>OZ244143.1:0-5470758 GCA_965216005.1 Candidatus Azotimanducaceae bacterium | reverse complement strand
GTTGGACATTGCCTTGCAGAATCGCAGTCGCGCCGAGCGTTTGATGGTCAGTACGCAAGCGCTGCTGACCAGCCACGGCTTGTCCGACCAACCCAGTGCGGCGGCTGCCGTGCAATCCTATCAAGAAGTGTTGAGACTCGCGCCCGGACACCAGGGCGCCTTGGCGGCACTCGACGAGATCGCTGTGCACTACACCGGTCTCGCGTCACAAGCGGCACAACGTGGAGCGGTCAACGATGCCATTAGCCTGCTTGAAAGGGCGACCTCGGCAAAACCGAATCTACCGGCGCTGGATGATGTGCGTCAAAAGATCTCGCAAGCCACGAACACACAGGCCGCTATCGAGGCGTTGTTGCAGCAAGCCCGACGCTACCGGGCGGAAAATCAACTCATCGGACCTACGGGCGAAAACGCGGCAGAGTTGTATCATCGGGTGCTGGCAACCGACCCCGACAATGTGATCGCCGCTCAAGGCCTTGATGAAATCACGGCGCAGGTGACCGCGAGCGCAAACGCTCTGCTCGCGAATGGCGACATTGCCGCGATCGATATTCTCGTCAATCAGGCAGCCGCGGCCGGGCTCAGCGTGACGGATGTCAACGCGATCCGTACGCGGCTGGAAACGGAACGCAATCGCCAAAGCCGCATCGTCGATAGTCTTGCAACCGCACGCAGTTTGATGGCGCTCGGCTATCTCACCGCTCCCGTGGACAACAATGCGGTCGCCAAGCTGCGCGAAGTACAACAAGCCGATTCCGGCAATGATGAGGCTCGAGCGCTTCTGCAGCAGTGCGCCGAACGCTTGGCGCGGGTTGCCCGGGAAGCCTATTCTTATGGATTGACGGCGCAGGCGGAGCAGTATCTGGATCTCGCGCTGACCATAACGCCAGAGGTCGAAGCCTGGGTCGCGCTTAGAGAACGATGGGAGTCACAGTGAGCAGGGACGACGTCAGTTACTTCTTGGAACTCGAGGGCGATCGCATTCCCATCATTTCGAGCATGACGATGGGCAACCACCTCGACAACGACATCGTAGTGGCCGGTGAAGACGTATCCGACTATCACGTGCGCATTGAACTCACCGATCGCGGTCCTACCGCAATACCGCTGGTCAATTCGATAGTTTCGGTCAACGGTCGCGACACCGAGAATCCTGTGCGGGTGATCTTCGGCGACGAGATCACCATAGGTCAGGTGACCATGCGTGTCGATGCCGAAGCTACTGCATCCCTGTCAGATGCTGAGCTCGATTGGCATCTACACAGCGCACCGGACGGTGCGCCCTTCGGGGCGAGCGAGGCCGGTGCAGTCGCATTGCGGGGTGTACAAAGTATCGGCCGCAGTCGCGATGTCGATATCACGATCAACGACGATCATATCTCACGACACCACGCACGATTTGTCGTCGACAAGAATGCGGTGTGGCTGCAAGACTTGGATTCCGCTAACGGCACGCGTGTCAACGGCGAGTCTTTGGTAGGCGGCGTGCGTCTGTTTCACGGCGACTACATCGGTTTCGACCGTTGCGAGTATCAGCTGATCGGCAAGGGCGGCGATCTGACGCCGCTCAATGCATTCGAAGATCCGCTGAAAGGAACCGTTAGCAAGCAAGCGTCCCCTCCGCAAATACCGGTGGACACGACAGAGTTCCTACCCATCGCCGAGCCGCACGATGCCGCACCGCCGACGATTCCGGAAATCCGCGAAGCCGGGGCCTTTTTGTTAGGCATCTGCGAACCCGTGGACGGCAAAGTGATGCGAATGGCCGTAGGTGAGTCGGTGATTGGCCGCGACCCGCAGTGCAGCCTGCGTATCGACGACCCCACCGTCTCGCACGTCCATGCGCAACTCCACGTGCGCCCGGAAAACGTGACCATTACCAACCTCAAGGCAACGAATGGCACGCGCGTCAACGGCGATGAAATTGTCAGCGTCGAACTGGTCGATGGCGATGTTATCCGACTGGGGAGGGTGGGCTTCGTTTACAAAGAAGTGCCGTCGGAGGCCATCGAGCAACTCCCCGCATTTCGCAAGGCCAGGGCGGTATTGCTGTCTGCCGCTCTCGGCATGGCGTTGGTGATCGCCTTGATTTTCCTGACCTAACGGGGCGGGCGCACGATTGCTTTTCAGGATATTAGACCCTATATTGCGCGCGCCTTGTGTAAACAAAATTGAGTAGAGTTCGCTCTGCCGGGGTGTCCTAGTGTCCCACACACCAGTTAGCCGCATTGCGTCCCTTGCCAATGTGCCCGACACGAGCGGCGATAACCCGTGCGGAAGGCTGCGCAATTCTGGGTCATCGTCATTCGAGGAATTAATTTAGCAGGACACTCGCAAATGGCAGTACAAATCCCTTTCCGCCGTCAGTTGGAGTTCGACTACGGCACCATCGACACCATTGCACCGGGTATCAGAAGGATCATCGCGGAGAACCCCAGCCCCTTCACCCTGTACGGCACCGGTACTTATGTACTCGGCACCGGTGAGGTCGCGGTCATCGACCCGGGCCCAGCCGATGCCGCTCACATTGCCGCGATCAATGAGGGCCTGCAAGACGAAACGATCAGCCATATCCTGATTACGCACACGCACATGGATCATTCTCCAGGCGCAAGGTTGTTGAAAGAGACCTGTGATGCACCGACCTATGCATACGGGCCTCACGGTGCCGGGAAGCTGGAGCAGGGTGTGCCTGTGGAAGAGGGCGGGGACATGGATTTCAAGCCCGATCACGAAGTGCGCCACGGTGATCTATTGGAGGGGGGCGACTGGTCGGTAGAGTGTGTATACACGCCCGGCCATACTTCCAACCACATGTGTTTTGCCTTACGCGAACAAAAGGCGTTGTTCACCGGTGATCACGTCATGGGCTGGTCGACCAGCATCATCTCGCCTCCGGACGGCGACATGGCGGCTTACATGGGCAGCCTGGAATTGTTACTTGAGCGTGACGACGAGGTCTTCTGGCCAACTCACGGCCCAGCCATCACCGATACCAAGGCACACGTAAAAGCGTTCATTCAGCATCGTCGCGAGCGAGAAACACAGATTCTGAAATGTATCGACGAAGGCGTTCATGTCATCGGCGATATGGTGCCGCTCATGTACAAGGACACCCCGGAATTCATGTACCCGGCAGCAGCACGCAGTGTGCTCGCCGCGATCGAATATCTGGTGCAACGCGGCGAGTTGCAGTCCGACAATGGGATCGAATTGAGCGCCAGCTATCGACGCAACTGAGTCTTCCTCCGGAGGTACACCGATCCGCTCAACCCGCCGAAGCTCGATCCGGTACCAGGGGTGCGTCGGTGAGAATCGTCGGCCGCGCTTCTTCCGCCAACGGCAGTTGCACGATCACCGCAACACCTGAACCGTCCACCAAGTTCATCGCACGTACGAAACCGCCATGGTATTCCGCGATGATACGCACGACATAGAGCCCCAGCCCGAAATGCAGTCGATTCTGCTGACTGCGGTGGCTGACCATGGAGTCGAACACCGAATTCTCTACTGCATCCGGCAGTCCCGGACCCCGGTTCGCCACCGTGATTTGTAGTTGGTCGCGGAAGCGGTCGAGTTGGACACGAATGGGGCTGTCGTGACGATGAAAGTCCACGGCGTTGTCGACGATTTTGTCCAGCATCTGTTCGATGCGGAAGTCGGAAACCATGGCGATGGCCGGACCGCGGGGTCCGCGGTAAACGAACTGAGCGTTTTTGTGTACCAGGTTGCAATTCGCGACATAGTTCTGCAGTAAACGGTCGAGATCGATCGGCTCGAGTTCCTCTGCTTCCAAGGCATCTTCCAGATTGGCGGCATCCGCAAGGTTCTGCACGATTGAGCCAATGCGGTGCACCCCTCTTTGTGCACTTTCAAGGTACTTGCTCGATTCGATCCCCGGGTACTCTTCGGCCAAGTTCTGTAGCGAAGTACTGAGTGTGTTCAACGGGTTGTTAATCTCGTGACGGAGCGTGCGCGGCATGCTTTCGAGAAAGGTGTTGTGCCGATGCAACTTGGACAGCATGTTGGAGACACTGCGCGCAAGATCGCCAATCTCGTCACCTGCATACATTTCGTTCTGCAACTCGTTGGTGCGCAGGCGTCCGTAGGAATCGATGGCGGCGCTGGCTTCGCGACGCAAATTGCGAATACG
This sequence comes from Candidatus Azotimanducaceae bacterium, assembly GCA_965216005.1. GTDB lineage: Bacteria > Pseudomonadota > Gammaproteobacteria > Pseudomonadales > Azotimanducaceae > UBA4421. Next base: position 5,466,605 of record OZ244143.1, on the reverse strand, counting down.
CCAGGCTAGACGCCCGGCAAACGCAACTAGTGCGATGAAGACGAGCAACAGGCTCAATACCGACAATAAGATGACTTGTTCCAGCGCGCTGCGTTGGAAAGACAAGATCTTATCGAGGTTTTGCTCCACCACGACCGTGCCGATGACCGCGTCCTTCGAGACGATAGGGTGGGCTGCCAGGATGATTTGATTCTCGGTCTGGCGAATAGCGATGGGTTCACCGGACAGGCTCGACTCGATGGCGCGATCGCCAGCCTGCTCCTGATCCTCCGCATCGGCTCGACCAGGGTACTCTTCGCCCATGACGAGATTGTGCAACCAGGGCCGCACCTCCTCGAATAGCGCTGCGGCTCGGCTATACCACTCGAGTGTATCGTCGGTTTCGACGTCGGTGCGGATCGTGCCGGTCTCGGCGCGTACGCGTTTGTCGCTATCGATGACGAGTATGCGCGCACCGGCAAAGCCTAGACCTTGAATGATATTGCGTACTTCCGGGGAACTCAGCACCACCAGGTTGAAACTCTGCTTGCCTGCAGTAGGTAGCGTTTGCGTTTGCGCGCGGATGTTGCGGCTGATCCGGTCGTCCACGTCAACCCAGGTAATGCCGAAATAGCGGCGGGAACCGAGCAGACTCAAGGGAAACTTGAACTCGATCCAGACTTCGTCCTCCTGCTGAACGATGCCGCCTTTGATTTGCGGGTTGGGTCTTCCCGAGGCCGCAAACCGCCATTCGGGATCCATTTCGAAGCCCGTTGCCGACATGTTGTCCTCGAGCACCAACGTCACCCGTCCGTCCTCGCCATCGGCGCGCATGAAGTTCACGCGTATGTGATCGGCGTTGTCCAAGCGTAGATATTCAGAGTCTCTCAAGACCAGATCGCGGTCCTTGATCTTGAGATGCGCATGCAGCTGATCGCCACGCTCGCCGAGCAGTAAGCGAAAGTCGCCGTCTTGTTGACCGTCCGCCGAGCCGAAACTCAAATACTCCGTTTGCACGGGTTCATCCCAATCCGTGGGGTCACCGTCCAGGCGAATGGTCTCCTCCAGCGGGTGCGCGAACAGCGGTTCGAAATCTTCAAGGGTAATCGGCAGATCGTTAAACAGATCCTCGCGGCCGTTGAATAGGGTAGAGATGCCTTCTGCCGTCAACAGTTGGGCTTGCGACTGACTCTGAATGAGTACGCGTTCCATCTCGACCAGTTGCCGGTAGCTGAGCCACGGCACCACGAGCAGGGCGAGACCGAGCAGCGCAAGCTTCGTACCGAGGCGCGGACCACGAAATCGTTCGCGGATTTTCACTGCGTCGACCACCGGTAGCCGTACCCGTACTCACTCTTGATGCACGCGAAATCGGGATCGGCTTTTTCGAATTTCTTGCGGATGTTGCGCATGTGCGTATTGATGGTGTTGTTTGTCACCAGGCTCTGCATGGTGGCATTCATCAACGTCTCGTAGCTCACAGCGTGCCCTGGCATGCGGACGAGCTTGGCGAGCATGCGAAATTCCGTGCCGGAAAGATCGATGCGCTGACCCTTCCACGAAGCCAGCAGCGCATCCTGATCCAGCGCCAGATCGCCTATTTGCTTGGCCGCAGCATTGTCCGGTTCGCGCTCTTGATCCCGCGCCTCGTTGATCCGCAGCAGTGAGGAGATCCGCTCCGCGAGATAGTCCAGCGAAATGGGTTTGGGCAGGTAATCCCAGGCACCCAGACGCAACCCGGAGATTTTGTCGATCTCATCAATGCGCTCAGTGAGGAAAATTACCGGCAAATTCGGGGACTTAGCCAACAATTCTCGACAGATTTGAAAGCCTGCATCGACCTCCTCACCGAGGATGATGTCCAGAATCACCAGGTCTGGAAGGGCTTCTTCAAAGCCGGCCAGCGCCTCGGCGCGGCTGCCGTAAGCGTTGACCGTATAGCCTTTCTTGCTGATCGCATCCGTGTAGTTCGAACGCTGATCAGGGTCGTCTTCAACAATGGCAATTATCTTTGCCAAATCCGGCTCCACTTGGGTGGCATCATCGGCGGATTTTAGCCGTTTTCGCGGTTGAGCGCTCAAAGCGCTCACTTATTTCTCCAGGGTTTGTGCGGCGATTTCACTTATTGGTCGAGGATTGCTTGCGAGGGTTGCGGTCCAATAGGCGGCTTCAAAGACACGCACAGACCACCGTGGAACTCACCGACATTTGCTTAACAAACAACGCTGCCTCAGATTCGTCACAGAAGGTATTCGTCCCATTTACCGAAGCCCTGTTGGGGGCGTCGATCGAATTGGGCGAGCTGGTGCCGTACCACAAGGAATATCCCTGTGTGCGCCTGCTGGACGGCACGTACGATTTTAGTCCTGAGGTCGCTCCGACGTAGACCGAATCGGCGGGTTTAACCGCACCCGTTTAAATCCTGTTATACACTCCGCCCAATGCTACGGTTCGAAGGCAGGGTGTGGAATACCTCGCGAACAATTGGCTAGAACTCATTGGTCTCGGCACGGGGCTTCTCTGCGTTGTGCTCATGATCAAGCAAAACGTCCTGACCTTTCCCATCGGTGCGGTGTACGCAGTGGTCACGGTCGTGGTGGTGGCCAACAGTTTTCTCTACGCCGACGTAGTGCTCAACCTCTACTACGTCGGTATGAATCTCTACGGCTGGTACTTTTGGCTTCGTGGCGGCGGCGACCGACGTCAAACCGACGTGCTAATGCCGGGTTGGGTGCCGAGGAGACAGTGGTGGCTCATCGCGCCGATCACGGTGGCGGGTACGCTTGCCATGGGTGCGTACTTCGCAAACTTCACGCAGGCCGATCTCGCCTATCCGGACAGCTTCACGACGATCGCCAGTTTCGTCGCGATGTGGATGTCCGCGCGCAAGTACTTGGAAAGCTGGATCGCCTGGTTTGTGATCGACGTCGTACAGGTCGGGCTGTACCTGTACAAGGATATTCCAGAGTACGCACTGCTGTACCTCGTCTACTTGGGGCTTGCCATCTGGGGTTGGCGTTCGTGGCGCTCCGCGGTGCCAGGCGATCCGGCACACGCACAGCACGCGCCATCTTGAGACGCTCGGCTGGGGATTAACGGTGCACATCTGCATTACCGGACCGGAGTCGTCGGGTAAGACCGCGCTCAGTCGGCGCCTGGCCGAAGCGCTCGAACGCCCGGTCTTGACCGAGGCCTCGCGTGAGTACTTGAGCAGTACCGATTATCTTCCCAGCGATCTTCTGGCCATAGCTCAGCTACATGTTGGACGTGAGCGTTCGTTGCGAGGTGCTGCCGTACTGGATACCGACCTTCAAGTGGTGTGCCTCTGGTGGCAGGACAAGTTCGGACCGCTGCCTGCGGAGTTGAGTGCCGGTTATGCGGAGCAGACGCCGCGTTTTTATCTCCTTTGTTACCCGGACCTGCCTTGGCAGCCGGATCCCCTACGCGAGAATCCGCATGACCGCGATCGCTTGTTCGAACTTTACGAACGAGATCTCAACAATCGTCAGCTCGATTATGCCGTCGTTCGAGGCCGGGACGAGGCACGGCTGACGTGTGCGCTAGATGCTGTGCAACGCATCCAACCGGACTAACTTAGCGGACGCCGTCGCTCTCTGTTCGAATATCTCCCGGCGAGTCTGCCCGCGTTCGATTTGATATTGCGCCCAGGCGAGCTCGCGCCGCCAATAAAGCTCTACTTGTCGTCGAATTCTTTCGTTAAGCGCGTCTTCGGCATATCCCGGAGTGCCTAAATAACCTTGCGCCATTTCGAGCAACACACCGTCATGCAGCTCGAGTCCTTGGTGCAGAGCGACAAGATCGAACAGTGGATCGTTACTGCCGACGAATTCCCAGTCGAGGGTCACCCAACCTTCCTCAGTCACGATGACGTTCCAAGGATTCAGGTCGTTGTGACAGGGCACCGTGTCAGCCACCCCTTCGGGATTCTCGAGGCTCCTGCCGCCGTATGCCGCAATCACCTCGACAACGGAATACGTGCGGCGTGGCGCCGGCAAGTGTGCGTGCAGTGCTTGCAGATAGCGGACTAGTTCTTCTTCGCTGATCGTTGTGTCGATCAACAACGAACCTTCAACCCAGCGTGTAATCAAGTACCCTTCAGTGCGATCGTGCACAATCACTTCTGCCGAGGTGCGTTGCGGCAGACGGGTCAGATAATCGTGTTCGTGGTCCCGATCGACGAATGGCTGACGCTCTCCGGGTATACGGATGACAAAGCGTTCGGCGTTCGCGGTGAAAGCGAAGTTTTGATTGCTGTAACCGCCTTCAAGAAACTCGACGTTGCTGATCGGTACGTCCGACCAATCCGGCACCAGTCCGCGCACGACTTGCGCCAGCGCTTCGGCTTCCACGTCAATTCAAGCCAACGACCAGAGCCATGGTGGGGCCGATCTGCTCGTGCACGACGACATCGGCGATCGAATCCAATGGCGTTTCCTCACGATTGACAATGGCCAGTTTAGCGCCGAGCCGCTTGGCGATTTCCGGGAATCCGGCGGCAGGGTACACGGTGAGCGACGAACCCAGCACGATCATCAGGTCGCACGCTTCAACCGCTTCCTGGGCACGAAGCATCTCGAGCTCCGGCATGGCTTGGCCGAACGAAATCGTTGCGGTTTTGATGATACCGCCGCAGCGCGCGCACGGATCGACGTTACCGCGGCTGTCGAATTGGGTTTTGAGGTCTGCCAACTCATAGCGTGTCGCACAACTCAAGCAGGATGCATAACTCGCATTGCCGTGAAGTTCGATGACCTTGTCGTCGCTGACTCCCGAGTTTTGGTGCAGGTTGTCTACGTTCTGCGTGATGATCGCTTGACAGCGTCCTTGTTCCACGAGACGCGCGAGGGCGAAGTGACCCTGGTTGGGTACCGCATCTTCCATCGTTCTGTCTGCTGAAAACTTGCGCTGCCACGACTCTCGGCGCGCGTCTTCCGATGCCATGAAATCCTGAAACTGGATCGGTTTGATCCTGGTCCAGAGTCCGGTACCGGGACTACGAAAATCGGGAATGCCGGACTCCGTACTGATACCCGCACCGGTGAAGCACACGATTCTTTGCGCATCGTCGATGAGTTGTCCGAAGAGTTGTAAGGATTCTTCGCTCACGATGACCTCGCTGAGGTGAGTTGAGTTTGACGAATCACTTCGATGACCGCCTCGGTTTGTTCGTAAGGCACCATGTGCCCGGCATCTTCGATAACGTGCAGAGATGCGTCCGTAATCTTGTCAACGAACGCTTGAGCGTACGCAACGGGGATCAATCGATCGGATGCACCCCACACGACGGCGCTGGGTACGTTTACCCGGTAAAGCCGCGACACAAGCCCCCGGTCGGGCACGGGAAACAGGAGCTTACTGGCCGTACCCAAGCGCCGCGCGTTGGTGACCATAAACTCCGTGAGGAATTCGGGATCGTTCAAATCCCCACCCGCGGAGAGCAGGTTGCCGTGTTTGGCGGGATCGTGAAACAACAGCTCAGGCAACTCGTACGGTAGCACCGCAAACAAATCCACGATGGGCGCTTCCTCCAGCCATAGACCCGCGGGAGCGAGCAGACACAGACCCGCCACTTGATCCGGCGCGACGCTTGCCATTTCGGCCGCGATCATGCCGCCCATCGAGTGCCCGACGACAAAAGGCCGATGGATATCGAGCGCCTTACACACATCGTAGGCATGCAACGTAAAGTCGAGCATCTCGCGCAGATGCTCACTGCCGTCGGAATCCTCGAAACCGGGAAGTAGAGGGGCTGTCACCCGAAAGTGCGCCATGAGCGCATTTAGAAAGGGGTCATCCGGAAGTAAACCGCCGGCACCGTGCAGGAACAGCAGTTCCGGACCCGAACCACCCCGATGCACCCTAATGCGAAACGTATGACCGTCGTTACCGCAAAATTCGATCTGTTCCATTACGAACTCGCGCCTGTCGCGGCACTGTCTGAGCCGATGGAAACCGTTCCGGGCCGCGCGGCGTGATCGATGGGATGAATCCAGAAGCGGTCATCGTCAGCATGTTCGGGCCACATGTCTCTTAGCCGCGGTATGACCTCCTCGGCAAACAGACGGGTCGAGCGCATGCACTTGTCTTTAGGCATGTTGCCGACGTGTATAAGACAGAAAATGTTGCCCACACGCAGGGTCGAGATGAGGTGCTGCATCTTCTCAACGACGGTATCCGGTGACCCGGCGATGACGTAACCGTCGTTGACTAACTGATCCCAACTCATGCTGGCAACGTCACCCACAGCGGCGCGGGTCATCTGCGAAGTAACGTTGGCCTTGAGCGTTTTGATGGTGCGATAACCGGGCGCATCCGCGAAGCCGGGGTAGACGTGCAGACAGCGGTTGTAGAAGTAGTCGATGTGTTCGCGGTAATCGCGTTCTGCTTCGGCATCGGACTCCGCAACCACAATGGTCTGAGCGAACCCCGCACGATAAGGGGAGGGATCCTTGCCGAACTCTTCGACCCTCGTCCAGTACCCGTCCATCAGCTGTTTGGCGCGCAGGTAGCCGGAAAAACTGAGGTAGCAGTAGACATAGTCGTGCTCTAGACAGAAGTCGTAGGTTTCGAGCGAACCGCCGCCCGGAATGAAGATCGGCGGGTTCTTTTGAATGGGTTTAGGCCAGCAGTTGGCGTAGCGCAGTTTGTTGTAGCGTCCATTAAAAGCAAAAGGTTCGTCTTCGGCCCAGCACTTCATGATGAGTTCGTGGGCTTCGTCGTACTTCTCCCGGGTCAGAGAGGGAATCTGTCCGTAGCAGTAGTTCGTGTCCATGGACGTACCCACCGGAAATCCGGCCAGCAGACGTCCGCCGGAAATTACATCCAGCATGGCAAACTCTTCTGCCACGCGAATCGGGGGGTTGTAGAGCGCGATCGAATTACCCAGCACGACGAGAGCGGACTTCGAAGTTCGACGCGCCAGGGCTGCCGCCATGATGTTGGGCGAAGGCATCAAACCGTAGCCGTTCGCGTGGTGCTCGTTGACACCGATACCGTCGAATCCGAGCGTCTCAGCATACTCGAGCTCATCGAGGTAGGTGTTGTACAGTTCGTGTCCGCGCACCGGGTCGTACAGACTGGACGGTATGTCCACCCAAACGGAACGATGTTTCTCGCGAAAGTCGTCAGGCAGGTACGGCCAAGGCATCAAATTGAACCACGTAAACTTCACAGTGCTTTAGCTCCCCTGGACTTTCCCGACAGCATGCTATCATTCTGCGCGACGCTTCCAAAGAAGGCACCTACCTCGTTGAACCCACCGGTAAGAGGCGGCGGCTGGCGCAAGTGGTGGCCGCAATCGTGGTTATTACGGTTAGCGGTTGGTTTGTTGCTCCTCGTGACCGCTCCGTTCGCATACTTGATCGGCTACGGGCTGATGCAGGGTTATGCGGTCGGGAATGCGTTGGTGCACTTGTTTCCCCTGCACCCCACTCCGATAGCAAAAAACCCTGATCTGCCGCGTGTCGCGCAGAGGGTGACCTGGGTCGCAGACCTGCAGGACCGTAACCTGTCGGAGTCCAGCGGCCTGACGGCAAGCACCGCGGCGGATGACCTGCTTTGGTCCGTTAACGACAGCGGCAACCATCCGGATCTCTATGCCTTCGACACCACCGGCGCGAGCAGAGGGACGTGGCGGCTCGAAGGCGCGGAGAATGTCGACTGGGAAGCGCTTGACAGCTTTGTCCTCGACGGAAATCCGTATCTCATCATCGGCGATGTCGGGGACAACTTCCGTTGGCGGGACGATGTAACCCTCTACCTGGTTCGGGAGCCTGAAGTGCTTGACGCGCAGGCAGCCGAATTGCAGGAATCACCGTTGCCTTTAAGCGTGACTGCGCGTCTTGCCATCGACTATCCACAGGGTCCAAGAGACTGCGAGGCGCTCACTGTCAACGTTGCCGCAGATACGATCTGGTTGTTGAGCAAGCGGCACTATCCACCCGAGCTGTATTCAGTGTCGCTGTCTGCGCTCTTTGACGATCGTCCAGCAGCCACCGTGGACTTGGTCCAGGAGTTGGCACATTTCCCAAGACCGGCCGAGATCGATCATCTGGAGGTGGAGCAACCCCAGTTTCGTCATACTCCGACCGGCATGGACTTTGAACACCCTTGGTTGCTGGTGACCACCTATCAACACGCCCTGTTGTACGACATCGAACACCTCGGTGAGATACCGCGCCAGATTCGCCTACCATCCGTAGGACAGCGTGAAGCCATCAGCTTCGCGAGGAACAACGACAAGGTCGCGTACATCACCCGTGAGCGTTTCGAACGTCGCGGGGTTGCCGACCTGTTCAAAGTCGAGTGGGCTGACGCCGATACTGATCCATTTGTCGGTTCGTTAGTCCAGACCCCGGCTCAGGGCACTAGGCGCTGACCCCAGGCCTTCAATCACCTGCAATGCTACTTCACGCGGCGGCGTTCGCGTGGTGTCTATCTCGATGTCATAGCCGTAGCCGTGCGCGTGGACCTGCTCGAAATGCGATCGAGCGGTGCCCGGGAACCGTCCCAAGCGTTGGGCTTCACGTGCATTGACCACGTCCAGGTCGCAACGCACTGCAACGAACCAGGTCTTGTCCGTATTCAACACTTTCACGTAATCGGTCAGATATTCGCTTTGCAGGATGAGATCGTCCACGACCACGTTGATGCCGCGCTCGCTAAACAAAGCGACACACCGACGCATGCCGGCGAGTACCGACTCGCCGAAATCGCCGACTTCGATGTGTGTGACGGGCGCCTGGTCGGCATCGGACGCGGCTGCCGGGCGGACGTTCAAGCCGGTCGTACCGCTGGTATTGGACGGCGCGTTCAGGCCGCGGGTCTTGGCCGGGTAACCGTCGCGAAACTGATCGAGAGCGATGTACTGGTAGGGGTCCGGCAACAACTGCTGCAGTTTTTGGGCGAGCGTGGTTTTGCCGCTACTGGAACAACCGTTGAGCAAGATGACGTTACCGCGGGTCATGGTTTGGGTTGGTCCCCTGGATGAGTGTTAAACTGCGCTGCTTTGAACAATCTGTATGCGCTTTCATGCAATGGCACTTCGAAGAGGCGAGCCTTTGTGGTTTCAGTATTCCGGATATTAATATCCCGGATGCCGCGACGGTAGTCGCTAATGTCGCGGATCACAGTGCTGCGTTGATGGCAGAGGAGCGCGAGGGCTTGGAACGAATGGCGGCCAAGCGCGTGCGCACGTACTCGAGCGGTCGCCACTGCGCGCATGAAGCGTTGTCATTGATCGGGCAGGGCCGCGCACCCATCACGCGTGAGGATCGTGTGCCGATATGGCCCCAGGCGAGTGTCGGCAGCATAACGCATACCGATACCTACGCAGTAGCGAGTGCCGCGGTTGGGCTCCGAGGAATCGGCGTCGACATCGAAGAGGATGCGAGGGTCGATGAAAAGTTATGGGCGACGTTGTTCACTCAAGCTGAGCAACACCGTTTGCGCACTTGTGATTTCGATGCAGCTACCATCGCCTTCTCCGCCAAGGAGGCAGGCTTCAAGGCCACTTATCCCACGGGCAAGCAGTTCATCGGTTTTCAAGAAGCGGAGGTCTACGTGAGCGACGATGGACGTTTTCGCATCGACTACATCGGCGACCATGCTCCCAATCGCATTGCCAACAGCGGCCAAGGATACTGGCGAGCGTGCAACGGCCACGTGCTGACACTATTCGTGATTGCATAGAATGCAAGCTGCGCTCGGTCTAGTTTTCTTCTTAGGCGTATGTTGGCTGCTGAGCGAAGCACGCCAGCGCATCGAGTGGAGAACCGTAGTCGTCGGCCTGCTGATTCAGTTTGCGCTGGCCTATCTCTTTCTGAAAGTCACCTGGGTAGCCAACGCACTTGGAACCCTGAACTCGTTGATCGCAGCCGTTGAGCAGGCCACGCTGGCCGGTACCGTTTTTTTGTTCGGCTACCTCGGCGGCGGCGACAGTCCGTTTCAAGTCGATCGCGAAAACGCGATGTATCTCTTCGCATTCCGAGTCCTGCCTCAGGTTGTGGTCTTCAGTGCGATCATCGCCATTCTCTGGTATTGGCGAGTGTTACCGGCAATCGTCAGGGCGTTCGGGTGGTTGTTGCGCAGAGGTCTGCAGATCAGCGGCGTTCTGGGTACTTCAGGAGCGGCGAGTCTGTTCCTCGGCATGGTCGAGACACCGTTGGTCATTCGCGGTTACCTGGCCACGCTGAGTCGCTCGGAGTTTTTCACTGTGATGACGTTCGGCATGGCCACGGTCGCCGGTTCGGTGATGGTTCTGTATGCCGGAGTATTGAGTAACGTTTACGATGGCGTCGTAGGTCACATTCTCGCGGCGTCGCTGCTCAATGTCATCGGTGCGATCTACGTGGCCCACCTAATGATCCCGCCGAGCCGAGAAGACACGTCCGATGTCGACCAAACGCGTGTGTCTCTGCGTTATGAGTCGTTCATGGATGCGTTGACTCGCGGCACCAGCGATGGACTTACGCTGGCGATGAACGTAGGCGCCATGCTGTTGGTCTTCATCAGTTTGGTGGCGTTGGTCAACGGAATCTTAGGCACGGTGTCGACGGCTTTGGACCTGTCTTCGGCAATGACCCTTCAAGACGCGCTTGGATGGCTCTTCGCGCCCGTCGCTTGGCTCATAGGCATTCCCTGGGCCGAAGCGCAAACCGCCGGCGGACTGTTGGGAACCAAACTCGTGCTCAACGAGCTGGTGGCGTTTTTGCAACTGGCTGAAAGCGCGACCGATCTGAGTCAGGCTTCGAGGCTCATTATGATCTACGCGCTCTGCGGGTTCGCCAACTTCGGCAGCCTGGGTATTCTCCTGGGCGGGCTCACCACGCTGGTCCCCGAGCGTCGCAAGGAATATCTAGAAATAGCCCCTAAATCATTGATAAGTGGGACGATAGTTACCCTGATGACCGGGGGTATCGTCGCCTTGGTCAGCCGCCTCTAAAGCCCTATCCGGTAAAACCGGCGACGGTGGCACAAACACGGGCCACATCGGGCGGTGTGACATCCAGATGTAGCACCCAGCGGGGCCGTCCGACGCGGACATTCGCTGCCCGCAAGGCCTTCGCCAGTGCCTGGTAACGCTGCGGATCGAGTGACAGGTGCACCATGTTGGTCTGCACGGTACAGGACTGCGGGCCGAATCGCGCAGCGACGGCTTCGCCGATCTGGGCCGCGTGCGCATGATCCTGGGCTAAACGGTCGACATTGTTCTCCAACGCAAAAATGCCACCTGCAGCGATAATGCCGGCTTGACGCATCCCGCCGCCGAGCATTTTTCTCATGCGCCGCGCCCTGGCAATCAGTGCCTCGGAACCCACCAGCACCGAGCCCACCGGCGCGCCCAAGCCCTTGGACAAACAGATGGAGACGCTGTCGAAAGGCTCTGCAAGCCCGCTCGGCGGTCTGCCCAACGCCACACCGGCGTTGAACAATCGGGCACCGTCCAGATGCAACGCAAGCGCATGTGCGTCGGCAAGTTCGCGGATATCGGCAATGTACTCCGGGCTGACCACGCCGCCGCTATGGGTGTTCTCCAGGCACAGCAACCGCGTGCGGGCAAAGTGGAAGTCGTCGGGTTTGATGGCGCTGCGGATCGCCTCGAGTGCCATCTCGCCGTGCACATTCATATCGAGCGGTTGCGGCTGAACGCTGCCAAGCACCGCAGCACCGCCGCCTTCGAAGCGATACGTGTGTGCATCCTGACCGACGATGTATTCATCGCCACGACCGCAGTGCGCCAGGATTGCGAGCAGGTTCGATTGCGTCCCGGAGCTGACGAATAACGCCGCAGACTTGCCCAAGCACTCGGCACAAAGCCGTTCCAGGCGATTGACGGAAGGGTCTTCACCGTAAACGTCGTCGCCGACTTCGGCGCGAGCCATGGCTTCGCGCATACCTGCACTGGGTTGGGTGAGAGTATCGCTGCGTAGATCGATCATGAAAAACAAAAGGGTCGCTGTTCGCGACCCTTTCTAGCTGTGAGACAGGTGTGGGTCAGCCACCTTGAGCGAGCGAGACGTTATACACTCCGGCTTGACGCGCGGAATCCATGACGTGAATCATCGCATCGGTCGTGGATTCGGGATGCGGCTGAATGATGACAGGCGCTTCGGGGTTTTCAGCGTGCAGCCTTTCGATGTTGGCCCGAACACTGCGCCAATCTACATCGCGTTGTGCAATGATAATGCGATCGCGGTTGGTGATGCGTACCACGATGCTCTTTTTGTCAGGATCGACGGTCTTAGGTTTATCGTCATCGGGCTGATTGACATCCAGGCCCACCTCCTTGACGAACGTGGCGGTGACGATGAAGAAGATCAGCATGATGAACACCACGTCCAGCATGGGCGTGAGGTTGATTTGTTCTTCGCCTTCCTCTTCGCGTCCGCGCCCGAATGGTCTACGCATGAAAACTCCCCTAAGTCGTCGAGCGGATAATTGAGCACCCCAAGAGAGCTATATTATGCGACCGTTCTCGATATTGCCAACCGCGGCTCAGTGGCAAAACGCCTTCTGGTCGTTCGGGTCACCGCGTTGCCTTGCATCGTCTGAGAGGGCTTGGTTCAATCGGGCGCGACACGATAGATACACACCATAGAGAGGACCCCGTGGTAAGAGATAAGCTGGCATGCTCGATCATACTGTTGGTCATCGCCTGCCTCGCAGGCTGTGCCGGATACCAGGACGACAGTCGCAGGACCATCGGCGAGTTTACCGACGATGCCGGGATTCAGGCCGGTGTCAAAACAGCGCTCATTCGCGACCCGGAAGTGAACGGGCTGGCCATTAACGTGGAGGTCCGGCGCGGCATCGTCAGTTTGTTCGGGCGCGTGCCTTCGGATCACGCCAGGCAGAAGGCCGTGGGTGTGGCCAGCCGCGTGCGCGGCGTGGTGCGGGTGGAAGATCGCCTGACGCTGCCGTAATCCTCTCGCTCGGGGCTTTTATACACAGCCTGCTGACGGGCGCAATCAGGGAAAATTCACGCTCGGCGGATAAGAAAAACTCGTAGCTGATTGAAATATATATAGTTTTTCTGTGGATAAAATTCTGTACTGCCGCTGAAGGCGGCATCAACCGTTAGCGGGTCGATTAATCCCCAGAGTTATCCACAGACCCGAGCCAATCTCGCGGTTTCAGGAAGTAGCTGGTCAAGCGTTCCTCGGGGCTGCCTGGCGGCGGGGTGTAGGCATATTCCCAGCGTGCCAGGGGCGGTAGGGATGCCAGCACCGACTCGATGCGGTGGCCGCTTTGTATGCCGTATTTTGTCCCGCGATCGATCGCGAGGTTGAACTCGGCATAACGCCCCCGTCGATACAGCTGGAACTCGCGTTGCGCGTCCGTCCACGGATCGTGGATGCGGCGTTTGAGTAGGGGTCCATAGGCCTCCCAAAACGCGTCTCCGACGCGCTTGACGAGTGCGAAACTCGCATCGAACCCACCTGCTGTCCAATCGTCGAAGAAGATGCCGCCAACGCCCCGGGCTTCGTCTCGATGGGGTAGGTAAAAGTACTCGTCACACTGCGCCTTCATGTCGGCGTAGTGGTCACCGGTCGCATCGGCACACACGCGATGCCAATACACCACGTCGTCCTCGACCGGATAGTACGGCGTCAAATCGAAGCCGCCGCCGAAGTACCACACCGGGGTATCGGTCGCCACCACAAAATATCGCAAGTTCATGTGCGTGGTGGGTGCATGTGGGTTCACCGGGTGCACGATGAGTGAAATTGCGGTGGCTTGAAACGGCGATCCCGCAAGATGGGGATTACGCTCCGTCGCCGCAGGCGGTAACGCTTCTCCGATCGAGTGTGAAAACTGCACGGCAGCCTTTTCGATGTGCTTGCCGTTGGCGAGTACTCTGGGTTGGGCAAGCCCGCCATCCGCAGTGTGCATCGATTCGATACTAAATTCCTGCTCGCCGTCGACGGCACTGAGTTGCGTGCATATGTGAGTCTGTAGCGCGATGAAATAGTCGCGAACTTCAGCGACTGCGTTGAGTGGGTCCATGCCGGAGTTATAACACAATTGCACCAGCGTTGAGTCGTCTCAGCCACGCCACTACAATGTGCGGCCGCATTTTCCGCGCGTCGCGCGACGAGAGCGAACCATTTCCAATCACATTCAATGGCTTGATGCCACGCTGAGTCGGTTGTCGTCACTGGTACTACACGCGGCCCGTAGTCTGAGCGGTGATCTGCAAACCGATCAGGTCGAACTATACGAGCTGGCGTTCTGCGAAGCCGAACTCGAGACAGCACGCGCCTTCTTGGAACAAGAGTTTGCCCGAGAGTCGGACGGTCAAGGCAAAGGGTCGGAGGATTCGTTACAAGGACAATTGGCGATCACCTTCGCCGCCCAAACCTGTCTCGCTGCACAATCGCGGCTCGGTCATCGCAATCACCGCTACGGTCTCGAACTGGATCGAACCATCGAAGCCCGTCTCACGCCATTGATCGACAGCGCCTTGCTCTCGACGATGAGCAGTCAGTTGTTGAATGAAGGTCTGCCCGAACCCCGGCTCGACGACGAGCAGAACATGATTCGGCGTACGTTCGCGGCGTTTGCAGACGACGTGGTCGCGCCGTTGGCGGAAGACATCCATCGTCAGGATCTGATCATCCCCGACGCGATACTGAAACCGCTACGGGCAATGGGTTGTTTCGGTTTGTCGGTACCGGAACGCTATGGCGGGCTGAAGCCCGATGACCGTGAAGACAGCATGGGGATGGTCCTCGTTACCGAAGAATTGTCTCGCGGCTCACTGGGGGCTGCAGGCAGTCTGATCACCCGCCCGGAGATCATGGCCCGCGCCATACTGGAAGGCGGCACCGAAGCGCAGAAGCAACGCTGGCTGCCATCCATCGCGACAGGTGACCCCTTATGTGCCATCTCGGTGACCGAGCCGAATACGGGCTCGGACGTTGCAGCCGTCCGGTTGAAGGCGAGGAAGACCGAGAGCGGCTGGTTGCTGAATGGCGCCAAGACATGGTGCACTTTCGCGGGTAAGGCCGGCTTGATTCTCGTACTGGCCCGTACTGAAGACGACGTGCGACCGCCGCATCGCGGCTTATCCTTGTTCGTCGTCAACAAGCCATCGCACGACGGACATGAGTTCGAGATTGTGCAGGAAACCGGGGGTCGCTTAGCTGGCCGTGCCATTCCAACAATCGGCTATCGCGGCATGCATTCGTTCGAGATGTTCTACGAAGACTTCTTCGTGCCGGATAGCGATCTCATCGGCGAAGAAGAAGGCCGCGGCAAGGGATTCTATTTCACCATGCGCGGCTTCATGGGCGGCCGATTGCAGACGGCCGCCCGGGCCGGTGGTTTGATGCGTGCTGCGTTCGAAGAGGCCGCGAGGTTCACGCAGGACCGTCAAGTATTCGGTGCCGCAGTCGCGGCCTTGCCGTTGTCCGCTGTCAAATTGACCACGATGGCCTCTCGCATACTCGCGTGTCGAGCGTTCACCCACAAGGTGGCTCAACTCATGGATGCCGGGTCAGGAGTCATAGAAGCGAGCCTGGTCAAACTCATCTCGTGCCGTTATGCGGAGGAAGTCACGCGCGAAGCGCTACAGCTGCACGGCGGTATGGGCTATGCCGAGGAGGCCCCGGTGAGTCGCTATTTTCTGGATGCACGCGTGCTGTCGATCTTCGAAGGTGCCGAAGAGACGCTGGCCATCCGCGTCGTGGGTAAGGCGCTGGTCGAACGTGCCCAGTCTAACGGTCCCGCACGCTCGTGAATCATTGGCTACAGAGATAAAGATAAAGAAACTCGGACGAGGTCGTCCTCGCCCGAGTCTCATTACCACGTGTGCAGCCGAGTGGCTGAGGCACTCAGCAGCGGTGGTACGCTTTCGTGTACTTGCGTCGGCGTAGAGCTGCAATGCCCAGCAGACCGGCGGTGACAAGACCCATCGAACCCGGCTCGGGTACGGCGTAGGAGAACGTGTTGGCATTGAACGTCGCGGTGACTCGGCGTCGTGCGTCATCGAACCCCTGGGCGCTCATGACTCCCTCGAGCACATACGCAAACACACCGAACTGCGGCATGGAGAAAATCAACTCCCCGCCTGAAACGGCAAAAGTGAAATCTCCGAAGGTCCAATCGGTGCCCATGACCCCACCCGGACCGTCGATAATGTCTCCGGCAATGACGTCGGTGATGCCCGCGAAGTCGTTCTGAGCGACGTCGACCCGGGTCGAGGTCAGATGGTAAATCGTAGCGGCGCCCGACGGGGTGTCATTCCACGTACCTCCACCCGCAATGGTGCCGACGATGGGCATAGCCATGGCCGGTGAAGCGCATACGAGTGCGATGAGGTAGATACAGAGTTTTTTCATTCTGGAAGTCTCTAAGTCCAATGGGGAAGGTCTAACTTAGGGGTTGGGCGCGTTTTTCGGTACGAGCAACGTTTACTCTTTTGTAAGACTCATCTTACAGACCGCGCATTTTGTAAGGGCTTCGGTTGCACATGGGGGAATGCGGGCTAAAATTCGATCCCGGTTTTGTCGCTAGCATTAGGAAATCGTTTTGGATATTTCATTCACCGAGGAAGACCGCCAGTTTCAACGCGAAGTACGCCAGTGGCTTGACGAGGCGTGGCCGCAAGAGATGCGGGACAAGCAGGCCCGCAGTGCCCTGGGACGTCTATCCAAAGACGATCACGTGCAGTGGCAAAAACGCCTCGCCGAGAGAGGTTGGGCCGGCACGAACTGGCCGAAAGAGTACGGCGGGGCTGCGTTCACGCCCACGCAGAATTACATATTCGATCTCGAACGCGCTCGCGTCGGTGCGCCCGGTGTCATCCCGTTCGGCATCACCATGGTGGCACCCGTGATCATGAAATTCGGCACTCAGGCACAGAAGGACGAATTTCTGCCCAAGATTCTCAACTCCGATATCTGGTTCTGTCAGGGTTACTCTGAACCGGGTTCCGGTTCCGATCTGGCCTCGTTGAGTACCAAAGCCGTCGACAAGGGCGATCACTATCTCGTCAACGGCGTTAAGACCTGGACTACCCTGGCGCAATATGCGGATTGGATCTTCTGCCTGGTGCGTACCAGTCAGGAGGACATTCGTCAACTCGGCATCAGCTTCGTGCTCATCGACATGAAAGCACCGGGTATCACCGTGAAGCCAATCATTACCCTGGATGAGCCGGGCGATGGCTATCAAGAAATCAACATGGTCTACTTCGAAGATGTCGAGGTGCCTAAATCGCAGTTGATCGGGGAGGAGGGTAAGGGCTGGACTTGCGCCAAATATCTGCTCGAATTCGAACGCGGTAACGCCTACTCGCCGGGTCTGAAGGGCGCGATGGGTCACCTCAAAGCGTTTGCGGCACAGCAAGCGGCCGAAGACGGGGGAAGCTACTGGGAGGACGAAGATTTTCAGCGCCGCTATCAGGATATCCAGGTGCAAATTCTGTCGATGGAGTACACGGAGCTACGCATCCTCGGCGCCCTCGCGGCAGGGCAAAACGTCGGTCCGGAAAGCTCCATGCTCAAAACCCGCGGCACTGAGCTGCAGCAGGCAGTGACGGAATTGGCGTTGGAGATTTCAGGTGCATATGCGGCGCCGCTGGATCAATCCACGCCTGAACCCGGCGATAATTTCCAAGCTGTCGGCCCACAAAGTGCGAACGGTGTCGCACAAGAATATTTCAACACCCGCAAGGTGAGTATCTACGCAGGCTCCAATGAGATTCAGCGTAATATCATGTCCAAGTTGGTCTTGGGGCTCTAACGCCCAGGGAATCCCAGACAATGCCGTCTGTTGCCGCACGGGAAGCGCGGCGAGGGCTACATGCACAAGGCGGATATAAAAGGCTGATCGCTTAGACCCATACACGGAGGCAGACGGTTGTTCAAAATCACCCACGTCGTTGGCGCGCGTCCTAATTTCATGAAGGTCGCACCGGTCATCCGTGCGCTCGCCTCCCGCGCAGCGGAACTCGATGTGACCGTCGAACAACGCCTGGTACACACCGGTCAGCACTACAGCCCGGAGATGTCGGATCTCTTCTTCAACGAGCTCGGCTTGCCGGAGCCCGACGTCAACCTCGAGATTGGCGGAGGCACCCACGGTGAAAATACCGGCCGGGTGCTGATCGAGTTCGAAAAATATCTGATGGCGAATCCGTGCGATGCCGTTCTTGTGGTCGGCGACGTGAATTCGACCATCGCGTGTGCATTGGCCGCGAAAAAGCTGGGCATCAGCGTGATCCATGTCGAGTCGGGTTTGCGCAGCTACGACATGGCCATGCCGGAAGAGATCAATCGCATCCTTACCGACCGGATTTCCGACCTGCTTTATGTCAGTGAGCCGAGCGGCATGGACAACCTGCGAGGCGAGGGCGCCGACATGTCGACGGTGCACTTGGTCGGCAACGTCATGATTGACTCGCTGTTGGCGCACAAAGCCAAGGCGCTGGCCAAACCCACGTTGCGCACGCTCTCCCTCGAACCCGGCACCTATGGATTGGTAACGCTGCACCGGCCCTCCAACGTCGACGAGGAGGCCGGGTTTCGAACCATCGCAGATGCGCTCGAGCAACTGTCCGGCGAGATACCCCTGGTATTTCCCGTGCACCCGCGTACGCGCGCCAAAATCGATGCGTTTTCGCTCCAGGGTGCATTTGCCAACGTGAAACTACTGGACCCGCTGGGCTACCTCGATTTCGTCAACTGCATGGCCAATGCGCGTCTGGTCCTCACGGATAGCGGGGGTATTCAGGAAGAGACCACGATACTGGAGGTGCCCTGCCTGACCCTGCGCGAGAACACCGAACGTCCAGCGACGATTACCGACGGTACCAATCAGCTGGTTGCCCTCGACACTCGCAGCATCGTAGATACGGTGCGCAACAATATTGACAATACGCCCACAGGGCGCCGTCCGGAGCTCTGGGACGGTCAGGCGAGCCAGCGCATCGCGGATCACCTGTTGCAGACCTATACGCGGTAAGCCCGGCGGGCGGGCTGCATCGAACCGACGGACTTACAAATGATTCACGACACCCTACAAGCCGTATTATTTAAGGCGGCCAAGTCTGGGATAATGTCCGTTCCGCTAACCCCGAGATCCGTGGCACTCGTCGTCCGATGAAAATAACCAAGTCGACCCATCTGATGAGGCTGCTGCAAACGCAGGACGCGTTGCTGGTGACGTTCGGTTACATGGTAACGGTGCAGGCCGCATACTGGTTCGATTATTTCAGCAGAGCCGCATTGATCGAGAATCTGTGGCTCACCCCGGTCGTCGCGTTACTGGCGATCGTGGCCGTCGACACCACCAAGCCGAAGCTGCACGGACAGTCCATCCTCGATCATGTCCTGGCCGCGTTGCGCCTAATGGCAATCGTTGTCGGCGGTCTGCTCATCGCCAGTTTCGTCGGCAAGCTCGAGTACACGAGCCGCGCTGTAGTGCTCCTATACGCGGGTTTCCTCGGCGTCATGTATGTAGTCAATCGACTGTTTCTAAGTTGGTATTACCTGGAAGGGCGAGAAGAACACGAAGCCAACTTTCTTAAAGTACTCGTCATCGGTGCGGGGCCGCGTGCCCAAAAACTCATCGGCACCTACCGGGAACATTCCGAATGGGGGATCGAAATCGTCGGCACACTGGATCCCGACCACGGCGGTGCTGCAGACGTCGTGAACGGCAACGCGGATGGACAGGTACGCAACCTCGGCGCGTTGGAAGCGATTGAAGACGTCCTGGCGAACGAAGTTGTGGACGAAGTGATCGTCTGTTTACCGCGCTCCATGATCGGTGACATCGAACGCATCGTGCTCGCCTGCGAAGAACAAGCCGTTTGTTTGAAATACATGGCAGACATGTACGACATGCAAACCAAAGACGTGAACTTGGAGCAGCTCGGCGAAGTGCCCATCCTGTCCTTCGAACCGATTGCACAGGACGAAGGTAAGTTGGTCATCAAGCGCATCATCGACCTCTTTGTCGTCATTGCAGCGGCACCATTTCTCGCAGTCTTGTTCGTCATTGTCGCTATCGCGATTAAACTCGATTCCCCTGGACCGGTATTTTTCCGTCAGCAACGAGTCGGTCTCAATAAACGTCAGTTCGCGATGATCAAATTCCGGTCCATGTTCGTCGATGCGGAAGAGCGCATGGCGGAAATCGAGCATCTCAACGAAGCGGACGGACCCATATTCAAGATCAAAGACGATCCCCGCGTCACACGTGTCGGCCGCCTGATTCGCCGCACCAGCATCGATGAGCTGCCGCAGTTGATCAATGTCTTCATGGGCCAAATGAGTCTCGTGGGCCCGCGGCCGATGTCGCTGCGAGACGTCGAACAGTTCAGTAAAGGGATTCAGCGCAAACGCTTCAGCGTCAAGCCGGGACTGGCTTGTCTGCGTGAGGTATCGGGACGCAGCAGGTTGAGTTTTGAACGCTGGCTAGAATTGGATCTCCAGTACATAGACGAATGGTCGATCTGGCTCGACCTGCGCATACTCCTGTTGTTGGTGCCGAGCGTGATTCGCGGTGACGGGGCTTCGTGAGGGGCGTTGGTTAAGGAAGTAAGGAATGAATGAAATAATCTCCCAGTTGTTGTTTTACATACGTGGTGTTTGGTCGTATCGCTGGTGGGCATTGATCGTCGCGTGGGTGATCTGCGTGGCCGGGTGGTTCGGCGTTTATCTCATTCAGAACGTGTATGAAGCCGAGGCGCGTTTCTATGTCGATACCGGTAGCCGTCTGCGCGAAGTGGTGCAGAACCTCGGCATGGAGCCCAACGTCGCCAGTCGCGTCTTTCTTGTACGGCAAGCCATGATGGGGCGGCCTCAGCTTGAAAAAGTAGCAAGGGAAACGGACCTCGACATTCAGGTGACTTCGGAAGAGGAGATGGATCGTCTGCTCAACTCGCTGAGGGAGAACATCAGCATCTCCACTGGACAACGCAGAGAAGCCCAAAACTTGTTTCGCATTCGGTTCGGCCATCAAGACCGTGACGTCGCGGAACGCGTTGTGCGCTCGCTGCTCAATTCCTTTTATGACGACGTTTTGCAGAAAAAAGACTCGGATACCGAACGCACGCAGGCCTTCTTGGACGAGCAGTTGACTTACTACCGCAATCTGCTCGAAGCGACTGAGGCGAAGCTGCAAAACTTCAAACGCAATCACGCCGGATTTGTGGTCGGTGATCGCGGTGACTATTTCGCAAGAATGCAAGCCGAACAACAGCGCCTGTCCGAATTGCTGACGCAGCGCTCGATCGAAGAATCGAAACGCTCGGAACTGCGCCGGCAACTTGCAGCCGTCAATCCGTACGCACCTATCGACGGCGATACGCCCACCAGCGTGGTTCCGGGAAGCGAAACGTCTCAGCTCATGGCGGAGCTAGAGCGTTCGAAGCGGCAACTGCTTTTGCGCGTCACTGATTTGCATCCCGACGTCACGGCATTGGATGAACAGATCGCGCAATTACGCAAGCAACTGCAAATCGAGCTGCAAAACGCCAGCAAGGACATCGGCCAGGATGGTGCCTCTTCAGCGACGAACCCCGTCTATATCGAAATTCAAATCGCTTTGAGCACCTCCAATCAAACCATCGCTGGGTTGACGAGAGAAATCGAAGGGATGCAGCAGAGCCTGCGAATTCTGGAGACCGAGGTCGACCGTGCGCCCGAGCTCGAGCGTGAATTCATCGAACTC
This sequence comes from Candidatus Azotimanducaceae bacterium, assembly GCA_965216005.1. Classification (GTDB taxonomy): domain Bacteria; phylum Pseudomonadota; class Gammaproteobacteria; order Pseudomonadales; family Azotimanducaceae; genus UBA4421. Next base: position 5,444,921 of record OZ244143.1, on the reverse strand, counting down.
ACGCGTGACTACGACAACTATCAACGGCTGTACCAGGAAGTTCTGGATCAATCCGAACGCGAGCGTATCGGCCGAGTAGGCGAAGAGAAAGACGTCATCTCGTTCAATACCATCGAACCGCCGCGCGCCGGCGTCGAGCCTGCCGCACCCAACCGACCACTGCTCATCACCATGGTGCTTTTTGCGGGATTGGGCGCCGGGGTCGGGGTTGCTTTACTGGTGTGGCTCATGAAGCCGACGATTCACAACACGAGCATCCTGGCGGAACTGGCCCCGTTCAACATACTCGGCACGATCAGCCTCAACGTATCGCAGGCGAGACAGCGGCACGCGCAATCTCTCGTTGTGTTTGCGGGCGCGGTATCGACACTCATCGGTGCTTTCTTGGTTGTCGTCATCTTTCAAGAAAACGCTTCACAGTGGCTGCGCGACTCCGTGTTGCTCGTCGCATCGAGATAGATGTCATCGGTTGAGATCCAACGCAGCGCCAGCACACTGGACCCTCAGGCGAAAGGTGTCGTTGGTCTGCTCGTGCTTGCGGGTCTCGCCGCGGTGGCGTACTTGCCGACCACCCGCTGGGTCACGGAACTTTGGGGTAGTGGGGTGGGTAACTACAGCCACGGCTACATCGTGCTTGGCGCCTTCTTTTATCTCGTCTGGGGCAACCGCCACGACATAGATTTCGGCCGACCGAAGCTCTTCCCGCTGATGCTGTGCGGATTACTGGCACTTCAGGTCTTGTGGCTCTTCGCGTGGTTGTCGCAAATCGCCTCGCTGCAAGCCATGCTCATGTTTGCGATATACGCAACGGCGGTGGCCTGCGTGGTACGTAATTGGTGGACGATGATCATGCCTCTGGTGCTGTTGTCCATGGCGTTTCCGTTCTGGGAAGTACTCATCCCCGTCTTGCAGGCCATGGCGTCATTCGGCGTCGGCTCAATTCTGCGAGTCGTAGGCATTACCGCCTTCATCGATGGTAATGTCATCAATCTGCCGGACGGCGCACTGGTGATCGCCAGCGGTTGTGCCGGCCTAGCCTTCCTTCTGACCAGTTTGACGCTGTGTTTGATGAGTGTGTTGCTGAACAAGAATTCGGTGACGGAAGCCGTCAAGATCTTGGTGATCGGCGGGGCGCTCGCCGTAGTCGTCAACTGGATTCGCATCTCGATCATAGTTTACATCGGCTCCCGCAACGGCGTGGATCACCCGTTCGTCAGCGATCACATTTGGTTGGGTTGGGCGATATTCGCGGTCTTGGTGCTTCCGTACATTTTTCATGTGTCGAACAAGTTCAGCGAGCCGGTTGCCGAGGCGGGGCGCGAGCCAACCGGCCGGCTGCAGGTGCGCGCCTTCATACTGCCGATCGTGCCGATTGCGCTCGGTTTTGCCGGTTGGTCGTATTTCTCCAGCCAAGCGGCCGATATCGTGGATCCGAGAATAGTGTCTGCCTCGGATACCGTGAGCCAGGCGACGACGACAGGTGCAGGGCCCTTGCTCTATCCGTCGTTTGACGGAGGCATGGTCTCCCGCGCAGTCATTACGTCGCGGAATGGGATAGATATCGAAGTGTTCGCGGCAACTTACGGGCGCGAGCAACAGGATCAGGAACTGGTGAGTTCTCTGAACTATGTCGTTCGCAAAGGATTGGTCACGAGTGAGGAAAAAGTTGCATTGAAGGACGGGCCGGCGGTCGTCATGACGACGCAAGGGGCCAAACCCTCGGCAATCCTCTACCGTTATCAGGTCGGGGACGACTTTTACGTGGGTACCCTGCGGACCAAACTCGCACAGGCGATGGCCAAGGTACGGGCCGATCATCGCGCTTCCGTCATCGTCCTGGGCGCCAAGTGCGCCACCGATTGTGCAGCGGAAGTGCAAACTTTGAGCGAGGTGGCCGCTTCGACGCGGGTAGACGTTGAGCTGGTCCGGCGGACTTGAGCGGATCGTGTTAGTCTCTTGTCCAGCATCACCAGCGGTCGTCAGGCGTCTGAACACCGGGATCCGTATTCCGATTGCGGCTGATCGGGGACATAGTCAATGATCAGATATACACTCCTATCGCTCTTCATCGCATTCTTCAGCCTGTATGCCTTCAAGAACTGGTTTCGGGGGTTGTTGGGACTGATCTTTCTCGTCTCGCTGATGGAGCGCCCCGACATGCCCGAGGCGATGTTTGGCATTAACGGGGTATCGCCCTATAACTTTCTCCTGCTCTGCATCTTGATCGGCTTCGCAACCAACGCGAAGCAAGAACTCGCAGAATGGCGCATATCAAGACCGATTCTGCGCATGATGCTGGTGATGCTCGCGCTGTTCTTCTTGAGCTTTTTCCGGATGCTTCTGGAACCGGGCTACCTTTACGAGTATTCCATCGCGACTCAAGGCTACTCCCCGTCCTACCTCGCTCTATTCAACGAACACATCCTGTCGTCGCTGAAGGCGGTCATTCCCGGCTTCCTGCTTCTGTTCGGCCTGAATAGCGAGAGACGCTTCCAGGAGTTGATGGCTGTGATGACTGCGGTGCTCGTGATGTTGGCGCTGCAGGTACTCAAGACCATGCCGTTGACCCTACTTGCGGACGGCTCAGCGCTAGAGAAGCGCGCCGCGCGCGTGATGGACCGGGACGTCGGCTACCACCGGAATCAGCTATCGGTCTGGATGGCCTCGGCTTTCTGGTTCATGTGGTGTCTGGCTGCGGAAGTCAAGCAGAACCTCTTCAAGTACGGCTTGATCGCCGCTTCGTTCTTGATGTTCCTGGCTCTGATCATGACCGGTAGCCGGGGCGGCTTATTGGTGTGGGCAGTCATCGGATTCATATTTGCGTGGTTGCGCTGGCGGCATCTGGTATTTATCGCACCTGTCATCGTGTTACTCGCGGTCGGCTTGGTACCTGCGCTTCAGGAGCGTCTGTTCGAATCCGGGCAAACGGAAAAAGAGGTCTTGATGTTCCAGACCGAGCTTGCCCCGCCGGAAATCGACTACAGATTGGCAGCCGCATCGGCAGGGCGCACGATATTCTGGCACTACGTTTACCAGGACGCCAAGAAGGCACCGCTTCTGGGGCGCGGTAAAGAGGCGATGATAAGAAGGGGCATCACGCTGAAGCTCTATCAGATTTGGGGCCCGAGTATGGCCGCAAGACACCCTCACAACGCCTATATACAACTCACCCACGAAATGGGGATCATCGGCGCGGTGCTCATTCTCGCCTTTTTTGCGGTAGTGGCCCTGCGGGCACTGAAACTTGCCCAATCCGACAACGAACGAGACCGGCTGGTCGGGGGCATCGGTATTTCGTGGACCGTGGGTTACCTTGTTTCGGGACTCACGGCTTCTACTTTTTATCCCAACGAGGGCAGTATCTTCTTCTGGTGCAGCGTGTGTATCGTTTTGCGACATGCATTCACGGAAGCCGCGCCAAGACGTCGCAATCTGGTGTTAGAGAAAATGGACGCCAACCATTTGCCGACGAATTCGCGTGTCTAGCAATTCGCCTTCGATTTGTTTTGTTGCGCTGAATAGTTTCAACCTGTTCTCGCCAGACACTAATGACCAGCACATCGGTGGCGCAGAGACGCAACAGTTTGCCGTATCCAGGTATCTTGCCGACAACGGCTGGTCTGTGAGGTTCGTGACCAAGGATCTCGGGCAAGCAGACGGCGAGCGTTACGCGCATGCCGTTGTTCACAAAGCCTACCGTGAAGCTGCAGGATGGCCTGTGCTCCGGTTTTTCACGCCTCGCTGGAGCGGCCTGGTCGGCGCGCTCCGCCGCGCAGATGCCGACATCTACTACCAGCGCAGTGCGGGGGTAGAAACAGCGCAGATCGCATCATGGTGCCGACGGAACGGCCGTAAGTTCGTCTACGGCGTCGCGAGCGAGTCGGATTGCCGCACATCGCTCGACTTCATCAAGCGGGATGTCGACAAACGCGCCTTTGCCTGGGGACTGCGCCACGCAGATTTGGTGATAGCGCAAACACACCGCCAAGCCGGATTGCTCAAAGGCAATTGGAACGTCGACGCTGCAGTGATCGGTAACATGCTGGCACCACTCGAATTGCAGAATAAACCCGCGGCATGCGATGAGAAGTTGCGGCTCGTCACGGTCGGAAGAATCAACCCGAACAAACGCATCGAATGGGTGCTTGAACTGGCGGAACGGAACGAGGCCATCGAGTTTGTGATCATCGGTTCCGCCAACGCCGACTCCACGTATGCGGCCGGACTTATCGGGCGTATGCGGGAACTCGACAATGTCGTCCATATCGACTACCTGCCACGGGAAGGCGTGCTGGAGGAAATTCAAAATTCGACGGCATTGATTTCGACATCCATTCTGGAAGGATTTCCCAACGTCTACCTGGAAGCGTGGTACGTTGGCAGGCCTGTTTTGTGCACGTACGATCCGCTCGGAGATATTCAATCAAAGTGCATGGGCTGGGTCTGCGAAAGTACTGCCGAAATGCAGTCGGCGATTGAGGAATTACGCGCGAAGCCTGCAGCAGTCCGCAACGCATGGGGTAAGAAGATGTACGAGCAGGTCGTAGCGCAGTTTCATCCAGACGTGATCGCCCCGCAGTTTGAGCAACAAATGCAATCGCTGTTGACGGCACATCATTCGGAGGGTTGAAAGAGCCTGAGCGCCAATACCTTCTGTCTGAATTCGGCGGGGGCGAGCGAGAAAAAGTAGACGATGAGCATAAAACCGCCGTACATGGCCGCAAGGATGATCATATAAAACAGAGACAGCGGCGCGTAGGTATCGATAATCAGCAAAGTGCAGCTAGCGATAGCGACGATGATGATGGCCCGGTGCACAAAACAGCTCAGATAGCTCAGCACCCCAAGATTGAGTTTACGGCAGGAGTAGAGCGGCAAGAACACACCGTTGAGCAGGACGAATATCGTTCCAGATGCGGCCGCAAAGTACGCGAGGCCGAGTTGATCGACGAACGTGCTGGCACCCAAAGCCACGGCCAGCAGCACCACCGTCAGCGTCAAGATCGGTACTACGGCTCGTCCGTGCAGGTCCAGGCCGATGACAATGCGGAATATGGCACCGTGACAGGCCGTGAGCAGTGCGGTCAGACAGAAGATCTGCAATATGATGCTGTTGACATAGTCGGCACCCATCCATAGCGCGATGATCTCGTCGCCGAATAGAACGAGTAGAGTGATCGGGGGCATCGCCATGGCAAGCGAGTAAGTCGCACTCTGACGTAAGAAGTCCAGCAGCTTATCCTGACCCTCTAACAAACTAACCGACTCGGCCATGGGGGTCAGAATGAAAGTAAAACGCGTCATGAACGTCTCGATGAAGCGAATCAACGCCAACGGTCGTGCCAACACAGCAAGCGCAGCGGGTCCAAGAGAAGACACTACTGCCACGTTGATACTTTGCTGCACGATAATGCTGGGCAAACCGACGGCGATGGACTTTATCCCGAAGCTCGTGATGGTGGCCGCAAAAGGCCAGGTTGCGTTTTGGAAGCTGAATTTCGCTTCCGGACAGACTCTGGAAGCCGCGATCGCGCGACAAACACCTTGGACCAGCATCATACCGAGGTAGATCCACGCCACGACCACGAGGCCGTAGCCCATCAGCAGGGCTACGATCATGACACCCGTGCCGATGAAATGTGTCAATGAGTTGATGGCGTTGAACAAATCCCACCGGTGGCATCCGGTCAAAATACCGCGGGAGGTGTCGAAAAGCAGTTGTACCGCTACGCTCATGCCGAGCAAGACGACAACCCAGCGACCCATTTCCATCGACTCGCCCAGCTCATCGGTGAATACCCGCGGGATGATGAAGTACAACGCGATGCAGACCATGGCGACGACAGCCGCAATGCAGAATTGAATGACGATGGTGGTGGAGATTGACTCCGACAGCGCTTTGCTGTCGTTGAGCGACCGAAACTTGGCGATGTAACGGTTCAGAGAAGATCCGATCCCCAGCTGCGAGAGGGCAATGTAGGACGATATCGTCCAGGCGAAATCCCAAATTCCAAGCCCAGCCTGTCCGACGCTTTCATCGATCATGCGGGGTAACAAGAAGCCGGTAATGATGGTCAGCAGTTGCGCGATCCAGCTGGTCAGCACATTGGACAGGATTCTGGATTTACCAGTGAGGTCCTCCGTCTCCGCTGGTGCGCTCTCAGTCATTCGGTCGGTTTGTAGCCGAGTTTTGCGTTGACGCTTCCGGCAATTGCCTCGAAGCGATCAAGTGCTGCGGTGGTCAGTTCTGTGCGCCACTTGATATCGGGACGCACCGCATCGACCGTTGACATGCGCATGTCGTTACCGAACAAATGCCGCTCGTCGGGTGTGAGAGGCAAAGTCACCGGGTGGGGGGGCAGGTGGGCGAAGGCGTATATATCGGCGAGCGTCGCTTCAGGATCTTCGCAGAGCGATTCGTAACTGATTTCCATAATGCGTTGTTTGTCGAACCAATCATCGAGTCGATCCACTTCAGCCATCTTGCTGAGCCATTCCTGGCAAGCTTCATCGACGGATGCCCGCGTGTGTTTCATGTGCGAGTTCACCACGCCGCGGCCATCCCGTATCAGGACTAAAAGGTAGGTGTCTGTATTGGTGTACTTGTCGAGATAACGAATGCGCAGCGGATCTTTCGAACCGTCCAGGAACGTCGCTTTGCCTTGAATCGCACACGCTGCATCGATGATCCGCTCGTTGAGCGCAGCGGTCGATCGTAGAAACCGAGTCGCCGGAGGGTAAGCGCCAATGAGCGCGGACTTGAGCGTTTCTGCGCTTTTCGGTTTGAGGGTGGCGCCAACGAGTTTTCTTAGCAGGCCGTCATCGGGACGAAAGTGCGTACGCCAGTCGAGAAGATCGAAATCGGTATCCGCGAGACGCTGGTCCACCTCGCGCCAAAAAATGCAATCCGTTAACAAATCGCCGCAGGAACACTTGTATGATGCGATATCGCCGAACGCCGATGCCTTGAGCTCGCCCACCGTGGCAATCCCCGGATGATCGGCCATCAAGATGGTCAGAAGCGTCGACCCCGAGTAGCTCGGCGATACAATGTAAAGTAATTTTCTGTTCATACCCCGGTGCCAAAGCAACTCATTGGCAGTATCTTGACAATAATTAGAGGGCCTAAATACAGTTTGGTGCTATGAAGCGACTGATTTACTCAAGACTCTTATGCAGAACGAAGCTGCTGAGATTGTGGCAGAGTCTTCGTGCAAAAAAGATGACGATACTCACGATTCACTCGGTGTTGGATCAAATCGATTCTTGGGAACCAGTGCGCACCTACCTGCCTGCCTCGAAATTGCGCGCACATCTTAAAGAACTAACGAAGGCTCATACACTGATTTCGCTGACTGATGCCATACAAATCGTAAAAGGCGAGAGGGCGCCTGTGCGCAACGGCTTAGTCCTGACACTTGACGATGGTTACCGTAACAATTTCACGGTTGCCTATCCTCTGTTCAAGGAATTCAACGCACCGGCAACCTTCTTTGTCGTGCCTGAACAAATCAACACACAGCGCCCGTTCTGGTTCGATCGCTTCGACTATGCATTGCAAAAGAACGCTGAAATCGGCACGGTCGTTCGACTACCCAATGGCGAAGAACGCACAGTCGAAGGCACCTCCCGGTCTTATCTCAACGGATTCCTGGTCGGTACGTTCAAGCGGATGATGCACCTGTACCAAGACGACTACGAACTCACGCGCGTGGTGGAGCCTGTTATCGAAGCGCTCGAGGAGTTGCAAGGCCATTCGCTGCTGAGCGTATTTGATGAGAACGATCCCGCTGCGATTGTCGATTGGGAAACACTGGACCGGGTTGCCAACGATCCTTTGGTAACCATCGGTTGCCACACATTGACGCACTCGCGGCTGCCCGGCTTGACCGCAGAAAACCTCATCCGAGAGACGCAACAACCGATGGACCGGTTGCTCGCGTATTCGAAAACAAACGAGCTCGCTTTTTGCTTTCCTAATGGCAGCCATGACGAGCGTACGGCCCAGGCTGTCGATCGAGCGGGTTATAGCTGTGGGCTGACCACAGTCGACGGAATGATCGAACGGGGAGACAACCCCTTTCAACTGAACCGTATCAACACCCCGGTGCAGGCGACCCCTGAGGAATTGCTGGTGTTGGCCAGCGGTGCATATCCGGGCTAATGCGGGAACTACAAGAAACCGCAGCGCCGATACCGCTCGTCGTAGGATTGGATTACGAACTGTTCTTTTCACCGCGAACGGGTACGATCGGTCGCTGCCTCATCGACCCCATCGATCACTTGCTCGACAGAGCAAACCGGCACAATCTCAGACTGACGCTGTTCGTAGACGCAGGTTATCTAAGGTTGCTCAAGAGTAATGCACGTACCCTGGCGGATTACCGCCTGGTGGCAGACCATCTGCGTGAGCTTTACAACCAAGGTCACGACGTCCAGTTACACGTCCACCCGCACTGGGAGTGTTCCGGCATAGAAAACGATCGTGTGATTCCAAGAACGGAGCGCTATCGCCTGCACGATTTCGATGACCATGAACGTCGCACGATCGTTCGACAGTACAAGGAGACGCTTGAAGAAATCATCTCGGACCGCGTCACCGCCTATCGAGCGGGTGGGTGGTGCGTGCAGCCGTTTGGGGCAATTGCGTCGGCCTTGAGTGCAAACGGCATCTTTGTCGACAGTACCGTATATGCCGGTGGACTCTCGGAGGATACCGGCAGGGAGTTCGATTTTAGAGAGGCGCCAACCGACTTGTGTTACTGGCGGTTTTCCGAAGATCCAAACGTTCCCGAACAGGATGGGACCTTTCTGCAAATACCGATTACGTCGGTCAAAGTGTCGCCGAGCTTTTTCGTCGTGTCCGAGTTGCGCCGGCGATTCGGGGGTGTGGAATTCTCTCGTATTGGCGATGGAGAACCCCTTTCTCACAACGGTGCGTTCATCTTCAACAAATTGATTCGTTCCACACAAACGGTCGCGAGCATTGATGGCAGCAAACCGGCATTACTGCCTTTGGCGTATGCAAACGTGCAAAAACTTCCGAATCCCATCCTCAACCTCATCGGTCATCCAAAGGCTCTATCGAAGTGGGGGATCGGGCAATTCTGCGACTTCCTGAATTCACATGAAACGACCCCCACCACTATCCGTGATTTAGTCGAAGAACGCCTGGCGTTCGCATCGTCTGAGTGATCTGAATATGTCGTTTTGGAGTCGGACGATTTTGGTAGTGCTGCTGGCAGGCGCCGCTTTCGCTGCCGGGGTCGGCACGGCGCACTACAAGACTTTTCCGTTTGGATTAATGCAGCAACTCATCGCTGATTTAAGACACTTAGTAGATCCCGGGTTGGCCCGGGGCAAGTGGTCGATCGGCATCTATTCCGGGGACACACCCTTCGAGCTGGGTGACGAAGCAGGTTTGCGCAATCCCGTCATGGAGCCGGAAGCGGCTACCGGCATACCATCGAGATTTGTTGCGGACCCCTTCATGGTCACTCGAGACGGGACCTACTACGTTTTCTACGAGGCGCTCAATCCACATACAGGATTCGGAGAAATAGCCTACTCCACGAGTACAGATCTTAAGGATTGGAATTTTGGCGCGGTGGTCGTCAAAGCGGACTACCATTTTTCTTATCCTCACGTGTTCCAATGGGAAGGGGAGTACTACATGACGCCTGAGACGGCGACCGACTACGCCGTGCATCTCTATAAAGCGAAGAACTTTCCCGACGACTGGGAACACGTAGGTCATGTCATCCAAGGGTATTCCATAGTCGACCCAACCATCTTCAGACACGACGATACATGGTGGATGTTCGGTACGACGGGGGACAACGACGTGTTGAACTTATACTACTCCAGCGATCTTTTAACGGGTTGGCAGCCCCACCCGCAAAACCCCATCGTCAAGCAAGACAAAATGAACGCAAGGTCAGCCGGACCGGTGCTTGCTTACGACGGCGTTCTTTACCGGTTTGCACAGGACGGCCGTCGGTACTACGGGGAGCAGGTCCATGTCTATCGCGTCGAGGAGTTGACGAAAAAAGTCTACAAAGAAAAATTGTTCAAGGATGAACCCGTCATTGCTCCGTCGAGGCAGGGGTGGAACGCTGCGGGAATGCACCATGTAGATTTACACTTCGTGAATGGAAGGTGGGTTGCGGTCGTCGACGGCAAAAGCAGACGCTGAGTCTGTCAGAGGCTTCCGTAACGGCTCCACTTAGCGGCGCTCAAACTCAACATCAGCTTCGTTCCGCTGATCTTCGCTTGGCCCGTCTCCGCCGCTTGCAACACGCGCTCGAGTTTCCTCTGCTCGATCCATTCCGACTCGGCAAACTGGGTTTGGACCCATGTGCGAAAAGCGCGGTTTTCGTTGAACCATTTGTTCCACTGCGTGGCCTCCTGCGTGGGGTAATTGTCTTTGCCCAAGCGGGGCGCTACCTCTCCTGACAGCCACCGCCGGATTCGACCGAGGTAATGCACCCATTCCGGGCGATACGTGAACGGCAATCCCGACATGATGGCCGGCACTTTTTGAAATTCGGGGTAGTAGTGGCTATAGAGGTGTATGAACAGCTTTTTGTTCCCGATCACGTCAAAGGGGATTCGCTGCGAATAATCCCAAAGGTCCGAGTCCAAGAATGGAAAAAGCGTTTCACAACGAGTGCGTGTCATAGCGTTTTGTAGGGCGATGTATCGACGCGTGCGATTGTACAATTTGAAGGTTAGAACCAAGCTGTCCAGCGATTCGTGATCGCCGACACTGTCGCCGATTTGTTCGGTAACGTCGCGGACCACGTTAGTATGCTCTGCTTGCACGACATGCAAAAACTCGTCGTTAAACACGTCGAAGCCGGAGATGGGTACGGTGATGTCGGATTCAATCGTTGCAACGATTTGATTCAAGTCCGCCGGGATAGGCAGTGGGCTTGGCATGATGCCGACGGCGCTGCGTAGTTTGTCACCGCGTCCGATTCTGTTCAGCCCCAATCCACCGAAAAACACGTCTCCCAACATGCCGTCATAGTTGCAGTCCTTGCCATTGGAAATCATGAGTTCCGCTGCGAGCTCGTGAAAGAACTCCATGAGGCCGTGCGCCTCGTGCATGGTCTCATAATGTCTGTGGAAGTCTTTTTCCACATTGATGGCATGGTGCTTGAACCCCGCGACGGAGGCCAAAGCATGAGCGTATTGCATTTCGCTGGAAGTTCGGTCGCCCCACGTGTAGGAATCAACCTCTGTTCTATCGATGGACGATGCAATGAGGCGGCTGTCCATGCCCCCACTGAGCTTGATGGCGTAGTGTCTGTCGCTTTGGGATAGACGTTCGCAAGATTGACGCATCAGATCATGTACGGAACGCGCGCAATCTCGAACACTGAGCGTCCGATCGGGCCCACGGACGTGTCTGGGAAACACTCGAGTGCACTCGAGATCACCGGTGCCCCAATCCCACTGAGAAACCGACCCGGCTTCGGGGACCGTCACGTTGGCATAGGGGGTTCGAAGGCCGATGGGATACCCGAATTGAAAGAGCTCGACGACACCCGTCGGGTCGAGTGAAAGAGCATCGGGAACGATTTGCCTTAGGACTTGATAGTCGCTGGCAAAATATAGATGCGAGGAGGTGCGCAGGCAGTACAGCGGCAGAAAGCCACCGCGATCATTGAAAAGGACGGAACAGCGGTTGCTCCAATCGTGAACGAGGATATTGAAGCGACCATTCTGGAATTGGGTCACCACATCGCGGATTTCGTCAATCGGCGCCAGCCAGTCTATCTCCTGTAGTGGCTTCGGAGGGTCTATGAAACGGTGTAGCCTGCCACGGTGAACGAAATATCCATGGCCGAGCACGGTCCTGCGCCGGTGATTGTCTCCATGTTCGACAAGTTCCATCTCACCGCGGTGTTCTCCTGAGGGGCCGTCTCCCAGAGTTACCGCACTAGCGAGTCCCTTTGACACGTCGATGCTCATCCTGTGCACTACTCCATCTATCAGTCCTTGCGAGCCGGCTAAGTCTAGATTATTTGCAGCAGCCAAAGGAGATCTGATGGGATTCTGTGAACGGCGCGATTCGCGGTAGTGTGTGAACGGCTCGTCATTAAATTTTACTGTGGCAGAACGGAACCATTTTTTGTATACCGATGTCGAATGCTGGATACGTGCGACTGGTCACTTTTATACGTTCCCATTTTGGCTAGATTCGCGTCGAGGGATTGTTCGGAGAGTAGACGTCAGTGAAAGTTTTTATGTCCAAACTCGTGGTGGGTGCGTTCTTGGGAATGCTGACAACAACCGCCTTGGCTGTGCCAAACCCACCGGTATTATTCGGCTCGCCAAGTACCTTGTCTAGCGTAGAAACGCCGAGGTTCATCGCCGATCCTCCGGTGTCCGCTTGTGACGTCAGAGCCGCCGAGCAGTCGTGCGGGTCCGGTGGACTGAAATGTCCGCGCTCCCTCTCTCAGCTCCAGGATGCCGTGTTCGACGCGGAACCGGGGGATGCCATCTGTTTGCGCGGAGCCGACGGTGGCGGACCTTCGAACGGCATCTACAAATGCCAGGAGAACGCTTGCGTGAATATCCCGGGCGAGGTGAACGGGACGGCCAATCAACGCATCACATTGGGTGCCTATCCCGGTGAGCGGGTGGTCCTACAAGGCCTCGGTACCGAGCAGTTCTGGGACGACCGCACCACAAATTTTGGATCCAGCGAAGGATTCAACCAAGTCGGCATCCTGGTCTCGGGCGATTACTGGACAATTCAGGGTCTGCGGATCGAGTGGTTCGGCGAAGCGTTCATGTCCGTGGAAGGCGATCACGTTCAAATCTTCGATAACGACATGCAGTATACGTTCCGGTTTGGTCTCGAGATCGGTGCCGGTGACGCCGTTTCCGACAACGGGGATACCGTTGCCCCCGAGGTGAGTTGGAACCGCGTTCGTAACGTGTACCACCATTCGGGAATTTACCTCCTACCGCCGAAAGAGGGCGTGCTGGTAGATCCAGTTGTCATGTACAATCTCGTCTACCAGTCCGGAATCGAAGCCGACGGTGATCAAGTCCCCGAAGGACCCAATGGGGATTCAGCCGGGGGCGGTAATTCAGACGGTATCACCATCGAGAATCAGTGCTCCAACACCGGCACTCAGCGCTGCTTCGATGGCAAGATTGCCTACAACATCCTCATCGAGAATGCCGACGACTGCATCGACAATGCCGGGCGCGGTTTCGAGTTCGTCGGCAACATCATGATGGGTTGTGGACCCCAGGGCAATCGTGGCATCAAGTTTTGGTCCGCTGAATCCGGCAATCAGGTGGTTTCCAATTTCGCCCACCATTCGGGCTCCGACGGTAACTCGTTACCGGGGATGAGCTTCGGCTACGAGCTGAGGGCGGCGGACCAGATTCCTTCGATCAACAACGCTTCGTTGTACTCGACAAACAAAGGGTTCAACGGATTCGGAACGATCGGACGATCCGAGAACAATTTGTCTTACGGATCCAGCAGCCGCGAGTTTTTCGACTACAACGTCGGCAGCACGGATTGGGACGGCGACAACCGGGGCGACCCCCAACTCGGCGCGTGCGGCAGTGATCTGACCATAGACTTGCGGCCGCTCTCCGACGACGACCTAGACGCCAAATCGAGGCTCGTCCATCTCTATCGGCAATTCGTCGATCTGTGCGGACCTGCCGAAGGATCACCCCTGGTGGATGCGGGCAGTGTCGTCGATGGCGTTCACTGTCCACAATCGGACGACGACAATCCGGCGGGAGCAAGTGATCCCAATTGTCTACATTGGAAAGGCACTGCCCCTGACATAGGCCCTTTCGAACGCGGCTTGTGGGACTAACTCGCTAGCGAGTTGCTTTTCTTACGGTATAGGCCAACGTAGTCGGATCCCGTCAGGGTGAGGCGACCGAAGGAGACGATCGAGCATAGCCAGTCGATGGCTTTGGCCAGACCGTCCGGAAAGTACACCATCTTGCGAAACCGGCGCTGCACGCCCGATTCGTGAATCTTGCTGAAGACCGTTTCGAAGTCGTGTTCGCCGAGCACTCTTTCGATGTTGTTTGGAGATATGTATTTACGTAAGTAGGTCGGGAAGGGGTAGAGTCCCTTCGTGCCGAACTTGTCTTTGTAAATGCGTTTGTATATCCAGTTATGAAAGGCCATTGGCGTGAACTTCGTCGTTAGGCCCTTGATCGAATAGACGTTCGGGACCGTAAGCAGCAAATACCCATCGCGAGACACTGCTTTTTGCATTTGCGCAATGGCTTTGTCAGGGAAGGGCAGGTGTTCCAATACGTCCGAACACACGACAAGACCGTACCTACCGGGATCCAGTTCGTACTCTTGAATGTCGCCGACGATCTTCTCATCGACCACTTCGTTCTGATCCAACTCTTCCTGTGAAATGTCAATGCCTACGATCTTCGCCTTATCCGGAAGATGAATGATGCTGCCGGATCCACAGCCGGCTTCGAGCACCGTGAGTTCGCTCGCCTGTTCGTAGTAATCGTCGAGAATAGCTTGGACTTCTGTGTATACACTCATAGTAAAACCTGATCTACTCTTGAAATTCGCTAGGTTGCTTGCCACTCGTGGAGGAGGTGATCCCAACGCTTGGCGATCTGTTGAACACTGTAGCCTTCCACGATGCTTGTTCGTGCATGCTGAGACATGTCATGAAGCGTTTGCGGATTCGACAGGATCCGCACGATCGCCTCGCAAAACGGCGAGGCATCATGCTCATCGATGAGTACGCCGTTATCCGTTTGCAAAGCGTCCGCAAGGTCTCCCACATTGCGGACGATGGCGGGTAATCCACAGGCAAGCGCTTCCAGCATTGCAATCGACATCCCTTCAGAAGGAGAAGTGAGTACAAATACTTTGGAACGTTGCAGATACGGGACCACGTCGATCTGTTGTTCGAGGAACCGGACGTTTCCCTCAAGGCCCTGATCGATGATCGCCTCACCCATCCACTCTCTCAATTCGCCCGCACCCACGATCGCGAAGCGAACTTGCGGTAGCTTTTCGGCTGTTTGCGAGATGATGTCGAGAAGTAAGTCGAGTCCCTTGTAGGGAACCAGGCGTCCGACAAAAATAACGTCATAGCAAGTGTCCGCCTCGGAAGGTTGGAAACGTTCCGTATTGATGGCGCCCGTAATACAGATACATTGTTTTGCCAGCTGATGTCGCTCGACATAGTTCCGAGCAGTAGTGCCCCTAACGATGACAGCGTCAAAACAGCGCACCATATCGAAGAGGCGTTGTTCCCGTTTTGCACTTGCAAAGCGTGTAGCCTTGAGTAAACGGTTTTCACTGCCGATTCCACCATCCTGTATCTGGATGGGCCCTCCTGTCATTTGATAGACGGCTTTGCCGCCGAATACTCGCGCCATCAGCAACGCCAACGGAGCGTTCGGCATGATGTGATAACCCATGTAAATGTCTGGTTTACGTTTCCACGCCAAGCCGATAAGGGTCGTGAGTCGTGCTAAGCCGCGACCCAACCATTTACGGCGCCGCTCGCTGGGACAGACAAACTCGGCATACGTCGATATTTCCTCATCGACGATCTCGTCGCAAACCACGTAAATCTTGGATAGGTGGGTGACATCCGCCAGCGGCTTGACGTGCGCGTGTAGCCATCCAGGGTTGTAGAACGTACCGATCAACACGATGCTCTGGCTTTGTGTGTTCCCTGATCCGGCTGATCTCACACCCATCCGGTGGAGGGCACTCAAGGTGACCGCAATTCCGCAAACACAGGCGTGTGCCACCCAAGCACCGAGACGGACTGTCAACTTCTCTTTCGTCACTTGTTTAAACTGTTCAACTAGTGTGCGTACGTGGATAGATCGAGATTCTGTTCAACGAAGACCGCTTTGCCTCGATGAGTCAATTTGATTTCCTCGACGAACTCGAGCTCTACTTGCAATCGCCCATCGAGCCGAGAGTTGACTCGCGAGGTAATTTTATGCGGATCGAGGTCCTCTGGACCACCCACCGGAACTAGACGCAGCGTTGCCTGCCCCGGCGTGCTTTGGCTGAATTGGAACTGCCGGACACCGGCAAGTGTGTCGTCATGCATGTTAATTGCGCTCCATGGAATCAACGTTCGATCGCATGCAACGAGCATTTCGAGCGTGTTGTGACCCCGTATATTGCGAAGCATGAGCCCCCGTCGCCCGCAATGTGCGCACTCGTCACCGGCGTATTCCGCGAAATCTCCGGTTCTATAGCGCACGAAGGGCATAACTTTGTTGATGAAACCCGTACCGACTATTTCCCCCTCGGCACCTATCTCGGTTACCGTTTGACCGTCCTCATCCACTAACTCGCAATAGCCGTAGACCGGCGAAACGTGATAATCGGTCGAGTGCTCGCACTCCGCAGCGAATACGAGCTTTTCGGAGTGCCCGTACCACGAAAGATAGGGTGCCTCAAACATCCTGGACGCGAACTCACGTTGTTCCGGGTAAATGTTTTCCGATCCGACCAACAGGCCTTTTACGTTGGTGGGGACGAGGTTAGGTTGCGCTTCTAGAAAACGGGCTAGGATATTCAGCGACGATGGGTAGGTATGCAGGTAAAAAGGTCCCAGTTGACCCATGTGCGAGAAATACTTCTCGAGAGATTCCTCGCCCATGTGGAAGTTGCTGTAGTAGTGCCTGTTAAGCAAAGGATCGAAGGAACGGTACATGCCGTTCATTTTCTCGTGAATACGCAGCCCTCGAAAACAAGCTTGCACATCCCCTAACCGGTATCCGACTCTTGACCAGGCTTCTATGAGGTGAGCGTATTCCATAGACGAACGATCGTTATCGATGTAGAACCACATCGGCTCGCCGCTCGAACCGCCCGTAGCGATGTAGTCGCTTTTCCCGATTCGTGATTGGACGGATATCGATTCGGCATTGTCCATCACGGTGTGTTTGTCGCTCAGGGGCAACGTCGCAATTTGAGTAAGACAATCGAAATTGCCGGGGGTGAACTCGTGCGCATCGAATAAGGTCTTGTAATACGGGCTCTCTTCATAGATTCGGGACAATGTCTCGCGCAGTTTATCGAGTTGAAAGGCAACGACTTGCTCTTGAGTCCACGAGCTCGATTGAGCGATCAAATTGAGACTCTGCTGAAAATTAGCGCCATAGATGAAGCGCGTCGGCAGCCTGCGCAGGACTCCACCGGCATAGCGCTTGACGCCAGGTGGCGTACTTTCCCAAAGATTTTTCTTACTGAAGGACCGTCTCACGTTCGTTCCCTTTGGCATGATGGGTGAGAGCTTCGAAAGATCGCCGCAAACTGTTGGACCATACGTTCAATCGACATCTGTTCTGCCGTGCGTTGTGCGAGGTCTGCATAGCGCCCTGCTTCGACGGCAGACAACAAGACGTCAATCATGGTGGCAAATTGCGCAGGATCGTCAGGCGGGAAAAGGCGGCCAAAATCCAGCAACTGCATCAGGGCACCGTTATCCGACACGTCGCTCGCGACCACTGGAACACCGCTTACGGCGGATTCGAGAATGACGTTCGGAAGGCCCTCGTGCCACGATGGGAGCACCGTGATGTCGCAACAGGGGTAGAGGTTTTCAACGTCGCCGATCCGCCCGAGGTACTTGACCCGGTCACTCACGCCACTCGAATCCAAGGCGGCCTTGATTTTGCGAGCATACTCAGACGACCCTCTGACGCCGGTTTCGAGCTCCCCACCGACAACCACATACTGGATATCCCGCTGATCACGGAGTCGAGCGGCGACGGCAATCAGCGCTTCATGATTCTTTTGCGGTTTCAGGCTCGCAAACATGCCGATCGTCGTTTTGTCGGGATCCAAGCCTAGCTCGAGCTTCCTTTGCCGCGTCTGGCAGGGTGGGGCTGGTTTGAAACGGTTGGAATCTACTGCATTGTAGATCACGGCATACTTCGAATCGGGTAGACCGTACAGGCTTTGATTATACTTAGCGCCGGCATGCGAATTCGCGATACAGACGTCCATGCAACTCGATGTGAGTTTTTTTAACCACTTGCGCAGTAGGTTTATGTCATAGTCGCTATTACGTTCGGATCCAACGATCAGCGGCACGCCTGAAGCGCGTCCTGCCAGGCGAGACAATATCTCGGGCCTAAACAGAAAGCCTTGTACGGCATGAAACCGTTCCCGCTTGAACACCCGATACATGCGCATTGCGCTGGACAAGAAACCGTTGTCTTCTCGAGGGATGGTCAGGAATTCAACGGCATCGCACAAATCCTCGCGAAGCGGGTTGTGGGTTGAGAGCGACAGCAGTGTCACATCGAAACCGCTGGCACTCAAGCCATTGGCCAGATAGACGACCTGTCGTTCAGCACCGCCCGATTCCAGGTTTGGTACGACGAGACAAACTCGCATGTCACTCAAACTACTCACTCGTGTATTCTCCCTAAGGAAGTGCGATTAGCCGCCCATCGGCATTCAACGATTCCTGTATCGCCAACGCCGCTCGCGACACGTTCAGAGAAGAAGCGAGTTCGATGGGTGACTCCCCCGCGTTACGCACTGCGGACAGGAAGGCCTCGAACTCCTTGCTGTGGCCCTTGCCCGTACCGCGCGGATGCACTTTCTTGCGCGCGCCGTTGACATACAGCACGGCCTGCGTCCAATTCTCAATAACGGCGGTCTTTTGTTGGCCGAACACTTCGATGCGCTCCTTGGGGTAGCGCGCGTCGCCGTTGGCAAGGTAAGCCAACGTGCCGATCGAGCCGTTGGCAAAAGTGAGAACGGCAATGCAATTGTCGTTGGCCGTCCCCGCGGTGGCGCCCTGAATCATCCGCGCTGAGACACTGGCAATCGCGCTGCCGGTGACATAACACATCAAATCCAACCAGTGGCATCCTTCGCTGACGATGCGCCAACCGCCTTCTTCGTCGTCCTGGTACCAGGAATCGAGCTCGATCAGACCGGCATTGACCCGGCATAACACTTCGAGCGGGCCGGCGTTGGCACCGAAGTGATCGCGGCACGCTACGGAAAGCGGGCTGAAGCGGCGATTGAATCCCGGCATTAGAATCTTGCCGGATTCGACAGCCGCCGTTTGCAGGCGTGTCAGATCGTCTTGCGTCAACGCCAGGGGTTTTTCCACGAAGACATGCTTACCTGCACGCAGTGCTTGATGGGCAAACTCCGCATGGGTGTTGTGGCGCGTGGCGATGATGACGGCGTCGACGTCGGCGTCATCCAAGAGTTCCTGCAGTTCGCTGGTAGCGTAGGCAAAGCCGTGTTTCTTTGCCGTCGCTTTCGCGCTGAGCCCGCCCGCAGAACAAACCCCCACGAAGCGTGCACCACCGGCTTGTTTGAGCGCCGGAATGATCGTGCCTGTGGTGAAATTACCCGCGCCAACCAGACCGATGCCCGGATCGGCGCTGCTCGTACGATCAGGACTAGGCTTGGCCGTATTCTCATCGAGTGCCACTTTACGTACATGACTGACTTCGGCGGGGTACCGGAACACGACCCCCAGACTGTGTTTGTTGGGAGATTCGTGAACTTCACGATAAGCTTCCGGTGCATCGGCGAAGTCGAACTCTTTCGAGCCAAGAATGTCTGGCTTAACCAGACCATCGCCGACCAGGCGAATGAATTCTTCGAGGTTGCGGTTTTGCGACCAGGGAATGTAGCCGACCGGGTAGGGCACGCCTTTGTTTTCGAAGTGGGGATCGTAGCGCCCCGGTCCGTAGCTTCGCGAGAGGAGGACGCGCAATTCCTTGGCATAATATTCGCGCCAATCCGCATTGATCGGCACCATACCTACGATGACGACGCTGGCCCTGTCGCGCGACAATCTTCCGGCTAGGTCCATGGGTCCGGTGCTACTCGTGCTAGCAGCGATGTAAGTCGAGTCGACCCCGCGATTGCCGGTCATTTCGAGAACCGTTTTTTCGAGGTCTTCGCTGTCGGTCCGGAACGCGAGTTCTGCACCGCAAGCCTTGGCCAGTTCCAGCTTTTCTTCGGCCAGATCGACGCCGATTACGCGACAACCGGCCGCGCGCAACAGTTGTACCGCAATCAGCCCCACCAAGCCGAGCCCGATCACCAGCACGACGTCACCGAGCGCCACCTGGCTCTGCCTGACACCGTTCATCGCGATGGCGCCGATGGTGGCGAATGCGGCGTCTCGAGCGCTCACATCGTCGCGCACTTTGACGCACAAGTTTTTCGGCACGTAAACGAATTCGGAGTGGCAAGCGATACCCTCACCGGCACAAGCCACACGGTCGCCGACCGCTAGGTGATCGATTCCCGCGCCGACTTCTTCCACTATTCCGGCTGAGCTGTAACCCAGGGTCGTGAGCTCGTCGAGCCGTTCTTTGACTTTCTCGATGGTTGCGGAGAGCCCGTTTTGTTGGACGTTTTGCAGAACCTGTTTGACCTTGTCGGGCCTTGCGCGGGCTTTGGCGAGCAAACTCATGCGAGCCTGTTCCACTTTCATCCGTTCGGTGCCGGTGCTCACTACCGAGAATTCGGTGCGAACGACGACCCCGCCCGGTTTACAGATGGGTACCGGCACTTCCTCGAGCCAAAGATCGCCAGTCTTGTAGTTTTGTACCACTTGTTTCATTCGTCGCTAACTCGTGCGTTTTGTTGAGGACTAGGCCGAATCAGCATAGCCGGGGGTTGATGGCGTGTCGTTGAAGCGCTGGATGATGTCTGCAATCTCGGTGCCGCTTCGGACCTGTTCCACGAGATCCAGCCGATCACCTTTACGCTGGAAGAACGATACATTGTTACCCTCGCTCTCGTCCGACCGGCCGACCTGTAAAACCCCATTCTCGTCCAAGGTCGCGACCAGGTTGCCGAGCCCGGCGAGCAGGTCCGCCTCATCGAAGTAGCTGCGGTTCAGGAGATTCATGCAGCGTATGTAATCGTACTTCTGCGTGGCACCGTCTAGCGGAGCGAGTATGTCGAAGTCGATCTGCTTCACCTGGTTTGCCCGAATGAGGCGGAGCAGTTCCGGGTGGTATAAGAGAAAAGACTCACAATTTTGCGGTACCGTGCAGGTCTGAGCCCTGCGGTACAGCCACTGCGAGAGCGGGTATTTGCCGGAAAC
This sequence comes from Candidatus Azotimanducaceae bacterium, assembly GCA_965216005.1. Taxonomy (GTDB): domain Bacteria; phylum Pseudomonadota; class Gammaproteobacteria; order Pseudomonadales; family Azotimanducaceae; genus UBA4421. The sequence continues at coordinate 5,423,817 of OZ244143.1, read as the reverse complement.
CGCCGAGTCGGCATGAATGCACCCCCAGTACGCCGCGACCAGCCGGTGATCGGCATCCGCAAAACACACGCCCGGATTGCCCGGATAGCGGTAGTAACGTGCATACTTGTCCGAGACGGTGAAGTTCTCCAACCGACCCGTGGCTTCGAGCAGACGGTATAGCTCTACGGAAGTGATGCCACTGGACACTCCGACATCGTGAATGCGACCTAGGTTATGGGATTCGCAGAGGCGCAGCGATACAGTATCGAGGTCCGCAAAACGGCCTCTATGGGTTTGTTTGGTGATGCCATCCACATTGGAGACTTGCCGGTAAACACGTTCAACGACCGTATCGTCGGTCAGGGCTTCCAAACCGTCCAGTTTGGCAAACAACCATTGTTTGGATTTGGGCAAGGATTGCAGCAGGGCGAGCAGCGTCTCATTACGGATGGCAAGCTTGAACACTCAAGATTTCCTTTTCTGGTGCAGGATCAACGGCATGAGCTCGGCGCGTATTCTACGCGATGGACGACGGAATGGTTTGATGGACTTGTAAACATGCCGATATTTCGTGGGCCTTGTCACAGTCTGATTCGTATTGTCTCGCGAAACTGCCGTTCCGATTCGCTAGGTGCTTGTCGGCTCTCCGGCTAAGGCGCTATCGTAGGACTAAACCTTGTTTTGGAGAGTCATGGACGAACAGCCCGTCGGGACGAGCCCTGTTTTGGGCGTGTACGTCCATCAGTTGACAATGTCCGAGGTGGTCGCCATGGCCGCCAGCGCCATCGACGCGCATAAGCGTTTCAGGATCGGCGTCGTCAATGCGGCGAAGCTGACCAATATGCAGTCCGACCCGTTACTGCACGAAGACGTGACCACCAGCGATGTGGTCCTGGCAGACGGCATGTCGGTCGTGTGGGCCGCGAAGGTGTTGGGTAAGCCGCTGCCGGAACGGGTGGCCGGGATCGATTTGATGTTTGAGCTTCTCCAACATTGTAGTGAGTGTGGCAAACGCGTATTTTTTCTCGGCGCGACGGCCGAAGTGTGCGGAACGGTCGTGGAACGAACCCGAGAGCAATATGGGGGCGTAGAAGTGGCCGGATACCAAGACGGCTACTTCGATGAGGAGGACGAAGCGGCCATCGTTGAAGCCATCAACGCGAGCGCAGCAGACGTCCTGCTCGTCGCGATGAGTTCGCCGAAAAAGGAACGCTTCATGGGCCGGTGGGCGGAGGCTTTGAACTGTGCCGTCATCCACGGTGTGGGAGGATCTTTCGACGTGTTTGCCGGCAAAGTGTCCCGCGCGCCGCAGTGGATGCAAAAGAGTGGTTTAGAGTGGCTACACCGTGTCATCAAGGAACCGCGCCGGATGTGGCGACGTTACCTTTATACCAATGCCCGCTTTATCGCCGCGGTTGTGAAAGCCAGATTGGGAGTCTAGTGACCATCGATACTAATTTCGCAAATAAATTGACCAATACTGTCGGCACGGATGACGCGATCCCATCTGCCATGCGTATGCGGGGGAAGTGAGGTGGAGCCCGTCCTCTTTGGCGCGCAACAAAACCTGTACGGTGTGTATTCGGCGTCGACAGCGGCCATGCAACGCGGTAAAGCGTTGCTTATGTGCTATCCCGCCGGTCATGAGTACATGCGCATTCATCGACCGTATTCATGGTTGGCTTCGATGTTGGCAAAGCAGGGCATCGCGAGCTTTCGTTTCGACTATTCCAACACAGGCGACTCGACCGGCAGCTTTTCCCAGGCGCGGCTGGCACATTGGGTGGCGGACGCCGAGCATGCCCTCGACTATCTCAAGCGCACGGCCAATGTGGAGCAAGTGGCCGTTCTGGGTGTCCGCATCGGTGCCATCGTAGCGCTTGAACTGAGCCAAAGAGCCGGATTGGAAGAACTCGTCTTGTGGGAGCCCCGCGCACGAGGCGACGACTACATCGAAGAAATGCGCCAAACGATTAAAACCTCACCCTTCACCCGAGCCAACTTCGTCGAAGCCGATGGTACGCTGCATTTTAATGGGTACGGCTATAGCCCGGCGTTCCAGCACGACTTGAAAAACTGGCGCGTACCGCGCCAGCTGCCATCGCTGAGTAAGGTGTTGTTACTGGCTAGTGAGATCGCCAACTTGACTGCGCTCACCGATGCGATGGGACTCGCGGATACGGGTGTCGACACACAGCAGGTGGAGGGGATCGGTGAGTGGCACATCGTGGATGCTGTCGGTGGGCTGTTCCTTCCGCAAAATGTGCTGCGTGTTATCGCCGAATGGCTCGGCGCGCGCGCAGCGGTGGAGGTCTAACCTGCCGTGCCAGCGCTAGACCCAATCCACTACCGCCAAACCCTGCTACAAGTCGGTCAACCCCCCTTACACGGTCTCGTCAGCGAACCGACCCTCGAACCCGTCAGGACACCCGTACTGGTGCTGCTGAACCCCGGAGAGTTACACCACGTCGGCAACTGCGAATTGAACGTCAGGATCAGCCGGCGCATGAATGCCGAGGGATTCCCGGCCGTGCGGTTCGACTTTTCCGGCATCGGCGACAGCCCGGCGCGCACCCTGCCGGATGCACCCGGCTACCAACTCGCGGCAGCACAACTCACTGAGGTGCTCGACCATCTGGAAGCTCGCTGGGGCTGGAATCGTTTTGTGGTGGGGGGACTGTGTGCCGCTTCTGACAACGCTTTTGAGGCAGCGACCACCGACACGCGTATCGTCGGTCTGATACAAATCGATCCGTACGTCTTTCGCACACCGAAGTGGTACGTCAAACACTACCTCCCGCGACTCTTCAGTGCGCAATCGTGGCTCAACCGTCTCCGGCCGCTGCTCCCCGGACGCGCTACGGTCCAGAGAGGGCTGCCCAAGGAATATCTCGAACGCTCGGGTAATATCGGCCGCTTGGTTCGCTCGAAACCCGATGTCGAGGACGGCTATCGAGAGCTTATCGCCAGAAACGTAAAAATAATTGCCATAATGACCAGGGGCCAGCTCGACTACTACAACTATCTCGGTCAGTTCCGCGAAATGTTCTCCGGAGTCGACTTCGGCGACAATCTGGTCGAGCGATTCTATCCATTGGCGAGACACATCATCACCGAACCGGAAGATCAGGCCGCCATCACTGACGATATTGCGCAGTGGTGCACACAATTCGAGCCCAGTGGCTAAATAAGCCACATTAAATTCAATTCATTTACAAGCTCGCGCGTGAACTCGATAGAATAGGGGGTTCCACGCTGTTCGTGCCGTTTGCACCGGGCACGCGGCAGTGGCAAGTCGTGGTGGGGACAGATCGTGGACAGGACTAGGGTGTGAAGGAGTACTCTTTGGAAGCGGACCGTTCAAAGAAAGCCGTCTTGGTAGGGGACGAGTCGCTGCTGTGTGCGTGTGGCGATTTGATCATCGATCGCGGATGGTCCATCGATGCGGTCAAGACCAATGGCCCCCGCGTCAGAGAGTGGGCCAAGAGCAAGGGCCTGCGTCTCGTCGACAAGTGGTCCGAGATCAGCCGCATCGACACACTCTTCAGCGTCACCAACTTCGCCATCATTCCTAAGCACGTACTGGAACGCATTGAAGGCCGGGGCTTCAACTTTCACGACGGCCCGCTACCCGAGCGCGGCGGATTAAACGTCACCAACTGGTCGATTTTGCACGGCGATGAATCCCATGCCGTGAGTTGGCACTATCTCTCTGCCGCAGCCGACGCCGGTGCCGTTTGCAGCAGAGAAGAGTTCGCCATCGAAGCGGACGAAACCGCTTTCAGCCTCAACGCTAAATGCTTCGAGTTTGGACTCGACTCCTTCAAGTTACTCATCGAGAAACTCGAGGCGAAACAGCTCCCGGAGGCGCTCGATACGCCTCCGGTCGAGTACTACGGGCGCGACGACAAACCCGCAGGTTACGGTTTTCTCCATTGGGGCCGCTCGGCCAGCGAGAACTGGGCGCTGTACAGGAGTCTGGACAATCAGCGCTACCGCAATGGTTTGATCAGTCCACGCGTGCTCATCGACGACGCCGTATATATCGTGGAGAGCTGCGAGGTTGAAGTCGAGCAGGCACAGAAGGCGGCGCCAGGGTCGGTCATGGATGTCGGCGCCACGGGCCTGCTGATTACCTGCGCACAAGACGCCATCCGCATCCAGCGTTTGTGCGATCAAAACGGCAAGCAGGTCGACTTGGGCTCGCTGAATCTGTCAAGTGGCGATCGCTTGTCGGTGGCAACTGTGGATCGCCTCTATGCGTCGGAACAGCCACTCCTCGACCACGGCTGGCTGCGACAACTGCGTGATTTTCGTCCGGTACCGCTGCCGCTGACGAATGTCTCTCACCCGGCGGAATCGCGCAAGACACGACTACTTACCGGCCCGCTCGACGAAGCGACCACACTCGCCGCCATCGCTCTGACACTCGGCAGACTCAATGATGCCGTGAACGTGCAATTCGCGGCGAGCACCGGCACGCTCAAACACACTCAGCGCTGGCTGGCGAGTGAGAAGTGGCCCTTGTCGCTGGACATCGATTGCGACGCTGATGCGCTCGTAAACAAGGCTAAGGCATATACCGGCACGGATTTGCCGGCCACGCTCTCTGCCGATCTAGGCTATCGCTACCCGGAAGTTACCGGTGCATGGCAGGCATTACATGGAGCGAACTGGCAGTACACCACTTGCGTTGCCGAGGAAGACATCGCCGGCATCGTCAATGTCGCGCATACACTAAGTTACGTCGCCGACACGGGCGAATTGTGGCTAACCTCCGCTTGCCCCGAAGAGGAATCGTTGGCGTTTGCGGAAAAACTCAGCCTATCCTTGAGCGCTCTCGATGACGCTCGAGACTTACGCCGGTGGGATCTCCTCAGCCCCGAGGATGTACGGCGTCTACAGAACGTGCACGGCGACGCATGCCCAGTCGATCAACGGCCGCTAATTGAAGTATTGGACGAAGCGGCAGCACAGTGCGGTTCACGTAACGCGGTTGTCGGTCCTGATGGCGCACTGACGTTCGACGAACTAAAAGTCCGCAGCGAAGCGATTGCCGTCAGTCTACTGTCACGGGGCATACAACCTCTAGATCGGGTCGCGGTGTTGCTGTCGCGCGGTTGCGACATGGTCGCCGCACTCATCGCAATCATGCGAGTCGGTGCCGTTTATGTACCGCTAGACCCAAGCTATCCCGACGCGCGTTTGCGTTTCATCTTAGACGATGCGGACGTTGGATTACTGCTGGTTGATCGGCGGACCGCAACATTGCAGTCCCCCGACATAGAGCATGCCACACTGCGCGTCGACGAAGTGCAGGCAACGAGCGCTGCAGCCGCTACACCCAGAATCGATGGGGCGAACCCGCTCTACATGATCTACACCTCAGGCTCCACAGGGCAGCCCAAGGGTGTGATCGTGTCGAATGCCAACGTGATGAATTTCCTCACAGCAATGGACAAAGCGCTCGGCAGCCCGCCCGCTGTCATGCTGTCAGTTACCAGTATCTCCTTCGATATATCCGTGTTGGAGCTTTGGTGGTCGCTATCGCGGGGAGCGACCGTGCTCGTGTACGACGCGAGTCTCGAACAGTTCGCAACTCATGGGGATACGGCTGCGCTGCCGGAACTGGGTTTGTACTTTTGGAATACGGAACAGCAATCCAACGAAGTCGGTGAGACCTACAAGCTGCTGCTGGAAGGCGCGAAGTTCGCCGATCGCGCCGGGTTTAAGGCGGTGTGGACACCTGAACGACATTTTGGCGACTTCGGCGCACCGTATGCCAATGCCTCGGTAACGAGTGCCGCGGTCGCAGCCGTCACGAACAACATCGAAATTCGGGCCGGTAGTTGCGTATTGCCGCTGCACCATCCCGTCCGGGTCGCTGAAGAGTGGGCGATGGTCGATCAGATGTCCGGTGGACGTGTCGGTGTGTCTTTCGCCTCCGGCTGGATGCCTAACGACTTTGCCTTGCGGCCCGAGAATTTTCGTGACGCCAAAGAGGTCATGTGGCGAGAGATCGAATCGGTTAGAGCGCTGTGGCGCGGAGAAGCAAGGCAATACGAAGGTCCCAATGGCCCGGTTGAGGTCACTACCAAGCCGCGGCCCGTGCAACGCGAGTTGCCGACATGGGTCACCACCGCAGGCTCGCGCGACACGTTTGCGCGAGCCGGGAGCGGCGGTTACAACGTCTTGACCCATATGTTGGGACAAGACGCCGATACGCTGCGCGCCAATGTCGATGCCTATCGCGAAGCTTGGAAGGATGCCGGTCATCCCGGTACCGGACACGTCACTTTGATGTTGCATACGCTGGTGGCGGATTCGTCCGTGTCCGCCAAGACACTCGCGCGCGAACCCATGAAGCGGTTCCTGCGCAGCTCACTGTCACTCGTTAAAGATGCCGCTTGGGAATTCCCGACCTTCAAACGCATGACGGAGGAGGGCAAGGGCGACCTGGACGAATATTTCGCCAACATCGATGACGACGATCTCGAAGATCTGCTCGAATTCGCCTTCGAACGCTACTTTGCCAGTGCGGGTCTATTCGGGTCCGTAGAGGAATGTCATGCCAGGCTATCCCACTATGCCGGGATCGGTGCCGATGAAATTGGCTGCCTCGTCGACTTCGGTCTGCCTACCGATACGGTGCTCACACATCTGAGCTATCTTGCAGAGCTACATGAGCGAGCGCAGGCGCAAAACGTCGTCGGTTTCGCCGACCTGGCAAAAACCCATGCGGCAACTCACCTACAGTGCACACCCTCGCAAATGCATATGTTGATGATGGATGCCGCCAACAAGGCAGCTATCGCGGCTTTGGACACCGTGCTCATTGGCGGCGAGGCGCTGGCGCAGTCCGTGGCCGACAATGCGTGCGAGCTGGTCAACGGCCGCGTATTCAATATGTACGGACCGACAGAGACAACCGTCTGGTCCTCGGTCAAAGCGCTCGAGCCCGGCGCACCCGTCACCATCGGCAAACCCATCGCGAATACGCTGATCGCGCTGCTCGATTCGGGCAATCGCCGGGTGGGCGTCGGGCAGCCCGGTCGCCTGTTTATCGGTGGCCACGGCGTGTGCTTGGGTTACCACAATCGGGATGATCTGAATGACGAAAAGTTCATCGAACTCGATGAACAGCGCTACTACGACACCGGTGACTGGGCACGCCTCAATGAAGCCGGAGAGCTCGAATACTTAGGTCGGCAGGACGACCAGGTCAAGGTACGCGGTTACCGAATCGAGCTTGGCGAGATCGAGAATGCGATTGCGGAGCATCCACTGGTAGAGCGGGCGGTCGTGACGACACGCGAAGCTGCCGATGGCCAAGCTCAACTCGTGGCTTGTTATCAAGGCAGGGACGACATTGCGCATTCCGAACTGCGCGCGTTTCTTACAGCGCGGATTCCGAGCTACATGGTGCCGGATCTGAGCATCCGTCTCGAGGCGCTGCCGGAAACCCCCAACGGGAAGGTCGACCGTAAGAAGCTGCCCACCAGCAAACCACGGGCGCCGAAAGCACCGCTCGCGAATAGCGCAGTGCAGGGGGAGTCCACCACGCAGAAAAAGGTACGGGAAATCTGGCAAGCGCTGCTCGAACAGGATCGCATCGACGCGGACGCCAATTTCTTCGACATCGGCGGGCACTCGATTCTAGCCGTGCGTATGCAGGGTCAGTTGACGGAAGCCTTCGATCGTAAGTTCCGCATCAGCGAAGTTTTTCGGTTTCCGACCATCCACACGATGACGGCGAACATAGAGCAGGCGAACACTAAATCGGAATCGCCTCGTCAATCGAGGCGCATGCAACGGCGGTTGCGCAGAAGAGTCGGCAGCAGCAGTAACACGACTAAGGACAACGTTGACGGCTAGGACGCACGATGAGTAACGCAACTCAAGAAAACAAGATTGCCATCATAGGCATGGCTTGCCACTTTCCGGGTGGTGCCAATACGCCGGAGGCGTTCTGGCAAAATCTGCGCGACGGTAGAGATAACCGCGTCACTTACGGCTACGAGGAGTTGTTGGAGAAACGCGTTCCGCGACCGTTGCTGGATCACCCCGATTACGTCAGGTGCGCCATTCCTCTGGATGACATGCCGTCTTTCGACGCTGACTTCTTCGGCATCAACCGGTTCGAAGCGAGACTGATGGATCCGCAGCACCGACACTTTCTCGAGTGCTGCTGGGAAGCATTAGACATTGCCGGTTACGGCAACCACACCGATGCGCAAGTCGGTGTGTTCGGCGGTTCCGGTCACAACGCATACATGCCGTTCAATCTGTTGACCAACAAGGAAGTCATGCGCGACACGGATTTGCTGTTCGTGCGTCACGCAAGCAACGATAAGGACTTCATGACCACCCGCGTGAGTTATTGTCTCGATCTGCACGGCCCCAGCATCAACATCCAGACCGCCTGCTCGACCTCGCTCGTCGCCGTGCACATGGCTTGTCAGAGCCTGCTCAATGGCGAGTGCGATATGGCCCTGGCCGGTGGCGCGACCATCGAGGTACCGCACGGCATTGGCTATCTGTACCGTGAAGGCGAAGTGTTCGCGCCGGACGGTATCTGCCGCGCGTTCGATATCGACAGTCGTGGCACGATATTCGGCAGCGGTGCGGGCGTCGTATTGCTCAAGTTGCTCGAAGACGCCATCGACGATGGCGACCGCATCGATGCGGTCATCCTGGCGAGCGCCGTCAACAACGACGGTTCGCGTAAAGCCGGGTACATGGCACCCAGTGTCGAGGGACAAATCGGCGCCGTCGCAGAAGCCATGGCTTTGGCGAATATCGATTCGACCTCCGTTAAGTACATCGAAGCGCACGGCACGGGCACCGCGATAGGTGACCCAATTGAGGTCGAGGCGTTGCAACATGTCTACGGATCGCCTGACCAGACGAACTTCTGTGCGCTCGGCTCTGTAAAACCGAACATCGGTCACCTGGATACGGCAGCGGGCGTGGCCAGTCTCATAAAAGCCGTTCTATGCATGCAGCACGAAGAAATTCCCGGACTGTTACATCACCGTGAGCCTCACCCGGAATGTGCCTTCGAAGATTCTGCTTTCTATGTCTCCGGCGACTGGCGTCCATGGGACGAAGGCGACACCCCGAGACGCGCCGGGGTCAATTCGCTCGGCGTTGGCGGCACCAATGCTCACCTGATACTCGAAGAAGCGCCGCTGCGTGACAAACATGAGGCTGGTCGACACGGTCCATTGTTGTTCCCGCTGTCGGCCCAGAATAGAGAAGCACTCGAAGGCGCGCGGCAGAGATTGCGTTTCGCACTGGCCGGACCTTGCGCTGACGAACGGCTGGTTGACGTCGCACACACTTTGATCGAGCGTAAAAAGCATTTCGGGCACCGCACCAGCGTGGTCGCTTGCGATAAAGCTGATCTCATCGCGCGACTGAATGAACCCACGCGCGCGTTCGATGTGGACGAAGAAATCCCCGTGCCGGTTTTCCTCTTTGCCGGAGGCGGCAGTCAGTACCCCGGCATGGCACTGAAACTCGCGCAAAACTGGCCGGGCTTCGAGACGCGATTGGAGCAATGCCTGGCGCTGATGCCCGAGAATTTACAAAACGAACTGCGCAAACTCCTATACGCAAGCGAGGATCAACGAGAACGGCTGTCTGAACGCTTTCAGGATCCTGTTCTAGCCGTCCCCGGAATATTCGCTATTCAGTATGCGTTGGCAGACCTGTTGATAGACGAACTCGGCATCGAGCCTCAAGCAATGATCGGTCACAGTTTGGGGGACTACGCTGCGTGCACCATCGCCGGGGTGTTTGCTCTCGAAGAAGTGATCCCTCTCGTGTGTCTGCGCGGAGAATTGACGGCGACCATCACCAATGGCGGCATGATCAGCGTGCTGGCCAACATAGACGAACTTTCTCCGGTGCTCGAGCTCGGCGTGGAAGTGGCCTCCGTGAACTCGCCTACACTATGTGTGCTGTCGGGACGACATGACAACATCGATGCGGCGGTGCAGAAGTGTGAAGAACTCGAGTTACAGGTGAGACGGGTACCCGTAAAGAGTGCAGGGCACTGCTCGCTGCTGGACCCAATTTTGGACAGATATCGTGCCGGGTTAGAGCGTATATCGTTCAGCTCCCCGTCGCGCCAGGTGGTTTGTAACGCAACCGGCGCTTTCCTCACTGCAGAGGAGGCGACATCGGTCGACTATTGGATTCGACATCTGCGGCACACAGTGAATTTTTCCCAAGGTGCGAGCCTGCTGCTGGAGCAACACAAAGCCGCATTTATCGAGGTAGGGCCCGGCAGCACGCTCAGCAGTTTCGTACGTCAGCACGAAGGTCGGGGCAAGGCGGCCACCACCCATGTGACCATGCCCGTCAAAGAGGAGTGCGCAGACGAACTGCGCCAACTGTTCGGCGAACTCTGGGCCCAAGGTTTGCCCGTCGATTGGGCTCGAGTACAGACAGACGGTAATCTCGTACCGCTGCCGCCTTACGCCTTCAACAAGAGCGAGTATTGGATAGAAACCGAGTCGTCGGAACTGGACTTACACGTTGGTGCCGCGACGAATGCGGAGTCAGTGCGTAACGATCTCGATGCCTGGCTGTACCAACACCAATGGCTCGAGCACACATGCGGGGAATTCTCCGCATCGTCTGCGACCAACGTGATGCTGTTCGACGACGGATCCGCTTTGTTCGAACGCATCGCCAGTCAATACGAGAGTGGCGGCGCCAACCTCGTGCGCATCACGCTCGATGCCATCGATGCGCTGGAGCTGTCCATCGATAATCCGCAGCTCCAGGCGACGTTGCATGGCTTGATCGACGAAACCAGTCACGGGTTGTCCGGGGATTGGCAGCTCGTCTATGGGTGGTGTCTGGAGGGCTCGGGCGGCGATGAGACTGACCGGCGTCTGCAAGCACTCGCGTACGACGTGCCAGTCACCATCGCCAAAGTCATCGCCGATCTGGCCGAAGGCAGCGTGCGCGCCACTTTTCTGACTCAGCGCCAGTTTTCGATCGCGGGTGAGGCGGTCAGCCGCGCGCAAGTCTCGATGGTCCTCGGCGCTTCGCGCGTGATGGCCACGGAAATCGAACCGCTGCGAACCCAGGTGATCGATGTGGCACCCATGTTGCAAGCACCCATGTTGCAAGGAGGTGCTGCTCATCTCGCCAAATTGCTGGTGCGCGTCGTGCACGACGAGACGCTCGCAGCAGAGAACTGGAGCACCGTTGCGTTGCGACAGGGACGCGCGTTGGTACCCCACTACACGTTGGTGACCACCAGCGACGAAGCGCAGACATACGACTTCGGCCAGAACGCCACGTACGCGATTACCGGTGGTCGGGGCTTCATTGCGCGTCAGCTCACCCAGAAGATCCTCGCTGCAGGAAAGAACCGAGTCGCCTTACTCGTGCGCCCGGATAGTTCCGGCAAGATCGCCGATCTCGAGGTCGACAGCAGAGTCAGCGTCATCCCGACAGACCTGCTCGATCCGACAGGAGTGACCGAAGTCTTAAATACGCTGGACACACCTGACTTACCGCTGAAAGGTGTTTTCCATACTGCAGGCACCGTCGAGGACGAGCTGCTCGCTACGAAGAAAGCGTCATCCATGCAACGCGTGTTCGCACCCAAGGTGGAGGCCACACGGGTGATCGGCGATGCCGCCAGAAGTTTCGAACTGGATTTCTTGATGCTCTTCTCATCGATGAGCGTCGATATGGGACTGGCGGGCCAGATCGATTACGCGGCGGCAAACGCCTTCGTCGATACGTACGTCAACACGCTACGACAGGACGGGATTCCAGCCATGGCCGTGGCCTGGGATGCCTGGGAGAACGCTTCCAGCAAGATTGCCGGCCGCGCACAGATTTCGCATCCGTTGTTCGAAAGTCACGCTTCAGAGGATGGCCGCTCGCAACGCTATTTCGTCGCCTCGGGAAACCGTCATTGGATGTTGGACGAGCACCGTAATCTTGAGCGGACCGCACTCATTCCGGGCACCGGATATATCAATATGGCGGCCATGGCCTACACAGCCGAGACCGGCCAACGGCAAATGACCATCACCGACGTGAATTTCCTGGAACTGTTTGCATTGCGCGAAGACGAGCGCCGTCAGATCGGCGTGCTACTACAGGATACCGGCGGCGCTGGGTACGATTTCGCCATATCCAGCCACGAGGAATCCATCGAACATGCGACCGGTTGCGTAAGTGAACTGAGCGGAAGCCCGGCGGAACACGACGTGCCGGTAGCGCGCAGCCGATGTGAGCAGGTCGACACCCAACTCGCCTACGTCGAAGACTTCGCCATATTCGGTCCCCGTTGGCACAGCGTCACCGATTTGTGCTTTGGCAAGAGCGAAGCGGTCATCGAGCTCCGACTCGATCCCGCCTACGTCGGCGACGTCGACATTTTTCCGTTACATCCGGCTCTGCTGGACATTGCCACGGCGGGCGCTCAACGCCTGGCGGGATGCGATCCCAATACCGAACTTTTGATTCCGTTCGGTTATGGCTCCGTCGACGTGTTTGCCGACATCAGCGCACACATCGTCTCTCTGGTTCGTTTGCGGCCACAAGAGGGCGATGACTTCGTCGCGTTCGATGTGGACATCGTCGATGGCGACTCGCACCGATCTCTGGTCGCGGTGCGCGACTTCAAGATGCGTAAGGTCGATCCCTCGGTGTTGGCAGCGGATGCGCCCGAACAGGAAGAACTCGATCAGGAAACGGGTATTGCCCCCGACGAGGGCATGGTGCAGATCGATAGAATTCTCAAGAATCTGCACTTGGATCGTGTGTTGGTGACACCGACCGAACCCAACGACGCGTTGCGCGGCTATCGCACGCCGCTGGTGGACGCTCAAGGGAACGCAGAACACATGGACGACCGCCCTCTAGTATCGACAGAATACGTTGCACCCAGCACGGATACGGAAACTGCCCTTGTCGAGATTTGGCAAAAAGCCTTAGGCTTGGCCACAGTCGGAACGCAGGATCACTTTTTCGAACTCGGCGGTCATTCACTGCTATTGACCCGGGTCTGTGCACTCGCTCAGAAAGGGCTGCAAAAAAAGGTGCCGGTGGAAGAGTTGTTTGAGCAACCGGTCATCGAAGCGTGGGCAACCGTGTTCGATAACGTCAAAGGCAATGCACAACCGGTCGGCACACCGATCAAGAAAGTGGCGCGCGAGCGCTTCAATGCGCAGTAGTGAGTGCGAAGATGAGCAGTACGCACGCTGAATCTCAATGGTTGGAGCTTTCGGAGGAGAAATACCGGCTCCCGGCTACCTACGGCCAGCGCTCATTGTGGTTCATACATCAGTTGAATCCGGATTGCCGTGCCTACGAAATTCCGATCGCTGTGGAACTGACCGGCGCGCTCGATACCGATGCGCTCATCAAAGCCATCACCGACACCGTCAACCATCACGAAGCGCTTCGCGCCAATTTCTTCGAGGACGACGATGCCGTGTGGCAAGTGATCCCCGAAAGCGCACAACCGGCGATCCCCGTGGTGGCTTGCCGGGAATGGAATGACTATGAAGAAGCCATCGCTACTTGGCTCGGGCAGCGCATGCACCTGTCGCGAAGCCCGTTGTTTCAAGTCAAAATTTTCAAGTTCGGCGACACGCAACATGCACTCGTGTTGCGTTTCCACCACATCATCGTCGACCACGTCTCGACCGAGCTCGTCGCGCGTGAAATAGAGGCCCGATATGCAAGCGCGGTCAATCGCACGGAGTGGCTTGCGACCGAGCAGGGCATCGACTATGGCGACTACGCGGTCTGGCAGCTCGAAAACAAGAATCTGGATTCGATCAGTGACAAGCTCAACGTGTGGCGCGAGCGCATCACTGAAACCGTTGGCTGCATCAACTTGCCTACGGATTATGCAAGACCCCGCGAGCAGTCCTTTTCGGGAAACGAGCTGCGTTATACGCTTGACAACGACCTAACGGATCTTATTCGCCGCTTTAGTCGCGAAAACCGCGTTTCGGTCTTTGTGACGCTGCTGACTGCTTACGCCGCGCTCTTGCAGCGTTATACCCGGCAGGAACAAATCTTTGTCGGTGTACCCTTCGCCAACCGCGGTGAGGACGATAGCCTGACCAACATCGTAGGGCTGCTGATCAACACGTTGCCCATACCTTGCCGAATCGATGCAGACGCCGACTTTCTAACCAATCTCCAGGAAGTGCGGTCGGTCTCCACTTCCATTCAAGCGAATCAAGACGTGCCGCTGGAGCTCCTCATCGAAGAGTTACCCGTCATTCGCGATCCGGCATTCAATCCTCTGTATCAGGTTGGTTTTTCCGTACAGCCTCCACCCACCGTTTTGAAGCTGACCGGGTGTGAGAGCCGTGACCTGCAACTACATCCGCATGCGTCCGTTTACGACCTGCAAGTTTGGATGCTGGACGAAGCGGACGGCAGCCTTGGTTTGCAGTTGTGGTACGACGACGCCATCTATACGCGGGAAACCGTCGAGCGCTTCAGTAAGCACTACGAGCAGCTGATAGAGCATTGTCTGTCGGAGCCGTCACGGCGTTTGGATGCGTTGGAGTTGGTCACGGCGGAGGAGGTGCGACAACTCGAGGCGTTGAATGCCACACAGGCAGATCTACCTGGCGCCTCGAACTTTGCCGACTTCGTTCTCGGCAGCGATGCATCGAAGACCACAGCCATCATCGCCGGTGCGGATGAGCTGAGTCACGACCAACTGCGCCGACAGGTGACCTCACTCAGCACGGCTGTCTCTGACCTGGGGCTTGCACGCGGCGATGTGGTCGGGGTGTTGCTCGAACGCGATATCCGGCTGATCCCGAGTTTATTGAGTGTACTGCGCAGCGGCATGACCTATGTGCCCATGGACAGCAGTTATCCCGCACAACTACTCAACCACATTGTCACCGATTCGGGGATGCGTGCGTTGATTACCCAACGCAGTCTGGCCGATGTGGTGGAGGTCCCGGAAGGGGTGACGGTTCACTTCATCGAAGATCTGTGGGTGGATGAACCGGCCTCTGAGTGGTCACCGTGTGTCCAAGACGATCGGGATCGTACGGCTTATGTGATTTACACATCGGGGTCTACCGGACTGCCGAAAGGGGTACGCATTCCACACAGTGCACTGATGAACCTGATGTCGAGTTTGAGTCAGACACCGGGTCTGGGATCTACCGATCGGTTATTGGCACTGGCCTCACACTCTTTCGATATGTCGGTACCGGAGTTGTATGCGCCGTTGTGTGTGGGGGGATCGTTGGTGTTGGGGGTTCGTGAAGAGGCTGCCAATGCCGAAGCCATTGTCGATCTGATCGACCGTCATTCGATCAATGTTTTACAGATTACGGCGACGACGGGACGGTTGTTGTTGGAGTCGGGTTGGCGTCCTAAAGCCACGGATACGATTTGGTATGGGGCGGAACCGCTGACCCCGGATGTGGTTGAGACCACATTGGCCTGTACCGACCGGGTGTGGAATTTGTATGGTCCGACGGAGACCACGGTGTGGTCGACGGTGGCCAAGGTGACTGCGGCGGAGGCCATCGATATCGGTCGACCGATGGCCAATACGCAAGTGTATGTGCTGGATGAGCAGTTGCATCGGTTGCCGATCGGGGTACCGGGGGAGCTGTACATTGGCGGTGCCGGTGTGGCACAGGGTTATCTGAACCGTGCGGAGTTGACGGCAGAACGGTTTATCGAAGATCCGTTCCCATCCGAACAGAGAGCGGGACAGACGTTGTACCGTACCGGTGATTTAGTGCGGATGGATGCCGCGGGACGGTTGCATCACTTAGGGCGCTTGGATCATCAGGTCAAGGTACGGGGCTTCCGTGTCGAACTCGGACAGATCGAAGCGGCGTTGCTCGAACACGATGCCGTCGACGATGTGGTGGTACATGCCAAAGAGATCGCCAGCGGCGATCAAAGGCTTGTCGCTTACACCGTCATGGAGGCCATGACGGCGGCGACGGCCAATGAATTACGCGATCATCTGAAGGAGCGGTTACCGGAGTACATGGTGCCGCAGTTCTTTGTGGTGTTGGAGGCGCTACCGCGGACACCTAACGGCAAGGTCGACCGGCAAGCGTTACCGGAGCCGGCGGACGGGGATACAGGTCTCGAATACGAAGCGCCGGTGGGCGAGGTCGAGGAGACCATTGCCGGTATCTGGTCCGAGTTGATCGGCATCGACCGGGTCGGTCGTCACGACAACTTCTTCGCCATCGGCGGACACTCACTGCTCCTCACCCGGGTCGCCAACCGCGTACAGAAAGAACTCGAACAGAGCATCCCCTTACGGAATCTGTTCGAGGACCCCACGATTTCAAGTTGGTCTGCGTTGTTTGGCCAACCGAGCGACAACGCCGCAGCCATCCCGCCATTAGAAGTCATCGATCTCGATCGGTACAAGCAAGGCGGGCAACTGCGTGTACCCGCCACCGCGAGTCAGCGTGCATTGTGGTTCATCCATCAAGCCAATCCGGAACAACATGCGTACGACATTCCCATCGCATTCGAGCTGAAGGGCACCTTGGACGTTCCTCGCCTGGCGCAGGCAGTGAAGAATTTGATCGCTCGGCATGCGACGTTGCGAAGCCACATGTCCGATGACGGCGCGCAATTGTGGCAGTGGATTCAACCAAGCTCGGATCAAGAACTCGTCGTGATCGACGTTGCCGATGAAGTAGCACTGCGTACGGCGGTCAACAATTGGCTGATGAGCCCGATGAACCCGGCTACCGGTCCGCTGTTCGACGCTTATCTATTCAGGATCGGCGGTGAGCATGCGGTATTGGGTCTGCGGGCGCATCACATCATCTCGGATCAGCAAACCCTGATGAACATCGCCCAGGAGCTGAGTACAAGCTACACCGGCGCTGACTTACCCGACCTCAGCGTCGACTTTCCGGACTACGCAGTGTGGTCGGAAAGCTATCGCACAGACACTTACCTGTCGACTCAGCTAGAGCCTTGGCAATCGAGAATTCAAGAGCCCGTCAGCTGCATCGATTTGCCGACCGATTTCCCACGGCCAAAGCGACAGACTTTTTCGGGCCAGCCGTTTTACTTCGAGATTCCCGATCGACTGACCCACGTTATCCGCGATTACAGCCGCGATCAGGGCACCACGGTGTTTACGACGCTCCTGACCGCATATGCCATTTTACTCGAGCAGTATTCGCGTCAATCCCAGGTCATGGTCGGCGTACCGTTCAGCAACCGGGCATTGGATGAACGACTCCAGGATGTCATTGGTTTATTTATCAACACGTTACCGGTACCTTGTACAGTAGATTCGACTAAACCGTTCGTCGGGGTGCTCCAAGATATCGGGGCGATGCTGCAGTCGGTCCAAGGTTCCCAGGACGTACCGTTGGAAGCGATCATGGAGGCGGTGCCGGTCGTTCGCGATCCCGCCTACAACCCGTTATTTCAAGTCGGTTTCTCGCTGCAGCCCAAACCTGCGCCGATTACCCTCGACGGTGTGGAGACACAGCCGTACCCAGCGCTACCCGATGCAGCGTCGTACGACATGCACTGGTGGGTACTGGAAGACGGCGATCGCCTGGAAGTCGACATCCTCTATGACGACACTTTGTATCGTGGCGAGACCATCGGTCGCTTTGTCACACATTTCCTGGCCATCCTCGAGCATTGTCTGTCGGAGCCGTCACGGCGTTTGGATGCGTTGGAGCTGATCACAGCGGAGGAGGTGCGACAACTCGAGGCGTTGAATGCCACACAGGCGGATCTACCTGGTGCCTCGAACTTTGCCGACTTCGTTCTCGGCAGCGATGCATCGAAGACCACAGCCATTATCGCCGGTGCGGATGAGCTGAGTCACGACCAACTGCGCCGACAGGTGACCTCACTCAGCACGGCTGTCTCTGACCTGGGGCTTGCACGCGGCGATGTGGTCGGGGTGTTGCTCGAACGCGATATCCGGCTGATCCCGAGTTTATTGAGTGTACTGCGCAGCGGCATGACCTATGTGCCCATGGACAGCAGTTATCCCGCACAACTACTCAACCACATTGTCACCGATTCGGGGATGCGTGCGTTGATTACCCAACGCAGTCTGGCCGATGTGGTGGAGGTCCCGGAAGGGGTGACGGTTCACTTCATCGAAGATCTGTGGGTGGATGAACCGGCCTCTGAGTGGTCACCGTGTGTCCAAGACGATCGGGATCGTACGGCTTATGTGATTTACACATCGGGGTCTACCGGACTGCCGAAAGGGGTACGCATTCCACACAGTGCACTGATGAACCTGATGTCGAGTTTGAGTCAGACACCGGGTCTGGGATCTACCGATCGGTTATTGGCACTGGCCTCACACTCTTTCGATATGTCGGTACCGGAGTTGTATGCGCCGTTGTGTGTGGGGGGATCGTTGGTGTTGGGGGTTCGTGAAGAGGCTGCCAATGCCGAAGCCATTGTCGATCTGATCGACCGTCATTCGATCAATGTTTTACAGATTACGGCGACGACGGGACGGTTGTTGTTGGAGTCGGGTTGGCGTCCTAAAGCCACGGATACGATTTGGTATGGGGCGGAACCGCTGACCCCGGATGTGGTTGAGACCACATTGGCCTGTACCGACCGGGTGTGGAATTTGTATGGTCCGACGGAGACCACGGTGTGGTCGACGGTGGCCAAGGTGACTGCGGCGGAGGCCATCGATATCGGTCGACCGATGGCCAATACGCAAGTGTATGTGCTGGATGAGCAGTTGCATCGGTTGCCGATCGGGGTACCGGGGGAGCTGTACATTGGCGGTGCCGGTGTGGCACAGGGTTATCTGAACCGTGCGGAGTTGACGGCAGAACGGTTTATCGAAGATCCGTTCCCATCCGAACAGAGAGCGGGACAGACGTTGTACCGTACCGGTGATTTAGTGCGGATGGATGCCGCGGGACGGTTGCATCACTTAGGGCGCTTGGATCATCAGGTCAAGGTACGGGGCTTCCGTGTCGAACTCGGACAGATCGAAGCGGCGTTGCTCGAACACGATGCCGTCGACGATGTGGTGGTACATGCCAAAGAGATCGCCAGCGGCGATCAAAGGCTTGTCGCTTACACCGTCATGGAGGCCATGACGGCGGCGACGGCCAATGAATTACGCGATCATCTGAAGGAGCGGTTACCGGAGTACATGGTGCCGCAGTTCTTTGTGGTGTTGGAGGCGCTACCGCGGACACCTAACGGCAAGGTCGACCGGCAAGCGTTACCGGAGCCGGCGGACGGGGATACAGGTCTCGAATACGAAGCGCCGGTGGGCGAGGTCGAGGAGACCATTGCCGGTATCTGGTCCGAGTTGATCGGCATCGACCGGGTCGGTCGTCACGACAACTTCTTCGCCATCGGCGGACACTCACTGCTCCTCACCCGGGTCGCCAACCGCGTACAGAAAGAGCTGGAGATCGATCTGCCAATGCGCGATCTCCTCGAAGACCCCACGGTTGCGGATTGGGCCAAGCGTTTTGCGGAAACTTCACAGACGGCAACGCTTCCGGTTATTACGAGTTATGACCGTCATGACTACATCGTCGACGGTCAGCTACGGATTCCTGCCACAGCGAGTCAAAACGCACTGTGGTTCATTCAACAAGCTAATCCGGAACAGCATGCCTATGAGATTGCCGCCGCCACGGAAATTCGCGGTCATCTGGATGTTGCGCGTCTCCATGCGGCTCTGCAGTTGGTCTTGGCGCGTCACGATGCGCTGAGAACGACGTTAGAAGACGACGGCGTGCAGCTCTGGCAGCGTATCCATGAGGACGTGCAGGTCGACTTCGAAATCGTTGACGTCCCCGGAGAAAGCCGCCTGGGCATTGCAGTAGACAAGTGGCTCGCCACCAGCATCGATCTTCGATCCGGACCGCTATTCGAAGCACGCCTCTATCGGGTGAATGACGAGCGCGCCGTTTTGGGATTGCGTGTACATCACATCGTTGCCGATCAACAGACGATGTTGAACATCCTCACCGACGTCGACGCGGCCTATGTGAACGAGCGTCTCGATGACACGGCGCTGAGCTTTGGCGACTACTCGGTGTGGACGACACAGCACAAAACGCCGGAGTACTTCGCGTCACGCTTGTACCCGTGGACCGATCATATTGATGAACCTGTCGGCTGCATCGATCTGCCGACCGATTTTCCGCGGCCGCGCCAACAATCGTTCTCCGGCAAACGGCACACGACGTCGCTGCCGGACGCACTTGCCGCGCAAGCGTCGCGCTACAGTCAAGCACACAACATCACGGTGTTTGCTACTTTGTTGAGCACCTACGGTATTCTGCTGCAACGCTATACGCGCCAAGCAGACCTGATGATCGGTGTGCCGTTTACCAACCGCACCGCCGACGAACGACTGCAGGATGTGGTGGGATTGTTCATCAACACACTACCGGTACCGTGCCACGTAGACTCGTCTTTGTCGTTTGATGCCGTCACTCAAGTCACGCGACAACGCCTGAACGCCGTGCAAGCGGAACATGACATGCCATTGGAGGCAATCATGGAGGCGGTGCCGGTCATTCGCGATCCCGCCTACAATCCGTTTTTCCAAGTGGGCTTCTCGCTGCAACCAAAGCCGGATGTGCTGCGCCTAGGCGACCTCGATACACGGGTGTACGACATCTTCAGTCACTCCTCTTCGTACGACATGCACTGGTGGGTGCTTCAAGACGATGCAGGCGGCTTGGACCTCGAGATCTGGTACGACGACCATTTGTTCACACCTGAGACCATCGGTCGCTTTGTCACACATTTCCTGGCCATCCTCGAGCATTGTCTGTCGGAGCCGTCACGGCGTTTGGATGCGTTGGAGCTGGTCACGGCGGAGGAGGTGCGACAACTCGAGGCGTTGAATGCCACACAGGCAGATCTGCCTGGTGCTGCGAACTTTGCCGACTTTGTTCTCGGCAGCGATGCATCGAAGACCACAGCCATTATCGCCGGTGCGGATGAGCTGAGTCACGACCAACTGCGCCGACAGGTGAGCTCACTCAGCACGGCTGTCTCTGACCTGGGGCTTGCACGCGGCGATGTGGTCGGGGTGTTGCTCGAACGCGATATCCGGCTGATCCCGAGTTTATTGAGTGTACTACGTAGCGGCATGACCTATGTGCCCATGGACAGCAGTTATCCCGCACAACTACTCAACCACATTGTCACCGATTCGGGGATGCGTGCGTTGATTACCCAACGCAGTCTGGCCGATGTGGTGGAGGTCCCGGAAGGGGTGACGGTTCACTTCATCGAAGATCTGTGGGTGGATGAACCGGCCTCTGAGTGGTCACCGTGTGCCCAAGACGATCGGGATCGTACGGCTTATGTGATTTACACATCGGGGTCTACCGGACTGCCGAAAGGGGTACGCATTCCACACAGTGCACTGATGAACCTGATGTCGAGTTTGAGTCAGACACCGGGTTTGGGATCTACCGATCGGTTATTGGCACTGGCCTCACACTCTTTCGATATGTCGGTACCGGAGTTGTATGCGCCGTTGTGTGTGGGGGGATCGTTGGTGTTGGGGGTTCGTGAAGAGGCTGCCAATGCCGAAGCCATTGTCGATCTGATCGACCGTCATTCGATCAATGTTTTACAGATTACGGCGACGACGGGACGGTTGTTGTTGGAGTCGGGTTGGCGTCCTAAAGCCACGGATACGATTTGGTATGGGGCGGAACCGCTGACCCCGGATGTGGTTGAGACCACATTGGCCTGTACCGACCGGGTGTGGAACTTGTATGGTCCGACGGAGACCACGGTGTGGTCGACGGTGGCCAAGGTGACTGCGGCGGAGGCCATCGATATCGGTCGACCGATGGCCAATACGCAAGTGTATGTGCTGGATGAGCAGTTGCATCGGTTGCCGATCGGGGTACCGGGGGAACTGTACATTGGCGGGGCCGGTGTGGCACAGGGTTATCTGAACCGTGCGGAGTTGACGGCAGAACGGTTTATCGAACATCCGTTCCCATCCGAACAGAGAGCGGGACAGACGTTGTACCGTACCGGTGATTTAGTGCGGATGGATGCCGCGGGACGGTTGCATCACTTAGGGCGCTTGGATCATCAGGTCAAGGTACGGGGCTTCCGTGTCGAACTCGGACAGATCGAAGCGGCGTTGCTCGAACACGATGCCGTCGGCGATGTGGTGGTACATGCCAAAGAGATCGCCAGCGGCGATCAGCGTTTAGCCGCTTATGTCGTTACACAGACCGGGACCGGTGAACTGCGCGACCACTTGAAGCAGCTGTTACCCGATTACATGGTGCCACAGTTCTTTGTCACCTTGGAGGCGCTACCGCGGACACCTAACGGCAAGATCGACCGCCACGCTTTACCGGAACCGACCGACGGCGAGTCGGGACTCGAATACGAAGCGCCGGTCGGAGAGGTCGAAGAGACCATTGCCGGTATCTGGTCCGAGTTGATCGGCGTCGACCGGGTCGGTCGTCACGACAACTTCTTCGCCATCGGCGGACACTCACTGCTGCTCACCAGAGTCGCCAACAAAGTCAAGCAGGCGCTCGACGCAGACATGACGTTGAAGGATTTGCTGGAAGACCCGACGCCTATCGCCTGGGCGACACTCGCGTCGGCCGCGGACTCATCAACTTTACCTGCTATCCAGGTCATCCAGCGCGACGAGTACAAAGACGGCGACGCCATCAAAGTCCCGGCGACGGCAAGCCAACGTGCACTGTGGTTCATTCAACAGGCCAATCCTGCGCAACAGGCTTACGAGATGCCGGCAGCCGTTGCGGTTCGCGGACCTCTGGATATCGACCGGCTCACGCACGCGATCGAGCTCGTCATCGCACGCCATGATGCATTGCGAACGACGCTCTTCGACGACGGAGATACCTTGTGGCAAATCGTTCACGCGCCGTGTGCGTTTGACCTGGAGATCACCGATCATACACGCGCTGCATTACAACAAGACGTCCAACGTTGGTTGGCGCAAACCATGGATCTCATCAACGGCCCGTTGTTTCAAGCACGGGTGTTTCGCGTCGACAGTAGCGAGCATGTGTTGATTCTGCGCATGCATCATATCGTGTCTGACAAGCAAACCATGGAAAACGTATTCCGCGACGTCAACACGCTGTACTGCGAGGATCGGCTCGAACCGCTGGAGTTGGGCTTCGTGGACTATGCCGTGTGGGCGGAGACCTACAAAACGCCGGAATATCTTGCGGGCAAACTCACACCCTGGACGGAACACATTCAAGAACCCGTCGGCTGTATCGCCTTGCCGACGGACTTGCCGCGACCCAAGGTGCAGTCGTTCTCCGGCGGACGGCTGACTACTCCGCTCACAGAAGAGTGCAGTCGCAGAGTACAGTCCTACAGCCGCGCCAACGCGGTGACCCCGTTTACGACGCTGCTCTCCGGATTTGCACTGTTGATGGAGCGCTACACCCGTCAGTCCGACCTGCTCATCGGCGTGCCGTTCACCAATCGCTCTGCTGACGAACGCCTGGAGGGTGCAGCGGGACTCTTCATCAATACACTGCCGGTACCGTGTAGTGTCGATGCACGGCAATCGTTTGAAGCGGTGACGGCAACTACGCGGCAACGTCTCAATGCCGTGCAAGCCGAACACGACGTGCCGCTGGAAATGATCATGGAAGCGGTGCCGGTCATTCGAGATCCCGCCTATAACCCATTGTTTCAAGTCGGATTTTCCCTTCAGTCGAAACCCGATGTCTTGCAGTTGGGCGACCTCGAAACGAGCGTGTATGACGTCTTCAACAACGCTTCGTCCTATGACATGCACTGGTGGCTGTTCGAAGACGACGAAGGCGGCCTGGAGATCGAGATCTGGTACGACGATCAACTCTTCGAGTCAGCGACACTTCAGAGACTGGTCCGCCACTTCGAACAGCTCTTGCAGAGCTGTCTCGATGCCCCTGGCGCCGTCGTCGGCGATCACGCACTGCTGACTGCAGCCGAAGAACGCCAGTTCGAGGCCTGGAACGACACCGAGCGTCCCGAAGTTCAGACGGACAATCTGGCCGGTCTGGTGGTCGACCGCTTGAGCCAACGCATAGAGACCCCCGTCGTGATCAGCGGCGAACACTCACTGACCGGATCGGACATCGTCGCCATGAGCGCCCAAGTCGCCGCTCGATTGCGCGCCGAAGGGGTGACCTCCGGCGACCGGGTCGGCGTGATGCTCGAACGTCGCGTAGATCTACTGCCGACCCTGCTCGGTGTCATGCAGGTCGGTGCCGCCTATGTGCCATTGGATCCGGCCTATCCGGCGGATCTGCTCAACTACATCGCCGACGATGCCGAACTCAAGTGCATCGTCCTGCACAACTCGGTCGCTGCCGAGAAACCCGGCAGCGCCCCCGGTGTGGTGGTGGATGAGATCTGGTCGGATAGCGCAGATGCGCTGGACGTCATCGTCGATGTCGGCGACACCGCCTATGTGATTTATACCTCAGGCTCCACCGGTCGGCCCAAAGGGGTACAGATCGGTCACCGTGCTGCCGTCAATCTGCTCATGACCATGATCGAAGACCGGCCGGGTCTGACGGCGGAAGATGTGTTCCTGGCGGTGACGACGCTGTCATTCGATATCTCTGTCCTGGAGTTGTTCGGTCCCTTGTTGGCCGGTGCGCAATTGGTCATCGCTTCACGCGATGAAGCCATGGACGGTGAAGCGTTGATCGCGCTGCAAGACACCCATCGAGTCACGGCCATGCAGGCGACCCCCAGTTCCTGGCGTCTGTTGCTGGAAGCGGGTTGGGCACCACAGTCGAACTTCAAGGTCTGGTGTGGAGGTGAACCGTTACCGAATGACCTGGCTGCAGCGTTACTCGCACACAAGGTCGAGTTGTGGAACATGTACGGTCCGACCGAGACCACGGTATGGTCGACGGTCTCAAGGGTCGCTTCTGCAGAGTCAATCGATATCGGTCAGCCGATCGCCAACACCGAAGTATATGTATTGGATGAGCAGTTGCATCGACTGCCCATCGGCGTACCGGGAGAACTCTTCATCGGCGGGGCCGGGTTGGCTCACGGTTACCTGCACCGTCCTGAATTGACCGCAGAGCGTTTCATTGCACATCCGTTCAAATCCGACGATGAACGGTTGTACCGCACGGGCGATCTCGTCTGTCTCCGCTCCGACGGCACTTTGCAGCATCTGGGCCGTCTCGACCATCAGGTCAAGGTGCGGGGCTTCCGTGTCGAACTCGGACAAATCGAAGCGGCGTTGCTCGAACACGACACCGTAGACGACGTCGTGGTACACGCCAAAGAGATCGCCAGCGGCGATCAGCGCTTGGTCGCTTATGTCGTTACACAAACCGGGACCGGTGAACTGCGCGACCACTTGAAGCAGCTGTTACCCGATTACATGGTGCCGCAGTTTTTTGTCACGCTGGACGCGCTCCCAAGAACGCCCAACGGCAAGGTCGACCGCCATGCCTTGCCGGAACCGACCGACGGCGAATCGGGACTCGAATACGAAGCACCGGTGGGCGAGGTCGAAGAGACCATTGCCGGTATCTGGTCCGAGGCGATCGGCATCGAACGGGTCGGCCGTCACGACAACTTCTTCGCCATCGGCGGACACTCACTGCTACTCACCCGGGTCGCCAACAAAGTACAACTCGAACTTGGGGTCAACGTAGGTCTCAAGGACTTCCTGGCCGCGCCGACGGTGGCCGACTGGGCGAGCTGTGTCAGGGCTGCTGACAAGGTATCGAACGACATGCAGACACCCATAGCACGCATTGAGCGCGGACGGTCAAACGAACTCACCGTTCCCGCCACGTACGCACAGAGGGCAATGTGGTACGTCACACAAGCAAACCCCACGATCAACGCGTTCAATGTCGCGGGCGCCATCAACATTTCCGGTACCCTCGACTGCGACAAATTCGCCGCGGCGTTCGAGGCCGTGATCAACCGTCACGATGTGTTGAAAGCCGCGTTTGCAGAGATGGATGGGCAGGTGATGCAAGTCGTACAGACCCAACGTCACATTACGCTGGGCCGGTCATCGCTCAGCGGGTCGTCGTCACAGCAGATACAAGCTTGGGTGGATGCGCCGTTCGATATCGCCGCCGGGCCGCTTGCTAGAGGGCAGTTGTTCGATCTAGGCGATCAGTATGTATTGGCCCTCTGCCTGCATCACCTTGTCGCTGACCACACGTCGCTGGTGGCCATCGTGGAGCAGTTGCAACTTGCCTACGATGCATTGCTGGCTGAGAAAGACATCGAATTCGCAGCAATGGAGATAGACTACCTGGACTACGCTGCGTGGCAGCGTGCCAACGTCACGCGTGACGTCATGCAGTCACACCTCGACCCGTGGACCGAGCGCATCGTCGAGCCGCTGGGCTGTCTGAACCTACCGACCGACAGACCGCGCCCCAAACAGCAATCGTTTGACGGCGAACGGCACCGCCAATCGCTCAGCCGCGATTTGTGTGAACAGATACGCGCTTTCAGCAGTCACCATCGTGTCACACCGTTCTCCACGTTTTTGAGTGCGTATGTGGTGTTGCTGCAAAGGTACGCCCACCAAGAGGACATCGTCGTGGGGGTGCCGTTTCACAATCGATCCGACGATGAGCGGCTGGAGGCGGCCGTCGGACTCTTCGCCAACGTGTTGCCGATTCCCTGCAGTGTCGATGCCGACAAAACCTTCCTCGAGATCGTTGCCGGCACGCGCCAGGTTCTGCTCGACGTGCAAGGCTATCAGGACATGCCTCTAGAAATGATCATGGATGCCGTTCCAGCGGTACGCGACGCCTCCTTCAACCCGCTGTTTCAGACGACATTGTCGATGCAATCTCTGCCGCCGAAACTGCTGCTGCCTGGCTGTGAAGTGACGAACAGAGTTCTCGATGTCGTAGGTTCACCTCTGGATCTCCAAGTGTGGATCATCGAAGAGGGCGATCTCTACGACGTTGAAATCTGGTACAACACGGAATTATTCGACGCTTCGACCATTGCCAGATTGACCACGCACCTGCAAAGCATGTTGAAGCGCTGCGTCGCTGCTCCCGATGAGGCAGTTCTCAATCACAGCATCATCTCCGATGCCGAAGTGGTGCAATTCGACGCCTGGAACGAGACCAGCGCTGAAGACGTGGCCCACGACAACCTTGCCGGATTCGTCATGGATCGTTTGCTGGCAGCGCCGGACAAAATTGCGCTCGAAGACGGCAACGGGCACTCGTTGAGTAACCAGGCGATCGTCGAGCGGAGCAACCAGGTAGCGGCACGGCTTCGAGAGCAGGGGGTGACGAAAGGGCACCACGTCGGCGTGCTGTTGCGCCGTAGTGTCGATGTTCTGCCAACTCTGCTGGGTGTGCTGCAAACCGGCGCCGCTTACATACCTATGGATCCCGACTACCCGAGCGATCTACTCGACTACATCGCCCGGGATGCTGGCCTCGAGTGGGTGCTTGCCCACGAAGACATCGCAGGTGACATGCCGGGTGAAGCCAAGCCGATCGTGGTCGAGCAAATATGGTCGGCAGCAGACGTACCCCAAGCCGTCATTGAACCAGCTGCCGACCTGGCCGCTTATGTCATCTATACGTCCGGTTCCACCGGCCGTCCTAAGGGCGTCGAAGTCAGCCATGCCGCGGCACTGAATTTGCTCGTTAGCATGGTGGAAGAACCGGGCCTGCAAAGTACCGACAAGTTTCTCGCGGTGACCACACTGTCCTTCGATATCTCACTGTTGGAACTGTTCGGTCCGTTGATCGCCGGATCGAAGTTGTTCGTCGCGACGAGAAACCAGGCGATGGATGGATATGCGCTACTCGACGTTCATGCGCGACACGGCATCACGGCCATGCAGGCCACACCGAGTTCCTGGCGGTTGATGTTGGATGCAGGTTGGCAGCCGCCGGCTGCGTTCAAAGTCTGGTGCGGAGGCGAGCCACTGCCGAAAGACCTGGCGGACGAGCTGCTGTCGCACGGTGTCGAGCTCTGGAACTTATATGGGCCCACTGAGACTACCGTGTGGTCAACCGCGTCACAGATCGTCGATGCCGAGCAAATCGATATCGGCGTACCGATTCGCAATACCCAGCTGTACGTGCTGGACGAAGGCATGAACCGATTGCCCATCGGCGTACCCGGAGAACTTTTCATCGGCGGCACAGGTGTCGCTCGCGGTTACTTGAACCGTCCGGACCTGACACGAGAGCGCTTCATCGAAAGCCCCTTTGATGCCGACGAACGGATCTATAAGACCGGCGATCTCGTACGCGTGATGGCGGACGGCCGACTGCAGCATCTCGGACGCCTGGATCACCAGGTCAAGATTCGCGGATTCCGCGTCGAACTCGGTCAGATCGAGGCCACCTTGTTGGAACACGAGGTCATCGCCGATGCCGTGGTCCACGCCAAGCAAATCAAGGTGGGAGACCAACGCCTGATCGCCTACGTCGTCGCACAGGCGCAAGCCCACCTCACTGCCAGTGACCTGCGCAGCTTTTTGCGCGATCAACTGCCGGATTACATGGTGCCGCAGTTTTTCATGATTCTGGACGCCATTCCACGCACCCCCAACGGCAAGGTCGATCGGCATGCGCTACCGCAACCCAGCGATCTCGACTTCGCGGGCGAATACGTGGCCCCGGAAGGACCGCTGGAAGAAACTATAGCGGCGGTCTGGCAGAACATGATCGGCATAAAGCGGGTCAGCCGCCACGACAATTTCTTCGCCATCGGCGGGCACTCGCTGCTGGCGATCAAAACCATGGCGCAGATCACCGAAGCCACCGGTAAACCGGTCGGATTGCAAGATTTGTTAGCCCTTTCACTTGATGAAATCGCCAGCAGGTTAGAATCCCTCGAATCTACCGGAGCAGCATCCAACGAAGCAGCGCCGTCCTTATGGTGGAAAATCAAACGACTGCTAGGTAGCCTCATCCAACGATAGAGCGGTAAAAGAAATGGAAATCACAACCTCTAAATCACTGTATGAGCTGGGCGAAACGCCGGAGCTCGGCAAGCTTCCTTCGAAAATGTATGCGTCGGTGATCCGTCCGGAACGTTACGGCGAACCTACCAAGGCGTTTGCCACGGAGGTTGTGGACGTGCCGCAGATGCAACCGCATCAGGTCCTGGTGTGGATCATGGCAGCAGGGATCAACTACAACGGCGTGTGGTCCGGATTGGGTTACCCCGTGGACATCATCGCGGCGCGCAATCGCAACGGCGCACCGGAAAAGTACCATATCGGCGGCTCTGACGGCGCCGGCGTGGTCTGGGCCGTCGGGGACGCGGTCACCAGCGTCAAAGTGGGCGACCACGTCGTGCTGGGTGCCGGTATGTGGGACGAGAACGCCAGTGACATTCAGAGCGGTATCGATCCCATGCTGTCATCGTCGACCACGGCTTGGGGTTACGAGGAGAACTTCGGTTCGTTCGCACAGTTCTGCCTCGTCGATCACTACCAATGTATTCCCAAACCACGCAATCTCTCCTGGGAAAGCGCGGCTTGCTACATGGCATCCGGATCCACAGCGTACCGTATGCTGCAAGGATGGGCACCGAATACCGTGAAGGAGAACGACCCGGTATTGATCTGGGGCGGGGCAGGTGGGCTCGGTTCGATGGCCATTCAAATCGTGAAAGAAGCCGGCGGCATTCCCATCGCAGTGGTCTCCGATCAGGAGAAAGGTGACTACTGCATGTCTCTGGGCGCTCACGGCGTCATCGACAGGACGGATCCGACGTTCACCCACTGGGGCAGATTGCCGAATCTAGACGACGCAGCGGGGATGAAAAACTGGAACCAGGGTGTACGCGCGTTTGGTAAGAAATTCTGGGAGGTCCTCGGCGAACGCCGCAGTCCCAAGTTGGTGTTCGAACATACCGGTCAAAATACGTTCCCCACATCCGTATTCATGGTCGACATCGGCGGCATGGTCGTCACCTGTGCGGGTACTTCGGGCTACAACGGCGATATCGATTTGCGTTTCTTGTGGATGCGCCAGAAACGTGTACAAGGCTCGCACATTGCCAACACCGAGCAATGCCGGGCGATTACCCGGTTGATCGAAAACGGCTCGGTCAAGCCGACGTTATCCACGGTTTTCCAGTTCGAACAGATGGGTCAGGCGCATCAGTTGATGCATGAAAACCAGCACCCGCCGGGAAACATGGCGATATTGGTCAACGCCAAAACTTGCGGGCAAAAAGATATTTGCTAGATTTCATTCAGCTTTGCCGCGTATCTTGTTGTTATTGCAGAGCACGCCTGATCACAGTCCGGTAACCGCAACAACTCGTAACGATTTTGCGGTGCCGTCACGGTTGACTGGTTGCAACCCATTCATAGAATACGCGGCGCGATGTGTGTGTAAGCCACAAATCGTCCCTGTCTAGATTCGAATCGCGTTCAGCGCCAGCCCCCGCTTGATTGCCGGGTGGACACCAGCATGAGCGGGACGATCCAAGTTGGGATTGTTCGGCTTTGCGAAACCGCCGCTAGAAGCTGTAGAACAAAGTGGTTCGAGAAACCCGCGCGATGTTCGGGCGATGCCCGTTTGAGTAACTTCCAGTGCGCGTTTTTTGACGCATGTCTGCTTAGTAATTTGAACTGAGAGTAGGTTTGGTCAAGAAATCGACAAAGTGTGATCGTGCGCACGGAGTGGCGCTCTCACTGCTACTTTAATCTCACTTGGACACAGTAGGGTTTCCCACAAGATGTGGGTTAGTCGCTCTAGTATCACGAATCAAAGGACATTAGCGCGTATGCGTGGCAAGAAGTTTTTTGCGTCGAAACATCCTCAGACGAGGTCTTGGCGCTCCGTCGCCGTCACCATTTTTATCGCTGGATTCATTCAAGCCTGCAGTAGCGACAGCCCGAGCGGCTCCGCGCAGAGCGCCACGGGCAATTCAGCACCCGTCGCCGTCATCAACGACACCTCCGGCACTACCGGTGACACGCTGGAACTCGACGGCACCCAAAGTAGCGACCCTGACGGCGATCCGCTGAGCTACACTTGGACCCTGACTGGTGCCCCTAACGGCAGCACCGCAGTGCTCACCGGCACCAGCTCACCGACACCCAGTTTCATACCTGACACGATCGGCACTTACGTCGTCGAGTTACAAGTGACCGACGACGAAGGCGCTGGAGACACCGAGTCCAAATCCGTCAGTGTAAACGAACCGGGTTCACCGGTTGCGCATGCGGGCGCGGATCAAAACGTTCTGACCAGTAGCCTTGTCAGACTGAACGGCAGTGGTAGTCGTTCGCCGAGCAGTTCACTGCTGAGTTATTCGTGGACACTTGAAGACATTCCCAACGGTTCATCGGCAACGCTGGTGGGCGCGAATTCGGTATCGCCGACTTTCACCGCCGATCTCGATGGCGAATACATCGCAGCCCTGGTCGTCTCCGACAACAACGGCACCAGCGTTGCAGATCAAATCGTGGTGACCGCCAGCTCAACGAACAGTGTGCCGGTGGCAAACGCCGGCGTGAATCAAATCGTCGGCGTAGGTGCCACCGTGCAATTGGATGGCACCGCGAGTTCCGACGCAAACGGAGATCTCTTATCGTACACATGGCAAGCCGTCACGTTGCCGAGCGGCAGCTCAGCGTCACTGAACTCGATCAATAGCCCCAATCCGACTTTTGTGACCGACGTAAGCGGCCAGTATCGTTGGCGACTGGTGGTCAACGACGGGCAGGCCGATAGTACCGCCGACGATGTTGTGGTTACGGCCAACGCGTCCAACGTCGCACCCGTCGCCGACGCGGGACCGAATCAGAATGCACGCACCGGTACGACGGTCGTCCTGGACGGCAGCGGCAGTAGCGACCCCGACGGCGGCCAGGTGAATTATGCGTGGTCCTTCGTTTCACAGCCTGTAGGCAGCAATGTCGCGCTGAGCAATTCGGGCACGGTCAACCCCAGCTTCACACCCGGCGCCGACGGCACGTACGTGATAGAACTGGTGGTCGATGACGGTGAATTGAATTCGAACGGTGACCGTATGGTCGTCACCGCGAGTTCAATCAATTCCGCGCCCAATGCCAATGCAGGACCCAATCAAAACGTTACCACTGGCGACTTGGTCTCGCTCAACGGCACCAACAGCAACGATCCCGACGGCGATCCGCTGTCGTACGCATGGTCGCTCGCCAGCAAGCCGAGCTCGAGCAGCGCCGCGTTGACGGATGCCGCCTCGGCGCGACCAACATTCACAGCCGATCGTGCCGGTACGTACGTCATACAGCTCCTCGTCGATGACGGCTCACAAACGTCGGACCCCGATACCGTGCACGTGGTTGCCAGCGACGCCAACAGCGCACCAACCGCCAATGCCGGCGCGAACTTCAGCGTAGGCGAGGGTGACTTCGTGCAGCTCGATGGCAGTTCGAGCTCCGACGTGGACGGCGACAGTCTGAGTTATACCTGGTCGTTTACATCGCGCCCATCCGGCAGTAGCGCCAGCCTGTCCGGCAGCAGCAGCGTCAACCCGTCCTTCACAGCAGACGTCGCCGGTAACTACGTCGTGCAGCTCACGGTGTCAGACGGACAATTGTCCAGTAACCCGGATTCAGTCACGGTCACCGCACAAAGTCAGAATTCAGCACCGAATGCGAACGCCGGTTCCAATCAAAGCGTGCAAGTGGGTGATTGGGTGACGCTGAATGGCACGGCAAGCAGCGACCCTGACGGCGACCTGATTACTTATTCCTGGAACATCGTTTCGGCACCCTCCGGCAGCAACGCGGCACTGGATGACAATTCCGCTGCACAGCCGTCATTCACCGCGGACGTGAGCGGTACCTTCGTCATACAGCTCATCGTCTCCGACGGCTTCGCCAATAGTACCGCCGCACAAACCAATGTGACCGCAAGTTCCGGCAATCAAGCACCCGTGGCCAATGCCGGAGGTGATCAGTCCGTGGACACGGGCGACACCGTCAACCTGAACGGCGGCAGCAGCAGCGACGGCGACGGCGATCTCCTGAGTTACGCATGGTCTTTCGTAAGCCGTCCGGCAGGCAGCAGCGCAACGCTCAGTGGCGCGTCGAGCGAAACGCCATCCTTCGTCGCGGACGTGGACGGCACATACACCGTGCGACTCGTCGTTAATGACAGTACGGAAGACAGCAGCCCGGACAATGTGACGGTCAACAGTTCGCCGGTCGCACCGCCGGTCACAGTTTCGGACGACTTCTCCGGAAACGGCGCGCTGATCGATTACACGACCTACAACGGTTCGGCAGTACCCAACGTAGCCAGATCAAACGGGCGCTATCGCGCAGAGATTACGAACAACAGCGGTGAGAAGACACTGTGGTACGAAGGGAACCAGGGCAGGGCCGACGTCAAGCTGGTGTCGTTCCCGTTCGAGTACATTGCTCGTAACGTCGGCATCGGGACGGTTTCCGACTCCCAGCAACCGCCGTCGCATTCGAACGATCCTGTCGCTTTTGCCGGCGTGATGGTGCATGTGACGGACATGAGCGATCGAAACTACTCGTTCCTCGTCGTCGGCCATCGCCAGACCCACGAGCTGACCGTGGAAGCCAAAAACACGCGTAATGGGTCGTCGGTATCCGATGACGCAGGCACCGGTGCAGCGCCATTAGGCCGAGCCGATCTGCGCATCATCGGTCACTCAGATCGAACTTTGACCGCGTACTGGCAACAACCCAACCCGAATCCCGGCGCGCAGGCCGACAACTGGCAACTGTACCGCGGTGACGGCGACTTCCCCGGTCCGGCACCCAGCTTCGGCAGTTCGGTGTACGTCGGACTCATCACCTATACCTATCAGTCGAAAGCACTGCCGTTCGTCGGTACGGCCGATTCTGTGGAGCTCGTCGGGGAATAGATCGGTGCCCCACTGGAGGGACCCTACGCTATTTGCGCATAATATATATTATGTTAAATAGTGTCGTGACAGCTAGAGATCCGACCCCAGCCCCGCTACTGCAGATCGTTTAGTATTGAGGTTCCCAAAGCTTGTCTGGGGAGATCTCATCCATGCAGACAACGTGGATATCGATTGGTTGCCTGTTGGCTTTGTTGTTCGTCGTTTCGGCTTGTGGCAACAACGAAGAAGTCGGCAGCCCTGCCGATGCGGTGTCAGCGCCCGATAGGAAGGATACGGCCGAGTCTGCCGAGCTCGTGCCTGTGGCGCTCAAGCCCTGCTCCCTGATCAGCCAGGAGAGGATCGAGGGAATCGTTGGCACTCCGGTTGCCCTGCCGACGCCGTCTTCAGAGCCGATGGGCAATGTCGTTTTTCATAGCTGCAGCTCGGATGACGTCCACATCAATGTTCAGGTATTCGATGCCGCGTCGAGCGCGGCTTCGATGTTTGATTTTGGTACCGAATACCCGCCGATCGAAGGCATCGGTGACAAAGCGAGGAACACTCAACCGCTCGGCGAGATCGATGTCCTGGTCGGGCGCTACGTCGTCGAAGTGAGCCTGTTTACCAGCCTCAGCAAGGAAAATGAGCTACAGGCGGCGACAGAAATTGCGCGTATTGTCATCGAGGCGCTGCCTTAGAAAGTCATTGATCACCGATAATCCGCGGGTGGGATCGCCGCCCTCGTTTCCAATCGCGCGACGTCCGGTATTCATCCAGCTGGCCGTAGTGCCGCTCATCGACCGAATCGCTGTGTCACCCGAGAAACGAAGCTGGATCACGACCCGGTGGACGAAGAAGCCCGTATAATCCCGCCCGCAAGAAGGTCACGGACAGGCATATGCAATCCCTCACTTGGTACATGAACCGGCTCAGGTCCATGGAGCCATCTGAAATTATTAGTAGATTCAAGGAGTTAGGGTCTAATTATATATCAGCGATCAAGATACGCAGCGGGTCTATCGAGCCGCCCCGCATTGCCGAAGGCACCACGCTACAAGGGCTCTCCTGCCCCTCTCACGGACTGGACCGGTCCGGCTACCCTTCGGCCTACCTCGCAGCGCTGACCGCTCAGGCCCAGCAGATTGCCGCTGGGCAGTTGAATTTCTTCCAGCACGAGGCCATCCACCTCGGTGAGCCCATCAACTGGCACCGGGACTGGAACCAAGGCCTCGACGCGCCGCTCAAGCTGTGTGCGTTCCTGGACTATCGAGATGCGCCCCGTTCAGGAGACTGCAAGCAGGTCTGGGAGCCCAACCGCCACCACCAGTTTCTGGTATTGGCCCGCGCCTACTTCATCACCGGTGAGGTGTCCTATGCGCAAGCTTGCGAGCGTCAAATGCTGGCGTGGATCGAGGCCAATCCGTTCGGTTATGGGATGAATTGGCGCAGCCCGTTGGAGCTTGGAATCCGCATCATCAACTGGGCGTGGGCGCTGATGTTATTGCGCGACGGTGGCTACGAGATCGAAACGCAGTCCCTGCGCAAGATCATTCATACGTTGGAGCTGCTGTTTACCGAGACACACAGCAAACTGTCATCCGGATCGAGCGCGAACAATCACCTCATCGGTGAGCTCGCAGGGGTTTATGTGGGTGCGGCATTCCTAGCCCACCTACCGACAGCAAACACCATCCGAGCAGAGGTCAAAACGCGTCTCGAACGAGAAATGCTCGCGCAGACGTTCGAAGACGGCTGTGGCGCCGAACATGCGTTCGGCTATCAATTCTTCGTCGCGCAGTTCCACATAGCGTGTTTACATTTCGCTGCGCGCACTGACGATTCGTTCAGCCCCGCCTATGCGCAGCGTCTGATAAAGATGGCGCAGTTTATCGATACGGTATCCGCCAGCACCGGAACGTGTCCGATGCTGGGCGACCACGACGACGGCTACGTGATCGATCTCGGGGAACACGGCAATTCCGTCCCTGGGTTGATGCAGATGGTCGCGGCGGTGGTACCCCAACAAGCTACCGCACTTGATGTGTCGCAAACATCCGAGTCCGCCTATTGGCTCGGGCGCTTGCCGGTCTCTCAGACCGCAGAACACAGGCAAGCGCCTGCTCTCGAGTCGGTATCGCTGCCTGCAAGCGGCTACCACCTGCTGCAGAGCGGTGTCCGTGGCGGTAGCGACAGTGCCTCGGTCTTGATGGACGTAGCCGAACTCGGATTCGGCGCCATTGCCGCGCACGGACACGCAGATGCGCTCAGCATAGTCGTCGCTATCGGTGGGCTCGCAATCTTCGTCGATCCCGACACGTACGACTATTTCACTTACCCGCAGTGGCGTCGGCATTTCAGAACCACGGCAGCGCACAACACCGTGTGCGTCGATGCCACGGATCAGAGCGAAATCCTGGGGCCTTTTTTGTGGGGTCGGCGGGCCAATGCAAGGTTGCTGGATTTCAGCCGGTCCGCCTCTGGTGATCGGGTCATTGGGGAACACGATGGATACCTGCGCCTGGGTGACCCGCTGCTACACAGGCGCTCGGTACGGCTCGAACCGCAACATCGGCGCATGACCATCACCGATGAACTCGAGTGTAAGGACGCACACGCAGTGGCGACACACTTTCACTGCCACCCCGAGTGCAACGTGACGTTGAACGCAAACACGGTTGCTATTCAGCGAGCACACGTCCAAGCCGCACTCAAACTCCCAACTGCGAAGGCGCGGCTGGCACGAGGCGAAGAAGAAAGCCGCCTGGGTTGGTATAGTGCCGGGTACCATCGCAAACAACCTTCAACCACAATTTGCGTTGAAGCTGCGATCTCAGGATCCACGAAGTTCGAATACACGTTGACTTGGTAGCCTCAAAAGCACTCTAGATTGCTCAGATAAGATGGCCCACATAAGGATACTGCGCCACTATATCCACACCCCGTTCTTGATGACCGCGGGTGTCGAGGCTGTCGCTATTGCACTAGGCGCCTATACAGGCTACGCCACCCGTTACGGTGCGTTCCCCGGCTTTTCAGAGCATGCCGCCTTCGCCATCGTCTTTGCCGCGGTGTTGACCTTCTTCAATGTGGCCATGGGCGTACACGAGGCGCGTTTGCGCGAAGGTTACGTCGGTGTCATGTTGCGTACCGCAGTCGCGTTCTTTCTCCTCGGTACTCTGACCATGGCGGTCATACTCTACTTCGCACCCAACCTCTCGGAAGGACGCGGAGTGTTGCTCTTCTCCACCATCGAAGCCTACGTCTTCGTCGCGGTGCTGCGCTGGGGTTCCTCCAGAATCATCGACGAAGATTTCATGAAGCGCCGCGTCCTCGTGTTGGGCACCGGCCAACGCGCTCTGAAAATCGCCAGCCGCATGCGCCGCCGCTCGGACCGTCGAGCGTTCGTGCTTCTGGGCTTTGTGGAAATGCCCAATAGCGACGATGTGGTCTCCACATTCGACGCCAAGGTCCTCCCCTACCCCAACCAGGGCTTTCTCGAGTACTGCGAAGGCCTGGACGTCGACGAGATCGTGGTGGCATCCGACGATCGTCGGGCGCAGGACAGCGGGGTCACGATCCCGTTCGATGAACTCATGGATTGCCGCTTGTCCGGCATAGAGGTGTGCGAGGTGCAGAACTTCGTGGAACGCGAGGCGGGCAAGCTCGATGTCGACTTATTGCAGCGCTCCTGGATGGTTTATTCCGACGGATTCAATACGACTTGGTATCGTGCTGCGACCAAGCGCCTCTTCGACATCGTGACCTCAGTGTTTCTCATCGTCGTGCTGTCGCCAGTGATGCTCCTTACCGCGCTCAGTGTGTACCTGTGTGAATTCAAGCGCCCGATCTTCTATCGCCAGACACGTGTGGGCTTGGACGGACGGCTGATTCGCGTCATCAAATTCCGCACGATGCGCGCCGACGCCGAAGACTCAGGTGCAGTATGGGCTGACCACAACGATCCCCGCACGACCAAGGTCGGCCAATTCCTGCGCACCACGCGGCTGGATGAGTTGCCGCAACTCTTCAACGTCCTCGCCGGACAGATGAGCATGGTCGGCCCCCGGCCCGAACGGCCCGTATTCGTGGATCACTTGGCACACGAGATCGAATACTACGCGCAACGCCACCGCATCAAACCCGGCCTGACGGGGTGGGCGCAGTTGTGTTATCCGTACGGAGCTTCGGTGCAGGACGCCAAGGAAAAACTGCAATACGACTTGTACTATCTCAAGAACCACAGCATTCTTCTCGACATGATCATTCTGCTTCAAACCATTGAAGTAGTGCTCGTCGGCGAGGGCGCACGCTAGTGCTCTTTCCACTTAATGACCCGCCTGCTTCGCAATTATCAAGTGGCAGGAGCACTAGTGTCTGATCGCCTCCAACAACCTGTCGAAGACGCCTCGCGGCCGGACCCTGAGCACGCGTCTGAGGGGGTGGAGCGATCACGACTGGAACTCGCCTGGGATGTGGCGGCGTTCCAGCTCAAATTGGCTGTCGACGGTTTGCGCGATCTGGTACTGATCCCCGTGTCCATCGTCGCAGGCATTGCAGGTCTGCTGTTCGGTGGCAGCAAGCCATCGCACTACTTCGATCAAGTTTTACGGTTTGGCCGCAAAACCGAGTACTGGATCAACCTCTTCGGTCACCGCAAAGGGTCCGGAACCGCTGACGACATCCTCAAGCCGATGCAGGACAAGGTCTTCGAAGAAGCTGAGCGGAACGTATGGCTCAACCGCGCAGGTCGCTCGATCAATCAATCTCTCGATCGGGTCGGTGAATCCGTGAGCAGCGGACGAGACAAACTCATCGCCCAACAACACACTCAGCCATCCTCGCAGCAGTCCTGGCAGAAGAAAGACCCCGACCGCGCCACATCCGAAACTGACGGCGAGACCTAAACTCGACAATTGCCGATTTCGAGCTACTTTTTCTGTATAGCTCCACATAGGCGAAAGTGAATGTATCGACAGTTGCGATGCATGGCGGTCATTGTTTTGGTGACGGGTTGTTCGAACAAGCTCGAGGCCATCGCGGACAACGAGTTGGCGGACACCATGCACGAGTGCCGGGTCACCGACTCTCAGAGTCCCGGCATGGCGATCCGCTGCGACAATATCGAACGGGAGTGCGCACGCCGCCGCGAAGAAGGCCGCTTTGTGTGCTGAGACAGCGCCAATTGCGCCTCAGCATCACTGCCTGTCTCTTCCTTATCGTCGCGCCCGTGGCGGCCAGTCAAGGCCAGCGCACTATCCAAGCCGGATTAGGGGTGACGCTGGGTGAGCCACTCGCCGTAGAGCGTCTTGGCGCAGAACTCTTTGCGCTTCCAGGAGTCGATCACGTGCGCCAGGACCAGACCCAGTACGCGCCGGGGTTGCACGCACCATGGCGCATACTGCGCGACCCGGCGGTCCCCCGGCAACTGCGTGGGCACCCTGCACGAGCGTTCGTCATGCTCGACACTGCGCGCAGGCCGATGCATGTCGTGCTGTGGGTAGACACCGCCTGTGGCGAAATCTTTACGTGGCTGCACAACACTCTGGCGCGCAAATACGGCCTCGGTGGCGATGCCCGCCGTCCAGCCGATGCCCCCTACGCTCACGCATTGAGGATCGTCGCCAAACAGCGTCAGATCGACGCGCGTTGTGGGGACGATTTTGTGCTCGAGTATCGGGATACGCTCATGCTCGAGCAATGGACGGCGCAAGTCGACGATCGACAAAGGGCGCTGCACAGAGCGCAGAACGCCGTCGACAAGCGGCAGCTGGTGCTCGAGCAACGGCGCGCCATACGCTTTGCCGACAGTTTCACGCTCGGCAATCCCTACCGTCTGGACGGCGGCTTCGGCGTGGAATTCGGCAACCCTTTTGCGCCCAACTCTAAGCACGATTTTCCCTCTGACGTACCCTTCATCGTGGGATTACCCAACCTGCCGCCGGAATTCGCGGACGGTGAAATTCAGTTGATCTTGTCCCCGGACAAACACCCCATCGCCATTCGCGGCACCTTTGCGGTCACCGCAACGGGTCTCACGTTCGAAAAAGTGGCGGGCGCACTTAAAGCGAAGTACGGATCGGCGATGAAATCCTCCGAGCGTCACGTCATTCACAAGGTCGCCGGTAACCACGCCATCGTGAAACGGCTACCGCGTCAGCAGGTCGAGATCGCGTTTATCGACAACGGTGCCAAGTCAGAACAAACCGAGAGGCTCTGGGCCGAGGAAAGCGAGGGGCTTTGAGATCATGACGGATCGGCACTGGACGGGTGAGCGCAGATCCGGCGTAGAGCGGCGCCAAGCGCGCCGACAGCATTCGGACGGACACATCGATAAGCGGATAGAGCGGCGCCGTTACGATCGACGCGCGACAGCGCTACAAGCATTCTTGTGGCGGCGGCAGCAGAATACCCCCGCGGGTCATCAAACGTAGCGAGTTACGCGCTGGAGACGACGATCGCCTCTATCTCACCCATCGTCGCGTAGCCTGCTTGCTCGAGCATGCTGTTCATGGTGCCGTAGATCGCACCGAGCCTGTCGAGAACAAAGCGGCCAAACAACGCTTGCACGAGCGCGATGGATTGTTTGTCGAACTTCACGCTGCGGCAGGACATCACGAAGTGGTAACTGATCTCGGCGGGTGCAAACGGCAGTCCGTGACGATCGATATCACGTTGCAGTGCGTGCGCACAGCGCTCGCCAATCGTTTGCAACAAAGGACCAAAGTGACCGTCGCAAGTCTGAGCCATGCGGAGAGACAAACTACGCTCTTCGACGAAACCAAGATCGGATTCAATACCATTCAACCAGCTTTCTGCGCAGTTTTGCATACGCTTGCCGAACGTCGACAGGAGATGCTCACGTCTGAAACGCAGCTCACGCATCAATTCTACAGCGCGGCGCTGTTGCGCCTGGTCGTCGTTCGCGTACGCAAGCTCGAACAGGCCGTCTTCTATGTTGCTGTAGAAGCCGTCCATCAGCTTCATCAGCTGACCGTGTGCTTGTGTGTGAACCGCTGCAAAAAAGTTCTTGGTATCGTCCATGTGCTCCGTTCCGCCTCTCTACTCTTGAGGACTAGTGTATTAGGTGCACAAGTCTGTTCGTTGAAGGAAGTCTGGATATGAGTGTGAACGAGATCACATTCTGACAACTCTTCACAATTACTGACCTTGTAGGTCAGCCGCAATGATCAGTGTAGACGGATTTGAGCGTTCACGTAGCCGGGGGCGTCAGCACCGTCAAAGCTCGCTCGTTGTACGGTGACACCGTTGTTCTCACGAAGCTGCGCAATCCAACTGACGATCTTGTTGAACGACTGCTGTTGCAACACCACGCTGATCACGCCGTTGGACTCAGGTTGGAGCCGATTGAGTTTCAACTCGTGCGCATCGGCCGCCTTGGTGATCAAGGGGATGAGTGCGCGTCCGGTTTGATTGGCGTTGGCGTTGCGGCCCGCGGCGCGTATCGCTGCTTCGTTACCGTTGATCCAATCGAGAAGCTGTTGCGCGTTCGTTTGACGGTTGGTTTCTATCGCGCGCCAGTCGGATACCGGCTTCCAGAGCACGACCCAGAGCAGGCTGACGATGACCAGCACGGCGAGCACCAGGATGATGCGCTGCTCGTTTTTGTCGCGCGCGTGGAACGCACGTCCAAGGCCGGAGTGGCGCCAGCGCTGTCCGATTTGCGCAAACATCAGCTTTGATACCTCACGCGCAGCCGTGAGCGCACTTTGTCGCCCTCCTCTTCGGCGTTGGCCACGTCTACGGCGACGTCAGCGGCCGCCAGTTTGGACT
Source organism: Candidatus Azotimanducaceae bacterium (assembly GCA_965216005.1). Lineage (GTDB taxonomy): Bacteria > Pseudomonadota > Gammaproteobacteria > Pseudomonadales > Azotimanducaceae > UBA4421. The sequence continues at coordinate 5,382,177 of OZ244143.1, read as the reverse complement.
TGATGACCTCGAGATCATCGTAGCTATCGAGCATGACCTCGACCGTCACTTCTTCGCGCTGATCGGCGTAATTGATGCTAACGACCTGATTGGTCGGCTTAACCGCATTGGCAAAGTGCGCCGTGAGATCGACAAACTTAGCGGCATCGGTGGCGTCGGATTTAACGCCTAGCTTCGCCGATAAGGTGCGCCGCAGTTGTTGCAGCGTCACCGGCTGACTTTCGGTCGGGAACATCGCCTTATATTTATCGAAGCTCGCCTGTTCCAATCGATCTGCTTCGGAGCTGGCCCAGAATCCCTGCACAACCAGGCCTACAAAGGCGATGACGGCCCAGCCGGCCGCTAGAGCCGCGATGCTGTTCCAGCGTTTGAGTTTCGGATTGTTGGGCCTGACCGGCGTATAGCGATCCTGCAGTAGATTGATCGGAGTAAGCTCAGCGAAACGGTCCGCAAGATAATCCAGCGTGCCGTATTCGCTTGTTTGCACCTGTTCGATGATACATTCCACATCCAGCTGACCACGCTCGAGATCCGTCAATTCACCGTTGATGGCCAATAGTCTCGGGTGGTCGAGTCCGTTGAGCAGGCTGCTCAAAGCCAGCGTGAGATTGTCGCGATCCACTGTCGCCGCCTGATTGGCACTGGCGACCAGGGCAACGCTGCCGTCGAACAACACCCCGACGGTATTGTCGTCGTCGGTTAGCAGTTGACTGTCGGCAATAAAATACCCTGGTGTCACGCCGACCGAATTGAAGCACGCCAACCAGTTTTCCATGACTTCGTGCGCGACGATATTGCACAACACCGCCTGGGCCGGTTTGATGGGGCCGTGAGCGATGTGCATCAACTCAATGTCGGAAGCGACGTATTCTTCCGCAGCGAACGGCAGTGCCCGTCGTATCTGTGCCGCACTGCGGCCGGGTACGTCGCATTGAATCATGAGTACAAATTGACTGGGTAGGACAACGACCGTGTTGTCCGGATCCGCCAACCACTCCACATTGGGGTCGGCGAGGTCCATGAGTCCGCGGTAATCGGTCAACCCGTTGGCGCGCACTGCCCCGTCGTCTTCCTTGATCAACCATTCGACAGCTACCTCGAAGCGGTCTTCGAGCGCGACCCCTTCCTCCGCGGGAAGTGGTTTCGCTTCGCTTAAGACTTTTAAGAACAGACGCGGCATGTGATCAGGCGAATCAGGAAGCTTCTTCCGTGGTGATTTGCAAGCTGGAACGGAACAGTTTACCAAAATCCCTCATCAGTACCGTGACCTGTCCACTGCTTGGGTCGCGAAACAGGAGCGAACGTAAGGTAACTGTACTTTCGCCCACTTCTGCGTGGGCATGCAGTTCGAAATAATCGCTGGTCACGGACAGGATGTCCGCGACGGGTGCGAAATCCGGAAAGCCATCGACGAACGACTTCACATCGTCATACTCCCGCACGTCGGCAGCGATCGGATCGGTGGTTGCAAGGGACAAGCCCTCGTCAAGGGCTGCCAGCGTGTGCGCTGTCGCCGTGTTGACGTTGATCTTCGACTCCACATCCGGTAACAAGCAAATGAACGGTAGCAGCTCGGCAATTTGATCCTGCTCCACGCCGCTGAGCAGGGCGAACTCCGAAGTATGCAACACCGGCTGATTGGGTGTGCGGTATGGGGGCATCGCGACGAGATACTCGGAGTCCTCCGCACCGAAACCGGTGGGTTCCAAGTCGCTATCGATCCAGTCTTTCCAGTGGTCGGCTATCTGCTCGGACACGTTGAGTACACGCAGCAGTTGTTTGAACCGTTGCTGCTGCGCTTTGTCGGCACTACCGAGTACGCTGTTGGCGTTGAAGCAGCCGTTGAGGTCACGTAGCTGCGCCTCGAGGAAGCCGCCCTCGTCGAGCTCGAACGGTAGCGTTTGCTGCGCCCAGATTTCGTTCAAGTGATCCTTGCCCGGACCGAGGGTGGTGAAGTCTTCGACCAGCGCCTGGATGGCGAGCGTCTCGGCACCCAAGGCGTACTGCAAGGCTTGATCGGACTCAAAGGTATTCTGATGCTGATTGATGACCAGGTTATGGCCGGCAAGCAGACGGCTGGTCAGCGCCAATAGAATGGCCACGATCAGCAGCACACTGACCAACGCCACACCGCTCGAGCGCTGCTTACACACTGGGCACCTCCCAGATCCGCTCGACCACGCCGAAGGGCTCGATTTCGACCTGCATCATAATGCCCACCAAGCTACGTTCCGGATCGTCGGGCGACACACCCGCTTGCGGCCAAAAGGCGTGCTCGTTGCCGCTGGCATCGATGGCGAAAAACTCCACACGCTCAACCGCGTTCAACAAGGTTTGAAAGGCAGGCTCCGTATCCTGGGCTCGATCGAGCACCGGCCAATAACCCCTAACGAGTTTGTTGTCTTGCACCAAATACGCAACCCGCTGGGTTTCGGCGCGAGGTAGCCGCAGTGGATTGCGCCACCCGACACGACTGAACTCAACGGCACCGTCAGTGCCGATCAGCAAACTTTGTTTGGCATCGCCATACTCGTCGCGTATCGGACGGCGGGCGAGCTGTAAGAAGTCCCGTTGGATCACGGCCATGGCGCGATGCAATTCGCTGAGTCGCTCCCCTCGTGTGGAGAGGGTTTCGTGATTGTCGATGGTCTGCGATAGCAGCTGACTACTGATCACTCCGATAATGGCGAAGATCACAAACGCCACCATGATCTCGATGAGCGTAAAACCACGCGCCCTGTTGATGCCTGCGGCTCGCTCGTGCGTGCGGTCGTCCATCAGTGACGCCCCATGAAGGCATACAGCGTGTCGATGGGGCCAGTGCGTTCACCATCGATCAGTTCGTACACTTCGATTTCCACTCGGCGTATCAGCGGGGAGTCGGTGGCCTTGATTTCAGTCAGCACTTCCCAATCGCGATCGCTCATCAAAACACGCACGCTGTCTTTGCCTTCCGGCAGCGTTCGAGCCTCTTTGCGTTGCTCGATACGCAAACGATTGACCTGGTTTTGCCCGACCCAGTGAGCGATAGTACGCCGCTCGAGTGAGTAAGTTTGACCGGCGACGTCCCCGATGGCTGTGGAGATACCGATCCCCACGACGGCAAGGACGACCATCGCAACTAACATTTCCACTAAGGTGAAGGCGTCAATCTTTGGCATCAATCGACCTAGACCTGTTCCCACTACCCTTGCTCGCGCTCAACAGAAATCCGCGTGAAGCCGTCGGTTTCCAACTGCCACCACAGTGTGTCCCAGTCTTTGGGCTTCAGCGTTAGCGCAAACGGCGTCGTTTCACCACTGGAAAATAAAATGATGTCGGGCAGTTCACGCTCTTCGCCAGGTTGCGCGTCGTCACTCGGCAATCCCTCGTAAGCTTCCACCGTCGCTTTGAACTCCAGCGAGCGTGCATAGGGATCTGGCTTAAAGGGTCGCTGTTCGTAAGGGATCCACTCGCCGTTGGCTTCGTCGAACTCAGCAAAACTAACGCCTTCGTCGCCGACGTACATGCCCCACTCACGATTGCGCTGCAGTGCTTTATCTCTCGCCATCTCGATTTTGAGCGCCAAGCGCTCCACATAACCACGCAGCTGTTGCTCTCGATCCGTGCTCGTGAACGAACCTACGACCACACCCATGAGGATGCCGACAACGATCACGACGACCAGAATCTCGATCAGCGTGAAACCGCGATCGGCATTCACCATGCGTATACTCGTGTCTGGCGTGTGTTAGAGATCCGCATAGCGGATATCGGCATTGAGGCCTTCACCGCCTTCGGCGCCGTCCGCACCCAGACTATACAACTGGAACTTGGCATCACTGCGCTCGTAGACGTACTGCGAACCCCAGGGATCTTCGGGGATCTTCTTTACATAGCCTTCTGGGTCGTAGTTCTTAGGTTCTGGAAAACCGCTCGGACGCGTCACCAAGGCTTCCAAGCCCTGTTCTGTCGACGGGTACTGCAAATTGTCGAGCCGATAGATGTCCAATGCGCCGGCGAGTCGCTGGATGTCGGTCTGAGCGGCTTGAACGCGTGCCTTGTCCGGATTCGATAGCAGTTGGGGCACGACGATGGCGCCGAGAATTCCGAGTATCACCACCACGACAAGGATTTCGATGAGCGTAAAGCCCCGCTGCTGACGGTGTTGAAGATATTGCTGTTGCATAGCCACTCCTAAATGCTAGACAAGCTGATTCATGCTCAAGATCGGCAACAAGATTGCCATGACAATGAATAGTACAACCGCGCCCATGATAAGTAACATGAGTGGTTCAAAAAGTTTGACAATGGTCGAGACGATTCGCTCCACTTCGGCCTGTTGATAGGTGGCCACACGGCCAAGCATGGTATCGAGTTCACCGCTCTGCTCGCCGCTGCCGACCATGTGTAACAACATGGGTGGAAACTGTCCGACCTGCTCGAGACTCACCTTCAAACTCATGCCTTCGCTCACCGTCTGTGTCGCTTCCTTCAATCTGCGCTTGAGCCACGTGTTGGATACCACATCGCTGGCGATGTTCATGGCTTCCACCAGCGGCACCCCGGCGCTGGTCAAAATCGATAGTGTATTGGCGTAGCGCGCTGCATTGTTGCTGCGGCTGATGCGCTTGACCAGCGGCATGGAGAATTTTTGTTTGTCCCACTTGAGACGAATGTTGGGCTGGCTAAGCGCCCATCGCACGATCAGTACGGTACCCACCACACCGAGCAACAGCGCCCACCAATAATTGCGTAATCCGTCCGTCATGGATATGAGCAGTTCCGTGAACCACGGCAGACTCTGTCCCGTGTCTTGAATGACGCCAATCATGTCTGGCACCACGTACACCATCAGCGCGCCGACCACGCCAAATGCGAAAATCAGTAATGCCACCGGGTAAAAGAGCGCCATCTCCACGTTGCGCGTCGACTCGAACTGACGATCTAGATAGTCGGCTAAATTCTCGAGCACACGGTCTAGGTGACCTGACTGCTCGCCGGCCGCCACCGATGAACAATACAGATCGGAAAAACTGCCGGGATACTCGCGAAGGCTCGCCGCCAACGAGTGACCTTCCAATACCTTGCTGCGGATGCCCATGATGAGGCTGCTGACGTGCTGTTTCTCGGTCTGTTGTGCCACCGCGGCGAGCGCCTCTTCGATCGGCAGGCTCGAAGCAACGAGGGTGGAGAGTTGACGCGTGAAGAGAACGCGGTCCAACGACGACAACCGGCGGGTGAAGGCGAGCGATAAGCGTTGGGTCGATTGTTGCTTGTGACGCTCGGAAGCCGGTGAGACTTCCAACGGCATCAGGCCCTGGTCGCGCAGCATCTGCCGCAGCTGACGGGCACTATCGGCCTCCATTACCCCTTTGTTCTGCTTACCCTTAGGGTCGAGAACGACGTATTCGAATGCGGCCATGGTAGGTTAGTTTAGTGTTGTCCGGTCACTAATGTTTGCATTGTAACGTTACTCATCCAACGTCACCCGCAGTACTTCTTGTACCGTGGTGATGCCGCGCAGCACTTTATCCTTGCCATCCTCTCGAATCCCCGGAGAGGTGCGGCGTGCGTAGCCCGTTAGCTCCTGCTCGCTGACTTGATCGTGTATGAGCTGGCGGATCGTGTCGTCGATGATAACCAGTTCGTAGATGCCTGTCCGCCCGCGATAGCCTGTATTGCCGCAAGCTTCGCACCCTTGCGCGTCAAACACGATCGCGGATTGTTCACGCAAAAACTGCAGCTCCGCCGCTGTGGCGGGCCGTTGTGCGCGGCACTCCGGGCACAGGGTGCGCACCAATCGTTGGGCCAGCACACCGACCAGGCTCGAAGATAAGAGGAACGGCTCGACGCCCATGTCCATGAGTCGGGTGACGGCGCCTACCGCGGTGTTCGTGTGAAGCGTCGACATCACCAGGTGGCCGGTCAGACTCGCCTGCACCGCAATTTCTGCGGTTTCCAAATCGCGGATCTCGCCCACCATCACTACGTCCGGATCCTGACGCAGGATCGCACGCAAACCACGGGCAAACGTCATGTCCGCTTTGGTGTTGACCTGCGTTTGGCCGATGCCGGACAAGTTGTATTCGATCGGATCCTCGACCGTGAGTATGTTGATGGTTTTTGCACTCAGCTCCGCAAGCGATGCGTAAAGTGTCGTGGTCTTACCGGACCCGGTCGGGCCCGTGACCAGGAAGATGCCGTGCGGCTTGTGCACCACCGATTGCAACAGACTCAACTGTTGCGGGTCCATGCCGAGTTTGTCGAGGCGCAAGCGGCCGGCTTGTTTGTCGAGCAGACGCAATACGACCCGTTCGCCGGAACTGGCCGGCATCGTGCTCACGCGCACGTCGACCTCACGACCGCCAATGCGCAACGAAATGCGTCCGTCTTGGGGAATTCTCTTCTCGGCGATGTCGAGGCGGGCCATGACCTTGATGCGCGACACCAAGAGCGGCGCCAATTCACGCTTCGGCCGCACCACTTCGCGCATGACACCGTCGATTCGGAATCTCACCACCAGGTCCCGTTCGAAGGTTTCAATGTGCACATCCGAGGCGTTTTCGCGAATGGCTTCGGCGAGCAAGGCATTGATGAGGCGAATGATGGGCGCGTCGTCTTCCTGCTCGAGCAGGTCTTCGGTTTCGGGGACCGAATTGGCGAGGCTGGCCAGATCCATTTCCTCACCGAGGTCCTCGACCATCTGCCGAGCTTGCGATGAATCCCTGGAGTAGGTATCCGTGAGAATTCTCTCGAACTCATCTTCCGCTACCAGCCGAATGGCGATCTCTTTTTTTGCCAGACGGCGGATCTCCGCCAAGGTGTTCAGGTTCGGCTGCGTCTTACAGACGACATCGGCTTTGTGGGCACCGCGGCCGTCGGCGCTAACGGTGGGGTTCGGTACGATGACCGCGCCAAAGCGACGGGCGAAGGCGAAGGGCAACAACTCTTCGCGCGGCTCCGGTGCGTCGCTCGACTCACCGTGGCCTTCCAGTTCAGGGTTCTGCTCCGGCGGCGTCGCCGGGGGTCTGGCGGCACGCAGCGACCTTGCCCCGATGATATCGGGGTCGATGTTGGCGTCGGGCGCGGTTTCGCTCATGGCAGCTGCAGCTTGCTCGTTTACGTGGCTAATCACTTACTTACGTCCCATAGTATCAATAACTTACCGTCGCGCTAAGGGCGAAAACGCAATCCCGCCAGCCTACGCGACGATTGTGACGACCCTGTCACATATAGGCGTAGTTTGGCCTTGATGCGGTTCATCCTTCTGACGTTTTGGGCCGATTAGATCATTCGAACCGTTGCCTGAAACCTCCTCCATTCGCCTGCTCCAATGCAGGACGAAGTCGCGTAAACTTATGCCCATGCCGCATTCCACCACTGATTCGGACACCAAGCGTGAGTTCATTGCGGACCTGTTCGAGCAACAGTCCGCCGCGCTCGTCAAGTACCTAACGGCCCGTTTCAAGAGTGCTGAAGAAGCCAAAGAGATCGCCCAGGAAGCCTGGCTGCGCATCTTTCGCCTCGAGCATCCTGAGGAATTGGACAACGCCAAGGCCTTCTTGTTTCAGACAGCCACCAATCTCAGCATAGACCGGCTGCGCCGCGTCAGCCTGGAACGCAAGCATATCGGCAACGCCGACGAAGCCCGTCAAGAACCCGAGCGCGAAACAGCCTCGATCGAGGACCGCATCGCCGACCAGAAGACTCTGGATACGCTGGAAGCCGCCCTCTTCGAGCTACCGCTGAAGTGCCGCCAAGCCTTCGTCATGCACCGACACGTCGGTCGCAGCTACCCGGAAATTGCCGCAGAACTGGGGGTAAGCACCAGTATGGTCGAGAAATACATCATCCAGGCTTTGAAGCACTTTAGAAACAAATTGGAACAAGATTAGGCTGAGGGATCGTTGGGGCACCTCGTTAAATAAATATGGGGCACAAATTATGGCCGGACATGTGGAAAACCGGTCAGGTACGCTAGGGAAACAGGAACGAAAGGGAACCAGGATCGATAGGAATAATGGAAGACTCCGGACACAACTCCGCTGACAGGCCGTCCTCTGTACCGACAGAGGCACCGTCGGACGTCCTCTCCGATCAAGCGATCGAGTGGCTCGCGCGCATGCGTGCGACCGACGTGACCGCTGCCGAAAAAGCCGATTTTGCCGCGTGGCTCGCCCTTTCCGACGCCCATCGCGCCGCCTTCGACGACGCGGCCAGCCTGTGGGAGTTGAGCGCCAGACTCGACACCAGCAAAGTCGACTTAACCCAGCCTGAAGCTGCGAGTACGTCCGTCCGGCGGCGCCCTTGGCTACCGCTGGCGGCAGCAGCCTCCGTGGCTGCACTGTGCTTGACCATGCTGGTGCAACTCATGCCGGTGGAGTATCGGACCGGTAAGGGCGAACAGCAGCGTGTCGTGCTCAATGACGGCAGCATCGCTTTTTTAAATACCGATTCCGAACTCAAGGTAGATTACAGCGACGACGCGCGGGCATTAACCCTGCTGCGCGGAGAAGCCTGGTTTGATGTCGCGCACGCGCCCGACAGGCCGTTCACGGTAGCCACCGAGCACGCCGCGGCCACGGCATTGGGGACTGCATTTAACGTACGCATCCACGAAGCGTTCACTCGCGTGGGTGTGAGCGAAGGTCGCGTCGGTTTCCGGTTGCAGAACGATGAAGCCATCACGTTGACGGCCGGCGAGATGGGAACGGGCGCGGACGGCTACTTACACAAAGAACGCTTCGACCCACAAAGCCAGCTGGCTTGGCGTCAGGGGCAACTGGTGTACGACAACGTGCCGTTGCACGCCCTGATCAGCGACCTCAACCGGTACTTCGATCGCGTCGTTTCGATCAACGACGAAGATCTGGCACAGCGCCGCGTTTCCGCGGTGCTGTTCATCGACGACCAGGATGCCATGCTCGACGCGTTGTCCACCGCCTTACCCATCCAGTGGAAGCTCATCAACCCTAAACTGGTCATTATTACGGAAGCATAAAGCTGCTATATTTCAGCTAGTTATAACGCTTTCATAAAAACCGTCTAGATACCCTTCGGGACGCTTTCAAGCCCTTTGTAATACGCAGTGCGGTTGGCTAGCATTCGCGCCCATGCGACGTCCGTCCTGCTTTACCCGAGTCCTGATCTGGGCCATGTTGATCCCGCTACAACCGACACTGCTGTTGGCGGCAGAACCGCAAGATTACCGTGTGGACATTCCGGCAGGGTCGTTGCACGAAGCCTTAATGTCTCTCGCCCGGCAAACCAAAAACTCCGTGTTGTTCGAGCGTGACAGTGTCAGTCAACTCGAGGCTCCGGCGGTTAAAGGCCGTCTGACCGTTGCCGAAGCATTGGACCGTTTGATTGCTGAGCATTGTCTCGAGTACGAATTCGTCAGAGAGCGATTCGTCACCGTCATACCGGGTTGTTCGCAAACCATTCAGACGCCGCCAGCACCCATTGCGGACGCTTCTACCCCGCTGCCCACGCCTGAGGGACTGGTCGAGGAAATACTCGTCCGGGAACGCTACATCACAGGTTCGCGCATCCGTAACGCAGCGTTCGGGCAAAACATGCCTCTGGATGTCATCGATCGCACGGAGATCAGGCTCTCCGGTTTCCAGTCAGTGGGCGAGTTGTTGAAGTATGTGCCCGCCGTATCCGGCAACAGCACGAGCACACTGATCTCGAACGGCGGCGACGGCACCGCGACCGTCACGCTGCGAGGATTACCCGCGAGCAATACGCTGGTGCTCCTCAATGGCCGCCGCCTGAATAGCGACGCGCTGCGCGGGCGTTCGGTGGATCTCAACACATTGCCTCTGGCCATGATCGAGCGGGTGGAACTGCTGAAAGATGGCGCTTCCGCCATCTACGGTTCCGATGCCATCGCCGGTGTGGTGAACATCATCACCAAACAATCCCTCGACGGGGTCAAGGTGGACGCCTACACCGGCGAAGCCACGGACGGCGCCTTACGCACGCACAACTACACGCTCGAATTCGGTGTTGGCGACGACAACTGGTCCGTCTACTCCGGCCTGACCTACTACGATCAATCGGGTCTCGAAAGTCGCGATAGGAGTTTGTCGGCCAGTTCCGATGATCGCGACCGCGGCGGTATCGACAAGCGCTCGAGTGCGACGAGTCCAGCCCGACTCACCCTGGAAAGCCGAGCGTTGACCCTGATCGAAGGCGCTCCGGGCGAGTCAGCAGTCGATTACCGCAACGCACTCAGTGAAGACCGCTTCGAGTACCGCGACTTTACGACTTCCATCGTGCCATCCAAGCGTTTGAGCGGTTTCCTAACCGCGCAAACGAACTTGTCTGAGGTGTGGCGTGGCTACGTCGAGGCGCTCTACACCGATACCGAAGCGGTGAATCAACTTGCACAGGTACCTCTGTTCACCGCGTTCGAAGCGATCGAGTTGACGATTCCGGCGCAACAAATCTTCAACCCGTTCGATCAAGACATCAGCGATCTGCGGCGACGGGTGACGGAACTGCCGCCGCGACGCCAGACGAACGAATCGGAGTCGACGCGCCTTGTCGTGGGGGCGCAAGCGCAGGGTCAGGACTACAACCTCGACTTCGCACTTCAGTACAGCAGAACATCGGCTACGGAACTTTTCCGCAACGGCATCAACGCACAACGCGTGGCCGAGGCGATTGCCGTCGATTGCGTCGCACCCTGCGTGCCGATCAATCTGTTCGGTCCCGAAGGCAGCATCTCGCAGGCGATGCTGGACTACGTATCCACCGGTGCCGAAGTGACCGGCAAGAGTGAAATGTACGGTGCGTCGCTCAATGTCGATTGGCTGTTCGGATCGACACCGGCCGGTCGCATCGAAATCTCCGCCGGATTGGAATACCGCCACGAAGGGCTGGACGTTCGACCGGACGAAATTTTACTCAACAAGCTCCTGGTCGGAGGCGGCAACCGCACGGCAACCGACGGTGCGCGCGACATCCTGGAGGCCTACGCCGAAGTGTATCTACCCATCCTCAAGGATCGTCCTTGGGCCAAGCGTCTGGACCTGCAACTCGCCAGCCGTACCTCCCACTACAGTGACTTCGGTATTCAGGTAAATCCGCGCATGCTGGTCACGTGGGCGCCTAACGAAACGCTGGTGTTTCGTGGCAGCGTCGCCAGTGGATTTCGTGCGCCGGGCTTACAACAACTTCACGGCAGCACGTTGCAGTCATTCGAGCAGCTCAACGATCCCTGCACGCAGAGCGCCAACGTCGGCGTGTTCCAGGGTTGCACGACACAATCCGACCCCACACTCACGCAGTTTCAGGTGCTGGGTGGCGGTGACAGCTCACTCGATCCCGAAGAATCGCAGACGCTGACTTTCGGCATGCTCTTGCAGCGAGACTTTGCCAACACGTCCCTCGAGGGGAGCGTCGATTGGTACTACATCGACCAGCGCGACGTAGTGGAGTCCTCAGCGCAATTTGTCATCAATCAAAACGCCCAATTCGGCGCTTTTGCCGACCGTGTACGGCGCAACTCTGACGGCAATATCGAGCAGGTGACGGCAACGTTGCAGAATATCGGCGAACGCACCGCCAAGGGTTTCGACGTGACCGCCAGTCTCACCCACGAATTCACGGATTTGGGGCGTTTGACCATGGCAATGAACGCCACGCACATCAACGAGTTTCGCGACAAGTTCGACCCGGACTCGCCCAGTGAGGACAAGGCAGGGACGTTCAGTGATGAGGCGTCCGGCGGTCTCGGCGGTCTGCCCGACTGGAAGGTCAGTTTTTCCGTCCAGTGGCAAAGCGCGCATTGGCAGGCTTACTACAACATCTATCGCGTGAGCGAACTCGATGAGGTCGTGCCGCTGAAGAACATCACGAGGACCATCGACAGCTGGACCACACACAACGCAAATGTCAGTTATCTCGGTCCGGCCACCGCGTGGACTAGAGTGACCCTGGGGATCTCCAACATATTCGATGAGGCGCCGCCCTTTTCAGCCGCTGCCTTCAATGACAGCTATGATGCGCGTACATACGATATTACGGGACGCTATCTGTTCCTGAAGTTGGATCGCACGTTCTGAGCCTAAGCTCGCCGACTTTCACCTGGCACAAAAAAGGGGCTCCTAAAGAGCCCCTGTTCAATGCTTAAGTAATTATTGTTGTTGCTTAAGCCCTGTTTCTTGATAGACCGCTTTAGAAGTCTGCGGTCAATCTCAAGAAGAAGTAACGGCCGACCGTGTCGTACAAGAACGTATCGGTATTGTTACCCGAGTTGAAAATGTATTCCGGATCGTTGTCGAATACATCGTTCACACCGAGAACAGCCGTGTACGTCTCCCAGTCGTAGCGCACACGCAGATCGTGCTCAGTGTGGGAAGAAACATCTTCGTAGCCGAAGAGGTTCGATTCTTCACTGAAGCTCGGATCCGACATGCCGTGGATGTAGCGTACGCGCCATGCGAAGTTCCACTGTTCCCACTGCACGTTGGCGTTGAAGTTCGCCTTGATGCGGGGAATGGAACCACGGTCGTCAGCACCGCCCTGACCCGGGAAAAACGTGTTCTGACGAACATAGGTTCCTTCCAAGTCCATGTTGACGATGGTTGCCCACGGACCGTCGAACTCGTAAGCCATGCCTACGTCGAAACCGTCCGTCGAGACTTTGTCGTCGTTGATGAGCTGATTGGTGAGACCGTTGATCGTCACCGCCCCGCCGACGACGCCGATGGAGAAACGTCCACATTCAGGCGCAGCGAGTCCTGCCGGACCGTTGTAGCACTGGTTAACGATCGATTCACTGGTCGGGCGTGTGATCAACCCCTCCACCTCGATATCCCAGTAGTCGACTGACATTGAGAAACCGTCGAGGAAGCCAGGTGTGAACACCAGACCGATGGTCGAGGTGTCCGCAGTTTCCGGCTCGAGGTTCGGGTTACCACCGGCCAGTACCGCGAATTGTGAAGCCACGAGCGGCAGACCTGCGGTCCAACCGTCGGCGTTACAGTTCGCGTCTACACCCGGATTCGCCGCACGTACGGCCGCATCCAGACAGTCGACATTGTTGAAGAAGTCGAAGCTGGTGACACCGCCGCCGAATAGGTCAGTGACCTGAGGCGCGCGATAGGCCGTGCTCATGGTGCCGCGGATGCGAATGTCATCCGTGATCTGCCAGTTGAGTCCGAATCGCTCCACTGACTCTTCACCGAAGTTCGAGTAGTCGGAGTGACGGAACTGCAGGTTCAGATCGAGGCTTTGAAAGCCGGGCATATCGGACAAGAGCGGTACGTCCACTTCGACGAAATATTCATCCACATTGAACGATCCTTCCGTGGTGAACACCTGGTTGGCCACGGATTCACCGGCCTCGGTGATGGAGTCTGGCTTGGATAGGCCTTCGTCGGTACGGGATTCGAAACCGAGCGCGACCTGCACTTCACCGGCCGGCATTTCGAATACAGGTCCAGAGACCACACCGAACCACCCGGTGGTCTGGAACTTGGACAACGCGGTCGAATTCTGACGCATGTAACGGATCTCGTCCTGCGTCCAGTTACCCGGGCGCAATACATCGAGTGCGCCGCTGGGGTTGACCACCTGCGAACAGAGGGTGTCCAGAGCACACTGTGCCGGATCCGAGATTCGAATGAACCGTGCCAGGTTCCAGGTCGAGTTGGTGCGCAAGGTGGCGTCGAGGCGCGTGTACAGATAGGACAGTTCCCAAGACCAGTTGTTGAAGAAACCGTCAGTCAGGATGTCTCCACGCAGTCCCGCAACCAGTCGTGTCGTGTCGACTTCGAAGTCGGAGCGACGCGTACCGATGGTGCTGGACGGACGGAAGAAGAAAGAACCGCCCAGACTACCCGCAGGTAGATTCGGGTTGGTTGCAGGCACGACCGAACCCTGAGGATAGGCCGGGGTACCGAAAGAACCCGGGTTACCGTCTAGATTGCTGATGCCGAGACGCTTGGAATATTGTGCTTCCAGGAAACCTTCGACGCCGTCGAAAATCTCGTACACGCCGTATGCAGCGGTGCTGTACAAGTCTTGCTGGGTCGTGAGGTCCTGACGCAGTGCGTAGTCATAGCGCAGCAGTTGCACTTGATCCGGGCTGGTAACCGCTTGACGGGCCTGCAATGATGGACAGTTCGCCAAGTCGTTGGTGATCTCATCGCCGCCGAACGCTTTCGGAATCGTACAGAACAATCCGCCGTTGTTGTCGAAGAACACACCACCCGGCGAGAAGAAGCTACCGTTTACCGCACCACCAGCGTTGAGGCTGGAAATGGCGGGGAAAGCCCAATCACGGTCGGTTTGGTTGATGTTGTTGCGATAGCGATATTCCATGCCCAACATGACCGAACCGCGGTCGCTGGTCGCGCCGATGGCGAAGTCCGCTGAGTAGCGTTCACCGTCACCTTCTCCAGTTACACCCGACTGGGCACCGACGGAAACGCCTTCGAAGCGTTCCTTCAAGATCACGTTGACTACCCCTGAGATTGCGTCCGAGCCATAGATGGCGGAGGCACCGTCCCGCAGGATATCGACGCGATCGATCATCGCAGATGGCACGAAGCTCAGGTCCACCGCCTGGTTGGCCAGAGCATCGGCGAAACTCGCCACGCGCTTGCCGTTAATCAGGATCAAGACCCGACTTTGGCCGAGGTTTCTCAAGTCGACAGAGGTCGAACCCCCGCCAGATAGGATGCTGGACTGGTTGAATCCAGCAGTACCGGCAACCGCTTGGTTGCGCAGCGCCTCACCGACGTCGCTGAAACCGGATTCCAGAATCGATTGCCCACTGATCACGGTGATCGGGCTGGCCGACGTAAAGTCAGACCGCTTGATTCGAGAACCCGTAACGACGACCTCTTCCACGACTTGTTCGTCATCCTCTTCGGCGTAAACAAATTGCGGAGCGGTGAGGGAGATGAGAGCCAGCGCAATCACTTTCACGAGTGAACGCGCCCATAGAGGCTGATCTACAGTCATGTTTATCCCCCAACTGTATGGTTACAAATGTGCGTATGTAGATCCTATTTGGCGCGTAAGACGTTGATTTTTAGGCACAATGTATGGCGTTCTGCCAAATCCACCGTGCGCTTCTCAACTTTTGCGGCTCACACCCCAGCACAGGGCCTACGATCGCTACGTATAGGACGGATGGGCTGGACGATCCCTCAGGGAAAAATTCATTTTTTTTCCATAATTGGCCGCGCGGGATCGAGGCGGCTCGTGGCTGTCAGCGCAGGCGTTTGACCCCGACTTTGCGTCCGGAACCCACGAGGCTGAGGTAGTATCCGAAACGGCCCTTCTCGATGGTCACGGCCGGATTAACGCGCTTCGGCGAGCGGTATGCACCGCCCACGCGCTGCTGCCAGACCTGGCCATTGTCGAGCCTGAAGACGGTCTTGCCGTCCCACCCGCGGAATTCACCGAGCAGTTGCGCGGTGATCTGCTCCGGCAGCTTGGGATCGGGTTTGGCCTTGAGTTGCTCTAGACCAAATTGCTCCTCCGGGGAGACCGCGGATTCGGACGGCACCGGAACCCGTTCTAGACTTTGACTCTGTCCCGCGCCGGCGACGACCGCCGGGTTTGCTGTCCCTTGCCTCAGCCATCGATTCAGGAACTGCAGTTCCGCTTCCGTGAGCTTATGCAGGCCGGCTTGCGCGAACTCATCGTCGGACATGCTCTCCTCAAGAGGATCAACGAGAGGTCCAGCCGCCGGCTGCGCACCAACCGTCACGACGCCGACCAACATCGCCAAAAGAGTCGCCATGGTGGTCATGTGTAACCGTTTGATCATGTTGTTGCCGACCCCGACTCACTGTTCATGAGCGCGTATCCTAAAGGACGCACACCGCACTTGCACCGCCTCGCACGGTCGGAGATAAATAGCGCGGTCGCTGCTGGGGTCGGAGACAAAATCCAGCGGCAGACATTGTCTCCGACCCCAATTCTCAATCGGTGCTATCATTCGCCGAATCTCAGCGGGATCACCCTATTGGAGTTCGTCGGTAATCACATTCTTTCGGTCGATCAGTTCGAACGCGAGGATGTGGAGCGTATTTTCGAGGTGGCGGACAAGATGCGTCCTTACGCGGGTCGCCAGCGCATTACCCGGGTCCTGCAAGGTGCCATTTCTTCCAACATGTTCTTCGAGCCCAGCACGCGCACCCGCGTATCGTTTGGCTCAGCCTTCAACTTGCTCGGCGGCGAAGTACGCGAGACCACGGAAGTCCGTGCCTCGTCCCTCGCCAAGGGCGAATCCCTGTACGACACCGCCCGAGTGTTATCCGGCTACAGCGATGTCATCGTGATGCGTCATCCCGAAGCCGGTAGTGTGGAAGAATTTGCGCGAGCCAGCCGCGTGCCAGTCATCAACGGCGGTGACGGCACGAACGAGCACCCGAGCCAGGCGTTGCTCGACCTATATACCATGCGTCAGGAACTGGCCGACCGGGACCGCTCGCTCGACGGTCTGCGTATCGCGCTGATCGGCGATCTCAAGTACGGCCGTGCCGTACATTCCCTGTGCAAACTGTTTGCGCTCTATCGTAATGTCACCCTCCACTTTGTTTGTCCGCCGGGACTGGAGACGCCTCCGGACCTGGTCGCGCAACTCGAGCGAGCTGATCACCAGATCAGGCAGTTTCATCACCTGGAAGAAGGCTTGCACGGTGTCGATATCCTTTATGTCACCCGCACACAGGAAGAGCGGTTTCCTTCGCAAGCACAGGCCGATGAGTATCGTGGGTTGTTCAGGGTCAATCAGGCGATCTATACACAGCACTGCGAGCCGAACACGGTGATCATGCACCCGCTACCGCGAGACTCACGCGACCAGGCGCAGGAATTGGACGAAGATCTGAATCAGAACCCGAATCTGGCGATCTTTCGACAGACAGACAACGGGGTGTTGGTGAGGATGGCGCTGTTCGCGCTGGTACTCGACGTCGTCGATGAGGTCGACAATCACGCGCAACCGGTGACCTGGTATACGGCCAAACGCAACTACCCGCTTTGATCCAGGGGCAGTGCTCGAGGGGTAGAACTACCGGCGTCGGGTCGTGCGACGTCGGGCAGTTTTCTTCGCAACCTTGCGCTTCGGCGCCTTTCTCGTCACTTTGCGCTTGGTCGCCGTTCTCTTCTTTGCCTTGGCCTTTGTTTTGGCCCTGGTCTTCGCCTTCGCCTTAGCGGATTTGGCGCTCACGCGCGGCATGCGATCCTTCCAAGCCTTCGGCGCACTCTTGTAACCGCGGCATTCAGCCAAGAATTTTGTCGCCTCCGCCCAAGCTTTGGCGGCACCCAGACGCTTGACGGAAAATTCTCGAACGTGGGACTTGCCGCGTGTTTGTACCTGGACACGGAAGGCCGGCGACGGACGGTGGACGAGATTGATGCCTCGCACGCCAGTGGAGTGCTTCTTGTCCGTACCCGCATCGCGAACGCGTTTGTTCTTTGCCGATTTCTGCTTGTCGGCCCACTTCTTGTCGAGCGCTTTCGCCTTTTTGCGTACTCCGGCTTGTTGGGATCGATTCAGTCCAATCAAGCTGAAGTATTCCTGTTGCAGCTTGCCGTCGATACTCCTTGCGACGCGCAGCAACTGGCCTTTGTTTAGTTCATACACTGCCATCGGATTGACTCCTTTGTCGTTGGCGAGGGAGCCTCTGAGTCAGAGACTCCCTAGTGCTTAGAACTATAGCAGAGCTTCAAGTTCAGGGAGAGCCTGAAATAAGTCAGCAACAAGGCCGTAATCGGCGACTTGAAAGATCGGTGCGTCTTCATCCTTGTTGATGGCGACGATGACCTTACTGTCTTTCATGCCTGCCAAATGTTGAATGGCACCGGAGATGCCGACAGCAATATAAAGTTCTGGTGCCACGATCTTGCCGGTCTGCCCCACCTGCATGTCGTTAGGCACGAACCCCGCATCCACTGCGGCACGCGAGGCACCGATTGCAGCACCGAGTTTGTCCGCGATGCCTTCGAGCATGGCGAAGTTCTCGCCGTTCTGCATGCCGCGTCCGCCGGAAATGATGATGCCCGCGGACGTCAGTTCCGGACGCTCTGACTTGGCAATTTCTTCGCCAACAAAGGAGGACACGCCGAGATCGTGAACGCTATCCAGCGGCGTTACCGCAGCGCTGCCGCCTTCTGCCGGTGCCGGGTCGTAGGCCGTGCCCCGCACCGAAACCACTTTGATCGCGTCGTTGGATTTCACCGTCGCGATGGCATTACCGGCATAGATGGGTCGTTTGAATGTGTCTTCGCTGTCGACCGCGATGATGTCTGAAATCTGTCCAACGCCGAGCGATGCCGCAACACGGGGAAGGAAGTTCTTACCGGTGGTGGTATGCGCCGCCACGATG
Source organism: Candidatus Azotimanducaceae bacterium (assembly GCA_965216005.1). Lineage (GTDB taxonomy): Bacteria > Pseudomonadota > Gammaproteobacteria > Pseudomonadales > Azotimanducaceae > UBA4421. The sequence continues at coordinate 5,363,833 of OZ244143.1, read as the reverse complement.
TGGCTGTAGCCACCGGCGGCTTCGCTGACAAGTGCTGCCAAGTTTTCGGCAAGATGATGTTCGTAGGCTGCGTTATCGGCACACAACACCTTACCGATTCCAGGGACCTGCGCCGCGGCGTTGGCCACATCGCCTACGCCGGATCCGGCGACAAGGATATCGATCTCACCGCCGATGGCTTGGGCGGCAGCCACTGCCACCAACGTGGCTGATTTGAGTTCTGAATTATCGTGTTCAGCAACGACGAGTGTGCTCATGAAATTACCTTTGCTTCGTTGCGTAGTTTGTCGACCAATTCTTCGACGGTTTCTACTTTGATACCTGCCTCTCGCTCTGCCGGTGGTTCAACCGACAACACTTCGATGGTAGGCGCAACATCAATGCCGAGTTCCGCGGGTGTCGTGGTATCTAACGGCTTTTTCTTGGCTTTCATGATGTTGGGTAGCGAGGCATAGCGCGGCTCATTCAGACGCAGATCGGTCGTAATGACCGCCGGTAGAGACACTGAAACCGTCTGCAGCCCACCGTCTACCTCACGCGTGACCTGCGCTTTGCCGTCCGCCACGCTGACCTCCGAGGCGAACGTCGCCTGCGGTAAGCCAGCCAAAGCGGCGAACATTTGACCGGTTTGGCTGTTGTCACCGTCGATACTCTGCTTACCGAAGATCACCAGGTCCGCCTGTTCCTTTTCCTGGAGTGCCTGTAACGCACGGGCGATTCCGAGGGGCTGTACGTCTTCATCGGTTTCGATGAGCACCGCACGATCCGCACCTAGCGCCAGGCAGGTGCGCAGCTGCTCTTGACAGGCACTGCCTCCCACCGCCACCGCAACGACTTCCTCAGCGCTACCGGCTTCTTTCAAGCGCACCGCTTCCTCAATGGCAATTTCGCAGAACGGGTTCACCGCCATCTTCACGTTATTGAGGTCCACACCTGTATTGTCAGGCTTGACACGTACCTTCACGTTGGCATCGACCACACGTTTGACAGGCACTATTACCTTCATCGACATAAAGTCATCCTTCCGTACCAAACTCGTTATGATTTTTTGCTCGTGGATTTTCTACGCGCTCGCGTCCTCCATGCAAAGGACGGCACGGTTGAGAGGGGCTCGAAAATCCGGGCGGCGTATTGTCGCCACGGCTCTGATCCAGGTCAAGCGGCCTTATTTACAGGCAAGGTTGACGCTATAATAGTGGCTCCGCGCGGCTCACACCCGATTGGGGTGCGATCCTACGTCCGTGCACATGGCCAAACCCCCGCCAATAGGTACAAATATCAGGCGAATAGACTGGATAAGAGACTGAATAAAGAGACCGTATAAAGAGACTGAATAGAGACCATTGAACACTCAACGAGAAGAAGAAGGACGCTAAATGGCAGAGCAGATCGAACGTGAATCCATGGAATTCGATGTCGTGATCGTGGGGGGTGGGCCCTCGGGGTTGAGCGCTGCCTGTCGCTTGATGCAACTCAGTGCGGCAAGCGGTCACGAGATCTCCGTGTGCCTCGTTGAGAAAGGTTCGGAAATCGGAGCGCACATTCTGTCCGGTGCGGTGTTCAACCCGGGTGCGCTCAACGAGTTGTTCCCGGACTGGCGCGACATGAACGCGCCGGTCGATAATCCGGTACGCGAAGATGTCTTCTACTACATGGTCAACGATACCAATCGCATCAAGATGCCGGGTTGGATCATCCCAAAAGACACTCGCAACGAGGGCAATCACGCGATTAGTCTCGGCAACCTCTGCCGTTGGCTGGGTGAGCAAGCCGAAGCGCTCGGCGTGAACGTATTCCCAGGCTTTGCCGCCGCGGAGATTCTCTATGACGAGAGCGGTGCCGTAGCCGGTATCGCAACGGGAGACATGGGCATCGGCGCCGATGGCGAGCGTAAAGGTACGTTCGCGCCGGGCTACGAATTGCGTGCCAAGTACACGATCTTCGCGGAAGGCTGCCGCGGCCATCTGGGCAAACAACTGATCGCTAAATTCGATCTGGACGCCGAGGCAGGTACCCAACACTACGGTATTGGCTTCAAGGAACTTTGGTCCATCGACCCCGATCGCCACGAACCAGGCAAAGTCATTCATAGCATGGGGTGGCCACTGGGCCATTTTCCCGGCGGAGCCACCGGCGGTACCTACCTTTACCATCTCCCGGACAACCAGGTCTCTCTCGGTTTGATCGTCGATTTAAGCTACAACAATCCGCATCTGTCGCCGTTCGATGAATTTCAGCGCTGGAAGCATCACCCGGCGATCGCTGCAGTACTCGAAGGCGGCGAGCGCGTGTCCTACGGGGCGCGCGCCATCGTCAAAGGCGGATTACCGGCATTACCCAAACTTGCGGTTCCCGGCGCCCTTCTCGTTGGCGATGACGCTGGATTTCTGAACCCGCTCAAGATCAAAGGCAGCCATACGGCCATGAAGTCCGGGATGCTGGCCGCCGAGGCGTTGTTCGAAAGCCTCGAGGCGGGTCAGGCCTTTACACAGGTGGATACTTTCGCGGACAAGTTCAAACGCTCGTGGCTATTCGATGAGCTCAATCGATGCCGTAACTTCGGGCCCGGCATGCACAAGTTCGGGATGCTGTTCGGTTCTGCACACACGCTGGTCGATCAGTATTTCAAGGGTAATCAAGCTTGGACGCTCAAAGACGACACCCCGGATCACGCCACGCTGAAGCAGGCCGGTTCAGCCAAGAAAATCGACTATCCGAAACCCGATGGCGTATTGTCATTCGACAAGCTCTCATCGGTGTTTCTGTCCAACACCAATCACGAAGAAGATCAGCCGTGTCACCTGACCTTGGCCAACCCGGACATTCCTCTTCAGGAAAACCTACCTAAGTTCGACGAACCTGCGCAACGATATTGTCCGGCCGGTGTATATGAAATCATCGATGACGGTGGCGCGCCCAAGTTCCAGATCAACGCACAAAACTGCGTGCACTGTAAAACCTGCGATATTAAGGATCCAGCACAGAACATCACATGGGTGGTTCCGGAGGGTACCGGCGGACCCAACTACCCGAATATGTGAGCCGCTCAGCCGAGCTCGAAGCGGCAGCCGGCACTGAACAGGACGTAGCGACCGCCCTCCTCTACGACTTTTTGAGTCAACCGGTAGTACGCGCTCTGCGTGAAACGCGCACGTAGGCCATCACGGATTTCGATATAGGGTTTGTCGTGACTTAAGAAGATGGGATGCTCGGCGTCCGCCAGCACGTGGTCGCCGACGTTGGTGGTGACCAACACTTCCAAGCTTTCTCCGGTACCGCGCGTGTCAACGTCCGTGGCGATAAAAGGCACATCGGCAACGCTGATACGCAATTTCTCTACGGGGGTAACAAGATAGTACACACCCTCTTCTACCCGCAGTATCGTGGCAAAGAGATCGACCAACGCGGTACGCTCGATAGGACGCCCGTCGTGCAACCACGTACCGTCGTTACGAATTTCAATGTCAATCCTACCGATCGACTCGGGTTGCCAGAGGTGTACCGGCGGTAGTGTGCGATCTGCCGCTTTACGCAACAACGCCTCGAAGTCTTGCTCCAGTGTCGCTGTAGTGGTCGGTATATCAGGCACACTTCATGTTAACGACCTTGCAGGGTGCGCGCGACTCTTTCGAAGCCTCTTTGCACCAGCCACGCCTGCATGTAGGGTGGATTGGGCGCAGTAAAAATCATGCGGTGAGCCGCAGGCCGCAGTTCCAAGGCAAAGCTGGCTACCGTTCGCGCATTGCGGTCTCGCACCCTGATCGGCAACACCACCACTGGCGGTATTCTCGGGACTGCGAACAGTTCCTGCACCGATGGATGCCAGTGTGTCGCCTCACCGATCCGGCTGGGCCACTCCACCTCGAGCCAATACTCCGCTGCTGGATTCTGAGAAAACGTGCGCGCTAGACCGCGCTCTGCAGCGAGCCACCAGGTATCGGGTACAACGCGATCGCCGGCAGTAGATCGTACCAGGCCGATATCTTGGCCCGGCGCCACTCTGAAGCGCGGCGGGTCGATGATCCGTACTGCCGTACGCGCGCGTGTTTCTACCAATACCGCATCGGCGGACTGTGCAGCCGACTCCCATGTACACGCACCCGTACCGACCAGGCCAGTGAGGACCGCCAGCAGTGCGCTGTCGCGAAACCGACTCATCGATGGTCACCTGCAGATCATTCAGAACCTGTTTGGAGTATAGGAAGGAATAGCCGCCTTGCGTTCTCGCGGACTTTGTAGCTGCTAGCCGCCGATGAACTTCATCACGGTGACTTCGCCGCGAAAACTCAAGGATTGCTTGTCCTCGAGCGCTGCCCCCAGCAACCGCTGCAACCGCATACGCGCTATGTCATCCGCAAGCTCGAGAAGCGGGCGCAGGTCGTGGCGGTTGGCGTTGGACAGGCAACCGTAGAGGTATCCATTGGAGGACAAACGCAGGCGAGTACATGTCGCGCAAAAAGGTTCGCTCTCGTTGGCGATGATGCCAAACGTACCCTGGCCGGGAATCTCAAAACGCGCTGCGGTGGAGTCGAACGGCGCATCGGTGCGCGCAAATGCACCGTGCGCAGCGATGCGATCGAGAATCTCCTGCATGCCGATGAACTGCTGGTCGAACGCCGCATTGTTCTGCAGGTGCCCCATGTTCATCAGTTCGATGAAACGCAGTTCGATACCCTTTGCCAAGCAAAACTCGAGCATGGGGAGGATTTGATCGTCGTTGACGTGACGCATCGGCACCATGTTGATCTTGACCTTAACGCCGCCGGCAAGCATCAACTCGATACCGCGCAGCACGGTCGCCAAGTCCCCGGATCGCGCTATGTCGCGAAAACGATCCGCGTCCAGCGTATCCAGGCTGACGTTGATGCGGCGGATTCCGGCCGCGAGAATAATGTCGGCTTTGCGGGGTAACAGCTGGCCGTTGGTGGTGATGGCGACGTCGTCGAATTCAAGCGCGGTCACGGCGGGCAGCAACTCGTCGAATTTCGGCGTCAACAGTGGCTCGCCCCCGGTGATGCGCAGCTTCGACAATCCTGCAGTTTCCGTCAGAAGGCGGATCAGACGAATCATTTCCGCACCCTCAAGTTCCGCTTGAGCAGGCTGCAAGCGTTTGCCGTCCGGTACACAATACGTGCACGCGTAGTTGCAGGCCGCAGTTAAGCTGACCCGCAGATTGCGAAACTGTCGACCCTGGCGGTCTACGATCATGAGTAGATGTGGCGAATCCGAGAAAACGCCACAGTATAACGTGTCAATGTGACGCAGTTCCTGGTGAAAGACGGACGTTGTGCTTTACTTATCGAGTCACTGTTACGTCTCCCCCCCAACGAATGACAGTGACCACGCAGATGCGAACGGTTGTATCAATCCGCCGCATCGAATATGTGTGACTCCTAATGGTACTTGCCCGGCTTGTCCGGGCTTTTTTTTGCTTATTTATTAGGATGTTACACGTGAAACATTCAATCTGATTTCAGTACCTAGCGGTCAGCGCGGCCTGCACTTGGGTCACGAAGCCGGCCTGCCAGAAGACCCGGTTCGAGCCCTTGAACAGCACCGAATCGCCGGGTTGGAGCACCTCAACGAGATGCGCGCACAAGGTCTCGTCGGCCTCGTCATAGTGTGGCCAACCCGCAGACACCGCCAATGCCCGGGTGCCCTCTCCGACACAAAGCACGCCATCGAAAGGCGCCAAGTGATCCCTGAGCGCCGCGTGCGCTGCAGCGGTCGTATCTCCCAGCTCCAGCATTTCACCGATCACCGCCCATTTACGCCCACCACGGTCGCTTTTGGCATAAGCCGTCAGCGTGGCCTTCATGCTGGCCGGGTTGGCGTTGTAGCTTTCATCGATGACCGTGACGCCGCCGAAAGTACGCTCATCGCCACGCCCCTTGGGTACCAGCTCGTGGGGTAGCGCGCACGCCAGACCTGGATCGTGGCCGGTGAGTTCGGCACACAACACCGTCATCGCCACTGTAAGCGCGCGATGCTCACCTCCGCCGGGAACACGCGCCGTAAAGGTCTTGCCGAGCACCTGCAGTTTCACCCTATCACCCTCCAGGTTGGTGATCCGCGCGTGAGCGCGGCGGGTCGTACCGAAGGTATAGCCGAAATCCAACTCTAGCGTATCGAGCGATATGGCATGGGCGGTGTCCTTGAGCCCTTTGAAGATACTGACTTTCTCGTCGACCAGTGCGGCGCGGTTGGCGAAGTTCTCGATATGCGCGTCCTGCACATTCAGCAGCACGGCATAATCGGGGGCTGCCAATCGCGCGAGGGGTTCTATCTCACCCGGATGATTGGTACCCAGCTCCAGTATGGCGGCCCAGGTCCCACCAGCCCGAGTCGGCGCCGGCACATTCGCCAACGTCAGCGGCACGCCGATGTGGTTATTGAGACTCCCAGGGGGTGCGTAGGCCTCGAGTGCGAACGCTAAGAATTGTTTGGCAGTGGTTTTACCGCTGCTGCCGGTCACGGCAACCACGGTGCCATCGAACCGGTGCCGCGCCAACGCTCCCAGCGCCCACAACCCGTCGTAGGTATCTCGCACCTTGAGTAACGGCACCTGGGCCTCACGCATCGAGGCGCTCACACGGTGCACCATCGCCGCAGCCGCACCGGCACGGTAGGCCGACACCACGAAGTCATGCCCATCGACGCTCGAGCGGTAGCTCGGATTGAAGCGCGGGCCGGGGTCGCCCGGTAACGCCACAAACAGATCACCCGGTTCCACGACGCGGCTGTCGATGACCACGCGCTGAATCGGTTGCGCAGGCGTGCCTTCGCATTCCACATCAGCTAGACCCGCAGACAACGCCGACCATTCCCACAACGGACCGATTGTGGTCAAAAGAGGCCCCTCAACGTGCGCCTTTGGAAGATGAGTACGGGGGCAGGATCGGACAATGTGCATCCGTCCTGATGAGCCTGGCTAAAACACGCTAATATCTCGTTAAGTATGGCAGATGACCTCAAAAGATGAGCAACAGCGGTTCAAGTGTACTCAGCAAAGTCGGTCGCGGCATCGATTCCGTGCGTCGGTTCGTCGTCAATGCTCTGTTTATCGTGCTGCTCCTCATCGTGATTGCGGCAGTCGTCGCATCCTGCGAGTCCATCAAAGTGCCTGACAACGGTGCCTTGCTGGTCAACCCGCGAGGCATCATGGTCGAGCGTGCGGGCATTCCCGATCCGTTCGAAGGCTTGCTGCCCGGTTTGTTGCAAGGGGCCAGCGCGTTGGCCGAGGTGGAGTTGCAAACCGTGCTCGATGCCCTCGAGCATGCTCGCGACGACGACAACATCCGTATGGCGATACTGAACTTGGACGAGCTGGTCTGGTCCGCTCCCGCGCACGGCCAACGCATCGGTCAAGCGCTGCAGGCATTCAAAGATACCGGCAAGAAAGTCGTCGCCTACGGTCATTTCTTCTCGCAGCATCAGTACCACATCGCCAGCTTTGCCGATGCGCTTTACATGCACCCGCAGGGCCAGTTGGTTCTCGAAGGTTACGGCACGCAGAACTTCTACTTCCAGGAGCTGCTGGAAAAGTTTGATGTCAACGTCCACGTTTTCCGCGTGGGGACCTACAAGTCTGCCGTCGAACCGCTGTTACGCAACGATATGTCGGAGGAGGCGCGGATGGCTTTTGAGGCGCTCTACCAGAACCTGTGGCAGCGTGCCGTGGAAGACATTGCCACCAACCGTCGGCTGGAGGTGCAGCAAGTGCACGAATTCGCTAACAACTTCCCTGAGCGGGTAGCTGCTGCGGGCGGCGATATCGCCAGAACCGCACTCGAGAACCACCTTGTGGATGAGTTGTTGACGCGGGATCAAGCGCGCGTGCGTATGGGTGACGACGTGGGTTTTCTAAACGACAGCGAAGCGATTAACGCCATCGACTTTCAATCGTACCTTCAGGCGCGTCGGGCTTTGAACGTGGGCGGCGATAAAATCGCCGTACTGACGGCACAAGGCGTCATCGTCAACCACGGTCGCGGCAACGGCATCGTCGCGGCAGAGCAAGCCATCGATCTCATCCGTCAGGCGAAATCGGATCCCGCCGTGAAAGCGCTGGTATTGAGGGTCGACTCTCCCGGTGGCAGTCAATTCGCGTCAGAACTGATTCGTCAGGAGCTGGAATTGCTGCAGCTTGCGGGGAAGCCCGTGGTCGCCTCCTTCGGCGCAACCGCCGCTTCGGGCGGGTATTGGATCTCGGCCACCGCGGAACGCATCGTCGCCGAACCCAGCACGCTGACCGGATCGATCGGTGTTTTCAGCTACTTGACGACATTCGAGAACAGTCTTGCCAAGCTCGGCGTGCACAGCGACGGCGTCGGTACCACACCGCTGACCCTCGCCGCAAATCCCATTTCAGGCATCAACGAAGCCATGGCATCAATTCTGCAGACCCAGGTCGAGCACGGTTACGAACAGTTCATCAACACCGTGGCACGGGGACGCAGCATGACGACCGAGGACGTGCGTGAAGTGGCCGAGGGTCGTGTTTGGTCCGGAGAAGTAGCGCTTGAGCTCGGTTTGATCGATGCATTGGGTGGCATCGATACTGCCCTCAAGGACGCCGCCGAGCTCGCCGGAATAAGCGACTGGGACCGCGTGGAATTGACCCCACCCGTCGATCCCAGGACAGCTCTGCTCGCCCGGTTGTTTTCGAATCCGTCCTCCAGACAAGCCAACTGGCAGCCGGCGCTCGCCTCGCGTTTCCTCTTTCAGCTGCGTGATCTCTTTGAATTCCTCCAGCGCATGGACGATCCACTCAACCTATACGCCATGTGCGGTGAGTGTCTGCTCGGGCGTCGATGATACGCACGAGCCTCGTGCGCTAACGCTGCTGCGGTTCGCTCAAGTTTTTGACCGCTTCCCAGTAACGCCCCGTCATCGTCTTCACTTCCTTGCGCATGAGCAGAAGCCCGATGAGGTTCGGCAGTGTCATCAGGGCGACGGTAATGTATGAAATGAGCCATACCAGGCTCGTGTCGACCACCGTGGCGATGACAAAACCCGCCACGTACAACAGACGATACGGCAACACCCACCGTGTACCGACCAGATAGGTGACTGCACGGTCACCGTAATAGGACCACGCTATGGCTGTGGTGAATGCGAACAAGGCGAGCCCCAGCGTGACGGTGAATTCCCCGAACACGCCCAAAAAACTCGACTTGAAGGCTTGCGCGGTCAGCGGCACCGAGTGCAGCAGCGAACGACCGCTGAGTTGCACCCCGTCGGTCGCCACACTGCCGTCACGCACTTCGATGCGGGGGACCGCGTCCGCACCGCTGACCGCGACATCTTCCGCAATCGAGCGATTGTGCAGAATCGTATAGTCGCCCGGCACCGGCCGACCTGCAGCGATTTCGATGGAGCCCGTGTAAGGCAGCACCGGCGTGGCGGATTCCACATTGTTCAGGTAGCCGAACAAGGCACGTTTGTGCGCCTCGTCGTCTTGATCGTAGACGCCGGTCACAATCATGGTGTCGGTGGCGGCAAAGTCCGTCTGATGCTTTTCGTACCACACGCCCGAAGACAAAATGACCAGTCCCGTGAGCGTGCAAATCAACAACGTGTCGATGAACGGCTCGAGCAGCGACACCATGCCCTCAGCGACCGGTTCTTTGGTTTTGGCCGACGCGTGGGCTATCGGCGCGGAGCCCTGCCCGGCCTCGTTGGAAAACAGCCCTCTATTGACGCCGCGGTTGAACGCGTACGCAAATGTCGCACCCAGGAAGCCGCCAGCGGCCGCCGAGCCCGTGAACGCATCGCTGATGACGCTGGCGAAGGTTGGACCGATATTGCCTGCATTGGCAAAAATCACGGCAAGTGCGGCACCTGCGTAAAGTATGCCCATGAACGGAACCAGCGCGGCGGCGACCATGGCTATACGCCGAATGCCGCCGACAATCACCAAGGCCAACAGCACCCCGAAACCCACCCCACTCATCCACATCGGCACGGCAAACGATGTCGCAAGCCCCGCGGCCAAGCTGTTGGCTTGCGGTAGATTGCCGCTGCCGAAGGAACTGATGACGGTGGCTATCGCGAAGAACACGGCCAACCATTTGAGATTCAACCCGCGTTCCATGAAGTGCATGGGACCGCCGACGATTTGACCGCGATCGTCCGTTCTGCGGTATTTGTGACTAATCGAAACCTCGACGAACTTCGTGGTCATGCCGAAGAAGGCCGTCGTCCACATCCAGAAGAGTGCCGCCGGACCCCCGAGGAAGATGGCGAGCGCCACCCCGCCGATGTTCCCGGTACCCACCGTGCCGGACAGCGCCGTCGACAGCGCTTGAAAGTGTGTGGTATCGCCGGGGTCGTCTGCGTGACTGTACTTCCCGCTCAACACCTGCCAGGCATGCTTGAAAAACCTGATCTGGGGAAAGCGCAGGTACACCGTAAAAAACACCCCCACGCCCAAGAGCACGTACGGAAAATACGCCGCGCTGCCGAGCAGACCGTCGATGAAGTTCAACCATCGTTCGAGTGCTTGCATGGTAGTGCTACTCGTCCGCAGCCAAGGGCGTTTGACCGAACAGCGCCCGATGCATCACATGGAAGATCTCATTCTGTTCCATGACCCCGCGGATAGCGCTTGCATTCAAACCCGTGGCGAAAGCAGCAACGTCCTCGCCAGCGTGGGTCTCCGCGGGTAGCGGAATCGTCGCCAACTGTCGGTAGTTGGGTTGCGTCGTGTCGACTTCCGTCAGGTCCGGTAGCGTCTCCTGATAACCTGGCCCGTTCGCGTAGCCGAGGGTGGTGTAGGGCTTGAGGTTGGGATCGTTGAACAAGCGATCCGTCGCCACCTTGCCCAGAATCGGATTACCGCGGCTAGGGTAACCGCTGATCGTCAGCGTATGCGAGTGATCGGCAGTCACGACGATCAACGTGTCGTCCAGATCGACGAGTTCTACCGCGCGAGCGACAGCTGCATCCAGTGCGGCCCCATCCGTCAATGCCCGGTAGGCATTACTGAAATGATGCGCATGATCGATCCGCCCGCCCTCCACCAGCAAGAAGTAGCCCTTTTTGTGCTTTTTAAGGCGCTTGATCGCAAACTCGGTCATCTCCGCAAGGCTGGGTTCACCGGCCGGGTCCTTCGGTCGGTCCGCTTCGAACTGCAGGTGCGATGGCTCGAATAACCCCAGGTATTGGTGGTCGCGCTTGATTCGGAAGCCGTCGAATCCCGCCCTGTCCCAGGCGTAGACGCGGCGTTTGCGCGCATTGAGCCACTCCGCCACGAGGTCGCGATCGTCGGTGCGCTTGCCGGCTTTGTCCGGGTACTCGGGATCCGTCGCGGTATCGGGCTGGAACTGCGCCCTGCCTCCGCCCAGTATCACATCCACCCCATCACCGTGGGCGAATTCCACCAACTGCCGGGCGATATCCCGACAGCCTTGTGCGAGCGCTGCTTCGGGTAAGGTCGAACTATCCTCCCAATCGCGGTCCGGCGAATGCGCATACGCACCCGCTGGTGTGGCGTGGGTGATCCGCGTCGTCGTCACCACACCGGTCGCTTTATCCGCCGCTTCGGCCATCTCCACGATGCTCGGTAACGTGTTGGTCAGCGCTGTAGCGCAATCGCCCCGTCGCACCGATGTGTCGACGCCAAACACCCCCATGCGGGTTTTTTGTCCGGTCAATATCGCACTGATGGTCCCGGCACTATCGGGCACCTGGGCATCCGTGTTGTAAGTCTTGATCAACGCCACGTTATCGAAGCGATCGAACGAGAGCTGATGTTCCTCACCGCTCAAGCCGTGCTGCTGACCGACGAATATGCGGGTGGCCGTGACGGTGCTGACACCCATGCCGTCGCCGAGAAAGAGGATGACGTTTTGACTGTGAACCGGACCCGTCCACGCGCAAAGAACGATGACGACGAGTATTAAAATGAGTTTTGTCATGCTGTCCTGCTCACTGTTCGAAGAGTCACCAGTTCCTCAGCCGCGGTTGGGTGGATGCCGACGGTCTGGTCGAACTGTCGTTTCGTGGCGCCCGCCACTATGGCCACGGCGATGCCCTGAATGATCTCACCGGCATCGGGGCCGACCATGTGCACACCTAGCACGCGATCGGTGGACCGTTGCACGATCATCTTCATGAACGTGAGCTCATCGCGCCCGGTCAGGGTGTGCTTCATCGGTTTGAATTGCGATTCGTAGATGTCCAGATCACCGGCGTGCCGTTCCTCGGCTGCGGCTTCCGTTAAGCCCACCGTGCCTATATTGGGTTGGCAGAACACCGCCGTGGCGATGTTGCGGTAATCCAGCGTACGCGGTGGATGGTCCGTAAACAGATTGTTGGCCAGACACATGCCTTCCTCGATGGCGACGGGTGTCAACTGAATCCGGTCGGTGACATCGCCCAGCGCATAGATGTTGTCGACATTGGTGCGATAGTACTCATCGACCACAATTTCACCGCGCTCGCCGACGGCTACACCGGCTGCCTCGAGACCGAGATCCGTCGTGTTGGGCGCCCTACCGGTCGCATACATCACGAGTTCGGTTTGCATTTGCGTGCCGTCGGTCAGCGTGAGCACGCGCCGCTCGTTCTCTGCCAACGCGATCTCGGTGACGTTGGTGTCGAAGCGCAGTTTGACGCCTTTCTTCGGCAGTTCTTCCGCCACGAAAGCGCGGATCGAATCGTCGAACCCTCGAAGGAATAGCGGCCCGCGATAAAGCAGTGTGGTGTCCGCACCCAAGCCCGCGAAAATCCCGGCGAACTCCACAGCGATGTAGCCGCCGCCGACCACCACCACTTCCTTGGGGAAGCGTTCGAGGTAGAAGGCTTCGTTCGATGTGATCACGTGCTCGTTGCCGGGAAACTCAGGGACCACCGGCCGGCCCCCTGTCGCGATCAGGATGTTGCGCGCGGTGTAGCTGTGGCCGCCGACTTCGATGGTGTGCCGGTCGAGCAGCCGCGCGTGCCCGTCGTGTATCGTCACCTTCGCACTCGTCAGAAGATCCTCATAAATACCATTCAACCTTTTGATTTCATTTGTTTTGTTGTCTCGCAAAGTTGGCCAGTCGAACGTACCCTGCGCGGTCCACCCAAAGCCTGCGGCATCGGCGAAGTCCTCGTGAAAGTGCGACCCGTACACGAATAGCTTTTTCGGCACACAGCCGACGTTGACGCAGGTGCCTCCGAGATAGGTCGACTCCGCCACTGCGACCTTGGCGCCGTAAGTGGCGGCCATGCGACTGGCACGCACCCCACCGGAGCCCGCGCCCAGCACATAGAGATCGAAGTCATCAGTCATTTAAGCGATCCCCTTCCAAAAGGGATGCAGCCTAAGTAAGTTGCCGAGCCGACGCAACGAGTAAGGTGTGGCGTGGCGCGGCCCCTGGGCGTTGTGAGCGCCGTCGCGGTTTCGATTAGGCTAAAATGCGATGCTGCGCACAAACTTCGGACCCTCCGGAGCGTCGTTTCGTGGGTCCGCTTGTGATCGTCCGCCGCCCTGTGCTCGACAGGTCTGCGACTTCGGACAGCGCGACCCACTTTTGTAACAGGTACAGGATACGCAATGAAACTATCGATATTTGGCACCGGCTATGTCGGCTTGGTCACCGGCACCTGCTTTGCCGAGATGGGCAATGACGTGCTCTGTATCGATGTCGATGCCGACAAAATTGCCAAGCTGAAGCAGGGTAAGGTCCCGATCTACGAACCGGGCCTTGAGGCGATGGTGACCGGCAACACGGCTCGCGGACACTTGAACTTCACGACCGATACCGCTGCGGGCGTCGATCACGGCGAGATCATCTTCATCGCCGTCGGCACACCCTCCGACGAGGACGGTTCTGCGGACCTTCAATACGTCATCGAGGTCGCCCGCGACATCGGCCGCCACATGCAACGGGAGATCGTCGTGGTCGACAAGTCCACCGTACCTGTAGGCACCGCGGACCAGGTACGAGACACCATCGAAGGCGTACTCGCCGAGCGTGGCGTCGACTTCCCCGTACACGTCGTTTCCAATCCGGAGTTCCTGAAGGAAGGAGCGGCCATCGGCGACTTCATGAAACCCGATCGCATCATCGTCGGCTCCGACAGTCAGTACGGCGCCGATCAACTCGAGCAGCTCTATGCGCCCTTTAATCGCAATCACGACAAGGTAGTCCACATGGATCTGCGCTCGGCCGAGCTGACCAAGTACGCAGCGAACGTGATGCTGGCGACCCGCATCAGTTTGATGAACGAGCTCGCCAACTTGGCGGATCGTCTAGGCGCGGACATCGAAGCCGTGCGCCGCGGCATCGGCATGGACCCGCGCATCGGTTATCACTTTATTTACGCGGGCACCGGATACGGTGGTTCCTGTTTCCCGAAGGACGTCAAAGCGCTGATCCACACGGCCTCACAAAGCGGCTACGACGCCGCCATCGTGAGCGCTGTCGAAGCGGTCAACGCCCGCCAAAAGCGCGTGCTCTTCGACAAGGCGCTCGCTCACTACGGAGACCTGGCAGGCCGTTCTTTTGCATTGTGGGGACTGGCGTTCAAACCCAACACCGACGACATGCGCGAAGCGCCGAGTTGCACGATCATCGATTTGCTGTTGGAACACGGCGCGACTGTGAAAGGCTACGATCCGGAAGCCGGCGATGAAGCGCTGCGTTTGTATGGCAACAAACCCGGCATCGAGATCTGTACGAAGCGCGCGGAGACCCTCGCCAACGCCGATGGGCTTTTCGTCGTGACCGAGTGGAACGAGTTTCGCAGCCCGGACTTCAAAGCGCTCAAGAGTGCGCTCAAAGAAGCGGTGATCTTCGACGGCCGCAATCTCTACGATCCCGCCTACCTCGCCAGACAAGGGTTCACTCACTACGCGATCGGCCGTGCGCACCGGCCTGCCGCTATAGTTTAGCCGCTCCTGGTGTGCCGAATCGAAGATTGCGTGCAATCATTGATCGGCACTTGATACTGTTTAAATATACAGGTAGTCTGATCGACCCCTGTAAATAAATACAGTAAAACAGTGTCGGACAAGGCCTGTCAGCAGAGACATCAGCAGAAGCACCAGCAAAAGCATCAGCAGAAGCATCAACAAAAGCGCCAACAGACGCGCCAACAGACGTGCCAACAAGCAGAGCTCCTCGAGTCCGCTGAGCTTTCTCCGGCAAGCGCGCCCGAGTCCGGCGCACCTGAATCCGAACTAGAATCCGCACTAGAATCCGCAAAGGACAAACTGCTCAAACACCCCAATCTGTGGCGGGCCGGACACTTGCCTGTATCGAACCAGGCCCGGCGCGGTATCGCCACGGGCTATCCTGAGCTGGACCGGCATCTACCCGCAGAGGGATGGCCTGCCGGCGGCTTGATGGAACTCATGCTGACCACCTCGGGGATCGGCGAACTCAAGCTGTTGCTGCCTGCCATGCGCGCGCTCACTGCCGATGAAAACAAATGGCTGGCCTGGATCAATCCACCCTTCATTCCTTACGCACCGGCCTTGCAATCAGCCGGCATCGACATCGACAAGATCATGCTGGTGCACCCGAAATGTCACAAGGATGCCTTGTGGGCCCTGGAGCGCGCGAGCCGCTCCGGTACCTGCAGTGTCGCGCTAGCTTGGCTGGACGACAGCTTACTCAAACTCAAAGATACGCAACGCCTGCAATTGGCTGCCAAAGACAGCGGCACGTTGACATGCTTGTTTCGACCGCAGACCGCTCATGTGCAACCGAGCATGGCCGAGTTGCGCATGGCCATCAAGGTTGGGGACGTTGCCGGCAACGCCGGAGCCGGAACGGCCGCAGCTGCGCACTCGACCCATCCGCAGTTGGTTCTGGACATTCTCAAGCGGCGCGGCGGATGGCCGCTCAGCGACCTCACTCTGAAGTTGGGCGAAGACGACGAGCATACGCGCCGACGCCTGACCGATATCCACGAGCAGCTCGATCTATGGCGGCACCAAAACCTCCCCAGCACCGATCATCGAGACGCGGCCTCTGTCCAGCCGGTCATGCCGCTTCCGCCCGCCTCCAGACCGAATCCGCCAAGAGTGCAGATTCACTGATGTTGTGGCTGGCACTCAACTTTCGCGACTTACCTCTCGAGTTGCTCAGTGCCGGATGTGCCACCGGCGGCACGACCAAGGGGGCAAAGCGCGAATCCAGACCGCTCATCGTCTTGCAGGACAATCGAGTGTTGCAGCGCAATGCCGCCGCCAAGGCTTCCGGCATTGCGCTCGGCGTTACGCTGGCGACCGCGCACAGCATTGACGTAAACGTTCTGCACGCACATCGCGATTCCGCAGCAGAACAACGCCGCTTAAAGCAACTGGCAGATGCGTTGTATCGGTTCAGCGGCCACGTCAGCCTGCAGTTGCCCGCCTGCATCCTTCTGGAAATCGGCGGCAGCTTGAAGCTTTTTGGCGACTGTTCTCGGCAGGCCGAACGAACCCTCACCGCCCAAGCGCTGGCACTGTGCGCAAGCTTGGGGCACTGCCCCACGGCGCGTGTGGCCGCAACGCCCCGGGCTGCTGTCTGTCTGGCGCAGGCCGCGGCGGACAGCCTCGAAGAGGTACCTCTGGATAAGGCCGGGCTCGAGGCTGCCGGAGTGCACCCGAACGTCGTTGAACGTTTCGCCAACATGGGCATATACACACTCGGCGCCGTTCTGGACCTGCCGCGCAAAGCCCTCGGCAGACGCTTCGGGAAACCGTTGCTGACCTTCATCGAGCAATTGACCGGAGCGACCAGCGACCCTCGCGAAGCGCTCGTGCCGGCCCCGCAGTTCGATCGTCAGATCCATCTGCTGCAACCGATCAACGACAAACAGGATCTGCAACATGAAGCGGACAGCCCCATGCAGAGGCTTGCCAGAGAGCTGCAGCATTGGTTGATCGCGAAGCAACTAGGCTGCGAACGGCTGCACTGGTATTTCGTCAGCCACCGCCAAGAAACTGCCTACGTTCCGGTGCGCTTCGCCAAGCAAAAACAAAATATGCAGGAGTTGCTGCGCATCAGCGGCTTGGCGCTCGAGAAGATCGATCTGCCGCACGAAGTGTTGTCGGTGGGGCTGGCCGCCAAGCGCTTGCAACGCTGGCGCAATGACAGCCACAGTCTGTTCAGGTTGCCTGCATGGTCGCGGAATGTGCAAACCGCTTCTCTTGCAGCCTCTAATCAGGACCTAGCCGACATTGTCGACGAGTTCAACGCGCGCCTCGGGCCCGGCGTGTGCCAGGGCATCGGCACTGTTTCGCAGCACACCCCGGAAGCGGCCTGGGCACCTCAGCACTTACTCAGGCAACACACCGGTCACATCCACACTCGAGACATCGAGCAGTTTCTCCGCCAAGTGGCCAGACGCCCCATTTGGTTGTTTGCCGCGCCATACCCGGTCGAGCGCAAGGATCTCGTGCTCATCGAAGGTCCGGAGCGTATTCAGTCGCAGTGGTGGCAGCAAGAGGCCACCTGCCGGGACTACTATGTCGCCCGCCACCGCCAGGGCAGTGAATGCTGGGTATTCCGTGAGCCGACTGAGGCGCAACCGGCCACCTCAACATGGTATCTGCATGGCTACTTTGGCTGACGAGTATTCGGCTGACGAGTGCGCGTTCGCCGAGCTGCATTGCCTCAGCAATTACAGCTTCCTGCGTGGCGCCTCGCACCCCGAAGAGCTCGTCAAACAAGCACATGCGCTAGGCTATCGGGCCATTGCCATCACCGACGAATGTACCTATGCGGGGCTCGTCAAAGCTCATCTCGCAGCCAAGGCATGCGGTATCGACCTCATCGTCGGTGCCGAATTCACACTGCTGAGCGATCCTCAAGATCCCGCTTCGGACTTCGCTACGGTCGTGTTGCTGGCGACCGATCGACAGACCTACGGACAACTTGCCGCGCTTATCAGCAAGCTGCGTCGGCGCTCCGCGAAAGGTCAATACGCGGCCACACTCGACGACATGCGCTGGGGTTTGCAGGGTTGCCTTGCCTTGTGGCCGCCCAAGGTCGAGCGGATCGAGCACGAACTCGGTGTCGGCGCACAGCTCAAAGAAGTGTTTGGTGAGCTGTGGATCGCTCTCGAGCTCTTTCGCGATGGCCACGACTTGGACAAAACCGCCAACGCATTGACCTTATCCATGCGTCTTGAGCTGCCGATTACGGCAAGCAATGCCGTGCACACCCATCGTCCCGAGCGGCAGCCCCTGCAAGATCTGCTGAGCGCTATACGCCACAAGACTGCGGTGGCCGAGCTCGGGCCGCGCGCCTTCAGCAATGCCGAACGCACGCTGCGCCCTCTCGCGGACCTCACCGCCCTTTACCCACCCGAGATGCTGGCCGAATCCGTCGCCATCGCCCGCCGCTGTACCTTCTCCATGGACGAATTGCGCTATGAATATCCCGAAGATTTAGTGCCCCCTCACTTGACCCCGCAGGCCTATCTCAAGCAACTGACCATGGCCGGTGCTCGTGAGCGCTGGCCGGCGGGCATTCCGCACGACGCTTTGGCGTTGATCGAAAAAGAGCTCGAGCTCATCGCGGAACTCAAATTCGAACACTATTTCCTGACCGTACAAGACATCGTGCAATTCGCGCGTAGCCAGAACATTCTCTGCCAAGGACGCGGATCGGCCGCCAACTCCGCAGTGTGCTACTGCTTACATGTGACCGAGGTCGATCCTGCGCGGATGCATTTGTTGTTCGAGCGCTTCGTTTCCAAGGAACGCGACGAGCCGCCCGACATCGACGTCGACTTCGAACACGAACGCCGCGAAGAGGTCATTCAGTACATCTACAAACGCTATGGACGGGAACGGGCGGCGCTTGCCGCCACCGTCATCTCCTACCGCCCAAGAAGCGCCATTCGAGACGTAGGCAAAGCATTGGGCTTGGATCTCGACGTTGTCGACCTGCTGGCTAAATCCATGGCCTGGTGGGACAAACAGGAAGAGATTCCCGATCGCTTACGCGCCGCGGGTCTCGACCCCGACAGTCGCGTCGCGGAACAATTTCTGTATTTCGTCAACGAGATCCTGGGCTTCCCCCGACACCTCTCTCAACACGTTGGCGGCTTTGTGATCTCGCGCGGTCCGCTTGCGCAACTCGTCCCCGTCGAGAATGCGGCCATGGAAGACCGCACGGTCATACAGTGGGACAAAGACGATCTCGAAGCGCTGGGGTTGCTCAAGGTCGATGTGCTGGCGCTGGGCATGCTGACTGCCATTCGCAAAGCACTGACCGCGCTCAACGAGTACCGAGGCACGGCGCTGACCGTACCGAAAATTCCTGCTGAGGATCCCGCCACGTACCACATGCTGCAACAAGGCGACAGCATCGGTGTTTTTCAAGTGGAATCTCGCGCACAAATGTCGATGCTGCCACGCTTGAAGCCACAGCATTTTTACGACCTGGTTATCGAGGTGGCCATCGTGCGCCCTGGCCCCATTCAAGGTGACATGGTGCATCCCTATCTGCGCCGCCGTCAGGGCACCGAACCGGTGCACTATCCGAGCGAGGGCGTGCGCAAAGTGCTGGAACGCACCTTGGGCGTGCCGATCTTTCAGGAACAAGTCATCGAGCTGGCCATGGTCGCGGCCGGTTTCAGTGCCGGTGAGGCCGACCAGCTCAGACGCGCCATGGCGGCATGGAAAAAGCGTGGCGGTCTGGAGGTGTTCGAGCAAAAACTCATCGACGGCATGTTGGCACGCGGCCACGACAAGGCCTTCGCAGAACGCGTTTTCATGCAGATCAAAGGCTTTGGGGAATACGGCTTCCCGGAATCTCATGCGGCCAGCTTCGCGTTGCTGGTCTATGTGTCCGCATGGTTGAAGTGTCACGAGCCGGCCGCATTTTACTGTGGACTACTGAATAGTCTGCCGATGGGTTTCTATTCGCCATCGCAGCTCATTCAAGATGCCGAACGCCACGGCATCGAAGTGCGCGATATCGATGTGTGCGTCAGCGCTTGGTCGCACACCCTGGAAGTGCCGAATGCACCCCGCAACAATCGCGGCAATGGCAATGAGCGGCATCAGGGCGCTCTACGCTTGGGGCTAAGAATGGTCAAAGGTCTCAACGAGGAAGCTGCACTGCGCATAGAGGCAGCGCGCAGCGTCCGGAATTTCCACAGCGCCGAGGATTTGAGCACGCGTGCGGAGTTGAACGATCAATCCATGCGCTTTCTGGCCCGCTCCGGTGCGCTGAAACATCTAAGCGGCCATCGTCATCAAGCGCACTGGCAGGTGGCTGGCATCGAACGTCCGCCCCCATTGTTGGCACCTGCGCAACAAGTGGCCGAGCCTGAAGTGCCGTACGCGCATGAGACAACAGACGACGCTATCGAACTGCGTAAGCCGACTGCCGCTGAAGATATGATGGACGATTATCGCTATACCGGGCTGACCCTGGGTCCACACCCCATGCAACTACTCCGCCGTAGCGCCGAATTCGCCCGCTTCCGTACGGCGGCAGACTTGGAGGACTGCCGTCATGGACAGCTGATACGGGTTGCCGGTCTGGTTACGGGCCGACAACGCCCCGGTACTGCGACAGGGGTCGTCTTCCTTACTCTCGAAGATGAAACCGGCAACATCAACGTGGTGATTTGGTCTACGGTCATGGAGCGCTTCCGCGCTGCCTTGTTGCAAGGTCAATTGCTCAAAATTCGTGGCGTTGTCGAGCGCGAGGCCACGGTCATTCACGTCGTGGCCGGATTCGTCGAGGATGCAACTGAAGTATTGCGTGGGATCGCCGATGAGACACTGCCTTTCAAGTCACGTGATTTCCACTGACACCGCGAGAACGAGAACGCAGACGGGCGCAGCAGACCGCAAAAGAGCAGGCCGTATACCGTAAGACCTAAAAAGACGAGAAAATAACTGGGAAACCAGAAGCCGCTAAGCGCGTTTCTTCGAAGAGCTCGAGCGACTTTGTGAGACTTCGCGTACTTCGTGCAGCACGTCGTCCAGCATCAAGCGAATGAAGCTGAGTTCCTCTCGAATCTCCAGAATCTCCGGCTTGATGTTGTGCCCCAAACCATCGATGGCGCGCTCCAATGCGGACAGACGATTCTGTACATTGGCTTTGTCGAACATGCTGCGCGCCATGGTTTCGAGCGGCGCTTCCGGCGTGTCGAAAACCTCGGCTGCGTGAGGTTTGCTCCCTTCCTGTTCGTCCGGCTGCCGCTGCGTAGACGAGCCACCCCAGAATTCCGAGCCGATTTCGTTCGAGACTTTTTCGACGACATCCTGGTTGATCGTATCGAGCTCTTCGAGATAAGAGAACAGTAACAAGCGGTCGCACAGATTATTAATACGGCGCGGTACCCCTTCGCAGAACGCATAAATGGCCGGATAAGCATCTTCCGCGAACTCCGGGCGGTTTTGCCAACCGGCGACCTGAAGGCGATGCTCTATATAGGTGCGCGTTTCTTCCTCACTCAGCGGGTTGAGGTGATACGTCGCAATGACACGTTGGCGTAACTGTTCGAAGCCTTCCGACAGCAACGTGCCACGGAATTCCTGCTGACCCAGCAGGAAGATCTGCACCAAGGGCTTACCGTTCTGCTGAAAATTGCTCAGCATACGCAGTTCTTCCACAGAGCGTGGGGGCAGGTTCTGAGCTTCGTCGACGATCAGTAGGATGCGGCGCTGTGAGCGCGCCTGAGCGATGAAGTTGTGCTCGATTTCGTTGAGTAACGTCGCCTTGTTCGTATCGCGTGCAGCAATGCCGAAGTTGTTCGCCACCATCTGTAGCAGATCGTCTTCATCCAGGTTCGACGTGACGATGGTGGCCACCGACAGGCTGCTGTCGTCCAACTGCGACAACAGCGCTTGGACCAGGGTGGTCTTACCAGTACCGACATTGCCTGTGATGACGATGAACCCATCACCCTGGCTGAGACCGTATTGCAAGAACGAGAGCGCGCGCTTGTGCTCGGCGCTCGGAAAGAAAAAACTCGCATCCGGCGAAAGCTGGAACGGTTTGCGCGTTAAACCAAAATGTTCTTCGTACATCAGGGCGCTTCCTCTGCGTGTGCACCATAGCCATATCCGTAGCCATAGCCGTAGTTATTCGATCCTGTGGTGGTGGCTTTGTTCAGCAACAGGCTCACCAGTTGCGACCCCACCAATTGAGATGCGGCCTCTTCGACGAGTGACTGAGGGGTCTTGTTGGCTTCTACCACCATGACCACCTGACCCATGCGTCTCGCCAGGACCGCAGCCTCCGTGGTCGCAATCAACGGCGGACCATCCACCAAAATAATGCGCGATTCGCTTCTCGCTGCCAGATTCTGCACCACCGTGCCCATTAACGTGCTGGCAAACAACTCGTCGATGTTATCGCTCATCATGCCCGACGGCATGACCGACAAGCGTTCTACGTTGGTCCCGATGACGGCCTCCTCGAGATCCCCATCGCCCATGCGCAGATGATCTACCAGACCTTTCTCTTCGTTGATGCCCAACCACTTGCTGAGGTCCCCTTTCGCCGCATCGCCGTCAATCAGCAGCACTTGGCGATCGAGTTCTGCAGACAGGCTGAGGGCTAAGTTGAGCGAGACGAACGTCTTGCCCTCCCCGGGCACACTACTGGTCACGAAAATCACGTTGGTGGGCAATGGGTACTCGGCGGCCACTTGCGGCTGCAAGTTGAGCAACAAGGGACGTTTGATGCGGCGAAATTCCTGGGCCTGTTGCTGGTTTTTACTCCCAGGTACCAAAAACCCGTTTTCGCCGAGCCACTCGAAATCCAGTTCACACACCTTGGTCGGCGGAGGCAACGGCATTGACGGGGCCGGACGTGCGCCCGGATTGTCAACTGAATGTCCTATCTGGGCCGTACTGTCCCGCCCAATTTGCCCTACTTTGTCCGCTGCTTTTTCAGCGATTGAGGTAGAATCCCGGGTCGAAGGCAAACCGGAACCGTGCTTGGTCACCAGCTTGGCGGCAGCCTTCTCAATGGTACTCATATAACCCTCGTTACTTTACATTTTACAGTTTACGGCTTTTCTTCCGACTTAGGAATCGAAGACGCGCACTACGGGCGCCCCAGCGCCAAGGTTCTCGGGTTAATTGTAAGGGCGTTCACGTCGGTATTGTGTATTTTGATGTAAATTATGGGAAGTGCCGCCCACATTGCGCGTGGTGATTGGGTCAAGCTTGCGCAGCCCGGGTGGTGCGGTGCGGTGCTCGAGCCTGTGCCATACAAATTCGAGCATCATAGTTATTGACAACACAGAACAGGGAATGTCTTTTTGAGCTCTAATACGCCCCTCGCTGAAAACAAAGACGAACATCATGACGACAGCAACGACAAGGGCCGTAACAAACAAGTTACTGCACCGGTTCCCTCTCTCGCGGAGGCGAAAGTCGGCGTGCTGGGTCTCGGCTACGTAGGGTTGCCCCTTGCCATCGAACTGGGTACTCAGTACCCCACTGTCGGATTCGACATCGACGCCAGTCGCATACAAGAGCTCGTCAGCGGTCGTGACACCACCCTCGAGGTGGAAGCAGAGGATTTTTCACGCGCCACCGCACTGACCTTCAGCGCCGATCTGGAGCGTCTGAAGGGCTGTAACACGTACATCGTCACCGTGCCCACCCCGATCAACGAGCACAAGCAACCCAATTTGCGCCCGCTGATTGCCGCGAGCGAGACGCTTGCCAAGGTGGTCAAGGTCGGCGACGTGGTCATCTACGAATCGACCGTCTACCCCGGTGCCACCGAAGAAGTCTGCATCCCGGTCATCGAAGCCGCATCAGGGCTTAAGTTGAATGAAGATTTCTTCGCGGGCTACAGTCCCGAAAGAATCAATCCAGGCGATAAGGAACATCGTTTACCGACGATCAAGAAAGTAACGAGCGGATCGACACCGCAAGCCGCCGAGTACATCGACGCTCTCTACGCGAGCATCATTACCGCCGGTACCCACAAGGCGAGTTCCATCAGAGTGGCGGAAGCAGCCAAAGTCATCGAGAACACGCAGCGCGATCTGAATATCGCACTGATCAACGAACTCGCGTTGATATTCGAGCGTCTGGGTATCGACACGCAAGAGGTGCTGGAAGCCGCTGGAACGAAGTGGAATTTTCTACCGTTCCGGCCCGGGCTCGTCGGCGGTCATTGCATCGGTGTGGACCCTTACTACTTAACGCACAAGGCGCAAGCCGTCGGCTACAACCCTGAAGTGATTCTCGCCGGTCGCAGGATCAACGACGAAATGGGCGAACGCATCGCGGACCGCGTCATTAAGCTCATGGCGCGTAAAGCGATCAACAGCGTCGGCGCTAAAGTGCTGGTCCTCGGCCTCGCTTTCAAGGAGAACTGCCCGGACATCCGCAACACCAAGGTCATCGACGTCATTGCCGGTCTGAAAAACTATCACGTCGATGTGGACGTCTACGATCCTTGGGTCAGTCGCGACGAAGCCATCCACGAGTACGGTGTCGAGGTCACCGCGGATCCGCAAACGGGTGCGTATGACACGATCATCCTCGCGGTGGCTCACCAGGAATTCGCGCAGCTTGGCATCGAAGGTCTGCGCAAGCTGGCCAAACCGAACCATGTGATCTTCGACGTCAAACACGTCTTGCCGAAGCACGAAGTAGACGGACGGCTCTAACGATGCGGTTACTCATAACCGGTGCCGCAGGTTTCATCGGATCCACTACGGCACACGCGCTCATGGATCGAGGTGATAGTGTCATCGGCATCGACAATCTCAACGACTACTACGACGTCACCCTGAAAGAGGCGCGGCTTGAGCGCTTGCAGGCCCGCTCGGAATTCCGGTTTTACAAAGCCGACATCGCAGACAGCGCCGAACTCACACGAATCTATAAAGCAACCAAGCCGGATCGAGTCATCCATCTGGCAGCACAAGCCGGCGTGCGTTACTCCCTCGAAAATCCACAAGCTTACGTGGATGCCAATGTGACCGGCTTTCTCAACATTCTCGAATGTGTCCGTCACCACGGCACCGAGCACCTGGTGTTTGCGTCGACGTCATCTGTCTATGGCGCTAACGAGAACATGCCGTTCTCGGTACACGACGGCGTCGATCATCCCGTTAGCTTGTACGCTGCCACGAAGAAAGCCAATGAATTGATGGCGCATACCTATGCGCATTTGTTTGGCGTTCCCTGTACCGGATTGCGCTTCTTCACCGTGTACGGGCCATGGGGTCGACCGGACATGGCGCTGTTTCTCTTCACGCGCAAAATGCTGGCCGGTGAACCCATCGACGTCTTCAATCACGGCCATCACACCCGGGACTTTACTTACGTTGCCGATATTGTCGAAGGCATCATCCGCACCTGTGATAAAGTCGCCACGCCGAATCCGGATTGGGACCCGATGACGCCGGACCCTGCCAGTTCCGCAGCGCCCTACCGGCTGTATAACATCGGCAGCAACAATCCAATCAATCTGTCGAGGTATATCGAGTGCCTAGAGGAGACGCTTGGCATTGAGGCGGAAAAGAACCTTTTACCGCTACAAGCCGGTGATGTTCCGGACACCTACGCCAATGTAGATGACCTGATTCGGGATGTAGATTATCAACCCAACACGCCGATCGAAGTTGGCATCGCCGAGTTCGTCAAGTGGTACAAGAACTACTATCAGATCGACGACGTCGCACACAATCTGACCTGACGTAATGGACCTGCTCTGGACTATAAGCACATGGTCCGGTGCGACAGCATATGGATTACTGGTCGTGTTTTGCGCGGTCGGGGTGGTGCGCGGTTACACGGGCCGAGCATTGTTCGCAGCTTCCGCACTGACCGGAGCCTGGCTGACTTGTCGATTATTCCCCGATTTACACACCTATGACGCGTTTCTAGAGGCGCTTGCGCTCCTGGCGTGGATCATGCTCTCGCTGCGTGCGCTGGGTGTCAGCTGGCAAGAGCGTACGGACCCAGCGGTTAAGGCCACGTTTCTGTCAGCCATCGCGGCAGTCGTCTTCGCGGCGATGGCCATCGTCACGTCAACGCCTGTGGCCGGTGACCATCCGATCGTTGCCATCGCGCATCACCTTGCGTTCATTGCCTTGTCGGTTTCCGGTCTGGTGCTCCTGGAACAGTTTGCCCGCAACACCATAGGCGACTTGAGATGGCGATCTCGGTACCTGGTGATTGGCTTGAGTCTGATGTTCGGTTACGAGCTGTTTCATCATGCCTTTGCGATTCTGCTGGGCGCTCCTGTGATCATGCTGAGCGCTTTGCAACCGGGCATCGTCGCGCTCAGCGTGCCGTTCATCGTCATCGCCAGCCTCAGAAACCGCAGTAACGAGCTTCGGATCAATCTCTCCCGCAACTTCGTATTTCGAACCGGTGTGCTGGTGGCCACCGGTACCTTCTTGCTGCTGCTCGGGCTCTTCGGCTACATCGCACAGATCTTCGCAGGTCAACTCGGACTCGCGCTTGCCGTTTACTTCGGCATCGTGCTCATCGCACTGCTCGCAGTAGTGGTGGGTTCTTCACAGTTTCGCACGAGAGCGCGCATAGCCATCAGCAAAGCGCTGTTCGAGTACAAGTACGAGTATCGCGACGAGTGGATTCGCGTATCCGAACTCCTGACCGAGCCTAATCCCGATTTCGACCTTCCCCAGCAGGTGCAGCGCGCGATGGTCGGCGTGCTGTCAGCCAGACGCTCGTGCCTTTGGCTGATGACCGGCAACGATCACCTGGTTGCCAGGTCCCACATCAACGCGACTGAATGGCGCCGGACGCCATCGCCCCGCTTGAGCCGTAGCCTCGTCGACTTCTACGACCAGCAAAACTGGGTGATCGACCTGTCCGCACCGCCCGAGGAAGCAGAAGACGTGATCAAGCTCATGCACGAAGACTTCGAGGACACCCACATGCCGGCCTATATCGTCCCACTGTCCTTGGACCACGGTCTTGTCGGCGTCGTGTTGGTCGGTCCGTCCGAGGCTACACAATCGCTCAGTTGGGAGGATTACGATATTCTGAAGCTCATTTCGAGACAATGTGCCGGATTTCTCGCGCTTGAGGAGGCCACCCGCCATGTGGGCGAGCAGGAGCAGCTCAGTGCGATGAACCAGGTATCCGCCTTTCTGATACACGACCTGAAAACCATCACCGCCCAGCTCACCTTGATGTTGCAAAACGCGGAAGTGCACAAAACCAATCCGGACTTCGTCACTGACATGCTCAGTACCACGGAGAACAGCGTAGCCCGTATGCAAAACATCGTGACACAGCTACGGAAGCCGTCCAGCGATGCTGAAGACACCGTTGCTTTTGCGGAGATCGAGCTGAGCGCATTTACGCAGAAAGTCCTCGATTCCCTGACACAGCCTCCCTGTCGGCTCAGCACCGACTTGCCGACCGACGCCGTGCGCGTAAACGGGGATGCCGAACGCACCCGATCCGCGTTGACTCACGTTTTGCAAAACGCGATCGAAGCCGCGGGCACAAACGGCGCCGTCGAAGTCACGGTGTCCCGAACGAAGGATTGGGGTATCGTCGCAGTGACCGATACCGGACCGGGAATGTCTGAAGAGTTCATTGGCACACAGCTGTTTACCCCTTTTCGCACGAGCAAAGGCCTGAGCGGCATGGGCATTGGTGCGTACCAGGCTCGCCAATACGTGCGTGCTTGCGGCGGCGATATCGAAGTTGAGAGCGCACCCGGACAGGGATGTACGATGCACATCAAGCTGCCCTTGGCAGCAAGACGGGATTAATACGATGCCTACACTGCTCATAGTCGAAGACGACGCCGGTTTGCAAAGCCAAATGCGGTGGTGTTTCGAGGGTATCGACGTTCAAGTTGCCGCCGACGCCAACGAGGCGCAGGACGTCCTCAAGTCGACGGAACCGCAAGTCATCACGCTGGACCTGGGGCTGCCGCCGGATCCAGGCGGGACCAGTCAAGGCATGGCGTTACTGCGCCACATCCGCAGCGAATTGCCCCGTACGAAAGTCATCGTCATTACCGGTAGGGAGGAACGCGAGCATGCCATCGAGGCGATAGCACAGGGCGCGTACGACTACTACCAGAAGCCCATCGACTCGCAAACGCTGCAATTCGTCGTCGAGCGCGCTTTCAGGCTCTTCGAGCTCGAGCGCGAAATCGTTCAGTTGCAAGCCAATCAGACCACCAATGAACGCTTACCTGGGTTGATCGCGGCCAGTGAGCGCATGTTGGCCCTGAGCGACCAGATCGAACGGGTAGCGCCGACCAGTGCCACGGTTGTGATCAACGGTGAGACCGGTACGGGCAAGGAGATCGTCGCACGCAGTTTACACGACCTGAGTCCCCGCTCCGCGGGCGAACTGATTACGATCAACTGTGCCGCCATTCCCGAGAACCTCCTGGAGAGCGAATTATTCGGACATGAAAAAGGCAGTTTCACCGGAGCGCACGCTCGCAAGATCGGTAAGGTCGAAGCCGCCAACGGGGGCACTTTGTTCCTGGACGAAATCGGCGATATGCCATTGCCGTTGCAAGCGAAGATTTTACGTTTTCTGCAAGAACGCGAATTCGAGCGTATCGGCGGCACCGCGCCGATCGCCGCTGACGTGCGCGTCATATGTGCAACACATCGCAATTTGACTGAAATGACCACCAACAACGATTTTCGCGAAGATCTCTACTACCGGCTCAGCGAAATCGTGCTGGAAGTACCGCCTTTGCGAGACCGGGAAACCGATGTTTTGTTAATTGCCGACCACGTGCTACGAGCCACGGATGCAGAGCGCAATCTACGCTTCAGTGCAGATGCGCTGGAGGCGATGGAATTGTGGTCCTGGCCGGGGAACGTACGTGAGCTCGAGAACAAAGTTCGACGCGCAGCGATCATGTGCCAAGATCAGTTAATTACGGCTCAGGACCTCGAGCTGGAACAAACCCCCACTACGTCAATTCGTCCGTTAAGACAGGTTCGTGCGGAAGCCGAGCAAGCGGAGATCCGCAGAGCGCTGGTGGCATCCACCTACAACATCAGCGAAACCGCACGGGCGCTGGAAGTATCCAGACCGACGCTGTATTCGTTGATGGAAAAGTATGCCATTGCCGTCGAGGATTCGAACTCGTGAGTGATGCGCCGATCATCCTGGTCTGCGGCGGTGCCGGCTATATCGGGACACACATGTGCCTCGCTTTGCTTCAGGACGGCTATAACGTCGTTGCGCTGGATAATTTCGAAAACTCGAACCACGAGGGATTGGATGCGATTCAAGCGCTCGCACAACAACATCTAACCGTCGTCAACGCCGATATCCGCGATCAGTCTGCGCTGGATGATGTCTTCGCAACAGCCCCCATCCAAGCCGTCATTCACTTGGCGGGACTCAAATCGGCAGCCGAATCGAAACTGCAACCCGCGGCATACTACGACAACAACCTGGTGGGCACCGTTGCCCTGGCGGAGGCCATGGACCGCGCGCAGTGTTTCCGCCTGGTGTTTGCTTCCTCTGCGGCCGTATACGGCGTGCCGCAGTTGCTACCTATCGTTGAGAGTCATGTTACGAATCCGACAAGTCCCTATGGACGCACCAAATTGATGGCGGAGAGTTATCTGCAGGATCTGAGCAGTGCTAACGAACAATGGTGCATTTCGATTCTGCGCTATTTCAATGCGGTGGGCGCGCATCAATCGGGTGCGTTTGGAGAACAGTTCCAAGGCGCCTTTCCGAATCTCTTCTCCGCGCTGGCACAGGTCGCCGTCGGTGAACGCAGTAGCTTACCCGTCTATGGTTCGACCTATGCTACTCGCGACGGCACACCCGTGCGTGACTACATTCATGTCGACGACCTGATTCAAGGCCATCTAGCGGCGCTGAACATGGTTTTAGAGGGGGCTTCACAGTGTGCCGTTCACAATCTCGGCACGGGCACTGGTTACTCGGTTCTGGAAGTCATCGCCGCATTTGAAACGGTCGTCCAGCGCGCCATCGCTTACGAAATCACCGACAAACGGCCGGGAGACGTCGCAGAATCCTATGCAGATACCTCCAAGGCGCAGCGCGATTTCGGTTGGGACCCACGCTACGGGTTAGACCGCATGTGTTCGGATGCGTGGCGTTGGCACCAACACCACGCATCACACAAGAAGGTCGGCTAGCGTTCCTAGACCGGCGCTTAGGCTTGTTTCGCGCTGAACCTGCGCATAAGCGCAAGAAAAGCAAGTCCGAGCGTAATCAGCACGAGGCTACCGGGCTCATCGACTCTCTGTACCTCTTCCTGAGTCGTTTCAGCGCTCGGCAAGGTCTCAATGTCCGTATCCGCGACTTCCGCCGGCACCTCCGATCCATCGACGTTGTCATCGTCGAGATAGTCGACGAGTTCCGTCGTGGCGACGCTCGCAGAATCCAGGAAGTTGCTGAACGCACTCGTCTCGAGGCTGTTGTTCATGAAGATCAATTCGGCCAGCGTCGACAGCGGATGAGTCACACCCTGGCTACCTTGCAACGACAGATTCGTTGAGACGAAAGGTGTCTTGCGTCCCGCTTGGGCTCTACTGCGTCGCTGCGCCATGGATCGATAAGCCGCCGTGAAATGCTCACGCACCCGTTGTTCCGGAGCGACGATCGCCTGCGCAAGGGGTTCCGTCAGTAGCTGATCGAGTTGCACCTGGTTTTGCTCGCCTCTTGCCAACGCCCGCTCTACGGCGTCGATCACCCGATCGACAAGGCCGACGGTCGCTTGCACGCTGGAGCTCGCGACGAGCACCAAGCGAGGGGACTTGAAACCCATCTCACTACGCACGGCGGAGAAATTGACAGGCATGGGTTTCGCGTCAGCGAACACCACACTACGGATGGCTTCGACGCCCCCTTCCAGCACCAGCAGCTCTCCTCGCAATACCTTCAGTTCCGTGAGGACGCTTTGCAACGTTGTATGCGACAAACCCGTCGCCTCATCGAAATAAGCGACTGTGGCCTGGTATTGATCGAACCCGGCAGACGTTGCAGACAAGCTGCCAGCAGACCCAGGTCGTGCCGGTTGCAGGGCATCGAGCACGTTCGATAACACGAGTCGGGTGGTGAAGACTTCCGCCTGCAGCTCCTCGAAATTCGCGAACGCGTGTTTGACGTCACCGGTCTCAATGGCCAGCGATTCGTTGGTGAGATGGAAACGTGCCGCCAAACCACCCATGCGCTCTACGACGATCTGCAACTGCGTGCGGACGTCGAGCGCTCGAAAGGTACGATCCTCATCGTTGATGTGAGCCACTTCCACAACACTGATCACAGGCAAGGCCGCATTTTGTCCACCCACCTGCTCGACCGTTTGATCACGCTCGATGGACTGGACGTCTTCGGCTTCGAAGCCAGCCAGACTCATTACACCTGCGGCCGCAGTGGCGCAATAGACAGCGCATGCCGCGCCGGTTGCCGCTCGTACTACAAACTTGAGCATTTGGATCCCCACCTGATTGTGTTGCAATTGGTTGCTGTTTTGCGACGTAATCTAGCTGAACCGGCCAACTTTACGCAACAAAATGGTCAATATAAGCCAGATATTTTACAGGTTTTTAATGACAATAAAAGTGCCTAATAGATCTGATACAAGGCCCCTGCTTCTCAGCGCTGAAACGGCTTGCTAGAATCGCGCCCCGCCGGTCCAAGCGGCGCTGCAGTTCGTTGGATATTGGCCTAACTTATTGAATCAGAAAGAGAAGTTGGAGGGGTGGCTGAGCGGTCGAAAGCACTGGTCTTGAAAACCAGCGAGGGTAACACCTCCCAGGGTTCGAATCCCTGCCCCTCCGCCATCATCGACAATTCGAGACCCCAAAGTGTCTCCGACCCCAAGACAGCGTCCTCCAGACGTTATAATCGCGTTCTTTAGCCACGTACCATGTCAGCCGTAAACCCGCTTATTTTCACGGTCGCCGTACACGGCTCTCCCTACGGGTCGACCGCTCACCAGCGCGCGCAGGCGCTGGTCGGCGCCATCATCCGGGCGGGTCACGCGGTCAAGCGAGTGTTTTTCTACCACGAAGCAGTGTATGTGGCGCTGGACTCACGGGTCGTGCCGCAGGATGAAAGGGATGTGACTGCAGTTTGGCAGAGCCTCGCCCGGCAACACGAACTCGAGCTGGCGGTGTGTATCGCCAACGCCTCGAAGCGCGGCATCCTCTCCGCTGCCGAAGCCGAGCGCCACGAGCGCCCACACGCGAGTCTTGCCGATGACTTCGAACTCGTCGGTCTCGGCCAACTCATCGAGGCGGTGGCGCAGAGTGACCGCTATGTAGAGATACCGGCATGAAAAGGATGTTGGCGATCATCAATCGACCCCCTTACGAGTCCAGCCACGGCTTGGAACGACTCGAGGCGGCCATGGTGGGCGCGGTATTCGACTTCTCGGTCAGTCTGCTGTTTCGCGGACCCGGGGTATGGTATTTGCAACCGCAACAGGACGCGTCTGCCATTGGCTGGCGCACGCTCGGTAAGGTGCTGACGGCACTCCCGACGTACGACATCCGCCAAGCCTTCGTATGCGCACCGTCCCTACAAGCCCGCGGTATCGAGCTGACCTCCTCGGTTCTCGACGTGACTTCGCTGGATATCACCGCACTGGATTTTGGGGCACAGGGCGAACTGATCGCCAATCAGGATATCGTCCTGGGCGGCGGACGGTGAGTCTGCATCTCACCTTCTCCGCCGACGGGCTGGGTGAGTGTGTCGCTCGCCTGGCTCCCGATGACGCGGTAGTGATTCTCGGTGACGCTGTCTACGCCGCGCCGCTGCCCAGTGCCGTCGTCCACTATTATCTCGGCGAAGACGCCGACATTCGCGGCATTCAATCGATGTCCGGCAAACGCATTGACTACGACGAACTGGTGCGCTTATGCGCGGAACACAACCCTGTCGTCAGTTGGAATGACTAGGTCGGCGTGTTGACCCTCGACACGGACAAGGAAGGGTATCTGGTCAATCTCCAAGATTGGAACCGCGAAGTCGCCAATCTTATTGCCGAGCACGAGGGTATCGAGCTGAACGAGGTGCATTGGCAGGTGCTCGAAGCGTTGCGCGAGTTTTATGCAACCACCGACGTCTCACCCGCCATGCGCCCCTTCGTCAAACTCGTCGGTGAACGCGTTGGCGCGCAGGTCGGCTCGAGTATCGGCTTAATGCAGTTGTTTGGACCGAGTCCAGCCAAGACAGCAGCCAAAATAGCGGGCTTACCGAAACCCACCCACTGCCTCTAGGGGCTCATTCTCACCCCGAATATGACGGTGCTTTGCCAACCACCGCACCGATCACGATCGTGCTCGGCCCGTCGATACCCGCTCGTTCTGCCCGATCGGCCAGCTTGCCTACCGGCGAAAACAGCGTTCGTTGCTCCGGGAGCGTGGCGTTTTCGACCAGCGCGCTGGGGGTGGACGGCTCCAGTCCATGGCTGATCAGGTTGGCGACCAGCTTAGGCAAACCCACCAGGCCCATGTAGATCACCAACGTCTGATCCGCCTTGCCAAGTTCGGGCCAATCCATATTCGTCAGGTTGTCCACGCGATGACCGGTGATGAAGCGGATGGATTGAGACAGGTTCCTGTACGTGAGCGGGATACCGACCATGCTCGCCACCCCGAACGCCGCGGAGATGCCGGGTATCACGTCCACGACAATGCCTGCCTCGACCGCCGCTTCCAGTTCTTCGCCGCCGCGGCCGAAAACAAACGGATCGCCGCCCTTCAAGCGCACTACGTGTT
The DNA here is from genome assembly GCA_965216005.1 of Candidatus Azotimanducaceae bacterium. Lineage (GTDB taxonomy): Bacteria > Pseudomonadota > Gammaproteobacteria > Pseudomonadales > Azotimanducaceae > UBA4421. The sequence goes on along the minus strand of OZ244143.1, from coordinate 5,330,179 downwards.
TACCTTGAGACGCATGTTCCACCAGCAACCGGTTGATATCGGCCTGCTGGTGGCTCCGGGTGTTGGTAGATCTGACGGCATTGCCGGGTTTAGGGCCTTGCTTGCCTACATCGATCCGACGGGCATCGCGGCGCGCGTATTCCAGCAACTCAACGTTGACTAACTTGTCGTACAGGATCACGTCGGCTTCCTGTAACGCGCGCTGGCCCTTAACCGTAATCAATTCCGGATCTCCGGGACCCGCGCCGACGAGTGTCACCCTACCCAGAGCGGTGCCCGCCTCCGTCAGATGCGCTCTGGTCGCCGCCTCCGCATCGGCCATGCGTCCGGCGAGCGCAAGTCGCCCGGGCTCTCCGCCGAGAACCTGTTCCCAAAATGTCTTGCGCTCGGCAGTCGATGCCAGTTTGTTTCGCACTACACTGCGGGTCCGGTCGACGAGTTCGCTTAGATTGGACAGCGTCTTAGGCAGGCGCGCCTCGATCCAACTACGTACCATGCGCGACAGAGTGGGAGAGCGGGCCGAACTCGACACGGCTACAACGACCGGCGATCTGTCGACGATTGCAGGGAACACCACAGTGCACAATTCCGGTTGATCCACACAGTTGACGGGTACGCGCACCTCCACACAGCGCGCGTGGACTGCTTTGTTGACCTGGGCATCGTTGGCGGCACTCACCACCAGCGCCAGATCTGGATGCACATCACCCACCTCGAATGGGCGGCGTAATATCGCGAGTTGGCCTTCCAAACGCTCAATCTCATCACTCACTACAGGAGCCACGACCGTCACACTTGCCCCGGCCTGCAACAACCACCTGAGCTTTCTCAGACCAGTCGCACCTGCCCCCACCAGCAGACACTTGCGGTCGTCGAGGTTGTGGAATAGCGGCAGAAAAAAGGCCATGGCGGCACTATCTCTTCGTCTTGCCTCAGCCAAGATCCAACACGGCGGCGCCAGCCATATAGGGGCGCAACACATCCGGTATGGATACCACGCCGTCGCCATCTTGATAGTTCTCGAGCACGGCCACCAACGTTCTGCCAACCGCCAGCCCCGACCCGTTCAAAGTGTGCACCAGCTCCGGCTTATCCGTCGATGCGTCGCGAAAGCGCGCCTGCATCCGCCGGGCCTGGAAATCGAGAAAATTGCTGCAGCTCGAAATTTCACGGAAGCGGTTCTGACCCGGTAGCCATACCTCCAGGTCGTAGGTTTTCGCCGCGGCGAAGCCAAGGTCTCCGCCACAAAGCACCACCTTTCTGTAAGGGAGTTCCAGCGCTTGCAAAATCGCTTCCGCATGACCGGTCAGTTCTTCGAGGGTTTCCCAGGAATGGTCAGGGTGGACGATCTGTACCAACTCGACTTTTTCGAATTGGTGCTGACGAATCATCCCGCGCGTATCTCTTCCGTAACTGCCGGCTTCACTGCGAAAACAAGGTGTGTGGCACACGTGTTTGATCGGCAAACGATCATGATTCACGATTTCGTCGCGATACAGATTGGTGACCGGTACTTCGGCCGTGGGTATGAGATAAGCCTCAACTTCCTGATCGATTCGAAACTGATCCTCGGCGAATTTCGGTAGTTGCCCGGTACCGTAGAGGCTGTCGGCATTGACGATATAGGGCACATACACTTCGCTATAGCCGTGTTGTTCCGTGTGGGTATCCAGCATGAATTGCGTAAGGGCTCGCTGTAGTCGCGCTAATTGCCCGTGAATGACCGTATACCGTGATCCCGAAATTTTCGCTGCAGTCTCGAAATCCAGCGCACCGCCAGCCGTCAGGTCGACATGATCCTTAGGCGCTACGTTGAACTCGGGCAAGTTGCCCCATCGAGACACCTCGACGTTGCTCGCCTCGTCCGACCCTGCCGGTACTGATGCATCCGGGAGATTCGGCACGGTGCGCAGATAGGCCTGAAGGCGATCCTGAATAGCCTCGAATTCCGACTTGACCGCCTCCAGACGATCGCGCAAGTCGCCCACTTCAGCCACCAACGGTGCGATGTCTTCACCGCGGGACTTAGCTGCGCCGATGGCTTTGGATTTGGCGTTGCGCTCACTCTGAATTTGCTCGGTCTTCTGCTGAAGTTCGCGCCGCTCGGCTTCCATGGCCTGAAACGCCGCTACATCGAAAGCAAATCCTTTGGTTTCGAGCGCTGCGGCCACCTCGAGCGTTGCGGAGCGGAGTTTTCTTACATCGAGCATAGGTCTACTTCTGGCTAATGGTGGAAATTAGGTCAATGTTTTACGCCACGAAGCCACTACCCAGCCGGTGTCCGATCCACACCGCCGCTAGGCACGAAGCCACTGTGAGCATCACGTAGCTCACGGCCACCGCGTGACGATTGGCATCCACCAGCATCATGGCGTCGTACGAGAACGTCGAAAACGTCGTGAAACCGCCGAGCACACCGACGACGAAAAACAAGCGCCCCCACGCTACAAACCATTCCGCCTCGGCGTAGATCGCCCACATCATCCCGATGAAGAGCGACCCCAGTATGTTGATGGCCATCGTCGCCCACGGCCACCACTGACCGGCGATCAGAAAGGCGATCCAGTATCTAAGCAAGGCACCGATGGCACCCCCGCCGGCAACGGCTGCAAACGCTTGCAAGCTCACCGCTCCGAACGCACCTGCGCATCCAATTCGCGCAAACGTGCAAGGCGTGTACGGATCTTGGCTTCGAGACCAGCATCCGTCGGTTCGTAAAATTGTTGCGAATCCATCTCCTCGGGAAAATAGTCCTCACCGGCTGCATAGGCGCCGACATCGTCTTGATTTTCGTTGTGGGCGTAGCGGTAACCCTCCCCGTAGCCGAGGTTTTTCATCAGCGACGTCGGCGCATTTCTGATATGCAACGGCACTTCATACGATGGGTTCGACTTGACGAACGCCATGGCGGCACCGTAGGCACGATAGGCAGCGTTGCTTTTCGGTACCGAAGCCAGATAAAGCACGGCCTGTGCGAGCGCCAGCTCGCCTTCGGGACTACCCAACCGCTCATAGGTGCTCAGTGCGTTGAGGGTCAGTTCCAAGGCGCGCGGGTCGGCGTTGCCTACATCTTCGCTGGCAAATCGCACTAGTCGCCGCCCAACGTAGCGGGGATCCGCGCCGCCATCGAGCATACGGCAAAACCAATAGATAGATGCGTCCGGCGCGCTACCGCGCATGGCCTTATGCAGGGCAGATATCTGGTTGTAGTAGACCTCCCCCGACTTATCGAAGCGGCGTACCTGCTCGCCGCCGACGGCGAGCACTTCCTCGACACCGATCGTCCCCGACGCGAGCTGAGCTGCGAGATCGAGCACGTTGTACATCCTGCGGGCATCGCCGTCGGCAAGTTCGACCAGCGCCTCGAGTGCGACCGCGTCGATATCCAAACCGAGAGCGGTGGCGCCCCGCCGCGCCAACTCGGTGATCTCGTCGGATGCCAACGATTTCAATACGTAGACCCGAGCTCGTGACAACAAGGCGGCATTAACCTCGAAAGACGGGTTTTCGGTCGTCGCTCCGATAAAAGTCAACAAGCCCGTTTCCACGTGAGGAAGAAAGGCATCCTGCTGCGCCTTGTTGAAGCGATGAACTTCATCGACGAACAACACGGTGCGTTGTCCGCGTTGCCTTGCGAGACGTGCCTCATCGACCGCGGCACGCACATCTTTCACACCAGCAAGTACAGCCGACAATGCAATGAACCGCGCATCGACTCGTCGGGCGATCAACCCCGCCAACGTGGTCTTACCCGTTCCAGGCGGACCCCATAAGATCATGGAATGCACGCTACCGCGCTCGAGCATCGCGGCGAGCGGTTTACCCGCACCCAACAGATGCGCCTGGCCCACGTATTCCTCTACGGTCCGCGGACGCATGCGGTCAGCGAGCGGGCGCGATTCATCGACCGCTGCAGCGGATTGCTCTACACCGGTGGTCAGGTTGTCCAGGAGGTCCGCAGTGGCCTCATCCTCGAACGATGTCAACGTCGCTGGGCAGTTGTAGTTGGAAAGTGCCCGATTGTATCACCTGTCCCTTCCGGAACTCATGGAAGGTGATGACCGTACGTTGTCCGGCGATATCGAATATGACCAGCTCGACGAGATCGTCTCCTTCAAAGGCCATTTCCAGACGTGCGAACAGGTTCGACGTACCGTCGTCGTTCGTCGCAGGTACGAGCACGTAACGGACCAGCCCTTCGATGTCATCCAGCGCTACGATCTGGAAATCATCCATCACCGCACTGCTGTTGCGTGTCAGCAAGGTCAAGGGGGTTTGCGCCTCGTCCTCGGCGACGCGGCGTTGCGTGACCTGCGCCAGATCCGGGTCGTAGATCCGTACATCTTGCCCGTCAGCCACGATGATTTGCGCGAACGGCGGTTCTACCTCCCAGCGAAAATTCGGTTTGTCTAGATGCAATGTCCCACTCGACGTCTCGATGACGTAGCCTTGCGCATCGATAATCTGTTGTTCGAACTGACTAACGACACCGTTCAACCGATCCAGGGACGCGGCAAACCGATCTTTTTCGGTGACGGCCGCGTGAGCCTCGCCGCCCGGCTCAGTGACTTGCGCCACGCTTTCAAGCATCCCTAGAACGGCGACGACGAATACGCTCAGCAGCAAACCCGAGGGGGTCGAACGTAAACTACTCACGGTGTGGTACAAGGACTTCACGGCTGCCGTTCGTGCCCATGGCCGAGACGACGCCGGCCACTTCCATGGCTTCGATCAAACGTGCTGCGCGGTTGTAGCCGATGCGCAGTTTTCTCTGCACGGCAGAAATCGACGCGCGTCGCGATTCCAGCACGAACTGTACGGCCTCGTCGTAGAGCTCATCGTCCTGCTCGGTATCGTCCCCGGAATCGATTTGTACGAACGGCTCGTCGAGTTCGCCGCTAACGATCTCTTCCAGATAATCCGGCGCGCCGCGTTGCTTCCAGTCCTGCACGATGCGATGCACTTCGTCGTCAGCAACAAAAGCGCCGTGAATGCGTTGGGGTAACGCGGTGCCCGGCGGTAAGAACAGCATGTCGCCATGGCCAAGCAGTTGCTCGGCTCCGCCTTGATCGAGAATGGTGCGGGAATCGACTTTGGATGACACCTGAAAGCCGATGCGCGCCGGAATGTTGGCTTTGATGAGCCCCGTGATGACATCGACAGATGGGCGTTGCGTGGCGAGAACGAGATGAATCCCGGCGGCGCGCGCCTTTTGTGCGATCCGCGCGATCAACTGTTCGACCTTTTTGCCGACGATCATCATCATGTCGGCGAATTCGTCAATCACGACGACAATGGAGGGTAAGGTCTCCAAGTTGGGCACCGGTTCCATCCCGTCGGTCCACCCTTCCGCCAGCAGGGGATCGCTCAACGGTTCGCCGCGCTCTATGGCGTCACGCACCTGTCGGTTGAAACCGGCCAGATTCCTGACCCCAAGGTTCGCCATCAGACGGTACCGGCGCTCCATCTCCGCGACGCACCAGTTGAGCGCGTGTGCGGCTTCGCGCATGTCCGTAACCACCGGGGCGAGCAAGTGTGGGATGCCTTCATACACGGACAGTTCCAGCATCTTCGGATCTACCAGGATCATGCGCACTTCTTGTGGTGTAGCCTTACACAATATGCTCAGCAGCATCGCGTTCACGCCCACGGACTTCCCCGAGCCCGTGGTCCCCGCTACCAGTAGATGCGGCATCTTGGCGATGTCCGCGACGATCGACGCCCCGGCTATGTCTTTACCCATGGCCAGCGTCAGCGGAGAGCGACTGTCTTGAAACGCAGCCGAGGTGATGACCTCTTTGAGTTGGACCATTTCGCGTTGTTCATTCGGAATTTCGATCCCGACGACGGACTTGCCTGGAATGACTTCGACGATGCGAACACTGATCACGGCTAAAGAGCGCGCGAGGTCTTTCGCTAGGGCACTGATCTTCTGCACCTTGACGCCTGCGGCTGGTTGAATCTCGAAGCGTGTTACGACGGGACCCGGTAGCACGGACACCACCACCGCCTCCACACCGAAATCCCCCAACTTCAATTCCAGCTGACGCGACATCGCTTCCAGAGATTCTGCAGAATAGCCGACCTCTTCGTCGGAGGCCGGTTCGTCGAGCAACTCAAGGTCAGGCAACTCGCCCAATGCCTTAGTGTCGAACAGGCGTTTCTGCGTGACGCGGGCATGACGTTCGTTGACCTTGGGCACGATCTTGGGCGCTGCACTCTGTGTCGTGGCCGCCGTCTTGACGGATCTCGTGTTTGCCGTGACCAGCGGTTCGGTTGGAATGTTCGCAATCTGCGGGATCGCGACACCGCGAGTGGCGACCGCTCTTGCAGGCTCGCGCTCGAGGCGCGCCAATTCGCGCAGCCGTCGACGTTCGCGCATGCGGTCTGCGCATTTATCGTACGTCGCCACCGCCCAGCCGAAAATGCGGTGCAGATAACGACCCAACACCTCCGCCACCGTCAGCCACGAAAATCCGGCTGCGGCCTGCACACCGATCAGCACACCGGCCAGACACAGTAGAGTCAGACCGACCCAGCCGAACAGTGCAGTACCCTGCCCCGCCAACCATTGTCCAAGCACGCCACCGGTACCCGCTGGCAAGGTGGTGCCGGGGTCCGCATGCAAGTGCAACAGCACACAGCTGCAAAGCGTCACCAGCGTCCAGCTCGAGGCACGTACGGAAAAGTGCAGCCAGTCCATCACCGGCAGACCCACCAACACCAGGCGCAACCCGGCGACGGTCAGCGCGATGGGTACGATGTAAGCAACCCAGCCGATGAGGTAAAAGGTCAGATCTGCGAAGTACGCCCCGGCCGAGCCGATCAGATTACGCGCCTCGCCCGAGCTGCCGCTGAAGCTGAACGCAGAGTCCTGGGGGGAGTAAGAGGCGAGGGCCAGCAGCAACACGGATGCTGCCATCAAGAGCCCAACCAAGCCGATTTCTTTGATCGGCAGCGTACGCAGAGGAACGGAGGTGGCCACGAAGATTATCCCTGATCTCGAACCGGCCGAAGTGTACGCATTCGCCACCGAGCATTCAAACTCGCTGCAGAGGGTTTTTTCATCAAAATCAAGCCTTTATTCAATGTTCTTGATCCGAAATTGGTTTTACCGGCGTTATACCCAGACCTTTCACTCACGGTACAATGCCGCCTCGCCACTGAACTGGACTTGAATACATGCGCCCCGACAAAGCTAAAGTCGTCGACGAAGTCTGGGACGATGACCGCATTGCCGATTTTCTCGAGAAAGGCCCTATGGGCGACGAGGGTGCCGATTACAGCGTGTTGTTGCACGCTTACCGCAGCATGCGCATCGAAGACTTCGACAAGTTTATAGCGCTATTCAAGACCCGGGGCGGAAACGTCCAGGCCACCGGCAATGACGGACACACCCTCGCCGAAACCATCGCGACCCACACCAAGAGCCAACCGTTTCTGGACGTCTTGTTGCGCTGAACTTCAATGCCCTCATTGCCTTACCTGTATCCCGAACCGGTCGCCTTCCCTGATCCACACCATGCGCTGGATGAGCCGGACGGATTGCTCGCTGCGGGCGGCGAGTTGACGGTCCCGTGGTTGCTGGAAGCATACGGCCACGGCATTTTTCCTTGGTTCGACGATGACCGCGAGCACATCTTGTGGTGGTCGCCGAGCCACCGCGCGGTCATCGAACCCGGCGCTATGCGCGTCACCCGCAGTCTGGCCAAGCGCATCCGCAACGGCGGTTTCAGCGTCGCGATCGACACCGATTTCGCAGCCACCATTCAGGCCTGCGGGACTTCCCGCAGAGGGAGCGACGGCACCTGGATTACACCGCGCATGGATCGTGCATACAACGAGTTACATGAGGCGGGCTATGCGCACAGCGTCGAAGTCTATCGCGACGCAAAGCTCGTGGGAGGGCTGTACGGCGTATCGCTCGGGACCCTGTTTTTCGGCGAGTCGATGTTCAGCCATTGCGCTGACGCTTCCAAAGTTGCGTTCTACTGGCTACACCGGCTGTTGACCGCATGGCGGTTCGATCTGATCGACTGTCAGATTTTGAATCCCCACCTGGTATCGCTTGGCGTTGGCTCCCTGCCTCGCGCCGAGTTCCTGAAACTGCTTCATGCCAATCGCCGTCGTCCGACGCGACGCGGTCGATGGTCCCTTCATGCCCTGACGGATGCCGTAACGGACGATCCGGCGGAGCTTCAAACGATCGCTGAGCAGCGACCGCGCACACGGTGCCACGCAGGCTAGTTCGGCATGAAGGATGACGATAATCAGGATGTCGCGCAGTTTTTCCTGACGCCGAAACACCCCTGCTCGTATCTCAATCGCAATAACGCGCAAACGCTGTTCTTCGATCCGCGCAAGGTGATTACTACCGACATCTACCAGCACCTTACCGACAAGGGCTTCCGGCGTAGCGGCAGTCACCTCTATCGGCCGCACTGCAGTGGGTGCAATGCATGCACACCCACGCGCATTCCGGTGGAGAAGTTCCGCGCCAATCGCAATCAGCGACGCACGACTTCGCGGAATGCCGACTTGGAATTGCGCATCGAAGAGGCCACGTTCAGCCGTCGTCACTACCACCTCTACGAACGTTATATCAGCTTACGGCATGCCGACGGCGACATGTACCCCGCCAGCGAGGACCAGTTCCGCTCGTTCCTGCTCAGCCCGTGGTCGCATAGCCTGTTTCTCTCACTGTACGAGGGTCAACGGCTTCTGAGCGTCGCGGTCACCGACAAACAACCCCACGGCCTCTCGGCGATATACACTTTTTTCGAGCCCAACGAAGCGCGCCGCAGCCTCGGCGTGATGAGCATATTGAGTCAAATCGAACTCTGCCGAGAATGGTCGTTGCCGTATCTCTACCTTGGCTACTGGATCAAAGACTGCGAGAAGATGAACTACAAAACGCAGTACCGTCCGACCCAGCTGTACGTCAACGGGCGCTGGATCACGGTCACATAGCGTTTTGCGCTTCGTCTGTCCTTGGGGCAGAATGCGCGGCTCCGATACCACCGAGAGGTCAAAGCTTGGCCAAAGAAGAACAGATCGAAATGGACGGCACGGTCGTCGATACGTTACCTAATACGATGTTCCGGGTGGAACTCGAAAACGGTCACATCGTCACCGCGCACATTTCCGGGAAGATGCGCAAAAACTACATCCGTATCCTGACCGGAGACAAAGTCAAAGTCGAATTGACTCCCTACGATTTGACGAAGGGACGCATCACCTTCCGCATGTAGTCATAGACCACTTCACGAACGGCAAACGCAGGCTGCTTAGACTTCGACCGGGCTCAGAATCTCTATAGACAGCTCGCCGTTCTCCACGCCGATACGGACTGTTCCACCGCTTTTCGACAGATCGCCGAACAGCAGATCCTCTGCAAGCTGACGTTTGATCTTTTCCTGAATCAACCGCTGCATGGGCCGGGCACCCATCTTCTCGTCGTAACCTTCGCGCGCAAGCCAATCCCGAGCCGCATCGTCCACTTCCAGGGTCACGCGTTTGTCATCCAATTGCGCCTGCAGCTCCGTGAGGAACTTGTCCACCACGGTCTTGACGACATCCATGGGCAGCGAGCCGAATTGTACGATTGCGTCCAACCGGTTACGGAACTCCGGAGTGAACATACGCTTGATCACTTCCATGCCGTCACTGGTGTTGTCTTGTTGCGTAAACCCGATCGAGGTGCGGTCCATTTCTTGCGCGCCCGCGTTGGTGGTCATGATCAAGACCACGTTGCGAAAGTCCGCCTTGCGCCCGTTGTTGTCGGTCAGCGTGCCGTGGTCCATCACCTGCAGCAACAGATTGAACACTTCCGGGTGCGCTTTTTCGATCTCGTCCAGAAGCACCACACTGTGAGGATGTTTGGTCACAGCCTCGGTGAGCAGACCGCCCTGATCGAAACCGACGTATCCGGGCGGTGCCCCGATCAATCGCGACACCGTATGACGCTCCATGTATTCGGACATGTCGTAGCGCAACAGTTCCACACCCATGATGTTGGCGAGTTGACGGCAGACCTCGGTCTTACCTACGCCCGTGGGTCCGGCAAAGAGAAAGCTGCCAATCGGCTTTTCACCGCTCTTGAGACCGGCACGCGACATCTTGATGGCATTGCCGAGCTGTTCGATGGCTTCGTCCTGGCCGAACACCACCATTTTGAGCTTTTGTTCGAGGTCCTTGAGTTCGCGCTTGTCGGACGTCGACACCTGGTTGGACGGAATGCGTGCAATCTTAGCCACAACCTGTTCGACATCGCTCTGTCCAATACTTTTCTTGCGCTTGCTGGGCGGCTGCAGCTGCTGTGCCGCGCCCGCCTCGTCGATCACATCAATGGCTTTGTCCGGCATGTAGCGATCGTTGATGTACTTGGCCGCCAGTTCAGATGCCGCACGTAGCGCCTTATCCGTATAGCGCAGGCCGTAGTGATCTTCGAACCGGGTCTTCAGTCCTTTTAAGATCCGATAGGTATCGTCGACGTCGGGTTCGTTGATGTCGATCTTCTGAAAGCGTCGTGAGAGCGCACGATCCTTATCGAAGATCCCTCGATACTCTTGATACGTGGTCGAACCCATGCACTTGATCAGACCTGACGTCAACAATGGCTTCAACAAGTTCGAAGCATCCATGACCCCGCCGGACGCCGCCCCCGCGCCGATGATGGTGTGCACCTCATCGATGAAGAGAATGGCGTGCTCTTTCTTTTTCAACTCGTTAAGGACCGCCTTGAAGCGTTTTTCGAAGTCGCCGCGGTATTTCGTACCGGCAAGCAGCGCGCCGAGGTCCAAAGAAAAGATCTCGCTTTCCGCCACCACGTCGGGTACTTGGTCATCGACGATGCGCTTGGCCAGACCTTCGGCAATGGCGGTCTTGCCAACGCCGGACTCTCCGACTAACAAGGGATTGTTTTTACGACGGCGGCACAAGACCTGAATCACACGTTCGAGCTCTGCCTCGCGGCCCACGAGAGGATCGATGCGTCCGGCTTTAGCCTCCTCGTTGAGATTGGTGGCGAACGACTCGAGCGCACTCTGGGTCGCGCCTTCGCCCTCACCTTCGGCTTCGGCGTCCGTGAGGCCTTCGCTACCTTCCTCACCCTCGATCTTGCTGATGCCGTGGGAAATGTAATTGACGACATCGATGCGTGCGATACTTTGTTCCTTCAAGAAGTAAACCGCCTGACTTTCCTGCTCACTGAAAATCGCGACGAGCACATTGGCACCGGTCACTTCTTTACGTCCCGAAGATTGCACGTGAAAAACCGCACGCTGCAGCACACGTTGAAAACCGAGCGTCGGTTGGGTGTCCCGTTCGGTGTCCCCTGCCGGGATGAGGGGCGTGGTCGAATCGATGTATTGCTCGAGGTCCGCGCGAAGTTTGTCCAGATCGGCGCCGATTTTCTTCAGTACGTCGATGGCAATATCGTTATCGAGGAGTGCCAGTAGAAGATGTTCGACCGTCATGAACTCATGACGCTTGTTTTTCGCATCACGAAACGCTTCGTTGAGGGTCGCTTCCAGATCTTTACTTAACATAGGTACCTTACTTCCTCGTATACGCCTAATCGGTCGCCTCGACCTTTTAAACTTAGTCGGTCATCTCGACCTTGGACATGAGAGGGTGATTATTTTCCTGTGCGTATAGGTTGACCTGCTCCGATTTGGTTTCTGCGATATCCCTGGGGAATATACCCACGGTCGCTGCCCCCTGCGTGTGCACGGTCAACATGATTTGCGTTGCTTTTTCTCGGTCCATTGCAAAAAACTTTTCCAATATGTGGACCACAAACTCCATCGGTGTGTAGTCATCGTTAAGCAAGATGACCTTAAACATGGATGGGCGCTTGAGGTCCGGTTTGGCCGTCGCAGTGGCCAGACCACTGTCCTCATCACGCTCGGTGTCTTCGTTATCGCCGTCTTTGCCGAATCTATGGCTTACGAATTTGCGGTTAGCGAATTTGCTGTCCAGCCCCGGCTCAAGGACAGGTCTTGGATAGTATGCGGCGAATTTCCTGTACGGATACTTAATTGGGCTACTCATACTAAGATTAGTTCAATCACCAGGAATACCACCGCTCACCGCGTTTGCACTCCAGCTGTAAATTCGGACTTCTTCTAATCTAGGATTTCCGCGACCTATACTACCGCATTCCTGTCATCCCCGACCATCCGTCATCACGCTCGTGCGTCACATCCTTGAGACGGAGGGCCTGCGGAAGACTGCTCATATCGTTTATTGGGGCTGAATCAGCCATTTCAAGGGCTCGAACCGCCCTGATGATGCGGCCGCACATACTTGACTCCGCCAGAGTTTTTGACCAAAGTCACGAACTGGGGGAACTAGGGCAAATTCGACGTTGACTCTTAGCGGATGATTCTCTGCGGGACGTCGTGCAGGTTCGGGTCAGACTAGACTGATTGGGTTAGGTTGATAGACCGGGTTAGATTGATTGACCGGGTTAAATTGAAAAATCTACGTGACTGAGTCTAGAGATGGATCCGAACGCACGATCGCACTGCACGTCGTGCTCACACATGCAGCAACAACCACTCTGTACGCCAACTAATTTGTTCAGTCGCGAATGCCACTTACCGAACTCGTTCGCTCGACGGGTGAATGTACCAATAAGTAAGCACTGCTTCGGAGGGCAGTAGAATGGCCACCGGTAAAGTAAAATGGTTTAACAATGCCAAGGGTTACGGCTTCATTTTACCTGAAGATGGTACCGAGGATCTGTTCGTGCACTACTCTGCAATTCAGATGGAAGGCTACAAGACCCTCAAGGCCGGACAGGACGTGCAATTCGACATTGTCGAGGGACCGAAGGGATTACACGCCGTCAACATTCAGGAACTCGGCTCTCCCTCAGGCGTATCGGTCGACTTCGATGTCGAACACCCGCACTCGGACGATACACCCGACGCTTCCAACGCCTAGGCCCTTACAATTCGCCGGCTGACGCCATGGCTACATGGCGTCGATCATCGCGTCGCCAAACTCCGAGCATTTCAGCAAAGTCGCGCCTGTCATCAGCCGCTCGAAATCGTACGTCACCGTCTTACGCGAGATTGCACCTTCCATGCCTTTGATGATCAGATCGGCCGCCTCACGCCAACCCATGTGCCGCAGCATCATTTCGGCGGAAAGAATCAAGGATCCCGGATTGACCTTGTCTTGTCCGGTGTATTTGGGTGCGGTGCCGTGGGTGGCTTCGAACAAGGCGATGGTGTCGCCGATGTTCGCACCCGGCGCGATGCCGATGCCTCCGACTTGGGCAGCCAACGCATCCGACAGGTAGTCCCCGTTTAGATTCATGGTGGCGATGACATCGTATTCGTCGGGACGGGTGAGAATTTGCTGCAACATGGCATCGGCAATCATGTCCTTGATGACGATCTGCTTGCCGGTGTTGGGATTGGTCAACTCGTGCCAGGGTCCTCCGTCCAGCGGCGTGGCGCCGAATTCGGACGCGGCGAGTTCGTAGCCCCAGTCCTTGAAGGCACCCTCGGTAAATTTCATGATGTTACCTTTGTGCACGAACGTGAGAGAGTCGCGGTCCTCATCGATGCAGTACTGCAGCGCTTTACGGATGAGCCGTTGACTGCCCTCCACGGAGATCGGCTTGATGCCGATGCCACAGTGCTGCGGGAAGCGGATTTTGGTTACGCCCATCTCATTGCGTAAGAAATCCAGGACTTTGATCGACCCCTCAGAATCGGCTTCCCACTCGACACCGGCATAGATGTCCTCGGTGTTCTCGCGAAAGATCACTTGATCCGTCTTTTCCGGTGCAACCACCGGGCTGGGTACGCCCTTGAACCAGCGCACAGGCCGTTGACAGACGTAAAGGTCCAGTTCCTGCCGGAGCGCCACGTTCAAGGAGCGAATACCGCCGCCCACGGGCGTGGTCATCGGACCTTTGATACCGACGATGAACTCCCGCATCGCGTCCAGCGTTTCCTGCGGCAACCACTCATCCTCACCATAGATCTCCAGGCTCTTTTCCCCGGAGTAGATTTCCATCCAGGCGATTTTGCGCTGCCCGCCGTAAGCCTTTTCCACCGAGGCATCGACCACTTTGATCATGACCGGCGTGATGTCGATACCGATGCCGTCACCTTCGATGAATGGAATGATCGGGTGGTCCGGAATGTTCAAGCTGTTGTCGCTGTTGACGGTGATTTTTTCACCGTTCGCTGGAACGTTGATGTGTTGGTACGCCATACGTGTGCTGCCCCCAAAAAGAGAATTAAGATGGTTCTTGCGTTTCGATCGAAGCCATCGGCTTCGAGGCGGTATTTATTGCTGACCCAATAACCGCTGATTCGATCGAACACCCCGGCCGGCCCGGATCCTACTTTGGGGTCCAGGTCACCGCCACGGTCCGTCCGCTCCGGTCAGGTGATATGAAACGGCGCGGGATTATAGCATCACTCACGCCACTCGCGAGTCCGCTCGTGGTCGTGGGTTGTGGCCTCGAGCCACCGCTCGCCGCCGGCCGTGACTTCCCGCTTCCAGAGCACGGCGTCGGTCTTTAAGTAGTCCATGATGTACTCAGCCGCTGCGAAGGCGTCGGTGCGGTGGCGTGCGCCCACTGCCACGAGCACGATTTGCTCCAGGGGAGCCAGCGTACCGACGCGGTGTTGCACGTGCACACTCAACAATGACCAACGTTCGTCCGCCTGCTCGACGATGTTGTGAATACTGCGTTCCGTCATGCCCGGGTAGTGTTCCAGCGTCAGGGTCGCCACGGTATCGCCGTCTCCGGCAATTTCGTTCCTGTCCCTCACGAGCCCGGCGAAAATGGCCACGGCGCCCAGGTTGGTGCCGCAATCTTCGCGCACGTTGGCGTAGACCCGCCCGACGTCGAAATCGCTTTCCCCAACGACAATCTCGATGTTCGCCGCCATCTCTTAACCGCCTGTCACCGGAGGTAAAAAGGCCACCTCATCATCAGGCCCCAACACCACCTCGCCGTCGACCAATTCCTGATTGACGGCAATGCGTACGTTCTCCGCTGCGAGCACGGCCCTGACGTTTTGACCCAGATTCGCCGCCAACGCTGTCAGCAGTGCCTCCAGATTGGCTGCTCTCAAACTCGCCGCGTCGACGCTGACCGTCTCGCAGCCCACATCTTCGCGCAGGGAGGCGAAGAACCGCACTGTAATCACGTCAACCGTCTCCCCGCCGCCATGTGCCGCTTTTGCCGCCATGTTTCTCGAGGAGTTGCACGTTGGTGATCGTCATGCCCCTGTCGATCGCCTTGCACATGTCGTAGATCGTCAGTGCAGCCACGCTGGCTGCCGTAAGGGCTTCCATTTCAACCCCGGTCTGTCCGGTGACCCGGCATTCCGCCAACACACTCAAGCTGTCGGCGCCGTTTTGCTCGAAGCTGACCTTTACCTTCGTGAGCGGCAACGGATGACACAGCGGGATCAGATCGGCACAACGTTTGGCGGCCTGAATACCGGCTACCCGCGCCGTCGCCAGCACCTCACCCTTTGCCAACGCATTATCCTGGATCGCCACCAGCGTAGCCGGCGCCATACATACGGTCGCCTGCGCCACGGCCACCCGTTGAGAACTCGGTTTACCGCCAACGTCGACCATGTTGGCGGCACCCGCCTGGTCGATGTGGGTCAGCGCTGAGTGTTTATCGGCCAATTCGTGCATACCCATCATTTGTCGTGGCCTATTCTAGTGTCCTGTCCCGCAAATATCTTTGGTTATGACATGTCCCATGGGTTCTGTGGTTAAGCGCAGTCCGAGGGATCGGTTGGGCACCTTTCCCAGGACCGCAATAGCGCCACAGGATAATTACGGGACAAGGCACGGGCTGCCGGAGCGCGACATGATCGCGCCTTGGTCGTGCGTTAGAATGGCGGATTGCCTCAACGCTCGAGAATTGGTCGTTGTCCACTCATCCGCAATCCGGTCAGAAGGTCATCGTCGGTATGTCCGGCGGCGTCGACTCCGCCGTGGCGGCGCTGCTGTTGGTCGAAGCCGGTTACACGGTGGAGGGCTTGTTCATGAAGAACTGGGACGAGGACGACGGGACGGAGTACTGCACGGCGATCGCCGATCTGGAAGACGCTCAACGCGTTTGCGATACCATCGGCATCCCGTTGCATACGGCCAATTTCGCGGCTGAGTACTGGGACGGCGTTTTCGAATCCTTCCTGGCCGAGTATGCCCAGGGTCGTACACCCAATCCCGACGTATTGTGCAATCGCGAAATCAAGTTCAAGCAGTTCGTCGACTACGCCAAAGTGCTCGATGCCGACTACATCGCCACGGGTCACTATGCGCGGCTCGTTCGTCATCCGGTACAAAACGACAAAGCCCAAGACGACCGGGGCGCCGTTCGTTGGCTGCTCAAGAAAGCACACGACACCGGCAAGGACCAGACCTATTTTCTCCAAGCCGTGCCACTGGAGCAGTTCGCCAAATGCCTATTTCCTCTGGGTGAACACCTCAAGCACCACGTACGCGCCCTGGCTAAGCACTACGGCCTGCATAATCACGAACGTAAAGACAGTACCGGGATCTGCTTCATCGGGGAACGCCGTTTCGCCGACTTCATTCGTCAGTATTTAAGCGACGCGCCAGGACCTATTTGCGATGAACAAGGCCGTGTGATCGGGGCGCACAAGGGCGTTCACGCATTCACCCTCGGGCAGCGGCAAGGCCTCCACATCGGTGGAGTGCGCGGACGTCGAGAAGCGCCTTGGTTCGTTCTTGCCAAATGCCAGTCGCGCCGGATCCTTTACGTCACTCAGAATCCAACCCTGCTGCTCGGACGGTGGTTACAGGCGGATGCGTTCAATTGGTTGGTCCCACCCGAGTTGCCGATGCGCTTGAACGCCAAAACTCGTTACCGCCAGGACGATCAGGCCTGTGTCGTGGGCCAAGCTGCCAACGGCCGCATCCTGGTGAAATTCGATACCCCGCAGCGCAGCATAGCGCCTGGCCAGTACGTCGCCTTGTATCACGACGATGTCCTCGTCGGCGGCGGTAAGATTCAACACTGCGACGGCTGGATCATGCCACAAGCGGCTTAACCCGATGGACGACTGTACGGATGTATAAATGACAGACACGCCAACCACTGAATCGGTTTCCCATCCCCTCTACGCCATCGGCGCGGCAGATGGCAGGTACGTAACGAAAACTCGTCCGCTGCAGGCCATCGTCAGCGAGTTCGGTCTCATCCGCTATCGAGTGCGCGTGGAGTGCGAATGGCTTCTGTTCTTGAGCGAACGGGAGGAAATCGCCGAGTGCCGCTCATTCACCAAACCCGAAACCGAAGCGATTTGCAGCATCGTGCAGAGTTTCGATCTCCACGCAGCAGAGCGCGTAAAGGAGCTCGAGAGCGTGACGAATCACGACGTGAAGGCGGTCGAGTATTACGTCAAAGAGCGCCTGAGAGAACTTCCGTCGTTAACCGATCGTTTGGAGTGGGTGCACTTTGCCTGTACCTCCGAAGACATTAACAACACCGCCTACGCATTGATGTTGCGCGATGCGCGCGAAGTCGTTCTCGAACAGACCAGGCAGCTGATCGAACGGTTGGGAGCGTTTTCCGCGAACTATGCCGATCTTGCGATGTTGTCGCGCACGCACGGTCAAGCCGCTTCACCTACGACACTCGGCAAGGAATTCGCCAATGTGGCGGCACGATTGGAACGCCAGCACCGGCAGCTCGCTGCGGTCGAGTTGCTTGGCAAGTTCAACGGCGCGGTCGGCAACTATAACGCACACATTGCCGCGTATCCCCGGGCGAATTGGCCGCAACTCGCCAACGTGTTTCTAGAGCGGCTTGGACTTAAGTTGAACCCGTGGACCACGCAGATCGAACCCCACGACTATGTGGCAGAGTTGTTCGACTGTTTAAAGCGTCTCAACCAGATCGTGCTCGACTTCGATCGCGACGTTTGGAGCTACATCTCCATCGAGTACTTCAAGCAGCGTAAAGTCGAAGGTGAGACGGGTTCATCGACCATGCCGCACAAAGTCAATCCCATCGACTTCGAGAACTCCGAAGGCAACCTGGGCGTCGCCAACGCGTTGCTCAGCCACATGGCGGAAAAGCTCGTGGTATCCCGGTGGCAACGCGACCTCTCCGACTCCACCGTGCTGCGCAATATCGGCACCGCCGTGGCCCACTGCGTCATCGCCTATGCAGCCACGCTCAAGGGGTTGGACCGGCTCGAGGTCAATGCAGCGGCCATCGCTGCCGACCTCGACGCGAGTTGGGAAGTCCTGGCGGAACCGGTGCAAACGGTGATGCGTAAATACGGGATGGAAGAACCGTACGAACAACTCAAAGCCGCCACGCGAGGAAGACGGCTGGACCGCGCACTCTATGCGGAGATCCTCGACACGCTGGACCTTCCCGAAGCCGCCGTGGCAGAACTCAAAGACCTCACGCCCGCGAGCTATATCGGCCTCGCCCCGCACCTCGCGCGTCAGGGCATGGAGTAGCGCGTGGACGTTCACGTCATCGAAGCGACCTGGGTCGAGCACAAAGCGACGTTGCGCAAAATACGCGGCGAGGTGTTCATCGAAGAACAAAACGTGCCGCAAGAACTGGAGTGGGACGAGCAAGATGCCGTTTCGACCCATTTTCTGGCGGTTAACGAGCTCGGCCAATACATCGGCTGCGCGCGCCTCACCCCTCAAGCTCAGATCGGCCGCATGGCGGTGTTAAAGCCGCACCGTGGCTCCGGTATCGGCGCATTGCTGCTGGAAGCTGCCGTCGCGACCGCGCAAGCTGACGGTTTGTCCCGCGTGTTCCTGCATGCACAGAGTTATGCGGAGACGTTTTATCGTAAAGGCGGATTCATCCCATTCGGCTCACCGTTCACCGAAGCGGGCATCGAACACATTGCCATGGAGATGATGTTGCCACTCGCCTTTGACAGCAACCTTGAGGAGGTGGCAAGGTCTGAGCGGGTGCTCAACAACCCACCTCCCCCCGCGTTGCGCACCTCACCCGAATCGCAACCGCGAACGCTCTCGGGACTGGCTTCATGTTCAGATGCGATGCTCGACCTCGTGGCCTTTGCGCGAAGACGGCTGCTGATCATGAGCCCTTATCTGGACCACGAACTCTTCGACCGCGCAGAACTGATCGAGCGTATCTCGCACCTGGCACGCAGTGCACCCCGGGTGGACATTCAAGTTCTGATTTTGTCCAGCAAGTTGATCGTGGATCGCGGTCATCAGATGTTGGACCTCGCCCGTCGCCTCGACGAAAAGATTGCGATTCGCCGCCTTGCCGAGCGCCCGACATCCGATACTTCCACATTCGTCTGTGCCGACTTGTCCGGTTACTGGTTGTTGCCGAATTTCGAAGAGTATGACGGCGTGTGCGACCTGGGTAATCCGGTCACGACACAGCGGCTGATCGAGACTTTCAACATCGCGTGGCGGCGTAGTCAGGAAGACTCGGAGCTGCGCCTGCTGCGTTTGTAAAATCTTCGCAATCGATGGGGTGTGAGGTTTTGCATTGCCTCCATCGGGTCAGCTATGGTTCGCCGTGTTACGTGGACGTTCGTTTGGGGGAAATCGGTCATGGTGCAATGGCGAGGTCGTCGACGCAGTCAAAACGTAGAGGACATCCGCGGACGCGGTGGCGCTCGACCGTCCTTGCGCTCTGGCGGACTGCGCTTGGGCGGCGGTATGGGTACTATCGGTATCATCGCCGTCGTCGTAATCTTGTTGATGGGTGGGGATCCTTCGCAACTGCTGGGGATGTTACTTGGCGGCGGCGGCGGTACCGTGCCTCAGCCGCGCATGGCGCCTACCGAAGCGCCGGGGCCGGTCGGTAGCGACGAAGGAGCCCAGTTCGTCTCTGTCATTCTTGCCGACACGGAAGAAACCTGGGGACGCCTGTTCCGCGAGTCCGGTTCACGTTACCCGGAGCCCAAACTCAAACTGTTTACCGGCGCGGTCAACTCGGCGTGCGGATACAACAGCGCGGCAGTGGGACCGTTCTACTGTCCGCCCGATCAACGGGTCTATCTGGACCTGAGTTTTTTCGAGCAGCTCAAGCGACTCGGCGCCCCTGGTGACTTTGCCCAAGCCTATGTTATCGGGCACGAGATCGGTCACCACGTACAGAACGTAACGGGGGTACTGCCCAAGGTTCAGCAAGCCAAACAAGGACGCTCACGCACACAAGCCAATCAACTGCAGGTGCTCGTCGAGCTGCAGGCCGACTGCTATGCCGGTGTTTGGGCACATCACGCGGAAGCACGTCGCGACCTGTTGGAAGCCGGCGATGTCGAGGAAGGCTTGCAGGCGGCGGCGTCGATCGGCGACGACAATCTGCAAAAGCGTGCCGGGGGCCGGGTGCAACCGGAATCGTTTACCCACGGCTCATCGGCGCAACGCGTGCAATGGTTCAGAACGGGATTTCGTACCGGCAGCGTCGACGCGTGCGATACGTTCAACCAGGCGGCAGACAGCGGGCTCACTACACCCCAGCGTGACGATCGTTATGCCAAAGGCGGTGTTTCAGATGTGCATGCCGCCTACGCTGCCGGATTGAGTGACACGCAGGTCACCGGCGTCGGCGTGGTGGTGAAAGTGCTTCCCGACGACAACGACGGTTCGCGGCATCAAAAGTTCATCCTCGATGTCGGCAAGGGGCAGACCATGTTGGTCGCCCACAACATCGATCTGGCGCAACGGTTGGACCCGCTTCGTAAAGGGGATCGCGTGGAGTATCTGGGCGAGTACGAATACAACGCGCGGGGCGGCGTGCTGCACTGGACGCACCACGACCCCGCCGGGCGCCACATGGACGGCTGGCTGAAACACCGCAATCGCGTTTACAACTAGTGCCCTGCACCCTATCCCGCGGAACCTTCGTTCAATAGCTCTTGAAGTGCGAGGTAGTCCGCCGCCCACGGATATTGCGGAAACTGTTCGCGTATGTGCTCGGGTGCCTGAAAAAAGAAGCCGTGATCGGCTTCTTCCAGCATGCTCACATCGTTGAAGGAATCCCCCGCCGCATAGACGGTGTAGTTCATCGAGTGTAGCGCCTGCACAGTCTTGCGCTTCGGATCGCTTTGGCGAATGTGGTACCCCAAGATGCGGTCGCCATCGATTTGCAAGCGGTGGCAAAACAACATGGGCCATCCCAGCTTACGCATGAGCGGCATCGCGAAGTCGTAAAACGTATCCGAAACGATCGCTACCTGAAATCGCTGACGTGCCCATGCCAGGAAATCCACAGCACCGGGCAACGGATCGAGACGGTCGATCTCCTCGCGCACCACCCCGACGCCAATGTCGTGCTCTTTCAGGACGGCAAGCCGATGGTCCATCAGCTCCGTGTAGACCGGGATATCGCGCGTCGTTTTCTCAAGGGCTGTGACCCCGGTCGCCGCGGCAACCGCCTGCCAAATCTCCGGGATGAGTACACCTTCCAAATCCAGGCACAAGACGTTCACGTGTATTCCTTTGTCACTTGATGGGAAGGGTGAGATCGGCGAACAGCGCTTCTCTCTCTTTGCGCGTCGCGCAGGCGACTGCCTCGGCGACCCGCTCTTCGTCCAGGTGGGGCGCAAAGCCCCGAATGAAATCGAGCATGTAACGCCGCAAGAACGTACCTTTGCGAAAGCCGATGTGGGTCACGCTGGGTTCGAATAAATCCGCTGCCGAGAGCGCAACGAGATCGCTGTCTTGCTCCGGATCGAACGCCATTTGCGCGATGATTCCGACACCCAATCCCAAGCGTACGTAGGTCTTGATCACATCGGTATCCGTGGCTGTGAACACCACGTTTGCACTCAAGCCGGATGCCTGAAACGCATCGTCCAGTTTCGAACGTCCGGTAAATCCGAATACGTAAGTGACGATGGGATGCTCGGCGACGTCAGCAAGCGTGAGGGTCGGTTGCACGCTGAGCGGATGATCCGCCGGTACGACAATGGCCCTGTTCCATTCGTAACACGGCATCATCACAAGGTCGTTGAAAAGATCCATCCCTTCTGTCGCAATCGCGAAATCGACATCACCCGCGGCGGCCAGTTCGGCGATCTGTTCCGGCGTGCCTTGGTGCATTTGCAGGGTCACCTCGGGGTATTCCAGGCGAAACTCTTTGATCAGACTCGGCAGCGCGTAACGTGCTTGCGTGTGGGTGGTGGCAATGGACAGGCTACCCTGCTTTTCGTTGGAATACTCTTGTGCAACCTGCTTGATCGCGCCGACCTGGCGTAGAATGTCTCCTGCCATGTCGATGATTTCCTGCCCCACTTGGGTCACGTGCGTCAGGTGTTTGCCGCTTCGTGCAAAGATTTCGACATCGAGTTCGTCCTCCAGCAAACGAATCTGCTTACTGATGCCCGGCTGGGATGTAAACAGACTTTGGGCGGTGGCTGATACGTTGAGATCGTGATGAGCCACCTCCCAGATGTAGCGCAGCTGTTGAAGCTTCATCGGCCACCTCGCTTTAACCCGGGTCCGCCTGACCGCGCAAACGACCGGTCAGACGGAATTGGTTATAAAAACACATCCAACCATAACTTTCCAAGGTTAGCCCGCTCTGGATTCAGTCGTTCGAGATCCCATGGGGTACGTGACCTGTCGCCACGTGCTCTGCGGCACGATCGCAATGCCCGGTCTGGTCGTCGAAGAAGATGTCCGCTTCGAAAGCCTTCAAAAACTCGGTTTTGTCCACTCCGCCCAGAAAGAGGGATTCATCAAGACGAATGTCCCAATCCCGCAGCGTGCGGATGACCCGTTCGTGCGCCGGCGCGCCGCGTGCCGTGACTAAGGCCGTGCGGATCGGACTGGCGCCTTCCGGAAACTCGCCCTGCAAGTTATGTAGCGCCGCTAAAAAGGCCTTGAACGGCCCGCCACCCAACGGCGTCTGTGCCCGATCGGCCTCGGATTCGCTGAACGCATCCAACCCATCGCTTTGAAACACCCGCTCCGCTTCGTCGGA
The DNA here is from genome assembly GCA_965216005.1 of Candidatus Azotimanducaceae bacterium. Taxonomy (GTDB): domain Bacteria; phylum Pseudomonadota; class Gammaproteobacteria; order Pseudomonadales; family Azotimanducaceae; genus UBA4421. The sequence goes on along the minus strand of OZ244143.1, from coordinate 5,307,207 downwards.
AAACACCACCGAGTCACCGTCGAAGGCAATTTTTAAGAGCGACGACCCGGGGCTACCGCCCTCAGCAGAGCTCCGTTTGCGGCCCATCAGCATGGCCGCCGCGACGTTTTGCTCGAGGGCGTGGCGCACATCGTCGCCGAAGGTCGAGAGAAACAAATCGCACCCGAACGCAGTGATATAACGATAAGGAGATTCACCGCCGCAGAACGCGGCACGCGTGATGTCGAGATCGTACGCGCGTATGGAGTTGAACACCCGCAGCCCCGTGTCCGCTGAATTGCGCGACAGCAAAACGATCTCAACTCGATGTTTATTAAGTAATTTATTGATATTTAAAAGTTTTTCAACAAGCTGGAATCCGTCCCCGGGGTCGAGGACACGTTCCTCGTGGGCGATTTGGTAGTGCCGATAGGCTTCGAGGCCCTGCTCTTCGTAAATCCGATTGGATTCACCGAGATCGAACAACGCGGTGGAGGAAATCGCCACGGTCAGCGGTCGCGACAACTCGGCGACACTCTGGCGTTCTGCGTCAGGCATCGAGATCCGGGATCAGCTCGCTTTCGAGCTTGGCGATCATGTCTTTGAGCTTCAGCTTACGTTGTTTGAGCCGTTGAATGCGCATCGAGTCGTGATGTCGGGATTCGATCAGATGCTTGATCACGACGTCCAGGTCACGGTGCTCGACACGCAGTTCATCCAACCAACCTTGCATTTCTGTCGGGTCCATGTCCGGTCCAGCGCGCCCTCACCGCCTCGCGATTGTACGGTCTAATCGTGGCATCATAGGTGCTCACCGCCATGACGCAACGCCAAGATTGAAATTATTTGTCTTTTTTGCGCTCTTGCTCGCAACCCTTTATCTCCTGCATCACCTCACCTCGGCACACCGTAAAGGTCGCTTCGGTCGGAATCAGGGACAACACCGGCAAAGCCAGGGTTCGGCATCAAACGCCATGAGCCGGGAGGAGGCGCTGGCGATCCTCGGCATCGAAGCCCCAGCCTCGGACGACGAGGTCATCGACGCGCACCGCAAACTCATGCAGCGCGTGCACCCCGACAAGGGCGGTTCGGCCAAACTGGCACAACAGCTCAACGACGCGAAGCGCGCCTTGCTGGCCCGGCGCTAGCTGCCCGTTGAAGACACGCTAGGTGTCCTGCCAACCCCGTCACAGAACGCCTCGAAGCAATCGCGGTACCCTTACCGTATGCCCGATCATGCCATTGCAGATAGACGCAGTACTGCGCGGTATAACACGGACGGACTCCTCGTTCAGGTACGCAAGAAGGGTCGCTTGATGCGGCTGGACGGTCTCGCGTTCGATTTCAATCGCTACGGATTGTCGATGGTCCTCGACCAGCCCCTGCCGCAGAACGCGACCGTCTTCGTCAACCTCCTTTGCGGAAACGCCCGCGTCGACAACATCGTCGCTGTGGTACACAACTGCGTGGGCTTGGAACACGGGTATCGGTGCGGCTTACAGTTTCGCACCTCATCCAATCTGCAATTCGATCGCGATACGGTCGATCAAGAACTCCATATCATGGAACGGCGTTTCAAGGTCATGACCGCGGCCGGTGCCATCGCCGCTCCGTAGCGTCTTACGCCAGAGATCGTCACGACACTATCCTTCGATGAGCGTACGCGCCTCGTCCTCCAGGGCGGTCAGACGCCGCACCCAGTTATCCAATAACATGAATTCGTCGTCGTCCACCGCGAAGGACCGGCTGATTTCCTTGAGCAAACACTCCTCCTCGATCTCGAAGGCTCCGTCGGCGTAACTGAGTTTGAGGAGATTCAACAACGCTACGATCCGCGAATCGCGGGTCCCAAAAATGTGCTCGATGCCATCGAGTTCGAGATATTCGGGCTCTTCAGGGGAACTGAGTTCCATTTCGCGGCGAAACTCGTCGAGCATGCCTTCTTCGTTAGGATCGAGCAGCCCATCCGACACGACCACATTGTGCGCCAGGCGCAATAGCGCCTGGCGTTGATCGTCGCTAAGGGTAGACAGCCACACGAGGGTTCAGGCGCGCCGTTCAGACATTGATGAACTTCGTCCACAACGTGTCGCCGAAGCTCGTGATCATGATGAGGACACACAACCAGCCGAAGGCTATGGCCAACTTGATGAACCAGCCCTGGTCGAAGAAGTCTTCAATCAAATACCACATAAACCGCTCTTTACCCTGTTGCCAACCGCTAGTTTAGCTTGCCGCATTGCAGGAAGCCAAATACCCGGTAGTCATGACCGCCCACGCCTCGATGACTGTGTGGCTTCAAGCGAAATTCAGCGCTTGTCCTGCCAGCGAGCCATAAAGATCGTGGTCGTCCGCATCCGTAACATCCACCCACACGAACTGTCCCGTCGTTAAGTCTTGCCCGTCAGCGATGTGCACCACGCCGTCGATGTCCGGTGCGTCGTACATCGTGCGCCCCAGTGCCGATGCCCCCTCAACCTCATCGACGAGCGCCCTCAGGCGCCGACCGACATGGCGCTTGAGACGTGCAGCACTGATCGCTTGTTGAATCTCGTAGACCCGTTCTTGCCGGTCCAACTTGTCGCGCTCATCGATGTGCCCGGGCAGAGCGTTCGCCGCAGCGCCTGCGACGGGGGAATAGGTAAAACAGCCTACACGGTCCAGCTGTGCAGCCTCCAGAAAATCGAGCAGCGTGCCGAGATCGGTCTCGCTCTCGCCCGGGAAGCCGACAATGAAGGTGCTGCGGATGACCAATTCCGGGCAGATCTCCCGCCAACGTCGAATGCGTTCCAAGGTCCGCTCCGCGGCGGCCGGACGGCGCATCGCTTGCAGGATGTGCGGCGCGGCGTGCTGTAAGGGCATGTCGAGATAGGGGAGGATTTTCCCGTCAGCCATCAGCTCCACCACCCTCTCCACGTGCGGATAAGGGTAGACGTAGTGCAACCGCACCCAGGGTGCGATCGCCGCTAGAGCCTCGCACAAGTCGAACAATCGGCTGGCCCGCTGGCGTCCTTCATAGGAGGTTTGCGCATACTTCATATCAATGCCGTACGCGGAAAGGTCCTGGGCCACCAACAACAACTCTCGCACGCCGCCGGCAACCAGCTGATGCGCCTCGTCGAGTACTTGATTGAGGGGTCTGGACACCAGATCCCCGCGCATGCTCGGAATGATGCAAAACGTGCAACGGTGGTTGCAGCCTTCTGAGATCTTCAGATAGGCATAGTGCTCGGGCGTGAGCTGGACGCGGTTGTCCGCCGGACGTGTTGCCGGGGTGTCCAGGGTGCGCGACGGTGCAGTCACCGGCAGGTACTGCTGGACGGCAGCGACCACCGGTTCGCTCTTAGCCGGTGGACTGACGAACTTGAGTTCCGGATAGCGCGCCTTCAGCGCCCGGGCATCCGCGCCCAAACAACCGGTGACCACGACTTCGCGGCGCGCGGCCAAAGCACGCTCGATGGCATCGTAGCTTTCGGTCTGCGCGGCATCGATGAAGCCGCAGGTGTTGACCACCACCACATCGGCGCCCTCTTCCTCCCCGACCACCGAGTACCCGCTGGCTCCCAGCGCTGCGACGATGTGCTCCGCATCGACCAGCGCCTTGGGACAACCCAGGCTGACGAAGGCGACATTTTTTTCTACATCATCAGGCATTGGCAGTTCACTATCGCCAGTGTTCTCGAGGGGGGCGCATGTTAGCGAATTCCCAAGTGCTTCCCTAGCCTGGGTAGATGATGAATAATCAAAAACAATGCCGAATGCCTTCATCCGCCTGACGGAGCAACTCGACGGACTCGCCGACACGCACCTGATCGTGACTGCCAACGAACGCTTGGCACGCGAATACAGACACTCGCTAGACCTTTACCGCTTACGCTCCGGACGCACCGCGTGGCCCACCATCCAGTGCGTCAGCCAGGCGCGGTTCTTCTTCGACGAGTGGCGCCGCTGTGCCGAAAACCCGGACGCCCTCGTCGACGAGGGCCGTCTACTGGCCACCGCACTACATCGCGCGCCGCCAACGCTACGCCACCGTATTCAGCCGTTCCTCGAAGCGTGGTCGATGGTCCATGAGTACGACATCGATTTGTCCGCAGCGGAATTTACCACGGCCGACGGTCAACAGTTTGTCGCCTGGTGGCAACACGTCGCGTCGGATCTCGATGCACTCACCGCCGTCGAGAAGATCCCCGATTACCTGGAGCAACGAGGCGCTGCGCCTACTCGAGCGCTGCTACTCGTCGGCTTCGATCAATTCACCAAACCGCAACATCGATACTTCAGCTGGCTGGCCACGGTCATGCCCATCGAATTGCAAGACAGCGCCGATCCGCGGATTGTCGAACCTTCAACGGCTAGAGACGTTTTTGCGACCGGCACGGCCAAGGCGAAAAGCGACAGCGGTTTCGAACCTCATCTCCATACCGAAGCTCATACGGTGGCAACCTTTGAGCACTTGCGTCAGGAAGTGGCTGCGGCCTGTGTCTGGGCACGCGCAACCAAGCTCGCCGATGATCGGGCTACCGTCGGCATCGTCGTCCCGAACCTCGCACATCACTATGACGTGGTGTTGCGTCAAGCGGGAGCAACACTCGCACCCCACCAAGGCAGCGACACGCCCCTGTTCGACATTGCCGGTGGTCGACCCCTCAATGAAACACACGTTTGGCGATCTCTCTCAGCATTGTTCGATGGCATCCTCGACGGCTTCAGCCCTGACGCCATTCGCATGCTGGCCGAATCGCCGTTTGTCGATTTGCGCGCCTTGCGTACGATCACCCGGCACTGGCCGCAGCGTTTCGGTCGCACGGTGACGCTCCGGCAACTTGCCGATGAAACTGCGCTGACCGAACACGATCATGCATTGCGCCACTTGGCTGAGATGGTGGAAGACTCAGGACAGCGAAGCCTCACACTTGCTCAATGGAGCATCCTTTTGCGACGGTGGGCCACCGCTGTGGGCTGGCCGCAAGTGGCGGCTCTGCGTTCGCATCAATACCAAGCCTTCCAACGCATCGAGGACATATGGCGCCAAGCAGCACAAACGTTGACGGCTTGCGAGCCCGGTGCCCCTCAGGTGAGCTTCGCGCACGCGCTGCGCTATCTGGACAATCTGTTGAGACGCCATCTTTTCGCACCCGAGCGCGACCCCGCGGACATTCGCATTCTGGGCCTGCTAGAGACCCACGGCTTGAGCTTTTCTCACCTATGGATTTGCGGCCTCGACGAGAACAGCTTTCCAAGGAACGGCAGTGCCGTGGCTTTTTTGCCGGGGCGGGTCCGCATGAGGCATGGTGTGCCACGCTCGAGTGCCGCTCAGGAGCTGGTGTTTGCCCGGAAATTGCTGCGACGCTGGGTGGCAAGCGCAGATACGGTGAGGTTCAGTTACGCCAGGCAGGCCGAAGATGTCATTTTGCAACCGAGTCCGTTGTTGCAGCCGCGAGAAACCTGGCAGCCCCTGCGCGAACTTGCCACTTCTCTTGAGACCCTGGCGCACCCCTACATCCACTACGCTGCGCGATCCGCGGTGCAGCTGGATGCACGCGTCGACTCCGTCGGCTTGCCTGTCATAGATGATGACAGCAGGCGTTCGAAGCGCGTTCGTGGCGGCGCTACGCTCATCGAACGTCAGTCGCTGTGTCCGTTTCGCGCGTATGCCGAGTACCGACTCGATTTGCGTGAGGCACCTTCGCCGAGCGACTTTCCCACTCATCTGGAGCGCGGTTCGGCGGTGCATCTATTGTTGCAGCGGTTGCTGTTCCGTTTTGCGACACACGCAGCGCTGATACAAGCGAACGACGGCGACCTCGACCAACTATGCGCAGACACCATCGCCGACACCTACGGCCCCCTGCCTCAGAGTTTCACGAAACACGAGCAACAGCGCCTACGGAAGCTGTTGCAAAGCTGGGTGGCGCTCGAAGCGAAACGCCAACCCTTCACCGCCATCGGCACGGAAGTGCAACACGAGCTGTCTCTAGGCGATATCGCCATAACGCTGCGGTTGGATCGGATCGACGAAGTCGACGGCCGTCAAGTTGTCATCGACTACAAAACCGGCACCCAACCCCTCCCATTGCCAGCCACACTTCCCGACCACTCGAACACGTCGCTGACTTCCACGCAACTACCCCTATATAGTCTCGTTGGGGACGAAATCGACGCCGTGTACTACGCTTACGTGCGAGAGGAACCGCGCTTCTCAGGCATCACTGCCGAAGATCCGCCTATCGAAGGCGGCACGCCCTCCAGGCAACCGTGGGATCAGCTGAAACGCCAGTGGCAACAAGCGCTGGAATTTGTCGCCGACAGCTACGCCAGAGGGCGTGCCGACGTGACGCCCAGCGCTAAGGCCTGCAAACATTGTCATTTAGCGAGCTTGTGTCGTAAGCACGCACTTAGCACTTAGGATGAGCCGTCCTTGACACCGCCTCCTGTCGAACCGCCCCAAGACCACCGCGCCGTGCCCGACGCTGACGTTCGTGAGCGCGCTCTCGACCCTTCGACCTCTTTCATCGTTCAAGCCCCCGCGGGTTCCGGTAAGACCACGCTGCTCGCCACACGATTTCTCAGGTTGCTCACCAGTGTCGATCAGCCTGAGGAGATATTGGCGATCACGTTCACCAAGAAGGCAGCGGGAGAAATGCGTCAACGGATCCTCAGCATGCTCGAAGAGGACACGGCGCTGGCCGCCACCGTCGTGGCTCGAAATGCCGCCCTCGGTTGGCAACTCACCACCAATCCCAATCGCTTGAAGATTCAGACCATCGATGCGTTTGCCATGGAACTCACGAGCCACTCAGGCAGTGGCGTTAACACCCAGGGCATGCAAATTCACGAAGACGCGACCCAGTTCTACGAGCAAGCCTCATACAATTTGTTTGCACGACTGTTCGAGGAAGACCCGAGTAATGTCGTCATCGCCGATTTTCTCGCCTTTTTCGCTAATGACATCGGCAACGCTACAGGGCTGCTCACGAACATGCTCAAGCGTAGGGATCAGTGGCTGGACCTGGTTTTGAGTGTGGCCGGAACGCTCAATGACCGTGGCGCACAAGCGGTACAGGCGCTCATCGAACCGGCCGTCGGAGCGTTACGTGACGGTGTGATCGAGCAATTACAGAACGCACTCACCGCCGACGACGATCACCACATCGAGACGCTCGCCACGGCCTGGCACGTGGACAACGGATTGGCCGCAGTCCTGCCACGGTTGCTGACAGCCAGAGGCCAATTACGCAAACGCCTCACCAAGTCGGAACAAGTGGGCGACCCCCAAGTCACCCGGCAGTTATCGCAATGGGTCGCGCAATTGCATGACCGCGGTGTCGCGCCGCTCATCGAACGTTTTTGTCGACTGCCTGCCGCGCGCCTCGAGGCTGGCCAGGTCGACACGCTGCACGTACTCAGCGTCGGTCTGGCACTGGCAGCGCGCGAACTGGCATTGATCCTCCAGCGCACCAACAGCCTGGATTTCCCCGGGTTGTTGTTAAATGCAAAAGGCGCACTCGGGGCGAGCGATGCGCCGACGGACCTCGCCATGATTCTCGATTACAAGATCAACCACATCCTGGTCGACGAATTTCAGGACACTTCCCGGGCACAACTCGATTTCTTCGAAAAACTGACTGTGGCGTGGCAACCCGGCGACGGTAAAACCATTTTCGTCGTCGGCGATCCGATGCAGTCGATTTACAGATTTCGCGACGCCGATGTCACCATCTTCAGCGAATGCCAGGCGTCCGGTATCGGCTCCGTCCCCTTGGAACGCTGCGCGTTACAAGCGAACTTCCGCTCGACACCGCCACTTGTGGACTGGTGCAACGCAGTGTTCAGCGACTTGTTTTCCGGCAACGACGCCTTGCGGGGCGATATTCCCCACAATCCGGCCATCGCCATGCTCCCCGAGCAGGCGGTATCCGTGAACGAGGTAGCGGCCCGCAGGTTTGAGTCGTCTGAGGAAGAAGTGGCCGCAATCGTTGCTCACGTGCAGCGGTTGCTCGACGACGATGGGGCCTCAACAATCGGCGTCCTCTGTCGTGCCCGGCTACACGTACAGGCGCTTTTGCAAGCCTTCGATCTTGCCGGTATCGCATGGCACGGGACTGAGCTGGATCTGCTCAGCGAAAAGCCCGTCGTGATGGACCTCATGAACCTTCACCGGCTGCTGCTGCGCCCACTTGACCCGTTACCCTGGGCAGCGACACTGCGCAGTCCGGCCTGCGGGTTGGGTTTGACCGAGTTGACCCGACTGCTCGAGATCCACCCGACGCTCCCGCAAGCACTCGACGCCGTCGTCGCCGACTCCGATCCGCGCCTGCGCCGCATCGCCACCGCCTACACCTGGGCACAAGAACGCCTGTACGAGCGACCTTTGCGCGAAGTCATGGAGGGTCTTTGGCTACGCTGCGGAGGGCTCGAAGCGTACGGACCGGAGAACCTGCCGCACATTCACGATTGGTTCGATCTCATCGATACCCTGGCTGACGACGCCTACACGCCCGCAACGCTCGAGTTGGAGGTAAACCGGCTGTACGCAACCAGCAATCCGCCCGAATCGGGCGGCTATGTGGAGGTGATGACGCTGTTCAAGGCCAAAGGCCTGGAGTTTGATCACGTGGTGGTACCGCATCTCGATCAGGCTGTGCGGCCAGATGGTCCAACCGCTCTGAAGTGGCAATCGACCCACGCAGGCTTGTTGCTCGGCGCGCGTGAGGATGGTATCTACAAATGGCTTGGCCACGAAGAAACACAACGGGCAACGAGCGAGGAAAAACGTTTACTGTACGTTGCGTGTACGCGCGCCAGATTGAGTCTGTTAGTAAGCTTCGTGCAGCCGGAGGGAGACAATCCACAACGCTTGGCTAAGTGGCTTGCGGCACATGCGCAAGCAGGTCCCCCAACGGTCACCCGCCCGACCATGGCGCCGTCGCAGGGGGACCTGTTCGATGCAAAAACGGCGCCGCTGTTGCGCAGCCTGCCGCTGGATTACGTCTGGCAACCGCCGCAGTACACCACGCTTCCCGGCGCCACCGGCCACCGGCAGGCTCGGGAAGCCATCGCTGCAACGTTCGAAATCGCGCTCGGCAACCTGGTGCATGCAGCGCTGGAATGGTTGGCGGCACATCACAGGGCCTGGTCCAATGACGACGCGCATCACAACAAGGCTCTGCGGGCGCTGGAATCCCAATGGCCAGCCTGGCTGCGCGAACAACGTGCCGCTCCTGAGGATCTGGCGAAGCTCAACGAGCAGGCCATCGCACATATCTCGATAGTGCTCAACGACACCACGGGCCAGTGGCTCTTGGCTGCTCGTACAGAGGCTTTCAGCGAACATGCGCTGACCGGTGTCATCGACGGCGAAGTCAAACACGCGGTCATCGATCGTCTGTTCGTCGAAGACGACGTTTGTTGGATCGTGGATTACAAGACAGCTCAGCCGCAGGCCGGCGAATCGTTCGAGTCATTCGAACGCCGTGAAGCAGCGCGTTACAGCACTCAGCTGCACACCTATCGACAACTCGCTGCCAGCCTTTTTGAGGCGCCAGTGCGCACGGCGCTCTATTTCACCGCCATTCCTCGGTTCCACGAGGTGCGGCAGACCTGAGCACGCTTGCCACGGGCGGTTGCAATTCTGTCACGGCACACTACCATAGCGGCGTGATGAAGATTTTCGCTCGCATCGAACGCCCCCAATCCGCTCCCGGCACAGCGCGTGCCTTGGGCCAGGAGGCACTTGCGCGTGCGACATTCTCATGCTGGCAAAGCTTTAACTATTTTACGAGCTCAGCCGGCCTTCACTAACGCATAAAGCAAATGTAACGAAGGCAGCTAACTGCCTTCGAACGGAAACCCCGTCGGGCAGTGGGCTCAGCGGGGTTTTTTTGTGACGCTCACTCAAGATCCCGCACCCCGTAAGGAGGTGAACCATGCAACTAGAAAACTTGAATGTGGAGCGACACGAAGTGTTAATCACCCCGGAGCATCTCAAAGCGCGCTACCCCGCTACCGAGGAGATTCGTGAGGCGGTCAACGTAGCTCGTGCGACCGTGCGCGACATTGTCAACGGCCGCGATCAGCGCTTGCTCGTGGTGGTTGGACCTTGTTCGATTCACGATCCGGATGCGGCCATCGACTACGCTCACCGATTGGCTGCGTTACGTGAGGAAGTCTCCGACCACCTGTACCTGGTGATGCGCACTTACTTCGAAAAACCGCGCAGCACGGTCGGCTGGAAAGGACTCATCAACGACCCGCATTTAGACGACACGTTTGCAATTGCGGACGGCTTGGCGCTCGCACGGCGCTTGCTACTCGACATCAGCGCCTTAGGTTTACCGCTGGCGACGGAGGCTTTAGACCCCATTACGCCACAGTACCTGCAAGACCTAGTGGCGTGGTCAGCGATCGGGGCACGCACCACGGAGTCACAGACACATCGGGAAATGGCGTCTGGCCTGTCCTGCGCCGTCGGCTTCAAGAACGGCACAGACGGTTCGTTGGATGTCGCTTTCAACGCCCTGCAGTCCGCTACCGCACCGCACAGTTTTCTCGGCATCAGTCCGGAGGGTGCGGTCTCAGTCATACACACCAAGGGCAACGATGCCGCCCACGTCGTGTTGCGCGGCGGCGCTTCCGGGCCGAATTACGACCCCGTATCGGTCGCGCAAGCGGCCGCTGCTTTCGAGGCCTTGGATCGAACCCCGTCCATCATGATCGATTGTTCGCACGCCAATTCGAGCAAGGATCATACCCAGCAGAGTCGTGTGGTGGAGTCGGTGTGCACCCAACTGCGGGAGGGTAACGGCGCTATCACCGGCGTAATGCTCGAAAGTAACATTCACCCTGGAGCGCAGAGTTTAACGGCCAATACGAAGGAGAATTTACAGTACGGGATATCGATTACCGACGCTTGTATCGGCTGGCAGGAGACGCAGACCTTGATCCGTACGTTGTGCGAAACGACTCGAACTTCGCGGGGTTAGCGACCGGACGCCGCTAGGTGTAGTAGGCGTTCTCCGTCATCGTATGATCCGTTTCATCGACCACAGCGGTCAATTCCGGGATGCGTTCGAGGAGTGTGTTCTCGACGCTGTGCTTGAGGGTAATGTCCACCGCTGCGCAGCCTTGGCAGCCGCCGCCAAACTGCAATACCGCTGCCATCTCGGGGGTGATTTCCACTAAGGTCACCATGCCTCCGTGTGCGGCCAGACCCGGATTGATCTCGTTGTAGAGCACATAGTTGACGCGATCTTCCAACGGGGAATCCTCTGACACATTGGGTACCCTCGAGTTAGGCGCCTTGATGGTCAATTGCCCGCCCATCTGATCTTCCTGGTAATCCACCACTGCATCCAGCAGGTAGGGTTCGCTGCGCCCTTCGAACCAGGCCCGAAAGCCCTCGTATTCCACCGGAACATCGCCCTCCTGCTCCTCGCCGGGTCGGCAATAGGCAATGCAGGTTTCTGCATGAGGTGTGCCGGGTTGCGCAACAAAAATGCGTATTGCGGTATCCGCATCGTCCTGTTTGTCGAGCAGTTCCTTCAAGTATTGCTGCGCACTGGCGGAGATTTCGATCATTCTGGGGCTTCGGTGAAGTCGCTGAAGGCGGCATTGTAGCGGCAATTGCTTCGGGCGAATACCCGACTAATACAGTCAAGTATTGCCCGACCCGCGCTCTATTAGCTCGCTTCAAGTTGAAACGTGATCACTTCAATTGTTTTCATGTACCCAATTGCCTAGGGTACCCGGGTTTTGGCACCCGAAGTCGCCCGTATGCCTCCCAGTCAGCACCCGATTCGTCAGTCTTATCACAACCCGGAGCTCGCGAGCGCCATGGCACAGCGCGTGCTCGTGCTGGACGGTGCCTACGGGACGGCGCTGCAAGGTTTTGCCCTCACGGAAGAAGATTATTCCGGGCCCATCACCGCAGAGAGTGCCGTGCCGCAGAAAGGCAATCACGACGTTCTCAACGTCACCCGGCCGGAAGTCGTGACCGAGGTGCATCGGCGCTATCTGGCGGCGGGTGCCGATATTCTTTCGACCAATACCTTCAGCGCCACGAGCATCGCGCAGGTCGATTTCGGTCTGCAGTCGCATGCCTACGAGCTGAACCTGACCGGCGCGCAGATCGCCCGGGCGGCAGCGGATGAGTTCAGTACCGACGCAAGACCGCGTTTCGTAGCCGGCAGCGTCGGACCCACCAACCGTACCGCCAGCCTGAGTCCAGACGTCAATCGTCCGGGCTTTCGCAATATCTCTTTCGATGAGTTGGTCGAGAGCTATCGCCAGGCGATGCAAGCTCTGGCCGAAGGCGGTGTGGATCTCTTTTTGATCGAAACGATCTTCGACACACTCAATGCCAAAGCCGCCATCTACGCAGCCATCGAGCTGAACGAGTCACTCGAGCAGCCTCTGCCGCTGATCATTTCGGGTACGATCACCGATGCTTCGGGACGCACGTTGTCGGGTCAGACCTGCGAAGCCTTTTTGTATTCCATCGAGCACGCCAATCCACTCACGGTCGGACTGAATTGCGCCCTGGGAGCGGAACAACTCAGACCCTACGTTGCGCAACTGGCGCAAGTGAGCCCCTACCCCGTTTCGGTTCACCCCAACGCTGGACTCCCCAACGCCTTTGGCGAGTACGATCAAACTCCGGAGCAGATGGCCGCCATCGTCGAGGAGTTCGCAGCGGCGGGGTGGCTGAACATTGTCGGGGGTTGTTGCGGCACCACACCCGAACACATCGCCAAAGTGGCTGAAGTGGTCAGCCAGTACGCACCGCGTGAGGTCACCGCACCCTCGGAGCGTTTGAATCTCGCCGGTCTCGAGCCGCTCAAGGTGGATGCTGATGCCCTGTTCGTGAATGTGGGAGAACGCACCAACGTCACCGGCTCGGCGCGCTTTGCACGTCTCATTCGCGAAGGTGACTTCGACACTGCCATCGACGTTGCACGCCAACAAGTCGAATCCGGCGCGCAAGTGATCGACGTGAACATGGACGAAGGCATGCTGGACGGCAAGGAAGCCATGGTTACGTTCCTCAACCTCATTGCGTCCGAACCCGACATTGCACGCGTACCGCTGATGCTCGACTCCAGCAAGTGGGAGATCATCGAGGCGGGCCTCAAGTGCGTGCAGGGCAAGGCCATCGTCAATTCCATCAGCCTGAAAGAAGGTGAGGAAAACTTCATCCAGCAAGCCAGATTGTGCCGTCGATATGGGGCCGCGGTGGTGGTCATGGCTTTCGATGAAGAAGGACAAGCGGATACCTTTGCGCGCAAAACCGAGATTTGCGAGCGCAGCTTTCGCATTCTGACCGAAGTGATCGGTTTCAATCCGCAGGACATCATCTTCGATCCCAACATCTTCGCCATCGGCACCGGCATCGAAGAACACAACAACTACGCCGTCGATTTCATAAACGCGGTGCGCTGGATTCACGACAACCTGCCTGGCGCCAAGACTTCCGGAGGCTTGAGTAACGTCTCCTTCGCCTTCCGGGGTAACAACCCGGTACGTGAGGCCATTCATACCGTATTTTTGTATCACGCCATTCAGGCCGGAATGACCATGGGCATCGTCAACCCGGCCCAGTTAGGCATTTACTCGGACCTACCGGACCAAGTACGAGAGCGCGTCGAGGACCTGGTGCTGAATCGACGCAAAGATGCCACCGAACGGCTGCTGGAGATCGCCCAGGAACTGACCTCGGGCGACAAAGGCGGCGACGACAGCGCCAAACTTGCCTGGCGGGAGTTGCCGCTCGACGAACGCCTCAGCCACGCACTGGTCAACGGCATTACAGAATTCATCATCGAAGACACCGAAGCAGCCCGCTTGGAGGCTGACAAACCTTTGGACGTGATTGAAGGCCCGCTCATGGACGGCATGGGTGTTGTCGGTGATCTCTTTGGCAGCGGCAAGATGTTTTTGCCGCAAGTGGTCAAAAGCGCACGCGTTATGAAACAAGCCGTCGCACACCTCGTACCGTTCATCGAGACGGACAAGTCCTCTAAAAACTCCAGCAAAGGCAAAATCGTCTTGGCTACCGTTAAGGGCGACGTGCACGACATCGGCAAGAACATCGTCGCAGTTGTGCTACAGTGCAACAACTACGAAATCATCGACCTCGGCGTAATGGTGCCGGCCGAGAAGATCCTGAGCACAGCCATGGACGAACAGGCCAGCGCTATTGGTCTGTCCGGTTTGATTACGCCGTCTCTCGATGAAATGGTCAACGTCGCCAGCGAAATGCAACGCCTCGATCTCGCCATCCCGCTCTTGATCGGAGGCGCAACCACCAGCAAAGCGCACACTGCGGCCAAAATCGAGCCCGCGTATGCGAACGCGGCGACCTGTTATGTGACCGATGCGTCGCGAGCGGTCAATGTCGCCAGCAGCCTGCTCAGTAACGAAGACTCCTATGCAGCGTTCGCCGCCAACCTGCGCGACGAATATGTGACGATTCGCAATCGGGTCAACGCCCGCCGGCAGAAACGCGAATTCCTGGACATCGAGGACGCTCAGGCCAATCCCGCCCCCATCAACTGGGCGAACTACACACCGCCTCGTCCTCAATCGCTCGGCGTTTTCGAAAGCGCGCCGGAGCTGTCTGAACTGGTGCCGTACATCGATTGGACCCCGTTCTTCATGACTTGGGAACTCGCCGGTAAGTACCCCAAAATTCTCGACGACGAAGTGGTCGGAGAAGCGGCACGCAATCTCTTCGAGGACGCACAAGCTCGGCTGGCGTGGCTGATCGAAGATGGACGCCTCAAGGCCCGCGGTACTTACGGTTTCTGGCCCGCCAATCGACGCAATAGCGACGACATCGAGGTATACACCGACGACACACGCACCGCCTCACTCACCGTCCTGCATCATCTGCGTCAACAGACGCCGAAGCCGGACGACACGGCGCCCAACTATTGTCTAGCTGATTTCATAGCACCCAGCGGTATTGCGGACTTTATCGGCGGGTTTGCCGTCACCGCCGGGTTGGGCATCGAAGAAGTGCTCAAGGAATTCGAGGACGACGACTACTCCAGCATCATGATCAAAGCGTTGGCAGACAGGCTGGCTGAAGCCTTTGCCGAGTATTTGCATGCTCATGTACGGCGCAGCGCCTGGGGCTATGCACCCGACGAACAGTTAGACAACGAGGATTTGATCAAGGAGCGTTATGCAGGTATTCGCCCTGCACCCGGCTATCCGGCTTGTCCGGAACACAGCGAAAAAGTCGCCTTGTTCGAACTTTTGGAGGCTCGATCGAGTACCGGGATCGAACTTACGGAGAGCTTTGCAATGACTCCGGCCGCAGCTGTGAGCGGCTGGTACTTCTCTCATCCCGAGAGCCGTTATTTCGGGGTCGGGAAAATCGATGCAGACCAAGTCGCCGACTACGCTCAGCGTAAGGGGTTAACGTTGGAGCAGGCGCAACAACTGCTGCGCCCCAATCTCGTCGACTAGCGCAATCCCGTCGATGACGGGCAGGCCTATCTACAGACTACAGATTGAAGGTGAATCCCGAGACGAAGTGTACGGTCATCAGAATGAGCATGATGAACACAGTGATGACCACTCTACGGTCGGCGATGGCATCGGCTTCCTGCTCCGTCGGTTCGGAATCGTCGGTCACGGGCTAAATCTCCTCTTCTACAGCATGTCTTCATCGGCGCCTTCGCACGTCACGCAGCAAAGGGCGGCGCGGATCATAGCCCAAAACCCGGGCGCTGTCCTTGTTTGAGGTCCTCAACTCGGGCGTCCAGTGCTGATCGATCTAAGCTTATGCCGGGGCCTTCATTGTCACTGCAGGGGCGCCTTGGTAAGGTGCCGCGGCTCTGTTACCGCGTTGAGGACGCTTCCGACCGACGATTCTCAGGTCCGCCATGTATCAATACGACCAATTCGACACTCAGTTCGTCCAAGAGCGCGTTGCGCAGTACCGCGCGCAAACGGAACGCTACCTGGCCGGCCAACTGACCGAGGATGAGTTCCTCCAGCTGCGTTTGCGCAACGGTTTGTACGTTCAGCGGCTGGCCCCCATGCTGCGCGTCGCGGTGCCCTACGGCACGTTGAACAGTCGTCAGTTGCGCATGCTCGCGCATATCGCGCGCCGCTACGACCGCGGCTACGGTCACTTGAGCACCCGCCAAAACATGCAATTCAATTGGCCGGAGTTACGCGAGGTTCCCGACATACTCGAGGACCTGGCCAGCGTTTCGATGCATGCCATTCAAACCAGCGGCAACTGCATTCGCAATGTCACAACCGACGAATTTGCCGGTGCTGCAGCGGACGAAGACATCGATCCCCGACCCTACTGCGAAATCATCCGCCAGTGGTCGACGTCCCACCCGGAATTCGATTGGCTGCCCCGGAAATTCAAGATCGCGGTCACCGGTGCGCAAGAGGATCGCGCAGCCATTGCCGTTCACGATATAGGGTTGCGTATTCATCGGGATGCAGATGCGCAGGTATTGGTGGACTTCTACGCAGGCGGCGGACTTGGACGAACGCCGGTCATCGGCCCACTCATTCGCGCTGACGTGCCGCTCAAGCACATGCTCACCTATCTCGAAGCGTGCATGCGCATCTACAACCGCTACGGCCGCCGCGACAACAAGTATAAAGCGCGTATCAAAATTCTCGTCCGCGCGATGTCGGCCGAAGGCTTTGCCGCCAAGGTGGCTGAAGATTGGGGCCACATCAAAGACGGACCCGGCACGCTGACCGGTGACGAAATCGCGCGGATCGAGCAACACTTCGCCCCACCGCCGTTCTCGACCGATATCGACCACAATCTCGCCGACGCTCGCTTGCAGGACACCGGCTTCAACCGTTGGGTGAGGCACAACGTCAAACCTCACAAACGCCCCGGCTATGCAGTCGTCACTCTGTCGGCGAAGGTCACGGGTATCCCACCGGGCGACGTCAGCGACCTGCAGATGGATGCAGTCGCTGACTGGGCGGACCGGTACAGTTTCTCCGAGATCCGTATCAGTCACGAGCAGAACTTCGTGCTTCCGCACGTGCGCCTCGCCGATCTTCGCAAATTGTATGACGCAGCGGATTCGCACCAACTCGCGACGCCCAATTCGGGATTACTCACCGACATGATTTGCTGTCCCGGCGGCGACTACTGCTCCCTGGCCAATGCCAAATCCATTCCCGTCGCCGAAGCCATCGCGCGTCGTTTTGATGCGTACGATTACCTTTACGACCTCGGCGATCTCGATATCAATATCTCGGGGTGCATGAACGCCTGCGGCCACCATCATGTCGGACATATCGGTATCCTCGGTGTCGATAAGAAAGGCAGTGAGTTCTACCAGATTTCGATCGGGGGACACTCCGGGCACTCCGGAATACCCGCATCGCTCGGGCGGATTGTCGGGCCCTCGTTTGCGCGCGACGAAGTCACCGACGTGATTGATCAGATCCTCGAGGTGTATTTGGACCGGCGCTTGGACGGTGAGTCGTTCTTGAGTTGTTGTAACCGCATCGGTATCGATGCGTTCAAGGCAGAAATCTATGCCGAAACTGCTTAGGCGCAACGCTCAGAATCGCTGGGAGGCCGTCGAAGACGACGCACCGCCTACCTGGCACAGCGAAGCCCAATTCGAGCCCGGTGCCGACCTCATCCTGGCGGTGGATAGCGAGCTGTCGGTCGACGTTACCCGGGCCGCCTCCATTGCGATCGACTTTCCCACCTTCAACGACGGTCGAGGCATGACGCTGGCCGTCCTCGTCCGGCGCACGGGATTCGAAGGGGATCTGCGCGCGGTGGGCGAGGTCCACGAAGAACTGTTCCACTATCTGGTGCGTTGTGGCTTTACCAGCATCCTCATCGGCGACGATCTCGATCATACTATCGCGCTCGAACGCCTGAATCCCCACTCCCAGTATTATCAAGGCTCTGCAATCGATCCTCAGCCCGCGTTCCGCCGTGGGCAACGCGCCTAAATCTCCGTACACTCGCTAAACGTCACCGCGGATCGCACTTAAGCGCCCCATGCCGCACACGGGTTTGATCGAATCCTTCTTCTTTATCTTTGCCGGAGCAGCGCTGCTGTCCACACTGGCACTGTACAGCCGTCAGCCGATGCTGGTGGCCTATATCGTATTGGGTGTCTTGTTGGGTCCGCACACGCTCGGCTGGGTCAGTGACGCCAGTCTCCTCGCGGAAATCGCCGAGGTCGGCATCATCTTTCTACTGTTTTTGGTGGGCCTGGACTTGCAGCCCGGCAAGCTCAGAAATCTATTCAGCGCTACGTTGTTTACCGCGACCGGAACGACGCTGGTGTTTTTCGCAATCGGCTACGCCGTCATGTGGGTGTTTGACTATACCCCTCTCGAGTGCGCCGTTGTGGGCATCGCCGCCACGTTCTCGAGCACCATCCTCGGTGTCAAACTGCTGCCGACCACAGCGCTGCACCATCGCCACATCGGCGGCATGGTGATCAGTCTGCTGTTGATACAGGACCTGATCGCCATCCTCGCCATTCTTGTCCTGACCGGACTCGGTGCAGAAATGTCCTCTCTCGTCTACAGCGTGGCGGCTATCTTTCTGGGTCTCCCCCTCATCAGCCTGTTCGCCTATGTGGGTGTGCGCTTCGGGCTTCTCGAGTTGATTCAACGCTACGACGCGTTTTACGAGTATATCTTTTTGGTGGCTATCGGCTGGTGTCTCGGACTGGCCACATTGGCGGAGTGGGCCGGCTTGTCACTGGAAATTGGTGCTTTCATTGCCGGAGTTAGTCTTGCCACCAGCCCGATTGCGCAATACATCGCAGAAGCGCTGCGCCCGCTGCGCGACTTCTTCCTCGTGCTGTTCTTCTTCTCAGTCGGCGCGAGCTTGAATATCGTACTCATCTCTCAGACGTGGCTGCCCGCCGTGCTACTCGCGGCAATTCTGATCGCGATCAAGCCAGTGACGTTCGCAAGCTTGTTGAAGGTACGCGGCGAAGACAAAAGCGTGGCGTGGGAAATCGGCTACCGCTTGGGTCAGGCTTCGGAGTTCTCCTTGCTGGTGAGCTACATCGCCATCACCTCTGCACTCATCAGCGATGCAGCGGCCCTGGTCATCCAGTTCGCCACGGTACTGACGCTGATTCTGAGCAGCTACTTTGTGATCTTTCGTTACCCCAGTCCGATCTCGCCCAACCCTCAGCTGCGCAGGGATTGACGGCGTTCAACGACTAACTAAAAGTGCAGGACCCCCCGCCCGACCATTTGTCCGGCGAGAATTCGATCAATAGCGTCGCTTAAGTCTTCGAGCGTCAGGCGTTCCTCCAATGCCGACAGATCCATCGACCAGTCGCCGGCCAGTCGGTGCCAAATGCGTTGCTTCTCCGCGAGCGGCAACTCCACCGAATCGACACCCAGCAGATTGACGTTACGCAACAGAAACGGCAACACGGTGGCATTGAAATTAGCGCCGCCGACGAGCCCGCAAGCCGCCAAGCTACCACCGTAGCGGAGCGATTTAACGGCGTTGAAGAGCACATCTCCACCCACCGTATCCACGACGCCGCCCCAGCGCTCTGCCAGCAGCGGTTTCTCCGTGCCGGTCAGCGCATCCTCGCGTGACAAGAGTTCGCTGGCACCGAGTTCGCGAAGCCATTCATGCCGCTCGGACTTACCGGTAACCGCCGCCACCTCGTAGCCTTGGCTGGAGAGCAGTTTGACCGCAACAGAGCCGACGCCCCCTGTCGCACCCGTCACCAAGACCGGACCGCTAGCGGGGGTCATGCCACCCAGACGCTCTAGTTTGTCCACGCATTCAGCGGCCGTGAATCCGGCAGTACCCAGCAACATCGCACTGTGTAAGTTCAAACCGGCGGGCATTTTGACCACCCATGATGCCGGCACTCTGATGCGCTGACCGAAGCCTCCCGGTGTGTTCATGCCGAGATCGAAGCCAATCACCACGACCTCGTCCCCGGCGCCGACCGATGCGTCGCTGGATTCGATGACCACGCCGGATGCATCGATACCCGGCGTATGCGGAAACTTCCGCGTCACACCGGGATTGCCGGTTGCGGACAGGGCATCTTTGTAATTCAACGACGAAAACCGCACGTCGATGAGCACATCCCCATCAGGTAGATCATCTACCTCGCGTTCGACGATGCTGCGTTGGAAGCCTTGGTCGTTTTTCTCGACCCAAAAAGCTCTAAAACTCATAATATGTTCTCAAAAGTAGCGCAGACTAGCCGCGTTGCCATCCACCTACGAGCTGGGTGGCGTGTTCCAGCAGGCCATTGACTTTGTTCATCAACTTATCGATGGGTTTGAGGTGCTCGACCCACTTTACTTCGTAAACGTCCCGTTCCTCGCACGCATTCATCAGGTACTCGTCGCTCGTGGACAGCTCATCGACAAGGTTGAGTTCCAAAGCGCGCGTGCCATACCAGGCTTCACCCGTGGCGACCGTCTGGATGTCGAGGTCAGGTCGATTGCTGGCGACATACTCCTGGAAAAGCGCGTGTACGTCCTCGAGTTCCTCCAGAAATTTCTGGCGCCCTTCTTCGGTGTTCTCACCGAAAACGGTCAACGTGCGTTTGTGTTTTCCCGCCGTCAATACCTCCACATCGACGTCGTTCTTCTTGAGAAGACGATGCACGTTCGGCACTTGCGCGACGACACCGATCGAACCGATCAACGCAAAAGGAGCCGCCAGGATTTTGTTGGCCACCGCCGCCATCAAGTAACCTCCGCTGGCAGCCACCTTGTCGACGACCACGGTCAGTGGCACCTGTTTGCTGCGGACACGGGACAGTTGCGAGGCGGCTAGGCCATAGCTGTGCACCATGCCGCCCGGACTCTCGACACATACGACCACTTCGTCGTTGGCCGTGGCCATGGTCAATACGGCGCTGATTTCCTGTCGCAGATGTTCGATCGCGGTCGCCTTCACGTCTCCTGAAAACTGCAACACAAAGACTCGCGAGCGTTCGGGCTTATCGTCGTCTGTCGCACCGGCGGCCTTGGCTGCCGCCTTGGCTTCCGCCTTATCGAGTTTGGCCTCTTCCTTGGTGCGCTTCTTCGCCACGTCTTGCGGCAACAGCGCACCTTGCATAGCACGGCGCAGGTCTTTCAGGCGATCGTTTAATTTTTGCACGCTCAAGTGTCCCGGTGACTCATCGTGCGGCTTCATGGCCGCACTTGCGATCACCGTAACGACAATGACGATCGCGACGACGATGGTGGCCACCTGCGCCAGGAACATCAGGTATTCGTAAACGTAGTCCATCAGACCTTTGCCAATGCTTGCCCTATGCGGAGAGCCGCGTACTCTACTGGTAAGTCAAGGTGAACGTCTAGAGAGCCGTTGACTAAATATCGAATGCTCGAGCCCATGGCTCGAGCGCTGGCGAGGAACCCGACGGAAGCCGGAAGACGGAAGACGGATGACGGAAGACAGAAGATGACCGAGCTGCTCGACTACCTCAAGTCACGCTATCGGCCGCAAACGGTCCTCGATTTATCGGTGGGTTTTGCAGTGGGCCCAGTGGTGACAACGCACCCCGGCGAACACGTGGTGACCGTACTCGATCTGCACACGCATGAGTTTTGCGACCCTCACACCCTGCCCGTACCGGCAGCACCCGACCTCACCCTCTACTTCGAGACACCGGAGTTGGCTCTAGCCCTGCTTTCCGGCGCTGCTTCGCCAATCGACGCTTTTATGTCCGGCCACTTTCGCGCCAGTGGTTATATCGTTGAGACTTTTGCCATCCTGCGAATGTTTCCGCCCGAATCCGCCTCTACCGCCAGCTAGACGAGTCCGGTCAACTCCGGCTGCGCACGAACTCGTCGATCAACCACCCGGAGATGGCGGTCTTCGGTGGAATCTGTGGCAGTCGAGCCGCGCTGAACCATTGAGCGTCGGCAATTTCCTCGTCCTGGCAGACGATCTCCCCGCTGGCATACTCGGCATGGAAACCGAGCATCAACGAATTGGGGAACGGCCAGCTTTGCGAACCGAAGTATTGCAATTCCTTGACGGCGATGCCCACTTCTTCCATTACTTCGCGGTGCAGCGTTTGCTCGATTGACTCACCCGCTTCCACGAAACCGGCCAAGGTCGAGTACATTCCCGTCGGCCATGCGGCATTACGCGCCAACAGCATCTCGTCCCCTCGCGTGACGAGCACGATGATGCTGGGGCTGAGGCGCGGGTAGTTGATGAGCCCGCACCGCGGACATTGCTTGGCCCTGTCCGCACCGTGGTCTTCCATCTGCGCGGCACAACGGCCGCAATACTGATGAGTTTCGTGCCACTCCACCACTTGTTGAGCCCGACCCGCGAGGTAGAACAGCGACTGTGCGGTACGTCCCAATAGAGCTCGCAAACCCACCGTCGAAAAACCGTCAGCCAAGCCTTGACCTTCAGCACCGAGCGCATAACACGGCCGGCCGAGGTACTGACCGAGATAGTGACTGCTCTTGGTCTCCAAATCGAACCAGCGGTAGTCGTCTCCAGTGATGGGCGCCGGTCCGCCTTGCTCCGACTTGACGATCAGCTGGCCCTTCAAGAATACGAAGTACCAGGCATCCCCACGATCGATGTCGTCGGGCTCAATGTGATTGGCTTCAAACTCATCGGGTTCGTTCGGCCACATCTTTGGTCCCTGCCGCACAATTTGACGGTAAAAAATAGCACATCTGTCCCGGCAACCTATACTTTGCTGAGAGTTCCGCCTGACTGATGCATCGCATGACTGTCACCCCATTTTCGTCAAGTACCGGTTTGAAACCTACCCGATGCGTGTCCGTGGAACGTGCGACGAGGCATCTCAAAACTTGCCGTTCGCACACTCGTCACGCTATGGTCTCGCGCTAATTCCATGAACACCACTACCACGCTAGGAGGTACAGTGAAGCGGGGCCTCTCCCTGAGTTCGTTTACCCAGAATTTTCTCGGCCAGGCACCTGAGTGGTACAAAATCACGATTGTCGGCTTTCTGGTGTTCAATCCCATCTCCCTGGTCATCTTCGAGCCGTTTTTCACCGGCTGGTTGATCGTTCTGGAGTTCATTTTCACGTTGGCGATGGCGTTGCGTTGCTACCCGTTGCAGCCGGGAGGTCTCTTAGCATTCGAAGCCATGGTCATGGGCATGGCATCCACGGATACGCTGGTCGCAGAGGTGTACGGCGGGTTCACTGTGATTCTGCTCCTTGTCTTCATGGTCGCTGGCATCTACTTCATGAAGGAACTCCTGCTGTTTACCTTCACCAAAATACTTCTGAAGCTGCGTAACAAAACCGCGATCTCCTTCCTGTTCTGCTTCGTCGCTGCAGTTTTGTCGGCGTTTCTGGATGCGCTGACCGTTACAGCCGTCGTCATCAGTGTGGCTGTCGGATTCTATTCCGTGTACCACAAGGTCGCTTCAGGTAAGCAACCTCGAGACGACCACACACATGAAGGTGACGATGAGATCCAGGACAAGGACCGCAGCGATCTCGATCAATTCCGCGCCTTTTTGCGAAACCTCCTCATGCACGCTGCGGTTGGAACCGCGTTGGGAGGTGTCTGCACGACCGTAGGTGAGCCCCAGAACTTGCTCATCGCCGACCGCCTGGGGTGGGAGTTCGTGGAGTTCTTCCAACGTATGGCGCCGGTGACGATTCCAGTGTTCTTCATGGGCCTCTTAACCTGCATTATGCTCGAGAAAACCAAGTGGTTCGGATACGGTGAGCACCTTCCCGAACGCGTGCGTGAAATACTCCTCGAATTCGATCAACACGAAGCTGAAGTGCGTACCGGTCGCGATACCGCTCGCTTGATCATGCAGGCTGTGGCCGGAGTATTCCTCGTCTTCGCGTTGGCTTTTCACGTCGTTCCGGAAGTCGGCATCATCGGCCTCGGGGTCATCGTTCTGCAAACGGCCTTCAACGGGGTGATCGAGGAGCATCAGATCGGTCACGCCTTCGAAGAAGCGTTGCCGTTCACCGCATTGTTGGTGGTGTTCTTCGGCATCGTCGCGGTGATTGAAGACCAACACCTGTTCGTGCCGATCATCACTTACGTTTTAAGCTTGCCGGAGCACGTTCAACCGGGGATGTTTTATATTGCCAACGGCCTACTTTCGGCGATCAGCGACAACGTCTTCGTCGCGACCGTATACATCGGCGAAGTCAAATCGGCTTACGATGCCAGTACGATCTCTCGCGAGCAGTTCGAAATGTTGGCCATCGCCATCAACACCGGCACCAACATCCCGAGCGTGGCCACGCCAAACGGACAGGCCGCTTTTCTGTTCTTACTGACGTCATCCATCGCGCCGTTGGTACGCTTGTCCTACTTGAAGATGGTGGTCATGGCCCTGCCTTACACCATCGTGATGGGGATTACCGGCTGGGTGTGCGTGAACTTCGTGCTGTAAAAACGCAAAGTCAGAATTTTCAACTACTCGACCACACCGGCTCGCCGCCGCACTGGCCTCGCAGGAACTTCAAGTACGCATCGTGCGCAATCTGGTCGGCGTGGCTGGCTTCGATCACAACGACCTCGACATCGGTAAACTCCGTCGTCCGTTCCTGGACCCGCTCAAGTTCAGTGTTAGCCATCTGGTCGCCGAGACCGACACTGCTGCCAAACAACGTCGTTTGTCCGCCTGTCATCAAGAGGTAAACGTCAGCTAGAATCTCGGCATCCAACAGGGCACCGTGAAGTTGTCGCTGACTGTTGTCCACTTCGTACCGGCGGCACAACGCGTCGAGGTTGTTCTTTTGCCCCGGATGCTTCTTGCGTGCGACTGCCAGACTGTCAGTGACCTTGCAGAGACGTGCAATCCGCTGCGCTTGGCCACGACGTTGGCGTCCGAGCAGCTTGAATTCATAGTCGATGAAAGACACATCGAAAGGCGCGTTGTGGATGATCAACTCCGCATCCTGTACAAAATCCAAGAACTCTTCGCACACCTCCTCGAAGCGAGGTTTGTCGCTCAGAAAATCCCGGCTGAGGCCATGTACTTCGAACGCACCGTCATCGATATCGCGCTCCGGATTCAGGTACTTGTGAAAGTGCCTACCCGTCAACCGCCGATTGACGACTTCCACCGCACCGATTTCGATGATGCGATGACCCATGTCGGCTTCAAGTCCAGTCGTCTCGGTGTCCAGTACGATTTGTCGCAACTAGCGCTCCTCAATGTCCTTCTTATCTCTCGAAACGCACGCGCTCAGAATGGCATCGATGGCGTCGTTGGCCGCTTGGTCGACGCGCTCGTTTTCCACGTGCCCACTATGACCCTTGACCCAGTGCCACTCGATGTCATGCGTATCCGCCAACTCATCCAACGTAAGCCACAGGTCTTGATTCTTCACCGGGCGTTTTTGCGCGGTCTGCCAGTTTCTGCGCTTCCACCCCGCTATCCATTGGGTGATACCTTGGCGAACGTACTGTGAATCCGTGGTCAACTCAACGCGGGTCGGCCTGCGCAACATTCTCAAGCCTTCGATTGCGGCCGTCAGTTCCATGCGATTGTTGGTGGTGTCATCGACTGCGCCGCTGATGAGTTTCTCGCGTGTACCGTGCCGTAACAAAGCAGCCCACCCACCAGGGCCGGGATTGCCCCGACAGGCCCCGTCGGTGAAGATTTCTACCGCATTGTTCTGGACGGGTCTAGTCAGTGGATATCTCGCTGCCAGCTCGCTATGCGCGGATAAGCCACCGGAGCTGCTCGCGCGGGTTCTCTCTGTTTACGCCACTTACCGCGCAGTGAGATAGCCTGTTTGACGGCAGTAACTGCCAACAACCCTGCAAAGGGGAAAGAACGCGGTGATGTCGGTCGACGAAGCGGCTCTCGATCCTGTCCGTCTCGTTGTACCGTCTGAGCATCCAAAGCTGCGTCCGCTTCGGCGCGCGAGGTGGCTGCACCGTGTCCTTCGCTCTCGTCCGGCTTGTCGAGCACCGGCGTACCTGCAGCGAAAGGCAGCGAATAGCCGAAGTAAACCGGGGCATGGTCCAGATCAAGACCCAGCAGCGTGAACCAATCGAACAAACGCATGGGGTTGACCAAACGACGTTCCGCAAAAGCGTCTTGGCGGTACACGCGCGCGACTTGCCCTACCAGATGCCGCAAGCCGAGCAAGCTGAAGGGATTCACCCCGCAGACGACAACCCGTCCGCCCGGACTCAACACCCGCGTGACTTCGCGTAGCGCCACACGCGGGTCCGTCACGCTCTCCAGCGCGTGATGCAGAATCACTCCGTCAACGCTGTTCGAGCGAAACGGCAGTTCGTCCAGGTCACCGCAGAGTAGCGACCGGTACCCGGCGCTATCGGCACACGGACTCAGCGCCTCCGGCGGTAACATCACCGTCGGATTGCGTGTCATACAACGATCCAGCGGCACCGTGGAGGACAATTCCGGACCGACCCACACCACAGTCTCCCCGTGCAGGTGCCGTACCAACCCCGCCAGCACCGCACTCTCGCGGCTGAGCACCTCGCGACCGAGTTCAGTAGACCAAAACTGCATGGATTCAGACATTTTAAGCCCGTTTGCGTCCGGTGGCGCCTTGCGTCAAAGTGGGCAAATAGTACTCGTGTGGTCGATGCCGGGGAAGACCTGAAGCTCGCTGCATCACCTTGTGGGCGGCAGGAATGAAAAGTTGCGAATGGCCGCAACTAATCGACTCGCGAACTACGATAAAAAGACAACAATAAGAACGGTTTGGTGGATATGGACTGCAAGGCGTACCTTGGGCTCGCGTTGGCCTTCTCATTCAGTGCCTGGGCGGCTTCCGGGTGCCAGTCGAAGCAGATGTCTGCTCCGAACGGGCCGAGCGCGGATGCGCAGGCGCAAGCAGCCTCCCAACACGGGCAAAAATACTTCGCCAGCGCTGCGGATGTCCCCCACGAACCCACTCTATTGTCCGCCACGCAAGGCGTGTGGCCCGATCTATACTTGATCGAGCCCGACCAGCAGGCCACACAAGCCCCGGAAACAGCCGTAGCGGCCATTGCTGTCCCAGTCCAGCCCGCGCCTCAACCGGACCTGTGGCGCGAGCTTCGCGGCGCCATGCACCTGCCGCTGCACCTCGATCAGCGACGCGTTCAGCAAGAGATCGCGTGGATTCAACGGCATCCCGATTACGTGCGCCGGTTGACACCTAGACTGAAAACCTACTTGCCTTATTTTTACACGCAGACCCAGCTTCGAGGCTTACCCGCGGAGTTGGCGCTTTTACCCATTGTGGAGAGCGCCCTCGATCCGTTCGCGTTTTCACACGGAGGCGCCGCGGGCCCATGGCAGTTCATCCGGGGCACAGCACGTCACTACGGCCTGCAGATGAACAGCTGGTATGACGGCCGACGCGACCTCATTGCCTCCACCGATGCTGCACTGAGTTATCTGGAGGACCTGCATCGGCGCTTCGGCGATTGGTATCTGGCTCTAGCGGGTTACAACGCCGGTCAGGGTAACGTCAACAAGGCGCTACGCAGAAAACCCGGTGCGAGTTTTTTCGACCTGCGCCTCCCTCGAGAAACTCAGGGTTACGTTCCCAAGTTGCTCGCCTGGGCGGCCATCGTGGCGGACCCGGACGAATACGGCATACGCCTTCCAGAAGTGCTCCCCGACCAGCAATTCACAACGCTGGACACACACAGTCAGTTTCAGATCGACAAACTGGCCGCTGCGATCGGTCTTAAACCCGAAGACATCTACGACTGGAACGCCGCCCTCAACCAATGGGCGACGCCGCCACATGGCCCGCACCGCATCATCGTGCCGACAACGCTGGATATCGACACGGCACAAGCGGCGATCGATGCCATTCCCGCCAAATCACGGGTGGATTGGACCGAAATCCGCGTCAAGTCGGGAGATAGTTTGGGGTTGATTGCACAACGCCACGGCACCGACGTTGCCTCCCTGCGTGTGGCGAACAACTTACCCAACAATCGCATTCGTGCCGGGCGCAAACTGCTCATCCCGATGAATGCCCAGGCATTGCACGATGCTCCGGTGCGGCGCCGCGGCAGCCACAATGCGTCATATGTCGTAAAAACAGGCGATTCTCTGTGGACCATTGCCCGCGCTCACAACGTCGGCTTACGTTCGCTGATGCGGACCAACCACGTTGGACCAAAGGACACACTGCGCGTGGGACGCAAGCTGACTATTCCGGGTCAATCCCATGACGTGGTACGCAAGGTGTACTACAAAGTGCGGCGCGGCGATTCACTCAGCCGCATTGCCAGCAAGTTTCGCGTGACCGTCAACCAAATCATCGATTGGAATCAGCTCGATCGGAACAAGTACCTGCAACCCGGTCAAAACCTCAGCGTGTACGTCAACGTACTCAAAGACTAGTGGAAGGAGGGCTAACACTCGATCGCTCCGTCATGCATCGGCATCCGCCAACGGCTGAGTGACGCCGATCCGCTCGCGCGCCGCACTGAAGAAACTCTCGTAATCCACACGACCGCTACGCTGCGCGGCAATACGACGTAGCTCGACAATCTCAGCAGCCGTTGTCGTACCCATGTCGCCCTGCACCACCCGCGTCACCGTCACAAGCGCTGCTCCGTCGTCGATTGGCGTTTGTCCGACGGCTTTTTCACCGGCGGCAGGTCGGGGCAGCTCGAACGCAACGTCCACAACCGCGCGCGGTATGTCGTTGCTGCGCCCCACCCGACTGATCAACGGAAACGAACGCCACTGACTGCCGAGGTCCTCGGCAATCTCCGCAACGCTCTCACCGGCACGCAAACGTGCCATACCGCGTGCTTGTGCCTCCTCGATGGCACCCAATGCCTGCTCGCGCGTCAACGTCTCGCGAATCTGTTCGGTCACTTCCTCGAGCGGAATCGGTTCCGGATCGTAAACTTGCTCGACACGCGCGATCATCACCGCTGTGTCGCTAAGTTCCAGCAGGTCGCTGTTCTCACCCTCCTGCACCGACGGGCTAAACAGGGCATCCAGCACATTGGTGTTGTCGAACGCTGCATCGCCCTGGTTGTCTTCTCGCGATACCCCGGCCACATTCACCACTTCGAGATCGAGCGCACCGGCGCTGCCCGCGAGCGATGTGCGTTCATCGTAGGCAATCTCTTCGAGCGTCTGCACTTTTTCGGCAAAGAGATCTTCTGCCTTGAGGCGTCTAACGCGTGTTTCTAAGTCTGCGCGCACCGACTCGAACTCCGGATAGTCCCGTTCGACAATCGCTTCCAGACGTATGAGGTGATAGCCGAAACTCGAGAGCACCGGCTCGGTCATGGCGCCCGGCTCACCGAGCGCCCACAGCGCTTCTTCGAACGCCGGATCGAAAATCCCTTTACCGACTGCGCCCAGCGCACCACCCTGCGCAGCACTCCCCGGATCCTCCGACAATTCTTCCGCTAGATCCGCGAAGTCCTCACCGGCCAGAATGCGCGTTCTGATCTCGGTAATCAGCTCTAACGCCTGGTCTTCGTTGCGCTCCTCGTTGACCTGCACGAGGATGTGCGAACTGTCGCGTTGTTCGTCGCGCAATGCCGCGGCACGGTCGTCGTCGTACAAGCTGAGCAACTCTTCCTCTTCGACGACAATGCTCTCGTCATCCAGCAAGTCTTCGACGCTGAGTCGAACATACTGGGCATCAACTGCGGGTGCCGTCATGTAGGCACTCTGTTCCTCTTCGTAGCGCAGCGCAATCGCCTCGTCCGCAATCTCGATCCCCGCTTTGAACTGCTCCACAGTCAACGGCAGATACGCCACATCTCTCTGTTGATTGATGACGCGGACAATCTCGGCAAGCTCCCAATCGGTCAGGTAGGCCGATTCCACGACGGCCGAGCGTAACTGATCGACATTGGACTCCTGTTGGTACAGCTCTATGAATTCAACGGGCGCATACCCCATCATCTGAAGTTGTTGCCGATAGACGGTTTCATCGAAGCGTCCGTCAACGTGATACGCCGGGGATTCAACCAAGTTGGCGTTGACCACATCGGGTGGCACCGCGACGCCGGCATTTTCGGCCGTTTGATACAGCACTTGACGATTGATGAGCTGTTGCAGGGCATATTGTTGCATCTGCAACGGATCGATTTGACTCGAATCGAAACCCTCCCCCATCTGAGCCAGCAACCGCCGCCGCTCTCGCTCCGTTTCGACGCTGAGCACGTTTTGCGTGATTTCGTAGTCCCCCACTTGAGCGATTTCCGGATCGCCCGCAAGGAACAAATTCGTCGCGCCAAAACCGAACAGCACCAACACGGCTATGATGGCAACAACGAGAATTTGAAATCCGGTGCTTTGTGTCTGATCGCGGAGTTTTTGTAGCATGAGAATGTCTTAACGCGTGGTGACGACCAACTGGCCGGTTAACTCAATAAAAAAGGCGCCCGATCCACCGAGCGCCCTTTACATAAATGCATCTACATAATTGCATCAGATACATGACTGCATGAGACTTGCATAGAGTGACGACTCTAAGTACTGCTCAAATTGTAGACGTTACCCTAACGCCAGTTTAGCGCAACGTCACAGGTTTAGCGCGCTAGTTTAGCGCTTCCTTCAGTGCCTTGCCGGGCTTGAACGCAGGCACTTTCGCCGCGGCGATCTGAATTGCAGCCCCGGTTTGCGGGTTGCGTCCGGTACGCGCGGCCCGCTCGCGGACGAGGAACGTGCCGAATCCTACCAAGGATACCGGGTCGGCATTTTTCAAAGAATCCGTGATTGCGTCCAACGTGGCGTCGAGCGCTCGACCCGCGGCTGCCTTGGAAATGTCTGAAGACTCTGCAATTCGGTCAATCAACTCAGTTTTATTCACTCTTAAAGCCCCTTTGCTAGTGGGATATGGCTAATGGGATATGGCCAGTGAGATATGGCTGCACACTGGCTCCTCTGGAAGACAAAGAACCTCTCGAACACCGCTTGCATCCCGACTACGCGCCTAACAAGCAACCAAACGGCTGATGGGTACACTTGCTTGATTACCAACTGCTTGATTACCAACGATCCAAGCTACACGGGATGAAAAGTTTATACCAACACGCCCAACGACACGCAAGCAATTGCCGGACCGTGTTCAATCAGTGCACACGATGCAGACGTAGTGTCAGTGCGGACTGATGCCGTCGCCCGGTTGTTTGGCTGGCGCATTGATCGTTGCCTCGACCGGACGTTCTTCGTCGCTCTGTTCTATTTCGTCGGCGGCCGATACCGCCTCAGCCAAGCGCGGTTCGGGCAGTCGCTCCAGTGCAAGTTCCAATACCTCATCCATCCAACGCACGGCATGGATTTCCATGTTCGCTTGAACATTGTCCGGTATCTCTTTGAGATCCTTCTCATTTTCTGACGGGATGATCACGTGCTTGATGCCGCCGCGGTGTGCGGCTAGGAGTTTTTCCTTCAGACCGCCGATGGGCAGGACCTGACCCCGCAATGTGATTTCACCCGTCATGGCCACATCGGCGTGTACCGGAATACCCGTCACCACCGAGACCAATGCAGTGCACATGCCAATACCGGCGCTGGGACCGTCCTTAGGGGTGGCCCCTTCAGGCACGTGAATGTGCAGATCGAATTTTTCGTGGAAATCGTCACCCAAACCCAGCGCGACGGCCCGGCTGCGGACGAAGGTGAGCGCAGCTTGTATCGACTCCTGCATCACGTCACCCAACGATCCGGTCTTGGTCTGGCGTCCTTTACCCGGTACGGCGACCGCCTCGATGTTGAGCAACTCTCCGCCGGCTTGGGTCCAAGCCAGCCCCGTGACGATGCCGATCTGATTGGACTCTTCCGCTTGCCCATAATTGAAGCGGCGTACTCCGTTGTAAGCTTCGAGGTCTTCGCTTTCGATACGTTTGACCGCGGTGGTATTGTCGAGCGCCTGCTGTTTCACCACCTTGCGTGCGAGTTTGGCAATCTCACGTTCGAGCCCTCGCACGCCGGCTTCCTTCGTGTAGTACCGCACGATGTCGAGCAGCGCCTGATCGCTGATCTCCAGTTCGTCGGTTTTGAGCCCGTTGAGTTTCGTTTGCTTGGGCACCAAGTATTTCTTGGCGATGTTCATCTTTTCGTCTTCGGTGTAACCCGGCAGGCGGATGACCTCCATGCGGTCCAGTAACGGCGCGGGAATGTTCATCGAGTTGGAAGTGCACACGAAGAACACGTTCGATAAATCGTAATCGACTTCCAAATAGTGGTCGTTGAAAGTGCTGTTTTGTTCCGGAT
Source organism: Candidatus Azotimanducaceae bacterium (assembly GCA_965216005.1). Taxonomy (GTDB): domain Bacteria; phylum Pseudomonadota; class Gammaproteobacteria; order Pseudomonadales; family Azotimanducaceae; genus UBA4421. Next base: position 5,275,042 of record OZ244143.1, on the reverse strand, counting down.
CCAGTACTTCGAGCAACGCGCTGGCCGGATCGCCACGCACATCCATACCCATTTTGTCGATCTCATCCAACAGGAACAACGGGTTGGCGACGCCCGCTTTGGACATTTTCTGCACGATCTTACCCGGCATGGAACCGATGTAAGTGCGGCGATGACCGCGGATTTCCGCCTCGTCACGAACGCCGCCCAACGCCATGCGAATGAACTTGCGATTGGTCGCGCGCGCAATACTCTCGCCAAGACTCGTCTTCCCCACACCCGGCGGGCCGACAAGACACAGCACGGGGCCGCGCATACGACTCACGCGATTTTGCACCGCCAAGTACTCGACGATGCGATCCTTGACCTCATCCAGACCGTAGTGATCTTCATCCAGTATGCGTTGCGCCGCCGCCAAGTCTTTGCGCACCCGACTCTTCTTTTTCCACGGCACGCCGACGATCCAGTCGAGGTAGCTGCGCACGACTGTCGCTTCGGCCGACATTGGCGCCATCTGCTTGAGTTTGTTGAGCTCGGACTGCGCTTTGTCCTTGGCTTCCTTCGACATACCGGCGTCATCGAGCCGCTTCTGCAGCTCGTCCAACTCGCCCTGCTCGTGCTCACCCATTTCCTTCTGGATGGCTTTCATTTGTTCGTTGAGATAGTACTCGCGCTGGCTCTGCTCCATCTGTTTTTTAACACGGCCACGGATACGCTTCTCCATCTCGAGCACGTCGATTTCGGCATCCATGAGTTCGAGCAACAGGTCCATGCGCGTGCGCAACTCCACCGCTTCGAGCAAAGCCTGCTTGTCCTGCAGACTCAGCGACATCTGCGCGGCGATGGTATCGACCAAACGAGTGGGATCGTCGATGCTCGACAGCGACGACAACACTTCCTGAGGCACTTTTTTGCTGGCTTGCACGTACTGTTCGAACTGAGTCAACAGCGACCGGGCGAGCGTTTCACCTTCCAGAGAGTCGACTTGCGGTTCTTCAAAGAGGCTTACGGTGGCTGAAAGGTAGTCTTGCGTGGTGTCGAGGGCATCGAGCTGGGCCCGGTGCCCGCCTTCGACCAGCACCTTGACGGTGCCGTCAGGCAGTTTCAACAACTGCAGGATCGTCGCGACCGTGCCCACCGCATAGAGATCGTCGGCCCCCGGATTGTCGTTTTCCGGGTCGATTTTAGCAATGAGCAGGATCTGTTTATCGTTGCTCATCGCCTCGTCGAGCGCAACGATCGAACTTTCCGTGCCGACAAACAGCGGGTGTACACCGTGCGGGTACACGACCATGTCGCGCAACGGCAGCACAGGGATGTTTTCAATACTCGATGTATTCGCCACGGTTTACCCTTAGCCTGATTGCTTGCAAGTTAGGATCAAGCGGCCGCAAAGCAGCCCACGCGAGAGAGTTCGCCAGACTACTCTTCAGGCGCTGCCTTGGCCTGATCGACGTTTTCGTAGATGAGCATGGGATCGCTTTCGCCCTTGATGACGCTCTCATCGATCACCACCTTGGTGACGGAATCCGACGACGGTAAGTCGTACATGGTTTCCAGCAACACCGCTTCGAGAATTGAACGCAGGCCGCGCGCGCCGGTCTTGCGTTCCATGGCTTTGTCCGCTATGGCGCGCAGCGCATCTTCCCTGAAGTCGACCTCGACGTCTTCCATTTCGAAGAGCTTGGTGTACTGCTTGGTCAAAGAATTCTTAGGTTCGGTCAGAATGCGAATCAGTGCATCCGCGTCGAGTTCCTCCAATGTGGCGACTACCGGTAGCCGGCCGACAAATTCCGGGATCAAGCCGTAGCGAATCAGATCTTCAGGTTCGACACCACGCAGTGTCTCACCGATGCTCTTACGTTCGGCGTCGCCTTTGACTTCGGCACCGAAGCCGATGCCCGACTTGTCGGATCGATCCATGATCACTTTGTCCAACCCGGCGAATGCCCCGCCGCAGATGAACAATATGTTGGACGTATCCACTTGCAGAAATTCCTGCTGTGGATGCTTGCGACCTCCCTGCGGCGGCACGGAAGCCACCGTACCTTCGATCAACTTCAAGAGCGCTTGCTGCACGCCCTCGCCGGAGACATCCCTCGTGATGGATGGGTTATCCGACTTACGCGAAATCTTGTCGATCTCATCGATGTAGACGATACCGACCTGCGCTCTGTCGACGTCGTAGTCGCACTTTTGCAGCAGTTTCTGGATGATGTTTTCGACGTCTTCGCCGACATAACCGGCTTCTGTGAGCGTCGTCGCATCGGCGATAGTGAACGGCACATCTAACAAGCGCGCCAGTGTCTCGGCGAGCAACGTTTTACCGCTGCCCGTCGGACCGATCAGAAGAATGTTCGATTTGGAAAGCTCGACCTCGTCCTTCTTGCCGTTATAATTCAATCGCTTGTAGTGGTTGTACACCGCCACCGACAGGACCTTCTTGGCATGTTCCTGGCCGATGACGTACTGGTCGAGAATGTTTTTGATCTCCACCGGCACGGGGAGTTTGTTCGACTCACCCGACTGCGTGGTTTCCGACACTTCCTCACGAATGATGTCGTTGCACAATTCGACACACTCGTCACAAATGAACACACTCGGACCTGCGATCAGTTTGCGCACCTCGTGCTGACTCTTGCCGCAGAACGAGCAGTATAAAAGCTTGCCTGAGTCGTCAGTTTTACCGGTGTCGTCGGACATAGGTTCCTCTAAGTTCTCGAATCTCGCATTCGGGCCGCGCAGGTACGCATATAAACTGACAGGTCAGTCGCCGTATACCGCATGCGCACGCCGCCAGCTTTATACATTGCTTGCATGCCGCCCGCAATGCAACCCTGATAGTGTAAACAACTGGCCTGGCGTTATGTTGAGCCTAGTCGCCGTTTTCAGCCATTTGGTTGCGCGTTTGCTGGACTCTGTCGACCAATCCGTACTCTTCGGCCTCCTCCGGGCTCATCCAGAAGTCGCGGTCGGTATCCTTGGCGACACGGTCTTCATCTTGACCCGTGTGCTCGGCGATGAGCTTGTTCAGCCGCTCCCGCATGAGCAGGATCTCCTGCGCTTGAATCTCGATGTCCGCCGCCACACCGCGGGATCCACCGCTGGGCTGGTGCAACATCATGCGGCTATTGGGCAAGGCCATGCGTTTGCCCGCCTGGCCGGCGGCCAGGAGAAAGGCACCCATACTCGCCGCCTGACCGACGCACAGGGTCGATACATCGGGGCGGATGAATTGCATCGTATCGTAAATTGACATTCCCGCCGTCACTGAACCTCCTGGGGAATTAATGTAAAGGTGGATGTCTTTGTCGGGGTTCTCCGATTCCAAAAACAGCATTTGCGCCACGATGAGGTTGGCCATGTGGTCCTCGACGGGACCGACCAAGAACACGATGCGATCCTTGAGGAGCCGCGAATAGATGTCGTAGGCCCGCTCGCCGCGCGCCGATTGCTCGACCACCATGGGCACCATGCCGAGATTTTGCACGGGTGGGCGAGTTGGGTCGTAAATGTCTGTCATTTCTCCTCCGCTTGGGTCATTTCTCCTCCGCTTGGGGAGGTGCCTCGGTCGAGGCTTCTGGCGGGTCAGCGGGGTCATCGTCCGCTGCCTCTGCCTCGGGGTCTGCGAATGCCACGCCGCTCACTATATCATCATAGCTGGCATCCACCGTCGTTACGGTCGCCACAGACAATATGTGGTCAACGACCTGATCTTCAAGGACACCCATCTCAATACTCTGCATCTGCTGCGGATTGTTGCGGTAGAACGCGATGACTTGATCGGGCTCGCCGTAGGACTGCGCCAGCTCCTGCAACCGCGCATCAACTTGCGCGGCATCGACTTCGAGGTGTTCGCGGCTGATCACCTCGTTGATGATCAGCCCGACCTTAACCCGTTTTTCAGCCTGGTCTTGGAACAGCTCGTCCGGCAGCTCCGGTGCCTGTGCCTGGGGACCCATCTGAAACTGACTCAGCATCTGATCCTTGAGGGTATGGATCTCGCGATGGACCACAGCATGCGGCAGAAGAAAGTCATGTATTTTCGCTAAACCATCCATAACCTGTTGTTTTTCGTGGTTTTTTATAGCTGAGTTTGCCTCGCGCTCCATGTTTTGCCGCACCTCGTCTCGAAATGCCGCCTCGCCGCCCTCCTCGACGCCGAAGCTCTCATAGAAAGCCTCATCGAGTTCGGGGACCACCGGTTCTTGCACGGCTTTGAGGGTGACTTGGAACTGGACAGTTTTCCCCCGCAATTCCTCGGCATGGTATTCCTCAGGAAAGGTGGCGTCGAACTGCACCGTTTCCCCGGGTGCAGCGCCGAGCACCCCCTTATCGAAGTCTTCGATCATCTGCCCCTGACCGATACGAAACTCCATATCTTCGCCGCTCGCGCCTGCCACAGGCTCACCGTCGAGCGTGCCGGAGAAGTCGACTTTAACCTGGTCGCCTTCGGCGGCGACACGCTCGACATCGTTGAAGGTGGTGCGCTGGTTGCGCAACTGTTCCACCATTTTGTCCAGGTCCGCATCGGTGATGCTCGCCTCGACATGCTTGACGTCGAGGCTCGATAGGTCCCCCACCGTCACCGACGGGAACACTTCAAAAGTGGCCGTAAATTCGAAATCGATGCCCGGATCCATCTTGACGACTTCGAGACTCGGCGAACCCGCAGGATTCAATTCCTCCTGGGTCACTGCGTCGACGAAACTCGATTGCATCAATTCACCGGCCACCTCGGCACGCACGGCCGGCCCATAGCGTCGGCGCACTTCTTTCAAGGGCACCCGACCCGGCCGAAATCCCGGCAGCTGCACCTTACCCTGGGCGTCCTCCAAGCGAGCGGTGATTTGGCTTTCGAATTCTTCGCTGGGTAATGCGATGGTCAGGCGGCGCTCGAGACCGCTCATGGTTTCTACAGATACGTTCATGTCAGATCGATGGTTGATTCAGCGGGTGGAGCGAGAAATGGGGTGGACGATGGGGCTTGAACCCACGACCGCCGGGATCACAACCCGGAGCTCTACCAACTGAGCTACGCCCACCATTGCCTCGCGGGGGCGCATTATAGACACTTTTTTTAGCTGTGGGGTCTCTCTATAGACCACTTGCACTTCGAAAGCTGCAGAAATGGGGTCGGAGACATTTCGGGTAGTCGAAATCGGGGTCGGAGACCAACAGCGCACTAAATTGGGGTCGGAGACACGATCGGCGAATCACACAATAATAGAAGAAGTGGTAGAATCCCGCGCTCGATTCCTCGGGGTATAGCGCAGTCTGGTAGCGCGCCTGCTTTGGGAGCAGGATGTCGGGAGTTCGAATCTCTCTACCCCGACCATTCCACAGCGCCAGCTACGCGCCCGTAGCTCAACTGGATAGAGCACCTGCCTTCTAAGCAGGGGGTTGAAGGTTCGAGTCCTTCCGGGCGCGCCAACCCTTCCTCTTCTTACCGCCACTCCTGAGCTTAGTCAGTACGTTTCGCGGGCGGCGTTTGTCTCCGACCCCATTTTCCAATAAGTCAGGTGTCTCCGACCCCAAATGCAGGCGAACGGATCAAGGGACGCCACGGCAAACAAAAGCAAGTAGAATGTGGTTTTAGCGGTAGGCCTTCCCCACCCATGACTGCAAACATCATTGACGGCAATGCAATTGCCAAGTCTCTGCGCCAGGAACTGGCCGATACCATCGAGCAGTGGAAGCTGGACGGCCATCGTCTTCCGGGATTGGCAGTGATCCTGGTGGGCAGTGACCCGGCTTCGGAGGTGTATGTCCGGGGTAAGCGCCGTGACTGCGACGAGGTGGGCTTCCACTCCAACGTCCAACACCTGAGTGCCGATATCACTCAGCAGGACTTGGAAGCGCGCATTCAACACTTGAACGATGACGACAATATCGACGGCGTGTTGGTACAAACGCCGCTGCCGGCGCATATCGATGAGCAGCGCATCATCGATTGCATCGATCCCGGTAAGGACGTCGATGGCTTTCACCCGCACAACATCGGACTTCTGGCATTGCGGCGACCATCGTTTCGCAGCTGCACGCCGATGGGCGTGATGTTGTTGCTGGAGCACCTCAACCTCGAATTCAAGGGTCTCGACGCCGCCGTGATCGGTGCCTCGAACCACGTCGGCAGACCCATGGGTCTCGAGCTGCTGCGTGCAGGCTGCACGGTCACCACCGCACACAAATTCACGCGCAACATCGAAGACAAGATCAAGCTCGCCGACATCGTCGTTTCCGCCGTCGGGAAGCCCGGGCTCGTACCCGCCTCCTGGATTAAACCCGGGGCCATCGTCATCGACGTCGGCATCACCCGCGGCGCCAACAACAAGTTGTACGGCGACGTGCAGTTCGACGACGTTGCGGAAGTGGCCAGCTGGATCACCCCGGTGCCAGGCGGTGTCGGCCCGATGACCAGAGTCGCACTGCTGCAAAACACGTTACGGGCGGCTCGCATGCATCTCCACCTAGATCATTAAACTTGCCGTCGCCGTGCATCGAGTTTTCATATCCGACCTACACTTGGAACACGTCGGGGACCCGAGCACCCAGTGTTTCGGCGAGTGCCTGCGCGTGGAATCCCGCCGGGCCGACGAAATCTACCTCCTCGGGGACATCGTCGAGATGTGGATCGGTGACGACGATAATAGTGAGCTGGCCCAATGGCTCTACACTGCGCTAACCGCCGCCAGCGATCATGCCAAGCTCTATCTCGTGCACGGAAACCGCGACTTCCTCATGGGACAAGCGTTTGCCACCCGCAGCCGGGTAACAATGCTCACCGACCCATCGCCAATCACCGGAGGTGTGCTGGTCGCGCACGGCGACGCACTGTGTACCGACGACGTCGCTTATCAAGCCATGCGCAAGACGCTGCGCAGCGCAGAGTGGCAATCGGACATCCTGAGCAAATCACTGGAGGAACGCAAAGCCTTCGGCAAGGCGCTGCGCGAGCAGAGTCGAGCAGCCAATGCTAACAAGGCCGCCAACATCATGGACGTCAATGCCGGAGCGGTTGGCGAGCTGATGGCAAGTCACGAAGCAACCGTACTCGTACACGGCCACACACACCGTCCCGGCATTCATGCCATCGACGGTAAAACGCGGATCGTGCTCGGTGCGTGGGAACGTTGCGGGTGGCTCGCCCGTCAGGTGGACGACGCTGTCCAGCTAGAGTGCTTTTGTGTCACCCAGCCCTACGGGTAGTCCGCTGTGAAACCTGAATTCGACATCTGCAGTGGTCACCAACTCGGCATCGCACGCCAGGAATTCCTCGACGCGGGTCTCGAATCCGTCATCGTCCCAACCCATGCGGCGCGCGGCTTCTGAAGCCAGCCTCAGGTAGTCGGCAAAGTGCCGTGCCTCGGAGTGCACAAGTTGCCGGTACAGCTGTGCTATGCCTTCAGGCAAGACGTCGGCAAGTCCGATGAACCGTTCACACGAACGTGCTTCTACAATGGCACCGATGATCAGAACATCGATCAGTCGTTGCGGTTCACGCTTGGCAACCATTGCATGCAATCGCCCGGCATAGCGTGACGAACTCAACTGCGTGTACACCACTGCTTCGCTTGCCATCAGTTCAACGACCTGCTCGAAGTGACGCAGTTCTTCCCGTGCGAGGCGCGACATGGTCGATAGCAGTTCGGGTTGATCGACGTAGCGATAAAGAAGCCCCAATGCCGTACTGGCCGCTTTCTTCTCGCAGTTGGCATGGTCGATCAGCAACAGGGGCACGTTTTGCGCGGCCGCCTCGAACCAGACTTCAGGTGTGGCAGCGGCGAGAAAGTCGATCGCGGGTTGAGTGGCAGCACGCATTTTAAGCTGGAGTTTTGAAGTTGCGCTCGTAGTGCGCCTTGGCTCGCTGGTATATCTCCGCATCGATGGCCTGCATCACTGCCAATGGCGTTTCGAGTGAAGCCTCGACTTCTGCGCTGACCGCCAGCCCGGCTTTGTGCAACGGCCACTCCTGGTGTACCAGATAAGCGAGTACACGATAGCGCTGTTCCAGCTCCGCACATTCATCCACTGCCGCATGCACGCTCACCGCGACGAAGTCCACGTGTCCGTTTACTTCGAGAAATTGCGCAGTCACCTCATCACGCAAGTCGTTGAGGCGCTGCCAGATCTGCCGTCGCTGCTCATCGTCGTAGCCATTCCACGCCGTAATCTCGTGGGCGAAGCGCTTGCAGCCCCGACACACGAGGTCACCGTACGTCGTGCTGCAAATGCCCACGCAAGGCGTGCGGCGTTGTGCTGAACCGGTGTACGCGGTGGCTTTCAGAGTCGAGGTCCTGTGGGGCGTTCGGGGCGCGCCTAGGATGCGACGCGCGAGGCTACAAAGGCAAGTCTGAATCGAAGTTTTTGCAGTGCCTGCCGGATTTCGAAGCGCTGTGCGCGAGTCGGTTCCACGGCCGGGTCGTAGAGATGGGCTTCCAGCTGTCGACACAACGTACTGGCATCGACATCGGCAAGCGCGGCGACGCGGCGCACGAACGCGACAGGCGTCTCGTGGGGTAGCCGGGGGTGCCCGCTACGCGCCGCCGCGGCACAAAATCTACTGAACAAGCGTTCGGTGGGATGGCGTTGCAAAGGCCGGCGACGCCAAAAGAGCGCGATCACGACAGCCGCCACGCTCAAACCTCCGCCCAACACCAGCGCCATTCCGATGCGCGCGGGCGTCACCTTACCCAGCAATTGACGCAGAACATCGGCCTGAGAGGCCGCATCGTAGCCGACCACCCAGAGATTCCAGCGGTGTTCCAGAGAGTCGAAGAACTGGATGAACCGCGTGACCACATCCCGCTCGTCGAACCGGGCCGCCGAGAACAGCGACAGGGTCGCACGATCGGCATCCGAGAGCGCCGCATTCAATCCCTGCTCCACCCGAGCGGGGGCCACCGCCGCGGTCGGATCGAAACGCTGCCAGCCGTTGCCTTCTATCCATGCTTCAACCCACGCGTGGGCTTGGTATTGGCGCACCACCACGTGGCCGGTGACGGGATTGACCTCACCGCCCTGATAACCGCCGACCATACGTGCCGGAATACCGACTGACCTCAAAGCGAACACCATCGCACCGGCGTAATGTGTACAAAAACCCCGGCGGTGTTCGAACCAAAACTCATCGATACTGTTCTGCCGGCCCAATGTCGGTGGATTTAACGTATACACGAACGGCTGTTCGCGTATGTGATTCTGCATCACGGTAATCATGTTGAGCGCAGAACCCGCGCGCTCATAAAGATCGGCGGCATACGCCTGCAACTCTTGGTTATCCCGCCGATCGAAACGCGTCTCACGCAGATACACGGCATCGGACAGTTCGGGATCCATCACGAAGTCGGTCTGACTTACCACCCGATAACGCATCACGGACAAGACGGGTTCATTGCTTTCCAGTCGATAGTCGCCCAACAGCGACAAACGCCGGTTGTACTGCACCGGGGTGTCCAGCGAATACGCCCAGTTGCTTTGCGTGGGTTCGAGGAAGATCTCGTAGGCCAGGCCCTGTTCGTCGAGCACACCCAGGTCGATCTCTTCGAGCGGCTCGGCGATGCTCCAAGTGCCGCGGTAGAAATTCGAATACACCAAACCGCGCCAATACAGTTCTCGCTGCAGCGGCACCTCTCCTTCGAACACCGCACGAAACGCCACCTCGTCGCTTTGACTCAGCGTCGCCACGTCACCCGGGGTGAGGCGATCGCTTAACCCCGTCGTCGCCGCACTGGGCATGGGGATGGACCACAATGGCGGCAATCTCGGGAACAGTAAAAACATCACCAGCATCAGCGGCACGGCTTGCAGGATCAGTCCTGCTGCAGTCCACACCGAAGCGAGCAGTCTCACTCTGGTTTGCAGCTGATTCATGCCTACCATGGCCGCGGTGACGAGGATCGCGGCGAAGAGTTCATACGCCGTCATCGTCATCGACTGGTCGAATAGGAAACCGTTGGCAATGAGGAAATAGCTCAAATAGATCATGAGATACGCGTCACGGCGATTGCGCATCTCGATCAGTTTCAGCGCGAATGCCAGTACCAGTAGCGATGTCGCGGCCTCCAGACTGAAAGTGCGATAGCCACTCAAGGCAATACCGACGATCGAGCCCAAAACCAGCAGTGTCTTAACCCACCCCGGTGGAAAATCCCAGCGCCCGCGATACACCTGCATGCGCCAATATCCACAGGTCAAACACACGCCAACGATCCAGAAAGAGATGTAGGCAGCCAGCGGCAGCACGACCGCCACCTGAGCGATCATGAGCAACGCCAGGCTGTTGCGCGGAATCTGTTGCGCGATGCCGACACCCCGTCTCGGGTGATCGACGGACTTTGCGCTAGTGTCAGTCGCGATCGTCATAGGGTTTATAGCCGTACAGGGCCAGTTCCATCAATACGCGCTCCAAATGCGCCTGCCCCACGCTCGGCGGAACGGTGGTCGTGGGCAGGCGCAAGCCAAACTCTCGCTCGAGACGTGTCGCGGTCAGTGCCAATCCGGTGAGCCGCGACAATTTCTCTTCGGTGTCGCCAGCCATGTCCGCGAAGTCGAACCATTGACGCGGTTCGATGTAGCTGGCATAGCGTTTGACCATCACGTGATCGGAACGGGCAAACGAACGCCACAGAATATTTTTGATCGGATCCCCCGGCACGTACTCACGAATATCGACGAAATCGTCACTACCCAGCGGGTCCACCAAGGCACCTTCGTCGCGTCCGGTTCTGGTCGTGTGGGTGGGGATTTCTTGAAAGACCGGCTGCGGATAAACCAGTGCCTTGGCTTTGATGTCCACCCAGGTCCAGGCGCGGAGCAGCCCGAGCGGATAATAGGTCTCGACCAGCATACGCCCCGGCGCTAACCATCCGCGCGCCTGTGCTTTGACGAACAGCCGTACGTTGGAGGCTTCGTTATCGAAGATATCCACCCACTGTTTGTAGCCTTCGGGCCAACCGACCTGAATGCCCTCACGACCGCTGGCTTTCGGACGGGTAACGCGGACTTCGAACTCGATGTCCTCCCCCACGAATCCACTGTGCGCTTCGGCCAATTCGATACTCAACCCTGACAGATTTCTGAACGTGTACAGGATAGTGACGATAAACATGCTGCCGAGTAAAAACGCGACGCCATAGACGAGGCTGTTCTGATAGTTGATAGCACCCACGGTAAGTATGGCGAGCAAGATACCGAACATGAATCCGGAGCGTGTCGGGAAGATGAAGACGTTGGCTTGACTGAGTGTGACACGTCGGCTCGGTGGAATACGCCGATCCAGAAAGGCGACAAATCGCCGGCCCATCCGCGACGTCGTACTCGGCGGTTGAATGGCTTGTGACTCGGTCACCTTTTCGCCCGCTTGCTCTCAGATCAACTAACGACGTCGACGCTCGCCAGGAGTTTTTGCACCAGCGCACCACCCCCGTGACCGGAAAAGTCAGCGGCCTCGCGCAGTCGATGTTCGACAACGCTGGACAATACCGCTTGGACGTCCTCGGGCACGACGTGGGTGCGGTCGTGAATCAGCGCCCAAGCTTTTGCGCTCTGTATCAGAGCCAGCGCGCCGCGAGGAGACAATCCGTATGCGAACTCGTTTCCCTGCCGCGAAAACGCCACCAAGCGCTGCACGTAGTCGATCAACGGCTCCGAGACTTTCGTGTCTTCCACCGCGTCTTGAATGCCTTTCAGTTGTTCCAAATTGATCACGCGCCCGAGATCGGCCAGGCGTTCTCTGCGGTCTCCGCTCAACAACAGCTCGCGTTCCGCTGCCGGTTCGGGATAACCGAGCTCGATCCGCATGAGAAACCGGTCGAGTTGCGACTCGGGCAAGGGAAACGTACCCGCTTGAGTCGACGGGTTCTGCGTGGCAATGACGAAAAACGGTTGCGGCAACGCCCGGGTTTCACCGTCATGAGTGACTTGACGCTCTTCCATGGCTTCAAGTAGCGCGCTCTGGCTCTTGGGCGTGGCACGATTGATTTCGTCGGCCAGCACCAACTGCGCAAACAGCGGTCCCTCCACGAACCGAAATGCGTTGTTCAGCTTGTCAAAGATCGTCGCGCCGATGACATCCGAGGGCAACACGTCCGAGGTAAATTGGATGCGGTTGTAACTCAATCCGAGTACGCGGGCCAGCGCGTGTGACAGCAGCGTCTTGCCCATGCCCGGCAGATCTTCGATCAAAAGATGCCCCTTGGCGAACAAGCACGCCAAGGCGAGCTTGATCTGGGTCTCCTTGCCCAGCAAGACATCGCTCAAATCCCGCGTCAACGCTTCGACGTGCTCCTTCACCCGGCCCCGATTGAGGTCCGGATTCAAATCACGCGTGGTTGTGGAGTTCGAGGACGTTGGAATCCGTGTTGAGTTCGGCGTCACGACGCTGCTTCATTTTATCGTTGCGCAACAAGGATAGCTTTTCAAGGTACTTGGCATCTATGTCGCCAGTCACGTATTCACCATCGAAGGTCGAGCACTCGAAGTCCTCAACTTGCGGATTTCCCTCATGGGCGCTGGCTTTGAGGTCGTCAATATCCTGGTAGATCAGCCAATCCGCATCGATGATTCGCGCCACTTCCTCATCCGTACGATTGTGGGCCACGAACTCCTCTTTGGCCGGCATATCGATGCCGTAGACGTTCTGGTGCCGCAGAGCCGGTGCGGCCGACGCCATGTAGACCTTGCGTGCCCCGGCATCGCGAGCCATCTGGATAATCTGCTGCGTGGTGGTGCCGCGAACGATGGAATCGTCGACGAGCAGGACGTTTTTGTCCCGAAATTCGAGTTCGATGACGTTGAGTTTCTGGCGCACGGATTTACGCCGCTCCTGTTGACCGGGCATGATGAAGGTTCGGCCAATGTAACGATTCTTGACAAATCCTTCCCGATACTTGACGTTCAGCTGGTGTGCCAGGGGCAACGCCGCCGTGCGGCCCGTGTCCGGTATGGGAATGACCACGTCGATATCGTGGGCGCGCTGACTGTAGTGCTTGAGGATGTTGGCGGCCAGATATTCGCCCATCCTGAGCCGGCTTTTGTACACCGAGATCTGATCGATGATGGAGTCGGGCCGCGCAAGATAAACGTGCTCGAAGATACAGGGCACGAGGCGCGTTTGGGGCGCGCAGATTTTACGTTGGATCGATCCATCGTTGCCGATGAACACCGCTTCGCCGGGTTGCACGTCACCGAGCAGCTTGAAGCCCAGAAGATCCAATGCCACCGATTCCGACGCAATCATGTAGTCCGTGCCTTGCTCGGTTTCGCGGCTGCCGTACACCAACGGTCGAATGCCGTGCACATCGCGAAACCCGACAATGCCGACACCGATGATCATGGCCACTGCAGCGTAAGCGCCACGGCAGCGCCGGTGTACGCCGGCTACCGCTTCGAAGACCTCGGCGGGAGACGGATCCAGCGCGTGCATGGTCTGCAGCTCGTGCGCTAACACGTTGAGCAACACCTCAGAATCCGAATTGGTGTTGATATGGCGCAGATCTTCCGTAAAGAGATCCGCTTTGAGTTCCTCGAAATTGGTGAGGTTGCCGTTGTGCGCCAACATGATCCCGTAGGGTGAGTTCACGTACATCGGTTGCGCCTCTGCGGAACTGGCACTGCCCGCGGTCGGGTAACGCACATGCCCGACACCGATATTGCCGGTGAGACGCTGCATGTGATTGAAACGAAACACATCGCGCACCAATCCGTTGCCTTTACGCAAATGCACCGTATGCCCGTCACTGGTGACCATTCCCGCAGCGTCTTGGCCGCGATGCTGCAACACCGTCAGAGCGTCGTATATCTGCTGATTGACCGCTTCACCGGAAACGATGCCGACTATTCCGCACATTGATCCATCACCGTTCGATCACCGTTCAATAGGCGTATTCTAGACATCCGGTACCTCAACTTCATCGACAATCTCCCGCGCCCGCCCCATAAGTTCACGCAAATCCCCCTCGAACGCCAAGAGTTCCGGCGCCAGGAAGGAGGCTTGCCACCAACTGGTCTCCTCGACGATTTGCCTCAAGCCTATCAACACGACGATGCACACCAACACCCCTCGTGCGCTACCAAAGACGAAACCGAGTAAACGATCCGTGCCGCTCAAGCCGGAGACTTCGACGAGTTGGGTGACGAGCCACCGCAAGATCGACGTTGCGATCAGCGTAGTAATAAACAACACCACGAACGCGATGGCGCTGCGCACGGTAGCACTGCCCCAGGTGTCCGGAAGATAGCCGGCTAACGTCCCGGCGAAGTAAATCGCCACGACGAACGCGATGATCCAGGACAGCAGCGAAAGCACTTCTTTAACAAGGCCGCGCACGAGACCGATACCGGCCGACAGCGCAATCACTACAAGAATAGCAATGTCTAGTTTAGCCAACCTCGCCCTCTTCGCTGCGCATCACTGCGACATCGCCACGACCTGCGGTGTGACCGAAAAGCGCTCGCCGATGAGTTCGGCTGCCGCGCTGACATCGTTGTGGCTCAAATACGGCCCCACCGCCACTCTGTAGAGCACCACTGCGCCCGCGTCAGATTCCTTGACGGTAGAGATGAAGGCCTCGAATCCGCTCGTACGCAGAGACTCGCGGAAGTTGGCGGCATTTTCGAAAGAAGCGAAGGTTGCTGCCTGAACTGCCCAAACGGCCGTCGTCTCATCGACGGCTGTGAGCACCGGCTCGCCGAAGCGTGTGCCGGTATCCGTGCTGAAGCCGTCCTCGTCAACTTCCGCTTTCAGGCGTTCAACCCGGGCCACCACGTCGCTATCCGGCACCACATCGTCGTACGCCGGTACCTTGGAGTCGCCCGGCTCGGGCACGGGCATCGGTGGTGGCGTCTGGGTGCGTGGAGAAGGCACCGTCGGTGCACCGTCGAACAGCATGGGTAAGAATATGACGGCAAGCGCAATGAGAAATATGGACCCAGTGACCCGGTAGCGCGTTTGTTCGGTCATACAGATCTTGAGGGTGAGTCTAGCGCGCGCCTGATCGGCGGCAGCGCGATGCACGCTCGGACTGACGTTATTTGTCGGGGAGGCATGGGGGAGCGAGGCTTTGGCACTGCTCTACTGCACTGAAGGATCCGCACGCAAGAATAACATCTCCAGGTGCAGAAACCGATAGCAGATGCTCGGCCAACCCTGTCGCGTCGGTGAAGAGCGCCTGGGTTGCCACACCGCTGGAGGCAGCGAGGTCCGTGGCACTGAACGCCCGCCAGCCATGGGTGTCCAACAACACCCAGCGCGCTGCGGGAAACGCCCCGGACAGTGTCCGACACACTTCGCGGTGGGGCTTGTCACGCAACATCCCACACACGATCAGGTTTGGCGTTAAGCCCCGCAGTCGCAGTTCATTCACTAAAAACTCAGCACCGGCCGGATTATGCGCCACATCGAGAATGAGGGTTCGGTCCCGTAACTCACGCCGTTCGAGTCGACCTTCCACGGAGAGATCACAAACTTGGAGCAAGCGCCGGGACGGTACTCCCAATGCAGAGCAAGCAGCCGTCGCCAGCGCCAGGTTCTGCGCCGCCACCGAGCCATAGTCCAAGCCCCCTACGGTGGTATCGCCGTGATTGAACCGCCACCGTCCGGTTGACGTGTGGGTGACGCGAATGTGCTCGCCGAATACCTCAGGCTGGAGCGCAAGTTCGGCACAGCGCGCCACGACGGAGCCTGGCATGTCCGGTCCAAGTACGACGGTTTGTCCAGCTCGCAGGATGCCCGCCTTCTCCGCGCCGATGAGTTCCAGGGTATCGCCCAGGTAGTCTTGGTGATCGAGGCCGATGCTGGTGATCACGGCAATGTCCGCATCCACCGCGTTGAAGGCATCCAGCCGCCCGCCCAGGCCGATCTCCAATACCGCAACATCCACACCGGCGCGAGCGAAACAGTCGAGGGCGACCAGCGAGCTGAATTCGAAGTAGGTCAAACTCAAATCTCGACGCGTATCTTCCACGCGCTGAAAAGCCTCAGCTATGGCTGAATCACTCAATTCCGTACCGCCAATTCGAATCCGCTCATTGAAACGATGGATATGCGGTGACAGGGTCAATCCGACGGTGCGCCCGTCGGCCAGCAACAATGCTTCACACGCACGAGCCGTCGATCCTTTGCCGTTGGTACCTGCAATCGTGATGACGGTTCGTCCGGGTCGCTCGAGACCCATGCGTTCCACCATGGTTTGCACCCGCTCGAGACCCAGATCCCAGTCCTTGTGATGCAAACCGGTGGCGTGCTGCAGCCAATCTTCCAACGTGCGCATGACATTTACGTCGAGCTGTCGACGCCCTGTCGCAGCGCATGGGCCGCTGCTTGCAACGCCTCGCTGCTTTGCCCGACATCGTCAGCATGCGCGGCCATCAGATTGACCAGCGCACTCCCCACCACCACGCCGCTGGCATGCGGTGCTATCGCGGCAGCGGTTTGCGGATCTTTGATGCCGAAGCCGACACAGATCGGCAGATCGCTCATGCGACGCAACTCGCGTAGGCGTTCTGCAACGGGTTCGACCACCAGGTGATCGGCACCGGTGATGCCCTTCAGCGAGACGTAATAAGCAAACCCGGACGCCGCGGATAATATGTACTGCGCGCGTGCATCCGTCGTGGTCGGCGCCAGGAGAAAAATGAGGTCGATGTCCCGCGCTACGAGCTCGGCCTGCAACTCGCCAGCTTCCTCGGGCGGCAGGTTGACAACAATCAATCCGTCCACCCCCGCCGCTTGGGCTCGCTGGGGAAAATCCGCCATCGCCAGGATGGAGTTGAGATAACCCATCAGCACGACAGGTGTGTTGGCATTCTCGCGCCGAAACTGGGTCACCATTTCCAACACGGCACGCAGGGTTACCCCGTTCGCAAGTGCACGTTCGCTGGACGCCTGAATCGTGGGACCTTCCGCCTCCGGATCCGAAAATGGAATACCGAGTTCGATAATGTCCACGCCGCCCGCGACGAGCGCATGCATGGCCGGCACCGTATGTGCCAGTGTCGGGTCGCCCGCGGTTACAAACGCAATGAGCGCACGTTTGTCGGAGCTAGCGTCGAAGTGCCGTTTAAGCCGTGTCACGATAGATCGATTCCGTCAATCTTGGCAACTGTGTTGATATCCTTGTCACCACGACCGGATAGGTTGACGACGATGATGTCGTCTTGGTTCATCAGCGGCGCATTCTTGACCACCCATGCCAACGCGTGACTCGATTCCAACGCGGGAAGTATGCCTTCCGTGCGATTCAACAGACGAAACGCCGTCATCGCCTCTTCATCGGTAGCCGCTTCGTAGGTGGCCCGACCGATGTCTTTCAGATGCGAGTGCTCAGGTCCTACGCCGGGATAGTCCAATCCCGCCGAGATGGAATGAGTGGCTTGGATTTGCCCGTCCTCATCCGCCATGAGGTAGGTGCGATTGCCATGCAAGACGCCGACGGTTCCGTCATTGAGCGGAGCTGCATGGCGCCCCGTCGCGAGCCCCAAGCCGGCAGCTTCGACGCCAACCATACGCACATCGATATCGTCGATAAACGGATAGAACAGACCCAGAGCATTCGAACCGCCGCCAACGCAAGCCACTAGAACGTCCGGCAACCTGCCCGCTTGCTGCAGCACCTGTGCGCGCGCTTCTTGTCCGATGGTGGCGGCGAAATCGCGCACCAACGTCGGGAACGGGTGCGGACCGGCGACGGTGCCGATGATGTAGTGCGTCGTATCGACGTTGGTCACCCAGTCGCGCATAGCTTCGTTCATCGCATCTTTCAGCGTGCGTGTACCGGAATGTACGGCGATCACGTTCGCGCCGAGCAACTTCATGCGGTAAACATTGAGACTTTGCCGCTCCACGTCTTCCGCACCCATGTACACGTCGCACTCGAGCCCGAGTCGCGCAGCCACCGTAGCCGTTGCCACACCGTGCTGGCCCGCACCGGTTTCTGCGATGACACGCGGCTTAGCCATGCGTTTGGCAAGCAACGCCTGTCCGATGGTATTGCACACCTTGTGTGCGCCCGTGTGATTGAGGTCCTCGCGTTTCAAGTAGACCTGAGCGCCACCCAACGCCTGGGTGAGCCGTTCAGCGTGGTATAGCGGTGTGGGACGTCCGACATAGTGCGCCAGATCGTTAGCGAACTCGCGTTGGAATTCAGGGTCCTGCTTCGCATCCGCATACAATTCGGCGAGTTCGTCCAAAGCGTGCGTGAGCGTTTCCGCAACGAACCGCCCGCCATAGATGCCGAAATGCCCTTGGTCATTAGGTTGGGCGTAGTTGCTGCCTGCACCGGGGCCCTGAGCTTGCGGCTGATCGTGAGACGGGTCGTCAGTCATGCCGCGCAACGCCTGACGTGTGCAACGAACCGCCTTATCTTCGTGGGGTCTTTCACCCCCGGCTCACCAGTTTCCACACCCGTGCAGACATCGACACCAAAGGGCGCCGTTTGGTCGATCGCCCGGGTTACATTGTCCGGATCCAACCCCCCGGCCAGCACCAGGCGCAGCGAGTTCTGCTGCGGCCATAGATTCCAGTCGTAGGATTCACCGGTCCCACCGACCGCGCTTTCAACGAAGGTATCCAACAGCCACATCGAGGCATCCGGATAGGCATCGAACAACGCTTCAGGATCGATACGCTCCGCAACGCGGAGCACTTTCATGAACGGAAGGCCAAAGCGCTTGCAAAAATCGTTACTTTCATCGCCGTGAAACTGCAGCAAATCGACGGGCACCTGCTCGATCACCTCATTGACCTCGTTAGCCGATGGATTGACGAACAAGGCCACCACACTGCCGTGAACACGCCGATGCAATCGAGCCAGATCCACTGCTGCACATATTTCCCGAGCACGCGCCACGTCGATTGCGCGCCGACTGCCTGGCCAGAAGTTCAGACCGATCGCGTCCGCCCCGGCTTCGATCGCCACCTGGGCATCTTCGGCGCGAGTGAGCCCGCAAATCTTGCACCAAATCTCTTTCATTGGACTGTTACGGATCTTGACTCGAAACTCTGGCCCTTGAGCGGCGCGCTAGTCTAGCGGTTTGCTCAGGCTGAAACCAGAGGAGGCTCGGGTGCAGTCGGAAATGCGATCTGCGGATAGCTGACTGCAACCAAATACAAACCCTGCGGAGGCGCCGTGGGGCCAAGTCGATCGCGATCCTTGCTCTCCAGCAGCGCATGCAGGTGACGTTCGTCGCCCAAAGCCGATGCATCATGCAATCCTCTGACGATGTTACGGACCATATGGTGCAAAAACGCGTTCGCTTCGATGTCCACGACGACGCGGGCACCAACACGACGTACTGCGCACCGATTGACGCGGCGCCAGGGACTCGCAGCCTGGCATGCGGCAGCACGAAAGGCGCTGAAGTCGTGCTCCCCGACAAGTGGACGTGCTGCCCGATGCATCAGTTCCGCATCCAACGGCAGTGTCGCCCAAACCTGATCACGGCTGAAAGGCAAGTGCGGTGCCCGGTCTTCGATAATGTAGACGTACCGCCGGGCAACTGCGTCGAAGCGTGGATGAAACCCCTCATCCACGGCTTGCACCCAGTTGACCATGACGCTCGGCGGCGTCAACGTATTGATACCTCGACACCATTGATCGGGATGGCGTTGTGCGGTTGTAGAAAAGGCGGCGGTCTGCCCGGTAGCGTGCACGCCTCGATCGGTCCTGCCCGCTACCTGCAAGACAATGGGCTCGTCCGCCACTTGACTTGCAGCGGTTTCCAACACTTCTTGAATCGTGAGGCGATCGCGCTGCCGCTGCCAACCGTGAAACGCGGTGCCGTCGTAGCTGATACCCAGTGCGAATCTATTCACCGCTTAGCGCGGAACGTTATCCGCTGATATCGGCCAGCATCTTGCGCGCGGTTTCTTGTTGATCGGGCGTGCCTTCGTCCGCAACCTCCTGCAGGATGTCGCGCGCACCGTCGCTGTCGCCCATGTCGATGTAGGCCTCGGCCAGATCGATCTTGGTGGCGTTGATGTCTGCATCGCCGTTGCCTTCGAAGTCGAAATCGTCACCGTCGACGACGGCTTCCGCGACGTCCTCACCGCCCGCGGAAACGTCGACACTCGCTTCAGTCACCGGAGCTTCGGCAACGTCCGCGTCGGCATCGTCCAACTCCGCTTCGATGTCCAAGTCGTCGGTCTCGATGTCGAGTTCGAAGCCCTCTTCGGCTTCTGCCACATCGCGTTCCGGGTCGAAGTCCAAGCCAAGGTCACCGCCCAGATCGTCACCGGCGTTTAAGACCGGCTCCGCTGCATCCGCCGCTTCTGCGGCCTTGTCGACCGACTCGGCTGTATCGTCATCGAACTCGAGCTCGAATTCACCGGCATCGTCCACTGCATCCGCCAGCGCGTCTGCACTGCTCGCAGCAGACTCACCGGCGCCGTCTTCCAGACCCTCGATGCCCCCCAGCTCGAAGTCCAAACCGCCTGTGTCATCGGATGTGCTTTGGGTCTCTGCCGACGCATCGTCCAGCGTCGCGACATCTTCTTCTAGGTTGACCCGCGACGATTGCAACTGACTTTCAAGCTCGCGACACGCCATCAGCACGTCCTCGTCATCGCAGTTTTCAACGATGTAGTTGGCGTGCTCGGTGAATTGCGTTTCGTCTTCCGCTTCGACGAATACTTCCAAGAGCTTAAGGCGAATATCGTAGCGGTCGGGTTCGTTGTTCAACGCACCCAGCAGCAGGTTCGCCGCCTGGCCATAGCGTTGATAAGCGACATAAATATCGGCTTCGCCGATCACGTCACCCGTTTGCGCGTCTTCCTCGCTTTCCATGACCGCAGTGTTGTCGTCCGCGTCTTCGTCGTCTACGTCATCCAACAGATCTTCGTGTTCGTGAACCGCGGTGACCGCGCCGATCGTGGGTTCGACCTGCTCCGTCGAATCGTCGCGATCGTCGACTTCGGTGTAGTCATCCTGATCCTCTTGCGCCGCTTCGACATAGAGCGCGGTGTCGGGTGCGTCAGGGGCTCCGGCGTCCAATGCATCGGACAGCGCTTCGGCATCGGCACGGGATCGGCGCAAGGCAAACAACATCGCAGCAAGAAGCAAAATCAGAAGGCCGATGACGCTGCCGAAAAACAGCGGTGACAGATACCACGGTTGTGGCGCTGCCGTTGCGGCACTCTGATTTTGATTCTTCGACGCTTCCGCGAGTTGTTCGCGGACCTGACGCATCTCTTCCTGCATCGCAGCCAGTTCCTGATCCTTCACCTCGAGCTGGCGGTCCTTGACGCTGACTTGGTTGGCCGCGATCTCTTTCTCGCGGTCTAGCTGGTACGTCAGCTCGTCCACCTGCCGGTTTAACGTGGCCTTTTCTTCGATGAGCTGGTTCACCTCCACATCGGTCCCGCCGCCGCTAGCGCTAGCAGCCTCTCCGGTCGATGCCACAATGCGGACCTGACCCTCTCCATTGGTGGTTTGCGTCGGCTGCTGAGTTTGCTGACGCGTTGCGTCGATGGGCGAGCGTAGCGGTTCACCGCTTTCGTCCAGCAACTCCGTCGCCGGTGTCGATGGGGAACTGGCGATGGCTTGATTACTGCCGGTGCCTTCGCGCCACGCATTGGTTTGATCCGCGACTGCGAGACTGGCTTCGTTCTTCGACAAGCTCAATGCTTGAGATTCGTCCGGCAGTTGTAACCGATAACCCGCCTTTAGCAGATTGATGTTGTCCCTGATGAAAGCTTCGCGATTCAGTCGTTGAATCGCGAGCATCTGCTGATTGACCGTTACGCGATCCGACGGCAACGTACGCTCGGCGATTTTCCACAGCGTATCGTCGCGCGTCGTCATCAACCCGTCCCCCGCGAAACGCGATGGGCGCGGGCCGGCCGACGGTCGCGTGGTTTGTCTTGTTACGCTCGGGCTCGGGGCGGATGTCTGAGGCTCGTCGCTGGCTTGAGTTACGGCTTGCGAGGGCGCGGTAACGGGTGCAGCTGCCGCCTCCGTGAAGGTCGGCGGATCGAGCAGCACGGTAAACTCTTTCAGCAATCGTCCGTTTGGCCACCGCACTTCGACGATGAAATCGATGTACGGCTCGGAAATGGGTTGCGAACTACTGACGACCACCGTAGGCGCACCGCCAATCGAACGTACCTCGAACGAAATCGTCGTCAGAAAGAAAAATCGTTCCACACCCACGCGGTCGAAGTCCTCGCGAGAGGCCATCGAAATAATGATCTCAGAAGGCTGCAGACCGCCCGCGTCCAGCAGTTCGATGGTTCCCGAAAACTTCTCGTTCAATGCCGAGTCGACTTCGATTTCGCCGAGTCCCAATGCCCAGACCGAGCCGGGCAGCAGCAGACTGGCCGCCAGCAGCGCCACGCATGTCGTTTGGCACTTGCTTCTTAACATAGGCAAGACCCTCCTTGAGAGTTCGATTGATGGGAATAGTCCCCCCACAGACAGGGTATGTGCCCAGAGTCTTTTGTCCAAATCCGTGTGTCCGTTTTTGTAGCGATCATGTCTCCGACCCCAAAAAGGCGGTACGTACGTGTACGCACTTTAAGGGTGCTGAACCCATGCTCAAAGATAGCGCAGATGTTAGCGCCGTAGATGGGATTGTGTACCACTTTCGGGGGGTTACCGGTACATATTACAAATAATTTGAGGGCTTCAGTCAGTTTAGTTGCGCTTAACCAAGCGCCATTCACCGCTGCGCCGTCAAATCAGTTGCGGTAACAATCTCTCGGCAATTTGTACGCTGTTAAGTGCCGCCCCCTTCCTCACGTTGTCACTGACCACCCACATGGCGATCCCGTGCGGGTGCGAGAGGTCTTCGCGAATGCGGCCGACGAAGACCGGGTCCGTGCCAGCCGCTTCGCCGACAGCCGTAGGATAACTGTTGTCGTCCAAGAGCGTGACCCCGGGCGCTACGCTCAAGAGCTCGCGGACCGCCTGCGCGCTGATCTGCTCGCGCGTTTCGATGTGCACGGCTTCGGAGTGACCGTAGAACACCGGGATACGTACGCATGTCGGATTGACCTGGATGGCGTCGTCGGCAAAGATTTTTTGCGTCTCCCACACCATTTTCATTTCTTCCATGGTGTAGCCGTTGTCTTGAAACGGACCGATCTGCGGTATGGCGTTGAAGGCGATCTGCGTGGGCATCACCTTACACTCGATTTCCTTGGCATTGAGTAGATTGGCAGTCTGTGCCGCAAGCTCACTGACACCGCCCGCGCCCGCGCCTGATACGGCTTGGTAGGTCGCCACGTTGATGCGCGTTATGCCCACCGCATCGTAAATTGGTTTCAGCGCTACCAGCATTTGAATGGTGGAACAGTTCGGGTTGGCGATGATGTTGCGTGCGCGATACTGATCGAGTGCATGCGCATTAACCTCAGGTATGATCA
Source organism: Candidatus Azotimanducaceae bacterium (assembly GCA_965216005.1). Classification (GTDB taxonomy): domain Bacteria; phylum Pseudomonadota; class Gammaproteobacteria; order Pseudomonadales; family Azotimanducaceae; genus UBA4421. The sequence goes on along the minus strand of OZ244143.1, from coordinate 5,251,701 downwards.
ACGGCACATCGTCGTCGTAGCGAAAGCAAGACGTATTGTCGACCACGACGCAGCCCGCCGCCGCCGCAACCGGCGCGTATTGTTCCGACAGCGCACCTCCTGCCGAGAAGAGCCCGATCTGCGCCTGACCGAAATCGAACTGGTCGAGACGCCGTACCGCAATGCTCTTCCCCTTGAACTGCAGTCGTTTGCCTTCGGAGCGCTCCGACGCCAACAGGTAGAGATCGCCGACTGGAAAGTCCCGCGCCTCGAGGATTTCAAGAAAAGCCTCACCCACGGCGCCCGTGGCACCGACGATGGCTACCGGGACTTTGTCGTTCGCACTGTCATTCATTGGCAACAGCCAGGCGTTGTGCCACTAGCTCCCCCATCTGTTGTGTTGTGACTGAGTCAGGATGCTCGGCATCGACGATGTCGCTAGTCCTATAGCCTTCGGCGAGACAGGCGCCAACAGCGCGCTCAATGGCATCGGCGGCATCCGGCAGGTTCAGACTGTAACGGAACATCATGGCCACCGAGAGGATCATCGCGAGCGGATTGGCGATGCCGCGACCGGCGATATCCGGCGCAGTGCCGTGGACGGGCTCATACAACCCCAAGCCGCTGGCGGCCAGCGACGCCGACGGCAGCATGCCCAACGAACCGGTAAGCATGGCAGCTACGTCCGAAAGAATGTCACCGAACATGTTGCCCGTCACGATGACGTCGAATTGCTTGGGTGCACGGACCAGCTGCATCGCGGCGTTGTCCACGTACATGTGTGACAACTCTACGTCGGGAAACTCACCGTGCACGCGTTCGACGACCTGCCGCCAGAGCTGCGATACTTCCAGCACGTTGGCTTTGTCTACGGAACACAGTCGCCCGTTGCGTTTCTGCGCCAGTTCGAAACCTACTCGCGCAATGCGTTCGATTTCGTGCTCGGCATAGACCAGAGTGTTGAAACCGACCTGCTCGTTGTCCTTGAGTTCGATGCCGCGCGGTTCGCCGAAATAGATGCCGCCGGTGAGTTCGCGGATGATGAGAATATCGAGGTCCGCGACCAGCTCCGCTTTCAACGACGACGCTGCCGCCAGCGGCGCGAACAATAAGGCCGGTCTCAAGTTGGCGAAAAGAGCCAGACCCTGGCGCAACCCCAACAGTCCTTTTTCGGGACGATCGGCAGTCGGCAGATCGTCCCACTTGGGTCCACCGACACCGCCCAGCAGCACGGCGTCCGCCTGCTGAGCTTCCGCCAAGGTCTCGGCAGGCAAAGGAGAGCCGGTAGCATCGATCGCGACACCGCCGACCAGCCCCTCGCTCACTTCGATGGCGGCGCCTGCGAGGTCCGCGGCCTGGTGCATGATGTCGAGCGCGGGCTGCATCACTTCCGGACCGATGCCGTCTCCGGCCAATACGTACACTCGTTTACTCATCGGACGAACAGCCACGGTTGCGAGCTGCGGTGCCCGGCTTCGAAATCGATGATCATGTCTTTGGTTTCGAGCGAGAGCGCTATGTCGTCCATCCCATTCAACAGTTTCTCCTTCAACCCTGGGGCGATGTCGAATAGCCACTCGCCCTGGGGGCCGGTGACCGACTGCCCGGCCAGTTCGATCGTCAACTCCAATCCCGCATCCGCGGCAGCGAAGAGTTGATCGATCACCGCCTTGTCCAAAACGATCGGCAGCAAGCCGTTCTTGAAGCAGTTGCCGTAGAAGATGTCGGCAAAACTCGGCGCAATGACGGCCTCGAAGCCGTACTCCATCAAGGCCCACACCGCATGCTCCCGCGAAGAGCCGCAGCCGAAATTGTCGCGTGCCAGCAGAATCGACGCGCCCTGATAACGCGGCGCATTGAGCACGAAGTCGCGATTGAGCACGCGCTCGTTGGGCGTGACACCGATGTCGCCTTCGTCTTCGAATCGCCAGCCGTCGAACAGATAGGCACCAAACCCGGTACGCTTGATGGATTTCAAATACTGCTTGGGGATGATCTGATCCGTGTCCACATTGGCGCGATCCAACGGCGCCACATGACCGGTATGGCTGGTAAACGCGCGCATTAGGCGACCTCCCTCACGTCGACAAAGTGTCCTGCTATCGCGGCCGCCGCGGCCATGGCCGGACTCACGAGATGGGTGCGGCTGGCATGACCCTGCCGCCCTTCGAAATTGCGATTGGAGGTCGACGCGCAGTGTTGACCCGGACCCACCCGGTCGGGATTCATCCCCAGACACATCGAACACCCCGCGGCACGCCACTGAAAACCCGCGTCGACAAAAATCTTCGCCAAGCCTTCTTCCTCGGCCTGAGCTTTGACGAGGCCCGAACCCGGCACGATCAACGCCTCGCTGATTCGCGATGCGACGGTCTTGCCTTTCACGACGGCCGCTGCCGCGCGCAAGTCTTCGATGCGGGCGTTGGTACACGATCCGATGAAGATTCGATCGAGCTGGATGTCCTCAATCCGCATGCCCGGGCGCAGATCCATGTATTCGAGCGCGTAGCCCGTGGCTTCCCGTGCAATCGGGTCGCTGAACTCATCCGGCGCCGGCACGTGGGCGTCGATCCCAGTCACCATTTCCGGCGACGTACCCCACGTCACCTGAGGTACCACCGCGCCGGCATCCACGTTCAGCTCGGTATCGAAAGGCGCTCCGGGGTCGGAGACCAGCGTGCGCCAGTAAGCTTCCGCCTGGTCCCACAAGTCACCGCGAGGCGCGAACGGGCGCCCGCGAATGTAATCGATCGTCACCTCGTCCACCGCCACCAAACCGGCTCGAGCTCCGGCTTCGATGGACATGTTGCACAATGTCATGCGCCCTTCCATGGTCAGCTTGCGCACGGTACTGCCCAGATACTCGATGGTGTGCCCCGTGGCACCCGCCGTGCCGAGTTGCCCGATGACGTAGAGAATGAGGTCCTTGGCAAAGACCCCGTCAACCAGATCGCCTTCGACGCGTACGGCAAAGTTCTTGGCCTTGTTTTGCACGAGACACTGCGTGGCCATCACATGCTCGACTTCCGATGTCCCGATACCCTGCGCTAAGGCGGCGAACGCACCGTGTGTCGAGGTGTGCGAGTCACCGCACACGATGGTCATGCCGGGCATGGTGGCACCTTGCTCCGGGCCGACGACATGTACGATACCCTGACGCGGGTCTGCAATGTCGAACTGCTCGACACCAAATCTCTTGCAGTTTTCATCCAATGTGACGACCTGCTCCAAAGCGACCGGATCCGTGATTCCCGCCAGCCCCTTATCGCGATTGTCAGTCGGCACGTTGTGATCGGGTGTGGCCAGATTGGCACCGACGCGCCACAGCGGGCGCTCGTTGAGCGCCAAGCCCTCGAACGCTTGCGGCGAAGTCACTTCGTGCAGTAATTGCAAGTCGATGTACAGCAACGCATTGCCATCGGCACGTTCGCCCACGAAGTGAGCATTCCAGACTTTGTCGTAAAGGGTTGCAGGCACTTATGCACTCGAGCCGTTCTTGCGAGCAGACAGTGTAGCGATCGTGTTACCATAACTCCAATTCATTATTTTTATAAATTGAATAATTTTTAGTTATATAACTCATAGATGGAATTCACATGCAGCTCGATGCTCTAGAGACCTTGGTGGCGGTGGCGGACAGCGCCTCCTTTTCCAAAGCGGCACAGCAACTCAATCTGACTCAACCTGCGGTCACCAAACGCATACAGGCGCTCGAAGCGGACGTCGGGACGCCATTGCTCGATCGTGTGGGCAAATCCGTCATGCTGACGCCCGCTGGAGAACTGGTGGTCGCCCAAACCCGGCGTATTCACGAAGTGCTTGCGGATACACGCAATCAGCTCAGTCATTTGACCGCCAATGTGACCGGACGATTGAGTCTGGCCACGTCGCACCACATCGGGCTCCACCGTCTTGCGCCCGTGCTGCAGTCTTTTACGGCGCAATATCCCGACGTCCAGCTCAACATCACGTTCGAAGATTCCGAGGTAGCCCACGAGCTGGTGCGTCACGGCGATGTGGAACTCGCTGTCGTAACGCTCAACCCGCAGGGGGATGCACAACTGACATCGCGGCTCGTCTGGCACGACCCACTGGTCTTCGTAGTCGATGACCGCGGTACCGCTGATTACACGCAGGATGGAAGTTCCGTCAAGCTCGAAGCACTTGCCATGTATCCCTGCGTATTGCCGGGTCTTTCTACTTACACCGGTAAAATCGTGATCGAACGATTCGCCGAGATCGGTGTGCAGCTGGAACCCACGATGTCCACCAACTATTTGGAAACCATCGGCATGTTGGTACGCGTCGGTTTAGGCTGGTCCGTGCTTCCGCGCAGCATGTCCGAGGGCTTAAGCGAACTCGAGGTAGCGACTGCGCCCATGGCTCGCCAACTCGGTATGGTCACCGACCCAAGACGCGCAGCGAGCAGCGCCGGACGCGCCTTTAGACAAGTGTTAGAGAGCTACGCTGACGTCACACCCACTTGACCGCGATGTCGCAGGTAATGATCCATGAGCACGATTGCGACCATGGCTTCGGCTATCGGCGTTGCTCTGATGCCGACACAGGGATCGTGTCTGCCCTTGGTCACCACCTCGACAGCGTTGCCGTGCTTGTCGATGGTCTGTCCCGGCGTCGTTAAACTGCTCGTCGGTTTGAGTGCGATCTTCGCGATGAGGTCCTGGCCGGAGGAGATCCCACCGAGCACGCCGCCCGCGTGATTGCTGCGGAATCCTTCCGGCGTGATTGCGTCGCGGTGCTGAGTGCCGCGCTGCGTGATGACCTCCTTACCGTCACCGATCTCCACGGCTTTCACGGCGTTGATGCCCATCAGTGCGCCGGCGAGTTCGGCATCGAGCTTGGCCATGACGGGCTCACCAAGACCTACCGGCACCTGGCTCGCCACCACCGTAACCTGAGCGCCGATGGAATCGCCTTCTTTGCGCAGCTGATCGATGAGCGCGGCAATCTCGTCCACACGCGCGGGGTCCGGGCAGAAGAATGGGTTACTGGCAATCGCCGCCACCTCTACGGGCTCTATGCGAATGTCACCGATCTGTGAGAGATACCCAAGAATTCGCAATCCGCACACCTCGGCCAAATACTTCTTGGCAATCCCGCCTGCGGCGACACGCATCGCGGTCTCTCGAGCCGATGCTCGGCCGCCGCCGCGATAATCGCGCACCCCATACTTGTGTTGATAGGTGAAGTCGGCGTGCGCAGGACGAAAAACATCTTTAATGTCCGCGTAGTCTTTGCTCTTCTGATCCTGGTTTTCGATCAATAGACCGATGGCGGTACCAGTCGTCACACCCTCGAACACACCGGACAGGATCCGCACCTGGTCTGCTTCCTGACGCTGCGTCGTATATTTCGATTGCCCGGGACGCCGGCGGTCGAGATCGACCTGCAAGTCCGCTTCACTCAGCTCGAGTCCCGGTGGACACCCGTCGACGATCGCACCCAGCGCCACTCCGTGGCTCTCACCGAAGGTGGTCACGGAAAAGAGCTGGCCGATGCGGTTGCCTGCCACTGGGATGAGCCTAATGTCGCTAAATGAGCGGGGCAGTATCGGAATTCAAGCCCCGCGCTTCAAGCACAAATACCCCGGCACCGCCCATGGGTAGCTCCAACCAGACGAACGGCAGCTGAGGGAAGGCCGCCGCCAATGCCGCTTGCGTCTCGCCGACTTCGCCGACGCACACGCCATTCGCGCTCAGGGTCCGGCGCAGCTTGCGGAGGATGGGCCCGATCAGCGCCAATCCGTCGCGACCGGCAGCTAAACCGTGCGCCGGCTCGGCGCGGAACTCCGGAGGTAGCTCTGCCATCGCCTGCGCGCCCACATACGGCGGATTGGTTATGACGAGGTCAAAATTGACGGCTGCCGGCGTATCGAGATAACCAAGCACGTCTCCCTCGACCAACTCTACCCGATCATTAAGGCCATGCGCTTCGATGTTACGCCGCGCGTTATGACACGCGTCGGTGTCCGCTTCGACCAGTACGACTATTGCATCCGGATAACAATGTGCCGCGATGATGCCGAGGCAGCCCCCGCCGCTACACAAATCGAGCACCCTGGCCGGCGCTGTGGCCAGATACGGCACGAGCCGATCCTGCAGCAGTAGGCCGATAGGTGAGCGCGGCACCATCACGCCAGGCTCAACGTAAAACTCGAAACCTGCGTATTGAGTCTTGCCGAGCACGTACGCTAACGGCTGACGGGTGTCTATACGTTGCGTCGCCGCCATGTCGATTGCACGGCAACGATCGACGGCCACTTCCTCGGCCAACGATCGCTCGTCGTCGGGTAGCCCCACCATCGTGAGCACGAGCGCGACGGCTTCGTCCCAGGCGTTGTCCGTACCATGCCCAAAGTGCAGGCCGGCGGCTTCGAATCGCCCGTGGATCGACTCGATGAGTTGCGCGACAGAGGTCATGTCGCGCTGCGGACCTAGTCTTCTTTCAACAGGTCGAGCAGCAGCCGATTCATGCGCTCGACATAACCCGCCGGATCGTTGAGCGTACCGCCTTCAGCCAGACTCGCCTGATCGAACAACAAGCCGACCAATTCGGCAAAACGATCTTCATCCGGCTCCTGGTCCAACCGTTCGACTAAGGGGTGATTCGGATTGAACTCGAAATACGGCTTCGTCTCCGGCATCGACTGGCCGCTGGCTTCCATGATCTTGCGCATTTGTGCACCCATCGCGTGCTCGGCAAGCACCAGACACGCGGGCGATTGGGTCAAACGTTTGCTCGTGCGCACGCCTTCCACCTGCTCTTTGAGTACGCCTTCGATCCGTTCAACAAGGGGGTGATCGTCCGCAGCATCTTCCTCGTCCTCTTTTTCCTCGTCTTTGGACTCACCCGGGAGTTGCACATCGCCCCGCATGACATCGACGAATTTCTTACCCTCATACTCGGTCAGCATGCTCATCAACCACTCGTCGATGCGATCGAACATGACCAGCACTTCGACACCGCGTTCCTTGAATACTTCAAGATGCGGACTGTTGGCCGCAGCTTCGTAGGTTTCCGCGCAGATGTAGTAAATAGTGTCTTGCTCGTCAGCCGCACGCTCCAGATATTGCTCGAGACCGATGTTTTTAGTGGCGCCGTCGCCCTTGGTCGTCGCGAATCGCAGCAACTTAAGCAACGCATCGCGATTGGCAAAATCTTCGCCAGCGCCTTCCTTGAGCACTTCCCCGAACTCGTCCCAGAACGCTTGATAGTCGTCCGGATCTTTGTTCGCCATGGTATCGAGGAGGCCCAACACGCGTTTGGTCAGTGCGTTGCGAATGGAAGTCACGCGATCGTCTTCCTGCAGGATCTCGCGAGACACGTTCAGCGGCAAATCGTTGGAGTCGACAATGCCTTTCACGAAGCGCAGGTACAACGGCAGGAATTGCTCCGCATCGTCCATGATGAACACGCGTTGCACATAGAGTTTGAGTCCACGCGGTGCTTCGCGGTTATAGAGATCGAACGGTGCGCGCTTTGGAAGATACAGAAGACTGGTGTACTCGAGCTTGCCTTCGACCTTGTTATGGCTCCACGAGAGCGGATCTTCGAAATCGTGTGAGACGTACTTGTAGAACTCTTTGTACTCGTCGTCGTCGACTTCGCTGCGCGAACGCGTCCACAACGCGGTCGCGGAATTGACGGCTTCGAACTCAGGCGCAGGTGTTTCCTTCTCGTCACCCGCATCTTCATCTTCTGCAGACGGGGGGATCGCTTTCAGCATTCGCACCGGCACGCCGATGTGATCGGAGTACTTGCGCACCACCGACCGCAACCGGAAATCATCGGCGAAGTCGAGAGCATCGTCCTTAAGGTGCAGGATCACTTGGGTACCGCGCGGCACATCGTCTAGCGCTTCGATTCGATAATCGTCTTCGCCCCGCGAGCGCCAACGTACGCCCTCATCGGCGCCCGCACCTCTGGTCACGACCTCAACCTCGTCCGCCACCATGAATGCCGAATAGAAACCGACTCCGAACTGACCGATCAACTGGGCATCCTTGGCCTGATCGCCCGTCAAGTTCGCGAGAAACTCCGCCGTCCCCGACTTGGCAATGGTGCCGAGGTTCTCCATGACCTCGTCTTTCGTCATGCCGATGCCATTATCCGCGACGGTCAGCGTCTTGGCCTCCTGATCGAACGTGATGTCGATGCGATAGTCGGGGTCCCCGGCAATCAAGTCCGGCGCTTCGATGGCTTTGAAGCGCAATTTGTCGATGGCATCCGACGCATTGGAGATCAACTCGCGCAAGAAGATCTCACGGTTCGAGTACAACGAGTGGATCATCAACTTGAGAAGTTGTTTGGCTTCGGTTTGGAAATTGTGGGTTTCTACGCCCGTTTGTTCTTCTGCTTCGCTCACAGAGACCTCCGAACAAGACTTCGAGTGATGTTCTTTTTTGGGTTCATTCGCAAAAATTCAAGGCCGCTCCAAACGCCTGCCGGAACGGCCCTTGACATGGCGCTGCGACTAACTCCAGCCCGTGACCTCGGCGAGGGCATCGCCGATTTCCGCCAGGCTGCGCACGGTTCGCACACCGGCATCTTCAAGTGAGGCAAACTTTTCGTCCGCAGTGCCTTTGCCGCCCGCGATGATCGCTCCGGCATGCCCCATGCGCTTGCCGGGAGGCGCTGTGACCCCGGCAATGTAACCGACCACCGGCTTGGTGACATTGGCTTTGATGAACGCGGCCGCTTCCTCTTCCGCCGTACCGCCGATTTCGCCCACCATGACGATCGCCTCTGTCGCCGGGTCATCCTGGAAGAGACTCAGGACATCGATGAAGTGACTGCCGGGGATCGGGTCACCGCCAATACCTACACAGGAACTTTGACCGAAGCCGCGGTCCGTCGTCTGCTTGACCGCCTCGTAGGTCAGCGTGCCGGAACGCGACACGATGCCGACCTTACCGGGGAGGTGTATATCGCCCGGCATGATGCCAATCTTACATTCGCCCGGCGTAATGACGCCGGGACAGTTCGGTCCGATCATGCGCGAATCGGAAATTTCGAGCCGCGCCTTGACCGCCAGCATGTCGAGGGTGGGGATACCTTCGGTAATCGTCACGATCAATTCGATACCGGCGTCCAGCGCTTCGAGAATGGAGTCCTTGCAAAAACCGGCAGGGACGTAGATGACCGATGCGGTCGCACCGGTGGCGTCTACCGCCTCACGCACGGTATCGAACACCGGACGATCCAAATGCGTCGTACCGCCTTTGCCGGGGGTGACGCCGCCGACGAGCTGCGTGCCGTAAGCAATGGCTTGCTCGGAATGCAGGGTACCCTGCCCGCCTGTGAAGCCCTGGCAGATGACCTTGGTGTTCTTGTCGATCAATATGCTCATGCTTGACCTCCGGCCGCGGTCACGGCCTTTTCGGCGGCGTCTACCAGAGACTCGCCGGGAATGATGTTCAAGCCTGATTCCGCCAGCGTCTTGCGTCCAAGCTCGGCATTGTTGCCTTCGAAGCGCACCACGACAGGGACTTCGACACCCACTTCTTCCACCGCGCCGATGATGCCTTCGGCAATCGTCGCGCAGCTGACGATACCTCCGAAGATGTTGATCAGAACGGCTTTCACCGCTTCGTCGGAAAGAATGATCTTGAACGCCTCGGCGACCGCCTCCTTCGTAGCGCCTCCGCCCACATCCAGGAAGTTGGCCGGGTTGCCGCCATAGAGCTTCACCAGGTCCATGGTACCCATGGCCAGTCCCGCACCGTTCACCATGCAGCCGATGTTACCGTCGAGCGCAACGTAGTTGAGGTTGAACGCAGCTGCCTGCGCTTCGCGTTCGTCTTCTTGTGACGGGTCGTTCATCTCGCTGATACGCGGTTGGCGGTATAGCGCGTTGGAATCGATGTTGACCTTGGCGTCCAGGCAGTGAATATCGCCTGCCTCGGTGACCACCAGCGGATTGATTTCGAGCAACGAGCAATCGAGTTCGTTGAAGAGCTTGGCAAGCCCTAGAAACAAGTTGGTGAACTGTCTGATCTGTGCACCTTTGAGACCGAGCTTGAAGGCCAGTTCGCGGCCTTGAAAGGGTTGTGCGCCTACGTACGGATCGATGATCGCGCGCAAGATCTTCTCCGGCGTTTCCTCGGCAACTTTTTCGATCTCCACACCGCCTTCGGTCGATGCCATGAACACCACACGACGCGTGCCGCGGTCAACCACAGCGCCGAGGTAGAGTTCCGTATCGATGTCCGTACAACTCTCGACGTAGATCTTACTGACCGGTTGGCCGTGTTCGTCGGTCTGGATGGTCACCAGGTTTTTGCCGATCCAATTGTTGGCAAAATCACGCACCTCATCCAGGTTGTCGACCAACTTCACACCGCCCGCCTTGCCGCGTCCGCCGGCATGAACCTGCACCTTGACCACCCAGCGGTCGCCGCCGATTTTCTTGGCTGCCTCCACGGCTTGCTCCGCGGTATCGACGGCATAACCCTCGGATACGGGCAGACCGTATTCCGCGAACAGGCCCTTGGCCTGATATTCATGTAAGTTCACTCTAAGCTCCCAAAAGCTGTTATCTATTTCTTCTTGCGATTGATCATGTGGATCGCGTGTCCCGCGACACCCAAGGCCGCCTCGTGCACCGCTTCGGAAAGGGTCGGATGCGCAAACATGATCAGACCTAAGTCTTCGGCACTGGCATCGAACTCCATGGCGATGACGGCTTGCGCGACGATCTCCGACGCTTGCGGACCCAACACGTGCACACCCAGGATCCGATCACTCTCGGCGTCAGCAATGATTTTGACCATGCCCTGGGTGTCGTTGGCGGCCAAGGCACGACCGCTTGCGGCAAACGGAAAGGAGCCCACATTGTAGGCGTCGCCGTCCGCCTTCAACTGCTGCTCCGTTTTGCCCACCCACGCGATCTCCGGGTGCGTATAGATGACGTTCGGAATCGTGTCGTAGTTGACTAACGGTTTGAATCCGGCGATGCGCTCAGCGACCATGACTCCTTCTTCGGTACCTTTGTGCGCGAGCATGGGGCCACGCACCACATCACCGACTGCGTAGACATTCGGTACATCCGTTGCGCACAAGTCGTTGACGTACAGGAAACCGCGTTCGTCGAGATTGACGCCGCTGTCTTGCGCCAAGAGATCCTCAGTGTACGGTCTGCGGCCGACGGCAACGATGAGCTTGTCCACTTCGAGCGTCTGTTCGCCTTCACTGTCCTTGTAGGTCACGACAACGGCGCCGTTATTGACTTCGGCACCGGTCACGAGTGTACCCAGGCGAACGTCCAGACCCTGGCCCGTAAGGATCTTTTTCGCATCGCGCGCAATGCGCTCGTCGGCCATCGGCAGAAACTCTTCCAACGCCTCGAGCACCACCACTTCGGAGCCCAGACGATTCCACACGCTGCCGAGCTCCAGACCGATCACTCCGGCACCAATCACACCGAGGCGTTTCGGCACTTCGGTGAATTCGAGCGCGCCCGTGGAATCCACAATGACATCGTCGGTCAACGGCGCTGGGGGAATGTCCACGGGGACCGAGCCAGGCGCTAAAATCACGTGCGCGGCTTGCAACACGGACTGACTGCCATCGTGATCCGTAAACTCGACCTGCCGGTTGGCGAGCAGCTTACCAGTGCCGTGCAACGCCGTGACGCCGTTGCCCTTGAACAGTCCGGTGATACCGCCGGTCAAACCGGCCACTACGGTGTCCTTGCGCGCAATCATCTTAGGCACATCGACCTCGACCGTTCCGGTGGAGATACCCACCTCCTCGAAGTGGTCTTTGGCTTCAACGTATTTGTGCGAAGCGTCCAGCAGCGCCTTGGAAGGGATACATCCCCAGTTCAGACACGTACCGCCCAAAACGGGCTTACCGTCCTTGCCCAATGACTTGTCGATACACGCCGTGGACAAACCCAGCTGTGCACAGCGAATCGCTGCGGCGTAACCAGCCGGACCTGCGCCGATGACCACGACATCGTACGAACTAGAATCGCTCATTTAAAGCTCCAAGAGAATTCGGGCAGGATCTTCGATCATGCCTTTGATCGCGACCAGGAATTGTACCGCTTCTCGACCGTCGATGAGACGGTGGTCGTAGGAAAGCGCCAGATACATCATCGGCCTGACCACGACTTCACCGTCCACTACCACCGGCCGTTGCTCGATCTTGTGCATGCCCAACACACCGGTCTGCGGTGGGTTGAGTATGGGGGTGGACATCAACGAACCGAAGACACCGCCGTTAGAGATCGTGAACGTACCACCGGCCATGTCTTCGAGAGAGAGCTTATTGTTGCGCGCTTTCTCTCCGTAGGCGTTTATTTGATCCTCGATCTGCGCAAAGCTCAAGGCATCGGCTTCGCGTACCACCGGCACCACCAGGCCGCGCTCGGTGGAGACCGCAACACCGATGTCGTAGTACCCATGGTAGACGATGTCGCTACCGTCGATGGATGCGTTCACGGACGGGAACCGTTTGAGCGCCTCGACACTCGCCTTCACGAAGAACGACATGAAACCTAAGCGTGTGCCGTTGTGGGTTTTTTGAAACTGCTCCTGATACTGTTTTCTAAGCGCCATCACCGGCGCCATGTCGCACTCGTTGAACGTCGTCAGCATCGCGGCGTTGTGTTGTGCTTCCACCAGCCGCCGCGCAATACTCGCTCTCAAGCGGGTCATCGGCACTCTGCGGTCGACGCGCTCGCCGGTGAAGACTTCGGACTCGATCGGCGATGGCGGAGTGACTTTGGCGGCCGCCGCTTCGGCCTGTGCGGCGCGTAAAACATCGCCTTTGGCGATGGCCTTGGCGACATCTTCCTTGGTGATCCGCCCATCGCGTCCCGAACCCTTGACACGGGTGATGTCGATGCCCGACTCCAACGCGATCTTGCGCGCAGACGGGCTGGCAAGGGCATCACCCGACACGTCAACCGAAGCTTCCGCCGTACGTGTTGCATCCGCCGTTTCATCCACCGTTGCCGCCGTGGCGGACGACGCTTCTACCGAACTAACACTCGCACCTTCGCCCGGTTCGAATTGGCCGATGACTTCTTCGGACTCGACGATGTCGCCCTCCTGCTTGACGATGCTCGTCAGCGTGCCGTTGTCGGGGGCGACCACTTCGATGACCACTTTGTCGGTTTCGATGTCCGCCAGCAATTCATCGCGGTCGCAGGCCTCACCGGGTTTTTTGTGCCACTGTGCCACTGTGCCTTCGGTGATCGATTCAGGAAACGTGGGTGCTTTAATGTCCATTAGCGTCCAGTTGGTGTTGTTCCTTCTTGTATGCGTACTTGATTAAGTAGGTGTGAATAGATTGCCTCATCCGAACAGCGCATCTTGCACGAGCTGTTCCTGTTGTTCCGTGTGCACACTGGCGTAGCCGACAGCCGGTGCCGCATAGGCGTCGCGACCGGCGTAGACCAGATACAACGACTCGTCATGCGCCAGAATGACGCGTCGCAGTCGGTGCTGCATCGCATACCAGGCTCCCTGATTCATGGGTTCTTCCTGACACCACACGACCTGTTTCAGGTGGGGATAACGCCCGACGATTCGCGCAAATTCCTGTTCGGGAAATGGATAAAGCTGCTCGAGACGGATGATGGCGATGTTGTCCACCTCCGTCGCGCGGCGCGCCTCCAACAGGTCGAAGTAGACCTTACCGGCGCAAATGACCAAGCGGTCCGTCGTTTCGCTGTCGATCGCATCCACTTCGTCGATCACGGTGTGGAATTCTCCTTCGCACAGTTCGTCCAAGGACGACACCGCGAGTTTGTGCCGCAGCAAGCTCTTGGGCGTCATCGCCACCAGCGGCTTGCGCGTGGGCCGCAGCGCCTGCCGGCGTAACATATGAAAGACTTGTGCCGGGGTTGATGGGACACAGACCTGCATATTGTGCTCAGCGCACAGTTGCAAGTAACGCTCGAGACGAGCGGACGAGTGCTCGGGACCGGCGCCTTCAAAGCCGTGCGGTAACAACATCGTCAATCCGCACAAACGTGCCCACTTGGTTTCCCCCGAGCTGATGAACTGGTCGATGACCACCTGGGCGCCATTGGCAAAATCGCCGAACTGCGCCTCCCAGACGACCAACGTATTGGGCGCCGTGGTGGCGTAACCGTATTCAAAGGCGAGCACAGCTTCTTCGGACAACAGCGAATCGTATAGATCGAAGGTCACGTCCTCGTTCAAGAGATTGAGCGGAATGATGCGCTTGCCGTCCTTCTGATTGTGGTGCGCTGCGTGACGATGAGAAAACGTCCCGACACCTACGTCCTGGCCCGTCAAGCGTACCGGAACACCCTGATCCAACAAGGTAGCGTACGCCATGACTTCGGCAAAACCCCAGTTCACGGGCATGGCGCCGGCCGCCATGCGGTGGCGGTCTTCCAATATTTTTTGTACCTGTCTGTGCAACGAAAAGCCGTCCGGCAGATCGCCGAGTTTATCCGCCAACGTTCTAAAACGCACCGGATCGAACCCCGTTTCCGCGGGCGCGTGCCAATCGTGACCCAGGTACGGTGCCCAGTCGACGAACAGAGCCGGATCCGGTTCATGAACGATACTGAGCGCGACACTCTGACCCGATTCGAGTTTTTCGCGGTTTTCGTCGGCAATCTGTTGCGTCTCGGGCTTGCTCATCACCCCTTCTTCGACAAGTTGCTCCACGTACAACGCCCAGGATGACGGATGAGACCGAATCTTCTGATACATCAACGGTTGGGTCTTCATGGGCTCTTCGGATTCGTTGTGGCCCCGACGCCGGTAACAGATCAGATCGATCACGACATCCTTGCCGAACTCCATGCGGTAATCCGCTGCGAGCTGTGTCGCGAATACCACCGCTTCGGGGTCGTCGCCATTAACGTGCAGTATGGGTGACTGCACCATCTTCGCTACTTCGCTGCAGTACTCTGTCGAGCGCGCATCGATCTGGCGATGGGTGGTGAAGCCGATTTGATTATTGATGATGATGTGGATCGACCCACCGGTCTGGAAGCCACGTGTCTGCGACATCTGAAACGTTTCCATCACCACGCCCTGACCCGCGAATGCGGCGTCGCCGTGAATGACGATGGGTACCACACGGTCACCGACGTAGTCACGTCGCCGATCCTGTCGTGCCCGCACCGAGCCTTCGGCGACCGGTCCGACGATTTCCAAGTGCGAGGGATTGAAGGCGAGCGCCAGATGCATCTCACCGCCTTGGGTCATGACGTTGGACGAGAAGCCTTGATGGTATTTTACGTCGCCGGACCCCTGGCTGATGGTCACGCGACCGTCGAACTCATCGAACAAGTCGGCGGGATTCTTGCCCAGCACGTTGACCAACACATTGAGCCGGCCCCGGTGGGCCATGGCAATCACCGACTCATATACGCCGTGGCCGCCTAAACGTTGTAACAACTCATGCAGCATCGGAATGAGACTCTCGCCGCCTTCCAAACCGAAACGCTTGGTGCCGGGATATCGGCGATGCAGGTACTTCTCGAGTCCTTCGGCCGCCGTCAGGCGTTCGAGAATGACGCGCTTTTCCTCAGCCGTGAAACTCGGTCGGCCGCGAGAACGTTCGAGCCTTTGCTGCACCCACAGTTGCTCGGAGGCGTCGACGATGTGCATGTATTCGGCGCCGATCGAGCCGCAATAGGTCTGCTCCAACGCCTGAACGAGTTCGTGTAGTTTCGCCGACCCGTCACCGTAGTGGAACGTGCCGGTCTGAAACGTTTCGTCGAGATCGGCAGGTGACAGGTGGTGGTAGGCCAGATCGAGCACCGGCATGGCGGGACGATCCATCATGCCCAGCGGATCGATGTCGGCTTTCTTGTGGCCGCGATGGCGGTACGCCGACACCAGATCCTGTACGCGCATCTGCTTCGTTTCGTGCTCGGTGGCGACGCTGGTGGCGACCTTCTCAGGCCGAGCCTTGAGGCGGTTGCGCCCCAACCGTTCGAAATGCGAGACGATGGAAGAGTGTGCCGTGTCGGGTCCGATGACCCCTTCCACCATCGGTAGCTGTTCGAAGTAGCTCCGCCAATTGGCCGGCACGGTACTCGGATCTTCGAGGTAATCCTCGTATAGCGCCTCGATGTACGCTGCGTTCTGCCCGGCCAAATGCGAGCTCTGCAGCATCCGATGCATGAATGTTTCGCTCAACCTTCTTTTCCTGGGTCTTACCGGGTCCGAATATCGTCCCGCGAGTTTAGGTCCCCTGCTGCATCAGCATAGTGCGAATCTTGCCGATTGCCCGCGTTGGATTCAGTCCCTTGGGGCAGACGTTGACGCAATTCATGATGCCGCGACAGCGGAATACGCTGAAGGGATCGTCGAGCTTGGCGAGGCGTTCGGCCGTCGCCGTGTCGCGGGTATCGGCGAGAAAGCGATAGGCTTGCAAAAGCCCGGCGGGACCAATGAATTTGTCCGGGTTCCACCAGAACGACGGGCAGGATGTGGAGCAACAGGCACACAGAATACACTCGTACAGGCCGTCCAACTCTTCGCGATCCTTCGGATCCTGCAGACGTTCCTGCGCAGGCGGCGGCTTGTCATTGATTAGAAACGGTTCGATCTTCTCGTACTGGCGGTAGAACTGGGTCATGTCGACCACGAGATCGCGAACCACCGGCAGGCCGGGTAGCGGGCGCAAGATGAGCTTACCCTTCCCCGCCACTTGAGAGACGGGCGTCATGCAAGCAAGCCCGTTCTTGCCGTTCATGTTCACCCCGTCGGAACCGCACACCCCTTCGCGGCAGGAACGCCTGTAGCTCAGCGTCGGGTCTTGCGCCTTGAGCAGCTCCAGGACGTCGAGCACCATCAGATCGCGTCCTTCAGGTAAGTCGACCTGCATCTCGCGCATGCTGGGCACTTCGTCCACGTCGGGATTGTATCGGTATACGCTTACTTGCATGGTCAAGATCCGTTCGTTATCAGTAGGATGAGATTAATAGACACGTTCTTGCGGTTCGAACGTAGGCACGGTTTTCGGTTCGAAGTTGACGTCCCGTTTCCCCAACGTTTTTGTTTCGGGGAAGTAGATCGAGTGGCACAGCCAGTTAGCATCGTCGCGTTCCTGGTAGTCGTCCCGCGCGTGCGCACCCCGACTCTCCTTACGGCCTTCAGCCGCAATCGCCGTCGCTTCGGCCACTTCCAACAGATTGTCGAGTTCCAAGGCTTCCAATCGCGCGGTGTTGAACGCTGACGACTTGTCCTCGAGGTGCGCCTTGCCGATGCGTTCGCGCAAATCGGCCAACTCGCGAATGCCGGACTGCATGTTCGCTTCGGTTCTGAAGACACCGAAACTGTTTTGCATGACCGATTGCAACGCCTTCTTGAGTTCCGCAACCGATTCCCCGCTCGTGGAGGATTCCCAGCGGTTGAGGCGCGCCAGCGATGCTTCCAGATCGGAATCGGAAGGCGAACGATACGACACGCCCTGCCGCATCACCTCCTCGATGTGCAAGCCCGCGGCACGTCCGAAGACGATCAGGTCGAGCAGCGAGTTTCCGCCCAAGCGATTGGCACCGTGCACCGACACGCACGCCACCTCGCCCGCGGCATATAGTCCTTCGATCGGTTGATCCGCGCCCTCCGCATTCAGCGTCAGCGCTTGACCGCTCACCTGGGTCGCAATCCCGCCCATCATATAATGGCAGGTCGGCACGACCGGTATCGGTTCCTTCACCGGATCTGCGTGTGCAAAGGTGCGCGATAGCTCCAGAATGCCGGGTAAGCGGCTGTTGAGCACGTCTTCACCCAAGTGATCGAGCTTCAGCATGACGTGATCGCCATCATCGCCGCAACCGCGCCCTTCGAGGATCTCGATGACCATGGACCGCGCGACCACATCGCGACCGGCGAGGTCCTTGGCCGTGGGGGCGTAGCGTTCCATGAATCGCTCGCCGTCTTTGTTGATCAGATAGCCGCCTTCCCCGCGACAACCTTCCGTAACCAACACTCCGGCACCGGCAATACCCGTCGGATGAAACTGCCACATCTCGATGTCTTGCATCGGTACGTTGGCACGCAACGCCATACCCACCCCGTCCCCAGTGTTCATCAAGGCATTCGTGGTGGAGGCATAAATGCGTCCGGCCCCGCCGGTGGCGAACACCGTTGCACGCGACTCGACGAATACCACCTCACCGCTTTCGATGTCGATGGCGATGACGCCGACCACGACGCCGTCCTGGTTTTTCACGATGTCGACGGCAAACCACTCGTTCAGGAAGGTCGTGTTCGCTTTGAGGTTGGCTTGATACAGCGTGTGCAAGAGTGCATGGCCGGTACGGTCCGCCGCGGCGCAAGTCCGCGCTGCCTGGCCGCCTTGGCCGAAGTCTTTGGACTGACCGCCGAACGGGCGCTGGTAAATGCGTCCGTTTTCGGTGCGCGAAAACGGTAAACCCATGTGTTCGAGTTCGAACACAGCCTGCGGTCCTTCGGAACACATGTACTCGATGGCGTCTTGATCGCCGATGTAGTCCGATCCCTTGACGGTGTCGTACATGTGCCAGCGCCAATCGTCGTCGGGATCGTCACTGGCGATGGCACACGTAATGCCACCCTGCGCCGACACGGTGTGCGAGCGCGTGGGGAACACTTTGGAAATCACCGCTGTCTTGAGACCCGACTGAGCGAGTTGTAATGCCGCGCGCATACCGGCACCGCCGCCTCCGACGATGACACCGTCGAATTCCATTTTTCTAATTCTTGCCATACTGGGTCCCAGGAGTGTGCTCAAAAAGTCACCGTCAGCAAATCAGCCTGCCGGTGTTGCGTATATAAAAGAAGCTATGAATGCCCACGCGGGCACTAAAATTGCCATATCAGGCGCAAACCCCACACGAGGTAGACGAAAATCGCGCCTAGACAGAGAATCTGATAGATGAACCTCACCACCGTTGCCGAGCTGCCGATGTGAGAAGGCAGCAGGTAGTCGGTTCCGATCGTCCACATCCCGATCCATGCGTGTGCAACGGTCGACAGTAGCGCCGCGGTGCTGAAAATCTGCATCGGAGTCGACCAGAAAAAAGCCACTAAACGCCCATGATCCACGTCGTTGGCCAGAAAGAAGCCGAGCAGGCAGAACGTGTAGGCCGCCAGTATCACCGCAGTGAGGCGCTGTACGACAAAATCAGCGAGGCCGCTGCGAGTCAGGCTGAGTACTTGAGTTACCATAAGCGCGCTCCCAGCAAGGCGGTGACCACCACGGTCGCGACCACCACGACAATGGAATTGATTCTCGCGGCCTCCACAGTATCGCCGATGTGAAAATCCAAAAGCAGGTGCTTGATTCCAGCGAGCACGTGGAACACCAGCACAAACAAGAGCGCCAACAGAATGAATTTCGCCAGCGGATGTTCGAGAACCACCAGCGCTTCGTTGAATCCGGCCTGGGACGCCAACGCCATGTCCAGTACGTACAAGCCGAAAGCCACCCCGACAAACAATATCCCCCCGGTGATGCGATGCGTGATCGATACCACCCCGGCGAGCGGGAGGCTGATCGTGAAGATATTGAGATTGACAGGCCTGTCTGTCTTCATGAAAGTCCTAAGCGGTAACGGGGTTCAGGCGGGCATTCTAAAGTTCGCGTTCAAAGCTCGCAATCTACAAACGATGTGATAGGATGCGCGCGTTTTTTGGGCGGCTCGAAGCGCCCGCTTTTGGCGCCAGGATGCTGGCACCCAAGCCAACACGAGTGCTCGACAATCTAGTATGCCGTTCGCCGTCTCGAGATCGCACGTATCCAAGCCCACGACTTGCCTTTTGCATCGAGTCGCAGGTACCGACCTCCCCCATCGACACACACCCCGCCATCACACCGGAACGCTGCACCTGCTGCTGGCCGCCGTAGTGAGTTTGGTGCTGAGCCTGGTGACATCGGGCGCGGTCCATGCCGGGGATGCCGATTCGGCGGTCGGGCCGGAAGGCATTCCCATCACCGTGGAGGCCGATTCGTTGATCATTCGGCTGGATCAGGAAAAAGCGGTCTGGAAAGGCAATGTGCGCGCCACTCAAGGCAACTATACGTTCCGCAGCAGCCAGTTGACGGTATTTTTCGATCAGATCGAGACCAGCACCGGAGCACGTCCTCGCAATGAGACATCAGGCGAGGAGGATCTCACCCATGGATACCAATTGAGCGCTGATCATCTGACTTACGATTTAGGCGGACGGCGCATTACAGCACGCGGCAACAGCGAACTGCGCCGCGGGTTCGAGGCGATACTGGCCGATCGCATCGTCTATCAAGTCGCAGAACGCCGAGCCTATGCCCTACCCAGCAAGAACGGTCGCGTACAGGTTCGCTTTTTCGGCAAGCCCGGTCAGGGGCTCTTTGCCGGAGGGGCCGTGGCTGCGGCCGGCGGCTAGTCCACTCAGTGCCGTCGAAGATCGCGCAGGTGACACTGACGCGTGGATCGTATAGCGTTCGGCTTAACCAAATATAAGTCAAACTAATAGTAGAGCCATCGACCGCTTGACATAAATCGGTATGATCGATGGCTGATACGGCACGCGCTCGTGCGACTCGATAAAAAATTCGTGCGCAACACCGCACCACCTAAAAGTCGCTGCTTGCCGCAACTCATATCTGCATGTAGCAGCAGGTCACCGGGTATGTACTCATGTCCGACATGCACAAAGGGAGGAAGACCATGGCGAATCAGGCCACCAAGACGGCGACCCTGTCCATCGACGGCGGTGAAGGCATCGAACTACCGGTTTACGAGGGCGCGGAGGGGCCCAATGTCATCGACGTCGGCAAACTCACGTCTCAAGGCTACTTCACCTACGATCCCGGCTTCGTCTCCACCGCATCCTGCGACTCTGAAATTACGTACATCGACGGCGACGAAGGCATTCTCCTGCATCGCGGCTACCCGATCGATCAGTTGGCGGAAGAATCGAACTACCTGGAGCTTTGTTACCTGCTCCTGAACGGTGAGTTACCGAATGCCGAGCAGAACGACAGTTTTGTCGACACCATCAAGAGACACACGATGGTGCACGAGCAATTGCGCCAGTTCTATCAAGGTTTTCGCCGGGATGCCCACCCGATGGCGATCATGTGCGGCGTCACCGGAGCCCTGTCCGCGTTCTATCACGACTCCCTGGACATCGATGACCGCGAACACCGCAAGATCACCGCGCACCGGCTGATCGCCAAGATGCCGACGCTTGCGGCGATGAGTTACAAATACTCTTTGGGTTTGCCTTTTACCTACCCCCGCAACGATTTGAGCTACGCCGAGAACTTCCTGCACATGATGTTCGCGACCCCGTGCGAGGACTATCAGGTGAGCCCCACCATCGCGCGGGCGATGGACCGAATTTTCCTGCTGCACGCCGATCACGAACAGAACGCCTCTACCAGCACCGTTCGACTCGCCGGATCTACCGGCGCCAATCCGTTCGCCTGCATCGCTGCCGGAATCGCCGCACTGTGGGGGCCCGCCCATGGCGGTGCTAACGAAGCCGTGCTCAAGATGCTGGATGAGATCGGTGACGTGAAGAACATCGATAAGTACATCAAGAAAGCCAAGGACAAGGACGACCCATTCCGTATCATGGGCTTCGGCCACCGGGTGTATAAGAACTACGATCCCCGCGCGAAGGTCATGCAACAGACCTGCCACGAGGTGCTGGAAGAGTTGGGCGTGGAGAACAACCCCATTTTGGAAATGGCCCAACGGTTGGAGAAGATTGCGCTCGAAGACGAGTACTTCGTCGAAAAGCGTCTGTATCCGAATGTCGATTTCTACTCAGGCATCATTCTCAAGGCTATCGGTATTCCCGTCGAAATGTTCACCGTGATTTTCGCGACTGGCCGCACGCCGGGATGGATTGCGCACTGGAACGAAATGATCGGCAGCCCCTACAAGATCGGTCGCCCCCGGCAGCTCTATAAAGGTCACAATCAGCGGGATTACGTGCCGATTAAGCACCGCTAGGATTTAGGAAACAGCTTGATCCGGCAAATCGGCGCTTGCTGAGACACATAGCCGTCTCGAGCGCGCCTCCGCACTCAGTCATCAATGAAGTGGAATTCATGACAGTATTTGACCCCAGGTGCTACGACGACACGACTACCCAACCGGCTCCTGGATTCGTCAAACCTCGGGTGATCTAGCCAATTCTGTTTAACAAAGTCCAAGAACGCTGGTGACTTAGTCATATTCACGACAGTGAAGTAACTGTCGTCGTACGCGTCCGACGCGCGACCGGGTACGATGAGGCCAAATCCCTGCGTTGGTGCACCAATAAGACATCTCGCCCTAGCAACTGGCGGTAGCGGGTCCTGGAGTTCTACATCGACGATCACTTGGTAGGCGCCGCCGACCTGGTCAAGTCCGCGAAATGTGCCCTCGAGGACTTCGGCTAAGTCGCTGTCTTCGCTGACAATATATGGGGGAGGTGTTTCGCCGTACATCCACGTGCACGCGATTATCCCAATCGTGCCCAACACAATTTTGACCATAGTCATAGCGTACCCTCTGGATGAGCCGTCGTACCCACCTTGAGCCGCCTGAGCAGACTCGACGTATCCCAGCGGCCGCCACCGAGTCGCTGCACGTCCGCATAAAACTGATCCACCAGCGCCGTCAGCGGCAGTTGTACGTCCAGCGCGCGTCCCGTCTCCAGCGCAATACCCAAATCCTTGCGCATCCAGTCGACGGCGAAGCCGAACTCGAACTCATCCTGCGCCATGGTCGAAGCCCGATTCTCCATCTGCCAGGACTGTGCCGCCCCCGCTGAGATGACATCGACCACGGCGTTCACGTCCAGTCCCGCGGCTTGAGCGAAATGCACCCCCTCGGCTAACCCCTGCAACACCCCGGCGATGCATATCTGATTGACCATCTTGGTCAGCTGCCCCGCGCCAATCGGTCCTAGACGCTGACACTGTTTGGCATATGCACCGATAACGGGTAGTGCGCGGGAGAAATCGTCGGCACCCGCCCCGACCATGACGGTGAGCGCGCCGTTCTCGGCGCCCGCTTGGCCGCCGGACACCGGCGCGTCGAGAAAACCAACCCCTTGCCGTTCGCACGCTTCGCCCAATTCGAAAGCGAGCTCTCGGGAGGCGGTGGTGTGATCGATGAGCAGCGTACCGTTGTCGAGCCCGGCGAGCACGCCGTCCGCACCGTACGCGACCGAACGCACATCGTCGTCGTTGCCCACACAAACAAACACCAACGATGCTTTTTCCGCAGCCGCGCGCGGTGTTGAAGCCGCATACGTTGTGTCGCCGTCGACAAACTCTTCGCACCACTTAAGTGCACGCTCGCGTGTGCGGTTGAACACGGTGACGGTGTGACCCGCCTTGTGAAGGTGTCCGGCCATGGGATAACCCATGACCCCAAGTCCAATGAACGCCACCTGCGTTCTTGCCATGGTGCTTGCCATGGGCGTCTCCGTTGCACAACTGGATCGAGTATTGTGCACCACCCGACACGCAGCGTCAGGCCATGGAGACCAAGCACCTACATCCAAGCCCCTACATAATGACGGCTTCCTTATCGAAGCCTTCCTCGGCCAACATCTGCTTCAACGACTTCAACGCATCCACTTGAATCTGCCGCACACGCTCGCGGGTCAAACCGATGGCTTTTCCGACTTCCTCGAGTGTCGTGACGTCGTACCCGCGCAAGCCAAAGCGCCGGCACACAACTTCCAGAGATTTCTCCGGCAGCAGATCGAGCCATTCACCGAGACGGTCCTTCAACTGTTCGCACTGCACCAGTTCCCACGGGTCGTCCCCGCCTTGACTCACGATCGAATCCCAGTTGCTGCGTTCCGGCTCGAGCACGCTGATCTCGGTGCAAGCGATATTCTCAGCCATTTCCATCAGGTGGCGCACGTCTTCGACCGGCTTGGCAAGCAGCACTGCGACGTCTTCCGGAGTGGGGTCCGCATCCAGCTTTTGTGCAAGTTCGCGCTCCGCGCGCAGATAAGTGTTCAATTCTTTAGCGATGTGGATGGGTAAACGAATGGTTTTCGCCTGGTTCATCAAACCCCTTTCCACCGCTTGACGGATCCACCAGGTTGCGTAGGTCGAGAATCGAAAGCCCTTACTGGGATCGAACTTTTCGACAGCGCGAATGAGTCCCAGGTTGCCTTCTTCGATGAGGTCCAACAGCGGCAGGCCGCGATTGAGATAGCGACGCGCGATTTTAACCACCAAACGCAGATTGGCTTCGATCATCATGCCGCGCGCCTGCATATCACCCTTTTGCACGCGCTTGGCCAGCGCTTTTTCCTCGTCTGCAGACAGTAGATCGGCACGTCCGATCTCACCGAGATACATGTCGGTGGCGTCGCCGATCTCACGGCGGCCGGACAACGGCTGGCGTGCGCCTCCCCTACGCTTGGTGGGTGTTTCGACTTGAAACCACTCGCTGATCTCAGACTCGTCGGCTACGCGTTCACTGGACTCTAAGTACATCGCATTCTCCCTAAGGCGTTAAAACTGTTGGGAGACGAATGATTAGGTCAAAGCGCAGTGGCCGAACAGCTCGTCGGGCGTAAACGGTTTTTTCAACAACACCGCAGCACCGGCTTGCAGCACGCGGTGTTCGAGTTCTTGTGTGTGATGACCTGTCATCGCCACAACCAGACTCGATGCCGTGCTGTCGTCGGCTTTGATCGCCTGGCATACAGCGACTCCGTCCATGCCCGGCATCATGATGTCGAGCACCACGATATCGGGTTTGAACCGCGCCACCAAGCGACCTGCTTCGAAACCGTTTTTTGCACTCAGCACATTCAAATCGTCGAAGGACGTTTTGAAGAGTGCCACTAAGTAACTGTTCAACTGGGGATCGTCGTCGACAACCAACACGGACTTGTCCACACCGGGAATGACGATGCCGCGCTCTTTGGCAAAGCGTTCGATATCCTCCCGAGCAAACCGTCGATGTCCGCCGGCTGTCGTCTGCGCGCGCAGTAAGCCTTTCTGTGCCCACTGGCGCACCGTGATGGGAGACACCAGCAATAAGGCCGCCACCTCTTGAGGCGTCATGTATTGTGCCTGCTCCCCACTCACTGCTCTCGACTACTCCCTCTCACTCTTCCCTAACTCACATTCGTCACCGAAGAAACGCTGTCTCGATCCAATCGTTACGCATAGCTGAACACCTGTTGTAGTGGCCTACGATGACGCGAAGGGGCGTAATGTAGGTCGCGTTGAAGGTGACGTCTACATCGTTTTTATCGATTAAATCGATTTAATCGCTTCAACGGAACGAACTCTAATCGTTTTAATCGATTAGTGTCAAACTTTTTTCGCGAAATCCTCTTCCGCTAGCTGTATTTGACCCCGGCTGAGCTTCGGACACGCCGGCCGGTACGCACGTCTTCTACGTGTTTTTCTAATGAATTCAGATAGTTGGGCATGGTTTTGTGGTGCTCTGGGGAGATCATGTATTGAATGCCGTCGGGGCGTTGTACACGCGAGGAAAACCACCCGTCCGCATATAGGCCCTCGCCCACCGCCAAAATGTCGCCGTTTTCCCACCCGAAGGCTACGATCGAAAGCTTGGGATCGCCGAGGATCGTGAGACCCAAGTCCTCGCAACCCTCGCGCAGTTGCCGGTGTGCATCGAGAATCTGCCGGGCTCGGGTTTCATAGCCTTCGCGGCCGAGGTAATGCAACACGGCCCAGGCCGCGGCGATGGCGCCACCCGGACGAGTACCCGCAAAAGTTGGGGTGTACATGTGCCCGCAAGGCCAGTCTTCGAAGTGAAATACCTGGGCATCGCGGTACTGCCGCTCGCGATACAACACGGTGGATGCCCCCTTGGCGGCATAACCGTATTTGTGCAGGTCTAGGCTCATGGACGCGACCCCCGGCAGCGCAAAATCGTAGGCTTCGATGTCACGCTCGCTGACCGCCGCCACAAACGGATTCAAGTATCCGCCGACACAAGCATCCACGTGCAGCCACAGCCCGAGCTCGACAGCTAGATCGCTGAGCTCGGCAATGGGATCGATCAGTCCGTACGGGAAGCACGGGGCCGAACCCACCAACATGACGGTGTTGTCCGTCACTGCCGCGGCCATGGCATCCACATCGGCACGCAAATCGTCTCCGCACGGTACACGACGCACCTTCAGTCCCATCATGTGCGCGCCTTTGTCAAAAGCCGGATGTACGCTGTAGGGTGCAACGATCTCAGGTGCGCCTTTGACCGGCCGGGATTGCGCGCAGTGATCTCGGCAGGCTTTGATGGCCAGCAAGATGCTTTCGGAACCGCCGCTGGTCATCGATCCGGCAGCATCCTCAGGTGCGTTCTGCAAAGACAGAGCGATCTGCACCACTTCCGCTTCCATGCGCTTCAAGCTGGGAAAAGCCGCAGGGCCGAGGCCGTTTTCGGCAATGTAGAGACCGTAAGCTTCGTGTGCGACCTGCATAACGTCGTCCCCAGAATGAAAGATGTACACCGCGGCCTTGCCATCGCGCCACCCGACGTCGGCTCCGCCCATGTCGATCATCGCGGTCCGCAGCTCTGCCCAATCCACACCTGTCGCGGCGAGTGATTTACGTTGCATACCTGTTACTCGTTCCTTATCAGCTCAAGTTCATGATAGCGCCTCGCTCAAGTACACTCATACCTTCCGTTGCCACAGTTGTACAACTATGCCGAGTTTGCGTGACCTACCGTCGGTGGATGCGCTTTTGAACACGACCGAACTTGCGGCGTTGATTGATCATCACGGGGTCCAGGCAGTGCGTAACGAACTGCGTGCCCTGCAAGTCAAAGTGCGAGCCAATGCGGTCAACGGACAAGCGCCGGAGTGGGTCACCTCGCCCGCAGACTATGCAGAACAGGTAACTGCAGCGCTCAACACCGTACGCTACCAGCCCGTGTTCAATCTCACCGGTACGGTGCTGCACACCAATCTCGGTCGCGCGCTCTTGAGCCCGGAGCAATGGCGTGGCATCGAACCGCTGGTGACTCGGCCCATGAATCTCGAATACGACTTGTCCGCCGGCGCCCGCGGCAAGCGCGACGCCATCGTCGAACAGCGCCTGATTCGACTGACCGGCTGCGAAGCGGCCACCATCGTCAACAACAACGCCGCTGCGCTATTACTGGTGCTCAACACCTTCGCGCTGGGTAAATCCGTGCCGGTCTCACGCGGCGAGCTCATTGAGATCGGTGGCAGTTTCCGCCTTCCCGAGCTTATGGCGCGCTCAGGATGTCAATTGGCAGAAGTCGGCACGACCAATCGCACGCACTTGAGAGACTTTGCGGCTGTCGCCAATCAAGCGGCACTGCTGTTGAAAGTGCACCCCAGCAATTATCACATCGACGGGTTTACGAAATCGGTGGACGCCGCCGAGCTTGCACAACTGGCCAAAGAGCACCACATCCCGAGCTGCGTCGATCTGGGCGCAGGAACGTTGGTCGACTTGTCACACTGGGGTTTGCCCGTAGAGCCCACACCGCAATCCGTTTTGGATCAAGGCATCGATATCGTCACTTTTAGCGGCGACAAGCTGCTGGGCAGTGCTCAAGCGGGCATCATCGTCGGTAAACGTGAATATGTCGATCAAATCAAGTCTAACCCCCTCAAGCGTGCGTTGCGTGCAGACAAGATCACCATGGCACTACTGGAAGCGACATTGAAGTTGTATGAGGACTCCGAACGACTGCCCAAGGCGCTACCCCTTCTGCACACATTGACGTTACCTGAAGCCGAACTTCGCGCTCGCGCAGAACGGGTGGCCGATGCGTTCAGTGGCGACTGGCATACCGCTATCGAACAGAGCAGCGCGCAGATCGGCAGCGGCGCACTTCCTGATAAAACCATCGCCAGCGTTGCCGTGACGCTGACTCACCCATCGCTCAGTCCGCAGGCCATTCAGGACCTCTTACGCGCACAATCGACGCCCATCATTGGACGCATCAGCGACAATCGCGTTTGGCTGGACATGCGCGGCGCGGAACCTTTGGAGGAGTTGCTGACGCTGCTCGCCGGACTACGTCCATGATCGTGACCCTCGCCGGACATGTCGACCATGGCAAGACCACTCTGGTGCGCGAGTTGACCGGCATCGATACCGATCGGTTGGCACAGGAAAAGCAGCGCGGCCTCACCATCGATCTGGGTTTCGCCTACATCGACGAGGGACGCATCGGCTTCGTCGATGTCCCGGGTCACCACAAGTTCATCCACAACATGGTCGCGGGTGTTGCCAGCCAACAATACGCCATGCTCGCCATTGCAGCTGACGACGGTCCTATGCCGCAAAGCCGCGAGCACCTGGAGATTTTGAGTCTCGTTGGAGTAAAGGACGGCTGCATTGTCATCACTAAATGCGATCGCGTCGGCCAGGATCGTTTGCAAACCTGTCTTGCAGAGATCGACCAGTTGATCAGCGGGTCTTTCCTGGAGAACGCACCGCGTCTGCACACGGCAGCCGACGAACCCGAGTCGTTTGTGAGTCTGCTCGCGCACTTGCGCCAACAGGCTCAGCGTCACGAGAACGAACAATCGAGTGCACCGTTTCGCATGGCCATCGATCGAGCTTTCAACGTCAAGGGTGCCGGACTGGTCGTTACCGGCACCATTCACTCCGGCCGCGTGACCTTCGACGACAACTTATTCCACTTCGACTCCAATAAAAGCGTGCGTGTCCGCAGCATTCGCGCACAAGATCAGAAGGTGGACTTCGCAGACAGCGGCGCGCGTTGCGCCCTCAATATCGCAGGCCTGGACTCCGACACGGTGCAGCGTGGGGACTGGCTGACAGCGTTACCCCAAGCCCCCTGCATCGAAGCAACCCTCGCGCTAACCGTAACGCAGTCTTTTCCAAGGGCCGTGAGACATTGGACGCCGGTGCACATCTACCACGCATCACGGCACACAACCGGCCGTATCGCGCTCCACGACAACCGGCGCATTGCCCCCGGCACGAGTGCCGTTACCGACCTCGTCTGCGACGAACCGCTGCCGCTCATGCACGGCGAGCCCATTGTCCTGCGCGATCAGAGTCTGGATGTGACGTTGGGCGGTGGACCGGTCATCAAATCACAAACCAGGATTACACCACGGCGTCGTTCGGCCGACCGCCTCGCAACACTGGTGCACTATCAAGCGCATTCGGCGGAAGCGAGTCTGAGGGCGCTGCTCGATCACGCCGGTTGGCTCGATCTGAACGAGTTTACCGAAACCTGGCCGCTGGACGACGCGACGTTGGCTGCCTTGTGCGAACGCTGCGAGGCGAAGCGCATCGATCGTTTCGCGATCAGCAATGCGTACTGGCAAACGCTCGAGCAGCGCGCACTCGAGACATTGGAAGAACACCATCGCCAAGACCCAAGCTCGCCCGGGCTGCGGGCGAACGGTTTCGACTTCCCCGCACAAGACATTGCGGTGGCAGTATTGAGCGAACTCATTCAATCTGGCGCCATCGAGCTCAAAGGCAGCCACTTCGCAAAACCCAATCAGCAGGCGCAGTTACCCGAAGCGCTGCAACGCGCGTGGGCGCTGTTAGAGCGCGAACTGGATCAGCCTCAAGCGCCATCGACCGGAGATCTCGCCAAACGCTTGCAGATACCTCAAGCGCAGTTGGAACGTGACCTGAAAGAGCTAACGAAACGTCAGCTGGTCGTGCACGTCGCCAACCATCGATTCTATCTGCCACGGCAATTGCAGAGTCTTGCCGAACAGGTTCTGCGTCTGACTGATAACAAGCCCATGACCGTCCGCGAGTTTCGGGATGAAACCGGTATTGGCCGCAACGTCGCCATCGAGGTGCTGGAGTATTTCGACAGCCGGGGTTTCACCCGGCGGCAGGACAACGAACGGGTGGTCACGCGGGACGCCCTTTAGGTGAGTTTGATAGGATAAACGAGGAAGAGCATCGTCTCCGGTGGGGCGCGCGGCCTTCAAAGCCGTTGAGGTGGGAATACCTGCCTGGTGGGTTCGACTCCTACCTCTTCCGCCAGAATCTAGTGACTAATCCCCCGGTAACGCCACCGTCGCGGTACCCTCCAACGGCGGTTTGGTTCCCGGACGCTCCAGCCAAATCCTAAGATCTGCCAGCCGCTCGCCGTTGTCTTCCCGCAACCCGGTGACTTCACCCTTGGCCGTAATGTGATCGCCGTCCAACACAGCCATGGGAAAGCGCATCACGATACGCCGGATACTGGTGGGACCGGTCCAGGCATGTAACATATTGACCATGTAACTCAAGCCCAGCGGTCCCTGATTGATGGTGTGCTTGCCGTAACCCAGTTCCTCCACCACGGACGGGTCCCAATGCACCGGATTCGGGTCGCGCAGGATTGCGGCCATAGTGCGCATGCGCGCCGGGGAAACGCTCTCCATAATCCAGTCGGGTATTTGATCGCCTGCTGCAACTTTCACAGGACGTTCCTCCGATAGTGCCACGTCACCGTGGTGCGGGCAGCATGTGTGCCATCGCCTTCGTGCAAATCGAACTGGAATTGTATGCGGTCATAGGTGCGCTTTTCGTTTTGGTGCCGCTCAGCCAAGGTAATGCACCCGGTCACATCGTATTCCAGCTCTTCCTTCAGGGGCGCGAAAAATTCCCAGTCGTAACTTTCGATGCCGATGGAAAAATCTGACTCCGCTTGTCCCAGCGCAAACATCTCACCGATGCTGGTGTTGGCCCCCAGAATGGGAACATGAAACAGGGCTACCGGATGCGCCAATCCGTCTGCGAGCGGTTCGGCGCCGGTACACTCGGTTAAGAGGAAGTTTTCCCAATGGGCGATGGTGTACTTACCGCCGGGAAACTGGTGCCCGACCAGGGCGGTAATTTCTTTTTCAGACGGGATTTCAGTCATTGCGACTACCTCCTTCTCGAGTAGAGGATAATGCAAACTCGGCGTTACTGCCTCCATGTAGGTGTATGATTTAGGAGAACAGAACCTCAATGTATGAGGTCATTACCATGCCTTATCCGCTCGCTTTCCTTCTTATCCTGTCCCTGCTGTTAGCAGCCTGTGGACAGAGCGACGTTACTCCTCCCACCGAGGCGAGCGAATCGGAATCCGTACAGCTAGACGTTTGCACGCTGCTGACCGGCAGCGAGATCGAAACGCACGTTGGCCAGGCGCCGGGTGCGGCAGAATCGGCGATGTTCGGGCTCATCCCAACCTGCACTTGGCCGTCGGCAGACGGATCCGAACCGCAGATCTTGCACCTGTCTGTCGCTCGCAGAGGAGGCATGGGCGACTACGAGGGCTTTCTCGCGGATCAGCGTGCCACTTGGGGAGAGGACTTTTCGCCGGACGACTACGAAAAGTTCGACATAGGGGATTTCGCCGTTTGGCAGGACGATGCGATGTTTTTCGTGTTCACGGATGAGCACCAGATCACCATGGGCGGAAGTCTCCGCGACGGCTTGCCTTCCAAGGAGGCGTGCGAGGCGCTCGGGCGGCTCGCAGTCACACGTCTCCCTTAGGGGCGCGGTCCGTAACTTTCGCACAGCTGTAGCTTCTCTCTTGATGGCACCCGACACACGATAGTGACTGAACGAAACGAAATCAGCCGCGGTTGGGCGCTCATCCTGAGTGCCTGTACGGGTGTCATCTTCAGCTCCATCGTATTGCCGTACTATTCAATCGGGGCATTGGTGGTGCCGGTTACCGAGGCCTTCGGATGGACGAGAGCTCAGTTTCAGGCGGCCATCCTGTTTTCCTCGGGACTCGGTGCTGTCACCGCACCAGTCGTAGGTTGGTTGTGCGACCGGTTCGGGGCAAGAACAGTCGCACTGCCGGGGTTGGTGGGTCTCTCCGCGGGGTTTTTACTGGCAGCCAACATGAGCGGCGAATTGTGGACGCTGTATCTGGCCTACGGTGCGATGGCGGTGTTGGGTGCAGGCACCATTCCGGTGACGTGGACACGCGCCATTACCACTAACTTCTTCCGTCAGCGAGGGCTGGCTTTGGGGCTCGCTCTCACAGGCACCGGTATCTGCGGCGTGTTCATTCCGCACTACGCCACTTGGCTGGTGGAGAGTTTTGGCTGGCGTGCTGCTTATGCGGGTATTGCCTTGTTGCCGCTCTTCATCGCCGGTCCTGTCGTGTTTTTCGGCTTCAGACCAAAAGAATCGATGACCGATGCTGACGCGAGCGCACATCCCGTCGCTTTGCAAGGCATGACCTTGAGGCAGGCGGCGCACGGGTATCGATTCTGGGTGCTGCTGCTGTCTATCTTCGTTGTATATATGGCCGCTTCCGGCATAGGCCCTAACCTGTATCCGGCCGTGACCGACGCCGGTATGAGCGTGAGTGAGGCTGCATCGGTGCAGAGTGTCTTCGGCGGCGCCATCGTCGCCGGACGCGTCATTGTAGGTTTTTTAGTCGATCGTATCTGGGCGCCCGCGGTCGCTTCCGCGTCCATGCTGCTGCCGGTAATGGGTTGCTGGCTGTTGATGGAACCTTCCGGATTCACCACTGCGGCTTTGGGTGCGTTTTTAATCGGTTTCGCTGCGGGCGCAGAACTCGATCTGATGTCTTTCTTCACGGCGAAGTACTTCGGGCTGCGGCACTACGCTCAGATCTATGCAGTCCTTTATATGGCGCTAGCCGTCTGTTCTGGCACTGCACCCATGCTGTTCGCTGCCTTGTTCGACGCTACGGCCAGCTACGGCACCAGTTTTGCGCTGGCCGGCGGCTTGTTTGGGCTGGGTGCTATTCTGGTGCTGTTTTTGGGTCCGTATCCGGTGGACCGAATACCAGCAACAGATTCCCGGGCTCATGAAAATACAGGCCGTAGCCTGAGTTCACAATGACGTGCCCTCCGGCCACTGTGGGACCGGCGCCACTCACGCTGCCGCCGCGGCCGGTCAAACCGTTCACGCCTTCGTGTTCGATGGTCGTGTCGTAAGCCCACAACACTTCGCCGGTGTCTTTGTCATACGCACGCACATATCCGTCTAGGTGCCCGGCGAACACCACACCGGGTGCTGCGGTGATGGCGCCGGATACGCCGGGATCGCAAAACTCGCGTTCGTCACCGCAAACGTCTTCCTGCACGTGACTCCACATCACCGTGCCCTCGGCCATGTCGATGGCGTGAACACCGGGACGTGCGAGTTCGGGATCCAGAACATCGCCGTTGCGGGTATCGTTCATGTCGTTGATGGGGGCGTAGACGATGTCGCCCTCCGCGGCCATACCGAAGTGCACCCCGCCTTGGATGCTGCCCCGCCCGACCTTCACCGACCACAGCACGTTGCCCTGCTTGTCAGGGTCCAACGCGAAGACCGTGCCGTTCTTGTGACCTGCCGCCAGCACCTGTTTACCGTTGGGCAGATCGACGAGGATCATCGAGGAACCGTGATCGAAATCCGGCCCTCGCTCGTCCGGACAGTTGGGATTGTCCGCCATCATGCAGGCCACATTCCAGGCATCACCGCTGGTGCTCTGCCGCTGCCACACCCGCTCGCCGGTGCCGATGTCGACAGCGAAGATGGCGTCGCTGTTCTCGTCCGCCGGTGTCGAATAGTTCTCGCCGCTGCCGAAATAGATGCGGTTGCGTTTGCGATCTACGGCCGGACTACTCCATACCGGAGCGCCGGAAGGCGCCAGCACCTGAGTGCCGACGGATGTCGTGCCCGTCACCTCGGGTGGATTCGGGATCGTGTAATGGCGCCAGATTTCCGCACCGTCCAGCACGTTCACTGCCAGCACACTGCCCCGGAACGTACAGCAAGGATAGGCGGGGTCCGCGGCCGGTATCACCTCGAGGGACGAGACCGGTACAAAGAGCGTTTCGTTCAGCAACGCAGGCGACCCGGTGAGCGTTGCGGAAGGATGATCGTCTGCTTTCACGGACCACACCAGTTCACCCGTGCGTGCATCCACTGCGTACAACTTGGCGAGGATATCGCCGAACACTGCCAACGGCGTTTCGGTATCGGTCAACACCACCGCGGTGCGCACCTCGGCGGAAGCCTGGAAGGTCCAATGCACGCACCCGGTGGCGAGGTCGAACGCATAGACCGTGCCATCCTGCGAACCCGTGTACACCGCACCCCATCCCACTGCGGGCTGCGAACGCGTGCGTAATGCATTGGGATAAACGAAACTCCATTTGAGCCTTAATTCGCGTGTCTCTTCGGCGTTTACCCCACCCGCGAAGCGCGGCGTGAAGCGCGCGGTATCGTGTCCCCAACCGACTTTGTACGGTTTGGCTGAAGTTTCCAGAGTGACGTCATCCGCGCACATGGGCAGCGGATAGTCAACGTCAGTGTCGGCAGGGGCTCGCGTGACGTACTCCACGATATGGCGTCGTTGGGCATCCGTGAGTGCCGCCGCCTGCGGCTGCATGATGCCTTGGGTAAGCGATTTCAGCATCACCGCCGGTGTCATCATCTCCAGCCAGCTGAAGTGCGGCGCTTTGGGTACCGTGCCATCGTGGCAGCTTTCGCAGTGTGTAGCGTAAAGCGGGGCACCGGGCATCTCTTCCCGCGGCCCGAAGTCCGAGCCGGTCGCCTGGAACTGGTCTGTGGATTCCAGCAGCACGGGATCATCGGTCGTGGGGGGTGCAACTTTAATCGAAGACTGCGCTCCCTCACCCGTTTGCTGTCCGCAAGCCGCGATCAGAAGCCCTAAGACAACTAACGATATCGCCTTACCCATGCGCCCTCCCTTGCGCAGACTCAATAGTCACAACCCTCGCGCTCCATGAACCGGGCAATCCATTTGTGATAGTTCTGCACCGCCGGTTCGTTGCGACCGAATACAAACGACTCGTTGGCGACGGCATGTACGCCACTCTGGATGCCGAAACCGATGGCGTAGTCTTCATCCTGTACTGCCGTCAGCGTGAGATCGCAGAAGGCCTGACTGGCCTGCCGCTCTGCATCGCCCTCGGGTTTCGCAGACACCAAAATCGTTTGGGTGGTCAACGTCGTTGCGGGCGTGGGTCCCGGAAAAATCTGGCTGACCAGGCAGTGATCGCCGAGAATCCCGGAAATGGACAGGTTGGGGAAACACGAGTGAATCAACCGGACGTGCTCGCCCGGCTCCCACTCCGATTCCGCAAGGCCGGTCAAATCTCCCAGGGACTTGCGCCCGAAAGTCAATCGTTGGTGCGGACCGTAAGTATCCAGTACCAAAAGATTACCCACCGTATGCACGCCGACGGTCGTAGGATGCACAAACGCGTGGTGATAAGACTCGAGATAGCCGTCCATCGTGATCTTCCAACCCGGACCCGGCAGATCCCGTTGCTCGAATAGATGCCAGTTGTCCAATTCCAAAGTGGTGAGTTCAGCCGCAAAGTCGCCTAGCCAGGCATCGACGTCGAACGCCTCACCTTGGCTCAGCATCACCCACACGATGCCGCACCGCTCGGCACAGGGAAGCTCTATGAGGCTGTGCGCTTCGGCGTCCACCGCACCGAAGGTCGCCTCGCCATAGCGGCCGGTCAAGCGTCCGTGGTGATCGTAGACCCAGGCGTGGTAGGGGCAGGCGAACACTCGTGAATTGCCTCTGCCCGCCTCGCACACCACCGCGCCACGATGCCGACAAATGTTCAAAAACGCACGCACTCGGTCATCTTCACCGCGTACGAGTAACACCGGGGTATCGAGCACGGACATCGATTTGTAGTCGCCGGTCCTCGGCAGTTCCAGGCTCAGCGCCAGGGCCAATGGCAAGTGTTTGAAGATGCGTTCCCGTTCCGCGGCATAACGTTCCGGGTTAACGTAGGCATCCACCGGCATGTGCAGGGGCGCATCGGCCTGGTCCGTGGTTTTCGCTTCGTAGTGCCGAAGCGCTCGACGCGCCAATGCCACCATGGTTGCACGGTCTTCCATTAGATCTGCAAAGGGCCGTGTTGATCGAGGAAAGCCTGCCAGGCCGGCAACTTTTCGGGAAAATCCGCGGCGATCCTGTCGTCACCCAGTGCCACGCGATTCTCCTGCGTCAGGCTGTTGCCGAAGTCGGCCACCGGTACGTAGTACAAGAACTTGAGCACCCGTTTGCTAAACCGCCACCGCCCCCCTTCGCGGGCGTAGATGTCTTCGTAGCGCAAGGCGGCAATGCTCATCACGCCGTTGGGACAGGTCTCAGCATGACACAACACCAGGCCACGCGCGCGGTCGGCATCGTGTCGATCTATCTCCACGGTCACGTCGTGGGTCCAGTGATAGGACGGACCGCGGATCTTAAATGTCCTGATAAACAAAGCTTCTATGTCGTCGCGGCCGTTCGCCACCAGCGCACCGGTCGGGGAATCCAAACACGCATCCTCGGTAAACAAACTCAGCAACCGCGGCATGTCGTGCTCGTCGCAGGCGATGGCGTAGGCTGTGACCAGCGCGCGGATGGCATCTTGCGATTCCAGGCGATCGACGCGCTGTTGCAGCGTGTGTTGCTCCGTCATTTCCTCCTCTCCTTACAAGCGCGCTACTCTTCAGGCGCCACGATCACTGCCAGACCGTCGTGTCGTTCATCCAGCGTGATCTGGCAGCTCAAGCGGGATGTGGATGCATCGTAGTATTCCGAAGCTTGCAACAATTCTGCTTCCACTTCACCGCGCCCTCCAACCCGATCCAGATCCACCAGTACCTGGCATGTCGCACAGGCACAGCAGCCGCCGCATACCGCTTCCACACCCAAGCCTTCGTCGCGCAACACCTCCATCAGTATCGCACCAGGCTGTACGGCAAGTTCGTGTTGGCGGCCGTCGCGATCGGTGGCATGGATGATCATCGGGCCACCTTCAGTAAATTGCGGGTGTTGTCCGCATAGGGTGCCGCCTCTTCACGCACATTGTAAGACTGCTGGTCCCAACCGGCGAAATTGGTGCCGTACACCAAGTGACTTTCGTTGACGTATTGCGTCAACAGCGCCAGCGAGTCTCCCGAATGCAAGTGAACGTCAAACCAAAGCCTGTGTAACCATTCATCAAACGCACCTTCCTTACGCAAATTCTCACCCGCCCAAGGCCGTTTGGTTGCAGCCAGCGCCATGCGCCCGTATGCGTAACCGGTAAAACCGCCACCATGGCTTAGACAAACATCGAGCTGAGGGTGGCGCTCGAGTACACCGCCATATATGAGGGTGCATACCGCGATGGTCTCCGATGCCGCGAAGCCGACAATGATGTCCAGGTCGAACTGCGCAAGATTAGCATCGCCCGCAGGCCCGTCGATGTTCGCGGGCGCGGGATGAATGAACAGCGGTACGTTAAGTGCTGTGAGCTTTTCGTAATACACGTCCAGGGCCGGGTCGTTCAAGGATCGGCCGAAGTCGGTGCCGATATACGGTCCGAAAAAGCCGAGCTCTTGCACGGCCCGCTCCGTTTCCTCCATGGCGAAACCGATATCCTGCATCGGCACGGCGGCAAAGGCACCGAGACGGTCAGGGTGGGTAGAGATCACCTTGGCCAGGGCGTCATTGTGCCTGCGGCAGAAGTCCCGTGCCTGCTCCGCGCCGATGAAATGCAGATAGGTCAACGGATTGGGTGACAACACCTGGTAGTCGATGCCCGCCTGGTCCATAGCGGCAATACGCAGCTCTTGATCCACAAACGGGCTGCCGCGGTAACGCACACCGTGCAAGGTATAACTGCCGACGCGAAATACCGGGGGATCGTCGTGTGTGAGTTCCGGTCCATGCGCACCGGCCTGCCCCATGGTCTCTTCCAGCACGGCATGGGCGTGCACGTCGATGGATTCTGCTGTCTCAATACTCATGGATTGCGTTCAACCCTTTGTCACTCCCAGCGCCATGCCGCCGTCCACTTCCAGTATCGTGCCTGTGGTCCACTCAGCGGTCAGAAAGTAGGCAACGGCTTCCGCCACTTCATGCACTTCGCCAATGCGGCCCAACGCGTGAATACCCTTCATACCCTGCAGGCGTTTCCAGGCTTCTTCGTCGGTGAACAATCCCGCCCGTTGATTGATCTCGGTGAACACGGCACCGGGTGCCACGCAGTTCACACGAATCTGCTCCGGTCCCAGTTCTGCAGCCAAGGACTTGGTCAGTGCCTCAATCGCCCCCTTGGTGGCGGCGTAAGGAGACACTCCCGGAAACGCACGGCGGTTGTGAATAGAGCCCAAGAAGACAATGGCTCCTTCGGTAGCCAGCAAATGAGGCTGGCACAAACCACAGAGCAACATGCCTGCAATGACGTTGGCATGAAAAATCTCGAGCAAGGCTTGTTCGTCAAGCTCTGCGACGGGACCGCGGTACATGTTACCCGCGTTGTTCACCAGTCCGTGCAAGCCATCCCCGTGCCCGACCGCAGCGTTCACTACGCGTTCGCGGTCGACAGCGCTGGTGACGTCACCTGGCACCGCAAGGCACGCTTCCCCCAACCGTTCGGCCACCGCAGCAATCTTCTCTTCACGGCGCCCGCAAACGGTGACGCGTGCCTCGCGCGTCACCAGATACTCCGCAATGCCTGCGCCGATACCCGAGCCACCTCCGGTCACTAGAACGGACATGCCTTTTAGATCTCTCATGTCCCGTTCATTCCCTAGGCAAGTGCAGCAGCACGCTGTTGATTACGCCACCGTCGACCGCGAGGGTCTGGCCGGAAACATAGGACGCCTTGTCGGAGGCAAGAAACATGACCGCCTCGGCGATGTCTTTCGCTTCACCCAGCCGTCCCAGGGGTACCGCCGCGGCGCGGTTGCTACGCACGCTCGCATTCTCGTAGAACGGTTCCGACATGCCCGCAAACACAAAACCGGGAGCGACAGCGTTGACGCGGATTCCGTATTGACCCCATTCCAGCGACATGTGCTCGGTGAGCGCCATCACGCCGCCCTTGGCTGCAGCGTAGGCTCCGCAGTTGGGGCTGGGGTGCATGCCGTTGATGGAGGCCAGGTTGACGATGCTGCCGACGCCTCGCTCGCGCATGCAGCGTGCTGCAGCCTGCGCCACGATGAACACGGCGTTGAGATTGACGTCCATGACCAGGCGAAAGTCCTCCGGATCGTGATCCAGCAGCGGTCCGGTGCGCAGAATCCCCGCATTGTTGACGGCTACGTCCACCGCACCGAGTTCATCGATGGCGGCAGCGACCTCGGCAGCATCGCAAACATCGCACGTCAGGGGCACACCTCGTTGCAAAGTCGCAGCCACTGCTGCTGCCGCGTCGCCCGACACGTCCAGCACCCCCACCCTATAGCCTTCGCGGTCCGCAGCCTCTGCGATTGCTCGACCCAGACCGTTCCCCGCGCCGGTCACCAACATGGTTTTCATCCGGCTTGCCTCCTGACCGCCTTGGAATCGAAGGACACCGGATACGTCCCGAAATTCGGCCGCGTCGTATCGGGATCGGACTGCGGCGGTTCGCCGGGGATCCATCGTGCGCCGTGCTGCAATAGCGTGCGAACCATCGAAGGCACAATGCCCAGTTGTACCTCGTCCGGTGCCGTATCGGATTTGGGTACGACGCCCCCGTCCAGCTCTCGCCCCAGGCATGCATGAGTGCCATAACCGAAGCTCAAGCCCCAAGGCCAGACACCGGCGGGCACATCTCGCAAAGGGTTGAATTCGGCGGCGTCCGCACCGAAGACCCCCGTATCCCGATTGGCTTGGTGCAGATCCGCCACTACGAGATCACCTTCGCTCAGCGCTTGCCCTAACAACTCGGTGGCCACTTCGGCCCGACGCTGCGCTACCGGGGACGCCGGATGCAGACGCAAAGACTCATGCACGCAACGTTGCAGAAAGAGCGGGTCCTCCGTCACCCTTGCACGCCGCGATTCGTCGCCGTCGCTCCACGTCAGCACCTCATGCAGCGCATGCACCGTAGCGTTGGCGGTACTGTGCGCACCTGCCTGCAGGAAGAACGCGATCTCCCGGCGCAACACGTCATCGCTGAGTTGGATTTTGTCCGTCCTTTTCAGGAGCGTTGCCAGAATGTCGTTGGGCAAGACGCCGCCGTCGGCAAGGAGTCGCTTGCGTCGCGCGATGGAAGGTTTGAGAAAATGTTCATCCAGTAGTTGCATACCTTCGGCTGCGCGGCGATTGACTTCGTCGTGGTCGAGATGGGAATGCGCCAAGGTCGCAGCCG
Source organism: Candidatus Azotimanducaceae bacterium (assembly GCA_965216005.1). Classification (GTDB taxonomy): domain Bacteria; phylum Pseudomonadota; class Gammaproteobacteria; order Pseudomonadales; family Azotimanducaceae; genus UBA4421. The sequence goes on along the minus strand of OZ244143.1, from coordinate 5,211,694 downwards.
TGCTGAACAGCTTAATCAATTCGAGCAGCGTCTCGGTTTCTTGAATGTCGCCCGTGGTGCGATCGATACCCGCAAAGTCCGCCGTCAGATTCATGATCACCCGGTAACCCAGTTCTACGACATCCGCCCGTCCGCGTTCGAGGTAAGGCTCGAGGACCGGAGCCAATGTCGCAGGAAACACCACGCTCTCATAGTGTCGAAAGAAGCCTCGGCCGAACACGCCGAACTCGACCATACGGCGACGGCTGTGGTCCTTGCCGTGCAACGTCAGCAACACGTCGCCCATCACGGTGCTTCCGGCATCGTAAAGCGCTTGCACCATGTGCGGATGCTTGAGCACCTCCATGGCACCGGCGTGATCGGCGACCGTCAGCATTCGAACGTCACCGGATAGCGGTGCCAGGTTTCCCGGTCGATGGTCCGGTCCAGTGCGGGTGGTTCGGTGGGATGCTTATCTATGCCCGCCTTGAGCAGCGCATGACAGATCCAGGTCACCATGCCCCAGGGATGGGTGTCCTCATCGAACGCTCGACCGGGCACCGGCAACGTGCCCGCAGCCAGGTTTTGACCCAGACAAGCGTGTATACCGATGCCGAACGTAATGCCGGTTTCCGCTACACCGCGTGCGATCTCACGGTAAGGATCGAACGCTGCCGGATCGGCGCCGAAGATATCCTCATCGCGGTTCGCTTCGCGCAGATTGACGATGACGATGTCATCTTCTTTCGCAGGCTGACCGTCAGGCAACTCGAAGTCTGCCAATGCCCGCCTCTTGGAAACCGGACTGGACGGGTGCAGGCGGAAGCTCTCATGCACGAAACGCTGAACCATGGCACGTTCGGCGACCAACTTGTCACGATCGCCGGGATGACCCTCGCACCAGGTCAGCAAATGGTGCACCGCATGGCCCAACGAGTGGACTGAGGTGTGCGCACCGGCCAGAAAGTAGAATGCGGTTTCTCTGAGCACCATGTCGCGCACGAGCTGCAAGTTGTCTTCGTCGCGTAGCAGTATCGTAAGCACATCCATCGGTAGATCGTCTTCGGTGATTTCACCCGCCTCGAATCGATCGATCAATCCTTGGCGCCGGGCCGCGGACGGGGTGAAGAAACGCCGGTCGAACTCGGCAATGGTGTCTTTGACCTCTTTTATACGTGTCTCGAGGTCCCGGTCCACGGCCTGACCCAGTGTGGCCGCCACACCAAACTGGCGCATGATGCGCACCATGTCGTCCAACTCCTCGGCGGTGTTGTCCTGCGGGTCGATACCTGCAAACGCCAGCGCCAGATACACCATGAAGTGATACCCAAGGTCCACCAAGTCGACGTCGTCCGGATTGATGCCGGCCATCACGTCTTCGAATACCTTGGGGACGACCTGCTGTTCGAAATGTCTGAAGAAATGCCGCCGGAAGACTTTCATTTCAGCGGTACGCCGTTGCCGGTGCTCTTCGCCATGCAACGTGACCAGCACGCGATCCATCAGCACGGCACCGTCGTCGTACAGCGCTTGTTTCAAGTGAGGTATCTTCAGCGTCTGTTCGCAGACCCTGAAACGTTTGAGCTCGATGGTGTTCATTGACAATCGCTCCAGTGCAGAATGCGATTGCCGTAATGCGACACGCGCCAGCCAGGAGGATCGGCGCGCTGCGACAACGGCGGCAGGTTCAGCAGCTTGCCATCCAACATCACGTGTCGGATGTTGTCGTGGGAACTCAAGCGTGTGACATCCCGGCTCACGTCGCCTTCCACCACGATGATGTCCGCTAAACGCCCCGCTTCCAGCGCGCCGGTTTCACCATACAGGTTCAACCCTCTGGCAGCCTCCGACGTTCCGGCTTTAATGGCTTCGAGGGGCGTCAAGCCGATGTCGCGCACGAATACTTCCAATTCCCTGTAATGCCACTCGCCATACGGCGTCAGCGAGAAACCGCTCTCGGTACCGCAGACCAATGGCACACCGGCGTCGTAGGCGCGCTTCAACATCAGCGAGCTGTCTTCGATTTCCTTCATGAAGATTTTCTGTAGTTCCTCGGAGGCATCGATTGCCGAGCCGTACTCGGCGAGATTCGCCTGGAACGTGAAGGTCGGCACAATGGGCACGTTGTTCTCGACCACCGCTTCAAGTGCCGCCTCATCCATGTAAGTGGCATGCAGAATCATGTCGAAGCCGGCAAGGGCGGTATCGCGGATACTGTCTGCGCCCCGGCAATGACCCACTACGGGTACGCCCAACTCATGCGCCGTATCGGCAACCAGGCGCAGTTCCTCGAAGTTCCACACCCTGAGCTCACCCGCCACCTTCTGCCTGGGTGTCAGTCCCGTCACGTGGACCTTGATCCAATCCACACCCATCTTGATCTGGCGGCGCACTTCCCGGACGATTTCGTCCTTCGAAGTGACCACCTTGGCGTAGCCGATTACGCCTTCGTCCGGAATCATGCGCCCGGCGGTACCGCCGACGGAAGTGAGCAGAGCATTACCGCCGGTGGCCATGCGCGGTCCCGGTACGATTCCCGCTTCTATGGCGTCACGCAGATCCACGCCGATTTCGAACAAGCTATCCGCATCGAAAAAGCCCGTCACACCCGCGTGCAGCAGTTTGGTGACATTGGCCGCGGCAACGATAGCCGCCAGACCCTCGCGCGTACGGTGATAAAACAGCTCGTCGTTGGAACTCGGCTCGTCAAAACTGATGTGACAGTGTGCGTCGATGAGGCCCGGCATCACCGTGCATCCGCTGGCGTCCAGCGTGTTTACATTGCGGGGAAGTGCCAGTTCCGGCCCAACGTCGACAATTCGGGCATGTTCGACCAACACGTCTGCCCGGGTGGGCTCGTTGCCGAGACCGTCGACCACCAACCCGCCCTGAATGGCCGTGACCGCTGCACCCGCCGCGCGTCCTGGCGATTCGCCCATAACATCGGAGATCGACATTGCCCGACCCGCCCCTTACGCAAAGGACGAAAACTATGATTGAAAATTATATCGATTTCAATACATTATTAATGCGTTACCTTGAGGACAAAACATTGCCGGCAACCGCAAAACACAGAGCGCAATCCGAAGCGGACTCGAAAAGAGACCGAAGACTCTTGAACCTACCTTCCGTTGCCTGTCGTCCAACGTTTATCGTCCACCGCCTGAACGCCGAGTTGGCGCGCATCTGCAATCCGATTTTCCGGAGGCTGGGCGTCGATCTCATCACCTCGCGCATTCTGGTTGTGCTGCTGGAGCAACAACAAGCCTACATCGGCGACATAGTGGATATCATGGCGCTTCCCCAGTCCACGGTGTCTCACCAACTCAAGCGTTTGGAAAACGTCAATCTAGTGAAACGACAAGCCGACAAAGCAGATCAACGCGCCATCTTGGTGACGCTGACCCGCAAGGGCAAAGGGGTTGCCGCGCAATGCGATCAGATTAGCGCCGCTATCTACGAGGAACTGTTCAGCAGTACCGACGATGCGCAAATCGATGCACTGGTCGAACGCCTATCCGACATGGAAGCCAGATTAAAAGCCATCAACGCCGCCAGTCTGGGAGTTTGAACGAATTCGAAACCCGAACAGCGACTCGTCCGGAGAACACCATGCCTCAGCTCCCCAAATCGTTCGGCACCTCAGTACGCCGCAAGGAAGATCGCAGACTGACCACAGGCCGTGGCCGCTATACAGACGACGTGCACCTTCCGCGGCAAACTCATGCGGTGTTCGTGCGTTCGCCCATGGCTCACGCAAGAATCGACACCATCGAGGTTGATGAAGCCCAGGCTGTACCGGGCGTGGTCGGCGTGTTCACCGGCAAAGAGCTGGCGGCAAGCGGGCTGGGTACACTGCAATGCGGCTGGATGATTCACTCGCGTGACGGCTCCGCAATGCGCACCGGCGTGCGGCCTGCCCTGGCTCACACCACAGTACGCTACGTGGGCGATCCGGTGGCGGTGGTGATTGCGGAAACGAAACAGGCAGCCCTTCAAGCGGCAGAATCGGTGATGGTCGATTATCGAGAGCTGCCCGTAGTGCGGGACGTGGTCAGCGCCGGACAACCCGACGCTGCACAACTGCATGACGATGTACCCGCCAATGAGGTCTACGACTGGGAAATCGGTAACGCAGAGGGAGTGGCCGCGGCTTTTGCCGAGGCCGCTCACGTCACGGAAATGGACCTCGTCAACAACCGTCTGGTGCCCAACGCGATGGAACCCCGCGCGTTTAACGCCATCTACGATGCCGCCAGTGATCGCTACACTCTGTACGCGACCAGTCAGAATCCGCACGGCTTGCGTATGACTCTGGCAGCAATCATCGGCCTCGCGCCGGAGCACAAGATCCGTGTAATTTCCGAAGACGTCGGCGGCGGCTTTGGCTCCAAAGCATTCAACTACAACGAGGAAGTGGTGTGTTTGTGGGCCAGCAAACTCACCAACAGACCCGTTAAGTGGACTTCGGAGCGATCGGAGGCCTTTCTTACCGACGCGCACGGTCGCGACCACGTGACCCACGCGGCCCTCGCATTGGATGAGCGCCATCGCATCATTGGCTTGCGAGTCCAAACCCAGGCGAACATGGGCGCGTATCTTTCGACGTTTGGCAGTTTGGTACCCACGTATGTGTACGCCCCTTTGTTATCCGGCCAATACGACATCCCCAACATCTACTGCAATGTCATTGCGAGATTCACCAACACCAATCCCGTGGATGCCTACAGGGGCGCTGGTCGTCCCGAAGCGGGTTACGTCATCGAGCGGTTGGTGGAAACGGCCGCCCGCGAAATCGGCATGGACAGCGCGGCGTTTCGCCGGGCGAACTTCGTCCGCCAGTTTCCTCACGAAACCCCAGTCGAAATGACTTACGACACCGGAGACTTCCAGGCGCACCTGGACAAAGCTCTGGACATGATCGATGCGCCGGGATTCGCGGCCCGACGCCTAGCGTCGGAGGCTCGAGGCAGGAAACGGGGATTGGGCATCGGCTGCTACATCGAGGCGGCAGGCATTGGACCCAGCGCTCGATTAGGCCAATTAGGCGCTGGGGCGGGTTTATGGGAATCCGCCGAAGTCCGCGTGAACCCTACGGGTACCGTCGAAGTGCTGACCGGTTGTCACAGCCACGGTCAGAGCCACGAAACCACTTATGCTCAGCTCGTGGCGGATCGCCTGGGCATCCCCTTCGACGATGTGCAGATCGTTCACGGCGACACGGACATCGTGCAATTCGGCATGGGTACCTACGGTTCTCGGTCCGGACCCGTCGGGTTATCAGCCGTCGCGCTGGCCTGTGACAAGGTGATAGACAAAGCCAAGCGAATCGCCGGTCATCTGCTCGAGGTGGAAGCGGATACCGTTAACTTCGATGACGGCGAGTTTTCCTCACCGGGTTCCAACCAACGCCTGACTTTTGGTGAGGTCGCGTTGAACGCGTACACGGCTCACCACTTCCCTACCGCCGAAATGGAACCGGGCTTGAAAGAAGGCTGTTTTTTCGATCCGCCGGATTTCAACTTCCCCTCAGGTACGCATGTCTGCGAAGTGGAGATCGACGAGGATACCGGCGTGGTCGACATCGTCGACTTCGTCGCCGTCGACGACTTTGGCGTGATTGGCAATCCGATGGTCGTGGAGGGTCAGGTACACGGCGGTGTGGTACAGGGAATCGGCCAAGCTCTGCATGAGCAGGTCGTGCACGACGATTACGGGCAGTTGCTGACCGGCTCGTTCATGGACTACACCCTGCCTCGGGCAGACGACGTAGCGGACGTGCGCATCGGTTTCACCGAAACACCGTCCACCACCAATCCCCTGGGCATGAAAGGGTGCGGGGAAGCAGGTGCGATCGGCGCTCCACCGGCGGTAATCAACGCGGTGACGGATGCCTTGGGCGTTCGCGACGTGCAGATGCCCATGACGCCCGAAAAAGTCTGGCGAATTCTCACAGATCGCCCGCGCTAATCACGTCTCTTTGGCTGCCCCGGTCAGTGCGAGCAACCGCGCCAACCTTGGATCTGCCGCACCCAGGTAGTGGCTGATGATGCCCGCAACGAACTCGGCATCCAGCGTGCCCGCGTCGCGCATCGCCTCCAAGTCCGCCCAATCCTTGGCGCGGTCGAAGAAGACTTTAAACACGGCAAGATCGACGCAGCTCAAAAACGGCACACGTTCCCCGGCGAATTGTTCCCAACGGATGCGCTCTGCGAGTTGCTCGTGGTAGTCCGTGCTGTTGAAGAAGAGATCCAACGGCGTGTTGTCCCACCACAAGCGATGCTGAAGATCTTTCTCCAGGCGTTTGACGTCGGCCGCCGTCCATACCACACCTTCAGGCAGCGATTCGAGCACCAGTCCTATCGCTTCCTGGCCGACAAACAGATTGAGATCGATGTCGATCGTGCCCCTGGCGCTGGCGGTACACCAGGCCAATGCCAGCGCACCGCCGAAAGCATGAGGAACGTCCGCTGCTTCGAGCGCGAGATGACAAGCGACGATCTTCTCGACGAGGTCCAAGACTCAACCGGTTCGTTGGGGGAATTTGGGGTAGTTGGCGCGGCGCGGCGACCTTGCGGGAAACTGCTCAGCCAGGTGCAACACTTGAGCGAGTTCTTCCCCCCGGGGCAAACCGCGGCGGCTGCGTATCCTGGGGCGCAATTTGAAATCGATCGAGAGATCGCAAGCATCGACGATACGCGTCACCGTGCCTGTCGATGGCGACTTCGTGCCTTTCAGATAGGCGATCAGCGTTGCATGGGACGTACCCGCACGACGTGCGATCTCCCTCAAGCTCAGCCCGCTCTGATGACGGGCGGCTTCGATCAACTGAGCCGCTGTGTTATGCACTGTTGGGACCTTTTGTTGGGACCTTTTGTTGGGATCTTTTTCGATCCGATATGGTATTCAATTGAATACCATTTTAGACACCCATCGGCACCGCTGCAACCCCATCCGCAACGGCACGCCGTCGATCTACGCCACTGCCGCGATCACGTCGATCTCGATCAGAAACTCCGGTCGCGCCAGACCCGCCACCGACACCAGTGTGGCCGCCGGGTGACCAAACGACGATAGGTCGCCCAACCATTCTTGCAGAACCGGTCCGTGAACCCCCACGTCCAGATCCACGACGAAGATCGTCAATTTGACGCTCTGGGTCCGATCCGTGCCCGCCGCAGCCAGAGCGGTGTCGATGTTGTCCAGCACACATTGCAACTGAGCACTGAAATCGCCGATCCCCACGATTTGACCCGCGACATCCACCGCGACCTGACCGGAGAGGTACGCGTGCTTACGGGCACTCGTGACCACCACCTGGCTCTGTCCCGCTGACGGTGCTAGGCCGGACGGATTGATGCATTCACGCACGGCAACTCCTAAGACGGCAAAGCAGTCGGCATTGTAAGCATTTTTTACATCGTCCAAACATACCGCGAACGAATCTGTAAAAAATCTTTACACACGCCTAACTTAGTAACCCTAACTCATTGAAACATAGACATTTACTACGCATGGCTCAGATCTTGCTTCGTAAGGTAGCTACCCCGCTATTGCCGCTGGGGCGGCAGGTGAAGGGCAAGACATGAACAAACACTTAGGCCGGGCAGCGATGGTCGCATGCGTTCTCGGTAACCTGCTCGCACTCGTATGGGTCACGAACGAGTCCGTAGAACTCGACCCATTTCTCGACCCGTATAGGGAGACCGTCAGCGGTATTGTCGCTGGCCCATTCGGCGAGCGAGACAGACCGGGGTTCGCCGCGGGTGTGCAACTCGGTATACAAGCGCGCACTACTCCGTCCATGGGCTCGGTGGTGCTACAACTGGTTGAGGTGTCAGGCGCGATCAACCGTTGGCGGTACCGCAGCCTATATACAGCAGCCGACCAGCTGGGTGCGATTCGCGGGAAGCTCGAAGCCCCGGATCCAGCCACCATGGGGTTGATTTTCTTGGGGCTGGTTGGGCTCGTGATTGCGAAATTCCTGCGCAAGTAAGCGTTTCTGACCGCCTCGATGTTGTGTCGTTCCGGCGCATTGGTTGCATTCGACACCCACTAGCGACTAACGTACCGGCTCTTTTTTGTCGGGGAATCGCACCGAGCCATGCGCCTTGGGCCGCTCAAATTCGGGCTCTGCACGCCTGCCGCACTGTGGCTACAGTCATACGACGATCAATTCGCCACCCTGGCGGCCATTGCCGATGCCGGCTTCGATCATGTCTACATGGCAGATCACGTCTCGTTCCGCGACGGCTCCGGCAAGGACGGATTCGTCGAAGTCGCGGCGCTGTCTCGTATGCATCCGACGCTGGGCGTGATGATCAGCGTCTACCTGCTGCCTCTGCGCCACCCGTTACCCGTAGCACGCCAGCTCGCGAGTATGGACACCATCGCGCCGGGACGCATGATTCTCGGCGTGGGGATTGGGGGGGACGACCGCCACGAAGTGGAAGTGTGTGGCGTCGATCCGCGCACTCGCGGCAAACTGACCAACGAATCGCTCGGCATCGTGCGCGCCTTGATGCGCGGTGAAACCGTAACGCGTACCGGTGGATTCTTCGAGATCGACGAGGCACGCATCCGGCCACGCATAAAACACCCCATCCCCATTCTCATCGGCGGTCGCGCTGACGCAGCGTTAACGCGTACTGCACACCACGGCGACGGCTGGATCGGCGTTTGGTGTTCGCCCAAGCGCTATGCCGCAGCCGTGCAGAGCATCGCAGAGCAGGCGCAATCGAACGGTCGCGGCAACGTTGAATGGCTGCATGGTTATCAGCCTTGGGTCGGGGTCGGTGAAACTAAAACACAAGCCCGCCAACGTGTGGCGCAAGCCATGGAAGCATTCTACAAAGTGCCGTTCGAGAAGTTCGAACGCTACGTACCCTACGGCCGACCCGACGAAATCGCGGAGACACTCAACGAGCATGTCAAAGCCGGTTGCAGACTCATGAATCTCAAAGTGGTTGCGGGCGACGATGCCGAGGAAGTTTCCGCCGGGGCTGAGATACGTTCGCACATGCTGGAGGCAAACAGTGCCGCGTAAGATCCTCGCTTCGCTAACGACGGCCTGCGCGCTGATGAGTATCGCAACCACGATATGCACGGGAGGGGAGGAGCTGCCGCGTGCCCACAATGGGCGCGTGGACTTGAGCGGTATTTGGCAAGCGCTCTCCCCGGCCGATTGGAATGTAGAACCCCATATCGCCCAAACCGGCACACGCGCGCAGGCGACGGCTTTCGACGCCATGCCGCCCGGTGTCGGCATGGTCAAAGACGGCCGTAAAGGCCTGATTCCATATCGTCAAGACGCGCGGGCCAGGCAACAGGCCAATTTCACGGGCCGCGCGCATTTGGATCCCGCCGCAAAGTGTTACTTACCCGGTGTGCCTCGCGCCAACTACATGGGTCATCCTCTGCAAATCCTGCAGAGTGACGAGCACTTGTTCATCGCTTACCAGTTTGCCCAAGCCAGCCGCACCGTCTACATCGATCAACCGGCATTCGAAGCCCCCGTCGAGAGCTGGATGGGTCATTCGCTCGGGCGCTGGGATGGCAACGACCGGCTCATCGTTGACGTGACTGACCAAGTCGACAAGACCTGGCTCGATCGTGCGGGTAATTACCACTCTTCCGCCCTGCATGTGGAAGAGTCCTACTCGCTCCTGAGCCCCAATCACCTGCTTTATCAAGCGACCCTCACCGATCCGGAGACGTATACTGAACCCTGGCGCATCGAGGTGATTCTGTATCGCAACATGAACCCTAACGCGCGCTTGTTGGACTTTAAGTGTGTGGAGTTCGTCGAGGAGTGGATGTATGGCGATTTGTCCAAGCCAACGAATGAGACCGACGATGAAGATTAGAAGTTTACTCAAACCCGGTGTGTTTGCGTCCGTCGTAGGGTTCGCCGCCATTGTGTTTGCAGAACAGGCGGCTTCACCGCCGACAACCCCCTGGGGTGCGCCGGATTTGCAGGGCGTGTGGACGACGGCGACATTGACACCGCTGGAGCGTCCGGAAGCAACCGACATAGACGCAACGCTGTCCAAAGAGGAACGGGACAAAATGGCGGTGGCCGCCGAACAAGCCTTGCAGAAACTGGCGGCCTCGCCGCCGCCAGGCAGTGTCGGCGGCTATAATCGCGAATGGCTCGACCCGGGCATGCGTGCGCTCGAGGACGGCCGCACGGCACTGATTGTCGATCCCCCCGACGGCAGAATCCCGTGGAAGCCCCAGGCCAAGGCCGCGTCGGACGCGCAACGGGCACGCTACGGCGTCGGTCCGTTCGACAGTTACGCCGACTTGGATACCGGAGAGCGATGTCTGTCCGATGGTGTCACGATGGCGCCCCTACAACCCTACAACATGAATTTTCAGATTTTCCAGACGCCAGACTATCTGGCGATCAATCACGAGATGTACCACGAATACCGCATCATCCCCCTGCAAGACACCGCTCCCCTTCATGAGAACGTTGGTCTGTGGCTCGGTGACAGTCGCGCGCATTGGGAGGGCGATACGCTGGTCATCGTCTCGGACCAGTTCATCGACAAATCGACTTACTACTGGGCGTGGCCCTGGCGCGCTGCGCGCCCCAGCTTGAAGATCACCGAACGCTTACGCCGCGTTGACGCGACCTCAATGGCATATGAGTTTACGGTAGAAGATCCGCAAAGTTTCACGCAGCCCTGGACGGTGTCGGTACCCATGACGACAGACCAGGCTTCACGCGGCGTTACAGCCGGACCGTTGTACGAGTTTGCCTGCCACGAAGGCAACTACGCCTTGCCCAACGTTCTGCGTGGTGCGCGCATGCAGGAGCGTCTGGCAGAAACAGAATCCAATGCGGCAGGGGGCTGAGTGAGCGCCACTCGTTCACTGACGCTATCCGGCGAATTTGCGATGAAACGCGGTGTACTCGTGCGTCCGACGATGGCGTACGAAACTTGGGGAGAGCTCTCCGCGCAAGCAGACAACTGCGTGCTATTGTTCACCGGGTTGTCGCCGTCAGCGCACGCTTGTTCGTCCAACGAGGACCCGTCCGCCGGTTGGTGGGAAGACATGGTCGGCCCTGCCAAACCCATCGATACCAACCGTTACTTCGTCGTCTGTATCAACTCCCTCGGCAGTTGCTTCGGTTCCTCCGGTCCGGCCAGCATCGACCCGGAAACCGACGCCTACTACCGTCTGACGTTTCCCGTGCTCACGCTGGAAGATATCGCCAACGCCGCCACCCATGTCCTCGACCATCTGAACATCGACGTGGTGCATACCGTGGTCGGGTCGTCAATGGGCGGCATGAGCGCACTGGCGTTCACCCTTCTGCACCCGGACCGCAGCCGCCGCCTGGTATCGATTTCATCCGCAGCACGCAGCCTGCCGTTTTCGATCGCACTGCGCTCGCTGCAGCGTGAAATCATTCGTAAGGATCCAGCGTGGAACGACGGCAATTACGCAATCGGCACACCGGGTCCCATCACCGGCATGCGCCTGGCGCGCAAGCTCGGCATGATCACATACCGTTCCGCCGCTGAGTGGGCCGACCGCTTCGGTCGCGAGCGCGCACCGGACTTTGCCGAACCGGACAACCCGTTCGGCATCGACTTCGAGGTGGAATCGTATCTGGAAAGTCATGCGAACCGCTTCATCGGCACTTTCGACGCCAACTGCTACCTCTACCTTTCCCGTGCCATGGACTTGTTCGATGCAGCCGACCACGGCGGCAGTCTCGACTCGAGTTTTTCATCGTTAGATCTCGAAGCCGCCTTGGTGATCGGTGTCGAAACCGATTTTCTGTTTCCCATCTCACAACAGGAAGAGTTGGCGTTACACCTAGATGCTCATGTGGAGACAGTCACCTTTCACCGTATGGCATCCATACAGGGACACGATTCGTTTCTGGTGGACATGGACAGATTCCGGCCCGCCGTCGCCGACTTTTTCTAGTTTACGTGTTGAGTTCAGCGATGAGCGTGCGCATCATTGCGGCATCGACATACCCGCCTGCCAACAACTTCAGTTCGTGGCCACGGCGCACGAGCAGACTGGGCATGGCATTCGTGCCGTAGGCACCGGCACTGTCGAATTGAAAGCGTAACCGTTCGCGTATGGCCGGGTCGGATTGCGCGGTAACGATGTCTTGCGCGGTGGCACCGAATTCGGCGAGCAATTCAGCCAACACTTCCGCTGCGGTGACATCGGCCGCCTGCACGAAGAACGCTTCCTGTATGACGTGCAGTGCCGTAAAAACATCCTTGGCCGACGCGCCGTGTCCTCGCAGCCACTCCAATGCGGCACAGGCGGGGGCGGAATTGTGTACGTAAGATGGCGGCAGCCGATAACCGAATGGCTGCCCCGTCGTCGCTTCGACTTCACGCCACAACCGCATCAGGTAGCGTCGTCCGTAATCGCCGATCGGTTGAGTACCGTGCGTATTGATGCCGCCCAGCATGAGCTCGATGGGCACCGGCGGCGTATCGCCCAGAAAATCCTCCAGATCCGCGGCCATGCCCCAACACCACGAGCACATGGGATCGGTCACGACGACAAGCTGCGGTGTCATCCGACGATACGCCATTCACTCGCCGCGGTGACCTGGCCGATGCACGAGGCGGTATAGCCCGCCTCACGCAGCGCCTCGACGACCGTGGCGCTCGTACCTTGTGGCAGGCAGGCCAACAACCCACCCGACGTCTGCGGATCGGCAAACAGCCGCACACGCGGGTCGTCGTGTGCGACACCTTCGATGACGAAGTCGGTCAACGCCTGGGTATTGGCGTCATGCAGCGAACTGTGCGTGAATTCGATGGCTTCCACAGCGTCTGGCAAAAAAAGTACGGCATCGAGATCGATCCGCGCACCGCACTGCGATGCGCGCAAGACCTCACCGAGGTGACCGACCAGGCCGAAACCGGTGATGTCGGTCAGAGCGCGCGCATCGTGGGCGACCATGATCTGCGCGGCAGGTGCATTGCTTTGATCCATGGATTCGATCGCGGCTCCGAACGCCTTGGCACCCGCGCGACCGCGCATCGCCGCGGCCAGCAACACGCCGGTGCCTAACGCCTTGCACAGAACGATCGCATCGCCCGGTTGGGCACCCTCTTTCGTCAACACCTGTCCATCCGTACCCGCGTGTCCGACGACGGTCAAGCCGACACTGAACTCAGCACCCTCTGCCGAGTGGCCGCCGACGAGATTTGCGCCATGGGCATTGAGCACGTCGGTGATCCCACTCAAGATCTGCAACAAATCCTCTTCCATCATCGTATCGCTCATCAGCGGCAACGTGACGAACGCAAGCGCTGCACGCGGGGTGGCCGCCATGGCGTAGATGTCGTTCAGGCTGTGGTGGGCAACGATGCGACCGAAGCGGTAGGGATCGCTAATCATGGCTCTAAAGCCATCCACGGTGAGCAGCGTCGATGCGCCCGAGTTACAGATCTGTGCCGCGTCGTCACCGATCCCCAACAACACGTCTGCGCCGTTTTGCTCGGGCAGTTGGGCAAGCACTCGGCGCAAAGGATCTGCAGCCAATTTCGCGCCGCACCCCCCGCACCGCATCAGATCGTCCGGCAACTCGTCCCGCAGGTGTTCCGGCAACTTCGCAGACGCTGCGTCCATTACGGGCAGCTCATTGAACTTCGCCATGAAGCGCCGGTCGATGACATCTTTCAATCGCCACCAGTAGGTGCCATATCGCGCCCACCGCCCGCGGGATGCCAGCGCCCGCCCATCGCTGGTGCCGATCAGCGCCAGGTGCTCCAGTTGCGCGCGATAGCGCTTGAGTGGCCTGCCTCTCACCACGCGCGAGAGATTGGCGGCGAGGACTGGGCCCGCACGCACGGCATACACACCCGACTTCGGCCGCACCTGGCCGACGAGGTGCACGACATCGCCCGCGCCGAATACGTTGGGGTGCGAGGTGCTGTTCAAGTGATGATCAACGTTCATGAAGCCGGAAGAGTCCACGGACAATCCTGAAGTGGCGAGCCATGGTGGCGCGTGCACGTCGGTGACCCATAGTACGTAGTCTGCAGCCACGTGCCGACCGTCTTCGAGCTCGATGCCCTGTTCGCGCTCTTCGCGTGCGCGTCCCGCAATCCAGTGAATACCCGCCTCTGCGAGGCGCCGCGAAGCGATTTGGCGTGCAGCTTCGCAATGTCCCGGAAGAAGTGCCGGTCCAACGAGTTTGATGGTGGGCGACAGCGATTCAAGGACACGCACGGCCGCGAAGGCGAGCTCAAGTCCACCCGCACCCGCGCCTACAATCGCTATCGATTGTTTGGTAGTAAAACGCTCAACGATCGCCCGCCACTTCGGTAAGAATTCGCCGATGGGTTTAACGGTGGTCGCGCCGGGATGGGAACCGACGGGCACGGCACCTGTGTTGATGGAGAGATAGTCGTAGCGAAGTTTAGGGCGACCGGAGACCAAGACATACTGACCGGCCAAATCCAGCGCATCGACTTCCGCGTGAATCAAGCGCGCGCCTGCAAACTGACACAAAGGCACCAACTCGATGAAAATGTCTTCTTCTTCGTAGGTCCCTGCAATGCAGCCCGGCAGCATCCCCGAGTATGGGCTTTTCAGTTCGCGCGTAATCAACGTCAAACGCACACCGGGTTGAGGGCGCATGCCGAACCGTTTCAACACCTGAACGTGGGCGTGACCCCCACCGAGCAGGACAACATCGCGCACTGGGGGAATCGGCATGGAAGATGGGTTCGATTTCAAATTCGCAACAGTCTTACAAACGTCGCGCAGGACGGTACGCGAAATCGACTAACAATGCGATGGGAACACTCTAGGGGGGCAAGCTGAACTCAGTCGTCGTCGAAGTCCAGGTAATCCAGATCTTCCTGCAGGCGTTTTTTCTCGCGGCGTTCCTCGATGGCGCGACGAATCTCCAGCGAGCGGGCATTTTGTTCGCGACCGGACAGTTCTACTACGGCATCGACATCCTCGTCGTCGTCCTCCTCCTCGCCCTCGAACGCTTCGATGTCGGGACTGACGTCCTCGTCGCTCTCGAACTCGTCTCGCTCGCCCTCATCGGCGTCACTGTCGAACGCTTCCGCAGCGGCCGTCTCCGTCGCTGGATCTTCAGTACGGTTGCGTGCTTCACCCGTTTGTTCTGAGCTCTCGTGCTCTCCCGCGGTCAATGGGATCCCCCCTCGACGCTACCCAAACTCGAACGGTTATGGAGCGTTTTTTAGGCGCAAGGTGGATCGCTGTCAAGACAGCAAGATAAAAAAAGTTTTCCAACTCGATCGCGCGTGCGCAGCGGCAAGGCTGGAGAGAAATCAGGCGGAGATAATCAGGAAAGGAAAGGCAGTACCGCGTAACCCACAAAGAGGATTAGAGCGACAAGGCTTAAGGAATCGATTTTAACAGTACGAATCGTCATAACGCGGCCGATTGTGCCGTGAACCGGGCGCACATTAAAAATATCGATTCGAACTATCGTTATGCCCAATTCATCGGCCGCCTCCGATTGCATGAGACGTCCGAGTTCGGGCTACAAGTACAACACCAGCAGGAGTGCCGCGGGCGCCACCAGCACCCAAAGACCGATGCCGAAGGCGAAGGTCGAGGGACGTATGGTCCTAAGCGTGGCACGGGAGATGTCCAAGCCGATCATCGCCAGCGCAAACACCAGTAGCGCCTTGGAGACCGTGGCCACCCCTTGCGTTACGGCCGCCGGAAGATCCAGCAGGCTGGCCAGCCCTGCCGCGGCCACAAACAGCACGACGAACAGGGGGACGCGCAGCTTGGCGTCGCCCTGGCGGTAGATCAAGCTCACGGCAAATGCCAGCGGGATCAGCCACAGGGTGCGGCCGAGTTTCACCGTCGTCGCCACGGCAGTCGCTTGGTCGCCGTAAATCGCGGCCGTAGCCACCACGGAGCTGGTGTCGTGTACCGCCAGTGCAACCCACGCACCGAACGTTTCCTGGCTCAGGTTCAACCACTGGCCGATCCAGGGGAAGGTGAAGACCGCAACGATATTCAGCAGAAACACCAGGGCTGCCGCCACCGCGAACTGCTTCGATTGGGCGTCCATCAGGGGTGCCAAGGTCGCAATGGCCGTGCCGCCGCAGATGGCCGTACCCGCGGTTAGCAAGGCGGGTTCCTTGATGTCCCCATCCTGGTCCGCTGCGGACCGGCGCCGTAGACGCTGCATCAGCCACACCAGCCCGGCGCCGAGCACCAACGTACCGACGACGTAGATGGCGACGATCACCCCGTACTCGGCGGAATGGTCCACTAACTGGTCGAGACCCAAGGTCAGTCCGAGCAGCACGATGGCGGTCTGCAAACTCAGCTTGGAGTACTTACTGCTGGATGCGATGGGATTGACGTCCAGAATGAGCCGCACCGCCAACGTACCCAACAATGCCAGGGCCGGATTGCGGTAGAAAACGCCTGCGGCGATCGACAGTGCAATGCCGCACCAGGCAAGCGATTTGGTCAACGTCTCGCGTTTGACGTGCGCAAGTTGCCCCGCTGTCACGATACCTCGCCGAGCATACGCTGAGCCTCATCGAGCTGGGCACACCGCAGGTTGGCGGGAATGGAAAACGCCGACCAACGGGGTGCGGCCAATGTACGGTCGCGTTCGGTACGCTTGCGCACGAACTCATCGACACACTTCTTGGCGCCGACATGAATGTTGGACTGGCGTTCTTCTTCTACGGTCGTCACGAACCGGTAGCGGCGACCGTCACCGCCGTAGTCATGACAGACGTAGATGCGCGTGCTCTCCGGCAGGTCGAGAATTCGTTGGATGGAACTATAAAGCTGGTGCGCGCAGCCTCCCGGGAAATCGCACCGTGCAGTGCCCGTGTCCGGCATGAACAAGGTGTCACCGACAAACACAGCGTCTTCGAACTGATAGCTCACACACCCCGGCGTGTGCCCCGGGGTTTCCAGCACACGCCCGCAATCGGTACCGAGGCAGATCTTCTCGCCTTCGGTCAAGAGCACGTCGTAGCCCTCGATATTCGGCGTTTTAGCACCGATGGCGGTTTTGGCGCACAAGAATCTGGACTTCAAATATCCCGCTGCACTGGGTCGGTCTGCGTGCACATGGGTCTCGAGGATCCACCGCACTACAAAGTGCTGGGCCTTGATCCAATCGACGATGGAATCGGCAATGTCCGTGTTCAGATGGGTTTCCCCGTCACAGTCGGCGACACCCAGGGCTGGATCGATGATGGCACACGTACGTGACTGGCAACTCACCACCACGAACGTGTACGAACCCGAGGACGGTTCGAGAAACGGATGGATGGTGACACTCATGATCTCATCCTAGTCCCGACGGAGGATGAGATGTTCACAAAACTAGCCATAGATCGCATGTAATTTGGAAATATTTCTCGATTTTTTCGAATTAATCGGTATATTTTCTCGATATGCTCGAACTAGACGGATACGACCGCAAGATTCTGCGTCGCTTGCAAACGGATGCCAGCGTAGCAGTCGCCGACATCGCCGAAGACGTGGGCCTGTCCACGAACGCCTGCTGGCGCCGCATCAAGCGCCTGGAGGAAGCCAAGATCATCCGCCGCAGGGTAGCGCTCCTGGACGAACGCGCGCTCGGTCTCAACGTGACGGTCTTCGTCTCAGTCAAGACGAACGAGCACAATGAGAGCTGGCTGAAAAAATTTGCGGCCGGCATCAAAGACCTGCCAGAAGTCGTCGAGTTCTATCGCATGAGCGGAGATACCGACTACCTGCTCAAGATCGTGGTCCAGGACATCGACGACTACGACCGTGTGTATAAAAAGCTCATCGCCACCGCACCCATGCATGACGTCTCGTCATCGTTTGCGATGGAGCGCATCAAATCGAGTACTGCACTGCCACTCGACCACTTGGGATCTTAAACAGCATGCAGAAAACGCTCACCGTACTGGGTGTGTTGTTCATTCCCGCGGCGCTCTGGTGGTCGATTCCACCGGCCACGCTGCCGACCAACACCGAGCGATTCATCGATGTGCACGTGCACACCGCCGGGATGGGGCACGGCGACAGCGGGGCCTTCATCAATGCCGCCATGCGCGACAGCTACAAATTTCCTGTCTATTTATGGGCGATGGGTGTCACCGAAGCGGAACTGGAGCAGCATGGCGACGGATACGTCATCGATGCCATCGCCGAAAGCGTAGACGCGGCGTCGCGTATCGACAAAGCCGTGATACTCGCCATGGATGGTGTCATCGATGCGCAGGGCAACGTCGACAAACGCTTGACGCAGATTTACGTACCCAACGATTTCGTGGCCCGTAAAACGGCCGAACATGCCAACCTCGAATTCGGTGCAAGCATCAATCCCAACCGCGCCGACGCGGTCGATCGATTGCGCACCGTCAAAGCGCAGGGGGCGGTACTGATCAAATGGATTCCCAACATCATGCACATCGATCCGGCCAATCCGGCACATACAGCGTTCTACGAGGAAATGGCGCGCCTTAAGATCCCCCTCCTTTCCCATGCGGGGCAAGAGCGTTCGTTCGCGGATGCCAAGGACGAATACGGCGATCCACGACGCCTCACCCTGCCGCTCTCGCTGGGCGTGACCGTCATCGCCGCACACATTGCCACTACGGGCACGACGGAGGGTATGGACAACTACGAGCGCATTCTCACCATGTTCGACGAACACCCCAACCTGTACACCGAAATCTCGAGTCTCACGCAACTCAACAAGCTCAATTACCTGGCCGACGCGCTCAATCAGGCCGATGTCACGGCACGTATGCTGTACGGCACCGATTGGCCGCTGCAGTTTTTCCCGTTGGTCTCGCCTTACTATCAGATCAATCACATCAGTTGGCGCGAAGCCAAGGCGATTGCAGCCATCGACAACGTCTGGGATCGCGACGTGGCGCTGAAGGAAACCCTGGGGGTACCGGCCAGTGTCTTTCGCCGTACGAAGGATGTGCTGGGGTTATGACGCTCCCGCTTTAAACCACACCCGAAGTCTTGAGCGCAGCAATTGCCGCGTCGTCATACCCGAGTTCGCGCAAAATCTCGTCGTTGTGCTCGCCGATCTCGGGCGCACGCCTGACCGCGGCACGTGCCAACCCGTCGACGTTGACCGGATGTTTGACGACCTGGCTCATGCCGGTGTCGGCACCCGGCAAGAGGATGTCGTTTAACGCCACCTGTTTATCCTGTGCCAGGTCCTCCACCTCCCCAACGAGCGACACGGGTACCCGCGCAGCTTCGAATTCCCGAAGCCAATCGCTGGCATCGCGCGTTGCAACCACCGGTTTTAACAACTCGATCAACGCAGAACCGTTCGCAAAGCGCAGCTCCGGATCGCTGAAGCGCTCATCCACCAGCAACTCGGGCACACCGAGCACGGTAAAGAGGCGATCCATCTCTTCAGGTGTGCGGACCATGGTGAGCTGCAACCAGCGATGATCGCGCGTTGCGTACAACGAACGCGTGAACGCCTGACCCACCCTCTGGCGATAAGCTGTGAATTCAGCGTCATCGACGAAGACGGCTTGGGCAATGCAGGAAGCCGACCAAATACCATTCGCCAATAGCGAGGTGTGTACATACGAACCCTCGCCGGTTTGGGCCCGCCGCAAGAGCGCCGTGGTAATCGCCGCGTACATCGCAACCGCCGTGGGGTGGTCGCCCATGCCGGGACAGGCGGGCGCGGGGTCGGCACCCGTCGCACGCACCAGATCCATCAACCCGGAGCGGCCCCAGTAGGCGACTAAATCGAAGGCTTCCTTATCCCGCTCGTCGCCGTTTTCGCCATAGGGCGTCAGCGATGCGTAGATCAGCCGCGGATTCAGGGCGTGGAGATCGGCATACTGCAACCCCCATTCGTCACGTTGCTCGTCATTGAAGTTCGTCACGAAAACATCCGCCTCCCGGATCAGCGCCCGCAGCACTTCGCGGCCACCCTCAGACTTGAGATTGAGGGCTAGCGAGCGCTTGTTCCGGGCATCCATCTGCCAACAGAAGTTGATCGTGGAATCGGGCGCACCCAGGCTCGGACTGAACATTCGGTAACCATCCCCGGTTTCCGGCGTTTCGATCTTGATCACATCAGCGCCGAAATCGGCCAGGATAGTCGCCGCCACCGGTCCGGCAATCCAACTGCCGCAGTCGATGACTTTCAGGTCGTCAAACAAGAGGGTATCCGTCAATCCCCGTTCCTCCGCTCACAAATCGCCACATCATAGTTTCGGTACGCTTCTTTGCAATGCGATCTTAGGGTTTAATGACGAGCGCACTCCATCCACAACGCAGGTTAAGCTCAGCGTATGCAGGCACTCGAAAGCGACGCACCGCTCATCGTCTACCTGGACGTGAAGAGCCCTTACGCTTTCGTTGCGCTCCAACCCACGCTCGCGCTGGAGCGCCAACTCGGCATGCAGTTCGATTGGCGCCCGCTCACATTGGATATTCCCAGTTACTTAGGCTCCGCACGCAAGACGGATAGCGGCAAGATCGTCGAGAATAAACGCTCGGCCAGCCAATGGGGTTCCGTAAAGTATGCCTACATGGACGCTCGCCGTTACGCGGACCGTCAGGGCTATCGGCTCTACGGCACACAAAAAATCTGGGATTCGAGCATCGCCAACATGGCCATCACCTGGGTCAGCGAGCGGGACCGCCCACGTATGGGTAAGTTTTTGACGACGATCTATCCCCCCTTCTGGCGGCGTGAACTCGACATAGAAGATCCTCACATCGTCGCTTCTATCATTCGCGAAGCAGGAGTGACAGATACCGGCTTTGTCGACTACACACAGGGCGCCGGCCGCACCGCTCACGACGCGCTTCAAGCACAATTGCACCCGCTCGGCATATTCGGTGTGCCGACTTTCGTTTTCGACGGCACGTACCTCTTCGGTCGCGAACACTTGCCCTATGTGGCCTGGCACCTGCGCGGTCGCCGCGGCGATCCACCCGATGTGGCATACCCCTTATGACCGCAAGAGATTCTGGCATAGAAGCGGCAATGGACCTCTACATCGATTTCAAATCCCCCGCCAGCTACCTCGCGGTCAAGCCGAGCCTGGCACTGGCGGAGAAACTTGGTGTACGCATCGCGTGGCATCCTTACCGGACCGTGCAAAGGGCACCGCTTCAAAAAGCGCCTGACGAAACAAAAACCCAAACGCATTTCCGCATTCGCGACGATTATCGACGCGGCGTGTGGCGGCTCTACGCCGATGTGCAGGGCGTACCGCTCCAGTTTAGAGACACACCGGGGCAGACCGACCTGGCACTCGCCACGTTGCTGAGCTTAGGCCCCTACTGCCAAAACTTCGTCGAAGCAGCGTTCGCCGCCTACTGGCGAGACGGCGCCGATCTCAACAGCGACGAGACACTCACCGGCATCGCTGAAGAGTTGGGTGTGACCTACCGACCGGCATCGAACAACGAGCTGGAGGAAGCGCTACACAGTGCCGCAGACGCTGGCGTGATCGACGCGCCTACTTACATTGTGGGTGGTCAAGTGTTCATCGGGCGCGAGCACCTACCCTGGATCGAGGAACTGCTCTCAGGCGCAACGGCAAGCGCCTGATCGGCTCGTCTCCATGCTAGTCGGTAGCGGGGCTTTCGGTCAGTGAGCGATCGGGATTGCCGGATACCGCAAGTGAGACCGACGGTGCCACTTCTCCGCCTAGGTGAGCTGTCGCCCAGACTGCAATAGTGGCTTCTCCTTTACCCATGAGCGTGACCCGTTGCGCCCGTAACGCACTTGCATCCACCTGCGCGCTGCCCGTTGCATGCAACTCCACCGACGTGGCCTCCCCTGTCAACACGACTTGCGCGTCTCCGGCAGCCATGAGTTGCAACTCGTCGGTCATGACCTCATCGATGCTGAGACTGGCATCGGCCGCCGCGCGTAGATCCAGCGACACTCCGCGCACTGCGCGCAAGTCAGCAACGGCATGCCCATACATGCCGAGCTCTGTGAGACCAGGTAACGGTGCGGCCGCGGACAGCTCGACTTGCTTCAGCGTCCGCAGCTTGCCCCATTGAGGACAGGTCAGTTCGATTTTAGCGGCCGCGTCACTTTCCGCAGTTACCGACACCCCGCGTTCATGCACATCGACACTGAATTTGTTGGCCGCGTCCGGTGCCAGGGAAGCGACAATCTGCGCGGGCGAACCGGTCTTCAGCACCGTCCGTAACGGGCCGCTCAGCATCACTTCGTCGCAGTGGGTCAACCCATGAAGAACGACGTGGCTGGGTTCAGAGCAAGCGCAAAGAACGCTGAGTGTTAGCAGCGGGACCGCTATCCCGCATCTAAGGTCGCATTCCACTCTTGTACTTCAGCGACTTGTGCCAGGAGATCGCCTGTTTCGCCCTCGATCGTGATTTTGGAGATGGTGTCACCCTGTGCTATGGCATTCACGATGGCTTGGTCGCCATCGCCTTGCACGGCGCCGAATATCGTGTGCGCGTCGTCCAGCCAGGGTGTCGGTACGTGTGTAATGAAAAATTGCGAGCCGTTGGTGCCGGGTCCGGCGTTGGCCATGGAAAACTTGCCGGGTGCATCGTGACGCAGGCTGGCGACGAATTCGTCCTCGAAACGATATCCGGGACCACCGGTGCCGGTACCGAGCGGGCATCCCCCCTGAATCATGAAGTCATCGATGACCCGGTGAAAACTCAAGCCATCGTAGTATCCCCGTTGCGCGAGGTTGACAAAGTTGGCCACGGTCTTGGGCGTTGCTTCGGGGTAGAGATCCAAGCGGATGGTGCCTTTGCTCGTCTCCATCACGGCGACTAGGGACATAATTGCTTCCTAAAAGATTTGAGTTACTGCCAAGCGCCCAGTATCGCGCCCATGAGAATGCTATACAACACGCGATACCCCGCTTGAATGGCAAACAGCCTCGCACCCCAACCGCAAAACGCCGTATCGGATGCCATGGCCGTGGCAATGAATCCGACTCCGGTCACCGCGCCAAGCACCAATCCACCCAGCCATGTCGTGATCCCTAAAGCATGAATCAGCCAGGCCAGCGTCACCGCGGTCAGGAGAGCTGTGAAAAAACTGATGATGAACGGCGCCGGTGTCGGCTCGATATCCGCCTCGGTTTTGCCGATTGCCGCCAACCACGCTTTGCCGAACAAGGGTCCGTACCACAGACCGCCCAACACAAACGCCAACACCGTGGCCGCGAGTATGGCCCACCAATTGAATGCTTCCACTACGCTTCCCCGTGTCGTTTTAACTTTTCGTCAATCTAGAGAGATTCGCCGAAGCGGTCGCCGTAACAGAGCTTGGTGACCGGACGTCGTGAAATCGGCCCGTGGCCGCCTAACAGCGGGTACCCGATGGGCATAACGGCACACGTATACCAATCATCCGGAATACTGAGCAGCTCTTTCATCGCCGCTTCATCGAAGCACAACAGTGTCGTTAGCGTACACCCAACACCCTCGTTCACACAGGCGAGCATGGCATTTTGCAAGGCGGGATACACCGAACCGCCGCCGACCACAGACGGGCGATCGAGGCCGGCGTCCGTAATCGCCATCATGTCCGGGTTGAAACAGAACACCAAGATGACCGGTGCCTCGCCCATGTGTTCGCCGAGATGATCGCAGGCATCCAACATGCGTTCGCGTTTGCTAAGCGCTGCGCCTTGCAGCGCCGCCAAGCCCTTGCGCGCGCCCACTGCATACTGCGCCCATTGCGGGCGGTACAGGTCGCCGATGGCCCGCCGCAGTTCGACATCGGTGACGGCGACGATGCGCCAAGGTTGTACATTGCCACCGCTTGGCGCCCACGCCGCCGCTTGCAGGATGCGCTCGAGTACGTCCGTGGGGATGGGATCGGGTTTGAGACGGCGGACAGCTCGCAAGGTGCTCATGGCACCGTAGAGTGGCATCGAATCGCTCATGCGGCATGTGTCTCCAGGAATTGGCGGAATGCGGTCATGGCCGCGTCGCGGTCAGCCCCTTCCTTCCACACCTCGATGTACGTCGCGTTGGGTGCGGTAGCCGCGAGCATGTCCGATGTCGAAGCCGGGTGGTACAGATCGTTCCCCTTCAGCACCAACAACGGCGTGTTGCAAGCCGCCACGAAGGCTTCGTCGACGTTGAAGAGTATCTTGTCGCCGCCATACATGTTCTCGCGAAAACTCGTCCAGGCAGATGCGTCGACTTCGGACATGTTCGCCTTAAGCGGCTCGGCCCAGTCGTCGAACATCGCATAGAATGCATCGCGATTATCGTCGCGCCCGATCGATTGAAAGAGCGTCGCGCTCAGTACCCGGGTAGGTGCCGCCTCAATCAAACCCAGACTATAGGGTCCACCGATACACATGCCCGCCACGTGAAAACGCTCGATACCCAAGTGGTCCATCAAACCCAGTTGGTCAGCCGTATACGTATGCCACCCGTCCTCTGCCGTGACGGGCGCCGTCGATTCGCCTGCGTTGCGTTGGTCCATGGCTACGACTCTGAACGTATCTCGAAGTTGCTCGATGGGATCCCACGGGGTGCCGGACCAGAATGAGATGGCCGATCTCATGCCCCCCGGGGCAATGAGGAGTATGGCGTCGCCGTCGCCACCCGTGTCCAGATAATTGATGATCGCTCCGTCCCGCTCGTAAGTTGGCATAGGTGCCCCCTACTCAGTTGCTGACTTGTTTTCAACGTGCACAGTGTCCGCCGTCTATGGTGATGATCGTACCCGTCGTGTTGGCTGACACGTCGCTGGCGAGGAATGCGACCATCGCCGCGATGTGTTCTGGTTGTCCAGGCGGATAACGGCTATCCCACAGTTCCTGCCACCGCTCGGGATCGCCCCAACGTTTCTCGGCCAGGGTACGCTGCATGGTTTCCAACCGTTCCGTCACGATCTGCCCCGGATTGACGCCTACCACCCGCACACCGTCTCTACGCGAAACGCCTCCCATGGCCCGTGTTAACGCCATCAAGGCGGCGTTACCCCCTGCCCCGGCAGCATAGCCCGCGCTCGGACGTTCACCACCGGCACCGATGACATTGATGATCACGCCCTGCTGTCTGTGCGCCATGTTGGCATACGCACGGCGACACATGTTGATGTAACCGAAAACCTTGAGATCCCAGGCTTCGCGCCAACGTGCTTCGCCGACGTCGTCGATACTTCCTGCCGGAATCGCTCCGGCATTGTTGACGAGGATGTGCATATTCTCGAAGGCACTACATAGCCGGTCGACCTGTGCCGAGTCAGACAAGTCGGCACACGTATAGCCCACCTCGACGTTGGCTTGCGAGCGAATCGCAGCTTCCGCGACTTGCAGATCGGTCTCGGTACGCGCGACCAGATGCACATGGCAGCCTTCTGCAGCGAGTTGGGCGGCCGTCGCAAGACCGATGCCTTTAGAGGCACCTGTGACCACAGCCAGCCGGCCTTCCAATCCCAAATCCATACAGTGCCCAATCCCGCGCCCTTTTCGTCGAGCACTCTAGCAGACCAAATCGTATAATCGAACGGTGAGCGTACCTATTCTCGACTTCACCGCACTCGAGGCGGACAGCCTGTCACGCGCCTGTGAGGACTGGGGCTTCTTTGCGCTGGTCAACCACGGCGTGCCCGGCAACCTGCAAGCGCGAGCGTCCGCGCACATGGCGGCGTTCTTCGCCCAGCCAACCGCCGTCAAGAACACCCTCCGCCGGTCGGAACGCAACAGCTGGGGATACAACGATGCCGAGCTCACCAAGAACAAGCGCGACTGGAAAGAAATTCTCGATATTGGCGCACCCGCCGACAGCGGACCGCTGGCGGGGTCATTTCCACAATGGCCCGAGCTGGCCGGCTTCAAAGACACGTTCGAAGCGATCGCCGACGAGTATCATCGGGTGGCCCTCGGGGTGGCCGCGGCCATAGCGCGCTGCATTGATCCTTACGCCAAGGTGAGCGGGGCTTTCGACGAGCACTCGAGCTTCTTGCGACTGAACTACTACCCACCCTGCGCGACACCGGCACGTCAAGCCTCGGGGCTAGTGGCGGACGACGGTCACCTGGGTATCAGTCACCACACCGATGCGGGCGCTGTGACCGTCCTGTGGCAAGATCCGCAACCGGGACTGCAAGTCTACAAGGACAATCGCTGGCACACGGTGACACCGGTGGCGGAGTCGTTGATCATCAATGTCGGGGACATCGTCCAAGTCTGGTCGAACGACCGCTTTCGAGCGCCTCTGCATCGTGTGCTCGCCAACAGCGAAGCGCAACGCTACAGCCTGCCCTACTTTCTGAATCCTGCGTATGACTACGACTACAAACCGCTACGCGAAGACGAAGCTCCACGCTATCGCCCCATCAACTGGGGCGCGTTTCGCGCGGGACGCAGTGCGGGCGACTACGCGGACTACGGTGCGGAGATTCAGATCAGCGATTTTCTGATCGCCTAGGCGCTTCCCTTCCCTACAGCGGATGCAACTTGACGGGGAGTTCGGCAAAGCCGTGAACGAAGTTGGATGGAATGCGTTCCGGCTCACCCACGACTTCGATGAAGTGAAAGCGTTTCTGGATTTCCTCCCACAAGATGCGCAGCTGCATTTCTGCCAGTCGGTTGCCCATGCAACGGTGCACACCGAAGCCGAATGACAAGTGTTGGCGCGCACGAGGCCGGTCGATGATGAACTCGTTCGGCCGATCGATGGCGCGCTCGTCGCGATTGCCGGAGACATACCACATGACAACCTTGTCGCCGGTCTTGATCTGTTGTCCGCCAAGGACATAGTCCTGCGTGGCGGTACGCCGCATATGAGCGAGCGGTGTCACCCAGCGAATGATCTCCGAGACCATGTTGGGAATGATCTTGGGATTGTTGCGCAACTTAGCGTACTCGCCGGGGTTCTCGTTCAACGCGATGACCCCGCCCGTGATCGAATTACGGGTGGTGTCGTTGCCACCGACGATCAAGAGCACCAGATTGCCTAGAAACTCCTGCGGCTCCATGTCTTTGGTCGCCTCGCCATGTGCCAGCATCGACACCAGATCGTTACCCATGGGACCGTGCTCGCGCTCCTGCCACAGACGTGTGAAGTACGCCAGACATTCATACAGCTCTTCGCGCCGCTGTTCTTCGGACTCGACGATACCGGTTTCCGGACCGCCGGTAGCGACATCCGACCAGCGCGTCAACTTGCGCCGGTCTTCGAAGGGAAAGTCGAAAAGTGTGGCCAACATTTGTGTCGTCAGTTCGATGGAGACGAGATCCACCCAATTGAACGTCTCACCGACCGGCAGCGAATCCAGGATGGTTTGCACTCGCGAGCGAATCGTCGATTCCAGCACTTTGAGGTTTTGCGGCGCCACCACACCCTGCACGGTCTTGCGTTGCTCATCGTGCTTGGGAGGGTCCATCGCAATGAACATCGGCAGCTCGAAATCCTCTTCCGGGTCGTCGATGACGATGGTGGGGTCGGAGGAAAACACTTCTGTGTTCTTTTCCACCTCCATGATGTCGGTGAACCGCGTCACCGACCAATAGGGACCGAACTCGCTGTCCGGGCAGTAGTGGATCGGTGCCTCGTCGCGCAAGCGCGTGAAGAAATCCCACTTCTTGTTCTCGGCCCACAACTCACGCTGACTGACATCGATGTCTTCGATGGGTACGGTGGCGGGGTCGAGATCGATCATGCGGGGGGCGAGTGCTTCGGCCATGCTGCTTCTCCCGAGTTGAACTAGAACTGAAATTCCGGCAGTTGCACGATGAGTCCATCCAGATCGTCGGTCACCGTGATCTGACAGGATAGTCGTGAGTTGGCTTGACGCTCCGGATTGAGGTCGAGCATGGACTCTTCGGTTTCACTGGGTGAGCCGGTTTTGGCCACCCACGCCTCGTTGACCATCACGTGACAAGTCGCGCACGAGCACTCCCCGCCACAATCCGCGTCGATGCCCGGCACGAGGTTATCCAACGCTGCATTCATCACAGTCGTGCCGCTTTCTGCATCGATTGTGTGCTCGGTGCCATCGTGTTCTATATAGGTAATTTTGGCCATCAAAAAGTCCTTAGTCCTCAAATGCTTAGATCAGGTAACTGATCCGAATCGTTTTGTTCTCGATGCCTCACGCCAACCGCCAACGTTAACCAATCCATACATTGCCCGCAACCTGTCGACATTGATGTTGATTGTCCTGCGGCCCTACAGCAGCGCGTTGATCGCCTCGGCCAGGCGCAGATCGCGATCGGTGACGGTATTGTCTGCATCGTGCGTCGTTAAAGCGATTTCTACGGTGCCGTACACGTTACTCCAGTTGGGGTGGTGATCCATCTTCTCGGCCAGCAGTGCGACTTGGTTCATGAAGCCCCACGCCTGCACGAAGTCGGCGAAGGTGAACGTCCGCATCAGCTTGTCATCGTCGTGGCGCCACCCTGAAGGCACTTCCATTCGATCGCTCATCCACTATGAATTGGATTTGGTGGAGCCAGGGAGGATCGAACTCCCGACCTCGTGAATGCCATTCACGCGCTCTCCCAGCTGAGCTATGGCCCCCAAACACCCCGAAAAACCCCCGACTTCGGAGCGCGCAGATAGTACAGGAATTGGGGTCGGAGACACAATTCGCTGCGGCATTTGGGGTCGGGCATTTGGGGTCGGAGACAGATTTCCCGGCAACAATTTGTCTCCGACCCCAATTCATCTGAGGCTAATTGTCTCCGACCCCAATGCTGGTGAGCGCTTTGTCCAGGCGTTTGCGTTCCTTGCCGGACAGTTTGAGCACCTCGAGCGCATCGCGGATGCGGGCTCGACACAGATCCGGGCCAAGCCAGGCCATGGCGTCCATCAGATCCACCGCCACGCCCCTGCCGCTGATGGCGACGAAGAGCGGGAACAGGAAGTCGCGTATCTTCAGGTCACAGGCCTGCGCCAGATGTTGGCAGGCAGCGAACAAGGCGTCACGCTCCCACTCGCGCATCTCATTGAACGCGTTCTCGAGATGGTGCAACACACGGACCGTGTCGTCGCGCTTGAGCTTGTTGTGTTCGAAGTCCGCTTCGGTGAGCGGTGCCCGCGCGCCCAGCAGATAATCCACCAGCGGTACGATCTCGTTAAGCTTCTCGGCTCGCGGTTGCACGAGCTCGATCAACGGCTCGAGCCGCGAGCGATTGAGCATCCACTCTTGCACGCGCCTGGCATATTCTTGCGCTGACAGTTTTCGCAAGTACTGCCCGTTCAACCAGGCGAGTTTGGTCGGATCGAAAATCGGTCCGCGCACCGAGACCCGATTGATGTCGAAGTCGTCCACTAACTCGGTCAACGAAAAGATTTCCCGCTCATCGGGCATCGAGTACCCCATCAGCGCCAGATAGTTGAGCAGCGCCTCCGGCAGAAACCCTTCGTCTCGATAATAGTTGATGCTGGTCGGGTTCTTGCGTTTGGACAGCTTGCTCTGATCGGCATTGCGCAGCAACGGCAGATGCACCAGCACCGGCATGTCCCAGCCGAAATATTCGAACAAGAGCTGATGCTTCGGCACCGAACTGAGCCACTCTTCCCCGCGAATGATGTGCGAGATTTGCATCAGATGATCGTCGACTACGACCGCAAAGTGATACGTCGGCATACCGTCGGCTTTGATGAGTACCTGCATGTCCACTTGACCGTACGGAATGCGCACTTCACCACGCAAAAGATCCGTGAATACACAGTCCCCCGACTCCGGCACCTTCATGCGAATCACATGCTCTGCACCGGCATCGATGCGTTGTTTGACCTCAGCTGCGTCAAGACTCAGGCAGTGACCGTCGTAGCGCGTCGTCTCTTTGGCCGCTTGTTGGGCAGCGCGTACTTCATCGAGGCGCGCCTTGCTGCAAAAACAATGAAAGGCGTGACCTGCATCCAGCAACCGCTGTATATGCTCCCCGTACAGCGCCTTGCGCTCGCTTTGCCGATAGGGTCCGTACTCACCGCCGACATCCGGCCCTTCGGACCATTCGAGCCCCAGCCAACGCAACGCGTTGAAAATTCCGGCTTCCGACGACCGCGTGCTGCGCACCCGGTCGGTATCTTCGATGCGCAGCACAAACGTCCCGTCATGCTGCTTTGCAAATGCCCAGTTGAACAACGCCATGTAGGCCGTACCCACGTGGGGATCCCCCGTGGGTGAGGGAGCAATGCGCGTGCGGATTGTCATAGCAGCGTAGGAACGATAGACGGCTAGTTTTAAAAGCCCATCTTATCAACATCTTGCGGTATCAACGGGTAGGAAATGCCCGCCCACTTCTGCACCACACGAATGACCTGACACGCATAGCCGAATTCGTTGTCGTACCACACGTAGAGTACCGCGCGATTGTCATCCACGATCGTTGCTTCGCCATCGACGATGCAGGCATGACGATTACCGACCAAGTCCGAGGACACGATGTCCGGTGAAGTCGTGTAATCGATTTGTCGTTGTAAGTGACTGTGCAAGCTCGAGTAGCGCAAGAAGTCGCTGAGTTCTTCTCTCGTAGTGGAGCGTCCGAGCGTCAAGTTCAGTATCGCCAGCGACACGTTGGGCGTCGGCACCCGAATGGCGTTACCGGTCAATTTGCCGGCCAGTTCCGGCAGCAATTTGACCACGGCACTGCTGGCGCCGGTCTCGGTGATGACCATGTTCAAAGGCGCGCCACGGCCGCGACGGTTCTTCTTGTGATAGTTGTCGATCAAATTTTGATCGTTGGTGTAGGCGTGAACGGTTTCCATGTGCCCATGCACGATTTCGAACTCGTCGTTCATCACCTTGAGCACCGGTACGATGGCATTCGTCGTGCAACTGGCCGCAGCCAATATCGTGTCGGAGCTTTCCATCTCCTTGGAGTTCACGCCACTGACGATGTTCTTGATCGCACCCTTACCGGGCGCTGTCAGAATGACTTTGGAGGCGCCTTTGGCTTTGACGTGCTGCCCTAATCCTTCCGCGTCACGCCACGCACCGGTGTTGTCGATCACGATGGCGTTCTTGATGCCGTAGGCCTCATAGTCGACTTCGGCAGGATTGCTCGCGTAAATCACATGAATGACGTTGCCGTTGGCGATGATGCAACTGTTTTCCTCATCGACCCGAATCGTGCCTTGAAAACTGCCGTGCACCGAATCGCGCCGCAGTAGGCTCGCGCGCTTGATCAAATCGTTTTCGCTGCCTTTGCGCACGACAATGGCACGCACGCGCAACTGATGACCGCTGCCGGTCTTCTCCACCAGCAGGCGGGCCAAAAGACGACCGATACGTCCGAAACCGTAGAGGACGATGTCCTGTGGTTCGGGTAGCGGCGGCACGTCCCGTCCGATGACCTCGGCGCACTCGCGCCTGACGAAGTCATCCGCGGAGATCTCCCCGCCTTCGACCTCTTCCATGTATTTGGTGGCCAGTTTGCCGACGTCGATGTGGCTGGGGCCGAGGTCCAGTTTGGCCATCGCCTCCAGAATCGGGTAGCTCTCGAATTCGGAAAGCTCGTTCTTCGCAATCTGGCGAACGTAGCGATGAGTCTTCATGAGCTGAGTCACGCTCTGGTTGTACATCGCGCGACCGTAACAATAGGTCACGACGTTGTTCCGATAGAGCCTGCCGATGAGCGGGATCATGGCCTCGGCCAAAGCTTCGCGCTCTTTCCAATCCGGGAAGTAGTCGTCAAGGCTGGGTAGTGCCACGTCGAATCCTCATGTAAAGGGAGAAGGCGGCGCCATTATATTGAGTGCGTAAATGACGGCAACCGCCACGGGCACAAATAATGTGCGGGCGTTGTAAAAGATCGACTAAGTGCCGATCGGTCGAAGGGCAACGCCTTAGCGAAAGCTTGCGTTGATGGTTTCCAGCACGGCGCTGCCCGGACACAGGTCGGTCTCGGTCAACTCGTTGAGCGGTCGGTCCACCGTGCCGAGCACATCGTGACAATCAGCAGCGTCCGGATCCACATAAAGGAGCCCGGTCACGACCTCACCGGCTTCCACTTGACGCCGCTGCACGTAATTGAGTGCAGCCACGCGGTCATGCGGGTCGTAGTGCTCATCGACCTTGTACATCCGCAGCGTCGAACCGTCCGGCATCGCGACGTCCTCGATCGTCCCCGGGGAGTAGTCGGCGGTGATCTCATCATGCTCGGTGATGTAGTCCGCGTTCACGACGTTCTGCCCGTGATGGCGGATGTGTTCGTAGCTCTTGGTCGAGCCGTTGTGGTTGTTGAAAGCCACACAGGGTGAAATGACGTCGATGAACGCCATACCTTGATGTCGCAGCCCGGCTTTGAGCAACGGGACCAGCTGGCGCTTGTCGCCCGAGAAACTGCGCGCAACGAAACTCGCGCCGAGCTGCAACGCCATACTGACCAGGTCGATGGGTTCGTACAGGTTCGGCACACCTTTCTTGGACGTCGAGCCCTTGTCGTTGGTCGCCGAGAATTGTCCCTTGGTAAGACCGTAGGTGCCATTGTTGTCGACGATGTACAACATGTTGATGCGTCGTCGCACGACATGCGCGAATTGCCCCATGCCGATGGAGGCACTGTCGCCGTCGCCCGATACCCCGATGCAGTAAAGCTCGCGGTTGGCCATGTTGGCCCCAGTTGCGACCGACGGCATGCGCCCGTGCACGGAATTGAAACCGTGGGACTTATTGAGGAAATAACTCGGCGTTTTAGACGAACAACCGATGCCCGATATCTTCGCAAAGCGATGCGGCGGTAACGACAACTCGGCACAGGCTTGCACGATGGCGGCGCTCACCGAGTCATGGCCGCAACCCGCACACAGCGTCGACACCGATCCTTCGTAATCCCGACGCGTGAGCCCGATCTCGTTGACCGGTAAGCGCGGGTGATGGGTTTTCGGCTTGGCGACAAACGTCATGATTGCACCTCCGACAAACGCGGCAGTTTGTTGCGATTGAAGTAGCCCTCAACGGCGCCGTGAATGAAGTCAGCAGAGATCGACAGACCTCCATAGTAAACCACGGGTACCAGCTTCTCAGGATGAGTTTGCAACTCGTTGATGATCAAGGTGCGCATTTGCGCGTCGCGGTTCTGTTCGATGACGAACAGGATATCGTGATCTTCAACGAAGGCCCGCACTTCTTCGCCGAAGGGAAAGCCCCGCAAGCGGCAGGTATCGATATGAATGTCCACTTCGGCCAGACCGTCTAGCGCCTCCTGCATGGGCAAGGAGGTGGTGCCGTAGTAGACAGCCCCCACCCGGTTCGAGTTCGATCCGATTTCCGCTGCGGGTACCAGCTTCGACGCGGTCTCCCACTTCACCAACAAACGCTTCATGTTGCGCTCGTAGGCCTCCGGCGACTCGGTGTACGCCGCAAACTCATCGCGGGACGTGCCGCGGGTGAAAAACGCCCCTTTGTCCGGATGGGTGCCCGGCAGCGTGCGGTAGCCAATACCATCGCCGTCTACATCCAGGTAACGCCCGTAAACTTCGAGCGCATCGAGCTGAGCTGCATCCAGCACCTTGCCGCGATCGTAGCGACGCTCATCGTCCCATTCGAACGGTTCGCTCAAGTTATCGTTCATGCCGAGCTCGAGATCGCTCAAGACAATGATCGGCGTCTGCAAGCGGTCGGCCAGATCCAGCGCCAGAGCGCCAAAGTCAAAGCATTCCTTGGGCGATGCGGGAAACAGCAACGGATGTTTGGTATCGCCGTGGGAGGCATACGCTGCCGCCATGACATCGCTTTGCTGAGTGCGAGTGGGCATTCCCGTGGAAGGTCCCGAGCGCTGAATGTCCCACAGCACGGCCGGTATCTCGGCGAAGTAAGCCAGCCCTAGAAATTCGGACATCAGCGATACACCGGGACCACTGGTCGCGGTAAACGACCGCGCCCCGTTCCACGCCGCCCCGATCACGATACCGATGGCCGACAGTTCGTCTTCCGATTGAATGATCGCGAACTTTTTGCGGCCCGTGTCGTGATCGATGCGATGCCGGTTGGCATGCTGTTCGAACGCCTCCGCCACCGACGTCGACGGCGTAATCGGATACCAGGCGCAAACCGTCGCACCGCCATACAGCGACCCCAAAGCCGCAGCGGCGTTGCCGTCGATCATGATGCGGTCTCCGACTCTATCGGAACGTCGCACCTGCAATGGCAGGGGCGCTTCCAGAAAATCGTAAGCGTATTGGCGACCGAGTTCTAACGCGTGGATGTTGGGCGCGATGAGATCGTCTTTCCCTTTGTACTGCGTCGACACCATGCCGGTGATTACTTCGAACTCGATGTTCAACAAACCTGCCAACGCACCGAGGTATGTGATGTTCTTGAACAGACTGCGCTGTTTGGGATCCGTAAACTCCGGCAGCATCATCGTCGCAATGGGAATCCCGATCTCCACCACATCGTCACGACGCAAGGTCTTCGCCAGCGGTTTGGAATTGTCATACAGCAGATAGCCACCCGGCCGGACGGAGGCCACGTCTTCGACCAAAGTCTCCGCGTTCATGGCGACCATGATGTCGACGCCTTCGCGCCGTCCTAGATAGCCGTTCTCGCTCACGCGTACCTCGAACCACGTCGGCAAGCCCTGGATGTTCGAGGGAAAAATGTTGCGCGTGGCTACTGGTATGCCCATACGAAACAGCGCTTTGGCGAACATACCGTTCGCGCTGGCCGATCCGGAGCCGTTGACGTTGGCGAACCGAATGACGAAGTCGTTGTACGTTACGTCCACTCAAGCTTCTCCGCTTAACCCTCGGCGAACGAGCCGAGCTGAGGAATGTGCACCACGGAACGCTGCATATCCCACGCGTTGGTAGGGCACCGTTCGGCACACAGCCCGCAGTGCAAGCAGACGTCCTCGTCCTTGACCATCACGCGACCGGTCGGTAGATCCGTGGACACGTACAAATCCTGTTCCGCGTTGTCCGCCGGTGCGGTCAGACGCCGACGCAGGTCCGGTTCTTCTGCGTTGTCCGTAAACGTGATGCAATCCATCGGACAGATGTCGACACACGCATCGCACTCGATGCACAAGCTCTCGGTGAACACCGTTTGCACGTCACAATTGAGACAACGTTGCGCCTCGGCCGCACCCAGCGCTTTGTCGAAACCGAGCTCCACCTCCACCCTGTGGTTACCCAGCGCGGTCTGTTTTTCGACCAGGGGCACGAGGTGGCGAACCGAGGCATCGTGTTCGGCATCGTACGCCCATTCGTGCACACCCATCTTGGTGCTGATGAGGTTGACCCCCTGCGGTGGCCGGTCCCGCTTGAGGTCCTTGCCCTGACACATGAGGTGAATGCTGATCGCTGCCTGGTGGGCGTGTGCCGAGGCCCAAATGATGTTTTCCGGGCCAAAGGCGCTGTCACCCCCGAAAAACACTTGCGGGTGCGTGGACTGCAGGGTGACTTGGTCCAACACCGGGCAGTCCCACTTGTCGAATTCGAGTCCGATGTCGCGCTCGATCCACGGGCAATGGTTGTCCTGACCGATCGCCATCAACACATGATCGCATTCCATGAAGACGTCCGGCTCGCCGCTCGGCACGTATTTGACACGTCCGTCTTCCTCCACCGGCTTCACACATTCGAACACGATGCCCTTGAGCTTGCCGTTCTCGTGCACGAACTCTTTCGGCGGGCGGTTATTGATGATGGGAATACCCTCGCGCATCGCGTCTTCCTTTTCCCATTCGGAAGCCTTCATCAATTCGAACGCGGAGCGCACGACCACATTGACCGATTCCGCCCCCAGGCGCAGCGACGTCCGGCAACAGTCCATGGCCGTGTTGCCGCCGCCCATGACGACCACTTTGCCCTCGATGGAATCCGTGTGTCCGAAGGCGACACTGGAGAGCCAGTCGATGCCGATATGGATGTAGTCGTCGACCTCGGCTCGGCCCGGCAAATCCAGATCCCGTCCCCGCGGTGCACCGGTACCGACGAAGTAGGCATCGAACTCCTGACCCAGCATCGCCTTCATGCTGGTGATTTCGTGGCCGAAATGGCAAACCACGCCCATGTCGAGAATCTGCTCGACCTCCTCTTCCAACACCTCGACCGGTAACCGAAACGCGGGAATCTGACTGCGCATCATGCCGCCACCCGCCGGATCTTTTTCAAACAGGTGCACCTCGTAGCCGAAAGGCAGCAAATCGCGCGCCACCGCGAGCGATGCGGGTCCGGCACCGATCAAGGCGACTCTTTTGCCGTTTTTTTGCTGAGGCACCCTCGGCAGGTAGTCTTGAATGTCGCCCTTGTTGTCGGCTGCCACACGCTTCAAGCGACAGATCGCCACGGGTTTTTCTTCCGTGCGCACGCGGCGGCACGCCGGTTCGCAAGGCCTGTCGCAAGTGCGGCCGAGAATGCCCGGGAATACGTTGGAATCCCAGTTGAGCATGTACGCTTCCGTGTAGCGCTCCTGGGCGATCAGGCGGATGTACTCCGGCACTGGAGTGTGCGCCGGGCACGCGTACTGACAATCGACTACTTTATGAAAGTAATCGGGGTTCTGAATGTCTGTTGGTTGCATGGTGTTGCTTACTTGCAGGAGACGGATGACGGTAC
This sequence comes from Candidatus Azotimanducaceae bacterium, assembly GCA_965216005.1. Taxonomy (GTDB): domain Bacteria; phylum Pseudomonadota; class Gammaproteobacteria; order Pseudomonadales; family Azotimanducaceae; genus UBA4421. The sequence continues at coordinate 5,175,226 of OZ244143.1, read as the reverse complement.
GACACGAACCGCTGCGTGATCATCGGCTTACCATCATGTCGGCCGTGTAGGCGACTGCTTCCTTAATAGGACTCCCCGAAGGTCCCGCACACTTTAGCGTTTCGCGAGCACGAGCGCTAGCCTGTCAAGCCTTATTCGGTGCGGGTTTGCGCCGACTAGCGGGATTTTATCCACAGCTTGCTCACAGGTTATCGACAGACCACCCCAGGGTCTCCAAGACGTCCAGTCCCAACAAGCCATCCACGCCCGGCACATTCACCGGTAACTCCACGACGGTAAGATCCTCTAGCCAGTGACCCTGTACTTCCAAGTCGCGTACCCTGAACAATTGGGCTACGACCACGCCGTTGGCGGTCTGCAGCCGCACTTCACGCCGCAGCGGTTCGGCACCGAGTCGCCGCAAAGCCGTGCGGTGCAAGCCGGTAACCGTGGCCCCGGTGTCGACCAACAGCGTCAAGTCCACACCCGTCACTCCCCGCGCCACGGCGAGAATGCGATCCCCTTGGCGAGTGAATCCGAGCGTGCGCCGTCCGCGTTCGATCCTTGCACTGAGCGCATCCAACTGTTCCTGGCTGACATCGCTCACACCGGTTTCCGCGAGCACCCGCTCTGCTGCATCCCAACGGCCGGCGTCGACGAGTGCGACCGCCTGCCGGTAGCGGTAGTGGTCGCTGAGCGGATACGCGGCAACGGTGCCCTGCCACAGGCGTTCGCGTTCGGCATGTTGCTCGCCCGCGGCGAGATCGCGATCGAGTTGCGCGAGATCGGCATCGAGCACCTTGCGAATACGCGCGACCTCCTCAACGCCCGAGTTGACCCCCAGCGCACGTCGGAGATTTTCGATCGCCTGATCGAGGCGGCCGCGTTCACGAACATGCCTTGCTAAATTCAACCACATATCAACATCTTGCGGGGCTAAAGTAAGGTACTTCTCGATGACCCTTTGCAACGCGCGAGCGGCCCGCGGGTCGACCCGTTCCACCACCAGGGCACCCGCCAACGCGGCCCCGAGCGTATCGATCTCGTGCGCCGCCTCCGGTCGTTCGAGATAGTCGGCAACATCAGACCAGTTCTCGGCGGCGATGTGGTCGAACACGGAAGGTATGGCATCGTCCACAGCCACCTGCGGCGCCACGTCCGACACGGCTACGGTCGGCTCCGCTCTAGACGTAATGTCCGCTGCAGCACCGTACCGATAGCCGACGTAACCGCCGATCACCAGACCGAGGCTTAAGAAAAAAACTGCAAAAGATAGGGTTCGAGACATCGTTCGTTCACCGTTCGGGTTTAGAATACCCTGCTTTTCACGCCCAAGCCCTGCACTGATCTCATTATGCCCCGCCCTGCTTCGCTCGTTATCAACGCCGACACCCCGATACCGGAAGGGAGGGGACAGCGCCTCGCCTGGGTCGGGTTGCCGGGACGCAGCGACGCACTGGCGCTGACCGAACTGGGTCAGCGTTTGGCGCAAGCAGACGAGCCAAAGCAGCTGCTGGTGATCACCGAGGATTCGGCCATTGCGCAGACGCTGGTCAATGCCATGGCGTTTTTCAGCGATTCGAGCTTGAGCATCCTGCAGTTCCCGGACTGGGAAACACTGCCGTACGACGCGTTTTCGCCCCACCAGGACATTACCTCCGAACGGCTGGCCACCTTGCGCGATCTACCGCAGCGCGACCAAGGCGCACTGGTCGTACCCGTGACCACCTTGCTGCAACGTATCGCGCCAGCGCCGTTCATCGCGGGTTCCAGCTTCGCCTTCGCCGAGGGCACGACCCTCGATGTCGCGGCTCAGCGCGTCACCCTCGACGCGGCCGGCTATCAAAACGCCGATACGGTCGTCCAACGAGGCCAGTATGCGGTACGCGGCTCCGTGATGGACATTTTTCCCATGGGCGCGCCTTTGCCGGTGCGCATCGATCTCTTCGATAACGAGATCGATACGCTACGCACCTTCGATCCCGACACGCAACGGACGATAGATCGAATCGAGGCTTTGAACTTGCTCCCCGCAAAAGAGTTTCCATTCGACGACGACGCAATCAGGCGCTTCAGAGGTCACTGGCACGAGCAGTTCGATGTGGACGTACGCCGTTGCGCGGTGTATCAGGACGTTTCCAACGGCATCGTGCCGAACGGGGTCGAATACTACCTGCCGTTGTTTTTCGACACGCTGGGTACGTTGTTCGACTACCTGACCGAAAGCACGCTCGTGGTACTGCTCGGCGATGTATTCGCCGCAGTAGACGCACAGCTCAATGACGTTGGCGAGCGCTACGAGTCGTTGCGCCATGACATCGAAAGACCGATTCTGCCACCGCACCACCTCTTTCTGGCCGTGGACGAGTTGCACCGCGAACTGAACCGGTTTCCCAGTATTCATCTCACCGCTTCGACCCACTCACTCCCGCAAAGGGAGGCAAAGCACCGACACGATTTTCACTTGGGCGCGCTACCCGAACTGGTCAGCCACGGGACGGCCAACACCGCACTCAAAAACTTTATCGCCGACGGCGATACCGGTGTGTTGTTCGTGGCAGAAACTGCCGGACGACGCGAGGTTTTTGACGAGGTGCTATCGAAAGCCGGTATACAAACGAAGCCGGTCGCTGCCTTCGGCGAGTACGTCGCTAGAGACGACCCTGCGACGCATGCCATCGCCATCGGCCAGCTCACCGACGGCTTGCAACTCGACGGGCACATCATCGTCACCGAGACCGATGTACTCGGCACGCGTCAGACCGACCACAGCCGCGAGTCGGGACGGATCATCGACCCCGACCAAATCGTCCGCAACCTGACCGAGCTGTCCATCGGTGCACCGGTCGTGCACATCGAACACGGAGTCGGCAGGTATCTGGGTTTGCAGCTGCTTACTATCGACGGCGCCAGCCACGAGTTTCTTACCCTCGCCTACGCTGACGACGATAAGCTCTATGTGCCGGTCACGTCGTTACATCTCATCTCGCGTTATGCCGGTAGCGACGAGGAGCACGCACCGCTGCATCGGTTGGGCTCGGACCAGTGGGAGAAAGCCAAGCGACGGGCCGCCGAGAAGGTGGTCGACGTCGCCGCCGAGTTGCTCGACATTTACGCGCGTCGAGAATTGCGCACGTCGATTCAGTTTCCACTCAACGAGGCCGAGTACGTGCGGTTTGCGGATGAGTTTCCGTTCGAGGTCACCACCGACCAACAACGCGCCATCGACGACTCCATCGCCGATTTGACCCAATTACGTGCCATGGACCGGCTGATCTGCGGTGATGTCGGTTTCGGCAAGACCGAGGTGGCGATGCGCGCAGCGTTCATCGCCGTTCAGGCCGGTTACCAGGTCGCGGTGCTCGTGCCGACCACGTTACTTGCCCAGCAGCACTTCGACACCTTTAAAGACCGTTTCGCCGCCTGGCCGGTGCAGATCGAAGCGGTCAGCCGCTTACGTGCCGATGCCCACGTGGCGGACGTCGCCTCGCGTGCTGCCGCAGGCAAGGTCGATGTCCTGATCGGCACACACAAGCTCTTGAGCGATGCGTTCACGTTCAAACAACTCGGCTTGATCATCATCGACGAAGAACATCGCTTCGGCGTGCGGCAGAAGGAACGACTCAAACGACTGCGTGCAGAAGTCGACGTGTTGACGCTGACGGCCACGCCGATTCCACGCACGCTCAACCTGGCGATCAGCGGTATCCGCGATCTCTCGATCATTGCTACACCGCCCGCCAAGCGATTGTCGATCAACACTTTCGTGCAGGAGAAACACAGACATCAGGTGAAGGAAGCAATCAGCCGCGAGCTGCATCGCGGGGGGCAGGTCTTTTATCTACACAACGAAGTGCGCACGATCGAGCAAACCGCCGATGCGCTTGCGGAGCTGGTGCCACAGGCGCGTATCGGTATCGGGCATGGACAGATGCCCAAACGTCAACTCGAACAAGTGATGGCCGATTTTTATCATAGAAATCTCAACGTGCTGGTGTGCACCACCATCATCGAAACCGGCATCGACATTCCCAACGCCAACACCATCGTCATCGAACGCGCCGACAAGTTCGGACTGGCACAGCTGCATCAACTTCGCGGCCGGGTCGGGCGCAGTCACCGCCAGGCTTACGCGTATTTACTGACGCCGCACCCGAAAGCGATGACCAGTGACGCGGTCAAACGGCTGGATGCGATCGAAGCCGCTGGCGAACTCGGTGTCGGCTTTACGTTGGCTACGCACGACATGGAAATTCGCGGTGCGGGTGAACTCTTGGGAGAAGACCAGTCAGGACAGATCGAGTCGATCGGCTTCTCGCTGTACATGGACCTCTTGAATCGCGCAGTGGAATCGATACGGGCAGGCACCACACCCAACCTCGACGATCCGCTGGAACCGGTCAGTCAGGAAGTGAATCTGCATGCCGCGACACTCATTCCCGAACACTATCTCCCGGACGTGCATACACGGTTGATTCAGTACAAGCGCATCAGTAATGCCGCCAACCAAGACAAGCTCGACGATTTACAAATCGAGATGATCGACCGCTTCGGGCTGTTACCGGAACCGCTGAAGCGCTTGTTCGCTGTGACGAGCTTGAAGCTCGCCTCCGCCGAACTCGGAATTGTAAAAATCGACTTGGGGCAGGAACGCGGTAAACTTGAATTCAACAACGAACCCAAGGTCGACCCCATCAAGATCGTCAATCTCGTGCAGCAGCAACCGTCCACGTTCAAGCTGCAAGGTGCATCCGTACTGCGCACCACTCGAACCCTCCCCACTTTCGAAGAACGTCTGGCGTTTTGTTACGAACTCTTCGAGATCATCGCTGCTGACGGTGCCGATACCGAGTCCACGGCAAAGGCTATCGGCGCATGACGAGAACGCTGGCAACGGCACTCCTGTTGGTGAGTGCGGTCTCCGGACATGCCGCGGAGGTGGTCACCGACTTGTTCGAACACCGCTGGTTCGACGTCGAGTTCATCGTCTTCGAGCGTTTGCCGGTACTCGACGTCAACACGCCGGAGCGATTGACCTTCGACCAACCCCGGGTGTGGCCAGCTAACCTGGAATTGATGGGCCATTTCCTCGATGCAGCCGCGCTACCCGCGCGATGGGCCGGCGTTCAGCACATCTGCTTCGGCAGTGACGGCCGCGACCAGATCGACGCCATGCAACTGGGCCTGGAACCGGTCCGCCGCGAGCCCCGCAGACCGGCGCGTCGGGAAGCCACATTGAGCGAGCCGGCAGAATTGGGGTCGGAGACAATTTTAGAGGAGACGTTGGGGTCGGAGACGACTTCAGAGGAGGCATTGGGGTCGGAGACAGATTCGCTCGAGGTCGATCTTGCCGCCGCCATCGCTGCATACGAAGCGCGGCTGTTCGACGCAAGTTATCGGTGGCGCGACGATCTGACCCTGATTCAGGCCGTCAAAAACATCAACAGACGTCGGCACTTACGACCGATACTTCACCGCAAATGGCGCCAACCGGTGCCGCCGCGGAACGCGCCCGCGCCGATCTACATTCAGGCCGATATCACACCGACCGCTCCTGCCACCCGGCACGGACTGGCGAAAATCGAGGGTTACATCGGCCTCACGGTGGGTCGCTACCTGCACTTTGCACCGACACTCTGGTACAACGCCGACACGGTAGGCCTCGAACCCGTACCGCTGCCCCTCACCGCCCGCACGGAGCCGCCGGCCGCCGCGAGCGGCTATTTGCAGCTGCAGGAGAGTCGGCGCATGCGCAGCGGTGAGATTCACTATATCGATCACCCTAAACTCGGCGTGATCGTGCGCATCGATCCGGTGCCGATACCGGAGGAGATCACGGTCGCATGGAAAGCGCTCTATGAAACGGACGAACGGGACCTGGAATCTGACAGCCGCTAACGACTAAGCACCGCGGACGGCGAACTGCACCACCAACTCGGCCATCGCCTGCCCACCGCTACGGCTTGCAGCGAGCAGTGCGCCCATGTCGACTTCACCCGGCACTACACCGGCAGCGGGATTCACCACCAGACACACGGCAGCGAACGGCAACTCCAACTCGCGCGCCAGGGCTGCTTCAGGCATGCCCGTCATGCCGACTACCGTGCAACCGTCGGCCGCCAAACGGCGAATTTCAGCAGCCGATTCCAAACGCGGGCCTTGAGTCGCCGCATACACTCCGCCGCGTTGTACGTACGCCCCCAGTTCGCACAAACTGGCAATGAGTGCGCTATCGTAGGGATTGGTGAAATCGATGTGGCGCACCTTGTCATCGTAAGTCTGCGCGCGACCCCAGGTATAGTCGATGACCTGCTCGGGCACGACAAGCGAGCCGACGGCAAGCGTTGGATCGATCCCACCCACCGTGTAAGTGCCGACGACACACTCCACACCCAGCTCGCACATCAGCCATACATTGGCGCGATAGTTGATCTCGTGCGGGGCGAACTCGTGTTCGGGGCCGTGGCGTTGCATGGCTACTATTTCAGCACCGGGTGTCCGATACAGACGCGGTTGACCGGAGGCTTGACCCCACGGGGTCTCAGCCGAGACGTTCAAATCGACAGGTTCGAGCTCAATCGGCAGAGCCGACGAACCGTCGAAAATCCCAATGCGTTTAGTCAATCGCGTAAATTCCCGCCAAGTTGCGACCGTAGCCCTGATAGTCCATGCCGCAGCCGACTAAGAAGGCGTCTTCGGAACGAATACCGACAAAGTCGGCCTGCACCGGCTTGGCCGCTGCGGCGTCTTCGAGTTCTTTATCCACGAGTACCACCGTTTCAATGCTGGCCGGTTGCAGTGCTTGCAGTGCCTCGATCACGCGCGCCAACGTTTCACCCTTGTCCAGAATATCGTCGACGATCACCACACGACGGCCGGCAAGTTCAGGGTGGTGTCTGGCATGCCATGTCAATTCACCGCCGGAGGTATTATCGCCGTAGCGGCCGACATGTATGTAACCTTGTTGTAGAGGGAATACGAGCCTTTGCATGAGCATGCCCATGAACACCAGCCCCCCGTGCAGCAAACAGATCAGCACCGGATTGGCGTCCTGCATCGCCACGGTCATACGCACCGCCAGTTGATCCACCGCCCGCGCCACTGTGTCGTAGTCGTAGACGAGACGTGCCTGGCTCAAGCGCCGGCGCACCTCCAAGGGTACTGACTCGTCAAACGGTAAGTCGGCCAGATTCTGCATCAAGTGACCGCAGGATCGGGTTCCGGGTGCACATGAAGCGTTTGTGTAGGAAACGCGAACTCGGCGTCATGACCCGCCACGATATCGGCAATCTTCAGCAATACGTCTTGTTTGATTTCATGAAACTCGGTCCACACCGTGGTTTTAGTGAACGTGTAGATGAAGAAGTCGACAGACGAGGCACTGTACTCGACAAAGTTGACCATGAGCGTTTGTGTCGCGTCGATGGCATCGTGATTCTCGAGCATGACTTTTATATCGGCGCAGATGGCTTCCATCGCGTGTATGTCGTCGTAGCGGATACCGAAGGTTTCGTTGATGCGCCGATTCTGCATACGCGACGGATTCTCCACGCTGATCGCAGTGAACACGGCGTTGGGGATGTACAACGGCCGCTTGTCGAACGTGCGAATTCTTGTCAGGCGCCAGCCGATATCCTCTACCGTACCTTCGATCTCGCGGTCGGGAGAGCGGATCCAGTCGCCAACGGAAAACGGCCGGTCGAGGAATATCATGAAAGCACCGAAGAAATTGGCGAGCAGGTCCCGCGCCGCAAAACCCACGGCGATGCCGCCGATGCCGCCAAAGGCCAGTACCCCCGTGACCGATATGCCAAAAGCCTGCAACGCCAGCAGGAAGCCGGTAATGACCACGGATGCACGCAAAAGCTTACCCACCGCCCGCGCCGTGGTCGGGTCGAACTTGGAATCCGTTTGCGGATTGGCGATGTAGTCTTCGACCCGTCTTATGTAGCGGACGGCGAACCAGATGATCAACCAAACGACGCCGACATCGCGGATCGTTGGCACGTATTGAAAGACCTCGGCCTGGTCTTCTATTTCGCCGCCCACCGCTTGCGCTGCAAACGAGATGCCCACCAACCATATCCCCACGCGCGCCGGCGCGCGCGCCGCATCGATCAGTGCATTGTCATAGTTGTTCTTGGTGCGATCGAGTTGGCGACTCAAGCGATCGAGCACGAGCTTGACGACGATCTGCGCCAAGGCGGTTAACAGGACTATGGTGAAAACTTCTACCACCCACTGATGTTCGCGGGCGTAGCTCATGACGGTGTCGAGCAAAGCAATCTCTCTTAAGTTACGGTGAAGTCAAAAGTAGCGCGTCAATTCTAACTGTAAGTAGTCTTCATCCTGCAACCATGCCGACTTGTAGTCACCATCCAGCAAGACGAGCGGTGAGGCCAAGGGCAGGATACGTTCGCCACCTTGAAAGATCCGCGATTCGAGACTGACCGACCAGTTGTCGGAAAGTCGCGTGGACGCCTCGAGACTGATGACGGTCTCATCACGGGCGGTATCCAGGATGACCCCGAGGAGTGCCTGGGTGTCGGCCACGTCGTTCAGAGCCAGTCGTCCACCGATGGCCACGTCGTCTTCGAACAACGTATTGAACGCCTCATCGCCCCGCTCGTCGTACATATACTCCAGCACCAGACCCACATCCACGGCGGAGTCGAACACCCCGACAAAAGTACGTTCCAGCCCGATGTTGGCGGCTGCGTAGCGCGCGCCGAAACCGCTGCGCGTGAAGCCTTCGAGCTTGAACGCCCAGTTGCCGTATAAGGCTTGTGCATCGAGACCCGTCTGGTCGATGACCGGGTAGTACGGCAGCAATTGCATACCCGCGGGGACGAGCAAGGGCTCGCGGCTGGTACCGGAAAAGTGGTGCACGCCGAGTTCGAAGGGTCCGAGCGAATGGGACCAACGCACGGCGAGGTCCACGCGCGACTCCTCCGCCCCGGATTCGTATTCCGCGTCCCGCATATGCCAGGGCAGACCCAGGCGCTCCGTACGCCCGTTGAAGTTACGTTCGCGAAAACCGATGAGCGCGTAAATGTCGAGCAGTCCCCAATCCCGAATGAGCGACAGCGACAGCATCGGCTGACCCAACTTGTCTTCGGTATCGAAGTTTTCCACCAAGTCGGTCTGATTGACGATGTCGATCAGATGATGAAACTCGGTAACGCCCCAAAATACCCGGCGCACCCCCGCCTGAGCGTCCCAGCTCTCTCCGACACGGCTGTAGTAGAGTTCCCGCACATCGAAATGCGTGCGGCGCCCGCCTTCCGCCGCTACCCGTAAAAACGGTTTGAAGGTGATGCTGTCGCGATCGTCGTGCCACCCCTTGTAGTACTCCAACTCTCCGGCGAGGCTGGCGAAGGCGCGCGTGTCATCGATGAGTCCGGCATCGCGAAAGAAGCGGCTACGGCCGCTCAAATCCCAGGACCAATCTTCCGTGATTTGCCCAGCGCTGCGTGGCTCGGGCACGGCGCGGCTCTCAACGACTTCGGGCAAGGGTACGGTGGTTTCCGTCGGCGGGCTGGGCGGTGTGAGGCGCGGCAGCGGTTCGGTCGAGCGCGAGACGCGCGGCTCGACTTCCACCAGCTCCGAATCTCGCTCGGATAAGGTCTGCGGCGGGGCTGGCGCCAACAGCCGCCAGTGCCGCACACCGGCCAGTGAGGCTTGACGGCTGAGGGCTGCGAACGCCTGTGGACTCAGATCCGCTGAGACGACTCGGTGCCAGATGACCGCTTCGCGCTCGACCCTCGTCACGACGATTTCCGTGCCAAAGCGGCCCGACAGGCGTTTCGCCCAATTAGCGGCATTGTCGGCAGAGCGAAAACTGCCGAACACGAGTTGGTCTGCCGCGACGTAAGAACTCGCCAGCACCCATCCCGCAACAACTATGGCCCTGAACGAATTCGCCACCGTCAACACGGTCCTATCTGCGCTTTGCCCGAGTGGGCAGCGTGGCCGGCGATACTAAGGGAGAAAAAAATACTGTGCAAACGTACAAACGACTGTATATACTGCCAGTGATACTGTATATCCAGACAGGACTGCACTCATGCGCGCCAGCCTCACACCCCGACAATCTCAGGTCTTGGATCTCATCCGCCAGCACATCAGCGACACGGGCTACCCCCCTACCCGGGCCGATATCGCCCAGGAGCTCGGATTCAAGTCACCCAATGCCGCAGAAGAGCATCTCAAGGCGCTGGCCCGCAAAGGGGCCATCGAAATCATTCCCGGCACGTCCCGCGGTATCCGCATTCCCGACTTGGGTGACAAGGGTTTGCCGCTCGTGGGCCGTGTCGCCGCCGGTAACCCAATTCTCGCCGAGGAGAACATCGAGGATCGCGTCGACCTGCCTGCCAGCTTTTTCCAACCGCGCGCAGATTACCTCCTGCGCGTGCGCGGCGACAGTATGGTCGACGCGGGGATCTTCGACGGCGATCTGCTGGCTGTGCACAAAACCCAACAAGCCACGAACGGGCAGATCGTCGTCGCGCGCATCGAAGACGAAGTCACCGTGAAACGCTTTCAACGCACGCGCAAACGCAACCAGATTTTGCTGCTACCCGAGAACCCCGACTACGAACCCATCGAAGTCGATCTCAGCGCACAACAGTTTGCCATCGAAGGTTTGAGCGTGGGCGTCATCCGCCAGCACTTGTAAAACGTACAAGCCGGGTCTCGTCTAAGGTATCCTCGAATTCAAGGGAGAGATTCGAGGACAACGCCATGTCACTGCGGGAACTTCGCGAAGAGGTCCGGGAATGGTTGGAAGACAACTGCCCGGAGAGCATGCGCACGCCGATGCCGGAGGCAGAACTCGTCAGCGGTGGCGGTAAACAGCGCAGTCCGAACCCCGACTCCTATGTCTGGCTCGATCGCATGGCCAGCCAAGGCTGGACCGTGCCCCATTGGCCCGAAGAATACGGCGGTGCCGGCTTCACTAAGGACCAGTACGTCGTACTGCTGGAAGAAATGTCGCGCATCAATGCACGCATCCCCCTGACCGGGATGGGCGTCAGCATGATCGGACCCACGCTTTTGGAATACGGCACCCCCGAACAGAAAGCCGAACATCTGCCGAAAATCGCCAACGGTGAAATCCGCTGGTGTCAGGGTTACAGCGAACCGGGCGCAGGTTCGGATCTGGCGAGCCTACAAACGAAAGCTGTGGACGACGGCGATCAGTTCATCATCAACGGGCAAAAGATCTGGACCACTCTGGCACAGCACGCGGATTGGATTTTTTGCCTGGTGCGCACCAATCCCGATGCACCCAAGCACGAAGGCATCAGCTTCTTGCTGGTCGACATGGACCAACCGGGGGTCTCCACCCGCCCGATCCGCCTGATCAGCGGCTCCTCGCCTTTTTGCGAGACCTTTTTCACAGATGCGGTCGCCGAGCGACGCAACCTGGTGCACAAGCTCAACCAAGGCTGGACCGTCGGCAAACGCCTGCTGCAGCACGAACGATCCGGCATACAGGCACTTGCCCAAGCTGCGACGGGAAGGGCCGCACAGGCGTCGACGGGGACACCCCTGACGCAGGTCGTCAAAGACTACGTGGGGACCGTAGACGGCAAGATTGCCGATACCGCACTACGCGCTGACGTCGTGACCCACAAGATGAACACACGCGCATTGGCGCTGACACAAGCACGCACGGTAGAAGAATCCGAGGGCGGCACTCCCGGACCCGCGACTTCGGTGTTCAAACTACGCGGGGCGGAACTGAGAAAAGAACAACTCGAACTACAACTGCTCGCTCGCGGCACTCAGGCACTCGGTTGGGGTGGCGATGCCTTTTCCCGTGACGAACTCGACCTCACGCGTAACTGGTTGGGATCCAAGGCGGGCTCGATCGCGGGTGGCTCCAACGAGGTACAACTCAACATCATCGCCAAACGAGTGCTGGGACTGCCGGACTGACTCGTTCTCGTCCTGCAATTGCCATTCGTGGCAATTTCCTCAGTCATGCACTAGCTCGCTTTTTTGGTGGGTTTTTTCTTAGGCTTTTTCTGAGCCTTGCGTTTCTTGGGCGTCGGTAGTTCCACGACCCAGTTACCGTCCTTGTAGAAGGCCTTCCAACCCGTTGCCTTACCGTCGATCTCGGTCTGCACGTACTGTTCTTTGGTCTTGCGGCTGTAGCGCACCACTGTCGGGTTGCCTTCCGCATCGAACTCCGGCGCATCTAACAGATACATGAACTTAGGATCGAGTTCGTTAGCGTGTGGCTTGATCTCGATGATCTTCGGTGCGCGCGTCTCGCGATGTTTCGGAAACTGACTGGCAGCCAGAAAGATACCCGAAGCCCCGTCTCTCAAGAGATAGAAGTCGTCGACCTTCTCGCATTTCAGCTCAGGCATGGGCACGGGGTCGGCTTTAGGCGGCGCCGGTTCGCCGTTACGCAAGAGCTTGCGGGTGTTCTTGCAATCCGTACAACCGAAGTACTTGCCAAAGCGCCCCGACTTCAGCTGCATCTCGGCACCGCACTTGTCGCATTCCAGCACCGGGCCGTCGTAACCTTTGATCTTGAATTGCCCTTTCTCGACTTCGAATCCTGAGCAGTCCGGATTGTTCCCGCAGATGTGCAGCTTGCGCGTTTCGTCGACCAGGTAGCTCAACATGTTGGTCTTGCACTTCGGGCACTTGTGCATGCTGCGCAGCAATTTCGATTCGCCTTCGTCGTCCTGCTCGACATCCACGGCTTCGTCGCCGGGAATGAGATTCAGCGTGGTCGTACACCGCTCCTTCGGTTTGAGTCCGTAGCCTGAGCAGCCGAGAAACACGCCCGTGGAGCCGGTGCGAATCTGCATATGCCGCGCGCACGTCGGGCAATCGATATCGGTGTCGGTGGGTTCGTTGGTGCGCATGCCGTCTTCGGGGTCGCGCGCCACATCCAATTTGTTGGAGAAGTCGCCGTAGAAATTATCCAGCACCTCGTTCCAACGCGCGTCACCCTCGGCAATTTGGTCCAGTCGCTCCTCCATGCTGGCGGTGAAGCCGTAGTCCATGAGGTCGGCAAAATTCTCGCTCAGACGGTCGGTGACCAGTTCCCCGATTTTTTCTGCGTGGAAGCGCTTGTTGTTGAGCGTCACATAGCCGCGGTCCTGGATCGTCGAGATGATCGCCGCATACGTCGACGGTCGTCCGATGCCGAGTTTCTCGAGCTCTCGCACCAGACTCGCCTCGCCGAAGCGTGGTGGCGGTTTGGTGAAGTGCTGTACGCCTTCAAGGTCTTTCAGCGTCAAAGCCTCGCCTTCGGCAAGGTCCGGCAAGGGCTTGTTTTCGTCCTTACTCGATGCCGGTGGTTGCACCTTCGTGAAGCCGTCGAACTGTAGAATGCGCCCGCGCACTCGCAACTCGTATTCGTCAGCGCCTACCGTGATCGAAGTCGACAGGTAACGTGCATCCGTCATCTGACAAGCCACGAACTGACGCCAAATGAGATCGTATAAACGCACCGCATCCGGATCGACGCCGGTCAAGTGCTCGGTGCGGGTCTCCACGTTGGAGGGGCGGATGGCTTCGTGCGCTTCCTGAGCATCTTCCTTCGCGGCGTACACCCGGGGCTCGTCGGGCAGATAATCGGCACCGTGTAGTTCGTTGATGAACTCGCGCACGCCGGTTACCGCTTCGCTACTCAAGTTGGTGGAATCGGTACGCATGTAAGTGATGTACCCGGCCTCATACAAACGCTGCGCCATCGTCATGGTCTTTTTCACGGAGAAAGACAGACGCGTACTCGCCGCTTGTTGCAACGTAGAGGTAATGAAGGGCGCGTTGGGTCTGGAGCGCGTCGGCCGGTCGTTGCGCTCGGTAACGACATAATCGGACTCGCGCAGTTTGGCTAACGCGGCTTCGGTAGTCTCCTCGTCGTTGGGACGAAAGTTCTCGCCATTAACCTTGGTCACTTGAAAGCGTATAGGATCGCTACCGCCTTCTCTCAACAAGTCTGCAAACGCTTCCCAATACTCTTCGGGCACGAAGGCACGGATCTCGCGCTCGCGCTCCACGATCAGCTTGACCGCCACACTTTGAACTCGACCCGCGGATAGACCCCGCGCCACTTTGGCCCACAACAGCGGGGACAGTTCGAAACCCACGACCCGATCGAGAAAGCGCCGCGCCTGCTGTGCATACACTTGATCCATGTCCAGATCGCCGGGATTCTCGAAGGCTTCTTCGATGGCTTTGCGCGTGATCTCATTGAACACCACGCGGCGATAGCGTTCCGGATTGCCGCCGATGGTTTCGCGCAGGTGCCAAGCGATGGCCTCGCCCTCGCGGTCCAGATCAGTGGCGAGATACACAGCGTCGGCATTTTTGGCGAGCTTGGTCAGCTCATCGACGACTTTTTCTTTACCGGGCAAAATCTCGTAGGTCGCAGCCCAGTTCTTGTCGGGGTTGATGCCCATGCGCCGCACGAGCTGCTCGCGTGCGCGCTTCTTTTTATAAGCCTCGCGCTTGGCGGGAGACAGGGCCTTGGTCTTCGCCGCTTCCTTGGCGCGCGCCTTCGGATCAACGGCCTTGCCCCCAGTGGGCAGATCACGAATGTGTCCGACACTGGACTTAACGACAAATTCCTTGCCTAAGTACCGGTTGATCGTCTTCGCCTTCGCTGGCGACTCCACAATGACCAATGAACGGGCCATACAGCTCCATTGCGCGCGTCTATGCGCCGTTTTTGACACAAAACCAGCGGCAGAACAGTGATCGGGTACCGACCTGCGACCGGCAAGATGCGCGGTTTATAGGCTTGCTGCTACGGCGCTGTCAAGAATTGATGCATGCCATCTGCCGCGCGCCGCATCGCTCGCACGGCCTATTCGGGTGCCGTGTCCGGTGCGTAGGCGGTTTTGAGATTTTCCCGAAAATCCTTTAAAAACAGCGAGATACGCTCAAGGCCTTCACCTTCGGCGGTATCGCCCTCACCCCACAAACAGCCGACAAAGCGCGGGTCGACGGTGATTCCGATCACATCGTCGGGCAATCCCTTGGCACGCTCGAACAGCCCCGGCACGTTGCCACGCGTCACGAATTGTGTCCATCCCAATTCCGGCACACTCGGGTCGAGACACCAACCTTCGTGAACTTCGTGAACTGGGACCGTCGGTGACTGGGGTAAGCGCAACACCTTGAACGCTTCAAGGTCGCGCAACCGGCTGCCCATCGGCATCTGATAGACGGCGCAGCTGCGTTTCGCGGTTAGAGCCACGCCACCCGGACTCACCCGCTCCTGCGCCGTGGGATCCAGTTTCACGACGCTGGTGAGGTGCACCATGAACCCCTGTTGCCGCGCAGCGAGCCGCAGGGCGGACAACCGCTTGTCCTTGGCGCTGGGTAGGATGTACAACACGGGTCCTATCGCCAGCGCTAACACCAAAATGATGATCAACCACGTCATGAAGTCACTGTCAGACATAAAGGACGGTTTGTCGAGCCGGCTCAGGTGACTTGAGGGTGTGGATAACCTTGGGGTATGGTCCGCCCAAGCCGTTCCGGAGGTGGTTATGTCTGGATACCAAAAGGTGTTACTCGCTGTCGATTTGACCGAAGAATCGACCCCTGTGGCGGATCAGGCGGTGACGCTCGCCAAAGCCTATGACGCTGAACTCCTCATCGTCCATGTGATCGAACCTTTGAGTATGGCTTATGGCGGTGATGTCCCCATGGATTTGTCTTCAGTACAGGAACAAATTCAAGAGCAGGCCAAGTCGCATCTGAGCGAGTTTGCGTCCGGCCTTGGTGTGCCGCCCGAGCGGCAACATTTGATTTTCGGGCGACCCGAAAGCGAAATTCATCGTGTAGCCGAAGAACAAGGCGCTGATCTCATCGTAGTGGGCAGCCATGGCCGTCACGGCCTTGCGCTGCTGCTGGGATCGACCGCCAACGGCGTGCTGCACGGTTCCCCCTGCGACGTGCTGGCAGTGCGCGTCGGTACGACCGAATAGATTTCGCACTCATGAACTGGCAGTCCGCGAGACGCATCGCGTGCGGTCTAGCGCTGGCTGGGTTACTCAGCGCCTCCACGGCAGCGGCCACGGATTTCGACGATCGCAAGCGCTATCGAGATGCGGTGAAGGCGTTAGGCAGCGGGCAAACGGCGACTTTCAAGCGGCTGGCCAAGCAGCTGTCCGCGTACAAGCTAGCGCCCTACCTGGACTACCACTGGGCTAATCACCGGTTGAGCCAGAATCAGCTCACAACGCAAGACTTCCTCCAGTTCTACCAAGCCAACCAACACATCCCAGCCACGAAAATACTCAAACGCCGCTGGCTGACGCACCTCGGTAAGCGTCGTATGTGGAAGACGCTGCGCGCGCACTACGAACCGACATCGAACAACGAGCTGCGCTGTTACTATTTACGTTCTCTCTATGGAACGGGCGACAAGCAAGCAGCACTCGAACTGGTGGCTGATATGTGGTCGCAACCCCGCTCGCAACCGAAGTCGTGCGACCCTCTGTTCGATGTATGGCTGGCGTCGGAACACTTCAACGATGAGGTCGCGTGGACCCGTCTGCACAACGCTCTGCAAGCCCGTCAAACCAGTCTGGCCCGCTATGTCAGCCGCCTGATGACACCCCAGGTAAAGCAGGCCGCAGAGGCCTACATCACGGTACACACCAACCCGTCCCGTATTTCGCGTACGTCCAACTACCGCACCGACACGATCCGAGGCCGGCAGATCGTCGTGCACGGCGTATCGCGATTGGCCCGCGACAAACCCGAAGCAGCCGTCACGGCATGGCAAACCTACCGACAATCCAACGACTTCGACACCATCACCGTAAGCCGTGTGGAAGACACGCTGGCGCTGCAACTGGCCGAAGAGACATCGCGCTTCCCTTCGGTGGACTCACGGGCGCAATACACGTCGGAGAACGTCAGAATCGGCTTGGCGCAGGCTGCACTCACCCAGCAGAACTGGTCCGAACTGGTCTACTGGATCGAGCAGCTCGAGGAGCACGAACGACAAAAATCCATGTGGCAGTACTGGCTGGCCCGCGCGCTGACTGAAGTCATGGGCAGTAACGATCGCGCTTCGCTCGGTTGGCAAAGCCTCGCGCAACAGCGCCACTACTACGGCTTTCTTGCCGCTCAACGATTGGGCATTCGCGGTGTGCTCAATCATCGCAAGGCAGCGCCCACCGCCACTGAAGTGAATCGTTTGCGTCGCGTCGCCGGCGTCGATCGCAGCATTGAGCTGTTTGCGGTGGACGATACGATCAACGGGCGCCGCGAGTGGTTCGCGGCCCTCACCGGCATGACCCAAACCCAACAATTGGTCGCGGCGCAACTCAGCCAGAATCTGGGCTTAGTCACCTTGTCCATCAATAGCGCCAACATCGCCGACGGCACGGATTATCTGGGCTTGCGCTTCCCGGTGGCTTACGAACAACAATTTCGCGAGGCAGCGACCGCGACGGGATTGCCTGTGGCACAGCTCATTTCTCTAGCCCGACAGGAATCTGCCATGGACAAATCCGCGCGTTCACATGCCAATGCTCGAGGTTTGATGCAACTCTTACCCAGCACCGCTCGATTGGTCGCCCGGCGTGCCGGACTACCCGCGCCTTCGACACGCTCCTTGTATCAGCCGTCAACCAACATCAAGCTCGGCAGCTATCACCTCGCGTGGTTGTTTGAGCGCTACGACCAGCAATCGCCGCTGGCCATCGCGGCCTACAATGCCGGTGAGCATCGCGTGGATCGCTGGATCAAAGAAGCCGACGGGGTGCCGATGGATGTGTGGATCGAATCGATTCCCTTTCGCGAGACCCGCAATTACGTGAAAAACGTGCTCGCGTTTCGCTACGTATACGCAGAGTTGTTGAACACACCCCAGGTCACCCTCGCCCCGCACGAACAAATGATCGCAGCAGAGTAGCAAACAGTGCTGCCCTCACTGGTGGACACCTGCGTCAATCTATTGAACGGTCAGTTTCGTCGCGATCGCGAGGCGGTGGTGATGCGCGCTCGCGAGCAAGGTGTGCGACAGATCATCATTACTGCAACAGACCTCGAAAGTGCCGCTGCAGCCCAGGCGCTTGCCGATCCGCCGCACTCGTATTGCACTGCCGGTGTTCACCCTCACGATGTAGACAAAGTGTGCACCGAAGTCTGGCAGGATCGGCTGATCGAGCTTGCCCGGCACGACGCCGTGGTGGCTGTGGGCGAAACGGGCCTCGATTTCAATCGCAACTATTCGCAACGCGACCATCAAATCGATGCGTTCAAGGCACAAATCGCGCTCGCCAAAGCGATCGACAAGCCGCTGTTCGTACACGATCGCGAAGCGGCCGGCACGGTGTTGGCCTGCCTGCTCGAGCAACAGCCGCTGCCGGATGTAGTGATACATTGTTTCACAGGGACCCAGAGCGAACTAACGGCCTACATCGATGCAGGGTTTTACATCGGCATTACCGGATGGATCGCCGATAAGCGCCGGGGCAACGAGTTACGCGAGATCGTGCACCAGATCCCCGTCGATCGACTCTTGATCGAAACGGATGCGCCGTTCCTGCTTCCGCAGAATCTAGGAGAAGCTAAGAACACCACGCTCGTCCCGGTGAAAGGAAAACGCAACGAACCCGCCTTACTGCCGTTCGTGTTACGTGCGATCGCCAGCGTGCGCGACGAAGATTACGCATCGTTGGCGAGAGCGACCACAGCCAACGCACGACGGCTATTCAACCTGGCGGTGCCGTAGCCCGTCCGAGCGCTTCGATGAGATCCGCATCCTCTATGCGCCCTTCGAGGACCATTTCACCGATCTCCACGACCGGAATGCGCTCCGCCAGGCGGTCGAGCAAACGGTCATCCTGGGCGATGTCGATCACCTCGAGCGAGCAGCCGCTGAACGCCGGTAAGCTCAACAGGCGATCGAGCAGCTGTTCGCAGAGCGAACAACCGCTGGTGGAATACAACTTGATGTGCTGCATTTGACCTGGTTCGTGGCTCAACCGGACTAAGACGTTACACTGATGAGTATGCACTATGTCGTGAGACTCGCCGACTCCATCACCGCCGCAAGCTACCCGCTACCTGTGTCGCAAGCAGCGGTGTGGCAGCAAACCGCTGTAGACCAGTGGACATTACTCGTCCCACTGCCCGCGCTACCGGCGTCCCACATCGTGGTCCCGAGTTTCGTGACACTTTCGAGTGCTTACCGTTTTCGCTTCCATCTCAATCTGCCGCACCTCGGCGCTATCGCTCCGTTGGCGCCAGTGCCTGCGACGGAAGCGGACAAACAAAACTCTTCGGTCGAGGACTCAGCGGCTGCCGGGTGTGTGACGCAACACATCGATTGCTGGCACACGGCAGAGACCGTCGTGGATGCCACCGTGCGTTTGGACGTGACGAGCAAAACGGCACCGGAGCATTACCTTGCAGTGCTGAGCGTGCGGCCCATCGACCTCGACCCGTTACCCAAACCTCGGGTCGAGACACCCACATTGTCTCCGACCCCGGTCAGCATCAGTCAGATGCAAGCCGAGGCCAAGATTCGCCAGCGCATCTGCTCCCCCACGGCCCTCGCCATGGCGCTCAGCCGGACGTGTCCGCTCGATTGGGAAGCTACGGTCGCCGCATGCCTGGATCCTCTGACGAATGCCTATGGCTCATGGCCGGTGGCGCTGCACTGGGCGAGCGTCAACGGTTGTCTCGGAGCTGTGGAAACCTTGATCGAATGGGCCGACATCATCCGGGTCTTGAGGGCCGGTACACCGCTAGTGTGCAGCATCCGGTTCGCCAAGGGCGAGCTGTCGAATGCCGCGTTGGACCAGACCGGTGGGCATCTGGTTACGCTCTACGGCGTAGACGCCGACACCGCCTACATCGCCGACCCTGCCGGAGCGACAGATGATGAGGTACTGCGCGAATACAAACTCGAGGAGTTCAATCGGGCCTGGCTTGCACGAAGGGGGGCTAGCTACGTATTCTGCGGGGCATGAAGCCCCGCTATCTCGTGCGCTTTGCGTTGCTGACCATCGGATTTGCCCTGCTCACCATCGGTATTCTCGGCTGGGAGCGGCTTGCCTTCGACTTGAATACCTTGTGGCCGTTAGCGGATGAGTTCGCCTACCATCCAGTCTATGCACTGATCATGGGTCTGGCGTTGATACCCCCGACGTTGTGGGAAATCTTCATTCTGGAACATCGTCACACACCGCCGCGTTCGAGCTAGATGAACGACTCGAACGATCCGGTTTACATACGCAAAGTGCGCGCAGCCGATGAGAAGGAATTCCTCGCGCTCATGAAAGGCAGTCGCGATCTCCACGAACCGTGGATTAGTCCACCCACCAACGCCGTACTCTTCAAATACTACCTGGCGCGGCTGGCCAAGGAGGACCATGAAGGGTTCGCCATTTGCCGGGAATCCGATGATGCCATCGTCGGCGTCATCAACCTGAACAATATCGTGCGCGGCTCATTCCAAAGTGCGTCGCTCGGTTATTATGTCGGGGCCACCTTCCATGGCCAAGGTTACATGCAAAAGGGGCTGCAACTGCTTGTTAACTATGCTTTTTTGACTTTAGGATTGCATCGCTTGGAAGCCAACATCCAGCCTGAAAACCATCGCTCCCAGAAACTGGTGGAACGCTGCGGCTTCGTCCGGGAGGGTTACTCCAAAGACTTTCTCTACATCAACGGGGCATGGCGCGATCACGAACGTTGGTGCCTGGTACACAGCCGCGCCACCCTGCGCGCGCAGGCCGGGCAATCCACCGCGCAAGGCGGCGGTTATAGCCGGTGAGCCACTCGCTCAACATTGCAGTCCTGCAGGGCGGCGACTCCACCGAGGCCGCCGTCTCGCGGAATTCGGCCGCACAAGTTGCAGCGGCCCTGACCCGAGGCGGACACGCAACCACACTCATCGAGTTGGACTCAGAGTGCATCCAGCAGTTGCTCGCACTTGCACCCGATGTCGTGTTCCCCGCTCTGCACGGCCCGCCGGGCGAAGACGGCACGGTGCAGGGCCTGCTCGAGATGATGGGTTTAGCCTATGTCGGCAGCGACGTACGCGGTAGCGCCTTCGCTATGGACAAAGCCATTGCCAAGCGTGCGTTCAAAGATGCGGGCTTACCTGTTGCCGACCACATCGAAATCAGCGCCGCTGTTGTGGAGGACGCCAGCGATCACGCTACCTTGGTGATGCGATTGCGTAGCGCGTTTCCGAGCGGCATGGTGATCAAACCACTCAACCAAGGATCCGCACTTGGCGTGCATCGGATCAAATCGTCCGCAGTGAGCGAGCTCGAAGCCTTGCTGGCGACGCTCCATCCCGACCGCTACCTGGTCGAACCCTTTGTCGAAGGCCGCGAGATTACGGTGGGTGTGCTTGAGAAAGGTCGCGAGCTCATACCGCATCCCGTCATTGAAATCGTCACCGCCGCCGATGAATGGTACGACTACGAGAACCGTTATACGCAAGGTCAGAGCGAACACCTCATCCCTGCGAGGTTGGCAGAGCCCGTACGGCAAGAATTACAGCGCATCGCGGTGGATGCTCACCGAGTATTGGGTCTGCGGGACTTATCCCGGGCGGATTTCATCGTCACGCCGGAGGATGAGATCGTGCTGCTGGAAGTGAATACCCTACCCGGCATGACGCCGACAAGTCTCTATCCGGATGGCGCACGTGCGCTCGGCTATTCGTTCGAAGCGCTGCTTGACTTACTCGTTAGACAGGCTTTCGCTCGCCGCCAAGATTCCTAAGCCAGGTCGTCCGGCTCTGCTTCCCCAACGGGTTCCGCGTCTGCGCGCGTTACTTCCTCACGCAGTTGCTCCAACGGCTCGCTCAACAGAGGCGGTACCAACGATTTGATGAGTTTGGCAGCACTGGGTTCGTCGAAAACGGTCTTTGCCACATCCACAAGACGCTTTTGGGCCGTTGCCATGAACTCGAGCGCCTTGGCTACGTCGCCGTTTTGTGTCATGAGATCGTGCACGTGGTCGCCGCCATCGTGATATGCCTTACTGACTTCAGCGGATTTGCTCATGCTCATTTCCAATGACAAGGATGCCAACTGGGAGAGGTCGAACTCCATCGTCTTCAGCGTGCTGACCGCATCACCCACCGATCCCTTAAAAAACTGGTTAACCACGTCCACGATCGTCTGCAAGACCTCATCCACCGCACCCCGTTCAGCATCGCTCAAGGTTCCGTCGACCGCCATGTTGACGACGCGATCGGACGATTCGTTAAAGCCGTCGTCCTCCATATCGCCGCCATTGAGTGTCATACCGTTGAAATCGTGCATCTGTTGCAAGTCGATCTGACTGAACGTCAGACTGATGACATCGCCGTCGACGGTGGTTAATTCCAGATTGAGCTCCGTGCGTTGCTCTTTCGTCTCGGACAGAGATTCGTATTCGGCGAAGTCCGCACCATTCAGATTGGCGATGGGCAGGTTGGGCAGCGAGGCAGGCGGCTCATCCGCCTGTGGAACGACGTCGATGACAGCCGGTTCCGGCGGTACCTGCGCGACCGCAGGTGGTATTGCTTCCTCGACGATTTCGGCCACCGGGTCTGCCGGAGCTCCCTCGACCACTACAGACGGTTCCTCGCCCGCAACTTGTTCCTGCGGCACTTGTACCGCACCCTGGGCAAACGCCAACGGATAGCCGATTTGGAAAAACATCGGAGCCAACATGACGGGATAGCCGGCGGCAAATCCGCCGACCGCACCACCCGCCACGCCCCCGCCGACACCCTGGGGACTGGCCATGCTGTTGGTTGGATTAGCCGTCACATGGGCACCTGTTGGCGCTTGTTCGGTTGAGGCAAAGCCGCCACCGATGGCGGCTTGTGTTTGCGGGTAAGCCATTAAAAACGCCGGAGCCATTACGGCGACAGGATAATAGACGGGTACCGCGGCAAAGGCAGGTGCAGCAGCCACGCCGCCTGCGGCCACGGGATTGAGTTGGTGGAAGCCGTTAAAACCCTGCTGATTAAACGACTGGCCAAACGCCGCGTTGGCGTATGGATTGGATTGCGTTACGTGTCCCTGAACGTTCATCGTGCGCCATATCGTGACTACTTGCTAACGATTAACGGCCAGGCGCGGCTGAACTTTAGTTACATAGTCCTCGTTTTAGAGATCGTAACCCCGCTCGTTGTGCGCAACTAGATCGAGCCCCTCGAGTTCCTCGTCGTCGGTCACACGATTACCCACCAAAGCCCCGGTCAACATCAGGATGAGGTAGGTCACGACTGCAGTGTAGGCAATTGCGGCCAAGACACCGATGCCCTGGACGCCTAATTGACCGAGTATGTCGACATCCTCTTGCCCGCCGAAAACCCCCAAGCCGTTACTGGCAAAGACCGCGGTCAGCATAGTGCCGAGAATACCGCCGACACCGTGCACGGGGAACACATCCAGCGAATCGTCAATCTTCAGGCCGCGTTTGATGTAGTTAGTGGCCAAAAAGCAGATAAGCCCAGCACAAAGTCCGATGACGAGACCACCCGCCGGTCCGACGAAACCGGAGGCGGGGGTAATCGTACCGAGTCCCGCTACCATACCCGTGACAGCGCCCAACGCCGATGGTTTACCGTACTTGACCCATTCGGCGCACATCCAGGTAAACGCGCCTGCAGCGGCCGACAGGTGGGTGGCCAACATCGCCATGGCGGCATCGCCGTTGGCAGCCAACGCACTCCCACCGTTGAACCCGAACCACCCGACCCACAACATACCCGCACCCATGATGCTGAGTGTCATGTTGTGCGGCGGCATCGCCTGGGCGGGAAAGCCGCGACGGTTACCGAGGACGACAGCCGCCACGATTGCGGCGACACCCGCAGTGATGTGCACCACGATGCCACCGGCGAAGTCCATGACCCCAAGATCGCCCAGCCAACCACCGCCCCAAACCCAGTGGCAGATGGGCGCGTAGACGAGCAACAACCACGCCGCGGTAAATATCATCACGGCGGAAAACTTCATGCGTTCGGCAAAGCCACCCACGATCAGCGCCGGGGTAATGATCGCGAACGTCATCTGAAACAGGGCAAACGAGCTCTCCGGCAAAGCGCCGGACATGGAGTCTTCCAGCACATTGGCGAGCAGCACATTCTCGAAGCCACCGATAAACGCATTCACCCCACCGCCGTCACCAAACGCCAGGGAATAGCCCACGACCAGCCAAAGAATCGAGACGAGACACGTGATGGCGAAGCACTGCATCAATACGCTCAGCACGTTCTTGGTGCGCACCAGTCCGCCGTAGAATAGCGATAGGCCGGGAATGGTCATGAACAACACCAGCGCCGTCGCCGTCAGTATCCAGGCCGTATCGGCCTGGTTGAGTTCATCGGCACCGGCACTCGAGGCGCCGAGCAGCGCCAGTCCAGCCACAAGCGCCGATAGCACCTTTACGTTAACTCGAGAAAAGAATCGCTCCCTCACAACCCGTCCCCCTGGCAGTGAATCGTCTATTGAAATGGTTATGGCACTGAATTATTCCGAATGCCCTGCAAAATTGCCACATTTTTGTGCGTTTTTCCGCAGGGCGCGACAACGGGACTTGGGGTCGGAGACAATTTTTCAAAAAAACGCACCATTTTAGTGCGTAATTGGGCATTTAACTGAGCTTTGTCGGCTAGATTTGCGCGATACGCAGCAATCGATTCGAGGGATCGACGTCGAGCGCGAAGGTGCCCGAGATTCCCGCGTGCCCCACAAAAGGCCGCAATGCGTTGAGCGGAAAGTGCACTATCGCACCGTCGCGAGCGCTCGCGCTGACCGTCTGCACGTGTCCCGCATAGTAGTGTTTCAGCTTCTCTGCCGACAAATGCACATCCACGATATAGCGCTTGCGCAGCACACGCGCGCCTCGAGCAGGGGCGCTCACCAACGATTCGGTGTTCATCGTCATAGCTTCACTATAGTCCACGTCAGATGCAGAGCGGCTCGTGCTGGACCCCTAGTGCGCGCCCGCTACAATACCGCGTCGCGTATCACTGTAGTTTTGCATGAACAATCCCTCGCACCAGTCCACCTTCGATGCGATCAACGCAGTCAGTCAGTGGCTCGAATCGAAGATCATCGGGCAATCGCAGCTCATCCAGCGCTTGATCATGGCGCTCATCTGCGACGGTCACCTGTTGGTGGAAGGCGCTCCAGGCCTCGCTAAAACACGCGCGATCAAGGAACTCGCTCAAGTGGTGGAGGGCGACTTCCACCGCATTCAGTTCACACCGGACTTGCTCCCGAGCGACGTAACGGGTACCGAAGTGTTCAGACCGGAGGACGGCACCTTCAAATTCCAAGAAGGACCTATCTTTCACAACCTGATTCTCGCCGACGAAGTGAACCGGGCGCCGGCTAAAGTGCAATCGGCTTTGCTCGAAGCCATGGCGGAACACCAGGTCAGCGTCGGCAAGCAAACGTACCCGTTGGCGGACTTGTTTTTAGTTATGGCCACACAAAACCCCATCGAGCAAGAAGGCACCTATCCGCTACCCGAAGCCCAATTGGACCGGTTTTTGATGCACGTCGTCGTCGACTATCCAAGCGCCGATGCGGAAGCGGACATCCTACGACTGGTTCGCAGCGAATCACGCACAGCGGCAAGCGACGCGCCGCCCACCCCAGTGAGCCAACAACACATCTTCGCCGCACGCCAAGCGCTTTTGGCGCAACACATGGCCGAACCGGTCGAGCGTTACGTCGTGCAATTGATCATGGGCACGCGTCAACCGGAAGAAGAACTGCAGAAATGGATCGAATACGGTGCCAGTCCACGCGGCACCATCGCACTCGACAGCTGCGCGCGCGCCAAGGCTTGGCTCGACGGTCGCGACTTCGTCACGCCGGAGGATGTGCAAAGCATCGCCCACGATGCGCTGCGACATCGCCTGATACTGTCCTTCGACGCCGACGCGCAAGGCGTGACCGCCGATCAAGTGATCGATGCCCTGATCGAGCGCATCCCGGTACCCTAGGCGCCCATTGTGTCCAGCGCGGTATTACCCCGTTCGAAAGCGCCACCGGCGCAATCTCAGGCTACGGATTCAACGATACTCACCGGCGCCTTTGTCGGGCTCGAAGACTTACTCAGCTTGCGGCACAAACACTTCGTCGCACCCAACATTCAATCCACGCGAGTCCTCGGGAACCGCGCCGGCTTGAAGCTCTCTAAAGTAAAAGGCAGAGGTGTGGACTTCGCGGAAGTGCGCTTGTACCAACCCGGCGACGATGTGCGCGCCATCGACTGGCGCGTGACTGCGCGCAAGAACAAACCTCACACTAAGGTATTTCGCGAGGAACGTGAACGGCCCACTCTGATCGTGACCGACCAGACACAACATATGTTTTTCGGCAGCAAGTTGCGCTTAAAATCAGTGGCCGCAGCCGAACTTGCCGCGCGCATCGCATGGCAGAACCTCAATGCCGGTGACCGCGTCGGCGGCATTGTCATCGGCAATCACGAACAGGTCGTGCACCGACCGTTTCGGACCACAAAGGCCGTCGCCCGGTACCTCAAGAGTATCGCCGAGCTGAACAACGCCTTGGACCGCACCCCATTCGATCCGGCATCCAGCATCGCGGAAGGTTTGCTGCGGCTGCGCCGCTTGACGCAAACTAACTATCGAATCTTCGTCGTTAGCGATTTCGTCGGCGATCTCGAGATGTGGCGTACCAACTTACATCAGCTGGCGCGCCACAATCAGGTTGTACTCATCCACGTGTACGATCCATTGGAACGAGAACTCCCCCCGGCGGACCACTATGCGGTCACTGACGGCAAGCAGCGGCTGCAACTCTTCACGGGAGACAGCAAACTACGATCCCGCTATCAGGATCGGTTCGAAGCGCGATGCGACGATCTGGCTGCGCTTTGTGCGCACGACGCCATGACTTACCGGCGCATCAGCACCGTCGACACACGCCTAGATCAGTATTCGTTCGCTTAGGGTCACAATGCAGACCGATCCGCTACAACAACTGCGTGACGTGCACCTGCCGGTGGACCCCAGCTGGTGGCCGCCGGCCATCGGTTGGTGGGTACTCGCGTTCGCCTTTGCCGCGGTCATCGGCTGGCTGGTGCGTCGAGCTTGGTTGAGGCATCGCGCCGCAGCGCCACTACGTGCTGCACGCAGAGAACTGAGCGTGCTGATCGCACAGCAACGTGCCGGAGCACTTGCGCCTCCCGCGTTCGCCCACGAGTGCAACGAGTTACTGAAGCGGTTACTGGTTCGCGCGCACCGGCAGAGCGGCTACGCCAAACTGACCGGTGACGCATGGCTGTTCGCGCTGGACGAGCTCTCCCGTTCGACCCAATTCACACAGGGCCCTGGAAGTGTACTCGGTAACGCGCGATATGCCGTCTCGTTCGAGGTAAACCCCGATGGATTGCACGATGCCGTCGACACGCTGCTTCGGAAACTTACCCCACCGCAATACAGCACGGTGCATGCATGATCGAGTGGTTGTGGCCGTGGGTAGGCTTGTTGCTGCCGCTACCGCTGCTCGTGCGCCTCGTTTTGTCGAGTCGCGAGCGCAATCAAGCCGCGTTGACCGTCCCGTCACTGAATACGTTTTCGGATTCCGCCGCGATGGACCGTTCGCAGTCCTCCCGGCGTTGGTGGCAACTTGGCCTGTTGTGGCTGGCCTGGGCGTGCTTGCTCATCGCGGCGGCACGGCCGCAGTGGACCGACGATCCCATCACCTTGCCGACCAGTGGCCGCGATCTGATGTTAGCCGTCGACATCTCCGGCAGCATGGCCACGGAAGATATGGAGATCAACGGCAAGTATCGCGATCGGTTGAGCGTGGTGAAACAGGTGATCGGTGAATTCGTCGACCGGCGCGCCGGCGACCGTCTGGGTCTGGTGTTGTTCGGCACACACGCCTACCTGCAGGCGCCGCTGACCTTCGATCTCGCCAGCGTCAACCGTTTGCTCGTCGAGGCACCCGTAGGTATCGCGGGCGGCAAAACCGCCATCGGCGATGCCATCGGTTTAGCGGTCAAGCGACTACGCATGCGCCCGCAAGAAGACAAGGTCATCATCCTCCTCACCGACGGCGCCAACAACGTAGGTGAAGTGGCGCCCGAGAAGGCTGCGGAGCTGGCTGCCTACGACAAGATCAAGATTTATACGATTGGCGTCGGCGCGGAGGAGATGCGCATGCCGGGATTGATCGGCACGCTCACGGGACGCACCACCAATCCGTCCGCAGACCTCGACGAAGACACCCTCACCGCCATTGCCAAAACCACCAAAGGCCGGTATTTCCGTGCACGCGACACTCAAGCCCTCGCTGAAATCTACGGGCTCATCGACGAACTCGAGCCGGTCGATCAGGATCCGGAGACCTACCGTCCCATACAGGCGTTGTACTACTACCCGCTCGCTGTCGGTCTGTTCGCGTTTCTTGTGATCTTGGTCATCGATCTGGTGCGCCGTGATTGAGTCGTTTCACTTCCTGCGTCCCTATTGGCTGATCGGCATCCTGCCCTTCGTACTGCTCGCCTGGTACTGGATTCGCGCCACACAGACGAGCTCCGGCTGGGAACGAACCGTGGATGAGGCATTGTTATCCGTCTTGCTGGACGGCACTCACAAGCGCTCCAATCGCTGGATTGGACTGTTCTTGAGCGGCGCGCTGGCCGCGGCTTGCGTAGGCATCGCCGGCCCGACTTGGGAGAAACTGCCGCAGAACGTCGAGCAGAAGAACGACGCGTTGATTATTTTGTTAGATCTATCTCTATCGATGCTGGCACAAGACGTCAAACCTTCGCGCGTAGAGCGCGCACGGCAAAAAGTGGCTGATACGCTGCGTATGCGCACGGAAGGTCAGACGGCACTCATCGCGTACGCAGGCGACGCCCACGCCGTGGTTCCGCTGACCGACGATGTCGGCACCATAGAGAACCTGCTCGGCTCATTAAGTCCTGAAATGATGCCGGTTTACGGCAGCAATCCCGATCACGCATTGATTCTCGCACAGGAGCTGTTCGCCAACAGCGGGCTGATGCAGGGACGCATATTGATCATTACGGATGGTGTCGACGACATCGTCTCAGTCACGAGACATCGCAACCGCGCTTTCCCCATCTCGGTACTGGGTATCGGCACCGAGGACGGCGGCCCCATCCCGCTCGACCGTCTACGTCAACCGGGCCGCTACTATCAGACTCAAGAAGGCAACCGGGTCATTGCGATCATCGACGACACACGCTTGGCGGAAGTTGCGGCGCTCAGCTACGGCAAGTACCAACGGGCAGTCGTAGGCGATGCAGACATCATCGATGTCCTGACCACACCGATGCCGAGCGAGGACGAAACGCTGGACGTCGAGCGTGAATTCGACACTTGGTACGATCAAGGCCATTGGTTCGCCCTACTGCTCATTCCCTTCTGCCTTGTCGCATTCCGTCGCGGACTGATTCTCGTTATCTGTCTCGCCTGTTGCATTCCCGGACCGCCAGCGCTGGCACAAACCAGCACCGGCGAAAGCGCGGCTTACGCCATCGCGGATCTATGGACCGCCTTGTGGCAACGCGCCGATCAGCGGGGCGTCGAAGCCCTGCGCTCCGGTGCGCCTGAGCGCGCGACCGCTCTCTTCGAGGCACACCCCGACTGGCGCGCCGTCGCCCAGTACCGTAGCGGAGACTATCCGGGCGCGCTCAACGGTTTCACCCAGGATGCCACCGTGACCGGTCGCTACAACCAGGGCAACAGCCTGGCACGACTGGGGCAATACGAAGCGGCCATTGAACAGTACGATCAAGTACTGGCCGTACGCCCGGAGCATGAGGACGCCCAATTCAACAAAGAACTGGTGGAGCGTTTGCTTCAGGAGAAGCAGCAAGCCGAGCAACAACAGCAACAGGAACAGGAAAACCAGGCCAACAACGAGCGCAGCGACTCGCAACATGATCAGCAGGAGTCTCAACAAGACCAGTCGGAGCAAGATCAGCAATCAGACGAATCCCAGGAACAGGAGCAAGACCAAAACGAGCAGCAGGAGCAGCAAGAACCGCAACAGGGCGACCAACAAGAGGCTGAAACGAAAGAGGAGGAAACGGCCAGAAACGAAAGACAGGATGCCCTGGAGCAGTGGCTGCGTCGCGTACCCGACGATCCCGGTGGTTTGTTGCGCCGCAAATTCTCTCACGAAACCAAGCAGCGCTTGAGACGCGGAGAGTACGAAAACCGGCAAGGTGAGAAGCTATGGTAGTGCCATTCTTCCGCGCCATGCTGTTTTTGAGCGCAACATGCGTCGTGCTACCGGTTCACGCTGCCTTGACCGCTCGCTTGTCGGACGATCTGATCGACGAGCTGGAAACCGTACGGTTGATCATCCGCGCGTCGGGGACCCGCGACGTTCAAAACATCGACTTGAGCCCGCTTGAAGATGACTTTCACGTCATGGGCTCGAACACATCGAGCCAGTACCAGGCGACCCGCGGGCGCGTGCAGGCTTGGGTGGATTACCAAATCACCTTGCAACCGAAACGTTCCGGACTGCTGGCGATTCCGCCGATTCAAATCGGTCAGGAACGCTCTCCCGAACTTACGGTCACGGTGCGCAAGCTGTCCCAGGCCACCCGCCAGGCCATCGATCGACTGGTGTTCTTCGAATCCGAAGTGTCCAAGAACGAGGTATACGTTCAGGCAGAAGTCGTCGTGACCCGGCGGTTGTTGTATTCCAACGGTGTGCAACTGTATAGCGACCTTCCCGGCGCGCCGGACCTGCCCAACGCAGTGGTATTGGTGCTGGGAGAAACCAGTTCCTCCACGACAACGCGCGAAGGCAAACTCTATGGTGTAGTGGAACAGCGTTACGCCATCTTTCCGGAAGCCAGCGGCACGTTGGTGGTGCCCGGAATCAACGTGACTGCCAGCGTACGCCTGGTGGACAACGGGCGAGTGTCGAGAAAGGGTGTGCGGGTCGGCACCGACGATCTCACGATAACCGTGCTTCCCGTACCTGCTTCGTATCCGCCAGAGACACCATGGTTGCCCGCCGAGGACGTGCGCGCACTTCAAGTCGTAACGCCGACACGACCTGTACACTACGTGGGCGACACGCTGACCCATGAACTGCTCGTACACGTCGACGGCAACATCGGCTCCAATGCCCCGCCCATCGACCTGCTTTTGAGCAACAGCGAGTTTCGCGTTTATCCGCAAACCCCGGTCATCAACGACGACACGAATGCGGCAATCGTTCTGGGCTCGCGCCTGCAAACGACTTCCATCGTGCCTACCACCAACGGCACGCTCAAACTCCCGGGACTCGACATCACCTGGTGGAATACGCGCACCAACACCCTGGAAACGACCACGGTCGCGCCACTCAATCTAGCCGTTGCCGGAACGCCGCTTGTGGCGCCACAGCCCAACACTGGCCTTGACGCCGATCGTGAAGCCGTCACACCAGCACCTTCCACCGAGCCAGCCGCCGAACTCGAAGTCGAGAGCTTTACCATGCCTTGGCGGGCGATCATCACGGTCATCTTCGTACTAGCTTTGCTCGCTGTCCTTTGGATCCAGCGCCGTCACATTGCAAAGTTGTTTGCGGCTTCCCTGGCGGCGCTCATCCACAAGTTGTGGCCACCCAGTGCCGACGCCCGCTCACGCGAATTGCTGAACGCCCTGGACGGTGACACAGTCAGTGATGCCCGGGCACTGAAATCCAGACTCGCGGGCGCGCTCGCTCAGCTCTACGGCACCACACCTGTCGACGCTTTAGCTCGGTTTCGCGCGGAACACCCCGGTGTCGCACCGGCATTGGCAGCCCTCGACAGTCAGTACGCACGCAATGCCCAAGTCGCCACCCATGCCGTCAGCGGACAGACCCGTACGCTCATCAAGAATTCTCTGCAACGTGCGCTTGCCGAACAATCGCGTGACACCGCAGCGGACTTACCGCCACTCTTCTCGAACTGATCTGCGAGTGCCTAGGCGAGACTCTTCGTGACGATTTCGTAAAGGTCTTTCGAAATCCGCTCGTTGTCGATCAACCCCTGAAGCGCACCGCGCATCAGTCCCTGACGCCTTTCGTCATAACGTTGCCAACGGGTGAGCGGTGTCGCAATGCGGGCGGCGATTTGCGGATTGGACTGGTCGAGCGTGGCAATCATACCGGCTAGGTACCGATAACCGCTGCCATCCAGCGCGTGGAACCGCTTGTGGTTGTGCATCCCAAAGGAAGCCACGAGTGCGCGCACACGGTTGGGGACTTTCAGATCGAAGTCTTCGTGCTGCGCCAGGCGCTCAATGTGCGCGACATCGAACATCGGGCTGCTGGCCTGTAAACCGAACCACAGATCGACCACCAACGCTTCGGAGCGCCAGGCTTGGTAAAAGTCCTGCAACAGCGTCGTGCGTGCATCGACATCGAACCGTTCGTGATTGCAAGCTACCGCGAGAGCGGCGCGGCGGTCGGTGAGGTTGTCGGCGCGGTGGTAGTGCGCGCTGACGAAATCCGTCAGTGCTTGACCTTCCAGACTCTCCGCGTAGTAGCCGAGGGCGAGATTGGTCAAAGCCCGGTTGGCCATACCGTCGGCATCGGGTCGATACGGTGCCTCACTCTTGAAGGTCTCGTATACCCTCGACCAAACCTCGGCGTAGGTCTGGCCCAACGTCTTGAGCAAGCCGTCCCGCACCTGCAGCACATGATCGACCGTTAACGGGCTGATCTGCTCGAAGAGATAGTTGGCGTCCGGGACTTTGAGCATTTCCGCCATCAGGAGTTTGTGCTCGGCGTCACGCGGATCGACCAAGACCTGTCGGGCAAGATCCGCCACGATGCCGGTGACTGCTTCGTCGACGCGTGCGCCGGGCTCAAAACACTCGAGCCAACGGGCTTGAAGTGCATCCCATCGCACGAAACCGTCACTGTCATGGCGTATGAGATGGGCTCGGTCCGACGCGCTCTGCGCAAACTTGACGCGCACGGGTGCAGAGAAACCGCGCAAGAAACTCACGACCGGGCGCTCGGCGAGATCCTTGATCTCGACTTGCGCGACCGGGCTTCTTTGCAGCAACAGCAGACTGCCGTCGCGCATCTCGAATTGCTCCGAACTGCTCAGGTTGGCGCCCTGTAGTGCGATTTCCGTTCCCGAAGGGTCGATGAGACCCAGCAATACCGGCATGAAAAAAGGCAGCTTGTCCGCCTGATTCGGCGTCGCAGGACAAGACTGCTCGATCGTCAGCGTGAGCATGCCGTCCGTAAACGCCTCACTCACCTCCAGTACCGGCGTGCCCGCTTGATCGTACCAGCGCTTGAACTGCGTCAGGTCGATGGCACCGGCTTCTTCCATGGCGGCGGCAAAGTCATCTGTCGTCGCCGCCGAGCCATCGTGCCGTTCGAAGTAAAGGTCTGTGCCCTGCCGGAACTTATCCGCGCCTAACAGCGTGTGGTACATCCGCACCACTTCAGCGCCCTTTTCGTAAATGGTCGTCGTGTAGAAATTGGAAATTTCGATGTAACTCGGTGGACGCACGGGATGCGCCAACGGTCCCGCATCTTCCGCAAACTGCACGGAGCGCAAAAACGAGACGTCTTCGATGCGCTTCACCGCGTGCGAATTCATATCGCCGGTAAAGCGTGCATCGCGAAAAACGGTAAAGCCCTCTTTCAAACTCAGCTGAAACCAATCGCGACAGGTCACGCGATTGCCCGACCAGTTGTGAAAGTACTCGTGAGCGACCACGGCTTCAACTCGCAGGTAGGCTGAGTCGGTTGCAGTATCCGGTGACGCCAATACGCATGAGGTGTTGAAGATGTTGAGACCTTTATTCTCCATGGCGCCCATGTTGAAACTCTCAACGGCAACGATCATGTAGATGTCGAGATCGTATTCACAGCCGAAGGCTTCTTCGTCCCAACGCATCGACCTTTTGAGGACGTCCATCGAGTAGTGGCATTGTTCGATGTTGTGGGGTTCGGAGAAGATTTGCAGAGTCACCTGACGCCCGCTGGCCGTCACGTAGACGTCTTCGATATGGGCCAGATCACCCGCCACGAGTGCAAAGAGGTAGCTGGGCTTGGGAAACGGATCTTCCCATTTGACCGCACGCCTGCCATCGGCAACGGTCTTACTCTCGAGCAAGTTACCGTTGGCGAGCAGCGTCGGGTAGCGCTCGGCGTCAGCCACGATGGTGGTGGTAAATTTCGCCAGCACGTCTGGGCGGTCTTGGTAGTACGTAATTTTGCGAAACCCCTGCGCCTCGCATTGCGTGCTGTACATATTGCTCGAGTAATAGAGCCCTTCGAGCGCGGTGTTTTCCTCCGGATGAATGACCGTGACGATCTCGATCGTGTGACGCTCACTCAATCCATGGATCGTGAGTGTGTCCTCATCGACACTGTACTCGTTACCGGACAACTCGCGCCCGTCCAATGCAATGGAAACGAGTTCGAGCTCTTGCCCGTCCAGCACCAGGGTATTGCCGTCAGCAGACTGTTTGATGACATCAAGCGTTGCCGTGACGCGCGTGGCTCCGTCGCGAATATCGAAAAGCAGATCCGTCGTCTCGGTGCGATAATCTGGCGGGCAGTACTCCTCAAGCTTGACTTCCTTCGGCTGCGCTTCCTTCATCAACGCCATGGCACCTCCAATGAGTGGGGTTCTAAAACAGAGATTGCTGGGGTGCGTTGGACGTCTTGTCAGCCGGTTGCGGCTGGGCGAGTTCCTCTTGCACCTCGACGCGCAGCAGTATACCGCAGTGTTCCCGCACATTGAGCACGCCGCTCTCGAAAAGCAGGTAACCGCCCAGCACGCCGTGAAAGCGCTCATAGAGCACCGGCGCAGATTCATCCAGTTTCAATCGGATTGCAGGACTGTTGGCATTGCGCGGTTGATGTATGACGGTGACGGTCTGATTCTGCACCCACCGTGCACCACCCCGGGTTAAATCTTCTTTGGGTAACAGTACGTCGAGGTCCGGATGTCTGTCGCGCAACTGACGAGCCAGCGTACCCAGGTCGTAGTCTTTGCGTTGTCCGACGATCAGTTTCTTCCAATCCGTGCGATCGGACAGCACTCGGGCGAAGGCAAACTCGATGCACCCAGCGGCTCGGCGGCTCGGCGCATCGATGATTTTGAGCGCGGAGGTCGCGCCTTGATCCACCCAGCGCCGATGTTCGCGACCCTGACGCGTAATGCCCACTTTTGGACCCGAAGTCACCGCCAGGTACACGCTGTGAGGTTGCATGCACACATCAGCCGCCCACTGCGGTTCGCGACAGGTTCCGGCAGCATCATGACAGCGGTTAGGACTGACGAAACAAACGTCGCAGCGCGCCAGCGTGGCGAAACATTCATAGCAATAGCCGCCCGAGAAAGTGCGCGGTATGTCGGTACCGCATTCGAGGCACTGATAGCCCAACCAGCTCAGCCGCACCGACTTTCCCACCCACTCTTCCAGACACAGCGATTGGTCGACCAGTTTGAGCGCGAAACGCGGGTACAGCTCACACCCTTCAGCCGTGACGGTGGCATCGAGACCCTGAAGCGTGCCGGTGGCATCAAGTTCCATCCCGGTAGCATAAACAAATATCGTGCAGGATGACCGTCCCGGAAGAACCGCCTGGAGATGGTGTAGAATGGAGAGGTTCATCACGAGATCTTCAACGCATGCAAGCAGTCGACAAAGAAGTCATTCAACAGGTGCTGATGTGGCTGAAAGCGGGCGAGTCCTGCTGGCTGGCGACCGTCGTCGAAACCTGGGGTTCTTCGCCGCGACCCGTCGGGTCGTTACTTGCCGCGAATCCCAACGGGCAATTGGTTGGCTCCCTTTCCGGCGGCTGTGTGGAAGATGACTTAATCGAAAAACTCACGTCGGGTCAGCTCGCTGCCGATCACGCACAGTTTTTCCAGTACGGAATTACGGCGGAAGAGACCGAAAAACTCGGTCTACCGTGCGGTGGTCATCTCTACATCGTTGTGGAACCGCAAGCGCCCGACGCCGACACGCTGAAACATTTCAAAGCGTTGAATGACGCACTCGAGGCACGCCGGTGTATTCAGCGCAGCGTTAATCTCACCGCACAGGCCACGACGATCACGCCCGTCGAGCGTCACGCGGAACTCGAGTGGAATGCCGATGCGCAGACCCTCACACATACCTATGGTCCCCGGTTCCAGCTGTTCATCATCGGTGCCGGTATGGTCAGCCAGTATCTCGCCGAGATGGCGCTGATGCTGGATTACGAAGTGACAGTTTGCGATCCGCGTGAAGAACTCCTGAACACATTCGGCAACGCCCGGGTACGGCTGATCGCAGATATGCCGGACGATGCCGTGCGTGCGCATGCCAACGACGCCGCATCGGCCATCGTTGCGCTGACGCACGATCCACGCATTGACGATATGGGATTGATGGAAGCGCTGACAACCGAGGCGTTTTACGTCGGCGCGATGGGATCGTCCCGCACCAGCGCCAATCGCGCCGAGAGATTGCGTGCGCTGGATCTCAGTGAGACAGACATGGCCAAGCTGCACGCACCGATTGGTCTACCCATCGGCAGCAAGACACCGCCGGAAATCGCCATCGCGATTCTCGCTGAAATCACTGCAGTTCGAAAATCCCGCGTAGCTGCAACCGAATCACACCTGGCCTCCGCCAGCGCGGGTTAACGGGTCTGGCGTGCTGACGATTGGCGCGGTGCTCCTGGCTGCCGGGTTCAGCCGCCGTTTCGGTGCTGGCGACAAACGCCTGGCGCCATTTCGCGGGACGACCATCGCCACTTCGACCGCGACACTCTACGTTGCCGCCTTCGCCGAGGTGCGCGTGGTCATTCGTGCAGACGACGAAGCCCTGTCCACTCTCCTCAGTCAATTACCCGCGACCAATATCTCATTGTGCACCACTGAAGAAGCCCATTTAGGCTTAGGCCACTCGCTTGCCAGCGGTTGCGCTAACCTAGAATGGGATTGGGCGTTCGTTGGCCTGTTGGACATGCCCTACGTACGGCGTGAGACCTTGAACACGCTCATCGACGCCTGCGCGCGCGCGCAGGACACCCGCACCACCATCATCCAACCTCGCTATAAAGAGCAGCCGGGTCATCCGGTCGGTTTCCAGCGCGCGCATTTCCAGGCATTAAGCGAACTTCGTGGCGATGTCGGCGCGAAATCCATTGTCGAACAGCACCACAAACACATCGAATTCGTGGACACCGGGGACCGCGGCGTGATCGACGACATCGATCGTCCGAGTGACCTGACACATTAACGATTAGCTTTGCGTACCGCCCAACCGGCTCGCCCAATCGAGTTTGCTGCGACAGGACTCGTAGAAACTGCGGCCCGTCGGAAAGATCAACTTCAGCGGTTGCGCGCTCTTGTTAACGACGATCTGATCGTCGATCTCCAGCGGCACGTTGACCTGCGAGTCGCAACTGACCTGCGGTTTACCGTAGTCCGCACGCAGCACCTGGATTTTGATGTCGGAATCCCCGCGAACGACCAACGGCCGCGAAGTCAGTGTATGTGGAAACATCGGCACGATGACTATGGCATCCAGCTCCGGATGCATGATGGGGCCTCCAGCGGACAGGGAGTAGGCCGTTGACCCGGTGGGACTGGCGACGATTACGCCATCGGAGCGCTGATCGTAGACGTACTCGTCATTGATCCAGAGTCCGAACTCGATCATGCGTGCCATGCTGCCGGGATGTACGACCACGTCGTTCAAGGCAGAGGAGCGTGCCACTTCCGCACCGCCACGCACCACCGCCGCTTCGATCAGGAAATGATCCTCGGCACTGTAGTCACCGCCGAGGATCGCGTTGATTTCTATATCCAAGCGGTCTGGGGCGATCCCGGCGAGAAAACCCAGACCACCGCGATTGACGCCCACCACGGGTACCCCAGTGTGGGCAATTTCACGCGACACCCCCAAGAGACTGCCGTCACCGCCAACCACGATCACGAGATCGGCAGCGTCTCCCAACTCCGCACGCGGCCTTGTGCGCCGAGCAGTACCGTTGGGTAGAAAACCCGCGGTATCGTCCTCGAATAACACTTCAACGCCCGCTTGCTGCAACACCGCCTCCAGAGCGAGCACGGTATCCGCAAGGTGCTTGCGCTGGCGTCGGGCCACTACCGCCACAGTGCCGAACTTAACTTCCAATCGCTCTCCCGGGATTTGCTGATACAATCGCAACGCCATAGTGTATCAACAAAGCGAAGAACGCTAATCAGTGGACAGTACGACGAAGGAGACGAAGGCAATGGCCAGCGCTCTGGCGGTGGAAGCGCGTTTTAGCGAAGTGATCGCCGAGGTTGATCTGCCTTGGCTTAAGGCAGTCACCGGACCCGGTGACTTGTGGCCGCTGATGCGTGAGGAAGCCGAGCGCAAGGCTCAGGAAGAACCCATTCTCGGCAGTTATTTTCACGCGACGATCCTCAATCACAAGACCTTCGGGGACGCGTTGAGTTTTCGCTTGGCCAGCAAGCTCGATAACCCGATGTTGCCAACCATGCTCATTCGTGACGTCATCGGCGAGGCGACGGAGGAAGATCCGCATCTGTTGTCCGCAGCGGAGATCGACATTCTGGCGACCTATACGCGCGACCCTGCTTGCGATGACTTGTCGACGCCGTTCCTGTTCTTCAAAGGCTTCCATGCCTTGCAAGCGCATCGCATTGCGCATTGGCTGTGGCAACAGGGGCGCCAGACGTTAGCGCACTTTTTCCAGAATCAGATTTCCGTCACACTGGGTGTCGATATTCACCCCGCCGCGCGTCTCGGCTCCGGCATTATGTTCGATCACGCCACCGGCATCGTCATCGGCGAGACCGCTGTGGTGGAAGACGACGTTTCTATCCTGCATGCGGTCACTTTGGGTGGCTCGGGTAAGGTCTCCGGCGATCGCCACCCGAAAATCCGCCGCGGTGTGCTCCTGGCGGCCGGCTGCAAAGTGATCGGCAACATCGAAGTCGGCCGCAATGCGAAAGTCGGTGCCGGCAGTGTCGTCCTGCAAGACGTCCCGCCCAACGTGACAGTTGCCGGTGTCCCGGCCAAGGTCGTCGCGCATCTCAACGACCATCAGGTTCCCGCCCACGACATGGACCACACCATTCTGTGACTGCCGAGCCTAAGTGCCCCGAGTGCGCCGCCGTGGGCCGCGATCACATCGTGAGCACGCCCAGCAAAGAACGTTCGCGCGCCAAGCAGCCTTGGTTCTACATCATCCACTGCGACCAGTGCGGCTACGTCTACAACACACTGTCCAAACACAGCTTCAGCCAGCCGGTCACCCCCAACTTCGTACTGCCAAAACCCAACTGATTGGGGTCGGAGACAGCGAAGACGCAAGCGATTGGGGTCGGAGACAATGCAGGCAGAGAGAATTTGTCTCCGACCCCAAGTTTTTCCAAGTTTTTCGCTGCCTGATCTTTTCCAACGGAATCGCACGGATCGGCCCATAACTACCGTCTGAGCATGGTTTTAACCGTACTGTTGCCAGAAAGTCGTGCCGCCACAACAACAAATTGGGGTCGGAGACAGTGAAGAAAAAGTGAATTTGGGGTCGGAGACAATGCAGACCGCGCAATAATGTCTCCGACCCCAACTAGGCGAGTTTGGCCTGCACTCGATTCAGGATCTGCGCCATCGTTTCCGCGGTTTGGGCGCCCGGGAGTAGGAAGCTGCCCGCGAGGAAATAACCCGGAACACCCGTGATGCCGAGTTCCGGCGCGCGCTTGAGTTGCGCTTCGACTTCGACCCTGCCCGCGTCCGACTGGAGCTGGGTGCGCGCCGCGTCGCGTTCGACACCCTGGGCTGCCGCGATGTCGACGAGCGTGTCGAGGTCCCCGACATCCCGACCCTCGCAGAAGTAAGCGAGGAACAGCGCTTCCGCGAGTCGGTGTTGTAGCCCCTTCATCCGCTCATCCTGGTCGAACGCATATTCCATCAAGCGGTGGGCGAGCATCGTATTGGGTGTGCGTTGGATGAGATCGAAGCGCAGATCGATATCTTCTTCCGCCGCTTCCACCGCGATGCGCTCCGGTATGCGTCCGGGATCCGCGCCCGCGCCGTAGCGACGGCGCAGCAACTCGCCACGATCGACTCCCTCGACGGGCAGATTCGGATAAAGCTGAAACGGGCGCCAGCGTAGCTGAACGGTTGTGCCTAACCCGTCAGCGAGCACGCGGTCCAACCGGCGCTTGCCGATGAAACACCAGGGACAAATCACGTCCGAGAAGATTTCTATGTCGAGCATGGAACACGCCCCCGCGGTACTTGTTGAAGCGCAGCTGTTGATAGCACTGGGATTTCGCTACCCTAGCACCAGCTTCGCACGACAATCATTCGGGATACAAGCCTATGCAAGTCGGACTCGTCACGGGCAAGCGCCAGATAGAACTCGTCGATATGCCGCGCCCCGAACCGCAACCGGGCAAGGCTGTGGTCGACATCAGCTATTGCGGCATCTGCGGGACCGATCTGCACGCCTACCTCTCCGGCGAGCCGTACAATCCAGCCATATGCGGCCACGAGTGGGTAGGCCACGTAAGTGCCAAAGGCACTGCGGCCGATCATGTCGCCGAGGGTGACCGCGTCGCCATCGGCGTCGCCTCGGCCTGCGGAACGTGCGCCACATGCAGGCGCGGTGACGCGGCCCACTGCGAAACCGCCTTCGCAGGCGCAATCGGCATGGGACCGATGGCGGCACCGCACGGTGGATTTGCCGAAGCCATTGCCATCGACGCGAGCCGGCTCTACCACGTTCCGAGCAGCCTCAGCGATGAGCAAGCCGGGTTGTTGGAACCCGCGACGGTTGCGGTGCACGCACTCAGACGCACACCGATCGTCCTTGGCGACCAAGTCATGATCATCGGCGCAGGACCGATCGGTCTTTTTGTCATGCAGGCCGCCCACGTTTGTGGCGCAGGTTCAATCGTCGTAATTGAGCCTTCGACCGCCCGTCGCACCATCGCAGAATCGTTAGGCGCCGATGTCGTGATCGATCCCACTGCCGATGACGCACAAGCGCAGATCCAGGGGGCAATCGGTGCCAACGGTGCGGACGTCGTGTTCGAATGTGCGGGTATCGCCTCCACCATTCAAACAGCGGTCGACAATGTCCGCCGCGGCGGAGTGGTCTCGTTGGTAGGCGTCGCGACCGGTGCTGCGGAGATAGATCCCGCCGGGTGGCTCATCAAAGAGGTGCGGCTCGTCTCCAGCATCGCGTACTCTCACGAAGATTTCGACATCTGCAAGCACCTGGTGGTCGACGGCCGCATGCGAACCGAAGCGTTGCACACGAGTACCGTGAGTCTGGACGGCATGGCACAAGCGTTCGATCAGTTGGCTGAAAACCCGAGCGAGGTCAAGATTCTCGTCGACCCTCGACGCTAACCCGATACGCTATCGGGCGGTTAGAGATCTCCGCGGAGCATTTGTTGTAGGCGCCGGTTACGGCCTTGCTCTTGCCGTAAAGCTACCTTTAGCTGATGTATCTCCTCACGCGCGAGCCTCAGTTGATCGAGGTATGCCATCTGCTGTGTCTCGATATCCGTGCGGTATTTCGCTTGCGCGAGATCGAGTTGGTCTGCGTGCATGCGTATGAGGTCCTGCAGGGACAGTTTCCCGGCTTCGCCGAAGAGTTCCGCCAACTTAGCGTTGAAGTGCTGGGCTTGCGGCGCGCTGGCTTCGGTCACCTGCATCGGTGCCGCGCCTAAGTTCCAGGTTTCGCCCGCATCGGCATCGACTTCGGCAAATATGGCGGCGTCGTCGCAGCCGAGGAGCACCGGTTTGAGTTTCAGTTTGTTCCGGTAGATGCGCTTCTGAGCCAGCTCGATGGCGGAAACTTCACCATCACCGTCCGTCGCAGGCGAAGGTTCCCAGAGATTGACGGCATGCCAGGGCACGGGACACTGTGCGCGGGACGCCTTGCGAACCGGCCCGTGGCCCAGATCGTCGGCCGCGCCTGCCTGCAACGCCATGTAGCGCAGCGGCAGGTTGAACGACTCATCGACCTTGCCGCTCTCGGTCACTTCGAACACGAAAAACACGATGCTGCGCAACACCAGACCGTTGCCGATCAGACAGTAAGCCGCCCTCACGCGACTCCCGGCCAGCTTTTTGAACGTACGATGGCCTTCCAGCACTGCCTCGAAATCGGCGAAATGGATGTCGTCGCGAACCTGCTCTCGGTCATCGTAGAGCAGCACGATTTCGTGTGGGCTGTTATCTGCCATGCTTTCTCAACTGACTCACTGCGATTGCTCGGTCCCCGGCGCTACGGCTGATTTTATGGAATCCGCGGCACTCGAGCGGCGAACCAATTCACATCCGAACGGAGCCCCAATATGTGGCGAAATTGACCACTCTACGGACAACACTCAAATCTTATTTTCAATATATTTCAATAGGTTAGCAGCTGAACCTGAGCTTGGCATAGTCATTGCACATTCTAGTTAAGCCAATATAAGCCACGCCCCTATCAACGGAAGCCCCTCAATGCGCAAACTCATCGGCATCGCCATCGGCGGCAGCCTTTTGCTCCTCGGCCTGATCGGCCTGATCATCCCCGTCCTTCCGGGGGTGCTGTTCATCCTGCTCGCAGCGCTCGTGTTCGCAGCCGTTTCCCCACGGTTGCGCAGGCGCTTGAGCCGGAATCCGCGTTTCAGACGACTGTTCAAGCGCATGGATCACTCCGATAATCTCCCCTTCGGCGCACGTTGTAAGCTCGCCTTTTGGGCGACGCTGGAAGCCCTTAATCCACCGAGACGCTAATCGCAGACACGCCCGACCAACGACCTCTGATCGATATCGTCGGATCCCTTGCCTACGACGACATCGCGACCACCGATGCCGAATTGGGGAGTTCGCCTACGCACAATTACAAGCTCACCAGCTTGACCAAACAGTTCGGTGGCTGCGGAGGTAATCTGGCTTACAACTTGAGCGCGCTGGATGCAGACGTCAACTTGATATCGTGGCTCGGTGGCGCTGACGGCGATGACTACGTTCGGCACTTGTCGGGCCAGTGCGTCGATACGCAAAGCATTCTGATACTCCCTGAATGCCTTTCGTCTCACGCCTACATTGTCACAGATCCGAATCTGGAGCAGCTCACCGCCTTCTTCGACGCCCAAGCGCCAACGGCGCAAGTATGGACGCGTCACGTGGAGCAGCGCCTGCGTGCAACCGCGACGGACTTGCTTCAAGCACCTCTGCCGCCCTGGCAAACTCTGGCGGCGCTAGCGGTTGCGGGTCCGCACCGCTTCAACACGTGGGTTCCCGGACAATACGCCGAGCGCTTCGACCGGGAGGCTCTCGAACGCTGTCTCGAAGCTGTCGACTGCGTCGTTGGTAACCTGCGCGAAATAGCCCAGCTGCGGGCCTGCCACCAGGACGCACTGGCCGCCGTAACAGTTGTCGAAACCCGAGGCGCGCACGACGTGATCGTGCAGGCGCCCGATACGCCGATACTGCGAATCCCGGTGCCAAGGGTGACCTCACCCGTGGATCCCACGGGCTGCGGCGACGCCTTCGCCGCCGGTTTCGCGCTCGAACGAGCCAAAGGTCACGCAAACCTCGAACAATGTGCGATGGCAGGGATCCGCCAGGCACAACGCTGTCTCGTCCACCAAGGCGCACAAAACCACTAGCGCAAACCCGCCCCCAAAGCTCACAATAGGTCCGATGGACGGATACCCCTGGCACAGACATCCGCGTTCCCTACTCGGTCACTGGCCGACCCCGCTGGAACACTTGCCACGCCTCACTGCTGAGTTGGGCGGACCTAACATCTGGCTTAAGCGAGACGATTGCACAGGACTGGCAACCGGGGGCAACAAGACGCGCAAACTGGAGTATCTGCTGGGCGACGCGCTCAGCCAAGGCGCTGACACCGTAATGACATTCGGTGCGGTGCAGTCGAACCATGCGCGCCAAACTGCCGCTGCCTGCGCAAAACTCGCGCTCGACTGTCATCTGGTGTTAAGCCGACGCGTACCGAGTGAGGCCGAAAACTACGAAAGTGGCGGCAATGTGCTTTTGGAC
This sequence comes from Candidatus Azotimanducaceae bacterium, assembly GCA_965216005.1. Lineage (GTDB taxonomy): Bacteria > Pseudomonadota > Gammaproteobacteria > Pseudomonadales > Azotimanducaceae > UBA4421. The sequence goes on along the minus strand of OZ244143.1, from coordinate 5,131,233 downwards.
AGGCTGCTCGGCGCCACCCTTCACATCACCGATCTCGACTCGACCAAACCGGCAACGACAGAACTTCTGGACTCACTCCAGCGTGAAGGGAAAAACGTCTACACAATTCCATCAGGTGGCTCCAATGCAGTCGGGGCCCTGGGCTATGCGCTGTGCGCGGAAGAGTTGGCCACGCAATGTGGCGACCTCGGCATTGCGCCGGGTTACGTCATGCACGCGTCAGCCTCTTCAGGCACACAGGCGGGCTTCGCACTGGGCCTGGCCTATATGGCGCAAGACCGCAGCTTTAGTCCCGAGCACATCGGCATCAATGTGTTTCACCCCGACCCGAGCACGTTGGTGGGGTATGTGGACGATTTGGTGCAGCAAATGTGCGACGCGGACGCCGTCGAAGTCTCGGTGCCGTCCGCCACCGTCAATCACGCGTACGTCGGTCAGGGTTACGGAATCCCTACCGAGGAAACACTGGCCGCTATCCGCCTCGCTGCCGAATTGGAAGGTCTGCTGTTCGATCCGGTCTATTCGGGCAAAGCCCTCGCCGCACTCATCGACCAGATCAGTATCGGTAATTTCTCAGACACTTCGGACGTCGTGTTGATTCACACGGGGGGTGCCGTCGCACTCAACGTCTATGCAGATCAGCTCTAACTCACGCTAGCACCAGACAAGAATCCCAACTCGCGCACATCCCGCGCGAACCACGGCGTAAACACCCGCGGAGATCGCGCCAACCACCGCTCTAGATCGGGCAGTGCACAATGTCGGACGCTGTCGACCTCTTCCGGGTCCGGCTGCAACTCGCCGCTATATTCGCATCGATAGGCTTGTTGCAGTTCGCAGTCATGCACGCCATCAGCGCGATGGCACGATTTGCGCACGCCGTCGAGCGGTGTCAGTTCGACACCGACGACACCGAGCTCCTCACGCAGTCCACGCAAGGCACCGTCGTGGTAGGTCTCGCCGGGTACGAGATGCTCGCCGACGCTGTAATCCCACAATCCGCCGTACAAGTCCTTGGTCAGGGTACGGCGTTGAAGCAGTAACCACCCACGGGAATCGAACACAAACACTTGCGCGGACTTGTGCCACCGCCCCGTTCGATGTACCTCCTCGCGCGGCATCAACCCACTCGAACGGCCATCCTCGGAGAAGGTCTCGAACATCTCCCTCATAGGCTCTATGCTAATCAACTCCCCAGACGAGCGGCAACACCGATGACCGACAAATACCAACAGGTGCCGACCTACTGCCGGATCTGCGAGCCGCAGTGCGCGCTTGTAGCAGAAGTCGACACCAGCGGCGAACAAGACCAAGTCGTCCGGCTGCTGCCCGACCGCGAGCATCCGGTCCATAAGGGCTTTGCCTGCCATAAAGGGCTCAATTTTGTGGAACTGCACAATGACCCGGACCGCAACAACTTCCCCCTCAAGCGCACGAACGCGAAATCGGCCCCGCAACCGGCGTTCGCTCAAGTCGGTTGGGATGCTGCGGCTGAGGACATTGCGGCGCGCATCAGGACGCTGACCGACGACCACGGTAGCGAGGCGCTGGCCATGTACATCGGTAATCCCAGTGCGTTCAACAGCACGGGCCGCGATGCCGCACGCAGATTTGCACGCACGTTGGGTGTGAAATACGCCTTCGGCTCCGGCACGCAGGATTGCACCAACAAGTTCGCAGCCTCAGAAGTCATCTACGGAACCGCAAACCTCCATCCCATTCCGGATTTCAAGCACACCCGTTTCTTACTCAGCCTTGGCTCCAATCCCAAGATTTCCCACGCAAGCTTCGTACACATGACCGATCCGATGGGCGCGCTACGCCAGATCGTGGGGCGTGGCGGAACGGTGAAACACGTCAATCCCCGCAAGACAGAATCGGTGACACCCACCACGGGCGACCTCGTGCAAGTCAATCCTGATACCGACGTTTACTTATTGGCCGCCATGCTCAATGTCATCGACACGAACGGCCTGCAGGACGATGACGCCATCGCAAAACACGCGGACAACATCGAGGTTCTGCGGGCGTTCGTCGCGGCCTACTCCCCGCAGACCGTCGCTCCGGTGGTTGGCATCAGTGCCGCTGAGATCACCGCACTTGCGACTGATTTCGCCGCAGCTGACGGCGCCAGCGTGCACATGTCGACCGGCGTCAATATGAGCAGACAGGGGACGCTCGCCTACTGGCTGGTACAGATGCTCAGTCTCGTCACCGGTAACCTTGGACGGCGCGGCGGCAATATTTACTCACCGGGTTACTTTCCGGCAGCGACTGTCGGCAAACCCCGAGGCGATGATCCGTTTTTTAACACCGAGTTCGGTGAGATTAGGCGCATACTCGGCAATTTGCCCGGCAATCTACTGGCAGACTACATCGAGTCGGGTCGCGTACACGGTCTGATCTGCATGTCTGGCAACCCGTTGCTGTCCATCGCCGGCGAATCCCGTTTGGCAGAAGCGTTGAAGAAGCTCGATCTCTTGGTCGTAGTCGATATCTACCCCAACGCCACCGCAGGGTTTGCCGATTTCGTGCTGCCTGCAACAGACTGGCTGGAACGGGAAGACATCAACTCCGTATCGCTCGGATTTCAACCAGAACCTTATCTGCAGTACACGGAAGCTGTCGTGAAGCCCAAATACGAACGCCGCGAGGAATGGTGGATCTTTGCGCGCCTCTTAAACGCTATGGGCTTACCCTCGGTGCTCGATACCGGCAATGAGACGCCTAACCGTATTGCGCGCCAGTTGGCGAAATCCGCTGTCGGCCTCGATGATCTACTCGAGGCATCCAGCAACACCGTTCGCCTGCCCGATCCGGCGCCATCTTTGGTGTTCGAGGTTGGCGTGCAACGCGAGGAGCGCAGGCTCGATTGCGGTCCGGAGTTGATCCAGCGCGGGTTCGACGCATGCCGTGAACAGTTCGAAAGCCTTGCTGCCGCTATCGAAGATGACACCTCTCTCAAGTTGATCACATTGCGTACCAATTACATGGTTAATAGTTGGCTGCACAATTTGCCGTCGCTAAAGCGCGAGCACGTACTCGACAATCCGTTGCATATCCACCCGCAGGATCTGGAGCGTTTGGCATTGGATGCAGGCGACGAGGTCGAAGTCAGTTCGAGCTACGGACGCATCGTCGCGACCGTCAAAGAAGATGAGTCACTCAAACCCGGCGTTGTCGCAATGACTCATGGCTGGGGTCACGGGCCCAACCAGCGTTTGTCGCTCGCGAGCAATCATCCGGGAACCAACGTCAATGCCCTTTTACCTACGGGTCCGGGGAGCTTCGACCCGCTAAGTAACATGTCGCACATGACCGGCGTACCTGTCGAAATACGTCGATCCGCTTAGTTTCCTACCGGGTTTGCGTGGCTGTCTTAAATCCCGAGTAGCGCGGTTGGTCTATCGCGATTTGATTGACGACCGTTTGACGCAGATGCTCTGCAAGACCCGGCTGGTCTAACGGTATCGATCCGTCGCGTAAGCCATGAACCAGTCGCCAACGGAGCTCGCTGATGCTGCCCTCGCCGAACATGCGCTTAAGTCGCGCGTGTTCCAATTCACGACCCCGTTCTCCGAGTTCCACATCGCGCAGCACGATGTCCAATGAATTGCCCGCCACCCGGGCGAGAAAATTGGTGCGTCCGGTCGTTTCCTGCATGACGTCCTGATGTAAGAAATCACGCACGCTCACCAGCAATTCGTCGATACGCGGCATGTCCGAATCGTCCCGTGTCGGCGCGTCCACCAATTCGACCGGACCGGGTATGAGCAAATTTACGCAGTCGACCTGGCACTCCGAGGAGCGTCGTCCGATGGCGGGTCGCTCCACGGTTTGATCCGGGCCCGTTCGGTAATGTTCCGCCATGCCGAGACAGCCGATCGCCCACCAAAAAGAGCCGAACACTTCCCAAAAGTGCACCCGATCCCGGTCGACGGGTACGCCGGTGACTGCTTCATATCCCGCAAAGAGGTCGTCATAGTGACCAAAGCCGCCGACCGGTAAATCGCTGCGTCCAAAACGCCAGGAGTTGGTGCAGATCCAACCGAGATCGCGCATGGGATCGCCGATGTGAGCGACCTCCCAATCCAGCACCGCCACGACACCTTGCGGTGAAAACATCACGTTGCCGTTGCGAAAGTCGTTGTGCACCAGCGCCGGCGTGAAGTCGCTGGGAACGTGGTCGTTGAGCCACCTGCCTGCATAGTCGATCATCGGCTGCGGTGTCGCGAACGTACGATACCGCTCCCAATTCTGCTCGATGTACGCCTCGGGGCTGATCACATCCAGGCGCGTCCTCAGCCCTGTGGTATCGAGATCGATGCCGTGGATTCGACCGAGAATCTCACCGCACATATACGCTAATTTGGGCCGTATCTCCTCCAACTCCGGTGAACGCACCACCCGTGCCCCGAGGGCGACCCCATCCAACCACTCCATGATGAAGCCGTCGCCCAGACCGTCACCCGCCTCGAGCACGTGATACACCTCGGGTTCCGGCACGCCTACTTCCCGGGCGCACTTCATCAGCAGTGCTTCCGCCGCTAAGCCGGGATGTCCAGGCGTGATTTCCGTAGCCAACCCGCCGGGAGCGCGGCGCATCGCAAGCGAGCGTTTGCCGGCAGACGTATCGATCTCGATGCGATACGTTTCCTGACTCGCACCTCCCGACAAGCGCTCACACGCAATCAGCCGGTCGAATCCGTCGAATACCCGAGCCAACGTCGTACTCAGGCGATCCTCAAATCCCTCATCCGCCACGGCTTGCGAACCTACTCTTCCTTGACACCTTTCGGCGCGCGCTGCTTCATGAAGCCGAACATGTACCCGGCTATGCGTCGCATCTGAATTTCTTCCGCACCTTCCGTAATACGATAGCGCCGGTGATGCCGATAGATGTGCTCGAACGGCTTGTGCCGGGAATAACCCATGCCACCGTGCACTTGCATCGCGCGGTCGGCGGCATCGCAACACAGTCGATTGGCCCAGTAGTTACACATGGAGACCTTGTCAGAGACAGAGAAAGCGCCGTACTCATCCATTTGCCAAGCTGTCTTGTGAATCAGTGCCCGCAACATGTCGCATTGGGTCTGCAGCTCGACGAGAGGGAACTGGATGCCTTGATTGGTCGCAAGCGGCTTGCCGAACGGCGCCCGCTCCTGCGCATAGGCGACGGACTCACTCACGCAGAACTGGGCCGCACCCAGCGACGATGCCGCTTGACGAATACGGTTCTCATTGAAGAAGTGTTGCACCACCTGCAGGCCTCTACCTTCGCCGCCGAAGATGGCGTCGTTGGGCACGCGTACGTCTCTCATCGTCACATGGCCGTGGTCCGTGGGCATGTTGAAGGTCCATAACATTTCTTCGATCTTAAAACCTTCGGCATTGGTGGGCGTCAAGAACGCCGTGATACCGTCACCGTCTCCCTGCTTGCCGCTGGTGCGGGCGAAGATGAGATCGTACTTGGCTTTGTGAATGCCCGTGTTCCATGTCTTGGCCCCATTGATCACCCACTCGTCGCCATCACGCACCGCGTTAGTTTCCATGTGGGTGGCATCGGAACCGTGGTCGGGTTCGGTGATGCCGAAGGCAAAACCTCGTCGCCCTTCGGCGAGGTCCTCGATCCACTCCGCCTTCTGTGCGTCCGTACCGTAGAGGATCATGAGCATCAACCCGACGTTATTGCCGACAATGGAGTGTTCGTTTTGCAGGTCGTTGTGCAAGCCCAGCCCCTTCGCGGCAAGGTGTTCCCGGATGATCGCCATGCCTAAATTGGTGCCGTCCTGACCGCCGTATTCCTTGGGCATCGGATAGCGGTAATGACCCGCCGCATCGGCCAGCCGTTTCGCTTGGTGCAACAGTTGCTCCCACTCCTCATTCGGCAGTCCACCACGCTCCCAGTCGGTGCGAGCGTCTTCGCGGCGATGATCGAAGAAACGATTGTTGTCGTTTTCCATCTGCAGGGGCAGGATTTCCTGCTCGATGAAGTCGTCGAGCACGGCCAGGTAGTCCTGCATGTCTTTGGGTATGTCGAAGTTCATAAGTCCTCTCTAACTGGTTGTATGGTCTATTGGCAAGTTCTTCGTGATCTAGGCGATGGCCCCTGCTTGCAGTTGTTCTACTGCGTAGGCTGCTGCGCGTGCAGTGAGCGCCATATAGGTCAGCGACGGGTTTACACAGGAAGCGGATGTCATGCAGGCGCCGTCCGTGACGAACAGATTGGCTGCTGCGTGCGCTTGGTTGAACGCATTCAACACTGCTTGTTCGGGATCGTCACCCATCCGTGCGGTGCCCATCTCATGAATACCCGCGCCGCCGACCATCGGCCTGTCAAAACGCGCCACTGCAGTCGCTCCCGCTGTCTTCAGCATGAGTTCGGCTTGCTCGATCAGGTCTTGACGGTGGCGTTTTTCGTTGTCGCCAAACTCGAAATCGAACGTAACTTGGGGAATGCCAAAACCGTCGACTTTAGTGGGGTGTAAGCGCATGCGGTTGTGGGCGTAAGGGAGAATCTCCCCGAATCCGGCCAATCTGAACACCCACGCGCCGGGTTCGCGCAAGCCGTGTTTATACGCTTCCCCGAAGCCTTCCAACCGTTTAGCCGTCATCGCCCACGATTCCCGCGCAGCACCCCCTTGATAACCGTAGCCACGGGAAAAGCCCAGGTCTTCGTCGCGCTCGAGATTGCGAAAGCGGGGGATGTAAATACCGGTCGGGCGATAGCCGTAGGGATAATAGGATTCGAATCCGGGAAAACGCGCCTCCGCGCCTGCAGCGTAGGTGTGATCCATCAGATAGCGACCGAGTGCGTCGCTTTTGTTGGCAAACCCGGAAGGGTGCTCAGCGTCGCGGGAGTTCAACAAAATCTGCGTGCTTCCTACGGTACTGGCACAGAGGAAGATCAACTTACCCGCAATGCGATGGCGCGCGCGGGTTTGCGTATCGACGTAATGCACCGCGCTGACCCGCTGCCTTGAAGCATCGTACTCCAAGCGCTCGACCAGGGCGTTGGCTCGAAGTGTCAGGCGGCCGGTAGCGCGGGCCGCAGGCAGCGTGCTCGAGTGGGAGCTGAAGTAGGAGCCCGTCGAACATCCACGATGACAAGGCCCGCAGTAGTGACAAGCCGCGCGACCGTTGAGCGGCTCGGTGAGCGTTGCAGTACGCCCGATGGTCATGACTCGACCGGGAAAATGCTTCGCGATGGACGCCGCGACATGCTCCTCCAAGACGTTCATCGCCATGGGCGGTTGGAATTCGCTGTCCGGCAACTGAGGCAAACCTAATGCCTCACCGCTGACGCCGATGAACCGTTCCACGTGACCGTACCAGGGTACGATGTCCCGGTAACGTAACGGCCAGTCAATGGCAACGCCCTCGTTCCTATTCGCTTCGAAATCCAGATCGCTCCAACGATACGACTGCCGCGCCCACAGGATGGAACGGCCGCCGACGACATCTGCGCGCAACCAGTGAAACGGCCGCTCCGGATCGTAATCGTAGGGATTCTCTGCGTCGTTGTTCCAGAAGTGCCGGGTGGTTTCGTCGAATGCATAAGAAGTCGACTGCACCTCATACTGCTCGGCGTAGAGTTCGCGCGGGCGCAAGCCTTTGTTGGGTCGCTGCCAGGGTGGCTGGTGTTCGCCTATGTATCCCGTGCCGTGTGTCAAAGGCTTACCGCGCTCCAACAGCAGTACACGCAACCCACGTTCGGTCAACTCCTTCGCCGCCCAGCCGCCGGAGATGCCTGAACCCACTACAACGGCATCGACTTGATCGACGATGTTCGGTTCAGACGTGTTCAACTCGCCCACTGCTTACCCACGTCCGCGAACTTGTGGTGGCCATCGTAACGGCCGGGCATAGGCAGATACGCACGCTCAATTGTGGCACCGATTTGCGATGTGTAAAAACCAACCACGGTCAGTTCTTTGATCTGCGCTATGAAACCATCCCCTCTTGTGGAAGCCCGTTCGCGCTGCTCCATTAGATTGAGGTGAGCTATCTGCGCCGGAATGCGCCTTGATAAGAAATCGACGGCAGCCAGTTCATCCAATCCCCTTAAAAAGTTCGTGCGCTCGCCCTGTGTAAACCACTCTGTGACGACGTAGTCAATGAACTCTGGAACGCCAGCGTCCAGGGCGCCTGGCGTGTCCGTGCGAGGTATGATCAGATCGACGACCTTGTGTGCAATCGCTTGTTTTTCCGATGTATATGCATCGCGATCTCTTAAGCTTATCTGGCGTTGCGATGCAGGCACCTCCAAAGCTTTCTGACATGCTGTCGAGATGCCTGCCCCCAGCATGACGCTCAGGCTTTTCAGAAGACGCCGTCTATCCAATTGTACTTGTTGCCCGGCAGCCACTCTTGATCACTCTCCCCATCCGGAACCAACCACTCTACAATATTCATCATGAGATTTCTTTGGATGACGCTCGGCTGGGTAGCCATCGGACTCGGCGTGGCAGGCGCGTTTCTTCCGCTACTACCGACGACCCCGTTCCTGCTCCTGGCGGCTTACAGTTTCAGCAAAGGCTCCGAACGATTACATCATTGGCTGATCACCCACCCACACTTAGGACCACCGATCGCCAACTGGCACAACGAGCGGGCGCTGTCAGAATCCACAAAAATCTGGGCGAGCGTGAGTTTGGCGGCAATCTTCGCCCTGAGTTTGGTGCTGGGCGTACCGATCTGGGCGCTTGCCGTGCAGGCGGCGATCTTGATCTTCATTGCAGTGATCATCTGGACCCGACCCCTACCCAGTCGCCAGGGAGGAGCGCGGGAGGTCCCGAATCGCGCCGCAGTGGCAGATCCCTCTAATCCCTCTAATCCCTCCAATCCCTCCAATCCCTCGGAGGAAACCATGAAGGAGCCTAAATGCTGAAGCTTCCACGACGCAGGCGCGTCTACCTCATGCGTCACGGTGAAGCGGCTTACGTTTCGCCCGACGGTGTCGTCACCACAGATCCGAACAACGTACCGCTCACGGCAACGGGCCGTGCGCAAGCGCGCGTTCAAGGCGCACTGCTGAAAGACATACCGATTCAGCGTGCTATCTGTTCCAAGTTCCCACGAACCCAGGAAACCATCGAACTCGTGCTCGCTGAGATGGATGCCCATCGAATCAATGCCGTGGAAACGCTCGACGATCTGCACGAGATTCAAGGACTCAAAGGAGAGAGCAGTTGGCCGCCGATAGACGATGACAGGATGCTGGAGGCGTTGGCGGATATGGCGAATCCCTGGAAACGCGGCGCCGAACCCAATGGACGCTTCCTGGGCGGGGAACTCTTCAGCGAGTTTGCGGCAAGAGTGACCACGCAATGGCAGCGTATTCTCGACGATGACACCTGGGAGGCGGCGCTTCTGGTCCTACACGGTGCAGTGAATCGCATGATTCTCAATCACGCCCTAAACCTGCCTTGGAGCGGCGATTTCTGCATCGAGCAAGACAATTGTTGCCTGAACATCATCGACATCGACTCAACCACACCCGCACGTCATCTCGTTCGTGCCGTCAACGTGACGGCCTACAATCTGGCCAAGGATGGAATCCACCTAACCAACATGGAAGCTACCGCCATGCGCGTTGCGGAGACGTTCCAGAATTAGCGTAACGGTGTGTGCACCATGCGGTCACGAGCAACACCAACCAACCCGCGACAAGTATGCCTACGAAGTTATCGTACTCACCGACTAGCCAACGATAAGGACTGACGACGTCGCGCACAGTGAGTTCTTTGTAGATCTTAATGGCAAAAACGAAGGCTCCGTGCAGTCCAATGCACGCCCACAGACCGTAACGCTCGCGCGTCAGACAGAAGACAATACCAAGCAAGATCAGCGCCAACAGAGAATCCCAGTGCACCAGCAGTTGTGTCAGCGAAGTCAGTGCCACGCCGGTGAGTACTATTCCGGTATACCATGCCACTTCACCGATGGGTTCTAACGCAGTATCGATGAAGTGCACTACTGCGTATGCAGCACTCGTAACGCTCACCGCCGGCCACAACGCCCAGGTCTCACGGAGACGGCCAAACCATACGCCCCGGAAGAGTGTCTCTTCAAAGAGCGCAACCAAGGCTGCTGACAACAACGCCATCGCCAACATGCCCGCAAACGCTCCGCTCAACATATCCACCCGGTCATCGGCAACTCTGAATTCCACGAGATAGAAGAACAACATGGGTGGCACGATCAAGATAATGCCGGCAAGGAACGCCACCCCCACCCTGCGCCAATCGAAGGCACTCAAGCCCGTCGAGTGCCAATCGATGTTCAGGACTCGGCACAACGGCCACAACCCGAGCGCCATAAAAAGCAGAACGGCGCGACTCAACCGACGATCGTAGGAGACGTCCAACGCACCCTCCAGCGACCACGCGAGGATGGACCCAGCGATGACCGCAGCGGCCACATAGCCGACGATCGCGAGAATACTCCTCAAGTAGCTTTCACTTCCTGCACCGTTTCGCCCAGTGCACGGGCGCGGTCCAGGCGAGATCGCTCGTCCTGGGGTAGGTGGCGCATGGCCAACAACAAGAATACGATCGTAGCCACGAATATCAGCAGCGATAGTGCCATTGCAGTTCGCAACGCCGTCGCCGGATCCATACCGCTTGCCGCCAAGTGGTCACTGATCTGACCGATCACATAGGGTCCCAGCGCCAATCCAATGAGCGTGTTCACCAGAATGTAGTAGGCCCCGGCCACGGCCCGCATGCGCGGCATGACCAAATCGCTGGTTGTCGCGGGTGGTATGCCGACCCACATGCTGATCGGAATATGGTAGAGGAAGTTCATCCAGTACGCCGTCACCAACGAGTCGGTGTACAACAACACGAGCACGAGGGGCGTCGTCGCAACGACGGTAATGAACCCAATATACAACCGCCCGTTCGCCCACGAGAGTTTCCAACGGTCCGCCAGATAACCTCCGAGGCTGACACCGATCAACCCCGCCAGTGCGTTACCCGCGCCAATGTAAAGCCCTACATCGGCCGGCGACACACTATGCGTGCGCTGTAGATAGGGTGCTACCCAGAAGCCCAAACCATAGCTGGCAAAACTGATCGTTGGGAAGGCCAGAGTCGCATAGATAAGTGCACGACTGCCGAAAATCATTTGGAAAGTGGCCGAGTCGCGCTTAGCCAACGACTGCGCCCACGTGAAGGTGATGTAGCCACCCAACCCCAAGACCGCCCACTGCGCCGTGTTGCCGGTCAGCGCGATCAAGAGGGCACAAGCTGCCACAATCGCGGCCAAACCAGCGAGGTTTTTCCCAACATTTCCTTTCAGGCGCGATAAATAGGCTAGACTCAGACCGGGTACGACCGTCATCAGCTCCTGGCCAAGCACCCGATAAGGCGCCGGGTGCTTGGGCGTTACGAGACCTTCGCTGATCCCGCGGATGGGTTCACGCAGCGTCCTGACCCACGCCGCCATCAATATGCCAGGCAATCCCACGGCGAGAAACGCCACCTGCCAACCGCGGAGTCCAAAGGGAGGGTCGACAGGATACGCGGTGGCCCATGCATCGACGATATAGCCGCCCAAGGCAATGCCAATACCACCGCCGATGTAGACCCCGGATGAATATAAGGCGATGACGGTGGCACGCACCCGAGGCGGATAGTAGTCCGAGAGCATCGAGTAGGCCGCAGGTGATGCACTCGCTTCCCCAATTCCCACACCGATCCGCAGAGAAGCCAACATCGGGAAGGAGCGGGCCAAGCCCGACAATGCCGTCATTCCACTCCACACAAACAACCCTAAAGAGATCAGACTGCGGCGATTCCAAACATCGGCAAAACGCGCCAATGGAATTCCGAACACTGCGTAGAACACCGCAAACACGGTGCCGTATAGAAAACCCATTTCCGCATCGGTGATGCCGAGGTCCGCCTTAATGTCCTCAGCCAAAATCGACAAGATGTTGCGGTCGATAAAATTGAACACGTACACGATGATGAGCACGATCAACACATAGTGCGCGTACCCACCACCTATTTTCGGTACATCTCCACCGTGTTCAGCCGGGACGGGATCGGTTTCGGTGTCGTTATCGGACAGACCGCTTGCATCTACCGAGGAAGTATCACTCACTGCATCGCTTCTCTTGTGTTCTTATTGACGTTATTGAATAGATAGGCGCGACTAATCCACTACTGCAGGGCCGCTAACTGCGCAGACCGCCGGAGCATACTAACAACTGACCGGTGATGAAATCCGATTCTGGAATACACAACAGGAAAATCGCTCCGGCGGCATCCTGGGGTTGACCCACCCTACGCAATGGAATGGTGGCGAGCATTGCCTCCGCCTGTTGATCGGCCAGACCTACTTTGAACTGCCTACCCCCTACGTCGATGGTCGGCGGTTCACCATCGTAGGTTTGCGTCAAACGTGTATCTATGGGACCGAACGCTACGCAGTTGACGGTAACGTTGAAGCGTCCCCATTCCTTTGCCAACGTCTTGGTCATGCCCACCACTGCCGCCTTTCCGGCGGAATAGGCGATCTGAGTGGGTGCTCCGTCCGTGCCCGAAACCGAAGATATGTTGACCACCTTCCGACAAGGGACCGCACCTTTTGCAGACTCTTCGGCAACACGTGACTTAAGCCACGGATAGTAGGCGCGCAAAATCCGGAAGGGCGCTGTGGCATGCATGTCCAGCATCGCCTGCCATTGCTCGTCTGAATGATTGTGCATCGCCGAATTCCACACGTAACCCGCATTGTTGACGATGATGTCCAAGCTACCGAACGTACGAATAGCGAAATCGATCAGCGTATGCGGTGCGTCCTCTTCTGTGATATCCAGCGCCACTGACACTGCCGAACCATCGTTATCGGCGATCGAACGACACGTCTCATCACAAGCGCGCACGTCGCGGTCGTTGACGATCACATGCGCGCCCTCCCGAGCCAACATCTGCGCAGTGGCAGCTCCAATTCCCCGTCCTGAGCCCGTGACCAGCGCCACACGCCCGCTCAATCTGCCGGCCGACTTACCGGTAGTCACGACGACTCTGGTCCTGCTTCCTGCTCCTGAAACAGCGGCCTTGCACGCCACAACGCAATCGTTGGCACGAGAAACAGCAGTCCGGCCACGAGCGCAGCGATGTATCCACCGCCGCGACCGTTGATGATATTGAATACGACCATGGCAATGACCACTTGCGCTGCATAGACCGCGGCCCAGGGCCACATCCAGGACTTCATCTTCCAAAATCCATACGCGCCCAACCCGTAAATCAACCAGTGCAGCGGCTCCGTCGCTTTAGCCCACCATCCCGTCAGAGTAAAACCAAACCAGATCTCTTCGTCTTCTGCGACAGGTTTGTAAAATAGATCGAACGGCATATAGATGATGGTCATGTAGGCACAAAAATAGAATATCAAGTTCATCCACCATGGCCGCGAACGCCAGTCTGCCGCAACTCCCGATAGAATATTCGCTGCACCGTGTGACACTTTCCCCGAACCTCCCTTCATCATGCCTCAACTAAATCCGGCAGAACCCTACCATCGATAAATGCTCTGATGTTTGCAAGCGCACACCGCCCCATCGCTTCGCGGGTGGCCGTCGTACCGCTACCCATGTGAGGCAACAGAACGACGTTGTCGAGGGCCAACAAGCGCGAATCGACTCGCGGCTCGCCTTCGTAGACATCCAAACCCGCACCCGCGATGCCGCCGGTTACAAGCGCTTGGGCCAAGGCGCTTTCGTCGACGACATCGCCTCGCGCCGTGTTTATGAGGTGCGCGTGGCGCGGCATTATCGCAAGCCGTCGCGCATCGATCAGATGATGTGTCTCCGGCGTTGCCGGACAATTGAGACTGACAAAGTCGGCACGCTCAAGCAGCGCATCGAGCGGCATGTACGTCGCCTCCAGTTCGAGCTCCTCGGCGTGCGCGACACGCGAACGGTTGCAATAGAGGATGCGCATTCCCAAGCCGTGATGCGCCTTACGCGCCAAGGCCAGGCCGATTCGACCCATGCCGACGATGCCGAGTGTCCTACCTGTGACTTGCTGCGAGAGCATGTGCGTCGGGTGCCAACCCGACCAATTGCCGGACCGCACTTCACGCTCACCCTCCCCCGTACGCCGGGCGGTCATTAACAAGAGAGTCAATGCTAACTCCGCCGTCGCATCCGTCAGCACACCTGGCGTATTGGTCACGCTGATGTCGCAAGCACCGGCACTGGCGAGATCGATGTGGTTATACCCCACACCGAAATTCGCGAGCAGGCGTGTCTTGATCTCCCCCTGCTCTCGCGCGGCTTGGAATACTGCCGCGCTCAGCACGTCAGTGACGGTGGGGCAAAGGATTTGCGTCGTCAACAATGCCTCGACGAGTTGCACTTGACTGAGCGGCGCGTTGGCTTCGTTCAATCGCACTTCCCGCACGACTCCCGCACGTTCAAGCGCGAGCAGTTCTTCCTCCACTGCTTGGGGCCAACGGCGAGTCACGACAATCCTGGGCTTCATTGACGACATGCACTAACATTAACAAGCGAAATATCGGGAAACCACAATGGATTTTGAGCTCTCAGAAGAGCAGCGTGCAATCCAAGACATGGCGAACAAGTTTACCGCCGAGGAGATCACGCCGAACGCAGCCGAGTGGGACGAGCACCACACATTCCCTCGAGAGGCGTTGCAAAAAGGTGCGGCACTTGGTTTCGGTGCGATTTATGCGTCCGACGAATTCGGCGGCATCGGACTAACGCGAGTGGAAGCCGCGTTGATCATGGAGGCCATCGCCTACGGATGTCCAAGCACTGCGGCCTATATATCGATACACAACATGGCGACTTGGATGATCGACGCGTTCGCTAACGATGAGCTCCGACAACGTTACGTACCAAGCCTCGCAACCATGGACAAGATGGCCAGTTATTGCCTGACGGAGCCTAGCGCCGGATCCGATGCCGCCTCGCTGAAAACCCGTGCCGAGCGCGACGGTGATCACTATGTCATCAACGGCGGTAAGGCCTTCATCTCCGGCGGCGGCGTCAACGACGTGTATGTAGTCATGGTGCGCACGGACCAAGGCGCAAGATCGGGTGGTATCTCTTGCTTTGTCGTCGACAAGGACACCGACGGCTTGTCGTTTGGCGCTCAGGAACGAAAATTGGGTTGGCACTCACAGCCGACCGCGGCGGTGCTCTTCGACGATTGCCGCGTACCCGCATCGAACATGGTCGGTAAGCCGGGCGATGGTTTTAAGATAGCCATGAAAGGGTTGGATGGCGGCCGCATCAACATCGGCGCCTGCTCCCTTGGCGGCGCCCAGCGCTGTCTTGACGATGCCATTGCCTACGTCAAAGACAGGCGTCAATTCGGGCAGCGCATCGCAGACTTTCAGAACACGCAGTTCATGCTGGCCGATATGCGCACGAAGCTGGAAGCGGCTCGGGCGCTTCTTTACATTGCCGCACGCAAGGTATCCAAAGACGCGATCGACAAGACGGTATGGGCGGCCATGGCGAAACTGCTGAGTACCGAAACCGGATCGAAAGTCGTGAACGACGCGCTGCAACTGCACGGTGGCTACGGCTTCCTGAAAGACTTTCCCGCTGAACGTTTTCTGCGAGACCTGCGAGTCCACGAAATCCTCGAAGGCACGAGTCAAATCATGCGTCACGTCATTGGACGCGAGATGGTCGCGGAATAAACCTACTCTTGAGTTGATGCCGGCCCGGTCGATTGCTCTTCGATGGCTTGGTCGCGCGCGAAGCCGTGGAACAGATCGGCATCTCCAGGGCGTCGCAGGAACGGCGGCGGGAACTCCGCCGTCTTGGCACCGTCGATGCGACGAAAGCGCAATCCCGCGCTCAGCTTTTCCGTATACGGCACAACGTGTGCACCCTGATCATTTACTAACGACTCGTACAATGCTGCACGCAACCGAATCAGGTCGTTGCGATAGCGCTCGTCGTACACCACATTGTTGAGTTCATGCGGATCCGCATTCAAGTCATAAAGCTCTTCCAGATCCCAAACACCATGGTATTGCACGTACTTGATTTCATCGTCGGTAATCGCAAACGTCGTTGGCGTGTGAGGAAACGTCCATTCCCAGTAGTACTCGTACGTAAACGGCGGCGAATCCCACTCATCGTCAGCGACCTCACCGGTTAAGAGCGGCTTGAGACTGATGCCCTCGAAGCGCGCATCGGGAGTGGCCTGCGCGAAATCCACGAACGTCGGCGCAAGATCGAGGTTGCGCACCCTGCTGCGGACCACGGTATTGCGAGGCACCAGATCCGGCCCGTACACGACCATCGGCACTCGCACGGAAGGCTCGTAAGCGTTGCGTTTGTCGATCAGGCCGTGATCTCCGAAGAGAAATCCATTGTCGCTATAAAACACCAACAACGTGTTGCGCTCCAATTCCTGTGCATCGAGCCACGCGAGCAACATGCCGACCCCATCGTCGACCGCCGACAGTGTCGCATAGTACTGCTTGACGTAATCGTCGATGGACTGCGTACCGTGGTAGGCGAAGTCGACACCGTGCCAACTGTTGCGTTGATTGTGCACCCACATGGGCTTTCCCGCTCCCCGCGTGGTCAAATCTGGATCAGGCATCCCGATTGTGACATCGGCATACTGACCTGCATGGCGCGGCGCTGGCTGTGCGTTGGAATGTACAGCCTTGTGGGACAGGTACAGAAAGAACGGACGTTCACCATCGCGGCGCTCGAGCCACTCCAAAGCATAGCGGTTGAGTTCATCCGTCAGATAACCTCGTTGATCCACCGACCGGCCATTGACGTTGAGTTGATGCCGCACACCCTGCTCCACCATCTGTGCCGGTATGCGGTCCGTCGGGTTGTAGAAACCTTGTCCTTTGAAGCTCACCCAGTGATCGAAACCGGGCCGCGGCGCATCGTTGGCGCGACCCATGTGCCACTTGCCGATGAAGGCGGTTTCGTACCCAGCCGCTTGCAGACTCTGCGGGAAGTAGCGCAAGCCCGCTTCCGAAGTATCGTTGTTGTCGACAATTCCGTGATTCCGGGTGGACTGCCCCGTCAAGATCGTCGCTCGGCTCGGCGAACACAACGAAGTCGCCACCACTGCATGAGGTAGATACATGCCCTCTTGCGCCAATCGATCGATGTTGGGGGTGACCAAGGCGTCGTTGACGAAACCCATGCCGTCGTGGCGTAAGTCATCCACCAATATGAAGATCATATTGGGCTGCGCGATGGTCGCGTTGGCGGCACACAACAGCGCCGCGCTGCAAATCGCGCGCATTGCCCGCTCGGCGATCTGACGATAGTTATACAAGGCCACGCACCGGAACGAGGGCACCGTGTACGGCGCGGGCCGCTTCCGAGGCGAGAAAACAGATCACCTGCGCAAGATCTTCCGGCGCCACCCACGTGGCATGATCCGCATCCGGCATGTCCGCACGATTGCGCGGCGTGTCTATGAGACTGGGTAGTACTGCATTCACATTGATACCGTGCGCGCGCACTTCGTCGCTCAATGCTTCCGTCAGGCGCATGACCGTAGATTTGGCCGCGGTGTAAGCCCCCATGCTGCCCACGCCCTGCAACGCCCCAAGGGCGCCGACGTTGACGACGCTACCGCCTTTGCCGCGGTCCAGCAGCAGCGGTACAGCCACGTTTAATACTGTCCTCAAGGTGTTCACATTGATGTTGAACATCGCCTCCCACTGGTCATCGTCCGTGGCATACACCGCTGGACCCATGTCGAAGCCACCGGCGATATTAGCCACCCCGTCGAACGCCCCGATCGCCTCGAAACAGCGTGCGACAGCTTGTCTGTCTGTCAGGTCGACACAGTGCGTGTTACCCAAATCAGAGCTGAATCCGTCCACTACATCGAGCAATTCGACTTCAGCGCCATGAGACTTCGCAACCGCTGCAACAGCTGAGCCCAAAGCACCGGCGCCACCCGTGATCACGAGTTTCTTACTGGCTAACATGTCCGTCCCCCGTTCTCGGCATTTCTTCCCTTCGGTCAATTTGTCCCATTCGTTCCCCCGTCAAGCGCGCAACCGTATAATCGTCCGACTCACTATGACTGCTTTGTGAACCCGTCACCCACTCGGACATTGCATGAACAACGGATTTGGCCGATTAGCCATCGATCCTACAATCGAACGCTGGTTGACGCCAAGCATCCTCGTCATTGCGAACCTGGTGCCCATCGTCGGTGTCCTTGCCTGGCAATGGGACGCCGGTGTCCTGGTCATGTTGTACTGGGCGGAGAATCTCGTCATCGGACTCATTACGATATTGAAGATGCTGCGTGCCAGCCCGATCGGGGGCTTGTTCAGCACGCTCTTCTTCCTCGTGCATTACGGCGGATTTTGCGCCGTACACGGCATGCTGGCCGGTTCCTTCTTTGGATGGCCCACGGATGACGTCCTAAAAGACGCTACTTGGCCGTTTCTTCTGATTTTCGTGGAGATGCTCTACAAAGTGGTTCACGTCGTCTTCACCAGCGCACCGACGGCGTGGTTCTGGGGACTAGCGGCTGTAGGACTCAGTCACTTCTTCAGCTATCTCTTCCATCATTGGTATCGAGGCGAAGACAGCGGCAAATCGACCAGCAAACTGATGGGCGAACCCTATGGCCGTATCGTCGTGTTACACATCGCGGTGCTTCTCGGCGGTGCGCTCACCCAGGCACTGGGCTCGCCGTTTCTGCTGTTGCTGATATTGATCGCATTGAAGATTGGCGTCGACCTGGTGGTCCACAGACGCCGCCACCGGCTCGATGCGCCTGAAGGAAGTTCTGATTAGTTGTCGCATGCTGAGAGGTTCCTCAATTTTACGCCTGACGCTCAGGTACCTTGATGACGATACCGTCAAGCGCGCGGTGTAACACGACCTGACACGCCAACCGACTCGTCCCGGTGCGTCCCCAGGCATACTCCAGCATATCCAACTCGTCCTGGTGGGGAGGTTCGAGTTTGGCAAACCAGCTTTCGTCCACCCAACAGTGACACGTGCAACACGTACACCCGCCACCGCACTGCGCGAGAATACCCGGTACGTTGTTGTCCAGCGCCGCATCCATCACGGTATCGCCAGGGGACCCGACGACACTCTCCCGTGTGTCGTCGGCCAAGACGAATTCCACGGCAATTTCATCAGAGCCTGCGTGTTTGTGGCGCATCGAACCATCATCTCCGGTGCACAGCACCAGTGCAACGCCGTTCGCGATCGACCCTCGCACTCAGAGACGGTCCCGGGCTAAAATAGGGGGTTGTTTGCACGTAAGGCTCCCAATTTGATTATCGGTCTCACCGGCGGCATCGCCTCCGGCAAATCCACCGCGGCCCAACTGCTGGGTGAGTGGGGAGCGCACGTTATCGACGCAGACAAACTGGGACACCGGGCGTACCTTCGCGACACGCCCGCCTACTTTGCCGTCATCGACACGTTCGGTGAGGAAGTCGTCGGCACGGACGGCGAAATCGACCGTCAAATACTGGGCAGTAAAGTCTTCGGTGACGGCAATCGGCTGGATGAACTGACAGCCATCGTGTGGCCCGCCATTCGCGCACTCGCCCAGGCAGAAATCGACACAATCAGTCGGGGAGAACCGCAGCGCGTTATCGTTCTGGAGGCGGCTGTCCTCATCGAAGCCGGTTGGCAGGACCTCGTCGACGAAGTTTGGGTCACGGTGATCGAACCGGGTATCGCCATCGAGCGGGCACAGGCACGCGACGGTGTAAACGCCGAAGCAGTCCAGGCGCGGATCAATGCGCAGCTGACTAACGCACAGCGCACCTGTGCCGCCGACGTGGTTATTGACAACTCAGGTGACCAACAACACCTTGAAGACCAACTCGTCGCATTGTGGCGGCGCGTCGGTCAGAACTCACAACAAGCGGACCGCCGATGATATTGGATTTACACGCACACTCGATCAAGTCGGACGACGGACGCGCAAAGGTACAGAACTATTGTCAGTGGATCGCCGCCCGCGATATCGGCATTGACGGTTTCGTGCTCACCGAACATCGCCAATTCGACAACGAATCCGATTACTCAGAGCTCGCGCAGAAACATGGTCTGGTGATACTCAAGGGGGCTGAAGTCGAAACCGAATACGGCCACGTGCTGGTATTCGGCGTGACCCCAGCCCTGCAGGAAGCCTTTGATTTCTCCAACATCCACTTGCCGCTCGCGCAGGTGCTGGAAGCAGCCGAGAACCACAATGCGGTGGCGGTACCTTGTCATCCGGGCCGCAAGCGAGTGGGCATGGCCGCGCACCTCGAGGAGTTCGGCGTTCCGCAAGGCGTACGCATCGTCGAGGTATTCAATGGCGGGTCCCGAGGCGAGGAAGATGCGGTGGCGCAACAGCTCGCGGACGATCAAGGTTATCTCGGCATCGGCGGCAGCGATGCACACATCGTCAGCCACATCGGCCGATGCGCGACCGAGTTCCCGAGCGACGTGCGCTCGGAGGCTGAACTCGTCGAGGCGCTCAAGAGCGAAGAATTCAAAGCCATCAAATTGGAGTCGGCGTGAGCAGCGAGAACACAGCCCCAGATCAAGCTTTAGATGTCGACGCGTTACGCAACGACTTCCTCAACGTCGTGTTCGATGAATACGAACTCACGTTGAAGGCCGAACAATTGGTCGACTACGCAGTCACCTGCGGCGAAACCGCGGCAAAATTCACCGACCCCGACGATCCGGACTTTCAAGCACCGCCTACGATAGGCTCGAGTTTCCAGCCTCGTCAACGTTACCCGGAAGGTTTTCCGAAGTTCAAAGGCCTCGGCATGGATGCCGGTAAGGCGGTGTCCCCACAGCGACCAATGCGCCCCGGTGTGCCGATCAAGGCGCGCACGCACATGCACGATATCTATACCAAAACCGGTCGCTCCGGACGCATGGTGTTCTTCGTCAATCGCATGGAGTTTTACGATACCGAGGAAACGCTATTGGGCAGCGCCGACACCAGCATCGTCATACGCGAAAAACCAACCTCATGAACGACTTTAGAAAAATTACCAAGTTGGCCGACGTAGAATTCGGCGAAACCCTGCCTACGTTCGACCCGGACACGACACTGGCCAACGTCAAACGCTTTGCAGTCGCGGCAGGATGGAACGCGCCGCGTTTCACCGACCATGCGGCGGCACGGGCCGAGGGTCTGCCTGGCGCCCTCGTTCCCGGCATCATGAGTCAGGGCTTCTTGAGCGCGATGATTCACAATTGGGCACCGGGTGCGGAAGTGCGCTCGGTAGATACCGTGTTTCGCGCACCCTGCGTGGTCGACGAGCGCTATCACATCAACGGGGTGGTCACGGACATCGACGATGATTCGAACGAGGTTGAGATCGATTTGACGGTCACCAACGACGCGGGCGAAACCCGCGTCTTCGGAACCGCGAAGATCACCGTACCTAACTGAAGGTCAGAATTACGCCGGGCGCACGAGGGGGATATTGACCTCTTCGTGCTCCTCCCATTCGATGGTCACCTTTTGGCCGATGCTGACATCCGTAAGCGGATCGTCGACGCCAACGACGTTAGTCAAAAAGCGCGGTCCTTCATCCAGATCCACGTAGGCGACCGCGTACGGCACCTTGT
Source organism: Candidatus Azotimanducaceae bacterium (assembly GCA_965216005.1). Lineage (GTDB taxonomy): Bacteria > Pseudomonadota > Gammaproteobacteria > Pseudomonadales > Azotimanducaceae > UBA4421. Next base: position 5,109,629 of record OZ244143.1, on the reverse strand, counting down.
TGCGGAAAAAGGGGTGATAGCTCTGCCGCACCACGCTGAAGCTATAGACCGTGCCGTTGCCGCTGCTGGTGTGCCACTGAAGGTCGCCGTCTACACAGCCGGTGCAGTGCTTACGCGGATGCCACACGACAGTACCGCAATTTGCGCACTGCTGGTAACGAAACTCTTTATCCTTCGTGCCTTTCCAGAACGGGGCAGTATCGAGCTCGCTGGTGCGAGGAAGCGGTCGTGTCGCAGGTTTTTTGTCTTTGTCTGCCATAATCAGTCTCTCCCCAATATCACTGTGCCAGCCGAATGACGCGCTCCGAGCATACCGCCGTTGCCGTGCGCAACTGCCAGTTGCGCTCCGTCGACCTGCGACGTTGATTCGCCGCGCAACTGCCGCGTGGCCTCCAACAATAAGAATATGCCGCGCATGCCCGGGTGATTGGAAGACAAGCCACCGCCGTCGGTGTTGAGTGCAGGTCCGCCGCTATTGTCGAACTTGAGCTTGCCGCCGGTGACCCACGGTCCGCCCTCGCCCTTGGCGCAAAAGCCCAAATCCTCGAGGATGGTGAGCACGGTGATGCTGAAGGAGTCGTAGATCATCGCGATATCGAGTTCGGAGGGTTCGACTCCGGCCTCGCCGAACGCGATGGGACCCGATTGCACCGCTGCAGAACTCGTGAGATCACCACCGATGGAGGGATACTTGGTTGCCTCACCCGTACCCAATATCCATACGGGCGACTTTGCGCAATCGCGAGCCACTTCGGGACTCGCGATCACGACCGCACCGCCTCCGTCGGAAATCATGCAGCACTCCAGCAAGTGCAATGGATCGGCAATCATGCGCGAGTTGACCACGTCCTCGACCGTCGTTTCGCGGATGTCCAGAAACTCCAGGTCCTCCATGGCCTTGACTGCGTCCGGATTGCGCATGGCGTGATAGCGGGTGGCCACCGAAATCTCCGCGAGCTGCTCGCTGGTCGTCCCATATTCGTGCATGTGTCTGCGGGCCGCCATCGCGTAGTTGGCGACCAGAGTCTGTCCCGCAAAGCTATCGAGATTGTCCGCAGGTGTTACGCCGCCCATGCCGCGACCGCCGACACCGATAGCCATGGCGTTGCTGTGCGCCGTGGACCCATACGTCATCAACGCGACCTTGCACTTGCCCTCCTTGATCGCGCGGCGCGCGTGCGCGGCGTGAAACTCGTAAGAACTACCACCCACGCCCGTCGTATCGATCACCGTCGGCGATATGCCGAAGTACTCGGATATCATGAGACCACTCATCGGTGCCCCTTCGGACGCATCGTAAATGGCATCCACGTCGGCCCAGGTGAGACCTGCATCCGCCAATGCCTTGGCAGCGCAGGCCGCCTTGATCTGCAACGGATTGACTTCACCCTCGACGTCACGCGACGGGTATTCGTAGATGCCGACAATTGCGGCATCGCGAGACTGACTCGCCATTCCCCCTCCTTCTCTTCTCTTATCTGTTCTGTTCTTTGTTCGAATCTTGATCCGGGCTCACACCCTTGTTCTATACCCCGAGTCTATCAGACCCTAGCTCGCGCCCTGCATTTCAGTCGAGTCGATCAGCTCGCGCATGTGCCCTGCATCGCGGATCTTACCAATGAATTCCGGTTCGTAAGCCTCTTCCGGTGCTTCACGGACCAAGCGATCCAGTACATGAGCATCATCGCCGACCAAGACACGCCACCGGTTCTCGCGTACGGCGTTTAAGATAATCTGCGCGGCCTGTGCTGCCGTCGTCGGAGCCTTGTCGCGAAAGTCGAGTGCCCGCTGGTGCATCATCTGGCGTATGTGGTCATCAGGAACGTTACCGACCGGAGCTCCGGCTGCGGCCATACGCTGGCGAATCTCTTCCACTTCCTCCGCCGACATCTCGAGCGCACCGCTGCGGCCGAGCACTTGAGAGGTATTGAACGCGATGGATGTGCCGATGTGCCCAGGCATGACGAGCGACACACCGATATGCGGCGCATTCAGGCGCAGGTCGGTGATCAATGCCTCCGTAAATCCTTTCACAGCGAACTTGGCAGCCGCATAAGCGGTATGTGAAACCGTGGGACCAATGCTCGCCCAGAAGCCGTTTACCGAACTGGTGTTGATGATATGACCTTCGTCACCGGCCACTAACAAGTCCATAAACGCTCGACAGTTGTAATAAACACCATACCAGCACACAGCGAATGTCCTCTCCCACTCCTCACGATCGCCTGTGACGAATTCACCGCCGCCGCCTATGCCGGCGTTGTTGAAGAGCAGGTTGATGTGTTCAGCATCATGCTGATCGATAACTTCGTCACGAAAACGCAACACCGCTTCTTGCGAACTGACATCACACACGTGGCTCGTCAATCTTTGGTCACCGCGAGCGGCTGCTATCGCAACAGTTTGAGCCATGTTTTCCGCAGACACATCGCACATGGCCACGTGCGCACCTTCGTTGATCAGTTGGCACACCAGCTCGCGACCCATACCTGTGCCGCCCCCGGTGACCACTGCAATCTTGCCTTTAAAATCCTTCACTTGTTTCCTCCTGTTCACCTGTATTCACGCGGATCGACGCGAGTCGGATCGATGTTGAGACCTGCAAGGTACCCTTCTAACACTTGAGCGTCGATCGTGCCGTCGCGAAATAGACCCGACACCGCGGCTTGTACGATGTGCTCAGCATCTATTTCAAAGTGACGCCGGAGGTTCGCCCGCGATTCCGACATACCATACCCGTCCGTGCCGAGCACCTCATAGCGCCCCGGCACCCAAGCGCCGATGCCCGCCGCATAAGATTTCATGTAATCGGTGGCTGCAACGAATACACCCGTTTGTCCTTCGAACATCCTCTCCACATGGTTCGGTTCGCGCGGCGTCAGCGGGTTGAGCCGGTTGCGACGCTCTGTCGCAAGCGCTTCGCGCTCGAGCTCAGTAAAACTCGTTATCGACCAAACAGTGACGTTGAATTGGAGCGCGGTTAGACGCTCATACGCTTCGAGCACCTGTTGCATGATGCTGCCGCTGCCCAACAGATGCACGCTCGGTCGTTCGGCCCCGGAACGATGATGCGCGAAACGGTAGCCACCACGCACGATGCCGTCGACGGATGCGCCGGCGTCATCGAGGTCCATGCCCGGTTGCTGGTAATTCTCGTTGTAGAGGGTCAGATAGTAGAAGATGTCTTCCTGATCCTGGTACATGCGCCGTAAACCGTCCTGAACGATCACCGCCACTTCGTAGCCGAACGCTAGATCGTAACTCACGAGGTTAGGTACGGTGCTCGCCAAAACCTGCGAGTGACCGTCCTCGTGTTGCAAGCCCTCGCCATTGAGCGTGGTGCGTCCTGCTGTGCCCCCCAACAGGAAACCCCGGCACATCATGTCCCCGCAACTCCAGATCATGTCACCCACCCGCTGGAAACCGAACATGGAGTAAAAAACATAGAACGGAATCATGGGCAAACCGTGAACCGCATAGGCGCTACCTGCCGCCATGAATGACGCCATCGCACCGGTTTCGCAAATCCCTTCCTGAAGAATCTGCCCGTCCGCTGCCTCGCGATAAGGCAGCAACGTGTCCGCATCGACAGGGCGATACTTCTGACCTTCGGGTGAATAGATGCCCGCGACTTTGAAGAGTCCGTCCATGCCGAACGTGCGTGCTTCATCAGGCACGATGGGTACCACGTAGCGCCCCACACCCTTGTCGCGTAAAAGCTGCGACAGCAAGCGCACCATCACCATGGTGGTCGAGACGGACCGATCGCCGCTTCCCGACAACGCCTCTTTGAAGGCTTCGAGTCCAGGCGTTTCCAGCGGCGGACAGATTTGTCGTCGACGCGGCACCGGGCCGCCGAGCACGCGCCGATGTTCCCTGAGGTAAGTGATTTCCTGCGAGTTTTCATCAGGTAAATAGAATTCGGCCGCTGCAGCGGCGGCGTCACTCAGCGGAATGTCCAGCTCCCGTGCCAGAGCAATGCGTTCTTCGCGCGACATGTCCTTGTATTGATGCACCGTATTCTTGCCCTGCGCACCCATACCATCGCCCTTCACCGTCTTGACGAGCAGCACAGTGGGCTTGTCCGTGGTTTGCATGGCTTGTTCGAAGGCGGCATAGATCTTCTTACGGTCCTGGCCCCCGCGCTTGATCGCTTTGACCTCTTCGTCCGTGAGGCTCGCCATCATGCGTTCCAGTTCCGGGTTGCCTTCCACCCAATGTTCACGCTGCACGTCGCCCGGCAGTACCGAATACATCTGGTAGTCACCGTCCAAGCACTCGTCCATGCGCCGGCGCAAGATGCCCTTGTCATCGGCCGCCAACAAGCCGTCCCACCCGCTACCCCAAATGACTTTTATGACGTTCCAATCGGCACCCCGGAAAACGCGTTCGAGCTCTTGGATGATCTTGCCGTTGCCGCGAACGGGTCCATCCAACCTTTGCAAGTTGCAGTTGATGACCAGGATCAGGTTGTCGAGGCGTTCTCGGGCTGCAATGTTGATCGTACCCAACACTTCAGGTTCGTCAGATTCACCATCACCGATGAAACACCAGATTTTGCGTTTGCTTCTGGGTTTGAGATCGCGGTTTTCCAGATATTTGGCGAACCGCGCCTCGTAGATCGCGGATGGCGTTGACAAGCCCATGGACGCATTCGGCATCTCCCAGAATCCCGGCATGCTGCGTGGGTGGGGGTATGACGACAAGCCGCCGTTGCCAGCGAGTTCGCGACGGTAGTTGTCGAGGTGCTGCACGGTCAAACGCCCCTCGAGCATGGCACGAGCGTAGATCCCGGGTGCTGCATGTGGTTGCGGCAGGATCATGTCCGGATCCCGGCCTTCGTCGAAGCCTTGAAAAAAGTGGTGGAAACCCACTTCCATCATGGTCGCGCAGGACGCATAAGTCGCGATGTGCCCACCCAGCCCCAAGCCTTGGTCCTGCCCCTTGAGCACCATTGCGGCGGCGTTCCACCGAATGATCTTCTCGATGCGCTCTTCGAGTTCGATGTCTCCGGGATACGTCGGCTGGTCCGCTACGGGGATGGTATTGACGTAGGGGGTGTTGAGTGTCGCCTCGTTAAGCGGGATGTTGAGTCCGAGCACGTGATCCTGAACGCTGCGCAGGATCTCACGCACCCCAACGGGTCCGAATTCACGGTAGATGGCCTCGATGGACTCCGCCCACTCTTGTTTGTCGTCGGCTAGCTGCTTCGCTAACTCGAGCGCTTGTCTATCGGCCATCGGTGTGACTACAAATGCGCGCGAATGCGCTCTGCATGCGCTTCGAGGACTGTCGATTCCGCCATGTCTCGAGCGTGCATCCTGAACTCTACACCGGCAAAGCGTGGCATGATGTGAAAGTGCAGATGGAACACGGTCTGGCCTGCAGCAGCGCCGTTCAATTGCGCAATCATGACGCCGGGCGCTTCAAAAGCCGCCTTTACTGCCCCGGCGACTTTCTGCACCGTTCGCACGGTATAAGCCAGTGCGTCTGGATCGGCATCCAGCAAACTCTCCGCCGCTTGCTTAGGTATCACCAAAGTGTGTCCATCGACTTGTGGCATGACATCCATGAACGCCAGGGTTTGGGCATCCTCGTACACTTTGTAAGCGGGGGCTTCGCCCCGCAGTATCTTGGCGAAGATATTGTCTCGATCGTACATCATCAATGCTCCGTCGACTGTTACCGAATGGGGTCTGTGCTTCTCCGATTCCCCGCTAAGCCTTAAGCGCAAACCCCTTGTAGCCGTCGGCCACCACTTCAGCACATTTTTCGATGTAGGGTGGCACACCGAGGTAAGGCATGAATACCCGTTTCTTGCCTTCGACGTTGGCACCGAGATACCACGAATTGCAATTGGGGTAGATAGACAATCCGGCGGTTTCGTTAACGTGATCCACCCAATCATCCTCGGCACTGCGTTCGGCACCGATACTTGCGTATTGATGTTTCCGGACATGGTCGATGCAGTCGGCAATCCACTCGACATGTTGCTCAATGGAAGGCAGCATGTTCGACAACACGGACGGGCTGCCCGGACCGGTGATCAGAAACAAGTTCGGAAATCCGTGCGTCGCGAGACCAAGATAAGTTCGCGGCCCATCCGCCCATTTATCTCTAAGGGTCTGGCCTTCCACCCCGCGGATATCGATGCGTGTCACCGCGCCGGTCATCGCATCGAACCCGGTGGCGAGTACGATGGTATCGACTTCGCACGCAGCGCTCGTCGTACACACCGCATTGCCGGTAATGTGGGTCAGCGGCGCGTCCTGTAGATCCACCAAATGCACATGATCCAGATTGAATGTCTGGTAGTAGTCTGTATCTACGCAAAGGCGCTTGCAGCCGATCGGTGTCGACGGTGTCAGCTTACCGGCCAGATCCGGATCCTCCACCTTCTCGGCGATCTTCTCGGCAAAAAAAGCCTGCGCGGTGCCGTTGGCTGCATCGTCGAACACGAGATCGTTGAAAGCGGCTAGGAACGCAAGCCCGCCGGCCGCCCAGCGCTCCTCGTACTCGAGACGGCGTGCGGCATCGTCCACGTCGAAAGCTGACTGGTCGTTGTCGCGAAAGTTCGCTCCAAAACCCCGCGTCCAGTTGTCCTCACGAAACTCGCGATATCTGGATTTGATGTCAGTGACGTAAGCGGGATCGAGAGGCGCATTACGCGCCGGAATGGAATAGTTAGGCGTACGTTGAAAGACGAACACCTCGCTGGCCTCGGCGGCGATGATCGGCAGGCTTTGAATGGCCGATGAGCCTGTTCCGACAACTGCTACCCGCCGACCCTCGAGATCGACACCTTCATGCGGCCACTGACCGGTATGGAGTACTTCGCCATCGAATTCGTCAAGCCCTTGTATGTTGGGGAAATTGGGCACTGACAAACACCCAGTCGCCATGACCACAAATTGCGCGTCAACCGTCTGCGCCGCGGAATCGCTCGCAGTGTCCGTGGGATTGAGTTTGACCTGCCAACGCCGTCTGGTCTCGTCGTACAGAGCCTGCGTGACCCGGACGTTGAAGCGCATGTCTTTGAAGAGATCGAAGCGCTCGGCGACGTGATTGGCGTAACGCAAGATTTCGTCTTGCGTGGCATATTTTTCGGTCCACTCCCATTCCTGTTGAAGCGCTTCGGAAAACTGATACGAATACTCCATGCTCGGAATGTCGCACCGAGCACCCGGATAACGGTTCCAATACCAGGTACCACCCACGCCTTTACCCGCTTCGAACACACGGGCTTGATAACCCAGGCCGCGGAGGCGGTGCAGCATATACATGCCCGCGAACCCGGCGCCTACGATGGCGACGTCTATGGCGACATCACTAGATTCTGTGCTTGAGTTAGACACACCCCACCTGATGCTGAATTTCCTCGGCACCTAGTGTGCTGCAAATCGGTGGGGCTTCCAAGATTAAAAACGGCGTTAGCAGCCCCCAACGGTGCGGCACCGAACGGCGCGATCCCGCATTTCATACCTTCGCAGGTTGACCGATGTCACGGATCGTGGGGCACCCACCGCAACTTTTCCGTGTCGTAACCGAGCTCAGCGACCCGATCGACCAAGTCTTGCGCCATGGGCGCATCGATGATCGGTGAACGCGACATGATCCAGACGTAATCGAGCGTGGACCTCGCGATGATCGCATGGGTATACGCCAGGTCCACGTACGCGATTCGATATTCTGCTTTGAACGGCCAGATGAACTGCATACCCCACACTGCATTGGATTCTGCGCTGACGTATGCGGTCGGTGTGTACGTTTTCAGCTTGCCGTCCGGGGCACCCTCGTTGAACGTAAAAACCGTCTGGATCTTACCGTCTCGAGCGGCGCCGTATTGCTCCACGGCGTTGTATGCATTGCGCTCTATAAAGGTTGGAATACAAGCGATGACATACCAACGTCCGGTAAATTTATTCAGATCGACATCCGGCAACTTCATCGAATCACTACTCCAATCAAACCAAGTACAGCCTTGTAAAAAACAAACCAGAACACACAAAACCGATCTATGTCGAAGCCTACGTACAAGGCTAATCACGCTAAAGCCGTGCATCGATCGCGTCGTAGCGTATCTTGCGTCCTGTCTCAGCACTCGATTCCAAGCCAAGCCAGCGTTGCGTGTCCCTTCCGTACCACACGTCTATCCAACTGTCGTCCATCGCGATGTGGTAGCGCACACTCGCCACAGCCTCGCCAGCCACTTCCAAGGTCTCTTCCCCGACTAGCGTAATGTGCACCGGCACGTATTGTCCCGTTTGCGGATTCAACAGATGGTCGGTATCTAGAAACGCGGGATTCCAATACGCAAACGTTTGCACGCACTTCGGCAGGCGAGTTTCGCTTTCTGCGTTCGACAGGACGAAGGCACGTGCCAAGCGTCGACCACGTAGGGCGAATCGATCACCGTTGGTATGCGTCTTAGAATCGATCTCTTGTAAGCATTCTCCATGCCAGATTTCGGTGTTGCTGTGCTCATAGTCGAACAGTGTGATGAAGAGCTTTTTGAACTTGAAGGACGCTTCGGACACCACTCGGGTTCCTTCGGCCGTGGGCGTGACCGAAAAGTCGTGATAACCAACAGGGGTGTTGTCGATGCTCACGGCGAATCGCCAATCCTGCGCATCCATCAGCGCCCCAGCCCATCCACTGCACGGGGCCGACCCCAAGATTAGAAAAACACCGATTCGTGCGCATTGCATAGTTGATCTCCGTTTGACAGGCGCAGCTTGCACGATGGCGCGTGAGTTCACTGTGAAGAACCTCCCCACCCTCTTTCACATCGCGTTCACACCTCGGAAATTACTGTCCGAACCTTCCTCAACACGTCATCGGAGCCGGGTCTGTGCTGAGCAAATTGGTGAATGCAGTACTGTTCAAAGTAAATTGGTTGGCTTGCGTGCTTGGCGGGCCAATCTGGGGTGCACTGGGTATCGCTCTACTCGGGGTGTTTTCTGTGTGGTCTGGTAAGTGGCGTCGAGACTGGCCTCTCGCCGTTACGCTTGCCGTGACCGGCTTCGCCCTCGACACAGCGTGGATCGCACTGGGCGTACTCGATTACGGCATGCCTTTTGCCCCATTGTGGATCGTGTTCCTCTGGATCGGTCTCGCACTGACCCTGAACCATGCGATGAGCGTATTCCAGGAACATGTCGCCCTGGGTGCGCTGCTGTGCGGGACCGCAGCACCCGTGACGTATCTGAGCGGAGAAATGCTCGGCGCTGTGGTCGTGATCAACCCGCCGCTCCTCAGCACCATCGCCATCGCATGGGCGGGGCTTTTTTACGGCCTCTTTCGGTACCTTGCAGGTCGTCGCGAGGTCATACCCGCAGAGGTCGAAAGTCGCTCTATCGGCACCGGCGCCACGTCGACATAACGGACGGGCTAGAATGCGTGACTGTACCGACACGAGACTCAGCGCGTGAGAACCAGTGGACTGCGAGCGAAGATCATTCGCGTTTTTGCGCTGCAGGTGCTGTTGATCGGCTTGGCAACTCTGCTCGGAATATTCCTGACCAACAGCATCGTGCAGGATGTGCTAATGCGCAGCGCGCTCGAAGGAGAAGCTGAGCATTATTGGCGATTGTATCGCGACAATCCGTCGCAACCGCTACCCAACACCGACAATATGGTAGGTTACATGGCGACGGACGGCGATGACAGCGCGGTTCCCGAAGCAGTGGCGAATATTGGTGAAGAAGTCGGGTACCACCGGGCGAGTTTCCGGGGTCAGGAGCAGATCGTGCACGTTTCCGACAACGGCAACGCAAGGCTGTATCTGGTATTCGCCAGCGACAGCGTCACGGACTTAGCCCTCTTCTTCGGCATCATTCCTTTGTCCATCGTCCTGTTATTGGTCTATGGCTTCATGCTGTTTGCGTACCGCATGTCACAACGCGCTATATCTCCAATCGTGCAACTCTCCAACTACTTGGACGAGTTGGAGTTCGGCGACGATGGCGTCCAAGTGCTCGAGTTGGCTCCGTTGCGCAAGCAAGCGGACAGCGAGGTGGCCGCAATGATCGAAGCACTCGATCATTTCACAGCACGTGTGAATGCCTTCATCGAACGCGAGCGCTTGTTCACAAGAGATGCCAGTCACGAGCTGAGGACGCCTGTGGCGGTGTTCAAGGGTTCGTTGGACCTGTTGGAGAAAACGACCGAGCGCCCTGAAGCCGATAGGCGGGCGCTGGACAGAATGCGTCGTACCGTGAACGAGATGGAGGATTTGATCGAAACGCTGCTGTTGATGGCCACCGAACAACGTCCGAGCAGTGAATCCGTGGAGATCAACGACATCGTAAGACACCTGATCGACACTTTGCATCCACTCGCCCAACAGTCCAACAACACGCTTGCGCTGAAGGAAGAGGCTGCGTTAGTCGTGCACGCCCCCAGACCCATCGTGCAAATGTTACTCACCAATCTGATTCGCAACGCGATTGCTTACACAAGCAATGGCACGATCGAGGTGGTGGTGACAGGCTATTCGGTTGTCATCCACGATGACGGCATCGGCATGTCCGGCGAAGAACTGGAACGCGCCTTCGATCCCTTCTTTCGCGCTCCGCACGCTCGAGAAAAAGTCAACGGTCACGGCTTGGGTCTGGCGATCGTGCAGCGCCTGGCCGATGAGTACGGCTGGTCGATATCGGCTACGAGCGAGCCAGGCCACGGCACTCGTTTCGCCATCGCTTTCCTGAGCTAGTTTTCGTCGACCCGCACCGCGTACCCTTGCCCTGTCAGCGTATGCATTAGTTGCGTGTCGAACGGCTTATCGATCGTCCGACGCAGGTTGTACATGTGACTGCGCAAAGTATCACTGTCCGGCAGCGCATCGCCCCAAATTTCCCGCTCGATCTGCTCGCGCGGCACGACACGAGGCGACTCTCTCATCAATACCCGCAAGATCTCGAAAAGCGTTTTCGACAGCTTGATCGCGACGGTGCCCCGAACCACCTCCATAGTCTCGGTATCCATCGTCAAATCTCCGACCGAGTAGATGCTGGAGACGCCTTTCGCCCGACGCACGACAGCCTCGATGCGGGCCACCAACTCCGACATGTCGAAAGGTTTTACGAGATAGTCATCTGCACCGGCTTCGAAACCTTCGAGTTTGTCCGGTAACTGATCTCGTGCGGTAAGCATGATGATCGGCACCTGGCTTTGCGCATCGCGGCGCAATCGCTTGCACACCTCGAGCCCGTCGATTCCAGGCAGCATGATATCGAGGACCACGACGTCGTAGCGCTCAGTCACGGCAAGGTGTAACGCCGTGAGCCCGTCTGCCGCATAATCGACGATGTACTCGCTGGCCGCCAGATAGGCACCCACCGTCTCCGCCAACTCGCGGTGATCTTCCACTAACAGAACATACATGTTGTCGATGTCGGACACGCGCTTACCCAGGCCTCAAATAGCAGTCGCCAGGAGAATGACGATGCCCATCATACCTGCGCCCATGGCTGCGAGTGCCATGCGCCACACAATGCCATATTGTCGATCGACGACCATTTCGTTGCCCCACTGATCCGTTCTATTGCAGTCAGTGTGCGGTGGCTTCCGTGAAACGGACATGCAGCCCGTGTGAAAACTGCGTGAACGTCGACAGCTTCGAAGTTACTGTTCAACGATCACCCAGCCCACCGGCAAGCAAAGTGCAATGATGGCGGCTCCGCTGAGACCAAGACTCGACGGGGCGAGGGTTGTGCGCCAGGTCGTCATCGCTGCCGTGAACCATTCCAGGTACCCACCGAGTTCGAGAACCGGGCTTAGATCGACTAATTGTATGAACGCGGGGATAGCCAACAGGGCCGCAGAGCTGAAGGCGAGGAACAGAATCACACGGCGACGCACGTCGCTTCGCACCACCCGCGCCATGACTCCGGGCACGAGGGATTCGGGTTGTGGGGCTTCAGCCAGCGCGCTGAGTTCTTCATCAAGAAACTGCTCTAACTCATTGTGATTCATTGCCTTTCTGCCTTTCCACTGTTTGACCGGAGGCTTCTACATACTGGCGCATTTTCTGCTTGGCGCGGTGTGCTTGTGCCTTGACCGTGCCCTCCGGTACGTCTCGCGCTTCGGCAAGTTCCCGGTAGGTGAAGCCAAAACCGTGAGTGAGCAGGATCACTTCCCGCTCGGACGGTGTGCATAGGTTCAGTAATGTCTCGAGATCGTCTGCCGCACCCAGGTTCACCACCGGTTCTTCGAGGTTGCGAGCATAAGCCCGTTCGACCTTTTGACGGCGCCGCAGGCCCAAGAAACGTCTGTACGCCAACTGTTTCAGCCACGCGCGAAATCGGCCGGGGGTATGCAGCGTGTCGAGCTTGGTCCATGCCGCCACGAACGATTCCTGGGCCAGTTCTTCAGCGAGCGAGGTGTCGCGGCAGAGCTGGCGCAGCATGTTGCGCAGGTAGACTTCATGGCGCCGCACCAGTATTGCAAATGCAGCGTGCCGCTGACGCCGCTTGCCCGTCCGGGCTTGCAGGACCAGATGCGCATCGTCGGGCGCGCTGCTCACGCTGGCTGTAACGCTGAGCGTGCTCAGAGCGGGCGCGAGCCGTCGCCGCCGTCTCTTCTGCCGATATACCACAGAATCAAGTACGCAAAGCCGATGAAGAAGGGAAACGCCGACAACCCCATCAGCGGTCCTACCGCTTCATGATCGTCGATCGTCACTGACAACACCAAGAACGCAACACCGATGGCCACATACACCATGCCGCGACGTAAGTCGTTCTTTTTGTTGTACAGCGAGGCGGCGATCTCGCTCAAAACGTCCGCGGAAAGGGTCTGTCCGGATTCGATTGACGCACGGATTGTGGCCAACATCTCCTGGCGACCCCGAAAGCGAAAGTACGTGATCACAGTCACCGTGCCAATGATGGTGAAGAGCAGCGCAATCGGAACGAGAATATCTTCCATTAGGGCCTCCGGAATTCGCTTGAGTTACCTTAATAGAAGCGCGCCGCGGGCAAATGGTTGCGTCACGCGGCGATTTTTTAGCTACCCGCCCGCGTTCATGCTCTGAGCGATCACCGCGTAGCCGTCAGTCGCAGCCAGCCGCTTGCCCACCACAGCCTGATACTCGTCGGAGTTGTACCATGCCTTGGCGGCTTCCACTGAATCGAATTTCAGCACCACGGTTTGCGGGCCCGGAGGCGTGCCTTCGATGGTCTCCGCCCCGACGTCGAACGACACTAACTCGGCTCCATGGGCTTGTATGGTAGGTCCAGCGCCACCTTGGTACTCCGCGTAACCTGCCGGATCGTTAACTACGTATTGGGCGATGAAGTAAGCCGCCATGTCGTTCCCCTTTGTGTAAGTGCCATTTAAGGAGGAGCAACGCTAGCACTATTCACAGATGGATTCGAGCATATGCCGGATGGGGTCGGAGACAACTTGTCGATAAAGATTTGGGGTCGGAGACGTTTGAGCAATGCGTTATTTGTCTCCGACCCCGTTTTGTTCAGCTATTTTTATCTCCGACCCCACAGCGCGCCGCTTTTTCTTCGAAGGCTTCATCCGCGCTTTGAATGAGGCTGAACCGAACGGTGCGTTTTTGCTGGTCGATCGACGCAAATCTTCCAGAGTACTTCCCGGCAAAGGGATCTCGCACATGTTCCGATACAGTTTCTGCCGCGTTTTCTGATCTGCGTAAATTGCCTGGTAGGTGTCATGCGGACTCCAGACCTCAGAATTCGCGCCAAAAGCATGGCAGTGGTAGCTGGACCAGGAAAAACTGCCGGGATGATCGACCAAGCCTGCCCGGACCGGATTGAGTTCGATGTAGCGTTGACAGGTCAGCAGGTAGACATCGGTTTCCACAGCCGAATTCTTGTAACGATCTTCAAACAACCCCCCGGTGCGTGCATGGGTTCGGTTGAAGTATTGTCCGTAAGCACCGCCAAGATCGTGCATCATATTAGACACCGCATCATCCGCTTGTGGCGTGACGAGCAGGTGCGTGTGGTTGGTCATTAGCACCCAGGCATGAACATCGACCTTCCGAGTCGTAGAGTACTTGGACAACAACCGCATGTAACACTGCCTGTCTTCATCCGATGCGAATATGTCTTGGCCATTACAACCGCGATGGCGGACATGTTGCGGAATCCCTACGGGACAATTGCGGGGCGGACGCACCATAAATCCCTCACTGATAGGTAGTTGGGACCTACACTACTGCGCGGGGCGCCGACCAGAACAGGGTCAGCCGCCGGAAGACGCGTGAGACACCTCGCAAAATGCCTCCGACCCCAATCGCTGGCAACTTTTTGGGGTCGGAGACAAATATTGGTTCTCCCAATTGTCTCCGACCCCAAATGCCGGCTATTTTTTTGTCTCCGACCCCAAATTTTGGAGGACCGCGGCTGTGTGCTCGCCTAGCGCCGGGACGGCTTGCACGCCCGGCGTCGTGGCGCCCGGTACTATGGGCAGGTCCACTTGCTGACCCGCAACGGTGATGGGAGCGGTGCGCAGATCGGGGTGCTGCGCCAGATCGGCGACCTCGTTCACGGGGGCGAAAGCCAGATCAGCACGGGACAGCTGAGCATCGATCTCTTCATACAGCAAGGCACCGAATTGCGTTTGCAGGTATTCATCGACGTAACTGCGGTGGCGAACACGGGTCTCGTTGTCACGGCACCGTTCGTCATGCAAGAGCTCGCCGCCGTCGATCCCTGTGCTGCACAGGCGCTGCCATTCCCTTTCGTTTTGAATCGAGATTACGAACGGTTTGTCATCGGCCGAAACGAACACTCCGTATGGACAAATACCGGGGTGAGCGAGCCCTATCCTCTCTGGCGCCTTGCCCGTATGTTGCTGCAGCAGATAAGGCACGCTCATCCATTCGGCGACCGCATCGAACAGCGCGATATCCAGATGTGTACCCTGCCCGCTCGCTTGCCGGGCGATGAGCGATTCCAGTATGGCCTCGTACGCACAGTGTCCTGTCGCCAAATCCACGAGGGAGACTCCCACACGGCCCGGAGCGGAGGCGGTTCCCGTGACTGCCGCCAACCCGGACTCGGCTTGCATCAAAAGATCGTAAGCCTTGCGTGAGGCACTCGGCCCGTGCGGATGAAATCCTGCTATCGACACCGTGATCAATCGCGGATGTGTGCGACGCAGGTTCTCGAAATGCACACCCCGAGCGGCCAGCGCACCGGGTTTCAGGTTTTGGATAACGATATCACTGGTCCCGATCAGACCGATCAGCTGACGCACATCACCTTCTTGACCCAGGTCGAGTACCACCGACCGCTTACCGGCGTTCAGCCACACAAAATACACACTCTGCCCTGCCACGGCGGTGTCGTAGTAACGGGCGAAATCACCTTCAGGCCGCTCGATCTTGATCACCTCGGCACCGGCGAGGGCCAAGCGGCGGCTGCACAGGGGTGCCGCGACGGCCTGCTCCAGTGACACGACTCGAATTCCAGATAACGGCTGCATTACTTCTCTAACAAAAAGAGGGCCTTACGGCCCTCTTCTCAACGAGTGACACACACTCCTAACCTGCAGCGTTGTACCCGAGTATGGCTTTCACTTCGAGGAATTCTTCGAACCCATGCTGGCCCCATTCGCGCCCGTTACCCGACTGCTTGTAACCGCCAAAAGGCGCATTGTTGTCCACGGGCGCGCCGTTCAGGTGCACATTGCCCGTGCGAATCAAGCGGGCGACCTTTTTGGCGCGCTCGGGATCGGCAGAGGAGATATAGCCGCTCAATCCATAGGGTGTCTCATTGGCAATCCGCACTGCGTCCGCATCGTCCTCGTAGCCGATCAGCGACAGCACAGGACCGAAGATCTCTTGCTGCGCGATCGTCATGTCGTTGGTGACGTGTGAAAACACCGTGGGCTTGATGTAATAGCCTGCGTTCAACCCATCCGGACGACCCGTACCGCCGGTTTCGAGCTTGGCGCCTTCATCGATCCCCTTCTGAATGAGGTCCTGAATTTTGTTGAACTGGACCTCGGAGACGACCGGACCGATGGTCGTCCCCTCAGCGGCAGGATCGCCCACCTTCACCTGCTCGGCAGCCGCTTTGGCAATCGTCGCGGCTTCGTCCATGCGCGCATTCGGCACCAGCATGCGGGTGGGGGCGTTACAGGATTGGCCCGAGTTCATGCACATGCCGAATACATCGCGCGAAATCGACTTGGCAAAGTCCGCATCGTCCAAAATGATGTTGGCCGACTTACCGCCCAGCTCTTGAGCCACACGCTTCACCGTCGCGGCTGCGTTCTTGGCCACCTCGATACCGGCCCGCGTGGAACCGGTGAACGACATCATGTCGATGTCCGGATGGCTGGACAACGGCGCTCCGACCGTCGGTCCATCGCCATTGATCAGGTTGAACACACCGGCCGGAACACCCGCAGAGTCCAACACCTCAGTGAAGAGGATGGCGTTCAGCGGCGCGACCTCCGACGGCTTCAGCACCATCGTACAACCCGTCGCCAGCGCAGGCGCGACCTTGCAGGCGATCTGGTTGATGGGCCAGTTCCACGGCGTAATCAAACCGCACACTCCGGCCGGTTCCTTGATGACGTGCGAAGTGCCGATGTCTTCTTCGAACTCGAAGTTTTTCAAGACATTCAACGTGGTCATGAAGTGCCCCAGTCCCGACGGCGCTTGCGCCGCGTTGGCCAGCGGTAACGGTGCGCCCATTTCCTGACTGATGACCTGCGCGACATCCCCCATGTGCTCTTGATATTTCGCGATGATGGCCTCCAAAAGCTCCACGCGCTCCTGCTTGGAGGTCTGGGAATAGCTGGGGAAAGCGTTCTTCGCTGCTGCCACGGCCGCATTCACGTCAGCTTCCGCCCCCATGGCAATGGTGGCTATCGGTTGTTCGGTCGCCGGATTGACAACGTCGAGTGTCGTACTCGTGGAGGGTGCAACCCACTCGCCGTTGATGTAAAACTTTTGGTAGTTACTCACTGATGGTCCTCTCTCAGACTGATAGAAATCGAACTTGATAGCTTAGCGCGAACCCTGCCCCGGCAAAAGTAGATCCCGCAGAAGCGGCGGCCCCTGCGGCTAGTGGACCGGGCACGCGGAGCGAAAGCATGGCAGAATGCGCGCTCGATTTTGACACTTGGGATTCAAGCGACATGAAAGGAACCGTGCACTACGAGCAGCGGGGCAACATCGCGCTCATGACGGTGGACAACCCACCCGTAAACCCACTCTCCTCAGGCGTACGCGCCGGATTGGACGAAGGTATCAAGAAGGCACTGGCCGACGACGGTGTTGACGCCATCGTCCTCACCGGGGCGGGCCGCGCCTTTATCGCCGGTGCGGACATATCCGAGTTCGGTGGAGCGGCTCAAGGGCCGAGCCTGCACGACTGCCTGAATGCCATGGATGCCAGCACCAAACCCATCGTAGCCGGCATCAATGGCACTGCCTTCGGCGGTGGTTTGGAAGTTGCGTTATGCTGCCACTACCGGGTCATCGCGCCCAGCGCCCAAGTCGGGCTGCCCGAGGTGAAGCTGGGTCTCCTGCCCGGGGCAGGTGGCACGCAACGATTGCCGCGGCTGGTCGGTGCCGCCAAAGCGCTCGACTTCATGCTATCAGGCGACGGTATTCCGGGACTGCAAGCGAAAGAACTCGGCATCGTCGATGAAGTGGCCGAAGGCGACATCGTCGACGCGGCCATCGCTTACGCTCAGGATCTGGTCGGTAAGGGCAGCCCCATTCGCCGCATTCGCGATGAAGACGCATTACTCGTTGCGGATCGCGACAACCCGGAAGTATTCGAAACGGCGCGCAAGACCTCAGCCCGTAAAATGCGCAAACGCTTTGCACCGGAGATGATCGTGCAGTGCGTGGAAGCCGCCGTCAACTTGGGCGACTTCGATGCCGGCATGAAAGTGGAGGCCGAAAACTTCGCCAAGTGCCTCAACCATCCCCAGCGCGAAGCGTTGATTCACATGTTTTTCGCCGAACGAGAGGTGGCGAAGATCCCCGATGTCCCCAAAGACACTCCCACACAGGACATTCAGCAAGCAGGCGTGATCGGTTGCGGCACGATGGGTGGCGGCATATCAATGTCGTTCCTTAACGTCGGCATCCCTGTCACCGTCCTCGAGATGAATCAGGAAGCACTCGATCGCGGCATCGGCGTCATCAAACGCAACTACGATATCCAAGTGCAGCGCGGTCGTATGAGCGAGGAAGAAGTCGACAAGCGTATGAGTTTGCTCACGGGCACCACCGAGCATGCGGACCTTGCCCAAGCAGACGTGATCATCGAAGCCATCTACGAAAACATCGACGTGAAGGTCGACACCTTCAAACAGATGGATGCAGTGGCTAAACCCGGCGCGATCCTGGCCAGCAACACGTCCGGTCTAGACATCGACAAGATGGCCGAAGCGACTTCGCGACCGGAAGCGGTGATTGGTTTGCACTTTTTCAGTCCCGCGAACGTCATGCGGCTACTGGAAGTCGTTAGAGGTGAAAAGGCCGGCAAGGAAGTGATCGCCACGTCGATGAAACTCGGCAAGCGCTTAAATAAAGTCGCTGTGCTTTCCGGCAACGCACCTGGATTCATCGGCAATCGCATGCTGGCCGGCTACACCCGACAAGCGGGTGAGATCATCTTGCAGGGTGCCACCCCCTACCAGGTGGACAGCGTCATTCTGAACTTCGGTATGCCGATGGGACCGTTCCAGATGAACGACCTCGTGGGCCTCGACCTCGGTTGGCGTGCACGTAAGCTTTCCAAAATGAAGCCGGAAGACGTGCCTATCACCGCCCGTGTTGCAGACAAACTTTGTGAGTTGGAACGCTTCGGACAAAAGAGCAACCGCGGCTTCTACATCTACCCGGAAGGCAGCCGCGCGGGCCAACCCGATCCGGAAGTCGTCGAAATTGTCGAGCAGACTTCAGCGGAACTCGGTATCAGCCGTCGCGAGATCGATGACGAAGAAGTGTTGCAGCGCTGCATGTACGCGCTGATCAATGAGGGTGCGCGCATCCTCGAGGACGGCATTGCGATTCGCCCATGCGATATCGACATCGTCTACATCAACGGCTACGGCTTCCCCGAAGTCACCGGCGGTCCGATGTTCTGGGCAGATCAACAAGGTCTCGACAGCGTGCTGGCCGGCATCAAGAAATTCGATGCAGAGTACGGTGGTGACGCGTGGAAACCGGCGCCACTGCTCGAGAAACTGGTTGCGGAAGGAAAGAACTTCGCTAGCCTACAGGGTTAGTTTCGTGCGTAGCTGCGCGGCGGGACTGCTTGGTCTTGTCGCGTGGCTGGCTGCCGCTACGGTCTCAGCGCATGGCGTTGCCGAGGGTGACGCCAGTTTCCTGCAAAGTCAGCAGGGTTTCCATTTCTGGCCGTACTTTTACCTCGGTGCCAAGCACATGGTTACGGGCTACGACCACCTCCTGTTTCTCGCGGGGGTGGTGTTTTTCCTGTACAAGCTCAAAGACGTGGGCGTGTATGTCACTCTGTTCGCGGTAGGCCACAGCATAACGCTGCTGTTGGGGGTGTGGTACGACATCCCAGCAAACGCTTATCTGATTGACGCCATCATCGGATTGTCCGTCGTCTACAAGGCATTCGAGAACATCGGTGGCTTCGAAAGGCTCGGAATCCGGATCAACACACGTGTCGCCGTATGGGTTTTCGGACTCTTCCACGGCTTCGGTCTCGCCACCAAGCTGCAAGAACTCAGCTTGTCGGAGGAGGGTCTACTAGGCAACTTGCTCGCCTTCAACCTAGGCGTCGAAGTCGGTCAGATTGCCTCACTCCTCTTCATCGTGACGCTCATGAACGCATGGCGCACGACCCGTGCTTTCACGCGCCAAGCCCTGGTGGCTAACGGGGTCTTGATGACCTGTGGATTCATGTTGATGGGTTTCCAACTCACAGGCTACTTCGTGACCGCCTAACCGGCTAGCGAAACTAGGCTAACTCAGCAGCCAACCCCCATCTACATCGACTGTCGTGCCCGTCACATAATCGTTCTGCACGACAAAGAGAATACCGTCTGCAACTTCCTCCGCCGTACCGGGCCGCGGCAACAAGTGTTTGGCCGTAGCGCCAGCCAGCATCTTCTCACGCTGCTCGGAATCGGGGCCGAACATCGGTGTGGCAATCACACCCGGTGACACCACATTGATTCGACGCGGCGCAATTTCGACCGCCACTGCGCGAACGAACTGCTCTACCGCCCCGCCCACGGAAGCCAGAGCGCTTTGCCCGGCCTTTGCCCGACGGGCGGGCGAACCGGAGACCAGGACGATGTTACCGTCTTCGGTCAGATGTGGGGTGCCTAAACGGACACAGTTGGTATAACCCCACAACTTGTCGAAAGAACCCTGATAGCCGTCCAGGTCCATCTCCAGAAAGGGACCCGCAGCACGTTCACCGCCGGTGGCCGCACTCACCAACACATCGTAAGGCGCTTCCGCTTCAAACAAACTGACCAACGCATCTCTATCACGCACGTCGCACGCTGCCAACCGCACCCCTTCGATATCGCCTGCCTTACTGGGATCTCGACTGATCGCCACCACATCCGCACCGGCGGCTTGGAGCTTGAGCGACGTCGCCAAACCTATGCCGGACGTGCCACCGAATACGAGCGCCTTCTTACCCTTCAAATCCATTACATCCCCCTCTCTATTACCTAGATTACCTAAAAACTCACGCTGACCAGGCGATACTCGGCCACTGCCTTCGGTTCGGCACCGCAGCTGGCCAACACGGCTTCATCCAGACGCTCGCTAACGACTTCGACCTCCCCGTTCGCATTCCCCAGGGCCAGCGCTATCCGGTGGCTATCGCCGCCTTCGCGAGAGGGGTCCGTCGTGGAGTTGGACAAGATTCGGCACGCACTGGTGAGATCGTTGAGCTCACGCCGGGCGAAATACTCAGCTGCTTGCGCCGCCTCGGCGAACTGCGCTCGACCGCGCAGGTGCGCAAGGCTCATCGCCCCATCGCGATCCAGTGCGAGGATGCCGAGGCCTTCTTGAGGTTGCACGAAGCCGTAGACCAGCCCAGATGGTAAACACACGAGGTTGGGGGCATAGCGATGGCCACCGACATGCGTGGTCTGCCAAACCTGACGAGGGTACTCCATGCGCAGCGTTTCGTAGAGCGGCAGACCGAAGCGCGCGCAACAAAGATCGCGCTGCCCGTTGGTGCATACGAGATAGAGAGGATCCGCATGCTCAGACCCTTCCGGAAGCTCATGCGCACACAAATCGCTCGCTTGAAGGTCGGCAATGGCCGCATAACTCGGCAGCACTCCGGCAATCACTCTACCGTCGACAACGAGAAAGATCCGCGGTCTGACGACGTCTGCCGAGGACGCCTGCTTAATGAATTGCACACGGAGCTTCTGCCCATTCAGCCTCGCGACTTCGTCCGGCAGCTGCAACAGAAGTTCCCGAGCAGCCTTCGCCAACTCGTTGTCTTCCAAGGCTCTCGCCCGCCACGGGCGCGGATACTCGATCAACAACCACGCTTGCACCTCCATGGCAGTACCGACCAGACTGGCCTGTTGGCTGGCGGCCAGTTCACTGCAGTAAATACGTTGCCCCATAATTCGATTATAATCGCGATACCAGTTATCAGGCACAACAATTGCAACATTTGCAAAACGACACTTGTAAGGAGAGATCATGATAGACGTCGTCATCGTAGACGCGGCGCGCTCGCCGGTGGGGAAAAAGAATGGCAGCTTAGGCGGGGCGCATCCCACCGACGTACTCGGGCAGGTCATGATGAAAGTGCTCGAACGCAACGGCATCGAAAGCGATGTGGTCGACCAGGTGGTCGGAGGGTGTATCAACAAAGTCGCTGCCCAGGGCATGAACGTAACCCGCACTGCTTGGCTGGCTCACGGCGGCGCGCAAGAAACCCCCTGCATTACCATCGACTCACAATGCGGGTCATCCCAACAATCCACCACCCTGGCACACAGCATCATCGCTTCCGGTCACGCCGACGTGGTAATGGCGTGCGGGGTCGAAAACATGACCCGTCTGCCTATCGGCAGCGACGCGGTGGGTAAAGACCCCCGCATGGGCAAACCGATCTCGAAAAGCTACTTTGCCCACTATGAGTTCACGAGCCAATTCGAAGGCGCGGAACGCGTCGCGGAAAAGTACCAAATCACCCGCCAGGATACGGATGCATTCGGGCTCCAGTCTCAGGAACGCGCCAAGGTCGCTATCGACAACGGGTATTTCGACAGCCAGATCATCCCGGTCGACGCCCCGGTCATGGATGACAACTTCGAAAAAACCGGCGATACCGCGACAGTTACACGGGACGAAATTCCGCGCGACACCAGCCTGGAAGCGCTCGCGGGGTTGCAACCCGTTGCACGCGAAGATGGCATTCACACCGCAGGCACCTCATCGCAGATTGCCGACGGCGCGGCCGTGGTGCTGATGATGAGCGCAGACAAAGCCAAGCAGCTCGGCCTCAAACCGAGCGCTGTCATCAAGGCTTCGGCGCTGGTCGGATGCGATCCGGTGCTGATGCTGGAAGGACCTATCCCGGCGACAGAGAAACTACTCACTGAAACCGGCCTGTCCATCAACGACATCGACGTTTTCGAAGTTAATGAAGCGTTTGCATCCGTGGTGCTGTCCTGGGCCAAGACCGTCGGTGCGGACATGGACAAGGTCAATCCAAACGGCGGCGCAATCTCACTTGGCCACCCGCTCGGCGCCACCGGCTGCTTCCTAATTACCAAGGCCGTGCACGAACTTGCGCGCACGAACGGTCGCTACGGGCTCATTTCCATGTGCTGCGGCGGTGGTCTGGGGACCGGGACGCTGATCGAACGCGTCGCTTAAATCGCACGCACACGTCTCGCCTCTTACCCTGCAACCCGCCGGATTATGCGGCGGTGGCGATGCGTACCGGCAAGGATTGAATCGCGTGAAAGATGGTCGAGCTTGCGCGCACGGGCTCGCCCGTCACTTCCACAATCGGGAAACGCGGTAACAGCTCCTCCCACAACACTCTGAGCTGCATCTCCGCCAAGCGATTACCCAGGCAACGGTGAATGCCATAGCCGAACGACAGATGTTCGCGGGGGCGCGCGCGATCGACAATGAACTCATCGGGTTGCTCTATCGCCGCAGGGTCGCGATTGCCCGACAAGTACCACATCACCACCATGTCGCCTGCGTTGATGTGTTGCCCATGCATGACAAAGTCCCGCACGGCCGTGCGGCGCATGCCGATCAACGGGGTCTGCCAGCGAATGATCTCTGGCACCAGCGTTTCGATCAACGCCGGATTGTCACGCAGCTTGGCGTACTGCTCCGGAAATTGATTGAGCGCCAACAGTCCGCCGCTAATCGAGTTACGCGTCGTGTCGTTGCCGCCGACCATCAACAGCACCATGTTACCGATCAGTTCACGGGCACCCATGTCCCTGGTCTCGGGTCCGATGGCCAGCATGGAGATGAGGTCATCGCCGGGTTCGGGACTGTTTTTGCGCTCATGCCAGATGTTCCGGAAGTACTCCGTCATCTCTATCAGCGTTTGATAAAACTCCGCAGCGCTGGACGCATATTGTGGATCGTCGGCGTTGCTGATGGCGTTGGACCAGTTGATCAGTAGATGGCGGTCCTCTTGCGGCACTCCAAGCAGGGTCGCCAGCATGCGGCCCGTCAGCTCCACGGAGACCTGCGGCACCCAATCGAATTCCTCACCGACCGGTATCTCGTCCAAGATCTTGCGGACGCGCTGGCGGATCAATGCTTCGAGCTCCGCGAGTCGCCGCGGGGCCAAACCCGGTGCCACAGCCTTGCGTTGTTCCTGGTGTTGCGGCGGATCCATGGATATGAAGTTCGGAATGTCGACGTTTGAGCTCGGCCGACCGGTGATGGTCACCCCGCCAAGTTCGAACGAGGAGGAGAATACTTGATGGTTTTTATCGACGTCTTGTATGTCCTGATAACGCGTAATCGACCAAAACGGCCCGTACTGACTTTCAGCGCAGTAGTGTACGGGCGCTTCTTCGCGCAGCCGCTGGTAGTAGGGATACACCAGCTGGTGCCTGTACAGTTCGGGATTGGCAACGTTGATTTCCGCCAACGGCAGCGTATAGGGATCGATGCCCGGGTCTACCGGGATACGCTTCCGGGCGGACGACTGCCAGTTTTTGGACGCTTCGCGTTTCTCGACTAAATGCGCCTTGAACTCGTTCATACATTTACCCTAGCGAACTAAAACTGTCTTTCGTATTCACCTGCCGAGCTATAGGTCTTGCTCGAGCGAAAGTAACCCGATGTCGTCAGGGTTACATCGACCTGCTCATCACCACGGTTTTCCCAGAACCACCCGTGAATCCCGTCGTATGGCGCGACATATGTGCCGTGCTCCTCAAGGCCTCGCCCGACGGAGAAGCTGACGGCTTCCTCCGGATCGGTGCCGACTTCTTCGCTGTGTAGATCAAAGACCACCTCGCCCGTGGCCTGCCAAGTATAGACGATCGCCTGCCCCTGCTCTAACGGGTACTTGTACTCGATGGACTCGAATGGCCCGAGTGTGAATTCGATTTCGTCCTTCAGTGACGCCTCCTCCTCGAGCGTCAAAGCACTGACGGAATAACCCGCCATACCCTTGACACCAAGGAGTTGACCCAGTCCCGTCGGATCAAAATCGTACTCGGCCGGCAAGACGAAGATCAGCAATCCCACACCCGCAACAAGCAGGCTCACGAGAAGGGTCGTGACGATATTGCGTGCTGACGCGACATATTCAGTCATAGAACTGTCAGCCCTCCGCGGCGCTCGAGGGCTCGATAATGTAGCGATTATGACAGGCCCGGCACACGCTGTAGAGCGCGCCGCCCGCATCGAAGAGCGCGTCTGCATCCTTGGCAACTGCGGCCTCACGCGCACGCATGCCGGCACGAACCACGCCGGCCGCATACTCTACCCAGTCCCCCTCGTCCGCGCGGTAGCCCGGCATCATCAGCACGTTGCCGCTCTCAGCCACCAACGTCGCTGCGTTCCTCACGACATCCCAGCCTTCCTGAGTGGTGGGCTGCAGGTCTTGCTCGCCATCCACCGTGACGATGAATCCCGCGTTGTCCCAAATCACGTCCGCTGCCGGTTCCAATCCCCAGACCATGAAGTCGTGAATCGATGCCGTAGGCTGGTAAGGCATCTCGGATGCAGCGTCTTCACCCGCTTCGCATCCGAATAATCCCACACAGCCTAATATTACTAGTACGGGTGACAGACTCCCGCTGCGTTTGTTCACTGTACTCATCTCGCTCGTTATCGTTCGCTACCTGATAAGCGCTGTTTTACAAGCGGAACTTCAACCACGCTTGCATCGCCCGCGCCACAAATGGGGTTAGACGAGTACGATTGTACGCGTCCGACAACCGCTTGAGGTACTCGGACCGCGTCGGATAGGCGAGCAGGGTTTTTTGAACCGCACCCAGCCCCAGCTTGTTGGTCATGAGCAGGCAGATAGCCGCGATCTGCTCGCCAGCGTCGTGCCCCACGATCGTCGCGCCCAAGATATTGTCACGCCCTTGCTGTGTCCAGACCACCGCGAAGCCGCCACCGTCGATCTCCGCGCGCCCCCGGTCGAGTTCCTCGAACTCGACGCGGTAGGTATCGAAATCAATACCCCGCTTCGCGAGCACGTCCGGCGACTGACCCACGCTCGCCACTTCCGGTTGAGTATAAGTACAGTGGGGCACGATCAGATCGCCCACCTTGGCGGTCGGCGCAAACAGTGTGTTTTGCACGAGCGCACGCGCCTGCGCGTCCGCATGGTGGGTGAATTGCAGCTTCGCGGTGCAATCCCCCGCCGCATAGATCTTCTTGTTCGTGGTACGCAGCTTGGCGTCGGTAATCAATAGACCCTTGTCGTCGACTTTTACGCCGACGCGCTCCACCTGCAGATGACGCGTATTGGGACTGCGTCCCAGTGCCACAATGATCTGTTCCACCCGCACGGCTTGCGCACCGGCATGAACGATATGCGCACCCTGATCCGACTCCACCCGCTCCACACCTTGGCCCACATAAGCCGCGACACCGAGGTCAGCCAGACTTGCCGCCACAGCCGCGCTGGCTTCCGGCACTTCGAGCGGCAATACGCGGTCGGCCAGTTCGAATAGATGCACGGTGATACCCAGACGCGCAAAAACCTGAGCGAGTTCGCACCCAATGGCCCCAGCACCCAGGATGGCGATCGACTGCGGTGCACGGGTGAGGTCGAATACGGTCTCGTTGGTCAGCGGATCGGCTTCGCGCAAGCCGGGGATAGGCGGAATGGCGGGACTCGCCCCGGTACACAGCGCGATGCGCTTGGCGTCGATCTTGCGTCCATCGACATTCAAGCTTCCGTCTTCATCGAACTGCGCGCTACCCAGAAACACGTCTACTCCCAATTCACTGTAGCGGGCCACTGAGTCGTGAGGCGCAATACTGGCGCGTACTTCGCGCAACCAGGCGAAGGCTTGATCGAACGTCGGCGCAGGGTGGTGCGCCGTGTATTCCAACAATGCTTTTGAGGGGACACAGCCCACATTCAGACAATCGCCACCCATCCTGTGCTTTTCGATCAACGCCACGCTAGCCCCGAGACCGGCGGCACCTATGGCGGTAATCAACCCGGCTGGACCTGCGCCGACTACCGCCACGTGGTACGCTGCTTTGGGCTCGGGATTGACGTAGTCAGCCGGTGCGAGTAAACGCGCGGTCTCGAGATCGAAGGCACTACCCGGATATTCGCTCATGGCGCCTCTGCTGTCGTTTCGGATGATTCTAATTGAGCATTCAACGTGCGCGTGGCCACTCGCGTAATGACGATGGTCAGGACCAGAGTAGCGACGAGACCGACATAGAGTAAGACGTTACCGCCGGTCGAATCGGTCACTCCGGAGCTGAACAAAGCGGCTATGTCCGAGGCCACCGATCCCAGGTAAACGTACAGCAACGTGCCGGGGATCATGCCAATCCACGACGCGCCGACGTAACTCCAGAATTTCACACCGGTCAAGCCGAGGGCGTAGTTTAGTAAGTTGAATGGAAACACCGGCGACAAGCGCGTCAGCAGCACGATTAACGCGCCCTTCTGCGCGATGGCTTCATCAAGAGCGGCAAACTTCGGGACTGCGGCCAGTTTCCCGGCAACCCAGTCGCGCGCAAAAAAGCGTCCTACCAGGAACGCACAACTAGCGCCTACCACCGAAGAAAACGATACGAGCGCAAATCCGTAGCCTAAGCCAAACACCAAGCCTGCCGCCAGAGTGAGCAGACTACCCGGCAGCAACAACACCGTGGCCACGATGTAGACAGCAATGAACACGATCCAGGACACGGTACGGTTGTTGTCGATCCACTCAACGAGACCCTGGATCCAATCAACCACGGGCAACCACCAGGCGAGAAGCAGCAGAGCCACGATCGCCACTGCGAAGACAACGACTCGGTTCATTGCGATTCCTTCACAGCGACTCCTTCACGACGATTACGGCTTGGATAACTGCATGCTCCGCATCCGTTCGAGCGCGCCGTCATCCAAGGTCACCGCCTTGCGCGCGATAAGATCCATACGCACACCAACCGCTTCCGCACTGAGTACTCGTTGACCTGTGAGGGCATTCGACATCAAGTGCACGAACCGTTGCACTTTGGCGCCGGCCTCGGCAAGTCCGGAATGGATGACATAGACGTCTCCTGCACGCAAAGCCTCATGGTGACGCAGTCGGTATTCGAGCACCGCGCCACCCCGGTTGTCCGCCATCATGCCTGAATCTGAATCCAAAGCACCCCATAGATGCGGCATCGAATCAGACAACCGCCCCATGTAGTGGAGGAGCGCGAGTGTGCCATCCCGATCTACCTCGGCAGCCGTGATCGTGCCGCGTCCGATCTGCTTGAAACCCAGCGCGCCTAACTCATCCATTGCGCATCGCGTCCAATCATGATCGCGGTTGGCAATCCCTTTTGCAGCCGCATGCTCCGGCAAGCTGTCCGAGACATTGGCCAACCCCGCGATGACGCCAAAGCCTTGAAATCTACAGGTGCTGACCACTTCTTCCGTAAAGGACTGCTTGAGCTCGCTCACGATTTCCCAACCATCCCGGTCGTTGCGCACCACGCCCCAGTATCCCGAAAGGGGGGTGGCGATACGCGATTCGGCGAGAAACCTCAAATGCGCAACTTGGATGTCCCCGGCGTTGAATGGCTCGCCAGTCTTGCCCGACAGCCCACCGAGGCAAGTCTGCCAATGTTTTTCGACGTAGAACCGCACATTGAGATGGTCGTTCTCATCGCATTCCCAACGATTCACACTGCCGCGGTAACCCAGTTCCATGCGCTATCCGACAATGCCGGTAACGAGGATCACGGCGACCGCGGGCACGGCAATGAACTTCAACACGTTGCGCCAGACAGCAAACGTACGCTCGCGCAAAGCCAGCGCGTCGAAAGCCTGCTGGCTTTGCATACGCCAGCCCACAAATCCGGCGATTAACAATCCGCCCAACGGGAGCAGCACCTGGTTGGGTACGAAATCGATAGCGTCCGCGAGCGTTGCACCCAAAACGGTCACGCCGGCCCAGTGGTTGTAACTCAGCACGCTCACCAAGCTGCCGAGCACGGTCAGCACGACGAGTACGATTGCGGCGCGTTGCCGCGACCATTGGAAGCGTTCCGAGAGATAGGCGGCCAACGGCTCAGACAGACCGACGACCGAGGTGATGGCCGCTACCGAGAGCAGCAGGAAAAAACAGGACCCGACCACCCTGCCGCCGGGAATCTGCGCAAACGCCACCGGCAAGGTCTGGAAAATCAGTCCCGGTCCTCCCGCCGGATCCAACCCGTTCGCAAACACCATCGGGAAGATGACTAAACCCGCCACCAGCGCTACCGAGGTATCGGCGGCGACGATAATGAAGGCACTTTTGGTGATGGACACGGATCGCGGCAGATAAGCACCGAACATCATCATGCCCGCCATCGCCACGCCGATGGAGAAGAACGCCTGACCGAGTGCGGCCAGAAACATCGCCCCGTTGACCTTGGAGAAATCCGGCTGCAAGAGATAAGCCAGCGCTTGCGGCATGCCTCCGGCCACCGCGTTGTAGAATGCCAGGCCCAATAGCAACAGGAACAACATCGGCATCAGCACGACAACCACACGCTCGATACCCTGCTGAACCCCGTTGTAAATGATACCGCCGGCGAGGATGAGGATTCCTGTCGTCCATAAGACAAGCTCAGGCACATCGGTCAGAAGCACGGCGAACTTCGCACTCGATGAAGTCGCATTCAATGCGGCAAGGCCTCCTGTCAATGCCTCACTCAAATAGAACAGCACCCATCCAGCGACTACGGCGTACGCGATGACGATTAAATAGGCAGTGGCGAGGTTAACGTATCCGACAAAGGACCACGTGCTGGCGCGCTGCGACTCACGGGCGACCACCGCCATCGAAGAAGGCGGTGTGAGTCCACCGCGCCGACCTACCATGATCTCGGCAATGAGTATCGGCACGCCGATCACGACTGCACACAACAAGTAAACGGCAACGAAAGCACCCCCGCCGTTTTCTCCCGTAACGTACGGAAAGCGCCAAATATTGCCCAATCCGACAGCAAAGCCGATGGCTGCCATGAGGAAGCCAAAACGCGAACTCCACTGAGCGGTCGCCGCCACTATCGGACTAACTTATCTGTGCTTAGCGGCCGTTGAACTGTGGCGCACGCTTCTCCACAAAGGCGACTGCCGCACCTTTGTGATCGTCGGTCATGAAACACCGCACCATGTGCAGCGCCTCCCTATCGAACGTGTCGCTCAGGCTGCCTCCGTAGGCCGAGTTCAGGTTCTTTTTCATGTAACCCACCGCCACCGTGGGCAGACCGGCAAGGTGCCGGGCCATTTCGTCAACGGCAGCTTCGTACTCGTCTGCGCTTGCGACGCGGTTGACGAGCCCAATATCGTAGGCTTCTTGTCCGTTAAGCACGCTCGCCGTGAAATACAGTTCGCGCGCTTTGGCTTGCCCGACGATATAAGGCAAAAAGAAAGAGCCTCCGTAATCGCCCGACAACCCCACCTTCGAAAACGCCGTGGTCAGTTTGGCGGAATCCAGCGCAATGCGTAAGTCACAAGCCAGCGCCAGGGAAAAACCTGCACCCGCAGCTGGACCTGGAATTGCCGCCAAGGTCGGTTTAGGCATCTCGTGCAGCATGCGCGAAAGCTCCATACCGGTGCGCAAGCCCAAGCTGCGGCCTTCTAAATCGAATCCGCCTGCCGAAGACGCGGCACCCGCCCCGGGTTGCGCTTCCGACGCGAAACCTTTGACGTCACCACCGGCGCAAAACGCGCCACCGGCGCCCGTCAACACCACGCACCGGACCGCCTTATCGGCGGCAAGACGCGGGAGTGCTTCCGCCAGCCCGCCCATCATCTCTCCAGTCATGGCGTTACGCGCTTCTGGTCTATTCATCGTCAAAGTCGCAATACCGTCGCTGAAATCTTCCAACAGGGGGTCAGTCACGCGCGCTTCTCCGTTCAAGTTTCAATCGGCTAGCCTAACTTACTTGGATAGTTGATAGAACAGCCATCCTGTTGCGATCAGGGCTACCCCCACCAGGGCTTCAACCGGGCGGACCCACAGTACATAACCCAGGGTCCAGAGCATGACTGACAGGTAGACGATGACCGGCACCGGGTACCAAGGTACGGCGAAGGAAGCCTCGAAATGCGGTTGACGCCGCCTCAGCACGACCACCCCCGCTACCGCTAACACAGTGCTCAACGCGAGCGTAAAGCTGGAAAACACCAGGATGGCATCGAAAGTCGCAGTGACAACCAGCGCTGCCGTAATGGCCGTTTGTACACCTATGGCAACCGCCGGAACACCGTACTTGTTTTCCCTAGCCAAGAGCTTGAGCGCACCGAAGTCCTGTCCAATGACCTGCAGCGCTCTCGGACCCGCGAGCACCATCGCACTCACGGTGGAGACCAACAACAGAGCGAGCATGGCGGCTACCAGCTGAGAGCCAAAAGCACCATAGGCGTGCTGCGCAACGACGTAACCGATCTCCAGTTGGCCCGCCATCGCCGACATCGGCGCCACGCTTAAGAACATGACATGCAACAATACGTACAACACCATGACACAGCTCGTCCCAACGATCAGTATTCGTGGCAAGCTACGTCGCGGTTCCGCCAGCTCACCAGCTAAATAGGTCGCCGCATTCCAACCGGTGTAGGCATAGTTCACGTAGATCAACGCGATCGCAAATGCACCTCCGGCAAGATAGGTACTGTCCTCCATGTGCAGCTGCCAGCGCACGCGCTGTAGCTCGTCGACGAACCACCATGCACTGAACACAAACACTAGAATGAGGCCGATTTTAATGGCGGTGAAAGCTTGCTGAAAGCCCGCACTACCCCGCCGGCTGCCCAGATGAACCATGCCGACGAGAAGCACGAGCGCCAAGGCGACGGCAGTGACATTGAGACCGGGGAATACGGCATGCGCGTATGTCGCCGCCGTCATCGCCGCAAGTGCGGTGGGCGCTGCAAACCCGATCGTCGCTGACACCCAGCCTGCAACGAAACCGACGCCGGGATGGTAAATGCGACTCAGGAAGTTGTACTCACCGCCGGAGCGCGGCAGCTTCGCACCGAGTTCGGCATAGCAAAGCGCCCCACACAATGCCAGCGCGCCTCCGAGAATCCACAGCAAGAGGATGACCGGTGCCGAACGAATGTCGAGCAATTGAAAGCCCAAGCTCGTGAACACACCGGTGCCGATCATGTTGGCGACGACTATACTTACACCGGTGCGTGTCGAGAACGAGGCTTCAGAAGCGGAGCGATCCATATCGGCCAGGCAGGCTCTACATTACAAGGGGCGAGATAGTATGCGTACGCGGCAGGTAGAACCAGCGGACTTGCAGTACTTACTGGATTTACTTCCAGAGTTGACCGATTTTCCACTTCCCGAACGCCGCGATGCCGAAGATCTGTGGCAAGGCGATGCCGTGCTGCTAGAAGGTATTGTGGCCGGAAAGTACCCCGATTCGTTCGCCGATGTGGCGCTGGGGGAGGACGACACCATCCTGGGTCTCATCATCGTGACTCTGCGCGAGGAACTGATGAGTCAGACACCCAGTGCGCATCTCGAAGCAATCATCGTCGCGCCCGCAGGTCGCGGTCGAGGGCTTGGCCGCAAGCTGTTACTGCATGCCGAAGCGCGCGCCAAAGGTCTGGGGGCAAAGTCCATGAGCCTGCACGTGTTCAGTAACAATCAACGCGCGCGCGCACTCTACGACAGTGCCGGTTACGACAGCGAATTGATTCGGGCGATTCACTGGTTCGACTAGGCTTGTCGGCTCAACGCTCCGCAAGCAGGCCGTCGAGTCTGTCGAGTTCCCTTAGGTAACGCTGCCCACTGTTTGCCCGTGCCGTGCCCGTGTATTGCTTTGCGCGCACGAAGTCGTTCTTCATCAGCGCCAACTTCGCTTGCGCGATCAGCGCTACGGGATCCCGTGGATCCGCATCGACCGCAACGCCAGCCCACGTTTCTGCTCCCTCGAGATCGGCGGTTCGAAAGTACACCTCTACGAGCGCCCCGGCGGCTTTTGTCAACAACGGCAGGTTACCGCGCACCCGAGCCGCTTCGGCGCCGTCCTTCAAGACCGCGATAGCCGTATCACCCCCGCCTTGAGCGTCGAGCAAGCGTCCGCGTAGGACCAGAGCTTCGGCCCGGAAGATGGGTAGCGTGCCGTCAGCGGTCGCAACCAGGACTTCATCCACCAATCTTTCCGCCGATTCGAACCGTTGCCGGTCCAAGTGGACTCGCGCAAGCGCCAGTGTGGCCCGCAGAGCACCGTGGGCGCGCCCACCCGCCCGCTCCAACTCGAGTGAGTCTTGCAAATTCTGTTGGGCTTCTTCGTAACGGCCACCGATGCGAGCAATCTCGCCCTTTATGTTGAGTGCGGTAGCCAGGATTTGATCTTCCTGCACCGCATAAGGATCGTCGACGATTTCCGCCACTACGATCAGCGCCTCGTCGAACCGGCCGGTTTCAAAATAGAGATCAGCGCGGCGGATCTTCGATTTCACCACGCCGACCCGGTCTCCGACGCGCGCTCGCAGCGCTTCGGACTGTTCGAGATAACCGAACGCCGCGGGAATGTCGCCCAGCTGCTGGCTGGCCCAGCTCAGGTTCGACAACGCAATACCTTCGCCTCGCACCCGCTCCATCTCCCGGAAGTTGGCCAACGCTTGGCGATATTGTTCGCGGGCACTTTCCACATCGCCGTTGTCGGCATCGGTGTTACCGAGGGTGATGAAAAAGTCACCCGGCAACAGCTCCACGCCGGCATCGGTGTAGGCCGTGCGTGCAAGCCCGAGCAGCTCACGTTGGCGTCCCGGATTTCCTCGAGCGCGCTCGAGAATAGCGTAGTTGATGAGCAAGACCGCGCGGCGCTCGTGTTCTTCGACGGCTTCAGACCAATGCAGTCCCTCGTCGTAGTGCTCGGCTGCTTCATCGAGCCGGCCTTGGAGATCGGCGATGATGCCGAGCTCGTTCGCCACGAATCCGATTTTGCGCGCGGCTCCTCTGCCCTGTTCCGTATCGAGATCGTGCACCTCCAACGTGTTGCGCAAATCGGTGAGCAACTCCAGATTGCCACTGCGTGCGGCAGGCAGATCGCCCAACCGGCGTGTGACGATGTTGAGTTCGTAGCGTGGCTCGAAGGCGTCGGGCTGCGCGTTGGCCGCAACCTCCAACAGATCCCGAGCCCGTTCCACGTTGCCGGAGAGGAGCTCATGCATGCCGCGCGCATAGGCTTGATCCACGAACAGATCGCCCGTACGGAATTCGACGTCCTGTCCGCCCTGCCCTGGCAGCAATGCGCGCATGAGCTGTTGGGTCCATGCTCGAACCGCACCGCTGGGGCTATCACCGGCCGCATCGGGTAACTCACGTAGCTCGCCTTCATCGAACAAACGCCCGGTCGCCTTATACTCGGCACCACTGCGCTCGACCGTGAGATCCACCACGTAGCGCGCGGCATGTGCCCGGCGTAAGCGTTCGATCAGCGGTAATTCGACGACGGTCGGCTCAGGGGCGACCCCCAGTACTTGTTGCGGCAACACCACCGGCATTTCGGCAGAGCTGAGCTGCGAGGCAACCAGGCTCATCATGCCGAGCGAGATCCATTCCAACTCTGGATCTGCCGTGGCGTTGTGGATCGGTAATACGGCAATTCGATCGATCAACTGCGGAGTCTGTAGACGGTCGCGTAAATTCCAGCTCACCGACAAGACGAGTGCAGTAGCCAGCATGCCGATCACCCACCGGTCCCGGACGCGATGTGAAGCCGGTGCGCTCATAGCACGTGCGCGGGACTCAGACCGTAAGGCAATGCCGGTAGCCGTGGCCCGGTAGAACCATGTGAAGCCCACTACCAACGGGAACCCGACAAGTGACACCGCCAGCAGCAATTGTTGCGGCCACCGATCCCATTCGAACGCCTCCCACACCATGGCCGCCGCCTGATTCAGCAGCCAAGCACCGGCGCCGTACGTGGTCGCCACACGTAACACTGCTTGACGACGCTCTGTGCGGACCGCCTCGGACTCGCCATCGAGACTGTCCTCATCGCTATCGCCCACCGCGGTAACGGGGGCCACAAACCGGTAACCCTGCCCATGCACCGTCTTGATGAACTGTTGCTCACTGCCATCGTCACCAAGCGCCCGACGGGCCTTCATCACTGCGCGCGTCAACGCGGCCTCGGTGACCACCGTCCCGGGCCACACCGCGTCTTGAATTTCGTCCTTCGACACGGTCCGAGTGCGGTTTTCGATCAGATAAATCAGTAGATCGAGCACCCGGCGCTGCACATCGAGGGCTTCCCCGTCCCGGGCAAGCTCCCGCAAGGCCACACTCAACCGAAATTGGGCGAACTCATAACTCATTGATTTTGTTGAATTTGTTTCTAATTCAGCCACAGGTCACGAAAAGGTCATGAAGAAATAACGGCTTGGTCAAGACGCCAACCCTAATTCAGCCGCATTGTGCGCAGCAACCCTTCGTAACAGGAGATCGCCATGCAAGCAGACCGTCACGCGGACTGCATCGAGTACACCGAGCAGGACCTGGACCAAGCTACACAAACGCTCTATGCGTTGGTGCTGGCGGATGATGAGTTGTCGCGCTTCTTTGTCGGCAAGGACGTCGCCGCTATCGAGCGGCGCCAGCGTCAGTTCATCGGCTATGTCTTGGACCCAGCCGCTCACGACGCGGACACACCGTATGACCTCGGAAGGATCCATGCGCCCCTGCGGCGCCAGGGTCTCAACCACAGTCACTTCGATCAGTTGATCGAGTACCTGCGCATCGCACTTGCTGAAACGGCCATCGCGCCGAGCAGCATTGACGCGATATGCGCGCGCCTCGAAACCACACGCACAGACGTTGTGGGCGAGGACCACACACACTTTCCAATCAAGGAGAAAACCATGTTCGGACGTTTAACCTCGATGATCTATGCCGTTGCCAGTTACGCCGCCGGGATGGCAGTGCTGGCCTATGCTGCCGGATGGATGGGTGGCTTCCTCGTGCCCAACCAGCTGGACGGACCCGCCACGGGCTCCATGCTGTGGGGAATCGCCGTCAACATTGGGCTGGTCGCCATCTTCGCCTTACAGCACTCGGTGATGGCGCGCCCCGCCTTCAAAGCCTGGTGGACCAAGATCATTCCCGCTGAGTGCGAACGCGCCACGTACGTGCTCGCCTCTGCCGTCGCCATGTTTGCCATGATGTGGTTCTGGCAACCGCTCGGCGTCGAGATCTGGACACTCACGGGCGGTGCCGCCGTCGCGATGTACGTCACCTACGCCGTCGGTTGGGCGATATTGGTGAGCGCGACGTTTTGCCTCAATCATTTCGACTTGTTCGGCTTACGCCAAGCATGGCTCAACTTACGCGGCAAGGCATACACGAACCTGCCGTTCGCTACACCGTTCTACTACCGACTCGTGCGTCACCCGTTGTACGTGGGATGGCTGGTGTTGATTTGGGCGACCCCGACCATGACCATTTCGCACTTGGTATTTGCTATCGCCACCACAGCGTACATTCTGTTCGCGATTCCGTTGGAAGAGCGCGATCTTGAACGCATGATGCCCGAGTACGCGGACTACAAAGCGAACACGCCGGCGTTGATCCCACGATTGCGTCGCCGCGACACGACGGTGCGCGAGCGCACGGTCTAGCGCAAACCGACAATGGGGTCGGAGACAAATCCATCGCTCGGCGATGGGGTCGGAGACAATGAAGACCACGTCAACTTGTCTCCGACCCCAATTCTGCATCTTGATGCCGGCGATACGGCGGTCTCTGCGCGGGTAACGGCCTGAGTTAGGACCTGGATTGGGGTCGGAGACGTTTTCTACGTGTGATGTTGGGGTCGGAGACAGCGAATTCGCTTTCGATTTGTCTCCGACCCCACTAGCAAATGCGGCGGGTTAGGCCCCGGGTCTGCCAGCCGGGCCTGTCGGATTCGCACTCGCCGCTGGCGTAGTGCACGGAGATCGCCCTGCGGAACGCATCGCTTCGGTTGCGTCCTGAGCCGTGGATGAGCAGCGGGTGGAAGAGTAACGTGTCTCCGGGCTGCATCTCGACGTGTTGGCGCGCCGACAGATCGACGTCGTCGATGCCGTAGAAACCGTGATTGACGAAGTCCCAATCGGGATTGGCGTGATCCAGCAGCTCGCTTCTGTGCGAGCCGGGGATAACGGCAAGGCATCCGGAGGCACGAGTGGCCGGCAAAATGGCCGTCCACACACCGACAATCTTGTCCGCCGGACGCAAGCGGAAGTAGCGCAAATCCTGGTGCATGGGATGACGGCCATCGACGCCGGGCGGCTTGTTGAACACGTTGGACGACAGACTGAAGACCTCGGGCCCCAGCACACTCTGCAACGCAGCCACGAGATTGGGCTCGCTGGCATAAGCAAACAGGGTGGGATCGTTCTCCAGACAAAGCAATTTGTTAACCCCGTGCACGGGCGATGCGGGTTCGACGGCACCCTTTACGACCATCACGTCCTGCATGATCTTCATGTCTCGTGCAAGCGCGGTTGCCTCATGCACGAACGCCAGGAAGCGGTTGTTGTACCGCTCGAGTGCGACCCGATCGATCAATCCCTCCAACACCACAAAACCGAGTTCCCAGTATTGGTCGATTTGTTCGTTAGAAAGCCCAGTCGCCATCGCTACATTCTACCGCAATGCGCGGTTTCGACTCGACTGTTACACTGCACCGTTTCACCGACTTTCAAGGTACGCGCATGTCCGACTATCCCTTACCCAACGTCTCCAACGACTTGTCCGGACAGGTGGCACTCGTAACGGGCACCACCTCCGGCCTGGGTCGCCGCTTTGCTCAAGTGGTCGCCGCCTGTGGTGCCAAGGTGGCGGTGACCGGGAGGCGGGTGGAACGCTTGCAAGAGCTGGCCGAAGAGATCCGCGCTGCCGGTGGCACGGCGGAACCCATTGCGTTGGACATGCGGGATAATGACTCCATCATGGCATGTGTAGAGCAAGCAGAGCAGGCGCTGGGTACGATCACGATTCTAATCAACAACGCCGGCATTCCCGACGCGCAACGCGCTCACAAGATGTCGAACGAACTCATCAACGACGTATTCGATACCAATTTACGCGGGCCGTATGTCCTCTCGTGCGAAATCGCCAGGCGCCTCATAGCCGCTGAGACGCCGGGCCGGATGGTGAACATCTCATCAGTCGGGGGGTTCAACTACGCAGGGAACGGTGCGGCGCTCTATTCCATCACCAAGTCCGCCATCGTGCGCATGACCGAAACCCTCGCGGTCGAGTGGGCGCGCTTTAACATCAACGTCAACGCGATCGCACCCGGCGCGTTTGCCTCGGAAATGATGGACGGTATGCTCGAACGTATGGGCGATATCAGCCAACACTTCCCGCGCAAACGCATCTGCGATCCGGCGCAGATGGACAGTACCTTATTGTACTTCCTGTCTCCGGCGTCGGAGGCCGTCACGGGCACGTACATCAAAATCGACGACGGCCAGGGCTCGCGCTAACCGCGCGAGCCAATGCCTTGAAACCTACTCCAAAGATTCTGTAAGTGCCTGATAAGTAGCCACTTTCAACCTCGAGCGAAACGGGTACGGTGACCCCATCAACTGAATCATGCCCACAACCACGAGTTCCTCGACCGGATCGATCCAGAATACGGTACCTGCCGCACCGCCCCAGTTGAATTCGCCGACGCTGCCCAATACGCCACCGGCAGCAGTATCCGTGACGAGACCGAAGCCTAGACCGAAGCCGAAACCACCGAGGCGATTGCCCAGAGTGGGCTGCTCGCCGTTACCGCCGTCGACGATGCTGGCGGGGAGATGATTCGTCGCCATGTATTTGACCGTCTTCGGCCCCAGGATACGCACTCCGTCCAGCTCACCGCCATTGCGCATGGCCTCGGCCCAGCGCATGTAGTCCATGGTCGTCGACACCAGACCACCGCCACCGGAGTAGAGACTCACATCCAGATAGTCCTGCATCGCATTCGAGTTGTCTTCGGCAATGGTGGTCAGTTTGTGGGTTTCCGGATCGATGTAGTGATTGGGCAGAAAACGATCGACTTTGTCCTGCGGTACTTCGAAGAACGTGTCTTCCATACCGAGCGGTGTGAAGATATGTTCTTCCAGGTATTCATCGAACGGCTGCCCACTGATGCGTTCGACCACCAGCCCCGTGATATCCACGGCGATAGAGTAGTGCCACTGATCCCCCGGCTGGAACTTCAGCGGGAGCTTGGCCACCTTGGTTGCAAAGTCATCTAGATCCTTCGACGCCCAAAGGTTGGCATCGACGTACTCTTGATCCACAGGATCACCTTTCGGGTTGAAGCCGTAGGAATAGCCCGCAGTGTGGGTCAACAGATGTTGCATCGTCGCTTCACGCTCGACCGGAACGCGCTCACCTTCTCCGTTCAACACCGTCAACCCCTTCAACTCCGGAACGAACTTCGATACGGGATCGCTGAGTTGGAACTTGCCTTGCTCGTACAACTGCATCGCCGCCGTCGCCGTGATGGGCTTGGTCATCGAATAGATGCGGAACAGGGCGTCCTTGGTGAGTGGGCGGTCGTCGTCCACGCCTCTTCGGCCAACGGCCTCGAAGTGCACGACCTTGCCGCGCCGAGCCACCATGGTAATGACGCCTGCAAGTTTACCCTCGTCCACGAATTGTTGCGTGATGTCGGTGATCCGTCCCAATCGCTCCGCAGAAAACCCCTCTCGCTCGGGTTTGACGATCGGCAAGGGTTTACCGTTTGCGGTAACAGCCAATAAAGTCAGCGCAACTAACGCCGTTGTAGATTTGATCAACTTCATGAGGTTTCCTCGTACCTAGTTGTTATTTAGCGCGGTAGCGCCCGGCGCGCTTCTCGAAGAACGCAGCGACCGCTTCCTGATGATCCGGCTCAGCGTGACAAACCGCTTGAAACGCGGCGGACTTATCCAGTAATTCGTCCAGCGATGCATTTTGACTGGCGCGCATGAGCTGTTTCGTTAAACGCACCGCGTGCGGCGGATTGGCCGCGATACTCTGTGCCAGTTCGACCGAGCGATCGAGCAATGCTTCGGGATCGACCACCTCGGACACGAGCCCCATGGCGAGCGCCTCCTCAGCCTGCACGGGCTCGCCGCTGAAGGCCATCTTGCAAGCATTAGAGTAGCCTATGGCCCGCGGCAGAAACCAGGCGCCGCCATCACCGGGAATAATCCCGAGTTTGACGAAACTTTCCGCAAACATGGCTTTGGCGCTGGCGATGCGTATGTCGCACATCGTTGCAAGATCGCAACCGGCGCCTACGGCTGGACCGTTGACCGCTGCGATGATGGGCACGTTCAAACCGTAAATAGCACGGGGAATACGCTGAATGCCTTTGCGATAGGCATCGGCCTGATCAAAAGGATCACCGCTGAACAAACCTGTGCGGTCACGCATGTCCTTGATATTACCCCCCGCGCAGAAAGCCGAACCGGCACCGATCAGGACGACGCAGCGTACTGCCATGTCGTCGTTGACCTCCGCACAAATCGACTCGAACTCGCCGAACTGCTCATCGCTGGTCAGCGCGTTGCGAGTGTCCGGACTCGACATGGTCAACACCAGCACATGGCCCCGACTCTCACGTTGCAGAAACGTCAAATTTTTCCTCCGCTACCCATCTACTTCACTAGACAGGGTGGTTAGTTATCGTGCTGCCCCGGATACGGGTCGCGGCGGTACCGCAACATAGCGCCGCTGCCGACGTGACGATGCACGCCGCATTCGTAGGCGATAGCACCATTGACCATCACATAGTCGATGCCGCGCGGCTCCCGCTTCGGGTCGTCATAAGTGGCCGTATCCTCCACTATTGCGGGATCGAAAACCACTATGTCCGCATACTTACCCACCTTCAGTTCGCCTCGATCCTGCAACCCGAAGGTTTGCGCCGAGACCGAGGTCATGCGTCGTACCGCCTCGGTCAAGCCCAGAATACCCCGCTCGCGAACATAACGGCCAAGCACACGGGGGAAAGTGCCGAACAAGCGGGGATGCGGACGCCCGCGTAAATCGGGTATGCCGTCCGACCCGACCATCATGTCGCGATACTTGAGATTGGCTTCGATGTCGGCTTCATCGATGATGAAGTGAATGCAAATCGTGCGTTCGCCTTTGGGTGCCGTCAGTATCGTGTGCGTGAGTTCGCCGAGATCGCGGTTTTCCTCCGCCGCAATGTCCTTGAGCATGCGCCCTTCATATTCTCGAAAGGCGGGACAGCTGGCGATGCGGATCACCTCCGCCAGTTCCAGACTGATGTTGTCGAGATTGAAATACTCGATCATGCGCCCGCTACCTGCCGTATAAGGATAGACATCCAGCGTTACCCGCTGACCCGCACGTCGCGCAGCGTCCACCTTTGCCAACGAATCCCGCACTTTGCCCCAATTCGGCTGCCCCGCTGCTTTGTGATGCGAAATATGCAAGTGAACGCCACTGTCCCGGCCAATACGCAGGGCTTCATCCACCGCGTCCAGCAAACGGTCACCTTCGTTGCGCATATGAGTGGTATATAACGCATCGTGTGGAGCTGCTTGTTGCGCCAAGGCAATCACTTCATCCGTATCGCTATAACGGCCGGGCCTGTATATCAAACCACTGGAGAAGCCTGCAGCACCCTGGTCCAGTGCTGCGGCCACATGCGCCTGCATGGCTTGCAACTCTGTATTGGTCGGTGCGCGCTTCGCGTCACCCATGACAATCGAGCGCACGGTGTTGTGCCCCACCAACATCATGTTGTTTATGGCCGGCTTACGCTCGAGCACAGCGTCGTAGTAACCCTCCAAATCGGTAAATTCGCCGTCCAACCCGGCCAGAATTCCGCCGCTGGCCGCCACCGAATCACGCGCCGGATCTGCCGGTATCGCGCTGAAGCCACAATTACCGCTGACCACGGTGCTCACTCCCTGCGCGAGCTTGAATTCCATGCCCGGGTGCCGGAAGAAAGCGCCGTCGTCGTGGGCGTGGGTGTCGATGAACCCGGGACTGACGATCGCGCCCTTTGCATCCAACTCTTTATGTCCGGAACCCACGCCTTCACCCATCGCAGCGATGCGCTCCCCATCGATCGCCAGGTCACCTCGCCGGGGTGGTGCGCCCGTCCCGTCGAGCAGTTCACCGTTTCGAATCACCAGGTCGTGCATGTCTCACACTCCGTAGTCTTGAGGCGCCGTGCGTATCATCTCGCCGATGTGCTCACCGATCATCAGACAAGTGAGGTTGGTGTTGGCTCTGGGCACATGGGGCATGATCGAAGCATCCGCTACAACCAACCGTTCAACTCCGTGGCACCGACCACCGGCATCCACCACCGCAGTGGGGTCTTGCCTTGGTCCCATCTTGGCCGTGCCGCTCGGGTGATACCCCGACCCGGAGAACTTGCGGCACACTTGGGTTAAGTCTTCGAGCTCATGGCCTCGTTTGGGATCCGGAAAAGTCACTACGTCGATCATCTGCGCCAAAGGACCCGCGGTCGCGAACCGCAACGTGTCTTGCAGACAACTCGCCAATCGCGACGCATCGCGGTCATCTTCACAAAAACGATTGTGTATAGCGGGTGCGGCATCGACTTTAACCGACGACGTGACGATTTCACCGCGCCCGAGCTGATACTCGAGCACCGCGGCAATGGCGAACAGGGGCTCACCCTGGGGACGTCCTGCAAAACTGATTTGCTCAATTTGTAAATCGTTACGGTACGGCGAGCCTTCGGCGGTATACCTCAAGATGGTTTGAATAAGCGGCGCATCTTGATCGACCAGACTGGCGTCCTTGACCCTACACACCACGGACACCGCCGGATGATCGCACAAGTTTTTGCCCACGCCAGGCAGGTCGGCAACCGTATCCACACCGAGCGCCCCCAATTCGCGAGCAGGACCGAGACCGCTGCGCAGCAACAGTCCCGGCGTTTGAATGGCACCGGTAGCGACAATGGTGAGTTTCCCCTCGAGCATGCCACCGCTGCCGTGCTTATCGAGCACTTCGACGCCCGTGCAGCGCTTCTTTTCGAAAACGAGTCGCACCGCCGTCGTGTCGGCGATGATATCCAGGTTCGGACGCAGGCGAGCAGGCGCGAGATACCCGACAGCCGCTGATATCCTCAGACGCCCCAGCTTGTTCATCGGCTGCGGCCCGGCACCCCACCCATTCGGATCGTTGGCATCCGCACAATATGGATAGTCCAATGCCTCCGCGCTGGCCAGAAAGGCTTGGTGTTGTGGCAGCAACTCATCCGGCGGGTAGCGGCGAATCGGTATCGGACCGCTGTCACCGTGATACGGGGCCGTCCCGAAATCAAGATCGCGCTCCAGGCGCCGGAACGCGGGCAGCACATCCTGCCAAGCCCAGCCCGGATTACCAAGATCTGCCCATTCGTCGTAGTCCTCGGGCATACCCCGGAGTGCGATGGTAGTGTTCACGGCACTGGACCCGCCT
This sequence comes from Candidatus Azotimanducaceae bacterium, assembly GCA_965216005.1. Classification (GTDB taxonomy): domain Bacteria; phylum Pseudomonadota; class Gammaproteobacteria; order Pseudomonadales; family Azotimanducaceae; genus UBA4421. The sequence continues at coordinate 5,066,531 of OZ244143.1, read as the reverse complement.
GTCACACGTCCGCGCGGAAACCGATCGCGCCGCGATTCGGTGGGCTGATACTCGAAACCCCAATCGTGATCGCGATAGGAATTGTTGTGGGAATTGATCAAATCGTACGGTGTATCCGCCAGGTGAGGATAGTCGGGTCCGGCTTCGATCAGTGCAACACGCAGATTGGGTTGTTCCGAAATACGCGCAGCCAACGCGCACCCTGCGCTACCCGCACCGACGATCAGAACGTCGTAAACCTCTCCGGTCACGTCAGGGTACCGCCGATCTAACGCCCTTAACTTTCCGCGGGCTTTGTCAGTTTGAGCAAGAAGCGATCCGTCTGTCCGCGCAGCCCTTCGGCGAAGGGGCTTTGTGTGTGATCATCGGCAGGATTAGCCAGCAAGTCGCTGCGCTCCACAAGGAATCCCGCACTCTCAGCCGCTGCCACGGCCAACGCGGGGTCGATTCTGTGCAGGGCCTTGTTATCGGCATTCGGATCGCCTACATGATCGATGATTCCCAAAGTCCCGCCAGGTTTAAGCACGCCTTTCACGGTTTGCAAGATAGCCGCCGCCGCTTCAGGACTGTTGTTGTACACGTCGTGAAAATTCAACGCCGTGATCGCGACGTCGACGCTGTTCTTGAGTATCCCGAGATCTTGAAACTCGCGATCCAAACGGCGCACGTTGGGTAGCCGTCCACCGCGCAACCGGTTGTTCATGGCGCGGTCGTTGTTACCGCCGAAAAAGCGCAACACTCGTGCTGGATTCTGTGCGTAAACGACACCTTCCGGTCCGACCACGTCAGCCATCACCTCGGTGTAGTAGCCACCGGCAGCGATGATGTCGAGTACCGTCATGCCTTCCCCGACGCCTAAGTAGCTCAATACCTCGTAGGGCTTACGGCCCGCGTCGCGTGCCACGTCTTCCGCTGGCCGCACCGCCGCAACAGAAGCGCCATCTCCCGCACTTGTACCGTTTGTGGCGGTACACCCGGCTAACGCCGACAGCGACGCCGCAAGCAAGACCATTCTCATGCGCATGACACGCACCTCCCCAGATTGTGTTGTGAAACCGACCCGCGCAATTTAAACACCACCCTCCCGTGATTCATAGGTGGTAGGCTGACCGACTCGATTGAGATCAGCCATGAGTTCAGCCACGCGCGTCGTCGATGCAACCAAGCTTACCTTTCTCGTCCTGTGCGGAGGCCAAGGCACGCGCATGGGCGGGCGCGAAAAGCCGCTCCTACCCTGGCGAGGCAAACCGCTCATCGATTGGGTGCTGGCTTCCAAACCGCAAGGCGCACCTGCGCTCATCAGCGCCAATCGCCATCTCGATGAGTACGCAAAGCGAGGTAAAGTCATCACCGACGCTCGAGTTCTGGACGAAATGGACCCGGATGCCGAGGCGTTCGAACGTTCGTCACCTGTCAAAGGCGGTCCACTCATCGGCGTCCTCGGGGGACTGCGGCATTGCAAGACGGAATGGCTGGTCGTCGCACCCGGCGATACACCCAACCTGCCGGACGATTGGGTTCAACGCCTGTGGACGGGGCGTGAAGCACGGTCGCTGTGTGCGGTGGCCCACGATGGACGCCGACAGCATCTTCACTTGCTCTTACATGCGAGTGTCGCCGATGATCTCAATGCGTTTCTACGCAAACGCGGCTACCGCGTTCACGAGTGGGTGACGAGCCTGAACCCAACAGTGGTACGATTCCCGGAGGCAGACGCATTTCTGAACGTCAATTCTCCAAACGACTTGACGTAGCCGTTAGGCGACGTTGGGGTTGGGATAAGTATCCAGCTCCTCTTCCCCCTCGCGCGGCGTTATGCACGTAAAGTCTTTTTCAATCAGGATTTCCATCGTACCGACGGTGAAAGGACCGTCACCGCTAAACCCGACTTCGTCCGACTGCGCCCAATGCGTTGCGTCGCTTTCGGGAACGGTCACCACGATATCCGTGCCTGCCGCTTGAGAAATTTGTTGGGCACCGCAGATATCTGCGGGCCTGAGTTCATATGCGAACACTGATCCGTTAGGGAACGGCGTTTCTTCGCGCACGGATTGACCGGCGCCGAGCTGCGCCACCTCGCTACGCGTCAGACGCAGCCTCAGAGTGTTACCCCTTATTCTTAGTTTCACCCACAGTCCTATTCAGTCATGCATCTGAGACTGAATGTAGTTTTCTATGCCGGTTTTTTCAATCAGGCCAAGTTGAGTTTCCAGCCAATCGACGTGCTCCTCCTCGGAATCGAGGATCTCGCGAAACAGCCGTCGAGACACGAAATCACCGGCTGCCTCACAAAACATGATGGCGTCGCGCAACACGGGCATCGCCTCCATCTCCAGCTTCAAATCGCATTCGAGAATCTCTTGCGTATTCTGCCCCACGTAGAGTTTGCCGAGATCCTGCAGGTTCGGCAGCCCTTCCAGGAACAGAATCCGCTCAATGAGCGCGTCCGCGTGTTTCATCTCGTCGATGGATTCGTGGTGTTCCTTCTCAGCGAGCCGTGGCATACCCCAATCCGCGAACATCTTGGCGTGCAGGAAGTACTGGTTGATGGCCGTGAGCTCGTTCTTGAGTGCGGCATTGAGATGCTCGATGACTACCGTGTCGAGTGGTTGCATAGTCGCCTTCTTGTGTGGGAATTCGGCGTAGCATGCCACATCGGTCCGATAAAGCAACGAGAACCTTTTCTAACTCATTGATTTATAACAATAATTATTATCACCAACAAATTGCAATCAAAACCGAGATGATGTTGAAATCGAGAATGATTTGCATTTAGAACACTTTTGCTTAAAATAGAGGTCCGGATCGGATGTGTTCCCAGGTTAAACGGATTTCGATTATGTACGTTTGTCTCTGCAACGCAGTATCAGACACCGACATCAAAGACGCCATCGACCGCGGTGCTGCGGATCTCGGTGATATCCAGACCATGCTCGGGGCCGGAACCGGATGCGGGGGTTGCCGGGAATTCACTCAAGAACTGATCGAGCAGTCTCGATCCGATGGGGCCGCGCAACTCGCTTACTCTGCCTGACGCTTAGTCTATTCCCCGTTCCAATAGTTGCCGCGCGATGATCACGCGTTGCAGTTCGTTCGTCCCCTCCCCCACCACCAGCAGCGGCGCGTCTCGATAAAAACGCTCCACGACGTTGTCCGGCGAATAACCGTAAGCACCGTGAATGCGCAGTGCTTCCGCGGCATTCTCCATCGCCGCTTCAGTGGCATTGAGCTTGGCCATCCCCGCTTCCAGATCGCAGCGTCGACCGCTGTCGTAGACTTGAGCAGCCCGCTCTGTCAGTAACCGAGCCGCTTCTACTCGCGTCGCCATGTCCGCGAGTTTGATCTGAATCGCTTGGTGTTGGCCGATCGGCTGCCCGAAAGTCTCGCGGACTTGAGCATAATCGAGGCTCGCCTTAAGCGCCGCGTGCGCGACCCCCACTCCGCGGGCCGCCACGTTGATTCGACCCAACGCCAAACCCGCGAGAATTTGTTGTAAACCGCGCCCTTCTGCAGGGCCGATGAGATTGGCCCGCGGCACACACACGTCGTCGAACAACACCTCACCGGTATCGACCCCGCGATAACCCAATTTCTTGAGCTTGTGGGCGCGATAACCCATGTCGCGCTCGACGATCAAAAGGCTCATGCCCCGGTGACGCGGTTCGACCTTCCAATCGGTTTTGACCAGCACGGCCAACACGTTGCCTTCGACGGAATTGGTGATCCATTGTTTTGTACCGTTAACGACATAGTGATCGTCAACCCGTTCCGCCCGGGTGCGAACGGCTTGCAAATCGGTGCCACAGTCCGGCTCCGTGAGTGCGATGCCGCCACGGAGCTCCCCTGTGGCCATCCGCGGCAAGTACCGCTCCTTCAGGTCTTCGTCGGCGAAACGTTGGATCGCGGCGCACATGATTAGGTGAGAGTTGAAAATGCCCGATACCGACATCCACACCGCTGAAACGGCTTCCACGATCTTAGCGTACGTCGCGGCACTCAATCCCAGCCCTCCGTAGCGTTCGTCGATGGTTGCGCCAAATAATCCCAACGAGCGCATCTTGGCGACGATCTCGTGGGGATACTCGTCACGCTGTTCGAGTGCCTTGGCAAAGGGTGCAACGTCGCGGTCGAGAAACTTCTGGACGGTGTCGAGTATGACTTGATCGTCACTCATGAGCTTTCGTCACCGCAAATACGTTCGTTAGTAGTCAAGGTCATCATCCACCGCATGTCCGCGTTTGGGTATGAGCATGGAGCGCTCGAAGCTGATGACCCGCGAGCCGTCTTGCTTCTTGCCGATCGTTTCTACGGTCACGATGCCCTGCTGAGGTCGCGATTTGGACTCGCGAATGCTGAGCACCTTGGATTCTGCGTAGAGTGTATCTCCCACGAACACCGGTCCGGTCAGACGCACCTTGTCCCACCCCAGGTTGGCCACTGTCTTTTGCGAAATGTCCGAGACGCTCATGCCGGTAACGATGGAGATCGTCAAACAGGAGTTCACCAAGACCTGGCCGAACTCGCTCTTTTCACCGTACTCACGATCGAAGTGTAGGGGATGCTGGTTCATCGTTAACAAGGTGAACCACGTATTGTCGGTTTCTGTGATACTGCGCCCAGGGCGATGCTCGTACACATCGTCGATCGCGAAATCTTCGAGGTAGCGGCCATAACTCTCCCGATAGCGCTGTTTACCGACAGCCTTGGCTTCTGCGACCATGAACTCTCCTTCAGTTGTTTCGTGTGATTCGCTCGATTCGCTAACCACCCGCCAATCGGGTGCTTGATGAATAACCGCAATCGCGGGATGCTAGCGATCGGGCCAATAACATCCTAGGATCTTCACGATGAGCAATCCAGCCCCGGGCTTCAGTAAGTACCCGCAACACCAAGTAGCCATTGCGCCGATTCCCGAGCCGGTCGCCATCTCGTGGGCCGGGCGCACGATTGCCCAAACGCAGCAAGCGCTGCGTGTCGACGAAAGCAGACATGACACCGTGGTCTACGTACCACTGGCGGACATCGAACAGGACTGTCTGCGCGCCACGCAAACCTCTACGTACTGCCCGTTCAAAGGTCACGCCTCCTACTGGTCGCTGGTCGATGGCGATCGGGAAGAACCGGATGCACTGTGGGCGTATGAGGCGCCTTACGACGAGTGCTTACCGCTGGTTGGGTACGGGGCTTTCTACGCCGACAAGGTGGAGGTCACGATCGGCGATCAACGCCCCACATAAACCGGATCGCGCTTTTCGAGAAACGCCGCCACCCCTTCTTTCGAGTCTTCCGTCGCCCGCAGTCGGGCGATCTGCTCGCCGGCCCAGCGCCCGGTGTCGCGCCAGTCGGGTTCTATCGTACGGCGCAATCCCGCTTTCAACGCCTGTACCGCCAACGGTGGATTGGCGGCGATTTTCGCTGCAATGGCCAGGGCCGCGGTCATTAACTCGTCATGTGGAACGCAACGACTCACCAGGCCGATCTCGAGCGCGGTCTGCGCATCGATGATTTCGCCGGTAAAGAGGATTTCAGCCGCACGTTCCCGTCCCACCAGTGCTGCCAACCTACCGAGTCCCGGGGCGTCGCAACACAATCCGCGAATGACGAACAATTCCCCGAATTTCGCATTCGTCGAGGCAACTCTGATGTCCGCCATCAACGCCAACTCCATACCCCAACCCACCGCTGGGCCATTGACGGCGGCAACGACAGGAATGTCCGTATACAACAACGCATCGGCAGCCGGCGTCAATCCACCGGTGCGCTTGCCGCGTTGGCGAAACTCATCGGGTGGCGGCTGCGGGTTGCCGAGGATCTGCTTGACGTCGTCTCCCGCGCAGAACGCGCGCCCATTGCCGGTGATGACGAGCACCCGTGCATCGCTCTCGCGCACGGTGTCCTCCAATTCGCCGTAAAGCTGATAAGTCATGGAATTCATGGCCTGCGGCCGATTGAGCGTAATCACCCCGACGTGATCGCGAACCTCGTATAGCAGCGGGCTCTCCTCGCGAGTCATCACAACCTCCTCTGCGGTGGAACTCTGGCGTAGCTTAGAGCGACGACACGGTTTAATACACGAGATTCTGCCTGTAATGTAAGCCCACTCACAAGATGAGGTCGAAGCCAGCCCGTGCAGAGACGCCCACCCATAGACTATATCGCCCGCACCAAAGCGCAATACGACGCTTTGGGTTATCCCAGCTACAACTGGGTGACCAATCCGGCACCGCCACGGCTTGCGCCATTGCGCAAGCCTTTGAGTGAATCGCGCCTGGCTCTGATCGGCTCGGGCGGCATCTACCGCGTTGGGCAGACCGCGTTCCATTTCAAAGACGATTTGAGCTATCGCGAGATCGACACGACACAGGGGACCACACCGCTTCGCGCCACACACTTTGCCTACGACCTGACGGATGCGCGCCAAGATCCGAATGTGGTGTTTCCAATCGACACACTCCAACGCTGTGCCGAGGAAGGTCTCATCGGCGGACTGGCCACGCCTGCGTACGCCTTCATGGGAGGGATCTATTCCAGCCGCAAAGTCGCGGAGGCGCTGGCACCGGAACTGGTCCGACGCATACTACAGCAACGGGCGCGCGATGAAGTCGATGTAGTCTTGCTGGTGCCTGTCTGACCCGTTTGTCATCAGTCCGTCGGGCTGATTGCAAGAGCCTTGGAAGCGTCCGGTGTCCCGACCCTGAGCATGTCCAGCGCCCACTCGATTACCCGAGCGGTGAATCCAGCACGAGCGGTGTATCTGGACTTCCCGCTCGGCCACACAGCGGGCAAGCCGCATGATGCGCACGGACAATTCGAGATCATGCGACACACCTTGGCTGCCTTCGAAGCCATTGACCGTGCGGGTGACATCGTGGACCTGCCGTTCCAATGGAGTGACGATGACGCGTGGAAAGATCGAGTGATGCAACCCCGTCAGGCGACCAGTGCTGACACTCGAGCACGCGACTCGAAGCATTCGGACGATCGGGTCGAGCGCTTTGACACACCGCAGTATCAGAGCGCCGAAGACGCGGCCGCTGCCGACACACATTGCGCCACGTGCGTGTTCGCCGACCAATTCGGTCAACGCTAGAGTTCGGGAGGAGAGCACCATGCAAGTCGGTATAGCGATGATGAGTCACGAAACCAATACCTTTTCGCCCGTAATCACCGATCTCGATCGCTTTTCCGGAGGGCGCGCGGCACCGCCGAGTGGCACGACGGCATTGAATATCTATCGAAACACGGCGAGTTGCTTGGGCGGTTACATTAAAGTCGCCGAAGCACGCGGTGTTGACATCGTGATGGGTATCGCCGCAAATGCGCCGCCAAGCGGACCGGTTGAGAACGACACTTTCGAATACATGTGCACGCAGATCGTCGATTTGGCAGGAAGCGTCGACGCCTTGCTTTTGGATTTGCACGGCGCCATGGTCACCAAGTCGTTCGATGACGGTGAAGGTGAATTACTGGGACGTATTCGTTCCTTGCACCCCGATCTGCCCATTGCCGTATCACTGGACATGCACGCCAACATCACTGAGCAGATGGTCGAGAACTGCGACGTGCTGGCGGGTTACCACACTTATCCGCACATCGATATGGACAGCACGGCCGAACGCGCGGCCAGCGTGTTCTTCGACATGCTGGAGCACAAAGTGACGCCGGTCATGCGTTGGGGGAACGCCCCGATGCTGCCTCACGTGATGCGACAAGGGACCGACGACTATCCCAATAGCGAACTGCAACGGCGGGCCATAGAACTCGAGCACCAGGGCTTGTTGGGCGTCAGTTTATTCACCGGATTTCCCCACGCCGACATTCAGGATGCCGGTTTGTCGACGGTGGTCATCGCCGACGATGACGCGGCACGTGCGCAAGGTACGGTCGATGAATTGCTGGATGCCGCCTGGCAGGACCGGGCCAAGTTCGTTTACGAGATAGAACCCCTCCCCGGCTCCATGCAGCGCGCGGAACAAGCAGCTACCTCGAACGACGGCACAGATGGACCGGTGATACTTCTCGATCACTACGACAACACCGCATCCGGTGGCACCATGGACACCACCGAGGTGCTCGAAGCCATTCTGGACGCCGGCTTAGAAGACGTCGCCGTATTCGGTTTCTACGATCCCGAGGTCGTCGAGCAGATGATCGCTGCCGGTATCGGTGCCGAAGTCACCGTCCAGCTCGGCGGCAAACTCCCGATGCCCGCCCTGCAACAACAAAGTAAACCACTGACGTTGACCGGAGAAGTGAAGCTCATCTCCAACGGCAAGTTCAAAGCGCGCGTGGCCATGGCACGCGGCTTGACCATCAACATGGGTCGTTGCGCCGTGCTCGCCGTCGGTAGCGTCGACATCGCGGTGATTTCCCGCCACATCGAACCGTACGACCCGGCGTGCTTTCGGTGTCTGGGCATGGAACCGACCGAGCGCCGGTTCTTGATGTTGAAGTCGCGAATCCACTACCGGGTCGGCTTCAAAGACCTGGCCAAAGACATCATCGAGTGCGCAGGGCGCGGGGTGTGCACATCCGACTATAGTGAGGTCGAATTCGAGAAGGTGCGACGACCGGTTTACCCATTGGATGCAGATACCGCCGGTAGCAATCTCACTCGCGCCGAGTTCGAACGCGGTTAGCGCTGCCTTTAGCGACTGCGCCGGAATATACGCAGGTAAGCACTGCGCAGACACAGAAGCACGGCTGACAACACGCCACCGACGGTGTTGATCGGTGCCAAGAGTTGCGCCACCAACCCAGCTTCCAGTTCCACCAGGTTGATCATCAGCGCATGAGCAGTCAATAACCCAACGTCTTGCAAGGGAATCGCTAACAGGGCGATCAACGTTCCGAGCGCAATGCGACGCATGACTTTCGAGCGCCTTACACCATCAAGCTCACCTACCACGGTGTCGACGAAGTCATCGTCACCAACATCTATACGCGCACTAGCGAATGCTTCGCTCAACAAACGATCGTCTTCATCTCTATTCATCTCTAACTTCTCCTTCGCGCGCGTCTTCCAGGGTCAAAAAGGAACGCAGTTGCTGTGTCGCTCGGCGTATGTTGGATTTCACCGTACCCAAGGGCAGCTTCAGGGTCTTGGCGATTTCCTCGTGCGTAAATCCTTCGCTATAGGACAACACGACACACGCGCGCGATGTCGGTGAAAGACGTGCAAGCGCGGAACTGAGGTCCCAACTCACGTCGGGGGTGTCGTGGGTCGACTGCTCGATCTCGGTGTCGTCCAGACGGTCTTGAAGCGGATCGTTACGGCGCTGGTGTTTTAGCCACATGGTCACAGCGATGCGCTTGAGCCACGGGGCGAATTTACGCGGATCGCGCAGCGCATCGACGCTGCGCCATGCCTGCAACAGCGTTTGCTGAGCGAGATCATCTGCCAGGGCCTTGTCCGCCGTCATTTGCCGCAAGAATCCACGCAGCCACGACTGCCTGCGAACCACTAATTCGGCGAACGCGTCTTTGTCGCCGGTACGCGCCAATGCCGCGACCAACGCCTCGGGACGCTCGCGGAGTGATGTGCCCCGCACGGCTGACCGCTCCTAACTGAACGTCCTCATCTGCTCGTCCCGGCGCAGGGTGTAGCGTCCTATCAGAAGGAAACCGCACCCGAGCACCAACAAGAAACCCGCGATCGAGAGCATCACTTGAAACACCTCACTGGCCAGGAACGACAGGCCCCAGCCGAGGACGAGCAACCCGGGGGCAATCGCCATGATGATGAGACCACTGACCCAAAGGTCCTTACCCAGCGTTTTACTGCCTCCCGTTATGGCAAGTAATTTGTCTGTGAGTTCGTCGTCGATCGGCTGCCCGCTTTCGATGATGCGCCGCAAGGTCTCGTGCTGCGCTTCACGCTTACGGATGTTGTCCCACACGCCAGCTGCAACGATGGCGGCGATGAACAGCCAGAAACCCAGTGCGCCAAGCCCAGCGCCGGTAGATAGATATTCCATGAGATTCGCTCTTTTATTGGGAGTTGTAGATATAGATCCAAGTTAAGCGCGTTTAGATGCAGGTTAGGAAAAAAATGTCCCATGACCCCGCGACCGCCGACCCGTTAGACTCCCATGCCATGGACGATCATGTATCGAGAACGATCGCGACGTACAACGCCTTCGCCGCAGATTGGGTCGAAATCGCCAACAATCCCGCAATAGATGACTGGGTGAAGGATTCGATGCGCAAATTTGCGGCAACGATGCCTATCTCCAACGTGCTCGTTCCGGGATGCGGCGATGGACGAGACTCACAGTACTTAACCACCCTAGGCAATGACGTGGACTCATTCGACCTGTCGAGCGAAATGATCGAGATCGCGTCCCGAAAACCCGATGCCGGGCGCTTTCGACTCATGGACTTACGCGATTTAGGCACGCTAGACAGCCGCTACGGCGGTGTTTTCGCCAGCGGCTGCCTTTACCACCTGACCAGGGCTGAATTCAGGCAGTTCATTGCAGCAACAGCAGCGCTGCTGGTCGACGCCGGCGTCTTCTACCTCAACATGAAGTTAGGCGAGGGCAGTGAAATGCGTCGAATACCCAAGAACACCTATCCGGGCGGCAAGATCGCGCAAGAACGCCTGAGAGGAGATCGCTTCTACGCATACTACACGGAAGCCGACCTCGACAGCCTGCTGCTGAAAAAATTCCGTCTGCTGGAGAAGCGCTTGATGCAGCCACACACCGAAGCTGTCATCGAATATTTTCTAGTCATCCGGTAGACCACTGGCCTTGGATATCGAACGTACATTGCACGCTGACGAATTATTCATAGACACCGATCTCGTGCGCCAACTTGTCAAGCGCGCAACACCGGAGTTCGCGGACCTGCCGCTCAGTCGGCTTCGTACATCTGGATCTTCGAACGCTTTGTTCAGCCTGGGTGATGCCTTGCTCGTTCGCTTACCCCGGCAACCGGGCGGAGGGCAAGCGATAGCCAAGGAACAGCGGTGGCTACCCGAGATCGGGCGTCATTTGCCGGTGGCAGTCCCGGAAATCGTCGCCATGGGCCAACCTGCGCTGGGTTATGAAGAAGTCTGGTCGATCGTTCGGAAGATAGAAGGTCAGTCCCCCGTGGTGGTTGATCCACGCGATCCGGTAACGCCTGACCGGGCAGACCTGGCGACTGAGCTCGCCGACGTCATTCTTGCGCTACGCAACATCGAGGTAACGACGGCTGCCGCCACAGACCCGGCTCTGCGTTGGTATCGCGGCGGGCCGCTGGCGGCGTTTGACGCGCAGACACGGCACAACATCGAGGTGTGTCGCACGATTCAAGCCCTGGACCTGGATCTCGACGCGGTGCTGCGGGTTTGGCGTGACGCGGTGGCGCTGCCTCGAGCAGGCAGAGCTGAGCCGGAACGTTGGTTCCACAGCGACCTGGTGGCGGAGAATTTGCTGATAAGCGAAGGGCGGCTAGTCGCTGTACTGGATTTTGGGGGTCTTGCGATCGGTGATCCGACCGTTGATCTTCACGGCGCTTGGGAAGTGCTGGATGCATCCGCACGCGAGGTGTTGCGCAAACGGCTTGGCGTGGCTGAGGAAGCGTGGTTGTTGGGGCGGGCTTGGGCCTTGGGTATTGCCGTAGGGGCCATTGCTTATTATTGGGGAAAGATGCCGGAGCGGATGCGGGATCGGTTGGCTATGGCTCGGGCGGTATTGGGGGATGCGGGGTTTTAGCCAGGACGAGGTCGCTCTTAGATGGGCAGTGCGTTACTGCGTTGGTGGGCAGTGCGTTACTGCCTGGTTAGATGGGGTATGGCCGGCATCCCTGCCGCAACGTTTTTCGCGGTCAGAACCTCCAGGGCTCGCTTCAACGGCGACGGCCGGTAGGCCGCGACCGCTTGAGGTCGCACAACTGCTCGCCTGTAGCGCGCAGTGCGTTACTGCGTGGTTAGATGGGGTATGGCCGGCATCCCTGCCGCAACGTTTCTCGTGGTCAGAACCCCCAGGGCTCGCTTCAACGGCGACGGCCGGTAGGCCGCGACCGCTTGCGGTCGTACAACTGCTCGCCCGTAGCGCGCAGTGCGTTACTGCGTGGTTGGATGGGGTGTGGCCGGCATCCCTGCCGCAACGTTTCTCGTGGTCAGAACCCCCAGGGCTCGCTTCAACGGCGACGGCCGGTAGGCCGCGACCGCTTGCGGTCGCACAACTGCTCGCCCGTAGCGCGCAGTGCGTTACTGCGTGGTTAGATGGGGGATAGCCGGCATCCCTGCCGCAACGTTTCTCGTGGTCAGAACCCCCAGTGACCCTACCAGGGCTCGCTTCAACGGCGACGGCCGGTAGGCCGTCGCCTGCTCGCCCGTAGCGCGCAGTGCGTTACTGCGTGGTTAGATGGGGTGTGGCCGGCATCCCTGCCGCAACGTTTCTCGCGGTCAGAACCGCCAGGCCGCGAATCAACGCCGACGGCCGATAGGCCGCCGGCTTCGCGGCCGTAAACCGCGAAGCGGTTTACCCCCCAAAGTCGTCTAGGTGGATGTTTTCCGGTTCCACGCCGAGATCGTCGAGCATCTGCAATACCGCGGCAGTCATCGGTGGCGGCCCGCAAAGATAGTACTCGCAGTCCTCCGGTGAAGGATGGTCATTCAGATAATTGTCGAGGACAACCTGATGAATGAAGCCGATATGACCGTCGAAGTTATCCTCCGGTAACGGATCCGACAGCGCGACGTGCCATTCGAAGTTGTCGTGCTTCTTCGCAAGCTCGTCGAATTCCTCTGTATAGAACATTTCCCGTAACGAACGCGCGCCGTACCAGTAACTCATCTTGCATGTCGAATGCTTGCGCTTGAGCTCGTCGAAAATCTGCGAGCGCAACGGAGCCATACCCGCCCCGCCGCCGATCCATATCTTTTCAGCCGGCGTATCCTGCACGAAGAACTCACCATACGGGCCGAACACCGTGAGCTTGTCACCCGGTTTTAGGTTGAACACGTACGACGACATCGCGCCAGGCGGCACATCCATGCCCGGCGGGGGTGACGCGATGCGGATGTTGAACTTGAGGATGCCTTTTTCTTCGGGGTAGTTCGCCATCGAATAAGCGCGGATGGTGACGTCATCCACCTTTGAGTGGTACTTCCACACGTCAAAGCGATCCCAGTCTTCGTGATATTCTTCTTCGACCTCGATCTCTTTGTAATCCATCTCATAAGGTGGAATTTCCAACTGCACATACCCGCCGGCTCTAAACGCGACGTCCTCGCCTTCCGGCAGCTTCAAATTGAGTTCCTTGATGAAAGTGGCGACGTTCGGATTGGAAGTGACCTCGCACTCCCATCGTTTGACCCCGATGGCATCTTCCGGAATCTCGATATCGAGATCTTGCTTGACCGCCACCTGGCAGGAGAGACGCCAGTCCTCACGAATCTCACCGCGAGTGAAGTGCCCTTCTTCCGTCGAGAGAATACTGCCGCCACCTTCCATCACGCGACACCGGCATTGCGCGCAGGTACCGCCACCGCCACATGCGCTCGCGAGAAAGATACCCTTGGAGGCCAACGTCTGTAGCAACTTGCCACCCGCCGGCACGCTGATGGATTTCTCGGGGTCGCCGTTGATTGAGATGGTGACGTTACCCGAGCTCACCAGGCGGGACCGCGCGAACAGAATGACGATCACCAGCGACAACACCGTCGCGGTGAACATGACGACCCCCAAAATGACCGTGGTATCTAACATGTTGCTTCCAGCCTAAGGAACCTCTGACTAAATATCGATGCCGCCAAACGACATAAAACACAAACTCAGCAAACCGACTGAGATAAAGGTAATACCGAGTCCCCGCAAACCTTCCGGCACATCGCTGTACTTGAGCTTCTCGCGCACGCCGGCAAGTGCCGTGATGGCCAGCGCCCAGCCCACGCCGGCGCCCAACCCGAATACAGCACTCTCGGTAAAGGTCTGATCTTGCTCGATCATGATCAGCGACGCCCCCAGGATGGCGCAGTTCACGGTGATCAGCGGTAAGAACACCCCGAGCGCGTTGTAAAGCACTGGGACGTATCGGTCCAGGATCATTTCCAAGATCTGCACCATCGCGGCGATGACGCCGATGTATGACAGGTACCCCAGGAAACTCAGATCCACATCTGGAAAGCCGGCCCAGGCGAGTGCACCTTCACGCAGCAAGTTGTTGAAGATCAGGTTGTTGACCGGGACAGTGATGGCGAGCACCACGATCACGGCGACGCCCAGGCCGATCGCCGTGCTGATCTTCTTGGATATAGCGATAAAGGTGCACATCCCGAGAAAGAAGGTCAGCGCCATGTTCTCTATGAAGACCGCCTTGACGAAGATGCCTAAGTAATGCTCCATGACTACATGGCTTCCTTGTATTGGACGTTGGCGGCGATTTCGTATTCGGCTTCTTCTACCTGATCTTTCTTCCAGGATCTGATCGCCCAGATAAAGAGTCCGATGATGAAAAACGCGCTGGGTGACAGCAGCAACAGACCGTTGGCGTTGTACCAGCCCCCATTGCTGACCGTGGGCAGTATCTCGTAGCCCATGAACGTTCCTGCACCCAACGGCTCGCGAATCAGCGCAACCCCGAACAAGATCACGCTGTAACCCAAGGCGTTGCCGAAGCCATCCAACGCCGATAGCCACGGCCCGTTTTGCATGGCAAACGCTTCTGCGCGCCCCATGACGATACAATTGGTGATGATCAGACCCACGAACACGGACAAGCTCTTCGAAATGTCATAGGCAACTGCCTGTAACACCTGATCCACTACGATGACCAACGAAGCAATGATGGTCATCTGCACGATGATGCGGATGTTGGTCGGCACGCGATTGCGCACCAATGAGACGGCAATGTTGGACATGGTCGTCACGAAGATCACTGCAGCGCACATCACCAGTGTTTGCGACATGCTGATGGTGACCGCCAAAGCGGAACATATACCCAGCACCTGCAATGCAATGGGATTGTTGTTGAAGATCGGATCGACTAAAACGTCTCGTTGGTTCGACATTCTGCTACCCTAATTCCGTCTAACCTGCATTGGCTTTCAAGCGTTGGATGAATGGGCCAAAACCCAGTTCACCGGTCCAAAAATGTATGAGGTTCTGCACACCTCGAGTCGTGAAGGTGGCTCCCGACAGGGCATCGACCTCGTATTGCGCCGCCGCACTCTGTGGGCTGGAGCGTCGCTTGACCAACTGCACGTTCGGCGTACCACTCGTATCGAATAGTTGTACCCCCTCCCATGCAGCCTTCCACTTCGGGTTGTCCACCTCACCGCCCAAGCCCGGAGTTTCCTTGTGCTGATAGAAACCCAGACCCGAGATCGTCTGCAGGTCGGCATCCAGTGCTAAATAACCGAACAAAGTACCCCAAAGGCCGTACCCCCGCACGGGCAACACCACTTTGTCGATGCCGTTTTCGCCTTGTTTTAAGTAGACCAGTGAGACGTTTTCGCGGCGCCGCAGAGTCGCAATGTCCTGTTCGCCGCTCAGCGCCAGGGACAACTCGGGATTCTTGGCGGCTCTGATGGGATCGAATGTGGTCGGATCGATGTCGTCACGGTAGCGCCCCGTTTCCAGGTCCACTGCGCGAATGGTGAATTCCTCGAACAACTCATCGACACCTCGGCCATCCGCAGCGACATTGCTGTTTGCAGGCAGCAGTCCGGCCGCACGCAGAATGTTCTGCTTCTGGTCGAGTTCCTTGTTCAATTGCTGAGTCGGCTTCAACGCCACCGCAATCCCCGACACGATGACCGAACACACCAGACACACCGCAATGGCGACGATGAAAGTGTTGCTTAAACTGTCTTTGTCGAAATCAGCCACGAGCCAGCCTCCGTTTTACATTGGATTGCACGACGAAGTGATCGATCAAGGGGGCAAACAAGTTACCGAACAGAATGGCCAGCATCATGCCCTCAGGAAACGCAGGGTTTACCACGCGAATCAGCACGCACATGAAGCCAATCAATGCGCCGTAGATCCACCGGCCGGTGTTGGTCATTGCAGCGGATACCGGATCCGTCGCCATAAACACCGCGCCGAAGGCTAAGCCACCCACGACGAGGTGCCACATGGCATTCATGCCGAACATGGGATTGGTGCTGGGGATGAAATTGAACAGCGTTGAAGTGACAGCCATGCCGACCAGCACGCCCAGCATGATGCGCCAGGAAGCAATCCGCGTCGCACACAGAATGATCGCGGCCACCAAGATCGCGAGTGTCGAGGTCTCCCCGATGGAGCCGGGCATCGTGCCCAAGAAGGCCGTCATCCACTCCACGCCGTAGTCCAGACCGAGTGCGGCGTTGCCTAACGGGGTGGCTTGAGTCACGCCGTCGACCGCCACCCACACTTGGTCTCCGCTCATAGACGCGGGATAAGCAAAGTACAGAAAAGCGCGACCCGTCAGCGCCGGGTTGAGGAAGTTCTTACCGGTACCGCCGAATACTTCCTTGCCGATGACCACACCGAAGACGATGCCGATGGCGGCCATCCACAACGGCATGGTAGGCGGGAGCGTCAGCGTGAAGAGGATAGACGTGACAAAAAAGCCTTCGTTGACTTCGTGACCGCGTACGGATGCAAACCAGATTTCGAATAAGATCCCCGCGGCAAACACCACGATGTACAGAGGCAGAAAATAACCCAGTCCGTGGACGACGCAGTCCCAGATGCTGTTCGGATCGAAACCGGTCAGGTTGTTGATGAAAAACCCGCGCCACCCTTCGACCGCCGTCAGGCCTGCGGCCTGCATGGCTTCGTTGGCATGCAAGCCAACAAAGTAGGAACCGACGATTGCGGGAATCCACGCACACAGCCAAACGGTCATCATGATGCGCTTGAGATCCAAGCCGTCGCGCACATGCGAAGCGCCATGTGTCACCTGGCCCGGTGTGTAAAGCGCGGTGTCGATGGCCTCGTACGCCGGATAGGCCCAAGAGAACTTGCCGCCTTTCTCGAAGTGAGGCGCCAAGTTATCCATGAACGATCGTAGACTCACCTAGCCCTCCTTCTCGATCTGGTCCAGCACCTGGCGCAACACCGGGCCGAACTCGTATTTACCGGGACAAGCATAGGTGCAGAGCGCGATGTCCTCTTCGTCGAGCTCGAGGCAACCCAGATTGATCGCCTGCTCCAAGTCGCCGACGAGCAGACTGCGTAAGAGTTGCGTTGCCAAAATGTCCATCGGCATGATGGCATCGTAGGTACCGATCGGCACCATGCCCCGAGGGCTGCCGTTGGACGTGGTCGTGAAGTCCACGTTGCGCTCACCCAGCCATTTCGACAGAAATGCCGGAAAGACCGAATGCCTGTTGGTGCCGGGCGCCAAGTAGCCGAACAAGCGGCGCTCGTGGTCTTCCGGGATGACGGATACTTGATTGTGGTAGCGACCCAGATATGCAAGCGCGCCTTCTGCCGTGTGCCCGGCCAATACCGAACCCGAGATGACGCGCTGCTCGCCCTCATTAAGCTCGCCTGCGGTCATTTCGTCGAGGTTGGCCCCGAGCAGGGTGCGAATGAGCCTCGGATTTTCGACTCCTGGCCCGGCAAGCGCGACAATGCGTTGAGTGGCGAGCACCCCTTCGGAAAACAAACGCCCAAACGCGATCACGTCCTGGTAGTTGATGTACCAAACGGTCTTGCGCGAGCTGACTGGATCCAGAAAGTGAATGTGCGTACCCGCTAGACCCGCCGGGTGCGGTCCGCTGAATTCGTGAGAGGAAATCTTGCCGTCACTGCCGGTTGGCAGGAAGTTTCCGCTCTCATGGCATACGTAGACGCTGGCCTCCGCCATCTTCGCGAGAACGTCCAGGCCCAAGGAAAACTCCGTGGCGCTCTCAGCGATGACCGGCGCGGGATCTGCAGCCAGTGGGTTCGTGTCCATGGCCGTCACAAAGATCGAGCGCGGTATCTGTTCGGGGTCCGGCACTTTGGCAAAGGGACGCGTGCGCAATGCAGTCCACATTCCGCTGTCCACCAGGCGCGCCACCGCATCGCTGCGCGACAGCTTGGCGACATCGTCGCTGGACAGCGCTTCCCACGTTCGCGGCGTCGCGGCACTGTCGTCCCGGTCGATCACGACCGACAACAACGCGCGCTTTGCCCCTCTATTGACGGACGCAACTCGCCCGCTCACGGGAGCCGTGTACTGAACACCGGCGGTTTTCTTGTCAGTAAAGAGGACCTGACCCTGGCCAACGACGTCGCCTTCGCTGACCGCCATGGTGGGCTTCATGCCGGGATAGTCCACCCCCAATACGGCCACACTGCGAACCGCACGGCCATCATCGACCACGTCCGATGGCGCACCCGCAATCGGTAGGTTTAGGCCTTTCTTGATCTTAATCATGCGCTCCAAGTTACTTTTCTGGCCGATCGGACACGACGGACCGCGCGAGGTGATCCCGGGTCCCTGTCAAGTGTAGTCGCAATCTCGAACGAACCTCTTACAATCCATTCCAGGCGTTTAGGCCTTTGATTCGGGCCCATCGACGGACCCAAAGCACAGCAAAACTGGACAACTATGGGGGCTGGAAAGGCCCCCAGCGGAAGGCCGCGCAGATTATAAAGACCTGTCCCTACATTGCCAACTTCCGGTCCTTCTAATCGGGGTCGGAGACACTATTAGCGCTGGAGATATCATCGAAGTCGCAGACACTATTAGCGCTGGAGATATCATCGGGGTCGGAGACCCTATTAGCGTTCGAGATAGTTGGGGACGTAGATCGGTCACGCAAACGCGCCTCTTCCAGCGCGTCACGCGCTCGAGCGATCAAACGGACGTGGTGAAAGAGATGGGTTTCGCGCGGTGGTCCCGTCTTCGTTTGGCTGCCAGCGGGACGACACCCACGGTCAGAACCACGCCCCGCTAATAATAGAAGGAAAAGAACAGCCGCGTCACCGTCGAGTCAAACCCATACAGCGGCTCATCGCCCGGTGCATAGCCGGTGGCGGTCACGTCGCGGAAGTCATCGTACTGAAAGTCGATATAGTCGACGAACAGACTCGCCTGGCCCCGCTTGAAGCCCGGGAACCAATCCATATCGAATTCGTAGGTCACCCCGGCGCCGAAGGTCTGCGTCTGAAAGGACGCCAGCTCCTTGTCGCGGGCGACAAAATTTTGCGCACTCGCGCGCGGAAAGAGATCGCTGTAGAAATCGGCTGCCGTCTGATCGTAGAAACGGTACTTGAGCTCGACGGTCAGGCCAACGTCCTCGAGCGGATGTGTGTACGCAACTTCAGCGTTTGAGGCCGAGATCCCCCATGTGTCGGAGTAGTTGCGGTACTCGAGCTTCAATGCAGCGCGGTACGGCAGAAAATACATGGCGCGAACCGCCTGGGCTGAACTCGTCCGCGTGCGCGGATAGAGCTCTGCCTCATAGCTGAAACCACGAGCTGCACCCGGGTCGAGATAGCGCACCTGGCGATACGGATTGTTCAAGAACCCTTCGTCGGTTACGCCCTCGTAGTTGAAGTTGACGATCATGTTTTTGGTGATGACTTGTGACAGATCGACGCGGTAAATCTGCCGGTCCGCTTCTTCCTCGAACACATCGTCACCGTTACGTCGCACGGTATCCGCACCACGCGCGTAGCTGATGCCGAGCGTGGTCAGATCGCCGAAGAAATCTTGGCTGATACCGAATCGATAGGAATTAGCAGTGTAATCCGACTCTTCCGAGTTGGTGTAGGAAAACCCCATGAAGGTCTTACCGTGCAGATAATCTAAACCAACGCTTTTCTCTTTGCGTTCTTCCGTGTATTCACTGGCCGTCGCCATGACGTCGATCGAGGCGCTGGTGATCATGTCCACATAGTAGTTGGCCCACACCGACACTTTGTCCTTGTAAGCTTTGCGCACGAGTACGCTCGGGCCCGTGACCTCCAGTCCGCCACCGTCGTAGCCGTGATACATCACGTCTGCACGATCTTCAGGTAAGACAGCCGCCACGCCGGTCGTGGCCCAGCCGAGCATAAGACCGATGACGAGAACCGCGGCGAAAAACGAGGAGCGTTGCATCGTCAGTTACACCCGCAGCCGCCGCCGGAGCCACCTTCCGCTCCACGCGCCCCTTCGCGAGCTTGATAAACGTGATGAAGATAGGCCGCTGCAACCGGATCGCGGCTGAAGCTCATGATCGGATCGGCCAAGTTGTTTCTTTCGAATGGACTGACCCAAGGCTTGAGCTCCATCGAACTGCACCCGCCGGCACCCAGCACACCGACGATGCCAACCACCAAGATAAGGGGTCTAAATCTGCTTCTCATAAGAGGTTCCCGTCGCACAACCTAGAAGAAAAATGTGAGCCCGCCGCTGAATTCGATGTTGTGCTTACCTTCCATCGTGCCGAGGAGGTCCGATTCGAAATAGTGGTCGCGCACATCGACGTGAAGCGCCATCCAATCTGTCGCAATGAAGCGGTAGCCGACCCCGGCGTTGATCGTGAACAGGTCGTCGCCGCCGAATTCAGTGGAACCCGCCCCTGCAATGACGTACAGACCGCCTTTGAACGCCCAACGTCCGCCCACAAACGCTTCGCCTGGAAATATGTTCCACCCAATGGAGACGTTGTAATAGGTCATGTCACGTTCTTCGTCCGTCAATAACGGAGCACCGCCGCTGAGCAGCTCGAAGCTCGTTTGACCCATGGTGGTCATGCCGTACTGACCCTCCACAAAAAAGTCTTCGGTCACGTGGTAAGCGATACGGATGCCGGTCGCGGTATCTGAACCGAAGTCCTCCACCTGCATGATGCCGCCGAATACACCGATCTCGAAGTCTTCGGTGTCGAGCTCATCGATTTCAACTTCCCGCCGCTCGTCTTCGCGTACGATCAGCGGCTCGAGTTCCAGTTCCTCCGCTTCGGCACTCTGCGCCGTTGGCGCCCATAATGTTGCGCTCAACGTCAGAGAACATAGCGTCGCAGCGGTCGCGATCTGTCGTGACATCGCGGCGATGCGCGTTAGAAAAATATGCTGAAGCCTGCTTTCCATTGATCTATCTCTTCGTTGTCGTCCCGACTCGTGAGCACCGTGTGGCGCTTGTATTCCATTCGCAACATAAAGCGATCGCTGAGGTAGAGGTTTGCACCCGCCCCCACATGCGCTATCTCGTCTTCGCGATCAGGCGCCTGCACGACCGTGGTGTGCGGCTTGGTAGTGATTATGCCGGTGCCTATCGTGAAATAAGGTGACAGGCGCCACTTTGGGAACGGATACATCAAAATGTTTGCGGACCCCATCACACCGTCGGAGAACTCGCCGAGGATTTGTGTGCCTTCGATCTGGAACGTGATGTTGGGTGTCAAGGCGAAGCCTAGATAACCCGTCAGCGAATTAGCTCCGCCGAAATCGCCGCCGTTGAAGCCCAGTTCCCAACGGCGATGACTGAAATCGTCCAGTCCCAAGAGCCCGAAGTCGATAGGTCCGCCGTCGAGATCGAGCGTGTGTGACATCTCATCGATGTGCACCCAGCCTTCTCGATCGCGCTCCTTGTCGGGTTCGTCGCTGCGCTGGACACGGATTTTGAACCAGTCCGTGTGCCGTTTGAGCATAGTGACCGCCTCGCCCTGGCCAGCCACGTAAAACACGGGATAACCGCGTCCGGGGCCCGTACGCAGCTCCAGATACGGATCCGACACGACCACTTGCGGTTGGTATTTCTCGAACGGATTCCAAGCTTGGGCACCGGTAGCAGTACAGAGCAAGAGCACTGCCAGCAACGCGCGCAACGATGCGCGACTCGATCGCCGAACTCCCTTTACGGCTTTGAACATCATGTTTGACTCTTCTCCCTGTCGATCCTACGGCGGTACCGAAAACGGATCGTTGTAGTACTGACCGCCCACGTCGATCCACTCGGATATCAACTTCAGTTCCGCACCGCTCAGGCGACCGTCATGCGTGCCGCCCGGTGCGAAGATGTCGAAAAACGCCGGACTTGCCAGCGCCCCGAATACGTTCATGGAGGGATTGACGTTAATCGGTACCTGCACCGGGATAGGGTTACCGTTACCATCCAAAATGAGGTTGCCGTTGGCATCGGTCAGAAAAACCGTGTTGCCATTAGCGTCCAACAAGTCCTCCAACACGTCTTGCAACGTGCCGCCAATGACGTCTTGTTCGTTGTCGTTAAACAGCAGTTCGCGATAGCTCTTCAAGTGATCGGCTTCGTCCGCACTCTGACCGTCCGACAAGTCGAGCTGCGCCAGCGGCCGCATCGGTGCATTAGCGGCATCCACGATGTTGTGACAGGTCGTACAAGTGTCATCGCGCAACAACGTAATCCCGTCAACGTCGAAAACGCGGCGGTCGACGGACCAGATGGGATGTATGTGCACCGGATAATGTATGGTGATACGGCACATGGCATTCCAGTTGGTCACGCACCCAGGATCAACGGGGGGCACCGTCGTAAGATCGGCATAGTTGTACGCAAAGCTGGCATCTTTTGCGCGCACGTTGGGATCAGTCCACACGTCGTCGTATTGCAGATCGACATTCGGATTTGGTGTCCCATTTATGCGGGTAATCACTTCCGCCATCGTCTCCCCGGCATTGGCAAACAGTGCGGGTTCCGTGTTCGGGAACGGCGAGCCATCGACCAGAGCGCCGGCATTGATCGAAGGGGCTTCAGCGTCTCTGCGAGCGTGAGGCAGTTCGCTGTCCGGGGTGTGGCAGCCTTGGCATTCCATTTCCTCACCGGGCCGAACCTGCATCCAGTTGTTGTGCCGCGCAATCCACGGCAATGCACGTCGCCCATCCGCATCCAGGATGTCCAGCCAGAATGCAACGTTGGCAGGCACTTTTAACTTAACCGATCCGTCAGGCTCGACCGGTGCGTAGCCGATGATCTCCCGCATCAATTGAGCTTGCGAGCGCCCGAACGCCGTATTGTCGAAATCGAGCACGTCGTCGTCAGGGATAGCGACTGCCTTGACGATACGTACAAATCGCGCAGGCCGTGCATCCGCCATCGTCTGCAGCGGATCCGCCAAGGCTGCGATATCGGCAATACCGGTACCGTCGAAATCGTAGACACTGCGGATGTGCACAACACCGACAGATTCCGAGACGAGATCGGGATCGATATCGATGCCGGGAGTCTTGTCCAAGATCACCGGAGGACTGGTTCTATCCTCGAAAATAACCACTTCAGAAAACGCAAACCCTTCCTCGCCGAGCACGATGGGTTGCTGAGTGTCTTCCTCGACGTCATGCATCCAGACGCCGTAGAGCGGATCCGCCTCGACCATATTGGCGTCCGCGAGGTTTGCGTCCGTGCAGGGCACGATAACCGGGTCGTTGGGATCGCTCGTTTGATCGAGCAAACGACATTGGCTCCACGCGACGATCAATCGATCGGTCCCGTCGAACAAAGGATAGATGTGGGCGTAACGGCCCTGCCGCGGCGGCAGGTTTTCATCCAGGAACAGCTCTCCCGGAATCAGCACCTCCTGCGCATCGGCTAACAGCCCCGCGTTGCTGAACGTCGGTTGATCGTGCTCCACGTAATTGGCGAAATCGATCGCGACGGGTAAAGCACCCATGCGTGTCTGCTGCCCCGTCGGCCGCATCATGACCAGCAGGCGGCCATCCGGTAATTCCGTGGGCTCCACGAATTCGATGGTCTCACCTGCCGGACCCGTATCGTGACTGTGCACGCCGTAGAGCAATTCGTGGTCGGTCCCGTCGGGATTAGCGCGATACAAACTGATTCGATCGCGTCCAGAGACCGCGTCCCACCGTGCATACACGACACGCCCATCGCTCAGCACCGCCGGATCGATGTCCGAACTCATGTTATAGGTGATTTGCTTGATTTCCGTACCGTCAGTGTTCATGACGTGCAAGGTCAGGGCTTCTTCGTCGCGCTGCTCATCGAGACCCGAAAACTGCGGCTTGCCTTCGTCGAGCAGTACCGCTTTGGCCAGTCGCTGGCGCGTGGAGGCAAACAGTATTCTGCCGTCGGGCAGGAACTTGGGCGCGACGTCGTGCCCGTCCTCAGCGACGATGTCGGAGGTGATCATGCGTGACATGACGTCATTGGCGACATCGTAATGCCACAGGTTCCACGTCGGCTGTTCGTCTTCGTCCAGATCCGGGTCTTCCGGCGCCCGCATTGCAAATGCCAACTGCAGACCATCGAACGACACCGCCAGATCTTTAACGTCATAAAGAGCAGGACCGCCGTTTGCGTCCAAGCCGAACACGTCACCGGTCAACAGCGTCTCAGCCGCACTGGGGGAAGCGCGATCGCGCAGGTACAATTCTGCGCCGGGGAAGAATTCAGTAGCCCGTCGTACTTCAGTGCTCAGGAGGTTGCCATCGGCATCGGTGAGCAGCGGTCGCTTCACGTAAGCCACAGGAAAATCCACCACCACGGGATCGGGTGACTGGCCGCTACCCAGACTCGTGCTACTAGAACTACCCCCGCCGCCGCAGGCAGCTAGAGCAAGGGACAACAACCCAACAACAATACTACGTGGGTACACCTTACGCCTCTAACACCGACTTACAAGTTCCGCTATTTTTTCACAAGGTGGTGGTTTCTTTGTGTGCGCCAGGTCTCAGGGACTTGTTTGGCTTAGTAGGACAAAATACGCGCAGATAATGTGACTCGGTCAGCAATCGCGAGTTTGTAAAAAGCGTACTGGATCACAGCGTCCGCCCCCCCTTTGTAAGACTCTATCCCAGCTAAACACCCCTCAGGGACATAGGGGAATTAGGCCGTGCGATTTCGATTACTGAAATCTGGCGGGCCTCGCAGTATGAGGAGCATCTCATGAGGTTTTTGAGGAGTGGGCCGAGTGCGCCCGTTATCTGGGAACGGGCAAGGGTAACGATCCAGCGATTTGCCACCGTCACCGCGCTAGCCGGTTGCAGTGTCTTCGGCACAGGCGCGTGGGCTGATTCCACCGATCAAGCCAAGCGTATGCACGACCGCATCGCCGGTGTGCCGCCCGATGCGGCCACGCTTGGCGCTATGCGCGACGAAATCGATCTCGGCAATCCCACCAGTATGTTCGACGCGGCGATGATGGCCACCACAGCGCCCGAGTTTTACAACGTCACGTTGAAAAACTTTGCGGCACCGTGGACCAATCGCGATCAAAGCGTATTCGTGCCATTGGACGACTATATCGCCACGGTGATTGGCATGGTTCGCGATGACGTCGACTTTCGCCAGATCCTATCGGGCGACCTGCTCTACGTCGGCTCCGGTGCCGGTATCCCGGCCTACTCCACCACGTCAAACGCACACTACGAAGCCCTAGAAGACCAAGGGGTAGACCTGCAAGCCAATCTGCAGCAAACCACGCAATCTTCGCTGACCGGCGTCCCTGCCGAAGCCACGGCCGGGGTCATGACGACACGCTCCGCGGCGAAAGCGTTCCTCATCGCAGGCACCAACCGCGCCATGTTCCGCTTCACGCTGCTCAACCATTTGTGCCACGACATGGAGCAGGTACTTGATGTCACCCGCACACCGGATCGCATTCGTCAGGACGTATCACGCAGCCCTGGCGGCGATAGTCGGGTGTTTCTGAACAACTGCATCGGCTGTCACTCCGGGATGGACCCGCTGACACAAGCGTTCGCCTACTACGATTACGAATATGACGAGATGGCGGATCCCGACGCGCTCAGCGGCCGTATCAATTACAACGACGTCGGTCAGTTCGACCCCGTCACCGGTACGCGCGTAGAAGAGAAGTACTACAACAACAATTTGAACTTCGAACACGGCTTTGTCACACCCGACGACAGCTGGACCAACTACTGGCGCGAAGGTCAAAACAAGTTACTCGGTTGGGATACGTCCCTGCCCGCTAACGGTGCTGGTGCCAAGTCGATGGGTATCGAATTGGCCAACTCACAGGCTTTCGCACAGTGTCAGGTCGAGAAAGTGTTTGAGAACGTCTGCTTGCGCGCACCGCAAGACGGTAACGATCGCGCACAGATCGACACCATGGTCACGAACCTTCAATCGAACGGCTACAACTTACGGCGTACGTTCGCCGAGTCTGCCGCCTACTGTGCCGGTAGCTAAGGGGAGATGGTCATGACAAACGCAATACATCAGAAGCATCAATCGAAACTACGCCTGGTGACTCCAATATCCGGATTCATCAAGCTTTGTGCAATCACGTCGCTCGCGTTGCTAGTCCAGGCCTGCGGAAGCGGGAGTGGCGCGTCGACCCAGGAAAACCCCATCACGGCTGCACCCGATGTCAGCAACTATACGGGACCTGCACCGGCGACAGCGGACGTTCAGGCTTTCAAGCTCAGCGTCTGGGATAATCTCGTGCCGAACAACCGTTGCGGCACTTGTCACAACGACGGTCAGTCACCGCGCTTCGTGCGCGCAGACGACATCAATCTGGCGTACTCGGAAGCCAACTCGGTGGTCAACCTGGCCGATCCCGGTCAGTCGATCATGGTCACGAAAGTGCGCGGTGGTCACAACTGCTGGCTCCAGGACGATAACGCCTGTGGCGACATTCTGCAGTCCTACATAGAGAACTGGGCCGGACAGTCGCTCGGATCCGGAGGCAAGGAAGTGCAACTCGAAGCTCCGCCGATCAGCGACCCCGGTGCAAGTAAAAACTTCCCTGCGGCTTCGACTGACTTCGCCAACACAGTGTACCCGCTGCTCACGCAGTACTGCGCCGGTTGTCACACCGATTCTGCAGCCGTACCGCAAAGCCCGTTTTTCGCGAGTGAAGAAGTCGACGCAGCCTACGCAGCGGCGCAACAACGCATGGACTTGGACAACCCGGCCAATTCCCGGTTTGTCATACGCCTACGCAGCGAATTCCACAACTGCTGGACCGATTGCCAAGCGAACGCCACCGAAATGGAAGCGGCGATTCAAGCTTTCTCAGACTTGGTGCCCACCACCACAATCGATCCGCAACTCGTCACGTCCAAGGCATTGACCCTGCCGGACGGTATCATCTCTTCAGCGGGCGGGCGCCATGAGACCAACGTCATTGCACTCTATGAGTTCAAGACGGGTAGCGGTAACACCGTCTACGACACGAGCGGTATCGAACCCTCACTCAACCTGACCCTGAGCGGCGACTACAGCTGGGTCGGCGGCTGGGGCGTGGCTTTCGTCGCCGGCAAGGCTCAGGGCTCGACCACGGCGAGCGCCAAGCTGCGCAACCTGATCACTTCCACGGGCGAGTACAGTATCGAGGCATGGGTGGCACCGGGTAACGTCACTCAGGACGGTCCTGCACGCATCATCACGTATTCCGGTGGATCTACCACACGCAACTTCATGCTCGGTCAAACGCTGTACAACTACGACAGCTTCAATCGTTCTGATCAAACCGACCAGAACGGCGAGCCGCAACTGTCGACCGCAGACGCCGACGAGGACCTGCAGGCGACACTGCAGCACGTGGTCATGACCTACGATCCCGCCAACGGTCGCCAGCTCTACGTGAACGGCACGTTCACCGACGACACCGATCCCGTCAACGGTGGCCTCTTGAACGATTGGGACGAAACTTACGCGTTTGCCGTCGGCAGCGAAGTCGACAACAACAATCGCTGGGCAGGTACGGTTAGGCTCCTCGCCGTGCACAATCGCGCACTCACCGAGGCGCAAATCGTGCAGAACTTCGACGTCGGCGTCGGCGAGAAATACTTCCTGCTCTTTAACGTCAGCGATCACGTCGGCATCAATGACGCCTACGTCGTTTTCGAGGTCAGTCAGTTCGATTCTTACAGTTATCTGTTCGACGAACCGTTCTTCGCAATCTTAGACAGTACAGCTACCCCCGGCACCATACCGGTCGAAGGTGTGCGCATCGGTTTGAATGGTCGCGAAGTCGCTGTGGGTCAGGCATTCGCCGCGATGGACGTCGATATCACCGACGCTGAATATGCCACAGAAGGATTCCAACGCTTGTCCGACCTCGGCACGGTGATCCCGCTAGAGAAGGGTGCGGCGTTGGATGAATTCTTCTTGACCTTCGAACGCCTGGGTGCAGCGGAGAATGTGTACGTAGAAGCCGATCCGGCACCACCCGGCACACCGCCGGATCTGCCGCTCGATCCGGAACTCGGCGTGCGCGACTTTGCCGAACTCAACGCAGCGATGTCGAAGATGACCGGTGTACCCGTGAACAACACGGACGTCGCCCAAACCTACGATGTAGTCCACCAGGCACTGCCAGTGGAAACTGCGATCGGCGGTTTCATCTCATCCCAACAGATGGCTGTCACTCAGCTTGCGATCAAGTACTGCGCAGCGCTCGTCGACGACACGACCGCGCGCACCGGCTACTTCCCGGGCGTGCCCTTTGCGGCGGACCCAAGCGTCGCCTTTGTAGATACGACGGCGCGCAACCTGGTGATCGATCCCCTGATCGCCAACATGGTGGGTAACGGCATCGGCACGCAACCCAATTTGACCGATCTGCGTGGCGAGGTCGACAGCCTGATGGTCAATTTGATGCCGTGTCCTGGTGGCGACTGCACCGGGCGCACAGAGAGCATCGTGAAAGCCTCCTGCGCAGCGATACTCGGTAGCGCTGCCGTAACCATTCAATAACCGCAGGTACGGAGAACAGTTATGCGTAGACGAAGACAACGGAAGTACGACGATCCTCTGTGTCATGCGGACCACCCGCGCCCCCGCACTCGGCGCGAGCTCCTGTCTCAGGGCTTCATCATGGGTGCGGCAGGCGTTCTGGGCACGACCACGACGCTGCTGCCGAACGGTGTGCGCGCGGCGCTCTCACCGGATCTCGCCGCGCTGATCCAGAACAACACGCTGCAGAACTGCAACATACGCGCTAACGGGGCAGGCAAGATACCGTTCATCGCGTTCGACCTTGCAGGCGGCTCCAATCAAGCCGGCTCCAATGTCCTTGTGGGTCAGCAGGGTGGGCAGCTCGACTTTTTGACCACAGCGGGTTACGAACGGCAAGGCTTGCCCGGTGACATGATTCCGCCGATCGTCAATCCGGCCACGCAAACCAACGATTTCATCGATACCACTTTGGGTATGGCGTTCCATTCCGACAGTGCGTTCTTACGCGGCATGTTGACGCGCATGTCGCCGACAACGGCTGCCAACGTCAACGGCGCGATCATTCCCGCGCGTTCCGAGAACGACACGGGCAACAACCCGCACAATCCAATGTATGGCATCGCCAATGCCGGTGCGGCGGATGGATCGCTTTTGACCCTCGTCGGTTCGGAAAACTCCGACTCAGGCGGCAACTCGATGGCGCCGCAAGCCATGATCGATTTGACGATCCGGCCCACCAAGGTCGATCGGCCCAGCGACGTGACCAGCCTTGTCGACGTCGGCGATCTGACCTCCGTACTGTCCCAACAGGATGCTGTCCTGGTCATGGAGTCGATCTATCGCATCAGCGAACAAAAGATGAATGCGGTGGTGCCCGGCGGCGATCCGGTCATTCATCCCGAGGATGTCGTCGAAGACCTGGTGAAGTGCGGCTACCTGAAGAGCGCGCATCTTGCCGACGAGTATGGCGACCCGAACCAGATCAACCCCGTGACCGATGAAGACATCATCATCGACATCGGCGCGCCTGGCGGCATCTTCACGTCCGCCGAGTTTAACGCCGGCGATCGCGACGGTCGCGAATTCCAGAAGACCGCGTCCGTCATGAAGATGGTCATCAACGGCTTCGCCGGCGCGGGAACGATTGAAATGGGCGGCTACGACTACCACGGCGGTCGGCGCGCCGAAGGCGAAGTTAAGGACTTTCGTGCCGGGCAGTGTATGGGCGCATGCCTCGAGTATGCGGCCCTGCGCAACGTGCCCCTCATGCTCTATGTCATGTCGGACGGCTCACTTTCCTCCAACGGCGTAATCGATAACACGGTCGACGGACGCGGTAAGGGCGAATGGACCAGCGACAACCAACAGACGGCCGCCACATTCTTCCTGGTGTACAACCCGAGCGGGCGCCCCACCTTGATTGGGGCCACCCCGGAAGAACAAGCCCTCCATCAACAGATCGGCTTCATGCGGCCGGACGGGTCCGTGGAGACGGCAGCGACACCGGCAGCCAACAACGTCAACCTGCTGGCGCAAACCGTCGTATTGAACTACATGGCACTGCACGGTGAGAACGGCAACTTCGACACGGCCATGCCGGGGCACGGTCTCGGCAGCAGCGGGATCCAGGACAGCCTGACCGCCTTCGAACCGATCGTAAGCGGTACGATAGACAATCCGGTATAGACTCGACGCGGCCCGACTGGCAATCGCGCTACGAACCCAGTAGTTTGTAGCGCTTTGCATAGGTGAGGTAAAGAGCATGGTGGGCTATCACTGCCCTACATGCGTCGTCGCGCTCAACAAACAAGCCAACGGCGGTCTGCTTTGCCCTAAGTGCAACATAAAGTACCCGTTGGTGGGAGGTATACCGTTTCTTTGGAGCAGCCCCAACGGCGCCCTGCTCGATTGGCGTAATCGCTTCAATCTCCTCAAGTCGGACCTAGCGCAGCAAATCAACCTGGCCGCAAGTCAGGAGGGCGTCTCGACGGCAAGCCAAACTCGTCTACAGAATCTGCTGGCGGGTTTACGCGCACACGATGTTGAGTTGGACGCACTCATGGCACCGCTCAAGATTGGCGAGATCAACCCGCGCGAGACTCATCTCGCTCTGAAAACACGTTTGGCGTCCCATCACGGCGTGTTGTCCTATGCCCAGAACATCTTCCGAGATTGGTGCTGGGGAGACGACGAGAACGAGGCGGTGTGTACCTTGTTGATGGCGTCGGTTAACAAAGCGGAGATAGCGTCGCAACCGAGTGTGCTGGTACTCGGCGCAGGTGCCGGGCGTCTCGCTTACGATCTGCACCACGCACTGAACGCGCAAGCCACCGTCGCCCTGGACAGCAACCCGCTGCTCTGCTTGATCGGTCACCATGTAGCCCAGGGTGAGACTCTGAATTTTACCGAGTTTCCATTGGCACCCAAGGATGCAGCGAGCGTCGCTGTCGCGCGCTCCCTGAAAGCACCGGCACCGGCGGCAAAGGGCCTCGAGTTTCTTTGCGCGGACGCCACCAAACCCCCCATGGGACCGGCACAACTCGATTTGGTCGTCACACCCTGGCTGATCGACGTCATTGATATCGAACTGGCGGAATTCGTCCGCACTATCGCGAGCCTACTCAAGCCAGACGGCATGTGGCTGAACCACGGATCCCTGGCCTTCGGCGGTGCCGATCCCAAGTACAGATTTGCTGCAGACGAAGTGGTGGCGCTCGCCGAAGCCAACGGTTTCGCGGTGACCGATCAACAAGATGTCACCCTGCCCTACCTGCAGTCGCCAGCGAGCCGACACGGGCGCATGGAACTGACCTATACTCTCGTCGCGCGGCGCAATCGGGAATCCGTGGAACGCGTCCCGCATGACCGCCTTCCCGAGTGGCTGATCGACGACAAACTGGCCATTCCGGTAAGCGACAATTTTCAATCTCAAATCACCACAGTACGCATCCATGCGTTCATCATGTCGCTGATAGACGGGCAACGCAGCATTGCCGACATGGCCAAAGTGCTCGAGGCGCAGAACCTCATGCCGCAGAATCAAGCCAAGCAGGCGATTCGTGGGTTCTTAACCACGATGCACGAAGAGGCGGAACGCCTGAAGCGTTAGGCGGAGCGAGTGCCTACGACAGCGATACGGCCGCAGGCTGCAATATCGGTTCGCGCTCGGTAGATGCTCGATTGGGTACCTGAAAGGTCGTCATTTCCCACGCATCTTCGCAGCGCAACAGCGCACGCGCGAGCTTGTTGTTGAGGGCATGACCGGACTTGAAACCATGGAAGGCACCCAGCACGGGTCGACCCAGAAGGTACAGATCGCCAATCACATCCAGCAGCTTGTGCTTGACGAACTCGTCCTCATAGCGCAATCCGCCTTCGTTGACCACGGCAAATTCGTCGATGCCGACCGCGTTCTCCAAGCTCGAGCCCAGACACTTGTTGATCGCTTGCGCTTGTTCGAGTTCTTTCACGAGGCCAAACGAACGCGCGCGTGACACTTCTTCGACGTACGAGATACTGGAGAAATCCAGTTCAGCGTATTTCGGGTGTCGGTTGTACACGGGATGATCCGCAACGAAGGTATAACCGGCCTTAAAACCATGAAACGGGCTGAGTGTCGCCTCAGCGTCGCCCTGGCGCACGGTGATTTCGCGTTTGATGCGGATGAATTCCTTGGGTGCCTGTTGCTCGACGATGCCGACAGTGTTGATGAGGTAGACGAAAGGCGACGCACTGCCATCCATGATGGGTACTTCTTCGGACGACAGCTCGACAACCAGATTATCGATACCGAGTCCCCACAATGCCGACATCAGGTGTTCGACGGTCGCAACTTGCACACCGTCAGCACCCAGGCTGGTCGAGAGGGTGGTATCAGAAACGTTTTCGGCAGCAGCCTTGATGGGCGCTGCACCCAGGTCCGTGCGCACAAACACGATCCCCGTATTATCCCCGGCAGGGCGTAAAGTCATGCGAACCTTGTCACCGGAATGAACCCCAATACCGATGGCATGAACCGGCTTTCTTATCGTTCTTTGTCTCAACATACTGCTTACCACCAACATCTTGTTGCATCCGTCCCCCGTCCTGGCGTTATGCACGGGACGAGGTGGATGTGAGGTTCTTCTCGGTACTCACCGATTCCGTTCTCACCGACGGGTGTGCTCTCCAAGCCACACCCTCAGTGAGGTTCAAACTCTCCACTGTTAGACCTGAGATCCAGGCACTAACTATCTAAACCCACTTATCTAAACCCAAGCCGTCGGACAAGGGACCCCTTATACATCAACGACTTGGAGCGCAACTATACAAACATTTGAAACAAAAATGAAGGAAAAGTGGAGGCAAATATGGAGAAATATGAAACAAGTTGTTTCAGAAATATTTCACAAATTTCTATTTATTTTTCAAAGAGTTAAATCAGTTTAGCAGGCGCTGCCAGTCTAAAAAAGTGAGAACTGCAACACATTTTGGACAAAAACTGGAGCAAAAGTGAATGGCAAAAAATGCCTCTCCCCACGAGCACCCCGCGCCGGAGAGCGTCGTATAATGCGCACACTTTGAACGCCAGCGAACCCGACAACCGCGCTATATACGTCGCCCCGATGATGTCCTGGACGGACCGTCATTGCCGGTTTCTGCTGCGTCAGTATTCATCAACCGCCATTCTCTTCACCGAGATGATCAGCACGCAAGCACTGCTGACGGGCGGACAGTGGCACCTTCTGGACCACGATCCGGCTGAGCATCCCCTCGTCCTACAGCTCGGAGGCAATGACCCCGCTGCGCTCGCCGCGTGCGCCCGTACCGCAGCAGACAAGGGTTTCGCCGAAGTGAACCTCAACGTCGGCTGCCCCTCGCCCCGGGTGCAGCGAGGCGCTTTCGGCGCTTGCTTGATGCGCGAACCCGAATTGGTCGCCGAGTGTATTGCCGCCATGCGCGCCGCGGTGAGCGTCCCGGTCAGTGTGAAGTGTCGACTCGGTGTGGA
This sequence comes from Candidatus Azotimanducaceae bacterium, assembly GCA_965216005.1. Taxonomy (GTDB): domain Bacteria; phylum Pseudomonadota; class Gammaproteobacteria; order Pseudomonadales; family Azotimanducaceae; genus UBA4421. The sequence continues at coordinate 5,032,990 of OZ244143.1, read as the reverse complement.
CGACTGGGACTCGGACGCCCTGCTCGACGCTTTCGTAGACTCGGTGGCAGCCGGGGGTTGCAGCAAGTTTTACGTGCACGCGCGCAAAGCCGTACTCGGTGGCCTGACGCCAGCGCAGAACCGTTCCGTGCCGCCTTTGCAATACGATCGAGTCAAGTCGCTGAAGGCACGACGTCCACACCTGACCATCATTCTAAACGGCGGCATAGGCGATCGTGCCACCGCCGAAGCCGCACTCAAGTGGTCTGACGGCATCATGATCGGTCGCGCCGCTTACCAAGACCCAAGTCTGTTGAGCGAGCTCGATGAGCAACCCCGGCCCGAAATCAAAGACATTTATGCGCGCTATCGCGCATACATCGCCGGACACCTCTCTAAGGGTGTGAAACTTCATGCCATGACCCGACACATGTTGAGCATGTGCAACGGCATGCGGGGAGCGCGTCAGTTTCGTCGCACGCTCAGCGATCATCGGCGGTTGTCGCAAAACGACCTCGCGCTCCTCGACGAAGCCATAGCCTGTGTCTGATGCTGGATCGACTCACCACCCTCTTCAATCGCAGCGACCCCGGGGTCGCGGATGACAACGTCATCGCACCGGAACTTGCGGCAGCGGCTCTGCTGTTCGAGGTGGTCTGGGCCGATCACGCCATCGAGCCGAGCGAGTTACAGGAAGTACGTACCCTGCTGACTGCACTGTTTGCCTTGGAGGAAGCCCGCGTCGACGACATCATTGCGCAAACCAAACAGGATCACGAAGACAGTGTGGGCGTTTTTCCCTACACACGTGTACTCAACGAACACTTGAGCCAACGCCAGAAGGTCGACGTCGTCACCGCGATGTGGCGCATCGCCTATGCCGACTCGGAGCTCAGTGCACTCGAGGAGCATACGATAAGAAGAATCGCCGAGCTCCTGTACGTATCGCACACCGATTTCATTGGCGCTAAGCTGACCGCGCGACGCAACGCGAGAGGCGGCTAAGGATTCAGGCGCGTCGAGGGTGGTCCGTAGACTCAGCCTCCAGAGCGGCGACCAAATCTTGGAAGGCGGCGACATTCCGGTCGTTGAGGCTCATCAGGGTTTTGTGGGCATCGATCACTCTTTGGCGTAGCTCCGTCTCGCCGAAATCCGTCGACATCGGCAGTTCCGCCAGGCTCTGTTGCATGTTGTAGCCCTCGTCGACAATCGCGTAGACATCGTCGTAGCCCATGTTGTCCAATACGCGCAAAATATCGGGGTTCACGCAAAGCAGCGTCGGAATTTTGGCGGCTTTTTTCTGCACGGCCAGCGACAGCTTCGCCAACACGCCGAGACTGGTGCTGTCGATGGCAATGGCCTTGGAAAGATCCACCAGGATGGAACGGAACGCTGGGTCGCTCAGCATGGCTTCGATGTAATGATCGAACGAGCCGGAGATGGTGACGCGAACGTCACCCAGAAGACGGATCACGTAGATGCCGTCGTGGTTACCCACCTGAATACGTCCGTTCATACGACTACGACTCGCCGTGACTCACAAGCAGGCAGCTCACGTCGTCAGGACCGAGTTGCCCGGGATCCAAACTCTCCCATAACTCATCGAGGCTGCGATGCTTTTTCACCATGTCCTGAAGCTCGGCTTCCTTGTCTACAAGAGTAGTACCTGGCAGCAAATCCAACACCCCGTCGGTGAACACGACGAGTTCGCTATTGGCCGGAAAATCGATGGACCGCGCCGCATATTTCACATCTTCGAACAAACCCAGCGGTTTGCCGCGTTGCTCTAGACACTGCACATTATCGTCGGTGCGCAGCATCGCTGGTGGGAAGTGTGCCGCATTTACGTAGTGCATAACGCTCGATTGCATGTCTACGAACGCAAAAAACATGGCGACGTGTTTGTCGATGTTCTGATCCAATAGCTCGGCATTGATCCACTCCAGCACTTCACCGGGGTTGCGCAGCATCGACACCCGATATTCCCGGCGTAAACGGCGCGACAGGTTCTTCAGAAGCACGGTGACGAACGCGGACGACGCGCCGTGACCCGCGACGTCCGCCACGTAGCAGGCAAAGTGGCGATCGGTGACCTGGAAGTAGTCGACGAAATCCCCGCTCAGAATCAGCGAGGGCGAGATCTTGTGCTGCAACTTGTACTGGGAGATGCCCATGGGATTAGGCGGCAGCATGCCGAGCTGAATGTGTTGCCCAGCGCGCTGATCGCGCTCCAGCTCGACCCGAGCCTGATGCACTTCGGCGTTCAACTGACGCACGCGCTCTTGCACGCGCGTGACCAGTGCAATGAGTTTGAATTTGAGTTGCTCACCCGTCAGCGGCAGCACCCATACTGCATCGACATCGAGGTCGTAGCCCTGCATCACCCAGTCCGGGTCAGGGGCAGGATGGGCCAACACCAACGCCACGCTGGGGTGCAAATTGGTCAGGCCTTCCAGGTCTTTAAAACGCGTACAGATCACCGCCTCGACGCGTGCTTGTCGGCCGAGGTCTAGAACGACGCTCGCATCCGAGGAGACCACGAGTTTAATCTCGGCAACTGCATGCAACGCAGCCGCTACCGCCTGCGCTGCATTGGATCCTTCGATGTCCGCGCCGTTGTCTCCAGTTGGAGCGCCGGGCGCTGCTCGACCGGTATCACTGGGGTCTGGGATCTCTCTGGCGCTGAACAAAACGACGTTCAATTACGAACCCTGCTCACCATCGCGGTCGGCACCCTACTCCTGTCTGCACGCGGTTACAAGACGCGATTGTAAACACCCCGCAATAGATCGTTGGGCGATCAGGTGGGGGCTTTCTCTACCGCAGCGGTACCGAGGACAATGCCACGCTCGACAAGTCGTGAGAGAAGGCTTTGTGCCTGCTCAAGAAAGGCGCGCCGCCCCACCGGTTGCCCTGCCTCGTTAAGTTCGCTTAACAGAACCTCGAAAGAGTCGTTAGGGGTCTGATCCTCCAGCAACGCCAGCAACCGGTGTGTCAGGGGATTCGACGCCATGAAGCGTACGTTGAGTTGGGCATCCCTGTAGACGACCAGAAACGTGGGTGCTTGGGGTGCCTCGACGGGCTGGTGGTCCGGACCGATCTCATGCACGTTGTAGGCGTAAGTCAGCATTCGCATACACGGGTTGAGGACAACAAGTCGATCGAGTGCGAGGTCGGTGTGAGTAGGCTGTGTCTGGTCCACGCCTTGCTCCTCCTCCTCTGCGACATCCAAGGACAACTCCACCCATTCGTAGTGGCAGAGCTCCAATAGGAATCCCGGCAGCTGTGCGAGGCCACGATCGTTCAAGAAGGTTAGAAATTCCTCGGATATCTGTAGAAAGTACGGCGATTCGCTAGCGTGGCGATGCATGAATTCGCGCACGAGTTCGAGCCAGCGGTCCCGGCCTAGAATGGATTTTGCGACAGGAAAAGCGCTGGCGAGAAAACTCTGTATGTTGTTGAAAAACAGATCCAAGTAAATCTGCATGCGCCGCGGTTCCACATCTTGCGGCGCCGGATTGATCTCCGGATTACGAATATGCGCGGAGAACTCGAGCTGTGTCGCGGTGAATCCGGGCAGGTTGTGACCGAGCTTCGCCATGTCCGGGTGTTCGCTCGGATTCAATTTAGCCGTGCCTTACATCTAACATGAGGTGACAGGAACCGCCGCTACCGATTGTGCCTGCAAAGCACGTACGCGATCGACTTCACCTAACAATTCGCGTAAAGGCGGAATATTGAAATCACGCTCGACCAGGGTCGGTACTCCGCCGATCAGTGCATACGCTTCTTCTAGCAATCGCCATACGGGTTCGATCACTTCGCTACCGTGCGTGTCGACTCGTAAGTCTTCAGCCTCCACATAGTGACCCGCCACATGGATGTAGTCCGTGCGTGAGAGGTCTAAACCACGCAAGTAGGCGGAAGCATCGTATTTGAAGTTGATACTGTTGACATAGATGTTGTTGACATCCAGCAACAATCGGCAATCTGCCTCCGCAAGCACCGCATTGACAAAGTCGAGCTCGGCCATCTCTTGTCCGGGCGCGGCGTAGTAACTCACGTTCTCGATCGCTATGACACGCTCCAGCACGTCTTGGGCGTGCCGGATGCGGGCCGCAACGTACTTCACCGCTTCTTCCGTAAAAGGAATCGGCATCAAGTCGTACAGGTGACCTTTGTCGTCGCTGCAATAGCTCAAATGCTCGGAATACATATCGATGTCGTGCCGATCCATGAAAGCTTTTACGGCGCGCAGAAAATCGACGTCTAGGGGCCCCGGGCTGCCGAGTGACAACGACAAGCCGTGACAGACAAAGTCGAATCTTTCCGTCAGAGCGCGGAACTGTCGTCCAAACCGGCCTCCGACACCGATCCAGTTTTCCGGCGCCACCTCGAAGAAATCCACATCGCCGTCCTGCAGATCGACCAGCGGAAACATGCCGCGGCGCAAACCGAGGCCCGCACCCGATACATTTATGGACGTACGTATGGACGTAGGTTGCATCGCACTTCGCGCAAGCCCGTGAACGTCGCGTAAAACAAAGGAGCCCACGTTACAACGCAGGCTCCTGAGCAGTACCGGGCGCTCATCGAAACGCCCGATACTCACGCGACGCGCTCAGCGGGTTAAGCTGCGCCTCCGCACTTACCTTCGCCGCATTTGCCTTCGCCGCACTTACCTTCGCCGTCCTTGTCGCCGTCGTCGCCTTCGCCGCACTTACCTTCACCGCACTTGCCTTCGCCATCCTTGTCGTCGCCTTCGCCGCATTTACCTTCGCCGCATTTGCCTTCGCCTTCCTTGTCGCCGTCGTCACCTTCGCCGCACTTGCCTTCACCGCACTTACCCTCGCCACACTTGCCTTCGGCAAGCGCCAAGAGGTCGTAACCGCGCTCTAAGTCCTCGGCGACGAAGAGGTTGTCATCGGCCTGGGCAACTGCATTACCCGCTACGGAGGCCACGAACGCCGCTCCCACGGCTGCTGCGACCGGCTTCATTTTTTGATAGCGCATTTTTTGATTGAGCATTGATATCTCCACTCGAGTTGTTGGGCTCCCTCTTCCATTTGTCCATTTATCCATGCGTCCGCTTGTCCTTGGGTTCCTTTGGTCATAGGTCTTGGTCCTTTGATCCGTGTTGGTCCTTTGATCCATCGGTCCTTTGATCCATCGGTCCTTTGATCCAGAGGTCCGTGTGACCACTTGTCCATCCGGTACCGTTCTCTCAACCGGCAATTGGATTACGCAAATGTTAAGGTCGTTACGCTCCGCCACGACAGTGAGCACAAATTGCCCAATAACGGACGTACGCGGATTAGGACACAAAATAGATCAATTGGTTCCCGGCCGCATCTTTTTCGTCCAACCATCAGTAAATTTTACGGCCATTTGTGATTCACCCCAGACCTAACCGACGCTCCTCCTCCAGTAACGCCTGATCCACCCGCTTCTCGGAAACGCGCCAAGTCGAACCCAGCGTCGACACTAGTGGGTGGTCCGCCACTTTCTGCGTCGCAATGTTCTCGGCAAAGAGCTTCAAACGCAGTTCTTCCAACAACGTCCTGAGTACGACGAAGCGGTCTTTGTCAAACAATTCGGCTTGCTCCATTGCGCGCAACCGCTCTTGATAGCGTGCGACAGCCGCCATGTGTTGGCGATCCTTGGGCACATGTCCGGGTAATTGTTCGAGCCGACGTGAGATCCCATCGAGGTAGCGTGGGGCCAGGCTGAGGAAACGCAACGGCATGTCTTTAAGCAGCGTTTTCGACGCCACGGCATCGAGGTGTGCCTCGATATCGAGTTTACTCGGTGCATAGGCCTTCGAGGTGAGTGCCTCCAGCTGACGTTTGATCGCAAAACGCCGTTCGATCACTTGTGCATACAACGACACGGTTTGATCGAACACGCTCGCCAACTCACCGCGTTTGGTCTCGATACGTTCGGCAAACGCCGCCGCATCCGTCACGATCGGTTGCTCATCAAAGAAGCAGTACCAGATCGCACCCAGCAATAAAGTGTCTTTGAGCTCGTCACGGCTACCCAGTGTCGCAAACTGCAGTTCGAGCCGCGGGTGTTTGTCGAGCTCACGGCGAAAGTACTTGCCTGCCTGTCCCAGATGAATCCACGCTAATCGCGCAAGACCCGCTGCATGTGAGACGTCACGCTCAGCGGGCTTCACAAAGAGACGCAGATCGACGGCTTGGCCTCGATCGACGAAACCGGGATAACGCAGTTGCGCGCGCTCACCCTGGCCGACGATCAGTTGCTCGGCCAGATTTAAGTCACCTGGAAACCCTTTCAGCCCATCGCGTTCGAAATCAGCACCAATAGCAGAAGTGCCGCGATTCGTTTCGAATCCGCTCTTGATTTGACGGATGTCGCGTCCGGAGGCAAGCGTCTTACCCTGATCGTCGACTACCCTCACAAAGATCTTCAGATGGGCATCGATTCGCTCACGGTCCCAGTCGTTCACATCCGTCACTACGCCATAGCGCTCCTCAAGCACACGCGATAGCGCCGTTAATAACCGTCCCCGGCGATACACGTCCGGTACCGACAGCGTTGTGGCGATGTCGGCGACCTTGTCCGCAACCGGTGCCAACGCGCGCCGCTTGTTTTTCGGTAAAGCACGCAGCCACTGTTCGATCAGCTGCGTAAAGAATCCGGGGACCAACCACTCCAGCGGTTCAGCCCCGACTCCAGCGATGACACCACTCGGCACGATTACCGTGACGCCATCGTCACGCTCGCCCGGCGCGAAGCGATATTTCAATGGCAGCGCCAACGCGTCGATCTCGAGCACGCTCGGAAACTCGTCGGCTGTGACATGGAACGCATCGTCACGCGTCAACAGCGCCACGCTCAAACGAAGCGCCGCTTGTTGCTCCGGTGATGCTTTCACCACCCACCGGCTCAGATCTTTCACCCGATCGATATCGCTCGGTACTTGTTTAGCGTAAAACGCCAAAATGTGGTCGTCATCGACCAGCACGTCACGACGCCTGCCCTTCGCTTCCACGTCCCTAATCTCGGCAATTGTCAGTAGATTCTGGCGCAGGAATTGCGGCATTTCCTTGTCTTTGATGTGTCCATGCACTAGCCCTTCACGCAAGAACAGCTCCCTGGATACGACGGCATCCAGTTTCCGATAACTGATCGGACGCCGTTCCGCCAAGGTCAAGCCATACAACGTGACGGTCTCAAAGGCGATGGTCTCGCCGCGCTCAACACTCCACGTCGGCTCACTGTATTGCCGCTTTACAAGATGTGTCGCATGCTGTTCTATCCAGCGCGCTTCGATCTGCGCTGCCGAACGTGCGTATACACGTTGAGTTTCCACGATTTCACCGGCGATCAGCCAACGCGGGGTGCGCCTGGCCAGACCTGAGCCTGGGAATATGCGTAACCGCAGATTCCGCGCACCCAGATATTGCCCACGCTCGTCGTGCCGGGCGAGCAAGCTCAAGCTTCCGGCGATGACAGCCTCGTGCACGCGCTGGTAACTGGCATCTTCCGCGCGCTCGACAAAACCCAGTTCACGGCAGATGAGCCGCAACTGACGATGCGTTTCGCGCCACTCTCGAACTCGTTGCGGATTGATGAAGGACTTCCGCAATGTCCGCTCGAAGACCCGCCGGGTACTGTCTTGCCGCTCGGTCTCAAGCCATTGCCACAGCTTCAGATAGCTCGCAAAGTCACTGCGCTCGTCGGCAAATCGAGCATGCTTCAAGTCGGCCGCTTGCGCGTGTTGCAGGGGTCTCTCTCGCGGATCCATGATGGCTAGTCCCGCCGCGATCACCAGTAGTTCTTTCACGGCGTTTTGCGCATGCGCTTCCACCAACATTCGCCCTAGACGCGGATCCACCGGCAGCCGCGCTATCATGCGTCCCGTTGGCGTCAGGCGACCGGCATCGGTCGCACCGAGTTCGGTGAGTAATAGACGTGCATCCTTCACCGCGCGGGGGTCGGGCGGATCCAAGAACGCAAACGTTTCGATGCGGCCGAGTCTGAGGCTCAGCATCTGCAACAGCACCCCGGCAAGATTGACGCGGCGTATCTCAGGATCGGTAAAGGGCGGACGCGACTGGAAATCTTGCTCGCTGTACAAGCGAAAACAGACGCCAGGAGCGATTCTGCCGCAGCGGCCTTTACGTTGCTCCGCGCTGGCTTGCGAAATAGGCTCGATCGGCAGGCGCTGCAATTTTGAGCGGTAGCTGTAGCGATTGACGCGCGCAAAACCAGGGTCGATCACAAAACCAATATTCGGCACTGTCAATGAAGTTTCCGCGACGTTCGTCGCCAGTACGACGCGGCGCCTAGCGCTCGAGGTCGCGAAGATCTTTTGTTGTTCACGAGTCGATAGCCGCGCATAGAGCGGCAAAATGTCGAGACGGTTTGCAAAGTGCCGCCGCAGTTCGCGAGACGCCTCCAGGATATCCCGTTCACCTGAGAAGAAAACCAGGATGTCACGCGCGTGCGCCGTGGCGGATGTCTTGTACGAATCGATCTCATCGACGATCTCGACGATTCGCTCAAGCGCGTCTGGCGTCGCCCCAGCCTCCTCGTAGTGCACGGTAACGGGGTACGTGCGCCCTCCGACCTTGACTGTCGGAGCGCCACCGAAAAACTCGGCAAACCGCTCGACATCGATCGTGGCGCTCGTCACGATGACCTTTAAATCCTTGCGCCGTTCGAGCAATCGCTTTAAATAGCCCAGGAGGAAATCGATATTGAGACTGCGCTCGTGCGCTTCGTCGACGATGATGGCATCGTACTGCTCGAGGAACCGGTCGTTGCGGACCTCGGCGAGCAACAACCCATCCGTCATCACCTTGACCAGCGTGTCCTCACCGACGCGATCCGTGAACCGCACCGCATATCCGATTTCACGACCGAGCGTTGTCGCGGTCTCCTGTGCGATCCGCTGCGCCACGGATCTTGCCGCAATGCGCCGCGGCTGGGTGTGTCCAATCATGCCGGACACACCCAATCCGCGCTCGAGCAACAGCTTCGGCAGCTGAGTGGTTTTACCCGAGCCCGTCTCACCGGCAACGATGACCACATTGTGTTTGGCAAGTGCGGCACGAATCTCATCCGCGTGTTCGCTCAACGGCAGATCGGCATGCAGGTCTATCGACAAGCGTTCGAGACCCGCCCTGCGGGCGTTCACGAGGGCCTGTGAGTTTAGAATCTTGCGGTGAAGGTCGGAGTCAGGCGCAACCCGGCGGTGTTTGCGCAGCGCCTTGCCAAACCGGTAGCGGTCCCGGCGCAATACTGTGTTGAGATCGACGGTTGCAGCATCCATCGGTGGTGACTCTGGTGCACGACGGCTTGCCGTGGACAGGCCGCTTGGACGTTACTTCGACAGCTCGCCCATGCCTTCCTCGAGACCACGTACCGTTAACGGATACATGTTACCGTCGACCAGGTCCTGAGTCAGCGTGACCGAGGATGAGTATTCCCAGGTTTCCTGCGGTGTCGGATTGAGCCACACCAGTTTGTCATAGAGGTTGGTAAAACGTTCCATCCAAGCAGCACCCGGTTCTTCGTTCCAGTGCTCCACGCTGCCACCCGCATGGGTGATTTCATAAGGCGCCATGGTGGCGTCGCCCACGAACACGACCTTGTAGTCGTGCGAATACTTGTTGAGGATCTCGAACGTGGGGATGCGCTCGCTCATGCGACGGCGATTGTCTTTCCACACGGATTCGTAAATGAAATTGTGAAAGTAAAAACTCTGCAGGTGTTTAAATTCCGTACGGGTGGCGGAGAACAGCTCCTCGCAGATTTTTACGTGCGCATCCATCGAACCGCCGATGTCCAGAAACAAGAGCACTTTGACCGTGTTGCGCCGTTCGGGACGCATCTTGATGTCCAGCATACCGCCGTTGTGCGCTGTCGAACGAATGGTGTTGTCCATGTCCAACTCGTCTTCCGCACCTTGGCGGGCGAACTTTCGCAAACGTCTGAGGGCCATCTTGATGTTGCGCGTGCCGAGTTCGACGGAATCATCGAGGTTCTTGTATTGCCGCTCGTCCCACACTTTTTTGGCTTTCTTTTTCTTGCCTTTACCTTTGCCGTTGGGTCCGTCTTTGCCTTCGCGCTCCGCATCCCCTTCGTCGCCTTCTTCGCCTTCCTTGCCTTTTTCCGCTTCGGCCCGTTCGGCTTCTTCCTTGGCCTCTTTGAACGCTTCGATGAGTTTTTCGAGCCCGCCCAGAGATTCGATCTGTTCGAGATCTTCGGGCGTTAGAGATTTTTCGAATTCGCGCCGTAACCACTCATCCGGAATCAAGGACTCCAACAGGCCGTGTAGATCCTCCAAACCCTTGAAGTACGCGCTGAATGCACGATCGAACTTGTCGTAATTTTTTTCATCCTTGACCATGGCGGTTCGGGTCAACAGATAAAAATCATCGACGTTTGCATAGACCAACTGTTGCTTCAGCCCCATCAAGAGATCCATCAGCTCACGAATCGTGACCGGGACTTTGTACTTGCGCAGGGTGAGGAAGAAGTTGATGAGCACGAGTGGCTACCCTCTGCTATCGCGTCGGTTCATGAATGCCAGGCGTTCGAGCAGGTGCACGTCTTGTTCGTTTTTCACCAGTGCACCGTAGAGCGGTGGAATAGCCTTACTCTGATCGCGATTGGTCAGAATCTCATCCGGTATGTCATCGGCCATCAACAGTTTCAACCAGTCGATCAACTCGGAAGTGGAGGGCTTTTTCTTCAAGCCTGGCACCTTGCGCACGTCGAAGAAAATTTCCATGGCTTCTTTGACGAGATCCTGCTTGATCGAGGGGTAATGCACATCCACGATTTGCTGCATGGTTTCGCGATCAGGGAAGTTGATGTAGTGAAAAAAGCAACGCCGTAAAAAGGCATCCGGAAGTTCCTTCTCATTGTTCGACGTGATGATGACGATCGGTCGGTGCTTGGCTTTGATCGTCTCTGCAGTCTCGTAGACGAAGAACTCCATACGATCGATTTCCTGAAGCAGGTCGTTGGGAAACTCGATGTCCGCTTTGTCGATCTCGTCGATCAGCAGAACCACGCGTTCGTCAGATTCGAACGCTTCCCACAACTTGCCCTTCTTGATGTAGTTGCGAATGTCCTTGACGCGTTCGTCGCCGAGCTGCGAATCGCGCAGTCGTGACACGGCGTCGTATTCATAGAGACCGTTAATCGCCTTGGTTGAGGACTTGATATGCCACTCGATCAGCTCGAGCCCCAGCGATTCGGCCACTTGCTCTGCGAGCATGGTTTTACCCGTACCTGGCTCGCCTTTGATCAACAGGGGCCGTTCCAGTTTGACCGCAGCGTCCACTGCCATGCTGAGTTCGTCGGTCGAGATATACGCGTCAGTACTTTCAAAAATCATTAAATGTCGGTTCCGCTAAGAGCTTAGATTGAAGGCCGTTCCGGTTGATCGGAGGTTGTGCGCAAGGTGCTAACCGGACAGGCTAGGCAAACGACCTACTTTAATGAGCGCATGATACACGTGCAAGTGGCACTTTATTGGGGTCGGGCGCGGGATCAAGTCCGCGCACTCAGGCTACTTCCGGCAGCGCCTCGTCGGTCCGGCTGTCGAGTAGTTCGAAGTCGAGCGATTGCGGTTTCAGCAGCCACCAGATAGCTGCACCTATCCCCAGATTTACGAAGCTCAACAGGACGACGAACCACAGCGGCAATGCCGGCAACCCGCCCTCCGCCTCTGTGGTGGGTACAGAATCGACCGGCGTAGCAACAGCCGTTTTGCCTGCGTCGAGCACCGACGAGGTCCCAGCGTCAGAGCCGGTAGCGCTCGAAGAGGCACCCGCCTCGCCGGTGACGAGGGTCGCATCGCCCTCGATCCTGCGGGTCGCGGCGGCATCCAGTAATTGGCCGGCGACGTCGAAGCGAAACACCTCACGGGCGCCAGCCGCCATCGGCAGATCTACACTGACATTCTTGGTATTCATATAGAATCCTTTATTATTCAGGTAGTTGCCCTTGACAATGAATTGTGTTTCTACGACGCCTTCCTGGGCTGGTAGCGCCACCTCGAAAAGTCCACCCGGCAACTGCGAGCCCGGAATCAACCTCACCGCACCGGGTGGCTTGCGCACTTTGGCCGAGACACTGACGGTGGCGTAGTCGACCTCGGGGTGATTGAACGCCACCCAGCCCGAGACCCCATCGGACCCCGCGCGAAATTCAACTCTGAGGGGATTGTGCACTTCGAAAGGACGGGTGACTTTGCGGGTAAACGTGGGTGCGGCAATCTCTACATCCAGATGGTTCAAGCCATCGTGCAAATTGACGAAGTAGCACTTAAACGCGTTGCCAACCCGCTCCACCGGGAGCTCCGCGCTGGCTTCGTCCTGCCGCAACCAGGCTCGCACACTCAAAAGATCGAGGAAGCGCTCATTCTCGATGACTGCCCCGTCATCCAACAGGTACACGAGTGCGTGACTCTCCAGCGTCGGTACCACCGGATTGATCAAACCATCGACTTGCACCTGTAAATCATCGAACACGGAAACGCTCGACAAATCACCCGGCGTCGCCCGCCACCATCCCGGCTGTGGATCGCGCAACGTCACAGCTTCGAATGTAGCACCCAGCACCCAGCGCCCCTGCTCGAGGTAGGAGAGTCTGCTCAGCATCGTGCCGTCCGGGCGCGTCAACGTAGGCGAATCTTGCGCAACGGCATGATAGAACAGGGATATCTCTTGCGTCTGCGGCGGCACTTGGAAGCGCCCCAGTTCATCGATCGCCAACTGCTGTGGTGTGGCTGTCAGCGCCAGCACATCCTGAACGAACAAATTCACCTCGGTGGGGCTGACGATTTTCCGGTACACCCCACCACCCAACGATGCGAGTTGTTTCAACAACAGCGGATCCGCGGCGGACTCAGGCTCGCGCTCTGGCGGATGCGGATCGAGCGCATGCACGACGAAGCGTTGCTTGCGCAGTTGCGTACCCCAATCGTTGAGCAAACTCTGACGACCGGTGATGCCGTTGCCGGATCCATCCGAAACGAACCGTCCGTTCGAGATGAGCACGATATGGCTATGGTGCGGGCGCTGCCCAGTGCCGTCCCAAGTGGCCGCGCTCAGCGCATTACCGAGTTCGGAGTGCTCGCCGCCTGTGCCCATATTGCGGCTGTGGATGATGGCGAGCTGCCGCCACATCGCATCGACGGTACCGAAGGGCACCATTTGCTCCACGTGCCGAGAATAGAACCACAGCCCCGCACGCGTGCCGTCCGGGAGCTGGCTGATCAGACGTTCCAAAGCGCGTTGACGCACGCCTGTTGCGTCGGACCCAGCCATCGGAGCCGATACATCGACGACAATGCGTAAATCCACCGGCTCATTAGAAACGGGCAGCGTGGCGGAGTCGGCAAACGACAACGATGCGACCACGGCTATGCTCCACATCGAGACGGCAATGCGCTTTCGCGGGACCAGCATGGGCGGGCTCTTTCGGCATCCTGCCGATAAAGGACTTACTTTGAGTCTAGCAGCCCTGAGCGGTTCATGATCACGCCGTCATAACGCCGACGGCAGCGACTGGCCGGCTTGTTGCTAACTGGGTGGGTTCGGCTTGACAACCCGCGTGGTCATGTCGGGTAACAGCCCTGAGCGGCTCATGATCACGCCGTCACAACCCCGACGGCAGCGACTGGCCGGCTTGTTGCTAACTGGGTGGGTTCGGCTTGACAACCCGCGTGGTCATGTCGGGTAACAGCCCTGAGCGGCTCATGATCACGCCGTCACAACCCCGACGGCAGCGACTGGCCGGCTTGTTGCTAACTGGGTGGGTTCGGCTTAACAACCCGCGTGGTCATGTCGGGTAACAGCCCTGAGCGGCTCATGATCACGCCGTCACAACCCCGACGGCAGCGACTGGCCGGCTTGTTGCTAACTGGGTGGGTTCGGCTTGACAACCCGCGTGGTCATGTCGGGTAACAGCCCTGAGCGGCTATGATATCGGGGGTGACTGGCCCCCACGACGCCGAGACCGGTCGCTGCCGCCACCGATGGTACGCGAGTACACGAAATACCCGCCTACTGCCACGAGCATACCAACGAATATCGCCAAGCCGAGAATTCTGAGGCTGCCCTGTGGTTCGCCTTCCGTCTGAAAGAACGCCTCAAAAATGAGTACGACGAATGCCGGCGCGATGTGGCCCGGATAGTTTGGAACCTGAGCCGGTGTAACAAAGAACACGACGGTAACGACGATCAGACCCCAACGCACCAGCGGGTGTGCGGAGCGAAACAGTCGGTGTACACCAAGTGCTCCGAGCACCGCACACACTCCGATGACCACCCAGGCGATGCCATACCCGCTCATCGGCGCGATCCGTTCACAACACCATGTACTGCACTCGATGGACTCACTGTTCTATCCATCGCACTATCATATGCTCGCGGTCACCCTCGTGCACTTGCGCCTCCGGTATCACTTTGTCCCGTACCGAAATTCCGGCATCGTGAACGCTCTGGGCTGAACCCGAAATCAGCGGGTGCCAATCCGGCAGTGAACGGCCTTCCGCAACAATCCGGTACGCGCAGGTCGTCGGCAACCATCCGAACGAAGCCGCACGCTCAGGATTCAATTCGACACAATCGCCTACCAACTCGTGCCTCTGCGGATACCGCGTACATCGACACTGGTCGATGTCCAAAAGGTCGCACACAGCAGCCGTGTAATGCACCTGATCGCTTTCGGCATCCTGAAGCTTGATCATGCAACAGCGGGCACAACCGTCGCACAATGCTTCCCACTCCGAGGGTGAGAACTCTGCCGGCGCTTTGCGCTCCCAAAACCTCGGTGCCGTCATGTCTCAGTTTTGCTCCGTCGATGCTGAGGGCGGCAATTGCAGGTAGAACCCTTGCCGCTCGATCGCGGCAAACACGGCACTCGCCTCCGCCTGCGCGAGCTGGCGATTCGGCGTAAGCTCGAATTCCATGAACGATTCCAGCTCGCCCATCTGTCTGTGCAGCGCCTCCGGCAACTCGTCAAGGGGTGTCGCGGTCGGTGCAATCACGTAAGTCTCCGCGCGCCGCCGGCTGCGATATACAGTGACGGCCATGACGGTCACTGGCGCGCCACCAAACGCTGTTTGAATACCGGGCCGAGCACATCGCCCCGCCACCCTTGGTATAGCGTCGACAGTTCGCCGGTCAGCGCCACGTGCCGGATACAGGCTTCGACGTCGCGCTTGCGGGCGATGAGTTCCGGCGCGACTTCGAGCGACGCTGCGGCGTTCGCGGCGATTTGCCGCAGTTCTTTCAAGAGTTTGCCCTGAGCGGTCGTCAACGGCCCCGGCAAACTGATCAAGCCGTCGGTTCGATCGCTTTGCGCGTGAGCGATCCGTAGCGCATCTGCATATCTACGGACGACGACACGCGGCAATGTCTCGATCAGCGCTTCGGTGTCCAGGCTGTGCATTTGCGCAAACCGCAACAGGTGCTCATCCCATACCACACGGTTACGAGGGACGTTTTCCGACCGCGCAGTCTCCTCGCGCCATTGGCAGAGCGAGCGCAGACGCGCCAGCGCCGTTGGATCCAATCGCCAGGCCTTTTTCACTCCTGCGTAATAGCTGGAGGGATCCGGCACGTCATACGCGCCGCGCACGAGCATATCCTCCGCAAACCAGGGTAGACGCCGCGTCTGGTGCAATGCACCTTGCAGTTGTTCGTAGAGGGCAATCAGGTGCTGTATGTCTTCGACCGCATAATCCGCCTGGGCTTTTGTCAATGGACGTTGCAACCAATCGGAGCGTGTCTCGTGTTTTTCGATGTGCACGGACAAGCGCTGATTGACCAGGGCTGCATAGCTCAAGCTGTAATCGCTCGAAACGAACGCATGTGCGAGTTGGGTATCGAACACATTGACTGGTACCGCGTTCAGATGATGGTGAAGCAGCTCCAGGTCTTCGAGACAGGCATGCATGACTTTGACCACGGCCGCGTCTTGCAACACGCGCACGAACGGGCTCCAGTCCGTGATCTGTAACGGGTCGATGAGGAAATACTCGCCGCCGCTCGCGACCTGATAAAGTCCGGGCATGGGGTAAAAGGTATTCGTGCGAACGAATTCCGTGTCCAACGCCAACGGCGACGTCCAGGCAGCAGCGGCTGCGGCCAGACTCGCATCGTCGTCTATCCAGTTAACCGAGACTGCGTCGTCCCTGCAGCGCATGTGCTAGTGTGCCTCCGTCGGTGTACTCGATTTCTCCACCTAGGGGGACGCCGTGGGCAATGCGGCTGATCTGCTCAACCTTGCCCGCCAACATTTGCGCTAAGTAGTGTGAAGTCGCCTCCCCCTCCACCGTGGGATTGGTGGCGATGATGATCTCCTTGAGTTCCAAAGCTTCGACTCGCTCCAGCAATAGATCGAGTCCCAACTGTTCCGGGCCAATACCGTCCAACGGGGACAGATGACCGTTCAAGACGAAATAGCGGCCGTTGAATCCGCCCGCTTGCTCGATAGCCAGGATGTCTGCGGGGGACTCGACGATACATAGCGACCCGGCGTCGCGCCGTACGTCACGACAAATACCGCAAATCGTGTGTTCCGTAAGGTTGCGACACTGCTGACACATCTCGACACGCAGCATGGCGGCTTCCAGCGCGGCGGCCAATTGCCGCCCCGCCTGCCGCTCGCGCTGCAACAGGTGCAGGGTCATGCGTTGCGCACTCTTGGGCCCAACACCAGGCAATACCTGAAACGCTTCGATCAACCTATCGATCAAGGACATAACTAACGGACATTCAAGGGTTCAAGCCGAAAGGCAGATTGATGCCTCCAGTCAATTCCGACATTTTATCTGCCTGGGCTTGCTCCACGCGCCGCGCAGCATCGTTACAGGCAGCAGCAATCAGATCCTCCAAGATTTCTTTGTCTTCCGTGAGCAGCGCCGGGTCGAGTTCGACACCCTTGACCTCGTGCCGCCCGTTCATGGTGACTTTGACCATGCCCGCACCGGACTCGCCGACAATCTCCAACGCGGCTATTTCCGCCTGCAGATCGGCCATCTTCGATTGCATCTCCTGCGCCTGTTTCATCAGATCACCGAAGCCTTTCATTGTCCCTCCTGCACCGGGCGAATCTGCTCAATTTGGCCATCGAACTCCGCGAGTAAGTCCTTGACCACTGCATCTTTCAAGATCACCGCCTCAGCCTGCGACTGCCGCTCGGCCCGAATGCGTTCACGTATTTCCGCCGGGGTTTCCGCCACCGTCGCACCGACGGTGATGTTCAATGTCACCGACTGTCCCAAAAACTCAGACAACCCGCGCTGTAAGCTCGCTTTTTGCCCGTCGTTCAACAAGGTGTCGTGCCCTTCGTCGAGAACGAGTTCGATGCGCGGCAAGTCGTAAACCACGAGGTTCGCATGCTCCGCAATCATCTTCGCCACACCGCCCAGGGCGAGTCCGGCGACCAGGTCCGCCCAACGCTGGGGATCGGGACGGGTACCCGCGCTGGCATCGACAGCGCCAGCCAAGTCCACCTCGGCAACCTTGGCCGGTTCCGGTGTCGTTGCAGTCGATTTCTTGCCCGGTGCGCTTTTCCGCTGACTCGCTTTCCGGCCAGCCTTCTGGGTTTGCGTTTTAACGGCGCTTTTCGAGCCACTCTCGCTGCCAGTGCCGCTAGAACTCGTCGATGCCGCCGGGGTGAATGTCACCATACGCAGCATGGTCATCTCAAAGCCGCTCCGCGGATCCGGCGCATTACCGAGATCCCGGTTACCCACCAAGGCAATCTGATAGTACAGCTGAACCCGCTCCGGATCGAACAGCGATTGATACTCGGGCCCGTCAGAGGTCCCTACGGCGAATCCGACTGCCAGATGGTGCAGTGCTTCCGTTAATCCTTCAAGGACATCACTGAAATCGGTATTGCGTTCCGCCAGATCCCGGCACACCTCGAGCAGGCCTCGCGCATCGCCCTGCCCCAGTGCGTTCATCAACGTGTCGATTTCACTCACGCCCACTACGCCGAGCATGGCAACAACGTCGTCTTCGACAAGACGCCCTTGCCCGTAGGAAATCGCCTGATCGGTGAGACTTAGGGCGTCCCTCATCGAACCCCGTGCGCTGCGACCGATGATCTTGAGCGCGGCCCGATCGTGCTCCACACCGAGTTCACTCAACACCCCTGCGAGGTACTCTTCAATCAGCGTGGGTGAGATATTCTTCAATTGGAATTGCAAACACCGCGACAGTACCGTGACCGGCACCTTCTTCGGGTCTGTCGTCGCCAACAGGAATTTGACGTGCTCAGGCGGTTCTTCGAGGGTCTTCAGCAGCGCATTGAAACTCGCGGTGGAGAGCATGTGTACTTCATCGATGAGGTATACTTTGTAACGGCCTCTGGCCGGAAGGTATTGCGCATTCTCGAGAAGGTCGCGCGTATCATCCACGCCAGTACGGGAGGCTGCGTCCACTTCGATCAAATCGACGAAGCGATTGTCGCGAATTTCTTCACAGACGGAACATTGCTCACAGGGCGCAGAAGACACCCCCTGCTCGCAGTTCAAAGCCTTGGCGACGATTCGCGCAATCGTGGTCTTACCCACACCCCGCGTACCCGTAAACAGGTAAGCATGGTGCAGGCGCCCTTCATCTAGCGAATGGCGCAGCGCTTTCACGACGTGATCCTGACCCACCAAAGCATCGAATCCAGCGGGGCGCAACTTACGCGCTAGTACTTCGTAACTCATGGCGCGTATTCTAGTGCCCTGTCTCGTAAATATCTTTAGTTATGATGACCAAGACGCGGCCTGAAGCCACCTGGCTGGCGGCACAGCTAGAGGCGACGCCTTTCCTCATCATAGGTCATCGGGGCGCCGCCGGGCTTGCGCCGGAGAACAGTATGGAGAGCTTCCGCCTGGCCGCCGTGCTTGGCTGCCCCATGATCGAGCTTGACGTACGCCGGGTCGATGCGCGACAACGTCGCGAACAACTGAGGGTCATCCACGATCCCACGCTCGATCGCACCACTGATAGCCGCGGCAAGCTTGCGACCATGTCGAGTACGCATCTAGCGGCTGCGCGACTCAGCAATGGGGAGTCGGTTCCGTGCCTCGAGGACGTCTTGCAGTGGGCATCGGCCAGCTCACCGCAGATCGGCGTCAATATCGAATTGAAGTCCGCCAATACGGGAGAGGTCGTGGCCGACACGGTCGCAAGTTGCACCGCGCCCGTGTTGGTTTCGTCCTTCCGCCACGACGAGCTCGCAAGCTTCCGCACACAGGACTCATCGTCAATGGTGGCACCGCTCTACGAGCAATGGCAGTCGGACTGGCACGACGTCGCTCGAGCGCTGGACGCAACCGCCGTCAATCTCAATGCCCGCATCGTGACTGCTGCGCGCATACGCGCCATTCACGATGCTGGGTTATGGGTTTTCGCCTACACCGTTAATCGTCGCGGACACGCGCAGCGCCTGCGCAACCTGGGCATCGACGGCGTGTTTACCGATCGTCCGGACGTTTTGCTCGACAACGATGACTGAGGGTGTTTGCGCAGCCGTTTTTCACCGCGATGCTGAGCTGTGTTACTCCGCAAGGCTGCGGATCTTGCGGTCGAGATCGTACTTCTCATCGGTGACGATTTGCTCGAGCACTTCGATGCGCCCACGCAACTCCTCAAGCTCCGTCGCATAATTCTCGTCCACGCTACTATCGGCACGCCTTTCCTGCAGCTTGATGTAGTTGTTGATCACTCCTGCAGCACAGCTTATGGCGACGATAGCGACGATAAAGATGAAAACTTCCATTCCTACTCCCAGTATGTGCGAACGCTAAAGCGCAAACGAATGTTGAGGCGTGGCCATAGCATAAGATCGCGCTGCCGCATTGCTTAAGGCGCGTTGTGCGACGCGCGGCTGCCCTCGAAAACCCACCCAGGCGAGTTCACCGACCATGACGTCGAGTATTTGTGTGACCCAGACTTCGGCGCGACTCAGGTCCCTCGCGCTCACATGTGTGACTACGCTAAAAAGCTCAGTTCCGGTAAACCTCGCCAGTCCGTGCAACGAAATATCCAACGTATCCGTTCTGCCGGAGAACTGCACGCGTGATCTGTCGTTACCCTCGATAATCAAGTCTCGCGCATGCACGTTGTCAATGGTTACACGGCTGTCGCCTTCGGCCTGCATGACCAGTTCGTCCGTAGCGAACTCGGACAACTCGACCAGGACACCATCACCTGTGATCAACTCGCTCAAGTGCGGTGTATGGATGGTGAGCCGGACCCGCTCGGCGCCGGTACCGATGACGTAGAGTGCATCGTCACCGTATTCGAAAACCGGCAAGCGCCTCGCCCCGCCGACATGCGTGTCTGACTTCAGTGCGACTCTGTATTCGCCCTGCGACTGGCGGATGTCCACTTCCAGCGGGCCCGTAAGGTAGATTCTCTGGAAGGGTTCGACGTCAGAGGCAGCAACGTCCGCTTCAAACACCGTCAAAGCCAGCGTGAGAAACATCAGCGAAGCAAGCCCGGTCACCAACCACGATGTTACGGCGCGATTCGAGGTCACGAAGCCGCCTCCTCCCGCTCGATCTTGGCGATTTCCTTTTTGAGTTCGTATTGTTTGGAGGTCACGAACGATTCCAGGCGACGCAATCGCAATTCGGCCTGGGTCACGTCTCCTTTGGTATAGCGTAAGCTACGGCCCGGTGTGAATTCGTCGTCTCTCTGACGTTTCTGCTTGCCGCCGTTCGAAGACCGCGCGCCGGCGGATTGTGAGCTCCGACGGCGTCGACGCCTACGTCGCGGCCGCCGTTCACGGTCGTCGAGATCAGGGTTCGTGCCCATGACGAAATAGGCAACGAAGTAAGCCGGGATGACCACCACCGGGAAGAATACCGCGCCCGTGAGCGCACCCATGCGCACCACCCATGTTTCCATGCCCAGGTAACGTGCCAGACCCGCACACACTCCGGCAATCTTCTCATCCTGAGTATCGCGGTAGAGTCGGCCTTTGCCGGACCGATAGTCATCCGTGCGTTCGTTGAATTGATGCCGGTGCCGTCGGCGTTCGCGTCTGCGCGCACGGCGGTCGGAAATTTCCGGGTCGGGGTCCGCGCGCCTTAGTCGCAATTCAGATTCGATGCGCTGACTGGTGTCATCGATCAACCTCGTGGCTCGATCAGATAGTTGACCCGCTGTGACGCCGACCAGTTCTTGGACCGCTCTTTCCAAGCGACTCATTGCCTCTTTGAAGTCGGCGTCGGCATTGCCCCGCGAGGTAGATGAACCCTCGTCTTGATCGCGATCGTAACGGGAGGAATTGTTTGGTGACAACTTGGTTACCTTAGCGAATAGCGTTAGTAAGTTTGTGCGTGTTCGTGTTCCATGTCTTGCTTACGCCAATCGGGCGTTTGCGCATCCAGGATCGCTTCCAAGGTGTCGATCCGCTCGAGCATCTGCTCCGCTTGCATGGCAAGACTTTCAAGTTCCTCTCGCTCGGTTTCCGAGAGGGTACCGCTGGCTTTCTGCTTACTGCGGTAGTGCATCCATATCCAGCAGGGGGCCACGACCAGCATGAAGATGACTGCTGGGACAAAAAAGGCGACGACAATGCCGTCCATACTTGCTCCTCATCGAGTTCGTGTTAGGTACCAACTAGTTTGATGTATTTTGTCTGACATCGTGCACGCCGTCATTCGCCCCCGGTGCAGGGGGTGTACCTTGCCCCATGCGGGCCTTGAGTTCCGAGAGTTGTTCATCGACACCTTCGTCCGCTTCCAGGTCCGAAATCTCATCGGCCAGCGTTTTCTGGCCCATGTCGTAGGACTCGATCTGTCCTTCCAGGTCGTCCATCTTGCGCTCGTATTGCTCGAATCGCTGTATGGCATCGTCGATGTTGTGATCGCTGAGCGTACGCCGGACGCCGAGCCGGGTCTGTGCAGCCTTACCGCGCACGATGATGGCGTTCTGCCGTGCCTTCGCATCCTTGATCTTAGCTTGCAATGCACCAACGTCATCGTTGAGTTTGGCGAGCGTATCTTCTAGTGCGGCCAGTTCTTCGGTCAAGACTGTCACTGCTTCACCGGCCTTGTTGCCCTCTACTAACGCTCCCTTGGCCAGATCGTCACGCCCCTTGCGGACCGCAATCTCTGCCTTGCGTTGCCACTCTTCCGCTTCGGTACTGTGCCAATCCCTGCGGCGTTCCAATTCCTTGCGATCTGCAATCGCACGGGCCGACGTGCTACGCACTTCGACGAGAGCCTCTTCCATTTCCTGGATAATCAGGCGCACCATCTTTTCTGGATCCTCGGCCTTGTCCAGGATGGCGTTGATGTTCGAATTGATGATGTCACTCAAGCGAGAAAAAATACTCATCGTCTTATGATGCCTCCGTTAGCACGTTTATCGATGTCTCGCCCCTACTAGTACATAATCCATGCCAGTCTGCAAAGAACTGATAACTATTTGATTTTATTAGGGTTAAATTTTCCTGGCGATCACCCGCTTGTTCGCAATATAGTAGATCTCACCATTTGTTGGTCAAAATTTATATGCGCCAAGAATCGGAACGCATGATCGGCGAATCGCCGGAATTCCTCCGCACGTTGGAGCAGGTGTCCATTGTCGCACCTCTGGAGAAGCCCGTCTTGATCGTCGGCGAGCGCGGTACGGGCAAGGAGCTGATCGCCTCGCGCTTACACTTTTTATCCAATCGCTGGGAGAGCCAGTTCGTCAAGATGAACTGCGCCGCTATCTCCGAAGCACTGCTCGAGAGCGAGCTATTCGGCCACGAAGCCGGTGCTTTTACCGGTGCGACCAAGACCCACCACGGTCGCTTCGAACGCGCCCATGGAGGTACGCTGTTTTTGGACGAGCTCTCCAACACCTCCATGCTCGTGCAGGAAAAGATCTTGCGCGTCATAGAATACGGTGAGTACGAACGCGTCGGTGGCAGTAAAACGCTGACCTGCGATGTGCGCATCGTCGCCGCTACCAACGAAGATCTACCGGCGCTCGCCGCACAGGGTCGGTTCCGTTCCGATCTGCTCGATCGCCTGGCTTTCGATGTCCTCACCCTTCCGCCGCTACGCGAGCGGGCCGAGGACATCATGCTGCTGGCGGAACACTTCGCCATCAACATGGCCAAAGAGCTGGATCGCGAACTCTTCGCGGGGTTCAGTCATGGTGTAATCGAAGCGCTCGAGGCGCACCGTTGGCCCGGTAACATCCGTGAGCTCAAGAACGTTGTCGAACGATGCGTGTACCGCACCGAACCCGAAGCAGTGGTGGATGAGGTGATTTTCGATCCCTTCGAGTCACCCTTTCGCCCACAGAGTTCGGCCACCACGACCCAAAATCTCGACGCCGATCCTGCCCCTGCAGGCATGCCCAAGCTGCCCATCGATCTAAAATCGCACATCGCCGACTACGAAATCGACTTGATCGACGGCGCAATGACCGCCGCGAAGCACAACCAGCGCAAGGCGGCGGAATTGTTGGGGCTGACCTATCACCAGCTCAGGGGCTATCTTAAGAAGTACAACCTCGTGGGGACGACGAACGGGGAGTAGCGATGAGAATACTGTCTCCGACCCCATTTTTGTCGGACTTTCTAGTAAGATGCGCTCAATCGGAGAGGTGGCCGAGTGGCTGAAGGCGCTCCCCTGCTAAGGGAGTATAGGTAACCCCTATCGAGGGTTCGAATCCCTCCCTCTCCGCCATTGTCGGTCGTCGCTTGAGCGACGACCTTACCGAGTTTTCCGCTGAGCGGAAAACATCGCGTTGGCGGTTGGAAGTTTGTCTCGTCTCTACGTCTCCGCCATTTGAGCATTTAGTGGGAAGTTGCTCCTAATCTTTCTTGGGAGCCTCGGTTTCCTTCTGAATACGATCGTAGATCTCTTCCCGGTGGACTGCGACGTCACGCGGTGCGTTCACCCCCACTCTGACCTGATTGCCCTTCACACCAAGCACGGTCACCGTGATATCGTCCCCGATCATCAGCGTCTCACCCACCCTGCGGGTTAGTATTAGCACACACCTTCTCCTTGATAATAACCCGCATTCGAGCCACCGCTGCGGGCCACAGACCGTCCTATTCTGCCTGCAAATCAAACTCAGAGTGTAATGCCCTGACCGCCAACTCCAAGTACTTTTCGGCTACTACAACGGAGATCTTTATTTCCGAGGTGGATATCATTTGGATGTTGATATTCTCAGAGGCCAGGCTATCGAACATGCGCGTGGCCACGCCTGCGTGTGATCGCATGCCGACACCCACTATCGATACCTTAGCAATCTGGTTGTCACCGCTCACGGCGCGGGCCTGGATTTCTTTGGCAACACCGTTCAGGAGATTCAGCGCAGCATCGTAATCCTCGCGCTTAACGGTAAACGTGAAATCGGTCAGGTCGTCAGCGCCGGTGTTCTGCACGATCATGTCGACTTCGATGTTCGCGCGTCCGACCGGCCCGAGAATCTTAGAGGCGATGCCGGGAATGTCGGGTACACCGGAGACCGTGATTTTCGCTT
This sequence comes from Candidatus Azotimanducaceae bacterium, assembly GCA_965216005.1. GTDB lineage: Bacteria > Pseudomonadota > Gammaproteobacteria > Pseudomonadales > Azotimanducaceae > UBA4421. The sequence continues at coordinate 5,008,505 of OZ244143.1, read as the reverse complement.
CGTCTCGCGCGTGCGCAATGCCGGATACGATGGGTTGTTCCATACTGGGACTCTCAACGGTAATTAAAGTGCCGGGGCCATCGACAAACGTGGACAATACCCGCAAAGGCACACCATAACGGCCCGCAAACTCGACGGATCGCGGATGTAGAACTTTCGATCCCAAGCTCGCTAGCTCCAGCATTTCTTCGAAGGTCACGTGATCCAACCGCCGCGCGCCGTCCACCACACGAGGATCGGCCGTGTAGACCCCATCCACATCGGTGCAGATCTCACATTCGTCTGCGCTCAATGCGGCGGCCACTGCCACGGCGGATGTGTCGGAGCCCCCGCGTCCAAGCGTCGTGATTTGACCATCGACGTCCACGCCCTGAAAGCCGGCAATGACGGGTACAACCCCCGCCTCGATTTCCGTTCTCAACCGAATGTCGTCAATTTGTGAAATCCTCGCCTTGCCGAAGGTCGAGTCCGTTTGGATGCAGATTTGATCAGCGAGGTAGGACTTGGCGCTCACCCCCTCCAATTGCAGAGCCATCGCCAACAGCGCAACGGACACCTGTTCGCCGGAGGCGGTGAGTACGTCCATTTCGCGCGGAGACGCGTTGCTACCCGCCATTTCCTGACCCAACGCCACGAGCCTGTTGGTTTCTCCCGACATGGCCGAGGCCACCGCGACCACTTGGTGACCCTGCTTCGTGTACCGCGAGATGCGCCGGGCGACCTTGCGAATTCGCTCGAGGTCACCCACGCTGGTACCGCCGTATTTTTGAACGTAAAGGGTCATGAGCGTCAGCAACCAGGCCTTGGCCTAACCGAAAGTGTTTTCCACGACGGCGCGTGCATCCGCGAACGCAGTTTCGAGCACGGCATCGAGGTCTCCCTGCGGGACGCTGCCGCCGGCGCGGGCCATATCCGGACGCCCGCCCCCTTTGAGGCCCATTGTCGCACCCACTCGTTGCATGAGATCGGGTGCAGTCATTCGATCATTCAGCTCACGGCTGATTCCCACGACCGCATTGAGTTTTTCGTCGGCTTGCGTCGCCAGCACGAACACTCCGCGCGAATACTTGGAGCGCAAACTGTCCAACGTCTGCATCATCGCTTTGGCATCTCCCTGCACTTTGGCAGCGACAAAGTGTATGTCCCCCACCTTAATCGCCTGATCGGCTAGATGGCTGCCCGTGTCTGATGCCAGTTGGCGTGCTTGTTGTTCGAGCGCTCGCTGAAGCTCGCGATTCTCCCGAGCCAAGCCGCTCACACGCTCACTCAATTCTTGGCGGGGGGTCTTCAGTTCCGCCTCCAGCCGTTCGACGATATTCTGGGTGTTGCGCACATAGTCGAGCGCCCCGATCCCCGTCACTGCCTCGATGCGTCTCACGCCTGCGGCAATGCCACTTTCCGAAGTCAGTTTGAACAGCCCGATATCCCCGGTGCGCTTAACATGCGTGCCCCCACAAAGTTCGACAGAGTAGCCATCGCCCATGGTTAAAACGCGCACCCGGTCATCGTACTTTTCTCCAAAGAGCGCCATGGCACCGGCCTCGGTAGCGTCTTCGAAATCCATGACTTCGGTACCTACTGCCGTATTACCGAGGATCAGTTCATTGACCTTACGTTCGATGTTGACCATTTCCCCGTGCGACAGTGCAGCATCGTGCGAAAAATCGAAACGCAGTCTGTCGTGTGTCACCAGGGAGCCTTTTTGTTGCACGTGGTCACCCAACATCTTACGCAGCGTCGCATGTAACAGATGGGTAGCAGAATGGTTGCGCTTCACCCCCTCGCGATACCCCGCATCCACTGTCGCTTTGACCGCACTACCCGGCTTCAACGTACCTTGTTCCAGACACCCGACATGCAAACTCTGGTCGCCGCTAACCAGAGTATCGTCAACGCGAAAGATCGTGTCGCCCGCGTTCGCCACCAAGCGTCCGCGGTCGCCCACTTGCCCTCCGGCTTGGGCATAGAACGAGGTCCGGTTCAAGACGACCACGCCATCATCCCCAGCATTCAGGGCCTTCAGCGGGTCGCCTTCGCTATCGAACGTCGCCAACACTTCGGCATCGCTATCGAGTTCATCATAGCCGCGAAATTCAATCGCCTCGGCGACGTGAATACGCTGACTGAGGCTAGTGCTAAAGCTGGCACCGGCACGACCGCGCTCGCGTTGCTTTTCCATCGCTGCTTCGAACCCGGCAAGATCGACGTCCAAGCCTTTTTCCCTAACGATGTCTGCCGTCAGGTCAACCGGAAAACCATAGGTATCGTAAAGCTCGAAGACGGTGTCTCCGGGAAGCATGTCGCCCTGCAGTTCGTCAAGACGGGCGGTAAGCACCGACATGCCCTGATTCAGAGTTTCACCGAACCGGATTTCCTCCTGCTCGAGAGCCGATGCGATGTGGCGCTCCCGCTCTTGCAGAAGCGGATAGGCGTCCCCCATTTCCTCGACCAGCACACGCACGAGCTTGTGAAAGAACGGACCCTCGATTGCAAGCTTGTGGCCGTGCCGCAGCGCACGGCGGATGATGCGGCGCAACACATAGGCTCGGTCTTCATTACCCGGAGCGATACCATCCGCAATCAAAAAGGCACTGGAGCGGATGTGATCAGCGATCACTCTCAACGAGGCGTTGGCCAATACGTCCTGGGTGTTCGTGATCCCTGCGAATTGACCTGCAGCGAGCATGAGCTTGGCAAACAAGTCAATTTCATAGACGCTGTGCACCCCTTGCAGGATTGCAGTAATACGCTCGAGCCCCATGCCCGTATCTACCCCCGGCTGCGGCAGCGGTGTCAGCTTGCCGTCCGGTGCGCGGTCGAACTGAGGAAATACCAGATTCCAGAATTCTATGTAACGGTCGCCATCCTCATCAGGCGAGCCTGGCGGACCCCCTTGCACTTCGGGTCCATGATCGTAGAACAACTCGGTGCAAGGTCCACACGGGCCGGTATCACCCATGGTCCAGAAATTCTCTTCCAGATCGATGACCCGCTCCGCTGGTAATCCAATGGTATCGATCCAGTAAGCTCGAGACTCGTCATCGCTTGGATGTACCGTGACCCAGATTTTTTCCTCAGGCAGCTTTAGAACCTGCGTCACGAACTCCCAGGCCCAGCTGATGGTGTCTTCCTTGAAATACTCGCCGAAACTGAAATTGCCGAGCATCTCGAAGAACGTCAGATGTCTGGCGGTAAAGCCGACGTTCTCAAGGTCATTGTGCTTGCCGCCAGCCCGTACGCAGCGCTGTGAGGACGTCGCACGCCGGTAACCGGGATCTGACCGTCCCAGCAATGGGTCCTTGAACTGGTTCATGCCTGCGTTGGTGAAGAGCAATGTCGGGTCGTCATGCGGGATCAAACTCGACGATGCGACACGACGGTGCCCTTTGGACTCAAAGAACGCTAGATAAGCCTCGCGTAGCTCCGCCGTTTTCATCAGATACCGAATGTGGTCAAAAAAAGGCGGGCAAGTATAAATTAGTGCGCCGGGTTTGGCACTTGCCGCCGCGGCCTCAGTCAGAGGGTGACGGCGGTCGGATGCCTACGACATGGGCGACCACGTCGCTGGCAAAGCCCCGACGCGTCAGAAAGCGCACTGCCTTGCCCCAGTTTTTGGCATCCTTGCGAAAATCTCTATGGCGCCGCTCAACCACAGTCGCCGCGAGGTGCCGCCACGCATCCGCAAACTCGTACAGGGCAGAGTCGATCAGATGCTGCGGCACCCCCTTGCTGGCGAGTTCGTTGGCGATGAAACTCGGCCCGTACCCTCGGTTGACTCGGGATCGCACGTAGGTCTCGACGAAACGGCAGTCCGATAAATAGCCTTCTTTGACTAATACACCGATTAACTCACTGATTAACTCACAGATGAGTTCACCCGTTAACTCACCGACTGTCTCAGCGGTGGTCTCGGAACGGATATCCGCAACAGTCGGCGTGTTAAAGCACACGCGTGCGCGCTGGCGACTCGAAGCCGAGAACTTCGCCAGCAGTTTTCTGCGCAGTTCTTCCTCGCCATGTTCGCGGCGTGCCAGCATACGCAACGCGGTCGCGTACATGCGGCGGGAAAGGGCTGCACGCGTTGCCCGGGTCTCCTCGTCTATCTGTTCCGCCTGATGCTGATCACGATCGGTGGTCACCCTTAAGTGCAGCGTGTTCTAGAGACTGTCTTGGGCTGCTTCCGGAATGACCACGTCGCCACCTTCCTGTACCGCATTCAGTTGTGGCATGAGTTGCGCGCGGATGGTGCGCTCGATTTCATCGCGAACCGCTTCGTGCTCGTCTAAATACTCCGCCGCGTTCTTGCGCCCTTGTCCGATGCGGTCGTCCTTGTAGGCGTACCAGGCACCCGACTTCTCGACGATGCCCTGCTGCACACCCAGCTCCAGGATTTCACCAGTACGGTGAATGCCGCGACCATACATGATTTGGAATTCGGTTTGCTTGAAGGGTGGTGCGACCTTGTTCTTGACCACTTTGACGCGGGTTTCGTTGCCCACGACCTCGTCGCCTTCCTTGACGGCACCGATGCGGCGAATATCCAATCGGACTGACGAGTAGAATTTCAACGCGTTACCGCCTGTGGTGGTTTCCGGTGAGCCGAACATCACCCCGATCTTCATTCTGATCTGGTTGATGAAGATGACGAGCGTATTGGACTGCTTGATGTTGCCGGTCATCTTACGCAATGCCTGACTCATCAAGCGGGCTTGAAGACCGACATGAGTGTCGCCCATCTCGCCTTCGATTTCCGCCTTGGGTGTGAGCGCGGCGACAGAGTCGACCACGACCACGTCCACTGCACCGGAGCGCACAAGCATGTCACAGATCTCCAGCGCTTGTTCGCCGGTATCCGGTTGCGACACCAACAGATCGTCCGTATCGACTCCAAGGGCTTGTGCATACTGCGGGTCGAGCGCGTGCTCGGCATCGATGAACGCACACGTGCCGCCGAGTTTTTGCGCCTCAGCGACAACTTGCAACGTGAGCGTGGTTTTGCCCGAAGACTCGGGACCGTAGATCTCGACTACACGACCGCGAGGCAGACCGCCGATACCCAAAGCCACGTCCAAACCCAGCGAACCCGTGGATATCGACGGGATGGCGACTTGTTCATGATCACCGAGGCGCATCATCGAACCCTTGCCGAATTGACGCTCGATTTGCGCCAGCGCGGCACTCAGTGCCCGCTCTTTCTCGGGATTCACGTCAGCTTTCTTTCCAGGGTTTTTTCCAGGGTTTTTTCCAGAGTTCTGTCCATCACCATCATTGGATTTGTCGTTGGATTTGTCGTTGATTTTTGCGCCGTTGGCCATCGTGGGAAGTTCCTAGCAAATTGGAGTCAGCACGATTACTGTATATTCAAACAGTATCCCATCGCAACCCCCAATACGACCCAATGGCCATTTTCTCAGCTCTCTCCAAGCCGTTCGCTTACAATAACGCCAGCAATGCCTAAACCACCTGCCCATTCCGCGGTGCCGACCGATCTCGGCACCCACACCCCGATGATGCAACAGTACCTTGCGATCAAGGCGCAGCATCCCGATGACTTGGTGTTTTACCGCATGGGCGACTTTTACGAACTGTTCTATGCAGATGCCGAACGCGCCGCCCAGTTGCTCGACATCACGCTGACCACACGCGGGCAGTCCGCCGGTGCGCCGATCCCCATGTGCGGCGTGCCCTTCCACGCGGTCGATGCCTATCTGGCCAAGCTGGTGAAGCTCGGCGTTACGGTCGCTATCTGCGAACAGGTCGGCGACCCCAACGCGCCGGGTAAGAAAGGACCCGTCGAACGCGCGGTGCAGCGCATCGTGACACCGGGCACGCTCACCGACGACACCCTCATCGAAGAACGGCAGGTCAACGCCCTTCTCGCCCTCAATGTCGGCAGCCGTGAGGCGACCGTCGGGTGCGCGCGGCTCAGTTTGGCCGACGACCACGTCGACGTCGCAGAGATCGATACCGGCAACCTCGACGAATACCTGGCTCAACAGCGACCGGCCGAGGTGTTGATCCCCGAGACCTCGGACACCGCTACGGATCTCGCGACCTCGTTAAAGACCCGTATCGAAGCCCAGGGGTACGCGGTGCGCACCCGTCCCAGCCTCGATTTCGAACCCGCACAGAGCCGCCGGCAACTCGAGGTGCACTTCGCACGAGACATCTGCGCCACCACGGGCCTGGACCCTAATAACCCTTGCATTGGCGCGCTCCATGCGGCACTCACCTACGCGAGAACGACGCAGTGCCAGCCGCTGGAGTTCATCCAACACATTCGCTTAGCCGACACAACCGAGGTCGTCAATCTGGACCCACAGACACGGCGCAACCTGGAAATCGACACCTCCACCGCCGTCGACGCTACCGACGATAGCTTCACCGTTCTCGGTTTGCTGGATACGACTTGTACACCCATGGGTTCGCGACGCCTGCGCGAATGGCTGCACGCGCCCACGCGCCGCATCGCTACAATCGAAGCGCGCCACGAGTGGATGGAGGCAGCGCTCAAACACGGTACCCATGAAGCGCTTCGCTCGACGTTGAATGGCGCAAGCGATCTGGATCGCATCCTCACGCGCGCCGCGTTGGGTAGTGCCTCACCACGGGATCTCGAACGCCTCGCAACGACGCTGCAACGTCTCCCGCAGGTCAAAGACGCCTGCGCTGCGCTGAATACTGAGCTGAACACGGCGCTTGTCGAAGACTTACGCGACTTCGCACCACTCGTTGACCTGCTGACGACCGCCCTGGTGGAAACACCCCCCGCGACCATCCGCGATGGCGGCTTCATTGCCCGCGGTTATGACGAGGAACTCGACGAACTGTTCGACCTCACGCAAAACTCCGCACGTTGGCTCGCCGACTTGGAGCGCAAAGAACGCGAGCGCACCGGCATCAACACACTCAAGGTCGGTTACAACCGGGTGCACGGCTACTACATCGAAACCGGGAAAGCCGCAGCCGACGCCATCCCGGCTGAATACGTGCGGCGCCAAACGTTGAAGAACGCCGAGCGTTACATCACACCCGATCTGAAAGCATTTGAAGAACGCGCCCTGAGCGCCCAGGCACGGGCGCTGCAGCTCGAAAAGCGCTTGTTCCAGGAACTGCTCGAACGCATCAACGCAACCCAGGCTGAGTTGCGCGCGGCGAGCCACGCACTGGCTACGCTCGATGTGTTGGCTTGTTTGTCAGAGCGCGCGCTCACCCTCGGGTTCTGCGCACCGCAACTCACATCCACACCCGGTATCGAAATCGCTGGGGGTTGGCATCCGGTCGTCAAAGCCGCCAGCGACAAGCCGTTCATCGCCAACGATGTGCTGCTTGACGATGAGCGCCACATGCTCATTCTCACAGGACCCAACATGGGTGGAAAATCGACGTACATGCGGCAAACCGCATTGATTTGTCTGTTGGCGTACTGCGGCAGTTACGTTCCGGCGCAAGCGGCGACACTCGGACCCATCGATCGTATTTTTACCCGCATCGGCGCCTCCGACGATCTCGCCGGCGGACGTTCGACGTTCATGGTGGAGATGACCGAAACCGCTTACATTTTGCACAACGCAACTGCAAAGAGTCTGGTGCTGCTCGACGAAATCGGCCGCGGCACCAGCACCTTCGACGGCTTGGCATTGGCCTGGGCGACGGCCGAACACCTCGCGCAGCAGTCGCGAGCGCTGACCTTGTTCGCAACGCACTACTTCGAATTGACTGCACTGCCCGATCAGCTGCCCGGCATCGCCAACGTCCACATGACCGCAGCGGAACATCAGGGGGACATCGTCTTTCTTTACCGGGTCGAGGAAGGACCGGCGAGCGAGAGCTACGGCATTGCAGTGGCCAAGCTGGCCGGCATGCCGCGAAGCGTATTGCGAGCGGCACTCGAGCATTTGCAGCGCTTCGAAAACCCGCACCCCTTGCAGGCCGATTTATTCGCGACTCAAAACCGCCCAGACGGGGCGACGAGCCCCAGGAGGACATCCGCCGCACCAGTGACCGGGCCGACCCCAGCGGAGCAGGCTGTGTTAGAAGGCATCGGTCAGACCGATCCGGACGAACTCACGCCGAAGGCCGCGCTGGCTTTGATTTATGCGCTGAAGGAGGCACTGTCAGAACCCTAAATTGCGGCTCGACACGCAAGTATCATCGGCTAGAATAGCTCCCTTTTTTTGAGCATAGGCGCCTATATGACGTTCGTGGTTGGCGAGAATTGCATCAAGTGCAAACACACTGATTGTGTGGAAGTTTGCCCGGTAGATTGTTTTTATGCCGGTCCGAACATGTTGGTCATTCACCCCGACGAGTGCATCGATTGCGCGTTGTGCGAACCCGAATGCCCCGTCGACGCCATATTTTCCGAGGATGAACTCCCCGAGGATCAGCAGAACTTCCTCGAACTCAATGCCGAGCTCAGCGAGGTTTTCGAGAACATCACGGAAAAGCAGGACCCCCCCGAAGATGCCGAAGAGTGGGACGGCAAGCCCGGCAAGTTGGCTCTGCTCGAACGCTGAGCAAAGTACATTAGAACGCCAGACCGGGCTAAAACACTTGCTCCGGATTGATACCGTGCTCCTCCAGCGAACGCCTTAGGCGATTCAATCCCTCTACTTGAATCTGCCGCACCCGTTCACGCGTCAAACCGATTTCCGATCCCACTTCTTCGAGGGTTGCTCGGGAGTGTCCACGCAGGCCAAAGCGGCGGCTGATCACCTCCTGATGTTTGCGCGACAAATCGTTCAGCAACAGATCCAACTTGGCGAACATGTCCGAGCGCTGCACCTGCACGGCCGGGTCCGGTGAGTTTTCATCGGCGATCATCTCCAAGCGACTGCGATCGGCGGTGTCCCTGACCGCATCGATACTGTCCACTCGCTCACTCAGTTTGAGCATGCGGCGCACATCGTCCACGGGTTTGTCGATCAGTGCGGCGATCTCTTCCGGTTTCGGATCGTAGTCGAGTTTTTGCGACAGTTCCCGCGCGGCGCGCAAGTAGTAGTTCATTTCCTTCACCACGTGCACGGGCAATCTGATCGTTCGGGTCTGGTTCATGATCGCGCGCTCGATCGCTTGGCGAATCCACCACGTGGCATAGGTCGAAAAACGAAAACCGCGTTCGGGATCGAATTTGCCAACGGCATGAATCAATCCCAAGTTGCCTTCCTCGATGAGGTCCAACAGCGACAGGCCGCGATTGAGGTACCGTCGCGCAATCTTCACGACGAGGCGTAGGTTGCTTTCGATCATGCGCTTGCGGCCGGCTTCGTCCCCATCCCTGGCCAACCGTCCGTAATGGCGTTCTTCTTCCGGCGTCAGTAGCGGGGCGTGACCGATCTCTTGAAGATACAGCTGCGTTGCGTCCGGTGACTCCTCGCCGGTCGAACTCTCTGCCTGCGCCCCGTCATCACGAGCAAGCCGCTGTTCATCCAGCGTCGCATCTCTCCGCGTGGGTTCTTTTTGCGCTGGTTCTTTATGCGTGGATTCCTGCGTGGATTCTCTTTGCGCCGATACGTTTGGCGATGAAACTTTCTTTTCGGTGTGCACCCGCCACCCTCCATGTTGCCTGGCGTCCGCCTAGTCCAATAGCGAGCGGGGATCGATCGGTTTGCCCTTGCGGCGGATCTCGAAATGCACTTGCTTCGGCTTGCGGCCCGTACCCTCTATGTCGGCCACTGGCTCGCCTGCTTTAACCGCGGCCCGCTCAGCAACCAAGGCCTTGCCGTCGAAGCTATAGGCGCTGAGCAGGTCCTGCGAATGTTTGAGAATAATCAGACGTTCATAGCCACCCAGCCCATTGCCGGCATAGACCACTTGTCCCGCCCCAGCGGCTGCGACTCGGCGAGCCGCCCCTTGCACTGAAGCGATCTGAAAGTCCACACCACGACCGTCAAATGGCGTAGCTAATTGCCGCGGTAACGGCCACCGCCAGGACCCGCCCGGCTGCACTGAGGGACGGGGATTGGAGGCCGGCTTGGGCGCGACCGTGGGTGCGGAAGGTGCGGCGCGCCGAGGTGAAGGCTCGGTCGTAGAGCGGCGGGTGCTGTGCCGCGCCGTCTGCGTCTCACGTACACGCCCGGTAATCTGCTGAGTCAGGCGCAGGCGCTGTCCAGGATAGATGGTGTAGGGTGGCTGAACCGCGTTGGCTTGCGCAAAGCGACGATGATCGAGCTGGAACCGCCAGGCTATTGAGTAGAGCGTATCGCCCTTGCGCACCAAGTAGGTTTGCACACCTCCAGAACGGGTCGTGGCCGACCGTGGATCGTCCTTGCTATGGGATCTTTCCGCGACAACCGGGCGTCCCTGCGGCACGCAGCCGACCAGTACGAGCGCCGCGGCGAGCGCCGCAACCGCTGCTAAACATCGGTGACTTTCGAGAGCGCCCATATGCCCAGCCCACCTACGATGGCGCACACGACTGCCAACGCGACCCTGCCGGGTTGCCCCGTCAGCACTTCATAAGTTTCTGCAGTCACCAGCGCGTCAATGACCCGGGCGTGGCCGGCGTCCTGCCACGGCCACAATTTGACTACCGACCCCAGCATGAATCCTGTTAGCAGACTCAGCACCGGCTCGTAGTAGCGCGCCAGCAACCACGCTAGAAGTTTGGCAAAAACGAGCAGCCCCGCCGCACAGCCCAGCGCGACGGTGCCGATGACGACAAAATCGAACTCCGCCACCGCGTGAATCACCGTCTCGTACAACCCCATGACCAACAGCATGTAGCTGCCCGACACGGCGGGTAACAACCATGCACACACAGCCACCGCCCCGCCGAAGAACAACGGCAGCAGCCCGGCATTCGCAGACGCCACGGGCAACCACAGCAAGGCAAGCCCGAACAAGAGACCGAGAGGTGCTGCAATCAACAACGTAGAACGGCGGCGCTCACGACCGATGATCCACACCGACATCAAGATCACCCCAAAGAAGAACGCCCACACGAGCGGTGCATAATTGGCGAGCAGGTAGCTCATCAAGTTGCCGAACAGCAAGATGCCCAGACCCATCCCCAAACCCAGCCAGAGCAAGAACGGCAGATGGTGGCGCTCTATGAACGCCTTCGGTCGCGTGATGTAGCTTAAGGAGTCGGGTCCAAAACTCGCCAGTGCCTCGACAAGTTGCCTATAGATCCCGGTGATCAGCGCGATCGTGCCGCCGGATACGCCAGGGACGACTTCGGCCAGACCCATGAACAGTCCGCGACCGATGAGCCCCGATGCTGACCGGGTGGGGTGCTCTGGCGCGGCGCTCCCCCGATTTTTCTCTCCGTCGCGCAACTGCTCGCTCGAAATCAGGCTACGGACCCTGGCAGCATCGGTACAAAACGCACTTGCTCATGCACCGATTCCTGCCAACCGTCATCCACCGCTTCGATCACCCGCAACTCCTGCACGCCTTCACCACCCACCGGCACGACCAACCGTCCACCCGGCACCAATTGCTTCAGCAGTGCGTCGGGCACGGTTGCCGGTGCGGCAGTGGCGATGATGGCATCGAACGGCGCCTGTACCGGCCAGCCTTCATAACCGTCGCCGAGACGCGCGTGTATGTTTCTCATGCGCAGTGCCGCAAAGCGACTGCGCGCTTTTTTCAACAACTCTTCGATCCGCTCCACCGTGTATACGCGCTCCACCAGCCCGGCAAGCACCGCTGTTTGATATCCGCAGCCGGTGCCGATCTCCAGTACGCTGCGCGGCGCACCGGCCATGATCAATTGCGTCATCAGCGCAACGACGAACGGCTGGGATATGGTCTGGCCAAGACCAATCGGCAACGCGGTATCTTCGTAGGCTCGATGAGCCAGCGCTTCGTCGACGAAGATGTGGCGCGGTACCGTCGCAATGCGCTGAAGCACGCGTTCATCCTCGATTCCTTGTTCAGCCAGACGTGCGACCAGGCGATTGCGCGTGCGCTGGGAGGTCATGCCGATACCGCTCAAGTTCACTTCACTCACGGTCTGGAAGCATCCTTAACGCTGAATGTGGTTTGCAGTAGTGTCGTTGCGTAACTGCCAGGCGGTAAACGGAACGCCACAAGCCACCCGCCTTCGCTTGGCGCGAAGGCCAATTTCGCGGGCGTCACGGCCATTACCCGTCGGCCTTGTTGAACGCCGGCGAATTCCAATTCGTGACGCAGCGCTTCGTGCCGCTCAAGGGCTGCCCTCTCGATCGCCAAGGCAGCGCTGGCAGTCGCCGATCGCCCCCGTCCCCACAAGGGTCCCGTTGGCATACCGTCGTGCGCCACGTCGCCGTCGATCAACGTTGCGAAATTAACCCGTGCTACGCGCGCACTCAATACTTCGTTGAAGAGATAGGATCGCAGCACGGACAGATGAAATCCCCGACGGTGTCGCGAACGCTGTTGTTGGCGGCGTCGATTCAACCAGGCCTTGGCTTCGTCGATGTGATCTTGCGCAACCCTTTGTATGCCGAAGTAATTGGCGAATGGAGCGTTCAAGCCGGCACAGTGCGATTCTACCTCTTGCGTCGCTAGGGCTGGTCTCAGCATGATCTCGAACGCGTTGGCGGCATGCTGCCCGCGTCTAAGCTTGCGTTCGTGACGCCGCACGTCAAGACAACGCAGGCCAGGCACGTCGACGCGCCAGGCATCGGTTGGCGTCGGCACGCTGAACCACTGGCTGGTCACGGCATGTTTGTCCTTGAGCCCGCAGTAACCGACCTCCCGGGGCGTCACTGCGTAGGCACGGGCCAGTTCATGTACAACGTCACTGGTGTTGAGTGACGTTTTTTCCACTAAGAAATAGGCATGTTCGCCCCTACCGCTGAGCGGCATGTCCAGCACCTCGTGTACACGCCAGTCAGTCGGTAACCGCTTGATGGTGACCTCCGGTAACGCACCGGATGGGGTAGCGGTCGCCACAAAATCGGTTCGAGCCACTAAAGCTGCCTGTCAGGGACGAGAAAGAAGACTTCGCCGCTCTTGACCAGCCCGAGATCGTGACGTGCGCGCGCCTCCAACACCTTGGGGTCTTTAGCCAGCGCGAGTACTTGGGCGGTCAGGATTTGGTTGCGCCGCTCGAGCACGACAATTTTTTCGCGCTTATCGGCGAGCTGGTCGGACAATTGCTTCTGTTGAAAGTAGCCGGAAGTGCCGAACCAGTGTGCATACTGCAGCCACACAAGCACTACGACGGCAGCTATGACGAGTTTTTTCATGCACCTGCTCCGACTGGCGCATTGATGGCATGGCGTCCGGCGTAGGCGGCGGTAGCGCCCAGCGCTTGCTCGATGCGCAACAACTGATTGTACTTAGCAACTCGATCGCTGCGACACAGCGAACCCGTTTTTATTTGACCGGCACCGGTGCCGACGGCCAGATCGGCAATAGTGGTGTCTTCGGTTTCGCCGGAGCGGTGCGAGATGACGCTGGTATACCCCGCCGCTGTTGCCATCGCAATGGCCTCCAAGGTTTCCGTCAACGTACCGATCTGATTGAATTTGATGAGAATCGAGTTGGCCACGCCTTCCTCGATGCCGCGCTCCAGTATCTGGGTATTGGTGACGAACAAGTCGTCGCCTACAAGCTGGCAACTCCCGCCAAGCCGCTCGGTCAACAGTTTCCAGCCTGCCCAATCAGACTCGTCCATGCCGTCTTCGATGGATACGATCGGATGCGCGGCACACAACTGACCCAGATAGTCGGCAAACCCCGCACTGTCGTAAACCACACCTTCCCCAACGAGTTGATACTGCCGATCGCTGTAGAACTCGGAAGCCGCACAGTCGAGCGCAAGCGTCACATCGGCACCCAGGGCATACCCGGCGTTACCGACCGCCTCAGCGATGACTTCCAATGCTTGCGCGTTGCTCTCGAGATTGGGTGCAAAGCCACCTTCGTCGCCAACGGCTGTGGAAAGCCCGCGTCCGCTCAAGACCTGCTTCAAGTGATGAAAAATTTCGGCACCGGCGCGCAGCGCTTCGGCGAAACTCGGCATCGATACCGGCTGAATCATGAATTCCTGGATATCGACGTTGTTGTCCGCGTGTTCCCCGCCGTTGACGATATTCATCATAGGTACCGGCATCGACATGGTCGGTGCACCGGCGAGTCGGTTGACGTGCTGGAACAACGGCACACCCTGATCGGCTGCCGCCGCCTTGGCTGCAGCGAGCGACACTGCCAGCGTTGCATTCGCGCCAAGCCTGGCTTTATTGTCAGTGCCGTCGAGTTCGATCAGTTTACCGTCGATGGCGGCTTGCTCACCGACGTCCTGTCCACACAAGGCGCCGGCTATGGTGTCGTTGACGTTGGCCACCGCGTGGTACACACCCTTGCCGAGATAACGACTCGCGTCACCATCGCGCAATTCCAATGCCTCCCGACTGCCGGTGGATGCTCCGGAAGGGGCCGCCGCCCGACCCCTGGCCCCCGCGGCGGTCACTACTTCTGCTTCGACGGTCGGATTGCCACGCGAGTCGAGGATCTCCCACGCGCGTACCGTTTCAATTTTGCTCATAGTCTGATTACTACCTAAAGAATTGCTCGCACCGCACGCTAAACACGGTTCTCCAATAGCGGTTTGCCCTTCACTACCCCGTCCAGCTCGACGAGTTGCTCCAGTAACTCCCGCATCAGGCCCAACGGCCAGGAGTTCGGACCATCGGATTTGGCTGCCTCGGGATTGGGGTGGGACTCCATGAACAGACCGGCAACGCCTGCAGCGACGGCGGCTCTCGCCAGCAACGGCACCATCTCCCGGTCACCACCGGAAGTGCTGCCTCGTCCTCCGGGCATCTGTACCGAATGGGTGGCGTCGTATACCACCGGGCAGGCGGTTTCTCGCAACCACTTCAAGCTACGCATGTCCGAGACCAGATTGTTGTAGCCAAAGCTTGCGCCGCGTTCGCAGACCATGATTTGTTCGTTGCCAGTCGACTTAGCCTTGGCGGCCACGTGCAGCATGTCCAGCGGGGCGAGAAACTGGCCCTTTTTGATATTCACGGGTTTGCCCTGTGCGCACACATTGACGATGAAGTTGGTCTGACGGCACAAGAACGCCGGTGTTTGCAACACATCTACGACTGAGGCCACTTCGGCAAACGGTGTGTCCTCGTGAACGTCCGTCAGTACCGGCACACCGATTTGCTGCCGGACTTTGTCCAGTATCGCAAGCCCTTGGTCGATGCCCGGACCGCGGAAGCTGTCCTTCGAGGAACGGTTGGCTTTATCGAAGGAGCTCTTGTAAATGAACGGAATCGACATTTCTCGGCACATCTCCGCCAGCATGCCCGCGGTATCGAGCGCCAGTGCTTCCGATTCGATGACGCAGGGTCCAGAAATCAGGAACAGCGGGGCATCGCCACCGACTTCGAAATCACAGAGCTGCATTGGCGCCTTCCTGGCCCGTGACACTCACCGCCGCTGCTTCACCATCCCGCTCCCGAGCGTGCTGGTTGCCGGCTTCGACGAAACCACTGAACAGGGCATGACCCTTGCGCGGAGACGAGGTGAACTCCGGATGAAATTGGCAGGCGAGGAACCACGGGTGATCGGCAATCTCGATCATTTCCACCAGCTCGCCGTCTTCGGAGCGGCCCGCGACGACCAGACCGTTGGCTTGCAAGGCTTCGACATAGTTGTTGTTGACCTCGAACCGGTGTCGGTGACGTTCGCGAACCAGCCGCTCCCCATACACCCGCTCCGCGAGCGAGCCTTGATTGAGCACGCACACTTGTTCCCCAAGCCGCATGGTGCCGCCGAGATCACTCTCATTGTCGCGCATCTCCACCCCGCCACCGCTCGTCGTCCACTCGGTGATCAGCGCAATCACCGGGTGCTTAGGGGCATCCTCGATTTCAGTACTGTGGGCGCCTTCGAGCCCGACACAGTGCCTGGCGATGTCTATCACGGCAGCGTGCAAGCCATAGCAGATGCCGAGATACGGCACACGGTGCTCGCGCGCATATCGCGCAGCCATGATTTTGCCTTCGAACCCTCGTCGTCCAAACCCACCCGGCACCAAGATGGCATCGGCGTGGTCGAGCACTTCCGGGCCCTCGCGTTCCAGATCTTCGGCGTCGATGTAGTTGATGTTGATTTTAGTGCGTGTGTGTATCCCGGCGTGTTTGACGGCTTCGATCAGCGATTTGTACGCATCGAGGAGGTCCAGGTACTTGCCCACGAACGCGAGATTCAAGGTTTGCTGCGGGTGACGCTCCGCTTCGACCACGGCACGCCACTCGGCAAGGTCAATCTCACCGCACTCGAGGCCGAGCTGTTCGACAACGTAGTCGTCCAGGCCTTCCTCGTGCAGCATCTGCGGCGCTTCGTAAATCGAGTCGACATCGTAGCTCGACACCACGGCGCGCTCTTCGACATTGGTAAATAGTGCGATCTTGCGTCTGGCCGAACGCGGTAGCGGATCTTCGGAACGGCACACCAGAATGTCGGGCTGCAACCCTATTGAGCGAAATTCCTTTACGGAGTGCTGCGTGGGTTTAGTTTTGATCTCTCCGGCTTTGCGCAGATAGGGCACGTAGGTCAAATGGATGAACAGCGTCCGATTGCGGCCCACTTCCAGGCGGAGTTGCCGGATGGCTTCGAGAAACGGCTGCGACTCGATATCCCCTACGGTGCCGCCGATTTCTACGATGAGCACATCCATGCCTTCGGCCACCAAGCGGATGCGTCGCTTGATTTCATCGGTCACGTGAGGAATCACCTGCACGGTGCCGCCCAGGTAGTCACCCCGGCGCTCCCGCCGGATCACCTCGGCATAGATGCTGCCCGTGGTGAAGTTGTTGTGACGCGTCATCGTCGAGTTCGAGAAACGCTCGTAGTGACCCAGATCCAGATCCGTTTCCGCGCCGTCACGAGTGACGAACACCTCACCATGTTGAAACGGGCTCATGGTGCCGGGGTCCACGTTGATGTAGGGATCCATCTTGAGGATGTTGATTTTGAGGTCACGGGATTCGAGCTGGGCCGCCAGCGAGGCCGTAATGATCCCCTTGCCGAGAGAGGACACCACACCACCCGTTACGAACACAAATCTGGTCATGCAACCCCATCGTTTACAGCACCACCACAACTTCTACGACTTCCGGCGTGGATCGAGTGCAGGCCGAAGACGGTAAGACAGGGGGCGTAGTTCAAGCCATTACGGCTCGTTCAAGATGGGATTGCAAGATAGCAAAAGCCCTGCCCAACCTCAAACCTCATCCGAGAAATACCACCTCTACGGCCCCCCCTCCGGCGACCGATAAACGAGGTCCGACCCCTTTCTCAGCAACAGGCCGCGGCCGCTGCCCTGCTCATGCCACACGGCCTGCACTTCCAGGCGCGCGGCTTGTCGTTCCTGAGCGCTGCGCCAGAAATCCGCGAGGGCTGCATCCGTGACTTGAAATACGCCACGATGCTTGAGGTAACTGCGCAACCACGCGACCGCCGCGTCTTGCTGTTGCGGTATATCGGCGAGCGGCACGATATCGCTGCAGTGCCCGGTGACGGCATCGAGCGCCGCGCGCACGCCTTCGGCATCGCGTACCTGTCGCGCGACCCGCTTTGACAAATCGCTCCACCGCTCCACGAGCTTCGGCAAAATCTCGTGACGCAAGAAATTACGATCCAAGTCTGTGTCGCTGTTCGACGGATCGTCGATCCAGGACACACCCTCGGCACGCGCATAAGCCATGAGTTCTCGACGCGTGCACTCAAGAAGCGGCCGGTAGATGTCCATCTCGCCGGACCGGCGCAGCTGCGGCATACTCATCAGCCCGCGGCCTTGCAGAAATCGCAACAGTCGCGTCTCGAGCTGATCGTCAGCATGATGCGCCAACAACAGAATCCCACCGCGAGGTACAACGCGAGCGAACACTTCGTAACGGGCGCGCCGCGCGTTCGCTTCGACATTGCCGGAGCGATCGACATCGACCGTGTGCGTCACAAATTCGACCTGCAGGGACGCAGCATAGGCCGCACAATGCGCTTGCCACTCGGTGGCCTCAGCGTGCAACCCATGATCGACGTGGATCGCGCAAGGCGGTTCTCGCCCACTGCGCGCGCCCGCAGCACTATCCGTTCGAAGACCCGCGTACCACCGCGCGCACGCATGCAGCAGCACCGCCGAATCCAACCCGCCGCTAAAGCCGATAAAAACCCGACGCTGGCCGACCTCTTCGAGCAGGCGTCTCACGGCGACATCGACGACGTCCCGTTGCGCGGATGCCATCAGCTCGCGCGACTGTACTGCAGCTCGACGCAGCTGCCGAATTCCTCACGCAACGTGTGCAACAATTCGTCGCTGGCTTGTACCTGCCACTCTCGCCCTAGACTGATACGAGCTTGCGCTTGGTCGGCCAGATACAGAATCGTAATCGGACAGCCCGCACCGTTCGCACGATACGGTTGGATCACCTTCTTGAGCGTCGGACTGAAGTCCTGCGGAACTCCCTCGACACTAAAGTCGATGAGAAAACCGCGGCTGAATTGCTGGCGTGCTTCGGCAATGTCGAAAACACGCTCAGCGCGTAACGACAAACCGCCGCTGAAGTCATCCGTTTGCACCTCGCCTTCGATCACCAGCAACTGATCTTTGGCGACCTTTCGGCCGTACTTTTCGAACGCGTCGGGGAACAACGATACCTCGATACGTGCGGTACGATCGTCAAGCACGAGAAAACACATCGGCGTGCCACGGCGGCTCTTCATGATACGCGTGCTGACGACCATGCCGCTGACCCACTGGTTCTTCCGTTCCGCTCGCAATTCGACGATGCGGCGCCGGCAGAAGTTGCCCAACTCCTCTTCGTATTCCTCGATCGGATGACCGGTCAAATACAACCCAAGGGCCTCTTTTTCGCCCTGTAATCGAGCCCGCGTGGTGAGTGCGGGTAGCGACTCGCTGCTGCGGCCCTCGCCGCACGCTTCTACGGGCGCGCTGACTTGAAGCTGCGAGTCGATGCCGCCGAACAGATCACTGATGCCCGCCGCCGCGTTGTGTGCCGTCTGCTCCGCACTTTGCATCGCAGGGCCGAGTTCCGCGACGAGACGCGCCCGGGTGTGGTTGGGATCTTCACCCGGCCAGGCGAACTCGTCCATGGCACCGGAGCTGATGAGCGCTTCACAAACGCGCTTGTTGACCTTTTTCGCATCGACACGCAAGCAGAAGTCCTGCAGATTGTCGAAACTGCGCGTCTGGCGGGCTTCGACGATGGCGGCAACCGGTCCCTCGCCTACGCCACGGACGGCACCAAGCCCGTAGACGATGCTGTCATTCTGTGTGGAGAAGCGGAACTGACTGAGATTGACGCTCGGCGGCAGTAACGCCACGCGCATGTTGCGCACTTCGTCGATGAGCACTACGACACGATCGATGTTGTGCATTTCGGCGGATAGGTTAGCAGCCATGAATTCTGCAGGATGGTGCGCTTTGAGCCAGGCGGTTTGATAGCTGACGATGGCATAGGTCGCTGAATGCGATTTGTTGAATGCATAGCCCGCGAACTTCTCCATCAGATCGAAGATCTCGTTCGCCAACTTTTGGTCGACATCGTTGCCGGCCGTACCCGTCAAGAATTGCTCGCGCACGCGCGCCATTTCCTCGGGCTTTTTCTTGCCCATAGCCCGCCGCAGGAGATCGGCTTGACCCAGACTGAAGCCTGCCAGCTCCTGTGCGACCTGCATCACCTGCTCTTGGTAGAGTACAACCCCATACGTGCCTTCCAACACGGTTTCGAGCTTGGCATGCGGATACACCACCGGTTCCTTGCCGTGTTTGCGATTGATGTAGTCCGTATCCGCACCGGACTGCAGCGGACCGGGTCTAAACAAAGCGACCAACGCAATGATGTCATCAATGCTATCGGGCTTGAGCTTGGCGATCAGTTCTTTCATCCCTCGCGATTCAAGCTGAAACACGCCCGTGGTTTTGGCCTCTTTGAGCAGTGCATAGGCTTGCGGATCGTCGAGTTCGATACGATCGATGTCCAAGGGTCTTTCGCCCCCGGTGCGTTTTTCGTTGACGTGCTTGACGGTCCAATCGATGATCGTCAGCGTTTTGAGACCAAGAAAGTCGAATTTGACCAAGCCGGCTCTTTCGACATCGTCCTTATCGAACTGTGAGACCAGACTCGCACCGACATCTTCCGTGTAGAGCGGCACGAAGTCGGTCAGCGCACTTGGGGCGATCACCACCCCTCCGGCGTGCCGTCCGACATTACGCACGATGCCTTCGAGCTTGTACGCCATGTCCATGATCTCGCCGACTTCGTCGTTACCATCCACGAACTCGGCGAGTTCCGCGCTCTCGGCCATGGCTTTGTTCAAGGTCATGCCGACTTCGAAGGGAATCAGCTTCGATAACTTGTCCGCCAGCCCATAAGGCTTACCCTGCACGCGAGCAACGTCGCGCACCACCGCCTTGGCCGCCATCGTGCCGAAAGTAATGATCTGGCTGACGGCGTCGACACCGTAGCGCTCGCTGACGTGTTGGATCACCCGGTCGCGACCCTCCATGCAGAAGTCCACGTCGAAATCCGGCATCGACACACGTTCTGGATTGAGGAAGCGCTCGAAGAGGAGATCGTACTCCAGCGGGTCCAAGTCCGTGATGCCGAGCACGTACGCCACCAACGATCCCGCTCCGGATCCGCGCCCAGGTCCCACCGGAATGTCGTTGTCTTTCGCCCAGGCAATGAACTCCATGACGATCAAGAAGTAACCGGCAAAGCCCATCTGGTTGATGACGCCCAATTCGTAGGCCAGCCGTGCCCGATAGTCCTCAAGTGCGGCACCCGGTCCACGCATGCCACGGTCATTCAAGCGCGCCTCGAGTCCTGAGCGTGCCGTGTTCGCCAAAAACTCGTCCAAGGTCTGGCCTTGCGGAATCGGGTAATCCGGCAAGTGGTATTTACCGAGCGCGAGTTGCACGTTGCATCGCTTGGCGATCTCTACACTGTTGGTCAACGCCCCCGGCAGGTCGGGAAACAACGCCTGCATCTCGGTCGCTGTTTTAAGGTATTGCGCTTCGCTATGACGCCGCTCGCGACGAGGGTCGTCCAGCGTGCGGCTGTCGTGGATACATACCCGCGTTTCATGAGCTTCGAAATCGTCGGTCGTGGTAAAGCAAACATCGTTCGTCGCCACCACCGGCACCCCCAGTGCCAGTGCGGCCCTGACCCAGGCAGCGACGGCGGCAGCTTCCCCCGCACGGCCCGTCCGAGTGATCTCCACGTAGTAGCGATCGCCGAACGAGCGCGTCCACGTGTCGATCCGGCGATGTAATGCTTGCTCATCGTGTGCGATCTGCCACAGGTGACCGTACATCCCACCGGAAAGCGCGATGAGTCCCTCATTGTGCTCACACACGAAGCGCTCGTGCAGCATGCCGCGAGACGTCGCGCTGGTCGTATCCGTGTAGCAGGCGGACACCATCCGAATGAGGTTGCCGTAACCGATCGAGTCCATAGCCAGCAATACCACACGTTCTGGAGCGGGGCTTGCGTCACTGTAAACTTTAACTTCTGCGCCGAGGATCGGTTTGACCCCGGCACCGATGGCGGCTTCGAAGAATTTAACGAGCGCGAAAAGATTACCGATATCGGTAATCGCCAGCGCCGGCATGCCATCGCGTTTGGCCCGCTCGATCACGTCCTTGACCTTCAGCAGACCGTCCGCGAGCGAATATTCGGTGTGCAGATGCAGGTGAACGAACGGGTTCATCGTTCGAGTACCGCCTGCACGGGCGCGTAGCTCCTGCGGTGTTGCGCGATCGCGCCGTGGGTTTCGAGGGCGGCGCAATGCCGTTTGGTTGGATAGCCTTTGTGTTGGGCAAACCCATATTGGGGGTAATGAGTGTGAAGCTTTAGCATGTACGCATCGCGGGCTACCTTGGCCAATATCGATGCCGCGCTGATCTGGGGCACGCGACGATCCCCTTTGACGACTGCGATGCAGGGCGCACAGAGCCCCGGGGGAATCTTGTTGCCGTCGACCAAAATCAACTCTGCACCGACTTGCCCTGACTCACTCAATGTCTGCGCGACCTGAGAGATCGCACGGCGCATCGCCAGATGCGTGGCGTTGAGCACGTTGATCCGATCGATCTCCTGGACATTGGCCCAACCCACCGCGTAAGCGAGCGCATCGCTCTCAATCTGCTGGGCGAGTTCGTACCGGGTTGCGGCAGCGAGTTGCTTGGAGTCGTCAAGTGCACTGAGACTATAACCCGAGCGGAAGCACACTGCCGCCGCAGTCACGGGTCCCGCCAGTGGACCAACGCCTACTTCGTCCACTCCGACGACGACATTCGTGTGCAATGGGTTCAATTGTTCAGGACCGATACCGAATCAACAACACCGAGGCGAGTGTCATTCGGATAAGAATCCTAACACGCTCCGCGCAGCCTGCGCATCTGCGTTGCGCCGTAGCGTCGAATGCAGTGACGCAAACGCCTCCTTTAGAGGTCCTGGGTCGGTTCGAAAACGCTCGTATTGCCGCGCCAGCGCTTCCGCCAGAGCGACCGCTGTCGCTTGCTCCTGCAATAACTCCGGTACCAGTTCACGCGCGCTCAAGATATTCGGTAACGCGACATAAGGTGATCGAATCAGCCGACGCAGTATCTGCGACGCCAACGGGTTCATCCGGTAACTGACCACCATGGGTCTGTGCAGCAACATGGCTTCGAGCGTCGACGTGCCCGACTTCACCAAGGCAATGTCACAGCTGGTCAACGCTTGGCGGGCGTCACCATCGTAGAGGGTCACCGCCAACGAGCGCTGCGCCTCAACGGCTGCTTCCAAATAGGGTCGCAACTGGGGGCGCAAACACGGTATGACCACCTGCGTACCCGGAAAGCGGGAGGCGAATCGAGCGGCCGCTTCTAAGAAATCGCCGGCCATGAGGCGGACCTCCGCTTGCCGGCTGCCGGGTAAAACGGCAAGCACCGGGCCGTCGCTGGCATCGATACCGAGCGCAACCCTGGCGGTGTGTTGGGCCGGCGTCTCACCGGCCTCCATGTCAATTTCGTCCGCTAATGGATGGCCCACGAATTCTGTACGCACCCCGAGGCCAGCGTAGAAGTCCGGCTCGAACGGGTAAAGACACAACAACAGTTCAGCACATCGCGCCACACGCTTTGTGCGTCCCCTGCGCCACGCGTAGACCGACGGACTGACGTAGTGCGCGGTCTTGATGCCGCGCCCACGCAAGCGCTTTTCGAGGATGAAGTTGAAGACGTTGAAGTCGATGCCCACAAAGCCGTCCACGGACGCCTCCGGCAACTCGACCAGCAATCGCCGCAGCAACTTCAGCAAACGCGGCAGCGCGACGATGGGTTCGGTCAGTCCGTTGACAGAAAGCTCGTCCATCGACGCCAATGGGGTCAGGCCCTGAGCCTCCATCAAGGGCCCACCCACACCAATGAAGCGAATATCCGGATGCAACGCGCGCAGTTCGCGGAGCATACCGGCACCCAAGCGGTCGCCCGACGCTTCCCCGGCGAGCACCCCCAGCGTCAGTGACACTTTGACTTAAGTCTTGTTCGACCGCCCACGGATGATGCCCCACTGAGAGGATTCGATGGAGCGGGCAAAGCGGTCTACCTCCGCGTGCTGTTCCCGTAATTCCGCAAGTTGCTGCAACGCCTCTTCCACTTTGAGGCCTGAGCGGTACACGAGCCGATGTGCCTGTTTGATGGCGGAGACGGTGTCTTGATCATAACCGCGCCGCTTCATGCCTTCTAGATTTAGCCCGATCGCCAGGGCCGGATTGCCGCTTACCGTCATGTAGGCAGGCACGTCCTTGGTCACCAGCGACATCGCCGCGATGTGGGTATAACCGCCGATGCTGCGAAACTGCGGCACCCCACTGTAGCCGCCGAAGTTGGCGTGCTCGCCGACTTCCACGTGACCGGACAACGACGCGTTGTTGGCCATGATGACGTGGTCGCCGACCACGCAATCATGGCCGACGTGCACATAGGCCATTAAGAGACAGTGTTTACCGACGACGGTACGGCCGATACCGCCCTTCACCATGCCGCGGTGGATGGTGACGCCTTCTCGAATCACGGTGTTGTCGCCGATCTCCAGATGGGTCTCCTCACCCTCGTACGCAAACGCGGGCGTATCTTCGCCGATGGTGGCGAACTGAAAAATACGCACACCCGCGCCGATCTTGGTGGGGCCTTTCACCACAACGTGGGACTCTATCCTGACACCATCACCGAGTTCGACGTCAGCACCGATATAGCTCCACGGGCCCACGGAGACATCTTGACCCAAACGCGCTGACGGATCGATTATGGCGCGACCGTCTATCATGTTTCTTGCTTCACCACCGAGAGCACGGCTGCGCACGCCAGTTCTTCATCGACGTACGCCTCACACTCGAACTTCATCATGATGCGTCGATCCGCCAGAATGCGACTATGCAAGTCCAAGCGATCACCCGGGATAACCGGACGGCGAAAGCGGGCTTTCTCGACACCGCCAAAGAGATAGTTCACGCCGTCCGCAGGACGGGTACCCTTGGTCTCAAACGCAAGCACACCTGAGACCTGTGCCAGTGCTTCGAGAATCAGAACGCCGGGAAATATCGCTTGATGCGGAAAGTGACCATTGAACAGCTCTTCGTTGGCAGTCACGTTCTTGTAACCGCGCACAGACTCCCCCGCATTCATCTCGGTAACGCGGTCTACCAATAGAAACGGATATCTATGGGGTAGATAGGTCAGCAGCTCGTCGATGTATTTTGTCTCGCTCATGATCTTCCGCTATGTGACGCTCGTCTTCATCCTGCCTCGCGTTCTTCGTTCGCGAATCTCGATCTCGTTCACGCGGTCTATGCAAGCGTTGAACGTCTTGTCAGTATTCTAGGACTTGGAAAAGCGTTGTTCGAGTTTCTTCACGCGCTTGAATAAATCGTTCAAGCTCGAAAACCGTAGCGCGTTGCGGCGCCACCGCTGGTGATTGTCGAACAATATCGTACCCGAGTAAACGCCCGGCTCATTCACCGACTGAGTGATCACGGTGCTTTGTGCAACCTGCACACCGTCACAGATCTCCACGGGCTTGTCACCTCCGGCGCCAGACCCGCCCCCGAACACGCAGTGTTTGCCGACGATGGTACTGCCTGCCATACCGACATTGCCGCAGATGAGACTGTGCGCGCCGATGCGGCAGTTGTGGCCGATCTGGACCTGGTTGTCGATCTTGACGCCATCTTCGATGACAGTGTCGTCTATGGCCCCGCAGTCGATGGTGGTGCTGGAGCCAATGGACACGTCAGCACCGATCGTAACCCCACCGAGCTGCGCAATCTCCTGCCAATGGTATTGCTCATCAACCGTGAACCCAAAGCCGTCGGCACCGATTACCGTACCGCTATGGATGACGCTCCTGGCACCCACTTTGACATCGCTGTACAGCGTGACATTGGCTTGCAGCTGCACATCGGCTTCCAAGCGGCAGCGTTCGCCCACGACGGTGTGCGGATGCAGTTCGACACGCGGACCGACGAGCGTATCGCGCCCGACCACCACATAGGGTCCAATTCTAGCGGTGGCGTCGATTTGACAGCCATCACCGATGACAGCACTGGGGTCGACACCTTCCGCCAGGTGCGCTGCGGACTTAAACAACTGACTCGCACGGGCGAACGCAAGGTAGGGATCGTCGACGACCAGCGCGATGCCCGGGCAGTTCGCGGCATCCGCTTCACGAACGATCACGGCGGTCGCTTGGGTGCTCGCCAAGTGCGCGCGATAGGCCGCATTGGACAAGTGCGTCAGTTCCCCCGCGCGCGCCGTCGCAATCGATGCCAGACCGGAAATTCCGGCGTTCACCGAGTCGTCCGTTGTTCCCTCACAAACGATACGCGCGCCAATGTGACGCGCGATATCGGCGACTTTCAGATTTTGAGCAGTCAACGCAAGCAATCCAAGTCAGGCGCCAGCGCTGCGGGTGAAAAATGACTCGCCAAAATCATTTTTCAACAAACTCCTAATGTCCTAGTTCTCGTTGAGCTTTTCCGTCACACGCGCGGTGATGTCGTGTTTCGTGTTGGCATACTGTAAAGCTTGAGGCGCAAGAATCAGATCGATCTGATCCACCTGAATGATGTCCTTGAGCACTTTGTCGAACTTCGGCGCCATCGCTTGCAGGATTTCCTGGCGCTTGTCCTGCACTTCCTTCTGCAATTTCTGCGAACGAAACTGGAGATCGATCTGGATATCTTCGGCCTCTTTACCGATGCGGCGTTTTTCAGCATCGCTCATCACTTCGCCATCGGTGTTCAACTTGGTCTGCAAGTCCTGCAGCTTCTGCGCGAGAGACTTGAGTTCCGCCTGTTCGGACTCCATTTCCTTGTTGGCCGCTTCCGCCAACGTTTGGGCTTCTTCGCTGCCCAAGATCGCGCGAACCGAATCGAGCACTACGATATTCATTTCAGCGTAAACGGCCTGAGTCACCAAGAGGCACCCCGCCACTGCTATTTGCGCTAACTTCTTAATCATCGATCACTCCTGGTCTGATTAGGCTTGACATGCTAAGCCCAAGGTATTTAGGCGGTCCTTTCTGACCCCCATCTAAGACGGCGCGCATTCTACCTCAGAACGTGCGTCCCAGTTCAAATTGAAATCGTTCTTCCTCATCGAAACCCTGGGTCTGGAATGGCTTCGCAATGCTGAAAGTCATCGGCCCGAGCCCGGTGAGCCAGGTCATGCCGAAACCCACGGAATAGCGCAGTTCATCGACATCGAAATCGAAGCACTGCGTGCTCACCGATGGGCACTCGGTATTGAACACGTTCCCTGCATCGATAAAGAAGGCAGGACGAAACTGACGGTTATCGTCCACGAACGGCAGCGGGAAAATCAATTCGGCACTAGCCTCGACCAGCAGATTGCCGCCAAACGGGTCGCTGCGGTCACCCGTGAAGAAATCGCCTTCTGCCGGGGTCGTGCGCGGGCCCAGCGTCGAGTTCTCAAAGCCGCGAATAGAGCCGAAGCCGCCGGCGAAGAAGTGCTCATAAAACGGCAAGCTGCCCGTCGACCCGTAACCGTCGCCGTAGCCCAACTCAGTGCGCAGCCGCAGGGTCCAACTCCGGGTCAGCGGGAAAAACCGCTCACCGGAATACGTCAGTTTGTAAAACTGCAGGTCGCTGCCCGGTACGGAGAACACCAGGCTCAAGGATTGTTGCGCACCGCGGTCCGCGAAGATGCCGCGGTTGAGCGTGCTGCTGATCCAGGACAGGTTACCTTTGAGGTTGATCGCTTCTTCACCGTTCTCCGTGATGAATTCGGAGATCTCGCGCGCAGCAAAAAATCCTTCGGTGATATCCGTCCACTCGGCCGTCACACCGAAATTGATGCGTTGGGTCTCGCCGATCGGAAAACCGAAGTTCACACCGATTCCAGCGGAGTCCGTGGCATACCGCGCAATGTTGCGTTCGTCCAGGTCCAGGCGCCGGAAGAAAACATTGAAACCGCGGCTAATGCCATCCAGCGTGAAATAGGGATCGAAGAAATTGAAACTCGCGGATTTCTGGTAGCGCGACACGCTCACGCCGAGACCCAAGCTATTGCCCGTGCCGAGCACGTTGGACTGTTGATAACTGCCGCCGAGAATCAAGCCTGTACCTTGGGCATAGCCGACCGTCGCTGAGATGCTGCCGGAAGGCTGCTCCTCGACACTAAAATTGACATCGATTTGATCGTCGCGGCCTGCCACCTGTGGCGTCTCGACGTCGACACCCTTGAAGTAACCCAAGCGCTCCAATCGGACCTTGGACAGATCGATCTGTTGCGTCGACGCCCAACCCCCTTCCATCTGGCGCATCTCGCGGCGCATGACCTCGTCTTGTGTCAACGCATTACCGGTAAACGATATTCGGCGTACATACGCACGCTTGCCCGAGTCGACGAAAAACTCGACATCCACGGTGCCGTCGTCGTTGATCTTCGGCACACCGCTGGCCGTGGCAAAGGTAAACCCGGCATTACCCAGGGACGCCGTCAAGAGATCTTCGGTCGCAGTGATACGGTCTTGCGAAAAAGTTTCTCCAGAGTGCACGAGCAACAGTCGCTCGAGGTCCTCGGCTTTAACGTCACCGAGTTCACCCACCAAGTTGACCTTATCGATGGTGTATACGTCGCCCTCGCGCAGACCGATGGTGATGTAAACCTGCCGGCGGTCCGGTGTAATGCTGACCTGGGTGGAGTAGATGTTGAAATTAGCGTAGCCCTGGTCTTTGTAAAACGATTCCAACGTTTCTAGATCGCCGGAGAGTTTTTCCTTGGAGTACTTATCGTCGTTGCGATAAAAAGACAGTAAGGAAGGATGTTGAAGCTCCAACTCGTCGAGCAGTTCCTCCGTCGAGAAACTCTCGGCACCAACGATGTTCAAGTGCCGAATCCCGGAATTCTTGCCTTCCTCGATGACGATCTTGATGTCGACGCGGTTGCGCGGCAGGTCTTCGACTTGGGTATCGATGCTGGCGCCATAGCGCCCTTGTGCGACGTATTGGCGTTCGAGCTCGAGTCCCACCCGTTCGAGGGTCGCCTGTTTGAAGATCTCACCTTCGCGCAGACCCTGCTGTCCGAGACCATCGAGCAATGCGTCCGTTTTGATCGCCTTGTTACCGTCGATCTCGATCGACTCTATCGCGGGACGTTCCGCAACGGTGACGATCAGCACACCGTCATCCCGCGCAATGCGAATGTCTTTGAAGTAGCCCGAACCGAACAGCTCCCGGGTCAACCGCCGCACACCCAGCTGGTCGATACGATCCCCAACCGTGACGGGAATGAGATTGAACACGGTTCCGGCCGAGACGCGTTGTAAACCTTGCAGACGTACGTCGGTAATGACGAAACTGGGTGCCTCGGGAACTTGCAACCCTTCGCTGGGTGCCTCAGCAGCCCATACGACACCGGCACAACTTACAAGCCAGATCACAAGCCAAACCATGGCAACGGCACTAACAAGCCGATATGACCCCATCAACTCCTACAGACTCCAAATTGAACCGTTCCGCCGCACCTGTCTTAAGCAGGCGTTCGAATCAGAACAGTCGTAAAAAATCGTTATACGTTGCAAATACGAATAGCGTCCCAACTAACACCAGTCCCACTTGGACCCCGATGATCTGAATCCGTTCGGGCACCGGCTTTCCTGTGATCAATTCCGCACTGTGAAAAACCACCTGTCCACCGTCCAGTATAGGGATGGGCAGGAGGTTGAACACGCCGAGAGAAATGCTCAAAAACGCCATTATAAACAAGAACGAGCGCCAGCTATATTGAGCGGAATCGCCCGCCACCTGGGCAATACTGATAGGGCCGGAGAGGTTTTTCACCGACACGTTGCCCGTGATGATTTTCTTCACCGTGGAGACGATCAGCACGGTCTTGTCCCACGTATCACGCATCCCGATGGGCAGGGCCTCAAGGGGGCCATACTTTTCTTCGACGTATTCCGGACCGACGCCCAAAAAGCCGCGATCGCCGTTTTCGATCTCCCGCTGACCTATCGTGGCATTCACCGTCTGGACGCGTCCACCGCGGACCAGTTCGAAGGTGACCACTTGTCTGGCGTGCTGCTCGATGTGCGCTACCCACGCCTGCCAGTCCGCCACCGGCTCGCCGTCGACGGACCGCACCCAATCGCCCGTCCGCAAGCCTGCTTGCGCTGCAGGGGAATCGTCCACAACCTGACCCACTACCGCCAACAGCGCCGGTTCGAGGCCTAGGGACGCCACTACATCGGGCTCACCAACACCTTCGTGCCAAGCCACGATCGGTACTTCCAGCCGGTGAACTGGGCCGCCACCCAACTCTTCGGCGCCAATTTCAATGGTGCCGGTTTCCCCGAGCCGATTGGTCAGCGCCAGTCCGACCTGCTGCCAACTGGTCACGGGCTGGCCATCGACTTGGGTCAGGCGCAACGGCACTTCCGGCACCCCCGCGGCGGCGGCGGCGGTCGCAATGGGGGTATCGGGCGACGGCGCCTTGACCATCGGCGCGTAGGTCATACTGCCGGCGACCAGCAGTGCCCAGGAGATCACCACCGCAAGAATGATGTTGGCGATGGGGCCACCGAGCGCGATGGCAATGCGCCACGCGGGGTGCAGATCCATGAACGCCAGCTTGGCCTCGGGCACGTCGACGGATTCCGGGTCGCGATCGTCGTACATGCGCACGTACCCGCCGAAGGGGATCATCGCGAGGATAAATTCAGTGCCATGACGGTCGGTCCGCGACCATAACTTACGCCCGAAGCCCACCGAGAATTTGAGAACGTGCACGCCGGACCAGCGCGCTACGATGTAGTGACCGTATTCGTGGAAAGTGACGAGTACCCCGATCACCACGAGGAAGGCGGCAGGGTAATAGAGAAAATCCATGGGCGAGCCTCAAACTAACGAGCACACTCAATATAAGGGGCGAGTTTATCAAGTTCGCGGCCGCCGCGTGGGGCCTTTTTCACGCCTCCGGCGCCGCAAACGTCCCATAGACACTGAATAAACGCTGAATAGACCGGCCCCGTCCGTCTATCCGTCTAGATGAACGTCTACATGAGCCACTGAGCCAGTGCGAAGAACGGCAGGACCGCAATGACTGAATCGATGCGATCGAGCATGCCGCCGTGACCGGGGAGCAGCGTACCGGAATCCTTGACGCCCGTGGCACGCTTGAGCACGCTTTCGAAGAGATCGCCGAATACCGAAATGGCGATCAGAGCCAGCGTGATGGCCACCCAGGCCAACCCATGCTCCTGCCACAGAAAGACCGCCAAGCCACAGACGCCCCCGGCCAGCAGATAACCCCCGGCCACGCCTTCCCATGTCTTACCGGGACTGACCGCCGGTGCCAATGCATGGCGGCCGAACGCGCGTCCACCGAAATACGCCCCCACATCCGCACCCCACACCACCAGCAACACCCAGAGCACCCAATAGGCGCCGTCAGGCGCTTGGCGAACTTGTATCAGGGCGAGCCACGCAATACTCATCAACGCCAACCCGGTCATTGCGAGCACGAACCCCGCGTAGAGCCCCTTACCCTTGGGGTAGACGAGCACACCCACGAAACAGAGGAGCCAAAGCACACAACCGATTTTGATCAAATCGCCATGTTGGGCCGGCAGGTGGTACAGCACGGCGCAGAGACCGAAGTAGGCTACCAGGTAGGCGATACTGGCGGTGAGCGTCGGCGGATTGAAGAGGCGACTCCACTCATAGATCGCGAGCGCGGTCACGACCCAAAACACCACCGCAAACCAGATGTCGGGCAGGTAAAACACCGCACCGACCGCCAACGGAGCAAGGATGAGCCCAGTGATGATGCGGTTGCGTAACATCGTTACCGGCAGATCGTGCTATTCGCGCTTACCGAATCGTCTGCCCCGAGAGCAGTACTCGGCGACAGCACGCTGCAGGGACGCTTGATCGAAATCCGGCCAGTATTCTTCGGTGAAGTAGAGTTCGGTATAAGCGAGATCCCAAAGCAGAAAATTGCTCACCCTGTGCTCACCACCCGTACGAATCAGTAAATCCGGGTCTGGCACGTCAGCCAACGAGATGAGCGCGCCGAACGTATCCTCATCGATGTCCGCGACTGACAACTCCCCTTGAGCTACCTGTTGGGAGATGCGTTTCGCCGCTTGCACGATGTCCCAGCGTCCCCCGAAGTTGACGGCCACGCTGAGATTGAGTTTGCGATTGTGTCGCGTAAGTGCCTCGCACTCTTCCATCTTGGTGCGAATGTCGTGGGCGAAACGCGACTTGTCACCGATGATCCGCAATCTCACCTCACGTCGGTGCAGCTCCTCAAGATCGTCGTTCATGACATGACGCATGAGATCCATGAGCAAACTCACCTCGCGTTCCGGTCGCTGCCAGTTCTCGGTACTGAAAGCAAACAGCGTGAGGTTTCTTACACCAATGTCTGCACACGCTTCAGCAATCTGGCGAACGCGTTTCGCACCGGCTCTATGGCCGGCAGCCCCCGGCAGGCGTTTACCCTTGGCCCAGCGATGATTGCCGTCCATGATGATACCGATGTGGGTCGGTACGTCGGCAAGCGCGGCGCTGGTGTGCGCAGCTTCGACGCCGTCATTCAACGCTAGGTTGGGTGCCTGGCGATCCGCACTTTGACTGGATGTACTCATTTCGGGCAACGTCTTAGCTCTTGGTGAAGACCTCAGATTTCCATCAAGTCCGCTTCTTTAGCGCCTAAAGCCCCGTCCACCTGCGCTACCCGCGTATCGGTGTAGCCCTGGATCTTCTCTTCGGCGCGACGGGCCTCGTCTTCTGTAGCCTCTTTTTCTTTGACAAGCTCTCGCACATCGGCAATCGCATCACGGCGAATGTTGCGAATCGCAATGCGCGCGTTCTCGGCTTCCTGCTTTGCGTGACGCGCGAGATCGCGTCGGTTTTCTTCGGTGAGCGGAGGCAGGGGCACGCGTATGACGTCTCCCGCTGACATCGGCGTGATACCGAGGTCGCTCTTCAGGATGGCTTTTTCGATGTCGCCAACCAGGTTTTTTTCCCAAGGCGAAACGGTCAAAGTCCGGCCGTCCTCCACGCCGACGGACGCTACCTGGTTCAGTGGCGTCGGCGTGCCGTAGTACTCGACGGAGATGCTGTCCAATAGCGCAGGATTGGCTCGACCGGTGCGAATTTTTGCAAACGCGTGTTGCAGAGACTCCAAAGACTTACCCATGCGCTCGTTCGCGTCCTCAAGGATTTCGTCGATCATATTGACACCCCTTTCATTCAATATTGACTCAATTTGCGCCACTTTTCGTGCAATTTCGCGTCATCGGTGAATAGCGCATCTCTACGGTGACTGTGACTGTTCTACTGTGACTGTGATTTTATTGCACTCAATCTCTCAGGGGACGATCGCCGTGCCTTCGGACAAACCGGAGACAATGTTGACAAGCGCGTCGGATTTATTCAAATCGAAAACGTGCAGCGGCATGTCATGTTCCTTGCAGAGCACGATAGCAGTATGGTCCATGACCCCCAACCCTCGTGCCAGTACTTCATCGTAGCTCACTCGATCGAAGCGCTTCGCGCCGGGCTGGGCCTTGGGATCCGCATCGTATACGCCATCGACGTTAGTGGCTTTGAGTACCGCGTTGCAGCCGAGCTCGATGGCACGCAGACACGCTGCCGTATCTGTAGTGAAGAAGGGGTTGCCGATCCCGCCGGTGAGCACCACCACCTCGTCATCCTGCATGGCGCGGCGCACGGCATCGCGCTCATAACCCTGCACCATGCCCGTTAGCGGAATTGCACTGACCACCCGGTTGGTCACGCCGGTTCGGGTCAGGAAGTCGCCGAACGCCAGGCCATTCATGATCGTTGCCATCATGCCGATGCGGTCGCCCACGACCCGGTCGAGGCCGCGTGCGGCCAGCTGTTGGCCTCTGAATAGATTGCCGCCGCCAAGCACGAGCGCGATCTTCGGCGCCGGTACGAAGGATTCGCGTATGTTGGCGATAGTGGCGCACAGGCGCTCCACCACCTCCGGGTCGATACCAAATCCTTGCGGGCCGCCCAGCGCCTCACCGCTCAGTTTCAGGAGCATGGCCGGGTATTGCGGTGTCCGCGATGGACCCTGATTCATGTTGGGAAGGCCTTAGCCTTTCAATTGCTCGGCAACTTCGGCAGCGAAATCTGTCTCCTCGACTTCGATGCCTTCGCCGACTTCATAGCGTTCGAAGGCAACGACGTCCACACCGGCAGATTTCGCTAACGCTCCGACCTTCTGATTGGGGTCTTTGACGAACGGTTGATCCACTAAACTGACCTCCGCGAGGTACTTACGCACGCGCCCTTCCACCATCTTGGCGACAATGTCGGCAGGCTTGCCGCTATCGTTGGCTTGTGTGGTATAGATCTCACGCTCTTTCTCGAGCACGTCCTGA
Source organism: Candidatus Azotimanducaceae bacterium (assembly GCA_965216005.1). Lineage (GTDB taxonomy): Bacteria > Pseudomonadota > Gammaproteobacteria > Pseudomonadales > Azotimanducaceae > UBA4421. Next base: position 4,974,603 of record OZ244143.1, on the reverse strand, counting down.
GGCACATCGTCGCTTTTGACGACCATCGGGTTGATAGCAGTCACGTGCATGGCAATGTCCCGGCCGATTTCGTCGGCCTTTGACAAATTGACCAACGCTGCCTTGCGTTGGTCGCTGTGCACGTAACTCGCGATCCCGCCAGCATCGCTGGTCAATACCTTGGCGCGACGGACCGAGATGTTCTCACCGATCTCCTGGACGAGGGTTTCACGTTCTTTGTCCAAGCCTCCATCAAGCAGCCTTTGCACATCTCCGTCTCCGGCGTCGAAGACCATCTGTGTCACTCTTGCAACGAATGCTATGAACTTCTCGTTCTTAGCGGCAAAGTCGGTTTCGATGTTGACCTCGACGATCGCGCCCTTGCTGCCATCGTCGGCCACCTTGACGCCGAGCAGGCCATCGGCTGTGGTACGCCCCGCTTTCTTGGCCGCCTTGAGCGCGCTCTTCTTGCGCAATTCTTCGATCGCCTGTTCGAGATCACCGCCGGTTTCCTCGAGGGCCTTCTTACAATCCATCATGCCGAGACCGGTGCGCTCGCGCAGTTCTTTGACCATGGCTGCTGTAATCGCCACTAGCTGTCTCCTTTCTCTTGACTCTCAGCCTCTTGGGCTTCGGCAGCTTGAGCGGCTTGCTCATCCTGCTCAGCGAAGGCCTGATCCACGCTGGCTTGAACTTTCGCGGAGATCTCCGCATGGGGCGCCGCAGTTTCCTGAGATTCGTCCACCTCGACGAATTCCTCTGGATCGACATTGAGAGAGGCTTGACTCTGCCCCTCGGCAATGGCGTCGGCGACGGCAGTCACATACAAGCGAATCGCCCGAATCGCATCATCGTTGCCGGGAATGACGTAGTCGACGCCTTCCGGGTCGCTATTCGAATCGACCACCCCGAATACCGGGATGCCGAGTTTGTTCGCTTCGCTGACGGCGATATGTTCGTGTTGCACGTCAACCACGAACAAAGCATCCGGCAATCCACCCATCTCCTTGATGCCGCCCAAGCTGCCGTCGAGCTTCTGCATGAGCCGGGTTTTTTGCAGTGCTTCTTTCTTAGGCAACATCTCGAAGGTGCCATCCTCGGCTTGCTTTTCGAGGTCCTGCAAGCGGCGGATCGACTGGCGAATCGTCTTGTAGTTGGTCAACATGCCACCCAACCAACGCTGATCGACGTAGGGCATGGTCACTCTAGCGGCTTGCTCCGCAACGACTTTAGCCGCCGCCCGCTTGGTACCGACGAAAAGTATCTTGTTGCCGCGGCGCGCCATGGCCTGCATTTCCGTCAATGCTGCGTTGAACGCCGGCAGGGTTTGCTCGAGGTTGATGATGTGGATCTTGTTGCGGGCACCGAAAATGTAAGGGGCCATCTTCGGGTTCCAGAAACGGGTTTGGTGCCCAAAGTGCACCCCCGCCGCCAGCATATCTCGCATGGAAACGCTCATGATAATGTCTCCGGGTTAGTGACTACATGCGCTTCCCATGCCCAACCGAGTCGGCATCGCCGCTTCGGCACCCGTGGGTCATGTGTCGAAACGCACTGTATTTTACCGGCGTCACACGAATTCGCGTGCTGCCCGTGAGTTAAGTGCTGCTTTAAGTGTAAAACTGCTTAAGTACTGCTAACACGCCCGAGTGGGGCCGACATCCTCGACCCGTTGCTCTCGAGCGGGGCGCTTTATACCATAACTGATTGCCCATAAGAAGAGAGCGTCCATGGGAAAGCTCGAGGTAGCGCGGGTCGAGTCTGCCGAAGATATCGCCGGTATGCGTGCAGCCGGTCGTGCCGCCGCCAGCGTGCTCGAAATGATCGGTGAACACGTGGTGCCAGGCAGCACCACGGAAGCGCTGAATGCGCGTTGCCACGATTTCATCGTCAACGACCTAGGCTGTGTGCCCGCACCCCTCAACTATACCGGCGGCGGTGGACAGCCGCCCTTCCCCAAATCGATCTGTACCTCGGTCAACCATGTGGTGTGCCACGGCATTCCGACTGAGTCGAAGAAACTGAAGTCCGGCGACGTGTTGAACATCGATATCACGGTCATCAAGGACGGCTACCACGGTGACACGAGCAAGATGTTTTTCGCCGGGAAACCGAGCATCCTGGCCAGACGCCTGGTGCAGGTGACTCAGGAGTGTCTATATAGAGGCATCGAAGCAGTACGTGCCGGGGCATACCTCGGCGATATCGGCTACGCCATCGCACGCCACGCCGAAAGCCACCGGTTCAGCGTGGTCCGTGAGTTCTGTGGGCACGGTATCGGCCGCCAATTTCACGACGCACCGCAAATCCTGCACTACGGACGCCGCGGCACCGGCATGGTCCTCGAGGAAGGCATGACCTTTACCATCGAACCCATGATCAATGCCGGTAAACGCCATATTAAGATCCTTCCTGACCAATGGACCGCCGTCACCAAGGACCACAAGATGTCCGCACAGTGGGAACACACCATCATGGTGACGCAACACGGGAGCGAGATTCTGACCCACCGCGACGAGGAGCAGATAGCACCGACCTCCCAGGCGGTTGGGTGAAACCCACCACGATACACGATCGCGAACGGTTGGCGTCGTTACACGACGAACTCGCCCAGCGCTACTGGCAGAACGAGCCCGTGGAAACGTTGATCGCGGACCTGACCCGCGGCATGGACGAGATCATCGTCGATCTATACAACGCCGTGTTCGATCCGGAAAAAAACAGCGCCGGGATCGCCCTCTATGCAGTCGGCGGCTATGGCCGGGGCGAGCTGCACCCGGGATCGGATATCGATCTATTGATCGTGGCCCGCAAGCCCGAAAAACACCGGAGTGACATCGAGACGTTTTTTCAAGCCGTGTTCGATCTCAATATCGAGGTGGGGCACAGCGTGCGTGATCTGAAGGCCTGCAAGACCGAAGCACGCAACGACATCACCGTGGCCACCGCCATGTTCGAACGACGCTTTCTCTGCGGTGACCCCGGCGTCACGAAGGCAGTGGATCGCGTCATGGACAATCCCCGGTTATGGCCGGCAGAAAAGTTCTTCCGCGCGAAACTCGACGAACAGATTCAACGCCACAAGCAGCACGATAACACCGAGTACAACCTCGAGCCGAACATCAAAAGCTCGCCCGGAGGTTTACGCGACATCCATACCGCCATGTGGATCTGCAAGCGGCAGTTCGGCACAGCGGACCTAGACGTGCTGGTCGAGCGCGGCGTATTCACGGAGGAGGAGCAACGCTGGCTGCTGCAAGGCCGACGCTTCATCTGGTGGGTTCGCTTCGGGTTACATCTGATCGCCGGTCGCAAGGAGGACCGTCTGCAGTTCGCGCACCAGCGTGAACTCGCCGACCGCCTGGGCTTTGTCGATACAGATGCACAACGCGGCGTGGAGCGTTTCATGCACCACTACTACCGACACGTGCTGGCGTTGACCGAGGTCAACGACATTCTCATCCAGTATTTCAGCGAAGCCGTCGTCAAACAGCGTGCCAGCAAACCTGTCGCTATCAACGAGCGTTTCAATCTCGTCAACAACTACATCGAAGCGGCGGCTCCGGACACCTTCCGCGCACACCCGTCGGCGCTCCTGGAGCTCTTCGTCATCATGGCCAACCGCAACGACATCGCCGGCGTACGCGCCAAGACTATCCGCCAGGTCCGCGATAGCCTAGATTTGATCGATGACGACTTTCGTAACAATCCTACACACACCGATTTATTCATGTCGGTGTTGAAAGCGCCATATACTTTGGTCTCGCAACTGACGCGCATGCGCCGCTACGGAATTCTGGGCCGATACATTCCCGAGTACGGACAAGTGATCGGACAGATGCAACACGATCTCTTTCACATTTACACGGTCGACGCCCACACGATGATGGTCATTCGCAACATGCGGCGCTTTCGTTACCGTGCCAGCGAAGAGGCTTATCCGGTGGCTTACCACTGCGTGCACTCCATCCCCAAGCTGGAACTTTTGTACGTCGCGGGTCTTTATCACGACATCGGCAAGGGTCGGGGGGGTGACCATTCCGAGCTCGGTGCACGCGATGCACGCCAATTTTGTGAACGCCATCAATTGAACGAAGCGGACACGGAACTCGTTTGCTGGCTTGTCGAGCAGCACCTGTACATGTCCACCGTTTCACAGCGTGAGGACATTTACGACCCCGACGTGGTGCAGCGTTTCGCACGCGTCGTGAAATCTGCAATGCGACTCGACTACCTTTATGCGCTTACGGTGGCCGACGTCACAGCCACCAACCCAACGTTATGGAACAGTTGGCGCGCGACGTTGCTGCGACAGCTCTACACCGAAACCCGCCGCGTTCTGCGGCTCGGCGTGGAATCGGCCAACGACAAGCGCACGACGATCGCGGCTTATCAAGAACGCGCCTTGGAGCGCCTCGGTGCGCACGAGACGCCGGATTTTGCGGCTCGCATTCGCGCGCTTTGGGCGGACTTCGGCGAAGACTTCTTTCTGCGCCACTCGCCGCCGCGTATCGCGGCGTTGACCGAAACGCTCCTCGACTACGACCTGGAAACGGGCCCTTATGTGGAACTGCAAGACATTCGCGGCGATTTCGTCGGAGAGGGTGCGACACGACTGTATATCTACGCGGAAGACCAGCCCGACCTCTTTGCCAAGACCGTCATTAGCCTGAGCGAATTCGATCTCACTGTGGTGGCCGCTTCGGTCAACACCGGACCCACGTCGCGCTGTTTCGACACCTACACGCTCTTAACCCATGACGGCACACCGCTGCCGCGTGATCCGCGGTTGCGCGAGCGTATCACCCACCGGGTGATCGAAGCGATCTGTAGCGGATCGGAACTACAGCCCAATGCCGGACGGCGCCGGTTGCCTCGCCAATTACAAGAACTGCCGTGGCCCACACACGTCAGCATCACGCCCGTCGGTGCGCAGAATCCCCCAGGAACCACCGTCACTATCGTCGCCAGCGACCGACCCGGACTGCTGGCGACGATTGCCCTGATCTTCGTCGATGTCGGGCTCAAGCTCGTCTCCGCGAAGATCGCCACATTAGGGGAGCGTGTCGAGGATACCTTCGTGGTGCTCAACCGTGACGACCAGCCCATCGGATCGGGGGAAGAAACCTACACATTGCAACACACCATCCGGCAACGCCTGGACCAGGCGATGGGTGTAAACCAACGACCGCGTCACTCGGCATGAGCTTCAATCCGAGATTTGCCGAGCTACAGGCTTACCCGTTCGAACGGCTGCGAGAACTGACCGGCGACGTGTCGGCCAACCAAGCCTTCGCGCACATTCCCTTGTCCCTCGGCGAACCCAAGCACACCCCACCCGAGTTTGTCATCGACGCACTCACCGACCGGGCCGTGCTGGCGGCATTGCTCGCGCAATATCCTGCGACCAAGGGCAGCGATGCATTGCGGCAGGCCATCGCCGCCTGGTTTGCACGACGCTTCGCCACCGCCATTGACGCCGATCACGAAGTGTTACCGGTCAACGGTACACGCGAGGCGCTGTTTTCGTTTGCCCAAGCCATGTTGAGCGGCCGAGCCGATACCGCGGTGATGATGCCTAATCCGTTCTACCAGATTTACGAAGGGGCAGCGCTCCTGGCAGGCGCGGCCCCCGTCTATGTCAACAACGAACCCACGAACGACTATCACCAAGACTTCACGGACATTGACGCAGCAGTCTGGCGGCGTACGGAGTTGGTGTACATCTGCTCGCCCGGCAACCCAACCGGTCACGTGATGCCGCCGCGCGAGCTCGAAGCACTCATCGAGTTGGCCCATCGATACGACTTCATTGTCGCTGCGGATGAGTGCTACAGCGAAATCTATCTCGATGACACGCAGCCGCCGACGAGTTTGCTCGCCGTCAGCGAAGCGGCGGGCAATGCCGATTTCTCCCGGTGCGTGGTCTTCCACAGCCTGTCCAAGCGCTCCAATCTCCCGGGCTTGCGTAGCGGTTTCGTCGCCGGCGACGCGCAGCTGTTAAGGACGTACTTGAAGTATCGGACCTATCACGGTTGCGCACTGGGTGCGCATCATCAACTTGCCTCCACTCTCGCCTGGCAAGACGAGGCGCATGTGCAGATCAACCGGGATGCCTACCGCAAGAAATTCAAGGCGGTCAGTGAGATTCTCGCGCCCGTGTTTACTCTGCGCCAACCGAGCGGTGGGTTTTATCATTGGCTCAGCACACCCGTCGACGACCTGACTTTCTGTCGAGGCTTACTCGAAACACACAACGTGACGGTCATGCCCGGCTCCTTCCTCGGACGCACAACCGCGAGCGGCAATCCCGGTGCCGATCACGTGCGGGTCGCCTGGGTCGCTAAGCCCGAAGACTGCAGCGAAGCTGCACGGCGTCTCGCCGCCTTCGCCAAGCACCTTTAGATCCGACACCTCGCCGGACAATGCGGGGTGAAAAAGCAGGGTGAAACGGTACAATCCGCGTCTCCGTTCAACCAACTCCCGGAAATCGACTATGTCGACAGTGTTTGCATTCGGTATCGGTCTGGCTCACTACAGCACGCTGCCAGGACACGATAAGAAACCGTTAGATTGCCTGTTTCCCCAACCGGTGCTGACGAGCGATGCGCAAATCGCCGATTCTTTGACGCAAATCAGTGACGGCTCCAGCGAGCTGACCCCGGAACAAGCCGCCAAGCTCAATGCAAGCGCTTCGATCGAGCTCGCACCGCCTGCGCTACTCGAAGCGGACCGACCGCTCGTGGCCGTGAAGCTCGTCCGCGACGAAGCCATCAACTCCACGCCGGAGGCCTACTTAAAGCTGCACCTGCTGTCGCATCGATTGACGTTGCCCAACACGCTCAACTTGGACGGAATCTTTGCCCATCTCCCCAATCTGGCATGGACCGCGCAGGGACCCGTGGAAGTCGAAACGCTGACGCAGACCCTGCTTCGCGCCCGGCTAAAAGGTGAGCACGTCGAGGTGATGAGCGTCGACAAATTCCCCAAGATGGTGAACTACGTGATCCCGAGCGGTGTGCGCATCGCCGACGCCAGTCGTATACGCTTGGGGGCGTATCTGGGAGAAGGCACTACGGTTATGCATGCCGGTACGGTCAATTTCAACTCCGGCACCATCGGTCCGAACATGATCGAGGGCCGCGTCTCTCAAGGTGTCATTGTCGATGCGGATTCGGATCTCGGCGGCAGCTCCAGCACCATGGGTACCCTCTCAGGTGGCGGTGAAATCAAGGTCTCCATCGGCAAACAGTGTCTGATCGGGGCCAACGCGGGCACGGGCATTCCCTTGGGCGACCGTTGCACCATCGAGGCGGGTCTCTACATTACCGCCGGTACGGTCGTCGCGCTTGTCGACGAGAACGGCGACAACGTCGGCACCGTCAAAGCCCGCGAACTCGCCGGTAACGACGACATGCTGTTCATACGCAACAGCCGTACGGGTGAAGTAGTGTGCCGTACGAATCGGCGGGCGATCGCCCTCAACGAGGCACTGCACGCACATAACTAAGACGTTTGTGCAATCGCGTAAACCGATGACCCAGAATCTGCAACCACGGGCGCACCCAGGCATTGTCGGTGACGATGTTCTCGACTTGACATGCGCACTCATGCGTTGCGCATCGGTCACGCCTAACGATGGGGGTGCACAGGAGATCATCCGACGACGTCTGGAACCGCTGGGTTTTACGATAGAGTTCATCAACCGCGGCGAAGTCACCAACCTCTGGGCTGTACGTACCAGTCGCCACCCCAACGCACCGCACCTGATGTTCGCCGGTCACACCGATGTGGTGCCGTCAGGCCCTATTGAGGCGTGGGAGAGCCCGCCGTTCGAACCGATGCTGCGCGACGGGTACCTGTACGGTCGTGGCGCCGCGGACATGAAATCGAGTCTCGCCGCCATGGTAGTGGCCGTCGAAGAGTATCTGGCCGTCGCCGGTGACGAAGCCATGACGGTGAGCTTCTTGATCACTTCCGACGAAGAAGGCGATGCCGTCGACGGCACGGCCTACGTCGTCGAGCAACTGGCGGCACGCGGAGTACGCCCGACCTTCTGCATCGTCGGAGAGCCCAGTTCAGACGTCAGGCTGGGGGACGTCGTTCGTTGCGGACGACGCGGTTCGCTAAATGCGCAATTGACGATCCATGGGATACAAGGGCACGTGGCCTACCCGGACCTTGCCGAGAATCCTGTACACAGCGCACTCGCCGCGCTCAACGCGCTGACCACACATCAGTGGGATGCAGGCAACGAGTACTATCCGCCGACGAGCTTGCAGATATCCAACATCAATGCCGGTACCGGCGCTACCAACGTGATTCCCGGCGAACTCATCGTGCAATTCAACCTGCGCTATTCGACCGAGCAAACGGCTCAAGGCATTAGAGCCGTCGTCGAAGCCTTGCTCGACGAGCACCGGTTGCGGTACTCACTCGACTGGCAGCATTCCGGCGCGCCGTTCCTGACCCGCCGCGGGCCACTTACGGACGCCGTAGTGACATCGATTAACGAGGTCACGGGCGGGGCAACGGAACTGAGCACTGCGGGCGGCACATCGGACGGCCGCTTTATTGCACCTTGGGCACCTCAAGCACAGCAAGACGCAGCCGAGTTACCCCCGGTACCGGTCGTCGAACTCGGCCCGGTCAATGCCACTATCCATAAGGTCAACGAGTGTGTCGCCGTGGTGGATCTAGCCCCTCTGTGTCAGATCTACACACGAATTTTGCACTCCGTCGCAGCCGCCACCGATGCGGTTTTGTTGTAATTCACCCCCGACCCCGCCACACCATAAATGAAACGTTATTTCATCCTGGGTATTCTGGTCTTCATCGCCTTCGCGGTGGCCTTCGCGCCTGCCCGACTCGTCGACCGCGCCCTCGATCAAGTCCCTCAAGTCGACCTGATCGATCCCCGGGGCACGCTATGGACAGGACTCGGCGACCTCGTGTTCCGCGGTGTGCCTGTGGGTCGAGTCGAGTGGCAATTCGACAAAACCTCGCCGCTTGCCCTAGCCCCGACTTACGCCTGGCGTTTGTCGGACACCGCGGTGAATCTCGAAGGCAGCAGCGGCATCAGCACCGAGGCGGCTCACCTCGAGGTGCGTGGCCAGTTTCTCGCTGACTTCATCAACGCCTACGCACGCGAATACGACATTCACATCGAGGGTGACTTCACAGTGCGTGACACCGCGGTACGATTCGATCCCGCAGACCGAACGATTATCGATCTGGACGGTCAGATCGATTGGACCGGCGGTCGCGTACGCTACACCTTGGGCGGTCAATTGCGCGAGACGCAGCTGCCGCCGCTCACGGCACACCTCGGCGTCGATCCATCGGGATCCCCTCAAGCGATGGTCTTCGAGGATGGCGGCAAGGTGCCTTTGATGACTGCGTCACAGGGCGCTCCGGGATTTATCAAAATTGGTATGACCAAGTTGTTCACCAAGCTGCTCGACACGCCCTGGCCCGGGAACGATCCGGATGACGCAGTGGTTTTGGAAGTAGAAGAGCAGTTTCTTTAAAATCAATCAGTTACGTTGCTTAATTGCTGTGGTTTACCCTACTTCGAATGAGACGCCATGCGCCGTGAGTCCAACGGCACGGGTTTAATACAGGCTTCAGGACACGGATTTAATCGAAGGTATTGGCTAGAATGGCGACCCGCTCCACGCTCTGCTGTCGCCTTATTGTGATAATAGGCAGTGAAAATAGAGAGTTTTGCCACGACGGCAAATGTGGACGCAGCGGTAGTAACGGGAATGGACAACGGGACAGATAGGGGACAGCGTGCTCGACACGTTTATCGATAAGGGCATCGAACCGGTAAAGTGGTTGCTGGTGATCGGTATCGCGTATTCGTTCGCGACCATGATCTGGACCTTTTTCGACGCCCCCATCGCCACCCCGACCTCAGCGCTGCCGAATCCCGATGCGGCGCGCCAGCCTCAACGCCCGGCGACGAATGTGAATTGGATCTTGAGCAAGCACCTCTTTGGCGAAGCCGGTTCGGCACCGGTCGTAGCCGCCACCGACGAACCTGCGGTGCAGACGCGGCTACCGCTGGAATTACGCATGGTCGTCGTAGCGGACATCCCAGAGGATTCGTCCGCCATGGTGGCCCAGCGCGGCAAGCCCGGACAACTTTATACCGTGGGCGAAACATTGCCGGGTAATGCGCAATTGACTGAAGTGCATCGCGACCGGATCATCCTGCGCCGAGCGGGTGTGCGCGAGACGCTGATGTTCCCCAAGACCAAGGGACAATTCCAAGCGCGCGCGATAGACGAAGGCGATCCACCCACGACCGACGTAGCCACGGCGACGCAGAGTCGGCCTCCGGCAGCCACTGCGACGCAAAGCCCGACGCCTGAAGGCGCAACAGAACCGGGTTCTTCACAAGATGTCGTCGCCGACTACAAGGAACGACTGGCCAACGATGCAGCCGGCACGCTGGACGAGTTGGGCATAGAAAGTGTGGACTCCGGCGGTTATCGCATCGGCGATTCAGCGCAGTCCTCGTATCTGCGCCAAACCGGCTTACAACCCGGAGACGTGATCTTGTCCGTCAACGGCCGACCGGTGGGTAACATTCAACAAGATCAACTCGAAATCGAAAACATTCTGGCGCAAGGGTCCGCACGCATCGAAGTGCAACGCGGCTCGCGCAGGTTTTTCATTACGGCCTCACTCAACTAACAGGCGAGCTAAGAGAGCACTAGATAACAAGCATTTGGACAACCGCGAGACGCGCAGCCTAGCAAGGGGCACCGCGTCGAGCAGCAGGGATAAGTAGGACACAACGATAGACATGAACACTTTGAAACTCACACGGGTATTGTTCGCCCTCACCGCTTGGTGCCTGATCGCGAGCCCACTCAATGCCCAGGAAAAGACGTGGAGCATGACGGCCAAAAACGCCGATATCCACGAGTTCGTCGCACAGGTCGCCGAGATCACAGGCAAAACCTTCGTCATCGATCCGCGTCTCAAAGGCAGCGTGACCGTCATTTCCGACGAGCCGATGGACAAAGAAGGCGTGTATGCGCTGTTCTTGAGCGTGCTGCGCCTGCACAACTTCACTGCAGTACCGAGCGGCGACGTAATCAGAATCCAGCAGACCGCCACCGGCAAACAGACGCCCGGCACCAAGGGCGATCTTTCCCAGGTCGCGCCTGAAGAACTGGTGACTCGGGTCATCGCCGCGCAAAACGTCGACGCCGCTGAGCTGGTGAAAATTCTGCGCCCGTTGATCCCACAGTATGGTCACATCGCCTCGGTGCCCGAACCGAACGTGGTCATCATCAGTGACCACGCAGACAACATCATGCGCTTGAAGAAAATCATCGCCAACATCGACGTCTCCGACGAGGAAGATGTCGTAATGGTGCCGCTCAAAGACGCTTGGGTCGGCACGGTGGTGGCGATACTCGAAAAGGTGGCTCCCGATCAAATCGGCCGCAATGCCAAAGGTCCGCAGCGCGTGCAGATCATCGCCAATGAGCGTAACAACTCGCTGGTCTTGCGTGGCAAACCCCGGCCGATTGCCGAAGTATTGAAGATCGTCGACAAGCTCGATCAACCGGCTACCACCACGGACGCGACGCAAGTCATCCCCCTGCGACACGCCGACGCCGTCAATGTCGCCAACATCCTGAACGGCATCGTCACCGGACAAACGGCGGGCGAAGAAGCACCGACGCAGGAAACCAACATACAGCCGGATGAGAGTCTGAATGCCATCGTCGTGCGTGCCGACCCCGGCACCATGACCGAGATACTGGACGTCATCGAGAAACTCGACGTACGCCGGGCGCAAGTACTGATCGAGGCTGCCATCGTTGAGGTACAAGTCACCGAGGGTCGCGACCTCGGTGTGGACATCGCTGCGGCAGACGCTCGCGGTGAGAGCGTGCCTTTGTTCTCCAGCCCTCTCTCTGGTGCGTTGGCGACCTTGTTTAACACCAATGTGATCGATGAGAACGATCAGATCGACATCGTCTCTGCACTCGGCGGTCTCACCCAGCCGACCCTGGCCGCAGCGAAGATCGACACCGACGCGATTTCGTTCGGCGCGATCTTGACTGCAATTGCCACCTCGAGCGACGCCAACCTACTCTCCACACCCTCGATCGTGACCCTCGACAACCAAGAGGCGCACATGCTGGTGGGCCAGGAAGTGCCTTTCAGAACCGGTTCCTTCACGACGACCGGGGACGGCAGCAGCAACCCCTTTACGACAGTGCAACGCGAAGATGTCGGTGTGGAGTTGACGGTCACGCCCCACGTCCACGACGGCAACGCCGTGCGCTTGGATGTCGCGCAACAGATCACGAACGTGGTCGACAGCGGCAGCGCTGCCTTCGCCGATGTCGTGACGTCTAAGCGCAACATCGAGACCACCATTCTTGCCGACGATGGACAGACCATCGTGCTGGGCGGATTGATGCAGGACGATGTGACCCGAGGCGAGTCCAAGATTCCGTTTCTCGGAGACATACCGGGTCTCGGCAATCTGTTCAAATCGCGCACCAGCGACAAGGTCAAAACCAACCTTTTAGTATTCCTGCGACCCAAGGTCATTCGCTCGGCAAAAGACGCCCAGGACGTGACTGCGGAGAAGTATGGCGATATCTGGGAAGTCGAGATCAACTCGGGACAAGACCCCGATTATGACGGTCTGTTCAAGGGTAAACACCCAGAGTAGAGGGTACTGTCGGAGATCGCGCAGCCTTGAGTCTCTGGTAGTATGCTCGATGAATAACATAGGGTAGTGCCTGCCGCGGATATCGCGGCCTCCACCATGAAGTCCATCCTGTATCGACTCTATCGGTTCGTCGTGGGCCTCATCGCGCGCCCTTCCCTGACTGGCGCCGACAATCTCGCCTTGGACGATCCAGACGCGCAAATCGTCTATGTGCTTCACCATCGCTCGCTGACCGACCTGCTCGTGCTGGATCTCGTGTGCGAAGCCGAGGGACACATCTCACCGCGCGAACCGCTGAACCTCGAGGACTTTCACGAGGAGCGGCGTTTCTTTTGTCTCTTTCGCGCCGCAGCCAGCGGACGCATTACCATGCAGACTCACTCCGAACGCTTGCAGAGACTGGTGAGCGCCCCCGACGCTGCCAAATCCGCAATCGTCTTGATACCGGTTTCCGTATTTTGGGGGCGGTCGATGTCCGGCGATAGCTCACTGTTCCGGTTGATGACGTCGGAGCATTGGTCCGTGACCGGTCGCTTCAAGCGGTTCGTCAACCTGATCATCAATCGGCGTAACATTCTGGTACACACGGGCCGTCCCGTCGCCCTGACGGAAGTCGCGCCGCCGGACACGCCCAATGAAATCGCCGTGCGCCGCGCGGCGCGCTACCTGCGCGTACGATTGCGTCAGCAAAAAGTCACTACCCTGGGGCCGGATTTCTCCCACCGCCGCACCCTGCTCAGCCAAGTGGTGGGCTCGCGCCAAGTACAGGATGCCATCGCGCGACAGGTCGAGCAGGGTGAAAAGCTCACCAAGGTGGAGCGGCGCGCCAGGAAATATGCGAGGACCATCGCCTCGGACATGTCGAACCCGACGATTCGCATACTCGCGCGACTGTTGCGCTGGTTTTGGAACCGGATCTACGACGGTCTGCAGGTGCGCGGCCTCGAGCAGTTGGAGGAAGTCAGCGGCACCCATACGTTAGTGTACGTGCCGTCCCATCGCAGTCACTTCGACTACCTCCTGCTCAGCTACTTACTATACGACCGCGGTTACATGATCCCCCACATCGCCGCGGGGGATAACCTCAATCTGCCGATCGTCGGCGGCATCCTCAGGCGCGGCGGGGCATTCTTCATGCGCCGGAGCTTTCGGGGGGATGTCTTGTATACCAGCGTATTCAATGAGTACCTGTATCAAGTGTATCGCCGCGGACACTGTGTCGAGTTCTTTCCAGAAGGCGGCCGCACCCGCACCGGTCGCTTGCTGCCCGCTAAACTGGGCTTGTTGAAGATGTCGCTGGACCACCAGGAACGCGGACTCCCAAAACCCCTGGCTTTCATTCCCGTGTACTTCGGTTACGAAAAACTCGTGGAAGGTTCGAGTTATCTATCCGAGTTACGAGGTGCCGACAAAAAACAAGAATCGGTAATGGACTTAGTGCGCAACCTGAAACTCATCAAACAGAATTTTGGCAGCGTCGACATCAACCTCGGCACACCGATTCTGATCGATCAATGGTTGAAGGAGTCTACCGGCACGGCCTCGGATGGTTCCGCCGACGTAGCGAAGGCGTTGGGAGACGAGATTCTCATCCGTATCAACCAACACGCCAGTCTCAATCCAGTCAACCTCGTGGCGCTCGTCACCCTGACCATGCCGAAACTGTCCATCGAAGAGTCGCAACTGGTCGATCAGATTGCTTGCTACCAAAACCTGCTCACGCATTTGTATCACGACAGCGCCATATGCACGTCGGGACTTGCGCCGACAAAAATCATCAGTCACGTCGAAGAGCTCGGTCTTCTCGAGCGCGACGAAGACGCCTTGGAAGACGTGTTAACGCACGACCCATTTACCGCGGTGCTCATGACCTGGTACAAAAACAACATTGCACACACCCTGGCACTGCCATCGCTGGTCGCTTGTTTGCTGGCTCAGCGCGACCATCCGATCGGCTTCGACGCGCTCGCCACCATGGTGCGCCGAGTCTATCCCTATCTCGCGCAAGAGCTCAGCGCACCGATGCAGACGGACGACCTGTATCGCTGTGTGAAAGTCATGCACGCCATGGGGTTGATTGAATTGACCGGCGAGCTCTACACGGCACCCGACCGCGCTTCGGTACAGTACCGGCGCCTGCAGATGCTGGGTCAGTTGGTATCTTCCACCTTGGAGCGCATGTTCATCGTGATTCACCTGCTGGTGTCTCACCCAACCTCCCGCGATGACCTTAGAGTCAGCTCGCAACGACTGGCCGCCCGCATGTCACGCATCTACGGGATCAACTCGCCCGAGTTTTCCGACCAGCGTCTGTTCGACCAGTTCATCGACGAACTCATTCGCGCCGAGGTCGTGCTCCCGGACGCTGATGGGATTCTCGGTTACACGCAAGTACTCACAGACGTATTGAGCGACGCTCAGTACGTGATCGACGCACAGATTCGTCAGGGTGTTTTGTCCGCCAACAGCGCTTCCTGATCCCTTCGATCATCTTGATATACATCGAAACGAATCGTGCGTCCCGAGATTTGAAAACTGGGCGTCAATGTCAATGCATCGCGCCGACGCCGCTTCAACACCACCCGGGGCGCTACGCGCAGCGCCTTTGCGATAAGCTCCTCGAGCTCGGGGGGTGTACCCGCCGCATGCGACGATGCCAACGCCTGTAGGTGCTGCATACCCCGATTAGGCAACGCTTGTTTACGCCTGGCGGGAAACAACGGATCCAGATAGACGACATCGAAGCCTGAATGCCGTTGAAGCGCCATCACGCCGTCGCCGTGGACGACCTCTACAGCGCCCAGGTGTGGTGTGGTGGCCGCCAAGCGAGCGGCGAATTCATCCAACATGAGCCACACCAACGGGTGCAGCTCCACTAACGTCACTGCACAGCCGCGTAAAGCCAAAGCCAAGCCGTCCAGACCGAATCCCGCAAAAGGATCGAACACATTACGGTGCGAAGCGACAGCACCGCAGGCTCTTGCCAATAAGGACTGTCCGGGCGACTTGGTCTTCAACCGCGCCTCGACCAGCTCAGCGGTCAACCGAAAGGGACGCGCAAATCCCGGTGCCAACAGCGCAAGCCCGTCCCTATCGTAGGCGAGCGCAAATTGCTCCGGGGTTGTCGGTATGCTTCGCATCGGGACCACATCTCCCAGGCCCAAATCACGAAAGCGCGTAGTCAGCGGTGAGGTGTGCCGGTCGGCTTCCATGCCGGGACTGTCGATCCAATAGAATTTGTAGAGCACTAGGGCGAGCTGCTCATGCTAGACGACTTCGTCGATGCGCTGACCCATCGTGTGAGGTTGTTTATCTGACGCGAGGTGAGCCAGGTGGGTGTAGGTAAACGCCGCATTCGCATCGACGTGTCGCGCAATACGAACTGGACGTCCCTCGACCTCAGCACTGGCTTCCGAGATCCGCGGCGGTCGCGCGGTGACGTGGCTCGCCGGAGGAGGTCGCGCGGCAGGATTCGAATTGACGGAAGCAAGGACGTTCATCGCGATGTGGCGAGTATCCACAGGCCTTTTCCCGCAGTATAGCGCGGCGTGGCAGTTTTGCGGCTCGCTCGAGGGAAGCTACTGGCGCTTCCTGAACGGTGAATCGCCATTGAGGTACAGCGGTAATGCCTCCTCCGCCGGTACCGCTTCGCCGGCAAGCACCGCCGCCCGCGCATGCTCCATCATCACACCACCGTCGATGGGCCCGGGTGGCACCAGTGGCGTCGTTAGACCATCCGCCACGACGGTTTCCCACCAGACCGGGACTTCACCCACCCAACCCCGCATGACACCGTGGGTCTGTGCGAGCCAGCCCGGTTGCTGGTCGCACAACTCAGGGGGCTGGATCGCCTCCCACTCGCCGGTGGGTGAGCGGGCGTATTCAGCGATGTAAAACGTATCGCCGTGACTGCGCACTGCTGTCACCCATCGTTCGAGCTGCGGGTAACCGCGCCGAGCCGAGGCAGCCATCAGCAGCGTGGAGCTCAGCTTAACGACAGTGGCATTAGCCGCAAGGGCCACGGCCTGCGCGACACTCGCCGCAATTCGCACACCGGTAAACGAACCAGGGCCCTGACCGAACGCCACCGCATCGAGTGACTGCCGAGAAAACCCCGCGCAATCAAACAGTTCATCGAGCAATGGCAACAAGGCTTCGTTGTGACGCCTTCCTAAATGAGCTTCGCGCGCATAAATTTGCTCATCGCGCGCGACCGCAACAGTACAATAGGCACCGGAAGTCTCAATACACAGGACGGATTGCATTGGCAGAGCATAGCCAACCGCTGGATCTCGAGGAAGCGCTCGCGCGCATCAGCGCGGAGATCGCACCCATTGACCGTATCGAACGCATCAAGCTGGAACACTGTCACCGTCGGATTCTGGCCGCGCCCGTGACGAGTGAAGTCGACCTGCCGCCGTTTCGTGCGTCAGCGATGGACGGCTATGCGCTGCGCCGCGCGGACTTCGAGCGTACCAGGACGCTCCGTTGCGTGGGTGCCAGCCTCGCCGGTCATCCGTTCGAGAATGACTTCGGTGCGGGTGAGTGTGTCCGTGTCTTCACGGGGGCCGTCGTTCCCGAGGGTGCCGACCAAGTCGCACTGCAGGAAGATACGGTGGCGCACGGGGAGGCCATCGACTTCACCCAAACCCGGTGGGCAGAATCTTTCATTCGCCCGCCCGGACACGATGTCGGCAAAGGCACCGTGCTTGCCGAACGCGGTAGTGCCGTCGACGCGTTCCTGCTCGGCAGCCTGGCGGCCGCCGGTGTCGCTGAAGTCAGCGTTCAAGCCCATCCCACCGTGGGGGTCTTCTCAACGGGTGACGAACTGACCGATCCCGGCACGCTACTTGCTCCCGGGCAGATTTACGACTCGAATCGTATCACCGTCGAACACCTGCTGAAGGATCTACCGCTCGAGGTCCGTTCCCTAGGCCGACTGCCGGATGAGGCCGACGCCGTACGAGATTGTCTGGCGACAGCGAGTCGCGATTGCGACGCTTTGATCACCAGTGGCGGCGTGTCCGTAGGCGATGCGGACTTCGTGACCAGCACCATCGCGAAACTCGGTACACTGGCTTTCTGGCGTCTGAATCTCAAACCCGGCAAACCGCTCGCGGTCGGCCGCATCGGTCACTGCCATGTCTTCGGCCTCCCAGGTAACCCGGTATCGACGATCGTGACGACGTTACTCATTGCCCGGCCCGCGCTCGTCCGTCTGGCCGGTGGCACAGCCGGAGCTCTCCACCGCTACCGCACCAGGCTCGCCACGCCTCTGCAACACACTCCGGGACGCGCCGAGTATCAACGCGGCAAGCTGATCGTCCGCGACGACGATCTGTGGGTCGAAGTCACGGGCGACCAAAGCTCTAATCGCTTACAGAGTTTTCGCGATGCCGATTGCCTGATCGAAGTACCTAAGACTGCTGGCGACTTGAGCGAGGGTGACCGCGTCCAAGTGCTGCCGCTACGCGGTTTGCTCTAACCCCCGGACGACGCGCACTCCAGACCCGCGGTAATGGCGTTCTGGATCGATTGCACATCACCCTGCCCGTTAACGCGCACGTACTTGAGGCCCGCGCCCTGCATGGCGCTATAAAATTCAATGAGCGGCGCGGTCTGCGCGTTGTAAACGTTTAAACGCTCACGCACGGTGTCTTCGGTGTCGTCTTCCCGCTGAATGAGAGGTTCCCCCGTCTCGTCGTCTTTGTCAGCGACTTGGGGCGGATTGTACTCGACGTGATAGACACGTCCGGATTCCGGGTGTACACGACGACCGGTGATGCGCCGAATGAGCTCCGTGTCGGCCACCTGAATCTCAACCACCGCGTCGATTTCGACACCGGCCTCCTGCATGGCCTGGGCCTGGGGGATGGTGCGTGGGAAGCCGTCGAATAAGAAGCCCCTGGCACAGTCGTCTTCCTGAATCCGCTCTTTCACGAGATCGATGATGATCTCGTCCGACACTAGGGCGCCGGACTCCATGACCGCTTTGACCCGTTCGCCCAGTTCACTTCCCGAGTTGACAGCTGCGCGCAACATATCCCCAGTGGAGATCTGCGGAATACCCATACGCTCTTTGATGAATTGCGCTTGCGTCCCCTTTCCGGCACCAGGTGGGCCCAACAATATGATTCTCATCGTTATTTCTTCTAGTTGTCCTATCTAAACTACGGTATATCGAGTGCTCGAACTCAGCGGCTTCGGGCAAAGCCCAACATCATACGGATAGACGCTCGACCACGTCCACTCCGGGTAACAGCGCGACATGAGTGACGAATATCAATCCCGTGCGCCAATCGGGAAGCGTCACGTCGACCGTGAGCAAAGCTTTGTCGGTGACGCTGCTCACCCGCCCAGTGGTGCCCGTCAAATCCAAGTCCATCGTGCCGATAACGTCTGTGAGATCATGCAACAACCCGTCACGGTTTGCGCCAGCTACACGAAAGCGGCACACCAACGGAAACTCCGACGTGCCGATACCGGGAATCTGTGCCTGGGTCACCGCCTCGGTATAGCGAGTGGCCACATCGATCAGGCTGCGCGCGCCGCCGCCGATCTGGGTATACAACTCATCCAGCGAGGTCAGCTCGTAAGCCTGCAGGACCGCAACGGCATTGGCCGCCGTCACAGCCGGCAATCCCAACGCCGTACATGATTGCATAAGCAGTGCTTGTCCCAGGGCGGTCTTCTCAGAGTGTGGGAGCTCCCGAAAATGGCTCGTCAGCTTTGCGCGCGCGCGATCGGTCTGTACAAAACCCAAATCGCGCTCCAGCCATTCACGACGTGGTGCACTTCCTCCAGTGACGATCTCCACCTGATCGGCAGTCTTGAGTGCATGGTCCAAACGCACCGTGACACCATTGACTTGTCCTGCGAGCGCCGACGAACCGACATCCGTATGCACACGATAGGCAAAGTCGAGTACGGTAGACCCGCTCGGTAGATCGAGCACGTGCCCCTTCGGCGTTGAGAGGTAGATACGCTCGTCGCTGACACCCCGCTTCAAGATGGCGGGCAGCGATTGTGTGCCAGCAAGCTCTTCGTGCCAGTCGAGCACTTGCCTAAGCCACTCCATTTTCGCGTCGACACCCGGATTCTGCACGATCGCTTCTCCGTGGTCCGCACCTGCTTTGTAGTTCCAGTGCGCACAGACGCCGAGTTCGGCGTCTTCGTGCATCGCCTGGGTGCGAATTTGAATCTCCAGGGCGCGTTGATCGTTGGCCGTCACTGCAGTGTGAATACTCTGATAGCCATTGGCTTTGGGGTTGGCAATGTAGTCGTCGAACTCGCTGGGTACGTGCTCCCAGGTGCTGTGGATGATGCCGAGCGCCGCATAGCAGTCCGCAAGAGTATCCACTACGACGCGCACCGCGCGTATGTCGTAGACCTGTTCCATGGAAACGTTCTTGGTCAACATCTTGCGCCAGATGCTGTAGATGTTCTTAGCGCGTCCGTACACTTGCGCATCCACGCCGTGATTGCGCAGTAGTGCGCGCACTTGATCGACCATCAGGTCGACCTGCTTTTCGCGTACGGTTCTTTTGACTTGCAATCTTTTGGCGATCCGCTGGTATTCCTGCGGTTCGGTGTAGCGCAGACTGAGATCTTCAAGTTCCCACTTGAGCTGCCAGATCCCCAACCTTCCGGCTAACGGAGCAAATACGGCCAGCGCCTCTTCGGCGATACGTTGGCGCCGCTGGCTATCCTCGACCTTGGCGTTGCGCAGCGCCAGCAGCCGTTCGGCCAACTTCACGACAGCTACGCGCACATCGTTGATCATGGAGATCAGCATGCCGCGAACATTTTCGACTTGGTTGCGGTGTTCTTTCTCGAGCCAACTCGAATCGGTCATGTCCAGCAGGCTCGTACCGGCCATCTTGGCCACTGCGCGCACAATGTGCGCTACATCGTCCCCGCAGAGCTCGCTCACGGCCGCTTCACCGTAACGGGACTGTCGCACGCCCCGATACAGCAATCCCGCGCACACCGCCGCTTCGTCCATGTTCAAATCGGCGACAATCGAAGCGAGCTGCAAACCCGGTACCAGTACCGCGTCATGCTCGCGAGCCAACCAGGCAGTGATGCGCCGCAGCTCATCCTCGTCGAGATCGTCACGCCGGCCCAGCATGTCCGCCAACCACCCGTCCACATCCACCGCACCTTCGGGGTCGACCTCTATCGCGTAGTGCGCCTTAACCACTGTGTTTCATGTCCTTGCCAACCGCCTTATCCCTGACGAACCAACCCAGTGTTTCGACGTGGCTCGTGTGGGGAAACATATCATGGATTCCAACCTCCATCAGAGTGTACCCGGCAGCCACCATAGTTCGCGCGTCACTGGCAAATGTCCGCGGATTACAGGAAACATAGACAATGTCTCGACAACCCCGCGCATTGACACCCTCAAGCCACGTTGCCAACAACGGTCCGGCACCGCTGCGGGGCGGATCCAGCAAGAGTCCGTCCAAGGCCGCCGGCCATATCGGTGGCTCCCGATACAGATCGGCTTCGTCCACACGAACACGTCCGGCGACGCGATTGCGCCGCGCGTTATTGCGCGCCATTTCTACCGTATCGGCGCCAAGCTCATACCCCCGTACGTGAGCCCCTCGCCTCGCGAGTGGCAGGGTGAAGTTACCGATACCACAAAAGAGATCGACGATGTGCTTACCGGGCAACGGCTTAAGGTAACTGACTACCCTGCGCACCAGCTGTCGATTCATGACTTGATTGACCTGCGTAAACTGCGCCGGATGAAATTCGAGCGACAAGCCGTATTCGCTAAGACTGTACTCCAAGAGGCGCACAGCACCTTCATTGACACAGCACAACGTATCGTAACCCTTCGCTTGCAGAAGCACTTGTAGGTCGTGGGTGTCGGCGAAAGCCCGGAGTGTCCGTCGGTCCTCGTTAGCGAGCGGCATCAGGTGTCGTATGATGATGGCAGCGCTCTTCTCCCCCTCCGCAAGCTCCACTTGGGGGATCGCCGCAGCGACACTCAGTGTTGGCAGGACCGCTTTGAGGTGCGGCAACAAGCGTGCAAACCGAGGTGACAAGATCTCGCACGTTGACGCTCGTGTTACGCGATTGCTGAACGACTCACGAAACCCCACCAACAACTGCTCGCCCACCAGGCGTACCCCCAAGCGTGCCTTGGTGCGGTAGCCCAACCTCACCTCCGCGCGTGGCGGGACCCAACGTCGCACTTCCACGCCCTGAAGTTCGAGCTCGCGCGCCAAACCATTGTGCTTCAACTCGAGCTGTTGCACATAGTCGAGGTGATGTAGCGCACAGCCACCGCAGCGTGGGAAGTGCTTACACGTACTGGGTACGCGATGCACACTCGACGTCAGCACGCCGACGGCATCGGCATAACGCAGTCCGCGACGTTTTCTGAGGATACGTGCGTGCACTCGCTCGCCGGGCAGAGCGTTACGGATACGCAGCTGCTGCCCGTCGACCCGGCCAATACCCAAGCCATCGGGCGTCAGCCCATCTATCTCGACCTCTATCTCGCTCGGCATCAGGGGTCCGTGACGTTGGTCCGGAACAATTGCCGGCTCGCCAGGGGTTTGTGCCCGATGAGCGGTATCAACGCCTGGCGCATGACCGTGCGGGACACCCGTAGAGCGTCCGGACCGGCATAGATTCCGGATGCCAGCGCTATGAGATGCCGCCCCTCGAGAGCCCCCGATTGATCCTGCGTACAAGCACGAAAACCAAACTCCGGAACGTATTCATAGGTGCCTCCCGGTATCACCGGCGCTTGCTTTTCGGCATCCCAGCCGTAGTCGACACCGAAGCCGAGAGCAGCGAGCAGCGCATGCTCATAGCGCCGTAGCGCGCGTGCAATATCGCCTCGGTCCTGTGCTGAAGCGAGCAAGGTGAGCACATTCGTCGTCGCCTCGAACACCTCGGGTTCGGCTTGATGGTCAGTGAGGCTTCTGGTCACGAGTTCGAGCACATAGAAACCTGCATTGAGCCCATCGCCGCTTAACATGAACGGCGCCTGCACCTCGAATCGGGTAACCGTCAACAAGTCACCGCGTCCCACGGCGGACAGCAAACCGTGAGCGAACGTTTGCACGGCCATTCCCGTTTTGTTCTTGCGCGCGCCACGCATGACCGTACTCAAGCGGCCCATATCCCGTGTCAAAAAACGCACCAACGCACTCGTCTCGCGATAAGGCTGTACGTGGATGACGATCGCAGGAGTACCTTCGACGCGCATGGACTAGTGTCCTGTTCCGACCGGGTCATCAATCGTAAGCGGATGGGACACTAGTCGTAGCCTAGACGGCTCATCAGGCGGGGATCGTTGGTCCATCCTTTACGTACTTTCACCCACAAGTTCAACATCACCTTGCTGTCCAGCAGTTTCTCTATGTCCCCTCGAGCCTGCTCACCGATCTGTTTGAGGCGCGATCCTTGACCGCCAATGACGATACGTTTCTGTCCTTCGCGCTCCACGTAAATCTCGGCATGTATCTCGGTCAGCTGGGGTGTTTCGCTGAATTTGATGACCACTACAGTGGCGGCATGCGGAATCTCATCGCCGAGTTGCCGCATGACCTTCTCTCGAACGATTTCTTCGACGAGGTAGCGTTGACTCTTGTCAGTGATCTCATCGGCACCGTACAAATGCGGCGCCACCGGCAACTGCTCGAAGACACACTGGCGTACGTCCTCCACGCCTTCGGCGCGCAAAGCGCAAATGGGCACAATGGCAGCGAAACGATCGAATCCCGCATAACGTTCGAGCTCAGGTAAGATGGCGGTCTTCTGCGCTAACAAGTCGATCTTACTGAGCACGGCGATGGCCGGCGCCGACTGGGCCCGTACCAGATTCAACACGGCTTCGTCCTCGGGCTTCCACACGCCGCATTCCGCGACCATGACGATCACGTCCACGCCCTGGAGTGCACCTTTCGCGTTCGCCACCATGTAACGATTGAGTGCCCGCTCCGTACGAGCATGGATGCCAGGCGTGTCGATGTACAATGCCTGGTACTCATCAAGTGTGTCGATCCCCAACAGATTGTGGCGTGTGGTCTGCGGTTTGCGTGAGGTGATACTGAGCTTCTGCCGGAGCACGTGATTCAACAACGTCGACTTGCCGACGTTCGGTCTTCCCACTATCGCGACATATCCGCAGCGAGAGGTCTGTTCGTTCGTTTCCATGTTAGCGCTCGTCAAGCGCGGCGAGCATCAGCGCGGCGGCAGATTTCTCGGCATCGCGTCTCGATGTCTCTGTCGCCTCGCACTCCAAGTCGTATTCGGTCACCCGGCACACTACCGTGTAACGCCGTGCGTGGTCGGCACCGCTGACCGCTGCGACCGTATATTGTGGAAGCGCCAGCTGCCGCCCCTGCAGCACTTCCTGCAAGCGCGTCTTGGCGTCTTTCAGATCCGTTGGATCCAGGCGGGTCAGCCGCTCGGTAAACAACCGTGATACCACCTGCCGGCACGGCTCAATACCGCCGTCTTCGTGGATCGCACCGATAATGCCTTCCATCGCATCCGCGAGTATCGACACCCGTGCCCGACCACCGCTTTTGCGTTCACCGCTGCCCAGCTTGAGGAGGTCGGCCACACCGAGGTCCGTCGCGACGTCGGCGAGCACTGTGCCCCGCACAAGTCCGGCACGCATGAGCGACATGACATCTTCGCGATAATGCGCATCGCTGTCATAAAGTAATTGCGCGATCAAATATCCCAATACCGCATCGCCCAGATACTCCAGGCGCTCATTGTTGTCTTTGGAGTGACTTTTGTGGGTAACCGCCAGTTCGAGCAACGCAGTGTCGTTGAAGGTGTACCCTAGATTTTCCTGCAAGCGCTTAACCGACGCCAATCGCCCGCTTGCTTGAGCGCTTGTACCGGCAGGGTCACTCGTAGGAATGTTGCTCACTAAAGGTCAATACGACATCTATGTTGTAGAACAGATGCTCGCGGACTTCGTAGTTGATATCAATCACTGTCTTCTCGCGATCGCGATCGATACTCATCATCTCTTTCAGCGGAATGCGAAAATTCTCTACCCGGAACTGTTTGGTGAAATGCTCGACGATTTTGGTTCGGGGCATTTTGTGCACTTCGCTCACAGGCAGCCGCTCAACGACGCTCCGCACAATGCGATAGTCGATGTAGTGCGGTCCAAGCCGCAATACCGCGGTCAATAGCCCAGCACCCAGCACAAGAGCCATCAACCATCCCCATTTCGACATGCCCAGTTGAGTTTGTGGAAACGCTTTTACTTGTCGCATCTAACTTACCTTCACTCCGGATGACCTGCCGGAATCGACTTTTTCGCAGTCGCTATTCGTCTCGTCGCACACACACTGACTCATTCATTCAGCCAGCGGTTACGCGCAAAGGTCGGCCAACGCCAGCCGGGCTCCTTGTGCAACCAAATCGCAACTGCCTTGCCTACAATATTTTCTTCCCTGGCAAAGCCCCAGGTACGCGAATCCGCGCTCTTGTCGCGGTTATCTCCCATCATAAGGTATTCACCCGCCCCAAGATGGTACTCAGTCGCCGCTTCAAAGCGATTGTTCTTGCGAATGACATGTTTATTGCCATCTAAGGTTTCGTAGTAGTCTCGATACCGGGGCCCACGAACCCGCCCGGGTACATCGTCGATCAACTCGTAGGCCAGTCGTTCACCGTTGATGTACAGCACCTTGTTTTCGTAGCGTACCGTATCGCCGGGCACACCGATGACTCGCTTGATGAAGTAACGCGGATCGTGGGGTGGCACAAATACCATGATCTCACCCCGCTGCGGATCGCCGACATCGACGATCTTGGTGCCGAAGACGGGCAACCTCAGTCCGTAGGCATACTTGTTAACGAGGATAAAATCTCCGATCTCAAGCGTCGGAATCATGGACTCTGAAGGGATCTGGTACGGTTCCGCCAAGAAACTGCGCAACACCAACACCAAGGCAAGCACGGGGAAGAACGATGCAGCGTATTCGACGAGGGTCGGGTCGGCCGCGTCGGGATCTTCCGCCCGGCGTGTTTTACGGAAAAACAGCACATCCCCGAGCCAGATCACCCCACAAGCGAGCACGGCCCAAAACAGAATGAATGGTAAGTCGATGTCCATTAACGCTCGACTTTCAATGCAGCGAGAAAAGCTTCCTGCGGTATTTCGACTCTGCCCAGCTGCTTCATGCGTTTTTTGCCTTCTTTTTGTTTTTCCAGGAGTTTCTTCTTGCGCGTGACGTCACCACCGTAACACTTAGCCGTCACGTTTTTGCGCAGCGCTTTCACGGTCTGGCGCGCGATGATTTGACCGCCAATCGCCGCTTGCACTGCGACATCGAACATCTGGCGCGGTATCAGCTCTTTCATTTTTTTCGCCAAGCTACGGCCCATGCTCTGAGCGTGGTCACGGTGCACGATGCTGGCCAGCGCGTCTACTTTTTCACCATTGATCAGAATGTCCAACTTGACCAGGTTTGCCGCTTCGAATCGAGTGAAAGAATAATCCAACGAAGCAAATCCGCGACTCACCGACTTCAAGCGATCGAAAAAATCCATCACTACTTCACTCATAGGCATTTCCCAATGCATGGCGACCTGGCCTTGAGAAAACTGCATGTCTTTTTGCATTCCGCGCCGCTCTACGCACAGGGTCATGACGTTCCCGACGTACTCTTGCGGCACGAGGATATTGACGTCGGCGATCGGTTCGCGCATCTCCTGCACGTTGGCCTGCAGGTGTGAGGGATTGTCGATGCGCTCCAGCGTACCGTCGGCCAGCTTCACCTCGTACACCACAGTGGGTGCTGAGGTAATCAGATCGAGACCGTACTCACGTTCAAGCCGTTCCTGCACGATTTCCATGTGCAACATACCCAGGAAGCCGCAGCGAAAACCGAAGCCGAGCGCGTCGGACGACTCGGGCTCGTAGAACAACGACGCATCGTTGAGCACGAGTTTTTGCAGCGCCTCGCGAAAACTCTCGAAGTCGTCTGAACTGACGGGAAACAAGCCCGCGTACACTTGCGGTTTGACCTTGGCGAAACCCGGTAGCTGCGGGACATCGGCAGCCCTGGCATCGACCAGGGTGTCGCCCACGGGTGCGCCTTGAATGTCCTTGATGCCTGCAACCACATAACCCACCTCGCCCGCGTGCAAAGCCTTGTTTGTGACTCGCTTCGGCGTAAAGCGCCCCAACTCGTCCACAACGTGGGCCTTCCCGGTAGACTTGACGACAATACGGTCGCCTTTGGACAGGGTTCCCTGCACCACTCGCACCAAAGAGACTACGCCTAAGTAATTATCGAACCAGGAGTCGATGATGAGCGCCTGCAAGTCCCCGCCATCGTCCCCAGTAGGTGCCGGGATCGCTGCCACCACGTGTTCCAGCAGGTCTTCTACGCCTTCACCGGTTTTAGCGCTGACTGTGCGGATGTCCGTCACATCGAGACCGATGATGTCTTCGATCTCTTGAGCGACCCGCTCGGGTTCCGCCTGCGGCAGGTCGATCTTGTTGAGAACCGGCAGCACTTCCAGACCCTGCTCGATAGCCGTGTAGCAGTTGGCCACCGACTGTGCTTCCACACCCTGGGCGGCATCGACCACGAGCAGAGCGCCTTCGCAAGCCGAAAGACTGCGCGACACTTCATAGCTGAAATCCACGTGCCCGGGCGTGTCGATCAGGTTCAGCTGATAACGTTCACCGTCCGCGGCCTGGTAGTCCAAGGTCACACATTGCGCTTTGATGGTGATGCCTCGTTCGCGCTCGAGATCCATGGAATCCAGCACCTGCTCCGCCATCTCCCGCTCACTCAAGCCTCCGCAAGTCTGAATGAATCGGTCCGCAAGCGTCGACTTGCCGTGATCGATGTGGGCGATGATCGAGAAATTGCGAATCCGGGAGATGGACACTGGCGCCGCTAGCCTAGCTTGAAGGCGCGCGAGTGTAGCTCATCACTCGCTGGGTGAGAAGCTCGCCCCGCGCGCGCTTGCGGTCTATTCAGGCACCTTCAGCGGTAGAAACAAGGCGTTGCCGTCGCGTACGACAAGTACCGGCACAGAGCGCCCTGCGCTGAGCGCCTGTGAAATCTCAGCCAAGTCTTCAGGCGAACCCACCGCCTGGTGATTCAAACGTGTGATTACATCGCCGGCTTGAATGCCGGCTTCTGCGGCAGCGCCATCGACATCCGCTACGCGCACACCCTGGTCGATACGCAGGCGCGTCAGTTCCTCGTCGTTCAGCGGCGTTACCACCAAGCCGAGCCGGCCACCGCCGGTTTGACCAACCAGCGGTCGAGAACCATCCTCGCGCAAATCGGCAAGCTCACCGACCTTCAGGTCGAGCTTCATCTTTTTACCGTCACGCACCAACGTCACGCGTGCCGTCGAACCGGCTTTGACGCGACCCACATAGTGCGGTAACTCGGAGGAACGCTCGATGGACTGGCCGTTGAATTCAGTGATGACGTCGCCCTCCCTCAAACCACCGGCTTCGGCGGGTGTGTTTGGGTAGACCTGAGAAATCAGCGCACCATGCGGCCGATCCAAGCCGAAGCTCTCCGCCAGATCGCGGGTAACATCTTGTATCACCACGCCCAGCCAGCCCCGCGATACACGGCCTTCGCTGCGCAGCTGGTTGGCGACCTCCATGGCCACATCGATGGGAATCGCAAACGACACGCCCATGAATCCACCGGAGTTGGAATAGATCTGCGAATTGATACCAATCACTTCGCCGTCGAGGTTGAATAGCGGACCACCGGAATTCCCCGGATTAATTGCGACATCCGTCTGGATATAAGGCACGTAGTTTTCGTTTTGCGCAGTCGGCAGGCTACGACCCTTGGCACTCACGATTCCCGCTGTGACCGAGTAGTCGAAGCCGAACGGCGACCCGATGGCGAGCACCCACGCACCGACTTTCAAGCCATTGGAACGACCCAACGAAACCGTTGGCAGATCTTCATCGGCCGTGACTTTCAGCACCGCGAGATCGGAGCGCACATCGCTACCGACCAGCTCCGCGACGAATTCGCGTCGATCGCTGAGCCGGACCACAATTTCCTTGGCGCCGTCGACGACGTGATTGTTGGTTAGAATGTAGCCATCGTCGCTGATGATGAAGCCGCTACCCAGCGAACGGGCGGGCGGGAGCGATGGATTGCCGCGACGTCCGGGCGGCCCAAAGAAGCGAAAGAACTCCTCGAGTTCATCGCGTTGATCGCCGCGTCGCGATCGCCGAGTTTCCCCCACCGTGCTGATGTTGACGACGGCCGGCGCGTTCTTCTCGACCAGGTCCGTAAAGTCCGGGAGATCGGCAGCGTGCGCACTCTGGTAAACCGCGGCAAAGAGTAATGCCAGTGCGATTCGCTTTATCACGCTGCCGTAAACAAACCCTTCGTGATTCATGCAAACTTCCTATACTTCAGTTCTAACTTGAAAACTCATTTCCACTGTCTTTGACAGCGGAATCGCTAACAAGGTTCGCCACATTTTTCTGGACGATCCTGCGTAAAACGAACCCGACAAAACAAGCGGTCACAAACATGCTAACGATAACGATTCCCAACACCGTCGCCGGATCGTTTACCGCGGGCACGACCGCCGCCAACGCCATGAGCGCAATCAGCGGCACACCGTACGTGAACAGAGCAATCCGCGAGAGGTGCGCCAGCCGTGTCCCGTTCTCAATCGAGGCTCTCGCCTGGTGCTGCCGACAGCCAATCGCGCAGCTGTCACATGGATTCACGCCGAGACTCCAGGTTGTTAACTCAACACCCAATCTTGCCGCACTCATCTCCCACTCATATTCAGAGGGCCAGCTCTTCGCGACCCATTTACCCGGCTTACTTCTGGCGCACTGAGGCAATGATCTGCCGCGCCGTACGCGCCGGAATCTCACCGACCAGCGTCACCAGGTAGCTCGTCTCGCTGGACACAATGCCGTGGGTCAACGCCACAGTCGCACCGGTCTGGGACATCATACTGGAGGCGCCCTTCTGCGGCATGGGCTCGATAAAAATCGAAAACGCCGACAAGCCATCGCTGTACATCCAACTGGCGATGGCCTGACCCGTGACCGGCATCGCCCGTACGTTGGCATTCACCATCGTAAAGCCAGCTGGAAGCCACGTTGTCGTAAACGCGGCCTGCGGATCGGTATCCTGTGCGGTTGAGACCGCGTCGGCCGGTTCGAGGCGCAGATGACTGACTTGCGATCCCGAAGCCTGCTGCGGTTCGAGGGCAGCATCGCTGACCGCATCGCCGATCGTGACCTCGTTGAATTGGAAGATCTCGAGTTTACGGCCTTCGTGGTCGACCAGTTCCGAACGCAGCAACAGAGCTGAGGCCTGATCCAGCCAGAGGCGAAATCCATAGCGGTGTCGATCCTTGGGACTGACGGCAATGCGCGTCGCCGCGCGTCCGGCAATTCGACCTTCGCCGAACTCATCGACCGCATAATTCGCGGAAAGGCGCTCAAACTGCCTCACAAAAGCCCGTGCGAACGGTCCTGCGGGAATGCTCTGTTCCAACGCCAGCAGATCATCGCCCGGCATCACGATACACTCGACCTCATCGCCGAAGCGCACGATCTCGCGCGGTGCACCGTTTAAATGCACCAGGCGTTCGCGGGTGACGCCACCCACTACCTTGTGCACGACGCGTAGACTCGCGAGTTCTTCGCCACTGTAATAACTGAACACGCCGTCATAGTTGAGATTGACGAACGCCGCATTCATGTTTTCCAAGAGCTGTTGCGGCTCGCCGGCCACTGCCGGAGTGGCAAGGCCAAGTAACACAGCTACGGGCAGCACCCACATTCGACGCATCAAGCGCGCTGCCGGTTTCGACAAGGGGTGGACGCGAGCGGCACTCACCGTGGTGCAGTTTCCCTACCAGGCGCGTCGGTGGCGTCCGGAGCGGTCACTGGCGGTGCGCTGACCCGGGGACCTTGATTGGCGAAAGTGGCCAGTTTGACAAAGGAGGCCACGCTGTTCTGGTTCATCGCCCGGGCTTGAATGTGACGCAATATGCGGCCGTTCTGCCGGGCTCTGTCGGCATCCGTGAAGTGTGAGTACAAGACGGGTTGTGCGAACTGCGGCTCGCCGGTCGGGAACTGTTCGTCGGTCCCGAACTGACCGGTGTCGGCGATCGTTGCTTCCTGGGAGTCGAACACGCCGCCGTTGAAAGCCACTAAGCCAGCAACGACGGTCGCCACCGCCAGACCCGCCACCCGCCCAAGCCACGGACTGCGGTCCGGCCGTTTCTGCTGCGAAGGCAACGCCGTTACGTCGGCAGCGGCCTGGGGCTCTTCCCCTACCTCCGCATTCAGTTCAGCCCACATCGATTCCCGCAGCCCGGGAGCGTGCGCCCCGACCGTGGCATTGGCCGTGGCAGCGGAACTGCCGCGCAGCACATCGCGCACCACATGGTAGCGGTGCCACTGTTCGCGTAGCTCGTCGTCGCCCGCGGCTTCATCGATGAAACGGCGTAATTCGAAGGCATCGGCCTCATCGTCCATCGCTGCGGACAGCGATTCTTTTAGTTGTTCCGACATGAGATATCTCTAGTGGTGTGCGTCATCGTCAATTGCCATATATGACCAAAAATCAGCATGTTAGTTCGCCCCTCGTTCGACCCCTGCCATGAGCGGCTGAATACGCTCATCGACGAATTCCCGGGCCCTGAAAATCCTGCTCCTGACCGTCCCCACAGGGCACTCGAGGATGGTCGCTATTTGCTCGTAGCTCAAACCGTCGAACTCACGCAAGGTGAGCGCGCTGCGCAGATCGTCGGGTAAATCCACCAAGGCTTGATCGATGGTGGCACGCAACTGATCCCTGGCAAGCGCCGCTTCAGGGTCTTCCGCTTCGCGCAAGACGTCGGCGTCATCGCGATAATCCGCATCTTCCACATCCACATCCATGCTCGGCGGTCGGCGACTGCGTGCCACCAAGTGGTTCTTGGCGGTATTGATCGCAATGCGATACAGCCAGGTGTAAAAAGCGCTGTCACCCCGAAATCGCGGCAGTGCCCGGTAAGCTTTGATAAACGCCTCCTGCGCGATGTCTTGAACTTCATCGGCGTCCCGCACGTAGCGCGAGATCAGATTGAGGATTTTGCTCTGATACCGGGCAAACAGCATGTCGAACGCAGCAAGATCCCCCCGCTGCACGCGTTTGACAAGTTCCTTATCGGTATCTTCAGCCAATGCACACCTGTTTGACCCACTCAACCCACCGACGCGACGCGAGATGGGTGCGAATAAACCCCGTATTCTGACGCTGAACTGAGCTTTATACTACCCAGTCCTGGGCAGTTACGGTGGACTGGAGGGTCATGTCTCAACGCTTCTCGACGGATGTGCTCGTCATTGGAGGCGGCGCCGCGGGTCTGAGCGCTGCGCTCGAAATCGCCGAGCACGCGCGTGTCACGCTCCTGTGCAAGGGCGACATCACTTCGGCTTCTTCGCATTGGGCCCAGGGCGGTGTCGCGGCCGTGACTGCGCCGGAAGACAGCTTCACCGCCCATCTCGAGGACACGCTGGAAGCCGGTGCGGGTCTTTGCGATGAGGCCGTGGTCCGCCGCATCGTCGAAAACGCACCGGACGCCATCGCGCGTCTGGCTAAATGGGGGGTGCACTTCGACCGGGCGGATAACGAATACCACCTGACCCGAGAAGGCGGCCACAGCCAGCGACGCGTATTGCACGTGGCTGACGCCACCGGCCGCGCCATCACCGAGACCTTGACTGCCAGAGTGCTCGACCACCCTAACATCGAGTTGCTGAACGAACACCTGGCCATCGATTTGATCAACTTATCGAAGCTCGGCCGCTACGCGAGCCGCTGCGCCGGCGCTTACGTGTTGAACCGCACCACCGGGCACGTGGAAGTTTACCAAGCCCGCTTCGTGGTGCTGGCCACCGGCGGCGCCAGCAAAGTCTATCTCTACACCTCCAACCCCGACAGTTCGACCGGCGACGGCATCGCCATGGCGTGGCGCGCCGGTTGCCGCATTGCCAATATGGAGTTCAATCAGTTTCACCCGACCTGTTTGTACCACCCGCACGCCGGCAGTTTTCTCATCTCCGAAGCGGTACGGGGCGAAGGCGGTGTGCTCAAGTTACCCGATGGGCAACGCTTCATGCAGCGCTTCGATGAACGCGGAGAGTTGGCACCACGCGATATCGTAGCCCGGGCCATCGACCATGAGATGAAGCGGTTGGGCGCCGAATGCGTGTACTTGGACATAAGCCACCGTGCGGCCGACTTCATTCAAGCCCACTTCCCGAACATCACGGACAAATGCCGGAGTTTCGGCATCGACATCACCGAGACTCCGATCCCCGTGGTGCCTGCCGCCCACTACACGTGCGGCGGCGTCCTCGTGGACCAACACGGGCGTACGGACTTGCCGAACCTTTACGCCATCGGCGAAGTCACCTACACCGGACTTCACGGCGCCAATCGTCTGGCGAGCAATTCACTGCTCGAATGCCTGGTGTGCGGACAGGCGGCCGCTCGGAAAATCATCAGCCAGCTCGAACGACCGACAAACGTTCCCAACCTGCCGCACTGGGATGAGTCTCAGGTCACCGACTCCGACGAGTCCGTCGTGATCGCGCACAATTGGGACGAGTTACGCCGCTTCATGTGGGACTACGTAGGCATCGTGCGCACCAACAAAAGACTGCAGCGAGCACAACACCGCATTGACCTGCTCAAACAGGAAATCAACGAGTACTATGCCAACTATCGCATCACTGACGATCTCATTGAGCTGCGCAATCTGGTACACGTCGCCGAATTAATCGTGAGATCTGCGAGCAAACGTCGGGAAAGCCGCGGCCTCCACTTCAATCTGGACTACCCGGCACAGCTCGAAGAAGCGCAGGATACGATCATGTTCCCCGGCAGCATCGATCACCTGGATATGCTCAAACCAACGGGCTGACGAGGGACATGCAAGCGTGCTTCACGGCGGATACGCGACCACTGTCGCGGGCTGACCTCGTCCACGAAGATCCAGACGACTTCCCGACGTCCAAACCTGTCACCGGAATTCAGGATGAGTGCCACGACCCAAGGCAGGTGCCAGAACTGCTCGATATCCCCTCGCAATCGCGCCAACGGCAATCGCCACTGTTGATCGAGGATCGAGCGTGACTTGAGCAGACGTTGCTGTGCGGCACACACTGCACAAACGCCGAGCAAGCCGGCATACACAACACCAACTGCGATCGACAACAACAGACACGCGCCAAGGCACAACCGGCGTATTCGTCCAGCAGCGAACTCGATCGTCACAATTTGCCTTGGCTGGCGATGATCTTCTCCACCACCCCGCGCACGATTGGATCTGCCGGCACTTCCCGCTGCTGAAGCCAGTCGAAGAGTTGCCAGTCATCCAGCGCCATCATGTCTTCGTAAGCCGTGCGCTCCCGGACATCCAGCGTCTCGTAGTGATCGCGCACGAATGGCACCAGCTTCAATTCCAGTTCCAGCATGCCGCGTCGCGAGCGCCAGTAGATCGACTTCAACGCATGAGGGGGTTCGGACACCGAAATTCCTTCTGATCAATAGGGTCGGATAAATGGTCGGATGACTATGTATGGTCTGAGCTTCGACCGGAATTGGCAATTGCCACACCGTTGAGGCAGTCTAACGCGAGTCTAGGTTTGAGAAAAACACCATTGCTATGGCCGCGAGTCTGACGGCAACAGACCGTCGCAAACTCGACAGCGGTGTCGGCATCTGGCGGGACGCCGCTCTCGTCACCGTGTCCGGAACCGACGTCGCAGATTTTCTTCAAGGGTATTTGACGTGCGATACGCAAGCCCTCGACGAGCGTCGATTGCACCCGATGGCGCTGTGCAACGTGCAGGGACGCGTTGTCGCCAACGGCTGGGTTTCGCGGATAACCCTCCCTGCCGCGGAGGTTCGGTATGCGCTCCTGGTGCACCGCTCGGTAGCTGAGCGCGTCGCAGCCTTTCTTACCCCTTTTGCCAGATTCGCCAGATGTACGGTGGCCGTCGCTCCTGAACTGCAGGTTCTTATCACACCCAACGACATTGGACCCGATGCTGACGGACCGCGCCCGTTCTTTGAAGACCTCCACCTTTGGTACGCACAAGACTACAGCGGGACGAAGGCGACCAGGAGTTTCGACGTCGGCCCCATTATGCAGCGCCTCTTGGTACAGACGGCCTTCGCCTGGGTCTCGGCAGAAGTCGGCGAACGCTTTTTGCCTCACAACTTAGGCTTGGTCGAAGCCGGGGCGGTCGACTTCGACAAGGGTTGCTACCTCGGGCAGGAGATCATCGCGCGCATTCAATTTCGCGGCGCCGTCAAACGCTCCTTAGGTCGATTTTCGTGGCAGAAAACACCTCCACAGGTCGGTCACAAATTGAACTCCGGCGCTACAGTGGTCATGGTCGCGGTGGATTCGGACGTCGATGCGACACAGGTCACATCCGGCACCGGTTTGGCGGTGAGCTAACCGCTCTGTCCGGGCTAAATCCCAACCGCTGTCTATACTTTTGAGTATCCCTCAACAGCATAGGCAGCACATGGCCGATCTTGCGGAATCCATAACTGAAGACATTCAATTAGCAGTCGCCGACGATACGTTGGAGCTACCGATTCTCCCGGAAGTGGCGCTGCGTATACGAGACGAGGCACAGTCGGAAAACGTCAACGCGCAATCTCTCGCAGCTGTGGTAAGCGACGATCCCAGCCTGGCCGTACAGCTGGTCAAAGTCGCAAACTCACCCATGTTCCGCGCCACGCGATCAATCGACGATCTCTCACAGGCGATCAGCCGCTTAGGCGTGGAGAACGCAGCAAACATCGTCACCGGGCTGGCTATGCAGCAGATGTTCCAGGCCACCACCGACATCATCGACCGTAAAATGCGGGCCGTTTGGAAAGACGCCACCGAGCTTGCCGCATGGAGCGCGACTTTGTCGCAACGCAGTGCATCTTTACGTCCCGACCAAGCCACTCTGGCAGGTTTGACGCACTGCATTGGGGTTCTGCCGATCCTGAGCTGGGCCGAAGAAAACGATACGCTGTTGCAGGACAGCCTGACGCTCGACCGTGTTATCGACTCCATCCACCCCACGCTCGGCCAGATGATTCTCAAACACTGGAACTTTGCCGACGAACTGGTCGAAGTACCTGCGAACTATCAGCGCGAGGACTACACCCCCGCCGCGCCTAACAAGCCGACATACGTGGACGTCGTTCGCGCAGCGCACCTGCTCAACGAAAATTCGGACTCTTCCGATGCCGCCTGGGATGCCAGCTGGTGCACCTCCGGCACATTCCAACGGCTAGGACTGACTCTGGATGACGATTCGTTTGCCGCTGAGTTGCTGACAGACGTCGCGGAGATCAAGGGCGTGCTGGGATAGCTTGCGTTAGCTGTCCTTGAGCTGTGGCTGGTACAGCAGCTGAATGCTCGAAAAGTCCAACTGACCGGAATCGTGGGTCCGCCCATGTACCTGGTACAGGTTCTGCGCGAGCGCACCCATGGGAATGGAGCTGCCGGTCGCTTTCGCGGTGTCCAACGCCAAACCCAGGTCTTTGCGCATCAAGTCGACTAAAAATCCACCGGTATAGCCCCGGGACGCCGGCACGCCGTCCATGACGCCCGGATACGGGTTGTATACATTCAGCGACCAGTTACCGCCGGATGAAACTTTCATGATCTCCGAAAGGGTCGCCGGATCGAGCCCGTTGTCCGCACCTAGTGCCAAGGCTTCGGCGGTACCGGCCATGTGGATCGCCAGCAGCATGTTGTTGCAGATCTTGGCCACCTGTCCGGCGCCCGCGTCGCCCGCGTGAAAGATGTTTTTCCCCATCGCTTCCAGAATCGGCCGTGCACGTTCGAATGCACTCGTCTCGCCACCCACGATGAAAGTGAGCGTGGCATTTTCGGCACCTGCCGTGCCTCCGGAGACCGGCGCATCGATCATCGCGATGCCCATCTCAGATGCGGCCGCAGCGACGGTGCGCGCGGAATCCGGATCGATGGTCGAGCAATCGATCACGAGTGTGCGGTCACTCAACGCATCGAGCAACCCTCCCTCGCCAAGATATAAACCGCGGACGTGTTGACCGGCCGGAAGCATGCTGATGACCACGTCGACGCCCGCCACCGCTTCCGCCGCACTGGCGGACGCTTGCGCACCCTCCACACGCGCCATCAAGTCCGCGACCAAGTCGAACACCTTGACCGAGTGCCCGGCGGCCACCAAATTGCCTGCCATGGGTCCCCCCATGTTGCCTAAGCCGATGAATCCTATCGCCGCCATGATCGCTCCTCTTGCTATTCGGTACCGTACTAGCTCTTTAACTCTTTGCTCTAATGATGTGCCTTTCCCTCGCGGCCTACGCTTCGTCCAAGTCGTCCAACGGGTGCGTTGGCCACGGCGGTTCGAAATGACCGAGCACATGGTTCCAGTCGAGTCCGGCCAAGTCACCGTATTGCCACTTGGGTGCACCGTCCTTTTCAATCAACAACGCACGCACGCCCTCGTGAAAGTCGCGATTGTTGGCACAGTGCGTCGCCACGGTCAGTTCCATACGAAAACTCTCGGCCAACGTCATGTTCGCCACGCGGCGCAACTGCTCGACAACGATGCCTGCAGTGGTGGGACATCCCGCAGCAAGATTACCGATGCCGCGGTCGACCCATTCGGACACCCCCGCCAAAGCCCGCACCTGCGCAACTTCGTGATCCAGCGACGCAAAGTCCGGGTCGCGTTCGGGCACGTCCGTAATCTGCGAGGCAGGCAGCTGCGGCGTTTGCACTTGATCGAGTAACGAGCGCATCGACGCAAGGTGACCGGCGGCATCCTCCTGCCAAGGTAAATCAAGCAAACTCGTCAAGACTCCCTGGCGGTCGTCGTGCGCAACACAGTGGGTTGCCACACCCGTTTCGAGTGCGTCCGCAGCGTTGATGTGGCTGCCGGTCAAGCCGAGAAAACTCGCATAATGTGGTGGCATGTTCTTCAACAGCCAACTGCCGCCGGCGTCGGGAAACAACCCGATGGTGATCTCCGGCACCGCCAGCCGCGATTTCTCCGTCACCACTCGGATATCCGACGCACCGAAGATACCCAGCCCTCCCCCCATCACGATGCCGTGTCCCAAGGTTAAAACGGGTTTCGGGTAAGTGTGGATGGCATAGTCGAGGCGGTACTCTTCTTCGAAGAAACGAAAAGGATAGTCGTTGACCGTCTCACCGGCTGCGAGATTCTCATCAATCGCCCGGTAGAGCGCCTGGATATCGCCACCCGCACAGAATGCCTTATCCCCTACGGCCGTAATGACCAAGGCCACCACATCGTCACGCTCTGCCCAGGCCTCGAGTTGCGGATGCAACAGCCTGATCATCTCGAGACTCAGCGAGTTGAGTGTCGCCGGAACATTGAGGATCGCCTCAGCGACCCGTCGCGCACCGGTCCGGTGCTCCTTAAAAAGCACCACTGGGTCTGTTGCCGTACTCATGACTCAGCTATTGGTCCACTCGGGCGTGCGTTTTTCCAGAAAGGCATTAACCCCCTCCTTCTGGTCGTTGGTGTCAAACAAGTCAACGAACGCATCGCGTTCCACACCGTAGGCATCGCCGATGTTGCCGGAACGAGCGCGTTGAATCAGTTGCTTGCATGAGGCGACGGCGGGTGGACTTTGCTTGCCTACGGCTTCCGCCAGTTCCAGAGCACGCCCTTTGGCTTGTCCTGCATCCACGACTTCCTCGACGAGACCGACGTCACGCGCCGTCGCAGCGTCAACGCGTTCGCCACACAGAATCATACGCTTCGCCCACCCCTCGCCGATGGTCCAAGCCAGATTCTGCGTACCGCCTCCGCACGGCAACAAGCCTACGGTCGCTTCCGGCAGCGCCATCTGCGCTTGCTGTTCGGCGATCCGGATGTCGCAAGCCAGTGCGCACTCGAGGCCCCCGCCCATCGCGAAACCGTTGATGGCGGCTATTGACACACCACGAAACCGCGACAGCGTTTCAAAGGCACGACCGAAATGTTCCGCCATGTTCCGTGCCACCCCTTTGTCCCCTTCGGCAAAGAGCTTCAAGTCTGCTCCCGCCGAAAAAAACTTCTCCCCCTCGCCTACCATCACCAACGCATAGATTTCTCGATCCGCGTCGCAGTCTTTGACGAGCCGTTCCAGCCCGCTAAGGCTCTCGGGGTCCCAGGTGTTGGCCGGCGGGTTGTTGATCGTGACCACCGCCGTGTGACCGCGAACTTCCAACGCCAGTTTCTCCGTCGTCGAAGTCACCATCTATGTATCTCCTTCATTCAATGCTCCGTTCAAACAGTTGAGTCTAGCCTTTCAGCGAACACAACGTAATCAATTGCCTCATACGGCCAGCCAATCGATCGGTGACCGTCCCTGCTCACCCAAGTAGGCGTTGGCTTTGGAGAAGTGGCGACAGCCGAAAAAACCACGATGTGCCGACAGAGGAGACGGGTGGGGTGCTGTCAGCACGCAGTGCCGAGCCGTATCGACGATGGCGCCTTTTTTCTGTGCATAACTGCCCCAAAGCAGGAATACGAGACCCTCACACTCGGCATTGAGCTTGGCGACGATGGCGTCCGTGAATTGTTCCCACCCCCGGCCTTGATGCGACCCCGCCTTGCTGCGCTCCACACTCAACACCGCATTCAGCAGCAATACGCCCTGCTCTGCCCAACGCGTTAGGCACCCGTGCGTCGGTGGCGTCGAGCGACCGCCGCCGACGTCGTCGCAGATCTCCCGGTATATGTTGACCAGCGAGGGCGGCACTTGCACGCCTGCCGGTACCGAAAAACACAACCCGTGCGCCTGACCGGGGCCGTGATAGGGATCCTGCCCGATGACGACCACTTTAACGTTTGCCACCGGGGTCGCATCCAGTGCCGCGAACATCTCGCTACCTGCAGGATAGATGTGTTTACCGGCTTGTTTCTGCGCACGCAGGAACGCACTCAGGTTCTTCATGTAAGACTTTTCGAACTCTTCCCCAACGAGATCCAACCAGCTCGATTCCAGGTTTACTCGTGCTCGATTGTCGTTCGGCATGTGCTCGCTACTTTGGACGCATGAGTGGAAACAGCAACACATCCCGAATGGAAGGTGCGTTGGTCAGCAGCATCACCAGCCTGTCGATGCCCACGCCTTCGCCCGCAGTGGGCGGTAGCCCATACTCGAGTGCGTCGATATAGTCCTGATCAAAATGCATGGCCTCCAGATCACCGGCACTCTTGAGCGCCGCTTGAGCCGCAAACCGTTCGGCCTGATCCAGGGGATCATTGAGTTCTGAGAAACCGTTGGCGTACTCACGCCCACCGATGAAGAGCTCAAACCGGTCGGTGACATCGTCATTGCGATCGTTACGCCGCGCCAATGGAGAGACCTCCGTCGGATGTTCGGTGATGTAGGTCGGTTGTTCCAAGCGGGGCTCAACCGCCGCATCGAACAGCTCCATTTGCAAACGACCCTTGCCCCAATCCGGCTCCGGATTGAGATTGAGCTGAGTGAGCTTCGCACGCAGGCGATCCACATCGTCCACGCCGTTCTCATCCAAGTTAGTGTGCAGACAAATCGATTCGGCCATCGTCAAGCGCTGTGGCTTCGCGGCAAAATCCACCTGCAGACCTTGATAGTCCACCTGCGTGGTACCGAGCACATCCTGGCTGACGGCGCGCAACAACTCGTCCGTTAGTGCCATCAGGTCCTGGTAGTCAGCGTATGCCTGATAAAACTCGAGCATCGTGAACTCAGGATTGTGGCGGGCGGTGATCCCTTCGTTACGGAAATTGCGGTTGATCTCGAAGACGCGTTCGAAGCCACCGACGACCAGGCGTTTTAGAAAGAGCTCGGGTGCAACACGTAAATACAACGGGATGTCGAGTGCATTGTGATGCGTTTCGAACGGACGGGCCGTCGCACCTCCCGGAATGGTGTGCATCATCGGCGTTTCGACTTCGAGATAGTCGCGCGAGATAAAAAACTCGCGCATGCGCGCGATGATACGCGAACGGGTGGCGAAGGCTTTGCGGGTGGACTCGTTCATCATCAGATCGAGATAGCGTTGCCGATAACGAATCTCTTGATCACTGACACCATGGAATTTCTCGGGAAGCGGCTTGAGGGTCTTGTTGAGCAAGACCGCAGACTGCGCTTGCACGGTCAGCTCGCCTTTATTGGTGCGCATCAGCACACCCTCGACTCCGACAATGTCACCGATGTCCCACCATTCGGTGAACTGCCCATAGGCGTCATCGCCGAGGTCGTTCTTCGAGAGATAGCATTGGATTTGTCCGCTATCGTCGGCGATGGTGACGAAGCTCGCCTTGCCCATCACCCGCCGCAGCATGACCCGGCCGCACACACGAGCCGGCACCTGGCGTTCTTCCAGCGCGGCTTTGTCGACATCGGCGAACTGTTCATGGAGTTCCTGAGCTAACGCGGTACGGCGAAAATCGTTCGTATACGTGCCGCTCGCCTCGAGCCACGCGTCGCGCTTGCGACGGCGGTTGGCGAGTTCATCGCGTTCTTCACTCATGCTGCTACCACTGATCCCATTGAATCGATTGACTTCATCGTCCCCTTTGTCCCCTGTGTATCTATCAGGCGGCTGAAGGCTATAAACCCGCTTTCAAACTGGCTTCGATCAGATCGTCCAGGTCTCCATCGAGCACGTTGTTCGGATCCGTGCGCTCCACGTTAGTGCGCAGGTCCTTGATGCGCGACTGGTCCAGCACATACGACCTGATCTGGCTACCCCAGCCGATATCGGCCTTAGCGTCCTCGATGGCTTGCTGTTCCGCTTTGCGATTCTGCAATTCCAGCTCGTAAAGTTTCGCACGCAGTTGCTTGAACGCCTTGTCCTTATTTTGATGCTGCGAACGTTCGCTCTGACATTGCACCACCGTATTGGTCGGTAAGTGCGTCAAGCGTACCGCCGAGTCGGTACGATTGACGTGCTGACCACCGGCACCACTCGCCCGATACGTGTCGACCCGTACATCCGCCGGGTTGATGTCGATGTCGATGTCGTCATCAATCTGCGGTGAAACGAACACGCTGGCAAACGACGTATGGCGGCGGTTGCCCGAGTCGAACGGAGACTTTCTCACTAAACGGTGCACACCCGTTTCTGTGCGCAACCAGCCGTATGCGTAGGCGCCTTCTATTTGCACTGTAGCCCCCTTGATCCCCGCCACGTCACCGGGGCTAACCTCGACCACGCTCGCCTTCAAATCGCGACGCTCGCACCAACGCAGGTACATTCTCAAAAGCATCTCCGCCCAGTCCTGAGCTTCGGTGCCGCCGGATCCAGACTGTACTTCAAGATAAGCATCGGCGGCATCGAGCTCGCCTTGAAACATCCGGCGA
This sequence comes from Candidatus Azotimanducaceae bacterium, assembly GCA_965216005.1. GTDB lineage: Bacteria > Pseudomonadota > Gammaproteobacteria > Pseudomonadales > Azotimanducaceae > UBA4421. The sequence continues at coordinate 4,932,510 of OZ244143.1, read as the reverse complement.
AACTCGAGTTCGGCAAGCTGTTCATCCATCGACTCGAGCTCGGTGGCCACTTCTTCGAGCGCTTCACTATCCCGCTCTTCTGACGCAAGCTCGGCCAGTTCCTCGAAATCGGCAATCCCAGTTTGCAGTTGCGTCAACACGGTGACCACCTGCTCTAGAGCGACGCGCTCCTTGCCGAGTTTCTGCGCACGCTCGGGGTCTTCCCACACCCGGGACTCGGCGAGCTCACGTTCCACTTCTTCCAATCGCTCCTGCTTTCCAGGGAAGTCAAAGATACCCCCTCAGCGCTATCTCACGCTCACTGAGGCTCTTGAGCCGTTCCCTTATTGCCGTTATTTCTGCCATCCAGCGCCTTTTTCCATCACGTCGCTCACGCGACGGCTTCGATGTGTTCAACCAGTAATTGTACTGTGGGCCACTGCCCGTAGTCATTGACGGCAAGTTGATAAACCAGCCGCACCCGGCTCGGCGCACCGGTCAAGGGCAACTGCCGAAACGCGATGCCGTCCACCACCGCGCCTTCGTGCTTCAACACGACCTTCAAGTGTGCTTCGCCGACGACACGTTGATTGACGAGCTCGAATTCGCCCCAAAACATCGGCGGTTCGAAGCCATTGCCCCAAGGTCCACCCGCGATGAGACGGTTGGCCGTGTCCAGTGTGAGTTGTTCGGGAAGGAGTTCACCGTCCGTGACCATAGCAGCTTCGAACATAGACGGTGCCGTTACTGCACGCACTGCTTTGTCGAATATGACCGTGAATCGCTCGAGATGCACACGCTTGATGCTCAGGCCCGCTGCCATGGCATGACCTCCGAATTTGATCAACAAGCCCGGGTGGCTCGAAGCGACACCGTCGAGTACGTCACGAATGTGCAGACCATCGATGCTTCGCGCCGAGCCCTTCAGCTCATCCGGCGCACCATGGCCTGCGTCTGCGAACGCGATGACGGGCTTCGAAAACTTTTCCCGCAAACGTCCCGCCACGATGCCCACCACACCGGCATGAAAGGAGTCGTGATAGACCGTAAGTCCCACTTGATCCCCACGCGCCATGTTTTCTGCCAGCAGCAACTCCGCATCACCGACCATGTCCCGCTCCAGCGCTTGCCGGCTCCGGTTCAAGTGGTCGAGGGCAATTGCCAACCCCCGTGCGGCTTCGAGTTCGTCGGCCAGCAGGCACTGGATGCCGATGGTCATGTCCTCCAGACGACCCGCAGCGTTCAGGCGCGGACCGAGGCCGAAACCGAGATCCTGCGCCGACAACGTAGCCAGTGGCCGCTTAGCCAATTCCGCCAGCGCTTTGATGCCGGGCCGACACCTTCCAGCCCGCATGCGCGCCAAACCCTGATGCACCAGAATGCGATTGTTGGCGTCGAACGGAACGACATCGGCCACCGTCCCGAGCGCCACCAGGTCCAAGTACTCCGCCAGATTCGGCTCATCGATGTTACGGTCATGGAACCAACCGCGCGCACGCAATTGCGCGCGCAACCTTCCAAGCAAGTAGTAGGCAACACCGACACCGGCAAGATGACGGCTCGTGAAGGTCGACTCCGGCAGATTGGGATTAACGAGGGCGTACGCCTCGGGTCGGGACCGACCAGGCAGGTGGTGGTCCGTCACGATGACATCGATCCCGGCGCTATTGGCGGCAGCTACGCCGTCTATGCTGGACACGCCATTGTCCACCGTCACGATCACATCAGGTTGTTTCGTCAAGGCGAGTGCGACGATCTCAGGTGACAATCCATAGCCGTAGTCGAAGCGGTTCGGTACCAAATAATCTACCTCGCGCGCACCGAACGCCTTCAAGACGGACATGCACAAGGCTACGGCGGTCGCGCCGTCAGCGTCGAAATCCCCAACGATCAAAATACGCTGCCCTGCGACAACGGCTTCAGCCAGCCGCTCGCTGGCGGTGTCGATGTCCGGCAGGTCGGTCGGTGGACACAAGCCGCCGAGCTGCAATGACAATTGCGCAGCGTCAACGACACCGCGACCTGCGTAGACTCGACGCAACAACGGATCTTCGACAACGGCAAGGCGGGCCAGGTGTTCAGGAGCAACCTGACGAGTGCTGATGTGCATCTTTTCCGACTAGAAGTTTCCGACTAGAAGTTCAAACTGGTTTAGGGCTGGGCCGACTTGGACATGGCACCAGGCTGCTAGTCTAGTGCATCGAGACGAATTCTCGCAATTTCCCCGGTGACATGAGGCATGGCATCCACCTCCTTGAGTGCCGCGGCGATTTCGGCCTCCTGCGTCACCTGGGTCACGATGACGATGTCGACGATGTCTTGATGGGAATCGGGCTCCTTCTGGATCGCCGCTTCGATGCTGATGCGATGTTGTGACAACGCATTGGCGATCTGAGCGAATGCACCGGGTTCATCGCGGGTTGGAATGCGTAGATATTGCGCTGCCCGGCAGGCGTCGATCGGCAGAATGTCCACACCCGGCACCATGCGCGCCCCGCCTCTCGGTACCACCGTATTGGCCGTGGCCACGATATCCGCCAGCACAGCCGACGCTGTCGCCATGCCACCGGCGCCAGGTCCGCTGAACAGGGTTTTATCCGCCGCGTCGGATTTGACCATCACAGCGTTCATCACGTCGTTTACGTTGGCGATCAGTTGCTGCTTCGCCACGAGCGTTGGGTGTACCCGCGCCTCGACGACGTTGTGCGCCGAGCCATCAACGTTCGGCACTTGGCGCGCGATGGCGAGGTGCTTGATGCGATAGCCGAGCTCATCTGCGTACGCGATGTCTGCGGCCGTGACTTTGCTGATGCCTTCGACGTAGACATCGGCGAAATTGAAGGGTGCATCGAACGCCAAGGCCAGCAGTATCGTGAGCTTGTGAGCCGCATCGATGCCCTCGACATCGAACGTGGGATCGGCTTCCGCGTAGCCGAGTTCCTGGGCTCGCGTCAACGCCGATTCGAAGTCTGCCCCCTGGTCCTGCATGGCGGTGAGTATGTAGTTGCAAGTGCCGTTGATAATGCCCACTAAGTACTCGAAGCGATTGGCAACCAGGCCGCTTTCGACTGCCTGAATGATCGGAATCGCACCGGCCACGGCCGCTTCATAACGCAGCGACGCTTCGATATTACTCGCCATCAGTTCGTTGCCGTGGTTGGCAATCACGGCTTTGTTGGCAGTCACCACGGGCTTACCCCGCTCCAGCGCAGCGAGGATGAACTCACGCGCCGGATGCTCACCGCCGATCAGCTCCACGACAATATCGACATCGTCGGCCAGTAAACTATCGAGATTCGTGTCGAACCGTGCGCCGATGAGATCCACGTCCGCCTTGACGCTGCGACTGGCCACGCGCGACACGGAGAGTTTAATCCCGGTGCGCTGTTCGATCAGACCGCAATTGGTCTTGAGGATCTTAAGCACCCCCTGCGCGACGTTGCCAAGACCCGCGATGCCTAGGCGTATTTCTTTCACGGTCTTTGCGCTCAAACCACGTATCGTCAGTGCGAGAGGTGTTTACAAACCGACCGCTTCGGCAAGCCGGGCAGCCGGCATGTATCCCGGCAGCAGTCGACCGTCTGCCGTCACGATGGCAGGCGTTCCCGTCACACCGATGGCCTGACCCAACTGGTACTGCTCTACAACCGGGTTGTCGCAGTCGTTTTCCGGAATCGACAAACCCGCCTTCAACGCCGTCATTGCCTCATTCTTTTCCTCGGCACACCAAGCCGAAACGATCTTGGTGAAGGTCGGTGTCCCCAGCCCCGCCCGCGGGTAGGCCAGGTACCGGACCTCGATACCGAGGGCATTGATGTCCGCCATTTCCTGATGGAGTTTGCGGCAATAACCACAGTCCACGTCGGTGAACACGCTGACATGAGTCTTGGTTTCCCCTGCGGGGCTGAAGACGACCATGTCCTCCCGCGGTACCGCATCCAGCAGCGCCCTGCGTTTTACTGCGCGCTTCTGCTCCGCCAGGTTGACGATGCCGCCTTGTAGAGCGTACAGGTCACCCGAGAAAAGGTGCTTACCGTCCGCCGTGCCATAGAGTGTTTGTCCGCCGCGTAAATCGATGGCAAAGATGTTGGTGACAGGCGTTTTACTGACCGCTTCGATGGGGAGATCGGGCGCCTGCTGTTTGAGCGCGGCCACCAGTTTCTGCGACCCTGCCGGGTACGGCCCGTCGGCGGTGCTACCGGCGACGGCAAACAGGCCCAACAAGCAAGCCAGACAGGCACTCGAGAAGATGCGTTTCATACGGGTTTTAGTCATGTGATCCATCGAAGCTGGTTAATCTTACATACTACGCAGGCAAATACCTCGAATCAGACAACTTTTACGACAAAAGGTGTCATCCAGGGCATCAGCCCCGCGGATGATGCTCCGCAACGAGGTGTCGCAACCGTTGATTGGCCACGTGGGTGTAAATCTGTGTGGTGGACAGATCGCTATGGCCCAGCATCATTTGCACAGCGCGTAGGTCCGCGCCATTGTCCACCAAATGGGTGGCAAACGCATGCCGCAGGGTATGCGGTGAAATATCCGCGGCAATGCCTGCCCGTGCTGCATACCGTTTGACGGCGTACCAGAAAGTTTGCCGCGTCATCGCCCGCCCCCGCTTGCTAGGAAACAGCACCTGGCCGCCGTTCGGCAATAACACCGGTCGCCCATTGGCAAGAAACTTCTCTATCCATTCCATCGCGTTTTCGCCCATGGGCACCAGGCGTTCTTTGTTGCCTTTACCCACGATACGCACCAGGCCCTGTCGCAGACTGAGATTGTGCACCGCGAGACCGACCAGTTCGGAGATTCTGAGCCCGCTGGCGTACAAGAGCTCGAGCATGGCCCGATCCCGCAAGCCTACAGGGTCTTCCACGTCGGGGGCTTCCAGCAGCGCCTGCACCTGATCTGCCGTCAACGACTTGGGCAGCGGCCGGCCGATTTTGGGATTCTGAATGCGTTGCGCAGGGTCGGCATCAACGTGCTGGCCCTGCACCATGTAACGGTAAAAGCCGCGCAGTGCACTCAGCCATCGCGCAGCGCTGCGCGCGCTGAAGCCCGCGCCGAAACGCTCCCCCATGTAGTCGTACAAATCTGCTTCCTGTGCCGTCGCGAGATCGAGATGACGCTGTCGCAGCCAGGCATCGGTCTGCTCGAGGTCCCGTCGATAAGCCGCCAGCGTGTTTTCGCTCAGACCCCGCTCCAACCAGATGGCGTCAAGATACTGACCTATCCAGTTCGAGTGTCCGGACCCTACTCTGCCGCTCATCCTGCTCAAGTCACCTCAAATTGGCGCGCTCAATGTGACCCACAGTGACACCTTGCGTCAACCGAGAGACCCTGAACACACCAGCAGCGCGTCACACCGAAGGACCCCAAAAAGATGCTAACTGATTGAATTTAAACGACTAATCCTGAATTCAGCGTCGATTGGACGGGTTGGCACGAACCCTGCATCGCTTATGACAAGCTTCAACGCAGTATGCCAACGTCCCCTACGGTAGATTGGAGCAATCAGATGATTGGACGTCTCTCCCAAGCATCTGACCAGCTTGCTAGGTTAATCCCCTCCCCTCTCTCTCCCAACCTAGCAAGCTGGCTCTCTTTTCAGGAAGGATCTGCTTTTACGGATCCACGCCCGAGGTTCAGCTCAGGCACCGCGAGCTTAATTGACTTTTTCTTTGATCCGCGCGGACCGACCAGAGCGTTCGCGCAGGTAATACAGCTTCGCTTGGCGGACGTCACCGCGCCGCTTGACGTCGATCGCGGCAATCAACGGACTATGGGTCTGAAAGGTGCGCTCCACGCCCACGCCGTGGGAAATTTTGCGTACGATAAAAGACGAGTTCAGACCGCGATTGCGTTTGCCGATCACCACCCCTTCGAAGGCCTGTAAACGTTCGCGGTTACCTTCTTTGACCCGCACTTGAACACTGATCGTATCGCCCGGGCCGAACTCCGGCACATCGGCCAGCTGCGCCGCTTCCAATTCGTCGATCACTTTGTTCTTAGCCATGTTGCGTCTCTTTTGTCTCTGACTGTCTCTGCTTACCCGCAAGCCACGCTTGCATGTGCTGCCGGTCGCGCTCGTCGAATACCCGTCGCACCAGCAAATCCGGGCGTACGTCGTAGGTTTTACCCAACGCCTGCCGGCGTCGATATTGGCCGATGCGGCGGTGATCTCCCGAGAGCAATACTTCCGGGACCCGCGCGCCACTCGCCAGGATTTCGGGGCGCGTATAGTGCGGGTATTCGAGCATTCCATCAAGATGTGATTCGTCCATTTTCGACGCCGAATTACCCAGTGTCCCCGGCACCAGCCGGCTCACGGCATCGACCACTGCGAGCGCGCCGAGTTCTCCTCCACTCAACACGAAATCGCCCAGCGACCAGCACTCATCCACCACCTCAAGCAGCCGCTCATCGATCCCCTCGTAACGTCCGCACACCAGAATCAGGCTTTCACGCCCGGCGGCGTCGGCCACGTTTTGCGCGGTGTCTTGTACGAAGCGCTGTCCGGCTGGATCCAGCAAGACCACTCGACATTCGGGCGTCGGCGACGCCTTGCGCGCCGCGGCGATGGCCTCGACGACGGGTGCCGCCATCATGACCATACCCGGACCGCCGCCGTAGGGTTGATCGTCGACGGTACGATGACGATCCGCGGTGAATGTCCGAGGATTGAATAATGCCACCTCGATAATCCCGGCCTGGACCGCACGACCGACGACTCCGTCGCTGAGCGCTGCCGTTATCATGTCCGGCAGTAACGTCACGACGCCGAACCACGCAGACTTTGCAGCCGAATCCGCCGCTACCATGCCGGATCCCAATCAACGATCACGCGACCTTGCTCGACATCGGCAGTGACCAGGTAGGGTTCCGTATAGGGGATGAGTAACTCACGATCTTTACCCGCTGCACCCGCTTCGGTGGTGTTAACGACCAATACATCATGCGCGCCCGTTTCCAACATCGCCACCACGGTGCCGAGTGTTACTCCGGCTTTGTCGACGACCCTTGCCCCGACCAATTGATGCCAATAGGCCTCATCGGCTTCGAGTTGCGGCAAAACCTCCGCGGCCACGCCGATATACCAATTGCGCCGCGTCACCGCTTGCTCGCGGTCGTGGCTGTCGGCAAAACGCACGATATAGCCGTCGCCATGCGTCCTCACTTCGAAATCGCCGGTGAGTTGCCACGCCGCGCGATCGGACGCCCGCCACCACCAAGGCGCGTAGTCGAACAGATTGCCCGGCGGTTCGGTAAACGACTGCAAATGCGACCACCCCTTCACGCCATAAGGTGCGCCCAGACGGCCCACGACGATGAGATCGTCCCCGCGCTTTGTGCCGGAATCGGTGTTCACGATTCAGCCGGTAAGGAAACCGGCAAAGATGGGCGTTTTAAGCCGCCGTTTCGGTGTCGGCAACCGCCGCGTCGGCGCCGGTGTCGTCTTGTGCTGCACGTGCTTGCTTCACGAGCTTTTTGACCCTCTCCGAAGGCTGCGCCCCCACGGACAACCAGTAGTCGACCCGCGCCAACTCCACCCGTAGTACCTCGGCCTGGCCTTTGGCTACCGGATTGTAAAAGCCCACCCGCTCAATGAAACGACCGTCCCGGCTGGACGCACGATCGGCCACGGTAATGTGGTAGAACGGATTTTTCTTGGCGCCGTGGCGCGCGAGGCGAATTGTGACCATGCTGGAGTTTGTCGTCCGGTATTTGCGGCGCGAGATTCTAGCGGAAGGCCGCCTCAGGGTCCAGAGATCCTCCAAGTCCACGAACGCTCGTCAGCCGCTCCCCGGATCACCTTCTTGGCATGCCCGGCGGGGGTTTCATGCCTTGGAGACCGCGCATCATTTTCTGCATGCCGCCTTTTTTAGTGACTTTTTTCATCATCTTCTGCATCTGCTTGTGCTGTTTGAGCAGACGGTTGACGTCAGGCACTTGTGTGCCGCTCCCCTTGGCAATGCGCTGCTTGCGCGAACCGTTGATGACATCCGGAAAGCGTCTCTCCTGCGGTGTCATCGAATCGATGATCACACCCATTTTCTTGAAAACGCCGTCATCCAGTTGCGCCTGCGCCGCTGGGGGTAACTGGCCCACACCCGGAAGTTTGTCCATCATGCTGCTCAACCCGCCCATGCTGGACATTTGGTCGAGCTGATCGCGGAAGTCCTCGAGGTCGAATTTTTTGCCGCGCTGAATCTTCTTCGCGAGTTTTTGCGCTTTGCGCTTATCGACCTTACGCTCCGCTTCCTCGATCAGCGACAGCACATCACCCATGCCCAAGATGCGGGAGGCCAACCGATCGGGATGAAATGCCTCCAACGCATCGGTTTTCTCGCCCATGCCTAAGAACTTGATCGGCTTGCCGGTGATCGCCTTCACACTGAGCGCTGCACCGCCGCGCGCATCGCCGTCGGCTTTCGCGAGAATGACACCCGTGAGCGTCAACGCTTCGTTGAACGCTTGAGCCGTGTTCGCCGCATCTTGCCCGGTCATGGCATCGACCACGAAAAGTGTCTCGATGGGTTCGAGGGCTTGTTGCAGCGCGGCGATCTCGCTCATCATTTCCACATCCACCGCAAGACGACCGGCAGTGTCGACGATGAGCACATCGGCTAACTGTTTCTTCGCAGCCTCCACCGCGCGTTCGGCGATCGCTACGGGTTTTTCGTCGGCACTCGATTCTATGAAGTGCGCGCCCACCTCACCGGCCAGGGTCTTGAGCTGTTCGATCGCTGCGGGCCGATACACATCGGCGCTCACGACCGCAACTTTCTTTTTCTCCCGTTCAGAGAGAAATTTCGCCAGTTTGGCAACGGTCGTGGTCTTACCGGCACCCTGCAAGCCTGCCATCAGGATAATGGCCGGAGGCTTCGTGGCGAGATCCAGACCTTCGTTGGCTTCGCCCATGGTGGCGACCAATTCTCCGTGCACGATCTTCACGAACTGTTCGCCCGGGTTGAGCGCGTTGGAGATCACCTGGCCCAGCGCTTTGGTCTTGACCTGCTCGATGAAACTCTTGACCACGGGCAGCGCAACGTCCGCCTCGAGCAACGCCATGCGCACGTCCCTCAGTGCTGCGCTGACGTTTTCTTCGCTGAGTCGAGCACGTCCGGAGATGCTCTTCAGCGTTTGTGACAGTCGCTCAGATAAGTTGTCGAACATAACCTGCTTTGCCTTCTTGGGGTCTCGAGGGGGTCTTGGCAGCTTACTGCTGCCAGCGGCGCATTATATACCGTCACCTACCTGCTGCTACCGTCACATCGCCGAGCGACCAGGGTAAACGCGTCGTGGGACACGAGAAGGTAGGCGAAATGTGTGTGTACACGCCCCAAAAGTGTGCCAAACTTTCCCTCACTGACAACGCAACCACGGCACTCCTTGGACATTCTCCGGGCTGTCTCGACTCCATCCTCCAACCCACACTTAAACTATGTCCGCTAGTCTGGCACTGACGTGCGCCGTGCTCGCTCTTCTAGCCTATGGCGGTGCATGGTTTAGTCTGGTACGACGGACACGCGCCACCGCCGGTGGCGGCGATACACCACACGATCCCTGGCTGCGGCCCAGTTTGCTGACCAGTTTTGCCCTCATCGTGCATGGCGTTGCCACCTACGCGACACTGGTACGCAGTGACGGCATCGATCTCGGTTTACCCGCCGTGCTGAACCTCCTCAGTTGGATCGTGATCGCGATTGTCACTGTGTCGAGTCTGCGCATGCAGATCGAGCGACTGTATCTGCTGTTGTTTCCGCTGAGTATTGCCACGCTGATTCTGCTGCTGTTCGGCCCCTCGAACGTCGAGTTGCGTACCGACATATCTCTACCGCTGCTTGCGCACATTTTGTTGAGCCTCGCTGCCTACGCTGCACTCTTGATGGCGGCGGTCCAGTCCATCCTGCTGGCCTTGCAGGAGCGCTCGCTGAAAACACTCAACCGCAGCGGCACGCCGGTTTTGGCGCAGTTGCTGCCTCCGCTGGAAACCATGGAGCGGCTCTTGGTCGCAATGCTGTGGATGGGGTTTGCCTTTCTCACCTTAAGCATCGCCACCGGTTTTGCTTTCCTGGACGACATGTTTGCCCAGCAGGTCGTACATCACACGGTGCTGACCAGCGCGTCGTGGTTGACCTACGCGTTCTTCCTGGGCGGCCGCTACTGGCTCGGGTGGCGGGGATTGACCGCGGTGCGGTGGACGTTGTGCGCTTTTGCTCTACTGGTACTCGGGTATCTGGGCAGCAAGTTCGTGCTGGAATACATTCTCGTAGAATGAGCCTCTCGGACGTCCCCATTTGGACACTGCTGGTCAGCATTTTCGTGCTCACCGGGCTGTCCGCCTACTTCTCCGGTACCGAGACGGCGATGATGGCTTTAAACCGCTACCGCTTGCGCCACCTTGTTAAACAAAAACATCGCGGCGCACGAAAAGCCAACCGCATGCTGCGCCGACCCGACCGACTGCTCGGTGTTATCCTGGTCGGCAACAATCTCGTCAACTTTACGGCGGCAACGATTGCTACCGTGATCGGCTTGCGAGTCGCCGGCGATACCGGAGTCTTGCTGGCGCCCTGGATTCTTACACTGACTTTTCTGATTTTCGCCGAGGTCGCGCCGAAGACCCTTGCCGCCCACCGACCGGAACGGTGGGCGTTTCGCGCTGTGTTCACCCTTGAGCCGTTTCTGAAGCTGATCAACCCGGCTGTGGTATTCGTGAACTGGCTGTCCAACGCCCTCGTCAAACCTTTCATGCGTAACGCTCAGACAGATTCCACCGACAATCTTTCCACCGAGGAACTGAAAACGGTCGTGCACGAAGGCGGAATTGCCGTCGGTGAGCGGCAGAATATGCTCGTCAGACTTCTCGAACTCGAATCCGTGACAGTGAACGACATCATGGTGCCGCGGAGCGAGATCGTGGGGATCGACATCGAAGACGAGATCAGCGACATCATCACGGCTACCGCCAACAGCCAGCACACGTTGATGCCCGTCTACAAAGAGAACTTCAATCACATCCTGGGCATTCTGCACTTGCGGCGCCTCGCCCGTTTCGCTCAGGCTGAATCGATCAACAAAGCGGATTTGCTGCAATTGACCCGCGAACCCTACTACGTACCGGAAGCCACACCATTGCACACACAATTGCTGAACTTCCAGAAAGAGAAGCAGCGCATCGCGTTAGTCGTCGATGAGTACGGCGAACTGCAGGGCATCGTAACCCTGGAGGACATCCTCGAAGAAATCGTCGGTGAGTTTACGAGCGACTACGCCTCCGCCATACCGGAAATTTCGGAGCAACAGGAGGACGGCGCATACATGATTGACGGCATGGCCGTCCTGCGGGACATCAATCGCACCTTGCGCTGGACCTTACCCACCGCAGGACCCAAGACCTTGAATGGCCTTGTGCTCGAGCACCTCGAGACGATTCCCGAGTCAAACCTCTGTCTGCAGATTGACGAGTATCAGATCGAGACAGTGCACATTAAGGACAACGTCATCAAGAACCTCAAGATCCGCCGCGTCGAGCGGGCCGAACGCGACGGCGAAGATCAGGACGGCTTCGACGAAGAAGCGGCATCCTGATCGTAGCACTCAGTCTTTGTTGGCCCAGCGCCGGTTCATGGCCGCAATGATGGCGTGCAGACTTGCGGTAATCGTATTGCGGCTCACGCCGATGCCATAGCAGCTACCGGCATCGTCATCGTCGATGGACAGGATGCAGATCGCCTGAGCATCGCTGCCGGTGTCCAGCGAATGTTCGTGATAATCGCGCACACTGACCGGTTCGTTGAACGTCGCAACCAGGGCATTTACGAACGCCTCGATCGGACCGCTGCCCTCGGCGTCCACCGTAATGACGTTGTCGGAGGCTTCCACGCGCGCCACACAACGCTGGTCTTGATCGCGGCCGCTCAGCAAATCGTAATCGATCAGTCGATACGGTCCCGTATCTTTGCTGTAGGTCGCGATGAGTTGATCGAGAATCTCATCGGTCTTGATCTCGCGGTCGAGTTGCTCCGTCATTTCTTGCACGACGCCGCTGAACTCTACCAACAGTTCCCGCGGCAGGCTCACACCGTAGTGTTCCTCGAGCAAAAACCCGACGCCGCCCTTACCCGACTGACTGTTCACGCGCACCGTCTCTTTGTACGAGCTGCCTACGTCGGCTGGATCGATGGGCAGGTAAGGCACCTCCCAGCTGTCCCGGTCGACCTTGGCCATGCCCTTGCGGATGGCATCCTGGTGTGAACCGGAAAATGCCGTGAACACCAACTCACCGGCGTACGGGTGCCGCTCCGGAACGGCGAGTTTGTTCACGGTCTGCACCACCTCTTTGATACGCGGCATGTCCCGAAAGTCCAACGTCGGATCGATGCCCTGGCTGAAGAGGTTCATGGCTACAGTGACGATGTCGCAATTACCCGTGCGCTCCCCGTTCCCGAAGAGCGTTCCCTCCACGCGTTCGGCACCGGCCATCAAAGCCAACTCTGTGGCGGCCACCCCGGTACCCCGATCGTTGTGGGTATGCAGACTCAACACAATGCGGTCGCGTCCGGGAAAGTGCCGTAAAAACCATTCGATTTGATCGGCATAGATATTCGGCGTCGCCATTTCTACCGTCGACGGCAGGTTGATGATCATGGGCTTTTGCGCTGTTGCACCCCAGGTATCGGCAACCGCCGCGCTAATCTCCACGGCAAAGTCGAGTTCCGTGCCGGTGAAACTTTCAGGCGAGTATTCGAATGTAACATCGGCGTCGAACGATTCCAGACCGGCCTTCACCACCTTAGTGCCTTCGACGGCCAGATCGATGATGCCCTGACGATCCATCTCGAACACCACTCTTCGCTGCAACTCGGACGTGGAGTTATACAGGTGAAAGATCACGCTGGGCGCACCTTCGAGGGCCTCGACCGTACGTTCGATCAATTCCGTACGAGCTTGGCAAAGGACTTGAACACTGACACCGTCAGGAATTCGGTCCTCATCGATAATGCGCCGGATAAAATCGAAATCCGGTTGTGAGGCGGCTGGAAAACCGACTTCGATTTCTCCGAAACCGACTTCCAACAAGAGATCCCACAGCTTGAGTTTCTCGTCCACATTCATGGGATCGATCAGCGCTTGGTTACCGTCCCTCAGGTCTACACTGCAAAACCGCGGTGCAGCCGTCAGCACGCGACTCGGCCACTCACGATCCGGCAGATCGATCGGTTGAAAGGGACGATACTTTTGGTAAGGCATGGCGCCGACGGCGCGCCCGCTGGTATGTACGTTACTGTGCTTGTTCATGACCATGAGTTCCTTGAGCACTAGACTCTTACGGAGTTGGGTTCGGTTGGGGTGGGTGGAGGCCCTGGGGTGTAGATGATTGCCGGTTAAACCGGCAGGAGCAGGCCAGCTAGCGCTGGATAAGCGCCGAGCTCAAGATGGGTCGATCTGCAATTACACCTGGTCATGGGCGGCAACTATAGTGCACAACGCTACGCTTCGCAAAGGGCTTAGTCGCACCTCGCCACGACGGCCGCAGCGGCTCTGACGGCTTTATCGCGCGCGGCTTCGATGGTCGTACCCAGCGCCAGCGCCACCCCCATGCGGCGCTCGCCGCGGACTTCGGGTTTGCCGAATAGTCGCAGTTGGGTATCGCGTTCGGTCATCGCGCGATCGACGCCGCTGAACGTGACGGACGACGATTCACCTTCGACCAGAATCACAGCGGATGCCGCCGGTCCGCGGCTGGCGATGTTGGGAATCGGCAACCCGAGAATGGCCCGGGCGTGCAAAGCAAACTCACTCAAGTCCTGGCTAATGAGCGTCACCATGCCCGTATCGTGCGGCCGCGGGCTCACTTCGCTGAAGTAGACCGTGTCCGCTTTGACAAAGAACTCAACGCCGAATAGTCCACTGCCACCGAGCGCTGCAGTCACTCGATCGGCTATGTCCTGACAGGCTTGCAAAGCTGCGGGGCTCATCGGTTGCGGCTGCCAGGATTCCCGATAGTCACCAGCGACCTGCCGGTGTCCAATGGGTTCGCAAAAGGCCACCCCACCGGAGTGACGAATGGTCAAAAGCGTGATCTCGTAGTCGAAATCGACAAAACCCTCCACAATCACCTTGGCGGCATCGCCGCGCGCACCGGATTTGGCATAGTCCCAAGCCCCCATCACCTCAGCTGTCGTGCGTACCGTGGATTGACCCTTGCCTGAACTCGACATCACAGGCTTCACGACACAAGGTAGACCGATCTCGGCAATCGCTTGCGTGTATTCATCCTGAGATTCGGCAAAACGATAGGCGGATGTGCGAACACCGAGTTCCTCAGCTGCGAGCCGACGTATGCCTTCGCGATTCATCGTCAGTTGCGCCGCCGTCGCCGTCGGAATGACACGTTGGCCAAGCGCTTCGAGACCCACCAGCGTTGCCGTGGCAATCGCTTCTATCTCCGGCACCACCATATCGGGACGCTCACTCTCTATCACTTCGCGCAGCGCTTCGCCATCTTGCATGTCTACCACGTGGGCACGGTGCGCGACTTGCATGGCCGGGGCATTGGCGTAGCGGTCGACCCCAATCACTTCGACACCCAAGCGTTGCAGCTCGATCACCACTTCCTTACCCAGTTCCCCGCACCCGAGCAGCATCACCTTGGTGGCGCTAGGTGACAGCGGTGTACCGAGCGCAATCGCCTGGCTATCGCTCGACGACTCACTCATCGGCGGCCGCCACCTGCGCTTGAACGGCGAATTCGCGACTGTAGCGTCGCGCGTTTTCCACATAGTGCGCGGCCCCCAAACGTATGGCGGCGGCTTGTTCGTCATTCATCGTCTTAACCACACGGCCCGGGGATCCGAGCACCATCGAATTGTCGGGAATCTCTTTGCGCTCGCCGATCAAGGCATTCGCACCGATGAGGCAGTTTTTGCCGATCTTGGCGCCGTTGAGCACCACAGCATTGATGCCGATCAACGAACCTTCACCAATCGTGCAGCCGTGGACCATCGCCTGGTGACCGATCGTCACGTGCGACCCCACGACCAGCGGGTACCCCGGATCGGTGTGCAGCACCGCGCCATCCTGAACGTTCGATCCCTCACCCAGGGTGATGAGCTCGTTGTCGCCCCTGAGCGTGGCACCGAACCAGACGCTCGCCCCCGCCTTCAACAACACTTTGCCGACAACCACAGCATTGTCGGCCACCCAATACTCTCCCTCCGCACGGACCTCCTGAGCCCCCAAGCGATACAACACGCTCATCCCCTTACAAATGAATTACAAATTCTTCGCGCGACATCTTAAGGAACCTCGGCTCAATTTTCGAATGCTCCACGATTCACAAATCGCTTACAGGCCGCTTCTACTTCGTGCCGGGCATCTCATGCATAGTCGAATGCTGTCCTCTACCGGCATCACGCACCACAATATGAAGCGAAAGCTACCAGAGTTTGACGTACTGGTAGAGATGGCCCGCAATCATCCGGACCGTCTCGAAGCGCTACGCCAAGAGCTCACCGAAGAAGTCATCAACGGTGCCGATAACGACCGGCATCGCAAGCGCCTGGAAGGACTGCAATTTCGTGTCGACTTAGAACGCCGGCGCGCGCGCTCGCCGCTGGCTGCCACGATTAGAATATCCGAAATGATGTGCCACTCACTGGCGGATCTGCACCGCTCCATGGTCACCCCTTTAACCACCGAACGCCACGAGGTACCGGCGGAAAACGCCAAGGTCCTCGCCTTTGCCAGTCGCGCCCAAGGCGCAGACGAGTAAAGACTAGCGAATAGCCACAAGCGCGGCGTTATACTTAGCGCATGAATTTTTGTAGCGCCTGTGGCGCTAAAGTCAGCGAACGTATTCCCGAAGGCGATAATCGGCCGCGTTACGTTTGTGACGACTGTGGGCACATTCACTACCAGAATCCCAGGATTGTGACGGGCTGCTTGCCCACCTGGGACGACCGCGTGCTCTTGTGTCAGCGCGCCATCAAACCACGCGCGGGATTCTGGACCCTACCGGCGGGTTTTTTGGAGAACGGCGAGACCGTCGACATCGGCGCTTCACGCGAAACCGCCGAGGAGGCCAATGCGCGCGTCACGGACCTCGAACTCTACACCGTGTTCAGTTTGCCGCACATTTCACAGATCTATGTGTTCTTCCGGTCGCGTCTGGTAGACGAGGACTTCAGTTGCGGCGAAGAAAGCCTGGATGTGGCTTTGTACGAGGAAGCGAACGTCCCCTGGGACCAATTGGCTTTCCCGGTCATCACTCAAACCCTGCAATGTTTCTTCGAAGATCGGAAGACGCAACATTTTCCGGTGCGTTATCGCACCATCGATTTGTCGAAGCACCTGCGCAAGCGGGCCGAATGAGTGCCGATCAGGCCAGGTTCAGGCCAGAGCGTACAGAGCGTTTCTAAACAAGCGCAGCCACGGTCCGTCCTCTCCCCATTCGGGAGCCGTCACGACGTTCTGACAAGTTCTGAATACTCGTTCAGGGTGCGGCATCATGATCAACACACGGCCCTCGCCAGCAGTCAAACCGGCTAAGCCGTCCACAGCCCCGTTGGGGTTGTCCGGGTACAACTGCGTGGGACGGTGACGGGAATCGACATACCGCATGGCAACCTGGGAGATCACCCGGTCATAGTCGGCGTTATCGCGAAATTCCGCACGACCTTCGCCATGCGCAACCGCAACGGGAATCACGCTGCCGTGCATACCATCCAGCCACACGGAGTCGACCTGTTCGATTCGAGTCAACACCGTGCGCGCCTCGAACTGTTCGGAGCGGTTGCGTACGAAGCGTGGCCAATACTCGGCACCTGGTATCAATTCGTGCAACTGAGCAAGCATCTGGCAGCCGTTGCAGACACCGAGCGTCAACTTCTGCTCGGCAAAAAACGCTGCGAACTGCTCGCGCAGCACAGCGTTGAAAAGCACGCTCTTGGCCCAGCCTCCGCCTCCGCCGAGCACATCGCCGTAGGAGAAGCCACCGCAAGCCACCAGCGCCTGGCAGTCGGCAAGGGTCGTGTGACCTGCCAACAACTCGCTCATGTGAATGTCCCGGCATATGAACCCAGCGCGGTCGAAAGCCGCCGCCATTTCGATCTGACCGTTGACACCTTGTTCTCGTAGCACCGCGATGCGCGGACGTGTGGAGAGAATCGCGGGAGCACCGGTCTCGCCGGGCGCGAACGTCAACGCCGCGCTCAATCCCGGATCTTGCTCGCGTGTCCTGGCAAGTGCCGCGAATTCTTCGTCGGCGCACGCTTCGCTGTCGCGCAGGCGCTGCATCCAATAGCTGGTTGCGCTCCAGGTTTGCTCGAGTTCCGCACGGGTCGCGGTAAACAGCACCTGCCCACCATCGGCCGATGCAGCGCGGATCGAAATTGTCTCCGCCGCAATGGGCGTTGCCACGATGGCGGCAACACACGGTGCACGTTGCATGAACTCATCGACATGTTCCTGCGCTACCTGCACGACCAGGCCGACCTCTTCGTTGAACAGATAAGGCAACACTGCCGTGTCCGGCGGTAACTCGATTTGCAAGCCACAACGACCCGCAAAGGCCATTTCCAGCAACGTCACCAACAACCCACCGTCGCTGCGGTCGTGTTGAGCGAGCAGCACGCCGTCGCGCTTGGCTTGCAGCACGTAGTCCAACAGCTCGCGCAAGGTACGCGGCGAGCCAACATCGGGCGCATCGTCACCGAGTTGGCTGTACACCTGGGCGAGCGCGCTGCCACCCAGGCGCATCGCATCTTCCAAGTACAAAAGCACCAATCGCGTCGACCCGTCCGGCAACAGCTGCGGCGTGGTGGTCATACGCACATCGGTAACCGGCGCGAAAGCGGAGACGATCAACGACACCGGCGCAACGACGCGTTCCACGCGACCATCGTCCGTCTCCCACTGGGTCTGCATCGACAACGAATCCTTGCCGACGGGAATCGCAATGCCCAATTCCGGGCAGAACTCTTCACCTACGGCCGTAACGGAATCGAATAGTGCCTGTTCCTCGGCGTCCGCGCCCACAGCCGCCATCCAATTAGCGGATAGCACCACACGATCCCAGCTCTCGAGATCCGCCGCCGCCAGGTTGGTCAGGCTTTCGGCAACGGCAAGTCGCGCTGCCGCAGCGGGTTCGATCAATGCAACGGGGCTGCGCTCACCCATCGCAAAGGCTTCGCCCCGATAGGATTTGAAGCCACGAATCGTCACCGCGGCATCGGCTACAGGCACCTGCCAAGGTCCGATCATCTGCTGACAAGCGACGAGTCCGGTAATGCTGCGATCGCCGATCGTGATCAAGAACTTCTTGCTCGCAACTGCAGGAAACTGCAGCACCCGATCGATCGCGTCCGCCAAACGCACGGTACTCAAGTCCAATGCCGTCCCTCGTACGTTCTGCCGCACAAACGATCGCGTCATCTTCGGCGGTTTGCCTAACAAGACATCTAAGGGAAGGTCGACCGGGCGATTGTCGAATACGGCGTCATCCACCACGAGTCTTCGATCCGTGGTCGAGCGTCCAACGACGGCATAGGGGCAACGTTCGCGCGCGCAGATGCGCTCAAACGCAGTCAGCGATTGTGCGTCGATCCCCAACACATAGCGCTCCTGTGCCTCGTTACACCAGATTTCCAGGGGCGTCATGCCCATGTCGGCATTGGGTACGGCACGCAGCGCAAAGCGGCCGCCCGCACCGGCATCGTCAATCAGTTCAGGCAGCGCGTTCGATAGCCCTCCTGCCCCGACGTCGTGAATCAATCGAATCGGGTTGTGCGCGCCGAGCGCGCAGCACGAATCGATCACCTCTTGACACCGCCGCTCCATCTCGGGGTTGCCGCGCTGGACAGAGGCGAAATCCAGGTCGGCATGACTCGCTCCGGAGGCCATGCTGGAGGCCGCACCGCCGCCCAGACCGATGAGCATAGCCGGTCCGCCGAGCACGACCAGGGCGGTCCCCTCCGGGAAGTCGACAGCGTGGACGTGGTCGTCCCTGACGCTACCCAGACCGCCGGCAATCATGATCGGCTTGTGATAGCCCCGTACCTGGTCCGCAACACGCATCTCGAACGTTCGAAAGTAGCCGTTGATGGCGGGACGGCCGTATTCGTTGTTGAAAGCCGCACCGCCGATAGGGCCTTCTAACATGATGTCCAACGCGGCCGCCATGTTGTCCGGCTTGCCGGTGGACAGCTCCCAAGGTTGGGTATGGCCGGGTATGTTGAGGTGCGAGGTCGTGAAACCGGTCAAGCCGGCCTTGGGCTTGGAGCCGCGTCCGACGGCACCTTCGTCGCGAATTTCTCCGCCTGAGCCCGTGGCCGCTCCGGGGTATGGAGCAATGCCTGTCGGGTGATTGTGCGTCTCCACCTTCATCAGGACATGAATATCTTCCGCACTGTAAGTGTATTCACGACGCTCGGGGTGTACCCACAACCGCTCATCGACATGACCCTCGATGACCGCGGCGTTGTCGCTGTACGCACTCAATATGCCGCGGCCGTTGATGTGTTGGTGAGTATTGCGAATTTTGTTGAAGAGCGATTTGCCGTGCGGTTGCTCGTCGATGCGCCAGTCAGCATTGAAGATCTTGTGACGGCAGTGTTCGGAATTGGCTTGAGCAAACATCATCAACTCGACATCGGTCGGATCTCTCGAGAGTCCGATGTAGGCTTCGTAGAGGTATTGTATTTCGTCGGCCGACAGCGCTAAACCCAAGCGTGCGTCGGCTGCCGCAAGCGCTGCGCTACCCTCCGTGAGCACGGCAACCGTTTCCAACGGCCGCGGCGAAGATTCGGTAAATACCTCATCGTAAGGCCCCTCATCCCAGCATTCTTCGGTCATGCGATCGTGAATGAGATCAAGATCGATGGAATCCTGGTCGCCGTCGACAAACCAACGTACGCCCCGCTCCACGCGCCTGACAGCACTCAGTCCGCACATGGCGAATATGTCGGTCGCCTTGCTGGACCAGGCGGATATCGTGCCGCGCCGGGGTAACACCGTGGCAAAGACCCGGCCGGCCAACTCTGGCAGTTCCCGTGCCGGTCCGTAGGTGAGCAGGGCACCCACGGTCGCTGCTTCGGCCTCGTTCAACGGGTGTGTGCACTGCACCAAGTGCACGAATTGTGCATACACGAGACGCGGCTCGATGTGTTGCAGTTTTTGCAGCCCAAACACCGATAGCGCGGCTCGCCCCGGCACTTCCACGATGACTTCAGTCATGCTGGTTCAATTCCGGTGCGGTTGAGGCCTTGTCTGCGCGCCGTGCCTTGAAAAAGGCCGACATGCGCGTCGCGCATTCCGTACGCAACACACCGGCTTCGACGTCGAGTTGGTGATTGAGCCAAATGCTATTGAGCAATGGATGCGAAACGACGGCACCTGCTTTCGGTTCTTCAGCACCGAAAACGAGCCGTGCAATGCGTGCATGGACCATTGCGCCGAGGCACATCATGCAGGGTTCCACGGTCACGTAGAGCGTGGTGTCCACGAGCCGGTAGTTACCGAGTGCTTGCCCGGCCGCCCGTATCGCCAGCACTTCCGCATGCGCCGAAGCATCGTGCGAACCAATCGGCTGGTTGTGAGCCGCGCCCACCACCTTCTCATCCAAGACGACGAGCGCGCCGACAGGCACTTCGCCGCACGCCCCGGCTTGATCCGCCAAAGCGAGGGCTTCACGCATCCAGCGTTCGTCGCGACTTTGCCCGGGCGTCATTCCCATTCAATCGTCGCTGGCGGCTTGCTGGAAACGTCATAGACGACCCGGGACACCACGTCGATCTCGTTCATGATCCGATTCGCTACGCGCTCGATGAATTCGTAAGGCAGGCGCGCACTACGCGCAGTCATGAAATCGATCGTCTCCACCGCGCGCAATGCAATGACGTGTTCATAGCGGCGTGCATCGCCGACCACACCCACTGACTTCACCGGCAGGTACACCGCGAAAGCCTGACTCACCTTATCGTAAAGATCGGCTTCACGAAGTTCGCTGATGAATATGGCGTCGGCTTCTCGCAGCACCTCGGCATACTCGGCTTTGACCTCTCCGAGAATACGCACTCCGAGTCCCGGACCTGGAAACGGGTGCCTGAACACGAGCGACGACGGCAGGCCGAGATGCAGACCGATTTGCCGCACCTCGTCCTTGAAGAGCTCCCGCAAAGGCTCGACCAAGCCGAGCGCCATGCGTTCCGGTAAGCCCCCGACGTTGTGGTGCGACTTGATGACATGGGCTTTGCCGTACTTCGAAGCCGCCGATTCGATCACGTCTGGATAGATGGTGCCTTGCGCCAACCACTTTACGCCGCCAACGCTGCGGCTCAAGCGTAACGCTTCGCGTTCGAATACGTCGATGAAGGTGTTACCTATGGACTTGCGTTTTTCCTCGGGATCGGCAAGTCCGGCAAGTTTGTCTAAAAACTCATCGCTCGCCGCCACGGTATCGATGTTGAGCGGTAACAAATTACCGACCCCGGCTTCGGCGGCAAAAGCCCGTTCCACCTCGTCGCGCTCGTTCTTACGCAGCAACCCATTGTCGACGAAGATGCAGGTCAGCTGGTCGCCGATCGCACGATGCAGCAGTGCCGCGACGACCGAGGAATCCACTCCCCCCGATAGTCCGAGCACGACGTGATCACTACCTACCTGCTCGCGCACACGCGCAATGGCGTCTTCCGCTATGTTGGCGCTGTTCCAGGTACCTTCGCACCCACAGATCTCGCGCGCAAACCGGTAGAGCAGTGCCTGGCCACCGTCCGTATGCGTGACCTCAGGATGGAATTGCACGCCGTAGATGTGTCGAACTCGATCTTCCATCGCAGCGATTGGCGCGTTGGTGCTACTGGCAGTGATCACGAAGCCATCCGGCACGTCGACCACCTTGTCACCATGGCTCATCCAGACATTGGCGCGTGCTGCGCCGTCGTGCAACATGGCGGGCAATAGCTCGCTCGTCGCTTCGATACTGATTTCGGCAAAGCCGAATTCGCGGCGATTCGAACCCTCGACACGACCGCCCAACTGTTCAGCGAGCGTTTGCATGCCGTAGCAAATGCCCAGCACCGGCACACCGAGCTTGAGCAACTCGAAATCGCACCGAGGTGTGCGTCCCTCGGTGACCGACTCCGGGCCCCCGGAAAGAATGACGCCCAACGGAGCGAAGGCGCGAATGAAGTGCGCGTCCACGTCGAAAGGATGAATCTCGCAATACACGCCACATTCGCGCACACGGCGGGCGATCAACTGTGTGTATTGCGAGCCGAAGTCGATAATCAGCAAGCGCTGCTGATGAATGTCCTGCACGTTGAGTTGCTTATTCGCTGATGAATGAGTGGTACAAACGGTGGTTCGTTCAATTGACCGGGTAGTTCGGCGGTTCTTTGGTGATGCTGACATCGTGAACGTGCGACTCGATCATGCTGGCGCCGCTCACCCGGACAAATTCAGGCTCGCTACGCATCGTTTCGATGTCTGCACTGCCCGTGTAACCCATCGCAGCGCGCACACCGCCCATCAGCTGGTGCACGATGGGGGACACCGGCCCTCGATACGCGACACGGCCTTCAATGCCTTCGGGCACGAGCTTGCGCCCATCTCCCTCCACTTCTTGAAAGTAGCGATCCGACGAACCGTTGCTTTGTGACATGGCACCCAACGAACCCATACCGCGATACGACTTATAGGTGCGTCCCTGATAAAGCTCTACCTCGCCCGGCGCCTCGTCGGTGCCGGCAAGCAAGCTCCCGACCATGACGGCACTCGCGCCAGCGACGATGGCCTTGGCGATATCTCCCGAGTAGCGAATCCCACCATCCGCGATGATGGGAATGTCTTGTTCGCTGGCAGCACGGTTGGCCTCCGCGATTGCCGTGATTTGCGGCACGCCGATTCCGGCGACAATGCGTGTCGTGCAGATCGAGCCGGGACCGATGCCGACTTTGACCGCGTCGACACCTGAATCGATGAGCGCTTTCGCACCGTCGTAGGTGGCGACGTTACCCCCAATGACATTGAGCTTCGGAAACGTCTGTTTGATCCACGCTATGCGGTCGAGCACGCCTTGCGAGTGGCCGTGTGCCGTATCGACGACGACGATATCGACACCGGCCTCGACGAGCGCGCTCACGCGTTCGTCGGTTTCACCGCTGGTCCCTACGCTGGCACCGACCCGCAACTGCCCAAGCGCGTCTTTACACGCCATTGGAAATGCCTTGGCTTTGGCGATGTCCTTGACCGTCACCATGCCGGTGAGTTCGAACTTGTCGTTCACCAGCAGCACTTTCTCGATGCGGTTGTCGTGCAGGATCCGCGTGATCTCTTCGACGTTGGTGCCTTCGCGCGCTGTGACCAGCCGTTCCTTGGGTGTCATGACTTCGCGCACCAGGGCGTCGTCGCGTTCTTCAAAACGCACGTCGCGGCTGGTGACGATGCCTTCAAGCCGGTTCCCCTCCACCACAGGGACTCCCGAGAAGCCGTGCTCGCGCGTGGTACTCAAGAGGTCGCGAATCGTCGTCTCGGGCCCAATGGTGACCGGATCGCGGATAATCCCGGACTCGTATTTCTTCACCGCGCGTACTTCTTTCGCCTGTTGCTCGACGGTCATGTTCTTGTGCACGATGCCTATGCCGCCTTCCTGCGCGATGGCGATCGCCAGGCGCGCTTCGGTAACGGTATCCATCGCCGAGGACATCAGCGGAATATTGAGATTGACGTCTTTGGTCAACCGAGTCTCGAGCGACACTTCGGAGGGGAGGACTTGAGAATAGGCAGGTAGTAGGAGAACGTCGTCGAAGGTGAGTGCGTCGTTGGCGATACGCAGCATTTTTTCAAACCCCACAAAACCGGTATTTTACCGATACACTATTTATAAGTAAATTGCGGCCGTCATGGTGCCCCATCCAAGCGAAAACCAAACGCCCCAAGCGCTCACAGTCAGCGAACTCAATCGACGGGCCCGGGTCACCATCGAGCGACAATTCAACCGGGTGTGGGTTGTAGGCGAAATGTCCAACTTCGCCCGCCCCCGCTCGGGGCATTGGTATTTCACGCTCAAGGACGATCGCGCCCAGGTACGCTGCGCGATGTTCGTCAATCGCAATCGCCTAGCGCAACTCCAACCCTCGGACGGGCAGCTGGTGACCGTGCAGGGGCGCGTCAGCCTTTATGAGGGTCGTGGCGACTTTCAGATCATCGTCGATCGCATCGAAGCCGCCGGTGAGGGCGCGCTGCGCAAAGCCTTCGACGCACTCAAAGCGAAATTGCACGCTGAGGGCTTGTTCGCGGAGGAGCGCAAACGTGCCATTCCACGATTTCCGCGGCACTGTGTCATCATCACCTCGGCCACGGGCGCTGCCCTGCACGACGTGCTGACCGTGTGGCGACGACGTTACCCTTTACTCAAAGCGACCCTCTTTCCCGTAGCCGTTCAAGGCGAGCAAGCAGTGACCGACATCGTGCAAGCTCTGGATCGAGCCGGAGACGTCGACTGCGATGTCGTTCTACTCACCCGCGGCGGCGGCAGCTTGGAAGACCTTTGGGGCTTCAACGCCGAACCGGTCGCGCGCGCGGTCCGCGCTTGCAAGGTTCCGGTCGTATCCGCCGTCGGACACGAAATCGACATCACCATTGCAGACTTCGTCGCCGATCTGCGAGCGCCCACGCCTTCGGCTGCTGCAGAGCTGATGGTACCGGACGGTCAGCAATTGACCCACGCTTTTACCGCGCTGGGACGGCGTCTGGTCAGCTTGTGGCGCGCATGCGCGCAACATCAGTGGTTACGGCTGCGCCATGTATCCAGCCGCCTGGTCAGTCCCGAACAGTACCTGGAACAGGCGACATTGCGTATCGATTTGGCATACGCAGCACTGGCGGATACGCTCAACAACAAGCTCACGCACGATGCTCACCAACTGCACGGTGCACGAATTCGACTCAAAGCCTATGGACCGCAGCAGCAGTTGCAACGCGCTGACTACGAGCTCGAACGCCTTCGGGAACGACTTGCCGAACGCTTTGTCCAAGGTCTCAAGTCAAGACGGGCCGGCCTCACGCAGGCTGCGCGTATGTTGACCGGCGTGAGTCCGTTGTCGACGCTCACGCGAGGCTATGCCGTGGTTACCGCCAATGGGGAGGTGATCACACAAGCGACAGACGTCTCGCCGGGTCAGAACATCCAGGCGTTCCTGCGCCAGGGTGCCGTGCACGCGCGCGTCGAGTCCATCGATACCGATGCGACGCTGACCCCCGTGCCCGTTGCAGGCGACGCACACCAATCACCGACCAAATCACCAAGAGACGAACACAGCTGATGCCACCTCGACGAACACGCCAGACCAAAGGCTGCCTACAAAAGATCCTGACGCTCATGTCGATTCTGAGCTTCACCCACGTCGGTCAGGCACAAGACGTCGCATCTGCCGATAGTTCCGCTGAATCTCACGGTACGATACCCGGCGGTGTCTACGTTTGGAAACTGCCGCACGGGACCGACAACGTCACTTTCAACGATCAGCCGACGATGATTGTCAACGGCTACGCCTTGGCGGGGATTCACATCAACACGGCACCCGGGTCCGGCGAGCTGCACTACGACTTAAACGGCGCACGACACACACATACGTTCGACATTCGACCCAAGCAGTACACCGAGCAGCACATCACCATCGAAAATCAAAACATGGTCGATCCGCCGGCTGAAACGTTGGCGCGCATTCGTGAGGAATCGCAAAGACAGGGCCGCGCATACCGGAACCATCGGCCCCAACACTCAGTCGCTTCCGGATTCATGCGACCCCTGGAGGGGATCGTCACGAGCCTCTTCGGTCATCGCCGCTTCTTCAACGGCAAACCCCGCAGTCCGCACAGCGGTTTGGACATTGCGGCCGACACCGGCACGCAGGTACTCGCCGCCGGCGATGCCGTGGTCACCCTGGCGGACGATCTCTACTTCAACGGCAACACGCTGTTCTTGGACCATGGACAAGGTCTCATCACCATGTATTGCCACCTGAGCAAACACTTGGTGGCGGAGGGCGAAGAGGTGTCGAAGGGACAGCCGATCGGCTTGGTCGGTGCAACAGGTCGCGCCACGGGACCGCACCTGCATTGGTCTGTCAGCATGAACGGCAGTCGCGTCGATCCCGAACTCTTCACGGCGGCGTTGAACGGCATCACCGCCGGGCAATAACCGCCCTGCCCTTATCTGCCTTTACCCTGTCTTTTTTTGCGATGCTTGATGACGCGGCGGCGGTGCGCTTGTTGACGCCGCGACAACTCGTTGCGCCGTCCTGCGAACGGGTTGTCGGCATCGCGCAGTTCCACCTTCACCGGATTCCCGACCAGATCCAACGCCTCGCGGAAACCGTTCTCTAGATAGCGTAGATAGCTGGCCGGTAAACTCGCTAACTGATTGCCGTGGACGACGATGTGCGGTGGGTGTTGACCCCCGCGGGTCGCCATCTTGAGCTTGATCTGCCGACCTCGAACTGACGGCGCCGGATGTGCTTCCGCCAGATGTCGTAGCAGTCGTGTGAGGATCGATGTCGAGACGTCGAATTCGCCTGCAGCGTGCACCGCATCCAGCATCTGCCAGAGGTGCCCGACACCGGTACCGTGCAACGCTGAGATCTTCTTGAGCGGCACCCACGGAACGAAATTGAGTTTGCGCGCGATCGTGGTTTCGGCATGGCTCCGTGCATCGGCATCCAAACCGTCCCACTTGTTGAGCGCGACCACCATTCCCGAGCCTGCGTCCAACGCGTGCTGCAACACATGCAAGTCTTGATCGACCACACCTTCGGAAGCATCTAAAACAAGTACGACAACGTGCGCCCGGCGCATGGCTTCGAGAGCTTTCACGACAGAAAATTTCTCCGTCACCTCTTCGACCCGGCCTTTGCGCCGCACCCCCGCTGTATCGATCAGAATGTAGCGCGTGCCTTCGCGCTCGATGGGTATGTCGATGGCATCCTTCGTCGTACCGGGCATGTCGTAGACGACCTGACGAGCTTCGCCCAGCAAACGGTTCACCAACGTGGACTTACCGACATTGGGTCGCCCGACAATGGCCACCCTGATACCGGGTAGCTCAGCATCGAGCGCTTCAGCGCTGTCTTCCAATGTGGACAAACCCAGAGCCTGCAGTCGCTCGAACAGCGCGCTCAGGAGCTTGCCTACGCCCCGGTTGTGTGCCGCTGAAATCTGCAACGGCGCTTCGAATCCGAAGGTCGCGAACTCCGCCACGACGGCATCGACACTGGCGCCGTCCATCTTGTTGATGACCGGCAGAAACGGTACGTTCGCCTTGCGCAGGTAGTCCACCACCATTTGATCGGCAGCGGTAATGCCTTCGCGCCCGTCGAAGAGCGCGACGACCAGATCGGCCTCGTCCAGGGCAAACTGGGTTTGTTCCGCCAGTTCTTCGGCAAGCGCATGTTCGGCAAACAGTCCGCCGGTATCGATGAGATTGAAAGCGCCTTCTCGTGCTGCACAACGGCCGTAGCGACGATCGCGCGTGAGGCCCGGAACGTCCGCCACCAAGGCGTCGCGACTTTTGGTCAGCTTGTTGAAAAGCGTGGATTTACCGACGTTGGGGCGACCCACCAACGCCACTGTCGCGGACATGACTGGTGTCCTGTCTTGTTAATCTTTAGTTTCTATCTGCAGGGCATGCAGACTACCCGAATTACCCTGCACATAGAGCGTACTGTCGGCGTAAATCATGCCGCTGCGTATGCCGTCCCCGTCGAGTTTACGCCGCGCCATCAACCGCCCATCACGCTGCGCAATGACGTGCAGGTAGCCCTCTTCGTCACCGACGACGATGTAGTTGGAAAACGCCAGCGGCGCGCTCAACCGGCGACGCTTGAAGCTCTCCTGCGTCCACACTACCTCGCCCGTTTGCTGATCGACCGCGGTGATGATGTCCTCGTCGTCAACGACATAGACCTGTCCGTAGCCTTCGGTCAGATCGAGATACGTAGAAATGTCCTGCTCCCACCGGGGTCGTCCATCGCGCAAAGACAAGCCCGTGACGCGCCCCTGATAAGCGCCGATAAACAAGCTACCTCCCGTGATTAAGGGTCGCCCATCGACGTCGACGATGCGATCGAGTTCACTCCGCCCCTGAGGCAGCATCACTCGATGCTCCCAAATCGGCTGGCCGTCGGCACTGTTGAGGGCGCTGACTTTACCGCTCGCAAATCCCGTATACACGATGTCGTTGGACACGACCGGACTGCTCGTGCCACGCAACGTCAACACGGGCACCTGATTGTCGTAGGTCCACTCCACCTCGCCGCTATCCTGATCGAGTGCCACCAGCCGACCGTCGATGGTTTGTGCAAACACGAGCCCGTCGGCAACCGATGGAATTGACAGCACTTCACTGCCAAGTTCGGTGCGCCACTTTACGGCACCGTCGCTCACATCCAGAGCCACGACCTCACCGAAGGTCGTGCCGACCAATGCCATGCCGCCGCCAGCGCCCACACCGCCCCCGACAAAGCTCGGGTCACGCCGGTCGATAAAGTTGAAAGAGGCGAAGAAGCCACGGTCCAGTTCATGAACCTTAACCTCCCAGATACGCTTACCGGTGAAACGGTCTCGCGCCGACACGACCCCATAACCGTCTGCCGCGATGATCCGATCGGCAACAATCGCCGGGTGCAAACGCAAGTATTTCTTGCCAAGACCTTCGCCGATCTTGCCCCGCCAATTGCGATTGATTTCCACCTCGGGTTTGAATTTGACCAGCTCCGCGGGTTCCAGCGGATCGACTTTGTCTTCTTTGCCTTCTACCCAAGGCAGCCACGAGAACCAGCTGCACCCGGCCATCGCAACACTCAGCAGAACCAGGACGAGCGTGCGCATCGCGTTAGCTGTCACCATCATCCTCTGCGGAGTCTTGTCCCGGTGCTTCTCGCGCTTCTGCTTGCGCGCCTTGTGCCGCGTCCTCGGAACTCTCTATGTTTTGCGTGTCTGCGCTTACTGCCTCGACCACTTCACCAGCCATTTCGTCTACTACTTCATCCACCGCTTCATCTACCGCTTCATCCACCGCGTCATCGGCTTGGCTCGCCGCTTCGCGCAACGCGTCGGCCAACGGATCCGACAGTTGGACAAATTCGCCCTCGAAAGGTGCCGTGTTGTCCAACTTCATTTTCAGGATGGGTCGATCCTGACCGTCAGCCAGTGCATCGACAGCGGCCTGGTAGCTCGTGTGCGCCAGCTCCACCTCATCGGCCGCCGCATGGATATCGCCTTTCGCTTCCAAAGCCCACGCACGAAAGCCCTCGGAACGAATGGCGCTCAACGTCGCGAGCGCTGCGTCCTTCTGGTCCAATCCCCGCTGCACTTTTGCAAGTCGGACTCTGGCAAGGTCCAGCAACAGCGCGTCATCCACCGAATCGATCAGGTTCGACAACGCATCCGCAGCACTGGCCAAGTCACCCGCATCGACTGCCCGCTGAGCCTTGTCGTACAAGACGAACCCGTGATAAGCACTGCTGGCGTAGCCTGTCGCCAACTCGTCAGCGACACGGGTTCGCTCGGCGTCGTCCTCAGCCGCTTGATAGTCGATGAACAGGCGCGAGGCGGTGTGGATTTGCTCCTCGGTGTATCCACCGTACCACTGCCAACCGACAATACCCGCCACCGCCAGACCCAAACCCACGAGCAGGGACGTACCGTACTCGTCCCACCAGGACTTCATACGGGCAATTTGTTCTTCTTCGCTGAGATAATCAGACACGGATCTCTCGATGCCTCTTGATCGTTAGTGGCTGGGGCGCCGCGGCGGCGCAATTGTCGCAGGACCTCGTAGGGGACGCAATTTCTATGCGCTTGCTAAACGGGCGGCGACCTCACCGATGGTCTCGGTAAACTGAACGCCGTCGCGCAACCGCTTAACCGTCACAACATCGTCGCGTATTTCGTCGTCGCCGAGTAAGACGGCCCATTGTGCCCCGCTCGCGTCAGCGCGTTTGAGTTGCTTTTTGAAGTTACCGCCCCCCATGTGCAAGCGGATGCGTTGATCTTGGCAAGCTTGACGCAGGGTTTGACTGACATCGAGGGCATGCGGGTAGATTGCATCTGAGGAATAGCAGACATAAACGTCCACCGCAGCGGATAGCTCGTTTTGATGGATCGCTTCGTGCAGCAACACCACCCGATCGAGGCCGAGCGCAAAGCCCACCGCCGGTGTCGGCCGGCCACCGAGCTGCTCGACCAGACCGTCGTACCGGCCACCGGCGCAGATCGTGCCCTGCGCACCCAGCTTATCGGTGACCCACTCAAACACCGTATGAGTGTAGTAATCCAACCCGCGCACCAGGTTGGGATTGTGCACGTACGCGATGCCTCGAGCATCGAGTATCGCGAGTAGGCGCTCGAAATGCTCGAGACTGTCTTGGTCGACATAAGCCGGAAGTGCCGGTGCGTCGGCAAGTAAGCGTCTAGTCGCTGGCTCCTTGGAATCGAGGATCCGCAACGGGTTCGTCGCCAGGCGCCGCTGACTGTCCACGTCGAGCCGCTCTTTGAGTGGCGTTAGATAGTCGACCAGTGCGGCTTTGTATTCGCGCCGGGCCTGAGCCGCGCCGAGCGTATTGATTTCCAGTGTGACCTGCTCCGCGATGCCGAGCCGTTGCCAGAACTGTGCGCACATCGCGATGAGTTCGGCATCGACGTCCGGACCCGCCATGCCGAACGCTTCGGCACCGATCTGATAAAACTGCCGGTAACGTCCTTTCTGGGGCTTTTCGTAGCGAAACATCGCCCCGGTGTAAAACACCCGCTGCGTTTGATTGTAGAGGAGGCCGTTGTCGTTCAACGCGCGCACACAACTGGCCGTACCTTCGGGCCGTAAACTCAAACTGTCACCGTCGCGGTCGGCCAGCGTGTACATTTCCTTCTCGACGATGTCGGTGGCTTCACCTACCCCGCGCGCGAAGAGTTCCGTAAATTCGAGTAAGGGCAGCTGCACCTCCTCGTAGGCAAACTGCGACAGCGTGTGTCTCACGGCATCTTCGACCAAGCGCCAACGACGACCCTCCGCGGGTAAGACGTCACGCATTCCTCTGACGGATTGAACCATGCTGAGTGTCCGGCGACCTAACCGCTACGGTGCCAAAACCAGCGTGGCAACGTTATTCCGCGTATGCGGCCCCAACGCGACGATTTCGTGGTTGT
Organism: Candidatus Azotimanducaceae bacterium; assembly: GCA_965216005.1. Taxonomy (GTDB): domain Bacteria; phylum Pseudomonadota; class Gammaproteobacteria; order Pseudomonadales; family Azotimanducaceae; genus UBA4421. The sequence continues at coordinate 4,901,322 of OZ244143.1, read as the reverse complement.
ATCGCAGGACGACCCCATGCGCGTAACCGAGTAATACCGTGAACGGTGCCGCTCCGACGAATTCCAGCGTATCTCCGGCTCTACCTAGATTACTGAACAGCACGCCGCCGCCTTCGTCTTTGATGGACACCCAACAGTCTTCGGAGAACGACAGACTCAGCCGGTCGTTGCCGACTGGCGTCAGGCGCCTGGCCTGCTCGTCGCCACCGTCAGCAGGCGAGGCCTCACTAGCTTCAGCATCTTCACTACTTTCGCCACTCTCACCGACCGCCGCCGCTACTGCGTCCAAATCCTGCGTGTCCTGCGGGGCGGCGGACAGTTGCGCTGCCTGTTCTTGAACGGCTGCCTGCTCTTGACCGATGGGCACCTCGGCTTCGCTCGCTGCCGCGGGCTGTGTGTCAGAGGCGGGCCCCGCAATCGGCGGGTTCTGGTCGGTATCTTCGCCACCGAGTAGCGCGAGTAACAGCACCAGGAGTACCACACCGCCGATAATCCCCGCGAAGATCCTCGGATCCGGCATGTCGAAAGGCAACTTGAACGGCAGTTTGAGCGGACTTGTCGCGACGGTCGACGACACCGAGGGCGATTGAAAACTCGCCTCGACCTCGCCCAGAGCCAACGCGGCTACCAGGGGATCCGGATCCAGCTCCAACAGCTTCGCATAGGCGCGCACGTAACCGCGGGTGAACACGTGCGAAGGCAGATTCGATTTGTCGCCTTCCTCGATCGCGGCGACCACATGTATAGGCAGGTTCAGCGCTTCGGCCACTTCGCGCTGAGAAACCCCGATCTCTTCGCGTGCTTGCGCCAACACCACTCCCGGCGCTGCCTCTCCGGCACCGTCGGTATCTGCCGTTACGTTCTCGCTAGACACCGTTTTGCCTGCTGCGGAAACAAGTTTTTCAATGCAAGTCCGTGACTGGCAATCAGATCCTCGTCCCCTTGCGCCATTGCCAGTTTCAAGCTCAGACAGAGACTGCGCGCGTTGGGTCTCGCGATCCCTCGATACTGCTTCAGGTATTGATCCACCCTTCGCATATCGCCGTTGTCGTACTCGATATGGGCAAGCTCCAGAGCAGAGCGGGCTTGTCGATCGTTCAGGTCGAGGGCGCGCTGAAACGAAGCCGCCGCCGCTTCGCGCTGGTCTGACTTAAGCTGTGCAAGACCTAAGTTTTCGAACGCTTGGGGCCGCGCGCGATAGGTCGTATCTCGTACCAATTGCGAGAGCGGTTCCAACGCGTCTGCGTAGCGTCCTCTTGTGTACAGGAACGTGCCGTAGTTGTTCAATGCTTGCGCATTCCGCGGGTCGACGGACAGCGCGTGGCGAAAGTGTTCTTCCGCAAGTTCGTACTCGCCCTCGACCTGCAACAACACCGCATACAGCACCCTGGCTTCCACATGTTGTCCATCGATCTCCAGTGCCCGCTCGAGCGGATCGCGAGCCCTGGCGAAATCACGCTGTTCCAGATAACCCCGCGCAAGATCCAATTGAGCTACCACGCGACTTTCTTTCGGCGCGGGCTTCGGCAGCCCGCCCGTGCTCTCGGTCACGCACCCTGCCAATGCCGCGCTCAGGATGAGCGTCAACGTCACCGGCACGTACACACGATTGTGCCCAAGCATACGCATCGCCTAGATCTCCTTGTCTACGCTACTCACAGTTCAAGCGCCGTCACTCTATCCGCCGCCCCGTCCACGCTCGCCGTCGCATTGTTCAACGCATAACGCGCTTGCCGCCTCGTGCGGTCCCGCACTCGGCCCACCAATTGCCCGCAGGCCGCGTCTATGTCGTCACCGCGGGTCGTCCTAAGCATCGTCGTATAGCCTTGATTCATCAAGAGGGTTTGAAACCGATAGATCGATGACGTTGAAGGTGTTCGGTAGCTGGATCCGGGAAACGGATTAAACGGGATCAAGTTGATTTTGCAGCGAACGTCTTTGAGCAATGCGGCCAACGCCTTGGCATGTTGCGGTTGGTCGTTCACGCCTTCCATCAATGTGTATTCGATGACGAGCTTGCGGTGTGGCCCCAGATGCTCCACGTACTCCTCACAAGCCGCCAACAACTCACGGATCGGATATTTGCGATTGAGCGGCACGAGCTCGTCACGCAGCTCATCCGTTGGCGCGTGCAAAGAAATCGCTAGAGCGCAGTCCGTCACGGAGCGCAGTCGCTTGATGGCCGGCACCACTCCGGCGGTGCTGATGGTGACACGACGCTTGGACAACCCGAAAGCGAGATCGTCCATGAATAGGTTGGTTGCCGCGACGACTGCATCGAAATTCAACAACGGCTCCCCCATACCCATGAGCACGATGTTGGAGACACGAGCGTCATCGCCCCGGTTACGCAGATGAGCGTTCGCCAGCACCATCTGTCCAACGATGGTCGCCGCCGTCAAGTTGCCGGCAAAACCCTGTTTACCGGTAGAACAAAAACTACAATCCAGCGTGCAACCTATTTGCGAGGATACACACAGCGTGTTGCGGCCTTTGTCAGGAATCAGCACCATCTCGACGAAATTCCGGCCGCCGACATCCAGCAACCATTTGCAGGTGCCGTCGCGCGACTCTTGTAGCGACTCGACTTGAGGAAGTGCGAAGCAGGTGTGTTCGGCAAGCCATTGGCGCATGCTCAATGGCAGGTCCGTCATCGCGTTAAAATCGAGCTGTCCCTGGTGGTACACCCACTTCAAGAGTTGGCGTCCGCGGAACGCTTGCAGCCCACGGTCTACGAACAGCTGCTCCAACGCACCTCTATCCAGTCCGTACAGGTTGATGCGCTCGTCGGTTGCGGTCATCGCTTGTTCCTCGGGTGACACCCAGCATGCGCTAAGACGCGCGCGTGGTAATCTCGTCGTCGGAAAAAAAGTAGCTGATCTCGCGGGCAGCCGATTCCGGTGCGTCGGAGCCGTGTACTGCATTCGCATCGATCGATTCCGCAAAGTCAGCGCGGATGGTACCCGGCTCCGCCTCGGCCGGATTCGTCGCGCCCATCAAGCGGCGGTTCGTCGCAATCGCGTCTTCGCCTTCGAGCACCTGCACCATGACCGGTCCGGAGCACATGTAGGCGCAGAGATCCTCGAAGAACGGCTTGCCTTCGTGCTCCGCATAAAATCCCTGGGCTTGCGCCTTTGTCAGTTGCAGCATTTTCGCCGCCACGATCTGAAGTCCACCCTCTTCGAAGCGTCGGTAAATCTCGCCAATCAAATTTCTCGCCACAGCGTCGGGTTTCACGATCGAAAAGGTGCGTTCCACGCCCATAAGTACTCCATCATCATTAAGCTATAGGTCGCTCATTTCTAAGCATAAAGCCTTCGGTCACGTGCGGACCGGCGGGCGCGTATTATACGCGCGCCCAACCCCCGCGCAATTGACACCTCGCGGCCGGTCTTGGGTTTATGGGCTCCTGAGCCGCCCCACCACTTCCGCCAGACGGCGGCCTGCGTGGTCGACCTCTTCCGGGGTGGTGAACCGGCCGAAACTGAACCGCAGCGAGGCATGGGCCAGCGCGCTCTCGACCCCGATCGCTTCCAGCACGTAGGACGGCTCCACCGACGCCGAGGTACAGGCGGACCCGCTGGAACACGCCAGATCATCCAGCGCCAACAGCAGCGTCTCCCCGTCCACACCTTTGAATCCGACATTGACGATCGAGGGTAGATTGAACTGCGGATGGCTGTTCACGACGGTGTCCGGGATTTGTTGAATATGGGCCAAGAACCGTTGGCGCAGGGTCGACAGCCGTGCCTGCTCTTCGGCCCGGTGGGCAGCCATGATCTCCGCCGCCTCACCCAGTCCGACAATTTGATGGGTCGCCAGGGTCCCCGAACGCATCCCGAACTCATGGCCACCGCCGTGAATGAGCGGCGTAATGGGTACCGGGGGCTCACGCCGGACATAGAGGAATCCAGATCCCTTGGGTCCGTAGATCTTATGCGCCGAGACCGACAGTAAGTCGATGCCCATTGCGGCAACGTCGAGTTCGAGTTTGCCGAAGCTCTGCGCCGCATCGACATGGAAAAACACCTCGCGCTCTCGGCACTTGGCGCCGATCGTTGCGACGTCGTTGATGGTGCCGAGTTCGTTATTGACATGCATCACCGAGACGATGACCGTGTTCGGGCGGATCGCTTGAGCGACCGCTTGCGCGTCCACTCGCCCATGGGCGTCGACCGGCAGATAAGTCACCGCCACACCCAAAGTCTCCAGATACCCACAGGTATCGAGCACCGCCTTGTGTTCCACCTGGGTGGTCACCACATGTTTGTCGGCAAAGTCTCCGGGCGCGGCCAGCACTGCGCCTTTAATCGCCAAATTGTCGGATTCGGTGGCCCCGCTCGTCCACACGATCTCCCGTGGATCGGCACCCAACACTTGCGCGACTTGCACGCGCGCGGCTTCCACCGCTTCTTCCGCTTGCCACCCGTAGGCATGCGAGCGCGAGGCAGGATTGCCGAACGTGCCGTGGACCAACAGGCAAGCGCCCATTTTTTGTGCCACCCGTGGGTCTACCGGGGTCGTCGCAGCGTAATCGAGATAAATAGGTTGGCCGTCCACTGTATTGGGTCTGAATGGTTGAATCGGCTAGCGCAGCAGTGTGGCACTGATTCGAGAGTCATCGCTACGCGGCGAGGTATGTTGTCGTTCGACCAGACCGGCCAACTTGATGTCCTTGAGAAATCCATCGATCTGATTGGATAAGTCCGCCCACAGGTCGTGAGTCAAACACATGTGGCCTTCTTGGCAGTCCGCTCGCCCACCGCACCGAGTGGCATCTACACCCTCACCGACACTGGTGATGATCTGTGAAATGCTGATCTCACCGCAACGACGTCCAAGCACGTAGCCGCCGCCCGGACCTTTATGACTCTTCAGCAGTCCCGCGCGCTTGAGCTTGCCGACCAGCTGTTCTAAATAACTGGATGAGATGCGTTGGCGTTCCGCAATCTGTCCGACGCTCACCGGCCCATCCCTCTCGTGCAGGGCTATATCGAGCATCGCCGTCACTGCGTAGCGTCCTCTTGTGGTCAGCCGCATCCTCGCACCGATCAGTCTTAATGGGTCTTAAAAGTGGGTCCGAGTATGCAATACCCGACTATTTTGGTCCACTTTTACCCCCAGACGGACCATGAGCGCCAAGATGTTTGAATATCCCCCGCAGAATCTGCACCTCGGTGGCGTCCAGCCGGGTGCGAGCGAACAGGCGACGCAGCCGGGTGAGCGTTTGGCCCGGGTTGTTCGCGTCGAGAAAACCGGATTCGCTTAAGACCTTCTCGAGGTGTGCGAGCATATGCTCGACTTGCTCCGTCGTCGCCCAGGCGCGATCCCAATCGGCAACGTCCGTCTGTTTAGCGCGTGTGTCAGGGTCAGTCGCATGCGCCACTTCCTGGAAGATCTCATAGCACACGACTTGCACCGCCATGGCCAGATTCAGGGACGGATACTCCGCGTCGGCAGGGATCTGCAGATGCAGATGACAACGCCTGAGCTCTGTGTTGCTCAAGCCGTTGTCCTCCCGGCCGAAGACGATGGCCGCCAGTGACTCCCGTGCTTCGCTCAACTTATCAACCAGTGTCGACGCGACCCCCTTAGCGTCGTTTATCGGCCAGGGAATCTTGCGGTTCCTGGTGCTGGTGCCCACCACCCAATGACAATCTGCGATCGCCGCGGAGAGATCCTCGACCACGTGCGCCGCATCGAGCACATCAAGCGCCCCCGCGGCACGCCAGTCCGCTTGCGGATCCGGGAATCGTTTAGGCGCCACAACATACAGATGTTTGAGCCCCATGGTCTTCAACGCCCGTGCAGCACCGCCGATGTTACCGGGGTGACTGGGTTCGACAAGGACAACTCGAATCCGTTCTGCGATGGACGACATGCGTGATAGCATACCGCACCACTTCCCGGTCCGGATTCCCACATGCAACCGATGGCGAATATCGCACTGCGCGCTGCACGCCGCGCAGGTGATTTTATTGCCCAAGCCTTCGACCGCCCCGACGAACGTCAAGTCGAGGCCAAGGCGCTCAACGACTTCGTCTCGGATGTCGACAAGCATGCGGAGCGCATCATCATCGATACGATCCGTGCCGCGCATCCGGACCACAGCGTGCTCGCCGAAGAGTCCGGCGAGACTCGTGGCGACGGAGAGTTCACCTGGATCATCGATCCGCTCGACGGTACGCTCAACTTCATTCAGGGCATACCGCACTTCTGTGTGTCCATCGCCGTAAAAAAAGGCGCGCATCTGGAACACGGCGTCATACTCGACCCGATTCGTCACGAGGAGTTTGCCGCCAGCCGGGGTTATGGTGCGCAACTGAACGGCAAGCGGATCCGAGTCAGCAAGCGCCATCGCTTGAACGAAGCAGTGCTCGGAACCGGTATTCCACCCGGCGCCATCGCTCGGAACCTGGACGGGTACATGGCCGGCTTGGGCGCGCTGACCGCAAAGGCCCGCGGCATCCGCCGCGCAGGCTCGGCCGCGCTCGATTTAGCCTACGTCGCCGCCGGCCGCACGGACGGTTTCTGGGAAGGCGGGTTGAGCCAATGGGACATCGCGGCGGGCATCGTACTGGTTCGCGAGGCGGGCGGCTTTGTCAGCGATCTCGGCGGCGGTGAGCGCTATTGGGACACCGGGGATATCGTGGCAGCGAATCCGAAAATGCTCAAAGCCATCGTGCAGACACTGCGCGCGACGCGGGGTTAGGGATACGACCCTTCCGGGTTGTCCTCTTCTTTCTCGGGCACCAGCAAGTCTTCGCGGGTTATGTTGAGCAACAAAAGCAGGTTAGCCGCCACGTACATCGACGAATAGGTACCGACCACGACACCAAGACTCAAGGCCAGGGCAAATCCGCGTATGACCTCGCCACCCGCGGTTAGGAGCGACAGCAACACGAACAATGTCGTTAACGATGTGACCAACGTGCGGCCCAGCGTTTGATTGAGCGACTGATTGATGACTTCCACGGGCGTACTTTTGCGGATGCGCCGAAAGTTCTCCCGAATGCGGTCCGACACGACGATGGTGTCGTTCAGAGAATAACCGATCACCGCAAGCAGCGCCGCAAGTACCGTCAAATCGAAGGTCCAACGGAAAATCGCGAACAGGCCGAGCACAATAATGACATCGTGCGCCAACGCCACTACCGCGCCGATGGAAAACTGCTTGGTAAAGCGAAAGAGAATGTAGATCATCACGACGATCAGCGCAGTCAGTAGCGCCAGGCCGCCGTCTTCCGTCAATTCTTCGCCGACGGCAGGTCCGACGAAATTGGATTGCCGCAGCGTCACGTCGTAACGCGTCCCAAGCGCATCGAAAATGCGGTCGCCCAGTGTGGCTTGATCGGCTTCTGCTTGCGGCGGCATACGAATCAGAATGTCGCGATTCGTGCCGAAGTACTGCACGGTGCCGTTGACGAATCCTTCAGCTACCAAATATTCCCGAATTTCTTCAGGATCGGCCGCGTCGGTGAACCCGACCTCCACCATGGACCCGCCGGTGAAGTCGAGCCCCATGTTGAGACCTTGCGAAAACAAGGCACCCAACGAGATACCGACCAGAATGATCGACAAGATCGCCGCGATGCGGCGCTTCCCCATGAAATCGAAGTTGGGTGTTTTCATATTTTCAATGTCTCCAGCTTCCGACGTCCGTACATCAGATTGATGATGGCGCGAGTCACCAGAATTGCCGTGAACATGGAGGTGACGATGCCGACAGCAAGTGTCACCGCAAAGCCGCGGACCGGACCGCTGCCGATGGAGAGCAGAATGACGGCGACGAAAAACGTGGTCACATTGGCATCGGTAATCGTCAGTAACGCCCGATCGAAACCGGCTTGAATGGCTTGCTGTGGCGGTCTATCGCGCAGTTCTTCGCGAATTCGGGAGAAGATCAGCACATTCGCGTCCACGGCCATCCCGACCGTCAAGACGATCCCCGCGATTCCGGGTAACGTCAAGGTCGCCCCCAACACCGACATGATGGCCACCAGCAACATCAGGTTGGCCGTCAGTGCGATGTTTGCGGCAAACCCAAACCAACGGTAATAGATCAACATGAAGATCAACACCAGCACGAAGCCAATCGCTACCGATTGTTGCCCCGCCGTGATGTTGTCTTCGCCCAGCGAAGCGCCCACCGTGCGCTCTTCGACGATGTACATCGGTGCCGCCAACGCACCGGCTCGCAACAGCAGCGCTAAGTCTTGCGCTTCGCGCAATCCCAAACCCGTGATGCGGAACGAAAACCCGAGTGCTGTCGTGATGCGCGCCACACTGATGAGTCGGCGCTCTTCCTTCGTGTCGTCGATGACGACTTGCTCGCCGTCACGCAACACGGTGCGCTTGATCGGCTTTTGTTCGATGAAGAGAATCGCCATGGATCGATTGACGTTGTCTTTGGTGACGTCGTGCATGCGGTTGCCGCCGTCGCTATCGAGCTCGATATTGACTTGCGGCTGCGTGGTTTCCGGGTCGAAGCCCTGGTTGGCATCTTGTACGTTATTGCCCGTGACGATGTTCCGACGCAAGATTTCGATATTGGCGCCTTCATACGGATAACTTTCCTTCTGAAAGCGCGGTGTGTTGGGGTCAGCCACCAAGCGGAATTCCAAGTTGGCAAACTTGTTGAGGATCTCCTTGGCCCGCGCGCTGTCCTGTATCCCTGGCAGGTCCACAACGATGCGCGAGCGTCCAAGGCGCTGTACCTGCGGTTCAGAGACACCCAGTTCATTGACGCGGTTACGCAGGCTGACCAGGTTCTGCTCGATGGCGCGATCTTCGTACGTCGTGATGCGCTCGTCGCTCAGCGTAAAGCGCAGCGCCGGTTTGCCGCTGACCTCCACCGCGCGTTGCGTATAGTCTCGATACTCCTCGCTCAAAACCTCTTCCGCCCGATCGCGCTGATCGACCGTGTCGAACGTAATCAAAATGACGAGGTCGTCCACCCACTCGCGCTGCGGTACCCAGCGCACGCCGGCATCGCGCAACTTGTCTTTCATGCCTTCGGCGGTGCTTGCCACCACTGAACCCAAGTACTTGTCCATATCCACTTGCAGCAGAAAATGCACACCACCGGAAAGATCCAGACCCAGCGACATCGGTTTGCCCCCCATGTCAGCCAACCATTGCGGTGTGTTGCTGGCTCGATTCAGCGCCACAACGTAGTCGTTCTCCTCCGTATTCAGTTGAGCATTGACAAGATCGCGGGCGCGTAGCTGTTCTGAATCGCTCCCCACACGTAGAAAAGTCGACTCTCCGTCCACCTCGACGGCACCGACGCTGATGCTCGCCTCAGTGAGCGTCGTCTTGATCTCCTCCAGCTGCTCGCCAGACAGCACCACACCTTCGTCGTTGGCACGAATCTGGATGGCGGGGTCGGGTTGAAAAAGATTAGGGGCGGCATATAACGCACCGAGGACCAGTACGAAGAAGATCGCGAGATACTGCCATGTTCTGAACGTATTCGGCGGCAAGTTGCGGGGCCGCACTCCGAACAAAGGTCCTACCGGTCCGCCGAATCCAGATTCTGCCATTGAGGACGCCCTTCTGAGGTAGCTTGGGAGTTAGATTGGGAGATGGTTAGGAAGATATTGGGGTCGTTTAGCCGCTTTCCAAGGACTTGATCGTACCCTTGGGCAAGGTGGCCCCTATGGCTGACTTTTGAATGCGCATCTCTACACCCTCGCCGACCTGGACCTTCACGAAGTCGTCTTCGACTTTGAGGATAGACCCGACAATGCCGCCCGCAGTGACGATCTCATCGCCCCTGGCCAGACTCGTGACCAAGGCTTGATGCTCTTTGCGGCGCTTGTTTTGGGGTCGAATCAGCAAGAAATAGAAGATGAGTACGAACCCGCCGAGAAACAGCAGGTTCAATAAACCCGCGTCACCCGCACCACCAGCCGGTGCAGCGTACGCAGTCGTTTCAAACAGATTCATCGGGAGCGTTCCAGTCGCGGTATAGGGTCTCAGTGAGGGTGCGAAATGTACCCGTTTCAATAGCCCCGCGCAAACGAGCCATGAGGTCATGGTAGTAGTGCAAATTGTGCTGAGTCATGAGCACGGCACCCAAAATCTCATTGCACTTATCCAGATGATACAGGTAAGCCCGAGTAAAATTTTGACAAGCGTAACAAGCGCACCGCTCATCGATCGGGTTCTGGTCGCTCCTGTAGCGCGCGTTACGAATCTTGACCACACCTTTATGCGTAAACAGATATCCGTTCCGGCCGTTGCGGGTCGGCATTACGCAGTCGAACATGTCGATACCCAGCGCCACGCCATGTACCAAATCCTGTGGCGTCCCCACACCCATCAAGTAGCGCGGTGCCGCCTCGGGCATGTGCGGAACGATGCCGTGCATGACGCTATTCATCTCCTCTTTGGTCTCTCCGACACTGAGCCCGCCGACGGCATAGCCGTCAAAACCGATTTCAACGAGCGCCTCCAGACTCTCGCGTCGTAGTGGATCGTACATCCCGCCTTGTACGATGCCGAAAAGTCGTGCGCCGGGATTCAACGCTTGGTCGAGACCCTCATCGAATCCATTCCGACAACGCCGTGCCCAGCGCATCGACAACGCCATGGAGGCGCGGGCTTCGTCCACGGTCGCCGGATGCGGTGTACACTCATCCAACACCATCACGACGTCGGCTCCCAAGTTCTGCTGCACCCGAATCGCACGCTCCGGTGTGAGCTCGATTTTGTCGCCGTTGATCGGTGAGCGGAACACGACCCCGTGTTCCGAGATTTTGCGCAGGTCTCCCAGACTGAACACTTGAAATCCGCCGCTGTCGGTCAGAATCGGCGCAGACCACTGCATGAACTCATGCAATCCACCCAACGCCCGGATCTGTTCGTCACCGGGCCGCAACAGCAGATGGAATGTATTGCCCAGCAACATCTGCGTACCGACGTCGTGCAAATCGCGCGGCGTCATCGCTTTTACGGTGCCATACGTACCACACGGCATGAACACAGGAGTTTCCACGTCACCGTACGCCAGTTTGAGGCGACCTCGTCGTGCAGCGCCATCCTGGCTGATCACTTCAAACACAATCGCGCTCCAGCCACATGGCATCTCCGTAACTGAAAAACCGGTAGCGCTCGGCAACCGCGTGGCGGTATGCCTGCATCACACGATCTCGGCCGGAGAACGCACACACCAGCATAAACAATGTCGACTTTGGCAGATGAAAGTTGGTGACAAGGCGATCGACGATCTGAAACTGAAAGCCAGGTTTAATGAACAACTGCGTCGCCCCTCGATACGGTACCAGGCAACCATCGTGCCCGCTCGCCACCCCCTCCAACGCACGCACGACCGTCGTGCCCACCGCGACGATGCGCCCACCCGCACGTTTGGTGTCGTTGACCCGCACAGCAGCGGCTTCGTCGACGAGCAACTGCTCACTGTGCATTTCGTGGGCATCGAGGTCATTGCGTACGGGCGCAAAGGTACCCGCACCGACATGCAGCGTGATCTCGGCAATGTCCGCACCCCGATTTTGCACATTGGTCAACAGTTCCTCATCGAAGTGCAGTCCCGCCGTCGGTGCGGCCACGGCACCGGGTTGCGCCGCGTACACGGTTTGATAGCGGCCCTCGTCGCTGGGTGCTGCGGCACGCGCAATATAAGGGGGCAGCGGTATCTCCCCATGCGCTTCGAGGAACTGCAATACCGGTGCGGGAAAACGCAAACGGTAGAATTGGCCGACTCGGCCCAGGCACTCGATTCGCTTATCATCCAATGTGAGAAAACGTCCGTTTTTCAACGGCTTACTAACCTTAACTTGACACAATGCTACGTATTCGGACAGGCACTGTTCTAACAGCAACTCTGCAGCACCGCCGGAATCCTTCTGCGCTCGAAGGCGTGCTTTGACGACTTTGGTGTTGTTGAGGACGAGCAAATCCCCCGGTTGCACGAGCGCTTCGATGTCACTAAAAATCGCATCCCGCAAGGCACCGCCCTGAGCGACGAGCAGACGCGACCGGCTACGCTCGGCCAATGGGGTTTGAGCAATGAGCGCCTGGGGTAGCTCGTAATCGAAATCGGACAACTGCATGAGGATTGGCCTGACAAAACCAACATGAAACAAACATGGTACCTGGGGTCGGAGTCGAACCGACACTCCCGTGAAGGAACCGGATTTTGAATCCGGCGCGTCTACCAATTTCGCCACCCAGGCACGGGGGCGGAATTGTGCCGAAGGGTTGGGGGAGTTACAAGAAAGCGACGAGAATCAATGTAATGACTGTTCGTCTTCCGCGGAAGACGCAATCTCGACGGGACGTCCATCCGGTCGGGCAGAGTAGAACCGATCTTCTTTCTGTTTCAGACCGAATCCACCCTCATGCATCAACGTGTGATGATGGCTGCAGAGTAAAATCAAGTTGTCGAGCTTAGTCTCGCCGCCATCGCACCAGTGTCGAATGTGATGCGCATCCAGGAACTGGGTGTGATGACACCCCGGGTACTGACAATGCCGGTCTTTGGCCGCCAAGGCTTGCTTTAGCTTCGGTGGCATTATGCGGTGTTTACGTCCCACATTGAGCACTCGCTGACCGGCTTTGTAAATCGGCGTCACCTCGCCTGAATAACACAGTCATTTTACTGTCGGCAACGGATAGTCCGACTCACCCCCCTGCCCGTCGAGGGCTGAGGCATCCACCTGCACCAGTACCTGGTGTGCCGCACTGGCTTCTTGGCCTTCGTCTTTAGCCAGCGCAAGCTTAGCCATCTGTACCAAGGCATCCCGGGTCGCAAAGAAGTCGCGTTCTTGATCTTCCGGTAGTGTCTCGACAATGGTCTCTAACGCCTGTTGCACAACAGCCAGCTGATCGGGCGGCAGTTTGACAGAAAGTACGCCTTCATCTACCTCCACGTGTAGCGCCCGGCCCCGCTGTTGCTGCTGCGCCTCCTGCATCCCAACGTGCTTATCCCCCTGCCGCAGCCGTATCACACAACCCCACTCAAACCCAGTATTTTATCTATCTAACGCCCACGCTTAGGGGCCACAAGGCGCCCGGCGCCCGGCGCCGGCCGCCCCAAACTAGCGAGCCACGCGCCGGGCAGGGTCGATCCTGTACAATCTCAACCCCTATAAACTAGACCTTCACTCAAATGACCATCGGCTATCCAGCAAGCCTTGGCCGGCGTATCGGCGCGATGTGTTATGACGCGTTGCTGTTGATCGGTGTGTGGATGCTCACGCTGCTCGCGCTCGTGCTCTTCAACGGCGGTGAATCCGTCACGGGACTATGGGTACAACTCGTCCTGGTCGCGGAGATGGTTGGATTTTTCCTATACGCCTGGCTGCGTCAAGGCCAAACGCTGGGCATGTTGGCGTGGCGTATCAAGTTGACCGACGAATCGGGTGCAAAGGCCAACGTCAAGCAGATGCTCATCAGACTCGTGGTCGCTCCGCTCTCTATGTGCGTGTTTTTTCTCGGGTACCTGTGGATGATGGTCGACCGGAATAAACAGACCTGGCACGACAAACTGTCACACACAACGATCGTGTACCTACCCAAGGAAGCGTAGCCGTTACTGCTTGACCGGCTTGGGTAAGCGGTGCAGCAGCCACAGTGCGGCACCGAGAAAGACGGCATGCACCGCCCATAAGCCGAATTGCGCAGGCAACTGTTCTTCTTCGATGACGTTGCGATTCAACAGCAACGCTAGATAGTAGAACAGCATCAGCAGCATCCCCGGCACCACCCGGGCAAAACGTCCCTGGCGCGGTTTGGTTCGCGAAATGCCCACGGCGAGCAACACTCCGATCAACGCAAACAACGGCATGCCGACGCGCCAGTGCCATTCCGCGCGTTCCGGTGGCGACCGGCCCAGCGCCGCCAATGGTTTCGCCGTCGCCTCGTAGTCACCGGGGTTGGTCGACTCGAATACGTTCAACTTCTGCCGTAGCTCGTCGAAAGCCATGATGCGTAAGTCGGTTTGCCCGGGTTGGACCTCGTAACGCTTGCCCTGGCGCAGCACCAGGTAGTGAATGCCGGAATCGGCATCAACGAACTGCGTCCCTTCATTCGCCCACAGCGTCACTTGACGCCCATCTTCCAAGCGCTGAGACATGAAGACATTGTGTAACGTGCGCCGGTCCGCTGACATGGCTTCGCTGTAGGTCACCCGGCGTCCGCGGTCGTACGCGTGAAACGCGCCTGGATTGACGGTTTCGAATTCCGTCCTGGCGCGCGCTTGCTTCATGTAGTCCTCGAGCGACCGATTGGCCCACGGTGTCAGCACCAGTGCGAACACCGCAACTGCCCCGACCACGACACCGACGGCAGCTGCAAGCCAACTCAACAACCGCGCAGGACCCGTTCCCGCGCCTTGAAAGACCACCATCTCTTGGTCCGCATAAAGGCGCCCAAGGGTCAGAATCGTGGCCACGTAGAGTGCAAAGGGAGCCACCAACTGTACGAACTCGGGTAGCCGCAGGTACATGATCGTCAACACCGTCGTACCTGTATATTTGCCGAGCGCTGCCTCTTGCAGGTAGCCGATGAAACGCCCGCCCACGGCAACCAACAGCAACATGGCGAGCGTCACGGCAAAGACCGCCAGTAGCTGGCGATTGACGTAACGCAACGCTACAAGCATATGCCAGGGCCTTGAATTAAATTAGAATACGCCGCTGACACGGACCCTCTCTCAACTTAAGCGCCTAACGCTCTATGAAATACAGTTTGACGGACGGTAAGCTCGCTGACTACCGCACTCCCTGCCTTGCAACATCGCCAAAACAAGCCAAAGCCGTCGCGCGCGCACTCGGCCAGCAGGCGCAGCTTAGTCAGGCGCTCACGGATTTCAAGGATTCGGTGGAGAAGACCTTGATCGTGAACCTGGATGGGCCCATTGCCCGTCTTCTCGTCGTCGGCGGTGCCGACCGCTCGATGAACGTCGCGGACTTTCGCCGCACCACGCGCGCCGTGGCCGCGGCACTCAAGGGCTTGCCTGCGAAACAGTGTGTCGTCGCGCTCAGCAACGTCAAGGTCGACGCCAAAAACGCCGCCTGGAAGCTCAAGACCCTCGCGCAAGCCATCAGCCTCAGTCTTTATAGCTATGACAGACACAAATCCGGCAAAGCCAAGCCACCCAGTCTGTCCACGGTGCGTTTGCACACCGCTTCGCGCTCCGGCACCGGCCACCTTGCCAAGCACTGCAATGCTCTGGATGCCGGATTGCGATTCGCCCGAGACCTCGGCAACGAACCACCCAACGTCTGCAACCCCGCCTACCTCCTGCGGGAAGCCCGCAAGCTGTCAAAAGCAGCTAACACGACCGTCACTCATCTGACCGAAAAGCGGATGGGGGAACTCGGCATGGGGGCGTTTTTATCGGTATCCAAAGGCAGCGATGTGCCGGGTTATATGATCGTCATCCGCTACAACGGCGCCAAGAAAAAAACGACTCCGCCGGTCGCTCTGGTTGGCAAGGGCATCACTTTCGATACAGGCGGCATATCACTCAAACCCCCGGGTGCAATGGATGAAATGAAGTTCGACATGTGCGGTGCGGCAGCCGTTCTCGGTACCGCTAAAGCTGCCATCGAAGCCAAGCTGCCCGTCAACTTGATCGCCATCGTCGCTGCGGCAGAAAACATGCCCAGCGGCGGGGCCACGCGTCCCGGCGACATCGTGACCGCCTCGTCCGGCAAAACCATCGAGATTCTGAACACCGACGCCGAAGGGCGGTTGGTCTTAAGCGACGCGCTGACGCATGCGCAGAAATTCAAACCCCAGGCTGTTATCGACGTGGCTACCCTGACGGGTGCGTGCATTATCGCTCTGGGTTCTCATGCCAGCGCACTATATGCCAACGACGACAAGCTTGCCGACACACTGCTGAAATCCGGCGAGAACAGCGGTGACAAAGCCTGGCGCATGCCACTTTGGGATGAATACCAGACGTCGCTGCGCAGCAACTTCGCGGATGTGGCAAACGTCGGTGGGCGCGAAGCGGGCAGCGTCACAGCGGCGTGTTTCCTATCGCGCTTCATAGACGATGGTGTCAAGTGGGCGCACATGGACGTCGCCGGCAGCGCGTTCCACTCAGGCGCCCGCAAAGGCGCCAGCGGACGGCCCGTACCCATGCTATTCGAATATCTCTGCACCGTCGCAGGAACCGCATGACACGCGTTGACTTTTACCTGCTGGAAGATCGGACCGTCGATGCCAGCATGCGCTTCGCCTGCCGGCTCAGTGCAAAAGCCTACTTCTCCGGACATCCGGTCCACATCCACGTCGACGATGCGCCGTTGGCTCAAGCGATGGACGAGTTGTTGTGGGACTATCCGAAGCACCGCTTCCTGCCCCATGCAGTGCTGCCGGACGCAGCCACCGGTAATCCAGACGCGGCACCAATCCACATCGGCTTTACCGCCCCCGTGCTCGACGAAGGCGTACTGATCAATCTGTCCTGCGTTGTGCCGAGTTTCTACGGGCGTTTCGACAGGGTGGCTGAAATCATCGTCGACGAAACCAAGGATGCTGGACGCGTCCGCTATAAACATTACCGTGACCGGGGGTATCCTCTACACCATCACGAACTCGCCGACTGGGAAAGCGCCTGAGCCATGATCACTGACCCGGACAAACCCGACGATGACGAAGAACTGATCGACGACTTGGAGTCGATCAAGCAACTTCTCGATCCTCCTGAAGACGAGTCCGCAAATGTCTCAGCGTCAGAGGAGGTGAAAGACATTCCAATGTTGGACGACGCCGTTGGCGCCAGCAATTTCGATACCCGCGGGTTAGCCGACGACGCATTTAAGGCGCTATTGGACGATGCCTGGCAGGACTCGGTGCAGGATGTCCTCGGTGACGCGCGGGAGACGATCGAAAGCCACAGCACGGCTTGGCATCCGCAAGACACCGACGAACTGAATCAAGCGCTCAAGATTCGCATCGACAATTCTGTGCGGCAGTGGCTCGAAGAAACTCTTCAAGCCAACATTGCCGAGCTGCGCAAACGCATCGTGCACGAACTGTCCACGGAAATCGTCACTCACTTCAACGAGAAAATCGGTACCGCCGTAAGCAAGACCGGCACCGGCAACTCGCAAGACCCCTAACGGCACACATGAAAGGCAGTTTCGAACCGCAGGCCATCGAGGCAGATCTCTACGCGCAGTGGGAGTCGCAAGAGCTGTTCGGCCCCACCGGGAACGGGCCGAACTATTGCATATTGATACCCCCACCCAACGTAACCGGCACTCTGCACATGGGTCACGCCATGAATCAGACGCTGATGGACACGTTGATCAGGCACAAGCGCATGTCGGGTCATCGCACGCTGTGGCAGATGGGTACCGATCACGCGGGGATCGCCACGCAAATGCTCGTCGAGCGGCAGCTCAAGGACGAAGGACTGGACCGCGAAGCGCTCGGTCGTGAACGGTTTCTCGAGCGGGTATGGGATTGGAAGCACTCCAGCGGGGGCACGATCGAACAGCAAATCCGCCGCATGGGTTCGAGCCTCGATTGGTCCCGGGACCGCTTCACCATGGACGAGGGTTACGCCAATGCCGTGCTCGAAGTGTTCGAGAGCTTGTTCGACGAAGGCTTGATCTACCGCGGTCAGCGCTTGGTGAACTGGGATCCCGCGCTCGGCACGGCCATATCCGATCTCGAAGTCGAGAACCATGACGAACAGGGCCACCTGTGGCACTTCCACTACCCCCTCGAAAACGGACTCAAGACGACCGCAGGCAAGGATTACCTCACGGTGGCGACCACGCGACCGGAGACCATGCTCGGCGATACGGCCGTTGCCGTGCACCCGGAGGACGACCGCTACCGCCATCTCGTCGGCGGCTTTGTGACCCTGCCACTGGCAGAACGGTCCATACCCATCATCGCGGATGAGTATGTAGACCGGGAGTTCGGTACAGGCTGTGTGAAGATAACGCCGGCCCACGATTTCAACGATAACGAATTGGGTCAGCGGCACGCACTACCGGTGATTAATATCTTTACGCAAGACGTACACATCAATGACGCCGCGCCACAGAAATATCGCGGGCTCACCCGCGAAGCGGCACGCGCCGCAGTGGTCGACGACTTAGACGCGCGCGGTTTACTCGGCGAAGTCAAAGACCATCAGCTGATGGTGCCACGCGGGGACCGCTCCGGAGAGATCATCGAGCCGCTCATGACCGATCAGTGGTTCGTCAAAATCGCACCGCTGGCGCAACCCGCCGTCGCGGCCGTGAAAAACGGCGACATTCAATTCGTCCCCAAGCAGTACGAGAACACCTACTTCGCATGGATGCGCGACATTCAAGATTGGTGCATCAGCCGGCAACAATGGTGGGGTCACCAGATTCCTGCGTACTACGACGAACACGGTAACGTCTACGTAGCCCGCAGCGAAGCCAAAGCGCGTGAAAAATACGGACTCGACGCCGCCGTCCACCTCACACAAGATCACGACGTTCTGGAAACCTGGTTTTCGTCGTCCTTATGGCCGTTCGCCACCCTGGGATGGCCGGATCAGACGGTGGAGCTCGACCAGTTTCTGCCGTCCAACACCCTTATCACGGCCCACGACATCATCTTTTTCTGGGTTGCGCGAATGATCATGATGACCCTGCACTTCACCGGCAAGGTGCCCTTCGAGACCGTGTACATTCACGGGCTGGTGAAAGACGCCGACGGCAACAAGATGTCCAAGACCAAGGGCAACGGTCTCGACCCGCTCGACTTCATCGACGGTATAGACCTCGACGCCTTGGTAGAGAAGCGCACCACCAACCTCACGCAGCCGCAAATGGCCGAGCAGATCGAGCGCGTCACAAAGAAGGACTTCCCCGATGGCATTCCCGCCTACGGCACTGACGCGTTGCGCTTTACTTTCTGCGCACTGGCCACTACCGGGCGCGATGTGAAGTTCGATCTCAACCGCATCGACGGCTATCGCAACTTCTGCAACAAGTTGTGGAACGCAAGTCGCTATGCGCTGATGAACACCGAATCCCTCGACCTTGCTGCACCCTATGAACTCTCCCTCATCGATCGGTGGATTCGCACGAAGTTCGATCAGACCGTCAAAGATGTGCAATTCGCCCTGGACACCTATCGGTTCGATATCTTCGCGAATACCCTCTATGAATTCGCCTGGCACGAGTACTGCGACTGGTACCTGGAGCTTTCCAAACCGCTATTGTGGGATGAAGAGGTCTCCGAGGTGCAAAAGAACGGGGTGCGTCGTACGCTACTCGAAGTGCTGGAAGCGCTACTGCGCCTGTCTCATCCGGTAATGCCGTTCATCACGGAGACTATTTGGCAGGAAGTGCACGAGCGCTTGCACCCAGAAAGCACCGAGCAAAGCATCATGACGCAAAACTATCCCTCCCCCGGAGAATTCGATGAGGATCAGACCGCGACGGCCGACGTCGAGTGGTTGAAAAACATCGTGTCCAGTCTCCGCAATATTCGCGGGGAGGCGGACCTAAAGCCGAAGCAGTCCATACCGGTGCTGTTGCAAGGCGGTGGGCAGGAAGACCGACAGCGTGCTCAAGCGACGGAGACGATGTTGAAGAAGCTGGCTAACGTCGCAAGCATCGAGTGGCTGAAGGCAACGGACGAAGCACCGGCTAACGCGCTTGCGCTGGTCGATTCCCTCAAGGTAATGGTGCCGCTCGAAGGCCTCATCGATCTCGGTGCCGAACGGGAGCGGTTGAACAAGGAACTCGACAAGGCCAGACAGGAGCTCGAGCGTGTCGAGAAGAAGCTCGCCAACGACAAGTTCGTGGCGAACGCACCACAAAACGTGGTGGACAAAGAGCGCGGTAAAGCAGCGGACCTGTCAACGCGGATGGCCACGCTGACAGATCAGCTCGCTAAGCTCGGTTAGTCCTAATACTCCTCGACCTGGTCGACCTCGGTGATGGTTTGCATCACTTTGGCGCCATCGTCGAAGTGCAGATAGGTGAACTCGATCAGCATGCCGGTTTCAAGCATGGTGAACGCACCGTAGCTGCCCGCAATCTCAACCTGTACCGTCGGAGACACTCCGAATTCGGCGCCGCTGACGACCATCACCTGATTGGCGAAATCCAGGCTCTGAATCTTGCCAGCCCCTTCGGCTTGAGGTGTGTTGTAGTCGGCTAGCGCTGGTGCTGCCCCGGTAAAGAGCAGCACAAAGGCCGAGAGCAAAGCAATTTGCAGCATACTTTTCATTCTAGTCCTCCCTCAGTTGGGTCCATGACTGGCGACCGACCTTGTCGTCGTCCAGGTCCGCAGTGCGGTACGCTTGAGTTTCCGAACCACCGGATACGAACAAGAAGTCCGTATCACCGGATCCACCGAGCGTTGACAAGTCTACCAACGCACCGTCGAGGTCGTCCTGGTTGAACAGTATTCCGCCGGAATACAGATCCCCGCCGACGTCGACCAAGTCACCTTCTTCCACCTCGCCATCGAGGTTGAAGTCGATGAGCGGATCCACCGGATCGCCACCGGTCAGCGCGTTGAAGATCAAGATAGATCCCGGCCGCGCGCCGGTACATGAGGTCTCATCGGTGGCAGGTACCACTGTGGTGGTGAAGATGTTGCCATCGCGGAACAGAATTCTGCGAATCGCCCGCTCACCCGGAAACTGCGGATCCGGCGGAGCTTCACCGGAACTATCCGGGTTGGTGGCGCCAGACAAAGTCAACGCTGCACGCGGCATGTTCAGATCGACATACCAGCCGAACACACCAGGCAGCCCAGGCGCTTCCTCACGATAGTCCACTGGGTTCGACGTGACGATGCGACGCGTCTGCGGCGGGTTGATCGAATCGTCGACCACGTTGGTGATGACCTGCTGCACCAGGCGCAACGTCTTCGAGTCGGGTTGCGCCGTCGGCGGCGAGGTATTCACGTAGTTGTCCCAGATCGTGTAGATCGACTGAATCTCAGTGCTCTCACCGTCTTCTTCAGCGACAAAGCTGCCGGTGCCCACTGTAATCAGGAACCCAGGCTTGTTCGGATGCTTGGTGACGAGCGGTGCCGACAGGATCGCCTGAATCTCATCGAAATTGCCGTTGTCGTACGTCGCGGTGAACACCTTGGTGGCGCTCCAATTGTTCTGATTGGTATCGCGCAAGTCGAACCGCCACAAATTGCCGAGCCGATCGCCCGCGTACACCAGATCCACCGTGCCGTTCAGGTCGATATCGACGGCTGTCGGACTGCCCAGACCGTTCGGGTAGCCTTCCAGCTGCTCGCCGGGTAGCGGCACGCCTGCGGTGGTCGGAATCTTCACGAAGTCGGTACCGTACGTCCAGCCGTCGTGACCGCCGTCCATCTTCAGAACGAACAACGTGGCAATACCGGCGGTGGAGTTGGGTCCGTTACCGAAGATCGCGACCCATTCCTGCTCACCGCCGCTCTGCACGTTGCTCATCGTAACGACCGGCAGTGAGAGCGAGTAGCCGAGGTCTTTCACGGGATTACCGTTCGGATCCGTGACGGCCCCAGGTGTGCCACCCAGTGGTGAACCGTCAGGCAACAGCGGGTAAGTGTCGTCCTGATCAGAAAACTCCCACAAGACCGCGTTGGCCGCCGCCGTTTCGGTGGCGAATTGCGTGTCCGGATCGGTGACGTTTATCGCGTAGACGCCCTTGCCGCCGGCACCCAAACCGCCGACCACGACCGTCATCCAGTTTTTCGAAGAACTTGCACTCGCACGCATGTACACATCGTTGAATCGAGGTGTCAGATCGACGTAGTAGTTATGTAGATAAAAAGACGACGTGAATGCATCCAACCGATTACCGAAGTCGAGCGTATCGTCGATGATCAAGTTCGGTACGTAAGCGAAGAGCTCAGTACCTTGTTCTGCATCGAAGCCGTGCAGCATACCGTCGTTGGCGCCCACGTACACGATCGGTGTGCGGTCTTCTACGCTATCGACAAAGTCGGAATAGTAGTTGCCCGTTCCTGTTGGATATGGTTCCTGATCGCGATTGAACGCGCGCGGTTTGCCTACGAAGATCGGGCTAGAATTGACGATGTCACCTAAAAGACCCTCTGTAGGCAGACGTTGACGGAGAGAACCGGTAGGTTCTTCGAACGTTCGATCGCCACGGATATAGTTCACCTCGTTCGCGGTCAGCGTCGCCAATTGGTTCGCATTGAGGTTACCACTTCGGAACGGTATGCCGTCATTCGCCAACGCGTCGTACGTCGCAATGATGCGGTTGTTGTGCGGCACACCCTGCGGGTGAGTGGCGTCAAGGAGTTCAGCCGCTGTCCAAGTCGGCGTCGCCGCCAACGAACCGTCAGTGGTATCCACTTCCGTTGCGGTAAGTTCGCCGGTGCGGTTACGCAGATCGTAGAAGCCACGATAGAGGAGCGTATCCTCCCGCAGAGACGTCGAGTTGAACGCCGCTGCCGAGGTTGATGATCCTGCCTGCGTAAATTCGAGGAACGCCGTTTCGATAGCGGTCTGCAATTCTTGCGGGTCACCCGCGTTCAAAAAGCGCCCGCGTCCGTTGATGGCGGCGTGCAACATGTCGTCGACCTTGGCCGTCGCTGCAGAGTTGATGCCCGGCCATGAGAACGGTAGCGAAGGATCGGCAGCCTGGGCTGCAGCCACGTCTACCGCTCCCTCGACACCGAAAGCGATCGTGTAGGTCTTCATGTGCTGATGCATCTCAGTCGTCGCGAACGTACCCGGAGGCGCACCTTCCGTATCGGCGCGCGTTACGGGCACACCATCCGTCGTACCCGGAAGCAGGTCGTTTTCGTAGTAATGCATCGCCACGTCCGCCAACACATCGGTATTACTGTCGGCATACTTACCGCCATCGAACGGTCCGGCACCGTCCGCGTCGGCATTCCCCACGCCTTGCGCAGGACCGTTCCAGTAGCCATCAGAGAACAGCAACGTGAAGTTCTGCTGACAAACGCCTTCGGGTTCAGGCAGTGCGGGACAGGGTTTCGAGCCATGCGTACAGCCGAGAATGGTCCCCGCGTCGTTCAATGCACGTCGCAGTGGCGTGCCGCCACTCGAGTTGACGTTGTAGATGGTGTCCAACAGCTCGCGCTTGTCACCTTCCCAATAGTAATCGTTCATGTCGGCAATCGGCTCAGCCGAGCGACGGTTGATGGTTTCATAGCCGACGCGGATGTCCTGCAAATCAGCCACGACGCTCCCGATGGCTGCTTTCGAGACGAGTTCACGCGACCGGTAGTACTGAAACCAGTTGGCGAAATTTTGAATTTCCTCGGCGTAGGTACACAGGTTGGTGGTACCGGTACCGGCACAGTCGTTGCGCTCGGGGCCGCCCGGGTAGCTCGAGCCGGATACAATATCCACCCGCACACCGGCACTGGTGTAGTAGCGCGGCACATAGTAGTTCGTCACGGAGATGTTGGCTGAGCCGCCACCTGTCGCCCACCGAGGCACGCCAGAGGCGGTCCAACTCATGGGGTTGAGAATATTGAGAAGGTTTGACGACCCGGTCATCGGGTCGAGCCGAATCGCGGTCGGCACGGCAGGTGCAAAGTCGTTGTCGTTGTTATCGACCCCTGACCACGGGAGATAGGTGATCGTCGGGTTGTAGTACAAGCTATTGAACGCGGAGCTGCGCGCCTCCCACACATTGTAGTCTGTGCCAGGGGGCAACGATTCCTGCGACGGCAGAATCCGTCCACAACAGCCGCTCGTATTCGAATACGCGTTGACGGACAGAGGCCAGAGGTAAGTACTCACAGTCTGAACCGCGCCGCTGGTCGCGATAGTCGAATTGTCAATCACGAAGCGCGCGTTGTCGTCCAGGCCGTCGATAGTAACGTGCCAATCCATGCTGCCTGAATCGTCCATGGTCACCAGCACGTTCGGCGCCACCGTCGAAGCCTGCTCGAGCGGCGTATTGGACAGATTAAACAGGACCGAAACTTCGCCCGGAGTCGGATCATCCGGATCGTCCGGCGGCTCGATGACCTCGATCTGCACGGTACCGAAGATACTCTTCAGGAACGGCGTGCCGTCATCGATGATGCTGAAGTCGAAGCCCGTGACACCCAGGAAGTCCGCCGCGGGCCGGAACACGAACGTACCGTCCGTGCTCAGATTGAAGAGAAAGCCTTCGGTGGGCGGCGGATCGGTTTCGAACACCGCGTTCAGCACCTGCGTCTGGATTTCGTTACCCATGGCGTCGAGCTTGGCGTTATCTATGTCGTATTCGTCCCGACGTACGCCAATGTTCTGCAGGTCGATCACCAAGTCGGTGTTCTGGAACGTGGCAAAGGTCAGGAACAACTGCGCTTCCGGTGCGTCGTTCTGTTCTTGCACGGTGACCGTAATGGTTGCCGTGTCCTCTTCACCCTGCGGATCACGAATGGTGTAGTCGAATGTCGCATCGCCCCAGAAGTTTTCCGAAGGCGTAAACAAAACGTCCGTACCGTCTATCGTGACACTACCCATGGACGCTACGACGACATCGTCATTTGCGTTCTTGTACTGATACGTCGTCGGTTGAGTGACCGCCGAGATGATATGCGGGTCGTCCGGTAGATAGTCGTTGCTCATGGGTGAGATGCGCAGTTCGCCGCCGTCTTCGAGCATGGAGACCGCATCGTCGATGGCATCCGGTTGGTCGTTGACACTGATTACCGTCACCGTGAAGCTCACCGACGGACTCAGCACGCCGGCGCTATCGCGAGCTGCTACAGAGACCGTCGCGCTGCCGTTGGCGTCTTGCGCGAGGTCGACGTTGACGGCATTGCCGGAGACCACCAGCGCATCGAACATGGCGGGTTGTGTGTTACCCACGATCTCGTACACCAGATAGTCACCGCTGGTCGCAATATCGGGATCGTCGAACGCCATATCCACGGGATGCAGAATCGCGGGGTCGTCTTCATCCATGGTCAAGTCGTTGATCGAGCCCACGACGATGGGCGGATCGTTGACCGCGACCACTACGATGTCGACATTGCGCACCAGGAAGTCCACATCGGACACAGTGGCGCCACCGCTGTCGGTGGCGAAGTCTTCGACGTCGACACGCAGGCTCAGCGTGTAGTTCCCGCTGATGCCCGGGGCAGGAATGAACTCGACGCTCGTGATCTGAGATTCGGTCAGATCGTACGAACCGTCCGGCTGTAACGATCCCCCGGACAAGCTGGAACCCGGCGGCAGACCGCTCATGTTGCCCGTAATGGTCTGCGATCCATCGGTGTCGGCCGGTGTCAAAGTAATGTTGAGCGGAATGTCCGTATCTTCGTCACCGCCGCTCGGGCTGGTGACCACGGTCGGAAGGTCGGCTTGAGGCGCTACGAATACGTCCAACGTCTCAGTCACGGTGTCATTGTCCGTTTGGGTCATGCCGCCCGGGTCCGTGGCTGTATCCTCTACATCGATGCGTAACGTGAGGGTAAAACTACCGCTCGCATCCGGCACCGGCGTGAGCTCGAGCCCGGTCAATTCGGCCTCGGTGAGATCGTACGATCCGTCGGGTTGCAAGCTTCCGGCGTTCAAGGCTGTGCCACTGGGCAGACCGCTCATGTTGGCGGTAATCGTTTCCGATCCGTCGGTATCGATGGCGGTAACCGATACGTTGAGCGAAATGGTGGTGTCCTCGTCACCGCTGCTGCCGCCCGTCACGACCGTCGGTAAATCGGCTTGAGGTGCGACAAAGATGGTGCCCGTGGCCGTATCGAAACAGTCCGGAGGTGCGCCGGCGCCGTTACAACCCGGTTCGCTCTCCTGCACCGTGTAGGTGAAGGTGACGGTCCCGCTAAATTCGGGATCCGGCGTGTAGTCGGCTTCGCCTGTCGGTGCGAGCGTAAACACGCCGGCCGCAGGCGGAACGAAACTGTCAACCGTCAGCGTGTTACCCGGGTTGTCGGGGACGTCGTTGGCTAACACATTGAACGTTGGAATCGGCGTATCTTCGGTAACGACAACCAAATCGTCGACCGCATCCGGGGGCAGCGCATGCGCACTCACCGTCCATAGTGCCAACATTAAACTCAGCGTGGCTTTGACTACTTTGCTCGCCATCTTCGTTACTCCACTTTTGTGCTGACTACCCAGCATTTACATAATCCGTCCGAAAGTCGTTTGCAGGAGCACCTGCGCATTCGCGGTACCGCCGACGCCGCGCGCCGTGATTACGAACATTTCAATTCTGTCGATCGATGCGTTCCCATAGGGATCGTCCAACTGATGCGCGTTTTCATCGCGCAGCACCGGTCCGGCGTACTCGATGAGGTATCTGGGATCTTCGGCCGCTTCCGTAATCGCATTGGGCGCCACGGTACTGGCTCCGCCTGTCCACACGCCGGCTGCCGCCCAATTGGGGGGTGCGCCCATATCCGCGACCTCGACGTAAGGCGCTACGGTGACCGCTGCCCATAGCTCGGCTTCGGCATCGCGCAGGGCAGACTCAGCGGCCTGAAAGGCGAGCATCGCATCGTGCTCGTTGCGCGCCATGCGCACTTCCAGACTGGTCGTTTGCACTGACGACACACCGATGATCGTGAGCACCAACAACAACACTAAGCTGATGAACAGCGCCACACCCTTTTGCTTGGAAGGACGTGCTAGCGCACTGAGTTGCTGTAAATTGTTTCCCATGGTCCCTAAGCTCCAAAATTCCGCAAGCTGATGGTTTTGGTGTACGTGCGACCCAGTTGATCGCCGATTTCAGACACCACATCGGGGCTTCTGATATCGAGCTGTACACGCATGGCTATTGGGGTTCCGGTGACTTGGTCGAAAGTACGATAGGTGTCGACTGAGGTGTCGCCGTCAACGTCCTCGCCGTAGAACAACTGCATGTTTTGCACGCCTTGCACCAACTCGACCGGCGCGGCGCGGCCAACCTTACGCCACAACGAGTTGACGTCCTGGTCGCGATTGTTCTGTACCGCGCTCGGGGCAATGAAGAATATGGTCGTCTCCACCAAACCGACGGTAGCGGAGTCTCCATAAGCAATGCCGAGCATCGAGTTCGTCCATGGCAGCGTCTCCAAAGCCGGAGTCAACACTTCGACACCGTTGTCGAATGGATTGGTGCTGTTGACCCGGTTGAAGGTCAAAGTCGTGACGTTGCCTCCAGCGGCGACACCCGTAGTGCGCAGCATGACAGCCTGCTCGCAGTCGGCGATCAACACGACATCGTTGACTTGATATGCCGGATTGCCGCCAGGCGTCATCACCTGTGCGTTCGTCTCTTGCGGTTGCAGGAAAGTATTCAGCCGTGCAACGGGTTGTTGCACGCTGCGAAAAAGTACGATGTCGGACGCCGCCTCAAGCGTATTGCGATCGAGACCGTTGCCCGGGATGTGCACGTTCAGATCCGTACCGGATTCAGTACGCGGCAGCGATATCAAATCGTCCGGAGCATACGTGCCGTTGCCCAGTGACTCGTAACCCTGCAAGCCCGTGTATACGAAATACTCGGGAATCTGTATTTCGACGCCCACGAGACCGTTGAGTATCTTGTCCGGTTCCGGCGCGCATCCGAAGTACCCCGCATTGCGTGCGCTCTCCGATATGAATTCGAAGGCGTAGCGGGCGTTCTCTTGTAGACGTGCTTGAGCGTTGACGATGTCGTAAGTCCTGGAATTGCCGACAAAAAGCTGCACGACGCCGGACACGACGACCAAGCCCAACAGCAGGGCGATCATGAGTTCTAAAATGGAAAAGCCGGTTTGGCGATCGACTGCTTGCATGATGACTACCCCTGACTCTCGACAACAACGCTTTGCAACTCACCGGCGAAACCGGTCCACTGCACGGTGACCGTAATCACACCGGCACCGTTCACGGCGATTTGACCTTCGCCGTCAGGCAGGCCGGGTTGATCCGTCAGCGGTGGGAGAAAGTTTCCGGCTCTGAGCGCATCGCATACACCGTGCTGACCATGGCTGCCCAATGTGCACTTCCACATGCTGATATCGAACACCGCCATCTGCGCTCCCGAACAGGCTACGTTGAAGCAATCCGCATGAGCTGCAGGATCGTCATCGAAAGCGACGGGGGCGTATGCAGCGGCACCGGCAGCAGGATTGACGCGAACGCGATCGATCACGTCGTAAGCGAGTTGCACGGCTTCACTGCGCAACAATGCATCACGATTGTTTTGCAGGCTGACCATCTGCAAACCGGTTACGCCCAACACACCGACACCCATCACCAACACGGCGACCAGCAACTCGATCATGGAAAAGCCGTTCTGCTTGCCACTGTTGCCTCGGAATGAATTGAATGCGTTCATAATCATCTGCCTCGTCGCTCGCCCGCCATCAAGGAAAGCACGTCAGTTCTCGAATCGATGCGCGCCCGATCGCGTTGATGTTGATCACGCGTCCCGGATCGTCGTCGGCATCGTTGCCGCACAGTTGGATGGACCCTGTCAGCCCGCCCAGCACCAAGCCACGCGAGTTGTAGGAAATCGTGCCTTGCGTGTGCAGCCCGTCGATAGCGTCGAACGTGCCATTGCCGTCCAAGCCATCTAGGGAGAACACTTGCAGCGGGGTGGTGCAATCTCCCGGCGTACCGGCCGTCACACAAAATCCATCACCCCACTCGTCTGCCGTTTGACTGGCATCGACTGCTTGCACGCTCACGGTGCCGCCCAGACGAGCCGCTTCGCTGCGTGCGTAATTCAATGCCGCAATCATGGCGTTGACGTTGGTCGCCATACGTCTTTGCGTGGTGAAATCGTTGAACGCCGGGAGCGCGAACGACAGCATCACCGCAGCGATGGCCATGGCGACCATCAGCTCGATCACGGTAAACCCGTGTATGCGGTTAGACTTCTTCATCGTCCACCCAGTCGGATTCGTATTGCCCGATGGCGTTGTCATCGTTTTCGTCCCATTCCCGGTTGCCGGACTCGTCGAGCGTTAAGTGGCCATCGTCGGCCATGGCCCCCGTCTGAGGTTCGGCAGTGAGATCGAAGGTGGTGGCCGTCACGACAGCGTTCAGCGTGTAGCGACCTTGATCGACACCGATGGGATCACAAATGTCCGTACCCAGCGGACCGTTGGTGCCGCCCGGATTACTGATCCCGTCACTGTCGGTATCGACGACGCCCACATAGGTGAAGTTGGCGGCGCTGAAACGTTCCATGGCCTGGGCGCAGGTCAGCATGTCGGCCTGGATTTCAGCTCGGTAACCGCGTTGGCTGTACTCCGTGTAGATCGGTACCGCAATCGATGCGATCACCGCAAATATGGTGATCGCCACCAATAACTCGACCAGCGTAAAGCCTTCAACCTGACCGCTTGCTACCCGACCATTTGCTACCTGACCACTAGGGTGATTCGCTTGCACTTTGATTCGCTCCATCCGCTTCGTACTTCGTGCCCCATTTCAACACGCATAAGAGTAAGTGAGGGGCTGAGCCAAGCGAAGCGCGGGGGTCATAAACGGTAGTGAGCGCAAGATAAGCGGCACGCCGCACGCTTCAGGCGGTCGGGTGCCGCCCAACGGTGGCGGATTCAGTCAACTAAATTGCAAGACGCGACGTCCGCACGATGCCTCAAACGGTGAGTACGATCTTGCCGAAAGTCTGGTTACTTGCCATCAGCGCATGCGCTGAGTCCGCGTCGGTGATCGGCATCGTCGCCTCGATGATAGGGCGAATCGAACCGCTCTCCAGATGCGGCCACAAGTCTTTGTGCAAGCCGTCCATTACCGCCGCCTTGGCACTGACCGGACGCGCCCGCAGCGTCGAACCGATGAGCCGGGCGCGTTTCATCATCAACTGCGCCAGGTTGATATCGGCTTGCGCGCCACTCATGAGGCCGATCAGCACCAGGCGACCTTCAACGGCCAGTACCGCCAGATTGTCGGCGAGATACTCGGCACCGACGGGATCGAGGACGACGGAGACGCCGTCAGGCGCCCACTCACGCACGGCATCGACGAAGGCACCGTCGTGCCGATTCCATCCCCCGTCCGCCCCCAGAGCAATGCAACGCTCGACTTTGTCAGGCGCACCCGCGGTGACGAAACAAGGATTGCGCGATTGGGCGAGCAATTGAATCGCCGCGGTACCCACCCCACTCGCTCCGGCATGCAAGAGCACGCGCTCGTGCGGCGCCAGGTTCGCCTCCATATACAGGTTGAGATAGGCCGTGGCAAAAACCTCCGGAATGGCCGCCGCTTCGGCGAAGCCGAGGGACTGCGGCATCTTGAGCACCTGCCCGGCCGCCGCCACGACTTCCTCCGCATAACCGCCTCCGGCCAGTAACGCGCAGACTCGGTCGCCGACGGCAACCCGGGCAACGCCTTCGCCGATTTCGCTGACTTCACCCGCACATTCGAGTCCGAGGATCGGACTGGCACCCGGCGGCGGCGGATAACCGCCACTGCGCTGTACGAGGTCCGCGCGATTGACCGCTGTGGCGGCCACGCGAATACGCACTTCACCGACACCGCATGGAGGACTTTCGACTTCCGTCCAAGCCAGCGTCTTACCCTGTACTTCGATTGCTTTCACCACCCTCTCCAAAGTTGCTTCATACGGGCGCTACCAAGACATGCGCACTTTGACACCGTCGTCATGTAAGTATTGTTTCAGCTCGCTGACGCGGTATTCGCCGTAGTGCACCATCGAAGCCACTAACGCGGCATCGGCATTGGCTTCGCGCAACACCTGTGTCAAATGTTCGGGCTTACCCGCACCACCGGATGCGATCACTGGAATACGCACCGCGTCGGCAATCAACTTCGTCAACGCGATGTCGTAACCCGCCTTGGTGCCGTCGGCATCGATGGAATTGATGACCAGTTCACCCGCACCGAGACGTTCACCTTCCAAAGCCCAGGCCAAACCGTCAATGCCCATCGGTCGGCGGCCACCGTCGATGACCACTTCGTATCCCGAAGGGGTGGCGGTAGCGGGCGCTACGGCGCGGATATCCATGGACAGCACTACGTTTTGATCGCCGATCGCCTCCGCGCACTCGCTGATCAACTCAGGACGCTGCACGGCCGCGGAATTGACGTTGATTTTCTCGGCGCCCGCATGCCGCAGATCCGCGGCGTCGGCGACACTGCGAACACCACCGCCTACCGACAAAGGGATGAACACCTGATTGGCAACGGCTTCAACGACGTCCAACATGATGTTGCGCCTATCGCTAGACGCCGTGATGTCGTAAAACACCAGCTCGTCCAGACCATCGAGATAGTATTCGCGGGCTTTCTCGACAGGGTCCCCGATGTCCTTGGTGTCGACGAACTTGACGCTTTTGGCAAGCTTGCCGTCACGCACGTCCAGACAGGCGATCACACGTTTGCTGAGCACGATCAGGGCCGCCAGTTGGCAAAGTGGGAGAGCAGGCGTAAGCCTACCCGTCCGCTTTTTTCGGGATGGAACTGTGTGGCGAAGTAATTCTCGTGACCCACCGCCGATGCGAAATCGACTTCGTAGTCCGTCACTGCATAAACGTGTCGTTGATCCTGCGGAGACGGATAGTAACCGTGCACGAAGTAAAACTCATCGCCCGGTTCGATATCGGCCAGCACCGGGTGCGGTCTATCCGCCACCGGCCTGACTTCGTTCCAGCCCATGTGCGGGATCTTGAGATCGCGGCGCGTAAAACTGAAGCGCTGCACGCGCCCGGCAATCAGCCCGAGCGTCGTCGTGTCGTTCTCCTCGGAGTAGTCGAGCGAAATCTGCAGACCGAGGCAGATGCCAAGCACCGGCCGACCCGCTGCCACTATCTCGCGCAGCGCTTCGTCCAGTCCACGCGCCTTGAGGCTCTTCATGGCACTACCCGCAGCACCCACACCGGGAAAGATCACACGCTCGGCCTGGCGTACCGTATCGGGGTCCGCACACACCTGCGCCTCCAAGCCCACCTCATGGCAAGCGCGGCGCACGCTGTGCAGATTGCCCGCGTCGTAGTCGATAATTACTGTCACAATGGTTATACGAAATGGAACATCAATTCATGTCCAACCCTACGGGTATTCTCCTCATCAATCTAGGCACACCGCAATCGCCGCAGATCAGCGACGTGCGCGCCTACCTCGATGAGTTCCTCATGGACGCTTATGTCATCGACAGTCCCTGGTGGTTGCGGCGCCTGCTCGTCTCGGCTTTCATTCTGCCGTTCCGTCCGCGGCAAAGTGCGGCGAACTATGCACGTATCTGGCGCCCGGACGGTTCGCCTTTGTTGATCGAGTCGACCCGGCTCGCCGAGGCCGTGGCCGCGCGCGTACCGTGCCCCGTCGCACTCGCCATGCGCTATGGTCAACCGTCGATCGACACGGCCCTCACACAACTGCGTGAGAAGGGTGTCGAACGGCTTGTCGTCATGCCGTTGTACCCCCACTACGCCGATTCGACCGTGACGACATCGGTTGAAGCGGTCAAGCGGCAATGGCGCGACACCGAACCCACTGTCGTTCCGCCGTTCTATGACCATCCCGGCTACGTTGCCGCGCTGGCTGCATCCATTCGCACTCACCTGACCGCACCTTGGGATCACTTATTGCTGAGCTACCATGGCTTGCCTGAACGCCACCTCACCCGCGCCGACCCCACGGGTAATCACTGCCTGTCGAGCGCTGCATGCTGCGACGAACCGTCCAACGCCCACGCCACCTGCTACCGTCATCAGGTCTACGCTACCTCCAAAGCCGTGGCCCGGGCTTTGACGCTCGATCCCGATACGTATTCCGTCAGCTTTCAATCGAGGTTGGGACGCCTGCCGTGGCTGCAGCCGTATACCGACCAACGGCTGGTCGAGTTGGCCGAGCAAGGGGTGCGTCGCCTCGTCGTTGCGTGCCCCGCATTTGTCGCCGACAACTTGGAGACGCTGGAGGAAATCGGCATTCAAGGTCGTGAGACCTTCCGACAAGCGGGCGGCGAATCGCTGACCCTGGTGCCCTGTTTAAACGCGGACCCAGCTTGGGTAGAGGTGTTGGTCAACTTGTTGAAGCCCTACAATCTGGGGGCGATGGCCGACAGTTCGTTATAAAACGAACGAATCAAATTGCGCGCGAACATCGACTTCCTGGCGACGAAGCGCACGGGCCGGGTCAGACCATGTTCACCCAGTTCGATCAACCGGTCGGTCGGCACACCCAGGGTGGCGGCGACTCCCGCCGGTACCAAGCCATGCCCGAATCCGGCCAACGCCATTTGTGCGACCGAGAAAAACGACTCCAATGACACTTCGCGCGCCAATTGCAGGCGTGTCATGTCCTCTTCGATGCTGGCCCAAGCACCGGACCGCGATTCGATGGTGATCACGCCCAGAGGTTCGCCGACATAGTAGGTCAACGGTTCGAGATTGGACGGAATGATAACCATGGGCTCTTCACGGATGACTTCGCTGACGATATCGGTATCCGCATCCGTCGACCCGGTGCACACACCGACCATGTATTCACCGGAACGCAATCGGTCCAATACGACGGGAGAACGCTGGGCGTGAAACTCGAGATCCAACCCGGGTAAGCGCTCCCGGGCTTCGGCAAAGAGACGTGGGCCCCAACTCGCCAGAATCGCTTCCGACACGCCCAGAATGATCTTGCCCTTGCGCAGCGCGTTGTCCTCGAGAAACACGCTGCGCAACTCGGACAGCAGCGGCGTTACGCGCTCCACCAGACGCGTGCCATGGTGGGTGAGCACGACCCGGCGTCCGTGGCGTTCGATGAGTTTACGGTCGTAGTAGCGCTCGAGCGTGGCGATGCGTTTACTCACCGCGGACTGCGACACCCGCAATGCGGTGCTGGCTTCCATCATGGTACCGGCCTTGGAGAGCGCGACCAGCGTTTCGAGGTTTTCGATCATTCGTGAACTCAGTACCAATCAATAATTATATAGACTCAATCATATTCCATTGATTCTCTTTTTTCATGAATAGTTGTCCCGCAGACTTCGCGGCCATGCTCTATCCACTGCTCATCGCAACGGTATTTGGCACGGCCGTACTCTCCGGCGTGCTGGGCATGGCGGGCGGATTGCTCCTCATGCTGGTACTAGTCTCGACCTTGTCCGTTGCCAACGCCATGCTGTTGCACGGTGCCGTACAAGCGACGTCGAACGGCTCGCGCAGCTGGTTTCTGCGGCGTCACATCCGCTGGTCGCTGCTGCCGCGCTATTGCATCGGCGCGTTCGCCGCTTTGTTGCTGTTCAGCTGGCTCATGATCGTGCCTGCGGCGGGAGTGGTGCTGATTCTGGTGGGTTTGTTCCCGTGGGTGGCCCGTGTCAACAAGCACCTGGCCGGACTCGATGTCACACGGCCGTTGACGACGGTCACCTGCGGCTTCGTGGTCACCATCGCGCAACTTTTGGCCGGCGCTTCCGGCCCGTTACTGGATGTGTTCTACCTCAACGCTAAGTTGACCCGTCAGGAGATCGTCGCCAACAAAGCGGTCACGCAAACGATCGGTCACATGATCAAAATCGTCTACTACGGCGCCATCGTCGCGCTCACGAGCACATTGCCGTTGTGGCTGTTTGTCGCGGGCATCACTGCCGCCGTGGCGGGCACCCGTATCGGAACCTGGTTGTTGGCGCACTGGGACGACTCCGGATTTCGCCAAGTCACTCAGTACGTCATTCTCACGCTGGCGACGTATTGCATCGCGCAAGGTGTGTGGATGTTGAGCCGCTAGCTTGCTCGGGGCACCGGTTTGACGACGAACAACAAGTCCCCTACGTTGACTTGCTGGCCGTTGCTCATGTTGATGCGCGTCACTTCGTAGTCGTATTCGCTGGGATAGAGCTCAGTCTCGGTGTTGAAGTCGCCGAGGGTCAAAGGAGTGAAGAGCTTCATCGCCTCCAGTTGACCCAGCGTTGCCGACAATGAAATGCGATCCCCTACGCTCACATACTCCGGTTCAGAAGGCGAAGGCGTCGAGTAGAAAATCGCGGTTGAAGGCGCCAGCACCTTGAGCTCGTCGCTATCGGCAATGGCGATAGTGTCCCTGTCGATGCCTTCCGCACGCTCCCCGGCGGCGGCGTCGATTTCGGCAATCAGCGCATCGACGTCGGTGCGCTTCAGGAGTTCGGGCAGGTAGTTGGTGTCGTAGACGCCATCTCTGAAGACGTCATCCGCCAATATGCGTTTAAGCAACGGCACATTGGTGCAAATCCCGGTAATGGACACTCGATCGAGGTAATCGAGTAGTTTTGCGATGGCCGCGTCGCGATCTTCGGCATGAACGATGACCTGCGCGACCATGCTGTCGTAATACGGCGACACGAACTTGCCGGGGCCGGCGGCAGCGATGATCTCGACACCGTCTTCCTCGGGAAAGGTACATTCTTCGATCTGTCCCGGGTGAGGCCGGAACCCCAATTCGTCCGCACCGAGCTTGAGCACCTTCTCTGCGTTGATCCGCGCCTCAATGGCATAACCGTCGGCATTGACGGTCAGGTCGGCAATCGACCCACCCGCCGCGATGCGAAACTGTTGGGCAACGATGTCGATACCCGAGGTCCACTCGGTCACGGGGTGCTCCACCTGCAAACGCGTATTCATTTCCATGAAATACACCGCATTGGACTTCAAGTCATAAATGAACTCGACTGTGCCGGCACCAACGTATCCTACCTCGTCGGCGATATCCGCCGTCGATTTGAGCACCACTTGCAAGAGCGCCTCCGGCAGGGTGGTCGAACCGGACTCTTCGATGACTTTCTGCTTGTCGCGTTGCACGCTGCAGTCGCGGATACCCAGCACCCGCGTGTTACCGTGCGTATCGCGCAACAGCTGCGCTTCGATATGCCGCAGTGAGGTGACATACTTTTCGAGATAGACGTCGCCGTTGCCGAACGCACTGCGCGCTTCGACGCTCACACGGTGGAAAAGCTCGACGAACTCACCGGGCGCCTCCACCACCTGGATGCCTTTGCCGCCCCCGCCGTGCACCGCCTTGATGAGCACCGGGTAACCGATTTCCTGGGCTACTTCCGCCGCACGGTCCGGGTTAGTCATGATGCCGTGACTGCCGGGCACAACCGGCACACTCAGCCGCAACGCCGTATTGATCGCGTTCGATTTGTTACCCATGGTTTCCATGCTGGAAACCGACGGCCCGATGAAATTGATGCCGTGTGAGCGAACCAATTCGGCAAACGCGGAATTCTCCGACAGAAAACCGATCCCCGGATGCAGGCTGTCCACGCCTTCGTTTTCGGCGACACTGAGCACGCTCATCGCGTTCAAGTAACTCTCATCCGGGGTGTTGCCGCCGATGCAGACAACGGCATCGTTGTGCGTCAGGGCGTCCACCGCAGCGGACTCCATGTCCGGGTCGCTTTGCACCAGCACCACTTCGATCGACTCACGCTGCGCGATGCGAATGAGCTTCGCCGCGGTGCAGCCACGTGCGTGCACCAACACTTTCTTGACGGGCCGGATCAGGTCTTCATCCGTGTAACGCGGCCGATGAGCGACCACGACGGGGCGTTGGTCCGCAAAGCCGCCTGCCAGCACCCGGTGGATGACCTGCTCGACACTCTCTGTCGGTAGCGGGATGGCCGGATCGATGTCGCGCATACGCTCATCCAATTCGGCATGAAAGGGGTGCACGACGAGGCCTTGCATCGAGCCTTCCGTCTCCGAGAGGTAATTGGAGAGTATGGACTTGAGCGGCAAGTTCGACGGTACCACGAGCTGCCCCGCAAACGGCATGCTGGTCCCGGAGAAGTAGTAGGTCTGCACCAATGGATGCGTCACGAAACTCGCTTGCGCACCACCGGTACAGTCGCCATAGCCGAAGACGATGATGGGTAGATCATGATCACGAACAAAGCGTGTAATGCGGTCGTTGACCGCTGCCATGGAGAAGAGCGCGCCGGCACCTTCTTTGGTCTGCATGCCGCCGGACGACACAAAGCAAATCACCGGCAGATGTTGCTCTGCGCATTCGACCAACATACGGCAAAACTTTTCCGCACTCGCCATATCGAATGCGCCAGCCTGAAATGCGACGTTCGAAATCAATACCCCGACACGGGTCGCCGGGTCGCCCTTCACATTGGCAAAGCCGGAGATGATCCCACACGGCGGCAGTTCCCTATTCAACGCCTCCTCGATGGAGAGCCGAAAGCCCGGAAATCCGCAAGGATCCGAGCTCAATAGATCATCGAAGCGGCCTTCCCAGTTGTCGAAGAAGCGTTCGATGAGATCCTGGTAGCCGAAGGTCTGACTTTTACGTTCGTGCTTGATCACGTTCTGAATCAACAGATCGTTGTACGCCATGTTCAGGCGGTTCCAGAAATCCTTGCGCCGCCCGATGTTGCGCGGCGCAATGCGCCCCACGTAGTTCTTACCGTCGCGTTCCGCCGCGATGTAGGAGTTGATCAAGTTCTCGAACATGTAGGTCACGACCACGAAGAGCGCATCGGCAAGGTGCGGAAATATGCTGCGCTTCCACTCCTCCACCTGACGGAAGAACTCTCCGCCTTTCGGCATCCTCATCAGACGCAAGTACCAGTCGAGCATTTGCTCCTGCAGATAGACGCTGGACAGGTCACCTTGGCGACTCAAAGGCTGCAGCGCGAGTTGCGCTGTGGCCGTGTCCAACGACTGACCCAACAGCTCGGCCAATGATTCCTTGGACAGTGCCTGGGCGGACTGCGCCTCCGATGCGATCGT
Organism: Candidatus Azotimanducaceae bacterium; assembly: GCA_965216005.1. Lineage (GTDB taxonomy): Bacteria > Pseudomonadota > Gammaproteobacteria > Pseudomonadales > Azotimanducaceae > UBA4421. The sequence continues at coordinate 4,863,708 of OZ244143.1, read as the reverse complement.
GTCCAGCCGGCCGATGATGTTGTCGTAGACGCCGTCGAACAACAGCAAATTTTCGCACTCGTGGATGAAATCCGTGCTCAGCTCTTCATCGAGCAACACGTCGAGCACGGTCATATCCGCTAACGGAATCGGTTTACCGCCGACGTCCGCCGGCGGGATGTACGTCGGCAGACGCAAATGCAACAGATTGCGGTTGATCTGCAAATCCGACTCACCCGGTGTGGCGATCATCGCCGGCCCACTGATGGCCAGGTTGAGTTGTGCCGTGAGTTGCCGGGCAAGGAACGCATCTGATTTCTCATCCAACCCCGCCAGGGACAGGAGTTTCTTGCCCTCGTAACTGAAGCGGTCGAGCAGAATGCCGTGCAGCTCTGCATCACCCACGATGGCTCGCAGCAGCGCACGTACATCCCTTATGTCGCTGGTTTTCAGAATCTGACGCGCATCCGACTTGTTGTTGAGGTATTCACGCAGCGCTTTGAGGTTACCGACCGCCTCGCCCTTCCAGCGGTTGTAGAGGAAATTACCCACCACTGCGAGCAGCGCGGCACGCGCGTCTTCGTAGTTCTTTTTCGGTTCACCGAACAACAGACTTGCAATGCGCCCGCGTTCGTCGTGCAACGCCTGGCGTTTTTCGTGGTAATTGCGCCACGCCTTCGAGAGCACATCGTCGTAAACCACCTTGTCGGGATCCTGCAGCCACATCAGAAACGTCTGCCGTCGCTCCCGATCCGCTCTGATGAGCAGTTCGCCTTGCGGCATTTCCCCATCCGCCAGGCGTCCGTATTGCTGGGTAGTGGTGGCCTTGATGCGCTGGCGTACGCGTAGATAGCGCAGGTAACGATAGGCGACGCCGAAGACGTTGAGGTATTCGGTCGGATTCTTGGTGAGCTTGAGCGACGCACTGGTCTGCATGGCTTTGAGCTGGGGCGACGGATTCAGATAGCGGCCCAGGCTCTGGCGATAGTGATCGAGAATGTAGGGGTTCTCCGCAACAAACTCCTTCACGCGGGTCTCGACGTTGTCGAGACTACCGACAATGGCTTTGCGCAGATTCTCGAGCTTCTCCGCGCCATCGTTGGGAGAGTAATCGACGATGCCGTCGATATTACCGAGTGCATGTAGCTCGAACGGGGACAAGCCGACGTATTTGGCGCACTGCTGCCAGGACAAATTCAGACGACGCGCGATGTTGGCCAGCGACTTCGGTTGAATCGTGCTGAATACCCCGTCACGCAGGGACAAGATCATGTTACTTGCCGCGAGCGGGATCGCTCCGCCGGAATAGCCGAGCCCGTAGATCAGACCCACGGTGGGTACATCGAGGTTACTCATCTCGGCGATCAGTCGCGATATGCTGTGCGCTTGGTTGTGCGCATTAGCCTCTTCCTTGGCATTGGCCCCGGGGGTGTCCATGAAGGTCACCAGCGGGATCGAGCGCGTCGAACACAATTCGGCAAACGCCGCCGCTCGCAGGTGGTGCTCGGGCATCCAGCTACCAAGTTCGCTGTCCCGATCCTGGGCAATGAAGCCCACCAGCCGCGAGTGTCCGTCGGGGAACTCCATCACCACGGTCGCTTCGTAATAAGGGCCTTCAGTGTCCTCCTCCATGACACGACCCAGTTCGCGAATGACCTTCGGCGCGCTGGTGCGCACCTGGTCTGTGGCGGGACTGACCACCGTCTCGATGTAGGCGTCGATATCGAGTAAATCCAGCGCTTCGTTCTGGCGGTCGATGTCGCTGTGCGAGAGCAGACCCGGAATCGGTTGTTCGTCTTGGGTGACGTCCGGGAAGAGCGAGAAGTCCTTGGCAAGGCTTTCGGCGATCAGGTAGAGACGATCACCTTCAATCAGCTGTTTTTCCACGGTTTTTGGCTATGTGTAGAATGGCGGTACTGTACATTAGATGGTGCGCTTGAGGATACCTCCGGTATGACACAAACGAGTCCAGCAAATTCCATGCGGTGCGCCATCCTCACCGTTTCCGACACACGCACGCTGGAGGACGACAAGTCCGGTAGCTACCTGGCAGACAGCGCGGCCGCTGACGGGCACCGGATCGTCGCGCGCGCCCTGGTCAAAGACGACATCTATGCCATCCGCGCCACGGTCAGCGAATGGATCGCCGCGACCGACGTGGATGTCGTCATCACCACGGGCGGTACCGGGTTCACCGGGCGCGATAGTACTCCTGAAGCGCTCACGGTACTTTTCGATAAAGAAATCAATGGCTTTGGCGAGCTATTTCGACAGATTTCCTACGACGCGATCGGTTCCTCGACCATCCAGTCCCGCGCTGTGGGCGGGTTGGCCAACGGTACGCTGATCTTCGCCTTGCCGGGGTCGAGCAACGCTGTGGCCACGGCTTGGGAAAAGATTCTGCACAACCAGCTCGATATCGACTTCAAACCCTGTAACTTCGTGGAACTGATGCCGCGGTTCAAAGAGGGACAGCGCACTAGCGACCGCTAGCGCTCGCCAGTAGAATCGCACCCCAATGCACGTCCCGGCCCCATCGGGGTAGATCCTTGGGCACGCCACAGGAGAGTCAGCTTGAACGAAGCAGTATACGTAATCGGAGCGGCACGTACGCCCGTCGGCAGTTTTCAAGGCGCCCTCGCCTCTCAGTCGGCACCCGAACTCGGTGCACACGCAATCCGTGCAGCACTCGCTCACGCAAACGCCGAACCCGGTGACGTAGACGAGGTCATCATCGGCAACGTCGTCAGTGCCGGATTGAAACAAGCACCTGCACGACAAGCGATGCGCATCGCGGCGTTACCCGACAGTGTCGGTGCGACCACCATCAACAAGGTCTGCGGATCGGGGATGAAAGCGACCATGCTCGCTTCGGACCTGATTCGAGCGGGCAGTGCAACGACCATCGTTGCCGGCGGCATGGAAAGTATGTCCAACGCCCCTTACTTGCTGCCCAAAGCGCGCGCCGGACTACGTATGGGCCACGCCAATCTACAGGACGCGTTGTTTCTCGACGGGCTGGAAGATGCCGAAACCGGCGGTTCGATGGGCAGCTTCGCGCAAGATACCGCCGATCAATACCAGCTTACCCGCGAGGCGATGGATGCCTATGCCACCGAATCCGTAGTCCGTGCCCGCACCGCCATCGAAGCGCATAGCCTTGCCAGTGAAATCTCGGCCATGGAGATCAAGGGCGCTCTCGTCGAGCACGACGAGCAGCCCGGCCGCGCGAAGCTCGAAAAAATCCCTTCCCTGCGCCCGGCATTCAAAGCCGATGGCACCATTACCGCCGCTAACTCGTCATCCATTTCCGACGGTGCGTCAGCGTTGGTACTCGCGTCACAGGCGGCGCTCGGCGACCGTGAGCCGATTGCGCAGATTGTCGCCCACGCCACCCATTCGATTCACCCCAGCGAGTTCACCATTGCGCCGGTAGGTGCGATCGAAAAGCTTTTGCAGGTCACCGGCTGGGATATCGGTGACGTCGACCTCTTTGAAATCAACGAAGCTTTCGCCATGGTCACGATGATTGCCATGCAGGAACTCAATTTGGATCACAGCAAGGTCAACGTGCACGGTGGCGCCTGCGCACAGGGGCATCCGATCGGCTCAACCGGCAGCCGCCTGATCGTCACGTTGGCGCATACCCTTAAACGACAAAATCTGCGGCGCGGCATTGCAGCACTGTGTATCGGCGGCGGCGAAGCGACTGCCGTGGCACTAGAACGCCCTTAAAGGAAAAGCATTGACTCCACTTCCGATCATGGTGGGCTTCGGCGGCATCAACCCTGCCGGGCGCGTCTCGTTCAACCATAGCTACAGACGTTTGGTGTTCGATGCACTGAGCCCGTCACTGCAACAACGCACCTTGGCGAGCCTGCGCCAGCTCATGCACCTCGACGCCGACTGCGACGTGCAAACGGTATTGGACGGTACCTTGATTCGCCGCATAGAGCTGTGGGATCCCGAGAAAGTGCAATGGCAGTCCGCCGTCACGCTCAAGGGCGACGTCCACAGCAACGCCCAACACCTCGCTTTCACGTTGGCAAAGAGACAGCTGCCTGAACGGATACCGGACGGTTGGCAGGTCGAAAGTATCAATGACAAGGAAGTCAGGGTCACCGCCGCCGACGGCAAGTTCATGTTGCCGGAGGAACGGACGTCTAAGGTCACGAGCGCGGGACAACTGCCCAGCGGCTTCGATCCCGGCGAACTTTATGCCAGCCGCAATCATCCGCGGGGACTGCAAATTACCGTTTATGGTGCGTCGGACGCCATCCGCTCAACCGGGTTCACCGTACAGCAGCTCAAAGATATGGTGCGTCCCGATCAAATCGCCGTGTACTCGGGCAGCGCCATGGGCCAATTGGACGGCGATGCGTACGGCGGCTTGTTACAGAATCCATTGACAGGCCGCCGACCCAGCTCCAAACACTGTGCACTGGGTCTTCCGGAAATGGCGGGAGACTTCGTCAACGCTTATGTATTGGGCAGCGTAGGCGAAACCGCCGGTATCATCGGTGCCTGTGCCACGTTTCTTTACAACGTCAAGCGCGGTATCGATGACATTCGCAGCGGTGCGAAACGTATCGTCGTGGTTGGCAATTCCGAAGCCCCCGTGTTGCCGCACGTGATCGAAGGCTACCGTGTCATGGGTGCGCTGGCGGAGGACGAAGAACTCATGGCGTTGGATGCGAGCACTCAGTGCGACAACCGTCGCGCGTGTCGGCCGTTCTCTTCCAACGCCGGATTTACGGTCGCTGAAGCATCCATCTGGTTGGTGTTGATGGACGACGAGCTGGCGCTACAACACGGTGCCCGCGTGCTGGGCGCTGTCGGCGACGTGCACGTCAATGCCGACGGCTACAAGAAGTCGATCTCCGGACCGGGTGTGGGCAACTACGTCACCGTCGCCAAGGCATTGGCCAGCACCCGGGCCATCATCGGTGAGCAGCAAATGCGTCACGGTACCTACATGCAAGCCCATGGCACAGGTACACCGCAGAATCGGGTCACCGAGTCGCACATCTTCAACGAGACGGCCAAGGCCTTCGGCATCGACAACTGGCTGGTCGGTGCGGTGAAGTGTTACGTGGGTCATTCCATGGCCCCCGCCGGCGGCGACCAACTCAGCGCCGTCATCGGCGCTTGGCAGGACCGTTGGGTCCCGGGCATCACCACCATTGACCACATCGCGGACGACGTGCACCACAGCAATTTGAACTTGAGCATGTCCCACACGGAGATCGATCCGGCCGCCATGCCCGCAGCGCTGGTCAATTCCAAGGGGTTCGGGGGCAACAATGCCACAGGGGTGTTTCTGTCACCCTTACAAACCACGACCATGCTGCGCCAGCGTTGGGGCGAGCAGCAGATGTCTGCACACCAGCGTGCCAATGAAGCGGTTGAGCGCGCGACCGCCGAATACGACGCGCGAGTCGACAGCCGCGACATTCTGCCGATATACGAGTTCGGCGAAAACGTGCTGGAGGGCGACGACATCGGACTCGCCGAAGATGCGCTCAAGCTACCCGGCTTCTCACAGCCGATCGATCTCGACATCGCCAATCCTTATGAGGACATGTCCCCTTGACACTAGTGCAACGTCTCCGGACGTTGCTTAAGATCGGCAATCCGCTGTTGCGCCGCCTCGGCAAGTTCACGATCGGACGCCGGAACGGTTTCGAAGCACACCTCGTAAGCCTCCAGCGCTGCGGCTACAGCGCCCAGTTGACGCCAGTACTCACCACGCTCGAAGTGTAAAGCGGCCCGTGTCGCCTCATCGTCATCGGCGACCGCCAACTGATAGTCCAGAATGTCCAACGCGGCAGGCAGGTTCGACCGGGCGAGATGTAGCGCTTTGAGATTGTTGAGCATGCGCAAGCCAATCGCCCGGCTGCGAGCGCGTGGCACCCGACTTAGATCGAACCCGTCCTCGTGTTGCGCGCTCAGATCGCTCGAATTGACCAGTTGCAAGCGCACGGGATCTATCGTGTGGCCATCGACCATGGCCAGGAAGTGACCCGGATAATTCAGACCGACGGCTTGCAGACCGCACCGGCGCGCAGTGGCGATGGCAACGAGCGCTAGCGTTATGGGAATGCCGACACGGTGGTGCAGTACCCATTCCATGTTGCTGTGATCGAAGTCGACTGGCTGTGACAGCGGGCGCCCGAATCCATGGCTGATCAACGAGTGAGTCAGCTGGGTCACGGACTCGACGCGCTCGGTCTGAATGGAGGCGGTCAGTTCATCGAACACCGCAAGCACGCGGGTGCTGTCGACGTGGGGATCGATCACCTCACTGACGACAAGACCCATGGCAAATTCGGCATCGGCGTCAGCTGCGGCCGCTTGGAAGCGCTCGAGGAGACGTGGATCGATAGACACGGCGGGTCGAGTTACCGAAGGGTTGTGCTCGGCGCTAGTCGAGCAGCGAATCTACCGTACGCAGCAATTCCTGTCGGGCAAAGGGCTTGGCCAGCGTGGCGTTAGCGCCGATGAAGCGTGCGGTTTCAAGATAGTCGTTCGGACCCAGGCGTCCGCCGCCGGAGATGGCGATGATCGGCATGTCAGAGTACTGGCGACGGATGTCGGCGATGGTTTCGAGCCCTTCTTTCTCGGGCATGATCAAATCGGTGATGACCAGGTCGAATAAGGTCGTCGCCACACAATCGACCGCTTGTTGACCGTTGGCTGCGCTCGCGACCTCGTGTCCCTCTAAACGCAGCATTTCGCTCATGACGTCACGTACGGCTTCGTCGTCGTCCACTACAAGGATCGTGCTCAAGCAAACTCCCGTTCGTCTGTCGCGTGAGGCGCAGTGACGTCCCACACAATCCTTAGTCTAGTCGATTACACCCACCTGTCCAGATTTTCCCTTCCGCGGCATGCCCTTGTGTCGCATAGGTGACAGACATGCCTACCCTAGTGCTCACGGGTCTTCCTGAATTCGACGTCCGGCCACCGCTCTTCGGCCAAGCTCAGGTTCACCCGGCTCGTGGCCAGGTAAGCCAGATAGCCGCCACCGTCGATCGCGAGATTCTCGGCATTGCGATTGCGAAACTCTTCGAGCATTTTGGCATCGTCGCAGTGAATCCAACGTGCGGTATAGATGCTGGCGTCCTCCCACACACACTCCGCGCGATATTCGTCTTCCAATCGGAAAGCCACGACATCGAATTGCAGAGCACCCACAGCACCCACGACGATCTGACTCTTGGTCAACGGCATGAAGACTTGAGTGGCACCCTCTTCAGCAAGCTGTTGCATGCCTTTTTCGAGTTGTTTGGAGCGCAGCGGATCCCTGACGCGCACGCGCCTGAACAGCTCGGGTGCAAAGTTGGGAATCCCGCGGAACTTGAGTTTTTCGCCCTCGCTGAACGTGTCCCCGATCTGTATCGTGCCGTGATTGTGTAGACCGATGATATCGCCCGCGTACGCCTCTTCGGTCTGCACACGATCGCCGGCCATGAAGGTCACCGCGTCCGCGATTTTGACGGGCTTTCCCAAGCGCAGATGATGGATCTTCATGCCCTGTTCGTAACGTCCCGAGCACACGCGCAGAAAAGCAATCCGGTCGCGGTGCCGCGGATCCATGTTGGCCTGGATTTTGAACACAAATCCCGAGAACTTGTCCTCATCGGGCGCAACGACGCGATCCTCGCTCGCCCTCGGTTGTGGCGGCGGTGCATGCTCGACGAAGCCTTCGAGCATCTGCCGAACACCGAAGTTACCCAACGCCGTCCCGAAGTAGACCGGCGTCAACGTCGCCCCCAGAAAGTCGTTCTGATTAAACTCGTGGCTGGCACCGCGCACCAGCTCGACCTCATCGCAAAAGTCGTCGTAATCGACGTCAAGCAGTTGCCGGGCGGCATCGGAATCGAGACCGGCGATGCGGTTGTATTCGAAAGCGTGGTGGCCCTGACCTTGCCGGTATTCGACGATTTCATCTTTATAAAGGTCGTAAATACCTTTGAATTGACGGCCCATGCCGATCGGCCAGTTCATCGGCGCGCACTCGATCTGCAAGATCTCTTCGATCTCATCCATGACTTCGATGGGATCGCGAATTTCACGGTCCAACTTATTGATGAAGGTCACGATGGGAGTGTCGCGCAAGCGGCACACTTCCATCAGTTTGATCGTGCGCGGCTCAACGCCCTTGGCACCGTCGATGACCATCAATGCCGAGTCTACTGCGGTCAGAGTGCGGTAAGTATCTTCGGAAAAGTCCTCATGACCCGGCGTGTCGAGCAGGTTCACGGTTTTGTCTTGAAACGGAAACTGCATGACCGAGGTGGTGACCGAGATGCCGCGCTCCTGTTCCATCGCCATCCAATCCGACGTGGCATGACGATCCGACTTGCGGGACTTCACGGTCCCCGCCATCTGAATGGCGCCGCCGAAGAGGAGCAATTTTTCCGTCATCGTCGTTTTACCGGCGTCCGGATGCGAGATGATCGCGAACGTGCGTCGCTGAGCGGTGGCCGTATTCAACGGGGTCGATACCTCGAATGTGGAGAAAAGGGGCGGGATTATGTGAGCGCGTGGCGTGGATTACAAATCCCGACCCGGATCACCGCTACAGGGGTAGCGCTAAAACCAAAGCGTCTTCGCGGCCCAACTCGCTCGGGTAGTAGTCGTTGCGCGTGCCGACATGGGCAAAGCCCAGCGACTCGTACAAGCCGATGGCCACCCGATTGCTCGGCCGTACCTCCAGATAAAGTTTCGCCGCACCACGCAATTTAGCCCGTTCCAGCATGTGGTGTACCAACTCACGACCAAAACCTTGTCCCTGTTTGTCGCGGCCGATGCAAATGTTGAGCAAATGGGCTTCACCTGCCGCGCAACTCAAGACTGCGTGACCGACGATGTGTGTTTCGAAACACGCTACCCGACACTCGTAACCTGCCTTCAGGCAATCGGCAAAGATCGTCTGCGTCCAGGGAAAAGCATAGGCACGCCGCTCAACGACCAGGACCGCATCCAGATCGTCCGCTTGCATGGCCCGGAAACTCAAGCCGGTGCTGACAGCGCTTGCCACAATGTCTTCTTCATCTGCGGATCGTCCAAAACGACACTCATCTCCGGCACGACAAGCAAACGTACGTCCTTGTCGGCGTCCCACCACTGCTTGAGCACCGAGGCCACCGTTGCATCCGCTACGATCACTCCTGCACCCGTCAACTGCTTGGCGATGAAGGCACCCAATGCACGGCTGGGATCGCCGGCCGTCGACAGCAGTTGCGGCCACTCAAAAGTACCCGATCCTCGCAACTTGGCGGTATCTGAGCCGTGTCCCGCCTGCCAATCGAGGAAACGCGAGATGTCCTTGAGCACTTGATGGGTGCCCTTGTCGAAGCTCGCGCCCATCAGAAGATGTGCATGGCCCAACACACCCCCGACCAGGTAGTCGAAGCGAATGGGATCGACTTTGCCAACGCCGGTTGGCGGCGGTGGCTCAGCAACCACAATTTCGGTTTCACGGTCCGGCGATGGATCCCCAACCCCGGGTGGCGCATTCACCGCCGCATCGGGCTGCTTTTCGTCATCGCCATCGGTCACGCCATCGGTCACGCCATCAGCCACGTGATCGGCAGTCACGCGCTCAGTCAACTGCTGGGCATTGCTCACCAGAGGCCAGGTGATGCCCATGTCGCGCAGCATTTGCCTCTGCTGCGTTTGGGTATAGCGCATTGGCGCGTGTGGGCTTTTTGCTGACGGCATGGGTAGAATTCTACCGAAGAGCCGCTCTCACTTCCCATCGCTAATCATCAGGGGCGCCATGCAGTATTTGACAGACGACGTTCGAATCACGGGTATGCAGGAGGTCATTGCACCTCAAGCGCTGATGGAATCCATCCCCATTACCGAAGAGGCTTCGTCTCTGGTATTCAGCACCCGCCAAGGCATTGCCGATATCGTGCACAAGCGGGAGCCACGCTTGTTGGCGGTAGTCGGTCCCTGCTCGATTCACGACCCGGTGGCCGCGCTCGACTACGCTCAACGACTCAACGAAGCTGCCGCTCGCTACCGGGAGACGCTGCTGGTCGTCATGCGTGTGTACTTCGAAAAACCACGCACCATCGTGGGCTGGAAGGGTCTCATCAACGACCCTTATCTCGACAATAGCTATAAAATCAACGAAGGTCTGGCGATTGCGCGCAAGCTGCTCCTCGACATCACCGCCCTGGGCATCACCGCAGGGACCGAATACCTCGACCCGATCTCACCTCAATACGTCGGTGATCTCGTCAGTTGGGGCGCCATCGGCGCTCGCACCACCGAGAGCCAAATCCATCGCCAGCTGGCCTCGGGATTGTCCTGCCCGATCGGCTTCAAGAACAGCACCGACGGCGGTATCCAGGTAGCCGCTGACGCCATCAATTCCTCCAGCCACTCGCATATCTTCCTGTCCGTGACCAAGCAGGGACACTCCGCCATCTTTTCAACGTCCGGCAATCCCGACTGTCACATCATCCTGCGTGGCGGCACGTCGGGCACCAACTACGATGCTGAAAGCGTCGCCGATACGCTTTCGAATCTGGAGAAGTCGGGCATCGTCAGCGGCGTCATGATCGATATGAGTCACGCCAACAGTCAAAAGGACCATAAACGTCAAATCGATGTGTGTACTGCGATCTGCGCGCAAGTCAAACAAGGCAACCGCGACATCATCGGGGTCATGGTGGAGAGTAATCTCGTCGAGGGCCGTCAAGACATCGGCAACGACCCTACGCAGTTGACCTACGGTCAGAGCGTGACCGATGCCTGTATCGACTGGTCTGACACGGAAGCGGTACTGGAAAGCTTGGACGCGGCGGTACGTGAGGCCCGCCTCTGATCTTGCGTTCAGCGCTGACTTGTCACAGCGCGCTTGGACAAGTCAACGCCGTGGCGCGCCCACAACAACACGGCAAACCAGACGCAATAGATCACGAGCTCGGCGTAGCCGTCGCGAGTCAGCCACCAAAGATGTAATAGTCCAAGCGTAATCGCCAAGTAGACGAGCTTGTGCAGGCGCACCCAGTTGCGCCTTAAGCGCCGCTGCGAGGCGCGCGTCGAAGTGACGGCCATTAAAGTGAGACACAAGAACGCGCCTAGCCCAGCGGTGATGTACGTGCGCTCCGTGAAGTCAGCGACCATCGCCGGCCACTCGAACTCGACGTAGAAGAACAGGTAGCTCAATAAGTGCAACACCACGTACGTAAACGCAAATAAGCCGACCAAGCGGCGGCTGCGCGCGAGCGGCGCCGAGGACAAAAGCGTACGCACCGGAGTTACTGAAAAAGCCAGCAACAGCATTCGAATGCTCCACTCGCCGAGGTAGCGCACGATCGCTTCGCCCGGATCCGCCCCCAAGGCGCTGGTCGGCGCTTGCACTTCCAGTGCAATTTGCCAGCCCAGCCATGCCAACGGCAGGCTCAGCAGTACGAATAAAGCCGGCTTGAGCGGTACGTGCAGGTTCACTGACCGTGACGTTAGAAGTGCTTGTTGAGATCCATGCCCGCGTAGAGCTCCGCGACTTCGTCAGCATAGCCATTGAACGCCAATGTGGGTCTACGGTTCGGATCGAACAGACTGCTGGGTAAGCGTCGCTCGGTCGCCTGACTCCACCGCGGGTGTGCGACGGCGGGATTCACATTCGCATAAAACCCGTACTCGTGCGGTGCGAGTATCTGCCACGTATTGCGGGGTTGTCGTTCGGTGAAGCGGATGCTGACGATGGACTTGATCGATTTGAATCCGTACTTCCAAGGTACGATGAGCCGCCACGGCGCACCGTTCTGGTTAGGTAAGTCTTTGCCGTACACCCCGACTGCCATGATGCTGAGCGGATGATAAGCCTCGTCCATCCGCAACCCTTCCACGTAAGGCCAATCGATGGTGGAGAAATAGCCGCGTTGGCCGCGCATCTCTTTCTTACGCACCAGCGTTTTGAATTCAACGTACTTCGCATTGTCGTTGGGTTCGAACTGCTCGAGTATCGCTTTGAGCGGTATGCCTAACCAAGGTACGACCATCGACCATGCTTCGACACAGCGAAAGCGATAGATGCGTTCCTCGGGTGCGAGTCCCTTGACGATGTCTTCATAGGCAAACGTGCCGGTCTTGTTCGCCGCACCCGAAACCTTCACGGACCAGGGATCGGTGGTGAGTTCGTGCGCGTACTTGGCGGGATCGCTCTTGTCCGTGCCGAACTCGTAGAAATTGTTGTAAGAAGTCACGATGGCCTCAGGCGTGATTTCGTCATCGCTCTGCAAGCCAGCGAAGGCTGGTAACCCAACAGCCGTACCCGCGCCCAAAACAGCGGCTTGGGTCATGAATTTGCGACGGTTTACAAACGCCGCCTCACTCGTGATTTCAGAAGCAGGAATGTCCGCCGGTGGTTTGATCAGCACGTGTCGGCTCCAGAATTCGGCAACGCAGTGTCAGTTAGATGCATCGCCGCCTGGAGAGTTCCGTGCGGCTTCTTCGGCTGCTTCTTTTTCTTCTTTTCCTTCTTCTCCTTCTCCTCCTTTTCCTTCGTTGCCGCCCTTTCCTCTAATCCGTCGCCAAACTTGTTGCAACGGCCCAGACAGCGCGTATCCGGTAGACAGCACGAGGAGCACGATGGGCGGGTCGACCAGCGCCAAAGCAAAGCCCAACACGACGAACACGAGCGTGACAAAGGGTACACGGCCCTTGAAGTTGATCAGCTTAGGCGAAAAGTAGGTGAAGTTGGACACCATCAACAAACCCACCAACGCGGTGATGACACCCATCGCACCCGCGGCGACCGGCGTCGGCGTGCCGCCCGCGTTGTCCACCCAGACCCATACGCAGCAGGCGATGATGGCTGCTGCCGAAGGGCTCGCCAGCCCTTTGAAACTCGCGTTGTCGCCGCTGGTGTTGAAACGCGCAAGGCGCAAGGCCGCACAGGCCATGTAGACGAACGTTGCCACCCAACCCGCTTGTCCGAGTATCGACAATCCCCACGAAAAGGCGACCAACGCGGGCGCGACACCAAACGCCACCATGTCCGACAGACTATCGAGTTCGGCACCGAAGGCGCTCTCCGTGCGAGTCAAACGGGCCACTCGTCCATCGGCGGTGTCGAGCGCGATAGCGACGAAAATCGCCAGTACCGCCGGCACGAAGTTGCCGTTCATGCCGGCGACGATGGCATAGAAACCGGCGAACAAGGCTGCAATGGTGATGAGATTGGGAAGCAGATAGATACCGCGGCGGCGAAGCTTACGCCCACCCTGCCCCACCGTCTCCGGCTCTTCGGCGTTGTGCGGCTGGCCTTCGAGCTCGGTATCGACGGCTCTTAGATGCTTTTCCTCTTTTTCACGCATGCTTTGTCACCTCGACGCTCGCCAATATAGCATTTATCGGCAGGCGACGATTCAGCGACATTCTCTCGCTAGGACGTCTTTAGTTGACGTCCTTGTCCACCAAGCGGTTCTCCTGGATCCACGGCATCATACCGCGTAACTGCTCTCCAACGGCTTCGATCTGGTGAGCTGAGGAGATCCGTCGCATCGCCTTGATACCCGGCGCACCCGCCTGATTTTCGGCTACGAATTCCTTGGCGAACCTACCCGTCTGGATCTCGTTGAGAATCCGCTTCATCTCTTTCTTGGTTTCGTCCGTAACGATCCGCGGCCCCCGGGTCAGACCGCCATACTCGGCGGTGTTGGACACCGAATACCACATGTTGGCGACACCGCCTTCGTAGAAGAGGTCAACGATCAACTTCAGCTCGTGCAGACACTCGAAGTAGGCCATTTCCGGTGCGTAACCCGCTTCGACCAGCGTTTCGAAACCCGCTTGCACCAGTGCCGACGCGCCGCCGCACAACACGGCCTGCTCGCCGAAAAGATCAGTCTCGGTTTCCTCGCGAAAGTTGGTCTCGATGATCCCGGCTCGTCCCCCACCGTTGGCCGAGGCATAAGACAAGGCGATATTCTTGGCCATCCCGGTGGCGTCCTGTGCCACGGCAATCAGACTCGGCACACCGCCGCCTTCGACATAGGTCGAACGCACGGTGTGTCCCGGTCCTTTAGGGGCGATCATGATGACGTCCAGGTCGGCACGCGGTTCGATCAACTCAAAGTGCACGTTAAAGCCATGCGCAAAGGCGATCACCGCGTTTTCCTTCATGTTGGGTGCCAAGTGGTCCCGGTACAACGCAGGCTGCAGTTCGTCGGGAACCAGAATCATCACCAGATCGGCGCCGTCCACAGCCTCGGACACTTGCGCCACTTTGAATCCGGCGTTCTCTGCCTTACGCCATGAGTCCGAGCCGCTGCGCAATCCAATCACCACCTCCTCTACGCCTGAATCCCGCAGATTGTTGGCATGTGCGTGGCCTTGTGAACCGTACCCCACCACCACGACCTTCATCTTCTGAATGAGCGAGAGATCCGCATCTTTGTCGTAATACACTTGCATCGTTTTGCCTTCCTATTGAGTCACTGCTATTTGTTCTTACCCGCAGGCGCTCTTCATCGTGAGCAGCTCGGTTACAATGAGAGCACACGGTCACCGCGGCTCACGCCGGTTACCCCGGAACGGGACACTTCCAGAATCGATGCTGCGTCAACCGCACGAATGAACGCATCGAGTTTGTCACTTGGGCCGACCAGTTGCACCGTATAAGTATCGTCGGTGACATCGACGATCTGCCCACGGAATATGTCCGTCGTACGCTTTACTTCCTGGCGCACGTCACCGACTGCGCGCACCTTGATGAGCATCAGCTCCCGCTCCACGTGGTCCGCTTCGGTAAGATCGAGCACCTTGACCACTTCCACCAACTTGTGCAGTTGCTTGGTGATCTGTTCAATCGTGCGTTGATCCCCGGTTGTGGTCAGCGTCAGCCGCGACAGGGTCAGGTCTTCCGTGGGCGCTACCGTCAGCGATTCGATGTTGTAGTTGCGCATCGAAAAGAGCCCAATGACCCGTGACAAGGCACCGGCTTCGTTTTCGAGCAACACGGCGATAATCCGACGCTGCATTACGCTCGCTCCTCGGTGGACTTACTCAGCACCATGTCGCGCATGGAACCACCTTTGATGGCCATGGGATACACGTGCTCGTGAGGGTCTACCCACACGTCCACAAACACCAGCCGTTGCCGGTTTTCAGGCGCGAACGCTTCGCATAAGGCAGGCTCCAGGTCGACCGCCGACGTGACTTTGTAGCCGACGTGCCCGAATGCTTCGACGAGTGTCTTGAAGTCCGGCAACGAATCACTGTAAGTAGACTGGGAGTGGCGGCCACCGTATTGCATGTCCTGCCACTGTTTCACCATGCCGAGGGCCTGGTTGTTCAAATTGACGATCTTGATGGGCAGACCGTACTGCAGGCAGGTGGACAGCTCCTGCATGTTCATCATGAAGCTGCCCTCGCCGGTAACACACACCACGGTTGCGTCAGGATAGGCCATCTGCACACCCATCGCCGCCGGCAATCCGAAACCCATGGTGCCGAGGCCGCCTGAGTTGATCCAACGCCGAGGCTCGTCGAAGTGATAGTACTGAGCCGCGAACATCTGGTGCTGGCCGACGTCGGAGGTGACGAACGCGTCGCCCTCGGTCACTTTGTAGAGGGTTTGCACCGCTAATTGCGGCAATATCGGTTTGTCCGCGTCGGCCTTGAGCTGGTGGTTGAGTCCGTGCTCTTTGCGCCAGTCCTCTATACTCGACCACCAGGCGGTACGCCTGGCCGACAGTTCTTCACGATGCGCTTCATCCAGAGCGTCCAAGTCTTTGCGGACGATACCGACCAGGTCTTCCAGCACCAGTCGTGCGTTCCCGACGATGGGAATGTCGACGTCGATGATCTTCGCAATCGATGCAGGGTCCACGTCGACGTGAATGACGGCGGCATTCGGGGCGAACTTGGCCGGATTGTTAGTCACTCGATCGTCGAAGCGCGCCCCGACTGCAAAGATCAGATCCGTCTCGTGCATGGCCATGTTGGCTTCGTACGTGCCGTGCATACCCAACATACCGATACACAACGGGTCGCTGCCGGGGAAAGCTCCGAGTCCCATCAACGTATTCGTCAGTGGGTATTCGAGCATGCGCACCAGTTCGCGCAGCGCCTCGTGCGCGTCGCTTTGCACCACTCCGCCGCCCGCGTAGATGACCGGCCGGTGCGCTTGCAACAACGCCTGGGAGGCTTTGCGCATCTGGCGGCCGTTACCGCGGGTGGCCGGGTTGTACGAACGCATCTTGACCGCGTTGGGAAACCGGTACTCCGCGAGGATCGCCGGATCGGTCGTATCCTTGGGCACGTCGATGACCACCGGCCCGGGACGTCCTGTGGTGGCAATGTGAAAGGCGCGTTTCACGATCTCGGGGATCTCTTGAGCGTTTTTGATCATGAAGCTGTGTTTCACCACTGGGCGCGAAACGCCGACCATGTCGGTTTCTTGAAAAGCATCGGTACCGATTTGCTCACTGGGCACCTGCGCCGAGACGATGATCATGGGAATACTGTCCATGTATGCCGTGGCAATGCCGGTGATGGCGTTGGTTGCTCCCGGACCGGAGGTCACCAACACCACACCGGGACGTCCCGTGGCACGCGCATAGCCGTCCGCCATGTGCGTGGCGGCCTGTTCGTGGCGCACCAGAATGTGTTCCACGCGTTGCTGCCGGAAGATCGCGTCATATATATGAAGCGCGGCACCTCCCGGGTAACCGAAGATGTACTCCACACCTTCGTCCTGTAGCGCACGGATGAACATGTCGCCGCCCGACAGCATCTCGGCCATTGGAAAGGTCCCCTAAAATGTCGGCATTGCCCGCTAATCCGTTGATTTTTAAGCCGATCCTCCACGATCAGGAGTGTTCGACCCACGGCTAGACGGGCTCGTCAAGAAAAGAGCCGCGTATTCTTGTGATATCTGCCAGGGTTGTCAAACGAGCGCGCCAAAGCACCCACGGGGACGTCGTGCAGACGCTGCGATCAACCCCCAGACTGAGGCACAGGTATCATTTCGCGCAACCGGCAAGCCGGGGCGCATATGTCGGTGTGTTATTCTATATAGGTGGACTAGAAGTGGATTGGACCCATCAGAGTCAGGGTATCTAAGATGACATCGACACCTTTCTCAACCCTCACCTTAGCCGCCGGAATGCTACTCGGCACGGTACTGCTCTACCCCGAGCATGCTGCAGCCGAGACCTACCGCTGGGTAGACAACAACGGCATCGTCAACTATTCCGAACGCAAGCCCAAAGGCGTCGACCCTGCCCGGCTGACGGTCATCGGCGATAAAGCCAGCCGCCGCCAGTCCCGGACGCGTGAGTTACCCAACGCCGACTCGCCGACACCCGTTGCGCAAAACACCGGTGCTACCGAACCCGCACCGGCCGAGCTCAACGAAAAACAGCAAAAAATGCTCGAGGACCTCCAGCGCGCCGAAGCCGAACGCCTGGCCAACGTCGCACAAATCAAGGCGGACAATTGCGAGCGCTCACGTCGTGTACTGGCCAATCTCTCCACCAACGGCCGGCTCAAAGTCAAAGGCGAGGATGGCAACGTGCGCGTCCTTCCGGAGGAAGAGCGCCTGCAAGGCATCGCCGACGCTCAACGGGGCATTGCCGCCAACTGCGACAGCTAGACCGGGTCTATCTTTACGATAAAGCTCGCAAAGCGTCCCGTCTCGGGGCATTGCCGGTGTCGTGCTGCGCGATACGAATAGAGGTGCTCTGCTTCAAACGTACACACGCCCGAGACGTGTCTGACGCTTACGCCGAGCGCTGTGAGTTGCCGGTGCGCGATACCGGCTAAATCCAACATCCGCTTGTCGCGATCGATGGGATGCGGGGCGAGCGCCGCTGGGAATTCATCAGCAAAGCGTTGCCACACATCCGCGCCCACCTCGTAACGTCTTTGCGATATACACGGCCCGATCAGCGCTGAGAGCGGTGTGTGCGGTGCCAGCGCGCTAAGTCGCTCATGCGTGGCGGCCAGAATCCCGCGCTCGAGTCCCTGCCACCCCGCATGAGCGGCACCGATACACGCACCGTCATCCGCATACAACAGCACCGGTACGCAGTCCGCCGTCATGATGGCCAGTGTTCTAGCGGACAACCGTGTCACCATACCGTCCGCGTGCGGGGCAGGCGCCCGTGGCACCGTGCCATCCACCGACAGACAGTTGTTGCCATGCACTTGCTTGAGCCACTGCGTCGACTGCTCCACGCCGATGCGCGCGTTCACCCATTCGTTGAAACGCTGCCTGTTCACCCGCACAGCCGCCGGTGCGTCTCCGACGTGTTCCGCCAGATTCAGTGTGGCATAGGGCGCTTCGCTCACGCCCCCGAGATCCGTGCTGTAGCCGGCGAGCACGTTATCCGGTAAACCGTCGAACCACTTCACGCGAACACTTTATACAGACCGGACGTGATCACGCAGATGCGTCCGCAGTTCGCTCAAGTCCTGAGGCAGCGGCGCTTCCAGTACAAGAGGCTGATTCGTGAACGGATGCGTGAATTGCAGCCGGGATGCATGCAGGGCCTGACGTTTGAACTGGCGGATCACTTCGACCAGTTCGGGTGTCGCCCCCGTCGGCAGCACACCCCGTGCACCGTAGCGGCGATCGCCGACCAATGGATGACCGATACTTTGCATATGCACGCGAATCTGATGCGTACGCCCGGTCTCGAGTTGCGCCTCGATGAGTGTATGACTGGCGAACTTTTCAGCCACGCGAATTCGGGTGAGCGCGGGCTTACCCTCTTCATCGATCGCTTGCTTGGTTCGATTTTTTCGATCACGCGCAATCGGTGCATCCACATCCTGTCCGGCAATCATGTGGCCTTCGGCAACGCCCAAGTAGATCCGCCGCACCTCCCGCTGACCGATCATGGCACTCAGCTTACCCTGGGCGACGGTATCGCGGGCGACCATCAATAAGCCGCTGGTGTCCTTGTCCAACCGGTGGACAATCCCGGCTCTCGGCAGCGCGGCCTGCCCAGGATGGACGAGAAGCAGGCCGTTCACGAGCGTGCGGTCGCGGTTGCCCGCACCCGGGTGCACCACCAGTCCGGCCGGTTTGTCCACCACGAGCAGATGCTCGTCTTCGTAGACGATCTCGAAATCGACCGCCTGGGGCTCGTCCCAAGCCTCGCCCCGCTGCGGCGTAGCCGTCAGTGTTAAACATTCGCCGCCTTTGAGTTTGGTGCGGCCTTTGAAGCGCGCGCCATCGACCAGGAGATCGCCGGTTTCGATGCAGCGTGACAGGTAAGCGCGGCTATAGTCCGAGAACAATTCTGCAGCCACCTTGTCTAAGCGCTTACCGGCATGGATACTAGGCACCTTAAATTCTTGCTCGATCGTCGCCATCATTCACATTCTACCGACGGCTCCTTCTGACTGACCATCCCATGACCCAATCCTTCGCCTATTTAGGCTCAAAGATCCCCGCCTACCTCGCTTGTTTGTGCATTGTATTGGCGACCGCCAGCTGCAGTTGGATGCCTTTCATCGGGGGTGACGACGATGAAGACGGCCTTCCGGAGGAGGTCGAAACCAGCGAACAGAAGCTCTACAAAGATTCCCAACGCTTTCTGCGCTCAGGCAACTACCAGAACGCCATCACCGCGCTGGAAGGTCTGGAAGCGCGCTTTCCGTTCGGCCGCTACGCCGAACAGGCACAGTTGGAGCTCATCTACGCCCGCTACATGGTCAGCGATTTCGATGGCACACGGGCCGCAGCAGACCGCTTCATCCGCCTGCACCCGCAACATTCAAACGTTGACTATGCGTTTTACATCAAAGGGTTAGCATCGTTTAATCAAAACCAAACCATCATGGATCGATTGTTCGAATCGGATTCGTACAAACGCGACATGGCCCCAGCTCGCGACGCGTACGCGGACTTCGCCAATCTCCTCACCCGCTATCCAAACAGCCAATACGTCGCCGACACCAAGCAGCGCATGGTGCATTTGCGCAACGTGCTGGGTCGCTATGAACTGTCGGTGGCAGACTACTACCTGAAACGCGCAGCCTACGTCGCCGCCGCCAATCGCGCGCGTTACGTCCTCGAGACCTTCCCGAATGCCGACGCCACACCCGATGCGCTGCTGGTCCTGGTCGAGGCCAACTACAAACTCGGACTCGACACCGAGGCGAACAACGCACTGCGGGTGCTCTCTCTGAATTACCCCTCCCATCCGGCCTTCGACACCGAAGGCAACCTGGTGCTGACCGAGCGCATCCGCAATCGCGACCGATCCTGGACCAACATCATGACGTTGGGTCTATTGGATCGTCCCGACGTGCCGCCGCCGATCAAGATTCAGCACCCGGAAGGCTTTACCCCCCAACCTGTTCAAGAGCGCAACCCACCGGAAGCGCCCAAGCCGAAAAAACGCGGGTGGTTCAGTTGGCTGCCCTTCGTGGACTGACCGTCTCGGGCTCCGCTCTACACAACGGGTTGTTGTAAACAAACGTGCCCAATTCCGTAGTGCCGCACGGTTTCACGTCCCCAAAGCCCTTAATATAGAAGGCTTAACGCGAGACCATCCGTGAGCAACCAACGCGCCGAGATCCTGGCTGAAATCGAACGCCGCCGTTTCGAACAAAACGTCGGCCTGGTGGGTATTTACAACTACTACCGCGTGTTCGTCAGTCTCGCCTTACTCGCGGTCTTCTCCCAATCCGTCTTCACCACACAGCTCGGTAGTTTCAACGCGGTCTGGTTCGGCTGGACCACGATGATCTACATCGCAGTCACCATCCTGAGCACGTTGCTCACGCGCGTCACGCCACGGGGGTGGCTCACCAACCAGACGTTGAGTCTGGTGTTGATTCTGTTCGACGTCATCGTTCTGGTTTTCCTCACCTATTGCTCGAGCGGGGTCAGCAGCGGTCTTGCCGCCATCATTCTGATCACCGTGGCGGCGGGTGCGATCCTTCTCACCGGGCAACGTGCAACCGTCGTGGCCGCAGCGGCTACCATTGCGCTGTTGTACGAAGAGTTCTACCTGTCACTCGCCTCGCCCCCAGTTGCGTACGACTTCTTCCAAGCCGGGGTCTTCGGGGCGCTGTTCTTCATCGCGTCTTTGAGCATTCAGCGCTTGTCGGCAAGGGTGCGCCAAAACGACATACGCGCACTGACCCAGGCCGCGGAACTGGCTGACTTGGAGCGCCTGAACAAACAAATCATCCAACGCATGCGCACCGGTATCGTTGTGGTAGATCAAAACGACGAAGTGCGTATGTTCAATCAATCGGCCAAAACGTTGATTACCAGTTCCAGCGAAGACCTCACGTACCTACCCCCCGCGCTTTCGACGGTGCTGTCCAGCTGGCGCAAGAACATGAACTTCCGCACGCCGCCGTTTCAAGTAGACCCTACCGCACCGGTCATACGTGTGAACTTCTCTGCCGTGCGTCATGACGACAGCAACGGCGACGTCACAATATTCATCGAAGACATCGGCGAAATTCAACAACAAGCCCAACAACTCAAGTTAGCCGAACTCGGCCGCCTGTCGGCCAGTATCGCCCACGAAGTCCGCAATCCGCTGGGGGCCATCAGTCACGCCGCTCAGCTACTCAACGAATCGACGGACCTCGCGAAAGCTGACCAACGCCTGACGGAAATCATCATCAGCCATTGCGAGCGCATGAACGGGGTCGTCGAAAACGTGCTGGAGATGTCCCGCCGCACGACGCCCTCTCCAACGCGCGTGGAGCTGGAAACCTATCTGAACGAATTCTGCGCACACTTTCGCCAGGCCGTGCCGGATGCGCTGCTGCAGGTCAAAGTCGACCCGAAAGACACCTCCGTGCGCATTGACGCGGACCAACTGAACCAGGCACTCACCAATCTGGTGGAGAACGGCATCCGTTATTCAGCGGAAAACGTCGATGAGAAAAAGGTCACTCTGGAGGGCGGCATCGACGTCGGTTCGGACAGACCGTTTCTCAACGTCATCGACTTCGGCACGGGCGTTGCCGAGGACATCGTTCCCAACCTCTTCGAACCGTTCGAGACAACGTCGATCAAGGGCACAGGTCTCGGTTTGTACATCTCACGCGAGTTGTGCGAGGCAAACCAGGCACAACTCAGCTACTATAAACACCACCTCGGAGGGAGCTGTTTTCGGATTTTGTTCGCACATCCGGACCGCATCACAGGTTAATTCCCGATGCTGTGTTTTCATAACAAGCTTTCCAACCGAATCATCCGATCCGCACCTGTTGCATGACAAGTAAACGTACACTCATCGTCGACGACGAACCGGACATTCGAGAGCTCCTGGAAATCACGCTGGGTCGCATGGACATCGACACGGTAGCCGCAGCGAACTTGACCGACGCTCTGGCGGCTCTGGACAGTGACGAGTTCGACTTGTGTCTGACGGATATGCAACTGCCTGACGGTAACGGTTTGGAATTGGTCAAGCACGTCACCGAGAAGCACCCGCATCTGCCTATCGCCATGATCACTGCCTTCGGCTCGATGGACACCGCCATCACCGCGCTCAAAGCCGGGGCATTCGACTACGTACAAAAGCCCATCGATTTGGACCAACTGCGTAAGCTGGTCGACTCGGCCTTGAAGCTTGAAGCTGACGCGAGCACCGGCAGCACCGGTGTCTCTCTACTCGGCACCTCACCCGCTATCGAGCACCTGCGTGCGCAGATCGGCAAACTGGCGCGCAGCCAAGCACCTATTTACATCAGCGGCGAATCGGGATCCGGAAAAGAGGTCGCCGCGCGCCTGATGCACGCCCAAGGACCGCGGGCACAAGCACCGTTCGTGCCGGTGAACTGCGGCGCAATCCCCTCGGAATTGATGGAAAGCGAATTCTTCGGTCACGTGAAAGGGAGCTTTACCGGGGCAGTGGCCGACAAGGAAGGTCTCTTTCAAGCTGCTGCTGGCGGCACGTTGTTCCTCGACGAAGTCGCAGATCTGCCGCTCTCGATGCAGGTCAAATTGCTGCGCGCCATACAAGAGAAAGCGGTACGTCCCGTCGGATCCCAGAATGAGGACGTCACCGACGTGCGCATCTTGAGCGCGACGCACAAGGACCTCGCCGAGGAGGTGAACGAAGGTCGCTTTCGTCAGGATTTGTACTATCGGCTCAACGTGATCGAACTGCGTATTCCCAGCTTGCGCGACCACCCTCAGGACATCAAAGAACTCGCGGAAGTTGCGCTCAAGCGGCTCGCGACTGACTACGGCGAAACCGTACCGCAACTCAGCGAACAAGCCCTGGCTGCGCTCGAGGATTATGACTTCCCCGGCAATATTCGTGAGCTGGAGAACGTGCTCGAACGAGCCTTTACTTTGTGCGAAGACCACGTGATCGAACCCCACGACCTGCAGTTGGAGGCGGCCGGCACCTCGACACCCAACGCGCCAGCCCCGTCTGTGAGCGAAGGTCTGGAGGACGAGATTGCCGGTACGGCAACGTTACCTCCAAACGTCGACTTGGAAAGCTATCTCGAAGGCATCGAACGACAGCTGATCACCCAAGCCCTGGACAACACGCGCTGGAACAAGACCGCGGCGGCAAAAGAACTCGGTATTACGTTCCGTGCACTGCGCTACAAGCTCAAGAAGCTCGAACTGGAATAACACGCACACGCGGTAGCGACGTCAGCCCACATCGTCATCGTGCGATGAGGATCACAATGGCACATGACTCGCCGTTCGCACACCGGTTTTACGCTCATCGAGCTCATCGTCGCCATGGGCATTCTGTTGGTGCTCGTCAACGCGGGTTTACCGGAAGTGCGCGCCTGGGTGGAACGTACTCGCATAGAAGCGGAGATCGATCGTTTTCTATCACTGATTCAGATTGCGCGCACCACCGCCATCACACACAACACGCGCGTCATTCTCTGTCCGGGGCAATCCGCCAGCGCTCCGGCAGTATGTGCCCGACGCAACACCTGGCACCAAGGCGCCGTTGCCTTCATCGATCATGACGGTAATCGCGAGCTCAACGACGAAGACATTGTGGTGGCGGAGCAAGATGCGACCGAGCGTTTGCGCATTTACTGGCGCGCATTTCGTAACCGCGGCTACCTGCGCTTTACGGGGCGCGGTGTGACCGATTGGCAGAACGGACACTTTCTGTTTTGTCCCGTCCCCAGCCGCGCGACACATGCGCGGCAGATTGTCCTCAACTATGCCGGCCGCACCTATCGATCTCGGGACAGCAATGGCGACGGCGTTCATGAGGATGTCCGGGGTCGCCCCTTGGTCTGTCCGACATCGTAACGATTAACGTGAGTCAAACAACGCTTTGTATGGAGACGTCGAAGACGATCGGCAGCCCCGCCAACGGATGGTTGAAGTCGACTTTAACCGTACGCTCGTAAAGCTCGACCACCACGCCTGGCAGTTCACCGTCCCCCGCGTGAAAAGACACCACCAAGCCGGGCTCCAGCGTTTGATCAGCCATCTGCGCAAAACGTTCACGCGCGATGATTTGCACGTTATCGGGGTTGCGCTCACCGAATGCTTGTTCCGGCGTGAGCGGGATCTGTTCGCTGTAGCCTTTACCCTTACCCATCAGCACAGCCTCGAAACCGGGTAGTAGTTGCCCGTCGCCGACGACGAATGTGGCAGGTTTGCCGTTACGTGTCGTGTCGATCTCTTCGCCTGACTCGAGCAACAGCGAAAAATGCAGCGTCACTTCACGCCCTTCTTCAATCGCCAGCCCGTCGCTCTCCTTGGCAATAAGGCGAGCCACGTTAAGACGCTCGCTCCTGCGCACGCGCTTGACGATACTCTCTGAACATCAAAAAGATCCACAGAACGGCACCACAGAACAGCGACGAATCGGCGATATTGAAAGCCGGGAAGCCGTATTGCTGGTAATGAAAATAGATGAAATCGACCACTTCGCCGCGATAAAGTCGATCTGTTAGGTTGCCCAGCGCCCCACCCAGGATCAGGCCGAATACCCACCCCAACGCGCGTTCGTCTTCGGGCAGCCGATAGATCTCATAAATGAGATACGCTGAAAATGCGAGAGCCAGTGCAACGAAGACCCACTTCTGCCAGCCCCCGGCATCTGCCAGGAACGAAAACGCCGCACCGGGGTTCGTCCAGTGCACCCATTGAAAGAACGAGGTGACGTCCACACGCTCCAGATAAGCGAGCGTGTTCACCACGTACCATTTCGACAATTGGTCGAGAGCAAGTACCAATCCCGCAAGACCCAACCACTTACTCATCGTGTGCCGTCCGCAGTTGCCCGTCCCTCGACTGTTCGAACCATTGGCGCGCTTGCGCAATGTCCTTTTCTATCTGCGCCTTCAATGCGTCGATCGATTCGAAAGCCTGCTCATCACGCAGCTTCTTCTTGAAGGTGATGGTCAATAATTCGTTGTACAGGTTGCCTGAGTAGTCGAACACGTGCACTTCGAGCAACGGCTCCTTACCGTCGACCGTGGGGCGCACACCGATGTTCGCGATGCCGGTGTAGGCACGCTCACTGCCGTCGTCCTGTGGGATACCGTCGATCGTCACGCAGTACACCCCTTCCAATACAGCCTTGTACCGCTGGAGACGGATATTCGCGGTAGGCGAACCCAATTGCCGGCCAAGCTGCCGTCCGTAGACGACGCGACCCATAATGAAATACTCGTGCCCGAGCAACCGCTCCGCCAACTTGAAGTCACCGGCAGCCAGCACACGGCGTATCCGCGTTGAGCTCACTCGTTCGTGCTCGAACGCCACCATGCCGACGTGTGCGACACCGTATCCCAGCGCGTCGCCCGCCGCCTTGATCATGTTGAAATCGCCCTCGCGGTTCCGGCCAAAGCGAAAGTCGTCGCCAACCACGACATACTTCGCACCGAGCAGATCGTGCATCAGGTCATGAGTTATCCAGCGCGCGGGGGTGAGCGCCGTCCGCTCGTTGAACGGCAGCAACACCATGCGATCGAGCGGTGTACGTTGCAAAAGCACTACTTTTTCGCGCAGGCGGGTCAGGCGCGGCGGCACCTCGGTGCCGGCGAAGTACTCTCGCGGCTGCGGTTCGAACGTGATCAGCACGCTCGGCACGCCGAGCTCGCGGCCTTTGGCACAAAGGTGGCGGATCAACGCCTGATGGCCCTGGTGCACGCCGTCGAAATTCCCCATGGTCATGACACAACCGCGGTGACGCGGCTTGATGTTGTGCAAGCCGTGAATGATTTCCAGGTTCTGATGCATAGTGGCGAAGTATAAGCGAACTCAAGCGCGGCTACCGAAACCGCGTTTGCACCTCTGCATCCGTGTTCATGAGCGGCTTGCCCGGTCAGGCATGATGCCGCAGATCTCGCGGACGGACCCCGGACAGAAAAAGTACCGCCGTGTATAGAACGACTCCGCACAGAACGACCACGCCGATGCCCAGGACTCTGTTCAGCGCGTCCATCTCCAACCACTCGATTGGCACCGCCCACCACCAGACGGCCGCCGCCAGTACCACGCTGGCGGCTAACACGCGGGCAAACATCGGGAGCAATTCGACACCTGCCCGGTAAAGGCCGCGTTTCTTCAGCCCGTAGTAAAGTAGCGCTACGTGCACCCACGCCGAAACCGCCGTCGCCCAAGCGAGTCCAACGTGCCCGAACCAGGTAAATGTTGCCAGACTGCCGATCAGATTGGCCGCCACCGCACCTGTGGCATAGCGAAACGGTGAGCGGGTATCCTGTTCTGCAAAGAATGCCGGTGCGAGAATCTTGACCAATACGAAACCCGGCAAGGCCACGGCGAACATCTGCAGGGCATAACCCGCCATGCGCACATCGCCCGGGGTCATCGCGCCCCCGAAACTCATGAAGAGCGTGGCTAAGAGCGGCTCGGCGAGTAGGAACAGTGCCACCGCGGAGGGTGCACCCAGCATCAAACCCAAACTCACACCCCAATCGAGGGTTCGTTTGAACGCCGCGTCGTCCCCGGCAGCAGCCAAACGGCTCAAATGCGGCAACATGACAGTGCCCAAGGCCACCGCGACCAGTCCGACAGGCAGTTCCAGCAGGCGGTCGGCGTAGTACAGCCAGGAAATACTGCCCGTCATCAATGTCGAAGCCAGTATCGTGTTGACGAGCGCGTTGATCTGGCCAACCGACGCCGCCAGCACCGCGGGTACTAAAAGTTTACCGACTTGGCGCACCCCGGTGTGGCGATGGTCCAGAGAGGGTCTGGGTAATACCCGCAGGCGAGCGAGCGAAGGCACCTGAAACAACAGCTGGACACCACCGGCCACGAGCACTCCCCAGGCAAGGACGACGACCGAACGATTCAAATCCGGCGCCGCCGCTGGCTCGGTGAGTGTCAACGCTATGATGGCGGCGACGATCAGCGTGAGGTTGAGGAGTACAGGCGTAAACGCCGGTATCGCAAAGTGATTGTGACTGTTGAGCAATGCGCCCGCGTATGCCGTCAGGGAGATGAAGCCGAGATACGGAAACGTGATTCTGACGAGTTCCGTGGTGCGCGCATAAACTTCGGGATCGCCTACAAAACCCGGTGCGAACAGAGCTGTGAGCCAGGGGGCAGCCAGTACGCCCAGCAAGACAAAAAGCGTTACCGCCGCGGCAAAGATCCCCGACAGCGGCGTGATGAACTGGAGCAGTGCCGCGTGTGAGCGTTCCTTGAACCGGACCAGCACCGGGACGAAGGCTTGATTGAATGCACCTTCGGCAAAGAGGCGCCTGAAGAAATTGGGGATGCGAAATGCCACGAAGAACATGTCCGCGTACTGGGTAGCGCCAAATACATACGAAAGCACGACGTCGCGCGCCAGCCCGCTGATCCGCGAGAGCATCGTCATACCGGCGACCGTCCCGCCCTGGCGAGCGACGTCCGTGGGTTCGTCCGGAGACAATTTGACTTCTCGTGAGTGCGGCGGCATTATCCGCGCCCTCGCCAACTAGGAGATCGTTCTTGGCCAACAGCCCACAAGCACGCAAGCGCGCTCGGCAAGCCGAAAAGCGGCGTCTTCACAACGCCTCGCAGCGCTCGATGGTGCGCACGTACATCAAACGAGTCGATGCTGCCATCGAAGCCAACGATGCTGCACGTGCCCAGACGGCTCTGACCGAAGCGATGCCTCTGATCGACAAGATGGTGACAAAGGGCATCATGCACAAGAACAAGGCCGCTCGACACAAATCGCGGCTGAACAAGAAAGTTCTCGCACTGTCCTGAAAGGCTCCGACGTAGCCGGCCGCTGCGTCACATCAACACCAGATTGTCACGGTGCATGAGTTCGGGTTCCCCCACGAATTCGATGTGCTTGCCGAAGTCTTCCGAGCGAACCCCACACAAGCGTTGCACTTCAGAGCTGCCGTAGTTAGTGAGACCCTGCGCGATGAGACGACCGTGGCTATCTACCACCCGAACCACATCGCCTCTTGAAAACTCACCAACGACGGAGTGCACACCCACGGCCAACAAGCTCACCCCTTGACGCTTGAGCGCATTGGCAGCACCTTCGTCGACGATCAAATCACCCTTAGGCCTGAGCTGCCCGGCAATCCACCGTTTGCGGGCCGTAATGGGCGTCATTCCGGCGGTCAACAACGTGCCCAGATCGGCTCCTTCGAGCACATTGAGCAGGACATCGTCTACCTGGCCCGAGGCAATGACTGTATGCGCCCCGGACCGCGCTGCCAAGCGTCCGGCATTGAGTTTAGTCACCATGCCACCACGCCCGAGTTCCCCGGAGCCTGTGCCTGCAAAGGCATCGAGACGCGCATCGTCCGCCGCCATTTCGTCGATGCGCTGCGCGCTGGCGTCCAGCCTGGGGTCGGCACTCATCAACCCATCGACATCCGTCAGAATGATCAGCACATCGGCCTCGATGAGATTGGCTACGAGCGCTGCCAGCGTGTCGTTGTCCCCGAAACGGATTTCATCCGTAGCCACCGTGTCGTTTTCGTTGATGACGGGCACCACTCCCAACGCTAACAATTGAGTCAACGTAGCACGGGCGTTCAAGTACCGCTCGCGATTGGCAAGATCGTCGTGTGTGAGCATGATCATGGCCGTATGCCTGTCGAACTTCGACAGTGCCGATTCATAAGCTTGGGTCAAACCCATCTGTCCGACAGCGGCCGCCGCCTGCAATTCATGAACGGTTTCCGGCCGCTGCCGCCAGCCCAATCGCACGCACCCTTCCGCCACGGCGCCCGACGAAACGAGAACGACCTCTTTACCCTGGCCAATGAGCGCGTGGATCTGCTCGCAGTAAGCGGCGATTTTGCCGTTGTCCAGGCCCGCACCGGGCTGTGACAGCAACGCACTACCCACTTTGATCACAACGCGATGCACCCGTTCAAGCACGCTGCGATTGTTTGCGGACCGCTTACTCACGGACATAGTGAACCTCCGTGTCACCGCTATCGTCGTCGGCCGCTCGCGCTGCCTTGCGGGCGGCGCGCTTTGCGCGCATGTCCTCGGAATGCGCGAACACGTCGTTGGCAATACGTTGCTGAAGGCCGTCTTGCACCTCGGCAAAGCCGGGTTCCTCCCGCAGCCGGCGCCGATGCTCGAGCAACGCTTGCATCAGGTCCCGGGTCAGCTCTTCAAGCCCAACGTCGCCGAGTGCGGAAACACAGTAAAGTGGACGATCGGGAAAACTCAGCGTGAAGCGGTCGCGTAACGCCGCCACCTCATCCGTCTCCAGTTGGTCGACCTTCGACAGCACCAGCCAGATTGGACGTTCGAGCAACGCTGCGCTGTACTCAGCGAGCTCTGCTTCGATGGCAATGGCGTTCTCCACTGGGTCGCTGCCGTCGTCCGGCAAGACATCGACCAGATGCAGCAGAATCAGGTTGCGTGAGAGATGACGTAGGAACTGCGCGCCGAGACCTGCGCCTTGTGCAGCGCCCACGATGAGCCCGGGTATGTCGGCCATGACGAAACTCGAATCCGTGCCCAGGCGTACCACGCCCAAGCTCGGCACCAGCGTCGTAAACGGATAGTCCGCCACTTTCGGGTTGGCCGCGGACACTTGTCCGATCAAGGTGGACTTACCCGCGTTCGGCAAGCCGAGCAAACCTACATCGGCGATGAGTTTGAGTTGCAGGCGCAAACGCCGTTCTTCGCCCAACGTACCGTGGGTCGTTTTGCGCGGTGCGCGATTGGTACTCGATTTGAACGCGGCATTGCCAAGCCCGCGATGTCCGCCCTTGGCCACCAAGAGGGTTTCACCTTCGCCACTCACATCGCCGATGATTTCCTGCGTCTCATCGTCGATCACCGTGGTCCCCACGGGTACACGTATCGACAAGGTCTCGCCCGCTGCACCTGTTTTGTTGCGCCCGCTGCCGCCCTGCCCGCTCTGCGCTTGGTAGCGCGGCTGATAACGAAAATCGATCAGAGTGTTGAGTGCCGAATCGCCGACCAGGTAGACGTCCCCACCGTGGCCGCCGTTGCCCCCGTCCGGTCCGCCCTTGGCGATGTACTTCTCGCGACGAAAGCTGAGACAGCCATGCCCCCCTTTACCTGCTTGTACGAATATGGTGGCTTCGTCGAGAAATTGCATGAGCGTTGAAAGAGCTGCAGAGTGGTGTTGCTTTGGGATTGACGTAAAAAAAACCCCGCTGATGGCAAGCGGGGTCTTCTACTCAAGCTTACTCAAACCTAGCGCTAGGCTTCAGCGACCACGCTCACCGTACGTCGCTTGAGCGGGCCTTTGACAGCGAATTGAACGTGTCCGTTCGCGGTGGCAAACAACGTGTGGTCACGACCGCATCCGACGTTGTCGCCCGGGTGAAACTGGGTGCCGCGCTGACGCACGATGATGTTGCCCGCTTTGACGAACTGGCCGCCGAATTTCTTGAGCCCCAGCCGTTTCGACTCCGAGTCGCGACCGTTGCGAGTACTGCCGCCTGCCTTTTTATGTGCCATTGTCTTGTTCTACCTTCTTGCTACCTGCCTGCCCCTAACCCAAATTAGGAGATGGCCGTGATCTTGACCTCGGTAAACCACTGTCGATGGCCTTGCCGACGCATGTAATCCTTGCGACGCTTGAATTTCAAGACGCGAATCTTCTTGTCCCGTTCCGAGCGCAGTACTTCGGCTTTCACCTGGCTGCCGTCCACATAAGGAGAACCGACGTTGACGTCGTCCCCACTCGCGACCATCAAGACTTGATCGAAAACCACTTCATCGCCCGGCTCGGCTTTCAGCAATTCAAGCTTGATGACATCGCCTTCACTGACGCGATGCTGCTTGCCACCGCTCTGGAATACCGCAAACATAACTCTACTCCTGACGTCCCTCAGACTGTATTCTTAACGCCACACTCTCAATGCCGTGGGCGACAACTACAGTATTAGGATGGTGCGCGCGATCGGGCACGAAATCCAAAGGAACCCCCACGTGACCCCTGCGCGAAAGGCGCGGTATTTTAAGGGCAATGTTTTTGAATTACAACGAGTTATCCACCCCGGCACCAGGTGCTCATGGCTGCTGAGGTCGCCAGTCGAGACATCGAGCTCACGGGCGTCGGCCAGCGGGCGGCCTCCATCGCCGAATTGCGGTCGGTCTACGAGCTCGTGGATGCCGACTTCGCCGCAGTCAATGCCCTGATCCCGACACAACTCTCCTCCGACGTCGCTCTGGTGGAGGAAATTGGCAATTACATTGTCGAAAGTGGCGGCAAACGTCTCCGACCCCTGATGGTGTTACTGGCCACTGGTGCCTTGGGCTATCGCGGGGAGCGCCACATCAAGCTCGCTGCCATCATCGAATTTCTGCACACGGCCACCCTGCTGCACGACGACGTGGTGGATCATTCCGGACTGCGCCGCGGCAAACTTACCGCCAACGAAAAGTGGGGCAACGCCCCCAGCGTGCTGGTGGGGGATTTTCTCTACAGCCGCGCTTTTCAGCTCATGGTGAACGTGGGCAGCATGGACATCATGGGCATCTTGAGCGGTGCGACCAATACCATCGCCGAAGGCGAGGTTCTGCAACTGGCGAACATCGGCAATCTCGCCTTGACCGAGGCACAGTATCGCGAGGTGATCCGCTGCAAAACCGCACTGCTGTTCGAGGCGGCCACCCACACGGGCGCGGTGCTCGCACAAACAGAAAACTGCGACATCGCCGATCAACAAACCGTCACGTTGCGAGACTTCGGCAAACATTTTGGACTGACGTACCAGCTGGTGGACGACTGGCTGGATTACGCCGGCGACGCGCAGGCCATGGGCAAGAACGTCGGCGATGATCTAAACGAGGGCAAGCTGACACTGCCGCTCATCTACGCCCTGCAGCACGCACAAGCCAACGAACGCGATGTGATCCACCATGCCATCGCGCAACAATCCGCAGACGAGCTGCAGAGTATTCTCGACATTGTGCGTCGTTGCGGTGCACTGGAGTACACCCACGAGGCAGCAGTGGCCGAGGCAGACAAGGCGCTCGAATGTCTGGAAGCACTGCCGAGCAACGCCTACACCGACGCCCTGCGAACCGTTACCCACTTCGGTACTTCGAGACTGTATTAGTGGTCCTCGGCATCTTGCGGTATTGCGCCGCATGCTTTCTCATCTGCGCGAACGCCTCGGCTTCAGCCCAAGTTGAATTCGCTCCCTGCTCACTGACCGGTAGCGGCGGCAATGGCAACCTGCATGCGGAGTGCGCGATTTGGACACAGCCTCTGAATCGGGAGGACCCGACCGATGCCACGCTGGAGCTGACTGTCGCCAAGCTGCCGTCGACCGCTATCGATCCGGCCAAAGATGCGTTCACCATCATCAACGGCGGGCCGGGTGGCTCGTCCATCGATTTGTTAGTCGATCTCAGCCGCATCATCGAGACATTTACCCGCGAGCGAGACGTCATCGTCATCGACCAACGCGGTACGGGTCGCTCCGCACCGTTAACCTGCGAAGGCGTGACAGATACGACGGAGAGCTACGATGCCGAGGCAACTGCCCGACTGACCAAGGAGTGCCTGGACAGTCTTCCGCACGATCCCAGGTACTTCACAACCACGGTTGCAGTGGACGACTTGGAGGCGCTGCGCGAAGCGCTCGGCTACGAGCAATTGACCGTCTACGGCGTCTCCTACGGAACCCGGGTAGCCATGCAGTACATGCGCACCTATCCCGAGTCGACCCGCGCCGTAATCATCGACGGCGTGGTCCCACCGCAGCGTGCACTAGGTCCGCTCATTGCGGTACATTCGCAGGACGTCTTCGACGCCATCGTCGGGCGCTGTCAAACCGATTTAAGATGCAACGAGTCGTTCCCCGACGTCGCCAACAAGTTCGCTCGTGTCAGAGACCGGCTGAGCCAAACGTCGATAGCGATGACGTTGCAACACCCGGTGACCGGTGCCGATACGGATCTCGAACTCACCTATGGTCATCTGGCCGCGTGGTTGCGTTTCGCGCTGTACAGCCCGGAAATGTCGGCATTGGTACCGTTGATCATTCACGAAGCGGCCGAAAACGAGAACTACATTCCCGTCGCGGCCAACGCGCTGCGTCTGTTACACGACATTAACGCATCCCTCAACTACGGCATGCACAACGCGGTCGTTTGCACGGAAGACACGCCGTACCTGGACGACGCTGCCGTCGACTTTACCCAGCTGGAGAACACCTACATCGGCCGCGAAATGTACGATACGTTGAAAGTACTGTGCACCAGTTGGCCGGAGGGCGTGCGCGACGCAGCGCTGAAAGCCCCGCTTACCAGCGACATTCCGACCCTGGTACTGTCCGGCGAGTTCGATCCCATTACGCCACCGGCCTGGGGCGAGGAAGTGATGCCGGGGCTCAGCAACGCCAAACACATCGTTGCACCGGGTCAAGGTCATGGCACCATCGCACGCGGCTGCATCCCTCGCCTCATCTTGGATTTCGTGGAGACGCCCAATCCCGAATTGGTCGATGAGACTTGTCTCGAACACCTGGCCCCTTATCCGTTCTTCGTCGATCTGATGGGCCCGCCGCCGTGATCGAAGTCGAGGGCGTTTGCAAAGGCTTCAAGAACGTCAAAGCCGTCGACGATATATCGTTTAAGGCAAGCGATGGACGCATCACCGCACTGCTCGGTCCAAACGGTGCGGGTAAATCGACCACGTTGCGTATCCTGGCCACGATCCTCACACCGGACTCGGGAACGGCCCGCATCGCCGGTCTGGACGTAGTTGAAGATCCGATGGGTGTGCGTCGCCAGATCGGTGTATTGCCGCACAATTCCGGCTTGTACACTCGCTTGACCGGGTTGGAGAACATCCGCTATTACGGCGCCCTGCAAGGGTTGAATGCGGAAACCGTAAACGAGCGGATCGCATCCCTCACCCAACAACTGGACATGACCGACTTCGCCGAGCGCCGTACCGACGGGTTTTCCCAGGGACAAAAAATCAAAGTAGCGCTCGCTCGCGCACTGATACACAACCCACAACACGTCATTCTCGACGAGCCCACCAACGGGCTCGACGTAATGGCGACACGTGCTTTGCGGGAAATCATCTTGAGTCTCAAACACGCCGGCAAGTGCGTGCTGTTCTCGAGCCACATCATGCAGGAGGTGGATGCACTGTGCGACGATGTGATCGTCATCGGCCACGGCCAGGTCAAATACGACGGCACCATCGAATCGCTGCGCGAGCATGCCGGTACTGAAGACTTGGAGGAGGCGTTCGTCAAGATGGCCGGTGTCGCCGACGAGGTCACCGCGTGAGCTTCACCACCGTTCTGGCCAAAGAGTGCATCGACAATCTGCGCGACCGTCGCACGTTGTTGTCGTCGTTTTCGCTCGCCGTGCTCGGGCCCATATTCTTCGTCGGCATCATGGTGTTCGTACTCAGCCGCGCGCTGGGTGAATCAGACGATGCCATCGAATTTACGGTGGTCGGCGCCGACAACGCCCCGCAACTCATGACCTATCTGGAGCGGCAAAACACCGATATCACCCGCGTCGAGACCGACAAGCCGCGCAAGCTCGTCACCGAAGGCGACCACAAGCTCGTCCTCGTCATCAACCCCGACTACACAGAGCGGTACACCAAAGGTAACGTCAACACGCTGATGCTGGTGCACGACAGCAGTCAGATCAATGCCACCCGCCGCAACCTGGCCACGCTTCGAGGCCATATCGCGCAATACAGTCAGACCATCGGCGTACTCCGGTTGCAACTGCGCGGACTCGACCCCAGCATTACACGCCCCATCATGACGCAAGAACTGGACGTCGCCTCACCGGCGGCGCGCGCGCTCACCATCCTGGCATCGCTGCCCTACTTTCTGGTGCTGGTCGTCTTCATGGGCGGCTTCTATCTCGCCATCGATACCACTGCCGGCGAACGCGAGCACGGCTCGTTGGAACCGTTACTCACACAACCCGTCAGCCGCGTGCAACTTGTGCTCGGTAAGATCGCCGCGACGTCGGTCTTCGGTGCAGCGAGCTTGGTCGTGTTTTTGATCAGTCTTTATTTCGCGGTCCCGTTTGTGCCTTTCGAGCGTATCGGCATGGCCTTGGAGATCGGCATTGCCCAGCTTGCGCAAATTTTTTACATCGCACTTCCCTTGATCTTCTTCGCAGCCGCTCTGCTTACGGTGGTCGCCTCCTTCGCTAAGAGTTACAAAGAGGCTCAAACTTACCTCACCATCGTGATCTTGATACCGACGTTGCCACTCATCATCGCCCAATTCATGAATGTGGAGACGACGCTACCCGTCATGTTCGTGCCTTCATTGAGCCAAGCGAACCTGACTACCGATTTGATCAAAGGTGACCACATTGCATTCATGCACATCGGCGTTTCGATGCTGGCGACCACCGTCTATGCTGGAATTCTCGCTTGGCTTGCCATCTGGTTGTACCGTCGCGAACGCATCTTAGGTTAATCGTTAGGAAAATCATCGATGGACATCGGACTATTTGGAATCAACATGGGTCTATGCGCCGATCCCGAGTGGGGTGCAAAGGTCACGCAGCATGCCGAAACGCTCGGTTTCGAATCCGTGTGGACGGGTGAACATGTGGTGCTGCCCGATCCGCGCGAAGCGCCCTCACCGGCGAACCCGGACACCCCCATGGTGCATCCACCCACCATGCTGGCCTATCTGGCCGCAGTCACCAGCACAATCAAGCTCGGCACGGGCATTACCCTAATCGCTCAACGCAACCCTGTGGTGTTGGCCAAGGAGATCGGCAGCCTCGATCACCTGAGTGGCGGCCGTCTGCTATTCGGCATCGGTGCCGGATATCTGCACCAGGAGTTCGCCGCCCTGGGCGTGGATTTCGACTCCCGCGGTGCTCGCACGGATGAGTACATCGACGCCATGCGTGAACTCTGGACCTCGGAAAAACCAAATTTTTCAGGGACTTATGTGAACTTTGGCAATATCGACGCACAACCCAGACCGGCCCAACGAGGCGGTCCACCGGTGATTGTCGGGGGCGCAAGTCCCGCCGCGCTTCGGCGTACTATCACGCACGGCAACGGCTGGTACGGCTTCGCGATGGATGTCGAGACCACGGCCAAAGTGCTCGAGGAGCTGAAACTCGCCAGGGCGCGATACGATCGACCCGCCGACATGGGCGACTTGTCGATTTCCGTAACGCCGCCCAAACCCCCGACCCGCGCCATGATGGAAGATTACGCCGCACTCGGCGTGACGCGGCTGATCCCGATGCTCGGCTTTTACCCGGAAAGCGAAGTGTTATCTGCACTCGACGGATTGGCTGCGGAACTCATCTAGCATACGGATACATCCGACCAACGAGTGCGTTAACATGGATGAGCACTCCGGGAGGACCCATCCGTGTTCACGTCGACGTACGATCCTGTAATGCAAGTGATGATCCACACGGGCTCGGGAGACGTATCCATGGAGGACGTCTTAGTCGCAACAAAGGGATGGTTTTCTCACGCTGCATTCGACCCAGAATACCCCGTGATCTGGGATATTCGCGACGCCTTCCTGGACCTGACGATCGAGGATCTCCGTCGAGTGTACGCGCTGGTTCGGGACGCTTTGCCGACCAAGCGCACCGGGGGTAAAACCGCTTGGGTACACACTTCCGGATTGGTCCGCGCGATGATCGACGTACTCGCGGACGAATTCGACTGGGGCAGTCAATGGCGGACCTTTATGTCGGTCGAGGAGGCCGTCTCGTGGTGTTTGGAGTTGGAGTAACCACCACCGATGTATATTTAGGAGCAAAATCCTAAACGGTCTTTCTATATAGAGTAGGCGTGGATCGTCTGTATAATGCGCGGTTCGGAGTGTAGCTCAGCTTGGTAGAGCACTACGTTCGGGACGTAGGGGCCGGAGGTTCAAATCCTCTCACTCCGACCAATTCCATCAATCCCTACAGCGTTAACACGCACTAACCCAAAACGTCCTCGATAACTTTTCGATAACGCTAGTTCACAACCCTCAAAATCGTTCGTCGCTCATCCAAGATCGACTCCGCAGCCATCAGCAGACGTTCTATGTCGGGCGTGGCGTAATGCCTGCTCATGTCGCCATTGGTGTGCCACATCAGGTCTTTTCGGTCCTCGGGGGCGACACCTGCGGCTCTGAGCCTATGCCCAAACGTGTGCCTTAAGTTGTGCACGCCGCGACGGATACCATCTTCAACGGGCAATCCCGCCTTCTTCCACGCATTGCGCCAACCGTGACTGTTCATTTTTGCGATCTTCTTGCCGTGATAGGTGAAGACATGAGTACGATGATTGTCTCGCCGAGATTCGATGACGCTAAGCGCCGCTCGATTCAACACCAACAAATACTCCTCATCATCATTCTTACCATTCATCCATCCGGGGCATAAGAAGACGCTTGTTTTCAGCTCGGGGACTTTCACCTCCCACTTCCACTGCAAGTCGCACAAAGCTGCCTGGCGCAGTCCAGTGTTCACCGCGAAGAGCGCCATTGGTTGAAGGTGCTCCGGAAGCAAAGGAAAGAGTCGCTCCTGCTCATCCCAACTCAATGGATAGGGTTTGCGTTTGACCCCCTTAGTCTTTTCGATCAGGGGCAACGCGCCTAGCCAAGGCTTGTTGTTGTCGTGTCGCCACTTTCTGGCGCACAGCGACAGGATGCGGGTAATGATTCCTAAGCGTCGATTTTGAGTGCCTGCCTTCAGTCCTCGTTCTGCCCAACTCTGCCTGAGACCGTTCAGCGATCCATCGTGGATCTCATCGATTGGGGTGTGCCAAATAAATGGCTCAGCATCTATGAGCGCGTACTTCGCTTGTTCCAAGCTCTTAACAGGACATTCTTCTTCCAGAAACCTTGCCGCAGCTTGACTGAATGTCACCACCGGGTTGATTCCAAAGACCTGCTCCTCGCGCACCTCGAAAATCCGTTTCGCGAGAACCTGCTCAGCCTCCCTTAGGTCGCAGGTTCCGGTTGATCCGCGAATCCACCTACCATTGACCTTCTTTTGCATGTGCCATACGGACCCTTCTTTCTTTAGTCCTGGCATTCGTTTAGCCATATCGCCTCCTCAGTTGGAGTGCGACTGTAGCGGCACCTATTTTACCGCATTTCGAGCACACACTCCTAAATAGACAAGTCTTGCAGCGCGCATTCGTCGGCCGAACTGGCCGACGCGGCGCTTTGATAGTGGGGCGCGATACAGCTACATCGAGAATTCCAGTCGAACTACGTTTCCTTTGGCGCTCCGCCCCTTGTGTTCGATGTGAATTCCATTCTCTTCAAGGGCAAAGCGATGCCTTCTGATTTCACCGGCCAAAGCCTTAGCCGACCTCACTAAAGTCGAACCGCTATGGCTTGACTCATAAAGATGGCGCATCAGAGTTTTGAAGGTCCCTTCATAGCTCTTGTTTTCTTGCACGAAAGTGATCAGTGCCGAGATCGTTGGCGACCCCTCGAGAGCCCGGTTTCGAGAAGCAACTTGATTGCGTTCAAACAATTCTTCGAACGACTCCCACCCTTGAGATTCGCACACGGCTGTACCCAACTGGACAAAATCGGCCAAGCGATGTCGAGATGAGCTCCGCGTTCCACCTTCAATGAGACATAGAGCGTCAGAAAGAATATCAAGCAGTCCTCCGAGGATTTCGGGTATTGCTTGCTCGAATTCGCTCCTCAGCTCGCTCACGCCAACATAGTTATCACCGAGCTCTGGAAGCTCAAGGGTGATAGTTCGGGAAACGAGATCCTGGTTTGAAACAACCGAATTAATGCCGTTGAGCATCACAGGGCCGTTGAGACTGGTCAGGATTTCCTCCGAGTCTGTGTAAAGCTCCCGCCTCGATGCAGCTCCACCGGTACTCACCTGACACAACAGATCTTGTTGCTCCGCGGTCAGGTGCGACATGTTGTTGAAAGACAAAAGATGACTGTTACCACAAGCAACGACAAAGTCTCTATCGTTTCGCGGATACGCTCTGAGTGATCCCCGAGAAGGATCAATAAGTCGTTTAACAAATTCTTGAGTTGTTGATTTAGCTGTTCCTTGCTCTCCGACCAACTCTAGGAGCGGGTAAGGAGTTTCGGGACGTAAACACTCAAGCATGAACGCTACGATTAACGGAAAGTGCTCCTCTTCGACATTTAGGAAATCTCTGAGAAGATGGATGTCCCCAGGCGACTTTGGTCGCGGAATCACACCGGTTTCAATCGTTCGTACAAACTTGACTCGTTTCGGGCGAACAACTTTCCAGCCACTAGAAGACACACGGGCTGCTCGCCAGTCATCAGATCCCAGATCTATGTAGTATCCGTTTCGAGATCTGTCGATTCTTAAGGCGACCTTGTGATGGATCCCGCTGGCGCGAGCACGACCTCGCAAAGTGGGTAGAGCAGCTGCGATTTGTTTCGGCGCCGGACCAAGTTGAGTTGATTCATACACTTGGTCTGCAAGCCAATCCTCGAACATCCTGCTCTCTAGCAAGTAAGTTTGGATTCGCTTCTCTGAGTCAACCGACGCGCATGCTTTGCCTTCTGACAGGAAGAACTCGCACTTAGCGTCCGCGATTTCGATGATCGCTTGGCTGTTTAACGACTTAATCTCGTAAGACATTGCGCTCTTTACGATACGACTAAGTTCATCTTCTGTGACTGGCTCTTCACATAGGCGATTGAGCTCAGCCGAGCGGTGGGACACGACGGCGAACGAGTGCCCCCTTGATCGGAGCCCACAGGCGGCTCTAAAAATCGTGTCGTTTCGAGACCCGATAGGGATGGTGGTTGAATCATGTTTAACATCTCCGACTGGTTGTGATTTAGATGGCATTTTGCAGGCGTGCAGAAGCTCTGGAGGACACCTTAAAAGGTCCCCCGTCTGAGCCCAGGAATATCCGCCTGACACGGTAGTTGAGGGAGGCACAACGACGTAGCCGCCATTGCCTCTTATGTCGACGCCCGGCCGCAAATTAGTACGGCACGAAATCGAATGTTTCGAATCAACCTTAAAGTAGAAGTGAGCTCCACCACTCGGCGTCTCTACTGAGGTCGTTCGCTTAGGTAGGCCTAACTGTTCGTAACTTTCAAATCCTCCTTTTCCGTTTTTTACATCTACATCGACGACAACAAGACCACTTAGAGCTCCTGTTGCAATTCCAATATTGGCTTCCGGCCACTTTCTCCACCAGCGTTTTATCTGCTTGGGATCTCGGCTCGCGTCCTTAAAGCCGTTTTGCGTTAGTGGGGCCTTTCCTCCCGGTTTACAGGGGAATACAGCCCATCCGCGCTTCGCGTATTTCAGCGCGCAGTCGAGCGTGTAGTTCGTGCACATCGTGTACGTGTGCTTAACAAACCACGCTCAGAGTTTGGTATGACAAAAAAGTCTCCTACTCTGCAATTATTTTAAAAAGTACTTTGGACAGGAATTTTCCACGCTCAAAAAAAGGAAGAGCACGGTCACCCAGGTCTCGGGGGGATGATTCGGAAGGTCAAAAAAACTTCGGTGCTAGATACTACTCCTCTTCTAAGTACACAAAGTTCACCAAGTACACTTCAGCGCTTGGCCACCTTTGATTAAAGCAAAACGAGGCTCGCAATAGTGTGATCCGCGTCACAATTCTCTTGTTACTTTTCACTCACTGAGGCAGGTACTAGCCCTAAGAGTGTGGTCTTGGTGTTTTATCTGTTTACTTGTCGTTCACCTCTACAATACCTGCAAATCACCTGAAAAATACAGGGTGAAGGCCTCTTTGAACCATCTATGAAAAATCAAAAAAATTTGTGTGTCTCCATTCCAAAGCCTTTCAGGCTACCCCGGGGGCCCTAACCCCTCTTTCACCGAGGCAAATCGGAATCGTTTATCGAATGGTTATCGAGACAGCTCCAATAGATGCGTCAAATCGCGTTCGGACCTACGCTAGTTCAGTAGATGCTCATGTGCGCAAGAGAATGTGTGCATGAGTGGCACCCATGGGACCGTCGAATTCGGCCAATGGAGTAACCTTAGTTCTAAATTCGTTCCGCTTTCGCAACTATAAATTCCCGAGCGCTATCCGGAATGGTCCAATTGCGTTCTGAATGCTTGAGTAGCCCAATTTCTTTGTCACCTGCAAATGACCAGATGCTGAACTCTTTCTTGAACGAATCGTACAGCCTAGCCAATCCTTCTACCGCGGCTGCGCCATGCTCATTCGAGCCGAACGTTTCTAAATAACCGTCGGGGAAGCTGTGTGCTAAAGCAGCAGAGACTATCCAATCACTCAAAATGAAGTCTGGGTGTGTCTTACCAGATTGCCAAACACCCTCCCCCAATTTTGCCATCGGCTTCCACCAATCTAAGGTTGTTAGTTGTGTCCGGATACCTATCTCTAAATTTTCTTCACGAATATGCAATGCCGTAGGGGAATGTGTTTGTACGTATTCAATGAACTTCGCTCCCTGTGTTTTTGGTAACGATTCTCCTGGATTCCGTTGATCTGGACTCGGCCCTGGAAACCGATCCATATATATGCGTATCAGCTTGTCGCCCTTAGGCATGGCTAGTCCTGCCCTAAGAACTCCAAAGCAAACTGTAGAATGGTAGTACATGAGCGCCACAGACTCCGCGAAGCTCACCCATTCGTTGCCAAAGAAAAGTCGGAAGCCGTCATGATGCTGCCTTACCTTAGCGTCGGGCAGTTCTTCTAACATCTCCATTCCAAAATTTGCCGCGGCATGCTGCGTAACCGCGTTGCAGAATCCGGAAATTTGCATACCTTTCGAGCTTTGATGTTCGAGCCAATCCGCCAACTCATGCGCACGACGTCCTTTCTCAAGTCGAGAGTACTTCTTATATTGCCCAACAGGCACGTCCAGCTGAGAGCCCTCGGGAGAATAAACGCACAGCACAGCGACCCCCATACCAGGAAGTTCGTGTGGCTGAATCGCTTCGGATGGCTTGGAGTCAGCAAATCCAGTGAGAGTTTTGGGTGTTTGCGCAACCAATGTTCGAGTAGATCGTGTTCAAAAATAGGATGCTATTAGACATGCCCGGACGATTCCAGGTGCCTGACTAATGGTCACTTTGGGTCCAGGCAATGCACTTGAAACCAAATTATCGAGGAATCATAAAATCCCCACTCAAAACCCGACGTGACCAGCAATGTAACTACGCTCGCAAGGTACTCCTCGTGTAAGCGAGGAAGTGCGCACGCAAGCGGGTCCCCGCTGATCCTAAATCAGCAAGTCTGGACCAGTTGTAAGGTTGCTCGGGTAATTCAGGTACCAGATCAGGGGTCCGCTACCGGCCAAATTGAAGTCAAAGGGCCAGTTCCATCCACTAGCCCGGCAACGGCGGCAATAGAGCTTTCGCTTCTGCAATGCACAAAAGGCGCGGCGGCGACGGATTTGCTCGTTGCTAACCACACTTGACCCCCAAGGCAGTGAAGACAACAACTGCCAAAACTTCATAACAAGTCACAACAATGACTTAAAAACTTGTGCGAAAGACTAGGGGCTTCGATTGATCGAGTAGTTGAGGACTATTGCAACAGGAATTGCAACACGGAGCCAAAACGTCGAAAACACCCCCCGCCTACCTATATCCAACCAGTTTGGACTAAAAAAATCCGATGACCGTAGATGCTAGGTATCCGCGCTCCCGCACCGGAGCTGGCAGGCGGCCGACGAATTCGAGTGGACTGAGATCGATAGGGGTCGTGCCATCATCGTAGGTGTATCGAGACTAGTTCGAGTGACGTAGCGACAAATCCGCTCAAGCTTTTTACGTTGCTTCGATTTGCAACATGCCCCAGTGTGCAATGAACAGGCTATGACGGTTTTTATTCACCGCTTGTCTAGCCCAATCTATCAGTAGATCAGTAGAAAGGTGCAATCGCTTAAGGTCGCAAAAATTATCGAATAACTTTTACAAGGTTGTGATCAAATGAAATCGAATCGCGAATTGCATTTTTCCCCAGAAAATCTCCTATGGCGATGAGATCAGTGTAAGTGTTGCTTCAAAAAATCTCTTAACTCCGCGTACACCTGCACGGACTCTGGGGAATTCGGGACCACCAAATACCCCGCGTGAGACATGCCTTCATACACATTGAGGTCTGCGATGACGCCTGCATTTCGCAGCTTACGATGCGTACGCACAGTATCACTCAAAAACATATCGCGCGTACCTGTGACCAGATAGGTTGGGGGAAATCCCTTGAAGTCCCCATAGACTGGTGAAATCAGCGGATCTTGCAGATCATGGCCATTTGCATACAACCGGGCGGCGGCGCCAAGCGTACCGTCGTAGGTTACGAGCACACGATCAATCCCTTCATTGGTAAACAGCGAATCACCTGTTTTGGTCAGATCAGCCCAGGGTGTGCCTCCGTAAATAGCGCCCGGCACGTCGAGTTTTAAGGCAATGAAACGATGGACTGCCGATAATGCCAAGCCGCCTCCGGCAGAGGTACCCCCAATTGCTATTGCTTTGCCCGGTAGGCTTTTCAGCAAGTGTTTATACACAATCACCGTATCCTCTACAGCGGCAGGGAAAGGGTGGTTTGGTGGCATTCGATAATCGACGGACAGCACCGCTATTTTTGCTCTGTTGGCAATGACCGCGGCTTCACCCACGCTGGCAACACCTCCACCAAAGACATAGGAACCACCATGAACATTGAGGAATACGCGATCCTTGAATGAAGGATCTGGATCATTTGGCACCACGCGATAAACCTTTACATCTTCAATCTCATCAGCTTTGATCGTTAGATCAAGCTGCTTCGAAAGCGTTGGCAAGTCGAGAGGAGTCGCGTTAGCTCTTTGCTCGATCAACGCCATCCAATCGATATCCGTGTCAGCCATTTTTTTACGCGCCTCAACATCAGGTGCAGGCGTCGCCGCAAGTGATACTTGCAATTGCTGACTCGCACCCATCGGAATCGGGACTGTTCGCGGGTTTATCTCCCACTTAGTTCCATCTGCACTGATCCCTACTGATCCGAGAACCATCCCTCCAGTGATTAGAATGAGTGCGACAAATTTTGTGTCTGGGAAAACAAAAGTTTTCATATTTCTACGCCTGTTTAA
This sequence comes from Candidatus Azotimanducaceae bacterium, assembly GCA_965216005.1. Classification (GTDB taxonomy): domain Bacteria; phylum Pseudomonadota; class Gammaproteobacteria; order Pseudomonadales; family Azotimanducaceae; genus UBA4421. The sequence continues at coordinate 4,819,272 of OZ244143.1, read as the reverse complement.
AACTGCCCTATTTAAAGCTGCATCCGACGGACGGCCCGTCATACTGAACTTCGGCTGTCCATTGGCCATCGCTCACCACAACGCGCTTATTTGCTGTATCCACCTGTGGCAGAATCTCTTCCATTCCCGGCGGCAGCCAGTCGGCTAAACACTGATCTGGCGAGCCACCCTGTACGAACAGACAGGCGCAGTGAATAAAACCCAGGCTATGTGCGTTTGTCTGAATCGATTCTTCCGACGGGTTATCCGGTAAAAGGGATTCGTTAAACAACGGCACGTCCACAGCTTTTACTCTGGTTGTGGACGGCTCGATTTTCTCGGCGCTTTGTTTAACTGATCTGGCATCTGTCACGATGCTGACGGAGGCAATGACTTCTCGCAGGTTGCCGGCCTTCTCCGGTTCAGTTGAGTTTTGCACTGTACGGTAGATATCTATGATCTGGTGTTCACGAATGGCATTCCCCTTGCCTGCCGGCAGATGTAGCGTGTGCCCCAGAATGACCACGACCAAGCGTTTGGACGGGCTGATGGATATCACTTGCCCGAAGAGGCCACGAGCGCTGTATTCGTCCACAGGCCAATCCTTGGAATCGGCTAACTCCGGGTCCTGTGCTGTTGCTGATGGCTGGGGGCCCAACCAAAAGTGTCCGCCGTATTCGCCCTTCGATGCGGGCGCCGGGGTGCTTACGAATTTAGTCCAGTTTTTTGCCAGGATTGGTCGGCCCTGCCACTCACCCCCTCGAAGATAAAGTAGTCCCAATTTTGCGTAGTCGCGAGCGGTGGCCCAGACGTAGGTGGACCCTATAAACGTGCCTCGGGCATCAAACCCGAGCGTGGTCGATCGCATCCCCAATGGATCAAACAGATACTCATTGACGAACTTCAGATAGGCTTCTTTCGTGTCGCCGACGTTACGTCGCACGATTCCGCTCAGGACGTTTGACGTGCTGTTGGAATACATCCAGTACCTGCCTGGCACGTACTTAAGTGGATGGTCGGCACCGTGCCGAGCCACATCCTTTCTTCCTGCGCCGAACAGCATCGCCGCCGTATCCGTTACCTGCTGGGATGCGGATTCGCTCGAGTGAATGCCGGAGCTCATGTTCAGCATGTCCACCAGGCGGATCTTGCCCCTGGGATCTCCAGCAGCACTCCATTCCGGAACCGGAGCCGGGCCATCCAGCTCGAGGCGCCCCTGGCCGACAAGGATTCCAACGAGTGTCGAAGTGTAGCTCTTCGCCATCGAGTAGGAGATGAACCTTGTATTAGCATCGTAACCCGGCGCATAGCGCTCTGCGATGATGGCGCCGTCTTCTACAACCAAAATCGCGCGTGTGCCTTCCGGCCCGGAGTCTATGGCAGACTGAATTACAGCATCTAGCTTTGCCCGATCGACTTTTGCCGATGGCGCCCGGACTTCCCAGTCAGGTTGAGGCCAGACCGAGGCCATGACAGGAACGGTAAGCGTTATCATGGCCCAGCACACCATCAACGTCCCTGCGATGGTCCGTGTTCTGCGCACGCGATACGTTTTCACAATAGTTTGATTGCATGCTGTGAATAAGAACATGTCTACCCCTTTTTTTTAGTGCACTTCCCATGGCTGCGAGCGTTGTTCGGGCGCTGCCTCAAAGGTACTCAACCATTTCGAATACCCGGTCCCACACGTAGTCGAACTCCTCCGACGGTGTGCGGCCAAGTCTTACCAGAACCAGATCCTTTTCCGGCACGCAGAGCACACGCTGACCGTCATAACCCGAACAATAGAACCAGTCCGGGTTGTCCGGTTTCATCCACCAGTGTGCGCCGTAACATTCTGTTTCGCTGCGGTGTGTGGGTGTGCGCGCGTAGTCGACCCAGACCGATGGCAGAATTTCGCGATCACCGAACGAACCACCGCGCAGGTAAAGCAGGCCAAAGCGGGCGAAGTCCTGCGGTGATGCCAGCAGATACGTTGAACCGATGAACGTACCCGAGGTATCGAATTTTGGAGTTGCCGTTCTAATCCCGATGGGCTCGAACAATTCATCATTCATAAAACGCAGCATGCCGGATGCGCCGCCGCCCACCACATCTTTCAGAATACGGCAGATGATATTGGTCGTGCCGCTCGAATAGGACCAATGGGTATCAGGCTCGTGTTCTAGAGGCATGGCGGCAGCAAAGGCTCCGGTATCATGCCGACCCTCAAACTGCAGCATCGGGAAAACATCTGAAATCAGACCATCACCGTAGTCCTCCCGAAAAGCCAGCCCACTCGACATCCGGAGCAACTGATCAAGCGTAATTTCACGCCGGGCATCTCCCTGCCATTCCGGCACCGGGGCTGGCGCGTAGATATCCAGCCTGCCCTGCTTTACGAGAATACCTGTAAGCGCCTGCGTGATGCTCTTTGCCATTGACCAGGAATACTGCAGGTAGGGGGCACTTGCACCCGCGTTGTACCGCTCGAATACCAGCGCACCGCCACGGACGACCAGAAATGCATGGGTGTCACCCTGGACACCGGTGAGGTTAAAAATCTCGTCAACCAATGTTTCAAAGCGGGGATTGGGTGGTAACGATGTCCGTGGCCAGCCTTTAGTGGGCCAAGGGACATCAGCCGGCTGGGCCGGCAAAGCTGGCAGGTCAGTAGCCAGCGATTCTGGTTTCAGCATGAGACCGCTCACCCCACTTCGGCTTGGGCCACTGAGCCGCGGCGTTTTTCTAACAAGCCCAGTATTTCTTCGTGGCGCCGCTTATCAATGCGATACATAAAGGCAAAACCCACGCCGCACACAACAATGACGTAATAAAGCGGGCCCATCATGAACAACAAGCCGTCAATCATCGGCTCGGTTATCTGATCGGGGCTGGCATTCTCTGGGAAACCGATCAACTCAAGACCTACACCGGCTATTAGGCTGCCGACGCCTTGACTGAGCTTCAACGCAAAAGTACGCACAGAAAAGATCAGTCCTTCAGCGCGGTTCCCGGTACGCAGTTCATGGTCGTCTGCCACGTCAACCAGTTGTGAATCGATCACTATCGGAGGCACAGGCAACGTCAGGAAACCCATCAACCAAATGCCAAAAAAGGCAATGAACAGTGCGGTAGAGCCGTTCTCTGGTAACCAACCCAGTAGGCGAAGACAGTAGGGCAGCCCAATCATGAAGGTTGACCACACGATGGTTGCGATTACTGTGTATTTCTTGTCCAACAGACGGGTGAGGTAGGAAGCCAGCAACAACGCCAGAAATACCCCAGGCAGGCGTACAAAGTCGCGCGCCGCCATTTGCTCCGTACTGAATTCGAAGGCGTAAACGAACGTGTACGTTCCCACGACGGCAATCACGCCCGCGGAGACGGCGAGAACCAGCCAGCAGAGACAGATCGCGATGTAGGAGGGATTGACCAACAAGGCGCTTAAGTTACGCCAGAGCTCCTTGAACGAGTCAAGCGCGTTGGCAACAGATACTGATTGCTGGTGCAGATATGGGATTTGCTCCCGGGTTGCAAGTGCACAGGTTAAGACTGTCGATGCGGACAAGATACCGCCCATCACGGCAAGATAAACATACCGGTCGGGATCTAGCAGTCCGTTTTCGTACTCAGCTGTGGTCGGGAATATCACAAACAACACAAAGATACCGAGTACTACCGCGCCACCTAAGCGCATCACCCAATCCCAACCGAATACGGATGTTCGTTCGTGGTAGTCGTCCGTTAACTCAGCACCAAGCGCGCTGTGCGGTACTGAAAAACAGGTTTTCGCCAGTCGTGCACCGACCAACATGCACAACAGCCAAACAAAGAGACCCTGCTCCGACAGGTCAGGAGGTTGATACAACAGATAGAAGAACAACCCAATGGGAAGCGCAGACAGGAGCATAAATGGGTGACGCCGGCCCCACCTTGTCTGCACTCGGTCCGACCAGGCACCGATCAAAGGGTCAGAAAACGCGTCGACTAAGCTGGCAACCAGAAAAGCCAGGCCGCACAATGCTGCAGAGACACCCAAGACCTGATTGTAAAACAGCATGGTTGCAATGGATGCAGCCTGCATCATGGCGTCTTCCAAAGACCCCACCGAAAAGGCCAGCTTCACGCGCGGGCTGATCTTACGACGGCGTTGCCCCTGTATACTGCTCATTACGCTATGCAGTGCGGACCGCAAGGCGATTGTGCAGCTCTAGCAGGTACTCTGGTAGTTGGATTGCATCGGGTTCTCGAGCAGCAAGTGCGTCCGGCGGGTAAACAAGCCTGGCAGCAACCAATGCCTCCGTGTATTCCGCAACGATACGCATATCAACGTCTTCCACTTCACCGACGCCTACAACAACACTTCGGCCAGTTATGTGGAAGTGCCAGGCGACCGTACCTTCAAAATGGACATGCTCAGGTACATTATGAAAGACTTCACACACAGCGAACTCATCTTCTGGTTTGCCCTGTGTGCTCACCAGGTCAGTGAGTATTGATTCTGCCAGTTCGATCCAGGCATGGCTGGCAAACTCCACTTTCTCTTGTTCCACCTGCGCGTCTGTGTGACCTGGACTACGCAAAAGGATCGGTTCCCGCGCGCACAAATGGTGCTATACGCTCTGGATCGGGATTACGGGGATCTGCAAAAGGATTCAAAGGTTTACCAGCAATGCGCTCCAGTTCCGGATTCTTCTCCAGCAGTTCAGCAGGGCAATTAACCGAATAGTCAGTCTGCGGCCGCATATAGCTACGCATGTATGTTTGCACCAGGGTTACGCGAAAACCGGGACTGGTGCGCGGTTCCGCGGCGTGCCAGGTATTTCCGTTCCACACTGCCAACGATCCGGCCTCAGCAATCAATGGCACACATTTGAACGGCGTCTGCCTAAGGTCTGATTCATGCGGCAGCGTCGCTCTTCCATAGATGTGGCTGCCTGGAACAAATACCGTGGGACCGTCAGCGGAACTTGTGTAGTCCGTGCAGAGCCACGATGTGTTGCACATGTGCGCTATTGACCCGGAGCCGGGCGGTATGCCGTGATTATCGTTATGCAACGGAAGACCTCCGGCACCCTTGCCTTTGATGATCCAGGACTGGCCAGCCAAGACCGCACTCTGTCCAAGCAGCCAGCGTACGAACGTCAGGCATACAGGGTGGGTAGCGGCCTCTACAAAGACTTCATCTTCCTGCAATAGATCCCAGCTATTACTGTTCGCAGTTTCGGGCACCGCCTCCACCGTCTTGACATCGCCCAACTGAATACTATTTCGTCTTTCGCAGGCCGATATGATTGCGCTGCGCAACCGTACGACAAACCCTTCCGGCAGTTTCAACTTCTCAGGCGGAACGATTGTGAGCCCGTAGGCTTGCAGTTCAACCATGTGGCGATGTAGATCGAACGCCTCAATCTGCTCCATTAGCACGTCGGCGTCCGGGTACGCTTTGTATTCAGACAAACTCACCGGGACTTTCTCCTGATCTGCTGCTATCGGGCTTGCCAGGTGAGTTCTAGACCCACTACTCGCGGTTGGATATACACGTTGCTGACGGTCCCGACCAGGGTAACGACGCTAAGGCGTGAGTCCTCTCCGGTGACATTGTTGGCGAACAAAGATGCACTCCAGCGGCTGTCCGCCGGATCCGTCAGAGTGAACCGCAGATTCGTTACGTCGTATCCATCGATCTTCAGCGTGTTTTCGGGGTCTCCAAACTGGTCATCGACCCGCTGGTGGTCCGCCCGTAATCGTGCCTGCAACGAGCCAATGTCGAATAGATAGTCAACGCTGAGTGAGGTCGACCACTCCGGTGCATAGACGAGGCGGTTACCTTCCGGCACGCCGTTCGCAAGATTGTCATTGTCTGTTTCAGCCTCGTTGAAATCCGCTGCCAGGCGGACGTTCAAACTGTCGACGGGCATCCAAGTAAGCTCCAACTCGACACCTTGTGAATGAGCTGCACCCGCATTCCGATTAAACGTGTTGTTCACCGAAGGGATGGTTGGGTCTACGAACTGCATAATGGTGTCGCTCCAATCCATATAGTACGCCGACGTGGCGAGTTGCGCCCGACCATCTGCAAAGGTCAGCTTGGCGCCCAATTCGAAGCTGTCGACCTCGTCACTTTCGTAGGTGATAAGAGAAGCTGCTCGATCGATAAACTGCTGCGGCAATCCATTCGCCGTAAACTGCCGAACGTTGAACTCCTGGCCGTTGTTTACATTGCCCGGTCTGAAGCCGTTGGCATAGCTGAAATAGTAGAGTTGGTCGTCCGTTGGGCGAAACGAGAGCACCGCTTTGGGAGATATGGGCGAATCATCGGTTCCGGTAGCAGTGTTTTCGAACTCCTGCTCCAATTTGGCAAACCGCGCGCCGACAGTGGCCTCCCACTGTTCGTTGAACGCATAAGTCACCTCACCGAATACGGATATCTCGTCCAGTTCAGTCGTGTGCCGGTTGGAGGGATCCATGAACAGTGCCGCAAAGACGGGCTGCAACGCCTCCCGACCAGGATTCATTGAGATGGGCTGGAAATCCTCGCGATAATCCTCGCTGGTCTTGTAGAACGCGCCCAGCGTCCAAAGCCATGGACCTTCTCCGTCAGACACCAGCCGGAATTCCTGAATGAAGCGCTCGCTCTCTGCTGTGCTGTCGTTGTTAAGGGCACGGAGACTGAGTCCATCGCCGTAAGGGCAAGCTCCGAGATTGCTAAAGAACGGATCCTGAGGACCGGGATTACAGGGAATCACAATCGGGCCGCCAGCACCGAGGGATGCCAGGTTGACACCCAATCCTACAAACCGATCTAACAAACCGGCCAACGAGGCGAGCGTTTCCGCCTGGGCGTTGGTGTCGCGCTCGAAATACGAAGTGGTGGAGGTGAAGGTGGCGCCCGCCAGTTCATAGTCGAAACGCAGGTTGTACAAGGTGAACTCATCTTCCGATGTCGCCGGCCTGCCGGGTATACGCCCGTTCTGGTTTTCAACATACGGCATCTGGGCAATGGCTGCTCCTTCAGTTTCCGTATCGGTATGGAAAACAGAAGCTTTAGCGGTAAGCGCATCCGATATATCCCACTTCGCTGATAGTCTCCCGCCTACCGATTTCAACGTGTTAATGTCTTCTTCAATGGGCGATATGTTGGTTTTATCGATCCAACCCGCTCTCTCCTCACTAAACGCGGACACGCGCACAGCAAAGTTGTCACTCAGCGGCAGGTTGATCATACCGTCGGCCCGGAATCCAGTGTCGTCCGATTCATCCTGAGTGTTAAACCCAGCTTTGACTTTGAAATCGAGCGCAGACGGATCGGCTTCGTTGTAGATGTAGCGGATGGTGCCTCCCTGTGAGCCCTCCCCGAATAGCGTCCCTTGCGGGCCTTTCAAAACTTCAACCCGCTTGATATCAAACAGCGAACCTGCCAGTTGGCGAGCAGGACCCGTTGCCGAAGTCATGGGTGTATCGTCAATGTAAGTGGCCACAGACGCGTAAGTTTGCGCGGCTGAGCCAGCCCCGGTTTGTGATGAAATCCCGCGGACAACAAACCGGTTGGTGCCGGTGTCGGAACCGGCGACGTTAAATCCAGGGATGGACCGAAATACCCCGGATATATCTGTGGCTCCCAATTGCTCGATCATGTCCTCGTCCACCACACTGATGGCCAACGGGGTATCCATGAGATTGGTTTCCCGATAGGTGGCCGTGACCACTATTTCTTCTATGTAACCTTCGTTATCGTTCTGAGCCCCCGTCTCACCCGATTCTTGCGCGATCGCAGTTGAACCCGCGATAGCACCGGTCAGCACCGTACCGATTCTGGCTAACAATGATCTTGGTTTCTTCACAACTATCTCCCCATTCGATTCCGCTTCTTGAACAACACTGAGTTGCCCTTCGGTGCCCATCGAAATGGAAAGCCCGGACCCGACGAGTAAAAGCTCTAGCGCTTCTACAACTTTATATTGGCCGCGTAAGCGGTTCGCTGTCTTGTTATTGGTTTCATCAAATGAAAACAACAACGTTCGATCCGCCTGCTCCGCAAATGCGATGAGCGCAAGGTCGGCTCGTTGCTCTGGAATATCAAAGGTCACTGTATCGCTTGCGTGAGCGAACAAAGTCACGCACAAAGCGATCGCCAGACATCCCGGTCTCAACCGAGCGCACGTGCCCCAAAGGACACTCATCGCCCGCGCAGCAACATGTCGGCCTGCTGGTGAGTAAGACGATTGCCTGGTAAAAATCCGCCAGTCGACAGGTGTAAAAAGCCCGCGGCCGCTAATTCGCAGCATCCGTGCGTCGATTCTTTTCGGCAGAGAGAAGTATGGTTTCATCGTCAGCACGTTCGTACACAATGTCGAAGTTGGCTTCCAACGACGACAGGAACCCTGACACGTCACCTGCTTTGAACAATCCCGCCACGCGGACCCGTCGCAAATCCTCATCTTCTATGACGAACTCCACCGGCGTGTAGCGTCCTACTTCCGCAACCGCGGTCGCAAGTGATTCGCCCCGGAAAATCAGATTTCCATTTCGCCAGGATAGCTGCACTTCGATTTCTTCCGGCTCAAGCACTTCCACAGCTTCCTCACCGGAGTTAAGAACCGCGCGCTCGGCTTGCGCAATGAGAAAAGACTGGTCTGCCCATTCGTTCGGACGTCCTAACTGATCAGTATCAGCTGTGCCTGGTTCACGCACACCAATCTGAACGCGACCATCCGCGACTAAAACTTCAACTCGCTGGGAATCATCAATCCTCACACTAAAAGACGTCCCCACAGCTTGGACAATACGTCCGGCCGCAATAACGCTGAGTGGTCTTGTTGGGTCGTGCGCAACATCGATATGTATTTCTCCTCGCTCAAGCTGGACGATGCGCTGTTGCGCGCTATAGCCCACAATTGCACGGCTATTCGTATTGAGTGTGATAACGGATCCATCAGCCAGCTCGATGGTCGATATACCACCAATGGCGGTTTCATATGTTGCGGTATCGGATACTGCGGCATCGGACGTTGGCTCTCTGTCGCTGGGTTGATTCATGAGGACGGCCGCTATCCCAATCGCGAAGATAACGACAAACGAGGCGGCACTAACAAACCGATAGGCAAACCGACGGGTCACCTGTTGAACCGGAGGCGGCGCGGTTTCAAATGCATGCGGAAACACTTCAGATAAGCGCGCCAGCGCGTCCATTTTGTCCCAAGTCCGCGCCATCGCAAGCAGCTGTGTTTCGTTCCGTGGATTAACCCGCATCCAGGTTGACAATGCTTCGGCGTCCGATTCCGACAGCCCTTTGTCCATCTTCGCAATCCACTCACTCGCCTCTACGAAGTGTCGATCGCCATCTTTAAGTTCTGGATCGAATCGGTAGACCTTACTCACCGCGGACCTCCTTTCGATTGTCTGTCTTCGCCAGATTCGCGCCACGCCTGTTCTTGCATAAAAACTGTGCACCGTCTTACTGCTAACGCAATGTGTTTCTCAACGGTACTTTCTGCGAGCCCCAGCTCACTAGCGATCTCTCGCTGCGAATGTCCATACACTTTCTTGAGAACAAATACTCGCCTTGCCTGTACTGGTAGCTGTCGCACGGCTTCGCAAAAATGCCCAAACTCTTCGCTTGAGGCCGCTTGCTCAAACGTTTCATCGAGCGACAATCTGGCAAGATCACCGCCACTTTCCACTTCCTCGTGCCACGATTCAGTGATGCGATTATCGGCACGTTTTAAGCTGTCTAACGCTAGGTTACGTGCAGTCTTGTAGAGGTAGGACTTCGGATGATGGATCCGTTCGGGAGCGCCGACTTGACACAGGCGCACGTACGTTTCTTGAACAATATCCTCGACTTCGTGAGGTGGCACGATCCTAGACACGGCACGCGCTATCCCAAGCCGTATCGATAGAAAAACATCGCGAATGTCGTCCACACACCCTCCAATCACTCCTTCGCTAGTATAAGGACGATTGAAGGGAGAGATTTCCGCTAGTTTCCACCCGAGCATGCCGAGTAGGCTATGAACGGAGTTCTAACTGGTAGGATTTCAACAACTTCGAACCCAACCAACATCCTACAAGTCGACCAGAACCAGGACCAGGACCAGGAATCAGAGAAGCACCCATCAGCCTCTAACCGATTGTTTTAAAGGGATTTTTAGTCGGGACGGCACGATTTTACCCAGAAGATTGCAGCACCGTTTGCAAACTGAGAAGGCAGGCCCATTTCTAGTCGGCTTTCAGATCTGTTCACAACAGATCGCTGATGAACTTCAAACGACTTCAACTGTGCGATGCATCAATCGAAAGCTGCCAATAATCTGCGCGTTGGAGAATGTCTTAGAAGGGTCGAAAGAAGACGTAGCTCTGCCCGCTGACCCCAAATCAGAAAGCGAGAATCTCGGAGAAGCGAGTGGGCACTTGCAACTGCCAGCAAGCGGAACTATGGAACGAACCTACCGCAGGTAGGGTTTGCTACCGTCCCGATGCCGAACGAAGTTTTGCTATGTCTGCCAGATCTACACCTTCTTCCTGAGCGAACCTTTCAAGATCATCAAAATCCACCTCCGAATGGCGAGCAACCATCAATGCTTGATCCCAAGATTGCCTATCATTCCAGTGCCAGTAAGCCGCTAGGCGATCCATTACACAAAGCGTTGGTGTAATTACCCTCAATGGTCCCCACTCCGTTTCCAGCCGTGGAATATCAGCGTGTTGCACCATTCGATTCCCAAACTCCAATGGTGATGGCGGGAATTCAATAAAGTACTCAGTACCGGGATGCACGAAGTGTCGTTTGTCTTTTGCTAGTTGAAAACCTAACGGCTCAAGCGCCATCGTAAGGCTTTCTCGCATTGCGGCCGTAGCAAAGTCTAGGTCCATTGATTTGTACTCATTTTCTGAGTGAATACTGACTGCAGCGCCCCCAACCAGAGTTGCAGTGATACCCGCATCCTCTAGCGCTTTGCTGACCAGTACGGCGAGTTCGATGTCCGTGGTGTTACTGTTAATTTCCAATGGAACTCTCTAGCGGTTTACCTGATCTACGTGGACGCTGTCTCTGCCTGAAGTATTGGCGCTGAACGTCAGTCGGTAGTTTTTCAAGTTCTCCTTCCAAGAATGTTCGAAGATTTTTCGCCGTAGAACTTCGCGGGTTCCATGTGAAGACACGGGACCTACCAATGACTCGACTCACTAATAGTCCCGCACTTTCAAATTGCAGTAGCTGACGTTTGATTGCAGTCTGAGGCACGCCAAAAGTCTGGGCGATCCTGCTGACATGCCCCTCACCGTAGTTCTGCAAAAACAACAGGGTGATTGCCGCCGACTTGCTACCAAAAATTGCTTCAAGTTGCTGATTCATGATGGTCAAAGATTCTACACATTTTGTGTCCATATAAACACATATTGTGTTCATATCAACACTTTTTGTGTGGATTAAGAGCAACTGTGCCAACTATAAGTTGACTGAGTTGACAAGAACCACGAGATCCGTAACATATGCAATCTGGGCGCTGGAAAGCGCTGTCGCTCTTTAGACAAGTAACTCCGTGATATTCCGCGAAAGGGCGGACGATGTCCGCCGATGGGCTTTGCCCGTGCACTAAAGGCGTAAGTGAATCCACGCTTATGCCGCGACTGTGAAAAAAAACAGTTCGCAAATTCCCGCCTACCCATAGTTTCGGCACCCCGGTGCAGGGACGTAGCGTTTGGGAGACGGGCAGTACTTCGTACTGCACCAATGCCTAGACCACTTGGCACTTCAGGCAATTCAGCGGAACGGCTGTTGGAGACGGGGTCGTTTCGACCCTGAATTGAACGGCAACCATTAAGGAGAAATGCCAATGTCTAAAGACCTTGATGCCGCACTATACATCTTCGAGGTGTGGCTAAGAGAAGACCCTGAAGAAAGCCAAGTTGAACGGCAGAAGATTGAACGAGCGAAGAGGATTGTGAGACGTATGAAACGCGGTCATGTTGTAAGGCGAGACGAAGTTCGCTTCGTCATCGGAACAGCAAGCCGAGTCGCTTGCGAGCTTTATCTTAATCGTGAGTAGCCAATCGAAGTGGTCTAGGTAATTTTATGAACTATGGAAGAGCTCTAAGAACTTGTCGGGCGGCTCGCAGCATGCAGCAACAAGAACTCGCACGCAGATCCGGTGTCACCAAGAGCTACGTTTCACTCGTTGAGAAGGGTGATCGTGACCCAAGTATCAAAACTATAGAAGAGTTTTGTACAGCGCTGCAGATACCATCACACCTTTTCATGTTGTTGGCCGCTGATCCTGATGAGATATCAAGTCGACCACCAGAGGAGGTCGCGGCTCTCGCGAAATCGCTACTTGAGATTTTGGTCTCTAGTGATGAATCATCCCCAGATCAGGCCCGGTTACTGTAAGTCGTTCGTTTCGCTACGGAACTTCTGCCACCTAGTTAAGGTGGATCAGAAGGAGTTCTTAACGCTTGCCGCAACGTCTCAAGAACTCTATCGCTATGGCGCGATTAGAACCGGCAGTAAGACTCGCGACTTAAATCTCCCCTCAAAAGAACTCAAAAGCGTTCAACGAGCACTAGTTAGAAGGCTATTTCGAAACGTGGACTGGCCGTCATATTTGCACGGTGCAATCAAAGGGCGATCAGCGAAGACGAATGCCGACGTGCACGCGGGTGCTGCCACCATCGTTAAAGTAGACATCAAGGACTTTTTTCCTAGCATTACCCCCACCCATGTGTTTCGAGCGTGGCGCACTTTAGGGTTCTCGACCAAGATATCCCGCTATCTAACTCGCCTGACGACATACGAGGGAGCGCTACCTCAAGGCTCACCAACAAGCGCTCCAATCGCCAATCTGGTTCTTGGGCCCGAAGAAGCAGAACTGGTTAGTCAGATCGAATCTACTGGTCACCGCTATACGAGATATATAGACGATATAACGATATCGGGACCAAACCCTCGCATGCATCTCCAGGAAGCCATTCGTGTTGTCCAGAGATCTGGATTCGTGATTTCGAGGCACAAAACAAAAATAGAACCAAGACACACTCACCAAGAGGTTACGGGTTACACGACCAATAATGGTATCCCCACGATTTCAAAGCCGTATAGAGAACTGGTGCGATCGCGGATTTTGGCGCTTAGTCAGCTATCCGGAGATGTACGGCTAAGGGAAGTTCGATCAATCGTTGGATGTATCAACTATATCGCTTCAACAAACCAAACAGCTTCGGCGAAGCTAACCGACCTACTAACTATTAGTGTTACTCAACAAGAAATCGTCCTCGCGCACAAAGTTAAGCCGTTCGCTGGTGCTTGACGGAATCCAGCTCGATAAAATTTCGATAACTCAGTTCTGCTTCGTCCTGCTCTGTCGTGCAAATCGCTACAGTCGAACTCCATAAAAAGTTAATTAATTCAATAGGTTAGGTTGTATATTTAACTTTCGGGACGTAGGGGCCGGAGGTTCAAATCCTCTCACTCCGACCAAAAAACTGAATCGTCTTCATTTTAGATCAGCACTGTCACCGGCTCCGGCCCCGGGCCTCCGCTGCGAGGCGACCCGTTCAAATCCTCTCACTCCGACCAAAAACTGAATCGTCTTCATTTTAAATCAGCACTGTCACCGGCTCCGGCCCCGGGCCTCCGCTGCGAGGCGACCCGTTCAAATCCTCTCACTCCGACCAAAAACTGAATCGTCTTCATTTTAAATCAGCACTGTCACCGGCTCCGGCCCCGGGCCTCCGCTGCGAGGCGACCCGTTCAAATCCTCTCACTCCGAACAGCACCATCTTTTAACTTAAGTCCACTCCGGCGGCTTACTGACGCGATTCGCTACGCTTATCGCAGGCCCCTCACCGCGGTTCGACCATCAACCACCTAGATTCGCCACTCACTTCGTCCTCCCTCGCGAGCCGGTAAGCCGCTCGGACTCAGTGACCGCGAACGCATGCGTTCGCGTACTCCGACCGATACTTTTTTTACCCCAGATCTATCCGCTCGAAGAACGCGGTTTGCTACTGGCTCGCCGCTGAACGAAGCTTCTCGACGTCTCCCAGGTCTGCGACTTCTTCCTGAGCGAACCGTTCAATATCATCAAAATCCACTTCTGAATGACGAGCTACCATCAATGCTTGATCCCAAGATTGCCTATCGCAGAAGATCAGTGGATAGAGGAGGTCAATCAAGTCGCTAGCCAAACCGCATTGACCTCACCTTCGTGTCACTCCTGGTACCTGGGTAGCAATATTACCGGTAAGCCGCGTCTGTTCATGCCGTATGTCGGTGGCGTCGGAAGATACCGCGCGAGGTGTGATCAGGTCGCCGGCGAAAATTACCAAGGATTTTTGATGGGGCATGAAAATTCTTTGAGGTCGCACCGTTCGCGCATAGTTCCATTTTGGGTTTACCACTCACATAACAGGCAGTACACGCATGAGCATCCGCCCATGATCAAGAACCCATAGACTGCGGTGCATCCAAACTCGCGCTCACCGTTTCTTCGAGGATTTCTTTCTCCGCTCTTTTACCGACGACAATATAAAAAGTTGGCAACACATAAAGAGTAAATATCGTGCCCACCAACATGCCTGCCGCGATCATCAAGCCTATTGCAAACCTCGAGTTTGCACCTGCACCAAACGCGAGTAGCAGCGGCACCACACCCAACACCGTCGCAAAGGTGGTCATCAAAATCGGGCGCAATCTTAAACCTGCCGCCTGCAAAACCGCGTCATATGAAGTTGCACCTTCCTCTCGCAGTCGATTGGCGAAGTCGACAATGAGAATACCGTGCTTACTGATTAAACCAATCAGCGTAAGCAATCCAACCTGCGTGTAAATATTGAGCGTCGCCCAGCCGAGGGCTAACGGTACGATGGCACCAAAAATCGACAACGGCACACTGATCAGTACGATAAATGGATCCCGAAAACTATTGAACTGCGCAGACAACACCAAATAGATAAAAATGAGCGAGGTGGCGAACAATGCCAAGAACCCCTGGCTTTCTTGAATGAAGCGTCGCGACTCTCCCTGATATCCGACCCGATAACCGCTGGGTGCGACTTCGTTCAATGCCTGTTCGAGGAAATCGAGTCCGTCGCCCAATGTGTTAGGCGGAAGGACCAGTCCTTGCACCGTCACACTGTTCAATTGTTGATACTGCCTGAGCGTGTTTGGCTCAACGGTTTGGCGGAGCGTGATCACCGTCGACATCGGCACCAAAGAACCATCAGTGGTGCGCAGGTAATAACGCTCCAACCATTCCTTGGTGAGGCGGAAACCGCGAGCCGCCTGGGGAATTACCTTGTAGCTACGGCCTTCAATACTAAAACGATTCGTCTCAGCTTCACCCAACATCACCTGCAGCGTTTGTCCAATCTCTTGCATTGAGATTCCCAATCGGGCGGCAAGCTCTCGATCTATGTCTACTCTCACCTCCGGACGTGAGAAGCGAAGGTCTTTGTTAACGAACGCAAACTTCCCAGACTGTCGCGCTTTGGCCAATACTTCTTCTGCGACGCGATCAAGTTCTCCATAACCGACGTTCGCGGAGATAACAAACTGCAACGGTAAGCCGGAAGACGCACCGGGTAAGCCGCCAGACGCAAACGTGAAGATTTCTAGGCCACTGATCTTGTTGTATTTGCCTTGTACTTCCTGGCGAATCTCTTCGAGTGAGCGTTCTCGTTGGTCCCAGGGTTTGAGCTCAATCCCACCGAACACGGAATTGGGTTCATTCACCTGCCACGAATGGGTCACCTCCGGAACCGTGCGCCAGGCGTCTACCATCTGGTCGAGAAAGTAAGTCGTATAGTCCAAATTACTGTAATCGGGTGGCGTCGCGACGGCGAAAATGCTGCCGCTGTCTTCCTCCGGGGACAGCTCTTTTTGGGCCAGTTGATAAAACAGCGGCAAACTCAAGAACAGCACTATGGCAAAGAGCATCACCGCACCGCGATTGTTGAGGCAATGCGCCAGAGATTTTTCGTAAGACTGATGCAGGCTGGCGAAACGCGCATCCAACCAATCTGCTACCCGACCCTGATCACTATGACCTTTCAACAGGTAGGCGCACATCATGGGGCTCAACACCAGAGCTATCACGCCCGATACCATCACTGCACCGGCGAGGGTCAACGCAAATTCGCTGAAGAGCACTCCCGTCAAACCACCCAGAAAGCCAATGGGCAAGTAGACCGCGACAAGCGTTAAGGTCATCGCAATCACCGGCAACGCGACCTGCCGCGCACCCACCAACGCAGCATCTATCGGCGTCTTACCCTCTTCGATATGGCGGTGGACGTTTTCCACAACGACGATGGCATCGTCCACGACCAGTCCGATTGCGATCACCATCGCCAACAGTGTCAGCAGGTTGATGGAGAATCCCATCAGCCAAACCAGAAACAATACCGTCGTCAGAGAAAGTGGGATGGCGACAATGGGTATCACCACCACACGCAGCGAACCCAGGAAGATAAGTATAACCAGCACCACGATAATCGAGGCTTCAACCAGTGTTTGAATGACTTCATTCAGTGCTTCACTAATGTACTTCGAACCATCAGAATCCATGAAGATCGTGAGATCGGCGGGTAGTTGGCGTTCCAACTCTGCGATCTTGGCTTTGACATTGCGGGCCACCTCGAGGGGGTTTGCGCCGGGTGCTTCTGTAATCGCAACGAACATCGTCTCTTGACCGCTGGAGTACACGGCAGACTCGAATGTCTCGCTGGCCAATTCGATCTCGGCGACGTCCCCCAGCCGTACCCGCTGGTCACCCTCCTGGCGGACCACAATTTGCGCGAAACTCTCAGGATCTTTCACATCCGTCTCTGCATCCACACTGGCACGCACCAATTCACCCCGTGTCGTACCTGCAGCGGAGACATAGTTGCTGCTTTGAATAGCGTTGCTGATATCGATGGCAGTCACGTTGAAGGCAGCCATTCTTGCCGGATTCAGCCATACGCGCATGGCAAAGTTACCGCTCCCCAAGATACGCGCTTCACCCACACCTTCCACCGTGCTGAGTACCGGCTGAACCGAACGCGCCACATAGTCGACCACTTGTTGCACTGACATCTGCTCAGACAGAAAGGCGAGATACATCATCGCGTCACCACCCGTGCGATTGGTGACCACGGGGTCCTCTACCTCGCGAGGCAACTCAAAGCGCGCCTCATTGATCTTGGTGATCACCTCGCTCATGACCTCGGTCGAGTTTTCGCCTAGCCGCACCCAAACTTCTATTTGAGCGATGCCTGGGTTGCTCTCGGACGTGACGTATTCCACGCCCTTGGCAGCCGCGATACGTCGTTGTAGCGGATTGGTAACAAATCCCTGCACGGTTTCAGCGCTCGCGCCGGGAAATGCTGTGGTGACAAAGATGACGCTCTTTTCCACTTCCGGATATTCACGCAACGACAGTTGCGTTGCGGCCTGCAAACCCATGAGCAGTAACACAGCGCTGAGCACCACCGCGAGCACCGGTCGATGAATAAATATGTCGGTGAACTTAAGCACAGCTATAGTTGCACGTTTTCATCAATCACAACCTTTACACCGCGATACAACTTGTTCTGGCCGACGCTGACAACGCGCTCACCGGCCTGCAAGCCATCAAGTATCGCCACCCGTCCATCCACGACACTGCCCGCCTTCACCACGCGAGCAAGTGCGGTGAGTCCACCATCATCCAGTTCGGTAAGTACATAAACCGTGTTGCCTTGTAAGGCATAGGTCATCGCAGTCTCGGGAATGGTGACTACCTGTTGACGTTCTCCGAGGTCGAGCTCAAGCCTTGCAAACATCCCCGGCATAAGACCTTGCGCATCTGCAATCTTCGCCCGCAGCAAAACGTTACGGGTATCCGCATCAATGCTTGCATCAACTGCAGTCACCTCTGCACTGAACACTTGATCATCAAACCCATCGACCTGAACGGTCACCTTAAGCCCGGCTCTCAGTTTCGGTGCATAACGCGCAGGCACCGTAAAATCGATCTCCAATTCTGTCTGATCTTGCAACGTGGCAATGATCGAACCCGGAGAAAGATAGTCACCTACATCGACCCGACGAATACCCATGGTCCCGGCAAAAGGTGCCTCTATGCGCTTATTGTCGAGACGCGCCTCGGTTTCTTGAAGCTGAGCCCGGGCGCGCTCCAGATCCGCCCGCGAACGATCGAACTGAGTTTGCGGGATGGATTTTTGTTGCACGAGGGCACTGTCGCGATCGAATAGAATCTGCGCCAGCTCTAAGCTCGCGATTTGGTTTTGACGACTGGCACGCTCGACTTCGTCATTCAAAACCACCAGAGTTTGCCCGGCCTTCACCTGATCCCCCGAATCAAACAAGATCGAGGTAATTTCGCCACTGGATTCAGAGGTGAGCTCGACACCGCGTACGGCTTTAATAGTACCCACTGCACTCAAGGCGCTAATGCGAACTTCCTGCTCAGCTGGTGACACCGCAATCGTCACCGGTGGCGGTGTGAAGTCCATATTCGCAAACGCGCTGAACCGCTGCATGAGGTATGCACCGATGCTGCCAAACAGGATCAACAGCAGGCTGATCACAACTACGTAAGCTTTCAAAGTCAGGCACTACTTTGGCGAATGGAATCGATATCTTAACGGGTAATGGCGTGCGTGAACAAAAGGCAAATACACCCCTAGGAAGCAGCAACCGATGGATGAGCACACCCCCGACACAGCCCTAAGCGCGCTTGATCGAAAGAGTCGTACTCACCAACCGCTAATTCGTGCATTGTTATGAGCCGACAATGATCGGACCGTGTTAGCGATGCGCGAGGACAGTCAGTCGCAATTCATGCAACTACTGTGGTGCATTGGCCAGATCCTGTTTCAGGTGCTTTGAAGCCAAAAAGAAATGCACAACCGACCAGGCCATGGCTGGCGGCAACAAATACAACATGGCATATCGCAGCGAGTCTATTCCGAAAGTCGGTGCCAACGTATCGCTCAATACCCCGACCAACCAAGGACCCATGCCAAGCCCGATAATGTTCAAGATGAAAAACAAAATGGCGGACGCAAGTGCGCGCATGCGTAGGCCAACCAGGCCGTGTGTCATCGCTAAGGCGTTGCCGAGATAAACGTTAAACAACACACCCGGCACGACAGAGAGTGCCAACGCCATATACGCATCGCTAACAAGATACACGCCAACCATAAAAGGCAGACAAACAAGTCCGGTGAGCGCAGGCGCCCACATGTACCAGCGTACATTGTTGCGCGCCAATCTCTCTGCAATCAGCCCGCCCAACAGTACTCCTATGGCGCCACCCAGGCCTTGAATGCCGGCAAGCCAGGTCCCCAGTTCGCCGGTGGTCATGCCATGGGTTCTTATCATGAAAGACGCAGTCCAGTTTGAAATGGAGTAGCCGGCAAATGCGTTGAGTGCGGCGCCCAGCGCAATGTGTCTGAATGCCATGCGGCTCCACAACAATCGCAGGACCTCGCCCAGAGGTTGCGTGGCGTCGGGAGATATCTGTCGGTTCTCCGACAAGCCACGAATCGGTTCGCGAAGTGTAAAGCGCACGATTAACGCCACCGCAATGCCCGGCAACCCCACCACCATGAAGGCAATGCGCCAATCAAATACCTCGTTCAGCCATCCGCCGGCTAGAAAACCGAACAAAATACCGAAGTTCACCCCCATGGAGTAAAAGGCTAACGCCCCTGCGCGACTCTCAGGCGGAAATATGTCAGAAATAATCGAGTGTGCTGGCGGACTACCCCCGGCCTCACCGACACCAACCCCCACTCGTGCCAGCAGCAGTTGTGTGTAGTTTTGTACCAGGCCGCTGATCGCCGTCATGAAACTCCAAGTACCTACTGCCAGTGCCACGATGTTGCGTCTGTTGCTTCTATCAGCCCAACGGGCGATGGGTATCCCGGCTGTCACATAGAAGAGCGCAAAGGCAAATCCCGTCAGCAGCCCCAACTGCCAGTCCATCAGATCAAGGTCTGCCTTGATCGACTCTTGCAATATTGCGAGTAACTGCCTGTCGATGAAGTTGAAGGTATAGACAAGCGTGAGCAGGCCCACCGCGTAATATCTCGCCGACTTACTGGCGTATGGATTGTCCCCACTATGGTTGGTCATAGGTAATGGCCCTGATTGTTGTTATGTAGCGCTACCGTACGCGCAGCGCCATGGCCTCACCGTTAAACTGCTATCTCGGCGCCATACGGATGGCACCATCCAAACGGATGTCCTCGCCATTCATGTAAGGGTTACGAATCAACTCTACGGCGAGTGATGCGTATTCTTCCGGATTGCCAAGGCGTGAAGGATTAGGCACTTGAGCGCCCAGCGCTTGCTTGACGTTATCAGGCGCACCTTGCATAAGCGGCGTATCGAATATGCCCGGCAAGATGGTGTTGACCCGAATCAGCTCTCGAGCTAAATCACGCGCAATGGGTAAGGTCATGCCAACCACACCTCCTTTGGAGGCCGAATACGAAGCCTGGCCAATTTGGCCGTCTTCCGCAGCCACAGAGGCTGTATTGATCATGGCACCACGCTCCCCTTCAATGGGGTCCAGCGTCAGCATGCCAGCCGCCGACTTGGCGATGCACCGGAAGGTACCCACTAAATTGATCTGGATGATGAGATCGAATTTATCCAGCGGGAAGTGGGAAATCGTGCCATCGGTCTTGTCTCTGCTCACGGTCTTGATCGCGTTGCCCGTCCCTGCGCAGTTCACGAGCACCCGTTCCTGGCCGATCGCGGCACGCGAAGCTGCAAATCCGGCGTCCACAGACTCGTCTGAAGTCACATCCACATTGCAGAACACCCCACCAATCTCATTCGCAAGGGACGAACCCTTTTCTTCGTTCAGGTCAAAGAGCGCAACCTTGACGCCTTGGCTTGCCAACGCCCTAGCGGTGGCAGCACCCAGACCAGATGCACCGCCTGTAATCACCGCAGAGATGTTTTCGTTCAATTTCATGGAAAAGTTGCTCCTATTACGTGCCTGAGTTGTCACACTGACAGCCGTACGATTAATTCATCAGCCATCGGCTTGCAGCAGCTTAACCAGAAGGCGGAACATCGCAAGCGGGTTTTTTTCCAACGACAGTCGTCGCAATTAGACGTAAGTGAGATCCGAACGGATAGTTGGTACCAAGACCTACCTCGATCGATTTAGCCGAATCCGCTAGCGTCGCTCTACTGGGAGGGGATTCGCAGCCAGCTATGGGATGGGTTCGAACAGTCGATTACGCCAACCTCTCAGGATCTTCCTGGGGTCTGAACACATACATGCACGCTTCACCCGCTACGGCCCATACTGGTCGAAAGGCTGTCGTCATCTGCAAAGCGATTAGGAGATTCGTTCATTACACTGTCCATTGAGACAGGCTATAAAAACAGGTTTTCGGCATGCGTCAATACAAACCGGGAAACGACAACCGAGGATTAATCGATAATGGTCCAATCACCGATCTCGGTGGCGAAGTCACCGGAGCGACGGTTCCACAAACTTTTGTGCGAGTCGATTGGGGTAGCCTTGACGGTCCCTTCTGTGCCGGGGTGTGGCGTTGCGAATCGGGTACATTTGACATCGACTATCCCTTTACCGAACACGCCACACTTCTGGAAGGCGAAGTCGTGATCACGCACCCTTCTGGAGAGGTGCTACATCTCACGCCTGGCGATGGGTTCATGGGCACTAAGGGAGAACGAGTGACATGGGAAGTACGAAAAGCATGCGTCAAGAGCTTCCTTGTCCTGATCGACGTTCCGCTTGCATGAGGGTCACAATCAAGCTGCGGCAAAACACACATTGATCAATTAGCACTAGGACAGTAAATGACAACCCTTGAGTATCCGGCTTGCGTTCGAGAATTGTACGAAAGTGAAATCTTCGGCGAAGCAATTGCGCTTGCACTGCTGAACGCCGCGCGCAACGAGAGAGATCGCTACCATTTTAGTACGCTGTTGCAACTCGAAACCGAAACCAAGGCGCGGTTGCGTCCTTTTCTTTACAAACACGGTCTACCCCTCGATGAGCAAATGGAACTCCCGGACATCGAGACGATGGTTGCGGGCTATCTTTCTTCGAGTTGGCCGGAGTTCGTCGCCGGTTTGATCCCAACTGTGCAGACCTACCTCGAGCGGTTTCGCCAGATAGCGGATGCAGGACCCGAGGAGGACAAGGACGTCTTGAATTCGATGGTCGACCACGAGGCAGCCATTCTTGCCTGGCTGAAGGCCGAGCAGGACGACATGGACAGAGAATCGCTCGCTGGAATGATCTCTCAGCTCCGCTTTCCACTACCGGCGCCTTCTCGATTCTAACAATCTTCCTCACGGGAACGAAACAAATCACCGGTGCAACGTTACTCGGGAGGTTCAAACGGGTCAGGTGTGCCTGGTGCAATGGGGGGAACGGCCTTCAAACTTGCTGCATGGTCTGTTAGTTGCTGCAGGGCCGCTTTCGGAACCCAGGTTGCGGGAAACAGTACATTATCCCGCTCCTGCGGATCCGTGAGCAGGTTGTAGACTCGCGGCAACGTGTACGAACGCAATTGATCGAACGCGGAATCCTGTTCCTTGAAGTGCAATTTCCAATTCCGCCACTTCACACCGAAGACGTCGTTACCCATGTAAACGACGAAGCCCTCGCGCCCCGACTTTGCATCGGTCCCGAGCAAGAATTCTGAGACATCCACGCCATCCATCGGGCGATCGTTGGGTACCTCCCCGCCAACCAGAGCGGCTAGCGTAGGGAAGAGATCCATCGCGTGAACGATTTCGTCACTGACTCGACCCTGCTCAATCCGACCTGGCCAGCGCACAGCAAACGGTACTCGCAAGGCGCCCTCAAACCCCGTAAACAACGTCCCCCGCCATGGACCGGGAGATCCATGGACCGCGGTATCCACCGTGAGATTGGTGTTACCGAAGTCGAAGGCTTCCGGTCCGTTGTCCGCCGTAAAGATGAAGATGGTCTCGTCGGCTATGCCGAGCTCATCCAGCTTGTCCAACAAACGTCCGTTGTAGGCGTCAATCTGCATCAACAGGTCTGCCCACGGGCCGTTGCCGGACTTTCCGGCGAACTCGGGATGCGCTATCGCCGGATAATGGGTTGCTGTATATGGAAGATAAAGAAAGAACGGCTGCCCCGCTCGAGCCTGCTTCTCTATGAACCCAATCGCGCGATCTGTCAGATCACCATCAATCAACGCACGGTAATCCAGTCGATAAGGACGTACCGGCTTCGGCACCTCCCGTCTACGGCTTTCCATTACGTAAGTCTCACCCACCCCGCTTTCCGCAAAGCCTTCCTGCAACGAATAGGTAGACTCATCCGTCGAGTTGGGAATCCCGTACCACTCATCAAACCCCTGATCAGTCGGAAATCGGCCCTCTGTCCGGCCCAAGTGCCATTTACCGAACATCCCCGTTGCGTATCCTGCATCGGACAGCATTTCAGCCATCGTGACCTCCCACTGGACCAGTCCGTAAACACCCTCACCCAACGGGACAACGCCGTTGCCGCTACGGATGGCATATCTACCCGTCATCAGCGCCGATCGTGAGGGTGTGCACTGTACTTCCACATTGAAGTTCGTCAGCCGCAACCCTTCCTGCGCAATTTGATCCAACCGCGGTGTCGCTGCACCCCGCACGATCCCTCCGCCATTGAAGCCGGGCTCACCCCACCCGAAATTGTCGAGCAGAACCAACACGATGTTCGGCTTGTCTGCCGCCAACACCGCAGAGGAAAGCGCTATTAGCGCAATTGAAATCAGATTCGCAAACGTCTGAATGTGCGTCACAGCTATCGGCTCCAAGTAGTGGCCCAGGGATTATTCGCAACTGGCACAAGCGAGATCAACCGCCCTTACCCAATTGCGACACCGAACTCCTGCTCTGTCACACATTGCCAAATGAAACGACGCCAACGGTCAAGCCAGCAGGTCTAGTCATGATTAATCTTTGCCTAACACCAGCTGGAGGGAAGTTGAGCATGAAGCGCAGAAACTTTCTTGGGCAGGCATCGGGGTTGGCTGCCCTGACGCTCGCCGGACATCCAGTGGCCCGTGCCGCATCGATAAAGTCACCCGGAAGCACCGCGGATAACTACGACGTCATTGTGGTGGGTGGCGGTTTTGCCGGCGTTAGCGCCGCTCGAGATTGCGAAAAAAACGGCTATCGCACATTGCTACTCGAGGCCCGCAACCGCCTCGGCGGCAGAACCTGGACGACCATGTTTGACGGTTCCTCGATCGAGTACGGTGGAACCTGGGTATATAACAATCAGCCTTTCGTCTGGACTGAGGTGGAACGCTACGGCCTGGAAATAGCGGAAACACCCGGCGCTGTGCCTGAACAAATGTTCCTGCTGGCCAACGGTGAGCGCAAGGCTTTGGGAGCGGAACAGCTCAACGAAGCTGTATCAGGATGGATGAGATACACCGAGGCAGTACGCAGTATCGTCCCTCGCCCCTACGATCTACTGCACAACAGGGAGGCTGCGCTCGCAGCGGACGCAGTCAGTGCCGGTGCACACACGGACAGCCTCGGGCTTACGCCGCTGCAGCACGCGTTCTGCACCGGCATGATCGAACTTATCAGCAGCGGAACCGCAGACGCCATCTCCTATCTGGATGTGCTGCGGCTTTACATGGTTGGCGGATCGGAGTTCTCCAACTTCATGGATTCCGCGGCACGCTTCAAATTGAAAGAAGGTACCAGCCGTCTGATCGAGCTGATCCTGGAGGATGGCGGGGCCGACGTCGAGCTTTCGACGCCGGTCAAGGCCATTGAAGACAACGGCGACTTTGCGCGGGTCACCACCCGGCGTGGCGACGAACTGCTCGCAAAAGCTGTTGTCAGCACACTGCCCATGAACACGCTCGCGGGCGTGCATTTTAAACCCGCCCTGCCAAAGGGGGTGCTTGAAGCAGCCCGCCGGCGGCACCCAGGTAAAGGCGCAAAAATTTACCTGCAGGTGAAAGGTGACGTGGGCAACGTGGCGACAGTTGCGCCCGGCAGGCCGCTCAACTACCTCATGACTTACGAACAAACAAACGACCACACGCTGATCGCTGCATTCACTAGCGATCCCGGTCTGATTGACGTTTACGACGATACCGCCCTGCAGCAGGAACTGGAGATACACATCCCAGGCGCTCAACTGCAGGCAAGCACACACTATGACTGGAACAGCGATCCCTACTCGCTGGGGACATGGGCTACTTATCGGCCCGGCTGGGCACGGGGTTTGTACCACGAGTTTCAATGTAGCACCGGTCGTATCCACTTTGCTTCCGGCGATCATGGCGAAGGTTGGCGCGGCACGATTGACGGGGCGATCGGGGCGGGAGTTCGTGCTGCAGCCGCCATACACAGGCAGCTGAGATGAAGGGCATTGCTGTTTTCCGCGCAACGGTTGCGCTGCTACTCGTCTGCAACAGCAACGTCACATCTGCCAATTGTGATCCAGAGCCGGGGCGCAAGCAGTACGCCAAATGCGCGGCCTGCCATGCAGTCGCACCGGATGTGCATGGCGCAGGGCCCAGTCTCGCGAACATTCTAGGGCGCACCACCGGCACACAGCCTGGATTTCCGTATTCCGAAGCGATGACAGACTCGCAAGTGGTATGGGACACACAAAATCTGTCGGCCTTCCTGAAAGATCCCCAGTCTCTCCTACCCGGAAACGTAATGCCTTTCGGGGGCATGCGCAACGACGGACAGAGAGACGCGCTGATTTGTTACCTCGCAACGCTCTGACGCTCGAGTCAATTCGTTGCGTCGATTGTCACTGGAGAAAATCGATGATGAAAACATCAACATTAACGTGCCTTTTGATCGGCTTCCCGCTGATGCAAACATGGGCGAGCAGCAACGAACTGGTCATCGAAGAAGTCATTGTCACCGCACAGAAACGATCCGAAAGCCTGCAGGATGTACCTGTGTCGGTTTCCGCGCTATCCGGGTCGAATCTCGAAGAGCTGCGTCTCAGAGACACCACAGAAATCGTGGCGCAGATCCCTAACCTGCAGCTGAACGGCACCGCCGGAGATGCAATACCGATCTTCTCGCTGCGCGGTATATCGATGAACGACTACAGCTTCAACCAGAACAGTCCTGTCGCGCCCTACGTCGATGAAGTCTACAAAGGCAATCCGGCTTTTCTGGGAATCCAGACGTTCGACCTCGCGCGTATCGAAGTACTGCGAGGTCCACAGGGTACGCTCTACGGCAAGAATTCCACCGGTGGCGCGGTCAATTTCATCACCGCCAAACCGGGGCCGGAACGAGAGGGCTACCTGACGGTTGGTGCCGGTAACTTCGACCGAACGGCGGCGGAAGGCGCCGTGAATCTGCCATTGGCGGATAACCTGGCCATACGGGTTGCTGGTACCTGGAACGAGGCGGACGGTTGGTTGGAAAATCGCACACCCGGTGTCGACGACGGCAATAGTATCGACAACCTCGCCTGGAGGGTGAGTCTTTCCTGGCAGCCACAGGATACGCTAGAGGTGTTGCTTCGCGCGTCGGGGAGCGAGGTGAAAGGGATCAACTACGGCATTGTTGCCGACAACATAGGTCAGGCTGGCGTTGGCGCCGGTGTGTACGGACTGTACAACGCACTCGGCGCAACCGCCCGCGTGGACGGTACGCGGGAAGGCTTCGACTTCTTCGACTTCAACTCTGAGCAGGACGACAATCGTGACATTGAGAACACGGCTTATTCACTGACGGTCAATTGGGACTTCAGCGACACCCTTACGTTGACGTCCATCACCTCATACGACGAGGGTGATGCATTCGTGCCGGAAGATGCCGACGGGACGGTCAATACGCTGATCAACGTAACCCAGTTTGTGGATGCGGACCAAATCACCCAGGATCTGCGACTCACATCCAACAACGACGGGCCATTCAACTTCATCGCCGGTGTTTACTACTCCGAAGAAGATCTCTCTGCGCGCACGAGTTTGTTTTACAGCCAAGACTTAGATCTAAACCTGGATGGCAGCCTCGACTTTGAGGACTGCAGCGACCCACTGTTTACGGCGTTCGGACTACCCGCCTTCGTCACGCCAGAAGGCACGGCCACAGATGCCCTCTTCGCGACATTCGGATTATCGCTGGGTGATCTTGCCATCTTCGGCTGCGAGACCCAAAACGTTTTCGACCAGGAGCGAACCAGCACAGCCGCTTATTTCGATGGTGAATTCGCAATGAATCAAAGTTGGACGGCTCGGTTCGGCATCCGCTTTACCGAAGATGAGACGGATCTCTCCAATTTTAATGCAAACATTCTTGGCAATGACGGCGTCCTCGTCACCCCGACCATCATGGCGGTCGAAGACTCGATTTCTGACGGCGAAGTGACCGGCAAGCTCGGGATAGACTATGTCGGCGACGACGGCACGCTCTACTACGCCAACTACAGCCGTGGTTACCGTACGGGCGCCTTCAACGCACAAGCATTTCTGGATATCGCAGAGGTTACCGCCGTAGATCCAGAAGAGCTGGACGCCTTGGAGTTAGGCGTGAAAACATCATTCGCAGAAGATCGTGTCCATTTGAATGCCAGCGTGTTCCACTACCGTTACGAGAATCAGCAGTTTCTGAACGTGGACCAAAACCTGATCCAGACCCTGGTGAACATCGACGAATCTGAGATTATCGGGGCCGAAATCGAAGTGGCCGCACGCCTCTCACCAAGCCTCACGATAGGCGCAGGGATGGGCATGCTGGATTCCGAGGTGAACGAAGGTGTGCTGAACGGCATTGATCTTTCTGGCAACGAACTACCCCAGTCACCTGACGTCAACTTCAATATCAGTGCAGACTGGGATGTAGTCTCGTCAGAAAGGGGAACCCTCGCCCTACACATCGACGGCAGCTACACCGGCGAACACTACTTCGAGGTGATGAACACCGACCGCATCCAGGCAGACGCGTTCTGGGTGGTCAACGGTGCCCTCACGTTCGAATCGGCAGATTCTCAGTGGGCTGTAAGCCTGTGGGGTAGAAACCTGTTCGAGGAAGAGTACGTGACTTCCGCCATCGATCTGCAGACCTTTTTCGGATACGACTACACACACGTGGGCGCGCCACGCACCTATGGGCTGGACCTGACATTGCGTATGTAGAGAGCCAACGACCGGATGTCCACCATATTCTCAGAAAACCTGTTTCGCCGGTTCGAAGATGAGTTTCGTCCCTTTCTCGGGCGGGTGGGCATTCCGGCAGCCGTGCTGACCCAGCACAACGTTGAAGTCGCTGACATCAAATACGTGGAACTGCTGGAAACCGTGGCGCGCGAAGCCAATCCTACCATCGGCCTCGACATGGGCGATGCGGTGGAATTGCGTGACCTCGGCGTGCTTGGCCACGCCCTGGCAGCATGCCAAAGTGTTGGCCAAGCCCTCGAAGTGTTCGCTCGTTACCTTTACGTATTTTCGCAATCGAACAAATTCCGGCTGGACGTAGCGAAAAACCAGGCGGTGTGCACCTACAGTGTCTCCATCCTGCAACCCGATTTGGTTCGCCAGGATGCGGAATTCGCAATCAGCGTAGTCACGCATAGTATTTTCGACCTGGTCGGCAAACGACCAACCCCACGGCTGATCGAGTTTTGCCACTCGCGGCTGCCAAGCGCTAGAAAGCATGAACGGTTCTTTGGTTGCGAGGTTGCATTCGGTCGAGCGGCGAATCGAATCCATTTCTCTCGCAATGTGCTTGACGCACCCGTATTGTCTGCAGACGCCGGCTTGCTCGAAGCGCTCAAGTTCTACCTCGACGATCGTCTGATTACACGTTCGGAAGAAGAGGACACCGTGGTCAAAACAAGGCATCTGATTAGCACCTCCTTGACCTACGGCATCCCTACTGTAGAGCGGATAGCAGAGCGTATGGGTATAAGCGGTCGCTCCCTGCAACGGAGGCTCGCGGAAAGGGGGTTTTTGTTTAGCGACATGGTGGAGGCCACATGCAGACCCATCGCAATGGACTACGTGTGCAATACGGAATACGCACTGACGGACATCGCACTGATGGTGGGTTACAACGACCTCAGCGCGTTCTCGCGAGCATTCAGGCGTTGGACGGGCAAAAGTCCTTCCGAGGTTCGCCGGGGATGTACTCTTCACCCTGAATAAACAAACTCCATCGAGGCTGCCTTCCGGCCCGCCGCCGCATCGTGCGTTAGGCTCACAATAACGGTCACAACGCCCCGAAGAACTTTAGGAGTGCCACGTTCGCAGCTTCAGGGCTGTCTTCGTGCATCAAGTGCGAAGCGCTAGGAATCACTACCCGCTCGGCATTGGGTAACAACCCGACAATGTAGTCCATAAACGGTGGTATCCAACCAGGGCTGGTCTCACCCTGCATGAACAGCACCGGAACTTGCAAATTGCGGGCGTCCTGCGGAGAAAAGTCCGGTACATCCGGACGTTGTGCAAACGCCAGAATCGTACTCGCGTTGGCAAATGCCTGTTCCTTCCTGCCTTCGCTCAAACTGAAAAAAGCTTCGTCACCCAAAACGGTTCGAATGAACACCTCTGCGCCACGTCCGTCATCGCCTCGCGCAAGCGCTTTCTGCATAGGTAGAATCGCACGAACGCCGCAAATCACGGCCGTTCGAACCAGCTTCGGTTTTGTTGCGACCAGTTTGAGAAGGTCAAATGGTCGCGGCGGAATGCTTGTGCTCAGCAGCGGCATCGCCGCCGGTTCTTCCAATACAAGACTTTTGACGAGGTCGGGGTATTGTTTCGCCAACACCATGCTGATGAACGCGCCCTGTGAATTGCCAACCAAGTGCGCGGGTACAGCGTCGATCTTTTGAAGCAATACGGCAAGGTCTTCCACATGCCGACCCCAGGGATCCTTTTCATCGGGCATTATGTCGTCATTGGGCCGTGCGAACCGCCGGCTGTAGGAAATGGCCCGGTAACGCTCACCGATTGCGGGAAGTTGATGCTCCCACGTGCGCATGTCGCTGATTGCGCCGTGCACAAAAACAACCGGAGCACCGCATCCTTGCTCGGTGTACGCGAGCTCAACACCGTTTACGTTTATTGTTTCAATCATCGTTCAGTTCCTTTCTGCTGGCACATCTGCTGGCACAGCCGTGCCTTCGAATTAAATCGTCAGGAGAGAAAATGGAGGTCTAAGACCTCATCACGCGCTTTGCGCAAAAGAACGATGTTGGAGCGGTAACACCACGCTGCGATATGCGATACGCCGAAGTCTATAGGGTCGATGTAACAGGTCCAACCCCTAGCATTAGGGTTGGTTCGCAGGTACCGCCACAACTGAAATGACCATTCGGAGTCTCAGACTATGTAAAATGGTCTCGACATCCTGATTGTCCGATTCTCCTCACCCGACACAGGCGAGACGAACCTGACTGTGAACCAACCACCATCAATTCGCTCTCCCGTTTGGCTCGCTGCGCTGAGCCGGGTAGATCAACTGTGTCACCCCTCTTTGCTGCAAAAGCCCAGCCAGCCTGCCAGGGCCAGGATCTTCGTCATTTCGATATTTGCCGCCCTGTTGGTGGTCGTCCTGTCTTCAATACGCGATGTTCTGCTGGGTGACGTACTGAGAATCGTTTTATCGGTTGGCGCCGGTTTGTCGATGCTGCTGATTCTTCGGCACATGAAGTCGAGCGGCAACCTCGTGTTTTGCACGCACTTATTTTTAATCACGATCGCGCTCTCGCTCGTGATAAGGACGACACTCAATCCGGATGGCTCGCAAGTGATGGTATCGATTTGCACGCTGGGTCTGATAGCAGCGCATGTGATATCGAGTCGCGGGGGGTTGTTCTGGACGGCCGTCAGCACTGCCATTGCAACGATCAGTGCAGTGAGACTCACACTGGTCGAATCCGCTGAATTTGAAGTTGCGTGGGCCGTGGTCATCGTGACCGCCGCCATCGGTCTATGGTCATGCGCACATGCCCTGGGCCGGGAAATCACACGAAATCTCTCCGACGAGGCCATGCTACAAGTCCGCGAAGAGCGGGATCGCTTGCGCGCATTTGCCGAAAGGGCGTTCCCAGGGATCATCGAGGTGGCGCCAGGGCGTATCGACTACGCCAGCAAGGGTGTGACCCAGTTGCTCGGCTACGAAGTAGAAGATTTCGTTGAAGCCGGTCTGCAGGAATACGTGCATCCGGACGATTTTTGGCCCGTCGTTGAAACGCTGCAAAACGCACCGACGCAAGTCGCGCAAGTCGAAGCACGGCTGCGTCACGCGCGCGGTCACTGGGTGTGGATTGCCGCATTCGCGATTCCATACTCAAAGGTCACCGATGAGGACCGTTGGATATTCGCTGCCCGAGACGTGGAGCGCGAACGCCAGGATCGCGAGCTGGGCTTGCGGGCAGAACGTCTCGAAGGAGTAGGATTGCTAGCAGCCGGCGTCGCCCATGATTTCAACAATTTGTTGACGGTCGTGGCCGGAAATGCCGAGTTGCTACCCGAGGGCGACCATCGAGACAACATTCTACTGGCAACCGATGAAGCCGCCGGACTGACCAGCAGGCTGTTGAGCTTCAGCCAGGAACAGCCTCGTGAAGTTCGCAATTTCGACGTGCGGAACCTGCTTGACGACCTCCAGCCCATCCTGCGCAGCCTGCTCGGCGAAGAGATTCACTTGCGGGTAAACCAGATTCAAGAACCCTGCATCATTCGCACCGATCATACCCAACTCAACCAGGTCATCCTCAACGTGGTGACCAACGCGCGAGACGCAATGCCCGAAGGCGGAACGCTAACCATCGATGTGAACAAAGAGGTGTTAGATCCGCAAACGGCTCGTGAACTCGGATTGGCGAATGATCAAATGATCAGTATTTCGATTCATGACGACGGCATCGGCATGGACGCAAGTACGCTTGCACGAGCCTTCGATCCGTTTTTTACGACCAAAGACGGCGAGCGTGGATCGGGTCTAGGTCTTGCAAGTGCTTATCGGCTGGCGCGCCGCTGCGGCGGTCACCTGCATTTGATGAGCGAACCGGGTATCGGCACCACGGCGACTTTGAGGATGCCCGTAGAGGAAGGCGCGGCTGAGGACACCGAAGACACTGACCCGGTCATGCAATCCCAATTGCTGAACGGATGGGTCCTGGTGGTGGAAGACGACCCCAACATCCGGCAGCTCATTTGCGATGCATTTACCGAAATCAACGTCGCGGCTCACTCCGCGGCTGACGGCCACCAGGCTCTCACAGAGTACGCCGATCACGAAGCACCGCCGGTATTGCTGGTGACCGACGTCGTTATGCCGGGCATGAGAGGTTCGGTAGTCGCAGACAAATTAAGGCTGCAACAGCCTGATTTAAGAGTCCTTTTCATATCGGGCTATTCGGACGTGAAATTGGACCCCTGGTACGAGGACGATCTCAGCGTCTCATTCCTGGCCAAACCATTTAAACCATCCCAGCTACTGCAGGCCGCCACCCGACTGGTCACGCACGCACCTCCCTCCAAAGCTGATCTCACTTGAAATCAAGTCTGCTCGCTGTCAGTAGACCGATCCACCGCGCCATTCGAAGGCGCTAGCCGTTCGCGATTTACAATAGTCCATATCCAAGTAATAATGTGTAACATTACATTTAGTTCAGATCGGATTTATGTCACCAGCGGCACCACTCAAGTTAAAAGGCGTACCGGGTTCTCCATACACACGGAAAATGTTGGCGTACCTGCGTTTTCGACACATCCCCTATGAGTTATTGATTGGGGATCAAAGCGCCGAGATCGGCCTACCCGAAGCCAAGGTCAGCCTTCTGCCGACCTTCTACCTACCCAACGCTGACGGCGAGTTAGAAGCTGTGGTCGACTCCACGCCACTCATCCGTCGTTTTGAGGCCGAGTTTTCCGGTCGCGCTGCGATTCCTACCGATCCGGTTCTGGGCTTCCTGAATTTCCTCATAGAAGACTATGCCGATGAGTGGCTGACCAAGGCGATGTTCCACTACCGCTGGTACTACGACGCGGACATCGATATGGCCGGGACCGTGTTGCCGCACTGGAGCAACATTCAAGCGCCAGCGGCCGAGCTTAGAAAACTCAAAGACTACGTGTCACGACGGCAGATCTCCCGTCTCTATGTAGTAGGTTCCAACGACACCACTGCGCCGGTCATCGAGGCCAGCTACAGACGCTTTCTGGCTATCATGGACACGCTGATCGAAAAGCAAAAATTCGTGTTGGGCGGCCGGCCCTCGTCGGCGGATTTCGGAATCTATGCGCAACTCACACAGTTGGCAAAGTTCGATCCCACACCCGCGAACATCTGCCTTAAGCACGCACCCCGCGTTTACGCCTGGACCGATCTGATTGACGATCTCAGCGGCCAGCCTGCTGAAGAACACGACTGGATGGGCGTCGACGACGTGCTGGGAGCTCTGGGTGGCCTGCTCAAAGAAATCGGCCGAACCTACGCTCCCGCACTGCTCGCCAACGCCGAAGCACTGCAGGCAGGGCGGGACCAAATGGAAGCGACCATCGATGCTCAACCGTGGCAACAACCCGCATTCCCCTATCAAGCCAAATGTCTACAGTGGATCAACGCTGAGTATCAACAACTCGACGCTACGGCTAAATCGCAGGTAGATGAGATCCTTTCGGGCACGGGTTGCGACGCCCTTCTGTTTTGAAGCAGTTTTTTAAGGTCAGTTTGAGGTTATAGATGAAGAAGCTCCTATACTCGATATTAGTTCTTGCGCTTCTCGCCGGCGGCGTTGCCATGATCGTCTTCAACACAGCCGTTGGACAAGATGCGCTGTTCAAACGCGCCGCGACCGCACTCATGACCCGAGCCGGCGCTGACCAGTTCGACGGATTACGCGTTGTCGTGTGCGGCAGTGCATCGCCACTGGGTAACGACCCGAATCGCGCTCAAGCGTGTATCGCTGTGACGACCCCAAATCACTTTTTCCTGTTCGATGTCGGCGCACGTTCTCCGCTGCGCATCGCCCAAGCGCGCCTTCCCATGGCACGGCTAGACGGTGTCTTTCTCACCCACTATCACTCCGATCACATCGCCGCCCTACCCGATGTCAATCTAGCGTCGTGGGTCCAAGGCAGACCCGGACCACTTCAAGTCTATGGCCCGTTAGGAGTCGAACGTGTGGTTGAGGGATTCAATGCTGCCTACCAACTGGACCGCGGCTACCGCACCGCCCACCACGGAAGCGAACTGCTGCCTCCACCACGGGGAATCATGGCGGCAAACACGATCGCGCCAGGTAGTGTGGCATGGCAGGACGATTCGCTGAGAATTACGTCCTTCACCGTGGAACATCCACCCATTGATCCCGCCGTTGGTTACCGGGTGGATTATCGAGGGCGCTCCGTGGTGATCTCGGGTGACACTAACGCGGCAGACAGTCTCTTTGCAGCCGCTCAAAATGCCGACCTGTTATTGCACGACGCACTGTCACGAACGTTACTCGACCCTATGATCGAAACCGCTACCGATGCAGGTGTCCCGATACTCCCGACGATTATGACCGACGTCATCGATTACCACGCCGACACTACTACGCTCCCCGACCGCGCAACCGCTGCCGGTATCAAACTGCTGGTGTTTTATCACATGGTACCCGTGCCAGCGAATACCCTCGCAGCGAACATGTTTATGCGCGGAATGCCCGATTCCGTTATCGCCGCCAGCGATCTGCACACCTTCGATCTGCCAGCGGATTCCAATGAGATCATCGTCAGAGCCCCGTGAAGACAACCGCCCAGGAACATGAAGTGATCCACTACGTCAGCCTGGACCGGCCACGTTCTATTGCACGACAATTCAAGGGCATTGGGGAGAGCCGAGCTTCAGCTAGAACAGGAAGAAGAGGGTAAGTTCAGGTGGGGAAAACTGCAGATACTCAATCTATCGACAGCCGTCGTGCGCGCAGCGAGGCTACAAAGAGCGCTATCATGCGCGCGGCAGAAAAACTGATCGCCCAAAGCGGTGTTGAAAACGTCTCCATTCGAGAGATTGTTGCCGCTGCCGGTCAAAAGAACGAATCCGCGTTGCAGTATCACTTCAAGAACATAACTGGCCTACTGGATGCGATTCATAACGAACGATCCGAGCAAGTCCAGGCAAAGCGTGAAGAATCGCTGGCTGCACTGCTCACAAGAACGCCAATTCCCTCAATACGCCAACTCTGTACGCTCATGGTCGAACCCACTTTCCAACTGGCACGCGCGAGTGTGGAGTTTCGCCGTTACATCAAAGCCTTCGGTCACGAACTAGCGATCGCAGAATCATCGCCCTTGAAAGCGGTTTCCAAGAAAGGTGGCGGCGGCTCCAGCGGACAACAAGTGGGGTTTCTTCTCAGAAAAGCCCTGCCGCACTTGGACGAGGATGACTACCGGCAGCGCATGGAGGCGGCGGTCATGCTGTGCTCTGCTTCCATGTCCCACCAAGCAAGACAGAAAAAGGCTTTTCGCGATCACCAGTCGGACTTGTTCTTAAACAATCTGATTGATGCGTTGGTCGGTCTGTTAAGCGCACCTATCTCGACCGAAACTCGGGCGCTAAAAAAACAGTCACAGGAAAAGTAAAGTCTTCCTGCAACGCCTAATTCCGCCTGATAACGGCCTTTCACTAATCTTACGGTTTAACGACATGAAAATACTGCGAACTCCCGACGAGCGTTTCGAAGGTCTGGTGGACTACCCGTTCGCTCCACACTACACAACCATCCAAACGCACGACGGCAATGACTTGCGAATCCACCATCTCGACGAGGGTCCTGCGGAAGGCCCTCTCGTGCTGTGTATGCACGGCCAACCGGTGTGGAGCTACCTCTACCGGCATGTCATCCCGCATCTGACCGCTGCAGGTATGCGCGTTATCGCACCGGATCTGGTGGGTTACGGTAAATCCGACAAGCCTGCTGCACGCGAAGACTACAGCTACGAACGACAAGTCGAGTGGATGGGTAAGTGGCTTGAGAACAATGATTTCTCAGGCATTACCTTCTTTGGTCAGGACTGGGGGGGCCTCATCGGCCTGCGCCTCGTGGTCAACCATCCCGAACGTTTCGAGCGCGTCGTCATCTCCAACACTGGCTTGCCTTATAACCCGGACGTGCCGCAAGAAGTGGTCAGTGAGATCGAGGACTTCCGCGCCAACACGCCCACGCCCAGCCTGATCGATATGCAGAAGGCGCTGAGCACCATGGGTAGCGGTGACCACCCGGCGCGAAAATTCGCCTACTGGCAGAAGTGGTGCTGGGAAACCGAAGATCTTCCAGTCGGCTTTCTAATGTCGATGATGCTTGAACCACCGGCCAAGCCTCTACAGTTGGTTAAGTTCTTGCTGAACAAGATGGGTGTCACATCGCCACTACCCACCCCCATCGCGCGAGCCTATGACGCACCTTTTCCAGGCCCCAGCTACAAGATGGGACCTCGAGCCATGCCGAGCCAGGTACCAACCTTACCCACCTCACCCTCGCTGGAAGCACAGCGCAAAGCCTGGGCGTTCTTCGATTCGTTCGATAAACCTTTCCTTTGCGCGTTCGCGGACAACGACCCGGTCACCCGCGGCGGCGAGGCGCAGTTCAAGGACAGAGTGCCGGGCACCAACGGACTACCTCATACGACCATCAAAGACGGCGGGCACTTCGTACAAGAGAACGCACCGGATCAGGTGGCGCAGGTCATCGTCGACCTCATTCAGTCCACGTAACTCACGCCAGCCAAGGTCAACACCATGAAGAACAATTCCTAGGGTTCTTACCCGGCGCTGCGATGGTTCTGTAAACCTGGTTGTACAACTTAAATGTAGATCCCACCGAACAACAGAACTTGAGCGCTTCTCACCCAAACGAACTAGCCGCGCTCAGAAGCGCTTTAGACGATCTCGACAGTCAAATGGTCGAGCCACTGTGGCCGGCCTTGGTGGAAACGCCCATTGCAGTTGACTACACCCTCGACAAACTGCCGGACACCGAGTACGAGACCATTCTCTGGAACAACTGAAATCAAGAACGAATCTTGGTTTCTTGTGGGTCCGCGATCCCGGGTCAACACATCAACGGGCCGCCCGCTTGATTCGATACACTACCAGAAACGGTAGTAGAATCAGTGCGGTCAACAATAAGACGACAATACCAACACGAAAACGGTCGGCCAAATAATTCGAGAGCAGTTGACCCGCTTGTGTATAGCCCTCCGGTAGAGCCATCACACCATTTTCCTGTGCGAACCGTTCGTAACCAGACAACATGCGCTGAAACCTGCCAGGTTGTTGCGCCTTCAAATCAATGACTTCTCCTGGATCTGCCACGATATCGTATAAATGCCACGCCCCATCGCCTTGTTGCGGACCGTTCCTCACGAGCTTGTAGTCGCCTTGAAAAAACGCGGCATGGCCGGTCAATTCATAGCCCACCGCATCCTCTTCGCCATACACTCGATCGGTAACACGCATTAGCAACGGCAACAAATCCCGACCTGTTATCGGCAGCACCGGCCTGCCGCCATATCTGGGGCCAGGCCTCGATACACCGGCCATGGACAGTATCGTGGGCGTAATGTCGGTCGCCCATGCAAAAGCGTGAGTTAAGCCGGGTTCTATGGCCAGTGGACCACCCGAGACGATCAATGGCACACGCAGCCCTCCCTCCCCGGTATAGAACTTGTAGTAAGCAAGCGGGCTTGCTGCTGCGCTGGCAAAACTCGGGCTGATCGTGTTGTAACTGCCTTTGAGTCCAAGTCGCTCGTATTCGGTGTTGTATCCAAGACTGGCGGGCATTCGGCTGCTCACAAAGCGAGTGGGATCATCGGGGCCGCTGGCTTCCGCACCGTTGTCGGAGGTGAAAACAAAAACGGTGTTCTCGTATGCGCCCCGGGTTTTGAGATAGTCGATCAATCGGCCGACATGAAAGTCCATGGCTTCGATCATGCCCGCATACACCGCCATGCGCTTTGCTTCATAACGTTTGCGATCGTCACTGAGTGATGCCCAGTCGGCTGTACTCGCCATGCGCACCATGTTCGCCTTCTCAGGCACCAGTCCGACCTGCACGGCACGTTGCCGCCGTTGTTCCCGTAATGCATCCCAACCTTCGTCGTAAACGCCCATGTAGCGATCGATGAATTCCTGCGGCGCCTGCACAGGAATATGCACTGCTTGGAACGGCACATAGGCGAAAAACGGTTTACCGTCCTGAAGGTTGCTGTCAATGAACTCGATAGTTTTATCAATCAGAAACCGGGAAGAATAGAAATCTTCGGGCAGAACGAATCGCTCGCCGTCCGCGAACCAGTTGGCCGTATCGTAAATCGGCAAATAGGCTTTATGCTCCCAGTTGTCCGCGCCGGAGTCCATCATGGCCACGGTGCGCTCGAAACCGCGTCGGCTTGGACGTTTGTCGGGCGCGGAGCCCAAGTGCCATTTACCGGCCAGGTAGGTGTGGTAGCCAGCGTCCTCCAACAACGTGGCTACCGTAACCACATTGCTACCCAGCACCCCCTGGTAGTTTTCGTGTGAACGTTGCTCCGGCGCCAGCATCTCAGGGATATTAGGCACACCCGCCAGATGGTTGTTTACGCCAGTCAACAACATCGCCCGTGCCGGAGCACAATTCGCCGCGGTGTGGTAATTGGCAAATCGCACCCCCTGTTCTGCGAGCGCTGATAGCGTCGGGGTATGCACTTCGCCACCGTAGGGCGCAATATCCGTGTATCCCAGGTCATCCGCCAGGATGAATACGATGTTGGGGCGCTCGCCGTCGCTCTCGAACACACCCGCAGCAAATCCAAGTGTGTAAGGTAAGAACAAGCTGGCTGTCATCACGACTTGCGCACATGTGCGCCTGAATAAGATTGGCAGCAACGAATCAGTCCCTTTCCGGCAGCGAACGCGATGCAACAAACAGAAGTATTGCAACCAGCACTTCGAACACAATCATACCGCCTGCAAAAGCTGCATCGTGCAGCACCCAGGCAAGAATCCGCCCGATCGCGGCCAGCAACAGAAGCATGATTGGCGGGTAGTACCAAGCCCGGCGTCCACTGACAAGACCCAACAGGATGCACACGCCCATCGTCAAAAAGAACGCCGCAAAATCCCCAACCTGAGAGCTGCGCCCGACACCATCACCCAGGACTAAACCCAACTCGGGAGCGATTCCTCCCGGATCCACCAGCCACCGTAATCCCATGACGATGAAAAGCACCGCCGGTAGAGCGACAATGACTGTCATGACCCGCTTCATCTGGATTCCTACCTTCATACTAGTGAGACAGTACGTGCCTACCCGGATCTCCTACTTGACCAGTGACACCATCTGACCGCGGTTGCCGGGTATTTTGTTAGCCAACAGATCGGCCCATAGCGCTTTTAATCCTTCGCCATCCCGTGTCCACGTCACGCTGAGTTCGTCCGCAAGTTGTCGTGCAATTTCCGCCCCGGCCTCGCCGGCCCTGGCCATGGTTGCGCCAGGACCCCACTCAGCATCGCGTTTGGCAATATGCCCCGGCGCGAAAAAGAAGGTCGGCTTTGCGCCCGGTAAGCTGTCATCGTGCGTCCCGCGGTTTTGCCAGTGAGTAGCCCCTACCATGCAACTCTCCACCATTCGATCACCCAAGTGCCGGTGCAGAGCGCTGGTCAGGACCGCATCTCCCGACATATCGATAAAGGCAGCCGGTTGGCTCTCGTCTACTTCCTCTTCACTTCCGTACGTGACGATCTGATCGCAGCAACCCATGCGCTCAACAAACGCTACATTAGCGGGCGAGGTTACGCCGACGATCCGTTGCGTCACATTGGTATCCTGGCGCAGCAACTGAGCCAAACCAAAGCCGGTTTTGGACGAGACCGAGCCGATGATGACCTGCTCGGCGCCGAAGAACGCGTTGTCCATCAGATAGTCGTAGAGCACAAAGGACGTGATGAACAGCGGGAACAGCAAGCATCGTTCCACTTCCATGCTCTTAAGTTGTGGCGGATCGGCCTTGGTGCGCCGATACCCGTTATACAGCGCCGGTAACGCCTGCCGATGTGCCGCCCCGTCGACAAAGTGCTCATGGCTCACGCGCACGGGACTCAAATCCACATAACTAGCCATGGGAAGAAAACCCCAAACACGTTCACCTACGGGCAGTTCCCGGCAGGTTGACTCGACGACATCCGCACAACCCCAGACAGGGACCTTGCCCCAGCTGTCCGGCGCCGGATAAAAACCCCAGTAGCCGATGGAATCCCCAGCCACGGCATAACTCACGTTGTTTGACGTCAGGCCGAACATGTCGATCCTCAACCGTACGTCCCCCTGCGCCAGCTCAGGCAGTTCACGCTGGACGAGCTTAGCGCTGCGGATGTCTTCTCTATCGACCCAAAGTTCATCGACTATCAATGTCCAAGCTCCTACTCAGATTCAATTCAGCCAGTTCAAACCAACTGGCACGCTGACACAGTCATAACATGAAACGGCCATCGCAGATTAGAGCCAAGAGCCAGCTGCATCCACGCATTCGATGTTCAACTGGCCGGCCAACCCTGCCGCGCGATGCTGACCGATCTCCTGCATCCGAGGTGACTGCATCATCTGTAACATCGCTGCACGCGACGGATACATTGCGATCGCCACGTCGTCCCAAAGCTCTTCAACTTCACCAATCGTGAGACGCGCAACTGCAGCCTTGAACGACAAGGCGCCGCCAACTTCTTGGAGAAGTTCACGCACACCCTGCGTATACAAGCCATACGCTTCACGCCCTGTCAGGCCGGAATCACGTCCATCCGCGTACTCGGCTTTGATCCGGTATTTCAGCAAATTCAACATATAGATAGGCCCATCACCGACGCTGTCTGCAAAACCTGCCATCTGCGCCTCATTGGGCATGAGTTGATTGTTGACCTGCATATATCGTTCTCCCATTGTGTCTCCGCGGCAGCGTCTCAGCATACCTAATGTAGAACATTAATACAGCCCGCTTTACATCGCCGCGTGTTTGGAAGTGGCAGCATTCCTTGTCGAAGCGCTCGGAGTTTCACCGGTGTGATATCGTGAGTACGCGCTGGGAGGTGAATCGCCCGTCACCGGGCCGAAGCAGACAATCACCGGGAGCAGAAAGTATGTCCATCTATCTATTGGCAACCATTAACATCCACGACCGTGACACATATGGACAGTACGAGTCAGGGTTCATGGAAGTATTCGAGAAATTCAAAGGTCGCTTGCTTGCTGTCGATGAAGACCCCGAAGTGCTGGAGGGGCACTGGTCCACAACTCGTACTGTGCTGATCGAGTTTCCAACCGTGGACGACGCCCACGCTTGGTATCATTCAACCGACTACCAGCAACTAATGAAACATCGCCAAGACGCATCAACTGCCCATGTTGTCCTACTCCATGACAGGTTGACTTGAACCTTCACCCCGATCTCACCGATCCCGTCAATCAGCAAGCGCTTGTCGCGCTGTTCTGACACGCGCCACATCCAGCCTCGTATCCGTCCACGCAAAAATCAACCGATCCCCTGTCAGAGCAATTTGTGGAAATCCCGAATTGCGGTCCGTGTTCATCTCAGCGACAATCAAAGGGGCTTGCATGGTGCCGTTGCGATGCACCTCCCGAAAGACGAACTCCCCTCGCCCTCTGGCAAGCCAACTCACCACAACACGCTGTGCATCCCTCATTTCGAGACCGACTCTCCCGATCGGATTGCCGACAGCAACGTTATGTGGCGGCAGAAATGACTTCCCACCATCGATGGAGAACGCAACGCGTACCCTGTTTTCGGGAACGGCCGTAAACCAGGCTACCGCTATCACCCCCTCGCTTTCCGCGATCGCGGGACCGTTGACCAGGACACCCCGTGATGTTCCAGCCGTCGTCGGCAACCGTCGTCGTCGACCACGTACCGGCATCCTTTCGAGCAACGGAGATGTCTCTAATTTCGTCTTTAGTGCGATCCCTAAAAACAGCGATGGGGTTGCCGTTCAGCACCGTCGAATCCGTTTGACAACAATCGCACACCAGGTCATCGACCACTTCTTCGACCCCGCCTGCAACAAGCCGCCTGTGGCGCAGCTCCATACCTTTACTCATTTCATTTGCATCTGCGTACCGGCGGCCATCCAACCAGAAAGCTCCGACATCCTGGCGGTCGGCATACAAGCTCACAAAACCGTGCTCGACTGCCGCCGTATCCGCGTGGAGCCGTTCAGGCTCGGACCAGTTCACGCCTTCGTCGGTAGAATCGGCAACATAGACGTCATACGCGAAACCTGGACCGGGATGGCGCACCATCCACTGCGCCACAAATTTGCCATCGACTTTGATAACCGACGGAAAGTCGGCCCAGTTCACGAGCAAGTCATTTCCGCGCGCAACGAGCCTGGGACTGGACCAGCGATCGCCCTGTAAGGTGCGCATGAACAGCTCGACACTGTCCTGCGCCTCTCGCAGGTACGACAACGTCACAGTGCCGTCTTCCGCAACGGACAGGCTGGGCTCCGAGGTGTTGTGCATATTGTCCATGGCCATTTCGCTGAGCGTCGATCTACCGCAACCGGCGAGGCTAAGCATCACTATGCAAGCCACAGAAAAAACGCCTTTGTAAGCGTTCATCGACACCGCACGCTCAAGTTGTTACTTCTTCAGACA
This sequence comes from Candidatus Azotimanducaceae bacterium, assembly GCA_965216005.1. Taxonomy (GTDB): domain Bacteria; phylum Pseudomonadota; class Gammaproteobacteria; order Pseudomonadales; family Azotimanducaceae; genus UBA4421. The sequence continues at coordinate 4,776,667 of OZ244143.1, read as the reverse complement.
AATCCAGTACCGGCTTCCGCTGCAGTTGCAAGACAAAGCTGTAGATCACCGGCAGCACCAGTAGGTTGAGAATCATCACAGTCGCCATGCCGCCCAACATCGGTGCGGCGATCCTGTGCGTGACGTCCGAGCCCGTACCGCTGCTGAGCATGATAGGTACGAGTCCCGCCATGGTCGAGACGGCAGTCATCACCACGGGTCTCACGCGTTTTGACGTGGCGGAGAGAACAGCATCCTTTATGTCATCCAGGCTCAATCCGTCTGCCGAACTTTTCCTGCGACTGGCGATCTCCGAATCGATAAAACTCAACACCAAAACCCCGATTTCCGCTGCCATGCCCGCAAGCGCGATGAATCCAACGGCGACAGCCACCGACATGTTGTAGTCATTCAAATAGATCAGCCAAATGCCGCCGACCAGCCCAAATGGGATCGACAGCAAGACGACGAGCGGCTCTGTAACGTTGCGGAAATTAAAATACAGGAGAAGAAAGATAATGAGTAGCGTCGCAGGCGCCACGACGCTCAGACGCGCAGCCGCGCGCTCCATATATTCGAACTGGCCGGACCAACCAATCGTGTAGCCAACCGGAATCGAGACTTGTTCGGCAACCACCTGTTTCGCTTTGGCCACATAACCACCGATATCGGACGTCGAGATGTCCACGTAGATCCAAGCATTGGGCCGTGCATCCTCGCTCTTGATCACGGGCGGTCCGCGTCGATAATCGATATCGGCGACCATCGCCAAGGGGATCTGCGCACCCGTGGGTGTCGGGATGAGCACTCGACGCAACGATTCCAGATCATCCCGCAGTTCCCTCGGGTAACGCAGGTTTACCGGGTAGCGCTCGAGCCCCTCTACCGTTTCAGTAATGTTCATGCCGCCGATCGCGCTCTGAATGATGTCCTGCACCGCGCCGACCGTCAGACCATAGCGCGCCGCGTTTTCTCGGGCGATCTCGAAATCGAGATAGTAACCACCCACCGCACGGTCTCCGAACGCAGATGCCGTTTCAGGCAGCGTTTTCATCGCCTGTTCGATGTCTTGTGATATTTCCTGGAGCACACCAAGGTCCGGGCCTGAGACTTTGATGCCGATGGGGGTCTTGATCCCCGTCGACAGCATGTCGATGCGCGTTTTAATCGGCATGGTCCACGTGTTAGCCAAGCCGGGAAACTGGATCGCGCGATCCATTTCATCCATGAGTTCTTTGGTGGTTTTATCCGGGTCGGGCCACTCATCCCTGGGCTTCAAACGTACGGTCGTCTCGATCATTGCCAGGGGTGCCGGATCCGTCGCGGTCTCGGCACGTCCCACCTTGCCAAACACGTGATGCACTTCAGGGAATGACCTCAGTATCTTGTCGGTTTGCTGCAGCAGTTCTTTCGCTTTCGTAATTGAGATGCCTGGAAACGTTGTCGGCATGTAGAGAATGTCGCCTTCATCGAGAGGGGGCATGAATTCGCTGCCAAGTTTCGAGTACGGGTAATAAGTGGCCCCAAGTAAAACGGCAGCGATGACCAGCGTCACCCAGCGCCAGCGCATCGCCAGTTTGAGCGTCGGCTCGTGGACCGCATGCAGTAACCGGTTAACCGGATTCTTTTTCTCTGCAACGATCTTGCCGCGAAGCAAGTACCCCATCATTACCGGCACGAGAGTAATCGCGAGAATGGCCGATGCGGCCATGGCGTAGGTCGCGGTGAAGGCAAGTGGACTAAACAGTCTTCCTTCCTGAGCTTGCATGGTGAAGATCGGCAAGAACGATACTGTGATCACGAGGAGTGAGAAAAACAGGGCTGGCCCTACTTCCCTACTGGATTGACCGATTACGTCCCACCGCTCCGCATTCGTAAGCTCTCTAGCCAGGGCTTCCCTGGCCGCAGCCAATCGGCTGTGCGCGTTTTCGACCATCACAATCGCGCCGTCCACCATGGTCCCAATCGTTATCGCGATACCCCCCAACGACATGATATTGGCATTCAGTCCTTGCAGATTCATGATGATGAAGGCGACGAGGATGCCCATTGGCAGGGTGATGATGGCGACGAACGCCGATCTTGCGTGGAGCAAAAACAGGATCACCACAACACTCACGATCATCAGCTCTTGCAAGAGTGATGTATTCAAACTGGCGACGGCCCGTTCGATCAAATCGCCACGGTCATATACCGGCACGATCTCAACGCCCTCAGGCAGTCCCTTCTCCAGTTCTTCGAGTTGCGCCCGCACCGCTTGAATGGTGCTGAGGGCGTTTTCGCCAAAGCGCATGATGACCACACCACCGGCGACCTCCCCTTCCCCATTGAGGTCAACGAGACCACGTCTGAGCTCCGGGCCGATTTGAACGTTGGCGATGTCGTTGAGTCGGATGGGCGTGCCGTTGTCATCGACCCCCACGGGTATCGAGTTGAGATCGTCTATCGAGCGCACGTAGCCGAGCCCGCGGACCATGTATTCGGTCTCCGCCATCTCGACTAAGCGGCCTCCGACATCCTTGTTGGACATCTTAATCGCCGTGCGCACTTTACTGAGCGGGATGTTGAATCGCAGAAGCGCGTTGGGATCGACCTCAATCTGATACTGTTTGACATACCCGCCGACCGAAGCCACTTCAGCAACTCCGTCTACGGTCTGTAACGGATAACGCAGATACCAGTCCTGAATGGACCGCAATTCGGCCAGATCATGGGTTCCCGTTCGATCGACCAAGGCGTATTCATAGATCCAACCCACCCCGGTGGCATCGGGTCCGAGCGTCGGCGTAACGCCGTCAGGCAATCGACCGCTGACATAGTTGATCGACTCCAAGACGCGTGACCGTGCCCAGTACATATCCGTCCCATCCTCGAAGATGATGTAGACGAACGAGAAACCAAAGAATGAATAGCCGCGCACTACTTTGGTTTGGGGTACGGCCAACATTGAGGTGGTTAGAGGATAGGTCACCTGATCTTCAACCACTTGAGGTGATTGACCGGGATACTCGGTAAAGATGATGACCTGAACGTCGGAGAGATCCGGAATCGCATCTAGAGGGGCCGCTTTGTAGGCAAACACGCCGACCACAGCGATAATCCCCGCGGCTATCAACACCAAAAACCGATCGCGAAGCGAGGCATTGATTACCGCATCAATCATGTTGATGCTCCAACATCTTTGCCGTGGCCTCGCGCAGCTTGGATTCGGAATCGACCAAGAACTGAGCTGACGTGACGACCTCCTCCCCTTCCAGCACGCCTTCAAGAACGCTCACGAAGCCACGTGACTCAATGCCGGTTTGAATGTCTCTGGGTTCGAATTTACCGGGACCGCGCACCACGAAAGCTTGAATTCGATCGCCGGATCGAACGACCGCTTCTGATGGAATCACGATGACGTCCTCCTGTCGGTCGGAAAAGATCGTCACGTCAGCGAACATATCGGGTCGAAGCAGCCGATCAGCGTTGTCGAAGACGAGCCGCACCTTGGTTGTGCGGGTTTTCGCTTCGGCGTACGGATAGAGGTAGTCGAGTGTCCCGCGAAAGGTCTTACCCGGTACCGATGCCAGGGTCATCTCGACTTCATCGCCGGCGTTGACCCAGGGCAGCTCATATTCGTACACATCGGCATAAACCCACACCTGTCGCAGATCCACCATCATGTAGAGTTCGGTACTGGGAGTGACGAATTGTCCCGCTCGTGCACCGATACGCAGTACCGTACCTGCCCAGGGCGCATGTATGTGGATGTATTTCTTGATCTTGCGGGATTCCTCGAGCTCATGGATCTGATGAGCGGGCACGTCCAGAAGCTCCAAGCGCTCGCGCGCACTCTGTGTCAGGCTGCTGGCGCCGCTGCGTATTTGTTCAAACGGACTCTTCTCCAGCGCAGCTTCGTTCTCTAGCGCAAGCAAGTATTCCTGCTGCGCCGACACCAGCTTTGGTGAATAGAAACTGAGGAGGATATCGTCCGGCTCGACATGCTGGCCTGTCTTGTCTATGCGGATCTCTTCGATCCAGCCGTCGACTTTGGGGTGCAATCGCGCCATGCGCTCTTCATTGAAATCCACCCGTCCCACTGTCTTGATGGTTCGGCTCAAGGCCCGTAGCTCGGCTTTCGCGGTGCGCACGCCGATGTTCTGGACGACCACCGGATCGATTTCGACGGTGCCAACGGCCTCGCCCGATCCGCTCTCCTCGGCATAGACTGGAATGTAGTCCATCCCCATCGAATCCTGAGCGGGCGTTGGAGAGGTCACCGTTGGGTCCATGGGGTTTCGGTAGAACAACGGCTCTCGTTTCGCGGCAGAAGACACCGCGGCATTCTCTTCGGGGCGATCGAATAGCACATACCCTACTGCTATGCCGATGGCCAAGGTGATTATCGCAATCACCGGAGTAGCCTTATTCATAGATCGCCTCCAGACCGACGGCCGCTTCGATTCGCGCAAGCGCCTGCTTTGCTTCACTCAACGCTCTCCAGTACTGCAGCTCGTAGTTGAACAACGTCATCTGGCTGCGCACGAGATTTAGAAAGTCCACTTCACCGACCTGGTAACCCGCCAACATCGATTTAACGGTTTGCTCTGCCTGGGGAATGATTCCGGTCTCGAAGAGGGAGATCTGTCGTTTCGCTGTTGCGTAGTCCGTGACCCCAGCCACAATCGCTGCCCGAACGATTCCCCGCTCGTCGATCAACGCATATCGGCTGGTTTGAACTTCTAGACCACGCTGGGCAACCGCTTTGGATTGTTTTCTCCCCGCGTAGAGCGGAACATTTACACCCAACCTCACGGAGAAAAAATCCGCGCGCGCGCCGCCTCCCGGCAATGGGTTGGATCCCGTGCGATCCCCGTAAGAGAGACCGACGGAAAAATCCGGATAGTGGTCTCTCTTGGCGAGATCGAGCCGCGAGCGCGCCGCATCGATTTCTGTGGCAAGCCGCCTGAGTATTGGACGCGCCATTTCAGCCCGTCGGTAAAGGTCCTGCTCCGCGTGTAGTTCAGGCAGCAGCCGATCCGCTTCGGGCGGGAGACCGATCTCAGCTTCAGGAGATTGGTCCATGAGGATATTGAGCTGGATGGCTTGATGCCGGCGTATCGCTTCAAGTTGGATACGTTGATCGATGAGCTTGGACAGTTCCAATTGTGCGAGTAGCACGTCCTGCTGAAGACCTTTGCCGGTCTCGTATTTCGTCTTCGCAACTTTGATGAACTGATTGAGTAAATCTTGATTGCGATCGACGGTCTCGAGTGCACGATCGATGTAGTAGATCTGCCACCATTGTTTTTTGACTTTGCGGATAAGTTGCAATCGCGCTTCGTCTACGGAGTGTTGAGCCGCTCTCGCGTCGTGCTCGGCTGCTTCTTCCCTTAATGCCAACTTACCTGGAAATGGGAACGTCTGGCTGAGCCCGAATTGGAGCTGAGTCATGGGCTCCTGGGCGCGATCGAAGGTATCCACTGGAAGGTTCATCGCACCGACACTGATCATCGGATCTGGAAGGGTGCCGACTTGTGGAGGAGCCTCAGCGAGTGCTTCGTACCGTGATTGCATCTCAGCAAGACCCGGATTGTCCGCTACAGCCTTGGCTACCGCTTCTCCGATCGTTAGAGGTTTGGACGACGCATGTTCTTGTGCATGAGCAGACGCGGCAATGCCAAAGCCGACCAGCACTGCGACCAGTAGGTTGAGTGCCATTTCTATCTCCTTTTCAATTGCTAACGACATTGATTAGCCAGCCGAGGAAAATGACCTGGGGCAAAGTAATCAAAGGCAGGAACAACGCTACTTTCCAAGAACTCGTCGTGTCCCGCAGAATCATGATTTCGGTGTAATCGGTGGAAACACCCCCCATCAGGAAGGCGAAGCTATTCCCCGGCGCTTCGGCTCTAGTCAGGATGTCGGCGGCAATAGGCGTTGAACCTTCCGAGCAGACTTCCAGTACAGTCGCGACCAAAATCGTGACCCCAAGGCCCAATAACGTGGGTCCAAAAAACGTCTCAAATTGTTCTGGCGTTACAAACGCCCGCACCAGGCTGGCGAGCATTACGCCAAATAGGATCCAGCGAACCACCATGCGAGATTCTTTGATACCGTCCACCAACATCTCACTCACGTACGACGGCGTCACTTTCAATGCAGCGAATTGAGATCTAGCTGCAGACCAAAACTCGAATCCGCGAGGCAAGTCGTTCAGATGCGGATTAGCCGGAAGCACATCGGCGCGTACCAGGCGGTCAAAAATGACCCCGGTGATGATCGCAATCACCATCGAAAATACGATAAACCCCATCGTCCACGGGACGCCGATCAAAGCGATCAAGATGAGCGTTAATGACAGTGAGTTCCAAGGACTCGACACCAAGAAAGCAATAACCTGCCCAGTGCTGGCACCGCGCTCGTAAAGCTTAGCCCCCACCATGAGCACACCGTGGCTGCACAGATCCAGGAGCACACCGGCCAGGGTTGCGCGAACGATACCAGCGTTCCCTGATTGGGTACCGAGCGCGCTCATCACAAATTCTCGCGGTATGCGACCGAGGATGGCGATCATCAATATGCCGATGAGCACCCCCCACCAGATGGTGTTCATGAGTTCAAACACCGAATGGGACACCTCATGCAACCACTGGATGCCGCTGACCAGATCACTGAACTGCCAATGGATGACGTAAGCCAGCACGATCGAAATCCCCGAGATCCAAAGCAACCAATCGATCTTCTTCGATGACCCGCAGGTGTGCTCGTTGTGGGCTTCACAGCTCATTGGACGCCCCCTCACTAGCGTCGCCTACTTCGCACTGACTAGTGCGCGCGCACAAGCTCGATATCTGGATATTCATTTGCCATGCCTTCGTTTCTTCCGGCTTGAGGATTGTGCGCGGGAGCGCACCAAACATTGGGATGCACCGAGCACCCCGGGGCGATGAGCAGGCTATTCCAGAAGAAGGTCGGCGCGGCGAACCGGCGTTTCGGCTCGTCCCAGAGGCCTCTGTAGTGGAGGTCCAGTACTAACCAATAACAGTTCAGTTGCGCGAATCGCAGACGATGAAGTTTCAACCCAGTGGACATCGTCATCCACGCTCTGTTTCGAGAGGTTCGTCAGCGTGGCATCCGTTTCGGGAGCGCTCAAACCTTCGAGCAACTGACAGTTTTCGCAATCGCGATGAGGACATGGGGGATCGTCAGGTTGCGCGCTAGCATTTTGCATCTGGTGATGCGCATGGGGATTCGGCTCCGCGACATCGTCTGCAGCGTTGGCACAGGCACACGCTGTGTTCGCGAAGAGCAAGAGACTTGCGAGAACGTAGGACAAAATGTTTCGCGATTGGCCCATAGCTGATACTATATACCCCTATGGAGTATAGTCGCAACATACAAAGATGAAATTGGAGAAAGAGGCCACAGTTCGTCGACTGAACCGCATCGAGGGCCAGGTGCGCGGCATCTCGCGCATGATTGAGGATGAACGCTACTGTATCGACATCGTACAGCAGCTGCAGGCCATCAAATCGGCGATCGCTAAGGTCGAAGACGCCGTTCTTAAGGACCACGCTGCAACTTGCGTGGAGAATGCCATTGCTTCGGGCGATACGAAGGAGCAGCGACAGAAGTTCGGGGAACTCATCGACCTATTCGGACGTGTGAAGCGTTGAGCGACGAGCGCGACTAACCGCCTAGGCATTCAAGGGTGTCAGTGATACCACGCCAGAGACACAATCCCGTAGTCCAAGCCTTCGCGTACGTTATCGAACGAACTGTTCAGATACGAAACCCCAATGCTCAACGCGAATGCGCTGCGGCGTAGCGCTATGCCGCCGCTGACCATCACCGCCCGCGGATCGGATTCAACCGATCGGCTGTCCTTGAATACCGTACCGTCCAGTGGCAGGTAATGCGCAATGGCGTAACCACCGATCCCGGCAAAAAACGAGACTGACCACTCTTCTTGCGGACCGGCGCCCATGGTCATTGCGGTATCGAGACCCTGTCCGAGCGAACTGACACCCAATGCCTCCGGCAGGTTCCAACCGGCTTCCGCAAGCAGACCGATCCCCATTGCCGTTGTGTAGTTGCCGGCTTCGACATTAACCAGCGGCACGACTCGCCAAGACCCAGTTAGCCCGAAGTCACCCTCTTGCCAGATGTAACCGGCGGTGTACCCCACATTAACGATCAGCTCGTCGGGCAGCTGCGTGTGCCAACCTCGCGGTTTGTCAGCATCAACCCACTCATGAAACTTTCGCTGTGTCGAGTCGGCATGCGATGATGGCCCGACAACGCCCAGGCGAACGTTCCAGGCTTGACCCCATTGCTCGTGTCGTGAGTACAGGACACTATCTAAGTACAACACACCCGCATACGGTGCCCAGTGCAACGGCGGGTCCGGATGAGTGATGTCGTCGGGAGTGTGCATCTCCTGAGCTATGGTCCACGACACATAGTGGTTTGAGGCACCGCGGGTGCCGGGAAGAAACGACCAGAACTCGGCCCATCTTCGAACCTGACTATCGGCGGCATATGTTTCGATGGCATTACTCGACCAAGACACGCCGATTCCATTCGTGTAGTTGCTGTCGCTGCCCGTGACAATGTCGTTCTCGACCACAATCGAGAACGCGCCGTCATACACTGCTGCTTCTGCCTTTACGGAACCGACTACCGAACCCATGCCCAGTAGCACGACAGAGAGTGCCATGGACCTATACATCGGTATCCGCAATGTCAGATGTTTCTTCATGATCGAGCCATTGATCCATGACGGTGCATGCGGTCAGATCTCCCGTCACATTCACGGCGGTTCGTGTCATATCCAGTATGCGATCCACGCCGAGTATGAGCGCGACACCTTCCGCGGGTACACCAATCCCTTGAACAACGGTTGCCAAAATCACAATACCAACACCTGGGGTGCTCGGTGAGCCAATGGATGCACCCACAGTCGTCGCTGCCAGCAGCGCCAGCTGTGCCAGCGTCAATTCAATCCCGTATACCTGGGTCAGAAAGACCGCCGCGACGACCTGATACAGTGCCGTGCCGTCCATATTTACGGTGGCTCCCAGCGGGATGATGAATTGCGATATGGGCTTGGACACACCGAGCTGTTCCTCCGCAGTTTTCATCGAGAGAGGCATCACTGCCGCAGAACTCGACGTCGAGAACGCCAGGAGTTGAACACTCCAGATATCGCGAACGAAAGCGATCGGATTGCGTCCAGCTACGAGTGCCACGATCATCAGATAAAACGCAAGTAGCGCCATGAGACCCAGCAACACCGTGCCAACGTACGCACCAACACCGACGATGGCATCGAACCCAACTTGGATGGAGATCTGTGCCAACAACCCGAAGACCGCGACGGGGGCAATGGCCATCGCCCAGCTGACGATTTTCATCGATACATCTTGAAAGGCTATACACAGATCAACGAGTGGCTTGGCACGACGCGGACTGATCGATACAAGCGCTACCGCCACGAATATCGCCAGGACGACGATTTGAAACATCGATCGAGAAAGGATAGCGTGAGTCGGGTTGGTCGGGATGATCTGGATGATCCGGTCTGGAAGCGACAGTTCGTCTTGCTCAGCAGTTGCCGGTATCGGTGTTTCTATCGCGGTCGCCGCAATACCATCTGCGACGTACTGTCCGGGTACCAGCCAAAGCGCGATTGCAGCACCGATCACGACCGCCGCGGTCGTCGTTCCCACAAAATACGGTGTAATCCTAAATCCGATGCGTTTGAGAAACGCCATGTCACCGCTGGTCGCAATACCCAAAACGATCGAAGAGATCACCAGCGGGACAACGACCATTTGTATGAGTGCAAGAAACAGTCGTCCCGGTAATGCCAACCATGCTGCCGCCATTTCTGCGGTCGTGGCTGACACAAGCGCACCACCTGTCGGTGCCAACGCGAGCCCAAGGCCTACCCCCAAGACCATCGCTACCAGTATCTGCGCCCACAGGCGCATGCGCAGCAGATAATCGAGGCGTCCAACCAAACGCCGTGGCGAACTTGGAGTCAGCGTACTCCACTGCGAGAGAACGCTCATGGGCTTGTCGACTCGACTTGATTTAGGAACGCTTTGGCCGTCATGAGCATGAATTCGTAGTTCACCATGCCGGTGAATCCAGAGTTGTGTACACAAACACTCATTGATCGCAGACGTGGTCCAAATGTACAGCAAATCATGGCTGTATCAATCAGACGGCGGTGGATCAGTCGTGCCTGGCCTTACGACACCGTGAACACGTTTTTCTCGAAGCGGTCGTTCCGGCCCGACCCGACAGTCGCAGAGCGACCAACAACAAACTTTCGCCTACGTGGTAGAATTCCCACTGAATGAAAAGTAAACAGATTGCGCTGCTTGTGATCGATATGCAGCTAGTGGCCTTTGACGGCAAGATCACTCCGCCCGTTTCCAATGGCTCCCAACTCCTAAACACTATCGCGACACTGATCGAAGGATGTCGAGCCATGACGATACCCATTGTCTTCCTTCAGACCTGCGCCACGCCGGGACAACCCTATGCTAGAGACGCCCACGGTTGGGAAATACATCCTCAAGTTGCTCCCAAGCCGGACGAGAAGGTCTTTCACAAGGTCGGGCCTAGCGGCTTCGAAAACCCGGAACTGCACGAATTCTTGCAAGAGATCGGCACCAACGAAGTCATTGTTTGCGGCATCTGGAGCGAAGGGTGTGTGGCCTACACCTGTGAGTCAGCCTTGGAATCGGGCTACGACGTGACACTTGCCGCTAACGGTCATAGCACCGTGCGGAATACCCAAGCGGACGCAGCCATTGTTATCACGGAACAGAACAACAGACTACGACGAAAAAACGCGAGCGTCCTCGAGACCAACGACATATTGGAACGTGTGAGTTCCTAGCGGCCGACGCGAACTCCGTCACAATCGGTTAATGGCGGTCTCTCGGTGAAATCATTCCTCGACGATGTCGTTCTTGATCGTTCCCACCAATCAAGTTAAAACAAACCTAAAGACCTTCATCGGCGTCGTGGCTGAAGTAGATCCGGTTAGTCCCGATTGCCTTGAGCCGGCCAATCGACTGCGAATACGTATCTTCATAACCCTCATGAGCTTGTACTTCAGGGTCACCACCGCGCCGATACTCATCGGCAGTGTATGCTGCCTGAGCAGCTATCACGGCAAGTCCTCCATCGGTTTCTAATATCAAAGATTGGTGGCCAGGCGTATGGCCGGGCGTGGCGATGAGCATGATGCCGTCCGCGATTTGTCGATCTCCGGCTATCGGACACAAGCGTGCTTCCGGGTAGTCGAACCAATCCCGCACGGTGTATAGCTTTGTGCGCGCGATTTTCAGCTCGCTTTCTTGGATGAATATTCGAGCATTCGGAAAAGCTCGGTTGTTACCGCAATGATCAAAGTGAAGATGAGAATTGACGATGACCGTTACCTCAGAGGGTGCGACGTCGAACGTTGCCAAAGCCTCGGCAATCGGTGTCCTGTCAGGTACAAATTTGCGGTCAACGTATTCGTTGCCCACACCCACGCCGGTATCGACGAGTATCACCTGGGAATCGCTGATGACGAGGTAAGCGAAGACGTCGATTCGTGCATCAGTGTAGGTTGGAGGGTTGAATTTGCCATTCAAGTTTACTTGTGCGAGATGAAGGCGATGGATGGACGTTGCCATAGACACTACTTACTCCGAAGCACGCCAGCTCTCAACCACCATCACACACCCAAGAACTCGGCAACCACCGCATCGAGGAGCTCCACGCTCTCCATCAACATGGGACTCGGTCGATTGAAGTGTCGATAGCCATCGAGAAACACGATTTCGCAGGGTGAATCCGTCGATTCCTGTGCCGCCCGGGATTGGTCGTACCCACAGCACGCCGCGACGACAAGGTCAGGCTTTGCTGCAACGACTTCTTTCCAGGTGGTTTCGTAAGAAGGTTCGCCCGGTCGAGCCAAGACGCTCTTAGCGCCAAGCCACTCAATCATGTCGGGTACCCAGTGACCGGCCGCGAATGCGGGGTCCAACCAATCCAAGAACGCGATGCTGAGTGCTGCGCTCTCGTAGCGCAGATGGTATCGATCAAAACAGCTTCGCCAGGCGTGCTGTAGCGCCCTGCCCGCTTCCTTCCGCTCAAGCGCTTCGGCCACTATGGCAAAATCGAGCGGTACGTCATCGAGACGCGAAGGCGACAAGTCCACGACGTCAGGTCGGGTGGGCAATGCCCGAATTGCTGCCTCTACGTCGCCAGCCGGAATGGCACACACCTTACACAACGATTGGCTGACTATGACATCCGGTGCCAGCGCCTCGAGCTGTTCGATATTGAGCTCGTACAACGGTCGCGTAGCCCCCCTCACCTGCGCATCAATCTCGGCACTGCCGCGCTGCGTATCGATCCAGGTTCGAGTCAGTCGGGGCACATGCGACCACTCGGGTCCGCAACTGTGACTGACACCGACCACCTCATCGGCTGCTCCTAGTGCGACAACAATATCAGTGGCGCTCGGCAGTAACGAAACGATGCGCACGATTTGCTCCGATCAACCAAACGACGCCAAAGAACGCACCACCGAACACGAGGTTGGCAAGCATCCCCCGCAACAAGAAAGGAAGCCCGTTGATGTAACAGGCGATCCACCCTTCAGTTGTCGGCGGGTAATATCCCATCACCATGGGACTTAAGTTACTGATGAGATAGAACACCACCGCACTCATCAAGCCTGCGCCAACCACCGTTACCGGCCTGACCTTCGCGAGCACCGGGCGTGCCGAGTACGCCGCGCCGACGTGTCCTAGGTAGACAACGCTCATGGCCGAGATCGCATAAAAACTCTGAGTGGCATCCACGAGGAGCACCGTCAGCAGCACCGGTATGCCCAAAAGATGGCGAGGTAAATAGGCAGCGGACAACATGCCGATGGCACCCACTGTCGAGACACCCATATCGTGTGGAATAAGGTGAGTGAAAAAACCAAGCGCGGAAAATCCTAACAAGGCAAACCCGATGCGGGCACGATAGTTCATATAGAAACTCCGTCGACCGCCAATCCTCGGACGGGGAAGTTGATCCGGTTCGGCCGGTCTCCGGACTGACGAGTATGAGTCTCTGCTACCTTCCCATCCGCGAAGACAGTGGTCATTCAGCAGCGACTACTCGAACACCGTTGCGAGGACAGTATCGGACTTGCACCGAGTTCCCGTTCACCAAACTGGCTGTGCGAGTTCGCACACCGCCATTATACGGAAGCCCGGCCGTTTTTCGAACCGGGCACATAACCATCGACGGACAGATCGTGTGTTGCGCTTCGATCTCTTGGGTCTATTCATCAGCTATCGCGGGCCCCGTTCAAACGCCACGACGACTGTCAATCGCTGCCTAAATAGGTACGATAGCGGCTATAGCCAGAGCGCGAGCACTAACATGAACGAGACGAGCAGAGAAGACATCGACAGAGTGCTGGAGCTGCAACGACGCAGCTATCTTGACGAAGGTGTGGTGACCAACCAGAGGCGACACGACCGTATCGAACGTGCCATTCAAGCGTTGAAGGCAAACGAAACCAAGCTGGTCGAAGCCATGGCAGCGGACTTCGGTCATCGCAGCTCGCACCAATCTTTGTTTACGGACATCGCGAGTTCCATTGCGCCTTTACGTCATGCGCAGAAACACTTGTCTAAGTGGAATCGACCGGAAAAACGTAAGGCAGGTCCTTTTCCACTCAACCTCCTCGGCGCGAAGGCACGCATCGACTACCAACCGCTGGGTGTCGTGGGTGTGATCAGCCCATGGAATTTTCCGGTCAACCTGACTTTCACGCCACTTGCCGGAATTCTATCCGCCGGTAACCGATGCATGATCAAACCGAGCGAATTCACCCCCGCCACCTCGGAGGCGATGAAGGAAGCGATCGCTTCGGAGTTCGACGAAGCCGAGATCGCAGTGATTGTCGGCGGTCCTCAAACCGGGGCGGATTTTGCGAGCACGGCTTTCGATCATTTGTTATTCACCGGTGCAACGTCGATTGCCAAGCACGTGATGCGCGCCGCTTCGGAAAACCTGGTGCCGGTCACGCTGGAACTGGGTGGCAAGTCACCCGTCGTGATCGGACGCAGCGCTGATATGGACAAAACCGCCGACGCGATCATGGCGGGTAAGATGATGAATGCCGGGCAGATTTGCTTAGCCCCGGATTATGTGTTCGTGCCGACTGAGAAGATGAAAGACTTTGTCGAGTCAAGCCAACGCGCTGTCGAAAAAATGTTCCCGACTCTGCTCGACAATCCCGACTACACTTCCGTCATCAACGAACGTCATTACGATCGCATCAACGAGTACGTCCAGGAGGCACGCGATCAAGGTGCCGAGGTGGTCGAGATCAATCCTGCGAACGAGGATTTTCGCCAGCAACCCAACCACAAGATTCCGCCAACGCTGATACTCGATCCGAGCGAGGATCTGGCCGTCATGCAAGACGAGATTTTTGGCCCGGTCATGCCGGTCAAGTCATACGAACAGGTGAATGACGCTGTCGGTTACATCAATGCGAAGGATCGCCCACTTGGCCTCTATTATTTCGGCAGCGACCACACCGAAGAAGAGCATGTGCTGTCACACACCACTTCGGGCGGGGTCACCGTGAACGATGTCATCATGCACGTGGCTCAAGAAGACTTGCCTTTCGGTGGAGTGGGACCTTCGGGTATGGGCGCTTACCACGGACACGACGGATTCAAGACGTTCAGCCATGCCAAAGCGATATTCACTCAGTCGAAGTTGCCCATTGCAGAACTCGCCGGGCTGCGTCCACCTTACGGAGAGAAGCTGCTGAAGGCCGTACGGCAACAAATGAATTAGCGCACAGGTTTTAGCTTCGCTGGGAAAAGACAATTCGCTCTTCAACCAGCCGCGCAAGCTCGCGTTCAGAGTAACCTGCATCCAGAAGCACTTCTTCGGTGTGCTCTCCCAGCGAGGGAACGTGCGGTCCCGGTTTGAAGACTGCGTCATTGATTCGATATCCGGCTGACGTTACGGTGTGACTGCCCGAGCTGCTCTCGACACTGCTGAATAGTTCTCGTGCTTCGGGCTGACCCGTCGCGAAGGCTTCGACAAGGTCACGCACACCGCCCGCGACGACGCCGAGTTCGCTGAAAATCTCATCCCACTCGGCCGTGGTCTTCTCCTGCAACACGCGCTCGACAGCCGCTTCTATCTGAGGCATCTGCTCCGCCAGCTCCGCTGACCTTAGGGATGCGTATTCGGCCAATCCAAGTGCGCCGAGAATGCTTCTTTGATGCGGTGCACGATAACCAGCCAGCATCACGTAGCCATCCTTGGTCAGGTATCTACCCAACAGCGGTCCATCGCGATTCGCAGCCGGTGGTGTGGGCACCCCAGTCGTCGCCGCTATGCTGGTATTGCGGTTCATCAGCAGCATGGTGACGTCTTGCATGGCGATATCGATGCGCTGACCCCGGCCGGTTTGCTGACGCAACATCACTGCAGCCAGAACGGACGACGTCGCGTGCATACCTGTGGCGTAATCGAGCACGGGGCCGCCGGTGCGAATGGGACCATCGCCTCTGACGTTGATCGACATATAACCCGACGTGGCCTGCACGACATCGTCGAAACCGGGACGGTGTCCGTGCGGGCCGTTTTGTCCGAATGCCGAGATGGAAACGTAAATCAGTGCGGGATTGATGGCGACAAGTGAATCGTAGTCGAGCCCGTGATCTTGCATCGTGCCCGGCCGGTAGTTCTCCACGAAGATGTCGGCGTCCTCAATAAGCTTCCTAACGACCTCGCTGCCCGCATCGGTAGTGATATCGATCCCTACGCTACGCTTTCCGGCGTTCTGTGCCACAAAGCCGGTGCCGAGGCCTTGCGCAACCTGCGCGTCGGTGCCACCCCAGTAGCGGACCATATCGCCCCAAGGCGATTCTACCTTGATGACTGCGGCGCCCAGCATTCCAAGCTGGTAGGTACAGTAAGGTCCGGCAAGGACATGGGTCAGATCAATGACCCGCAGTCCTTCAAGCGGCTTGTCTTGCATCGGTATTCCTAATCATCGAAGTCGAGAAAACTCACCACGTCGTCGACAGGTCGGCGGTGCGAAACGACCTGATTGGCGGCGAAGCTGTCGTCAGGATAGCCCATAGCCACGCAACTCATGATGATCTCGTTATCTGGAATCTGAGCGTGTTCCCGCACCACCGGTGACTGTGCGATGCCTTGTCCATTGATCACGCATCCCACCCCTCTCGACCAGGCGGCGTTCACCAAACAATTAACCACTGCGCCGCAATCGAAAATCGCGATGTCGTTGTCGACCAGATCTTTGTCGAACGTCACAACCACCGACACCGGCGCATCGAACTGCCGGAATCCTCGCAGCACCCAATCGTGCCTGCGTTCCTTGTCCGTCCACTCGATGCCCATGCTGTCAAAGAGTTGCACGGCAATGTCTTTCTGACGTTGCCGATGTACGCCTTCGTAGGCTCCGTGCATCCTGATCTCACGCGATGCTTTTACACCAGCGAGATTGCGCTCCGTGTTGCCTTTGCGAATGCGCTCCAATGAGGGCCCTGCCACGGCATGGAGATGCCACGGTTGTGTGTTCATCGACGACGGCGCCCGAATGGCGAGTCCGACGATCTCGCGAATGAGGACCTTAGGCAATGGGTCGGGCTTGAAACCTCTTGTGCTTCTGCGGCCTAAGACGACGTCATCGAACTCCATGCGCTGCTCTCCAGATAATTAACCGTGAGGTTTTCTCATGCGTAACGGATGAATTCAAGCCACGTTTTCAGCTCGCTTTCAGCGGTTTAATGACACCTTCAGCAAATTCCTTCATCTCGTGCTTCTTCGAGGCAAACCTCCAGCGTTATGGGCACAAGCTCTTCTTTGTCGTTTTTCACCATGCTCATCATCTTGCCTGGCGTTTCCTGCCCGTATCGTCCTGGTAAAGTGCAGGGATGAAAGTACTCGTAACCGGCAGCGCCGGGCACCTCGGTGAAGCACTGATTCGCACGCTGCGAGAGCAAGGCATACAACCTCTGGGGCTCGACATCAAACCCTCGGCACACACGGACTGTGTAGGATCGATCGTCGACCGGGACATCGTCAATGATTGCGTCAGCAAAGTCGATGCGATCATTCACACAGCAACGTTGCACAAGCCCCACATCGGGACTCACTCTCGACGGGATTTTATCGACACGAACGTTACCGGCACGCTGAATCTTCTGGAAGAGGCGATCGCCAACGGCTGTAAAGCTTTTGTCTTTACCAGCACCACAAGCACGTATGGCGATGCGATGAAGCCCACCGAGGGCGGTCCTGCCGTATGGGTCACCGAGGCGTTAAAGTCCCTGCCCAAGAACATCTACGGTGTGTCCAAGATTGCCGCTGAAGACCTGTGTCAGTTGTTCCATAGAAACACGCAGTTGCCTTGCATCGTGCTCAAAACCTCACGTTTCTTCCCTGAACCCGACGATGACGAGAAGCGCCGCGCGGTGTTCGACAATGACAACCTCAAAGTCAATGAACTACTGCATCGGCGCGCCGACATTGCCGATATGGCGAATGCGCACATACTCGCGTTGAAACAAGCAGATCGCATCGGTTTCGCCCGTTTGATCGTCACTGCAACAACGCCATTTCGACGCAGCGACGTCAATGCATTGCGGACCGATGCGCCATCAGTCGTCAAGCACTACGTGCCCGGCTACGTCGACGAATACGCGCGCCGCGGTTGGCGGATGTTCAAAGCGATCGACCGCGTTTATGACAACTCACTGGCAAGGCAAACGCTCGGATGGGAACCGCAATACGACTTTAGCGACGCCATCGATCTTTTACACGACGGACGAGACTACAGGAGCGAGCTCGCAATCGTCGTCGGAGCCAAGGGCTATCATGACAACGAGTTCAGGGATGCTCCCTACCCCATGGGCAGCTTTTAGCTCCACCCGCCGTTATCGGCTCATCTGCGAAAGCAGGTACCGTACGTCATATTCCTCGTCACCCTCGTACCGCGGTGCATAGTTGGCATAAGCGCGCGTTATTTCCGCATAACGTTCTTGAATGCGCTCCATGTTGTATGCATGAGATACGATGTAGAACTCACCGTTAGCCACCTGTTCGAGCACGATTGATGCGAATTTATCGGTATTGTCGAGTTCGAACGTATTGTCACTCATGGTTTTCTTACCTTCTCATTTGCCTACTCATTGAAGTCGTCCCTCGCTGTTGCTTGCTTCCTCGAGCGTGATCACCACCAATTTGCCATTCAACCAATCCGGCAGCCACCCAGGCACTGTCGGGCGCAGCCGGCTGAACACATCCGCGGTGTAATCTGGATCGTCCAACACGGTGACGGCGTGACCGAACAATTGCTGCCCTTGTATAAACATCTCCACAGGCTGCCCAGCGTCGACGAACTCGCGCCACCACCGACCGTCGATGCCCATAAAGACACGACCCGCCTCTCTCAAGTAATTCACAGGATACATCCTCCCATCGGCGAGAGTGACCAGCATCGTGCGCTGAGCCAGTTCGCCTTCGGGATTGGCCCGAATTTCCGCCGCAACCTTCGCGTTCACGTCGTCACGCGCGAACATCCGATAGCCAATGAACACGATCAGTACCAAGGCAATACCCAGTAGTATCCACTTGAGCATGGTTTTCTCCTAGTTCAACACAGTTATGTAACTGACACCCTCAGCCCCATTTCAGCCGTGTTATGGTACACGCGACCATGCCATGGACTCGATAGATGTCGTTGAAACTGTATATGGTGCCGCTGGCACCCAATCCGACCAAGGTCATGCTTTATATCGCCGAACGGGCGGAGCTCGGCACCGACATGGGTGTTGAACAGATCGTGGTGAATACTCTAAAGGGACACCACAAAGAACCGGAACACCTCGCCCGCAACCCGTTCGGCACGGTACCTGCTCTCGCACTCGAGGACGGCACCCACCTAGTCGAATCGTTGGCCATCATTCAATATCTGGAGTTGAAGTTTCCGCAAAATTGTCTGCTGAACGGCACCCCGGAAGACAAAGGCAGGGCGTTAGATGTGGAACGCATCGTCGATCTGCGCCTAACAAGCCCCATGGGCGCTTATGTTCACGCGACCAACTCGCCGCTGGGCTACCCCAAGGACGAAGCGAAAGCAGCGGAGATGCAAACCAATATGCAAGCTCCGTTGGATTACCTTGAAAGGTTGCTCGGCGATGGTCGGTCTTTGCTGCTGGGCGAGGCTGTTTCGATCGCGGACTGCACGTTGCAGGCGTCACTGCAATTCATGCGTTACGCCGAAGTCGATCCTTTCGGTGACCGGCAATTGTTAAGAGCTTGGGACGAACGTTACCGTCAACGTCCGGCGGCCAAAGCGGTGCTGAAGTGGTAGCTCATTGACCTGATATCTAGACGATGTCGACAGGCGATTCGCCCCAAGGTGCGTCCAGAGCTTTCCGCAGCGCCTGTACATTCTCCGTGCCGATGCGACGATTGAGTTCCGCCTCCAAGCGGAAGAGACCCTGCTTGGCAATAGAGCGCTGTTTGCGACCGAAGTCGGTTAGCACGACACGTTTCTGGCGCCCGTTTTCGGGATCGGGCAAGATCTCGATCATACCCTTGCCGGCCAGTTCCTTGAGCACCTGAGCCGCCGCCTGTTTAGACACCGCCAGTTTAGTCGCCAGATCGGAAGGACGATCAATGCCTTCTGTCAAATAGAGCATCGTCATGGACTGCGCACGCGGCAATGAGATGACCGAGTGCTTGCGCATGTAAGCCTGCAATCCATCGTCCAGCCAATACGTTGCATGCACCAGCGTGCGAAGCAACCCATGTTCGTCCGGGTCCAACATGGGTTCTTCGACGGCTTTCTTTGCGATCATACTGACTAGCTACCTCTTACTACCTTCTAGCTTCCAGTGGTCACTTTAACCCGCTTTGGCCATGCCGGTCACCGGTTCGCCGTTAGCTTTGAGACCCTCGGCGTTCACAGGCAGGTCAACGTTGGGCAAGCCAGGCTGCAGCGTTGCACAAAACTCCAGCATAACGCCGTCCGGATCGAAGAAATAGAACGATTGCAACCACGTTTTCTCTGACGCGGTCTGCGCCGTCCGGGATTCTTCTCCTGTGATGACGTCGTTGTGGTTGACGATCTCCGTACAATCGACACCTTTGGCAACCAGATCTTCGCGATACTGTGCAATGTGGTCCTTATCGACATTAAAGGCGACGTGATTCATCGACCCGTGCGCCGAACTGATCGTCGGTCCTTTACGGCCGACAATATTCCCCGCAGACGCCACGCCGGGTTGCGCCGAGGCTGCATCGTTGAACCAGAAAAACGCCAGCTCGCTGCCATTACCCATATCGAAGAAAAAGTGCTGACCGTAACCTTCCAAATCGAAGCCCTTGGTTAAACGCATGCCCAAGACATTGGTGTAGAAGTCCACGGTCTTTTCCATGTCTTTGCACACCAGCGCCAAGTGGTGCACGCCGTTGAGTTGAATGTCGCTCATATCTACCTCCTTTGGAGCGCGATGCGACCTCGCGCTCACAAGCCTTAGAACCTGAACACGCCTTCGACGCGCACGGAACGACCAATCCCTAAACTGCGGAACTGGCTACCGGCAATGTTGTAGGCGTGATTGATGGTCATCTCGTCGCCGAGGTTGCGGCCGACCACCCCGATCTCCCAACGCTCGTCGTTCGCCGCCACAGCTACCCGCGCGTCCCACTTGGTAAAGGAATCCTGGGTAGCGTATTCAGCCTGGGTCGGCTGCACGAAGTACTCATCCGAATGATAAACAGATGCGGTGACTTTCAATCTGAGTGCATCCGTTAGCTGGGATTCCCACAGAGCACTCAAATTGAACTCCAAATCCGGAGAGCGCTCGAGTTTTTCCCCTTTTTGATTTTCGGTACCTGTGGCGATATCGCAATCCGCGTTGGCCGGTTGTCCTGCGGAGTTCTCGACACATTGCGCCCCTTCGAAATCGTCGTACTCCGCATCGATATAAGAAATGGAGCTGTGTAGCCTCAGGTTGTCCGTCGCTTGCCAACTGAACTCCACTTCCAATCCGTCTACCGTGGCGCTTCCCGCGTTGCCGATGATGAACTGCGTACCGTCGTAGTTCGACGTTTGCAGGTTGGTAAACTCAGTCGTGAATAGTGCCGCCGAAAGCGTGGCTGCGCCATCGAGCAATCCGGTCTTGAAGCCCAGTTCCCAACTTTCAGCTTCTTCGTCCTCGAAGTCGAAGACACCGTTACCCTGCTTGAGGGTCAGTCCTGCAGCGACTTCTGCAGGTGTGATGGCACTCACGCCGAGGAAGCGTTGTGCGTAGGCCGGGTCCATCGCTCGCGCCAGCAACTGTGCGCCCAACGTGGCATCGTTGGCTTTCATGCCGCCTGCTTTGGAACCTTCGGCGTACACTCCGTACACCATCAGTTCGTCGTTGACATCCCACTGTAAACGCAACGAGGGGTCGACGCTGTCGTCGGAACGGTCTTGATAGAAAAGATACTCGTTGTTGTGACCGAAAGTGCTCTGAGCCACACGCTCCGGTGCAAAGGTGCTTCCGGTAAACAAAATGGGCCACGAGTTACCGACGCCATCCTGCTCTTCGTCCGTATAGCGCACATCGACAATGGCGCGGAAGCGATCGGAAATATGCCAGGTCATCTGCCCGTAGATGGAATACGCTTCGCTATCACGCGTGAAGTTGCGGTCCATGCCGGACGCCGATGGATTGATCGCACCGTGCAGGAAAGGTGGCAGCACCGCTTGCCAAAATCCCGGATAAAACGGAGAAAACTGCCGTGTGGTCAATTCGGAGTCCTGATACCACACACCGAAGATGTACTCCACGGACTGATCGGTAGGCGACAGAATGCGAATCTCGGCGGTGGATTGATCGTATTCGTCGGCAAGATAGGTATTGAGGATGGCCTCCGGGTGCCCGTCCACGTCCAGGAACCACTCGTTTTCGTATTCCCAGTAACCCAAAACCCCCTTGATGCCATGACCGCCGATTTCGGAATCGAGGTTGAGGGTGAGCGATGACCACTCGTAATCGTAGAAGTCTTCCTTTTCGGCACCCGTGCTGACACTGCGTCGATCGTCCGACCGGTATTCCTGGTTGGGATCCATGGTCGAGGCTGTCATCGCACCCGGACGCACCAGTTGGTTATTGCGTCCGTCCAGTTGCCAATCGCCCACCTCGGCTTTGACGTAGAGCGACGTCAAATCGTTGATATCGAATTCGACACCGAGCCGCGCTGCTTTGGTCTCGGTATTGCCGTCTTCGTCCCCAGTGGCGATGTTGTCGGTGTAGCCGTCCAAGTCGTCCCACCGAACCGCCAGCCTGGCGCGAACGGTGTCCGAAAGCGCTCCGGATACGAAACCCGACGAGGCAAAGCCACCGTGTTCCAGTTCGCCGCCCACTTTGAACTGCGATTCGAATTCGTCTGTTGGACGTACGCTAATGGCGCTGATCGCACCGGCAATCGTACTCTTGCCGAATAACGCTCCTTGCGGTCCTCGAGCGACTTCCAAACGCTCCATGTCGAGAAAAGCCGATTCCATGCACTTGCCGCGCCCGCAATACACATCGTCGATGTATATCGGCACCGACGAATCGAACGCCAGGTTGGTGATGCCGGAACCGAGACCTCTAATCCGCACCGCCCAACTGCCGAAAGTTTGCTGAACCTGCAGCCCCGGCACGAAGTTCTGCACGTCGCTCATGTCGCGCACGTCGAAGGTGTCCATGAACTCGCCGGTGACGACACCGACGGATATCGGCACATCCTGAACATTCGATGCGCGTTTGGTGGCCGTCACCACGATTTCCTCGAGCACCGCCGTGTCTTGCGCCAGCGCTACAGGCGTTCCCGACAGCACCAGAATACAAGCCAGCACTCTCGCCAAGTAGTGATTGATTGATTGCACATTAGGTATATTGGGCATGATTCCTCTCCTAAAGCAGTCCCGTTCTCCTCAAGCCCGCCGATTGTAACGGTCAATATTGCGGACTTTCAACCTCATTGACCTTCGGTGTCGAGCCGTCCGGAATTGCTTAGGCTATTTAGAACATGTTCTAATTATGACACTCGTTGAAGGTGGATTTATGGCGGATAAAGT
This sequence comes from Candidatus Azotimanducaceae bacterium, assembly GCA_965216005.1. Classification (GTDB taxonomy): domain Bacteria; phylum Pseudomonadota; class Gammaproteobacteria; order Pseudomonadales; family Azotimanducaceae; genus UBA4421. The sequence goes on along the minus strand of OZ244143.1, from coordinate 4,753,509 downwards.
TGCACTCATTACCGGCGGAGCCACAGGTATTGGCGCGGCCGTGGCTACCGCGCTTGCAGAGCACGGTATACGCAGTGCGATATGCGATGTGAATCCAGCCGGACAAGCTCTGGCGGACTCGCTTGGCGGCAGATTCCTTCATTGCGATGTCACTAAACTGACCGATGTGCGCTCCGCACTCGATGACTGTGTCTCGCAACTCGGCGTGCCGGACTACGTGCACCTCAACGCCGGTATCATGACCGTGCCAACGGGCGATCCGTATCTCGCCATAGAGGATGTGTCACAAGAGCAGTACAGAAAGATCGTTGGCGTTAACCTCGATGGCGTTTTTCACGGTATGAAGACCGTCTTACCCATGCTGCGTGCCAACGGCGGCGCCGTAACCATCACAGCGTCCACTGCAGGGTTGTCCGTCGTGCCGGTAGACCCCTTGTACACCGCCACGAAGTACGCACTCATCGGTTTCGCCCGCGCTGTTGCGGCGGCCAATGCCGGTGCCAACGTACGCATCAACGTGATTTGTCCAGGCGTGACCGACACTGCCATCGTTCCGGACGACTACAAAAAACCGGAGTTCGGCATGATGCCGACATCCGTGATGGCCGCTGAGATCGTCGACCTGCTGATGAATGGTGCGAACGGCGAGGTCAGGGTCAAAGTGAGGGCCGACACGCCCGCTTTCACCGTAGATCCACCTACGCTCGCGTGATGAACTAGCCGGACAATTTACTAGTACACCTGACATATGGTGTTCTTATCCAGCGCTACCCACAATCATGCTAAGTCGTGGGGTTTCAATCATGCTGAGTTACACCGTTGTTCGAACACCGCTCCTGTTTTTCCTACTCGCCTTTTCCGCAAGCAGCCACGCAGCACGGGCCGGCTCGCCGCCCGTGCCACCAGCCAGTTTTCCAGAAGACGTTACTGAAGCCATTGCCGAAGCCGGGGGCCCGGATCTTTCCGGCAATCTGCGTTTCGAACACTTGGACAAGGACGGTGGCCGTTCCTATGTCGCGAATCTCGATGCGGATGGCAATCCTGACCCGAGCGGCCAGCACATTTTACGGGTCGATCTGAGCTACCAATCCGGTGGCAGTTCAGGCGGTAACTGGGTGTGCTCGATCGAAATCGTCGCACCAAACGGGGAAATCACCAACGCTGCGGACAACTCACCCGATTCTGATTTGCTGGCGGATTTGATGCAGGCCTCCGACGAAAAGTATCCGCTCTACAACGATCCTGAAGTCAGTGCACAGTTCGACAAGGAACTCAGCCGTTCCAAGAAAGCGGCCATCAAGGAAGCGTTCAAGCGTCTCAACCAGGGGTTGAAAGGCAAGGTCAGAATTACGATGCAACGCGACTCGCAGGGTCAAGGCGTGCGCCAGGGCGGTCGCAGCTCCAAAGGTCCTAACTGACACCTACTCTACAAATAGATCCACCACGTTTTCGATCAATGCCGCGCCGATCCAAGTCAATGGCACGATGATGAGATAGATACCGAAGCGAGTCATGGCGCCGAGATCGTAGGGCCACTCGTGTATCTCGCGTAGCTCTCGCCGATAGGCGAGTAGCGGTGCGAGCTGCGCATAGTCGGCGTGATCGAACTTATCGATTTCGTGTTGCAGCGTTGCCAGCGCGTCCATTTTTGCTGCCTTCAGATTCCGATGCATCGGCCAGACCGGCGCTAGAAACAAGAACACCAACGCCGTAAGCATAATGACCAGTCCCGGAATCGTCGTCCACGGATCCACCCCTCCCCCCAACCACATGATCCCCAGGGATGCGATCGAACCGATCACCATGAGTGTCGAAGCCACCGCCATGTTACCGAACGGTGTAGCGATCTGCGGATTCAGAAGATCGACTTTGACACTTGCACTCAGGTCACGAAACAACCTGGCGTTGTCAACCAGCGCATGAACGGCGCATGTCGTCGTCAACCACACCAGGAGGGGGGCCAAAAACAGAGTTACCGCCCCCACGCCATCAAAGAGTTGCTCGATCATTTCGAGCGAGCTTCCTGCCAGCACGCGGCTTTGTAACACCCACATGCCGCTGGCGAGCGCCAGATTAACTGCGATCCACCGCCGGGATCGGTGCGTGATGGCAAGCCGCGTGCGTTCGATCTTCTCTTCAGGCAAGTTTAGGTGTGGTGCCAGTTGATCGAACGCGACAACGGTACGCTCCGTGATGTAGTGGAACACCGGGATGATATAGCTGACGGCGACGCAAAAGAACAGCGCGGTGGACCACTGTACGCCCACGCCGTCATGCACATCTGCCCACCACACCCACAGCAGCATCGCGGCAAAGAGTCCGACGCCAAGCCACCAGCGTCCGAATTTGATGTTCGGCACAAGCGTGAGCAGCCAGATCCTTTTCATTTACCTAGCTTAGTACCCGCTACAACACGGCTTCGAACGTTTCGAGCTCCGGATGATCTAAATAGGTGCCTTTAGGCGCACTGGTTTGTGCGTGGGCTTTGCGAAAAGCGTCGGATTCCGTCCATGCTTCGAACGCGGCGCGGTCCTCCCAGATCGAGTGGGACGCATACAAGGTGTGCTGGTCGTTACTGGGTCCCTTGAGGAGCTTGAACGACTTGAACCCAGGTACTTCATCGAGATAACTGTCCCGCTCACGCCAGACCGCTTCGAAACCCTCTTCGAAACCGTGCGCTATCTTGAATCGATTCATCGCTATAAACACACTTACCTCCGTCTCAGCTTTGAGGTCACGTATAGCCACTATATCGTAAAGCTGCAACTTCGTCGGTGCCGCTTGCGAGCCCACCAGTACATGGTATGGTCGCATCCAATTTCGCACCCTACTTAGCCATGTCGAACGACCCCTACTTCGATCACCTCTCCACAGCGATCCGTCAGCGTGCAGGGGATACAGCGCCAGCGCGCAACGAACGATTCGCGAGGCTATTCTGGCAACAAGCGACTGACGAAGACCTCGTCGGTAGGAGTGTCGAAGACGATGCGGCACTCTGCATCGAAAGCTATCGGCTGTTCGAGCAGCGCTCTGCCGAACAAGTCGTCATCCGCATCGCCAACCCGGTCAAGAGCCGCGACGGCTGGCAGTCGCGACACACCGTTGTATCTGTCATGGCGCAAAACATGCCATTCGCGGTGGATTCCGTGCTCATGGCTTTGTCTCACGACGGCATCGTCACCCACTTCCTCAACAACGTGGTGTTCGCGGTCGACCGTGCCGGCGACCGCCGTATCGAGAACATCTCCCACGACAATGAGCACGGCAACCGCGAGCTGTTCATCTACGCGGAAATCGATAGGTTGCCTGACGCACAGCTTCCGGAGTTGGAATCACGGCTACAACTCACCGTGAAAGACCTGATCGCCGCCGTGGAAGACTTCCTGCCGATGAAAGAAAAGCTGGCAGAAATTCGCGACGATATCGCGTTTTTGACCCAACTGCCTGCCGTGGAGGTCACCGAAGCAGGCGAGTTCCTCGATTGGCTGGCTCGGGACAACTTTACTTTCTTAGGCTTTCGGGAATTCGACTATCGGGATGACAAAATCACGCAAGTCGGTGAATCCCTCGGTGTCAATCGCAATCGCAAACCCGCCAGCGTGCGCGCGATTTCGGAACAGACGCCCTCCACGCGAGAGTTTTTACTCGAGCAACACGTCTTGAGCTTCTCCAAAGGCGGGCGTAAGTCCCTCGTGCACCGTCCGACATACCCGGACTATATCGGCATTAAGAAATTCGACGAGTCCGGCGCCGTAATCGGCGAGTATGGCTTTTTGGGACTCTACACATCGCAGGTCTATACAGACCACCCCAGCACCATCCCGGTGGTGCGCCTCAAGCTGGAACACGTCGTGCAACACGCGGAGTTCGACCCTGCCGGCTTCGACGGTAAAGTGCTCAAGCAGGTGCTTGCGACCTACCCGCGCGATGAGTTGTTTCAGATTTCACAGGAAGAGCTCTTCCAGCAAGCGGTGAGGGTCACGCATTTTCACGAACGCCGACTGACCCGGTTGTTCTTACGTGAGGGTCGCTACGGATTATTCGTCACCTGCCTGGTGTACTTGCCGCGTGACATGTTCGATACCCGCATTCGCAAAGGCATCGAGGCTGTGCTCGTGGAAGCAGTCGGTGCCGAGGACACGCAATACGACATACACCTGTCCGAGTCCATCCTGGTGCGCCTGCAGTTTGTCCTGCGCGTCGATCCACTGGTTGAGCGAACGTTCGACGTCGATGCGCTCGAACGGAACATCGCGGGCATCGTCAACGACTGGGAGTCGGAGTTCAAAACCGGGCTGGTGGATGAGTTCGGCGAAGTCGAGGCAAGAAACATCCTCAACGAGTACGCAGATGCCTTTACCGCCGGCTATCGAGAGACTTATTCCGCTGCCGTGGCAGTTGCGGACATCGCCTGCATCCTCGCGATGGAAGACGGCAGAACGATCAACACGCGCTTGTACCGGCATGTCGAGGATGACGTGCATACCGTGCGCCTCAAGGCATTTCACCGAGGCGAACCCCTGCCTCTATCGGAACAGATACCGAAACTCGAGCACTTGGGTTTCAATGTCCAATACGAACGCTCGTTTCTTATCCAAGGCGACGCTCAACAAGTGCTTTGGGTACACGACTTCAAGCTGACGTTCCCCGCCTTGCTGGACTTACGCATCGTCAGTGACCTGTTCAACGACTCCTTTGCGGCCATCTGGTTAGGTGTCGCTGAGGACGACCGCCTGAATAGACTCATCCTCGGTGCAGAACTCAATTGGCGCCAAGTGGGCGTATTGCGAGCGTATTCGAGGTACCTTAAACAGATCCGCTTCGGTCTCAGCCAGGAGTTCATCGGCAATACGCTTTGTGAACATAGAACTCTGGCGCGATTGCTCATCACCTTTTTCAACGCCCGCCTGGCGCCTGACGCCAAGGACGATGCAGCGACAGTCAAAGCGGAGATCCTATCCGCACTGGATCAGGTCACTCTTTTGAACGAGGACCGCGTACTGCGGCAAATCTGCGAACTGATCGCAGCGACGCTGCGCACCAACTTCTTCCAACTCGACTCGGACGGTGTGCCGAAGCACTACTTGTCCCTCAAGCTCGATCCCACTCAGGTCCCTTACCTCCCGCAGCCGCGCCCGCGGTTCGAGATATTCGTTTCTGCGGCTACCTTCGAAGGCGTACACCTACGGGCGGGCGCAATCGCGAGAGGCGGATTGCGCTGGTCCGATCGTCAGGAGGACTACAGAACCGAAGTGCTAGGCTTGATGAAAGCCCAAGTCGTAAAAAACGGCGTGATCGTACCCACCGGTGCAAAAGGAGGGTTTGTCATCAGGCCGCGTAACGGTGAGCTGCCGGATCCAGTCGAGTGTTACAAGTCCTTCATATCCGGTCTCCTCGACTTGACAGACAACCGTATCGACGGTCAGCTGCAACCGCCGCCTGAGACGCAATGCCACGACGAACCGGACCCCTACCTCGTCGTTGCAGCGGACAAAGGGACTGCTACGTTTTCCGATCATGCCAACGATGTCTCAGCTCAATACGGCTTCTGGTTGGGTGACGCATTTGCATCCGGCGGATCGAACGGTTACGACCACAAGAAAATGGCAATCACTGCACGCGGTGCCTGGGTCTCGGTGCAACGACACTTTGCGGAAGTCGGCGTCGATGTCCAGGCAGACTCGATCACTGTCATTGGTATCGGTGACATGGCGGGCGACGTATTCGGCAACGGCATGCTGCGCTCGCAAACGCTGCAGCTTGTGGCCGCGTTCAACCACCGGCACATCTTCATCGATCCCACACCGGATGCAGCCATTGCTTTTGCGGAACGTCAACGGTTGTTCGAGTTACCGCAATCATCGTGGGCGGATTACGACGAGAGTAAAATCTCTGCGGGTGGCGGGATCTTCTCGCGTGATCTAAAGGCAGTTCCGATTACTCCCCAGATACGCGAAACTTTCAATATCGAAGAAGAACAACTCGCACCCGATGAGCTGATTCACCTGCTGCTCAAAGCCAAAGTGGACCTTTTGTGGAACGGGGGGATCGGCACCTACGTGAAGAGTCGCGACGAATCCCACGACGATGTAGGGGATCGCGCCAACGATCACATTCGTATCGATGCCGATGAACTGCGCGCTCGTGTCGTAGGCGAAGGCGGTAACTTGGGCTTTACGCAACGTGCCAGAATCGAGTACGCCGAACGCGGCGGTGCGATCAACACCGACTCGATCGACAACTCAGCCGGCGTCAACTGTTCGGACCGTGAAGTCAATATCAAGATCCTACTGGACCGAATCGTCAGCGACGGCGATATGACGCCCAAACAGCGCAATCAAGTTCTGGTGTCGCTCACCGATGACGTAGCGCAGATTGTGCTGAAGGACAATCTCAGCCAAACCCGGGCACTGAGTCTGGCGCGCGCACCTGCAACGGACCAGAATGCCAATTACCTGCGGTTCATGACCCAGATGGAGTCGAGCGTCGGACTGGATCGAACACTCGAACATCTGCCAACGGATCAGGAACTGACCGCACGCGTTGCGGCAGGCGGCGGCTTGACTCGTCCCGAGCTTGCCGTGCTTCTGGCGTACGCCAAGATCCACATCAAAAACGCTCTGGTCGCCACCGACATTCTGGAAGAACCCATCGCCTTGGAAGCCGCACTCCGTGCATTTCCAACCCGGCTGCAAGGAGACTATCGCGGTGCCGTGCTCGAGCACAGTTTGAAACGAGAAATCGTTGCGAGCCAGCTGGCCAATACGCTCGTCGATGGCATGGGCATCACGTTTACTACCCATCTCATGGACGTCATCGGTACCGGGGTCGATGCCGTAGTCAAGGCTTACTTGGTGTTTGCACACTTGTTCGGCATTAGCGATTGGATTGACACAGTCGACGCGCTACCGAATGTCAATTCTGCGACAAAGCAGGGGATGCTGCTGGAACTCACCCGTCTTGGGAGTCTCGCCACACGCTGGTTGCTGCGACACAAACGCTCGCTCGGTAATTTGTCGGAATATATCGAAATGCATCAACCCGCGGTCGCTGAGCTCGTCAAACACCGCCAGGACGCGATGATCCAATCTCATGCAAGCGATTGGCGGCGTTCCGTGCGCAAGCTTGCAGAAGCAGGTGTGCCACAGCAAATCGCGGAAACGACCGCAGCGGCTTCGCGCCTCGCAGATGTACTGCCGATTCTGGAGATTGCCAACGACTACCACGTTGCCCCGATGGAGATTGCGCTCGAATTCGTGGAGCTATCCGAACGCTTGCATATCGATGCACTGGTCGAAGCCATTGCGGCCCTGTCGACAAACAATCATTGGCAGATCATGGAACAAGATGCCCTGACGGATACAGTCAAGACGCTACAGGCCGATTTAGCCAGCCAGGCCATGGCGACGACAGACGGCAACATCGCACACTGGTTCGATGCGCACCCGATGCTGTTGACCCAGTGGCATGCCGTCATTTCCGATGCTTTTGCCAGTCCGGAACAGGACCTCTCGATGTACGCAATGATCTGTCGCCGCCTGCAGGATATTGCCGGCACCATACGCCAAGACTAATTGGCATCCCCAAAGCGCCGTCCGCCAACCCAGGTCGAATGGATGCCGACTTCACCCAGCCGTTCCGGCTCGACACGACGCAGGTCTACTTCCAAAACGGTAAAGTCAGCGAGCTTTCCTGGCTCAATCGTGCCTTTGTCGTCGTCTTGAAAAACACTGTAGGCAGCCCCCCTGGTATAGGTCGCAAGCGCTTCGAGAATACCGATTTTCTGAGTGACGCCGTATTCCTTGCCGTTCTTCGCCAGTCTGGTTGTCAGACTCTGAAAGCGCAGCAGCGGGCTGGCACCGCTGATGGGATAGTCACTGTTACCCGCCACGACAATGTCGAGATCCAGTGCCCGCCTGTTGACGTGCATCCACTCCCAGCGTGACGCACCGTAGTCCTCCATCTTGTCCCCATGCTCATAAACGTAAGAGTGCAGCGCCAGAACGATATGCGCGTTGCGGGCCCGCTGCAACAAAGCCGGTGTCATCACTGAGGCGTGCTCGATTCTATGCCGTGCCTGGCGGAGTCGCTCACCGGGCAGCGTTTCGAGCGCTGTGAGCACCATGTCGATCTCACGATCGCCGTTACTGTGTATCGCCGCTTGATAACCTCGCCTGTCTATATTTCCAACGAGCGCGTTGAGTGCCAACTGATCGCGGGCAGGTGCTATGCCGAAGTCGTCTGGACGTCCCACATAGGGCTTCGATAGCCAGGCGGTACGGCCGCTGAGTGAATTGCCGTGAAAGACCTTGACCGGGCCGACGGACAACCAGTCGTCTGCGACAAAGGCCGAAAGATCTATATTGTCAAAGAGATCGACCGGTATCATGACGACGACGCGTACCGGTAGTCTTTGTTGTGCCCGCAGCGATTCGTAAACGGGCAACAACCAAACATCGGCGGATGGTGTCGCATCGACAACCGTGGTCAGACCGAGGGCAGCGAAACGACGCAGTGTCGCTGCAACGCCTTTCTCGATCTCTTCCCGAGTAGGTGCCGATCTCTGAGCCGCTTGCAATCGCTTCATCGCGGTTTCCATGACCACGCCGTTCAATCGACCTTGCGTGTCCCTACCGAACGCACCGCCGGGAGGATCGGCTTCACTGTCTTCGATTCCGGCCAAGGCTAACGCGTTGCCATTGGCCACCGCCCGATGGCCACTGGAGTGGACAATGAATACGGGGTGCTCGTCGGACACTGCATCCAGATCCCGGCGATTGGGATGACGACCAAGTGCAGTGTCCTCGTACCCAAAGCCCAAAACCCAATCACCCGCCGGGCGTGACCGAGCTTGCGCTCGCAGCGCAGTCGTTAGATCCGCGATGCTGCTCACTCGCGATGACGACAAATCGACCCTGTGCAATCGGTGACCCAAGGCAAAATCCGGCATCGGATGAAGGTGCGCATCGATCAGTCCCGGAACTACGACGCGACCGCCGAGATCGATCACACGTGTATCGGGGCCTACGTACCGACGAAGCGCGTCGCTCGATCCAACGGCAATGAAGCGTCCCTCGGCCACAGCCAACGCCTCCGCGGTCGAACGATTCGACTCCATGGTGATGACCGTTGCGTTTTGCACCACCAGGTCAGCAGTTTGCGCAAACGAAGCGGAAGGCAGCAAGACAGCCGCCAATGTTAGAAAAAGTACGCAGAACATATTGGCCGTCACGCTATTCAACAGAGATTAGTTGGCGAAATTCCGCATCAGACCACTGCAGTTTGCCGTTAAGCATCGGTAGGCAATCGGCAGGCAACTCGGTGGTGACTCGATGACCACGGGCAAGCAACGTGTCCAGGAAGCTCGGCAGGGATTTCATGGCCCCGGTATCCAGGTCATGCAATACCACCACCGCGTGATCGCGCTCGTCAATGTCCTCGAGCGCCACCGCCACCCAACCCTGGGGATCTTCCCAATCCCGCGGCACGCAGTTCCAGATCAAAACGGAGTATTCGAGGGCCTCGAGTTCTCGTACCGCAGACTCACTGAGTAGGTGTCGGCCGAGTACCCCGCCCCGTCCGCACGGGCGAAAATACGGCTTGCCCCAGTCACCCAAACACTCGTTCATCGATAGGTGCATCTCGTTGATTTCGCGTAAAGCATGGGTTCGAGAAGGCTCGTCACCCAATGCGATACCGTGAGTCATCGAGTGGTTGACCAACAGATGGTTGCGCGCCAGCGTTTCCCTGGCAATGTCGGCCTGCTCGTGACTCGCGCGCAGCTGCAACCCGACAACGCAGAAGTAGGCCGACAGTCCTCGATCTTGCAAACACTCGAGAACAAATGGTGTCGTTGCTACGGTAGGGCCGTTGTCAAACGTGAGCGTGACTAGACTCATCAGTCGCCTGCAGGTTACTCATCGGCCGCTTCCAACGCATTGTAACGGAACAGGCCATCCATCGTGCGATGACCCGCAGCACGCACGGCACGATTACGCAGCCAAGCCTTGACGCCCGACAAGTGAAAGAGCGTGGCATTGCGCCGTGATCCATTCTGGATTCTGGCCGTTCGGGTGCGCCGCAAGCACTCATATCGCTCGAGGCTCGCAGACAAGTCGTCTCGTTGTACCAAACAGGCTGCCAACACCGCAGCGTCTTCGATGGCCATCGCGGCACCCTGCGCCATGAACGGCAGGGTCGGATGACACGCATCACCGAGTAGCGATATTCTGCCCTGCCCCCATTGCGGCATCGGATCGCGGTCGTACAGCGCCCACTTATACAGAGAATCGTGGTCCGCGTTGTCGATCAGTTGCTGAACGCTGTCATGCCAACCCGCAAAGTCCGACTTGAGTTCCTCAACATCGCCACGTTCCGTCCATGACTCTAACGTCCAGCCCGACTTTTCGACGACGCATACGCAGTTGACGAGGTCGCCGCCGCGCACGTAATAGTGCACAAAGTGCCTGTGCGGACCCCACCAGGCGGTCGACATCGGTCGCACCAGACCAGTCGGCAAGCGCGAAGTCGGCACTAATCCACGCCACGCGATATTGCCGGTAAAGCGTGGTTGCTCTTCACCCCACAACTGGGCGCGGATGACTGAGTGGATGCCGTCGGCACCGATCAACACATCGCCTTCGTGGCGACCGTGATTGGTATTGATTGCCACGCCGCGATCATCCTGCGAACAGCCGGTGACCTGCACACCGGACACCAAGGTGATACCGGGTTCGCGTTCTGCAGCTTCCACAAGAATTCGTAAAAGATCGCCACGATGCGTGTGATAGTAAGGCATACCGTACTGCGCCACCGACGCTTCACCGAGCTGGTTTTCGCTGATGACCTTGCCGGTACGCCAATGCCGGAACTGCGTACCCTGCGGTAAAAACGCACAACTGCGCAGCGCACGCTCCAGGCCTAAATGATGCAGTACCCGCGTGCAGTTAGGTGAGAGTTGGATTCCCGCGCCGACTTCGCTGAATTGCGGCGCTTGCTCGTAAACGGCGACATCGAATCCATGTCGGGCCAGACACAGCGCGGCGGTAACTCCGCCTATGCCTCCTCCGGCAATCAAGACGCGCAGGCTAGCCACTACTCGATCGTTGAGTTGCGGAAGTTTCGTGCAAGAAATCCACCACGATCTGCATGAAACGGTTGTCGCTCACAACGGTCAGATGATCCGTACCCGGTATCTTGCGGTATCGCCCGTTGGGTAGTGCCGCGATGAAGTCGCCCACCCGGTCGACATACGGGTAGTCCTCAGCACCGTTCACGACGAGCACCGGCAGGCGTGCTCCGGCAATGCCGCTGCCGGCAACCTGCAGCGGATAACCTTCCGGCCACATCTTGGCCGCGGAAAACGCCAGAGCCTGCAGATCGTTGTGCGGGTTCGACTCCGCAAATAGACGCACTTGGCGCGCGTACGAATCGCCGATGGCCGCCGCGTCTGCCGCACGCAGCGCACTCGCAATCGCCTCCCCTTGCGCGGCACTGGCTTCGGTTTCGTTGCCTATCCCGCCCAGTATCATGGCGGTAAACCGTTCAGGGTGATGTCCGAGCAGATGCGCTCCCATGAACGCACCCATGGAATAACCCATGTAATCGCCCCGCTCGATGGCGAGGGCATCCATCACCGACAGCACATCATGGCTCATCGCTGCATAACTATAAGGCGCCAACGCGTGCGGCTTATCGCTTCGCCCGTGACCGCGCACATCGATCGCGATGACTGTTCGATATTTTTTGAGGACTCCGACCCAACCGTTGGCCACCCAATTGCTGTGCGAGTCAGCACCCCAGCCGTGTACGAGCAGCAATGGGGGTCCGGCACCATAGCGCTCATAGTGGATCTGCAGGCCGTCGGATGCGACCGTACCTGCCGTCGAATCTAAATCTGCTGAACCGGTCGGTGACATACAAAGAACAGCCCACATCGTGCAAGTGACAATCACTTTACCCAACGTCGTGCTCCATCGCTCTCAGCGATAGCCGTTGCGCCGCAATTCAGCCATTAGGGCAAACACTTCGAGGGTATCCGGCGGTGACGTATCCCCTTCGTACTCTTTATAGAGAGAACTGACGTTGACCACGATACGCTCGCTATCCGTCCATGCACTGTAATCGTCGAGGGCAATGTCGAAAGCGGCGTCACGCACACTCAAACCCGCCTCATAACGTGACCTCGCCTCCCGGTCGACATACGCCAGATAATCCTTCACACGTTGCACACCGGCTATGTCCGTCATCGGACCATGGCCCGGCACGATTACCTCAGGCGCTCTTTCGATGATCAAATCACAGGCGTTCAACCAATTGCCGACCGGCCCTGCCCACATAATGGGTGTACCGTTGATGAAGAGGATGTCGCCCGTGAATACCGTCTCGTCGTTGTCCACGAATACGAGCACGTCACCTTGAGTATGCGCCGGTCCGACTTCCAATAATTCGATACTGCGATCGCCAACCTTCACGCTCATCTTCCCGCTAAAGGTCTTCGTTGGCATCTTTTCGGCAACGTCGGCAAAATCGAAGGGTCCGAATATTTCTGCAATGTATTCACCCACATCGCCCATGCTCGCCGCGTTTGCGACCATACCGTGCAGCATCTCCGCGGTCACTGCCTCCATTTCTCGCGCGCTAGCCGCTGAAGCGACAATCTCGGCACGGGTGCATAAACCGTTGCCGTGGGTATGGTCGCCGTTTGCATGCGTATTGACCACCGTACCGATTTCGTCGGCACCGATACCGGTTGCATCGGTCATGGTCTTCAGCATGCTGCGCGTCATTGGCGCATCGAATAGGGTATCGACGAGTAAGGATTGACCCCCATCGACGATGAGACCGGCGTTGGACCAGCCCCAACTGCCATCAGGGAGCAAGTAACTGTAGATCCCCTGCCCGACTTCGTGCAGACCTTTTTCGTAAGCCCAGTTTGCCATTTCTCTCTCCCCGAAAACGCGTCCAGCTTGCCGTCAGTGTAAGTGGCATCGAACCGCAGGAGAAGCACAAGTGAGGGGTGCGGTTAACTGGTAGACGACGCTTCGAGGCTCTCGAGTTCGCGCGCCACGGCTTGTGGAGATCCGGACTTGCGCGCGAGCAGACCGTAAAGTGCAGGGACGATGAAGAGCGTCAACAGCGAGCCGATTGAGACGCCTGAGAAAATCACTATACCCAGGACATTGCGTGACTCTGCACCTGCGCCGATGGCAAGAATCAAAGGCAGAGCGCCCATCACGGTGGATATCGTGGTCATCAATACGGGTCGCAGGCGCACGCTGGCACCCTGAATGACGGCCTCGCGAAACGCCATCCCCTTGTCCCGCAACTGATTGATGAATTCGACAATCAACACACCATTTTTTGCAGCGATGCCGATCAACATCACCATGCCGATCTGGCTGTAGATATTCAGCGTCGCCCCGGACAAGTACAAACCCAGCAATGCCCCGGCGATAGCAATAGGCACCGACAGCATGATGACAAACGGCTGCACGAAACTCTCAAACTGCGCGGCGAGCACTAGGAACACGATGAGCAGCGCCATGCCGAAAGTGAAAAAGAGACTGCCCGAAGCTTCCTTGTATTCCAAGGATTCGCCTTTGTAGTCGATTTGCGCGGTGTCCGGCAGAGATTCCTGCACGGCGTTTTCAAGAAAGGTGAGTGCATCTCCTAACGTATAGCCTGGTTTCAGATTAGCCGACAACGTTACGGCACGCATACGGTTGTAGCGATTGAGGATACCCGGGCCCGACGTATCGATGGTTTGAATGAAGTTGGAGAGCGGCACCAGTTGTCCCGTTAGATCCGACCGCACATAGATGTTTTGTAAGTCCCGAGCGGAGGCACGCTGCTCGGGTTTGGCCTGAACGATGACATCGTACTCTTCGCCATCCTGTACATACGTCGTGATGCGCTGCTCGCTCATCATCGTGGCGAGCGTGCGGCCAACGGTTTGTACCGATACCCCCAGCGCCGCCGCACGGTCTTTGTCGATTCTGATGATGACCTGCGGCTGGGTTTCTTTGAGATCGGCATCGAGTCGCTCCAGACCCGGATAAGCTTCCGCTCGCTCCAAAATGACGTCGCGCCAGTCGGCGAGTTCCTCGTAGTTGGTCCCACCGATCACGAATTGCACCGGTAGTCCGCCGCCGCCCCGCGAAAGCCCCGATCGCGAGAAGGCGAACGCGCGCAGAGCCGGAACCTGTTGCCACTGACGGGTTAAGCTCTGTGCCGCATCGGCCGAGCTGATGGTGCGCTCTCCCCAAGGGGACATCGTGATGAACAGAAAAGCCGAATTCGGCGTGGATGAACCAAAGGCCGGTACGCGTGTCATCAACCGTTTCGCTTCGCCGCGCTCCAACAATGCCATCACCGGGGTTTCTAATTTGCGCACCTCTTCGCGCATCTTGTCGATGCTCGTGCCTTCCGCGGCCTGAATCCGCGCCATCACCATGCCCTGGTCTTCAGAGGGCGAGTACTCCTGCGGCACGTTCCGGTAGAGAAAATACACAGACACGACCACGGCGCACACGACGAGCAGAATCCACCACCCCGCATCGACCATGACACCCAAGGCTCGCTCATAGCCGCGCGCCAGCGGCACAAAGCCTCGATTCAACCACTGGGTCAGGCGATTTTCCCGCCGCTCGGAAGACAACAGCTTGGAACACATCATGGCTGTCAACGACAACGCCAGGATACTCGAGAAGACCACCGCTGCCGCGATGGTGACTGCCAGTTCGCGGAAAATCACACCGATGTTGTCCTGCAGGAAGATGATGGGTGTGAATACCGCTACCAACACCAGCGTCGTGGCGATGACGGCAAAAGCGACCTGACGGGTACCATTGAATGCAGCGAGTAACGCGGGCTCACCTTCGTGAATCCGCCGGTCGCAGTTCTCCAGCACGACAATGGCATCGTCGACGACGAGACCGATGCACAACACCAATGCAAGCAACGTAATCAGATTGACCGAAAAACCAAACGCCGCTAACGCCATGAAGGCGGCAATCAGACACACGGGTATGGTGACCGCGGGGATCAACATCGTGCGTAGGGAGCCCAGAAAGCACAATATGACGACGCTGACCAGCGCTATGGTGATACCGATGGTCTGATATACGGAATCGATGGCTTCGCGGATGAACAGTGAATCGTCGGAGCTCGCAATGAACTGCATATGCGCAGGTAAAGTCTTCTGCACGCGCTCGATCTCGGCTTTTACAGCTTCCAGTGTTTCCAACGTGTTGGCATTGGATTGTTTGGAGATCGCCACGCCAACCGTGTTCTGCTGATTGACGCTGAAGATTTCGCGGAAATTCGCCGGTGCTACGGCGACATCGGCCACCTCGCCAAGGCGCAACGGATATCCGTCAGCATCCGTGCGAATGACAAGGCCGCGAAAGTCCTCCGGTGTCTGATAGCTGCGCTCGATCCGCACACGGAATTCGCGATCGGCCGATTCGATGCGTCCTGCGGGTAGCTCGATGTTTTCGCGCCGCAGCGCGGTTTCGATGTCGGCCACAGTCAGACCCCGCGCAGCCAACTCGAGCCGATCGAGCCAAATACGCATGGAAGCGCGGCTGCCACTCGAGACCTGTGCGCTGGAAACGCCTGGAATGACCGAAAAGCGGTCCACCAGAAAGCGTCGCGCGTAATCGTCCAGCGCCATCGTGTCCATTTCGTTGCTGGACAGACTGATGTACATCACCGGACGCGCGTCTGAGTCATGCTTGGCGACGATCGGCGGTTCGACGTCTTCCGGCAGAGCTCGGACCATCCGTGAGACCCGATCTCTGACATCGTTGGCGGCTTGGTCTATGTCGCGATTGAGCTCGAATTCGATGTTGATGTTCGATGACTCGTCACGGCTCGATGAGCGAATGCTCTTGATGCCTTCGATGCCGCTAACCTGATCTTCGAGCACCTGCGTGATGCGCGACTCGATCACGTCCGCTGAAGCCCCAATGTATTGCGTGCTGATCGAGACGACCGGCGGCGTGACATCGGGATATTCCCGCAGCGGCAGATAGTTGAACGACAAGAGTCCGAATGCAACGATCAACAGCGCGAGCACGGTGGCGAAGACGGGACGCTTGACGGAGGTATCGGATAATTTCATGGCTGATTAGCCTATTGACCCGCAACGGGTTTAGGCCCCGAGTCGAGAGCCGATTGTTCCGCCAGGGCACTATCGCTCACTTCGTCGATGATGAGTACTTTAGCGTTGTCACGTACTTTGAGCACACCCTCGCTGATCACCTGCTCACCTTCGTTCAATCCGCCCGTTATCTCGGCAAAACCCTGATAGCGGGCACCAAGCTGCACCGGCTTCAACGACGCCGTTGCGTCGGTTTCGACGACATACACGTAAACGCCCCCAGAGCGCTGCAGTAATGCGGTCTCCGGGACTGACAACGCATGACGTTCACGAGTTTTGAGCCGCACTGTCAACAACATGCCTGGACGCAGCAATGCATCCTGGTTGTCAATGTGTGCACGAACGAGTGCGGCACGCGTCACGGGATCGACACGAGAATCGACAGTCTGCACAGTCGCTTCGAACAGATGATCCGGATAGGCGGAACTCCTTGCCGTCAAAGCCAAACCAGGTCTTAGTAACGCCAGATGGATTTCCGGAACGGCGAAGTCGAGCTTGATAAGGCTGATGTCATCCAACGTCGCAATGGCCGTGCCGGGTGTCACCAGCGTACCCGCACTGACTTGCCGAAATCCTAACAAACCTGCGAACGGTGCACGAATCAAACGGTCGTCGAGTCGCGCAACCACAGAATCGTAACGGCCCTGTGCCGCATTGACGCGCGCTTCAGCTTCGTCGACGTTGGAGATAGGCACGCTGCGCTGTTCGTACAACTCTTTCAGACGCCGCAGCTGCCGACGCGCATCGTCCAAGTTTGCTTGCGCTTCCGCGAGTAGTGCTGTTTGTTCGGTATTCGTCAACTCCACCAGCACCGCTCCGGCGTCCACGATGTCGCCATCGTCGAAATCGACACGGCTGACCGTATCGGTCAGTTTTGCAGTCAGCGTCAGCGACTCGTTGGCTCGCGTGGTACCCAACGCCTCTATCACATCGCTCATTGCGCGTGTTTCCACGACCGCCACCGTGACACTGGTTGCCGGCCGTTGGAAGCCGCCCGGTGCGCCCTGGTCCTCTGCCGAGCACGCCGACAAGATCCCGCACAACACCAACCAGCTACCCAAACGCGGCCAGCGATGCACGCAGCGTCTTGTGTCGCGCTGAACTTTGTAGGTGGCTTGAAACAACGGCACTTCTATGCTTTCTTGGCGTCGGGCCTGACAGTGTATCGCTGTCCGGGTGGCCATAGCCAACACTCTAACGGTTTGTTGGACGCTACCTGGCCAGCTGCCGGTAATCGGGTACTGAACAATTACTTAAGCCTCCGGTGGGCTCCGATGAGGGTGCCCAGGTATCTTGACTGACCCCAACGCATCGCAAGAACGCTGGCTGACTGCCTGTGTCGTACTCGCCAGCCTGACCTATATCGCCGCTACGCTGCCCCAGCTGTCGATGGCGCTGGATGGCGTGGTGTACGCCTCGATCGCCAAACAAATTGCGGCCGGTGTCGGCAGCTTCTGGCAGCCACCGCAATTTCACCATCCTGAGCTTGCGTTCCACGAACACCCCCCGTTGGGCCTGTGGCTGCAAGGCTCGTTCTTCACCGTGTTTGGTGACGCATTCTGGGTGGAACGTTTGTGGTGCGTGTTGCTGATGTTGACCATCGTAGCCTTGATTTTGGCGTTCTGGCGTGTGACGCACCCCGACAAGTTCGTCCACGGGAGCTGGCTTGCGGTGTTCGTCTTCCTCGCGCTGCCCATCACTAACCGAGTGCTGCGCAACAACGTCTTGGAGTTACCACTGACAGTTGCCACCTTGTCAGCGGTGATCTGCGCCTGGTTGTCCAGACGCCACTGGGCTTATGCCGTACTCACGGGATTGCTCTGTGCAGGCGCGTTTCTCGTCAAGGGTCCCGTTGGCTTGTTTGCGTTGATTGCGCCATTAATTGTGCACACCACCTTGGATTCAGCGTGGTGGCGCGGCGTATCCCACTCTGCGTTGGCGACCGTAGTTTGTTGTGCGGTATTGGGCCTGAGCCTGCTCGCCGACGAAGCCGCGGGCGCCATGGCCAAATACTGGCAACAACAGGTGTGGGCGAGCATCCAGGGACTCAGATACGAATCTCACGGCCGTGGCTACCTCCTGGCTCAACTTATCGAGCAACTGGCGATCATTGTCGTCCTCGCCGCCATGGCAGGCTACTGGCGGCGGAGTTTTGCCTGGCGTCGCGAGTGCACGGCGTTGGTCTTAGTGGGTTTAGCGGCTTCCTTACCGCTCTTGATCAGCCCCCGACAGTTTCGACATTATCTCTTCCCGAGTTTGCCTTATTTCGCGCTTGCCGCCGCTTACTGGGTTAGTCCAGAAAACTCAAAGGCACATCGGCCCGGCTTACCCAGGTGGGCTTATTCCGCGCTGGCACTAGTGCTAAGCCTCGCTTTGGTTTGGCGGGTCGCTGTTAACTTCGGCGTACCCGGCAGAGACGCTGTGCGGCTCGCAGAACTCGAGCGACTGAGTGAGCGCGCACATTCGAACCCTGTCGGTTTCTGTGAATATCAACCCATCGACCAAGCCTATTTGATGCGTTACTTCGACACGCCTACCGTAGTCGGGGTACCCGGACGGTCACCATCGCACACCGGCATCGAAGTATGGGTGTGTGAATCGTCTACGTACGCGGGATCTCCTTACAGTCCGTAAAGCGCCATCACGTTGGTGCGTGTGATCTTCTCTTTGGCCTCCGCCGGGAAGTTCAGAAACATTTCTTCCAACACCGCCTCGGAACAGGGCCACGTGGAATCCGTGTGCGGAAAGTCCGAACCCCACATTAAGCGGTCTTCGCCGATGAGATCGCGAGTGCGTAAGGCAGGTTGGTCGTCTTCGATCGTGGCATAAAATTGACGCTGCCAGATCTCGTAGACCGACTCGTACTTTGGGCCCGACGGATTGCGGCCGAATTCTCTCTGCCACCCCTGATCGACCCGGTCCAGCCAATGCGCGATCCATCCCGCATTGAATTCGGCAACCACAATTTGCAAACGCGGATGACGCCCGCATACGCCGCGACAGATGAATTCGATCAACGTATCCTGCACGGTTGCCGCGCTACCCGCATACAGGGCGATCTCATCCCGCACTTTGCGCGAACGCATCTCCTTGGGCAGGTATGCGTTGCAGCCAACATGCATCGACAGCGGTACGTTGGCTTCGGCTGCCAGCGACCAAATAGGATCGTAAGCCGCATCGTAGTAGGGACGCTCTGCCGGTGAGGTGCACGGAATGACGGCACCTTTGTAACCCTTCTTGATGACCCGTTCCAGTTCTTCACGAGCCGCCGCCGGGTCTTGCACCGGTAACGCTGCCAGGCCGTATAACCTGCCATTCGATTCCGCGCAGTGATCAAACAACCAGTCGTTGTAGTTGCGCTGCAAAGCCACCAGTAACTCTACGTTAGGCAGATTGAACATGGCGAAGTAGCCCGGATAGAGAAATTCGGCATCGACACCGTCGATATCCTGATCGTCACCGCGTCGCGCACCGTCGATCAGACCTGCTCGCATCGCGGCGTAACCGCCCTCGAAGTAGGCTTTGATTTCCGGAGCCTCGATACTGCCGACATCGGGTTTGTGTGCGACACGGCGATCTATCGGCTCGGCTCTGTCCAGTCGGGTGGCCGCCAGTCCCATGCGCGCAACGTTCACACCCCTGGCACCCTTAGCCGGAATGACGATGTGGTCGCCGTCTCCCTCCACCGAGATGACCCGCGGCGCTTCGTCACCGAACTTGTCCGCCAAACCGGCAAATACGCCAGGCCCTTCCACAACGTGTGAATCTGCCGAAATCGCAGCCATGCCACTTACCCCTATGCCTGTCTACTTAGATCCCCTATTTGAATTCGTCGGGAATATCCTCGGGCGTCATCTGCCACTCCGGTGAGCGCTTCTCGAGAAACGACATGACGCCTTCCTTAGCATCCGGTTGATTGCCCAACCACGCGAACACAGGACCTTCCGCCTTCATCATGTCTTGCGGTGTGGAATCCAAACCCTGCCACAGTAGGCGTTTGGTGATCGCCACCGACGCCGGCGCTGTGTTGACGTAATCGCGTGCCATCGCTTGCGCGGCAGGCAAGAGTTCGTCTTTGGGCAGTACTCGCGACACGATACCCATGGCTGCGGCCTCCTCGGCCGTAAAGATGCGTCCCGACAACAACACGTCCGCAGCATTCGACAGTCCCGCTACTCGCTGCACCAACAGGTGTGCCGCCAGCTCCGGCATCATGCCCCTGCGCGTGAATACGAATCCCATCTTTGCACCGGAGGCTGCCAAGCGTATGTCGCAAAGCATGGGGTAGGTCATTCCGACACCGACCGCTGCACCGTTGATCGCTGCGATGACGGGTTTGTCGATTTCATAAGGATGGATGTTGCGAGTATTGCGGCCTACGTTCTGCTCCCGCCGTACATCTCCGTCACGACCCGCGAACGTATCGCCGCCGCCTTCGAGATCCGCGCCCGCACAAAACGCGCGTCCAGCACCCGTCAACACAATCGCTCTCACTTCACGATCTGCATTGGCTGCAGTGAGGGCATCGGACAACTCCGCAGCGACGGTCTGATTCCATGTGTTCATTTTTTCAGGTCGATTGATGGTCACCGTAGCAACCCCCTCGTCGACGTCGTACAACAAAGCTTCGTACCCCATGGCCATTCCCCTATATTCCCTCGTTGTCACTCTTGCCAAGCAACTCGACCAGCACCGGCACTTCCGCTAACCCTCTTAAAAGGTCGTTCAAGTGCGTGCAACCCTTGTTGCCCGGTAATGTTTCTATCACTTGCGTGCGCATCTCTTGCAGCGGCGTACCTACCATATGCCGAGTGTTGCCGACTGCACCCGGACATTCGGGAAACGGCAGAATATGCGGTGTCGCCGAAATGTCGTCCAAAACCTGCGACTGTACGTCCGCCTTCGCAACGACAGAATACTCGTGTATCGCCACACGCCCCGAGTCCGGATCCGTCGCGCTATCCTGGAAGCCTACGTCCGCAATGATGGAGGAGCCTTCCAGCCACACATCGATGCGTCGGGCGCGACGAAACCCTGCGCCCTCAGCCTCGGGCAGCGCATGCCAACTGTGCGGATCCTCAGGGTTCGCCAACGCTACGACCGGCGGGTTGTTACGCGGAGGCCGCACATCGGACAAAGCGCTGGAACCGGTGGCAAACCCCCAGCACACGTTTTCCATCGTCATACGACGTTGTTCGAAACCGCTTTGCTCAGAAAGCGCTCCGTCCCATCGCGACCACGCCCAGCCGGACACCAAACTGACGCCGGAAATGTCATCCAATAAAAGATACAGCGGTGACCCAGCAGTGCGCTCTTCGTGAACTTCGGCATCGAGTACTGCACGGAGATGGCCCCCGCCTTTTACCCCGATGAGCACACTCAAGTCCAATCGATCATTCTCGACCGCGTGAATCACTCGATCGCCGCCGAGCGCCGCGGTGATGACATCTTCGCGCGCGATGTCGACGTCCCCGAACTCGCCACCGGTCACCAGATCACGGCACCGTCCTACTACGCGGGAAGGTGTGTCACGCCCGTTCGGCCAATCGACATCCAGGCTCGAGGTTCTGCGCACTGAGTGCGTACGACGCAACGGCGCCGGACCGGCCGGGTCGCAAATAACTGACGCCATGTGATTCGCCGTGATTCGGAATCAGGCAGTATAACCAACACGGCACCGGCTAAGAATGCCTAAGCGACCCGTAGCTCCAGACGCGCCAGACGTAATACTCGAAGTGCGGAGGTCAAGCTGAGC
Organism: Candidatus Azotimanducaceae bacterium; assembly: GCA_965216005.1. Taxonomy (GTDB): domain Bacteria; phylum Pseudomonadota; class Gammaproteobacteria; order Pseudomonadales; family Azotimanducaceae; genus UBA4421. Next base: position 4,731,589 of record OZ244143.1, on the reverse strand, counting down.
CCGGCAATGAATGCGGCGACAATCAAGTCGGGCCATCGCGATCCGCTGGCGAACACGCCAGCCGCGGCAAGTAAAACGGCAACATTGCCAATGGCGTCGTTGCGGCTGCAGAGCCAAATCGATTGACGATTGCTGTCACCGTCACGGAAACGATACAACATCACAGCCACGCCCAGATTGACCAACAACGCGACCACGGCGACGACACCCATCGTAGTCGGTTCCGGTGAACTACCGACGACGGCGCGATACACTGCACTGCCGATTACCCATAGACCAAACACCGCCATGGTGGCGCTTTTGAAAAGGGAAGCGCGAGCTCGCACCGACAAGGCCATGCTCACTACAAACAGACTAATCGCATAGTTGGCAGCGTCGCCAAAGAAATCCAGCGCATCGGCTTGCAAAGACATAGAGTCACTGAGACGGCTGGCCACGATCTCAACCACGAACATCGTCAAATTAGCCGCGAGCGCTGCGATGAGCACTCGACGAAAGAGCGGATTGTCCGTGCCCGATCCAAGATCGGAAGCGCAGCCATCGCAACCAGCCATTAGTCCAACTCCTCGCTGTCTGGGACTTCACTCACGTGGGCCATCATGTCATCGATGACGCACTCGATGTGCGCATCGCACGCAGAGTAGAACATCTGCTTGCCGCGCCGCTCGGCTTTTAAGACGCGCGCTGCCCGCAGCAGTCGCAGGTGATGACTAACGAGGGACGGTGAGAGACCGAGCTTGACCGCGATATCACCGACGCTGATGGGTTCGCGCAAGCAGGCGACGATGATGCGCAACCGACTGGCATCTCCCATCAGCCGGAACATGTCCGCCAGCTGCGCTATGTCCTCGCCTGACGCTGCGTTCAATGGGATGACTGGCGCCGCTGTCTTTTCTTCCATTCTACTCAATACTTATACATATGAATATGTATTCATATGATGCTATCTCTGCACGCGACTGTCAATCCCTTTTCATCGCTTTCATCTCACGGTCCGCCCCGACTTCTACCCCAGCCGCAGCAGCTCCTCCGCCAAGGCCGCAGCCGCGCAATACACCGTCCATCGCTTTATGCACGGCCACGCGGGTCCGCTAGCGCGCTTTCTTTGGCGAGTTTTCGGAACTCTGCATTACACGCCGGGCGTGGCCCCCGAACACCTGGGTCTCAAAGAAGAAGACAGCTACCCGGGTCAGGCTCAGCCGGGGCGAAGCCTGCTATTTCCCTTCGTGCAACGCTGAGCGCATCGACTTGCGCAGAGCTACTCAGCGGAGCGCAGACGTTCCACTTCACGAAACACGCGCACGAAATTGCCGCCCCATATCTTGGCGATCTCCGCTTCGCTGTAACCTCGCGCGACCAATCCCGCCGTGATGTTTTGGGCTTCGCTGGCGTCTTTGAATCCCTCAATGCCGCTACCGTGATTGAAGTCCGTACCGATGCCGACATGATCCACGCCGACGCGTTTGGCGATATAGTCGACGTGATTGAGCATCGCATCGACGCTACCCGGACCCAACAGCTCGCTGACGGCATTCAAGAATTTGCGCCGCTCGGCCTCGTCGTCAATTTCCCAGTAAAGCTCAAACGGATAGTAATAGTCCTCTTCGACACCCGCTTCGCGTCGAGCGGCACGAATTCTCGCATCCAGTGTTTTGTCCGTGGAATCGAAAAGATACCCGCGAAACGGCGCGACATGCACAACACCGCCACCGGCGGCGATCCGATCGATTTCCGTATCCGACAAATTGCGACTGACCTCCGACAAAGCCCGCACATTGGAGTGACTGGCAATCACCGGCGCTGTCGTCACGTCGAGCACTTGCAGCGTCGCTTGCGTCGACAACTGCGATACGTCGACGATGCCGCCCAGTGCATTGATACGCTTGACCGCCGCGATGCCGAGCGTCGACAACCCGCCGTGCTCGGCCACCGGTTCATGCCGACCCAGCTCACCGATGTAAATGGGCCGGGACGAATCGGCAAAGTCGTTGTGACCCATATGTGTCAACGCGAACACCCGCACACCTGATCCGAAGTAGTCGTCCAGAGCCGCGACGTTACGTCCGATGATACGGGCATTCTGAAAACCGAGAATCAACGCCCGCTTGCCTTGCTCGTGCGCTGCCGTCAGTTCGGCAGCCGATCTGGCCAAGACCACATCTCCATCCGATTCAGCGGTCATTCGATGAATCGCAGCCAGTTCCGCATCGGCAATGGCACGCGCTTCAGCATACCCGCTGTCGTCTCTAGGTCCGGGTCCTACTGCAATGGCCATCACCACTGCATCGACGCCACCCGCGCGCATTTTATCCGGTGCGACTTGCGAGCGTCCGTCGTCACCGGCGTAACGCGACTCTTGCCCAGGGATTTCTATGTCCGCATGGGCATCGAGCACCAACGCACGCTGATGTATACCCGCAATATCGGCTTCTTTGACAGTCGCGCACCCGCCAACCGACAGGCACCCGATGCACCAACAAATGACGAAACGTCGCATAGTATCCCCTTCTTTTCCAAACTATTCGTGAAGACCGGCTACAACCGTGCAAGGTGATCTTCGATAAACTCCATCCGGTCCTTACCCCAATACAATTCATCGCCGATCATGATCGATGGCGCTCCGAACACCCCGCGTGCACGGGCACCCTCTGTAGAATCGATGAGTGCCCGGCGCACGGCCTCGCTTTCCGCCGCGCTCTCGAATTCGTTCCCATCCACGCCCAGTGCGGATGCAACGCGACGCAACTCACTGTATTCGCCGATGGCGCCGTTGTTACGCTCCCAATATTCCGCGAACGTCGCCTCGATGTAAGGCAACTCCAGATTCCACTGCCGCATCGCTATCGCACCACGCAGCGCGCGTGCCGTCTTTATGGGAAAGTTGTCAGGTCGTCTAAACGGCAGATCGTATTTCTTCGCCCAGCGCATGAGGTCGACGTACCGGTTGTTCAATTTGTCACGCGGCTCCTGCATGAGTTCGTAATTGTTGGACCGAAAGACAAAACCCAGGTTGAACGGATGCCAACGAATGAGCGCTGCGTGTTTCTGAGCAATGGGCTGTATGAGCTTCAGCGCAAAGTACGTATTGGTACTGCCGAGGTCCCAGTAAAAGTCGATTGCCTTGTCATTCACAATACACGATCCTCCCCCATCTCTTGAAAACTTAACAGAAATCACTAGCTTGGAGTATTCAATCGATGAAGGTAATCGGCGCAGGATTTGGGCGAACCGGTACGCTGTCGCTAATGACAGCCTTGGAAACCCTCGGCTTCAGCAAGTGCTACCACATGCTGCACGTGCGACAGAATTCGGGTCACGATGCCATTTGGATGAAAGCCCACCACGGTGAGCGCGTCGACTGGGACGCGCTATTCGACGGCTATCAAGCGGCGGTCGATTGGCCCAGCTGCAACTTCTGGCGCCAACAGCTGGAGTATTATCCGAACGCCAAGGTCATCTTGTCCTTGCGTGATCCCGAATCCTGGTACACGAGTGTTATGAACACGATCTATCCGATCACGAAAGCAAACGTCGAATCAGACGACCCTGCACGCCAAGCTGCTGGGCGTTGGGCGATGGAGATCATCTGGGATGCAGTGTTTGACGGACGTATGGACGACAAGGCACACGTAATCGACGTATTCAATCGTCACAACCAATCGGTCATCAATGCCCTACCCGCGGAGAAGTTACTCGTGTTCGAAGCGCAGCACGGCTGGGCACCGTTGTGCGAGTTTTTAGACGTACCCGTGCCAAATACACCCTACCCCAAGAGCAACACGACGGAAGAGTTTCAAGCCATGGTCAAAGGCGCGAGCTAACGCTTAAACGTGGTGATCGAGAGACGGCCAGACCCTAGGGTTGTCAGGGCCACAAGCGGTTTTCGAACTCCCCGCGACAGATTGGTTGCTGACCTTTCCTTAACGACCAGGAGTCCTCAACCGTCGACCCGAGCCTGCAGCTTGGTGATCGCTCGTTCTGCGGCCCGTCGCACCGACACCTCAGCGTCTTGGGCAAGCGCATGCAGCTGCCTCAGGCAAAGCTCACTCCCTTTGCGGCCGAGGGATAGCGCAATTGCTTCGCGTACCCTCCTGTGAGCATCAGATACTAACAACCCGGCCATTCGGTCCACCGTCATTGAATCAGCAACGAGTCCCGCGGCGCGCATAGCCTGCATTCTTACGCGCCACTCCTCGTCGCTAGCTGCTTTGACAAAGGCTGCTGAGCACCCCGTATCACCAATGATCGCAAGCGTTCGTGCAGCCCATGCTCGCGGCCAATGCGCAAGCCGTGCACCGGTCGAGTCCTTCAGCAGATTCAGTGCGGTGTTGCCACCGATACCGTGCAGGATTGGCAGCATGGTTGGGTCACGGGCCAGCTCAGGCGAGGTCATCGCCCCTGTCAGGATCCTGCAAAGCACATCCTGAACTTCCGGGAACTCCTGGCGAAGTTGTGCTGCTCCACTGGCTGGTGTCCAACGCATTAGCGCCTCTGTGCGCGAAAGAGCACCCATCTTAAAGCACAAGCAAATCGGCCAGCTCCGGGCTGCAAATCACACCTGCGACCAGTAGCCTTGAAAACTCGGGCAATTCAGCGCTTCTTCGAGCCAGGGCGCGCGATCATCCCAGAATATCCTCGCCGTCGGTCGTACGCCTGGGTCGTGGTCAAGCGCCCCAGCAGGGATAATATAGAACTGCCTATTCCGACTCAGGTACGGAAGTCTACACCCACACTTATTGCAAAAATCTGAACAGAAGTGCTCTGCTTCGTCGAACTCGAAACGGACGGCGTGATGTCTACCGGCGATCCAAGTCACAGCATCGAGATCGACGAAGATATTCGAAGCAAATGCCGAACCGCTAACTTTCTGACATCGCGTGCAATGGCAAGTGTAAAACCTTTGCGCCCGGCCTTTGACGGCGAATCTGATGGCGCGACACAAGCAGCTTCCCTCAGCATCAATCTCCATCGTTTGCCTCCGAACAGTTTCTATACACAGTGATGCTTTCACTTTGTCGCGACGGCTTCAACCAAGGACGGCTTGGGTGGAAAGCGAACGTTAGAGGGGCGCGAGTATGTGACGTAAACTGATTGTGCGATAGCTGGAGCTGACGAAGATGGTTCGATGTGGCTTACTTCCTTGCTTAATCTGTCTATCTCAATTTACGGCGGCTGAGCCCTTAGTCCTAGAACCTATTGAATTTGAAGCATTCGACGGGTCGGCCACAGTTGAGGTGGGATCATTGGAAGTACCCCTACGTCACAATAACAACCAGTCAACAAGGATTCGTATTGAGGTTGCCGTATTTCGCCGCGAGTCATCCGCACCTGAATCTTTCCTGCCGATAGTTGTTCTTCCTGGCGGACCCGGATACCCGGGCATCAATCGATTTATCGATAACAAGTACTGGTACCAGGATTTGGTAAGACCCTTCTTGAAATACACGGACGTAATTTACCTTTCCCAACGAGGTTTGGGTCCGTCGAAACCGCGCCTCGCCTGTGAACCAGCGGAACATAAAGCCCCATCTCCCATTCCCTTGACCCACAGTATCCAACACCGAAGTTGGAAGGATGCTGCGAAACGCTGTCGAGAAAAGTGGTCACCCAAGATCGAGCTAGGTGCCTTCAACGTAATCGAAGCTGCAGGGGACGTTCAAACAGCAGTTCACGCACTGGGCTATGAGCGTGTGAACCTATGGGGTGTTAGCTTCGGGTCTCACTGGGCAATGACCGTTATGCGGTACTATCCCGATATCGTTGCCCGTGCAGTCCTTGCCGGTTTGGAAGGCCCGGATCATACCTATGACCGGCCTAACGGCGTGTACGCTGCAATCGACGCGATGGCACGGGTGTCAGAAAAGTATACGGAAGAGAAGGACCTGCTAGAACGCATTCAGTCGCGGATCAAAGAACTGGACGAACAGCCGGCGACAATATTATCTAAGGGCGTTGACGTCACAATCGATGGCAACCGGTTACGCGCAGCACTGAGAAACCTCGCAAATCGGGTCAACACCGATACGTGGCTCGAAGATATGCAGACTCTGGCCCGAGGCGACTATCGGATGCTTGCAGAGTTTTACACTCGACCGTCACGACGGGCACGATTTCAACCTGCGGCCTTCTTTAGTTTCGATTGCGGAAGCGGCATCTCAACATCCAGACGCAGTGACTACTTAACGGATAAATCTGTTCAACTAATCGGTGAAATAAACCGCTTTTACAATACGGTTTGCCCAGAGTGGGGTGTGGATTTAGGCGATGAGTTTCGATTGGGATTTAAAACTGCAATACCTACGTTGTTGGTCCACGGAACGTTTGATGTCAGCACCCCATACACCAACGCTCAGGAGTTGCAGCCACTGTTCAAAAACGGACATCTCGTCACGGTGGAAGGTGGGACGCACGATGCATTGAACGAAGTACTCGTCAAGTCACCTGGGTTCCTCGATTTAGTCGTGGGTTTTCTTGAGGAAGGAAAAATGGACAATTTCCCAGACACGCTCAGCGCAACCCCTAAGCCTTGGCAGCGTAATAAATCCGCCTCAGAAGGTTAACCCGTTAACCTTCATTCTTGGACGGCAGCTACCGTTGTTAACGACCCTCCCGCAGAGTTTACCTACAGTCCGCTATCCGCCAACGTTAGACGCTCATTTCGACTCTCGAGCGATGACGACGGACGAACCGCATCTTCTCGAAAGTTGACGAAATATTGGTGTAGAGTGAGGCTTCCTTGCTAAGAGGAGTCGATCTATGCAACACCGGGAAGAAACTTTCAGGAATGAACGCATTTCCCTCGACGGTAAGTCCTTTCATGGTTGTACTTTCGAGAACTGTGAATTGGAGTTCACCGGCGATAGACCACCGACGTTCTCAGACAATCGCTACGTGAACACCGTCTTCGTGCTCTCTGGCCCCGCGGTACGCACCGTCTACTTGCTCTCGAATATTTGTCATGCCGGCGAAGGTGGCCGGCAGGTGTTCGAAGCGTTGTTCGACGACATACGCAATCACGACGTACACGGGCACGAGATCAAAACACGGATTCCAGACACCTCGGATCACAGCTTGGCATAAACAAAGCTGTTGGGTCTGCGCCGCTCTTAATCAGTAAACCGTCGGTCGGCTAATCCATTCGTAAATATATTCCTTGACAGATATATTTCTAATATGGAATATACACTGAAATTGACAGCTTGCGATATACGTTAGATGGATACTTTCTCTGCCATTGTCGAACCCAATCGGCGCTTGTTGCTCGAAACCATGCGCCGCCAGCCTTGCACCGTAAACACATTGGTCAAGGTCGTTGGTTTGAGCCAGCCCGCCGTATCGAAACACCTGAAGATCTTGAAAGAAGCGAACCTTGTTGTCGTCCGTCCAGACGGTCAGAAACGGTGGTATGAACTGAATGCACAACCGCTGATGGAAGTCGACGAGTTCCTAGAGCCCTACCGAAAGTATCTGAGTAGCAAACTCGACAACCTCGAAAAGCATCTCAATGAGATGGACCAATAAGGAGCACTGTGATGACGACGGCTACCGCGAACCTCGATCCCGAACGTCTCGGCGTCTATGGAACGGATGACAAAGGCAATAAGACCATTACCTATAGCAGAATGCTGAATCACTCGATTGAGAAAGTTTGGCGGGCGATTACCGTCACGGAGCATCGAGCAGCTTGGTTTCCAGAGCTAAGCCTCGCTACGACGGTTGGCGGAGACGCCGTCGTGAACTTCAGTGGCTCTGAGTGTCCGCCGCCCGAAGACAATCCAAGCGACGTTTACTACTGCAAGGTGACCCGCTTTGAACCACCTAACGTGCTGGAATACATAGGACCCGGAGAACATCACCGGTTTGAACTCGTATCACAGGGTACGGGATGTCACCTAACCTTCCTCGCTACGCTGCCAGACACTTCCGTCTTCGATGACGAAGCCAAGACCATTCAATCGCGTTACAGCGTTGCTTGCGGTTGGCACTACAAATTAGATGCGATGGAATGGAGCTTGGATGGAGTTCCGTTCGAAGATGAGGGTTACGCCGGGCCAATCAAAACCGAGTACTACTTTGCGTATCGGAAACGGGATAAAAAGCACACGCAGACCTGAATCCAAGCTCGCAAACAAATGACCGCAAAGAACCGATTCAGTCAACCCGTCTGAAACAACTTCGGCAAATCCTCGTCCGGTGTGTCCAAGATCGTATCCACCCACCGGTGGAACGCCTGACCGCCCCCTTCGTTCTTGCCGAACAACACATGGGACTTGGCGCCGACATCCAGATTCTTCTGCAACGCAATACCGGTAGCGTAGTCCTCTTCCTGGACCACGTACTTCAGGAAGTCGAACTGCTGCTGCGCCTCCGCTTGCAACTCTTCGGTCTGCGGTTTTTCCTCCATGAGAAAGATTTGATTCGTATACGAGGTTTCCGGCGTGTCCCCGGGGAAGAGCTGAGAAATCATCACCGAGCGGCCGCCGCCGGCGAAGCTCGCAATCGAGATGTGCGGAAAAATGGTCCACACGCCACCGACCAACTCCGGTACCGGCCACTGATCTTCCGGTAGATCTTCGTATTGCTCCCAGTGCATGTCCGGACGACCGAGGTGCGTGTGCGGCCCCCAACTATAGTAATTAGCCTTGTTGCCGATTTCCGTACCGAACGTTTCCTTATGCAGAATCGGCAGATGGTAGTAGTCGAGATAACCGTCGTATGCCACCTTCCAGTTCGGCCCCTCTACTGTTTGGGTGTGTTGGTGGTGCCATGAGTCGAAGCCGAACTCCGCCAGCAACCCATCGTAACCGCACAGGAATTGGTTGATATCGAGCGTAGAGTCGGGATCCAGAATGACCCAGACCAAACCCGCTTTCTCCAAACACTTGAGTTCCGTGAGGCCGTGGCACGACTTGTCGATATCACCGAAGTCGTCCACCGAATAAATGGCGACGAGGTCACCGTCCGGACTGTAACTCCAAGCGTGGTACGGACAAGTGAAGCGATGTGCGTTGCCTTTGCCATTGTCCACCAAGCGCGCACCGCGATGGCTGCACATGTTGACGAAGGCTTTGATCACACCCTTGCGCGTCCGGGCGAGCAGGACTTGCACGCCGGCGGCTTCGACCGCTTTGTAATCGCCTAAGTCCGCGAGTTCTGCCGTGGTACCCAGCAACAAGGGTAAACGTCTGAAAATCAGCCGCTTTTCGGCTTCCCAGCGAGTCCGATCGAAGTAGTTTTCGACCGGTACCCGGTAGACGTCGTCCACCAGATCCAGCGTGCCATTCCTGCCGTGTTCAAGGTCCTTTTTGGCCATTTCGATCAACTGCGCTCGACTCACTGTCTACCTCCGTCACATCACTCGCCAATCGGCTCATGTTAACCGGTATATTGCGCAATCTCGAATGAATTGGGGGATGGGTAAGACATGGCCAATACGCGCGACGCGGCTCTCGGAGTCGCTAACGAATTTATCGAGCAGTTCAATGCACAACATCCGATTGGGCTCGCGGCAACGTTGAACTTTCCGCATGTGCGTCTCGCGAACGGCCGTTTCGCAACGGTCGAGACTGCTGCAGACTTCGTTTCTTTGAGTGAGAACGGGCGGCGATGAGGGCTGGCATCACACTGTCGTCGACCAGCAAGCTGTGGTGCACGAAGGTGACGATAAAGTGCACATTGCGATGACCATCCACCGCTGCAAGGAGAACGGCGAAGTCTACAAGCGCTTCGATACGCTGTGGATCGCAACCCTTTGCGATGGGCATTGGGGTATTCAGTTCCGTTCAAGCTATCTCAAGTGAAGTGACTCCGCTCTTCCGCACACCCGGGTTCGTGCCGTTGTGGTCGGTGGGGGCACTAAACAGTACCGGTCGTTGGCTCGACACCTTAGTCATCGCCATCTTTGTGCTCGATCGTACCGGTTCTGCATTCACCGTGGCGAGCATGCTCATGCTGCGCTTATTGCCGCTGGCGATCTTCGGCGTGTTCGGTGGCGTACTTGCACAGCAATTCGAACGTTGGCGTCTACTGCGCATCGCCTCGTCCCTGCTTGCGGTGCAAGCCCTCACGTTACTGTGCCTGGCTTACCTTGGCCTTCTCGAGGTCTGGCACGTGGGTGTCGCTTCGTTTCTGTCAGGTCTGCTCTGGTCCACCGACTTCCCTGTAAGGCGTACGTTGATGAGCGATCTTGCCGGCGTTGCGCGCGTCAGCCGCGCCATGAGTCTGGATATTCTCGCAGGTTCCGCCACACGAATCGTGGGGCCACTGATAGGCGGACTGTTGTATCAACAACTCGGCATCGGCGGTGCATTGCTCGTCAGCACTTCGCTCTACACGGTCGGTCTCCTGGTGATCATCCTCGCCAACCACCGCGATGAGTCTCATGCGGCCGAACAAGTCCACGTGATCGACAACCTGCGCGCGGGCTGGCACGCCCTCAGCGCAAGCCCTATTCTGCCCGGCATCCTCACTGTCACCGTGATCTTCAACGTCTGGGGTTTTCCGTTCTTTTCCATGGTACCGGTAGTCGCCAAAGAGACGCTGCAACTCAACGACGCAGCCACCGGTTTCTTGGTTAGCGTGGAAGGTCTGGGGGCGTTCGTCGGCGCCGCACTTCTTTCCCTGCTGGTCAAATCCCAGCACGCAAGGTTGCTCTACAGCGGCGCGGTGCTCACCTATTGTCTGTTTGCGTTGGCGTTCTCGTTATCGACATGGGTGTGGCTGGCGGCTACTTTGTTGCTTCTGGTTGGATTCGTCAGCGCCGCGTTCGGTTCCATGCAGAGCGCCCTCGTTTTGATGAATGCACCTGAGGGTTACCAACGCCAGATGATGGGCGTGCTGTCGGTATGCATCGGCACCGCACCCATTGGGTTTTTGCATATCGGTTTGCTCGCAGACTGGTTGGGAGCACCGCTGGCCTGCACGGTCACCGCCATCGAAGGTTCGGTGGCGATGTGTTTCGTCATTTGGCGTTGGCCGCAGCTACGCGCACTCCAGACCTGATCGGGGCGGCTAGACGAACTTGCCAATGCCCGCTAACGTGTTCGAGAGGAGTTGCACTTGACCACCCCCTTATCGAAAAAAATACTCGCCAGTTACTCCGGCGTCAGCTTGCCGCTCGCGGCCATGGCCATGCCCATAGCGGTTTACCTACCGCCGTTTTACGGCGAAGGGCTGGGGCTTAGCCTGACGACCGTCGGTCTCGTGTTCACCTTCGCACGAATTTGGGATGTGGTGACCGACCCGCTCATGGGTGCGCTCATCGACCGCTATGAGACGCGTTGGGGGCGCCGTAAACACTGGATCGCCATCTCCATACCCATCCTGGTAGTGTCGGTGTGGATGGTGTTCATCCCCAACCCGGACAACGTTTCTACGTTGTATCTCGCCTGGTGGCTGTTTTTCCTCTATATCGGCTACACGATGCTCGGTATCGCTCATCAGAGCTGGGGCGCGGAGTTGGCCGAGAGCTACGACGAACGCTCGCGGCTTTACGGCTGGCGGGAAGTATTCGTCATCGGGGGCATGACCTTGGTGCTCGCGCTTCCTGCCGTAGTCGAGCTGGCAGGCTCCGCCGACCAGGCCCAAAAGGTAGCCAGCATGGGGCTCTTTTGTGTCATCCTGTTTCCACTGACGGCAATTCCGACACTCTTGTTCGTACCCGACAAGCGCAGTTCCGGATCCATGTCCGTCGATTGGCTAGAGGCCTTGAAGATGATCGTAAGCAACAAAGCGTTGTGGCGTTTGTTGCTTACGGATCTCACGACCGGTTTTGCCTCAACGGCATCGGGCGCGCTGTACATCTTCTTCGCCACCTACGTGTTCGAGTTGGGCGCCCACGCCAGCATTTCACTGCTGTTCTATTTCCTATCCGGATTCTTCGCCATGCCGCTATGGCTTAAGCTGGCTTACGTCGTTGGTAAGGACACCGCCATCAAAGTCGCCTTGATATACGGGGTGGCGATGAAAATCGCACTGTTTGTGTTCATCGAACCCGGCAACGTATTGCTGTTTTGGGGCTACACCATTCTGTATGGCGCAGCCTTTGGAGCAGCGCCCACGCTGCTGCGTTCCATGATGGCGGACCTCACCGACGTCGACGAGTTACACACCGGCAAGAAACGCGCAGGGCTGTTTTTCGCCTTACTGACCACCACCAACAAACTCGGCAGCGCCATCGCCGTGGGTACCGTACTGACGGTAGTGGAAGCGGTATTCGGTTTCGCACCCGGCACCGACAATAGCCCGGCGGCGATTGACGGTCTGCTTCTCGTTTACGTGAGTGCGCCGATCATCGCACTGTCGATCGCCTTTCTCCCTCTGATCAACTACCCACTCGACCGGGCGCGTCACGCGGAAATTCGCGAAGCGTTGCAGCAGCGCACTACCGCGACGCCTACGTAGATTGCCGATAACGGCGTCGCCAGCGTCTGTCGCAGGCAATCCATCCAGCCATCGTGATGATGCCGAGCCCTATCTGACCCATCCAAAAGCCGACACCCAGCTCACCACCCGCCAACCCCCAGGGCGAAAACACCAGATACAGTGCAACGATGAAACTGGCTAATAGAACTGCAGTGCCCCCGCTGTGGCGCCACGGGGTCATGTCCACTTGGGCGCGTGCCGGTTCCGTATCCTCACACATTCCGGGCTGAGCAAAACCCCATAGAATGGCGAGCTCCGCCAGGAACAACAGCGCGTACAGATGGATGAAGCTAATGTCCAAGTCGAGCACAAATTGCAGCAGCGCATAAGCGACGATGTGGAAGACCACCACAACCTTTGCACCACGTGGCGAAGCTGTCGGCATGAACAACCCTGCAAGCACGATGGCAATGACCGGGATGTTGTAAAACCCCGTGAAAATGCGGATCACCTGCCACAATCCCTCGGGTGCATACTGCAACAGTGGTGCTGCGATAAACGAAAACAGTGCGATGACTAGGCTCACCCACTTAGCCAGCGTCACCATTTGCGTCTCGCTAAGCGGCGTCTTCTTCAACGGCTGATGGATATCCAAGCAATACAACGTCGCCGCACTATTGAGCAAGGAGTTGAACGAGCTGAAGACTGCGCCAAGTAACACGGCGAGAAAGAAACCCGCGAGGTAAGCTGGTAATACCTCGGCGACCAAAGTGGGGTAAGCCAAGTCCATCGTCGCTAGAGTTCCCGCGTACAGATGATACGCAATGATCCCCGGCAACATCATAAAAAACGGTACCAACAACTTGAAGAAACCGGCCAGAAGCACACCCTTTTGTCCTTCAGCCAGATTCTTCGCGCCCAACGTGCGTTGAATGACGTACTGATTGGTACCCCAGTAAAACAGATTGGCCAATATCATACCGGTAAACAAGGTACCGAACGGAACCGGGTCGTCGGAACCGCCGACGGCATTGAGCTTGTGGGTATCTTCGCTCAGCACGATGTGCAGCCCCGCCTGCGCGCTGCCTTCACCGAGCGCGATTAATCCGAGTATCGGCACAAGCGCACCGATGACTAATAGACCAATACCGTTGAGCGTGTCCGAAACGGCCACCGCTCTCAACCCACCGAAGACCGCATAAACACCGCCCAAGGCACCTATGGCAAGAATGGTCACGACGAGACTCGGCGCAAAGCCCAAACCAAGCAATGCGGGTACATCGAACAGCCGCAGCACGGCCAGCCCGCCGGAATAGAGGACCGAGGGAATAGTGACCAGTCCGTACCCCAGCAGAAAAAGACCGGCCGTGAGCCGCCTCACCGCGACGTCATAGCGTTGTTCCAGGAACTCAGGCAACGTCGTGAACGCACCCGACAAGTAACGCGGCAAAAACACCAACGCCATGACAATGATCGCGAACCCCGCGGTCACCTCCCATGCCATGCTCGTCATGTTGAACCCATACGCGGACCCATTGAGTCCTACCAATTGCTCTGCCGAAAGGTTGGTCAGCAGGAGAGAGCCCGCGATGAACACTCCCGATAAACTGCGCCCCGCCAGGAAGTAACCGTCTTTGTCATTGGCGGTCCCCCGCGTTTTTCGATAGGCCACCCAACCGACGAGCCCCATAAACGCCACACAGGTAACGGCCGTAAATAGGAGGTCTTCGGCGTTGATGCAGTATCCCTTTAGAACTTGTTAGAACTTGAGCACGAACTGTGTACCGGAGTTTTTCTCAGACACACATTCGATCTCACCGCCAATACCCAGCATGACCTGCCGACAAAAGGCCAAACCGATGCCCGACCCCGTGCCGGCGGGACTGGTCGTGAAGAATCGATCGAACATTCTACGCTGAGCTTCGGGTGAAATTCCGGGACCGTTGTCAGCCACGATGATGGTTCCGCTGTGCGCCTTGTTGTTTGCAGCTTTAGCGGTTGTGAAAGACACGCACGGCGAGCGGTCCACCGTTTTGACGTAGAACAGCGCATTCTTGAGCAGATTGAACAAGACGTGTACGACCAGAATGCGCGGCGCACGGATTTCGAAGTCGTTGCCGACCTCAGCCCGCACCCAACTGCGCTCCGCGTCGCTCGCAAAGGGGTAGCGCTTTATCGCCTCGGTTACGACCTCCGCTGCCGAAAAGCGATCGAAAGTCGATGCACGGTAAGGATCTTGTGCCGTATTGACCAGCAGCATGTCGATGATGGTGTTGGAGTGGCTGGCCTCCTCGGCGATCTCATCGAGAGAGCCCGCAACATCCGTCAAGCGGCGTTCCCAATCTGTCGATACCTCGGTTCGGTTGCGGGCGAGCTCCGCGAGCATCTTGCGCGCGGCTTTGGCGCGGAAGTTGATACCGGCAATCGGGGTGCGCAGTTCGTGTGCAACGTTGCCGCCAATCGCGCGTGCGGCCGCGGTCTTCTCCTTCGATATGACGTCGAACCGGCTCAATAGAATGGCGCCGAACACCACGCCGGTACCGTAGATGCCCAACAGTTTGGTGAAGACGTCGTGTACGACATCCCAATTGGGCGTGTCGAGTGTCGCCACCGTCGCCATGCCAAGACCGGCTGTGACCAGCCAGCCGGTTAAAGAGAGCTTGGGACTATTCATGCCGATGACGTACAACGACAGCGTCACGATGTAAGCCCCCATCCAGCCGGGTGAGAGTTCACCCAGAGAATTCACCGACGCAGCGTTGAGCAAGAACGCGATATTGAAGGAGTACAACATCTGCGAGGCCGCGAACCAATACAAGAGCGGTGCCCAGCTCGGCCTGAAGCGGCGCGCCAGCAACACCGGTAAACACAGGACGCTACCCAGGAGTCGGATGACGAGCGTGTCGTAAGCCGGATCCATGGTTAAAACGTCAATCGGATAGAAGAGCGCGTTGACGACCACACCGATGAACATCAACACGTTGAGATTGCTTTCACCGTATCGATAGGCCCGGTCTGCATCTCGCCGATAGCCATTCCATACGTCGACCAACCTGTCAGTCAGCATACGTTTGCTCGCGCACGTGGAACTGAACTCTGGCCGTGTGCAACGCTCCGGGCTTCAGTGACTTCATCTCGCCCGGCACATGGCTGATCGGTTCGAAACCGAAGTAGCTCTCTTCCCGGGGCGTCCACACGATCAATTCCGGTAACTCGTCCGAGACCATGTCGAGCGCAACACCCCACTCCGGCCACTCGACATGAGCGGTGCCTCGCCATCCGGAACACACGTGGTCCAACTCAGTGTCGGCTACCGACAGGCCGTCGGCGAGCGCCAAGAAGTCCTCACCCAGCTCGAGCGGAAACGCCTCGGCATCCATACGCCAGACACCGCCGATGTTCGCACGAAGGCGCGCCTTCGGCGTGAGGCTGAACAACGGATGCAACCCGATGCTTGACGGCATGGTGCGTTCACCAGTGTTTTCGAGCACAAGGTATACGCTCAAACTGCGGCTTGCGACCTCGATTCGCTGTCGCGCGGTGTAGGAAAACGGCCAATCGCGCCTCTGCATCTCGTCTGCAAACGCTTCCGGACGATAGCCGTGCTCCATGACAAGGTGCGTTGGCGATTGCTCGACGATCGACCACGGCCGCAGCCAACCGTAGCCGTGAAGCGGATGCGCCTCGCCTTGCACATTGGGCTGCACGCGCACCAACTCACCTGCGAAATTCAACTCGCCGTCTCTGATACGACTGGCAAACGGCACCATCGCGAAACTGGCAGGGAGGTGTTGGTCGCCTTGTTTCATCAAACCTCGCCACTCACCATCGACGCACACCTTGAACGCTTGCAGGCTTCCTCCGCGATCGGGGTCAATCTCGACCTCGATATCCGTGGTCTCGAGCCTCACGCCGCTCATCGACTTAGTGTCCATTTTCTCATCCGCTCGTTTGTACCATGCACCGCAGCGCTCTTCCACAGCATGAAGGACTTGTGTAACACTCGTGCTCGCAATCAGAACCTCACGGTCAATGCAGAGATGACGAAGAAAAAAGTTGGCATCCAGCTTCCCAAGCAAGCCCAAAACCAAACCGTCGAGCAACGCTGGGCACTCGAACTGGAAGCGCTCGCACCCATCGCCGATATCGTCGAAATCAGAGCAGACACACCTGCCGAATTTGCCGCTGGAGTCGCCGATGTCGATGCCATCATTACGAGTTGGGGTCTGCGCATCGACCAACAGGTGATCGATGCCCTGCAGCAATGTGTGGTCATCGGGGTCGGTAGCGTGGGTGTCGACATGGTCGACATCGAAGCGGCTACCGATGCCGGTATCGTCGTCACCAACGTACCCGACATATTCATCGAGGAGGTAGCGGATCATGCCATGGCACTGTTGCTGGACCTCGCCCGGCGCACGCCCACCATGGTGCGCATGGCAAAATCCGGGGATTGGTACCAAGCCCGACCGCTGTTGAGCAAAATCCCACGCCTTTTCGGACAGACGCTGGGTTTGTTCGCCTTCGGTAACGTCGGCCATTGCATGGCGCGACGCGCACAGGCCTTCGGCATGCGGGTGATCGCCCACGATCCTTACGTAAGCGAATTGGAGATCACAGGATGCGGAGTGGAGCCCGTGACACTGGCGGAACTCCTCGAACGCAGCGACTACATCTCAATCCATGCGCCACATAATGCGGAAACCGAACATGCCTTCAGTCACGAGGCGTTCGCCGCCATGAAGACCACTGCTGTCGTCGTCAACACCGCACGCGGACCGATCATCGACGAAATCGCGCTAGTGGACGCATTGCGCGCCGGAGACATCGCCGGTGCCGGACTTGACGTGTTGGAACAGGAACCGCCCGCACTCGACAATCCATTGCTCGAGATGGAAAACGTGGTGGTCACACCGCATGTCGCCTCCGCAACCACACGCATGCGCCCCGAGACGCGACGCCGCGCGAGTCGAGAAGTTGCGCTGGTGCTTCGCGGTCGCTGGCCGATGAGTTGCGTGAACCCAACTGTCCTTCCGCGCGTACCGCTGGAGCGCTGGCAGCCCTATCCGATGAATCGCGGGCCGAACCGCTAGCAGTTCTAGCTGCGTAACTCCTTCGGTAACTTCGGGTCCGACACCAAACGCAATCCTTTAAGCAAGCGAATCAACCACCAAGTCAGGTCGAGCTGCCACCAGCGCAGGCCGTGGCGGGCTGAACTCGGATAGTAGTGGTGGTTGTTGTGCCAACCCTCGCCAAAACCCAGCACTCCGATGAAGACGTTGTTCGTGCTGGCATCACCCGTGTCGTACGGCTGTGCGCCCCAACGGTGACAGACTGAGTTCACCATGAAGGTCACATGCCAGGTGAAGACCGTAGATATGAAGAAGCCCCACACCACCAACTGTGCACCACTCGTGTTGAGCGCCGGGTTCACGGCATTCAGCCACCAACCGATTCCATAGAGCGCGGCAATCTGACCCACGATCAGCCAGATGTAATGACGCTGCAAAAATTTGATCTCCGGAAACTTGAGCAAGTCACGTGAGTTGGCACCTTTCTCGTTGAAGGCAGCATCCGTCATCATCCAGCCCATGTGCGCTTGCCACATGCCTTTGGTCACCGGCGAGTGAATGTCGGCGTCCGTATCAGTCTCCGCATGATGCTCACGGTGATGTGCCACCCACCAGATCGGTCCGCCCTGCACAGCCATGCTGCCGGCGAACGCTAGAATGAATTGGACCACGCGATTGGTTTTGAAGGACCGGTGTGCAAGCAGGCGATGAAAGCCGGTGGTCACGCCCATACCCCGCACGATATACATGCCAACGGCGAACGCGAGCGCCGTACCGCTCACACCCGTGAAATATGCGCCCAAACAAGCGATATGAAACAAGCTCATACCGATGATCACCCCCAGCACCTGCCGGCGCGCGGGCCGCATGGCACGCTCTTGCGTTGTCGGTGCGGACGGTTCTAGATCGCCCGAGGAATCTAGTGACGATTCAGTCATGCATCTCTTCCATGCTGTTGGAAGTATTGTGGAAGCTCCAGGACGCGCTCGTGCGACCCGAGATTGGCGCGGATAGTAACGTTAAAACCTATGCCAAGCCAGGCAACGCTCTTAGCTACGGTTGACTTGACTACTGTATAGTTATACAGTTCTCCGTCCTTCTGGGGCATTCTTTCGAGCCCGGCCCAAGCGGGGTTATTATCCCGCGGGGCTTGTTAGCCCGTACGTAAGGGCTACTAACTAACTCGAAAGACTTAGGGTCAGCGCCGACGACCCACCTCCCCATACCCACTGAAACTCGGCGCTGACCCGGTTTTTTCCGACGCAGTAGTTTCGCTGCAGTTTGACAGGAGGACACTCATGCTGGACGTAGTCATCGACACAGACGTTGCCGTCATCACTCTGGACGACGGCAAAGCCAATGCCGTCGGACACGCCTTCATCGACGCCGTCACCGCTGGCTTGGATCAGGCACAAGCTGAAGCGAAGTGTGCCTTGCTCGTCGGCCGCGAAGGCATCTTCTCCGCCGGATTCGATCTGAAGGAGCTCGGCAAGGGACCCAGTGCCGCCGCTGCCCTGGTCAACAAAGGCGCCGAGATGCTGTTGCGGCTTTTCACACACCCACAGCCTGTAGTGGCTGCCTGTACCGGGCATGCGATCGCAGCGGGTGCCTTGGTGATGCTGGCGGCGGATACGCGGTTATGTGCCGATGGCGACTACAAGTTGGGATTGAACGAGACCGCCATCGATATGACGTTGCCTGTCTTCGCGATCCAACTCGCGCGGGCGCGCCTGTCGAAACGTCATCAAACGCAGGCAGTGGTTCAGGGAACGCTCTTCGACCCAGCACAGGCCTGTGACGTGGGTTTTTCGGACCGAGTCGTTCCAGAAACGCAGTTGTTGGATCAAGCCATAGAGTGCGCACGTTCCCTCGCGGAACTCCCGCAAGGAGCACACGCAGCAAACAAGCTCGCTATGCGGCAGCCGTACATCGACGCGATTTCCGCCAGCTTATCGGCCTGATCAAGGTCTTTGCTCAGGGAAGGGCAGGACGCGGCTTGACGCGACGACGGTCTTGTTGACGACGTAGGGCATCGGCTCGGCGCTGCATGCGCTGTAACGCCCGGGCTCGCTCCTGCGCCGACATGCCCTGAAACTCACGTCGTAATTTGCGCCGCTGATCGATCGGCAAGCTCTTGAAGCGCTTCAAGCTGTCGCGCATGCGCCGCTGCTGTTGCGGTGTTAACTGACGAAAGTCCCGCCAACGCGCCAATAACTCCTGCCGTCGCTCGAGATCGAGACCTTGCCACGTCTCATAACGAGCTTGAACATCCCGCCGCTCCTTGGCGTCCATAGTGATCCAGCGCTCGGCACCCAAGGCGAGTTTTTCGCGGCGCTCCAAGTCGATCGTGTCCCAACGTTCCTCGAACTGAGCAAGCGCAGACTGTTGATCTGCCGACAAATCGGTCCACTCGACCGCGTGACTTGTCGCAGACACGCTAACGACAATCGCCAGGACGGCAATTGCAACCAGTTTTTCCATCCACTTTTGGCCAATACTCATTTCAGCGGACCTCCTGAACTGCGGGGTCAATATCTACCAACGGTTCATCCAGTTTTACGTTGACATCTCGATAACCATCGTCGAGATCCAAAGGGTCGATCCAACCCTCCTCTTCGTCTTCGACCATGGAGCCGAGATACTCGAAAAACGACAATGCATCCCCGATTTCACCAACATCGACCTCACCGGAACCAGCGCCGGTCCTTTCGCTTGCAACACTCATCCCGGTGACACAAACGGCTAGCACAACGAGGATGCTCCGAGACACTGTCATCCAACTAACCCGAGTGATCCATGCGCTCGGAGTCTTCCATGGCCACCATCCACGCCACGAACTCGAGGTCTTCCAACAGCTCAACCTCCTGGGCGACAACGAGGTCCAAATCATCGGCATCGGGCATCGATTCGATCGGGGCGCGCAACATCACGGCCACTGCTAACACACCCGCGGCCACCGCTCCGAGACCCAACCACCGGTTGACGGCGGTAAAACTGCGCTTACCGGATTGGACATCCGCGACCGCCACGGCGTTACGCCGTGCCTCGGCCAGACGTTGAGAAATGTCCGGGGTCACCTCACGCTCGCTTTCGCGCAAACGCTGCCCTGCTCGTTTGGCTAAGGCTTCGAGTTCAGGATCTAACTCACTCATTACCGCTTTCCTCTTGCAGGCTTTCTAACTCGACTCGCAGTGCGTGTACAGCCCTGGAGTAGTGGGTTTTTACGCTCCCTTCGGAGCAACCCATCGCCGCTGCCGTCGATTTGACATTTAATCCCTCCCACGCGCGGAACATGAACGCTTCGCGCTGTCGCGCAGGCAGCAAAGCCAAAGCCTCGCTCAGGCGTTCGCGCGCATGGTCCATCGCCATTTTATGGTCGGGTTCTTCGACGACGGAGCCCCCGACCTGTTCGATTGGATCTTCCTGCGAGTCATCGTCATTGGACGGCCCTATCCAACCAAACCACCGGTTGCGCACCGTTTGCGAACGATGCCAATCCGTAATGCGGTTTTTGAGAATTCGATAGAACAGCGGCGGCCACTGGTCCTGGGGTTTGTTCGCGTACTTGCGCGCCAGCGTAAGCATGACATCCTGGACGATGTCCAAAGCATCTTCCGGGTTTTTTACTGACGTTACAGCCATCGCATACGCTCGCTTTTCAACACTGGCAAGGAATCGATTGAGGTCTGCGGCTTGGCTCATCGACTTCTCTCGCTGGCTTCAACGCAAAAGGTACCCACACATCGTGTGGGTACCTTACAACAGCGCTCGACGTCATCGAGGCCTAAGCCTTCAAACCTCGAATCATTCTTCCTCGCTCGCGCTGAATACAAACCCGGCTCTACCCGACGTCAGTTCTTCGGAGCCGACATTGTACTTACCTTGAGCGCTAATACGATGCAGCAGACGTCCTTGGTCGAGTTGGTCGATCAGCTCATCCACCAAGTCGGCAAACGATCGGTAGAGATGCACCTCACCGGCACCGCGCACTTTGACGGCATAGACTCCGCGACCGCTGTCCGGTGCCAGCAGAGCCACACTCTCCATCTCGTCGATGAAGTCACGTGGTACACCGCGCACGTGCAGCGCTTTACGCGCTTCCGTCAGATCGACATCGATGCGCTCCGGTACGATGTTACTGAACGGCGAAGCTGTTCCTTCCGTCCAACCGACCAGCAGGAACGCGCTGCGCATGTCGGTCTGCACGTCGATCACTGTGCGGGCCAAGTAATCAGCCGGAGCTGCACCAAACTCGTTGACAATGCCGCGCACGCGCACCAGATCACCGTTGTCGATACTCGCAAGACCGAGCAAACCCGTATCGATTTCATAGAAATCAGGATCTGCATCGTCAGCCGGAGTAACACCGGTACCGCTGTAGTCGTAAGCCGCCGGCCGGCGGCCGTTCAGGAAGAACAGGTCAACAGCAAGCGGCTCGGCTTGCACCACCTCGGCAGTCAGTTGATTCATGCGCATGCGGACACGCTGAGCATCGATGGTGACGTCGTCCGCGAACTCACCCCACACGATCACACGCTGACCCACAGAGATGCTCTGCGTGGTGATGTCCGCATTGTCGATACCAGGAGCCGACACACTCGTGTCTTCGCTCAAGTTCACCGTGAACTCACCGCGGAAGGCAGACAATCCATCGGCAAACTCAATGTGCGCACCCTTGACGGTCAACGTGTCATCCACGCGGGCTGCGACCACCCCTTTGACGACATCCGCGTCCGTCCAGGGGATCGAGGTACCGGCCACGACGATATCCGCCATCATGCCGGCGCCGCTGATGCCGCCGTTGGTAACGACAGGAGTATTCTCCGCGAGCTGCGCCATCGCCTCGAGTCCGGCGCTACCCGTGTAGCCTTGACCGTCGATCTCGTATTGAGTGTCGTCGTCCACCATGACGGTGAACTCACCGAACTGACCCGTACGGTGCCGGAACGGTCGCACCTTCAAATCGAATTCGTTCGCTGCCACGTTGACTTCGTCCAACACACCACGAACGCGATGCTCGCGGTCGGTTTCCAACTCCGGCGTTGCCAGAAGAAACGGATCGACCGTCACCGTGGGCGGTGCCGTCGTCAGATCCACCTCGTTAGACGCATCCAGGTCGAAGTCCAGCGAGAACGCCGCCGGTACCCCAGGGCGTATGCGAATGACATCGCTCGTCGTCAACTCGAGGCGCATGTCGACCACATCCAGCGGATCGCCATTTGCATCCACAGCGTCGGCTTCAACAGCATCGCCGTTTTCATCTTGCACGATGATTTCGGCTTCGCTGAAGTCCAGGCGTACAGTCGCCGACTCATAGTCCCCGGCCGGAACGGTGGCGATGGATAAAAACTCGGTGACCTCCGTAAGCTCCGTGAAATCAATTCGCGTCGACAAAGGCAGCGTTTCCACCGTGTCGCCGTTGGCGCGCTGCAACGTGATGGCTTCCAGGTCGAGGCTGTATGCAACGAAATCGCCTTCGGCATCGGTGATACCGATGAACAATTCGCCTTCCTCGCTGACCGGGGGTGGGGTCGAGCCGCCGCTGGGCGCCGCGGCGCTGCTGCTGCCACCGCCGCCGCCGCAACCCGGGGCGATGATGATCATCGCCAAGAGCGCGATACCAATTATGT
The DNA here is from genome assembly GCA_965216005.1 of Candidatus Azotimanducaceae bacterium. Classification (GTDB taxonomy): domain Bacteria; phylum Pseudomonadota; class Gammaproteobacteria; order Pseudomonadales; family Azotimanducaceae; genus UBA4421. Next base: position 4,708,524 of record OZ244143.1, on the reverse strand, counting down.
GTTGGGACCGAATCATGATGTCCTCCTACTTAAAATCATGTCGTAGGAGTAACAACGACGGACCATCGATTCGGTTGACCGGTATACACACGCCTAAAACCTGCGTGCGATCACATTTAGCTTACAACGTTGAAGCGCTAGGGGTGGTAGCTATAGGGGTGGAAACGCTAGGCCGCTCGCTAGCTGACTGACTTCTCTTCGATGTGCTCGGGTACGCGGAAGAACGCGGGGCGTTTGACGTGTTGTTGGCGTAAGTGGCAATCGGCTTTCAGCAGACAGCTGTAGGACGACAACACCGGGATCATTGCAAAGGCGGACATCAACATACCGACGCCCTCTAGTGCTGCGCCGCTGTGGTACCAGTGCTCATTGAAGTGGGTCACCAACTTGAAGAATCCGGCGAAGTAAAAAAACATGACAGCAGTCGTTGCGACCGCCAAAACTCTTGCCACGTTGATGCTGACCCCGCGCCGGCGGAGCGTCATGAACGCAAGCAGTGCACCGGCACTAAATATGACAACGGCAGAAAACGAATTGGGAATAAAGGCGTGCAGAATTGCAAACACCAGGAGCACCAGACCAATCAATCCGTTCACCGTTCGCATATCGATCGACTACTCCATTCTATTTACATTCTAATCTGACTATTCTGAGTCCTGCGCATGAGTCCTGTCCGGGAGTCCGACCCACAAGCCCTTACCGATCCGTTGTGCCGTTTCGGCATATCCATATGCTGTCTGGCATTGTTTTTTAAAGTCTAGGTCCCGTCAACATTTATTGTTACACAAAGTGACAGGATCAATGTAAAAACCTCGTTGAATGGGCATTACAGTAATATTTGTGCACATTCGGTAATATAAATGACGTTTTTTATACCAAAATCGTCCGACAATAAGACACGGCAAGCCCTGAACGCTGCGTTTTAAGAACCTTTCTTAACCAATTTTTGCCGACTGACCGCCATCCACCGCAAGCGACACGCCCGTGATAAAACCCGCCTCATCCGACGCCAAAAACAACGCAGCGTTGGCCACATCCCAAGCGGAACCCATGCGCGCACCCAGCGGCACGGCGCGGTTACGCCGCTCAATGACCTCCGCGCGGTCTTGTCCGGCAGCCACGTAACCCTCGATGGCCATCGGCGTGTTCATCAATCCCGGCATGATGACATTTGCGCGCACACCGTGTTTGGCGTTATTGGCCGCTAACGCATGGGTATAGGCGTTGAGGGCGGCTTTCGACGCTTTGTAGGCAGTAATGTTGCTCGCCGAACAAACCGCCGCCACGGAAGATATGTTGGTGATCGCACCTGCACCTTGTTCCCGCATGATCGGTAGAACGGCTTTGCACATGAACATCGTCGCTTTGACATTAGTCGCGAAGATCGCGTCCCACACTTCTTCACTGATACGACCGGGTGTTGCATCGCCGCGCCCGATACCGACGTTGTTGTGCAGTACATCGATGCGACCGTACTCACTCGCGATCGCTTCGATCACCTGCCGACAACTGGCTTCCGCGGTGACATCCAATTGATACGCCTTGCCGCTGCCACCTTCACTGACAAGCATATCAACGGTTTCTTGAGCGGACGCCAGGTTCTTGTCGAGCACAGCCACTGACGCTCCCTCTTGAGCAAAGCGCAGTGCCGTGGCGCGACCGTTGCCGATCGTCGCACCTGGAGTTTGGCCGCCGCCAACGACGACAGCGATCTTACCCGCAAGACGATCGCCACCGCTCACTCTAGATCCCAACCTGGCAAACCGTCATCGAGCTGCACGCCGAAGCTGTTCAGCGCCATGCTCACCAGGTTGTACTGCCCGACGGTGAAGACGATGTCCATCAGCTGTTGCGTATTGTAGTGCTTCGCGAGCCCACGCCACGTGGCATCGGTCACGTGAGCATCCTCGTGTAGTTCGTCGGCGGCCTGCAACAGCAGGCGATCCGTCTCACTCAAACCGGGCGTTTGCGGCCCCGTTTGGCAAGAACGAATTTCTGCATCGCTCATGTCGGCCTGTCGCGCGATCTGCACGTGCTGGCCCCATTCATAACCGGCTTGGCACAGGTAGCCGATGCGCAAGATCAGCAGTTCGCGATCGCGCACGTTGAGCGTCGATTTACCCAAAATGTGGTTGGCGAACACCATCCAACGCTTCGCCAGGTCCGGATGATTGGTGAGCGTCCGAAATATGTTGAAGACCCTACCCTGTTCGACGAACGGCGCCATGATTTGTGCTGCCTCGTCGCTCCATTGAGATTCGTCCAGCGCCTCGACGCGTGGTTTGTCCAGTCTCATCCTGATCTCCCCTTCATCTAACGTCCGAGCGGCCAAGTTAATATACTGCCCGTACCAAGTACACACTGGAGCATGTGATGTCCACCGTTCTCACCGAATCCGTTCCGACCGAGTCAGGGGACGAGGTATTCGTCGTCACGATCAACCGACCGCACGCTCGCAACGCGGTAGACGGCCCGACTGCCGCACTGCTGGCTGACGCCTTCCGCTCGTTTGACGCAAACGACAAGCTCAAGGTGGCCATTCTGACCGGTGCAGAAGGTACTTTTTGCGCCGGCGCCGACCTCAAGGCGGTCTCTACGGGTGACGGCAACAAGATGCGCAAGACCGGTGACGGCCCCATGGGACCAAGCCGGATGCTGCTCAGTAAACCCGTCATCGCTGCCGTCGAAGGGTACGCGGTTGCCGGAGGTATCGAACTCGCAGCGTGGTGCGACCTACGCGTCGCAGCGGAAGATGCCGTGTTCGGTGTTTTCTGCAGACGTTGGGGCGTGCCATTGGTGGATGGCGGTACTATTCGTCTCCCGCGCCTGCTCGGCACCAGCCACGCGATGGATCTCATTTTGACCGGCCGCGGGGTAAGCGGTGAGGAAGCGCAACGCATTGGACTCGCCAATCGCCTGACACCGAAGGGCGCTGCCCTGGAAGGGGCGTTGACCCTCGCCCGCCAACTGTGTGAGTTCCCGCAACTGTGCATGCGCAACGACCGACTATCGGCATACCAGCAGTGGGATAAGGATCTGGACGCCGCACTCTTGAATGAGACCGAACTCGGCCTTGCTGTGATACGCTCCGGTGAAACCCAGGCAGGGGCTCAAAGATTCGCCGCCGGCAAGGGTCGCCACGGCGCTTTCGATGACATCTAAAGCCCGCATCGCAGAAGAACAACGCCACCAAGACTCATAAGGGGAAATCACATGGCATTCGCAGATCCGCAATTCGGGGTAACCATGTTTCCGACAGATTACTCCATTCAACCCGTACCGCTCGCCAAGGCGGTCGAAGAGCGCGGCTTGAATAGCCTCTTCTTTCCGGAACATACGCATATTCCGGTGTCACGAGCCACCCCGTTCCCGGGAGGCGGCGATTTACCCAAAATGTATTGGCACACCCACGATCCCTTTGTCGCCTTGGGCGCGGCGGCGGCCGTGACCAAGGACATCAAGCTCGGTACCGGCATCTGTCTGGTCATCGAACGCGATCCGATTACGCTCGCCAAAGAGGTCGCCTCACTCGACACCATCTCCAACGGCCGTTTCGTACTTGGCATCGGTGCGGGCTGGAACCGCGAAGAGATGGAAAATCACGGCGCCAATTACCCACGTCGTTGGGCCGAGGTTCGCGAAAAGGTGCTGGCCATGAAAACCATCTGGTCAGAGGACGAGCCGCAGTTTCATGGCGAATTCGTGGACTTCGATCCGCTCTGGTCGTATCCGAAACCGGTACAAGCCGGCGGGCCGCCGATTTGGATCGGAGCAAACTCTAAATGGGTATTCAATCGCTTGGCCGAATACGCCGACGGTTGGATGCCCATTGGCGGCTTGGGCTCCGGCAACATGGAACGCCTGGAGGAAGCGCTTGCGGCCAAGGGACGCAACGTCGCCGATCTTGATCTCGCTCTGTTCGGCGCTCCACCCAAACCCGAGGCGTTAGCCGGTCGCATAGAGCAAGGCTTCGACCATCTCATCTTCAACCTGCCCTCCGGAACCGAAGACGAAGTCTTACCCCTTCTCGATAAGTACGCTGATCTCAGCGAATCGATGCGCTAGCTCGAGCCAGGTGACCGACAACAAAACTTGGCCCCCGCCACGGGTAGGCTGGTATGCAACGGTCGTACTGACCGTTGCCTACACTTTTTCTTTCGTCGACCGCCAGGTCCTCAATCTGCTGGTAGAGCCGATCCGAGCGGATCTGGGTTTAAGCGATACCAGCATCAGCTTCCTGCAAGGACTTGCGTTCGTCATCCCTTACGTGTTGATGAGCGTGCCGATCGGCAGACTCGTCGACAAGTTCAACCGCATCGTCGTACTCATCGGTGGCATCCTGGTGTGGAGCGCCGCCACCTTCGCTTGCGGCATGGCCAACAATTACCATCAACTTCTCAGCGCGCGGATGGGTGTCGGCATCGGGGAGGCTTCCGTCACGCCGGCAGCTTGGTCTCTGCTGGCCGACTACTTTCCGCCGGACAAACTCGCCCGGCCGGTGAGTATCTACCTGATGGGTCCATACCTGGGCGGCGGTCTGGCGCTCATCGGCGGTGCCGCTGTCATCGACTGGGCCAAAACTGCGGGGGAGCTGGTCGTCCCCTTCGTCGGGACCGTGGCAAGCTGGCAGTTTACGTTCATGGCAGTGGCCTTGCCGGGCGTGCTCATCGCCGTCTTGCTCGCTACGTTGTACAACCCGCCCCGTCAGCAACCCGATGCATCGCACGCGCCAGTGGCGCCCACATGGAATCAAGTGTGGACGTTCATTCGCGAAAACGCCCGCATCTACTTTGCAGTGCTCTTAGGCGTGCCTTTCCTCGTCGTGGTGCTTTATGGCCTGCAAGGCTGGGTACCGACCATTCTCGTGCGTGTGTACGCCTGGGATCTCGCAGATGCCGGACGCATTTACGGCACCATCGCACTCCTGGCCGGATCGCTCGGCGTGCTCAGCGGCCCCTTCCTCGGACGCTGGCTCAAGGCACGAGGCCATGAAGACTACCCTTTGCGCGTCGGTGTGATCGCTGCCATGGCTTTGATGCTGAGCATGGCGACACTGCCTTGGCAGAGCAGCGGCGCGGGAGCACTGATATGCATCGCCCTGGCCAGTTTTTTCGTCACACTACCCCTCGCATTGATGACGTTCGTTGTGCAGCTTGTCACGCCCAACGCCATGCGTGGTGTGTTGGCCGGAATATATGTCGTGTGCACCAACGTCATCGGTCTCGGTTTGGGCCCCACCTTGGTTGCGGCTACCACGGATTTCGTACTGCGAGATCCCGCAGCCGTGCACATATCGCTGACCATCGTGACGCTGGCGGTAGCGCCGATCGCAATGGCCCTTCTCATCAGCGGCATGCGCGCCCTCGCCGCCCATTCTGGGTATTCAACGGACGCGGACCCGCATACCGTCGCAGAGAGCTAGAAAAGCTGTGAGCATGCCGTCGTTAGTCAAGGCTTCCCTAGTCGTCGTCTCGAAACATCAATGCGACACCCTCATCGAGGCGACGTACCTGCGAGGCCGACCAACTGACGTGGTCGATGAGACAGCCGTCATCGTCGTAGAGCATCAAGCCGCCCCCTTGATTGGGTAGCTTGACCTGGCCTTTTTCCCGCCCCTTGAAACGCTTGGACCCACCGGACTCAATGCTTCCAGTCAACGTTCCCTGGCGCCCCTGACCGTCCACCAAACGCCAATGTTCGACACTCGTTTTACGGTCGCCGCGGTTGTGCAGCGCGACCCACTCTCCACGGGTTTCGTCGCCAACCGGGTTGATCATAGCGGAATTGATGACGATCTTACGCGAATGCAGATGAGTCAGCTCCGTGCGCCGCTCGCCGGCATCCATCACCAGGTTATCGCCTACATCGTTTATGGGAATCCGTTCCGGCGAAGAGGACACATTATGCTCGGCATTACGCGTGGCGAGGTCGAAGAAGAACAGCGGATTGGTGTCGAATAGCTCATCGCCGAAGTTAATGCCGGTCAAAAGCTCCAGCTCACGAATAGTGAATTGATAAGTTCTATCGGTCTTGACGGTTGCAGCACCCTTACGGTCGTTGATGACTCGCGCGTCTTGAAAGATCACGAACACCAACACACCAAGCTCCGGCGCTGCGGTCTTCTTCTGAAAGCAGATGACTTTGAAGAAGCCGGAAGGCACTCGCGCCGAGTCCGTATCGGAGAGGTGTATGTGGCGATCCAAGTTGCCGAATACCGGACCGGTGAACACGCTCAAGAGGCCATTCTTCGCATGTCTGAACTCCCTGACGATCTTGATCTCCAACGCCTTCCACTCGTCGCGGTTCAGATTTTCGTGCTGGAGGCTCGCATTACCGTAGTTGAACGTGTCTCGCCCGGCTTTGTTGGCGCCCGCCTTTGTGTCCGCCCACATGTTATTGAAACGCATGACCATATGACCCTTGTCATAAGGATTTAAAATCTTGTTACCTTCGGGATCTTTACGATCCTTGTAGTACTTGTCTCCAAGCTGAAAAGCCTTTTCGAAGTTCTCATCGTAACGCCAACTGCGCTTGCCTTTGCCAGGGACCTTCTGCTTGAGTTTGTTTTGATCGATGTTGTACGCCGAATAGACCAGTTGTCGCGTTTCGCGATTCATCGCCAACGTGTAGTGGATGTGATCGGAAAACACCTCATCGCGCAATACTCCGGGAAGGCGCAGTACGAACGGCGCAAGCCGGTGAGTAAACGTGGGAAGATTGACCCGCAGATCGGGGCCGAGAAAATCGGGGTCGTAACCTAACGACATCGCCATCACTCCATCCTATGGAACGAAGGCATATCTTAAACCAGACACACTAAGAAACGAACTGAACGTCGTAACCCTGTTTCGTCAGTACGCGCACCACGTGATCCAGTTGTTCCTCCCCACGCAGCTGCAGCACCAATTCCACCAGAGTCGCCCGTACCGAAGATCCGCCGAACGCACGCTGATGACTGATGTCCATGATGTTGCTGTCCAGTTCACCCAGCAGTGTCGTCAGGTTGGCGAGCGCACCGGGTGTGTCGGGTATCTCTACCTGTAAACGCACCAGGCGATGGGATCGCACCAGGCCGCGTTGCAACACCGACGACATGATCATCATGTCGATGTTTCCGCCCGAGAGCACCATGGCGACTTTGCGTTCGCGAAACCGCTCTGCATCGGCGCGAATGGCCGCAAGAGGGGCGGCACCGGCACCTTCCGCCACGGTTTTTTCGATCTCGAGAAGGTCGAATATGGCTTGTTCCACTTCCTGTTCGTCGACCAGCACGATGTCGTCGACGTACTGCTTGATCATGGCGAGCGTGTCGATGCCGGGAGTTTTTACCGCAATGCCCTCGGCCACCGTCGTATCCACTGCGGGCGCGATTGCGCCTTTGCCGTGAAACGCAGCGTGCACGCCGCTAAACCGACGCATTTGCACGCCGACGACGCGAACCGCAGGACGCCTGGACTTCACGGCGCAAGCGATGCCACTGATCAACCCGCCGCCACCCACGGGGACGACCACGGTATCTAGCTCAGGCAACTGCTCTAGCAGTTCCAGTCCAACCGTGCCTTGGCCCGCGATAACCTTTGCATCGTCGAATGGATGAATGACAGTGAGCTGTTGCTCCTCAGCCAATGCCAATGTGTACTTGAGCGTCGCATCAAAGGTCGCCCCATGCAGGTGGATCTGGGCGCCAAAGACTCGGGTCGCTTCCACCTTGGCATTTGGTGTATGTCGAGGCATGACGATCGTCGTCGGAATACCCAGCCGGGCGCCATGATACGCCAATGCCTGGGCGTGGTTACCGGCAGACATGGCAATTACACCCTTCCGCGCCTCGCCACCGAGCGCCAACAAACTGTTCAACGCACCACGTTCCTTGAAAGACGCGGTGAACTGCTGGTTCTCAAACTTGATGTAGAGCTCGCACCCCAAGAGCGACGACAGCGTGATCGACTGCTCACACGGGGTTTTGATGATTTGACCCTGCAGCTGCTTTGCTGCACGTTCGATATCGTCAAGTGAAACGCTCATGCGCGCGAGTATACTTTACGGCCCTTACCGCTCCAGCCATTATTTGTGAAACACCTGCTCGTCGTATATCACAGCAAAACCGGCCATACGCGGGCATTGATCGAAGCCGTTCGACGCGGTGCCACCGCCGATGGCGTAAATGTCGACCTCGAAGTCAAACGAGCACCCCACGCCGAGCCCCGGGACTTATTGTGGGCGGACGGCTTGATCCTCGGCACGCCGGAAAACTTCGGCTACATGTCAGGTGCCATGAAAGACTTTCTCGACCGCACGTTTTACGAAGTAGAGGGCAAGCTCAATCCACTCCCTTACGCGCTGGTAGTCGCGGCCGGCAATGACGGCACCGGCGCCGTGCGTGCCATCGAACGCATCGTGGGCGGTTACCCTTTCGTCCGCATCCAGGAACCGATCATCAGCCGGGGTGAGCCTACAGCCGAGATCATCGAACAGTGCACAGAACTCGGCACCGCGGTGGCCGCCGGGCTGGAACTCGGCATATTTTAGCGCGGCGGATTCCGCTATTCTGTCCATCTATGTCGGAACGCACTGCGAAAATCCTGCACAACATCAACGAGATCGACGCCACCGAGTGGGACCGGTGCCACGCACGCTTCACTTACAACCCTTTTTTAACCCACAAGTTCCTGGATGCATTAGAGCGCAGCGGCAGTGTAAGCGCGGCCACCGGCTGGCAACCTTTCCACATCGCGGTCCAAGCCGATGACGATCTCATCGGTGTCGTACCCATGTACTTGAAAAGCCATTCGCAAGGGGAATACGTATTCGACTATGGCTGGGCAGACGCCTGGCACCGAGCCGGAGGCGACTACTACCCAAAGATGCAGATCTCCATCCCGTTCACCCCCGCAACGGGTCCGCGCCTTTTAACCGTAGAGGACAACCCCAGCCACGAAAGCCTGTTGTTGGACGCGTGCAAACAGATTGCCGAGCAGGTCAAGGTATCGTCACTGCATATCACCTTCATGCCCGAAAATCAGTGGCAACACGCCGGGCGACACGGCTTTCTCAAACGCATGGACCAGCAGTTCCACTGGCACAACGGCGATTATTCCACTTTCGATGAATTCCTGAGCGAACTCGCCTCGAAAAAGCGCAAGAACATCAAGCGCGAACGCCGCGATGCCGTGGCCAACGACATCGCCATCGAGTGGCTGACGGGAAGCGACCTCAAAGAGCGTCACTGGGATGCGTTCTATCAATTCTATATGGACACCGGCTCGCGCAAGTGGGGTAGTCCGTACCTCAACCGGCGCTTCTTTTCGGAGTTAGGCGACGTGATGGCCGAGGACGTGTTGTTGATCATGGCCAAGCGCCAGGGCCGCTACATCGCCGGTGCCATCAATTTCATCGGCGGGGATACCTTGTTCGGGCGCAACTGGGGCTGCGTCGAAGACCACCGTTTTTTACACTTCGAAATCTGCTACTACCAGGCGATCGATTTTGCCATCGCCCACGGACTCAAAAAGGTCGAAGCCGGTGCCCAAGGCGCTCACAAAGTCGCCCGTGGCTATCTGCCTCAGGCAACCTATAGCGCTCACTGGATCGCAGATCCCAACTTTCGCGACGCTGTGCGCCGCTTCCTGGACGACGAGCGCGACTATGTGCAGCAGGATTTGGACTACGGCGAGCGCCATACGCCTTTCAAGGCAACTACAAATTTACAGACATTGCGCTCCATCCAGGTGACGGCGACGGGGGAAGCGCTTCCCTGAATCGTCGACCGTGCTTTAACATGTGCGGTGCCGTACCCACTTCGCTGACTGTTCATGCCAGAAATCACCTCCATCAAGTCTCTATTGGACCACTCGGTGCCCATCGGCACGACCGTCGAAATACGCGGTTGGGTACGTTCGCGGCGTACCAGTAAGGGCGGCTTCTCCTTCGTGCATCTGCACGACGGTTCCTGCTTCGACACTATTCAAGCCGTTGCAGACGGCACCCTCGACAACTACGAGGCGGACATTGTCGAGTTGGGTACGGGCTGCTCTGTGGTGGTTCGCGGCGAATTGGTGGAATCTCAAGGCAAAGGGCAAGACCGCGAGATCCAGGCGACCGAGGTGCAAGTGATCGGCTGGGTCGACGATCCGGAGTCTTACCCGATCAGCAAGAAGCGCCACACTTTCGAGTTTCTGCGCTCGGTTGCGCACCTGCGCCCGCGCACCAATACCTTCGGCGCTATCGCGCGGGTGCGCCACGCCATTGCCCGGGCAGTGCACAACTACTTCGACCGCGAGGGCTTTTTCTGGGTCAATACTCCAATCATTACCGCCAGCGATTGCGAAGGCGCCGGTGAGTTGTTCCGCGTCTCGACGCTCGAGACCGTCAATCGCCCCGATGATTACGAAGACGATTTCTTCGGTACGCAGACCTATCTGACCGTATCCGGTCAGCTCAATGTCGAGAGTTATGCTTGCGCGTTGAGCAAAGTCTATACATTCGGACCGACCTTTCGCGCAGAAAATTCCAATACAAGCAGGCACTTGGCTGAGTTTTGGATGATAGAACCCGAGGTCGCATTCGCCGACCTGGCCGCCAACGCAGCGCTGGCGGAAGATTTCCTCAAGGCGATCATCCGCGACGTCACGGCACGCTGCGCGGACGACATGGCGTTTTTCGCCGAGCGCATCGATGACACCGTGCTCACCCGCCTCGAACAGGTGGCCAACACTGCGTTCGAGGTGATGACGTACACGGACGCCGTCGAACTCCTCACCAAGGCCCAGCAGGACTTCGAATTCCCCGTCACCTGGGGAGCCGATCTGCAATCCGAGCACGAGCGGTTCATGACCGAACAGGTGGTCAAAGGTCCGGTGGTGGTGACCGACTATCCCAAGGACATCAAGGCGTTCTATATGCGCGCTAACGATGACGAGAAGACTGTGGCTGCCATGGACGTACTCGTGCCGGGCGTGGGTGAGATTATCGGCGGTAGCCAGCGAGAGGAACGCTTGGAGGTGCTGGAATCACGGATGACCGATGCCCACCTGAAGGAAGAGCTGTGGTGGTATCGCGACCTGCGCCGCTACGGCACGGTACCTCATGCGGGTTTCGGTCTCGGGTTCGAACGCTTGGTACTGTATCTCACCGGAATGGAGAACATCCGCGACGCCATTCCTTTTCCCCGCGTGCCGAAGAACGCGAGTTTTTAGTTACACGTGTTCGCCTCACTCTGGCGCTTGCGCCGCTTTGTCCTGCCTTATCGGCTTCGGCTGATCGGGGGCATCGTGGCGTTCGGTGTCGCACGGTTCTTCGAGGCCATGGTGCCGTTTCTCACCGCCATATCGATCAACCAGATGGTGGCGGGCGACTTCGATCTCGCGTTACCGGTTGCCGGCATCGTCAGTGCTGTCGCGGCGCGCTACATCGTCGTTACGTTCGCGCGCTACAGTGTGCGAAAAGTCGGTTTGAACGTAGCCTACGACCTGCGGCAGCAACTTTACAGTTCGCTGCAGGATCAGGGTGGCGAGTTCTTCGCCAAGCACACCATCGGCGACATGATGACTCGCGCGGTCGCCGACATCGCACTGATTCAGCGGCTGATTGCCATGGGTACGATTCTACTCGTCATCCTGGTGTACGCGTCGCTATTCGGCTTCGCTTTTATGTTGTACTTCTCACCGTTCCTGACCTTGTTACTGTTGCCTCCCATGCCGTTCGTGTTCTGGTACGCGACTCACTCCGCTCGGCGCATGGGTGTGGCATCAAAAGAGGTGCAGGACCGGTTGTCTGATTTAGGTGCGCACGTACAGGAGAACCTGGCCGGCATTCGCACGATTCAAGCGATGGTGCAAGAAGACAACGAAATCAAACGGTTCTCCAAGACCAATCAAGCGTACGCGGATGCGTTCTACAGCCAAGCTCACATCAACTCCGCTATGGCGGCCTGGATGCCGAGTTTGGCGGCCATCTGTTCGCTGACCATCATCGGCTACGGCGGCTACCAAGTACTGAACGGCAGTATGTTGGTTGGCGACTTCGTCGCCTTCTTCATGTTCGTGAACATGGTCGTCCAACCGTTCCGCGTCGCGGGATTCATCGTCAATCTGTTCCAACGCGCGGCAGTGGCCTCCAACCGCTTGTTCGAGGTCATGGACCTCGACCCCGAAATTCGCGACCGGCCGTCCGGTGCCACTCCAGAGTTCATTCGCGGCACGATCGACATCGAAAACTTATCCTACCGCTATCCCGGCAGTGATGCGCAGGTCTTGAGCGACGTTGACCTGCACATAGAGCGAGGCGAGACCATCGCCATCATGGGCCGTGTCGGCGCCGGTAAAACCACCCTGCTCAAGCAACTGGTGCGGCTGATCGATCCCGCACCGGGGACAATCGCCATCGATGGGCACGACATCTACGACTATCCATTGGCGCAATTGCGTTCGCAGATGGCCATGGTCCCCCAAGATCCGTTTCTGTTCGGGGAGCCACTGAAAGACAATCTGACCTACGACGATCCCAATCGAGCGTTGGATGAAATCTGGCAGGCTGTCAACTCCGCGGATCTCAAGACCACCATCGAAGAATTTCCGGAGCAGCTCGACACCCTCGTGGGCGAGCGCGGCGTCACGTTATCCGGAGGACAAAAGCAACGCGCTACTTTAGCGCGCGGCTTGATTCGCCACGCACCCGTACTGATTCTGGACGATTGCTTTTCCGCGGTAGATACCGAGACCGAAGAACACATCCTGTCGGAACTCAAACGCCTGCGCACGCGACAGACCACGATTCTCGTCTCTCACCGCGTGAGCACCGCACGCCATGCCGACCGCATCGTCGTGCTCGACGAGGGACGCCTTCGGGAAATGGGTACGCACGAGGAATTGCTCGAGGCCGAAGGTTACTACGCCGAGCTCGAGCGGGTGCAGCGCGAGGGTGCCGAGGACGAAGGCTTCGCGGACATGCGAGCGTAACGAGCATGAGCGAAACGCTGAATACAGGCACAGCTCCCAAGCGCGACTACAGCATGTTCGAAGCGGATCTCTCCGGTCAGGTGCTCAACATGCATCTGCTGGGTCGCTTGATGCGCTGGTTGAGACCGTACACTGCCTCGTTGGCCGTCAGCAGCGTGTTGGTGCTGATCGCCTCGACACTGCAAGTGTTGCTCCCGGTCATCATATCGCTGGTGGCCATAGATCACATCCTGCGGGGCGAAAGCGACGCCGACACACCGGACTTCGGCCTCATCGAGCTCAACACCTACCTGTCTGAGTCCTTGAACTGGCCACCCTTGTTGGTCGCATGCTTGATGTACGGCGTAGTGCAGATTGTGTGGGCGTTCACGGGACATGCCCACCGCATGACGTTGATCGATGCCGTCATCAAGGGTTTGCGCGACTTGAGAAGGGATCTGTTCGCTCACCTGGAAACACGGCCCTCCTCGTTCTACGACCGCGTTGCTGTGGGCCGTGTGATGACGCGCGTAACGAACGACGTCGAAGCGCTTTACGAATTATTGCGCGGCCTGGGCTCGCTCATCGGCGAGTTCGTTCCATTCATCGTCGCCTTGACCGTGATGCTGGCCATCGACGCGCAATTGACATTGATCCTGTTGCTCGCACTCCCGGTCTTGATCGTGGTGACGATTTTCTTTAGACGCAAGACGCGCTACCTATTCAGGCAGGTTCGCCAGACACTGTCGTCGCTCAACCAGAACATGCAAGAAAATCTGGCGGGACTGCAGGTAGTGCAGCTATCCGACCGCCAAGACTACAACATGGCCCGTTACACGCGGATCAACGAAGACAATCGCCATTACGAACTGCGCTCCGCCCGTGTCGAAACTCTGTACGGTGCCTTCAACGACAGTTTGGCGCATACCGCCATCGGCGTCATATTGTGGTACGGCGCAAGTCAGGTCAGCGCCGTTACCATGACCCTTGGCGAAGTGGTCCTCTTCACGCAATTTATCGGCATGCTCTTTCACCCCGTGGTCGTGCTCGGCGAGCAGATGAATGTCCTGTTTCGCGCCATGGCGAGCGGCGAACGGATCTTCCAAGCCATCGACTGGGACGAGAAAATCCATGAGCCTCGACATCCCGTCGCGCTGCCGCCCCGACTGCGGGGCGAAGTGCGCTTCAACGACGTGCACTTTGCCTATGACGAAGGACTGCCCGTACTCCACGGCGTTTCCTTCACGATTGCACCGGGGGAGAAACTCGCGATCGTCGGACCGACAGGTTCCGGCAAGAGCACTTTGATCCGGCTGTTGAGCCGGTTCTACGACTTCGCCGACGGGCAAATCTTCCTCGACGACATCGACTTGAATTACATCCACAGTCACGATCTACGCCGTAGAGTCGGCGTGGTACTTCAGGACTTCCATATCTTCTCAGGCTCCATCTACGACAACATTGCACTCGGCAATCCGGACATTACCCGCGAGCGCGCCATCGACGCTGCACGCACCGTCAACGCCCACGATTTCATCGACAAATTACCCCAGGGTTACGACACCCAACTCACAGAACGCGGGCAAAACCTGTCTCAAGGACAACGCCAGTTGCTGGCGTTCGCTCGCGTACTCGCCGCCGATCCGGAAATACTGGTACTGGACGAAGCCACCGCCAACATCGACACCGAGACCGAACTCCTCATTCAAGACGCGCTGGAACGTCTGACAGAAGGCCGCACCTCGATTCTCATCGCGCACCGCCTGCAGACTATTCAAGAAGCCGATCGCGTACTGGTACTCGACCACGGTAAGGTCGCGGAACTCGGCACGCACGAAGAATTGCTTGCTGCCGAGGGTCTGTATTACACCTTACACAGTTTGCAGTTTCAGGACGTTGAAGAGCGGTCAGACAATCAATAGATGGCCCAACCCTCTAAGAACATAGTCGCAGTCCTTTTCGATGCAGACGGTGTCGTGCAGCGCACGAGTTCGGGTTGGCTTGAGGCTCTGGGCCGCTTGTGCGCTCACCCGGACGAGATCGAGCACTTCATCGACGACGTCTTCGCAGCAGAGGCACCCTGTCTACTGGGAGAGGGCGACTTCGAAGCTTCTCTGTCCGCAGTACTGCGAAAATGGAACAGTCCTTCGCCAGTCAAGGAAGCACTGCAGGTGTGGACCATGATCGAGCCGGACTCGGGCGTATTCGATCTGATCCAGCGGCTCCGCTCTTCGAACACTCGTGTGGCGCTTGCGACCAATCAACAGGCACATCGCGCGAACCACATGCTGAACCAATTAGGCTACACCGACCGGTTCGATCATATTTTTTGCTCGTGCTTTCTGGGCCATGCGAAACCGGGTATCGATTTCTTCGAGACAACGGTGCAACTCTTAAACGTTCCCGCCAACCGTCTATTGTTCATCGACGATCACGAACGCAACGTGGAATCCGCGAAAAACGCCGGTTTGAACGCTCGCACTTTCCATCTCGACGACGGTGTGGAGGCGCTCACGGCCATCCTAGATGACTATGGTCTATCCTATCGCTAAGCCAGTTCTCAGCAGTGCTAGAATACAACGATGAGCGACAACATCCCCTCCGGCCAGAAGTTCACCACCGACAAAGGCGTCGTCGCCATCAAAGACGGTGTGAAAGGCCAACGCGACGCCGCACGTATACGCGAGCGCAAGCCACCGTGGCTGCGTGTGCGGCTGGGCGGTAGCGCGAAGTACCAAGAGGTTGCGCAAACCGTTCACGAACACAAGCTTGCTACCGTTTGCGAGGAGTCACACTGCCCAAACATCGGCGAATGCTGGAGTCACGGTACTGCCACGATCATGCTGATGGGCGCTGTTTGCACTCGCGCATGCAAATTCTGCGCGGTGGATACCGGTAATCCACAAGGTTGGCTCGACCCCGAGGAACCCGCCAACGCCGCTCGTTCGGTACGCTTGATGAACCTTCGTTATGTGGTGCTGACCTCTGTCGATCGCGACGATCTGGGCGACGGAGGGGCGGCTCACTACGCAGCATGCATTCGCGCTATCGCTGCCATGAATCCGAGCACGGCCATCGAAGCGTTAACCCCCGATTTTGCCGGCAGCGAAGCAGCTGTAGCCACGGTGGTCGAAGCCGGGTTACAAGTTTTCGCGCAAAACGTAGAAACGGTGGAGCGTCTAACGCACGTCGTTAGGGACCCGCGTGCGGGATACCAACAAACCCTCGATGTGTTGCGGTTCGCCAAATCGGTCAATAGCACTATCCTCACCAAGTCCAGCATCATGGTGGGCATCGGTGAGACCGATGACGAAATCAAAACCGCTATGACGGCTCTACGCGAACATGACGTGGACGTGCTCACGCTGGGCCAATATCTTCGCCCAACCGCCAATCACCTGCCCATCGATCGCTGGGTCACGCCTGAGCAGTTCGAAGTCTATCGCGAGTGGGGTCTGGCCTTGGGCTTTACCGAAGTCGCGTCGGGGCCGTTGGTGCGCTCGAGTTATCGGGCGGATCGGATTCTGGACGGCAACAATCTGGGCCTTGAGAGAATTCCAACTCGCATGCTTGAATGACCGCTACCAAGCCAGCCCGTAATCTTCGCCAAAGTCCGATGCACCCCCCATAAAGGTTCCTTGCTCCTGGTCGAACAGGATCGCATTGATTGGCCCGGAGGTCTTGCCGCGATATATCGGGCGATAGCCTCTTGCTTCCAAGTCCTTGCGCACCCAAGCAGGTGTCTGCTCGTTCAGCAGAATCTTACCCGGCTGGGCACGATGATCGTCGAAGCTGTTGCGCATCTGGTAGCTCCAGAAAAAAGGTGCTTCCACGGCTTCCTGCACCGTCATGCCAAACTCAACGACACCGAGAAAAAACTGCAACAGCACTTGATCCTGAATGTCACCGCCCTGCACAGCGAAAGACAGGTACGGCTTGCCGTCCTTGAGGGCCATACCCGGAGTCAGCGTGGCACGCGGACGCTGCCCGGGTTGAACGACGTTGTAGGGATTCTGCCTTTCGTCCAAAACAAAGCTCTGCATACGCTGGCTCATCCCGATGCCGGTATCTCCGGCAATGGCCGCAGGGATCCAGCCTCCCGACGGCGTAATGGACACCACCCAGCCATCGGCATCGGCCGCCTGCACCGAGGTCGTACCCGCCAGGAAGCCGCGTTCATGCGCCTTCAAGTCGACTCGTGCCTGCTGCCACGGCGGCATTACGCCACTGTCATACCGAGGCGTGTTGGTCCATGCTTCGAGGTACTCAAGATACGGATTGTCGCCTCGTTGAAATCGATAGGGATCGCCCGGCACCACGTTGGGATCGTTGGTGAACGGATCGAGCCCTTGCAGTCGCCTCTGCGCATACTTTTTGGACAGTAAACCCGCAATAGGCTCGGCGGGCGGCACGTACGGGTCGCCGTAGTAAAAGTCGCGATCCGCGTAGGCGAGGTTCATCACCTGGTATAGATGATGAATGTAATTGGCGCTGTTGAAGCCAAATCCGCGCATGTCGATTCGTTCCAGCAAATTGAGCGCTTGCAACATGACAGGACCTTGCACCCACGTATTGAGCTTGTAGACGTCGATGTCCTTGTAGCGGGTATGTACGGGCTCCTCGATATACACCTGCCAGTTCGCAAGATCTTCCTCGGTGTGCAGACCGCCCAGCGCCTGCGACCCCGCCACGAACCGCTTGGCGATGTCCCCTTTGTAGAACCGGTCGTAAGCCGCGTAGATGGCTTCCTTGCGGTGCTTCCCCGCTTCGAGGGCTTGCGCCTCCGCCTCGATGAGTGCACTCAACGTCCGATGCAGATCTCGCTGAACGAAGATCTCCCCGGGCAAGGGCGCTTCCCGTTCGTCGCCGGGATGTGTCAGAAAAAGCGCCGCCGAACTCGGCCACTTGCGAATCTCCTCCTGCATCCTCGCGATGGAATCGGCGGTTTGCGCTTCCATGGGATACCCCTCGGCCAGCTCGAGGGACGGGGCCAGCACTTCGGCTAGGCTCAGCGTGCCGTACTCAGCAAGCATCACCATCAAGCCACCGGGTGTGCCCGGTGTGACGGCCGCTAGAGGTCCGAACTCCGGCGGGTACTCGAGCCCTTTGTCGCGAAAGTACGCAGGCGTTGCCCCGGTAGGCGCGACACCGAGCGCGTTGATCGCAATCACGCGCGCAAGGCGCGGATGGTAAATCAGCGCCTGCGTTTCTCCACCCCAGCTCAGCGCGTCGAACATAGTCGAGGTGGCCGCCAACATGGCGCAGCTGGCATCGACGGCATTGCCGCCCTGATGAAAGATTCGTGCACCGGCGGTCGCCGCGAGCGGTTTACCCGTAATGGCCATCCAGTGCTTACCATGTAACATGGGTTTGTGCGTCTCCGCGGCGGCTTGCGACGCCAACAAGCAAGTCAACGACAACGCAATGCCGACCGTCACCCACGCAGCAGTCCATTCGACGGACCGGCTCTTTGTCACTACACTTGCTGCCTCGAACACTACCGACCTCCACTGGCGCACCGAATGTGACCGATATTACCTGTTTTGCAGTAGAAAACGCGCCCGGTGCAAACGCTGCCACCGAGATGACCCTGGTGCAGACGGACGACCTGGAATCCACGTTGGCGAGCCTCGACGACGAGAGCCGCGCGTGGCTCGCTCGCCAACAGTTTCAGGCCAAGCGAGGACAGGTGGCTTGGATCAAGCAGGCTGACACACCCCGGGTGCTCATCGGCTGGGACGGCGGCGACGATCTCGCCACGTTGGGGAGCTTACCCATGCAACTGGCAGAAGGCGTCTACCGACTGACCTCGGCCTGCTCGGACCAGCAACTCGTGGGGTGGGGGATGGGCGCTTACCAGTTCACCCGGTACAAGGATGCCCAGCGCAGTCCAGCGCAAATCGTGATTCCCGACGACAACGAGGCAGAGCGAGTGACGCACATCACTCAAGCGGTGTATTTATGCCGCGATCTGATCAATACCCCCGCTCAGGACATGGCACCGTCGCACTTAGCAGCAGAAGCGCTTGCGCTCGCTGAAGCTCACGAAGCGCAGTGTGACATCGCCGAAGGCGACGCCCTGCTGGACCTTGAATGCGGTGCCATTCATGCAGTCGGCCGCGCTGCGGAAGACCCGCCACGGCTTGTCGATATCACCTGGGGGGACGCCGCAGCGCCCAAGGTGACGCTGGTTGGCAAGGGTGTGACTTTCGACAGCGGCGGACTCGATATCAAACCGGCCTCCGGCATGCGCACGATGAAAAAAGACATGGGCGGTGCGGCCACGGCACTTGGCCTTGCGCAATTAATCATGGCGCGCCGGCTTCCCGTGCGATTGCGCGTGCTGATTCCGACAGCAGAAAACGCCATTGCCGGTAACGCCTATCGACCCGGTGATGTTTTGCATACACACAAGGGCCTCACCGTGGAAATCGACAACACGGACGCAGAAGGTCGGCTACTGCTGTGCGATGCGTTGTCGATCGCTTGCGCAGACGAGCCCGAGGCGCTGTTCGACTTCGCCACACTCACCGGATCCGCGCGCTCGGCGGTGGGCGCGGAAATCGCGGCCATGTTCTGCAACGACGACCAACTTGCTAATGAGCTGACCGAGTTGGGCGGTCAATTCGACGATCCCGTGTGGCGTATGCCGCTGCACGAACCCTATACCTACATGATCGACAGCAAAGTGGCCGATGTGGTCAATTCAGCCGCCTCGCCGTACGCCGGTTCGATCACTGCAGCGCTGTTTCTTCAGAAATTCGTTGACGCCTCGGCGTGGGCGCACTTCGACCTGATGGCATTTAACATACGCAATCGTCCCGCGCGGCCGGAAGGCGGCGAAGCGCTCGCATTACGGACCGTGTTCCACTATCTCGAAGCTCGTTATGGCGGTGACTAACGACCTTCTTAAGCGACTGGAAGGGCAAGACCTCAACGCCCGCGTAGCGCTGGACGACGTGCTGGATGCGCTGCCGTACAATGCGCAGAATCTCATCGCTGCCATTGCGCAAGATGCCAACACGAAGGCTGTGTTGATGCTCGGCTGGATGGATCGCACCGCAATCGAACGCACCATTACAGAGGGATACGCGTGCTACTACTCACGCAGCCGCCAGAGTTACTGGCGCAAGGGCGAGACATCGGGTCACCTGCAAAAAGTCGCGGGTATGTATTTCGACTGCGACGGCGATGCCCTCCTCGTCCAAGTTGAGCAGGTGGGACCGGCTTGCCACACCAATCGACCGACCTGTTTCTACCTCAGACTCGAAGGGGCGGAGGTGGTGATCGATCAATCTCCTGAAAGCTGAATGTCCATGCCAGATATCTATTTTCACAATACGTTAAGCGGTAAGAAAGAACGCTTTGTGCCACAGGACCCCGAACGCATCACGGTCTATTCGTGCGGACCCACAGTGTACAACTACGTCCATATCGGCAATGGGCGTCCCGCAGTGGTATTCGACGTTCTGGTGCGGTTCCTGCGCGCGATCTACCCCAAGGTCGTTTATGCACGCAACGTCACCGACATCGACGACAAGATCACCGCCAATGCACTTGCCAATGACGAGTCCATCTTCGATCTGGCCGACCGATTCACCGCCGCCTACGACGAAGACATGGCCGCACTCGGCAATCTGCAACCGGACGTGGCACCCCGCGCAACTGAGCATATCGACGAAATCATCGACATGATCGAAACCCTGATCGTTTCAGGTCACGCATACGCAAACGCAGGCCATGTGCTCTTTAACGTGCCCTCCGACCCCGAGTACGGCAGTCTTTCGCGACGTTCGCTGGAAGAACTACTGGACGGTGCGCGGATCGACGTCGCACCCTACAAGAACGACCCGAAAGATTTTGTTCTCTGGAAGCCCTCCACCGACGAGCAGCCGGGTTGGGACAGTCCGTGGGGGCGCGGCCGTCCGGGGTGGCACATCGAGTGCTCCGCGATGATCAAAAAGCACCTGGGTGACACCATCGACATCCACGGCGGCGGCTCGGACCTGACGTTCCCTCATCATGAGAATGAAGCGGCGCAGAGCCGTTGCGCGAACGGACACCCGGAGTACGTGCGCTACTGGCTGCACAACGGCATGTTGACGCTGGGCCAGGAAAAGATGTCGAAGTCGGTGGGCAACGTCCGCACGATTCACGATCTCATCGACGAATACGACGGCGAGGTGCTGCGCTATGCACTGCTCGCCGGTCAACACCGCTCGCAACTGGCGTGGGGCGAGGACTTGATCGAACAAGCGCAAGCTGGACTCGACACGTTGTATCAGGCGCTGCGCGACAATCCGGGCCAGGAGCCGCTGAACGCCAGCGAATTCGCAGAATCGCCAATCAGCGCTTTTCCAATGAGCGTCACCGATGCCCTCGCCGACGACATCAACACACCGAGAGCGCTGGCCGCAATGCACGAGCTGGCGGCTAACCTGCAGAAGTGCAAACCGCAGGATGCCGACCAACACCGACGCGCATTGCTCGCCGGTGGCTGGCTGTTGGGACTGCTGTTCCAAGACCCGGAACGCTACTTCAAGAAAGCCCGGAAGGACAGTACCGAACACTTGTCCGACACCGAGATAGACGCGCTCGTCGAGGCACGCAATCAGGCTCGCACGGCTCGCGATTTCGAACGCGCTGACGCCATCCGCAAGCAATTGGCGGCGGCCAATATAGAGCTCGAAGATCTCCGCGATACCACCCGCTGGCGCAGAACCTGACCGCTAGTGTCGTTCCGCAAGTACTAGGGACGTATGTACAGCGTCGCGATCATCGGTGACAACCCCACGGCTCATGCGGCGGCGGCGGCTTGCCGGCGTGCCGGTTTCGACGAACTCACTCACTTCCGCGGCAACCCGACCGCGCACGCACCCGCTACCACACTGAGTGCCAACTTGACACGCGTGGTGCAGGCGCTGGTCGGCAGCGACACCTTGCGTGACATCGGTCTTGCAGCCGACCGTGAGCAGGTGCGCTTAACGCCTTCCGGCTACATGGTGACCGAGCTGCCGCTCGGTAACTTCATCGACACACGCTACGGAGCCCCACACCTCAACGTCGAGCTGAACGACCTCGTCAAAGCACTCCAAACCGATACACTTCAGGATGAGATTGCTCTACCCGCAGCCGAGCGCAACTTCGACGCCGTGCTGGTTAACGAGGCAATACACAAGGAGCGTCATCAAGATTCCGCCTGGACCCACACTCTGTGGTGGTCGAGCATCCCGCACGCAGCCGCACCGGGACGCGCGAATATCACCTGGCTTGGAGACACTCGTTTGGCTTGGCAGTTCGCAACGCCGTCTCATCTGCACGTCGCGCTGGCACTGCCTCAAGGCGAAGCACCCGAGCGGCAACATTGGCATGCTTCTTTGCACGAAGCGGTGACACTCGCAGTACCCAGAGCCGATCTCAATCTAGCGCCTGCCTCGCCCAGATCCCACCTGGTGGAAGGCCATGTGGCCTATCTCGGTCCGGCACGGTTCGCCAACTCCTTACTGTACCGCGAAGCCGAACACTTCGGCATCGAAGACGCGTGGGTACTGAGCCGCATGATGGAAAACTATGAAGAGGATTACGCCGAAGCGCTGGCCCAATATGAGAAATACCGCCGTGGCCGCACAAACAAGATCGCCGACGCAACACGAATACGCGCGGCAGCGTTTGTGAACCCTAGCCAGGGCGCTCGTATCAGACGCAATTTGGCGCTCGCCTTCGGCGCAAGGTTTTTACCGGAAATTGCCATGCAGAAGATCGACTGGTTATATGGGTACGATTGCATCCGAGGTTTTCGATGAACACCGACTCCGCCTCTGCCATCCGAGAGACCATCGCAACTCGTTGGGAGACGAGCATCCTGGCGACACTCGAGGAGTACATCCGCATCCCCAACAAGTCGCCCGCATTCGACCCCGATTGGCACGCTGCCGGACACATGCAGATCGCCGTCGAGTTGCTCAGTCAATGGGCCGCCACGACCGACATCGAGGGGTTCAGCCAACGCATCGTGACGTTAGAAGGACGCACGCCGGTACTGCTGTGCGAGATCGCCGCCAGCGAGCACGTCGAATCGCGTCCGGTCCTGCTGTATGGCCACTACGACAAGCAACCGGAGTTCACCGGTTGGGAGGAAGGTCTCGCGCCCTGGCAGCCGGTGCACCGCGACGGCAAACTCTACGGGCGTGGCGGTGCCGACGACGGCTACGCGCTGTTCGCGAGTCTGTGCGCCATCGAAACCATGCAGGCGCACGGTTTGCCGCACCCCCGGTGCGTTGTGCTGATCGAAGGATGCGAGGAAAGCGGCAGCTTCGATTTACCCTATTATGTCGAGGAGCTCGAAGACGTCATCGGCAATCCCGGTCTTGTCATCTGTCTAGATGCCGAGTGCGGTAACTACGACCAACTCTGGATCACCACCTCGCTGCGCGGCATGCTGCCCGGGGTACTCAAAGTCGAGATCCTGAAGGAGGGCCAGCACAGCGGCGTCGCCGGCGGTATCGTACCGTCCAGCTTCAGGATCCTGCGTCAGCTCCTCGAGCGTGTGGAGAACGCCGCGACAGGAGAGTTGCACGAGGCGCTGCATGTCCCGGTTTCGCAGCACACCTACCAAGCCGCCAACGACGTCGCGCAAGTGTTGGGGCCGGACATTGTCAGGCGCTTTCCCTGGACCGCAGGCGCGCATGCAGGTTCGGACGATCTGGCCGAGCTTCTGGTGGCTAACGCCTGGCGGCCGAGTCTGGCCACGGTGGGTTTGTCGGGCGCACCGGACATCGCCGATGCGGGCAACACGCTACGCCCAGCCACCGCAGCCAAACTGGTGTTCCGCCTGCCACCCACGTTGGATGCGCACGCGGCCGCCACCGCGATCAAGTCGGTCCTGGAGGACGACCCACCTTACGGTGCCGCCGTGCAATTCGAAGTAGAAACCCCCCAAACCGGCTGGTGCGCGCCAAAGGAATCGGCTTGGTTAAGCGATGTGCTGCAGCAAACGTCTATGCGTCACTTCGGCAAACGTGTCATGCACATGGGGATGGGCGGCACTATCCCCTTTATGAAAATGTTGGGAGATGCGTATCCGGACACACAGTTCATGGTGACCGGCGTGCTCGGTCCCCATTCCAATGCGCACGGCCCCAATGAATTCCTGCATGTCGCCACCGCCAAGAAACTGACCGCGTGTGTGGTTGACGTGCTGACTGCGGCAAGCACAGTGCCAGTCAATTAGTGTCGCAGGCGGCTTTCCGCGCTGAAGCTCTTGCGCAGGAAATCCATCTGGTCGCCGAGGATGCGGCCTGAGTTGATTAGCGCCAGGTACTCGGCAAAGTTCGGCACGTAAGGCAACGCCAACAGCTCCATGCCGCACTCTTCCAATAGGCGACTGCCCTTGAAGTGATTGCAGCGTTTACAAGCCGCGACGACGTTGTCCCACAAATCAGCGCCGCCGCGAGATACCGGCACGACGTGATCCCGTGTCAACTCGCCATCGGTGCGGTGCTTGCCACAGTACAGGCAGGTGTTACGGTCACGGCCGAAAAGAGCCTGGTTGGTGAGCGGGGGAATGTTTCGATCTTTGGACACCACCCGGCCGTCGCAGGCGATGATGCTGTGAATGTCGATGGCGCTGGGTTCCCCGTCGAAGCGAGAGTGCCCGCCCCGAATGTGCAGGACCGGATCGCCCACGGTCCACACCACGATATCCCGCGCATAGAGGCACACCGCGTCCTGCCAACTCACCCAATCCACGGGCTGACCGGCGACATTCAAACGCAGAATGCGCGGGATCCGGTCATATTCGTTCAGCGTTGCGATCATCTTCCTTAGACACTCAGTTCGTTCGTGCTGTGCTCAATAGACTTTGTTCATTGCCCATATTGGGGCATACGCACTACCTTTCCGTGACCTTGTTACCTTATCCTTCGTAACGTTTCTTACCCTATTTCAAGCCTAATCCGCTTGCATGACAATTTTATTGCCAAACTGCGCGCGCTCAGCGGCACAGTTAAAAGTATATTGCGACGGCTGGCAAGCACGCCGCCGGGTGTGTGTGCTGGGCCTGATTTGCTCCGTGCTGATGACCGCCTGCAGCAGCTCATCAACCCGGACGGCGCCACCGACCGCAACTGCAAGCAACGAAGATTGGTTTTGTCAGCTCGCCGCCGCGGAGGATCCTCTCTCTGAAGATCAATGGGATTGTATTCAAAGCGATGCACTCGCGCGGGCGCCGCAACCGCAACGCTTGCCCATGCCCAAGGTCACTCAGCCCGAGCCACTGGTCGCACCACCAAGCCCGCGACGCGCTAGCGTACCCCAGCCGCCTGTCGAGAAGCGCGACGCACCACCGGCGACACCCGCTCAGTCCCCCTCCGGGGCCTCCTCCCAGCCCGGTGACGTACCCGCACACGTAGCGCTGTCCTATCGGCCCGAGAAACCCGTATCCCTGCACGACTTGCCGGCGGACTTCTGGGCGGTGCAGTTGATTGCACTGTCCAGCAAGGACGCAGTCGAAGCGTTTGCGAAACAAAACAACATACGCGGTATGTCGGCCGCCCGCATCGCCATCGGCGATACACTTTACTACGTACTACTGCTCGGTGTTTACGAAACCCGCGCCAACGCAGAGCGTGCCGTGACCGATCTACCCCCACCGTTCAACGTCGATAAACCCTGGATCCGTTCTTTGGGATCTCTACAATCCGCCATGCGGGCTGGAGACACCCTAGCCGGCACGAATTCGATCTAGTGTACGCATTCTGGACAAGCACTAGCTAACTGCCTGTCGCTTTGCGACGTGCATGAACAAGTCCCTCCACGGATATCAACGCCAATCCTATCCAAACGCAAACGAACGCAGTCCATCTGGCGAACGTCACCGACTCTCCATACATGAACACCGCGATGAGCAACGAGATACTGGGTGCCAAATACTGAAAAAAACCGAGAATGGTCAGAGGCAGTCGTACGGCCGCAGCACCGAACCACACCAGCGGCAGTACCGTCACCACGCCTCCAAGCGCCAACAGGCTCAATTCGGGATTCGTGCGAGGCGGACTTGCGCCGCTGGTGGTGAACCAGAAAAGATAACCGAGTGCGATGGGCGCGATCAGCAGCGTTTCCACGCCGAGGCTTGCCGACGAGGGCAGCGCGAGCCGTTTTTTCAGTAAGCCGTACACGCCGAACGACGCGGCGAGCAACAGCGCGTAGACCGGCACGGTACCTTGCACGATGAGTTCGTTGATGACCCCGGCAGCGGCAATACCCGCTGCCACCCATTGCAGCGTGCGCAACCGCTCCGCCAGAAGGACTGCACCCAGTACCATTGAAACCAACGGATTGATGAAATAACCCAGGGCGGTTTCGGCGATCTTGCCGTCGAAGATGGCGTAGATGAACGTCAGCCAGTTGATGCTCAACAGCACCGAGCAGGCCAACAGCCCCCCCACTTGTCTTGTCGTCAGGCCCGCGACGATGGGCCACTGCCGTGCTGCAGTGATCAATAGCAGCAACAGCGGAATCGACCAGGTGATGCGGTGAGCCAGCACCTCCAATGGTTCGGCGAACCGCACCCAGACGAAGTAGATCGGCGCCACGCCCCAGAACGTGTAAGCCGCCAGCGCGTAAGCGGCTCCCGCTCGAGTCTCGTCGGTCGCGGAACTAGAAGTTATCTTTGCGTCGCCGTGTTTCTGCAAACACTTCGACCAGATCTGCACCAACCAGACCGACGGTCGCCTGCAGATCGGCACTGTCCGGACGCAGGAACGGGTTGGTGGCCCGCTCAAGACCGATGGTCGTCGGTACGGTGGGCTGCCCGGCTGCGCGGAGCTCATCGATCTGCTGGCTGCGTTCCACCAAGGCTGAATTGTCCGGTTCTACGGAAAGCGCAAAAGCCGCGTTGGCTTGCGTGTACTCGTGCGCGCAATACACCGTGGTGTCATCGGGTAGGGCCAACAACTTCTGCAGGCTCGCCCACATTTGCTGAGGGGTCCCCTCGAACAAGCGGCCACACCCCAGGGCAAAGAGGGTATCGCCCACGAACGCCTTACCTTCGTCTTCGAAGTAGTAGGCGATGTGACCCACTGTATGCCCCGGCACTTCCAGCACCGCCGCCTTGGTGTTACCGAATTGGTAAGCGTCGCCGTCGTGCACCTTAACGTCGATGCCCGGGATACGTTTGGCGTCGTTACCCGCGCCGACAACCGTACACCCCCAACGCTCTTTCAGTCCCTCGTTGCCACCCGCATGATCGAAATGATGGTGCGTATTGAGGATGTGAGTCAGAGTCCAGCCTTTCTCACCGAGCGCCGCATTAATCGGATCCACTTCAGGTGTGTCGATCGTGGCTGTCGCACCCGTCGACGGCTCGTGAATGAGAAACCCGTAATTGTCGCTCAGGCACGGAAACTGATGCACTTCTAAGGCCATGAAAACATCCCTCGGATAATCCAGCGCTCCATTGTGCCAAATGTTGGTTCATGGTGACATGCGCCTGATGACCGCTAACTCCCGCACTTTCCGCCTTTGGGTTTGGTACCTGCACAACTTCGCCAAGCCCCTGGTGCTGATTTTCCCCAGCTACCTGATCATGATGTCCGAGCAGGGCATCGACTCTGTGGGCCTGGGTACGTTGCTGGTGATTTGGTCGGCCGGAGTGTTCGCGTTCGAAATCCCCACCGGCATTCTCGGTGACCTCTTTAAACGCCGCGATATCATCGTCATCTCGGGACTGTTCGACGCCACCGCGTTCGCCACGTGGCTCATATGGCCGACCTTCACCGGTTACGCCATTGGCTTTTTGGTTTGGAGCGCTGGAATCGCGCTGCACAGCGGCACCGCGGAAGCTTACCTTTTTGAGACGCTCGACGATAAAACCGACTTCGAGAAGGTCTATGGACGCACACAAGCAGCGATCGGCGTGGGCGTCTCGCTGTCTTTACTGCTCGGTGGTTTTGCCGTGGAACTGACGAGTTTTCAATTCGTTTTGGGATTGTCGGTGGTCGCACCCCTGGTCGCCAGCTCGATTGGACAACTCGGCTTACCTCATGCACCAAACGACGGTGACCAGCCCTCCGGCGGGACCGCGGCTGCACGCAGTTTCTTCGGCATCCTGCGCCAAGGCATGCAACGGGTCATGGAGAGCCGTGCGCTGGTGCTGCTCGTGTGCGTCACCGCGACGCTCATCACCCTGCCCGGGGTCATGGAGGAGTACGTCGGCGTACTGACGGACGAGCTCGGCTTCAGCCTGGGCAACATCGGCATCATCTACTCCGCTGTCTGGCTCAGCCGCACGGCCGGTAACATGCTGGCGCACAGACTGGTGACCGACGATCTCACGCTGCTACTCGGACTTTTTGCCGGCGCCTCCGCGTTCGCTTTTGCCACCACCTTCACGCCGGCTGCATTCCTGCTCGCCGGATTGTTCGTGTATTACTTCGTCGACGGTATTGTGGACGTGCTGGTGTCCGCCAAGCTGCAGGCGCTCCTCAAAGACGCCTATCGCGCAACCGTGACCTCATTCATGAGCATGGCGGTTGAACTGGTGGCTATCGTGTACTTCTTGAGCCTCGGCTACGCCGCCGGGTTGTGGGGGTGGACGACGACCCTGGCTTGCGTGCTTGGCGGCGGTGTCGTGCTCGCGTTAATCTGGCTGGTCGGCACGTTCATACTCAAAGCCAGTGCACCTTCCGGTCAACAAACTAGGGATCAGCCGCCATGAATCCTGTCCTCGAAGAAATACTGGACATCCTCAATGTCGAACGGATAGAGGAGAATCTCTATCGCGGCCGCAATCAAAACACTGAGCATGTGTTCGGCGGACAAGTCCTGGCACAGAGCTTGGCTGCGGCCTATCGGACGGTGGAAGCACCGCACACGCTGCATTCCATGCATGCCTACTTCCTGCGTGCGGGAGACTGGAGGGTGCCGATTCTGTACGAAGTCGACCGCATCAGAGACGGTCGCTCGTTTTCCACACGACGGGTGGCGGCGATTCAACACGGCCGTGCCATATTCAGCCTGGCTTGCTCGTGGCAGAAAGACGAAGTCGGTCTGGAACACACCTTGCCGATGCCCGATGTCGCACCGCCGGAAGCGCTGCGCGGCGACTTGGAAGCGTATCGCGCACTCGCCAAACAACTTCCCGATCAAGCGCAAGACATGACACGGTTCAGCTTTCGCTACGAAGCCATCGACTCACGCCAGGTCGAGCGAATCTTGATGACCGACAGCGATGAACACCCGCCGTTCAAGCACACCTGGCTGCGCGTACGCAGCCGTTTACCGGACAATCCGGAAATCCACCTGGCGTTGTTGGCCTATATGAGCGACCTCGACTTCATGAGTACATCCATGCTGCCTCACAGACGCCTCCACACTCGCGAGACCATGCGTGGTGCGAGCCTCGACCACAGTTTGTGGTTCCACCGCGAGTTTCGCGCCGACGAGTGGCTGTTGTTTGCCAAAGAGTCCCCTAACGCCTCCGGGGCGCGCGGTTTCGTACGCGGTCACTTCTTCAACCGCAAGGGCGAACTCGTCGCTACCGCGGCACAGGAATGTCTGATCAGACCGATCGGCAAAGCCAGAGACGCGTTGGCCGCCGGCTAGGCAGCGCTACAGTGCTGCGAGTATCGCTTCCGCCGCGCTGACTTCCAGTTGCCCGGCCGCTTCCACAGCCAACTTGGTCACAGTGCCGTCTTCGACGATCATGGCGTAACGCTGGGACCGTGTCCCCAGCCCAAAGCCACTGCCGTCCATCTCCAATCCCAGCGTCCCGGTAAATTCGCCGTTACCATCGCCAACCATCAGAATCTCTTCGGCGTTGGCGCTCTCTCCCCACGCGCTCATGACGAAAGCGTCGTTCACGGACAAGCAGACGATGCTGTCCACACCCTTGCCTTTGATGGCATCGGCGTTGACGACGTAGCCCGGGAGGTGTGCCTGGGAACATGTGGGCGTAAACGCACCGGGTACGGCGAAGAGCACCACCTTTTTGCCTGCGAACAAATCATCCGTGGTGACCGCCTGGGGTTTACCGTCTTGCATCATATGCAGGGTTGCTTGGGGCAGTTTGTCGCCTTCTTTTATCGCCATGGTGGGGCTCCTATCGTCAATTCAAGTCTCCAATCCATTGTGGTCTATCGTCCCCGTGCTTGGCAATGCACGGCCGGGTGCAAAGGGGGGTCTTGCGGGCTTTTAGATCCAATGTTATACGTCTATCGTATCGCTTTGATAAATCAGCTTTTTCTGGCTGGATAATCGTTCCGTAAACCCCTAAGATCGTGACCCCGGGCACATTTCCAGGTAGTTCGTTGTCTAACACTGCAGAATCTGGGCCCAAAAGTGACACGCATAACACGAAGGCAAATCGCGGTTGCTTTAATATAGAAAGTTTACGAGTGCACAACCCAATCAACGCCATGACCGCACGGACTCGGACACTGCTGACCGATGCATTTTCGCTTGGGCGATCCCTCAGGCTGTGCCTGGCATTGGCCGTGTTGCCGGGTCTTTGGGCGTGTCAGGATACCAGCGCCACTGTGGCCTCAGAGCGCGCCGCTCTGCCGGTCGAACTCGAACAGCTGCCGTCCCGTCCCATCGTGTTGAGTGTGCCGAAAACCGCCGAGTGGGATCGGCTGGCAGAATTGGAACCCCCTGAGGTCGACATCGAACTCGAGGTTCCGGCCCCGATTCTACAAATCGCCGCCATTAATCTGGGAGAGCCGCTGGTCCCGGGACCCGACGAGCCCGAGCCTGTTGAAGTCGTCGTCGAGGAAAGTAAACCCCTGATCGTGCAGATCTCACCGGAGGAGTTTCTGGACGCCGCCACCACACCAGGACACCTCGCCCGCACCACTTGGACCGCTGGCGAAGCGTTGCACGGTGCGCAAATTCCCACGCCGATTCTCGTTGCGCAAGGTAACGAACCCGGACCGACCTTGTGCGTGACCGCTGCCGTGCACGGCGACGAGCTCAACGGTATCGAAGCCGTGCGCCAACTGATGCATAGCGTCAATCCACAGAAACTAACAGGCACGCTGATCGGCGTGCCCATCGTCAATTTGCAAGGCTTCCAGCGCCACTCACGCTATCTGTCCGATCGCCGCGACTTGAATCGATTTTTTCCAGGCAATCCGCGCGGCAGCTCCGCCGCGCGCATGGCGTACAGTTTTTTCAATGACGTGATTCGTCGCTGCGATGGTCTGGTCGATCTGCACACGGGATCGTTCCACCGCACCAACCTGCCGCAGCTTCGCGCAGACCTCAACAACGCCGACGTGCTGGCGCTTACCAAGGGCTTCGGTTCCACGGTCATCCTCCATAGCACCGGCGGCGAAGGCACGCTCCGTCGCGCTGCCGTCGAAGCCGGTATCCCGGCGGTGACGCTCGAAGCCGGAGAGCCCTTGCGTCTGCAAGACGAAGCCGTCACTCACACGGTCAAGGCACTGTTTACGTTGCTCGACACGATGCAGATGTACAACAAGCGCAGTCTGTGGGGTAACCCCGAACCCACCTACTATAGCTCTGCATGGGTTCGCGCCGACCAAGGCGGCATTCTGATGTCGGATGTGAAACTCGGCAAACGCGTCAAGGTCGGCGACGTGCTGGGCACCGTCACCGATCCCATTTCGAATGAACAGGCACCCATCAGCGCGCCTTATGCCGGCCGCGTTATCGGCATGGCGCTCAATCAGTTCGTGATGCCAGGTTACGCGACGTTCCACATCGCGACCGAAGCGCCGCTCGAAGAAGTCCCCATGGACCCTCACTACCACTCAGAAGGTGTCGACGTAGCCGCCGCCGAATCCATGGGCAGCGAATCCTCGGAGTAGCTATACTGCGCGGCTTTGCGCCGCGAGAGTCAATACATTGGATACTCAACTAGTCGCCCTGGCAGCTTGGCTGAGCCTGCTGGTACCTGCCGCCATGGCCGATGAGACTCACGCCGAAGACGATGAGTTCATCGAGGAGATCATCGTCTGGGGACGAGCCGAGACGCAAAAGGGCCACGCACGGTCAGCCTCTCAAGGACTGGTAGGCTTCGCCGATTTCTCTACTCGACCGCTGCAACGCGTAGCCGAACTCGTCGAAGTCGTACCCGGCATGGTAGCTACTCAACACAGCGGTGAAGGCAAGGCTAATCAATACTACCTGCGCGGTATGAATCTCGATCACGGCACCGACTTTTCCGCGTTCTTCGAAGGCATGCCCATTAACATGCGTGCGCACGCACACGGACAGGGCTACCTCGACTTGAATTTTCTGATTCCCGAGATCGTGAGCACCGTCCACTATGCCAAAGGCCCCTACGCAGCCGAACGCGGCGACTTTTCCACGGCCGGCACGACGGACCTTTCGGTCTACGACCGCCTGGATGCGCCCTTCGTGGAAGCGACCGTCGGTTCAGATCACTTTCGCCGCGCTGTTGCCGCGGGATCCTTCGATGTCGGCGATGGGCACGTGCTGAGCGCGGTGGAAGTGACGCGTAGCGACGGGCCCTGGCAACTCGCCGCCGATGTCGATAAGTTGAACGCGATCGTCAAGTACGCGGGACATTGGCACGACTACGACACGAAAGTGATCGTCATGCACTACGACAACGAGTGGAATTCTACCGACCAGGTTCCGGCGCGGCTGGTCGACACCGGTCAACTCGATCGTTTCGGATTCATCGACCCGACGCTCGGCGGGAGTTCCAGCCGCGCCAGCCTCATCGCAGGTATGGAGGACGACACCAGCAGTTTCGGTGGGTTTGCGAGCTATTACACGCTCAATCTGATCGGCAACTTCACCTACTTTCTGGAAGATCCTCTCAATGGTGACCAGCACGAACAAGTCGACCGACGTTGGATCTACGGCGGACATGCCAGACATACGCTCGATCTTTCCGAGCGCATCGCTTTGACCGTGGGGGGCGATGCGCGCTATGACGACATCGCCGATGCCAATCTCTATGCCACCACCGCCGGTGTGCGCCGCAGCGCTACGCGCAAAGACAGCATCGAGTGGCTGAGCCTCGGCGCTTATGCAGAACTCGAGATGGCCTGGACAGAGCGACTACGTGCGACCATCGGCTTGCGCACGGACTACTACGACTTCGAGGTCGACGCGCTCAATCCGCTCAACAGTGGCGACGGCGACGAAACGCAATTCACGCCGAACGTCGGGCTGGCCTACGCCGCCAACGACCACATCGAGTTGTATCTTAACTGGGGACGCGGCTTTCACTCGAACGACGTGCGTGGACGCACGATTAACGTAGATCCGATTTCGGGTGACCCCGTGGCGCCCGTCGAACTCTTCGTCGACCAACAGGGCGCAGAAATCGGGGCACGCCTGGAAGGCTGGCGCGGACTCGCCGCCACCCTGACGTACTTTTGGCTGGAGTCGGACTCGGAGTTGCTGTTTGGGGGCGATTCCGGATCCACGGAGCCGAGCGACGGTTCGCAACGCACCGGCATCGAACTCAATGTGTTTTGGAACATCGACCACCGCTGGACCCTGGATCTCATCGCCAGCTTCGTCGACAGCGAGTTTACGGGCGTGGCTGAGGGTTTCGATCACATTCCCAATGCTCACGGCCGCGTGATTGGCGCCGGCGTCACGTACGCCGAACCCGAGGGCTGGACGGCCAGCCTGCGCTTGCGCCACTTCGGCGAAGCGCCTCTGGTGGAGGATGACACCGTACAACGCGGCTCGACGAGCATCGTTAACGCCGCTTTGGCTTACGACTTCGGCCAGCTCGAAGTGGGCTTGGAGCTGATCAACGTATTCGACGCTGAGGACGACGACATCGCCTACTTCTTCGAGTCGCGTTTGCCTGGTGAATCAACAGGGGTCGAAGACGTCCACTTTCACCCGGTCGATGCTTTCAGCGTACGAGCATCGTTCAAATGGATGCTTTAACCTAGACCTACATCTGGGGAGAATCCGCCTTTGCATACCACCGCCATTTCCCTCGCGGGTACACCCGCCGCCAGTCCCCTCGGTTATTTCAGCTGGACTTTCGGTCAGGGCGCGCGTGACCCGTACTACATCATGGTGATCATCTACATCTTCTACCCGTATTTCAGCAATACCGTAGTCGGTGATCCGGTGCGTGGTCAGTCGCTGATCGGTTACATCACGGCGACGGCGGGTTTTGTGTTGGCTTTGACGGCACCGTTCCTGGGCGCCATCGCCGACAAGGACGGCAGGCGCAAACCCTGGCTGGTTGGCACGGTGCTGGTCATGACCGCCGGTGCGTTGTGCTTGTGGTTCGTCAAGCCGGCCGGACAGGGCGGCTTGCCACTCGCCCTGACGTTGGCAGTGCTGTTCGGTATCAAGGTCTGTTTTACGGTTTCCGAGGTGTTTCACAATGCGATGTTACCGTCCATTGCCCCCGTTCACCGTGTCGGCTTGATTTCCGGTGTGGCCTTTTCGCTCGGCAACGTCGGTGGCTTGTTGCTGATGCTGTTCGTCTTGTTCGCCTTTGCCATGCCCGGATCGCAGCCATGGCCTTTCCTACCCGACGCGCCACTGTTCGGAATCGATCAGGCGGCGCACGAGCACAACCGCATCGTTGGACCGATCGCGGGCGTGTGGATGGCTCTATTTACGCTACCAGTCCTGCTATTCACCCCGGACGGCAAAGCCTCGCAGTCGCCCATGTGGCAGTTGGCCAAAGAAGGCGTGCGCGATGTCGTGACGACCCTCAAGCACGTGCGACACTACTCCAATATCGCGCGTTATCTTCTGGCCCGCATGTTTTTCATCGACGGCATGGTCGGCGTACTGACTTTCGGCGGCGTCTATGCTTCCGGCACCTTCGGCTGGGACACCACGACATTGCTCATCTTTGGTCTGTGTACGAGTGCGTCCGCGATGGTCGGCGCCTATCTGGGTGGACGCCTGGATGATCGCGTGGGCTCCATCCGTGCCTTGCAGATCGCCATTGCGACCAGTTCGTTGGTGTTGTTGACATTGGTCTCGGTACAGCCGGACACAATACTGTACTTCGTGGAGGTCGGGACTGAGCCCGTGTGGAACTCACCCTACTTCGCGACGTTCCCCGAACTGTTCTACTTTTGCACGAATCAGGTCTTTGCGGTCTTTTTCGTTACCGGCTTGTCGGCCTCGCGCACTCTGATGGCGCGCCTGTCGCCTCCTGAGATGGCGACTCAGTTCTTCGGCTTGTTTGCCTTGTCTGCCACGGTAACCGCGTTCCTTGCACCGCTACTGGTTGCGACGGCCACGGACCTGTTCGAATCTCAGCGCATCGGCTTCGGTTCGCTTGCCATTCTCATGATCATCGGGGCGGTCATGCTGTTGAAGGTGAAGGAAGAGCAAGCCACAGCTGCCGATGTCTCTTGAGGGTTATTTCCACGCAAACTCGGGTTGCTCGAAGTGTGCCACCCGCGTGGCGCGCTCCAACAGGCACACTTCCCGGAATTGGTAAATCAATGCGGCGGTGGGGGCTGCGATATAGTCCTCACCCACAGGCATGCGCAGTATCGGGTGCTCACTGGTATGCGTCTCATCCAGGAACGGTGCATCGTCGCGCAGGAACTCGCTCAGGGGAATGCGATGAATGCTGGCGACTTCCTCCGGATTACCTCGCGCTTGTAGTTGTGGACCACCCCACACGACGATCGGCGTCATCGC
Organism: Candidatus Azotimanducaceae bacterium; assembly: GCA_965216005.1. Taxonomy (GTDB): domain Bacteria; phylum Pseudomonadota; class Gammaproteobacteria; order Pseudomonadales; family Azotimanducaceae; genus UBA4421. Next base: position 4,672,951 of record OZ244143.1, on the reverse strand, counting down.
AAATCCGGAGCGGGTCACGAAGTCGTCCAGCGCACCGAGCACGGCACCTTCCTCCAACCATACGTCGACTTCTTCGGACATTTCGCGCAACGCGGTTTGCACGTCGGTCTCGCCCGGGTCGACGCGTCCACCGGGAAACGCCCACTGTCCCGGGTGATTGCGCAGCGTTGCCGAGCGCCGAGTCAGCATGAGCGCCGCTCTATTGGACCAGCCATTGACATCGTCAATGCCCGGCAGGTCCGTACCAGGACCTACATCAGTCACGCAAATCGCCACGGCCGCGCGGCGCAAGCCGCGTCGACCTGCCGCATGGCGTTCGAAGCGGCCCAACCGTTCTGCGATGACCGACCGCAAATGTTCGTCGCACACCATGCTGCTAGCCTAATTGTCTTGAAGGCATTTGACCAACACATATAGTGGTGCTGATGAACAAAGGTTCAGACACTCGTGAACGCCGCGCTCTCTTTGCCGGACTTGCCGCTGTAACACTTTGGTCAACGGTAGCCACCGGCTTCAAGTTGGGACTGGAGGTGCTGGCGGTAGAACAATTGTTGTTCGTGGGTACACTTGTTTCCTGGCTGGTGTTCGGCTTGTACGCCCTATGGACGCAATCCTATCGCGTTCCCCGCGCGACAATGCCAATCGTCGCCCTGCTCGGCTTGATCAACCCTTGCGCCTACTACCTGGTGCTATTCGAGGCCTATGATCGCCTGCCTGCACACATCGCCCAACCGTTGAACTACACGTGGGCGATTACCCTGGCATTACTTGCCGTACCCTTACTCAAGCAACGGCTGACCGCACGGATGATTGTCGGCATCTTCTGCGCGTACGGCGGTGTCTTGATCCTGCTCGTACCCCACGGCGGTGTTGACGCAAACGGGCTCGATGGCCTCGGCGTGGCTCTGGCGCTCGCCAGTACTTTGCTTTGGGCGATCTACTGGTTGATCAACACACGCATAGCGGCGGAAGTATCCCCCCACGCGGTCATGTTATGGAGCTTTACCGTGGCGGTGCCGGTGATCGGTCTTGTTTGTGTGCTGGGGGCTGGGCTACCCACATTTGACCAGCCGACACTACTCTATGGCACATGGGTGGGTGCGATAGAGATGGGGGTGACGTTCTTGTTGTGGCAGCACGCCCTGCACACCACATCGCACGTGGCGCGTATCGGTACGCTGATCTTTTTATCCCCGTTTCTGTCGCTGCTGATGATTTACTACGTGTTAGGTGAACGTATCGGCATCCACGCCCTTCTCGCGCTCGTGGTGATCACTCTGGGCGTGATGCTGACCCGATCGAGTACTTCACAACCAAGCCGCTAGCGCCGCACCAATCTCATCGGGACTGTCTTCCTGAATGAAATGTGAGCCCGCTACCGTCACTTCGGTTTGATTGGGCCAGGTACGGCACAACTCGCGTTGCGCACCGGTGAGGATCGCCCCCGGCTCAGCATTGATGAAGAGTTTTTTAACGTCGCTTTGACCTAACCATGCCGAGTAGTCCCCGGCAATGGCGACCACGTCCGCCGGCTCTCCGGCGATGGGAATTTGCCGCGGCCAGGTCAGGGTCGGACGGCGGTCTTCACCCTCGTTCAGAAAAGGCCGGCGATAGACGTTCATTTGCTCATCCGACAGCTCTCTGATGATGGAACCGGGTAGCACGCGTTCGACAAAGGTGTTTTTCGTGAGCACCATCTCCTCACCGGCCGGAGAGCGAAAGCCTTGAAAAACACCCCGTGCGGCATCCGGGAAATCATCCCAGCTCGCAAACGGTGCAACGATCGCTTCCATGTAGCAAATACCCGCCACGGCGTCTCGGTGCCGGTTCGCCCAATGAAAACCGAGCGCCGAACCCCAATCGTGAATGACCAGTGTGACATTGCGTTCGATGCCCAATGCCGCCAGTGCCGCTTCGAAGTAGCGGTAGTGTTCGACAAACGTGTAACGATCCGGTCCGGACGCATCGAGCTTATCCGAATCCCCCATACCGATGAGGTCAAGGGCGATACAACGGCCGCGATCGGCAACGTGCGGCATGATGTCACGCCAGAGATAAGACGAAGTCGGGTTGCCGTGTTGAAAGACGATGGCGTCGCCTTGCGCATCACCCAATTCGACGTAGCTCATCGTCTTGCCCAGTACGTCGATGGTTCGCTTAGGCAACTCTGCCGAAGTGATGGGCACCGCTACGCTCCTTTGAACTCAGGTTTACGTTTGTTGACAAACGAATCGACGCCTTCTTTGCCGTCGGCGGTTGTAATCATCTGCGCGATGGCCCGTGATTCGAGTTCCATTTGCGTTTCCAGGCTTTGATCGAAACTGGTGTTCAAGAGCGCCTTGACCTGCCCGTACGCACGGGTCGGTCCCGCGGCGAGTTGCCTGGCGAGTTGGGTCGCTTCACTCACCACGTCCTCATCCGGCACCACCCTGTTGACGATGCCCCAATCCAGAGCTTCTTGTGCGTTCAACACGCGGTTGGTCAGCATCAACTCCCGCGTGCGCCTATCGCCAATCTTGCGCGGCATGTAATAGGTCGAACTGCCGTCCGGAGACAAACCGGCTTTCGTGTACGCCATGGTGTAAACCGCGCTTTGCGCCGAAATTGCCAAATCGCAGAACATGACCAGCGAAAAACCCGCCCCCGCCGCGGTCCCGTTGACTGCCGCGATGACAGGTGCGTCATTACGAGCAAGGCGCGACAATCCCATGTGCAGGTCGCCGGCCATCTTCAAAATGAGCTGGCGCGCGCCGTCACCGGCCGCAGCAAACGCGCCGAGATCGCCACCGGCGCAGAACATCTTACCGGCGCCGGTGATCACCACCGCACGCACACTGTCGTCGCCATCGATATCGAGCGACACCGCTTTGATTTCGGCAGCCGTCTCGGGCGACATGGCGTTGGCGGCCTCGGGCCGCGTGAACGTGATGGTCGCCACTGCGTCCTTCACCTCGTAGTTCAATGTCTCGTATGCCACCTGTCTAAACCCCCTTGAATACCTAATGCCCGTTAGGCGGATTATGCCACGCCTTAACTTCAGGTCTCGAAACCATTAAGCTCGCCGGTCCAAAAAAACGGTGTTGATCCCTTCATGGACATCGATCTTTCGAGCGAAGAACTCGAGTTTCGCGACAGCGTGGTTGCATTTCTCGCCGACAATGCCTACAAGGCCGGCACCGACTATAACGCCTGGCGCATGGATTGGTTCGAGAGCGCCAAAGCCAAAGGCGGCTGGGACGTGCCAAAATGGCCGATCGAATTCGGCGGCCCGGGCTGGTCCCCCACCCAGCACTACATCTGGGAGACCGCTACAGCGACGGCGTCGGTACCGTGGGATCTACCCTTTGGTCTCTCGATGCTGGCTCCCATTCTCATGAACTACAGCAGCAAGGCGCAGCAGGAAAAGTTCCTACCGCCCATTCGCGCGCGCAAGGTCAACTGGTGCCAGGGATACTCAGAACCCGGTGCCGGCTCTGACCTCGCCAACTTGAGCACCAAAGCGATTCTTAATGCCGATGGCACACACTATACGGTCAATGGCACGAAGATTTGGACGACGCTCGCCCATATTGCCGACTGGATGTTCTGCTTGACCCGTACCGACGATACCGGCAGTAAACAGCATGGCATCACGTTTCTGCTGATTCCGATGAAACAAGCCGGGATCGAAGTGAAACCGATCATCACTCTGGGCGGTGCCCACACGGTCAACATGGTGCACTTGAACGACGTCGAGGTACCGGTGGACAATCGCGTCGGCGAGGCACATCAGGGTTGGACCTACGCCAAGGGTTTGTTGCAGCACGAGCGCACGGGGTTGGCAGGTATTTCACGATCCGTCGTCGCGCTCGACAAGTTGAAAGAACAAAGCCGTGGCATCGCTCGGGGTAACGGCACACTGCTGGATGAGCCTGGTTTCAGAGCCAAAGTCGCCGCTCTGGAGGTCGATCTCATGGCGACGGAATTTACTGAACTGCGTTCCCTCGCCAACGCCGCACAGGGGCAAAATCCCGGGCCCGAATCGTCCATTCTGAAACTCAAAGGCACCGAGATTCAGCAGCGTTTACAGAAGCTCTCGGTAGAAGCAGGCGGGCTGTACGCTGCCGCGTCGGGCGGTCCCGCTACGGGTCCAAAGCTCGCTCGCGGCAGCATGACGAACTATTTGTCCGGCCGCGCTTACACGATCTACGGTGGCGCCAGCGAAGTGCAAAAGGACGTCATCGCCAAAAACGTTCTAGGCATAAAGACCCGCTCATGAATTTTAATCTCGCAGATACACAAGCCATGCTTCAAGACAGCGTGGCCCGCTTTGTCACAGACCACTACACGCTGGAGGCGCGCATGGCGGAAGCCGGTTCGCGCGACGGCTTCAGTGCAGAACACTGGCAGCAGATGGCGGACCTGGGTTGGCTTGGCGTCGCCGCGCCAACCGAGAGCGGCGGCTTTGGCGGCAGTCAAATCGACACCATGATCATCATGGAGCAATTCGGCAAGGGGTTGGTATGCGTGCCGTATCTCCCAACCGTCGTTCTCGGCCTCGATATCCTCACGGCGGCGACACCCGCAAAACGTTTCGAGCAGCTCATCGGCGAGGTCATTGCGGGCTCCATCCACTTGGCGCTGGCTTATGTGGAACCGCAAGCCGGGTTCGACCTTCACGACGTGGCGCTACATGCCGAAGCGGTCGGCGATGACTATCGCCTGCACGGCGCCAAGAGCATGGTGTTCAACGCAGGTACGGCGGACCATCTGATCGTCAGCGCAAGAACCGCCGGACCCCAGCGCTCGGAAGATGGCATTACTTTGTTCCTCGTTCCGGCCGACGCGCCCGGGGTCAAGATCGCACGATTCCCCACAACGGATGGACTGCAAGCCGCAGAAGTGACTCTCGAGGATGTCGAGGTCGGCTCGACCGCCATGCTTTCTGGGCTCGACGAAGGGTTCCCGCTTCTGGAAAGCGCGATCCACAACGGCATACTGGCGATCTGCGCCGAGGCGGTAGGCGCGATGGAGATTCTCTACAAAGACACTGTCGACTACACCCAGCAACGCGAACAATTCGACCGACCCCTGACGGATTTCCAAGTCGTCAAACACCGGCTGGTCGATATGTTCATGGAGTATGAGCAATGCAAGTCGCTGCTCTATCGGGCGACACTCGAAGCCTGCAACGCCGATGTCGAACCCGCTGTCGCCGCACGTACCCTTCACGCTTTGAAGTACCTCGTCGGCAAGTCGGGTGTCATGATCGGAGAAAATGCCGTGCAGCTTCACGGCGGGATGGGGATGACTGAGGAATTGCGCATCGGTCATTACTTCAAACGGCTGCTCGTCATCGATGCGCAGTTCGGCAATAGCGATTATCATCTGGAACGGTTCGCGGCGCGCTAACGGAAAAACGTCTGGCGTCGCACTAACTCGGGGAACAACACCATGACTTTGTCGATCGAAAATCGTGTCGCATTAGTTACCGGCGGCGCTCGTGGCATCGGTGCGGGAATCGTTCGTGCACTTGTCAATGCAGGCGCAAGCGTCATGGTGGCGGACATAGGCATCTCGGCCGGGCAAGACGCCGAGCAGAACCCAACGCAAGCAAACGAGTGGCGCTACGATTTCGCTACCTCGCAGGATCTCACCCAGGCACTCGAGCAACTCGACGATCCAGACAGCGGCAAAACAAGAGTGCGCGCCGTTCACCTCGATGTCACCGACAAGGCGAGTTGCCAAGAGGCGGTCGCCGCAACAGTCGCAGCGTTCGGACAACTGGACGTGCTCGTGAACAACGCGGGTGTCGTGGACAGCGGACCCGTGGGTGCTTTCGATGCCGAGGCCTGGGATCGCATCTTTGCAGTCAACACCAAGGGCATTTTCTTGATGACGCAAGCAGCACTGGGGCATCTCAAGGCTTCGAGCCAGGCCTGTATCGTCAATACCGCTTCCATTGCCGGTAAGAAAGGTTACCCCAACATGTCCGCGTATTGCGGCTCCAAGTTCGCAGCGATCGGCATCACACAGTCACTCGCGGCGGAACTTGCGGCTGACGACATTCGTGTCAACGCGATTTGTCCGGGTATGGTGGGCACCGCGATGTGGCTCGATCACCTGCTGCCCACCAATGCAACGACCACAGAGCAGCGTGAGGCTGAATTCGAAGCATCGATGACACAAACGATACCGTTGGGTCGGCCGCAAACTGCAGACGACATGGGCGAGGCGGTTCATTATCTCGTCACTGCAGCCAACGTGTCCGGCATATCACTGGCGGTAGCCGGCGGCTTTGAGATGAATTGATGAGCGAGTCGAATCAATCCCCGTTGATCCGTGCGCTGCGCGACCCGCTCGTGACTTTTCTGGTCCTTGGCGCTCTGATGTTTGCGTTGGCCCTTTACATGGGAGAAGACGACGCGAGCTACCGGGTCGAGATCGGTGCGGCCGACATCCAGCGCTTGACGGATCAATGGTCTATGCAAATGCGCCGGCCACCCAGCCCGCAAGAACTCCGCGGCCTGGTAGATCAACTCATCAAGGAAGAAGTGTACTATCGCGAAGCAAAGCGCTTAGGGCTCGATACCAACGATACAATCGTGCGGCGACGTCTCGTACAGAAACTCACGTTCCTGACCGAAGACATCGCGACGGCTGCGCCACCCGATACGTCGGCCCTTGAGGCCTACTATCAGGACAACGTCGACAACTATCGCCTGCCCGAGCGGTACACGTTCACGCATCGTTACTTCTCGGCGGACCGTCGCGACGATGCTGAAGCCGACGCACGCGCTGCACTCAAGGATCCGAGTGTAAGCGGCGACCCGTTCATGCTGCAGCGCAACTATGCGTCACGCTCACAACGCGAAATCGCCAACCAGTTCGGCAAGGATTTCGCTGCCGAGCTCGCGTCGCTCGCGGGTCAGAATGCCGGTGACAGTCCGCAAACCGACAGCTGGCGGGGACCGCTGCGCTCAGCCTATGGATGGCACGTGGTACAGATCACGAAAGTGGAACCCACGCGCGTCGAGCCGTTTGCGGCGATCCGGACCCGCGTCGAGAACGACTTCAAGCAAGCCATGCGGGATACGGCCAACCAACAATACTATTCCGACACTCTGCAACGCTACGATGTCGTGTTGCCGAGCGAGCCGAATGCGTTCGGCTCGTAAGGCTGCGGGCGTTGTCGCCCTAGCACTGCTGGTCGCGCTGCCTAGCGCGCTCGCGCACGAAGTGCGGCCAGCGTACTTACAAATTACCGAGCAAACGACCGAACCGCCCGACGGACCTATCTTTCACGTTCTGTGGAAACAGCCGGTGTTGCAGAACGGACGCCTACCCATCGATCCGGTGTTCCCAAGCGAGTGTGAGGTCGGCGACTTAACCCCGCCTGAAGTCACCGCCGGTGCGCTCATCCACAATTGGCGCCTCGCCTGCGATTTGAAACGAGCGAAAATCCACATATCCGGACTGTCGGTGACACTCACCGACGTTATGGTGCGCCTCGACGAACTCGATGGAAGTTCGTCCCACTTTATTCTCCGCCCGGAAAACCCGACGCTCGATCTAGCCAGTGACGCACCACCCGCATTCGCTTACCTCACGCTGGGTGTGGAGCATCTGCTGTTCGGCATCGACCACGTGCTATTCGTGATCGGTCTGGTGCTCTTCATTCGCGACAAATGGATGTTGGTGAAGACGGTAACGGCTTTCACGCTCGCGCACAGCATTACGCTGGCGTTGTCGGTGCTCGAACTCGTGCAGCTCGATCAGGGACCCGTCGAAGCCGTGATCGCACTCTCGATTCTGTTTCTGGCCAGGGAACTGGCAGTGGATGAGGCGCTGCGCTCGCGCCTGACGCGGGCAGCCCCCTGGATCATGGCTTTCGTGTTCGGCTTGTTGCACGGTCTCGGTTTCGCCGGTGCGTTGCGCGATATCGGTCTACCGGACGATGCGCTGTGGTTGTCGTTGTTGCTGTTCAATGTCGGCATCGAGTTGGGGCAACTGCTCATCATCGCCGTCGCGCTGCTCATCGGTTGGGCCGCCAGCCGACTTCTGGATTTAAAGCGCCTCACGACGATCGGCGCCTATGGCATGGGCGTCGTGGCGGCATACTGGACAATAGACCGCACCCTGCTACTGCTGTAGTTTTAGCGTAGATATCATCGAGGTACCCTATGTTTACCGTTCGCACTCTAACGACTTCGACTAAACTCACCGCCGTCCTCGCGTTAGGCGCGCTGTACGCTTGCAGCGACGGAACCTCCAACCAGGCCTCCGACCCGGCAACGGAACCCACCCCTCCAGCCCAGAGCAGTCCACAAACGCATTTTCCCGATACTCTGCGCATGGCGCTCGAGACCGCCGAACCCGGCGACGTGATCGAGGTGCCACCCGGCAAGCACGAATTCGAGCGCAGCCTGGTACTCAACACCGATAACGTGACTATTCGCGGCGCAGGGATGGAGAAATCGGTCTTGAGCTTCGCTAATCAGGTTGCCGGAGCGGAAGGTCTGGCCGTCAATGCCAGCAACTTCACCATCGAAGACCTCGCCATCGAGGACACGGTGGGCGATGCACTCAAGGTCAACGAAGGCGAGAACATCACCATCCGCCGTGTGCGCACAGAGTGGACCCGTGGTCCTCACGTCGAAAACGGTGCCTATGGCATCTACCCGGTACAGACGACCAATGTGCTCGTCGAGGGCTCCGTAGCCATTGCGGCATCGGATGCCGGTATCTATGTCGGCCAATCCCGCAACGTCGTCGTGCGCGACAATCGCGCGGAGTTCAACGTGGCCGGCATCGAAATCGAAAACACCATCGGCGCAGACGTGTACGACAACGTCGCCGTCAACAACACAGGCGGCATACTCGTTTTCAACATGCCGCAGATCCCGCAACGCGGCCACAGTACGCGTGTCTATAACAACGAAGTGTACGAGAACAATACCGACAACTTCGCAGCGCCCGGTACGGCCGTTTCGGGTGTACCCAAGGGTTCCGGGATCATCGTCAATTCCAACGATCGGGTGGAAATTTTTGCGAACAAGATCAGTAACAACGTCACCGCGAACATACTCGTCAGCAGCTACTTCAGCGCCAACTACGCAGGCCAGCGAGAGCTGGCAGAGGCGTTCGATCCCTACCCCGAGGAAATCTTCATCTACGACAATCAGTTCACCGGTGGCGGCAATGCACCAGGACGCGATTATCTGTTACAAGTGCGTGACGCGGTTTACGGTAGCGAAGGACACTTCCCCGACATCATCTGGGACGGTATCGTCAATCCCGAGAAACCGGCGGAACTCGCCGTAATTTGCGTCGCCAATGGCGAAGCTGAACTGCTGAGCATCGATGCACAGAACGAGTTCGCCAACCCCAGCGTGGATATGGAACGCCACAACTGCACAGTAGAGAAGCTCGCTCCCATTGTTCTCGACAGCTAAGCGTACGCGTCGCTCAGCCGCGGTCACATTGTTGACCGCGGCTGCACTCACCTCAGCGCTCGCGTTATCGCTCACGAGCTGTCAACCCGTACGACAGACGGCGTTTCACGTCGGCCCGGACTATCCAGACAAGCTCTCAGCCTGGGGCGTGCTGGCACGACAGGGTCACAAGCTCGTCATTCCCGACGACGCCATCGTCTACGACCTGAACACACCGCTTTTCACCGACTACGCGTTGAAACTGCGCACACTGCACGTGCCGCAAGGCCGGTCGTTGACATTTCGTGAGCGCGAAGCCTTCGATGCCCCGACGGGTACGGTGATCAGTAAGACGTTTTTTTATCGCACGCACGCTTCAGGACTCATCTCCACTGACACGCAGTGGGACGGCGCTCTAGAGTCGCTCGATGCAAGCACTATTCGGCTGATCGAAACGCGATTACTGGTCAAACAAGCAGACGGCTGGCAGGCACTGCCTTACATCTGGCAAGGGGACGATGCACATCTGGCCATTACGGGCGATCTTCTACGTATTGACACGTCCACACGGGACGGTGGGCAGAGTACGCTCAACTACGTGATTCCCAGCCGCAACCAGTGTGGAAGCTGTCACATCACTGACCATACCGCAGGTCACGTTCTACCCATCGGTCTACAGGCGCGCCATCTCAACCGGCCCGCACCGGGCGATGGGGGCAATCAACTTGCTCTGCTCCAAGCACGCGACATGCTGCAAGGGCTCGGCGATCCAGGCGCGTTGTCCGCCGTGGCCGACTACCGAGACGAGCAAGCACCGCTGGAGGCACGCGCACGTGCCTATCTCGATATCAACTGCGGTCACTGCCACAATCCAAAGGGACCGGCCGACACCTCAGGATTATTGCTCGACTTTTTTAGTCACGATCTTGCAGCTATGGGCCGTTGCAAGCCGCCGATCGCCGCAGGGCGCGGTACAGGCGGGCATCTTTACGGCATCGTTCCTGGGGATAGCGCCTCTTCGATTCTTACCTTCCGTATGGCCAGCAGCAATCCGGGCACCATGATGCCGGAGATCGGCCGGTCGCTGGTGCATGAGGAAGGGCTCAGCTTAGTATCGAGTTGGATCGATCAGCTTCCCGGCGCTTGTCGTTGAAAACAAAGCGCCGCATCATCAGGAAATTGTGAATCGACGCCAATGCAGATCCCACCACCAATGCCACTAAAGGGCGCTGTTGGAGCGGTCCGGCGAGTACTAACCAAGTGTAAACGAGGAAGTTAATGGTCGCCCCGGCAAGCTGCACGGCCACGTATTTAGGCATACGAGTGCCTTTCGCGGCGACCACGAATGTGTAACGCGCGTTGAGCACAAAGGTGATGCAGATGGTCACCATGAAGGAGATGCCACGGGATAGCACCGGCGGCATGTCGAATTGATAAATCAACAACCATAAAAGTCCGGCGTCGACTGCAAACCCAATCGCACCGACTTGAAGAAAGCGGGAAAGGGTTTTGATCACCGGCCGGTGACTTCCGCCTCAATGAGATACGGTCCGTCCGTGCGCATGCCCGTGTCCAGTGCGACGACAAACTCTTCGGCAGTGGTCGCCTTACGTGCCGGTACGCCGTAGCCGTTGGCAAGCGCCACCCAGTCGAGGTCCGGATTACTGAGATCGAACAGACTCGCGGCTTTGTCACCCATGGTATTGACGCCGAGCCGATGATATTCGACCTCCAGAATGTTGTAACTGCGATTGGAGAACACTACGGTCACGAGGTTGAGATTCTCCCGGGCGGCAGTCCACAGGTACTGCACCGTATAACCGGCACCGCCGTCGCCCAGCAACGCGAACACCGGACGCTCCGGCGCCGCAATGGCCGCACCGAGCGCAACCGGACCGCCCTGTCCGATGCTGCCGCCGGTAATGTTGAGCCAGGTATGCCGTACGCTCGACTGCAATACGTCGTAGGCCGCTCCGCCACCGCCGGAATCGACGCTGATGATGGATTGGTCGGGAATCATCGCCGCCAATGCCTGCGCGACACCCGCTGTCGTGAGTTCACCCTCGGGTAACCCCGGGCGCTGGCCGGCGACGACCACATCGGGATGCTCGCCTCCCCCCAGGGCATCCGCTACACGGGTGAGCGCAGCAACGACGTCTTGATGCCGATGGGCCAGGCGCACCACCTCGCAGTCTTGCGGCAACAGTTCTGACGGTGTGGTCTGATAGGCGAAAAAACTGACCGGCGGTTTGGCACCGGCGAGCACGACACACTTGGCCCCTTGGGTGGCTTCGATGACTTGTTCAGGAAAATACGGCATGCGCGCGACAGGGAAGAGCCCGGGCCCGGATTCGACCCGCGCAGGAAAGGTCGTCGACATGACCCGACAACCGGTTTGCTTCGCGATGCGACCCGCTTGCTGCACACCTTCAGCACTCAAACCCGTCCCATCCAGCAACAGCAGCACCTCGCCTCCCCGATTGCCGAGCGCATCCACCGCCTCGATCACGCCATCGTTGGTGACCTCGGCGAGTTGTCTACTCAACCTAGGACCGATACTGGCATGCCCGTTGCCCCAGGCGCAGTCCGCCGGCACGATCAGTGTGGCCACGTTCCCTAAGCCTTCCGGATTGGCCTGCAAGGAGGCGGCCACCGCGTCTCGCGCATCCTGCGCCATACCTTCGGAAGTCGCACTGGTGCGTATCCACGCCGACACCCCGCGCCCGATGTCCTCGATGTCGGACGTCAAGGGCGCGTCATAGTGCAGATGATAACCCGCATGGTCACCGATGACGTTGACCACGGGTGTCGACGCGCGTCTCGCGTTGTGGAGATTGGCGATGCCGTTGCCGAGACCGGCCCCGAGATGCAGCAGCGTGATGGCCGGTTTACCTTGTATACGGGCATAGCCGTCCGCGGCACCCGTGCATACCCCTTCGAACAGGCACAACACCGCGCGCATGTCGGCTATGCCGTCGATGCCCTGCACCATGTGCATTTCAGAGGTACCCGGATTGGCGAAACAGACATCGACACCGGCACTCACAAGGCCCCGCACCATGGCTTCCGCACCGTTCATATCGCTACTCTCACATCGTTCATATTGTTGTTCTCTATCACCGACTGCACACCCGATCAGTAGTGGAGTGTATAACGTATAGGCTTACGGTTAACATCCGCTTTGCAAGTTCTTGAGGTACGCCGATTGCCAGACAACATCTCACACCCACTAGGCGCTCCGGCGGTGTGTCCGTCGGAGACCATTGTCGATGAGTGGATCGACTACAACGGCCATCTCAACATGGCGTTCTACAACGTCCTTTTCGACCACGGAGTGGATCATATATACGACTTTCTCGGTATCGGCGCGGCATATGCGCAGAGCGGCATCGGTTCGTGCTTTACTTTGGAAGCTCACGTTCACTACATCCAGGAACTCTCGCTGGATGATGAGGTCGAGGTGCACTTTCAGTTGCTCGATTACGACGCCAAGCGTCTGCATTTCTTCGAGCAGTTGTATCACAGGGGCGAAGGGTACCTTGCCGCCACGTCAGAACAGATCGGCATGCACGTGGACATGCAAACCCGCCGCTCGGCGCCGTTTCCGGAACACGTGCTCGACAAACTCGCGGCATTACACGCCGCCCATGCACCACTGGAAGTGCCGTCCCAGGTAGGTCACCGTATCGGCATCGTACGTGCCAACTAAGGGTTACGACGGTCACCCTTGATGTACCACCGCACCACCGCCCTGCTGTTCCTCTGCGCCACCCTCGGTACTCTGTGTCAAAGTCCAATCGCTACTGCGCAAGACGCAAACGCAACGCGCCAACTTGCACAGCTGTATTGGTATGGCGTACCCCAAGACGCAGACCGCCAAGGGCTTGCCAGGCACTGGCAACGCCGATCGGTCGGCGTGCACTATTGCGACGACGACATCGCCTCTTGTCTCGAACGAGCCAGCGGCGGATACGTGGTGTTGCGAGGTACGAAGTCCGTCCTGTTGGGCGATGTGTTCAAAAACCCGTCGACCGACGATCTAAAGGGCGTGGTGGTGCTAGGTACGCGCGCCGACATGCCGAAACGAGCGAGACCGACGACGACGCGACCGCGGTTGCTCACGCTGGTGCAGCGCAGCGCCCCTGGCGATAGCGTAGTGCGCGTGCGACGCCTCACCTCGTCGCTGCGCAACAAAGGGATCGACGCGTCGTTGTTGTTTGTACCGCCGGGTGCGTTCGACGATTTAGTGATGCCGCCGATTGCCACGGATATTTTGCGTCGTTTTCTAGGCGCCACGCTCAGGAACGCCGAATTCGCCGAATTGTTGGCAGGCCACTTCAATTGGCAGAATCCCCGTTGGAACAACGACGAGTTTCGCAGCCAATTCAAGTATCTGACCACGATCCCCGCCAATAAACGCACCAAGAGCTTGTTCCAGTTCTTTTTCCGTCGCGAACCCTATCTGCTCAAACAGTGGTCATTCGAGCGTTACACGGCCTTCGATCTCATGGCCTATCGAAACGCCGTCGCCCCCGGTGCCCGCTACATCAAGTTCGCTAACAGGCGTGGGCAGTACTACTTCATGGACCTCGATCGCTACGCGCAATACGAACCGGTGATTATCGTCGGCGTCGACGATGAGTCGAACATGTATCGCTTCGTGTGGTTCTACAAAACGCTGAAGGAGTACAGCTGGAAGGACGACGTGCAAAACGTTTCAGTGCGTGCTTTAGGTCCGGCCTTGCACTTTCGCAAAGCACCACCCGAAGCAATGGCGGTGCCGTTGCTGCTGCGCTCCGCAATACCGCTTAAGGGCATCGGATTTTTTCACGAAGACCCGCTTGTAGAGATCGCTCCTCTACCGCAGCCGTTACAGCGCATCATCACGCAGGAAAACAAGTGCATCTACTGCCACGCCATCGGTTCCGTCAGGCCCCGAGCACACCACCTGGACGCCATGACGCTCAAGCCCCAGGGTGGCTTTGCCTTACCCTTGAGCGAATACTCGGATCAGGTCATTCAAGCGTTTTTGTACGATCAAAAACGTGTCGCCGATGCGATCGGGATGTCGCCCAATTATGTGGATCCGGATCACATCGACGAATTCAGGGACTGGGTGCGCGCTCAGTAACCTTCGAGTTCGCCGTAGCGATTGCGGTGGAAGTTGACGTCCCCGAGGGTCTGTTCGGTGACGGCGGCACGCTTAATGAAGAAGCCGATATCGAACTCGTCGGTCATGCCGATACCGCCGTGCATCTGAATACCTTCTCTGGAAACCAGATTGAACGTCTCACCTACTTTGGCCTTGGTCAGACTCGCAAGCTTGGCGATCTCTTCCGCGTCGCGGCCTTCATCCAGGGCGGTCAGTGATTCCAGCACGCAAGACTTGGACAGCTCGATTTCACAGAACATGTTCGCCGCGCGATGCTTCAACGCCTGAAACGAACCGATCGGCACTCCGAATTGCTTACGCTCTTTCAGGTATTCGACCGTGCGCTCGAAACACTCCTGTAAGCTGCCCAACATCTCAGCTGCAATTCCGATGCGGCCGATGTCCAGTGCCGGGTCGAGCACATCGGCACCGGCGTCCGCCGCACCGATCAACGCATCGCCACCCAGGCGCACGTCCTTCAATTCGATGTTCGCTGCGTTGCGCGAGTCGGCCATCTTCGTACGGATGCGCGTGACCCCATCGGCGTCGCCATCGACGACGAACAACGACAATCCGGAACGCTCCCCCGCAGCACCCGAAGTGCGCGCGACGACCACGAGCTTGTCCGCTACATGTCCATCCAGGACAAAGGTCTTCTTGCCGTTCAGCACAAAGCCGTCTCCACTCGCCTCAGCGGTCGTCGCGATTTGGTACGGCGCATGCCGGTGACCTTCCTCCAGGGCCAAGGCCAACAGCACTTCACCGCTGGCCACTTGAGGTAACAGCTCACTCTTCTGAGCGTCGGTGCCGCCGATATCGAGTACGGTCCCGCCCAACCAAACCGAGGCGTACAGGGGGCTGGCCGCAAGGGTTCGGCCGGTTTCTTCCGTGACGACCCCCAGACCCTTGTAGCCAAAGGCGAGACCACCGTGCTCTTCCGCCCAGGGTATCGCCGCCCAGCCGAGTTCCACCATGGCTTTCCAGGTCGCTTTGTCGAAACCGTCCGGGCTGTCGGAATCGCGCAGCTCGCGAAGCTGCGATATGGGCGCGCTCGACGTGCAAAAGTCCTTGGCACTGTCTTTGAGCATGGTCTGTTCTTCGTTAAGGATCATGGGCATTGGAACGGCTCTCCCAGCCAAAGCAAATTGTCAAACTATCAATCAAACCAAACTGCATCATGTATGTCTATTCCCAAAGGCCTTTCGAGGGGTCCCAGAGCTCCCGATGACCGGTCTAACTGTGACGCAGTTGGCAGAAATTGTGCGACCGGATTGTACTATCGAACACCAACTGGTTGACGTACAAAGGATGTTGCACCGATGGGCCGCGGAGGACTCGCAAAAAATTACGAAGGCAGGCTATTTGTCGTCGACGGCCGACTGCACCTGGTCACGGAAGTGAATCTGGAGACCGACACCGCCCGCGTGTGTTGCCGCCAGGGCGATCGACCGACAGTTCAGGAGATCCCCTTGAGCGAGGTCGGCGCCCACCTAGCCGAGGGCTCCGACATTCAACTCGACGCCCTCAACGCCCCCAGGACACAGACTCGCGTCGAGCAGCGACCCGATGGCTGGTTCTTCCCCACACGGGATGGGGTACAAGGCCCGTTCGAATCCAACCAGGCGGCCACCCAAGCGTTGGACGAATACCTGCTCGTCGCGCAATCCCAGCGCCAACAGCAAGAGCGTAAAAAAGCGCTAGGACAACCCTGACTCACCAGGCTTTGCGCCCTTACGGCCCCCTTACATTTCATACATCCCACCCGCAGCCACACGCTGCCCGATCCCATAACATGATGCACATCACATTATGTTTGGCAGTGAGTGTCCGCGTGAGAAGCCTCAGTATTCTGACAATTTGGCTAAGTCTAGCGATGAGTTCGCCTGTACTGGCGAGCGCAGCCACACCTGACGCTGCATCACCTGCCCGCTTGGAGGCGCTACCCGCAGAGTCCCTCGAATCCGCGCGATCTGAGCGGGATGACGTGGACCTGTCCATCTTGGTGGTTCTGGGATTGGGCGTCGCCGGTCTTGCGTGGATGCGACGTCAAGCCGAAGGACTGTAGCTCGGGCAATCCAGAGAGCACCTAAGCTATCATGCTGCGGTCTCATGGCTGTTAGGGCACCCACCTATCGACAACATATCTAGTCTTCAAGCTGTCACCCAGCGCTTGCAAGCCACGCTGCCCAGTGCACACATCGAACTGGTTTCGCCGCCCGAGCTCGAGGAAGTTGTGCTCGCGTTGATCAACGCGAACTTCCCCACCGGACCTCTGCCGAGCGAAGTCATGCACGCGGTGATTGCGCGGCCGGCCTACTGGTCACTGTGCTGGGGCAGCGGCATCGCATTGGCACGCCGCCTCCTGGACAACCCACGAACGGTGCGCGGCTTGAAGGTCGCGGACATCGGCTGCGGTTCCGGCGTGGTCGGCATCGCCGCCAAACTGGCTGGCGCAGCCGAGGTGTGGGTTTGCGACAACGATCCCGACGCACTCTGTGCAACTGCCTTCAATGGGCAATCAAACGGAGTCAGCATGGAATATTGCGACGATCTGGCTCGACTACCCAACGATTTCGATGTACTGCTGATGGCTGACGTGCTGTATGACCGCGCCAATTTCAGTCTGCTCGATATCGCGAAGGCAAAGGGCCGGCGGCTAATCGTTGCGGACTCGCGCGTGGATGACGTCGAAGATCCCGACTTTACGCTAACCGGTCGGGCTGATGCGCTGACGTTCCCCAATCTCGGTGAATTCGACGAATTCAGACACGTACGTTTTTTCGAAGCCGCATGGGTGATCGAGACGTCTACTTAGCGCGAATACACCGAGATCAACAGCTCTTGTGCACGACTGTTGGCGATGGCCCGCGCATCGGCCACCTCGGGCTGCCGTAGCCAATCGAGCGCCTGGCCCTCACTGGCGAAGTCGATGAGGGCGAGCCGATTCCAGGGTTCGCCACCGATCAACACACGGCTGGGCTCATCCCACACCAGATTGCCGCTACTGCCTTCCAACTCTTCGAACAACCCCACCAACGCATTGACACTCGCGCGCTCCGCGACCAACAAGAGCACCAATGTGCTACGCCATTGCCGGGCGTCGTCCAGACCGGGTCCGAAACTCGCCACCGTCAGTTCGGGGGTAAGTGCCCGAAATTCGGAGGTGGTCATGACACGAACGATGTCACTGCCTTGACGCATCTGCCCGCCAAGCAAGTACGCGAACTCGTCGCGTGGCCTGCCTTCCAGGGTATGGGCACGCTCGTGAATGCCGATGATCTGCGCGTTTTCCTGCTCCAACAACGCGGCCAGTTCCAGCGGAGCGCCAACGCCCTCCGGACCGCGGGTGGACGCCGAGCGCCCCGATAGATCGATGACCAGCATGGGTTCGTCCCGCTGCGAATCGAAATAGGCGAGCGCCACCAGCTCCGGACCCACCCACACGACGCCCGCGGCGATCGCGGCGGTCATGAACGCGACCAAGCCAACGAAGACCTGCTGATTTCTTCCCACGCGCAGCTGTTCCTTAAGACGGTGCGCGCATGATGACGACAACAGGGTGTCGAGGACAAGCCCGGCGACCCTTCACTGACAAGTGGCGGTCGATGGGCGGAGCCGCTAGGCTTGATGCTTCCACCACATGCGCATAGGGCCAGCGTTTGGACCAGGAGACGTACTCGCCAACCTCGCACAGTGTCGACAGCCTCGGCATCCGCTTGAACGTGCTCGCACTCGGCGATCCCGGCCGTCCCCCGATCATCCTGTTACACGGACTGCGCGACACAGCCTGGGCGCTGCTGCCGTTAGCTCAGACTTTGGCCAAAGGCCGCTACGTGTTGATGCCGGAATTGCGCGGTCACGGACGATCAGATCACAGCGATGCCTACGCGATACCACACTTCATCGTGGATCTGCACAATGTGGTGGAACATTTCTCGCTCACCTCCATGGCGCTGTTCGGCCATTCTCTGGGGGGTCATATTACGGCGCGCTACGCGGCACTCTTCCCCGACGCCGTGCGCGCACTGATCCTCGCTGAAGGGATGGGACCGCCGAACCGCAACGAATCAGCAAGCCCGGAAGCGGAATTGGCGCGCTATAAGGACATGTTGTTGACTCGTTTAGGCCAGCTACCCGCGTCCCGCCAGCGTACGCTGAGTACTGCAAGCGTGGTGGAGCGGCTGCTCGCCAACAATCCTCGCCTCGCCCAGGACACCGCCGAGCTGATCGCACCACATCTCTTGACCACGGGTGACAACCCAACCTGGGCATTCGACACACGCACCAACAGCGTCTTCATCGGCAACAGCCGCGATCAAGACGAGATGTTCTGGCGCGCCGTGCGTGCCCCAACGTGCGTTATCAGCGGCGCATTGTCATTCGAGTATTGGGGTAAGCAGCTGTCGGGTTTCGGCGACACTTATACGGGTCGCTTTGCCGAAGGGGAGATGGAAACACGCGCGGCGCACGTCAAGTCACACGAACACCACTGGTTCGCAAATTCCGGTCACATGATTCACTACGACGAGCCGGAGCGACTCGCTCAAGTCGTCACAACCTTCCTGGAGAAACACTATGGCTGACCTCATCGCATCAGAACTCGAACAATTCGACGGGGCCGCCGTCGTTGCCGACCTCAATCGTTTGCTGCGACTGCGTACCACGCCCATCGGCATGAAACTCTTTGAAGATGCCAAGGACATGGAGGCAATTCCACGCATTCGCCGGCCCAAGGATATTCACACCACCGACCAGATCGTCGGGCAAGCATCCCGCAACGGCTGGACCGTCGGCATCACCGCCAACGATCTGGTCGGTGCACAATGCAGCACGGTCATCGGTCTGCATCCCAGAAGTCCGGAGTGGTTGTCAGGCGAGCGCATGACCGGTGTGTGGTACGGTACGGCCGAAGACGCTGCCGCTCACCAAGAAGCGATGGACGTCGTACCGTTCGGCACCTACGAAGCGATGGCGGTGAGCCCCCTGGCGAGCGGCCGTCTCAATCCCCCCGACATCTGCCTCATTTATGCCACACCGGCGCAAATGATTCTGTTTATCAATGGCTTACAGTGGACCGGCTACAAAAAACTCGAATGGGGCTGTGTAGGTGAGTCAGCCTGTGCGGACTCCTGGGGACGGGCGTTGGCCACCGGTGAACCGAGCCTGTCACTGCCGTGTTTTGCGGAACGACGCTACGGAGGTGTGATGGAAGACGAACTGCTCATGGCCATTCCACCGGCATTCTTACCCCGCATCGTGCGCGGTTTGGAAGCGCTGTCCGGCAACGGCTTGCGTTACCCCATTCCGCAATACGGTGTGAACAACGACGTGCGGGCGGGCATGGGGGTAAGTTACTAGCCGGAAGGAGCACGTATGAACCTTTACGACGCTATGTCGACACTACGAGCGGTGCGGCGCCTCAAACCCGATCCGATTCCCGACGCGGTACTCGAGCGTGTGCTCGAGGCCGCCACCTGGGCACCTACAGGCGGCAATCATCAGTCGTGGCGTATCATTGCGGTCAAGGACGCCACGCTGAAGCAGGGCCTGGAAGATCTCTACAGGCCGCACTGGGAGGGTTACATTCCCGGTTACGAAGCACACATGCTGAACATGCCTGAGCACGAAGCGGAACGATCTCGCCGCGCGCTCGCCGCAGGCACCTATTTGGCCACGCACATGCACGAAGCGCCGGTCATCTGCGTGTTCTGCTTCAACCCTGCGCACATAACCTTCACCGATGCCGCACTCGACCGCCCTAGTGTGGTGGGTGGAGGATCGATCTATCCCGCGGTGCAGAACCTCCTGCTCGCCGCGCGCACCGAAGGCCTCGGTTGCGTTTTGACGACGCTGTTGTGCATGGAGGAACCCAAGGTCAAGGCGCTTCTAAGGATTCCCGACGATTGGCACACGGCAGCCCACGTGCCGCTCGGGTATCCCGTGTTCGGAGGGCACGGTCCGATTTCGCGCCGCGGTCCGCAAAAGATGGTGTTTACGGACACTTTCGGCAGTTAGCCCACCGATCTTGTGGAGCGCGTCATGATTCAACGAATGAGCAACTTAAGGACACTAGCACCGCTTGAACTGCTGCTCGTAGCGTCGCGCTTGCGCCTGCACCTTACTGGCATAACTCTTGATTGTAGGTGAACTTTTCCAGCGACCCGACGAGTAACCCGACGGACCGGCGTAGTAGGCGATGTAGAGATGATAGGCGTCGGTCTTGGCGATACCGAGGCGCTTGGCGGAACGGTGGTTGTACCACCCGATGAAGTCCATGGCATCGGCGAAGTTGTCTCGGTCGATGAACCAGCGGCTGGTTTCCTTGCTGTAGTCGTTCCATGCCTCATCCGTTGCTTGGGCGTAACCGTAAGCGGATGACAAACGCGTCCACGGAAGAATGCCGAGCAGCCGTCGACGTGGCGGCTTCGCGTCGGCTACATAACTCGACTCACGATGAACGAAGGCCATATTCACGTGAGCAGGCACGCCCCATTTCTTTTGCGTGCGCAGGGCCGCTTTGCGCCAGCTACCCTTCTCGGCAAAGATGCTGCACAGGTTGTTCGGCGCGCGCGGCGGATTGCTACTGCAACTCAGCAGGCTGACGCTCACTGTGGCGAGAACCATGACCACCAAGCTCCGGCGCAGCGTCATGGATCAATCCCGTGGTTTGCGAGTACTGCCAGAAACTCTGCTTCGTCCATCACCGGGATGTCCAAAGCGGTGGCCTTGTCGAGCTTGCTGCCTGCGCCCGGACCCGCGACGACTTGCGTGGTCTTGGCTGACACGGAGCCCGCCACTTTCGCGCCCAACCCCACCAGTAACGCCTTAGCGTCGTTTCGCGGCATCTTCTCGAGCGTGCCCGTCAGCACCCAGGTTTGACCGGCAAACGGCTGCGCGTCCGGCGCTGGCGGATCGACCGCTGCCCATCGTAGTGCGGCGGCAAGCCGCTCGACCACGCGCAAGTTCTCGCGCTCCGCAAAGAACTCGACAATACGTGAGGCGACGATCGGTCCGACGTCGGGCACCTGTTCCAACGCCTCCGCCTCAGCGGCCAGCAGCGGTTCGAGATCGCCGAAGTGCGCGGCTAAATTGAGGGCAGTCGCTTCACCCACCTCACGAATACCCAGTGCATAGATGAACTTGGCAAAAGTCGTCTCACGACTGGCTTCGAGCGCATCGACCAGATTCTGCGCCGACTTCGTCGCCATACGTTCGAGCCCGGTGAGCGCCTCTACGTCGAGATCGTAAAGGTCGGCGGCATTGTCCACCAAGCCGACATCGACCAGCTGCTCGACCAGTTTGTCACCCAAGCCGTCGATATCCATGGCCAACCGGCTGGCAAAGTGTTTGAGGCCCTCCTTGCGCTGCGCCGGGCAAACGAAATGCGAGGCGCTGCAGCGGGCGACCGCTTCGTCTTCCGGACGCACGATTGGACTGCCGCAAGCCGGGCAGTTCTTCGGCAACTTGATCCGCCGCGCTCCTTTCGGTCGTTTGGCTTCTATGACGTTGATCACCTGGGGGATCACATCACCGGCGCGCCGAATCATCACGGTATCCCCTTTGCGCAGGCCCAACCGCTCGATTTCATCCATATTGTGCAGCGTAGCATTCGACACCGTAACGCCGCCGACGAAGACGCTTTGCAGGCGCGCGACGGGTGTGATCGAACCGGTACGCCCCACCTGGAATTCCACTCTTTCGACGACGGTCGTCGCTTCCTCCGCGGGATACTTGTACGCGATGGCCCACCGCGGTTTGCGCGTGACCGCGCCCAATTCCTCCTGTTGCGCCAGACTATCGACTTTGACCACGACGCCATCGATGTCGTAACCGAGTTCGGCGCGCTGATCTTCGATGCGTCGTATGTAGGCTATGCAAGCCTCGCCGTCAGCGCACGCCACGGTGAGCGGATTGGTGCGCAATCCCCACTCAGCGAACGTGGCGATCACTTGCGTATGCGTCTCGGGCTGCCAACCCCCCTCGGCCCAACCCAGGCTGTAGACGAACATGGTCAGCGGTCGCGCGGCGCTGATTTTAGGATCGAGCTGGCGTAGACTGCCGGCCGCGCCGTTGCGCGGATTGATCATCGGCTTCTCACCCCGCGCGAGCGCCTGTTCATTGAAGACAAGAAAGCGGTCGGTAGGAATATAGACCTCACCGCGGACCTCGAAACGCGTCGGCAAGTTACCGGCACTCAACACCAAAGGCACGGACTTGATGGTGCGTACGTTGGCGGTAATGTCCTCACCGACCTGACCGTCCCCGCGAGTGGAAGCCCGCTCCAGTTCCCCATCGCGATACACCAACGCGACGGCGACTCCATCGATTTTGGGTTCGCAGGAGAAGGTCAGCGTATCGGGATCGGTGACACGGTTTCGACAGCGGGTAATCCAGTCCTCGAGTTCGTCGGGCATGGTGCACTTATCCAGCGACAACATGGGCCGCTCGTGCGTGACTTTGTCAAAGTACGGAAGAATGTCACCGCCCACCCGTTGGCTCGGCGAAGCGCTAGAGACGAGTTCCGGATGCTCTGCTTCGAGCGCGAGCAATTCGTCGAACAAAGCATCGTACTCTGCATCCGAAATCTCGGGCGCATCTAACACATGGTATTGGTGCAGGTGATGGTTAAGCTCTGCGCAAAGCGCCGCATGGCGCTTTGCGATCGCTCGAGAAGACATTACGCGCGCTTGGACAACCGCCGTCGCGCGAAATCAGCAATACGCTGGCGCATGTGTTCGGCAGTCTGCCCGGTCAACCGGTTGAGTTGTTCGTCGCGCAGCTCACCGCCGAGATCGGTAGCGACGTTGCGTGCAGCTTCCAGCATGTCCGCGAACGCCAGACGGCCCTCCTCGGGTCCCGGCAATTGCAGGAAGAAGGACATACCCGGCGAGCACACCGCGTCGAGGTCCGCCAAGTCGAAGGTGCCTGGCTCGACGAGATTGGCGACACTGTACAGTTTGGCCTTCGTAGCCGGTTCGATGCGGTGGAAGATGTTCATATCTCCGTAGCGCAGCCCTTGCTTACGCAAGCTCGACACAATGTCTTCACCGGAAAATTTGCGCCCGCGGGGTGCAAGCAGGTTGATCACCAGCAGTTCCTCGACCGGGGCCGATTCGCTGGTGCCATCCACGGGCTCCGTCGCGGTTTTCGTCGCGCGAACTTCGGCTGCTCGTTCCCGAGGCAGCGTGACTTCGCGGACGTTGACGGCAGCGGTGCTGCTCGCCTCGGGCGCCGACGAGGCTTCCGGTTCAGCGGGCACTTCAGCATTCGCAGCGACAGTGGGCACCTCCGGTTCTCGCGGATCCACGCGGCGTGCAGGAGCTTGGTGCACTTTGGGCTTAGCGGGTCGCTTGAAGCGCTGAGACAACCCCAATTCAGCCGGTTCAGCCGGTTCCATGAGCACGGGCGGTACCGTGAGATCCAGGGCTTCCTGCTGTTCGCCGGTGCCTTCGTGGCGGGGTTGGGTATCCAATAAGCTCTGCTGAACAGGTTTCTTACGCGGTGTGACCACGCGGGCTCCGCCATTCGGCAATTCGCCTCGCAAACGCTCCAGCTCATCGACCTCATCGGGGATCAAATCCGGCACGATATCCAACCGTAACGGCTCCCGTTTGGCCCGCCACGCAATCCAGAAGCCATGGCTCACCACCATCGCGATTAGAATGCCTCCGCCGATCAGGATAAAGTCTTTAATGTCCAACCTAGGCTCCTCGACCGCTAAATCGCGGTCTTTCTTTTACACCTACCCGCCGACATGTTGCGCCTCTACCTTAAAGGGACCCTTGCCCACTCAAGAGACTGCCATGGCTGCGGCCTCGTCCACGTCTACAGAAACCAGGCGCGAAACGCCGGGCTCTTGCATCGTGACACCCATCAGGTAGTCAGCCATTTCCATCGTGAGCTTGTTATGTGTAATAACAAGGAATTGGACGTCGGCGGACATTTCCTCGATGAGCCCGGCAAAACGAGAGACATTAGCGTCATCCAGCGGGGCGTCCACCTCATCCAACAGACACACAGGACTTGGATTGAGATGGAAGATCGCAAAGATCAACGCAACCGCCGTCATGGCTTTTTCGCCGCCAGACAACAAATGTACACTCGAGTTCCGCTTACCCGGTGGTCTTGCCATCAGCGAGACTCCGGTATCGAGTAGGTCCTCCCCGGTTAGTTCTAAATAGGCGTGTCCTCCGCCAAAGACTTTCGGGAACAACTCGCCCAGACGAGTGTTCACCGCTTCGAAAGTGTCCTTGAACCGCGAGCGCGTCTCTCGGTCGATCTTCTTGATCGCGTCTTGTAACGTCGCCATCGCTTGCTCGAGGTCTTCCGCCTGAGCATCCAAGTACACTTTGCGTTCTGATTCTTGTTCGTATTCTTCTATTGCCGCTAAATTGATCGCACCGAGTCGCGCTATGCGGCGACCCAAGCGGTCCAGTTGTTCGCTCCACTGAGCTTCGTTCGCATCCTCGGGCAACTCGCGTTGAACCGCGGCAAGCTCGTGCCCCGTGGCGCCCAACTGTTCCAGCAGATTGGATTCCTGCACCGTCATACCCTGGCGCTCGACACGCTCGCGCTCTAGGCGCTCACGCACCTTTTGTACAGCCGCCTCTTGACTGTGGCGCTTCGACTCCAATTCGCGCGTGTCGTTGTCGATGCGTTCGAGCACCGCGCGCAGGTCGCTCAGGCTCGACTCTACGTCCATCCTAAGCGTCAGTTTGCCCTCGAGTTCGCTCTGTAGGTCCGGCAGCGGCATGGTGCTGGTTTCGATACCGGCTCGCAGGCTGGTTTTCTGTTCCGCCAGCTCGCGCTTTTGCGTTAATAGACGTTCCCGCGCCGTCTCGCTCGCTTGCAGTCGCGACTGCAGGCCTTCCTTTTCCACATTCAGGTCGTGGAACTCATCGCGCCTTTGCCGTGCCTGCTCCCGAGCGGCAAGTAAGGTCGCATCCATTTGCTCGCGCTCGTCGGTCAATGCCGCGCGCGTGTCTTTTTGTTGTTCGCGAGCCTGCTCGGCGGCGGCCAGTTGAGCGCGAGCTTGCTTGAGGTGGTGTTGCTCGCCCGAGATCTGGCGCTGGATGTCGGCCCCCTCTTTCTCGAGCTGCGCAATGCGCGCTCCGGCCTCTTCCAGTTTGACCCGAGTCACCCCATGGTCGGTGCGCCGTTGGCCCAGACTCTGGTTGATTGCGTTGAGTTGTTGCTGCAACTCATCGCGTTGATTCTCCAGGCGCTCGACCCTGGCGCGTCCGTTCTGCACGTGATTTTGCAACTCACCCAGCGTGCGTTCGGCTTCCTCAACACGCAAGGTCAGCGTCTCCAACAATTGCGTGCGCTCGATAATCCCGGACTCGGCGTCGTGATCGTGCAGGACGCGCACCCAGTCGCGCCCCACCCAGAAGCCCTGTCGGGTGACGATGCTCTCGCCGGGCGCCAGACGATGCCGTTGGGCGATGGCATGCTGGGTGGATTCTGCTGCATACACGCCATGGAGCAGCGATTGCGCGTCAACGCCGTCGGCACGCACCAGCGAACACAGCTCAGGCAGGGTTATCGAAGTCTGGTCCGGCCATTGACTGCCCCGTCCCGGCTCATGCAGATGCCGATCGGCCCGGCGTTTTTCGATCAGTGCCACTTCGCCTTCCGGCAATCCGGCAAGCGAAGCGGCCAGGCGCTCCAGGTCGTCGACCTGCACTGCACTCAGCAATTGGCCGAGCACCATTTCGACAGCCCGTTCCCAACCCGAGACGACCGCGAGCACCTCGCCCAGGCGCGCCCGTTCGTTGAGCTGATTGGCTGCAATCCAGTCCACCGCCTCCGGCACCTGCTGGCCCAGCGCAGCCTCTTGCAACGCCTGCAGTGTCGCCAGTTCGTGGCGCAAGCCCTGCACTTCGCCACGAGCTTCGTCGAGCACGCGTTCGCGCTCGATCACGTCTTCGCGCCCTTGCGCAAGTTCCTTGAGCGACTCGTCAATCTGCAAATCGAGCAGACGCGCCTGCGCTTCCAGCGTGTCGATTTCCTCGGCCAAAAGATCGACATCGGCGGTGTCGTGTTCCACCGGTTGCGTGCGCAGCGACTCGAGCTCGCCGTGGCGGCGCTGTAAACGCTGCAGCAGTTGCTCGAGGTGCTCTATCCGTGACGCTTGAACTTCCGCATCACGGTCGTTGTTGGCGGCTTGCTCGTTGAACGCATCCCACCGGCGTTGCCAGTCGCGGGCTTGATCTTCGACCTGCTCAAGCGCGGCGTGTGCGTCGCGGTCTTGTTCAGCAAGTACTTCAACTTTTGGAACTAACTCATTGATTCGGCTAGTGAGCTCAGCGATCTGCTGCTCGTCCATCTTCAGCTGACGATCGGTTTCGATGCTGCGCTGATCCACCGACTGCAGGTCGACTTCCAACTGTTTCACGCGTGCTTCGTTGAACTGGATGGCTTCCTCGACGCGCGATATATCGGCGCCGAGCTGATAGAAGCGTCCCTGCACCTGATTGAATTCGTCGCTGTGGGTCGCGTGCTTGGCGCGGCTGGTCTCGATGGACGCCTCTAAATGCCGTTGTTCGGCAAGCGCCTTTTCCAGATCGATCTCCAGTGTCTTGATCGCCGTCTCGCGCGCTTCGAGTTCCGCCTTGAGTCCGCTATGGCGCAAAACGTATAGCTGCGCGGTGACCAGCGACTCCTCCACACGCAGCTCCCGGTACTTTTCCGCCGCCTGGGCCTGGCGCTGCAAACGATCAAGTTGTCGGTCAAGTTCTTCACGTATGTCATTGATACGTTCAAGATTTTCCCGGGTGTGTTTGATGCGGTTTTCCGTCTCCCGCCGGCGCTCTTTGTACTTGGAGATGCCGGCCGCCTCTTCCAGATAGACACGCAAGTCCTCGGGCTTGGCTTCGACCAGCTGGGAAATCATGCCCTGCTCGATGATGGAGTAGCTGCGCGGTCCGAAACCGGTGCCCAGGAAGACGTCCTGGATGTCGCGTCGACGGCACTTGCTGCCGTTGAGGAAGTAGTTGGACTGCCCATCGCGACTGACCTGACGGCGTATCGCAATGTCCGCATAGGCTGCGTATTCGCCGCCGATGCGACCGTCGGAATTGTCGAACATCAACTCTATGCTGGCGGCAGCGGTGGGTTTGCGGGAATTGGATCCGTTAAAAATGACGTCGGTGAGGTTTTCGCCACGTAACTGTTTGGCTGAACTTTCGCCCATAACCCACCGTACCGCATCGATAATATTCGATTTCCCGCAGCCGTTGGGGCCAACCACTGCGCAGCGATTTCCGGGGAGGGTGACGGTTGTCGGATCGACAAAAGATTTGAAACCTGCGAGCTTAATCTGCTTCAGTCGCATAGCGGATCGCATGCTCGTTACTCTGGCCTATCGATGCCCGACGAGTGTGACGCGGCTGCTCAGCCAAACCCAACAATGGACTCAGTTACCGACCCACCGGCGGTACCCATATACCGAGTATATCCGGTACCTAATCCACCGTATCCACCGTACCTAAACTCACGGTTTCACGGTACTCACCACGCCTACTCGAACTCATCGACGAACCAGGATTGGAGTCACACGACTAATACCCCATAACCTGAAGCGCCAAGTTTACTGTAACGCACTATCTTTAGTAATAGGCAAGGTAAGAAAAAGTGCGTCTAATTCGGGGTTTTGAACTGTCTTGTTAGCTTTCGAACACCGCTTGCGGCACCGACAAGCCTTGCACTTCCACATCGTCGAAGCCGTGCTCGCTCAGTTGCTTCAACCGCCGCGCGAACGCCGTGACGAGTTCGTCAATGCGCGCCTCATCGCAACCGCTGAACGCGTGCTGGAGCGCGCGGTAATATCTGGAGATGTCATGAAGATCGACGTTGTGGTCCTGAATGAGAATGCGCAGCACTTTCTGGCTCGGCGGTAACAAACATTCGAACACACCGACCAGGTAGGGGTTGGCGTCCTTGAGTAGCGTGTTGTAGAAGGCATCGCGACCCGCGAGGAGTCCCCCCAGGTCTTGTTGCCTAGCGCTCGCGTCCATGGCGGCAATCGCGCTGCACAGTGCGCCGTCTTCCCCGCGCGAGCGTAACGCCAACCGCTTGATCCAGCGCACCTGCAGCTGCGCGATCAAGTCGATGACATCGGCAGCTTCCGCCTTCGTGATGCGGTTCACCAGCGCTCCCTTGCGCGGCACGATCTCGATCAGATGACGCCGCTCCAGAATCAAGAGCGCCTCGCGTATCGATCCGCGTGAGACACTGAGACGCTTCGCGATTTTCAGTTCCTGAATCCGGGTGCCGCCCGGGAGCGCCCCCTGAATGATCTGCTCACCCAGGTGGTCGGCAATCTGATCGGTGATGTTGAGCGCCGGTTTAAAGGCCATTCTTCGTTCCCTCTTTACCATTACCGTTGAAGGTGACTATTGAAGCTGCTCGAGCCAACCAGGCCACTCAGGCTCTGCCGCACGTTCGGGGCTGAACATAAGGTAGGGACAACGCCCACGGACTAAAGTTCCAATGGGCATCGAAACCTCGACGATCAACCGGGGGGTTTGAGCTGTGCCTGCAGCCCCACCGCAGGCAGCGCCGCCGTGGTCAACGGTTCGGACTGCCACTGCCAATCGCCCGGGTGCGCCATGGCCACGCCTCGGAGACTGAGCCGTACGATGACCTCGAAGTTTTCCGCGTCCGTCAGCTTGCGCGCCTCACTCATGCTGACGAGATCGTCCAGGCGGACCGTGAACGGGGCGAGAATCGCAGGTCGGCGCACCACCGCATACGGCATACCGCCGCCCACGGGGCGCGCTATCACGAAGATGGTGGCTTGCTGTGGCGGCGGATCGAGCGTCGCTACCTCCACGTTGATGCCCGTCAACTCGTCTGCTGCCTCGGTACCGGCAAGCTGCTCACGCACCTGTTGAATGGCATTGACGAACGATGCCTGCTGCGTCAAGTCTCGCGTACCGCCAAGGGCTCGATTCAGCAACCGTACTGCCTCGGCCAAGTGGCCCTGACGATACGCATCCATGGCCAATATCTCGAGCACGACGGAGAGGTTCGGTTGGCTTGCCAGGAGTTCCTGCGCGAGACCTCGGCTGATCTCGTCCAATACCCCGCGTTGATCGAGATAACGAGCCTGCAGCCAGTAAACCTGTACGCTCATGTCTCCGGGAGTGAGGGTATTGGTGGTGGAGAATGCTTCCGCTGCAGCACCGAAGCGGCCCAGTTTGAGTTCAGCGTGACCGAGCAGATACCAGCTCTTGCTGTCCCCGCGGTGGGTCTCGACACGATGACGCAATTTGCGCGCCCAGGACTCGAGCGTGGCCTGCTCGGCAGCGTCGACCGTGAGCACCGCCTCGGCACCCCTGATCTCGCTCAATCCACTGTCGCTCAGCATCGTAAACAGCCCGAAGCCGGCAAGAGGTAGCACCACGGCAGCGACGAGCAAGCCTATACTCGATGCGCGGCTGGTGTCGGCGGTTCTATCGTCGGACTCTGTCTCCGCCTGCGCGTCCACCTCAGTCAAGATCAGCGCATCCAGCTCTGCGCGCATGGCGGCGTTGGTCTCCTCATCCGACTCGGCATCCAGCTCTTGCGCGCGTTGCCGAAAGAAAGCGCGCATCACGGACGCACTGCTTGGACGCAGAGCCCGAGTGCGACGGGTCAGCAGCGGCCAGCCAATGAAAACGGCACAGAGAATCCCCAAGGACACAAAAGCAACGCCAATCATTACGGCTCTTCGAGAAGGCTGTTGACTCTCTGCCGCTCGTCCGGCGACAGCTCATGCACTTGCTGGTCCCTAAGACGCGCGCGCCGATGCAACATCACCAAAACGCCACAGCCGATCAGCAGCAAAATCACGGGGAGTATCCACACGAGTCCCGTGC
Organism: Candidatus Azotimanducaceae bacterium; assembly: GCA_965216005.1. GTDB lineage: Bacteria > Pseudomonadota > Gammaproteobacteria > Pseudomonadales > Azotimanducaceae > UBA4421. The sequence goes on along the minus strand of OZ244143.1, from coordinate 4,642,523 downwards.
GCGCATTGAAGGGCGGATCGTACAGCACGAAGTCGCCATAACGTTTTTGCAGATAATCGCGCACTTGCTGATCGGTCATCCCCTCCTGGACCACCAGCCGATGGACCGTGCGTCGAAGATCCTGAGCGATGGGCGCATCGCTACCGGCGATATTCGTATTCAGGCATTTCGGACAGCGAAACTCGTCGATCAAGGCTTTGTATCGCGCCTTGGATTGTGCATCTGGAAAGCTGTAGACATCGACCGGTGAGGCAGCGCCGATAGAGAGGGTTTGCAGTAGCATGAAGGCCATGGTCACTCGTCGCAAAACGGTCATGAGTCTGTCTCTGCGGCATTCGGGGTCAGCCCCATGGCTGCCAGGCGCGGTACGATCTCTTCCAGCCAGATGCGACGGTTGACCTCGCCCACCCGTTTGTAGACGACCCGACCTTGGCGATCCAACAAGAAAGTTTCCGGCGCACCGTACACACCGAGGTCCACGCCAATGGCACCGTCGCCGTCCATGATCACGACGTCATACGGATCGCCGAAATCCGCCAACCATTTGAGCGCTTTGTAGCGATCGTCTTTGTAGTTCAGGCCCACGAGATAGACGTCACTGATCTCGGCTATGCGCATCAATTCCTCGTGCTCGGCTTTGCATGTCGGACACCAGGTCGCCCAGACGTTGACCAGAGTCGGCCGGCCCAGCAGCGCGTCACGCGCCACGTATTCGCCCGGCGCGTCCAAACGGGGTGCGCTGAACGCCGGAAACGGTTGGCCGATCAAGGCCGAGTTGAGCACGTGACGGTCACCGAGAGAAAAGCCCACGTAACCCACCACCACGATCAGGACAAAGATGCCGAGCGGCAGAAACAGACTGGTTCTACTCATCCGCGGTGCTCATCCGCGCTTCTCAGCGTAAACATCTCACCGCCGCTCATGATGGTTTCACGGCCACCGGCGGACCGGCGGCAGCCGCGGTTTTTTGCATATAACGGCGTCGCAGTCGGCGATAACGCGCATCGAATACCGCGAGCATCCCGCCGAACGCCATCAACACGGCGCCATACCATACCCAGCGCACGAGCGGCTTGCGATGCAAGCGTACCGCCCAGGCGCCGTTGACCGTATCGTTGTCCAACGGTTCCCCGAGCGAGATATAGGTATCGGCGAAGAAACCACCGTTGACGGCAGCTTCGGTCATCACGCTACCGCCAGCCACATATCGGCGTTTCTCAGGTCTCAGCTCGTAGCTCGACCCGCCTTCGGGTGTGATGATGAAAATACCTTGTTGTGCATGGTAGTTGGGGCCTTGAGACGCGGTGATGCCGAGGAAGCGCACTTCTTCGTCCCCCAACACAAAGGTGTCTTGCGGCGCCATGCGTACGTCTTCTTCCAGACTCTGGGTCGCGGTCACCGCGACACCGGCGACACTCATCGCGAAGCCCAAGTGCGCTACGGTCATTCCCCAGTACGCCAACGGCTGGCGTAAGTTGTGACCCAACCGGCGCACAAGATCGACGCCGTGCGTCAGCAGTACCCACAGCGCCAGGGCGAGCGCGGTTAAAACACCCAGCGATCGATAATCGGCGATAAACCAGACAATCCCCGTCACCACGACAGCAACAGGCAGCAGCACCGCTACGGTGCCGCGCACTTTCGCAACTGAGGTCTTCTTCCAGTTGAGCACGGGCACAACCGCAAGTGCGGCCGTGAGCGCCAACATCAAAGGCACGAAAAACCGATTGAAAAACGGTGGGCCCACGGAGATGTGGTCGCCCGTGACCGCCTGATAACCGATCGGGTACAACGTCCCCCACAGGACAACCATCAAAGCAATGACCAACGCCACGTTATTCAGCAGCATGAAAGATTCGCGGCTGATCAATCGATACCCCACATGGGTAGAGATGCGCCCAGCGCGCAACCCATAGAGCAGTAGCGAACCGCCCACCACGACACTTAGAAACACCAGGATGTACATGCCACGCTGTGGATCGACGGCAAATGCATGCACCGACGTCAAAACACCGGAGCGCACGATAAACGAGCCGAGCAGCGACAGTGAAAAACAGGCGATGGCCAACAGCAATGTCCAGGCGCGGAAGGCACCGCGCTTCTCCGTTACCGCGAGACTGTGCAGCAACGCCGTGGCAGCGAGCCACGGCATGAAACTCGCGTTCTCAACGGGATCCCAGAACCACCACCCGCCCCAGCCGAGTTCGTAGTACGCCCACCAGCTGCCCAGCGCGATACCTAGTGTCAGAAAACCCCAGGAAACGTTGGTCCACGGCCGCGTCCAGCGTGCCCATACTGCATTGACCTGACCACCGACGAGCGCCGCCACCGCAAACGCAAACGGCACTGCAAGGCCCACGTAGCCCGCGTACAACATGGGCGGGTGCACTGTCTGTCCGAAATCCTGCAACAGCGGATTGAGGTCGCTGCCTTCGCCGGGTGTCAATGGAATCAGGCGCACGAACGGCTCGCTCGCAAACAACGCAAAGCCGATGAAACCCAAGTTGAGAAAGCTCAAGACACCCAGCACACGCCCATGAAACGCAGCGGGATATTGCGCACCTTTGGCCGCCACAAACGCCATCCAGAGCGTCATGAACACGATCCACAAAAGGAACGAACCTTCGTGTCCGCCCCAGGTTGCGGCGACTTTATAGTAGAGCGGGAGCTGGCTGTGCGAATGGTTTGCCACGTACGCCACGCTGAAATCGTCGGTCACAAAGGACCAAACGAGCGCGGCGAACGCCAAAGTGCAGAACACGAACTGGCCGATGACCATCGACGCCGCACCCTTGAGCCATGCGGACGCCGGGTTTTGCGCGCCCCAGAATCCGGCCCAGCAGGCACCGAGCGCCAGGCACGCGGCGAGGACGAGGCAGAACTGACCGAGTTCGGGAATCATGACTCGCCGGCAGGTCTCTCGGCACCGGTCTCCGCCGTCTCGGTGAGATCGAGCAACTCGGGCGGCATATAGTTTTCATCGTGTTTAGCCAGAACTTCATCCGCGCGAAAGACACCGTCCTCACCGATCTCACCCTGTACGACGATACCCTGACCTTCGCGAAACAGATCCGGCAGGATGCCAGTGTAGGTCACCGTGAAGTTCGACGCCCGCCGATCGGTCACCACGAATTGCACATCGAGGCTATCCGCGTCACGTTCGATAGAACCCTCCAACACCATGCCTCCAGCACGGATACGGGTCTCTTTCGGGGCTGCACCCGAGACGACATCCTCGGGCGGATAGAACAGATTGATGTCTTGCTGCAACGCCAACATCAAGGCGGTGGCAGTGCCCGAGACCACCACGAGTAAAAAAATAGCGATGTAGAGTCGCTGTTTACGTACTGGATTCATATTCTTCCGCGACGGTTGAACTGCCGGTGCCGTGCTCCCATTGCAAGCGTCGGCGTTGCCGACGCCGCGCAAATTTCACGCTGAGATAGTTGCCGATCAATACGAGGACGGTAGCACCATACGCCAACCAGACGTAAAGGCCGTGACCACCCATCCTGAAAAACTCGCTAATACTCTCAAACTGCATGAAGCGAACGTACCCACTGACTATTGCGCTCCCGCTCGACGACGAGCAGGCGCATACGGCTCAATATATTATGCGCGGCAAAACAGTAAACGCCCAACACCATCACGAGCAACGGCAGCCACATTTCCGCGGGCATGGCCGGTTTCTCAGTCAGCGTAAACGACGAGGGTTGATGTAGCGTCGCCCACCAGTCGACCGAATACTTGATGATCGGAATATTGATGGTCCCCACCATCGCCACCAAGGCGCTGGCTCGCGCTTTTAACTCGAGGTCTGGAATCGCTTCTCGCAACGCGTATATCCCTATATAGAGAAACAACAACACCAACGTCGACACGGTGCGCCCGTCCCATTCCCACCAGGTGCCCCAGGTGGGCTTGCCCCAAACCCCACCGGAGAAGAGCGCCAGTGCGGTCAGCAACATGCCGAACGGCAGGCACGCCGCAATGGCCACCTCGGCCAGTTTCATGCGCCAAACGAACAACACCAATCCTGCAATGCCCATGCCGATATAGACGCTTTGCGCCACCATGGCGGCGGGCACGTGGACGTACATGATGCGAAAGCTGTTACCTTGCTGGTAGTCCGGTGGCGCATACAACAATGCCCAAACCAATCCCACGCTCAAGAGCACCACGGCGGCGATGCCGAATCCGACGATCCAACCCCCGGAGATTTGATAAAACCACCGGGGCGACCCCAATTTGTGCCAGAACTGTTTCAGTCCCATCAATGAACCTCGATACGCATGCAGTAGCCTCTCTCGATCTGCGGTATCTTGCTTACGACCCTATTGCCTTACGACCCCTTTGCGCTACTGCATCTGCAGGCTGATCTTAAGACCTGCCGCCGTGGCAAAAGGTCCTATGGTGATCGCCACCATGCTAATAAATGCCAACCAATACAACTGTGATACGCCTCCTACCCCGTTGACCTGATCGACAATTAAACTGCTTCCAAAGATCATGGTGGGAAGAAACAACGGCAGTATCAACAGCCCCAGCAGGACACCGCCGCGACTGAAGCCGACCGTAAGTGCCGCACCCATGGCGCCTAAGAAGCTCAACGCCGGAGTGCCGAGTAAGAGACTCAGCAGCAGCACGCCCGTGTGCCCCCATTCGAGACCCAACATGAGCCCGAGCAACGGTGCCAGGAGCACGAAAATGCCGCCAGTCACAAGCCATTGCGCGGCGATGCGGCCGGTCACGATCAAAAACAACGGTTGAGGACTGATGACGACCTGTTCGAGCATACCGTTGTCGTAATCCCGCCGAAAGAGCCCGTCCAGAGACAACATCACGGTCAGCAGCACCAGTACCCACAGCACGGCCCCGGCGTAAGGCGCCCGGTCGCCCTGCTCGGGCCCGCCCACGGCGAACAGTGTGATTGCGATAAAGAAGAATGCGAGGGGATTGATCACCGTGGCGCTACTGCGCAAGACGATCCTGAGTTCTCGCAGTAACACACTAAGCATCGTGCACCTGCAATTCGACCGACCGTTTGCCGGGAATCTCGAACGTGTGATGCGTGGCAGCGACGATCACCCCGCCCGCGGCACAGTGTTCGTTCAACAGTTGCGTGAGGAGGTCCTGGCCATCTACGTCCAGCGCCGTCAGTGGCTCGTCCAGCAACCAGACCGTCGCCGCAGAGAGTAGCCAACGCGCCACGGCAATGCGGCGTTGTTGACCTTGTGACAACTGGTGGCTGGGTGTCAATGTCAGAGGAGCGAGCCCGACCCTTTCGAGCGCACTCCGTATCTGTGCATCGCCGACTTTGCGATCGCGCAACTGCGCGGCAAACTGCAGGTTCTCCAGGGGGTTGAGCAGTTCATCGACGCCCAACCGATGTCCCTGAAACAAGTAGTCCTCGCATGTGAACTCCCCTTCGAACTGCTGATGGATACCGGCCAGCGTGCGTAACAAAGTCGACTTACCGGCGCCGTTGGGGCCCGTCAGCTCGATGAAGTCGCCTGGACGGCTCGCCAGCGTAAGCGGTTCGAACAGCCGTCGCTCACCGCGCACGGCCGTGAAGGCTTCTAGGCTAAGCACGCGACGTTCCAGACCTCGCTATAAGGCGTTGACTTGATAACACGGGGTGTACTTGCCCAACAGCTTCATGCGGCCCTGATCGGCAAATCCTCGCAACAGCTCGTCCAGAGCGACACTCAGCTCGCGCTCCGCGTTGAGCCGGAACGGACCATGCCGTTCGATCAAGCGGATGCCATGATCCTTGACGTTGCCGGTCACGATGGCCGAAAACGCCCGTCGAATCTGCACTGCGAGTTCGCCCGGCGGTAAGTCGCGAGACAGGTTCAACGAAGCGACCGTGTCGTGGGTCACCTCGAAGGGCTGCTGGTGATCTTCCGGCACCGTCAGTAACCAGTTGAAGTAGTATGCATCGCCTGTGTTGCGCCGATTTCGACGCACGCGCCGGATCGCCTGGCTGAGATTGCGGCCCACTTCCTGAGCGTCACCGATGACCACCGAGTACTTGCCTTCCACCGCATCGCCGAACAACAAGCGGAGAAACGCATCCATCTGCTCGAAGTACGCGCGACTTTTTCGCGGACCGGTGAAGACGACCGGTAACTCGATGCCATGATTGGCCGCGTCGAGCACAATGCCCATGATGTACAGAATCTCTTCAGCGGTGCCGACGCCACCCGGGAACACAACTATGCCGTGACCCAGCCTAACGAATGCCTCTAGGCGCTTCTCGATGTCCGGCAGTACCACGAGATGGTTGACCATCGGATTGGGTGGCTCCGCAGCGATGATGCCCGGTTCCGACAGACCGATGAACCGCGCGCCATTTACCCGCTGTTTGGCATGTCCGACGGCGGCACCCTTCATCGGGCCCTTCATCGCACCGGGCCCGCACCCGGTGCAGATGTCCAACCGCCGCAACCCCAGGTGATACCCGACCTCCTTCGTGTATTCGTACTCGTAACGATTGATCGAGTGGCCGCCCCAGCACACGACCAGATTCGGCCGCATGCCCGGCTCCATCACCCTGGCGTGTTTCAACATTTGAAATACAGCATCCGTAATGCCCGCCGAATTCGACAAATCGTATTTGGCCGAGTCACTGATCTCGGTGCCGATGTAGATGATGTCACGCAAGACGGCAAAGAGGTGCTGGCGAATCCCCTCCACCATGCGGTTTTCCACCAGTGCCGTGCGCGGTGCATTCTTGATCTTCAGTTCCAGTCCCCGCGTACGTTTCTCGACCGCGATAGCGAAGTCGTGAAAATCGTCGAAGATCGCCGCGGCATCGTCAGTTTCGTTGCCGGTATTCAATACGGCGAGAGAACAGCGTCGGAACAGATCCTGCAGTTCGGCGTGTTTTGCGCCCTGGGTCAGTGCCTCTACCTCACGCTGGGAGAGGAGTTCGAGACTCCCGCGCGGGCCGACGTCGATGTCGACTTTTTCAATCTTCACGTCAATCTTCAAGCCGGTTCCTTTATCCAAGCAGCTGTTATCAAAGCAGCGACTGCTCGCCGCCGCGGACTCATCGTAACGCCATCTGCGGTAGCTTGCGTGCGCCACGGTCTCAAAACCACGACGGGTGCACGAGGACTTTCACTCAGGACCATAAACCGGCTCAGCTAGAACCGATACTGGGCTCCGACGTAAACCTGTCGAGGCATGGCGGGGAAATATCGATAGCTGCCGAACGCAAAATCCGCACGGTCCGCGTAGCGTTCATCGAGCAGATTGACGACGCGGGCAAATACCTCCAATCGTTCGCTGACGGACAACCTTCCCCGCCAGTTCAGTACACCGTGTCCATCGTACTTGGCCGTGTTGGCCGCGTTGACGTAGTGAGATCCGACAATATTGAGCTCTATCTCGTGTTCGAAGTTCTCAGACAAGGCGATGGCCCAACGTGCGTTGGCAAGCCAGCGCGGGGCCGTGTCGAGCATGTTATCGTCTTCGATCATTTCCCGACCATCCACCGCACGCGTAAAGGCATAGCGATGCACCGCGTAGCTGGCGGACAACGCGAACGTATGGTTACCGCGTGTGACTTCACCGTCGAACTCGATGCCCCAGGATTCGGTTTCGCCGTCGCTGATATTGAATGCGTCCGCATCGCGCAGCAGCAGATTGCGGGTGCTCTCGCGAAACAACGCCACCGACCACGTTGGTGCGCGAAAGCCGGTTTCCAATGACACCAGTTCCTCGCTGTCCAGATCCGCGATAGTTTGCCCGCCGCGTAACCGATACAACTCCGTCACTTGCGGCGGTCGAAAACCCGTACTCGCGGCGGTGTAGAAAAGCCCCGGACCCAGATCGAACTCGAAGCCGATGCGCACACCGACGTTGGTGAAATCGTCGTCGCGACTCGCGGGACGCGTGTAAAGGCAGCCGCCGAATCCGCAGACCGTGCCATCGTCCCGGGTGTTGCCGACGATGTGTTTGTTGTCGTAATCGTACGCTAAGTGTTCAACTCGCAGCGAATGCACGAAACGGCTGCGATCGCTCATGGGCAGAGACAGGGTGTAAAATCCTGCCGCCATGACGCTGTCGACATCGTAGTCGTAGTGCAACCCGGGCGGACGCGTTTCGACCAGGAAGGCACTACCGACCGTAGGTTGCGCCTGAAATTCTCTCAGCTCACCCTGCATGTACTCTATTTGCCCGCCCACGCTGATCTCGAACGTTTCCGTATCGAGCAGACGCTCGACGATCAAGCCGGCACTCGTCTGCGCGTTCTCCTCCAACGGTTGTCCGGGCAGGAAGTGTTGCAAGAACTCCATGTCCGAATACCTTGCATAAGGTTTGAGTGTCCAAGCCCCGCGACTGAGCTCTGCGTTGAACCGCATCGACTGCGCATCTCTATACGCTTCTGGATTGGGATTGGTATCGCGCAATTCACCGTCATCGAAGGCCTCGAAGCCCCGCACGAATCCACCCGTTTCCTGATTGAGCTGCGTGGCGGTGAAGCGATTCTTGACCGACCACTGACCCCATTCACCCTCATGGCTCAACGAGAGCTTCTGTTGGCCGTAGCCGGTATCGTCTCTGTAGCCATCGGTGCTGGCGCCTACGAAACTGATGCCCACGTGCTGTTCGCCGACATCGATGCCGGCCTGCACACCCACGCGATAAAAGCCGTATGGACCCCCCTCGAGCCGCACCGAGGTACCTTGCGGAGTCGGAGTGACCACATTGATGGCGCCGTGGAGTGCATTGCCCCCCAGCACGGCGCTCGCAGGCCCGCGCCAGACCTCGATGGCCCGCGCTTGTTCATGGTTGATCTCGAACAGATTGTTGACATTGCAAAAGCCCTGCGGGCGAATCGGTACGCCATCCTCCAGGTAACTGAACTCGCCACAGGCGCCCGACCCGGTGAACACGCCCGAACGTATGGCGGCCAGATGCTCGTGACCGGACCCTCGGGTAATCCACACGCCGGGTACGCGCGCCATCGCTTCATTTATATGTGTGGCGCCGATATTGCGCAGTGTCTGGGCATCGATCGAAGATTTGCTGCCGGACTCACCGAGGCGTTCATGAATGCTGCTGGAGCCGAGCACCACAACCTCTTCCACCAGCTCGTCGGCGTGGATTTCGAATTCCGTACCAATGAGGCAGGTCGACAATAAACAGACGGCAAAGAATCGAGTGGGCATCCTGGCGAGCCAAGGGAGTTGAGCAGCGCGGGACAATACCCAAGCCATTAGGCACATGCAATCAGCGGGTGTAGGCCTTTAGTGGGTCTTTAGCGGCTGTTCGCGGATGCCTGCATCCGCCGTGACTGACCCAAGCCTGCGAATTCGAGGAAGCGCTTGGCCACTGCCTGGTCGAACTTGAGGCGCAGCTTGAGGTACGGACCCTTCGCAGTGTAATCCGCCGCCACGAAGTCATCGTCTTCGAAGCCCAAGAAATTGTAGCCGACGCTGATCCACATATCTTTCATCACACTGTGTCCGACGGAAATGCCGGTCGAATAGTCGCGCACACTCGACTCCAAAGACTCGAGCACCGTGCCATGTACGCCCACATCCCAGCGAGCACCCAAATCACGGCGATACTCGAGCCCGTACAACAACGTGATACCGTCGAACTCCTGGTCGTCGATGTTATCGACCACGTACTTCACCCCCAGTTGCAGGCTCACCTGGTTCGCCCCCAACGGTTGTTTATAGTTGGCGTTGAAGTTATTGACCCACTTACGCGAGCGGGTGTCGAAGACCTCGTCCGTGCGCGTCTCGAATATCAAATCCGTTCGATTCAAGTACGTCCACGCGCTCGTGTCCGGCCGCCACGCGAGCCCCATTCGCAAATCGATACTGTCATTAGTTGCGCCCAGTTCTGTCTCTTCCTTGAGAACGGACAGGCTCGACGAAATGACCCGCCCTTCCGCCAATTGATGATTGGCTCCAGCCAGAACGTTCCACTTGTCTGCCGCGTCGCCCTGGTGATATTCAAAGCGGCTGGTCACGTTCCATGCATCCTTCGTGTAGCCAAAGCCCGTGAACAACGCGGTGAAATCTTCGTTGAATGTCCCGGATGCGGGCGGTACCGCCGGATTAAACAAGAGCTCTTCCGGCGTATCCAATGCACCGCGCTCACTCAATGTCTGCACCCGATCAAAACCCACGTCGAATAGCCACGCGTCGTCGACCCGCCACTGCTGCAGCAAGCCTGTCGTTGCAAACAATCGCTCACCGTTCTCACCATGCTGCCGCGACACAATGCTCGAGATGTCTCCACCCGTCCATGGACGTGCGCGCACACCGAAACGTGTGTCTTGCGTGTCACGCTCAGCACCCCACGTCAACTCCTGCTCGGCAATCAGTGCGACGTCCGACCACACCTCGTACTCCGCACCGAGAATGCCGCGAGAGGGGTAATCGGTATTGTCCGACGACCCGACATCGATTTCGGCATCCGCTCGCAGTGTCAGCTTGTTGCGCGCGAAGGCGCGGGAGGCTCCAAGCAGGATCTGAGTCGCGTCCAGCGCATCCCCCGCACTGTTTTCTTCGGCCACATGACGCAAACCGCCTTTGACCACGGAACGACCTAGCTGATAGTGCGCCAAAGCATCCACCACCTGCCGCTCGGCACCGCCTTCGAGCAGCGCCTGTTCGAAGGCTTGTGCATCGATGGTCAACTGCTCGGAGGCGCGATACTGACCCTCAATGCCGATCTTGCGGGTACCCGACTCGAAACTGGATTGATGACCGAGACCAAAATTTTGCTCCGACTCTCGCGCATACACTCGACCTGCAAGCTTCTCGGAAGCGTGTTCGAACTGCACGAGATAAGCATCCGCCTCGCCGTTGAGAACGGTGTCCGAACGTGCCGCTTCAACGGTGACCTTGCGCTTTTCATCGAACTGCCAAGTAAAATCTACCCCCGCCAGATCCCCTTGTTGACCTTCGGTGCTGTCATCCACATAGGTCACCGCCAATTCACTGTCCTGTTCGTCTAACCGGTAAGCTAAGCGGCCGCCGGCAATAACGTCATCGGACGCCCCGGTTCCTTCCACCTCGTACTCGACTTCTATGAAGATAGGGTTAAACAGATCGTCCTGACTGAAAACGGGTTGCTTGAAGATGATGGAGCCCACGTCGTAGTCGATGGTGTAGTCGACGAAGCGGGTCAACGCCGTTTCTTCGACGATCACTTCGGTCGAAAAACGATCGCGCGTAACGAGCTTGACCACTTCGCTGTTGCGCACGACCCGGCCATTCGACAGACGGTAGACGCCGCTCGTGCCGTCACCGCGCAGCTCGTCACGCACGAAGGCTTGATCGGTTTCGGCCGCGAACACGCGCGCTTCGACCTTGTCACCATAGTAGTCGAACTTGACGCCGTTCATGCGTCTTTCATAACGCGTCAACTCGGCGCGAGAGAGCTCGGTATCGTAATCGCCAAAGAGACCTGCGAAGCGTTCTTTTTCGAGCCTTAAAAACAACTTCTGTTGGCTCTGAGCATCGTACAATTGTTGGGTGCCGTCTCCGTACAGCGTGTAAAACTGATTGGGATCGATCTGCTGGCGCAACTCGCGCTCAAAACGCTTATCGGTATCGTAGGCGGCCGTCAGCAGCCAGTCACCCCGCACCATGCCTTTCGCGTAGAACGCCACGCGCCCGTCGGTTACCGTCCGGTCGTCGAGACCGACTTCCTCGAGGGAAGCCAGATTGCCGGATAGATCCCGTTTCGAATAGGACCCCTCGGCTAGACCGATCATGATCCAATCGCGCGCGCCAGGCACCAGCCGCGCGCGGATACGCTCGCTGCGCACCTGATCGAAGTTGAAACGGATCTCCACTTCGCCTGTCATCGCCGTGGGTTCCAATTGAATGTAGGCAATACCATCACGCAGGACCTTGTAGCGCTCGTTGGCAAAGTCGCTCTTACTGTTCTCCAGGTGTTTGGCTTTATCGAGCGCCAGATAAGGCGATGACACCGTAAATTCCCCTGTAGTACCCGGACGCAAGGGATAGCCTGCCCGATCGAACAAACGTACCGCGACGACAGGCGGGTACAAGCCGTCCGCCACTAAATGTGATTCCTCGGGCACCAGTTCCCCACGAGCGGGACTGCCGCTGTAGTGCACCGCGCGTGTCAGCTTTTCGACGGAGTTGCCTTCGCGGTCCAGCAATTGCGCTTCGATGACACTATCGCGTTCGGAGATCGGTACACCATCCCAGACACTCACACTGAGCCCGCGTTCGTGGTCCCGAGTCGCACCCTCGTAGGTGAGTGCATTGACCAGTTTGCCGTCAACGAGCAACTGCGGACGCAATTGTGCATCGTGCACGACGGCAACCTTGATCGCGGGCATCACGGGGTTGTAGCCCTCGGGTGGCCAAACAATGCTGTGATCCGCTGCCTGGCGAGATAACCAGCTCCTATCGAACGGAGGCGCACGACCGCGATCGAGTTCGGGTAATTGATAGGGCGCATGTTGCGTCGCTTCCGCCGGATCGCCGTTGAACTGCACGCGACCGACATTGCTGCGCGCGCGCTGTGCGCCGGAACCCGGTTCATGCACAGCGCCTTGAATATCCACGCGTCTGACTGGCGCAGGCGCACCGCCGTCCCCGCCACGTGCGTCCGCTACGCCGCCTTGCAGACCCTCAAGCGCCTGTACGTTACTGCGCCGTGCTTCGTCCAGTGCCGCGGTGTTGGCTGCCGAACGGCCTTGTAGTGTCGGCGCAAAGTCTTCCTTGGACTCGGCTATCGTATCCATCGCCTCGGGCCAATTCAGGCTCAACTCATTGAGATTGACTTCGGTCCTGTGTTTCTCGCCAGCGGAGGCAAATTGCAGCACGGACCTGGTACTGAATACGTTCGCGGTTTTAACCTTCGCCACAAAACGCAAGTTGTACTCAAAGGCTTCGACCGTAGGTGGCAGTCTGAAGGTCAGCGCACCTGTTGCGGCACCGTGCGGATCGCTCTTGGGTTGTCCATTCAAAGTGGCGCTACCGCTGACGAATGACAGCCCATCGTCCAGTATGACACTTGCCAACATGTTGTCTAAGGGGATTCCACCGCCCTGGATCCGCAAGTGATAGCGCACTTCACGCCGCTCTACGTCGCCTTCCGCATCCAGGCGCGTTACAACATCGCTCTCGGAGGCATCTTTGTGTTTCACGTAGAAATCGGTACGCCAGAGCGTACCCGGGCGCACGTCGACGAACTGCGACGCGGTACTGCCGGCGAAACGGGTGTTGTCCTCGCAAGCGAGCAGTTCGAGATCGCTCGGCAGCGTAGCCGTATCGATTTGCATGACGTGCGAACCCGGCTCCACCCCTTCGAAGTGAAATTTACCGTGATCGTCCGTGACGACGAAGGTACCGTCTTCCATCCAGACTCGAATACCGCGCGGTCCCGGAGTACGTGCCTCGTCGCTGCACTCCCCCGTCCAGATCTGACCAACCACGGTGGCTTTGCTCAAGAATAGATCCTCACGCACCAATACGTCGGCAAAGGCTTCGTTCACCCTGCCCGACACACCGTTGACGGTCGCGCGATTGCGCGCGGAACCCAGTTTGGAACCCGCCGTCACTTCGACCACGTAACGCAGTTCCAGCGCTTCGCCGCTGTTGAGTATCGGCAACGGTATGCGCATTTGCCGGCCGTCGCTCGCGACGTTCGGCTCCGCTATGGGTGCAGGGGCGCTCGGACCGAGCGCATCGATCGTCACCAGGCGAATTGAATCCGCGGCATAACGAAAACCCTGCGGCAGTGTGTCGATGAGCTCGGCACCCGTTGCCGGTGCTGCCGTGCCACTGTTCTGAACGCGTACCTGGTATTGCAGGAAGTCTCCAACCGCGACAACCTCCTTGCTCGCAAGCTTGCTGATAAAGAGGTCGGCGTTCGTCGGATCGAGCGGGATGTCGAAGCCGGGCGGCACACCGTCTTGCACGACGAAGTCCAAACCCCTTGAACCCTCCGACAATACGTAAGGGCCGGTGGGGAGCGCATTCAGAGCGGCATCTGCGACCATCGAAGGAAAAGCGAAAAACTCGGGCGGGTCGATCTGCAGTCTATAAGTGCCGCTTCGAATCACAGGAAAGTAGAAACTCCCACTGGCGAAATCGAACGTGCGGCCCCCGCTGTCAACTGCTTGCGCGCCGGCCACAACGGTCACCGGGAAAGGCGTAGTGCCGTCTTCGCTGAACACCGCACCCGTGGCCGGTGAACCCGTAGATGCATCGATCAATGTGACACTCGCTCCGTCCAGCAGACTGCCATCCGAACTGGCGAAGGTGGTAAAACCAGGATCCAACAGCGTACTGGCACTCGCGGTGTCCTGCGCATCCGTTGCATCGACGTAGTCAACGACGAGCGTAGCGCCCAGCGGCGCCTGTACCGCGCAATCGTTCGTGACAGCGTTGGCATTCGCTTGAGTTTGGACGAAGCCCGTAAAGATGCCGGTGGAGTCATTGGTTTCAGTCAAACGTACCCGCTCGACATCGCTTTGCCCTGCCACCGATATATCGACAACGACGGTATCCGGCGCAAAGGGATCGAGATCCTGATCGAGATCCGTCAACTGCACGAACACTGCATCGCCACGCGCCACGCGAGTCGCAGGGCCGAGTTCGAAGTGACCCGGCAGCGCCAATGCACCCTGAGCGAGTGTCGTCGGAGTGCCACTGTCGGCGAACGTCGTACCGTTCGAACACTCGGTAGGCGCAACTGCGACAGCTCTTCCGCTCCCGGCCGGTACGGCTAGGAACAACGCCAGACCGGAAACGCTGGGTTGCAGAGGCTGTACATCCAATGGCAGGTCGATGACGATCGCGGGCCCGACGGGTACGTCGAAATTCAACCCTCGCGATCCATCTTGCAACGCATACGGTGCGCCCGGTAACAGCTGCAACGCGGCATCGCTGACGACACTTGGGAATGCGAAGCGGTTAGGCGGAATGACTTCGAGTCGATACTGACCTGCTGCAACGAACGGAAAGCGATAGGTACCGGGTGACAACCCCAGTCCGGTATCGCCGCTCGACTGCGAGGCGGGTATTTGAGTCACGCCGTCATCGGCAAATACGACAGCATCCGCGCCCGAAGCCGCGTCGACGAGCCGAACCATGGCCCCGTTTATGCGCGTACCCGATGCTGAATCGAAGACGGTGCCGAGTGGATCTACCAACACGTTGAGTACGGCAATGTCTGAGCTATCGTTAGCGTCAGTGTAGGTCGCCACCAGCGTCGCGTTGGTCGTGGCTTGCAACACACAGTCATTCGCCACCGGCGCCGCGAGCGCACTTTGAATGTAACCCGCAAAGGTGCCGGTATCGGTGCCGGTTTCCGCCAGAACGAGGACTTCGGACTCAGCAGGACTGATGCTGAGCACGAGGCTAAGCCGATCGACAACCCCAGCGTCGAGGTTGGCATCGGGGTCCGTGACGAGGAAAAACACGGCATCGCCGGATTTGACGACTGCTGTGCTCAAGAAATCCAAAGTACCGGGAATGCCGGGTACACTACCGGAGGCGTTCGTCGGTGCCGGTAGATCTTGCAGCCCCGCACCGGCATCGCATTGCGTCGGTGCCACGTCGAAGGGTTGCGCCCCACTGATACCTTGTACCCACTGGTATACACCCACACTGGAGTTGACACCGGTGCCACCGCCGGGAGGTGTGACCGTCACCGTGAATGTCTCGACGTAGGTCAAACCGCCGCTATCGGTGGTCGTTACTTGCAGCGTGACGCTCGCGCCCAAAGGCAGCGATTCACCGTCGATGAGTTTTAGTTGATCGCCGGTGACTTCGAAACGCGGATCGTCGACAGTATAGGCGTGAGTATCGGCATTGTCCGGATCAACGGTAGCCAACGTACCGACGATCGCTCCGTTCTGACTGGCCACGACAGTCGTATCGTCTAAAGCGACAGCCGTTGGGGCTTCGTTGACGTCGTTAACCGTGACCACTACGTCCTGAACAAGAACGCCGCCCGCACTGTCGGTGACCGTAACCGTAACTGTCACGACCTGCTCGGCTTCATAGTCCAGCGCCTGACCCGCCACTAACCGCAGCTCGTTACCGACGACTTCAAAGCGCGGGTCCGCAACGGTAAAGGAGTGCGTGTCCGCGGGGTCCAGATCTTCGACGCTCAACACGCCGACAGATCCACCGGGAAGATTTTCGTCGACGCTAGCAGGTGCGGCACTCAACCCGTGCGGAGGGCTGTTGCCCGATGCCGGGTCGGTAACCAGACGCAGCGAGTCGCTTGCCGTATATCCGCTACCACCAACCTGGTAATCAGCTTCGGCGGTGTTGATGATTTCAGTATTGGGTGGGATCGCATGACCCAGCGCGGCGACAAACAAGCTCGACATAACGAGCAGACACGGGCAAATCCGAAGCCATTTTCGACCTCGTAAACGTGCGCAAAGCAGGGGTGGTATCCGCCAGCCCTGCTTTGCAGTGGAGTCGCTACGTGCTGCTATGGCAGCTTCAATCGCCATCCTGGCAATCCACGCGCTGCGCTATGTTGATATGCTGATGTACGGTTACGGTGTCACCGAGTCATCAACGGTCACCACGTAGGCGACGTAGCCTGTTTCCGTATCGTCACAGTCGCCGAGATCTGCGTCGTCCACTTCGGCAGGATCCGCCTGAAAAGCACTGGAGACGATGGCATTTCCGGCACAGTCTTGGACGTGATAGTTCGTATCGGCGATGACGGCCGCATCCAGGGTGTAGGTCACCGTGTTACCGTTGACCGTAATATCCACGGACGCCGGCATGTTGATGTTGGCCGGAAGTTCCGCGGTGGTGTTACCCGGGTCCACGTGCGCTTCAGGAATGTTGTCGTCAATCAGCACCGCTTGGGCATCCAACCCGGAATCCGCGGCAACGCCAACGACGTAGAGTAAGATCGCGCCGGGGATCGCCTTTGGATTACTTCCCGCGACAGGTGCACCCGCACCGTCGTAGCGATTGCCGGTGATGGGATCCCAAAGTACTTCGACGTGCTTGGCGACACCGAGCGCCACTCGCGTTCGAAAGCCGGATGCATTGACGGCTTGACCGTCATAGTCGCCGTCGTCGGCCCCTGTCGGTCCGGGTACGCCGGCCAGAAAATCGTAACCTTCATCGTCCCCCAGCGTGCTGCCGGTAAAGACGTCTGCAAACACCGTTTCCTCGCTATCTTCCGCGTTCGGGTTGTTAGCCGCCGTGCCGCTCGGGCTGATGTTGCCGCTGTCGTCGTTGCCGATCACGACCCCGGCGTTCGCCACCGCTGCCACGAGCGTATAGGCTTGATACAAGTCATCCGCTGCCGCGCCGGGTACATCGATCGACACTGATATCGTGCGGACATCGTCCTCGGCAAAAGTTCCTGTCAGGGCATAGACACCCGGCGTGTTACCCAGCGTGTTTTCGCCAGCATCGTGAACACCGTCGCCGTTCGTGTCTTCCCACACAGTGATGTTGGCAGGCGCAATCGCCGTGGCACCGACCGGGGTGAAGCCATCGACCTGTTGCAAACCCTGATCGATGACCGCGATCACGACGTCTACCGAACTGTTGGAATCGTTGGTGATGTCGAACTGAATGGACGAAGCATCTCCGCCCACGCCTCCAACTTGACCCGGCACTGCAGAGACCCATTCCGTCTGTTGAGTGACCACGTTGAGGAGCAACTTGCGGTCGACGGTAAAGTCTGCGGTGGTCGTTGCCGTCTGGCTGACTGTATTGACCGTGTAGTTCATCGTCACCGTATTGGTCACGACTTGACCAGCATCCGTGCCGTCGGCAAACGCAGTTCCTACGGCGCACAAGCCTACTGTTACGACGATGAGACGCTTAAAGGTGTTTAAGTACTGCATGTATCTTCCTTTTTAACGAGCGTGTAAGTGAGTTATCTCAACCGGACGTTGAACGACACGTAGCCGCTCGCACCCGGTTCCAATGCGGGTCCAAAGATCCAGCGAATCGCGGTGTAGTCGGTCGCCGATGCGACGACGTTTTGACCGTTCTTTTCTATCGTGAGCGCTGCAGCTTCGGAAAAATTTTCCTGGTCCACCGAAAACATCACATCGGTACCCGACCCGTAGGCGGTGCCGTCGAGGTAGTCCGTATGCGAAGGAATGGCGTCGGTGATGACGATGGTGCCGGCATCCACCGGTAATTCACCTTTGTTGGTGAACCGCACCGTGTACTTGAGCTCGTCTCCCGGAATCACGCTATCGACGTCGACCAGCCGGCGCTTCACATCCCCGGTTTCGGTGACGTAAGTTTCGACTTTCTGGATGGTGTTCTCGAGCTGCACCTGCGCATACGCACTCGCGTGCGCCAGCGTTGCCGCCAATGCAATGACGATGCCCAACGTTGGTTTCGATATCTGTTTGTTCATATCGTTCTCCTCATACTTGTTTGCAGTGGTTGATCGTTTGCGTATCCAACCGATTTCACTCAACGGATCTGGGCGTCAAAAGTGACAACGATCGGAGGACTGCCTCCAGTGACCGTGCCTCGATCGACCGTGACTGTGGTTGTGCCGCTGTTGAATCCGGAGTTGTCCGTGCCCGCGGGTGCGAAATCATCGTCCTCGCCGACACCATCGATCTGTAACGTGCCTGCCTGGTATTCGAGCTCTGCAGGTATGGTGTCGGTAATGATCAGTGCATCCGCCGTGCCGGACCCGGTTACTGTCACGGTAAGCTCGTACGTGATGACAGTGCCGGGTACCAGGGTCGTACCACCGAACGGGTCAACCACCGTCAGTGCCGCTTTGGTGACGCTCACGACCGCATCGCTGACCTGGTACCGGCCCGTCGTTCGAATCAGCAGGTTAGTAACGTCGTTGGAAGCGCCGACCACCGCGTTACCACCACCAGTGCCCAATCCTGCGTAGCTGACGCCGGGAACCGGCCAGGCTGCATCATCGGGATCGTCAGTACCTGCTTGTGTGCGAATCGTCTCCGAAATGGCGCGCACTTCAATATCGCCGTTGTCGCCCTGGTTGAGCCCGGTAGGGATATCCGACGCGACGTAAAGCGTCAGCACCTCGTCCTCCGCAAGCGTGGGATCGGAGGTGCCCGAAACGTACGCCGTATCGCCACCAACCTGCAGGCCCGGTACGCCGTTGCTTTCTATATAAAGCTGGAAAAGGACCGGATCGAACCCGCCTTCGATGACGGTGTCATCCGCAATGAGCCGAAACACCTCGCTGCCGTTGCCATTGTTGGTGACGGTAAACTGCAGCACGGCCCCAGATTCAGGCGAGGACACGGCAACGGGTCCACCACTGTCGTCGACCACGACGACGTCGATGAGCTCATCGACCAAGGTTTGGCTGATGTCTGTGACAGGTGTCTGTGCTGCACCGCCAATATCGAAATTCACCACCGCGGTATTTTCGATTGTGATGCCTGCGTCGGTGCCGATTGCATGCGCGTGACTGCCAAAAAAACCACACAAAAACGCCACCACGACGCCACAGAAGCGCCTCGTTGGGGCGGAAGTTTCCGCCACAAAGTCACTGCCAGTCATTGGCTATTTCCCAGTCCTTAAGTAAAAACAAATACTTACCGTTTGCCCCTCGCAAATCTGTTAACTGTTTCAAAGCGTCAATGTTTTGCCAAAGCGTTTACATTTGGAGAAAACTCCGCGTCGCCGCGGCTTCAAAGTGCGATCTACATCACAAAAATCCGGGATGTCGGACTGTCCCCGCCAGAGGATTGACACCTACTCACTCAAGGCACTTGCGCGTCGAGCTAGCGTCAAATACCCGGCGTCGGCACGCCGACGGCAGCGTCAACCGCTAAGGAATCACTGCAATCGATGGATACTCAGGAGATGGGAACGATTTCAATGTGTTCGTTCTCGGGATGGTAGAGAATCTCCGCCTCGCCGCGTTGCAACTGGGCGAGCACCCGTTGACGCTTTTCTTCGAGCGTGTATTCGCGAGGACCATAGTCGGTGCCCTCACGCAGAACATGAGCATCGATAACGCCCAGCAGCGCCTCTGCAGACAAGGCGTCGTACGGGATCTTCATGCGGGCTCCACGGTAATTCTTGTGAACAGCGACACACCCTCAACGCGGATCCCTTGAGATCATTGACATCGGGTGCGTTACTCAATCAGCGTGCGTGCATTCTACCCGAGCGGAGGTGGCTCCGCGTACGTCGCAAGTCAAGTCTGAGTAGCAAACAGGACAACGTTCCATCACAAGGACGACGTTCCAATAGGACTGGGAACTATGAGCGAAGCGGATCACATTCTTGTCGTCGAAGACGAGCCTATTACCCGAGAGCAACTTGTCTCTTACTTCGAGGATGAAGGCTTTCGAGTCTCCTCCACGGGTTCCGGCGACGAGGTGCAGGGTATCATCGCGGACAGCGACGTCATTCTCGTCCTGCTCGACATCAAACTGCCTGGCAAGGACGGCCTGACTCTGACACGTGAGATCCGCGCCAAGCACGACGTCGGCATTATCCTGGTGACCAGCAAGCAGGAGCAGATCGACAGAATCCTCGGACTGGAAAGCGGCGCTGACGACTACGTCACCAAGCCGTTCGATCCGCGTGAGTTGCTCAGCCGTTCCCGGAATCTCATCCGCAGAGTACAGATTCAACAGAAGCAGCGTAAGCGTAATCACTTACGCAGTTTCGACGGTTGGAGCCTCGACCTGAACAAGCGTGAGCTGACCTCTCCCGAAGGTGAGCCCATTCAACTCTCTGCTGGCGAATACCAGCTGTTGCTCGCTTTCATGGAGCAGGCCGGTGAAGTGATGAACCGCGATCAGTTGATGAACCGCATCCGCAACCGGGAATGGTTCCCCGACGACCGGTACATCGACGTGCTCGTCGGACAACTGCGTAAAAAGCTGGGCGAACGTGCGGCTAACGCCAAGATCATCGCCACGATTCACGGCACCGGGTATCTGTTTACGCCAGAGGTCGCCTAGGCGACAAGACAGCTCGGTACCACCACGGGAGGGGCGAACCGGGTAGCGAGCACAAGCGCCATGGGGCAAACCGTTTACGAAAGCGCAACCACCCTCGTCACTCGAGAATCCATCGACGACGAACGCCTGGTCGTCAAAACGCTCAAGTCCGCTGCGCAGACTCCCAGCGCCATCGCCCGCTATCAGCGCGAATTCGATCTCAATCAATCGCTGACCAGTCCGCATGTCTGTCAAGCCCTCCGCTACGACGACGTTAAGCACCGCATCATCTTCGAGGACGATGGCGGCGTCAGCCTGCGCAAGTACCTGGCTGAGCATCACGACGCGGCGTTCTTCAACTTGGAGTTCAAGGTCCATCTAGCGGCATCCATAGCCACTGCATTGAGTTCGATACACGACGAGGGCGTGATCCATCGGGACTTGAACCCGGCGAATATCATCGTGCTGGACATCCCGAGCCAGGATGACGAGGTGAGCGCTGCACCGGAATGGCCAAGCGCGAAAATCATCGACTTCGGTCTGGCCACCCTGACCCCACGAGCCCATCCCAATGCCGATCAACCCATCAGCTTGACCGGTACGCTGCCCTACATATCGCCGGAACAAACCGGCCGTTTGAATCGTGTCGTCGATTACCGCACGGACCTCTATTCGCTGGGGGCGACGCTTTACGAACTGTTCTGCGGACACCCTCCGTTCGATCTCAAGGATCCGCTGGAGCTCATCCACGCGCACCTGGCCAGCACGCCGGAGCCATTGGATGACAAGCTTGCGGACTTTCCCAGCTGGCTGGCCCAACTCATCGACAAACTACTCGCCAAGCAGCCTGAACATCGCTACCAAAGCGCCGCAAGCGTAAGCGACGACTTGCTGCAAGGCATTCGCGAAATCAATGTCATACCCTTTCGGCTGGGACGCACCGACCGAGCCGAACAACTTGCGTTACCGAAAAAGCTCTACGGTCGCTCGCACAGTCAAGATACCCTCGAAGAACTGGTGCATCGCGCCAAGTCTTCTGAGACTGTCTTCGCCTCCATCCGCGGCGGTCCCGGCATGGGCAAGACCGCGCTGACCGACTATGCCATTCGCGTCGGTGCGGAAGCTCAGATGCTGATGGCGCGAGTCAACGCCGCCACTTTGGAGATCAGTGATACCGACACATTGAGTATCGAGCTTCTCAAGTCCATCGTCCGTCAGATCATGTCTACTTCCAGCGCTTCGAGCGAGCGCATCATCGAGAAGCTGGGCGAAAGTACGTCACCACATCTGGCCAGCTTGCGCGGCCTCATTGCCGACCTGAGTGCCGTTGTGCCCGCTCACTCGAAGCCTGGACTACCCGCTAAGGGTATCCGCACCCTCCTGCGCATCATCAATCCCACGCCGATATTGTTGGTGGTCGAAGAAGCTCACTACGTACCGAGCGAGTGCTTGAGTGCTTTCATCGAACTCTGTGTGGAGCAGCGTAATCTACTGACCGTATTGACGTCGGAAGACACACTCGACGATGTACTCGGCGAACCACGCGTCAGTACGAAGACCTCGTGCCTGGATCTCCAACTGCTCGACAAAGCAGACATTCGTGAGTTGCTAAGCGATCTCTTGGGCCATAGCGAAGCGCGCGTACGCGAATTCGCGGGCTATGTGTTCGAGAAGACCGACGGCGTACCTCAGGACATCCACCAGCTCATCTTCGAGCTGCACGAGAAAGGTCACATCGCATGGGATCGCAAAGCCCATCAATGGGGTTGGGACGCGCAACAAATCCAGCGCTACTACTTCAACAACAATTCGGACGAACGTATCAACCGGCTGATCGAAGCCGTTCCCGAGGACGCCCGCGAGCCTTTGTGTACCGGCGCGTGCATCGGGGAAGCTTTCAAACTTGCGCTCGTTGCTCAAGTGCTGGGGCAGGAACCCAGTTACATCGCCGGCGTGTTGCGCAGAGTCATCAACCTGGGTGTGCTGGGCATTGTCGGGGACGCCGATCAACGTACCTACCAGTTTTCGCACCCACGCGTGCGGGAAATACTGTACGAACGCACACCGGATCAGCTCAAGACCGCACTGCACAATGCGATCGCGCACAAACTGCAAAACGATAGCGACCGTTCACACCATCTCGAATCCGCCATCGCCGACCACCTCAATGCGGCAACCAATCCCCTTGTGCCGGATGTGGACTCGCAGCTGTCGATCGCACATCAAAACTTGCTTGCTGCAAAGCAGGTGCTGGCATCCGGTCAATTTCAGCGTGCATTCAAGTACTGTCGTCAGGGCTTACTGCTACTTCAAGACTACCGCGACCACGCTCTGTTTCTCGAGTTGTCGGAGTGCGCGGCAAACGCCGCGTTCCTGATCAGTGACTTCGAACAACTCAAACGGGTTATCGAAGCCGCGCCGGACAGCAGCCGCCTCAACGAGACTCAGGTACGCGCCGCACTCGCGCAGAACCAACTGTCCGAGGCGATGGGCTTGTGCGAAATCAACTTGGCCAAGTTTCACCAGGACTTGAGTCAACCGCTCACGTCGGGCCGCTCGGCTGCGTTCATCCGCGACCTGTTCGTTTTACCGCGCTGGCTGCGTCTCCCAACGGCATTGGCACCCGGCCTGGCTAGAACCGACTTAGCGAAAACGGATTTCATCGAAACGTCGGATGCCAAATTCACGCAAGCGGCGAAGTTCGTGTGCTACTACAGCCACGCACGCCTACACGCCGGAGCGACGAACAATCACAAGTGGATCGCCCGCGAACGCGGTCTGGCAGAACACGCCCAACGTCAGGGTTTTTGCGGTGAAATTGCCTTCATTTATGCGAGTTTAGCCAATCACGCCCGGCAAAACGGCAACACCGCGCAAGCTAAGCGCTGGGCAACTGGCGCACGGCAGCTGGCAGAACAATTCCCGGGAAGCCCATTTGCGGTACGCGCTCTGGTACTCCTCAACGCGTTCGTCGATCCCTGGACGGGTCACTTCGACACGACGGTCAGCAATCTCAACGAGCTCAACCCACGCCTGCTGGCCCTGAACGATTTCGAATTTGCCACACTGACCGGGGCGCTGTACGCCACCAACGCATTGATGCGGGGGGTCGAACTCGGATCCCTCAAACGGGTCGTGACGGAGCATGTCGAGTTCGTCGCTTCACACAAGATGGTGACCGGAGTCAACATTCAGTACTACGTGCTCGGCTTCGTCAGTTCGCTGATCGGTCAACCCATCGACCAAAACGTGGAACACGAATGGGTTGCAGACGCTGCAAAAACCATCACCGCAAACGAAGACCGTTTTGCGCAGTCGATCGCTTATGTCCTGCGCCTTTACTACGCCGTGCTCTTCAATGACTTTTCCGGCGGTGCTGACATTGCACCGATGGCGCAAGCGCGCATCGACGATCTGGGTGGCTCGCCCCTGGCCACGTTTTACTACCTAGCCCAAGGATTGGTGGACGCCCGCATCCATCGCAATCGCACCGCACTGCACAAAGCCGTAAAAGCATTGCAACGCGTGGCACAGAGCGGCGCGACATTCGCTAAATCGAAGCTTGCCATTCTCAAAGCCGAGCAGGCTTATCTCAGCGGTAACTTGAACCGTGCCTTGGAACTGTGGGAGCGCGCGGCCGCAGTAGCACGCCGTAACGGTCAAGCCAACGATGAAGGCTTGGCCTACGAATTGGCGGCACGCGCGTGCGACGCCGCCGATCGCGCCGACTTTACCCGCATGTTCGCCAAGAACGCTCACCTTGCGTATTCACGCTGGGGCGCACTCGCGAAGGTCAATCAATTAGAGCAAACACTTCCGGTGCTCGAGGAGAATTCCCGCTACGGAGGGACCAAGCCCGCGCTGAGCCCCAGCGATATCACCGACCTGACGGTACGGGGGTTTCAAACGCATGTCAGTGTCGACAGCACCGAGTTCAGCGACCGCATACTGGACACGACGACCATCCTCAAAGCAGCCCAGACCATATCCAGCGAGATCCTGCTGGATCGCGTGTTGACCAAACTTTTGAAGCTGGCCTTGGAACATGCGGGTGCGCAAAAAGCAGCCATGCTGTTACTCGACGAGGGCCGCCTGTGTGTTGAAGCCATCGCGAGCGCCGACGGCGGCACACGGCGTCTGTCACCCGCCGAACCCCTGGAGGCCACCGACCAGGTACCGATCGCCGTCGTGCAATACGTGATGCGCACCGCCAAACCGCTGGTGCTGACCGACGCTACCCAGGAAGACGTGTTCACGCAAGACAGCTATGTGTCAAAACACGCCCCTTTATCGATTCTTGCGCTGCCGATCGCGCCGCGAGGCGACGTTACCGGCGTGCTTTACGTCGAGCACCGCTGGCTGACAGGTGTATTTACGGACCAGCGCGTAGAGGTGCTGACGCTCCTGGCTTCACAAGCCGCCATCAGTATCGAAAACGCGCGGTTGTATGCGGATCTACAAGCAACACGAGACGAGTACCGCACGCTATACGATAGTGCGATCGAGGGATTGTTCCGAATCAATCCCGACGGGCAACTCGTGAGCGCCAACCCGACCCTGGCGCGTATTCTCGAATTCGAGTCCGTTGGCTTGTTGCGCGAAGCGTACAAAGATCTCGTCGGCCGCGTGTTTCTCAAAACCGAACAATCCCAGGCGTTCATCACGCAGCTTGAAGAACACGGGGAAGTGTCCGGCTTCGAGGCGCAAGGCATCACTGCCAGCGGTCGGGAGTTTTGGATGGCGTTGACGGCCAGGCTTACGGTCGACGGCGAAAGCCGCGGCTGCATCGACGGCTCGCTGATCGATATCTCGGCTCGCATCGAACGCGAGCAGGCAGACAAACAACGCCAGATCGCGGAAGCCGCAACCGCTGCGAAGAGCGAATTTCTCGCCAACATGAGCCACGAGATTCGCACACCCATGAATGCCATCGTTGGCTTTTCCAAACTCACGCTGGAAACCGAACTCGACCGCAAGCAGCACGAGTACCTGACTTCGATCAGAAACGCAGGTCAGAATCTGCTTACGCTGGTGAGTGACGTGCTGGACTTCTCCAAGATAGAAGCCGGTAAGCTCGAACTCGATGAACGCCCCTTCCGTCTCGAGCAAACGCTGGGCGATGTGGAGCGCCTATTCCGTACCGACATGCGGCGCAAGGGATTGACATTCAATGTCGATAACCGCGCGCAGGCGTCTGTGCACTGGCCGAGCGGCGGAGTTCTCGTCGGCGATGCCCTGCGTTTGCAGCAGGTACTCGTCAATCTCGTCGGCAACGCGCTCAAGTTCACGGAAGTCGGCGTCATCGGCGTGCTCGTCGAGTGGGTCGACGCCGGTGATAGCGGGCCTACCCTCGAGTTAAGTGTGTCCGATACCGGTATCGGCATCGCCGAAGAACATCTGGTGCGCTTATTCGATTCGTTCGAGCAGGCTGAGTCGTCGACCACCCGGCGTTACGGCGGCACCGGGCTCGGTTTGTCGATCTGCAAGCACTTGGTCGAGATCATGGGCGGCACGATCACGGTCGACTCGACGCCGGGGCAAGGCTCGACGTTTACGTTTACCGTGTCACTGGGGTGGGCGGATACGGCGGCTGTCGCAGAGCAAGCACCGGTCCAGACGCGCCAAGCACCAACGTCGATTCTAAGCGGACGCAACATCCTCGTCGCGGAGGACAACCCCATCAACCAACAGCTGGCTTTGGAGTTTTTACAGCGTGCCGGGGCATCGGTCGACATTGCCGAGACCGGACGCCAGGCCATTCATGCCGCCGTGGAACAAACCTACGATGTCATCCTGATGGACATCCACATGCCTCAAACGGACGGTCTCGAAGCGACGAAAGTACTGCGCGACCAAGACATCGACGTGCCCATCATCGCGGTATCCGCCGACGCGCTCGCCGAGCGCAAGGCCCTGGCTTTGGAAGCGGGCTGCAACGGCTACGTGACGAAACCCATCGACTTCGACGTGCTGTTGACGGCACTCGAGTCCGTACTCCCTGCCACAACGTCAGATACCGCATCGCGCCCCCGACGCCGTGCGACCGATGCAGAACGCACCGACAAGTTACCGAGTAATGTCGATCTCGCCGCACAATTGGGACTCGACGCTCAACGCGTGCCCGGCATCGATCTGGGCGTCGCTATCAAAAACCACAACGGCAACGTCCAGTTGATGGTGAAGTTGATGGGGGATTTCGGCCGCTACTACGGCGATGCCGGAGCCAAGGTCCGGGAATTCGTTGGCAACAAACAATTCGAAGAGGCCGAGCGCCTGACCCACAACATCCACGGCGTGGCGGGCAGTTTCGGCGCCGAGCGATTGCAGGAGGCCGCCAAAACCCTCGAGCGTGCGTTGGCGGACGGTAAACGCAGCAACCTGTTCGGCTTGGCACAGAGTTTTGAGATCGCACTCATTGAGGTGTTGAATTCCGCCGAAGCCGTAGCCAGCAACGAAGTTCGATTGCGGGCTTCCGACCTGGGTAGCACGAAACAAGGCTGAGCGATCGACAGGCGTCGACCGTCTCGGCTAATCCCGCTCATCCACCGCGGCAACGGCAATGCGGTCCAGACGCCGAGCGCTCAGCGCAGCGAAATCAAACAGTTGGCTATCGCCAAGGTGTGACGGACTGACTCGTGCCAGACTTTTGGCAATGTTTTCCACGCGACCGGGATCCGTCCGGTCCCACTCCCGCAGCATCGCTTTGATCACCTGGCGTTTGGCCTGGTCCTGCGACCCGCAGAGGTTGCAGGGAATGATGGGATGCTGCACCTCGTCGGACCACTGTTCTATCAGGCGCTCGCGGCAGTAGTACAGCGGCCGTATGACGACATTGGTCTGGTCGTCGCTCTTGAGTTTGGGCGGCATCGCTTTCAAACGCGCACCGTAAAACATGTTCAGAAACAGCGTTTCAACGACATCGTCCAGATGATGGCCAAGGGCGATCTTGGTCGCTCCGATTTCACGCGCATGCCGATACAGAATGCCGCGTCGCAAGCGCGAGCATATCGGGCAAGTCGTCTTGCCGGCCGGTGTCTTGGCTTTGACGATGCTGTAGGTATCTTCCTCGAGAATTGTGTACGCCACTTCCAAGTTCGAGAGGTAGTCCGGCAGCACACGTTCGGGAAAGCCGGGTTGTTTTTGGTCCAAATTGACGGCGTGAATGTCGAACTCGACCGGCGCGTGCTGCTGAAGATTCAGCAGGATGTCCAGCATCGTGTACGAATCTTTGCCTCCGGACAGGCACACCATGACCACATCGCCGTTCTCAACAAGCGCAAAATCGTCGATCGCACGCCCGACCAAGCGTCGCAGCTTCTTGTGTGTCTTGTTCTTCTCGTAGTTGTGCTTGCGAGTGGGGGACTTCCCGTGCGCAGGCACCGACACGTTCAACGCGTCTACGTCCATACGATCCATTGGGTGACTCTGTTTCCGACTATCCTCATTGGCGGGAGGACGTTTTACGGATTTAGGCGCTAATAAGCAACCGGTGTATCGACGCTCTTTGGCTGCAGATCGCGATCCTCATAAGCGCTGACAAAGGCCTCGAACTCAGCGACCGGCATGGGCTTGGCATAGAAGAAACCCTGTACCTGATGCACGCCGATTTGACGCAATCGCTCGAGCTGCTCGGCGTCCTCCACACCCTCGGCGGTGACGCACATCCCCAAGATGTTACCCATCGAAATGATCGAAGCCACCAATCCGTAGTCCCGTGCTCGGTCGAGGTTGCGAATGAAACTGCGGTCGACCTTCAAGACATCGAACTCGAAATCTCTGAGATAGCCGATGGAAGAGTAGCCGGTACCGAAATCATCGAGAGCGACGGGGATATGCGCTGCGCGAAGTCCGTTTAAAAACACCTCGGCTCCGGGATCGTCGTCCATCAACGCGGACTCCGTTACCTCTACCGACAAGCGCTCGGCGGCTGCGCCGTCGAAGTGCCTCAAGAGTCCCCGTGCGGCCTCAGGGGTATTGAACTGTTTCGCGCTGACATTCAGCGACACCCGTAAATTGAGTCCCAACACATCGATCCAATGTCGTTGTTGCCGCTGCACCTGCTCGATCACCCAGGCGCCGATGGCGATGATCAAACCCGAATCCTCGGCGACCGGGATGAACTCTCCGGGCGATACCATACCCAGCGCATCGTTACGCCAGCGCAGCAGCGCTTCCGCGCCGCACACGCTGTCTTTTTGCACGTCTATGACGGGCTGGTAATAGAGTTCCAGCTCATCGCGCTCGATGGCTTTGCGTAAATGGGTCTCCAACTCCAAGCGACGCGCCGCTGCGGCATTCATCGCCGCTTCGAAGTAACATACGCGATTCCCGCCTTCGGCCTTCGCGCTCATTCTTGCGGCATCGGCTTTCTGCAGCAGTTCCCCCTCCTCGGTACCGTCGTCCGGGAATACCGTCACCCCGGCGCTCGCGGTGATGAACAGTTCCGTATCGTCGACATAGAATGGCCTGGCGACACTGGCGACGATCGCACTGGCCACGCGCTCTGCCAGGCCGGTTTCGGTCATGCCATCCAGCAGCACCACAAACAGGTCGCTGCCCATGCGCGCAACGGTATCTGATTCCCGCGCACACATGGCTATGCGATAAGCCGCCTCTGTCAGCACGCGGTCTGCCTTGGCGTGGCCCAGGGAATCGTTGAGTTGTTGGAAGTTGTCGAGATCGACGGAGATGACTGCACCCGGGTCCGATCCTTGCTTGCACGCAACCAGTGTGCGCGACAAGCGTTCCTGAAGTAGATTGGCGTTGGGCAGCTTGGTGAGGTTGTCGTGATGCGCTTGCCACAACATCAAACGGTGCTCATCCGTGGCCGTAACGGAATCGCTGGACACTGTGACGATACCGCCGGGTTCAGCCGGGTAATCTGCCACCGTCCAGCGGTGCACACGTTCGTAGACGACCGAGCCATCGCGGCTGCGCAATCCCAGCTCACCGCTCCACCGTCCCGTGGCGGCCAGCTGCCCGTACATGTCATCCAACAGAGACGGATCGTTGGCGTCTTCGAAGAGGTTGCGTCCGTTGAGATCCGCCTCCTTATAGCCACACTTGCCGGCTATGACGGTATTCCCCCGCAGGATGCAGTCGTCACAATCTGTCAGGTACACGCTGGCCTCGAGATGCGTGAAAAAAACGCGATCCTGCATCACGTCCGCGACCGTAGAGTACGTCAACCGCGAACGACGGCGTAGCAGCGCCACAATGCTGAAGATCAAACCGATAAGCGCCCAATAAGAAGCATGCAATGCATAGGCATGGCGTCGCTCCGCACGCAAGCTCGCGAGCCGCAACTGCGAAGCAAGCTCAGCCAGATGGGTAGCCAGGGCGACCTGCTCCGACGGCGCCAGTGTTTCTCCCTGCTTAAGTCGATGCTCAAGGCGTACGGTTGCGGCGCTGAGCGATCCCGCAAGTTCGCGCCCGAGCGGCGGGACCAATCTGTCTATCTGGGGATACAGTTGGTTGAGACGAATCACCCAGGCGGCAGGCTGTGACAGCGCCGCCGGTCCCATCGTGCGATCAATCTGATGCGCAAGCGCGGCGGTGCGTTGCTGGAGTTCGCGCGCGATGTGCGCCGAATAGGAAAGATAGATCGTAAACACGGCACACACCACGAGCACACCCAGGCGCCACCCACTCATGGAGATCATGCGACTGGCGTCTAATTCCGGGGTAGCAGGGCGTCCTGCAACGGCGTGACTCACGAACAGTTATTACCTTTTTAGGGCATCTCTGTTAACGCTAGACGCGCGCCTCCCCGTTGCAATGTTCAGCCCTCACATTTGCCACATCGACCACATTCTCGCGGCACGGCGTGAGTGATTTGGGATAATGGTTCGGGGCTTGCCGAGATAATCACCTGTACCCGGCGTGTACGCGTCAAACTCTTGACGCGCTGCGCGCGCTTCAGTTGAAACCGCGCAGCACCGCCATCGGTGGGGAATTGATGAGGCTGCGACTGCCCATCAAGCCAACCACCGCAATGATCACAGCCCCCACCAACGGCCCCACCGGCCACACCCAGGGATGCATCTGCGCATCCAGCTCGAAGATTTGGGTCTGTAAGACAGCCACTGTGAGTTCGGCACCGAACACCGCCACTACGCCAGCAAAGGCGCCGAGCACAAGGAATTCGGCAGCCAGCGAACTACCGATGAGACGCCGGGTGCCGCCCAGCGTACGGACCAAGGCATGCTCTGCCATGCGTGTATCGCGGCTGGCCTGAATGCTGGCGATCAATACCAGGCAACCGCTCGCCAGAACCAGACCCAACACCAATTCGACCGCTTGCGTCACGCGATCGACGATGCTCTTGACCTGCTCGATCAACGCGTCGATCTCGAGCACCGTGATGGTCGGGTGAGCGCTGAGCAGCGTGTTGAGAAAGCCCTTTTCTTCGCGTGTAAGGTAGAAACTGGTCATGTAGGTGGCAGGAAAGTCACGCAGCGCGGGTGGTGAAAGGATCACGAAGAAATTGGGACTCATGCTTTCCCATTCGAGCGAGCGAATGCTGGTCACTTCGGCGATGACTTCCTGTCCGCCGACGTTGAAGGTCAGCTGATCACCGATGCCGAGGTGCAGATCCTCAGCGTAGTCTCGCTCGAGCGATGCCTCTAAACGATCGGTATCCGCTGACCACCACTGTCCCTCGACGACTTCGTTGCTTTCGGGCAACGTGGTCATCCACGTCAAGTTGCGTTCCGACGCGACCCGCGGACCCTCACCCGGACCGCGTTGCACGACTTCGGTCTGATACGTCTTGGCGTCCATCTCGTCGACTGCGACGATACGGCCGCGAATCATCGGGTACAGAAAATCGCCGCTCTTGGCGTGCGTCTCAATGAGATACTGCACCGAATCGACTTCGTCGGCGGACACGTTCATGACGAAGTGATTCGCCGCATCCTGCGGCACCTGCGCACGCCACTCCGTCACCAGCGCCGTGCGTATCAACACCAGAACCAACAGCAGCATGATCGCCAAGCCGAAGATGAGAATCTGCGCAGTATTCTCCTTGCGACGCCGCTGCAATCCCGACAGTGCGAGTTTCCATCCACTGCGGGCCTGCATCCCCACCGTGCGACTGGACTTTAGGAGCACCAGCGCGATCGCACCGAACACAGCGCACACACCGACAGCGCCGACGATGGTCCAGAACGTCAGAAACACACTCTTGCTGTACCAGATCAGCAACAGGATACTGCCCGCGATGGCGGCACCGTACGATACCCATTGACTGACCGGTGGCACACCCAGATCACGCCGAATCACCCGCATCGGCGACACGTCTTTCAAGTGAATGAACGCCGGCATCGCAAACGAGAGCGCGCAGATCAAGCCGGTGGCGATACCTAGGTAAAACGGCCGCAGTCCCGGCGCGGGCAACGCTACCGGAATCATGGAAGAAAGAATCTGCACGATGATCAGATGCAGTCCACCCCCCACAGCCAGCCCCAGAGCGATCGCGACCGCTCCGACGAGCAGCAGGATACTCAAGAAACCGAAGAGTATCTGTTTAGGTGTCGCGCCCAACGTCTTGAGCACGCCAACGTGATCGTAGTGCCGCGCTGCATAGCGGTGCGCGCTCAATGCGACGGCAATACCTGCCAACAGAACGCCTAAGAGGCCACCCAACAAGAGGAAACTCTCAGCCCGATCCAATGCATTGCCAATGCGCGGGCTGCTCTCGCGTATGCTGACCCAACGGTAGTTGGGTTTGAGATCGTCTTCGAGCGCGGTTTTCAAGTCACCGAGCACCGCCTCCTCGCCGCGCACCAGCAGACGGTAGGAGATACGACTGCCGGGCTGCACGACTTCGGTTGCAGGCACGTCCGCCAGGTTCATGAGCAGGCGCGGTCCGAGGTCGAAGAACGAACCACCGCGATCCGGTTCGGTGACCAGCACGCGAGAGACCACCAGTTCCGCCAGCCCCACTTCGATGACGTCGCCAGCAGCTACGCCCAACGCCGGAAAGAGCCGCGAATCCAACCACACCTCCCCAGCCGCAGGCACTTGGTCGATGGGGTACCCGCGCACGAATGGTGCATCCGCAACGATGAGTTCACCGCGCAAGGGGTATGCGTCGCTGACCGCCTTGACGCTAACGAGTTGATTGGCGTCACCCGCAAACACCATCGACGGAAAGACCATGGTGTCGGCGATCTCCAACCCCATGGACTGCGCAGTATCGCGAAACGTCTGCGGAATCTCCTGCGAACTCGAAATCTGTCGGTCGGCGGCGAGAAAGTTGGCCGATTCGAGCAACAACGCCTGGTGCAGGCGATCCACGAAAAGACTAATCGAGGTGACGGTACCGACCGCCACCACCAGCGCGACGAGCAACAGGCCCATTTCGCCCGAGCGGATATCCCGCAATGCCATGCGGCGGACTAACGCGAAGTTCATCGCACTCGTCCCTCTGCGTCACCATCCAGCGCAAGGCGGCCGTTGTACTGCTCGCTGTCTTCGTCCGCAGCGATGCGCCCCGCACTAATCGCAATCGTACGATCGCAGCGGTCTGCCAGCCGAACGTCGTGCGTAACCATGATCAGCGTCGTGTCGAATTCTTCGTTCAGTTCGAATAGCAGGTCGATGATCACTTCGCCGGTGTGCGTATCGAGATTACCGGTGGGTTCGTCGGCAAACAACACCGTGGGATTGGACGCAAAGGCCCTGGCGATGGCGACACGCTGTTGCTCCCCGCCCGACAGCTGTCGAGGATAGTGTCCAAGCCGGTCGCCTAAACCCACTTTGACCAGTAATTCTCGAGCTTGCGTTTCCGCGATCGCTTCGCCACGCAACTCCGCTGGCAGCATGACGTTTTCGAGCGCGGTCAAGCTCGCCAGCAATTGGAAGGATTGGAAGACGAAACCTACATGGCGTCCGCGAACCAGCGCGCGTGCTTCTTCATCCAGTTCGGTCAGCGTTTCGTCCAGAAGTTGGACCGTACCGCCGGTGGCGGAGTCTAGTCCGGCTAAAATACCTAACAGCGTGGTCTTACCGCTGCCGGATGCCCCTACTACGGCGACCGTTTCGCCGCGATTGATTTCGAGATCTATGCCATCCAATATGACGAGATCGCCACTCGCCGTAGCGACAACTTTTGCGACTTTTTGTGCTCTAACTACCGGATGCGTCATTTACTACGATACTACTCTGATTGTAAAAACCGCGCTGCGTCGAGGAATCATGCCGTGGTGCCGTACGCTCTACTGCGTTTAGCGGCTTGGTTGGCGTTGTTTGCGACCACGGCTCTGAATGCCAGCGGCACATCGGCCAATTCGACCTCTGCCTCAAACAACGCCTCGAGTCAGGTCTCAAACACGGTCTCATCGACGCTGCTCGCTGAGACGCGGTCTGCGTCGAACGATCAATCGCAGCTCATTGTGGTGATGGGCGACAGTATCAGCGCAGCGTATGGGATTCAACGCGAACAGGGATGGGTCCACTTGCTGGACCAGCGGTTGCGGACCGAGGAGGCGGCTTGGCAGGTGGCCAACGCCAGTGTCTCCGGTGAAACGACGGGGGGCGGACTCGCACGGCTGCCGGGTGTGCTCGATGAGCTGCATCCGCAATTGGTCATCATAGAACTCGGCGGTAACGATGGCTTGCGAGGCTATCCCGTTGCCAAGATCCGCAGTAACCTGACTCGAATGGTCGAGCTAGTCCGCGGGGCAGGAGCAGTGCCCGTGATCGCCGCCATGCGCATCCCACCCAACTATGGACCGCGTTACACACGTGCCTTCGACGGTGTCTTCGCGGAGGTGGCGAGCGCTACGGATACCGCACTGATTCCATTCCTGCTGGAAGACGTGGCACTCCAACCCGGCATGATGCAAAACGACGGGATCCACCCCACCGCCGTTGCGCAACCGCTTCTGGTCCAGGCGGTGCTGACCACGCTCGCACCCTTGTTGTCACAGGAGTTGTCACCGGACACACCGTCAATCCCGCGCAACGCGGGTTCCGGTGGTTTACCTTAGCAGCGGTCAGCTGCGCCGCTGGTCACTTGGGGTCCGCCGATGTGGTGCTCGCCGCGTTGCCTGGCAAGGTCGACTTGCTTTTGCCGCTCGCGCAAACGCGCAGCTCGCTCCGCTTCGCCAACGTTACTGCAGTGTGGACAGCTCACCCCTTGTTCGTACTCCGGCGACGCCATGTCCTCGGCAGACACCGGATGGCGGCAGGCAAAGCACTGCTGGTACCGGCCCTGCTGAAGTGACGCATCGACCGACACTCGTTGGTCGAACACGAAGCACTCCCCCGACCAACGATTGCGATCCTCGGCAACCGTCTCGAGGTATTTGAGAATGCCACCGTCGAGCTGATAGACCGATTCGTAACCTTGCGCCACAAGATACGCCGATGCCTTCTCACAACGAATGCCGCCGGTGCAGAACATGGCGATTTTCTGTGTGCGGTCTTCAGGCAGGTGCGCATCGGCCCATTGTGGGAACTCGCGAAAATTGGTCGTTCTCGGGTTCAATGCGCCCGGGAAGGTGCCGATGTCGATCTCGTAAGTGTTGCGCGTATCGATGACACACACTTGCGGGTCAGCCAGCAACGCATTCCACTCTTGCGCACCGACGTGAACACCGGTTTGCTCAACCTCGAGATCGGCTACGCCGAAACTCACGATTTCCGGCTTGGTCCGCACTTTGAGCCGATGAAAGCCCGGGTTGTCGGGTTGGAGATCGGACCACTTGAATGCGACCTCCTGGTGCGTCAACCGGCGCAAGTCTTCGGTCAACGCCTCGAGCTTTGCCTTTGCGCCGACCAGCGTGCCGTTGATGCCTTCGCCTGCCACGAGAATGGTGCCTTTGATCTGCCTTGCTGCGCAGGCCGCTTGTAGTGACTCGGACATCGCAGCCGGATCTTCGATGGCGAAGAATTTGTAAAACGTGACGACGCGGCGCATCAGCTGTCGCGCTTAGCGCATGGCGGGCTCATCGGCACGTCGCCGAAGCGCGCCCGCCACTCGTCTGCAGTGTAAGTGTGGAGTGCCAGCGCATGCATACCGGAGGCAAACTCACGTTGAAGCAACTCATTGACGAGGCGATGCCGTGCGATGCGCTGAGTACCTTCGAACTCAGACGCTACCGCGATCACCTTGAAATGACTCTGCGCACCCTGCGGCACACTGTGGTTGGCGCTTTCGTCGATCACTTCGAGATGTATCAACTCAAGACCGTTGTCGAGCGATCGTTCAATCCGTTCCGCCCGGTCTTCACCACCCGTGTTCATAACGTCGACTACCTACTCACCGCTCATTAAAGGCGCATTATAACAACGTTGCTGTGACTCTGGTTCGAACGTTACTGATCGATCAGCGCGATCGTGACGTTGTCGCGCCCCCCTTCCGCCAACGCTTCGGCAATGAGGACATCGGCACACCGTTCCAAGTCGGGTTCTGCGAGCAGTTCACCCAGCCGCTGATCGTTAATCATGTCCGAGAGCCCGTCGCTACACAGCAGCAAACGCCGGTTAGCATCTCCCATGACGTCGCAGGTCGGCACACACACCCCCGGCAGTCCGACGGCTTGCGTCAGCACGTGCCGATTCGGAGCACGGTAGGCCTGATCTGCGGGAAACTGCCCCATGTCGATCATCCGCTGCGCCACCGTATGGTCCGTGGTCTCCCGCGTCAGCGTACCATCGACGAAGCTGTAGAGGCGGGAGTCGCCCACGTGGCCGAACACTGCACTCGAGGCGTCCTCGGAATGCGCCCAGACGAGCAGCGTGGTCCCCATCTTGCCCACGTAATTCAGTTCTTTGGCGTGTTGCAGTACCGCGTCGTGAGCCGCAAGTATGACTTTCTCGAGCGCCGCGGCCGTTGTTGGATGCTCGTTAGCGTCGACCAATCGGCGGCAGATCGATTCGACAGCCACCGCACTCGCCTCTTCGCCGGCAAGCAAGCCACCCATCCCGTCCGCCAATACGGCAAAGCCCCTGTGCGAGTCGACGTGCACACAGTCTTCGTTGTTGACCCGCACCAAGCCTTCGTGGGTGCGGCTGACCATCTTCAAGCGACCAAACTCCGAAAGGGTGGCGTGCGGCGTGGCGCGAGCCCTTCGATTTATTGTGATTACGTTACCTGG
Source organism: Candidatus Azotimanducaceae bacterium (assembly GCA_965216005.1). Taxonomy (GTDB): domain Bacteria; phylum Pseudomonadota; class Gammaproteobacteria; order Pseudomonadales; family Azotimanducaceae; genus UBA4421. Next base: position 4,605,503 of record OZ244143.1, on the reverse strand, counting down.
GATCGGTTAAACTAGCCAGTCTGAACGACTCAAGGACTAAGACCTACATTCTATGCTGGCTATCTTGTCCCCTGCGAAAAGGCTGGATTACGCAACCCCCCTTGTCACCAAGAAACACAGCGAGCCAGAGTTTGTCGACGAATCGCGCAAGCTGATCAAAGTGTTGCGCGGCTTTGCGCCGCACGAACTTGCCGAACTGATGGGAATCAGCGACAAGCTCGCCACGCTCAACGTGGAACGCTACGGCGCCTGGCAACCGGATTTCGACGACGACGCTGCACGTCCTGCAGTGCTTGCCTTCAAGGGCGACGTTTATATCGGTTTGGGGGCCGAGACATTGACGGAACGCGACTTTACCTACGCCCAAAAACACCTGCGGATCTTGAGCGGCTTGCACGGCCTGCTCAGACCGCTCGACCGCATCCGACCGTATCGGCTCGAGATGGGCACCCCGCTGACCACCGCCGCCGGCAAAGATCTGTATGAATTCTGGGGCAACAAGGTCACGAGCGCGCTCAACCGGGCGTTGGCAGAACAACGCCACGATGTACTCGTCAATCTTGCCTCCAACGAGTACTACAATGTACTGCAAGAGCACGACATCGACGCCCGCATCATCAATGTGAGTTTCAAGGAACGCCGCAGTGGCAAGTACCGGTTTCTTTCCTTTTTCGCTAAGAAGGCACGAGGTCTGATGGCGCGCTACATGATCGATCGTCGCGTCAGGACCATGAAAGGGCTCAAACAGTTCGACTACGATGGCTATGCATTCAACGAACAGTTGTCAAAAGAGGACGACTGGGTGTTCACCCGCGACGAGCAGCGTTAGGAACGCAACACCTCTCACCTACATTTACCTGGAACGACAGACGAAACCATGAGCAGCGAAGCAGAATCGACCACCCCTTCACAAACGACGGAAATCGAAGCCGCAGCGTTTCGCCGCCTACTTGCACACCTGGATGAACGCAAGGATGTACAAAACATCGATCTGATGGTTCTGGCCGGATTCTGTCGCAATTGTCTGTCGAAATGGTACAAGGCGGCTGCAGAAGAACGCGGCGTGACTATCGATCTCGAACAAGCGCGCGAACGCGTCTATGGAATGACCTACGCGGAGTGGAAGGACAAGCATCAGCTCGAAGCCACACCCGAGCAACTCGCGGCATTCGACAAGGTCAACCCTGCGGAATAGCGGTGATGGAAGCACCGTCGACAACACCCAGCATGAGTCGCGGCACACGACTGTGGCGAGAGTGGCGTGGTTTTGCGCTGTTCATAGTGATCATGCTGCTCTTTCGATCGGCCGTCGCCGATTGGAATCATGTGCCCACCAGTTCGATGGTACCGTCAATCCTCGAGGGTGATCGCATCGTCGTCGACAAGCTGGCTTACGACCTGCGCATTCCATTCACGCTTATGCGACTGGCCAGCTGGGCCGATCCGCAACGTTCCGACGTGGTGACGTTCGAATCTCCGAAAGACGGACGCATGCTCGTCAAGCGCGTGATCGGCGTCCCCGGCGACACGGTGCAGCTCGTCAACAACCGTCTGGTCGTCAACGGAGAAAGTGCAACGTATGAGCCCATCGAGCTGTCCGCTTCCGTTACGGCGGCCCTTGAAGCTGCGGGCCTCGAACGCTTCGAAGTGGTACGCGAGACACTCCTGGGCCAAAGCCGTACCATCATGTCTCACCGGCGTTACCAAGCACCGCTGATGCGTTCGTTCGCACCGGTCGAAGTGCCGCAAGGTCAGTACCTGGTTCTGGGCGACAACCGCGACAACAGCCAAGACTCACGCATCATCGGCTTTGTCGAGCGCGAATTGATCCTCGGCCGCGCCCACCACATTGCCTTCTCACTCGATCAAGAAAACTACTACATCCCTCGCACCAACCGCTTTTTGGAGGACCTGGACTAGTCCGAACGTTTGGTCAGACGCTTGACCGCCAACAGCACGAAAGCGCCTGTCAAACCGAGGGCGATCAGCAGGCCGATAAACAGCGCACTTGAAAGCAGGAAGTCGAGGATGACTTCCCGCTCGATGCCGTACTGGTCACCCAGCCACAGGATGACTGCGGTCAATGCCCCGGTGCCAAGCACGACAGTACGTGCCAAGCGTTTGAAACTCCCCCGACGCACGCTTGCGTGGTCCCGCGGTCGATGGTCCAGACGCTGCCGGAGATGTCTGTTACGGTGAGTTTTTGCGTTTGGCGGATCGGACACGTTTGGCCACTCGGTGCACAAGATCTACGCCAATTGTATATCATCGCTGACTTTGATTAGGACGCAGCAACGCCCGTGCACTTCGCAGTACGCTCTTAAGACATGTCCCGCGAGAACCCAATCGACGCTCCGGTGTCTGTAGCCCTCAAAGACCGTATGGACGCGACCGGCGCTTCGATCCTCGTGGCCTTCAGTGTTTTGCTGGGGCTGAACCAAGCGTTGGTGAAAATCGTCAACGCCGGATTCGCGCCGGTCTTTCAAACCGGACTCCGTTCGCTTTGCGCATTCCTGCCGGTATTGCTGTTTGCGTTGTTGGCCCGGCGCAAGCTCTCCGTAACCGACGGTTCGGCGCCATTCGGGATCGTCAACGGACTACTGTTCTCGATGGAGTTTTGCCTGCTCTTCATCGCGCTCGACTACACCACTGTCGCGCGGGTCAGTCTGTTTTTCTATGTCATGCCGGTATGGGTGGCGATCGGTGCTCACTTTCTACTGCCCGATGAACCTCTGACAATCAACAAAACAGTCGGGCTTGCGCTCGCGCTGACCGGAATCGCGATCGCGCTGACCGGCGACCTGGGCACAGCCGGCCCCCAAGCATGGTTGGGCGACCTGCTCGCTCTAGCAGGTGGCCTGTTCTGGGCTGGTATTGCATTACTGACGCGCACCACCAGGCTCAACCGGTGTTCTCCCGAAATGAATTTGTTGTATCAGCTCGGCGTTTCTGCATTGTTGTTGACGGCGCTCGCCCCACTATTCGGCGAAACAGTGCGCGAGCCGACGCCGCTGATCTACGGCATATTCGCGTTTCAGGTGATTTTCGTCGTGGCCATCGGCTTTCTCGTGTGGTTCTGGATTCTGTCGATCTACCCGGTTTCGAATATGGCGTCGTTTGGTTTGCTGGCACCGATATTCGGCATCGCCTTCGGCTGGTTGCTGTTCGAAGACCCGCTGACGCCGACCTTTCTTCTCGCGGTCGGCCTTGCCGGGATAGGTGTCTACGTCACCAATCGACAGACACCTCTGCCCGGTTTCAAGAAGTCCTGATCGTATGCGTACGCGGGTCACAGTTCTCATCGTTGGGTTACTCACCCTGTGGGGACATTTCACTAGCGCTGACAACTACGAGAAAATCATTCGCAACGGTAACGTTTTCAGCGGTCTCAACCGACCTCCTGAGCGTGCCGACGTCGCCGTCCAGGGCGATCGTATTGCCGCCATCGGCGATCTTTCCGCACATCGCGCAGATGTCGAGATCGACGCGAGCGGCTTGGCGGTGACGCCCGGCTTTATCAATATGTTGAGCTGGGCGGGCGAGACTTTGTTGATTGACCCGCGCGGGCTGAGCGACGTGTACCAGGGGGTCACTTTGGAGGTCTTTGGCGAGGGCCGTTCCATGGGGCCCTTGAACCCACGCATGCAGCATGACCTGGCGGCGAGCGCGGACGGTAAATTCGACGTCACCTGGTCGTCATTGGGTGGGTACCTCGATCACCTGCAAACTCGGGGCCTCGGTGTGAACGTCGCATCGTTCGTCGGCGCCACGACCGTGCGGGTGCACGAACTCGGTTACGCGGATCGACAACCCACCCAACCCGAACTCAACAACATGAAATGGCTGGTACGCCAAGCCATGCTCGACGGCGCCATGGGTTTGAGCTCTTCGCTCATCTACGCACCGGGGTTCTATGCCGGTACGCGAGAACTGACCGCGCTGGCGACGGTCGCCGCCAACAGCAAGGGTCTCTATGTCTCCCACCTGCGCAGCGAAGGCGACCGGTTGCTCGAAGCGCTCGATGAATTCCTGGAAATCGTCGAAAAGAGTAACGCGCGCGGAGAGATCTATCACTTCAAGGTCAGCGGCCGGAACAACTGGCCGAAACTGGATACAGCCATCACGCGCATCAACGCCGCGCGCTATTCCGGCTTAACCGTCGGCGCTAACATGTATACCTATACGGCGGCATCCACCGGCCTCGACGCCGCCATGCCACCCTGGGTGCAGGAGGGTGGCTACAGCGCTTGGGCGGCACGCCTGCAGGACCCGCAGATCAGAGCGCGTGTGGCGCGAGAAATGCGCGCCCCCAACGCCGGTTGGGAAAACTTGATGCTTGCTGCGGGTGCGGACAAGACCCTGTTGGTGGGCTTTCGCAATCCGTCGCTGCGCCACTTGACCGGTAAAACCCTGGCACAGGTCGCCCGAGATCGTGGACAGACCAGCGAAGAGACCGCCATCGACCTGGTGCTGGAAGACGGTAGCCAGGTGCAGGTCGTCTACTTCCTCATGTCCGAAGCCAACGTACGGCGTATCGTCAGATTACCCTGGGTCACGTTCGGCTCCGACGCCGCTGCCTTGGCTGCCGAAGGGGTATTCGTCGAAACCAGCACACACCCGCGCGCTTACGGCAACTTTGCAAGGCTGTTGGGCAGATACGTGCGGGAACACGCTCTGTTACCCCTTCACGAAGCCGTCCACCGCTTGACTGCGTTGCCGGCGCAACGTCTCAAGCTGCACCGGCGCGGTCTTCTGAAGTCCGGCTACTACGCGGACATCGCCATTTTCGACCCGCAGACCATCGCCGATCGCGCCACGTTCGAAGCTCCCCACCGTTATGCCACTGGCATGCGCTACGTGATGGTGAACGGCGCGTGGGTGCTGCACGAAGGCAAACCGACCGGTGCGCTGCCTGGAGTCGTCCTGCGGGGCCCCGGTTGGCGCGGCTGGCGCGTGCTGCCCTAGGCGTTTGGCATGCTCTCGACGCAGCAACGATTTGCGGTAACATGCCAGCGTTTCCGAGGACCACCCGATTAGCGCACAGGAACTTGAACACGAAGTTGGACAATAGCATTGATGACTAGAACGGCAACGCGGTGCCGATATTGGATATTCGCCTGCGCGGTGTCCGCTACTTTGTTCGCCTGCACGGAATCGCAGCGCAGCGGACAACCCTCGAAGCGTTCCGAGCCCGCTCAGGTGGTACCCCGCGGCACGCTACCTGCTTCGGACGACGATGCCATTCAGGTTATTCTCAACGCCGGGAATCTCGACGCTGTTCGCATCGACGGCGATTCACAACTGCTCGTTGTCGCCATTGACAACAACGAGTTACAGCCGGAGTTGATCGGTCGCCCGAAGGTCGGCATCGCCGCCGCCGACGCCATGACCGATCCAGACATCCGTTTGGTGATCGGCAGTGGATTCGTCTCTGAATTGCACAGCCTGGAACCGGTCGGATTGTTGCAAGTGGAGGGTCGTGAGCTGAGTGAACTTCAGAGGCATGGCTATACACGTGTTCTGGGCTTCACCGACCAAGCCATCGGGGTGGTGCATAAACAAGCATTCCAACGCGGGCTGTTCGCCAATGCTCTGCAGGTAGGGCCCGGCATCGTCGAGCAAGGCGAGTTGGACATCTCGGAGGCCGACCTCAAACGTCCCAAGTACTTTCGCAGCTTCGTCGCAATCTGCGGCGACCAGACCCTCGTGGGGATCAGCACTGTCCCCACCAACCTGCGCACACTTGGGCAGGATTTGTTACGTCACCTCGACAGTACACCGCTGCAATGCGACGAAGTCGTCAACCTGGCCGGTGACCGCCAGGCGCTGCTCGCCGTCCGCGACGGCGCGCGAGTGGCCTACCACGGCGATCCCACGACCTACAAGGTCAGCCTGATTGCGTTTCGCACCGTCCCGCTTGCGGTCAATTAAGCCCGGGTATAAAATAATAAAAATCGGGTAGTATTATTTGTCCTCGGAGTACGGCATGGACCCTTACATCGCTTTCGAAGGGACCGCACGCATCGGCGGCGGTTCGTTACTGGATGCTGCCCTGGCCTGCCATGCGCGCGTGTCGGCTGAAGCCAGCGCATTGACGCACATTTTCGATATTGCCAGTGGACGCCTGATCGACGTCGATCTTAAAGGTGATGCCGAACAGGTGGCGCTTTGGCTGGACGCGCACCACCCGGACCGGCTCGACAGACCGCGCGCCCGCGGCCGGCCCAAGCTCGGTGTGGTCAGCCGGGAAGTCACGTTGCTGCCGCGGCACTGGGACTGGCTGGCAGCCCAACCCGGCGGTGCGTCTGCGACGCTGCGCAAACTGGTGGATGCCGCGCGCCGCGATCCGGTAGCTGAACGTCGCGCCGTACAGGATGCCGTTTATCGTTTCACCAACGCGACGGCCGGGGATCTACCCGGTTTCGAAGAGGCGACGCGGGCGCTTTATGCCGCCAACGAACACGACTTTCTGGCCAGCACAGTCGAATGGCCGCACGACGTCCGCAGCACCGCCATCGCCATGGCGGCGCGGGTTTGGTCCGTGAATAGCGCTACTTGAGCAGTTGCGCCATGAACTGTTCTTGTGCCTTTAAGCGCTCAGGATCGGCCTCGCCGAAAGCACCCAGCAACTCCTGCATGCGCGCCTCGGCACTACCTTTCAATTCTGCGTGCGGGAACAAGTAGAACTGCTCCTCTTTGATGCCTTTGACCACCAAGTCTGCAACCTCGGCCGGATCGATGCCGGTGTTCATCGCCAAATTCATGATCTCGCTGTGCGCTTCGGCAGCATCATTCGCATCAGGATCGTCACCGGCGTATGCGTTGGGCCGGGTACGCTCGCTCTCGAGTATGCGCGTCCTGACCATGCCCGGGCACAATACCGATACACCGATGCGCTTCTCGGCAAGATCCTGCCGTAGCGCCTCGCTCAGCCCCACTACTGCAAACTTGCTGGTGTTGTATACCCCGAGGCCCTGTGATGTAACGACTCCAGCCATGGAGGCGGTATTGACGATGTGTCCGCCTTCGTCGTGCCGTAACAAGCGACTGACAAACGTTTGCACGCCATTGACCACGCCGCCGACGTTGACACCCATCACCCAGTCCCAGTCCTCGTAGGTGACGGCGTCCATGGATCCACCGCGATAAACACCGGCATTGTTGCACACGACATGTACGTTGCCGAACCGCGCCTCCACCGCATCTGCCACCTCGGTGAATCGTTGTCGATCGGTCACGTCGAGTTCTACTGCCATCACTTCGGCGTTACTGCCCCTTAGAGATTGCTCGGCACTCTCCAAGGCTTGCGGATCCACGTCGGCAATGACAACGTTCATCCCTTCGTTGAGAAAGGCCCTTGCCATCGCATAACCAATACCGCCCGCCCCGCCGGTCACGAACGCTGTCTTGCCTGCCAGATCTTTCATGTCTTTTCTCCTCCCTTGGGTTCTGCTCTACGGATTGCGGGCCATGCGCCATAGGTCAATCCCCGCCATAGCCACTCCAGCGGACCGAACCGATACCTAGCCAGCCAGAACGAGCTAAACCACAACTGAAAGAGCCAGATTCCGACCACTACCCAATATAACTGCGCCCTGTTCAGCTCGCCCACCAAGGCAAATCCCGCGCCGGTGAATATGAATAAACAAATCAATGAGTGAGCCAGGTAGTTCGTCAGTGCCATGCGCCCGACATCGGCCAGACGAGTGCGCAAGCTCTGCCATGTACCTGCACGCACCAGCAGCACGAGTACGCTCATGTAGCCCAGCGCCATACCGAGGCGGCCGAAATGATAGGTCGGCTGCGCTTGCGCAAAGATGCTGAGCAATTCGAATTCGCCGGTTATTGCCTTACGGACCTCATAGCTGTTGACAAGCAAGCCCACGGAAAAACCAAGCGCAGCGGTCCACACGTAGAACTGCGTCGATCGACTGCCTTGAAGGATGCCGAGCTTATAGAGACCCATGCCGATCAACATCAGCGTCAGGGCATCCCAGAAAAGAAACATTGGTAGGACAAACAACAACATGCCGGTCGCCTCGTCGACATTCCACCGAAACGCACTGACGTACGAAGCCTTGCGTTGCGTCAATTCTTCGTCCATCTCGGCTCGAGAGGGTTGGTAGTCTTCACTCAAATCCTCCCATGCCGCAGCCATGTTCACGAGCTCGGGATCGACCGTCTCCCCCGCCTGTACGTCGGCAATTTGTTGAGCCGCCTCTTTGCTGAGGCCAAGCCCATAACCCACACCGAGGTACATGAGCGACATGAGCACGATGAGCACGCCAGCGCAAATGAGCAGCCTTCCCGGGCGCACGTTGCGCACCCAGTACAGCACCATACCGGCCAACGCGTAGTTGACGAGAATGTCACCGCTCCACAGCAGCACATAAGCATCGAACAATCCGAACGCCAGCAACCATAAGTTACGCCGATAGTGGATACCGGCTGCCTTCGCCGCAGCGCCCGTGGTGAAGAGCACTACGCCTGCGCCAAACAATATCGAAAACAGCGCACGCATCGCACCTTCCGCGAAAATCTCGATGCTGGCCCACGTCCAAATCTCTGCAGCGCTACCCAAGGCTAACGCAGGATTGGAATAGGTCGCCGAGTGCATGCCGAAACCGACGATGTTGAGAAGCAATATGCCCAACAAGGCGAAGCCACGCAGCACATCGAGTGTCTCGATACGTTGCGCTTCAGGTGTGGGTTGCGCGTGCATCGACTCCTGCATACCGTCAGCCGCCCTCGATGCGTGCCATGAAAAATACTTCACTATCCGGGCCGATCGGCTCTAAGAACGGGTCTTGATACACCTGACCGTCGATTGCTACTGCCGTGTTTTCCAACAGCTCCGCCAACCCCGGCCATGTTTGCGAGAGTTCTTTTACCAGGTCACGATAATTGCCGACTGCTGTTTCCAGCTCTCGCGGTCCCCGGGTCACCGCGACGAAGCTGTCCGGTAGTACTACCTTTGCCAAAACCATCTCCCTTGTTCAGTGCACCCATGCCGACAAAACATGCCGACAAAAAAGGGGGCGTGCGCCCCCTAGTCTGATCTCCTCGTCGTGTCGTCCTTGGGCGGATCGCCGTATCACTAGCCGTCCAAGGCGCTGAGTATATTCGGCGGCGACAGCGGCAAGTCGCACAGACGTTGGCCGAGCGCTCGCGAAACCGCGTTCGAACACACCGCGAGTGGCGCGACAATGGGTGTTTCTCCGACACCGCGCACTCCGTATGGATGACTCGGATTGGGGATCTCGACGATCTCCGTGTCGATCATGGGCAAGTCCGAGGCTACAGGTATGCGATAGTCCAGAAATCCCGGATTCTCCATTACCCCATTCTCATCGAAAATGTACTCTTCGTTCAGCGCCCAACCGATGCCTTGAGCGGCACCCCCTTGCATTTGACCTTCCACGTAAGCGGGATGAATCGCCTTACCGGCGTCCTGGATGGCCGTGAAGCTCAACACATCGACTTTGCCGGTTTCGCGATCCACTCTGAGATCGGCGAAGTTGATGGAAAAGCTGGCCCCGGCACCTTGCGCATTGACCGAAGCTCTGCCCTGGATCGGTCCACCGGTCTTCACGGCGCTACCCGCGATATCGGCCAGACTCATCGGTTTAACGTCTGCGTTCACACCCGGTGCAGGCACCGCATGACCGTCCTGCCAATCGATTTGATCCTCATCTATGCCCCAGCTCATCGCTACGCGTTTTTTACACTCGGCGATGACGTCTTCACACGCTTGGGTCACGGCCATGCCCGTTGCAAAAGTCGTGCGGCTGCCTCCCGTCACGTTACAAAAGCCGGTGCTCTCCGTATCGCCGACTTGTGCGCGCACATCCTCGTAGTCGACACCTAGCGTTTCCGCTGCCATCAATGACATGGACGCACGCGATCCGCCGATGTCCGGCGATCCCTCGATCACCATCACTGTGCCGTTTTCGTTGATGTTGATTTCGGCGCTCGACTGCATGCCGATATTGAACCAGAACCCGGCAGCAACCCCGCGACCCGCGCCTTCGGGGACGGGTTTTTGATAGTTGGGGTGACGCTTGGCCGCCTCAATGCACGCCTTGAAGCCGATAGGTGGGAACTTGGGTCCGTATGGCGCTTGCGTGCCTTCGTCTGCCGCATTGACCAAACGAAGGTCCAGGGGATCCATGCCGAGCTCGAGCGCGGCTTCATCCAACGCGCACTCGAAACCATGCATGGTTTGCGGTGCACCCGGCGCTCGATAGGCCGCCACCTTGGGCTTGTTGACCAGCACGTCGTACGCTTCCACCGAGAAGTTTTCCATATCGTACGGCGCGTAGATCGCCATGATGGCCGGCATCGTCGGCGCACCTGGAAACGCCCCCGCTTCGAATGCCGACCAGGTGTGTGCCGCTGTAATGGTGCCGTCGTTTTTTAAACCGACTTTGACTCGAGTCACGGTGCCGGAAGTTGGCCCCGTGGCGCGAAAGACTTCCTCTCGGCTCATCTGCATTTTGACGGGCCGTCCCGCCTTCTCCGACAACAAGGTAGCCAACGGTTCTAAGTAGACGACCGTCTTACCGCCGAAGCCGCCACCGATTTCGCTGGCGATGAATTTGAGATCCGCCATATCCTTGTTGAGGATCTTGGCGGTCATCCCCCTGAATTCGAAATGGCCCTGGGTGCAGCACCACACCGAGCCTCGACCGGTTTCGTCGATGTTCGCCACACAGGCGTGCGGTTCGATGTAACCCTGGTGGGCCATGGGAATTTTATATTCTCGCTCTATGACGATGTCGGCTTGTTCGAACCCCGCTGCCACGTCCCCGCGCTCGAGCTTACCGATATTGGCCACGTTGGAAGGCTTGTCTGGTTTCTCCGGCAGCTTGGTGTAGTTGTTTTCATCTACCAGTACCGCGTCGGGAGACATCGCCTCGATCACATCGAGCACGGGCGCAAGCGGCTGGTATTCCACTTGGATTGCATCCAGTGCAGCATTCGCAATCGCCGGTGTGGCGGCGGCAACTGCCGCAACGGCATGACCGTGATACAAAGCCTTGTCTCTGGCCATGATGTTTTTCGCAATATCAGCCACATCCGGTGCATCGACTGCCGGAAAATCGTCTCCTGTAATGACGGCATAGACTCCCTGCATGTCTCGTGCAGCGCTGACATCGATACGCTTGATGTGCGCATGTGCATGGGGGCTGCGTAAGACCTTGCCGTGAATCATGTTCGGCAAGATCAAATCGGCCCCGAAACGCGCTCGACCGGTCACCTTGTCTACCCCGTCCGGGCGCACAGGCCGACTGCCGATCTGTTTGTAGTCATGCGCTTCCGCCATAGTATCCTCCCGCAATTCACAGCAATTCAGGCTTGCGACACCTCCGTCATTCCAAGGCATCAATGCTCGAGAATCTGCCGCCTAACAAAAATCCATTACCTACCAAGAATCTATCATCTAAATACTGCGCCCGCCATCCACGTTGATCGACGTGCCGGTGAGAAAATCAGCATCCGCGGACGCCAGATAAGTTACCGCGCCTGCAATGTCTTGCGGCGTTGCCAGACGACCGCGGGGAATCGTCGCAACCAGCCGTTCAGTCGCCGCCTCATCGAGGCTATCAACACCCATTGCACCTTTCATGAAACCGGTATCCGCCGCCACTGGGTTAACCGCGTTCACACGGATATTGTGGCGCGCGGTTTCCATGGCCAACCCTTTGGTCATGGTCAACACCGCTCCCTTCGTCCCGTTGTACGGGGTCACCCCCGGTCGCGGCGCAATGGCGCCGACGGAGGCAATGTTGACGATGACACCGCCGCCACCTTCGATCATGACCGGTATCACATGCTTGCAGCCGAGGAACACACCTCGGACATTGACCGCAAACACGGCATCGAACTCCTCTACCGTCATCCGCCAAAGCAGGTTTTGACGATGGGAATACCCTGCATTGTTGACAAGAACATCCACGCCGCCGAAGGCAGTCACCGCCGCTTCGATCATCGCTTGCACCTGCACCTCTTCCGAGACGTCGCAGACGTTGGCGTGAGCTTGACCCCCGTTTTGCTCAATCTCTGCAATCACCGCCGCGATGCTCTCTTCATCGACATCGCTGCCGAGTACGCGGGCACCTTCACTGGCAAAGCGCAACGCGGTGGCGCGACCGAACCCAGACCCTGCCCCGGTGACGATCACCCGCTGCTCTTCGAATCGATTCACTTCCCCGACCCTCCACCTTCTGTTCTTACTGGCATTTTCGACCGATTGCACCGATATTGTCAGCAAAAAAGTCATCAAAGACACTAACATCCCAATTCACTTGGGTTCGGCGGACTGCACATGGCAAAACTAGTGGGTTGGCAGGAGTGGGTGTCGCTTCCGGAATTGGACATCGATCGGGTCAAGGTCAAAGTCGATACCGGGGCACGCACGTCTGCATTGCATGCTTTCGAAGTGATCTCCACGCTCGAGGACGGCGAGGAGTGGGTCACTTTTCGCGTGCACCCTCTCCAGGGCAACACGACACTGGAAGTCCAGTCGCGTGCTCGCGTCAAGGAACACCGGCTTGTGCGAGATTCCGGAGGGCACGAGGAAACCCGTGTCGTGATCGAAACACCGGTCACCCTCGGTGAGGACCAGTGGCTCATCGAGATGACCCTGACCGATCGCGAAAACATGGGTTTTCGCATGTTGCTCGGCCGTAGCGCCCTAGCTCACCGTTTTTTCGTCGATCCCACGCGCAGTTTCATTCTGACTCGAGCAGAGGCCAACGAGATCAATGCCAAGGAGGAGGAGTAGTGCGTATCGCGATATTGTCGCGCAACAAGAACCTCTATTCGACCCGCCGCCTTCTGGAAGCTGGATTGACCGCGGGCCATGACGTGCGCGTGATCGACCATGTCCGCTGCTTCATGGACATTACGTCCGACAAGCCCTCCATTCACTATCGGGAAGAAGAATTCGGACCCGCCCATTTCGACGCGGTCATCCCGCGCATCGGTGCAACCGTGACCTTTTACGGTTGTGCAGTGGTGCGCCAATTCGAGATGATGGGTGTCTACTGCATCAACGAATCGGTGGCCATTACCCGCGCTCGCGACAAATTGCGTTCTTTACAGTTGCTCGCCCGCCGCGGCGTGGGCATTCCTGTCACGAGCTTTGCCAACTCGCCGGACGACGTCGACGGTCTCATCCGTGAGGTGGGCGGCGCACCGTGTGTGATCAAAGTGCTGGAAGGCACCCAGGGCATCGGGGTCGTACTTGCCGAAACCACGCAAGCCGCGGAAAGCGTCATTCAGGCGTTCATGGGCATGAACGCGTCCATCCTCGTACAGGAGTACATCGAAGAAGCCGGTGGCGCCGACGTCCGTGCCTTCGTCGTCGGCGGCCGCGTGATTGCGGCCATGTTACGGCAGGCCCAGGAAGGCGAGTTTCGTAGCAACTTGCACCGCGGCGGCAAAGCCACACTGGTAAAACTCAGCAACGAGGAGCGCGCAACCGCCACCCGCGCCGCTAAAGTCATGGGACTCAACGTGTGCGGAGTGGACATTCTACGCAGTTCGCGAGGGCCACTGGTAATGGAAGTGAATGCGTCACCCGGGTTACGCGGTATAGAAGAAGCCACGGGACGCGACGTTGCGGGTCTCATCATCAAATTTCTCGAGCGCAACGCGAAGCGCAATGCCACACGTACGCGGGGCACTGGCTGAGACGCTCATAGCACGCCGCTCACACACAGCCTCTCACAGAACATCGAAGCTTCTAACAACTGCCGCAACGCCCAACACCGCCAATAACAGGAAGGTACCTTGCGCGCCAATCAGGCGCGGATAATTCGCGCCCTCGTAGCGCGCCAAACCCCAAGCATGGAGCAACCGCAGCACGATCAGCACACTGCCTGCCAGGTGTATATACAATGCCGCGACTCCGGATACTTCGACGAGATACAACACGACCAGCGTCAGCGGCACGTTCTCGACAAAATTCGCCTGAACACGTTCCGCCGCGGGAGGAATCCACTTGGGCAAGGACGCCGCACGCAGGCGCGCGAACAACACGTAGTTGGCCAGCAATACGCTCAAGAGCGCCATCGCACCGGCATAAAACAGAGTGACCGGGATCATGTGAATACTCCTAAACCGATGCACACGACCCCCAAGCACGAAAGCGTGATCCCGATCCACGCGTACTGATCGATCCAAAACACCTGAAATGCCTGGGGCGTGCCTTTGACCGTCCGTGGCTTGTCTTTACGTAACTGGGTCGGTGTGGGTGCGACCCAAACAATTTGTAAACCGTGCCACAAACATCCGCCGCCCAACGCCAACCAAAGCCAATCCGGCATCGTCTAAACCTCGAACGCTGATTTACTGATACGATAACGTAACTCAAACATAACCCACACTTCACGCGGAGTCCGCAATGCGATTCTCGATGCTCATCCTCGCGCTGCTCATCAGCACGCTTCACGCAGCCACCCCGGATTCTGAGCCACCCGTAACGGACCCGGACAGCATGCAAGCCCTCATGGACGCGCAACGCGCTCGAGAAGCGATGCCGGGCAAACAACATTACCAACGCGTATGCGTCGCGTGCCACGACGGCACCGTACCCAAAGCCCCGCACAAGGACATGATCGGTCTCATGACACCCGAGAGCGTTCTGGCGACAATCACGTCGGGGATCATGCAACAAGAAGCCCAAGGCTTGAGTGAAACACAGAAGATCGAAGTGTCGGAATACTTGGCAGGTCAGGCACTCGGACAGAGCGTAGCCGACATCCCTGCCTGTGAAGACACGGTCGCCTTCGACGCCCTGGCACCCACACCCGTGACCAGTTGGGGGCTGCAGGCCAACAACAATCGTCACGTCTCAATCACCGCCGGAGGGTTGACGACGGCTCAAATCAAACGCCTGCAACCCAGTTGGGCATTAGGCTTTCCCGGCGCCAATCGGGCGCGTTCGCAGCCGGCCATCGCAGGTGGCCTGATGTTCGTTGGCTCGCACAACGGCAGAGTCTACGCGCTGGACGACGAGACGGGCTGCCAGGTGTGGTCCTATCAGGCGGCTGGGGAAGTGCGTACCGGCATCGTCGTCGACGACGAAGCACCTCGCATCTACTTCGGCGATGTGCTTGCCAATGCTTATGCATTGGACGCACGCACGGGTGACTTGATTTGGCGCATCCGCGCGGACGACCATCCGAGCGCCACCATCACCGGCACGCCAAGCTTGCACAAAGGTAGCGTCTACATCCCGGTATCCGCTTTGGAAGTCAGTCGTGCCATCGATCCCGGCTATCCTTGTTGCACGTCGCGCGGTTCCGTATTGGCGGTGGATGCAAGCTCGGGAGAAACCCGTTTCAAGACCTATACGATTCAAGAGACGCCCAGGGCACAAGGTAAGAACGCATCGGGAACGACGACCTATGGACCTTCCGGTGCAGTCATCTGGAATAGTCCGGCGGTCGATGCCAAACGTCAGCAGATCTACGTCGGCACGGGCGAAAACGCGTCCTCTCCAGCCACCACGACGAGCGATGCGATCTTCGCCATCGATATGGGCGACGGCAAAGTCAATTGGACGTTCCAGGCCACACCGGGGGATGCTTGGAACGTGGCCTGCGATTCAGCCACTCCGGATAACTGTCCCGAGGAACAAGGACCGGACTTCGACTTCGGTGCGGCCACCATGCTGGTCACGACGTCCAAGCACGGCGATCTCGTCATCGCCGGACAGAAGTCCGGTCTGGTCCACGCCCTGGATCCCGCCACCGGTAAGCTGGTCTGGCAGACGCGTGTCGGGCGTGGCGGTATTCAAGGCGGTGTGCACTTCGGCATGGCCGCAGCGGGTGATCGAATTTTCGTGCCGATTTCCGACATGGCCGACGGTCGCACTTACCCCGATCCGGACCGGCCCGGCATGCATGCCTTGAATGCCAACACCGGCGCCATCGTTTGGTCGACCCTGCACGAGGATCACTGCGACGGTCGCGCGTTCTGCCACCCCGGTATTTCACAAGTACCCACCGTCGTGGGCGACGTCGTCCTTGCAGGGGCGATGGACGGGATCGTGCGCGCATATGCAACGGCGACGGGTGAGATCGTTTGGGAACTCGACACCACGCAAGCCTTTCCGACGACGACCGGTACCGCGACGCGAGGCGGTTCCTTTGGCGGTGCCGCAGGACCCATCGCATACGACGGCAAATTGGTGCTCAGTTCGGGCTACGGCATCTACAACCATATGCCCGGTAATCTGTTATTGGTGTTAACGCCCCGCTGAGGCCTCTTCAACCTCGAGCGACCACCGCTTTACCGGGCGTAATGACTTCGCCTGCGGCGTTTTTAACAAAGAGTGTCACGCATACGCGCGATTCATGTACCTCGGTTACGGTACCGCCGACACTGAGTTCGTCCCCCACGTAGGCAGCCAAACGGTTCGAATACTCGAACGAAGTGAACGCCCAGCCGCTCTCATCGATCCATTCGTCGATGACCTGTGTCAGCCAATCGCCCAACAACGGCCCAGGCACTACCAGGCCAGGGTAACCTTCTACATCGGTTGCGTAGGGTAAGTCGTAGTGAATGCGATGCGCGTTCCACAACACCGCGTTGTAGAAGAAGGACTGCACGATGTCGCAGGTGCGGTGGCATGTCGCCAACTCCATGCCGACTTCGGCAGCATCGGGACCGCTCACCGCAAGATCCTCGTGGTCTTTTCCGTGACTGCCAAAGACCCGTCCTCGCGAGCGACCTGCATGACCACCTCATAGAAAATGAGCGGTCCGGAGCGCCCTGCTTTTTCATAGATGTCCGTAAGTACACGTGTTGCCGTGAGCACGTCGCCCGCCTTGATCTTGCCCTGGTACTGAATGTCCAAACCGCCCGCCATGGCCCGTTCGAGCGGAAACTTGGGTAACAGCCGATCGATGGAGACACCGTCCGGTGTCAGCTCGTCCATTGCCACGACATCCCAGAACAATGCCACGTGGTAAAGCGGCGGCGCTTCGTCCCCGTCGAGATACTTCCGCAATCGCTGGCCGGTAGCGACGGCATACTTGCGTATGTCACGGCGGGTGACTACTTCCGTGTGCGGTGCGGACGACTTACCGATGTTCGCCAGAAGCTCCGGCGTTAACAAGCCAGTCATACGTTTTTACCCTGATCTCGCCAGTACGGATCGCGCAAATCGCGTTTCAGAATCTTGCCTGTCGGTGCTTTCGGCAAACTATCGACGAAATCTACAGAACGCGGCTTTTGATAAGACGCCAGGTGTTGCACCGCCGTAGCGATGATTTCAGCCTCGGTGACCGTCTCTCCCGGCTTGAGCACCACAACCGCCTTGACCGCCTCCCCCCACTCGTCGTCCGGCACGCCGATCACAGCGCACTCGAGTACGCCCGGGTGTTGATGAATAGCGGTTTCGACCTGCGTCGAATAAATATTCTCGCCCCCACTGATAATCATGTCCTTCGCGCGATCGACTATGAAGACGTAGCCGTCCTCATCCCAGGTGGCGACGTCGCCGGTCCACATCCACCCCTCCCTCAGGGTTTGTGCGGTGAGTTCGGGTTGGCGCCAATAACCGACCATATTCGCCTCTGAGGCCACCACTATTTCTCCCGGCGTGGTGCGATCCTTGGGAACGTCGTGACCCATTTCGTCCACCACTCGAATCCGCGTGACGAAACCTTCGCGCCCGCACGAATTCAATCGTTCCGGACGATTGCCGCCAACCGCTTGCGCGTGGTCCTCTTGCGATAGGAACGTCATGGTCATCCCTTCGGTTTGCCCGTAGCCCTGGATGAGCGTGCAGGGAAAAGCATCGAGTGCCGCCTTCACTACGGTGGCCGGCATGGGACCGCCACCGTATTGAATATTGCGTAAGCTGGAGATGTCGTAAGACTCGAAGCCATCTACGGCCATCATCCAGTTGAGCATGGTGGTAATCCCCAGGAACGCAGATACCCGCTCACGTTGAATGACCTCCAACGCCAAACGTGCTTCGAAGTTGACCAGCACCACCGGACAGCCGTGCATCATGTAGTTCATCGCCAGCGCCACCGGTATGTGGAACATTTGTCCCGTCAGCATGTAGACGTCACTCGGTACGATGCGTTCAGCCACGGTTTGGTTGAGCATACCCATGAACAGGCTTTTGTGTGTATGCAGCGCACCCTTTGACAACCCGGTCGTCCCGCCGGTGTACAGGATGAGTACCGGATCATCGTCTCCGACGCCCTGCGACGCATGGTCCCAACACGGTTCGCTGCCTTGTACATGCCGCTCGTAGCTTAAGTCGCTCGTCTCGCCGTATTGCCAGCACTCGAGTTCGGGTAGCGCTTCACGTAACTGGCGGAGCTCATCCGCAAAACCCTCAGCACCGGCTCGCTCGCTCACCTGACAAATGAGTACACGCGGTTCACCGTCCTGTAGAATGCGCACAATTTCCGTCGGCGCCAAACGCCAGTTCAGAGGTTGTGCAATCAGTCCGATGAGCGCGCAAGCGTAGTAAATCTCGAAATACTCGATGCTATTGCGCGAAAGAACGGCGACTCGATCGCCCTGTTCGAATCCACGCTCGACAAAAGCCTGCGCCAGTTGTCGAACGCGCCGGTCGAGTTCACCGAAACTCACACGCCGGTCCGCCGGCACGTCTATCAGTGCCGGTCGATCGGGGTCCATGCCGGCCCATTTGGCAGTAATATGTCCCAAGTTCATCGGTCAGTGTCTCACCCAGCTCAGTAAGGCCGATCGAGCTTCAGATACCGGTCGACGATCAGCCAATCATCGCCGCCCTCGGTTGCGACTTGGTCAGTGTAAATACCCGTGGTGATCAAGCGTGTCTCTCCGTACTCGGTCGCCATCAGCGTCAAATAGGACACTACCGTCGCCCGGGTGTCTGCCGACTGGACAACATGCACATTGCTGATGGCATGGCGCCGCTCATCGGTTTGTGCTTCCAAGGCACCTTGCATTAAACCCATGATCGCTTGACGACCTTCGAACTTCGAGATCTCCTCCACTCCGGCAATCTCGAGTGTGAAGTTGGCATTCTGATGAAAGCATGTCTCGAGACCGCCGAGGTCTTTTAGGTCGAGCGCATATGCCGCACGGGCCAAGAGTTCTGCAATGACTGTTCTGCTCTGCGCGTCCATCACCGTGTTCTCCGTTGCACCCTTAAGCGTCGATATTCGATCTCACCACGGGCAGCACCTGGTTGGCGAGATACTCCATACGCTCGCTGCCGCTCTCGACGGACTCTCCCGGGAATTGCGCCCAGAAGTGCACGTCTTGAATTTGCGGGTACTGCGTCAAGAGCGCAGTCAGCGCGTCGATGGCGCTGGCCGCATCGTGCAATTCGTATAAACCGTCGCGTAGCGCGCTGGCGGCATCCGGAAACTGCGGCACCTCATCGGGCGGACCGAAAGCCCCCCATGCTACGTATTGGTTGGTCTGGTAAAGCGCAAATTCACCGACTTTGGCCGCTTCCCGCTCGGGGTCTTCGGCAACGATGCCCCAATGACCCGCATAGATGGCCCCTGCGTCTGCAGGTTTGCCGAGATCGGTAAGCGCTTGAACGTAGTCGTCATGCCCGATACCGCCGGTGGACAGAAAACCGTCGCCGAGCCGCGCAGCGCGTGCGATGGCGGGCGGTGCCATGCCTCCCATCAGTATCTTGGGCGGAATCGCCGGCACCGGGTGCACGGAAATGCCCTCGATCTGGAAGCGCTTACCCGAGAAGCTGATCTCTTCGCCCGACCATGCCGCTCGCAACAAAGCCACACCTTCTTCCATCAAGCTCGGCCGGTTCTTCAGATTGCGTCCGAAGTAGTCGAACTCGAGCGCACGATAGCCGAGCCCGACGCCGAGATCGAAACGGCCCTCGGTAAGGATGGCCAGAGCTGCAGCATCCTCCGCCAGTCGCACCGGATCCGCGAGCGGCAACAACATCAGATTGGTGCCGATACGCATGCGCTGAGTTTTGGCACCGATGGCAGCGGCCAGTACGAGCGGTGACGGCGTATAGCCATCGTCTACGAAATGGTGTTCCGTCAACCACACCGAATCGAATCCCAGAGACTCGGCCCATACGATTTGTTCGAGCGATTGGGTATACAGCGTTTCAAAACTGACCCGATCGCCTGAGCCAATCACCGGATTGCGAAAGTCATACCAAAGTCCAAAGTTAACCGAACGTGTCACCGACTGATCTCACTTGTTCTCGTGCTTATAGCTGTTCCAAAAAGTCAATTACGGCCGTGTGATAGGTCCCGGCCTGTTCCAGAAACGGAGCATGTCCGCAATCGGCAATCTCCACCAGCTGCCCGTTCTGCGCATGCTGTGCCGCAAACCGTCCGATATCGGCAGGTACCACGCCATCGTTAGTACCGACCAAAAACAAACTCGGACACGACAAGCTAGCCAACGTGTCGCGCTGATCGATCTGAGCAAGCGCACCGAGTGACGCATCTGCTGCCGAACTCGCTTGCAAAGCGATCTGCCAACAGAATTGCTTCACGGCGTCGCTGACGGGTGCCGCGAACACCCCCTCGAAGTACAAGCCTTGAAGGAAGTTAATGCGATCGGCCTGCAGCGCTGCGACCGTGGCGGCCACATCTTCGGCCGTGCCGCCATGGGGAAATCCGTCTGCTTGCGTGTAGCGCGGGGTGGCTCCACCCGTCGAGATGAGACCTAGTAGACGGTCCCCCAAGCGCGGAGCCGCATCGACGACGATCGCACCCCCCAGAGACCAACCGTTGAGCACGACTTTGGCGAGTCCGAGATGATCGCAAAGCGCTGCCACATCGCTACCCAGCGCTTCCACTGAAACGTCCGCGAAGTCCTTGTCGGATTGACCGCAGCAACGGTGATCGTAAGCCAGCACCGAAAAACCGTGGTTCGCCAACACGGCCATCGTGCCGTCCCAGGCCCGACATGACATGCCGTAGCCGTGCGACAAGACCACACACACATCACCCCCGATATGGTGTTCGTAGTAGAGCGCCTTGCCCTCAATCGTCAGATACGCCATTGCCTACCCCCCGAAAGCGACTTCTTCGTGGTACCACCCCGCACCGACGACTTCCATGGAGCCGTTGTTGGGTTGACGTTGTGCCCACCCGTTGGGATCCGCCTGATAGGCGGCAAGTACCTTCTCGGCCTCTTCGGCGTCCTCCCCTTCGAATTCATAAATCGTGAGGTATTGGCTGGGTGGATCCCCCATGAATCCACGGGTGGCCTTGAAACAGCGCACGGCGCTGATGTTCGGACAGTTGTAGGTGTCTTCGACATGATTGCCGAGATACCACTCATTGAACGCCGCTACCTGATCCTTAAGCGGTTGAACCAGGCCAACGAGTACGAGTTTTTTCGACACTTCCCCCTCCACGGTTTAGCGACGCTACCACCCTACTCACATTGGGTGGGCCACTGCAACCGGAAGACGGCGGGCGACAACAACGGTGTCGCCCGCCTAGGGAGGTCAGATGCGATCCCTGGGTTATTGCCCGAAGCGGCGAGCCCAGCGGTCCGCCATGGTCTTGGCGGCATCGCGCCCGCCGATCCCGAACGCCACCGCAGCCGCGACCGCAACACTGCCGAGTGTAAGACCGAAGGCCAAATTGACGATGTTGTCGGCCAGTCCCATCGCTTTCAGACCCATGGCCAGCACCAGGCCAAGAATCGCGAAGCGCGCAACATTTGCGAACGCAGCACTACTGCCCTGGCTCAACTTGTCGTACGCGAGCGAGCCCAGGAAGTTGCCGATCAACAAGATGACGGCACCCATTAAGAGACCGCCGCCGAATTCCAGCACTTTGGCAAAGATGGTCGAGATGATGCCGATGCCTAACGTATCGACTGCCGCCGTAGAGGCCGTCAGCATGGCAAAGAACATGATGGCGACACCTACCAACTTAGTCGGCGTAAAGTTCTCGGTGAACAACCCCTGCGCGCCGATCTTGTCCGGCCATTCGTCGATGTTCAGTCCACGCAAGAGCCCGGACAACACGTAGATCACGAATTTCGCGGCAAAGTAAGCGACCAGCAATATGATGCCGGCACCGACGATATTGGGTACCGCAGCCATCAGTTCGCGGATCATCTGCGACGCCGGTTGCGAAATCGCCGGAATGTTCAACACACCCAGGGCGGCCACCGAAATCGGCAACAACACGGCGGCAAAGACAAACGCCCGACCGAAACCCGACACCTTGATCTCATCCGCTTCGGTTCGTTCGGCGATCTGCTGATCGACCTTCTCGAGTCCGATGCCCACAAATTCCGAAACGATCTTGGCGAGAATCCAACCGGCATAAGCGACCACTCCGGCACCGATGATGTTCGGCAACGCATCCAGGAACTTACTCGCAAGACTCTTGAGCGGTTCGAGCACGTCGGTCAAACCAAAGTGCTGCAATACGGCCATCAGCACAAAAATCGTCAGCACACCGCGCACCAACGACACGATCGGGTCGACCAGCGACGCCCCTCCGCTCGTCTCGCGGTTCAGAAAGCCGACTTTGCCCAACAGTGTCTTGGCCATACCCGCAAAGATTTTTACGACAAACAGACCGACGATCAGAATGGCCAAGCCGATCAACGCATTGCCCAATGCCGACGAGGCGGCATCTCCCAGAAATGACGAAACGCCATCTATTGCTTCGTTCATGATTACCCCTTTTACCCCTGACAGGTGAGTTATCCAGTTTTTTTGAGTGCGCCGAATTTCCTTTCGGCCTATTCGGATCATGTTACAGAAGATCGTATAAGTGCCTGAAAAGTCAGGGATAGTTTTAAAGGAATTTTACATTTCAGCGGCGGTCCGGCGGGTACGTTGCTCGTAGCGGTGCGCGAGTAGCGCAAGCTTCGCCGTCAACACCGCATCGCTCATCGCCGCTGAGTCGGTAAACACCCACCATCGTGGGTGCTCCGGTGCATAAGGACCCCAATCGACACCGCCCACCGCGCCCGGCGCACCCTCACGGGCGAAGGCAAGCCATGCGGAGCGCATCTGGCGACTCAATGCAATCACCGCTTCCCGCGGATCTTCCTGGCCATAGAACAACAGATACGCATCATACCCGTGGGGGGCACCCGGCATACCCGGCGGCCGTAGCGAGGCCTCGAGATCCAGATAGTACAAGTACGCCGGCGAGGTCACCGTCGCCATCGCTTCACCCAATACACGCGCAGACAGCAGGTAGCGCAGATCGCCGAACAAACGCGCAGTGCCTTGGGCCGTACTCACCGCGAAGTCGTCGGCATAGAGAACTCGCGCCTGCGCCATGTCACCACCCATCACGCGACCGATCATCTCGGCCGTAATGCCGGAACCACCCATGACGCTACCTTCCCAGCTGTTGCCGCCGGTCATGAAGGGCACATCCGCTTGTTCACCGCGAAGAAACAGCAATGCCGGTTCTTCACGCAAAGAGTGGCCGTCGACGATGGGTAAGTGAAAACCTTCGACGGCATTGACGAGTGCCGCGCCGTCCAACGCGCGCAGCGAATCGGCGTCCTTCGCATCGGCGTTGACGGCGTGTGCGATTTGCTTGCCGATCTCCTCGGCATCCAACGCTGCCGTTAGCGACATACTCAACGGTGCCGGTTCTACGGCACTGGAACTACGCGGCAAACCCCACGTGGCATAACCGCTCTGTGCGATCGCGCGATGGAAGAGGGCGTGCGCCGGCTTGTGAACCATCAACAAGTTGACTGCCATGCCGCCAGCGGAGACGCCGAACACCGTAACATTACCCGGGTGCCCGCCGAAGTGTCCGATGTTGTCGCGCACCCACCTGAGTGCCTGCGCCATGTCGAGTAACCCGAAGTTAGCGACGTCGCCCGCGAGTGCCGGATGGCTGAAAAAACCGAGGGGGCCGAGGCGATAGTTGAGCGAGACCACCACCGCATTCTGCGCCAGGACATGTCCGGGAATGTGTCCACTGCCGGTGCGGAAACCACCACCATGAATCCAGACAAGCACCGGTCGCTTGGCGTCGTCCAGCCCCGGCGTCCACACGTTGAGCGTGAGGCAATCCTCATCCATCGATGCCACAGGTCGGTCAGGGCTGGTCGGCTGCAGGCAAGCTGGGCCATAGTCGGCCGCTTTCACAGTGCGTTTGGACGCTGCGCGAGGTTTAGGCGCGCGCCACCGCAGCTCGCCAACCGGCGCTTGAGCGTAGGCGATCCCCTTGAATGCAAATACCCCGCCCTCCTGCGTGCCTTTGAACTTGCCTGCAGGGGTTTTCACGACGGCTGCAACGGCATTGCCGCCGACGCATAAGCCCAACAACAACAACAGAACGCTCACCGCACCCGGCCAACTACAACTTTTCACGAATCACCCTCCATCGGCTTGAGCATTTCACGTAGAATCCGCCTCGATTTTTCACTCTCGAGCGCCATTATGGACTTAACGTTCACACCCGAGGAACTCGCCTTTCGCGACGAAGTACGCACGTTTCTGGCGGACGCACTGCCGGAAGATCTTGCGCGCAAAGGTCACAACGTGGAAGAGCTCACCAAAAGCGACGTGGAGCGCTGGCACGCCATCCTCAACGAGCGCGGCTGGCTCGCGGTCACCTGGCCCAAAGAACATGGCGGCACGGGCTGGACGGCGGTCGAGCGACACATCTTCGAAGAAGAATGCGCCTTGGCGAACGCACCGCGCATAGTGCCCTTTGGTCTCAACATGTTGGGTCCAGTCCTCATCAAGTTCGGTAGCGAGGCACAGAAGGCGGAGATCTTGCCACGCATCCTGAACGGCGCCGACTGGTGGTGCCAGGGTTACTCCGAGCCGGGTGCCGGTTCGGATCTCGCCAGCCTGAAATCACGCGCCGTGCGCGATGGCGATGAATACGTCATCAACGGGCAAAAAACTTGGACTACCCTCGGTCAGCATGCAAACAAGATATTCTGTCTGCTGCGCACATCCACCGAAGGCAAACCGCAAACCGGCATCAGTTTCGTTCTGGTCGATCTGGACACCCCCGGTATCGAGATGCGTCCCATCAAGCTCATCGAAGGGGGACACGAGGTCAACGAAGTGTTTTTCACCGACGCGCGCGTCCCCGTGGGTAATCTGGTCGGCGAAGAAAACCAGGGCTGGACCATCGCCAAGTATCTACTCACCCACGAGCGGACCAACATTGCCGGTATCGGATTCTCGACACGCGATCTCGAGAAACTCAAAGACCTTACCAAAACCGTGAAACGCAACGGCAAGCCCTTAGCCGAAGACGGCATCTTCATGGCGCAAGTCGCCGAACTCGAAGCCGATCTGGAGGCGCTGCGCATCACCAACTTACGTATGTTGCAGCAGGCCAAAGACGGCGCCGCACCCGGCGCCGAGTCATCGATGTTGAAAATCAAAGGTACAGTGATCCGCCAAGGCATCGGTGCGCTCTACCGAATCGCTCTAGGCCCGCACGCCGCCCCATTTCCAACCGATGACCTGGCCACCGAGCAACTGCCCATACCTGCGGAAGCCGTTAACGCCACGGCCAGTTACTTCAACAATCGCAAGCTGTCGATCTACGGCGGCTCCAACGAAATTCAACGCAACATCATCGCGAAAGGCATGTTCACGCCCTGAACCAAAGTGTAGGAATCGACTATGGACTTCAACCATACGCAAGACCGCCGCATGCTGGCAGATACTCTGCGGCGCTATTTGAGCGATCAATATACGATCGAAGCCCGTAACGAAGTCGCCTACGCCGCGCCGTATCATGCCCAGCCAAGCTGGACGCAACTCGCCGAACTCGGCATCCTCGGCGTACTGGTCGACGAGCAGCATGGCGGGTTCGGCGGCCGGGGCTTCGACATCGCCGTGGTGTTCGAAGAGCTCGGGCGGGCGCTGTGCGTCGAACCCATGCTGGCCGCAACCATGAGTCTCAGCCTGCTTGCCGCACACGACGCCAACGGCCTCATCACGGACGTCACCGCAGGTTCCAAACGGATCGCCTTCGCGGTGTACGAACCCGACAATTTCGACACGCTGACGACACTCGAGACCGCTGCCGTAAACAACGACGGCAACTGGACGCTAAGCGGGCGTAAGTCGGCCGTGTACGGAGCACCCGGCGCCGATGTGGTATTGGTCGCGGCAACCACCGGTGCCGGCCTGGGCCTGTTTGCGGTGGAAACATCCGCCATGGCCACATTCACGCCATACGCGATGATGGACGGCGGCGGCGCGGCAGAGCTCACACTGTCCGACACACCCGCCGAGTGCCTGGCCACCGATGCGCTTGCCGCCATCGAAACGGCATTGGACGTCGGGCGACTGGCTTTGTGCGCCGAAGCTGTCGGGGCGATGGACGTGTTGCTCAATATGACCGTGGAATACCTGGCGCAACGCCAACAGTTCGGGCAACCGATCGCGACATTCCAGGCGCTGCAACACCGCATCGTCGACATGGCGGTGGAGATCGAGCAAGCGCGCTCCATCACGATCCTTGCAGCGAGTAAAGTCGACGATCCACAGCGCAGCCGCTACACGGCCATGGCCAAGAACCTCATCGGCCGCGCTGCAACGCTCGTGGCGGAAGAAGCGACGCAATTGCACGGCGGGATCGGAATGACTTGGGAATACGCGGGTGCGCACTACAC
Organism: Candidatus Azotimanducaceae bacterium; assembly: GCA_965216005.1. Lineage (GTDB taxonomy): Bacteria > Pseudomonadota > Gammaproteobacteria > Pseudomonadales > Azotimanducaceae > UBA4421. The sequence continues at coordinate 4,578,893 of OZ244143.1, read as the reverse complement.
CAAGCGTCTCATCATGCTCGATCACCAGCTCGGCGACCGCTACCAGCAGCTCAACACGCTACTCGCGGTCGCCTAGGCGCGTTTTCATCGAAGCCTGTCCCCGACGGTCGCCCTCGATTTTGCGTATATACTGTCGGGTATGAATAGCTTCCCGCTACGCACACTGATTCCGTTGATCAGCTTGTTGGGTTGTTACCTGCCCATAGCTGTCGAAGCCCTGGAAGACCACCCCGGGCAGGCCGTCTACGAAGCGCACTGCGCCGCTTGCCACGACAACGCGGGCGATACGGGTGCCCGGTCGCTAGAAACGCTGCGTAGCATGATTCCGGGTTTGATCGAACATTCGCTGACCGATGGTCGAATGAAGGCGCAGGGTGCCGCTCTATCCGCTGAACAGCGCCGCGATCTCATCACGTACCTGGCCGGATCCGTGCGGGGCACGGACACATGGGAGGCGCAACTCAGGTGTCCGGATTCCAAGACAGGGGTCGACACCGACGCCCCTGTCTATGCCGGCACGTTCGGCATCAACAACGAAAATCATCGGTTTCAATCACGCGCTAACGCCGGATTTGCCACTAACGACTTTCGTCAGTTGGAATTGGCCTGGGCATTGGCTTTTCCCAACATCACGATGATGCGCTCACAGCCCGCAGTGGTCGGCAGCACGATGTTCGTCACGCCGGTGGAAAGTCAAAAAGTCTATGCATTCGATATCGAGGACGAGCCGTGCCTGCAGTGGGTGTACGAAACCGACCGGGTGTTACGCACGAGTCTGACCTTCGGCAAGCGTCCGGACGGTCGCGCGGTGTTGGTGTTCGGGGACATGGAGGCCAGCATCCACATGCTCGATGCACAGACCGGTGAACTTCTGTGGTTAACGAGCTTGAAACGGCACCCGGAATCGATTGTGACCGGCACGCCTCGCTTGCACGAAGGGCGTGTGTTTGCCTCAGTCTCGCAGTTTGAAATCATGATCGGTGCCCAAAGCGAACACGTTTGTTGCAAGGCCAGCGGTGCGGTAGCCGCGTTGGATGCAATGAACGGCGTCATCGTCTGGCACACACCGACACTGCCCACTGCGCGACCCGTGCGTGATCGCGGCGACGGACAGATGATCTGGGGACCTTCAGGCGCACCGGTGTGGACTTCCCCCGCCATCGACACCAAACGCGGCTTGCTGTACGTTGGCACGGGTGAAGCCAACTCAGAACCCGCGCACAAACATACCGACGCGATCTTAGCGCTGCGCTTAGCGGACGGCGAAATCGCATGGTCGTTCCAGGCCGATGCCAACGATATTTTTCTTTCCGGGTGTTGGCGCGAACAGTCGCTCAACTGTCCGCCCGAATTCAGCATCAACCGCGACATCGATTTCGGGGCTTCGGTCATCATTGCCAAGCGCAGCGACGGTTCCGACATCCTGCTCGCGGGGCAGAAATCGAGTGTGGTCTGGGGACTCGATCCTGACGATGAAGGTAAGGTGCTGTGGCGTTGGAGCTATGGTCGCGGCACCGCCAATGGCGGTATTCACTGGGCGATGGCGTACGATGGAAGCACCGTGTTCGCACCGATCAGCGACCCCGGCCGGCCGCGGCCTGGCTTCGAACCCGTACCGGGTCTCTATGCGCTCGACGTAGACACGGGACGCCAAATCTGGGGACATCGCACTTATCCGGATTGTGAGGGTCGCCGCGAGCAAGCGCCGCGTTGCGATTTTCTGTATGGATTTTCCGCCGCGCCGATGGCCATCGACGGCGCTGTCGTCACCGGAAGCTTGGACGGCTACCTGCGTATCTTCGATGCTGCCGACGGCGAGCTGCTTTTCACCTATGACACCATCAGAAGCTTTGAGACCGTCAACGGCATTCGCGGTCAGGGAGGCGCCATCGACAGTGCCAGCCTGGTAGCTGCCAATGGCCTGCTCCTGGTCAACAGCGGCTACGGGATGTTCGGCCAACCCCAGGGCAACGTGTTACTTGCTTTCAAAGCCCATGCTCAAGGAGAGACCTTAGCCAAGAAGTCGCCAACCGCGACTCGCTAGAGCCGTTCGTCTTGGTGCGCAATGACGCGCCCGCATGCTTCTTTACCCGTGACAGGACACTTAGCTACACTGACTGTTCTTAACATTCCCCACGTGAGAGAACATGGCAAAGCTAACGATCAATGGCGAGGCACATGACCTCGACTTCGACCCGGGCACGCCGCTGCTCTGGGTCCTGCGCGAACAAGCGGGCCTCACCGGCGCCAAGTATGGTTGCGGGATCGCCCAATGCGGCGCCTGCACCGTACACATTGACGGTAATCCAGTACGCGCGTGCGTATACCCGGCCAGCTCGGTCTCGCCCGGTCAGGCCATCACCACCATCGAAGGCCTCTCCGAGGACGGTAGCCACCCGGTGCAACAAGCTTGGGCAGAACTCGACGTACCCCAGTGCGGGTTCTGCCAGTCAGGCATGATCATGTCTGCTGTTGCATTGCTGGCTAAAAACGCTGCCCCCAGCGACGCCGATATCAACAACGGCATCACCAATATCTGTCGTTGCGGAACCCTTCAGCGTGTGCGTGCCGGTATTCACCGCGCCGCCGAATTGAGCAGCGAGGCGTAACCATGAACACAAAACTTCTTGATCAAAGCGCTTCCCTCAGTCGCCGTAAGTTTATCGTTGGCACCGCCGTTGCAGGCGCCGGTCTCTCCCTTGGGGTAGTACCACGCACACACGGCGCGGCCACTCAAACGGATGAGGTCAACGCGTGGGTCGTGATACAGCCCGACGATACCGTCGTCATTCGCATTGCAAGATCTGAAATGGGCCAAGGCACACTCACGGGATTGGCGCAGATGGTGGCCGAGGAATTGGAGTGCGACTGGAATCGGGTGACGTGGGAGTATCCGACGCCCGGGCAGAACGTCGCCCGCGACCGCGTGTGGGGTGACTTTTCCACGGGCGGCAGTCGCGGAATTCGCGGCAGTCATCAGTATGTGCGCGAAGGTGGCGCAGCGGCTCGTATGATGTTGACGCAAGCTGCGGCCGATGCCTGGCAGGTACCCGTCGCGGAGTGCCGAGCTGCCGCCAGCGTCATTACCCACGGTCCGAGCGGGCGTACTACCACATTCGGCAAAGTAGCGACCGCAGCCGCGCAATTGGTGCCGCCCAGCGATGTCAAGCTGAAGGACCCGAAGGACTGGCGTTTGATCGGCAAAGGCGTCAAGCGCCTGGATACGGTTGAGAAACTCACCGGCGCACAACTCTACGGCTCGGATCTGCAATTCGATGGCATGTTGAACGCCGCGATCAAGGCTTGTCCGGTCCACGGCGGCACGCGCGCGAGTTTCGATGCGGATGCCATCAAAGACATGCCGGGTGTGGTTGGGATCGTCGCTATCGAAGACAACGCCGTCGCGGTGGTAGCGGACACTTGGTGGCGCGCAAAAACCGCACTCGATGCCTTGCCGATCGAGTGGGACGGAGGCGACAACGCCAAAGTTCAGCAGGCCAACATCAATGCCAGCCTCGATGAAGGCCTGACAGCGCGTGAGGCTTTCGTCGGCAACCAAGCCGGCGATGTGCAAGCGGGTTTAGAGGGCGCCGCACAACGCGTGACCGCCACCTACAGTTACCCTTTTTTGAACCACGCGACGATGGAGCCCATGAATGCCACCGCGCTGTGGTCCAAGGACGGTGAGCAACAGCGCTGCGAAGTCTGGTGCCCGACACAAAACGGCGAAGCGGCCCTGGCCGCGACCGCCGAAGCTTCGGGTTTACCCATTGAACACTGTGACGTGCACAAGGTGCTGCTCGGAGGCGGTTTCGGTCGCCGCGGCCGCTCCGACTACGTTCGTCAAGCGGTGTTACTGGCTCGGGAGTTTCCCGGCCGGCACGTCAAGCTCCAGTGGACGCGCGAAGAGGACATGATTCATGGGTTCTTCCATCCCATCACCAAAGCCCGCTTGGAAGGCGGCGTGGACGAAGACGGTAATCTGGTGGCGCTCAACATGCGTATCTCCGGACAATCCATACTGGCTGGTCTCATGCCGGAACGGATCGGCGGGGGCATGGATCCGGTGCAGTTCCAAGCCGTGGCGAAGCAAGGCGACCATGCCATCAGCTACAAGATTCCGCATCTGCTGGTCGATCACGCGATGCGCAATACACACGTCACACCGGGCTTCTGGCGTGGAGTTAATGTCAATCAAAACACCGTCTACGTAGAGTGCTTTATGGATGAACTCGCGCATGCCGCGGGTGTCGATGCACTCGAGTTCCGACAACGCTTGATGAAGGACAATCCCAAGGGATTGGCCGTACTCAACGCTGCCGCAGAAGGTGCTGGTTGGGGTAAGCCGGCGCCTGATGGAGTGCATCGGGGATTGGCTAATTGCTACGCGTTCGGTTCGTACGTTGCCGCGTGTGCCGAGGTCTCCGTGGACGACGACGGCCAACTCACCATGCACCGCATCGTTGCCGCTACCGATCCGGGGTACGCCGTTAATCCGCAACAAATCGAAGCTCAGGTCGAGGGTTCGTTCGTCTACGGATTGTCCGCATTGTTGCACGGCGAGTGCACCGTGAAGGACGGACAGATAGAACAGCACAACTTCAACACGTATCCATCGCTGCGCATGGCTGAGATGCCGAAAGTCGAGACCATCGTCATGCCTTCGGGCGGGTTCTGGGGCGGCGTCGGCGAACCAACGATCGCAGTGGCCGCCCCTGCGGTGTTGAATGCCATCTTCGCGGCAACGGGTATCCGCGTACGCGATGTGCCGCTCAAGGGACGCAATCTGCGTAAGGCATGATCCGCGCCCAACGTGATGCTTAAGCGGCGTCTCACCGATAGCAGGCGGATCGACAAGGGTGTATTGACGGCCGCTATCCTGTCGATCGCGCTATGGAGTGCAGCTACATGCGCCACCGCGGCATCCGCCGACGATGCCGCTCTAGCCGCCAGTTGTTTCGGCTGCCATGCTCAGACCAAGAGGGTTACGGAGACGGGAATTCCGCCGTTGCCACTGTCTGTCGACACTTTGCGCGCCCGTCTCACACAACTACGGGAGGATCGCGAAGCGGGTACTGTGATGTACCGACTACTACAAGGGTATACGGCGGACGAACTCGAACGCCTTGCTCTTCAGCTGGGCCGGCTGCCATGATCTCCAGGCGGACGGTACTTACCGGCATGGTCGGCTTCGGTGCGTTGACCACCGCGGGGTGTCGGACTCACCTGCCGCGCGCACGTGTAGTGGTGGTCGGTGGTGGATTCGCGGGTGCTACGTGTGCGCGCACTTTGAAAACTCTCGCGCCGCACCTCGATGTCACACTCGTCGAACCGCAACGCACATACACGGCCTGCCCTTTCAGCAATCTGGTCCTGGCCGGTTTACGTGACATGTCCGAGCAACAATTCACCTACGACGGTGTACGCGCCGTGGGTGTCAAGGTAGTACACGATTGGGTGACAGAGTTGGATTCGGTGCGTCATGTCGTGCGTTTACGCAGTGGTGCGACACTCACTTATGATCGCGCCGTGCTCGCACCCGGTATCGACTTCCGTCATGACGCGCTTGCGGGTTACGACGAGGAGGCGATGCAGGTATTCCCGCACGCCTGGCGCGCCGGTGTACAGACGACGGCATTGCGCGATCAACTCCAAGCCATGCCGGACAACGGCACCGTCGCCATTACCGTTCCCGAGTCGCCTTACAGGTGCCCGCCCGGACCCTACGAGCGTGCCAGTCTCATCGCTCACTATCTCAAAGCTCACAAACCCAGAGCCCAGCTATTGGTGTTGGATGCTAAGGATCAGTTCTCGAAACAACCCTTGTTCACCCAAGCCTGGGCGGAGATGTACGCATCGCAAATCGAGTGGCACGGTGCTTCCGACGGCGGGCGGGTGATCGAGATTGACGTGGCCACCAAAACCATCGCTACGGACTTCGACACTTACCGGGTCGACGTGGGCAACGTGATCCCTCCGCAACGCGCCGGCAACATCGCCGTGCAGGCAGGCGCCACCGATGACTCCGGTTGGTGCCCGATCAGCGCACAATCCTTCGCCTCGACTCGACTCGACGACGTGCACGTCATCGGCGACGCCGCCATTGCCAACGCCATGCCGAAATCCGCTTTCGCCGCAAACGCACAAGCCAAACTCGCGGCCATCCAGATCGCACGGCTCATGGCCGGGAGCGTTTTACTTGACACCAAACTCATCAATACCTGTTACAGCTTGGTGGCGCCGACCTACGGCATCTCCGTGGCAGGGGTATACCGGCCCGACGCAGAAAGGTGGCCAGCTATCGAGGGTGCCGGTGGGACCAGCCCGCTGCAAGCAAGCACCGCCACGCGACAACAGGAGGCGCACTACGCACACGCCTGGTTCGACCACATCACGCAGCAGGTATTCGGTTAGTGCCGTTTCGGTTGGCAATACTTGGGTGGCCGTTGCTGATCGCCACACCTTGCTCGGCTCAAGGAGAAGAACTCGGTCTCGCTGTATTGCTCGACCGCGAACGTGGGCATTGCCTGTTGTGTCATCAAGTGTCACAGCTGACGGAGCATCCGCAGGGTCGATTTCAGGGTAACATCGGGCCGGATCTCAGCGACGTCGGCAATCGGCTGACCCAAAGTCAGATACGCCAACGAATTGCCGATCCGCTGTCCAGCAACCCGGAGACGATCATGCCCGGATACTCCAGGACTAACGATCTCAGCCAGGTGGGTCGGCAATTCGAGGATCGACCCATCCTGGATCCCGACGAATTGACTGCCGTGACAGCGTACGTCGCAGCACTCAAGCAATCGGCTCAAAACGACTGAAGATGCCAACTCGCCGGGAATGGTTGATCAAAGCCTGCACGGTCAGTGGCGTCGCATTGACCTACGCCTTGATTCCGATCCCACTGAGCGCAACGCCTGCAGAGATGCGTGAGGCGATGGAAAAACGCTTCGGCAACAAGGCAATCAACGAAGGCCGCGTATCGCTCACGCTCCCGGCACTTGCCGAGAACGGTAACTCGGTGCGCTTGTTGGTCGATGTCGACAGTCCGATGATAGCTTCTGACCACGTGCGCTACCTGCACTTGTTTGCGGAGGCCAATCCACTCCCCGATATCGCCCGATTCACGTTCACGCCTCTTAGTGGGCGCGCGCATCTGGAAACACGCATTCGTGTCGCGCAAGAACAGCGCATCGTGGCCATCGCTCAAACGAACGACGGCGCCCTCTGGTCAGGCTCAGCGCATATTGTCGTCACCGAAGCCGCGTGCATCGATGCGCTGATCTAAGGCATAGGGCGTAAATGAGCAACGACATCAAAGTACGAATCTCCGTTCCCAGCGTGGTCGAGCGTGGCAGTGTTATCCAGATCAAGACGCTGGCCGCGCATCCCATGGAGACCGGATTTCGCCGCGATACGCTCGGCCGTTCCATACCGCGGAACATCCTTACGAGCTTCGATTGCAGCTTCGACGGCGCGCAGGTGTTTCACGCCGAATTCCATCCGGCGGTGGCGGCCAATCCATTTCTTGCCTTTCATTTCAAACCGCCCCACGACGGTACGCTTAAGTTCGTTTGGCGTGATCAATCCTCGATCGTCGCGCTCGAGACGCGACAGATCTCTGTGAAGTGAACGGCCTCACCTCGCATTGCCGGGTGTGCTTATGTTGGATTTATGTGCTGGGACTGTTCGCATGCAGCGACCCCTCCCCTGCGCGCTTCGACTCACCCGGCGCATCTTCCTCGACAGCCCTTGCCCGCTCCGGCTACGAGTTTCAATCTAGCGCCACCCAGGCGCTGCAGGACGACGACTTTGCCAACCCGGGCATGTTATGGGTCGATCGCGGTATGGAGTACTGGCGCAGCGGCGACCGCGCTTGCAAGGATTGCCATGGCGACGCCGTGGCAACAATGACCGGTGTCGCGGCACGCTACCCGGTTTACGATCCACACACTCGTCAACTGATGAACCTCGAAGGCCGCATCAACCGTTGTCGAACCGATCAACAGAAACTACCGCGATTGTCGTATGAGAGCGATGAACTGCTCTCGCTCACGGCTTACGTTGCTCACCAGTCCCGCGGCATGCCCATCGCACCCGATATCGACGGTCCCGCGCGACCTTTCTTCGAGGCGGGTCGTGCATACTTTCATCAGCGTGTCGGCCAGATGAATTTGGCATGCCACCAGTGCCACGAGCGTAGCGTCGGTCTCATGCTGCGCGGCGACAGGTTGAGCGAAGGACAGGCGACAGGGTATCCAGCCTACCGCCTCGAATGGCAGTCGTTGGGATCTCTGCATCGGCGTTTGCGGTTTTGTAACACCGGTGTGCGGGCCGAACCCTTCGCCTACGGCGCGCCGGAGTACGTCAACTTGGAGCTGTATCTAGCGTGGCGTGCCCAAGGCTTGCCCATGGAAACGCCAGCCGTGCGACGCTAAGTGAAATTTTCAGCTTCCTGCCTATGCGACCTCTTGCATAACGCCAACGTTCTTTTATCTTAAGCCCACCAATCTCTGGGGAGGGAACCGATCACATGCTCGAGCCGTATACGATTTTGGACTTCACCGACGATAGGGGTGAGATTGGGCCCATGTTGCTGGGCGACCTAGGTGCCGATGTCATTCGCGTCGAGCACACCGGCGGCAGCCTTGCCAGATCCCATGAACCCATGATGGCAGGTACGGCGGATGACTTATCCAGTTTGAGCTTCCGTGCCTTCAATCGTAACAAGCGCTCCATCGTCATCGAGCCCGGCTCGCCGGATAGCCAACCCACATTGGACAAACTGATTCGACGCAGTCAGTTCATCTTCGAATCGTGGCCCGACAGCGCGCTTGCGGAGTACGGCGTCGATTTCGACTACGCACGAGCGCTCAACCCCAGCATCATATTCGTGCGTCTATCTCCCTTCGGAGCGGATGGACCCTACAGCGATTTCGCCGAAAGCGACCTCGTCCTCGCCGCGATGGGTGGTCCGGTTGCCCTGCAGGGGTCCAGTGACCGCGCACCGGTGCGCGTTAGCGTGCCGCAAGTTTGGCGTCATGCCGGTGTCGAAGCGGCTGTCGGCGGCATGGCAGCGTTCCATCGCATGCTGCATTCGGGCGAAGCGCAGTTCGTCGACATCTCCGCACAGTGCGTCATGACATGGACGATGCTCAACGCTATGGATGCCTATGCCATACAGGGATTCGATTTTGAGCGTGGCAGCGGTTTCAACACGGGCACCACTCGATTTGACATTGTCTTTCCCACCGCTGACGGCTACGTCGTGGCACTGCCTACCTCTGAAGTCATCTTGGGCTGTCTCGACTGGATGGTCGAAGACGGCGTGGCCGAGCCGTCGCTGAGGTCCATCGACTGGGAGGCATACGACGAAAACATGCGCGATCCCGATGCCAAGCCTCTCAACATCTATCAAGGCGCTGACATCTGCCGCGCATTCTTTGCCAAGCACACCAAGATGGAGCTCTACGAGTTCGGGTTGCGCAACGGCATCACGCTGGCACCGGTCAACACGCTGTCCGAGCTCCTCGAGCTGGAGCATATGCGCCATCGGGATTACTGGGAACCGCTTGCAATCACCAAAGAGCTGTCCGTGAAAAGTCCGGGGCTGTGGGTGAAACCCGACTACACGGCCTTCGAAGTGCGCCGGCCCGCTCCGCACATCGGAGAACACACACAAGACATCTTAAGCGAACTCGAAGCCGCTCCCGCGCCCGTCGATCTGCCTGCCCCCACATCTTCGACAACGCTGCCTTTCGACGGCGTCACGGTCGCCGATTTCGCCTGGGTCGGGGTCGGACCTATCTCGGCCAAATACCTCGCCGACCATGGCGCCCGCGTCATTCGCATCGAATCGGAACAGCGCCCCGACGTGCTGCGGGGTAACGGACCATTCAAAGACGCGGAACCGGGTCTCGATCGATCGCAGTTCTTCGGCGACTTCAATACGTCGAAACAGAGCCTTACGCTGGACATGAAAAAGCCCGAGGCCATCGAGCTCGCCAAACAAGTCATCGAACGCGCGGATGTCATGATCGAGAGTTTCGCGCCCGGCGCTATCGCGAGAATGGGGCTGGGTTACGACGACGTGAAAACGCTGAATCCCGGCTTGATCATGATCAGCACCTGCCTGATGGGACAAACGGGTCCTGCTGCGCAAATGGCCGGGTACGGTTACCACGCCGGTGCGATGGCAGGATTCTATGATGTCACCGGCTGGCCGGATCAAGCGCCCGTAGGTCCCTGGGTAGCGTACACGGATACCATCGCACCACGTTTCGTTTCAATTCTACTCGCTGCCGCGTTGGATCGACGCCGCCGGACCGGTGAGGGTTGTTATCTCGACGTCGCGCAGATAGAAACCGCACTGCACTTCCTAGCGCCCGAGTTTCTGGATCTGCAGGTCAGTGGATACGAAACGTCCCGCAACGGCAATCGCTCGCGCTACCACGCACCGCAAGGATGCTACCCCTGTCAAGGTAACGACCGCTGGTGCGCCATAGCCGTTGCAACCGACGATCAATGGCAGCAACTGTGCAAGGCCATGCAACGTAGGGATCTAGCTGACGATACCGCACTGAACACGGACGCAGGACGCCTGGATGCCCACGACCGTATCGATGCTGTCATCGGCGAATGGACGCAGACCCAAGACGCCGTTGAAGTCATGCACACGTTGCAAGAGCTCGGAGTACCGGCCGGGGTCGTGCAACGCAGCAGCGATTTACTGGAAGATCCTCAATATCGGCATCGCGGTTTTTACCGCTACCTCGACCACCCGGTCATGGGCCACATTCCGTACGCCGGGCACCAGTTTCGAATCGCAGGGTACGACAATGGTCCGCGTGGACCGGCGCCAACGCTGGGACAACACAGCTTCGAGATTCTGAGCGAACTCCTGGGTCTGGGCGACGAAGCCATCGCGCAGGCTTATGCCACCGGAGCGGTGGCTTAAAAGCCAGGTGTGTAAGGTACTACCGGCAGCGTTCTCAGTGGCTGTGCACCTGTGACATGATGCGGTCTATTCGACCACGCCACGCTACAGCGTATTGTTCGTTCCAATCGCTGCCGAGCGTTGTCTCGACCAGTTCGAGCACCGCGCCAAACAACGCGTCGTACATCTGTGCTGTGGCATCGTAGGCATCGATATGATTGTCGAGCTCCCACTCCAGGTATCCTCCCGGCCCGAAGTGTGTGTCCGTCATGAGTAGCTCTAGCACCGCTTCGAACATTCTTCCCTGCATGTGCTGGTCGGAGTGCCGCATCAACTCATGGGCGCTTTCGTCCATGGCGAAGAAACGCTCGAATACGGCAGGCACGATATCCCCGGCGCGCTCCGCCACGATCTCGAAAGACTCGCCAATGAGCGTCGATTCGTCCACTAATTCAGTCATTGCTTTCCATCACTTCTCATCACTTTGTTTACAGCCGCACTGCCAACAAATCGCAGGTCAGGCCATGCAACACATCGTTGGGCGTTGCCCCCAACAAGAGGCCCAGGCCGCGACGGGCATGCGAGCCGGTCACGACCAGGTCGATGTCGGTCTCCGCCACTTTGCGGTGAATCTCTTCCGCGACCGTTCCGTGCCGTACTTCATACTCGGCGATCTCATAGCGGGCAGCAAGCTCCGCAATCTGCGTGTTGTACTGCGCTTCAGCCTGGCGCTCGAAATTCAATGAAGGATCAGCGCTCGGCGCATCCAATCCGGGATACACAAATCCAAAAGGCTTGATGACACTCAACAGAGACAAGGTCGCCGAGTAACGCCGAGCCACCGCTACCGCGGCTTCGATTACTTGAGACGCTTCATCGGACATATCGACCGCGACCAGCACGCGATCGAAGGTTTCTTTCGGGTGCTCCGTGTGGTCTCGCGCCATAATCGCGAATACATCGCAGGGTGCTCCGTGTAGGACGCTGTTCGCAGTTTCCCCGAGCATCGCCCGCCACCCGTGGTAACCATGAGATCCCACAGCAATAGCCCGGGCGTTGTGTTCTTTAGCCAATGCGTGCAGGCGTTGTGCCGGAATGCCATCGGTCATGACCTGTTGAGTGATGCCGAGTGGTTCGCAAAGCGCAGCAAGCTCCCCGGCCGCCGCCTCACGCAGCGAACGCTGAGCTTCCTCAATGACCGTGACGGCTTCGGCACCGACGTAGCTTGCAATCGCCGGTCGCTCACCGACGTGCACCGCGACGATCCGCTCCGGCCCGCCGAGCAATCCAACCACTTTGCGCAATACGAATTTCGATTCCTGAGTCAGCCCCACACCGACGATGACCGGTGCACCGCTGCTGGGCTCGTTGGCTTCGGTCATGAAGTTTCTCCTACTTGAGACTATATGCGTTCGATAATGGTGCCTGTGCCGAGCCCACCGCCGCAACACATCGCAATCAGGGCATATTGACCCGACGTGCGCTCGAGCTCATGCAATGCTGTCGTGATCAATCGCGCGCCCGTCGAACCGGTCGGGTGTCCTAGCGCAATGGCACCGCCATTGACATTGACCCTCGCCGGATCGGCGTTGACCTCCTTCTGCCAGGCCAGTACGACACTGGCAAAGGCTTCGTTCACTTCGAAAACATCGATATCGTCTATCGACAAACCTGTCTGTGCCAACACTTTGCGAGTCGCGGGTATCGGACCTTTGAGCATCGTGACCGGGTCGCAGCCGACCAGTGTGGTCGAAACGATCTTCGCGCGCGGCACCAAACCATACTTGTCCACTGCAGCCTGGCTGGCCAACACGACTGCGGCAGCACCGTCGGAAACCTGCGAGCTGGATCCCGCAGTGTGAACGTCTTGACCGGGTACTGGGTCCAGGTCCGCCAACGATGCCAATGACGTAGGCCGCAGACCTTCGTCTCGTGCAACCGTATGCTGCGCGCCTGTAGGCTTACCCTCCTTATCGAGCACCGGCGCGGTCAAGGGTATGACTTCACGGTCGAAACGACCCTCTTCCCACGCCTGAATGGCCTTTTCCTGACTGGACAAGCCAAAGGCATCGGTGTCTTGGCGCGTGATTTGATACTCCTCGGCGATCATCGCCGCACCCTGGAACTGACTGGTCGGTTGATAATGCGACAGATAGCTTTCACCCATCGGCACGCCACCCGCCATGTTGGAACCGAGCGGTATGACCGACATCATCTCGACCCCGCACGCCAGCACCACGTCTTCCATTCCGGAGCCGACCATTGCAGCGCCGAGCGAGGTGGCTTGCTGCGACGATCCGCACTGTGAATCGACCGTGGTCGCTGCCACGTCCTCCGGGAAGCCTTGCGACAGCCAGGCAATGCGTGCGATGTTGAACGACTGTTGGTTGATTTGCGAAACGCAACCGCCAACGATTTGGCCGACGTCTTGCGGTGCAACGCCGCTTCTTTCCAGCACTCCGGCCTGCACCGCCCCCAGCAGGTCCGCCGGCATCAACCCCGCCAAACCTTTACCGCGTTTACCGATCGGGCTGCGACCGGCACCCACGATGAATACGTCCTGCATGGCCATCCTCGTCTCCTAAATCCGTCAGTGTAACAAATCGACAACTAGTCGACGGTGCGCGCAGCATCCAGGATGGCGCGCTCACGTTTGCGCGGGTCGTTGGCGACAAAAGGTACGTCGTCGAACACCATGGTCTGGCGCAACTCGTCATCGTACGCAGGCCAATGGGGCAGCCCCGCGTGATTGGGATCGCCCGTTCGTGCGAAAGCCAACCAAGCCTCGGACATTGCATCCGCCAACGCTTGCTGGCGCGGTCCCGTTCCCGACATGGAGACTGACTTGGCGACGTTGTCGAAGACGAAACCGATATCGAGGGCATGGGTTGCGCCCCACTTGCCGTCATCGACCGGCGTCTTCCACGTCAAATAGTACTGATACACTCCCGTTCCGCCTGCCGCGGCTTGTGCGGCTTTGCGATCGGCCAGCGTAAAACTACCGCGTCCGAACACACCGTGATCGGTCGTGGCCTCGAAGAACAGCGCCGGCGCCGTCAGTTCAGGATGCAACTCGCGATAACCCGCAATGACGGCTTGCACATCGATCCCATCCAGTGCCGTCGCCAATGCCTGCGGCAGTGTCGTCCAAGTCAGGTCGAAGAGTTCGGGACGGCCTGCACCGGAGAGCAACGACATCTCCGCCTGAGTGCTGCCGATCAACAAAGGTACATCCACGGACTCCTGCGGCGCATCGGGGGTAAACGGGTGGCGCAGGGTAAACACCCCGTCCACGACCGGACGTGCGCCGATGCGCGGTCCGCCGGATTCGGCAACGGCCATCGCCGCAGCCGCAATCCGCTCTGCAGGCAAGGTGCGCAACTGCGCAAACTGCTCGCGATCCAGACTGAGTTCACTCAGCAACGCCGCAGTTCCGGCGGCCGCTTCTGCCTTGGACATCAAGGCTAGACCCGGACCGCTCTGGATCACCGCCCGGTGAAACAAGCCACGGGCGGCGGGCATCGCCATCAGCGTGCTGACCTTGAAGCCACCCCCCGACTCGCCGAAGATCGTGACATTACCAGGATTGCCGCCGAAGGCGCCGATGTTGTCGCGCACCCATTCGAGGGCGGCAACCAGGTCCATCATGCCTGCGTTGCCGGACCCGGCCAGCGCCTCATCGAACTCGTCGAGATAAAGATAACCGAACACATTGAGGCGATGGTTGACCGTAACGACGACAACGTCGCCGCGGTTGGCAAGGCGCACGCCATCGTAGGCATTCGCCGAGCCGGATCCTGTGGTAAAGCCACCGCCGTGCAACCACACCATGACGGGTCGTTCGCGTTCATCGGATCGCGGTGTCCAAACGTTTAAAAACAAACAGTCTTCGCTGGTTTCGGGTACCGGGTCCGTAATCCACGAATCGAACAAACCAAGCCCCCCGCGCGACGGCTGCGGAGCCGACGCTCCGAATTGAAGAGCATCTATCGGTTCGCTCCACGCCTCAGGTGGCGCAGGTGGTTGGAAACGTCTCGCCGAGGTATCCGCGCCATAGCGTATCCCTTTGAACACTTGCACGCCGTCTTCGACAAAGCCCCGCACGGGTCCGTGGCTGGTCGTCACCTCTGGACGTTCTATGGTTTCCGAGCGATTGGATTCTGCGACTGCGGTCGGGCCGGTGCTCGTAGGGCCGTCACTCTGACAGGCTGAGACCGCGACGATCGAAATTCCCACGAGTAAACATCTCGCAATCCGCATATTCCCCCCACAGTTATCAGCGGTCTACCCACCGATTTTAACGTGATGGACCGCGTCTTGCCCGACCATTTACCTCATCTACCAAATTGCTGAAGCCCAGGTACCGCGCTCGCGGATAAACGTACGCTCGCCGCCGGCTTCATCGCGCAAGATCAACCGATGGGGCTGGCGCCGGCTCAATCTCGCATAGTCTTCCCGACTCAGTGCGGTGCGATAGGATGATAGCGATGGGATCGTGACGTGCGCATCGAGAAGCTCACCGCCCTGCCAGGCCACGACAGGCAAGTAGACTTCGCCATCTTCGAGGCCCAGGGTGATGCCAACGGGAGTAGTCTCTCCACTAAGCCCTCCCGCCTCGTCCCGAGCACGTCTACGATCAATCGTCGTCGCGTATCCCAGCCACAGGTAGATGACGCGAAAGCCGTTTTGCGACGTCTGCACGGGCATCAGGTGCAGGAAGTCCCGGCCGTGGGCACTCAGGTGCGGTTCGGAGCGCGCAAACGTCAGCGCGGGTAACAAAGGCATGAACACTTCCTGGCTGCGCGGATCCTGAAATGGTGCGCGCAAGGTCTCCCTTTGACTCTCACCCGCGGGGTTCAACATGTGGCAACCGGAGCCAACCAGCAACAACCCCGTCACCCATAGTCGGCTCATCATAGATCTACCCGCCACTGCAGATAGAAAAACAACTCCTGATTTTCCTCCGACACCTCATCCACGCCGAGCATGAACGGATCGCTTGCGGGCAACTTGCGATCAGACCACCGTCCGCTGACTTCGGCACTCAACTGGTAGTTCGGCCGCCACAAATAGGCAATGCGCAGACTCGGCGAGTAGATCACCTGATCACCCTGCACGTCACTGGTGCGTTGTGAGACAGACAATCGCGGGTTGAGGCGAAATTTCTCAGCCAGTGCGAAGCGCCAGTCAATTTTGGCCGTATGAGTATCCGCGCGAAAATCACTGAAAAGGTGATAACCCAGGATCAATGTGTCCGTCTTGCGCCAGATCGAGCCTCCGATCAAACGCGCGGCCGTCTCGATCTGGGTTGCCTCCGGTTCCTGAGCGACATCGGCTGACGCGATCGTCGCGTCGATGCGGCTGTAGCTGCTTTCAACTTCCCCGGTCCAGCGTTCGCTCAAACGCGTGCTGAGCCCTGCGACAACCTGTCGCACGTCGGTAGTCCGGTTGCGGGCCAGCGTGCGCAACTGCTCATCCGTGTAGAACTGCAGTAAGTCATCGATCGACGCCACCTGTTGACCGATCAACGCGTTGGACGTGCCGACGAAGGGCGAAGTGTACGCGTTGAGACGCACGTGTCCCTTCAGCCAGTCGCGCGGTCGATAACCCACTTCGATGAGCGCCGCATTGAGCACTTCGTAGCTCAAGTCCACATCGACCTTGGCATTCACATGCCAATTTTCACCGAAGCCTCGCCATTGTGATCCGACCGCCTGGCGATCCCAGATTCCGGCGGTTTTCTGCAAGTGCGTGTAGAAGTTGGCATCGAAGCCGAGCAACAGCTTTTCGACGTCCAGGCTCGTGGCAATAAACTCACGTTCTGTATCTGCGGCATAGCGTGGGTTATCTACGGGCACACCCGCCGTCACGTTGACCTGCATCCGGTCGGTAATACCGTAACTGCCCCGCAAGCCATCGAACATACCCATGATGCCGTCACCATATGTGCTCTGCCGACCTGCCCTGACGCTCACTCTGCGCAACAGGCTGGTGTAGTCGAGGTACGCTCGACGGGCGAACGGCTCGTCATCGCGCTCTGCTTCACGGCTAGTCTGAAGCGTATGCTGGTAACCAACGCTCGTGTAGCCACGCAATGCAAAGGCATCGCCTTTGTAGTCGGCACCGATATCCAGGTACGTCAGCGCCAGAGTCTGTTCGGCATCCTCGTCGGCAATACCGGCATACTCCGACTCTGCCGTCACCGACCAGATGTCTTGACCGACCGATCCGAAGACAGACCAGCGTTTACCTGCCGCGGTCGAGGCCTGTGCAACCGTCGTCGGCACCGCGTTATCCGCAGTGAGCGCGTCCAAACGCTGTTGCACACGTTCAACGCCTGTCGCGTCGTCGAATCGGTCCAGCCAACTGGTATAGCGTTCGATCGCCAACTGCGTTCTGCCGGAGAGCTGATAAGCCAGAGCCAGGTATTCGAGCGCCTCCGGGTGACTGCTCGAGGGTCCACGCTCGAGAATGTCCGTATAGATATTTATCGCCGCCTCGTATCGACCGTCCAACATATCGCTCCGCGCTTGCGCCAATCGCTCTGAGGCCTCTCCCTCGTCGAAACCCCGGTCGGTTTTCGACGGTTGGGCCAACTCCGGTTCGACCGTGCGCGCATCGATAGCGCGAGCACGCGTGCTGATGAATATCTGCCGAGGATCCGATCCTTGGGAGACCAGGTAGCGGCCGTTCTCGATGAAGTGCAGCGTGAGGACTATGGTCTGGTCGTCAGTCCGGTATTGCATGCCCAGCAACGCTTCACCCGCATCTTTAAGTTGCGGTAAACCGCCGTCATTCAACAATCGACAAGCCCTCAAGCCCAGCAGCTTGATGTCGAGTGACTTGTCCCGCGTGACCTCATCGTGCTCCAGATAGCGCACGGCACAGCCGAAAGTAACGACGATCGCCTCCACCTCGTCCTCGTAAACGATCGATTCGATGAAATCCGCCGCGGTCGCCGCGGGCATGACCGACCAGACGAGAACCGCCCCCGCCAGCGTTCGTAGACCGATCATGGTCGCGCACCTTCGAACATCACGGTGTTATGACACGTTTCACATTGGTTGCTGCTGGGAATGTGATCAGCAGGCTTACCGATCGCTTGAACGCCGTTGTGGCAATTGAAACAGCCGGTATCGATACCCGCGTGTGAGAATCGTGCGAACGCGAATAGTCGAGTGTTGTGGCAAGCACCGCAGTCGTTACCCGTAGGTAAATGGTTCGCAGGTTGACCCATGGCGCGTATGTTGTTGTGGCAACTCGCACAGGTACCCAGCGTTTCCAGATGATCGACTCTGATCACTGGCGTCCACGATTGCGGTTGATGGCAGGCGCTGCACTGATTGGTAGTCAGAATATGATGGCTCGGTTGTCTCGTCGTCGTCACCAGACCAGCCTGGCTGTGGCAAGCCGCACATGTCGACGGCGTACCCTGGAAGACACCTCCGGTATGACAGCTTGCGCAGCTTGCTCGTGCATGGGCGCCCCGTAGTTCGAATCCGGTCGAGAAGTGATCGAACCCGGTATCGTTCATCGGCGCAGCAAGCAGGGGCATAGCGACACCGCACAACGCTCCAGTCAACAGGATCGCGGCACCGAATCGCCAGCCTGTCTTCCTGGCCGATCGCCGGTTCGATCTCCAACTCATGGGCTAAATCCCTTCACGCGTTGAAACGAAAGTGTGGTATGGCATTGTTCGCACGCTCGACCAAAACCCCCGTCATGCGGATCGTCTTGTCGATGACACTGATAACAGTCACTCTCCGTGGACGCCGCCAGCATCGCAGGCTGGCGGTGGCAATCGTCGCAAGCGAGTTCCGCGTGAACACCGGTCAATGGGAACTGCGCGGTCGCGCCATGATCGAAGCGGGTGACGAGCCAATCGGTGGGATTGTGACAACTTGCGCACGCTTCACCCATCCGTCCGCTGTGCGGATCGTCTTCGGTATGGCAAGACTGGCACGCCGTCGATACGTCACCGAAACGCAGCGACAGGTGACAATCCTCGCAGTCGAGCCCTGCGTGTTTGCCTAGCAAAGGGAAGGCACTCAGGTGATGATCGAAGCGTAGACGTTCGGTGAATGACAGTTGGTTGTGGCAGGACGCGCAATCTTGGCCCAGCTGCGCCTCGTGTGGATCCGGCGTATGACACTCGTGACACGTCGTGGGCAGCGGTGCATCTGTACCATCGACGTGACAACTCTGACAAGTGAGCAGGTCATGCGCTCCGACTAGCGGAAAACCTGTGACAGCCTCATGGTCGAACGTCGCCTCCCAGGTCTTTTCATTGTGACAGCCGCCGCAATCGTCGCCTCTACGTCCTTCATGGGGATCGTCGTCGCTGTGACAATCAGCGCATTGCGTGCCGGCCACTTGTGCAGCCCCCGTCGCTGACGGTTTGAGACCTGTTTCGGTCTGTCCGTGACAGGCGGCGCAACTTAGCGCCGCATGAGCCCCACGCAAGAAAAAACCGGTGCTGCCATGATCGAACGAGGTCTGTTGCCAGGCGCTCTCGTTGTGACAACTGCCGCAATCGCTACCGAACTCACCACGGTGGACATCGTCTTGCCCGTGACAATCGCTGCATAGTGACGGTGTGTTTTTGAACAGCTGATCCGCATGGCAATCTTCGCACGCCGTCCACGCATGAGTTCCCAAAAGCTGAAAATCAGCTTGCGCGTGATCAAACGTGGATTTCTGCCACGTTGTGCTCAAGTGACAGCTCCCGCAATCCGTACCGAGGGCGCCCTCATGCGGGTCGTCCGAACCATGACAATCCACGCAAGCACCGGGTGCTGCGCGCGTCGGTTGACCGTCAGCATGACACGCTGTGCATTCCAGCCTATCGTGAGCCCCCAGCAGCGCAAAGTCCGTCGTGTCGTGGTCGAACCGCTCCATCGGGAACTCGAGCGTTGCAGCGTGCGCGCCCTTGTGTTCGCGATGACAGCTTTGGCATTCGGCGGTCGCCACCTGCGGATGCTTGCCGTGAAAACCCGAAGCCGTATCGATATCGCTCTTCACCTCCTCGTGACAGGTCGAACACAGCTCCAACTGTGTCTTCTCTCCGAGTGGATCATGGCAACTGCCGCACTCACTCTCGAATTCAACGTGCGCTTGTGAGAGCGGCCCGGGACTGAGCAGACTTTCGATCGTCGCCGCATATGAGGTCGTCGCAATCACGAAACTGCCTGCAACCAGCGCACTCATGACCACGGCCAACTCAATAGAGCGAAGCACCTTAGTAGAGGTGGACCGCAAATACATGAACGACCACACTGACGAGCAACAGGAAGAAAAACGGTAAGTGGGCCACGTGCCACAGAGCGAACAGCCGCTCATAGATTTGCACGCGAGCGATCTGCGCAGACTGCATCGTCCGCAAGGCGATGTACCGATCGATGACAAACACCAGCCGCTCGCGCTCGTTGGCCAGCACCGGATTGCGTCGCGCCGCTCGATTGACCTGTTTGCGGCAAAAACGCATCAGTACATAACGCTCCGTGCGCGTACGGCTCTTCACCTCGATCGACCATCGAATTGCGTTGAGCAGCGTGTCTCGTTGTGCCTGAGTCCGGCGATCGAACATGGCCAATCTCTGACTCACCAATTCTAGAAACTTGAGATCTCGAGCGCCGAACAATTTCGGCTTCGACATTCGCCGGACCACGGAACGACGTCCCGACCAGTCCGAGTAAATGCGCCGATATAGAAAGCGACCGACCAAACCGCTGCCGGACACGACCAACGCGCAGGTCAGTGCAATGCGGCTATTGAGCGATCCGAGTTGAAATCCGCAGTGGTACAGCGCAGTGATCGGCGCGGCTACTCCCAGACACATGTGCACGAAAAACCAATGTTTCGCAGGACCGATGAACTTCAACCACTTCACGCGTTTGCGTAGCGGATAGACCAACAAAACCAGCATGCAGACTGCGGACGTGACGCCCAGCGCATAGCCGAAACCGGTATCCGCCTCGAGCGGCAGATTTTCCCGCCACCACCAACCGGCAACGATAACGCCTGCAAGAGCGGTCCAGGCACATAGACGCACCGTGACGAACACCAATCGTCGCAGAAACGACTGCACACGTATTCTGGATCGGGTCACGAGCGCCCGAGCTGTATTCCAACCCCGGGTATGGCCGTCGCCCTCGTCGACCACTGCCCAGGTTGAATCAGCGTAAGACTCTACCGTAATCATTCCCTGCTTCTGTAACTTGAGCCGCCTTAGACGGCAGGAATGACAGGACGTCCCTTTCGCGTCGCAAACGCGCTAGCAGCAATCGCCAAATCCAGTCGCTGTATGCACAACTGGCGCGATCGCATAAAGTAAAAGCGCTCTCTCTCAGCCCGCAAGTATTGTGAAAAGCCTGCGCAATTGGCACGAATCAAGTCACATAAATTCTCACCCGTACTCGAGAGTCGGCAGATCGCAGTGACATCGACGTTGCGCATGAACCCGGTATAGCCGATCTAATTGTTCAGATTGTGCGCTGTGCAAGCCAAAAACGTGATCGAGCTAACGAATTTCATGTATTTGTTTGTGAGAGGCTTGTCGTGAGTTGTTCGGAGAGGCAACTCGCCGTTGGACGACGGCACCTGGCGACACGACGCTGCCGATGGGTTTTCCGATGAGGGTTATGGAAACCAATCATGAGAGCACAGTGCATACAGGCCGCATCCAGGTTGCAGACCGACGATTCGACCACCTTTAAGCATTCACTACATCGTGACAACCCAATCCAGTGGGCCACCACCATTGCGTGGCTTGCAAATCTATCTATCGCACTACGCGCAACATCGAGAGAGGTGTCGGAATGGGTTCTCAGATCTTACCTAATCGAGGATGGAGCCAGCTACTAGGCATCGTCGCACTATGCTGTGTGGTGCTCGGCTCCTTCAATGCCCACGCAGGACCGCGTGAACAAGCGAAAAGGATTCACGACCGCTTGACCGGAGTACCGCCAAGTGCGGCGGTCCTTGACAGCATGGAGCAGAACATTGCCAACGGCAACGCGTCGGATGCCGCCATGCAAGCCATGGACAACCCGAATTTTTACAACACGACACTGAGGGAATTTGCCACACCCTGGACGAATCGCGACCAGTCCGTTTATACCGACTTGAACGACGCGACCGCCACCGTCATCGGCATGGTGAGAGACAACGTTCCTTTCGACACCTTACTCTACGGTGACATCGTCTACGTGGGCAGTGCGGGCGCTACCAACATCGCTTATGCTCACGATAACAACGATCACTACGTCGACCTGCAAAACAACCGCGTCGACTTATCCGACCCTTTAAACCTGCAGCAGCAGACCCAATCCAGCTTACCTGGTTCGCCGCTGGCCGCTTCCGACACGGCTGGCATCATGACGACTCGCGGCTATGCCGAAGCTTTCCTCGTGGCTGGTACCAACCGTGCGGCCGTCCGTTTCGCCACGTTGAATTTCCTATGTCTGGACATGGAGGACATGCGTGACGTCACTGCATGGCCGGATCGCATTCGTCAGGACGTAACGCGTTCTCCCGGCGGCGATAGCTCGATCTTCCTGAACGACTGCCTGGCTTGCCACGCCGGTATGGATGGATTGGCTGGTGCATTCGCGTTTTACGATTTCGACGAAGATCTGCAGAGCCTGGTGTATACGCCGGGCAACGTACAACCGAAATATCTCAACGATGCCCAGGTGTTCAAATATGGCTTCGTTACTCTCGGCGACTCGTGGGTCAACTACTGGCGCACGGGACCTAACTCACACGTTGGCTGGTCCGGTCAAGGCTCGGGCATGGGTGCGAAAACTATGGGTTTAGAGCTTGCTCAGACTCGACGCTTCGCAGAGTGCCAGGCAACCAAGGTGTTCGAAAAGGTGTGCTATCGCACGCCCAACGGGACTGCCGATTTACAAGCCGTGCAAACGATGGCCGACAACTTTCAAGCCAGCAATCACAACATGAAAGGTGTGTTTGCCGAAGCATCTGTATTTTGCATGGGAGAGTAACGGATGAATTCAGCACTAGACCAAATCGAAAATGAATCCATCTCGGAATGGCTTCAACACCTCATGCTCGCTTGTGTACTGTTGCTGGTACTCAGCGCATGCGCACGCAACGAAGACTCGGTGGATCCGCAGCAAACCGCGCAGAATCCGCCCACCAATCAGACGCCACCGGCGAACGATCCGCCGGCAAACGATCCACCGGCGAACGACCCACCGGCAAACGACCCGCCGGCTGAAGATCCACCGGCCGAGGATCCGCCGACGGCCATGTCCAACTTCGAAGCTTTCAGTCTGCACCTGCATCCGGTGTTGACCGACGGCACTAACCTGTGTGCCGGTTGCCACGCAGAGTTCCAGATACCCGCGTTCGCGGACGGCGACGCCCAGAGTTCATACGACATCGTCGTGGCCGAGGTGCTTGTCGATCTCACCAGCCCGAACGCCTCCCGCCTATATGAGCGCGCAGCGATGGATCGTCACAACTGCGGTGACGACCCGAGTTGCGACACCATCGCCGGCAAAATCCTAACCGGTGTCGAGGGCTGGGCAGCCGCGGTAGCGGAACCACCGGTTGGCGGAACACCGCCAGAAGATCCGCCGGAAGACGAAATGCCGCCACCGGTCGATCCTGATCCGCCCATGGATCCCCCACCGATGACCGACGTGATGGTGTTCGAAAGCACCTTGTATCCGTTGCTGCGCGATGCCGCCAACTTCTGTGTCGGCTGTCACGGCGCGACTCAGATTCCCACCTTCGCAGTCGAAGACGTGATGACCGCCTACAACGTGCTCATCTCTCAGCAGAAGGTGGACCTCGACAACCCCACCAACAGCCGTATCTACCTGCGTCCCGCGCAAGACCGCCACAATTGCGGCGGCGAGCCGAGCTGTGACCAAATCGCCGCAACGCTTCTCACCGGCATTCAAGCATGGGCAGACCAACGCGTGGAAGAAACGCCCCCCGCCGCGGCGATCAAGAGTGCCGTCACCACCGTGGCCGAGGCACAGGAGGCCGCCGGTGTGCGCGTGCAGGACGCCGTCATCGCCCACTTTGCTTTTGAAGAAGGCACGGGAGATACCGCCACCGACACGAGCGGTGTCGACACCCCCATCGTGCTGCAACTCCAAGGTACGACTTGGGAGCCGGGTGGCGGCTTGCGTAACGTCAACGGCAAAGCCCAAGCGAACCTGGCGGACAGTCAAAAACTGTTCAACCGCATTACCGCGACAGGCCAGTACTCGGTGGAAGCCTGGATCACCGCCGACAACAACGATCAGGATGGGCCTGCGAGAATCGTGTCCTACTCACTGGATACCGGGCAGCGCAATTTCACCATGGGCCAGAACGCGCTCTACTACGTGCTGCGTAACCGCAGCGCCAATACCGGCGTTAACGGTACGCCGAACTTGGAAGCCTTGCAGAAGGAAGTCAGTACCGCGCTGCAACATGTCGTGATGACGTTCGATCCCACGAACGGGCGGAGAATCTTCGTCGACGGCGATCTTCTGGAGTCGGAAGGCCAAGCGGATACGCTCGACTGGAACGATCAACAGATCTTCGTCCTCGGCAACGAGGTGACCGACAATCGACTCTGGCAAGGCGTATTTCACATGGTAGCGATGCACGAACGTGCATTGACTCCGGCCGAAGTCGCGCAAAACTTCGATGTAGGTTTGGGCGATTTGCAGTCACTGCGCTTCGACCTGTCGCAAGTCTTCGGTGCAAATGCGTACATCGACATGTTGTTCCGCAACATCGACGCCGCGAGTTACCTGTTCGCAGAACCGCGCTTCGGGGGTGACGTTTCAGGTATCACCATCACCAACATCCGTATCGCGGTCAACGATGCGATCCCGGTAGCGGCGCAATCGTTCCGCCGTGTCGACGTCGACTCCGCAGTTCCTGGAACGCTACTGTCCCCGTTGGGTGCCATCATCCCCGTAGCGGTCGACCCCGACCAAGACCAATTCCACCTGGAATTCGAGGTGCTTGGCAACAACCAGGGCTTGGCAGAAACGGTAGCACCGGCACTACCGCCACCGCCCTTACCGGATGTGGAAGAACCGGACATCGGCATCCGCAGCTTTTCACAGCTCAATGACACGATGGCGAACGTCACGGGCATCGACCCCAACTCGAACGCCGTTAGAGACCTGTACGATGAACTGCTCGGCCAACTTCCCGCGACGACCGACGTCATGAGCTTCAATACGTCACACCAGGTGGCGATACAACGGCTGGCCACTGGATATTGCCAAGCGCTCGTTGACGACAACGGTACCTGCACCGACTTCTTCGGATCTTGCGAGATCGATGCAGCCGGCAAGGGAGCAGTGTCCGACACCTTGTTCGACCGGTTTGTTGGAATAGATCTGGCCGTGCAACCCGCCAAGGATGCGGTTCGTACCGAAATCATCAGCCTGATCGACGATCTCGGCTGTGCCAACGGCTGCGTTGGCGATGACGCACAGACGACGCTCAGCGCAGCATGCGCTGCAGTGCTGTCCACCAGTGCGCTAACCGTGAATTAACCGATCAGGAGACGAACGATGTCTAAGTACAGAAGCAGTTTTAGAGCACGCGAGCGTCGCCGCGCAGAGATCGAACGACGCATTGAAGCCAACTGCCGCACCAGCGGTCACGCGCCTCCCCGCACACGCCGGGAATTCCTGGGTCGCGGATTGATTGCCGGTACCGGCACCGTGTTCCTCCCGAGCATGGCGACTCTCATGAGTCGCTATGCGCACGCGGAGTGTATCATCGATACGAACCCGCTCCTCGGTGCCGGCAAGATTCCGTTCATCGGCATCGACCAGGGTGGTGGCGCCAACATCGCGGGGTCCAATATCATCGTCGGTGGTGCAGGCGGGCAGGAAGACTTCCTGTCTGCAGAGGGCTACGCCAAATTGGGATTGCCTCAGGAGATCATTCCCCAAAACGTCGGCGTCGATCGCACCTTTGGCTTAGCCATGCATCCCAATAGTGCGCTGTTGCGCGGTATGCTGGACAAAACCAGTGCGGCCACGCGCGCTAACACCAACGGTGTAGTCATTCCCGCGCGCTCCGAGAACGATACCGGTAACAACCCACACAATCCCATCTACGGGATCTCCCGTGCGGGTGCCGACGGCGAGTTTGCGGTCTCGGTCGGCACGCGCAACTCGGAATCGGGCGGCCGCTCCGATGCGCCGCAGTCCATGATCCAAGCCGAGCTCAGACCCACTCGTGTGCGCAACCGCAACGATGCCATGGGTTTGGCAGGCGGAGCGAGTAACGAGGGCTTCCCCAGCGGGCGCGTCGCTGCTGCCAGCGCGGTACTCACAGCGCTCAAGCTAGGTCAGATCACCGAAGGACAAGCGACGGAAGAACTGGTGCAGTGCGGTTTCGACAAGACCACTGCCACATTCAACACCCCCATTTCGGCCAGTGACTTAGATCCCGAAGCCGATGCCGATCTTCAAGCGATTTTCCCCAACGGGGAATTGACCAACAGCGACTTCGTGAAAGCCGCTGCCGTCATGAAGGTGGTACTGAATGGTTTTGGCGGTGCGGGTACCATCGAATACGGTGGGCGCGACTATCACCAGGACCCCCGACCCGAGACGGACGGCAAGGATTTCTTCATCGGACAAGTAATCGGCGGTACCTTGGAGTACGCCGCCCGCATCGGTAAGCCATTGATGATTTACGGTTTCAGTGACGGTGCAGTCTCCGCCGATACCAACAACCCCGAGGACGACGGTCAGGGTGTCACCAAATTCCGCTGGCGCTCCGACAACTCGCAAACTGCGGCCAGCTTCATTCTGGCCTACAGCCCGGCGGGACGGCCCAACTTACGGGCCGGTGACGCCTCGCAACAGCTCGGTGCGTTCACGAGCAGCGGAAATATAGACACAGGTTCCACACCTTTTGCGAATAGCGTCTCGACATTGGCCGAACTAGTCGTTCTAAACTATCTGGCGCTCCATGGTGAACAGGCGCAATTTGGGATGGTGTTAGACAATCCCGGCTTAGGCACCGGAGCAGCGGTCGATCCTTATATAGCGTTCGATCCGATCGTGTGAGAGAGAGGGGAATCTTTTGAATGCGATCGAACTCGAAGAGTCGGCACACTTGGTTGCTCCTCCGGGTGTCGCCGACTCTTCGCCTAACTCCGCATTCTGGACAAGCACTGACTACTTTCGCAATCCACGACGATAGACGCTAGGATGCGCGTGTTTTTTACACGGCATTCCGGCGATGAACTGCCCCAAGTGCACCGGCTCCATGGAGCCGCAGTCTTACAACGATACGATTCACGTACATCGGTGCAACACGTGCGCCGGTTTGTGGTGCACCATGGCGCAGCTCGCCAAGATGAAACGCGAATGGATGTCCGAAGGTGCGCTGGATATCGGCAACCCGCGCGTCGGTGAACGGCTCAACGCTTTCGACGATATCGACTGTCCCGAGGGTCACGGGCGCATGGTGAAAACCACCGATCCAGAGCAAACCCATATCTGGTTCGAAGTGTGTAATACCTGCAGCGGCGTATTCCTGGACGCGGGCGAGTTCACCGACTTGAAGTACAGGACGTTGATGGACCGTGTTCGCGGTTGGCTTAAAGGCGAACGTCCCGACATCGACACGTAGGGACCTCACGGCATGCGCTAACCAAGCGGGGGTTTTCTAGTTGTCTCTGTCTTCGCCGGTCACGATGTCTTTTCTCAACTCGGGCTCCGGAGCGGACTGTCCGAACACGAGCACCAACAACGCCGGTAACAAGGTCAGGTTCGCCAACAGGGCAAGGAACATCGCCACTGCAGTCCAAATGCCGAACATGACGGTAGGCACAAAGTTCGAGAACACCAACACCGAAAAGCCGATGATGATGGTGAGCGACGTAAAGTACAAGGCATGGCCGATGCTGGCATGGCTAAAGCTGACGGCCACGCGAGCCTGTCCGCGAACGCGAAATTCTTCCCGGAACCGGTGCAGATAGTGGATGGTATCGTCCACGCCGATACCGATACATATCGCCGCAATCGTCGTGGTCATCATGTCGAGGGGAATACCGAAGTAGCCCATCGCCGCGATGACGGATGCCGCCGCCAAGACGTTCGGCACCAGCCCCAGCAGTGCGTACACGACTGAACGCAACAAAACGATGAACATGATGAAGACGGCCGCGATCACGTAAATCAGCGTATTGACCTGCGAGCTGAGCATCTGTTTGAGCATGCCGTTGAAAAGCACCATCATGCCGGTAACGGCGACTTCGTCTTCAGCGAAATCTGCCGATTTAGCGGCATACTCGACGATTCGCTGACGAAACGTTTCTCGGTCAAAGTCCTCAGCTGCTTCGATCACCCTCGCCGAGATCCGCAACCGGCCTGTTTGGGGCGATGCGTAGGGTTGAATCAGCTCCTCGCGAAGCTCCGGAGGTAACTTGCCGAGGATGGCGGCGATCTCCAACTTGCTCAGCCGCTCCCCGTCCGTGAACCGCGCGGCCACGTCTTCGAGTGTAGCAAGCGACAACACCTTGCCGACGTGCTCATGGGACGCGACATAGGCATGCACGTCAGCCAAACGTGACAACATCTCTGGCGTGAACCAGTAACGCTCCGGGTAGAGTTCTTCCTCGCCGCCGAAATCGTCGAAACCGAAGTCGTCTTCGCCTTCGCTTTCGACGAAGTCCTCCTCGAAAGGTGGGAACGTCAGCACAACGTCGAAGGGTATGGTCCCGCCCAGATTTTGATCGATGTAGTGCATGCCCTGATAGATCTCTGTCTCTTCATCGAAGTATTCGGCAAAGCGATTGTCGAGAGACACTCTCTGCACGCCGAAATAGGCACCGATCGCAATGAGCACGCCCAAGCCGACAACCAGATGCGTACGCCAACGCGCAAACTCACCAAAAGCGCGGATAAAGTGACTGAGATCGGTGGCCGACGCGCTCGCCTCGCCCTTCGGAAGCAGTAAAAGCACGGCGGGAAACAAGGAAAACGTCACCGCTAAAGAAATGCAGATACCGATACACATCATCCAACCGAAGTCTTCCACCGGCACGATGCCGCTGACCGTTAAGGAGCTGAACGCCGCCACTGTGGTCAACGCGGTAAAGAAACACGGTGCAAACTTGGCCCGCAGTGTGGCGTGCACGAGATCCTTTGCGGTCAGGTCCGGCTCTGTGTGAAGAAACTCGCGGTACTGCACAATGAGGTGAATCGTGAGCGAGATCGTGATGATGGCCAACAGGGCGATAAAGTTGGAAGAAATGACAGTAGCCTGCCAATCCAGATAACCGAGCAAGCCTAGAGTCAACACGACCGCACACACCGCCGTGAGGATCGGCAGAACGACCCAACGCAGGCGCCGGAAAAACAAACCCATTGCGGCAATCATCAAGCCGATTACCGCTCCCCCGAACACCGTCAGATCGCTTTTCACGTAGCTGATCATGTCGGCCGCGATCATCGGCACACCGCCAAGATACAGCGTGCCGCGATCGTCGAAGCTCGCCGCCACCTGCCGCAACCCTCGTATCAACTGCTCGCGCTCCATCAGGTAGCGCTCGCGCACGACGCGATACTGCTCATCGGCTCGTTCGACCGACAAGGTGTCTTGTCCGGCTCGCGCGCGCTCCCGCTGGCGCGCGGCATCCATGAGAGCCTGATGTTTCTCCAGGTCGATCCTCAAAGCGGTGGCGTCGCCGTGCTTGGTGATCAAGAGTTCGGAGAAGTACGGACTGTTCATCAGCTCGGCTCGAGCGCGCTCGAGATCTATTCCCGATTCTCTCAATGTTGGAATCGAATCTTCCAGCGCGCTAACCGAGAGATCCGTGGATTCAATCAGTGGCGCATCGAGCACGCTGAAGACGGACGCCACGCCTTCAACAGCCGCTATTTCATTCGCCAGCTCATCCAGAGTCGCCAGCGCTTCGTGAGTGATGGGATTCCCGCTGGCAGGTGCGAACGTAAGGAAGAGAAAGTCGTCGCCGCCAAAGGTAACGCTGATCTCTTCATAAGCTCGTAGATCCTCATCTCCTTCTACGACCAGCGTCTCGGAGGAGGCGTCGAAGCGAAAGTACTGTGTGAAGTACACTGCCGCGCCGACCACGACCAACACCAGCGCGACGATCAACCACGGATAGCGCAAATAGAAAATTTCTGCTGTGTTCGCGACCGACACCGATTGCAACTCTTTGTTGTTATCCGGCATAGCTTACATGCTGGACCCCTCGAACGCTCACCGTGTCTTACGATCCGCGGAATCCGTACAGTGAGCGGCGTGCTTGCGGATAAGGTAAGATCCGCCGTGCACAGATTTCGGCACGACACCATGCTGCACTCATTCCGCGCGCTACTCACAGGCATCGCAATCCTAACAACCGGTTCCGCCTTTGCCGCCCTCGATGACTTGGATTGGTTGGAAGGCCACTGGTCGGGTACTACCGAACAGGCCACGTTGGAAGAAAAATGGCTGGCGCCGAGTAACGGCACCATGGTCGCTGCCGTGCGCATGCACAGTCCAGCGGGCACCGCCATGGTCGAAATCATCGTCATCAGTGAAAACGACGGCTCGCTCGAGTTCAATCTACAGCAGTTTTCACCCGCCCTGACGCCGCGCACGGATGTGCAATTCATGAACCTGGTCTCACTCGGCAAACACACCGTCAGTTTTGCCGCCCCCGACCAGAACAAAACCGAGGGATTGCTCGGGGTGACTTACACTCGCAATGCCGATGTGCTCACCATCGACGTTCGCCTCGCGGAGGGCAACGCGTTTACTGCAAAGTTGAATCTTGTGGAGTAACGCGACAACGGCTACTGGAGGAAGGCCTGATCCGTCCAAGTTGCCGAGTCCGCCCACAATTTTCCGGCCAGTGCCCGGTCGTGAGACAACGCACTGGAGACCGCCTCCCCAGGCGTACCGCGCAAGCCCCACATCCGGCTCGGCCCCCAAAAGCTACCCCCTTCCACCGCCGAACTTGTGGCCGCATGCAGCGTCGCCTGAGCCCCGGTGCTGGCCGATGAAGCCAGCCATGGATTGGCGATTCGTGCCAACCACAGGCGCCGTTGCAGATGGGTGGCCGTGTAGCCCGGGTGACTGGCTACTGACCGCACTGCACGGTCTGCATGACGCAAGCGTCGGTCTAATTCGTAGGCAAAGAGCAGGTTAGCGAGTTTACTGCGCGCGTACGCGCGCCACGGTTGGTAGCGATTCTGCTCAACGCGGGCTTCGAGTTCGGCGTCGGCAGCGTAGTGCGCCAGGCTACTCACGGTCACCACTCGTGAGTCAGGCCTGTCCGGCATCGCGTCAAGCAAGCTCGCGGTCAACGCGAAGTGGCCGATGTGATTGACGGCGAATGTCAGTTCGTAGCCGTCTACCGTTTGCTCAAACGGCGGGATCATCACACCCGCGTTATTGATCAAGACGTCGATCGCGGTAAAGCGAGCCCCGATTTCGCGCGCACCTCGAGAGACGGAATCGAGATCGGCCAGATCCAGCATCACCGCCTCCACGACAGCAGAGGGATACCGAGCGGCAAGCCTCGCGCGGGCGCTGGCCGCTCGACCCTCATCTCGACAGGCGAGCACTACCGTTGCACCGCGCTGACAGAAGTATTCTGCGCACGCGTAACCGATGCCGCTGTTGGCCCCTGTAATGACGACGACGCTCACCGGTCGCTGCTATGACTCGAGACTTCGCAGTCGCACAATGGGAATGATGCGATCCACCCGTTCCTGATACCTCGCGAACCCCTTATTGAAAACTTCAAATCGATTCCAGATGGCAACACGCTCTGCTCCGTCGAGTGTTTCGGCAACACAGGTTCTGCGCACACCATTCACCAGGATCTCCGCGACAGGATGCGCCTGAAGGTTGAGATACCACCGCGGGTGCTGCACATGCCCGGCACGCGAACCAATGACGAAGTAATCCCTGGGCAAGCCCCGTTCAGTCCTTTCTCCATCCATGCTTGCCTCGGTCGCCCCGTCGCTATCTCCTTCTATATCTCCTTCTATATCTCCTTCTATATATAGAAGCGGCACTTGACGAGGCAACCCGCTGCGTCGACCCGTGGTCGTCAACAGTAACACCGGGGCCGCCAATCCGGAGACGCTGAAATGTCCCCCAAAATGCCGCAGCAACCACTTGTCGACGGGCGGCACGACACGCAGTACTAACCTGCCGCCGACGCGGGTGGTCGCAAACCGCAAGCTCGCGCGCAGTAACTTACCCCTTATACACTCCAGCGATTTCACCTGCTCAACCCTCAGCCACGAGCTCAAACGGTACTGGTTCACATCATTCGCGCTAATCCGCCAATAAAATGGCGCATTCTCGGCGGTGACGTAACGGACTATGCTCAACCCTCGAGTAGGCTCACCGGGCCTGCTGACATTGTGCATTCTAATATGCTGGTGCGGCCTGCTGCCCGCTTATTCAGCGCATGCCGCATCCATCAGTGTCCAGGTCGGCGCCAACAACGACGATGCCGAAGAACGGATCAGCGACGGCAACATGTACCGTAACAGCAGCGACCTCGAACTGGTCCACGATGGCGGTACCGAACAGATCGTCGGCCTGCGTTTTCGCAACATCAACGTTCCGTCCGGTGTCACCATCACCAACGCCTATATCCAGTTTACGGTGGACGAAGTCGACACCGGTGCAACCGAAGTCATCGTCGAAGGCCAGTACATCGGTGACGCTCCGGGCTTTACCAACGCCGACTCGAACATTTCCAACCGCACACCGACCAGCGCCAACCAAACATGGACCATTCCACCTTGGACTAGTATCGGCGATGCAGGCACCGCTCAACGTACACCTGATTTGAGTAACGTGGTCACGGAGATCTTGAGTCACCCGGGCTGGTCTAACGGTAACGACATGGTCATGATGATCCGGGCCGGATCCGGATGCAGTTCCAGCGCCTGTCAACGCACGGCCGAGTCGCGCAACGGCTCAGCCGCGCTCGCCCCAACGCTATACATCGAGTGGTCGAACCCCAATGCCGTGGACCTGACGATCACTATGTCGGACGCTCCCGACCCGGTAACGGTTGGCGGTACCTTCGCCTACCAACTCGACGTGACCAACGCAGGTGGCCTTCCAGCCACAGGCGTGGTGGCCAGCGATACGCTCCCGGCCGCCGTCACGCTGCAAAGCGTAACTACGTCAAAAGGCAGCTGTACCGGGACCAGCACGGTGACTTGCACGATCGGTGACCTCGCACCCGCGGAGACGGTGCAGATTGCCATTGTCGCCACGGCGGACACTTTCGGTGTGACGAACAATACAGCCACGGTTACCGGTAACGAAACCGATGACGATCCAAGCAACAACAGTGCTACGGAGGCGACGTCGGTTTCCGCCAACACCCAACAACTTTGCTATGTCGTCGCCGACTCCGGCGGCGGCAATGGCGGCAACGATCTGCTGACACGCGTCGACACCGCCGACGGCAATCCGGCGACCAACGAAACCAATATCGGCTCCGGTACCGGCACAACCGTAATCGAAGCCATTGCCTGGAATTCGGCCACGAT
Organism: Candidatus Azotimanducaceae bacterium; assembly: GCA_965216005.1. GTDB lineage: Bacteria > Pseudomonadota > Gammaproteobacteria > Pseudomonadales > Azotimanducaceae > UBA4421. Next base: position 4,545,413 of record OZ244143.1, on the reverse strand, counting down.
GACACTGTACGCCGCCAATGCAAATCGGCTGGGCATACTGTCGACGACCACAGGTGTCTTCAATGCGCTGCCGAGCACGTTCGGAACAGGCGGCGATGGTCTGGGCAACAATCTGACTTTCAATGACGTCGACGCTCTGAGCTACGACGCGACGACGGGCATTTTATGGGGAGTCAACGCCAACAGCGGCAACGATGCCCTCTTTCAAATCAACATGGCCACAGGCGTGCATATCCCGAACGCATTCGGACCGGGTGTGGACTATGTCGTCGTTCCCGCCATCCTCGGCAACAGCATTACGGACGACATCGCCGTCGATCCAACGACTGGCATCATGTACGCCAGTGTCAATTCGGGCGGCAGTACCGACCGGCTGATCACCATCGACAAAGCCACAGGGGCGACTACCGACATTGCCCAGATCACAGTGCCCGACATCGAAGGTCTCGGCACGGATGCCACCGGACAACTATGGGGCACCAGCGGCACGCAAAACGTCCTCTACGAGATCGACAAGAACACCGGCATCGGCTCGCTGGGCCGGCCACTCGACAATGGCTCCGACTACGAATCGGTCGACTGTTATGCCACCTCAACCAGCATCACCGCCGATGTCGCAATGGCCAAGACCGTGGATAATCCCACACCGCTCGAACTCAGCAGCATCATCTATACGGTCACGGCCACGAACAACGGCACAGGACCCGTTACAGCCTTGCAAGTCAGCGACGTGATTCCATCCGGACTCACCGTCTCATCCGCCAGCGTTAGTCAGGGAATCTACGATTCCGGCAACGGCAACTGGTTCGTGGGTTCTATCGCCAACGGTGGCAACGCGACGCTGACAATCACCGCAACGGTCGATACAGGAACAGCAGGTAGCGTCATTACCAATACGGCGATCGTGACGTCCGCGACACAGACCGATCCCAACGCTTCCAACAACTCAGCCTCGGTCGATATCGACATCGCCGGCATCGAAGTCAGCAAGACATCCAGCGTGGTCTGGGATCCCGTGACCAACGCCATTATGCCGAAGGCCATTCCCGGATCACGCCTGCGCTACCTGCTGGACATCGTCAACGATTCGGCAGCGACCACCGATGCGGGCACCTTGGAGATCATCGACGAGTTGCCTCTAGAGGTCGCTTTCGTCGTGGGTGACCCCGACAGCCCTTTCGTGTTCGCCGACGGTACACCGAGCAGCGGTTTGACTTTGGTGTTCTTAGGTTACAACAGCACCGTCGACGACATCGATTTTTCCGATGACACCGACTTTTCCGACGGCATCACCTGGAACTACTTCCCATCCACCGTTAGTTATACCGATCCGGCCGTCACGGCTATTCGCTTTCGCCCCCAAGGCAGCATGCAACCTACCGGGGGTGCCGGTGCGCCCAACTTCGAGATCACCTACCTCGTCGAAGTCGAATAGCGGACGTTCGAACAACTTGGCTCGGTCACTGGGCACAACGGTCTGACCTTGGTAGTGTGGTCGATCTGCAAACAGAGACACTCCGTGAAACATACACTTCCCGCCGCTCTCATCGCGCTTGGTGTCGCGCTTGCCGGATATCTCGTCGGGCAGGCGTTCGTTGACGCGCGCAGCCTGGATCGTACCGTCGTGGTGAAAGGACTGGCCGAGCAGGAAGTGTCTGCGGACCGAGTTATCTGGCCGATTCAGTTCATCGTCGCGGACAACGATCTGGCAACGCTGCTCGACACCGTCGAGACCCAAACGGAGCACGTACTCCGGTTCGTGAGCGAACAGGGTTTCGTGACCGACGAGATCTCTGTCGGCGCACCGGCTATCGTCGACAAACAGGCACAAGGCTACGGTGATCCGGACACTCGTTTTCGCTACAACGCTACGCGTGTCATTACGGTTTACTCGGAAAAAATCGAACAAGTACGCAGCGGCAGCACCGCACTCATCGATCTCGGTAAAGCCGGTCTAGTCATTAACGGCAACAAGTACGAAAACCCGACCCAATATCTCTTCAACGGCTTGAATGACATCAAACCCGGGATGATCGAAGAGGCGACCCGCAACGCCCGCGAAGTGGCTCAGAAGTTTGCCGCCGATTCAGCGAGTACGCTCGGCAAGATTAAGTCGGCACGGCAGGGTCAGTTCTCGATCGAAGATCGCGATTCGAACAACCCGCACATCAAGAAAGTCCGTATCGTCTCCACACTGGAGTACTATCTCGTCGACTGACGCATGCTGACCCAAGAACAACACAAACAAGGTAATGAGCCATGAAAATTCTCTTCATCGTCGTACTCGCACTCAATCTCCTCTTCGAGAGCCTCGCTGCGCTCTCATTGATCGCAGGACCCGACGGCATCAGCGCCGCCGGACAGGGCAGCCAATGGTCAATGCACTACGGGTTTGCCGCACTCGCTGTAGCCAGCGCAAGTGTGTGGGTGTGGTTCCAACGCACCGACTTAGCTGCGGTGACAGCGGTGCTCGGTGTATTGCTCACTTTTCACACAGGACTCACGATCTCGTTGGCTGTTGCCGGTGATCAAATGCCCGGCACCATCCTGCACGCGGTGATGGCCGTACTGTGTCTGATCGCCTTTACGCAAAGACAAAGGATCGTTAGCGCCTAAGCTACGACCGATCCAGGTCGAACGTGACTCGATTGCGAATGCCTGGCACGGCAACCGCCCGGCCGTTTTCGACGCGCGGTTTGTACTTGAACCTACGTACGGCTTCGAGCGCGGCTCTGTCGAAGATGTCGGGCGGCACGGATTCGACGACGGTGAGATCAGCGGTGGAACCATCGCTGGCCACGGTGAACTCGACGATCACATGACCTTCGATTTTTTGCTCCCGAGCGGCACGCGGGTAGATCGGTACCACCTTGGCAATGGCCATGTAGTCGCCGTCCGCACCCACATGGACGGGTTCGGTTAAGCCGCTAGCCCCCTGCGTCGAAGCGCGCAGGTAATCACGTAGTTTCAGCCAGTTCGGGTTGACCTTGCTCCCCCTGACACCGGCTACTTCGAGCGCTCTCTCGACCTCAATCAGAGCTGCGTCATTCTCGCCCAAGTTGTAGTGCGCCTGCGCTTTGAAGACGATCGGGATGGGGCCCGGTTCTTTAGCGACTGCCATCCAACGATCGATGTACGCCAACGCCTCCTTATATTGCCCTTCCACAAAATACAGCTGCGCCAAGGTGTACAGCGTGGTTTGCAGCAATCCTTCTGGAATGTCGGCGTGAGCCGCGACAACTTTCCGGTATTCGCCTACGGCAGCATCGTATTTCGAGTCGAGAAAGTGGACATACCCGCTCAAATTAGCGAGTTGCGCGCCTTCGTGTACACTCATACCGCCTGCTTTGCGCCTGGCCTCGATTAGACGGCGTGCATCGGCGAGTTCACCGTCGTCTATTTGTACCCTTATCGCCGTCAATTTGTGGAGCGCGTCTTGGGACAGCGCAGTTAACTCTGCGCGAGCGCCGAACGACATGGCACCAACGATGGTGATCAATCCGAACATGATCACCGCTCTCTTGCTTCCAATACTCATCACACACCTCCTGTAGTCATCGTCCAGTAACGCTTTGATCCGAGCACCCAGATTCGATGATGCGATCCCCGTGGCAGCAGTCAGATGTCTGGACTTGGAAATGTCCAGAACGTGCTCGGCGTACGTTGCTGCATCGAACCCGGAGTCCACGACAGCATTGTCACAGGCTTGTTCAGCAAGGTGCAGTGCACGCCGACGCACCACCCAAACGAGCGGATGAAACCAGCAAAACGCACAAATCACAGTCATCGTGTAAGCGCACAACAAATCGCGGCGGGTGATGTGTGCATATTCATGACGCAACACACACGCTCGCCTGCTCTCGGACCAAGTAAGCCACTGCGATGGAACAACGACCGATGGCCGCAACACGCCCCACACGAAGGGCGACGGATTACCCGCCACCTGCCGTATGGGATAGCATGCGCTATCCAGACAAATGCCGCCAGCAACCACCTGTCGTACGTTGAGGTAGGCGAAAAGCAAGCGTGCAAGCAATACCACGATGCCCACTACGTAAATCGCACCCACCACGTTGACCCATGACCATTCGACAACCGGAGTGACCCTGTCGACACCGGAAGGTGCGGCCTGCGCCACCAATCGCTGTTCATACTCCACGAGCAAAGGCGGGGTCTCTACAGTCACCAGCGGTTGCGGGAGTAACTGCTCGCCGATCCACAACAACGGGACCGCCAACAACGCCAGCAACAGTACCGTGTGCGCAACCGCTGCGCTCAAGCGACGTATGCGTGCAATCCCAAGGCCCAATCCCAGGATCAGGGTAACTTTCAGAAACCAAAGCAGCGTCATGTCGACTCCCTCCCTGAGCGTTGCACGCGCTTCGCCTGCGCAATCAACTGCTCGAGTTCTTCAATCTCCCGTGCATCCAGCCGTTCGTTGGCAAGCAACGCGCTGAAGGCTTGCGCGGGGGAATCGTCGAAGAAGATCTGCAGCAGACGATTGAAAGCCGCAGTCCCCGCCTTTTGCTTCGGCGTCACCGGCTGGTAAATGTCCTTGGTGCCGCACCGCTCGGCATCGAGAAGCCCACGCTTGTGCAAACGTTTGAGCAACATGCGCGTGGCGGAGTAGCTGGGTTGATCCGGCAATGCATTCTGGACCTCACGTGCGCTGGCGCGGCCGATGCGGTAGACCAGGTCGAGCACTTCCTGCTCACGTCGAGGCAGAGGCTCCGCAGCCGTATGGTCTTGTATCTGAACTTTTTTGTGCATGTGCATAAAAATATGCACTTCAGAAGCGGCTGTCAAGCCCTAAACCATTGAGGGTTGCGCTCCTCTCGCCTAGGCTGCGCAACCACCGACGAAGACGCTTGGGATTTTCCACAGGACAGAGCGCGCATGGATATTTTGAACCGTTTAAAAACACTGGAACGACAAGCAATCCTGCTAGACACGGATGGGCGTGAACGCCGGGACCTTTTTGCACGGGTCGGCGAGCACTCCGAGTCCTTCCTTGAAGCGCTACCCGAGCAGGCCGTTTATACGCCGCCGGGCGATCGTGATGCCGCGTTGCGAGATTTTGCCATCGATTCCGGCTCAAAGCCGCTGGACGACGTGTTGTCCGCATTGCGCCAACATGTCGACGGAGTTGGGCACAACTTAGGCTCGAGTCGGTTCTTCGCCTACATTCCCAGCGGTTCGCTGTACGAGGCCGCCCTCGCCGACTACCTCGCCGCGATATCCAACCGTTATGCGGGCGTTGGCTTCGCCGCGCCGGGTGTGGCGAGGATGGATGAAACGGTGCTCAACTGGCTGGCCGGACTCGTCGGCTACCCGAAAGGCTACGAAGGGGACTTTACTTCGGGGGGCAGCATGGCCGCTTTGTCTGCGGTCATCGCAGCACGCGAAGACCGTAAGATAGACTCGACCAACGTCGCTCGCAGCGTTGTCTATCTCACGTCACAAACCCACCACACCTTCAGCAAAGCACTCCACGTCGCCGGTTTGAGCGAGTGCATTGTCCGCGCTTTGCCGGTCGATGAGGGTCAACGCATGATCGCCTCGGGGCTGCAGGACTGTATCCAGCAAGACAGGGATAGCGGCTTAAATCCATGGTTAGTCGCGGCAACTGCCGGTACGACCAACGTAGGTGCGGTCGACCCGTTAGAAGACATCGCCCAGGTGGCGCGTGACTTCGATCTATGGCTGCATATCGATGCAGCCTACGGCGGTGCGTTTACCGTGTGTGGGGAGGGGCGACAACGCCTGGCCGGGCTCGGGCAATCCGATTCGCTCATCCTCGATCCACACAAGGGTTTCTTTCTCAACAGCGGCGTCGGCGTAGTGTTAGTCAGAGAGGGAAAGAAGCTCTACGATGCCTTCGCTGCACGGGGCGTATACATGCAGGACGTCGAAGACACCGAACGCTCTGCTTGCGACCTGTCGCCCGAACTCACGCGACCGTTTCGCTCGCTACGTCTTTGGCTGCCACTCAAAGTGCACGGTACGGCGCCATTCGCTGCAGCTTTGGAAGAAAAGCTGTGGTTGGCCCAGTACTTTTACGAGGCAATCGCTAGCCGTCCCGGGTTCGAACTACAGCCGCCGCCGGACTTGTCCATCGTGCCTTTCCGGTACGTACCAAAACGAGGCGACATGAACGAGTTTAACCGGCGGATCGTCGAAGCAATTGCCAAAGACGGTCGCGTGTTCATGACGTCGACGACCATCAACGGTCAGTACGTCATTCGCATGGCCATCTTGAACTACAAGACACACCTGGAGGATATCGATACCGCGCTTCAAGTCATAGACGAAACAGTGCAGCACCTACTCACCCAATAACCTCTCCGCTAACGGTTTTCATCCATGGCAGAAATGCGCTGGATCAATTCTTCGACGCGCGTGCTGTAACCCCACTCATTGTCGTACCAAGACACCACCTTGGCCATGCGCTTGTCGATCACTTGTGTAAGCGCCGCGTCGAAGATACTCGAGTGCGAGTTGCCAATGATATCCCCGGACACAATCGGTTCCGTGCAGTACGACAGAATACTCTGCATCGGTCCCGACGCCGCATTGGCCATTGCCTGGTTGATGTCTTCCACTGTCACGTCGCAACCGAGCTCCACCGTTAAGTCGACCACGCTGCCATCCGGTACGGGTACACGCATAGCCATGCCGTCGAGTTTTCCAGCCAACTCCGGAATGACCAGGCCCACGGCGCGCGCCGCCCCTGTCGACGTCGGCACGATATTGGTGGCCGCATTGCGCGACCGTCGCTTATCCTTATGCGGCGCGTCCACCAGGCGTTGATCCGACGTGTAAGCATGCACCGTGGTCATCAAACCACGCACGATCTCGAACCGGTCGTTGATGACCTTGGCAATAGGCGCTACGCAATTGGTCGTGCAACTGGCATTGCTAATGATTCTGGCATCGGGTGTCACCACATGGTCGTTGACCCCCATCACCAGGGTCGCCGCCAGCGGATCTTTGCACGGCACCGTCAACACGACCCGCTTGGCTCCCGCATTCAGGTGTTTTTCGAGTTCGGCAATCTGGCGAAACCTGCCGCTGCTCTCGACAACGTAGTCCACGTCCATTTCACGCCAGGGTAGGCGCGCGGGATCCGGTTCGCGCAATACTAGAAACGGATCGTTGTCGATCGTCATCTCGCTGCCGTCGAGCTTGACCTCTCCTGGGTACACGCCATGTACGCTGTCGTACTTGAACGCATACGCCAAGTCATCCGGTTCAGCTAAGTCGTTCACCGCGATGACATCGAAGTGACGCCGCAGTTTCGCGATTCGAGTAATCGTGCGACCGATGCGACCGAAGCCGTTGATCGCAACACGCGGAGGTGTAGGCATGGGGTGAGCTTAAACGTTTCTGCTGCTGCTTAAGCCCAGGATACTACCAAAGATGAGCGACGTCCGACTCAGCGGCTTTCGTTGAGCGCCGCACCGATGGCGTCGAGCGTGAGTCCGATGGCGGCCAACATCCTTTCCAGCGTCTCTACTTTCGCAGCCACTTTCCTGAGGCGTTCCGCCGGACCCTCAGGGCCGCGCCCGCCACGCTCAGCGCTATCGATGGTGCCTTCGGAACTCTGTGCGCTCGCAATTTGCTTTTTGAGCGCCGCAATCTTCTCTCCCGCGTTTTTGGCACAAGCTCTCAACTACTCCGCACGTTGACGCAACAGGATGTAGCCTTGCTGACCCTTCTGTTTCACCGCCGCACTCACTTGATCACCCGCTTCGTTCAAATCCTGTCGAATCTGGTTCGCTTCGGCCTCGACCCGCTCGGCTTCGGTGTTACACCCCCCTACCTCGGTTTCCAGCTGGGCGATTTGTTCTTGAAGCTCGGTCACCGAAGCAGCTTGAACAAGGAAGGGTATGGTCAAGGACACAGCAAGCACCACGGTACTCATCCGGACGTTCCAGCGATTTCTGGTCACAGTCTTTGCCTTTGTCGGAGTACGGATACCGAGTGTGCCTCTGGACTCGCCCGCGAAACAATTAGGGCTGATGTACTACTCGCAGACGCTATCTGATGCGCACACGATAGCGCACACTGAACTCGGGCGTACTCCCGGGGCCCACACCCGTAAACTTACCGCTGGGTGCCACACGCATGTGGGTAACGTTGGCATCGTATTCCGCGGATAGAGGTGGGGTGTAGGTGTAGGTGCTGCCATTGTCATTCGAGTAACTGATGTGACCGGCGCCTCCCCACGTCAGCCCGCTTTGATGCGGCGCCGAGCCATCTACGAAGATCACGGGGTTCCCGGAACCGTCGAGATCTCCAACGAAGAGTTCCGTATCGGTCTGTACAGGGACGATCAGACTGACGGAATCCGCATCGGTACCGGCGGCACCTTCGTTGGTGGCTTGCACCGTCAGTTCCATGACAGCGCCCGGGATCGATTTAGGGTTGGTGACGCTGATGGCGTCGTCCACGGCCAGCAACGTGTAGTCGAGATTGATGTCGGCTTCGTACAGCCACGCGAAGCTTTGTGAAAACGCCAGTTGCGCGACGTCCTCGAGGATGTGGTTGCGCTCGGTATCGAACGACTGGTCCTCGTCCCAATGCTGAGAATGCGTGGAGTTCGAGATGCCACAGCGCCGCAGCCAGCCGCCATTATTACCGTTGCGAGTAGTGCCATGGCCGATCACGAGCGGAACGGCCGCAAACGGACCCGTGTAAGGCACCGCGAAGCAACCGTCGTCGTATCCGCGAACCGCACTCGCCGCGAGCCGGCTGTCATAGGTAATGACGCTGCCGAGCGCATCCAGAAACGTGCCGTGCCGGTCTGCTGTGAACGCAAGATAGCCGATACGCTCGCTGAACGTCACCGCACCGGGAGCGGCTTCCGAACGATCGAGCGCAATGCTCACCGAGGCGCTCGAGAGACTGGCAACGGCGACAGTCAGCCACGGTACGGATGGATTGGACGGATCCGCGCCCGGTTCGTTGGCCATACTCTGCACTTGTGCGAGAAATGTCGGTGACGCTGTATAGGGCTGTACAAAAGTCACATTCACCCAACCTTTTACGCCTGGCACGTTGCCAGCCCCCTGAACTACGGACGTATCGACAAATCCGGCTTCGAAGAGCGATCCGTCCGGCAATTCGTACGAGCCCGGAACCATGGCGATGTAGTCCAGCACCATGGATTCGTGCGCACCACCGCTTCCTGAAGGCTCCACAGCCGCCACTTGAAATCCGTTCGCCGTCACGTTGCGAACCCGAATCGAGGCGGGCTCCGCGCCCGGTTGCGTAGGCTGGGAAAAGATCAGCGGAACGCCAGTCATCGGCGTGGCGAAGCTCACATTCGTGAATGCAACGGTTGCACCATTAGTCGAGCTCACGGTCGCGTTGCCCGCTTCCCAGGCACCGGTTACCAACAGATCGTCAAAGGGGCCGGAAAAAGCCAAAGCGCTGGCAATCTCGGTCGTATGTGCACGATCGGTGTCGTTGGCTCTGTCTTCATCGACCAGGAATCCCACGCTGGACGTAGACAGGCTGCAGCGGCGCAGCCAACCGCCGTCACCGCCGTCACGCGTTGACTTGTTGGCAACGACTACCGGGTTCGCCAGAGTGGTAGCGAAACCCGTAGTAGCGCAAGTACCCCAACCGGTGATCGAGTCACTTGTCCTCACTGCCTGATAAGCAATCGCCTGACCGCCATTATCGGTGAAGGTACCCGCCGCTGAGTTGTCGATGGCGAGGTAAGCCATGGTCTCTGGCACGGTTACGTTACCTGTACTAGTTTCTGATCGCTCCAAGGCGACCTGAGCCGAAGTGGGCGATACGTTTCTGCTGACTGAAGTCATCCACGGCACAGCAATCGTCCCCGGTGTCAGCGTACCGTTGTTGTTGCCTTGTGTTTGCAGCAGCAACGCCGGCGTATTGGCAAAACCGGTGACGAAATTGAGTGTCTGCCAAGAGTTGCCGGCCACGAATCGTCCCTGATAACTGCTCACACTGAGCGTGCCTGCTTCCACGACGGTGCCGTCGCTCAGCGTGTGGGTACCCGGGGTTATGGCGATGTAGCCGATCTGTTCGCTATTGGTGGGGCCGTCTTCCCCGGTCGGTTCGTAGCTGACCACGTCGAAACCCGTGGTCGTGATATTGGTGACCCGCAAGCTGCTGGGATCAGGATTGTTGTCCCCAACCAGCACGAAAACGAGGGGGGTTGCCGCATAACCTTGACGAAAGTTCACACGAGTCGTCGATGCGGTTCCGGGAATCGGCGAATTGAGCGTCACGCGATCGACTACGACGCTATTGCCTGACGCTAGCGACGCCCACCCCAGCATCCCCACCGACACCAGAATGCAGGCAATCTGCCGTAATGACCGCGGCACTTGTCTCGACCAGTCTCGAATTTGACGTGGGAAATACACCTCGGCGCTCAGTCTTTGACGCACCAACACAGAAGTCTAGCGATAAGCAGCAATTCGGAGTGTGACCGCGTCCTCAGTCACTCTGCGCACTGCATCGGCTATGCCCGGTCACCAGTATTGCTGATAAGCTCAGCGTTAGAACGTCAAGGAGTTCACCATGCTGCACAGCCGTCGATCACTCATTCAGGGCACCTTGGGCGCTGCGGCGGCCACAACCACGTTTGCCCGAGCCCAAGCCGCCACCACGGACACACAAGCGCATGGCCGCCGAACCCGTAAACCGAACCTCGGCGCATTTCACACGGAACACCAGTTACGCGCATTGCCTTACAAGGCGTCTGCATTGGTGGGTTTGTCCGAACGCCTCATCGAGTCGCACTGGAAGAACAATTATGGGGGTTCCGTTCGCGCGCTGAACGCTACCAATCAGCGCTTACGCACCGCACTGGCCGACGCAACCACCCCTGCATTCACCTACAACGATCTCAAACGCGAGCATCTCTTACGTACGGGATCCGTGGTTTTGCATGAACTCTATTTCGATACGCTTGGCGGCAATGGCCGCGCACCCGCCAAACTGCGCTCGTTGATTGCAGAGGCTTTTGGTACTTTCGATCAATGGGAAGTCGAGTTTCGCCGTATCGCCGCCGGTCTCGGGGGTGGCTCGGGGTGGGTCGTCTTCGGGTACAACACCCATTTCGGGGCACTGGAGAACTACTGGATGGCGGATCACATGCACGCGCCCACGACCACCGTCCCGCTTGTCGTCATGGATATGTACGAGCATTCCTACCATATGGATTACGGCGCGGCTGCAGCGCGTTACATAGACGCATTTTTTAAGAACATCAATTGGGAGGTCGCAGAGGCACGCTTGCTGCGAGCCGCTTAGACCGGGAGAAGCCATGACCCTCTATGAGAAGCTCTTCGAGCCGATTCGAGTCGGTGGAATTACCATTCCCAACCGCATCGTACGCGCCCCGCACGGCACACACCTGACCGGTGAAGATCTGATCGCTTATCACGAAGCCCGCGCCAAAGGCGGTGTGGGTATGTCGACCATCCAAGCCACGAGCGTGCACCCGAATGCACCGGGTGGGATTCCGCTATTCAGCGATAATTGCCTGCCCTTCCTCGAGAAGATCGCCAAGCGCATGCACAAACACGGCATGAAGCTCTTTCACCAGATCTACCACCCGGGTGCGGGCTACGCAGAAGCAGCCAACGCCGCCGAGCATTGGTCGGCGAGTGAAATCCCCAACCCAATGGCTGGCGTCGTTCCCGTCTCGATGACCAAAACACAAATCGACGATCTCGTACAACATTTTGCCGATGCCGCCCGTCGCGTGCGCGACGGTGGACTGGATGGCGTCGATATTCACGCCTCCAGCGGTTATCTGCTACACGAGTTCCTTTCACCTGCGTTGAACAAGCGCACAGACGAATACGGCGGTTCCCCGCAAAACCGCTTACGTCTCTTATTGGAAGTGATCGCCGCTGTGCGCGCCGCGGTCAGCGACAGCGACTTCGCCGTCGGTGTGCGGCTCCCGAATGAAGATTATGTGCCCGGTGGTTTGACTGCTGAGCTCAATCACGACATCGCCGCAGCGATCGACCCTCTGGTCGACTACGTGTCGTTGCATATGGGTGCATACTGGCGCTTTCACAAGCTCATTGCTCCCTCAGACGATCCGTTGGGCACGGAAATGGCTGCAAACAGCGTGATCAAGCCGATTGTTCAGAGCCCAACCATCGTCACCGGTCGCATCATGACGATGGATCACGCCAATCACATCGTCACCTCCGGCGAAGCCGACATGGTCTCCATGGTGCGCGCTTTGATCGCCGACCCCGAATTGGTCAACAAAGCCAAACGCGGGGAAGAAAGCCGCATCCGCCCTTGTATTGGTTCAAACATGGGTTGCGTCGGCCGCCTCATGAGCGGTCAAGGATTGAGTTGCGTGGTCAACGTTGCGGCGGCCATGGAAGCACAGGTAAGCCACGAACCCGACAACCCCACCGATACGCCCAAAAAGCTGCTCGTGATCGGCGGGGGCCCCGCGGGCCTCGAGTTCGCCCGCACCGCCGCACTTAGAGGGCACCACGTGCAACTGCACGAAGCCGCGCAGCGTCTCGGCGGCCAGGTCAACATGGCTGCAAGCGCGCCGCATCGCGGTGACATCGGTGCCATCACTCAATGGCTCACCGACGAACTCGAATATCTGCAGGTCGACGTGCGCCTGAATTCGCTGGTCGATTTGGACCGCGTATGCGAGATCGACCCTGATGCCGTGATTGTGGCCACCGGCACCACGCCGAGAACAGACGGCTTTCAACTGACCAATCCCAACGTCGCCATTCCCGGATTCGATTTGCCGCATGTGGCCAGTTCCTGGGACCTATTCGGTTACGGCACGCCGGTCAAAATCCAAGGACCGGCGTTCATCTACGACGACACCGGGTCGTTCGAAGCCATTTCCGTGGCCGATGTACTGCTCGAACGGGGAGTGCACGTTACGCTCGCGTCGCGTTTCAATGACGTCGGCGAGAACCTTCCCTATCCGCCCGTCACCGTCGGCGCCGCACGCGAGCGGCTGATGTCGGGTGCTTTTGATTTTATCGGCGGCCACTACGTGCGGGAGATTAGGCCGGATGCCGTCGATTTAGGGGTCATGTTCACCGACCGCGTGCGCACCGTGCCCGCCGGCAGCGTCATCCTGGTCGGCTACAACGAACCGAATCGCGACGTTGCTTACCAGGCCGAGTCAGCCGGTTTTCAAGTGCACCAGATCGGCGATGTGCAAGGGCGCAACAACATTAGAAACGCCATACACTCGGGCGCCAAACTAGGCCGATCGATCTAGGTATCGAGCTTGCGATAAACCTGACTGTGACGCTTCAAGCCGGACACACGTCCGTCCGAGTCTCTCGTAAATACCACAGTGTCCCGCTTCTCACCGTCGTCGTTCAACAAGACAAACTCATCACTGGAAACGTGTTGCAGCTTGAGCACATTCTCCAAATCGTCGGAAGGCAGTGATATTACGACCAGCTTGTCGCCCCATACGCGAATTGCCGTTTCACCGCCCCAGATCGTACCACCATAGTTACCGACATAGTCCTTCAAGTCGACGTCCGGCATTGTTAGTTGTGCGGGTTTACGCGCTGCTTTCAACGCTGGAGCCATCGTTTTCAACATGTTGTTGGCAATGGCACTCGCAGGTCCATCACCCGCATTGGTCAAGGCAATGGCGGCCACTTTGAATTGCGGCACTATCAGCAACGAGGTGATGTACCCAGGGCAGCCGCCGCCATGGCCTACGACCGTCGTGCCATCGGCATTGCTAACGACAAAGCCCAGACCCCAGCTGACCTTCCAGTCCCGGTCGACCCAGTGCACCCGATGCATTTCCCGTAGCGTGTTGGCATCCAGCACTTCTTGACTGCCTTTCTCGCCCAGCAAACGAAACTGCCAACGGGCGAACTTCGCCAGGTCGTTGGCGGTAGATGTGAATCCGGCTGCGGGAGTCACCGCAGCGGTATCGAACTCAGGGACGGGGGTTCTCTTTAGATCACGCCCCAGACCACTGTAGCCAATGGCCATTTGCCGCCCATGCAGATCTTTTGGAAAGAAAGTGCGGGTATCGCTCATTTGTAGTGGATCCAGGATGGCTTCGCGAACGTATTGGGCGAACGGCCGGCCGGCGGCTTTCTCCACGATTTCACCGGCGAGCGTCAGACCGAGGTTGGAGTACTGAAACAAGGTATCGGCGGGATAGAGCGTGGCCTGCTGACCGATCCGCTCGATCATCGTCGCGCGATCAGGAAAAGGGAAATCCTCCTGTACCCAGTACGGGAAGTCGACCTCGCGCGGTAGTCCCGACGAGTGAGTGAGCAACCCATGGATGCGCGCCGGCCCGGCCGCGCTGTGACGCCGTTCGATGTCGAACCAGTCCAGGTGATCGCGGACCGGGTCGCGCAGCGAGAGCTTTCCGGCGTCTCGCATCTGCATGACACCGATACTGGTAAACAACTTCGAGATACTGCAGATGCTATAAATCGTGTCCGGCGTCGCCGGCACCTTACGGCGCTCGTTGGCAAACCCGTAACCTTTCGCAAAGATGACGTCCTGGTCGACTACCAGAGCGGCGGATATACCCGGCACACGCTCATAATCGCGCACACCGTCAATCCAGGCATCAACAACGGCAAGTGCACCGCTGACTTCAGGATGAGACGCCAAGTCCTCCGGCTGCGTTTCTGCAGCAGAAAGCGAAATACCGCTGGCGCAGGCCAGAGCGATGGCAATGAAAAAGCGATACACGCGTGCCTCCTCAAGACGTTGAGTCGCGATTCTAACACTCGTCTCGCTGAGCTCTAGACCCGCCCGCAGCGAGAGATCTCCGATCTCACTAGCTGATCTCTATCTTCTTTGACTCTCGAGGTGCAGCATGCGGGATACGTATCGACAGCATCCCATCTTTGACGACAGCCGCGATGTTGTCAGGATCCGTGCCGTCCGGTAGCGAGAACTGTCGCGAGAAGCGGCCGTATTGACGCTCCCGCCGCACCACGCCCTCCTCGTCGGTCGCGTTTTCGACACTACGCTCGCCTTCGATCGACAGCACACCGTCATGCGCTTCGACGGTGATTTGATCACGATCAAAGCCGGGCACCTCCATCTCGATGACGAACTCGCTTTCATTCTTGACGATGTCCACGGGGGGCAACCAGCGCGCGCTTTCGGCACTGGGTCCCAGACTCTTGCCAAACACGCCTTCGAACGGCCGGTAAAAATCGTCGAAGATGCGATAGGGTCGTATTAAGTTGCTCACAACTCGCCTCCTATTGAGTGACTATGCTTTTCACTTCTTACACTATGGGCTGCAACCGGTGATCTCACTACGTAGTTTTACGCCTCTTCGAAGAAGCCCCTAGTGGATATCCCCAATGCAGCATTCCCGGCATTCAGGAGACACTGACGGTTTGGCAAATCCAGGGAAGAGCCGTGAAAGCAGCCAACGTCCGCGTTCCGCACCCGAACAAAGCGTTGTTTCCGGCTGCTCACATTTCCAAACAGACACTGGCGAGCTACTACGAGCGCATCGCGCCGGTCATGTTGAGGCACATCACCGACCGCCCCCTGACCTTCAAGCAGCATCCGTCCGGCATCGGCGAAGCAGGCTTTTTTCGTAAGCACGTACCTAAGCACTTTCCGGCCTACGTCAAACGCGTGGAGGTACCGCGCAGCGAGCGTGCCTTGGGATCGATCGTCATGGCGACGGCGGATGAGGCGGCAGATCTCAAGTATTTCGCCGGTCAGAATGTCATCGAGTTACACATCGCTACGGCCAGAGCACCGCGCCTTGATGTCCCCGACCAACTGGTTTTCGATCTAGACCCTTCCGACGCCGGTTTCGACAAGGTGCGCGATGCCGCATTACGACTGAAACAAGTCTTGGACACGGCGTCCATACCGAGTTTCGTGAAGCTCTCCGGTCGAACGGGTATTCATGTCCACATCCCGATACATCCTACCCTCAAGTACAGCCTGCTCAAGCCTTGGACAAAACGCCTCGCTCGCGAATTGGTCCAGCGCTTCCCTCAACTCATGACGCTAGAACATTTAAGACGTAAACGAGACGGTAAAGTCTACGTCGACGTACTGCGCAACGACGTTAATCAAACCGTCGTAGCCCCTTACTCTGTACGTGCACTTACCGGTGCACCGATCGCGATTCCGGTGACTTGGGAGGAGCTCAAACAGCGCAAAGCCCACCCGCAGCATATCCATATCCGTAATATTCACCGGCGCCTGGGGCAGAAGTCCGATCCCTGGCGCACCATGATGCAGCAAGCCGTCGCACCGGCGACCCTTACGGCCGCTTTGTAAAACCAAACCCGTGCCTCCTGGCCTTGGGTGTAGCGAACGGAACGAACAGCCCGAAACACCGCACATAGCCCGCATAGCCAATACGCCGACCGCCGTTGCGCAACTCCGATTTGATGGATGCGGTGTTGTTGACATCGATGAAGGACAGAGAGTGTGTAACGCCTTCCTGACGGTCTCGTTCCGCCAACAAACCGTATGAGCCGCGCAAGTGGCGGCCGCGAAAGGCCATAGCGGTGAACGCCTTGTAATTATAGCGGTGACCCGCACCGATCTTGACCCAGATGGTACCTTTGTGAGGAGCGACGGCATAGCTCACCCATCCATAGGTGGCTAGCTCTCCGTGTAGATAACCCAATACGCACAAATCGCCACGCGCTAATGCGGCTTTCACGAAATCGCGTTGCAAGTGCCAGTCCGGCACATCGACATACGGCAACAAGTCGTCGAACGTCGCGAGCTTGGCAGTGACGCCGGGCGGCTCACGCTTCCTCGTTCTTTTCAACGGCGCACGATAGATACCAGCAAGCAGCCAATCAAAGTGTGTGCGTAACGATCGCTTAACTCGCTCCCGCACGTTTCACCTCTCAGTTGCACCCGATTAGAGGACTCATTGACCTCTCAACAAGCCGCGAATCAGACGCGGCGATCGGACAAAGCCAATGGCTGCTGCTATACGCAGCGCGGGCTCCAGCGGATAGGGTAAGGTATGGATGCCACCGTGGATGCGCACGCTCCCCGGCACCGGCGGTTCGGGTTGCAGCCAGTCACCTACCGTGAGCAGACCGTTCAGACAACGCGATTGTCTGGGGGTCAAAGTCTCCACGCCGAACGCGTCCGCGCCGCCGAAGGCAGCCGTAAACACGGGATGCGCCAATGAGCGTGTACGCGTTATGGCGGCAGTATTCGCGGATACTCTGAGCGGCGCGACACCCGCCAACGGCTCACCTCCAGACCAGGGTCCGCGTTCCGCCCAATGCTGTGCCGCAATGACCTTGCCGAGGTATTGCGCAGCTTGATAGCTCGCACCCTGAATGCCAACCAGACAACGCCTAACCCCGATTGCGCCTCGCGCTTCGCTCGTTAATCGAGCCACCGCATCCGCCTTGTGCCCAAGTAAGCCCATGGCCGAAAGTACCGTCTCCCACCACGGTCGCGCTTTAAGTCGGTCGTCCATTGCCAGCATCTCCTGCGCAGACAACGCAGTGGGTGTCGTCGGCGATACCAGCATCGTCACGCTCCGAATCAACGCTTGTGGCAAGGCGTTGACTAACGCGTTCATTACCGCAGTCAACCGCAATTCACGCGCTCGACCCGGCGCATAGGCATACAATCCCAAATCTAACGGCTGCCGATCGGCGAACTCGATGAGCGTCGTCAGCACCGCTTGCGGTTGCTTCAACAGGTCGCAGTTGTTCGCCGGCCAAACCAGGCGCCCTGCCAACTCGGCACTGGACAACCACTCTGCCGGCGGCGGCGCGGTGTCGAGCCAGAGGACCTCCGCGCCTGCGCGCAGCAGCGATCGCGTGGGCGCCATCTCGGCACCTGCCCCCATCATGGCGACCTTTCGGCCCGTCAGCACCAGCCGGCCCTCCGTGAGATAATCATCCGCAATGCGCGCAAGCGCGTGGCCGGCTTGGCTGGATATGACGCCCCTTTTGAGCAACTCATCGGCGAGGTCCGACAAGTGTTGTTCCGCCCATCGCTCACCACGATAAACCGCGCTGGGCCGCCAGCCAGGTTCACCCCGGAAGTCACGCACGTGCAGATCCAGCGCCTGAGTAGATCCACTCGCAGCCAAGACTTCGTGCAGAGGCACTTCGTGCGTGTCGTCCCGCCAGACGATGTACTGCGACAGTGCTTGTAACAAATACTGAGCAATAGACAGGCTATCGCTATGTGCTATGCGCGCCGCTTCGAAATCCGGCAGGATGCGTGGATACGTCTTACGGAATGACGCTACGTCAACGGGGAAATCGACCGACCCCAGCGCTTGCGGATAACGATCAATCGCATCCGCTAGAACTTTATACAATACGGTCGAAGCTGCCTGTTCGTCTTTGAGAACGACACCGCCGTTGCTTTGAGATACGGTCATAGCCGTACGTTAACAGCAAATTCGAACAACTTGCCATCGGAGACAGACGATGATCAAACTCGTGATGCCAATGAAGCGTCGACCCGGTATGTCCGTCACCGAGTTTCGCAGCTACTACGAATCCAAACACCGCGTGATAGGCGAGAAGTACCTCAGAGGCTATGCCACCAAATACATGCGGCGCTTCACCAATGCCACCGTGGACCGCGACGGTGAGTTACGCGAACCCGAGTACGATGTGTTCCTCGAAATCTGGTATCCGGATCAGCCCGCGATGCTGGCCTGCACCAAACACTTGAGCGCGCCCGAAGTCCAGCGGGAGATTAGGGAGGACGAAGCCAAACTCTTCGACCTGCGCTTCATGCGCTCGTACATCGTCGACGAACACGTCTCCGATCTCGAGTAACCTTCCAATTCGCAGGACTCGTTTTTACTGAGTGTCCATCTGCGGTACTTCGGCATCGAGCGCTACCCAATGCTGTTTGGTACTGCACCACGCATGGAATTGCGGAACCCATTCGGAAGTGTCGTCCAACGTTCCGGTTTTCAGATAGACCATGTCCGGTTGCGACGGCAGTGCTGAATAGATCGGCGAACCGCACTCGCCGCAAAAGAAGCGTTCCACGGCGTTGCCGCTGGCGGTATCTCTGTCTTCGAATCGCTTGGGCTTGCCGCGTAGCGTAAATTCCGCCTTGGGGACCGCAGCCAGCGTCGAGAACGCGGAGCCCGCCTGTCGCTGGCAGTTCTTGCAATGACACACGCCCGTCGCCGCCGGCGCGTTCTCGAATTCGTAGCGAATGCTACCGCATAAACACTGTCCCGTATGGCTCATGAAGCCCCCTGTCCGCCCGTCGAGAACCACCATTCTGCCGTGGTGGGCGCACCCTTTACAGCGGTTATTGCGGTCAGTCGACCAGGCGTTGCCGTACGATCTTCGCACGCGCACTGACACGAGCGAGCGGTTGCCCAATTCGACACAGGACCCATCAGGCTGGTCTACACTGAAAGGAGTGCGCGCACAGTGCGCGAAAAATCGTCAAGATCCATGTCAACCGCACCTCTCATACGCGAAACGCTACCCGTCATGCCTAAGGTGGCCGCAAAAATCATCGACACAATGGCGGACGATCTGGTGAGCTTGCAGGAGGTCGCTGAAATCATCGCGCTCGATCCGGCCATCAGCGCACGGATTATCGGTCTAGCCAACTCGGCGTACTTCGGCCGCCACACGGAAATCGTCACAGTCGAAGATGCGATCATCCGCGCGCTCGGTCTGGATCTCGCCCGAGGTATTGCCATCGGCATGGCCTGTTCCGATGCTTTCGACATATCGCAATGCCCTAACTTCAATCTTGACCGCTTCTGGGGCGACTCGCTGGCGACTTCAGCCATTGCCAAATCGCTGGCCGCAAAGACGCCGCTAGAACAGATCGATGTACACGTGTGCACGTTGGCAGGCTTGTTATATCGTATTGGATACCTGGGATTTGCCGCGATAGAAGGATCCAAGTTCAATCGAGTACTCGCAGAATCCAACGAGGCAGACCCAGAAGCACTCCTCCGTCAGCGTTTCGGCATCACGCCCAACGGCCTTGGATTGGAGCTGGTGCAGGCTTGGGAACTGCCACAGTCCATCATCGACTTTTTCGCGGATGCGCTCGCGTCCGAACCAAAGGCGCCGTCGAACTGGACCGTGGTCTGCATCGCTAGAGGTTTGCTGCGAATGGAGTCCGACCAGGTCAATCCGGCCGTCTTCCCCAAGCTCCGTGAGTTGCAAGTCCCGCGAGTGATCGATGAGTTGAACGTTCCACAGATTCTGGAGACTACTCGCGCGGCGGCCAGCTCGTGTAGCTAGTGTCCTGTCTTGTACTAGCCCGGCATGGACACGACGGTGTCGCTCATCTGCGGCAGCAGGCTGCGCGGTTTGGCGATACCAAATCCTTGCGCATAGTCGGCACCCATTTGCGTCACGGCTTCGAGAATCGCGTCGTTCTCCACATATTCAATCACTGTGCGGATGTTCAACGCACGGGCTATGTCAATGATGGCCTGAACGAATTTGCGATCAACCGGGTCGTTCAAGATACCCCTCGCAAACAAACCATCGATCTTGATGACGTCCACCGGCAGCGTTTTGAGGTAGCCAAACGAGGACAACCCCGAGCCAAAATCGTCCAGAGCGAATCGACAGCCGAGCTGGCGCAGTCGTTCTATAAAACTCGCTGCTTGCGTTAGATTGTGGATCACCGCGGTTTCGGTAATCTCGAAATTGATGCAACCGCGTTGAATGTCCGCTTGCTCGATGACTTCCGCCAGGAACTCGACGAATGCTTGATCACACAGACTCGCACCGGATAGGTTGATCCAGTACGTGCGCTTTTCATCGAACAACTTTTTGTACACTTGCGCCATGCTCACCACCGTGCCCACGACCCATCGGTCGATCTTGACATTCAGTCCATAGCGTTCGGCAGATGGCATGAACGCCCCAGGTGCCACAAGCCTATTCGCCTGCCTGTCAGGCAGACGTAACAACACTTCGTTGATCTCACCGAAATCGTCGCAAGCAGCCAGCGGCATCAGCGTCTGCGCGTGAAGCACGAAGTCTCCTCGATCCAGTGCGTGATTGATCAACTTAACCCACTGCAGATCTGTACGACCCCGCTTGATCTGGTCGGAGTCGGCGTCGTGTAACACCACTTGATTGCGCCCTGCCTTCTTCGCTGCAAAGCAGGCGGCGTCCGCGTTTTGCATGATCTCCATCACTTTGCCGTCCGCCCCGATAATGGGGGCAACGCCAATGCAACAACCGATGCGATGGGAAGTACCTTCCCATTGAAATACCAGACTTTCGATTCGTTCTCTTATCTGTTCGGCAATCTGTTTGGCACGCTCCAGCGGACAATCCCGCAGCACGAGGGCGAACTCGTCTCCACCCAAGCGGATCACGGTATCGTCCGCACGCACCTCAGATCGGAGAATCTCGCTGACTTGCACCAGCAGAGCATCCCCCGCGGCGTGACCGCTGGTATCGTTGACCACCTTGAAGCGGTCGAGATCCATCACGCACAGGACGTTTTGCCCGCGGCTTGCCCGGCGTAGGATGTGCTCGAGGCCCCGCCTATTGGTCAACCCCGTCAGTGCATCATGGGTGGCTTGATGCCTCAGTTCCGAGGACATCTGTTCTGCCTCCGCAATTTTGGTTTGCAGTGACTCGACGAAGGCGCCGATATGCTTAGTGAGCGATTGCACTTCCCTTGGACCGCCAACCACCGGTTCGAATGCACTCATGTCGGCAAGTGCCGATGCAGCCGACTTTGACAATCGTGCCAAGGGTCGACTCACGGATTTCGCAGCCCAGATCAGCACGAAGATGACGAACGCGACGTATACGCCTGACAGTATCCACACCAAGAGGTCCGTTTCGGATTTGACAGTGCGTTGTTCCTGCCGCTTCACGGCAAGATACGCACCCGCCATGTCATTGAGCGTCTTTAGTAATTCGACCAGTCGCGCGGTGGTGGCGTCGAAGTACTCGAGCTGGTCGAGGCTTACAGCGAATTCCGCGCGCTGCGCATCCTGCTCGAGAACTTTTATCGCGTCGAGCAACCCATCCAACTCTCGATGGACTTTACCAAGTTGATTTCTCTCATCCACACGGCTTGCGTCCAACTGTTTATAAACCGTTCCACAAAACGTAAGTGCCGCTTCTGCCTGTTTTTTACTGGAGTAGAGAACGTAAGTTTCCTGAGCGCCGAACAACAAATCCGTCGTCACAAAAAGTTGTTTGATCTGGTCCGAGAAGCGCAGGGAGTTGTTTTTGAATAACACTGCACTTTCCACCTCGCTCGATTTAGTGAGCATGGCGAGTTGCCGTTCGAACACGAACGCCGACAGAAGTAGCCCGCCAAAAGCTGCGATGACTCCGACGATGATAAGGTACGTCCGAACGAGCATGGCCGACTAATCGGACAGATGTCTGCGGGCGAGTGTCGCCATTTCCAGCGCCGCGATATCCGCAAGCGTCGAACACTCCCGCGCGCTTTCCGGCGCGTAACCCAGCACCGACTGAAAGTCGTGATCTACTCGACCGCTCTGCTGATTGTGAACGGCCTTGATCTCGCCATCCGGCGCTATCAGCCAGACGAGCTGCCGGTGAGGATTGTCCAGCTCGAACGGTGAGTACACCGCCATGGCGAGCGGCGCCCCGTCGTCGCGCTCGACTCGATATCCCACCAAAGCAGAACGATCGAAGATCGGTGACTCTTCGAGCTCGAGCCGCGTCAGTCTCAACATCGCTTCTTCATCGTGCAGATCTGCCAATTGATGAGACTTGGATGCTTCCGGGAATACCTGTTTGGCAACGCCAATGACGTCGAGACCGATGACTTCACTACGCCACACATTTTGCGTGATCACCAAGGTTTTCATGGCGGATGTCACCAGCATCGCTGCAGCACTGTCCTCCGCTGCCAAATCGCCGTATTGCTTTTGCAAAGCGGAGAGGTCTTTACCGACCACCGCCGGTGCGAGTTTATGCTTGACCCGCTGCCGTAAAGAGGGATCGCGCGCCCTTTGCACCTTCACGCCTTGGATGCGTAGGTCCGGCGTCAGGGCCCAGGCGAACTCCGTGAGTCCCCACTCGCCGAGCTCACTGCGGGCGTGCACGAAACCGATGGTCGCCCCATCGCGCTGTGCAACGTACAGCGTGTGCCGTCCCAATTCATTGAAGTGGAGCGAAAACGGCAGTTGGTCGATCACCGCCTCGCGCGCATGACGGCCAACCGTCTTGACACTGGACCGATAGGCGTCGGCTCGAGGAAAGAGCTCATAGATCGTATTGACCGGATCGCGCAGGGCACAGTACGCGACTGCATGAACTGCCAAAGGCACGGCGGAATAAGCTACCAAAGTCGCCAACGCAACATACCTGAACACCACGAAGACCCTCCTTCTATTCACAGCGACTACCAGCGAAAGCGAATCTGCGCCAACGCCGAATCGCGATCGTCCGCCAAATCGAACAGCCGCCCTACTTCGAAACTCGCGCTCCATGTGACGGTGGGCTCAAAACGCAAACCCCAACTCAGCTTGCGCGAATCCTCACCTAAGGCTGGGTCCAACCAGGACTTGCGTACCTGTAGATACGTAAACAACGCCTCGTTTCGTGAACGCCACGCCGTTTCTGCCATGGCGTGCCGAACCGTTATGCCGTCCTCCGTGCCACGGGCAAACTCCCACATCACGGTAAACCCGGATGTCAGCTGTAGACCGAAGTCGACACCCGTGCGACGCCGGGTAACGATAGTTCCAGGCGTTTCCACCTCGCCGTCGAGCGCAGACACTCCCGCCCACCAACGCTTCTCGCGAGGCGTGCCGATGCGGCCCGCAAAGTAACCGTCCGCATCCGAGCGCACATCGTTGCCACCGCCGCCCATGAACGCCAATTCGTATTCGAACTGCGGTAGCTGGCCGTTGATACTGGCACCCCAATCGGCTTTCAAACCGGTCGTAGCCGGTGCATTCGCCTGGTAGAGAGTGCCGTTCGTTTGCACGACCTGCTCCAACCCAAAGGGGAGTTCGAAGTGGCCGACACGGATATTGAATCGGCCGCGGCCCAGGCCCGTATAGTTGAAATTGGCAATCCTCCATTGCAGCGCTTGGTCATGATCGTCATCGAATATCGGCGGGACTGCGGGTGCGTCATCGATTCTGACCAGGTAGGGCTGGAATACGAGCGTCCCAACGTCCCCCTGTGAACCCGCAAACACCTTGTGGACATCCAGACCTAAAGCCTGCTGTGTCCATACCTCACCACCGGAGCGGATCACTCTGGAACTGACATCGACGGAGGCTCGCGTGTTGCGTTCCCACCAAGTGGCGGTTGCATCCGCCTGAACGCATTGTGGGATACACGCTAACAGGCATGCGCACGCTACCAGACTCGATGACGCGCCTCGTAAAGAAAGTGCCATTTTTTTCCGGAATGAGGACAGTTACCCTTCAGTATAGGCAGGCGGGAGGTTGCAAACGCATTCGTGCCTGCGGGTGAGAACAGCGTCGCAAAACCAGCAGAAAATGAGCGACTCAGGCCGCCAATCCGGTCGCGGATTCCGCTTCCCCCGACATACCTTCGAGTATCGCGTTGTTGGCGTTATGTAGGGCGCGGTTGACGTTGAGCACAGTGGACACTTTGCCCAGAGGCAGATCACCTGCTTTGATCGATTCGTAAATCATCTCGTGCACGTGTTCGTGGCCCCGGTGATTGACGGTGCCCAGTTCAATGAGTCCCTCGCGACTGAGCACTCCGTTGCCGTCCTGCAGATACTGCTCGAGCAGTTCGTAAAAGTCGGACGCCATGCCGACCAGTGCCCTATACAGAGGTGGCTGGTACGTCGCCAGATCTTGCAAATCCAATAAATTGTCTTGGCAGAGTTTGGAAGACAGCAACAGCTGTCGTGCGGATCTGAGGAATTCGCTCACGCGCGCGCCTAAATCGCCATCTGTCGCCGTTACATCGAGCTTCAACGAAAATGCGAGTATCTCGGCTTCCAGCCGTTTCGAGCGGTGATAACGCCGGCGAAACTCCGCGATATCCAGCTCTCCTGTCGGATCGAAGAGCTCGCTGTTTTGCTCAACCACCCGCTGCGTTAGATTGCCAAGTTCCTTGTGCAACGCCTCTAAACCCGCTTCTGGAACCTCCAACGTCGACTTATCCAAATAGACGCTCACACGATCTTCATCGTCGACAAACCGACGATTCAAGAATTTCGCCAAACGCGCAACGAACGGCGTGCACAAGCAGATACCGATGAAGTTGAACGTCGAATGGAACGCCACCAGGGCAAAGAGAGGATCGTCGATCGTCTCGACCAGCCTCACCAGAGGCACGAGCAAACTAAACGCCAGCGCATCGGTCACGACATTGAACAGCACATGCCCCAACGCGACCCTTTTGGTGTTGGCGCTGCCTCGCATGGCCCCGAGCACAACGGTTGACGTGGTGCCCAAGTCTGCACCGATGACTAGCGCCGCCGCAGAGTGCAGATCGATGATGCCGAGGTTCAATGCGCTCAGCGTGACCACCATCACCGCGGAACTCGACTGCACGATGGCGCTGAACAACACGCCGAAGGCCAGATACTGCCACGCATTGAGCTCGCCTAAGACAGTGGCGTCCAGATCTCGCACGGAATCGACGGCGGATTTCATGAACTCGAGACCCATCAGCAGCAAGCCCACGGCCAGGACGAAACGGCCAAGATAATTCACCTTGTTTTGGCCGCCCAAGGTCCACAACAATCCCCCCGTAGCGATCAAAGGGAAGCTCAACGCTTCCAGATCCAATTTGAAACCGATGAGGGTCACCAACCACCCTGTGAAGGTCGTTCCCAGATTGGCGCCGAATACGATCAGCAATGCATTGGTGAGGGGTAGAATACCGGCACCGACGAAGGCGAGGACCAACAACCCCACCAGCGAGCTGGACTGCAGAATCGCAGTCGCAACGGTGCCCGTCAGGAGCCCTTGAAGAGGAGATCGAGTACTGCGCCCCACGAACTGACGCAAGCGGTTGCCTGCGAACGCTTTGGCCGCCTCCTCAATCAACGACATCGCCAGGATAAACAGCATCAACCCGGCGACCAATTTCCACAAGTCCATCGAATCCGCTACCTACCCGGCTCATCCTCCATCCTCGCCCCCACGTCTCAATCCGCAATACGCAAATGTCCCTAACGGGCGGCCACGCTAGGCAGATTCCACAGTAACGCAGGAAGCCGCTTTGCCAGACCATGGGTGCTCAACACTCGAACATTCGAAACAAGATGTGCACGCCTGCCAGCGAACTCGAGGCAAAGTACCTGAACGCACCCGGCTATCGCGCAGACCGCCGGATCGCCAAAGTCCTGGAAGCGCTTGAGACAACGTTCGATCTGGAACTCGAGCGTGAAGTGCACATTAAGGATACCTATTTCGACACGTCTGAGATGTCTCTCAACGCCTGCGGTTGGAGCTACCGTGTTCGGGAAGGCGAAAGTTGTGCAGGCACCCGCCTGCAGCAATTGAAGTCTCTGGACGCCATGTGGGATGCAAACACGGTTCGGCGCCTCGAAGTCTCCGAGAGCGTATCGATGGCGCAGCATCAGCCCGCCGGTGAAATCGCCACACGTCTGGCTGAAATGCTGGGCGAGCCAAGCACCCTCTGCGAATTGTTCGAGCAAACCAATGTGCGCACGATGTACCGTCTTTGCGATCCAACCCAACCCGCTGCGCACGCGACGCTCTGCATCGATCAAGTCACGCTGGGCGGCAAAACGCCAATGCGTTATCTCGAATTCGAGATCGAGACCCCGCATAGAGACCTCTTACGACAAACGCAGCGCGTCATTGAGCCGATTCCCGGGGTCATTCCGTCTCGTATGTCGAAGTATGCGCGCGGCACCATGGACCATGACACCGTCAACCGCTCTGAAACTCCGCTGCCGGGCACGATGGGTGTGCTCGGGGCGGCGCACCTCAACAACCTGTTGACCGACCTCCATCGGTTCGAACCTTTCGCATATGAATCTACTCACCCGGAGGGTATCCACGCCATGCGGGTGACGGCTCGACGCTTGAGTGCCGCCATTGCGTTGTATCGGCCGTATTTGTCACGTGAGCTTGCAAGGGATACATCCCGCAAACTCGACCGCTTGATTCGAGTTTTGGGACGAAGCCGCGATTGGGACGTGTTAGCCGAGCAATCGGTCAAAAAGTCCAACCGCGCTTCGCATGAATATCGAGAGGAAGTCCGACTCGCCAGAAGACGCGCGCACGAGAAGATGCGTAAGCGGCTCTCTGGCCTTGCCAGAGGTGAGCTTGAAGGGGCTATCGCCGAGCAGGCCGTCGAATTGCGGGCAGGTCCTCTAAATGACACCGAGATCGACAGTGTGTTGATCAAATCGTTGCTGGAACGACCCCTGAAGAGCATCGCCAAGCAATCCGCGCGCATAAACGCTCTGCCGGATTTGCGCCTGCACAATTTGCGTATCAATATCAAGCGCACTAAATACCAGTTGGGACTGTTCCTCGGTCACGAGGTCCCGGGCTTGAAGCACATCCACCGCCGCCTAAGCCAGCTACAAGAGCGGATTGGCGACTATCACGATCTACAGATCGCTGAGACCAAGCTGGGCACGGCGTTGCCGAAAAAACTGGCGCGAAGTAATGCGCGTAAGGCGATCCAATTGCGTAACCAGCTGCCACGCTCGGGGCAAAAGCTCATCAAAGCCCTGCAACGGTACGATTGGATCTGATCGGGAGGGCCCTACGGGTTATCCCGCATTGTGATCGCGCCATTGAGTCCCTATTTGTTGCTCAATACCTAAACAAAGTGGAGTGAATCGTGCAAAACCTGCTGCTTGCAATAGACGTCGAAGACGACGTCACCCCTACTATCGCCAAGGCACAACGCTGGGCGAACGACGGTGAAGTAAGCACCTACGCAGTGCGGGTGATTTACGAAGGTATCGCCGACCTGAAGAGCCGACATCTCGACGAATCGGAATCCCTGCGCCGTTTCATCATCGAAGCCGAAGCGCCGATGCTCAAAGACTGGACCGCGGACGCCAGCACGCAGCCCGTCGAGTGCTTGACGGTATGGAACAAGAGCAAGTGGCAGGGTGTATTGGACGTAGCGGAAACTGTAGACGCCGAGATCATTATCAAACAAATCCACGGCAGCGAGAGTTCTCATTCGCTGCGCACACCTGACGATTGGAACCTCATTCGCCACAGCAGGGTACCCGTGTTGTTGTCTCAGTCCGCCTGGCCAAAGGCACCGACCCTGGTAGCAGCAATCGACGCTTTCGATCCCAATCACCGCGAGCTGAATCAACGAGTGCTGCAACAAGCCAAACAACTGTCGGATCAGTTGAACGTTTCCCTCAATATCGTCACGGTATTTCCCATGGTCAGCAACTGGCTCGATCAAGTGACCAGTGCACAGAGCTACGTAAACCTCCGCGCCGAAATCGACGCAGAAGCCAAAGAACTCGTAAACGAAGTCTGTGCCGCTTGCGATGTAGAGGCATACAAACTGACCGTCAGCGAAGGACTTGCCGAGCTTGAAATCGAACGATTCGCGCGCGACGCGCACATACTCGTCATCGGCACCAAAGCCCGGCGCGGCGTCGCCGCACTGGCACTCGGCAACACGGCTGAAAAAGTCTTACACGACGTAAACGCAGACGTTCTCGCAGTGCCCTAATCCGGCTTCAAGGGGTCGTATGCTCCTGTCAGCGTTGCGCTGCGGGGCATCGGCGTCCTGTCCGAAGACAAGTGCACTAGCCGATGAGCTTCTCGAGCGGTTGAGGCATAATCGATCCTCAATCGAGTCTCAATCGAAATGGGGAGACAATCTTGAGAGCACGCCATCGAACCTCGCTTGCCGGCGTTCTGATCTTTCTGTGTTGTGCGCTTTCAGCGTGCACCGTTCAGTTCGTCTCTTTATACGATGAACAAACAGAACAACAGATCACCGCACTGCAGCGGAAAACAGAAACCCTGATCGAAGACCTCGCACGCCACGCAGGCAAACCGGAAGGTGCTCACGAACACTTCACCGAGCGGTACGCAGACATCAAGGTCGACGCGGCAGTACTCCACACACGCGCTCAAGCGCTGCCGCTAAACGAAAACACCAGTCAACAGGCGGGCGAGCTGGTCGGCTGGCTGGAGAATCTGGAAGCACTTCATAAGCAAGGTATCTCTCATCCCAGTGTGTTGATACCCGTGCGCAGTCAAGCGCAATCCATCTACGTGGGGATGCTCAAATCGGAGATCGCTAAGAAGCGCGAAGTTCGACAAGTGAATACGCAGGAGGACTAACATGGGCATGAGAATATCCGATATCACGCGACCGATGCTCAGTGCAGCATCCGCCGAGCTCGGCGACAAATGGCCCGATATCAAGACATATGCGGAAGCCGAAGCGAAAAAGCTGGCTCAAACTCTGGTGATGATCGAGAAGCTGAAGCTGCAAGGCACCATTACCAAACAGCAAGCGAAATTGCTCGTCGACATGCAGCGCCAGGCATCCAGAGTGGTGTTGTTGACCATTGAAAATTTAACCCTCCTGGCTGCCGAAGCGGCCATTAATGCCGCGATGAAAGCTGCCAAAGACGTGGTCAACACGGCCATCGGGTGGAAGTTACTCTAAATTGGAATAGTCGCCACTCGATCTGACAGGTCGTGTCCGATGCCCTGGACGCGGACATTTCCCCGATGGGTACAGAACCGCCACCCATTAGAAACCACGGGCAGTTCATCGTCAGCAAACATTTACGTCTCCATCTACCGAGCACATCTTTTCGCCAAAAGCGAGGATTGGATGTCTAGCACACGTGGCCGCTTGGTGAGAAAGCGCTCACGCTGATTGAGCTTCCTCGAATCCGGGGAGGCTGGTGGGGGTAGCGGCAATTTGGTTCCGCCCATTCTCTTTGGCTTCGTAGAGCGCAACATCGGCCCGTTTCAAGGCAACGTCTAGATCTTCGTTAGGACACCATTCAGTCAGCCCAATGCTGAGGGTGACCGGCTTCATGGTCAGATCACAGTTTTGCTCAACCTCGGATCTCACCCTATCGAAGACCGTCCGGGCTTTTTCCAGGCCCGTGTGCGTCAATGCGACAAGAAATTCGTCGCCTCCCCAGCGCGACAGGTAGTCAGATTTGCGGACCGCTTCCCTCAGTATACGCGCGGTATCTGTCAACACAGCATCCCCTACGTCGTGGCCTAGCTTGTCATTCACGCTTTTGAAGTTGTCAACGTCCACAAGCGCAAGCACCACTGGCACTTCGTGGCGGCTCAGGAAGTTGGAAAGCTCAGTCAGCCGCTTTTCCATGCCCCTGCGATTGAGAATGCCAGTCAAACGGTCGTACTCGGCCAGGTTCTTGAGTCGTCGCGCAAGTTTCTGTTGTGTAAACTCGTAAGTCATTGCGAGCAAGGCAGCTCCTAGATACGCAAGAGTCGCTTGGAGCCAGGTTGAGGAATCCAACGTAGTCGAAACCGTCGGAGTTACGGCAAATGCTATCGCGACGAGTATGTAGTGGCATACCGCCAATACGCCACCGACCTGTACCCCGCCGAGAAACACATAAAGCACGGGCATAACCGGGAACCAGACCAGGTTGCCAGTCGACGCTAATTTGTCGATGCTACCAACTGCCGCCAGCGCGAATACCACTACCACGCTGTATCTCACTACCTGCTGCTCGCCCAGAAAATGCGCAGACAAGGCCAGTCCAACCAACAAAAAAAATGCCGTCAGATCAATAGCTGCTGCTAAATAGTGGCCTGATTGGTAATCGACCCAAGTAAGAAGAGGCAGGATAGCCAATACAAGGCCAATCATCAGCAAAATGAAACGTGATCGGGAAAGGAACTCTAGACGCATTTCTGTCTTGTATCTCGCCTACCAGGCGAAAAGAGTGGCGCAGCTTCTGATCATAGAACGTTGGCAACGCTCGATGCGTGACTCGATTCACGTGCCCAACCAATGACGTGCACGCTGCTACAATTCTCGAATCTAGGATCCACGAGACAAAAGGTTCTCCGATCTCCAATAGGAGATGACTCGCAATTGAATGGGACCGAAGCGAATGAATATTCGGCGTATGGCCAAGCCTGATTCACTTCGTTAGCGACGAGAAATTGTGGTGCGGCTGGATAGACAAAAGGCAAAACTAACTGAGCTAGCGCACAACCGAACGTCGGTCAATCGCGAATAGCGCCGTCACTTGGATCGATGAGAATCTAAAACACCAGCGGAAACCGGCTCTGGTCTCAATGAGATCCGTACGGGGAGTTCCGCGAGTTGGTGGCAACCTGACTCGGTTGCATAGCGTTCGACTGCTTCGCGAAAAACTCAAACGATCAGCACCCAACGCTGCGTGCTTGACCTCAATGTAACTTGAGGTTTTATCCTGTTGATCCTTCTTTCGATAGGGGATGGAAGATGATCTTGGATGACAACGACGTCGATCAGATCGATGTGGACATCGGGGCGGACGTGATTGGTAAGTTCCTGATCGCAGATTACCACGGCGAAACGACTTCGCCGCCACGCCATGCCGTGGACTTTGGCGATGGGCGTATTGTTTTTACCACAGGAGGCGTAGGACAGACCGTCGGTTTCCGCGCTTACGAGACGTTCACTTCAGAGTTCCGCACCGTTGAAGATCAGGTGGTCGCGGTGTGGGATACGAAAACGTGCCGACTGAACGCCGTTTGCATCGGCCAAAGACTTGGTGCATTGCGCACGGGACTGTTGGGTGGACTGGCTGTCCATCACCTCGCACCGCCAAACGCGACTCGGTGCGGGTTGATCGGCACTGGTTTGCAGGCAGAGATGCAACTCAGAGGAATCCTTGCCCGAAGAGAGCTTGAAGAGGTTCATGTTTTCAGTCGGTCGCACGCGAATCGGGAGTCTTTTGCGCAGAGAGTGCGACGATTCGCGTCGTTGAATGTAGTGTTGTTCGAGCGCGCAGAAGACGCTCTGGTTGGCTGCGAAATTGCAGTGCTAGCGACTGACGCGACTCAACCCGTGATCGACCCGGACGCTTTGCAAGACACTCCACACATAACAACGGTCGGCCCGAAACTTGTTGGATCGCATGAATTACCGCTCGAGGTAGTCAAAGAACGGATGATTGCTTCCGATAGTCCTCAGCAGATAAGGGATCTGGGTACTCGACACATGCTTCACGGACACCCAAAGTGCGACGCCATTACACATCTTGGCCAAGTGCTCGCGAGGAAGGAGCTGACACAGACGAAGAAGACGCTTTTTCTCTCAGCCGGTTTGGCTGGCACGGAAGTGGCCTTGCTGGCTGCAGCCGTGGATGGCGCCATGCTCGATAAATCGACTACCTCGTAGTCCAAGGTTTAGACCCGGCCAGGTACATCGAGCATCGAATAATCCACTTCCGCTTCCAAGCGCGGATCGCCTCTTCCTCCGTGAAGCACCCGTTCGAGACTGTCGAGATACTTGTGCCATCCAGCAAGCACTGAGTTGGAAAAATCTCGTTTGTCTCGTTCGTCGAAGAGCAAAATGTCCGTGAATGTCAGCACACACCCTCCGTTCTGCGCTTCTAGTTGCCAACATTGTGTACCCAACTCGAGCAGATTGGGGGGCGAGTAGGTCGTCACGCGGCCGCTCACGTGCGCTTCCCCTTCACAGTTTTCGCTAAACCAGATCTCGAACTTCCCACCCTTTCGAGCATCTAGTGCAAAGCCAGGAAACCAATCCGCTATCCGGTCAGATTCCGTCAGTGCAGCCCAGACCTCCTCGACTGGAAAGTCCAATTGGCGAACAAACTTCACGTATTGACGTCCGTCAGCGAGGGTGCCAACTGACCCGTATTTGGAGGTCGGTAGCTCAAGATCGACCTCTTTCGTACATGCTTTCATGTCTATCTCCGATTGCGGTTTTTAAGGTGCCGCTCGAGTGCGTCGAGCTGTTCAGACCAGAACTTGCGGTATGTCATCAACCATTCGTCCACCTGTTGTAGGGGGGCTGGATTAATGCGGTATACGCGTCTCTGGGCATCCGGTGTGACACTCACGAAGTCCGCTTCCCGCAACACACGGAGGTGCTTCGATACCGTCGGCTGCGGCAATCCGAGGTCGGTCGCTAACTCGTTAACCGACGCTGGGGAGGCTGCGAGTCGATCTAGAATCAACCGGCGATTGGGCTCAGCAAGGATCGTAAATGGTGACATGCTCTTAATATACCGTATACGGTATATACATGACAACGTATATTAAGAGCAATCAATGCCTGTGAAATCGTTCGTGCCGAGCGACTAAAGCCCATTCCTTGTATGTGTACAGCCTCGCGTTCGGTTTCTCGACATTTTGAGAGTCATCGTCAACAATCAGTCGAACTTCCGCTGGTGTGCTAGTGCGGGTTCTGATTACTAATGGACGAATCGCTCAAGGCTGCTAAATCGACGAGTCTGTTGATCTTGAGCCTGGGGCTGGGGCTGGTGGTAACCTCACTCATAAACGCATCCCGCTTGATCGAGTCCGAAAGACAACACTTCACGCTAAGCGGTGATGATGACATCAACACCGGCTTAGGGCGCAGGGACATGATCCCATACCTTGTGTTTGCAGACCTCCCAAGCCGAGCACGAAATGAAACAGATCGCCTTTGGATACCATGTAAAGCGTAGGCGGTCCCGGAATCAGCGATATCGCTATGGCTGAGCTAGGCCCGTGAGCTGAGTAGAGCGTTGCAGTTCCACCGGCCATGCCCATTGCGAAACAATAAATCAATACTTGATGCGTGTTTTCCCCCGGAAGCATCAACATCCACCCACCTATGCCACACACGAGACTGGGGATTGCTATGAACGGCGTCATTGACTACGAAAAAGAAATGAATCGACAATCGTTACCAAAAACGAAACTGCCCGCCAGTGAGTACATCTCAAGCAAATGAGGAAAATGAAGAAAACCCAAATTGACGCGCGCTTGTCGAACGTCCGCTTTTAGCCGTGCAGGGGCAGTTGTCGCCGATAGGTGAGCGGCTGCTTCAGAGAAAGCTGCCATTCGAGGGGCCAGAATCGAACTTCGCTTCACGGTCCATAGCCGCCATTTCTCCATTCATGGATCAAAGTGCGTCGATGCCAACCAGTAATATGGCGACGCCGATGATTACCCCTAGTAGCCCAAGTAGCCGCCAACCGAAAAGACTTCCGGTGAGATCATCGGGCAGAAAAGCGTGTGCAAGGTTCATATAGATTCGTGGCAACAGTAACAACCCTAGAATCGTGAACAGGAGAAAAAATACGCCCAGAACAAACAACACCGTTTCGAGGGTGGTACTTTGTGGCGTCCCGGCCCAGATCATAGCCCCTGAGATTGGAACAACTAGCACTCCCAGTACTCTCGTGCGAGCTTCACTGCTGAGCAGCGTTCCGAACCATTGCAGCATGGACGCGGGAAATAGGAGCAAAGGGCCGCGACTGAAGATGATGAACACACCCAAGAATATGGTGACAACGCCAGCGAGCTTCATAGCAGCATCTCCTTTCATAGGTTAACCAGTCTATTCTTGATGGCATACTGAAGACAGGTCGACTGACGTCCGCAGTCGATCGAACTCGGTCGTGCAAGTCCACCGGTCGAGGGGTGCTCAGAAGAAAACTGCTGTTAAAACAGTGAAATCGATAGACGCTGAAGGACCCATGGCGGTTACCTACATACATTGTAAAATCCGATTCCATGGCGAATGGCACTTTATCTCATCTGGATTTTTCGGTTGGCGACCCGACCCGATCGATCTCGTTCTACGACACGCTGTTAACCGGATTGGGTTATACCCGATGGCGTTCTTCACAAAGTGATTGGGACGAACCAAATCCCACCCGCGCCGCGTGGGGCTTGAAGAACCCTGATGGAACGACGTTTGGCATCGATCTGAGACCAGCGACAACTAATATTGATCGAGCCTACGATAGATATGAACCTGGCCCACACCATTTGGCCTTCAATGTTGACACCGATGCGGCTGTCGATGCGATGTTTGAGTGCATGTCGGAAATAGACGCAGTCGTTACCGATGAACCGACAAACTACGGAGGACAACCAGGGTACGGCGATCACTACTACGCCGTATTTTTCCTAGACCCAGATGGATTCAAAGTCGAAGTCGTTCATTCTCGAGGGTTTGAAGTCTAAAGCCAGGTCGTCTGCTTGTGGCCGAATTCCATCCCTCTGGTCAACCATCGGCAACCCTGCAGAGGTATATGGCCCAACCCACTGTTTCCCAGCCCAAATGCGAGCGAAGAGCTTTCTCGAATTGATCACCTGACGTCTAGCCGTTAGTTGGCAGATACAACGCGCCGCTGTTTCTGGTGGATCCGAGGAGGTTCCGAGCTTGGTCCATTGCTGAAAATCCGGACGACCCCAGCCTGCCTTTTTCATGTACATTTTGAACTTCAAGGAAAAGTGTTCTCCAACTCGTGTTAGAAATCCCTGCGTCGCCTGCACATCTGACCACCGATTGGCTTAATGCTGCGCTCAAGTCATTTGGTCGAGAGCATCGTTCAATCACAAGGTTCGAGATGTCGGAGACGCCGAAGGGTCAGAGCTCGGTCACGCGCCGGGTGCTGGTGACTTGGAACGACGGCACCCAGGATAGTTTGTTTCTCAAAATGCTCGACACCACCTCGCCCTGGGTCGACCTGCACCGAAAAATGGGCGTTTATCACGCTGAGTTTGGCTTCTACCGCGACGTCCCGGATCCTGGAGTGAAGGTACCGGTTTGCTACACGGCGGAAATGCAGCCGGATACTCAGGAATTCGTGCTTCTTCTGGAGGATGTCGGACCCGGCCGGGCATGTCAGAGCTTGCGCGACGTCAAACTCGCGATCTCCAATCTGGTCCGGTTACACGCACACTGGTGGAATCAAGACGTTGTTAGTGAGTGGACCTGGCTTGGCTCTCAATCCCGGCGCTGTCTCGATGTTCTGCGGGCTTTTGAGGCTCAGCTTGCAGACACCGCAGTGACCGCCGAAATGAGTGCTTTACTAGGTGAAGCAACGCTCAACGAACTTGTCCTGTTCACAGCTAACCCCAGTGGTTGGGTCGATTACTTTAAGTCGGCAAAGCAAACCATCTGCCATGGAGATTTCCACCCCGGCCAGATGTTTTTCCCGACTGAGCAACACGACCTCGTCGTGTTCGATTGGCAGAGTGTGCTTCAAGGGAGTGGGATTATTGATCTGGTGTTTTTCTTATCTACCGCGCTGTCTCAAAGTCAGTACCGATCTCATGGGCGTCGGATGATCGATTTCTACTACGATAGTTTGAGTCGATCCGTTCATGAATACGGGATGGCTGAGTACAAGTCCGACTTGGCTCATGCATCCTTGTTCGTGTTGATGGCCCGCCTTATTGCATTGATGAACTCTGGGCGGGAAGAGGCCAAGGCGGAGTACACCGCGCATCATGTCGATTGGCATGAGCGGATCACCTATCCGTCGCTGCTAGCAACCGATCTCGGAGGTTATGACGTTGCTCGGGAAATCACGTCTTAGCGTCTGTTATTAGCCGACCTGAGGCGTCCACGGCGCGAATGTAGGGACGAGTTGAGTGACCGCTTCAGAGTCTGATTCCGCTCCGATCTGACACTGTCCGTCAGCTCTAATCTGAGCTATCACCAATCCGTGCGAAGATCTACTTAACCAACAACGTTTCGTAAACGGAAGCTTTGCCGTCATCGCCAACATCTCTATACAATAGAACCAATCGTCTGAGTGCGTGTTCGGTGTAGGTGCTCGATCCCGTCGCTTCCTCGACTTGCCGGTAACTTTCCAACAGCATCGGTTCCGCTTCGTCGAAGCGGTCAAGTCCTCTGAGTGCATTGCCCTGCACACCGCGAGCCACCGCCTCACGCCAATGGTCGCCGCCGTAGACGAGTTTGAAGTCGGTCTCGGCAGAGCGCCCAAGCTCCAACGCAGCGGTGTACTCATGCCGACGGTTGAGCGCAATTCCAAGGTTGGCCTCTCCGCTCGCAATTCGCGGATGGGGCTTGTCAAAGTGGGTGTTTGCAATGTCTAGCGCTTGCCTGAGAAGTGCCAGCGCAATGTCGTCGTTGCCGATTTCCAGGTGAGCCATGCCCAGATTGTTCAGACTATTACCCACATCCGGATGCGACTCGCCGAAGAGTTCTCTGCGCATCGCGAGACCCTCCGAGAGCGGCTCGATCGCTTTCGCATAGTTGCCTCGTTGCAACTCGAGCCCACCCATGTTGTTGAGGATCGTCGCCACGCGAATGTGCGAACGGCCGTAAGTCTTGCGCTGTACACCGAGCGCGCGCACCAACAATTCCTCCGCTCTGACATAATCGCCCTGGCGAATGAGCGTGGTCGCAAAGTCCGAGAGCATGCGCGCTGACAACGTGTGTCGCTCACCGAGCTTGTCCAACGTCGTCGTTATCGTTGTCTCGTAAAGCTCATTTGCTTCGCCGAACCGTCCGAGCCGTCCAAGGATCCCGGCATACTGCTCGCGCAATTCGAGGAGCTCTACATGGTCTTCGCGGTATATCTTGCGACCGATGTCCAACGCGCGATTGATGGTCTCTTCCGCTTCTGCATACCGGCCCTGAACGGTATACACCTCTGCTAGATCCGCCAGTGCTATCAAGTGATAGGGGTGCGAGCGACCATACCGTTCGGCAATCAGCGTCGCGGCTTGAACAAAAGCCCGTTCCGCGGCTTCGATTTCCCCGACGATCTGCATTACGGAACCTAAACTGTTCAGGCACTCGGGGTAACCTTCGAGTCCGGGATGCGCCCGGTACAGCACCATCGCTTCTTCAAGCAAAGCGCGGGCTTCGTCATAGTCGGCCACGTAGATCTTCATGGTACCCAGGGCGCTCAGCGCCCTGGCATGTACTCCAACGTCTGCCTGCCCTTCGGCAAGGGTCAAGTTGGTGCGGTATAGCGCTTCAGAGGATGGATACATCGACGTGTTGAAGTAAAGTTCGCCGAGATCGCTACGCGCCTGGAAACTGCGCTCATCCATCACATCGTACAATTCTTCCGCCAGATCTTTGGCCTCCGCCAGCAGCGGCTCCGCCTGTCCGAAGAGACCCAGGCGCATGTACACACGCCCCATGATGGCCATCAGATGCTGGCGCACTTCCGGTTCCTCGTTTAGCTCGGCTTTTATTCTGGCTTCTCCGCGATCGAGAATTTCTCTCGCCGTTATCGTTCTGCCTCTTGCTTCGCTGGGATCGGATACTCGGAAGAGATCTTCCAAAAATTCCGAGGTGCGCCGAGCTTGCTCTGCAGCAATCTGTGCCTTGTCCCGCTGAACGAAAGCGTAAAAAGCTGTCGCTAACGCGACGATCATGCCTAACAAGGACAGAGACGCAAAACCGAGAATGCGTCGGTGCCGGCGCTGTGTGTCTTTTCGAACGAGGTCGTCAAGTCCGACCTCGAGTATCCCCGCAACCAATCTGAGCACCGCTCCGCGACGACCGTCCGCGTCGGGTCGCAGATCTGCCGCCATGGGCTCATCGCCATCGGATAACAGTGCTTCGGGGAAAATCCGTTTGAAATCGGTATCCGGCGCATCGACGATCACGGGATAGATACGGTCGCTTCGCCCAAGTTTCTTGAATTCGTTGATCTCGAGATTCACCCAATGCGAAGTAGCTGCATCCGGAGAGCACACCACCACCATGGTTTCCGACCTGGTCAGTGCCTCCTTGATACTGTCGCTGAGACTCGCCGAGGTGGCCAACCGCTCGTGATCGAGAAAAACAGCGCCGAGACGGTGATTGGAATCGCGCCGAATCCGTTTGGGAATGACATAGGACTCGAGCTTCCGCTGCAGCCATCTGGCATCCGCACTGTTTGCGTGGCTGTAGCTGATGAAGACGCGGTAGTCGGCTCGTTCGTCGTCCATCGTCGAGCAAGTTCCGCGCGCGCTTGAATGTCTACTCTAGGAACATGCGTCGCAGTCCCAACGCAAGGACGCCGATCAGCAACATTCCCAATGTCCCGGGTTCAGGCACCTCGGTCGACGTAAAGGGACTGATGAACGACCGGTAAGCCGAGACCCGCATGTCGATACCCACTTCGCCGAAGCTCCCTAAGTTGTCCGTCGGTGTGGTGTCCGGCGGATTCACGGTAAAGCCATATCCGTACGACGTCACACCGGCAATGCGCCAGGTCGAATCGAGGTCCTGTATAAACGTGGGTCCGCCTGAATCGCCACCCACGGCATAGACTTCGTCGTCGCCAAATCCGGTATCGCTGGTGGCCGGTAAACCATATTCGCCAAGTGTGTTATTGATGAGGTCGCCGGTGTCGAAATCGTAGATGAGCGAATTACCCAATTGCGGAAACGGAAAGTCGGTGAACTGCGCGGCTACGTTGACGGGCCGAGCATCGGCATCGTACATG
This sequence comes from Candidatus Azotimanducaceae bacterium, assembly GCA_965216005.1. GTDB lineage: Bacteria > Pseudomonadota > Gammaproteobacteria > Pseudomonadales > Azotimanducaceae > UBA4421. Next base: position 4,506,059 of record OZ244143.1, on the reverse strand, counting down.
TTGAGACCCGCCCGCTTCGTGCCTGCCGGATGGTTGTTGATATCTACGCCCGTTGGGCCGTGACCGCCGTGTCCATACCCGACTTTGACGCCGGTGACACCGATTTCGGAATCCCCCTCGTATATCTCGTAACGCGCAACGCGTTCGTCGATCGGTGTTGCAAACTCGATGATCGCAATGTCGAATTCGCTCAGTGCGGTTCCGGCTAGCGTTTGCCAACTCGGATGCACGTGCACGGTCGCACTCGTTTGCGAGATCATGCCAGTGGCGGTATCCCACGTCGCTTGAATGTCGAGCACGTCCACGTTGCCGCTTTGATCTGTGACGCAATGCGCTGCCGTCAGCACGCTCGTGCCACCGGCCAGCAGCGATCCCGTGCAGTTCCCACGGAATCCCAGTCCTGTGCCTTTGTCGAACTGCAGCCTCGCTACGCCACTTGTGTCGACACCGAACGCTGTGGTCCCGGATACGACATGGCTCCCCGGCGCATCTGCGGTCACCAGGAATTGCTGATAGTCGCCTGCTAGCAATGCCCCCGCATTGGCGGTGCCAGCAAGCAAAATACCTACTGCACCTAGGATCAATCGGTTCATCTAAGCCCCCTAGCCTCTATCAAAGAGGTTGCCCCTGTCAGAAGAGTTCCCCTGTTAGAAAGCTTAAGTGAACGAAAATTGACAGGCAAGTTCCGGATTTTGGCTTCACGAACACCCCAGCCGAAGGCATGCGGATTTGCAGGCCACCTATCGAACGGGTCATAGTGTCCGGTCACGCTTATGGGGAGGAACTGATGAGCACGGTGGACGAACTATTTGCAATCAACGGCGACGTAGCCGTCGTTACGGGCGCAGGCCGCGGTATCGGTGAAGGGATCGCCAAAGTCCTATCCGGTGCCGGCGCACGCGTTGTCTGCGCGGCGCGGCGCGCACACGAAGTCGAGCGCGTGGCCGAGGAAATCCGCGACGAGGGCGGCGAAGCCATAGCGGTGCCGACCGATGTCACCGATCCGCAAGCCCTCGAAGCGCTGGCTCAAGCCGCCATCCAAGAATGGGGGCATCTCGACATTTGGATCAACAACGCCGGAGGTTCACCCCTGCAAGTGCCGCTGACCGAGTTGCCCTTGGAGGAATGGAACGCCACCATTGCGCTCAACTTGACCGCGATCTGGGAATCGACCTGCATCGCAGCGAGACTGATGCGGGACGGTGGACGGGTGGTGAACATCTCTTCGATCGCCGCCCAAATGGTGGTGCCCGGGAGCGGGCACTACAGCGCAGCGAAAGCAGGCGTGAACATGTTGACCAAGACCTTCGCCACCGAACTCGGCCCGCGCATACGCGTGAATTGCGTCATGCCGGGGGCGGTTCCCACGGAAATCATGATGACCGCCATGGGGTTGAAGGATGAAGACCTACCCGGTTTCGAGAAGATGATCCGCCTCCCCGCCGGTCGCTTGGGCACGCCTCGTGACCTGGGCGCCGCGGTGCTCTACTTCTGTGCTAGGTCCACGGAATGGGTGACCGGGCAGTGTTTGGCCGTATCGGGGGGACCGTAATCTGCCCACGCGCAAACTAAAGCGGACGCTCGCACGACACACTAGGACATGAGTCACCACGCATCTCCGATCGCTTATCGATGCATCTGTCTATGCGTCTGCCTCACTGCTGTCAGCGCGTGCTCCGAAGCACCGCCCGAAAGCATGCTTGGGGCGTACCGTATGAGCGACGGCACGCCGGTCAGTATCCGCCAAAGCGGCGATGACGGCTTGCGGCTCGTGCGTTTCAGCGATGGAGTGACTGAACGCTATACATCCTCAGGCGGACAACGCTACACATCGAGCACCTCCACGTCGCCTGCGGACCGATTGACCCACTCGCGGATCGAGTTCATACCATCGGGGTTCGCAGTCGTCGACGAGCAGAGCGAGCGCGACACCGCTCAACGAATCGACGCCGTCCAACAGATCGCTACCATCAAAGCCGCCGACGGCGTGCTTCTTTATGCACGTTTGACCTTACCCGCGGGTGACGGGCCGCATCCCGCGGTCATCCTCGCTCACGGTTCCGGCGACGATGCCGCTACTCGCACTTACCGAACGGCGGACCTATATCCTCTGTTCGGCATTGCATCGCTCGTGTACGACAAGCGGGGGACAGGTGCCTCGGGTGGCACGTTCACCATGGATTTCGAGCTGCTCGCCAACGACCTGGTGGCAGCCGCGGATTGGCTAACCGCGCAACCGGTCATCGACGAAACCCGCATTGGCGTGTCGGGCTACAGCCAAGGCGGATGGATAGGCCCGCTGGCGGCGAGCAAGAGCCAACGGTTCGCATTCGTGATCGCGAACTTCGGCATGATCGATTCACCGCGGGATGAAGCGCGCCTGGAAACGCTCGCCATCCTCCGTGAGCGCGCATTGGACGATCGAGCACTGGCCCAGGCAGACCGGCTCAACAACGCCGCGATCGACATCGTCGCATCGAATTTCAGCGGTGGATGGGACGAATTTCATCGGCTGCTGGACGAGTATGCGGACGAACCCTGGATCGATCAGTTGGACGGCACCGTACTCGATGATTTTGTGACCTATCCTGAGTTTGGCGTTCGCCTGGTGGGTCCTTTCATGGCCGACGACGGCCTGCCGTGGGATTACACCTCCATGTCAGCCCTGGATGAGCTCGCCCATCGCGGTATACCGTCCGCCTGGTTGATAGCCGAAGAAGACTCCAGCGCGCCACCCGAGTTTACGCTCGCGGAAATCCGTCGGCGCGCCGAAGCAGGAGAGCCTGTGCATCTGCAGACATTCCCGGACACCGATCACGGCTTCGTGTTGTTCGAGGTCGTCGACGGCCAGCGCATCTACGGCAACTATCATCCGCAAGCCTATGTCAGCGAGCTGAACTGGGCGCGGCGCTTCTTAGGTCTGCCCGCGCTCGAATCGCTCAGCCTTTAGCTTAAGGACGCGCTGATTAAGCGATAATCAGTCAGAGTGCTAGACCTCAACGCTCGGCCGTGTAGGTTGGCGTCCCCACGCAGCGGTCGGGACCGGTCACGGCCACGTCGGTGGAGTTGGGATAACGCGCGAACCCATCGTGCTCGAAATACACTTGTACGAACTGAGCTCGGCATGCGTCTTCCGGTACTTTGACGGTTGTCGCTGTGAGCTCCGAGCAATCTCGCCGCCACCACGACCAAGGCAACGCACCCTTGGCCCCACAGACCACCCGCTTGCGCCACCGTTCGTCGCGAAAATCACGGTCTGTCGATGTCGCGCTCCATACTTCGACCTTACTCGGCGCAACGTCGGTATCGAGTCGTATTCGCAGTTCTTCGGCGGAAGATTCGTAGAACCAGTCGAGCGTGGCGAGATCTCGCCCGCGCGCCGCACTTTGGTGCTGTGCCCGTGAAGCTGCCGTGAGCAAGCGTACACCGCCTAGCGTGGCACTGTGACCCTGGTTAGGTAAGAACAACAACCGCGTCTCCCCCGGCAACTGTGCCGCATAGTGCCGCGTGGAGTCTACCGGCCAGTAAGGATCGTTCGTGCCGAAAATCATGAGCTTCGGTTTATTCAGATGCTCACGATAAGTGTAAGGATCGATCATGGCCAACATCCTCGCCCCCACCGGCGTATCGAACTGCGCGAGTATGCCGCGCTCGGCATAGTCGCGTATTTGCGGCGAATGTTCGCCCCAGACCCGCTCGGCATGCTTGATGTATTCAGGCATGTTCAGCATGTTGATCACGATTGGGATGGATGCGGTCACCCGCTCGTCGACGATCGATATCAGATGCGATGTCCAACCGCGTTTGGAGGCGCCAATGGCCGTAAACGACTCGATCTCAGCCCCCCACTCTTCTTGAAAGATCTTTTCGGCCACGTCCATGTTCACCTTCACCGTCTTCGTCATGGGGAAGAGCAAAGGCCAGTTAGGATCTTCGGTTTCCAGATATTTCTGCAAGGAGCAGGCGATCAAGGCGTCTTCGCTGAGACCTCTCTTGTGGTCTCCTGGGCAGAGTTTCATCCGCTGAAACGGCACGTGCCTGACCACCACTGCCGGCGTATTGAGCTTCTTGATCAGGGGTGCGTAGCGGCGTGCCTTTTTTACGAAGCGCCGCAACTCGCGTTCCGAAGGCGGCTCGAACAGACGACTTCGGAAAGACCCGCCAGTGATGACCAGCAGCACGTGTTTCGCTTCGCTGGGATCCATCCCGACCGGGACTGCCGTGTACATTTGATTGAATAGATCGTGTCCCTGCCAAGTCTGCGAGCGAACGGTGTAAAGGTCGATATCGATGCCGTTCGCCTGGGTACTGAACCGTTGGGCGTATGCCGGGCCCGACTCATCATCGACTTCGTGAACGTATTCGAACAGCGCCTGAGTGATGCCCGCGTCATCGGCCTGTACAGGCGCAAACACCCCTACCGCAAGCAAGGCTGCTAGCGTATGGATTAGCGGACACCTCAGTCGAAACATCACTTCTGCCCTCACGTAGCGACGCTATTTTAGACCACAAAATCGCTTCAATGTTGCTATCAGCGTCGTCAAAGACATCTTGTTAGACGGATTGGCAGATTTCTATGAGCGATTTGTAAAGGATGTAGATCGCCGGGACGCTGGTTGCCCGGGAAGGTCCACGTATCGATTGAGCCATTGACCAGCAACACACAATCACCGTTATACTTCAAAGAAAAACAAATGAGGGACACATGCGAACGCTTCTTAAACTCTTGTGGACGACCCTGATGCTAGCCGTAGCGTCGATCGTGACGGCCAGCGAGAAACGCGCGCTGTTCGGCGACCTGCACGTTCATACCAGATATTCGTTCGACGCCTACATATTCAATGTCAGAGCCACTCCGGATGACGCCTATCGGTACGCCAAAGGGCAGCCGCTGACTCATGCGTTCGGTTACCCCATTCGCCTGCGCGGCGGACCGTTGGACTTCTACGCCGTCACCGACCATGCCACCTACCTCGGGGTCATGAACGCCTTCGGCGACAGCAACGGGGCGTTGTCGAAAACACCGCTCGCCAGGGAATTGATCAGCTCCGACCCCGGTATATTCGGTCCTGCTTTTCAAAAGATGGCCAACACCTTGGTCACCGGCGAAGCAGTCGAGGGTGCCGTACATCCCGAAGTTCGCAAACGCACATGGCAGCGCATCGTAGACGCTGCCGAAGAGCACTATGAACCCGGCACGTTCACGACGTTCGTCGGTTATGAATACACCTCCAATCCGCCATACAACCTCCACCGCAATGTCATCTTCAAAGACGCGAACGTTCCCGAACTGCCGTTCGCCGCAACGGACTCGTTGAATCCGGAGGACCTGTGGCGCTGGATGGATGAGCAGCGTGCACTCGGCTTCGAAGCGCTCGCCATTCCACACAACTCCAACTGGAGTAACGGTTTGATGTTTCGCACCGAAACGTTCGCAGGCCAACCCATCGATGCCGCCTACGCAACGCTGCGCATGCGTAACGAACCGCTCGTTGAGATCACTCAGGTGAAAGGCACATCCGACACCCACCCCCTGCTCTCCCCTAACGACGAATGGGCGGATCACGAACTCTTCGCCGATACGCCTGGCGCCTTTTTGGTCAACGACGTCGGTAGTGTGGACATTCACCTCAAGGGCTCGTACGTACGCGATGCGCTATTGACGGGATTGACCTACCAGGCCAACGAGAACTTCAATCCGTACCAGTTCGGGCTGATCGGTTCCAGCGACACACACAACGCCGGTGCGCCGTACGAAGAGCATGCGTTCTACAGCAAAGTCGGAGTGCAGGACGGGCTACCGGAACGGCGAGGCTCCACTCCGCCGCAAGGTATGAGCTGGGTAGAATACGAAGATGTCCCCGATGAGCAGAAACCTTCTTCTTTTCTTACTGACTGGAGCGCATCGGGGTTGGCGGGCGTGTGGGCCGAGGAGAACACACGCGAAGCGGTCTACGATGCTTTCCGCCGCAAAGAAACTTTCGCCACGACCGGAACCCGGATCAAGATCCGTATGTGGGGTGGAAGCGATCTGCAAACGGTCGATATGAGCGCAGCCGACGCACCACTCGAGTTGGACAACAAGGCTACCAGCATGGGCGGCACGCTCACCGACGAGAAAACCATGCAGATTGCCGCACAAGCCATTCGCGATCCACAGAGCGCATGGCTCGACCGCTTACAAGTCATCAAAGGTTGGGTGGAAGACGGTGTCGCGAAGGAACGCGTCTACGACATCGCCTGTGCGGACGGCAACACCGTGAATCCAGAAACACACCGGTGTCCTGCCTCCCAAGCGCAAGTCGACCTATCTACCTGTCATTACGACATCGAGTACGGTGACGCAGAACTATCCGCTGTCTGGTCGGACCCTGACTTTGATCCGGCGACACAGGCTTTTTACTACGTGCGTGTGCTCGAAAATCCCACGTGCCGCTGGACTACCTGGGACGCTTTGCGCGCCGGTCTTGAACCGATGCCTGGTAAAGAATCCACACTGACGGAACGCGCATGGACATCGCCCCTTTGGTACATCCCCCAAGGTTGAATTAGCCCGGCGGCGTCTCTATCCCGAACTCCGCCAACACTTCCGCGTTGTGCTCGCCGAGGGTCGGGGGTGACTGGAAGAGCGTCGTGGGTGTGGCACCGAACTTGATCGGGCTGGCCGCCAGTTTGATTTCCGGATTGGCACCCCCCGGGTCACACGTTTCCAGCATTTGCCTGGCGGCAACATGGGTATCTTGGAAGATATCTCCCATGTTCTGCACCGGGCCCACCGGAATCTCGCCATCCAGCTTTTGCATGATCTCCGCGCGGGTGAGCTGCGTGGTCCACGCACAAATCTGTTCCTCGACCCAATCGACATGCTTGAGACGCGCTTCGTTGCTGACACTGCGCTCATCCGTCATGAGATCGGCACGCTCCATGGCCGCGCAAAGCAGATCCCAATGTCGAGGCTGCGCCACCGCCAGCGCAATGCGTCCGTCCTTGGTCGGGAAGAGATCGAATGGATACAGCGTCATAGCACGTTGCAGCCCTGCGGGATTCGGCTTGCCGGTGAAACCGTACTGCGCCACAGCGCTCTTCTGAAAGGCGAGCATCGCGTCATACATCGATACGTCCAGAAACTGTCCTTTACCTGCCGCTTGCGCATGATGGATCGCCGCAACCACCCCCAGCGCCATTAGCGTACCCGGAAATATGTCTGCGATCGCCGGTGTCACCAGCCCGTCATTGGCATGCACCAAGCCTCCGAAACTCTGCGCGGCCGCATCGAGACTGGGCCAGTCCGCATAAGGACTTTCACCGGTGCGCGGGTCGCCGAATCCGCGCACACAGGCATAGACGATCATCGGGTTGCGCTCGGCAATCACCTCATACCCCAAGCCGAGCTTGTCCATCACACCTGCCCGCATGTTCTCCACCACGGCGTCAGCCTGATCGCACAGTTTGAGGAAGACGTCCTTGTGCGCATTGTCTTTCAGATCGAGACACACACTGCGCTTATTGCGGTTGACTGCCGCGAACGGTGCACCGAAATCGGTGCCGGCCTTGCGATCCTCGTACGGCGAGGCATGATCGGGAAGAAACGGCGGTATGTTGCGGTAGCCGTCACCCGATGGCGGTTCTATCTTGATCACGCGTGCCCCAAGGTCCGCGAGAAGTCCCGCACCGAACGGTCCGGCCAGCGCTCTGGTGCAGTCGACGACGGTGAGATCTTCAAGAGGGCCACGGCGCTCGGTCTTCATATTGTCTGGTCCAGCGTGAGTAGTCGGCCCTCAAGTAGAGAGCCTATGGGTGGTATCGGTCAAGGTTTGTCGTGCGGATTAGCGAACGTTTCGATCACCGTTCACGCTAGGTGCGCCAGCGTTAGTTGCTCCAATAAATGTAGGCGTCTGCCTCAGGATCCATCTCCTGCCGCAGATGCTTGTCGACATTGATTGCCGATGCGCCCACCGAATCCCAGAGCGGTTCTACCATTTCGGCATTGTGTTGGGCTAACAACGCCATGATCTCTTCCACCACTTCGGGTTCCTCGTTCGCCAAGTTGGTCCGCTCGCCCGGATCAGTGGCCAGGTTGAATAACCAGGTCTTCTCAAGCTGGGGGACGACGGCGAACTTCCAGTCGCCGTGCCTGACGGTGCGATAATCTCCTGCTCGCCAGAACAGCGTTTCATGCGGCCGACCTTCTTTTTGACCCAAGGCATAAGGCAGGAGGCTTACGCCATCGATCTGATGATCTACGGTGGCACCCGCAGCGTCGGCAGCGGTCGCATAGATATCGAAATGGTGAACGGGCTTATCGTAGGTTTGACCCGCGGGAATCCTTGCAGGCCACTTGATGAAAAACGGCACGTGTATACCGCCTTCGAAGTTGGTGATTTTCCAACCCCGGAAGGGCTTGTTGAGGTCCGCAATACCGACATGCCCGCGCCGCCATTGTCCGAGGTAAATATCACGATGGTGTTTTCGTCCAAACCATTGTCTTTCAGGGACCCGAGGACACGACTGACCCCACGCTCCAACCCTCGGATCATGGCCGCATACACGCGCTCGGTGTGATCTTCGATATGAGACAATGCGTCATAATCTCGTTTGGCCGCCTGCAACGGCGTGTGCGGCGCCCAATGCGCAAGATAAAGAAAGAAAGGCCGATGCCTGTTGTTCTCGATGACCTTGACCGCTTCGTCGGTGTAGTAATCTGTTAGATACCCGCCGGGTTTGAACGCAGCACCGCCGTTGTAACTTGCCGCATAGCTCATGCCGGCCCACAGAAAGCGGTCGATCGGATCGTAGGAGAGCTTGGAGTTGACCACATCCGGGTCATCTTCCTCTGCATATAAGCCGGACAACATCAACAAACTCTGGTCGAATCCCTGATCTTCTGCGGCACTGCCGTTTGCTCTTCCCAAGTGCCACTTACCAATATGTGCTGTGTAATATCCCTGCGCTTTCAACAACTCGGCAATCGTGATTTCATCGGCCGGCAGGCCCATTTGTTCATAGGGAATGGAACGAGGATTGTCCGCAGGAATCGAGGGGGGCTGGCTATCCGCTCTCATTAATCCAAGCGCCGTGGACATGCCCGCCGGAGTAGGTGTGAACTCGAAGCCGAAGCGGGAGCCATAACGCCCGGACATCATCATGGCCCGAGACGGTGCACACGTACCTTGTCCCGCATAGCCGTTAACAAAATTAATACCGTCCCTGGCGATCGAATCAATGCTCGGGGTTGGCACCGTACCTTCGGCAACACCACCGCCATTGAACGTCAGGTCATTCCACCCCAGGTCATCGGCGACGATCAGCACGATGTTGGGTTTGCGCTGGTCTGCCTCCGGCGCGTCAGGCCCACGTTCCCAGGCAACCTCTTGGTGCTCCCCAACGGATAAGCGCTGATCCGTCATGATTCTGATACCCGTGAGCATGAGCTCAACACGAAACAGGTACGCCCCGACAAGAAGCAGCATCAGGCACAGCGCAATGATCGATAAGCGTTTCGCGATCATAGTCAAGACTCACCAGATATAATGAAATGCATTAAACAATAACACGAGCGGCCAGTGAATAAACGCGAACACGGGGAATATAATGCTTTACATTAAATATGCCGGGCTGCTACGTTGCCATTTTCATAGGCAGCGATCCCGGAATAACCTGGGCGGGTGGTCATGATCAGAAAGCTCCTCAAAATTCTGCTGGGTACGTTATGCGGTCTGGCGGTCATTGTATCGGTGGCGTTCCTTTTCATCATCTTTTCACCGCGGCCGCCGTTGATGACGGATCCGGCGACGCTGGCCGGCGACGGCAGTACGATTAACTACTGCGCCCTACCCGTGCTCGACGGCAGCGGCAAATCGGCAGCGGACATTCCTAAAGGCAATACACCCGGTTGCAGCTACACACACTTCCCGTTGCCGATCCTCCGCGAATGCACGGAACCTCTCCCGGACGACGCTGCAGACATCCGCGGACTGTGGATTGGGGTTACCGGCAACGTCGGACATGTCGAACGAGTGGAACAATGTGGCGCGCGCACGGTCGTTACAGCCGCCGGCATCATTCATGACTCTGGTCCCAACAGCACCGGCGGTTTCAATTCCAACGACACCGAAGGCGGCGTGCTCTTTACAATTGGAGACAAGGAATACTGCCCACGCAGTTCGGCCGGGATGTTCTGGAACGACAAGGTGCTCGACTTCAAGGTGTTTGGCTGGGGGCCTGTGGTCGTCCGGCGTTACTTGGACGGTGACCATATGATTTGGGAGTATGCTGACGGTGTGACAACGCGCATGGAGCGCCTGTGCGAACTACCGGCTGAACACAAAGTACCGAGACCTCGAGGTCGCCGTTTTACATTCTTCGCAAGGGAGTAGAGACCCGCACGGGCTGACCCGCGATCACCGGTTGACTTGAGGGATGCATCCATTAAAGTTGTTAGACGCAAACAATAAACTGTTTGAACTCCACCTCCGCGCAATTCTCGTCGGAACCCCCGCACGAGAGCACCGGTAACGGACAACTAGCGACAAAAACACCATCAAAAACCATGCATTGATGACTCACAGGAGAGGAGCCAATGGATATCTTACGTGTGACCTTCCTACTGACAGCGCTGATTACGTTCGGCTCAGCCTCTCCCGCCGCGGTTTCCGAAGAAACCAGCGCCGGGGTGGTGGAAGAAGTCGTCGTGACTGCGCGCAAACGCGACGAGAACCTGCAGGATGTAGCGATGTCGGTCAGCGCGCTCAGCCCTCGCGAAATCGAAGCGCACTACGCGACCGATCTGCGCGAACTGATCTACATCTCGCCGAATACGGTACTCGACGACACCAATCAAGGTCCCGGCGGCGTCGCAGCAGCCTACATACGCGGCATCGGCGTCTCGGAAGTCGAGAAGAACTTCGACCCCGCGGTGGGTGTAGTGGTCGACGGGGTATTCCTCGGCACAATGAGCGGCAGCATCACGCGAGCCATCGACCTGGAACGGGTGGAAATACTGAGGGGCCCACAGGGTAGCTTATTCGGTCGCAACACCATCGGCGGCGTTATCCAGGTAGAACGTTCCCGACCCACCATGGAAACGGGCGGCAAACTCCGCGCGAGCTATGGCAGCTACGATACGATGGTGTGGGATGGCGTGTTGAACCTCGGAAACGGTGAGAATTTCGGGGTCAAGCTAACGGGTTCTTTTCGCGATCAAGGAGAAGGATTCTTCGACAACGTAGTCACGGGTGACGACAATGGACAAAACGAGTTCAAGTCCGCCGGAATCAACTTCTTGTGGCTGCCCAACGAGAATCTGGAGTTGGAATGGACCAGTGTCATAGAAGAGAGCGAAGAAGACACCAACGTCATTCTCAACGTCGGCCAGCCGGGGCAGCTCTTCTGCGATGCCTTTGGCTGGTGCTCACCCAGCACCAGTAGACCGGTGAGCGGTGACCGTTACAACAACTCGCAACTGTTCGACAACGCGCTGCTACCCGACGGCACAGACCCACAGTTCAATCACAACGGACTCTCTCCCGACGATACCAGTTTCGATGCCGATACCCATCAACTGGAGATTCGCTGGGACATCAGCGACGCCTTGCGGTTGGACTATATCGGTGCATTGTGGGAGACCGAAGAGACCGTCATCTCGGATTGGGACGCGGTTCCCGACTTGCTGTTCCACACGGACCGTCCGGCCGAATACGAGCAGACGTCGCATGAGCTCCGACTGACTTACGACGCCGGTGGCAAACTGCGCGGCACGGTAGGTACCTTCTTCTGGGATTCGGAATACGAAATCCGTCTGCTCAGCTGGATCGGTTTTGCGGTGCCCCAAACGCTTCTGGAACTGCCTCAGTTCACCAATCAGGACAGCGAGTCCTGGGCTGTGTTTTTCGAGGGTGACTACGACCTCACTGAGCAGTGGACGTTGACACTGGGCATGCGCTACACCGAGGACGAAAAAACGTCCAGCCAACGGGGTGTGGTCCCTTGCTTCCAAGACCCATCCACCTTCCCTGCAGAATATTTAAACGTCCTGGCCAACTGCGCGACGAATCCGTTTGCCGCGATCACCAACTCGGAAGAATGGGAAGAGCCTACTTACAAGCTGGCACTCAAGTATCAACTAAACGAAGACAGCATGGTCTATGGGCTGTATTCCACCGGCTACCGGGCAGGCGGCTTCAACGGCCGCGTCGACGCGGTGGAAACGGCGGTAACGCCGTACGATCCGGAAACCGTCGACAATTTCGAGCTCGGTTATCGATCCAGCTGGGCGGACAATCGGCTGACTTTCAACGCCACCCTTTTCTACATGGACTACGACGAGAAGCAGGAGGAAATTCAGCAGCCTTCCGCGACCAGCGGTACCGGGCAAGTCACCCGAGTGGTGAACGCTTCGACGGCAACCATTCAAGGGGCCGAGTTCGAAATGACCTGGTTGGCCACGGAAGGGCTGACGCTACGCGCAAACCTCGGTCTGCTGGACGCCGAATACGACGACTTTGACGTCAACATCGGCACGCCGACCAGCCCCGTCCTGCAAGACTTCTCCGGTTTGGATTTTCGCAGAGCACCGGATACAACATTTGGGATCAGTGGCGATTATCGATGGCAACTGGGCTCGGGCTCCGCGCAGTTCTGGGCCAGCCTGCGCCACGTCGGCGAACACGAAGTCGACTTCGCGAACAAGCCTGAGCTGTCCAACGATTCGCAAATACTGGTGGATGCTTCGTTCATATACGAGTGGGACCAGTGGTACGTCAGCGCGTTCGGCCGCAACCTCACGGACGAAGACGGATACCAGATCGGTTTCGATGTCGCCGGCCTCTGGTCATATGCTGCACCACGCACGCCGCGTACTTGGGGCGTGGAAGTCGGATTCACGTTCGGCAACTAACGTCCCCTGCCGTATCCGAATTCCAGGACCACACCGTTCGAGCCAGGTCAATCGGTGTGGCTTGGATTACGGCAAAGCGAACACGTACAACGCCTGACCGTTGACAGGCTGGTGAATCTCCGGGAACAGGTTTGCCGTCAGCGCACGAAACACCCCGATTCCGGTAGGCACGGCAACGTATTGCTTACCGTTGACCGCGTAGCTGATGGGAAACCCGTGTAGCGGCGCCGCCAATCGCGTCTGCCAGAGGCGCCGGCCGTCTCGAACATCGTAGGCACTGAAGCGCCGGTCCAGGTCCCCGACAAAGGCCAGGCCACCACCGGTTGTCAGCACGCCCGTCAGAAATAGCGAACGCTGCTCGGTACTCCAGCGTTCGGTCATTCGTTCGAGATCCCAAGCCACCAGACGACCGAGCTGCCCGTTGCTTTCAGGCATAGGAAAAGTGCGTGAGTCACCGCCGTAACCCCCCGCACCGGGCGCGAGCTCCACACTCCGGCCCGTGAGCACCGAACACAGCTGATGCAGCGGAATGATCAGTGAGCGCACCTCGGGGCTGTACGCGGAGGCCTGCCAGTTGTGACCTCCGTAGATTCCGGGGCACGCGTGAATTTCGTCGCCGATACCCGCGGCGACGATGTCATCCCGGTACCGTAGCTTGCCGCCCTTTGTGTCCACTGCGGCGTAGATGTCCTGTTCCATCGTTTCCGCCAGGCTGACGAAGTTTCCAGTGGCGGCGTCGAGTTGCCACAGAATGCCATCCTTGCCGATCGTGTAGAGTCGCTTGTTACCATCGACGTTCACCAGAACGCGCTCCAGACCGGTCTCCATGTCGATCGTCTCGCCGGGCGTGTGTTGAAAGTACCAAACGATCTTGCCGGTGCGCGGATCCAGCGCCAGAGTCGAGTTCGTGTACAGCGCGGCGTCTTCTGCACTCATGCCGCGACTGGCGGCTACCCAGGGTTTAGCTTGCGATGTGCCAATGAAGAAGAGATTCAGATCCGCGTCGTAGCTGCCCGCAATCCAGGTGTCACCACCGCCGCGTAGCTCGGAAGGGATGTCGCCCCAGCTTTCGTTGTTGGCATCGCCGGGCAACGCAATGGTCGATGTGCGCCATAGTTCCTCTCCAGTGTCTGGATCGTGTCCCGTTACGAAGCAGCCGTCGGGTGTGAACAGTTCACATCCGTTGAGGCCGCTCAATACGACACCGTCACCGATGATCGGACCGGCCGTGTGTGTATAAGCATCCTCATAGTTGGCCTTGGGCGTGCGCCAGACCTGCTCGCCTGTTCGCGCATCGATGGCCACCAGCGCCGCGTCGTAAGTCGCTAGGAAGAGCTTGTCTTCGTAGATCGCGATGTTGCGGACGGGACCGCCCAGCGTGCGTGAGCCTTCGGGATAACGATACCGGTACTCCCAGATAACATCGCCCGTATCAGCCCGCAGGGCTTGTACGATGTTGCCGGGATGGGTCAGGTACATGATGCCGTCATGCACCAAGGGCGTACCCTGATTGCTGCCGTCGCGCATGGCCACCGCCCACACCAGCCGTAGCTGATCGACGTTGCGGCGGTTGATCTGCTTGAGGGGACTATACCCTTGTCCATCGCGGGTTCGACGCCAGCTTAACCAAGCACTATCCGGCGGTGCTGTCAGCAACGCTTCACTGACCGGACGAAATCCCTCAATCTTCTGGTTGGTAAAGCCGGATTTACTCCGCGCAATACGGTCGATGGCACCGGCATCCGTCCAGCTTTCCGTAGATTCGCCTGACGAATCCGTCACAACCTCACCGCTCGCCAACGCGATGGACCTGCTGGCAACCAGTTCCCGGTCGAGTTCAATGCCGTTGACCGCCAGGACATGTGCAACGATGGCCAGATGCTGGCCTTCGGTCAGGCTGTCACCCGCGCCCGGTGGCATACCGGCTTGGTTGAAACGCACCATGGCGGTCGAGGTCCTGTCGCGCCACCGATCGAGGAAGCCTGGCCCCTTGAGTTCCGTACCGTGAGCGGATCCTCTCAGGTTCAATGCATGACATTCCGCGCAGTTTTGTTTGTACAAGTCAGCGCCTTCCCGGAGCTGAGCCGAATAGTCAGCCACGGCCGACAACGGTACCAATGAGAGTATGCCGAGAAGCAAGTGCGCGGAACATGCAAAGCCGGTGACACTACTTTTATCCATTAACCAGTTACCACAGGATTGACATGCAGGTTAGTTTATATAGATTTGTTAGACGCAAGCAAATAAACGCCCGTTGCAAACGGATGCATTTAAGAGAGGAGTGAGTGAACGACGAAGATCTTACCGTCCTTAAGTCCCGGCTCGACGAACTGGAGAGCCGCGAGGCAATACGGGAACTCAGCTTCGAGTATTGCCACGGCTTTGACAAACGGGACTATGACCGCTTCATGGCCATCTGGTGGGAAGACTGCGTTTGGGACATCGGGCCGCCGTTCGGTCGCTTCGAAGGTCACCAAGGCATACACACCGCATTGACGGATGTCCTTTGGCCCGTGTGGCAGGAGAGCCATCATTTGACCTCCAACAACAGAATCAATTTGCGAGGATTGCAAGGATCGGACCGCGCAGAATCGGTCTGCGACGTCGATTGCGTTGGCATGCTTGTCGATGACGTTGACTGCCAGATCGTTGGCGCCACCTATACGGATCAACTGGAAAGACGCAACGGCATCTGGAAAATACTGGAGCGCAAGGTGCAGATTCATTACTTCAATCCGTTGCCTGGTGCGGTGCTCAAACCGCCTGAATCCGACTGAGTCGAGGGATTGTCCGATGAAGCGTGGAATCCGGAGTGTTGAATGTCTAACGTAAGTGACATGTTGGTATCGTAAATGGCTGAACCAACCACACGACGCACCCAAGCAGAACGAACGGCGCTGTCGGATCAGCGCATGTTCGAAGCCGCCATTCGCCTCATCAACGAGCGTGGAACGCAGAAAACCACCATGAAGGAAATCTGTGAATTAGCCGGCTACTCCCGTGGCCTGGCTAACGCACGCTTCGGTTCGAAGGAAAACTTCATATTGAAGCTGTTCGGGCGATTCGATGAGCGTTGGAAGAAGCACCTCAACGATTACGTGGCCGATAAGATCGGCATCGCCGGGATCAAGGCAGCTGCCGAAGCCTTACGCGATTTCACCAAGTTGGAATCGGACTACATGCGGGCAATGTACATCCTGTGGTACGAATCGGTTGGTCAAGAATCGCAACTTCGCACTCGCCTCGCACATCATCACGACGTTTACCGGAAAGACGCAATGGAGTGGATTCGCGGCGGCATCGAGGCGGGCGAAATCGACGAGTCGATAAATGCCGAACAATTCGCCGTACAGTACTGTTCGTTTGTCTTCGGCACGATCTATCAATGGTTGGTCAATGCCGATGCGTTGGATTTGGATGCTTTGTTTGCCGATTACGAGGCTAACGTCGAACGGTTATTGACCAGACGCTAGGGAGTCGTTTGCGTCAGGTCGGATGTACCGCCAGAACGTCGCAGGTGGTTCGCGCGAGTATTTTTTCAGCCGAACCGCCGATGAGTAGGCGGCCCAGGTGTCTATGGGCGCTTGTGCCGACAACCACTAGATCTGCACCGACCTTCTCCACCGTCTCGACGACCGCCTGGCCGACTTTACCGACCGGGACGTGTCGTTTCCGCAGCGGAATGGCGTATGGCTGCAACATTTGCTTTAACTTAAGCTTGGCATCCTCACGTACCTTGCTCTGCACCTTGCGCAAATCCGGTAAGTCCAAGTCTCCCACCAGTACACCCAATTCGAGGGCGTTCACGACATGCAGGTCGCAGCCTTTGATCTGCGCAAACAGTTGACCTGCGTCCAACACTCGTAGGTTAAGGCGAGTGTGCTTACGATCGCTGTTGCGTAGATCGACGGTCGCCAGGACGTTACCGCCCTTTTGCCTTTGCTTGCTCGAAGCTAACAGCAGCGGCGACTGACAACCGCTGAGCAATTGCCAGTCCAATGGTGTGTGCATCGCGGTTTTAGAATGATGCACGGTTTTAGCGACTAAATCGCAGGGGGATTCGCGAGTTGCTGCGCACACCCATCCCGCGATGTCGTTGGTCCATACCACTTCGGTCGACACGTCCGCCGCGGCGAGCTTGTTGTCCACGACCAGTCCGCGCAACCATTCTCGCCTTGCCTTGATACAGCTACGTTTCAGCGAGCGGCGCTGGTGTGCGTCGAACACCTCTCGTTCTTCGGCCATCGGCAGCCACACGAACGAAACCAGCGTCAAATGGGCACCCGTTGCCTCCTGAATGGCTTTGGCACGCTGCAACGCTACTTGCTGGTGCTTGGGCTTGTCGAGAACGACTAGAATCGATCGAAGGTTCTTCATGGTACCTATTATGGCCAAGCGCCGACGGCGAAGGATCAGTAGTTTCCACTAAGAACACCCGCCTTCATCTCGCTGATCACAGTGGCGAGCTCATTTATTCTGTCCGGGCAATAACAAACTCGTACTGTTTCGCTATCATCCTTCTATCTATCAGGGACTCACTCACATGAAGCTCGTCAGCGTTAAAACGTTCGTTGTGCAAACACCACCACCCCACTCGGGAGGGTCCTTCTGGTTCTTCGTCAGACTCGAAACCGATACAGGTCTGGTAGGTTGGGGCGAGACCGCGATCCTGGGAACGCTTCACGGCCTGGAGGATGCCTACGAACTCCTCGTTCAGCAGGTGTTCGAGGGTTACCTCACCGGCAGAAACCCAATCGATCGCGAAGCCCTCTATCACAAGATGTACGAGGGCATGATGGCTCAACATCCGGACTATGTGGGGATGGGCGTCGTCAGTGCCATAGACATTGCCCTCTGGGACATCACAGGCAAGTACTTCGACACGCCCGTTTACAACTTACTGGGCGGCAAGTATCGAGACCGGGTTCGAACCTATACCTATATATACGACGAAGGTGGCAATACGACCCAAACATGGACATCCGATGCCGAGCGTCTGGGAGAACTGGCCGCCACATTCGCCGATGAGGGTTTTACGGGGCTCAAGTTCGATCCATTGCCTCAGACTGCCCCGAGGCGACTCCCTACGGCGCCTTGGGAAGTGTCGCTCGAGGACTATGACAACGCTGAGCGCGGCGTTGCCGCGGTGCGCGAAGCGGTGGGTACCCGCGCCGACATTTTGATCGGTACCCACGGCCAAATCACACCCTCGGCAGCCAGACGCCTGGCCGCCCGCATCGAGAAATACGACCCGCTGTGGCTGGAAGAACCCTGTCCTCCGGAGAACTACAAACAGATGGGCGAAATCGCCAGACACACCAGCATTCCGGTAGCCACGGGCGAGCGGTTAGTGGGCATTCATGAATTTCAAAATCTGTTCGAGCAAGGCGGATGTGCATTCGCGCAACCGGATCTCGGCAGCTGTGGCGGCATCACAGCCTGTAAGAAGATTGCGACCCTGGCGGAAGCCAACTACATCCTTATGGCGCCACATATCTGGGGTGGACCCATCATCACCGCTGCGGCGGTGCAGATCGATGCCAACATTCCCAATTTTCTCATTCAAGAGAGCATTCACAAATCTCGCGGGTTTTTTGACGAGATCGTGGTCGACCCGTTCGAATGGGACAACGGCGATCTCATTCCGTCCGCACGACCCGGCATCGGCATAGAGCTCAACGAAGACAAACTCGAGCAACACCGAGGTTCTCTCGCTGCTATTCGCCGGGCGCGCCAAAGCCGGTGAGCAACCCTCCTGTCGACGTGCTGATCATCGGCGCGGGCGCGTCCGCTGCTGCGTTCGCATGGAGCCTTGCCGACACCAAGATGCAGATCCTCTGTCTCGAGCAAGGCGACTGGTTGAATCCGTTGGAATACCCAAGCTCGACGATGGAATGGGAATCCAACAACGCCTTCAACAGCAACCCGAACTATCGGGCCAACGCAGCGGACTATCCAATCAACGACGCAGAGTCTCCAATCGCCATCGCAAACTACAACGGGGTCGGTGGCGGTACGATTCTCTTTGCCGGTCATTTCCCGCGTTTCCATCCCTCCGACTTCAAAGCGAAATCTCTCGATGGTGTCGCCGACGATTGGCCGGTGGACTATCGGACTTTAGAACCCTACTACGACGAGAACGATCGCATGATGGGCACCTCTGGTCTGGCGGGCGACCCGGCCTACCCGCCAAAGCAAGCCGTGATGCCGCCGATCCCGCTGGGCCGGACAGGCACCGTGCTCGCGCGCGGGTTCAACAAATTGGGTTGGCACTGGTGGCCGTCGGACATGGCCATTGCGACGGAACAGTACGACGGTCGCGATAAGTGCATCAACCTGGGGGCATGCGGTACCGGTTGCGCGCAAGGAGCCAAGGCAAGCACTGACGTCACTTATTGGCCCCATGCCATCCGCGCCGGAGTCGCATTAAAAACTCGATGTCGCGTACGGGAGGTCACCGTGAACGACGATGGGTTTGCCACCGGCGTCATCTACTATGACGACACGGGCCGAGAGCAATACCAACCTGCCGAAATGGTAGTTATGGCCTGCAATGGTATTGGCACACCACGAATTTTGCTCAATTCCACTTCGGCTCGATTTCCCGATGGTCTAGCCAACTCGAATGGCCTGGTCGGAAGGAACTTGATGTTTCATCCCTACGCCGCCATCGAGGGCATCTTCGATGAAGCGTTAGATGGCGCGAAAGGACCCCACAAGTGCATTGCTTGTCACGAATTCTACGAATCCGATCCCAACCGCGGATTCGTGCGCGGATTCAGTTTCGAAACGCAACGCGGCTATGGACCCGCCGCCACTGCCATTAGCGGTGTGCTTCGCGGCAAAATCCCCAAAGGTGCAGGACATCACGAAGCGTATGCAAAGATGCAAGAACGTATGGTGGGCCTCATCGCGGTCTGTGAAGATCTGCCCGAGTTGCACAACCGCGTCACGCTCGACCCGGAACTGACGGACAACCACGGCATTCCGGCACCGAAGATTCAGTATCGCTTGAGCGAGAATAGCAGCAAGATGCTGGATTTTGCCGTAGCCCGGGGTTGTGAAGCATTGGAAGCAGCCGGTGCCCGAGAAGTGCTCACGCAAAAACTCATCGCCAACGCAGGCTGGCACAACATGGGGACGGCACGCATGGGCACAGACCCTGCAACTTCGGTCGTCAATGAGTGGGGACGTGCGCACGAAGTAAGAAACCTCTTCATCATCGACGGCAGCATTTTCGTGACCAGTGCCGGAGTCAATCCAACTCGGACAATTCAAGCGTTGGCTTTGTATATCGCCGACACCATCAAGCAACGCCTGTCTTCAGCCACGCTATTCGATTGAAAGGCACAATGACCGGCGACATCATCAGCAGCGACCGGACATTCACCGTCAAAGAGTGTGAGGTGATTGCAACCATCGCCGCCGCGACCATCGAAGCGGACCCGTCCCGGAATTTACCCAGCGCTGCCGACCCGCTGATCTTGCCCGCTATTCTCCATCGAGCGGAACACTTCGCACCGCGCATCAAGACCGGCATACAGGCGCTATTAGCGGAATCCGACATTGACGACACCAACGTATTGGACACGCTCGATCAGGATCCCCGTCACAGATCCTTGTCGCGCATCATGACGATCGTGATCATGCAGTCGTACTATCAAAATTCCGGCGTGCTCGATGCTTTAGGCCTGGCATCGCGCCCGCCTTTTCCCGACGGACACATCCTGGATGCGGGCGACTGGGATTTGTTGGATCCGGTCAAATCGCGCGGCTCACTCTACCGCAAGGCTCCATGACACCCATCATCCTTTCCACTACACACAAACCCGGCCATGCTACTCTGATGCAGACTGAGTTTTGGTCAACGTGGGAACAACCTGATCATGTCGAAAGGCGCAACACTACTCGCTGATTACGAGAAAGAAGTCGAGGCCATTTGGCGACGGATGACGCCAAAGTCCAAAGTCCTCTGCGAACGCGCGGAAAAGTACATACCGGGCGGTGCTTTGCGATCGCATGCTACCGGCACCTACCCTAACTATGGTAAGCGTGTGGACGGTTGTTATCAGTACGATGTCGATGGCAACCGATTCCTGGATCTCTCGCTGGGCATGACCAGCATCATCGGACACAACCATCCCAAGGTCGCAGAAGCGCTTCACGCGCAAATACCCAAAGGCCTGGTGTCTTTCATGCCTGAGGTGGGCAAAGACACTTTGGCAGAAACGATGTGCCATCGGGTCCCCTCTGTAGAACAGGTCTGGTTCACCCAAGGCGGCTCCCAGTCTTTCATGTGGGCCATACGTGCTGCTCGAGCGTTCACCGGTAGAGACAAGATTCTAAGAATCCGCGGAGGCTACAACGGCACGTATGACGACACCTACGCGGTACCTCCAGGCCCACTCGGGATACCGAAAAACCGGTTGGACCACATTCTGTTTACCCACTGGAATGACAAAGAAGGAACCGAGAAGGTCATCCGCGAACACAAAGATGACCTCGCGGCCGTACTCACCGAAGGTGTGCAGACCGGGGGCACCATTCCGCCTCGGGACGGGTACCTGTCGTTCCTGCGAGAGTTGACCGAACGCTACGGCATCGTCCTCATATTCGACGAAATCGTGAACTTCTGGCTCGCGCACGGCGGGACCGGCGCTTTGTACGACGTCAAGCCCGATTTGAATTGCTACGGTAAGGGCATTGGCGGTGGCCTACCCATGGGGCTCATTGGCGGGCGCGCAGACATCATGAAATTGTTCAGTCAGGCAGAAAAACATCGTGTCGCGGCGATCGTTGCGCACCAAGGCGACCCCATGAGTGTCGCTGCCAGCACCGCCTGCCTCGACATCCTGACCGCTGCAGAAATCGATCGCATCAACGCACTCGGAGAATCGTTAGCGCACGGCATTCGAAAGATTCTCAAAGATCTCGGTATTCAGGGTCAAGTCATCGGCTACGGCAATCACCAAAGCCTCCACCTGACCACCGCCGACGAGGTTGTAGACCCGGTTATCTACTCGCAAACCGTCAACACCCCGGGCTTGAGAGAGACCCTGGCGCTCTTTCGCCGCTCGCTGATCAACAAAGGGGTGCGTACGCTCGAAAACCTGATGGCACTCAGGATTTCCACGCCTGTAACGGAGACTGAGATAGACACCGCACTTACCGCTATGCGCGAAGCCTTTGCGGAAATTCACCCGATATTAAAAGAGGTCGCACCCGATCTCGTGACTTAACCAACTGAATTCAGCTCGGCACATCAGAGAAAGTCTCTAATCAGTTCAACCAGCCGCGAAACGTCTTCGTCCATGTGAGCATGGTGCGTTCCATCGGCTGTGATGAATTCAAAGTGCTCGAACGTCTTAGCTAATCGTGCCAGGTCGGCGCGGTACCATTGAAGACCCTCGTTGGTGCCCACAACCAAAATGTGTCCCGCGAAGGCAGCTACGTTGTGGTCCATCTGCTCGCGTGTGATACCGAGCGCATCCGACCAGCGCACGCGGGGATCGGAGACCCAGGTAAAACCGCCCCGCACTTCTCGACTGCCTCTCTGGATCAAGATACGAGCAGACGCGACGGTCTGACCCGTCGCCTTCGCCACACTCAGTGCCATTTCTTCCTGGCTTGGGTACACACGTAGAGCGCGCGCTCTACGTGTCAGATTCTGGTCAATCGAATCACGGTGCAATTCCAGCCAACGCTCGTGACTTACCGTTTCAGCAAATCCGTCTATGGCAAACAAGCGCTCTACTCGATCCGGAAACATCCCAATGATGTGTGCGCCAACTTCCGCTCCCATCGAATGCGCAAGCAGACTGAACCGATCCCAACACAGTTGATTAGCAACCGCGATCACGTCCTGCACATCGAGCTCCGCAAGATAAGGTGTATGCGCTGGTCGGTGGCTCGAGCGACCGTGACCGGCAAAATCCAAGGCAAAGATGTCAAACTCCCCAAGCTCGGGTGCAACCACGTCAAATGAGTTTGCATTGTCCAACCACCCGTGCAATGCCAACACCGGTTTACCGTGTCGCGCTCCCCAACGTTTTCCGGCGAGGATCCGGCCCTGTACTTCGAACTCTACTTCTGTCGGCTCCAACCGCCACCCGCCTGGTTTCTTCTAGGAAACCTGCAGCATAACCTATGAACCTGCTGCATCAGGACGAGCAACGCGATTTACCGACCATTTAGGATGTGGCGTCACGGACTGCCGCAATCACCGCCGCGCTACGGACGGGTTTTTGAAGAAATCCCGTGAGTACCGCACCATCGAACCGATTGAGAATTTCCCGTTCGGCGTAGCCACTCATCAGGATGATTGGGACATCGTCCCTAACCTCCTTCATTTTATTGAACGCCTCATCACCGTTGAGCTTTGGCATACTGAGATCCAGAACGACGCAGTCGAATGAACCGGGTTCTTGGCAAAAAACGTCGACCGCGTCTTGGCCGTCGGTCGCCTCCACAACCTCGAATCCATGATGATTGAGAAGGCGGCGCATAATGACCCTGAGATTGTAGTCGTCATCTGCAACTAGAATGCGCTTGCGGGCGTCGTTTGCCCTCCCGATTTCTACTGCGGGTCGTTCAGGTTCTGGCGGTGCGGCAATGGGAAGCAGGATGGTGAATGTCGTTCCTTCTCCCGGTTCGCTTTCAATCTGAATGGCGCCACCGTGAGAGATCACGATACCTTTCACTGCGGCCAATCCGAGACCCCGACCCGTCGCCTTCGTCGTAAAGAAGGGGTCGAATATACGATCCATCGTTGCGGCATCCATACCGACACCGTTATCCCTCACCATGAGTCGAACATATTCGCCAGCCGGCAGGTCTTCCTGTACAGCGATACCGGCTAGCGTATCGGCATCATAGTATGCGGGCTCCGTACTCACGACGATTTCCCCTGCTTCCTCACCGAGTGCGTCCGCCGCGTTGATAACCAGGTTCATGATCACCTGTAGCAGTTGATTCTCGTCTCCTTCGAGGTAGAGCGGTGCTTCGTGAAGCGAATACACCAAGCTCGCCTTCTTGGATAGCGCAGCTTGTATTAGGCTACTCAGCTTCGGGAGAAGTGCACCTAACTCGAACCGCGTAGTGCTCACCGTACCGTTGCCCGAGTATGCGAGCATTTGCTGGCAAAACTTACCCGCGCGATGGCTCGCCTCGATAATCTCACCCAACATGGATGTCACTTCACCGTCGGGGGGCGAAATCTCCAACGCAAATTCAGCATTGGCAAGAATGGTTGCGAGTACATTGTTGAAGTCATGCGCTACTCCCCCAGCAAGCACGCCGAGCGCCTCCATCTTCGCCGCCTGGCGCAATTGATGTTCCAGTTCCAACTCGCGCTTGCGCTTTTCGCGCAGGGCTTCCTCTGCACGCCCGCGTTCTACGGCGAGACCTGTCATGCGCGCTGCCGCCTGGAGGAGGTTTAACTGCTCCTGCGTCGGTGCTTGCGGCACTGGCGCGTACAGCGCCAATGCACCCAGTACTTTGCCGCTTCTACTGGTGAAGGGGTGAGACCAACACGCAGCGACCCCTGCACGTCGAGCGAGCTCAGCAAGATCGGCCCAGAGCGGATCCGCCTGAATGTCTTCGACAACGACGGGAACGTTCCAATAAATCGCGGTACCGCAAGATCCGACGGTCGGGCCGATGGCATAACCGTCGATGGCTGCATTGTAGTCGTCGGGAAGGCTCGGACCTGCGCCTCTTACGAAACGACCGTCCGCCACCAGTAAGATGGAACACTTATAACCCGGCAGTTCTGCTTCAACGATTCGCGCAATGGTATGGAGAGTACCGCTAACGGTCGCCTCGTCGCGTTCATCATCCTCGGGTTCGGGGTGATCAGCGCCGGTATCGCAACGGCCAAGCACAAAAACTTCTTGGCCGTGGTGAGTAATTTCGATGTTTAGAGGCAGGAGTTCGTCATTCTGCATGCGATGCCGAACGCAACAAGTATCCCCACCGTCTTCAAGCGCTGCTTTGACGGCTGCATGGCAGGTGGGATCAATCCAGTCAAGGAACGGTTTTGCAGCTAACTCCGCGTCGCTAAAACCCACTCTCTCTCGAAAGGCGGCGTTGGTGCGGAGGAATCCGGCTTCACCCACCGTTCGCAAGATCATGGGGCAGTCGCTGATTTCTTCCATGGGTGCCGCCTTGCAGAAGTAAGTAGTTGCCGGGAGCGTGCAATGCGAACGACCGGCTAATCCACTATCGGCAAGATGGCACTATTCTTTAGACACCGGGGCTCCGGCGGTCGACACGGGCGGCATGCCTGTTGACCCCTAGCGCTGTCACGGCAACGGCTCGCCCATGGACGCTTCAATGATTGAATAGACGTCACTGCGACTGAGCTGAACGTCCAGTGACTGCCTGGCTCGTGCGATGCGGTCAATATCGATACTTCCTACCAGCGCCACTGGACGGGCGGGGTGTGCAAGCACAAACGCCAAACCAATGGCCGCCTGATCCACGCCTTCGCGCCCGGCTAACGACTGCAACACATCTGCCAACGCGTTCGGTATGTTTTGGTGCCCCGCAAGCTTGCCTCCGGCCAGCGGACTCCAAGCCAACACTGTGTGCCCGTGCTGCATACACTGGTCAAAAGTGCCATCGAACAATGGATCCAGATGTAAGGCGGAGTATTCCGGTTGTTGGCTGACAATCTCTCCGGTGAGGTAGGACATCAATGCGCCGGTTTGAGACGGACTGTGGTTGGAAACCCCAATCGCCCGGATCTTGCCGCTTTCTTGCAGACGCTGGAGCGCTCGGGCGGTGTCTTCTGGGTGCGAAAGAAGATCAGGTCGGTGCACCTGATAAAGATCCAAACATTCAACACCCAACCTTTTGAGTGACGCTTCACAGGCTCTTTCGAGGTTAGCCGACTCGTAGGGAATCCCGGGTACGATACCGCCTTTCGAGGCCAGCACCATCTGCTCGCGAAGACCCGGCGCATCTCTAAGCACTTTGCCGAGCAACTCCTCCGCGGACCCAAAGGCCGTGCCCCCCCAGTCCAGACCATAGACATCCGCCGTATCAATCAGATTCATACCACTGGACAGTGCTTGTTCGATACGACCGCGCGCATCCGCTACGGACATGTTGACCAAGCGCCAACACCCATAGCCCAGCGGGCCGATGTGCATATCGCCGCCAAGAGATCTCGGAGCGTGATCTATCAAGTTTGTCATGGTTAATCCAATCAGTTATGCGGGAAGATAGGCGGTCTTTGCAGTCCGGGATCGAAATTGTCTTGGGAAGCTCGGCAACTCGATCGCTCCGTCGCACGTTGTCGATGGTCAGAGAGTGTCGGGCGTCAGTGCATTCGCAACCTAAGACTCGTATTGACTCGATTCTCGCGTCTGACGCTGAAGCGCAACCGGATTTCCATATAGTACTGAATCGGTGGTTACCCACTATTTCTTTTTTTGAATTAATCAAGGGCCGATGTTGATGAGTGGCCCTTACCACCCGCGCGCGATTCTCCTAAACAGACTTGACCAGATCGGACAACCAACGCATGACGATCTCAACATGCCGATAGCGAGCAATATCAGGGTGGACCATCATTCTCAGTATCCTCACAAGTTCGGGCTTCCCAGGATCTGAAATCTTCTTCACTTTGTTTGAACGCGAGGCCAAGATGTCTGGCAGCAATGCTTTCCCAACACCATGCTCCACCGCTCGCAAAGACGCACCCGCATCATTCGCCCTCACAACGATGGTGTCGCTGTTTTTCTTTGCCCAACGATTGGGGGCCATCTGAGCGACGTCTTCGCCGTACCCGATCCAGGGTAAGTTCTCGCTGTCGCTGTTCTTTTTCGCGTACAAGGAGTATTCGATTTTCCCGAGCGGCCGGCACAACTCATCGCGCTTTGGCATTAGCTCGAATCGCAGGGAAATATCTGCTTCGCCTCTCAACAGATTGCGATCTCTTACACTGGATATGGTTTCAACACCAACGTTCGGGTGCTTGGCGACTAAGCTGGGGAGCGCGGGCATGATCAGGTCGTTAACGATCCAAGGCATCGCACTAACCCGTACAACGCCACACGGATCGCCATCGATCGCGGCAACTTCATCCAGAAGGTGATGAAATTGCTCGTCCATTTTCATCGCATACGCAGTAATTCTTCTACACGCTTCCGTAGCAACCAGTTCTGCTCCGCTGCGCAGAAACAATGGCTTGGCCAGTTTGTTTTCGATCATCTTTAGCCGGCGACTTACCGTGGTTTGATCGACCTCCAGTTTCACAGCCGCCGCCGTGAGCGTACCGCAGCGCTCGATGACCATGACGTACCGAATGTCTTCCCAGTTCATACCCACACCTGCAGACTATCCTGCAAATACGCATACCTTATCCTGCATTAACACGATTGCCCAATCAAAAAGCAACGAAGATGATGCCTATGGTCCACCGCCTCAACCGGCGATGCCCGATCAACACGATGCCCGATCAACACTAGGTAGCTCATTGATGTCAGGTGACTTACAAGAAAGGTTGATACCCGCGCTGTTGGCGATGTGTCTCACCCTGCAAGGCACCGCAGCGGCGCAGGCCGAACCGACCGCCTCCCGGTATGGCGAGTACAATCCTGTTGTCTTGCTCTCTCCATCCGATCTTGAAATCAGGTTTGCCCCGGAGAAACTCACCGATGAGTTCCTGATCCGCAGGGCGACGGATCTGGTGAAAAACGATCAATCCCATCTGCTGCAAGTGCGCAAAGGCGAAGAAATCCTGAGCATGATGCACGAACAATTGCGACGCGCGGTCAATGCGCCGATGCGGCAGGCTGTACAGCACCGGATTAGGGAGCAGGAAGAGAAAATCGCACTCGCGAGATCACGCATGGTCTTCACCCCCGATCAAGTTGAAGACCGTCAACCCGAGTTTGCCGCGAGGGCATTGAAGGAAGAGTTGAAGGAGCGAATCGTCGCACGCGCCGCGGTTTCTGAAACCAAATTTGCGGCACAGTTTCTTGTGCCGTTAGGAGCCATTGCCTACGATTTTGACAGGAGTCGAATTCATTACACCGGCTCGATGATGGTCGACATCGATCAGCGTGCGCACTACTTCGCGGACCTCTACAAGCTCGGGGGCGAACATGCAGATTCGACGACGCCGTATTACAGCTACCGCTTCCCCTATCACGGCGCGGATGCCCGGGAGGTAGAGCTCAGTCTACCGATCGAACGGCAAAGGCTGCTATCGCGATCCGGGGGCTTGGTGGTCGCCATGAACGAAAAACTCGAAATTCCCGCTCTAGAGTTGTCTCCAGCCGAAGCTGAACGGGTCCTGGCAGCACCAAGTCGAGCTGATCAGAATGCCATGATGAAAGCGGGTACCTATCAACCCGGCGTACTCATTCGGATTGAAGCTGAAATCACCGGGCTGGCGCCGAACAGCGGACAGCTTTTTGCACGCTTGGACGGCGTTTCCGTCATTGGACCGTACATGAGCACGCTCGCTGCATACAGTCCCGATGACTTCGACAAAGCTACGGTTCTGGTCGCGAAAAACAAGCAGGCAGCGGAGGCCGCTGCGCAAGCAGCGGAAATGGCGGCGGCTGAGGCAGCAGCCAGTTTTAACCGTAGCGTAGCGGCTTTGAGTGAAACCGCTCAAACCAGACGAACAAGCTGTGCTCAAATGGATCCAAGCGAAGACAAGATTGAGTGTTTCGATGAGCTGCGCAGAGTGTTGTGCGTCGTGCGAGAAGGTCCAAACAAAGAGCGGAATCTACAGACATGCATACGCTCCGAGCGGCCCATCGGCAATGCTGCTCTTCAGTCCGCACTGAACAAGGACAAACAGGAAGTTCGCCAGGCGCTTCGTGACAAACGTCAAGCCGATCGAGAGCGTGCTCAGAACGAAGAGGTGGCGGAAGCTCGCGCTAGAATGCGATCCAGGAAAATCGAAGGTGATAGCGAGATGTTTTGCAATCGCAAACACGCCAGCCTAATGACTTCGCCACTACTCGACAAAACACCAGCCTACGTCAAAGCCTTCGATGCATGCATCTCTAGTCAGAACAGCAAACAAACATCCTGCTTAGAGCGGAATCCATACGAGAGCCACGGCACAGACCGTCCATACGGCAATGACCAGCATGCCGAACTCATAGCCGCATGTACCTTTCAATGAAATCTCCAACTGACTTCACACTCAATTGCATCTTACCAAGCGAGAGTTTTCCGTTGATGACGAGCAAGAGCACCATATGCCGGTGGATACTGTCTCTCATTGTATTGTGCGGCCCGGCCAGTTTCAGTTGGGCAAACGAAAACGTCACAAAACAACCTGTCACAGATCAAGCTGAACGCCGGATTGCGGTTTCTGTCCCAACGCCAAACTGGGGCGGGCCTTGGGTTCGTCGGGCACCCGAAATCGCATGCCAATGCGCAACGCCGCAGTGCTGGATCGATGTCGAACTCACCGTCAATCCAGCGGGTACAGTGACACACGTTAGCATCAAGGATTCTTTTCCTCAGGTGCTGCAATCATTGGCGGGAAGAACTGCGTTTCGAGCTTCACAACAACTCAAGTGGGAACCGCGTGAGGGGGTTACCACTGCAAACTATCGTTGGAACATAGAGCTAAGCCCCGGCAACATAGACCGTTCCCACTGTTCCAAATAAGCTCAAAGCGCCGACAAGATCCAAGTAGAGACCTGCCCTCAACGCTGGTGTCGATCTAAAGACATCCCGCAACGTGGACATTTAGACACCACCCCACCAAAGTAAGCAAATGGAGGAGAATGTCGTGACTAGAACGTTTCATACAGCATTGCTTACTGCGTAAAATGTCAATTTGCCCTTGATTCGGACGCTATCTCAACGATGGGAGAGAGGCATGACGTCAGAAGCCGCGATCGCCCGCGCCAAAATTGACCACCCCATGATCGATGGTGATAGCCATATCATCGAGTACACCCCCCTGTTGTTGGATTACGTTCGCTCGGCGGGTGGCAGCGAATTAGCCAACCGATTTGAGGCGGGCAGCCGGTCGACAGGTTGGTACGGACTTTCACCAGAGGAAAGACGCTACAAGCGACCCATGAGGGGTCCCTGGTGGGCGCTTCCAACCAAGAACACGCTCGACCGCTGCACCGCTATGCTGCCCCGTCTCTACTACGAACGCATGGCGGACTTCGGGTTGGACTTCATGGTGCTGTATCCGACCCAAGGGCTATTTCTGGGTCAGGGCGGCGAAGAAGATCGCGCCATTGCATGCCATGCGTACAACGAATATGTCGCCGATGGGTATCGTGAATTCGCCGAGCGCATGACGCCCGTCGCCATGATTCCCATGGATACGCCGGAAGCCGCTCTAGCCGAACTCGATCACGCCCACGCCCTTGGACTCAAGGTGGCAATGATTTCTTCCTATGTCAGGCGGCCGGTCCCGCGCACAGCCGAAGAACACCCGTCGCTCTCCAGAAAAGACACCTGGTTGGATTCGTTCGGCATCGACAGCGCCTACGACTACGATCCCGTCTGGGCTCGGTGCATCGAGCTGGGCTTTCCCATCGCCACCCACACAGGCGGGATGGGGCTGGATGACCGCAAGTCGATTTCCAACTACATGTACAACCACATGGGACACTTTGCCGCCGCAGGTGAGATTCTCGCCAAAAGTCTCGTCATGGGCGGCGTAACCACGCGCTTTCCGGAGATCCGGGTTGCCCTTCTGGAAGGGGGTGTGCAAAACGGTGTGCGATTGTATGCGGACCTATTCAGCCGATGGGAAAAGCGTTCCCCACAGGGGCTGGAACGGCTGGCTCCGGGCAACCTCGACCTGGATGAGGCAAAAAAGCTCTTTGGCGAATACGCCGCACCGGATGTGGCTGAACGGATCGACCAACTGGAAGAAACATTGATGGTCAATCCTCGGCAGGTAGCACCCGAACATCTCAACGACTTCGCCGCGATGAATATAGAGTGCGCAGAAGACCTGCGCGATCGGTTTATCCCCAACTTCTATTTCGGTTGTGAAGCCGATGATCCACTGTCTTGCATCGCGTTCGATCGTCGCATCAACCCGCTCGGCGAACAGGTGCGCGCAATCATGAGCTTCGATCTCGGCCATTGGGACGTCACCAACATGGCGCATGCCGCCGCCGAGGCATGGGAACAAGTCGAAGACGGTCTGCTCTGCAAGGAAGACTTTAGAAAGTTCGCGTTTGAAAACTCAGTTCATCTGTACGCGGACAACAACCACAAGTTTTTTGAGGGAACCGCCGTTGAGGCCGAAGCCCGACAGGTACTAGCATCATCTCATCTCGACTAACGAGTTCGCTCTTCCTTCATTTTGCGTAAACCCCGCAAGGCGGAATTGATGGCAAACAATCCACTGCGAAAGCGGACTCTCTTCTTCTACGGGCTGTCAGACATGCCGGTGATGCTGGCGACGTTTCCGATGTTGCTCTACATGAACAAGTTCTATGCGACGGACATAGGCATCGGCCTGGCTGATCTCGCCACGATCCTGCTGCTTGCCCGCATATTCGATCTTCTGACAGACCCGCTCGTGGGATATCTCAGCGATCACACCAAGACGCGTTGGGGGCGCAGGAAACCCTGGGTGCTGGCGTCCGTGCCTTTCCTGATGATCGGCATCTACAAAATCTTCCTGCCTGAACCGGGCGTCGACATCTGGTATGTCGCAGGCTGGCTGGCGGTCATGTGGCTGGGTTGGACGATGCTGATGATTCCCTATTACGCCTGGGGAGCGGAGTTGTCGACAGACTACGATGAGCGCACCAGCGTTACTGGCTGGCGCGCTGCCATGGGCAGTATCGGCATGGTGTTGTCGATAGTAATTCCTTTAATTGCGGTGGTCTTCTTCAACCTCGAGGGTATTGCCGGGATTATGACCATCACCGGCATCGCCGTACTCATACTTATCCCCATAGCGATAGGGCTGACACTGCTGACGGTAGAAGAGCGCCAACAAACTAGCGCGGCTGCGATTCAGGCACTAGACGGTCTAAAGATCATGCTCAAAAACGGGCTGTTCCGGCGGTTGGTCTTTGCTTTCATGTTATCAACGATGGGGCTCGCCATTCTCATGCCACTGAATGCGTTCTACGTTGTTTCTGTGTTGGAGGCACCGGAGTCCTACATCCCGATTCTGATGTTTTTCACGTCGATTATCGGCACCTTGGCCATTCCCATGTGGGTCAAGGTATCCAACAGGATCGGCAAGCATCGGGCCTGGGTCACGGGTCTGATGGTAGTGCTGGTTGTCAGCCCCACCTATCTATTCCTTGGTCCAGGCCAATTCATTTACATGGTGCCCTTTGCGCTAGTCAGTGCCATCGGTACAGGTGCCTTCCAGACACTGCCGAACAGCATGAAAGCCGATGTGATCGATATTGACACTGCGAGAACGGGTGAGAACCGTGCGGCGATGTTCTTCTCTGCGTGGTCCCTTGCCACCAAGGCGGCGGGAAGTATCGGCAGTTCGCTCGGCCTCTTTGCGCTCAGTATGATCGGCTATGACGCAGCAGCTGGGGCAGTGAACTCAGACGAGGCGATTATGGGACTAAAGTACAGCTACGCCATTTTACCCGCAGTGATGTTTGTACTCGCAGGTGCCATCGTGTGGAACTACCCGCTGACCCGGGAAAGACAGCGACGGATCAGGGGGGCGATTGATCGGCGGGAACAAAGACGGGCGCTTTCCACAGGTTGAAGAGCACATAGGAGGCGCTTGGGTACGGGCTACCGTACTTCTCCGGATTGGGTTTGGAAGCTAGACACGGACAACGAGATAAGAGCGACGTTGTCTGTGGCGTTTCGGCGACATAAACCGTTCCTACTGTTCCAAATGAACTCACAGCGCCGATCATGCTGCCTGCTGCAATTCAGGAAATCTGCCCGCTTCCGCGATACCCCACTCAGCTCTCAACTCAGCGAGATTGCTTGCGTAAATCGTTGACCAATCCAGTCCGACCAAACACCTCGCCTTGCGGCCCATGGTATATCCCTCGACAAACGCCCCATACAACACCGGAACGATGTCTCTGTCATTCCAAACCGCCCTGATCATCAGCAGGGAAGAGAAAAATGCGATAAACGAAAACTTCGGCAGCTGACCCATATAGAACCCGGCTACGCCAAACTCGCCTTCCATGTCGTAGTAAAAACCGGTCAGCACATGCCACAGGTCGTGAGTTTCATACATATAAGCCATTAGCCAATCGCCATCGTTCGGCGCTGGCATTGTTTCCACCGGGTTGGGGCTGATGCCTCTTTTCATTGCGTGCTGCGCGAACTCATGCCCAAAAGTTCCTGCAGGCAGGGCCGCCAGCGCATCAATGTCGAGCGTAGGCAGTCTGACTCGACGCTTCATCAGACCGGCTGCCTCAGCTGAATCCTGCGCAACTTCCTGGGCAAGCAAGTCCCATCGCGCGACCTTGCGTCCCCAACGAGATCTATTGAACGCAAACTCGACAATCGCGGCATCCTCTACATCTGCCTTGTCGTAGTCACCGTCGCGCATCAGCCGGCGCAGCGCCAACGCCGTTTTAATGAATCCCTGCGGCTCGTAGCTGTACTTTTTCTCCGACACTTGGATTCTCCTATCTACTAGCGGTCCCATCCATAGAATGTGTGATCACCATGGAATGTGCCATCACAAGCTATTTTGGATCGAGACCAGGTCCCTAAGCAAGGGAACCCAGCAGTTCGGCCGGGGCATCTGCACGACCGCTCCGAGGTATGCCGTCCGCTTCGATGAACGCATTAGCCACTGCCCTCTCAATCTGGTCAATCAACAGTTCTGCCGCAGGAGGCAGGGCGCGCGACCGACGCGTAGCCAGGCAGCCAGTCATCACGGTTGGCCAATTCTTGAGATTGAGTACGTGCAGTTCTCCGTGTTTCACCTCTTCAGCCACTTCGCTCGGTAGCGCCGCGGTGAGCGCATCCGAACGCTTCGCCACCGTCTTCACCATAGCGAGACTGTCAGACTCCAGAATCACGAGATCGGTGACGTCGACGGCATTGTTGAGTTCGTCTACTTGGTGTTGAGCCCACTGGATGTACCAGGCTGGAGGCGTCGGCGTGCAAATCGTGTAGTGAATCAGCTCGGCAAGCGACACCTCGCCACGCTCAGTCAGTTCGTGTCCAGCACGGCAAAGGATGAGCGGTGTGGGTAGATCCAACGCCCGATACTCGATGTCCGGGTGCTCAGCGACCGGTGGCATGCCGAAATAGAGATCGATCTCGTCTTCTAACAACCGCGATTCCACATCGGGCCAATACCCCTGTCGCGCCGTAAACCGCAACTGCGGATACGCCACCAGCAGTTCAGCGAGTGCAGGCGCAAGTAAACTGTTGGCGAGATAAGGGTCGGAGTGTACGACGAGATGACCGGTTTCCAGATTCTTGAGCAGACGTATCTCCCTCTCCACATTTGACATGGCTTCCAGGGTTTGGCGTGCGGTGTTGCAGACGAGTTCGCCGTAGGTCGTGAGCGCGACTTGTCGATTGCGCCGCTCAAACAGAGGCACTCCGTAGAGACTCTCCACTTTCCGAATGCTCTGCGAGAGTGCCGATTGAGTCAGTCCGATGGCGTCGGCCGCACGCCCGAAGTGGCGATACTGAGCCAGCGCGACCACGGATCGGAGTTGATTGATATGCTGCATCATAAGTAAGTTTAATCGATATTGGATTTATTTTAATTTCACACGTCACCAGTAATCAACTACCTTGCCGCCACGATCGATAGAAACCCATCGAGAGGCATCGACGATGACAGAAGCTGAGATCACCAAAGCCGCCACCCAATTCATGGGCAACCGGGCACTTTTGACGGTGGTAGTGGCGTTCGCAGCCGTAGGGTTATGGGCTTTGCTGTTCGCTTTGTCGGCGGCCGGCGAGATTTCCATGTGGCTCGCACTACCCGTGGTTGCCTACCTCGTCTACATGACATACACGCCACTACACGAAGCGGTGCACAACAACATCGCTGGCCGTCACCGCAACCTGCGTTGGTTGAATGATCTCACCGGTTACGTGGTGGCGAACATCCTCGGGGTTTCGTTCACGATGCACAAAGCAGCGCACATGGCCCACCATCGTCATACCAATATAGATGGAGACGATCCTGATCTGGTGTACACCCGCAATCAATTCTACGACCTACTCACTGGCGGCTCGAAAATGGTCTGGAACGAGTACCGGGACTACTTCCAGCGTGTATTCCCCGAAGCAGCCCCCAAAGAAAAGATCATTGTGTCTGTCGAACTGTTAAGCACCGTGGGATGGCGTGTCGGGTTGGGTTTCTACTTCCCTCTCGAAGTTCTAGTTCTGGGAGTGCTAGCCAACGTGCTTGGCGTGACCTTACTGGGTTACATCTTCGCCTGGGTCGTGCACACTCCGTTCGACGAAACAGAGCGCTTCAAAGATACCGCAACCATCTTGCTGCCACGAGGGATTCACAAACCAATCACAATGCTGTGGCTTTGGCAGAATTACCATTCGATCCATCACCTGTACCCGCGAGTACCGTTCTATCACTATGCACGGTTATTCGACCGGATTCGTCCGGGAATGGTGGAGCGTGGCGCACCGGTCGTCGAACTCACAGTACGCGGTCGGCAGCCTGTGCTCGCCGTCTAGGTTGCTGTTTAACGCATGGACGGTGCCGGTCGACACTACTGACGCAGTTCGAGTATATAGCTCGAATGACCATTCATGCCGATCAGGTTACCGTTCAATGGGATCTGGTGGCACGCAACGTTCGCGCGCGCTCATCCGGTCCATCATGATGCCAGCCTGGAGCGAGAAAAACATAGCGTAACCGATCGCACCACCGCTCTGCTCGCATACAATCTTGCGCGAGTTTTGCGTACTCGCCAAAGGCTACTCTGAGCGGGTGATAAGTCTCTATGTTATGAGTCAATCCGTATATCGGCGGTTCCGCATCCACTTCGCCGCTGAAGGTACCAAACAGACGATCCCACACAATCAACACACCCCCGTGATTGCAATCTAAGTAACGGACATTCGACGCGTGATGCACGCGGTGATGTGAAGGTGTGTTAAGAATCAACTCGACTGCCCGCGGGAGACGGCCTACCAGCTCAGTATGCACCCAGAACTGATATAGCAAATTGAGACCGATCATGGCAAAGATCATGAGAGGGTCAAACCCCAGCACGGGCAGAGGTAACCAAAACAGGTACTTGTGCGTTCGCTCAGTCACTCCTTGTCGTAACGCGGTACCGAAATTCAGTTTTAGGGATGAATGATGAGGCACGTGACCCGCCCACAACAGACGCACCTCGTGATTGGCACGATGGAACCAGTAGTAAACAAAGTCATCCAATAAGAATAGAAGCATCCACGCCCACCACTGACGCTCTATGACATCACGCAACGGACTGAGCTCATGCAGCACGAAAAATGCCATGAATGCCAGCACCTTAGGTATGACGTCCGCGATGCTCGCGAGGATCAACATGGTCATCGACACCAGGAAGTCCTTACCCTGATATAGGTGCATTCCTCGCCGGTGCGAAATCGAAGCCTCGATGGCAATCGCCACGACAAACAGAGGCACCACCACTAGGGTCAAGGGATCGTTGACGATTTGAGTAAATGCTTCGTTGAAGGTCATGCCGCGGCCCCTATCTCGAGCGCATTCAATACGCGCTAAACAACGATAGAGTTTCGATTGTACTCCGTTACACCGCTGGAGAAATCACCGGTAGGACCGGGCAAATCGATGCAATGATCCGATACGCAGTACCCTGGACGGATCACACGATTCTAGACTGGATCGCCCCTCACACCACAGCTACGGGTGGGTCGTCGGATGGCCATGCAACCACGCACTCACCCGCTCACCGATACCTAAAACGCCGCCGTTCCGCAAAGCGGCAATGGTTATGATGATAAAAAACAAACCGCCTGCTGCAGCGAGCAAACCGCCAAATCCCATCATGCCCATGCCGACCGTCTGCACCACACCATCCAGCATCTGATCGGCACCGGCAACTTTACGCTGCACGCCATAGCCCCCGGACATGGCGAGCCCGGTGATGTGCAATAGCTGCCCGGTACTGAACACGTACGGCTGCCACAGTAGAAGCCGTGGGTAAGTGATCGAACAGCCGAGTCTGGGCAGAACGCAATAAACCACACCCATGAACGCGAGCGTCACCCCGACGATCGAACCGTGATAGTGTGCCGGAATCATGGTGTTGGAACCCTTGATCATGAAACCCAACAGACCACCAGCGGCAAACAATGTGAGCGAGCACACCAGCGCTGCGCGAATCGGTTGTTGGGATGGTTGTATGTCGGCACGTCGGATAAATGCTGCCGCTACGACCAAACACAGGGGTGCCGCAGCCAATCCGCCCCAGCGCATGAGTTCCGTGAACGCCTGAATGGAGGCCGCCGAATCTATGGGCAGGCGATAGATCCACGGTACCAACAACAACGGCGCCGCGGTGACTGCGAACAGGATCGCGCCGAGCCGGGGCGGCAACCAAAGACGACTGCCACTGGCCTTGGCCAACACCAACCACGCGACAAGCGCCAAGATCGTGTTGGTGAATTGCTGTACGTGACCACCTCCCCAGAATAAGAACTCGAAGAATCGCTCGCCTTCGATCCCCGGCGGCATGTTTACATAAGCCCACGCGACACAGACCAAAGCGCCAAGTATGGTCAGCGCTGCCAACGCCAGCGCAAATCGAAGCATATCCACGAAGTTGTCGGGATGTAGCGTGGCTCGCGCATGACGCAGGTAACATAGCGCTTGTCCTGCCAAACCCGCTGCGAGCGTCCCTAGTCCGGCATAGAACCAGCTGTCCTGCAGCATCGGGATATAGTTGTTCATCAGTGGCCGACCGGCGCCGACGAACGGTGCGATGCTGATCATCACCGTCCCGATCACCGCCAAACCCAGGGCAGCCGTATTGCAGTTGGTCTGCTTACCGCTGAACAGTGTCCAAACCATACCCGCACAGGCCATGAACCACACCAAGACTGACAAGTCCACATGCACGACAAGTGCGACGCGGAAAAAGTCGGTACCCGGCAGGATCTCCGCAATCCCGGGAGTTCGCGCCAGCGCCAGCATAACGGACAACACACCCGCTGCGCACAACGCGTAGACACCCAGCCAGATCCAGGCTCCAGTGCGCCGCTTTATGGTTTCGTCAAGACGCATCGACGCCTCCATTACCCTGCTGCCGCCTGAAGTTGATGGACGGTGCGGATCATCTCCGGCATGGGCACATTGGCATCGAACGTCATACGGACGCGACCGTCGACATCCAGCAGGTATATGTGACTGGAGTGGACGATGCTGTAACCCAACCCCGACGCCATTTCCTCGCGAGCGTAAAAGACTTTGAAGGGTTTCGCCGCGGCGGCAACCTCTTCCGCCGTACCCGTCATGCCAACGAAGTCATCGCCAAAGTGGGCGACATAGGGTTGCAGCCGCTCCAACGTATCGCGCTCGGGATCCAACGTCACGAACAGCGGTCTGACGGGCATATCCGCAGCCGCCAGTGTTTCGACCACCTCGCGCATACGCGCCAGTGCAGTCGGACAAACATCCGGGCAGTGCGTAAATCCGAAGTTCAGAAGTACGACTTCGCCGCGGAAATCGGCAAGGCGTCGATCACCGCCTAGCGTACTCGAGAGCGAGAAATCTCCCCCCAACGTATCCAATACGGGGAGCGGCTCCGGCTTGACCATCAAAGCCTTGACCTGCCAGCCGGTGAGACCCGTTAGCAATGCAAGCGTCACGACAATCAGTACCGGTTTGATCATGCTGAACTACCTCACAGCGTTCTCTTACGGGCTTGGTACTTGGCCATGGTTTCCTCGAGCTTTTGAGCACGATGTTCTTCCGGAAGGAACATGGCGACGCCAAAAGTGAACGACAACAGCATGCCGATCACCATGACCCAGACCAGACGGCGCACCGTCCGGTCATTGCCGGTGGCGTGAGATACGGATGAGGATGAGGTCTCTGCAGGCATCGTCATTCTCTCTTACGTTCTTACGTTCTGATCGGCTCATCGTTCTCCGCGTCCCAGTACGGAAGATCTTTGTATTGGTACGGCGTCCAGTCTTCTGCGACCTCAACCGGGAAGCTATCGAAGTTCCACGGCGGCGGCGGCGAAGCTGTTGTCCATTCCAGGGACGGAGAACCCCAGGGGTTGCGGCCGGCCACGGGTCCGCTCAAGCCTTTGTACCAAGCCACAAACGTGAAGAGCACACCGATGGCCAGGAACACCGCACCCACCGTGGAGATTTGCGCCATGCTCACCCAGGAATCGATCGCGGGATAATCCGCATAGCGGCGGGGCATACCGTCGAGTCCTGCCACCATCATGGAGAAGTACAGCAGGTTGGAGCCCAACAGCACCAACCAGAAGCTCGCTTTACCCCACCCCTCCGGGTACATGCGGCCGGTGATCTTCGGGTACCAGTAGTAGATACCGCTAAAGGCGCCCAGGGTGACGGCCATGCCCAACACGTAGTGGAAGTGGCCCACCACAAACGCGGAGTCATGCACGTTGATGTCAAAAGCGGGTAACGCCAGAGGGATGCCGGTTAAACCACCGATCAGGAACATGAAGATGCCGCCCAAGGTGAACAACATGGCGGTATTCAAGCGAATGGCCCCTTTGTGCAGGGTACCCACCCAGTTGAATATCTTGATGCCCGTGGGCACACCGATCAGTACCGTTGTGAACGACATGAACAGGCGCAGCCAGTGCGGCATTCCCGCGGTGAACATGTGATGCGCCCACACCAGAAACCCGAGCAGCGCAATCGCCCAGATAGCGTAGATCATCGACATGCGCCCGAAAATCGGCTTGCTGGACATCGTGGACAACACTTCAGAAAACACACCGAAGGCAGGCAGCACCATCACATACACCGCAGGATGCGAATAGAACCAGAACAAGTGCTGGTACATGACCGGATCGCCGCCGCTGTCGGTGGTGAAAAACTCAGTGCCGATGTACTTGTCCAGGAACAGCATGATCACCGATCCGACAAAGGCCGGCACACCCACCAACTGCACCACGATGGAGGAGATCAGACCATGGGTCATCATGTTGGTGTTGCTGAGCGTCACGTTCTTAGTGCGCATGCGCAGCACCGTGGTGATGAAGTTGACCCCGCTGCCTAAAGTAGACCCGGCCACGAGAATCACAATCAACACATACAACGCCGTGGGTCCCGCGGTGTCATGCAGTACGAACGGCGGGTAACCCGTCCACATCATCTTGATGTTCTGGCTGGGGATCAGCGTGACGAGCACCAGTATGCTGGCACAGAAAAAGAACCAGTAAGAAAGCTGATTCAAGCGCGGAAACGCAACGTCCCGCGCACCGATGAATAGTGGAATCAAGAAGTTCGAAAACGCACCCCAAAAGGCAATGGCCCACCACAACAACATCACCGCCCCGTGCCCGGTGAGCAGGTAGTTGTAGAAGTCGGGGCTCATGTACTGGACACCGGGTGCTGTCAGTTCCAACCGCACAGCCATACCCATCAACCCGGCTACGGTAAAAAACAGTAAGGACGTCAGCCCATACAGCACGCCGATTTTTTTGTGATCGGTAGTGAAGATCCACTCTTTAAAGCTGGCGCGAAACCAAGGAGTTGGTGCGAGCGCTTCAGACATCTGGTTACCCTCCTAAACTTGTTTCGATGCGTGGGTTGATATGCGCGATCACCGCATTCATGAATTCAACCACGCATCGTATTGTTCTTCGGAAACGACCTTGATGGTGGCCAGCATGTAGGCATGTGCCGTACCGCAATACTCCCGGCAAAACGCCTGAAAATCGCCGGTTTCGTTGAACTGAAACCACAGATGAGTGACACGACCGGGAATGGCGTCCTCCATCGTTTTCGCGGCAGGGATGTGGAAGGCGTGAATCACATCCTTGCTGGTCATCTCCAGTTTCACAGGCTTACCCACGGGCACGTACACCTCGGAAATGGAAGTCTTACCGTTGGGATATTCGAACAGCCACGCCCACATCATCCCTTCTGTCTTGATGACAATCGAATCCGGTGGCGGTGTGCGTTGCTCGGTATACAACACCGCACTCTGTACGGCGAGATAGATGACCACGATGAGCGGGATCACGGTCCAGAGCACTTCGATGCCCGTGCTGCCGTGCTCATCTGCGCCTTTTTCGTTAGCGCCTTTGCGGTACCGGTAGCGAAAAAGAAAATAGAGCATCGGCACTGCGACTATCAAATAGATGACCACCGCCAGAACGATCCAAATGTCATAAATCTGATCGAATTTGTCCGCTGGATAAGCTACCGGCACAGCAGCTTGCGCGGATGCGTTCATGACAGAAATCCAATGCATCATTGCCCTCCTCTTGAGTGTTTTCTCGATGCGAGTGTTGCAAGACCCACCAGGCCCAGGACCCCTAATCCTGCACCGCCGAATATGACCGTCGGATGCAGCACGTAGCGGCTTCTCCTGCCGTCGAACTGAAAACAAGTGAGTTTGAGCATGTCGACAAACTCGTTCAGGGTGGCGGTACCGCGTTTGGTTTCCAGCAATGCCAGCGACACATCGTCGGTACGCGGTTCGGCACCGTACAGATAACGCATGATCTGCCCCTCCGGAGACAGAAAAGTAAGCACGGCGGGATGCACATACAGTTGATCCCGCTCTGAGAAGAAATACTTAAAACCCACGGCTTCGGTGAGTCGCCGGCTGTTGTCCTCCGACAACAATCCGAACGTCCAGTTGGCTTTGGCTGCCCCCATGGATTCGCGCACACCGCGCATCGTTGCCACGGTGTCGGCTGAATCGAACGACACCACCAGCACCTGGTGCGCCACGCCCAAGGCTTCGGCCTCGATTGCGGCCAAATTGCGAATCGTCACCGGACAGGTGTGTCCGCAGCTGTAATAGGACAACACCAAAATCGTCGGTCGCTGCGCAATCAGCGCGTGCAGAGATTGAGGTCCCTCCTCCGTGATGATCTCTACATCGGGCACCAGAGCGCCAAGGCGCGCAGCTTCGTCTATGCGCAATATGCTGGCATCCAAGCGATCGTCTTTGTCCTGCACGCGCAGACCGTAACCGGGCAATGCACTGCACAGCAGTGCCAGCAGAATGAGCCCTCGAACGTTCAGGCCGTGCCTCCGATCAAATAGGCATTCCCCGCAACCAGCAGCCACATGATGTCGACGAAATGCCAGTACAACGAGGCACCGATGAACAACGTCGCCCGCTCCTTCGTCATCAACCCCGTAGCGATCACATAGAAAAGGATGAGATGAATAAACAGACCCACGATGACGTGGGATGTGTGCACACCCGTCAGCCCGTAAAAACTGGTGGCGTAAATGTTGACGCCGGGTGTAAAGCCCTCCTCGATCAGGTGCGCCCACTCGTTCATATGCAATATGACAAACAACGTGCCGAGTCCGAACGTGACCGCCAGCCAGAGCAACGCTGCGTTGCGGTTATCGTTCTTGAACGCTCGCTCGGATAGAACGATGGACCCGCTCGACGCCCACAGAATCAGGGTGAGCCAGAGTGCGAAGCCGATGTCTAAGCCCGCCGGGATAAAACTCGCCCAGGTGTCGATATTCTCGATGCGCCCGACCCAAAATGCCGCAAAAACGGTACCGAAAATGATGACCTCGGATAGGATGAAGGCGCTGACCGCAACCGGTCCCAGACGCTCTTCTTCTCCGGTCTGGAAAAACTCGCGCGCCCAGCCCGCCAAACCAACAGCGAGGACGGCAAACATCGCACCGCCCAGCACAATACCCAATAGGGGCATCTGCCACGCGAACCCGGTGAGCAAGGCGAAAGCAGCGAGCATAACGCCAACCCCAACGAGCATTGGCCACAGACTGGTCTCGTGGTGGTGAGTTACTTCTGACATAGAAATCTATCGCCCCCGATATCCCACTGGTCGTTCAAGACTAACAAGACAATACCCGGACAGTCCCGTCGAACTTCCGTCGAAATGACGTGAGTTTGATTTGGATCAAGTTTGCGGCAATCTGTTCGAGTAACAACGCGCCGATCAATTGCCCGAAGCAATGAGGTAGTTTTTAATAACGAAGAAACCATAATAAAAGTAAACGAAGGAGACACGACGAATGAACAAGCCGTCCCGCATGACTGTTGTTCTG
The DNA here is from genome assembly GCA_965216005.1 of Candidatus Azotimanducaceae bacterium. Taxonomy (GTDB): domain Bacteria; phylum Pseudomonadota; class Gammaproteobacteria; order Pseudomonadales; family Azotimanducaceae; genus UBA4421. The sequence goes on along the minus strand of OZ244143.1, from coordinate 4,462,990 downwards.
TTTCTCACAGGTTTGTTCGGCCTATGTGGCGTACACACGAGTCTTGCCGCCGGAGACGCCGACGCCGGTGCGGCGAAAGCGACCGCCTGCGGTGCCTGTCACGGGACCGACGGCATCAGCAACAATGAGCTGTGGCCGCACCTGGCGGGCCAGCGCGAAGCGTATCTCGTCAAGCAGATCAAGGAATTCCGGGACGGCGTCCGCTCAGAACCGACCATGATCGGTTTCGTCGCGAATCTCACAGATCAGGATGTCGAAGACCTCGCCGCTTTCTACGCGAACCAAGCGGCCTGCCCCTAAATGTCCTTTGCTGAAGGCGCTCCGGCGCCTCAGGCACGTCGCACAGAGCTGGTTTGGATTGGCATCGTCGGTTTCTGGATGATCGGCGTAGTGGCCGCTCTGGGCATACTCGCCTTGCGGGACAATTCGTCTTCGACTGCCGGCCTCTCCGCCCCGAACGACGGGGATGCCGTTGACATAACAACGTTCACTCAACGCGCACAAACTCTGGTGAACACCTATTCAACGCGATCCACCATCGACAGTGCGGTGACGGTCGTCAAGCCGCCGCCGGGAACTGACATCTACATCGTGGGACGATTGTGGGAGTGGTGGCCGCGCTATGAAGTGCAGGCCAATACATCTTACCGCCTGCATCTGTCGTCTGCCGATTGGGTACACGGTTTTTCGTTACCCGATGAAGACCTCGAGATTCAAGTATTGCCCGGGGTCGAGACTATCGTGACGTTCACGCCTACCCGACCAGGCACCCAATCGCTGCTGTGCAACATCTATTGCGGTGTTGGGCATGACGCCATGACTGGCACTCTGTATGTCGTCGAGGGCGACCGTTGATCGCGCAAATCGTAGAGATATTCAAATTACGTATCGGCGTATTCATGGCGTTGACCGCTCTTGCCGGGTATGCAGTAACACCGGGCTTGGCACTCACGCCCGCACAATTGGCACTGCTTGCCTTGTTGGTATTCGCTGCATCCGGCGCTGCCGGAGCGTTCAACGAATTCATGGAGCGAGACTTGGATGCGTTGATGCAACGCACCCGTTCGCGCCCGTTTGTCACCGGCGACGCCGAGGCCGGACCGATCTGGCTGGCATTGATCGGCGCTATTCTCGCGCTCAGCGTAGGCACGAGCGTTTGGCTGTTCAACGCCGCCGTGGGACTACACTTGTTCCTGGGTGCGTTTTTCTACGGCGTCGTTTACACGCTTTGGCTGAAGCGGCGCTCCGTATGGAACATCGTCATCGGTGGAGCAGCGGGTAGTTTTGCGGTGCTCGCCGGTGCATCTGCCGCGACACCCCACACCGGCCCGCTGGCTATTCTGCTGGCTGTCGTGCTGTTTCTGTGGACACCGCCTCACTTCTGGTCCCTAGCCATCGCCATGCGCGACGACTACGCCGCAGCCGGTGTGCCAATGCTGCCCGTGGTTAAAGGTAATGCCGCCACGGCGCGCGTCATTCTGTGGAATACGCTGTTGTTGGTAGCCGTCACCGTGGCGGCAATCTTCTATGGCCTCGGGCTGATCTATCTCATCGGAGCACTCGTGGGAGGGGCTTGGTTCATCGTCAAAGCTTACGCGCTGACACAAACGCCCGACCGCAGCCATGCGCTGCAGTGCTTTTTCGCTTCCCTCGGACAGCTGGTGATATTGACGAGCGCAGCGATCGTGGATGTTTATGCGTTCATTCCACTGTTTTGAACTTTGAACGGGTTGTTGAGACAACGCCCTTGTGCTTTCGCAGTTGGTGCGATGAGCGGCCGTAGGTGAAACAGGAGGTGAAATATGCAAACCAGACCATTCACCGCCTGTCTGCTCTTGGTGATCGCCACCCTCGCCATCAACATGCTGAGCGCGTACATCCGCCACTCTGAATCCGGACTGGGATGTGAGCCGTGGCCGGACTGTTATGCTCGCGTGGGTCATTACATAGAAGCACACGGCACCGCCGATGTTGCGGGCAAAGCTCTGACCCCTACAGAGACCGCCAAACAAATGCACAGGGCTATCGCCACTGGTCTGGTCATTCTGGTCCTCGTGGTGGTCTACCAGGCACGCCAACGGCTGACACACGCCCACGGCTTCGCCACGCAGATTCCCTATCTGATCATTTTCGTCATCCTCGTACTCTCCGTGATAGGTCCGGCTAGTTACTTAAAGACCATGCCTGCCATTGCATCGGTCAATCTGCTCGGCGGCATTGCCCTGTGTTTGCTGGGTTGGTGGCTATGGCTGGTGCTGCAACACGGACACACCATCGAAACTTCTCCTGGCATTAGGAAACTGGCTACTGGCGCGTTGGTTGTCGCGGTCGTGCAGATCTGTTCGGGCGCCTGGGTCAGCGCCAATTTCGCCGCTGCCGCCTGTACCGAACTATTCGGATGTTCCGGCGGCGAGGTGCGCACAAGCACCGGCTGGGACACCTTCTGGTACTTCCGGGAGCTCGCTGTGGACGGTGAAGGACGAATCGTCATCGACCGCGCTCAGGAGATCATTCATTTAACGCACAAGGTGCTGGCTTTGCTCACCGCCGGGGTGCTGAGCTGGCTCGGCATCCGCTGTCTGAGTTTTGCGCAGGCCCGGCCCTGGGCCATCGCTTTGCTGATACTGTTGGCGTCCCAGATCGTGCTGGGCGCGGGCAGTGTGCTGCTACAACTGCCTCTACTTCTGGTGCTGGCTCACAGCCTGTGCGCTACCGTTTTGTTGGCCTGTACCGTACGCATCAAGCTGCTGTTGCGTAGACCCACCGCTTAACAGTTTCGTTCGCCATACGGAATGGCAGGGTTTAATCCCAGTCCAGCCCTCCTGCCTGGTATTCGGTGACGCGGGTTTCGAAGAAATTCTTCTGCTTGCGTACGTTCGCTTGCTCGTCCAGCCACGGCAGTGCACAGGTCGCGTTGGGAAACGGTTGTTCGAACCCAAGTTGCCGTGCCCGGCGGTTGGCGATGAAGCGGAATTGCTCTATGTGAGATTCTGCAGAGTAACCGAGTACCGGGTCGCGCAAAATGTAGCGGGCATACTCGGCTTCGGCTGCTTCAGCCTCCTCCCACATGTGTCGAATGGCCACCAAGTCCAGCGTGACGTCGTTTTCCACAATGATCTGGGAGATGGTACGGATACCGAATCCACAATGCATGATTTCGTCACGCATGATGTATTGCAGTTGTTCCCCGGTCCCCTTCATCAAGCCACGGCGCTGCAGCGAAAAAATCGGACTGAAGCCGTTAAAAAACCAGCACCCCTCAAATACCGCAGCGAAGAACACATAGGACAGGATGAAGTTGTTCAACTCGTCCGCGTCATTCAGGTCAATCTCGGTACGCAGAATGGAACTTAGCCGTCTGTTGGCAATCTGGATTTTGCGGTTGATCGCGGGTACGACACGATAGCGGTTGTAGATCTCTCCCTGATCGAGACCCAGTGTTTCGATGCAGTGCTGATAGGTCCACGTGTGCACCGCCTCCTCGTAGACTTGTCTCGCCTGGTAAATCTGCAACTCCGGAGCGGTCATCTTTTCCATGACCGCCAGACCAATATTGCGCATTGCAAGAATGTCAGACGTCGTCAGATAAGCGAGCACGTTTTCGTACAGGTGCTTCTCGGCATCGGACAGCGTGTGCCTGTAATCGTAGACGTCCTGCGCCATGTTGATGTCGAGCGGTGTCCAGTGGTTTTTGTTGGCGTTGAGAAAGTACTTCCAGGCCCAGGGATACCGGAACGGTGCCAGCTGATTGATGTCCGTCACCCCATTGACGACCCGTTTGTGTTCCGGTCGCACAGGTTGGGTCGCGAGATCTCGAGGCACACCGGGAGACTCCAAATCGACTACTGGTGCGCGAGCGCGGAGCACCTGGCTGCCTGCTTCGACCGCAGGTTCCGACAGCGCATCCCAACTCAGCATGAGAAACTCCTTGATGCGTTAGATATCCATATATAGTAGTAGATTTGTCAGTTAGATACTATATATAGTGGTTTTCAAGACGCTACTTGTGTCTTTTGAACCACTCGAAAGATCACCGATCCCAGTGAAAGATGCGCAAACGAAATCCCATCGGTTTGCCTTCTCGATCCGTGGTCGTGCTGCTCATCAACCGCACGTAAGTTCGATTTCCAGCCTTTCCCGGACCGACTGACCTGACGTGCACACCGCCGATGGAGGCGGTCGCAGTTGCTGCGCCCTTGCCGACTATGCGAGCGACGTAGCATCGCCACCCGCCGTTGTCGAAAAACGCTTTGACCGAATGCGGTACGTATCTTCCGGGCTCAAACACATCGCCGTACAGACTCTGATAGTCAGCGTAACTGGTGACCAAACGTGGGGCAGTTGGACCGCGGGCAGTTTCCCCTATGACGGCGACAGTACTCGTGGACACCCCTTCGACGGGTTTCGGTCCGCGCTCGATCTCTTCGATAGAGACACCCGGGACCAAATACTCCGGCATGGCACATCCCCTGCTCTTCTAGGCATTACCCGCACCTTAGCTCAGGCCGGGGGTCGCCAAAACGTGCACTGGTCCCTTGCGTGGCAGGGTAATTTGGACTAAATTCAAACGAACGTTTGAATTAGGCCGCGCGATGGGTCCACAATCTGCTGTACGGAGCGATACCGGTACTCGGGAAAAGATCCTGGACGCGGCCGAAGCGCTGTTCATCGAGCATGGTTACAGCGCCACCTCAATGCGCGCCATCGCTCAGCAAGCTCAGGTGAACCTGGCCGCGACCAACTATCACTTCGGATCGAAATACGGTCTGTTGGCCGCGGTCTTCCATCGCCGAATTCAGCCGATCGATGACGCTCGACTGGCAGCGTTGGACGCACTCGAGGCGACCGGGCAGTCATTGACAGTGCGTCAAATCGTCGAAGCGTTTCTCGGACCCATCCTGAATCTAGATGCGGATCCGGAGTCTTTGGAGCGCTTGCCGCGACTCGCCGGCCGTATCCTGGGTGAACCCGAATCGTTGACCAAACCCCTGTTAGAAGCCGAATTCACGGAAGTGGCAGGACGCTACCAGCAGGCTTTGTCTGTAGCGCGAAGGTGTCCAATCGAAGAAGTGCAATGGGGCTTTCACTTCATGATCGGCGGCATGATCCATCTCATGCGTCTTCAAGCACCTTTGGGTCGCACACCGTCCCCTCACACCTTGCGAGAGGGTATGCGTAGTCTGGTCGATTTCGCGGTGGCGGGTATGAGCTACGCAACGCCAGCGGAAGATGCATTATGAAGCGTGTCGTACTGCCGTTACTCATTCTAATTGGCGGCTTCGGTTTGGCCGCTGTCATCGTCATGACCGGACCCACGCTTGAACAAAAAGCGCCGCCCGACAACGCACCGCTCGTCCGCATCTGGCAGGCACAGCAGCAAACGGTACAGCTCACCATTCAAGCCCACGGTACGGTCCTGCCGCGCACAGAAAGCGATCTGGTTCCCGAGGTGTCCGGACGTGTTATCCGCATGTCGCAAAATCTGGTGTCAGGCGGTTTTTTCAAAGAAGGTGAGGTGTTGCTTGAAATCGATCCGCTCGACTACAGATTAGCGGTGGATCAGGCCTCCGCGGCACTTGCGTCCGCCCAAAGCGAGTTGGCCAACGCAGAACGTGCGCATGCCAGACAGATCGATCTCGCCCGGCGCAACCTAACCAGCGAGACACAGAAAGACGATGCATTAAACCGGTTTCTTGCCGCTCAAGCGCGCTTGAAGGAAACCACCGCACTCTTGAAACGTTCACGCAGAGACCTGGCTCGAACTCGACTGACGGCACCGTACGAAGGTCGGGTTCGCACCGAGTCCGTGGACGTGGGCCAGTTTGTGACTCGTGGCGCGCCTGTCGCGAAACTGTACGCGACGGATCTGGCAGAAGTGCGTCTGCCGGTACCGGACGACGAATTGGCTTATTTACAGATCCCGCTGGACGGCGCCAATGTCGCCACCGAAAACCAGCCGCGAGTGCGACTGTTCGCCACCTTCGCAGGTGAAGCGCACGCATGGGAAGGGCGAATCGTGCGTACCGAAGGCGAGATCGACCCGCGAACCCGCATGATCAACGTGATTGCTCAAGTGCAAGAACCCTACGTCAGGGTGGGCAGCCGACCGCCTCTGGCCGTGGGTTTGTTTGTCGAGGCGGAAATCATGGGTAATCGCGTGGACAACGTTTTCGTTCTACCGCGCTCTGCGATTCAAGCTAACAATCAAGTCTACGTGGTGAGCGAAGACAGCACTCTCGATTTCAGAAATGTGGGCATTCTCCGCATTGTCGCTGAAGAGGTCTATGTCACGGATGGTTTTGCGCCAGGTGAGGATGTCAGCTTGTCTACCGTCAACAACGCGATAGAAGGCATGCGCGTGCGACGAATCGTGAACGAGAGCAGTCGAACCGCTGAAGCCGGACCCGTGGTCGAACCGGGAAGTGCCCGATGAAACCGATTATTGCCTGGTTCGCCAACAATCACGTCGCAGCCAATCTGCTGATGGGGCTCATCATCATGGGCGGTCTCGTCAGCCTGCCGCAAATGCCGCGTAAGTCGTTTCCGGACATCGATATTCCCGTCATCAACGTCAACGTGCCTTATCTGGGCGCCGCGCCGGAAGAAGCGGAAGAAGGCGTATGCGTCAGAATCGAGGAAGAGTTGGAAGGCATTGAAGGTGTGAAGGAAATTCGCAGCAACGCCCTGGAAGGCATGTGTTCGGTCAGCGTTGAACTGTATGAAGACGCTGACGAAGCCAAGGCTGTGGATGACGTTAAAAACCGTGTCGATGCCATCGACACCTTTCCCGAAGAGACGGAAAAACCCATCGTCAATCTCGTCACGCCGGAGCGTCAGGTGCTGTCGCTGGCCATCACCGGGCCAACTGACGAACGCGCACTGAAGGAACTGGCCAATCAGATCCGCGATGACCTGGTACAGCTGCCCGGCTTGACCCAGGTCGACGTTAAAAACACCCGGCCCTATGAGATTTCCATCGAGGTGTCCGAATCGTCGCTGCGGCGCAATGGCCTCAGCTTCGATCAAGTGGCTGCTGCTGTGCGTAGCGGCTCGCTGGATTTACCCGGTGGCTCCATCAAAACCGAGGCCGGCGAAATCCTGCTGCGTACCAAGGGCCAAGCCTATATCGGAGAGGAATTCGAGAACCTGGTCGTCACCACGCGCGGCGATGGTACTCGCGTCTATCTCAAGGACGTGGCGAACGTAGTCGATGGCTTTGCAGACACCGACCAAAGCATGCGATTCGACGGCAAACCGGCCGCGCTCATCCGTGTCGGACGCATTGGCAATCAAGACCTGCAACAGATCGCGGGCAGCGTCAAAGCGTTCATCGAAGAAGAACGCAGTCGGTACCCGGAGGGTACTGAGTTAACGGTATGGAACGATGACTCCGACATCCTCGAGGACCGTTTGAAAACACTGATGGACAGCGGCCGCCAGGGCTTTCTGATGGTGTTGGTGCTGCTGGCGTTGTTCCTCCGTCCGCGACTCGCTTTCTGGGTGAGCGTCGGTGTACCTGTTGCCTTTCTGGGGGCGATCTTCTTAACCAACGCGATCGGCATTTCCATCAACGCCATATCGTTATTCGGTTTCATCCTGGTGCTGGGCATATTGGTCGACGATGCCATCGTGGTCGGTGAGAACGTGCACTCCCAACATCAACGAGGTTTGCCCATACTAACGGGCGCTATCGAAGGCGCGCAACGCGTGACGGTGCCGGTGACGTTTGGTGTGCTGACGACTGTCGCGGCGTTCCTGCCGCTCATCTTCGGCGTTGGGTTCATGGGCCAGGTGATGGGTGTGATCGCAGCCACTGTGATTTGTTGTCTCATTTTTTCTTTGGTGGAATCTCAAATGATCCTCCCTGCGCACCTGGGACATACGCGCATACAGCGCCCCGCAGGTGAGGTGGGTTTGATGTTGATCCCGATCATGGCCATTTCATTGACGGGTTTTGCGGACGATATGCGAACCTATCTGGCATACGCGATTGCCACCGTTGCATTTTTTCTTGCACTGCACTTCGCCGGTTTTTTCGAGCCGATCGCGAAAGGCGTACTGAAAGTACAAGACCGCTTTGCAGTCGGTTTGGAACGATTCATCGACACGCGTTTTAGAAGCGGAGTACAGCTGGCGATGCGCAACCGCTATACAACTGCTGCGTTAGCGGCCGTTGCGTTGTTGTCCGCCGTAGCCATCGTCGCTAGCGGACGATTACCATTCTCATTCTTTCCACCGCTCGCGTCGGATCAGGTGATTGCCACCTTAACCATGCCGCTGGGAACCAGTGCGCAGACCACGAAAGTGGGTGTGGGTCAACTGGAGGAATCCGCCCGCGCGCTCAAGAGTCAGTTGAACCAACAATTCCCCAATGTGCTGCCGGTCCTCCACATCATGTCGGCCATAGGCGATCACCCGAGCGCGGGTAATGGCCCGCCCACCACTCAAACCGGCCAGGTCGCCGGCACTGCCAACGGGCACCTGGGCGAGGTGGTCATGCAACTGTCGCCCAGCGAAACCCGCTCGGTGAGCACACGAGAAGTCGCTGACATGTGGCGGGAGCTAAACGGTCCGATAGCGGATGCGGTAGAGCTCAAGTTCAACTCGTCGCTTTTCACAGCGGGTAACGACATCGACATACAGCTGGAAGGCGACAACGTAGACGACTTACGCATCATCGCCGAAGGCTTGCGGAACAAGTTGGCAGAGTATCCCGGTGTCGTGGACATCACGGATAGCTTTCGATCCGGCAAGCAGGAACTGAAGCTGGATATATTACCTGCCGGAGAAGCATTGGGACTCACGCTGAGCGATTTGGCGCGTCAGGTGCGCCAGGCTTTTTATGGCGAAGAAGCGCAGCGCATTCAACGCGGTCGCGACGATGTCCGCGTGATGGTGCGCTATACAGAAGACGAACGGCGCACCCTCAGCGCGCTTGGCGGTATGCGCATCCGCACACCGCAAGGCAGTGAAGTACCGTTCTCGACCGTGGCGGAAGCCCGGCTTGGCCGAGGCTTTTCGACTATTCGTCGATCGGACTCACGACGGGTGGTCAACGTCGTTGCTGACGTCGATCGCACGCAAATTACCGCAAACGAAGTGCTGGCAAATCTTCGCGCAGGACCCATACAAGAGATCATGGCACCCTATCCACGGGTGAGTTATCGACTCGAAGGAGCCCAGGCCGATCAAAGCGAAAGCATCGCTGCATTAGGCCCGATGTATCTGATTGCGCTGTTCGTGATTTTTGCGTTGCTTGCCATTCCCCTGCGGGCATACAGTTTGCCGCTGATCATCATGAGTGTTATCCCCTTCGCATTCATGGGCGCCATCTGGGGTCACCTCATCATGAAAACCTTCGGATTCGTCAGCGGTCTCGCCATGATGTCGATTCTTGGCGTCACGGCCGCATCGGGCGTGGTAGTGAATTCGAGTCTCGTTTTGGTGCACCGCGTGAACCAACTCCGTGAAGCCGGGGAATCTCTGGTAGACGCAGTAGTGCACGCATCGGTCTCGCGTGCCCGGCCGATCTTGTTGACGTCGATGACCACCTTTGTGGGTTTGTCCCCGCTGATGCTGAATAAGAGCGTGCAAGCTCAGTTCTTAGTGCCTATGGCCGTGTCGTTGTCGTTCGGCGTGTTGTTTTCAACGGTCGTCACGTTGATGGTGGTTCCGGCCGGTTATCTCATCATGAACGATATCGGTCGGCTCTTTCGTAGATCTGATAAAGACGATGAACGACACCACCTACACGAAGAACATGCGACAATTGGTTCGAGCGCGGTAAACGGGGAAGGCCTCAGGGCGCAGCAAGCCGATAAGCCCTAGCTGCCGTCCCGCTGAAAACATCCGTCTTTTCCGATGCCGACAGACCAAGCTCATTCGCCATTTTCTTAAAGAGATTCCACAGCGTTCTATAAGAGATACAGTCCTTATCCACGGGAAAATTGCTTTCGAACATACACCGCTCGGGGCCGAAGGCTTCCAATGCATATTGATATCTGGGCAATAGCGTCTCGAGGAACTTGTCAGAGCTCCAGGGCGCTGACGCACGGTGCATATGGTAAGGCGGTTCCCAATCGCCCACGCGCATTTGAGCACCGCCAAGTTTCATCACTGTGTTTGAACATGCAGCCACTGCATCGATGGCAGTTCTCCAAGCGGTCAACTCAGCCTCATCGGCATCCGGATCAATTCTGCCGCCAAGGTGGTTGACGATGACGGTAACGGCGGGAAATCTGTCAGCGAGTTCCGCAAGCCGGGGCAATCGGGAAAAATCCGGAGACCAATTGTCGTAGCTCAAGTTGTATTTCTCGAGCAACGCGAATCCTCTGAGGAAGTCGTCGTTTAGATCGGAAGGGAAAGCCGACCGAACACCCCGAAAGTACTCACTTGCATTCAGGTGGGCCTCCAACACACCGGCTGCAGCATCGCCCAGGCGCAGATCCGCGGTGCTGAAGATGCCGGTGCACAAGCGGGCTGACCCATAGATGCCAGACCGGCTCATGGCCGCGATACCGTGAACAAATTCCGTTTCGCCCACGCAACGCATCTCCTCGGGTCCGTCAGCACGATAGAAGGCTCCGCATTGCGCGAACACCGTCTGGGCAATGTTATGTCCGCTGTCCGCAATGTCTCGGCTGATTTCCTCGCACAGATACACCTCCTGGCGAAAACCCATGCCGTTGCGACCCCGCAGATCCCACAAGTGATGATGCGGATCGATGATGGGTAAGTCGGGTTCGAGCACTTCCTCGGGTGTCTCTTGTGCTACCCAGTTTTCGATATCTGCATTTTCGGGAATGCTCATTGACGGTGCCCTCCTCGCCACGGATCTGACCATCCGTTATAGCACAGACCGCGCGTGGCGTGAGGTTGCGTTAGACTGTGGCCATGACGATTGAGAGGGTCGGTCTATGCAAATTCTCGCTGGCACGAGCAAGGGTGTATTTGTCTTAGAGGGATCGGATCGGGCGCCGCGGCAAGTCCTCGAAAGTCGTGGCGTGCGCGAAATCGCGCAGCTTCATGGGCGAACGTTTGCCGGAACCGGTAGTGGATTGTACGTATCGGACGACGGTGGGTCGTCCTGGCAACTTGCCGGTCTCGACGACAAGCAGGTTTGGCAGATCAGAAGCGACGGGGATGGGTCGTTGTATGCCGGTACGGCACCGACCGGACTTTATCGCAGCACGGATGACGGTGCGTCCTGGGTTGAACTCGAATCGCTGGCGACACTGGCCGCCGCCAGTGGATGGTGCGTTCCACTCGACCCACCCCTTCCGGCTGCAGCCCGCGCACTGGTCGTGAACGGTGACCAATTGTGGGTCGGCGTCGAGGTCGGTGGCATCGCCTGTTCGAACGATGCGGGAGACACCTGGTCGGTCGTCCTACCCGGCGACAATCCGGACTTACACATGATGTATGCACATCCGGAAAAACCCGACACGCTCTACGCGTCTACCGGTTACGGTCGGCTCGATGGTATCGCCGATATGGTGGAGGGTAACGCCGGAGTTTTCCGCTCCGACGACGCCGGAACCACCTGGCAATACGCTTGGCAGGGCGTGACGCCGCGTTACTCGAGGCCCATGTGCATCGATGACCGGGAACCGTTCGGTTTGACCGTCGCCAGCGCACCCACCGCTTTTTCCAACCACAAAGAAGACGGGGGTGCCAAAGCGATGCTGTATCGATCGGAAGACGGTGGAGGCTCCTGGCGATCTCTCTGCGATGCTGCACATTCGCCGTCGCGCGAAAACTTTCATGGCCTGACAGTTGATCCCGAGCGCGCTGGAGGTGTCCTGGTAGGCACGGACACCGGTGAGGTGTGGCGCGTAAGTAACGAATCCTCATGGACACTCTGCGCGCAAGGCATGCCCGCCGTTCTATCGATTACGGCACGCTCTTGAGGTTCGCTCAGGTGAATGAAGCGGCTCAAGCCATGTAATTGCGGTCAGTCTTCGAACATCTCGCCGTTGAACGTTCTCGCCTGCAGATCGAACAACCCTTCCGTCCTGATGCGCGTCCCGTCTGAGATTTCGACGTTCGGCATGTTGACTTTCCAGGTATGTTGCCCCGCAACCTGCTCCCACGTACCTTCACCGACGGCTGTCGCCGGATCGCGATCCGGTGGAAATCCCTGACTGGTCCAAACGGCTGTGCCGGAAGTTGCGCCGTGTTCCGGCAACGGCACCGTCAGTGTACCCATCACCGTGCCGAACCCGGTAGCGGTTCCTTCGAAGTTCGAATACGCAACAACCACACCCTCATCGTTCCTCAGGTACGCACTGCCGGTGTGATTGAGTTCGAATTCACCAATTGAATTGGCCATAGCTTTACTCCTCTCCTGCGGTCTGGTTGGACGGCCGAGCATATACTCTCCAAGGGGTGCAGTACTTGATTAGGATCAACACCCGGGTGATCTCGGAAACATCGGCGGCAACGACTATAGAGATCGTGAGAGCGAGATTGTGGTGCGTTCCGATCAGCAACTGCTGCGTTTCGGCAGCCCACTTACCGACGCCGACAAAGCGTGGTTGGTTGAGGTCTGCCGTTATGCAACTGTTAAAGGTTCGCTGTTTGGCCTTGGGTGACAGGGTCAGGCACTGCTAGCCTTCTTCGGCCAGCGCTGCCACGATGACGTTTAACATCTCGGCTAACAGGGCAGGGTCTTCCGTGATTTGAATATGGTCGACCTGCTGGAATATCTTATTGTGTTGACCGAGCGTTGTAGAATCGAAATCCTCCACCCCATCGTTGGGTTTCACCACACCGTCTCCATCCGGGATATCGGTCAAAGCGAGTAATCCCGCGCGCGCGTTGCCCTGCGGTGCAAGACTGTCCAGCACGCCGCCGAAAGCCGCAAAGGTTCGGTTGAGTAGACGGATGTCCAGGTTCAGCGGTTTGGCGAAGTCGGGTCCCGGAATCTCGAGGATGTCGATCAGCGAGTTGACCGTATTGGTTTTACCCACCAACTCGAACGCCGCCCCGCCCTGCTCACCCGCTAGAAACGTCGCCCCAGCGATCAGGTCCGGACCGATGAACGACTCGATCAAGCGACCGCCTTTGACCGCACCGGCGATGCCGATGACGCGATCGAAGGTGGGAAGCCCGGCACTTCGCAGTCGGTGGTCCGTGATCACCGTATCGATCATTCCCTGACTATGGGCGAACATCCAGACGTTCCGCGCATCTTTGAGCACTTTTCCCCGGGTCAATCGGTGCGTGCGCAATATTTCCAGCTGCTCGAGAGTCGTGTCGGACTGCTGCAGAAAACTGATTGCATTGAAATTGGCGCTGCCGATCGCAAACACACGCACGTGGGGCTTTATGCTTCGAGGTATCGGTACGCCGGCCAGCTCGGTGACTCGACGCACGTCCGTTGCTCCGGGAGTCGGGTCGGTCATGTTCGTATACATGAGCACGACATTGTCGAAGTGCATGGCTAACAAATAGACCCACGCAGGCGAAAACATGATGTTGCCGATACCCGGGCGCACGTAGGCAACACTGCCGAGGCGTCGCGGCTGCGGAAGCGCCAGATCAGCGACCGATTCGGCGGCTTCCACAGTATGGAAATCCGTTGGCGGATCCGCTATGAATCCGGCGAAAAGCGCATCTACCGCCGCCTGGTCTTCGATGTGAATCGCCGGATCCGCAAGCCGCGGAATGGCGTGTCCGTCGACAGAAATATCGTCGGCGCGGACCTGGGCCATGAGTATCAGCGCGCAGCAGAGTGCTACCAGCACCTTTAAGCTTGGGTGTATCGTCACGTCTATTCCTCCCCTGACATAGATTGTCTACCTGAGTCGCTGGCTGAGCATAAGGAATACGGCAGGCAAAACCAAGGTTACTTGCGTATTTGGGCGGCGCCAGTGCCCCCAAATCCGAGGTGCCTACTTCGCGATTGTCAACGTGCGTCCCAGTGAACGACCCGACAGACAGTATACGTCGTAAACCGGAGCCGGTAATCGCCACCGTTGTACCTGCCTCTAGGGTTTCTGGATGCCGCGCTCATCTTGAGCCTTGCCGCTGAAATCAAAACTAGTATCATAGTTATGATTTAGGGAGACGCCACCATGCCGCATTTCGACGGTCAGTTTTTCGACGCTGACAACCACTACTATGAGTCACACGACGCGTTTACGCGCCACGTACCTAAGGCCATGCAATCGCGGTGCGTGCAGTGGGTCACCCTGGAGAACGGCCGTAAGTATCACTCTATTGCCGGAAAAATCGATCGCTTTACCAACCCGACGTTCGATCCTATTTCCAAACCTGGCGTTCTTCGTGAACTTTTTCGCGGTAACCCAAACGGGACAACGAGTGATGCACTCATTCGTTCGTCGCTTGAACCCATGCCTCCAGAATACATGGATCGAGAAGCCCGGTTAGCAAGACTCGACGAGCAAGGGCTCGAAGCGGCATGGCTCTTTCCAACTCTTGCCATACTCTATGAAGAACTTCTGAAAAAAGACGTCGATGCACTTTGTACGCTTTACACCGCCTTCAACCAATGGCTGGATGAAGATTGGGGATTCAACTACGAAAATCGATTATTCGCAGCACCTTACGTCTCTCTTGCAGATGTCGATTGGGCCTGCGCTGAACTCGAAAAAGCGCTTAAGAAAGATGCCCGTGTCCTCGTGATGCGGCCAAGCGCTGTCTATACACGCAGGGGACCACGCAATCCAGCCGCGCCCGAGTTTGATCCATTCTGGTCCCGCGTGAACGAAGCCGGCATTACCGTCGTTGCGCACATCGGTGCGACCCGTCACGACAGCAATGGTTACGACGTCAAAAACCAAGATGTGTTGAGCATGGGACGCAAGCCAAGCGTGACCAACTTCCATCGGGCACGAAACATCAACGACTTTCTCGCAAGCCTTGTGTTTGATCGCTTGTTTGAACGATTTTCTAACGTACGGGTCGCCAGCGTCGAGAACGGGTCAGAGTTCTTGGGCGACCTCCTGCGTGCCTTTGCGCATAGTAAGGAGCGCACACCCACCTACTACGACGACGATCCCGCGGAAAGCTTCAAAGAACACGTTTGGATCAATCCGTTTTGGGAAGACGACATTCGCGAGGTGATCGGCCACATGGGCGTAGACCGCGTCATCGTCGGTTCCGACTGGCCGCACATGGAAGGCCTGGAACATCCACGAGACATACTCGACGAAATCGAAGACATTTCTCTAGATGTGCAGAAAAAGATCCTGCACGACAATGCCGCCGCGCTTAACCAACGGATGGGAGCCGCCGCATGACGGACGATCAATATCAAGACATCCGCTACGAAGTGGGAGAAGGTCGGGCACGCATCACCTTAGCAAGACCGCAAACCCATAACGCCATTTCTCAGCTCATGCTCGAGGAGCTGGAGCATGCCCTATGGCGTGCCGATGAAGACCAGAACGTGCATTGCGTCATTCTGAAAGGTGAAGGCCCCTCGTTTTGCGCCGGTTACGATCTTAGTGCCATGCCGCGAGGCGAACCTGGATCCGGTAAGCGTACAGGACGCACCCACGACGATGATGTCTGGTTTATCGAGCGCTGCAACCGGCGCATCCGCACCCTCTGGGAAATGCACAAGCCTTCTATCGCACAGGTGCATGGCGCTTGTCTTGCCGGTGGTACCGATCTGGCCATGGCTTGTGATTTAGTGGTTGTCGCCAACGATACCCGTTTCGGCTTTCCGGCTGCCCGGTCCATGGGCGCCCTGCCGAGCAACCTGTGGATGTATCACTGCGGACCGCAGTGGACGAAGCGCTTACAACTGACGGGAGATGCGATCACCGGCGAAGACGCCGCGAAGATCGGTCTCGCATTGAAGGCTGTGCCTCTCGAACAACTCGAAGACGAAGCCGAAGGAATTGCGGATCGCTTGGTCCTGATCGATCCCGATCTGCTCTCGGCAAACAAACGCATCACCAACTTGTCGCTGGAAATGATGGGCGCGCAAGTACTACAACGCTTGGCTGCAGAGAATGATGCCCGTGCGCATCGCGCACCCGGCGCAAAAACCTGGATCAGCGATAGCCGCGAACACGGCGTTCGAGAAGCTTTACGACGTAGAGACGCACCCTTCGGCGATGGCATCGCCCACGTCGATGAACCGGATGGGAGGCTCAGGCAATGACGGACGAAAACATCTTACTGGAAGACACCATCAATGGAGTGCGAATACTCACACTGAACCGTCCGGAGAAGAAGAACGCGTTATCTCCGGATCTGACCCGAGCAGTGGTTGATGCCGTGGCGCACGCAACCCATGACGATGACGTCTGCGTTATAGGGATTACAGGCGCGGGCGATACATTCTGCGCTGGGGCGGATTTAAGCCCTGCCAAAAGTCGAGAACGAGGCAGAGACACAATTGAGGCGGCTGTTCAACTGGTCACCAACATCCGCGTGAACTGTGAAAAACCGGTCATCGCGGGTATCAACGGACTAGCGATCGGAGCCGGTTTATCTCTGGCGATGTGCTGTGACATACGCATGGCAAGCAGCCAGGCGAGGTTTCATCCCGGATATGCACGTGCAGGCACGTCTCCGGACTGTGGGCTCACATGGAGTTTGCCACAAGCGGTTGGACATGAACGCGCCATGCGCTTTCTATTGGAAGTCGAGTTTGTCGATGCCGAAGCCGCGCATTCGATGGGTATGGTGGGCGACGTTGTTAACCATGATTCTTTCCAAAAGGAATTTCTCGCGTACTGTGAAAAGATCGCGGAAGTTGCACCACTAGCCGCTCGTCAAACAAAACTTCAAGTAGCACGTGCTGGCCTCCCCGAAGATCTAGAAACACTGATACGCGAAGAGCTCAAATACACCGGACGGGGACTCGCCAGCAATGACGGCAAAGAGGCTGTGCGCGCGATTTTTGAGAAACGCAAACCCGTCTTTACCGGCACCTGACGACTTAGCCCTGCAGCAACTCGGAACTTTCTAGATCCCTGATCGCCCGGCAAGCCCTCGTACACATCGCGACAAACATCTCATCCCCGCGCTCTGTATGAGTCAAACTCGCCGCTGCTAGAACCGTTATGAGTGGCCCCTGGAAGTGTCCGAAACGGTAATCGTCGAAACACGCCTCAAAGGAATAGTCAGTCACCCCAAATAACATGAGCGCGCCATGGTATGCGCTCACCAGCTCTCGCTCATGCTCCCTCCGATCGGCAGGGAGCAAACTGTTCCCCAAAAAGTATCCGAGATCGCGACCGGGGTTACCCACTTCAAGTGTCTGCCAATCTACCGCAGCGATCGGCATCTCTGCCCCCCCAAAGAGCAAGTTGTCCAGGCGATAATCTCCGTGTACCAAGGAAAAACGTTCACTACGATCCATGAGCCACGCACCACATCTTGGCGCAAAGTTCTCCAGAACATCGATATCCTCCTCAGATATCCGTTCTTTGTAGTGATCGACGAAAATTTCAGTACGTTCTATCAGGGTAGCCTGGAAAACCTCTGCTTCTGCCGGCGTGACTCGACGCAGCCACGCGAGTTCCAATAAAGAGGGATCGCACCATCTGGGGCCGTGCAAGCCCGCCAGGTTCTCAACCGCATCTCGCGCTTGGTCCACGGTGCAACCGAGGATCTGATCCCCTTGCTTGGCGGGCGCCATATCCTCCAGCACCAACGCAAATCGAGCATCCTCATCAGGTCCTACCGCGCAAAAGCAGCGGGGGGTGCGTATAGACACTGTACCGGCCAGGTCCGAATAGAAACCAACTTCTGATCGATAGGCGCTTCCCGCGCCCGCCTCTCGCGCCAGCTCGTCCACAGCGTGCATCTTGACGATAACGCTGGAAGGTACACCCTCATCCCCTTCAATGGTTACGCGGAAGCTGTCAGCCATTTGTCCAGTGCCAACCGGGCCAAACTCGACCTCACGAACAGGATCTTTCACAGATCTGTCGAACCCTAGCGCCTCCGCCATCCACTGCGGCGTAATCTCTTCAATCCGTCCGAGCGGTTTTGGCATCAAGTTGACGGAAGGTCTGAACTATCAGCTATCAAACCGGATAGCCGCCGCTGACCGATTTCGTCATCACTCAAACTCAGCCACTCAGAGAGTATTTCACGATTATGCTCACCTCGATGACCGGCAGGAAACCGAACACCACTCTTTGCTGCAGAGAACATATAAGGTGAGTCTGCAATCGGTCGTGTGGCGCCGTCACGATCATCAATATCCACGATGCGCCTGCGATGCTTAAGCGTGGCTTGTTGCCTGAGTTTGCGGGGATCTCGCACTAATCCCCAGGGAATGTCGATGACATCCATCAACGTACCGAACTCAGCCTCCGTCCGACATTCGCCTAGACGTGCTTCAATAGCTTCATTGCGTACCGCGATCTTTGTTTCAAGATCTGCACCCTCCGGTGTGGGGTCTTCCAAACCAAAATGTTTTTGCAATTTCTTGAACATCAACTTCATGTCTGTCGCCAAGAACACTCGGCCAAACGGGAAATCGATAATCGGGCATACCGGCAGTGTGTCAGGCGAGTCTTCCAATTCGAAATGGGCGCGATCATCGGTAGCAAACGTGGCATCCATCATAGACATGTCGATATGCTGACCGCGCCCGGTGTAATGACGCATGTTGAGCGCAGCCAATACCGCGATCAAACCGTGCAGAGAGGCATTGGTATCCGCTACAGACAAAGGTAAATCTCCGGGCTCCGTGCGATTGCGCTCCGCCATTCTGTGCATGAGCCCAACCTCTGCGTGTACCACAGGTGCATACGACGGCCGGTGTGATTCCGGACTGTCATGTCCGTAGCCGGAAATCGACAACATAATGAGGCTGGGGTTCGAAGCGGATAACACGCCATAATCGATGCCTAACCGCCGCATGACGCCAGGTCTATAATTCTCCACCACAATGTCTGCAGCGATGACAAGCTCTTTCACCAGACCAACTGCATCCGGATGACGCAGATTCATACAGATATTGCGCTTACCCGCATTCTGCTGATTAAAATATCCCGAGATGCCTTTAATCTTCTTCCCGTGAATTCGCGTCCCGTCACCCTCCGGTGGTTCGACTTTGACGACATCGGCACCCAGATCAGCCATCAATCGTGTTGCAAATGGTCCTGCCACCACGCGCGAGAAGTCCAAGACTTTGATGCCTTCTAACGGGTATTCCATTGCTGGCTCCTACGCCTCTTAGCTGTCCTCACGATACTTGTTTCCAAACGTCTCTTCCCGCCACCTAAGCGCAGCCTTTAAGCCATCTTGCTCAGCACGGCGCATAAACTCATCTCCACCCTCACCATCGCTACCCCGAGGCGTATAAAGGCCTTGATCACGGAAACTGGACAGGGCGAGCAGATCCACACTCGTGGCGATGCCTGTCTTGAAGCCCATCACCTCAAACTGGCGATTGATACTGCGCTTGGTCATCATGATCAGATCGGTGGGAGTCATCGCGATTAACTGCGCAAGTTCTTCAGTCCGTGCTTCCAGCTGTTCTTCGGGCACTGACTCGGACGCCCACTGACACTGTACAGCCTCCAGACCTGTCATCGGTTCTGAAGTAAACATGTAGTACTTTGCCTTGGTCATGCCTACCAACCAGGGTATGTACTGTAAGTTGCCGGGCGACCAGTTGCGTCCCACCGGCCAGCCTATCTTGGCATCGTCAGCGACGATCCTGAGATCACAAAAGCCAGCCAGCTCAGTCCCGCCCGCGAGACATGCCCCCTGTATCTGCGCGATAACGGGTTTCTGCAAGTCAAACAACGTCATATAGACGCGGGCATGTTCGAGATCGTAGGACTGCCATAGCCGGTCCCGTTTCTTGTTGATGTAGCCACCCGGTGGCATATTGCGCTGACGCTCGCCTTTCTTCACGGGCGTGATGTCGTAACCTGCGCAAAAACTCGGGCCCTGGCCTTTGATGATGATGACGCGGATATCATCTTCCAATTCCAGCAGCTTCGCCGCCATCTCAATCTGCAGCAAGCGTTCATAACCCAGCGGATTTCGCTTTTCGGGAGAATTGAGAACAATGCGACCGATCGGTGCATCCCTTTCAATCTCAATGAGGTCAAATTCCGGCATCTCCACGTTTTCGCGCCGATAAGGTGGTGACCACTTGACCATGCGAGGTGGATCTTCACGTGTAGAACCTTGTTTTTCGTCTTCAGTCGAACTCAATCTCTATCTCCCTTAACTTGTCGGATCCACGTTAAGCCTGGCGAGCTCTGCCATCAACCGCAAAGCTTCCTCGTTACCACTCACCGTAAATCCAGTGATGCCACTGTCTTCCCAGTCTCTAAAACGTTTCTGAATACGTGCGCGGTCACCGACCAGGGCACCCTGATCGACAAACTCATCCGGTACGGCCTCTATGGCTTCTCGTTTGTGCTTGGCTAGATACAACTCCTGAATACGTTCCGCCGCTTCGCCATAACCCCGACGAATCATCATTTCTTTATGGAAGTTTTTATTCTTATGACCCATACCACCCACATAGAGCGCAATGTTGGGCTTTAAACGGTCTAGCGCAGATTGCACGTCGTCAGTGACGATCACGGCACCTCCTCCTTGCGCTTCAAACTGGGTGTGATCCTTACCGGCCTTGGCCAAGCCTTCTTCAATCCATGGCCGGTAGGTCTCATAGGTTTCCGGCACCAAGCCCAGCGGCAGCCAGCCATCGGCAATTTCGGCGGTAAGCCGAACGGTTGACTCCATGCCGGTGCCCAACCATATCGGAATGTTCGGATTCATGTGCAGAATCGACTTAAGAGGCTTGCCAACACCCAAGGCGCCCTCACCGGTAAAAGGTAAGCTGATCTCCTGACCCTCATGCACAACGGGTTCCTCTCGCGCCAGGATCTTCTTCATGATCGCGACGTAGTCTTTGATTCGATAGTAGGGTCGACCCCAGGGTTGTCCGTACCAGCCTTCGACGATCTGCGGTCCAGAAACCCCGATACCACAAATCACTCGCCCACCACCGGCCAAGGCATCAATCGTCGCGATGGACATCGCCGCGTTTGCAGGCGTTCGCCCGGCCAGCTGAATCACGCCCGTGCCTAATTTGATCCGTTCGGTTTTTGCCGCGAGATACGCAAGTGGTGACAGCGCATCCGACCCGTAGGCTTCTGCTGTCCATATACTGTCATAGCCGAGCCGTTCTGCCAGTTGCACCTTTTCGAGGGGTAACCGCATTTCACCACCCGAATAGCCAATGCTCAGTCCAAGTTTCACGCTGCACCTCCCCTTGTACCGGCTTCAAGAACTAGTATCATAGTTAACACATACGAAGTAAACAGGAACTCAAGGCTCGTGGCCGCAAAGGAACTTAACCAACGTGCAGCAACTCGTGTTGCACGCAACATTGTCAGCGATATACAAGCAAAATCACTAAAACCAGGCTCAAAACTGGAACCTGAACATGTCATGGTGGAGAAGCAAGGCGCCGCGCGCGCGACCGTTCGTGAAGCTCTTCGATTTCTGGAATTTCAGGGTGCGCTGCGAATTAAAGCCGGTCCGGGCGGCGGACCGATCGTCGCCGTCCCCGGGCTCGATCACCTGACGAGCGCACTCTCTCTACAACTGCAGTTCGCGAACGCAACCTTTCGCGCAGTTCTCGATGCTCGTAAAGCGATCTACCCTATCTTAGCTGCCGAAGCTGCTCAGCACGCAACGTACCAAGACATTGCCATCTTGCGAGAGAGTTTGGCTCGACTCAGAGATTTAACAACGGAATCCGACCGAGCCACTTTAGTGGCCCGGAACTTCAACGAGCTCGTGGCGAGTGCGTCGAACAATCTCGTCCTGAGCTATCTCGTCAATGCGCTGCACCGTATGAGTGATCACTCAAGGGTCGAATACAGCGCCAGCCACTGGCGCGCATACTTGAAGCATTCGTTAAAAATGGTCGAAGCCATCGAAGCGGGCGATCCCGATTCCGCTCGGCAAATCTCGATGCTGACTCACGATGCGGGCATTCGCTATTGGGAAAAGAACTTTCCGGATCTTCTGAACGAACCCATCGCCTGGGTGACGGATGAACAGTAAGCAACTTCAATTGATTAGGATTTAGAGCATGAACGCCATCGAGGTGAACGCGCTACCACTGGAAGAGATCGATGTGAGTCAACCCGAACTCTTTCACCAAGACATTTGGCAACCCTGGTTCGCACGGCTGCGTAAAGAAGCACCTGTTCATTACCGAGCAGATAGTGTGAATGGTCCTTTTTGGTCGGTGACCCGTCACGAACTCATTAAAGAGGTCGACTCCAACAACGCCGTTTTTTCATCGTCGTCGGAATTTGGCGGTATTGCAATCGCTGATCCACCGGTGGTCGAGGGTCAAATTCAGGGCCAAAGCTTCATCACGATGGATGAGCCGGAACACATGCCGCAACGGATGGCAGTCGCACCCACCGTCGCACCTCAAAATCTGAAAGAATTTGAACCGCTCATCCGCGAACGCGCCGCCGACATACTCGACAATCTACCCGTCGGGCAAACATTCAACTGGGTACAGGAAGTTTCCATCGAATTGACTGCCCGCATGCTCGCGACGCTGTTCGATTTCCCATATGAGGATCGACGTAAGCTTGTGCACTGGTCGGATCTGGCCACCGCTATTCCGGAAGTTACCGGCGACGACAGCATTGATATGCAGGAGCGCTACAACGAACTCATGCAAGCTGCCGGTGCTTTTTATCAGCTCTGGACCGCAAAAGCCGGACAACTACCGACATTCGACTTGATTTCAATGCTGCAACACAATGAGACTACGGCCCGTATGAATGAAAATCCCGACCAGTTTCTGGGCAACATTCTGCTGCTCATCGTGGGCGGCAACGACACCACGCGAAACAGCATCAGTGGCGGTGTCATTGCGCTGAATCAATACCCGGACCAATACCAGAAGTTACGCGATGATCTCAGTCTCATCCCAAACATGGTGGCGGAAATCGTGCGGTGGCAAACGCCGGTGATTCATATGCGGCGCACTGCACTACAAGACTACGAGCTGGGCGGTCAGAAGATCGCCAAAGGTGACAAAGTCGTAATGTGGTATCTGTCCGGCAACCGCGATGAAACCGTGTTCGAAGATGCCGACAAACTGATCATAGATCGGCCTAATGCCCGGGCCCACGTCTCCTTTGGTTTCGGCGTCCATCGCTGCATGGGCAATCGGCTGGCCGAACTCCAACTTCGCGTTCTGTGGGAAGAGATCATGAAACGCTTCCATACCGTAGAAGTGGTTGGAGACGTCGAACGCCTACCTAACAATTTTATTCGCGGCATCAAGAATGTGCCGGTGCGTGTCCACCCTATATAGGGTACGTCCTTGTTAGACGGATTGAGGCTGGCTGAATGCTGGACATACTGGAACGGGGAAGCTCATATGACGGATCTTAAGGATCGAGTCGCACTGGTCACGGGTGGGGCGAGCGGTATCGGCGCAGCTACAGCACAACTATTTGCCGAACGGGGCGCGCGGGTCGTCATTGCCGACCTTCAGGAAGAGCGCGGGGATACGCTCGCCCGCGAAATCGACGGGTCATTCGTTCGCGTCGACGTGACTAGCGAAGCAGAGGTGTCTGGGGCTGTAGATGCCGCGTTAAACCGCCACGGCCGGCTCGATTGTATGTTCAACAATGCCGGATTTGGCGGTGCCTTAGGCCCGATCGATGAGACTTCAGAGGAAGACTATGACATCACTATGGACGTCCTCTTGAAGGGTGTGTTCTTTGGTATCAAGCACGCCGCGCGCGTCATGAAGCCGCAAGGGTCCGGCAACATTCTAAATACTGCTTCGGTCGCCGGGTTGATGTCCGGGTATTCCCCACATCTCTATTCCGTCGCAAAGGCCGCAGTGATTTCGCTGACCCAGACAACAGCACTCGAACTTGCGCACTGGAACATCAGGGTCAACTGCATATGTCCCGGATTCATTACCACACCACTAGCCGTCGGATTAGACGCGGACGAAGAGCAGATTACACGGTTTCGGGATTTCGCATCAGGAGCACAACCTGTTGAACGCGCAGGGGACCCCAAAGACATCGCTGAGGCCGCCGCGTTTCTGGTGTCAGATCACGCATCTTTCATTACCGGGCACGCTCAAATCGTTGATGGCGGGGTGTCACTCGGCAGACCCTGGACCCGCCAGGCCTCCTGGATTACGAAGACACGACCCATCACAGTGTATCGCCCCCCAGGGCGGTAACTACCATCACTAAAAGGGGAAGCATTTGGAGTCATGAAAAATAGGTGATGTACAGATTCACCGCGTGGTTGATCTCTTGATGGATATGCCGACCACTTTCTTGTTTCCTGAGGCAAAACCAGAACAGCTCGTCCCCAATCACAGCTGGTTGATGCCACACTTTTTCAAATCAGACGGTCAAACCATGATCGTTTCGGTGCACACATTTGTCATTCAATCCGGCGACGCCACTATAGTGGTCGATACCTGTATAGGTGACGACAAGGAACGCGACGCCCCCAATTGGAACAAAAGAACCTCTGATTTCCTCGAAAGGCTTTCTGAGCGAGGCGCCGCCCGCGAGGCCGTTGATACTGTTTTGTGCACTCATTTGCACGTCGATCACGTGGGTTGGAATACCGTTCTTGAAAACGATCGCTGGGTACCCACGTTCCCAAATGCCCGTTATCTGATCGGCCGGGAAGAGTGGGCTTTTTGGGAACACGAGGACGACCCCTTCGGTAAGCAGGCCAAGGCGGATTCAATCCTGCCCATCATAGAATCGGACTTGGTGCGATTCGTCGAAACCGACCACCGAATCACCGATGAAGTGGGTCTAGTCCCAACCCCGGGTCACACACCCGGGCATGTCAGTGTGCTCATCCAATCCAGGGGGGAGCGCGCGATCATCACCGGGGATCTATTCCACCACCCGCTGCAGTTCGCAAACCCTGGATGGAAAGACATTGCCGATGTCGATGGTGCACTGGCGGAAGAGACACGGCTCCGTTTCATGCATGAGTATGGGGACGAAACGTTGGTGTTAGGCACACATTTCACTTCTCCGACCGCAGGGCACATTGTACGAGACGGAGAATTCTGGCGCTTTGACGTCTGATCCGCACGAACTAGTCGATGCCAATCACCTCGTAACCGTTCAGGTAACCAGCGGGTTCGGTGTACTTTAGAAACGGGTCCGGGCCGAGTTGCTTCATATGCGCTTTAGCCGCATCAGCATCTTGGTAATAGACCTCTGCCAATCCTGCGTACGTTCTCATGGCTTAGTCGCCAAACTCAATACCATCGAACGTACCTGTCTCTCGCCATTGTTCCAGAATGCGGAAGAACTTAATCGGACCGCCCCCATAGCCGCTGGTGAAAAATCCATTGGGGTTATCGAGCTTACCTTCGTTGTTGTAGTAACCCGGCGTACACTCCGAGCGAAAGCGCTCGCCAAACTTAGCGGTGCGCTTGATCTCGTCAAGCCAGCCTTGCTCACCCTCAGCACTGGCCTCTATGGTGTGTGCGCCTCGGCTTCTGGCTTCGTTCATGATATGTGAGATATGAACCGCCTGTTCATTCAAAGCATGGGGCACGTTTACAGTGACGGCGGCTTGCGTGAATCCTAGAAAGAAACAGTTGGGGAAGCCGTGCGTCGTGAATCCGTGCAGCGTCTTCAAGCCATCCCCCCACTTCTCGCTCAGCCTACGGCCATCTTTGCCGACGACGTCGTATCCCGCTCGTCGCGTGTAACCCGTGCCCACTTCAAAACCAGTAGCAAAGATGAGGCAATCCAGCTCATGTTCAACGCCATCTACGACGACACCTTTCTCCGTGATGCGGTCAACCCCCTTGCCTTGCGTGTCGATGAGATGGACATTGTCACGATTAAACGTGGGTAGGTACTCATCGTGGAAGCAGGGTCGTTTGCAAAACTGTCGATACCAAGGTTTAAGCGCCTCAGCCGTTTCTCTATCTTCAACAATGCGATCGACGCGGTCACGAACCGTGTTCATTTTCTGATAATCGGCCATCTCCATGAGATGACCTTTTTCCCTGCCAGTGAGTCTTCGCCCAAGCTTGCGAGACACCTGCTTAGCCGCGATACCGGTTAGATTACGGAAGATGTCGGTCCAGCCATCGGCAACAAGGTCCTCTTCCTGATCGCCGCCGCTGACAAGTACATTGAAGTTGTCCATCCGTTCGTATTGCCAACCGCTCTGGAGCGATTCTGCCCACTCGGGATCAGTGGGCCGGTTGTTGCGTACGTCAACCGAAGATGGCGTGCGTTGGAACACTTTGAGCTCACCCGCCCATTCCCCTAAGTGAGGGATACACTGCACCGCCGTGGCACCCGTACCAATGATCCCTACGCGTTTGTCTTTGAGGTTGGTCAGGCCGCCGCTGGAATCACCGCCTGTGTATTCATAATCCCAACGACTGGTGTGAAATGTGTGGCCTCTAAATTCACTGATTCCCGGGATACCCGGGAGTTTCGGGCGATTGAGCGGACCATTGGCCATGGCCACATATCGCGCACGCATACGATCGCCACGGTTCGTACTGATTATCCAGTACTGATCATTTTCATCCCAAGTGAGATCGGTGACCTCCGTCGAGAGGCAGGCATTGTCGTAGAGCCCATAGTGTTTCGCGATACTCTGCGTATGAGCCATGATCTCCGGCGCAAAGGAGTACTTGTGCTTCGGTACATAATTGAGCTCTTCAAGCATCGGCAGGTAACAATACGACTCAACATCACACATGGCTCCGGGATAGCGATTCCAGTACCAGGTGCCGCCAAAGTCGCCGCCCTTCTCAATCACGCGAATATCGTCGAATCCGGCTTCACGGAGCCTGCCGCCTAAAAGCAGACCACCAAAACCGCCACCGATAATGACAATTTCAACGGTATCGTTCAGCGGTTCCCGCTCGACTCTAGTCTCATAGGGATCATCCACGTAGCTAGAGAAATCGCCTTTGACCTCTATGTATTGGTCGTTCGCATCATCGCGCAAGCGCTTATCTCGTTCCTCAAGATATTTGGCTTTCAGTGCATCGGGATCAAAATCAATATCACCCAGCGCTAGTTTCACCACGTCCGTCGCAGCTGCATCTTCCATACCGACAACTTCAATTCAATATTTAACTATTATCATAGTTAGGCACCGCTTCGGTGTAAACAATCCAGGGCTCGGCCTAACCGATGACACCTGAAGCCAGAAGTTCTTGCTGTGCCTTCGCATCAAGGCCGATAGATTCGAGAATCTCAGCATTGTGTTCACCCATTTCAGGTGCACGGCTACGTACGCGAGTGGGCGTGCGAGAGAATTTTACGGCCGGGCCCACAATAGGCGCAGTTACACTGTCATGTAGCTCGATGTCCTGAAGCATGTCTCGCTCTAGTACATGTGGGTCTCGTGCAGCTTCAGAGTAGGTATTCACAGGCGCAATCGGTAAACCAGCCTCTCGCAGCACATCAATCGCTTCGCCTCGGGTGCGACCAGCTAGCCAATTCCCCAGCAAAACGTTACAGGCTTCTCGATTTGCCAATCTCTCGACGCGAGTAGCAAAGCTCACATGTTCCGCCAAATCGGGCGCGCCGATAATCGGTGCAAGTGCACGCCAATGACTGTCGAGTAACACACCTGCGTACACAGCGCCATCAAGACAATTAAATACACTGGCGGGTGCTGCTGCACCAAATTGGTTACCAGTTCTCTCAGGTTCAACGCCCATGGCCCCAAGCGTCGGCAATCCATTGCTTTGAAACAACAAAGCGTCTTGCAGGGACACATCGACGTGTTGTCCTTCACCGGTCCGGTCCCGATGGCGCAGTGCTGCCATGGCACCCAGGGCACCATGCAGACCACCGAGGTCATCCGCCAGATAAGTGCCAGCTTTGGTGGGCGGTCCGTCCGGGGCCCCTGTTACCGACATGAAGCCTGAAGACGCTTGTGCGAGAGGGTCGTACGCAGCCGCCTGGTGATTCGGTCCAAATTGTCCCCAGCCAGTTATGGAGACATAGACGATATCCGACTTTATCTTGGTCAAGTGCTCGTAACCCAGACCATAGCCGTCCATCGTGCCGGTTTTGAAGTTCTCGACCACGATGTCTGCGCTGGCAACCAGCTCGAGAAAAATCTCTCTACCCTGCTCGGTACGTACATCCAATGACACCGCGCGTTTGTTCCTGTTGACGGTTGCGTGCATGACGCTGACGTCACTGCCCGGCAGCATTGGCAATACAGCCCGACTGATATCGCCTGTTGGGATTTCGACTTTGATAACATCCGCGCCGAAGTCGGCAAGCACGGCCGCACACATCGGACCCGCCCAGGTTGTGGTCGCCTCAATGACTCGGATTCCTGCGAGCGGACCCGTCAGATCATTGCGCGCATTGCGGTAGAACTCCACCTTTTTCATTTCTCGATCCCTGACCTTTATATAAAGGACAGTGAATAATCACCGACGTGACGAGTCAAACAGTTCTGAACGCGGGCGGAGCGCTGAAGTGCGTGAACTCGATGTTGCAGAAGAGTGAGCTGCAAAAGCCACCGTCGCTTCGGTACGGCAGCAAGATGTTGGTTTCGACCCAAGTGTCTGTATCACTTCGCGGAAGACAAAAACTAGGCTCAACCTTGCAACTAATGCGAGGCATCGCCGGAGATGTTAGGTTCTTACGGCGCGGCCGTTGCACCCAAACGCCTAGCGATTCACACTGGTGTCGTACCGTTCCCTGCGAAAGCCCGATGGCTCCGGTAACGCTAAAGGTGCGCTCTTTCCGCACCACCAGCTCGACATATCAGAAGGAGGAGCAATGCCGCAAGTCAGCGAAACCATTCCCGACACGTTACAGCCGCGGGTCGACGCGGCGCTAGCTTGGTTCAACGACTCGGTGGAGTCGGCTGCCGACGAATTCAAGGTAACGGGCATCCTCGATGCAGAGGAAGCCCTGAGCGGATCGGAAGAATTACGGCTCATCTTGTGCGGCGGAGATCGCTGCGAGCAACGCTCTTTCAAAGTGAGCGGCTCAGTCGATGCCTGGGAGGTCGAATTCACCGACACCTTTGTGGCGCCACAAGATAAGAAACCACAGGCAGAACTAGACCCTCCGCCGGGCGTCCGTAGCAGTTGGCTCGACAAAATGCTGTCGCAACACGCATTCGTCGTCCTGCTTTTTTACCGAGGGTTCTGGTGACCTCCATGTCGCGCCGAGTTACGGGGCTACATGAACGAGGGCATAGTCGAAAAAATTCGCGCTGCCGGTGGTGAGATCTACGCTATCACCAGCGAGCCGCAGCATCTGGCCGATCAGGCCCACAAGCACTGGGAGCTCGACTTCGAGAACATCGGTGATCCCCATCAGGAGATATCGAAGGTATGCAGCGAACGTGGCTGGCTTACGCTTTATGCAAACAAAGGGGACCTCGAGTTCTTGCAACGCGGGGCGGATTGGAACGTTGAGCACCCGAAAGGATACTTCCAGCCAGGAGTTCTGGCGCTAACAAACACCGGTCGCGTGCTCTACCGTTGGCGCTCTGTGCCATCCACCGAAAATCTGAACGGCACGCTCGCGCGGCCCACATCTCGGCACGCATGGCGATCGATCGAAAGATCGCTTGCAGCTGGCGACGCTGCTGGAGATGCGGTGCACGACAATGCTCCGGAGCTCGACAGCTCGCCACCTCCGCGATTCGCGTTTATCGCCGCGTTGATCGCTAACGGCTGGTTTCTCCGCGTAAAGTCATTTGCATATTCGCCGGGTGTGCGATCGGTTCCCTCGCGGTTTGCTGCCGCTTATTTGCGCTGGCTACTTTTCCTGGTGTTCTGGGTAACCGCACTACTCTTCTTACCCACAGCGCTGGTCGGGGTCGGCTTTGCGGGCTGGGTCGCCTGGATCGTGCGTGATATCCGGCGCACGCTTGGCAGCCTGGATGTGCAGGAGGAGCTCGTAGCGAAACAGTGAGTCCACGTAGGTGACCAAAGTCCAAGATTGTTTAGCGCAGCAACATCGATCCTCGTGGACTTGTGCTCTGCCAATCTAGGCGCGCTGCCCATTCATAGCGACAAACCTGGCCGCTCGAACGCGAGCAGATCAGTCCACTTTTTTCGCACCGGAAAACGGCTTCATTCTATTAATGAGCCGGTGTTCATTCGCGTTTTCACTCTTCCTCATCGCGTGGTCGACCATCTTTTCGTATTTGGGGTCGAGCCTGGATGTTTTGGTCGCCTCGGAGGCATGGTAGGCGACGTTGGCGATGATGCGGCGCGTGTCATCACTAGCGCAATGTTCACACGTCACGTGATCCGCCGCCGCGCCGACGGCGGTCAAACGATCGGTAACTTCACCGCAGCCGTTGCAGCGATAGGCGTAGATGGGCATCGGTAGAACTCGCCCCGGCCTCAGGCGGCGCGCGCGCCCGCGTCTAGAAAAGCCTGCAGCGACAGGTGGTAGCGATAGAAGTCGAGTTTGTCTCTGGGATTGTCGGCCTTGACGACGCCTTCCGCGGTATCGAGTTCCGCCAGTGATTGCCCGTCTCCGGCACGCCGACCCTCGATAAACCGGCTCCAGGTGTCCGGGGTCATCTCGATCACATAGTCCGCATCGCGCACCTCAGCCTTAGTGATCTTGCGAACGCCGTGGCAACTGAACCCAGAAAAGTTGATCAGAAAAACGGGGCTACCCACCTTCAATGCCACACTGGTGTCTACGTAGCCAAGCTTTTTGAACTCGGGATCGTCGTTGACACCCGATTGGGCCTGCTTCAGCCACTTGGCGGACAATGTATCGCTCATGCTGCGCCCCCCTACTTTAACGTTGTTTTGACGCGGGCCGATGCGTCAAAGAAGTCTTGAAAATTCTGGTTGTACCGGTAGAACAGGTCCTGACGGTACTGATCGTTTACGGGCGAGTAAGCAATGCTCTCATCCTGGGAAAGATCGATGCTATTCAGCGTATGGTCGAGATCGGCTTTGCCGTGCTGTTGAATGTTGGCCACCATCTCCTTCCACAGTTCAGTCTTCATCTCGATCACAAAATCGGCGGCCTTCATCTCGTCGTCGCTTGCTGCACGGATGTCGGCGCATTCCAGACCCTCGAACTCGATGAGATAGTTCTGATCGCCCACTTTGAAGCCGCTCACTGTGTCGCACGCACCGCCACCCCCACTGTGCAGGCTCGGGTCGCCGTTGTAGACCTTGCGAACGGCCTGAAACCACGCTTCGGAAGGAAATGCAGGCATGCTCAAAACTCCAGGTAATTCTTCAGCATGGGATTGAGCGCCTCGCGTCGTTGCACGCCCAACCAGTCACACAACTCGAGATACTCCCGCACAAAGTCACCCACCATGTGCAGGTAAGTCGCCATCCCTTCCTGGCGACCGCCCTCGACGCCGCCGCCGAAAATGATGGCCGACGCGGAGCGCAGCACATTGTCGTTCAACTCGGCGCCCATCATGGCCTCACCGATGGTCAGCAGCGTCTGCATGATGCCGGCTTCACCCTCCTTGTGCGTGACCGCATATTTTAGATGATCGTAGCCGTACACCAGGTGCCGGGCATGATCCTGCAACATATGATCCCAGATGAAACGTTCCGCATCGTTGTGAGCGTGGCGTTGTAACGCGCGCAGCAACTGCAGGGTGAAGGCGCCGCGCAGTAGGTACAGGTAGGTCACCGACTCGGTCCAGCCGCCGCGGCTTTCCCGAATCATGCGATTGACCGAGCCCTTGCTTTCGAGCCCCAATCCGCCGCCGTTGGCCAAAGCCCGTTTACGCAGCGCTTCGATGTGGCGGGCGCAGTCGAACGTGGCCGTGGCCAGATATTGCTTGACCTCGTAGTAACCGTAGGACATCTGGTCCTGCCAATAGGTGATGATTTCGATCTCCGTATTGGCGTATTCCATCAGTTCGGTACACACCTGGCAGACCGCCCGCTCCACGTCCTCCGACAACGGTTGCAGCGAATCCCAGGGCACCTCGGTCGCGGGAATCCAGCGGCGTTGAATGGCCTCCTCATACAGATCCGCGGCGGAGTCGGCCCACAACTGATGCTTGGCACGCAGGTTATAAGGCAACGGCGGGACACCCGGCCGTGGTAGAGCCCCTCGTGGTCGCCGGGTCTGATCGTCCCACAGTTCCGGCACCTCACCGTAAATCCCCACGTTGAGGTCTTTCAGCCGTAAGCCGTGTTCGCCGGGCTTGACCCGCACACCCCACTGGTTACTCAGCCCCATCCAGTCGAACTTCGGTTCCGGAACCCCCGAAACCTGTGCGCCTCCCGCGGCCGCCGCCGCGCCCGCTACCGCCGCGGGAACCGCCGCGGACTCATTCTTCTCAGCCATACCCCCTGCTTCCTCGATTCTGCCGTGTTTGCTTAGTGTGCTGCGGCGTACTGCGCCGGGATGCTCGACCGCCCGCCATCCTCGAAACGATCGCCGAACCCAGCGGAGGAGACGCGGTCCATGTACTCCTTGAGCTGACGCCGCCGTACGACCAGCAACTTCTTGTGACCTTCGTCGTAGTTCTCTCTACCACCGCCGAGCAGAATGGCAAGGGCTTCGCTGGTCTCGGCCTGTGTACCGGCCGGGTTCTGTAAACCCGCCATAATCTGCGCTTCCGCTTCGTCGAGGTAGCAGTGAATCTCATCACGTCGCTCCGGACACGCCTCATTGAGGTAGCGCAGGTGCATTACCCCGAATGCCACATGGCGCGCTTCGTCCTGTGCGCACAGTCGATACATACGCTTTTCCGCTTCGTTCTGACCGAACAGTTCGCCCATGCGGAACATCGACAACACCGCGCCCTCGCCGGATATGTGCAGCCGGGTGGACATTTCGGTGAAATCCCGGGCTAGGTCGATGCTGCCCACGAAACCGGACGTGGCCCCGGACATGCGCATCAGACCGCCGCCATTAGCCAGCGCGCGCTTGCGAAAGACATCCATGTGGCGTGCTTCGTCCATGACCTGAGCCAACAGGACCTGCCGCGGTTCGAGATAATCCGGCGTGGTTTGCGCAACCCATCGGGCAGGGACATCACCCGCCACGAATTCGACTTCATTAAAGAACGTACAAAGCAGGCACTCCGCCTCCTCTACATCGTCCGCGAGCGGCTCCACCGTCTCCCATGGAATGTCCGTGGCAGAACTCCACTGCCGCTGCTGCGCCTCCTCATAAAGAAAGGTGGCGTTGTCGAGCCAGATCTCGGACAGCGAGCGCACCCCGTAACCACCAATGCGGTATGCGTCCGGGCGTTCCCCGGCACCGCGCGGATGGCCGCTCATGTTTTGAGACACCTCCGGCAGATCGCCGTAACTGCCCACTTTGATCTCTTCCAGGGTCAACCCCCGTTTGCCGGGTTTGGCTTCAATACCCCACTCACCCATCTGGTCCATCCAGGACGTGTCGAGTTCGTAGTCTTGAATCGTCGGCGCATCGCTCATATTC
The DNA here is from genome assembly GCA_965216005.1 of Candidatus Azotimanducaceae bacterium. Taxonomy (GTDB): domain Bacteria; phylum Pseudomonadota; class Gammaproteobacteria; order Pseudomonadales; family Azotimanducaceae; genus UBA4421. The sequence continues at coordinate 4,429,577 of OZ244143.1, read as the reverse complement.
AACCCCCTTGTGTGTGGTTGAGTGTGTGGTTGATCGTTTACCTGTGTCCCACATCCCCTTGATCCACACCAGTACCGCAATCGATCCAGCCGTGCATCAGGGATTCTACGTAGAATCCGCAATTAGGATATCGTATGAGTCCCCGAGATTGGCCCCAATCTGCGCAAATCGCAAGCGCGGTACCACGGTTATCACGCCTTGGAAACGCTCTGGAATTTGCACGCGCGCAGGCTTGTGCACCGATGACTTGAGCCGCGCTAGTGCCGGTCAACTCTTGGGCATGAGGGAAGTCAAAGACAGGATCTGAGGTCAGGTACAACCGAGCAATGTGTAAACGGGGTATCCGGTACGACCTGTAAACCATTTGACCGGTACAGATCCGGTGTGAAATGGCGGAGCGGACGGGATTCGAACCCGTTTTATTGTGTTCACCTGTGCACACCAGTGCGCTAAGGCATTGATTTAAAAGGAGTCGTGCTCACCAGTACATACTGGTGCTAAAGAAAGTGGGCCACAATGTGGGCCAGTTATTTTTCCTGACCCGTGACAAATCGTTGTAGGATACGCCTCGTTTTTGAATACGCCTGAGACTTAGCAATATCGGATTCGCACAACTTGTTTCGGCGACGGAGCTTCTGCTTACTAGGTCCTACTAAAACATCAACGTCCCAACGTCCATTCTCATTCCTGGTGCGCGAAACCACGTATACACGATCATTGTGACCACATGTCCACTTTGTACCGTCTGCAACCTTTGACTCGTTCCAGTTCATGTTTATCGCTAAATTCTCGACGGCACGTCGGAGCGAAACGGCATCCGGGTATCGCTCATCGGGATTTGGGTCTAAACATTTCCGAATAATGGTGCGCATTTGTGTCGGTACAAATTCTCGGAAACTGTCGACGTCAATGGTTGGTGGATCGCCAGAGATTAGGTAGGTGTCACCATTTACTAATCGATACAACGTAACTCCGCAGGAGTAGATCTCGCTAGCGATTGAGTATGGCTTCCCCACCTTTACTTCCGGCGCACAGTGGAGCGCGTACATATAACCCTTTAGCCCAAGGCTTTTTGGATTAATCCCGACCGGAAGAGCTAAACCGAAATCAGATAACTTTCCCTCTGAGTTATGGCCAATAAGAATATTGCCGGGCTTTATGTCGCGATGAAGTAATCCTTTCTCATGTGTGTGCTCCAACGCCCGAAGAACGTCGACCATAATCCGCTTGGCCCTCGTCATCGGGACATATCTACCTTTAGCTTCATCTTCCAAGCTACCCTTTGGTAGATACTCCATGGCAACGTAAACGGACCCATCTTCTGTTGTTCCCGTTTCATATACATCAACGACGTTCGGGTGCGCCGAAGCTTTCAGCAGTTGTGCTTCCTGAAAAAAGTTCTCGGGATTGAATATTTTATGTTCTGGGATGATCTTAAGTGCGCGATCAACTTGAAGCCCCACATCGGTTGCTAGCCACACTTCACCGAAGTATCCCGACCCCAAGCGCTCCTTTTGATCAAACGCAAACGCCAACTAAACCACCTCTGTCCAACCAGCCAAAGCGGCTTCATCGATTTTGTCCGTTCTGCGTGGGACGCTTTCAGAGATCCATTCTGTATCCAGATTCGTTAAGTACTTAGCTTTACCTTTCTGTCCTAGCTCCTTAGCTATAGTTGCCTTAACCTTCTTGAACGCTGGCAGATTCCCCGCATTGGCCGCAGCAACATAAGCTGCTGCTTCATGCTCTACCCTCATTTCGTATGCGTTCCCGCGAGCGGCCGCCGCCTCGGCTTTTTTGATCACCACTTTTGAGACATCATGTTTCACGATAAGCGACTCAATTTCCTGCACAAGCCATTTGAGCGTGTGTGGTCTGGAGTAACCGTTCGGGCAGGATATTGTTTCCGCCACTATCAAACTTGGCTCGCTCTTGGTCCCTGTCACGGCCGCGGCCGTGAAATCTTTGTTGCTGAACCTTAGGCCTAGGACAACTAACTGATTCGCCATAATCTTGTTGTTTTGCGATCCATCGCAGTTGATTAGTTATTGGCTAGAATACTACATAGCATCAACTGAAACAGTGACTTAGATGGCCTCCCCTTGGTAAGAAACCATGTTAAGTCCCTTGATATCCGTAGATCGAGTGGTTGGTCTTACTTTGGTTCGCTCGATGTGCAGCTAGCCCACGCACAATCTTCTCGTTCGCGGTCAACTCAGGCTTTCCGGTGGATTGGAATCGTGAAAGCTGCGACAACAAAGTCGCGGCATCCCGACAACCCTGCTCAAGCTGACCCCGTGCCACTGTGAAATCACTCGGCAGAGGTAGCGCCGCAACGAACTCATGTACATCGAACGGCAACTGATTACGCTCAAACTGACTTGCTCGACTCAGTACCGCAGCCGCTAAATCGAAATCGCCTGTAGCTTTCGCCTGGGTGGCGTACACCTCTAACTCCCGTGGGCTTACAGCAGCAAGGGTTTGCGTGTAGTGCGCGCGTTTATCTGACGCTACCGTCCGCCGCGCAAGCCACTGATCAGACTCGTAGTGATTAAGCTGTTCTTCTCCATTCGTAACGATTTCGCTGGCTTCACGGATTAACCGTTTGATTGTTTCGGCGCTCTGTTCACGTAGATCACGATCCATTTGGCTGACGCGGCGTGAATGCACCTGTTTAAGGTAGTGCCGCTCCTGTGGATCAACGGGCACCACGCCATCTTCCGGTTTCCGACGCTGCGCCATCGAGTCCGCAAACTCATCGAGTTGCTTACGGTGCGACTGGAAGATGGTTTCAGCCTGTTGTTCCAGGTCCTCTACACGTCGGGACCATTCGTTGACTTTCACCGAGTCGAATATCTCTGTCATTGAATTACCTCCGCATCGAACGCCACGAACCGCCATGATTCCTTACCCCTAGGTGTCTTGAACCACACATCGGCACCCACTGCCGGACCAATGCGTTGCGCGATAGCGCTGACAGCTTGCCCCCCAATATCTGGTGTAGTCGGCGATGCATTGCACCGCACGCGGGTCTTTGAGTTCTCTTGAATTACGTCCACCTCGAATGGCACCTTGTCCACAGCCAAGCCATCGAGCCAGGCGATGAAATCAGCCTGTTTCAGTACTTCTCGTTCACGTGTACCCAACATGGGCTTACCTCCTAGACTCCAATCTTCGTGACAGACGCCTTGTAGTACCCCTCCAGGGCGTAACGGGCAGCATCTGCGCCGTGATCTGGGCCACGGGAATCCAGGTCATCTGGGCGGCGCTCATCGCGCGCCAGGACCGGTACCGTAGCCCACCAATACTTACAGCGCCGGGAGACATAGAGTCCCGGCACATCAGGCGATCCCGCTTGGCGGAGTAGCGTGCGCATCTTGTGCCAACCGGGTACGCGCTGTTTCTTGCGCGCCCGCCAGAACGTAACCCCTGCTCTACGAAACTCTTCAGCGATGGAGCCAACTTGCGAACCGTGGCTAGCAAAGATGGCGTCGTCAGCTACGCCTTGTGGGCGCATGTGCCAGTAGTCGGCTAGGCGAACAATCTCAGCGGCCAGTTCGGGCACCGTCCAGCGCAGTCCTCGATTCAGATCGTCTGGTACGTGAGTAGCCAGTTCATCAAGAAGCACGATGGATCCACGTGGGTAGTACCGCCCATCAGGACCCGTAGAACCCGGCGAGAGAGCGCACACGTAGGTCACAGACGGCGCTGCGCTGCCGTAATCATGAGACAAGAACAGTTCCCAACGATCCCCTGAGATTGCTTCAAAGCGGACAGCACCGGTGCTCCGCGACTGTCGTGCGCGTCGTGGGAACCCCGATTCCCATGATTCGATCATAACTCGCTGCTCACTGATGACATCGGCAAAGTACGCTCCGCGCGCAATGTGCCAATCGTTGTCGAGCCAAGCTCTCAGAAGCTCTGGATCACTGGCTGTGGCTGCTCGCAACGACGCAACATACTGGTCCTGATCGATGTGCGGATTGTCTCTGAAGGTGGAAGGCGCTCGGACAAAGGTCCGTTTGGTCTGGGATTCTTCGAACGGTAGCCAATCCGGTGAGCCAGAGTGAATAAAGCGCTTTGCAACCCAGGCATGACCCACCCCACCAGGGTTACCCGCCGCAATGAAGCGCAGCGGGATACCCGGTTTGGCGCGGAGATTGGAAAGAAGCAGATCGATCAGGCTCGGATCATGGAACTGTGTGAGTTCATCGCACGCGAGCAGACTGAATGAGCGTCCTTGGAACTTGGCATAGCTCCCCTCGCTCTCTAGCTGGCCAAACTCGACGGTCGCACCGTTGGGTAAACGCCAAACGCGCGTTTGCGAGTTATAGATCACTCGCTCGCCAAAGACGCCGTGGAAGATCAGCCGGGCTTGTCGTTCTGCATCGCGCAGTCCGATGTAGCTCTGCCGGATAAAGAGCACGGCAGCGTTCGTGCCGTGATCAGCTACGTGGCGCGCGATAAGCAATAGAAGCGCGAACGTTTTCGCCCCACCACGCCCGCCGAGCAAAGCCAGGTCGTATTGCTCAGGCACCGCTAAACATCGTTGCTGGTAATCAGTCGGGGTGATCGAGGTGGCTGCTTCAGCTTGCTCAGGCACGTTGCACCTGCCTTTCATCAATTACCGTGCCGCTGACCTGCTTCTCGAATAGCTTGTTGTACTGCTCAGCGGTCATCGATGGGGGCAACACATTGACGTTGAAGCTAATGCGGTCAGGCTTGGAACTCGTTGATTGCTCGCCATGGTCGCGTAGCCCGTGAACGGATTTGAGTAGGAACATTGCTGATACTTTGTCCCCAGGAGCAGCTTTGTCTCCAAGAAGTGCCTTGGTCATCAACTGCTGAATAAGCAGATCGCGCTGCACGTCAAGCGCGGCTTCGTAAATTTCTAGGGCTTTCTCGTCACGTTGAACTATGCGCCGCCACGTGCGTTGGTTGACACCGATTTCTTCGCACAACCGGTGCTGAGTAAGCTCGCCGCGATTGGCTAGATCGAGCGCAATTGTCTCGGCGATTGCTGGAACGCGGACTCGAGGACGCGACATATGATAGACAACGTCGATTAAAATCCACGATATTATAGTTTAAATCTATCTTATTTCAATAAACGATAGACGCAGCATTCAGTTGGGTAGAGCCACTTTTCGCAATAACATCTGGAGCCTGCAGCCAACAAAAAACAGAAGCGCTTATGTCACTACTGATTTCAGCCACCGACGCCATCGAGTTTGAACGCGTCTATCCTCAATCTGGACAAGGCATCGACGAAGCCTGGTTGCAGGAGAAACTGTTCAGCTATCCATCGCTTCTAAATCATTTGCCAAACTGTTCAAACGATCCAATTATTCCGATATGCCGCGAGCTACCCCTGTCTGGCACCACCTCGACGGTCTATCTTGATATATTTGCCGTACGCCGATCAGGACGACCTGTGCTTGTCGAGTGCAAGCTTTGGCGGAATCCGCAAGCTCGACGCGAAGTCATTGGACAAACGTTGGAGTACGCTGCGATTGTGCGCGGAATGTCGTTCTCTGATGTGCAAGCTATTGTTCAGCGCCGCCTATCTAGCGATGCGGGTAATCCAATCTATTCGCTTGTTCAAGATACCTATGGCGACATCCGAGAGAGTGAGTTTGTGGACACTCTGCAAAACTGCCTCGCTACAGGCGAATTTGACCTAGTCGTTGCGGGTGACGGCATCAGGTCTGACGTATTGGCAATTTCGGAATTACTCAACGCCCGCGGTGCGGGACCGGCTTCCCTTTCCCTTCTAGATGTTCAGATCTATCGAAACAGTCGCGGAGATCTCTTTCTTAACCCAACGACAATACTGAAAACCGAGGTGCTGAAGCGTCAAGTGTTGATAGATGGACAAGGCGTGCCCGTGGAAACCCGCCAGGAATCAGAAGAAGAACTTCCCGACATTTCCCCAGATGCGGAACTACGTAAGCAGGCAGACAGGGCATTTTGGGAGAGGTTCATTGCTCGGGCCGACTTTGATCACCCGGAGCAGGATAAACCTAGGCACGGAGGGCGAAACTATGTTCGACTTCCGCTGCCTGCACCCGCCAACTCAATGGTTTGCTATCGAGCGAGAGGCGACGGTGTCGCCGGAATATTCTTCCGCCTTCAGGGGGAAGATGGAATGCAGTTGTTCGAGCGATTGGAACAACGCAAACAAGACTTAGAGCAAGCGCTTGGTGTCCAACTGACGTTCTCGCGAGACGCGCAAGCGCCGACCATCAGCACCACCCAGAACTTCAATATCGACGACGACTCCACGGTGGATGAACAGTTAAATTGGCTGACTCAGACCGCGAATGCGATGGTCAATACATTCAGGCCATTAATCGCAATCGACTGAGTTGATGCTGCATTGCACACATCAAAGGCAAAGATCGACCCCAAGCAGTCATAGCTGAGCTTCATCGGTTGTTGGAGAGAATGCCCGTTTGAAGTGCCTCGGGACTGAATAGCCTACGACGAAAGACAGTGACCATAATCAATGCGATAGCAATGTCAAAGATGTCCTGAAAGACAGAAATTCCACCAGTTGACTCCCATGGCCAATGCACATTTCCGAGCCAGTGGTAAAGGATTATCAACGCAACCGAACCGCCGGTGATGTTGTAGAGGCCGGCGATAATGATCGACTTTGCAATGATGCCTATGAAGAGCCGCACTACCACGACCGCCGTGGAGCCATCGATAGCACCTGTCATAACCGATTGCACGAACATTGCTGGCAGGTGCCAAAGAGCCCAAACGAATCCGAGAAAAGCTGCTGCCCCGAGACCAGCGAAGCTCCTCTGGAGAAGTGGCAAAGCGAAACCCCTCCAACCTATTTCTTCCATCGGTCCGAGCGTCAACGTCCAGAGGGCGGCGACTGTGAAGGCGCCGACGCTAAACGGTACAAAGGAAATCCACTCCTGTCCTTGCAGCTCTGTCAGGAACCCGGCCAGTAGGATGAGGAGTGGAACGCCCAACACGACGACCAATAACCAAGGCCAGCTTGGCCAGGTAAACAGAATTCTGCCGAAGAACCGAACCAGGCCCTTTGGTCCTTCTCTAAGCAAGCAGACAATGACTGCTGAGATGGCAGGCGCCCAAACGGCAATGTAGGAAAGCGGTGAGTGCTCTGGCATTGAGAACTCCGTGCCAACAATCAGGGAGCCGGTAAGCCACACCCCAGGAACACCCCATGACAAGGTGAATGTCATAAGGAAGAAGTTCCAGAGGTCTCTTTTGGTATCAAAACTGTCTTCTGTGGAAGCGCCCATTTGATCTGGAAAGCGTAGTTGTGGTTATTCTGCGATTCTACCTTGTGAAGGACCGCTCCTGGCCGCTTGCTGCCTCATGCACTGCACAAAAGCACCTAGCTTTCTGCTTGCATCCTGGCAGCTTCCCAATCCTTGTAGGTCTGGCCGCTTCCAACAACTTTCCAGGCAATTGGCCCGGCCGTTGAGCGACCATTGACCACCGCGCCCGCTGCGCTTGTGCTTGTAAACGCGTAGTTTTCAGTGAACCGTCGGTTGTCACCATCCGCGACCAGGATGCCTTCGTTAACGAGTTCATCGTGAAGCTTCCAGTAGGATGTTTTGTCTTTCCGATCCCCAATCCACTCCATACGCGCTAGAGACCCGGCCTGAACGATAAACTCGCCACCATCCAGGACCGCCGTGGCCCGTATGTTCTCCTTCTTCAGCAGCAACTCGAACAAGGGGGTATCGGCAGTCTCAACGGTTGCTGGACGCGTTCGTCTCTGCAAGATATCGACTTGTACTGCGGGCAGAACCATCAGCAAGTTTTCCAGGAACACTTCCATGTTTGATATGGCTGCCTCGGACAGCCCTGGAAGAGTTGGCGTGTTGCCATTCTCGAGTTTCGTGCGGCCAATCGACCGAGCCTCTCCGACAAGCCTTGATTCAAGGTACTTCACGTGAGCTTTGTTGAGGTTATTCGCTGCTGATGTGACAAGAATCGCTTTGGTCCACCAATCCTTCTGAGCGTCATGGGAGCGGATTCGGTCTGCGATGCTCTCGCCCTCACCAATGTATGCCATTGGCTCGCCGTCCTTTTCGCCCACAAGGATGTAGATCCCAGTATGGCTGGATTCTTTCCGCTTCAGCGCTTCGGCAATACGTGTTCTCGGAGCGACGAGCATGTGGCCAGTCCAATTGAATACTTCCGCTGTGAGCATTCCGTCTGGTCGACCGTCGATGAAGAATAGTTCTAGCGATCTTCCTTTACTCGTTTCCGCCATATATTCAGCCTGTTCGCGCACCCGGGTGCTTTCGAGATTGAACTTTCATCATCATTCTAAGTGATTTGCCAGAGCAACCAGATCATCAAAGCAAAGAAGATCAAGTTAAAGGTTACGCTTCCAAACGGTTTGCGACGCTTCGGCTCGCCCTGCTGTTCGATATGGATCTCGACTCTTAAGTCTGTCATCTCGCTCACCTAGCGCGCTCCCGCGACTTCTTATCAAACCGATTTCCACCGCGAATCTGTAGTTCCGTGTATCTCACAGTATTCGAGATGTTGCGGTGTCCTAGCCATTCCTGCACGTAGCGGGTGGACTCGCCATCTTCGGCGATTGCGTAGCCGCATGAGTGGCGGAGCATGTGCGTAGTGACGGGTATTGGAATCTTGGCGGCTTCGCCAGCTTTCCGGACCATGTAGCGAGTCGCGCCGGGAGACATCGGCTGTCCGCGCTCAGAAACGAATAGATATTGGTGATTCGATATCTTTGATAGCTTGCGCAGCGCGATAATGGCTGAGCGCTCTAGGTCATGCTCCTTCGATTTGCCGTTCTTTAGCCGCTCGATGTAGATCGTCTGGCGGCGCCCTTCAAGGAACACATGCGACCACTGAAGGTTGAGCAACTCAGACACTCTCAGTCCATGATGGTAAAGCAGCAAGATGGCGCACTGATCCCTGATTGGGTTGCGGCTGGTCTTCTTGACCGCTTTGTGGAGCGCCATTACCTCCTCGTGGGTCAGGTAACTTCGAGTTCGCCCCAGTTCGGCATCGGAACGTCGGCCAGAGTTAATAGGAGGATTAACTTTGCGCTTTTCGGGGAATGAGACAACCTTATTCATAAGCTTCAAGCCCGCAAATTTAGTGCATTCATTATCTCATACTTCGCGCAATATAGTTATAAAGCGCAAAGTTTTTTGTAAGGCTTGTGCGAACGAATTTCCACCGCAGAAACTCTGCCACGCGCATCGCTTTTTACGGTGGGACAAATGCGCACCGCGCTACGTAGACGCAGATAAGTCAACGAATTGGGTTCGAAGTTCGCTTCTCACGAGCAAACCAGGGGCCACGAGGCGAAAGCCTATCCCCCACAATCTCGGCAAAACCGAGCGTTTACCAGCTAAAAAAATCGGTATCGCACGTGGAGATTCAGATCACGCAATGCCACATCTACCACTATTCTGAAGTCATAAACGAATAACTGAGAAGTGAAATAAGGGACCGAGTAGCCCAACACAACACTGATTCGCTCGACAATGAGCCTGGTCCGAACGCGGTCAAACTGGCAGAAGCGACTCCGGCTCCATGCACTCATTATGAGACCAGTCCGCAATCTCTGGATTCCAATCAACTTGAAAGAAATGCAGATCCCACATCCGGCGCATTTCTCCGAGCGGTGGGAGGTAGAACCCACGCGGGCGCCCATTGTCGCGATGCAATCCAAGGTCTTTCAGCAGATCGGAAACTGTGCGCGAAGAAACGTTCGCTCTCAGATGAATCCGGTTCACCGCTTCAGCCATCTTGGACGTGAAAACGCGGTTCGTTTCGACAACTCCAATGGGAAACTCTCCTTCCTGTAGCACGTCATACAGAAAGCGTTTCAGTGGTTCCAGAGACCGCACCTTCTGGTCAACAAGCGCTTGCGTATTCGGGCGACTAATCGCCGGATGCCAATCACCCAAGTCAAGGTTGATCAGATCATACAGCGTAGCTTCTATGCCGCCATCTCCTAGCTGCTTGTACAACGGCCCAAAGTACTGATCATCATCTTTACGGGTCGAAGGTACATCAAACACAACGAATCGCCTGGCGCCTATTCCGGCAGGTACCACATGATCTTGGTTCGAGGTCATGACCACACTCATGTGGTTCTCCACCTGGTAGACATCCACTCCCTTCATTTCAATGGGAATCGTCGGTTCCGTAATGATGCCCTTCAGCGCCCCCTCCTCCTTTGGATCTGCGGATATAACCTCGTCACCGTACATGAGACAAAGGTGCTGCTGGTGAGCGTTGAACTTTCCGGTTAGGTGGCCCATATGCTGTACGCGCATGCCGTGCGCGCCGAATATTCTAACCAGCATGTTTCCAAAGAAACCCTTGCCTACGCCCTCATCGCCACGAAACACCAGGGCGACACGAGGCACATCCGCGGGGTGCTGAACGACCCATGCAGCCCACCTCAGTATGTAGTCGCCTAGTTCACGGTTTCCATTGGCCAACACATCATAGATATGAGCTTTGATAAGGGTCCAATCCCCTTGTTTCGGATCGACGCCAAAACCTCGCCACAACTGATATGCGTCCGGATTTGCCCTCTCCGGATCAAGCTCCATTCCGTCTCGGTAGAACCTTCTTTCCGGATGACGCATCCAATACTCCGCCAGGGGCATTTCACTATCTCCGACCTTTATCGTTTGAGTCTTATACTCAAAAAGAAAGGCATCCTTGTTCATCGCTCTTGGCGGGTCACCCGGAGCCTTCGGCTCCCTAAAAAACAATATCTTCTGGCCAACGTGCGCCGCGAAATGTTTTTGGTTAACGAATTCGACAATGTCATCGGTCGCATCAACCTCGCTGATTTCGCTTCGCGCGAACTTCGAAACGTCATAAGCGTCGCGGATATCACTGATCGGCGTGAACTTTCCAAGCCTGCCTTTGACAATGTCAACAATCTCTGCGGTTTGCAGCTTGGTCTGGTCCGGATGCGTGAACTGCGCCATTCGAGGCAGGTTCTCACGCAACCATCCTACTTCCGCTCGTTCTGCCACCTGTTTCATTACGTCGAAGGTGAGGCACATTTCAAACACGCGCCCACCATGAGCGAAGCTAAATACATTCGCGCGTCGGCAAATTTGTTCATTCTTGTTGATGTACGCTTTCGTCTTGCTCCCATTCCCACAAGTCGGGTCCGCAGGATCTGCGCATTGAAGCCCGGCAGGGAGTGAATCGAAGCCTATGAAAATATCCTTTACCGTTCTTGTTTGGCCATCATTGCAGTACAACTTGTCGTCGTCGCATAAGATTCCCCCATCCGAAAGCCTATCGATAGCCTTGTAAGCGGCTTCGACTGAAATCCCTTTCTTCCGTGCTTTTTCGCGGGCCATGCGAAGCTTCTGCTTCTCCGCACGTGGACTCGCGTCAATGCGTGCCTCGTCGTGCCAAATTCGCAACTGCCTAAGATCATCATTAGACACCGTAGGGATTCCGCCAGTCTTCAGCACACCACCACTCTGGTAGAGAAAAGGTCCTGGCAGTTGCTGTTCAATTCGCTCTGGGCAGTCGTTAACTGCACCTGCGATGTACAGCAGTCGCTCTTCGGAATAGATCGATGTGTCGAACAAATTGTTACGCACCAGGCGACTTGCATCAGTGGCGATATCAATCCGGCCGAGGCCCGCCTTCCATGCGCGAAACTCTAGAAGGTTTGCAATTTTCGGAATCATTGAGCCGTCATCCACAAACATGAACGATTTCGCCGACTCCAAGGCTCTTACGTTCGTTCCATCCACCGTGATGAGGCTTCCTGACGACGCCAGCGAGAGAATGCCCGCGTCGCAAAACTCGGGAACCAGATCGAGTATCTGATCCCAAAGCGCACGACTAGCCTCTTCGAGAGTTTCGAAATCACCGAGATGCTTCAGCCCGTCATGATCAAAAAACATGACAGCGGGCACACCAGAAGGCCAGAAGAAGTTTTCCTTAATTCTTGCAATCGCTGGCGCACCGCCCTCGGACGACGCTCGCGTAGTGACAGCGAACCAACCATCTCGGTTGGACTTCGGCAGACGATCTGGTTTTGGTTGCGCCGACATCAGAGCGAGGTGGTGATTCTCACGCTGACTTTTTTCCAGGCGCTTAGCTAAATCTTTTAGCGGATCGTCATTTCGCAACGAGTACAATTTAATTGCGCCATCAGACAACGTCCCAGCTTTGGTGTAGCTGAGCGCGAACTCAGGGCCGATCCATTCCGAATCTTCGTCAATCCCCAAATGCTTGGCCAACCTTGAGTTGTAGGATTTTGCCACCCACAGAGCTATCCCTTCTTGAGTGTCTTTCTCGTGCGACAACTAAATCTCCTTGTCTGGATCGAACTTGACGTGCACTTATTGCTGAACTAGCATGTACATAAATCGGTAAAAACATTGTACGTACATACGGAGAATTGGTCAATTGTCGGACACAACTTTTAGCTGGCCAAGGCCTGACCTCGATGCCGGGCACGCCGGATTTACTGTGGTCGATGGTTTCACACCCGATCATGGAGATCCGATCAGGATTCTCGCTTACCCCCTAAATGGACAACCCACCGTTTACTATGACCCTCTTGGGGAAACTCCCGAGTTGTTTCTAATATTCGGTGATCTAGCTCGGAGTGGAGAGAACGAGTGCTTGAGCTTCGCGAATCTATACGGTCATCTGGAATTACGGCATCGAGACGGCAACACTGCGGCGTGGCTGAGGCCATTCGATAGGAAGAACAGAGATTTGCCAATCCATGGTGAACCCATCCAACCATGGCTAACGCATGCCCTTCGGATCACGACACTCGTCGAACTTGGCTTAGCATTGCGTGAAAAAAAAGCGAATGAAGACACCATTCGCGCGTACGTTCTGCAGGACGCGCAACGCGTTGCACTCCGCACCACTCCAAACGGACAAGTTCTGAGCGATTGGTTCGACGTGCCGTCCGAGTTAGAACCCACTGATCTCGGCAAGTTACTACTGAGACACGTATTTGAAGAGCAACTACAGCCGCTCCTGCACGTCGAGATCCCTTCCCCGAAACGCCGTCCCGTCTACCTGCAACCCCAAACGCTGCTTGACTGCATATACCTACAGGCAGCCACCGCGCTAGGAAACGGGAGCGCAATAACGAACTGTGAGATTTGCGGTAAACCGATGGTGGTTAAACCCAAAAAAGGGCCTTCCCGGACAACGTGCTCAGAGCCTTGCCGATTGAAGGCATACCGGCAACGCAGCGGATCGCGCGCTTGAAGCTCTCTCCCATGAATACGACAGATAGCAATCCCATCCCGCTTACTACTGATTGGTTGACGAAAGCAAAGGCAGCCGCCCTGATCGGATGGACGGAAGGTCAGATCCGCTCGAAAATCACACATGCCAAATGGACACGAGGCATTCACTACGCAACCATCGACGGCAAAACAATGATTAATATAAGGGAGGTCAACGAGTGGATAACCCAGCAGGCGTTAGGGCAAAGGGCAGACACATCGAGATCAGAATCCAGCACAAGAAAACGCGACACATCTTCAAACTTGGCCTCAGCCCCACAAAAACTAACCTCCAGGAGGCGGCTCGACAACGCCGCCGACTGAAGGTACTTCTAGAGCTTGGAGAGAATCCCGAAGACCTACAGGCGGAACTAGCGGGGGATGAGCCAGGCCCCTCAAATGAATCTGCGCCTCGATCCTTCAAGCACTACGCTCAGTTTGTCTTAGACAATACAGAGGTAGCAGAGTCAACACTTGGCGGGTATGAAGCCATCATCAATGGCTACTGGCTGGATGATCTAGCGAACGAGGATATCTCCAAAATTCGACTATCAGATCTGCAGACTATTCTGAATCAAAAGAAGATTACACAGAAAACCAAAAAGAATGTGGTGTCCGTACTGCGCCTTGTGTTCGAGGCAGCCAAGGCGGACGGCGTCATCTCTCAGGCTCCGACTGACACATGGCATTTCAAGAAGAAACAACAACCCGAACCCAACCCCTACACGGCGATAGAGCGTGACACGCTGCTGGAAGAACTAGAACGGCTTGCCGACAAACGAGAAACTGACCGCATTGCTTGGCGCTATTATCTGCTCGCCTTTCATAGCGGCATGCGAACTGGCGAATTGTTGGGCCTTCGATGGCCTTCTTACACCGGGGCTTCCCTGCACATTCATGAGCAGAGAGTCCGCCGGAAAATGGTAAACCACACAAAGACTCATGAACGTCGAGAAGTGGTTTTGCCATCTTTCGTTTGCGACATGCTGAACACGAATCCAACCAGATTCAAAAAAGGCTTTGTTTTTTTGACTCCCGAGGGCAGGCCGTTTTTGGACGCCGATTGGTTGACCGAGCGATTTAACAGGGCACACGACGCGGCAGGGGTGAATAAGAGGCACGGCCAGCCCTACCAATGGCGTCACACCTACATATCGCTTGCACTAACCCAAGGCGCTAGCGTCAACTGGATCGCCAAGCAGTGCGGGAACTCTCCAACATTGGTCGAGCGAGTTTATGGGAAGTGGATCGCGGGCGATGCCGACCAACGCGAGCTTCAAAAGATCTATGGCAAGTAGGAAAAAATGGGCCAAAAGTGGGCCAAAATATCCACTCCTGAATACTAACCTTTTGATTTATAAGGATAAAATTTAAGAGAAATGGCGGAGCGGACGGGATTCGAACCCGCGACCCCCGGCGTGACAGGCCGGTATTCTAACCAGCTGAACTACCGCTCCGTTTTCTCTCTAGCGCACCTCGTACTCGAGAGATGGTGGGTGTTGCAGGGGTCGAACCTGCGACCTACGGCTTGTAAGGCCGTCGCTCTCCCAACTGAGCTAAACACCCGTTTCGTCACTCTCTCCTCGACACCCCACCTCGACCAGTCGGGCTTCTGCTAGAGAGGGCGCGTATCTTACCGCTTGGACCCACTCTGTCAATGAATCCGCTCTGCAAGCCTTATCGCGCCGGCAGCACACCGTGCTCAACCAGGAATGCCTGGATGGATTCCACCGCGTCTACATGCTCATCGATTGGAAATCCCCCGTGTCCACCGCCTTTCATGGTGATGAGCTTGTGGGTGGCATCGACCCTTGCGAGTTGCTTGTGTAACCGCACGGCGTGGTCGTACGGCACGATGGTGTCGGCGTCGCCGTGAATGGTCAGTATCGGCGGTAGCCCGTCGCGCACATAGTTGAGCGGACTCACCCGTTCCGCGACTTCCCGCCAATTCGCCTTACCGCCCATCCATGCCACGGCATAGGTCTTGGCGTTCTCACCTTCCACCAGATCTGCAACGTCGGTGATGCCGAACCAGTTGACGATGGCAGCCACCGGCATCTCGGCGTTGTGCGCATCTGCTCGCGCGCCTTCGGGATTGGCTGCCGGACAGCGCCTGTCGAGACCCGCGCTGGCGGGCAGCATGCCGGTGGCTAGGCTCAGGTGTCCCCCGGCCGAGCGACCGCTAACGACGATTCGGCTGGCATCCATCCCATACTTCGCGGCATTGTTGATGGTCCAGCGGAGTGCGCAACGCGCGTCTTCCACTGCAGCCGGTGCGAGCGCATCACGGGCGAGACGATACTCGACGTTGACGATGGCCATACCCATATGGAGGTAGGGCAATAGATGCAACATGGAACGCTCCTTGGTGCCGCCGACCCAGCCGCCGCCATGGATGAACAGCATGATCGGTAACGACTTTGTCGTGTCGCGCGGACCGATGATGTCGAGCTTCGATTCATAGCCGTCCGCAGTAAGGTAGGTAATGTCGTGCACGACTTGATAGTCGTGCTCCACGCCGACCGTCCAGGCCAGCACCTCCGCGTACGAGTGGCTGCAAAGAAAGACAGCGGTGAATGCGACCCAACGACCCGTTCTTCTCCCCGTTCTCATCCTCATGCTTCCGCAACTTCGGGGTCAGGTAGAAAGAAATGCAACACGGCCGCTGCGATGGCGAAGTAGAATAGGTAGTAGATCATCTGGTGGATGACCCAATTGAGCGGTTGCTGCCACCAGATGATCTCGCTCACGTTGATCACGAACGAAGCGATGATCCCCACCATGACCGCTCTACTCACTCGCCCGCTGAGCCCGCTGACACCTTGAATGAGATAAATGATCAAAAACGCGCTGAAAATATTGTGCACAAAACCGAGACCGAGCGCTGCCGGATCTGCCCCTGCGCTCGGACTGTGATCGATCGTGAGGAAGACCGATGGCCCGGTCTTCAGCAGTTCCAGTGCTTGCGGATCGTTGCCGGGTCCGGGTAGAAAGTACATCCCGTCTTCGGGAAACCACTCCGCAGCCGCAGCCTGCGCTGCCGCGGGGTCGGAGACTTCATTCCAAGCCGCATAGGGCAGCGGATTGACCGCCCAATAGATGAAGCCGAATATGAATAGTGCGAGCCCGGCGACGAAGCCGCCGAGAATGGTTTTGCCGGACATAATGGATCTCCCCTGCCTTCGCTTTGCAGCGTAACCCCTTCACCTATCAATGCAACACAAATGCAAAACCAGCGCACGACAGGGCGACCGCCCAGCAATATGAATTCATTTCAAGCAGCTATTCGTGTTGAAAAATCAAACACTTAAACAGCAATTCCGCGAACAACTTACAGCATTTTTCACGGTCGCCGCCGACTTATCCCCGACTGTCCTACCGCTTTACCCAAGTTATCCCCAGCCTATCCACTGCAACATGCCGACGTTTCACTGGTCTAGGTTCGGGTCTGCGCGTACAGTTTCTTCAAGGTCAGATGACACGGTTTGGAGGTTACCGAAGACGACCGGACCATCCGCACGGATCGAAGGAAGTCGGAAGTAATATCGAAATTGTTTCGTTAGGCCTCGACCTTAGCCAGGTCCAGGTCGTCTTGGCAAAGACGGCTTATGGGTGGAAGGTGAATTGGGGTACTAGTCTCCCGATTGGCACGAATCCCGCTTCTCTTAAGGTGCCGGACACGCTTAAGAGACAACGTAGCCAGGCGTTGTAAAAGAACGATTTAAATCGCGGCAGTTAATGAGGGTCGTAGATATCCGATCCAAGGTGTAAAAACCCGTTAGCCGCCAGCGATGTGAGTCACGAACGTGGGCGCGTAAGCGCTATCACATTGCAGGGTGACCAGGCCGACCGAGTAGCTTTGGCTACTTTGGTCGGGCTAGCCCCCTCAGCTAGGCTCCTAGTGAGTCTAAACGAGAGAAAAACCTTGCCCTTTCGCTCCTTTTAGGAACGCAGGTGGCGAGGTTTTCTTATTTTGGGGGTCTGGTTTTTGGTACCCGTCGGTGGGTCCCGGTGCCCACCTCTAGTTCCAGATGGTCGATGAGCAAGCCGTCACCACAACGGCAGTCCCCGCGTCCGGAATCGTCCCTCGTGTCCCTCGTCCGATACACCTTTCGACCGTCGGCGCGACAGATGTTGCTGAGCGCCGCTTCGACGGCTTTGAGAGGAACATCTTCCTTAAAGTACCCCGCGATCTCCGTGAGTGCCTGTTCCGCCCGAATCTCGCAGGAGGCGTCCGCCAACGCACCCGCACTGGCGTTCAGCAAGCTTAAGAACATCAAGACCTTGAATCGCATACCTTCAATATAGTTCAGTATTCAGGCTGCGGTGTGTGCAGGGCGGTATACCGGGCGGGTCTTTGTGAAGATCACCGTGGGTTCGGCCGCCACCACGCGTAAGGGTCGTCCTGGCGCCATGCGAATCCAGCTCCAGGACTTGAGCGTGCGCGTGACCTCTTGCTGCCAACTGACTGCCCCGGACAGCACCAGCAGCTCGCGGACGTAAAAGGAGGCGTCGAAGGCATACCTGACGCCTTCCGGGATTTGCACCACGCTCACTACCTCATCGCCATAACGATAGAGGTCCCGCGTTTCTTCGTGTGCGTACACCAGGGGCAATTGAGCTTTGACAGACTCTCGATCGTGATCGTCGAACTGACGTAACTTGACGAATATCGTGCAACCCGGTTCGCTATGCGGACGGTGCGCCGTTCCAGGCGGGTTGCGGACATAAGTGCCGGCAGGAAAGTTACCATGCTCGTCCGAGAACACCCCGTCCAGCACCAGAAACTCTTCACCCAGCGCGTGCGAGTGTGGATCGAAATACGAACCCGGCGCGTAACGCACGAGACTGGTGGCCACCGCCACCTCGCCGCCCACACGATCCAACATCACACGCTCGACTCCGGCAAGCGGAGACGACACCCACTCGAAATCTTCAGAAGCCAGGTGCGCGGTCAAGTTTAAATCGTCGTTGACGTTCACTAAGTCATTGGCCCCAGTTCGTATTCACCGGATATTGCATACCGGCCAAGCAGAGCAAAGTAACTTTCCCGAGCTTGGACGTGTTGCGTGATCACGTGCATATCTTGAAAGCGCCGTTGCAAGTCCTGCACCTGATAGATACCGGTCGAGCCTGCAATCTTGTAGGCGAGATCGACCACCTCGGCGCACTCGCGGATGGTGTACGTGCCGGCCATGCGCAGCTGTGCACGTTGCGCATGATCTATCGCTCCTGTACGCCGCACGGCGCTCAGCACTTCCGTGACAGTGGCATGTAAATATGCATTTGCGGCGCGCCAGCGTGCTTGCGCTTTGCCGACGAAGCGCTGCACGTCGGGATCATCTCTGACCTTCAGCCGCGCGTAGCGCGGTAATTTACCTTGGGCAATGACTAACACATCGTCCAATGCAGAGTTGGCTACCCCAAGTGCCACGCATGCGAAACTCACCGCGAACAGCAGCGTGTTGGGTACAGTGGTTAGATCGATTGCAACAGTCGCACCCTCACCCCAATCTGCAACGTATTCAGCGGGCAGTTCCAGGTCGCGACACTTGAATTCGAAACTGCCAGTGCCCCTTAAGCCTGCCGTTTGCCAATTGTCGATGAACTCGACCTGTTCCGGGCGGAAGTAGCCGATGCGCCAACCGCCTTCGCTGAAACGCGTCGCCCCCATCATCCAATTGGCGTGTTGACACCCACTGGAAAAGCCCCAGTGGCCCGTCAACGAATAGCGTGCGCCCTTGGGGGTCATCAGGCAGTCGAACGGCGGTCCGTTGGCCACCGACGTGTCCGGATCCGACCATATCTCACGTATCGCAGACTCATCCAACCACAGCGACGACAATGCAATCACGGCAGCTTGGTTGACACACCAAGCGGTGCTGGCGTCTGCCCCCGCCAGTTTTTGGATCACCTTGAGGAAGTCTTCGAACGGCATCTCCAGGCCGCCGAAGGTGGCGGGTATTAAAGGCCGAAAAGCACCCGCAGCGCGCAGCTCCGCCACCAGAGTGTCGGGCAAACGTCGCTCACTGTCGATGTCCTCCACGCAACCCCGAACCCGCTTCAGCAGCGCATCGAGACTTTGCTCCAAGCGTGTCGTGCCGTTAATGGACTCACTCATTGCCGCATTATTGTAGAAATAGCGCCGATCAGCCATTCCTGTCATATTAGTCGCCGATCATCGGGAGCAGAATCGGAGCGAGCCATGGGCTTCATCAAAGGACTACTCAAATTCTTAGGCTACGCGGTTGGCCTGATCATCGTCATCGCCGGGGTGACACTGGTGGCCGCGCGCTTCGCGGACGGGCCGATGGAGCTCATCGCGGGCGGCCCGTTCAGCTCGGGAACGCCTTCGCCCATACCCGCCGACTGGTCGTTCGTGAAAGACTTGAATACCGTCGAGTTTCAGCTGGAAGACCCGGCCACATCGCGCACGACCTGGATCATGGAACACAACGATCGCATCTTCATCCCCTGCGGTTACATGGATACCGCCTGGGGACGCTTGTGGAAGCAGTGGCCGATTCAGGCCAAGGACAATCCCAACGTCATTCTGCGCGTGGACGGCAAACTCTATGACCTGCGTCTGGAACGCATCATGGAAGACCCCGACTTAGATGCTGTGTTGTCGGAATTGACACGGAAGTACATTTCGAATTTTGCGGCACCACAGTCCGAACAATCGCAACAGGTGACACCACGCCAGCTGATCGCCAGCGAGAGCCTGTGGTTGTTTGAATTGGTCGCACGTTAACGATGTCGGAGCGACGTGCGTTAGACGGCATCCGCATCCTCGATTTTTCGCAAGTTCTGGCGGGGCCGTTCGCGACACAACAACTTGCGCAACTGGGCGCTGATGTCATCAAAATCGAGCAACCCGGCAGCGGCGACATTACCCGCGGATTGATGTCGGCAGCCTCCGATGGCATGGCGCCGTCTTTTTTAACGTGCAACCTGGGTAAACGCAGCGTGACCTTGGACTTGAAAGCCCCCGAGGCCAAGGACATTATCTTCAAGCTGCTCGACACCAGCGACGCGGTCGTTGAGAACTTCAAACCGGGTACCATCGAACGGCTGGGATTCGGTTACGAAGCCATGGCCGCTGCGAAGCCCGACATCGTGTACGCCTCGGTGTCGGGTTACGGACAATCGGGACCCAAGGCGAACTTGCCGGCTTTCGACGGTGCGATTCAAGCCGCATCCGGCATGATGAGCATCAGCGGGCATCCCGAAACCGGACCGGTCCGGGCAGGTTATTTCGCGGTCGACATGAGCACCGCGCTCAATGCCGCATTTGCGATTACCGCCGCATTGATGCGACGAGTCGTCACCGGCGAAGGACAACGCGTGGACGTGTCCATGATGGACTCCGCCTTCGTCATGCAGGCGCCGCAAATCAGCGCCTATCTCGCTACGGATACGCTGCCCGAATTGATGGGTAACCGGTCTCCCACGAAACAGCCCACCGCCAATGTCTTTGCCACTGCCGACGGTCACGTACAGGTGATTGCACTGCGCGAGACGCAGGCACACGCGCTCTTCAAACTACTGGGTGACGAGGCTCTGTATTTGTCGCACACCGATCCCGTCGACCGCGTACGCGATACAGACTTATTGAATGCTTTTCTCGTGCCGGAGTTTCGAAAAAAGACCACTGCCGAGTGGTTGGCGGCGTTGGACGGCATCGGCGTACCGGCCGCACCCATCCACGATTTAGCGCAGGCAGCCACGGACGAACAAGTGCATCACCGTCTGAGCGTAACGTCCATCGACAAGCCCGAAACCGGTGCAGCCGTTGGTGTGGTGAGCAGCGGCCACGTCGCTCGACCCGCACCGCCGCACGTGCAGCGACCGCCGCCGACGCTGGGACAGCACACGGACGAGGTGCTGGACGAAATCGGGCTCGATGCAGCGCACATCGCGCGGTTGCGCGACGCCCAGGTGATCTAGTCTACCCTTACGAACCAGCGCTTAGGGATTTAACAGTTCATCCAACGTATAGCGGCGGCCGTTCTTGACGGTCATCACCACTTTGTCGAGGTCGCGAATGTCGTTGAGCGGGTCGCCGTCCACCACTACGAGATCGGCAAGCTTGCCGGCTTCGAGCGACCCCAGCTCGTTGGCCACCCCGGCCGCCTGGGCAGATTTCAATGTCGCCTGACGTAAAATGTCTTCGGGACTCACACCGGCGCGATCGTACAGGCGAAACTCGGCATGCAGACCGGCACCGTAGGGCACGAACGGCGAATCCGTGCCGGTCACGAGCAACGCGTCGTTCTGGGTGAGCTCACGCAGGAGTTTGCCGTTAGCTTTGGCATACCCCGCGGCACCCGCGCCAAAACGCGGCGCCATCATTTCGTATGAGCGGCGCATGTCCGCACCGTAAAAACGCTCGAACTGCGGCGTATCGAACCAATCCGGCTCGTCCGCGACGATGACGGCGAAACCGGGCAGCACCGCAGTGGCGGTGATGCCCATACCGCTGGTCGAGAGAAGGTCGATGACGTCCTGGTACGAATAACCGACACGGCTGACCTTGGGCTGGTAACCCCGACGGCTGGTGCCGCCGATGTGCTCGACATGGTCCATACCGTGGGCCACAGCCGGGTAGAGCTCGTGCGAAGACACGGGAATGCCGATACCGTGCGCGAACTCGACGACCTCGCGCTGCCAGTGATCGGGCAACCGCACGTAGGTTTTAATGAAGTCGAGTTCAAGATCGCGGGTGCGTTCCAGCGCGAGACCGAGATGCTCTTCCCCGATGATGCCTTCCGCCATGGAGTAGTAAACCCGGTTGCCATCCGTGAGATAACCCGTTATGTGCGTGCGCGGACCGACGCGGCGTCCGCTGTCCCACGCTTCTTGCCGCTCTTTGGCAATGTACGGATTGGAGCCGGGGTCTCTCACCGTGGTGATGCCGTAACTCAACCACACCCTGCCCTGTACTTCGCTGGTTTCACCCATGTGAGCATGCATTTCGAAGAAGCCCGGCACGACCGACTTGTCCGCCGCGTCGATGACGGTCCAGTCACCCGCATCGCCCGCCGGCTGAATCTTGAGGATGCGATTGCCATCGACGAAGATGTCGTGGTCGAGGAGATAGCCCGCATCGACACCCGTCCACACCCGACCGGCACGCACAACGTATTGCTCGTCCGGCGCGTCGATGCGCCAGGTCACATCGGGGGTGACATCGACAACGTTGCCGCTGGTCACTTCCATTCTTTTGAGCTTGGCGCCGGAGAGGTATAAGACATATTCTCCGTTCGCACTAAACGACGGCATGTCCGTGAGTTCATCTGTCAGCCGCCCTGCCGATTCTACGGGCTGGTATTTGTCGTCGAGTTCCAGCCTGTGTAGATACCCACCCTGCACATACGTCATCGCGTCATCGGCGGTCAGTCCCGCGTAGATGATCGAGCGATGCTCGCTGGGGGCGATCGTGACCGTTTCGCCTCCATCGACAGGCGTCACCAGTAACTCGTATATGCCTTCCCTGAAGCGGTTGGCATAGGGGTTGAGGCGAGTGACGGCCACCCGGGATCCATCCTTGCTCCACGTGATAGGTTGGGCCGGCATCGGTGTCAGTACTTTTTGGGTAGTGCCGCTGTCGAGGTCCATCACCATGAGCTGCCCCCCCAACGGATTGCCGGGCACCGCAACGAAGTACCCCAGTTGTTGGCCATCCGGCGACCAGGACGGCACGCTGATTTGATTGCTGCCGACATCGAGGGTGCGTGCTTCGCCCGCAGCGAGATCGCGTATCGTCAGTCGATTGGCGCCGCTGCCGTCCGCCACGTAGGCAAGTTGGGTACCGTCAGGCGACAACGTCAGCGAGTGTTCGGCATAAGGATCATCGGTGAGGTTGGTGAGTGCGTCGTCCTGTGGGCGCCAATGCCAGACGTCGCCTACCGCCGCAAAATAGATGTCTGCACCGTCGTTGCCGATGACTGGCGTGGAGATGCCGAGCGCCGGTCTCTCTTTTTCTGAATCGTAGTCGCGTTGGCGGTGTGCGTATTCGTGACGGTTGAGCGTGACGGTAACCTTAAACGGCCACTCGACGGGCTGCTCCACCGTGACGCGATGGCGATACACTTTGCCGTTGGCCGTGTAGGCGAGCATGTCAGCGCCCATCCAACTCCCACGAAAGGGAAAGACGTCGAATCCTGGCGGACTCAGCGCTAGATCCTGCGCTGTATCGGTTTCGACAATGCGTACCTGCGCGCCTTCGGCGCCGAGGATCTGATAACTGATGAAGGACTCATCCGGGCTCCATTCGATGCCGGACATTTGTCCGAGCTGCTCACTGAGTACCGTGTCCTCACCATCGCGCCTGACGATGAGCTGCGAGCGCCCAGCGCTAGCTTGCGTATACGCGATCGCACCGCTGGCACTGATCGCCGGAGAATGCGCGTCGTCCTGACTGTGCGTGACTTGGGTGAGCGTTTTGGCGGTCAAATCGAGCAACCAGATGTCATAGCTCCCGCTACGGTCGGAGCTGAAGACCACTTGCGTACCGTCGGCCGAGTACTGCGGTTCGCGGTCATCGAAGGCATCCTCGGTCAATCGCGAGATGGCGCGCGATGCGACTTCGACCTGAAACAAATCCCAGTGACCGTGCCGGTAACCGAAAAACACGACGCTGCTGCCGTCGGGGGAGAACTGCGGCTCCCGCGCGTCGTAGTACGCGTCCGTCAACGGCACCGCTGCGTCGCGGGACTCCGGCAGCAGAAACAGGGAACCCTGTAAGCTGACCACACGGTCCGCGGTTTCCGGATGGACATCCATGGCTAGATTGGTGCCTTCGACCAGATCGACATCGACGGTCTTTACGGTATAAGCGGGGGCATCGCTTGCAATGGTTGTGTCGGCAGGTGCAACGGTTTCCGGTTCAGACCCGCAAGCGGCGGCCAATAGGCCTACCGACGCAATCACACACAGACGTGCTCGGAGTTTCAACGCAGACAACGCAGACAACGCAGAGGACAGGACAACGCAGAGACACACACTTGCATGCCGAAGACACACACTTGCATGCCGAAGACACACACTTGCATTTTGTGCGCCGACACCGGCAACCCAAAGAGACTCACTCGCACACCGCGCTCGCTATTCGTGTCGTGGACCACTTAGCCTCCGCTCGCATTCTTATCTTCCTCAACGCTCGATGCTGGTTTGGAGAGATCTGGCGCATGGTGGGCAGGGATGGCGCTGGCAGGTTGACTCTCTCGACCCTCCTGTTGGCCTTGTTTGAGCGCTGCTACCGCAGACTCGTTTTCCATGATTTTGGCCATGATCGCCTCGCCGGCGCGGTCAAACGACTCGCGGTGATCGATTACGTAGCGCTGCGATTCGCGATAGCCATCAAGCATGCCGTTGATCTCAGGAATGACATACCGTGCCACCATGTCCCAGCTACGCAGCGTGTTTTCGCGATTGGCCCAATCGTGCGCGAAGCCGATTACCGTGCCAAACCCACCGGTCAACTCATACATGTCGCGAATCGCTTTGACTAAATCATCGGGTGTACCGATGACTGCACCGCCGCCTTCAACTCCGGCTTCCTCCACCGCAGCTTCCGGCGACGCATAGGGCTCAGCACCTGGACGCATCAATGTGCCCACGGTGTATTCGTTGTGCCAGCGGTACATCCCCTGCTTGGCTTCCTCTTGAGCTTGCGCCTTGGTCTCGGCAATGTGCCAAGACATCACCACACGCCAATCGCTGCGGTCGACTGTGTTGTGGTGCTTGGCAGCAGACTCTTCGGCAAAACTCCACTGAGTGGGCAATGCTTGCAGCCCCGCAGACGACATGGAACCAATAGACAGCACGCCGGTACCGTGCTTGCCTGCCAAAGTCATGCCCGAAGGACTGACCATCGACGCCACCGCAAACGGCATGTCTTCTTGTAAGGGTAATAGCTGCAACCGGGCGTCTTTCAGTGTGAACCAGTCGGAATCGTGATCGAAACGATCTTCGCCATTCAGCAAACGCCGTATGACACCGATGGCTTCGTCTTGACGATCGCGCTGAACCATTGGGTCGATACCCAACGTGTAAGCATCCGAGGGGAGCGCGCCCGGACCCGAACCAAAGATCACGCGACCGCGTGTCATGTGATCGAGCTGCACCAGGCGTTGTGCCACATTGAATGGGTGGTGATAGGGTAACGAGACAACACCGGTGCCCAGCATGATTCTGTGCGTGCGCTCTCCCGCGGCGGCTAAGAACAATTCCGGGCTGGCGATCACTTCCCAACCTGTGGAGTGATGCTCGCCACACCAGAACTCATCATACCCCAGCCTGTCGAGATGCTCGGCGAGTTCAAGGTCTCGCTGCAGCTGTAGAGTCGGGTGCTCACCGATGGGATGATGCGGCGCAACGAAGCCGCCAAACTTGATACGAGGCATTCTGCATTCTCCTGACATAGCCTTGGTTAAGTGTTTGATCCGCTTGAGCTTATTATTCACAAGACGCTTACGCCTTGGCAGTCCCTCACCTACCATAAACCGCGCCTCGGCGTGTACCATCTAACATAAGCCACGATATGTCCAATCAGCGCTAGTGACGATGATTGCCGAATTCATAGAAGAGTACCTGCTTCCGCCGGAACGCCGTGAGGACCGGCTGTTTCAGCTGATGACAAACCTTTGCGTCGTGGCGACCATGGCGGCGTTGGTTGCAGCAACTCTGACGCTTGCTTACGGTCACGGTCGCTACGCCGCTTCCATTTTCATCTGCGCATTTACGCTGCCACTCGCCCTGGTCATTTTAAGGCGCAGTCGTTCGGTTTATCCGGCCGCACACTATTTGACCGCCAACCTCACGATGCAAACCCTGCTACTCGCTGCTGAACCCGCCGTGAGTTGTGTCGTGCAAATCGCCTTGGCAGCGGGAGTTGCTTTACTCGATCGCTTTGGCGCGCGCTTGTGGCTGGCGTTTTTTGTCGCTCATTGCCTTTTCCGTGCGCTCACTTTGCCCACTGAAATGGAATCCGCAATTGCGGCTGTCGCCGCACTGATGTGCATTATGGTGTTTGTCATCGTGCGTATGAGCGTAGATTCCCGCGAACGGCTCACTAAACGCGCAGCCATCACTGAACGACGCTCTTCCAATCAGATTACGATGCTGCAACAACTCATTACAGAGAACTTCGACGCCTATCTGGTGATGACTCCGGAGGAGATCGTTTCGGTCAGTCCGTCGATCGGTGGCCTGCTCGGTTACAAGGAGGCAGACCTCACAGGCGTGCCATGGCAGGACCTCATCCACCCCGAGGAGCAGCACTTTTTGGAAGCCGTGGGTGTTGGTAAGGGGCCAGCACGCCACGAGCTTCGCGTCCGCCATGAGGATGGCAGGTGGATTTGGGTGGAGGCTTATACGGCACCGGACTTGTTTTTTGGTAATCCCCATCGAACTTTTGTCGTGCTACGTAACTACAACAACCAGCGCAAAGTCAGCGAGCAATTAATGCAAGCACAGCGACTGGAAAGTATGGGCACGGTCTCAGCTGCGGTAGCACACGACTTCAACAACATGCTAACAGTAATTCTCGGGCTAGCAGATGAATTACCCGACAGCACTACCAAATTCGAAATCACCAAGGTGGCCAACAATGCCGCTGTGTTGACGAACAAGCTCATGACATTCGGCCACGGCCAGGTGCGTTCATCCGAGGTACATGATCTAACGGATTTAATGAGCGAGTTGAGCATGCTGATTCAGCACAGTCTCGACGCCAAGTACGTGTTCATCGAAGCGTACGATGACAAACCTGCCTTGGTGCGTATTGAAGAGGCCCAGTTCGAGCAAGTGATGGTCAACCTCATCAACAACGCACGAGAGTCCATGCCCCACGGCGGCAACCTCGAGCTGTCGCTGCAGACTGTGGAGTTCGCCCACGAGGACGATGGCGCCCGGCCGGGCAACTTCGCGTTGATCGAAGTCCGCGATTCCGGTCACGGCATGGACGACGTGACGAAACGCCGCGTTTTCGACCCGTTCTTCAGCACTAAACCCAGCAATACCAATAGCGGACTCGGGTTGTCGTCTTGTTACGGCATCGTGTCGCAGTACGGCGGGTTCATAGAGATAGAGTCCGAACCAAACTCTGGAACTTCCGTCAAGGTATATCTTCCCATTGCAGAGACCCGCGACTACGAACCCGAACCACCGATTCGCTCCATCGAAGCCTCGGTGCTGGTCGTGGACGACGATCCTGGTGTGGTGCGTGTAATCAAGAATGCATTGACGAGAGCGAACCATCGAGTCGCCGATTTCACCGATCCGGAAGATGCGCTCCACTTCTTTGCAAACAATCACGTTTCGTTGTTGATCTCGGATGTGGTCATGCCGAACCACTCAGGCGCGGACATCGCTGAAAAAATGCGGTACACGCAACCCACGCTGCCGGTCATCTTCATCTCCGGCTACACCGCCGCTGAGCTCGACTCCTGGCAACAGGATGACATCACACAATTCCTGGCTAAACCGTTCCGCGGTCACGAGGTGGTCAGCAAGGTGGAAGGGTTGATCGCCGAGCGTCGGGTGTACGTCGAATCCCTTTGAGCATGGTGAGAGGAGCGATCTTGTCCGATTCGCTTGTCTTTCCGGTCGCCAGGTAGCCTATGGTCGCTCGCGGGCGACCTCACGGTAACCTCGCAGCGCACCCTGAGCGTAACGCAGCTGCCAATCAGCGGCATGGTTTCTTACAGTCGCGCGCGCCTTTGTCAATCCGCCACGCGCTGCGGCGACGCGGTGCAGCAAGACGTCTTTCTCGGCATCGTTCGTCGAGTGCTCGAGCCGGCTTTCCAACTCAGCCAACCGCCTTAATCGCCGCTGCAAATCCTGACCCGCCGCAATTGCTTCGGGTTTATCGGCTATGAAGCGCTGCCGCGCCAGCCAGTTGGCTGCATCCAGCAAGTCCTCCTGCGGCACACGGGTCCATTCGGCCACGAAGCGGCGGAATGCAATCAGCACGTCGTCGCTGCTCTGCCCGGCTTCGATCAAATCGAGGACCGGCTGCAGTGCTTCGTGTCCGATACTGGTGGGTAAGTCAGGGGTGACGGACATTTCAATGAGCGTTTGGAAGTTGTTGCTGGGATACGCGACACGACGCTCCGGGCGGCCGACGCGACGATCATTGGTTGGATACTCGCCGCGATAGGCGTCGACGGCATCGATGAGCTCGGCGGACACTGGACGGCGGCGACCGACCTTGCGGTAGATGACCTCACCGGCTTTGTTGACGATATAGACCGCGTGAATTGCCAGTTCGGCTGTGTCGGGGTTTTGGACGCGGAACGCCTTGATGATTCGTTGGTTGGGATCGCTCGCTAAATCAAACGTCAGGCCCAGGCGATTGATCAAGCGCAACGAGTGGTTTGGTTGGTCGACAGAAATTGCGATTAGGGATACGCCGCGTCGTTCGAAGCGTTCGATTTGATGTTGCAGCTCACCGAGCTGGGAATTACAGGCAGGTCACCAGTGTCCGCGATAAAACACGATCGCCACCGGACCGTTTGCGCGGCGCTGGACCATTGACACCTGGCCCCCACCCGCGCGGGGTAGCTCGAAGTCCGGTGCAGTATCCCCGATTCCAAGTGCATTCGGCGCAGAGCGACTTGCGCCGTATGCATTCGAAAGGATGTCGATGGCTTCCGGACTGCGCGCCGACGGTTTGTACTTTGGATGGACTGCCTCAGCTGCCCCAACAGCGGTGTAGATGGTTGCCGATAGGGCCAGCAAAAAGAGCGCAGCCTGGGGTAAATGGTGACGGTGCATGACGCAGCCTCGAGCGATATTCAGAAATTTGGAGCACTGTTGTTGTGTTTAGTTCCTTCTCTTGAAAAAAGACACACACCCGCAGCACCTTCAGACTTAAATCTGGTGATCATCGACAAACCATGACAGACACCTGGTTTTGAAAAGAGGAGAAGCAGTCCGTGACGTGGTGCGAGCGCGATGGGTTCCACACACATCCGCACTCTTAACACTATGCGGTGAACTCAGACCGAAGGTTGCTCGCGAAGACTCAAGCCTCGATATTCAACCCATTCCTTAAGTGCCGACAACGGACCATACGCCCTTTGCCGGTGTTTGAATCTCTTTAAGTTTTCGATCCAACGGCGCTCTTTTATGACAACGGTTTCACTGATTTCAACGTCTATCACCGCTTCAACTTGACTGAGATAGTCCCGCAAGGTGATTTGAGGTCGGAACAGGGTAACTCGAGAAACCGATGGTTCATTGTCTTTTTGCCTTTCCAAGGTCTCGGTCACGCCGGATTCTTCCACGTCTAATCCTGACGCGATCGGCTCAATCGCACCATCTAAATAATCTCGTATTCGTTGATCGGTGGTGGCTCGCGCTCGCAATCGTTCCGTTACGCTGGCATGGTCTATCTCATCTATCGTGCGGGCGATTTTTGCCCTTACGGGGTTCAGGTCAACGTAGGCCATTGCTTGGACGAGATGCTCTTCGTCCAAGAGGACTCCAGAGTAAAACCTTCCTTCGAAAAAATGCCCCCCGCAACCATCTTCCTTATTTGCGAGACAAGCCAGGGGATGTTTCAGAAACTTCATGAACTTTGACAGCGATCCTAGCGTTCTTCGAGCATGGTCTAGAGCGTCAGAGTTACTCAAGACCGCTTCATACATAACCAGTTGAGCCAGATCATCGATCTCTCCGTTGCGCCGTCGCCGTGGACACAGTTGGGTCCAGCGATCCGCAACGACTTCGTCAGACCAGCCCGCCGCGGCTGTGGGATCGTAATACACCACCAAGTGGAAGTGGTTGCTCATGATGGCGTAGGCATACACATCAAGTGCGAACAACTGGGCAAGATGATGAATACGTTTGATTAGCCAATCTTTGCGATGAGTGTAATCGTTGCCCGTGGCCTCATCGAATCCGCACAAATAGCTGCGCCGCACACAGCGCGAGATCAAATGATAGGAGTATGCAATCTGGTCATCGACCAGGACTGAGCGAGGTGTAGCCATCCCGCAAGGATGTCTTTTTCTCGAGGCTCGTTTCAGTCAGTGATGACCCTATTTTGTGCCTCAGAATCACCCCATTTTTTTGAAGCGGTGTCTTACAAAGGCAGGTGTGTGTCTCTATCAGGCGTGAAGGCAGGTGTGTGTCTCTATCAGGCGAAGGCAGGTGTGTGTCTCTATCAGGCGGACATCACTCACCCGGGCTTATGTGCTCGTCCAAGAATGCGCTGACCTCTTCGAAAAACTCCTCGCGTTGGCTTGCCATGCTCAGAAAATGGTCGCCCTGTTCCTGTTCGACATAGCGGTGTGGTTTGCCGTGCTTGGTGAGCGCTTGCGCGAACCGTCGGCTCTGTTTGACGCGCACTACGGTGTCGCGCTTGCCGTGCAGTAGAAGCACGGGTACGGAGATCGATTGAACTTGGCGGATGGGTGAATTGGCTGCGAGATCTTTGCTGTCTTGAATACGCTCGCGATTGCGCTGAGCCAGATCGAAGTTGTACATGCGTATGACCATGTCTTCGAGATCCGAGATACCTGCCAGGCTGACGGCGCAAGCTATACGATCGGCGTACTTGTACGCCGATACCAGCGCGGTGTAGCCACCGTAGCTCGCGCCGACGACGCAAACCCGGTCGGCATCGGCGATGCCCTGGTCGACCAGCCATTGCAAGCCGTCCATCAGATCTTCCTGCATCTTCAGGCCCCACTGCTTGTAACCGGCCTGCATATAAGATTCGCCGTATCCCACTGAACCCCGGTAGTTGGGTTTCAGGACTGCGAATCCCTGATTGATGAAGTACTGTGTCCATCCGTCGAACTCGGCCGAATCACGCGAGTACGGACCACCATGCGGCAGCAAGATCGTGGGATGGGGACCTGCAGTCTTCGGTGTTGCTAGGTAAGCCGGAATGTCTAAAGCATCTCTGGTGCGGTATTTCACCGGTACTAGATCGACTACGTCTTCGTCCGCAAGATCGAGAAAGTCGCGCCCGATCAACGTCAGCTTGCCGCTCGGTCGATCGTACAGATAATAGCGCGGGGCGATGTCGCCGTAGCTGTGCACGATAAATCGATCGTAACCCGTGTCCGTCGATACTAAACGCATTTCTGCGCCGGGTAGCTGCTCGCGAATCTTTGTAAACAGCGCTTTCAGCTTAGGTTCGAACCAGACGAGTCGCGGGTGATGCGCTAAGTAACTCACACCCACCGGTTCGCCCGATTCCGGGTGCATGATGACGCCGCCGAACACGTCGAAGTCGGGGTCCCGGAAGATCTCCTCGACCACGGCACCGGTTTCGACCTCCACTTTATACAGTGCATGACGATCCTGACCGTTGGTCATGCTCATGTACACGAACTTCCCGTCGTCCGAGAAACCCACGGGTTGCGGCGGAATGTCGCTCTGGTAAGCCGGGCCGGTGTAGCGTTTCATCTCACGGCCCTTGACGCGATAAACGACGGGTGTCGATTCGTTCTCGTAACCGATCGCCAAGCGCACCTTGCCGTCAAAGGTCGAATACCAGCGCCGTACTTTGGTGCGCGGTCGGTACTCACGAATGAGATTGTTGTCGTAGATGTTGAGCCTGTACACGCTCGGGCGATTGGCGTGGTCCCGGTTGAGCTGAATGAGGATGTGCTCGTCATCCTCCACCAGCCAGCTCAACACGCGGTCTTGCACTTGTGCATTCCACACCTGGGGCCAGCGCTCGCGGTTCTTGGCCTTGGGGACCAGCGGAAGCAGGTGCTTGCCGTCGCGGTCGACGGCAAAAAGCCTGGTGTGCGTGACCTGACCGATCCGCGGCGCCGGCGCATAGGTTCTGACGCTACAGACAACGCGTGTCAGGTTCCCCCAGCGGCACCAGTTCACCAACCCGGTGTCGGGATCGCCTGCATACAGCGTGAGATCTTCATCGGTCGCGAGATTGCGGACCACGACGTCGTAGACTTCACCGCTCGCACGAATCATCAACAAGTGCGAGCCATCGGGAGAGAGGTCCAGGTCATCGAACTGCGGCAGTTGGCTCATGCCGCGTGCTGGCAGGGACACCACTGCCGTGAATAAGGCGGCGGTGGCGCCCAGAGACACACACATGCGCGCCGAAGACACACACCTCCCTGCCGAAGACACACACTTGCGTGCCGAACGCGTCAAAGACACACACAGCCGCGCCCACGCACCCAATCGTGCGTTTGCCTGCTTCATCGAGCCCCCTCCTCTCCTAGCTCTGACGGGATAGTATAATCATCGTCCCAACCACGCCACGCCCCTTCCCTATTTGTCCTACGAACCTCTAGAATGGCGAGCTTTTAGCTGACTGCACCGCAATGACAGACACGCAACATCATCGACTCATCGTTCTGGGCTCCGGACCCGCCGGGTATACGGCAGCGCTCTACGCTTCGCGCGCCAACCTCAAGCCCGCCCTCATCACGGGTATCGAAGTCGGTGGACAGCTGACCACGACCACGGAAGTCGAGAACTGGCCGGGCGGTCACGCCGACCTACAGGGACCGGAACTGATGATGCAGATGGCGGAACACGTCGAGCGGTTCGACGCCAACATCATCAACGACCACATCCACACCGCGGATGTGCAGAACACGCCGTTCACCCTCAAAGGCGATCAGGCCGATTACACGTGCGATGCGCTTGTCATTGCCACCGGTGCGTCAGCCAAGTACCTGGGACTCGACTCCGAAGAAAAATACAAAGGTCGCGGCGTCAGCGCCTGTGCCACCTGTGACGGGTTCTTCTACCGCGATCAGGATGTCGCGGTGATCGGCGGCGGCAATACCGCTGCGGAAGAAGCCCTCTACCTCGCCAATATCACCAGCAAAGTTTACCTGGTGCATCGCCGCGACGAGATGCGCGCGGAAAAAATTCTGCAAGATCGGATTTTCGCCAAAGCCAACATCGAACCGATTTGGAATCACAACTTAACGGAAGTGTTGGGCGATGAGGCGGGCGTCACTGGCGCCCGTTTACGCGGCAACGACGGCAGCGAACAGGAGCTAACGCTCACCGGAGTGTTCATCGCCATCGGCCATACACCCAACACCGATATCTTCGCGGGACAGCTCGATATGACGAACGGCTACATCAAGACCACCTCGGGCACCGATGGCAATGCCACGGCGACGAGCGTGCCTGGAGTTTTTGCCGCGGGGGATGTCTCCGACCACGTCTACCGTCAGGCGATTACCAGCGCGGGATTCGGCTGCATGGCAGCACTCGACGCGGAAAAATATCTCGACGCGCTTGCTTCCTAAGCACGTCGTCGCGTTCTCAGGTCGGCGAGTATCTCAGCATCACCCGCGAGCCGTCAGCCAATCCCTTTTGGAAACGCGGGCCCCACGTACCCCATTCAGCGCTGTACTTGGCGCCGAACTTCTCCAATAGCTGTGCGTGCTGGACCGCGTCGCGCTCAACAGAAC
This sequence comes from Candidatus Azotimanducaceae bacterium, assembly GCA_965216005.1. Taxonomy (GTDB): domain Bacteria; phylum Pseudomonadota; class Gammaproteobacteria; order Pseudomonadales; family Azotimanducaceae; genus UBA4421. The sequence goes on along the minus strand of OZ244143.1, from coordinate 4,395,865 downwards.
CTACAGCAGCAAGAGACGGCAGCGCCTTGTACTTGCCATCAGCGTTATGCCAGAGCCCCACGTTACCGACCCAGATCTGCGTCTGATTGAGCCCCTGCTCGATGGCCCGCGCCCGCCAAGCGTCGGCGGCCGTGACCACACACATGTCCGTCCCATCCTGCACATACCACACTTCGGCCTGGCAGCGACTCAGAGCACCGTTGGATTTGAGTGGCGACAGATAAATCAACTGCGATTCGTCTTCAGCGCGAGACAAGCCCGGTATGGCGAGTGCTGCCGCGCCAACGCCCACAGCGGTGAAGAACTCGCGTCTATTCAATCCATTCAATCCATGCATGGTTTTCCTCCCAGAGTGTTGTTTGAAGACCCCAACCTTACTAACTGACCTCGGTGGCCGGAATTCGTTCGGCGATTTTCTTCGACCAGACCTTCGGCCCCTCGATGTGTACCGACTCCCCACGAGAATCCACGCTCACCGTCACCGGCATGTCCTTGACCTCGAACTCGTAGATGGCCTCCATGCCGAGCTCGGGAAAGGCGAGCAGCGTGGATTTGGTGATGGCTTTCGCCACCAGATACGCGGCACCACCCACTGCAATCATCGACACAGCCTGGTTGTCGCGTATCGCATCGATGGCCACTTGCCCACGTTCTGCCTTACCAATCATGCCAGCCAGCCCGGCTTGCTCCAACATAGTCCGCGTGAACTTGTCCATCCGCGTCGCCGTTGTCGGTCCCGCAGGTCCGACGACTTCATCGCGTACGGGATCCACCGGTCCCACGTAGTAGATGATGCGGTCGGTGAAATCCACAGGCAAAGGTTCGCCCTTTTCGATCATATCCACGATCTTCTTGTGCGCCGCATCGCGACCGGTGAGCATCTTGCCCGACAACAACAACGTATCCCCAGCCCGCCATTGTTGCATCTCGGCACGAGTCAGCGTGTCCATGTTCACGCGTTTGACTTCATCACCCAGCTCAAACTCGATATCCGGCCACTCTGCAAGATTGGGTGCCTCGAACACCGCCGGACCTGTACCGTCCAGCGCAAAGTGCACGTGGCGCGTCGCAGTGCAGTTGGGAATGACTGCAACCGGTTTGTTGGCGGCATGTGTAGGATAATCCTTGAGCTTGACGTCCAACAATGTTGTTAAGCCGCCAAGACCTTGCGCACCGATACCCATCTGGTTGACCTTTGCATAAATCTCCACACGAAGTTCTTCGGCGCGATTCGCCGGACCCCGCGCCAACAGCTCGTGCATGTCGATGGGATCCATCATGGCCTCCTTGGCCAGTATCATCGCCTTCTCCGGCGTGCCGCCAACGCCTATCCCTAAAATTCCCGGCGGGCACCAGCCCGCACCCATCGTCGGCACCACCTCCAACACCCAGTCCACTACCGAGTCCGAGGGATTCAACATCGCAAACTTGGCTTTGGCTTCACTGCCGCCACCCTTGGCGGCGATCTCGATGTCGACTGCAGCACCGGGCACGATTTTCGTGTGTATCACTGCCGGCGTGTTGTCCACCGTGTTCTTGCGCAAGCCGTCGGGATCGCTGAGTACCGAGCCGCGCAGCACGTTGTCAGGGTCGGTGTAACCGCGGCGCACACCTTCGTTGATCATGTCTTCGAAGGACATATCCGCTTCCCATTGCACGTCCATGCCGACACTCGCGAACACGATCACAATGCCGGTGTCTTGGCAGATCGGTCGTTTGCCGAGCGCAGACATGCGTGAGTTAACCAGCACCTGGGTCAGCGCAGCCTTGGCCGCGGGTGACTCTTCCACTTCCCAGGCTCTGCGCATGGCACGAATGAAATCGACCGGATGGTAGTAAGAGATGAACTGCAAACCATCGGCGATGCTTTGAATGAAATCTTCCTGCTTAATAACGCTCATTGGGTTCCTCAGGGCTGAAGGGCGGTCACCGGTCGTCGAGTGCGCCCGGTATTTCGCAATACTGATCGAGCTCGACTCGCACGCTGACCGGCGCATTACGGTGCGCACCCGCGCTCCAGCTCGGCATCACCATCGAGTACAGGCCACTGCCGCCAGCCATGAGTATCAGAATGTGTTCCGGTGACGGGAAGGCACGATAAGTCGAAGCGCCCTCGGCATCTTCCGTCCAGCTGGCAAAGGCACCGCCATAGGCCTGCAGCTGCGCCCGGTCGATGTGGGTCAGCTCCCACAAGCGCTTCGCCACGGCGTCACGACTCAGGTTGGCTTGGGCGAGTATGGCCGCATGTTCCGGGTTCAACACCACCACGGCGCTACCCCCGGTCAATACCGCGTTGTTGGTGGCCATGTTGGCGAGACCGATGGAAAGCATGGCCAGCAGCTTTTCGGCGTCGTCGGGATCGTCCGCATTGCCGCTGTAGATGACCGAGTGAGGGGCTTCGGCGCCGATCACCGTGACGACGCTGTCGTCCGGTGCAAAGCCCAAAGCCACATGCAGCGGCGGGAATGGCGAATGTTCCTCGTCCTCTGCCAGGCAGTAAGTGAACTTGCCCGGGTGTCCGAGCAACGCCATATCCGAGGAACCCGGCCGTGCGCCGCCGATGTTGATCATGCACAGGCGCAAGGCTCGACCGATACTGGCATTAGCACGGTGACCTGGGCCTAGCGCCCCGAATCCCGACGCCACCGGACCACAATCCATGCGAGCCGGCCCGTTGACGATGATGAGTGGGGCTGTGCAGTGGGTCGTCGCTTGCATCTCTGTGAGATCGAACACGGGATCCATCACCGCCTTGACGGCAGCGATCACGATGGGCATGTGATCGGGCGTACACCCCGCCATCACCGCAGCAACCGCGACCTTTGCCACCGTCGCATTGCCGTGCCCGGGACCCATGGTGCCAAGCACCAGGTCGCCGTCCAAGCCTGCCGCGAGAACAAGCCGCCGCACGCGTTCATCCGTGGGAATCACTACGGGCAGGCCGTCTGTACAACCGAGTTCGTGCAATTGCTCCAGTGCCGCACTCTCGTCGGCGGCTTCTAACATGCTGGTCGACGCTACAGCGCTCATGCAGCCAGCCGCTCCACAATTTCGTCTACCACTTCTTCCGCGACGCGGGCCAGGTTGGCAGCCCCCGTACCTGCGACGGGATGAGGCAACTTAACGCGGGGAGCACTCGGCATGCCGAGCGACTGAGCGACGAAGTCGCCCTGAGGCCAAAAGTCTTCGGTCACCAACGCCACCGCCGGCAGACCCAAGCGAGCAATACTGATGCCGTCACGCACGGTGCCGGTAGTACAACTGCCTCAGTGCCCATACGCAGCAATCGCCACCTGGCAACTCGCCTCGATTTCCGCCAACATCTCGGCAGACGCAGGTACCGACGCATTGCCTTTGTTCCAGCTCTTCAGCGTAATGTTGGGAAAGCGCTTGCGCAGTGCCGCTCCCACGGCGTTCAAGAAATTTTCGGAATCGGGAAAACCGTTCGCCAAGAGACCCACCGTCACCGTACTGTCCGGCTCGATATTCAAGCCGAGCTCGTAAGATTCGATGGCGGTCGCCACTTCGCCACGCGGATCGTGGAATTTAACCATGTTCGTTTACTCCTCTTAACCGCTCCAATTTAGCGGTGCTAATCACGCATTGAACACCACATTGCAAGTTTACTCTAATCTTCAGCCGAGTAGACTCTCACAGCCATGATGAAAATGATGCAAAAGAAACTAAGACCACGCCACACATGCACCGGGCTATGGGCCGCCAAACTGCTCTGTGCCAGTCTCACGGCGATCCTGCTCCACGGCTGCCAGACTACACCGACCGCCCAGACCGCGAAACGAATCGCCGATCGCCACATCATCATCGACACCCACATCGATGTTCCCTATCGCCTCTACAAGAACGCGGTGGACGTGAGCGGCACCACAGAGAGCGGCGAGTTCGACTACCTGCGTGCCCGACTAGGCGGCTTGAATGCACCCTTCATGTCCATCTATGTCCCCGCCGCTGTAGACGAGGCGGGTGAGGCCTTCGAGTTCGCGAATGCCTCCATCGACGCCATGGAGCAACTCGCCCTGGTGCACCCGGACAAGTTCGCGATCGCCACATGTACCCAGGACGTCGAACGGCAGTTCGAGCGCAAGTTGATTTCCTTACCCCTCGGTATGGAGAACGGCGGCCCCATCGACAGCAAGATCAGCAATCTGGAACACTTTTACAACCGAGGGATTCGTTACATCACGCTGGCGCACTCGAAGTCCAACCACATCAGCGACTCGAGCTACGACGAAGACGAACGCTGGCAAGGCCTCTCGCCGTTCGGCAAAGCGCTGATACATCACATGAACCGCATCGGCATTATGATTGATGTGTCCCACATTACCGATCGTGCGTTCTGGCAGGTTCTCGAGCTGTCTGAAGTGCCCGTCATCGCCTCTCACTCCTCGCTGCGACATTTTACGCCCGGCTTCCATCGCAACATGAGCGACGAGATGGTGAAGGCTCTGGCCGCGAAGGGCGGGGTCATTCAGATCAACTTCGGCTCCTCGTTTCTCCACCAAGCCGCACGCGATTACGGAACCGCCCGCACAGAAGCCGCGTTAGCCTACAAGGATGAACACCATCTCGCCGATGACGATCCGGCCTTGGCAGTGTTCGTCGAGCGTTACGCCGACGAGCATCCTTATCCTTATGCCACACTGGACCAAGTGCTGGACCACATCGACCGTGCAGTCGAGCTTGCCGGGATTGACGCAGTCGGCATCGGTTCCGACTACGATGGCGTCGGCGACAGCTTGCCGGTCGGATTGAAGGACGTGTCGACTTATCCGAACCTGATTCTCGGCCTGCAACAACGCGGCTACGGCGAAGCCGACATCGCGAAAATTCTCGGCACCAATACCATGCGCGTGTGGCGCACGGTGGAGGATTACGCCACGGCCCAGGGTACGATGTTGAAGTGCGGGACTTAAAGACCCAGTCCTTAGCCGCCGGATTGCTGCTGAGCATCTTGGCAGCAGCCGGCTACTCCGAAGAGATTGAAGCCCCGGCTAGCGAACCCAACGAATTTCATTTCGTGGTGCTCGGCGATGCGCAGTTTCATTCACCCGCCAAGTTCAACCGCATCATCGACCAGACGCGCCGTTTGCAACCGGCGTTTGTGATTCAGGTGGGCGATCTCATCGAAGGTTATAACTCCAACCTCACCGATATCCAAAACGAGTGGGACCGCTTCGCTCAGCAAATAGCGCCGCTGGGTGACATCGCCTATTACCCCGTGCCGGGCAATCACGACCTGTACGGCGGCAACAAGAAGGTGGACAAGCGGCTGGAACGCATATTCGTCGAGCGCTGGGGACCGCTGTATTTCTCTTTTACCTACAAAAACACCCTCATCATCGGCTTGAACACGGATTCGACTGCTGGCACCAACCGCATCACGGGCCGACAGCTCAAGTGGTTCGAGAATACGCTGGCTGCCAGCCAAGCCACGCACAAGTTCGTGTTCATGCACCGACCGGCATTCCTGTTGCAGAACGCGCGCGAAATGCATGCATTGTTTGCCGAGCACGATGTCGACAACGTCATCTATGGGCACCACCACCACTATCACTTCAGCGAACGAGACGGTGTCGGCTACACCATGACGAACGCCACAGGCAAGTCCGCGCACGATGAGCCGTTGATCGGCGGTTTCAGTCACCTGTTGCAAGTCTCGGTAAGGGGCGGGGACGTCGAAGTCGCAGTCATCCCCGCAGATGCCGTCAAACCCCGCGATGCCGTCATACCCATAGACAATTACGATTTCTTCGCGCTGGATAGAGGTTTGGTACCCCGTCAGGTGACGCTTGATGAACGCGGTAAACGTACGTTCGGCATCGATATTCCCTTGAACAACACCAGCGAAAGGGACGTGCAACTACTTGTCAGCTGCAGTTCGCTTGACAACCGCTGGACCTTTTCACCTGCTGCTATACCGCCGCTGGCTCTCACCAAGCAATCCCAAGAAACGCTAATGGTGACTGCAAGCTTCGCGGCCGATCGCGTGCCCGAGTCGCTGCCGGTTTGCACGATTCGCGTGCCTTTTCAAACGGGTCATGGCGAGTGGATCGAGTTTGCTCGCACCGTCACTACAGTGCACGATAAGAAACGCTAACCCTCCTTTTAGCTGTGGGCGAAGTGCGGCATCACTTCTTCCACGTAAAGCTGCAAGTTGTCCCAATCCACCGGTGGTCGGAAAGCGATATTCACGCCTTTGACCCCCACATCCGCCAGTGCACCGATCGTGTCGATCGCTTCCTGCACCGAACCTGTGAGCGAACCGTTTGGATCGATGTCCGGTTGCCGCGCCGAGTTCATGTAAAACCCGAGATTCACGCTGGTATCGAGCTCAGCCATGTCTCGTCCGTGTAATTCGCAGGCGCGTTGCAGTCGAGCGAGACGATCCTCCGCGACCTTTGGCGGCACGTAGGGCATGTTGAACCCATCGGCATACTTGGCCGCGAGTTCTATGGTGCGCTTCTTACCGCGCCCCCCGATCCACAACCGCAGGCCGATGGGTTCCGGCGAACACACCGCACCCTGCATGTCGTAGTACTCACCTTTGAACTTGACCTCTTCTCCGCGCCACAACGTCGAGATGATCGCGAGCGCTTCCTCCAATTGATCGAAACGTTTTCCCAAGGACGGAAACCCGTAGCCAAACTCGCGGAACTCCTCCTCGAACCAACCTGCGCCGATGCCGACATCCGCCCGCCCGCCTGACAGGTGGTCGATGGTCACCCCGGCTTTGGCCAGCGCGCCGGGGTTGCGAAAGAGTGCGCAGAAAACAAGACATCCGACGCGCACGTTCTGAGTATAGGTAGCAAGGCCTGACATAGCCGCCACCCCCTCGAAACAAGGATTGTGGCGATCCTGCAACGGATTGGCGTAGAAGTGATCCCACACCGAGATCCAATGGAAGCCGCTGTCGTCACCGAGTTTCCAAAGCCGCTTGAGTTCTTCCATGGACAGATCTTGCGGTCCGGCGTGAATCCCGAGTTTCATGCTTAAATCTCCTTGAGCGGATGGATCACCCCGGCGCGGATGAGTTCGGCGATGTCAGCCGGGTCGAATTGGAACTCCTCGAGCACTTCGACGGTGTGGGCGCCGACTTCCGGCGCGCGGCGGGGCGCGCGCTTGGGTGCCTCTTTGACGTCGATGGGGCTGTTGATGGTGAGTTCGTAGCCTTCGCCCGGATCCTCGGTTTCAACCACCACCCCATTGGCGCGCAACTGCTGATCGCTAAGTATGTCGGCCATGGGTTGCACCGGCCCATGCGTGACGCCCGCTCGTTCCAGCCGTGCGCTGGCTTCTGCGTAGGTAAATTGGGCAAAAGCTTCGTTGAGCACCTCGCGAAGTTCCGGACGGTGCCGCATTACCGCGCCTACGTCCTTGAAGCGTTCATCGGCTAACCATTCATCACGATCAAGTGCCCGCGCCAGCTGCGGATACTCCCGTGCAGTGTTGATGACGGCGAGCACGAGATACTTCCCGTCGGCACACGCATAGCAGTCAGTGAATGGATTCGGCCAACCCTTACTTTGCCGGTAAGTGCCTATATCATTGCCCGCAATGACACCCTGCAACGCCATGCCGTTGGCCCATACGCCGTTAGCCACCAGCGAGGTCGAGACGAAACTCCCCTCGCCCGTCTTCTCCCGCCGATAAAGACCGGTCATGATGGCGCCGAAAAACACCGTCGCGGTGCAGTGATCGCCCATGCCCGGCGACATAGGCAGCGGTGTCTGACCCGGCGCGCGTACGAATTCCATCAAACCTGAGCGGGCCCACCACCCTGTGACATCGAACGCGCGCCTGTCTGCCTCGGGGCCTTCGGTGCCGTAGCCTGATATGTGCGCAAACACCAATCGCGGGTTTACCGTCTTGAGGGTCGCATAGCTCAACTTGTACTTCTCAAGCTGTGGCCGCAAAAAGTTGGTGGTGAACACATCCGCGCGTTCGATCAGGCGATGCATCACACCTTGCCCGGCGTCTTTCGTCAGATCCACTACTACGCTGCGCTTGTTACGCGACGTCAGCAGCCAGTGATAAGGTACAGGGTATGCACCGACCAGTTTGCGGTAACCGTCGCCGCCGGGTGGTTCTATCTTGATTACGTTGGCACCGAAATCGGCCAGAATCGTCCCTGCTCCGGGACCGGCCAGATACGTGGCCGCGTCGATGACGGTAACGTCTTCCAATAGATGTTGCATCTAGATCCCCACTCCCTCTCTCACGTCTGCCCCACACTACCATTTTGCGCCGCACATGTTAGCCTGCGCGGCTGACCAAATGAGCGACGCGTAATGTCCGATCTTCCCGAGTGGTTCGAGTTTGCCATCAATGCCCCTTCCGAGTCCGGGCGCGTCACCGTTGACGGCGCCGACATCGTCTATGAAACCTGGGGCGAGGTCGGATCACCGGGGATCGTGCTGATTCACGGCAGCAACGCGCATCTTGAGTGGTGGCGTTTTACGGCGCCTTTCCTCGCCGATCGGTTCCGTGTCACGGCACTGGACCTGTCGGGCAATGGCGACAGCGATTGGCGCGACCGCTACAGCGGCCGGCTCTTTGCAGACGAAGTGTGGGCCGTCGCTGAAGCAGCCGAGCTGGGCCCGCGTCCCTTTGTCGTCGGTCACAGCTTCGGTGGCTTTGTTGCCTTGGAAACGGGTCACTACTACGGCAATCACCTGGGCGGCATCCTGTTCATGGACTTCACGACCGCTCCGCCCAACGATTACGTCGAGTGGGGTATGCGCGCAGAACGAGAAGGCGTGGAAACCGGACGCCAGCTGCGCGTGTATCCGGAAAAAGCGCAGGCCCTGGGACGTTTTCGTCTGATTCCCGAGCAACCCGGCGTACATCCGGCGCTGCTCTCGCACATGGCCGAATACGGCCTGAAACGCGTAGACGGCGGTTGGACGTGGAAATTCGACCCGGCACTTTTCGATCACCTGGAGATGGGTGTAGAGCAGCGCGACAAGTTCGCCGCCATGCCCTGCCGCTCGGCTCTCATGCTCGGAGAGAAGAGCGAAGACGAAGGTGCGTTTTACGCAGACCACATGCTGGACATCACCGGGGGATGGCTGCCGAGCGTCACCGTGCCCGGCACCTATCACCACTTGATGTTCGATGCACCCGTCGCCGTCAGCACAACGATCAAGGCGTTGTTGCTGGAGTGGCTGCGGCAGGACCACGAAGCCCAGATGCGCGAACGTTTGCAGCAGACCCTCGACGAGAACTAGCCGGAGCGCCCGATATGAGCGAACTCAACGACACATTGATTGCGGATCTCAAGACTCTGGACACACCCACGGTATGCAATGCACTGGAGGTGCTGGTGCCCGAACGGCGCGGCTACGGATTCACCACGCAGCCCCTCGTGTGCACGCAACCCGAACTGCCACCGATGGTCGCCGTGGCGCGCACTGCGACGATTCGCTCGGCACATCCTTCGCACTTGCGTGGGAAAGAAGCCCGCGCGATGAACGACGGCTACTATGCGTATATCGACCAAGGCCCCAAACCAAGCGTGGTCGTCATTCAAGACCTGGATGACGCTCAGCGCGGCTACGGCTCCTACTGGGGCGAGGTCAACTCCAACGTGCACAAGGGCCTAGGCGCAGCGGGTGTCATCACGGATGGTTCGGTTCGAGACCTGCCAGACATCGCCGAGGGTTTTCAAATGATGGCGGATCGAGTCGGACCGTCGCATGCGTTCGTGCACGTGGTCGGGTACGGCCAGCCCGTGTCGGTTTGTGGAATGCGGGTCGTTAGCGGCGATCTCATTCATGCGGATCAACACGGGGCCGTCGTAGTTCCTTGGGAGGTCGCTGACAAGGTCCTGGACGCCGCGAAGCAGATCGCCGCGCGGGAAGCGGTGATCATCGAAGCTGCCCAGCAACCGGGCTTCGACATCGAAGCACTGCGCCGGGCATGGGGGGATGCCGCCGAACTGAAGCACTGAGCGATCAGAGTTCAGCGACCTTATTACGTTCGATCAGATCTCTGTCGATCTCGGCACCCAGACCCGGACTCTGCGGCACATGGACTAAACCATCCGCATCGACCTCAATGTCCGTGACCAGACCGTGCTTCTGTACTGCATCGGGCAGCAACACCTCGAAGTACTCACAGTTGGCTATCGCCATGATCAGATGCAGGTTGGCCACGTTGTTGAGCGAGTTGCCGCCATGGTGGACCTCGTAGTTCATGCGAAAAGCTTCCGCAAGATGCGCGGTCTTCAAGCACGACGTCAGCCCACCCTTGATGGCCACGTCGCCCCGCAGATAATCCGTAGCCCGTTGCATGATCCAAGGGGCGTACGCCGTCGGACCGGTACTCGGCATCTCGGTGGCCATGATGGGGATCGCAAGATCCTGCTTCAACTTCACATAGCCGTTGAGATCGTCGTAAGCCAAAGGATCCTCATACCAATAAAAGTTCAACTCCTGGGCCACCCGCCCTACCCTCAGCGCGCCCGGATAATCGTACGACCAAGTCGAATCCAACATCAGCCGATAGTCCTCTCCCACGGCCTCGCGTACCGCACGGCAAATCTCGATGTCCCGCTCCGGAATCGCCTGTGGATGAATTTTGTAGGCTTGCCAACCCATTTCCTTGTAACGCACAGCTTCATCGGCATACGCCTGAGGCGAATCCAGCACTGCGGAACTCGCATAGGCGGGGACCGAATCACGAAAAGAACCCATCAACCTGTGGATAGGGACATTCGCAGCCTTCGCTGCAAGATCCCAAAGCGCGACGTCCAGCGCACCGACCACGCGCAGGATGCCGCCGATCGCCCAGTTCGACATGCGCTGCCAGATGCGTTCGCGGGCCAAAGCGTCCTCACCGACCAACATGGGTTTGAAGCGCTCCACGATCAACTTGGGATCGTTGCCGAGTGGACTGAGGGCCGAGCCGAGAAACGCATTACCCTCCAAGCCGTCTTCCGAGAGAATGCGCACCAACGCCATCTGCGCCGTCCCCGAGCCCGAGCTGACCACTCGACTGGTGTAGCGAGTCGCGGGAATGTCCTGCCATTCCCACACCGTAACCTTGATATCGGCTATCTTCACAACGTTCTGCCCCAACGAAAGGTCCGATTATCACGCATCATGCACAGAGATTTGAAGCTGGCTATGATGGTCGCGACATCCATACCAAGGAGGACACCTGAAAATTGATACGTCTCGTCGCGCTAGACATCGATGGCACACTCTTGACTCCCGGCGTTCACGTGGACGCACTTCCCGATCCTCACATCACGCAGGCGGTGCACGACTTACATGACGCTGGGATCGCCGTCGTCCTGGCGACAGGACGTATGTTCCCGGGGACCGCCCACATCGCTGAACCGCTGGGCATCGACCAACCGCTCATCTGTCAACAAGGAGCGTCCGTACATCATGCGGACGGCAGCCTGATCCACGGCTGTACCATCGATCAAGACATTGCGCTCGAACTCTTCGACTACACCCAGGAACACGGCTGGTCATTAGCGTGGTTCGACTCGCAACGTTATCTGGTCACTCGACATTCGCCACAGGCCCAGTTCTTCGCAGAAGTGTCACAGGTAGACATGGAAGTTCATCCGGAACCGTTTAACACGGACGTGCGGGCAACCGGCATCGACATCATCAGCGACAGCGAACATGCAGCCGACGTGCACGTGTTGCTGGAGGCGCGTTACGGAGCCCGCATTTCTCTACTCGATTTCAGCTCTGTCACCGCCGTGCATGCCCCCGAAGCCAGTAAAGGCAACGCGCTACGCAATCTGGCCAAAGATCTCGGCATCGACCGGAACGACGTGCTCGCTGTCGGCGACAGCGTCAACGATGTCTCCATGTTGAGCTGGGCCGGTCAAAGTGCCGCACCCGAACACTGTGATCGCTACGCACGGGATTCAGCTCAAAAGATCCTCCCGGGAGACGGCGTGCAAGGCGTGACCGATCTACTCCGTGCCATTGCTCGGCAATAGCAACTGCTCCGGCGCTGTCTTGCTAACGCCGGCACATTACCAACACTGTCCATAGGAGAAAGTTCATGAGTAACGATGCGCAACAAGAATTCTGGAACGGCCCCGCCGGCGATGTGTGGGTAGAAGCGCAAGACTACATGGACAGCATGCTGGCGCCCTTATCCGATCTCGCAATCGACCAAGCCCAAGCCTCCTCAGGAGAACGCGTCATCGACGTAGGCTGCGGTTGTGGAAGTACGTCACTGGCGCTGGCCCAAAGCGGTGCGCAGGTCTGGGGTATCGACATATCGCAGCAGATGATCGAACGGGCTAAAGCGCGCGCAGCCGGGAGCGACCACCTGGCTTTTTCGGTCAGCGATGCGGCTTCACAAGCCTACACACACGATCACCATCTGCTGTTTTCCCGTTTTGGGGTGATGTTCTTCGACGATCCCAAGGTTGCGTTTACCAACCTGCGTACCGCACTCGTCCCCGGAGGGCGGCTGGTCTTTCTCTGCTGGCAAAGTCCTCGCGAGAATCCGTGGATCGCCGTTGCAGGACGCGCGGTACAGCCGTTCATGCCGCCGGCTGAGGAGCAGGACCCCAGAGCACCCGGTCCGTTTGCCTTTGCCGATGCGGACTGGGTGGGCGAAATACTCGAGTCGGCTGGATTCACCGAGGTCCGCCTCGATTCGGTTACGCCACTGCTTACGCTGGGTAAAAACGCCGACGAAGCGATGTACATTCAAGGTCGCATCGGCCCCATGGCACGAGCGCTGGCCGAGCTCGACGAAACGCAGCGCAAACAAGCGACGCAAGCCGTACGGGAAGCCTTGGCGGAGCACGAAACCGGCGACGGTGTTCGCCTTGGTTCCAGCGCCTGGTTAGTCAGCGCCGTGACCGAATAGTCTCAACCGATGGAGGCAAAGAGGGTGCCAATGGAATTTGCAGACTTCAATGAAATCGTCAGGCGCCGCTACGAGTATGCGATGGCGATAGATACACGCGACTTCGCTCTGTTGCGTTCGGTCTTTACGCAGGTCATCACCATGGACTTCGAAGACTACAGCGGACAACCACCGTCTACGTTAAATGCGGACGATTGGGTCGCAGGCGTACAAGCTCTGTTTACCGGTCTGGATGCCACTCAACACGTCATGTCCAATCCAATCGTCGACATCGACGGGGATGAAGCCGTGCTGAAGATGTACATGAAGGCGGAACACTTTTTGGCCAACGATCAAGGTAGTTTCGACTACGCCATCGGCGGCTATTACACCGATCGGCTGTCTAAGATCGATGGCCGTTGGACCATCCACGCCGTTACGCTGAAGCTGTTCTGGCAGCGAGGCAATCGACACATTATGAACACCGCGCTCGATATCGGCGCGCAAAGGCTAGGACGCTAATCGTCCCGGCAATACTGACACGGCGCTGGTGACGCGATAATCTTGAGCTTGTGTACACAGGGACACTTCATCATGGATAGACACCCTACAGTTAGAACAGAAGCGCTCATTCGTCTCTGCCTCCTAGCGTTGAGCGCGCTGCTGATACAGGCAGCGCACGCCTCGCCCATCAGCGTCGCTGTCGAAACGACCGATTGCGAGGGTGAAACCGGATTTGCCTCTTTCGAGTCGACCCGCCTGGCGAAAATACAGGACGCCACCTGCCGCGACCCTGACGACCGGGATAAGAAGCTGCAGCAGGTACTGCTGCACTCAGACCACCCCAGCACCAAGTACGAAGTACTGACGGTCACCAATGCCGAATCGAAGAGCATCATGAAGCAGATCAAGGGCATTACCGAGGCGGAACTGCGTAATCTGGAGCGGCCGGACGTGGTGGTGGAACACAACCAGACACTGCAGTCTCCCCCTTCCCGGGCCACATCGACCCGCAGCACGGTCACGACCCAACAGACCGGGGAAACGGTTCCACCCGAGATCGAGATCTCCGATCCGCCGGTGACACGTATGCGGACGCTGACGAACGTCATCACCGATCCTTCGCTGTCTCAACGACAAATCGTCGGTTCGGTGAAATCACCTCACGACATAGTGTCCCTGACCGTCAACGGTCAGAGTTTTCCCGTGTCGCAGCACGGCGTGTTTTCCGCACCGGTCACGCTCGCGGGAGAGCGTACGCCGGTTGCAGTCGTCGCGGTAGACAACCAGGGTGGATCCAGCACGGTGGAATTCCATCTCGTGCGTGCGTCGCCGACCCCGACAAATACTCGAACATCGGACGAGTTCGGTGCCTATCACGCGCTGATCATTGCGAATGCGGAATACGATCACTTGGACAACCTCGTCACACCCCTCAACGACGGCGAGGAAGTGGCGAAGATCCTGTCCCAGAACTTCGGCTTCAAGGTCACCAAGCTATTCAACGCCAGTCGCTACGACATGATGTCCGCCCTGAACGGCATGCGACGCACGCTGACCGAGCAGGACAACCTGCTCATCTACTTCGCCGGACACGGTGCGTTCGACAAAGCCAACAACCGCGGTCACTGGTTGCCGGTCAATGCCGAGCACGACAGCACCGCCAACTGGGTGTCCACCATCGACGTCACGGACATCGTCAACGCCATGTCCGCGCGCCACATCCTCGTCGTGGCCGACTCGTGCTATTCGGGTGCGCTCACCCGGTCCGAACACACTGAACTCGACCCTGGCATGTCGGACGATCTACGCAGCCGCTGGCTGCGAGCGGTGGCCGAAACTCGATCCCGGCATCTGCTGACCTCGGGGGGCATCAAACCGATCGTCGATGACGGCGGCAACGGTCACTCGGTATTTGCCAACGCGCTGCTCGAAGTCCTCAGAAGCAGTACGGGCATCGTCGAGAGCTCCACCGTTTATCAACGCATTCGCCCGCTCGTGGCCGACCGGGCCAGAGAGCTGCAGCTCGATCAAACGCCTCGTTATGCGAAGCTCAAACGTACCGGACACGAGTTCGGTGAGTTTCTACTCGTATCCCGGTTGCCCTGACCGAATATTGAATGGACCGAATACTGAATGACCGTACGTTGAACGCATGCGCACGCTGGAAGAATCTCTGACGCAGTTCGCGCAAGGTGCGTTAGACGAGGACGACCTGGTTACACAGCTCGCCACCGCTCTACAAAACCGCCCCGCAGAGGATTTGGTCGCGGCCATCGACTCCGTCGCAACGGAACAATTGCCTACCGAGACTCGCGACCGGCTGCTGGCTCGACTCAATGCACAGCCTGCTCAGGTTGCCCATCCCGGGATGATCATCCGCGATCGGTTCGTGCTCGAAAAAGAGATCGGCCGGGGCGGGATGGGTGTGGTGTACGAGGCGCGCGATCTGCGCCGTGAAGAGGCCGACGACCGTTTCAACAAAGTCGCGATCAAAGTGATGAACAAGGAACTGCAGCACCATCCGCACGCGCTGGTCACGCTGCAACGCGAAGCTCGGCGAGCACAGCAGCTTGCGCACCCGAACATTGCGACGGTGTTCGACTTCGACAGGGCCGATGACTTCGCCTACCTCTGCATGGAATTGCTGGTCGGACAGCCTTTGAACGCGGTACTGCGCGATGGCGAAGAACGCAGCATGAGCTTTTCGTTGTCGATCATCTACCAGCTGTGCGACGGGCTGGCCTACGCGCACAAACGCGGTGTTGTACACGCGGACCTCAAACCCGGCAACATTTTTCTAACGCGAGCCAACGTCGTCAAGATTCTGGATTTCGGCTTAGCACGCACGGTCCGGAACACCGACGATTCCACCGCACCCAAGAGCGAGTTTGACGCCGGCCGCTGGCAGGCGATGACGCCGGCCTACGCCAGCCCGGAGATGTTCGAGCAGGAGCAACCCGATCCCCGCGACGACATCTACGCGCTCGCTTGTGTCAGCTACGAGCTATTGGCCGCAGATCACCCGTTTCAGCGCCTTGCCGCGCCCAAGGCGCAGAAGGCCGGTATGGTTGCAGAACCCATCCGCGGACTCACGCGCCGCCAGAACAAAGCACTACAGGATGCATTGGCATTCGACCGCACGGCACGAACGCCAACGGTAGAAGCGTTTCGTGAAGGACTGATCGACGAAAGCAAGACGGGCCCCACCCTCACCGTCACGGTGCTGGCAATTGCCGCAATCGCCGCCGTCCTGGGTCTGAGCGGACTCTTCGTCAACACCAATCGCTGGTTCGAAACACCCACCGAAGCTACCCCAAGCGGGGGAACGAGAACTGAGGCGCAAGAGCCGACCGCATCCACAGACAGCGAGACCGTCGACGCCGAACCCACCGATACCGCACCCGACCCCGAACAGGATATTGCCGAAGTCGAGATCGACCCGCGTCCGGTCGTGACCCTGGACCAGGCAACGCAGCAACGCCTGGAGCGGATTCTGGAGATGGCCGATCTGCACTTTGCCATGGGACGCATCGTCAGCCCGCAAGGCAGCAACGCCGTTGAAGCCTATCTGGCAGTCGTTGCAACGGATCCATCGAACGAGCAGGCCACCCGCGGTCTGAACCGGGTCATGGACAGCGTCACTGCCCAAGCGCAGGGTATGGTGCAAGCTGGCGACCATGGTGCAGCCATCGAGTTGGTCGAGACTGCCAGGCAGCACATGCCCGACAATCCCAAACTCAGGGCGCTCGATCGCGAGTTAAGGAACCTTTGAGCAAGCGATAATTGATCAAAGGTTTCTCGAATCCCACAAAAAAGCCCGGTCATTTCTGACCGGGCTAGTTCCGAACGGACCCGCTTAGTTTTCCAGCGAGTAGGTCAAGCCGAGCTTGATCATGCGCCCAAACGGCGAGTGATTATAGGGATCGTAGTTCAGATCGTTCGCTACCTGTGGCGGATCTTCATCGGTCACGTTGAAGACCGAGAGCGAGATCGTCAGGTTTTCGAAGCTATTGTTGACGTAAGTGATGTCGTGCGTGACATGATCGTCGATGTCTCGAAGTGCAGCAGGTGTGTCACTGGCGAGGTCGTCGTAACCCGATACATATCTCAGCACATAGTTCACTCGATGCTGATCGTTACCCCATCGCACGAAAACGTTGCCTTTGTTTTCGGGCTTCGGCGTAAACGGCGTACCTTCGTTCGAACGACCGACGAAATCACCGCCCTGCGCCACCAAGAAACCATCTCGCAGAGTAAAGTCGTCAGACTCGTACTCGAGCATGTGGGTAGCTTCCAGGCCCACTTCCACCGTGCCTTCGAGCACATCATCCCAACGATAGCGAGCTGCTACGTCGATACCGGAAGTCTGAATATCAGCGCCGTTGATGACAAAGCGCTGCACACGCTGCAGTCCAGCAACCGTGGTACCCAGCGGCGTCAGACGCGCGCGCAATACGTCACAGGTTCCGCTGCCGACACCCGTACCGCCGTCCTGACAATCGTTCGCGGCGTACGCAGAGACGATCTGATTGGCGTTCTCGGTCTGGAACGGATCTTCGAAATCAAACGACCAGTAGTCGATCGACGCGTAAAAACCCTCATTCTGGAAGATAGCGCCAAAGTTCAACGCCACTGCAGATTCAGGATCGAGGCTGGCGTTGCCAGTGGTGTCCGCCGCCTTGAACGCTAGTGCGGGGGTGACGAACAACAGCGCCGTACCGGTGCCGCTCAAGAAACTCGCTGGCGGGGCGCGAAACGTCGTCGAAGCCGAACCGCGGAAGGTCAACCAATCCGTCGCGTCGAAGCGCGCAGCAATCTTGGGATCGAACGAGTCGCCACCTTGGTTGCCATAATCTTCGAACCGCGCAGCAATCTGCACCTCGAGTTTGTCGGTAAAGGGTAGATTGACCTCTGCAAATGCAGCGTACATGTCACGGCTGGTCGATTCTTCGTCGGTGGCAGCCAGGAACGCGAGCTGGCCCGCACCGCCAGCGCCGCAATCGAGTGTCGTGGTATGACCCAACGTAATCGACGCAGGATCGTTGAACGGGCATGGATTGAGCGCGCGGTTGGCGACATCTTCTACATTGAAGTCGTAATCGTCCTCGCGGTACTGCACACCAGCAGCCCAGCCGACAACGCCACCGTCCAGCTCGAATCCGGTTTCCCCATCCAAAATCGCTTCGAATACAAGAGATTCGTTAGTGGTTTCGGATCCCGTCGTTGCAGTCAGCCAATCGATGAGCGCGTTGCTGTTCGCCACCGCCGGATTGAACTGCGGATTGGTCACGCCAGTGACCGGAGACGATGGCAGTGCGTTAGAAAACGGATTGTAATACTCACAGGGTCCAACGCCCGGGGTACCGGTTGCCGGGTCACACCCTGCACCGCCAAGTCCGTCGAAAGCAAAAGCCATGCGTTCGATGAACATGTCGCTACCACCGAGAATTCGTTCGCGCTCCGACCAGCTCAAGCTGATGTCGAAGCCCATGCCGTTCTCGAATTGTCCGTCGAAGCCGGCCGAGAGGCGTTTCGTTGTGGTCTCACGCTCTCGAGACTCCGGTTGACCGTTGCGACCGAAGACGCCCAGCATCCGCGACCAGCTGTAAACGCCCACAGCTGGGTCCAACAATCCGGGATTTTGTGCCTTAAGGTCCACCAGTCCGGGGTGATCCGGCGGGATGAACCGCTCTGGCCCGGTGAGTGCTTGCGGCGGATAGGAGGGGGACGTCTTCCATTCCGGAATGTCCATCTCGTGCCACAGCGCTTCGGCGTGGAAGGTCACGGAGTCGTTGATGTCGACATTGACCTCACCGAATACCTTCCAGGTCTCTTCTTCTTCGATCAGGTTGTCGAAAAAGGTGTATTGAAAGCGGCAAAAACCACCGGAACTCGTGCCGCCGAGCAACTCGCAGTTGGGGTCCGGGGCCAGGCCGAGTGCAAACGCTGGTGTGGCAGGTGTGTTGTCCGGATTGGCTTGCGCCGGCAACAACGTGCCTGGGTTGCCAATCGATGACCATCCACCTGGCGCCGGATTTTCGGCAAACGGACGCAAAGCCCAGTCTCGTTCACGTATCGGCAGCTCCGAGCGTTCGCTGTACTCGGCCGAGACCGCAAAATGCACATTGTCGAACGAACGACCGAAGATGGCACCGAAACTGGTATCGCCGTCTGAGTCCTCGATGTCTTGGAAGGAGCCGCGGATTTCGAAACCGTCAAAGTTGTTGCGCGTAATGAAATTCACCACACCGCCGATGGCGTCAGAGCCGTAAGTGGCCGCGGCACCGTCTTTTAGTACTTCGACACGCCCGATAGCGAGTGTCGGTATGGCGCTGATATCGACACCGAGCGTCTCGGTGGCCACATGACGCTTGCTGTTGATCAGCACCAGCGTGCGAGACGATCCCAAGCCGCGTAGGTTGACGGTTGACACGCCTTCGTTGGCTTGCCCACCCCGGGTGTCGAACTGATTGGTTTCGGCCAATGCACCCGAGCTGACGTTCAGATTGCGAACGAACTCGTTAATCGACGGATCGCCCTGATCTTCAAGGTCCGATCGATTGATGACATCTACCGGTAACGCCGCGTCCTCGGGTGTCCCTCTAATATAGGAACCGGTGACAACGACTTCTTCAATGACTTGCTCGGCTGCCCTGATCTGCGTCGGTAACGCGCAGACGACAAAGGCAACCCCCACCGCTACGGTGAGTTGCGTTAGTCGGTACGTACACATGATTTTCTCTCCAATGGCTACGTTGGTGTTCCCTCCCAACCGGCGGCAAACCTACGTAGTTTCGTTGGATGAGTCAATATGGGATAACCGAATAACGCAGCTGCAAGCCACTGGAGCATTCACGCGAAGCTTGTTTGCAGAAATCTACAGCTTGAGTTCGGTCACGATCTGTTGATGTCGAGACCGATCGAGAGGATGGATCCAAGTCAACACGACCAGGAGACAAAGAATGACCACCGGGACGAGTGTCAACATGCCGTGAATCGCCGCCGTTGCCGTGGCGGTTTGCTCGGTATTTGCCACATAACCGGCCAAACCCAAACCCAGTGCGACACCGGCACCGCCCAGCGTTTTCGCGAGTTTCTGAAAGAAGCTGGCGGTCGCATAGATCGCCCCGTCGGCGCGCACGCCGTGACGCAGCTCCGCGTACTCGATCGTGTCCGGAATCATGGCCCAGCCAAGCACGGCGACCGGTGTCCCACCGAGCGCAACGAGGCTGCCCCACACGAACACCATGACGATCTGTTCCGGCGACGTGAAGTAGAAGCCGAGACACGCCACGATGCCCAGATATGCCCCCAGACGGGTCGCACCGGCCTTACCGTAGCGCTCGGCGAGATGAGGCACAGCCCAGATGCCTACGATCATGCAACCCAGCGTTACGCTGAAGAACGCTGCAATCAAACTCGGGTCGCCGACATTGTAGATGAAGTAGTAAGCGGTGGTCGCCTGGCGCACCGTAAAACTCAACATCCCACAGCAGAATATCCCGATCACGACGGCAAGCGGCGGATTGTCCGCAACCGCACGAAAACTATCACGCAAGGTGACGCGATCTTTCGCTTTATGGTGAACGACTTCCGCCGTCGACGCGTAGGTCACGTATAAAAGGAATGAAGCTACCACGCTGAAAACGATCATCAGTACGAAAAAACCTTGCGCTTGATCTTCAAACAAGCCAACGAACGGCATAGTGCCCACTGAAACGACAAATCCTCCCGCGAAGCCGCATGCAATCCGATAGGTCGAGATTCGCGTACGCTCATCGTAATCGTCGGTCAGCGAGGCCGTCAGGGTCGCATACGGCAGCGTCACGGCCGTGTAAATCAAACCGAATAGAATATAAGTGGTATAGGCCCACACCACCTTGCCGGACTCTGCGAGATTCGGCACCGTGAACGTGAATATGCTAATGAGCGCTAACGGCAGCGTGCCAAATAGGATGTACGGACGCATGCGACCCCATCGCGTGTGCGTGCGCTCGGCTAACATCCCCATCAAGGGGTCTGTGACCGCATCGATGAAACGCGCAACGAAGAACACCCCGCTGGCAGCGAGTGCGCTGATACCGAGCACATCCGTATAAAAGTAGAGCAAGTACGTCATCACGGAGATGAAGTACAGATTGATGCCGAAGTCACCGACGGCGTACCCGACGGCGTTTTTGAGTTTCACGCGCCGACAGTACCGGCCGCAATCAAATCATCGATGTCAGCCTCGGTCAGGCCGATGGAGGCGAGTACAGAACGCGTGTCCGCGCCGGTGTCTGGTGCGGCGCGATCGAAGGCTTTTGGATGCGGAAACTCGGACATGTTGATAGGCGAGCGTACCAGATGCAACTCGCCCAACTTTTCGTGGGGTGCCGCTGTGGCCATGCCGAGGAACTTGACCTGCGGATCTTCGAACGCTTGACCGATGTCATTGATGGGACCACAAGGCACGCCCTCGGCGTTCAGCTTGGCCACCAATTCCTGCACCGTGAAGCGGCATGTCACGGCGTTCATATCCGCTTTCACCCTATCACGCAATGTAATGCGTTCTTTTGACGACTGATAATCCGGATGCGCGCGCAAAGCTTCTGCGTCGAGTGCCGAGCAAAACCGTTGCCACATCACCTCTCCGAAGGCTGCGATGTTGACGAACCCATCGGCAGCGTCATATGTACCCATGGGCACCTGCGTCGGGTGATCGTTACCCTGCTGGTCGGCAACTTCACCGCGCATGGTGTAGCGTGCCGCCTGAAAGTCGAGTTTGCACATCATCGCCTCGAGCAACGACGTATGCACCCATTGGCCCTCTCCCGTGCGCTCACGATGCAGTAGCGCGAGTAGAATGCCCTGCCCCAGAAACATCCCCGCCGAGGTGTCGCTGATCGCCACACCAACGCGCATGGGTCCGCGCCCCGGTTCGCCGGTAATGGACATCAGACCGCTCATGCCTTGCATGATCTGATCGACACCCGGTCGCGTTGCATAGGGCCCCTCCTGGCCGAAGCCGGAAATGCTGGCATAGATCAAGCGAGGATTGAGGGCCTTCAGCGTGTCGTAGTCGACGCCTAG
Source organism: Candidatus Azotimanducaceae bacterium (assembly GCA_965216005.1). Taxonomy (GTDB): domain Bacteria; phylum Pseudomonadota; class Gammaproteobacteria; order Pseudomonadales; family Azotimanducaceae; genus UBA4421. The sequence goes on along the minus strand of OZ244143.1, from coordinate 4,373,941 downwards.
TCGGAACTTCACGTCGCTGCGAAAATTCTCCACAACGATGTCCGCGCGTTCGGCCAGCTTGTGGAATATCTCCCGACCCGCGGTCGACTTGAGATCGATCGCCAACGAGCGCTTGTTGCGATGCAGGTTCTGCTCATCCGGGCCGTGCCGCCCGCCCGTCGCCGAACGACCCGCACCTGTCCGCGGCGGCTCCACTTTGATGACGTCAGCGCCCCAATCGGCCAGTAAACGCACTGCAGTGGGTCCTGCACGCGCAATCGTCAGGTCCAGCACGAGCAACCCTTCGAGGGGTCCTTTCACGGCTACTGTGCCCGAATCAGCCGACCCGGCAACGCCTCGGTCGCTTCGCCGTTCTGGTAGGTGACCTGCCCCGCCACCACCGTGGCGATGTAGCCGTCGGCTTTCTGCTGCAACCGCGCACCCCCTGCCGGTAAGTCGTGCACTATCTCAGGCACGCGTACTCGCAGGTTGTCAAAATCGATGACGTTGAGGTCGGCACGCATGCCGGGTTCGATGGTGCCGCGGTCGCGGAGTTCCACCGCACGCGCCGTGTCACGGGTTTGGCTCCTCACGAGCGTGGCCAGATCGATCTGCTCTCCGCGTGTGCGGTCTCTGCCCCAATGGGTCAACAGTGTCGTGATGAAGCTCGCATCGCAGATGGTGCCGACGTGCGCACCGCCATCGCCCAGCCCCATCACGGTGTTGCGATGCAGGATCATCTCGCGGCAGCAATCGAGGTTGTTTTCGCTGTAGTTGGCGAACGGCATGTACAGAATGACCTTACCGTCGTTCTGCAGCATACAATCGTAAATGTACGACCAGGTGTCCTGTCCCGCGCGCTGCGCTCGAGCATGCAAGGACGATTCGGGCGCCGGCTCATAGTCCGGCGGATCGCCCAACACCCAAACTTTGCGTCCCTCGTCCATCATCTTGTGTAACCGCGCGAATCCCGGTCGGGTGTCTTCGGATAAAATGCGTCGCTTGCGCTCGGGATCGGACAAAGCAGCAACTCGCTCCGGTAACCCGAAACCGCTCACCTCCATGAACGAAGGCCGCGTCGTAAACGGCGACAATGTGGTCGTCAAGCCCAACAACACACCTATGGGGCGAGGCGCCACCTGACCGCGCATCACCAATCCGGAGTCGCTGGCGCGCTCTATGCGGCCTAGAATCTTACGCCATCCGTTCGGACTCAGACCTTGTGCCAGCGAAATGGACATCGGACGGCCCGACGCCTCCACCATTTTCTTGAGCAGCGTAAACTCCGCGTCAAGGTCGTCGAAATCGGAAATCATCTCCATGACACCACGCCCGACACTCTTCAGCGCAGCAGCCACACCCAGCATCTCTTCAAGCTCCGCTGTCAGCGACGGCGTCGGCTCGCCTTTGGAACTGCGGTGATTGAGCGTGCGCGAACTCGAAAATCCCAGCGCGCCGGCTTCCAGCGCTGCGCGGGTCAGCTCACTCATCTGCCGAATATCTTCCGGTGTGGCGGGCTCGCGCTTGGCGCCGCGCTCCCCCATCACATAAACACGCAGTGCCGCGTGCGGAATTTGCGCACCGATATCCATGTCGAACTGGCGTTCGCTCAGGTAGTCCATGTATTCGGGGAAGGACTCCCAAGACCAGGGCAAACCCTCGTGCAGCGCCACGCCTGGAATGTCTTCCACCCCTTCCATCAACTCGATGAGAAGATCGTGATCGGTCGGTCGCACCGGCGCGAAGCCGACACCGCAGTTACCCATGACTACGGTGGTGACACCATGGTGACTCGAGGGCGACAAGCGGTTGGACCACGTCGCCTGACCATCGTAGTGCGTGTGGATGTCGACGAATCCCGGGGTGACCAAAGCACCGTCCGCGTCGATTTCCCGGCGGCCCGAGCCCGTGAGCTTGCCGACCTCGGTAATGGTGTCGCCGTTGATGCCGATGTCGGCACGCCGTAGAGGCGTCCCGGTCCCGTCAGCGAGTTCTGCGTTGCGAACGAGCAAGTCGTAACTGGAGCGCGACATGGCAGACCCTCCTCTCTGCGTCGGTTGCAGCCCTGTTTTACCACGAATCCGGAACGAGCACATGTTCTGAGGCGACTCGTTGGTTATGATCTCGCGTTCCGTACCACGAGAATGCACATGCTGTTGAGTATCCTACTGCTGTCGGTCGTTGCGATCTGGCTCATCACCGTATTCTGGCTTCGGGGGAGCGACCACAGCGAGTACGACCAGCCCCGCCCCACCCCTACGGGTACGCGCGACGCGCCCTCGCCCGCCCATGCAGACATCGTCCGAGGTTTCGAAGACCCGGCTTTCGCGACGGCAGCGAATGGCGATCGCCGACAGCAGCTGGCTAACATGCGCGAGTTCATGGATAACATGGGGGCCGATATAAACATCGATGGCCGCATCGAAGCCTGTAATGCCGGAGGCGTACCCGGTGAATGGGTGGTGCACCAAGACGCCGCCGCCGACCGCTGCATGCTGTACATCCACGGAGGTGCGTTCACGATGGGCAGTCCACAGAGCCATCGCGCCATCACGACAGAGTACTCCAAGTGTCTGGGTGTCGCCGTGTTGGCGATCGACTATCGGCTGATGCCCGAACATCCGCGGCGCGCTAGCATCGAGGATTGCCGGACGGCTTACCGTTGGCTGTTGGAGAATACCCCCACCGGACCGGGGGCACCTTCCGAGATTCTCATTTCCGGCGACTCCGCCGGCGGCAACTTGACCCTCATGCTGATTGCGTGGATTCGCGATGAAGGGCTGCGCGCACCCGATGCCGCCATTGCCCTGTCGCCCGCCACGGACTCGACGTTCGGCAGCCCCAGCCTGCAGACGAATCTGGACACCGATCCGATGCTGGCGCCCATGATGCGGCCGTTCCTGAAGATGCCGAAGTTCTTACGCTTGTGGGTCGGCTGGCTCACCTCGCGGATACGCCCCGCCGCGCCCGAGATCTCCCCGCTGCTCGACAATCTCGCCAACCTGCCGCCGACACTGGTGCATGCAAGCTCTGCGGAGCTGTTGTTCGACGATGCCGTCAGGTACGTCAACAAGGCCCGCGGGCAAGGATCTGCTGTGGAGATCGGCGTGTGGCCGTTTATGGTTCACGTCTGGCACGCCTTCGTTCGCCAACTGCCTGAGGCTCGCGAGGCGTTCGATCATATCGAGTCATTCGTCAGTACGCAGCGGCGCGGCTGAGGTCGCTCGACGTCGAATAAAACAGGGTGGCGTGCCGGCCCATTTCCGGCTAAGTTTGGCGAAAACAGAAGAACTTAGCCCTATTGCGGCTCTTGGGAGGAGCACCGATGCACTCAGTTGCAGATATTCTCGACAGTGCGTCCAGACAGCCCGTGTGGATCGAACCGCTGGCATCCGTCTACGACGCCCTAAAGTGCATGAACGAAGAAAACATCGGCGCGCTGTTGGTGCAGATCGACGGCTATCTGGTCGGCATCGTTTCGGAGCGCGATTACGTGCGCAAGATGATTCTCGACCGCCACGCTTCTGAACATGCCAAAGTCTCCGAAATCATGACCCAGGATGTCATCACGGTGACCCCCGACGACACTGTGGTGCACTGCATTGCGCTGATGCGCAAGCACCATATCCGCCACCTGCCGGTCGTGGTGGAAGGCAAGCCGGTCGGTATCGTGTCTCTGCGCGACCTGTTCCTGGACGTGATTCATGAAAAGTTCGAGGAACACCACGTGCCCCTGGAGGAGTAGCGTTAGGCGTCACTCGCACGCTCCCTAGAGGAGACCTTTCGACAAACACTTGCAACACAGGCGTACCCTACTATGACCCGCGCGGCCATCATTCTCATCGTCATCGCCTTCATGGTCATCATCGCGGCCAACTGGTTCGTCGGCAGTCAAGAGAGCGAAGAAGTTCTGCCGCCCACGGTTGACAAGACCACACTGCGCTCGACTACCAGCGGTGACATCGTGGGCTTCCGCGACCGGCACGGCGCGCGCGCGTGGCTCGGTGTACCGTTTGCCGAACCACCCATCGGCGAGCGGCGTTGGCGTGCGCCACAGCCGCCTTCTAGAACGATGGAAGTGCGCGAAGCGCTGGCTCCGGGTGCTCTGTGTCCGCAGTTCGCCTCCCAACTCAGCGGCGCCGGGCCTGATGTGCAACCCGGCACGGTGACAGGCTCGGAGGATTGCCTGTACCTGAACGTGTGGTCGCCCCCCAACGCCTCTAGACTGCCGGTGATGTTCTGGATTCACGGCGGTGGCAATTCCATCGGCCACGGCGGGAGTTACAGCGGCGCTGCATTGGCTGCCAAGCGCAATGTTGTCGTCATTACCATCAACTACCGGCTGGGCATCTTTGGCTGGTTCAGCCATCCTGCATTGAGCGTCAACAATCCTCTGGATGATTCCGGCAACTATGGAACTCTGGACGTCGTTGCCGCGCTCGAGTGGGTGCAGGACAACATCGCAGAATTCGGCGGCGATCCCGGCAACGTCACCGTATTCGGCGAGTCCGCAGGGGCTGCCGACACGCTCGCTTTGATGGCATCGCCTCTGGCCAAAGGTCTCTTCCACCGTGCCATCGTGCAAAGCGGTGGTTTTCGTATGGCGACGCCTACCGAGGCGCAAGCGTACACGGAAGAAGGCGGCCATGGATTTTCAAGTCGTGAACTCGTTGCGAAACTCTTAGTGGCTGATGGCACGGTGGCCGATCGTGAAGAAGCCAAGTCTTATCAAACGGACATGAGCCGTGCGCAAGTACGAGAGTATCTGTACAACAAACCCGCCGAAGAATTTTTTACGGTGCTCGACGGCGGCGGCTTTGGAATGATCGATTTCCCGGCCATGTTCAGTGACGGTCATGTGCTGCCGCAACTCGAAGAAGACGCCATATTCGGTGACCCGAACAACCACAATAGGGTGCCCGTCATTCTCGGTACCAATCGCGATGAACCGGCGATTTTCATGGTGCGCAATCCCGCCTACGTGACCAATTGGCTCGGTTTTCTGCCGCGTTTGAAGGATGCGGCAACGTACAAACGGGTCGTCCGTTACGGCGCACTCTCCTGGAAAGAACGTGGGGTCGACCGACTGGCGCAACTCATGCGCAAAGCCGGTAACCGCGATGTCTATGCGTACCGCTTCGATTGGGACGAAGAACCCTCGCAAGCCGGCTTCGACCTCAGTGTCGCCTTGGGCGCGGCACATGGTCTGGAAATCGCCTTTGCCTTCGGTGAGTTCGAGGGTGGCTTGGGTCTGGACTATGTTTACCCCAACGATGCCGCCCAAATGGCCCTTGCCGATAGCATGACCTCCTACTGGACCGAGTTCGCCCACAACGGCGACCCCGGCCAGGGCCGGGACGGTCAAGAGATCGCCTGGCTGGCGTGGGGTGAGGACGGTAAGACCTCAATCATCCTCGATAGTCCCAACGACCAGGGCATCTACATGGACGACGCGATCGTGACTACCGAGAGCATCAAGAGCGAACTGCTTGCGGATACCGGGTTCGCCGATCCACAGACGAAGTGTGTAACTTACGCGCGCACCTTCTTCGGCGACACATTCGATCTCGAGGAATTCCGTGCGCTGGACCCCGCTTGTGCAGATCTCGACCCGGCGGCGATTCCGCGCTTTTAGTCAGGCTTCGCTGACAGAGCCGCTCGCCCACTGACCGCGAACGACTTCGTTGCCTGCTTCCGGATCCGTAGGGATGTTCTGCGCCAGGATGAGTGAGCACAACGCAAAACCGGCGCCGATGTAGAACACCAGCGAATTCGATTGCACCCATACATAACCCAGCACCACCGGAATGATCACCGCTGCAATGTGATTGATGGTAAAGGACACGCCCGCCGTGCTGGCAAAGTCCTTGGGATCGGCGATTTTTTGAAAGTAGGTTGAGATCGCGATGGCGAGCGCGAAGAAGAGATGGTCGATGACATAAAGGAGTGCTGCAATCGAGGCTGTCTCTACCAGACCGTAAGAGATGAACACGACAATCAAGCCAATGTATTCCACGGTGAGTGCGCGGCGTTCCCCGACACGATGGATCAATGCGCCGATTTTCTCCGCGAAGAAGAAATTGAGCGCATAGTTGATCAAAAACAGGAGCGTTACCTGCGCTGCGCTATAGCCGAACTTCTCTACCATCAAGAACGCGGCAAAGACTGTAAATATCTGCCGGCGCGCTCCGGAGAAAAACGTGAGCAAGTAGTAGAGCCAGTAGCGCTTGCGCAACACCAGCGTTTTGTGTTGCTCGGTTTTAGCCGGAAAGTGCGGAAATCCGAGCCACATCACGATCGCCAGGCTGGCGCATAAGCCACCGGCCAACAGGAAATTCCACGTATAGCTGAGTTCGAAGATTTCCAGACACACCCATAGAAGCGCATACACGATCAGCGACGTGATGGAGCCGACGGCGATCAACCGCCCAAGCACTTGAGGGGCTTCCTCACGTGAAAGCCACTGCAGGGCGAGCGATTGCTTGATGGATTCGAAATAGTGAAATCCAACCGACATCAGTACGGTGGTGCAATACAGTCCGATGACGGTCGGAAAGAAGCCGGTGAGCGCCACACCGATGCCGAGCAAGGCAACGGAGACGACCGCAAACGTCTGCTCACGCAGAATCAGCAACACGAAGACCACGGTGAAAGTCAGAAATCCGGGAATCTCACGGATGCTGTGAAGTGTGCCCATCTCTACACCCGTGAACGCCGCAGCCTCGATGGCGAAGTTGTTGAGCATCGCCGACCACGCGTTGAATGCGATCGGCATCGCAACCGACATGACGACAAGCAGATATAGTGGCGTGCGGTAGCGATCTAACGCACTGACGTGTGTATCCAAAGAAACAGCCAACGCGCTGGGCGAGATCACGTAGCATAGGCCCTTTTCCGGCCAGGATCTAACGCACCCATGATCTATCAGGTATTCAGCGTGGTGGCGCCTGTTTTCATCATTGCCGCCATCGGCTACTTGTGGGCGCGGCGAGAGCAGCCTTTCGACACGGCCACCGTGAGTTCGCTCGTTATGTTCGTCGGCAGCCCTTGTCTGATCTACTCCTCACTGACGACCAACGCCCCCAGCCTGGATGCCCTGCTGGCCATGGTCTTGGCTGCCGTATTCGTTACCGCGGTGAGCGTCTTGACGGCCTTGATCGTTTTGAAATTGCTCGGTTGGCCGGTGACGACGTTTTTATCGGCACTCGTGCACCCGAACGGCGGCAACATGGGACTGCCGGTGTGTCTATTGGCTTTCGGCGAGCCCGGACTGGCGCTCGGCATGGCGTACTTTTTCGTCAACTCCATCTCGCAATACACACTGGGACTGTCGGTAGCCTCGGGTCAATTTCAACCGGGTCGTCTGCTGCGTCAACCGGTGATCTGGGCGGTCGTCGTCGTCTTGACCGTATTGGTTTACGACATAGACACACCCGCCTGGTTCGATGCCACTACCACCATTCTGGGAGGCCTGACCATTCCGGCGATGCTGCTGATGCTGGGCACATCGCTGACCACGTTGAAGTTGGCCTCGGTCACGCAAACACTGGTCATCTCGGGGCTGCGGCTGATCATGGGCCTGACACTCGGTTTTGCAGCGGTTCAGCTTTTCGATCTCGAAGGTATGATCGCCGGGGTGGTGTTGCTGCAAGCGACGATGCCGTCTGCCGTCTTCAACTACGTGTTTGCGCAACAGTACAACCGCGAACCGGAGAAGGTCGCGGGTGTGGTGCTAGTGAGCACACTGATGAGCGTGGTGACTCTGCCGTTGATGGTGGCCTGGGTAATTGGCCTCTAGTCCGCACCTTCGATCAACTGAAAGACAAAACTTCCATGCGCGGCAAGTTTTTGCCCGTCCTCTTCCTCGACAAAGAGTTCGCAGCGAAACGTCGCAACCCGACGCGTGCGACTGGCGATCGCCACTGTTGCTCGCATGACCGTGCCCGCCTTGGCACCGCGCACGTAGTTGACGTTGCCGCTGATGGTCACGCCGCGTACTTCGAGGGAACCGAGCGCGTAAGCACAGGCCGTATCCATCAGTGCGTACGCCATGCCGCCGTGCGCAAAACCCGCTGCGTTAACCAGCGCCGCTGGTACGGCGGCACTGATTTCACATTCGCCTTGCCACGCTTTGACGAGCGTCATCTTGAAGGTGTCCAGAATACCTCGGTCCTCTTTGACAACCGCCGCCACGCGCGGATGGATCTGCTCAGCCATGCATGGTCAGTCCGCCGGAAACACTAATCGTCTGTCCGACGATGAAGTCTGCCTCGCTGCTGGCGAGAAACGCGACGATGCCCGCGATGTCGTCTGCGGTACCGAGTCTGCGTAGTGGGATGCTGCGCTCGAGACTGCTCCGCAGTTTTTCGCCTGCCTCGCCGTCTCCTGCAAACTGCGCAAAGAGCGGTGTATCCGAGGGTCCAGGACACACGGTGTTGATGATCACCCCACGTCGCGAGACTTCACGTGCGAGTGTTTTGCCGAACGCGATCACGCCTCCCTTGCACGCAGAATACACCGCCTCCCCGGACGAGCCGACACGTCCTGCATCCGAGGCAATGTTGATCACCTTGCCTCCTCCCCTTTGCACCATTCTGTTGACCACCACGTGGTGCATGTTCAACGGGCCGTACAGGTTGATGTCGATGATTTTCCTCCAACCGGCCGGATCTGTGTCGATGAAATTCTGCGCGAGATCCCAACCCGCGTTGTTGACTAGTATGTCGACAGGTCCGAAGGTTGTTTCGACTTTCTCGACCCCGGTATGGCAAGCCTCGTAACTGGCAATGTCGACCTCGACGGCAAGGCCATCACCGCCTTGGTCCTTGATCGCCGCCACCGTCGCTTCCGCCCCGCCCCTGTTTAGGTCGAATATCGCAACGCGCGCGCCTTCCTCGGCCAAACGCGTCGCCATGCCCCGACCGAGACCGCTGGCGCCACCCGTTACGATGGCTACCTTGTTATTCAACCCTCGCATGTTGCATCCAACCCCCCGCTTGGTTCGCAGTGTACCGGAAACTTTGGGTACTATTGTGCGCATGCTGACCTGTACTTGGGCACCCACTGTATTTCACGGCCACCAGGTCGTCGATCGAACTTCGACGCCACCGAGCGTCATGCCCGGACAGGATGATCTGCTACCGATGACGGTCAAGCTGGTGCAACGTTATGAGTCGCTGGGCGTTGATCATTTGCTGATCGCTCAGCGTTGGTGGGGCGACGGCCGCGAAGTCGAAGCGTCATCGTTGGATAGCCTGGCGATGACCGCACTATTCGCCGGTGCCACCACGCGTATGCAGCTTATCACCGCCATTCACCCCGGCTTCTTTCAACCCACTGCAATTGCCAAGTGGGGGGCCACTTTGGACAGAGTGACTGGAGGACGTTGGGCCATCAACGTCACCAGCGGCTGGCACATGCAGGAATTCGACATGTTCGGCGTCGACGCGCTATCCCACGATGCCCGCTACGCCCGCTCGAGCGAGTTCATCGAGGTGCTGCGCGGCGCCTGGCAACAGCGGCCGTTCAGCTTTACCGGCGAGTACTATTGTGCGGAGGAACTGCTGCTCGAGCCACAGCCTGAGCATCCTCTCCGGGTGTTTCAAGGCGGACAAAGCGACGCCGCGATTGAGATGGCCGCCAAGCACTCGGACTGGATGTTCTTGAACGGCGGCACGCTCGAACGCATCGGGACCGTCATCGACCGGGTCAGGAGCGCTGCGCAAACGACCGGGCGCAAAGTGCGATTCGCGATGTACGCCGCACCCTTGTGCCGCGATACCGATGCGCAAGCATGGGCCGAAATCGACGCCCGCCTTGCCCGCGTCGATCCCGCCTTGGCGCAAGCCCGTCAACAACGCCTCTCCGCAGGTGCCGAGGGTATGTGGACGGAGGGTGACCCTTTGAGCAGATTGGATACCAATGAAGGCTATGTCGCACGCCTCATCGGCGCACCCGCGACCATCCTCGAGCGGATAGCGCGCTACGCCGATCTCGGCATCGAGATGCTGCATCTGGACCTCAGGGACGAACGGTTCGCAAACGACGTACTGCCACACCTCTAGATTGGGGTCGGAGACAAAACGCGGATCTGACATTGGGGTCGGAGACAAATCTTCGCTAGACAAATTGTCTCCGACCCCAATGCCCGCGCCAGATGCGGATATCCCCACAACTGTCCTCGAAAGCAACGAGCGGTACGCAGAGCACGGTGTCGCGGTGACGTTGCTTGTTGATCGCAGAGACGCGCTAAATGGGGTCGGAGACAAAAAGCGCATCGCAGATTGGGGTCGGAGACGGAATTTCGCCAGAAAAGTTGTCTCCGACCCCATTTTTTTCGCTACACTTACCAAGGCTTGGGGAAGCAATCGGCACCGATCGGCGAGGACGCTGTCAACCTGACGCCACACACAACGTTAGGAACAAGAACGTTAGGACCCACAAGGAGTGATACGGTCAATGAGCTTTGTCATGAACCCTGAGCAAATCAAACGTCGCGAATACCTGGGCTTGAGTGCGCTGGGCGTCGGGATCCTGAATGCCCTGGCAGGTATCTGCTGCCTGCTGGCCTCACTCGCGGTAGGCTTGGTGCTGATCAGTTTCGGCACGGCTCTAGCAGCAGCGGGATTGTTCATCCTCACCAAGATCCCGGACGTTTTGGGGCAACCGGAAGAACTCTGGTAACCCCTCAAGACCTGGCTTAGCTAGCGCCCCAGTTCACGTTTGACACTGGTGTAGGCACGGTTCAAGAAGTTGGCCGTGGCGTTGCCATACGTGTCGTCATAGTCAGCGGTGATGTTGGCTTCCACCACTTCTTCATAAGATTTGCCGCGGCGCACGAGTTTGCGCATTTCGCCATGCACGTCTTCCAGCATGGCAATATAGCTGGCCAGTCCCGCATAGTCCGAAATTTCCCCATGACCCGGGATGACCACCGTGTTTTCGTCGATCTCAGCCAGCACCGCCTTGCAGAATTCGATCATGCCTTGCAAGTCGCCCCCGTTCCCGGCATCGATGAACGGATAGCCGCGATTGAAAACGTCGCCGAGGTGGACGGCATTACTGCCCCGAAAGACGACGGCGGTATCCCCGGTCGTGTGCGCGGGACCGAAGTGCAAGAGGTCGATGCGCTGGCCGTTGAAGTGAAACTGCATCTTGTCGTCATACGTAATTACCGGTAACGCGGACTCCGGGTAAGCGTTCTGCCGGTACTTGAGCGCCACGAGATCGATATCGTGATCGCCCAGCATTTTCTCCCTGGAATTGGCCTGACTCACCAGCCATGTGCCGCCCGGCCCCAGCGCCAGGTTGCCCTCGGCATGGTCGAAGTGCCAGTGCGTGTTGATGGCGAAATCCACCGCACCTCCACCCACTGCGCGGATGGCATCACCCACCTTCGGAATCATCTCAGGAAACTGATCGTCGACGATCAAGACCCCCTGCGGACCCACGCTGACCCCAATATTGCCGCCGATCCCGAACAGCACGTACAGCCCATCGGCCACCTTTTCCGTGCGCACCTCAGCGGTGTCGAAATCCCACTGGAACGCCGCCATCAACTCGTCGAGATTCATTGCCTCGTCGCCATCCGCACCCTCGTGCGCATCATGCGCATGAATCCCCATAGCAAAGGCGCAGATCGCGCCGATGCAGGCTGTTTGTGCGATCTTCCTTATTCTCTTTGTGCCGTCGACTCTCATCATCGATCCCCCCAAGCCCATTTCATTCAAACAAGAAGACGGACCACACTACTCAAGATCGTCCCCTCCTGCAAAGCACTGCGAGGCACTTGCCGGACCCGCCTACGAGCGGCACACTGATGCGCATGATCAAGTACATCGAGCGTTCGCGCGCCTACTACGGCGCCCAAGGGTACGACGCGTATAGCTGGGCTCACTTCGAAGACGTCCCATTCTGTGCCCCGAAAAAACCGTTGACCGAAAGCCGCCTGGCCTTGATCACCACCGCCGCGCCGTTTCGGGAAGACCTGCCCGATCAAGGACCCGGTGCCGCGTACAATGCCGCCGCCAAGTTCTTCGAGGTCTACACCGCACCGGTCAATCCCGCACCTGACCTGCGCATCTCCCACATCGGTTACGATCGCGTACATTGCAAGGCAGACGACGCACGGACCTGGTTGCCGCTCGAAGCACTCGAGCAGGCGCAGTCACAAGGCAGTATTGGTGAGATCGCACCCCGTCTGATCGGCGCCCCCACCAATCGCAGCCAGCGCCGCACCAGCGAGCAGGATGCACCCGAATGCCTGGCGCATTGTCGAGACCTGGATGCGGACGTCGTCCTACTCGTCCCCACGTGACCGGTCTGTCACCAGACGGTCAGTCTGATCGCACGACACCTCGAAGCAGCGGGCTTACCCACGGTCATCATGGGTTGCGCCCGAGACATCGTAGAAAACACCGGTGTCCCGCGATTCTATTGGAGTGACTTCCCACTGGGACACTCTGCCGGAAAACCGCACGATGTCGAGTCTCAGCTGCGAACGCTCGCCGGTGCACTGGCGATGTTCGACAGTGTCACCGGTCCGCGCGCCACACACGTCTCCGAACAACGCTGGGCGGCGGACGAGGATTGGCAAGCCGACTTCATGAGCATCGCGCATTTGGATCCCGAGACCTTGCGTAAACTCAAAGCCAAACACGAGACCGATCGCGCCACGTTGGCCCGACTGAAGGACTAGTCCGGCAACGCCAAAATCCGCTTGGCAATGATATTGAGCTGAACTTCGGAAGTGCCGCCTTCGATGGAGTTGGCTTTGGAGCGCAACCAGGCACGTGTGGTCGTCAACTCCTCGTCGTTGAAAGACTCACCTTCCCAACCGAGCGCGCGCGTACCGCAGATGTCGAGCATCAGTTCGAACTTGTTTTTGTTCTGCTCGGTGCCGTAGTACTTGAACATGGACGACAGAGCACCCGGTGCCGTCCCCGTAGCTGACTCCTCAGCGCTGCGACGTAAAGTCAGCGCGAACGCACTGTCGTTCATGCGGTGTCGCAACACGGCTGCCCGCACCATGGCATCATCGATACGTCCGTCGACTTCCCCTACATAGGACTTTGCGTACTGCTCGAGCGTGGTGGACTTTTGTCCCCCACCGATGCCGCCGATAGACGAACGCTCGTATTGCAACAAGCGTTTACCCACGGTCCAACCCTTGCCGCGTTCGTGCACGAGATTAGCTTTGGGTACCCGCACGTTGTCTAGAAAAGTCTCGCAAAAAGGTGACAGTCCGCTGATGAGCTTAATCGGCTTGACCGTCACACCCGGGGTCGTCATATCGAACAACAAGAAACTAATGCCTTCATGTTTCGGTGCGTCCGGATCCGTGCGCACCAAACAGAACATCCAATCGGCAAAATTCGCGCCCGACGTCCATATTTTCTGTCCATTGACGATGTAGAAATCGCCATCCTCTACGGCAGAGGTGCGCAGGCTGGCCAAATCGGAACCCGAACCCGGCTCGCTGTAACCCTGACACCACCAAATCTCGCCTTTTGCGATCTTAGGCAGATGTTCGGCTTTCTGCGCCGGCGTACCGTACTCCAGAAGCGCCGGCCCGATCATACTGATGCCCATCCCAACGTGCGGAGGGCGCGCATTGATGCGACGCATTTCTTCCTGCCAGACCATGGCCTGGTCCTTATCCAGACCAGCTCCGCCGTACTCTTTGGGCCATTGCGGCACCGTGTAACCGGCTTCGGCGCAGGTATCTAACCATAGCTTGGTGTCGGGATTATCAAATTGACCCCACCGCCCACCGGAAGGCATCTCATTTGCCGGCATGGGCGTGCGCATGGTAGGGGGACAGTTCGCCTCCAACCATGTACGTGCTTCTTGCCTAAACTGACCGAGATCGCTCATTTATCCCCCTACAACTCTCTCACTAGTCTGATACCGCGGTCGTCACTCGGCTTCGAAGCGATGTTGCGATAGCTGGCGTGAATCTCCTTCGCGCTGGTATCCCAAGAGCCTCCACGCACGCCATGCGATGCACACCCGGAGCCTTCATCCAAAGGCAAACCATCGCCCGGAGAATTGTCGTAGTCCGGCATACCGCAGTCTTGAACCCATTCCGCGACATTACCGTAAATGTCGTAAAGTCCAAATCCGTTGGGTTGATACGCCGCCACGGCGCCCGGCCGCACTCTGTTGTCCTGACACTTGGTGACTTCCCAATCACGATAACGTTTGCGCGTCGCCAGGTCTGCAATGTTCCCATACTCACACAACTTCAACGGATCGCTGCCGAAGAAATACGGGGTCGACGTGCCTGCCTTGGCAAAGTACTCCCACTCGGCCTCCGACGGCAGTCGGTAGCGCTCGCGGGTTTGCTGAGACAGCCACCCAGCGTAGGCTACTGCATCGCCGTGCCCGACGAATGCTATGGGGGCATCGGGTTCCGCGCTCCGAAGACGTTCATCCACTTGTTTACCGGAAGCCGCGGCAAACTTACGATAATCTGCAATCGTAACTTCCGTTCTGGAGACAGCGAAAGGCTGCGTCAGTGTCACGGTATGCGCCGGGCGCTCGGACGGCGGGCCATTGTCGTCCCCCATCTCGAAGGAGCCGGCGGGCACCACGATCATCACAGGACCGTCAGTACCGTCGCGCAGCTTGTCAACGATTTCGCTGCCCGGTGTAACCGACATCCTCTGCAACTCGAAATTTACGCTCGCACCCCCGCTCGACAACTGCAATGTCTTAAACACTGTGCGCCTCCCCAGCGATCGTGCACGCACTTCAACGCGGCCCACGGGAACACGCATGCCTTCGGCGTAAGCCTTGCGTACCGTACGTCCACCCTCTGCATAAGCCACATCCACCGCCGCATCGCGCGGCTGCACACTCACGATGAGACGCCCGTAGGCGCGTTGCAGTTCGACATGGTGCAGATTGTCGCCATAGCGCACTTTGTACCTGAACTCCTCAGGGTAGTAGCCGCTGCGGCTAACGCGCACGGCGTATTCACCAATTTGCATTCTTACCTTGGGCGCGTACTCGATGTCCTCGCCAAGGAACTCCACCAAAGCATCGCGCGGCAACGTACTGATCGTGACCGACCCGTGTGGATCGATATTGAGATTGAAGTTGACCTCCAAGGTTTCGCCATCGTTTAAGGTATGTGTTTCCTGCACAATGAATCGCTCCTGCTGACCCATGGCAATCTCGCGCGGACCGGACGCGGTCTCGTATATCACGGGTGTAACGCCATCCAATCGCTCGCCGTCCACTTCCACCCACGCACCCTTGGGATTGGACAGGAATTCGAACGTGCCCGTGCCGGGCTTCAGCACCACGTGGCGTTCCACATGATCACCGCGCGACAATCTTAGATTTTCGACCGCAGTCGCAAAGTGCGAGTGAATGACCTCCACGCGATGGCTGCCCGCATCGAGCTCGAGCCGTGCGATGGGGGTGACGCCACGCTGACGCCCATCGACCCGCACAGCCGCCCCTGACGGTTCGCTGGTCACCGCAATCGTGGCGGTGCCGAACCACAGGTAAGCCCACACGCCAACGACGATAATGCCGATCACTGCAATGACGACCGTCCGATTTTGCATCCTCGAGAACTACGCACCGCATGGGTAATTGGAAGGAACGCTAGTCTCCCATCGCTCAAGCAATCCGTCTACTATGCGCACATATACCCGAGCAACTTCCGAGCATGAGTACTCCTTCACCGGTACAGTGGCAGCGACGCGAGGACATCGTCGCGGCTTTGCAATTCAAGCGCATCGCCGTCGTGGGTTTATCCCCCAACCCTTCGCGGGACAGTAACGAGGTGGCCCGATACATGCTGGCACACGGTTACGAGATCGTCCCCGTCAACCCAAACGCCAGCGACATCCTCGGTCTGCCCTGTTATCCGTCTTTACGGGATATTCCAGAACCGGTGGACATCGTCGATGTGTTTCGCGACTCGTCAGCCGTGCCGGGAATCGTCGAAGACACATTAAACATCGGCGCCCCCTTTTTGTGGCTGCAGCTCGGCGTCATTCATATCGAAGCCGTAAAAGCAGCTGCATCCGGTGGCGTACGCTGCATCGTCGACCGCTGTATCAAGGTCGAACACGTTAGGCATCTCGCCTCTAAGAACGATTGAGACTCAGGCGAGACCTACGGCTGACTTGGCCGCGCCGCAAAACGCCGTGACCGCCTCTGTTAAATCCCGCCGCCGGGATTCGCCTACACTCTCACTGAAACAAAAACTCAAACGCAGTTGGTTGAGACCGGCACGCGGATCCCTTGCCTTAGCGTCATCGGGATAAAAGTCGTACATGGGGATGACGACCACGCCGTGCTCCGCTACGAGATTCTGCACGAATTCGTCATCCGTCGTGATGTCCGGGTTCAAGAAAGTGAACACTGAGAAGAATCCCGCTTGAGGTACGGTCCAATCGAAATGTTGCCGGTGTGCACCCAACTCTTCCTCGAGTATGTCCAGCAGTATCTTGCGATTCTCCCTGTAGACTCCGAGCTTACGCTCCGCCAACGGCCACATGCTGGTAAGTTCGCGAAATTCTTCATCATGCAATAGTGCCTCAAAGCCCCGCAACGCCCCAGGATTTTGAAACAGGATGTCCGCGCTCGATTCCGTCAATGCCAGCGCCGACAAATCCACGACCTCGCCACCGGCTATCGTGAGTTGTGCCTCGCTGTAGAGGAATCCTACGCGCGGTCCAGGGAAACCGATTTTCGACCCGGTGAACAGATGCACTGTTTGAGTTGGATCCATAGCGAAGAACGGTGTGGGACGCTCAGCAGCCTCTGCGAAATTGATGTAGACGTATGGCGCATCCTCCACTAGCAAGACACCTTCTTCCCGTGCAATGTCCAACAGTATTCTGCGTCGCTCCTGAGAGAAGGAAAATCCAGCGGGATTGTGTCCGTCCGGCACCGTGTAGTAGAAAGGCACAAAATAACCTTGCTCACGTGCCGCATTGATCTGCGCCCTGAACTGATCGGGAATTGCGCCTTCGCCGTCCATGTCCACACTGAAGATCTTGGCAAATCGACACAAATCCACGCGCGCGGTAAAACCCGCGTACGTAGGTGCATCCGTTACGTACGCTACCGGTTGCCCGGCCCGCTCGCACAGCGAACACATCAAGTTGATACCGCCCGTGGCGCCAACGGTGGGCAGCAACCGGCCGGGGTCGAGTGTCACACCCCAATCGTTGCCGTACACCCGCGCAAAAGCAGCGCGGGTCGTCACGGGACCAAGGGTGTCCGTGTAAGCAAACGACTCACGCAGGTGCTCCGGTAACTGAGCGGGGTCATTGAGGCCTTCGGCCTGCGCAAGATGGGCGAAGTAAGCTTCTTGATGCGCCAGAAAGTCGCGTGGGTCGGTCACTTCGGGGTGCGGATAACCAGCGCCCAGATGGTGGATCTTTAATCCCCTGCTCTGCGCCAGCTGACGAAGACCAGGTAAAGAAGCCGCCATTTTGCGCGTGACCGATACGGGTTGCAGGGTAAGGTTCGGCGCATTCAGATTAGCGTCTTTCAAGAGTTTCCCTTCGATGCGTTAGTGCTTTTTCTTGTGCGACTTTACCATCCTTGCGAATTGACGTGCGCGCGCATGACGTTCCGCGGTCGTCTCGGTATTGCGCCGTTCTTCGCGCAAAAGCTTGAAATAGCTCGTCAGGCGCCGCTCATCCAAGTCACCTGCTTCTATGGCGGCGCGTACCGCACAACCCGGTTCGGAGGTGTGCTGGCAATCGTTGAAGCGGCACTGCAGCGCAAGCGCATCGATGTCGGCAAACACCGATTCAACGCCTTGTTCGGCATCTGCAATCTGAAACTCCCGCATGCCGGGACTATCGAGCACTACCGCACCGCCTGGTAGCAGGTGCAGTGAACGGTGCGTGGTTGTGTGGCGCCCCTTGTCATCACCGGCGCGGGCCGCTTGTGTGCTCTGCACTTGAGTGCCTGCCAGGCTGTTAAGTAGCGTTGACTTACCGACACCGGAAGAACCCAACAATGCCAGCGTCTGTCCCGCGGCGCACCAAGCTTCAAGTCCACTCAACGTTGCCGGGTCCAGTGCATTGACCGCCTCCACCGGAAGGTCGGCGCTGAGACTGCGCACCTGGCTCACGTATTCGAGCACCTGTGCGGCATCGACCAAGTCTGCTTTGGTCAGTACCACTACCGGCTGAATGTCGGCATCGATCACCACGGATAGGTAGCGCTCCAATCGCGCCAAACTGAAATCTGCATTGCAAGAAGTAACCAACAGTGCAGTGTCCACGTTGGCAGCGATCAGTTGTATCTCGCCGCTCGGGCTCAAACGTTTGATGAGACTGGTCCGTTCCAGCACTGCAACGATCGCCGTCTCCTTCGGGTCCACCAGCACCCAGTCACCGACCGTTGGCCGTTCCACCGGTGTCTTCGTAAACCACTTCCCAGCCATTGGCAATTCAGACAGGCGACCCAGGCGCGGCTGTACGGTTAGGCCGGTACGCTGCACGGCCACCACTCGTACAGGAACGAGATCGGGATCGAACTGGAATAACTGCTGCTGAAACACGGGTTTCCAGCCGAGTTTCAGCAACTCGTCGTTCAAAAATCCCATCCAAATTTGGGCACCGGCAGCTGCAGCCGCTCATCGAGTTGCTCGATCAACGGTGCGGGGCACGCAAAATCGTCCGTCACCGCCAGGCTACTAGCGGGAGCTACACCCCATATCAATCGAGTGAACGCTCGCACGTCACAAACGAGGGTCGGCAACTGCTTGTCCACGCCCTCGCGGGCTGCAGATTGCGCGCCTAAGCGAATCACGTACTGCCCGGTCACGCCGGACCAGCCCGCCGCTTCACGCACCAAGATATCGCGAGCCGGATCGCTCAACTGCAGGTTGAAGGCGATCTCGGTGGGTAGCGACAACGCAGCAACGCACGCTGCTACGTCCAAAACTCTGAACTGCGCCCAAGCCATCGCCCGGTGCTCCAATCCGAAGGTACTGTTGCGCGTCATCATGCGCTGCCGGAACGGTCGCTCGATGAGGCTTTGCAGCTGAATCTCCGGAGGCTCCATGATCGTAAGGCTGTAGACCTGATCGGCAAGGGACTTCAGCAATCCTAATAGCTCGACGAGTTGCGCGGTGTCCCGGTAGCAGAGCCAACGGACATCGTACGGCCCGTGCTCTCCCTTGCACGTCAGCCAGACAAAATGAGACAGCTCCCCAGCCGTCTCGTAACCTAGACCAAACCCCGTGTCATCGAAGCCGAGCTCGGCGCGGAAGAGCGTTGGGGGAAACAGCGTAACAGAGCCATGTACGCGATGCCGCTGCATCAATGCAGCATGCATCGCTGGGTAATCCGCAGCGGTCAACCGTCGCGGCGGCGGCACTCGCGCGTTCACTTTGAGACTGCCTGGGTCCAAACTGAAGCGGTGATCATAGGCGGCGGTGCCGAAACCCAGCTTGTCATAAAAGCCTTGATCGAACATGCCGAGTGCAGCGACTTGAGCACCTTGTTCGGCAGCCGCGGCGAGTTGCAGTGCCGTAAGCCGCTGCGCAAAGGCCTGGCCGCGCGCCACGCGGCTGGTCGTTACCGCAGTGACCGCACACAGTTGCAGGTCCGTCGCCTGCAGGCGCAATGAACCGGGGGCAATGTGCACGCTGCACTCAGGTACGTCATCGAGCGTGCCCACCATGGTCGACCCGCACCCGAAGAAGTGGTCGAGTTGCGCTACTTCACTGGCTTCCGTCGTCCAGCCGACCTCCTGCCAAATGCGTTTGATGGCATCGAGGTCACGCGCTGGATCAAAGGCACGAATGGCAGACTGCATTCGCCTACTTTACCAAACTCAAAGAGGCGCTGCCGCGGCCTTCGCTCGTGTTCGCCAACGGGAGTACTATGCGGACGGTGGTTCCCTCGCCGGGTTTGGATGAGATTTCCAGGTCACCGCCGAGCTGCTTGCTGAAACCGAAGACCATGCTGAGACCCAAGCCATTGCCCTGAAGGTCGTCCTTCGTCGTATAAAACGGTTCCACGGCGCGAGAGATCTGCTCCTCCGTCATCCCTTTGCCCTGGTCGCGCACACTGATCACAGCCCATCGTCCCGCGCGCTCTTCCAAGGAAATGACGACCTCACCATTACGATCCTGCGCATCGCGTGCGTTCAAGGCAAGGTTGAGTAGCGCCGTGGTCAACTGCGAACTATCCAACACCACGTTCAGCGGCGGGCAGTCGTCAATGTCGAGTTTCAGCGTGAAACGATCTCCCAGCGTTCTACGCACCAGCATCGTACGTTCGCGGAGATAGTCGTTGAGCAGCACGTTTTCCAGCTGCAAGGGTTGTTTGCGCGCATAGGCCATGAGCGCCTTCGTGATGTCGGCACCTGCGTTGGCCGCTGTGAGAATGTGCTCGATGAGCGCACGATTCGACTCATCCTGCCCATTGCGTGCACGCAGCAGTTCCGTCGATCCGATAACGACGGTCAACAGATTGTTGAAGTCGTGTGCGATACCGCCAGTAAGTTGGCCCAGCACTCTGAGCTTTTCGGCTTCGCCAAGCTGACGCTCGAGCGCGACACGCCCCTCTTCGGCTTTGTTGGCCTGGACAATCTTCTCTTCGAGCTCGCGGGTTCGCTCCTCGACCACTCTTTCGAGCTCGCTCGCATGTTCCTCGCGTTCCCGGGCGCGAAGCATCTGCATGTGGCGGGTAATCAACAGGTAAATCATCAGCGCGAGCGCAAACATCAAGCCAATGACACCATTGCGGATGATGCGGTCGCGCTCCGCCTGCGCGACCGCCAGCTCTTTCTCTTCCAGTTCGAAATCGGTGCGCAACACGGCGAGATCGTGTTCGAGGCTCTGTTTCTGGAAGTCCATGGCCAACGCGCGCGCTTCCTTGTTGGCAACCAAGCTGGCCCGGTAATTGCCGACGCGTTCTTCGAGCTCGGACAACAGGCTCACCGATTCGAGCAACATCTGCTTCGAGTTTTCCTCACGCAACTTGCCGATACTCTGAGTCAACATGCGCCGAGCCTGATCGTACTCCCCGACCTCGACGAGCGCGCGCGCATAGCCAGTATCCAACCGGCGGTGCTCAAATGTGTTGGGGACGGCCTTGGCCAACGCCCTGCCTTCGCCGTAGGCTTTCAGCGCTTTGTCGACTTCGCCCATCGCCAGGTAGGCTTCACCGATCACCGCGTAGGCAAAACCGAGGTAACCCCGGTTTTCCTTGAGTTCTTCGCGGCTCAGCGCATTCTCCAACGTGCGTGCAGTGAGCTCCGGCTGACCGAGTGCGATGTCCGCTATACCGATGTAGATCAGCGCAGTAAGCTCCTGGGTGTAGTTGTGTTTTGTACGCATCCACTCGAGCGCGGGCAGATAGAAATCCTTGGCTAACTCGTACTTGCCAAGATCGGCGTAGCTTAAGCCTACGTTGAACGACAGTATTCTGTGTATCTCTACATGGTAATGGCGATCGATGACGTCCAGCCCCTTAATGAAGTAGTCTAGACTCTGACGATATGCACCCTGGGCTCTCACGATCAAACCAATCGCGTTGTACTGCGTGGCGATGAGCTGACTTTCTCCGGTCAGCAGAGATTGCTCGACCGAATGCTTGGCGTTCACGTAAGCCTCTCGCAAGCGACCGGATTGGTAGTACCAAAGGGCCATCGCACCGTAGGCTTTGGCCAGCGCCCACGAATCTTGCGATGCTTTGGCGATATCCAAACTGCTATCGCAATATGCTTTGGCAACGTCCATGCCGGTGACGTTCAAGTGTGTCCAACACCAGTTTGCTTGCAGGTATGCGCGTGCTACGAGGTCGCCGGCATCGACCTCTTCCGTGGCCAGCGTCAGCAACTTGATCGACTCATCGGCACCGCGCGAAAGGATCTGTCGGGCCAATACGATGTTGATGCGGACCGCATCCGCGGGTTCCGCAGTCTGCAACATTTGACGGAGTCTATTTTCGGATTGGAACTCGATCTCGACGAAGTCGACCAATGCGAAAGCACTCACAGGGAGCGCCGTGACGAGCGCCGCAACGCATAGGCGGCTCAGCACAATTCGGCTCCGGAGTTCAATCTCCATCTCGGGCGTGCGCTCAAATCCATGCCCCCTGACGGCGCCACATCTCCATGGCGCGATTCTAGCCCAGACCCCACACCTCTACCAAGTAAATCGACGGTTAGGAGTGCGGCGGCAATATGGGTCTGCGGACCGGAAAATCCGTCTTGTTGGCTGCCATCTCCAACACTGAGGACTTGTCGGGAAGTTCTGCCAGCCATTCCAGTTGAATGCGTGTCACGTTCATGAGATCGAATTCCTTGTCCGCATGGCGTTGTAGCGCTTGTTGCGGCGTAATCCACACGCTGTCGACCGTTTCCTTCTCATCGTGATAGGCGATCTGCGCTTCAGGCGCAGATGCAATGAAAAACCGCGTATCGAAGCGACGCGGACGCCCCAACGGCGTTACGAAGCGGTTGTAGAAGTGCACCCGATCGACCGCCAACTTCAAGTCTTCGTCGCGACAGATCTCCAGGAGCGACGTCTTCCCCGCATGCAGCGAGGGGCGCAGTTTATTGAATCGCTCGCTCTCGGCAGCATCGCTAAACGCGAGCACTTCGCCGCCCCGGTGCGCAAGCAACAGTCCCGCTTCTTCGAACGTTTCTCTGATGGCGGCAATCCAGAATCCACGCCACTCGTCACCAAGCGCTGCCACCTGAGCAGCCTGCGCTTCAGTCGGACCGAAGCGATGCGCATCGTAAGCATGCAGATGATCGTCCCCATCGACTCGCCCGCCCGGGAAAACGTACATGCCGGACGCAAAGCTTGCTCGCGCCGTTCTTTTGAGCATGAAGATTTCATAACTTTCCTCGGCTTCTCGAACGACGATGATCGTCGCGGCCGGGCGAATCGGCTGAACGGGCTCGGGCATTGACTTTTCCTTCTCGGCAGCGTCGCTGTACACTGCGTCCGCGATGCAACTTAAGGTTCCTGTAAAAGCATACTATGAAACTCAGCGTCGAATTTCCAAGCGTCGCCTACCGCGAAGGACCACAAGCCGTCGCACGTTTGGCCAAAGCCGTCGAAGACATTGGTTACGACCAGTTGGACATGTTCGATCACGTGCTCATGGGTTACCCCACGGCCACGCGGGTCGCGCCTATTTATCCGCCACAAATGCCGATCATGGAAGCGCTGATGACCCTCGGCTATGCCGCCGCGGTGACACAACGTATCGGGCTCGGTACGGAAGTTCTGGTGCTGCCACAGCGCCAACCCACACTCGTCGCAAAGCAAGTCAGCACGCTCGATACGCTGAGCGGCGGCCGTGTGCGTTTAGGGGTTGGTGTTGGATGGCAGGAAAGCGAATACGAGGCGCTGCAGGAGAACTTCCGCAATCGCGGAGCGCGCATGGACGAAGCCATCAACATGTTGCGCGCCTATTGGCGCGATACGCAAATCGACTTCGACGGCACGCACTACCAACTTGAGGCGATGGCGATGGAACCCAAGCCACCACAGGGAGAGCGATTGCCCATCTGGATTGGGGGCACGGTGCCACGCGCATTGCGCAGGGTTGGCGAGTTGGGTGACGGATGGCTGGCAAACGCGTTGGACGACCTGTCCAAAGTGCCTGGCTATCTAGCTGACATTCATCGTCATGCCGAAGCGGCAGGACGCGATCCCGCCGGCATAGGTCTGCAAATGATGATCAGCGCACCACCCCGGGATGCTGACGGCAAGCGCTTTTATGCGGATACGGACAACGTTGTCCGTCGTGCCGTGGCCATTCGGGAGGCGGGTTTTCATTGGGGATCGATCAACGCGACCGCGATTTTTCAAGCCGGTTATCGCTCTGTGGATGCATTGATCGAGCAGCTCCAGACCCTGCACGACAAGTTGAGACACGCGCTCTAGACAACAGTTAACAAGAACTGCAAACAGGACTACCCGGCCATGCCCCAACAAGAGCCTGACAAATCCGCAAACACCTACTGGCGCGCCAACATCCGGTTGATGCTGATACTGCTCACCATCTGGTTCGTCGTCTCGTTCGGGTTCGGCATCATCCTTGTCGACTACTTGAATCAAATCCAGTTTTTCGGCTTCAAGTTCGGATTTTGGTGGGCTCAGCAGGGCGCTATCTATGTGTTTGTGGTACTGATATTCGTCTACACCTGGCGCATGAAGAAAATCGACCGCGACCACGGCGTCTCTGATGAGGACGATGCCTAGTGGACGCACAAACTCTCACTTATCTCTTCGTCTTTTTAAGCTTCAGTCTTTACATCGGCATCGCGATCTGGTCGCGCGCCGGCACGACCAACGAATTCTACGTCGCAGGCGGTGGCGTTCACCCCATCGCCAACGGCATGGCGACAGCGGCGGATTGGATGAGTGCCGCTTCCTTTATATCCATGGCCGGGATCATCGCGTTCATGGGCTACGACGGAACCGTATACCTCATGGGATGGACAGGCGGTTACGTGATTCTGGCTCTGCTCCTGGCGCCTTACCTGCGTAAATTCGGAGAATTCACCGTACCCGACTTCATCGGTACCCGCTATTACTCCACAACCGCGCGCATCGTTGCAGTGCTGTGCTTGATTGCCATCAGTTTCACGTACATCGCCGGTCAGATGCGCGGTGTCGGCATCGTGTTCTCACAGTTCTTGGACATTCCCATCACCTGGGGGGTCGTGGTCGGCATGGCGGTCGTATTCATGTATGCGGTGCTGGGCGGAATGAAAGGCATCACCTACACGCAGGTCGCGCAATACTGTGTGTTGATCTTTGCCTACCTGGTCCCCGCGATATTCATTTCCATTCTCGTCACGGGGGTACCCATTCCGCAAATCGGCCTGGGGGCGGAAGTGAGTGACGGATCGGGTTTGACCGTCCTCGATAAGCTCGACAAAACTCTGGTTGAACTCGGTTTCGCGCCTTACACCGACGGATCCAAGTCGAAAGTTGATGTGTTTGCCATAACCATGGCCTTGATGATCGGCACGGCTGGGCTGCCTCATGTGATCGTGCGTTTCTTTACCGTGCCGAAAGTATCGGATGCACGTCGTTCGGCCGGTTATGCGCTGTTGTTCATAGCCTTGTTGTACACCACCGCCCCGGCTGTCGGCGCTTTCGCCCGTCTCAACTTCGTCGACACGGTGCACGATACGGCGTATACGGACGTCGCCGGATGGTTCAAGAGTTGGGAGGATATTGGCCTCATCGGCTGGAAGGACAAGAACGGCGACGGCAAAATTCAATACCACCCGGGTGCGCCGTTCGAAGGGACACCCGCGTATGCAGACACGCGGAACCCAGACGGTTCCCGCATCGTCACCAGTACGCCGACCGCCGGTGCCAACGAGGTCTATGTCGATCGCGATATCATGGTGCTCGCCAATCCCGAAATTGCCGCGCTACCGGCGTGGGTGATCGCCCTGGTTGCCGCGGGCGGGCTCGCTGCCGCTCTGTCAACTGCGGCCGGTCTTCTGCTGGTCATTTCCACATCGGTCTCGCACGATCTCATCAAGATGACTTTCTCGAGAGGCTTGAGCGATAAACGCGAGCTGCTGTACGCCCGCATCAGCGCCGCGACCGCTATTGTGATAGCAGGCTACTTCGGTATTTATCCGTTCGGCTTCGTCGCTCAGGTGGTGGCGTTTGCCTTCGGACTGGCCGCCGCCTCGCTGTTTCCGGCCATATTGCTGGGCATCTTCGACAAGCGTACCAACCCGCAGGGCGCCATCGCCGGTATGGTGGTGGGGCTGCTCTTTACGGTGTATTACATCGTGTACTTCAAGTTCACGGCACCCGAGCTGAACAATGCGGAGCACTGGTGGTTCGGCATCTCACCGGAAGGCATCGGTATGATCGGCGCACTCTTGAACTTCACCGCGGCGTTCATCGTATCGCGCCTGACGGCGCCGGTGCCGGACGACGTCATTCGCCTGGTGGACAACATCCGCATTCCCAAGGGGGTAGAACGCCCCCACGAGCATTAAGACGGCCGTGACAGTGCGCTAAGCGCCGAACTTGGCCTTGGCTTCTCGACGGCGGCGGTGCAGTACCGGCTCGGTGTAGCCATTGGGTTGCTCGAGACCCTTGAACACAAGATCGCAAGCCGCTTGAAACGCAACGCTATCGTCGAAATCCGGCGCCATGTTGCGGTAGTTGGCGTCACCGGCATTTTGCCCATCGACGACCGCAGCCATGCGCTGCATGGTTTCCAACACCTGATCTTCGCTGCATATGCCTTGATGCAACCAGTTGGCGATGTGCTGAGAGGAAATCCTCAACGTCGCTCTGTCCTCCATCAACCCAACGTCATTGATATCAGGCACCTTCGAACACCCCACACCCTGATCGATCCAACGCACGACATACCCGAGAATACCCTGCGCGTTGTTATCGAGCTCCGCTTGAACGTCTTGTGCAGAAAGGTTCTCACCAGCGAGCAGAGGGATGCGCAGAATCTCATCCACACTCGCCGGCACACGCTTCTCCAACTCTTCCTGACGTGAAGCGACACTGACCTGATGATAGTGCAGAGCGTGTAGCGTCGCGGCCGTGGGTGACGGCACCCAGGCGGTATTGGCGCCCGCGGTAGGGTGACCTACTTTCACTTCCAGCATCTCCGCCATTTCGTCCGGTTTCGGCCACATACCTTTACCGATTTGGGCACGCCCGCGAAAACCCGTGTTCAGACCCACATCGACGTTGGAGTCTTCGTAAGCCAGTATCCACGGCTGCGCTTTGATGACTTCCTTACGCAATACCGGACCCGCTTCCATGCTGGTATGAATCTCGTCCCCAGTCCTATCCAGGAAGCCGGTGTTGATGAAGACGATGCGTTCTTTCGCCTCCTTGACGCACGCTTTCAAGTTGATGGACGTGCGCCGTTCCTCGTCCATCACCCCAATTTTGAGCGTGTTTTGTGCAAGACCCAGCGTTTGCTCGACGCGTTCCAGGGTATCGACGGCAAGCTTTACCTCTTCCGGGCCGTGCATCTTCGGCTTGACGATGTAGACACTGCCGGCCCGCGAGTTCTTGACCTTGCTGTTGCCCAATAAGTCGTGCATGGCCGCGAGGGAAGTCACGAATGCATCCAGGAATCCTTCTGGAATCTCGTTGCCATGGCCATCGAGTACGGCGTCGGTGGTCATCAGGTGACCGACGTTTCGTACCAACAAGACACTGCGGCCATGCAGAATGAGCGGCCGACCGTTGACGTCGGTGAATTCACGATCCGGATTCAACGTGCGCACGATTTCTCGCCCGTCTTTCACGAGCACTTCGTAAAGATCGCCCTTCATCAAGCCCAACCAGTTGCCGTAGACCACACACTTGTCTTCGGCATCCACAGCGGCCACCGAGTCTTCGCAATCCTGGATGGTCGTCACCGCGGACTCGAGCACGACATCCTTCACCCCAGCCGGATGCACCGCACCCACCGGATCGTTCCGGTCGATCTGAATCTCGGCATGTAAGTTGTTGTGCCTGAGGAGAATGGCACGCGGATCTTCCTCGTTGACGTAACCGACGAACTGTGCGGGATCCTCGAGTGCAGTGTTGTTGCCGTCATTCAATATGGCGCGCAAGGTCCGCACACCATCGTTGCCGGCGCCGATGCCGTAGGCGGTGACGTCGCCGTGACTGGCTCCAGCCAAGGGTACGATGCTGTCCAAATACTCAGTCGCACGTGCCACCACCAGCTCGCCGCGTGCAGGGTTATAGCTCGTGCCTTTTTCGCGACCCGGCTCCTCAGGGAGTATGTCGGTGCCGTAAAGGGCATCGTAAAGACTGCCCCACCTCGCGTTTGCCGCGTTGATGGAGAATCGCGCATTCATGACCGGCACCACCAACTGCGGTCCTGCGATCGACGCGATCTCGGCATCGACGTTGCGCGTCTCGATGGAAAAATCATCGGGCTCAGGCAAGAGATACCCGATCTCACTCAGGAAGTGCTTGTACTCGGCTGGATCCAGCGCCTGTCCCTTACGGGAAAGGTGGTAGTCGTCGATGGCCTTTTGCAATTCATCGCGGCGCGCGAGTAGCGCTTTGTTCACACCGCCCAATGCCTCGAGGCAGGATTCCAGTCCGGCCCAGAACGCATCGACGTCGACGCCGGTACCGGGAATGATGTCGTTCGCGACCAATCGGTCGAGTTGTGCAGCGACTTGTAGACTGCCGCGGGCGATGCGCTGATCCGTCATGGTGACTCATCACTCAAGTGAGCAAAGGGCCGCCGATTATACGTACAGGCCCGGTCCGACTCTAGGGCTGACGGACCGCAATCAGAGACCCAGCACCACCTTCGCGACGATGTTCTTCTGCACTTCCTTCGCGCCACCGAAAATAGATGCCGCACGGCTGTTGATGTAACGGGGCGTGACGGTTTCCGCATACTCCGGCCCAATCCATGGATCGTCGTGTCCGTTCAGCGAAATCATGTTGGCGTGCGGTAGACCGTAGTAATTGACGGCTTCGAGCTTCAACGTATTGACGGCTTGATTGATTTCGACGGAGAAGTTTTTGGCGAGAGACGACGCCGGCCCGGGTGAATCGCCTTTCGACACACGGTCGAGCGTGACCAACTCCTGGAACTGCAGGGCTTGGTTGCTGATTTCGAGCGCGGCGATCCGATGCGCGAATCCGGCGTCCTCTATCAGCGGCTTTTGACCGTTCAATTCCTGGGCAGCGATGGTTTTGAGTTCGCGAATCGATTCGTGAATACCCGTCGCAGCCCCGCCACCGCCACGCTCGAATTCCAACAAGTACTTCGCACACGTCCACCCTTCGTTCTCAGGTCCCAACCGATTGGATTGCGGCACGCGTACATCGTCGAGAAACACTTGATTCACTTCGTGATCGCCTGCAATCGTAATGATCGGCTCGACGGTCACGCCGGGCAGATTCATGGGAATGAGTAAGAATGTAATGCCTGCTTGCGGCTTCACCTTGGGGTCGGTGCGCACCAGACAAAAGATATGATCGGCAAACTGAGCATGCGTCGTCCAGATCTTCGTACCATTGACGATGTAGTCGTCGCCGTCCTTGACCGCGGAAGTTTTCAAACTCGAAAGATCCGACCCGGAACCCGGTTCGGAATAACCCTGACACCAATAGTGCTCACCGGACAACATCTTGGGCAGATACTCCGCCTTTTGCTCATTCGTGCCGTATTTGAAAATCACCGGCGCCAACATGCGCAAGCCGAGGGGGATCAAACCCGGAGCATGAGCACGGCTGCACTCCTGTCCCCAAATGTACTTTTGCGTGGCCGTCCAACCCGGACCGCCGTGCTCCACCGGCCAAGACGGTACCGCCCAGCCCTTTTCGACCAAAATCTCCTGCCAGCGCATGGCGAGATCCTTATCGGCGAAGACAGTGGTCGTGCGCTCGGCTTCCCGCACCAGGTCCGGTGTCAACTTGTCGGCCAGAAAGGCACGCACCTCCTCGCGGAATTGCTCATCTTCAACACTGAATTCGATATTCATGGATCTGTGTTACCTTTTGTTCTCTTATACCAGTTTACTCAACTTTGCAGACACAGGACACGCCATGACCACTCGCATCATCATCTCCGGTACAGTCGACATGCCCCCGGAAAATGTAGAACCTGCCCTCACAGAAGCGGTGCCGCTCATCGAAGGCGCTCTGCGTGAAAAAGGCTGCCAGGACTACGACTGGTGTCCGGACCCGCGCAATCCAGGACGCATCCGCGTGTTTGAGCGCTGGGCCAGCGAGGAAGACTTGCACGCACACTTGAACGACGAGTGGTATTTCAACATGCGCGACTGTCTGGGTAAGTACGGGATCACCGGTGCGGAAACGTTGAAATACAGGGTCGATTTGCAAGAACCCGTATACGACGACACCGGCGTGGCGCGTGCCGACTTCTTTACCGAGAAATAGCCGTACCAAAAGTCAGCGACTACGCGGCAAACAAGTCTTCGTCCTGCACGTCTTTGAGAGATGAGTTGAAGACCTCGATAAGCCGGTCAACGTGTTGCTCTTCGTGCGCCGCCGATAGGAACGCGCGTTGGGTGCCCGGCACCAGCACCCCGCGGTTGAGACAATGTAGATAGAAGGCCTTCTCCGCGGCGGAGTTGACCTGTTTGACATCGCGCATGGATGCGATCGGTTCACGCTGAAAGAACATGTGGAACATGGATCCAACGCGCTTCATTTGCGCCGGCACTTGATGGTCGCGGCAGAATGCGTTGACGGCTTGCGCCAGCCGCTGCCCGCGTACTTCCAGATCGACGTAGATGTGCGGATGCGCACGTAAGTGACCCACTGCCGCGGCCCCGGCTTCCATGGTCAGCGGGTTACCCGAAAAAGTACCCCCTGAAAACACACCACGCTCGGCACCCAACCCGGTGAACACCGCCATCAAGTCAGCGCGTCCCGTAATGGCACCCACCGGCAGCCCCCCACCGATCACCTTGCCGTACGTCGCAATGTCCGGTTTGACATTAAAACGTTCCTGAGCACCGCCGAACGCCACGCGAAAACCCGTGATGACCTCATCGATGCCGAAGAGAATGCCGTTTTCGGCACACACGCTGGCAAGCTCACGCAGGAATTCGCCCACTTCCTCCTGCGGATTCGAACTCTGTACACCTTCGATGAAGACCAGCGCGAGTTCGTCACGGTGCTTGCGAATCATGTCGAAGGCCGCCTGGCGTCGGTACGGCAGCAGCAGTGTCAAATCCGCCAGGGCGCGAGGAATGCCATTCCCCATGGGTAGAGGTCGCGGTACTTCGGGTGCGCTGGTCGGATCGGTCACCCACATTCCGTAGTCGTGCGCACCGTGATAAAAACCGTCGAAGAGCGCGATCTTCTCCTTGCCGCTGAACCCACGCGCCGCTCGGAAGGCGTACATCGTCGCTTCCGATCCGGTGTTGCAAAACACCACGCGTTCGGCGCAAGGACTCCCTTCTTTGACGAGATTGGCCAGCTTCATCTGACTCGTGGAGTGAATGCCGAACATCCAACCGTCAGCCGCACGCGCATGTATGGCTGACTCGACGACCGGGTGGACATGACCCAGCATGTGCAAGCCGAAGCCGACCGACGTGTCGATGTACTCGTTGCCGTCGGCATCGTAAACGTAGGGTCCGCGCCCGCGCTCGATAAACACCGGGTGAGGCATTTCCAGGTTGGCCGCCAGTCCCGAGTTCAGCACCTCAGCGCGGTCATGTGAGATCTTTTGCGAGGCACGGGTTTTGCTTAAGAGTGCTTCCCGGGCCGCCGCGAGTGTGGTCACTTACCGTTCAAGCGTTCGACAACCGGTGCGAAGCTCTCCATATTGTCGCGCCCGACCGTCACGTAGGAAATGCCGTGCAACTCTCGACGTCGTTCCAGCTCGTCACAGATCGCATCTACCGAACCGAACAACGCGTGAGGGTGTCTGGACATTTCCTCTTCGGACATGCCGAACATCTGCGCAAACTGACCGAGCACCGGCGACGCGTCGTCCATGACGAAGGTGAAGTAGGCGCCGATCTCGATTTCGAGTGCATCGAAACGTGCTCCCGCACCTTCTTTGATCCAACCTACTTTTTTGGCTGTTTCCGCTTCGGTGGACAACTGCACTCCGTCGGGTCCGATCATGCCGGAGCGGTTGTTGAAGTTAAGGCTGACGATGTCGGCTTCGCGGCCGGCCAGACGGAGTATTTTCGGACTGCCGCCACCAATCATGATGGGGGCCGTGCCTACCGGCTTCGGGTCTCCGGTGAAATCCTTCCATTGAATGGAATCGTTGGACACTTCTGCCATGTCGTCGCCGCGAAACGCCTTGACCGCTTGCAACACGTCAGCCAGGCGATCAATGCGCGTACCCGGAGAGTCCATTTGGATACCGAGCGCGGCGTACTCTTCCTTGATCCAACCCGCCCCCAGACCGAATTCCAAACGGCCACCCGACAGCTTATCGATGGTGAACGCGGACTTAATGAGCACGACCGGATTGTGATAGTCGATACAAAACACCCGACACCCGATCTTGATGGTGTCGGTAACCGCGGCAGCGTAGGCCATTGCCGGAATCGCCGCCAGGTTCTGCACGGGATGGTTTGCCCGTTCGAGAGCGGGTCCTGGCCCGAGTATGTGATCGGCAAGATGAAAGGCGGAGTAGCCCAGCGACTCCGCCTGCTTGGCCTGCCCCGCCCAGTCCTCTCCGGAGTCGGCGTTAAACGACTGTACGCCGAATCGAAACGATTTAGCCATGACGAATCAGAACCGGCTTAGAACTGGATGCGCTTGGTCAAGCCGCCGTCGATGACCACATTGGTGCCAGTGGTGAATCCTGCACGCGGTGACACCAACAACGCCACTTGCGCCGCGACTTCTTCCGCGGTACCCATGCGGCCCAGTGGAATGTCGGCCACGGTGGCGTCATAGAATGCGGTCATATGTTGCTTGATGTTGTCCCAGGCACCGCCTTCGATGAAGATCGGCCCGGGGCTGACCGCATTGACCCGTATCCCTTTCGGCGCGAGATCCTGCGCAAGTGCACCGTTGTAGTTCAACACCGCAGCCTTTATCGCATTGTAAGGTCCGGCGTTCATGAACTTTTCGAGCGCCGCTGTCGTCGAGATCAGTATCACGTTGCCGTTGTCCGACGCTTCCAAATGGGACATCGCACCTTCGACCAGCCGCACAGCACCTAACATGTCGTATTCGAGATGGCGCCGCCAGGATTCCTCGCCCTGCGCACCGCCGCCGCTGACGTTGGATACGACGATATCGATGCCGCCCAGCGCATCTGCACTCGCAT
This sequence comes from Candidatus Azotimanducaceae bacterium, assembly GCA_965216005.1. Classification (GTDB taxonomy): domain Bacteria; phylum Pseudomonadota; class Gammaproteobacteria; order Pseudomonadales; family Azotimanducaceae; genus UBA4421. Next base: position 4,341,191 of record OZ244143.1, on the reverse strand, counting down.
CGATCCACGCTTTCAGTGCATCCGCATCGCCTACATCGACGCTCTGCCCGAACGCCGTGACGCCCTTAGCGCTCAACGCACCGACCGCAGCGTCGATCTCTTCCTGATTGCGTGCACAAATAGCGACGTTGGCGCCTTCTTCTGCCAACGTATCGGCAATGGCCCGGCCAATACCTTTCGTGCCTCCGGTGATCAGCGCGTTAGCGCCCTTGAGTTTCAAGTCCATCCTCGTGTCCCTCTATCTATCTATTGGTGGTTTACGTCAACGCATACCTTGCCACTTTCGAGCGTCACTGGAAAGCACGCCAGCCCATGCTGTGCCGGTGCCGCCAAACAGACACCCGTGCGCACGTCGAATCGTGCTCCATGAAGGGGGCAACGCACTTCGTGTCCGCGCAATTTGCCGGTGACCAGCTTCTGCCGCGCGTGACTGCAATGACCTTGCAAGGCGAAATACTGACCCTCCACCAGGCAAATCAGTACGTCGACACCCTCGACGTTGACAGCGGTCATAGCGCCTTCATCGAGCGCCGCCATGGGAAGCACTGGTACAAACACTTATTTACCCACGCTTGCGGCACCAACGAGTAGGCGAGTATGTGGGGGTGCACTACGAGGCGTCAACAATGTTCCTTCACTCCAGGTGTTCGGCCATAATCGGCTGCCAATACGCTCGAAGGGATTACCGCATGACCGGTTCAAACACCAACCGCCAATTTCTGATTGCCGCACGCCCGTCGGGGATGGTCAAAGAATCCGATTTCGAGTACCGCGAAGTGCCGGTTCCAGACATCGGGGACAATCAATTCCTCGTTGCGACGACGCGAATCTCCCTCGACCCGTCCATGCGCGGGCAGATGGAGAACCGCGCCGATTACGCCGCCCCCTTGGAAATCGGCGACGTTATGCGCGCGGGCGGCACGGGTGAGGTCATCGAATCCAATAATCCCGACTTTCCGGTGGGTACGCTCGTGCAGGGCACGTTCGGCATGCAGACTCACTGCGTTTGCGACGAACGCAATCCGCCTGTGAAGGCCTTTGATCCGACGATCACCCCGGAGCAAGCTATCGGTGTTTTGGGCGGGACTGGGATGACCGCCTATTTCGGTTTACTGGAGCTGGGCGAGCCCAAGGCAGGAGACGTTGTGGTGGTCAGCGGTGCCGCCGGTGCCACCGGCAGCGTTGCCGGACAAATCGCCAAGATCAAAGGCTGCACAGTCGTCGGCATCGCCGGCAGTGACGACAAGTGCAGCTGGCTCGTGGACGAACTCGGTTTCGACGCTGCCATCAACTACAAGACGCAAGATGTTGCGGCAGAGATCGATCGTCAGTGTCCTGACGGCATCAACATCTACTTCGACAACGTCGGCGGTGAGATTCTGGACATTTGCCTCGCCCGCATTGCCATGAATGCCCGCATCGTGATTTGCGGAGGAATTAGTCGCTACAACGCCACCGGTCCGATACCGGGACCGAAGAATTACTTCAACCTCGTCTACCGGCGTGCGCGCATGGAGGGTTTCATCGTCATCGACTACGCCCACAGGTTTGGCGAAGCAGCCAAGGAGATGCAGGGTTGGATAGACGAGGGGCTACTCAAACAGTCGGTCACCCTCATCGAGGGATTCGAGCAGTTACCGAGCGCCCTAATTCAACTGTTCGAAGGTGTGAATACGGGGAAACTGATGGTTAAGGTTTAGCGGCAACCATGCCGAAAGCGCTACGCTTAACCATACCGCTGCTCTGGATCCTCAGCCTTTCGGTCATGGGCGAATCACCGGTAACGAGCACTAGGATTGAGACTTTTATTCCACCTGAACGTCAATCCGTAGAACCACCTAACTATCCGAGTGTGCATAGACACCGGTCTAGAGAAGGCTGGGTGACGGCAACCTACATGATCGCGCCGACTGGCATTCCATACGATGTGACCGTCGCAGAATCTTCCGGCGATGAAAAATTCGAAAAGGCCGCGATCAAGGCTATCGAGAAATGGCGATACAAACCCGCAACTCTGAACGGCGAAGCCATCGACGCAGGCGTAGTCAGTTCAATTACCTTTCAACTCGCCGACAACGCAGGTGCCCGTAGAAGGTTCGTCAGAACGAGCCGCGCCTTGTCCAAAGCTATTGGCGAACAAGACAAGGCTGCTGCCGAATCAATCCTGGAAAAACAAGGGTCGAGCAGCCGCAACCTCTACGAGGAAGCCTTCTTCCAACTGGGTCTTGCTCAATATCACTCACTATGGGGAACACCACAACAACAGTACGCAGCCGTATCCAGAGCCGCATTCGTCGATAGGAGGAACGCCTTTCTGCCTGAGACGGGACTGACTAGCGTACTTCTCAGCAAACTCCGCCTTGAAGCAGATCTAAGCCTTTTTCAGCGGGCCCGCAAGACCGCAAACAAAGTGCTCTCTCGAGACATCGATGATGAAACAAAGAGCAAAGTACAGAAGCTACTCGAGGAGATTGAGACCGTGATAGCGGGCGATGGACTCATACAGGTACAGGGCTATATCAAAAACACCAACCACTTCGTACACCTGCTTGCGCGATCTTCTTTCCATTTGAAGAACGTAGACGGCGCTGTCGCGGAAGCACGGTTGCACTGCCAACAGGGTTATGTGGGATTCCCCGTCAAAGAAGATTTCGAGTACACCGTGCAAAATGATTTAGGCGATTGCCGCCTGAGTCTGATCGGCGATCCGCAGACGACTTTCGATCTAATGGAGTACTAACGCAGCTTATTGATCTATGTGGTAAGAAAACACAACGATCACTTGCTCTTTGACGAACATACCAACTTCCTAACTCACCCACTCAATCGCATTCGCCACCAGACGTTGGAAACTCTCGTTGGCATATGCAACAGGGTCGTCGCCGCATTGCAGATAAACGATCTTGCTGTTGCCATAAGTCTTAGACCACCCGATCAAGTTCGAACCGGGCGCGTGCTGCCAGCCTTCGTTGCTGAACATCTTGCCGTCGCGCACCGCCAAGGTGGCTGAATAAAAGTTGTCTTGAACGAACTCGTAATCACTCGCCAGCAGGGGTTCGACGTCGTCTTCGAAGACCTCGTATAGATACAACTCATCGGTGATGGGAAAAGACTGCACGCCTTGGGTCACGGGGTGTTCGCTCAGCACCGAGACGTTGTGCGTGACCCCATGCCGGTAACCGGAATCCGGCACCGGCTGTCCACGCAGTTCGTCCCCCATGTATAGGAACCGGCCGCCGATGATTTCGGCGTATTCGGGCCAAGCCGGCCAGCCGGCTATGGCGTGATGCAAAAAGACAAAACCATGACCCGCCTCGAGCAGTTCCAAGAAACGCGCTTTGTAATCGTCATTCGGTGCTGGAAATCCAGGCGCTTGTCCGGGACGAAAGACGATGCCGGGCATGTCATAGAGCACGAAAGCATCGTAGCGCCGTGCTTGTTCGACGCTGAACAACGCCTGGGCGGCGGGTTGCTCGACCAGAGTCCAATTCACGTCCGGCATCGCGTCGAACATGGCGTAAAATGGCTCGCGTTCGTACGGATGTCCCTTAGTGACGAGCAGGATTTCGCGCGATGACATCGATCATTCCTAGTCCTACAATGAAATCTCATTCAAACACAAAGCCGCGCCCGTGACACACGAGCATGCAAACACGTTAACGTCGCAGAGCTTGACCGAACTGGACGTGCAGGAGTGCCCGTGGCACTACTATCGCGCCATGCACGAAGAAGCGAACGGCTTCTACTACGACGAGCGCATCCAAATGTTCGTTTGCGCCAACTATCAAACGATGCGGGAGATCTTGCGCAATCCGGGCCTCTTCTCCAGCGTCAACAGTCAGAACATCGGTCACATGCGAACGCCGCCGCAAGCCGTTCGCGACATCGAAGCGCGCTCTGTTCGACCGGTCAATATCTTGGTGTCTGCCGATCCACCGGAACATGGGCGCGTTCGCAAGCTGCTGGACGACCCCTTCCGTCCGCGTGCCATCGAGAAACTGCGACCCCGCATTCGCGACATCGTCAATCACGCCATCGATGAGTTCATTGACCGAGGCCAATTCGAGGCGGTAGCGCAGTTTGCCATTCCGATTCCGGTGACGGTCATCGCGGGGATGCTCGGCCTGGACCGCAAGCACGCCGGTGACGTGAAGGCATGGTCGGACGCGGCGGTCGAACCGCTCGGCATGATGATTAGCGACGAGCGCTGGATCGAGTGCGCCGCAACGATTGCTGACTTTCAAGCGTTTATGACCGACCAGTTGGAACGCCGGCGGAACGCGCCGGGCGAAGACCTCTTGACGCACTTGGTCGAGGCAAGGGACGAGCACGGTAATCCATTGACGCTGGGCGAAATGCTCGGCGTGACCGCACAACTGCTGGTTGCGGGGAACGAGACCACCACCAACGGCATCGCAGCCGGCATCCAGTTGCTCATCGACAACCCCGAACAACAAGCCTCGCTGAAGAACGATACGTCACGGATGTATACGTTCGTCAACGAAGCGTTGCGTTTGGAGTCGCCGGTTCAAGGCCTGTTCCGAATCGCCAAGGAGGACACGATGCTGCAAGGCACACCCGTGCCACAAGGTTCACGCATCATGATCCGCTTCGCGGCCGCTAACCGCGACGGGCAAAAATACAGGAATCCCGATTCACTCGACATTCATCGGAGCAATGCAGGTACGCAAGTCGGCTTTGGCGCGGGAATCCATCATTGCTTGGGCGCCAATCTTGCACGGGAGGAAATGTATCAAGCGTTTACAATTTTGTTAGAGAGACTCTCTAACTTGCACTACGTGGATGACGCTAACGATTTCACCCATCATCCGTCCATGGTGTTACGGGGACTGAAGTCCCTGCACGTGGCGTTCGACGCCTGACGCCTTTCTACGCAACCTCACGCGTCCCAGAAAGGCGCGCGCAGCTTGCGTTTATTGATCTTGCCCATGGTGTTGCGCCCGAGATCGTCCACCCAGTCGAGTGTTCGCGGACATTTGTAGTGCGATAGGCGCTCGCGACACCAATTCAGCACTTCAGCCGCATCGACCGGCTCGTTCGTCGGTATCGCCAGAGCTTTTAACTCTTCGCCCATTTCCTCATGCGGTACACCGATGCAGGCTACATCGAGGATGGCCGGATGTTCGATCAAGACCTGTTCGGCTTCAGCCGGATAGATATTCACGCCGCCGGACACCACCATGTCGCTGAAGCGATCGGTGATGAAGATGTAACCGGCTTCGTTCATGTAGGCGATTTCACCGAGGGTGAACACCCCGGGAGCGATGTGCGCGGCAGCCGACTTCTCTGCATCGTTGTGATAGATGACACCGCGGCCGGTAGCGTCGCGAAAATACAAGCGGCCCTCTTGGTTAGCACCGAGCTCATTGCCGTCGTCGTCGAGAATCACTGCCGTGAAAGGCGGAATCGCTTTGCCGACGGAACCCGGATGCTCGAGCCATTCTTCCGATGTGATCATGCACGTCGTACCTACTTCGCTGGCGCCGTAGGCATCGACGAATACCGGACCCCACCATTCGATCATGGCTTTCTTTACGTCCACCGGACATTTAGCGCCCGTGTGGCTGATCCGCACTAGCGAACTCAAGTCGTATTTGGCTTTTATTTCGTCCGGCAGCGCTAACAGCCGCACGAAGTGTGTGGGCACCATCACACTGTTGCCCACTTGGTACTTTTCGATGGCCTGCAGCGTTTTTTCCGCATCGAACTTCCCAAGTATCACGCTCGCCACACCGGCAGCGAGCAATCGTGCACCCGACAACGGTCCCGTGTGGTACATCGGGCCGACGACCAAGTGCACACCCTGCTCGATACGCGGATCGCCACTGAGATTCGCCAGGTGTTCAGCAACGGTAGCGCCTCCGGCGAACATCGTTGGGGGCAGTTCCGTACCTTTGGGCCGGCCGGTGGTCCCCGAGGTGTAGAGCAGGTTCGGACGTGGTGCCAGACGCTCATCCGCAGGTTCGCCGGACTGCTCGGCGAGCCAGGTCTCCCAGCTCGCGGCACCCTCTATCTCAGTGTGCCAGACGATCACTTCATCCACGCTTGCTGCTTGTGCCGCTTCCACCGCGCGTTCGGCCGTCTTGGCATCGGCAAACAACACACGCACGTCAGCATCGTCGAGGATGTATGCAACTTCTTCCGCGGTCAGGTGAAAGTTGACCGGCACCACGGAGGCACCGCCGATCAATCCGCCCAGATTGGCCATGGCGGTCTCAACGGCATTCTCGGCGAACACTGCGACTCTTCGCTGCGGACCGAGATCGAAGCTGTTGAGACCCGTGGCGACCCGGTTCAGCACGTCGTCCACCTGCGCCCACGTCAAACCGCGTTGCTCATCGCGAATCGCAATCTCGTCCGGGCGGGCTTCGGCCAATTTAGCGGCAAACTCTGGCATCGGACGTTCCCCCAATAATCTCCGTGGTACTATAAGCGATTGAAAAGGGTTGAGGGGGAAGACATTGACTGAGATCACCAACGAGATCTTGCTGGACCTGCATCAGCGCATGGTGCGCATACGCCGCTTCGAAGAAACCGCCGGCAAGATGATGGAGGACGGTAAGATCCCCGGCGCGCTGCATCTGTACGTCGGCGAGGAAGCCGTCGCCTCCGGTATCATGGCGCACCTGTCCAACGCAGATCAGATCACTTCCACACACCGCGGTCACGGCCATTTGATCGCCAAAGGTGGTGCGTTCGACCGCATGTTTGCCGAACTTTTCGGCCGCGCCACGGGCTATTGCAAGGGCAAGGGCGGCAGCATGCACATCTCCAACATGGAACTCGGCATGCTCGGCGCTAACGGCATCGTCGGCGGCGGTCCGCCCATCGCGATGGGCGCCGCGTTCTCGAACCAATTTCGCAAGACCGACAATGTCGCCGTCTGTTTTTTTGGTGACGGTGCCAGCAACGAAGGCTCCTTCCACGAAGCCGCTAATATGGCAGCGCTGTATAAACTACCCGCCGTGTTCGTGTGCGAAAACAACGGTTACGGCGAATACACCCCGCAAGCCAATCACCAAGCGATCGTCGACGTAGCCGATCGCGCACCCGGCTATGGCATGCCCGGTGTCATCGTCGACGGCATGGACGTCATTGCAGTGTACGAAGCAGCCGGTGAGGCCATTGCGCGTGCGCGCAAAGGCGAAGGTCCGACGCTGCTCGAGTGCAAGACATACCGGTACTACGACCATGTCGGTGTGCGCGGGATGGGGCTGAGTTATCGGACCGACGAAGAAGTCGAAGAGTGGAAAAAGAAGGACCCCATCGACCAGTTCGAAGCACGCTTGGCCGAACAAGGTGTGCTGAGCGCCGACGCTGCGCAAGCCGTGCATGACTCTGTGTTGGCTGAAATCGACACGGCTATCAAGTTTGCTGAAGACAGCCCTTATCCTGAAGCCACAGCCGTCCTCGAAGACGTGTACGCCTAACGACCAGCGGAGATTAGCAATATGGCAGAAGCACAAAAGATTGAAGAACGCGCCCTCCCCTACGTCGCAGCGATCACCGAAGGCGTGCGTACCGTGATGGCCGAGCAACCGGAAGCTTTCGTGGCGGGCGAAGACGTCGCGGGTGCGGGCGGCGTTTACGGTTACTACAACGGCATTCTCGATGAGTTCGGACCGGACCGTGTGTTCGACACACCCATCTCTGAAGAAGGCATCGTCGGTCTCGGCGTTGGCGCGGCCGCCACCGGTTGTCGACCGATCATCGACCTGATGTTCATGGATTTTCTCGGCGAATGTATGGACGAGGTGGCCAACCAACTGGCGAAGATGCGCTATATGTTCGGCGGTCATGCGACCCTGCCCGTCACCATGCTGACCATGGCCGGGGCCGGAATGAGTCTTGCAGCGCAACACAGTCAAAGTCTGGAAGCGTGGATTTGTCACCTGCCCGGACTCAAGGTGGTGATGCCGACCACGCCATACGATGCCAAAGGATTGATCATCGCGGCTGCGCGCGACGACAATCCGGTGATCGTGGTGCTCAACAAAATGTCGCTGGCGATTACCGGTGAGGTTCCCGAAGGATCCTACGAAATCCCTCTGGGTCAAGCCAACATCGTTCGCGAAGGCAGCAACTACACCATCGTGGCCCTAGGGCGCATGATGCACGAAGCGCTGAAAGCGGCCGAACAGCTCAAAGAGTTGGGCATCGACGCGGAGGTCATCGATCCTCGCACACTACAACCGTTCGACACTGCAACCGTGGTCAAATCCGTCAAGAAGACCCATCGAGCGATGATCGTGCATGAAGCCGTGCGCTTCGGCGGTATCGGCGGAGAAATCGCCGCGCAAATACAGGAAGAGGCATTCGACTATCTGGATGCGCCTGTGGCGCGAGTCGGTGCGCCTTTTTCGCCTGTACCGTTCAGTCCAGCGCTGGAGCAGCACTACATCCCCAACGCCGAGCGGATCGTCACGGCAGCAAAAGCGCAACTCGGCCTCTAGCGGCAGTTACAATGGGGACCATTGGACTGCTGGCCAATCCAGCGTCCGGCAAAGACGTGCGTCGGCTTGTCGCGCGGGCTTCCGTATTCGACAACCAGGAAAAGGGTGCCATCGTCAGGCGTGCCTTGGTTGGTGCCGTCGCCGGCGGTTGTCACCGATTTCTTTACCACGACGATGCGCATGGCATCGTCCGTCAGGCCATTGAAGAATTCGGTCCGCGCGGTAACGGGCACGCCGGTATCGAAGCAAAATCTATCGATTCAACGCAGATGGGGACGGCGCTCGATACCATTTCTGCGGCACGAGCGTTTGCCGACGCCGGTTGCGAAGTGGTCATTACGCTGGGAGGCGACGGCACCAACCGGGCATTTTGCTTAGGGTGGCCGCAAGCGGTGCTGCTGCCCATCAGTACAGGTACGAACAACGTTTTCCCAATGTTGCGTGAGGCGACGATCGCCGGTGCAACAGCGGGGCTCATCGCTTCGGGTCAGCTCGGGCGCGAAGTCATGCAGCAGCAAAAACGCATCGTCGTGGCCATCGAGAACGAACGGGACGATCTTGCACTGATCGACGCCCTGTTAACCGAGGAGCGTTTCGTTGGCGCACGGGCGCTGCTCAAACCACAACATTTCAAGTCTGCGTTGTTGACCCGTGCCGAACCGGATGCCGTAGGCATCACGTCGATCGGCGGACTCGTGCATCCGCTGGACACCAGCAGCGACACGGGCTTGTGGCTCGAATTCGGCAATATCGAGGGTAAGAAGGGAACGACCGTCAACGCACCCATCGCGCCAGGTCTATACGAAGACATCGAAATCGCGACGTTTCAACCGCTGGCGTTGAACCAAAGCGTACGTACGCAAGGTCCCGGAACGCTTGCGTTCGACGGCGAACGCGAACGTACCCTAAAACCCGGTCAGCAGGCGGAGCTGACCATTCGCCGCGACGGACCCTATGTCGTGGATGTGCGCGCGGCGATGCACCGCGCTGCTGAAATAGGCGCGTTCAAGCGGTAGGATTGAGCGCGCGACCAGTCCACAGCGAAGATAAGACACCATACAAGAGAAACAAATGGCGACAGAGATTTACCTAGTCAAAGTAGGCATGAGCATGACCGAAGGGGTCGTGGAGGAATGGTACATTGCCGACGGCGAACGAGTAGAGAAAGGCGAGTTGCTCTACCGTTTGGAAACCGAGAAGGTCAATCTCGATGTCGACGCCGAACTCTCCGGCATCGTGAAGCACCTTGTTGGCGAAGGCGTGACCATGGAACCCGGCGACGTCGTGGGTTATATCTTCGAAGACGGCGAAGCCATTCCCGATGATATTTCGAGCTTGGGCGGGAGCGCCGCCGCACCAATTGCAGCAAGTGCCGCGTCGCCGCAAGCCACACCGGCCAGCCCACAGCCCGCCGCTCAACAAGCGGTCGATGGCGAACGCGTATTCGCCTCCCCCGCAGCCCGCCGCTTGGCGCGGGAATTGGACGTCGACTATAAGGCGCTCATCGGTTCGGGTCCGGGCGGCCGTATCGTCGAAATCGACGTGCACACCGCCTATGCCAACCAGGCGCCTAGCGGACCCAGTTCACCAATGGCTCGCAAGTTGGCGCGCGAACTGGGTGTCGATCTGTCTCAGGTCACAGGCACCGGTCCTGGCGGCCGTATTACGAAAGACGATGTTGAGAAAGCCGCCGCCGATGTTTCCACATCTCGCACTGCCGTACCGTCAGCGCCGTCTGCCAGCGTGCCGGTTAAAGGCATGCGCAAGACCATCGCGCAGCGTATGCATCAAAGCCTCATGACCATGGCACAGTTGACCATGGATATGGACGTCAACATGGATGACGCCATCAAGTTGCGCGGCCAATTGGTGGACGAATGGGCGGAAGAAGGCGTTAAGCCAACGTACACGGACATTGTCATTCGCGCTGTGGCCAAAGCGCTGGAGAAACACCCTTTGATGAACGCATCTTGGATAGATCAGGGGGGCACAGAGGAAATCATCCTACACGGAGACGTTCACGTCGGCATGGCGGTGTCGCTGGATGAGGGGCTCATCGTACCCGTGGTCAAAAACGCCAACCTCATCAGCGTTAAAGAACTCAGTCACGAGACGAGCCGCCTAGCCGACGCAGCACGGAACAACCGTTTGGGCTTGGACGACATGCAGGACGGCACGTTTACGGTCTCGGCGTTGGGTATGATGGGCGTCGATTCGTTCACGCCCATCATCAACGCTCCGCAAGCGGGTATTCTCGGCGTCAACCGTATCCGCGACGACGTACGTTGGGAAGGCGATCGCCCTGTGCAAACGCAAGTCTTACGTCTGTCGCTGACTTGGGATCATCGCGTACTGGATGGCGCACCCGCTGCTGAATTCCTCGGCACCGTCAAGAACCTGCTGGAAGCGCCGTACCGGTTGCTCTTATAGGCGCTGCGATGGAGGTCAAACCACTGAGCCCAACGATCGGTGCCGAGGTACGCGGCGCTCACTTGGCGGATGTCAGTGACGTGCAGTTCGATACGATAGCCGCTGCATTGACCGAGCACGGCGTCCTCTTCTTTCGCGACCAGCCCCGACTCACTCCGTCCCAACAAGTCGCATTCGCCAAGCGATTGGGCCCGCTGCACACGCACCCGGCAGCGCCGACGCTGGACGGTCATCCGGAAGTTTTCGTCATTCATGCGCACGCCGAATCGAAAGTCGCCAATGGCAACGGATGGCACACCGATGTCTCGTGCGACGAAGAACCCCCACTAGCCACCATGCTGCAGCTGCATACGCTTCCGACCAGCGGCGGCGACACCTTGTTCGCTTCCATGTACGCCGCATTCGAGACACTTTCACCGGTCCTGCAAGCATGGCTGCTGACCTTGCAAGCGCACCATGAGTCCGAACACGTTTATCGCGGACGCTACGCCGATCGCGGCGTGGACGACGGCGGCAGGGTGTATCCCAGCGCCATACACCCGGTGGTGAGAACTCACCCCGAATCAGGCCGCTTGAGCCTGTACGTGAACCCCGGCTTTACCACGCGCATCGAAGGTTTGCACAAGAACGAAAGCGATACGTTGCTCAAGCTGCTGTTCGCACATCAACAAAGAGCCGAGTTTCAGGTGCGCTTCAGTTGGACCGTCAACGCGATCGCACTTTGGGACAATCGCTGCACACAACACTTCGCGCTGTGGGATTACTGGCCACAGGAGCGCAAAGGGCACCGGGTGACCGTCAAGGGCGAACGCCCCTTCCTGAAGATGGACTCCACCACGGCCCATCACACGCCGATGAAACTCTCGCGTCGATTATGAGGTTCGCCTGCTTCGTTGCAGCGTTCATAGTCGCGGGTTGTCAATCGGCTAAATCGTCGGACGCACCTGAGCCCTCAGCTGCCGACTTGCTGCTCCACTCCGGCTCGGTGCTCGTTCTCAACGAACCGGGAACGACGGCCACTGCAATGGCTGTAAAAGACGGCAAGGTGCTCGCCATCGGTTCCAACGAGCTGCGCGATCGCTACATTGCCGATATCACGGTAGATTTGGCCGGTCGTACGATCATGCCCGGGTTCATCGACACCCACGTGCACATCGACGGACGACCGCCCTGGTACATCGATCTTACTAAACTGGATTCAATCGAAGCCTTGAGCCATCTCATTCGCGCCAAGGCTAAGGCACTCGAACCCGGAGCGTGGATTACCGGTTACGGCTGGTCGGAAGACGAACTCGGCCGTAAGCCGACGAATGAGGACCTGGATGACGCAGCACCCGGACACCCCATCATGTTGACACGGGCGGGTGCGCACAGCGCCGTGTTTTCGTCGCGGGCTTTGGAACTGTCCGGCATCGACCGCGACACACCGGATCCTGAAGGCGGCGCCATCGAACGCAATGAGGACGGTTCGCTGAACGGTATCGTTCGCGAACGTCACGGAGCGATGGTGGCGCACCTGTTGCCGCAAGCCTCACCCGATGAACTCCGCCACAGTCTCCGCCGCCAACTCCAAGCCCTGTTTGCACTCGGTGTTACGTCCATTACACAAGCCACGGGCTCACCTGCGAGTTACGCCGAATGGACCAAACTGTACGCGGATCATCGAGGAGAACTACCCCGCGCAGTTGTGCAAATTCAATTCTCCGACAAAGGCCCGGACGCTGAAGTCGGCGAGCTTCGCGAATTCGGCAAAATAACGGGCGATGGAGATGCACACTTGAGAGTGGGCCCTATCAAGCTCTTTGTCGACGGCGGTTTCACAGGTCCGGCGGCTTACACTAAGTCACCGTATAAAGGTGAGGCTTCGTATCGGGGACACCTCAACATGAGCGAAGCAGACCTCGAGCGGCAAATAGCGACAGCTCACCGCTTAGGTTGGCAGTTAGGTATTCACGCCATCGGTGACGCAGCCATCGAACTGGTTGTCGCAAAACTCGACAAGGCACTCAACGAGCGTCCGAAATCCGATCATCGTCACTACCTGAACCATTTCACGGTCATGCCAAGCGCCAAGACGATGAACAAAATGGCTGAGCTCGACATCGCCATCACGCAACAACCCAATTTTCTCTATACCTTGGAAGGGCGCTATCGCGACTACCTAGATGGCGCGCGACTCGAGCACAACAATCCAGTGGCCACACCGATGTCGCACGGTATTCATGTGGCGATGTCCAGCGATATTCTGCCCTTGGGGCCGTGGGTGGGGATCTATGCGGCGACTACGCGCAAAGGACCATCCGGACAAGTCTACGGGCCGAGTGAGCGAATATCGCGCCTCGCTGCTTTACGCGCATACACGGCACACGGCGCTTACCTAACGCGAGACGAAGCCAGCAAGGGTCAGCTCTTACCAGGCATGGTCGCGGACTTCATCGTATTGACACAAAACCCGCTGACGGTTGAGGACAACGAGTTGCTCGACATCAAGACCGAAGCCACTTATCTCAGCGGTCAGCGAGTTTTTCAACACGCTGCTAGTAACTAATCGCCTCATCCAGCGTCACCCAGCGACCGTCTTGCACTTGCGACAGGACCGATTCGGTGGCGCCACTGTGCTTGTCCGGGCCGAAGGAGACCTTGTAGCCGAAGATATCCGTGTAGTTATCGATACTCTCCAGCGCCTTGACCAAACCGTCCGTCGTCAAATCCCGTCCTGCTCGTTCAAGTGCCACGACCGCCAAATCGGCACCACGGTAACCCTCCATCGCGGCAAGACCCGGCTCTTCGTCGTATCGCTCCACGTAAGCGTCCCACCAGGCGCGCACCTCGGGGCTCATATCGTCGTCCGCATAGATCTTCGCCATGTGCACGAAACTGTAGAAGCCCTCGCCACTTTCCTGATCGGCGATCACCTGAGCATACACCGCATTGTTACCGACCCAGGACACTCCGTCCCAGCCCATCTTACGCGCTGCGTCCAATACCAGGATGGTGTCCCGATGCACGGTACCCATCAACACGAGATCGCACGCGGCATTCTTCAGACGCAGAATAGCGGCGGTAAACTCACTATCGGTCGGCTTGTGTGCCGACACCGCGGCAACCTCCAGACCCATGGCTTCAGCTTGATCGCGAGCGCCCTCGAGGATTTCGACACCGTAGTCGGTGTCCTGATAAATGACGCACGGTACCTGAGCGCCTTTGTTCTCGACGAAGTACTTTACGGAAGCACGCACCTCGTCGTAGTAGATGCCGCGCTGTGTGAACTTGAGCGGGTGAAACGGTTCGACCATTTGCCGCCCCCCGCTGATAGGAAACAGATTCGGTACGTTGGCTTCGAACAACTTCGGCATGATGGCATTGTTCAGCGGTGTGCCGACGCCAAGCAAAACGGCCAGCACTTCGTCGCGGTTGATCAACTTGTTCGCCGCCGACATCGCCTTGGGAACTTGATAGGAAGTATCTTCCACTACGTAGCGGATTTGTCTCCCGTGTACACCTCCCGCAGCGTTCGCCTCGTCGAAACGCAAGCGGGCCGCGTTCGTTGCACCGACACCCCAGATCGCAGTAGGTCCGGATAAGTCCGTATACACACCGAGGACCACCTCGTTGTCACTGACCCCGCGGTTGCTCGGGCCGCCGGTTCCCGCGCTGCCATCGGCCGCTTGTTCACCGGATCCACAGGCTGTCAGGAACAACATCCATACACCGAGTAGCCAATATCTTGTCGCCATCTTCATCTCCTGTTTCTCCAGCCCGTGCTAGTACATCTCGCTAATGAGATCGATATATTTCTCGTTCACGACTTTGCGCTTGAGCTTCATCGTTGGGGTCAACTCTTCGTCTTCGGGATCCAAGAGCTGGTCAATTAACCGAAATTTCTTAATCGTTTCAACCCGCGCAAATTTGGTATTCACTTTCTCGATTTCTTCCCAGATCAAATCCTGCACAGCCTGCGTGTGACAGAGGCTCGTGTAGTTCGTAAAGGGCACGTTGGCGTCTTGCGCAAAGTTCTCGACGTTCTCCTGGTCGATCATGATCAGACAGGTGAGATACGGACGCTTGTCCCCCACTACGACGGCATCAGAGATGAACGGGGAGAATTTCAACTGGTTTTCGATTTCACTCGGCGTGATGTTCTTGCCGCCCGCGGTAATGATGATGTCCTTCATGCGATCGACGATGTAAACATAGCCATCGTCATCGATGCGCCCAACGTCGCCGGTGTGCAACCAGCCGTCGACGAAGGTGTCCGCCGTTTTCTTCGGCTTGTTCCAATAGCCGCTGATCACACCGGGACCGCGGATCAGAATCTCACCCGCCTCCGACAGTTTGACCTCGGTACCTCGAGTAGCACGTCCGACCGAGCCGATCCTGTTGGCACCGGGCATGTTGGCGGTCGCAATCCCGGAACACTCGGTCTGTCCGTACACCTCGTACATGGGTTTGCCCAGCGCCCAATACCAATCGATGAGGTCCGGAGCAATGGGTGCCGCGGCCGTCGAAAGCCATCGACACTTGTCGATGCCCAACAAGATGCGAATGTTCTTGAGCACCAGGAAGTCGACGATCGCATGCAGCACCTTGAGCCCGAAGCCAACGGATTCACCGATCTTGGTCTTCTCGGCGACCTTCGTGCCGACGTCGAGTGCGATGTTGTACACCCAGCGTCCCAAAGCAGTCGCTTCCTTGAGCTTGATCGACACGAGCGAGTACTGTTTCTCCCACACCCGTGGGACCGCAAAGTGTACTGTAGGCGCAATTTCTTGCTGATCTGCCGTCGCGGTTTCCAGTTCTTCGACAAGATTGACGACGGAACACGCTTCCATGCTCATGAACGTATAGAACATGCGACCAGCCACATGTGCCAGTGGCAAGAAACCCACCTGCTCGTCCTCGGGATACACGCCGTAGATGTTTTGTAGATTGGCGGCCATGAACAACATATTGCCTTGACTGATCATCGCGCCTTTGGGCGGTCCGGTTGTGCCGGAGGTATAGGTCAACACCATCAGATCGTTGGGATTCGCCGCTTCGATCGAAGACACCCAAAGTTTGGTATGTTGCTGCTCATGCTCCTGCCCAAGCTCGATGAGTTCAGCGAAACTCAAGCACTGCTCGTCCTCGAAGTTGCGCAAGCCTTCCATGTCGAAGATGATAATTTTCTCGAGCGTAGGTGTTGCGCCACGCACTTCCAGGATCTTGTCCAGCTGCTCTTCGTCTTCGGCGAAGTAGAATTTCGTGCCGCTGTCTTGCACCAGGTATTCCACTTGATTGGCGGCATCGGTGGGATACACCCCGTTGGTGACGCCACCCATCCCAATGATGCCGAGGTCCGCAAACATCCATTCCTTGTTGATTTCCGACGCGATCGAACATACGTCGCCGCGTTGCATACCCAGCGCCACGAGGCCGTGCCCCACCCAGCGGGCAAAGTTGCCGTAGTCCGCCCAGGTGTATTCGTTCCAGATGCCGAAATCCTTTTCCCTGAGGGCGACTTTGTCCGGAAACTCGCTGACGCGTTTGTGAAACAAAGCCGATATCGTCGTGCAACCGTGAACGATGCCTCTTTCCAGGTCTGTGCCTTCAAGGTTCGTGCCGAGTTGTGATTGCTGAGTGACTCGATTCATCGCCATGTCTTGCGTTGCTTCCAGCGTCGGCGTCCTCTCACACCCTGGTCTTTCATGCCGAGATAAAACTCCTGAATATCCGTCGCTTGCTTGAGCCGCTCGCAGTCGTCCTCCATCACGATGCGCCCGATTTCCATGACGTAACCGTAATCGCCCACTGCCAGCGCCATACTGGCGTTCTGCTCGACAAGCAAAACGGTGACGCCACGCTCATCATTCAGTCGAGTGATGATCTCGCTGATCTCATGGACCAAGCGGGGCGACAACCCCAAGGACGGTTCGTCGAGGAGCATCAATCGGGGGCGCAGCATCAGCGCCCGCCCGATGGCCAACATCTGTTGTTGCCCGCCCGACAGATTGACGGCTTGTGCTTTGTGCAGCTCTTTGAGGACTGGGAAGTACCCATAGACCATATCGATGTCCTGCTGCACTTCGCCATCGCGGCGGGAAAACGCACCCATGCGCAGGTTTTCATCGACGTTGAGAAACGGAAACACTTCCCGCCCCTCTGGAACGTGGGCAATGCCACGGCGTGCGACCCAGTCGGGGTCGCGGCCTTGAATCTCTTCGCCCGCATAGGTGACCGTGCCTTTCTGGGGATCCATCGCGCCGCTGATGGTCTTCAACACCGTCGTTTTACCTGCGCCGTTGGCACCGAGTAAAGATACGATCTTACCCTCGGGCACATCCATACTGACACCGCGGATGGCCATCACGGGTCCGTAGTAGGTTTCGATATTGCGGATTTCGAGCAAGTTCGTCATCAGTGGCCCAGGTATGCTCGCAGCACTTCCGGGTGGGACTGCACTTCCTTCGGTGTCCCGACCGTCACGAGCTGCCCGTCAGCGATGGCCATGACGCGATCGGAAGCCAGGCTGACCAGATTCATGTCGTGTTCTACCATGACCACCGTTATGCCCAAATCCTCATTGATGTCTTCCAGCCAAAAGGCCAGATCGTCCGTCTCCTCGGGGTTTAACCCAGAAGACGGTTCATCCAGTAACAAGAGCTTCGGTCGCAGGCACAAAGCCCTGGCGATCTCCACCATCTTGCGCACGCCGTAGGGTAGATTGGCGATGATCTGCTCACGATAGCTCTGCAGATCCAGCAGGTCGATAACGTCCTCGACGACACGGCGAAACTCGAGTTCTTGCCGCTTCACCGACGGCGGAAAAAACAAGTCCGTCAGGACATTCGAGGTGCGATGAATATGACACCCGATCAGCAGGTTGTTGAGTACCGTCTCCTGCTCGAACAGCTCCGTGTTTTGAAACGTACGCGCGATGCCCAATTCAGCCACGTTGTGCGTGCGCACATGGGTGATGTCCTGGCCTTGGAAATAGATGTGTCCGTGGGTGACCTCGTAGATACGGCTGATCAGGTTGAATATCGTGGTTTTACCAGCACCGTTCGGACCGACGATACTGAACACTTCCCCAGGTTCGACGGTGAATGACACATCCTGAACTGCTTTGACACCGCCAAAGTGTACCGACAGTTCCTTGGCTTCGAGCAAAATCAATGCAGACGCTCCGTGCGCAGAAAGCTCTTTTGCCGTTTGTACGTGGACTTTCTGTATAGCGGAAACTCATCGAAAAACAGACGGATCTTGCGCCATCGGCCGTAGATGCCCAACGGTTCATAAATTAAAAAGAGGATGAGAATCAATCCGAAAATCGCGGGTTCGAGCCCCGGAATCTGCGCAACGGCCGGTGGAATCGAATCTCGCATAATCGCAATGCCTTGGGGTAACAAACCAATGAACACAGCCCCGTAGATCACTCCGTGAAGAGATCCAAGACCGCCGACGACGACCATCAGCAACAGCTGAATGGAGGTGGTGATGGTGAAGGCGTCCGGCGCCAGATAGGTCAGCCTGTGAGCAAACAACGCGCCGGCCAGACCCGTGAAAGCTGCAGACAGCGCAAACGCAAGCGTCTTGGTACGCGCCAGGTGGATACCCATGCTCTCTGCGGACGTTTCCGAATCTCGTACCGCGGTGAACGCTCGACCCGTTGGGCTCCGCAACAGGTTCATTACGAGGATCATGCACCCGACCAAGAGCACCAAACACAAATAGTAGAAGCCCATCGCTCCCGAGAGGTCCAGACCAAAGAGTGTGGCATCCGGTACGGGCATGCCTCTGAATCCACCGGTCACCGATTCCCAGTGCACCAGCACCTGCTCCACGATCACTGCGAATGCCAATGTCGCCACCGCCAGATAGATGCCGGTCATGCGCAGCGCCGGGATGCCGATCAATCCACCTATAACGCCGGAGAACACGGTCGCCGCGGCAAAGCTGACGGGAAGGGGTACGCCGCGATTCAACAAATACGCGTTGACATAGGCACCGATAGCTAAAAAGGCAGCGTGTCCGAGACTAACGAGCCCTGTGTAGCCCACCAACAGCATCAACCCCAACCCCGCAATGGCGAAGATGAAAACAAGCGCAAATTCGCCGAGCAAAAAACGATCGAGCCACAACGGACCGCTCAACACAGCCACTAAGAGCAAGCCGTACCAAAGTACATAACCCCTGTGCTCGATCAGATCGATATCCTGCTCGTAGCGTGTCTTGCGGATGAAGCGCACCGTTTGCCCTCTAGACCTTTTTCTTCTGCATGGTGGCAAACAGCCCTTGGGGTCTCAGCAACAACATGACCAGCAACAGAACGTATGCGCTCATATCGGAGAATCCCGGCGGCAGGTAGAGCCCGGCAAACTGTTCGACCACGCCGATCAGCAAACCTCCGATGATGGCTCCGGGTAACGATCCAAAACCACCGACAATCGCCGCAGCGAACGCCTTGATGCCAACGAACCCGATTAGAGGATCGACGAGAGAGACGGGCGCAGTGAGAATTCCCGCCACTGCGGCTATACCGGCCGACAGCGCCCATACCAGACTGAACATTCGCTTTACCGGGATACCCACGTAAAACGCCGCCAACTGATTCTGCGATGCCGCCTGCATGGCAATGCCCACGGACGTGAAGCGGAAGAAGAGCCACATCAACAGGCACAATAAGGCCGTGCCGCAGATGATCGCGAGGTTTTCGTAGCCGATCACAGATTCGCCGAGTTTCAACACCTCGCCGACATAGGGTGTCGGCAGCGCCCTCGGTTCGTTGCCCCAGATCGCGCCGGCGAAAGCGCGCAACACGAAGCCGAGACCGATGGTCAGCATCAAGACGGCAAAATGCGGCTCGCCGATCATGGGTCTAAGCAGCAAGCGCTCCAACACCACGCCCACCACGGCCATCACGGCGATCGTGGCGGGCACTGCCAGCCAGAACGGCCAGTTCCACAGACTGATGAACGTGATGGCCGTGTACGCCCCAAGCATCATGATGTCACCCTGGGCAAAGTTGACCATTTCCGTCGCTTTGTAGATCAACACGAAGCCGAGCGCGATGAGGCCGTAAACACAGCCTTGTGACACACCGCTGATGAGCAGTTGGACGACTTCCACTTATATTACCGCTTGACTACCGGCTCCCCTAAACCGCCGCGTATTGTGTGGACAAGCGTGTCGATTGTCACCCCTCACTATCCGAGGCCACACATCTCGCTTCAGCCGTCAAAGCAAGGTATAAAATCGCTTGCTCAGCACTTTGGCAGGTCACCATGGCACACTCAGGACAATTAACCGGCAAGCGCGTGGTTTTGACACAGGCCGCGGACTTCATGGGACCTGCCACCCAAACCCTTTTTGGGGCGGAAGGCGCTGAAGTGCTGGCTGATACCAGCGACCTCACACAGCCGGGCGCCTGCGAGGCCTTGATCGAAGCAGCGGGACACGTGGACATACTGATCGCCAACCTCGCCTCGGCCAACTTCTCCGGCATCCCGGCCACGGATTTGAGCGATACGGATTGGCAAACGACCTTCGACGTGATGGTCCACCCCCTGCACCGTTTGTGCCGCGCCGTATTGCCGCAAATGCTCGAACGCCGTACCGGGAAGATTGTGGTCTACGGCAGCGCCACTGCTTTGAAAGGCTTGAAAACGTTGACCGCTTACAGTGCCGCGCGTGCCGCCCAAGTCGGTTACGTTCAAGCACTCGGAGTGGAAGTCGCACCCCACAACGTGCAGGTCAATCTCATCGCACAGAATTACGTGGAAAACCCAGTCTACTACCCGCCTGAACTCACAGAGCGAGAAACGTTCCAGCGTTCATTGAAGCGCCACGTACCGCTCGGCCGGTTGGCGACCGCCGAGGAAGACGCCAGATTCGCTCTGTTTCTAGCTTCCGACGACAGCAACTTCTTCGTCGGCCAGGCCATTCCTTTTTCCGGGGGATGGGTGCAGCGTTAAATCGCTGTGGCAATGGACACGGCTTGATGGATACTGTACATATATACAGTATTCCCGAAGCTGACTGGCAAAAAGATTCGATGAAGGACCCGAGGGATCAAAAACTGCTGCGGCCCCTGCACCGGCAACGCACTCGACGCCGCCGTACCGCACAGATTATGTCCGCACCCGAGTTGGCCGAGCAGTTCACAATCGCCGAGCGCGATCTCGAAGACCACTTACGCGCCAACGACATTCCTTACCACAAGGACTCGCAAGGGATGATTTGGGCGTCCTGCACGGTTGACGAATGACCAGACGATCGAACTGACCAGGGACTCAGCTGTCCACCTCACCCGCGACGGCATAAGCACGCGCATTGCCGACTTGTTGCGGGTCCACCTGCAGCAGCGACAACCTCGATTCACCGGCACCGAGTTTCGGCAGGCTGACCCGGGTGGTTTTAACGCCCGCACCCGTCGCCAACTCCAGCTGGATTTGAATGTTCTTCAGTGGCACTCCGGCACGGTTCTTCACTTCGAGCACCCAACGCCCACGTTCGTCTCTGGCAGCGCGAGCAGCGATGTATTTGGCAGGTTGACTTGGCAGGTCCAAGCGCACCAGGCTATACCGCGCTGCGGTACTGCTTTGACCGTTACCCTGCCCGGCTTGTGCGTAATATCGCTTGGCCGCCTCCGTATCACCCTCAGCTTCGGCGATTTGTCCCAACGCTTGAAACGCCGGTGCCGTGGGTAGCAAGCGGACCGACCGGTCGAGATCGGCCTTGGCTTGCTGTCGCTGGTTCACTGCAACGTACGCCAAACCGCGGTGTAGATAGTAGGAGAAGTAATCGGGATTCAACGCCACCGCCCGATCGAGGTTGGTCACGGCGTCTTGATAGCGTTTCTGCTTGGCGCGAATGGCGCCGCGCAAGCCGTGAAACAACGCTTCCTTATTCTGGATGTTCAACGCCTTGTTAACCTCGCTAAGAGCGGCTTCGTAGTCCTTCTCCTGGTACGACGCAAGAGCTCCGTCGTAAGCATCGTATGCAGGCTGGGCTTTTTTGACGCGTGCCAACGCCTGAGCGTACTCCGGTCCACCGAGCGTCAATCCGGTGTAGCCTTCTTCGCGCAGGACCTGGGCGCGGCGCCGGTTATTCGCTACCCGCTCCGTCGACGGGGGGTGCGATGCAAACAAGCCTTCCATCCAATTCGTCTGCCGTTCGCCCGACAAACGCACGAACGTTTCCTGCAAGGTCACCGCCCCCATCGGGTCGTACCCCGCATCGACCATGAACTTCATTCCGTAGTAGTCCGATTCACGCTCCGCATCCCGCGAGTACTTCTGATTGAGAAAACCCGCAGCGAGCTGAGCCGCACCCAGTGCCTCGGCGGCAAATTCTTTACCGCTGGTGCCGATCGCCGCCGCGATCAGAAGGCCTTGCGTCAGCACGCCTCTCTCCATGCGCTTGGCGCCATGACGCCCGACCGCATGGGCCACTTCGTGCCCGAGCACCGCCGCCAGTTCCGCCTCGTTGCGCAATTCCACCAACAGGCCGCGATTGATGGCAATTTTGCCGCCCGGCAACGCCCAGGCGTTGGGTATTGAGTTGTTCAACACCACGAACTCATAAGGCAACTCCCTACCGCTGACGGCAGCGAGTTTTTGTCCGACACCGTTCACGTAATTCGACAGTTCGGGGTCCGTACTGTAGCTGCCGCCTTGCATCTGCTGCGCCGGTGCGTATTGCTCCTGCCCGATGGAGATCTCCTGGCCTTGTGACACGAATCCCGCTTCGCGTTCTCCGGTCAGCGGGTTTACCACGCAACCCGTCAATCCGACGGTCACGAGCATCATAAAAGCAACTAATTTGCCTATCTTCATTTCCTGCATCGTCTTTTAAGAATCTCTTACATTGTCTTACGTGTCGCTAACAGCAGACACCATGGCGTTCAAATATACTGTGCAAACGCCCACAGGTGCATGAACGCAGTATCTCATGACCACAAGCCGAAATGACCAAAATCCCCGGCGCACACCTCAACGCGACTTGAGCAACGCCACCATGCGCCAGCTCAAGCAGGAATTCGAGCAACGCCAGAAGTCCCGGCCCATGCCCCACAGCGTGGCCGTAGCCTATCGCCGCTTGATTGCCGGGTCGACCGGCTCGACGGCCCGCTAACCCTAAAACGGTACCTCCTCACAGCCGCGACGGGACCCAGCGCACGGTCGGCCGTACTCCATTTTCACTCCACTATCGCTCCACCGCAGTTCCACCGGGTGGGCCTAATATGCAAACCTTGGAAGTTTGTAGTTATCGGTAGCTATCAAGAGCTAGAAGCAATCGCTATCAATAGCTAGCAGTAAATGGGACCAGTAGTAGTGAAGCAGGAAGTAGTAGTGGAACAGGGACAGCGCATGAACATAGCCGTAGCGGACGACGATTTTCTCCTCACCAGCGGGGAAACAGCATTGATCCTGGCCGCCTTGTGTACGTTGGCAGCCAGCATCATCTCCATCCCGTTAGCGTTCAGTTAGTGAGTTAACGAAGGTAACGGAAGTAACGGGATAGGCAGGACCGAGAGACACATAAGAGAGACATATAACAGAGACACATAAGAGAGACACACGAGAACACTGAGCCGGACTCGGAACCGGACACGGCAAAGAAATATACCGAACTCGACCCCAACTCTCCAATCGAGTGAACTTAATGACCTAGATGGCCAAACCCTGCAAGTGCAGGGTTTTTTTTTGGCTTTGTGATGGGTAGTCGCGCTAAGATCCTCATCGAGGATCCTGATTGGGGCATTGAGGGGGACAATTGAAATACCTGCACACTATGGTTCGCGTCACGGATATCGACGCCTCGCTCGAGTTTTACTGCAACGCACTCGGTCTCGAGGAACTGCATCGTTTGGAAAACGAAGCCGGGCGTTTCACGCTCGTCTTCCTGGCCGCACCCGGAGATTCCGACGCGCAGGTGGAACTCACTTACAACTGGGACCCCGAAGCACTGTCCGGCGGGCGCAATTTCGGACACCTGGCTTACGCCGTGGACGATATTTATGCTGCCTGCCAACAACTGCAAGATAAAGGCGTGACCATCAATCGCCCGCCGCGGGATGGTCGTATGGCCTTCGTGCGCTCGCCTGACGGGGTGTCGGTGGAACTGTTGCAGCGCGGTGAAGCCTTGGCGCCACAAGAACCGTGGGAGAGCATGGCTAACGTCGGCGAATGGTAGCGACAAAGCCCTGCGTCTGACCACAACAAGACAACACACACTAACGAGACGAGATCGATGAAACTATACAACTCAGTGGGCCCCAACCCCCACGTCGTGCGTATGTTCGCCGCCGAGAAAGGCTTGCAACTCGACATGGAGGATGTCGATATCATGGCGGGCGCCAACCGCGAGGCACCCTATCTGCAACTCAATCCGGCTGGCCAGCTGCCCTGTCTTGAACTCGACAACGGCGAGTACCTCGCGGAAATCACCGCCATTTGCGAGTACCTGGACGAGATCGGCGACGGCCCGTCGCTTGTCGGTACAACGCCGGAAGAACGCGCCGCATCGAGAATGTGGACACGGCGGGTCGACCTCAACATCTGCGAACCGCTGGCCAACGGTTTTCGCTACAGCGAAGGTTTAGCCCTGTTCAAGGACCGCATGATCACCATTCCCGAGGCAGCGGAAGGGTTGAAAAAGATCGCCAGGGACAAACTCGCCTGGCTCGACGACTTGATGGGCGATGGCAGGGCGTATATCGCGGGAGACCGGCTGACCCTCGCCGACGTGCTCCTCTACTGCATGTTGGCCTTCGGCAACAATGTCGGCCAGCCTTTCGACACGAACCTCGGCAACGTCAACGCCTGGTTCGAACGCATCGCAGCCCGACCCAGCGCAGCAGCCTAAGCGCCTTTACCCACTCGGCTCGGCTGCCTCTCAGCGACGTTTCCGGGGTCCCTCTATGGGGCTGCGCCTGGATTGACGCAGGTCGCCCGTGTCCGCTGGCTGGGCCGATCACGAGAACTGAGAAACCGGCCCGGTTTCACGTCTCGTTCACCCGGGATCGTCTATGGTTCCCCTGCACCGGATGTGCTACTCTATTTGTTACTTTTGGTAGCATTTCTCATCCACCAACCCCGGGTCGGTCCGATTCAGCGTACGACTCATAGAACCGTACGACACACAGCGTCGCACGAGTCGCAGGAAGCCTTATGCGTTCTACTTATATCACCGCCATCGTCATCGCGATCGCTATCGTCGCCTGGCTCTTTTCGGGGAACCTGGCCGATGATTCAGAGCCCCTGCCCGCTTCTTTAGCGGACCAGAACCGTGAGAGTTTTCGCATCGCTGAGGACGCGACACCGACCAAGGTGCGCGTGTCCGTACTTCAGGCATCCGAGCAGTATCGCACCGTCAAAGTGCGCGGACGGACCGAAAACAAGCGTACGGTGGACATCAAGGCTGAGATCGGTGGGCGCATCGTCGCCCGACCCATCGAGCGCGGCACCGAGGTCGAGCAGGGTCAATTGTTGTGCGAGATTTCCACGGAGGATCGCCTAGCCTCACTCAGTGAAGCTCGCGAATCACTCAACCAGGCTCGCATCGACTACGAAGGCGCGCTGAAGCTCAAACAGAAGGGATTCAATTCGCAGTCCGCGATCGCCGCTGCGAAAGCCCGGCTCGCCAGCGCCACCGCTAATCTAAGCCGCCGTGAGTTGGATCTCGGTAAATTACAGGTGCGTGCGCCATTTGACGGTGTGGTGGAGGACGTGCAACTGGAGATCGGCGACTTCGTCACGCCGGGTGCGATTTGTGCCACTGTGGTCGATCTCGATCCCATGCTGTTGGTCGGCCGTGTGTCCGAACAGGATGTGATACGGCTGTCGCTCGGCCAAACCGCCCAGGGTATTCTGCGTGACGGACGTACCGTGGAAGGCCCTGTCAGTTTCATCGGCCACCAAGCCGATCCCAGCACGCGCACTTATGCCGTCGAGATTCAGCTCGACAACCAGGACCACACACTGCGCTCAGGTATCACGACAGAGATTCGGGTCCCCGTCGAGAGCGTGTTGGCCCAGCAGGTCAGTCCTGCAGTCATTGCGTTGGACGACCGCGGCGACATCGGCATTCGCACCATCAACAGCGACAATGTCGTCGAGTTCCACAACGTGAACATCATTGCTGACGCCGAACAAGGCGTGTGGGTGACGGGTTTACCCAACCGCGCCGCCGTCATCACTGTCGGCCAAGAACTCGTCACGCCCGGTGAGCGCGTCGATCCGGTATTTCTCGGCACCGACACCATGCCGGCGAGCACAGGCTCAACCAGCGAAGTGGAGGCCGGCACCGAGGATAGCGGACAGAACGACGCGGGCATCGACGTCGATGACGACACCGCACCGGCCACCGCCAGCAGTCACACAGCGCGCACGACGGCCATCGCCGGTGCACTGCACGCACCCACCCGATAGGTAGGGGAACGCCACATGTACGCGTTCATCGAAGCGGCCATCAAACGCTCTCGAACCACGCTCCTGATCATGTTGATGGTGGTGCTGGCCGGCGGCATTGCCCGCTCCGTCATCCCCGTCGCTAACGAGCCCGACATCGACGTGCCTTTTTTCGTGATCACCATCGTGCACGAAGGCATATCTCCGGAGGATTCAGAGCGTTTGCTGGTCATGCCGCTCGAGATCGAAGTACGGAATGTCGAAGGCGTCGAGGAAATGAGCGCGTTCGCCTCGGAGGGTGCGGCGACCGTGATGGTCGAGTTCGACGCCGACCACGATCTCGACAAAGCTCTGATTGACATCCGCGAAGCCGTCGATCGGGCCAAGGCCGAGTTTCCCTCGACGGCGGAAGAACCCATCGTCCAAGAAGCGAGCGTGGAAGATTTCCCCATTCTGCAGATCAACGTCGTCGGCGAAGTTCCGGAACGTATGCTCTACAACGTCGCACTCGACTTGAAGGACGGCTTGGAAGCCATCCCCGACGTCCTGGAAGCAGAGATGTTCGGCCAGCGCGAGGAACTGCTGGAAGCCATCATCGATCCGAATCAGCTCGAGGCGTACCAGATATCCGCCGAGGAACTCCTCAACACCATCGTGCGCAACAACAGACTCATCCCAGCGGGAAGCTTGGATACCGGCGAAGGACGTTTCTCGGTCAAGGTACCCAGCATCATCGAGCAAGCCTCTGACATTTTCGATCTGCCGGTTCGCAGCGACGGCGATACTGTGGTCACCCTTGCCGACGTGGCTACCGTGCGGCGTACTTTCAAGGACCGCACCAGCTATGCCCGCGTCAACGGTCGGCCGACGATCTCGCTGGCGGTCACCAAGCGCGCAGACGCCAACATCCTCTCTACCATCGCTGCAGCGAAGGCATTCGTCGAGTCGCAACGTGCCAACGTACCCGGTCGAGTCGACGTGACTTACACGTTCGACCAGGCACCGTTTGCCGAAGGCCAGGTCACCGAGCTGCAAGGCAACATCATCACCGCCCTTGGCCTGGTGATGGTTGTGGTCGTCGCCGCCATGGGTCTGCGTAGCGGCATCATCGTCGGGTTGGGTATCCCCGTCTCGTTTCTGTTTTCGCTGATATTCATATACCTGCTCGGTTACAGCTTCAACTTCATGGTCATGTTCGGCATGTTGCTCGGCCTCGGCATGTTGATCGATGGCGCCATCGTCGTGACGGAGTACGCCGACCGGAAAATGGTCGAGGGCTACGAACGGCGGGCGGCTTACGTGCTCGCCGCAAAACGCATGTTCTGGCCGGTCACGGCATCCATAGCCACTACACTGGCCGCCTTTTTACCGCTCATGTTCTGGCCCGGCATTCCCGGCAAATTCATGCGTTTTCTACCGGTGACGGTGTTCACGGTCCTGACCGGATCGCTGCTATACGCACTGGTGTTCGGACCTGTGCTCGGTTCGCTGTTCGGCAAAGCAGGCAGCCGCGATGCCGCCTCGATGGACACGCTCAAACAGCTCGAGGAAGGCGACCCTACATCGCTACGGTCGATTACGGGTCTATATGCCAAAATGTTGTCCTTGGCGACACGCTATGCCAGCGTCACTCTACTCATCACGCTGGCGGTGCTCTACGCGACGTTCTCAGCTTACGGTAAATACGGCAAGGGACTCACCTTCTTCTCCGACTCCGAGCCCAAGTTCGCCAACATTGCCGTACGTGCGCGCGGCAATCTGTCGGTGGATGAGTCCAACGAACTCGTATTTGAAGTCGAGCGGCGCATTCTGGAGGTGGACGGCATCCAAAGCCTCAACTCCAACACACTGCTGTCGGGTCAACCGTCGAGAAGCGGCGGCATGGACCGCATCGGCCGGATGAGTCTCGAACTCTACGACGAGGGGCTGCGCGACAGGACCGGAACCGAGATTTTCGAGGAAATCCGCGCCGTTACCGCGGACCTTGCCGGTATCAGTGTCGAGATTCAGGAGATGGAGCAAGGCCCGCCCGTCGGCAAACCGATTGCGATTCAGTTCTCGTCGCACAACCGTGCGTTGTTGGAGCCCGCCGTCACCCGGGTCGTTGAGCACATGCGCGATGGCATGGCGGGTTTCCGCGACATCGACGACACACGTTCGTTACCCGGTGTCGAGTGGAAGCTCACTGTGGACCGCGCTCAAGCCGCGCTCTTCGGCGCCGACGTCAGTCAGGTGGGTATTGCCGTGCAGCTGATCACCAATGGCGTCAAAGTCAGTGAGTACCGGCCCGACCGGTCCGACGACGGCGTCGACATTCGCGTACGTTACCCAACGACCTCGCGCGGTATCAATGCGTTCGACGAACTTCGTATCGCGACCCCCAACGGCCTCGTACCGATCTCCAACTTCGTGACCAAAGAACCCGCCGCGAATGTCGATACAATCGAACGCAGTGACGGCATTCCCGTCGAACACATACGGGCCAACGTCGAACCGGGTATTTTGCCGGACGCAAAAGTGCGCGAGCTGAGTGCATGGATCGACGAACAGGACTGGCACCCCGATCTGCGCATAGATTTCCGCGGCGCAAATGAAGAGCAGGCCGAATCCATGCAGTTCGTGGGCGTCGCGTTCGGGCTCTCGTTGTTATTGATGTTCGTGTTGCTGGTCACGCAGTTCAACAGCTTCTATCAGAGCTTGTTGATCCTCTTTGCCGTCGTTCTGTCCACAGCGGGTGTGTTGCTGGGCTTGTTGATTACCGGTAGCCCCTTCAGTGCCATATTGACCGGGGTTGGCGTGGTCGCTCTGGCCGGGATCGTGGTGAACAACAATATCGTGTTGATCGACACCTACAATCACCTGCGCCGGGAACACCCGGAACAAAACTACATTCAGCTCATCGTGCGTACCGGCGCACAACGCCTGCGTCCTGTCATGCTCACAACGATCACCACCGTGTTCGGACTTTTGCCGCTCGCCAGCAACTTCAGCGTCGATCTCGTCAATCGCAACATCGTTTACGGCGGGATGTTGTCGTCGTTTTGGGTGCCCCTGTCTCAGGCTATCGTGTCGGGCTTGACGTTCTCCACGCTGCTTACGCTGGTGACGACGCCTGCCATGCTGGCGCTGCCGCATCAGCTCAAGTCGTTCAAACGCTGGTCGGGACAAAAACTCGGTGATGCATATGCCAGGCGTCGAGGCGACGCTGACAAGCCTGAAGCAGCGACTCCTCAAAAACCACCGCTCGAAGAACCGACCCTGGATTCGGCTGGATAGTCCCGCTACAGTTGTCGCGCACTCACCCGTGTAGACACTGTTGCACTGGATCAGATCCCTCTCCGACATCACCGTAGCCGACATTGAAGCGGTTGGCAGCAAAGCCGCGCACTTAGGTGCCCTGCACAGAGCGGGTTTTCCCGTGCCTGAAGGTTTCGTCATCGAAGTGAGCGCGTTCATAGATCACTTTGGACACACGACGGATTCCTTAGTGCGACCCAGTGTGCCGCGTTTGCAAAGCGAGCTGATGGCTGAAGTCGTGCAAGCCACTGTCGACTACCTGGGTGCCGAGACCGAGTTGGCCGTACGCAGTTCATCCACCGAAGAGGACGCCAGCCACGCAAGTTTCGCGGGTCTACACTCGACATACTATTTCGTCAATCCCACACGTCTGGACCAGGCGATCATCGATTGCTGGATGTCGTTATGGTCCAACGCGGCATTGGCGTACCGGCGCCAGGGATGGACCGACGTCGCTTCCGGCGAACCGGTGCGTATGGCCGTGATCGTGCAGCGCATGCTCAATGCGACCCGCTCCGGCGTCGTATTCAGCAAAGACCCCATAGAACCCACGTCGAGATCTTGCATTGTCGAGGCGTCCTGGGGACTTGGTGCCGTGCTCGCGGACGGTCGCGTAACACCCGATCAGGCGAGGTTGAGCGATGCAGGAGAGCTTCTGAGCTACACAGTCAATAACAAAACGACACAAGTCGTCGCCAGTCCGAGCAACCCTGACGCCAGTCGAGTACAAGAAGTTCCAGCAGACCTGCGTAACGCACCCGTGCTGACCACGGCCGAAGCGGAATCCATCGCCAATACGGCGTTGCAACTCGAGACTTTGTTCGATCAGCCGCAGGATGTCGAATGGGCGTACACCGGCGACGAGTTTTGGATTCTGCAATCACGGCCGATCACCACGCTATTGTCTTCCCACCACATCGAACGCCGCTTGGTGCTGTTCAAACCCCTGGCCGAGAACTTCACGGAACCGCTGACGCCCATGTCCGAAGACTTGTTTGCGCGCGCGTTGCCGAAAGTAGGCGCCACGTTCGAAGGTCGTTTCTACCTGGACTTCGATGTCCTGCGCCGGTTGATGCCATTCAAACTGACCACTGCTCAGGCAGTCGACCTGGCTCTTTTACGTGCAGCTCCGGAAAGCTACGACATTTCCTGGCCCCGAGCGTTACAATTGGCAGCAACCAGCATCCTCGGCTTTGTGGCCGACGGCGCCAACTGGATTCGTACGGCGCGCTTGACGCACGAACAAACGCAGCACTTCGTCGGCGTCGCCCAGCGTGTCTTGCACAACACCAGCATCAACCCTCCGGCCGCGCTGCGCAAACTGGTGCTGGGCGCGCTGCCTGTAGAGCCGATCTACCGCCAGGTGTTTCTTGCGAACATTTCAGCCGGACGCTATTTCCTGCTCATCGGCGTGCTCAAGCGTCTCGTCGCACGGTTTGCGCCGGACTACCCTTTGGCACAATTGAGCCGTGTGTACCACGGCCACGAAGACATGCAGTCCTTGGAGTTACTCAAACGCCTGCATCGCCTTGCACGTACGCTCACGCAGGACGAAGCACTGCGTGAGACGATCACGGAATATACCGACGCACAAACTTCGAACCCCTTCATGTTGCCCCCGGCACACCCGTTTACGCGAGAGTTCGAGCAATTCATGCACGATTTCGGCCATCGTGGGCAACGCGAGATCGAACTGGCGGCACCTCGCTGGCGCGAGACTCCGGCCGCCGTGCTCAACCTACTGATGTCCACGGACGCCGAGATCGGGAGCGAGCGCCTCAACAACCACGGCAGCCACCTGGCTGCACGCGATGAACTGAATCAACACCTGCGGCCTTGGCAGCGCCGTATCGTCGGCGCTTTGCTTCGTTCCATTACCCGCTACATAACGCTGCGCGAAAACACGCGGCACTTTCACGTCATGACTTTCGATGTCGTGCGGCAAAAGCTGCTGAAATTAGAACAACAACTCATCGAGGACCGTCGCTTGAAGTTGACTGGCGATATATTTTTCTTGCGCTGGCACGAGCTCGAACAACTGGAAGCCCACGACCTTTCACCGCAACACGCGCACGAACGCATACGCCAGCGACGCCGGGAGTTCCAACGCCGCGCGAGAACCCGTCCTCTCGAAACCGTGAACATCGAGTTCGAAACACCAACCCTTGAAAGTAACCAGAACGACGCTGCTCTCGTTGGTCAATGCGCCAGTCCGGGTGCTACCGAAGGCATCGCGCGCGTCATCCTATCGTTGAACGATGCCGACAGGCTCGGCACCGGCGAGATTCTCGTAGCGCCTTACACCGATCCTGCCTGGACACCGCTATTTACCCGGGCCGCAGCCGTGGTCGTCGCTACCGGCAGCTTTCTCTCACACGCCGGGACCGTGGCGCGGGAACTGCACATACCTTGCGTCGTCGACGTGCGGGATTGCACATCGCAGATTCGTTCGGGTCAAACAGTAAGAGTCGACGCAGTAAGCGGCGTTGTGGAAATCATGGACCCTAAGGCAGCGCAAGGGTGAATACGCTGACGCTCATCATCGCGGGCCTCGTGTCGATTCCCGGCAGTGTTTGGTTACTTGCCGAGATACTCGGCATCATAGATAACTATAGAACGCCATCCGGAGTTATCCG
Source organism: Candidatus Azotimanducaceae bacterium (assembly GCA_965216005.1). Classification (GTDB taxonomy): domain Bacteria; phylum Pseudomonadota; class Gammaproteobacteria; order Pseudomonadales; family Azotimanducaceae; genus UBA4421. The sequence goes on along the minus strand of OZ244143.1, from coordinate 4,308,962 downwards.
CGCAGTGGTGCGCAGCGCGGTAGGTGTCGTTATCGTGCTCGGTGTCGCGGTGCTCGTGCATCGCGACTTCGTCATGGTGTTCGCTACATCCTTCGCCGCGATCGTAGTGCTGCACTTCAGTTGGTTTTTCGTGATGCGCCGTTGGTTGACGGGTGTGCCGCAGTACCGCCTAGAACCGCCCGAACGCCCCGCCGACTTGCCTGAAATGGACGATGAGTGAGAGATCCCGGCGGCTAAACTTGAGGAATGGGGGAGAGAGGTAGCCAGCCACCGGGACCTAGACGAACTTGCCCGGTACCGTAGTACCTGGACAGTTCTATTTTATGTATAGCCCACGAACGCCAAGTGCGCTAGTCGTCGCATGAGCCCGCCCCGTTATTCCGCAACCACGCACAGATGTGCGGATAAGCGTGCTTGTCTTGAATGAGGAACATGTGCCCACCCTCGAAAAAGCCGAGTTCACTGCCTGGAATCTCCCGATGCATGGCTTCGAGATTGCTGGGTGGCGCGATACCGTCATAGCGGCCACCCACCAACAGTACCGGCACGCGCAGTGCCTGCAGCCGGTCGAACGTATCGTGGTAACGCCGCGCTTCTAACTGTTGAGTGGCTCCCCGTGACGCCGAATCGGTACGGCGCGCACCCATCGTAAGCTCAATGCGTCGTTCCCACTCGGATGGATTGGCTGCAATCCATTCGTCCGTGTGCCTTAAGTCGGCGATGCGAAGGTGAGTCACAGCCCGCTCGCGAGGGGCCATCCCTTGCAACTCGTGCAGCGGATACGAGGCGCCGCCTTTACCACCCGATGACGTACAGGCCAACACCAGTTTCTTGATGCGCTGTGGATGCCGTAAAGCAAACTCTTGCGCCACCATGCCCCCGAATGAAACCCCGACTACCGCGATCGAATCGAGCCCCAAGGCATCGAGTAGTCCGGCAGCATCGTCGGCATACTGTGCCATGCTGTACTCCCCCGCCGGTTGCTCGGTTTGTCCGAGCCCGCGTTGGTCGTACGCCAACAACCCCAGTTCTGCCAGCGGGCTGTCGAACTGATTGGGTTTGTTGCGCAAATCCGCACCGCTACCGCTGATGAACAGAACTTGAGCGTCCGCCACCGTTTCGAAGTAAATACGAATCCCGTTGGCCTTTACGTACCCGCTTTCAATTTGCATGCTCATGCTCTCGCTGCTACAGCGTCGGCAAAAGCTACCACGCGCTCGGCTTCCGTCGCGTGTAGATGTTCGATCAGTTGCCCATCGAGTACGGCCACCCCTTTGCCCTCTCGCAACGCCGCCTGCCAGGCTTCCAGTGTGCGCTGTGCTCGCAGCACATCGTCAGCCGAGTAACCGAAGACTTCGTTGGCTGCACCCACCTGTGACGGATGAATCAAGGTTTTGCCGTCAAACCCCATGACACGACCACCCTCGCACACTGTTCGAAAAGATACCTCGTTTTTGAAGTCGAGGTGCACGCCATCGAGAATGTCCTTGTCTAACTGACGCGCCACCAACACGCAGTGCTGCAATGCGTAGTCCAGGTTGTGCCGATCGGGGGTGTGTTGGGCGCGCAGTTCCTTGACGAGATCCGACGTGCCCATGACGAGTACCTCGACACGAGCATTATCCGCAAACGTCTGCAGATCGAGCACACCTCGAGGCGTTTCCACCATCAGCCAGAGCGGCAGGCTTTGCCCCCCAGCTCGATCGAGCGCGTCAACGATTGCCGTGACTTGTGCCCTGGATTCGATCTTTGGAAACAGCATCGCGTCGATAGACAACGCAGCAAAGGTTTCTACGTCTTGAGCACCCCACGGAGTATCGAGACCATTGCCGCGCACCACCAATTCTCGATGACCGTAGCCGCCATCCTCAATCGCTTCACGTACCTGAATCCGCGCGCCGTCCTTCGCTTCCGACGAGGTGGCATCCTCGAGATCGAAGATGATGGCATCGCAATCGATGTTTTTAGCCTTTTCCATGGCTCGCGCATTGGCGCCCGGCATGTACAGCACTGATCGACGTGGTCTCACACGGCCTCCAAACGGAAGAGTCGCAGCGCCAGCAGCGTTCACGACCCAGCAAGGTCATTCAAGAGCACGATTCTAACGTTTTTGTGAACCAAGTCGCACTGGCGGGGACTTTTGCAACTAAGATGCTGAGTGCTGTAGCGCATGGATGCCTTCATTCTCATAGCGCGCCGTTGAGTAGGATAACTGGAAACAGGGTATGCGCATTCGCTCTCCCAAGGATGTCTGGTACTTCGTTGCCGTGGTGACACTGTTGTCCGTGTCTATGGCCGAGACCAGCGTTTTCCTACTCTATGTGGCCAAGGGGCGCGAAGCCTTTCATTTCGAAGCCGCCGTTTTGTTTGCGGGCGTCGTGCCCGTACTCATCAGCGTGCCGATCAGTCTTTTCGTCGCCCGCATGAGCCTCGTCATCTCGCTCACTCAAATCGAGCTGCAACACCTCGCGGATACCGATCCGTTGACTGCACTGCCCAATCGCAGATCTTTCTTCAGCGCCGCTGAAGCCGTGCTCGACAACGGTTACGATGCGACCGAAGTACATGCGCTGCTGGTCATCGATGCAGACCATTTCAAAGAATTGAATGACAGCTACGGTCACTCCGCCGGTGATATCGCCCTGGTCGCCATTGCCGACATTCTGCGCTCGAGCTTCAGAGAAACCGATCTCATCTGCCGCGTGGGTGGCGAGGAGTTCGCAGTGCTGCTTAAAAACACCAGCGCCCAGCAAGCGGAGCGTCTTGCGCAACGTGTAGTCGATGCCGTGGCACAAACGCCCATCAGCACGGATGGAGCCATTATCGAGTACTCCGTGAGCTGCGGTGTCGCCGACACGAGCTTGAGCTACGACCTCAAGACGCTGTTCAAAGCTGCTGACGACGCGATGTATATGGCCAAGCGGCAAGGGCGCAACCGAGTCGCACTCATCGACGCCGCTGCCTGATCGGCTCTTCACACCACCCCTACGCGACCACGCCGCGCATCGACTGACGTCAAGTTGTCACACCACGTGTGTTAGGATGCCACGCGCAGCATTGGGGGAGGCTATGCAGACATTCGACGTCAGCGGCAAGGTCATTGCCATCACGGGTGCGTCTTCGGGATTCGGTTCCCACTTCGCAGACGTACTTGCACATGCGGGTGCTACTGTCGTGCTCGGGGCGAGGCGCGAAGAAAAACTGGTGGAACGCGTCGCCGAAATCGAACGCGAAGGAGGCCAGGCCGTCGCGACGAGGCTGGATGTACGGAACAAATCCAGCATCGACGCCTTCGTCGATCTGGCATTCGAGCGCTACGGCAAACTGGACGTACTCATCAACAATGCCGGTGTCGAGGCTGGTGCCAAAACCTATACGATGATCGACGAGGAAGATTGGGACTACGTCATGGAAACCAATCTGAAAAGCGCCTGGCTCGCATCGAAATGCTTCACTGAGCGAGTCGTCGAGCACAAACAAGCAGGCGGCAACATCATAATGATTTCCTCCATTACGGATACGCGTACGATCAAGGGCCAGTTCCCCTACGCGATTTCTAAGGGCGCATTGACGCGCATGACCGAAGTGATGGCGCTCGAAGCCGCTCGCTACCGAATCAGGGTCAATGCCCTGGCACCGGGTTATATTCTTACCGATGTAAGCCGGATATTGCTCGAGAGCGATACCGCACCCGAATTCGTCAAAGGCATACCTATGCGCAGGTTCGGCGAGTTTGACGACTTAGACGGCCCTCTCCTGCTGCTCGCCAGCGACGCATCCAAATACATGACCGGCGCAGTAGTCACCGTCGACGGCGGACATGTGTGCGCTTCCTTGTGATCGCGCGTAGTTTTCCGACCCAACACAACAGCGAGGATCAACAATCATGAGCGACATCCGCCCCTTCACCATCGACATCCCCGGCGCCGTCATCGACGATCTGCGCACTCGCCTCATCGCCACGCGTTGGCCCGAAGCCGAGACACCCGACGACTGGAGTCAGGGGATACCTCTCAGTTACACCCAATCCATCGTCGAGCACTGGTTGTCGAGCTACGACATGCAACGGCTGTCGACTCGACTCAATGCCTATGACAATTTCCTGACGGAACTCGACGGGCTGGACGTCCACTTCATGCACATCCGATCCGCTCAGGAGAACGCCAAGCCGCTGCTGCTCACGCATGGCTGGCCCGGCTCGGTCGTGGAGTTTCTCAAAGTGATCGCACCGCTGACGGAACGGGGATTCGATCTGGTCATACCGTCCCTTCCCGGTTTTGGATTTTCCGGTAAACCGCGTGAACCCGGATGGGGTGTGGAAAAAATCGCCGAGGTGTGGGCCAAGCTGATGGCCCGTCTGGGATATGCGCGCTATTACGCTCAGGGCGGAGATTGGGGCGCGATCGTCACCTCACATATCGGCCGTAGTGACCCGGAGCACTGTGCAGGCATTCACTTGAATATGGTGGTCGCACCGCCGGACCCCACCGCCGAGGATCTGACACCGCTCGAGATCTCCGGACTCGAAGGGATGCAGTACTACCAGGATTGGGATTCCGGTTACTCGAAACAACAAAGCACGCGTCCGCAAACGCTCGGCTATGCGCTCGTCGACTCCCCGGCCGGGCAAGCGGCGTGGATTCTGGAAAAATTCTGGGCGTGGACCGATTGCCAGGGCGATCCCGAGAACGTGCTCACCAAGGACGAAATGTTGGACAATGTGATGGTGTATTGGGTCAATGCGGCGGGCGCCTCTTCAGCCCGCATCTACTGGGAGAGTTTCGGCGGTGCGCAAGACGCCACTCAAGTGCCGGTACCCACTGGCGGCACGATCTTTCCGAAAGAAATATTTCGAACCAGCCGACGCTTTGCGGAAAACGTCTATCCCAACATCGTCTATTGGTCCGAAAAGGACAGAGGCGGACACTTTGCCGCATTCGAGCAACCGGAAACGTTCGTCGACGAACTGGTGAAATGCTTCGCCTGCATCGAGTTATGATCGTGCGATGACGAACCCGCTTTGGGCTCCTTCCGAGCGCGCCATTGCAGAGAGCGAACTCACCCGCTTCGTCCGCTGGCTCGCAGAGAAATACCAGCTGCACTTTGACGACTATGCCGCTCTGCATCGGTGGAGTGTAGAAGCGCCGGACGCGTTCTGGTCAGCGTACTGGGCGTTCTCGAAGGTCATCTATTCCGTCCCACCGGAGCGCACGGTCGACGATCTCGAGAGATTTCCGGGCGCACGGTGGTTTCCCGAAACCCGGCTCAGTTTCGCAGAAAACCTCTTGGCGGAACGCTCCGACGACATCGCCTTCGTCTCCCTCATGGAGGGTAGAGCACGCACGACGATGAGTTACGCCGAGCTTTTCGCAAGCACGCAGCAACTCGCCGCAACGTTCGCCGCTCTCGTCGGCGAGGGGGATCGAATCGCCGGTTGGCTGCCCAACACCACCCATGCTGCCATCGGCATGCTGGCGGCTTCCGCGCTGGGGGCCGTGTGGTCTTCTTGTTCTCCTGACTTCGGCACGTCCGGCGCCCTCGACCGCTTCGGACAGATCGCACCTCGCGTGCTCATCGCGTGCGACGGCTACCGCTACGCCGGTAAAGTCATCGACACTGTGGATAAAGTCAGAGAAGTCGCCGCTGCGGTGGAGTCCATTGAGCTCATTATTTGGGTGAGCATCATCGGCACCCCCTTGGAACTGCAAGCTGAAGAATGTTTGTGGGAGGACGCCCTGAAAGTGGACGCTCCGTCCCTTGAATTCATCCAGCTGCCCTTCGATCACCCGTTGTACATCTTATACTCCTCGGGTACGACAGGAGTGCCCAAGTGCATCGTGCATGGACAAGGCGGCACACTTCTACAGCATCGCAAGGAACATCAGTTGCATCTCGATCTCACGAAACACGATCGCTTGTTCTTTTTCACGACGTGCGGTTGGATGATGTGGAACTGGCTGATCAGCGCACTCGCTACCCGTTGCACCGTGGTGCTTTACGACGGCTCCCCCATGCATCCAACTCCTGCTGCCATGTTCGACATTGCTGAGCAAGAGGCCGTTACTGTCTTTGGCATCAGCGCCAAATTCTTGAGTGGGGCGCAGAAGCAAGGCATAAGGCCCGCCGAGACGCATGACTTAAGCGCGATGCGCATGCTCATCAGCACGGGATCGCCGCTGACCCACGAAGGGTTTCGATATGTGTATGAGGACATCGAGGCCGACTGCCACCTCGTGTCGATGTCGGGAGGCACCGACATCATCTCATGCTTCATGATCGGCAACCCCAACCTCCCGGTATACGAAGGCGAGTTGCAATGCGCAGGATTAGGCATGGCGGTCGAGATCTGGAACGAAGCGGGACATCATGTCACTGGCGAGAAAGGTGAATTGGTGTGCACGAGCGCCTTCCCGTCGTGCCCTGTCGGGTTCTGGAACGACCCGGACGACGTCAAGTTCTTGGGTGCCTATTTCGATCAATATCCCAACGTGTGGGTGCACGGCGACTACGCAGAACAGACGGAGCACGGGGGCTACATCATTCACGGACGCAGCGATGCCGTGCTCAACCCGGGGGGTGTTCGTATCGGTACCGCCGAGATCTATCGCCAGGTGGAGCATTTCGATGCCATCGTGGATGCGGTATGTATTGGACAAGCGTGGGACGACGACGTACGCGTCGTCCTGTTTGTCGTGCTCCGTGAAGGCAGTACCCTCGACAACACCCTCGTCGCCGAAATCAAACAACGCATTCGCGACTTCGCGTCACCGCGACACACACCCGCAGTCGTCGCCGCAGTGCCGGATATACCCCGAACCATGAGCGGTAAGATCGCCGAACTGGCCGTGCGCGACGCGGTACATGGGCGGGCGGTAAAAAACACCAGTGCGCTCGCCAATCCCGAAGCATTGGCTTACTTCAGCGCATTCGCAGACGAATCGGATAGGCAACCGTGATCGCGCTCAAGGCATCTCGAACGGTTGCGGATCCAGAAAGCGGCGCAGGACATTGCCGGTTAAGCGAGCGATATGATTGTCATAGTCGTTGTGAGCGAGCGACCCCGCATAAGAAATCGAACCGGTACTGAAAACCGCTCCGCCACCCGGCACTTCGAAAAACACTATGTCGGCACGAACCTTCGGATCGTTCTTGCGAATCGGTTCCATCATGTAGTACTCCTCGATGACACGCAGCATGCCGGGTTTGTGTTCCCTTGAGGAGGCAATGATGACCGCATGCCTCGGCGAACCCAGACTGGCATCGTGCCGGTCTATCTCCTCCCCGGCGGCACCCCCGCCCTGGTTGCCGAAGTCTCCCCAAATATCGCCGGCCTCGATTCCTTCCACTGCAAACGCTACCCGTGCATCGAGCGCGCCCGGTTGCACCTCGTAGTAGGTGCCTCCATCGAAGCCTTGCGCCGCGAAGCCTATCCCAACGAGTTCGTTGGGTGGCTTACCCACACGGCGCCACATACCCCCGTATTCCCCGTTGAACTGCTGGTAGTACTCCCCTGGTTCAGCTATCCAGGCCCGTGTGCCGTCCTCGGCTCGGCGCACTTCCATGATCGCTGGGTTGTCGGCGCTGAATGCGACGCGCCAATAGAAACCGTTACCCCCCATGTACATCAAACGTCCGCCGTCCTCCAGCCATGTTTCCAAGCCGTCGCGCATGGCCGTTGAGTAATACTCGGGATGTGTGCCCGAGATGACGGCTCGATAGCCACTCAATGCTGCGGCCCCTTCGCGATGCAGGTCTTCGTCGGTGACGATGTCGAAGCCCTGTTCGAGAGCGTCCAACCAGGCAGTGATGTGGGTGTCGGCATTGAAAGCCCAGGTGGTCGAGCGCGGTTTCAGGTTCAAGACCGGTCGCAGGCGCGAGGAGAAGTGCACCCCGCTACCGTCGCGATGGTGTTCGTACATGGAGTAACCCACCTCATCGTGGGCAAGCAGATAAGCGTCGTTGGCGTGATGAATCTTGGAAGAACCAAACGCACCGTCCGATAAGCCGAGACGCTGATTAGCATACGCAAGGTAGGTGGCCGTAGGCACAAGGTACGCGAGATCCGCGTCCCTGGCACCCGCGCGAGGACGAACGAAAAACGGTACATAGTCTTCGCTATCCTCTTGATTAATTTTAAGCGCGTACTGGCCGCTCTCGGCATTCTCCGGCACACTCAACGTCAAAGACACCGCCCATCCGGCATCGGTGAGATCGTCTTCGTGGAAGTGAATGGCTCCGTATTGTTCCGGTGCTTGGGCAAAACAGTGCACCGTACCCGTCCAGCTGTGGCCCTTGACCGCCCGCGTGGGTGTCTGCAGCAACGCGCCGTGATGCGCCCCTCCTTCAGCCACATCCACTATCCGTTGCGAGGCAATGGCCTGGCTGAAGTCCCACTTGGCAACGACCCCGGTACGATCACGTATCGAGGGCGCTTCCAAGCGTCCGTTGAAGTGAGCGACACCCGGCGCCCGAGCCGCAAACAACCAATCACCGGCAGGCAGTGCAATGGCTTCGGACTGCGCCTCCCACGACCGCACTGCCTCGGCGACGCCATGCGGAAGTTGCGTCACCGTCAAGTGCACAACATCTGCGAACTCGAGTTCCAACCGGTACCACCGGTGGTCTTGTACATCGACCGGCAGCGACAACACGTCGCCGATCTTGAATCCATCGCAGCTAACGCTGACCTCGACACCTGCGAGATTGGCGACGCAACGGTAATCCGGCTCGGGTAACGTAGGAAACACCAGCACCTCGAACACACCCTCCGCGATGGCCGGCATGTCCGCAATGTGCGCATACGAGCCGGGGCGCAGAGGTTGCTCCGCCAGCTGCAGTTCACTGGGGACATCCATCTCGACGACTCGCTCGAGCAATCCGGTGCCGTGCGGCCGATCGTCGCCGCTGATCAGTTCCACCACCGCGAGTTGCGCAACCCCTGGCGTGTGGCTACTCAAATGGAAACGAACCTCTTCTCCCGCGCGTACCGACAACGGATCGCAATAACCGACCACAGCTTTCTTGAACCCATCCGGAAGCCGGAGTTGGGTCTGGGCGGAATCGGTAGCGCTCATGCGGCTATGGGTTCACCGTCCAGCGTAATTCGATGCATCAAGCGGCGCTCGCCATGATAATCGTTGACTGCCCAGTGCCAGGTCGCGCGATTGTCCCAAAACGCCAAAGTGCCCGGTTCCCAGTGCAGGCGGTAAGTGTGCTCGGGACGTGCGATGTGCTGATAGAGATATTGCAACAGCGCCGCAGACTCTTCCTGGGTCCAACCGCTGAATTTCAACGTAAAACCGGGATTCACATACAAGGATTTGCGGCCAGAAAGCGGATGCGTAATGACGACGGGGTGTACGGCATCTTGCTGGGCTGCCTCGGCGTTGCCTAAGCGGTCGGACAGCTCTTGCGGTCGCTGGCTCGACGTCCCGAAAACATGACGAGACGAGTGTTCGGCTGACAAATCAGCCAACGTCTTCTTCAATCCTTCCGATAGCGAGTCGTACGCGGCGCACGTGCTGGCGTAAAGCGTGTCGCCCCCAACGGCAGGCACCTCGCGCGCATACAGCATGGAGCCGAGGGCGGGGATCTGGTCATAAGAATGATCTGTGTGCCAACCTCCGCCGATATTGAACTTCTGTTCCGGCTCTTTCCTGACTTCCGCTATTTTGGGGAAATCCGCGACTGGCGTAAAAAAGCGATTTACGTTGATGGTGCCCCAGCGTTCCGCCAGTTGAATGTGTTGCTCAGGCGTCAATCTCTGGTCGCGAAAAAAGAGTACCGAATGATTGGCGAAGGCATCGCGTAACTCCGCGAGCGTCGTATCATCGAACTGCGCAAGGTCGACACCGGCGACAAACGCTCCGACCGCGCCCACCGGTTCGACGACAATCGATCGATGGCTCACACCCCCTCCTTCTCAACGCAAATACCTGTTCAAGAGCATACCGCACCGTCTCTTCAGACCAAAGCCTATCCCGCAAGCCTTCACCCACCCAGCCCCGGTGCCGGCTTCAGCTTGTCAGCACCGGTGCGGCCCTGCATGCTGTGCGCTATGTATACGTCCTTCGCAAAACAACTGCACTGGCTGATTGCCGGTGCGATCGTGCTGCAATACGTGCTGGCCGAACTCGCGGAAGAGGCGGCCGATGCGGATCTCGCCATGCAGCAACTGGGATTACTCGCCAATCACAAGAGCGTCGGCATCACGATACTGGGGCTCGCCGTTGTGCGGCTCGTTTGGCGTTTAGCCCACCGTCCCCCGGCGCTCCCCGAGAACATGGCGGAATGGCAAGTCATCGCATCGAAGATCAGCCACGGCACACTCTACGTTTTGCTCTTCTTTCTGCCGATCACCGGCTGGTTGATGTCTTCGGCGACCGCCTATTCAGTCAGTTGGTTCAACCTCGTCACGCTACCTGATTTAGTGGCACCCGACGAATCGCTCAAGGACACACTCGTACAACTGCATCATTTCGGTGCCGAAGCTTTATTCGTGATCGCCGTGATCCACCTGGGCGCGGCACTCAAACACGCCGTGATCGACCGCGACGGGGTGTTGGCCCGCATGTCCTCTATTGGATCGATCGCGGCGTTCCTCATCGTCATCGGTACGGGTTATGTCATGTTGGCTGCTCAATCGGAGAGCTCCTCGCCTGCATCGAGCGAGTCCTCCGCACCTTCTAGCGCGTCTGCAACAGCTACCCGATCCGATACACCGACATCGACACTGCCGGCCTGGAACGTAGACTATGCGCGCAGCGTAATCCGGTTCACAGGCGAACAAGCCGGCGCACCGTTCGAAGGCGAGTGGCCGCAATGGGAGGCTGACATTCGTTTCGACGTCGAACGATTGGATGAAAGCACTGCTGTGGTGCACATCACCACCTCCCAAGTGGACACGCAAGACGCCGAGCGCGACAGCACCCTGCTAGGTGCGGAATGGTTCGACGCAGAGCGCTTTCCTGTGGCGATCTACCGGGCGTCCTCTTTCGCCGTCACGGACTCGGGATCGTTCACTGCCGAGGGTGAGTTCACCGTCAAAGCGAGCTCCCTCCCCTTGAAGTTCGAGTTCACAGTGGCGCGTAACGATAGTGACATTCACCTGGAGGGGACCGCGACCATCGATCGGCTGGTTCACAAGATCGGCGTCGGCGAATGGCTCGATCCATCTTGGGTCGGACAATTCGTCGACGTGCAAGTGACGGTTATTGCCCGAGCGGATGACTCAGGTTAACTTAACAAGGCTATTAAAACGGAATACACAATGACACCACTTCGCACTACCATTGCCGGACTCGTCCTCCTATCCACCGCACCTGCGTTGGCAGAATTCAACGTACCTTCCGGGCAATACGTGCTGGAAAATACGCACGGCTACATCACCTTCAGCTACAGTCACCTCGGCTTCTCCAACCCGCACATCGGCTTCGACCGTTTCACGGTCGATCTAACCGCGGATGCCGCCAACCCCGAAAAGAGTGCTGTGAGCGTCGTCATCGACGCCGCCTCGATCGAAAGCCGCGTGGATGAGTTCAATGAACATCTAGTCGGCGAGGACTATTTCGATACCGCGAAGTTTCCCGAGATTTCATTCCAATCGACGAGCGTCGTCGCTACCGGTGACAATACATTCGACGTCACCGGTGATCTCACAATCAAAGGCATCACGAAACCCGTGACGCTCGCGACCACGATCAACAAAGCCGCCGAACATCCCATGCGTAAGGTCCCGACCATCGGACTTTCGGGTACGACAAAGCTCCTACGGTCGGAGTTCGGGCTGGGTCGCTTTGCGCCGGCTGTGGGTGACGAAGTCGAAATCTTCGTTACCGCGGAGATGATCAAGCAATAGCACCCGCGCGGTCGGTGCGCCGAGGCGGCGGCGCGAGAAAAATCAGCACACCCGAAATCACATTCAATCCCGCCACGACGAGAAGCGCGCCGTCGTACTGCCCGACCTGATCGTGATAGTACGACACCAGCCACGGCGCCAGCGCACCCAACATCAAGGATACGGGCATACCTGCGCCTCGTATCGCACCGATGTGCCTGCGTCCGAAAAACGATGCCCAGATCACTTCCTGCATCGGGATCATGCCGCCCCACCCCAGGCCCAGCAGCGTGTAGGCAAAGTAAATCAACCACAACTCGCCGCGCGCCACACTGGCGACGATCATGAACAGCGCAAGCCCGGTGACGGATGCTGACACCGCGGCAAGCGGCTTTACCGGTGAGCGGTCTATGAAGTAACCCCAGAATGGTTTCGAGATCATGGCGGGAATCGAGGCGACGAATAAGGCAAAGGCCGCTTCAGTGCGGCTGAAGCCGTTATCCGTCATGTACGGGATCGTCTGCAACACCATCACCACGATGTTGATCGAGAAAAAACCAAACGCGACGACGAGCGCATAGAACGAAAACGTCCGCAACGCATCTCTGCGTGTATAGGCGTTGGCATCTTCCTGCATGGCACGCTCACTCATTCCCGCAGCAAGTTGCACGTGACTCATTCCATCCGGATGCATGCCGAAATCCTCCGGTGCGCGGCGCATGACCATGGCGACGGGGTAGATCAGTACAGCGGTAAGCGCACCAAGCCACAACCATGCCTCACGCCACCCGAGCGTATCGATCAACCACGTCGCCAACGGTGTCAAAACGATGCCTCCAAAAGAAACACCCATAGCCGCCACGGCGATGGCTTTGCCGCGATTGACGACATACCACTTGGACAACGTGACATTCACAACGAGGTTGCCGACCATCGCGCAACCAATCGTCAACACCACTCCGTTCAGCACCCACCATGTCACTAGATGGTCAACGACGCTGTGCGCTGCCAGCGTAAGACTCAAGATCGTCGTACCGATCAACATGATCGGACGCCCGCCAATCTTGTCGACCTGGGCACCGATGAAGACACCGACGACGGCCATGGCCACTTGACCGATAGTGCGCGTTAAAGTGAAGTCAGCACGCGACCAACCGAGTTCGTCGATCATCGGCGTCATGAACGCACCCAGCACATAACTGTACATGCCGATGCTGATGAACTGCGCAAGGAACGCAGCCGCGACCAGCCAGTGGCCGTAGTAGATCTTGGTAGTCACTCGTCAGTCAATCAGGGGTGTGCAAGGCGTACTAATACGTGCAACATACCACGATGCTGACTCTCTATCCCGCCAAACGCATCATCACCATGAATCCGTCGGCACCTTATGCCACGGCGGTATTGGTGCGCGGCGATCGCATCGTAGAAGTCGGCAGTCGTGAAACGATGGCGCCATGGCTCGAGCGCTTCGAGCATCACGTTGACGACCGGTTTGCCGATAAGTGTATTTGTCCGGGTTTCATCGACCCGCACCTACATCCGACCATGGCTGCGGTGTTGCTGCCCATGGAGTTCATTACCGCCATGCGTTGGAAACTACCTTGGGGAACGGTAGAACCCACACTCACCCCGAGCGAATTCGATGAGCGGCTCACCGAGTTACATGGGGCCCATCCCGCTGACGAACCGCTTTTTACCTGGGGGTTTCATCACCTTTGGCACGGGCAGATGAGTCGCGAGAGAATCAATCGCACATCGGCGAGCCGACCCATCGTCGTCTGGCATCGTTCTTTCCACGAACTCTATATGAACGATGCCGCCCTCGCGATGATCGAATTTGACAAGACTGCCGTCAAACCGACTTCGCAAATCGATCTCGAGAAAGGTCATTTCTACGAAAACGGTTTAGGCGTGGCCATCAACCGACTCAACCCCTGGATACTCGCACCCGACAAGTATGCCCACGGACTCGACAGACTCAAACAAGTGGTTCACTTCGGCGGACACACTTCCATCGGCGATCTAGCCACCGGTTTATTCGACTTCGAAACCGAAGCTTCCGCACTCACCGACCATCTGGAGGGTGACAGCGTACCCTTTAGAACGCGACTGGTGGCTCACGGTCTACGCCTGGCCGCAGGCGGACGATCGCCGGAAGCGGGCGTGGCCTTGGCCGACACACTTCCCGAGCGCAACACACACCGCCTGCAATTCGGCAGACACATCAAGCTCTTCAGCGATGGCGCCTTTTTCAGTCAACTCGCACAGGTTCAGAAACCAGGGTATATCGACGGTCACGATGGCGAGTGGCTGATGCCGCCTGAAACGCTCGAGCGCTTCGTACGTGCGTACTGGCATGCCGGCTACCAGATCCACATACACGTGTGCGGTGACCTCGCGTTGGAGCTGACCCTCGACATACTCAAAAAGATGCAAGACGAAAAGCCGCGCTTCGATCACGGCTTCACCATCGAACATTTCGGCTTCAGTACCCCGGAACAGATCCAACGCATCCAGCATCTCGGCGCCCAGGTATCCGCAAACGTGTACTATTTACATGAGCTGTCCGACATTTATGCCAAAGAAGGCATCGGCTACGAGCGTGCAGCACAGATGTCTCGCATCGGAGCCTGTTTCCGCGAAGGTATTAACGTCGCCTTGCACTCAGATTTCACGATGGCGCCCGCCGAACCGCTGAACAGTGCCTGGGTCGCAGTCAATCGCATCAATCACACGGATGAAGTGATGGGTACCGAGGAGTGCTTGACGATCGAGCAAGCCTTGCAAGCCATTACCATCAATGCAGCGCACGTTCTCGGTATTGCCAACGAAACGGGCAGTATCAGGGCTGGAAAGTACGCGGATTTTGCGGTGCTCGATCAAGATCCGTTGGAGACACCAGCGCAGGCTCTGCGCGAGATCGACATTCACGCTACGGTTTTCGAAGGCACCGTACACACGATCCCGCGATGATTCCTGTCACCCTAATCGCAGGTTATCTGGGTGCCGGGAAAACCACGCTGATTAACCGCCTGCTTGCCGGTGCCGATGACCTTTCCGGTCTGGCCGTCGTCGTGAACGACTTCGGCGCCGTCAACATCGACCAAGACTTGATCGAGCGCAACAATGCCAACGACAACGTCATCGGCCTGCAAAACGGCTGTGTTTGTTGTTCGCTCAAGAACGATCTGGTGACTACATTCGAACAACTCGCGAACGCTCCGGTAGATCGAATCCTGTTGGAAGCCAGCGGCGTTGGCCTGCCCAACAGACTCAAGCAGCAGTGCACCCTGCCCGGTTTCTACGCCCGCGGCGCTGTCGTGCTGATCGATGCCGTGAATTACCAAACAAAACGCGACGACAAGTATGTCGGTCAACTGGTGCAGACGCAGGTGCAAGAAGCGGATTTGCTGACGATTAGCAAGCAAGATTCAGCACCCGATTTTTCTTATCCGGAGCGCGACACTGTCCCTTACGCGTCGCTACCGAAAATCCTGACCGGTACCGATGCCTTTACTAACGTTCGGGTTATACCCAGTTCAGTCCCCCATGGCCTGGAATCTATCACCGTACGGGGTAACCAGCCGTTCGACGTCCGTGCGTTCCTAAAAAAGCTGCCGGTCTACGTGGAGCGCACCAAGGGCTATCTGCCGAGCCTGGACGGTATGCACCTCGTGCAAACCAGTTCGTCGGGCATACAATCGCATCGGTCGAGTCAATGCCGTTCCGAATTCGTGATGATCTATCCAGCAGCGAAAACCGCAGCATTCAGTGAGTTTTTGCAGCAAGCTGTGCTTGAATTTCCTCTTGACGTTGTCGAGTGATGGGATAATTCCAGATCAGCGCCGCACCTAAGAGATAGAACACCGACGGAAAGGTCGAGAACAAAAAGCGCAAACCGAACATCGCTTCTTCCGTATTGACAACATCTGCGCCGGCTTCAAAGCCGATGAGATCGAGACTGTACAGCGCAATGGCGGTGCCCAGCGATGCCGCCAGTTTCTGAATGAAGGACCACGCCGCAAAAAATTGCGCCGCTCGATTTTCGCCGCTATTGACGTGGTCGAGATCGATGACATCGGCCTTCATGGAATTGGGCAGGGTTTGGCTGAATCCACCCGCAGCAAATCCCGTCGCCACTGTGATCGGCAACATCCACCAGATGTCCCCATGTCCCAGCAGTAGATAGAAAGGATGGGCGAAGCCAATCGTAGCGAATGAGACGATGTAAGCCTTGTGCTTCCCGATCTTACCGGACAACCACACCCAGAACGGAATCGAGAGAATATTGGAGAGGTAGAAACACATCAGCATGTAGATCGACTCGTCCTCCGACCCCAGCACATCGGCAACGAAAAAGATGTACAGCGGCGTGGTGATGCTGAGCCCGATGAAGCCGATGGCGAATACGGTAATCAAACGCAAGAACGGCGCATTCTTCATCATCAGCCGAAGACCCGGCAGAATCGGTGTGACAGAGCGTGTCGCGTGCTTGGATTCCGGGGTGAAAGTGACCGTCAGCAACACGGCAATGGGCATGATGATCAGCATCGTGACACCGACGATTTCGAGCACGGCTGCCGTGCCGCCGATCGCGAAGAAAAACAGGGCACCGGCAGGCGCCGCCTGTGCTATGAAATTACCCAACGCACCCATCGCGGCGCGCCACCCCGTTATGCGCGAGCGTTCGTGGTAGTTGGTCGAAAGCTCCGCGCCCCAGGCATAGTACGGTATCAGCATCATGGTCGTGGCGATCGAGATGACGAACATCCACACGAACATGTGTAGGCCACCGGCGCCTTCCGGCGGCATATACAGCTGGTATATACCCAGCATCATGATTGGCGCGGATAACATCACCCACGGGCGGCGACGGCCCATGCGCAGATTCGTGCGATCGCTGATGTAACCCATCAAAGGATCGGTCACGACATCCATGAGCCTGACGGCAAGGATAACGGTGCTGACCACCGCGATCGGTACGCCGACGTCGCTGGTGTAGAAACGCGGGATGAAGACCAATGCCGGGAAGATCGACATCATAACCGGCATGTCCGTCAACCCATAAAAGAACAGGGTCGAATTCTTGAGCTTTTTACTGTCCGCCAACCTCTCCGCGCTCTTGTCCCGTCACTGCGCTACGTCGATGCCGGTGCGCTCAATGCAGCGATGATGCTGTCGACAACGGCATCCGCTTTGGCTTGCATCTCCTCATCTGTAGCGTCTTGAATGGGGTGATCGACGAATACCCGCTGGGCATCTTTCAATCCCAGCGCATTCGCTTGAGTTTCCGCGGCATCGACGAATTCCGTCGACGCGATGGAGACTGCGGGCGTGCCCTGGATCTCGAACCATACCGTGTCATGCAAACTGCACGTGGTACAGGAGCCTCAGTCGGCTAGCGCCTCTATGACATAGTCGTTGTCGGCTTGAATCTGCTGCCGCAGATCGTCCGGCGCAGGCTTGGTGAACGTCGGCTTGGCATAGCGATTGAAGCTCACGTTCGGCAACCGTTCCGCCAACAGCGACTCTAAGCGGTCGATCAGGACGTTGCCGCGAGGCTTGGAAATGTCCAGAAAGGCGATCGTGCCTTCGATTGTGCTCGAACGAGGCGTCAATCTCCGCTCGACGGGCACCCGCTCGTCCGTGGGATCCATGATGGTGGTCATTAGTCTCTCCCAGATCCGGTAAAGGGCTCTTCGATTTTTTTCGACACGGAGATCGAGCCGATCTCTCCGGTCGCCCAGCCGTGAAACGCACCGCTGAACTTCCCTGCCTCTGCCCCGGCGACGACGATGTGGATGTCATCGTCACTGCGGAACTTGGGCAACTTACGATCCAATTCCTCTTCGCTCATTTTAGCAGCCATTTCGCGCTTAAACCCAGTGCCGGAAATCTCGTCAGCGACGAGGTCCCGGATCGGTCGCGCCGTGACCTCTTGAATGCGTGTGCGCAGGTCCGCTTTCGTGTATCCGTCACGCATGAGCGTATCGATGTGCTCGGGAACGACGACCAACAAACAATCGGTTGCATAGTGTGCCTTGGGATTGAACGCCGTTTCCAGGCTCAAGCCGATGGTACCCGCCAGCTGCGCAGCGGAGCGCGAGTCTTGATCCACAACTAACGTGGGACCGCTTGTCATCGTGAAAATAGTGACCACGGAGTCCTCCGCTTGAAAACCCCGCTCGACATGCAGGGGCTCCCAGGGATTGCGTTCTTCCCATTCAGCAAAGCACATGGTGAACTTCATCGGATTGCCCAGCGTGGAGCGCTCCGTGCCGCCCGGCTTAGCGCCGCCGAGATTGCGAATCAGCAGGCGCACCGCACGGCCGATGGTCGCGTTGGCCCGACTGCCTTGCCCCAGGGCTCCGAGGCGCATGTTCATGTCGAGCGCATGACGAATGGGGCCGTTGACCACAATGACCGGACTGGCGCCCATGGTGGTCGCCATCACGCCGTGAATGTTGTACTCGTCGGTGCAGATGGCCTGGATCACCGTGTTGATGACCGGCATGTACTCCGGTCTGCAGCCGGCCATGACCGCATTGATGGCCACTTTTTCTACCGTCACTTCGCCCATGTTGGGAGGCATGAGCGCCAGCACTTCCTGCGGATCGCGCTGCGTACCGCCCAGCATGCGCAACACTCGTTCGGGCGTCGGCGGCACGAGCGGTAAGCCGTCCGAGAACCCCTGGTCGAACATGAACTCGACCTCGTCATCGTCTGCGCCTATGTCGATGCGCCGGGCGCGCAGCGGACTGTTTTCCGACTCCGCCCGCAACCGTTCCGCAATCGTCGGGTCCACGGACAGAGAGCCGCACCCAGGGCGCCACTCCGGTAGGGAGGCCCAATCGATGTCTGGCGCCCTGACATCAGCCTGCTTGGCAATCGCCTCACACAGTGACAGCCACTCGTCTCTAACGAACCCGATCAGCGTCTGCTGTGTCTTACCTTTCGCGTCAGCGAAAAACAACGTGGGTACAGTGTCGATATCCGCCGCGAACGAGACTTTCAAAGAGGCATCGTCCAGCAGCGTAAACGGCGGAGCGAACTCTCGTTCCAGTGCGGCGTTGCCTGCGGTTGTCTGACCGATCACGTGCACCTCGAGTGACGGTGAGAAGGCATGATGCATGGCCGCGAGCACCGGCATGATCTCCCGGCAAGTCGGGCAGTCCTCCTTGACAATACAGACGAGCTTGTTCTGCTCGCTGTCGCTGGGAAAACTCACATCGTCACCGGCGCTGTTTTTCAAGGAAAACGGCGTTATTGACAGTTCCATGATGCTTCCCCTCCACCCGCTACTGTCTATCTGGACCCAAAAGTGTATATCGAATACAGTTTTGGTTTCGCCTCTATTTTTTGTAACCAGACTATTCGTATGTGGAGTTAAACGTGAGCGAATCGCAGGACTTTCGAGCCGAAGTGGCCGGCTGGCTCAAAGACAATTGCCCGGAGGGCGCCCGCGGCCCCGGCCAGATAGCCAACGGCTCGACCAAGATCACCTTGGAACCCGACGTCGCCTTGTGGCTGGAGCGCTGCGCCGAAAAAGGCTGGACCGCACCCACGTGGCCGACCCAGTACGGCGGGGGCGGTCTCAAGCCGCGAGAGGCGAAGATACTGTATGAGGAAATGGCCAAGATTAATGCACGATCGCCCCTCATGGGGATGGGCACTTCCATGATCGGACCCACGCTGCTCGAATACGGAACCGAAGAGCAGAAACAGCGCCATGTTCCAAAAATCACACGCGGCGAGTATCAATGGTGCCAGGGCTACTCCGAGCCAAACGCCGGTTCGGACCTTGCCGCGCTCACCACTCGTGCGCTCGACAAAGGCGATCATTTCCTCATCAACGGGCAGAAGATCTGGACCTCGGGTGCCGCCACTGCAGATTGGATGTTCATTCTCGTGCGCACGGACCCTGACGCGCCCAAGCATGAAGGGATCAGCTTCATGCTGCTAACGATGGACCAACCCGGCGTGACCACCAAACCCATCCGCTTGATCTCGGGCTCGTCGCCATTTTGCGAGACGTTCTTCGACGACGCCGTTGCCAAGAAGGAAGATCTTGTGGGCGAACTGAACAAGGGCTGGACGGTCGGCAAACGCTTGCTGCAGTTCGAACGCTCCGGCATCGGAGGTTTGGCAGGAGGTGCACGACCTGCGCACCCCGGCGCTGCTCTGGTGCGCGTCGCCAAAGAATACGTCGGCGAGGACAACGGTCGCATTGCTGATCCAGGATTGCGCAGCCGCATCATCGACATGAACATGAACCGCGCCGCGTTTCAACACACCGCGCAGCGAGCGAACGAAGAAAACAAATCTGGCATTCCCGGTGCAGCGACTTCGATCTTTAAACTCTACGGGGCTGGGTTACAACGCGACGGTGCGGATCTGAAGCGCGAGCTGATGGGCTTTCGGGGTCTAGGTGCGCATGAAGAAGTCGGCTTTACCGCTGAAGAGCTCAGAGCCACCGAAGAGTTCCTGCACTTGCGTACAACGACGATTTACGGCGGTAGCAACGAAATCCAAGCTAACATAATCGCTAAGCGGGTCTTGGGCTTGCCCGACTAGACATACCTGCCTAGCACCACGAAGAGAGGTCTACTATGACAGCTGTAGAAGGATACAAAACGATTGGTGTCGATAGTTTGACGCCGCATATCGGCGCGGAAATCGACGGCGTGGATCTGTCGCAACCCTTGTCCAACGAACAGTTCAGCGAGATCTACCGTGCGTGGTTAGATTGGAAAGTCGTTGTGTTTCGGGATCAGCACCTGGAACGCGATCATCACAAAGCCTTCGGTCGTAAGTTCGGCACACTGCACGTTCACCCAATGCAACACAGTTACGGCGGTGATCCCGAAATACTGAGAATCAAGACCACCAAGGACTCGGCGTACACAGCGGGTAATGGATGGCATACCGACGTTACCTGCGACGAGATCCCACCGCTGGGTTCGATGCTCTATATAAAGGAAACACCGCAAAGTGGGGGTGGCGATACGCTGTATGCAGATATGTACCTGGCGTACGATCTTTTGAGCGACACCATGAAGGACCTGCTCGACGGGCTGGTCGCTGTCCATGATGGTGCGATTCCTTACATGAGCGGCTATCGGGTACCACCGCCCACCGGCGAGGAGTATCCCAAAAACGAGCACCCGGTTGTCGTCACTCATCCGGAGACGGGCAAGAAGGTATTATTCGTCAACAGCGGCTTCACCTCACACATCAAGGGCATGCACCACTGGGAAAGCCGAGCCCTCCTCGAGGCACTGTTCGAGCATATTGCAGCCACACCACGCCTGACCTGCAGAGTCGACTGGCGGCCCAACACCCTGACCTTCTGGGACAACCGCTGCACACAGCACCACGCCGTTTGGGACTACTGGCCCGATACGCGCTACGGCGAACGCGTTTCAATTCTGGGTAACGCGAGGCCTCAAGCCTAAAGCGCGAACACCGTCACACTTTTTCGAATTGCGCGACAAGCGCTGCTGCACCCGACTACGCTTAACGACTAACCCCAGTCAAGCAGTCGGGAGCAGCCAATGAACCAACCCTCAAATCAGATCAGCGACGCGACCATCGTCAAACACATTACCTGGTGTGGCATCTTCGTTGCCGTGGTAGCGGTGATGATCGCTGCAGTTGCCAATTCGGTAGGCTAGTGTCCTGTCTCGTTAACTCGCCTCTTCGGCCAAACGGTTCTGGATTTCCGCCACCCGCCGCCGGTTGAGGCGATAGCCTAGGAAGCAAGCCGCGCCCGGAATCGCAAGCAGCGCGATGACCGGGCCCGCTATCACCGCGAGACTCAAGAGCGTCTCCGCCGGAATGTCCGCGCTGGATCGGATCGCCTCTCCCGTCGGCCACTCGATCCACTCGAGCACGCGCCCCGCGAGCAGACTTCCTACACCGGCTGAACACTTGTTGGCGAAGGCGGAGGCACCGAAAAAGACGCCTTCCTGACGACGCCCGGTTGCCAGGGCGTTTTCGTCGGCGATGTCAGCCATCGTCGAACCGATGCCGACCACCACCTGCCCCACGGCCACTCCGCCGAGCATGGCAAACGCGGCCAACGTGACCGTCAGCGCCCAACTGCCTGTCGCAGGTGTGAGATCCGCCAAGTACAGCAGCACGGGAATCGAATGGATGACCATCCAGGCCAATCCCGCCACGATCATGGCGTTGCGTTTGTCCAACCACGCGTAATACACCTTGGACACGAGATAGCCGAACATACTGCCAATGGGGCCGACCATCGCGATGAAAAGCAGTTGAAAGTTATTGAACTCCCAGAAAAAGGTATAGACGTACAACCCTGTGACCGCCGCCATCCCCCATGCCGCGATGATCAGAATGAATCCGAACATGATCCAACGAAACGAAACGTTGCGCATCGCTTCAACGGTCTCGGTGAGCACATCCATCATCGTGACCCGTGCTTCTTGCGCACGCGGTTTCGGCAGGTACGGCACACGACTGCGAGTACCGAAAGAAGTCATGAATATCGTCAGCGTCATGATGATCGCAAGAACAAATGCATACGGAGGATAGGCATCCGGGTTGAGTTGCCCGTTGACGAATGCCTCGCTCGGCGCGAAGTAGTAGCCATAACCCATAACGTAGGCAATGATGAAACCCGTTGCGCCAAAGAAGTGCCGTATTGCCACAAGCACCGTGCGCTCGTCGTAGTCTTCCGACAGCTCGGCACCCAGCGCCATGTGAGGCACGTGATAAAGCGTCATTGATGCGCGCGTGGCAACCGTGAACACCAGCATCCACAGGAACAATCCTAACTGTGAGTCTTGCCCGTCCACCAACGGCATGAACAACAGCGCGAACGAAACCCCCAACGGCACGGCAGAGGCGTACATGAAGGGGTGACGCCGGCCCCGTTTACTTTGCCAACGATCGGATACGCTCCCGGCGATAGGATCGGTCACCGCATCGAATATAAGCGCGATGAAGATCGCAAGGCCCGAAAGATCGCCGGACAGACCCAGCACTTGGTTGTAGTAGAACAGCAAGAACGTCGCAAATACGCACGTCTTGAGGCCTTCGGCAATTTGTCCGATCCCGAAATTGAGTTTTACGCCGAATGAGAGCGGCGGTGGCTTATCATCCATGCCGACAAGATCTCAGCTGCACCCGTTGAATACAACGTTGCGTTTGACCGACTATTCTGCCAGCGTCCCGCTACCTAGATAGTTATGCCACGCAAACCAATACGCGAGATGCCCGGGTAAGCGGGTCAGCGCGCGTCCATCGCTGGCGATCAGCGCGGCCTCGGTGACACGCCACGTCGCGCCGTCCGCACGCAGAACTGCCTCATCTTCCGTCGTAGAGAACACTAGACCGTCACCGCGATAAGCACGCACGGTTCGACTTTCGGCATCGCCAATCAATACCAGTTGCAGCGCACCTACTGTGTCGTGAATGAGGCGTTTCGACTCGAAGCGATCTAACGGCCAGGACTTGGCAGCGCCACTGACGCGCAAACCGAAGACGACGTCCTTCTGTCCAAGCTGGCGCGCATCGGTGTTCGCAGGGAACATCAATCTGCTACTTTTAAAGTATTCACCGTAAGCCCGGTTCGGTCGGTAGTCGCGGGAAAATCCCGTGTCGGCACTCAACACGAGCGTGGCAGGGTTGCGCTTCCGCCATGCCGCCCACGTCGTTGTTACAATCGGCAGCATGTCTAATTGAATGCCGCTTTCAGCCAGTCGCCCGACCACCGGGCGGCCGGTAAACTGATTCCAGAGGGAATGCGTCCCCTCGTCGTACATCAACTTGTTGGAGCGATAGAGCAAGCCCGATGATCCGAACTGGAAGGCGCCGCCATTTTCATTGGACGTATCGAACAGGATCGCCGAGCCGCACAATGTGCAATAAGCCAACGCGATGGTTTGCCCGCCCACCTCGTCGTTCACCATTTCGTGCCAATCCATGATCCGGTACGGATACGCACGCGCTTCGCCATTAATACTGACACCGAACACCGCTTCGTTGGCTGCAAGGTAGCTCGCCTCCTGTGCCGCGATCATTTTGGGATTGTTAAGCGCCGGAATACCGTCCTTCGATACACCGCCCCAAACGATTTCCTCCAAACGAATTCGGTGTGACACGCCCGGATAAATGAATCTCTTGAACTTGGGGTCGAGTGTGTTGAACAGCGCGCTCAAAAACACATCAAAGCCTTCGAACGGCACGACCTCCGGGTGCTGCTGTTGCCATTGCATCCAACGAAACCAGTCATCCCCGTAGCGTCTTTTGGTGAGTTTCTCGAGGGTTTCGACTACTGCCTCGCGTTGTGCCGGGCGTAGGTAACGCAACGCGTAGATTAGTGAAGCGACCATGTCCGGTTCCCCGCGCCGCGCCGCCCAGCGCAGCGTCTGTCGACGCAACTGCTTCGATCCGAACATGACGAACCGCGAATTGAGCAGCGGGCTGTCCGTGAGTTTGTCGGGTAACTTCGAGGACGGCCGCGGGGCAGGCTCAGCTGCCGTCAGCTCAAGCGCCGTGAATACACCTACCGCCAACCAGATCGCGAATACAATGGACGTACGCAGATCGAACCCCTTGGAGGATTTATCTACCCTGCTAAGACCAACGCTCGATGAATTAATTCCCCACCCAATCACCGCTGTGCTTTAATCTCGACCCCCGCCACCGATCCAGTGACCGCTGCATGCCCAACGATCGATACACTGCCGCCGTCGAAGCACAAGCCACGCTTCATCACGCACTTTTCTTGGGCCTACAGTTGACGGTGAGTAGCCGCGAGTCAGCCGATGTCATCGGTGATTGGATGTTCCGCTTGTTCCGTCGGCAACACGAAGCCAAGTTTCTATCCAGTTTCGCAAAACTGGGTTTGACCGAGCTACCGCACGCTGTCGCGTGCGCGCGCTATCACGTGCTCTCAAACGGTATCGGCGGCGTACCGGTCGAGTATGCGGAGGAGTCGTCACGCAAAGCCTGGGTGCGCTTTCGTTACCCCCGGTGGATGTTCGCAGGACCGACAATTTGTGGACTGCCCGTCGAAGCCAGCCTCGGATTTCTACGCGGATGGTACGCTCACAACGGTGTATCGCTTAATAACCCCCGACTCGGTTTCGTCTGTGTGTCGCAAGACATGACCGGCGAGTTTGGTCTTTGCGGTTACTTCAACGAGTACGATGAACCGATCGGTGACGACATGCGTTTGGTATTCAAACCGGATGAACACCCACCGCCATTCGACGCAGCCAGCCAACCCAAGCCACCCCAGGACCAATGGACGGCACAGCGCCTTGCCAAAGCCAACCGCAACTATGCCGTTGAATACTTGCGCAACGGTTTACCCACCCTGATCGACGTAGTGGGAAGATCACGAGGACTCGAACTTGCCTGCACCGCATCCCGCCTGATTGGCTTGCAGTACTTTCAGGACGTTCGTGGTGCCCTCGACGCTGACGACGGTGATCACCAGGCGACGGCACGCTTCTTACATGCGTTGCTATGCGGGATCGACGAAAACGTCGCGATTGAAATCGGCGCTTCACAAAGCAGCGTCACGTTTAATCCTGGCCGCCTCACCCGAGGCTTAGCGTCACCGGAGGCGCTTGACTTGATCGAAGCATGGACACCCTTGATCGGCGGTCTCATCGATTCGCACCAAACGCGTAAATCGACGGAGCTCGGCGTGACGGAAAAAGCATTAACCTGGACCATTCGAGACCGCGCATAGCACGACCGTACTAATTGCGCCGCCTTCACCGCCTCTGCAGAATGTGGTGACACAACAGGTCGGGGAACGTAAGTGTCTAGGATCTGGTTAGCCACTGTCGTGCTAGTCGCCATCATTGCGGCGCCCCAGACGGCAGCGGGTGAGCTGTCGGCTCGCGACATATTTGCGCAATTCGAAGACCCACTCCCGGAAGGCTGCTTGCCGAATCCCGACGACCTGACCCTGCCTGAAGTGCCCGAAGGCTTCGATCGAATGGTGCGCTTCGTGGAAATCGACCGTAGTTACCGTGCTTCTCTTTCGATCGGTAGTCTCGAAGAATTCCTGCTCTCCCCTAATCAGATCGAACCCAGCCCCCAAGGTCACGACTGGGGCACGTGCACGGCGCGCATCCGCTTCGCGCCGGTGTCCGATGCGCCTACGGACGATACCGATGCCGGTGGTACCCAAGCGGATGGCGAAACAAACGTTGCGAACACGGCAAGCACCGGATCTCCAGCCACAAAAGCCGGCAACCACGCCGGTCGTCCACCCACAAGCCAACCCGACATGAACTGCGAAGCGCCACTCTCTGCATCGCCGCGTAAAGTCCTGGTCCCCGACGTACGCTTTCTGTCACGTGCCTGCACGGACTTCTCAACTTCAGCGGCTGCCGATAGTGCCGTTGGAGAACACACCGACTACGCCTGCGGTGCCTGGGGAGACGAAGGCGAGCATCCCGGACCCTCACAGTATGCAACCGTGGGTTTAGTGTTACCGGGCGGCGATGAGATTCGTTGGGGTCTAAGTGTGGGTCTCGGTGCGGACTACGTTCTTGCCGACCGCGGACCCGACACCGGTGATGCGTATATGGGCCCTAACCTCGATGAGATGACTTTTCCCAATGGCGTGGTCATCGACGAAGATGTCGAACACGGCTACACCGCCCTGATTCCAGTCGGGATGCTGCCTTACTGGGCCGGCTCTTCCATCCCCGGCAGCACCAGCGAACCCATCGGCCCCGAACTCGTCGCTGAAGTCGCGATCGACGGACAGGCAGCGAACGACCTGCTCTTCGTGCGCGACCACGTATTCGACATGGGACTTAACCGCTTGTCCGATACCTTGGACGGTTTCCAGTTGAGATTGGGTGCCAGTGCCGCCAACCCCAACGGACAGCCCATGGAACCGAATCCGTGCTTGGGTCGTGTGGAGTTCGACGTGACGATCAACAGCCCGCTGCCGATCTTCACCACTTCAGGCAGTCTCAACATGACACTCAACGTCGGTGAGAGCGCGGATATCAATGCGGAACTGATACCGTTCACGCAACCCGAAAAAATCAAAGAC
The DNA here is from genome assembly GCA_965216005.1 of Candidatus Azotimanducaceae bacterium. GTDB lineage: Bacteria > Pseudomonadota > Gammaproteobacteria > Pseudomonadales > Azotimanducaceae > UBA4421. Next base: position 4,282,068 of record OZ244143.1, on the reverse strand, counting down.
CAACACCGCGATCTGCTGGTGGGTGCAGAGCTGATCGTACGCGCGTTCGAAATCAAGCAGGACGGGAGTCGCGGTGAACCGCTGCGCGACATGAGTGTCGGTATCTATCGCTTCGTCGACGCCTCCGACGATCAGCACCAGGACGCCACGATCGCCATGGCCCGAACGCTGGCGGACGGTGAAGGCAAGGCAGTGCGACAGCGTGAAATCGAAATGCACGTCACAGATCGGTTGGCGTTGAGATTTCAACCTACGTCTACTGACGAGTTCGCGTTCAAAACACACAACGGCAGTACGGCGTTGGAGTTTCCCTTTGTGCAGTTCGATCCCGAATTCAGCACCTCGAGATCCGTCGTGGACAGCGAACTGATCTTGACTCGCGCCAGCAGCAGCCGCGAAGTGGGACGCATTGCGCTAAAGGGTAGGGCTGAACCCAAGAACAGGATACTGTTCAACGAATCAGCCTTGCTCGCCAAACTGGAGTGGATATCCGACCTCGCCAAGATCGACGAATACACGCAGATCTACGAAGACCTCATCTTCTACCCCGACTGGCACGATAAGCGCGGCCAGGTGGACTATCCTACGATGCGCACCGAAGGGCTCTACAATCTTGCCCTCGACCGCGTCCTGGTGCACCCCGCTCTGGTGACCGCTGACGAACGCACGCACCTCGATTCAGCGCAAAAACGCCAATCACTAGCCACCGATATCAAGAAGCGCATGGAAGAACTGTGGGGCAGCGATGCGAACGGTCTCCTTCAGGCGCTGACCTGGGCAGACGCCCAGGACGGCAACAACGGCGTGGACATTCAGTGGCTGGTGCGGGAAAACTGGAACGCCGGGGCACCGTTCGCCATGGGCATCACACCGGAACCGATCGGCACGGACAACCGCGAAGAGATACTGAGCACCTTTCGCCCCGACATTGTCTGGAACGACGCCGAAGCCGCCTACCGCCTGAGTGAACTCATGAACAAGCAACTGGTGGGTGTCGTACGTGTTTGGCCCGATAGTCTGCTTGAACAGCATGTTGGCTCGGTCCAAGGTCCCAGCATGACCCGCAGCCAGCTACTCACGGCCGTTGCCAAAACCGCTGTGCACGAAATCGGCCACACGTTCAGCTTGTCGCATCCGGCGCAAAGTTCAACGGGCGGCAAACCCGAGATACAGATCCTGCAGTTTCCATCGACACCGCCCACTGATCCGATCCACATCGAGTTTGCCGGTAGAGTCACCTCTGTCACCGCCGCCGATTACAGTGCGGGAGGCGGCATCGACACCGATACGATAGCCGATCGCCTGGCCTCACTGCCGACCATCGGCTATGAAACCTATGCAAATCCGCCTAGCGGTCGGCGCGGGGTCAAAGTCCAGTGGTGTGTGCGTCCCACTGTGCGCTGCCCTGGCGTGCCTTCTGCGAATCGCATGACGGCATTCTTGGTGACATTTCAGCACCACTTGCACGCCTACGATTTACCGCTCATCAACATGAGCCACGGCGAGACGCACTCGGTCGCCGACGGTGAAGGTTTCGTGTGGGTCGCCATGAACGCCCTCGACGGCACGTGCCGTAGAGGCACTGTCGAATCCTATATCGAGAACTGGCCCAATCCACCCAAACGAAAAGACATTCTGCACGACATTATGCACGGCGGTTATCCGGACACTCAGGGTTTATTGGCGTTTCAAGACAAAGTCTCTAAAGCACAAATGCAGATGGCACTAGGCTTGAGCTACACTCGCGACGAAGCCAAGCATGCCGTGCAACTCTCACACGCGCTGGCCAATGGATATCTGCTGTTCGGCGGGGAAGATTTCAAGGTCGTGAACTGGGATGAGGAGGGTAATCCTTGTGCCGGCGCACGCCGCCTGGATCCAACCACCGCCACGGAATACGACGACCCCTGGTCGACGCCTTAGCCGGAGACGAGACGATGAAGGTCAGCATTGTGTTTCTACGGACACTGCTCGCGTTAACAGCTTTCCTCACACTCGATGGTTTTGCCCAAACGGCACCGAGTGACAAGGACATTCAACAGTCCTATGCCGGGTGCATGGAGCGCCAAGTCGGCGATTGGCTGGCGGTCATCAATCCGATATTCGAAGACGAAAGCCAGATCTTCGGCAGCACGACCTTTATCGAGCAGTACTATTCCACCAGCCAGGCGTCGGTGAAAGCCATGATCATCGTGTCCGAGATCGCCGGGGGTATCCTGCAAGGCTTCGATCCGCGCAATTTTGGCGGCAGCCGCGGGGGCGATCGCCCTTTTCCGGATGGCATCATTGCCAACCAGGACGATGAGGGGATCGCCGCACGCGTCGGGCCCATCGGTCTATCTTGGGAAGTCGCGGCCGGTGAGGTCGATGAGGAGACACTGTTCGAACTCGCTTCTTTCAGCATCGATCGGGCTTGCATTGCGGGCATCACCGAAGCCGCCGAGGCGGACGACGGCTGAGCCCATCGCTGAAGTCGGCGGCTATGGCGAATACTGCCACCCCACCGTCCACCGCCAGTCCGACTTCAGCTGCGGTCCGTGCAAGTCCTGGTATAACGGCCGCGCGAGTTCCATGGCAATTCGATGTCCTCCACCCAGAACCACATTAGCACCCAAACCCGCCTCCACCACCGAATAGCGTTGGCGATCGGGATCTGCGGTCTGCACGGGCGCCACGATGCGCGAGTCGCTTCCTCTAACATCGCCCCGATAACGATAGGCCAACCTGCCCGACAGGCTGATCTCAGGCGTGATCAGGTAGCTCAACCAACCGGTAAGGACATGCTGATCGCCCAGGCGATAGTCTTCGTCGTTGTCACTTGTGCGAAACACGCTCCGCCACTGACCGCCCCAGTTCCAGCCGTTGCGATGGTCGACACCGCCGATCGCAGTGAGACCGACGATCGCATCGACGCTGCCTGAGCCTAACTGCATCGGGTAAGGCAGCCGTACGCTCGGCCGCGTACCCATGGGTGTGAGAATGCGATCCGTGGCATCCACATCCCCCACCGGCAACCCTATGCCGAAAGTAGCGTGCCAGTGGTCGTTGAGGCGAATCAGCGCCGACAGGCTGACATCGCTCAGGCCATTGGCCGATGTGGAGAAACGCCCCAATCGCGTGGTCCCGACAGGTCCCGCAAATGTCACGTGATCCATATCGTTCGATAGATAATTCACCATCCCCATGACCGTGACCGAGTCGGTCGGCGCGTACATGATGCCAAGCATGTGCATGGTCATTTCCATATCGGTGGGTACCACTCTGAGCGTCGGCGGCATACCAAAACGGTTGGGTTCACTGGTAACGATGTCTTCGGGACTTAAATCATCGGTGCCATCGCGGTTGTCCCGCATCGACATGTGCATCCAACGATACGAGAACATCACCTCGCCTTTCGCATGAATGTGGTCACCCATGACGCCTAACGGCGCATGCTCATCGGGGCGAGTTCCAGCTGATACTGGCGTGCTAACTGCGCCCACGCACGACAAAACGGCGCACACACACGCCGCACGAACATAAAACATAAAAGTACTCCTGCTTAAGTGTTGATATCGATGAAGTCTTAAGCAGGCGGTGGTGAGCGCGCGCGGTAATCGAAGCGATTGACGCTCGAAAGCCGCAACGTTGGCGACGGTGCCAATACTAGAGTCAGATGAGTCGGCGCAAGGTCTCCAGGCTCGTCCGGCAAGCCCAGCGCACCACCGGCATTCCAGTCACAGTGGACGAGTTGCGGCTCAGCGCTTTCCTCAGAGTGGTGGTGGTGATGCTGATGCCCAAAGAGCTGCTGCATCTGCGAGGCGGTCATGCCGTCCGGACACAGTTGCAGATACCACCCACCCGAAAGAGCACTCGGCATGGCCCCCGCAGGTACCGCGATTCTGAGCACCAGGGCGGCGAGCAGTGCTAGCTGCAGTCCGGAGTGGGTCGATTGTCGTGTGGAGAGCTGCAAAACCGCCGTTGCGCGTCGTGGTAATCCGCCATGTTCGCAAATCCGTCGCAGGCGAACAATCACACCCTCTCGATTGAATCCGACACGGCCAACCGTGTACCTTGATCAGGACCTTTCTTTGAGCAATCCACCGATGGCACCGAATTCCCCGCTGACTGCGCTCTTCGACGTGGATGTCCCCATTATCCAGGCACCGATGGCAGGTGCTTCGGGACAGGAGATGGCGCTGGCAGCTTGCCGTGCCGGAGCGCTAGGCTCATTACCCTGCGCACTCCTGACGCCGGAACAAGTTCATGAGCAGGCGACGTACGTGCAGCAACACACCTCCAACTCGTTGAATTTGAACTTTTTCTGCCACGTTCCCGAACCGATCTCCGAGCACGACGAGTCACGCTGGCGGCACACACTCGCACCTTACTATCGAGAATTCGGCATCGGTGCCGCCCAAGAGGAAACCGCTGCCAGCCGCAAACCGTTCGATGACGCGATGTGTGCGGTCGTCGAGGCGCTTAGTCCGCGCGTGGTGAGTTTTCACTTCGGTTTGCCGGAGCGGGGGCTGCTCGAACGTGTGAAGGCAACAGGTGCGGTCGTGTTGAGTTCTGCGACTACAGTAGCCGAAGCACGCTGGCTGGAAGCACATGGATGTGATGTCGTCATTGCACAGGGTGCTGAAGCAGGAGGACATCGCGCAATGTTCTTGAGCACGGACATCACCAGGCAACCCGGCACCTTGGCGTTGGTGCCCCAGGTGGTCGACGCGGTCGATCTACCCGTGGTCGCGGCCGGGGGCATTGCCGATGGACGCGGTATTGCCGCGGCGTTCGCGTTGGGCGCTCAAGGCGTGCAAATCGGTTCCGCCTATCTCGCGACCCCGGAATCGATCATCTCTACCGTCCACCGAACAGCAATCGAACACGCAAGCGATGACAACACCGCGTTGACCAATTTGTTTTCCGGCAAACCGGCACGAGGCATCGTCAATCGCCTGATGCGTGAAATCGGCCCCATGTCAGACGCCACCCCGCCATTTCCCACCGCAGGTACAGCGCTCGCACCGCTGAAACGACTGGCCGAAGATGACGGCTCGGCCGACTTCAGCGCCCTGTGGGCAGGGCAGGCTACCGCGCTCAGCGCATCTCAAGCCGCATTGATGGATACGGAAACACTCACGCGACGTTTCTATGGCGATGCAATGAACCTTCTCGGATCCTTGGGGCGCGACGACTAACATGCCGTCTTCCGGCGTACGTGCAGACATCACACGGTTCGGCTTGTTACGCTTCGCCACTCACAACTACGCTTCGCTGCGTCGCAACGAACGTCAGGCAATCGCACCATCGGATATACGGGTTACGTCACGCTATTGGGACACACACTCTGCTTCAGAACCCCGGGCGCCAAACGCCACACTTTCCGTTTCTACTGCGAGCCTGAATCTCAACCGTAGAATGCCGGGTGAAACTCGAAGGTCGCAGTAGTTGGCGAGCCGGTGAAACTGATCAGCTGAAAATATTCTGCCGGTTCGTTCGCCGGTGCGTTCTGAGGCGCTTTCTCGAAGCCAAAGCGACAATAATAGTCGGGATTGCCGGTTAGGATACAGCCCTTATATCCGGCCTGCCGAAAGCGGGCGAGTCCGTTCTCGATCAGTCGGCTACCAATGCCCCGCCCCTGAAATTCAGGCATTACCGATACCGGCCCAAGCGCTAACCATGAGTCCGCACCGTTGCGCGACGTTGCAGGTGAGAAGGTAATCTGACCGACGATCTTCCCCTCAAACAACGCCACCATGGAGAGCGTCAACGCCCCGGCGTCGCGCAGCCGATCGATAACATCCTGTTCATCGCCGCCGGCGTATGGCATGTCGCGAAACGCTGCTTCAGTCAGCGAGTGGATGTGGGAGATGTCGTTTGGGATCTCCTCACGTAATACGATTGAATCCTGCATCCTTGATCCTTGCTTCCTCTAACGCCTAACCCTGCTACTCTAACGCCGCTAACTCTAACGCCAGCTTACCCGGACGGCCATCCAAACGCGCTGAGTACGACGCGATCATCCGCCGTCAAGCCTGAACGTTTCAATTCTACCACCACAGCGTACCGGCTATCGGCGGTACGCACGGATTTGAAAGTCGCACCTCTGATCTTCTCACTCAACATTTCCGCGTAACGCTGCGCCGTGAAACGCGACGATACCACCATCACGACATCGCGTTTGCCATACGCAAGGTTGCTGGCGGGCTTGCCTGTTCGCACGCGCTTTTCCTTGAGCTTCTCCCTGGGTTTGAGAGATTTGGAGACACTGCCTTGCTTGAGGCGCTGGCGGTGTCGCGCCACCGTAGCCACGTACTTTTTGGCCCCAGCCGGTAAAACCTCCGCTTTTTCGATACGACTCGGGCCGTAGTTGTAAGCTGCCAGCGCACGCGATTCATTGCCGTCGAATCGATCCAATAACTCTCTCAAGTAACGAGCCCCTAGATCGATGTTCAAGCAGGGGTCGTAGAGCTGCGCAATTCTGCGCACGCCCAGATGTCGTGCAGTGCCTGGCCACTGGATCTGCATCAACCCGTGGGCGTTGGCATGAGACCTTGCGTTGACATTCCAGTTACTCTCTGTCGCGGCCACCGCAAGGACCAGATCGACGGCGACCTCGTGCTTGTCCGCAGATTTGTGAAAACAAGTGCGATAAGGGATGTAAGACATGGCTTGAACCGAAACTGCAATCAGCGCCACCACCAACCCCATCGAACCGGCGCACCAACGGCTCATCGACCTGCTCGCGGACTGAAACCGGTCAACGCCGCAATCTGACTTTGCAAGAGTTCGCGCTCCTCGGGCGAGGTATAGTCAAACACGACGTGATAGACAGCAGCCTCTTGGCGCCGTACATAAAAATCCACACCGAGCTGGGCCGATAGTCGCCTGGCGAAACCGTTGGCGGACACTTCGCTGTGAAAGGGACGCCACACCACCGCTTGCGTTGTCGGGCTGTCTACCATAGAGGGAAGGTCACTATCGCTATCTGGACCGGTAGCGGCCATGGCTTCGGCCTGAACAGTCTGGGGTTCCTCGGCAGGGTCTTCTTGCACCTCTGAGGGTGCTTCTATCTGTGTAGGGGGCGGTGTTGCGGGTGGCCTTGCGGACACGTCTGATTCATCGTCACCGCTATCTACCGAGTCACTGGTGTCTGCAGGTACCTCTATTGCGGCAACGTTTTGCTCACTTACCGGCTCAACCGCAGTCGCAGGTTGCTGTTCTTCATTGAACGCCGGCGGCGCATGGGCGTTGGCCGCATCGGATACCGAGCGCTCGAGCACCCAAGCACCAACGAATATGGTCAGCGCACCCGCAAACAGCCCTATGAGAAAACGCATGAACGCACCTCCCGCCTCAGCCTTGTGTGTCGCTGACGGCAGAGGCCAGGGTATACCTCGGCCTCACACGGACGGACTTGTAGTCGAGGCGATCCCTGTGTTCGTACAGGAAGCTATCGAGCCGATCGAGCCACGACGTTACCGGCATCCCCCGCGACCCCGACGAACAAGATCCCGGACTGCGCCGCAACAGCTGTTCGAGTGCCCGCAGACTATATCTGCTGTTGGTGGCGATGGCATAAAATCCGATCGGCTCTCTGATGACCCGCTCATCGCTGCCCAATTTCAGACGGTAGCGCCGTAACCCGGGTTTTTGCTGCGAGCTCGCAGTACCACACGCATTGGAGTGTACTGAGCTGTTGCGTGTATGGACGAACACGAGATAGGCAGGTGCGTACAATTCGACTTCGAGTTCCGCGCAGTGTGCCGAGTCGCGCCGAGTTGAGCAGCGGCGGCTGCGGCGCGTCGCTTGAATGTCACTCAACAGCCGCGGCGCCTCGGCCGCCGCAGGTTGGGGGATTGCTGCAGGCTCGCGAGGCTGTTTGACCGGCCGCGGTTGTGCTGGACGGAGTTCCGAGCGTTCCATTGGCCTTTTGGCTGTCGAACTCGCGGGCGTGTCTTTGACCGTGAATACAGCAGCCAACCGCTGGCTGGGGAGGGTCCCGCGCGTCGGTTTGATTGTTACGACTATCTCGTTGGTACGGCCCTCGGCAAGCGGTCTTTCCGCAACCCTTAACGTCCAATCCGCCTCTTCCGCCGCACCGGCAATGTCGAACGCCGGCGCGCGGGTCAGCTCGTTGCGCATGGCAGCGGATATGCGCGCCAACTCAGCGCTGTCCGGCTCGGGCCACGCAACCGTGCCGCTCCAATCCCCACGTCCCGACGTCACGCTGCAACGGATACGTTCCGTTAGCAACTTGGCAACGGTGGATGCATCAGACAACCGAACGGGATTGGCAAGTGTGCCACGTTCTCTGTGTATTTCCGGAGTAGACATCGCCGCTTTCTGTACCGTAGTCAGCCTGCCTTTCCACTCGGCGTTGACGCCACTGACCCAAACGCCTTCTTCGACATCAATCATCGAAAAACGCACGATGGAATTCCAACTACCCGCTCGCTTGATCTCGATGCCGAGGACGTACGGCGCGGCGGTTGTCATGGCACACTTGCGATCCTGGCCGCGCCAGGCAATGCGCACGCTACCTCGCCTCAGCAGGGCGTGTGTCAGGTATTCACGTATGGCTTCCGCCAGCGCGTTGGACTCTCGTGTTGGCTGCCCGTCTTTGAAAGTAGCGAGTACGATGACTTCACCTTTGAACTTGGGATGACCGCTGAGCACTTTGGCGAGTTGAGGCACGGCCTGCGTGTCCAGCCAACGGCCCAGAGAGCCGCCGATCACATCCGTCGCGCCAGCGGCCGGTGTACTCAAACCGCAAACACACCAAGCCATTGCGATCACCAGGCGTCGTCTCACACTACGTCTAGTTGACATGTCTGACCTCCCCAAAACGATCGATCAACAATTGCCCCGAAGATTCGCGTGCGGCGTAGGCGGCGATCTCCCGCGCCATGCGTGGCGGGATACTGACCCCCCAGGTGTAGCTCTCTGTCGCGGGACTTCCCAACGATCGAACAATGGCGCGCGGTATGGTTTCCGGCATCAACTCGTAGACTTGGGTCGGCGGTTCCACAGCGGCAAAACGATAGTCTTTCCCTAGGCGCAGGGTATCGCGGGCGTTGAACACGTAAACATCGACCGTGCCTTTGCTGATCAGGCGCAGGAAGTCACTGTCGGACGCAAACCGCAGCGATAGCGAATCCTCCTCCTCACCGGCTTCGACGTCGATTTCAGTGGTGCTCGCCGGACGCGTCTCTTCGGGAATGTCCTTCGCTTTCGTATGTTTGGCAACAACCGGCACAGGCTCAGCGGGCGCTAACACCTTCGGGGGCGGTGGCACTGTCGGTTCCGTCATGGCGAGTTCACGTTCGATCGGCTCGACTGCCGCCGATGCAATAATCACCGGCTCAGGTGCAACCGGTTCAGGCGTTTCGCTCGGCTCGATTCGGGGTTCGAGGGTCGCTGTGCGTACCGGGTCTGGGTCCGGTTCGACGAGCTCGGCGACAACGGTCACTTCCGGTATCGGCACCTCCTCCGAGATTTGGCTGTCTTGGGAGGCAGGCGGGTCGGGCACCACCGGTGTCTCCACCGGGGATACATAGTCGCGATCGATGTCGCGCACAAGCGCCAGTATGGCGATCAGGCAGAACGCGATGATCGCCATGAAGCGCATGACGTCCGCTTGCAAACTCTCACTGTCGTTGAAGTTCATGCGCCGTCTTCGCATCGGATCACCTCAAGACGTATCGCGATCAGGACTCGCACTTTGCGGCGTGACTACAGCGAACCGCCGCGTTGCCCCGCCTTGTGTCGCCAAGTGCGCTTCGATCTTCCGTGTTGTCTCTATGAGGGACGCCATTTCCCGGCGCTCACGCGCATCCACGAGACGTTCGAGCTCCGCACCGACACAGATGGTCTTACCCAAACGCATAACGTAGCTGCCAATACCGCCAACGATAGTCGTGGTGAGCGCCAGTAAAATACCGCCATCGACGAGCTTGCGTAGGACGTCTCCAGGAGAGGTGTCGAAACCAGCCAAACCGCCACCCCCGAGCGCTGCCTGCAAAGCACTGCGCATACCGACCGCGGTCCAAATGACACCGATACCCACAAACAAGTGGATCCACACGTCACTGAGTTGATCCAGCGCCACGATACGTTCGTTAAAGTGTTGAAGTGCCAGCAGCCGCTTGAGTTGCACGACGTTGATGACGTACAACGCGAACACTAACGCGAACAGCCACACGGAGAAGCCGAGATTGAGCGATACCCAATCCCATAGCGACGATACCGTCGGGCTTGCACCGTCAGGCGCTCGCACCGGCAGATGCAGGGCGCCGAGCATCAATGCTGCACCCACCACAAATCCGCTGCCCACACCCCAAGCCCCACGCGGCGCGGGTGCCGGGGGTGTGTGCGCATCGGTCACCGCGCCCCACCCGCCTCACAAGCACGGCACGTCGCTTCGAGAACCAGTTGAGTTTCCTTGAAGAGGCCATCGGCACGGTAGAAACTGGCCTGATCGGTACTCACCCGCAACAGGCCGAGTTCCTTGTCCGCCAGCTCTCTCTTCATGTCCGCCATGACTTTGTTCCGCACCGGACACGTTTGCGAGCACGTGTTGTAGTCGCCGTGCAGAGACACAAAGCGCACATTGAAATAGCGGTTGTACCGCTCCTGTGCTTGTCGCGTACTAATGACGCCGGAATCCTTGGCATGCACCAGAAAATCGCTGAACACGCGTTTGTTGTCGGCGTCGGGATTGTCTTCGGCGAGCGCCATCAGCTCGTTGAAGTAGGTATCGAAGCTGTATTCACAACCCATACTCAGGCGACTCTCGGCTGCGCGCACCGCGGCATCTAGCGTGGTGCCGAGTCGCCCGCCACATACATCGGCGACGGGCGGCGCTTGACAACCGGCTAGAACAGCCCCACCAAGAACGACTACACTGACAAACAATTTGTTTAAGGCTTTCATGCTGGTGTCTCCTACATTTCCAACGGGCTGACGAATTCAGGTTCGCCTACGGGATGAGGTGACGAAGCAATCGGCAAATCGTTCACCTGTTCTCCGAACAAGACTTCTTTCACGCCGCTGACCACCGCCGCCATTTCCGGAGTGATCAAACCAAAGGACTGATTCAGCTGCTCCATCAAAGTGGCTCGGGCAATCTCCTCTTGCGTCGCTGCGATCAGATGAGAAGCCTCTTCCATGTCCAGATAAATGTCTGCTGCGACGACCGCCAAAGAACGACCCGGACCACCGCTGCTGGTTGCCACCAGGTTGTAGTACTGTTTGAACCGATCGGACAAGCGCACACCGGAGCGCCCGCGCAGAACGGGTTTATCGTAGGATGCGTTTTGCACACTACCTTTGCCCAGCAGCTGATCCTGCAACGTGGTGGGTGTCGTGCGCTGGCCCAGCTCTTTGCGCAGACGCTTCTCGAGGCTCGAGCGCGTACTGTTCACGGCACGTTCCATTTCCGGCAAGCGCTGCGACATCAGGTTGAGCATCTCGAGATAGGTTGCGCCGAGCTGTTTGGCGATTTGCGCACAACCGGCATCACCATCCGTTTCCTGGCACAGGCTGTCTTGAAAGAGCTGTTGTTGGAGGTCCAACCTGTGAATGACTTCCTGCAGGCTGTTTTCCATTTCCTCGGCGACAATGCCGGTTTCTTTGATGTCCTCTAGGACATTGGTGGGGAAGAGTTTGACGACGGGACCCGGCTTGCTCGCTTCTGCGAAGGCCCCAACGGATAGACATAGTGCGGCGAATGGTAAGGTGATGACCCCCCAGAAGCACCGCCACTGATTGAATGATTTGAACACGGGCTTTCTCGTTGACCTTAGGGTCGATTGACACTAGCAGCGTGAACCTAAACGCAAGCTGAACCGCAAAGTACGGTTTAGGTATTTGTCAGAGCGTTGGTCGCGCGCAATCAACACAGGGATAAATTGAGAACAGGCACTTCAAGCTAACGAAACTCTATATACATCAGCAGCTTGCGCGGCACTCATTAGGCCAGGTCTTGCGTACTACCCGTATATGTTCACGATCGGGGATGTGTCTGATCGCGCATCCCGTCAAACAGCCATTCAGCTTCATGACCGCTGAGCGTACTCGTTAGCGAATGGGTTTAGCGAGGATCGAGTTCGAGCGCTTCGATAATGGTTGTCGCTGTTTGAAGGGCAGTCAACTTCGTCGTATCGATAGCTACGTGTTCGTAAGGCAATCCGTTGGCTTTACCGTTGAGCGTGTAGTTTTCGAGCGCAAGTAGATTGGCTTCGGAACGTGCGACGTTTCGTTTCGACGGCTTCTCCGCCAAACGCTCGGGTGCGCGGTTGCGATGTAAGCGCTCATCCAAGGTTGCACTCAACTCCACCAAAGTGACGTGCGCTCCTTGCTCGACGAAAGTCTCACAAGCCGCGGCGATAAACCCGCGGTCCGCATCGCTGTCTAAATCCCAAACGTAAGTGAAGATCAAACCCGGTGAATTGCCACTCGCGATTCCAGTGAACACATGCTCACGCATGCTGTCGACCAAACCATGAAAAGCTTCTGTACCGAAATCGAAGAACTGCAACGCCCATTCAATCGTCATATGGTTGTGAAAGAGCTTGATCCCCGTCGTTCGTTCTATCTCCGACCCGACAGCCATCTTACCGACCGCAGGCGGCCCATAGAGAACGATGAAGTGCATGTTATTTCGTGCTTGAGTTATCCGGCGCTTTTCGCCTGATCCAACGCATCCTGCCGGTCAGCCTGCGCTTCGCCGGATTCGATGTCCGGCGCCACCTCGTCGCCGACCTCCGGTTCTATTTCCGGCGCAACGATGTCATCCACGATCTCCTCCCCAACATCCGCGACTTCGACATCCGTCGCCTGCGACCCCGTCGTTTCCACGGGCGGTGCGTTATCCGCGCCCGATGCATCTTCGGTCGCCTCATCCACGACGATCTCTTCTCGAGACGGCTCTGCTAGTGGCGTCTCGTTGAGCAAGAGCGGCATATCCCGATCGCCGAGAAGCGCCACCGAACTGGTGGCCAGTTGACGGTGCAATTCGTGGTAGCTCTTGTCGAGCGCTCGAAATTTCTCCGCGGTTTCGGAAAATTGTCCGTAGACCTCACGCTTGTAGTCGGACATCTCTTCCTGCGCGCTCTCCAAGGACGCCTCGAGTTCTCTCACCCGCGTCCGCGACGCTCCTTTGGCGTTCAACACCAACCACGACACGCCGGAACCGATGAGCAGACATGCCACTGCGATACCGATCACCCACTCCATTGCCAAGAACGAATCCATACCAACCCTTTATGTAAGGAATGTTAAGAGTATGATACGCGGCCCGGCGTCACTGCTGAACTGCGCATCCACAAATAGAGGTAAAAAGAGGCGTCGCTCGCGCCTACCGCGGTCATGGTATGAACACAACTGCCTTCAATTCAAGAGACGAGCTAAAACGCGTGCTGGAACTGGGTTGGCCGATGGTAATGACCCAGCTGTTCATCATGCTCACGGGGTTCATGGACGCCGCCATGGCCGGTCGCTACAGCTCCGTCGATTTAGCGGGGGTGTCTCTCGGTGGCAACGTCTTCTGGCCGACGTTCCTGCTGCTGACCGGCGTCACCATGGCGTTGACCCCCATCACCTCGCAATTACGCGGTCAGCTGCGCGTTGCAGAAGTCGGCCACCAGCTGCGCCAGGGTTTGTGGCTATCCCTGCTGACCAGTGTGATATTGATCAGCGTGCTTTTTCACGCAGAGTTCGTCTACGTCGCCTTCGGCGTCGATCCCGACGCCATGCGTATTGCAATCGACTATATCAAGGCGATGGCCTGGGGCGTACCACCCATCGTTATCTACGTCACATTCCGCTACGTGTGTGAGGGCTTGGGAAAAACGCGACCTCCCATGCTCATCTCAGGCAGCATCCTGCCGCTCAACTTCATATTGAATTACTGTTTCATCTACGGGAAGTTCGGTTTTCCAGAACTCGGCGGCGTGGGTTGCGGGTATGCCACGGCCATCGTGTTTTGGGTCGAGCTCGCATTGATGGTGATCGTGATCAATCGACCGTTTTACAAGGAGACCGGCCTCTTTCAGAAGCTCGACGCACCCAACTTAAAAACCATTTCCAGCATGCTGTACATCGGTGTGCCTATCGGTCTTTCCATCTTCCTGGAGATGGCTGTGTTTTCGGTGGTGGGTCTGCTCGTTGCCGCCATCGGTGTGAAGGAGGTCGCGGCGCACACTATCGCCGGGAATCTGAACTGGCTGACGTTCGTCATTCCCGCAGCGTTGGGCGGAGCGGCGAGCATACGCGTCGGCTTTCACGTCGGCGCGCACAACCTCCCAGCGGCACGCTCGACGAGTGGCGCGGTTTTCAAGTTTGCTCTCGGCTATGCGGTTGTCGTGAGCATTCTTCTCATTCTGCTGCGTTACCACCTGATCAGCATATACACCACCGATACCGATGTAACCGCGCTTGCCGCAACACTGATCTTGTTCATTGCCGTTTACCAGCTTGTTGACGACACCCAGGCTGTTACCATCGGCGCGCTTCGAGGATACAAAGACACCCGCTTTCCGATGGCATGCGGTCTGGTGGGTTACTGGTTCGTCGCGTTACCCTTGGGCTACGCGTTGTCGAATGAATACGTTTTGCCCGGCGTGGCTCCGGGTGTTTACGGCTATTGGGCCGGACTGACGTTGGGACTGACCATGGTCGCAATCCTCGTCGTCACACGGCTGTGGAACACCAGCAAGAACACGGACAAGATCATGCGTTTCGCAGGCTCCAGCGCCTAGCACCCTACCCCATGCCACCCAGCATCATTTCCTGCGGTCGCAGACCGAGCAGAATGCGACCGGCGTCCTCGATATTGTGAGGAGCGACCGTGATGTGTTGGCCGACGACTTTGATGTCACGTGCAATACGCTCCAATGGGTGTCCCTTTTGATTGGCGGTGGTGCCGGCAGCCTCACAGATCCCATTGACGGCATCGATACATCCACGCACGGAGTCCGAACACGCGATCTGAAAGAGTGCCCGCTCTTTGCTGGTGATGTGCTCACGCCCTTGCACCTTGGCCCACATCTCATCGAGCAATTCCACCACCAACGCGCGACCCGAGCGAAACAGCGCTTCAGCTTCGGCGACGGCCCGGTGCGCACGCGGCCGCTCACGCAAACTGCGACTGCTGAAACGCGGTTGTTTTCCCTCAGCCAGCTCGACGAATGCATCGATTCCCGCGCGCGCAAGTCCCCACGCGACACCTACTTTGTTATACGACAGACGGGCACCCAACGGAAAATTGAGCAAGGCAGAGGCGTGCACGGTGCCACCTATCGGTGCAATCAATCGACTGTCGGGGACGAACACATCGCTGACCACCACATCGTGGGAGCCAGATCCACACAAGCCAGACGTGTGCCAAGTGTCTAAGATCTGCCAATCGCCTTGCGTCACGATCGCATAACGGTTGGCGATATCGGCGACGAGTTCACCACCGTCCCAGACACGCACAGTAGCGCCGAATAGTTGTGCATTATGACAACCGGAAACGAACTGCCACCGCCCACTGACACGATAACCGCCGTCGACCTTATCGGCTCGCCCAACCGCTGCAGTGGAGCTACACATGATCATCATTGGATCTTCCAGCAAATCACGGCAGGCCACGAAGCCCGGCGCGATGAGTCCAAATGACTCGATACCGATCATGAGATTCCACGCAGCACTACCGTCGACGCGAGCGGTCGCCTCGATGGTTTCGATTTGCGTCAGCGGATCGTCCTCGCTGCCGAAATGATCTTTCGGTGCCGCGATCCGATAAAGACCGCTTTCAGCGAAGGCATGTGCAATGGGTGCCGCAAGATGGCGTTGCGTTTCACTGACATCCGCATGCTGGCGAATCAAATCCCCTAGTGCCCGCGCTCGCTCTACCGGTGAGGCCATGGTTTCCCCCCTCTTTCAATAAGCCTACCAAGTTCCATGGGTATTTATTAGCGGTCGTTGGCCCTACACTTAAGCCATGCCGGTTACGTTTTCCATCCCCCTCGCTGGAGTCACCGTCGGTCATGCCATTGACGACCGGGTCATGACAGGCACGACGGCTTGTCTGTTCGCAGAGCCAGCGGTGGCGGCAGTACAAGTACAAGGCGGTGCCCCGGGTACTCGCGAAATAGAGCTATTGGACCCAAAGTATCCTTTGACCACCGTGGATGCACTGATATTGTCCGGCGGCTCAGCCTACGGCTTGGACGCTGCCGGGGGCGCGCAAGCTTGGTTGAGGGAGCACGATCGCGGTGTGGATCTGCCGCCGGTCCGCATTCCCATCGTGCCGTGCGCTATCTTGTTCGATATGCGTAACGACGGCGACAAAAACTGGGGCAAGTACTCGCCTTACCGGGAGCTTGGCTACGAAGCGATCTCGCAAACAACCCGCGAACCCGCACTCGGACGAATCGGTGCGGCCTACGGCGCCACGACAGCCAACGCTCCGGGTGGTTTCGGTATGGCGACCACTCAGCTCGATGGCGGCGGCTCTATCCTGGCAATGGCTGCGGTCAATGCGATGGGCTCGGCGTACATTGCCGATACAGAGTACTTTTGGGCAGCCCCTTTCGAGGTTGGTGACGAATTCGGCGGACGCGGCTCACCGGACACATGGCCCAACGATGCCGATGTGGCGCGCACCAAGTCCGGTGCACGTATTGCCGGCGTCAACACCACACTGGCGATCGTCGTCACTGACGTCACGCTCACCAACGCACAAGCCAAACGTATCGCACTGTCAGCACACGACGGTTTCAGCCGCGCCCTGTACCCCGTGCATACTTCCGGAGACGGCGACTTGGTGTTTGTCGCATCGACCGGGCGACATCGGGTCAGCGATGAAACGTTGCTGGACGTCGGTGTATTGGCCGCGAATACCGTCACACGCGCCATCGCGCGCGGTGTCTACGAAGCAGGCCGGTAAATCATGAACTCCACCACACTCGACCGGGACACCTTGACGGCGCGCATCCAAGACAAGCGCGAAGAACTCATTCAGCTGACTCAGGACCTCATTCGCATACCCAGCGTTAATCCACCGGGTGAATACTACGAAGACTGTGCCCGCTTCATCGGCGAGCGTTTGGAGCGTCGGGGCTTCGCGGTCGAGTACATACGTGCAACGGGTACACCCGGTGACAGCGACCGTTATCCCCGCATGAACGTGGTGGCCCGCACCGGACAGCGTCCCGGACCTTGTGTGCACTTCAATTCTCACATCGATGTCGTCGCCGTCGGCGCACAATGGACCCAAGAGCCCTTTGCCGCGACGCTCGTGGGGGACCGTATCTACGGCCGCGGCGCCTGCGACATGAAAGGCGGGCTGGCAGCTTCCATCATCGCCGTAGAAGCCTATCTAGAACTCAATCCCGAACACGCCGGTGCCATAGAGATTTCCGGCACGGCCGATGAAGAGTCCGGCGGTTACGGCGGCGTCGCTTATCTCGCTGAGCAAGGCATCATGGCTAAACCGCGTATCGACCACGTCATCATTCCCGAACCACTGGATAAAGATCGGGTGTGTCTGGGCCATCGCGGCGTATGGTGGGCGGAGATCGAAACCCTGGGACACATCGCACATGGTTCAATGCCATTCGACGGCGACTGCGCCGTGCGCCATATGCAGGCCGTGCTCGCGCGATTCGAATCTGAGCTGTTCCCACTGCTCGCCACGAAACGCACGGCGATGCCCGTGGTGCCAGAGGGTGCTAAACAGTCGACTCTGAACATCAACTCCATTCACGGCGGCGAGGCGGAAGGCTTCGAGGGACTGCCGGCGCCACTCGTACCCGACTCGTGCCGGATGGTCATCGATCGACGCTTCTTGATCGAAGAATCGCTCGGGCACGTCAAAGAGGAAGTGTACGAGCTATTGGACCAACTGAAAGCCGAGCGCGACCGATTCGATTACCGCATACGCGATTTGTTCGAGGTCATTCCTTCGCTGACATCGCAGGACGCACCCGTAGTCAGAGAAGTCGCTAGAGCAATCGAGAACGTGCTCGACAAACCCGCCACCATGGTCGTCTCACCGGGTACCTACGATCAGAAGCACATCGATCGCATCGGCAAGCTCCAAGACTGCATCGCCTACGGACCGGGAATTCTAACGCTCGCCCATCAGCCTGACGAATACGTCGAGGTAGAAGACATGCTCGATGCCGCAAAGGTCATGGCGCTTGCGCTGCACGCCTTATTGCACCCGTGATCGACCTGGCTGACAAATCTGCCATCGTTACCGGCGCGGGTTCGGGATTCGGCCAGGGAATTGCCACCGCGTTCGCCGCCGCAGGCGCGAAGGTCGCGGTGCTCGATGTGAACGAAGCTGCTGCGCGTTCCGTTGCCGATTCGCTGGGTGAGCAAGCCTTGCCACTGACAGCGGATGTTACCGACACCGGCGATCTGATACGCAGCTTCGACCGGGCGATACAAACATTCGGTAACGTCGATATCCTTGTCAACAACGCCGGCGTGGCGCTTGCACCACAGGAACTGGAAGAAGTGAGCGAAGCCGATTTCGACCGCATCGCGGCAGTTAACATGCGCTCGATTTATCTAACCAGCAGAATCGTCGTGCCACACATGAAAAATCAGGGCGGTGGCGTCATTCTCAACATGGCTTCCACGGCAGGTGTCAGCCCGCGACCGGGGTTGACCTGGTACAACGCTTCCAAGGGCTGGGTGATCACCGCAACTAAGTCGATGGCCGTCGAGCTCGCCCCAGAACGCATTCGTGTCAACGCACTGAATCCGGTGGCAGGAGAGACGCCCATGCTCGCTACGTTCATGGGAGGGGACACCCCTGCAGCAAGAGAGCGGTTCCTGGCGTCAATTCCACTCGGTCGGTTTTCCACACCCACCGACTTAGGCGCTGCCGCCGTGTATCTGTGCAGTGATGCCGCCAGCATGGTGACGGGTGTTGCGCTCGAGGTCGACGGCGGGCGCTGCATCTGACAGATGCTGAACCGATTGGACAGGGCGCCGGCTCGCCTTTATCCTGAGATTTCAATATTTACGACTAAGTGTCTTCATGAAATTCGCACCTCGCATCGTCGTCACCTTCCTGGCGCTGGGTCTCGCTACAGTCGCGGCCGCTGACATACCCCGAACTCAATCGGGCAAACCCGATCTGTCCGGCACTTACAACATCGCTACGCTGACACCGCTGCAACGTCCGGAGCAATACTCGGACAAGAAAACCATTACGCAGGAAGAAGCGAAGAAGATCTCCGATTACTGGGCGGCCAACCTCGCTAAGGATGCCGCACCCAGCGATCCCGACCGCGAAGCACCTCCCGAGGGCGGTACGGAAATCTACGTGAAGGAATTCGAAGGTGCGGCAGGCGGTGTCGGCGGCTACAACGCCTTTTACGTCGACATCGGCGAGAGTAACTTCAAGATCGACGGCGAGTACCGTACCTCGATCATCGTGCAACCTGACAACGGTCGTATGCCGAGTCTAAGCGAAGAAGGTATCAAGCGCATGATGGCGCAGCGCGCCAACTTCGGGGAAAACACCGGCACGGCCTGGTGGCTCGAGAAGGGTCTCGGCCCCTACGACAACCCCGAAAACCGTCCGTTGGCGGAGCGGTGCATACTTGGGTTCGGTTCCACGTCCGGACCACCCGCGCTGCCGGTCATGTACAATAACTTGAAGCGCATCGTGCAGACCGACGACGCGGTCACCATTATCAATGAGATGAATCACGACGCCCGCGTCGTGCGAATGAATGCACAACACGCACCCAGCCACATCAGAAGCTGGCTCGGTGACTCCGTCGGACGCTGGGAAGGCGACACCCTCGTCGTGGATACCACTAACTTCCGCGAAGAACCCGGGCTCTTCATGGCCAGCGGAGATTTACACGTCATCGAGAAGTTCACTCGCATCGACGATAAGTCGCTTCTGTACCAGTTTACGGTTGACGATCCGACTTGGACCGAATCGTGGAGCGGCGAGTACGTGTGGCCGATGTCCGAGGACAAAGTCTACGAATACGCGTGCCATGAAGGCAATTACGCGCTCGGTGGTATTTTGCGTGGCGCGCGATTGTTGGAGAAAGAAGCCGTCGAGCAAGGGCTACCTTCAGCGTCCGGGGAATAAGCCGCAGTCACGCTCGAGCTTAATTGAGGCGCTCGAAGTTCCCGGTCGCCTCCTCCCAGGCGCGTCCCAGCACGAACGCACGATCTAATC
Source organism: Candidatus Azotimanducaceae bacterium (assembly GCA_965216005.1). Classification (GTDB taxonomy): domain Bacteria; phylum Pseudomonadota; class Gammaproteobacteria; order Pseudomonadales; family Azotimanducaceae; genus UBA4421. Next base: position 4,261,880 of record OZ244143.1, on the reverse strand, counting down.
CGAGCGGGATGATCAAGGAAATCGGTTCGTACCCGGCGTCCGCCGTTAGCTCGTCGGTGGCCAGTGTGTCCTCTCGTGACCACGCACCCGCTTCTGCGCGTGCACCGATATCGGCCAGTTGTTGCATGAAGGTTTGAAACTGCCGTAGCCCCTCACGGTCGGTCGTTGCGCCGTGGCCCGGAATCACCCGGTCGAATTTGAGTGCCATGACGCGATCGAGCGTTGCCGGCCACAGCTTCACGCTACCGCCGGCTTCGAGATCGATATTGGGATAGTGGGCATTAAAGTGCAGGTCGCCCATGTGCACGACTCCATTGTCGACAAAGAGGACCACCAAATCCCCATCGGTATGCCCGCGTCCCGGATGGACCAGTTCGATGCGCTTGCCGCCGACATCGAGCGTATGCTGGTCGACGAATGTCTCATTGGGTTTCAGTTCAGCCGCTTCACCGGTCCAAAACTCGGCGTCCAACGCTTCTAGGTGTGAGAGCGTGCGCTCGGTGGAAACGACCCGCGTGCCCGGTGCAAAAGCGGGATTGCCGTGTGTGTGATCCAGATGGTAGTGCGTGTTGATCAGCAGCACGGTCTCCATGCCAGTCAACGACTCCGCAGTGGCACGAATGCGATCGCCTTGCAGGTGTGTGGTCATCGTATCGACGATGACAGCACCTGCATCGGTCTTGAGCACAGCTGTGTTACCGCCTAAGCCTCGCAGTACCCAAAGATCTTCGCTGAGTTGTTCGACGTCCAAACTTCTAAGTGTGACGAACACGTACACCCCTAAGCCGACGACGATCAACAACACCAGCGCCAGTAGAGCCTGCCATACTTTCACGATGCTTCTCCCATCCGCTTCCCCGCCACGTTATTCCCGCCAGTCTTCTTGTAGGAGCCGCACCACCTCACCCATCGTTGCATAGCGGTTGGACGAGTCCTTTTGCAAACAGCGCATGGTGACTTCCTCCAATAATGCCGGTATCGGATATTTCGCGATGGCCGAGGGTGGTTCGATGTCGTCTTCGAGAATTTTCTGGATGACTTCTTGAACCCGCTCACCGATCATCGGCGTGCGGCCGATCAGGATTTCGTACAACACAGCCCCGACACTGTAGATATCCGTGCTGGGGCTGATGTCGATATCGCGCCGGATTTGTTCGGGCGACATGTAGACAACCGTGCCCTGCAACTGCCCGTGATGGGTAATGCCCAACTCCTTATCACCACCCACTTCCGCGCCAACGGGTTCCTCCACGGGCGTGCCGTCTGCGCGCCAGACTTTGGCAAGTCCCCAGTCGAGCAGCAGCACTTCACCGTACGGACCGACGAGGACATTGTCCGGTTTGATGTCGCGGTGAGCGACTCCATGGGTGTGGGCATACTCGAGCGCGTGACCGATCTGCACGATGACATCGATGAGCTGGGTCAGATCATAGCGTTCTCGATAATTCAGAATTTCGCGCAGGGTATAGCCGTGTACCAGCTTCATCGTAAAGTAGTAGTGGCCCTTGTTGTCCCGCCCCAGTTCATAGGTGGGCACCGTGTTGGGGTGCTGCAGCATCGCCGAGACACGCGCTTCACGCAGCAACCGACGTTGCTCGATTTCGTCGTCTGCAAACTCGGGTTTGAGTGTCTTGTAACAGACCACCCGCGAAAGATGTAAATCCTTACAGGATTTGATGAGTGACTTACCGCCTTTGGCAATGGTCGTGAAGAGCGCATAGCGCGTGCTGGCATTCAAAGTCTCGGGCAGCGGTTTGTCGGTGTCTTCGAGAAACACCAGCCCGTACTCTTTGGGCGGTTCAGGAAATTCCAGCATGCACCAGGATCCGGATGGCGAAAACCAGCACTATACTACTCCCGCTTTGTCGATCTATACGATTCGACCCTGCTTGATGCCGGTGTACCCACCCTTCTGGTAGGTGACCTCGCCATTCACGATGACCGCCTCATAGCCGGTGGAGCGGCGCACATAGCGGCGCGCCTCACCCGGGAAGTCATCGACGAATTCCTCGGCGCCGACGCTCACCGTTGCCGGGTCGAAGATCGCGATGTCCGCAGCTTTACCCGCATTCAGCTCCCCGCGGTCGCTCAAGCCCCAATCTCGCGCCACCTCGCCGGTCATACGGTGCACCGCACGCTCCAGCGTCATCTGTCCCGTTTCCCGCACATAGTGTTCCAACAGGTGTGTTGTGTCGCCTGTGCCGCAGAACTGAGTGATGTGTGCCCCGGCATCCGAAGCGCCGAAATGACACAAAGGGTGATTGATCAGACCCGCGACTGCCTGCTTGTCCGCATTGATGACGTTCTTCAATTGAAACTCTGTATCCAGATTGTCGGCTAACGACAAATCCAGAATGACCTCCCCCAACTGTTTACCTTCCGCCTGAGCGATCTCCATCAAGCTCTTACCCCGGTAAGGAGCCGTGACATCACTGTAGGTCGCGCCCACGGTGAGCATTGGCAAGGCCATGCTCATGCCTTCGGCCCCCTGCATCTCCGCGACCAGCGCTGCTCTTTCAGCCACAAAGCGCTGCGCACGCTGATCCGCAGGCAAATCCATGATGGCTTTCCACTTGGGCAACGCAAACAACAGCATGCTGGTTTCCGAAAGACGCATGTTCATGTCGAAACAGCGCGGCATGACTTGACCGTAGACCCGCGCGCCGCGCGCATGCTGTTCCTCGAGCGCGGCGATGATTTCCTCGGCGTTCGGAGACGTCGGGGAGCTCAGCACCGGTTGCAGACTGCAGGGCACTCCGGCAGCTAAGCTGATTTCGCCCAGTTCACGGATGTTGTCGAGCTCTTGTGCCAGGTCGGGAAAGTAGGGAACGATCTGCCAGATCCCGCGCCCGCTCTTGGCCATCGCCTGCGCCAACGCGATCTTCTCGTTCAAGTCCGCAAACTGGCTGGGTACCGGATGACCCTTTTCATCCATATCGACATAAGAACTCGAGATGCCGAGCGCACCCGCGGCCATGGCTTCTTCGACCAAATCACACATCTGACGGATTTCATCTTCCGTCGCCACACGTTCCTGACTCGCTTTACCCATCACGTAAAGACGTATGGCCGAGTGACCGATGAGCGCGCCTACGTTGATGCCGAGATCCTGTTTGATGTGCTCGAGGTACTGGGGAAAGCTGGTCCATGAGAACGGTACCGCCTCGTCAAACGTACGTTTTTTAATGTCTTCGATGACGCCGAACATGCTGACGATCTTGTCCGCACCTTGGCGGTCGCGGATCGGTGCCAGGCTCAGCGAGCAGTTACCCGTGATGACCGTGGTAATACCGTGCTCCATCGACGGCGTCGCGTAGGCGTCCCAGCACAATTGCGGGTCGAAGTGCGTGTGAATGTCGATGAATCCAGGCGTCACGGCCAGGCCCTGTGCATCTATGACCGCCGCTGCGTCTTGCGTGCCGGTGTCCAGCTGACCGATGCTGGCGATGACCCCATCTTTGATGCCGATATCCGCCATGAACGGCACGGCTCCGGTGCCGTCGACGACGTTACCGTTCTTGATCACTAAATCCAGCTGACTCATTCGTTATCTCCCAAAATGATCCACCCAGCATATCGCTTTGTTTCTACAAAAACATGCGCACAGTGCTGCCAATGATACACTGCAAGAAAACCTACTCGGGACACACCATGGAACTGAACGATAGACTTGCCATCATTACCGGTGGCAGTGGCGGTATTGGCCGTGCGATGGCCAAGGCATTTCTCGCCGAGGGTGCGCGCGGCGTGGTGCTCGCCGATCTCGATGCGACGGCAGTAGAGCAGGCTGCAGCTCAGATCGGCTGTACCGGGTTTCAATGCGATGTGACCGACGAAGCTCAGATACAGGCTTTGGTGAGATTTGCGGAAGACAAGCACGGACCCGTGGATCTTTTCTGTTCCAACGCCGGCGCGGGTGGACCGGGCGTACTCGCCGATGCAGAAAACGACGTGTGGCAGAAACAGTGGGAGCTGCATGTCATGTCTCACCTTTACGCCGCTCGGGCAGTGCTTCCCGGTATGATCGAACGCGGCGGCGGTTACCTGTTGAATACCGCCTCCGCCGCAGGCTTGTTGGCCGCGCTCGGATCGGGTCCTTACACGGTCAGCAAGGCTGCGGCCGTGAAACTTGCGGAGTTCATCGCCATCACGCACGGCGACGACGGCATCAAGGTATCCGTGTTGTGCCCACAAGGCGTAAACACCGCCATGGCACCGAAGAGCCTCGGTGACGGGCAGACCGACGGCATCATCGAACCCGAACAACTGGCCCAAACCGTCGTCGACACCATCCGCGAGGAACGCTTCTACGTGTTGCCGCACCCCGAGGTGGAAGACTACGTACGCCGCAAAGGCGACGATGTGGACCGTTGGCTGAACGGAATGCGCCGTCTACGACGCACCACGCTTGAAGCTCAACAAGACTGAGGGCTACAGCGGCGCGCGTGCCAGATCGCTGCGCAGTGTCTTGGCGCCCATGAAGTAGTGTACGGCAGCCCAGACATTGGTGAGGGTCACAACCACCAATGACCAACGCAACCCTTCGCCTGAGCCCATGCTTGCGCCGAAGACATCGCTCAGTATTCCGGTAAAGAGCGGCCCCAGACCCAAGCCAATGAAATTCAGTACGAGGAACAACACGCTGGATGCCACCGCACGCATGCGCAGCGACACCAGACCGTGGGTCATGGCGAGCATGGGCCCGAGGTAACAAGCGTTCAACAACACGGGTATCGCATAGACCAACATGGCCGACTGGTGACTAGGCAGAAAGTAGACTCCCAGCTGGAACGGCAGCGCCAGCAAGATGGCACCGGCGGGAATCCATATGTACATGCGCCGGTCTTGCGTACCGTACTTGTCGCACAGGTACCCGCCTAAAAACGCACCGAGTGCGGCAGGCAGGGCCGCCACCGGCGCCAGCCAATTCGCCGTTTCGCCGCTTTCCAGTCCGTGCACTCTTTGCAGAAACGGCGCCATCCATCCACCCACGCCGTAGGATACGAACGCGTGCAGACCTGCGGCCATCGCCATGTGCCGAAACGACATCCGGTCCCACAAGAGCTTGAACACATCCATGAGTGGTGGCGCTTCGACGTTGTTGACCTTGACTTCGGACATCCCGCGAATCGGCTCCTTCAACGTCAAACGCACGAAGACCGCGAAGAGAATGCCGGGGATACCCACGGCAACGAAGGCATAGCGCCAACCCAGGTACTGGTTGATCCACCCACCGGCAAGAAAGCCGATGAACACGCCGAAATTGATGCCCATGTTGTAGACCGACAACGCGGTGGCGCGTTGCGAGAGCGGGAACATGTCCGAAATGATGGAGTGCGCCGGTGGGCTGCACCCCGCCTCACCCACGCCGACGCCGATGCGCGCCAACAGCAGCTGCCAGAAGTGGCTGACGGTGCCGCAGAGGGCGGTCATGCCGCTCCACAGCGCCAGTGAGAAGGCAATGACATTGCGCCGCACACCCTTGTCGGCGATTCGCGCTATGGGCACACCCATCGTCACGTAGAACACGGCAAAGGCAAAACCGCTGAGAAGACCCAATTGCCAATCCATCAAACCCAGATCTTCCTTGATGGACTCTTGCAGGATGACAACGATCTGACGATCGATGAAATTAAAAATATATACGACTGTCAGCAAACCGAGTGCGTAGTAGCGGTAACCCTTGCCAAAGCCCTGCTTCGCCATGCGTTCTTCAAGAACGTCGTCGCTGACCGTTTGACCATCACGTTCAGTACCGCCAGACGCGGCAGTTACCTCACTCACTGTGACTCAAACTCGTGACTCCTCAACGCCATCCTTGCACGGCCGCAGCTTCTTCACGCACGATTTCCGGCGCACCCAGAACCTGGCGATCCAAACCAATACGTTTGAACCAATAATGCAAGCCGAGGAGATCGGTCATGCCCATGCCACCGTGAACCTCGGTAGCCGTGCGCGCAACAAAGCGCCCGACTTCGCTCACGTGCGCTTTGGCATGACAAGCCATCAGACGCGATTCCTCCGGAATCGCGCGTACAGTGTGTGCGGCGTACCATACTAGCGAGCGAGAAGGCTCGAGTTCCGCAGCCATTTCCGCACACATGTGTTTCACAGCCTGAAACGAGCCAATAACGCGATTGAACTGCTTACGTTCCTTGGCATAAGCGATGGATTTATCCAGCATGTTTTGACTCGCACCCAAGGTGTCAGCCGCCAGCATAATGCGGCCGACGTCGATCGCTTCAAGCAGCGACTCACGACCGCCGGCGCTACCCGGCAACATCTGGGCCGGTGTCGCATCGAATTCCACCTTGGCCACGCTGCGTGTGCGATCGATGGTCTTGAGCGGGGTCACCACGCAATCGCCGGGCTCGACCATGTACAACGCACCTGCGGAATCCGCCACCATCAGTGCGTTCGCGTCACCGCCTTCGAGCACGAACATTGCAGTGCCCGTCAAGGAAGCGCCTTCAGTGCGAATCCCGTCGCTGTCGCGGCGCCCGATTTGTTCCGTAAACGCCACTCCTACGACAGTGTCGCCAGCGGCAATACGTGGCAGCCAAGCTTCACGCTGTGCATCGCTACCGGCTGCCAGCAATGCGGTCGGTACCATGACGGCGGTGGCGCAGTACGCGACAGGAGCTATCGCATAACCCAGCGCTTCGCCGATCAAGGCCGCCTCGAGCACGCCAAGTCCCACCCCACCGTACTCTTCGGGAATCAAAACCCCGTAGATGCCTAACTCGGTCAACCCTTGCGCTACGTCGGTGTTGTGCGTAACGCCCGCTTCAGCGGCAGCGCGAACGACTTCCAGCGGACTCGCCGACTCGAGGTAGCCGCGCACGCTATCTTGCAACATGCGTTGTTCTTCTGAGAGTGCAAAGTCCATCTATGCCTGCTCCTGGGCTTGTCCCGGCTTGGGTTCCTTCGGCAAACCCAGCGCGCGTTCGCCGATCATGTTTTTCTGGATCTGTGCCGTGCCTCCGCCGATGATCAGGCCGAGGTCCAGCATATAGCGTTGCTGCCACATGCCTTCATTGCGCAGGTGAGGGCTGTCGTCGTACAGCACGCCGAGTTCACCCAGCGCATCGATTGCCATCGCTGCCATCTGGTGGTTCATTTCACAACCATTCAATTTGACGATCCACCGCGGTAATCCGGGTTCTTCCCCTTTGGCGAAGTGAGACAACACCCGCATGCCGTTGAATTTCTGCGCCAGCATCTGCCCCTGTAACCTCAAGAGCCGATCGCGGAAGTGCGGATTGTCGATTACACGCTCACCGTCCAAGGTCTCCTCGTGCATGATCTCGACAATGTGGCGGAAGCGGCTCTCCGCCTGATTGGGGTCACCGAGTCCACCGCGTTCGTGTTTCAACGTATTGTTGGCAACGAACCAACCCTCGCCTCGCCGGCCGACGATCTGGTCTTTCGGGACCCTTACGTCGGTGAAGAACACTTCGTTGAAGACGGCTTCGCCGGTCATCATGACAAGAGGGCGAACGTCAATGCCCGGTGTGTCCATGGAGAAAATGAGGTAGCTGATGCCGTTGTGTTTCGGTGCATCCGGTTCGGTGCGCACCAAACAGAACATCATGTCTGCGTGCTGTGCACCCGATGTCCAGATTTTCTGGCCGTTGATGACCCACTCGTCCCCATCGAGTTCAGCCTTGGTGGAAAGCGAGGCCAAATCCGATCCGCTGCCTGGTTCGGAATAACCCTGACACCACATCATTTCGCCCCTGACGGACGGCGGCACGAGCCACTGTTTTTGCGACTCGGTGCCGAGCTCCAATACCGTCGGTACCAGACGATTGTCGCCATCGTGACCGGGTCGAACACCCGCCTTGGCGAACTCTTCGGCAATGATGTGAGCCTCCAGCACGTCCGGCTTGGCACCATAGCCACCGTATTCCTTGGGAATGGTCCGCGCCGCATAGCCATGCTCGATCAGTTTCTGCTGCCACGCGACTGCCTGCTCGCCGGGTCTGCCGCGTTCGTATGGCGGTGGCGATTCATCGCCGTGCGCGGCCAGGAAGGCACGCACCTCTTCGCGAAACGCTTGGTACTCAGCGCTGTACTCGAGATCCATGCTCTCCCCTATCGTTGACTCCCCACTCAAGACCCTACCTTGGTTTCGATCTCTAGACAATTCGGCTAGCCTAGGCGCATGTCCAATGAAGACGCCCAAGAAGCCGGCCTCGCGCGAATCTTGACCGCTGAGGAACTCGCTGAGGTTACGTCCCGCAGTAACTGGCGCGGCGCATGGGTGGTGATCTGCCAATATGCCATCACCGTCTCCGCCTTCGCGTTGGCCTACGTTTGGCCTGGGATTCCGAGCTTCGTGCTGGGTACGCTGATCCTCGGTGGACGTCAGCTTGGATTTTTCGTCCTCACACACGAGACCGGGCACCGCACGCTGTTCAAGAGCCGCGCGCTGAATGCCTTTGTCGGCGACTGGCTGATGAGTCCGATGGATTTGACCAACGGACGAGCGTACATGCGTGAACACCTTCTTCACCATCGTGCAGCCGGTACCGACGAAGATCCGGATCTGGCCAACTATCGGGATTACCCGATCACCCACGCCCGCTTGCGGCGTAAGCTCCTGCGCGACGTTACTGGCAGAACCGGGTGGAAGATCGTGCGTGCCAAGTGGCTGGCGCTATCGGCATTTGCGGAACAACCCGCAGAAAATCGTGGGGCACTGCTGAGAGGCGTCGGCATGAACGCGCTTCTCTTTACCGTGCTTCTACTCCTGGGTGCACCATGGCTGTACCTGATGTGGCTGGGTGCGATTGTCGTCGTGGGACCGCTTGTTGCAAGAATACGGCAAGTGGCCGAACACGCAGCTGTTCCCGAACTCAACAGCGACAACCCACTATTGAATACCCGCACGGTACTGGCGAATCCGCTGGAACGCTTGTTTTTGTGCCCGCATCAGGTCAACTACCACGTCGAGCACCATCTGGCGGCGTCTGTGCCTATCTATCGACTACGGCGATTGCACGAGCTGTTGAAAGCCAAAGGCTACTACGACGAGGTTGAATGTACTCACGGCTACGCCAAGATGCTCAGGGAAGTCACCACTGCTGGCGCCGTCTAACGTCCTCATAGCGGGCGGCGGACACGCTGCGATTTGCGCAGCAATCACGGCTGCCGAACGCGGCGCCCACGTCGTGCTTTTCGAACGAGCACCCCACACTATGCGCGGCGGCAACAGTCGCCACACGCGCAACCTCCGAGCAGCTCACGACAAAGCATTGGTTACCTTGTCGGGAACTTACTCGGAGGATGAGTTCTGGCAGGACCTCGCGCGAGTCACCCGTGGTAACACGGATCGGGTACTCGCTCAGCTGATGATTCATCGGTCGGCCGAACTCGTGAGCTGGCTCATCGATCGCGGCGTTAGATTTCAGCCGAGCTTGACGGGTGCGATCGCGCTCGATCGCACCAACGCCTTTTTCTTAGGCGGCGGTTGCGCGTTGCTCAACGCGCTCTACCTGACCGCTGAAAAACTTGGTGTGGACATCCGTTACAATACTTGTGTAGAGCACATCGAGTTGGACGGCCCTCGCTTCACCAGCATCTGGTGCAGGCAGGGCGAGCGAACCTTTCCTGTCTCCGCCGATGCATTGATCGTGGCCAGCGGCGGCTTTCAAGCCAATCTCGATTGGCTCGCCGAGAGTTGGGGAGAAGCGGCGCACAATTTCATCGTGCGCGGCACACCCAACAACGACGGCCGCTTACTGGCTAACCTCATGCAACAGGGTGCGGCGACCGTCGGCGATCCCACTCAGTGTCACGCCATCGCCGTCGACGCCCGCGCACCGCAGTTCGACGGCGGGATCGTCTCCCGCACCGATGCGATCCCGTACGGTGTGGTCGTGAACACTTCCGGCGAACGCTTCTACGACGAAGGCGAGGATATCTGGCCGAGGCGCTACGCCATCTGGGGCAGGCTCATCGCTCAGCAGCCCGATCAAACGGCTTACGTCATCTACGACGCAACTGCCGCTACCTACTTCATGCCTTCCGCGCTACCTCCCGTGCAAGCCCCTACCCTTGAGGCTCTGATCGATCTATTACAGCTACCGCGTCAGACCCTGGTCACTCTCGCTCGCTACAACGATGCAGTCGTTCCGGGTCTGAGCAATCGCCAGACGCTGGACGGCTGTCGCACGCAGGGACTGCAACCCGACAAAACCAACTGGGCACAGCGGATCGAGACAGCACCTTTCCTTGCCTACCCTCTGAAACCCGGGATTACATTTACTTACCTCGGACTCAAGGTCGACACCACAGCGCGCGTGCAGCTCGACGATGGAACTGCGTGTTCGAACTTGTTCGCCGCTGGCGAGATCATGGCGGGGAACATCCTCGGCGAAGGTTATTGCGCGGGTACAGGCATGACCATCGGCGGTGTTTTCGGTCGCATCGCCGGTCGTGAAGCGAGCGTCTTGTGAACAGCCGCGTCCAGGAGACGATCCGTCTCGTCGATATCTGTAACGCATGTCGCTACTGTGAGGGATACTGCCCAGTGTTCACTGCAATACCCGAACTCTCACCGCAAGCAGGTGAACGCGCATCGGATATGCATTATCTGGCAAACCTATGCCACAACTGCACGGCGTGCTATCACGCCTGTCAGTACAAACCACCCCACGAATTCGACGTTAACCTGCCACGGTTGCTCAATGAGTTACGTACCGAAACCTACGCTGAGTTCGCCTGGCCCAAGGCGCTCGCCGTATCTTTCCACGCCCGAGGACCCGCTACGGTACTGGTTTTGATTGTGCTCATGTGGGTATTTCTCGCAGTGGGTGCCATGCTGGCGGTGCCCGATGCGTTCAGCATAAGTCACTCGGGACCCGGCGCGTTCTACGCTGTGCTGCCACACAACACCATCGTCACTCTGGCTGTGACGAGCCTCGGTTTCGCGGTAATCGCGATGGCATTGAGCGCTAGGCGCTTCTGGCGCCGGATCGACCGCGACCGCGGGTCGGTTTCGGCATCCCGTCACTTCTCCGCGCTCAACGCGGTGGCACGGATGCGTCACCTGTCCGGTGGCCGAGCCGATGGCTGCAATAACGGCGATACGGTTTTTTCGATGCGCAGGCGTTACTTCCACCAGCTCACATTGTGGGGGTTCGTGTTGTGCCTGGCCGCCACCACGGTTGCGACGATCTACGAACTGCTGCTTGGGCGCCTTTCACCGTTTCCATATACCAGTCTGCCGGTGGTGCTCGGTACCCTTGGCGGAATCGGTCTAATCGTCGGCCCACTGGGCCTCATATGGACCCGTCGTCACAACGAAGACGGCACGTTGGATAACCATGTATCGAACAACGTGCTGTCGGCCCTTCTCATCATTATCAGCGTGACCGGGTTTGCGGTCATGTTCTGGCGCGAGACGGATTGGATGGGCGTGCTGCTGCTTCTGCACTTGAGTATTGTGCTGACGTTTTTCGTGACCATGCCTTACAGCAAATTCGTGCACGGGCTCTATCGTTATCTCGCATTGCTCAAGCACGCCGATCCATGAAGCACCTGGCGCTATGTCTGCTACTGGTTCAACTGCTTGCGCCAATCGCTCGAGCCGCGACTGACAGTGCGCATCTACTGATACCCGGTTCTGCCGGTGGCGGGTGGGATCGCACGGCACGCGCAGTCGGACAAACCCTGACAGCAACCCGGTTGCTCGACCGGGTGCGCTACGAAAACCTGGCCGGTGGCGGCGGCGGCAAGGCCATTGCGCACCTCATCGAACTCGGTCGCGCCGATATGTTGATGGTGAATTCGACCCCAATCGTTGCGCGATCTCTGCAGGGCGTGTTTCCGCATTCGTTTCGAGATCTGCAACCGATCGCCAGTATCATCGGGGACTACTCCGTCATAGCCGTACGGGCACAATCGAGCATCAACACGCTCATGGAGCTCGCTGAGCTTCAACAAAGCAACCCACGCAACACACCCATTGCAGGCGGTTCGATTAGAGGGAGTACCGATCACATCGTCGCGGCGATGACCTTCAGGGGTTTCGGCGCCGATGCAAACACAGTCAAGTACATCCCCTACGATACCGGCGGAAAAGCGATGGTCGGCCTCCTTTCTGGCGAAGTGCGTGCGCTGTCATCCGGCTATGGCGAGGTCGCCGACCTAGTGGGACAAGGCTGGGTGCGTATCCTGTGCATTGCAGCGGAACAGCGATTGCCGCAAGCGCCCGACACGCCCACCTGCGAAGAAGCTGGCTCCAAGGGTACGTACTTCGTCAACTGGCGCGGCTTTTTTGCTCCGCCCAACGTGGAAGACGCTACCGTGGCTATGTGGACACGCAAGCTGGCCGCGTTGACCGAGACCAAGGAGTGGCAACTTGTGATCGAACGTTATGGATGGGTGCCGTTGTTTCGCAGTGGTGACGACTTCGAACAACTCCTGGTCGATCAAGAACGACAACTGCGCATACTGTTGACCGATTTGCGTTTACTCTAACGAGAGCACACATGAGATGGACAAGCTGACGAAAGAGCGCCTTGGCGCGCTGCTCATTCTCGTTTTTTGCATTGTTTACGCCATCTCGAGCGTTGACATCGCGCTACCCCGGTCCGTGGTGTCCACGGCCTTCACGCCAAGATCCATGCCTTATTTGCTGAGCGCGGTTGGCATCGGCTTGGCGCTCGTCTTGCTGATGTTTTCGCCTAAAAGCGCACCGCTCGAGTTAGCACGGTATCGGTGGCCACAGTTCGCATGGACCGTCGCGCTCATGGTGGTGTATGGGTTGCTGCTCAAGCCGCTTGGATTCGTGCTGGCCACGACGTTGTTTCTATTCGTCGGGTTCAAGTCGTTGGGAGCCCGCTCCGCGTTCTTCGCCGCAATGGTCGCGGTTGGTGTGAGCGCGACTTTCTGGTTGCTGATGCAGTACGGCCTGGATGTCTATGTCAGCCCATGGCCCCAATTCACGGAGCTCTCATGATCGATGGGGTACTGATTGGACTTGGCACCGCGTTTACGCTGACGAACGTGGTCTACCTCATCGCCGGGTGTATAGCCGGTACGTTTATTGGCATGTTACCCGGACTTGGCCCCATGACGGCCATCGCGCTCATGATCCCGATTGCTTCCACCCTGGACCCGACGGCAGGCATCATCATGATGGCTGCGGTCTACTATGGGGCGATCTTCGGCGGTTCTACGTCTTCCATATTGTTGAATGCTCCCGGTGTCGCTTCCACCGTGGCAACCTCTTTCGACGGCTACCCGCTGGCGCAACAGGGCCGTGCGGCACCTGCGCTGACAATAGCCGCTGTCAGTTCTTTCGCTGGCGGCATCGTGGCCGCGCTCTGCATCGTTGTCGCCGCTCCGATGCTCGCCAACTTCAGCCTGCTGTTTCAGTCCACTGACTATTTCGCACTCATGCTGCTCGGCTTGGTGAGCGTTGCCGCGTTCAGCGGTCAGGGCAACTTGTTGAAGGCGCTATTGATGACCGTCGTCGGCCTCATGCTCGCCACGGTGGGCGCCGACCCCTCGCACGGCGTGCCACGCTTCACTTTCGGGTTCATCGATCTCATCGACGGCATCTCGTTTTTGCTGCTGGTGATGGCAACTTTTGCGCTGTCGGAAGCGTTGCTGACAATACTACGGAACAAGCAGGATGATAAGGAGGCGTTACCCGAACTCGGTCCCATGCGCATCAGCAAGGACGAGGCCAAAGAGATCGCGCCCGTTACCGCTCGCGCTTCGGTTTCCGGGTTCCTCATCGGCTTGCTGCCGGGCGCCGGTGCGACAATCGCAAGCTTCCTTGCCTACGCGACGGAAGCGCGGCTGGCTCGCGGCGAGGCGCGCAGGCGCTTCGGCAAGGGGTCCGTACGTGGACTGGCGGCCCCAGAGGCGGCCAACAACGCCGCCGCGACAGGTTCGTTTGTACCCTTGTTGACACTCGGCATTCCCGGTTCGGGCACTACCGCCATCCTGTTGGGCGCGCTCATAGCCTATGGCGTGCAACCCGGACCCATGTTGTATATCAACGAGCCGCAGATGTTCTGGGCCGTGATCGTATCCATGTGGCTCGGCAATGCAGTGTTATTGACGCTCAACCTGCCGCTCATTCCATACATCGCGAAGATACTCGACATGCCGTCTGCCTACTTGTTGCCGCTCATTCTGTTTTTCTCGTTGATTGGCGTGTACTTCGTAAGTTTCAACACCTTCGATATCCATCTGATGGTGATGTTCGCTTGCGTCGCCGTTTTGTTCCGCTTGCTCGACTTTCCGATGGCACCGCTGGTGCTCGGTTTCGTGTTGGGCGGCATGATCGAGGAAAATCTGGCACGTGCGCTGTTGATATGGGACGACAGTTGGGCGTTCGTGTGGAAGAGACCCCTCACTCTCGGTATCTTCGTGCTCACCGCCTTCATGCTGGCGCTACCGCTGTTACGACGGACGCGTCAATCCCAACAAGAAACCTAACGCAAGAAAAGCCGGGGACTTTCGTCACCCGGCTTAGAGGGGGAGCCTTGGTAAGAGGTGCTAGCCGCGCTTGCGCACCCGGGTTTTGGAATGGCGATTGCCGTTGGCGTCGATCCAACGCTTCTGCGTCTTGCGCTTGAAGCTGCCATCCTCGTATTTACGTCCGCGATCACGACCCTTCGCCACGACGTTGCCATCCGCGTCGATTTTGCGCCCTTGACGGTGGCCACGAGCGTTGCCTTCACCGTCACGCTGACCTCGAGCGCGCTTCTGGTAAGTGTTGCCGTCGGCATCCGTCCATTCGCGGCGCTTGCTGCGGGCCATCTTGCCGTCATCGGTCTTGCGTGCGCGGTCGACACCGCGCTTGATCACATCGCCGTCCTCGTCAGTCACCCTGAAGCCGCGTTTGGCGCGGGCATTCCCTTCACCGTCCCACTGAGCGGCTTTACCGACTTCGACGGTATTGCCGTTATCTAGCTCGTAAGTCTTCTTGACTTTCTTGGTATTGACGGTGTCTTCATTGACATCGGCCCAAGCGCTCAACGGCACGAGGAGTGCGCCACTGACTAAGAGCCCTGCGATTGCTACTGTCGATTTCATACTGCCTCCTTGAAATACAGAGTGGTTGCTGTGTATGCATATCAACGGAGGCCGGCGAAAACCGTTGACGCCCGGAGGAGATTTTTTTCACCGAGTTGGGGTCGGAGACCATTCTCCGCGGGGCGGCCGTCGGGTGCGGGAGCGGCCGTGTTTGAGGGGTTAGCCCTGCAGTTTCTTCTTGAACCTGCGCATCCCAGACAGCCAGCGGTCGTAGTCGCTGGCCTTGCGCTCGAAATAAGTTTTGACCTCCGGATGCGGAATCACGAGAAAGCGCTCGTTGTAAATCGCGTCGAGACAGGCGTCCGCAACCACTTCGGGCTCGAGAATACCGTCGCCGCTGGCCTGGCCCGAGTTTGCCGGTCTGCCGTCGTTCTTGCGCGGCCCCAGGATATTGGTGCGGACCGCTTGCGGACACAGCACCGAGACCCCGATGCCCTGTTCTGCATAGTTGATCGACAGCCACTCCGCGAAGGCCACTGCGGCGTGCTTGGACACGGCATACGGCCCGGAATCAATCTGAGTCAATAACCCAGCGGCCGAGGCAGTATTGAGGAGGTAACCGCCTCCCCGTCGGATCATGCCCGGAACCACTGCTCGAGCCGCCGCGAGGTGAGACCACGTGTGGACATTCATCATTTTCATCCAATCTGCCGTCGGGAGGTCCAGGCCACCGGCCTGGCCATATCCGGCGTTGGATACAAAGAGATCGATTCGACCATGCGTCTGCTCGATCTCCTCTACCAGTCGTTCAATGGCGGCTTCATCGCCCACATCCAGCGCACTCGACGATGCTGTATCGCCGGTCATCGTCGCCGTCTCTTGCGCGTTGGCACCGTTCAGATCCGTGCACACGACTGCAGCAGCGCCGCGTTCAGCGAGCCCGAGAGCCAGTGCCCTGCCAATTCCGGAACCCGCACCGGTAACCACCGCTACCTTATCTTTCACGTCCATTCGTTCCCCCAGAACTCGTCGTGCCAAGTCGAACGTCGGGTTATACCGGGAACCTTGGCGGCTGCGCAACATCCGCGTGATGCAACTTTGATCTATCTGGGGTCGGAGACAAATCTGCAGCAAGCAATTGGGGTCGGAGACATTTTTTCTTCAGGTGACTTGTCTCCGACCCCAATGTATGTCGCGCCCCCTAACCTTACCAAAGCCCATCCAATGGCCTCCTCAAGACCGCGGACAGGGTTGCACTGCGGTGGCGCCGCTAAGATTAGGGTCGGAGACAAATCTGCAACGGGAAAATGGGGTCGGAGACGGGTGTTTGTCACTCCACTTGTCTCCGACCCCCTTTATTGTCGATAAAGTTGACCGATGCGCGCGTCGATCTCTGCTTCGAGCCGTGCATATTGCGCGCCTCCGACACCGCCGTAGTCCCGCTGCAGTTCGGTCAGGGTCAAGCCTTCGGGCAAATCCTCCAGACGCGGCACATAGTCGACAACAGACGCCGACCTACTCAGTTGCATGATCGCATGGAGCGCCGCGGTGTCTGACGCAGTCACGTGCTCGGCAAACGCGACGCCGGCTTTATCCGCACCCAAATCCGCAAAGGAAAATCCGCTACCGCCAGAACCCGCATCGATCTCTTCTTTCAACCGTCCGGCATCGGTACTGATGCCCTGGTCCCCCAATACCACCAACGCCGCACTGACCCAAAAGTGCCGGGTCCAGTCGGAGCGCCCCCAAGTCGGTGCAAACGACCACAGCCGCAATCCTTCGGTGAAACCCATCGGTAAATGCGTCACCACTTCGGACAGACGCGGGTGGCCGAGTGCAAGTCCCAGGGATACCACAGCCAGGCGTGCTTCCAGTTGCGGGTCGCTGCCATCCCTGCTGACGCGCGTCCGTGCGGCGTCGAATACACTCTGCACCAGCACCTCGAACCGCTCTCCCTCCGGATAGCCCATCATGCGCGACTTAGCTCGCCGCAACGTGTGCATATACTGAGAGAACGACGTAACGAGCACCTCCTGCTCCCCCAACGCCCCAAGTAAATCGTCGCGCAGATTACTGGGGAGATCCATGCCACCGTAGTGTGCAAAGAGTTCCCCTTGTTGGACCGTGACCGCATGCAGCTGCCTCAGTACCGGGCGCACACGATGGTCGCGTTCCACCAAACCGTACACGGCGGGACCGATCCAATTCGCCAGGAATGCCGGTATCGGCAATCGCCCCACCCGCAGTCGGTCGACATCCAGTTCCAAATCACCCTCGTAGATGGCGAACCGTCCGCCGCCCGTCACATTGATGAACAGCCCGGGATCGTATGGTGTCTGCAATGATGCAGCGACACGCACGTAGTCATCATTTAAGCTCACGCGCGCGTTCAAACCGCCACTACCCAGCGACAGTGCCCAGCTCATGAGTTTGTTTATGTCGTCGTCCGAAAGCTGCAGCGTGATGACATCGGTGGGTGATTTGTTGCGCGGGCTTGCGTCGCGCACGAGTTTCGTCAGGCGCACCCGGTCTTCCGACGTCACCCGCTCTGGATCCACCGCCAGATCATGACGCTGATGTAACAGCCACACCAAGGCCGCTAATCCGACGACCCCAGCAATACTCATGGCCAATCCGCCCAACAGCAGTCGACTGCGCCCGTACGTTTTGCTTACCAGCCACGCCGTCAACAACCCTGCCAACGCGGCCGGAACACTCAACAAGAAGTAGAACGGCCAGACACCGACATTGACACCCTCGCGCAATGAAGCACAGATTGAGGTGAGTAAGGCCAAGGCAAGCACACTGATAACGAGCGCACCGCCACGTCGCAGTCCGAACTTGCGTAGCAGGCGGTACCCGGTCGCGGCCACGACTCCGATGAAGCCGACGAAAAAAAGCAACCGTATAAACGTTCCACCGAGTGCAACGATGAGGTGCCGAGCATCCTGCAAGGACCAGATCGGTACGTCGATGAAAGAAAAGCCAGGACCATCCACCGCCGATGCAACGAGCAACACCGATATTGCGGCGGTAAAGAGCACGGCAGTGAAGCGGGTAGGCATGGGATCAACCTAGCGGCACACCGCCCACCTGGCAAGACGAGACTTGTGAGTGAAATTTTGAAGATTGGAGCGAGTGATCGGGTTCGAACCGACGACCTGAACCTTGGCAAGGTTCCGCTCTGCCAACTGAGCTACACTCGCTTGAAACCCCTGACCGGGACCGCGATTCTATCTAAGCCAACCCCCTAAGCCAACACCGGCAATTGAACCCGCAAGGCGCAGTTATTCCAGCAATCCTGCCCGCCGGTCCTGCTCAGCGGCGGCCTGATCGCGTGCTGCTGCGGCGCCGCTACCCCCTCCTCCGGGTGTGGTCATCACCAGCCGCGCCCCCCGGGGTACAACATCCCGGCCCTTGCCAGGCAGATCCTGTCTTACTCCGTCCTGCCCTATCACATACACCGCCCCCGCCTGACCGGATTTTCCGCCATCACGCCCCCGTGCAGGGTGCCGCACCCGGTCGAACATCTTAGACATCACGAAAGCAGCACCGTCGATGTGCTCGATTTCAATGGTTTGTCCGAGCCCACCTCGGAACTGACCGGCGCCAGCGGATCCGGGTGCGTATTCGCGCCGCCAGAACACCAAAGGCGCGGTCGCCTCATTGACCTCTGTGGACGTGGTCCTCACTCCGGAGGGAAATGCGGTCGTGGACAAGCCATCCTTGCCCGCACGTGCACCCGTGCCGCCATTGAAGATGGGGTTGATGACAAATGGCTGTGCCGCAGCGTCAACAGTGTTCATAAAGACCGGATTCCAAATGCACGAGGCTCCCTCCGCGGGCACCTGCTCCGGGACGACCTGTTGCAGACACCCGAGCACCACGTCAGGCAGCATCTGTCCGATGGCATGTCGCGCCGATACCGCACTGGGTGGTCGGGCGTTGAGGATACAACCCTCCGGTGCCGACACATGGATCACACCCAGTGATCCGGCGTTGTTAGGCACGTCGTTGCCCACAATGCAGCGCACGCCGAAAGAGGCATACGCTTGTGTGTAAGGCAGCGGCACGTTGATCCCGCGCGGCGAGATTGGTGAGCTGCCGGCAAAATCGATACGAATGTTGTCTCCGGCAACGTTCAGTGCCGCGTTCAGCGTCACCGGCGCATCGTAGCCATCGACCGTCATCGCGTAGTGGTAGCGGCCTATGGGAAGCTCTGCGATCTGTTTAACCATGGCCTCACGCGAGCGCTTGAGCATCACAGCCCCGACGGACTCCAGATCGCTCAACTCGAAATCGTCTAGCATTTCCAGTAACGCTGCGGCACCGGCATCGTTGCAAGCGACCAGTGAATACAAATCACCCTCTGCCACAAGCGGATCGCGCACATTGGCCTTGAGTAGATCCAACAAAGTGGCGTTGAGTTCGCCTGCACGGATGAGATAGCCAATGGGTACGCGAATGCCCTCCTCAAAGAGATCGTTGGCATCGGGCCCAAAGCCCCTCCCCCCGACGTCGGCGATGTGGCTGGTGGAGGCGAACAAACCAACGCAACGCTCTCGCGCGTATACCGGTGTGACCACGGTAAAGTCATTCAAGTGCCCAGTGCCGTCCCATGGGTCGTTGGTGAATAACACATCACCGGGACGCAGACTGGACAGCGGGTATTTGTTCAAAAACTTACCCACGGCATCGGCCATGGAATTGACATGGCCGGGTGTGCCCGTCACTGCCTGCGCGAGCATCTGCCCCCGACAATCGAACACACCGGCAGACAAATCACCTGCTTCTCTGACCACGGTGCTGAAGGCTGTGCGCATCAGCACTTGCGCTTGCTCCTCCACGATGGCTAACAAGCGATTCCAAACAAGTTGTATGGTGAGTTCGTCCATTGTGTTCAATATTTGCTGATTCTGAGCGCGCCGTCGGCGAGCACTTCAGCCTGGTAGCCTTCGGGTACCACGGTAGACGTTTGATTCTCGACCACTATCAGCGGACCGCGGTGCACGACACCTGGCTCAAGAGCGCTGCGTGCGAGACGCTGAGCCGCCGTCCACCGCGATCCGTCGTACAATTCGACCGCTGCCATAGCGTCATCGGCGGATTTGACAGGCGTTTCCTCGCCCAGCGACCGGCCATCCGACACGCCTTCTCCCAAAGCCAGCGTCCAGCTCAGCACTTCGATAGCCATACCCGGAATGGTACGTCCATACAGACGCGAATATTCCGCTTCAAAGCTCGTCCTCAATACGGACGGCGATACTGCATCCGCTCTCACCGCAACGGCAATCTCGTAGCCCTGCCCAACATAGCGCATATAGCAATGGCAGACTTCCAACAACTTCGCGGCGTCCACGACGCCACCTACGACAGCCAATGCTTCGTCACGCATGGCTTTGAACAGTACGCTAACTCGCGTCCGATCTATCTCCTCAATGTTGCTGACAAAGCTACGCACAACCTCGAACCGGATCGGCGCAAGCAGGAATCCAAGCGCACTGCCAACGCCTGCACCGCGCGGCACAAGAACTTCTTCTATATGCAGCTTCTCTGCCAGCCCCACCGCATGCAACGGGGCAGCGCCACCGAACGCGATCAGGGTACGGCCCCGCATCGTTTTGCCCCACTCCGCGGCGTGCGCGCGCGCCGCCGAAGCCATGTTTTCTTCGACGATCTGCACGACCGCGTGCGCACAACTGGCTACGTCCATTCGCAATATCGAGCCAACATCGTTGCTCACCACCGCGTTAGCGGCGTCGCCGTCAAACTTCAAAGTTCCACCCGCGAACGTTTCTGGCGATACCTTACCGAGCACCACATCCGCGTCTGTGATCGTGCTGCGCGCTCCCCCTCTGCCATAACACGCCGGGCCGGGTTCGGAACCCGCACTTTCCGGTCCGACTTGTATGCGCTTGAGTGAGTCGACGTACGCGATGGACCCGCCACCTGCACCGATCTCTACCATCTCCACCACTGGGATACGTACCGGCAATCCGCTGCCTTTCTTGAAACGGTAACTGCGGTCCACTTCGAAGGATCGCGAGTGCTGCGGTTGACCGTCGTCCACCAGACAGATCTTTGCTGTGGTACCGCCCATGTCGAAAGACATCACTTCGGCAATACCCTGTCTGCTCGCAATGTGTCCGGATAAAATGGCCCCGCCCGCCGGCCCCGACTCCACCAGACGGATGGGATATTCCCCAGCAGCGTCCATGGTAGTGAGTCCACCACCGGAGGTCATGATCAGCACCCGGCAACCTATCCCGCGCTCGCTCAAACGTTGCGCCAGACTGCTGAGATAAGTCCGCATCAACGGCTTAACATAGGCGTTGGCGGCAGTCGTGGAGAACCGCTCGTACTCACGGATTTCGGGACAAACACTGGAAGAGGTGGTAACGCTCATTTGGGGACACACCTCATGAATGATCTCAGCCACGCGCACCTCATGACTCGGATTGGCATAACTGTGCAGAAAACCAATCGCAACGGACTCGACACCCTGAGATACCAATTCGCTCACAGCCTTGCGTACCTGCGCCTCATTCAAAGCTACCAATACGTCACCCGCCGCACTGATGCGTTCCTCAATGCCCACCCGCCAATGCCTCGGGACTAACGGCTCAGGGCGATCGATGTTCACATCGTACTGTTCGAAGCGATTCTCGAAAGCCATCTCCAGAACGTCCCGGTGCCCAGCTGTCGTCAGCAGCGCCGTGGCAGCGCCCTGTCTTGCAATCAGCGCATTGGTGGCCAGTGTCGTGCCGTGCAGCACCAGTTGCACGTCTTCGGCAGGCGATTGCCCTTCGGCCAATACGCGATCGACTCCTGTCATGACACCCCGTGCGGGATCGTCGTAAGTGGTGAGCACCTTGGTCGTCGTAAGGCGTCCGCGGTGGTCCAACACCACATCGGTAAAGGTACCGCCGATGTCAACGCTTAGACGGGTTATCACGACACGACCTGCGCCTCTTCTTGCACACCGTCGCCCGCTACAGTGCTGTCGGAGCGAGCGCTCCACAACTGCGTAAACAATCCCACCGCACAGACCACCGCAAGCATTGCAGCAGCGCACGCCATGATGGCTTGCTGGGGCCCGATGAGCGCCGAAAGATAGCCGCACAACAAGGTGCCCAACGGACCGGCGCCCATGAAGGAAAACGCATAAAAGCTCATTACCCGCGACCGCTGCTCCGGCGGAGCGATTTCCTGCATCAACGTGCGCGACATCGGCATGGCGATGCCCCCGCACAAGCCCCAAACGAAAATGATCAGCACAAACAGCCAAAACTGGTCGATCAACCCACCCATGAAAAGCACAGCCGATCCCAAACCCTGAAACAGTAAAAGAGCCCGACCGGGTTTGGCGACGTGTCCCACGCGCAGCATGAGCAAGATCGTGAGCACCAGCCCTAGAGAATTGAAGCCGTTTAAAAAAGCCAGTTCGGACGACGAGCCTGCAAACACCTCACGCACTACGAGCGGAAAGGACACGATGAAACTGCCCATGAAAAAGCACGCCATGGCGACATTCTGAATGACCACAACTCGCATCACCGGACTAGCAAACACGGTACGTGCACCCTCGATCACACCCTCAACCACCGAATGCGACTCTGAACGCGACGTGCGTGCAATGTGTGGATTCAAACGATGATAGGCGAGCACTCCAATCATGAGGCTGATACTTTGCACGCCAAGCACGATCTCCGGACCCAGCACATCCGCAAACCACGCGACCGCATAACCGGCAATCTGAAACGAAAACTGACACAGGCTGGCCAGCAGCACGGTGTGTTGTACACGCCCCTCGGCAACGTGGTTCAACAGGCCGTCGCGCGCAGGCGTTACGAAGGCTTGGGCACAGCCCATGATCACGGCATACACCAGCATCACGGGATACGTCAGCATCTCCGCTCGGATGGCGGCGATGAGCAGCCACGGAGACAACGCCGCGGCTAATTGTGCCCACATTGCCTGCCGGTCGGGTCCGACACGATCGGCCAGAGAACCCGCCAACAGAATGAGCAACATACCGGGCAACAACAATGCGGTTTGTGCCCACCCGACATTCTCCGCCGGTTCGTGCAACACCATGGTCACCAGCCACGCAAACACGACGCCTTGCATACCAAAAGCTAAAAACCAACTCGATGTGGCAACGAGGTAGCTGCGGCGCATGGGCTCTACTTCTCCGCTTGAGCCGTGGCGAGCGTAAGCCGCGGTGTCCGTCCCTCGAGGACGTCAGCGAACCAGGCGCTGTCGATGTTGCCGCCGGTTAAAATCACCGCCACTTTGTCGCCGCGCTTCACGACCCCGCGGTCCAAGTCGACCCCCAGTGCGGCGGTAGCCGCCGCTCCGGCCCCTTCCGCGACATTATGTGTGGTGCGGTACAGCAGGCGCATGGCTTCGGCAATCTGGTCATCGGTGACGGCCACGACGCGTTCCAAGCCTTTCCTAAGGATTGCAAAGGCCTGTTCGTGCGGCACACGCGTCGCCACACCGTCGGCAAACGTCTGCGCCGTGGAGGTCTCCACGATTTGCCCCGCCGCGAACGAGCGGGCGAACGCATCCGCCTCGGTCGACACCACGCCGACTATCTTGGTGCGTAACCCCATAAGGTCACGCATGCACACCGCCGCAGATGCACCCGAACCCATGCCAATGGGCACATACACGACGTCGAGGTCCTTAACGGCACCGAAGAGCTCGGCAAAATAGGTCGCCACACCGCGCACCAGGTGTTCGCTGAACGACGGCACGACATGCGCTTGCATCAATTGGGCGGCTCGCTCGGCTTCCATTCGCGCCTCATCGAAGTCGCCGCCGAACTCGTGTAATTGCGCACCCCACGCGACCATGGCTCGGTTCTTCTCTTCAGAGTTACCGAATGGGACATAGACATGCACGGTGCGGCCAAACGAGCGCGCCGCATACGGGATAGACTGGCCGTGATTGCCGCGCGTGGCAGTGACGAGATCGACCCGCGGTTGCGTGCGCTCGAGTTCGTCCAGATACACCAAACCGCCGCGGACTTTGAACGCGCCGGTAGGTGTGTGATTCTCGTGCTTGACCCACACTTCGAGCCCAAGCGCCTCGCATAGTAGCGGCCAGGCATACTGCGGCGTGGCCTGCATGTGTCGATACACCAACGATTGTATGCGTTCGAGGTCGGCGGAAGTGAGCATGGCGTCTAAACGAAAGTGAGGATCAACAACAGCTTGTTGGCGAAGTTACGCAACGTCTCGAAGATGGGCACACCGGCGATACTCAATATCACCAGGCCGAGCAGAGCCGCGGTGCCGTATCGTGCGTTGAGCTCTAGATACTTGGCGGCCAAGTGATCCGGCAGAAAGTACGGCAGTATGTAGTGCCCATCCAGCGGCCCAATGGGCAATAGGTTAAACAACATCAACAACAGATTGATGGTCGCCAACAGACCGAAGAACAGTTCCATGCCTGGGGTCGCCATGCCGTTCTTGGCGAGTATCAACAAGACGTTCCAACTGATGACAGCCAGCACCAAGTTCATGAACGGACCCGCCGCCGAGACCCACAAGTCCGACCAACGTGACTTATAGTTACGTGGATCCACCGGCACCGGCTTGGCATAACCGAAGCCGACCATCATCACCATGATCAATCCGAACGGATCGATATGCGCAATCGGATTGAGCGTCAAACGCCCGGCCCGCTCGGCGGTCAGGTCGCCCTGCCACTTGGCCGCGATTGCGTGACCGTACTCGTGAAAGGACAAGGAAAGAATGAGCGCAATGATCAGCACGGCAAACAGCGCATACTGGCCCTGCTGAAGAAGCAGTAACATCATATGTGTACCTTAGCGGTTTGGTGCTGCCAGCACCATTCCATGGTGGAGCGACACGTTCCTTCGGTGTCCGCTCAATACGTAATCGGAGTGTCCGGTAGGATGACACCCACCTCTTCGGCAAAGCGCTGCCACCCCGCGATCAGCGCTGTTTTGATCTCGGGGTGCGTTTCGCTCAAGTCAATCTGCTCGCCGAGGTCCTCTTCCAGATTATACAGCTGCCACTCTCCCGTGCCGTAGGGTGCTTCCTGCAGCAACACCTTCCACGGCCCGCGCACGGCACTGCGCCGGCCATAGACTTCGTAGGCGACGATTTCGCCGGAATCATAGGCACTCACAGCACCGCCGTGCCAGCGCTCGAGCAGGCTGCGTCCCAACATCGCCGCGTCGGTCACAGCCGGAGCCGCTTCGCCGATCTCGGCAAACGTCGCGGGAATATCCATCGCCCGCATATAAGTGTCATCCACACCCGCCGCGATCTGTCCAGGCTTCCACACAAACGCCGGAACGCGCACGCCGCCTTCGGAGACTTTGCTTTTCGATGCTCTGAAAGGTGCCGCGCCGGCACGCGCCCAGCCTGCACCCAAAACCACGTAAGACGCTTCGCTGCCGATCTTGTCCAACGAGTTGTCGAAGGTTCGATCCACCCAGCCATCCACATTGGCCCGCGCCTCCATGTCGTGTGCTTCCGCACCGTTGTCGGACATGAAGACAATGTAGGTATTGTCGAGTTCGCCGCGTAAACGCAGGGCTTCGAGCAATGTTCCAACGTTTTTGTCTAGGCGCTCGACCATGGCGGCGTAGACTTCCATGCGGGCAACGTTGAGCGCTTGATCTTCCACGTTCAGGCTGGCCCAGGGCACCATGCCGGCTTCCTGGTGGACCGCGATGGACGCTTGCGGCACTACACCCACGCGCTTCGCGCCCACCATGCGCTGCTCCCGTAAGTGGTCCCACCCGCGCGCATAGCGACCGCGATATTTCTCTATGTCCTGCTCGGGCGCCTGCAGCGGCCAGTGGGGCGCGGTAAAGCCGAGATACGCAAAGTAAGGCTGCCCAGCAGGCGTATCTTCGATGTAGCTGAGCAAACGTTTAACCAAGTCGTCGCTCGAGTAGAAGTCTTGAGGCAAAGTGATCGGTGCACCGTCCTCCAACCACGTGGCGCGTTCGTAGTGCTCGAATAAGGGCGTGGCATCGAAGTGGCCACCGCCCCCCTCCAGCAAAACGAAGCTGCGATCGAATCCGCGCCGGTGCGGCAGGGCCGCCTCATCATGACCCAGATGCCATTTAGCGGCGGTGTATGTGCGGTATCCCGCGGCACCAAGGCGTTCCGCGATGGTGGGCACATCAGGCCGGAGTTGGTTCGCGTAGACGGGAGATGCGCTTTGGTTGGCCGTGACCAAGCCACCTTGCGAACCCATGCCCGCGACGTGATGGTCGGTGCCTGTCATCAGCATGGCGCGGGTCGGCGCACAGCTGGCTCCGGCGTGAAAATTGGTCAGGCGTAAGCCATCGTAAGCCAGCGCGTCGAGATTCGGCGTCTCGATTTCGCCGCCGAACGCGCCGAGATCCGTGTAACCGAGGTCGTCCGCGACGATGAGAACGAGATTGGGTTTATCCGGTGTAACCGGATCCTGAGGCGCGCAGCCGCACATGACCACGAGCAAAACCGCGATCCCGACGTGCAGGATGATCGTTCGTTGAGGCGCCAATATTAGATTACAAGGATTGCAGGTACCATTTAATGATACCTGCATCGAGCGCGTCTGGCTCGCGCGCCAGGTAGTTTTCGAAAGCTTCTGTTGCCGAAGTCTTGTCACCCGCCTGGCGTAGTGCCAGACCGAGTTCCTTATACGCTTGAGCGTAACCCGAATCCTGCGCAAGCGCCGCCTCGTAGGCTTTAGTACGATCCGTGAACTCGGGCCCAGCCGGTGCTTGAAGCCGGTAGGTTTCGCCGACTAGAAAATGCGCTTCCGGATCGTCATTACGCACCTTAAGGTACTTGTTGAGCGCGTTTCTGGCACGTCCGAACTGGCGCTCGGCAATATCCAATTTGGCATTGAGCAACAAAATCGGTGCCACCGCCGTATAGTAGGCTCGCGGATCCGCAGGCGTGCCGGGCGCATAGCCCTTAGACTTTTTCTCTTTGGCCACCGCCTTGCCGACGTTGTCGATGCGATCGTCGAGCTTCGGGTGGCTGCTCCACAGTTGGCTGACATTGACGACGCCGTAGATGTCGTTGTCTTTGAGCGCAGTGAACGCTGCCACGGCTTCGTGACGTTCATACCCCGCCCGTTTCATCAGTTCCAGGCCTTCGGCATCCGCGATGTGCTCGTTCTTTCGTGAATAACCGCTGGTGACCAGGTCGGTCCACACCCCCCCGGCCTTCATCAGATTTGTATCGATCACACCGGTTTGACTGGCCGCGGCCGCTGTCAACAACAACCCCAGCCCTTTACCCAAAACGCCCTGCCGCCGCTCCGCCACGAGTTCGCGATAGGAATGACGCTGCAAAAAATGCGAAAGCTCGTGCGCGACAATGGCGGCAAGTTGCGCTTCGTTCTCCACACCGGCGATAAGACCGGTGTGAATGGCAATCGTCCCGTAGGGGTACACCCAAGCCGAGAGCATCGGGTCTTTGACGATGAAGAAATCGATGTCCACGCCCACGTGGTCGATGGCATTCCCCAACATCTTGTCGGCCATGCCCTCCAGATAGCGCTCCACGTTCGCATCGTGCAGCATGCGCCCGTCGTTGTGCACATTGTTCTCGTGGTTGCTGGCAATCAGCCACAGATTGTCCTCGCGCTCGTTTTCAGGGAGCTGGGTAAGCTCTTGAATTGGCTTGATTTTTGCGTGCACGCTTGGGGTCGCCAGGGTGGCGCCGATAAAGAGTGCGCACAGAAGCGTGCAGAGGCAAGTAGTAGACAGTGTACGGTAAGGATTGGCGTTCATGGCAATAGACGTCGCGCAGTCGAGGCTGTCAACGCTCTATTTTGACCAAACCCCCAAGGCGAGTGAAGACCTATTTCGGGGGTGTGCAAACGGTCTCCCAAAGGCGTAAATTGCCCTCATGAAGCGATTGATGGGTTTGATTCTAGCAGTAGCGCTCGTGTACGTGGGGTTCGCGGCCAGCGCGTATGCTGCCAAAGATTCGCCGTACATTCTCAGTAAGAAAGAGTTCAAGCAACGCGTCAAATCCATTTCACTCTCGCCCTTGGACTTTCCACCCGCTTTCGAACTCTCTCACGAGATGCGCGGCATGATCGAGGCGGAAGCCACTCAGCGATTGGCAAAGAAGAAACTCGAGACCGTTGGCATCGCACCTTACGAAGAACTTCGCAACACATTCGCACAACGCATCGGTGGATTAACCAACGCCGAGGGCGTGCTCGACCCGCGGCGTAAAGCGGTCGTTTGGGACCACGCTAAGCGCGAAATGCGCTATAAATATCCGGTCGATGCTTTCGCGGAAATATCACTGCGCCCTGTGTCTGCCGTGTTCACAGACGATCGTGCCGAATGGGACGGTGTAAAACAAAAAGTCAAACACAGCGGCGACGGTTTCGCACTGTTCGGTGGCAAGAATTACCAAGGCACGATCGCTGCCATTTCCTTTCAACTAGCGATTTTCGATGCGGCGGATGAACTCTTGTTCGTCAATCGCGGCGGCATCGAAGTCATGCAAGAACGGCAAGGCGCCAAACTGGTCGTCTTACCCGCTGAAGGTCTCCTGAAAGACGCCAAGAAAATTAAAAAGGCGGTGCAACTCGCCTTTAAGCAGCTCTAGCTGCGCTTCTCGACAAGCTAACGTGACAGTATCGTTACACCGGACAGTCCGGGTGCACCGTACACGTGTGTGTAACCCACTTTCGGATCGTTAGGCACTTGACGCTTGCCGGCGCCGCCGCGTAGCTGCAACGCGATCTCATATACCTGACGCAGGCCAGACGCACCTATGGGCTCGCCGTTAGCGATACATCCGCCATCGGTGTTAACCGGCAGCCTGCCGTCGATCTCGGTCCAACCGTTAGCCAGCCACTCTTCCTGGTCGCCGTCTTTGCAAAAGCCGTTTTCGGACATATGCATGATCTCTGCACCCGACTCGGTATCCTGCAGTTGCGCCACCTGAATGTCCTCGGGCGCCACACCGGCCATTTCGAATGCCGCCTGGGACGCCTTCACGGTCGGTGAATCGGCACGATCGAGTGCTTGGTTTTGCGAAAACACCTCAAACGAACCGAAGTTGCGGGTCTTGACGACCGCGGCTTTCAAGTACACGGGGTTCGAGGTGTATTGCTTCGCCTTGTCGGCGCGACACAGGATCATTGCGCACCCACCTTCCGCGGGCGAGCAGAACATGTATTTGCGCAGCGGCGAGCACACCATCGGTGAGTTGATGACGTCTTCGAAGCTGAAGGCCTCGCGGCGCCACGCGTTCTCGTTCATCGCGCCGTTCTTGAAGTTCTTGACCGAGACCCGCGCGAGCGTGTCCTCGCTGATACCGAATTCGTGCATGTAACGCTGGATCTTCATGCCGAAAAACTGCGGTGTCAGCGCCATGCCGACGTCACCGTACCATTTGCCGAGACCGCTGCCCTCTGGATCGACGGTAAACGCACCTCTGGGGTGTTTATCGAATCCCACCGCGACGCCGATGTCGAACATGCCGGATTTGATCGCCATGTAGGCGGATTGCAAAGCACTGCCGCCGGTGGCACAGCCGTTGGAGACGTTAATGAATTGCAAACCCGTCAAGCCGAGTTTCGACACCATCGTGTCCGGTTTTTCGGCAGCGCCCGTGCCACCGTAAGCGAACTCCATGTCAGGCCATTCGAGGCCTGCATCGTCCAGCGCTTGCCGGGCGGCGTACACGCCCTGCTCCAATCCCGTCACGCCGTCGGTACGGCCGAAAGGGTGTATGCCTATTCCAATGATCGCTACGTCCACAATTGCTCTCCCGAGTTTGTTCGTTCGCTTGAGTTACAACTCATCCACTGGTTGAAAGAAGTAGGAAACGACGTCTTTACCGTCACGCTCGATGTACTTTTCTACCACCAGCTCCATCTCCATACCGACCTTCAACTTGTTTACATCGTTGGTCTTGATTCGCGTTTGCACGCGGGTTTGGTCCGGCAACTCCACATACCCGACACCGAAAGGCTTGAAAGTCTCCGGCGTTTCCGGCCCGTCGTACGGCGGCCGGTTGGGCAGGAAACACTGCAGGGTATACGTCCACAGGGTGCCTCGACGCTCGAGTTCGATGTTTTCCGTGTCGGTGCCCGAGCAGGCGGCGCAACTGTCCTGCGCAGGAAAGGTCACGACCCCGCAATGACTGCACCGGCTGCCAATCAGCCGCGGGTCGTTGGACGGCCACGTGAATAGCCCCTCCGCGATAGGTACTTGATCGGCAACGCTCACTGCCATGCGCCTCTCCCCTGCAAATGCCAAAACTGTATCCGACTCGGATTTATACCGGAAATACCGGCTAATTGGCAGTCAGATCGCTTCCGCCTTCCGTAAATGTTCGATCTCTGCCGCATCCAAGCCAGCGATTTCGTTCAAGATCGCCGCGGTGTGTTCACCGAGGGCTGGGGCATCGGTCAATTCGGGTGGCTCGATGTCGCGAAATCGCAGCGGTGTGTGTAGCTGCGCAATCTCTCCGAACCCCGCGTGCGGACGCATCTCCAGAGAGCCTCTGGCTTTGAGGTGAGGGTCGTCGACGACATCTTGCAGCCCCTTGACCGGCGCGCAGATGACGCCGTGGGCCTGCGCCACTTCGAAGATCTCCGCGCGGGTGTGTTGAGATGTCCAGCGCGCGACTTCCGCGTCCACCGCATCCATGTTGAGGGAGCGCACTTTGACGTCGACGAAGCGTACGTCATCGGTGAGATCTTCGCGTTCCATGGCCTTGCACAACTTGCGCCAGTGGCCTTCGCGAATGCAGATGATCGCCACGTGACCATCGGCGGCCGGGTACACGTTGTAGGGAGCCAGCGCCCGTCCCGGGTGCCGGTTGCCCGCGCGTGGCGGTTGCTCACCGGCGACGTAATACGAACCCAAGGCGGTGGCCAGAGTCGGAAACACGCAATCCTGCATGGAGATATCGACAGTGGCACCCTCTCCCGAACGTTCGCGTTCCAGCAACGCACTGACGATGGCCGCATAAAGGTGAGTGCCCGCAATGAAATCGGCAAACGCAGCAGCGGTCTTCAGCGGTGGCCCGCCGTCTTCGCCCGTAATGCTCATGACACCCGTCATGGCCTGCAGTGTGATGTCCATACCGAGATACTCACGATACGGCCCGGAGGCGACACCGTAACCGGTGCTGGAGGCATAGATGAGCCGCGGATTTTCGGCGCGCAAGGCGGTTGCACCGATACCGTACTTGTCCATGGTGCCCGGAGCGAAGTTCTCGAAGACAACATCGACCTTTTTGACCAGGCGTTTGAGCAAGGCTTGCGCATCGTCGTTCTTGATGTTGAGCGTCATGCTTTGTTTGTTGCTGTTGAGTAACGCAAAAGGGTAGCTGGCGGTGGTCTTGTCGCCTCGCGCACGCAATGTCTCGCCAAGCAACGATTCCACCTTGATCACGCGAGCTCCGGCTTGTGCCAGCAGGAATCCGCAATAGGGTCCGTTGTAAACCTGACCGAAATCGAGGACGGTGTACCCGTCCAGAGGTTGTTGCTTCACGGGCGCGTCGCCTCAAACTAAGGTATGGAGTCGCGGAGTAATACACGGCCCAACGACAACGGTCAATGCAGGTCAAAAAGCAGGCCGAAGAAGATACATCACCCAGTTAATTCAGGAGAGTGCGCATGAACGTCCACGATTGGATCAATCTGAACGGTAAGGCTGCCCATGTCACGGGCGGTGCGACGGGTATCGGTAGGGGGATCGCAACAGCCCTTGCCGGTGCAGGTGCCACGGTGATGGTCAGCGACGTCAACGTCGACGGTGCGCGAGCCACGGCGGAGTTAATCGGCGGCGAGGCCATGTATCTCGATGTCACCGATGCCGCCGAGGTTCAGGCGGCCATGGAACACACGCAGACCAAGCTCGGCGGGCTGGATATTCTCGTCAACAATGCAGGTGTGTACCGCGAATTCGGCGGTCCGGTCGCAAGCATCACCGATGACATGTGGCGCACGTTATGGTCCGTCAACGTCGATGGCGTATTCTATTGTGCACGCGCTGCAGCCAAATTAATGATCGAGGCCGGGAACGGCGGGCGCATCATCAATGTATCTTCGACCCAAGCAGTGACGCCCGGAGTGGGTGTGACTTACGACGGCTCCAAAGCTGCCGTTGCGCAAATCACCAAGGCGCTGGCATTGGAACTGGCGCCCCACAACATCAACGTCAACGCACTTGCTCCCGGACCGACGTGGGTAGGAGAAGGCGAGCCACCTGCAACGAGCGGAGTGGTCCCACCGCCCAGCGGCGACCCCTTGGCCGACACTGTCGCGGACCGTATCGCGCGCCTACCGAAAGGTCATTGGGGCGACCCCTTGGAGCAAGGTAAGGCAGCGGTATTTCTAGCCTCGCCGATGAGCGACTTCGTCACCGGCATCTACCTGCCGGTGGACGGCGGTTGGTTGACGTTGTAACTCGCTTAGGCGATCTGCTCCAGAATCGGCAACAGGTATTCGAGAAACGCATCCGGATTTTCCGACATCGGAAAGTGCCCGACGCCTTTCATCTCGACCCAAGTCGAACCCGCAATGGCTCGATGAGCTTCTTGCCCGAGTTCGCTGGTGCCGCTGTGATCGTACTCGCCACTCAAGATGTGCACACCCACTTTGTTGGTATCGATCTCGCCTGCTTTCTGGCGCAGGTCGAACTCGTCCACGTAGTAGTGTAAGTCGCCGATAAAACCCGGCGGCCAGCCGCACGCGTAAACGAAGCTGGTCTCTTTGCGATAACATTTCGGCGAGGTGGGCGACATCAAACCGTCCATCACGCGCGCCTTGTACTCGTTGTTGACCTGAGGATGATAGAGTTCCGTCAGCTCGTCGGTGCTACCTGGGATGTTCAAGGCGCCTTCTACGGATATGACCGCGCGAAAATCTTCGGCATGTTTGTGGGCCATGTCCAGCGCCATCAATCCGCCGACCGAGCACCCCATGAAGACGGGTCGCTCGAGGTCGAGCGCCCGCGCCAGCTTGAGTGGGATCGAGCGCAGGAAGGCGCCCTTCAAGTGGTATGGCTCTGCCCACCATTCCTTCTCGACTGGGGGTATCGACTTGCCGTGATAAGGCAGGTCGTAAGCAATCAAACGAAACCGGTCGGTGATCGCTCCCACCTCGAACAGGTGGCGCCATTGACTGCTGTGACACCCGGCAGTGTGTTGCATGATGAGCGGTATGCCCTGCCCTGCTTCCTCGAAGTAAATGCGATGGTCGTGCCCGTCGAGATCTAAGTGCACGTAACGTCCCACCGGTGCGTCGAATCGATCCGCCGGACCGACATCCCCTTGCCGCAGGGGATACTGCTGTGGCTGAGGCCGAAGCAGTTCCACCGCCCGCATGATTGCTGCGTAGTATTGAGCTTGAACGACGCGATCGCCCTTGAACTCGATACCGAGACCGTGCGCGACATTAGCAGTGAGATCGTTGAAGAACCGCTCCGGCACTGCTTCTAACATGCGCGTCCACGTATCTTCCGGTGCCTTGTATTGAATGATCCCCTGCGAGGCACCGTTCGAACCGGGTCTGACCTGCCCGTCGTCCAAGGCCAGCTCTCGCCGCTGATCACCGATCTGTAGGCGCAAACCACCGTTCCAGTGGCGCGCAGCCAACGCAAATTCGCCGTCATCGGCGCACTTTTTCGCCCATTCGTCTTCGGACATGAGTTGCATACGACTCTCCCTTCAACCACACCTAAACTTACCGCGTTCCAGCGGTGGGCTCAACGCACCCCGAGCCTGAAATTCCAATTTTTCCTTATGGTTCAACGACTAACAGGTGTCTCCGACCCCAATTCCTGGCCGAGTTTTCGTCTCCGACCCCAATTCCGCAGCGCTTGTTTGTCTCCGACCCCATTTCCGGCAACTTCATTTCCGTCGATTATGCGGTATAAAAGTAGTAGCGGATTCTTTTGTGGAGGGAGAGCGCTATGGCCGATACCAGTGGCCTCACACGTGAACGGTTGGAGAAACATGCCCAGGCGCTGCGCAATAAGGGCGACGCGGCGCGGCGACGAGTGCTTGATCACCTCGACCGTTTGGGTTTGAACGAGCATCTCGCTGAGCTAGAGGCCGTCGGCTACACCACGCTCAAAGGCATATTGACTGACTCCACCGTCGAACGGGCGCAGGCAGCCATTCTCAAGCGCGTCGAGGAAGATACCGGCCGGCAGATCGATATCGACACTGCCACGCAAGACGAGTTCGAAGGCATGACTTACTTGCCTTACCTCTTGTACGACGACCCGGTCTTCGAGGACATTCTCTTAGAGGAGAAACCGCTGGCATTGATGCAATATCTGCTGGGCGAAAGCTTGCTCCTGTCGAGTCTTGGATGTCACTTCAAAGGACCGGGCAACAACGGTGTCGTGCCGTTGCACAGTGACAATGGCAACGGCATGCCCGCGCCGTTCCCGCATTACTCACAAGTCGCAAACATCAACTACGCGTTGACGCCCTACAGCCAAGCGGCTGGCGCTCTCGCACTCGTGCCCGGCAGTCATATGCTCGCACGACCGCCGAGCGCTCATGAAATCGTGTTGGGGGGAGATCTGAGTAACCCCGCCGCGGTGGCAATGGATCTCGATCCCGGTGATGCAGTGATCTGGCACGGCAATACCTGGCACGGCTCTTACGCACGTCAAGTGCCCGGCATCCGAATGAACCTCGCGGTGTACTGTTGCCGCCAGTTCGTGCAGACCCAGGAACAACACAAAGGGGCGACGTCCGCAGCGTTCCTGGACAAGTACCGCGACAACGCCACCATGTTGAACCTGCTCGGTGTCAATCAACCCTACGGCTGGCGCCGCGAAGGACCGGACTACAGTGTCATGAATCGCAGTCCGGTCGGACTGTTCGACTAGTTCACAACATAACAAACTCGAGGAAACCGTTATGAAATTCGGAGTGTTTTACGAGCTGCAACTACCCAAGCCCTGGGAGGATGACAGCGAATATGTGCTCTTCAACCAGGCACTCGATCAGATCGAACTCGCCGACAAATTGCAATTCGACTACGCCTGGGAAGTCGAACACCATTTCCTCGAAGAATACTCACACTCATCCGCACCCGAAGTGTTCCTCGCGGCGGCCAGTCAGCGAACGCAAAACATCCGGTTAGGACACGGCATCATTCAGCTGCCCACCAATCATCCCGCGCGCGTAGCGGAACGGGTTGCAACATTGGACTTAGTGAGTCACGGGCGTGTCGAACTCGGTATTGGCGAGGGTAGCAGCGTCACTGAACTACACCCCTTCGACCGTCGCTTTCGAGAGAAACGCGCGGTATGGGAAGAAGCGGTTCGCGCCACCCTGCCGATGTTTTGGGAGGAAGGTTGGGAGTTTCACGGTGAGTATTTCGACTTTCCACTGCGTAACGTCATCCCCAAACCATTGCAAAAACCACACCCACCCTTGTGGGTAGCCTGCTCGCAAATGGAGACTATCCGCATGGCCGGACGCCGGGGCCTCGGAGCGCTGGGGTTCTCTTTCGTCAGCCCCGAGTCCGCCCGGGCGTGGTGCAATGCCTACTACAACGAGTTCCTCCACAACCGCGACCTGCTTTGCGATTACCAGCCGAATCCAAATCTCGCAGTCGTCGCACCGTTCATGTGTTGTGACACCGACGAAGAGGCCCAGGAAAAGATGGACGGTTGGTCGTTCTTCCAGTTCTCACTCATTCTTTACAACAAGGAAGGGCCTTTCGAACCCGGTACCGTCAACCTGTGGGAGCGCTACCAGGAGTGGAAGGCTTCCGGTGCGGGCAAGCAGGAAAAGCCAAACTCGGGTTTGGTCGGCTCCCCAGATACAATCCGTCAGCGGCTGAAGGAATTTCAGTCCGTCAACGTCGACCAGGTCATTCTGCTCAATCAGGCCGGTAAGAACAAACACGAGGACATCTGCGCGAGCTTGGAGCTCTTCGCCAAGGAAGTGATGCCGGAGTTTCACGCCGGTGAAGCCGCACAGCAAGCTTGGAAGGCCAGCGTGCTGGCCGGTGAAACGGTGCTCGAAGACATCGACACCGACCAATACAACATCTACTCGCTGCAGACGCCGAGTAAGAGTGCGGGGTAGGCGTCAGCCCCTAGCGCTGACCCAGTCCCCGATGGCGGGCTAACTGCCCGTCGGCACTTCCGTAAAGGGAATGCCTTTGTCCATCCGTGGTTCTTGCGGCAGGCCGAGTACTCTTTCAGCAATGATATTGGCCATGATCTCGTCGGTACCCCCGGCAATGCGTAAACCCGGGATAGACATGTAGGTATCCTGGAAGAGCGACCCCAAGGCTAAGTCGTGCTCGCGATCGCGCACGATACCCTGCTGCTCCAGAAGATCGATGGCGAACGACGCCATATCCTGTGACTTCACCCCGCCTACATATTTACCAATGGAGTTTTCTGGTCCAGGGATTTCTCCCCGTGACAGCGCTGACAGCGTTCGGTAGCTCGTGTATTTGAGCCCTGCTTCCTGCACGTACCAAGTGGCGAGTTTTTCGCGCACGGCGCTATCTTCGATGGCCGGTTTCCCGTCGATCTGCACGGTTTCCGCCAGCTGCCTCACGGTCGAAAACTTGGTGCCACCACCACCTGCACCGATGCTGGCACGTTCGTTCATCAACGTCGTAATGGCCACTTGCCAACCTTGCCCCACTTCGCCTAAGCGTTGGGCATCGGAAACTCGAACATCGGTGAAGTAAACCTCGTTGAAGTTGGCATCGCCGGAAATCTGTTTGATCGGCTTAATCTCGATGCCCGGGCTCTTCATGTCGACGTAGAAATAAGTCAGACCCTTGTGCTTGGGCACGTTGGGATCCGTCCTCAACACGAGAATACCCCAATCGGAATAATGCGCACCCGACGTCCAGATTTTTTGACCGTTGATGATCCAATCGTCCCCATCGCGCTCTGCTTTGGTACGCAATGCAGCGAGATCCGATCCGCCCGCAGGCTCGCTGAAAAGCTGGCACCAGATGTCTTCCCCGCTGGCGAGCCTGGGAATGAAGCGTTTTTTGTCTTCTTCCTGAGCCCAGGTCATCAGCGTGGGTGCGGCCATACCCTGGCCGATGCCGAACATACCGGTATCCGGCGCAGCGACTTTGGCCTCTTCCTGGCCAAGGATGACTTGTTGGATGGCGGACGCGCCACGACCGCCATACTCCTCCGGCCAGCGTATGCAGGCCCAGCCGGCTTCTGCCTTACGTTTCTGCCAGAACTGGCCGCGTTCCATGTAGTCCATGCCTTTGAGTTCGTCCTCAGTCGGCACGTTGGCTTCCAACCATGAGCGAGCTTCTTCCCGGAAGGCTTGTTCTTCTGCTGTGTCTTCAAAATCCATCGTAATCTCCTCTTAACCTACTCTTGAGCTCCTGGGGCCGCCCATCAAGCCACGTTGGTTTGGTCGTTCGCATCCAAGAGCTTCTGCTGCCACAAGCCCTCACTGCCCAATGCGACCGCCAGTACTTTGGCTCTGCGATAGTAGAACTGACAGTCGAACTCCCAAGTGAAACCCATTCCCCCATGCGTTTGGATGTTCTCCTTGGATGCATAGTAGTAGGCTTGAATGCTGCCCACCCGTGCAGTGGCCGCAGCTAACGGCAACTCGGAAGCATCGGTGTTGAGCGCCCAGGCTCCGTAGTAGGCATTGGAGCGCGCCAGGGTATTCTTGACGTACATGTCCGCAAGCTTGTGCTTGATCGCTTGATAGCTTGCAATTGGACGGCCGAAGGCATAGCGGCCCATTGCATATTCCTTGGCTTGATCCAAGCACGTGTCCGCACCGCCCAACTGCTCCCACGCCATCAGGACAGCAGCGCGATCGAGCACTTTATTCAACAGGACCCCGCCCTGACCGGCTCCGCCCAACAGTTCTGCATCGGCGTCGTTGAAAGTCACATCGGCATGATTGGTCGCGGGATCCAAAGTTTTCACAGCTGCGCATTGCACACCGGCTTGATCCGTGGGCACGATGTATAAACCGGTACCGGATTCGCCTGCAGCGGCGACGATCATCACGTCTGCAATCTCGGCGTCCGCCACGACGGGTTTGGTGCCGCTGAGCTTGCCGTTCTTGACGGTCGCACCGAGGTTGTCGATGTCGGTTTGACCCGGGCCCTCGGCGTAAGCAAATGCACCGATGCATTCACCCGCGGCGATACCCGGCAGCCATGCTTCTTTCTGCGCATTGGAACCTGCTAACAACAACGCTTCGGTGGCAAGGTACACAGTCGAACCGAACGGTATGGGCGCACATACGCGACCCAACTCCTCTGCAATCACCACGAGTTCTAGGTAAGACAAACCTAGACCGCCGTACTCTTCCGGGATGACGGTTGCCGTCCAACCCATTTCTGCGACTTTCTTCCACACCTCTTGAGCGTAAAGCTCCTCGCCTTCCAACACCCCGCGCACGACGGCGGGGGGACAGTTGTCGGCAAGAAAACCGCGCGCCTGGTCGCGCAGCAGATTCTGTTCTTCGGCAAATTCGAAGTTCATTGCTTCCCCACGTTTATTTTTGTGAACCGACAATTGTGCCTAGTTTTAGGAAGCTAAGCCAGCCGGTAGATCCACGGGTGGTATCCAACAGACTGGCGACCCACTAACATCAATGCTCCAGCCTTCAATGCGCAGACGGCCCCGAGAGATGACCGATTTCATCCGTACCCCCGACGAGAACTTCGCTGACCTTGCCGATTTTCCCTACGTCCCGCGCTATCACGAATGGCAAGATCTCAGGATGCACTACGTTGACGAAGGACCGCGCGATGGGCCTGTTGCGTTGCTGTTGCACGGCATGCCCACCTGGGCGTACTTGTACCGTGACATGATCGGCCCGCTGGTTGATGCCGGTTTTCGCTGCATCGCACCGGATCACCTGGGGTTCGGTCGTTCGGACAAACCCACCGATATCCACTGGTACACCATCGCGCGCCACACCGAAATATTGACGACACTCATCACCCGACTCGACCTGCGCGATATCACCTTGGTCTGTCAGGACTGGGGCGGTCCCATCGGTCTCGCTCAAGCCGCCGTTATGCCGGAGCGTTTCAGCCGCCTGGTGATCATGAACACGTGGCTGCACCACCCTGAGTACGAGTATTCCGATGCCATTCGCAATTGGAACCGGAATTGGCACGAAGGCGGCCGCTTTCACATACGCTGCCCGGACGTTGGATTGCTGTTAGTGTTGAGCGCGGGTCTGGCAGGTCCTGAGGTGATTTTTCCAGCGCTGGCCGAAGGCAAACGGCCCCAGCTAGAAGGCAGGGCCGCCGATATCTACCGTAGTTTTTCGGCACCCTACCGCGGTATCGAGGATGATGCGGCTTACAACGGCTTTCGACGCTTCCCCTTATCTATTCCGTTGGACAGTTATGACAACGGCAACGCCGCGGCTCAGACGCATCACTACAAAACGCTGCTGCAGTGGGACAAAGCGGTGCACTTCATCTGGGGATGCGGTGACGACGTGTTCAACGAACAGTGGGGGCGGGCTTGGTCTAAACGCATGGGTGCGCCGTTCGATCCAATTCAGGACGCCGGCCACTTCCTACAAAACACGCATGGCGGTGAGGTCGCTGAACTCATTCTCAAGAGGCTTTAGTCAACCCACTGACGGATTTCTTCAACGCCGGGCGCACCGGGCAGGCACATGACCACGGCATCGTCGAAACCCGCCTCCTTGAAACGCGTGAGTTTTTCGCGCATCTCACCGAAATCAGTATCACCGGATATCTGCAGTGTCGATACAATCGCGCGTCCACCACCCGAACGACGGTAATCACCCAACGCCTCACACACTTCGTCCACAGTGCGGTAGTGGCCTGATGCTATCCATCCGTCGAACTCACGCGCAGCGCGATCGACGTTTTTACCCCATGTGCCGAAATAGACCATCGGCTTGTCCGCGACATCCGGCCAAGGTGACAACTCACCCCCACTCCCGACAAAGGAGGCTTTCAAGGCATCCACATCTCGATAAAAGGACTTGAACCGACCCGCGAAGTCCCGCTCGTACACGGCGAAGTCGTTCTCGGTCGACCCGGCGCCAACGCCGAGCAACACGGGTTTCGCGCACAACTGCTGCAGTGAATAGGTACGATGCGCGACATCCATAGGGTGATACAACGGTAACTGCAATACTGCAGTGCCGAGCTCAATATCGACGTCCATCGCCTGGGCGGTGGTTGCGGCGACGGCTAACGCAATGAAGGGATCGCAGATCATGAAGCCACGGCCAATCGCTTGCGCGCTCCAGAGGCTCTCGTAACCCGATCCGATGAACTCTCCTGCCTGCCTTGCCAACGTCGCGTAATCGCCGCCGTCAGCTATCGGTCCCAACAAAGCGCCCAGCCGCATTACATCTCTCTCTTTCGTGTTGAATCCTCGTTATAGTGTCCCAATATGTCGCACAACACTACCGCAGACGCAACATACCGAATTGAGGATGAGTACCCACCTCTGGGAGCCGCCAGCTACGCGTTAGCCCTCTTGTTCATCGCGTATGTCCTGTCGTTTATCGACCGCCAAATCCTCGCTCTGTTGATCGGTCCGATTCGAGATCAGTTCGGCATTACAGATTTCGAGTTCAGCTTGTTGCAGGGCGCGGCGTTTGCACTTTTGTATACGGTTGCAGGATTACCGCTCGGTCGTCTTGCTGACCGCGTATCGCGCAAGTGGGTCATCGCGGCAAGTGTCGGTTTCTGGAGCATCGCCACCTGCGCTTGCGGCGCGTCGAAGAACTTCGGACAACTGTTCGTCGGACGCATGGCCGTCGGCGCCGGAGAAGCGGGCCTTGCACCACCGGCTTACTCGATCATCACGGATAGTTTTCGTCCCCAACACTTCGGCTACGCCATGGCGGTGTATAAGTCCGCAGTTAAGGTCGGAGGCGCGATTGCGCTTATTCTCGGCGGGATATTGATCGACTACTACACCTCGGTCGGCGCGTTCCATCTGCCCTTGGTAGGTGAAGTCCGGCCTTGGCAGGCTACGCTGATCACCGTCGGCTTGCCCGGTCTGTTACTGGCCGTGCTTATTCTCTCGATTCGCGAACCGGTGCGCAAAGACGTGATCGCTACCAAGAGCGGGGAACTGCAGCTGCCACTGCGCACCATCGGCCGGTTCCTGTGGCGGCGCAAGCGTACTTACCTGTCCCTTTTTGTGGGTTCCTCAATGCTCGCCATGGCCGGCTACGGCAGCGCCGCCTGGTACCCGGAGTTTTTCGTCCGCACCTACGGAACCAGTAAAACGACGGCCGGAGGTGCATTCGGCACCATCATCTTAGTCGCTGGTACGCTCG
The DNA here is from genome assembly GCA_965216005.1 of Candidatus Azotimanducaceae bacterium. Taxonomy (GTDB): domain Bacteria; phylum Pseudomonadota; class Gammaproteobacteria; order Pseudomonadales; family Azotimanducaceae; genus UBA4421. The sequence continues at coordinate 4,220,574 of OZ244143.1, read as the reverse complement.
GCGTACTGCTCGGCCCATGGGTCGTGCAACTGCTCAGCCGGAGGGGTCACACCGACGCTTATGTACGCGCGATCATGTATGCCTCCATGCTCGCCGTCATTCCGGCTGTGGCGGCACCGCTAATGGGAGACATCACACTCACGTTGATCGTGTTGTTTCCCGCCACGATGTTCGGCGGTGCATACCTCGGTGTCATGGCGGCGTCGTTTCAGCCGATTACACCCAACCAGATGCGCGGACAGATGACCGCCGTGTACATCTTCGTCACCAATATCTTAGGCATGGCCGTAGGCACGAGCGTGCAGGCTTTTTTCACCGACTTTGTCTACCAGGACGACAATAAATTGCATCTGTCCATTGCGTCGGCAAATGCCATGTTTTACCCGGCTGCGATTCTGCTCTTTGCTTACTGCTTGAAAGGCTATCGTCGTAGCGTCGCGGAAGCCGGTAACTGGCGGCTCGACTAAACGCCGGTTTGTAACGACTGCGAATACGCCGCTGCGTGCACTGAATATAAACGCTCCGTGCCGAAGTTCTTTGGCAACATGCGCTCACCGGCGTAGACCAGTTCGTAGCGGTCAGGACCCCGCACTGCAAGCAACGCCGCGAACTGCTGCGTGGCAAGCACCTGGTTTTCACCGGAAACCGGCTCCACTCGCGCTGCCCGGCTGGCGTGCCGCCCCGTAAAACTGGGTTTTCCAGTAACGGCGTCCACGACCTGGGTCAGCGGCCCGGCGTGCACGGCGATTCTGATTCGCAGCGGCGCTTCGCTGCCATCGACATGGAGACCGCGGTCGAACAGACTCTGCACCGTCAATGCGAAGTCCGCCGCTTCTTCGATGTTCCCGTACACGAGGTAGAGCGCATCGCCGAACGACTGGCGCACCAGCGGCTCACGCCCGTTACTCTCACTGCGCTCGGCGATCAGCGTCTGTATGTCCCGAAAATAGGCCGCGATCTCCTGCTCCGTAAACGTACTGAACCCCACGATGTCGGCGAAGACCATGGCGACAACTTGACGACTCGTGGACCCAGTGCTGGCGGTGGGTTCAGCCGACCGCGTGGCGACCAACGTATGCGGATCGACGTTGACGCACGCAACACCGGCTTTATGCCACGCACGGATGCAATCTGCCGTACCGCCAGGTGGGCCTGGGCGTCGATCCCACACGCTCAAGCCCACGACCTCACTGCAGAGTTCGTCGGCACGTATACGCGCCTGCCCCAAAGCAATCTCGTTCGCGTAGCGAAGTGCGGCTTGATCGATATGTGCAAGGCCGTCGCTTGCGATTGTGACACTCGATGCCCCATTCACCAGCACATCGAACCGCTCGCGCCAACCGTCCAGCGGACTCACGCACTGTTCCCGAAACACGGGCAGGTCCACCGGTAGAACCAAGTGCACCTCCAAACCCAGCTTGAGAAGTTGCTCGAGAAAGACGATATCCGCACCATCCGCTGCAGCCGCGTAGCCAAAGCCGATGTGCTCTTGCGTTATGAGCGTCTGCAGGGCAAAGCCGAGCTTAGCCAGTGCTTTGGCCGAGAAGCGTGCATCTCCCGACTCCGGATGCAGCAAACGATGTCCGGTGAATACGGCTACCTTCGGCATTTGGAAAATGTCATCGAGTGCATCGAAGGGAATCCGCTTGAGCGCGAGGACTTCCCGTGCCTGGCGTAACATCGAGCCGACCGACACGATTCTCGATCCGGCTAGTTTGACCGCATTCTTGTAGGCCGCGCGCGCACCTTCCAAGTCTCCGAGCACCAGCTGCGCCTCGCCAATAGTGGCTTGGTTCCAGTGTTCGGCTTGGGCACTGGCACGACACAATGCAAGCACCCGCTGCGCAAACTCAACCGCTTCCGCGGATCGTTCTAGTTTGAGCGCCAGGGTGGCGGCATTGATGCCGACGTAGGTGCTCTGCGAGTCGGTAAATGCACTTCGATAACTCTCGAACGCTTCGCGCCAGTAGACCCCCGCGACGTCTTGGGTACTCGCCCTTCGTGCAAGATCCTTCTTGGCGCGCCCGAGCAAACCGAGCGTTTCCGCATCGCGGTAGCCCTGATCGATGCACGCCTCGAGCAAACTCGCTGCCGCACCGGGTGCTCCGGTGTTCGAGAGCGCCCGCGCCTTCAGCTGTACCACTTCTAACGAATCACTCGGTACCGCAAAGCGCAGCAGGTCGAGCACATCGCGTGCGTAACCGTGAGTCAGCAGGTGGGGACAATACTCCAGGACCTCGTCACGAACAGCTTGCCATCCCTCGCTGGCAAGCCGCGCGTGCAACGCTGCGAGCCGTTCGGCCTTCAACGCCACGGCACCCCCAGCGTCCATGGCGGGTCTAATGCACCAATCGACGCCGCAGTAGCAATCCGGACAAACCCAGCACCAGCAATCCCAGGGCACCAGGTTCCGGTATACCCTCAGGCGGAAGGTACAGCGAGTAGAGCATGACCTGGCCGTAACCCACTCCCGGTGGATCGCCAATGGACAACGCCGTTAACAAGCAATCCGACGTGGTGAATTCAGTGCACCCCGTGTTGTCGAAAGTCTGCGTTTGCATGGTCAACACCAGTTCCTTGGTTTGACCGACATCGAAGAAACCGAGATCCAGGTCCACCTCCGTAGCAGTCCAACTGAATCCGCTAAAACCACCCACGCTCGCCTGCTCGAAATCGTTCAGCACTGCTGCGTTGGTCTGATTGAAGCTACCATCCGACAGGAGTTCTACCGACATCGAAAACAACGAAGTGCCATCCAAGGCAATGTCGACCGAAAAGCCTAGACCGGCATCGAAATCTTCGATCTCATTGCCCTCGGAGGCGAAGAACAGGCCTCCGCCGGGCTGGAATAGACTCTGGTAGGTCCCGGTCACCCCCGTAGTGCCGTCGTTGGTGATCTGCTGAGTCACGGTCGTCACAGAAGAGGTCGAATGGCGGCCAATGCCAAGATTCTGCGCCGCAAAGCTCGCGGTATCTTCGGTGATCTCCGCGATCCCATGAGTGCTGCCCTGGCCGACGCCGGGTGGATCGAGATTATCGGTATCCACCACCATTTCGTCCGCCAGCTGCGGAAATCCAGCGCCGGAATCGAGGGTAAAGCCGATTGTCTGGTCCGGATTTTCGCCTCCTTGCGCTCCGCCTTCGAATTCGATCAGCGTGGTGACACCGGCTTCGCTGGGCGGGGCAGCCAATAGCAGCGCTAGAATGACAACCGGAATTAGATGGAGAGGCAACGTACGTTTCATAGCAAGACTCCCTGTCGATACACTTCTAATGAGCGGCGACTATCCTTCTCGCCGCGGTGTTCCACAGATGCTATGCCTCCGGAGCTTTTTTTCAACCGTTTTGTGCAGCGGCGCCATTATCTAGCCACAGCCCGCATTCTGCCTTGGCCAACGCTACGTATTCGGGTCCGGCCGTGGTCAGTTGCTCCAGCGCAGCAACCCCATCTTTGCAATGGCTGCGGGCATTGTCCTCATCGCCTAACTCGCCAAACACCACACCGCGCTGCGTGGTCACGAAAGGCACCTGAGGGTGATCTGGAGGATAGATTGCGGCCAAGATTCGGGCCACCTGATCCAACGAACGATGGGCATCATCGCCTTCACCGGCGCGCGCTTGCGCCACGGCGAGATTGAATAGGACCAGCACGACAAAGCCGTGGTCTTCTCCGAAATACTGAACCCCGATGTCCTTAGCCCGCACCAGCGCAGCGTGAGCACTCGCGTCCCTCAAGCCGAGCGCGGCCATTCCTTTGTTCAAATACGCAGTCGCCAAGACGGGGTGTGTTTCACCATAGATCTCATGCAACACAGGCAATACACGATCCAAGTCTTCCGCTGCATCCTCAAACCGCTGCATCTGTACGTTGAGGTTCCCTCGGTTCAGATTAAGTCCCGCCGTTGTGCTGTGCACCTCACCGTGGTGGTGGGTGAAGACTGCAATCGCCTCGGTTAACAACGGGAGCGCAGCATCGAAGTTACCGCGCTCCGCGTAAACCGTAGCTAACCTCGACTTTTCCCGCGCAGTGGTTAGATCGTCCTCGCCGTTGGTTGCGGTATATCCTTTAACCGCGGTACTCAGGTGTCGCAACGCATCGTCAAGACGCGCGTGAATGAGTGCAGTGCGACCGCGAATGGACTCTATCTGCGCAAGCAACCGTCTATCTGGATCGGCACTCATTTCCAGCAACGCTTCCTGAAGTATGGGTTCTATCTGGTCAATCTCCGCCTTACGTAGCTTGATCTCGGCCAAAGCCACCAAGCGTTCAGCAATTCGCCCTTCGTCCGACCGGTCTATCGCCAATGAAGTCTCGAACATCTCCTCCGCAGGTTCGAACAATCCCAGGTTTTCGTACACGTCTCCCACCGTTGCCATCAGACGCGCCCGGACCACAGGTTCCTCCTCGAGCTCGCTGCGCAAACGCTCAGCGCCACGGTCCAACACGTTGATTGCGGTGATTTCCTGCGGATTCTCCGTCGCGGGATCCGCCACACGAAAGGTATCCGTTAGAAAATCGACCACCCGATTGGCGGTGGCCGACTCACGCTCGGCAATGGCCCGCTGTTCGATCGCAATATCGCGTTGGACGAACGCATAAGCGGCCAGCAGTCCGGCCACGATCATGCCTACGGTCGACAACGCTGCAACGCGCCGCAGCCGGCGGTTACGCTCGACCTGTTCCCGGCGCGCCAGGTCGTCGTAGCGCACACCGACCATGGCGGCGGCGAGCTTGAGCTTGGCGGCTTCCAGTCCGTCCCCCACCTCCCTCATGTCTGCCGCCATCGGTTCGAGGGGCTGAGCAAGGTCAGGCACTCCGCTGTCGTCGAGCTCATAACGCAGCGCTTCTGGAAACTCGAACCTCTCGCCGCCCACAATGACCGCTAACACACTGCCACGCGGATGATGCTCCAGAAAGTAGCGAACCTCCTCGTTGACCCAACGCGACTCGGCCGTCTGAGGTGAACACGCCACAATCAAATGTTCGCTGGAATCCAATGCTTCCTGCAGTGCTGCCGATAGGCTGCTGGCCGCGGCCAGCTCGTCGCGATCTCGAAAGATGGGGCGCAGACGATTGGACTTGAGATCGTGCGCTGCCACCACCGACTGCGGAATGACATAGCTCTCAAGAGAGCTATGTAAACGGCTGACTGCACGCTCATCGGTGTGGCTGTAACTGATGAAGGCACGATACCTGTAACGGCTGGACATAGCGTGACACTCAACCCGTAACCGGTGCTCCACGGGCGCTATCGTCAGCGTGCAACAGCGCGTCGGCGAGTTGCTCGACTGCTCTCAGGCGCGTAGCCTCGTCACGGTCCTTGAGATCTTCCATCTCGTGGGATCCTGTGTCAGATCGAACAGCTGCTGCTCGCCCTTGGAATTGCGGGTATAGCGATGCTGCTCCGTGACCAGCGTGCGTGTCTTTGCCGGTATGGGTGTCAACTTGGCGGTGATCTCGGCGATGTCGTCCTCAATCAAAATGTACTCACGCACCGGCCCGTCGTCTGCCAGTAGCGGTTGTAGGGAGCGACCCTGGACTCCGTCATAGGGCGCGATGCGACACATGTCCATCAGCGTCGGCCCGATGTCGATACTGGAAGCGAGCTTTGCGGTGCGTCGGCTTGTCACACCCGGCACCTTGATGACAAGCGGCACCTGCAGCGTACCGCGATAGTGCATGAATCCTTTCAGGAACAGCCCGTGGTCCCCCATCATATCGCCGTGATCGCTGGTGAATACGACAATGGTGTCGTCTTCGAGCTGCAAACGCTCGAGCGCTCGTAAAATCTCACCGATGCCGTCGTCGATCATCTCCACCATACCGTAGGTGGCCGCGATGGCCTGGGCGAGCAGCGCGTCGTCGCCGTATCCGCACGGACTGACCCATTCTCTTTGCTCGCGCGGATGAATATCGCGAAATACTCGAAGATGTGCGGGTGCTCGAGCCAAGTCGTCGTGCCGCGTTGCTGGTAAAACCATGTCTTCCGGGCGATAACGGTCGAACCACTGTCCCGGCGGAGTCATGGGATGATGAGGGTCCGGATAAGAGCACCATATCAACCACGGCTGGTCGCCCTTGTGCCGCGCGGCATCTTCGATATGCGCAATGGTTCTTTCCGTAACGAAACGGGTGGAGTGTAATTCCTCGCCGTACGGCGGTTGATAGATCTGCCACCAGTGCTCGGAACGGTATCTGCCAGGCGACGTACCGTCGTAGTCGACCACCAGGTCCTCGTAACGACCGCCTTTCTCAAGCGCCCAGCGCAAGTGGTGCCCTGATACGCGCGCACCATGATCGATGGCAAACTCAGCCTGCTGAAACCCGTAAAAATCTTCAACCGGGTCTGCATTCCCTTCCAGATAACGCTCGAAGTCCTCGAGCTGATCCCAACCGTCGGGATAAGGTACACGCGTGGCACCACCGCCGCGAAACGGGACCACCGAGTTTTTGCTCATGCCGTGTTGCAAGTGGGACTTACCCACGAGCACTGTACGATAGCCCTCGTCCGTGAACCGGCGCACAAAGGTGTTGGCACCCCAGTCCAGAGAGCGGTCGTTGAACACTACACCGTGAGCGGTGGGCATGCGCCCGGTCATGATGGTGCTGCGATTGGGCATGCACACCGGGTTGGTGACCCACGCATTTTCGAACACCACGCCTTGCGACGCCAGAGCGTCCAAGTGCGGTGTGTTGAGTACCTGGTTACCCATAAAACCAAGATGGTCGGCACGGTGCTGATCCGTGATGATGATCAGTACATTCGTAGAAGCTCTATCCTCGCTCGACATTATGGTGCGCCGCGCTCCGGCCACTCCTTGATGTACAGATCTTGCTTGGTGAACGGAATTTCCACACCCGCGGCGCCAAGCTCTTTGTAGATCTTCATGAACATCTCGTGCGAAATACGTCCACGATCTTCCGGTTTGTCGATCCAACACAAGAGCTCGAAGTCCAGGCTGGATGCACCAAAACTGCGCAGGCGTACTCGGGGTGCGGGGTGCTCGCACGTAGACTCATGCTCATCGCCAAGTCGCTGCAAGATCTCACACACCTGGTCCACATCGCTGCCGTAAGCCACCCCAACACCAAGACGTATGCGCATCTTTTCGTGCGGCCCTCCGCTCTCATTGGTGATCTTTGCGTTAGCAATGACCGCGTTCGGCACGGTGATTTCGACATCCGACCGCGTCAGTAAACGGGTGCTGCGCATGCCGATGCCTGTCACCATGCCACGCTCGCCGCTATCCAGGTTGATATAGTCCCCTATCTTGTAGGGTGCATCGGCCAGGATGAACAGGCCCGAGAACAAGTTAGCCAACGTATCTTTCGCGGCGAAGCCGACGGCAATACCGACGATACCTGCCGAAGCCAGCCAACCAACGGGATTGATTCCCCAGACGACCAGCAACATGTAGCTGGCAAGCAATAGAACGACGATCTTCGCTACCAGGTCGAACAGTGGAATGGTGCGAGGTTCCACAAGATTGAACTTGGGGTTGCGACTCAGCGCTTGCATGACATCGCTGGAAATCCGCAGCCCGGCCAGCAACCAGCTGACGATGATCGCGGAAGCGAATATGTTGATCAGCACGCCGCGGGCGAGGGTCAAGCCCGATATCTGCACCGCCGCGATCAATCCCAAGGAAAACGTGGTGGTGAATATAGGCCGCTTCAAGTTCTCGAAGATGATGTTGTCGTAGTCGTTCTTCGAATGCGCGATCAAACGACCGAACGACCACACGATGACGGTGCGGATGATGACCGAAACAAGGTAGGCCACCACTACGATGCCAAGTGCGGCCAGGATCGGATATTCGGCGGCGACGTCCCAGTACGGCTGCCACGCTTCAGGCAGCCAGCTCTGGACATCGGACAACTCGTCGCCCAAGGCGCTGGTAAATACCTCCTCCCCTTCTTCCGCTGCTGCTTCTGTTGCCTCTGCCGACTTCACCGCACCCGGTACCATCCTTTTCTCCTTAAGCAAATCTGGCGGTCCTGTCACCATACTATTGAATTGCCAATCGCTTCGCATCTCAGTACGGTATCTTCGGGACACTGAAAGGAACCCGCGTCATGAACTACGAATGCTTCAAGGTAGACATTAGCGACAACATCGCTCACGTCGTCCTGAACCGACCGGAAAAACGCAACAGCATGAACAGTGCCTTCTGGCGCGAATTTCCCGAGATCATCAACGACATCGACCGCAACGCCAGAGCAAGGGTTATCGTCATTTCCTCCACAGGTCCGCACTTCTCGGCCGGTCTCGATCTCAGCATGTTTTCGGCGTCGTCGGATGCCTCGGTAACGAATACCGCTGATGACAAGATGCAGCGCGGCGTGGCGTCCTACAACCATATCCTGCACATGCAGAACACGTTCAACTGTTTAGAAACCGCGCGCATGCCCGTGTTGGTGGCCATACAGGGCGGGGCCTTCGGCGGGGGCGTCGACCTAGCCACGGCATGCGACATGCGCTACGCGAGCGAAGATGCCTTCTTAGTCGTGCAAGAGATCAACATCGCATTGACCGCGGACGTCGGCACCTTTCCGCGGTTGGCGAAGCTCATACCGGAAGGAATCGTTAAGGAAATGGCGTACACTGGACGGGCGATGCCGGCAGCGGAAGCCTACGAGCGCGGACTGGTGAATCGCGTTTTCCCAACCCACGAAGCGATGCTCGACGGTGTCATGGCCGTGGCGAACGAAATCGCCGGTAAGGCGCCCATCGCCGTGTATGGCTCCAAGCGCATGATCAACTACGCGCGCGATCACTCCACGGAGGATGCGCTGGACTACATCAGCATCTGGAACACCAGCATGATGAACTCCGGAGAAATCCTCGAGGCGATCGGCGCAAAGAACGAACAGCGCGAACCGCAATTCGTGGACTTACCGAAACGGCGCGGTTCCGCCTAGCGACCAATTCAACCCCACGACAAAGGCGACATCCGGCGTGATCTCCGGGTGCGGGTAGTTCTCCGTGACCACCAGATCCAGCACGCCGTTCCGTGCAATTCTCATCGTGCCGCCAAAACTCAACACGTAGGCAATCTCGTTGAGCTGGCGCAAACGCGTGTCCTCGTATAGCTGTGAATGCGCGTCCCACTGTACCTTAAGGCTCAACCAATCTGTTGGTTGATAGGCCACTCTTGCACCGAACTGTCCGACGACAGGCCGCACGTGATCGCCCAGCACATCGGCGTCGCTCAAGAAATTGACGCCTACATTGGCGCCCCACAACCATCGTTCGCTTATCGAGCCTTCGTGGCCCAAGCTAACGCCAACATCGACGCCGCCGCTGCCCAGAAGTTCATCGGCATCCCCCGTGGGCACCTTTATGTGTCCGCGTAACGCCGTTGTCGGACCAAGCTCGCGCGCCGCAAAAATCTGGACGTCGCCAATGCCTGAAACATCGTCGAACACGCCGACTTGCCCCAAGGGGCCGACATAGCCGATGGCGATCCGATCGTCAGGTGCCAAGTCACGACCGTTTTGCGGCAAGTCGAAAAGATCGTGCCAGTCGATGATCAAGTTATCCAAGTATCCGCCGCTGTGGCGCACGAAGGGCACATTGGCACCGATCTCCCAATGCGGCGCTAAACCGTGTCGCACGGTAAAATCCAAACGCTCACTTTCGCCATCGATAACGATCTGCTCTGAGGCGTTCCGGCCGACCTCGAAGTGCGACGCTACGCTATAGCTCGCATAAGCTATGGTGCGTTCATCGGCCAAGATTCGGGCATCTGTGACGCGAGTCAACCCAAACAAATTCACGAACGGATGCTGATTTTGCACCGTAAACGGCCTGTTCAAGTTATCCGCCTGCACCGACATCGCGCACGCTAGGCCGGTCGATAGGGCGATTAGAATCCACGCTTTCAAATTGTACGGAAACATCCGCTATAGTCGCCTCATGTTGAAACTGCTTCGCGAGTACCTGCCGAATCGCCCACCCAGCCGCGAAGAATGGGGTTGGTGGCTGCTGCCGGTGACGGTGGCGGTCTGCCTATTGGCGTTCGATCGTTACGGCATCCAGATCCGCTTTCACCAGTTTTTTTCGGACCGCTTGCTGGGGAGCGGTTATTCCCAAAACGATGTGCAATTCCTTTCACAAATCTGGATATCCGCATCCTGCGTGATCCTCATGATTATAGTGCCCATTATCTATCTCGTACTGTTTCCCTCTTCTCACTCTGGAGACACCGCTGGCTCGCAGGGCCCAATCCGCCACGTTTGGGGCCTTGGCGCGGGAACAGCGCGCAAGCACTTGCCCTTATATGGATTGATGATGACAGTCATGCTACCGCTGATTTGGTTAGCCGCCGGTACGGCCTCGTTCAACGAACTCTACCCATTCTATAAACCGCAGAGCGTTGAGTTCTGGCTGCTTTTCGAAGTGATCTACCTCACTCAATTCGTGTGCATCGAGTTCTTCTTCAGGGGACCGCTGCTCTTTCGATTAGAGAGTCGAATCGGTTCCGCGGCCATCGGTGCAATGGTCGTACCCTACGCACTCATTCACATCTACAAACCCATGCCCGAGGCGCTAGGTTCCATCGTCGCAGGCCTGTTACTCGGCTACCTCGCATTAAAAGCACGCACGATCTGGCTGGGCGTTGCACTACATTGCGGCGTAGCACTCACCATGGATGTTTTCGCGATGATCCGCAGCGGTCGTCTCGAACTGCTGCTGCAGTGACAGACTCGACGCCACCACTGACCTTCCGGCATATTCAACGCGCCGCGGAGCGCCTGGCGGACCATGCATTCACGACACCGCTGCTTTCTAATCCAACACTCGACGAGTTCACGCGCGCGCACGTACTGTTAAAAGCCGAGAACCTGCAGCGCACAGGTTCTTTCAAATTCCGGGGCGCCTACAACCGCCTGGTCCAGTTGTCTGCCGACCAACGTGAACATGGCGTCGTCGCCTGGTCGTCCGGCAATCACGCTCAAGGTGTTGCAGCCGCAGGACAACTCCTCGAGATCCCCTCAACCATCGTCATGCCACGGGATGCGCCGGCGATTAAGATCGAAGGTACCCGGAAACTGGGTGCATCCATCGTGTTCTACGACCGGGCAACGGAATCGCGCGAAGCCATCGCCCGCGAGATCGTCTCAGACACACGCGCAGTGCTCGTCCCTTCCTACGACGACTATGACATCATGGCAGGGCAAGGCACCTGCGGGCTGGAACTCTTCCAACAATACAAGCAACGCAGCACCAACAACGCTTCGCCACTGGAGCGCGTGCTGATACCGTGCGGCGGCGGCGGGCTGGCCGCAGGCGTCGGCACCGCCATTAAGCATCTGACACCCTCGACGGAAATCGAACTGGTCGAACCCGCACCTTGCAACGATCATCAGCGTTCAATGGCAAGCGGCGAACGGGAAACCAATCCATCCGCTGCATTCACGATTTGCGATGCTCTGCTTGCACCCACACCCGGCGCTCTGACGTTTCCGATCAACCGACAACAGGTCACAAGAGCGCGCACTGTAACCGATGCAGAAGTGAGTGACGCGATGAAATTTGCCTTCGACGAACTCAAGCTGGTGCTCGAACCCGGTGGCGCTGTCGGGCTCGCCGCGATACTCGCTCACCCCGACCAGTTTCGAGGCCAGTCGGTAGCCGTCATTCTCAGTGGCGGTAACGTCGACCCGGGCACTTTTGCCGCCGCGACGGTCTAACGGCTCTTACGAGCACCCAAACGGCGTCAGCAGTAGACGGCATCGCAACATCGAGACCTCCGTTCGCCCTCGCCCCTTTATTTGTCTAGCATACGCGATCATCACCCGTTTCATAGATCCGTACGCATAGGTCCATATGAGCAAATTCGAAAACATCAACAACGCTTCTGCCGCCGCCGAAGACGTCCGCTGGGATCTCTCGGACCTCTACGCCGACCTGGACAATCCCAGGATCGACCAGGACCTCGCTACCCTTCTCGAAGGGATGCAGGCGTTCCACGACACGCACGCCGGGCAGCTGGAACGCACACTGGGGGAAGCACTGCAGGAACAAGCCAGGCTGAGTTGTTTAGGCGATCAGATCATGGTGTATCTCTTTTTGCGCAAGAGCACCGATGCCACCAACCAACGCATCCAACAGAAGCTCGGTCAAATACAGGAAGCCTACAGCCAAGCCGCTGCCAACTACCTCACCTTCTTCGACCACGAACTGGCGGCTATGCCGGAAGCAGCCTACGAAAAACTTCTGGCCACCGACGCAACAGTCGCGCAACACAAACCCATGATCGATCACCTGCGCGAGAATCGCCGCTATCTGCTCGAGCAAAACGTCGAACGCGCTTTACAACTGCGTGCGCCCTACGGACCGTCTGAATGGTCGGACTACATTGACGAACGCGAAGCGGAACTACGCTTTGAACTCGACGATGAGACAAAGACGCTCCCCGAAATACTGCACGTCGCCAACAACGACACCGACGCGCAGGTTCGAGCCAACGCACTCGCGACGTTCAGCAAAGGGCTATCCGGCCAGGGCTTCGACAAGTTGATGTCGCGCACCTTAAACGTCGTGCTGGGCGCCAAAGCAGTGGAAGATCGAGAACGGGGCTATTCCAACCCGATGTCCTCGCGCAACATTTCCAATCAAGTCGACGACGACACCGTATCGGCACTGCACGATGCCGTGGCTTCTGAGGGTGCCGTGCAGAGTCGGCGCTTCTACCGGCTGCTGGCGGCACACTTGGGCCAAGATACGCTCAAGTGGTCGGACCGCAATGCACCGCTGCCGTTTGCGGACAACACCAACGTCGCCTGGCCAGAGTGCGTCGAAACGGTGCTGTCGGCATACGAATCCTTCAGCCCGACGCTGCGCGACCTAGTCGCCAAGATGCTCGACCGCAGCTGGATCGACGCTCCGCCGTACAAGGGCAAAGGCGGCGGTGCGTTCAACTACTCCGTATTACTGCCCAGCGGCGAATCGCGCGCCTACAACTTTCTCAATTTCATGGGTTCTGCGCGCGACGTCATGACGATGGCGCATGAAGTCGGACACGGTGTGCACGGGATGCTCGCAGCGGATACGCAGGGCGCGCTGATGTTTCGCGCACCGATGGCTTACGCGGAAACCGCATCGATTTTTGGTGAGATGACGACGTTCAACTATGTCATGGCCAACACCAAAGACACGGAACAGAAGCTCGCGCTTTTGATGGAGAAAGCATCGGATCATGTCAACACGGTGGTCCGGCAGATTTCATTTTCGAATTTCGAACAGCGGATTCACGCTGAACGCCGGCAGGGCAAACTGACGCTGCCTGATTTCAACCAGACCTGGATGAGTGTCACACACCAGTTCTATGGGGAACAAGGTGAGCAGTTCACCTACGAAAGTGTCGACAACCTATGGTCATACGTCACACACTTTTTACGTCCTTTCTATGTTTACGCCTACGCGTTCGGCGAGCTCTTCACCCAATCGCTGTTCGCCCGCAAAGACGAATTCGGCGACGACTTCGAACCGATGTATCTGGACCTGTTGCGTGCAGGAGGCAGCAAGAACGCGGTGGAATTGATGGCCCCCTTCGGTCTCGATCCTCGGAATGCGGATTTCTGGCGTCAGGGCATCCGCTCGAGCATCACATCCTGGCTGGATGAGGCCGAGCGCTTGTCAGCGGAGCTCGGCGTGTCGTTCTAATCCTCTCGGGATTCGTGGCGACCAAAAACGATCGTTACGTTCGCGTGCGTTCAACCGGGAGCGGACTTCACATTCACTTACGCAGCGTCACGTCATGGTAGGGTTCTAGCGTGTCGATGGCATCGGCGCTCGCCAGCTCCCTGCGCCAAGCGAACATTCGCACTCTTACGGCATCCGGGGTCAGATCGACCAAGGTAAAACCGTTGCGTTCCGTGACAGGTGCCGGGCTCTCGAGTCGAAGGTGACTCGCGGCCACCGGCGGTGTGCCGCGTGCCTGGCTCGGCCACGCAGTGCCGGTACCGAGTGTGCCGGTGATGAGCGTGTTAACAGGATTGTCGGCAAGGTCTAGATCTCCACTCCTGACGATCTGCGCATGCCCTGTCGCGTGTAGATCACCGCTCAACACCACGGGCACTCTAGTGCGTTGTTGACTCAGGTATTCAAGGAGGCGTTGGTGTTGAGACCACCAACCGGCCTGCCACATGAACTTCGGTCGATCGGTCGTTAATGCAAACTGCTCACCCTCCGCACCCATACGTGCGACCGTTGAGCCACCTTTGCCGGTAGGGACATCCGCAACGTCTGGATACCATTCGCGCCACTTGCCCGCGCTCCAACCAAGCGGATGTGACGGCACATGGATTAACTGACGAAGGTCTTCCTGCCGCGAACGTTCAGCAAGCCAGCTTTCAACCTCCGGCGGCACCAGACCTCCTACCTTCCCTTTGAGGCTGAGATAACCCGCGCAGTCGTACATAAGGACCTCACCAAGCCGTCCCCAACGCAAGGCCCCGAAACTGTCGTTAAGTCCGTTACCAATGTCACCTGACAAGGCGTGCCGACGGCCTGGATCCGGCAGGAATTCAGGGAAGTAGTGGTCGCGCATGAAACGAAAAAACGATTTCTGATATCGGTGTGGAGGCAACGTGACAAATCGCTGGGTGGCTTCGTCGTTTTCGAAGTAGTCGTGATCGTCATTGATGAAATAGCTAGGTGTCGACCGCAAGGCCGTTCCGTAAAGCGGAACAATCTGCTCGCCGGCCACCACCTTCAGCAATGCCTCGTTCGGACTGCCTAGCGCTGGTCTGGTGCGGTCCAGCATGCCAACAGATTGATAGATCTCGGCAGCCAGTTCTCGCCGCCGGGGGCGAGTCGATTCCAGCAAGGTTCGCTGGTCCCAGTAGATGTGGTCGCCGATTGCGATCAATGCGTCCGGCTGAAACGACAGCCCGCGACTCAGCAGTCGGCGGCGAACTTCCATCGGCAGAAACACAGAGTCTTCACCCACGCTCATCAGCGGGTGGCCTCCAGCACAGGTAAAAACAAGCAGCCGCACGTGGTCTGGCTGAGCGTCCGGTGCGGGAAAAGTCTTGAGTGGCCAGGAATCGCACAGTTTTTCTCGACCGCGTACCAGACTGAGTTCGTAGGTTGTTGCGGGCTTCAGATCGCCTACGTCGAATGCGAATCCCGTGCTCGTCGTGTCCGTAGGTCGCCCGGCAATACGTTGGTCCGCAATCAGGAGGGACGGCTGTACCGGCTGATGAAATCCAGCCTTGATGACAAAACGGTTGTGGTTAGCGCCCGGCACCAGGTGGGACACCTGCCCGGCCGACCACGTACCCTGCATGCCAAACGCAAGCGATGGTGTGGTACCGGCTGCAAGCGATGCCTGGAGGAAGTGCCGTCGACGCATGATTCTGCTCTCGGAATTTACCCAGATAGATGATCAATCAGCGTCCGACGATTGCACCTCACGCTAAATCGCCAAGTGCCCGCGTCTCACCGGCGACTTCGTCGAGAGTCATCTCGAGAATTTGCCACCCGGTTCCGCCAATGTATTCGACACGATCCGTATAAGTGCCCAGGAACAGCCATACGCTGTCCGCTTCTTCGTGCCATGCTTGTAGATAACTCTGCATGGTCGCCTTTCCGGCAACGATGCCGCTTTGTGCATCCAATTCGAGCGCCACGATATCCACGATTTGCGTGCCGATGAGATGTTGGGTGGCACGGTACTTCGCCAACGCATCCGCTACCACGTCCACCCACTCGTCGGGTCCCTTGGCCCGATAGTTTTCCTCACCGCCGCTGGTGGTGCGAATGAGTGCATCCGGGGTGAAGATGCGATGGTAGATGGCGCGTCCCTCGGCGATGGCGCCCTCCTTCCCGGTACCGATCAGATCGGTGGCCGTGGCGTACAAGCGACGTAAATACTCGATGTCCTGGCGAGCGATCGTGGCTTCTATCCCACTCGTTCCGCCGTCGCTTTGCGTCGTCTTACCCGTCGATGTCATTGCAATATCCCCTTGTCATTCAGCCGTTGAATGTCTACCTCTTCCATACCCAGCCAATCGCTGAGCACGTCCGCATTGTCTTCTCCCACTTCGCGCACACGTCGATACTCGTTGCATGGCGTCTTATGAAAACCCAGCGGTAAGCGATCGACGAAGGTTTGACCCATCTGCGGATGCACATCGTCCAGTTGCAACAAGAAATCTGCCAGCTGTAATTGCGGGTCGTTCTCGGCGAGATCGACGCCGTTTTGTACCACACCCGCCGGCACTCCCGCGCTCTGACACTGTGCCATCAATGCATAGGGTTCTTTCGTCGCCGTCCACGCGCTGATGTAACGGTCGATTTCGTCTCGATGTGCGACTCGGCCTTTCGCGCTGACAAAGCGCTCATCGTCCAACTCGGCACCAGCCTCCATCAGGCCAACGAGGCGCCGCCACTGCTCGTCGTTCATGCACGCGATGGCAATCCAGCGCTCATCCGCTGTAGAGGTCACTTCGGCAGGGGCACACCGGTAGACGTTGTGAGGCGCGACATCGTCGTACGGTAGCTTGTTAGCAGTCGGGCGAGCGGCACGGCCGTTGGCAGCAAGGTCCAGCAAAGCAGGACCCGCAAAATTGGCGCCGATCTCGAATTGTGAAACGTCCACGCGCTGTCCTTTCCCGGTGCGATGGCGTGCCTCCAAAGCCGCCAGCACCGCAATCGCACCGTGTAATCCGGCTTGATGATCGTTATATGAAAAGCCCAGCCCAATGTCTTCACGGCCTTCCACACTCGTCAAGTGCGTGAGGCCACACAGGGCGTGAATGGTCGGCGCATAGGTCACGTATCCGGACCAGGGACCGCCTTCACCCATCCCAGACATCTGCACGTAGATCACCCCTTCGTTCGCCTCACGGACGGTGTCGTATCCGACACCCCAGCGGTCCAGAACACCGACGGAGAAGTTATCGATTACTACATCCGCTTGCTCACAGAGCCGACGACAGAGCGGTCGACTGTCTGGATCCGCCATATTGAGCGCCAGGGCCCGCTTGTTGCGGTTCCACATCAGATAATAGGGATGAGCGACATCGTTGGCCCCCGTAGCACGCTCGGCCGAATTGATCTTGATCACGTCGGCACCGAGATCGCCCAGCACTCGTGTCGCGAACGGACCTGCCAGAACATGCGTGAAGTCGAGCACTTTTAAACCGTCCAGCGGTCTTTGTCGTGTGCTCATGCCGAGTCACTCCATCCGATGTCATTGAGCACAGCTTGTGCCTCGCTCTCAACGGACTCGTGAATCCGCCACGGCGTAGCCGAAAAGTGATAGGGCGCGCCCGGTCCTGACACCTCCTGTCCTGCAACGCGATAATTCACGAACCAATCTCGTGCGGCCAACTGCGGATTGTCTCCGACACGCTCGATGGGCAACACCCAACCGAACGGTGCATGGCGCGCCTGCGCTTCCTCGAATAACTCATCCACGTTCTTGGTCGCCACCCAGTCGCGCATGATCTGCATCGTGCGTTCGATCAATAAACCCAAGTTTTCCGGTTCGCTGTATTTGGGGTCGATGAGATCGTCATGCACGCCCTCCTCCACCAGCCATACGAGCTGTTTGTCGAAGTCCGGCGCCGGCGTCACCATGATGCTGCCGTTCTTGCCGTTAAACACCGTGTATGCATTCGACCAGTGCAACGCCCCGCGCCTGGGCAACACCTTACCTTCGGGCCGCCCCATCGCCTCGCCGTACCAATAGAACATCAAGACCTGCTCGAGACACGAGACCAGACATTCATGCACCGACACATCGACCTGCTGGCCTTCACCCCCTTCTCGCACGTTAAACAAAGCACTCAACGCGGCAATGGCAACATATGCACCGGAAACCATAAAATTGAGTTCACCGTATGCCTTGAGCGGCGGTGTATCGACGTCGCCGGTGGTCGCCACCACCCCACCCAGCGCGCCTGCGATGAGATCCGGCGCCAAGTAGTCCGACCACGGTCCGTGAGTTCCGAATGAAGTCGTATCGACGACGACGAGATCGGGGTGCTGCGCTTGCGCTGTCTCGAGGTCCAGTGCTCCCGCGAAATCATGGGTCGCACTACCGCCACGACACGTGAGTACGATCGCGGATTTCGCGGCAAGTTCGTTGAGCAGCGCGCAATCGGCTTGCACCTCGACGTTGATCTCTACAAAACGCCGGTTGGAGGCAAAGAACGCGTGCCACAGGGATGCACCAGTGCGTTCGTCCAGCGGACCTCTCCTACGCAGCACGTCACCACTCGGTGGTTCGACCCTGACGACGTCGGCACCCAAATCCGCGAGTATCTTGGCACCGTAAATGCCTCGTTCATCGGTGAGATCCAGGATCCGCACCCCGGCGAGCGCACCTTGGCGGGACTCATTTTGTGGCGTTTCGAGCGTCGGCAACGATGTCATCCGATAGAATCAAAGCGCTTAAGCTTATGTGAGTGAATGCTCCTGCGCCAGCGGTTAACCGCACGTGCAAACCCTGCGTACACTGGCTGTCGTTGACCCCAGTCGGTATGATGCGTCGGCTATTTTTTTAGCGAACAGAACACCAATAGAAGAAGATCTAAGGCGGCGACGGGTTCCCTATGAGTTCAGAAATCGTAGACAAACTGCGCGCGAAACGTGAAGCCGCGCTGCTCGGTGGCGGCGAACACCGTATTCAACAACAACACCTGAAAGGCAAGCTCACGGCACGCGAACGCTTAGCCGTATTGCTCGACGAAGGCTCGTTCGAAGAATGGGACCGCTTCGTCGAACACCGGTCCACCGATTTCGGCATGGCCGAACAGAAGATTCCCGGCGACGGCGTTGTAACAGGTTACGGCACGATCAACGGGCGCCTGGTATTTGTCTTCAGCCAGGATTTCACCGTGTTCGGCGGTGCGCTGTCGGAGGCTCATGCAGAAAAAATTTGCAAGGTCATGGACCAGGCGATGAAGGTCGGCGCACCCGTGATCGGGCTCAACGATTCAGGCGGTGCCCGTATTCAGGAAGGGGTGGCGTCGCTCGGCGGGTACGCCGAGATATTCCAACGCAACGTGACGGCCTCCGGCGTCGTCCCGCAACTGTCCGTCATCATGGGACCTTGTGCCGGGGGTGCCGTGTATTCCCCCGCCATGACCGACTTCATATTCATGGTCGAGGACTCCGCCTACATGTTCGTTACCGGCCCCGATGTGGTGAAGACCGTCACACACGAGATCGTCACACCCGAAGAGCTGGGCGGTGCCAGCGTACATACAAAAAAATCAGGCGTTGCAGATCTTTCGTTTGAGAACGACGTTGAGGCAATCCTGCGCACGCGTGAGTTTTTCGATTACTTGCCTGCCAACAACAAAGAAAAGCCGCCACGCTGGCCAACCAGCGATTCGGCCCACCGCCGTGAGCCGTCACTCAATACCCTGGTCCCGGCTGACGCCTCTAAGCCCTACGACATCAAAGAAGTCATCCACAAAGTGGCAGACGAGGGTGAGTTCTTCGAAACTCAGCCGGACTTTGCACAGAACATCGTAGTCGGTTTCATACGCTTGCAAGGAACGACCGTCGGCGTGGTGGCTAACCAGCCTATGGTGCTGGCCGGCTGCCTCGATATCGACTCATCGAAGAAAGGCGCGCGCTTCGTACGATTTTGCGATGCCTTCAACATCCCCATTCTAACGCTTGTCGACGTTCCAGGATTCATGCCCGGCACGGCACAGGAATACGGCGGCATCATCAAGAACGGTGCCAAGCTTCTCTACGCTTACGCCGAGTGCACGGTACCCAAAGTGACCTTGATTACCCGCAAAGCTTACGGCGGCGCTTATGACGTCATGGCCTCCAAGCACTTGCGCGGCGACGTCAATCTGGCTTGGCCGACCGCAGAGATTGCCGTGATGGGCGCCAAAGGCGCTGTGGAGATCATATTTCGCAAAGAACTCGGCGACAACGAGGGTATTGAGCGGCGCACCGCAGAGTATCAGGACCTTTTCGCCAACCCGTTCGTGGCAGCGAGTAGAGGTTACATCGACGATGTGATCGATCCAGAAGAAACGCGCGAGCGCGTGTGTCGTTCCTTTGCCATGCTGCGCGACAAGCAGCTCGAGAATCCCTGGCGTAAGCACGGCAACATTCCACTATAACGTTCTCACACCCAATATCATGTTCAAAAAAATACTAATTGCGAATCGCGGTGAAATCGCTTGCCGTGTCATCAAGACGGCGCGACGAATGGGTATCCGGACCGTGGCTGTCTACTCCGACGCTGACGCCGGAGCGTTACACGTGCGTATGGCGAATGAGGCCGTACACATCGGCACCGCCGCGTCCGCCGACAGCTACCTGCGCAGCGACCGCATCATCGCAGCTTGCCAGAGCACCGGAGCCGAAGCCGTGCACCCGGGCTACGGCTTCCTTTCGGAAAACGCCGAATTCTGCGAAGCCCTCGAGCAAGCGGGCGTCACGTTCATCGGTCCCAGCGTCAAAGCCATCAACAGCATGGGTGACAAGATCACATCCAAACTCCTGGCCCAGGAAGCCGGTGTCAACACCATCCCCGGTTACACCGATGTCATCGACGGTCCCGATCATGCCGTAGAGATCGCACGCGAGATCGGTTACCCGGTCATGCTCAAAGCTAGCGCCGGTGGTGGCGGCAAAGGTATGCGTGTGGTGTGGAACGACGACGAATGCCGTGACGGTTTCGAACGTGCCGCCAACGAAGCCAAATCGAGTTTCGGCGACGATCGCGTGTTTGCGGAGAAGTTCATTACCGAGCCGCGCCACATAGAGATCCAAGTCCTCGCTGACAAACACGGTAACGCAGTTTACTTAGGCGAGCGTGAGTGCTCCATTCAACGCAGACATCAGAAGGTCATCGAGGAAGCGCCCTCACCTTTTTTGGACGAGGCAACCCGTCGAGCGATGGGTCAACAAGCCATCGCACTGGCTCATGCCGTGGACTATAGCTCCGCGGGTACCGTTGAGTTCATTGTCGATGCCGACAAGCACTTCTACTTCCTGGAAATGAACACCCGCCTGCAGGTGGAACATCCGGTCACCGAGCTGGTCACCGGGCAGGATTTGGTCGAGCACATGATCCGCGTTGCCAACGGCGAAACGCTTGCCATCGCCCAAGACAATGTCGAACTAAACGGTTGGGCAATGGAAACGCGCGTGTATGCCGAGGACCCCTTTCGCAACTTCCTGCCTTCGATTGGCCGCTTAGTGCGCTATCAGGCACCTACGGAGTCCGATCGAGTGCGCGTCGATACCGGCATCGAGGAAGGCAGTGAAGTGTCGATGTTCTACGATCCCATGATCGCCAAGCTCATCACGTACGGCGCCGATCGTGCTGCAGCCATCGAGGCTATGGCCGAGGCACTCGATGCTTACTACATACGCGGTGTTAGCCACAACATCAGTTTTCTGAACGCGCTCATCGCACACCCCCGCTTCAGGGCGGGCGAGCTGACCACCAACTTCATCGCCGAAGAATACCCGGACGGATTTCACCCGGCGGACGTTCCGCAAACCGATCCGCTCATCGTCGTCTCCGTCGCTACCGTCGTGCACGCACTCAGGCAGGAACGCGCCCATGCCATGACCGGACAAACTCGGCGATTCGAACCCATCGCAACCCCGCACTGGGTGGTGGTCGCCAATAAAGTGCAATACGACGTGTCGTTGAGCATCGACCGGGACAATTTCGTCGTGACGCACGACGGCCAGGAACACACCGTCGTCACAGATTGGCAACTCGGTCAACCGGTGGTTCGCGCCCGCGTCGACGGTGCTGACGTGAGCGTGCAACTCGACCGCTACCGTGCGGGGTACAAAGCGTACTTTCGCGGCGCGGAAGTCGAACTTTTAGTCGTACCGCCGCAGACCGCCGCGCTGATTGAGCACATGATTGAGAAGGAGCCGCCGGATCTGTCCAAGTTTCTCCTGTCCCCCATGCCCGGGCTGCTGGTCCGCTTGACGGCCGCCGCAGGGGATGAGGTCAAAGCCGGCGAGGAGCTTGCAGTGGTTGAAGCGATGAAAATGGAGAACAGCCTGCGCGCCGACACCGACGTGGTGATCGCCAAGGTGCTTGCGGAGCAAGGCGACAGTTTGATGGTGGATCAGCCAATACTCGAATTCGAATAACGCGACATCCTCTCCATTTGTAAGTCGACCCTTACAATTACGGCATAGACCGAACACGAATATACAACCGCAGCAGCGCCGTGTGACATAGTCCTCAGATCTTTATCGGTACGACGAGATCGGGACAGATGCGGTATTCATCACTGGCACTTGCAGGCCTCTTTCTTGCGTTGAGTAGCTACTCAGCGCAAGCGATGCCCGTGCCGCAGACGAGCGCATCGACCCTGCTTCACCACCCGGGCATCCTGCTCGGCGACATCAGCTGTATCAACCTCGAAGGCATCGGTCTCGCCCACGTCGAAGGCATCGGCGTCATTCACCAGGGCGGGTATACGGGTGTTGCGCCGAGTTGGTCGAACAGCTTGACGCACCTATCGGGACGTCGAGTGGGGGCCATAACCGGCCGCATCGGCATCGCGATCGGCGGCAGTTTCAAAGGTCTCGAGGACGAGCTCGAACAGCAAACGACCAGTGACCGGGACGATTACGACATCGTGCGCGACGACTTTGGCGGTAACACGTTTGCGAGTCCCAACGAGAACGAACAAGACACCACCCTGGGGTTCGACGAAGAAGTCTATACGGATCCGGATGTATCCAGGTCGGAAAACCTCGCAGCAATACCGGAACCCGGCAGTCTGCTGTTAGTGACCAGCGGTCTGCTAGGCATGCGATTGTTACGCAGCCGCCGCAGGGTTTAACCGGGCGCGACCTCCTCCAGCTCGATCAACGTGCCGCAGAAATCCTTCGGGTGAAGAAACACCACCGGTAAGCCGTGGGCACCTATGCTGGGCGTGCCGTCTCCGAGCACTCGTGCGCCTTCGCTTTGAAGATGCGCGATCGCTGCAGGCAAATCCTCGACTTCGTAACACACGTGATGCATGCCACCACCGGGATTGTTGCCCAGAAACTTCTCAATCGGGGACCCATCCCCCAGTGGATAGAGAAGTTCGATTTTGGTGTTCGGTAACTCTACGAACACCGTCGTCACCCCTTGTTCGGGCAGCGGCAGCGCGTCCGAGACGCTCGCCCCGAGCATGGTTCGATACAGTTGCGCCGCAGCCTCGAGATCGGGCACGACGATAGCCACGTGGTTGAGCTTTCCAATCAATGTACTACTCCGCTCCTGAAGTGAAAGTTAGCGATTCCGCCCCGGAATGAGTTTGAGTATCTGGCTGGCAGCATCCGGAATGTTGCTGCCGGGTCCGAAGATCGCGTGCACTCCGGCATCGTACAGCGCTTGATAATCCTGCTGGGGGATCACTCCGCCCACCACGACGATGACATCTTCGAGGCCCTGTTCGGCGAGCAGT
Organism: Candidatus Azotimanducaceae bacterium; assembly: GCA_965216005.1. Lineage (GTDB taxonomy): Bacteria > Pseudomonadota > Gammaproteobacteria > Pseudomonadales > Azotimanducaceae > UBA4421. The sequence continues at coordinate 4,197,146 of OZ244143.1, read as the reverse complement.
TCGATCATTTCCGGCACAAGCGACTTGTGTCCACCGGCGAGCGTGGATACGCCGACCACGTGCACGCCTTCCTTCGTCGCTTGGGCAGCCGCTTCCAGCGGGGTTTGGAAGAGTGGGCCCATGCTGACGTCAAAACCAAAATCGCAGAAAGCGTTGGAGATCACCTTAGCGCCGCGATCGTGGCCGTCCTGACCCATCTTCACGACCAGAATGCTGGGCGCCTTACCTTCGACGTCCGTAAACACTTTGACTTCGTCTTGAACTTTGGTGAACGTCGGATCGTCCGCGTAGCTGCCGGCGTAAACGCCCGGTGTCATCTTCGCCACCGGTTCGTGGCGCGCGTACGCTTCTTCGAGTGCGCCGGAGATTTCCCCCACCGTCGCGCGTTGGCGCGTCGCTTCGATGGCGAGTTCCAGTAGATTTCCGGATTCGTCGCGGGCTGCCTGCGTCAACGCCGCCAGCGCACTTTGCACCTGGCCTGCGTCCCTGCCCGCCTTCACTTCGTTGAGCCTGCGAATCTGCGCCTCTCGCACCTTGGTGTTGTCGACGGAAAGGACGTCCAACTCCTCTGTGTCTTCTTCCACCTGGTATTTATTGACTCCGACAATGACATCCTCACCACGCTCGATGCGCGCTTGGCGCAACGCTGCCGCTTCCTCGATGCGCTGCTTCGGCATGCCCGAAATCACCGCTTTGGTCATACCGCCCAAGCTCTCGACTTCGTCGATCAGCTTTCGTGCATGCTCGACGATCGATTGCGTCAAGCTCTCAACGTAATAACTACCGCCTAACGGATCCACTGTGCGGGTGATCTGGCTCTCTTCGGCGAGAATGATTTGGGTATTGCGGGCAATGCGCGCGGAAAACGGGGTAGGCAGGGCAATCGCTTCATCCAACGCATTGGTGTGTAAGCTCTGCGTACCCCCCAGCACGGCGGCCATGGCTTCTATCGTAGTCCGCACGACATTGTTGTAAGGGTCCTGCTCTTGCAACGAGACACCGGAGGTTTGGCAGTGGGTGCGCAACATCAGCGAGGACGGATTCTGCGGTTTGAACTGCAGCATGAGTTCGTGCCACAGAATACGCGCAGCCCGCAGTTTGGCAATTTCCATGAAAAAATTCATGCCGATACAAAAGAAGAACGACAACCGCGGTGCAAATTTGTCGATGGGTTGACCGGTCGCCAATGCGGCGCGTACGTACTCGATACCATCGGCCAACGTAAAGGCAACTTCCTGAACCGCATTCGCACCCGCCTCCTGCATGTGATAACCGGAGATGGAAATCGAATTGAAGCGCGGCATGTGCTCCGCCGTATAACCGATGATGTCGGCAACGATGCGCATACTGGGTTGCGGCGGGTAGATGAAGGTGTTGCGCACCATGAACTCTTTCAGGATGTCGTTTTGAATCGTCCCGGTGAGCTCTTCCTGAGCGACGCCCTGCTCCTCCGCCGCCACCACGTAGCCTGCCAACACCGGCAACACCGCCCCGTTCATGGTCATGGAGACCGACATCTGATCGAGCGGGATGCCGTTGAAGAGGATCTTCATGTCCTCCACGCTGTCGATCGCCACCCCCGCCATGCCCACGTCTCCGGACACTCGTGGGTGATCCGAATCGAACCCTCGATGGGTCGCCAAATCGAAGGCGACCGACAAGCCTTTCTGTCCCGCCGCGAGATTTTCCCGGTAGAACGCGTTGGACTCCTCGGCTGTGGAGAATCCGGCGTACTGGCGAATTGTCCATGGGCGATTGGTGTACATCGTTGCGCGAGGACCGCGCATGAACGGCGCCATACCCGGCAGCGTGTCGATGTGACTGATATCTTCGAGGTCTTCGATGGTGTACAGCGGCTTGATGTCGATGCCTTCGGGACTCTCCCACGTAAGGTCACCGAGAGCTTTGCCTCTGAGCTCCTTTTCGGCGAGCGATTCCCAGGCAGTGGTATCGTCTGTACCGCTTTCGCGATCGGGTTTTGTCGGTTGCTCTGCCATGTCTTTCCGCTGCAAGCTATCGAACCTGTTATTCTACCTGAAATATCAAAGGTCTAGAGATCCCGGCGGGCATGCCTAAATTCACGCTCAATAGGGTGCCGTACCGCCATCCACACTGATCGCGGTGCCGGTAATTCCGGCACCCGCTGGCGAGGCTAACAAGACAGCCAACGCTGCTACTTCCTCTACAGTGTTGGGCCTTTTGAGCGCGGACTCTTGCGCGAACATGTCGATCATCGCCTCGAAGCTCATGCCCATCGCTTCAGCCGTGGCGGGTCCGTTGGCTTTCACGATGTCCGTCACGATCAATCCTGGGCAGATGGCGTTTACCGTCACACCCTGTGTGCCTACCTCTTGCGCAAGCGCTTTGGTCATGCCGTTGATGGCGTGCTTGGCAGTGGAATAAGCCGTGAATACCGGTTTGCCGACCTTGCCTTCGGTGGACGAGATGTTGATGATCCGCCCGGAGGCATTGGCGAGCATGGTTTTGAGGGCTCTACGAGTTGCCCAGAACGTGGAGTACACATTCCATTTCATCGTCTCATCGAACGTTGCATCCGTAAGCTCGACGAGGGGGAGGAGATCGCCGGCACCACCGGCGTTGTTAACGAGCACGTCGATCCTGCCGTGCTGTGCGACGACGGCGTCGACGAAACCTTCCACATCGGCCTGGTTCATCACGTCACCGGCAAAGAAAGCGGCGCAGTCTTCCCCGCCCAAGGCGTTGACGGCTGCAGCACCCTTGTCTGCATTGCGCGCCATCAGCACTACTTTTGCGCCTTGGGCGACGAAGGCTTGCGCAATGCCGAAGCCGATACCGGCGGTGCCTCCCGTGATCCCGGCAATTTGTCCAGTTAATTGCATTATACGCTGACTCCTCTGTGATGACCGTGCGTTCGCGCACGGCTGACACTACCCATGGCTATTTCTGCTTGCAATTGAGATGAGCAAGAACATAATCCGGCCCATGTCGGGCAACATATAAGGAGGTGATCAGTGTCTATTGCGAGTTACGAGGGTCAGCTCACGCCTTGATCGCCACACGGCTAGACCGTGTCGCAGGATAGACGATCCGTCTGATCCTACAACGAGCAAGAGGGCCGGTAGGGGCAACGCCACGCGCGAGCCGCTCACCGGCCCTTTTTCGTTCTGCCCTGTTCTACCTTTCTTTTTCTACTTTCTACGAAATATTTTGATAAAAGGCGGGTAACTATTCGTGCAGCCCGCACTCGCGTTTCAAACCGAAAAAGCGGGTTTGCGCGGCGTCAGTGACTTCGGCCAGGGATTTGGTGGTGTGCACGTCACCGATCGACACGTAACCTTGCGCCCACAGTGGGTGGTACGGCAGATCGTGGGCCTTGAGATAGGCATGCACGTCTCTGTCGGTCCAGTCCGCGATGGGCGAGACTTTGACCGTACCGTTTTTAAGCTGCACGAATGGCGTGCTGGCCCGGCTCGGCGCCTGGCTGCGCCGTACCCCGGTAAACCAGGTCCCGACGGCTAATTCCTCGAGCGCGCGCTGCATCGGTTCGACCTTATTGTCGTGATTGTACTGCTCGATGCCGCTCAAGCCTTGTTGCCACCGCTGACCATAGATGGCCTCCTGCCGGGCTGGGGACATGGGGTTCGAGTAGACCTGGACGTTCAGGTGCAAGCGCGAGGTGAGGTCTTCAACGAACTGGTAGGTTTCAGGGAAGAGGTACCCGGTGTCCAGAAAGATCACCGGCAAGCCCGGGAGGGCTTCATTCAAAAGGTGCAAACTGACCGCCGATTGGGCGCCGAAAGACGAAGACAGCACATGGGCGCCCGGCAGATGCTCTAACGCCTCATAAACCCTGGCTTGGGCACTCAATCCTTCGAATCGCTCGTTCCACCCCTGCAAATCGCTGAGATCGGATTGGTCGGTTACGGCCTTTGTTACGGAAAGTGACGTCATGGCGCTAATGTAGAGGCACGGCCTGAGAATCCAAAAGACTGATTAGCGATACCGAAATGCGTAAACGTTATAGGCCTCGCCTTGCCGCCATGCCATCCACGAGTTCACAGGCCATCACGTGATAAGACGCCGCGTGCTCGGGATGCAGACGCCGATAAGCCTGCCTCACCGTAGCGGCAATCTCCTCGACTTGTGCCTGCTCGACCAGCGCCAGACAGCAGCCGCGGAACCCGGGGCCGCAGAAACGCGCGCCATAGACACCCTCTGTGTCGTTCAACACTTGAACGAGTGATTTGACCGGCGTGGCCCCGCATTCGTAGTTGTTTATGGAGCTTTGCGCAGACGCGCACATCAATGCTCCGAACGCACGGGGGTCGCCGTCCCGCCACGCGGACACCCCTCGATCGACCCGTGCCACCTCGGAAAAAAAGTGATCGGCGCGCTTGCGCAGATTAGTCGGCAGTCTGTCACGTTGTTCGGCGTATATTGTGTGCGGTATGTCACCGAGCACCGGTTCGTGCAGGTTCAGTTTGCCGGTTTGTGCCAACGCGGCCGCCGCTTGCTGACATTCCAGCGCACGCTGATTGAAATTTTCCGGCTTGAGTGCCTGCACGATGCCGCTGTGCACCGCGAGGAAGACAAACGGCTCGCCTTCGGACCTCGCGTGATAGGTGGTTTGGAGCGTGCGGGTATCCAACTCCAATAACTGCCCGCGCCGCGCATAGGTGATGGCGGCAGGGTCCAGGCTGCCGTTGCGCAGTCCCATGTGATCCTGTTCGATGCGCTCATCCAGCCGCACCGATTCCTCATCCGCCAAAGCAATGCCGTTGACCTCGGCAAAAGCCGCAAGATACCCAAGACCCACCGCAGCGGAAGAGGACAGGCCCGAACGGGATTCGGCACCGACGACGCAAGCATCGATGCCCTGCTCGAGCGCGTACCGATCCCCCAACACCGCCGCGGCGGCCACGGCATAGTGCCCCCATTCTGCCTCAGCAGGCAGCGTGCGCTTTGCATTGAGCGTAAATTCCACTGCGCCGGGAAATTCGGTGGAATAGATGCGCGAATGCCGCGAACCGGAGGGATTGAAGAACACCTCGATGCCGTGATCAATCGCACAAGCCGTCACACGACCGAACTGGTGATCGACGTGCGCACCCAGGGGTGCAATCCGATATGGGACGCGCACTCGACGTCGGGCTTGCGTACCGAACTTTGCCGCGAACATAGCCATGCCCATGTCCGTGACGGCATCTTGGTCGTGTTTGAGTATTACGTTACTGCTGAAGGACATACTCTGCCTATTCCAAGGTTATGGTGGCCGACAATCAATGTTAAGCTACCTTCGCCACTAGTCGATATTGGATGCACGCATGTCTGAAAACGACAACACACCCCCGGAACCCCAGGAGCCCGTTGGTCAGCCCGATGCCGCCCCAGCCGTGGCGGAAGAAACCGACGGCGAGGCCCGCCAATGGGCCATGTTTGCGCACTTGTCTGCTTTGGTCGGATTCATCGTTCCGTTCGGCAACTTGATCGGACCTTTGATCATCTGGCAAGTTAAAAAGGAACTGCCTTTCGTCGACGATCAAGGCAAAGAGGCATTGAACTTTCAAATCACGGTGACGATTGCCGCGGTCATTTGTTTCATCCTCATGTTTGTGTTGATCGGTCTGTTGCTGCTGCCGATTCTCGGCATCGTGGTGCTGGTGCTGATCATCATTGCTGCCATCCGGGCCAACTCGGGTGAAAGCTACCGCTATCCCTTGACGTGGAGAATCATCAACTAAGTGAGGAGCGTCGAGGAAACTCGCCTCATTTAGATCAACTCCGTAGGGCAGTCATCGCGGCCTGCATGGTGCGTGCCGTGACTGCCCAGCGGTCTTCTCCCCACGGCATCGGCATCAGCACGGGATGTTCTACGCCCGCATCGACATAGGTACGCACGAAATCCGCGACCTCTCCTTCGTCGCCGATGAAGTCGATCGCCTGCACCATCTCGTCTGACACTGCGGCCAGTGCGCCGTCGCGGTCTTTGGCGGATTGGCGTTCGCGTAATTGCTCGACCTCGGCGCCGAATCCAGCAGCCCGGAACATATTGGCGTAGCCGTCCGCCATCGCGTAGTTGAAGAGATCCTTGCGTGCTGACCGGCTCACTTGTTCAAAATCTGCCACCGCTGCGTGGACGTAAGCGAAGATCTTGGCGTCGCCGCCGCTGCGCACCGTGCGAATGGACTCGCCCACGTGATTGGCGGGGATGTAATTGAGCAACACGCCATCCGCCACCTCACCGGCGAGCTTGAGCATCTGCGGATTCAGCGCCGCCATGACGATTTTGGGGCGTCGCTCGCCCAGACGCACGCCCAACCTGAAACGTTTCACTTGCCAGAAATCGCCTTCGAAGGTTACGGCCTCACCGGACAGACAGGCCCGCAGTAGATTCACGTACTCGCGCATCAATGCAATCGGTCGTTCGCTGGCGGCATAACCGTGAGCCCGCAAGATGTCGGGCGCGGAGACGCCCACACCTAACCAGACATCCACCTGCGGGTTCAGTGCCTGCAGTGTTGCTGCCGACATCGCCGCCAAGGCCGGCGAGCGTAGCTGTACCGGTACGATACCCGTGGCCAGGTCCAACTGCGGTGCCGACGCCGCTACCGCACCCAGCAGCGTGAACGCATCCGTCGCAGTCGCTTCCACCGTCCACAATGACCGGTAGCCCATGTCTTGCGCTGCTTGAGCCACTTTGACCACCGCACTCGGCCCCAGCACCCCCAAACTGCCGAATGTCACCCCCATTGGGCACTTTAGATCGCTCATTTCCCACCCCTGCTCGTCACGACGGTGCATCTTGCGAGTTTGCGGAAGGCGTGACAAGCGAGCGAATTCGTCTCCGACCCCAATTTCGAGCACAAATATCGTCTCCGACCCCAAATCCCCGTGCCGGAAGTGTCTCCGACCCCAATTTTCAGCATCAAAACTGTCTCCGACCCCATTTTTTAAAGGCGCGGATTTGTGCGATATTGCTTGCGACCGAGCCTGAAACGAGCTTGCCCACATTGACGACGAGACGACTGCGACTGAAGAGTTTCGCGCTGGCCGGTGTGGTCGTTGCCGTGCTGTGGATTGCGCACTATGGCTGTACGCCCGGATTTACCAAGCCCGTCCACGACGGGACATTGACCAGCCGCCGCCTGGGCTTCGAAGATCGTTCGCTGCACTACATGGAAGGCGGCGTGCGCGGACAGCCGCTGGTCGTTTTCGTTCACGGCACACCTGGCTCCTGGACAGCCTTTCGCCACTTGTTGACCGCTCCGAGACTGACGGAGGCAACGCACATGGTCGCTGTCGATCGCATCGGATTCGGCCAATCTCAAGGCTCCGGACCAGAGCCCTCGTTTGCCCGGCAAGCGGCGGCGATCTCCCAGGTGTTCGACCTCAACAATTCACCGTTCAGGGTCATCCTGGTGGGGCATTCGCTCGGCGGCTCGATTGGCCTGCGCGTCGCGATAGATCACGCAGACGCTGTCGGCGGGCTACTCGTCATTTCCTCGGCAGTCGATCCGGAGCTGGGCAAACCCCGCTGGTATAACAAACTGGCGCACTTTCGGCTGGTCAATTGGTTACTGCCCGGCGATTTGCGCGCAGCCAATGTCGAAATGATGCCCCTGGCCGACGAGCTGTCGAAAGTGGCGAACCGGTTACCGGAGCTGAAGTTGCCCATCACGGTCGTACAAGGCGGCAAGGACAAACTGGTGCATCCGGCGAGCGCGGATTTCCTGGCCTCGCGTGTGACAAGCCCATCCCCGCGAATCTTACGCTTCCCCGATGCCGGTCACTTTCTCATCTGGAACGATCCACAGATGATCGTGGATGAGATCATACGTTTGATCGAGTTGGAACGATCGCGGATCCCGTTGGTCCAAAGCGCATCGACACTGGAGTCAAAACAATGAAAAAAGCACTACCTTGGGTCCTCGTTATCTACATTGCCTTCGTCTTTATCCAGTCTTTGTTCTTCAAATTCTCGGGTTCGAAGGAGACTGAAATCATCTTCAACACCATCGGGGATTGGATGGCGGGTATCGGCGGTCTCGCCTGGGCAGCGGAACCGTTCAAAGCCAACGGCGGTTTGGCGGTAGGTCTGGCCGAGCTCGTCGCGTCCGTCCTCTTGTTCATTCCGAAGACGCGAGTCTGGGGTGCGCTTATCGCAATCGTTACCATCAGCGGCGCCATCTTTTTCCATCTGTTCACGCCTTTGGGGGTGGTCCGTGTCATCGACGATGCCGGTAACACCGACGGCGGTGTTCTGTTCATGATGGCGTGCGGTGTGTGGATAGCAGCAGCGATTACGCTGTATCTCAATCGCGAGCAACTACCTTGGTCAAAGGGATCGACGGCATGAAGATCATTCACGTTAGCGCACTTGTCTTGTCCGCGTGGGCCTTCGGCTGGCTATCTCATGCGCAGGCCGACACGGAGCTTGACTGGGAATTGCAGCGCGATCGCGATGGCATTCAGGTCTTTACACGACGCGTCGAGGATTCCAAATTCAAAGCCGTTAAATCCACCATGCGCCTCAACACCAGCCTGAGTGCGCTGGTGGCACTGGTGCGCGATGCGGAGGCTTGTCCCGAGTGGGCGGACCTGTGCAAGCACGCAGAGGTTGTCGAGACCGTCAATGCCCGGGAGATGTACGTATACACCCTCAACGATCTACCGTGGCCCGTTTCTGACCGCGATGCCGTCGCTCACGTGCTGTGGCAGCAAGATGCCACATCGAAAGTCGTCACCATGACGGCGGATGCGGTTGACGGCAAGGTGCCGCACAAGAACGGCAAGATACGCTTGCAATACGCTGCCACCGGGTGGATCTTCACTCCGCTCACCGACGGACAAATCGAGATCACGAGCCACGCCCACGTGGATCCCGCCGGCGCCATCCCTGCTTGGTTGACGAACCGCCTGCTGGTGGACTCGCCATACAAGACGATGAAGGCGATGCGTACGCTGGTCGAGACGGGTCGCTACGACGACACTGACTTGAACTTCCTCACGGAGCCCTAGTCGGACTTATCAACATGCGGCACCACGAGTTCTGGCACCCGCGTGTCTTTGAGGCGCCGTACTATCTCTATCTACTCACTCGCTGCCTGCTGTATCGCCTACCGCCGAGGGACTTAGCTAAAGCGAATTACGATCTTGACCACGGTGAGCTCGGCCTGGGCTCGAAGTACGCCACACAGATGCTGTTCCCTCAGGAACGCTTTCTACCCACGGTGTTGCTGAAGTGCGACAAACCACAAGCAGCGCTCGACCAGTCGTTTCTCGAATTTACCCGGACACAGGGTTTGCCGTTGATCCTGAAACCGGACATCGGCGCCGTCGGCAAGGGGATTACGAAAATTCACGACGTCGACGCGGGTCTGCGCTGTATACAGAAGCTCGAGGGCGACTACCTGCTGCAGAGCTTCACACCGCACAACGTCGAGCACGGAGTCTTTTTCGCGCGCAGCCGCGGCGTCAATCTGATCACCGGCATCAACCGTAAGCATTTTCCCACCATTGTGGGTAACGGTCGCAACACGATTGCCGAACTCGCTGCCCTGCACCCGCGGTTCACCGAACATTGGCCATTGTTCCTGCAGTATCTCGACACCGAACGCATTCCCGAAGACCGGGAACGTGTGCAGCTTTCGTTCATCGGCTCGCACACGATGGGCTGTGCATTCACCGATGACACCGCATGTTTGACGCCGACGCTCGCCGACGCCGTGTTCGAACTCTGTGATGCCGTGCCCGGTTTCAATTTCGGCCGACTCGACGTCAAGTCATCCAGCGAAGCGGCTTTTGCGCGGGGAGAATTTGTGGTCATCGAGATCAACGGCATCGCCAGCCTGCCGACACACATGTTCGATCCCACAGGCTCGCTCGTCGACGCCTACAGAATCTTCTTCCAACACGGCCGTCTTTTGACAAAGATCGCGCAAGAGCACCGTGACCGGGACATGCCACTGGATTCCTACACAGACATCTGGCGCAAGGCGAAAGCCAACCACCGCCTGCTCAACGCCATGCACGCACGCGCCAAGACGAGTCACACCGGCTTGTAGGTCAGGTAACCGTTCAAGTCGGGGCCGAGGTATTGTTTTAGATACTTCGCAGGAATGCTCGGCACATCGAGACTCAGCAACAGCCCCGGCGTGTTATTGAAGTTGCCATCCACCGCTGCAGAAACGAATCTCGCACCGAGCTTGTGATAGTGGCGAATGAGCACCGGGACGTCGCGTTCATCCTGCTCTAACGCGCGCACGATTTGCGACACTTCTTTCATCGCCAGCGGTTGTTTTTCCGACAAGAACGCACGCCACTGATCGCCGAGATCAGGCTCATAAGCCGACTTCGGCGTGACCGCTGCCTGTGGTTCCAGCAGTGCATCTCTAATGGCAGCTACCGCGCGGCCGTCGTAGAGGCGCGACATGGACACCACGCCGTAGACCTTGCGGTAGGCGGGATTTGCCACGATGTAGCGCCCGATGCCACACCAGAGCAGGTGCAAGCTGGCATGCATGCGCTGGTACTGCGGTGCGACGAACGACCGGCCGATCTCCAGCATCGGTGGACCCGAATAGAAGGACGGATCGAAGTGAAACATGATACCGAGGTACACGCCGTCCGGACCCTGATCGCGTAAAAGCTCATCCGTTCGACCGAGCCGGTAACCCCCAACGATCGCTTGCATCTCACGGTCCCACACCAAAAGATGCAGGTAGGTCGCGTCGAACTCATCCGTATCGACCTCGCATCCGCTCCCTTCCTCCATCTCGCGAAAGGTGAGTTCGCGCAAGCGAGTGATTTCTCGCACCACCGCCGGCATCTGTTGCAACGCACCGCAATACACATCGAACTGTCGATACGTATGTAACAATTGATGCAGCGGCAGCGCTGCCAACTCTTCCGCCAGTACACGCTTTGGTTCCGGCGGAGCCACGGGTGGCGCTGCCTCGAGATTGGCGACCGGCTTCGGCATTGCAATGGAAACGGTCTCCAGATAATCCACGATCTGATGCAGTTCCTGTGCATCGAGCAATGTGGGGGCACCAGTCATTCGCTAAGCTGCCGTGTCGAGCTCAAAACGTCTGCTTTGCGCTTTCTGCAAACCCCACACATACACTGCTGTGTATATAGTCCCGATAATGAAACCGGGGAGGATCGTCATCAAGATTTCAGGGGTACCGGCAACCATGTGAATGCCGTACGCGGACGAAAACAGGATGATGCACACAATCAGCACGGTAACCGCCATGCCGTGAGCAAGCTCCTTCGTACGTGCAAACAACCACTCGGTAACGAAGGTCATAACAAACGTCAGCACTAGACTGTATGTACCCTGTACCCATCCAGCTCGCGCGGCAATCTCGGATCCGTGCGACAGATTCGCAAAGAACGCCCAACCGCCATAACCGACGAATCCAGCAGCGCCCGCAAGCAAGCTGCGCAGAAACGGCGCATTCACGAAGACTCGCCCATGGGTGCTGGGCCCAACGATTCGAGCAAGCCAGATCTGACCCGCTGCTCACACACCTTGGCACGCGTTTTGCGATCGTATTCGCCCGGAGGCGACGGTGCGTGGAAGCGCACTTCAACTCTGGCGCGGCCCAGACCCAAGCCTTCGAAAAAGTGCGCGGCAAAAGGTCGATTTGGGATCGGCTGACGCGGATCGGGAAGATACCAGGCGTAGTAGTCCCGCTCCCGTTGACTCATAGACTCCCCGTCATAGTCGACGTAAGCAACACTAACTGGCTGGATAGTCACGCCTTCCGCCGCCGCAAACAAACTGGAACGAAAGGTTGCGACTTCGATCCCCGGCGTGCTGGTGCCTTCCGGGAACATGATCAGGTTGCCTGAGCTGCTCAGGTAGTCACGCACCACGTCCACCTGGGTTGCGGCTCGAGTCGCGTTGCGCTCGAGGAACAATGTGTTTTGCAGCTTCGCCAGCTTGCCGAATACGGGCCACCCGGCAACCTCCGACTTTGCAACGAAGGCGCCCGGAATGAGGCTGCCTAAAACGAATACGTCCATATACGAAATATGGTTGGCAACGAACAGCGTCGGAACGCCGCTTACGGGTGCGCCATGCACTTGCGGTCGTAAGGCAAAGAGACGACACATCACGCCGTGAAAGAAAAGGGGAAACGAATCCGCTAGCGATAAACGCAATGTCTTGGCGACGAGCATGACAAGGGCACCGAAAGTGCACCAGAAGATCAAGAACAGCGCAGCCAGTACTGCCCGAAACCTGGATACCTCCACCCTCGAACCGGCTCCGGCATCGGTGGATTCCGCCGAGCCGGCGACCGCTTTTGCAGCGTCTTGCTCAATACTTTGTTCGACAGTCACTTCGACGCTTTCGTTATAAGTACACTTCCGCCGGGCATTATCCCCGCACCGTGGAGCCCTGTCACACTTAATTATCCGTGCGCCGGGACTCGTCAGGACAAGGTTTACGCCAGTAAATCGAGGTTGCCCCCGGTTGCCGTCGTGTTGCGGGTGACTGTCTTCTCGCTGCAAAACCGCAATAGATAGTGCGGTCCTCCCGCTTTCGGACCCGTACCGGACAGTCCCTGCCCACCAAATGGCTGCACACCCACCACCGCACCTATCATGTTTCTATTCACGTAGACATTACCCGCCCGGCTGACGGCGACAAGCCTGTCGATTCGGTGATCCAGGCGCGAGTGAATGCCAAAGGTCAAGCCGTATCCGGTGGTGTTGATGCGCTCGACCACCTCAACCAGATGATCGTCGTCGAAGCGGACGACGTGCAGCACGGGGCCGAACACTTCCTCACCCAGCTGTTCGATTGAATTGAGTTCTATGATCGTCGGGTGCATGAAGTGCCCATCGCCCGGCAATTCGATGTCCGGTGTATACACGCCACACTCGTTTGCTTTGCAGGTCGCGACATACGCTAACAAGTCGGCGTGTGCAGTTGCGGTTATGATGGGTCCCACATCCGTCAGGCTATCGTGCGCAGGGCCCACGACCAGCTCTGCCATCGCCCCCTTGATCATCGCCAATGCATCATCGGCGATGTCCTCCTGTAGGCACAATACCCGCAGCGCGGAACAGCGCTGCCCCGCCGAATAGAAAGCGGAGTGCACGACATCGTCGGTCACTTGCTCCATCAGCGCCGTCGAATCCACGATCATCGCGTTCTGCCCGCCCGTCTCCGCAATCAACGGCACGATCGCACCGGCTTTTTCAGCCAACGCTAAGTTGATCCGGCGCGCTACGCGGGTCGATCCCGTGAACGCCACGCCGGCACAGCGAGCTTCATGCACCAAAGCAGCACCCAACTCAGCACCACCGATAACGACCTGGCACACGTGCTCCGGCAAGCCCGCGTCCAACATCAAGTGAGCCGCCTTGACCGCAATACGCGGCGTCGTTTCTGCCGGTTTGGCGATGACCGCATTCCCCGCCATGAGCGCGGCGGCAACCTGGCCTACGAATATTGCCAGAGGAAAATTCCACGGACTGATGCACACGAACACGCCGCGCCCATGCAAGCTCAAGAAGTTGTCTTCTCCGGTCGGACCCGGCAACGCCGACGGCTCACTGAACTGTTGTTTCCCCAATTGCGCGTAATAGCGACAAAAATCGACGGCCTCGCGCACTTCTCCGACACAATCGGCAACGGTCTTACCCACTTCCCAGCTCAGCAGCGTGTACAATTCGTGTTTGTGCGCCTCCAACAAGTCAGCCAACTGCAACAGGATATTGGCGCGGTGACCCGCGGGAAGGCTTGACCATTCGGTAAATCCCGACACCGCGCTCTCGTAAAGCGCCGAGACACCAGTCACGTCGAACCACGCCACATCACTGACGATTTCGGTCGTATGACCAGGCGCCGCCAGCACGACGGTCTGCTCTGGCGGCGACTGAGCAACGGTACACCTCGATTCGACAGTGAGACGCGGCGGCCCCTTTGTCGACCAGGATGCTTCAACCTCACCCTGATCGGCGAGATCGACTCCCTGAGAGTTGCGCCGTTGCGACCCATACAGGTGTTCAGGGAGTGGGATGTTCGGATGCCTGGCGGAGATGTAGGTCCGCACACGATCGAAGGGGTCCTGAACCAACGTTTCGACGGCAATTTCAGCGTCGAACAACCGGTTGACGAAGGAACTGTTGGCACCGTTTTCCAACAACCGACGGACGAGATAGGCCAACAAGTCGCGATGTTCGCCGACAGGCGCGTAAACGCGAATTCTCAAATCGGGATGGGAGCGGCGCGCCACTTTGTAAAGATGCTCGCCCATACCATGAAGACGCTGACATTCGAACTCTGCGGCACCGCACATAGCCACAATGGCCGCCACCGTGTGGGCGTTGTGCGTGGCGAACTGAGGGTAGATAGCATCCGTTGCGTCGAGCATCTTGCGGGCGCACACGAGATACGCCGCATCGGTGGTCGGTTTGCGCGTGTAAACCGGGTAATCACGCAGACCTTGTTCTTGCGCGTGTTTGATCTCAGCGTCCCAGTAGGCGCCTTTCACCAATCGCACAGGCAGACGCCGATCGGTCTCACGCGCTAGATCGGCAGCCCAGTCGATCACCCGCGGTGCACGCTTACCATAAGCTTGCACCACCAGACCCAATCCCGACCACCCAGGCAATGCACGGCACAACCGCGCAAAGAGATCCAGCGAGAACTGCAGCCGGTCAGCTTCCTCGGCATCGATACTTACCGGTACGCCAGATCGCTGCGCAAGCTCACACAGGCCCAGCAGCGTTGCATACAGTTCGTCCTCCACCATGGACTGCTTCAAGGGTTCGTAACGTGGATGCAGCGCGGAAATTTTGATCGACACCGAGTTGGTGAAGTAGGGGTCCTCATCGCGCGGCTCTCGAGCAACCGCTGCAATCGCTGCTGCGTATGCCGCTCGATAGCGCTCGGCACTCTGACGATTGCGCGCACCTTCTCCCAGCATGTCGAACGAGTACACGGTGGAAGCGTCGGGAACGGTTTCGCGCAGCGCCGCTTCGATCGTCTCACCCACCACGAACTCCTGACCCAAAATCTGCATCGCTTGTCGCACCGCCGTTTGCAACAAGGGCTGTCCGAGCTTGCCGACCAAACGATTGAACCAGGCATCGGGAGCGTGCTCGTCAGCCACACTGAGCACTCGACCCGTCAGCATGAGGGCCCAGGTGGAAGAATTCACCAACCACGAATCCGCCCTACCCAAGTGCCGCTCCCAATCCTTGTGGCCGAGCTTGTCACGAATCAGCATCTCTTGCGTGGTGTCATCTGGAATACGCAGGAACGCCTCAGCCAAGCACATCAACGCCACGCCTTCCTCGTTGCTCAACCCATACTCGGCGAGAAAGCTGTCCAGCAGAGTGTGTTCGTCGGACTCAGCACGCAAAGTCTGAACCCACTTGCGTGCCTGCCGCTTGATCTGCAGTGCCAGCGAGTAGTCGTACGGGGTCAACCTGAGGAGACGTTCTATGCACTCCGCCTCATCCAGGAGCTTGTCTTCAACCACCGATCAGATCCGGTAAACGCGCCACTGCTTTGCGCATTGTTGGAATATGCTCACCGACGGCCAAGCCCCCACCCAACGTTCTCAAACACAGGTGCGTGAGTCCGGTCCGATACCAATTACCGACACGCGTCTCCCACTCGGCTTGGCGAGGACCTACAACCGCCACACCGGCCTCCGTGCCGATATCTGCAGGATCTCGCCCGCTGACTACGGCCGCCGCGTCGATGCGCGCCTTGATCTCGGGATACTCTTCAGGCGAGGCGAGCACGAACCAACCCGATGCCCAGCGCCCGATTCGAGACACCACCGAGTCACCGGGAACGGACCGGGCACCGATCCACACCGGAATCGGCTGCTGAATCGGGCGTGGATTGATGCCGTTGGCCGTAATGGTGTCAAAACGTCCTGCAAAGGTCACTTCATCGTGCGACCACAGTCCGTGCAGCACGTCGAGTTGCTCATCGCACCGCGCACCGCGTGTATGAAAGTCCACACCCATCGCCTCGTACTCGGCTGCATTGCCGCCAACGCCAATTCCCAAACGCAAACGACCGTTTGACAAGACATCCAACGCAGCAGCCTGACGGGCGACGAGTGCCGTTTGGCGCAATGGCAATACGATGACCGAAGGTACCAGTTCAATACTATGCGTCACCGCAGCAAGGTAGCAAAGCAACGAAAACGGTTCATGCAGATGTCCGCTCTGCGGCCGAATGACCTGATCTGGAACCCGCAAATGCGTCAGTCCGAGTTCCTCGGCAGCCAGTGCGAAATCCTCGATGGCGGCTAAATCCCCCTGCATTTCTCGCACCGGCAATGAAATCCCTACTTGCATCGATGTGTTACCTTGTCCGCAAAGCAAACGCTAGCGTGGCAGAAGGAACGATAAATGCAATACACAGACCCAGGTACTGCCCAGTCCATGACGGGTCTGCGACTGGCGCTGACCGCTCACATGCCGGCACCTTACTCGATGTCAGCCCGCGCAGTACTCGATCACCACCAAGTCCCGTATGCGGCCGTGGAACAAGTAGGCGCCGGGGCCAACCCGGATCTGGTGGCATGGACCCGGCACCGCAACGCACCCGTTGCTGTCTACAACGACGAAGCGCCCCGTATCGGCTGGCTGGAAATACTCAACCTCGCCGAACGCCTGGGTTCGGGGGCCAGTTTGATACCGCAGGACATCGGCACGCGCATGCAGATGATCGCCTGGATCAACGAGTTGATCGGGGAAAACGGCTTGGTCTGGAACCTGCGCATCCTCATGCTGGGGCTCGGCGGGGCCGAACGCGCTGAGGCGGAAGCTCAGCGTAACCCCATGTACAGAGACTACGGCTACGCAGAAGGCACCCACACCGGTGCGCGCGAAAAAGCTGAAGACATTCTGGAGCAATTCACCGCACACGCTCTTGCGCAACCAGGCCACTACCTCATCGGCGATCGCTACTCGGCTATCGACATCTATTGGGCTTACTTCTCTTTGCTCTTGAAAACCCTACCGGATGCAGATTGTCCGATGCCCAAGGGACTGAGGCTGGCCTATGACAGGTCCAGCGAGATTATCGGCGGTTGCGACGCCAAACTCATTGCCTGCCGCGATCACACATTCGCCAACCACCTGACTCTGCCGATGACTTTTTAGTCATCGAGCGCGGTCATCAAGCGCCGTCAACAAGGCCGCATAATTCTCGAATCCCAGGATAGCGGTGATCTCTTCGTGCCAAGCTTGTTCGATTTCCGCTTGCACTTCGGCGCTCAGCGACCCCTTGGCACCGGCCTTACCTTCCCGCACCTTGGCACTATCGCTGCCATGCGGGAGTCCAGCGCGGTCTTCACTGATACGGCGAAACATCGCGTCGTCGAAGCGGTCCTTATGTTCCAGCATGAACTCGATAGAAGCATGACGTTCGGTCAGGTCGAGCAGCTCGGTATCCAGCTCGATGCCGATGAACTCGGCAATCCTCTCAATGGTTGACCGCGGAGTGATCAACATCCGCTCGTAGCACAGGAAGAGTACGTCAGGGTCGTTGCGCCGCGGCCACCAGGACAACAGATGTTTGAAGTACCCGCGTGAGGAAAGAAACTCGGAGCGAACAAATTCATCGACACCGACGGCTCCCGGTTCGAGAAACCAACCCTCTTCGAATTTGAACAGCGACACGGCGACATCGCCGGGATCGCGCACCACGTTGATATATCGCCCTCCTTTGGGTACCGAGTCCCAATCCAGGTGACTCTTGAACGCACGTGGATTCGCCCTCTGCTCCGCGTCCAAATCGAGGCCCATGAGACCGTTGACTTCGATCCAAGGGATGACCCTCGATATATCGTCGAAATCCATGTCGCCGCGGGTCCTCAGCGTGTGCACGATTTGTTGGGTCCACGTCGTACCGCTCTTACCAAAGGGCGTGATCACCACATCGGTGGGACGTAGCTTGACCGACATGGCCTTGCGTCTGGCCGCCTTGGCCTGTTCGGCACCGTCTGGTTCGAGCAGTTGCAGGCGTCGGTGCATCTCCTCGATGGTGCGCGGCCTTGTTTTTTCACTCATCCACTTAGGGTACCACGTCGGCATAACTATCAACTGTCTTGCGAAAACTTGGGTACAATCTGGATTCCAAGGAGACCGAGGTCCCGCATGCCGGGCGATCGCGGCCAGATTGTTCTCATTGCAGTTACGAGCATCGTCGTCTTGGCGTTGATTGGCTGCTACCAACTCGATCCAGCGGGGCTTGCGGCGCATCCCGCCGATTATCTGTACCGCATCGTGCAACTCTTCGCCGCGGAAGGCGACTGGACCCACGGTCAGGATCTCCCGCTGGCCTTGCAGGTCGCGCGTTTCTTCGCGCCGATCGTGACCATCGCGTCGCTGGTGCTCATCTTCGCCCAAGGCATCTGGACAGCGCTGGTCAACGCCAAAGCCCGTTTCTATCGCGACCACATTGTCATCGTCGGTTTGTCTGATGCGGCTCTAGAGATGGTCAAAGACTGTCGCATGCGTAAGGTCAGAGTCGTCATCGTCGAGCGGTCCGCAGAAAACCCGCACATCGCCGAATGTCGCTCCATGCGCGTGCCTCTCTTTGTCAGCGACGGGCGCCAGATCCAGACGCTGGCGCGCGTCCGCACTGCTCAGGCCCACGCGCTGTTGTCCTTCATCAGCAGCGACGACGACAACGTCGAATTGTCCTTGCGCATCCAGGAACACACGGAGGCAACTCGAGAAATCAACAATCCGTTGAAGGTACTGCTCAAGGTTCAAGACCCACAGCTCGCCGGTCGTCTGGAAAGCTATCCGAAGTTTTTCGAATACCCCCAACAGATGGAAGTGCGCTTTTTCAATCTCGACGAACAAGCGGCACGCGGTCTGTTTCGCGAGTATTACCCTGAAGTCTACGCTGACGCGCTCGGCATGCGACACGTTCATATCGTAATCGTCGGTTACGCGCATCTCGGTCGTCACGTGCTCATGACAGCCTTGAAGCATGCCCACTACTCGAACGGCGAACCGCTACGGTTGTCGGTACTGGCTTCCGATGCGGCCCGATTGGCAGATGACTTTACGCGTCAATGCCCTGATATCGGAATCGCCGCAGACGTGCACTTTCTCGAAACCCACCTTACGCCGGAGTCTTTACGCGCTACCGCACCGGCGCACGACCTGCACGAAGCGACCATGTTTGTCAGTTGCGTAGGCAGCGATTCCGACAACTTGACGATGGCTCTGGGGTTGCGGCAGATGGCGCTGCTCAACCTCATCCCCAATGCACCGATTTTCGTGGGTCTACGTTATTCCAGAGGTCTGGCCAGCCTGGTGGAATCGACCCACGACGAACCGGAGATTCCCGATGGGCTCTATCCATTCGGCATGATCGACCGGTTGATGCAAATGGATCATATCGTCAACGAAAGCATCGACGAGCTCGCCATTGCCTTGCACGAACGCTACTTGCGACAAGTGGGTGAACGCAAAGTGGCGCAACCCTCGCACCGACCCTGGGGCACGTTGCCGGAGATTTTCCGCAATGAGAACCGCGCTCAGGCAGACCACGTTGCCGCCAAGCTGCGTGCATCCGGCAACACTGTGGCATTTGCGCCTACGGACTTTCAATTCTCCAACGAGGAAGTGGAACGTCTGGCGAAGATAGAAAAAGCTCGTTGGAACGCCGAGCGGGCTTCGTTGGGATGGACCTACGCCGAACACCGCAGCGACCTCGGCAAGCTTCACCCAGGCCTCAAATCCTGGGCGGATTCGACCCCCGCCGAGCGCGAGTACGATCTCGACTCAGTGCGTGCCCTGCCCGAGATTCTGAATCAACAACTGCAACGCGGCATCACCCAGCAGATCATTATCGGCGTCACCGGACATCGCAGTGAGCGTATCGCCGGTCATCTCGACACCATCAACGAGCGGGTACGCCAAGAACTACGTGCCATCGGCGAACGTTATCCCGGCGCTCGGTTCGCCGTGCTTTCTGCCCTGGCAGACGGCAGCGATCGGCTGGTGGCGCAACTGGCACGCGAAGAACTCCGCGCGACACTCATCGCAACGTTGCCGTTACCGTACGAGATCTACAAGCGTTCCTTCGGTAACGCCACACAAGATTCGAACATCGCGTCCAATCTCGAGTTTCAACAACTCGTCGGACGCGCTTCGATCTACTTCGAAATGCCTTTACGTTTCGGCGGCGCCCAATTGCTGGAACGCGAGTCTCCCGAAGGGGCTACCGCACGCAGTCATCAGTACGCGCTGGCGGGAGGGTACATCGTCAGCCGCTGTCACGAACTGATCGCCATTTGGGACGGCGAGTCTTCGCCAAATCCCGGCGGCACTGCCGACGTCGTCAGGTGGCGCACCGAGGCCAACGTGCCGAGCGAATACCGCTTCGAGTCGAGCTTCTTCCCAATACCACCCATGCACCCACCGCGCGTCATCACTCTGGACAACGGTTTACACAGCAACGGCGCTTAAGACGATGCATAAGCCACGCAAAGCGCCACCGTTTTCAGCCTACGAAGGCGACGAGCCCTTCGTCTTCGTCACCTATTCCCACATGGATACAGACCCGGTTTATCGACAGCTCACCTGGTTGAACGAGGCTGAAGTCAATATATGGTATGACGAAGGTATCGAACCCGGCAAACGCTGGCGCTCGGAACTCGCTTCCGCGCTCGCCAATTGTTCAGTGCTGCTCTTCTTTGTCACCGACAACTCGGTCAAATCGGAACACTGCCTCAACGAGATCGAGTTTGCGGTCAACCGCAACATCGCGATTATTTCCGTCTATCTGGACGATGTCGCTCTTCCGGACATCATGGAACTGAGCATCGGTGGTAAGCAGGCGATCATGCGTCACAACATGGAGCGCTCGCAATACCGCGAACGTCTTTTGTTGGCTCTGCACTCCCACCTCGAGAGTGACGGAGGACCGACGCACAGAGAGCTACCGGATCACATCGTGTCACCCGCAGCCGGTCGTCACAAACGCGGAATGTGGGCAGGCATCGCGGCAGCAGCGGTCATCATCGGGGTGAGTGGCTACTACTTCCTCGCGCCCTCCACCGCGCCGATTCCCGGCGAAGTGGTACCGGAACCGTCTGTCGGTACTGGCGATGCCGCTCAGGCATTCAATCGAGGCGCCGAGCAGCTATTCAACTATGCAACGGTAGCTGACCTACAAGACGCGGTGAGCTCCTTCGAAACCGCCATCGAGTTACAAGAAGACCACGCTGAAGCCTACGCCGGAATCTGCGAAGCCTACGTGACACAGTTTCGCCGCACGCGCGACTCGAAATACATTCCCATGGCCGAGGAAGCCTGCCGCCAAGCGCTGATACTGGATGAAAACTCATGGCGGGTCGACTACGCGCAAGGTCTATTGGCGCAACACAAAGGACACTACGATACTGCGCTGAGTCTTCTCGACGCTGCGGCGGCCAAACGACCCGATAGTGATCTGGTGCAGGCGGCGCTCGCCAAAACCTACACCGAGATGGGGGATAGAGCCAATGCTGACGTCATGTATCGAACTTTGGTGCGCAACAACCCCGATTTCTGGGGTTGGCACTTCGATCAGGCCGTCCACTACTACCGCACCGATCGCTACGTGCTCGCGATCGACGCCTACGAACGCGCCCTCGCCTTGATGCCTACCAACCATCGGATTCTTAACAATCTCGCCAACGCCCACTACATGATCGGCAACATGCAGGATGCGGAACGGCATTGGCGCGCATCGCTGGACATTACACCGAGCTCCACGGCCCAACAGGGATTGGCGATCATCGCCATCTACGATGGCTGTTTTGCCCGCGCTGCGGTGGACATCAGCAAGTCCATTCAGCTCAACCCTCAAAACTACACCCATTGGGGTGTGCTGGGTGAAGCCTGCGAAGGATACGGCGCCCAGGATTTGAGTTCTGCCTACTATCAACGAGCTGCGCGTGTTGCCCTGGATTCACCGAACCGCAATCAACACCGTGTACGAGCCCTATTGGGTTTCTACTGGGCCCACTCAGGGGCGGTGTACGACGCGCAGAAAGAACTCGCCATCATCCAGGACCGCCATATGGACAGCTCCGCCCTCGTCTACTACGGCGCCATTATCAGCAAGCGCCTGGGAGATGCAGACAACGCGTCCATGTTACGCAAACGCGCCGCTAACCTGGGCTATCCGCAACACCTGCTCGAGTCCGACCTGCACCTCGGCAAGCCACCGGCGTGTCCGCAAACTCCGGTTGAGTCGGCCGAACACCCGTGCGAGCGGTTGTATGATCCCGCTTCCGACTGAGCTATGCTGATAACGCGTCAAGCAACGGGAGAAGAACATGGCAGCGATATCATCATCAGGAGACGAACGCACGGGTCCACCGAGTTCCGACGACCGTCCAGGTCCACCCAGTAGCGATGATCGACCCGGACCGCCGAGTTCCGACGATCGAACGGGTCCACCCAGCAGCGATGATCGTCCGGGTCCACCCAGTTCAGACGACCGACCCGGACCGCCGAGCGGCGACGACCGAACCGGTCCACCGAGCTCTGACGACCGGCCGGGACCGCCCGGGGGTGACGGCGATCGTTAGTTGATAGTGGCGGTTGTCAGCTCAAGTTGAGGTAAGCGGCTGGCGACCGCATCTAGAAAGCCGTACATATCGACGACGTTTTCGTTGTCGGGGTGACGGGTTTTACCTTTGATGTCACCCGTGACGGTGCCGCTGTCCACCGTTTCGATGAGTGCGCACTTCAAGTCCGCTGCATAGCGTGCGAGGTCTTCGTTGTGCTCGCGTTCGGCAAGCACGCCGAGAGCATTGGCGGTCGCGTACAGCAGCGCCGATGAATTGAACAAGGCGGTTTTACCGCCACTCTCGAGATACATTTGGTACAGATCGTGCGCTGTTCCGTGCGGCGCTTCGAACAACATCGTGCCGTCTTTGCTTTCGATGGTCGAGCTCGCTGTCGCCAAGCTGCCGCCTAACGCTGCGGCGATGTCAGAGAAAATGTCGCCGTCCAGATTTTGCGCCGGGTATAGCGCGTTACGCGGCGGGTCGGTGATCATTTTCTTTAGCTGACTCGAGGGACGCATGATCATGAAAGACGGCGGCGGTGTTCCCCCCTTTGCCAGTTCGCGCCGCGTCTCCGCAATGACACGACTGAATACCTCATCGTACGGCATGTACTCACGCTTCAAGCCGAAGTAGACCTCTTTGTCGTTGCGCGAAGCGTCCCGGAACACCTGCGTTACCCAATCTTGAATGGCATGTCGGTCGTTGGACATCAGCAGCACGGGATCGCCTGCTTTGATGTCCCTGGCGTGACGTTCCTCCCCGTCCAACGTCACTTTCAAGATGCCGTCCTCCGGCATCGGCGCATTGTAACTACCGTATTGATCTCCCCCACCGGCGCTCATGCGCGATATCGACACTTTCGAGCGGCGATTGGCGATCCCGTACTGCTTCAACTCGGCCACCAGCTTGTACATTTTGCGTCCAGGCGTGTTGTCCGGCACTCCCCACAAGGCACGCTCCGGCGGATTGGCAACGATCCTGGCCGCTTGCGCATCGATCAGGCCGTACTCGTAGCCAATGCCTTGAGCTGCGAATTTATCCGCGTAGTAGGCGCCGAAAATCTCTTCGACAACGCCGCGCATGACGCCGTCATAACCCGGTATCACGGTATCTTTCATGCCTACATACACATCGCGTTCCTCTTGCAGGGCGCGCTTGAACAATCCATGCGCCCACTCACGCACCGCATTCATGTCGTTAGTCGCCAGCAACCACGGATCGCCTTTGTTGAGCCGGCGTCGGTGAATTTCCACCGGCTCGCCGCTGTTGCCGACGAACAACAACTTCAAAATGCCGGTCGCGTGTGCAAGCTCGTTATGACTGTCGATCAATCCGCCGCCGTCCATGGTATCGACTTCGATGTCGCGACCGATCCACTCCGGCGCCTGCACGACCAGGTTCTCGAATTCGATGTCTTCCCGCGTAATGTTCCCACCGATGCCTTTGCGTATCGCCCCGTTGGGAGACTTGGTGGCCAGCGGATCCAGTTCAGATTCCACAATGCCGGGATGTTTGGCGAGCAACTCATCGAGCTGCTGACGATTGACCGTCATACCCGCGTTCTTGATGCCTACGCCGTATTTCTTGAGCGCTGCAATCGCTTCACGAACCGCATGACCGTTGCTCGTCAACCGGTGCTCAGCAGTCAGATCGATCTCGACCAGCTGTATGTCCAGCGGTTGTTTGATGAACTGCTCGAGAATCCGTTCAAACGCGATTTGCGCCATCTCGTCGCCGTGCAAGATGACGAGTGGCTGCGCCACCTTGATGGGTTGCATCCCGTTCTGCTTCCTTAACCTCCGCTCAGCCGCGCATAGTACCCCAAGGAAGCTCAGATTAATTGTCGCATGCTCAGAGCTTCCTTAAAGGCTTGGAAAGGCGGGCTGCACTCGGTTAGGGCGTTTTAGGGGACACCGCAGCCAGTTCTTCGAGACTATCGGCAGCCGCTGCGCGTACGCCGGGGTCCGGGTCCATCAGCGCCGATTCAATGAGCTCAACGGCCTCAGGACCGCCAAGATCAGCCAATGCATACACACTCGATTCGCGCATGTCCGCATCGACGTCCGTCAACAACAATATGAACGTTTCGATCACTGTGTTGTTGTCGAGGTCAGTCAGCGCCTCCATCGCCCGTTCCCGCGTATGGAGGTCACCGCTCCACAGCTTCGGATCGATTTCCGGACCCATAGCTACCGGTGCGGTTGTCTGATCGAAGCTGACAGACAATGCAGTCGCGCCGGCCTTGCGCGGTTTGGGCAGAGGCTGGGTCGCCGGATACACCAATTCGTCTTTGTGACGGCTGTCGTGAACAGGCGCCGGCGATCTGAAGACCGCCAGCGCCAGGAGTACCGCTGCGATGATCAACAACACCCACAGCGCCAAGTCGTTACTCCTCATCTTCGTCTGAAGCAATCGCAAAGCAACTCTCTACGGCTGTCTGGTTGTAGCTGCTTTCGCGTGCCAGCACCTCGTACTTGATCTCATCACCGAGACCCAGCAATTCCTCGGGAACTTCGAACTCGGTAACATCGCTCGGCAGGATAATGCTGACGCGCCACGGCGTTTCGTCGATTTCGACGACCACCTCATAGTTGACGATCTCTACGGGTTCGTTCGTGCGACCGAGTTCAGGATGCGACATCGTGACGGGTGGCCATTCGATGACCACGTCTTCGTCCGCGTCGAACTCCGGCAGCTCGCCCTCATCGCAATCCATGACGTACGGAATGCCGTTGACGGTGGGTTCCGGTTGAGAAGGAATGAGATGGGTCAGCTCCGTCTCGCTCTCGAGCTCCTCGCCGTCGAGCGTCAGACCTTCCACTTCGTACTCCCCTTCGGGAAAACGTTTGAAAAACACCTCGGGGTCCAGCTCATCGAATGTGGGTTCGGCACTTTCGAAAAAGATCTCAGTCAAGCCCTGGCGACGCAAACGTCCTCGTACATTGACGCGCAGCATACGCCGCTCCTTGAGGTCTTCGATTGCCAATCGTTTCCATGGACCGCCATCGATCTTGGCATGGATACCGAGGTCACCGTCCGTGTTGTTGAGTTCGAAAAAAAGCTCAGCCACGGAGAACGGAATTTCTTCGTCATCGTCATCGTCGTCGTTTGCATGCACGCCGAATGAGGCCAAGGTCGTCATTAGCCCCATGAGGGCAACGTGCTTTAGATAGTCTTTCGTCATGGGTTTCTCCCAGTTGTCTTGATTCGAGCGTGACCACACGCTGTTCGGGTAGGACGCCCTGGAGGATTCAAATCATTCGGTGATACCGCGCCGCGTATTCGATTGATTTACCCGTTACGCTTCGTCTAACAAGCTAATTCGGCAGGTGCTGGCCGCACAGGTCTTAGCGCCCAGGTGTTATAAAAGAGCGACTCGTTATGCAACACGATACAGACCTCCAGCTGGTGGCCCGGGTCCTTGCTAAGGAGCCGGCTGCTTTTGACACTTTTTTTGACACCTACTTCGCGCGCTTGACGCGATTTTGCACCGCCCGCGTAGACGATCCGGACGCAGTGGAAGACATCGTCCAGGAAGCCATGATCAAGGCGATCCGCTCCCTGCACACTTATCGCGGGGAAGCGATGCTGTTCACATGGATGTGTCAGATCTGCCGTAATCAGATCGCCGACTGGCATCGTGCCCACGCTAGAAAGCAAGCACCGCTGGTGAGCCTCGATGACGACCCAGCAGTGCGTGCGGCCCTCGAATCACTGGGCACCGAAGGACAAGACTCGATGTCGAATGCCATCGCCATTGCCGACCTAGTACAGATGACCCTGGACTATCTTCCCGACAACTACGGCGCGGCGCTCGAGATGAAATACCTCGAGGGTTTGTCCGTCAAAGAAATCGCGAATCGCTTGCAAATCGGCAGACTCGCGGCACAGTCATTACTGGCGCGTGCACGCAGGGCTTTTCGCGAAGGTTTCCGCGACCTCCATCGAGAAGTCGAGGCACACTAACCAAGGTTTATTCATGAAACAGCACAACCGCCACGACAAGGACATCGAAGCGCTAATCAACGCAGCAGGCGCGCGCGAGACGCCGCCCGAGTCGATGCGCGAACGCATCTATGCAGCCACCAAGTCAGCTTGGGAGGAACTTCCCGCCAAGGACGCCACCGACTCGGCACCCCCTGTCGACACACCTCCACCCGTGCCGGTGCGCTCGGGTTGGGGTTGGCTGGCTGCGGCAGCGTCAGTGTTCGTTGCGTTGATCGCCGGTGTGGTGGTCATGAACGACGATCTCGGTGTCCCGCAAGAATCCATCGCCCGTGTGGTTTTGGTCAACGGCGACGTTCGCTTGAACGGCCGTACTGCCACAAACGCGTCGGCGGTCGAATTGGGTGCGCATTTTACGACGCACGCTAACTCGCTCGGCTCCTTCGAGTTGCAGTCGGGTGCCTTAGTCACGCTGGATCAACAAACGCAACTCGAAGTGGTCGGACCTTCGATCTTGTATCTGTCCACGGGCCGAGTGTTCGTCGATTCCCAATCCGAGCAGGAACACATCACGGTCCGCACCCCTCTGTCCACGATTGTGGATATCGGCACCCAATTCGAAGTTCACGTCAAGCCGGATTCGCAGGTAGTCGGCGTTCGCGAAGGTCGCATCGAGATGACGACGGTGAGCAACTCGGCAATCGCCAGCGCCGTCGATGCCACCGGAGAGATGTTACGTTACGACGGCACTGCCAACATCGAACGCCGCCCAATCGCCACGACTGATCCGCACTGGAATTGGCGTAAACTGGGGAGACCGAGTTTTGTGCTGGAAGGTGCGTCGGTGTACGACTATGTACAGTGGATGGCTCGCGACAATGGCTGTCGAATAGAGTTTGCCAGCAACGGAGTCGGGCACTACGCTAAGCTCGAACGCCTACGCTTGCGTGGCCCTGGCGGCCCTGGCACCAGCGACGACTTCACCATTGAAGAAGTATTGGACACGACCAGATTCAAACTCGACCGCTCTCAGCCGGGCAAGTGGATAGTCGACTTCAATTCATAGTCACCGAGAGTTACGGCATCCAGGTACGGCGCCGTGCGTTCCTGCTGATATGTCTAATCGCTTGCTTGCTGCCTGAGGCCTCGATCGCGGAAGATGCGGTCGCATTCCGCGACCGTTCGGTCACCGCGGTGCTCAAAGACTACGAATCTCGCGGTCACCGCTTCCTCTATTCGACCGGACTGGTACGCCCTTACCTCAAGTTCGCCGACGAGCCGCCCGCAGGCGCACCCATCGACCGGCTCAACCAGGCACTGCGCGACGTAGGCCTAGAGCTTACCCCTGGCGACAACGGCGTGTGGCGTATCGTCGTATTCCGGCAGGCGAGCCCTCCTCGCGTTATCAAAGGACGCGTCACGGACGCAGCTACCGGCGAACCACTATCGGGCGTACGTGTCGAAATTGCGGACCAGGTGCTGCTGACGAACACGGCTGGAGAATTCGCGCTGGAAGTGCAGCAACCGAGCGTCGTGTCCGTTTCACACTCTGGTTATTCCCCCAAACGCATTGCCGCGGAACGCCGCGTCAGCGAGCTACTGGAAATCGATCTGGCACCACAACGGGGCATGGAGGAAATCGTGGTGGTCTCCAGCCGCTATGCGGTAGAGACTTCGAAGACACGCTCGCACAACGTCGATCTCAAACACCTTCAAGCCATACCCCGACTCGGCGAAGATCCCTTGCGTATCACCAGCTTGCTACCCGGCATGAGCACCATTGGAGTGTCCGCCAAACCCCACATTCGCGGTGGTTCGCAGGATGAACTGTTGGTGCTTTTCAACAACGTCGAGTTGCTCGAACCGTTTCACCTGCGCGATTTTCGTAGCGTATTCTCGACCTTCAACCCCAGCCTGATCGAGTCCATCGACGTTTACACGGGCGGTTTCCCGGCCCGCTACGGGGATCGCATGAGCGGTGTGATGGATATCTCTCCCGGCCGACAGACAGACAAGCGTTTCGGCGAGCTGTCGATCAGCTTGTTGAATACCAGCTTGATGTTGCAAGGCACGCTCGGTGACCCACAAGAGGCCCGCGGCGATTGGATTGTCTCCGCGCGACGCGGCAACCTCGACATCGTCACCAAAGAAATCAACTCAACAGTCGGTGAACCGTCTTACAGTGACTGGGTTGGACAGGTGCGCTGGCAACTGGACAACGGCATGGAGCTGGACTTCGGTTTGATTGCCTACAACGACGATATAGAGTTGAGCGACTTCGATACGGATGGCGAAATCGCCGAATCGCGTTATCGCAACACCTACGCGTGGGGCCAGTTGTATCATCGATGGTCACAAGCACTCGCCTCGCACACGTTGCTTTCGGTCGGTGCCATCCAACACGACCGCAGCGGATTTCTACTCGATACGGAACTCGACAACGGTGAGGCCACCGTCAGCGACGAGCGTGAATTCGACCTCTTCACGGTGTCTCACACGTTCACGCACCAGGCACACGATCGTTGGTTTACGGAGTTCGGCTTCCGACTCAACTACCAGCGCGCAAGTTACGATTACGCCGCACAGATTCGCCGCGGTTTGCTCGCGGAACTGCTCGGCACTCAATTGGATGAGACCAGAGCGTTTCGTTTGAGTCCCGATGGGATGAGCGGCGGTGTGTTCGGCTCCGTGCGGGTGCAACCCACCGACAAAGTATCGGTGGAACTGGGGATGCGTTGGGACTTTCAAGACTACGCCCAGCGCTCAGCGCGACAATTCAGTCCCCGCGTCAGCCTCAAGTACGATCCGTTCGAATCGACGGAGTTACGTTTATCCGCTGGAAGGTTTTTTCAGCCACAGGGTATCAACGAGTTGCAACTGGAAGACGGCCTGAATCGGTTCCAGCGCGAGCAGCGCGCGGATCACTTGATCGCCGGTTGGTATCAAACCTTCGCCGACAGCGGCTTCAGTCTACGTGTGGAACTCTTTTCAAAGAGCTTTCACAATCCAAAGCGGCGTTTCGAAAACGTCCTCAATCCCATCGTTCTACTCCCTGAACTCGCTTCGGACCGCTTCGAAGTCACACCGGCCAAGGCCCGGGCGCAAGGTATCGAAGTCACGTTGCGCTACGAGCCCAATGACGATTTCAGCGCCTGGTTGACGCTGACCGAATCCGACGTCGAGGATCGCGTTGCGGGTCGCTGGGAACCACGGGTGTGGGATCAAGGCAACAGCATGACCGCGGGCGGCGTTTGGATCCGCGGAGGTTGGCAGTTCAGCACGAGCATCTCCTGGCACGACGGCTGGCGGACCACCCGTCTGCCGAGTGAGGTCGAGGCCGGAGCGGTGCTTTCCCTTGCACGCAACAAACACCGGCTCCGTGACTACTTTTCGCTGGATCTGCAGATCTCCAGAACCTGGGAAACGCGGACCCAATCGTTCACTGCGTTTCTGGAGTTGACGAACGCCCTCAATCGCCACAATGTCGGCGGTATCGAATACGACATCGAGGAGACCGAGGAAGGCGGATTCGAACTCGATCCAAGCGATGAGACACTGATGCCGCTGGTCCCTTCGATCGGCGTGCGCTGGTCGTTTTAGTCACCCACGATCGCAAATCATCAACACACGCCGCGATGCATAAAGTCCGTTGGTACCGCCGCCTTGCACACAAACTGGGCTACGATCTCGTCAAATTCAATCAACAGGTGACGTTGGAGACCCATCTGCGGGAGCTCATGCCCCGACTGCACATCGATCTCGTCATCGACGTCGGCGCCAATAAAGGCCAATACGCGCAGATGCTGCGCTACATTGGCTTCGAGGGACGCATCGTCTCCCTCGAACCCGGTTCCGCTGCGTTCGCCGAATTGACGCGAGCCGCGTGTGAGGATCCCCTATGGGAGGTCCACCGCTTGGCACTGGGCAGCGCGGACGGTGAGCTGAAACTGAACATTTCGCCCTCC
Source organism: Candidatus Azotimanducaceae bacterium (assembly GCA_965216005.1). GTDB lineage: Bacteria > Pseudomonadota > Gammaproteobacteria > Pseudomonadales > Azotimanducaceae > UBA4421. The sequence goes on along the minus strand of OZ244143.1, from coordinate 4,166,683 downwards.
AGCGAGTTTTCATCGGTCTACGAACCCAGCGAATTCGGAACGCACAAATACGGCGAGAGTATGTCCCGCGCCAGTACCGAAACGGTCGACGTACAAAGGTTGGATGCCTTTTTGACGGAACACATTCCGCACTTCCCTGAGCTTAAGGTGTTACTCAAGATGGACACGCAGGGACATGATCACGAGGTATTCGCAGGTGCGGGTCCCTTTGCACGAGACTTTGCTTTGTTGCAATCGGAGATCGCGGTCACGCCGATTTATCAAGGCGTGCCCGATTTCATGGAATCGCTGGCACTGTATCGATCGCAAGGCTACTCCGTGACCGGTCTCTATACCGTCAATCGGCACCGCCAAACCGGGCACGTCGTCGAGTTCGATTGCGTGATGACATCCGCCGCCGCCCTACCACAGGTTGAACGGTTAGGCTCGGACGAGGCTTACGACAAACTTGTAGATTAGGTTGAAGTCGAGCAGCGCCTTGGGATTCGCTTGCAACATCTCGCGAAACATACCCCGCGCCACCTCATATTCCCCTTCCTTGTAGGCTCGCTTGGCGATGGACCGGCAATGCCGTGCCCGCAGCAGGTGCTCGTACTGTTCGAACGGCTGCGGTAAAAGGGGATGGTCGAATACCCGTTCGTACAACGGCGACATCATCAGCTCCTGCAAGCTTGCACGGGTGCGTAAACTATCGTCGCGGCGATGCGCGGTAGCGGTAACTCCGGGCACCATGACCGGATCGACCGTTGCCAGGAGAATGGCGATGACCACCGCATCTTCACTAAAGCGCATGTCTTCCGGGAACGGCACTTTAAGCAACCGCTCTCTTGCAAAACACATGTTTGAGACATTACCGAGGTGAAGATCTTTGTTCAGAAACTGCACGAAGCGTTGTTCGCGTGTTGCTGGTAAGTTGACACCTCGAGCGCGTACCAAACCGTCTCGCTCCCATTGACTGGCGCCAATCAACCACTGCGTGTCATGACGTTCCGATATCGCGGCGGCATATTGTTCCAGACAACGCCCGTCCAATTCATCGTCCGCATCGAGAAACACGACGAATGCGGACTCGGCCAGGTGGACGCCCAGATTACGTGCACTGCTCACGCCGCTGTTGTCCTGATACTGACTGCTGATGCGACTGTCCTGGCGCTCGTACTCGAGCAACAGCTCGCTCGTGGCATCGGTCGAACCATCGTCTATGACGATGAGGGACCAATCATTACACGACTGCCCGAGGACCGACCCGATACTACGCTCTAAATAATCAACATCGTTGTAAGTCGGAATGACGACCGAAAACAGCGACACATCGTAGCTCCATCAAAGCCAGCGGGCGTTGACGGTTAGACGATGGCCGGCACGGAAATCAATCGAGCCGGTCGCAAGTGCTTACAGCCTAGTATTGTTGTGAACTCTGACGACGTGCCGGTCCTTTCCGACCGGCGCGTCAGTCGTTCGGGCGTGTATTAGGCGAATGCGCTAACTCGAGGTCATCTCGCGCTTAGCTACGAAAGATGGCGGACCTAAGTCGACCTGCCGTCAACGCTTGGCCACCCGTCGCCGCATCCAGACAATGGCACCGAGACCCATTCCCAGCAACGATAACGAGCCCGGTTCGGGGACCGACGTCGGTCCCTGCAACGCAACGATGAGTTCAGGATTCATGAAATTTTCATCGAGTGCCTCTTCGACCAATATGAGACCGAACCCGGGGGCGTAGTACTTAAACTCGCGGGAATCCGGCTCCAACACGTTGCCTTCGAGGATTTGCAACACACCAATGAACGCTCCGATATCCAGGTCAATCACGAGATCCATCGCCCATATGGTGGCGAAATCGAGCGCCTCGTTGGCTTCGGCGAATTCCTGCCAGTAGTTGAACCCAACGGTCGGTGCGTTCGGCATGATGAGCCCGGGCAACGCCTCGTCCTCGAAGGCCAGCCAGGCGCTTTCGTTGTTGGTGCCAATGAGATTGTCATCGTCGTCATATTCGAAGTTGACGACGTCTTCCCCGAAGTACCACACGTTCCCATCGGTATCTTGCGCGTAGTAGTCGAACGTTTCTTCGACGATGAGATCATCTTCAAACGCTCTATCGCGTTGCGCAAAAGTTTGTACGCCGCCGATGACGGGACCTGTCGAGAGGTTCGTCAACTCAAAACTCTCCGTGACGTCTTCGCCCTCCTCCTCGTCGAAGAAGGAACCCGAGTAGAGGTAGGTGGTCGAATCGATCATCGGAAAAAAGGTGTTTGTCGGTGGCGCACCGGTAAAGACGGCATCGTCGAAACTCGGTAAAAAGTGCTCTGAGACGTCAATGTGTGCCGCATGCGCGACGGATGCGGCTAGGATGCCAGTGGCGGCTAAGGCTATACGAATCGGCTGCATGGAATACCCCCTTATTTTCCAGGTTTCTCTTCGTTACGACCCATAGGGTCGATGATGGCTTGGGCCATTCGTGTACGTTGGACGTTCGCGGAAGCGAAAAACAATCGCTGTCGTGAGGATTAGACGCCGTGTGGATCTGCAGATCGGCTATCTGCCGATGTTGCGGTCTCCTGCTTCGACGAGACCACTCTCGTAGGCGAAGACCACCGCTTGGGCTCTATCGCGCAAACCCAGTTTATTCAGCACGCTGGAGACATGGGATTTGACCGTGGCGGCGCCGATCCGCAGGGTCTCGGAAATCTCGGCGTTGTTGAGCCCGTGAGCCATCTCCACAAGTACTTCCCTTTCGCGTTCAGTCAAACGATCGATCCGATCTGCCATCTTGGTGTCGATAGAGAGCTGTTTTGCGAATCGCCCAATCAGTCGCCGGGTCACGGAGGGGGCAAGCAACGCACCGCCCTCCGCCACTGCTCGTACGGCAGAAATGAGTTCTTCTGGAGGAATATCCTTGAGCACAAACCCGCTCGCGCCGGCGCGCAGCGCTTTGTAAACGTACTCGTCCGGATCGAATGTCGTCAAAATGAGTACACGTACCGGCCAATCCGCTTCCGCCACGATCTGAGTGGTTGCCTCGAAACCGTCCATTGTCGGCATGCGTATATCCATGAGAATGACGTCCGGTCGATACATTCGCGCCACTTCTACCGCTTCTTCACCGTTGCCAGCCTCAGCGACAACTTCGATGTCTTCTTGATGATTGAGCACCATCGCAAAACCACCGCGCACCAGCGCCTGATCATCGACAACCGCAACGCGCACGCTCATATGCTGGCACCAGAGGCAGGTAAGTACGCCGTCACTGAGAATCCATCACCCGGTTTCGGCCCAGCTTCCAACCAGCCTCCAAGCAGGTGCGCTCGTTCGCGCATTCCGGAAATGCCAAACCCGGAGCCGCGCTCGCGGCTTTGGGCGGATCCATCGTCAGTGACCTCGATACTCACCCCACGCGCATTACCGCGAACGATCACGTCGACGCTCGCCACCGCTCCCGCATGCTTTAACACGTTGGTCAACGCTTCCTGTACGATACGGTATACGGATAGATCGACGCGTGCGGGAAGCACAGTGTCGCATTCCAAGGAAAACGATACGTGACGGCCGGTTTGTTCCACCTCATCAACCAGGTTTTGAATGTCTCGTATCCCCGGTTGCGGACCAAGGCCTTCATTGTCAGTGTCTGCACGTAGCACACCCAGTAAATGTCTCAAGTCGTTTAGCGCCTGGCGACCGGCAACTTCTACCGAGCCCATGGCACGTACCGCTGACTGGGGATCTTTGTGAGCAACGGTCTTGGCGGCGCCCGCCTGTACAGTCATCAAGCTCACCTGGTGTGCAACGATGTCATGCAGCTCGCGGGCTATCCGTGTTCGCTCCTCGGCAACCGCTTTGTCGGCTTCAGCCAGCTGTTCTCGTTCAAGTTGTGCGGCTCGTTCCTCCAACAGCCTGAGGTATTCACCGCGCACCCGCAAGCGTCGTCCGACGTACCACAGCACGAAGGCAACCAAGAGCCCAAAACCACTTCCCGAAGCAGCCCCCCCGACGACGAATCGACTGATCGCAAGCAACCCAATTGCCGCACCCATGCCGATGTAGCTATTCACGTCGCTCGCAGAGTACCGGCCTAAGCTATATAGAGACACCATCATGGCCGCAAGGGGCGCTTCTACATATCCTGCGAACATCGACACCGCCGAAGCCAGAATAACCATCGCATGTACCACGTCTGGCTGAGCGCGACGCATGACGAGCACGGCGCTACCCGACAAGAACAACAAAAACGCGACAGGCGGCAGAGGCCTTTCGAGCTCGCTCTCCATGGTCGGCGCATACCACATCCCAAGCGTCAGGATAAACACAGCCATGGCCAGACCGATGTCCGTAGTGCGAGGCCAGCGTTGGAACGGGCCGCGAATCGGTCGCCACGACTGCAGTAGTGATGAGTCTACGGCAGCCTTCGGTGGGCTCACGGCGCAATACCTCTCAACGATGCGTGCTCGTCAAAGCTATTCGTGTAATCAATGTAGACCATCTCGCCGGACAGTGTCATCCAACTGCGAATAGCCTGTCATCCACCAAAAATCGGACGCTCCTCGGTGCTGCCTCCGCCTATAGAAGGAGGCTCTTTTCGTACTTGTGGGCGATGTCATGACCGGGCTCGAGGGTTAGGATCTCCAGAGGCTGTACTAAGGAGTGATGGATGACGATTCGGGTTTTGATAAGACGGTTATTGTTCATGGCATTATTGTCCGTAGCGTGGTTGCCGTACGCGCAAACCCTAGCGGCAACCGCCGACACGACTTCGAAGAACGGGATGGATTCGCTGGTCAGCGTCGATTGGCTCAAGCAGCATCTCGACGACCCCGACTTGGTCGTGCTCGATTGCCGAGTGTTGATCTCGCAGGCGGAGGATGGGAGCCTGCTCACGTTAAACGGTCGCGACAGCTACAAATCCGCACACATCCCCACCGCCGTTTTTGCCGATCTGCTCGAAGATTTATCGGACACCGACAGTCAGCATCAGTTCGCCGTGCCGACGCCTAACGCATTTGCCGCCGCCATCAGTAAACTCGGGGTCGGAGACAACACCCGGGTCGTCCTCTATGACAACTACAACTCAGTTTGGGCGGCAAGGGTGTGGTGGATGCTGCGGTGGATAGGGTTCGATCGAGCCGCCCTTTTGGACGGCGGGTTTCAAGCGTGGCAAGACGCGGGCTTCCCAATTTCGACCGCACCCGAAAACAAACCCGCGAGAAAACTGACGGTTGCTGTGAGACCCGAGTTGATTGCCGACCGGCATGACGTGCTCGCCGCAATCGACGACGCCAACGTAAACGTCATCGATACACTACCGGAGCCGCAATATCGAGGTGAGATCCAAATGTACGCCAGGCCCGGCCATATTCGAGGCGCCACAAACGTCTCCATGAATCAGCTACGAGACGAATCGGGCCAATTCAAGTCGCTCGAAGTGCTGGACGAACTAATAGGCGGGAGCCGCGAAGCGCGAACGATTACGTACTGCGGCGGGGGCATAGCAGCGTCTTCGAACGCTTTCATCATGACTCGATTAGGCTTTAAAGACGTCGCCGTTTACACCGCATCGCTGCAGGAATGGGCTGCCGATCCCAGCTTGCCGATGGAAGTCAGCCCGGATCTGGAATCACACCAACCTAGCGATTAGCCGGTCGCTCTGGAGCGTCCGTTTCGTGATATAAAACACCCGATTCTCAAGCAACGAGCATCGGAGCACCCATGCGCATCTCATCTCTTCTCAGCTACGCGGGCGGATTCAAAGAAACTGTCGAGGAAATCAAAGCCCTTGAACAAGCTGGGCTTGACGTTGTGTGGGTACCGGAGGCCTACAGCTTCGATGCGCCTAGCGCGATGGGCTACCTCGCTGCAAACACCGAACGCATCACGATTGCCTCGGGCATCCTGCCTATCTACACGCGCACACCCAGTCTGCTCGCCATGACAGCAGCAGGTATTGATTACCTCTCAGACGGGCGGTGCATGCTCGGACTCGGCGCTTCAGGACCGCAGGTCATCGAAGGCTTTCACGGGATTCCATATACGTCCCCGGTACAGCGCATTCGCGAGATCATTGAGATATGCCGCTCTGTTTGGCGACGCGATCGCGTGCAGCACATGGGCGCGCACTACCAGATTCCACTGCCTCAGGATCAAGGCACAGGACTGGGCAAGCCGCTCAAGCTGATCAACCATCCCATCCGTGAAGACATACCCATCGCCATTGCCTCGCTGGGTCCGCAAAGCGTGGAGATGACCGCGGAACTCGCGGACGCATGGTTACCGGCGTTCTATACCGCGGAGGCAGCACAGGATGTTTGGGGCCAGTCGCTGAAGAAAGGCGCCGCCAAACGCGATCCAAGTCGTCCGCCGTTGGAAGTGTTTGCGGGCGGTGCCGTGGCGATCGGCGATGGCCTGGAAGCTCTACGCAACCTATCTCGGCCGCAGATTGCGCTATACGTCGGCGGTATGGGCGCGCGATCGAAGAATTTCTACAACCAGATTTTTACTCAGTCCGGTTATGGCGACGCCGCAAAAGAAATCCAGAATCTGTACCTGGCCGGTCAGAAAAAAGCAGCCGAGGCGGCAATCCCCGACGACTACCTCGAACGCAACTCGCTGATCGGCCCGGAAGGCTTTGTGAAGGAGCGTCTCTACGCGCTCAAGGAATCGGGTGTGACATCGCTCAACGTGGGTTTCATAGGAAAAACCACCGAGGAGCGCGTGCGTCATTGTGAAACGCTGAGGAATATCGTCGCTACGATGTAGCGCCTGACAAGCCCTCAGACGGGTGCGCCGCCCTTATAGACTTGAAGCGCTGCGTGGTTCTGGAGCACCCGGATGTCTTCGAGCGGATCACCCTCGACGACAACGAAATCGGCCAATGTTCCCTCTGTCAGCGTGCCGAGGCTTCCGTCGGGTGCCATCGCTTCGCCCCCGTTGCGTGTTGCGCAGACCAACGCTTCCGCGGGGCGCATGCCGAATAGATCCACAAAGTACTCGAGGTCTCTGGCGTACGTGCCGTGCGGCGCGATACTGATGCCGTAATCTCCGCCAACTACCAGGCGCACGTCTGCCTTGCGCAGCTTTTCCACGGTAACGACCGTCGCATCGATTTCCGCTTCGTAGCCTTGCTCCCGCACGGTATCCTTGGATACGCTCAGGGATTCGCACTGCGCGACGTACTGCATTTCCCATGCGATAGCGGGACCCACGATCACGCGTTCGTTGCATGCGGCCAGCATATCCACCGCTTCATCGTCCAAGTAATTTGCATGGCCTATGAAATCCACGCCCGCACGCACAGCCTGTTTAACCGCAGCTGCAGATCTTGCGTGGCAGGCTACGCGCATGTTGCGTCGATGTGCCTCGTCAACCACTGCGTTCACTTCCTCGTCACAAAACGAAAGCTCACCCGGTGGGTTGGTCGGATTGATCGCTTCGCCATCGATGAAGATCTTCACCACGTCCACACGATCACGACGTTGTTCGCGCACCGCCTGACGCAAGGCCCATGGACCATCCGCAATCTGGCTCAAGCCCCCGGGTGAATCGACGTTGCTCGCGGTGGCACCCAGGTCCCGGCCGGCGGCGAGCATGCGCGGTCCAACGATTCTGCCCCCATTGATCGCGTCTCGCAGCGCGACATCGATCTTGTACGTGGAGCCGAAGCTGATGGCGGACGTGAAACCCGCGTTGAGCATAAGCTCCGCATTTCGAACTGCCGTAATGGTCGCGACCTCCACAGGCGTGTCGCCAATCGCAAAGGGGCTGGCATCGGCAAAGGACAGGTGTGCATGGGCTTCCGTCATCCCGGGCATTACAAATGCACGTTGCAGATCCACCACAGCCGCCGCGTTCGTCGACGGCAGGGCTTGCGCGTCGCCCGCAAATCGAATGGTGTCGCCTTCTATCAGTAAAGCGCCGTCTTCGATGACCGACTCGTCGACACCCGTAAAAAGACGCAGGTTTTTGTAGACGGTTTGCTGCATGGCTCAATCCGCGAAGAACGCCGTTTTTTTCTCACCCTCGGCGCCATAAACGGGCTCGCCGCGCTCAACCAGATAGGCCTGGTTGTCGCTCGATAAGATACCCGCGCCCTGCAGCAGTTCGACCATCTTCTGATAGTTCGGGTGATCGAAGTGCGCAACCAGCGACTCGCTGTCGTCCCACAGTTCGTAGACTTGTATACGCGTGGGAACCGACGGATCCGCAGCGAAACAGTAGTCGCGACATCCCGCCTCCTCGACACGGGTCGCCATTTGCACATCCGCCGAAATCTCGACCGCGCGGTCTCGATCAGCTTGATTGGCGAATTCGAGCGCTGCAACAACTATGATCATTTCTTAGTCCCATTCAAATGGTTAGGTAATTTCGTCTCGGGTCCATCGCCGATGCGACGGACCGGTCGGACCTCTCGCCGCGCCTGCGTGCTCGGGATAGACGGATGCCGTGTAGAGGTCCCCGTGCGCATCCATTGCCAGCTGATGAATGTAGATGGCGATGTCATCGACGCGACTCACCACCTCACCGGTATCTTCATCCAGTACGGCAAGGTTACTCATCTTATCGCTGGCATATATCCGGTGACCGTAGGTTGCGAGCGACAACGGCATCACGTGCGTCCACTCATCGATATACTCACCCTCCGCGGTGAGGCGCTGAATCCGATGCTGCGCCCCCTCTTCCACCTGCGTTCGCTCAGGCGCGATCTGTCCCGGTACCGTCATATAATCGTGAAAGTTCCCACCGCAGAGATCCGCCACGAGAATGCGGTCTTGAGAGTCGAGCGTTAGCGCATGCGGCGTATTGAACTCACAAGGTCCCCGGCCCCAGGTACCGAGCGCGCGGATGAAGTCGCCTTCCGGAGTAAACCACACCAGGCGGGAATTCCAGTAACCATCGGCCACCACGATCGTGCCGTCGTCGAGCACGACGACCGCTGTGGGACCATTGAAATGATCCTCGTCGCAGCCCCACTCGGCAAATGTACCGAGCTCGAGCAGCAGCGTGCCATCGGGATCGTATTTGCGCACAGTATGGCCGTCACGATCCGTGGTCCAGAACATACCGTCCTTCTCGATGTAGAGCGTGTGCCCACCGAGCGCAAAGCCACGCTCGTCTGAGGACCCCCACTTGCCGAGATACTCGCCGTCTCGCGTAAACATGGAGATACTGCTCTTACCCATCTTCTCTTTCATCGCGAGCGGATGGGCAGCCCAATGCTCCACGTCACGGGTAAAAAGATAGATCACCCCGTTCTTGTCCACCGCCACGCCGGAACCCATTTCGAATTGCATGTCACTGGGATAGTTCGGCCAGTTCTCCGCCAGCCGATACCCGGCGCGCGGATCATCGCTGCTCGTTTTGTCATCTACGTCATGCGACGTGCACATGTCTCCCCCTGTTGATCATCATGTTTATTGCCTGATCTTATCGCTCATACCGATTGCCGTACGCCTCGCTGTCGTTCAGAAGTTGGCGCTGAACTCCGCGCGCATCGTTTACGACGGCGGGATCAACGTCGAACACCATGACAGGTCGAGACTCAGTATCGTACTGAGGCCACACCGGGATCTGAGCGTTGTTTGGATTTCCGGTTTTCGCAAATGCAATCCACGTTTCCGAGAGGATGTCAGCCACCTTCTGCTGCTCGTCTCCGATGCCGGAAATGCTTTCAGAATTCGCAACGTTATCGAACACGAAACCGATCTCGAGTGCATGGGGCGAACGCCACTTTCCTCCGTCTACAGGCGTATCCCAATCGAAGAGATAGAGATAGGTGGGCGCGCTACTTTGGGCCGTTTTGCGTTCGGCCTGAGTGACGTGTCCGGCTGCCCAACGGGCATCCGTCGTCGCCTCGAAGAACACGTCACTGGGGTCGGCTTCGGGATCTAACTCGCGATAACCTGCGACGATCGCCTCAATGTCCTTGTTGGGATAAGTTGCAGCCAGTGCGGCTTTCGCCCCAGCCCAGTCAAGCTCGAAGGTGGCGGGATTCTGTGCACCGAGAAAAAGCGAACTCTCGGTGCGATTGGTACCGAGCATCATCGGTACCTGGGCGCCCGTGGGCGATGCGTCGGGTTCGAACGGGTGACGATGCAGAGTTCGATTATCGATGGTCGGCGCATTACCCGCGCTCGTACCCTCACGTGCAGCGTCCAGCACCGTAACGGGCACCGATTTTATTTGCTCAATCGTTGCGGCAGTCAAACCGAGATTCGCCACGACTGCATCCGCAGCCGCTCGCGCGTTGGCGGCATCGGGGAATTGCAGCATCGCACCCGATTGAACCACGGCGCGGTGAAACAGCCCTTGCGCGGCAGGTGTGTTCATTAATGTCGAAACCTTCGCACCCCCACCGGATTCGCCAAAGATCATGACCGTGTCTGGATCGCCGCCAAACGCCTCGATATTGTCTCTGACCCATTCGAGCGCTTGCACCATATCCAACACGCCGGCTACCGCCGAATCCTCGAATCCCTTGCCGTAGTGGTTTAGCGCCATGTAGCCATAGATATTCAGACGGTGATTGATCGTGACGACCACAACGTCACCGCGCTTTGCCAGACGGGTCCCTTCATAGGCAAGCGACGAGCCGTTGCCGCTGGCAAAACCACCCCCATGCAGCCAGACCATCACCGCACGCTTGCCGCCGTCCGCCAATCCCGGCGTCCAGACATTGAGAAATAGACAATCTTCGCTCAGTGCCGGTGCGGGGTCCGGCCGCCATGAGGTAAACAGACCACCCGGGTTACCGGTCGGCGTTTGTGGGCAGGAAGCTCCATACGCCGTAGCGTCATGCACCTCTCTCCAGGAATCGGGGGGCGCCGGTGCTGCAAATCGGGTGGTGGACGTGTCGGCCCCGTAGCGAACCCCTTTGAAGGCAAAGATCTCATCGATTTGCGATCCACGCACACGACCGTACTGCGTAGACGCCACTGGATCTTCCGAGGTCGTTACCAGGTCTGTGGCCGGTTCAGTAGTGACTGTGTTCTCGTTCTGGCCGCAGGCGACGAGCAGGAAAACGCTCGCGAACAGCATCGCATTGGCGCGTTGCGATATGAATCCCATGGATTTGCTCTCAACTTTTTCGTGCGCCTAGCACTGTGCCACATATCGGCGTTAGCGCCTACTCAAGCCCATCGCGACTGCACCCAGTTCTGAAACATCAGCACATCCCACAGGTATGCCGACCAGTCCGCGACACCGTTTTGGTGCTGCCGGTGTAAATCCGTCACCAGCGATACGTTAAACAACTCACTGCGTTCCAAGCTCGGCTCACTCAGAAGGTCCTCCGCCCAACCTCGCAACGGACCGCGCAGCCAGTCTGCCAAGGGCACGCCAAAGCCGGACTTCGGTCGCTCCATCATGGCTCGTGGTACATAGTGATCGAGAACGCTGCGTAACAAGAGTTTCCCCCTCCCGCCGGTGCGCACAAGATGTTCCGGCAACTGATAAGCCAGTTCGACTACCCGGTGATCCAATAAAGGCACCCTAGCTTCCAAGCCCACCGCCATGCTGGCCCGGTCCACCTTCGTCAGGCAATCGTTGGGCAGGTAGGCCAGCAGATCCAAAACACACATGCGTTGCCAAACCGGTAGTTCCTGCGCCCAGGCCGGTGGGTGGCTATACACTGTGGGCGGCTCCTCCGCGCCCGGCACCAACTCGGTCGGGTTTTTCCAATGAGACATCAGGTAGCGATACCGTTCATCATCGTCTTCGCTGGACAACAACCGTGCAGACATGTGTAACTTGTCGGCAAGACGCGAAGCGCGACCCAACGCCTTGGGCGTGGGCAACATACCGAGGGTTTGAGCCAGGAACTTACTGCCCAGCATCTGGGAAGCGACGGGCCGCAGCAACCCAGGCACCCAGTTACGCAGCCGGTCCAAGCGCTCCCGCGTGGGATAACGTTGATACCCCCACATGATTTCATCGCCGCCGTCGCCAGACAGGGCCACGGTGACATCGCGCCTTGCCATCTGACATAACAGGAATGTCGGTAGAATCGATTGATCGGCGAAGGGTTCGTCGCACAATCGGGGTAACTCGCTCACCGCGGCTAGCACGTGACTGTGATTTAGATAGAGTTCATGGTGATCCGTACCCAGGTGCTTCGCCGTTTGTCTGGCGAATTCGGCCTCGTTCAGTGCCTCGTCCTCGAAGCCAATCGTGTAGGTGCTGACACGCCTTTCCGACTGCTCCTGCATCAACGCCACCACCAGCGTGGAATCGATGCCGCCCGACAGGAATCCGCCTAGCGGCACATCGCTGACCAAACGCACCCGCACCGCCTCACGTAAGCGCTCGTGCAGCGCCTGCTGCCAACCGACATCGCTCATTGCAACGTCAGCCTCGAGCGCTGCTTGGGGTGACCAAAACACCCGCGAACCGGTGACTTGAAAGCCATCGGACCGGGTATCGATATGCAGAATGTTGGCCGGTGGCAGCTTATAGAAATCTTCATAGATGCAGTAAGGCGCCGGTACATGATTGTGACGCATCATCAATGCAAGACTGTCGCGAGATACCCGCGGACGGCTTGAAACTGCAGCTTCGATGGCGGTCAACTCGGAGGCAAACAGAAACCGCCCTTCGTGGCGCCCGTAGTAGAGCGGTTTGATGCCTAACCGGTCCCTCACCAGCGTCAATCGACCGGTGGTGCGATCGAACAAGGCAAACGCGAACATGCCCACCAACTCAGGGACGGTCTTCTCAACTCCCCACTCCTGTAGCGCCCGCAATAGCACCTCGGTATCACTGCGGCCCCGGTACTGCGTGGCAGGAAGACGGGAACGCAGTGCCTCGAAGTTGTAAATCTCCCCATTGAACACCAGCACCAAACGACCGTCCTCGCTCACCATCGGTTGGTGACCCTCCACCGACAGATCGATGACGGCAAGCCGTTGGTGCGCCAGTCCGACGTTGGCATCGATCCAGATGCCTTCGCTGTCCGGCCCACGCTGAACCAGTGCGTGTCCCATGCTGCGCAGTACACCCTCGTCGGGCGACGCGCCGAGTGCGACACAAAATCCGGCGATGCCACACATCAGCGATCGCTCCCAGCGCACTGTACAGTCTGCTCTAAAATAGCTCTTGTGCGCTCTGTGAGCGCATCGAGGCTGTACTGACTCACTGCTCGTTGGCGTGCTGCAACGCCCAAACTACCCCGCAGTTCCGGATCGTCGAGTAGTTGAGCCACCGCCTCCGCTAACGCTGCGGCGCTGCGTTCACGCACGATTATCCCGCAATTGCTCAGCATGCTTTCCGCATCCCCCACCGGAAACGCAACCACCGGCACGCCACAAGACAGGGCTTCCAGCACACTGTTGGACGAACCCTCGAAATCAGAACAGCACACCGTGATGTCGAGGCCGGCGACTACTTCCGCAACATCGCCGACTTCACCCAATGCCTGCACGCGGTCAGTCACGCCGTACCGATCCAGGAGTTGGCGAAACTCGGGATGCGATGCGTGCGCACCCAATCCCGCGACAATCCAGCGCACGCCGGTAAAACGCTCGTCCAGCAACCTCACCATTTCGAAGAACAAGTCGTAACGCTTGTATGGCTGTGCCCGGGCGACCATGCCGACCACGGCGTTGTCCGCAGCCGACGGCCGCGCCGTACTCGGCGCGAACTGCCGAGTGTCGACGCCATTGGCGATGACCTGCCACCCCCGCGGCGAGAAGCCTGCCGTGCGATAGAAACTCTGCACAGCTTGAGAATTGCTGATCGCCAGCGCGGCTTTATAAGACAACCATCGAGCAGCCAAGAAACCGCATCGTGCCACCATGCCGTGGTTCATGCCGCTGCTCCGCAATCCCCAGACTAACGGAACTGGCAACTTAATCGTAGCCAACACCGCAATGACATTGGCAATGTCCATCCAGCTATAAATGACATCGGCGTCTCCGGCAAGCACTCGCAAACGCGCCACCGCTTTTATCCACGAGTCACCGACACCGCGCAGCGGCACAACCGGCACTGCATCGATCGCAGTCGGGTGCTGACCACGCTCGATGACCGCAATGGTCACCTGATCGCCAAGTGCACTCATCGATCGGGCGAGATACCGCACCTGTCGTTCTGCACCGCCACCGCGAAGCGAACCGATTACGAAAACAACGTTCAAGACTCCACCACCGATCCGTCCTGCCCTAGGAGCAATGTTTCCCACCGATCGATGACCTTGTGAACGTCATAGTGCTCGCGCACGGTCCGAGCGTTTGTACCGAGCGTAACGCGCAATGCAGCATCCGAAAGCAACCGTCGCATCGCTTCGCTCAACGCTTCTGCCGTATCGGCATCCGCTAGAACACCGCTGTGTCCGTTCTCAATCAGATCGTCGGGACCGAAGTCGCAATCGGTGGCCAACACCGCACAGCCGTGTGCCATCGCTTCCGCCAACGCGTTGGGAAATCCCTCATAACGTGAGGACAGCACAAAAAGCTCAGCCCGCCCGTACCAGGCTGATAGATTACCCACACGACCCACCAGATGGATTCGATCCGCCAGCTCGCGCGCCTCGATCAGGGCCTCGAGCCCGGCTCGCATTTCGCCTTCACCTAGAATCACCAACTCGGCTAACGGAAACTCCGCAGCGAGCATGACGAAGGCTTCGATCAATCGATCAAACCCCTTCTGGTGGTCCAACCGACCCACGCCCAGCACCAGCGAGGCGCCTGCCTCGAGCACGACTTCGGGTTGTAGAATTGGAGGCAATTCAGTGAGCGGATACTGAATCGGGTTGGGGATCACGCAACCGGTCGCCATGGGAATCTCGGCTTCTAACCAAGCGAGTGCGCCCTCAGTCTGTACGACTACATGTTCTGCTCGTGGGTACAGCCACTTTCTCAATCGGCTCGCGCCCGCGCTCAGCCTCTGTTGCTTCGGATCCACCCTTTCACAACACACCGCCTTCACACGAGAAGCAACACTTGCCATGGCGACATACAGCGCGGAGGTCGTCATAAAACCCAACACAACCTCTGCCTCGAACTGCCTAAGCGCGGTCCTTAATCGCACCACTCTTCGCAACATCCGTAACCAACGCCAACCTGCATTCGTCACATCTGTGCCACCGATACTGATTCGCTCCACCCGCACATCGACAGGGTAATCACCGGGGTCAGCGGGTAGTTGCGTAATCAAGAGTACTCGATGACCTCGTTCGGCCAGCTGGCTACACAGCAATGCAGCAATACGCTCGGCACCGCCCCCCGCAAGACAGTGAATGTGCACCGCAACGTTCACCAGCGGCGAAGGTGTGCTAAACAGTGCACACAGGAGACGAAATAGACAATCGCGGTGGCCAGTAACAAACCTCGCAGCCGCACTTTTTCCACCACCAGAATCGCAAACACTACGAGCACACCAATGGCAAAGCCCGGCAACAACATACCGCCCAACACTTGCGATTGAAACGATGCCAGTCCACCGGCATCGGAAACGCGCAAATTGGCAACCAGCGGAACCAAAGTAACAGTGAACACAGTGGCCAACAAGCCGAGCGGCCACTGTGCCAAGGTGAAGAGAAATGGGTAGGCGTCGACCGTCGCCCCGACGCCGTAGTGCCACGCTATGGCTACTTCTTTGGCAGCACCGATAGCCGCGACAAAGACCGCAAACAGAAAGACCATCAGCATGCCGCGCAGTATCTCGCGGTTTAATGCCGACACTCCGCGCAATCGATTGGCGCTCATTGTCAAAAAGCGATGGAAACGCAAAGGTGGGATAGATTTAACCGGCGGTGTGGTCTGACACTAGCGAATTGTACGCCACAATCACAACCCGCCGTTGATCTTGATGTCCTGCCCCGTCAGCCAACTGGACGCGGCCGACGCAAGATAAACGACCGCCGGGGCTATATCCTCCGGCGTCCCGACTCTACCGAGCGGCACACCGAACTGCTTACCGAGATTCGGAATATCTTCTTCTTTGAGGTTTAGGAATTCGAGGAATACTTCCGTTGGAATGGGACCGGGAGAAACGGAATTCACCCTTATCCCGAGTGGCGCCATCTCGACTGCCAAAGTCTGGGTTAAGTTGTTCACGCCACTTTTTGCGACCGCGTAGGGACCGTTGTGCGGTGATGGCCGATTGGCTGCTTGTGACGAGATGTTGATGATCGTGCCGCCGCCGTTGTCTTTCATGATGTTCGCAGCAGCCTGTGCGCCGGTCCAAACCGCTTTCAAGTTCAGATTCATCTGAAAGTCCCACTGACGCTCGGGCATTTCGAGAAACGTGCGCGGTACCCGATCATCAGCGCCGCCCGCGTTGCTCACCCAACAAGTGAGCGCACCCATGTCGTCGAACGCGGTCTGCGCAAGCGTCTGCACTTGCTCAATCTCCATGACGTCTGTGGTCAGTGCCAACGCGCGACGCCCCAGCCCACGGACCTTCTCAGCCACGGCTTCGATCTCTTCCGTGCGTCTCGCGGCGAGCACCACATCCGCCCCGGCTTCGGCCAAACCCAGCGCGATCCCCTCGCCAATACCGCGCCCGGCGCCGGTTACGACAGCGACCTGGCCATCGAGTTTGAACTGGTCCAATAATTGCGTACCCGGCATATGAGTCTCCCTGAGTTGCCTCGCTCATAGTACCCGCTATCCGTATCCAAACCACTCATTGAGCGACGAGCTTAACCTCGTTCGAATAAGCACTCTCCTGACCCGTGTCATCGGTTACTGTCATCACCACGTAGTAATCCCCCGGCGGTACTGCAAGCGTATGTGACGTTCTCGCTCCGTCGTCTACCGTCACTTGATCCGAATAGCTACCGGATGTCGTGCCCCAGAGAATTCGATACCACATGAGCGTTGTCACCTGACTCCCGTCAGTATTTTCGGTCGGCGGTTGCCAATTGACCGTCAGTCGAGCGTTGACACCGACCGACGCGATCGCCACGGCCGTACCACTCGGCCCTTCGCAAGTGAGCGAGAAGCTGGTCGCGGTATCGATGGGGCCCACTGAGACCATACCGTTAAGCGTCTGAGGCCCCTCCCAACCACCGCTCGCCGTGCAACGGTCTGCGTTTCTCGAACTCCACGACAGCGTCGTGTTCGCACCGACATCAACCGCCTGATCTCCCACAGCGATACTCACGGTGGGTGGCGTACTCACCGACACGGCCACGGTGTCACTCACTCGACCGCCGGGTCCGTCACAATTGATCGTAAACGTGCTCGTT
Organism: Candidatus Azotimanducaceae bacterium; assembly: GCA_965216005.1. Taxonomy (GTDB): domain Bacteria; phylum Pseudomonadota; class Gammaproteobacteria; order Pseudomonadales; family Azotimanducaceae; genus UBA4421. The sequence continues at coordinate 4,149,510 of OZ244143.1, read as the reverse complement.
GTCCTGAGCGCCGCCGTTCGATAACTGCCCGCCGGCAGCTTCGAACCCGACCAGTCCCCGGATGCGTTGCAACTGTCGACATGTGCCGAGGTCCACGAAACGTTGACGGACTCACCTTCGCCTACACTGGTGCGATCAGCCGATATCTCAACCGAGGGTTCCTCTACACGATTGACACCCACGGTCACCGACGCACTCTCGGTACCGAAATCGTTCACGCACGTCAGCGTGAACGTCGTGGTGTCTTCGATTAGATCGCTGCGTTGACTGCCGTCGACTGGCTTGTCACCCTCCCAGCCACCGCTAGCCGTACAGCGGTCTGCGCCTGAAGAAGCCCAAAACAGATTCGCGGGACTACCGGACGACACGACCACTGATTCAGCCTCGAGACTCACCGTCGGCGGCGACTCGACTTCGACTGTGACTTTGTCGCTCGCGCGCCCGCCGAGCCCATCACAAGTCAACTCATATGTGTGGTCTGCAAACAGACCGCCGGTGTCGTACCGGCCGTTGACAGCCTGACTACCGGTCCAATCACCCGAGGCATGACATGATGTCGCACTGGAGGAAGACCACCGAACAGTGGTTGCCGAGCCGCTGGCTAGGTGGGTATTGTCGACACTCAACGACACCGTTGGCGCCTGTGGTGGCTCCGGAAACGGCGGTGGGGGAATCGGCTCAGGTTGAGGCGCCGGTGTGACCGTTGGCGGTTCTACCCGAATTCGCAAACGGCGCACCACTCTGCCTGCGGGTCCACGGCAACGCAACTTGAAAATGCTATTAGCATCCAGCGGCGGCGTCGTGAACGAACCCTCCGTCGGTCGTCTGCCCCGCCAGTCACCTCGCGCACGACAGCGTCTGGTGTTGGACGAAGTCCATTTGAGCGTCGCACGCTCACCCGCTTCGTAACGATTCTTGTCGGATGTGAAGTCAAGCGTCGGACGTTCTGACAACTTCTCTAGGTCGCGCTTAGGGTGTTCGGCAAAGGCTGGGACCGACACACTCACCCACATGAACAGCAACACACCACGTGCGCCCATTGGATGTACTCCGGTGATGGCCGTCCGTGTGGGCCCTCTCTCTAACCGGCATCCGCTACCGGCCGTCTCTCATCGTCTACGCTAGCGTGAGTCGCACAGCTATTCTGGGGCATCGATCACAAGCTGGTGCCGCAGACCACTTGATCGAAGTCAATTTCCCGTCCGCATCATGACACTACACTCTCATGGATTGAATGTTCTCAGCAGGGGAGGAGGTAGTCATGGTGGAAACGGTTACGGGTACCGACCGGTCAGCCGGAATCAGCTACAACGAAGTGCTCGACAGGGATTCCCATCCTGTCAGGGACATTCTCCGAGTCGATAATCCCCTACCTCCGGGTCCTACAATCGTCGACCCCAAGGTCTACTATTCCAGAGAATTCCACGAGTTGGAGAAGGAACGTCTCTGGAAGCGGGTGTGGCAGATGGCTTGCCACGAGGACGACATCCCTAACGTCGGCGACGCTATCGTCTACGACATCGCCGATCTGTCCTACATCGTAGTACGCAGCGCAAAGGACGGGTTCCACGCCTTCCCGAACGCGTGTTTGCACAGGGGACGCCAACTGCTGCATCAGGACGAGCAAGCCTTGCACAATTTCCGTTGCCCTTTCCACGGCTGGGCTTGGTCGCTGGAGGGCACTCTGGAGGAAGTGCCCTGCCACTGGGACTTTCCCACCGTCTCGAAGGCAACCCACTCCCTACCTCAAGTGAGGGTCGACCGCTGGGGTGGATTCGTGTTCATCAACCCCGACCCCGATTGCGAACCGTTGGCGGATTTTCTCGGTAACTTGGACGAACACTTCACGCACCTCCCCATGGAGCGGCGCTATAAGGCGGTACATGTCGCCAAGCGTCTGCCGTGTAACTGGAAGGTCGCACACGAGGCTTTCGCCGAAGCCTATCATTCCGTAGCAACACACCCCACCCTGCTCGGGAGCCTCGGATGCGCCAATTCTAAATACGACATTTTCGGCAACTTCTCCCGAGCGTTGTCGGCCCATCTCATCGGTAGCCCCCACGTACCGACGGAGCTGGCGGAACATCCCTACATGGAAGCGACTCCCTTCACCCGGCAGCGCCACGAGCTGACCGGCAGCATTTACGAGCGGGTAGAGGAAGGCCGGGTCAAGGTCACCACCCCAGACAAACAGGTGGGCTACTTCGACGATTGGGGCAATCATCTGGATGGCGACAAGTTCCATGCCGACATCCATCTGTGCAATTGGGTCGGCGGACGCTTAGTGGAAGGCATGGACGAGTTGCCATCCAATGTTCCAACAGGCGATTTCGCAGAGAAGCGCGCCGCCGCTGCAGCGGTCCGGCGTGAGGAACTGCGCAAGACGTTGGGTGATGTCATGGACGAGGTCAGCGATGCGGAGCTGTTAGACCCGATCTACTACAGCGTTTTTCCCAACATCAGTCCCTGGGGTTCGTTCAACCAGATTTTTTATCGATTCCGCCCCTACGGCGACAATCCCGAAGAGTGCATCCACGAATGCTTTTTCATGTGGCCGACACCGGCCGGTGAACCCCGACCGCCCGCTGCCAAAATGCAGTGGCTGGACCTCGAGGACGACTACGTGGAAGCCCCCCAACTCGGGCATCTTGCCAAGGTGTTCAACCAGGACACCTTAAACTTACCGTTTGTGCAGAAAGGACTGCACTCGCTGGATGAGGTGATTTTCGCCAACTACGGCGAAACCAAGCCCCGCCACTTTCACAAACTGTATGATGAGTGGCTGTCGAGGGATTAAATTGCGCGCGGGGAACGCCATGGCGGATGCCAACAGAATAAATCTGTCGAATGTCGAGATCCAAAAGTGCCCGTGGGAGGCATACCGACTGCTCCGCGACGAGGCGCCGGTCCACTATTTAGCCGATGTCGACATGTACGTCATCACCCGCTACGAAGACATTTGTAATATCGTGCGCGACTCTAAACGCTTCTCCATGGAGAAGCCCGATCGTGGCTTTCTGTTTCGCACGGAAGCAGCCGTGAAGTACTACGAAGACAACGGCTTGCCGCGTTACACGCCTTTGTCTACCGATCCACCCTATCACACGGACTTCCGCAGCCGCGTGGAGCCGTTTTTTACGTCCAGCCGCATCCGCCGCTGGGAGCCGCAGTTGCGCGCGCTCATCGAAGATCTGACGGGTGCTCTGGAGACCGATGAACCGGTGGATTTCGTGAGCGCATTCTGTTTCCCACTGCCCATGAGCGTCATGACGATCCTCTTAGGGCTGCCGTTGGCAGACCATAAACTGCTCAAGCACTTTACCGACGTCTGGGTACTGCCCTACTCCCACGCCATGACACCGGCACAGGAAATGTATGTCGCAGAAGAAGGCGTGAAGTTGCAGAACTACATTCTTGAGAATCTGGACAAGAAGCGTCTGGATCCAGGAGACGATCTGCTGTCCCTGCTAATACAGATCCGGCGTGAGGACGGTAGCCCGCTGACCACCAAGGAAATTGTCGGGTTTGCGGAACAAGCCATCGTCGGTGCCAACGAAACGACCCAGAACGGGCTTGCCATGGCCATGTGCGCGATGATCGATGAACCCGGTCTGGAAAGTCAGCTGCGCAATCAGCCCAAGCGTATTAAGACGTTCGTGGAGGAATGTCTGCGGCTGCACTCCCCTACCGCTGGTATGTACCGGTTCACGAAGGAAGAGGTAAAACTGCACGGGGTGACTATTCCGCCAGGGGCCGCCGTGCACCTGCGCTTTGCCGCAGCCAACCGCGATGAGCGTCACTTCCCGGACGCGGAGACCCTCGATATCGACAGGGGCAATGCCGGCTCACACGTGGCCTTCAGCCATGCAACCCATCACTGCCTGGGTGCGCCCCTCGCCAGACTGGAACTGAACCTGTCCTTCCAGATTCTGTTGTCGCAACGGCAGAATTTCAGATTGGCGCGCGGTGCTGACAGCTATGACTACGTACCGGGCTTAGCGCTGCGCCAGATGGCTTATCTGTGGATCCAATCGGACGCGGCACAGGACAAATTTAAGGAGCGTGTGTCATGAAATGCCGAGTCGATCCTGACCGATGCGAAGCCCATCACCGCTGCATCAATCTCTATCCTGAGCTGTTCGAAATCGGGGAACACGACAAAGCCAGAGCCAAGGCCGACGGCGTCACCGAAGAATTGGAGATAGAAGCCCAATCCGCGGCTAATAGCTGCCCCGCCGGTGCGATCATTATCGAGTATTGAAGCGGGTTCCGACGCCGCATCCAAATTATGGCGCGTGGTATTCGGGAGCAAGGAATAGAAGTTAGACCCCGTGCCCGCGATCGTCGCACAATCAACTTCTTGACCCCGCTTCTGCAGCCCTTCGATCAGGGTTCGAAGCGACACTTTCAGCGCCTCCGTGCCCAAGGATTGGCAAGACTGTGCGCACGCCAATAACGCCGCGTCGCGCCAGAGCGCCTAAGCGGCCTTTACCCCGAGCACATGATGCGCCGCTTTGTTCTGCTGGTGCGGATTCAACACTGTGACCTGGCTGAAGCCGTTGGCGGCCATCCAATCGTGCACCACTTCCAGCGGGATCACCCAGTTGTAGACTGGCTCAAGCATATCCAATACACCCATCTTGCTGCCTTTAGGCAAACCGCGCAGGTTACGCGTAACATTGAGGAGATTGTCGGTGAGAGCGTAGTGGCTGTCCCAGCAGCGGGACTGCACGCGGTCAACCCAGGCGAGGCGTTCTTCAACCGAATCCAGTTCATGAAAGCGTTTGCGCTGCGCCAGCGTGAGCCGCCGGTTATGGATGCCCTCGGGTGCGTACACCATCAGATAAATCGCACCACCGTCCTTCACCATGGCTGCTGCGCTGGCAAAGGCTTCCTTAGGATCGTGCGTGCACATGGCAACGCCCCACAGGTTGGCAAAGTCGAACTGGCCGACGAGTTCCGGATGCTCATCGCGCAGCTTCAGAATGTTGGCCCGCAGCACATTGGGATTGAACTGACTAGTGCTCGCCAGGCCGCTCTCCGAGACATCAACGGACAGCACTTCCGCTGCGCCGATCATCTGCATTGTGCGTGTCCAGCGGCCCATACCGCAACCGACATCGATACAGCGCTTGCCTTTAATCAGCGCCGGATCGATGGGGTTATCCATCACGTAGCTACCCATGCCGGGGTATTTGAAATCCTGCCGCCCATGCGGATGCTGACCTGTCCACTCATAGACCCGGTCGGCAATGTAGTCGTCTTCAGTCGACGTACCCGGGTTGTCGAAATACTCCTGGTTCCCCTTGAACGCAATGTTCCATTGCAGCTCGAATTGCTCGTTGTAAACAGGTGACTCGTACTGACCGGAATAGCTATCGGACCAGACGACACGGTCGTCGTCGAAATGGGGATTGCGCAACACTCAGAATCCTTGCTGAAAGCCGAGCACGCTAGTTTCCCCGTAGCGGCTTGTCAAACTGTGATCGCGAGCACAAAAATCGGGACAGCTTGGGCCGGAGAATATCCGGATGCTAAGCTGCGCAGATGCTGTTGCAACCGACCATTCGAGTATGAACGCCCGGTTCCTGACCGGGGCGAGTACCGTCGTACTTGGCATAAAACTACTCGGTGCTGCCGTTGCGTTAAGTGTGCAAATCTACATTGCACGCAACGTAGCTGCCGATGTTTACGGTCTTTTCGTGCTCGTCACCGCAGGTCTCGCTATCGCCGCGCTGGTGGCACGACAAGGACTGGATACCACTCTTACCCGCTTCACGGGTCAATATCACGGGAACGACGAAGGTGAAGCCCTGATGGGCCTTTGGCGTTGGGCACGCCGACGGTTACTGCTGCAAACCAGCACTGTATCGGTCCTGGCACTCTTACTGATCGGTCTGTTCGCTGGCGACCGGCCCAGCCATGCCTTCGCATTTGGAGCCGGTGTGCTGCTGCTGTGGGCGACGGTAAACCTGTCCCAGGCACAGGCGAAGAATCAGGGTTTGCGCGGCATCTACGCCCGCCTTCCCGACGAACTGGTACGGCCGCTGACATTCGGTGTGCTCGTCGCCGTCGTACTGACAGCTACAGATGCCGCGCTATCGGCTGCAACCCTATTGCTGCTCAGCACTATTGCGGTGTGCGTCGCCTTGGTAACAGCCATCGCCTACCGCCGCCTGTTGCTGCCCTCCGTGCGAGGCGAGTCCGTTCTCCCAGCAACCCAAAACACTGTCCTGTGGCAGCAGGGGCAGTGGGCGCTGCTGATCGTATCCGGCACCACCGTGGTCATCAGCCAGCTCGACATACTGCTGGTCGGTTTCCTCATCGACGAAGCTCACGCCGGTATCTACGGCGCGGCTGCGCGCCTGTCTGTGCTCGCCTCTTTCGCGCTGGCGGCCATCAACGTACTCATCTCGCCAATGATCGCCAGCGCACACAGCAAGGGCGATCACGCGAACATGCAACGACTGGCCCACAACGCAGCGCGCTTTTCTACCCTGTTTACGGCAGTGGTGGCGCTACTGCTGTGCTGGCAGGCAGAGTGGGTGCTAGGCTGGTTCGGCGAGCCCTTCCGCGCCGCCGCAAATGCGTTGCGTATCCTGCTATTGGGTCAACTGATCAACGCGCTATGTGGCTCGGTTGGCGTGTTGCAGTTAATGACCGGTAACGAACAACCCGCCGCTCGCAACATGCTGATCGCCTGCATCGCATGCCCGCTACTGGGCATACCTTTGATCAGCTTATATGGCATTGAGGGTGCGGCTGTGGCAGCGACTGCCGCCACGGCATTGTGGAACATCCTGGGTGTTGTTACGGTGCGCCGCCGCCTGCACATCAGCACGTTGGTTTCGCTGCGCGCATGACACAGCCTGCGCAACCTAAAGCCAACTTCTTTTTGGTGGGAGCCGCCAAGTCGGGCACGACCGCCCTTTGCAACTACCTGCGTGAGCATCCCAATGTGTTCATCACCGTGCCAAAGGAGCCACACTTCTTTGCAACGGACTTTCCCAACTACCGCCCTATCCACGAAGCGCAGCAGTATCAGGGTCTCTTTGATTCTGTGCAGACGCAACACATGGCAATTGGTGAGTCCTCCAATACCTACCTGATGTCGGAACAGGCCGCTGCAAACGTAGCGGCTTACAACCCCGATGCGCGCATTCTGGCACTGCTGCGCAATCCCATAGACATGGTGTATTCCGCTCACGCCCAGTACCTGCACCTGCGTGACGAAACGGAAGCCGACTTCGAACGCGCCTGGCAACTCTTACCTGCACGCAAACAAGGCTTCGAACTGCCTCGCAGCAACCGTGATCCGAAGGTTGTGTATTACGATCAGATCGCGAAGTATCACACGCAGTTGGTTCGTTGGTACGAGCAGTTTCCACAGGCGCAAATAAAAGTCGTACTGTTCGATGATTTCATCGAGGATACGCGGCGCGAGTATGTCGGGATACTGCGCTTTCTGGACCTACCAGTGATCGAGCCCGATACTTTTCCCCGCGCTAATGAAAACCGCAGTCACCGCAATCGGCTGTTGGGGCACCTGTCCATGCGCCCACCGGGCATGGCGGTGCGGGCGGTAGAACGTGCGAAAGCGCTGCTCGGCATTGAACGACTGGGCGTGCTGAACAAAGTTCGTACCTGGAACGACCGGGTGGCACCGCGCGCACCCATGAGCGACGAAATCAGGGCGGCAATCACGCGCGAGTACCACACGGACGTTGAGGCATTATCGGAACTACTAGATAGAGATCTGGTGAAATTGTGGCTAACGGCAACCTGATCGGCGACAGAGCCCGGAACTAGGCGACACTCGACGCCCCAGGGCCAAAATAATGCCAAGCCAATAGCTGCCCCGCCGGTGCGATCATTATCGAGTATTGAAGCGGGCTCCGGGCTGCGAGTCACCCAGTCTGAAACAACTTCGGCAGGTCCTCGTCGGAGGCACCGACGATCGCCTCCACCCACTTGTGGAAATTCTGACTACCACCTTCGTTCTTACCGTATAACACATGATCTAGTACGCCCAAGCTGAGGTTTTTCTGCAGCGCGATGCCGGTTTTGTAATCCTCCTCAGACACCACATACTTCAGGAAGTCGAACTGCTCTTTCGCCTCCCGCTTGTCATCGTCCGTCACCGGTTGCTTCTCCATCAAGTAGTACTGAACGGTCATGGATGTCTCCGGCCGGTCCCCGGGGAACAGCTGTGAAATCATCACCGACCGGCCGCCGCCCTGAAAGCTGGCGATGGAGATGTGCGGAAATATGGTCCACACACCATCGAGCAGCCTTTCGAGCGGCCACTCTTCCGCGGGCAGATCCTCATATTGCTCGAAGTAGGTGTCGGGTCGGCCGAGGTGTGAGTGCGGCCCCCAGAAGTAATAGTTCGCTTTGTGCCCGATGTCGGTGCCGAACGATCTACCATGCAGAATGGGTAGGTGGTAGTAATCCAGATAGCCGTCGTAAGCCACCTTCCAGTTGGGACCCTCCAATACCTGCGTGGCCTGCAAGTGCCACGTGTCGAAACCGAAGTCGCTGAGCATGTCGTCGTAACCACAGAGGAAACTGTCAATGTCGAGCGTCGCGTCGGGATTCAGTATGACCCAGATCAGACCCGCTCTTTCGAGACAAGGCAGTTCAGTCAGACCGTACTGGCCCTTATCCAACTCCCCGAATTCACTTTCCGCATACACGGCCACCAGATCGCCATCCGGGCTGAAGGTCCAGGCATGGTAGGGGCAGGTGAATTTATGCGTTCGGCCTCGGCCCTCATCCACGAGGCAAGCTCCACGATGGGTGCACATGTTCACGAAGGCTTTGACCTGCCGACTTCTGGTTCGGGTGATCAGTACTTGCATACCCGTTGCATCGAGTGCCTTGTAGTCGCCTACTTCGGGAACTTCGGCAGTCATGGCCAGCATCAGTGGCACCCGCCTGAAGATCTGTTGCATTTCCCCCGCCCACAGATCCTTGTCGTAATAAGCCGCAGCAGGGACTTTGTAAATCGCATCGGTCTGATCCATGGTGCCTTCACGGCCGTGAGCCAGATCGGTGCGCGCAATCTCAATCAGTCGTGCGCGTGACATGCGTTTCTCCTCCACATATTCGTTAAAGCTGGCACAACTGAGGAGGTGGTCACTTGATTGTGGTCAAATTAGGGGGGGTTTACAGCAGCCCAGACCGATTACCTAGCTCAAGGAGAACCGCATGGACGTTTACGAAGCCCTTTACACCACCCGCGCAATGCGCAGAGTCAAGCCCGACCCCATTCCGCAAGACATCCAGGCAAAAATATTAGACGCCGCCATTCGTGCACCAACCGGCGGCAATGCACAGGGCTGGCGTTTCCTCATCGTTGACGACCCCGGGGTGATCAGCGAACTGGCCCCTCTGTATCGGACTTGCATCGAGCGTTTGTTCGACACCGCCTATGGGCCCGCGTTGGAGAAGGCCAACAAAGACCCGGCCTCGCCGGAGAATGCGGCTTTGCTCAAGATGCACCGTTCCGCCAAGTACATGGGCGATCAATTCGAAAATTATCCCCTTCTATTTAACGCGTTCAGCAAAGGGGGCGACGGCGGCTCCATCTTCCCAGCGGTATGGAGCGCAATGCTCGCCGCTCGTGCCGAAGGGGTCGGCAGCACCATCACCAGCGTCATCGCGTTTGAGCGCGAGCAATTCTACGAAATCCTCGGCATACCCGAAGACGAAGGCTGGCAGTTTGCCTGTCTCGTACCGATGGGTTATCCCACCGGCCGGTGGGGTGTGGCGCCGCGCCGACCCGTGCATGAAGTATCCTTTAGAAACAGGTGGGGAGAACCGCTGGGATATGAGATTGACGAACCGCTCTGGTCTGATCGCTAACTCAGGACGCCTCTCATCACCCTTGAAGGATGCCCGTGTACTCGGCGCGATACACCGCAAACTCATCGGTCTCTCGTCCGTCACGCTCGCTCAACCGAAGTTCGTGATGGTAACCCGCCTTTTCCAACACGCGGACCGAGGCGTCGTTACCGGCGATCACGCGCGCAAAGATGCGATCCACGTTTGGTAGACGCTTGAAACTGTTAACCGTACCCAGCGCGACGATTTCCGTAGCCAAGCCCTTGTTCCAGTACGGTTGGCCGATCCAATAACTGATTTCTGCTTCGTCGGCTTCTTTAGATGAGTCCAATTGCAGCCGCACTTGCCCAATCGGTTTGCCTTCGTATTCAACGGCGTGAACGGTATGTCGTTCTGGGAACGCGTTAGACACTTCAATGAGATCGTCCGCCATTTCGAGCGTAAGAGGAGCGGGGTAAGGTTCGGGGAGATAGGTCCAAAGCTCCTGATTATCGAGCAGCGTGTGGTACTCCGGGAGATCACCGTGCGACCACGAACGCAGCGTGAGGTGTTGCTGTGCGCTCGCTACGTGCTTCTTTCGAGGTTCCAGCCAGGTCGTGCGATCCAGAGAATTCTCAATGATCTCGCACACGCGCTGACGTAACAGTCGCTCGACACCAACGAGTGAAGCGCGTTGGGCAGGGGTAACGGCTAACAACGCATAGGCAAGCGCGTTGGCTGGGACACGCCACAACCGAGCGTCCGCTTCATCGGGGTCGTTGACGTCGTGCAGTATGCCGGACGTCATGGCATCGAATGCCACACTAACGGTTGTTTCGGCGACGTGAACGTCGGCGATGGTGAGTTCTTGAACGGCGTCGGCGTTCAGCGTGACCTGCGAACGTCGTGCCGTTATCTGATGTTGCGCATTCGCCCTTACCATTACACCATTACCATTTACCGCACCACCATTGACTGCACCCTGCGTGGTGTGACATCAGACTAGGTTCGGCAAATACTAGATCATCCCAGAATCCCCGGCAATTGAAGTTGCAAAAAAGTTTCGCCGGGTCCATTAACGCGGTCGTTAGATTGCGAGTTAAATACTCACTCTAATCCATTCATTTCTAATACTAATTCCGGAAGAAGCTGACGACGGATCAGCTCACGGCAAGTTTCGACATCCGTTTCGCATACCTCTATTCTGAGCCAGCCACATTCTGAGCCAGCCACTTCCGGAGCCGCGTTATGAGTTATGCGAGTGACCGAATCGTCTACGATGCCGACAGCCACTTGATGGAACTGCCTGACTTCTTAGAACGACACGCAGATGCCAAGACCCGATCACGATTGCCGGACCTGGCAGGAGTTCTCACAGGTTCTTTTAATGCAGAAGCATACGCTGGCCACCGGAAACACGACCGCGCCTATGCGGATGAAGTCGCCGCGTTGGGCGACAATCTCACCCGCGGCCCCAAGTGGCATGGTGCGTTAGGCGCATTCAACGGCACCGAGCGCGGAAGAGCTTTAGATCTACTTGGCTTCAAACGACAAATCGTTTTTTCATCTTTCTGCGCGCGGCTGATCTTCGACGCCGATTCAGACGACATCGGTTATGGCGCTGCGGCAGCTCACAACCGTGCCATGACCGAGTTTTGTGCTGGAGACCCACGCTTGATGGGCGTGGCCATGGTGCCACTGCAAAATGTGAACCGAGCTGTCGCAGAAATCGAAGCGGTCATCAAAGAGGGACTCGCCGCGGTGTGGATTCCAGCCGACGCACCCGGCGGACGATCTCCCGGTCATGCCGACCATGATCCGATCTGGGCCAGGCTTCAGGAAGCGGGTCTACCCTTTACTCTGCATGTCGGCAGTGCGCCCCTGACCATCGACGATGAGTGGATGAATGACGGCAAGCCAAACACCGTCAGTGCTCGAGGCGGTGCCGAAGTCATTGGGAGTAAAGACCTCACCGTCATCCACCATGCATCGCAGCGCTTCATCTCCACGCTGATTCTCGATGGCGTGCTGGAGAAGTACCCAAACCTGCGCGGGAGTGTCGTGGAAATCGGCGCAGGGTGGGTCCCGGACATGCTGCGCCGTCTGGACTCGGCGGTGGCCATCTGGTCCAAGTCGGAACCTCAACTGGCAGAGATGAAACGCACGCCTACGGAACAAGCGGTCGCGCAACTGCGCTTTACCCCCTACCCGTTCGAACCCGTTAGCCAGCTTGTTGCGGAATCGAAACCTGAACTCTTTATGTTCTCGTCGGATTATCCGCATGCAGAAGGTGGGCGCGATCCTCTGGGTCGATTCGGCAAATCGACCTCAGCATTGTCCGCTGATATCCAGCATCGGTTCTTTGCACAAAACTTCTTGGATCTCTATCCAAACACCGACTAGTCTGCGGCTTTTAGCTTTATATAAATCTATAAACGAGTTTAATAGAGCTTAATAACGCTATCAACGCTATTGTGACCGCCTTCCTGGCGTTATACAGCGTGGACCGGCATGCTTACCTCTCCCGTAGTAGAGTCGCATATACAACTGTAACTGCATTTAAGAGATTTATATGCCTCGCAAGACAAAATCGGCCAGCTTACTCAGTGACGCGGCGCTGGGTAGCCTGCATGGGCTCGGTGCGCGCCTGAAAGAGGCGCGGCTGCGCCGCAACTGGACGCAGGCGCTGGCTGCCGAAAAGGCAGGATTGTCCGAGAGTTCCGTGAAGAAGGTCGAAGGAGGCGCGACTAACATCACGGTATCCGCCTACCTGGCGCTGCTCGACATCTACGGCTTACCTACCGCCTTGGACGCGGTGCTGACCCCGGGTCAGGACACTTTGGGCGAGTCGCTCGGACGCAGCGATGCCCGTCGCCGAGCCCGTACACCACACACCAACCGTGACGAGTGGGAGTTCTGATGCCTGAAAAGCTGTTCGTACACGTCGATCTAGGCCAGGGCACCTACGTGTTAGCCGGTCAGCTCATCGTCGACCAACAACGGGGGCGTTTTAAATATGCGCCGAAGTACTTAACCCACCCGCGCGCGTTTGCGCTGGATCCGATCAACCTGCCGTTGACCGAAGACGTTCACACGACACCCCGCTCGCGCGAATCACCGGGCGTTTTCGGCGTGCTGCTGGATGCCGGTCCGGACGAGTGGGGTCGCCGGCAACTGTCCAAGACTCGCCAGCCGCCACCGATGACCTCAGTCGAGTTTCTCCTGGCGGCGTCGGGCGAAGGTGTCGGTGCGCTGCGCTTTACGGCAGGAGTGTCCGATAAAGTGAAAACGCCTCTGCCTCGCCCGTTCGACAATTTGATTCATCTGCAGCGGATCGCCGACGATATCGAAGCGGGCCGCGAGGTAGATCGCAACTTGGAGCCCTTCTTCTTTCATGGCAGCGGTCTGGGCGGCGCCCGGCCCAAGACACTGATCGATCATCTGGACCGACACTGGATCGCTAAGTTCGGCCGGCCTTCGGATCTGGTGGACATGTGCAAAGTGGAATACGCCAGCATGCGCATGGCCGCCGATGCGGGTATCGAGGTGCCAGATGTGCTGCTGACGCAAACCGCTTATGGCCCCGTCCTGCTGGTGGAACGCTTTGATCACAGTGACGGACGCCAACACCACCTGGTGTCCGTTGCCTCCCTGATCAACAAGTTCGACATTAGCCAATACGACGAAGCCGCGATGTCCTATCCTGGGATCTACCAACTGGGCAAACGCATTGGCTCTGCAAGCGAAGCACTAGCGGCGGATGTGTTTCGACGCATGCTGTTCAACATCGCGATCGGCAACACGGACGATCACTTGCGCAACCATGCATTCTTGAAACGCGCCGGCGAAGCCGAGTATCGACTAACGCCCGGCTACGACATCGTCCCAAACACCGGGCTGCAGGGTTCACACGCCATTGCGCTGGGTGCGTTCGGCAACGTCCCTAGCCTGGACAATCTGCGCGCCGCCGCCAAGCGCTTTGGCTTGAGCAATGACCAGACCACGCAGATCGCGACTGATGTGCAGAATGTGACGAACATATGGCAGGAGTACATGGCTGAGGCGAATGTGCTGTCTGCCGACATCGCCATCCTCGAGCGGTGTTTCGCGTATTCGGTGCTCGCTGCGCAGTACGCGGCGGGTTAGAACGTGATCTGAATGTGTGAATCAGCTGTTACTGCAAAACCCTCTTAATCTCGGTGTGGATGGCGTCCCCTAGGGGAGTCACGTTCGAGCACTGCTCGAACGGTGTCGAGGTAGGCTCGGCGTGCATCGCCGAGCCGTCAAGCCGAGGCAGGTTCGACGGCCTCACAGTCCGCAGTCATGGGTTCATACGGAGTAGGCTTTCTCGGTGTGGATGGCGTCCCCTAGGGGAGTCACGTTCGAGCACTGCTCGAACGGTGCCGAGGTAGGCTCGGCGTGCATCGCCGAGCCGTCAAGCCGAGGCAGGTTCGACGGCCTCACAGTCCGCAGTCATGGGTTCATACGGAGTAGGCTTTCTCGGTGTGGATGGCGTCCCCTAGGGGAGTCGAACCCCTGTTGCCGGGATGAAAACCCGGTGTCCTAGGCCTCTAGACGAAGGGGACATAGGATAGCCAAGTGCTCAGAACCGCCACTCAGCGAGCGGCGCATTCTATGGGGGGCACCTTATGGCGTCAAGCAACAGCCATGGATGCCGTCTTCCGCGGAAGACGCAATCTCGACGGGACGTCCATCCGGTCGGGCAAAGTAGAACCGGTCTTCTTTCTGTTTCAGACCGAATCCACCCTCATGCATCAACGTGTGATGATGACTACAGAGTAAGATCAAGTTGTCGAGCTTAGTCTCCCCGCCATCACACCAGTGTTGAATGTGATGCGCATCCAGGAACTGGGTGTGATGACACCCGGGATGGGCTACAAGGCGCCCGGCGCCGGCCGCCCCAAACTAGCGAGCCACGCGCCGGGCGGGCTCCGCACACCACTCCACCCATCCCTCCACAAATCCCAATCCCGCACTACACTTCCCTTAGAACGCCATAAATTTGGCACCGAGAAGGAGCAATCGTGTCAATCATCCTGGGTATCATGTTGGGATCAGCAGCCATATCCTGCACGCTGTGGGCTGGACTGTACCTACGCCGGCGTGCCGCGGCGCTGCGCTCGACGCGTCAGTTGCGTAACGCGCTGTCGACCTGCCATGCGGTTTTTACCGCCCTCGAGAGTGTGCCGAGCACGATGCTCAGCCGCGATCTGCGCAAGGGTTTGGTGCTGATGGTGTCCGCGCACCTGGACCGGTTGAAAATCGCCAATCCCGAGCATCCGCACCTACACCACATGCGCCGTAAAGTGGCGCAGCTGAATCGTATTCCCACCGGTTTGAAGCGAGAGCCGCTGCGTTCGAAGTCGGCACGCCAGGCCGCGTTGGTCGCGTTCGAGAAGTTGGCGGTGTTGCTACGCTCAGCATCCGTCGATGGCCTGATCAAACAGAAGACCGCAGATCTCGCACGGGCGTCAGCGTTGTACGCAGCGCAGCAGCTGGCGATCGAGATTGCTCGCCGTTCCGCCCAAGACGCGGAACACGTGAAGGCATACCCTCAAGCGCTGCGCTTTGCCTATCAGGCACAAGGCTTATGCAGAAAACTGCCTCCGGCTACCGGTCAGTCTCTGAATGCGCTGATCTCACAAGACATCGAACGCATTCAAGCAAGGTTGCCCGAGCAAGCTAGAATTTGATGCCAACACCAAGCACCCAGGTAACATCGGACTTGCTGTTCGGTGGCGTCGGCTCCGTTTCGTGGTTTAAATCGACGCGCGCGGCAGCATCGATGTGCGCGTTCAACGCGTAACGTAATCCGGTAGACGATTGAATCACCTCGCCGCGATCGGAATCCGGAATGAAGAGCACCGATTGGTTGTGGAAAAACTCTAGACGTTCTTTCATCAACCAGCGGTTGTAGTTCAACCCCCAGCGTACCGCTGGATTCGATTCGGAGCCGGTGTCCAAGTCCTCGTATACGGCACTGACGCCGAGATCCATCGAGAACGCGCTCACATCGTTCGCCCAGAACTGATAACCCATACCAGCGCCAAGCGAGATACGCGAATCGATGCCTTTCAACTCGTCCTTGAAATACTCCGCATTACCCGCGGCGTACCACTTTTCCGAGAGAAAGCGCTTGTATAGATAGTCGAAGTCGAGTTGGTCCTTGGTCGTGACTTCCTCGGCTTCCTCCTGCGACACCAGCAAAGAGAAGAAGTGCTCTACGTTGCCACGGGAGTACAGTGAGGTGATCAGCGCATTGATGCTCTCGGTATCCGAGTTACCGTGCGAGAGAATTGCCGAAAGATCGGCGCGCGAGCTCCACTCGGTAGTCAACGCCGCGTACGTAAGATCCCCAGGCTGCGCTTTCGCCACCGTGTTGATGTCCAAAGGTTGCACGCCGGTTGCCGTTTGCAAGCCCAGGCGTCCATCGACATTGACAAACTTGCCTTTTAAGCGCGAATCGCCGGACAGCATTGAAAACTCGGCATCGCTCTCGATCTGCGCAATGGCACCCAAGGCGACGGGCACGTCACCGGCGTAGGTTGTGGTGACGATCAGGTTGCCGCCGACGATTCTGTTGACCGTCCCGCTAATGCGATCGCCATTCGACATAATCACCACGTCGGCGAAGGCACCGATCGAAACGCACGCAATCAACGCACTAGCAACCAGCGTTGCCATCCAACTCTTCATAGTCTCGTTCCTTACTGTTGATCCTTTAGGATTGGTTACTTCGTGAAAGTCCTTGTGCACCTACCCAGTGCTTTGCGAAGTTCTGTGCGGTACGGCCGTTGCGCACACCTCGTGCCAAAGCCCAGCGCAGCGCTTCTGCGCGCAGTGCCTCTGCATCGAGGTCGACTTGCACATCGTGGCGGGCGGCGAACGCCGCAACCCAGTGCATCACGACGGCGAGATAGTCGTCTTGTCGGAACGGATAAAACGACAACCACAAACCGAAGCGGTCGGACAGCGAGATCTTTTCCTCGACGGCTTCCGATTCGTGCAGTTCGTGATCCCCGACCCGGGCGTCCTGGTTGTCGGACATGTATTCTGTGACGAGGTGGCGACGATTCGACGTGGCGTAGACCACCACGTTCGCGGTGGTTTTGAAGATCGACCCCTCGAGCGTGCTCTTAAGCTCCCGGTAGGAACCGTCTTCCGCTGCAAAGGACAAATCGTCGCAGAACACAATAAATCGGTACGGCTCGCGGGCAAGCTCATCGACGATTTCCGGTAGATCGCGCAGGCGTTCTTTGTCTACCTCTATCAGGCGCAAGCCGTCGGCAGCAAAGCGATTGAGTATGGCGTGGATCAACGATGACTTACCGGTGCCCCGAGCACCCCACAACAGCGCATGATTGGTCGGCAAGCCGGACAGGAACTGCTGCGTGTTCGTCACCAGTTTGCGCTTTTGATCGTCTATATGCAGTAGATCGTCGAGTGTCGTGTCATCGAGCGACGGATGCGCGACAAACTGCGAATAACCGCGACGCAACTGCCACGCTGCCGCGTACGTGGTCGACCAATCGATGGCGGCAGGCTCCGGCAATAGCTCCAGCAGTCTCTTGAATACTGCTTTTTTCAACGACACGCGATTATCCGTCTTCAGTTAGATTTAGACCCAAAAAGGCGCGCGCATTGTACTGAATTACCGTAGCCAGGCGAGCGATTCATGGTAAAATCTCGGTCGAATTTCCTTCGTTCAAATGAGTGTCTCCAGTCACCGCTATGCCTGCTGCGTCATCCAGTTCACAACTCAATCCGTCTACACCTGAAATCGCAGAACCGCGCGCCAGCGGGTCGGAACGGCGTGTGGGATTATCGGACCGCCGGCAGATGAACGCGGACCGGCGCAACGAAGATCGAGTCGCCGAAGATCTGTTACCTCGACGCAATCCTGACCTCCCCGACCGCCGCACTCGCTGAGCAGTTGAATTAGAGCCGGCCCAGCTCCGCAAGCAATACATCGGGCCGATCTGTGACGATACCCCGAGCACCGCTCTCTATGGCTGAGCGCATCGCCTCGACATCGTTTAGAGTCCAGTACTCGACTGCCATACCCCAGCGTCCGGCATCGCGCACCAGACTGCGTTTGAGCAGATTGAAACCGTACTTTTCCCGCGGGATTTGCAAGGTGTTCACCGTGCTCGTGAACAGTTTGCTAACGCCCAGAGTCTGATACGTCACAAACCAGGTTATTTCCGGCGTTGACGCGCTTGTCAGAAAATCCGGACACACCTCACGAAACCGATTGATCTCCTCGTCGATGAACGATGCCACCAACACGTGATCGCGCTTGTCTGCCAATTGCGCACACAACGTATTCACCAAAGACGGCTCGCGTTGCTTGATCTCTACGCTCATGCGTTGCGCAGGGTAGCGTTCCAATACTTCCGCCAGGGTCGGCACCTGCACACCCTGCCCGCGCCAGCCGTTGCCGCCATCTTGATCGGTAAAGTGATAGGCCGCATCCAGGGATTTGAGCGCGTCCAGTGTCAACGCGTGCACGAAACCGTTGCCGTTCGTCGTGCGCTCTACGGTTTCATCGTGAAACACGACGATGTGACCGTCGGCGGTGCTGCGCAAATCCATCTCCAGCACGTCGGCACCCAGCGCGACAGCGTGATCGAAGGCAGGCAAAGTGTTCTCCGGTCTGAGATGCGCTCCGCCCCGGTGCGCAATCACCAGCGGGTCGTGCGATGTGGTGTAGAACGGCAGAGTTGTGGCATCCACCCTTTCGGGGTCGACCGACCACCGCCCGAAAAACATCAGCACCAGCACCGCCACCACCAGCAGCCAGTTACGCCGGCGTCTTTGAGCGTTGCGCTCGCGGTCAGTTGGCACCGTTTTGCGGACCCCGCTTGCGCAGTTCCACGACATTGTCCGTGGCTTTAGTAAACACGCGGCGTTTTTTTGCAGTGTCTTCCAGCCCAATGTGACCGGGCTTGAAGAAACTAAGATCGAATTCGCGTTCGCCGTCGGAACTACGAAGCAACAGCGTGTGACCTACCAGACGCCAAGTCCCATCCTGTGCCTGCGCTGCGGTTTCGTGCCACTGATAGCGGCCTGCGTCCAGCTGACCCGCAAATTTGAGCGTGATGCCATCTTCGTCACAACGCCAGGTGCCGATCAGGTCGATGCGTTGCAACCAGTTCCGACGGCTGACGCGCATGCTGCGCACATACAGATACACGCCCAAGGCAACGAGGATGACTACTAACAAAGACATCAACGCTTATCTCAACTCAACCAATCACGTTGCACACCGACAACATCCGCATCCACTTCGCTCGCCACGTAACGTTCGACCTGGGTAAGACATTGCTCAACCACCACCCGCTCGGCCGCTGTCGCGATGAACGACCATTGCCCGCGCTTGAGTTCGTCGGCGTAGTTCGACTCGCACACCGCCAACGCGGTTTGTTTACCGAATTTGTCGCGCAGCTTCGCGAGACGGCGGCGCTTTTCCTTCAGGGAGCGGCAGCCGTGTAGATAGAAGGAGACCGTTAAACAGGCAACTTTCAAGACGCCTCGAAGTCCGTCGAGGTTACTTCGTAAAACATCGTATCCAAGCCGTGACGCTCGCCACGTTTAGCAAACGACATACCGAGCCGCTGCAAGACCCTCACCGAGCGTTGATTAGGTGTGTCCGTGACTGCCAGCACGCGTTCGATCCCGCAATCCTTGAAGCCGTGTTCCAACACGCGGCGCGCCGCTTCCTGGCCGAAACCCCGCCCCCAGAATCGCGGCAGCATGCCGAACAACAACTCCATGCTGTGTCCGTCTTCGTATATCCGGTGACCGCAAAACCCAACGAACTCACCGTACGCCGGATCGTCCGCGTCCGCGAGGTACATCGCGTAGAAGCCGGTGCCATGGTCGGCAAAACAAGCTTCGCTCAATCGCACCATCTCCTCAACCCGCTCGCGCGGGATGATCTCATCCTCCCACAGATAGCGGCGCACCTCTCGGTCTACACTCATTTCGTGTAACGAATCGATGTGGCTGCCGTCCAGTGGACGCAGCTGCAAGCGTGCTGTTTTGATGTGCCCCATTGCGCGTTTCTATTGCCTGCCCGCTTCTATTGCCTGCCCGCTTCTATTGCCGGCCGCTTCTACAGACAGGCAGGTGCCCCTTCGAGCGAGTTTGCCATAGCTACCTGCATAAGCGAACATTTCAAATTATGCGTTTCAGTTTCTGGCCGAACCCCTCACAGCCCTTTACCGAGGTGCTCGAACTCGCTCGACATGTGGAAGCCACGGGGTGGGACGGCATCTGGTATGCCGATCATTTCATGCCCAACGCCGAAGACACGGCACCGCCCTTTCCCGAAGCGTGGACCACGCTCGCTGCCCTTGGCGCGACCGTGCCCAGGCTACGTATAGGCACATTGGTCACCGGCAACACCTACCGCCACCCGGCGGTACTGGCGAAAATGGCGGCCACGCTCGACCACATCACCGACGGTCGCGTCGTTCTGGGTCTCGGCAGCGGCTGGCAAGAAAACGAACATGTACAATACGGTATCGAGTTTTACACGGTAAAAGAACGGCTCGACCGCCTGGCAGAAGCCTGCCAGGTCATCAAGGCTCTGTTCAGCGAGACGGCCGCTTCTTTTGAGGGTCGACACTACACGCTCAAGGCAGCGACCCTCGAGCCAAAGCCCGTACAAACCCCATTACCCCTGCTCATCGGTGGCGGCGGAGAACGCATGACACTGAAGATAACCGCCCAATACGCCGATGAGTGGAACGTCTGGGGGGATCCTGCGGTGTTGCGGCACAAGATGGCCATCCTCGATCGACACTGCGGCGATGTCGACCGTAATCCTAAAGACATCCAGCGCAGCGCGGTGGCGTTGCTCTTCATGAGCGAGGACCAAGCATACCTCGAAGGTGTGCGCAACAACGATAGCGGCCGCCCGAGCGTCATCGGCACACCGGCAGAGGTCAAAGACGTGATGAGCGAATACGCCGAAGCCGGGGTCGACGAGTTCATCGTCCCCGATTTCACCCTCGGACCGAAGGCCCAGAAGCTCGCTACCCTCGACCGCTTCATCACCGCAGTGGCAGGGCGTTAAGGCACTTTCTACCCCTCTTGAGGACTCCCGATGAGCCAACCCGACACACCGGCTAGTCCGGTACCCGCTGCCACCGTGATGTTATTGCGCGACGGTGCCGACGGATTAGAAGTCTTCATGGTCGTACGCCATCACCAGATCGACTTCGCTTCAGGGGCACTCGTTTTCCCGGGTGGTAAGGCCGATCCGCAAGATTTCGAGGACGCCTTGCTGCCTTACCTGAGCTCTCCCGCTCGAGACCCGGCCATGCGCGCCGTGCAAGTTGCCTCCATCCGCGAGGCCTTCGAGGAATGCGGCGTGCTGTTGGCGCGTCAACGAGGTCACGCCGACCTCATTGCGGCTGCCGAGCTGGAAGATTTACAGCGCCATCGCGAACCCCTCAATAAGGGCGAGTTGTCCTTACTCGAGTTCCTCTCAGCACACGATCTAATTCTAGCGTGCGACGGACTGACCCACTTCGCGCGCTGGATAACGCCACCGATGATGCCGAAGCGGTTCGATACCCACTTTTACCTAGCGCACGCCCCGGCAGACCAGTTGGCGCTGCACGACGGTTACGAATCGGTAGACTCGGTGTGGATCTCGCCAGCCCAGGCCCTCGCCGATGCCGCAGCGGGTACGCGCACTGTCATTTTTCCGACATTGAAAAACATCGAAAAGCTGGACCGTGCGAGCACCGTGGATGAGGCCGTGCGTGCGGCGCAAAACGACACTATCGTGCCGGTGCTGCCTTGGACCGAACAACGCGAAGACGGTACCTATTTATGTATCCCGCCTGAGGCAGGGTATGCGGGCAACGAGCAGAAGATGCCCGACCAGGCGTCCTAACCTGACGGCACCTCATCGCCAAGCTGCCGGAGCAGATCGGTGATCGAGCTCAAAAGCATCTCGTAGTGTCGGCGCACTTCCTTGCGCCTGGCGTGTTCGCACAGCGGTAATTGTTGCGACTGACGCAAGCGGCGCAATTGTTGGACGAGATCGTCACGAACTTGACGCGCGTGATAGATTTCCAAGAGGTCGACCAGTCCCTGTCCATGCTTTTCCATGCGCCGCGTTTCACTCAATCCGTTTGCGAGTATTTAATCTAGACGGCGCTCGCGGCGATCGCCAATTTTTTCGTCCTGGTTTTAACTTCACCTCACCACGCGATCATGTTAGATAAGAGTCCCAATCGACTATCGACAACCTAATGGCCAACGACGACGCAGTACTCTACGAAATCCACGATCATGTCGGCGTGATCACCTTCAACCGTCCCGACCGGCAGAACACGATTTCCGGTCCGATGCTCGACACCCTGAGCCGGTCTTTACTGGAGGCGGACGCCGACCGGGAGGTTCGCGCCATCGTCATCACGGGGACGGGCAAGTTCTTTTGTGCAGGCCTCGATCTGCGGGGCAGTGACATCACCGACAATTTGAGCGAAGGCAACCGATCTCCGGCCAACCTCGATCTGCGCAACACACCACCCACGGTATTGCACAATCTGGATACGCCCACCATCGCAGCCCTCAACGGCTCGGCAGCGGGCTACGGCATGGACCTCGCTCTCGGCTGTGACATTCGCATCATGGCCGACGGCGCCAAACTGGCCGCCGCCTTCACTGCCAGAGGCGTGGTGCCCGAATCCGGCGGCACTTGGATACTGCCACGCTTGATCGGCTGGTCGAAAGCTTCCGAGATCATCTTCACCGGCAAGACGCTGACAGCGGCCGAGTGCGACGAGATGGGTTTGGTATCGCGCGTAGTCAACAACAACGAAGTGCACGCCGAGGCGCTCGCCATGGCCCAAGCCATTGCCAAGAACGCACCCCTTGCGGTGCAAGCGTCCAAGCGGATGATGCGCATGGGCATGGATGAGAACTTCAACGACCACGTGCACCACGTGTTCCTGCAGTTGCTGCCGCTATTTCAATCGGACGACTTCAAGGAAGGCATGGCCAGCTTCATGGAAAAACGCGCACCGGAATTCAAAGGGCAGTAGTCGGAATAGGTAGTCGTAATGAGTAGTAGGATAAATAGATGAAGAAGTCCCTAGTTACGCGTGTTGCGCTCACGGCCATTCTGGGCCTGCCCGGGCAAGTTTTGGCGAGCGCGGCCCCGCAGGATTGCGCGCAAATCGAAAACGCCAGAGAGCGTCTTGCCTGCTTCGACGCCCAATATCCGCGGGACCCGGACAAGCCCTTCATCGACTCCACACCTTTACGACCCCGCACCGCGCCGCAACCCTCAAGCGCCGTCGCAGCACCCACGCCTCAGACCGGTGGCCAACGCCAAACAGACCGCAATACCGGCCAGGTCACTCCGCCCAACGAAGACGCCCCTATTCGCGGGCAAACCGAGCGCGAGAAGCGTCTGTTCGACCGCGGTCCGGATATCGATTTCACCACCACGATTGCCGCCATTAAAGCGGAACCGCAGCAGAAAATGGTCTTCCGGCTCGAAAACGGCCAGGTCTGGATCCAGACCGCTCCGCGTACTTCACCTTTCGAGGTGGGCGACTCGGTGACCATCAAGAGCGCTATGCTCGGTGGGTACATCATGCGCTCCGAAGGCGGCACCAGCACCCGGGTGACGCGTATCCAATAAACCCCGCAAGCGCCGGTCAGACAGGGGTTGACAAGCTTCCTAGGGGTGTTTACAAACGCCTTACGTTTCGAGCTTGAAACAACTCGAAACATGGGAATTCGTTGAACTCCACTGATACCCGTGACAGTGAAGTCGTCGCGTTAAGTTACAGAGGATCAAGGCGAATTTCGGGAGAGTCACATACCGGCCCCTGACTTACGGAAGGGACTTGGGGCCGTAGTCATCTAAAACGAAATGGGGAGAGTTGTTTTGCGTAGGCTATCTACACTGCTTCTATGCACGCTGGTCGCCGGCTTCGGTTGGCAAACGGCCATCGCCGCAGACGACGACGAGGTCATCGAAGAAGTCGTCGTCACAGGTTCGTATTTGAAGCGAACTGCTCAAGATTCACCGTCACCGCTATCGGTCGTGTCCTCCGCGGATATCGAAGATATCGGTGCCGCCGATGTCGCCGAAGTGATTGCTGCGATGCCGTGGTCATCGGGCAGTCAAACGCGCGCTGCGACGTTCCAGGGCGAAGGCGCCGACGGACGTGCCAACATTAACCTTCGCAACCTGGGCCACGGTGCCACGCTACCGCTGGTTAACGGCAAGCGTCACGTGCCTTCCTGGTACAACGGCCGCGGTAACGCATCCACGAACGTAAATGCGCTGGTACCGAACATCGCCGTTGAGCGTATCGAAATCGTCAAGGACGGTGCATCCGCTTTGTACGGTTCGGATGCGGTCGCCGGCGTGGTCAATATGATTACCAAGAAGAACTTCGAAGGGTTCGATTTCTCGTACCAATTCACGACCGACGATCAAACCAAGCAGGGTGATGCGAACCAGGCCGGTATGATCTGGGGTGTGCAAGGGGATCGCGGCGGTATCGTGGCCTCGGCGTCGTTCCTCAACCGCGACGAAATCAACGTCGCCGACAACTACAAGCGTTTCGGCGGCACCACGATTTCATCGACGGGTCAACCAGGTCGCTTGCTACCCATCGCCGGTCAAAACATCGTCTGGGCCGCACACGGCCTCAACCCGGGTCAACCGGCCGCCGTTAACGGCAACCAACCGCGCAACCCGCTGGGTACCGATTTCGGGCAAGCGGACGTGAATTGCGAAGACGCGGCGGCACTGACCCCCGGAAACGGCGGTGCGCTCGGCAACCTGTTTAACCGCTGTGTCTACGACTACGGCTCGTTTTTCTCCATCCAAGCCGAAGAGAGTCTGCGCAACCTGTTCGTCGAGGGTCACTACGACCTTTCCGACACGTTGGAGGCCCGCTTCGAATTCGCCTCGACTGCGTCCGAATTCGATCGCCTGAACTCGTTGAACCCGAACGCACCGGCTTTGACCATCCCGACAGGTACGTCCTACCTCGACAGCAACGGCGTCACCCAATTCGCACCGAACCCCGGTAGCGTGGAAGACGCCTTCCGCCGCGGTATCGAACCGATCGCCTATGCCAACCTGACCCGTCTGCAAGGCTACTCTTCGTCAGAAAACGGTAGCGCCATCCGTCCGATCAAGACCTTTACGGATACCAATCGCAACGACCAACGGTTGGTCTTCGGTCTCGCTTGGGACTTCGAGGTCGGCGAAAATTCCTGGACGCTCGATGCCACCTATACTTCCAGCAACCACTCCTCCCAGACCGCCCAGGTGCAAGATACGTTGTCGACGCACATGGAGTTGGCCCTGAATGGTTACGGCGGCCCCAACTGCGATCCCATCAACGGGGTACCGGGCTCGGGTAACACATCATTCGCCGCATCGGGCGGTGATTTCGACTCGGGGACGTGCTATTTCTTCAACCCCTTCGGCAGTTCCGTCTTCAATCGCGACGGCAGTGTCGGTCCCACCAACTTGGAGCTGGTCAACGCACCCGAGCTCTACGAGTGGTTGATCGGACGCGCCAGCAGCGACACCGACTACCGTCAACGTGTCATCGACATCGTGGCATCAGGCGACCTGTTCCAGACCGACTACGGCCCTGTCGGCATGGCCATCGGTTTCCAGCAACGCAGCGACAAAGGCAAGGTAGTGCTCGACTCGTCCCTGACCTCCGACAATTTGGACTTCGTGTTCGGTGCGGACGACTGGAGCGGGCGGCTCACCACCACGGCATTTTTCGTGGAAATCGGGGTGCCGCTGGGCGACTGGGGTGAAATCAACGTCGCGGGCCGCTACGAAGACTTCGACGAGATCGGCGAAGACACCATCGATCCGAAGGTGACATTGATCTTGCGACCCACAGACTCACTGACTCTGAGGGCATCGGCGGGCAGCTCCTTCCGCGTACCGTCCCTGCTGCAATCCTTCGGCGCACTAACGACCGTAGCCAACCAGGCCGATCTGGTCGGTGGGACCACCTTCAAGCCATCGATCACGACAGGTAATCCTAATTTGACGCCGGAAACCGCGGACAACGTCAACTTCGGTCTGTCCTGGGTACCGCAAGAAGGCTGGCTCGAAGGCTTGTCCATCGACCTCGATTGGTACGACTATGAGTACACGGACATCATCACGCGACAATCCTCTGCGACTTTGCTCCGCGAAGACAACGAGGCATTGCAAGCTTGGGTGCTCGCAAACGTACCCGGTGCCACCTGTACCGCAGGTAACTGCCCTAACGCAATCGACGCGGTCAACGCCGGCATCGGCAACCGCAGCCAAATCATTCGCAATGACTCCGGCATTCTGCTGCGCATTTTGCCCGACTTCGCGAATGCCAACGGCGCGGACATCAGTGGTCTCGACCTCAACGCTTCCTATCGCTTCGACAACGATTGGGGCAACTGGAGCGTCGGTGTTCAAGCCGCTTGGATCGAGACGTTCGACGTCGAAGTGCCCAACACCGCAGGCGGTGTGACTGTGTTCGACGGCGTCGGCAACTACAACTCCACCAACCCGGTGGCGCGTCCCCTGCCTGAATTTAAGGTCAACGGTACGCTGAGCTGGTCCAAGGACAACCATCGCGTGTTCGCGCTGGTCCGCTGGGTGGATGAGATCGAATCCGACGTGCCGGCTGGTACGCGATTCTTCTTCGCGTCTACCGCACGACTCGCCGGCAACAACTCCGTTGCCGACGATCTGGACGACGACGAGATCGAAGATATGACCACGGTGGATTTGCAGTACAACTACAACTTCGGCGAAACCGGCTTCCTGGCGGACTCGAACTTAACTGTAGGTGTTCAGAACGTGTTCGACGAAGAGGCACCGCACATTGCTGTGGTGACTGCGTTCGATGGAACGCTGCATGACGGCCGCGGACGAATCTTCTTCGTGCGCGTCTCCGGAAGCATCTAACCGCAAGCGCCTAACGGCTGGAAAGCCCCTTCAATCGAAGGGGCTTTTTTTTGCTTGGCCGGCTAGAATGCGCCACTTGCATTTGATTACCTGGAGGGACCATCCATGGCAGACGCATACATCATCGACGCGGTACGTTCACCGCGAGGCATCGGTAAAGCCGGCAAAGGCGCATTGGCGGAATTTCATCCGAGTCGCCTGCTCGCCAAAGTGTTCGAAGCCACAGCCGAGCGCAACGGCTTGAATACCGACGAGATCGACGATGTGGTCGTCGGCTGCAGTTCCCAAGTGGACAAGCAAGGCTCCTGTATCGGCCGTATGGCCGCTTTGGATGCGGGCTGGAGCACCAAGGCCAGTGCGGTCACGCTGGACCGTTTTTGCGGTTCGGGTATTACCTCCGTCAATCTGGCCGCCGCCAACCTCATGAGCGGTATGGACGACCTGTGTGTGGCGGGCGGCGTCGAGATGATGTCGTATACAGCCACCCTGACCAACGCCACCAACAATCGCACGGTCGACGGCGGCAACCTTCATTTACGCAGCGTTCACCCGCAACCGCACCAAGGGATCTGTGCGGACATGATCGCCACGCTGGATGGCTTCACCCGACAAGATGTCGACGCCTTGGCTGTGGAATCCCAGCGCCGGGCCAAACACGCCATAGACAACGGTCACTTCGACAAGAGCCTGGTACCGATTCATAACGACGACGGCACGGTAGCGCTCGACCGGGAGGAGTTTCCGCGTCCAGGCACCACAATGGAATCGTTGGCAGAGTTGAAGACCGTATTCGATCAGTTCATGGACGCGCCCATCGACGTTACGGGCGAAACGTTCGATCAATTGGTAAAACGTAAATATCCCGACCTCAAAATCAACCATGTCCATCATGCAGGTAACAGTTCCGGTGTCGTGGACGGGGCTGCGGCATTGATTCTATCCACGAAAGCGTACGCTGACGGCGCAGGCTGGAAACCCCGTGCGCGCATCAAGGCCATGGCCACCGTAGGCGGCGATCCGACTTTGATGTTGAACGAACCCGGACCCGCCGCCCGCAAGGTTTTGGCGCGCGCCGGCATGACCGCGGACGATATCGATCTGTATGAGGTCAACGAAGCTTTTTCAGTAGTCGCCGCCAAGTTCATCCGCGATTTGGAACTCGACCCGGAAAAGGTCAACGTCAACGGCGGCGCGATGGCACTGGGCCATCCAATTGCCGCCACGGGTTCCATCCTGATCGGTACGTGTCTGGACGAGCTGGAGCGTCGTGACCTCAACACCGGTTTGATCACGATGTGTACTGGGGGTGGCATGGCCCCCGCCATCATTATCGAACGGGTTTAACCATAGCCTTAAGTGCACCGCGCACTCAAAGGCTGGTGTGCGCGGCGCTGCTCATAGCCGCTGCGACAGGCTGCGCCGAATCCGCATCGACAACGACGCAGGCCCTGCGATCCGCGAACGATTGGTTCGCGCGGGCAGCAAGCGGCGCGCGCACCGAGGAGGAGTGCCACGGGCTGGGGTTGCTCAAACATCCCCAGTTCACGTGTGCCGAGTACCTGGATCACGCCTCTCGCGTGGATGCCGCAACCCGGGAGGTGCAAGCCATTGTCGAGCGCGATGCGTTCGGTGGGGTGCAAGGCACCTTCTACGACATTACCTTTAACGCACGCGACACAGCCGGCAACGAAATCGTCGAGACCATCGTTCTAAAGCGCGACGACGGTCGCTCGCGCGTGTACTGGTATCGCACCGACAGCTTGCTGGCACTGCTCAAAAGTGAAGCACGAGACCCAACCGACGATGTCGATCCACAGCAGGCCGCATACGATGAAATCGTCGCCCGCTACCCCAGTCTGTATCAGTATCCACCCTGCTACCAAGTGCGCCCGTCGAGCGCCAATCTCGTCGGTGAGCTGACGGCTAAGGACGCCATCGATGTCCAGCACGTCGAAATCCTCGCACAAACCTGTGGCGCAACTTTCTGTTTCGCGTTAGTCGGTGAGAAGATCGCCACCCTTTGCCCTCCGTCGTCCTGAGCGCCGAGGTGTTAGGGTGCGCGGGCTTACCTCACTTTTACAATTCACCGTTTATCCTGCCATAATCATCGGCTACTCTCCGCGGCAAGATAATAAAGAGGATCAGTCATGGCGGCGCTATCAACCATCGAAGGCATCGGGCCTGCTTACGAAGAAAAACTGCAAGAAGCGGGTGTCAGCTCGTGCGAAGATCTATTGGAGCAAGGTTGCTCTAAAGCCGGGCGCGACGCCATCGTCGAAAAGTCGGGGATCAGCGATAAGCTCATTCTCAAGTTTGTGAATCACGCCGATCTGATGCGTATTAAGGGTGTAGGCGGTGAGTATTCAGAATTGCTCGAGTGCGCCGGCGTGGATACGGTTCCGGAGCTCGCCCAGCGCAACGCCGCCAACTTGACGGCGAAGATGGCTGAAGTCAACGAAGAGAAGAAGCTCGTGCGCGCCTTGCCCAATGAATCGCAAGTCGAGGATTGGGTCAGCCAAGCCAAGGGTCTGGATCGAAAAGTAACGCACTAACGTAAGATCCCGCTGAGTGTTCTAACGACGGCTTCAGCAGTAGCTACCCGAGGCTACGGCTGAAGTCGTTGAATTGCCCAACCCGTATCGTCCAACCGATACATGAACCGGTCGTGTAAGCGATTTTCGCGGCCTTGCCAGAACTCGTACTCCACCGGGTGTAAGCGGTATCCGCCCCAGCGTTCAGGGCGTTCTACGTGCTTTGCTAGGGCTTTCCCAAAGCGCCGTTCCAACGATGCTCTGTTTTCAATGGGCTGGGACTGCCGTGAAACAGATGCAGCTATGCGGCTGTTCAAAGGTCTGGACCGGAAGTATTCATCACTTGCTGCAACCTCGACGGCGCTGATGCTTCCGCGAATTCGCACCTGCCTCCCCATTCCGCTCCAATAGAACAACAATGCCGCCGAGGGACATTCGGCAAGTTCAATTCCTTTGATGCTGGACTGGTCGGTGTACCACACATAGCCTTTTTCATCGAAATGCTTGAGAAGCACAATGCGTGCGTTGGGTTGCTGAGCGCTATTAACGGTGGCAAGCGTCATTGCCGTAGGATCGATGACACCGGCACGCGAGGCTTGCGTCAACCATGTCTCGAATTGCATGAGCGGGTCGGCGTTCAAATGATTACGCCGCAGTCCGGCATATTCGTACTCGCGGCGATAACTGGAGTAATCGGTAGCCATTGAGCTAGTGTATCACTCTCTCGCCCCACCACTTTCGTACCGCCAAACACCCGTCGCGATCACGCCATAAGCGAACAGCGCGGCGGAGACGAACATGGCGGGAATCAGGGCCTGAAGCACACCCACGTATTCGATCAACGCGCCGAGCACAATCGCGCCAATAGGCGCACTGCCCACCATGCCCACACTGAACACCGCCAATATGCGCCCACGGAAATCCGGCTTAGCCGATTCCTGGACGATCATTCTCGCCAGATTCGTAGTGATGCCCATGTTCAAACCCCAGCCCAGGGTCGCTATGACAAGCAACCACACGTCGCCTTTCAAGTACAACAAGCCAAGCACGACAATTCGGGACAGCTGCATGATCAAAAACACCTTCCCCGGACGCAGCAGCGGCATGAAGCGTAACAACAACGCATTGGACAGCGCTGCGCCCAGGAAAAACAACGCCATCAGCGCAGACAACATCACGGCATCGCCTTCGTAGATGCGCTTCACGATGAACGGAAACACCGTCATGAAAGAACCCGCATTGAAGATCGATGAGACGAAGTTGATGGTCAGCACGTTGAAAATGACTCTGTCTTTGACCGTTTCGCGAAAGCCCTCAACAATACCCTGCAACGCACTCATCGAACTCGGTGCACTGCGACTGCCGGTACTCGAGTAAATGCGGCTCATGGCATAAGAAGCCAGCAATAGCGCGACGGCCTGGCACAAAAGTACGGGCGTTATACCGATGCGGTCGATCTGACCCGCCAGCGTCAGTCCGATGACCTGCACGACAAAGCCCACGGCGGTTGCAGCCGTCACCCCCTGTTGCACCAGCGTGCCGCTCACTTCGTTCAAGATCGCTTGTTGTGCCGGCATGCTGTAAGACTGCGCGATGCTGATGCCGAACCCCCACACCACCACGCTCCACACTGCCAAACTGTCGACGGCGTTCATGGCAACGAGAAACACAGGAAACACCGGGGCTATGAGATACACCCACACCAGCATCGCGCGCGGATCGGCTCTATCCGCACTGGCACCGCCCATCAGCATCAAAAACACTCCGGGAATGCCGATCAAGGCTTGCAGCAAACCGACCTTGTCCGCCGGCAGCTCGAGAATGCCGATCAAGATCCAGCTCAGCAGCAATTGCTGCATTGCAAAGCCCATGCCGGAGAACGCGGTGCTGCCGAGATACACACGGAACTGGCCGTTACGCCAGATACTGTCGGCCCCGGGAGGCTCTGTCGTGCTCTTTGTCAAACCGTGCTTAGGTCTTGTCGTTCACGACGATACGATAGTGGCGACCTAAACGGCCTCACAATGCAGTCGCCGTTGAATTGCCCTTGATGATGAAGCCGGAACCGCCCGAAGGTGCGAGACACTTCTCTGGTTTGTCCGCAAAGAATTCATCCATCGCCTGCGTTGCACCGGGACATGTTGTCAAACCGTAGTCGTCGCACAAAAGTACGCCACCCGCATTCAACCGCGGATAGAAGTACTCGATGCTCGCAAGCGTGGGTGCGTACAAATCTACGTCGATGTGGACAAACGCATACGTCCGTTCGCCCAGGTTCGCAAACGTATCCGGAATCCAACCGGAATAGATCTCCAGATCGCTCTCGAATGCAATCAAGTTTGCTTCGAGCTCGGTTTTCGAAAAACTCAGATCCCCCGTGCTCCAATGTGCACCGTCGATATCTTCCGGCTCGGACAAGCCTTCGAACGAATCGAAAATCAAGTGCGTGCGGCCCAGCCGATGCATTTGATTCATGTGGGCGATGAGATAGGAACCTGCACCCTTGAAAACACCGCACTCAGCCGTATCGCCCGGGACCCGCGCGCACATTCGTAGAAGCTGGTACATCATCCAGCGGCGGTCGGTGTTCAAGCCGTCCAGTTCATGGAACCGGCGCAGATACTGGGTAAAAAACTCATCTTCCCACCACAGCATGTGCGGCCACTTCATGCGGTACTCGGGGACCAAAAAACGCGCCGCCTGACGCAGCAGCCGAAAGCGCTCCATAGGGTCCTTCCGGATGAAAGCGCCCCATAGTCCGCGCCACTTTGATCGAGGTTTAGCCGGCGTCGTGTTGCTCAAGGATCTGTGGCCTCCTGTGTCAAACCCGCTCTGGATTGATTAAGCTCTTATGGCGATTGCTTGCCGCTGGTTCCGTCTCCCCCTGGCACACTGTAACCGCCGAAGATGAAGGCGCGAACATGAACAATTCACGTTCCAAACATACGGCATCTCTAACAACCGGGTCCACTGTAAAGGATGGCGCCTTTGCAGAAGCGAATTTTGCACGCAAGGGCCTCACCGATTGCGTTTTTGAGCAATGCGATTTCACCGATTGTAATTTTCGTGCATGCGATCTCACCTCCACCCGCTTCGTGCGCTGCCAGTTCAACAACGACGCCTCGGATAATCCCGCGGATTTTGCGCAAGCCAACCTGCGCGAAACGACGTTTCGCCACTGCAATCTCACTGTAGTGTCGTTCCAACGCAGCCGGGCCTATGGCCTTCACCTCGAGCACTGTCAGCTACAAGGTGCAGACTTCGAGAAAGCGGACTTCCGTCTACCTGTTGGTGAATCGGATCTGGTCGACTTTCACATGACCGACTGTAACTTCGCTTATGGGAGTTTCGCCAACACCTATCTTGCGCATGCGGTGTTGGCAGGGACCCGCATGAACGAGGCGTGCCTCGATTACTGCGATCTCACGGGCGCCGATCTTACGGGCTGTGAGTTGAACAACCTAAGCGCGCGCGGCGTTACGCTCATCGATGCAGACTTGCGCGGTGCCGCATTCAACAACATCAATCCCCGGGAAATCGACTTGCGGGGTGTGCGGCTTACGGTGAGTCAGGTCCCGGCGCTTCTGGCGCCCATCGGCATCGAGTTGGAAGCGGATCCGACACTTTGAGGTCACCACGGCGTCACTGGATGGACAGCAGCTCGACCTCAAAGACCAACGTGGCATGCGGTTTAATGTCGCTGCCGGCGCCCCGTTCGCCATACGCAAGCTCAGGCGGAATGACCAACCGCCACTTCGAACCCACATTCATGAGCTGCAGCGCTTCAGTCCACCCCTTGATCACCCCATTGACCGGAAAGCTTGCCGGCGTCCCTCGCTGGACCGAGCTGTCGAACACCGTGCCGTCGATGAGTTGACCGTGGTAATGGGTCGTCACCGTGTCGGTGAGTTTAGGCTTGGCGCCTTCCCCGGACGCGATCACCTCGTACATCAATCCTGACGGCAAGGTCGTGACGCCGTCCTTCTGGGCATAGGCTTCGCGATAGGTTTTGCCCGCGGCAATGACATCCGCACTCGCCGCTTCTTGGCCCCTGGTGATCTCCGCTTGCAGCGCGGCGAATAATACCTCTTGCTGTGCGGGGTCGACCCGGACGGCCCGGTCTTGAACGGCGTCCGTCACCCCTTCTAAATAAGCCTCGAGATCCACTGCGCCGGATGTTTGTCCGACAATATTCTTCGCGCTGCTGAATCCGATCAGGTAGCTGGCTTTGGCGATGTCCCCCTCCAGCGCACCGGCATCGTTTAAGTCAATATTATTGACATTATCCGTAGCGGCTTCAGAGGCGTTACCGGCCGCGGCACCCCCGGCAATGGCTCGTGGTTCACACCCGGTAGCCGTGACAAGGATTATGCTTACCCACACGGCCAAGCCATAGAAACGCGGCGGACGAGTAGGGGTCTCGCCCGGGGAGCTGAGATTCGACATAGGGAATATTCCAAAAAGTTTTACCAAACATTGATGCTGGAGAGTGACTCTGCTGTTGCTAGGCACATTACTAGCAGGTTACATTCTCTAGACAGTTCTTGCGGGCAGATTTGATAACCTGCTAAGCGACCGTCCTAGAGAGCCAGAGAGACAGTGGCCGTACAAATCCTCACTCACCTGAAGCGGGGAAGAGCATCGGGGAAGATCGCTCGAGTGTCCACTACTTTGCCTGACTATGCTCTGGGGGAACGAACGGCACCGGCATCAGTCCAATGGGAGCAGTGACCCAGAGGTATGATGAGCCAAGAAGGCGCAGTTCGCATCGGGCATACAAGGGAGTCTGCACATCACCCGAAGTTGAGAGGCTTCGGCCAAACCGAGAGTGGTACACACATACATGAGACCTAATACCAGTTCCACGACCTTGCCGACCGGGTTACGCACCACGGTCTTTCTCGCGGCCCTTGGCGGCGCGACGTTCGCCTTTGCGCAAGCAGAGCTGGCTACGGTCACACCCTCGACGGAAGTAACTGCGTCAGCAGTCATGGAGCCTGTAGCAGCACCCGTCCTCGAACCTTTGGACATCCACCCGCGCACCAGTCTCACGGTGGTCGAGCAGCTGCGCCATAATCACTACGTCAAAAAAAGCATCGATGACGGTATCTCCAGCGACGTTTTCGATAAGTACTTAGACACCCTCGACAGCACGCGCACCTACTTCCTCGCCGCTGACATTGCAGAATTCGAAAAATATCGCTACACCCTGGACGATGCTCTGATTCGCGGCAACCTGGTACCTGCCTATGAGATTTACAACCGCTACCAGATGCGGGCCGTCGATCGCTTGCAGTATCTACTGAAGGAAGTCGAAAAAGGCATCACCGACATCGACTTCACTGTCGACGAATCGATTCAGATCGATCGCGAGAACGCGCCCTGGCCGAACACCCAGGCTCTGCAAGACGAATTGTGGCGCAAACGGCTGAAAGCGGCGGTACTCGGCATGAAGCTCAACGGCAAAGAGCTGCCGGAAATCGCCGAGCTCTTGACCAAGCGCTACAAGAACCGTTTGAAACAGACGCTGCAAAGTAAGAGCGAAGACGCTTTCGGGGTTTACATCAACGCTTTTGCGACGACTTACGACCCGCACACACAATATTTCTCTCCCCGTACCTCGCAGAATTTCAACATCAACATGTCGTTGTCATTGGAGGGCATCGGTGCCGTGTTGCGCAGCGATGAGGATTACACGTCCGTGGTACGCCTGGTTCCGGCGGGACCCGCCGACAAGGCCGGCGTCATCGACGTCAACGATAAAATCGTCAGCGTGGGACAAGGCGAAAAAGGTCCCTTGATCGACGTGGTGGGATGGCGGCTGGACGACGTCGTGGAGCTCATTCGCGGACCGAAAGGCTCGATGGTGCGCCTGGAAGTGATCGAAGCAGATAGCGAGGAAGGTATCAGCAAGGTCGTCGAAATCACACGCAACACCGTGCAACTGGAAGAACAGGCCGCACAAGCCAAGTTGCTGACACTCAATCAGGACGGACAGGAATACCGCATCGGTATCATCGACATTCCCACGTTCTACGTCGATTTCAAAGCCAGTCAACAGGGCGATCCGAACTATCGTTCCACCACCCGCGACGTGTCGCGTTTGATCGCCAAGCTCAAGGAGGAAGAGATCGACGGCTTGGTCATCGATCTGCGCAACAACGGCGGAGGGTCTCTGCAGGAAGCCGACACGCTGACCGGGCTCTTCATCGAATCCGGTCCCACCGTGCAGGTCAAATCGGCACGGCGCCGAGCCAACGTCTACGCCGATACTGACGACTCAATTACGTGGGAGGGGCCGCTCGCCGTCATGGTCAATCGTTTGTCGGCTTCCGCCTCGGAGATTTTCGCAGGCGCTATACAGGACTACGGACGCGGCATCATTCTCGGCAGTCAAACATTCGGCAAAGGCACCGTGCAAACGCTGATCCCGCTCAATCGCGGGCAGTTGAAAATCACGGCGGCCAAGTTTTATCGCGTGAGCGGTCAAAGTACGCAACACCAAGGCATTCTCCCGGACGTGCCGTTCCCTGAACTGTACGATGTCGAAGAGGTCGGTGAGAGTTCGTTGGAAGATGCAATGCCATGGGACATGATTCAACCAGCCATCTACGATCAGTCCAATCACATTACACCGTTGCTACCGGAACTGAACAGCCGTCACGAACAACGCACGGCGGACAATGTCGACTTCAATTATTTCCGCGCTATTGCTTCCAAGAGCAAAGAAAACGCCGCCCGCACGCACTTGTCGTTGAACGAAATCCAACGCTTGCGCGAAAAAGCCGACGACGACCAGTGGCGCTTGGATCTCGAGAATACGCTCCGCAAGGCCAAGGGTAAAACCTTAGCCGAGTCGTTGGACCATCTGGACGAACTGCAGGAGGCAGAGTTCAAGGCGCTGGAAGACGCCGAAGCCGCGGCAGAGGGTGAGGACATTGCAGACACCGCGACCAGCGGTTCTAGCGTAACCGAGAACGAAGACGAAGAGATTGAAGACATCAAGGATGATGCCATGTTGGAAGAAGCCGGTCGCGTACTCCTGGATTTGATCGGTCTGTCACTGCAGATCGCGCAACTCGAAAGTGTACCGGCAACGCCTTCCATAGAGACCGCCGTACAGTTGCCCGCACCCACAGCAAAGGCGGCTAGCGACGGCTAGCGACGGAAACAGGGTGGTTCAGGGTAACTGAAACTCGAGACTGCGCGCCGCGATCGTCTTAGTCAGGGCCGCCTCGAAACTCGCCGCATCCATCGTGTGCTGATCGCGATGTCCATAACGCCTTAAGGTCACGGTACCCTCCGCCACTTCACGTTCGCCTACGATGAGCAAATTGGGGATTTTTTGCGTGGTCCCTTGACGGATTTTCTTCGGCAACGTGTCGTTGGACGGAGCAAGTTCCGCACGCACCATGTTGGCGCGCAGGCGTGCCACCAAGTCGTTGGCGTAGTCGTCGTACTGATCCGAAACGGTCAGCAGTTGCACTTGAATAGGCGCCAGCCACGTCGGGAAAGCCCCCGCATAGTGTTCGAGCAGAAACGCAACAAAACGCTCGTGAGTGCTGAACGGCGCCCGGTGAATGCAGTAGGGCGTGTGTTCCGCTCCGTCTGCGCCCACGTATTTCAGCCCCATGCGCGCAGGTTGCGCGAAATCCAGTTGCACCGTCGAAACGCTTTCCTCGCGCCCGGTGACCGTGACGAACTGAAAGTCGAGTTTGGGTCCGTAAAAGGCGGCCTCCCCGACCCCTTCCTCATAGTCGATCTGCATCTCGGCGAGCACTTCAGCTAACAGGGTCTCGGAAGCGTCCCACGCGGCGGGGTTGTCCACATATTTATCTTTACCTTTGGGATCCTCGGGATCCCAACGCGAAAGACGAATACGAAAATCGTCTATCCCAAGTATGCGGTAGGCTTGCGTGGACATATCGATCACGGATTTGAATTCGTCCTTGATCTGCTCCTGGGTACAGTAGATGTGCGCGTCGTTCATCGCCATGCCCCGCACCCGCAACAGGCCGCTGACCGCACCCGAATCTTCGAAACGGTAGACTTGTCCGTACTCCGCCAGGCGCAACGGCAAATCACGGTAGCTGCGTGGCTGTGCGGCGAACACTTTGTGATGGTGTGGGCAGTTCATCGGACGCAGCCGGTAAGCTTCCTTGACCCGCTCAGTGCTCGACGCAGCCTCACCCGCAGCCTCGTCCACGGTTTCGTACAGCGTCATCGACGGATACATGTCGTCGGCGTAGTACGGCAGGTGGCCGGTAGTGTGGTACATGGACTCCTTCGCCAGGTGCGGTGTCGCGACCCGCTGAAACCCTGCTTTGAATTCGAGTTCTTTCGCCAGCTTTTCCAGTTCGTCACGCACCACCGTGCCGTTAGGCAGCCACAGCGGTAGACCTTTGCCCACGTCCTGATCGATCGTGAAGATGCCGAGCTCGCGCCCAAGCTTCTTGTGATCGCGCGCCAGAGCCTCTTCATAGGCTTTGATGTGCGTATCCAACTGCGCTTTGTCGAGGAACGCCCACGCGTAGATGCGCGTCATCATGACGTTGTCCGAGTTACCCCGCCAGTATGCGCCCGCCACGCTGCGCAACTTGAACGCATCGCGCGGAATGTCCTTGGTCGTGGTCACGTGCGGCCCCTCACACATGTCGACGAAAGGACCGTTACGGTAAAATGACAGCGAGTCCAGGCCGTGCTTCTCGATCAGTTCGGCACCGTACTCTCTCTTGTAGGGCTCTCCCATTTCTTCGATACGCGCCAGCGCAGCGTCGGCGGGTAGCTCTTCGAAATCGAAGCGCTGTCCTTTCTTGCATATCTTCTTCATGCGCCGCTCGAGTTCGGGAAAGTCTTCCTCGGTGATCGGCTCGCTCAGAATGAAGTCATAGTAGAACCCATCGCTGATCGGGGGTCCGAAACCCAGCGTGCTCCCAGGACGCATCTCCAGCACGGCTTGCGCCAAAACGTGGGCCAAGCTATGACGCACCTTGTAAAGATCGTCTTGATCGGCGGCGTCGCCGCTGTGCTCGAACTGAGTCATGAGGGCGTCATGTCCTGATAATGGATCGATAAACCGCGGCAATCTATCAGACTGTCCCGCGTACGCAAGCCCGGCGTTTGTATGACGTTTGTTCGGAAGGGGCTGTACAATGCGGCCAATGGAGGCCTTGTTACCGAATCTCTTTTCCTGGGGGACACCGCTCGTCGTGACGTTGATCGTCACGATTGCCGTCTATTGGCTCATCGGTAAAACTTTCGCCAATCAACCCAACAATCGCTTGTACCGACAGC
The DNA here is from genome assembly GCA_965216005.1 of Candidatus Azotimanducaceae bacterium. GTDB lineage: Bacteria > Pseudomonadota > Gammaproteobacteria > Pseudomonadales > Azotimanducaceae > UBA4421. Next base: position 4,110,867 of record OZ244143.1, on the reverse strand, counting down.
TCGCCTACATTGGCTTGTTCGTCGTCGCCATGATCGTGCTGGTGTTGGTGTTGCCGTTCGCCGATCAAACCCAGGAACAACTCCTGAGCCTCTTCGGTCTGGTTTTGACTGCCGTGATTGCGCTATCGTCGACGACTTTTGTCGCCAACGCGATGGCCGGTCTCATGCTGAAAGCCATGGGCATTTTTCATACCGGCGACTTCATTCGGGTCGCCGGCCACTTCGGCAGAGTCACGGAAAAAGCCCTGTTGCATACCGAGTTGCAAAGCGAAGACCGGGACATGGTTAATCTGCCTAACCTGTTCGTCATTACCAATCCGGTGCAGGTGGTCGATCAATCAGGCACACTGATCTCGGCCGAAGTCGGCATTGGTTTCGACGTACACCGCCGCCGCGTTCGCGACCAACTGCTGTCGGCCGCAGAAGACACCGAATTGACCGATGCGTTCGTGCACATCGTCGAGATCGGCAACTATGCGGTGACGTATCGAATTACCGGATTCCTGGAGGACGTTGGCACCATTGTCAGTAAACGCAGTGATCTGAAAGCGAATGTTCTCGACGCACTGCACCGCAATGGCATCGAGGTCATGACGCCCACCATCATGAACCAGCGTCCGGTCGAGCCCCAGTGGGAAGCGATCCCCAAGCGCGATCTCACACCCGAACGCGACAACGATTCCGGTAAAGCCGAACGCATGATGTTCGACAAAGCCGAGCTTGCAGCGCGCATAGAACGCTTTCGTGAACAGTGTGTGACGCTCGAAGCCGAAATCAAGTCGTTGAAACAAGCACAAAACGTCGAGGACGGCCGGGAAGATTCCAATCGCCTGGAAATTGCCTGGAGGGAGCACCAACTCGAATCCCTGCGCGACATCGTCACGAAGTTCGACAACGCCGATGACTAGCTTTCCGGAACTACCCAACCTGCACGCCCTGGCGATGCTGGCGACCACCGTCGTAGCTTTGTATCTGTTCGCCAAAGACCGCTGGATGCTGGAAATCACATCCCTGTCGCTGCTGGTCTTGTTGGTCGTCGTGTTTGCGATTTTCCCTTACGCCGACTTCGATCCCATCGATCTCTTTTTCGGCTTCGCGCACGAAGCGTTGATCGCCGTTTGCGCGCTCATGGTGCTCGGCCAGGGTTTGGTCCGCACCGGGGCGCTGGAGCCCGTCGGTCGGATCCTCGGTAAGATCTGGAAACGCGCGCCGTTTCTTTCCTTGCTGCTGACGCTCATCGTCGGCGCTGTGCTGTCGGCCTTCGTCAACAATACGCCCATTGTCGTTCTGCTGTTGCCCATCCTCATCAGTGTGTGCCTGCAGAACAACAGTTCTCCCTCCCGTGTGCTGATGCCGATGGGTTTCGCTACCCTGGTCGGGGGCATGGCGACCACCATCGGCACATCGACCAACCTGCTGGTCGTCAACGTGGCCGCGGATCTCGGCTTGAAGAAGTTCGGTCTGTTCGACTTCGCCATTCCCGCCGTCATCGCCGGCTCCGTGGCGATCCTGTATCTGTGGCTGATCGCACCCCGTCTGTTACCGGATAGGGCTTCGAAACTTTCGGATGCAAGTCCCCGATTGTTCGAAGCGCGCCTTCTACTCGGTCCGGAATCTGTCGCTGTCGGCAAAACCCTCGCAGAAACCATCGCCCTCGTCGGCGGTGAGTTGCCGATCGTGCGTATTCGCCGGGGCGGAGCGGTGGTCATGCCCCTCCCCGACGTTGTGCTGAAGGAAGGCGATCGGCTTAGATTGCGCGACACTCCCAGCAACTTGAAACTCTACGAAGACGTGCTGAAAGGTGAACTCTACTCGGACGATACGCGCGTGGACGACAGCCACCCGCTGTCTGCGGACAACCAAACGCTGGCGGAGATCGCCGTCGTGCAGGGCTCGACACTGGATCGCGCCAACCTCGCTTATGCACGTTTCCTGGAGTCGTATCAACTCGCGGTGATCGCTTTGCACCGTGCCGGTAAGGACGTGTGGCGGCCCAAAGAGGAGATTTACGAAGTCATCCTGCAACCGGGTGATGTGTTGCTGGTGCAGGGTCCGCGCGACCAATTGAGCAAACTCAAGCAATCGACCGAGTTTCTGGTCCTCGACAGCAGTGTGGATCTACCCTCGTCGGCAAAGGCCACCCTCGCCCTCGGCATCCTGACCGGTGTCGTAGCCTTGGCAGCCACCGGCCTCATGCCCATCGCAATCTCGGCAGTGGCGGGATGCGCGCTCATGCTGGTCACCCGCTGCTTGAACCTGGGTGCCGCCATTCGCGCCATCAGTCCGTCCGTCTATTTCGTGGTGGCGGCGAGTTTGGCGCTCGGACTGGCCCTGCAGGTGACCGGGGCCACCGAATACCTGACACAGTTGTTTCTCTACGCCACCTCCGGGTCCAGCCCTTTCGTGGTGCTCTCGGCACTCATGCTGCTGCTGGCCATTCTCACCAACGTGGTGTCCAACAACGCTGCAGCCGTCATCGGCACCCCCATTGCAATCGGCATCGCAGCACATCTGAATCTTGCGCCCGAGCCTTTTGTGCTGGCCGTGCTGTTCGGTGCCAACATGAGCTATGCCACGCCCATGGCCTACAAAACCAACCTGCTCGTCATGAGCGCGGGCAACTACTCCTTCGGGGAGTTCGTTCGTGTCGGCGTGCCGCTGACGCTGATCATGTGGATTACACTGAGCTTCGTTCTCGCGGAACTGTATCTGTAATCATGGCCCCATTGCGCACTGCACTGGGTATTAGCTGCTTGATGCTGATCTGTAGTGCCTGTGCGCTCGAAGATGCGCGGGTCGCCGCGCCACCGGTTACAAACAGCAAGGCGTCACCCAGACCCAACGTTTTACTGCTCGTCGCGGAAGACTTAAGTCCTCGACTGGGTGCGTACGGCGATAGAGTGGCGCAGACGCCCAACCTGGATGCGCTCGCTGGCCGCTCGGTAAGGTTCACCAACGTCTTCACCACCGCCGGTGTGTGCGCACCGAGTCGTGCCGCGCTGATCACCGGTCTGCACCAGATCAGCTTCGGCGCCCAGCACATGCGCGCGTCGACAGGTCCGCTGGGTGAGTACTATGCGCAACCGCCGAGCGACGTGCGTGCCTTTCCGGAACTCCTGAGAGCGGCTGGGTATTTCACGTTTACCGACAGCAAGCTCGACTACCAATTCAGTGGCATCCGTGCCGGTTCCGGACCCTTCACCATCTGGGACATCGACGGGGCCGGAGATACCGCGTGGCGACAGCGGGCCCAGGATCAGCCCTTCTTCGGCATGATCAATTTTCTAGAGACCCACGAGAGCGGTGTGATGCGTCCCGACGGCCCCGCACACAGTGAGTCGCACCGGGCGACTCAAAGAATGCGTGCCTCGGCGGGGTTGATGGCCCCAAAGGTGACCGCACCTGCCGTCATCGAGCTACCGCCGTATTATCCCGACGTACCCGAAGTGCGGCGCGACATTGCGCGCCACTACGACAACATCGCGGCCATGGACGCGCGCGTGGGACGTATCCTCGAGGCTTTGCGGCAGGATGGTCTGGCGAACGACACCGTGGTGATCTGGACCAGCGATCACGGCGACGGATTGCCGCGCGCTAAACGCGAACTTTATGATTCCGGGATCCATGTGCCTTTGTTGTTACATCATCCCGGCGACGCGCAGAACGCCGGCACCGTCGATGAGCGCCTGGTGAGTTTTGTCGATCTTGCGCCGACTATCCTGGAACTGGCCGGTGTTGCGCCCCCGGCCTACTTGCACGGTCGCTCCATGCTCACGGCGGCACCCCGCGAGTACGTTTTTGCCTCGCGCGACCGCATCGACGAAGTGCCCGATCGTCAGCGTGCCGTGCGCGACGCGCGCTACAAGTACATCAAAAGTTATCGCGCCGACCTGGCGGCAGGTCATCCACTCGACTACAGAGACAATCTGGACATGGTGCGCATCTGGCGAACCCTCTTTGAAGACGGGGAGTTGACTGGCCTGCAAGCGCGCTGGTTCCAACCGCAGGGCGCTGAGCGTCTGTTCGATACGCAAACGGACCCTCACGAGATCGACAATCTGGCCGGTAAGGTGTCCCATGCCGCCCACCTCCAGCGCCTGCGCCGTGCGCTCGAGCGGTTTCAGACGCGCGTCGGCGATACCAGCGAAACGCCTGAAGCAAGCCTACGGGCGCAGTATTTGGACAACGGCCGCGTCCCGGTCACGCCCGCCCCCATGCTCTGCCGGCACGATCTCCGTGGTGATGGGGACCCACCGCGGATCGGAGTTACGGGGACCGTGTCTGTTGGCGTTCGCGCCGCCGGCACCGCGGAGCGATGGCGCCTGATGACGGATCCAGTCACCCTCGATACGCCCCAAGGACTCGAATTTCGCGCCGTTCGCTATGGCTGGCGACCTAGTAATGTCATTAAAATTGTCAATAATTCCGACCTACCCCGTTGCGCTCCCCCTGAATGAGGGGCACGGGCGCTATAAACGTCATCAATGTGACAGACAAAGTCACTAGACTGCGCAATAATTCCTAACCCTGGGGGAGTTATTGCAGGCGTGGAGAGCAGTCATCAGCTGGTTCAGTCGACTCTTCGGTCGCGGTTCGCGTGCCGACAAAAACACGGTTCGAAGTAAACAAAAACAAACGCGGGTGCAGAAGGGGCGGCCTCAATCCGTGCCGTCGAAGTACCGGGCCGTGTCCATCTACAATACGTTCAGTCCCTGCCCGGCAGCCCGGCGCATCGCCGAGCAGAAATTCTTAGCCGCACACGCACCGGCGCTGCCGCTCGGCGGCTGCGACAATCCCAAAACGTGTAAGTGCCGCTATCGCTACCATCAAGACCGGCGTCAGGATATGCGCCGCGACTCCGATCACGGCCTACCCTCGCGCGTGTACATGGAACATGAGCGCCGAGTCAGACGCGACCGACGCCACCTACGTGCTGTCTCCTAACGCGCTCTTCTTACGCGTCAAGACGCGTGACGTCGTGCGCTTCTCCCGTGCTGCCTTTCGTCACGCCGGTCACCGGGGCGGTGCGCGCTGACGCCCGGGGGAAACGCCTGGACAGCTCGGGTCCCGCAGCGGTAAGACCGCCGTCCACGACGATTTTTTCACCCGTTACGAAGCGGGCGTCGTCGCTGGCGAGAAACAGAGCCGCACCGGCAATGTGCGTCCCGTCACCACACTCGGGCCAGGGTTGTGAGGTGGCGAAACGCTCGCGAAAACTGTCCTCCACATCGCCCCCGGCAGCCAAGGGTGTGGCAATGAAACCCGGGCAGATGGCGTTGACCCTGATCTTGTCCGGCGCCAGTTCGACGGCAGCGGATTGGCTCAGGCTGATCACGGCTGCTTTGGCAGCAGAGTAGATCATGGGACCGGCATCTCCGCTCAATCCCGCGATCGACGCGGTGTTGATGATCGATCCTCCCTCACCTTGAACGCGCATCGCACGCGCGGCGTGCTTGATCCCTAAGAACACACCCTTAGCCAGCACGTCCATCGTGTAGTCCCAGGATGCCACCGATGTCTCGGTCAACGGGCCAATGGCCCCGCCGACCCCGGCATTGTTGAACACAATGTCGACTCGACCGAAGTGGTTTACGGCGCAAGCGATCATGGCCTCGATATCGGTCTCGCTGGCAACGTCGGTCTTGATGAATCGATTGGCTGACGCGTAACCGCTCTTCTCGGCTTCGGCCACGGTCTCGGCACCCGTTTCGGCATTGAAGTCGGCGACCACGACACGCGCGCCTTCCTCCAGAAACTTCAACACCGTCGCTTTACCCATGCCGCTGGCGCCGCCCGTGATCACCGCGACCTTCCCTTCTAGTCTCATCCGCACCCCCACGTCTCAAGCGTGAGCGAGGTTAGCACGTTCAATGCTGTACCACATGACCGCCGTCCACGTTGTATGCCTGACCGGTGATCCAACTGCCTTCATTGCTGCACAAAAATGCGACCATCGCTGCAATGTCTTCGCCGGTGCCAGGTCTCGCGAGTGGGATTTGTTTCAACATCTGCGTCCACGCTTCACCGCGGCCTATGTCGTCCATGCGGTAAGTGTCGATGACCCCGGGACAGATGGCATTCACGCGTACCCGATAACGCCCCATTTCGCGCGCCATGGAAGCGGTCAACGCCTGAATGCCCGCTTTGCTTGCGGCGTAGGCCGCTGTGTTGGGCGGCAGCGCTTTGCCGGCGATGGAACTGATGTTCACGATGGCGCCACCCTGGTCACGTTCTTTCAACACTCGACCGAACGCCCGGCTCATGTAGAACGTCCCGTTGAGATTCACGTTCATCACCTTGAGCCAGTCTTCCACCGTCAAATCGATGACCGGCACGCGATCGCTGCCTCGTGCAGCTCCTGCGTTGTTGACAATGAAGTCCACGCGGTCGAAGCGATCCAGCGTCGCCGCTACCAACGCATCGACAGCAGCGGGATCGGCTACGTCGCTCACCACCTCCAATGCGTCACCTCCGGCGTCACGCACTTCCTGGGCAACAGAATCGATATCGCGCCAACCGGCTTGCTGTTCGTCGTCAGGATAGTTCTCCGGCGACCGACCCGTTCCGGTCAGCACGATGCTGCAACCTCCGCGTGCCAACGCCACGGCAATTGGTCGCCCGATACTGCGCATGCGTCCGGCACCAGTGACCACCGCTACTTTGCCCTCTAGTCCAGTCAATTCCAGCATCCCACGTTCCCCATTGCGTCATCACCTTTCGTAAACTACCGCAAACCGAAAAAAATGCATTAAGCTTTGTGCCACGACTTATGTTCACGCGGGAGTGACGATGATCGACGTGCACTACTGGCCGACGCCGAACGGGTGGAAGGTCACCATCATGCTGGAAGAATGCGGGTTGCCATACGACATCGTGCCCGTCGATATCGGCGGTGGCGATCAGTTCAAAGCCGAATTCCTACGCATCAGTCCCAACAACCGCATGCCAGCCATCGTCGATCACGAGCCGCTGGGGGGCGGTGACCCCGTCTGCATCTTCGAATCCGGCGCGATACTGGAATACCTGGCAGAAAAAACCGGTCAGTTTCTACCTCGGGAGACGCGCTCTAAGTACCAGGTTCTGCAATGGGTGCACTGGCAGATGGCCAATCTAGGTCCCATGATGGGCAACGCCAATCATTTCAAAAACTACGGCAAGAACATCGCCGATGACCCTGCGCAGTTGGAGTACGGCACCAAGCGCTTCGTGGGCGAAGTCGACCGTCTGTCCGGCGTAATGGACGCACAACTCTCAGCCAATACGTATCTGGCAGGTTCCGAGTATTCGATTGCCGACATCATCAGCTGGCCGTGGGCCTGCTTGTTGGGCCGGCTCATCGACGAGTCGGTATGGCTGGACTTCCCGCACCTCAAGCGCTGGGTGGATCAAGTCGGCGAACGCGATGCAGTACAACGCGGCCGCAAAGCAGGCGAGGCGCTGAGACGCGAACTCAGCGAGGCAGAGGAAAAAGCTCGTCGCGAACTACTGTTCAATCAAACCAACGACAAGGTCCGCGCAGCGCGCGAGGCCGCAGCCAAAGCAGCGCCTTAGCGACCCATTGCAAAGAACTCGTCGTTCGGGCGCATCGAAGTCAGGTTAGCCATGCGGTTGCTAAGCGCAAAGAACGCCGCAACGGCGCCGATATCCCAGACGTCGTCGTTGCTGAAACCGACAGCTTTGAGCGCCTCGATATCTGCATCGCTGATGCGCTTGCTGTCAGTAGCGACCTGCATGGCGAAATCCAGCATCGCCTTTTGTCGCTCAGTAATGTCGGCTTTGAAGTAGTTGACCGCAATCTGGTCGGCGAGCAGGGGATCCTTAGCGCGAATGCGCAATATCGCGCCGTGCGCAATCACGCAGTAGTGGCACGAATTGGCTGCAGAAGTGGCCACCACGATCATCTCCCGCTCTGCTTTGGTCAGACCACTGTCCTTTTCCATGAGCGCGTCGTGATAAGCGAAGAAAGCGCGAAACTCCTCGGGGCGCTGCGCCAGCACCAGGAATACGTTGGGTATGAATCCTGACTTTTCAGCGACGGCTTCGATGCGCGCACGGATATCGTCTTCCATGTCCGTAAGATCCGGTATCGCGAAGCGACTGACTGCCGCTTCGCTCATTCGACGGACTCCGCTTGGCGCGTCGCGGGCTCTGCTACCGGCAGAATAGTCAGCTCCTTGCCGAGAAAGCCTTCCAGAGGGAGGCGTCCGAGGTTAAGTTCGCGTCCTATCGCCACCGCCTCGGCGAAAGGCACCTTGAGATTCTCAATCAAGTGCGCGGTCCACAGATGCGAGGCACGCCATGCCACGGTACAGTGCAGCAGCACTCGGGTATCACTGGAGGCGAGTTCCTCGCCAAGCTTCGTCACCGCAGCAGGGGAGTACGGCGTATCGGGCCCGCCCAAAGGGAGATGCACGTATTCGAGACCCAGCTCCGCCGCAGCGGCGGCTTCATCGTACGGGACGACCTCGCGATCGTTCATCTCATGATGCGTGCGCAAGTTGATGACTTTGGCAACCCCGAGCGACTTGGCCCGCGCCAGTCCTTCTTGGGCGGGTTGCCCGGACATGTAGACGTTAGGGGCAACCTGGACAAAGATTTCCTGGAACCCCTCGCTGTCGAGCGGCTGCGGCGATGTCAGATATTCACCCGCAGATACTGCCCCTCCCAACATCGATGTGACAGCACTAAGACTGAGCGCGATTAGCTTGAGCGTATTCTTCACTGACCCTACCTTGCTCCGGAGCATTTAGAAGAACGACATTACCGCAGAGCCACGAGCTTGTCTCCGACCTCAACGCCTCCAACCTTTTTGTCTCCGACCCCATTTTTTACAGAGACTTTTGTCTCCGACCCCAATTTTTACAAACTCGTTTGTCTCCGACCCCAATTTTTGTCCATCCGCTTGTCTCCGACCCCACGCCATCTGTGATAGGGTTCGGGATTGGTCACAGCTCGGCGTCTTATACTGTCTTATGCCCAAGCCTGCGAAGAACCACCCTTGGAAACTCGGCCTCTCCGGACCTGTCTCGTACAGCGGCCGCTCGACGAGCAACTGGCGCGGGTTCTATCGCCCGCCTGAGGACGCGAGTCCGGTCAAGACCTTGAGCGAGGCGGAAATCGAAGCGTTAGGGCTGAAACTGGTGTTGCCCATACACGAGATCATGGAAGCCCGCCGTATGTGCCAGGAGCATCACCCCGATCGCGGTGGCGACCCGGACACCTTTCAGTACTGGAAGGAGCGCCTGGACCGTCTCAAGCGACGCGTACGCAAGCGCTAGCGTCCTCGCCTTTTCTCAGCACACTAGGTCAGTAAACCCAGCGCCGGCACGCCGCTTTCCGGACTGTAAAACGTACGAACGTTGGGCAGGACTTGATCCAGGTCACCGCTCGCAAGCCCAAACCACAGCGCGATGTCGGTAAAGTACTCGTCCACCGCGGTCGTTGGGATCAGCACACCGCGACCCACATCGAGAGGACTGTCGGCCGCGAGTTCCGGATAGGTCCCGAAGATCTGTCCTCCGTTTACCGAGCCGCCCATGATCATATGGTGACCACCCCACCCATGGTCGGAGCCCTTGCCGTTCGATGTCAGCGTGCGACCGAAGTCAGAGGTCGTGAACGTGGTCACTGCATCGAACATGCCGATCTCGACGAGGGCATCGCGAAACTCGCTCAGTCCCCGACTGATCGCCGGGAGCATCGCCGCCTGATTGTCGAGGACGTCGTCGTGGTGGTCCCAGCCGCCGACCGTGACGAAAAACGTTTGCCGACAGACCCCCAAGCCATCGCGGGCGGCGATCACCCGCGCCACTTGTCGTAACCCTTGCGAGAAGGGTCCTTCGGAAAAACTCGTCGTGACCGCGGGCGCCGCCGCCAGCGCATCGACAAACACCGAGCGGGCATCGATCGCGCCACGCAACCGCCCCGTGTACTCGCGCCGCAGTAAATTACTGCGCGAGACGGCCAGCACGTCGTCGATCATACGCTTCTTGAGCGCTCCGAATTCGGTGCCGTCATCGTAGGCATTAACCCCCGGCACACCTTCATCCGTCGTGTCGATGCTGTACGGTGTGACGCTGGCACCGCTCTGGAACACGTTGCTGCCCGACAACGAGATATTCATCGAGATGCCGTTGGCCGGGTTGACGTCCTGCATCACATCGGCCAACCGCCCACCCCACCCTTGCGCGATGCGCTCGTCGGGGACGGCGGTTTGCCAGGTCTGGATTTGATCGGCGTGCGAGAAAACACCCAGCGGTATGCCGATACCCGCTTGCACCGATGCAGCGTCTACGTGGTCGACCAGCGGTCCGACATTGGCCACGAAACTCAATTCACCGGCAGCATACAGTTGCTGCACTTCCGCCATCCCGGGGTGCACCGCGTAACTGCGACCGTTGTGCGTACCGGTCAACGGCAACAGCGCGGATTGCTGAAGGGCCAGATCAGAACGCAACCCGGCATACTCTGCATATTGATCCGCATCGTTCGGCAACAGCATGTTGAACGAATCGTTGCCCCCGGCAAGCAACACACAGACCATGGCTTTGTAATCGCCGAACGTCGCGGCACTCGCTTGGCGCACGTAACCGAGCTGCAATACGCTCAGCGCACCCAGCGAGCCGGCGAAGCCGAGAGTGCCGGACGAGCTGAGGAATCGACGTCGATTGATCACAAGCATGTCTCCTTAAACTCTCACGGCAAAGTCAGGCGAAGTCAGCAGCATGTAGAGTGCAAACTTCACGCGAAAGTCCACGTCATCGATGTCATCCATGACGGCGCTGATCGCATTCCTAGTCGCAGTCGACAATTCACCGTGGGTAAACAACAGATCCAACCGGTCGAGCAATGCATCGTTACCCTCTACCGCCAGCGTTTCGAATTCGGACAGATCCAGCGAAACCTGGCCGAAGTGGTCGGGTACACCCATGACGATCTCGCCAAGCAGCACGACCTCAACCAGGTTGGTAATCCCGACCACCGTGGTGGCATCCGTAATCTGAAATTCCGGTGCCACCAAACCCGCGTCGGCCAGTTCCCCTGCCGGGCTGTGGCTCGGGAGAAAGAAGTTGAACACACTAGGTGACGACAACGGGTGCTGATCCAGCAGAAACTGCTGCAGGTAACCGTTGTCATAAAACAACCCATCTTCCGCTTGGGCATTAAGCTGGCGGATCATGGCAATGTAGCGCACCAATGGTTCTTTCAGTCGTCCGCCTAGCGTGGAGTCCGGCGCCACCGCCGCCTCCGGATCCGTGAGGATCGCCCGTATGACCGCCTGCATGTCGCCACGCACACCCGTGTTGTCGCCGTTGAATGCCGCAGTGACGCGAGCCACATACGCCGGTGATGGATTCGACGTCACCAAACGTTGAATCAGCAGCTTGCCGATGAACGGCCCTACGTTGGCGTGGTTAAACAAGTTATCCAACGCATCGCGAATGTCTTGCTCGCCCGTCTGCCCACCCGGCACCACCAGGCCGTTCAATAGTTGTTTATCACCGGGTTCATGAAAGGCGTCGAACATCTGCATCGGACCGGTGAAATCGGGTTGCGGGTTGCCGAAGAAGGCGCCTTGACCGGGATACGAAAGTCCGGTGAATATTTTTGCCATCTCGCGTATGTCGTCATTGTCGTAAGTAGGAATAGGCTGCCCGTTAGTATCCACTCGCTCCGTACCATCCGCTTCCAGCTCGAACAATCCAATCGAAAACAACTGCATCACCTCGCGTGCAAAGTTCTCGTCGGGAAATGTGTTGTTGGCCGGATCGGCTTTGGCGTTATTGACGTGACTCAAGTAAACGCCCATCGACGGATGCAAGGCGATGGCTTCCAGAAGATCCCGAAAGTTGCCGAACGCATGGGTCAACAACGCATCGTAATAGGTACTCAATGCATGCGGGTAAACGACGAGCACGTCCACTCTGTCGGAAACGACAAATATCTCAGACAGCGCGAACGCAACACGCTGCCGTAACAGATCCGGTGCGGTCATCGTGCGGTTCCACCAGGCGTACCGGCGAAACTGCACGATGTGCTCGAGATCGTCATCGACGTCCGGCAAGTCGCCGTTATTCAGCTGGACGAACAAACTATCCACTACCGGCGTGTGCAACGTCGGTGCCAAGGCAAATTGTCCATCCAGCCACGCGTCGAAACCGGTCTCGGCCATGGCATGGATGTCATCGTACACCAGACCGAAAGTGGCTTGGCTCGCCGCTCGCGCAGCAGCGTTCAATTCCGCCGCTGTCGGCACCGCCGGCGGAGGTGGATTGGATACCGGCGCCGAACTGCTGCTGCCGCCGCCACCGCCGCAACTCGTTAGCGCGACACACAACATGACAATCACCGGCCACAGCCGTATTTGCAACACGCCGAACCCTCTTATGCCTCGTGTTCTACCTATTTAGTGTACGCAGCGCTCGATCGGTTTACCTACGACCAGGTTTTAGACAAACTTTGCGCGAAATCACACTTAACGGTAGTCGTCTCCCGTGGATCACTCATTGCCTAGTACCTTTCGCCCAGCCCTCGCTGCCCTGGTCTGCATCGCAACCGGCGTATTACACCAGGCGCAGGCCGCTCCGTTCGCCTTGGCCCGCGACAGCTCGGTGCAATACACGCAGACACCGCACAAAGCCGCAGTTCGCTGCAAGGATCTCGTCGCCACCAGTAATCACGCTTACAGCATCATCGGGGCGCAGCTGGTCGAGGCCAGCGAAACCCTTCCGGAACACTGTAGAGTCAGCGCGTTGGCGCCGACAGAGGTGCGTTTCGAGGTCAATCTGCCTACCCGCTGGAACGGTCGCCTCTACATGTTCGGCAACGGCGGTCTAGCGGGAAGACCGGCAATCGATCCGCGCCAGCAAGGGGCTCGCGACCAAGCGGTAGCGCAAGGCTTCGCCACCGTTTACACGGACACCGGGCATGACAATCGTGTGCACGCAGGGGGTACGTTCGCACACAACAATTTCCACAAGCTCGTCGACTACGGCTTTCGCGCGGTGCACATTGCCGTCATCAGCGCGAAGCAGATCGTCAATGACTATTTCGGGCGCAAGCCCGCCCACAGTTACTTCAACGGATGTTCGACCGGTGGCCGTCAAGGCATGCTCGCCGCACAACGATTCCCGGAAGATTTCGACGGTATCGTCGCGGGCGCACCCGCTGCGGATTACTCGGGACTCAAGTTCTCACAAGCGTGGCGTGTCGCAGCCATCTCCAAGTCAGGGCTGGACGAAGAGGAAGTACTGCAACTCGCCCGTCACATCTACGACCAGTGCGACGCTCGAGACGGTCAGGAAGATGGACTCATCGGCGATCCGCGCCGTTGCGACTTCGATGTGGACCGCGATCTACCCCACTGCGAAGGTGCCGATACCGCCGAGTGTTTTGACGAACGGGAACGCGCTGCGCTCAAGCGCTACTACGCACCCGTAACCCTGGCTGGCAGTGTCGTGTATCCACCCATGCCGGTCGGCAGCGAAGTCATGGGGAGCACCACCGGCGGCGAACGCACCGGATGGTATCCCTGGCTGATCAACGACCAGGGCCCCGTGTTGCTTGACTTGTTAGGGTCGGACTTCTTCCGGTACATGGTCTTCACCAAGGATCGACCGGACTTCGATTGGACGAGCTTCGACTTCGCGACCGAACCCGACAATCTCGCGGAATTCCGCATGATCGTCGATGCTGTGGATCCCGACCTCAGCCAATTCAAAGCCCGCGGCGGCAAGCTCTTGAGCTACTTCGGTTGGGCCGATCCGGACATCAACCCGCTCACCTTGCTCGAATATCGCCAACGCGTGGCCGCGCTCGACACGGATCTCGACGATTTCTTTCGTGTCTTCATGGTGCCCGGTATGTTCCACTGTCGCGGCGGCGCGGGTCCGGACCGCTTCGATGCCATGAGTGCGGTCATCGATTGGGTAGAGGCAGACCGCCCGCCGGAACGCCTGAAGCTATGGCAGATCGATGGGCAGGGCGATGTGCAAGCGGAAGGACTGAGCTGCGCATACCCCAAGGAAGCCGTACGTAAACACGGTGAACTCACCTGCGATAGGCCATAAACCTGCGGCGACATCGGCGCTGGATTGCTGCTACCATCGTGACGGTTCAGCGTTCGACAGATGTTCTGGGGAGGCACTGTGGCTAGATCTCGATTTCGGTGGCTGGTGTTTATGGTTACGTTCGGGACTGCCGCCAGTCTGCATGCCGATCTGTACGATGAAGTCACGCACGGCTACGCCGACAACGACGGCGTTAAGATCCACTACGTGACCGCGGGTAGCGGCCCGCTGGTCGTCATGATTCATGGCTTTCCCGACTATTGGTACAGCTGGCGGGCGCAGATGGAAGGTCTCAAGGACAAATTCCAAGTCGTCGCGATGGATCAACGCGGTTACAACTTAAGCGGGCAACCGCAGGGTGTGGAGAACTACGCCATGCGCCATCTCGTCGGCGACGTCGCCGCCGTGATCAAGCAACTCGGCGCAGATTCCGCGACCATCGTCGGACACGATTGGGGTGGAGCCGTCGCCTGGCAGTTCGCTTTCGCGCTGCCGCAAATGACCGACCGCCTCATCGTGCTCAACCTCCCTCACCCCACTGGAATGGCTCGCGAGCTGGCTACGAATCCCGAACAGCAAAAGAACAGCGGTTACGCTCAGCGCTTTCGCAAGGGCTCCGCCAAAGATCCGGACATCATGTTCGGCGGCCCGATGACGAAGGAGTCACTCGCGGGTTGGGTCACCGATGACGCCGTGCGCAGCCGCTACATCGAAGCCTTCGGGCGTTCCAACTTCGAAGGTATGCTCAACTTTTACAAGGCAAACTATCCCCAGCCCGCCGCACCGGGCACCGAGCCACCGGCTCCGCCGCGCCTCAACATGCCGGTATTGATGTTCCACGGTTTGCAAGATCGCGCCCTGCACTCCGATGGGCTCAACAATACCTGGGATTGGATCGACGCCGACACCACCATTGTGACCGTGCCGCACGCCAATCATTTCGTGCAACAAGATGCCGCCGATTTAGTGACGACAACTATGCGATGGTGGTTACTGTCGCGCATCTAGCGAAAGTAAGATGAGCGACCTTTATACGCCACGCTACCGCAACTATGCGTTGGCAGTCTTGTTTCTCGGCTACGTGGTCAACTTCGTCGACCGCTCCATTCTTTCGATATTGCTGGAGCCGATCAAACACGACTTGGGCTTGAACGACACCCAGCTTGGCTTGCTGGGCGGTCTGGCTTTCGCCATTTTTTATACGACACTGGGCATACCCATCGCCGCGTTAGCGGATCGTTGGAGTCGAGTCAAAATTCTGTCCATCGCCATGGTCGTTTGGAGCGCCATGACTGCGCTGTGTGGATTCGCGCAGAACTTCATGATGCTGCTGCTGGCGCGGATCGGCGTCGGCGTCGGCGAAGCCGGGGCAAGCCCTCCCAGCCACTCCCTCATATCCGACTACTTTCCCGTCGAGACCCGCGCCACGGCGCTGTCCATCTATGCACTCGGCATTCCGTTCGGGTCCATGATCGGCAATATGGTCGGCGGCTGGGGCGCAGAGGCACTGGGTTGGCGGAACACCTTCATTCTGGTCGGCGTGCCCGGCGTGTTCGTGGCTCTGCTCATCTGGATGACGCTCCGCGAACCGCCCCGCGGTATGGCGGACAGGATCGCCACCGAACCCAGCGCAGACGACGGGCAACCGGCCCCGAACGTAAAAGAGGTGCTGACCCTCTTGTGGCAGCGCGCTTCGTTTCGCCACCTCGCTTTCGCGGCCGGGCTGCACGCCTTCGTCGGCTACGGTGCCGGCACCTGGAACGCACCTTTCTTGTTGCGTAACCACGACCTGCCGGAAACCGAGGTGGGATTCTGGCTCGCCATGGTCTACGGCATCGGGGCGATCGGCACTTTTCTCGGCGGCTACCTGTCGGACAAGCTATCCGACCGCTCCGACGACCGGCGTTGGTACCTGTGGGTGCCGGCGTGGTCGACGATCATCATGGTGCCTTTCCAACTGCTCGCCTACCTTTACGGCGGCCTGTGGCTGGTGATCCCGGCACTGATCGTGGTCTCGATCTTGGGCGGCATGTACCTCGGCCCGTCGTTCGCCATGACGCAAGCGCTCGTCACGCTGCGCATGCGCGCGGTGGCTTCGGCCATCTTGCTGTTCACCCTGAACATCATCGGCATGGGGCTGGGCCCGTTCCTGGTCGGTGTCGCCAGCGACCTTCTCGAGCCTTCGCTCGGCAGCGACGCGCTGTCGCTCCGGTATGCTCTGTGTCTTGCCGTACTCGTCAATGCATGGGCTGCGGTTCATTATTTCGTTGGCGCACGTTCTCTGGTCGGCGACCTCGATACCACCGCTCGGTTGAATGCGGCACCACAAGACCCGCAGGGGCAAGTGAGTACCGCGTAACAGCCAATTTCGCTAAGATGGCTCTCCTGCTTTCAATTTGTTGGGGGGACAAATGGGCGCACAGACTACGATCGACACCGGCACTGAAGACTGCTTGGCTCATGTGGCCGACAACGTCGCCGTGATTACGTTGAACCGACCGCAAGCGCGCAATGCCATGTCCGGGCCGATGACGGCCGGTCTGGAGCGCGCGTTGGACTACGCCGAGCGCAGCAGCGATGTGCGCTGTGTGGTCATCACCGGTGCAGGTGGCGCCTTTTGCGCAGGGGGCGACGTCAAAGGCATGGCTTCCGGCGGCGATGCAGGCAGTGGCCGTCGCAGCGCGACGTTAGACGAACGCATCCACGCGCAGCGCCTCAATCAACGCAACACAGCCGGACGCATGCACCTTATGCCGAAACCCGTGCTGGCCAGCTTGCCGGGGCCCGCAGCCGGTGCCGGATTGTCGCTGGCGCTGTCCGCCGACCTGCGCATCATGGCAGACACGGCATTCATCACCAGCGCCTTTGCCAAGGTTGGCTTCAGCGGCGATTACGGCGGCACCTATTTTCTCGCGCAGCTCGTTGGGCAAGGGAAGGCCCGGGAAATCTACTATTTATCCGACCGGGTCTCGGCAGACGAATGTCTGCGCCTCGGTATTGCCAATCAGGTGGTCCCAGCAGACACCCTGGAGCACGCCACGCTCGAGTTGGCCCAACGCCTGGCCTCGGGTCCGCCCATCGCGTATCGCTACATGAAGGAAAATTTCAATCGCGTTGCTCAAGGTGCCGATGCCATCGAGTGTTTGGATCTCGAGGCGACACACCACGTGCACTCGGGATTGAGCGAAGATCACAAGAACGCGGCCAAAGCCTTCGTGGAAAAAACCACACCGGTGTTCACCGGACGCTGAAGCACAGTCAAGACAGAGCAGAGAACGACGATCATCACCTTGGAGGAACTATGAAACTAGGCATACTCGGCGGCGGCATCGGTGCCCGCGTCAACATCAATCTGGACGCGATTCGCCACGCAGAATCGCTCGGCTACGATTCCGTCTGGACAGCCGAAGCATGGGGCGGCGATGCCGTCACACCTGCTGCCTGGATTCTCGCCCAGACCAGCAAGATCAAAGTCGGCACGGCAATCATGCAGATGCCCGCGCGCACCCCGGCCATGGCCGCAATGACCGCCATGAGCCTTGCTGAACTCTCCGGTGGGCGCTTCATCGTCGGACTCGGCGCTTCCGGGCCGCAGGTCATTGAAGGCTGGCACGGAGTCGCTTACGGCAAGCCCCTGACACGACTCAAAGAATACGTGCAGATCATGAAGATGATCTTCGCTCGGGAAGACCGCGCGACCTTCGACGGTGAGGTCTATCAAATGCCTTACAACGGGCCCGATGCCAGCGGTCTCGGCAAACCGTTGAAAAGCATCTTGCACTGTGAGGAAGACATTCCGATATTCGCTGCCAACATCACCCCTAAGGGTGTCGAAGCCGCGGCCGAGGTGTGTGACGGCTTCTTCCCGATTTGGATGGACCCGGAGAAGTACTCCGTGTTCGAAGGCCCCATCCAGAAGGGCTTCGCCAAAGCCGGCGACAAGAACCTCACCCAATTCGAAGTGTCGCCGTTCGTGACTGTCGTGATCGGCGATGACGTCGACAAGTGCATGATGCCGATACGGGCCAACATGGCGCTTTACATCGGCGGTATGGGTGCCCGCGACAAAAATTTCTACAACAACTACGCCAAGGCGCTCGGCTTCGAAGATGCCGCAGTCCAGATCCAGGACCTGTTCCTATCGGGCAAGAAAGACGAGGCGGCAGCAGCCGTACCCGCTGAGCTCATCGACGCGTGTCACCTCGTGGGCCCGGCAGATCGGATCAGGGAACGGCTCGGCCGTTGGAAACAAGCCGGCAGCCAAGGTCATGTTGCTTCGATGCTACTGGGTGCTCAGCAACCCGAGGCGCTGGAGCTGATCGCCAGCGAGATGCTCTGACATAGGCGTTTCGCTGCGATCCACTAGCCTGATGCAATGAAAACCGCAACGGCGTCACGAAATCCGCTTAACCGCCATCACGGCGCCGTCATTCCCGGCGAGTAAAGGAGAACCAGTTCACGGAGCATCCTCTTCGATTCCCTAATATCGAGCGCTCATCTGCATTCATTAGTTGCAAAGGGAAGTGTGAGACATGAACGAGCCGCTCAGCCGAACTGAGGTCGAACAAGAAGATATCGAAGAGCTACTAGAAGAAGAGTTTAATCCAGAGCTGTTTTTGCGTGCGCTCAAAAACGCGCTGGCGCAGCTCGAGAACTTCGACGAGGACGCCGCGGCTTGAATCCACGCACAGCGGTACCCGACAAGAACCCCGCCCCAGCGGGGTTTTTTGTACCCGATGACTTTCCTCCGGTCCCGGCTTTGGGAACAATAGTGCGATGTATCCCGGTCATTGGTCTCAGACAAAGCCCGCCAACCCCGCTATCACCAATGTCGCCACGGGCGAATCGCTGACGTGGCGTGAGCTGGATCAGCGCTCCAACCAAGTCGCACAATGGCTCCATGGCCTGGGATTACGCGATGGCGACCATGTCGCGCTTCTGATGGACAACCGGCTGGAATTCTTCGAGATCGCCTGGGCGGCCCTGCGCTCGGGCCTCTATATCACCTGCATCAACCAATACCTTCAGCCCGAGGAGGTCGCCTATATTGTCGAAGACTCGACGAGCTCGGTGCTGTTCACCGCCTCGAGCCTAGAAACGATCGCGGCACTACCTGAGTTGTTGACGGCTTGTCCCCATCGCGTGTGTATCGACGCACCCGACGGTTACCAGGACTACGCGACCGTCGTAGCAGAGCAGCCAACCACAGCGCTGACCCGGGAACCTGTGGGCGATTCCATGTTGTACAGTTCAGGGACCACCGGCCGTCCGAAGGGTATTAAGAGACCGCTGCTGCATCGCAGTGTGCGCGACGGCATTCCCGGTGTGGAACGCGCCAATGCCTACGCAATCGATGAAGACACCCGGTACCTGTCACCCGCCCCGCTCTACCACGCCGCACCCTTCGGTTTTTGCATGCGTACATTGTCACTGGGCGGTAGTGTCTACTTCATGCCGCGCTTCGATGCTGAAAGGGCACTCGAGCATATCGAGCAGTACCGGATTACTCACTCACAGTGGGTGCCCACCATGTTCGTGCGTATGTTGAAACTGGATGCGCAGGTGCGCTCGCGTTATGACCTGTCGAGCCACCGCTGCGCCATTCACGCTGCAGCACCCTGCCCGGTCGAGGTCAAACAGCGCATGATGTCCTGGTGGGGGCCGATCGTCTGGGAATACTACGCGGGCACGGAACGTAACGGCTCGACCTTGATTGGACCCGAAGAATGGCTCGCCCACCCTGGATCCGTGGGCAGAGCGCGCAACGCGACCATCCACATCTGCGACGAGACCGGTGCCGAACTCGGCACGGGCCAGGCCGGCATGATCTATTTCGAACAACCGCAACGAAACTTCGAATACCACAACGCACCCGACAAGACCTCCGACGCCACCCACCCGCAGCATGCGAACTGGTCTACCCTCGGTGACGTGGGTTATCTGGATGAGGAAGGCTATCTCTACCTGACGGACCGCAAAGCGTTCATGATCATCTCGGGTGGTGTGAACATCTACCCACAAGAGATCGAGGATGTGCTCATCTTGCACGACAAAGTAGCCGACGTCGCAGTGTTCGGTGTACCCAATGCCGAATTCGGAGAAGAGGTGAAAGCCGTCGTGCAACCTTCAGACGGGATTGCTGCCGATGTCGAGCTCGCCGATGAGCTGATGGCGTTCACACGCGCGAAGATCGCAGCATACAAGGTTCCTCGCTCTATCGACTTCATCGACGCCATACCGCGCTTGCCGACGGGCAAGCTTTACAAGCGCCATCTCAAGGAACGCTATTGGCCCTAAACCAGATGTTCGGTGACCCACTCCGGGACCGCACGGAGTTCGGCGTCGGACATGTCGAGCACTTCGGCGAGCATTGGACCCGCCAGGCCGTAGCCGATGGCGGCTGCCGCGACGAAGAATATGGTCATGCGCATTTGCGCTTCCGTGTCGATATCGAGCGCAGCCTGGGCGCGATCCAGTAGCTGTTTGAACAAAGCCTTGGCCGCGTCCGCGTCCCTGACCCCGCCGCTGCCTTCGACCGCACGCCAGGCCAGCAGACGAGCGTGACCGCCTTCCGCCAACGCGGTAAAGACCCTCGTGCTCAACTCTGCCGGGGGTTGTTGTGCGTCCATGGCCGCAACCAGATCGGCGACCAGATCCGCCGTCATCTTGTCCGCCAGCGCCTCGCGCATTTCGCCGCTCGAGCCGAAATGATGGATCAAGGTGGCATGGGATAGACCCGCGTCCTCTGCGACCCCGGTGATGTTGAGCCCCTCGAGCCCCTTTTCCCGCAATCGCTGAGCTGCGGTTTCGAGAATCAGGTTGCGTGACTCTTCCGCGGTGCGCCGCTTTCTGACTACGGTCATCCAATCGTCCTAAACTTCGTCGAGGCGGTATTAAACGGGGACAATCCCGTCAATACCAGTGTTATGACGTCTATTGACATCAATGTAGATAATAGTAGACTTCCGCTATCTACTTATCTACATGAATGTAGATATAACCAGCTCCACGTTGTAACATAGTACTTGAAACTCACGAGGTATCGCTTGAACACCCCATCCAACCAAATGCCCGCCAATCGCTCCAAGTTGCAGCCATTGGTGGCCTTGCGCGCGCTAAAACGCTTGATCGCCGATCCTGAACAAACCCACGAAGTATTCACCGTCATCCGCGCACTCTCGGGACCCGCGCTCGAAAACGGTCACCGGCGTTTCGCGAAGACCGTGGTCGGTGAACGGGTCCTCCGCGAGGACATCAACTTACTGGACACATTAACCGATCGTGACGCACTCGCCCGGTTACCGGCCGAAAGCCTGGGCCGGCACTACCTGCATTTTCTGACCAGCGAGAACCTGTCAGCGGAAGGCCTGGTCGATGCCAGCGCCGAGCAGGAGTTCGCCAAGATGTCACCGGGCCTGCAACGCTTCGGTACGCGCCAGCGTGATATGCACGATTTGTGGCACACCCTCACACGCTACGGTCGAGACGAGTTGGGAGAAGCCTGCTTGCTTGCGTTCACTTACGCACAGACCAAGAACCGCGGCATTGGCGTGATCTGTCTCGCCGGTTGCTACAAGTTGTCCCAGACTTACGGCCGCGGCGTGTACGCCGCTGCCCGCCGTGCCTATCGTGCCGGTAAGCGGGCTGCGTGGTTACCGGGTCAGGATTGGGAAGCACTGCTCGAGCGACCGATCGATCAAGTGCGCGCGGACCTCAACATTCCCGCGCCCGAGGCCTACTTCGCGCTCGTCACTCCCCAAGCTGCCGCGGCTTGAGGCGCAAAAAGCCCCGCTCCCTTTGTTAAGCTACCCCGGACACAACGGACGGGGTTAGCTCTTTTTGGACAGCTACGATTACGTGATCGTCGGTGCGGGGACAGCCGGGTGTGTGCTGGCCAATCGTCTTTCTGCAGATACGACCAAAACCGTACTGCTGATCGAAGCCGGTAAGAAGGACAACTACTTCTGGATCGACATTCCTGTCGGTTACTTGTACACAATCTCCAATCCGCGCACCGACTGGTGTTATTCAACGGCGCCCGATCCGGGACTGAACGGACGCAGCATCGCCTATGCGCGCGGCAAGGTGTTAGGTGGCTGCTCGTCGATCAACGCAATGATCTACATGCGCGGTCAAGCGAGCGACTACGATCACTGGGCGCAACTCGGTAACACCGGCTGGGGTTGGGACGATGTCCTGCCGATCTTCAAACGCTCGGAAGACTATCAGCACGGTGCCGACGACTTTCACGGCACCGGCGGTGAGCTGCGCGTCGAAGAACGGCGCGTGAATTGGGAGATCCTCGACGCCTGGCGCGAAGCGGCCGAAGAAACCGGCATTCCCAAGATCGAGGAGTTCAATCGCGGCGATAATTTCGGTAACGCCTACTTTCAAGTCAATCAAAAGTCAGGACGACGCTGGAGTGGGGTGCGGGCATTTCTGGACCCTGTGCGCCATCGACCGAACCTCACCGTCGTCACCGAGGCTCACGTTACCGGCCTTGCGTTTACGAAAGACCGCGATGGGCAGATCACCGCCACGGGCGTGCGCGCACGCACCAAAAGCGGAATGCAGACCTGGACGGCAGACACCGAAGTGATTCTCGCTGCCGGTTCGATCAGCTCGCCAGCGCTGCTGCAGACCTCCGGGGTTGGCGACGAACGCCTGCTCGAACAGATGGGGGTCAAACCGCTGCTGCATTGTCCCGGCGTAGGCGAAAATCTGCACGACCACTTGCAGATCCGCACGATCTACAAGGTCGACAACACGGTGACACTCAACGAACGCGCCGGTACCGTGGTCGGTAAGATCAAGATGGGTCTCGAGTACTTGGCCAAACGCACGGGTCCTTTGACCATGCCGCCGTCGCAACTCGGCGCGTTCGCGAGATCCGACGCAGAACAACAATTCGCCAACATCGAGTGGCACGTGCAGCCGCTTTCGTTGGATAAATTCGGTGAGCCGTTGCATGCCTTCAACGCCATCACGCCGAGCGTGTGTAATCTGCAACCGCGAAGCCGTGGCCATGTGCGCATCGTCGATACGGATACTCAAGTACCGCCGGAAATCCGCCTCAACTACTTGTCCGATCCACATGATGAACGCGTAGCCGTGGACTCGCTCAAGTTTACGCGCCGCATCATGACCGCACCCGCACTCAAACGTTTCAACCCAAGCGAATTTCTACCCGGACCTCAAGCCACCAGCGACGATGAGTTGCTGACGGCCGCTCGTAACCTGGGCACGACGATCTTTCACCCGGTCGGTACGTGTAAGATGGGTACGGATTCAGATCCCCTCGCCGTGGTCAACGACAGGCTCCAAGTGCGCGGCATTGGCAAGCTGCGGGTCATAGACGCATCCATAATGCCACGCATCACATCGGGTAATACCAACGCACCGACGGTCATGATTGCCGAACGAGGTGCCGATTTTATTAGACGCGACTACCACCACATCCGCTAGGCAGTGCTGTCGGGCCGAGGTTGCGCTCAAGCGAGCGCTTGATAAACCGCGCTTCTGAAGTCGTCCGTTAGCGGCGTCGTTGCACCCAGATACTGGGTCATCAACACGCCGGACATCTGCGCTGTTGGGTCCACCCAGAAATACGTGGAAGCCGCACCGGCCCAGCCGAATTCACCCAACCCGGTCAAACTCATCGCCTGCCCATGGTCCAACATCACGCGCCCCAGTAAACCCCAGCCATAACCCGGCAGCACGTTCGGCCCGATGGCCAGCGGCAATTGCGCCGCTGGAATTCGGTTGGTCTGCAGCATTTCATGCATCGTGGAGGATACGAGCCGCTCGCCGGCATCGGTTTTGCCGCTGATTAACATACGTGCAAACGCAGCATAGTCGTCTAGTGTCGCAAACAGACCGTGTCCGCCACGCTGGAAGCGTCCCGGCTGGTCAGCAGGATACTGTTCCTCAACCGAGGCCGGCTCCAATACCTGCGGCTCGATGTCGAGCGATGGTAACGCGCTGAGATCACCCACACCATACATGGGCATCAAACGCGCAGTGTCCTCCGCACTCACACCAAATCCGGTACTCGTCATCGACAGCGGCTCAAAAACATTGTCCCGCAACAGGTTGCCCAACGTATCGTTTCCGGCGATCTGACACACATGCGCCAGCACGTCTGTGCACACGCTGTAACGCCAGCTGCTGCCGGGTTGAAAGGCAAGAGGCTGCTCTGCCAACATCGCCATCATCTCGGCGAGCGAGCGGGAGCCGTCTGCGATGATGTCCGCCTCCCGGTAGTACGGCGCAACATGGCACCCGGGCAAGAAATCGTATGTAAATCCCGCCCGATGAGTGAGCAGATGCTCCACCGTGATTGGGGCTTGCACGTTCTGCACCGCCCCATCGGCCGTCAGTACTCTTTGCGTCGCAAACGCAGAATCGAACTGCGCGAGCATGTCGTACAACCTGAGTTTGCCCTGCTCGATCAACTGGAGCGCCAAGAACGACACGATAGGTTTGGTCATCGAGTAGATTCGGTAGATGGCTCGATCCGGTATCGACTGCCGGGTAGCGACGTCGGCCACGCCGGCTCGCCCGCTGAGCACGGTCTCCCCTCCCGCGTCTACACGCCATTCCATACCGGCAAAGAGCTCATCCGCAATGTAGCGGTCGGCAACGGCCTGGACGCGGGCCTGTCGATCCACGCTCATACACCCACCGCCTTAGCGTCCGTGTAGGACTCACGCGCATAACACCGATCCAACCATGCGCGTACGTTGGCCCAACCGCTCAAATCGAACGCCACCATATTCAGCAGATCCATGACCGCGGCCAGATTGAGATCGGCGATGGTAAACGCATCGCCCAATAAATAGTCTTGGCGCGCAAGTGTCTGATCCAAAACGCCAAGCGGTCGCGCTAAGCCCTTACCGGCGGCCTCGACCACGGCCGGGTCTTGGCGATCTTCGGGCACGAAAAACTTCTGGATCACGATCTGCATTTGCAGAGGTTCGATCTCGCTAATGCCCCACACACTCCACTGCAGTACCCGAGCCTGATCGTCTTGCGACGACGGCCACAGATTACCGCCGTATTTCTGCGCCAGATAGTTATTGATCGCCATCGACTCGAAGAGCTGCAAATCGCCGTCGACCAGAGCCGGAATCCGGCCGTTGGGATTGACGGCGAGGTAGTCTGGCGCTTGTGCGTCCCCCTGAAACGACGTGTTGACGTGTTCGTAGTCCAGACCGATCTCCTCGGCCGCCCAAATCGAGCGAAACGCCCGCGATGCGCTGATCCCGTACAGTACCGGTTTACTCATAGCCCCTTCCCAGACTTCTTCTTGTGCATCGATCGATTGAACCATAGTTCATTTGGCGAGTGAACAACCGTTAGCTTCCCGCTTCCAACAAGTCGTCCAACCGAGTCCACTGAGCCTCGGTGAGCTCGAGTCGCTCGAATAGTCCGGCGGCAATTCTGGCAGAATCGAACACCATCGTACGACTCAGCAAAGTTGCGTTACGGATGGCCCGATTCTCGATCGCCGTTGCCAGCGGCCTTAATGCCTCCGAATGACTGTAGATCACAAGAGCGCTGGTGGCTTCGTCTTTGAGTGCCCCTTCACCAAGCGAGCTTACCCACGATACCGCTTCGTCCAGGTTGCGCCGCTGCCAATCTCGGATGAATGAGTGTGTCGCCTTCGCGCGGACGTCGTCGTCAGCAATGTCTTCCAGCCAGGCGGATGCCAGGCGTGGATCATGTTCACCCACTCTATCGATGAGCTTCGCCATAGACTCACTACCCACGCTGGCATCGAGACTTCTGACGAAGCGTATTGCCGTTTCCGGATGGGTTCGGTGCAATCCATAGACGGCTCGACTCAGCAAAGCGGGGTACGATGCTTCCGCTTGAAACTGCTCAAGCCAGCGGAGGTACGCTTGCGGATCCGTGTGTCGATACGACGATACTACACCGTGTAACCACGCAACACGCACGTCATCAGGCAACGTCGCTGCAAACGCGGTAGCTCCTTGCAGATCCTCACTCCCCCATTCGTGAGCGAGACCCTGCAGCTGCTCGGCAGCGTATGGGCTATCCAGTGTACTCACCCAACGCGCGGCACCCTCACGGTCTTGTCGAGCCCAACCCTGGCTGAGCGGACGAATCATTCTATCTTGCCAACTCGGATTCTCAGTCGTTTCATAGATGCGTTTAGCCGTCAGAGGATCCGACTGCGCCAGCACGCCAACGGCCCTCATGAGCGAACCCCCCGGGTCTTGCATATCCAGTGTCCGGGTGAGTTCGATTGCTCGCAGAGGATCCGTCTGGCTAATCGCGCGCGCCGCGGCTTCGTGAATCATAGCCGCCACGGCATTCGAATACTGACTCGCCTGGGCAAGCATGTGCTCCGGATCCAGCTTCGCCAACTGGTCTGCTGTATTCGTCAATACATACGTTCTACCCTCCGCATCCAGCCGACCGATGACTTGCGTGACATGCGCAACATCTCTCGGCTGAATCGCATGCGCCACGTTGAAGAACAACCGGTTGCGCAACCCACGGTCCTCGAGAGCGAGAACATGCGGTAGGGCCGTTAACGGCTCTTCGTTGACGACCGTTGTGAATACCGGGTGATAAAAATCCCGAAGCTGGTCGTAAGGTCCGGACGCGACCAGTGTCGCTAATATGTCCAGCCCATCGTTCGCGTACCAAACACGCGCGACGCTGCGCAATAAATCGGTGGTCTTACTTCCGGCGCCGATGTGGATGATCAGACGAGCGGTGCCGAGAGGGTCTATAGCGGCTTGTGAACGCACAAGGTCGTGTACGAACCGATAGCCGGAATCGGACACATCGGCATCCTCCAGACGCACGAGCTGTCGTTCTAAGACCTCCCGACTTCTAGTCAGCGTCGCTCGAGCGGCTTTATCCACCGGCGCATCGAGCGGCAGTAGTTGGGGAGGCGTGCCGGAGTGCGTGTCCGGTGAAAGGTAGCCGTTGGCAGTCCATCCAACCAGCACACCTACGATGAATGCCAGAGCCGCCTTTATGCTTACAGGCATCGCGCCGTGCTCCTTGAAATCGCCGTTCGCAAACTCTACGCCGTGAACGGATACCGCCGCTAGTCCGGATCGCTCCGCTTTGGATTCGCAAAGACAGGTGTGGTGCTGATGCAGACCATGGGCGCATAATCGAGGTCGTTTACCGAATCCACCGTCAAGAGGATCAGCATGGAACTTATCGCTCGCGCGGCAACCATCGCCGCACTGTGGGTGATCTGTGTAGCGCCATTCGCTGCCGAACGCTCCGAAGAAGATGTGGCGAGAGACGCCACCAGCCGACCTCAAGAAGTCTTGGACTTTTTCGGGGTCAAGCCGGGGATGACCGTCATCGACCTTTTCGCGGGGAACGGCTACTACAGCGAATTGCTCGCCGAGCGGGTAGGCGACGCTGGCAAGGTCTACATGCACAACAACCAGGCCTTCGTGCAGTTTGCCGGGAACGTCAATACGCGCCTTGGCAACGATCGCCTACCCAACGTAGAACCGTACATACGCGAAATCGAAGACATCCACCTCCCTTCACAAAGCGTCGACCTGGTGCTCATCGTCATGACTTATCACGACGCATACTTCCGCAGTAACGGGTGGACCGTGACCGCCGATCCGCTGTTTGCCACTATCCACAGAATTCTCAAACCCGGCGGGACGTTGGCCGTTGTCGACCACGCCGCGCTACCCGGCACCGGCAAAGCCGCCGCGCAGTACCTGCACCGCATCGACCCGCAATTCGCCAAGGCCGACATCTCTGCACGCGGGTTCGATTTTGTCGCAGCGTCCGATGTCCTCGCTAACCCCGCCGATCCGCTGGACATTTCGGTCTTCAATCCGGCGATCCGCCGCCAAACCGACCGCTTCGTCTACAAGTTTGTAAAATCCGAGTAGAACTATTTTCGAGGCATTCCCGACACTTCGACATGAACGCTCAAGTTGAGGAATTTTCCATGCGCACACCCACACAAAAATCGGGGCGCAACGTCACCCCCGCACTCATCGCCGCCAGCGTCCTGTTCACCGCTTTTTTTGGCACGATGGCGGTGAACGCCGCCACCGAACGACGCGATGTCGATGACTTTTCGGCGATTGCCTATGCGCTGCCATTCTCCGTCGAGTTTGTCGTGTCCGACGAACCCTATGTCATGCTCGAGGGCGACGCAGACACCATCGACGAGATCATTACGGAGGTACGCGGCGATACGCTACGCGTACGCAAGGAAGATTCGTGGTTCGACTGGTCCGACGAGGAAGTCATCGTGACCATCGGCTATACCGAAGTCGAGCGCATCGCCATGGCTGGAAGCGGCGACGGCTTCGCCAAGAGTCTGGAAGCCGATGAGTTGGAAATCGTCATATCCGGCTCAGCCAACCTCAACGCGGATTCGGTCATCGTCGACGAACTCGACATCGTGGTTTCGGGTGCAGGTGATGTCGAGATCGGTAACGTCGAGGCAGATGAAATCAGCTCGCAAATCGCCGGTTCCGGCAGCATCGACCTCACCGGCCGCTCGGTGTCGCAAGAGATCTCCATAGCGGGCAGTGGTGACCTTCGCGCAGCAGACCTGCGCACTCAGGAGACGATCGCCAAGGTCGCCGGGTCCGGCGATGTGGAAGTCTGGTCGGAGGCACAGCTCACGGCGACCGTGATGGGCTCCGGCGACATCGAATACTACGGCAACCCATCCGTCAACGAACGCGTTATGGGTTCCGGTGAAATCACGAGAGTCGGAGATTCGCCTTAATCCCTGGCGCCGACGTCTACGCTGAGGAACGTTCGCCGTAATCCTTAGACAGCCCCCTTCGGAACGAGCTTTCTATAAGAAATCAGCGACAACACACCCCAGACTACGTACAAGCCCATCACGGCGAAACCGACGCCCTCTAACTGCCAGATCTGTGTCAGCCAGACCAACAGGGCTACGTACACGACGGTCGAATACAGGTGGTTGCGGAAGATATGTAATTGCGCGCCCAGGGACATGATGGATACCCACAGCGGTTGAATCAGTGCGGTGATACTGAGTGCGGCAATGAAGAGACTGGTGACGAGATACGCATCCGTATACTCGACGCCGAAGATCAGGCGCACGAACCAATAGCCCAACAAAACGAATCCCACTAACACCACCACTACCGCAAGTGCAGAGCCGGCGGCGACCTGCTTGACGTAACGATCCAGTGTCGACCATCGCTGAGTACTACAGAGCGCAGCGATTTGCGGATACACCGCTTCGAGAACGGCGTCGAGTAATGTCCCCACGACCAAAGCCAATTGACGCGCGATGCGCCACACCCCTGCGGCGGCTTCGTCGAGCAATAGCGCGATCAATTGCACATCCATCTCCCGAATGGAACGCAACACGCTATCTAGATTACTCATTACGACAAAGCGCCAAACGTTACCCTCACGCGGCAGTAAAGGCGCACCGCCGGTCACCATCATGTTTCTACCGTTACCGCGCAGTTCCTGCAACGCCATGACACCGAGTGCAGCGTTTGCTACGATCTGCGCTGCAATCCAACTCATCAGCACACCTGCGAAAGTAGGTACCCACAAAGTTGCCGCCGCAACCAACACGAGCTTGAATGCAGCGGTGACGACACGATGCTGCGCAATCAGGTCGAAGCGGTTGCGAATACGTAAGATGGCCGTTGGGGTCGACGTGATACTGAGCAGCACTACCAAGGCATACCACTTCACGCCGTCCACTACGTACGGTTGCCAGTCCAACCACGCACCCACGATCTCGGCGAGGCCGAATTGCAATGCCGCAGCAATCACACAACCGGCTATATCAAGCACGAGGCCGAAACGGATGAGATCGCCGATGTCGGCACTCTCTTCGCGTGCCCGCCGATCGGCGGCGAACTTAATGATGGCTTGCCAGGACTCGAAGCCCACCAGTCGTAGAGCGGCATTGGCAAAGGTCACGACCAGCATCAACATGCCGAATTCGACAGGCGTTAAGGCGCGGGCCGACAGCGCAAACGATCCCAGCCCGATGACCAGCGCCACGGAGGTCGAAGAGAACAGCTTGCCGACGTTAGCGATGAGGTTTTTGCGTAGCGTCTCGATGTCCAGGTCGAGTTCCGGCGTGCCGGTGCCTTGGGAATCCAGTCCCGTGGCGTTCACCTCAGGCCCAGTGGGTGACCGCGATGACGTCGGGGGGGTCGGTTCAGTCACAGATTTCCAAGGCCAAAGCAAGCCCCTATTCTAGTGTTCTAGTCGATTAATTTCTCACATCGGTGGTGATAGCCTTGGAGCGAATCAGTCAACTTCACTCACAATAAAGTCTCCATGACGTTCGTTCGCCGCATCTGCTTGGTTGCCTGGTGGCTCTGTTTGAGTGCTGCCCTGACCGGCGTCCCGGTTGTATCGGCGGCAGAACACCCGCAGAAGGAAAAGTACGCTTACATTATCGGCGCATCCGTTTCGATGGGCTTCAACATCTTCGGCCGAGGTTATTCACCTCCGCTTTATGCACTTAAACAACTCGGCTATCCGCGCGATCGGATCATCAAGAAAACCGTCGTTACCGGCAGCTTCCGCCGCAACTTCCGCTGGCTTAAGCGCAAGTTCGAAACTCACCCGCCCAGTATTGTCTTAGGCGTCGATTTGTTCCACCACGACGTTCGTCAAAAACAAGACATCTCACCCAAAACGTACACATACATTGACGATATGCTCAAAGTGTTGACGACAGCGGGCACTCCGGTAATCGTCGGGAATACCTGGACACGCTATGACAATCGCGCCACGATCGACGCGTTGAACGAGTACCTCGAATCAAAGCAAGCTGAGTATCCCACGTTACACTTTTTTCCCGTCTATCAAATCTACGACGCACTGACCGCTGACGACTCCAGCTACCGCTACGAGGTCGACGACGTGTCGATAAAGCTAACGAAGAATCTTCGCGGCAAGCTGTTTCTCGATGTCGTGCATCCCAATGATCGCGGCGCACGCATCTTCGCCAACATGATTCTCAAAATCATCAACACCAAAATCGGCGACAGCGCCCCCTACTACGCCGTGGATGATGTGGTGAGGCTGGCCAACAGACGCTGACTACTCAGCGGCGTGGGTCATCGCCTGGTAGGTCAGCACCTTGAATTCACCACCCAGTTGAGTGCGGTGAGGCAGGCTCTGAACCATGAATATGCCGATCAAGTCCTCGCGCGGGTCAATCCAGAAGCGTGTACCTGCGGCACCACCCCAGTTGTATTCACCCACCGAACCAACCTCGCCCATGCGCCCGGGATCGAGCACGACAGCGTAGCCGAGTCCAAAACCGGAACCATCACGCCCAAAACCCATCGGAATGTTGCCCAAATGATTACGGGTCATGAGTTCTATCGTCTTGGGAGCGAGCAGTCGCACACCGTCCAGCTCGCCGCCATTGAGCATGAGTTGACAGAAACGCAAATAATCACGCGCTGTCGACACCAGACCGCCGCCGCCGCTCTCGAATCTACCTCCATCCACGTAGCGGGCGCTGGTCGCCGCGGGGGCCACTTCCAGACCTGGCCCCGTCGCCTTCGCGAAAAAGCCCTTCCCACTCGTTCCCTCCGGCGCGTACAACTGAGCAAACCTGTGCTGTTGATCTTGCGGAACCGTAAATCCCGTATCCGGCATATCGAGCGGCTCGAAGATGCGCGTGCGTAAAAACTCACCGAACTTGACTCCGCTAACGGCTTCGACGAGCCGTCCCTGCACATCCACGGCCACGCTGTAGTGCCACGTCGTCCCCGGTTCGTACTGCAGAGGCAACGAACCAAGCACCCTAACGAATTCCTTGAGGTCCGTGTCTGTCCCCATAACCGCTGCTTTGCGATAGAGTTGATCGACCTCGGTATTGCCGAACACGCCGTACGTAAATCCCGCCGTGTGAGTCAGGAGATCTCTGATCGTCGGCTGACGGCGCGGTTTTCTCGTTTGGCCAACCAAAGATGCGTCTCCGGTACCGAGCGTGCGGCTCTGTGTGCCGTCCGAGCTGATCGAGGTGCCGCCGGTGGCTGTCGATAGCGCAACTTCGAGATCCGCTAACTCAGGGATGTATTTAGCGACCGGATCGTTCAAAAAGAACTTGCCTTCCTCATAGAGCATCATCACCGCGAGCGCCGTGATCGGCTTCGTCATGGAGTAGATGCGGAAGATCGTATCCTCGGTCATCGGCTTGCTCGCTTCGCGGTCGGCGAGCCCGTAGGTTTGCCGATAAACGACACGGCCGCCCCTAGCGATCAAACCGAGACCGCCGACCATGGTGCCGTCTTCAACTCGCGCATTCATATGCTCGGTCAGCCGTTCCAGCCGCTCTGCGGAAAAGCCCTGCCGCTCGGGCGTCACCTGCGGCATTTCGCGTGCTTGCACCGGTGCCAGCACCGCGAGCGCAATGATGATGAGTCCTATCGGACGCCACTTCGACTGCAACGTATCCATTTACACCCCCAAATAGTCGTTGATGCTATCATCGCATCCGACAGCACGACTTGAGAAGGGTTTGGACATGGCAATCTCACCATCGAACACGGATGAGCTACTCGTCGAACAGGACGGCTACGTCGTCACCATCACGCTCAATCGACCTGAGCGCTTGAACGCCATCAGCCGTGAAATGCTGGGCGAACTTTCCGCGAAGATGGTCGAGGCTGACAAAGACCCGGACGTTAGGTGCATTATTCTCACCGGCGCCGGACGCGGCTTCTGTTCGGGGCTGGATCTGATCGATACCAGCGACCGCATGGGTGACGACGGCTCGCTCGGTGGCGCGGGTTCCAACCGTCCGCGCCAGCTCTTCGACCTGCGCGATGCGCCGATCAATGTGATGTGGCACACCGATACGCCGATCATCTGCGCCATCAACGGCGCCGCAGCCGGATACGGCATGGATATCACCCTGTTGTGCGACATTCGCATCATGGCGGACAACGCCAAGCTTGCGGCCGTGACGGCAAAACGCAACGTGGTACCGGAAAGCGGCGGCACGTGGTTGCTGCCGAGACTCGTGGGTTGGGCCAAAGCAGCCGAACTCTACTATCGCGGTCGCACCGTGGACGCGCAAGAAGCGTTGGACATCGGCATCGTCAATACGGTGGTACCGAAAGACGAGCTGATGGCTACCGCGCAAGAGTGGGCTCAGGAAGTCGCCGAGAACGCTCCGATGGCCGTGCAAACCACCAAGCGTATGATGCGTATGGGCCTGGAGGAATCTTACGACACTGCAGTCGATCATTTGATGGTGCACCTGGGCGGACTCTTTCAAAGCGAAGATTTCAAGGAAGGGCTCAAGGCTTTCGTCGAAAAACGTAAACCGAACTTCACCGGCCGGTAACGACGTCTTCGCTGTCGTGCACGAACGGCGAAGGACCCTTAACCTCTAGCAACGGGAATGTTCGCGCTCAACCTGCGCTCAATCAACTGGCGGTGGTTCGCCGCGGCTACCTTTTTCCTCTGCGGATTGATCGGCCTGCTGGCGGGCACCTCGCTCTCCGAACGCCCGGATGTCGTCGGCTCGAGCTGGCTCGTTAAGGCATATTACGCGCTCGGCTTCTTCGTCTTCGGCGGTCTCGACATCGGCGTGCCGGATGGCGGCCCGCAGTGGGCCCGCGGCATTCTGTGGGTGGCTTACTTCGGAGCACCCACGCTGACGGCCTCGACAGTGATGGAAGCGGTGTTCCAGGCGCTGGCACCGGATCGCTGGAAAGTGCGCCGACATCAAGATCACATCATCGTCTACGGTAGCGGCCGTTTGACGGAGAGTTACCTGACTCAACTGCGCGAACGCAACACGAAGTCGAAAGTCATCGTCATCGCCCCTTCCTTCAGTTATACCGAAGATCAAGAACTGCAACAGAAGTTCGACACGACCACCCTAATCGGCGACATCACGCATGACTACATGCTCAATCTCGTGAAGATCCACAAAGCCAAACGTGTCCTCCTGCTCGGGGACGACGACTTCTACGCCTTCGAGGCCGCGTCGCGCATTTTGGATCTCGCTCCGGAATTGACGGGGCGTATCGTTTTGCACTGTAACAACCTGCGCTTCATGCGTAGCCTGGCCAACACACAAGTGGCGCAGCGGTGTGAGGTCTTCAATACCTACAACGTGGCGGCGCGACAGTTGGTGCGCGGAGAATTGGTCCAGCACTTCGCCGCCACCGCGAACAAAGATTTCGTCGTGATGGCGGGTTTCGGGCGCTTCGGTCAATCCGTACTGGAAGAACTACACGCCGTGGCCGAAGACGAGATCGCCGAAGTGGCGGTCATCGATCGCGACGCCGACCGGCGCATCCTGGTGGTCGACGAACAGCAGACCATCGTCTCCGAATCCGTCCGCAACGTGCTGGAAGGCGACATCGGCCACCCGCAAGTCTGGGCTGAACTCACCGCATTGGTGGATCTTTCGATCAATGAACCCACGATCGTGCTCGGCACCGGTCAGGAACAGGAAAACCTGCGCACTGCGGTGTGGATCAAGGGTGAATATCCCAATGCCCTCGTGTTCGCCCGCACCAGCAATCAATCCAAATTCGCCGAAGATGTAGGCAGCGAGCACGGCATACAGAGCATCAGTATCGCGCAGCTCGTTGCCGACAGCATTCCAGACCACTGGGTGGATTGACCGACGATGTGCTAACTTCTCACACGGGGATAACACACTAGTCGGGAGGACATGCAAGCCTATATTGCTCGGCGGTTGTTGGCACTGCTGCCTACGCTGTTTTTCGCCAGCCTGATCGTCTTCATGTCCATGCGCATGATTCCGGGCGATGTCATCGATCTGATGCTCGCCCAGAACGATATCGCCACCAGTCAGGACCGCGAACGTATCGAAGTTGCCCTGGGTCTGGACAAACCCTTGCTCACACAATACCTCACCTGGGTAGGCGGCGTTCTGCAAGGCGACCTCGGTCGTTCACTGTGGCAGAACACCCCGGTTGTCGAGCAACTCATCAACACGGTGCCGATCACCTTCGAACTCGGCCTGCTGGCACTTTTCGTCGCGTTGACCGTGGCCATACCCATCGGCATCTACTCGGCGATGCGCCAGGACAGCACGGGCGATTACATCGCCCGATCCTTTTCGTTGTTGATGTTGGC
Organism: Candidatus Azotimanducaceae bacterium; assembly: GCA_965216005.1. Lineage (GTDB taxonomy): Bacteria > Pseudomonadota > Gammaproteobacteria > Pseudomonadales > Azotimanducaceae > UBA4421. The sequence continues at coordinate 4,075,672 of OZ244143.1, read as the reverse complement.
TATCCCCAGCTTCTGGCTGGGGACCCTGGTGATGGTGTTCCCTTCCGTGTGGTGGCGCTGGTCGCCGCCGCTCGAATACGTCCCCTTCTTCAGCGATCCGCTCGCCAACCTCAGCCACATGTCGGTACCTGCGATCCTTCTCGGCCTATCGATGTCGGCAGTCACCATGCGTATGACTCGCACGATGATGCTGGAAGTATTGCGACAAGACTACATACGCACGGCCCGCGCTAAGGGGTTATCCGAAAACTTAATGATCGCCCGTCACGCGCTGCGCAATGGTCTCATCCCTGTGGTCACATTGATCGGCTTGCAGGCACCGTTGTTGATCGGCGGCGCTGTGATACTCGAACAGATTTTCGTCGTTCCGGGCATGGGCTTGTTACTGCTCGAAGCGGTGTTCCAGCGCGACTACCCGGTCATCTCGGGGGTCTTTCTCATCGTCGGCGTCGGCGTGTTGCTCGTAAACCTGTTGGTGGACTTGAGCTACGGCTTTCTCGATCCGAAGGTCCGCCACCAATGAACGCGATTGTCGCCTTTGCCGCCAGGCTATGGCGGGACAAACCCCTAGGCGCGGTTGGCGGGGCCATTTTTCTGCTCTTTTTGTTGCTCGGCGTTTTTGCCGACCTGCTCAGTCCGTTCGGCATGAACGAAACGAATCTACAGGTTCGCCTGCAAGCCCCTTCCTGGGAACATTGGATGGGCACCGATCACCTGGGCCGCGACGTGTTGTCGCGCGTGCTCATCGGTGCACAGCTGTCCATGGTCGTGGGTTTTCTCGCGGCCGGTCTGGCCACGGTCATTTCCATCGTTATCGGGGTCGTCTCCGGCTATTTCGGCGGGAAGCTCGACATGCTCATTCAGCGCTTCGTCGATGCGTGGATGACCTTCCCGGATCTATTGTTGCTGATCGTCGTCATCTCCGTGGTCGGTCCGGGCATGCCGCAGATCATCGTGGTACTCGGGTGTCTCTACGGAATCGCCGGTTCGCGCATCGTACGCGGTTCTGTGGTGAGCGTACGCGAGACGATGTACACGCACGCGGCGCAGTCCATGGGTGCAACCACATGGCGAGTCTTGCTCAAGCACATCGTGCCTAACGTGATGCCCGTTGTGATCGTATTGTTTACTACCAGGGTCGGTGCGACGATTCTCGCCGAAGCGGGTCTATCCTTTCTCGGCCTCGGTGTGCCGCCGCCCGCACCCACGTGGGGCAGCATGTTAAGCGGTACCGGCCGTACGTACATGTACCTCGGGCCGTGGCTCGCATTGGCACCGGGACTGTGCCTGACGGTCGTGGTCTACGCCATCAATGTCTATGGCGATGCGCTGCGAGACTTGTTAGACCCACGCATGCGAGGCGCGCGTTGATGCTCACAACCCCATTAGCGAGGATCGCCGGTTTGGCGGCGCTTTTATCCATACTGGCGTTCAATACCCCGCTTGGTGCCGAGCCCCAGTACGGCGGACACCTCAACGTGGGCACGGTGAACATCACATTGGCGCCGCTATCCTGGGATCCTGCGGATTGGGTGTGGAAATCCAACCACGACACCTCGATGGTGCGCGAGCAACTGTTTGTCGGCAATTTGGACCTCAGCGCCAAGAAGGGCGGCCCGTTCCACTTTATCGCAGATGCCTATCTACCCAAGGCAGCGATACGCGGCGAGTTGGCCGAAAGCTGGCGCTGGCTCGATCCGCTGACCCTCGAGATCAAGTTACGGCGCGGAGTGATCATACCCGCGACCGACGGGGTCATCGAACGCCGCGAGCTCGATGCTCACGACGTGGTTTACAGCTTCGACAATCTGCAAACCTCGCCCAAGAAGTTGCGTGACTACCTCGATCACATGCACCTCGAAGTGATCGATTCACACACACTGTTGATGCACTTCAAGGAGTTCAACGCAGAGTGGGATTACCGCTTCGGCTATGGTTATTACTCAGCCATCGTACCTCGCGAAACCGAGCACCTCGACGCAAAAAACTGGCGTAACGTCGTCGGCAGCGGACCTTTCAAGATGGCGCAGTACGTGCACGGCAATTCGCAGACCTATGTCAAGAACGAGCACTATTGGGACCGCGAGAGACTCGCGCAAACCGCCTACAAGATTCCGTTCATCGACAAGTTGACCTATCGGATCATCAAGGACGAAGCCACCTACCTTACCGCGCTGCGTACCGGCAAGCTCGACATATTAGAGAACATAAGATGGATTGCGGTCGATCACCTCAAGGCAACGACGCCCGAGCTGAAGTGGAACCGGTGGCTGGGCACTGCCGGTAACTTCGTCGCTCTACGGCAGGATTTCCCCCCGTTCGCCGATGTACGGGTGCGCCGGGCATTGAACCTGGCCGTCAATCAGCGCGAGATCGTCGACCTCTTTTACGGCGGCCATGCCGAACTGATGGCGTTTCCCCAACACCCCGGCTTTGGCGCCTATTTCGAACCCTTGGACACCATGCCCGACAGCGTTCAGGAATTGTTTTCCTACGACCCAGAGCGCGCCCGAGCGCTGCTAAAGGAGGCAGGTTATCCCGACGGTTTCGACGTGACCATGCAGGTCTGTACGTGTAATCCCACCAGCATGGACCTGATCCCGCTGCTCGAACGTTACTTCGCGGACGTCGGTGTGCGCCTCACGATACAGCCGCTGGAGTACGCATCGTTCCTTTCGATGATGACCACCCGCAATCATTCACCCGCATATCTCATGTTCAGCGGCCACGTCAATCCCACCACGACGATCCGCAAGAACTTCATGACAGGTCAGCTGTGGAATCCTTCGCTGCATTCCGATCCCTCGATAGACGCACGCATGACTGAAGTGTTTCGCACGCGAGACGAGGCTAGCCGCATCGTCAAGCTCAAGGCGTTGACCCGGGATGTGCTGGACGCGGCGCCATACATCTGGCTGCCAACTCAGTATTATTACACTGCGTGGTGGCCTTGGGTGAAGAACTACAACGGCGAACTCAGAGTCGGAGCGGTACGCCCCGGGCCCATCTATGCGCGCATTTGGATCGACCAGACACTGAAAAAATCGTTGGGGTTCTGATGGCGCGATTGCTCGACATCCAGAATCTGACCGTTAGCTTTCGCTCGGAAGGTGCGCGCGTGCGTGCCGTGAGCAACCTGAATCTCCACGTCGATGCAGGCGAAACCGTCGCCATCGTCGGCGAAAGCGGCTCCGGCAAGAGCGTCACCGCGCTAAGCATTTTGCGCTTGCTTGGAGACGCCGGCCACATCGATTCCGGCAGCATTGCGCTGACCACCGACCACCGCGCTCAAGATCTCGTGCAAATGAGCGAAAGCCAGATGCTCGAAGTACGCGGCAATCGCATCAGCATGATCTTTCAAGAACCCATGACTTCCTTGAATCCCGTAATCCCAGTGGGCAAACAAGTGGCTGAACCTTTGGTGTTGCACCGCCGAATGAAATGGCGCGACGCGTTGACTCAGGCTGAAGAACTGTTGCGACAAGTCGCCATTCCGGATCCGCATGCGCGTTTATCCGAGTACCCGCACCAACTTTCCGGCGGCATGCGGCAACGTATCATGATCGCCATGGCGTTAGCATGTGCCCCACAACTGATCATCGCCGACGAACCGACTACCGCCCTGGATGTGACCGTGCAGGCACAGATCCTCGCTCTACTCAAAGACCTCACAGACAAGACCGGTGCAGCGCTCATCCTCATCACACACGACTTGGGTGTTGTCGCCCGGTACGCAGACCGGGTAGCGGTCATGTACGGCGGTCGCATCATGGAAAGCGGCTCCGCGACGAATCTTTATGCCAACCCCCAACACCCTTACACCCAGGGTTTGATGGCTTCGATCCCCAGCCTCGACAGCGATGTCAATGTACGACTCGCAACCATCGAAGGCCAGCCCCCAGACCTGGCCGACCCGCCGCGCGGCTGTCCATTCGCACCGCGCTGCCGGTTCCGCCAAACTCGATGCGACGAAGACGTTCCAGAACTCGAGTGGCTCGAACCCCAACACGGTCATGCCTGCATCGGTGAGATGCGGTGAGCGCATTGCTCGAAATTCGCGACTTGAAAGTGCACTTCCCCGTCACCGAAGGCATCGTGTTCTCCCGGGAAGTCGGTTCGGTCAAAGCCGTGGACGGCGTCAGCTTCGACGTGCGCGAGGGTGAAACCTTGAGCCTGGTCGGCGAGTCGGGGTGCGGCAAATCGACGACCGCGTTGGCGGTACTGCGTATGCTGTCAGTCACCGCCGGACGCATCGTATTTCAAGGCCATGACATCACTCACCTCGACCAGAAAGCGCTGCGCGCTTTTCGACCTGCGATGCAAATGGTCTATCAAGACCCATTCGGTTCGTTGAATCCGCGCATGAAAGTGCGCGATATCGTCGGCGAACCCTTGATGATTCACCGCAGCGACCTGGCTAAACAAGCGTACCGACACCGCGTGGCAGAGCTCCTTGATCTGGTCGGACTCCTTCCTGCCATGGCCGATCGCTACCCACACGAGTTTTCCGGTGGGCAAAGGCAGCGGATCGGTATCGCCCGCGCCTTGGCGCTCGAGCCAAAGTTACTCATCTGCGATGAAGCGGTGTCCGCCTTGGACGTTTCCATCCAAGCCCAGGTCATCAACTTGTTGATGGACCTGCAAAGAGAACTCAAGTTGACGTATTTGTTCATCTCACACGATTTATCCGTGGTACGTCATGTCAGCCATCGCATTGCGGTGATGTATCTAGGTCAAATCGTCGAGCTGCAATCGCGCGATGCGCTCTTCGACAACCCGCAACATCCCTACACACAAACGCTGCTGGATGCCGTACCCATGGCCAATCCAATTCTGGAAGCATCTCGCCCTCAACCGCTGATCGTGGGCGAGGTGCCCAGTGTTCGCACACCACCGCCCGGCTGCCGCTTTCATCCACGCTGTCATGAAGCCGTTGCCGAATGTGCGAGCGAGTTGCCTGTAATCCATCGATATGCAAACGGCTACGTGGCTTGCCACCTGCGCCGACCAGACAAGCGAGGTAACACATGATCATCGGCATTCATCACATCGCGATCGGCGTCCCCGACATCGAGCGCGCCTTGACCTTCTACGTCGACGTGCTCGGCTTCGTCCAAGTGGAGCGCACGTCTTTTTCCGGCCCCAATCCGCCCGTCGAAGCGGCCATCGGCCTGACCGAGCCGAGCGCCAAGATGGCCATGCTGAGAGGCGGCAACGCGCATATCGAACTCTGGCAATACGAACAACCCCGGCCTCGCGATCTGACAGCTCAACCAAACGACTACGGTTACCCGCATTTCGCCCTCGAAGTACGGGATATTCAGGACGAATACACTCGTCTCACCGCAAACGGTATGCAGTTCGTCGGCCCACCGGTGGAGTTTGGCGACAGCGCGGCGGTGTACGGCCAAGACCCGTTCGGCAACGTGATCGAGATCTACGAGATTCGCAATCCCGAGCGTGCGAGAATAGACAATACGCCACTTGTCAAAAAAACCTAACGGGGCCTCTATGACCACCGGAGCAATACCTACGGCCGCGGAAATGGCGGATCGCTTAGCCATCGAAGATGTGCTGACCAGGCACAGTCGAGGCGTCGATCGTGCTGACACCGAAATTCTCAAGAGCGCCTACTGGTCCGATGCCGAGGTCGCTTACGGCAGCTTCAACGGCGCTGCGCACGATTTTTGCGAGGTGCTGCCAAAAGGCATCCGTCAATACGCAGCGACGTCCCACCGCGTCACCAACGTCGCGGTCGACTACGCCCCGGACCGTAACGAAGCAGTCGTCGAATCGTATGTCACCGCCTACCACTATCGCGCGGGTGACGACGGTAACGATTCCGAACTCACCTACATCGGGCGTTACATCGATCACATGCAAAGGCGCGAGGACTGCTGGAAGATCCTCTTTCGCCGTGTCGTGATGGATTGGAACCAAAATCTGACTGCAACCGCTATACTGGACGTCCCGCCATTCAATGGTTTGGCTCGAAGTGCTCGAGCGCCCGACGATCCGCTGCACGAAATGCAACAAAAAGTGTTAGGCACAGACTAGTTAGGAGGAAATCGATGGATCAGAACGTTTTGACGTCGAGACTGAGCAAGGTAGAGGCGCTGCGCGAAGACATTCTCGCCGCGGGCGACGAAGCGCAACAACTGCGCCGTTTACCCGATTGGATCGTGGACAAGCTCGTCGGCGAAGGTTTCTTTCGCTTCACGCTCCCCCCTGAACTCGGCGGTGAAAACGCAAGCTCGCTGGATACCATCGAGATCCTCGAAGCGATTGCCGCCATCGACGCTTCCGTGGCTTGGAACGTCATGCTGGGGTCGGAGATCAACGCGATGGCCTGTGGCGGTATGGACCCGGCTCTCGCCAAAGAAGTCTATCTCGATAATCCCAACGTCATCATGTGCGGCGGTGGCGGTCCGGGAACACAAATACCGCGCGCCGAGCGCACCGACGACGGTGGGGTTCGCGTCTGGGGACAGTCGACTTTCATCAGCGGCTGTCACAACGCCAACTGGTGTTTCATGGCTGCCCCGCTCATGAAAGGCGATGCGCCGGAACTGGATGCCGACGGCAATCCGTTCTTCAAGATGTGGTTTCTGCCGCGCGATGAATGGGAAATCCTCGACACGTGGGATGTCGCTGGCCTGCGCGGTTCCGGCAGCCATGACGTCAAAGCCGACGGCGCCTATGTGCCAGAAAAGTTTACCGGTGTCGATCTATGGGTAGTCCCGGCGCACTACGACAACCCGGTGTACCGCATGCCCGTCCCGTTGCGTCTTTCTTATAACAAAGTAGCCATCGCCCTCGGCGTTGCACGGGGTGCGATCGAGACATTCTCGGACTTGGCTCAAAACAAGATTCCGATGCTGTCATCCAGCACACTGAGTAAGCGACCCATTGCACAGTACCGCATGGGCGAAGCGGTGGCCAACTATCGGGCCGTGCGGGGCTATGTCATGCAAACGATGCAGGACATCGAAGACGAATTGACCGCAGGTGCCGCACTACCGTCCCCGGACACCACCATCAACGCTCGGTTGGCCTGTACCCACGGCGCCAACGTCTGCATGCAGGTGGTCGACAGCCTTCACAATACCGCCGGCACCAGCGGTATGCGCTCAAACAGTCCGCTGGAACGGAAGCTGCGCGATTCCCACGGGTGTGCGACACACCGGTGGGTCTCCCATCCGCTGTATCAAGACTTGGGGGCTACGTTCCTCGGCAATGAACCCGATCCCGAGTTTGCCGGTACGGGCGGACCCGGGCCGGGAGGCAGCAAGTAGGGCTACGCAGAGGAGATCTGCGTACCGCGCGGCACCAGCTCGTGGCGCTCGATCTTCCACTCGCCGTCGATCCGGCGCATGCGCGATTTGTAAGTCGCCCACAACGTGAGGATTTTACCTTCCGGTTCTTTCATGTAGTGCAAGGCTTGCACATCGGTGCGCGCATCCGCGCTGTCGCCGTCGATGGTCGCGAGCTGCGGCGCCAACATGTGCTGCGTCGGGCCGTACGCCTCTAATGCCTTGGTGACATACTCCACCCAGGCTTCTGCGCCATTGATCGTTGCATCCCCGAAGCCGACGACTTCCACGTCATCGGCAAAACAACTGCGGTACAGCCCCATGTCACGCTCATCCACGCCTGCGGCGTAGCGTAACATCACGTCCTGCACCGCAATTCGATCGGCTACTTGATCGCTCATCGTTTCATCCCCTCCCGTACTCTGCCTGTTAGCGTTCGTTCCAGACGTTGAAGTAGGTAATCTCCTGAGCCGGGATACGCTCCGCCCGGCGTAAAACAGCACCCTTCGTATACCCTACCGGTAACATCACGGTATGCATAGTCTCCTTGGGCATGTGTAAGATTTCTCGAATGTCGTCCTGGCGCGATGCCAACAAGGAAGTCCACGTAGAGCCGATATCTCTTGCCCGCAGCGCCAACATCAACGACCACGCTGCGGGTAAAATAGAACCGTAGTACCCCACATCCGACGCATAGGATTCCTGCGTAGGGAGTCCCTCGGCGCAAACGAAAATCATTGCGGGGATCTCGTGCAGTCGTTCGATCAACGCCTGGTGCGAGGGTTTGAGCGCCATGTCGCGCTCTTCGAAGATCGACAACAGTACCTCCGTGTAAATCTTCGCCACGCGCGCCTTGGTTGCTCGCTCGTCGACCACTACAAACCGCCAGTTTTCGCCGATGATCCCGGTGGGGGCTTGTGCGGCAACGTCGATGCATTCGAACAGCACGTCTCGCGGGATGGGCCGCTCGAAATCGAGCTTGCGTCGCACGGAACGTGCCGTGCTCAATATCTCATCGACGATTTCTACCGACACAACACGCCTCTCCTCATTCTCCTCGTTCTCCTCGTTCTCCTCTTGCTTTTCCCTGTCTCCCCAAACGTCACTGGCTCAAACCCGTTACAATCAAACCCCTTACGTTGTGCCAACTTACTCTCGATGACAAGACTTTCCGTTCTCGATTTATCGCCCATCATCGAAGGCGGTAACGCCAGTCAGGCGCTGGCTAACACCCTGGACCTCGCCCGGCACGCCGAACGTCTCGGTTACCACCGCTACTGGCTCGCGGAGCACCACAACATGCGCGGCATCGCGAGCGCAGCCACTGCTGTGGTCATCAGCCACGTTGCGGGTGGCACATCGACCATTAGAGTGGGTGCCGGGGGCATCATGTTGCCCAACCACGCGCCGATTATGGTGGCCGAGCAATTCGGCACGCTGGAGGCCCTGTACCCGGGACGCATCGACCTTGGGTTAGGCCGCGCACCAGGCACCGATGGGCTGACCGCGCAGGCGCTGCGCCGCACGCTCAATAGCGATCCGAACAAATTCCCGCAAGACGTTTTGGAACTGCGCGAGTACTTTCGCGACCTCCAACCCAACCAGCGTGTGACCGCGGTACCCGGCTATGGCGCCAACGTGCCGCTGTACATTCTCGGCTCCAGCCTCTTCGGTGCACAGCTCGCGGCCATTCTCGGTCTGCCGTTCGCTTTCGCTTCGCACTTCGCGCCCCAGGCCATGCACCAGGCCATCCACATCTACCGCGAGAATTTCGATCCGTCGGAGCAATTGTCAAAACCCTATGTCATGTTGGGTTACAACATTTGTGCGGCGCCGAGTAAAGAAGAAGCGGAATACCTGCGCACATCGAGCTTGCAGGCATTCTTGAATTTACGCTTCGGCAATCCGGGGCAACTCCCACCGCCGGTGGAGAATTTCGAAGACACACTCACACCCGAACAACGCCACGTCATGAGCCAGATCAGCGCCTGCTCTTCTGTCGGGACCGCAGACGACGTGCGCGGCGACGTTGAGCGATTTATCGAAGAGACCGGCGCGGACGAATTGATTGTCGTTGCGCAGATCTACGATCATGCCGCGCGCGTGCGATCCTACGAGATCGCGATGGCGGCCTGTGCTGCCATGCAGACTACGGCTGTCGATCCGGTTTCGATCTAGGGCTTGTACCAAATCGGGCTCGACCACGCTCGGTCCTGCACGGTCGCAGCCATGCCCGGACGGGGCTTGAAGCCGTTGCGTATGGCGTCGTAGGTCGACCAGCGACACTTCGGATTCTCCAGCACTCTGACGTAGTAAAAAGCCGATTGTTCCGGGTCGAAGTTCGGATCCTCCCAGACGGTCGAGAGTTCGGCGGCGCCTTTGTCGGGCGTGACGGAACAATCCGTCAAATCCACGCGCGCGCCGTTGTCGGGGCATCGTTGAGTAGCTTCGTCCACGGTCAAGCCGTCAGCGCAAGCGATGTCGATGACGGCCTCGTGCGACTCCCCGTTCTCCACCCAGCCCTTGATGATCTGCAATCTCTGCAACGGCTGCGTGTCGACGTCTTGACTGGCCCAGACGTAGAATCTGGGCGCCGCATCGCCCTCGCGGGCAAGATCCGCACCCATGGGCACACCCGCCTGGTACGCGAGCCCAATCGGGTCAGTGGCGCTCAAGAGGTCTTTGTCGACGCCGTAACCGCCGAAGAAACGCAACTTGATATGCGGTCCGCTGGTGCTGAACGTTTCCTTGCGACGCAAACCCGCAAATATGTCTTCACGCGTGTTCGATTCTGCCCACACTCCGGCGAGACCGGAAGCACCCCAGTACTGGGAGGCGCCGGTGGCGTACTCGGGGTCGTCTTCGGTGCCGGGTAGTGGCACCGAGCCCCGCAGGTGCGGCTCGATGTCCATCAGCCCGGTCTTACTCCAGTAATTATCCTCTTCGAACGATCCCGCCGCATTGTGTGTATCGGAAGCACCGATGACCCCGAACTTGAACGGATTGAACCCTTCGGTCGCTTCCATGACCAAGCCGTTGCGATAGGCCTCACGCACGTAGCTCCCCCGCTCGTGCGATTGCAGGTTGCTGGCGATCCTGAGCGGCATGATCTCGAAGTTAGCCCATTCATCGTTGGGCGACAGCAGCGGGTGGGTGTCCGACGTCCCTTTCACCTGCGTGTTTTCCACAATGGGCTCGTTGCGCATGCGTTGCTCGGCATAGTCGGCATCCAGCGGTTCGTCGCTCATGTACTTTTTGTCGTCGAACATCCAGCCATTGGAACCGTTGGAGTTGTGGGGGATCGCAATGGCGTCCATCCCCTGGGCACGGTTGGCATCCATCCAATCCCAGAGATCTTCCGGATTCATCGAATCGAGACGCGCGAACGGCTGCTGCGGCACCTCGCTACCCTCGAACACCACATTGCGGTGCAGGTTCTCGAACTCCGGACCGGACGTGGTGTATTCATAGGCCACGAAGGTCGTGAATTGACCAGGATCGTTGTGTCGCTCCGCGGATTCGATGATTTCCTGCCACGCACTGCGGGCGACATCGCGATCATCCAGATCGTCTTCTTCATCTGGATCTCTATTCTGCAGATGACCGATCACCGCGGCGAATGCGGCAGCAGACCCTTCCGCAGAATTCGCGGCACGCACGGCATCTGCCAGGCGATGTTCTGCATACGGACCCGACTCTTTGCCCAATTCCCGCATCATGCCGAGATAGAATGCGTGATCGGAGACCGCCAGAAAGTCGAGGGGTTTTTTCATCTGCATGGAAAAGCCCGACGCGTGCTCGATAGCGGCACCTTTGGCGAACTCGTAGGCATCGTCCGGCGTGCCGCGCGTACCCATCAGATAGGCATCGAACGACAAGATGGTGTGAATGTGCGTGTCGCCGAAGTACACGTTGCGGTTCGCAGTACGTGTGATTGGGGCAGCTGTCGCTGACGCCGTTTCTTCGCTTGTTTGTTGCGCAGCATCTTCACCGCCGCTCTGTTCCTGCCGGTCTTGCGAGCATGCCGCCGCCAGCAGGAGTATGCCGATACTGCCGAGAATCTTAGATTGAAATCGCATAGCCGCCTCGTTGGTTTTTTTACAGTGACGGGTTAATCAGGTATTTCTGTCCGGTCGCTTGTTTGGCATAGGTTTGCAGAGTTTCAAGCTGCAATGCACCTGCGAGCGATACTTCGGAAGCATAACTACTGGCAAACGTCGTATGAATCTCGTCTGCTACCCGCTGACGTAGTTCCTCACCCTTTTCTCTACCGACCTTTTGTAAGAATGGCGTCAATAACCACCCACCGATACCCCAAGCCATGCCGAAGGCGCGCCTGAGCACGGTAGGGCTTCGGTCCAAGCCGCCATAAATATAGACTTGTTTGTGCTGCGTGGAACCGTAGCGGCTGTAGCCGGCACCCGTTTTGTTCGCCGCCACTTCCATGCTGGTCAATATCTGACTGGCAAGTTCACCGCCCCCTGTCGCATCGAAGGCCAGGTATGCATTAGTCGCCGCAATGGCCTCGACCAGATCGTCGGTGAAGCTCGGGGCGCTGGAGTTGCACACGTGGACCGCGCCGATCTCCTTGAGCAGCGCCACTTGTTCGTCCTTGCGCACGATGTTGACCAGCGGCACGTCGTCTTGCAGGCAAATCTTCTGCAGCATCTGCCCCAGATTAGAGGCGGCCGCGGTGTGGATCAGCGCGGAGTAACCCTCCATGCGCATCGTTTCGACCATGCCCAGAGCAGTCAACGGATTGACGAAACACGCGGCGGCAGCCCGTGCGTCCACGCCCTCGTTCATCGCCAAACATTGATGGGTTTGCAGAGTTCGATACTGACCGTACATGCCGCCGCCACCGAGCGCCCCCACGGTCTTACCCAGCAGCGCTTGGGCCGCTTCGCCAGAGCCCGCGGCCACCACCACACCACCGCCCTCGTTGCCGGGCGGTAAGGACTGATCCAATCGTCCCGCGAGATGTTTCAAAAGGCCCGCCGGGACCTCCGCCGTGATCGTCGGCCGCTCCGCTGTGCCACCCTGCTTGGCGGTGTCGACGTCCGCCATCCCGAGCAGCAGCCCGAGATCCGATGGATTGATGGGCGCCGCCTCGACCCGGACGAGCACCTCATTCTCTCCGGGTGCCTCCACAGGCACTTCCTCGATCGATAACTCGAGTTGACCACCGCTCGTAATTTTAGAGCGCAACTGTAGTCCCTTGTCCGGTACGTCCGCCATGTCGACCTCCCCTTAGACAGTCCACCTTGAAGATTGACCACTTTACCTTATCTGCCATTCTGGGTTGGCCATTTTTTTGGATAGACGCAACTCGTCGGTTACACTCGCACGCGCCGATCTTCAGGAACACTCCGTAAAGGGCGCCTATTGGAACCCATCGAGCGATCGCATATTGCCAGTCTATTCGGCGCCGCTGACCACGCGGCCATTCCCGACCTCGATCGCGTTGACTGGGGGGTGCTCGACTACCTGGGCTGGGTGCACCCCAGCGGACATCTCGGCTATGTCGTCGCTCCGGTCGAGGATGGCTTGTACGGGATGAAATTGAAACGCATGGTCAACCACGGCGCTAAGCCCCGCACCCACATGTGCTCATGGTGCCACCACGTGTACCGCAGTCGCGGCACCGCCATGTTCACCGCCGTCATCGAGGGCTCCGACGGCCGCCGCAGCATCGGCAACTACGTGTGCCGGAACCTGGACTGCAGCCTGCGCATTCGTAATCTAGCCAGCGATCCACCGACATACCTGCCCGAAACCATCGACCTCGATCGAAAGATATTCAGACTCGAAACCGCGCTGAGAAGCTTTATGTGGCGCACCCGTCCTACGTATCCTAGCTAGAGCCCCTTCAGAACTGATCGACACTGAAATCCCGATCCGGAGTATCATTGCGGGTTTAGCCGGAAGGACTTAGTCATGAATCTCGAGGAATTTCGCACCGAAACCCGCGACTGGATCGAAACGCATTGCCCAACGTCGATGCGCCTCGGCAGTGTGCATTTCGAGGATGCTTATGAGATTTATGCCAGTGACGATGCCAAAGCTTGGCTCGATAGCGCAGCCGCACGCGGATGGACCGCGCCCACCTGGCCGACCGAGTACGGCGGCGGCGGGCTGTCCGGTGCCGAAGCCCGCGTGCTGACTCAGGAGTTCGCCCGCGCTAAAGCCCTGCCACCGGCGACGGGTATGGGTCTCGCAATGATCGGGCCCACTCTGCTCGAGTTCGGCACCGACGACCAAAAACGGCGTCACCTACCCAAGATCGTCAGTGGCGAAGCGAGATGGTGCCAGGGTTACAGTGAGCCGGGCGCGGGCTCGGATCTCGCCGGACTGCAAACGAAAGCCGTATTGGACGGTGATCAGTTCGTCATCAACGGACAGAAAATCTGGACCTCCGGAGCGCAGCATGCAAACTGGATGTTTGCCTTGGTGCGCACCGACCCCGATGCGCCCAAGCACGACGGCATCAGTTTCGTCTTGTTACCCATGGACCAGCCGGGTGTCACCGTCAAACCCATCAAGCTCATCTCCGGCTCCTCGCCCTTTTGCGAAACTTTTTTCGACGACGCCATTGCGCGACGTGAAGATCTCGTTGGGGAACTGAACAAGGGCTGGACCGTGGGGAAACGGCTGCTGCAGTACGAGCGTAATGGCACCTCTCGTAGCGCTGCGGCGAACAAGCGCAAAGCAGGACCACCACCTCTCAATGTCTATGCACGCATCGCCAAGACTTATATCGGCACCGATAGCGCCGGAAGGATCACCGACGCCAATGCACGCAGGGACATCCTGGATCAGGTCATCAACGAGCGCGCACTCGGATTGACCACTCAGCGCGTCATCGAAGAGAGCACGTCCACCGGTGCGCCGGGTGCGGCCACTTCGATCTTCAAACTCGTCGGCTCGACGCTCGCCAAACACGGCTCTCAACTGAAATCGACGTTACGCGGAATGGCCGGACTCGGTTGGGAAGGCCACCAGTTTTCCGAGGAGGAACTGGAAGCGACCCGCGGCTGGCTGCGGGACCGGGCTGTGACCATCTACGGCGGCACCAACGAAGTGCAAGCGAACATCATCGCTAAGCGCGTGCTCGGGCTGCCGGACTAAGCGTCTTGCCTCTACGAACGGTCCGTCTACTAACGACCCATCGACCCACGGCTCATTTGCCCGTATACACGGGATCGCGTTTTTCTATGAACGCGCGCATGCCCTCTTTGGCATCTTCGGTACGCGAACACAAAATCTGATTGCGGTTTTCTATCGCCATGGCGGCTTCCAGGCTACCCGCATCGATCGCCATGTTGAGCCCTTCCTTGGTCAACCTCAGACCCATGGGTGAGGTGGTCAACATCTCCTTCAAATAGGGTTGCACGGCGCCAACGAGCTCTGCGTCCGGTACCACCTGCGATACCAGACCGGTGCCGAGCGCTCTCTGCGCGTCGATGAAACGCCCCGTCAACATCAGCTCAGACGCCAACGAGGTACCGACCAGACGCGGCAGCAGGTAGCTGGTGCCCATGTCGCAAGCCGACAAACCAATGCGAATGAAGGCGGCATTCATGCGCGCGCTCTCACCCGCGATGCGAATGTCGGACGCCAACACAAAAGCAAAACCACCGCCGCACGCCGGACCTTGCACGAGACTGATGATGGGCTGCGGGCAACGCCGCATCAATAGATACACCTCCGCGAGGTAGCCCTGAAATCCCCAGCCTTGTCCGACAGGCTGATGCCCGGCACTGTCTGCCCCGCCCGCTTGCTTGATGTCGAGACCGGCACAAAAAGCGCGTCCGCGCCCCTGCATCACGACCACCCGGGTGTCCGTATTCTCCATGAGACCGGAGAAGTAGCTCCGCAGGTCCGTGACCATTTGCGCATTGATGCTGTTCAACGCTTCGGGCCGATTGAGCGTCAACCAATCCGTCGGCCCATCGCGTTGTACGTCGATAGTCTCGTAGGTTAATGTGTTCATTCGCTATCTCATTCCAGAGTTTGTTTCGAAGGAGTATACGGTGATGCACCGGTTCTTATTAGTAGCCTTGAGCGGCTGGCTGCTTCTCGGCGCGTGTGGCGGTGGCGGTAGCAGCAGCAGTAACAATACCCCGGCCAACCCACCCGGCGGTAACAACCCACCTCCTGCCGATCCATTTGGCCTAACGCAACGCCCGAGCGTGGCGGCGCTGAACCTGCCGCAGCAGGGTACCGGGTTGGGCTCGTTTGCCATGACGAACGCCTACCCCAACTTGAGTTTCACCAATCCGTTGTTCTTTGCCGGGGTACCCGGTGAAAACCGCGTGGTCGTGGTCGAGCAAGGCGGCACCATAGAGGTCTTCGACGACGATGCGGCAACCAACAACTCGGACGTCATATTCAATATCAGTGCACGCATCGTCTCCTCCGGGGAGCAGGGTCTGCTGGGCCTCGCCTTCGACCCGAATTTCACCCAGAACCGCTACATCTACGTCCACTACTCCATGAACAGCCCGCGACGCTCCGTCATCGCGCGGTTCATGTGGGATGCAGCCAGTGACGATGTAGACCTTGGCACCGAGAAGATCATCATCGAGATTCCCCAACCCTTCGCAAACCACAATGGCGGCATGGTCGCGTTCGGTCCGGACAACTACCTCTACATCGCCATGGGGGACGGCGGCGACGCCGGCGACCCGCAAAACCACGGCCAGGATACGACAACCCTCCTCGGCAACATCCTGCGACTGGATGTCCACCCGCAGAACGCGAACGATCCCTACGACATACCCGCGGACAATCCGTTCGTGGGGCAGAGCGGTTTTCGTGAGGAGATCTACGCCCTGGGTTTGCGCAATCCCTACCGCTTCTCCTTCGACCGGCAAAACGGCACACTTTGGGCTGCGGATGTCGGCCAGGACGCCATCGAAGAAATCGATATCATTGAATCCGGCGGCAATTACGGCTGGCGTGTGTTCGAAGGCACACAGTCCTTCGACGGCTCGCAGAACTCGCTGCCCAACAGTGCTTTTACGCCGCCCGTTCACGAGTATCCTCATTCACAAGGCTTCTCAGTCACCGGAGGCTATGTGTACCGTGGCAGTCGGTTGGCCAGCCTGTTCGGCCGTTACCTGTTCGCCGATTTCGGCAGCAGTCGAGTGTGGGCGTTGGAATGGGACGGTGCGCAGGTGACTTCCGTCGACCAGATCGGCACCGTGTCCAGTCCAAGCAGCTTCGGTGAGAAAAACGATGGCGAAGTCCTCATCGTGTCCCGAGGCGGTGAAATTTTTCAAATCGATCCGTCCGGCGGCAACGGGGGGCAAATCCCGGATCTGCTCTCCGACACCGGGCTGTTTACCGATCTGGGGAACTTGACGCCCGCCAGCGGCTTGATCGAATACTCGATCAACCATCCTTTCTTTTCCGAATACACCAACAAACGGCGCTGGTTCGCAGTGCCGGACAATCAAACGATTGATTTCAGCGCGGATGACTGGACGTTCCCCCTGGGTAGCGTCATCGTCAAACACTTCGAGATCGAGCTGGAAGAGGGCAACGCGGCATCGGCCCGGCGTCTCGAAACGCGTGTGCTCATCAACACGGATCAAGGCTGGCTCGGCTTCACCTATCGCTGGAATGCCGGGCAGACCGATGCCGACCTCCTTGCCAGCCGGGAAACGGAAGATCTGACCGTTACACTCGCTGGTGGCGGCACCCGCCAGCAAACATACGAATATCCCAGCCGCACGGACTGCTTAGCGTGCCACACAGACGTCGCCGGTTTCACACTCGGATTGAAAACCGTACAGCTCAACGCTGATTTCGACTACAGCGGAGTGACGGATAATCAACTGCGCAGTCTGAACAACATTCAGATGTTCGACACGGACATCGGCGCTGCCGACCAATATGGGGTGTTGCCGGCCCTGGACGACGCAACCGCCAGCATTCAGGACCGGGCACGCGCCTACCTGGACGTGAATTGCAGTCAGTGCCACCAACCCAACGGGCCAACTGCCAGCGACCTGGATTTGCGTAACGCGACAGCCAACGCCGGTATGAACGCCATCGGTGCAAGTCCGCTCTTCGGTGACTTGGGTCTGAACAACGCGGAGATCGTGGCTGCAGGCGAGAAGGAACGCAGTATCTTGTGGGAACGTGTGCGCCGCTTGGACAACACGCGTATGCCGCCGCTGAGCCACAACGTCGTCGACGACGAAGCTGTGGATGTGATCGGTCAATGGATCGATGCCCTGTAGGGTATTGACGTACCAGCATGACTGAGGCGCTGGCTGGTATTCGCATTTGCGATTTTACCGGCCAATTGGCAGGCGCGGGCGCAACAAAGTGGCTGGCCGCGTTCGGCGCTGAGGTCATTCGCATCGAAGACCCGGTACGCCAAGGCCGTTGGGACATCCTGCGGGGCATCACGCCGTTCAAACCGGGTCAGGGAGGACTCGACCAGGGCGGCGGCTTCAACAACCACAACACGGACAAGCTGGGTATTACCCTCAACTTGCGCACCGATAAAGGCAAGGCGTTACTGCGTCAACTGATCGCCAAGAGCGATGCCGTAACGGAGAATTTCGCTGCGGGTGTGCTGGAACGCTTGGGGTTCGGCTACGAAGCTCTGCGCGAGATCAAGCACGATATCGTCTACGTGTCGAACTGCGGTTTCGGTCACGAAGGTCCATACAGCGCGTTCAAAACGTGGGGTCCCATAGTGCAAGCCGTCTCGGGTTTGACGTTTACTAACAAGCTACCCGACGAGCCTCCTGCCGGATGGGGTTATTCCTACATGAACCATACCGGCGGCTACTACATGGCGATGGCCATCATGCTCGCACTGCTGCATCGGCAAAACACCGGCGAGGGTCAATGGGTGGACTTGGCCTGCACCGAACCTGCCATCACGCTGAACGGTCCTGCTCTACTGGATTGGACCGTCAACGACAGACCCACGGATGCACAGCTCAACTCCAATCGCAGTCAGTTCGCGCCCATGGCTCCGCACGGTATCTACCCGTGTCGCGGCGACGATGAATGGATCGCCGTCAGCGTACGGCATGACGAAGACTGGGCGTTGCTCTGCCGTGAAATTGCCGACGACTGGGTGAAAACGTATCGCACGGCGCAACGACGACTGGAGGACCAGGACCGGCTCGATGCATTGATGTGCACGTGGACCGAACGCCAGGAGAAGTTCGATTTGCAAGCACGTTTGCGCGAACTGCCCATACCTGCCGCAGCCGTGCAAAAACCTGCGGAGCGGATCGACGCAGATCCCACGACGAGCGGGTTTGGACTGTGGCCGACCGTCGAGCAGACCGCCATGGGCGAGGTGCGGGTCGACGGCTTGCCCGTGCACTTCTCCAGAACGGACTGGGTCATGCGGCGGGGCGCACCGTGCCTCGGTGAGCATACGCGAGATGTACTGTGCCGTGTGCTGGAACTCAGCGACGCCGACGTCGACGCACTACAAGCCGAGGGGGTGGTATGACCGCACTGAGCGGTGTGCGTGTGGTCGAGCTCGCTCACGAACGCGTGGCCTTCGCCGGAAAACTGATGGCCGACATGGGCGCCGAAGTCATCCTTGTCGAACCTCCGGGCGGCAGTACCAGCCGCAAATACCCGCCGTTCATCGACGACACCGACTACAGCCTTTACTTCGCCCACTACAACACCAACAAATTCGGTGTCGTGATCGACCTGGATACGGCAGAGGGACAAACGCGCTTTCGCGATCTGATCGGCACCGCCGATGTGCTGTTGGAGTCCGAAGCGACGACCCGGCTCACTGACCTGGGCCTCGACTATGACGACCTCGTCGGTGTTCGGCCGGATTTGATACACATCGCCGTCACCTCATTCGGCCGCGAGCAAGCCATGAGCAACCTCCCGATGACGGATCTCACCCTGATGGCTGCCGGTGGCCCTCCCTGGAACTGCGGCTACGACGATCACAGCCTGCCCCCCATGCGCGGCTGGGGTGAGCAGGCTTACCAGACGGGCTGTCACTATGCCTTCATGTCGCTCCTGACGGCCCTGCTCTACCGCAACGTCAGTGGCCAGGGCCAATTCATCGATATATCCATTGCCGCCGCTCTCAATGTCACCACAGAAGCGGCGACATACACGCATCTTGTAAACGGCGGCGAGGTGCAACGCCAGACCGGACGCCACGCCGCGGTTGCACCCACCGGCGCCACGCAAATGCGTTGCGCCGATGGACGCTATGTGAACACCGGGGTACCGCCACGCTTTCCGGTCGAGTTTGGTCGTTTGCACCAGTGGCTCGACGCGCTCGGGCTCATCGAACAGTTTCCGGAAGCCGTGTTTCTGGAGATGGGCGCCGCCTGGGAAGGTCCGTTCGACCTTTCATTGATCGGTCAAGACGACACGATTACCGCGATCTTCAGTGCCGGTCGCGAAGGCCTGCAGCTGATCGCACAAACGGTCAGCGCTTATGAGTTTTTCACCGGCTGTCAAAACGCGGGGCTCTCGGTGGGCGTCATCAACACACCGGAGGAAGCCTTCGAGGATCCCCATTTCAAAGCGCGAGGATTTCAGGTCGAGCTGGACCATCCGGCGTTGGGCCGCACGATTCGTTATCCCGGCGCACCTTATAAGCTCCCCGCCAGCCCGTGGTCGCTGACACGCCCTGCCCCCGAAGTCGGCGAGCACGACGACTACGTATTTGACACATCGTAAATCACAGCACCTGCTCGCACCGTAACAAGTACACTCACGGAACCGAGATCGGCTAAGGCTGCATCGAGCGAACGATCGATCAAGCACAGATCTGCCGCTGCACCGGCCTCGACCCGGCGCGCCACGCCACCGGGATCTTGCGGTCGACTCAAGTAGGCGCGTAGCGCCTCCTGCGGTGTCACTCGCTCCTCTGGCGACAATACGACACCATTGTCGCAGCGACGCTCCACAGCAGCTTGCATGACCTGCCAGGGATTCACCGGACCGAAAGGGGCATCGGAGCTGGCCGCCACTGGTATTCCCCGGGATTTGAGCGAGGCATACCGATACAGATCACCGGCTTCGACAGGTCCGGTGTTCGCGATGAGAAGCGCCCCACGGTCGGCAAGAAAACCGGGTTGGGTGACCACCGCAACACCGCCGCGCGCCAGCGCATCCAGCATATCGGTGCCCACCACGCCCGCATGCTCGATGCGATCCTGAGGGTGTGCAGTTGGTTGACACGCCTCGAGTGCCGTTAGCGCAAACAACACTTCGGCGCGGGAGATGGCGTGAAATGCAACACCGCGACCAGCAGCATGTGCCCGTTCGATACGTTGTACCAGTGCACCGAGTGCCGGAAGATCGTCATCGTCCAGCATGATCTTCAAGTGGCCCGAAGCAAGCGTCTCATCACCCATTACGTAAACGCTTTGCTCGACCGCATCGAACCGTTGTGCTTGAAGGTGATCGTTAGTAAAGGACGCGTCGGTAAACCCGGTCAAGCCCAAAGATGCGAGCCAAAGCGATGCCGCCTTGATCTCTTTAGCGCTCAGGTGAGTGCTTTCGCGAAGGCGTGCATCCAACCGAAACAAACGCCCCGTTATCTGACCGTCAATATACTCAACGCCCGGATCTGCACGTTCATGCAGCTCGAGGGCCTCGCACCCTACGCTGTTCATCACCCACAATTTACCGGAGCTGTGCTGCACTCTGACCGGGCGAGTCGGGCAGAAGCGGTCGAGCACGAAGCGGTCCAGATCGCCGTGCCTCGACTCGTGGTAACCCACGGCCCTGATCCAACCGCTGCGGCTGACAGCGTCGGCCAGCAGTTCTCCCATGGCAGTTTGCGTCGCAACCCGACGTAGATCGACGGACACACGTGCCGCAGCGAGCGCGAAGAAGTGTAAATGGTGGTCGTGTAACCCGGGCAACAGCGCGCACCCGCGCGCATCGACGACAACTTCACCGCGCCGCGGCTCGAGTCCTCGAGCTACTTCTTCTATTTCGTCTGCGCACCGCACGTCGACGGCTTCGCCGGCGACCTCGGCGTTCTTGAAGAGCATTGCGTTATACTACCGGAAGATGTCTGAGATACTTTCTTCGGATCAGCTCACCACCCTCCTCTCATCGCCCCTCATGATCGAGGAGCGTAATGGGTTGAGCGCAAAGCCGTATCTCATCGCCGATCTCCGTCAGGGTCTCAACGGCAAGGCCCTGGACACCTGCCACTTGCCGGCCTGCCCGTTGGTGGCCATTGCTGACGTCACCACCTTCGATGACGGTTCATGTGTAGATGTGGTCGTCGACGACGAGCAATCGCTCGACGAGATACTTGCGCCCATTGCGGCTCAACCCCAAGCCGCCGCAACCCTGGTGCAGGTATTGAGAGCACCCTCACCGACGGTGGCTGCCGGATTGGTCCGTGAATCGCTGGCTTACTCGACACTACAGCAAAGCAGCGGCTTCCGCGCCTGGTTGCGCGGTCGTGCGAAGCCCGTCGCTAACACCGACAGCGAACCGTTACTGATTGAGAGACGCGATGACGTTTTGCACCTGACCTTGAATCGCCCTGCGGCACACAATGCCTACAGCATGCAGCTGAAGGATGCCCTTTGCGCCGCCCTGCACCTCGCCCATGCAGACGCGTCGATCCGATCGGTGGAGATTTCGGGTAAAGGTAAGTCGTTTTGCGCCGGAGGGGACCTCACCGAATTCGGCGCCGTCACTGATGCGGCTGAGGCACATCTGAGTCGTACCATTCGCTCCGCGGGTTACTTGATAGCGACGGCACCCTGCACGGTCAACGTCAGCGTGCACGGTGCTTGCATTGGCGCGGGCATCGAGTTACCAGCATTTGCCACGCACATTACCGCGCATCGCGACAGCTTCTTCCAGTTGCCTGAAGTCGCGATGGGACTCATACCCGGTGCCGGAGGTACCGTGAGCATTGCTGCGCGCGTTGGTCGGCAGCGTACTGCGTGGCTGGCGCTGTCTAACAAGCGCTTGGATGCAGATACGGCCTTGAACTGGGGGTTGGTGGATCAGCTAACCGGTTAGCTCCGCCTTTACTACCCGTCTCAGCAACTTACCGGTTTCATTGTAAGGCAGCTCATCCCACACCTGAATCAACTGAGGCACGCGTGAGCTGCGCATGTGATCGTTCACAAAGGCTTTTAATTCGTCGATGACGATGTCTTGTCCCGGTTTAGCCACGATGGCGGCGGCCACGCCCTCACCCCATTGTTCATCCGGGATGCCGACCACCGCAACATCCTTCACCGCGGGGTGCGTGAGCAAGACATCTTCGATCTCCCCCGGTGAGAGATTCTCACCGCCCCTTACGATCACATCATCGGCGCGCCCTTCCAGGAAGAGATACCCTTCTTCATCCATGGAGCCGGCATCCCGCGTCGGAAACCAGCCGTCACTGTCGACCACCGAACCGCGGTCTTCGTATTCGCCCGACACCTGCTCTCCGCGCACGTAGATCTCGCCGCGTTCGCCAGCACCCAACAATTTGCCTTCCTCATCACGAATCTCGATCTCGACACCCGGCAAGGGTTGTCCGACGGATACCAGGCGTCGCTTGACGTTCTCATCGGAACTCGCAGCAGCTGCGCGGTGCTCTTCCGGACCGAGAATGGCGATCGTCGAGCTGGTTTCGGTCAAACCATACGCATTGGAAAAATTGGTTTCCGGAAACAGCGTCATCGCACGCTCGATGACACTGAGCGGCATCTTGCCGCCGCCGTAGGACAGGCTACGCAGACTCGGCAGATTGGCGGAGCTTTCTCCTTCCAGCGCTTCAACAATGCGTGCAAGCATGGTCGGTACTACGAACGCGGTGGTCACTGAATGCTTACGCACGAGGTCTAACCACTTTTCGGCCGTAAAGTTCGGCAGTTGCACAACGTGTCGTCCTGAATAGACGGAACTCAATACCGCAGCAATCCCTGCGATGTGATAAGGCGGCACGCACACCAGGGCGGCGTCACCCTCGTCAGCGCTGGCAAACTCCACCGACGAGAGGATATAGGAAACGAGATGTTTGTGACGCAACACTGCCGCCTT
The DNA here is from genome assembly GCA_965216005.1 of Candidatus Azotimanducaceae bacterium. Taxonomy (GTDB): domain Bacteria; phylum Pseudomonadota; class Gammaproteobacteria; order Pseudomonadales; family Azotimanducaceae; genus UBA4421. Next base: position 4,052,324 of record OZ244143.1, on the reverse strand, counting down.
CGGCACACCGGTGGTCCCGCTGGTGAACAACAGCACGGCAATTTCGTCGGGATCCATCGGCCATTCGATCACGGCACCGCTCTCGCGTGAGTCGTTCAAGAAACTCGATGTCTCCAACACCTCGACGGCAGCCACGTGTCCGAAACTCTCCGAGCGCTTGGCTTCGGTGACCAGCACTGCCGGCGTCACCCGCTCGAGCAGCGCTTCGATCTCGGAGTCCGTTAAACGGTAGTTGAGCGGCACATACGGGACACCTGCACAGGCCCCGCTAAACAGACACAGCGGCGTGGCCAAGTTACTCACGTCGAGTTTGGCCAGCCGCGTCGCGTTGGTACCTTTGATGACCGCAGCACGTGCTTGCGCTGCAGCGAACAACTCCGCATACGTATACGACTGGCCCGTGGTCCCGTCGGTGAACGCGGGTCGATCTGGAAAGGCCCCATTGGCCATCTCCAACAGCATCATGATGTTCATATTTGTATCCGTGGGTGTTACGTTACGGCGCCTAAGTTTTCCCCTTATCCTTAGGCGTTCAAGGATTCTAGGCAACCCAGAGGGGTTTTTCGAGCCCCGCCAAGCGTGAGACACATTATGAAAATTTCCATCGGCATCGGCTCGGCTTACTACAACGGCGAGGATTGGGACGAGCTGGTCGACTACACCATGGCGGCGGACCGCCTAGGCGTGGACCAGGCCTGGTCCGCGGAAGCTTGGGGTATGGATGCCATCGTCCCGCTGGCTTATCTCGCCGCCAAGACCACGGACATCCGCCTCGGCACCGGCATTCTACAGATCAGTTCGCGAGTGCCGTCCATGATCGCCATGACCGCGCAGAGCCTGGACACCGTCTCGAAAGGACGTTTTATCCTGGGTTTAGGCGTGAGCGGGCCTCAAGTGGTCGAGGGTCTGCATGGGGCCGCTTTCGCCAAACCGCTATCGCGGCTGCGCGAATGCGTCGAAATCCTGCACCTGGCGCTCAAGGGCGAGAAGCTCGCTTACGAAGGCCAGCACTACCTGCTCCCGCGACCCGGCGGCGAAGGTAAGGCCATCCGCCTGTCGCAACCGCCGCGACCGGATTTACCCATCTACCTGGCCACGCTGGGCCCGAAATCCCTTCAGATGACCGGCGAGCTAGCCGACGGTTGGCTGGGCACCTGTTTCCTCCCCGAACACGGCAATGTCTTCCTCGACGACCTCGCTACAGGGGCCAAGCTCGCTGGTCGCCGCCTCGCCGACATCGACATTCAAGCCGGGGGTTATTTCGAAATCGGCGACGATGTGGAAGCACTCATCCACGCGCGCAAACCCGCCATGGCGTTCACCCTTGGAGCCATGGGGTCCGCGAAAACCAACTTCTACAACGACGCGTTTTGTCGTGCAGGATTCGAAGACGCCGCCAAATCCGTGCAAAGCTTGTGGATAGACGGCAAGCGCGACCAAGCCATCGCCGCCGTCCCGGACGACCTGGTGCAGATGGCCAACTTGATCGGCACCGAAGACATGGTGAAATCCCGCCTCAAGGCATTTCGCGACGCCGGGGTGAACACCCTGCGGCTGTCCACTGGTGGTCAGACGTGGAAGGAACGCACCGCCGCTCTTGAAGAAGCCATGGACTTGGTGAAACGCGAAGCCGCCGAGTAACGCTTGAGCACGAACAGGAGCGGCATCCCTCTCGAGCGCGATGCAGCCCGTGCCATTCTCTTGAACGGCGATCGGGTGCTGCTCATCCACACCTTCATCCCCGACAGCGGCAAGCTGATCTGGCTGACGCCCGGCGGTGGCGTCGAAGACGGTGAGACCCACGAAGCCTGCCTGTACCGCGAGATCTTCGAGGAAACTGGCTTGCGTACCGATCGTCACGACGGCTGGGTCTGGCACCGGAAACAAACATTTACGCTCCACGACGTGTTGTATACACAAGCCGAGAAGTTTTACCTCGTGCACGTGCCGGCCTTCGAGCCGACCGTCGAACACAATCCCGCAGCGCTCGAGCGAGACATCTTCCGAGGTTTCAAGTGGTGGTCAGTAGACGAAATCAACGTGAGCGACGACATCTTTGTGCCGTTGAGCTTTGCCGATCACTTGCGTGAGCTCGTGGCCAACGGCGCGCCGCGCGCACCCATCCCGGTGGGCCCCTAGAGCGTTACACGCAGCTCAGGCAACTTGTGCCAACCCGGTTGCGCCGCCCACTCGATCTCAGAGGGATCCGCGACCAGCGCAAGATTCGGCGAACGCTCGAGTAACGCAGCCAGCGCCAGCTTGACTTCCATACGGGCGAGGAACGCGCCCAGACAAAAATGATTGCCCATCGAAAAACTCAGGTGCTTGTTAGGGTCGCGTTGAATATCGAACACATGGGGGTTGTCGAAAACGTTCTCGTCCCGGTTGGCCGATCCCAGCAACGGCATTGTGGGAGCCCCCTTGGGGATAACCACACCGCCGAGCTCGATGTCTTCCCGCGCGAAGTTCATCTTGGTGCCCTGCACCGGTCCTGCGTAGCGCAAGATCTCTTCCACGGCAGAACTCATCAATTCGGGGCGTTCCCGCAGCCGCGCAAGTTGCTCCGGATGGGTCAGCAGCGTGTGAACGCCGTTCGTGATGAGATGTACCGTGGTTTCGTACCCCGCGATGATCAGCAAGAACACGAGGCTGACGATCTCGTTTCTACTGAGCTTGTCGCCTTCTTCTTCCGCTTCGATGAGTTGCGTGAGAATGTCATCGCCAGGTGCATTGCGCTTCTTGTCGATCAACTCATTCACCAGCTTCAGCGCCTGCTTGATATCCCACAACAACGTACGCACGACGTTCCATCCGGACATCCCCTTGGAAAGCACGCGCAGACATTTCTGAAACCGCGGCATGTCGTCCATGGACACACCCATCATCTGTGCGATGACCGCGGTGGGGATTTGCAGCGCATACTGACTCTGTAAGTCGATCTCACGTTGCCGGGTCAAATCGTCGAGCAAGCCGTGGCTCAGCTCGGTGACGCGCTCACTCATCGATTGCAAGGACTTCGGTGAGAAGGCCTTTTGCACCAGGTTACGCTGACGGCGGTGCTCAGGATCGTCTTCGGTGATCATACTTTCCGCTAGTGCAGCGATGCCCTTGGGCAGTGGGAAGGGGAAGCGGCTACCGCCGGTGATTTTCGTACGGTTGCGTCCGAAGCGATCGCTTTTAACGACAGTCAAACAGTCTTCATAAGTGGCTGTAAGATAGAGTTTGACGAAGCCGATACGCCCACGATGCACGGGTAGGTGATGGCGTAGATATTCATAGTATGCGCTCTTGTTCTGGACGAACGCCTTGTCCATCAAATTGAGCGGCTTGTCGTGACTCACCAACTCGCGCGTCGGCGTGAGGGCGGCTTCTGCGTTCATTGGGATTCTCCGATTGTGGCTATGCTGTTCATGTGCCGAACCGCCGTTCCGCCCGGGCACGCGCCTTGGCCGCTTCGACATCTCGATTCTTCGGTTCCGCCTGAGTCGTCAGTGACTCCAGCAGTTCGGTGACGACAGCCTGCACCGCATCTACGGCGTGGTGGAACGCGGCCTCGTTGGCCCGGGAGGGCTTGGTCGATCCGCTGACTTTACGCACAAACTGCAGAGAAGCGGCGTGAATTTCATCATCCGTCGCCGGGGGTTCGAAGTTGAACAAGGTTTTGATGTTGCGGCACATTTTACCGGACCTCCGGTGTGGACCTCATAGGATCTTGCCGGAAGATATTACGCTTCTAGGCCTGCCCTTTCACTCGATTGATCTCTGCATAGGCAATGGAGAGCGCGGCAACCGTAAACACGGTCAGCAACGTTTGAAAGACCGGGGCCATATACCTTGCCACCTCTGGGACCAACACAACCAAGGCCACAAACGGCGTCGCCAGCAGCATTGGAAAGAGGCACACAGTCGCCACCATCAGTGCGCGGTAACCCGAACCCAGCTCCCACGCCTTGACCACATCGATGTCGTCATCCACGGCAACACCCGGAAACACCAACGACAGCGAACTGAACACGACACCCACCACAGCGACAACGACGAGCGCACCGACGGCGGGAAGCGATACCGCCACGCTGAGCATCATCAGTGCTACCAGCGATAGACCCAACAAGTTCAACACGAATTTCGTTTCGCGCCGCGACCACGTCGGTACGCCCCAAGACGCATCCTGATACTCACCTCTCAGCACGATGCGATGCGTGGTCACGGCAAACAAGGTGTGGATTAGAAGCTGCAAGCCAAGGAGCACACCGGTGAGCACCCCGCCTTCCGGACTCGTCGGAATCCAGCCAAGGATCACCGCTAGGACAAATAACACAGCCAATGCCTTGACAAGCGAGCGCCAGCGATCCACCACCACGGCGACGGTGCCGGCCGCAACTTTCGTGACGCTGACTTTCTCGGTCACCCTGACGTTATACTCCAGTCACTGACGAGGTTCCCAAATTGCCGCCTCTAACCAGAGAACGCAAGACCACCTCACACCTCAGCGGATTCAACTCCGTGCGACGAATAGTAAGCGTCGATCGCGCCAGGGTTGCGCTGTACCGCCATGGTCGAAACTGGTGACCGTGACGTCATCGAATCCCGCCGTTCTGAGCATCAACTCTACCTCATGCTTGAAGTAGAGATTGATATCGATGCAGTAAGCCTCCGACTCGGCAAGTGTATCGTCTACAAATCGATCCACGCGAATTTCCAACGTCGTGCTCTGGTCTAAAGGATCGAAAGCGACTTGTCTTTGCCGTATTCTGAGATCCGTTCCGTCGCTCGCCGTTCGCCGTTCGCCATCTTGCGGCCACGGTCGAGGAAACTGTGGCGCTTGTATCCACGCATCCCAACTCTTTGATGATTCAAAATTGGGCAGGTAGTGATCCATCACCAGCGCCCCGCCAGCTTGCAGTGCATGTCGAACGCGCCGCAAGCCTTCCAGATCGTCCGCGCGAGAGCCGCCTAAACCGAACGCACCGCAGATGAGAATCGTGCGATACGCCCGCTCCAGATCCAATTCGTGCATGGCCTGCGGATAGAGTCGACACTGCAGTCCACGCACGGCGAGCGCTTCTCCACAAAGGGTGAGCATGTCGGGCGCGGCATCGCTGCCGTCTGCGTCGATACCCGACTCGAGCATCGGCACTAACAGACGCCCTGTGCCGCAACCGGCGTCCAGCACGGGACCGCCGATCTTTTCCGCCAGGGCCGCGAAGACCTCGATGTCGTCCCCGCCGTGGTTGAATTCAGCCCACCACCTCGCCACCAAGCCGTGGTGCCAGGTCGTTACCATACGCGTTGGAGGCTTACTCGCCCCCGCCAGCCACAGCCGCCGCCGGCTTTTCTCCCGGCTTCAGTTCACGCAAACCGATGGCGCCGAACAACATCTCGTCCCAAGACTGGCGGCCCCATGGCACTTCGCGGGTTGGGTCGGGATTGGCCGGGTTGCGGGCCGAATTGTCCCACCACGTGCGATGCACGATCTTAGTACCCGCAGGAATAAACTTTGCAGTTGCCAGCTCGTACGAGGTCTGCCAATTGAAGTCGTAGTTCGGTACGGATAACAGCTTTTCCACGTTCCCATCCGGATAGTGAGCGACGAACTCCGAGGCCTTACCGCGAAAGTGTGCGTGCGGTAGCATGTTATAGAGCAGTGAGTCCTTCTCTACGACACGCGCCATCGTCTCGGCATGATTGGGTGCGTGCGGCGGAATCTTGATACGCCCGTTGGCCAACACCAGACCACCCATTTGGTGCTTGGGGGGCTGGTCGTAAAGGTAAATACCCATGCGTGATACATCCGTGGTGGCTTTGCCGCTGGGTGTGTAATGCATCTGGAATTCGAAGGTGGCGCTCGCCGGTAGCAGCGTGCCGGTATCCTCAGGCATCACATCCGCGGTCGCACCGGGGACATAGCCTCCCAAGCCGCCGCCCCCGCGCTCCAGTCGTCCGGCTCGCGGCCCTTCCACCGCCACCTGGCCGAAACGTGTAATCACATGGTGCAGCACGGCACGGTCGCCCGGAATGATTTCGGTAGCGCGCACCCACACATCCTCATCCAGCGGGTTAGCCACGTGCTTGTATTTGTAGTCCACGACACCTGTCGCAGGCACATCCTCAGCCGGAATCTCGATGATGACATCCGGCTCACCAAGTGCCCATTCAGGATACGCGGGGGTGTTCAACAGCGGATCGGCGCCCTCACCGCGCGGCGCACCGGCTTCTACCCAATGCACCAACGTACGCACGTCGTCCTCGGACAGCGAGCGGTCGTTGGCAAACTCTCCGTAGTGCGGATCCGCGTGCCATGGTGGCATGCGCTGCGTGCGCACGACTTCCCGAATCATCGGCGCAAACCCGCGCACCATGTCGTAATTCGTCATCGCCCACGGTCCGATACCGCCTTCGCGGTGGCAGGTCACGCAGTTGTCTTTGAGCATCGGAGCAATGGTTTGCGAGTAAGAGATGTTCGCATGCTTGTCTCGATTGGCAAGCTCCGGAAAGGCGACATCGCATCCCTCTATGGCGCTGGTTGCAGCTTGAATCGGCTGACCGGTAATCAAGGCGTCAATCGCACTCGCTGCCTGAGCAGCGGCGCCTCGATACGCCATTGTCCACCCGCGTGGGTTCATGACCACAACCTCACCCGCGCGGCGCAACGTCATCGACTCACCGATGATCTGAGTCGTGTCCATCAGCACGGGGGTGTTTAGGCCGAGGTCCGCCACACTTGCGGCAATGCCTTCGCGAGTTTCACCAAGTGTCGAATTGACGATGAGAAACTCCACACCGTCTGCCCGGAAGCGGCTGCGCAGGCCATTGAAGCCTTCCGCATCGATTGCGCAGCCGGATCGGTGAGTAAGTAACACCACGGCCGGTGCATCAGCGTAGTAGTAGAGCTCGTGCGACGTCCCGTCGTGCGCCAGCAGTCGGAAATTATCGACGCGGTCACCCGGTGCGAGTGCGACGGCACCCGTAGAGGCCCCTGCGAGCAGGGTGATGCCAACAACGGCTTTCAAGACAGATCCAAATCCATAAGGCACGGTTGATTCCCCTCGTTTCCCTCGTTCCCCCTCAAATTGGGGTTTGAAGCCGGAGCATAGCGCGAACTGCGGGTTAAATCTTGACCATGCCCCCATCCACCATCAACGATTGCCCGGTGATATTCATGGAGTCGCTGCTGACCAGGAACACCACCGCGTTGCCGATGTCCTCCACCGTTTGCTCACGCCGCAGCGGTGTGCGGTCGAAGATCTCCGGATAGTCGCCCCTTGCGATACCTTCGAACCATTCGCGGGGATCCTGACCCTTGAATTGAGGGATGGTGTTGACAGCGCGTTCGGCGTTGCCTTTCCAGGCATCCGTATAAACGATACCGGGGCAAACGGCATTGACGTTGATGTTGTGCGGCCCCAACAGTTCCGCCTGGGTTTGCGTGTAATTGACCAAAGCCGCTTTCATCGCCCCATACGAAGGGTGCACGAAATGCTTGAGCATTTCCCCGGACAACGACGCACGCCCCGCGATCGAGGAGAGATTGACGACCTTGCCGAACTTACGTTCCCGCATGTGCGGCAACAGCGCTTCCGTCATCAACACCACCGGCAACAGGTTTTGCGCGTACAACGCGTTCCACAACGCGGTCGCTAAGCCAAGCTCGTGCTCCTGCGGTTCGATGGCTTGTTTGGGACCCGCCCCGACGTTGTTGACCAAAATGTCGATCTGTCCGAACCTCGATAACGCGGCGTCGCGTAGTTCCAACATCTTGTCCGGATCGGTGATGTCCCCTACTACACCGATTGCCTCACCACCCCGTTGCTCAATCGCCTCGACCGTCGAAGCCGTGGTCTCGGGTGAGTAGGAATTCACCGCTACTTTCGCACCCGCCTCGGCCAAACACAGCGCGATACCGCGGCCTATGCCGCGGCCCGCTGCAGTTACAATGGCGACGTTGTTTGCTAGTTTCACTATCTGTCCTCCGTGCTTAGACCACACACTATAAGTCAACAAAATGGGTCCACAATGATAAGAAAACGTTTCCTAGGGGTAGTCACCGTCACCCTGGCGACCATTGCGGGTTGCCAGGCACCGAGTTGGGGTCCGGGTGAGGCTTCGACCAGCTTACCTGGAGAGGGCCTCGACACCGGTAAAACGGTGATCTACCGGGACCGCTATGGAATTCCGCACATCTATGCACCCACCGTGGCGGCAGGTCTTTATGCGCAGGGTTGGGCTCAAGCTCAAGACCGCCCCACACAACTGTTGCTCAATCTCAAAATCGCCATGGGCGAACTGACCGAAGTGAGCGGTGAAGATGGCATTGGGCCTTCGCTCATCTCCCACATGTTCGGCCATATGCGCAACGCGCAAGCCTCGACCGCTGCGATGTCTGCTGACGAACGTCGCCGGATCACTGCATTTGCCAACGGCATTACCGACTTTTACGCCGCAAATCCGCAAGACGTCCCGGAATTCTGGCGCCACGAAGCCATCACGCCACAGATGATAGATGCGTTCGGCCGCATGTTTCTCTACAACTGGTCCATCGACGAAGCGCTCGGCGATTTGCGACGCGGCGGTATCGATCCGGGATTCGTGAGCGAGCAACGCGCCTCCAATCAATGGGCGGTGAGCCCCCAGCGCAGTGCCAGCGGTCATGCAATCTTGTTGATCGACCCGCACCTCGCCTGGTTCGGCGTCAGTCGTTTCTGGGAAATGCGCGTGCATGCCGGGGATTGGGCCGGTAGCGGCGTGGGTTTGGCCGGTTCCCCCTACATCGGCCTCGGCCACAACGAAGACCTGGCTTGGGCCATGACCACGGGAGGGCCGGACACCGCCGATGTCTTCCAGCTCGAGTTACATCCGCAAGATCCGAACGTCTATCTATATGACGGCGAATGGCGCGAGCTCGAACAGCACACCGTCGACCTGGCCTTTCCCGACGGTTCCACCAGAACCTTTACCTGGCAAGCTGCCCACCAGGGACCGATCATCGCGACGGCAGACGGCTTTGCCTACGCCGCGGCCATCGCTTATGACTCCGGCACCAACCGCAATCGCGCTTGGGAAGCGCTGAACTTCGCTGAAGACTACCGTGGCGTCGAAGCAGCTTGCGCGACGCTGTCCATGTTTCCGCAAAACGTGATGGCCGCGGACACGTCCGGCAATATCTACTACCAACGCACCGGCCGCGTGCCGGTACGCGACCCATCCCTCGACTGGTCCAAGCCGGTTGACGGCAGCACTTCGGCCACCGCCTGGCAGGGTTTTCACCCCGCATCCGACCACCTGAGCGTACTCAATCCATCGGCCGGCTACATGCAAAACTGCAACATTCCGCCCGACGCAATGCTGCCTGATTCGCCATTTCACCTGGACGCACAACCGCGCTATCTATTCTCCAGCGCAGCCCACGGCCCGGCCTTCGACGGCTGGATCAATCAACGCGGTGCACGGGCCGTCGAGTTGTTAAACAACGACGCCAGTGTCACGATCGATGAGGCCCTGGCCTACGCAGTCGATGTCACGCCGTACGGGCACCGGCGCTGGCTGAACGTGCTCGCTATATCTGCGCCAGACGATTCTGAAGCGCTTGCACAACTGCTCGAATGGAATGGACAACTAGACCGAGACAATCGCGACGCACTCAAGTACTTCTACTGGCGCAAACAACTCGATGCGAGCGACCAAGGGGCGGCTATTCGTGAACTCATCGACGACCACTACGCTATCGTCGAACCTCGCGAGCCGAAACCCATCCAGCTTAATCAAGCGCAACTCGCGGCCGTGCGTCTGGCCTGGGAGGAAGGGCTGGCCCGGATGCGAAAGGACCTCGGCACTACCGACGCTCCCTGGGGCCGTGTGTTTCGCGTCGGGCGGGACAACGTCAGCTGGCCAGTCGGCGGCGGCGGAGGTGACCAATTAGGCGTAACTACCCTGCGCACCATGGGTTACGCCGACGCTAACGACAAATTCGAGCGGCATGGCCGACACGGCCAAACGTCGACACAGGTGGTGCTGCTGTCCAAGCCGATTCAAAGTTGGATCTACCTGCCGGTCGGTCAATCGGACCGACCGGAATCGGCCCACTATCGCGATCAAGCCGCCACTGTGTTCAGTGCAAGAACACTCAAACCGTCCCTATGGCGCCCGGAAGACCTGGCCGGCCACATTCGCTCGCGAGAGGTACTGACACCGCGCCTCTAGTGACCGCGCCCAGTTAGACTAGAGGTCGCCGAGCACCTGCTCCGGATGGTCGGCAGCCTTCACTTTAGCGTAGGCCTTTTTTATGACGCCGCCGGGACCGATGAGGTAGCTGATGCGGTTCGCCCGGCCTGCACCCGCGTCGGGCGCTGCGTGATACGCAACGGCAACGGTAAGATCTTCGTCACACAGGAGGTCGAACGGAAACTCGTGCTTGGCTTTGAATGTCTTGTTCTTGGCCGGCGCATCGTTGCTGACGCCCAGCACTACCGTATTGTTGTCGGTGAACTGTTGGATTCGATCACGGAACCCTTTGCCTTCGCGTGTTCATCCCGGTGTACTGGCCCGCGGGTAAAACCACAATATGACGTTGTTGTCCGCGTAGTCAGCCAACGACACCGTTGTGCCGTCTTGATTCAGTACGCTGAACTCCGGAGCCTTGTCACCTTCTGCCAACATAGCTGTTCCTTACCTAGTATCCAATTCAAGTCTTACTCGTTCGCACCCAATACGTAAGCTGCGGCTTGTTCCCCGGCGAGCTTACCAAACACGAGACACGGCCCGAACGATCCGCCACCGCCGATATATCGATCGCCGTGCAGATTGCCGACCGTCTCTCCCGCTGCATAGAGCCCCGAGATCGGCGCTTCGCGCTTGTTGAGCACACGGGTTTGCGCGTCGATACGCACACCGGCGCCCGTCCAGCAGACAATGGCCGGACGTACTTCCACCCCATAAAAAGGCGCCTCGGCAATGGGCGCAAGGCCCTGCGTCTTGAAGTAGGCGCCATCGCTGCCTCGTTGCACATCCGCATTGTAACGCTGCACAGTGCCACTCAGGCCCTCGACATCGACTGCCATGCTTTGCGCCAAGGCTTCCAGGGTCATCGCGCGATGAATGCGACCTTCGTCCGCTTTGCGGGCAAGCACGTCGTCCACCCAATAAGCTTGCGACATCGGCGACGGTTTGGCCCCAGCGCGTGCTGCTTCATCGAACACTGCAAATGCCGCACCCCCCTGCCGCTCGATGACGCCCCCCAATACCGAATAAGGCGCCGCCTCGTCGACAAAACGATGCCCTTGCCGATTGACCAGTATCAGCCATCCCGGCAGCAACACTTCCAAGTCACGACTGAAGCCGGGGGTGGTCAGCAGCAAGCCGCGACCATGCCCGTCGATCACCGCACCCACCGATTCACCCAACGCGATCCCATCACCCTGGGCGCTCTCTGTACCGATGTACCAGCGCCAATCTCCGGCATTGACGGCTTGCGGGTAGAACCGTTCGAGCATCTCCTGATTGGCACCGAAACCACCGGTGGCCAGTATTACCGCACCACTCGTTGCCTTATCGGGTCCGATCGCAATACCGCTCACTGTTCCTGCGGAGCCTTCTAACAAGCGATCGACACGGGCATCCAGCAGCACTTCGACACCATGCTTCTGACAATGTCCTTCCAAAACCTGGACCACCGCTTCACCGGCCCCTTCAGGCTGGTGACCGCGAGGCACCGAACCCACACCCGAGACGTAAACACCCGCTGCGGGAAACTCCACACCCAGCTCGCGTATCCACTCGAACGTGGGGGCGCTGAGGTCGCAGTAGCGCCGCACCACAGCAGGATCGACCATCCATTGATTGAGCGTCATGTAATGTTCGAACATCGCATCGGCGTCGTCGGCAATGCCGGCCTCGCGCTGCGCGGTCGTTCCAGCAGCATAGAAGTGCCCCCCGCTCAACCGGGAGGAGCCCCCGACCCGTTCTCCGGCGTCCGCGACCAGCACCGACGCGCCCGCTTTGGCGGCAGCCAACGCCGCGGCAAGTCCGGCAGCACCGGCACCCACGACAATCACGTCATAGTCACGCATCACGCTCATGACGGCGCCAGCAGCTCGTCGAGCTCAACGTCTTTCAAGCGCGCCGCCAAGCGCGCAAACCAGACAGCCATGACCGTTTGCCCACGTCCGTCGCCGAGCTCCACCTGTTCCACACCGGCCAGGTTGGCAAGGATGATCATGAGCGCACGATAGTAGTCACGTTTAAAACGCTCGAATGAGTAGTCCTCGGCGTCATAGACATCGATATACCGCTTAAGTAATTCGTTAGTTTTTTCGGCGTCCGTATCTTCGTGTAAAGCGCTGGATATGAAATACGCAACGTCGTACGCCGCAGGCCCGCAACGCACCAACTGCCAGTCGATGAACGCACACCGTTCTGCATCGAATACGACGTTGTCCAATCGCAAGTCACCGTGCAGCAGCGTTGCAGGTGCATCGGCTGCAAACCGGCGAGTCAGCTCCTCGCCGTATGTCCGCAACCAGGCGAGCTTGTCCTCCAAACCCGGGGGAGCTGAAGCTGCGAACTTGTCGACGTGACGCAGGAAGATCCCGTGTCGCAAGCGCGCATCGATATCTACCGGCAGCAGCCAGAACTGTTCATCCAAAGACGGGCTGTGAAGATAGTGTCGGTGCAGTTTGGCAATCTCCGTCAGTACCTGCGCGCACGGTGTGGCGCCAAGCCCGGCGAGTTGATCGCCCGCCTGCATGCCGTCGAGGTACTCGATGATCAGCAGATAGCGGCGCTTTTTGGCCCCCGCGATGGCTGCGCCGAGAAAGTTGATGAGCTTGCTCAAGAACACGGGTGCCTTGTCGATCTGTGCGAGGATTTGCCGTTGATTTTCCGAGCCCTTATCGCGATCGAACTCGCTGAAGTAAACTTCCGGAATGCGGATCGGTACTTCGTCGCCGAATTCGCGAAAAAACATGATCTCCCGCTCGTAGACGCCCAGCATTTCGCCCATCACGCGATTAGCTTTTTTGGGTAGCTTGACGACGGCACTCGCAGGCGGATGGTCGCGGGGCGTGAAACTCATCAACAGCACATCACCCATGAAGCCTATGCCTTCGCCCAGCGCCGTCACGTCAATCTGGTCTATGGGTCGATGCAGCGTCTTCGCCAGCCACTCCGGAGTCAACTCTCCGGGTGTCTCAGGCAAATACGCGCGCTTCTTAGCCAATGTGCTCTACTCGTTCAGCCCGCGGCGTTGGCGGCATCCACGATGGGGATGAGCTCGGTCAGTTCGACCACTTCGTAGGTTGGATCGGCGGTGATTTCGAGACCGTGCGTCAACGGCGTGGTCGTGCCTACCTCAACCACTCGTGCGCTACGCATGCCGACCGCGTGCGCGCCCGCGACATCGTGATGCAGCGAGTCTCCGACGAACAAAACTTCGTCGACGTTCAAGCCTGCTTTGTCGAGACAGTAATGGAAAATCTCGGGATCGGGCTTACAGGAACGCGCTTCCTCGGAACTGGTCCAATGATCCAAGTACTCGTGCAAACCATGCCGGTTAACCAACGGTTCCAGGTAGTCGTCGTCGATGTTGGACACGATAGACAAGTACAGGCCCCGTTCGCGAAGTTGTCGAAGCGCTGCGTGGCATTCGTCTCGAATCGGCATGTGCTTGAGCAACGCCTCCAGCTGGCGCAAATGGAACTTGTCGAATACGTCCGCCTCGACCTCGTGACCGAATCCCTGCAAGAAATGACGCAAGGTAGCTTCGAATAGATCGCGATGCAGAAAGTATCGCTGGGCGCCGAAGTGTTCGCCCGCTTGTCGGGTTGCTGCCGCCCAACGTTGACCAATTTCCCTGGGTGTCGCCTCGATACTGAGCGCCTCCATCACGTGCGCCAGACCACCGCCGCCAAGCCGCCCGGGATAGCGGAACAAGGTCCCCCCGAGATCGAAGAAAACGCCTTTTATGAGCATGGACTCACCCGTTACTGCGCAGTCATACCCGCGTCCACCACGAACTCAGCTCCGGTCACGTAGTTCGATTCATCGGACGCGAGGTAAAGAATGCAGTTGGCGATGTCCAGTGGCGCGCCGGCTCGACCCAGCGGCACACGCATACTGGTGGTATCCAAACCGGACGGATCGTTGGCGCCGGTCGCCTGCGCCTGCATGTTTGTCCAAATCACACCGGGGTGAACGGAATTGCAGCGTATGTTGTATTCCGCCATTTCCATGGCAACGGATTTCGACATGATGCGCACGCCGCCTTTGGCGGCGCCGTAAGCAACGCAAGTCTGCAGCCCGACAAGCCCGGCGACCGATGACAAATTGACAATGCTGCCGCCGCCGCGCTTCTTCATCTCCCCGAGCGCGGCACGGCAACCCAGAAACACGCTGGTCAGATTGACCTCGATCTGGCGATTCCACTGCTCGAGCGTCATGTGTTCGATCGGCACGAGCACGGCAATGCCGGCGTTGTTCACACAAATGTCCAACCCGCCGAAGGCATCGTTGGTGGCGGCCATCACCTCTTCCCAGCGACCTTCGTCGCAGACATCCTGCTTCAAGGCAAGTGCTTCTCCACCCGCTTCGACGATGGCTTGCGCGCACGCCTGTGCACCCGGTTCATCGACATCGGTGACGACGAGCTTGGCACCTTCGCCGGCCAGGCGCAGAGCGGTCTCTCTACCCAACCCTGGATTAGATGCCGCACCAGTGACCAGCGCTACTTTGCCTTCGACCCTTCCCATACACGCATTCCTTATGTCGATTCGGATACCAACCCGTAGATTAGGGTAAAGTCCCTCGCAAAGGCAAAAACTAATGGAGTTCGATGATGTCTACCAACCTCTCTACCGTGCAACTCGACGGCAAGGTAGCGGTAGTCACCGGGGGTACCCGCGGTATCGGCCGCGGTATTGCCGATGCCTTCGTTGATGCCGGTGCTCGCGTCGTGATCAACGGTCGCAGTCAAACCAAGGGCGAGCAGGCTCTCGCAGAAATGCAAGCAGGCGATCGCACGTTGTTTGTGGCCGGCGATGTCACGCTGCAAGCGGATGTGCACGCACTCATCGATACTGCCATCACCCAATTCGGCAAAGTCGATATTCTCGTCAACAACGCCGGAGGCTCATCGGGTTATGCCCTCGTGCACGAACTCACCGATACCGCCTGGCAGGAAGCCAACGATTGGATTCTCAACTCCTGCTTCTGGGCGACCCGCAAGGCGTTGGCGGACATGTTGCCGCGCAAGTGGGGACGCATCATCAACATCTCGTCCGTCGAGGGGCGTCAGGCCAACAAAGCCAGCGTCTCGCACTACATTACGTTCAAACACGCGATGAACGGTTTTACCAAGGCTGCCGCGTTCGAGTACGGCGAACACGGTATTACGGTGAATGCCATCAGCCCCGGCGGTGTGGAAACTGACCTGATGAAGGAAAGCGGCCCGGCGGCAGCGGAGTCCATGGGTATCACTTACGAAGAGTTCAAGAACAGTTACGCCCAGGAAGCTTCGATCAAGCGCCTCAACACTGTCGAAGAGATCGCCGCCATGGCGCTGCTGTTGGTCTCCGAGCACGGCGGCGGCATCAACGGTGCCAACCTCGCGATCGACGGCGGCACCTCACTGTAGCTGGAAACTGCGGGAGGTTAGGTCACCCAGGCTCGCGCCGCTTTTAGTGCTTGTCGGTAGTGCTTTAGACAAAGATACAAACACAGCGCTGCGACGGTGTAATTGACGGCGGCGAGAATCGAAATCGACTTACCCAGAGCCAGCTCGCTTGCAAACACGCCATCGCTAATCAACGCAGGTAGCGACGGCGCAAACGTATACGACAGGAAATTCACAGCGATCAAATAGAAGGCGACCATTTGCCCGCGCAGTTCGTTGGGCGCGATGGCCTGCAGCGTAGCCATGATCAAACCCGGCGGCATGGACATGCAGAACGTGACGGGGATCAACAACCACAACGCGGTCCAGGGATTGGGCACGATCGTCAGCAATGTGGCGGTCGGCAACAAGACGAGCGTTCCAGCAAGCACGATGCGCAAAGTTGCGTCCGGCACATTGCGGGCCATGAAGTACCCGGCGAGCAAACCCCCGGCAATACTGCCCACGATGCCGACGACCATCGCTATCGAACCGTACGACAGTCCGATTTCCGTACGCGTCCACTCGTGGTTGCGCACATAGTACTCGACAATCCAGGAAAACAATGACCATCCTTGAGTGGCCAGGCACAGATAAGCGGTAAAGAGGAAGAAAAAGAAGGCGCGGCGCGTCTTGACGAAAGCCCACACTTCACTGAATGGTACCCCCCGCCCCTCGGCGTTGACCTTGCCGCGGCGTTGCGGTTCGTCCATCCACCACATGGCAAGCGCGATTAACAGCCCTGGCGCGCCCACCACGATGAACACCATTTGCCACGAATACACCTCCCCGAGCAACGGCAGGACGAAGTTGGGGGTGGACTCCAGATAATCGATCAAAGGACCACCGGCGATGTTGGCCAGGCCTTGCCCGATAAAGGGTGCCGAGGAGACGATGCCGATGGCAAGCGGCAGGCGCGTGGCGTCGAAATAGTCGGCAAGCGCTGAGTTGGCGGCCGGCCCGAGCGTTGCCTCCCCAACGCCCACACCCATGCGCGCCAGGAACAGATGCCAATACTGACTGACGGTGCCGCAAATCATCGTCAGTAGACTCCAACTCGCAATACCCGCCACCATCAAGTTCTTCCGGTTGTAGCGGTCTGCGATCCAGCCCGCGGGATAGGACAGCACGCTGTAGAGAAAGGTGAAGGCAAACCCCATGATCAGCGACACTTGGAAATCCGAGATGCCGCCGAGGTCCCGCTTCACCGGCCCGATCATCACATTGAGAATCTGCCGGTCGATGATCGAAAACGTTGAAGCCAGAGTAAGAATGCCTACGACGTACCAGAGGTAATAGCGACTATACCGTTGGGTCACGTGTTAAACTCTAGTACTGACATTGCTGGACACCCCTGGCGCATTGCTGCCTTTACCGGCCGCATGCTAATCTGTCCAGTCCCACATTGCCAAGGCAACGCCGCTTGAGAGACCGCTCATGATTCGATTGGTTTTCGCGCTACGCCGCCAGCCCCAACTGTCACTCGAAGAGTTTCAACACTATTGGTTGCACCAACACGCTCCGTTGGTAGCGAGCTTCACCGAAGACCTCAAGATCTTACGCTACGTACAAACCCACACTTTGGCGGATGCCGATAACGCCGGTGCTCAGCGTGCGCGCGGCAACATGGAGCCGCACTACGACGGGGTAGCCGAGCTATGGTGGGAGTCGGAAGCCGAACTCGTCGCCAACATGCAGACCCAAGCCGCACAGACCGCCGGGGCTGCGCTTCTCGAGGACGAGGCGAAGTTCATCGATCTACCCCAATCGCCGCTGTGGATGGCTTACGAATATCCACAGGTCAATCCCTCGCCGGAAAACATCGTCGCCAAACCGAAGTCCAACGTTTTGCGGGTGTTCTTCCCACTGCGTCATCAGGCGCGGCTGACCGAAGAAGAGGCGCGTCACTATTGGCTGACCCACCACGGTCCGATCGTGCGTTCGCACGCGGAGGCCGCGGGTACGCTCTGCTACCGTCAGGTGCATCGGGCCAACTCACCCATCGACGCCGAACTGCAGGCTGCTCGCGGTACCCAAGTGGATTCTTATCTGGGTCACGCCGAAGCTTGGGTCGACACGGCACGCGTGCCGACCAACGAAGCACGCACTGCCAATGCGGCGTTCATCAAAGACGAGCACAATTTCATCGACATGCACCGCTCGACGATCAGCTTCGGCAAAGAGCACACGATTATCGATCGACGCTAAGCGCGGCAGTTCAGGACACTAGATCCCCAGATCGAAAAGATTGTAGTCGCGAATGTCATCGCGAGCCGCTTCGTCGAATTCCAGCTTCAGTTGCGCCAAGGGTTGATACTCGTACGGTACTTCGTTCGGATAACATCGTCGGCGCGCATCTATGCCGTAGCCAATCATCTTCGAGCGTCGTGCGATGTAGGCGTCATCGTACGTCGTGACGGCATTGTGTATGCCGCCGCCTTTTACACCGAGGACCGAGCTGCGCCGGTGAAAACCGAAGTTGATCGTAACGCGCATGGCATCGCTGGTGTTCGCGAACGATCCGTGCACGGCTTGACGATTACACATGCCCACGTCGCCCGGAGCGCAAATCATGGGCACCGCTTCGGGTAACCGATCTGAACCCACGGCAGTGACGCGGGACTTGATATCCACTCGGCCCTGACGGTGACTGCCGGGAACCACCCACAAGCCGTTGGCGGCATCGCATCCGTATAACTGCGCCATGAAATTGAAACCATGGGTGTTCTCGTCCAAATCAGGCGCGTCCCAATGCGTGAATCCATCCTGGTGCCATGCTACCGAGCCGCCCAGTCGCGGGTGCTTGAGCCACACGGCTTCATTAAAGGGTACGAAGTCATCGCCGTGAATGGCTGCAGCGATGCGTAGCAATTCAGGATGCCCATACAGTCGTAAACACGCATCGGAGAATTGGAGAGAGCCAAGCACGAGTTGCAGAATCTGCTCAGGCGCGCCGTCTCGCGGAGTGGGTTCCACCATCTTGGCCGGGTGGCGGCCATGCGCACGGTCCGTGCCCCCGATGGGATCGCTCAAGGGTTTGACCCATGACAGACACGGCGCCGTCACATCGCTCGCCAAAGCTGCGCGCCCGTGCTTGTCGACGGCCTCGCCTTTGGTCACCGGGGCATTCTCCCACATCGCGATGACATCACGTTCGATGTCCGCCAACTCCTCCGCGCAGATGACCCCTTCGAAGATGTAGAAACCGTACTCCGAGTAAGCATTGAGAATGTCCGGATCTAACTCACCGGTGTCGGTGAAACGGATCGGTCCCCGATTGCCAATCCCGGCAGCACGGGCCGTACCGTCGCGCAGGTAAGCGCGCATCGCGCCCTCATCAGGACCGTAGTCGGCTGCCGGTGCTTCGTAAAAAAGAGGCGGATGTGAAATCGTGTGCATCAGTACCCCGCTAGTTCGTTTGTGCCGCAAACAACTCCGCCAGTGCTGCCGCTTTTGCATCTGCCGCAGCCTGGGTCACTTCCGTAATCGTCTCGCTAGACATGCCCGCTGCCCCCAGCAATTCAACATTGCCTTCGCCCAGCTGCGGCGGACCACCTTTCACCGATCCGGGGGTTTGCGACATTTTGACAAGTGTACCCACGGTCGTGTGCGTACCGAGCCCAGGCACATCAATGTCGACAAAGTAATCATTCACGAGACTCTGCTCGTCTTCCAACACCTCGTGCCAGTCGCGGACACGCTCCCAGATGATCTCGGGTTGTGTACGCAAAAAGTCATCCCACTCCATCGCCGTTTTTTGCGCAAATGCCCACTGCAGCTTGCCGCGTATTTCGGCGGAATCGGCTTCGGTCAGGCCTTCACCCAAACGTTGGGCCGATGTCTGCAGACGGGGATCGACGGCGAGTTCGGCAACGCCACCGAAAACACAGAACGCATCCCAATCGTCTTGCTGCATGGTCGCCGCAATCAGAATCGCTCCACCGTCGCTGGTTTCGTAGATACCATAAGGACCTCTGATGTTGGGATGATGGTTGCCGTCTCGGTTCAGCGCAGCACCGGTCATGGAGACATGGGTGAGCTCCCACTGCTGCAACCACAACTGAGTGCCCAACGCGCTGGTTTGTACGCACTGCCCACCCGCACCGCGTTCGCGCGCGAGCAAGGCTGTGACCACACCCAACGCCAACTGCATCGCACCGGCGGTGTCGCCGACGATGGCACCCGGCACATTCGGCGGACCGTTCGCAGCTCCGGTCATGTGGGCAAGCCCGCCGCGGGCGACGGCCGCGCCGTCCAACATGGCTTTGTCGGCATCACGCCCTTTCGGTCCGAACCCGTTTACCGATGCATACACGAGTTCGGGGTAACGCTCGCTGAGCGTGGCGTAGTCGAGCCCCATTTTCCTGAGCGCCGGTTCGCGATAATTGGTCAGATAGACATCCGCAGTCTCCAACAGCTTGTGCACGGCTTCGATGCCGAGTTCGGTCGACAAGTCAACACACACAGATCGTTTGCCGCGATTGCAAGCAACGAATTGCGGACCCATATCGTTTTCGGGCAGCTCGTTGCCTCTGCCCCGCCCATAGCGACTCGCATCACCCAGCGGCGGTTCGACTTTGATGACCTCAGCACCCATGTCTGCCAGGTAGAGCGCCGCGGCCGGCCCCTGCACGGCGATGGTCATCTCGACGACTCGAAATCCTGTCAGGGGTTCCGCCATCTTGCGCCTTTGCCTTGGGCCTATTCCGATTGGCCCATCGAAGCCATGAACTCCTCGCCGGTCATGCGCGGGTGATCGCCCGCAAAGTCATAACCCGAGGGTTTTTCATCCACGTAAATCTCGCCTTCCAGCTTGAACTGCTCGGCGTCGTCAAACGTTCCCGTGGCAACGATGTACATGTCTTGAGGTTTCAAGTAGTAAAACAGGCTGGAGCCACACCGCGAACAGAAGCCGCGTTCGGCCCACTCCGACGATTGATAGCGTTTGATGTGCTCTTCCCCGTCGAATTCGATGCTACCCACCGAGGCGGCCAACATCGGCCCGCCGGTCCAGCCGCGACACATCGAGCAGTGGCAGGCGTGAACATGCTTGTCCACTTCACGCGCGGTGTAGGTCACGGCTCCGCACAAACATTTCCCGGCAGACTCACTCATGTGGCAACCCTCATCTTCGTGTCGGGACAGAAGAATATGACACTCGTTCATGGCGCGCGCAACCGCCCTCTAAGACCTCTCAGCGCGCCCCGAACCAAACCAAATCAGGACCAGCGCGCTGGCCGACAACAACACTGCACCGTTGACCGCAAACGCGAGTCGTTGGTCCAAGGTTTCGAATAGATAGCCGCCGACCAGCGGTCCCAGAGCGGCACCGATGCCGCCGGCTGCTTCCTTGGCGCCAATGACGGACCCTCGAACGGCAGCCGGTGCCAAATCCGCGACCAGCGCGTCTTCTGCCGGACTGGCCATGGCCCATCCAACCGAAAATAGAATATACGACAGTGCGATGAGCCATAGGGACGGCCAATAGGGCAGCGAGGCGGATACCAGGCCCGCAAATGCCAAGCCCATGGCAATCAGCGGCGCTCGCCCTAAGCGATCGGACCACGCACCCGAGTAACGCGGCAATATGGCGAATACGATACCCGCAGGAAGAAATACCGCCGCCAGCAGTTGTGGACCGATTTCGAACTTGTTACGCAGATACAGCAGATAAATCGGCTCTATCAGCGCACTGGCAAACATCGACAAAAAAACCACCACGAAGATCTTTATCAGCGGTGTAGACAGCACTGCAGACAAGTCGATGCGCTCGCCCGCGTCTTGCTCAACCTTCTTGGTTTCCTCGATTGCAAACGCCGACCACAACAAGGCGATGAACGCAAACAGCGCATAACCGGCAAAGGCCCACATCCACGCTTGCGCGATCGGCAGGAAACCGAGCAGCGTAAAGCCATACACTGCGCCCAGCATGCTGCCGCGCACGGACGACGTGGTCAATCTACCCATTGCCAATCCGCGCAGCGAATGGTCATGAAGATCGGCAATGATGGTTCGCGCGGAGACCCACATCAGCGATGCACCGACACCCTGCAATCCGCGGGCGATGCAAAAGTCGACAAACGTCGTGCTCTGCGCGAACACGGCCATGGCAAGACAATAAAAGACGAACGCGCTCGTGAAGAACCATCTTCGTCCGAACCTGTCCAGACAATAACCCACGAACGGTCGCACGATGAGCATGGTGCCGGTAAACACCGTATACATGAAGCCAATACCCACCGCACCAATGCCGAGATCGTCGGCGCGCAACGGCAACAGGAAGTTGATGAGCACGAAGGCCATCGAGCCGAAGAATACCGGCCTTAAATAAGGTGCGCGTTGAAGGCCTGCAGTAGTATCAGACATGTAAGAAGACACAGGTGTGCAAAGTGAAGTCCCTAGAGCCCTCCCGAGAATCCAAGAGCGACCCTAGCAAAGCCCCCGAGTCACGCACAGTCTTAATCGTCGGTGCGAGCGGCTTGGTCGGCACGGCTGCCGTCAATGCCTTTCATCGCGAGGGATGGACGATTGTGGCTGTCAGTCGAAGTGAAAGCGTGTTTCTGGAAGAGGGAGTGGTCGACGAACGCTATCGCCACATCGCCCTGGATCTGCGCGATTCGACAGCATGCGCGGAGCTCGCCGCCCAATTTACCGACGTCACTCACGTCGTCTATACCGCTGTCTTCGAACTGCCTGGTTTGCTCGCAGGTTGGTCCGATCCGCACCAGATCGATACCAATGGGCGGATGCTGGACAACTTGATGACGCCTTTGTTGGCGAACGCGCAGGTGGAGCACGTAACGTTGCTACAAGGAACGAAAGCCTACGGCGCGGCAGTGCAACCGATGCGAGTGCCTGCCCGAGAGAGTCAACCGCGGGTCGACCACGCCAACTTCTATTGGCTGCAGGAAGATTTCCTAAAACAAGTTAGTCAACGGATCGGTTTCGGCTACACGATCCTGCGGCCGCAGCTCATCGTGGGACCCAACTACGGTGTAGTAATGAATTTGCCTCCAGTGATCGGCGTTTATGCAGCGATGCGTCAGTACGAGGGTAAGCCGTTCGCGTTTCCAGGCGGCAAGGACTGGGTGTGGGAAGCTGCCGACGTGCGCCTGGTTGCTGACGCGTGCGTTTGGGCAGCAATAACTCCCGAGGCTCGCAACGAGACTTTCAACGTCACCAACGGTGAGGTTTTCTTGTGGCGCGATATGTGGCCCGCGATAGCCTCCAGCCTGGGTGTCGAGCCCGGGCCCGACGAACCCACGAGCCTGGTGGAATACTTCGGTTCGCGAAGAGATTTGTGGACACGTATCGCTGCCGACCACCATCTACAGCCGAGCTCGCTCGACGTCATGCTCGGTGAGTCGCACCACTACGCAGATATGTGTCTAGCCTACGGCACGTCGACCGCGCCTCCACCTACCTTTGTCAGCACAGTGAAGATCAAGCAGGCGGGCTTCACCGACACTTGCAACAGCGAAGAGAGTTTTTGTCATTGGATACGCCAACTGCAAACCTGTCGCGTGCTGCCCATGCCCGGCTAACGAGGCGCGGTGTCCCCGCGCGAGGCTAACGCGTCGTTAGCGCAAACGACCACCAGTGATCGGGGCGCTCTTGCTCGCGCTGCACTTTACGCGCTCTGGCGGCCCAGGCACGGTCCAACTCGGCGTTTTCCGTCACCCGCCGCAGCGCCACCGGGTATATAGTGTCCGCGACGCGAATGTAACCGTTCGGATTCGCCAGTGCGGCACTCGACCAGGCCTTACCCTCGCAGCGCGAACAACTGACATAGAGTTCGCCCGTGTCCGTCGCCATGCAATTGAGATTAATCGACCAAGGGATACCGCGATCCACTTGGACTTGACACAACGGCACTTCGTTGACGAACGACCAATCCGCAACAGTGCCGGCATGACCCTGCCCCGACAGCGGTCCGCCCGGGATTCGCGAACAGGGACACACGGCAAAATAACCCACCAACACCACCACCGCGACGAGTGCGGCAACGACTCCCAACGCTTTGACAATCATGACACCCGTGCCTCCGGCCACAACCGTAAAAAGTTCTCGGCGTAGAACTTCGACTTAACGGCCTCAGACGAGGCGCCAATCGTCCGCTCGAATCGTCCAATCGGATCCTTCGTTCCTTCGATGTGCGGATAATCGCTGGAGAAGAGGTACAGATCGGCGTTGGATTCATCGATCAGCCGTTTCACGTCCTCATTGTGCATGGGCGTGAAACCCATCTGTTCGGTGAGCTGCTCGGACGGCTTGCGCGCAAACCGTACGGACTCGTCGGCCCGACCGAAGATGCGGCAGACATCGTCCAGACGGTGCAACATTGCCGGTACCCAACCGGCTCCCAGTTCCACAGCAGCACCGCGCAGCTGCGGGTGACGATCCAGCACACCGTCCATGATCAGCATGCTGATGAACATCTCCGGCGCTTGATGCAACACCGCCGCGTCTTTTGTGCGCACGTTCTCACCGCCGCCCAGCCAGTCCTTGGTCGCAGCACGGCCGTTGTTACCCCAAGCTTTGTGAACCTGCAACGGCGCTCCACCGACATGCAGAACGAACGGGACGCCGGCTTCCGCCAAGCGTGCCCAGAAACCCTCCAACTCGACGTGCCCCGGCGCTCTCCCGAGCGGTGCACGGTGCGGGACCCAAATCGCTTCAAGCCCGTGTTTGATGCACCACTCGGCCTCTTCCATGGCCAGTTCGGGATCGTCCAAAGGTACGATGCCGACGCCCATGAAGCGATCGTCCTCCGAACAGAACTCCGCCATATGACGGTTGTGGCCGCGCGTCGCTCCATAACGCAGGTGTAGCGGTTGTTTGGAACTCGGATGGAACGGAAACGCCACACTGTGCGTGGCGAATACCAACTGCTTGGTGAAACCGAGCATGTCCATCGCCTGCACCCGGTCTTGCGCAGTGAAAGCGCCCAGGGCTTGAATCTCTTTGGACTCGGCGATCAGCGCGTCACCCATGGCCAGTTGGGCGGCGATGTGCGTATCGCTGTGCCGCCCGCCCTGTGCCATGATCTCGTCGACTTCCTCGTCGGTGACGATGGACGCGCTGTAGCTGACCTGGGGTATCTCATCGCGAATCGATGGATCGGCGTAAGCCGTAATGAAATCCGGCAGCTCCATGATGTGGCTGTCGGCATCGTAGAAGGGTCGTGAACTGGGTGCATAGGCCATGGTCGAGCCTCACAAACAACGAAGCGCAAACTTACCACGTAATTGGCAGTCACCGCTAAACGGGTTCTAATACGGATCAAAGCGAGCTTAGGGCAGAGGGCAACATGACAGAGACAGACCCATTTCGACTCGACGGCAAGTGCGCGGTGGTCACAGGAGCAGGGAAAGGCATCGGCAGGGGCATCGCCCTGTGTCTGGCCCGAGCCGGCGCCGACGTCGTGATTAGCGCACGCACGGCTAAGGACCTCGAAAGTTTGGCGGCAGAAATCGAATCTCTGGGACGCAAGGCCTATCCGGTCGTGGCTGACGTTACCGTCAGCGAGCAACTCGAAACCATCGCCGCGACCGCCGACGGCGCGGGCGGCGTGGATATCTGGGTCAACAACGCCGGCGGCCTGCCGGACGCTACCCCGCGCTACTTGACGCGCACGCCCGAGGACCGGTGGGACGCTCAACTGGATCTCAATCTAAAGGCCGTGTTCATGGCTTGCAAGGTGGCTGCCGAGCACATGGACGAGGGTGTCATCGTCAACATCTCCTCGCGCGCTGCCAGCCCCGGCGGTTCGATCAAGAACGGGCCCTACGCCGCCTCGAAGGCAGCGGTAAATAGTCTGTCTGAAACCTTTGCCATCGAACTCGCGCCCAAAATACGGGTCAACTGCGTGGCGCCCGGGCCAATACCGACCGAGAACTTCAACCAATCCACGAATTTTCCGGACGATCAGCCGCTGGAGAAACTCCTGCACATTCCGCTCGGGCGTCTCGGTCGCCCCGAAGACATCGGCAACGCCGTCGTATTTATGGCATCGGACGCCGCCGGTTGGATTACCGGTCAGTGCTTGTACGTGACCGGAGGCCTATAAGTCGAATACCCGCGCGCCGTTGTCCCACAGGATCTTGCGCTTGGCAGCGTCGCTGATCGGCTGAGCCGCGAGATCCGCCATGCCTTGCGGCCACGTGCCGTCCGGGTGCGGATAGTCCGTGTTAAAGGTCAGATAGTCCTCTCCCACCAATTCTACAGCCGCGGGTAACGTCATCTCATCGCCTCGGGCGGCGACCAAGAAGTTGGCCTTGAAGTACTCGGTAGGACGTTTTTTGAGTAAAGGGTGCTCGGCTTGTCCGGAAAAGTCGTAGTGTTGTTCCATACGCTGCAGCCAGTACGGCAGCCACCCAGCATCCGCTTCTACATGCACCACCTTGAGAGCCGGATGGCGCTCGATCACGCCGAACCAAATCAGCGACATCATGGCCACCATGGCTTCTACGGGGTGGGCGATGATGTGTCCCGATGTGTGAGTGTCCATCCGGTCACCGTAACTTGGCCAATAAGGCGAGCCTGAATCGTGAATACAGATCGGCTTACCCGCAGCACTGATGGCGGCCCACAGCGGGTCGTAGTCCTCGTGATACAGGTTGCGACCTGCGACGGGATTAGGGCGCACGTAATAACAAGCCGCACCACGCTCATCTGCACGGTGCACCTCTTCAACCGCCAAATCCGGCGCTTGCATTGGCAGCATCGCTGCAGGATGCAGGCGCTCACGTGCCACGCCGCAGTACTCGATGCTCCAATCGTTGTACGCACGACAGCACGCCGCCAACAACTCGAGATCATGGAACGGTTTTCCGAGCAGCTGTCCGCCAACGGTGGGATATATCACTTGAGCGTCCACACCGAACTCATCCATGTCTTCCAGTCGGCTCGCGGCATTAAAACCTTGTTGGCGCGAACGATCGAATCTCTGCATCGCGCGGCGCGACGCTTCGAGAAACTCTTTGGAGTGCATGGGGTAAGCACCATCCTGCTTGGCAAGCGGTTCGGCTTCGCACAGCATGCCCCGCTCCCCGTTTCCGAGATCGCCAGCGGCGGGTGCACGGTCGGCAAAGTTTGAATCTATGTATTTCGCCCACATTGAGGGCGGTTCCATCTGGTGCGCGTCGGTGTCGAGAACCTTGTAACCGTCTAGCATTGTCGCTCCCCGTTGTGTACGGCCAACTCGCTTCGACCGATGCAGGGATGTTACTTGGGTTTGGCGATCTTTAGGAGTTCTTCGAGTTGCTCCGAATGCCCCTCTACCAAACCGGCGGCATCCTTGGCTTTCTGTAATGCCTTACCGCCATAGGCGTCGTGCAAAATCTTCACATTCGGACCGGTGTTTGCCTCTCCCGCCTGCGCTTCCCTCGCTTTCAGCTCCGCAGCCCAGGTGGCCTTGATGGGCGTCAGGTTTTCTTCGATCTCTACCGTTTCGGCATTCACGGTCTCGGGAGGCGTATCGCCGAACTGCCACACACCGTCCGCGTCTTTCCAGCGATACACCTCGGTCGGCGTGTCCAGTACCTCAGGCGTATTGTCGTCGATAAACTTGTCCATCGTCATCAACGGCAAGCCGTCCGGGCCGGTCATGAAGAAAGGCAATACCATGGCGCCAATCAAAGCCAAACCGATAATGAGGTACACCAGACGCATCGCACAATCTTATGCGCTTCGTTCGACCGGTTTCGTGCGGCAGATCACCCCTGTACGCAGTATGCTATCTTCGAACCCCATTCATGCGGGGATGCAATCCCGGTGAGAACGCTCATGAATCGCACCCAAAGCGACTCGAGGTGCCACTACAGTGACTGCTGACGCTTTCGGTGATGCCCTGTGGCAATTGCACCAAACGCCCGACGACCCCGGCGTTGGGCTCGAAGACGAGGACCTCACGCTGGATGCGGGACACCGCGCACAGATCGTGCTGCTGAATCGGTGGCTCGCCGAAGGCGAGTCCGTCGGCGGTTGGAAGATCGGTATGACGTCGGGCGCCAATCGCAACGCCATGGGTGATGGTGTACGGCCTTTCGGTTTTATTCTGGCCTCCCGCATTTTGCATTCCGGTGCGTCGCTCCCCTTGAGTAGGTTGTATACGGGACAGATCGAGAACGAACTCTGCCTCATCCTAGGCGCGCCTCTAGGTGCCGGTACTTCGCGGGCGGAGGCACTGGCTGCCGTGACAAGTATCGCCCCGGCTTTCGAAATCAATCAGAAACGGCTGCCCAAAGGGGCGAGCGCCGGACTGCGAGTCGCAGACGACCTATCCAACTGGGGTATCGTGGTCGGCACACCGGTACCCTGTAACGCACCCGCACTCGACGACATGCAAGTCACGCTGTCTCGAGGCACGCACATCATCGAGTCCGTCAACAGCCGCGGGCACATTGACGACCCGTTCGACTCGCTCGCCACGCTCGCCAACACCCTTGCGACGTACGATCTCGAATTGCAGAGCGGACAGCACGTCATTACAGGTGCGTACGGCAAGACACCTTTCGCGCCGGGGCGCTTCACGGGCGAGTTCGACTGCAATGTGGGCAGTGTCACTGTGGAGCTCGTCGACGCATGAAAATCGTCATCATTCCCGGATTGACGCTCAATCGGATTACAGATGCCGACCTTAGCCGAATCCAGCATGCCGCCGGTCACAACGCCGACGTTCGTGTCGTCGAGTATAAGGAGGCTTTCGAGCACGTTGGCGATGCGGAAGTCATACTCGGCATTTTGCCGCCTAAGTTGTTCGCCGCCGCACCTAAGCTGAAATGGGTGCAATCGATCTCTTCCGGTGTCGATTCTTTCATGTACCCCGAGTTCATCGACAGTCCAGTCGTTTTGACCAGCGAAAAAGGCTTGGTCGGCGAACACCTCGCAGACCACGGTTTCGGCTTGCTGCTGATGCTGACCCGCCAACTCGCCACCGCACGCGATCTTGGCGCTGATAGCTGGCAGCACCGTCCGGAGCTGCGGGCCAACGAAATAGAACTCACTGACACCACGATGGGCATCATCGGTTTCGGCGGGACTGGGCGTGCGATGTCGCGACGTGCTGTCGCCTTCGGCATGCACGTTCGCGCGGTGGATTGCGATCCGGTACCCGCTGGAGACGGTGTCGAACACGTGGAGTCGAGCGACAACCTGTTGGAGGTGTTAGCGGCATCCGATGTAGTGTCGATTTGTTGCCCACTGACGCGTCGGACTGACAAGCTCATCAACGCAAGAGCCCTTGCGCACATGAAGCCTGGCGCATACCTGATCAACGTGACGCGCGGCGAGGTCATGGATGAGCAAGCGCTGGTCGATGTACTGCGGGAAGGCCGGCTCGCGGGTGCAGGACTGGACGTTGCACCGCGAGAACCACTGCCCGCCGATAGTCTGTTGTGGAGTCTGCCCAACGTCGTCATGACCCCCCACACCGCCGGTGCCAGCCAGTATCGCGCCGAACGCAACCTACAGCGCTTCATCACCAACCTGGGTAAATTTACCCGCGGTGAGGATTTAGAGGGTATTATCGACAAGACCAAAGGGTACTAGCACAGCGATTAGGGGGAAGATATGAGACTGGCAGGCAAAGTCGCCGCAATTACTGGCGCCGCTAGCGGTTTTGGCGCCGCAGCCGCGCGGCGGTTCGTTGAAGAAGGCGCGCTGGTCGCGTTGGGCGACATTCAGGAAGACGCCGGTGCCGCCATTGCCGAGGAACTCGGTAATTCGGCTGTATTCGTCAAGTGCGACGTACGTAATGAGGACGACATCGCCAACTTGGTCGACACTGCCGTCGAAAGTTTCGGCAGACTCGACATCATGTACAACAACGCCGGTATCGTTGGCGCTGTCGGCCCCATCGCGACGACCCCCGGCGACGAATGGCGTTTCACGGTGGACATCCTGTTGAACGGCGTTTTCTACGGGTGCAAACATGCAGCACGCGTCATGACGCCACAGGGATCGGGCTCGATCATCAGCATGGCGAGCACCGCCGGAATCCTCGGCGGCCTCGGTCCGCATTGCTACACGGCCTGCAAGCACGCCGTGGTCGGCCTGACCAAGGGCGTGGCCGCAGAACTTTGCCAGCACAACATCCGGGTCAACGCGATTGCACCGGCGGGTATGGCGACCGCCATGGTGGCGAACGTGTCCACAGGCGATCACACCGCCATTGAAGAAACCAAGAAGATTCTCGCGCAGAACTCTCCTCTCAAGGGTCGACCAGGACTCGCCGAAGATGTCGCCAATGCCGCGCTGTGGCTTGCGAGCGATGAATCCGGCTATACCACCGGCCATACCCTCACGACCGACGCAGGCACCACGATCGGCGCCAGCACCAATCCCATCGCCTTTGCCGAATACGAGCCGCTGTTTCGCGAAGCCGGGAAGAAAGGCCTGGAGAGCTGACATGGCTGAAGCATCGTCGGACGGAGCAACGGAGCACAACGAGTCAACTGCCGTTGGCGAGGAAGAGTCGTCGGAGCCGGGTCTCATCGGCATGGTCATCAAAGACCTTGCCGTTGTGTTTGCCGGATTGTCTTTGTGGGCCGCGGCTGACACATGGTATGCAGTGTCAGGCTTATGGATCGCGCAAGTCGTCGCGGTGGGCGATGCGATACTAGTGGGCCTGCTGCTCGCCTCGTTGTTTCACGAATGGGGGCACTACAGCGGCGCACGCGCCGCCAACGCCACCGCACCCCGGGTTGCACCGAAAGGTCTATCCTTCTTCCGCTTCGACTTCGACTACGCGGGGAACGACCCCAAGCAGTTTCATTGGATGACCTACGGCGGCCACATTTTTCATTGGGCGATACTGCTCATCCTCGTCGTCGCGCTACCGCTCGATAACCTGAGCCGCATCGCGCTGGTCAGTTCAGTGTTTGGATTTATCCTGTTCGCCACGTTCATCGAGTACAACATCGTGAAAGACACGTGGACGGGCAAGGACCCTGCCATACGCATCAAAGAGATTACGCCCAAGGACTTTCAGCAGTCGATGGTCGTAGGTGCATTGGGCGGTTTGTTTGCAATGGCCGCGCTTGCCTGACGGCGCCACTTGACTACCCAGTAAAGCGCAAGATGCTGCTCCACGACCGGGCGGTCAACCGAGGCGTAGAACTCGGTCCCTATCCGCTCGAGGCATTGCCTCGTGCCGCACCCCAGACCGCGACCGTTGCAGCGAACTCGAAAGCCTTGCGTTTTACCCAACCGCACGGTGGGTCCAGTCCGCTCGCTCGAACCGCTCAGCGATACACTGAGTTGTTTCTCGAGTGCATGAACACCACCCCCGCACCTCGTGGCGAAGTGACCGAAGATCTCATCAAACGCGCTCGAGAACTCAAGGGCGCCGCCTACTATCTCGATGCGGCCCATGCGGGGGTGTGCATGCTGCAAGATACGCAGGCAGATCACACTCATGCACTTGTCATCCTGACCGCCTTCGGGCGTCCCGTGGAAACGGACAATCTCGCCTCCGGCTGGCTTGAAGATGCCCAATCAGACTTGGCACTCATGCGCGCCGTAGAGATCGGCGTTGCGTTGACCGGTTTCATCCATGCGTTGGGTTTTTGCGCAACATTGCACCGGCCCGGCGGCAACGCTGTGAATCTAGAGCAGCTTGCATTGCTGTCCGGCGTCGCCCAACCCAGTCCTGACGGCGCAGTCAGCCCTTTCATCGGTGACCGGTTTGCCATCGTCGCGATCACC
The DNA here is from genome assembly GCA_965216005.1 of Candidatus Azotimanducaceae bacterium. Taxonomy (GTDB): domain Bacteria; phylum Pseudomonadota; class Gammaproteobacteria; order Pseudomonadales; family Azotimanducaceae; genus UBA4421. The sequence goes on along the minus strand of OZ244143.1, from coordinate 4,020,976 downwards.
ACCGACTATGCCCTCGCCTGCGACGCGCCACTGGCCGAGGACGCCCGACTAAGTCATTGGGCACTGTGGCGGGGCGTCAACGGAGCCGTTTCCGGTCGTGAACACAAGCGGTTGAGCAAACGTGCATCGCACTTGAGTCGCTATCCTATGGAACGCGTGCGCCGCGTCGAACGACCCACCACCCACATATTCGCCGACGAAGTGCCGCGAGTTTCCAAACGCGCAGAGTTTTTCCAACGCGCGCGCATGGGCGACCTCGGTGCGAAGGCTCAACAAGAAGTCAAACGCTTCGCCTTCAAGCACCCGCTGACGGACGGCATGATGTATCCGTTGCGCGCAATGGTCCCGCACCAGGATGGACCGACGGCCGACGTAAAGGACCAATGCCTGGACGCACAGGCCAATACGCGCGCGATCAAATCACTCAGCTACCACTTAGGCGCCGATCTCACCGGTATCTGCGGTATTCCCGACTACGCGTGGTATTCGCATGACGGCGCCGGCAAGCGCATCGAGCCCTATCACAAATATGCCGTGGTGATGTTGATCGACCAAGGCTACGACACTATGGAAGGCGCTTCCGGCGACGATTGGATCTCTGGCTGCCAATCCATGCGCGGCTATATTCGCGGCGCCGAGATCGCCGGGATCATGGCTGAACTCTTGAGAAAGCTCGGTCACAGCGCGCGGTCGCAGACCAACGCCGACAGCCACGTGCTGCAAATACCCCTCGTGCTGCTGGCGGGTCTCGGTGAACTCAGCCGCATCGGCGAACTGGTGCTCAATCCCTACGTCGGCCCCAGATTCAAATCCGTCGTGCTGACCACGAATCTACCGCTGGTGCCCGACCAGCCCATCGACTTCGGTTTGCAGCGTTTTTGCAGCAATTGCCTGAAATGCGCGCGGGAGTGTCCCGTCAACGCCATCCCCTTCGGGGACAAAGTCGTCTACAACGGGTATGAAATCTGGAAACCCGACGTCGAGCGCTGCACACGTTATCGCGTCACCAATCCGAAAGGTTCGGCATGCGGGCGTTGCATGAAGACGTGTCCCCTAAACAAGGTCGTGACAGCCGATGGCGCGATCGTGCACCGGCTGGGTACGTGGCTAGGCATCAACGTCCGGTGGTTGAAGCCGCTGCTTGCCCCCATCGCCGTGTATCTCGACGACAAGATCGGCTACGGACGGCGCAACCCGGTCAAGCGCTGGTGGTCCGATTTGGAGATGGTCGGCGGGCGCGCGATCAAAGCCAAGGCGACGAACGAACGCGATCTGGACCTCGCCGCGGATGTGTCGGGTAAGAAGTCTCCAGTCGGTTACTATCATGCAGCCGACATGCCTCCACCGAACTCCCAGCACCCGCATCCGGTCAGTCACAAACAAGCCATCGCACGAGCTGCCAATATCGAGACCGTTGGCGCAGCGTTGGCGAGGCGCAAACGCGGCGAACCTCCACCGAGCCACTACATTGCAGTCGCAGAACTTAGAGATGATGCACAGGAGCCACCACATGCGTGATTTCCTCGCCCTTGCTTTCGAACCCACCGTACGTAGCCGCGCACTCAAAGTAGCACTCCTGATCGGCACGATCCTCGCTGCGATCAACCACGCACCCAATCTGCTCGCCGGATCGTTTACCTTGGCCAACGCCGTGCAGGTGGCGCTTACTTATCTGGTCCCCTACGCCGTATCCACTTACTCCAGTGTCGGCGCTCTACTCGAACTACGAAGTACCGATCGATAGCAAATTGTCCACGGGGCGGTAGAGTTCCTCTAAATAGGACAGGTCTTCGGCTTCGAGGTTGACGTTGGCGGCTTCAACCAGTTGTTCGAGTTGGGATATCTTCGATACCCCCACGATGGGTGCCGTGACCCCGGGTTTACTCAAAAGCCACGCCACAGCGATTTGTGCGGGTGTTGCACCGTGCTTGTCGGCCAACTCGACTACCCGCGCAGCGATTGGAAACACATGCTCACCGTGGTACAGACTTTCGGTGCGCATACGATCAGCACCTTGCGAACGATTGGTGCTGCCTCCTGCGAATCCTCCCTGATAGGCACCTGTTAGAATCCCGCGTGCCAACGGCGACCAAGGCATCAGCGCAACACCGGTGCGCTCGCAGTAAGGATTCATCTCGCGCTCTTCTTCGCGATACACCAGGTTGTAGTGGTTCTGCATGGAAATGAACGGTGTCCAGCCATTGAGCCGTGCGGTGAGTTGCAACTCCGCGAACTGCCAGGCGAACATCGACGAGGCCCCCAGGTAAAGTACCTTGCCCGCCTTGACCACGTCGTGCAGCGCTTCCAGAGATTCTTCGATGGGGGGGTGCACCGCGCCAGGAATCCCATGTGGGTGTCGGTGGATGACGAGATGATCGATGTAGTCAAGCCCCAAACGCCGCAGCGAAGCATCCACGCCTTCCATGATGTGCTTACGCGACAAGCCGCCCTGATTGGCACCCCGTCCCATCGGCATCGACACCTTGGTCGCCAGCACGTACTCATCCCGCGGCACCAGCTCACGCAGCAGTTGCCCGACCACCTCTTCGCAAGCGCCGAGACCATAAATATCCGCGCAGTCGAAGTAAAAAAGGCCGTTGTCGAGGGCTGCTTTGAAGATCGGTCGCGCATCGTCCGGTCCAAGCGTCCAATCCCCCTGGTGACCACGCCCCGGCACGCCGAAATTCATTGTCCCCAAACACAACTGCGAAGCGCGTAAACCGCTCGCACCCAGCTGCACCGCCTTGAGCATGTGTATTCCTCCGCCTGAATGAGTATTCTTATTAAACCACAGCGCATGCGCCGCCTGGCATGCACGAACCACGGGTAAGCCAGAACGGATAAGCTAGTAAGCTAGATAGGACAAGGACAAGTGAGAGACAGTGGCAACGACGGTTGAAGAACTGCTCGCCAAGCAGGATATCCGAGACCTTATAGGGCGCTACATGCGCGGTCTCGATCGCCTGGATCGCGAGCTCTTGCGCAGTACTTTCCATGACGATGCCACGACTGACTATGGATTCTTTCAAGGTGGGCCGGACGACTTCGTGCAAATGGCCTACAACGCGCTCAAAACCCATCTGGCGAATCATCACATGATCGGTCAATCCAATATCGACGTGGAAGGTGACATCGCCTTCGGTGAAATCTACTTCCAGGCCTTCCATCGCATCGTGACCGACGGCGAAGAACGGGACCTCTTCATAGCCGGACGCTACGTCGATCGCTATGAACGGCGCGATGGTGAGTGGAAGATCGCCTTTCGCAGCGAAGTCAACGACTGGGCACGCAACGACCCGGCCACCGATGATTACTTCGCCGCAACACCTCAATCCCTGCGCGGTGCGCGCATGGACGACGCCTCCTACGACCGCGAGGCACTCAGAACCAAGTGAAGGATCGCACATGCTACGGGGTGTAACCCTACTTCTCGTCCTGGGCGCCTGCTCGGCCGAACCTTTGCGGGCGGCGGAGTATGGATTGCACTTTACGGCAAACTTTTCCGAGAACGACGCCTATGCTCGAGCGCGCATCGACGTCGATCAGAATCGGGCGAATCTGCGCGCACTCGACTTCAACGTACCGCGCGACCGTTACGAACTGATCGAGGCAGACGGCACCACCGAATCGCGTGACGGGCGTCTGCTCTGGTCCCCGCCACGGCGGGGCGGCGGCATCGCCTTCAAAGTTAAAGTCGACAGCGCCAAGGGAGACGCCTACGACGCAAGGCACACTGGCGATTGGATATTGATGCGTCTCGATGACCTCTTCCCCCCCGCGACGATTCGCGTCAAAAAGGGGGCGGACCCCATCGCGACGGTCAGTATGGACGGTCCAAAAGGTTGGAGTTTCGAATCGCCCTACGGTGACCTGACTCGGAAAGTCAAACCGGTGGAAGGCACGCGCAATTTCTTACGCCCGACCGGCTGGCTGGTGGGCGGCAGAATCGGTACCCGTCGCGACACCATCGCCGGACGTAAGGTCACGGTCGCTGCGCCGCAGAATTCAGGATTTAGACGATTGGACACGCTCGCATTCCTGAATTGGACGCTACCGGAATTGGCCCGCGCATTCCCGACGTTGCCCAAACAACTGCTATTAGTGGGGGCACCGCAAGAAATGTGGCGTGGCGGTTTGTCAGCGCCCAGTTCGCTGTACTTGCACGTCACCAGACCGCTGATTAGCGAGAACGGTACCTCGCCCGTTTTGCACGAACTGGCTCACGCCGGCGGTTTACACTCGGCGGCACGCGGCAGCGACTGGATCGTCGAAGGGTTGGCCGAATACTACGGTTTAGTGGTCTTGCGCCGCACCGGCGGTCTTTCCGCACTGCGTTTCGAGCGCGCCATCGGCGACCAGCGCGAGTGGGCGGCTAGTGCCGACGGTCGTTTGTCCGATCCGAGCACAGGTGCGGACACGGCACGAGCCGTGGTGGTGTTTCATGAACTTGCAGCGGAACTGCGCGAAAAGGGCCACAACATCGACCAGGTGCTGGCGGGTCTGCTCGCCGAGCCGCCCATCAGCGCTACGGTGCTGCGCACGGTGACGACCGATTTGTTAGGAGCGCCAAGCGCAGTACTGCGCAAGGCGCTCAAAGAGGCTGAGTAGCCCGATTCAGCTCGCAGCACCAGTGTGCAAAGCCACCGCGTTGCCTTCGCTGTCGCGGAACCGACCGATGAAACCAAACGGTCCTATGGAAGTCCGCGCCTGCAAGATCTGTCCACCCGCTTGTTCCGCGCGCCCCAACGCGGCGCTGATGTCCGCTGTCTCCAGGTACACGAGGACTCCGGCTTCCTCGACACTGGTGTCCTGCGTCGTCAGCGCCCCGACGGGACCTTCACCGCCCATGAAGACATACATCTTGCCGTCGGGGCCGTCCATTTCGCCAACCGGCTCACCAAGCACCGTGCCATAGAACTCTACCGCGCGCTCGACATCCTTCACCGGAATTTCAAACCAGGCAACTTGAGTCATTTTCTCGCTCCTCTTCTCTCGTTTTAGATACAGTGTTGCAAGCTACTGCGTGTTATTAACGACGATCCGGTCACTGCAAAGCGGACACTTAACTTGAATTATCGACTGTATATCGGCAACAAGAACTATTCATCATGGTCATTGCGGCCTTGGCTGGCGATGACCGAGTGCGGCATCGCCTTTCATGAAGAATTGGTGCCGTTCGACGACGGCGATAGCTGGGCAAAGTTCCGCGCCTTCTCGCCGAGCGGCCTCGTACCCTGTCTGTACGACGGCGATACGTTCGTGTGGGAGTCCCTTGCCATCGTCGAATACCTTTACGAGAAGCATCCACAGGTTTGGCCCGCTGCGAACCCTGCGCGGACATGGGCCCGCAGCGCGAGTGCCGAAATGCACGCCGGATTTTCGAACCTACGCAATCAATGTCCGATGACCGTCGGGCAACGCATCACGTTGCACCGGCGCAGCGCGGGACTCGAGCGCGACTTGCAGCGCATGGAGGAACTGTGGGTGCAGGGACTGGAAAAGTTCGGCGGACCGTTCCTGGCCGGCGGGTCGTTCACGGCAGTCGATGCGTTCTTTGCACCGGTGGTGTTTCGTATGCAAACGTTCGGGCTCGCGAATCGCGCGACCGCGCCCTACTGTCAAACCATGCTGGCACTCGACGGCATGGTCAGTTGGACACAAGCTGCCCACACCGAGACTTGGCGCGAACCGTCGCACGAAGCCGAAATTGCAGCCCTCGGCACTTGTCACGAAGACCTGAGGGGTTCGTCTTAACTTATTAGATCGTATTCGATCTTGAGCGAAGGTAGATTTCGCAGAATGAAACTCGGTTCGGCTTTGGGTGGATCCTGCTCACTCGCCAAGCGGATGTTGCCAATGCGCTTGAGAAGCGCCATGTAACCTAAGTTCAACTCCTGACGTGCGAGTGGCGCACCGATACAGTGATGCACCCCTGAACCGAAGGCGAGTTGCATGCCGGCTTTTTCCCGCGCCAGATCCACTTCATCCGGATGCGCGAACTGCCGCTCATCGCGGTTCGCCGCACCATAGCGCAGCATTACGAATTGGCCTTTCTTGATGGGATAACCGCCGAGCTCAGTGTCCCGTGTCACCAATCGCGGCAACCCTTGCACCGGTGACTCTATGCGTAAGGACTCCTCGACGAACGTCTTGATGGCCTTGGCGTCATCTCGAAGCCGGTCCTGCAGTTCCGGGCGCTTACACAACTCGAGCATCCCCCAACCGAACGAACTGCTGGTGGTTTCATGCCCGGCGACTAGAAACTGTCCCAGGATAGACAGCGCTTCGCCGTGAGTGAGGTGACGATCTTCTTCCTCGAGCTTGCTCGTCGCAAGAATGGTGATCATGTCGTCACGCGGGTCGGTGCGACGCGCATCGATGAGCCCGACCAGTAAATCCTGCAATTGCACGGCCAGTTCCGCACGTCGCAACATCTCCTCGGGCGGCACCACGGAAACCCTGAGCCCTGCTGCCGCAGCCGTTGCCCCGTCGTTGAACAGTGCCCGGTCCTGCTCAGGAATTCCCAGGCGATCGCCGATGATCTCGAGCGGTACCGGAAACGCAAACTGTGACATGAATTCCATCGACGAGCCTGCAGTGGCTTCCCGCAGCACGCGGTCGATCACCGCTTGTACCTGCGCCTCGCTCTTCTTGACCTCACTTCCCGTAAAGAGCTGGCTGACGAGCGAGCGAAACTTCGTGTGCTCCGGTTGGTCGAGAGTCAACATGGTGGGCGGCACCTTGATCATCCGCCGCTCTACCTCGCGCATGCGCTCTCGCACATCTTCGGGTGCCGAAGCCAGGCCTGCCTCCCGGGTCATGTTCATGAACGCGTCGAACTCGCTCGAGTAAGTGGCCGTATCCCTGATCGCTTCGCGGATGAGATCGTAACGGGTCACGTAGTGGATGTTGACCTCGGGAACGAAGTGTACCGGCGCTTGGTCGCGCAGGGTTTTATAGGCGTCATAGGGATCGATCAAGGTTTCGATATCGAAGAGTTTCACGTCCTCGACGTTCACGGCGGCATCGGACATCTCGACATACCTGGCTTAATAGGGGTTTGTGATTGTATGCGGTATTCTTGTGAGCGGAAACTACGTCGCTGTCATGCTCAATCGCCGCCAACTGCTCACAACCGTACCCTTGGCTTTGACGTCCGCTCTAGGATGGACGGAACGCGCCCGGGCCGGTGCCCGCTGGCGCATTGGCACCGCCATGCCGCTCAGCACCCAGGAACTTTACCCCGCGGTACACGAACACCGGCTCTACGTCGCTGGAGGCATCGCCGCACGCGCGGGTGTACCTTACTTTACGGATCGTTGCGTGGTATATGACCCGGCAACCGATGTGTGGCAAGACGCACCCGAGCTGCCACGGTCGCTCCATCACGCTGCGCTGGTCAGCAACGGCGCGCGGCTGTTCTGTTTCGGCGGATTCAACGGCGGCTATACGCACATCTGGCGCATGACCGACGACGTTTTTGAGTTGGATGACACCGGGTGGCACACGCGCGCCAAGCTGCCGCAGCCACAGGCCGAGGGTGTCGTCACGCAGGCACCGTCCGGCCACATCCACATTGTCACCGGACAAACCCCGCTGGGTGAAGCCAATACCGCCCGCAGCGATCACCGCGAGACTCCGGCACATTGGCTGTGGGATACGAACGACGCGAGCTGGCACTCCGCGGCACCCCTACCCACCCCGCGCAATTCAGCCACTGGCGGCTGGATTGCCGGCCAGTTGGTGGTAGCCGGTGGACGAACGAGCGCCGGCAACCTTACCGTCACTGAAATCTACGACGCCGACGAAGACCGCTGGCGCACAGGCGCACCGATGCCGCTGCCCCAGGCCGGGACGGCGAGCGTCGTCATCGACGACACGCTGATCGTATTCGGCGGTGAGATATTTCAGCCGCAGGCGAGCGTATTTGCCAACGTATGGCAATATCATGCAAACCGCGACCGGTGGACTCCGCTGCCCGATCTACCCACACCGCGTCACGGACTGGGCGCGGGCCTCATTGGTAACGAGGCCTATGTGGTCGGCGGCGCCACCAAGCCTTCAGGACGGGGTACCTCGAATGTCACCGAGATCTTGTCACTTTAACCTTTCAACAGGAGCGACCAGCAATCATGCAAAACCTCCGATGCTTAAGCCTGACCTTGGTGAGCCTCACACTGCTTACCAGTTGCGCTACGACACCGAGCTCCAACGATAACACTCAGCCCCGCGAGCCCGACTATGCCGTCGATATTCGCTGGACGAGTTACGGAATTCCCCACATTAAAGCCACCGACTGGGCGAGCCTCGGCTATGGCTTCGCCTACGCCACGGCGACCGACGGTGTTTGCGTCATCGCCAAAGACATCGCCATGGTCAACGGTGAACTCAGCAAGTACCTGGGTAGCGCGCACATCGACAGCGACGTGTTCCACAAGGCTGTCATCACGGCAGAAAAGATCAGCCGCTTCAATGCAGAGCAAAGCGAACGCGCGCTCGCTTTTTCACGAGGTTATGCCGCAGGTTACAACCGCTATCTCGCCGATCACGGCAACACCCTGCCTGCGAGTTGCCGTAATCAACCTTGGGTGCGACCCATCACTTCGACAGATGTCACGCGCGTGTCCATAGGCGTCGGCATCCGCTACGGCCTGGGTCGTTTTCAGAAAGAGATCGCCAACGCTTCTCCTGAGGCGAACCCTTTGGTGAGCGGCACACAATGGTCCCTGCCAGAGGGTATTGGCAGCAATGCAGTAGCCGTGGGACGTGCCTTGACTGCCAGCAAGCGCGGCATTCTGTTGGGCAATCCGCACTATCCCTGGCATGGTCCATCGCGTTTCCACCTCATGCACATGACGATCCCGGGCGAGGTGGATGTCATGGGTACCAGCCTGCTCAACACATCGAGAGTGAGCATTGGCTTCAATGCAGATGTCGCTTGGACCCACACCGTGTCCACCGCAACGCGATTCACGCTGTACGAACTGGAACTTACCGACAGCGACCCTCTGGCGTATCACTACGGTGATACCGTCAGACCGATCGAGCAGCGCGACATCACCGTTGAAGTTAAAGACGGTGACGTTACCCGCGAAGAGCAGCACACCGTGTACTTCAGCCATTTCGGACCGATCGTGGAGAACGAACAACTACCGTGGGACGGTAAACGCGCCTACGCGCTGAGAGATGCAGTCATCGACAACTATTTCACAGCCGACACCTACGACGCCATGAGCAAGGCGCGCAACACGCAAGAGCTGGAAGAAGCCATCAGCTTGCAGGGCATCTATTGGGTCAACACCATCGCAGCCGACCGTTACGGTAACGCCTTCTACGCGGACATCAGCGGCACCCCCAACATCGATGCACAACTGCTGGATACCTGCCGACGCCCGGTGACGGCGCTTCCGCAAAGTGTGATCGTGCTGAACGGCACGACCAGTGACTGCGAATGGAAGACGGATCCGCGCAGTCGAGTCGGCGGCGCCCTCCCGCCAGCCGCGATGCCGCGCTTGAGGTTGGACAGCTACGTCACCAATTCGAATGACAGCTACTGGTTGTCCAACCCCGATCATCCGCTGGAAGGCTACTCACCCATCATCGGTAACGAACGCGCAGCGCGCTCGCTGCGCACACGCGCAGGTTTGAGTCAGATGAGGGAGTTGATCGCACTCAATCGCCCCATCGCACCCGATGACATTCAAGCGATGTTGTACAACCACCGCAACTTCGGCGCGGAACTGTTGTTGGACGACGTGTTACGGACTTGTGAGGGCGCAAGTGGCCTGGAGCGCGTTTGCGAGGTCTTGAGCCACTGGGACCGGACCGGCAACATCGACGCCGTGGGCGCGCACGTCTGGCGCGAGTTCTGGAACGAAGCGCGCAACGTCGACAATCTCTGGACAGTACCGTTTGACTCGAATCATCCCGTAGATACGCCTAACGGCATCAACTTAGAAGACGCACAGGTGCAGGACGCCATTCGCGCGGCATTGGCTCAGGCTCATGCAGCTTTAACCGAGGCCAATGTGGCGCTGGACGCTCCACTGGGCAAAGTGCAATACGCACCGAGAAACGGCCGCAATATCCCGATCCCGGGTGGCGAAGGATGGGCTGGCTGGTTCAGCATGATCGTTGCCAACCTTGCCAAGGACAAAGGCTACTCCCCAATCGTGCACGGCAATAGCTACATCCAGGTCATCAGCTGGGACAAGGACGGCAATCTCGACCCGCGCTTGATGCTGACCTACTCGCAGTCTCCCGAACCGGAATCGACCCACTACAGCGACCTAACCGAACTCTACTCTGCGGGACAGTGGATAACGGTACCGTTTACCGATGTCCAAATCGACGCAGATCCCAATCTGCGCGAGTTGCGTTTGATAGAATGATCGCATGACCGAGCATGTGGCTGTCGTCGGCGCAGGTATCGTCGGCATGTGTACGGCATTGGCATTAACCCGTAGCGAATTGAACGGGCGGTTTCGCGTCACGCTCCTCGAACGCGACATTCCTCCACCCGTAGGCGATGCCGACCAGGCATTTTTCGAATGGCAACGCAGGGGTGCAGCGCAATTCAAGCACCCGCATGCGTTTCTCGGCTTGATGTGCAGCCTTCTCGAGCAGCGCTACCCCGAGTTACTCGAGGGCTTTTTCGCCGCCGGTGCAAGACGCGTCGACTTCGCCGACATGGTGCCTCCGCGCCTCCTGTCAAAGTACGTCCCACAAGCCGGGGACGAGCAGATGTGGGTGCTCATGTGCCGTCGCGCCACCATGGAGACCGTTTTGCGCCACTACGTGGAAGCACAAGGCGCAATCCAGATTCTCAACAAGACCTACGTTACGGGCATCGTCACAGAACGGCAAAACGACTCTCTCGTCCTGACCGGTTTGGAAACGACCGACAGAGCCAACGACAACTTCAAGTCGGTGTTCGAGGCTGACGTTTTCGTCGATGCCGCTGGACGATCCAGCAAGTTCCCAACATGGCTCCGCAAGCACGGCGCACGCATCGACGAGTCAGTCGATGATGCCGAGATCGTCTACTACACGCGTCATTACAAACTGCTGCCTGGAGTCGATGAACCGTCGCGCCATAGGGAAGACCCGTCCGCCGGCGATCTCGGGTACATGAAGTACGGTGTATTTCCGGGAGACGGCGGGCACTTCGCACTCATCATTTGCGTACCCAACGATGAAAGCGAGTTGCGCGAGGCTGTCAAGGACGGCACCCAGTTCGACCAGATTTGTCGCACTATTCCGGGCTTGGTCCCCTGGATCGCCGAGGATAAAGCCACACCGACTACCCCTTCGTTCGGCATCGGCGACATCAAGGCGGTGTGGCGCGATTACATCCACGACGGCCAAGCACAAGCGCACAACTACTTCGCCGTAGGTGACGCCGCAGTCCGCACGAACCCTCTCTACGGTCGCGGTTGCAGCGTCGGCAGCCTGCACGCGCATCTGCTGGCCGAAGTGCTCGCGACACACGGCGACCCCGAAACGCGCGCGCTCCAGTTTGCGGCAGTGACGACCGAGCGACTCCGACCGATCTACGATGCCAGCTTACGCGAAGATAAGAATGGTATTAAGCGCGCCGACGCCGTCAGGCAGGGATTGGATCGCGACAAAGCCGACAGCCTGAAGAAGTGGTTCGGTCTCGCGTTCGGCGACGCCCTGGCTGCCGCGGTTCGCGAGGAGCTCCACGTCTTCCGCGGCATGATGCGCACCGTCAACCTGGTCGAAAAGCCGGGAGATTTTCTAAAGGACCCCAAAATCAAACGCACGATCTTCCGCTACATGCTCAACGGGAGAAAAAGGAATGCCCGGGCTCGGGTGCAGCGGGGCCTGTCGCGCGCCAAGATGCTGGCCCACCTGCAAACCCTCGAGTCAAACGGACACACACTCTGACAAGCGCACGCAATCCAATACTTCGCGTCGAGATCTGTCAGTCATCGCGTACACACACCTTGTCGAATCTCTGAACGCCGGACAATACTTGTTCTCACTATGGGCTGCTTTGCTCAGTGGTAGTTTGGCTAATGTGCTCTCTTAATTTCCAAGGAAGCGCACCGTACCTAGCTCCGCCGCATTCCCGGCGCGAGCCGATTCCTGACGCCTATACAAAACCCGACCGGACGCTACCTGGCATCCATTGCGAGTGTGTGTCCGTTGCAAGTTGTAAGTGTGTGTCCGTTGCAAGTTGCAAGTGTGTGTCCATTCCAAACCCGGTATCCTGACTCCCTTCGCACAACGAGCAAGCATGTTTATGAAGGATCTTTTTTCTGTCGCGGGCAAAGTCGTCGTCGTTACCGGTGGCTCTAGGGGCATCGGCGAGATGATTGCCGCTGGCTTTCTGGCTAACGGTGCGAAGGTCTACATCAGTTCACGCAAGGCCGAGGCTTGCGACGCTACGGCCATCCGTTTGATGGATGAATTCGGCGGCGAGTGCATCTCAATCCCCGCCGATATGTCTAATCTCGAAGGCATCCAGGGTTTCGTCGATCGCTTCGCCGCCGCTGAGAACCAACTCGATGCGTTGATCAACAACGCCGGTGTCGCGTGGGGTGCGCCGCTGGAGGAATTTCCAGAGAAGGGTTGGGACCGCGTAATGGACACGAACGTCAAGGGACCCTTTTTTCTGACTCAGCAGCTGCTGCCATACCTCGAAAAAGCCGCAACGTTCGAAGAGCCAGCTCGGGTGATCAACGTCGGGTCAATCGACGGAATCAAGACACCCGTCTTCGACAACTTCTCCTATGGCCCGTCAAAGGCAGCCATCCACCACCTCACCCGCGTGCTCGCCGCGCACTTGATCAAGCGCAACATCATCGTCAACGGCATCGCTCCGGGACCATTTCCGACCTGGATGTTGAGCACCGGTGTCGGCGGAGGTGGAGACACGGACAATACGGACTGGGATGCCGTCGGGCGTACCAATCCCCGCGGTCGTGTCGGTCAGGCCGAGGACATCGCTGGGCTAGCCATCTTCCTCAGCAGCAAGGCTAGCGGATTCACTGTCGGCGATGTGATTACCTGCGACGGCGGCGCTGTCGTGTCGTAGCGCCGCAGGCAACGGCCGCAACATCGCGCTATCTGTCGCCAAACATGTCGCCGAGACCGCCAAGCACGGAACCCTCACCCTTCTGACCCCCGTAAGACGCCGCCGTCATGACACGATTGGCAAGCCTGGAAAACGGCAGGCTCTGCAGATACACCGTGCCCGTTCCGCGCAGGGTCGCCAAGAACAGACCCTCACCACCGAAGACCATCGACTTCAGCCCACCGGCACGTTCAATGTCGTAGTCGATTCCCGGTGTGAAAGCTGCAATGCAGCCGGTATCGACACGCAGCGTTTCATTGTTGAGCTCACGTTTGATGACCGTACCGCCGACGTGAATGAACGCCTTACCGTCACCTTTCAGGCGCTGCAGAATAAACCCTTCGCCACCGAAGAAGCCGGCACCCAACCGTCTGTGGAAGGCAATGTCTAAACCGGTACCGAACGCCGCGCACAGAAACGCATCTTTCTGACAAGTCAACTCACCGCCCATTTGCGCCATGTCGATCGCGATGATTTTACCCGGGTACGGAGCCGCGAACGCGACGCGCTTCTTGCCGCTGCCTGAGTTGGTGAAATGCGTCATGAAAATCGATTCGCCGGTCAACACACGCTTACCGATATTCATGATGGAATCCAACACGCCTCCCCCGGGGTTGGATCCATCACCCATCTTGGTGTCGAAGGTAATGCCGTCCTCCATGTAGTTCATCGCGCCAGCTTCAGCGATGACTACTTCCTGCGGATCGAGTTCCACCTCCACAATCTGCATGTCGTCGCCAAAAATCTCGTAATCTACTTCGTGGCAAATCATTTCCTACTCCTTGTCTGCTGAATTCGCGAGAACGAAAACAACCTCATTCTACGCCATCGACCGTCGTTGCCAACGCCAAGTAGACATCGACATGACTCACACCTTCCAATCCCTTGGCTAGGTCTTCGTGATAGACCTCGATGACAGGCAATCCAGTCAATACGTAACCGGACAACGCTTGCGCTTGAGCATAAATGTGCGGCATCGCCCCCGTCAGGTTAGCGATCGGTCCAGCGAAAGTGCACCCGGCGAACCACCCACTTGGGGAGGCTTCACAGACGAACGGCGTTGGTGGATCGAGCCTCTCTTCGACAACATACGCCGCATCGAAACGCAACGTAGCTCGCGGTGCTGTCGCCGCATCGTGGCCTATGCCGAAGCTCAAACCATGCGCCACACCATTGTCGATCAGCCAATCCGCAAGCAGGCGCCACACATCTGGCGATACCGCCTCGTAAGGGCCGACATGACGTTGACGCAGCGTCTGCAAAGGCCGTAGATACTGAGCTCGAGTCACCGAGATTCGGTACGCATCCGCACCCTCTCCGAACACCACAGGTCCCGGCATCGGGGGGTGCGTCGCTTGCCAATACCCTCTCGATCGAAATACCTGAGGGCTGACACCAAACTCCCGGTTGAACGCACGCGTAAAAGTCTCGTGATTGCGGTAACCGCACTCGTACGCAATTTGGGTGATTGGACTATCGTGCAGCACCAAACCGACACACGCCGCTTGCAAACGCGTCGACTGCACGAATTTCGCCAGAGTCACACCAACCTCGTTTGCAAACGCTCGATGCAGCTTGTAGCTGCCGATGTCAAATCGCTGGGCAAGCGCAGTCAGGCTCAAATCACCTGTTAGGTGCGTGGCAATGTAGCGAACGACGTCTTGCAATCACTCCCCTCGCACCGCAGTACTCGACTGCGTGCGGGGACTTCCCCCAGCGCCAAAATACGCAGCGAGGATTTTACCCACCGCCGACAAAGCAGACATCGCCACGTTGTAGCCCACGTCTTCAGCCAGCGACGCAACAGCACCGATATCCGCCAACAGGTTCAATCCGACCACAGCCATTGCCACAAGCAAAGCCTTGTTGCCGAACCGTCGCATGAACCGGCCCATAAAATAAAAAACCGGCCACACCATGATCACGGCAACGATCGGGCTGGCCACTTTGGCGTAGGCTTCGTAGTGAGCTTGATCTCCACCAGTGTGAATAAAGACAGAGTACAAATAGACCCACGCATAGGCACACGCAACGAGAACCACCAGCGTTAAAACAAAGCCTGCGATGATTGCCGCCCACATCGCCAGCTTGCCATCGGAACCGACTTCTAGATCCGGTGTCATGGCCTTTCCTCCCGCCGTACTGGTCTGAATGACCACAATACAACGCTCCTGGGCCGAGCCGCTTGACGATTCTTGCAACGCAGCGCATACACTGCCTGGTATTCAGGCCTAACTGTCACCGTCTGCCGCGTACATATTCAACAACCGTTGATTACCGTGCCAATCTGCATTGTCGAGTTCGACTCGTCTGGCTAACGCTAACACCTCGCGCCCAAACCGCACGAATTCAGGTGCCGAGCGATCACAGCGCCCATCCAAGTGTGCGGCTTGCTCGAGCAATCCGAGGCAGGCAGTCGTTTCCGCACCCCTTTTGAAGGTCCATGCCACAAACGCCGCAAGCACGTAAAGCGCTTCTGCGCTGGCAAACTGCGGGACATGGGAGGCGTCCAGTTGCGAAGAGGGGTCAACGCGAACGCGATCGAAACACGCTCGCCCTTGAGATAACTCAGGCAGAAAACGTGCAGACTTCGATTGCAGCGAAAGCCCCTCGGTATTCCGACCAATGCGCAGATACCGAGCCCGTCCGCCACGACCCGCTTTGACAACAAGATCACGCACGGTATCTACTCCGGCGACCCAAGTTTTGGTGCCACTGACGACCACGGCATGCTCATGCTCTTCCCACTCGACCCGCGCCGATTCGCTTTCGGACACTACATATGCCACCCATCCCGGAAAGGTCTGATCGGCAAATACACACCGCAGCGCAGCTTGATATCCCGCGGCAAACACCCAGGCGAAACGATCCGCGGCCAACCCGCCCAAAACGGCGAAATCCAGAGTAGCGCACGCCGTTTCCACCGCTTTACACCATAACGCGTAGTAGTCACTTTCAAGCGGTACCGCACCAGGGTCGATGCGGGCCAACTCTCGAGCAAGATTAATGCGTGAGCGCACCACTACCGCGGCCGCTCTCCAACCACCTGGCAGCGATGAATCACCCGAGCTTCGTCGCCATGATCGTGCACGGCATAGTGCAGTACCGAACGGTTGTCCCACATGACCAAGTCCCCCGGCCGCCACTGATGTCTTGCCTGGTATTCAGGCCGTACGCTGTGTTCGAACAAGAATTCGAGCAACCACTTGCTTTCTTCGCGAGACCAACCGTCGATGCTGCGGGTAAAAGCGCGACTCGCGTACAAGGCCTTTTCGTGGGATTCGTCATGGGTGCGTACCAATGGATGATGGGCGCGAGGCGCTTCGGCTTCGTTTTGCCCATATAAACGTGCAAGCCCGCGCGCAGAATGAAATGCGGTCAAACCGTCGATCACACCGCGGAGCCCCTCGGAGAGTTCCGTGTAGGCTAGATGCTGATTCGCAAAAGCGGTCTCACCGCCAAATCGTGGCGCTTCCAGTGCGTACAGCATGGTGAGTTTCGGCGGCTGCTCGTTGTAGGTCATATCGGAGTGCCAGTGTTGATTGACATCCTGGGCCTTACCCCGGTTTTTCAGCTCGATGATGTTGGGATAGTTATCCAATCCGCCATACGGGAAAGGGATCAGATCACCCCACAGCCCAGCGAAGGCGATCTGATCGTCCGGGGTCAAGTCCTGTTCCGGAAACACCAACACATGGTGCTCGTTGAAGTAGCTGTTGATCTCGACCCAGTCAGCGGTGCGTCCGCCGCCGATGACCTCGCGCACGTCAAGCCCGCTGACGATGCCGCCTAGAGGGGCGGCCATTCGATCACATCGCACTATCCCTCTCCTTGCCTAGGATGAAACCCGTAACCCTTTGATTGCCGGACAAAACAGTTTGACACAGC
This sequence comes from Candidatus Azotimanducaceae bacterium, assembly GCA_965216005.1. Lineage (GTDB taxonomy): Bacteria > Pseudomonadota > Gammaproteobacteria > Pseudomonadales > Azotimanducaceae > UBA4421. The sequence goes on along the minus strand of OZ244143.1, from coordinate 4,003,986 downwards.
CTGCTAGGTTGGCTTACAACCGGTCTCGCTTGCGGGCTATTCGACCCGTGAGTTTGGAGAGTAATAGATAGATCTATCCATAGTCTAACGAGACGTAGACGTGACCATAGATCGGGTGGTCGTTGAGCGAACTTGCGCACCTGCCCGCCCAAAGCAAATATAAAGGGGAATTAGCACATGATCCTACGTAGCCTTGTCCGTACCCTCGGGATGGCTGGCGCGACATTCGTCGCCTTTGTCCTCTCGAGCACCTCGGCCTCAGCCAGTTCTGCGGATGCAGCACAAGATGAGTCCGGCGTCGTCGAAGAGATAATCGTCACTTCCCGGCGTCGCGCTGAATCGGTCCAAGATGTCCCTCTGTCCGTCACGGCCTTCGGAGAAGAGCGCATCGAGCAAATCAAACCCAAAACCCTTCGCGACTTCGACGGTCTGGCGCCTAATGTCTACGTAGGCATGAACACAGCGGGACCGGGTGCATCCGCCCTCTACATCCGCGGCGTCGGTTATGCGGACATCGAGAAAACCCAGAGTCCGCAAGTCGGCGTTATCGTCGACGGCATACAAATGGGCAGCAGCACCGGCCAACTCATCGATGCCTTCGATATCGAGTCGATTGAAGTCAACCGGGGGCCTCAAGGTGTGCTGTTCGGTAAGAACACCATCGGCGGCAACATCGTCGTGAATCGGGTTAAACCCCAATTCAACGAATTCGGCGCAAAGGGGTCTTTCGAAGTCGGCAACTTCAACACCCGGCTCTACAAAGCACGAGTCAACATACCGGTTATCGACGATGTGCTGGCCGTGAAGGTCGGCGCAACGAGCCGCGCTCGCCAAGGCTATTACCGCAACGCCACTCTGGGAGGCGACCAGGGCGAAGTCGACTTTGCAGCCCAGACAGTGGCCATCCGGTGGAATCCATCGGACGTTTGGGACATCACTCTGACTTACGATCGCATCGACGATGAAAGCGAAATCCCGCCGCAGGATCCACGCTTCGACGGCTCCAACCCCTTCGTAAACCTCGCGGATAAGCGCGAACCTACTGAGTACGACGTCAATCAACTCGGTTTACGCATCGACTTCGACATCAACGATAGCATGACCCTGCATTCCATTACCGGTTTGCACGACGGTGACGATACGGTCAACCAGGACTTCGATGGCGGTCCCATCGGTGGTTTGGCTTCGCCATTTGCGCAATTGCACACGCTGCGCGAACAGGAATACGAAGTCTTCACTCAAGAGCTCCGTTTGGACGTCGACGTCAACGACAACATCGACTTCATGGTTGGAGCGTACTTCTTCGACTCGGAACTCGACTTTCAACAAAGCACCAACAACGTACTGCAAGTACCCTTCGGTTTGCCGGCAGGCGTACCCTGCAGCGCCGCGATTCCGGTACTACGTGACAATCCAACGGTTGGCAACGCCTTGTGTCAGTTTCCAAACGCGCGCAGCATCCAGCGAGCCGGTGAAGACGTAGAGTCGACTGCGTTTTTCGGTAACATCACGTTCCGCCCATGGGAAGGTTGGGAATTCAGTGTCGGCGCCCGCTACATCGACGAAGAGAAAGACGCGCGCAACTCTTACTTCGACTTCAGCGACGGCACCTTCGATTCTGGCGGCCCGTCTCAAGAGTTCGACTTTGCCGGCCGACCGCAAACAGCCGGTGTCGCCTATGAGGTCAGCGACGATTGGGACGACACCATCGTGCAGGCATCAGCTCGTTGGGACATCGGTGAAACCAGCATGCTCTACCTGAGTTATTCCGAAGGTTTCCGTTCCGGTGGATTCAGTATTCGCTCGGCGCGCGACCCAGCGGAAGCCGCCTTTGAACCTGAAGATGCGTTTCAGTACGAAGTCGGTACCAAGAACGAGTTCTTCGATCGACGCCTGCTCGTCAACTTCTCGTACTTTTTCCTGGAGCGCGATGGCAGCCAATTCAGCTCGATCATTCCGCTGCCTCCCGGATCGATTCCAGGCACCACAACTATCATCAACAACGGTGGCGTTTCGGAAATCTCCGGTTGGGAATTGGAAACGACATGGGTGGTGAATGAGAACTGGGTTCTCGCATTGAACGGCGGCACCATCGACGCGGACAACAAGCGCTTCGAGCTGCCCTGCGACATCATCGACGGCTGCGCCAATGGCGATCCGTCGGGCACGCCCCGTATGTTCGGCGGTAACGACGACTCTCGCCAACCTGAATGGAACGCAAGCCTAAACATCGCCTACAACCGCGATCTGGAAAACGGCGGTCACATCGCCGTGAACGTCGGTGCAAAGAAAGTCGGCGACTTTCTGCTGGTTAATACCGGAGCAGGCGCCAACCAACGGCTGTTTGAAGGGGGCTACAGCCAAGTTGACGCGCGCATTCAATACGACTGGCCGATTAGTGAAGACGGTCGCGCTTCCATCGCCATATTTGGCAAAAACCTGAACGACTCCGAATGGCGTGAACAAGCGTTGTTCCTGGGCGACGGGGCCTTCAACCTAGTGGACGGTGGGCCGAATACCGGCTTCCAAGGATGGGGTGCGCCTGAAACCTACGGTTTGGAGTTCACCATCGACCTGTAGTTCGACGCCCTTAAGCGAGCCGGTGCGTGCCAACGTTGCATGCACCGGCTTTTTTTTTCGTACAATCCTCGCTCACCGGGATTTGCAGAGAGACAACCATGCCGTTGGACACCGCCATCGTCGGCGCAACCACCCAATCGCTCACGCATGCAGTTGATGCACGCTGGCTGATGGCCTACGCAGCGGCGCTGGAAGACTACAATCCGCGATACCTCGATACTCAAGCAACCTCCGTCGTTGCCCATCCGCTGTTCCCCGTATGTGTCGAATGGCCTGTCATACTGGAGACCCGGGCGATGGCTGGTATGGAATCGCTCACCCAACAGGAAGCCGCACGCGGAGTTCATGCAGCCCACGATCTACATCTGTTCGCGCCTATCGGCGACGGCGATGAATTGAACACGATCGCTACGATGATCGAGGCTCGACAAATCCGACCTGGCGCGGCCTACACATTGCGCCTGGATACGCACAACCAAACCGGACAGCTGGTAGCACGCACCTATCAATTGGGCATCTACAGAGACGTCGAAATGACCGGGGCCGACCAAGTCAGCGAAGCTCCGCCTGCTTTACCGGCTTGGCAGGATCCTTCATCACAAACGGCACACCGCATCGCTGTAAGCGCGGGTGCTGCACATACCTATACGGAGTGCGCACGTATTTGGAATCCCATTCACACGGATCGCGCCGTCGCCCTTGCCGCGGGTTTGCCTGACCTTATCTTGCACGGCACTGCGACGCTGGCGCTGGCGATCACTCACATCGTCAATACGTATGCATCGGGTGATCCCTCCCGCGTCCATCGCCTGGGCGGTCGCTTTTCCGCGATGGTGCTCATGCCGTCGACGATCGCCATTACGGCACGACTCGACGACGACGTGGTTTCCTTTGTCGTGAAAAACGAGGCTGGCGAAGATGCCATAAGTGGTGGCTTTGTTTGTCTTGGCGATCCGCGTTAGACGCCTACGAATGCAAATAGAGCACTTCTGCGCCGTGGTCGACCAACTGCATCACGCGCAGTTCGAATTGCCCGCCCATGATGTCCAATAGCCCAACGGTGCCCAACCGCGTCGATTGATTGTTGGGTAACGTCGCCGACCCCGGATTGACATAAATGGTCGCACCCACTTCGTGTATTTCGGCAAGGTGCGTGTGGCCGTACACGACGAGCCGCGGTGCGATCTCACCGAAGTGTCTGTTCAGGCGCTTGGATAATTTAGTTTCGTCAGCGCGACTCGGATTGGGCAGATGATGCACCAGCCCGACATCCACACCCGCTAGATCACCACGCCAGGTGTCTTTGAGTGCGCCGTGTTCGACATCGGAATCGCCATTGCCGCGACTGACGTAGGTAGGTGCGATGGTCGCCAACTCCTCGATTACGGCGGTCGTATGCAGATCACCGGCATGCAGGATGCAGTCGACATCTCGAAACAGATCGTGCACCTGTGACCACAACTGCGCGACCGTACCCGGCATGTGCGTGTCGGCAATCAACCCAACGCGTAACCGCTGCGCGCCGGTCAGTTGTTCGGCAAATTGCGAGGAATCGAGTTCGATTTGCGCCACCCTTCGCGACTAAACTGCGCACTTTACTCAAATCGGAACCGTGATGACAGATCGCCACTTGGGTGTGTTATTCAACACCGACCAGCTCGATCACGCAGAATTCCTCGCATATGCGCAGCGTCTAGAGCAGCTTGGATTCGAGTCTGTATGGCTGCCGGAGCTGTTCACCCGCGACCCGCTGGCGACGGCAGGCTTCCTGCTGGGACGGACACACACTTTGCGCATCGCCACCGGCATCGCCAACATTTATGCCCGGGATCCCACGGCTATGGTGTCAAGCGCTGCCGCGCTCCAAGAGCTCTCAGAGGGGCGCTTCATACTGGGGCTGGGTGTCTCTAACCCCGCCCTGAATCAGGCTCGCGGCCACGCTTGGCAAAATCCTACGACCGCTTTGGAGAATTACCTCACCGCAATGCGTGCGACAAAGCTCACATGTCCACAACCGCAGGTCCCCGTTTATGTGGCAGCCCACGGACCAAAGATGCTCAGCGTTGTCGCACGAATGGCAGACGGGGCGAATACGTATTTGATGCCGCTGGATCATGTGGCTGTCGCGCGGAGCGCGCTTGGTCAATCTGCAGCGCTCAACACGATGCTCTTCTGCTTGCACGATGAAGATGCGCAATCAGCTCGCAGCACGGCGCGACGGGCAATCAAGTATTACGTCGGCTTGGATTATTATCATAACGCCTGGAAGAGCCTTGGCTTTAGCGAAGACGACTATCGCGATGGAGGGAGCGATAGGCTGGTAGATGCTGTGGTCGCGTGGGGATCTGTCTCGTCTATTCATGACCGTATTGCAAAACAATTCGAACACGGTGCTACGCGGGTGGTCGTCATCCCTATCGGTGCCGGTTTGGGTGGCCAGCCGGACTGGCAGTTACTCGAAGCACTCAAGGCCGTTTCATGAATATTCGATCAAAACACAACCAGGCGGCCGCATTGGTTCAAGAACTGACCCTGGAAGAAAAAACGCGTCTGTGTTCCGGCAGGGACTTCTGGCACCTAGAGGGCGTCGACCGATTGGACGTACCTTCGATAATGGTCACCGACGGACCGCACGGGCTGCGCAAGCAGAACCAAGCCGCCGATCACGTCGGCCTCAACAAGAGCGTCCCAGCAACCTGTTTTCCCACCGCATGCGCGTTAGCTAGCACTTGGGACACGGAACTATTGCGTCGAGTTGGCGCAGCGCTGGGTCGGGAGGCTGCAGCAGAAAACGTTACCGTGCTGTTAGGCCCCGGAATGAACATCAAACGTCACCCTCTGTGTGGGCGCAACTTCGAGTACTTTTCGGAAGACCCGTACCTGACGGGTCACCTCGCCGCGGCGATGATCGAAGGCATCCAAGCGCAAGGTGTCGGCGCTTCTGTCAAACACTTCGCGGTCAACAATCAAGAACATGGACGCATGTACATCGATGCCATCCTCGATGAACGTACGCTACGAGAGATCTACCTTCGCGGGTTCGAAATCGCGGTGCGTCATGCCCAACCATGGACCGTCATGTGTGCGTACAATCGCGTCAACGGCGTTTACTGCAGTGAGCACGACCAGTTACTGAACCAAATCTTGCGTGACGAGTGGGGTTTCCAAGGCTTGGTGATGACAGATTGGGGCGCAACAAACGAGCGCCCCGCGGGTCTCGTCGCCGGTGTTGATCTCGAGATGCCGGGTAGCGGTGGATTCAACGACAAGAAGGTAGAAGACGCAGTCCGTTCAGGCGAAATCGACGAGTTAGCATTGGATCAGGCGGTGACGCGCAACGTTTCGGTAGCGCTGCTCGGTGCGGACCTGCACGCGACCGCGACTGAAGTTGATCACGCTGCTCACCATACCCTCGCCAGAGAAGCCGCTGTCGCTGGCACGGTGTTGTTGAAGAATGAACCGATGGTACGCGAGACGGACACACACTCCGCAACGCCCGCGTGTATCCTGCCGCTCGAAACGGACACACACATTGCTGTCATCGGTGCCTTCGCCGCCGCGCCCCGTTATCAAGGCACCGGAAGTTCGCAAGTAAGCCCGACGCAATTAGACAACGCACTTGACGCATTCGCGACCCGCTGTCCAAGCTACGTCTACTGCCAGGGTTATGACCCCAAACTCGCCGAACCCGACGCCCACGCCATCGAACAGGCCGTGGCAGCGGCACAAACCGCCGACGTTGCGGTCGTTTTCGCCGGTTTACCGGCATTGTTCGAGTCGGAGGGATTCGATCGCACACACATGCATCTACCCGAGCAACACAACGCACTCATTGAAGCTGTCAGCGCCGCTAATCCGAATACTGTTGTCGTACTCGCCAACGGCGCGGCGATCACTATGCCGTGGATAGATTCCGTGAAAGCAATTGTCGAAACCTACCTTCCCGGACAAGCAGGCGGCAGTGCCATCGTAGACGTGTTGTTTGGCCGGGCCAATCCCGGCGGCAAGCTTGCTGAGACATTTCCCCTAGCGCAGCAAGACGTTCTCGCAGACGCACACTTCCCACATGCGGCGGACAGCTCGAGGCAAGTTCACTATCGTGAAGGATTGCATGTCGGCTACCGCTACTTCGATTCAGTGAGCAAAGAAGTCCTTTTCCCATTCGGTCATGGACTCAGTTACGCAAACATTGAGTTTTCGGGTCTTCGACTCTCAACACCATCTTGTGATGCACGCCAACCACTGGTTGTTACGCTCATGCTGGAAAACACGAGTCCAGTGGCGGGCTCCGAAGTTGTACAGGCTTACATCAGCCCCCTCAACGGATCCGTTTACAAACCTGAGCAGGAACTGAAGGGTTTTGCCAAACTCCACCTTCAGCCGGGTGAGAGCACCGAGGCCTCCATCACGCTCGAGGACGCGTTCTCACACTGGAGCATGAGTCAAGCACAGTGGACCGCCGAGCCAGGCACATACGAGGTTAGGGTTGGCGCCTCCAGTCGAGACATTCGATTGACTGCCACTGTCGAAGTGACCTCTCAGGACGACTGTTCCGTGGACGGACATACCGCACCGGACGGTGTTAACGATGTACACTTCGAGTTGATGCTAGGCCGCCAATTGCCTCCACCGGAGCCAATCCGACCCTTCCACTTGAACTCCTCACTCGCAGAGATCAGCACCACTTGGTTTGGGCAACGTTTCAAAGACAAAGTCGCCGCTGGTTTCATGCGAAGCATGGGGGGTAACTCGCAAGACGCGACGCTCAACAAGATGTTTGAGGAAATGGCCAACAACATGCCGATAAGAGCCTTAAGTTTGTTCAGTCGAGGAGCAGTAACGCCCGATCAACTCGAGGTGACCATCGCACTCCTGAATCACCAGTACTTGAAGGCCCTGCGCTTATGGTGGAAGCTGCGTGGTAAGCGCGAAAGGACACCTTAGTCATGCCCGAAGAAACCGAGTGGAAGTCATCCGCATGCATCCTCTGCAGTTTGAACTGCGGCATCAAAGTCCAGCTAAACGATGAAGGGGACTCCATCGCCCGCATTAAAGGAGACGCCGCTCATCCGGCATCTGCGGGCTATCTATGTAACAAAGCGTCGCGACTCGACTTCTACCAGAACCGCACCGATCGGTTGCTATCTCCGATGCGCCGAACGTCCACTGGAGAGTACGAGTCGATCAGCTGGGCAACGGCAATTCGGGAGATAACTGACAAGCTCATCCAAATTCGCGATACGCACGGCGGAGACAAGATCTTCTATTACGGTGGTGGCGGGCAAGGAAACCATCTACCGGGTGCGTACGGGAGAACGACACTACAAAGTTTAGGCGTTAAGTACCGCTCTAACGCACTCGCGCAAGAGAAGACCGGTGAGTTTTGGGTCGCACAACAGATGTTTGGCGGTTACAACCACGGCGACTTCGATCATGCGGAGCTCGTCATTTTCCTGGGTAAGAATCCATGGCAATCACACGGATTCCATCGGGCGCGAGCGGTCATTCGCGAAATCGCCAAGGACCCTGCGCGTACAATGATTGTCATCGATCCTAAACGGACCGAAACAGCCGATCTTGCCGATATTCACCTCGCCGTGAAGCCCGCTCGGGATGCTTGGCTGCTGGGCGCAATTGTTGCAACTGTCGTTCAAGAACGACTCTATGATTCCGCTTGGCTTACTCAGCACTCAGAAGGATTGGAAGACGTCGTTTCCGTGTTCGCTGGATTTGACATCAGCGACTGCGCTCACAAAGCGGGTGTCGAAGAAGCGATCATCCGCGCAACTGCACGCACAATCGCCACCGCGAAGTCCGTGGCTGTCTTCGAGGATCTCGGCGTACAGATGAACCGTCATTCGACGCTGGTCAGCTATCTGCAACGACTCATCTGGCTGTTGTGCGGCCATTTCGCCAAGCCGGGTACACATTACGTAGCCAACGGGCTCGGTAATCTAGGCAACGGCAGAGAGGCAGGTGTTAGCCCCGTCGTTGGCGCGCGAATCATCGCGGGCTTGGTTCCTTGTAACGTTATCCCGACCGAAATAATGAGCGACCACCCGAATCGATACCGCGCGATGATTATCGAGTCCGGTAATCCGGTTCACTCTCTACCTGATAGCCCTAGTTGGCGCCGTGCCATGCGCACGTTGGAGCTTAGCGTCGTCATCGACATCGCCATGACGGAAACCGCCAGGGAGGCGGACTATGTGCTCCCTACTACGTCTCAGTACGAAAAAGCCGAAGCGACGTTCTTTAATTTCGAGTTTCCTGACAACTACTTCCATGTCAGAGCGCCGCTGTTCAAGCCACCTCCTGGCCCTCTCGACGAAGCAGAAATTCACATGCGCATTGCTGAGGCACTTGACGCAGTTCCGGAAGGTTTGGAAGCAGAGTTCAACAACGTTTTGGAAGCGGAGGGCCGAGAAGGATTTCGGGATGCCGTCTTTGCAAAACTAACAAAGGACCCAACTCTGGCCGACATCGCGCCAGGATTGCTCTACCGCACGCTGGGCAAGAGCTTGCCCAGCGGCATGCAGAACGCAGCAGCACTTTGGGCGGTTTGTCATCAGCACGCTTTGAGCCATCGAGAACCTCTCGAAGCAGCGGGTTTCGCAGGCGAAGGCCTTGCACTTGGGGATGCACTTTTCGATGGATTGATAAACTCGCCCAGCGGAATCGTAACAAGCAAAGAAACGTGGGACGAGCTTTGGAAGAGAACTCCGGGGCGCAAAACCAACCTCGCCATAGGTAGCTTGTTGGGTGCTGCGCAGACGCTTAATGAGCAAGTACCCAGTGAAACTTCTGATGAATTTCCTTTCGTCTTGTCCGCAGGAGAACGTCGAGCCTACACGGCTAATACAATCATTCGAAACCCTGAGTGGCGGCGGAAGGATGCGCAAGGATCGCTCTACATAAACCCGGAAGATGCCGCCCGTTTGAATTTGGGCGAAGGCTCCTCAGCACTTATATCCACAAAGCGCGGCAGCCTCGAAGTCATCGTCGAGCTTAGCGATCGCATGCAGCGGGGACACATCTCGCTGCCCAACGGTATGGGCTTAAGTTACCCGGACGCGGACGGCGACCACCAGTCGGCCGGGGTTTCGCCCAATGAACTGACATGGTCAGAATTGGCCGACGAATTCGTCGGCACACCGTGGCACAAATCCGTCCCCGCTCAAGTGGCCGCCATCGATTGACACGGGATCTCGTGATCTCACCGACACGGACACACAGGTTTAACCTCAGCGAGACGGACACACACTTTGGAATTTTCAATTCACCTGCCCGGTGTCAGCCTAAGCTGACACCGCTGGACACCGCACACCTACACCGCTTGGCGCTTCCGCTGACACCGCTCAACAATCCCTTGTGCCAAGCTCCCCAACCATGGCCACACCTCGCCACAAACTCATCGATGACCAGCAGGCCCTCTACTACCACCTGGTCTCCTCCTGTGTCCGTCATAGCTTCCTTTGTGGCCGTGACCGTCGTACCGGCAAAGACTACTCGCATCGCAAAGCTTGGATCGAAGAGCGGCTGTATCACCTGGTGCCCTCTTTTGCCTTAGAGGTCCATGCCTACGCCATCATGAGCAATCACCTGCACCTGGTGGTCTATTTCGACCCCCAGGCGGCTCAACATTGGTCTGATCGTGAAGTCGCAGAACGCTGGATGCGGGCCTTCCCCGTGCGTACTCACGAGGGGCACATCGACCCGATCGCCACCGAACAACGCCGCGAGAGCATCGCAGCAGATCCCCAGCTGGCCCAACAATATCGGGCACACCTCGGTTCGGTCTCCATGTTCAAGAAGTATCTCAAGCAACCCATCGCGCTGCGGGCGAACCGGGAGGATGGGTGTAAGGGTCATTTCTTCGAACAACGCTTCTATTCCGGTGCTATTCTCGATGAAGACGGATTGATCGCGGCCATGGCCTATGTCGATTTGAACCCCATTCGCGCCAAGATCGTCCAATCCATCGAACACTGTGAACATACCTCAGTACACCGACGTTTAAGGGGGATCAAGCACTCCGCTCGGCGTCTTAAACGTGCGCTGAGGCCGTTGGTCTCGGGGCTCAGCCAGGCCCCTCGATCTCGTATGACGCTGTCTGCTTATCTCGATTTGTTGGACAGTTTAGTGTCGCCTCATCCAGCCCCCCTGCCGGCAGAGTCACCTTGGCCGGCGCGTATTGCGAGCATTGGTAAGTACCAGCGCGCTTATGGAGCGCAGTCGGTATTGGCCACTTGGCTACAAGCACGGGGGTTTCGCGCCCTGGAGTCGGCTTTGCCTTGAGCGCAGTCATGCGGTTTAGGCCTACTGGTGTTCGTGCCACTCTCTGACGCCGGTAGCGGTCTTCCGTCAGTGGGACTGTCCACCTTCAATGTTCAGATGCGCATACCCTAGCCTTTCGGCTTCCTCGGGTGGGCAAACACCTTTCCCCCTTCACAAATGCCGCCAATCTGTGTGTCCGATTGGGTGAATCGGCTGCAAGAACGCCTTCATGCCTCATACCCACCCAATTCTCGTTTCAACGCCATGAGAAATTTGGTCATCAGACCGCAATAAAGCGAAAACGCCGCATCGTGCGCAAGCAGTGGGTCGTTGCCAACCTGTGTGTCCGTCTCAACCTGTGTGTCCGTTTCGAGCTCGGTTTCGAGCTCGATGCCTTCCAAGCGCAGCTTACGGACCACCAAATCATCATCCAGCGTACATCGCAGGATCCCATCGTACGCCATGCCGAGCCTGTCGATTTCGAGGCCCTCCTTAACATGTCGCCGCACGGCACTATCGGTCAAGTTCATGTCGAACCAGCTCACAGACGCGGAAGGATCGCTGATGTCCCGCATGCGACATTCGCGCCCCAGCGCGAAGCCCACGGGTTCATCGCCAAGGAATATCTGCGTGAGTAGCGCTTTTGTCGGTGTGCGGAAAGCCAACGGTACTGCTTGTAAGGTGCCGAGCGCATCGCGCAAGACGTCGAGGACTCGTTCCGCTTGCGGTTCGGAAGGTGTTGCAATCGCGAGAAGCTGCTCTTCGATCAGATAGAACGCGAGCAGACGCTCGGATTTCAGCAGGGTTTGGGGTAGAAGCTCAGCATAGACCTCGTCCTTGAGCTCCCGCTTCTCTTTACGCGAAGGTGGCCGGTCCGTGCGCGACTTGAACGCCGCGACACGCTCATCCAGCGCCTCCCGCACCACAGCAGCCGGCAACACCCGGGTCTGGGCACGAATTCGCAGTAAGAATGCCCCGGCGAGCCGCCTGCACAACAGATCGCCGGCACCTTCCACCGGCGGTTCGAAGCCCCAGCTGCTTTCGCTGAGCGAACCACACGGCTTGAACGCTCGATCTTCCAGCGCTACGGACAGCGCCGCCTCGTCATCGGGCCAATCGCTCATGACCCGATAAAACCTCAAACTTTTGAACATGAATCTAAAAAACCACGAAATATAATACGGCGCAGGCCAGCACGGCCTGAAACACAAAGGTCAACTGCAAGAAGGTCTGCGCGAGTCTGCCGGGTCGTACTTCCTTCGGCAGACGAGTGGCCTGCAAGTATAGCGTCAAACCCGATTGCACGGGCAACATGATTGCGGCGAAAGAGCCGGCAATGGTCACCATCAGCACCGGCTGCTGGAACCCTATGTAGAGTAACAAGGTAATGAACGGAACCAGCAAGCCGTACCAGCGAATGATCGAGTACCGCACGTCCACCCGTTCGCGCTTCAAAAAACCAAGCTCCATTAAGTAATCCGGAATATAGCGCCCGCCGGCTGCGATTCCAGCAAGCGTACTGGAGTAAAGGATGCACAGCGCACCCACGGCAAAAACCCATGCAGACCACGAGCCCAGCGTTTGCGTGAACATGTTGCTCAGTGCTTCGATCGTTTGGCTGCCGCTCGGCGTTTGTCCTTCCGGATGCAAAATGCCGGCCCCCAGCAGGTAAAAAGGCACGGTGGCGACGGTAAGCAGAGCCAGCGTTATCCAGACATCCGTACGCAACACTTTCAACCAGCCTTGGGCTCGTGCCAGCCACTGTGGTGTGGGCTCGTAACGCCCTATCCGTGCCGGGTAGCCTTTTTCGACGCACCAATAGCTGTACGCGGAAATCTCCCCGGAGTTGACACCGGTGTAGCCATACGCAGCGAGCGCCAACACTGCGTGCTCCACGGAAAACTGGAACTCGAAGCCCGCAGTCAATTGGTCCAAACGCGTCGCGTATTCGGTACCTTGCATGAGAATGGCGCTGGCGATGGTGATGAGCGTGAACGTCATCACCAACATGAGCATGATTCGCTCCAGACGCTTATAACTACCGCTGCCTAACAGCACTGCCGTCAACACGGCAAGCCCGGCCACCGCAACCAGCGGCGGTACTGCTGGGAACAACATCACAACTGCCTGACCCGCGCCGCCAATGATGCCTCCAAGTCCGGTGAATCCGGGGATGAACGCAATCAGGCCCAAAGCCAGCGGCCAGGAAAACTTGCCCCGTGGTCCGGGTAACTTGCCGGGTGCGCGGTTCAAAGCCCGCAGATACGTGTCTCCGGAAAGCACGACGTAGCGAGCCAATTCCGCCTGCAGAATGGATTTGCTCCAACAGGACAAGAGCACCCACCACAACATGCCGTAGCCAACCGCAGCGCCCAAACCCGCAGTAAGAATGATTTCCCCGGAACCGACAATGGTGGCCGATATGATGACGCTCGGGCCCAGATACTTAACCGTGTTCTTGAAGGTAGTCGGCGGCTCCTCCACACCGTCCGGTGGCTGCGTGTATATGTCACGAGCCGCCTGGTCCTCGGTGGTGATATCGTCTTTGCTGGACTCGTTCTGCAAGGTGTAAGCTAAGCTCGCCAGTCCTGGTGAGAAGACTTGTTAAACACCGTACTTCTTTCGCATATACGCAACCGACTTTTTAATCAAACGCTCCAACACTTTCATGTCCACGCCACTCAGACGTCCCAAATACAAACACGAAGTGCCGGTCTTGTGTTTTCCCAGTTCTTCAAGCAACCCTGCATACTCCCCGAAGCCCGGCATAACATACACCACCATGTTGGCTTTGCGCGGGGCGAAGCCCACTAAAAACGAGTCGCCTTCCCGCCCACTCTCGTAGACGTAGTGGTACTCCCCAAAACCTATGATGCTGGGCCCCCACAATTTCGGTGCTTCTCCAGTGATCTTACGCATCAAGTTAAGCAATACGAGCGCGTCTTCGCGCCGCCCTGGGTGCTCGACGGCGGCAATATACTCATCGACATTGCCTGTGCCAGGTTTGGTCTTGTTGTTGGCTTGTGTGCGCCGTGCCATTGTGTTTCCTTAATGCCGCTAGAATCCGGCTGCCAATGCTCTGAACACTCGAGGTCCCGGTCATGCTCAAAATCTACCACGCCCCTCACACCCGTGGAATCCGACCCATCTGGCTTTGCGAGGAACTGGGCATTCCCTACCGCGTGGAACACATCGACTTTTCCGCGGACTATCGCGCCACACCCGAGTGGCGGACCAAGCATCCAGTGGGCAAGCTACCCGTCATGGAAGACGGTGGCGTGCGCATGTTCGAATCCGGCGCCATGGTGCAGTATCTGCTGGACCGCAATCCTCCCCACGCCCATGACGTTGCAACAAAGCTGCACCCCGATGTCGATCATCCCGACTACGCCCACTATCTGCAATGGCTTTGGTATGGCGAAGCCACCCTCTCCCGGCCGCTCGGCGAGATCGTCAATCACGGTCGCGAATTTCCCGGCGAAGCGCGCATCGACGCCGTCGTACAGGAGATGACGGAACGGGCGGTCGCCTGTCTCGACGCCGTGGGTGAACATCTGGCGGAGCGCGAGTATCTGGTCGCACAATGCTTCACCGCAGCAGACATCATGGTCGGATACGGCATCTACCTCGCCACCTTGCTGATTCCGGAGCGCGTGCCTGAATCGATTACACCCTATTGGGACAGACTCAAGGCCCGGCCGGCTTGCAGTACGGCCCTGTCCGCCTAAGATGACGACCGGCAACAACGAGTTCCAACCATGAGCCCTGCATGAACCAAGACACCCGCAAGCTGCGCTGGCCCTTCATACCCGGCCGCGACATCACCATCGAACGAGCGGACGGCATCCATCTCTACACTGCCGACGGTCAACAAATCCTCGATGCCGCGGGTGGGGCAGTGGTGTCGAACATCGGCCACGGCAATCCACGCGTTGCGCAAGCGGTGCACGAAGCGACGCTACACACCACGTACGTTGTGCCGCCTTGGTTAACGCCATCACGTACGGCGATGCTCGATGCCTTAAGCGCCTGGCTGCCGCCGGGGTTCACGCGGGTTCACGGCACATCCGGAGGGACGGAAGCCAACGAGGCGGCGCTCAAGATCGCACTGCACTACCAGCAGGCTGTGGGCGAAACCAAGCGCACCACCATCATCGGCCGCACCATCAGTTATCACGGCACCACCTTGGCCACAGCGTCGTTGAGCGGGCATCCCGCCCGCAAAAAGGGCTTGGAAGCCGCCATCCCTTTTTTTCCGGAAGTGCGCACACCGTACCCTTTGCGCTGCCCGCTCGGCAGCTTCCACGAGGATGCCGGCACGTTCTATGCCGACTTGTTGCGCGACATGATCGAGTCGGAGGGCGCTGACACCATCGCTGCGTTTGTCGCCGAGCCCATCACAGGATCCTCCGGTGGGGCTTTGGTGCCTCCGGACGACTACTGGCCGCAGGTGCGCGAAATTTGCTCGCAATACGGCGTACTGCTGGTCATGGACGAAGTGATGACCGGCTTCGGTCGCACTGGTAAACCGTTCGGTTTCCAGCATTGGGATATCGAGCCGGACATACTCGTCGGTGGCAAAGGCATGGCAGGGGGTTATGCACCGCTCGGTGGCGTATTCGCCAGAGAAGAAATCGGTGTCGCGATAGAAGAGGCAGGCTTTCCCGTCATGTTCAACACCTTTGGCGCCCATCCCGCGGCCTGTGCCGCATCGGCAGAGGTGCTCAACATCATGCGCGAAGAACAGCTCGTCGAGCAGGTGGTTGCGCGGGGTGAATACCTTGCACAGCGCCTACAGGACGCTTTTTCCAATCATCCGCATGTCGCCGAATGCCGGGGGCGCGGCTTGTTGCAAGCGATCGAGATCGTCGCAGACCGCGAAAGCTTGGAACGTTTTGCACCACAAGCCAACGTCACCAATAAGGTCGTTGCCGCCGCATTGCAAGAGGGTGTGTTTTTCTACGGCGGTGGCACCGGCGATGTCCGCGATATCGTGTGCATGGGACCTCCGTTCATTATCGAAGAAGCCGAGATCGACGCGATGGTGGCCACATTGTCCGCTACCCTCGACACGGTCATTGCGAAGCTGGCCGCCGATTGATCTCGTCATGACCCCACTCGACGGCTTGAGTCACTTCATGGAAGGCGCCAAACGCGCACTCAGCAGATCCGTGCGTCCGTTTGTCGTTTTGCCCGCTCTTGCCAGTCTGGTCGTGGTAGGTGGCGGCATGTACTGGGTGTTCGGCCACGTTGCAGGGGTTTCCGCCGCTATTGGTTCTCTGCTGCCGAACTGGCTGGATTTCTTGAACGTCGTCATCGAGCCGCTGCTCTACATCATCAGCGTGCTTATCGGTGCGTGGCTGTTCGGCTTCATGGCCATGATTATCGGCTCGCCCTTTCTCGGAGAGTTGTCGTTGCGTGTCGATACTCTTGTTGCAGAACCGACACCATGGTGGCAACAGATCGTTCCAACGTTACTGCGTGAAGGGCGCAAGCTGGTGTACCAGCTGCCGCGCTTGTTGGGTCTCATTCTCATCACGATTACCCCTATCGTGAACGCGCTGTCGCCTATTTTGTGGATCACCTACGGGGCATGGATGATGGCAGTGCATTTTTGCGACTACGCTTTCGAGAATCGCGGTCGCCCCTTTACGGATACACTCGCCACCTTGAGGAAGTACCGCATCGCAGTGATGGGGTTCGGCGCGTGCGCGACGATCGGCATGTCCATCCCGCTGCTCAATTTCACAATCGCGCCAATCGCCGTGGTCGGCGCCACCCTGATGATGCAACAGATCTTCGCCGAGGAAGAACAAGGATCCGCAGGACTCGTCCGCCAGTGATTGCTATCATCCGTTAGCGACTCTACGCATTCATTTCGCACTTACGCTAGGGGCACCGCAACATGCACAAGATATCAGCCGCCTTTGTACTCTCCGCACTCTTGACCTGCGCCTCGGTCAGTGCGGTTCCGGTCGACAATTTTGTCCTCCTCGACCATCGTGGCGATGCCCACGAACTCTATTATCACAAAGCCGCACCCGCCCTGGTCCTGCTGACACACCAAAACGAGTGCGCTGCGGTGGACAGCGCCCTGACAGAGTTCAAGGCTTTGAAGAACCGTTTCGAACCCGCCGGTGTCAAATTCTTCATGATCAATAGCAGCGTCGACGATCACCGCGACGCCATCGCCAAGGCTGCGGCCGCCGCCGGCATCCAGACCCCCATTCTCGACGATGAGACTCAATTGATCGGTGAATCGCTTGAGCTGGACCAAGCCGGTGAACTCATCGTCATCGACCCAAGCCAGTGGTCCGTGACGTACCGCGGAGCGGTGGCCCAGGGTGCCGCACACATCGACGCGACGGTGGAGGACAGCGCTACCGGACAACGAACAAGTCCGCTAGACGGCTGCGCCATCGACTATCAAGCTCGCTCCGGCACCGGGCAACACAGCTACTCGCGCGACATCGCTCCGCTGCTCAAACAAAAGTGCGTGGTCTGCCACACTGAGGGCGGTCTGGGCCCGTGGGCCATGTCGAGCTACGACATGGTGCGCGGCTTCGCGCCGATGATTCGTGAGGTTGTGCGCACCAAACGCATGCCGCCCTGGCATGCTGATCCACACGTCGGTGTGTGGAAAAACGACATCTCTTTGAGCGTTGCGCAAACGCAAATGCTCATTCACTGGATCGAAACCGGCGCCCCCCGCGGTTCGGGCCCAGATCCACTAGCAGAGGTCAGAACGGCCGCCGTCGAATGGCCGCTTGGACAACCCGACTTGATTCTCAACATACCCGAGTACACCGTACCGGCTAGCGGAGTCGTCGACTACCAGTTCCCCACGGTCGCTAATCCTCTGGACAAAGGCGTTTGGGTCAAGGCCGCCACCGTCGTTCCCGGTGAACGCGAGGTCGTGCACCACATCCTGGCCGGTACCATCGATGCCGACACAACCGAGCTGCGTCGCAACAGCGGTGTGTTCGATAACTATCTCATCGGCTATGCGCCCGGCAACGAGTCTCACACGTTTCCCATAGACACCGGCGTATACATCCCACCGGGCGGCGAATTCATGTTCCAACTGCACTACACCCCCATAGGTCGCGAAGCCGTGGACCGTTCCAGGATCGGTTTGTATTTCCACGAACGCACGCCCAAGAAATTCTATCGACAAGACGTTGTCGTCAATCCGGCGATCAAGATCCCACCCAATGAAGCACGGCATCGAGAAGTCGCTTACTACCAGTTCGACAAACCGGCGCTGTTGCACGATCTGGTCCCGCACGCCCACTACCGAGGCGTCGCGTCCAGTTTCGAAATCGAGCGCCCCGACGGTTCCAGAGAGTTGATCCTCAACGTGCCCAACTACGATTTCAACTGGCAGCGCACTTACGAATTCGTCGAACCCAAACGCCTTGAAGCTGGCAGCAGGCTCATTCATACCACTTGGTACGACAACTCGTCGGCTAATCCGGGTAATCCCGATGCGACCCGGGAAGTCCCGTGGGGTCTGCAGTCGTGGGACGAAATGTTATACGGCGCGTTCAGCTACACGTACGTGGACGAAACTACCGAAGCGCCCATTCACGATCGCATGTTGGCCCGCACCACTCAATACGTGGGTTTCCTGGACCAGAATATCGACGGCAAACTGAGCTGGCGCGAGTTACCGAAGCAGCTCAAGAAGCGTCTTGTGCAAGGTTTCAAGGCCGTCGATACCAACGGCGACGGCGGTCTCGATATTCAAGAGATGCACAAAATCACCTTACAGCAGCAGCGCGACCGCAACGCGGCAACGGAATCATCGGTGGACGACGGCACAACGGCGTCGAGTGCCGATGCGCGCTAGCGTAGGTACCGTCGCAAATACACGGACCCAACAATCAACACCACGCATACGGCACTGAGCCCGGTCAGCGCGTGCTGGAAGTGACCGTGGGCGTCGTACATCACTCCGATCCCGAGCGGCCCGAGCATGCCTCCTACTTCCGCTGCCGAAAAGAACAAACCGCTCGCCACACCGGCCCGCTTATCGCCAATCCCCGGTAATTCGACCAGACTCAGGATCAGCACGGTCATCAGACTCGAACGCGCAATGCCTTGCAGCACCAAGCCGACAGTCATCGGCAAATCTTCGCTATAACGCAGCAAGACACTCGCCACCAGAGCGGCGACACACAACCCGCATAGGATGTGGAACCGCCTTGGCGGCGTGGCCAGCCTCGGGATGAGCAAGGATCCGAAGATTCCGACAACCGTCGGCAACGCCGCCCAGTACCCGGCTTCGACGCCGCTCAAGCCGCCTGTTTTCAACAATTCAACTAACCAGTTGTTCAAGCCGTGATTGTAGAGAAACACTCCGACGCTCATGATTAGCACCACGCGCACCGCGGGTGCCGCAACCAACTCACGCAGCACCTCCAACTGGGATTCACGCACACCGCCACCTTCAACGTGAATTGACGCCATCGCTGCGGTACCCCGCCCAACAACGGCCCAAAAAGTTCCCGCAATGAGCGCCAGTCCTCCCCACAACACCATGACCTTGCGCCACTCCATGTCGAAGAGCGGTAACAGCCAGCTATTGGTCAAGGTCAGTCCAACGACCCCTCCGATCGCCGGTCCGGTCATGTAAATGCCCATTGCCAAACCGCGCGACGCACCGCGGAAGATTTCCGCCACGACCTTAGGCGCACCCGAGGAGATGATCGGCCCGCCCAGCCCGAACAGCATCACGGCGGCCAGAAAAGTCCAGTAGTCGATTGCGAACGCACGGCCCACAGCAGAGGCAGCCACCAATACAACGCCAATCACCAGAGACCAGTGGCTGCCTAAACGGTCCAGCAGTACGCCGCAGGGGATGGCCGCGAAGATGTACACCAATTGCCAGGCACCCATAAGACTGCCCATCTGGGTATGCGACATGGCCAGATCGGTGACCACCGGTGTCACCAGCGGCGCCAGCGACGCGGCGACCAGTCCAAAGCACGCGTAGACCAGCCACAGACCGGCCAGCACCACCCAGCGGCTATCCATGTCCGTCTAGATGCACCGTCGGCGAGGCTGTGGCACGATGGAGGACCGACGCGAGAGTGGGAGCGACCTGTGCCCGTTCAAACCCTACCACCGACATCGACCAACGAGGAGATCCTCGCCGTCATAGACGCGGACGGTGCCGCCATCTTGGCGGATGTGATCGGTCAAGACATCATCGACCGGCTCAAGACCGAACTGACGCCTTATATCGACGCCACGCCGATGGGTTCGGACGATTTCACGGGCCGCAACACCCAGCGCACCGGTGCCCTGGTCGCGCGCACACCGACCTGTAGAGATCTCATCATGCATGAGTCCATCTTGGCGGCGGCGGCAGCGTTTTTAAACCCTTACACCGATCGTATTCTTCTGCACCTGACGCAAACGATCTACATCCACCCCGGCAACCCAGCACAGCCGCTGCACAGGGATCGCCTGGCCTGGGGTACGCACATACCTCGCGAAATCGAGCCGCAATTCAATACGATCTGGGCACTCACGGATTTCACCGCGACAAACGGCGCCACGCGATGTGTCCCGGGCTCGCACCGGTGGGATTGGGAGCAGCGTGCGCAACAGGACGAGATCGTGCAAGCCGAGATGTCGGCGGGGTCCGTGTTTCTTTATACAGGGAGTGTCCTGCACAGCGGCGGTGAAAACCGTTCGAACACCGCCCGCCTGGGACTCAATCTAACGTACACGCTGGGTTGGCTGCGCCAGGAAGAGAATCAATACCTCTCTTGCCCGCCGCACATCGCCAAGGACTTGGATCCGCAATTGCAGGATCTTCTGGGCTACACGCAAGGCAACTATGCACTGGGCTACTACACCGATCCGGAAACCAACCACCCGGATCGTGACATCCAGCCACCAGAGATGGCCTTGGGGCGCAAGCCGCTCAAGGGTCATTCGTTCAGTTCAACGGATGCCTTGGCGCCGACCTTCTCACCGGACGGTCAACTGTAGCCTTGAAAAAGCACCCCACCCACGAGCCGGTTGGGGACGGCTCGCGGGTCGGGCGACAAGGGATAAATAGATCCGTGGCCCCTTAACCCTGGTCGGTTGCGCGCTCCCGAACCGTCGCGATTCTGAACGCGCCATCCTCTCGATGGAAACCCGTCAGTGTCGGGTGATTGATCTTATCGACCAAGTCATCGACGACGCCTTCCACACAGGTGCGCACGTCGGCATGCGAGCGAATCTGTGAATAGGTGGGACAATATTGTTTAGCGGCCTTCAAGATGCGTGCGTGAACGCTTTGCACGCCATCGTAGGTTTCCATTTCCGCAACGGAATAGCTGACTGCATACTCGTCTTTCGCGAGTACGCTCAGTGGGGCTACAGCGCAAGCGCTGCCGACCAGTACCAAACCGGCTGTTCGCAAGAATTTCATACTTTGCTCCTGTGGTAAGACAACGTTTCACATGCCCCAACTGTGCCGCATCCATTGTCCTTGTCAGATCGGACACCGACATCAGTCAATGGCGATCCAATCTGTAGGACAAACCGCTTTTGCGGCGCTTAACTAATAGATGCGCGGGGCTCGCAAAGGGTTGCGAGATTGTCGATTTTTTTCAGGCGGTTCTGAGTGCCGCCCCATATCAAAGAGCTACAGAACAATCAAAGAAGATCCTGGACGGCCTGTACGCCATCGTTGAAATCGTGGATGAATTCAATACGGTCCCGCGTAGCCGGATGCGTGGAGAAATAGTCGAATAGCACTTCGCCGACACGATCGGATTGCTCGGCGTCATCAACATCCATGTCAGGTGATGAACCGGCGCTCGACTCATCGGCGTCCGACTCGAGACCCGCATTATGTGATGCTTCCAGTTTTTCCAGAATGGTGGCCAGCTTGAGCGGCGACACCCCGTACTCGACCAGACTCTGCACCGCGAACAGATCCGCTTCCTCTTCGAATTCCCGCGAATACGCCATCTGCCCCAACGCCACCGGCACCGTGAGTACCAGTTCCGACGCACCGGTCGCGTCACCCGTTATCAAACTCAACAACACCAACCACGCCACGTCTTGAATCAGCGTGCGTTCGACATGATGTTGCCGTGCATGACCGAGTTCGTGCAGATAGACGGCTAAGATCTCCTCGTCGTCTTCAGCAAGCGTTACCAGCTCATCGGTGATCACGACAGTGGTCGCACTCAAGGTGAGCGCATTGGCCCCCAAGCGCCCGGCCTTTCTGAATTCGAGGGTGTTCACATCGCCGTAGTCGATCAAGTAATACCACAACTCATCCTGGCGCTCTTCTGGCAACTCGGAGGGCGAGAGAATCTGATCGATGTTGTCGAGCGTCGTGTTGCCGAGTTGGTCCGATACACCCTGCGGCAGAGTGCGCGCGACACCTTCGGCGATCAACGGCACGCCCCATATCGCAAACACTCCGGTCAACACCACCACCATGACCAAACAAGCCAGCGCCACGCTCATGCGCGCTTCGACTTTGTTGATCCAACCGTCATTGCCCGCATTTGGCAGACTCGCCGCAAGCGCATCGGCACCAGTCTGATCCATTGTGACGAAGCTGGCTGTCGTACCCCAGGTAATGCGCCGCGGGATTGCGCCGATCTGTGACGCGACCCTGGTTTTGTCGATCGGTAGGTTCACCACGCCCGTGTCACTCGACAGCATCAACACATCTTGCTGTTTGTTGAGCACCGCCGCACACTTCTTGCTGAGACGTCCATCGTAGTAGGTACCAGCGATTTCCATGGCGTTATATTCCCAAGCCTAAGTCGAATGCTTCGCCGATCTCTTCCCCGAATGCGGACGCAAGATCTTCTTCGCGCGCCGCAAAACTATCCAGTCCCGAGGAGTCGACCCACAGGTGATCGACGATATACCGCGTCATGCGCACCCGGGCCCACGGGTAGAAAAACCCTAGCGTAAACAACAGTCCGAGCGAGTTGGTCACAGCGATCCAGAACCACTCGAGAACTTTGACGGAGTTACGAATGCGATGACCACTGAAGTCGATATTGTTGTACACGGTATTGAAGTACAGTGCCTGATAGATGACATAGGCGCCAACGTAAATGAACAAGGTGGCCAGCGGAATGAGTAGAGCGACGACACCCACGGATTCATCGTCGCCACCGCTTGCCAGTGCCCCGATGACGCCGACAATCATCAGAGCGATGATCCCAACCACCAGGAATCCGGCCGTAGCCAGGGCAATGACGTAGAAGTCCCCGCCGCTCGTCGTCGAGCGGGCTTTGGTCTGTCCGTAGCGGTAGTGGTCGACGAGAAAGTGATTCTGTTTGTACCACGCATACGGCATACCGAAACCGAAGGTCACCAAGCCGAATAGCGGCCAGAGCACGTAGGCTTTGATGGCACCCACGTAGCCCCCATCGAAACCCAGTCGAATGCCGCGCCACGCGGACATGTTGGCTTTGAAACGTACGGCTCGAACGACAAGGAAGGGCACTGCAGCCAGTAACGCCAGTACCACGACCACAGTCAACGTCTGACTGAACATCTGCGCCACCGTGTAGACAATCAGGGCAGCGACGGCCACTAGACGTCCTTTCAAAATCGCAATGGGGTTCGCCAGGTAATCGAAGCGGTCACCAGCGAGTTCCGTATTGCCGTAGAAGTACCGCTTACTCCGCACTTTGGCCCAAGCCGAAAAAATCCCCAAGGTGAGGAAAGTCAACGCGATATTGACGATCCAGATACGAAAGTACTCCGCTCCGTCGCCGTGAAATTGAAGCTCGAAGCGCTGCGGTGGCGCTTGCTCGGTTGCGGCCGGTGGCTCGGGTTGTTGCGAGGTGTCCATGTCCATGGCCTTCAAAATACACGTTTCTCGTCACAGTTTAGTCGAACTGCTTCTCACCGCTGCCGAAGATGAGGTAGAAGATCAACCCAACCAGGGTGACGGCACCCGCTACCTGAAAGACCAATGCCCACGATCCGGTGGCTTCTAGAATATACCCGCTCACGGTCACGCCGATGATACCGGGAATGGTGGCAAAGGTGTTGGTGATCCCCATGAGCTTGCCTGCATCGTTGGGCGCAATGTCCATGTGGTTGACGGCGAAGCCGCCGGTAACAAACGCTCCAACGGCGTTGCCGATACACATGATGGTAATCGCAAGCCAAGCGGATTCCACCTCCCCTACGACGAAGAGCGCTGCCGCCAGGCCGCCAAAACCAATGGCTTGGCAAGTCTTGCGCACTCTCGTGATACCCATGCCGCTCTTGACCATGCGATCCGCTACGTTCCCGGCGACGTTGAGAAAGACGAACGAGACCAAGTGCGGAATCATGCTGACCAGTCCGGAATTGGCAAAGGTCACGCCCAAGCCCTCCTTGACGAACGTAGGCAGCCAGGACAACAGCACATACAACGACCAATTGTTGCAGAAGTGTGCGACCACGATGGCCCACACCGCTTTCGACTTGAACAACACCAGCGTCGGGGTTTCACCGCCGCTCGAAGTCGGAGGCAAACCCCCGGCAATCTCGTCTCGCTCGGTCTGGCTCAACGACGCTTGCGACGCAGGATCTTTAGCGATCAGCCGGTACCAGAACACGTACCAGACAAAGCCGACTGCACCGAACAAGTAGAAGATCCACTCCCAACCCAGGGTGATCGCAATGAGCGGGGCTACAGCCAACGCGCAGACTTGGCCGATGGGAATGCCGCTATTGCTGAACGCCATCGACCTCGAGCGTTCGCTTGTTGGCACCCACTTCGAATACAACGCATAGATCGAGGGAAAGGTCACGCCCTCGCCCATACCCATCAGCACGCGGGCGGCGATCAACATGGCGATACCGGCTGCAGCCGCCGGGGGTGTCAGAATCGTGAACACCGACCACCAGATGACACCGATGGCCAGCACTACCTTTCCGCCAAAGCGGTCAGCGAGCTTGCCGCCAAGAAATTGCGTGACCATGTAGCCGAAATAGAAACAAGACAGGATGATGCCTTGAATGCCTTTATCCCACCCGAACTGCTCCGCCATCGGAATGATGGCTACGGAGATGTTGACGCGGTCGATGTAACAGACGAAAACCGCGCAGAAACACAGCAAAACCAGCGAGTACCGTTGCCGCCATTGCTCGAATAGAGCCATCGTTCGTTCCCCTATTCCAGACTGTGACTACGGCTACCAGGTATCTACGTTGGGTCTCTTCTTACCTTGGCGCAATGGTCGCTCAGGCACCGAACGCAACGCCGTGGTGATCCACTTGCGGCTGTCGGCGGGGTCGATGACTTCGTCGATCTCGAAGTGCGACGCCATGTTGACCGCCTTGCCCCGTTGGTACATGTCCGCCACCATACGTTCGTAGGTCGCCGCGCGTTCCTCCGGATCGTCGATCGCCTGCAATTCTTTGCGATACCCAAGCTTCACCGCACCCTCCAAACCCATGCCGCCGAATTCGCCTGTGGGCCAAGTCACACAAAACAGCGGCGCTTTGAAGCTACCGCCTGCCATAGCCTGGGCACCAAGTCCGTAGCCCTTGCGAGTGACGATTGTCATCAGCGGCACTTCGATGTTGGCACTGGTGACGAACATGCGCGCGGCATGGCGCACGACGGCGGTCTTCTCGACCTCCGGCCCGACCATGATGCCGGGACAGTCGCACAGTGAGAGAATCGGAATGTCGAACGCATCGCACAACTGCATGAAACGCGTGCCTTTGTCGCCGCCATCCGCATCGATGGCCCCCGACAGGTGGGCTGGATTGTTGGCAATGACACCGATGGGTCGGCCTTCGACTCGAATGAACGCGGTGATGATGCCGATGCCCCAATCCGGCCGCAGTTCGAGCACGGAACCGATGTCGGCGATGCCGTCGATGACCTCGCGCATATCGTAGTAACGCAGCCGATTTTCCGGGACGACAAACCGCAGCTTACGCGGGTCGCCAGCTTCGAAGTCCGCGACGCTGCCCTGGAAGTAAGACAGGTACTGTTTCGCTTTGGCGACCGCCTCGGCTTCGTCCTTGACCGCGATGTCCACGACGCCATTGGGCACCTGCACGTCCATGGGTCCGACCTCCTCGGGTTTGAAGACCCCTAAGCCCCCACCCTCGATCATTGCCGGCCCGCCGATACCGATGTTGGAGCCTTCGGTCGCGATGATGACGTCGCAACACCCCAGCAATACCGCATTACCGGCAAAGCAGCGCCCGGTCGTAATGCCGACAATAGGCACCAATCCGGACAGCCGCGCGAAGAAGGTGAACGCCCAACAATCGAGACCGGCTACACCCGACCCGTCGGTATCGCCTGGCCGGCCACCCCCGCCTTCGGCGAATAGCACCGTGGGCAACCGGTAGTGCTCAGCCACTTCGAATAGCCGGTCCTTCTTGGCGTGGTTTTTCATGCCCTGCGTACCGGCCAGCACCATGTAATCGTAAGACATGATCATCGTACGCGCCCGGTCCGCCGCGAACAGGTGGCCGTTGATCTGGCCCAGACCACACACCATGCCATCGCCCGTGGTGTTCTCGATGAGGTCTTCCATCGACCGACGCCGACGTTGACCGGCAACGACCACCGAACCGTACTCCACGAACGTCCCGTCATCGCAAAGATCGTCGACGTTTTCCCTCGCCGTGCGGTGCCCGGTCTTGCGCCGTTTGGCGACTGCCTTCGGTCGGTTCTCGTCCAAACCTGCCGACTTGCGCTCGAACACTTCGGCTAGATCGGGACGAATGTAGTCCAGATCCAGCGTTTCGCGTTGTCCTTCCTCGCGACTGTCGACATCCTGCGCTTGCAGATAGACCAAGGGATGTCCCTCGAATACCGCGTCCCCGGGATCGACACCCAGACGCTGCACGACACCGCTTACATCGGCATGGATTTCGTGCTCCATTTTCATGGCTTCCATGACGATGACAAGTTTACCCACGTACACTTCATCGCCAGCAGACACCTCATAACTGACGATCGTGCCTTGCATCGGCGCCTTGATCGCAAGCGTACCCGGTGGCAGTTCCTCGTCGACAAGAGCCAGAATCTGTTGACTCTGATCCAATCCCGCAGCACCGTTCTTACCGTGCTCGAGCACCGCGAGCGGATCGTTGGGATCGATCTTGGCGCCTGCAGTCGCCGAACCCGCAGCGGCTTCGTCCGCTACCGCTTCGATCAATTCGTCAAGATGGGTATCGACGAACCGCGTCGTGACGTCGTTGGCCAGCACATCCGCGTGTTGCAACAAGCGCTGTAGAAGCGTGACATTGGTTGTGACGCCTTCGATGGCGAACTCATCCAGAGCCCGCAACGTACGCGCTATTGCTTGACCGAAACCTTGACCACGCGAATTCACTACCAGCTTAGCCAGCAGGGAGTCGTAATTGGGATTGGTGGTGTAACCCGTATAACCGTGCGTGTCTGTGCGCACACCTGGACCCGTGGGCACGTCGAAGCGGGTCAGTCGCCCACCCGAGGGAACCACGGTGCCGTCCGCTTGCAGGGTCTCCATGTTGATGCGTGCCTGCAGCGCAAAGCCGTGAGGCACCGGTACTTCTGACTGTGTCAGCCCGATCTGCGCGAGGCTGGCACCACCGGCAATGCGAATCTGTGCACACACCAGGTCCACACCCGTGACTTCTTCCGTCACCGTGTGCTCGACTTGAAGCCGAGCGTTCGCTTCCATGAAATAGAACGCTTGTTGCTCGACATCCACGAGAAATTCAATCGTTCCGAGACCGCGATAATCGACCGCGCGCGCGAGCGCCACTGCAGCGTCACACATGCGTTTTCTCAGCGCGGGATCGAGATTCGGGCTCGGCGCAATTTCAACAATCTTCTGGTGACGGCGCTGCAGGCTACACTCACGTTCCCACACATGGCTGACGGCACCGCTGCCGTCGCCGACAACCTGCACTTCGATGTGCTTGGCGTTTTCAACAAGTTGCTCCACATAGAGCCTGTCGTCTCCGAATGCACCCGCGGCTTCCGAGGCGCAACGGGCATACGCGTCTGCCAACTCGCTCTCCTCGCGAACCACGCGCATGCCGCGGCCGCCTCCGCCGGAAACGGCTTTGATCAGCATGGCACCGGCAGCGGTCTTGCGGAAAAAGTCGCGCGCTTCGTCAAGGTTAACGGCTTGCATCGAGCCTGCCACGATCGGTACCCCGCAACGCTCTGCCAGGTCACGTGCCGACGCTTTGTCACCGAACTGTTCCAGCGTCCTCGTACTGGGACCGATGAACACCAGGCCGCGCTCTTCCAGCGCGCGTGCGAAGTCGGCGTTTTCGCTCAGAAAACCGTAGCCCGGGTGTACGGCATCGCACCCGCTGGCCACCGCAACGTCGATGAGCTGTTCGATATCCAGATACGCACGCGCACCGCGCCCTTCCAACGTTACCGCTGTATCAGCCATCGTGACATGAAGCGTCGCCGCATCGTCCGGTGGGTGCACAGCCACGGTCGCAATTCCCAACTCCTGCGCCGCGCGAATAATGCGCACCGCGATTTCACCGCGGTTGGCTACCAATATCTTGTTCATCTATCCCCTCATACTCCCAACCCCAAAAAATACTACTGCCCTCGACGTACCTACAACTGCGCTTTGACTTCCGCGAGTCGCTCGATGGTAGCGAGCGCCAGAGCTTGATCCTGACTCATGTTGCGCACGATGATGTCGGTAAACCCTGCTGCGGCGAATGCACCGAGCGTGTCGACCATCTCGGCCACCGATCCCACAGTCAATGCGTCCTCCTCGAATCCTCGGTACCCTTTTGCCAACATACGCGCCTTGACCTGCTGCGCCTCCTGACTGGTTGCCCCGATATAGATGTCACGGCGAATCCCCACAGCGGACGGTTCGCGGGCATGTTCAGCACAAGCCTGGCGGTATTGGTTCAATTGATCGCTCGCCTGCGCAAGATTCAGATTGGGACCCGCCAGCCAACCCTCCGCTACCCGCGCGGTCCGATTGATCGCTGGCGTCGCGGTGGCGCCTACCCATACTTCGACGGGTTCATGCGGACGGGGATTGATGCGGGCTTCCTCGATGTGCCAGAAGCCCGATGTGCTGACCGTGTCCCCAGCCCAAAGCCGGCGCATGATGGCGAGGCTCTCTTCGAACATGCCGACCCGCTGCTTGATGTCCGTACCCATCCCGGCGCTCTGGCGCGGATCTCCGCCAAGCCCACACTGCATGATGAAGCGTCCGGGCATGATCGCCGCCAGCGTACCGATCTGCTCGGCCAACAACACCGGATTCCACAGCGGT
The DNA here is from genome assembly GCA_965216005.1 of Candidatus Azotimanducaceae bacterium. Lineage (GTDB taxonomy): Bacteria > Pseudomonadota > Gammaproteobacteria > Pseudomonadales > Azotimanducaceae > UBA4421. Next base: position 3,974,875 of record OZ244143.1, on the reverse strand, counting down.
AGCAGGAACAACGCACCTGCCGGTTTGTTGTGCCATTCGGCCAGCATGCGTCCCAGCATGGGGACGTTTTGATAGTAGTGAGTCGGAGTGACATGGTGGTCACCCACGAAGAGGCTGTCGAGGTCGGCTTCGCGCGAAGCGCGGGCGCGTTCGATCATGTACCGTGCACCGTCGCGCGGATCTTCCATGCGATAGTTTGAACACACTGAAATGCCAATTCTCATGATCTAGTACCCTGTCCCGTCAATGTCGTCGACGCGAATTTCTCGCCATCACGACGCTGTGTTTTCGACGCTGTATTCCAACAACACCTCATCGCGAAACAAGAAGTTGTACACCAGTGGTGCCGTCCGCCGATCGGTCTCTATGCGCCGCAGGCCTCGTGGCAGCCAGATCGCATCATCCGGCCACATCCGCGAATACGGGATGGCGCGAGTCGGACACCAAAACGGTTTGGCTTCCCGAGTTTCCACGATTGTTCCCTCGCACGCCAATGCCGCGAAGGCAAATCCGAGCCACTGGGGTCCGTCGAGCTCGACGAACCGCATCTCGCAGAAACACCGCGGCTCGAGGGGTGTGACGCCGACTTCTTCCTGCGTTTCACGGATTGCACAGGCGACAACGCTTTCGTCCTCGTTGAGTTTACCCCCAGGTGCGTTGATCCGTCCCGCACCGTGGCCGGTCTTCTTTTCGATCAACAGCACCCGCCCCTCGATTTGGAGGAAAAGCAGCGTACCCACGAATTCGGGCTCCCAGTCATGCAGCCACGGCGTATCCACTTAACGAAGCCAACGCGCTCGCGCCGGCGCGTGATCGTGCCAATCGATGTGGGCAACGTTGTCGATCAGGCGCTGGGCTACGACCTCCCACGTGTTGGCCTCTGCGTGACGCCGGCAAGCTTCTCGGTCGAGCTGCATCGCCCCTTCGATGGCCCGGCCTAAGTCTTCGTCCATCACACCGTTTACTCCCGCAACGACCACATCCAACGGGCCAGTAACGGGGAAGGCCGCTATCGGTGTGCCGCAGGCATTGGCTTCGAGCATCACGAGGCCGAAGGTGTCCGTGCGCGACGGAAACACGAAGACATCAGCCTGAGCGTATTGCTCGACCAGCTCTGGACCCTTGCGATAGCCGAGCCACTGCGCGTGTGGATACTGTCGTTGTAATGCTTCCCGCTGTGGACCGTCGCCGACGATGACCTTGTCCGCATCGACCTCGGTACGCAAAAAAGTTTCAATGTTCTTCTCTACGGCAACCCGACCCACGTACAGCAGCCGCGGGCGCTCCCGCGGTTCGAGCCGGCTCGGCTGAAATTTGCCAATATCGACGCCCCGGCTCCACACCACCAGATCGTTCAATCCCCACTTGAGCAATTCTTCACGATGCGTACGTGTGGTGCAAAGCGTGCGCACCGCCGGGCGGTGGAACCAGCGCATGAATCTGTAACCAACGGATAGCGGCAACCGAGCCCGCTCGTACACGTACTCCGGAAACTTGGTATGCAAAGAGGTCGTAAACGGGACGGCATCGCGCACCAACAAGCGCCGTGCATAAAGACCCAAAGGTCCTTCAGTGGCAATATGGATGGCGTCCGGTGCAAACCGCGCCAGCAACCGGCGCATCAACCAGGGGTTGTTGGCAATTCTGATTTCCGGATAACTCGGTAACGGCCAGGTCTTGAACAATCCCGCGTGAATGACCTCCACTTCGCAGCCTGTACGCCGCACATAATCGAGCACCGTCGTCCACGTCGTCACCACGCCGTTGGTTTGGGGTTCCCAAGCATCCGTGATCAGGAGAAACTTGTTCATGGACTGGCTGGCGTCCAAAACGCGGAGTTTTTTGGATCGAACCGGTGAGGACAGGGGTGTCTAAAAAACCGCATACTTTTGGAACGTTGTCGAAGATATCCGTGGGAGTACGCTGCCACGGAAGGCTGTTTCCGGACAACAACCAGTAAGGAAATCATGCAGTGCCGCCACGAATCGAGATCGTACGCGACGATATCACCACACTAACCGTTGATGCCATTGTCAACGCCGCCAACAACACCCTGCTTGGCGGCGGCGGAGTGGACGGCGCCATCCATAGAGCTGCCGGCCCCAACCTCTTGGCGGCCTGTCGAGAACTCGACGGGTGCGCGACGGGCGATGCGAAAATCACGCCGGGATTCGACCTGCCCGCTAAATACGTCATACACACCGTCGGGCCGGTGTGGGCAGGTGGTGATAACGGCGAAGCCGAGTTACTAGCGGCTTGCTATGACACCGCACTGGCGCTCGCGCACCGGGTCACTGCCGCAAGCATCGCCTTCCCGGCCATCAGTACCGGTGTTTACGGATTCCCGAAAGCCGCCGCTTGCGACATTGCGCTCAACTGCGCACGCCGATACAGGCTCGAAGCGCCGTCACAGATCTTGTTCACCTGCTTCGACGAGGAGACTTACGCGCTGTATCAAGCGGCGCTCGCCGTATAACGGGCCTCCAGCGCCGCATACAGACGATCCGGCAACGCTTGCGGCGGCACCTCTTCAAGCAGTTGCGCAACCAGCTCGACCAGGTGTTCATTGTCCTCACGACCGCCCCAGAGCTTGCGGTATTCGCCTGTCTTGTAACCGTGATCCTGCCGAAATCGATTCAAGACGTTCTTACCGATATACAGGGTGAACAACTCCTCGAATTCGAGTGGCAGGGATTGCATCGCGCGCAGAAACGGCTGGATCTCAAAGCTGCGTGAGGTCAGCGCACTTACCGCCAAGGCTTCGAGCGCCTCGCGAAAGGTGTGAGGTTCGGCAACGCGATCCGCGCGGACATCGTTCAGCGCCGAGGCTACGGCCGCATCCAGCGAGTCGGCGCGCAGCATCTCGCTAAGCGCAAAGTGCCAGATATCGACAAGTTCCAACTTCACTTGATCCACATCGGGTGCCTGCTGCTTCCACCACTTCCACCCGAAGTGGTCGAGCATTTCTGCACACTCCACCCAGATCGCGCGGTAATACGCATATCCCTGGTCGCGCCACGCGGGATGAACCTGGGCGTTGTGTTCGTCTTGCATGCGCGCCATGACGTCGAGCATGGCAGCAGCTTCGGATTGACTGATCATGATGTTTACACGGGATTGCAACTACGTTTGGCTGACAATTATGAGGTATTCTTAGGGCTATGGCCAAGAAGCCGGTGACCGCCATGCTCATGCATCCGGTAGTCATGGACGAGTTGTTCCGCCAGGACCATACCGATGCACTAAATCGTGTTTGCAACCTTGTTTCAAATACGCCGTTTCGCGATTCCGATGAGCTTGCCGATGAACTCAGCCGGCTTGAGGTCCTCATCACCAGTTGGGGTTGTCCCCGTATCGACGAAAACTTCATCGACCATACACCTAGGTTGCGCTTGATCGCGCATCTGGCCGGAAGCGTAAAAGGGTTCATAGACGACGCCGTGTGGCGCCGCGGCATCAAGGTCGTCAATGCGGTGGCAGCCAATGCCGTGCCGGTGGCCGAGTACACCCTCGCAGCCATACTCTTTGCCAACAAACAGGTCTTTCAATTAAATCAGTTCTATCTCACCCATCAGGAAAATCGCGCACCCTGGACCAAGGAAGCGCCAGATGTCGGCAACTACAATAAGACCATAGGCATCATAGGCGCTTCCCACGTTGGGCAACTGGTCATCGAGCACTTACGCAACTTCGACATGCGCGTGCTCCTGTACGACCCGTTTGTGACGCCACTCGACGCTCGACAAAGCGGCGCACACAAAGTGGGATTGACTGAATTGTTGAGTCAGTCCGATATCGTCAGCATCCACGCGCCCCTCTTGGCCGATACCAAGAATATGATCGGTGCGCGTGAACTCGCGCTCATGCGCGACGGTGCAACGCTCATCAACACCGCACGCGGGGCCATCATCGACCAGGAAGCGTTGATTCAGGAGCTGATCAAAGAGCGCTTGTTCGCAATTCTCGACACCACCGTGCCTGAGGTGCTGCCACGTAACAATCCGCTATACAAACTACGCAACGTCTTCCTCACCCCGCACATAGCCGGCTCGCTCGGCGATGAGACTCAGCGGCTGACTGATTACCTGGTTGCTGAACTCGAGCGCTACCACCGCGGCGTCCAATTGCAATACCTGGTCAAACGCGAACACCTCGCTCGACTCGCATAGGCCCACCCTCATCGTCCAATGAGGTCGCCACAGACGGTTTAGACAGATCGCCGCAGGCGATGCTACATTGTTGGTTTCTCTCGATTGCAGTTACGCTAAAGGAATATGGATGGACCTGTCGTTCGGTCCGGAATACGAAGAGTTCCGGCAAGTCGTGCGCGAGTTTCTTGCCACGCACAAAGACAAATCGCCACAAAACGCCGGCCTGCGCAGCCCCGCGACTTTGGAGTGGCAAAAACTACTGATCGACAACGGTTATACCGCCCGTACGATTCCCAAACAGTACGGTGGTTACGGGGCTGAACCCAACATCATCGAGTCGCGCATCATCGCCGAAGAATTCGCCGAGGCTCGCGCCAACCCCGGGCTCGGTGGACAAGGTATCTCGATGCTCGTCCCCACTTTGTTGGAGATGGGCACCAGCGAACAGAAAGAGCAGTTCATTCGTCCGACCATCCACGGCGAGATGGTGTGGTGCCAAGGCTACTCCGAACCCGGCGCAGGATCCGACTTGGCCAGCCTCACTACGTCGGCTGTGCTCGATGGTGACGAATGGGTGGTGAACGGGCAAAAAATCTGGACCAGCACAGCACATCTGGCCGATTGGATTTTTTGTCTCGTGCGCACCGAACCGGACGCACCGAAGCACAAGGGTATCTCGTTCCTACTTTTTCGCATGGATACGCCCGGCATCGAAATCCGCCCGCTGGTAGACATGACCGAGGCGACCAATTTCAACGAGACTTTTTTCACCGATGTGCGCGTGCCGAAACATCAGATCGTCGGTGAACGCGGTCAAGGCTGGCTGGTGGCCAACGCCATTCTAGGCCACGAGCGCGATTCGCTGGGGAATCCCAACAACACACTGATCCGCCTCAACGCGCTCATCGAGCTGATGAAAACCGAAACGGTCGGTGGTGTCCGGATGATCGACCATCCCACCTATCGCGACCGGCTCATGCAGATACAAGGTCGCGTCATGGCCATGCGCTTCAACGATTTGCGGGTGTTGTCCTCGCGCATCAACAAAGCTCAAGACGCAAGCCTTGCGCGTATGATCGTCAAACTACAGGGCACAGAACTGCGTCACGAACTGGAGGGCCTCGCCATCGACATCATGGGTGAGGTGGGATTGTCTTACGCGGACAATCCCTACAAGCGCGCTGCGGGTTCTTGGCAGCATCAGTACATGTTCTTCCTCGGCCTCATCATCGGCGGTGGCACATCGCAGATTCAAAAGAACATCATCAGCGAGCGCGGTCTCGGCATGCCGAAAGAACCCAAGATCGAACGCCGACAAACGGAGCAACGGCGATGAGGTTCGGGCTTTCGGAAGAACAGACACTACTTAAAGACAACGTCAATCGGTTCCTCACCGACAACGTTGCGCTCGAACGCGTACGCAGCTACGCCGACGGCGGTGACGATCGCGACATTTGGCAGGGACTCACCGACCTCGGCCTCCCGGCACTGCTGGTGGACGAAAGTCACGGCGGTGTCGGACTGTCTCCGCTCGATGCGGCGATTGTCGCCGAGACGCTCGGCTACCACGTCTGCCCCGGTCCCTTTGTTGCGAGCGCGGTCATGGCAGTGACCGCGCTGCAAAGCGCGCAGACCGACCAAGCATCCCGTTTGGCGGAATTGGCCGCAGGCCATTTACGCATCGGTATAGCGTTCGGCGAGGCGCTCGGTGCTCGTGCCGACGCCGGAGTCGCGGTCAACGGCAACAAGCTCGACGGTAAATCGCTCTTCGCGTTCGACGACACAGCCGATGCCTACCTGGTCGCTGATCCTCAACACCGGATGTTCCTGGTCGAATCCGCCGACGTGCAACGCCAACCGCTGACCACGGTCGACCGCTCGCGCCGCACCGTCGCATTGAGCTACGACGCAACTCCTGCGGAACTCATCAGCGACACAGCCGCCGACTTCGCGGCGACCTTGGACGTCGGTCGTGTGATGCTGGCCGCAGATACACTGGGGGCTGCACAGAACATGCTCGACCAGGCAGTGGCGTACGCCAAACAACGAGAGCAGTTCAACCGGCCCATTGCCAGCTTTCAGGCAGTCAAACACATGTGCGCGGAGATGGCCGCCCACCTCGAACCTTGTCGCAGCATGGTGTGGTTCGCTGCCCACGCACTCAGCGAGTTGCCTGACGAAGCGCGCGTGACAGCCTGCCACACCAAAGCCCACCTCGCCGAAGTGGGCAAGTTCATCGCCAAGACCGCCACCGAAGTGCATGGCGGCATGGGCTTTACCGATCTTTTGGGATTGCACTATTGGTTCAAGCGCATTGGGGCCAATCGACAGTGGCTGGGTGCCCCGGAAACCGTGCGTGAGGAAGCTGCAGCGTTGCAAGGTCTCGCCTAGCACGCGCGTACACGGCAAGGTTGTTCGCCGCTGATACGGGCGTCACAATGACGCCTGAGTAAACCGTCCTTAAGAGAAACCAGCAGTCGTGTCCCAAGAATTACCGGTGTTACCCCTCAAAGACACCGTCGTTTTCCCACACATCGTGGTGCCGCTATCGGTGGGCCGCGAAGCCTCGCTTGCCGCCATCGAAGCCGCCATGTCCGGGGCAAAATCCGCGGAGGGGCGCGAATTCATCGCTGTCGGCCAACGCCAGGCAGATACCGAAAACCCGGAGTTCGCTGATCTATTCGACGTGGGCACGGTAGCGAACATCAGCCGTGTCGAAAATCGCACCGGGGGCGCACAAGTTATCGTCCAGGGTAAGCGTCGGGTCAAGCTCACCGCGGCACGTCACCTGCCCAATGAGTCTTCGGTCAACTACCTTTCTGCCACCTATGAGCCGCTGATCAATCTGGAGCTCTCTGAAGACGGTCCCGACACGCATGAGATTCAGGCGCTGTTGCGCGTTAATCGTGAACTTGCACAGCGCATCGCCTCGCTCTACGACGGTGACAACGGCACCCAAATCTACCAACAATTGGTCGGACATATCACGGATCCGGTCGTTCAGATGTATCGCATCGCCTCGCTTGCCAACCTGACCATCGAGCAGCAACAAGAAACTCTGGAATGCGATTCGACCTTACACCTCATGCAAGCCGTCAACGGTTTGTTGAGCCATGAGCTGCGCGTGACCGAACTACGCCGCGAGATCGCCGAACAGGCGCGCGACGACATCGAAAAACAACAGCGCGAACACGTTCTGCGGCAACAAAAGCAAGCCATCGAGGACGCACTCGGCGAGGGTGGCGAAGATGAGGAAGTCGCCGAGTTGCGCCGGCAAATCGAGGAAGCCAAGCTACCGGAAGCGGTCGCGGACGAAGTCGAACGCGAACTCAAACGCTTGGGCCGTATGTCACCTAACGCCGCCGACTACCAAGTCGCCCGTGGGTATCTGGAACTCGTCGCCGAGCTTCCCTGGCACGCGACCACCGAGGACAACCTCGACCTCGAGCACGCTCAACACATTCTGGACGAGGATCACTACGGTCTAACCGAAGTCAAAGAGCGCATTCTCGAATCGCTCGCGGTCATGCAGCTCAATCCCGAATCGAAAGCGCCGATCATCTGTTTCGTAGGTCCACCCGGCGTCGGCAAGACCTCTCTGGGACAATCGATCGCCCGCGCCATGGGCCGGAAATTCGAACGCTTGAGTCTCGGGGGATTACACGACGAGGCGGAACTCCGCGGACATCGGCGAACTTACATCGGCGCCATGCCCGGGCGCATCCTGCAGGCCATCAGGCGCGCCGAGGTCACCAATCCCATCATCATGCTGGACGAAGTCGACAAGCTGGGGCGTGACTTTCGCGGCGACCCTTCGGCCGCCCTCATGGAAATTCTCGATCCCGCACAAAACAAGGAGTTTCGCGACAACTTCCTGAACCTGCCCTACGACTTGTCCAAAGTCATGTTCATCACTACCGCCAACACGCTCGACGGTATCCCGCGACCGCTCTTGGATCGCATGGAGACCATGGAGGTCAGTGGCTACTCCGATTTGGAGAAGCGCGCCATAGCTAACAACTACCTTATCCCGCGGCAACGTAAGGAGGCGGGATTGGATGAAGCCCAGTTGCATATCGGAGAGGCGGCGTTGGCTACCATCATTCGCCGTTATACCCGCGAAGCCGGTGTACGCGAGCTGGAACGCGTCATCGGTCGCCTCGCCCGCAAGCGAGCGCGACAAGTGGTCGAAGGCGAAGCGCTCGCCGATGAAATCACCCCGCAAGACCTGGTGACCCTCCTGGGTCCCGAAAAATTCAAGCGCGATGCCAACCGCGAACAAACCCACGCGGGAGTCGCAGCAGGCCTCGCATGGACCGAGGCCGGCGGTGACGTGCTGTACATCGAAGCGAGCCTCCTGCCCAAAGAGGAAAAAGTAACCCTCACCGGACACCTCGGTCAGGTCATGCAGGAATCCGCGCGCGCTGCGCGCAGTTACGTGTGGACCATCGCCGACAAGATCGGTATCGATCGCGATACCATCGAGGAACAGGGCATTCACATCCACGTTCCAGCGGGTGCGGTACCCAAGGACGGACCTTCCGCAGGGGTGACGATGGCAACGGCCATCGCCTCTGCTTACGCGGACATACCCTGTCGCAGCAACGTCGCGATGACCGGCGAGCTCACACTGACCGGACTGGTGCTGCCAGTTGGCGGCATCAAGGAGAAAATCTTGGCCGCTCATCGCGCCGGCTTCGAGCATGTCATTCTGCCCAAGGACAACGAAGCGGATTTGAGCAAGCTGCCGGAGACCGTGCGCGAAGAACTCACGGTGACGTTGGCCGAAACGCTGGACGATGTCCTCGCCGTGGTCTTGCCGGACCTCAAGGGAGACCGTCTCGAGAAAAGCGTCAACCAATGAACGCGGGCACGATTGCAGATTACTTGAGCGGCGTCGTCATCGAAGGCGTGGTGATCGGCGTCGTTTTCTGGGTCCTCACCTACCTCATCATGGAAAGCACTTCCCTATGGGGTGCACTGCGCGCAGCACTGATCGCTGAGGTCGCAGGCAACGTGCCATACCTGTTCGGGCTGCAACCGACCGACCCCCTCAGCCTGCTCGCCACGCTCGTGGCCGCCGTGATTTTCGTACGCCTCATTCTGCGCGTTGGCGAGCTGACGCTGGCACGAGCCGTCTACGGCACCACCATGACTTACTTCGTACTCGTCGCCATCGTGGCGTGTAGTTGACCCTGTCTCTTGTCCGTTGTTCCGTCGAGTCGTTGATCCGTCCTTACGGCGTGACGGTGAGTGTGAGGCCCGCGTAACCCTCCCCCAGGCTCGGACGCACTTCCACAGCCCCAATCGTCGTGGTGAACCAACGCGCTGCAACAAAGCCGAGCACGGCCCCGGCAAGTACATCGATTTCATCGTGCCGGTCGTCGTGAATACGGCTGTGGCCGACATATCCTGCGACCAGGTAAGCCGGCAGTCCCCATTTCATCCCATAACGCTCGTGCACGTAAGCGGCCGCGTGCATGCTGACTGCGGTATGACCGGACGGGAACCCTTCGTCATCGCGCCGATCGGGACGTTCCTTCGACACCGCTGACTTGAGCACGTACGTACTGGCCAGCACCGTGGCGAGTCCATAGCTGAATTGGCGGGATCCCTCCCAGTCCTTGTTGGCCATACTCGCCGCCAATACCGTCGCCGGCAAGGCATACTGCAAGGCATCACCTACTTCGCCCGTACTCGTGCGGCCACGATCGTTGTGATCTCCAAGAACTGTGCTGCACCAAACGATCATGCTCAAGGCCATGACCGGACGCGCGACGGGTGTGAGTTTCGGCATCGCGCGATTAGACATGATCTGCGCGAAAGGTCCAATAACTATTCGCAAAGTAATTCGCCAGGGCCGCCGGGAGGATCCCGAGCGCCTGTGCCAAGAGCTCCGGTTGTTCGGGCCAGAGCCAGCGGGCGAAAACGAAGGTTGAGAAGCTCACACCCAATGTGAAGAACGAAACCAGATTGAACTTCAAACCCCGCACGGTTTTACGTGCACGAATGATGCGGTCGCGGAACGTCCAGTAATTGTTGAGGAAAAAATTCCAGATGATGGACACCTCAATGGCGATGATCGAACTCAAATAGGTGTGGAGCGTGGTGTTCAAGAGCAACGTGAACACTCCGAGGTTGACCACCACACCGCTCATACCCGTCAGCGCGAATTTAACGAAGGTCTTCTTCGATAACAGGCGCAGCCACCATACGTGATAGAGAAATTCGAGAACATCGGCGCGGTCGAGTTTCGTCTCACCCGCGCGACGATCGACGAAGCGAATCGGGTACTCCACGACCTTGGCGTCGTTCAGTAACAGCGCATGCAAAAACGCCACCTGAAATACGTAACCCTGCGCGCGCAGACGCAACGGAAAGGAACGCCGCAGGGCAGGCACGCGTATCGCCTTGAATCCGGCAGTGCAGTCACGCACCCCTTTGATGCCGGCTACGTAGCGCGCCAACAGATTGCCCAGGCGGGAGACGATCTTTCTCAGTGTCCCCCAACTCGGGTCGGAGCTGCCTCCGGAGACATAACGCGAGCCGATGACGAGATCGGCATCTTCCGTGCCCGCCACCAACCTCGGCACATCCGAAGGGGCATGGGAGAAATCGGCGTCCATTTGCACGATCACATCCACGTCCATGTTGTCGAGAACGTATTCGAAACCGCGCTCGTACGCCTGGCCCAGGCCACGTTTGGGTCCGGACAGCAGCTCGATGCGGGGCTCGCCCTCGGCGAGCGCACTTACCGTCTGTCCGGTACCGTCCGGAGAATCGTCATCGACAACGAGTACGCGACCGTCCCAATCGACAGTGTCGAACATCCCCACCAGTTGGTACAGCAAGGTTGTGATATTAGCGTTCTCATTGTACGTCGGAATAACGATACAAACGGATTGAGTATTCAAGTGTCGACGGCCCAAACAATCACGGCACTGTACCGTGCCATCATCGCCGTGTCATTTGCGGCACGGCTGGCATATGGTCGTTCGCATGGCGTTGGTAAGCTTGTTAAACAGGCGCAATCGCTGTCCCGTGACGGTCACGGACCCTATTGATTCTCAACGCCAACGCGTTAGTCTGCCAACCGACCACCCATTGGGAGACGACCTTGTTCTCAACCACACGCGCCTCGAGCTTGTTCGTCGTCCTGCTCGCAACGATTTTTCCCGGGTTTACGTCAGCCGCAGACTCGACCTACTACGTCTCGATCAAAACCTCCATCGGCGAAGTCACCATTGACGACAACGATCACGGCGACACGATCGGCACCGGTCAGATCATCGGTGGGTTTGTCGATGGCGCTCTCGAAGACGACTCCATCGACGACTACACGGCCGGAGCAGGGATCAGCATCGGACGACGTGTCGGTTACTGGTTGGGTGAGCTCGAACTCATGTGGCGCTACCGTACCGATTGGGACCTGGCTGTCGCCACGCCGAGCATTCAAACGATTACCAACGTCTTCTCCAACGTCGAGACGACCAGCCTGGTGTTCAACGTCGCCCGGCGCGGCGTGATCAATCAGAATTGGTCGTGGGAAGCGGGCGCCGGTGCGGGCCTGGTCGACCACGATATCGAGACCGACTACATCGAAAGAGCCGTCCCCGGCGTTTCACCGCAACGGACATTCAAATCGAGCAGCAGCGAAACGGATTTCACTTACAGTGTATTCGGCGGTGTGACACGCGCCTTGCCGAGAGATTGGACGTTGAATGTGCGCCTGCGCTACCTCGACATGGGCGAACTCAGCACCGGTCGACTCAACGGCCGCCCCGGACGCGTTACCGGCGAGGCACAAGCCGTCGAACTGCAGTTCGCGCTCGAGCGCGATCTCTAGATACGCCGCCGATACAGCAGCGCATTGCCGCGCTTGCCGACGATTTCCGTCGCTTCTGCGTGGCGCAGGCAGTAGGCGACTTTCTGAGCCAAGTCCACGGATCGATTGAGCGCACTCGCCAGCTCCCGCGTACCGAATGGATCGGGGAGTTCCTCCTCCAGAAACTCAAGCAGATCCTCCGCGGTATTGATGCGCAACCCTTCGCCGATACTCAACAAACGCCGTTCCACCACTCGCCACCCTCCCAAACCGCGCCGTTTACGCTTGTCGTAAACCCGCACGCTCTCTTCTTCCGTCAACACCGCTTCGACCGAAAAATTCGGGTGCTTAAGTAACTTCGGCAGATAGACGAGCTCGTCGACGATGTCGAGTAATTCTCCGTGTAGCGGGGAACGGCGTCTCGATACCTTACCGCCGGTGGCCTTGGGTTGTTTGACGATGTACACGTTCGTCGGAATGGGGTGCACAAGCACCACGGGGCCGAGATCCGCGAGCTTGCGCATCTTACGTTGTAGGCCGCTGAAGCTCCCGGTTTGAATTTCATACGTGACGCCGTTGCGCACAGCGTCCGCCACGAAATTGTCCACGGGCACTTCCGTCTCACCGCCGTTCGCCGCATAGGCGGCCTTCAAGGCGGCATGCAGAGGACCTTCGTTAAGGAGACCTATCGACATGGACACGGGTTCGGGTGGTTTTACTCAAGGGTACATTTCTCATACTATCAGTACCAAGAGGGGTCTTAGTACACACCTACAACTCACTTGAGAGGATTTACCATGAGCGACGCAGACGGCACCTGGAACACCACAATCAATACGCCAATGGGGGCACAGAACGGCCAGTTGACGTTATCCACCGACGGCGGTCAGCTCACGGGGAAGATGTCCGGCCCACAAGGTGAGATGGACATCCAAGACGGCGCCATCGACGGCGATCAGCTGTCGTGGAAGGCCGACATCACCTCGCCCATGGCGATGACCCTGGAGTTCTCCGCCACAGCCAGCGGTGACGAAATCAGCGGCACTGTCAAACTCGGTGCGTTCGGTGACGCCGCCTTCTCGGGCACCCGCGCCTAGCGCCTAACGTTTTCCCGCCATGAGCTGGGATGAGGAACTTCGCGAGCTACGCGAGCGCGAGACGCTGGCCTATGCCATGGGCGGCCCCGACAAAGTCGCTCGCCAACACGAGTTCAACAAACTCACGATCCGCGAGCGGATCGACGCCATCGGCGATGCCGGCTCGTTTCACGAAATCGGCACCCTCGCCGGGGTCGGTGAGTACGATGCCGACGGTGAGCTGACCGCCTTTACCCCGTCCAATTTCGTGTTCGGTACCGCCGAGATCGACGGCCGTCCGGTTGTGCTCTCAGGCGACGATTTTACGGTGCGCGGCGGCTCCGCGGACGCCGCGATTGCCGGTAAACGTGCCCGTGCCGAAGGTCTGGCCGTCGAGCTGCGCTTACCGCACATTCGCCTCGTCGACGGCATGGGCGGCGGCGGCTCGGTCAAAACCATCGAAACCGCAGGGCGCACTTACATCCCTCAATTGGCCGGCTGGGAAACGGTGGTCACGCAGTTGCGTGTCGCGCCTTCCGTGTCGCTGGCGCTCGGATCCGTCGCGGGCATCGGTGCGGCTCGAGTAGCCACGGCCCACTACTCCGTCATCGTCAAAGACAGCGCGCAGATGATGATTGCAGGTCCGGCGCTGGTCGACTGGGCGAGTTTGGGGGACGTCACCAAGGAAGAGCTGGGCGCATCGAAAATTCATACACGCAACGGTGCCATCGACGACGAGGCGCCGAGCGAAGCCGAAGCGTTTGCCATGGCCAGGCGCTTCTTGTCTTATCTTCCAAGCAGTACCGACGAGCTACCGCCGCTGAGTGAGAGCAACGACGATCGCGAGCGTACGGACCCTGCGCTCACCGGCATCGTTCCGAAGGACCCGCGACAGGTGTACAAGATGCACACGATCCTGGAATCGGTGTGCGACGCCGGTTCCTTTTTCGAGATCGGTCGCAAGTGGGGTCGCTCGGTGATCACGGGGCTGGCACGCTTCGACGGCATTCCCGTGGCCATTTTCGCCGAAAATCCTCGCGTTTACGGTGGTGCGTGGACAGCCGATGCGTCGCGCAAGATCACGCGACTCATCGATCTCGCCGCCACTTTCCATCTACCCATTGTGCACTTGGAAGATTGTCCTGGGTTTTTGATCGGCAAACAGTCCGAAGAGCAGGGGACCATCCGCTACGGGTCAGCCGCGTTGGCGGCGCTTGGACAGGCGAACGTACCGTTCTGCTGCATCGTCATTCGCAAAGCCTTCGGTGTCGCGGGGGCAGCCAACCACAAACCCGGCGCCCACCATCTTCGTGCTGCGTGGCCATCGGGCGACTGGGGTTCTCTACCCATCGAAGGCGGCATCGAAGTCGCTTACAAAGCCGAGCTCGCCGAGGTTGAGGACTATGATGAGCACTTGAAGAAGATCAAAACGCGCCTCAATCAGTTACGTTCGCCATTCCGCTCGGCAGAGTACTTCGAAATCGAAGAAATCATCGATCCCGCCACTACCCGCCCTTATCTGTGTCGTTGGGCAAAGCTGGCACGCATCGCATCGCGCACCCAAGCGCCAGAAATTTGGTACCGACCATGACGCACCACATTTGCTTTTTAGTTATCATCGGCGCATTGACCAGTGCGAACGCACACGCCGCCACGACGCACTGCAAACTCGGCGACCTCATTCGCGAAGTAACCGTCGTCTATGCCGATCCGGGACAGCCCGTGCCGTGTGAGGTGCTGTACGAGAAACCCGCCGAGGGTCAAACGCAAACCCTCTGGCGCGCAGACAACGAAGCCGGCTTCTGCGAAGCACGTGCGGCAGAGTTCGTCGCCAAGCTCGAAACCCTGCAGTGGACTTGTACCGTCACCCCGGATGACAGCGCCGATGAGACGCTTAAGCCGTGACCGCACCAAAGGAATTTCGCCAACACTCCTTTCAACGCCCTGCGGGCGCAACGGAGGTCTTGTTGATCCGCCACGGAGAGTCGCGCGCGGCCAGCCCCGACAATCCCTTTCCGCTCGTCGACGGTCACGGTGACCCAGAACTGCACCCCAACGGACACGCACAGGCGCTACGCGTCGCAGAACGATTGAAGTCGCAAACGATCGACGCCATATACGTCACCAACTTGCAACGCACGGTGCAGACGGCAGCACCGCTGGCCGCGCATCTCGGCTTGGAACCGTTGGTCGAACCCAACCTGCGTGAGGTATTCTTGGGCGAGTGGGAAGGGGGTGTGCTGCGCATGAAAGCAGCGGCACTCGATCCCATCTATTTACAGATTCGCGAACAACAGCGTTGGGATGTCATACCGGGTGCCGAGAGCAATGCCGAGCTGAATTCACGGGTGATGCGCGGACTCAATCGCATTCAGGATTCGCACCCCGATCAAATGGTGGCCGCCGTGGTCCACGGCGGTATCGTGGCTCATATCGTGGCCCACGCTACGGGCGCACGGCCGTTGGCGTTTCAAGGCGCCGACAATGGTTCAATCACCCATATCGTGCTGGTCGAAAATCAAATCATCGTCCGCAGCTTCAACGACGCTACACATTTATCGGGCACGCTACACGACGGAAGCGGCCAGCTGACTTAACGAGACTTTGAATCGTCGGACAGTGCTCGCAACACCTCTTCGAGCCGTGCCGCGTCCCTGTCTTTTAGTTTGGCCATGCGTTGGTACACTTGTTTAGCCCCCAGATGGAACCCATCGGGCAAATCGTGGTATGCAAATGTATCTGCAATCTCCTGCATCTCGCCTATGAACCGCCACGCTTTACGTGAGGTAGCCAAAGCAGTCTGCTCGCTGCGTTTAACGAGGCCAGGCTGTGAGCGGTCCCATTCCTCCTCGAGAGCGGACGCTACACCCGCCTGCTCGGCTAAGGCATTGACGGCCAGCAACAACGCGCTATGGCCTTTCGTATACGCGGCATACGCCATTTTCAGACTGGAAGCTGCCGTCAAGCCGACACCGATAGCGTGCGCTTCGATGTGGGTAGCGTTGAACAATCCGGCGGCGGCAGCAGCCGTGTGACCTGACAGATACAACCTGGTGGTGCCGGGCCGGTGTGCCGGTGGACCGATGACGCCGCCATCCACATAGCGGTCACCGAAGTTTGCGGCAATGGCCGTCGCGGTCCGCGGTGAAACGGCATTGGCATCGATGTAGACTCCGTCAAAGTCGAGCGCGACCACAGCGTCGGCCAACTCCTTCGCAGCGTGTGGCGGACAGATCGAGACGATGTAGTCAGCGCGACTCGCGAGTTCTGACAAGCTGTCGCACGCAATAAAGGAGTTGGCCCTTCGACGCGTCGCCTCGCTGCGTCCGGTGCTGTGCCACAACACCTGATGCCCGGCATCGGCGAGTGACTGTGCAATCGTCACACCCATTTCTCCCGGATGCAGTACACCGACCTGCATCGTTACAACCTGTAGTCCAGCGGAGGCGACCGATCGCCAAGCAGCGCCTCGTATTCGAAATCCTCACCACGCGCCTGTACCAGCTCCTTGTGTGCCGCTTTGATGATGGCCGGGTCGTCGATGATGTCCGTCGCCGTCTTGGCCAACACCCTAGCCGCCAGCTTCATGCCCTTGTGCCCGATACTCATGCCACCCGCGGCGACTGCCTGCCAACTGTGAGCTGGCGTGCCGGGGACCCATGTGGCAGTGCTGAACCCCACCGTCGGCACCAGCCAACTGACGTCGCCCACGTCAGTCGATCCCATCGACTGCTTGAATTTGAACGGTTGAACGACCTCCTCGCTACCGAGTGCATAAGACGGATTCAGCAAAGTGTCACGAATGCGCTTAGCAAACGCCGTTTCCTCGGCGCTGTAGGTGACGCCGCCGAAATCGCGCAGGTTACTGTCAACCAGTTTCGCGAGCGTGTGATTAGGCAATACCGGGTAGTTACCGTGCATGACTTCGACGTCGACCTCGGTACCCGTGCCGAGCGCTGCAGCTTGCGCTGCTTTGACGACCCGATCGAACAATTGGACGACAGTGTGCGCCTTGGGATGGCGGACGTAGTAGTACACTTGCGCTTGTTCCGGGACGATGTTGGGCGCATCGCCGCCGTCGGTGATCACATAATGTATGCGGCTGGTCTGCGGGACGTGCTCGCGCATCAGATTGACCATAAAATTCATCGCTTCCACCCCGTCGAGGGCCGAACGTCCGCGGTCGGGGGCGGACGCCGCATGAGCGGCTTGGCCCTTGAACGTAAACCGTCCCGATTTGTTGGAGGTTGTGGTCGAGGGTGAGGCCGAGTTGGCGCTGTCCGGATGCCAGTGCAAGACGATGTCGACATCGTCGAAGAGACCCGCTCGCGCCATATACACCTTGCCGGAACCCCCCTCCTCGGCCGGGGTGCCGAAGACCTTCACCCGCCCGCGCCGCTCGTTGGCTTTCAGCCACTGTGCCACCGCCACCGCTGCGGTGACCGACGCCGCCCCGAACAGATGGTGTCCGCAGGCATGGCCGGGTGCGTCCTGCGTTTGCGGCGCGCGCTGAGGGAGCGCCTGTTGACTCAATCCGGGCAGTGCATCGAATTCCGCCAGAATACCGATCGTCGGACCGCGACCGCCGGATGTGGCCACGAAAGCGGTGGGGATATCCGCCACTCCCTCCGTGACGGTGAAGCCGTTGGCGGTCAGATAGTCCTTGAGAAGCCTGCTGCTCTGGGTTTCGAGGTAGCCCAGTTCCGCCAGGTTCCAGATGCCATCCGCGAGTTCGACACCCGTCTGCGCTTGTGCGGCTACCAGGGCGTCAATTTCCTTACC
Source organism: Candidatus Azotimanducaceae bacterium (assembly GCA_965216005.1). Classification (GTDB taxonomy): domain Bacteria; phylum Pseudomonadota; class Gammaproteobacteria; order Pseudomonadales; family Azotimanducaceae; genus UBA4421. The sequence goes on along the minus strand of OZ244143.1, from coordinate 3,957,041 downwards.
ATCCTCCCCGGTTTGGTGGGCGTCCGCGCTCGCCTGAGGCGCCGCCAATAGGTAGACTCCCAGCGCCAGGCACACCTGAATGATCGCTTGCTTCATGAATTTCCCGACCCGCTGCAAAGAGGCGGATGGTAGCAGGATTAGCGATTCAGGTAGTGTTCAGGAACTGTCTAACAACATGCAGCTATAAACGCACAGACGCCATATGCAGGAGACGCGCATGAAGCTCGGGCAAAGACTACAGAAAACCGCGGTGTTGGTTGCGCCTTTACTACTAGCCCTGCCGTTGACCCTCCAGGCCATGAATCCCACCGGCCACCCGGTCAAGAAGATTCCCCATGCCTCCACCATCAAAGGATGGCATGCGGTGGATCAGCGTCACCTGGTCATCAGTCTCAGCCCCTCCAAGAACTACCTACTGACTTTACGGCGCGATTGCCACTCGCTGAGTTTTGCCGCCAACGTCGGGGTCACCACGTCCAACAATGCGATTTACGCGGGATTCGATTCCGTGACGGTAGACGGGCAACGATGCGGTATTGCCAAAATCAGCAAACTCAGCCGAGCGGAGAAGAAAGCCCTTGAGCGTACTTGAGCGCCGTTAAGAGCGCTCATCAAGTCGGCAGGAAATGCACCGGATAGGTGATGGTCGTGGTGCGCACATCGCGCTGCCCGAAGTTGAATAGCCGCACGCGGTTGACGATCTTGTCGATCATCGTTTGATCGTTGATTTCCGAAGACACCACTTTGCATTCCACCACGCGGCCGTCCGGATTGATGACGAGTTCCAAGACAACCTGACCTTGAAGGGCCGGGTTGGAGCGCAGCGTGCGATTGTATATCGCGAAAATCGCGCCCTTGTTGGAATCGAACACACGGCGAATCTCCTCGATACTGCGGCTGCGTGTATCCACTTGTTTTGGTTTGCGCACACCGCCGGTACCGGCAATGTTTTCAGGCGCGTCGACCTTCGTCGTCGAGCGGCCGGACAGCGCTACGCCGCCGGTTTCACGCGACAGCGCTGCCACGTTGACACCGGCACTGCGTGTCGAACGATTGGAGGTCAACAGCGAGCGATCAATGGTCGCGGCGCTCCCGGCACCCCGCTGAATCGCGGCCGTATCTTTGAGTTTGCTCACATCCACCGCTTCGCGCATGTCGGCAAAGGCATCCTTGAAGGCGAGCAATCCCGATACGGAGGCTTTCTCTTTGGCGTGGGCGACCTTGGGCTCCGGCTTGACGACCGTTTCTTCCTTCGGCACCGGTTTCGGTTCTTCCTTGGGCTTCACTTCTTCCACCTCTTTCGGGGGTGGCGGTGGAGGAATCTTCGGCTCGGGTTTTTCCAGCACGATGCGTGCGAGTTGTGGGGGCAATTCCTCGAGCTCCTCGCGGTCGACTTCCGGCAGAATCAGCCACGGCATGGGTAATCCGATCAGTAAAAACACTGCCAGCGATATGCTCAACCATTTGTTCAGCGCTTTCTTATCAGAGCGCTTACTCTCCCAAGGCAGGCTGAAGTCGTGTACCGGAACGAAGACCGTACTCATGTAGCGCTCTCCTCGACAACAACACTCACCGCACCTTCAGTCGCGCCTTCCTGAGCACCTTCCAGATCTCCGGGCCCGTTGATCTTGTTCACCGCCAAGCTCACCTGGGCGAAGTCCGTGGTTTGACAGGTATAGAGAATCCGCTTCAAGAGCCAATACGGCACTTCACGGTCGCCCATGACGGTGATCTTAAAACCGGCTTCCGGCACTTCGCCCTTGCGCGAAGCCTGATACTCGAGTTCGGTTTTGAGCCCATCGATGGTCGGTTCTTCCATGCCGGCGAGGTCGTCTATTTTCGCGACGGGTCTTCCCTGAACGATGACGTCATCGGCACTGACCGAAATCACCAGTTGGTTGTCGGGACGTTTCTCGGAGGTCGAATCCGGTAGCTTGATGTCGGAACTCGTCTGCAGCACTTCGACTTCGGAGGAGTTGACCATCAAGAAAAAGACGAGAATCGTGAAAATGTCCATCAAAGATACGAGATTCAGCGTCGCGGTTTTCTTATCGTGCCGTTTCCAACGACGGCGCACGGTGTGCTGACTCATGAGCGCCCCTCCGCATCCGCTGTCGCCGACACCTCCGCTACGGCTTCACTCTGTGGCGTATCGCCGAGAGAAATGACGGGGAAGAGCTCTGCTTGTACGACATCCAAGGCCTGTACGGCCGGGTATGAACGTACTTTGTCCATGACTGTCACTAACGTTTGATAGTCGGTATCCGCTTCCAGGAGGATGGAGATGTCCTCTTTCTCCGGCATACGCCGCTTCAGTTCTTGCATCACCATGGACAGCTGCGCGAAATCGTGCGAACCGTCTTCGAGTTGCGCCAACTGCTTTATGGTTCCACCGCGCCCGTCAGCGACGACCAGCTTGTCCTCGTACACCACCACTTCGAGGTGCACGGCTTCAGGATCTATCGGTCCGGCATTGGAGTTACTGGCAGGAAAGTTCAAATCGATCACCGTGGTGTGGGTAAACACCATCGATAGCAGCAACACCGGCACCAACACGATCATGAGATTCATGAACGGCGTGACGTTCAGGTCCGCAGCCTCCGTGTGCTTGAGTCTCCGTATTCTTACGCGATCCATGCCCGCTACTACCTCGTTCTAGTGCAACTATTCGGGGTTAGGGAATTGTGCGCGACAGCGCGCTACGCAGGCTTCGGCGCTTTGGCACCTGCCTTCGCGGCTGCCTTGGCTGGTGCCGCCGCGGCTTTCGCCAAGGTTTCGGCACCGCCTTCCATGAGGTTGACGAACTTGACAACCGCGATCTCAAGACTCTCAATGATGGCACTCGTCTTACTCTGCAGCATCGAGTGAATGAGGAGCAGAGGAATCGCCGCCATCAAACCGAATGCCGTGGTGTTCATGGCGATCGAAATACTCTGTGACAGCAACGTGGCCTTCTCGGCCGGATCGGCATTAGCCACCGCGGTGAACGCAGCGATCAGGCCAATGATCGTACCGAGCAGTCCGAGCAGCGTGGCGATGTTGGCAAACGTCGCCAGATACTGAGTGCGGCGCTCGATGTTCGGCAACGCTTCCAGCAACCCTTCTTCCATTGCCGATTCGACGTCAATTCGGCGTCGTGCATCGCTGGCTTGATTGTGCTTGTTGATACCGTCAGCAACGATTCGCGCCATCGCCGACTTCGACTTTTTAGTCACTTCCGCGATTTCTCTGACACGGCGTTGTTTCAACAAAGGCAACAACGCATTGTAGTCCTTACGGTTGATGCGCATCTGATTCGCCAAATAGAAATAGCGCTCCAGCGCAATCGCTACCCCAATCGCCAGTATCACTGCGATCGGGTACATGAAAGGACCTCCTTCTTGAAAGAAAGCCACCACGGTCGAATACATATCCATTACTACTCCTCCTGAATCTGACCGGTGTCGTCGCGTAACCCGCTGAGCGTTTCGAAGTAACCGAGTTCTCTTCGATAAGCCGGTGGGTACAGACGTCGGAACACTTCCGCTTCCGTGAATTGCGCCTGAATTTCAATCTCGGGCAATCCCTGCGGCTCGCGCCACGGTAAGATATAAAGCACTTTTGGCAGTTCTTGGTTGCCCGAGATCACGGTTTCGTCAAGTCGCAGCACCCCGGCAGGCAAATCTGCGGGTTGAGCCGAGTTTTCGGCAACAGGCTTGTCCTGTGCCCAAGTCAATCCGGGCAGTGCAGCGCATAGGATCATCACCAGACGTCTTGCCAACTTGTTCTCCATGGTCGCTTTCCTCCTGCCTTGCATCATCGCTGAGCGACCGCGCCTGCGCGGCGCTCAACGTCCAACAACCAACCCGCAACGCGCGCGTCCGGATTGGTGGAATGCACTTGGTAGTCGTTGTAGGCGGCCAGTGCCGCGCCGAGGCGTCCGAGGTACAACTCGTAGAGAATGCCGAGGTTGAGATACGCGTCTGCGTAAGTCGGGTCTGCGGCAATGCAACGCCGGTAATAGGCTTCGGACTCCTCAAAGAGTCCGTGTTCGCGTGACATCACGCCAAGCAAGTTCAATGCCGAGCAGTTCTGAGGATTAGCCTGGAGCGCTTTTTCGAACGCGGCACGGGCCGCTTCGACATCGTCAGCGCGTCGCTGTATCAGCCCGATATTGACCCAGGGACCGGCAAGCTCCGGCTGCTGTACCGTAAGTTCTTCGAAGAGCACCAAAGCAGCCGCATCGTTGCCGTCCGTCATCAAGGCGATACCGCGGTCGAACAACGCCTGGGATCCGGCCTGCAGCGGCGGCACGGCCACGACCGGACGCGATGACGCAGGCGTCACAACTTCGCTGATAGTCGCGTCTGCTTGCGCATCAGGCCTTGCAGTGTCCGGCACCGTGTCGTTTGCGGTGCCCGATGAGTCGCTAGCGACACCGTCTTCCTCGGCCGCACCGATGAACGGTACCGACGGCACTAAACTCGAGCAACCCGTGCCGGTCACCCAAACGACGATCAGCACCAGAACGGTGCGCGCTCTAATGGATACTGTCGACATAGGTCACCTCCACTTCGCGCTTGTCGAAGCGTCCGGGCATCAACCGTTGCAGTTCCGCGAACGAATTTCTTACCCAGTCGTCGTACAAGCCGGTCCACGCGCGTTGCATGTTGATTTCGTGAAGGCCGATGGCTTGCTCTTCGAACGGATAGGCTTGTTCCTCGAGCAGGATCTCGTACTGTTCGAGCTCCAGCGCATCGAGCTTCTTGGGGCGCTCCGATTGCATGATCGATCGCGACAATTCACTGTAGAGGTCCGCGATCTCAAAGGTGGACGCCGTGGTGAATTCGGCTACCTCGTATGCGGCTACTTTTTCGTAGGATCCCAGTGTCTTTTTCAACGCAGCTTGTTTCTTGCGCAAACTGCGCTTGAGCGGCCGGGTCAGTCGAATCGCACGGAACGCCGCTTTGGAATCTTCCGCAAAAACGTACTGCGCACTCGCTGCCAAATACGTTGCCCGCTCCGAAGCTTGTGTGCCCATGTCGGCGTGCAGCTGGATTTTCTTGTTCAACCAAAAGCGACGCTTGTCTTCTTCACCCGTGCGTTGATAGAGCTCGTCCATCTGGTGCATCGCCTCGAGACGAATGTCCATGGGGGTTTTGTACGTGTGCGCGTACTCGCGAAACGCATCAATCGCGGACGGTACGTCTTCGAGCTCCAGGTACAACTCACCTGCGCGATACAACGACTGGCGACGTTGTTCCTTGTCAGGAGCCGAACGCGCCAGACTCGCATACTCGGCAGCGGCAGCTTGCCAGTTCTGAGTCTGCTCGTACATCGAGGCCAACCGCACATCCAGGCCGTCGGCCAACTCGTGACGCGGATAGGTCCGACGAAAATCTTCGAGCATGGCAGCCGCTTCGTCGACACGCCCGGCACCTTCTACCACGGCGACCGCATCGAAGTGTCCTTGCGCCGCCAATGCGGAACCTGGCGCTAACGTCGCCACCCGCATGAAGTGGTGGACAGCGCCTTCGACATCGGCGTTCGCTTCCGCCGTCTCACCTTGCTTGTACACCGACGCCAGCAGGCGTTCGTCCACTTTCGCTTGTTCATCCGCGGTCAGGTCGAGACCGAGCAATTCCTGATAGGCCTGCTCGGCAACGACAAACATGTCTTTCTCGAAATGGCCGTGACCGATAATGAGCAGCGCCGTTTTGCGCAAAGCCACGTCGACATTGGGCCACTCCGCCAACAAATTGTTGGCGAGCTCGATCGCTTCATCCACATGACCCAGACTAAAGAGCGTATTCGCCGCATCGGTTTGTACGGCAGGCGCACGTTCATCTCCTGGAAACAGCAACGCAAACTCGATTTGCGCATCGATCTTCAGGCGCTGCCACAATTCGAGTTCTTCGGACGATGCCGAAGCCACCAACTCGGTCAGACCCAGGATCGCTGCATAGCCCGCCTCCTGCGCACGCTCATCGTTGGGGAACTCCCTGATAACGCGTTGATAGGCAGCCACGGCACGGCCGGGTTCTTCTGCTTCGGTATAACTCTCGCCCAAGAGGAACAAATACTCCGCTGTACGCGGATCTTCAGGGAACGTGACGACGATCTCTTCGTACCATTTGGCGGCCGCCAGATAAAGTTGCGCACGGGACGTCGCTTTTTGACTGCCCCGAGCGCCCTTGCGCTTCTCGTCGAAGGCTTGGGCATCTGCGTGAGCTAGCTTCGCCAACTCGGACAGATACTCGTACAACGTCGGCAAGTAACCCTCGCGCACCCTTGCATCGTGGTGCGACCAGAAGTCGGAGTACACCCCGTAGCGAGCCACATACTCACGCTTCTTCGGCAACACATCGCTCGGGAAGCCGGCATCCATGAGTGTTTTAATCATCCCTTTGTGTGCAGCCGGAGCGCGTGCATCCAGGGAATTGTGTTCGATGAACGTTTGCCAAGTCGCTACGTTGTCGAGAAAGCGTTCTTTGTCGAAGTAGTCGTCTGCCAGGCGTTGATAAGCCAGGAACTGCCAATTGGGTTTCCCACGTCTGCGCATTTCATCGGCCAGAGTGAGCGGTCCGTCTAGATAGGCGATCGCCAGGGTGACGACACGGAACGTGTCATCGAGCAGTTCGCGCTCGACACGCTCGAGTGTATCTATGTTGCCGACGTCGACGTCGGTTGTGCCGAGCACATCGTCGACCACGTTGAGGAACTGATGCAGACCCTCGTCAAAGCGCGAGCGCTTGAACTCCGACCACCCCAACATGTAGGAGGCATTGCGGTAGTAAGGTGTGGATTCGCCGAGCTCGACGACGTAGCCGTAATCTGTTGCAGCATCCCGGTATTGTTCGGCTGAGAAGCGCATCTCGGCTCGACGAAAGCGAGCTTCGGGCACGAACGGACTATCCGGATACTCGTTGATCAATCGGTTAAGGTATTTCAGTGAGGGTTCGGATTGGGCGCTCAGGTCGTGAGCTCGCGCCAGCTGATAGAGAATCTCATCGACACCGTCTCCTGCCTGGGCGTCAACCAGCAATTGCTCGTACAGGTCCACCGCGGATTGATAAGGCGCAGCTTCACCCTCGATATCGCGGTCTTCGCCCACTTCCATGTGCAGATCCGCCAAGCGTTTGCCGACTGCATAGTTCTCTTCGGTGGAGGGGATCATGCCGTAGACACGGTTGTAGGCCGCCATCACCTCGTCGCGCGTCGGTTTGATCGTCGGCGTCGTGGGCAACTCCAGCTGCGGCAAATCGTTAACGAGCTGTCCCACGGTGGGGCCACTCGATGCCACCTTCTTCGGTGCGTCATCGTCGTCACCCAACAGACCGAACGTCATCCAGCTACAACCTCCGGTGAGCACGACACCGGTGACCAGCAGTACGACGGGAATCTTGCGCGTACTCATTGGGATGATCCCATCGCCAGCAAATCGGTAGCCCGAGCGATAGCGATACGGGTCACTAACAGATATTGTTGGACTTGACGCATCTCCTGCTGCATGCGCGTTCTAATCTCAGAGGCGAGCATTTCTTCGCGACCGCGTCGCGCTTGAGCGACACGTTCGATGATCGCACCGGCCCGATCGTTGAACGCCAGAAAATCCGTGCCGACACCCGCAACGAAATGTTCCTCGGCGCCTTTAACGCGCACTATGCGTGCGTCCAGGTCTGCCAGCACGTCGCGCAGTTCGTTGTGCTTGGTGCGCAAAGCCTGTATGCGCTTGGCGCGCTCTTCCACGATACGGTAGAAAACCACCCCTTCCAGACGACCGATGCGGTTACCCCACTTGGTCCGGTCGGCATCGTTCATGTGCTGGATCAACCCACGCATGTTGGCGAGATCCGACAACAGTGCGCGTTCTTCAGCGTTAGCAAGGCCAAACATCCAAGCGTGCGTCGGTGCCGGGCGGGCCTGTTGCGACTGATCGAGATAAGCGTTCAGTTCGGCTACTGACTGCGACAAATTGTCGCGCTGTTCGAGCAGGCCATCGTCAACCAGCATGGTGCGCGCCTGTTCGGACATGCGCTGCTGTTCGTCGGCAACGGCTTGCAGCGCTTCCAGATGCTCTGGCAGCGATGCTAGGTAATCCTGCATCTCGTTCAGCTCGCGCCACTGCACCAAAACCTGGTGTACCGGCTCGCTGGACAGCCACTCGAGCCAATCGGTATGCCCAAGTTGCTCTTCCCAGCGCTGCATCAACGCCATTTGTTGTTCTTCGGTTTGGTCCGGGTTGGCGAATACTTCCAACAGACCGTTCACCCAAGCTGGGTCCTGCGCCTGGTAGGTCAGCTGATTGAGTTGATCGAGCCGTTGCGAAAAACTCGACTCCGCAGCCTGGTATTGCAACAGCGCCGCCTCGGTGGAGGCGCCAGCGGTCCCGTCTGCCGTGTTGGCCATTTTCTCCAAACTCAACGGAAAGCCCAGACGCGCTGTCGCCGTGCTCGGCGTCCAGTACTGGCTGTCCTGCAGCGTCATCCAGATACGCGCGGCCAGTTCGTAGTCTTCGTTGTCCATTGCCAGGCCGCCGTAAGCCGCGAGCGCTACGTCTTGATAGCGACCCTCACCCGGTAGATCCGTGAGCACCGATTGCGCATTGCGTTGATCTTCTTGTTGGCGCGCTATGAAAGCGAGCGCCAGCTTGGCCCGCTGGGCCAGATCGTAGGCTTCGTCGCTGTACGCAGGCATCGATGCGAGATTGGTAAACGTCAGCTGCGCTTGAGGCATCATATCGGCCTCGCGATAAGCGACGCCGAGATTGAAGAGTCCGTAGGCGCGCAACGGATCGGTAGCTTCCATCAAATCGAAGTGCGTCATCGCGGTATCGAATTGACCGTTGTGCACGGCAAGCTCCGCACGCATGTACTCGACTTCCGGGTGCGAGCGTAAGCGGCCCCGCCACGTTTTACCCAGGTCGATCTTGGCCAGCTGCCCTTCCAGTTTCGTCCAGTCCTGGCGCCGGTGATATTCTCGGGAAAGGTGGAACGCTAAACGCATCGCATCCAGCTGGCTCAGTTCCTCGTCCGGTACCGCTTGGAATACCCCGCTTGCAAACCCGTACATCCGATCGGCAAAGGCGAAACTACCCTTGGCGAGTTCGAAGCGCAGCCAGTCCTCGCCTCGGCGGTCTTGCGCTTCGGCCACCATCGTGGCCAACAATGCGTCTTGGTGCTGCTCCTGAAAGTACTCGTACAGCACGGTGCCATAGGTCAACTCATCGACAGGTTTGGCGCCCGGCACGAGCATCGTGCATGTAAACAGTAGTTCGCAGAGAAACTCTTTCATCGCGAGCTGTTCTTTGTCTAGTTGCTGACCGCGGCAGAAAAGTCGGGCTGGTAGTCAGCGGTCTCATCGTTGATGGCGAGTTCAATGAATGTCGGTTCAAAACCTTTTTCGAATTCGACGGATGTGGCACGTTTGAAATCGCGGCCTTGCGGGCCACGACCGGTAAAAAACGCTGTCACTCTGTTGTTGCCTTGTTTGACGTTGCCGACGTAGAGTTTTTGCACACCGCCGCGATACAAAGCATCGACCTGCTTGTCCGTGTAGAGATGGTGTGTCACTTCTTTGCCGTTGAGCTTGAGCGTTACAGCGTCGAGTTGGAAAAACTCACCGACGTCCATGGACAGGAACACAGACACCTGCGAACTAGCCGGGAATAACAGGTCCTCTTCAAGAATGACCAAGTCTCGCTTGAGTTCGACCAGGGCCTTCTTGACATCCTCCATCTCATCGTCGAGCTTGACCGGATCGGCGGATTCACCGAGTTCCTCGGCGACCGCGGTCTCAGCGAACAAACTGAACGATACGACCATGATCGACAGCGTGAGTAGTGCGCCCAAACCAAAGCATTTCAGCGTCTGGTTAAGGTATCTGGTGGCTATCCCTGTCATTGCTTACCTCGCAGTTACTTTTTGATGTTGAGGTGCTCTATTCCCGTATGAGCTTCTTGACCACTTCGACGTATTTGGCTTCGTCACCCGGCTTGTAGCCCCGATGCACGTAGCGCACGATGCCATTGCGATCCACAACGACGGTGCTCGGCATGGCTTGCAGGTCGTACAGCTCGCTCACTGCCTGACCCTCATCGATGAGCACCGGAAACGTCACGTTGGTTTTATCGACGATTTTTTGAGCGGGTGCCGTTTCGCCTTCGACATTCACGCCCAACACGGCAAAACCGGTGTCCTCGTAGCGTTGATGCAGGCGATCCAATACCGGCATCTCCTGACGGCAAGGTCCGCACCAGCTGGCCCAGAAGTTGATGAGCACCACTTGTCCACGGTACTCCTCGAGGCGCAGGTTGGGTCCGCCTAGTGTTTTTAGTGTGAAATCGGGGGCTTCTTCCGACAAGTTCGCTGCTGCTTGCGCAACACTTGTCACCGCCAACCCTCCCGAGAGCAATATGAACGTCACGAGCATGCGTAACACTACCCGTGGTTTTTCGAACGTTAAAGCCATACTTCCTCCGGCCTAAAATCAACTAACAAAACGCATAAGTGCCGTCGAAGAATCTAGGGCGAGACAACTGCAAAGTCCTATTCGCCTTTTAATCCCACTCGATGTCCTTTCGAGTCTGCATCCGTGCAGTATTTCTTCGAACTACCGGCAACTTGCGCCTGCTGCTTCCTGCTGCAATTTCCCCGCTACCGACCTTGGCGGCGGCGATGAAGCATGGCTCGTCCGTTTAGCCACTTCGCATCACGGAAGTTCGGCAACAAAGTAGTCGAGACTCGCCGACTGCTCGATGGGATTCACGTGTATCTCAACGACAGCGAACCTCGACTGCTACCAGACTCCGCGATATCCGCACGTTACTTGTGTGCCGGGCGTTTATGTGACGATCAGTTCACAGTTTACAAATGGCGGCAGGGGTAGTCGGACAGTCCTTCGGGCAAATGAGAACGCGGTCTAGTGTCCAGTACGACACTAGTCGAGTGGGGTGATTTCGTCCGAGTAAAGCAGCTGGCCTCGCGGGTTGATGATAATGGCGTCAATACCGGGCAGCCGGTTGACCAGCGCCAAGCCCCGCTCGGGACCCAGTACGAATACGCTGGTCGAGAGCGCGTCAGTGAATGTCGCTTCAGGACCGAGAATCGTGACACTCCAGGTGCCGTCGGCGGACTGACCCGTGCTCGGGTCGAGAATGTGGTGGTAACGCACGCCCGCTTTTTCGAAGTAGCGTTCATAGTCCCCGGAAGTCGACACTGCAGTGTCGACCAGCGGTAGGATTGCCGACATCTCGCCCTCCTTTCTCGGATGCTGGATACCGACGGTCCAGGGTTGACCCCGGCGATCGCCGACGATCCGGCTGTCGCCACCCGCCGAAACACTGGCTTGCTCGATACCCGCTTCGATGAGCAGCGCAATCGCCCGATCCACTGCATGGCCTTTCGCGATGCCGCCTAAATCGACATAGACTTCCGGGTGGGCATACCGCACTCGATTACCCGCAGCGATTTCGACGAACCGATAGTCAATGGCTTCCACAGCTTTGCGTTCGGTCTCAGAATCCGGTACCACGCCCTCTCGGTAGTCGTAATACCGCCCAACTGAGGCATAGGTCACATCGAACGCACCGTCGCTCAGTTCGGAAACTTGTCGAGCCTTGACGAGCAGATCCAACAGCTCATCAGATACCTTTACCCACTCTGCAGGTGCACGTTGATTGAGATTGGACAACTCGCTGTCGGGTTTATAGGGACTAAAAGCGGCATCGACTCTACGCATATCGGCCAGTACGACCTCCAGCAACACGTTAGCCTGCGCCGCGTCTTCCAGGAAGAACTCGACGTGCACGCGCGTACCCATGATGGGGTGCGTGGCTTCATGCCATTGCGCTTGCGCAGAATGGGCCACTACTGCGATAAGGACGACAAGCAACGACTTGGAGTTAGACATCACGTCGAAATTCTAGCCGTTAGGCAAGGTAAATAGGTGCTATGCAGCACACTCCGCTGCAATGCTGCTGATGGCCACCCCGCGGCGGGCTTGTCGAACATTATTGCGATCGTGCGCCGATGTCAGATACACCAACGACAGTCCGGTGGCCGGATCCGCCCACGCCAATTGTCCACCCGCGCCGTTGTGCCCGAAAGCGCTCGGCGAGTTGGTCTTGCCAAAGCCGCGGAAACTACGCGAATCGTCGCCGCTCACGATGATACCGAGTGCGCGGTTCGCCAATTGCTTGAACATCGGGTCCCTGAGCTCGCCTGAGCGAATCCGCCGAACGTCTGCGCGGGTCTTTTCGCTCCAAAGCTCGACATCGCCCGCCCCGCCCAGTCCACCATGAAGCAATGCTTGGTAAAACAGCGCCAGATCCGCCGCGGTAGCGAAGCCTCCGCCGCCCGGCACTCCCACGGCACGCACCTCGGGCGTATTGAAACGCAATATCGCCTCTTCCGTGACCTCGGTTTCCGGGGGTACGGGCATACCCATGTTGCGATAGTCCTCGGGAGTAAGCGGGTCGCCGGAATACTCACAAGGCAACGCACGGGTTCCATTTTTTTCGTCGAGCCCCACAAACAACCCTGTTAAGCCGAGAGGTTCGATGACCTTCTGTCGGACGAAATCGCGATAAGACATGGCGCTACGGCGTTCGATCAGCTCCGCGATGACCCACATCGACGAAGTGGGGTGGTATTCGAACTGCGAACCCGGCGTAAAACTCAGCCGCCATTGAGCGAATCGTTCCAGCCGCTCGGCCTTGGAGTTCCACTGCAAGGGCTTGAAGGGGGCGTGCGGAAACCCTGCGGTATGAGTGAAGAGCTGGCCAACGGTGACCGTGTCTTTGCCGTTGCTGCCAAATTCCGGAATGATGTCCGCAACGATCTCGTCCTCGCGCAACTTGCCCTCTTGAAACAGCAGCCACGCGGCGGCCGACGTAATACCTTTGGTCGCTGAGAAAATACAAAACAGCGAGTCATCCCGTGCCGTACCGAAACTCGACAGTACACCGACCTTGCCGTACCGAGCCAACGCAACTTGCGCAGCAGGCAACAACCCTTCGTCGACTTCGCGTCGTACTCGCGTGAGCAGCGCCTCGACCTTATCTATTTTAAAACCCAACTCCTCTGCCTGAGCCATCCGCTGTTGCGTCGTTACCGCTTGCATCTACTGGATCCTTTTCCCGCTTGCGTCACTCGTTGAGCTTTCGATTATCCACGGAATGACCGCGGTTTGCTCGATCTACCGCTGAGCCCATAGAATGCAACGATGACGGATACCATCAAGAACGGCCTGATCGGCGCGATCGGCAACACACCCCTTATTCGCATTGAATCTCTTTCTGATGCCACCGGCTGTGACATTCTCGGCAAGGCCGAGTTCATGAATCCCGGGGGTTCGGTCAAGGACAGAGCTGCATTGTGGATGGTACGAGAGGCCGAGAAATCCGGAGCCCTCAAGCCTGGCGGCACCGTCGTCGAAGGCACGGCGGGCAACACCGGTATCGGCTTGCTCCACGTCTGCAACAGCCGCGGCTACAAAGCCATCATCTTCATGCCGGACAATCAATCTCAGGAGAAGATCGACATACTGAACACCCTCGGCGCCGAGGTACACATCAAGCCCACCGTGCCTTACGCGGACGATGCCAACTACCAGAAGCAAGCAGGCCGCTATGCAGCCGAACTCGACAACGCAGTGTGGGCAAACCAGTTCGACAACACCGCCAACCGCCTGGCCCACTACCAATCGACCGGTCCCGAGATCTGGGCACAGACCCACGGCCAAGTCGACGCCTTCACCTGCGCGGTTGGTACCGGCGGCACGCTAGCCGGTGTCTCCCGGTATCTGAAAGAACAGTCCACGGACATTCAGATCGTGCTGGCCGACCCGTACGGCAGTGCGCTTTACAACTGGGTCACGCACGGCACTGCCGAGATGACGCCCGGTCCTTCCATCACCGAAGGTATCGGCAATTCCCGCGTGACCGATAATCTGGCCGATACCGTGATCGACTATGCCGTGCAGGTTCCCGATCAGGACATGGTCACGATGGTGTATCGGATGCTGCATGAGGATGGCTGGTTCTTCGGATCGAGCACCGGCATCAATTTGTGTGCAGCCGTCACGGTAGCGGAACGGCTCGGACCGGGTCATACCGTGGTGACGATGCTGTGCGACGACGGCAGCAAGTACCAGTCCCGGTTGTTCAATCCGGAGTTTCTAGCGGAGAAGGGACTTCGTGCGTAGTCGGGTCAGCAACATCTCACCGGTACTGCTAAGCTCGCTCGCATGACGAACCATCAGCCACTTGCTATCGGGCTGCTCACGCTAGGCGACTTACTCGAGGATCCCAACACCGGATCGATCCGCACCGAAGCGGAGCGTCATCGGTCCATCGTCGAGCAGGGTGTCCTTGCCGAACAGATCGGCATGCACGCCATCCACTTAGGTGAACATCACGGCAGCAGTTATCAGCTATCCGCTCCGCCGGTGGTGCTGGCGGCTATCGGTGAACGCACTCAACGGTTGAGGTTGTCGACGGGCGTCACGCTGCTCGCCAACCTGGATCCGTTTCGCGTCGCCGAGGACTACGCCACGTTGGACGTCCTGACCGCCGGCCGTGCAGAAATCGTCGCCGGGCGAGGTAGCTACTTCGCGCGCACGTTCGAAATCTTCGGACAGGACCCCAAGCAGAGCCGGGTACTGTTCGATGAGCACGTCGAGTTGCTCCTTGAGCTCTTGCAGAACGAAAACGTCCACGCCAACGGCATGCGTCCGCTCCATGGTGAAACCAGCCGCCCTCGACCCGTGGGTCGTATACCGGTGTGGATTGGCGGCGGTTCCTCCGAGGCAAGCGTCGATCTGGCCGCACGACTGGGATGTCCGCTGATGTTGCCGAGTGTGTTCGCACCCCCCACCGCGTTTGCGCCAATTGCCGAACGCTATCGCGAACTATGGCGCCAATACGGCCACGCTACTGCGCCCATCGTTGGGGCGTGCTGCCATACCCACGTTGCACCCACTTCCCAACTCGCCCGTCAACGTTTCAAAGTCTGGTATGAAAACTATTGGACGTGGGTTCAAGAACTCATCAAGAGTTACACGCCCCAAGCCGAGGCGCTGGCGTTCGACTATGAAAAACTGACTGCCGGCCCCGCGCTGGTCGGCAGTCCCGCCGAAGTAGTGGATCGTATCGGCGAAGCTCGCGCCCTGCTGGGACTCGATCGGATGATCTTCATGTTCGACCTGGGCGGCATTCCGGACGCCACCCTGTACCCAACGATCGAACTATTCGGCGCCGAGGTCATGAGCGCGTTGTAGCCTAACCAGATAAACACCCCAACGGATTCGGAGGCACCATGAGCAGATCGAAATACATGCGTAAGGAGGTCGGAGGACGGCCACTGCATCCTGAAACCCAGATGATGTCCTACGGTTACGACCCGTTCATGTCGGAAGGCAGCGTGAAGCCGCCGGTCTTTCTGACCTCGACGTTCGCGTTCCGCTCGGCGGAGGATGGCGCCGATTTTTTCGATCAGCTGGCGGGACGCAAACCGTCGAATCAAGAAGCCGGACTGATCTACAGTCGCTTTAATCACCCGAATCTCGAGATCGTGGAAGATCGGCTTGCGTTGTTGGACGGCGGCGAAGCCTGCACGGTCCATTCGAGCGGCATGGCGGCGATCAGCTCGGTGTTTCTGACGTTCTTACGCCCCGGCGACGCGATCGTGCAAAGCTCGCCGTTGTATGGCGGCACGGAAACCCTCATTCGCAAACTGCTGCCGGACTTCGGCATCCAAGCGACGGATTTCCACGACGGGACCTCCGCTGCGGCAGTGCATGACGCCGTGGAACGGGCGCGCCGGCTTGGTCCTGTGAAACTGATCTATGTGGAAACACCGGCAAACCCGACCAACGCGATCATCGACTTCGCGACGATCATCGCCGAAGCGGACCGACTCGAGGCAGAACAAGGTATTCGACCGATCACGGTGTGCGACAACACCATGCTCGGTCCGGTTTTTCAGCGTCCGTTGGAGCACGGATTCGATCTTTCAGTGTATTCGCTGACGAAATACGTCGGTGGGCATAGCGATCTCGTCGCCGGTGGCATCATCGGGAGAACCGAGCTATTGAGCCAGATCCGCACGACTCGCGGAGCCTACGGCTCTCAGTTGGACCCGCACTCCTCCTGGATGATCGGTCGCTCTATGGAAACCTTAGTCCTGCGCATGCAACGCGCCGCCGAGTCGGGTGTGTCCGTCGCCCACTGGCTGGACGACAATCCGTACACCGATGTGCGGGTTCTGCACCCGAATTTGTCCGACGACGCCACCTACAAGAACGTTATCGCCCGGCAAACGTCGGGCCCGGGTTCGACGTTTTCTTTCGTGTTGAACGAGGGTCGCGAGAAAGCCTTCAAAGTAATCAACGCCCTCAAGTTGTTCAAATCGGCAGTCAGTTTAGGCGGCACAGAGAGTCTGATTTGCCATCCAACCTCCACGACGCACTCCGGCGTCAGCCCGGATATTCGCGATGCAATTGGATTGAGCGAAGGACTCATCCGCATCTCCGTCGGGCTGGAACATCCCGACGACTTGATTGCGGATCTGGACCAGGCTTTTCAAACCGCCTTCAAATAGGTCTCAAGCCGTAGACAGGGCAACCCGCGCTGGTGCAACCGGCACGCCCGCCACTGCCACGCGGGTCTTGAATACGCCGCCGGCTCTGTCACCGTCCAAGCCTTCGGAGCCCGAGACGACGTAGAGGTCCATGAGGTCGTCACCGCCGAAGCACACGCTGGTACACATCGGATGCGGTATCTCCACGAAATCGCGCACCTTGCCCGACGGCTCGTAGACTTCCACGCCCTGTCCGCCGCCAGCCAGCGCAACCCAGACTGCGCCGTCTATCGACACCGCCAAGCCGTCGGGAACACCTCGCTCGGCGGTGGCGAACGCCTGCTTGTCTCCTAACGATCCGTCTTCGTGGACTGCATAGCAGAACACGGTGCGGCGCAGCGAGTCGCTGTGGTACAACACTCGACCGTCCGGCGCGAAGCCAAGACCGTTGGTGAGGCGCACGTCCGTCGCGACCACCCGCGCGCTGCCATCGAGATCGATGAGATACAAGTCTTGGGCCGCAGGGTCGCGGCCATCTGCAAAGACCGGACTCGCACCGAGTCCTCCTGCGTAGACCCTCCCCGCCATATCGGTGGTGATGTCGTTGAAACCGACCAGCCCGGCATCCTCGTCACGGTCCAGTAGTGTCACCGTGCCGCCGCCATCGAAGGGTTTAAAAGCAATGTTCCGACCGCTGACCACGAGCCCGCCGTCCGCGTGCAGCGACATCCCGCCGATGCCACGCCGATGTGCGAACACCTCCTCGACATCGCCGTTTCTCGTCAAACAATACACACCGCCGAACAGCACATCGCTGAAAATCAAACCCCGCGCCGCATCCCAGACGGGTCCTTCGATCAGTCCGTATCCCTCAGCCATAGTTTGCATGCCGGTCCTCCCTTCGCAATGTCACTGACAGCCCGCAGTAAAAGCAGAACTTGTCATACCCCTACCAAAGGGGCAACACTTAGTCTTACGCTTCAACCGGAACGCCTGTATGCCGCAAATGACTGCACCACAATTGACCCAGTTCGTCGAAGCCTTATTCATCAGTGCCGGTGCGCCGTCCTCCTTCGCGCTGGAAACCGCAGAGCATCTGGTGATGGCTAACCTCAAGGGACACGACAGCCACGGTGTCGGCATGGTGCCTGCCTATGTGCACAACATCAGTACCGACCTACTGAAGATGGATGCGCAAGCCGCGCTATTGCGTGACAACGGCGCTGTGATGGTCATTGACGGACAATTCGGCTTTGGGCAGGTGGTCGGCAGGCAAGCCTGCGACATGGTCATCGACAGGGTCAAGCAAACCGGAGTCGTTTGTGCCGGTGTGCGCAACTGCCACCACCTCGGCCGCATCGGCGCCTATGCCGAACACTGCGCGGACGCAGGCTTGGTCTCCTTACACATGGTCAACGTCGTCGGTCACCAGCCCCTGGTCGCGCCTTTTGGGGGTCGTGACCGGCGTTTTACCACCAACCCCTTCACGTGCGCCGTCCCGCGAGCGGGTGCTGCACCTGTGGTACTGGACATGGCGACAAGTGCCGTGGCCATGGGCAAAGTTCGTGTCGCCTACAACGCCGGCACGCAAGTGCCTCAAGGCGCACTGGTCGACCACGAAGGCAGTCCGACTACCGATCCTGCGGTGATGTACGAAAAACCACTCGGCGCGTTGGGTCCGTTCGGCGCGCACAAGGGATACGGGCTGGCCGTGATGTGCGAATTGCTGGGGGGTGCGCTTGCCGGTGAATGGACCGCGCAACCCGAGCACGAGCGGCATCACCACATCGTCAACCACATGTTCATGGTCGTGGTCGATCCGGCCGCCTTCGGCGGTCTCGAGACCTTCCAGAACGAAGTGAATGCAATGATCGACTACATCTACAGCACCACGCCGGCTACCGGATTCGATAAGGTGCGTGTGCCGGGAGATCCCGAACGCGAGTCCCTGGCCGACCGGCAAACTACCGGTATACCCATCGACGACACGACTTGGAAAGCGCTGCTCGGCGCCGCCGCACTTGCCGGACTGACCGATGCAGAGATCGAGAAGATGACCGGCTGACCGCCATAACCAAAGTAGCGACTATGGATCTCAGAGTTTTTATCGGTGTTCTTGCCTTACTGTTGGCCGCATTGGGTGCCTTGTTTTACTTCACCGGTGTCTTTACCAGCGACGAGGCACTGCCGCCGGTCGAAGAAGCGCCTCAGAGTGAGCCGCTTCCTACCCAACCCCACCCCGCGGCCGTCGAACCCGCTGCGGCAGAGCCCCTTGACGATACGGTCACGCTACCCGAACCGGAGGTCTCTGCGGTGGCGCCTGCCGTACTGGAACTGCCGGGCGACGACGTGGTGCTGGAATTGATCCGTGACTGGCCGGTGCCTGAGCCGTGGCTGGAAGGCGAACACTTCGTCGAACGCGGCGTGGCGCTTGCTGTGGCAGCTTCAGACGGCGCGCTCCCGCGGAAGCTATTGGGCAATCTGGTCCCTGAGGGGACGCTTGCAGTGAGTGGCGGGCCTAAAGACCTGTCGCTGTCCGCCGACAATGCACACCGCTACGACATTTACTTCGATATTGCGGATCGTGTGGAACCCGCTACCACTGCCGCCATGA
Source organism: Candidatus Azotimanducaceae bacterium (assembly GCA_965216005.1). Taxonomy (GTDB): domain Bacteria; phylum Pseudomonadota; class Gammaproteobacteria; order Pseudomonadales; family Azotimanducaceae; genus UBA4421. The sequence goes on along the minus strand of OZ244143.1, from coordinate 3,937,868 downwards.
TCAGGGCAATCAAGCCGCTCATCCGCCAGAGTCTCGCGAAGCTGGGCGACCCCCGCAGCATCGAAGAGATTCTGTCGACATTAAACGCGCGCGTCGCCGAACGCTCGGCGTACGTCGACAAGCTGCCCGCTACGCCGCGCCTGGTGCAACCGGGCGTTGGTTATCGATTCGCGGACGCTGAACTCGAGGCGCTCACCGAATTCGACAAATTACTGATTCGCATCGGCCCGGAGCATCGCAGAGCGCTTGCAGCTTATCTAAACGCCTGCGTCGTTGCGCTCGGGTCACCTGCCACTTAACAATCGTCCACGCGCTCGCCCTTCCAAACGATGCGTTGTTTCATCGTCTGTTCGCCGAACTTCATCTCCATATTGACGGTGCCGATCAACGAATCGCCGAAAGACTCGTACACACCCCGCATGTTCATCGACCCGCCTGACTGGTTACATGACATCGCAAAACTCATCTTGGAAGCTTCCACGGTCTGCTCGGTGATCTGACAACCCTCATTCTCCGCGTTCATGGACCGCGGGTCGAAATCGCTGTTCTGGATACATTGCTGGGTGACATGAGAACGTCCCGGAATACCGATTGACGTCTCCGCCGTGAACTCCCACAGGCCGGGGTCGATTTGAAAGGTGTCGGCCAAAGCCCCTGTGCCCGTCAGGGCAATCCCTGCCACGACTGCCCTTTGTAGCGATTTACTCATCATTCTCCAATCTCCTTGCCTTTAAACGCCAGGCTCGATCGAGTTGCGTCTAAACAACGCAAACAAGCGTTCCCAGTGACGCTCGGCACTTGCCTTGTGGTACATCCCTTCACGCAGCGGAAACACAAATCCATGGTGGGTGTCAGGGTACCATTCTACCTGGTACTTAATACCGGTTTTTGACAAGTAGTCATCCAACCCTTGGACCATGTCGCGCGGTGCCCACTCATCGGTCTCCGCGCAACCGAAGTAGATCTCGCCGGTAATCTTGTGGGCGTCCTTGTGGGGCGAGTCTTCGGCATCGCTGAACAACCTCACGCCATGCAATGACGCACTCGCCTTGATGCGCTCTGGAAAGGCCGCCGCAGCCGCGAACGCAAACGGTCCGCTCATGCAATAACCCACACATCCTACCGGCCCATCCACGCAGGCCGAATCCTGACCCGCGTGCTGTAGTAGTACGTCGATATCTTCACAGACCATGGCGTTAGTCAGAGCGTTCATGTGCCCGAACATCTCCTCGCGCTTGTCCGGTGCCATGACAAACTCACGCACCCGACGGTAGTACAGGTTCGGCAACATCACGTAATAGCCCACAGTGGCAATGCGCCGCGCCATGTCGTGAAGTTCCTCACGTTTGCCGGGTGCATCCATGAGCAACACGATTAACGGATAAGGACCATCGCCGTCGGGTCGAGTGATAAACGTATTCATCGCACCGTCTGCGGTGACGATATCCAGTTCTTGTTCGACCATGCGCATTCCCCCCAAACAAAAAAACCGTGTCGCCGCATTGTAGCGCGATTATGAGCCGCGAATTTCCTCGCGCGTTTGCTTACCGCAGCGCACCACAGTATGGTTCGCGGCATGCCAGGATCCGATCTCAAAAAAGCCGGTTTGAAGGTCACGCTGCCGCGTCTGAAGGTGTTGGAAGTGATGGAATCGGCCGAACCGCATCACATGAGCGCGGAGGATGTGTATAAGAAGCTGATGCAGTCCGACGAAAGTGTCGGGCTCGCCACCGTCTACAGAGTACTCACACAGTTCGAGTCGGCAGGCATCGTCGAAAGACACAATTTCGATGACGGCCACTCGGTGTACGAGCTTGCTGACGAGAGTCATCATGACCACATGGTCGATGTGGACACCGGAGCCGTCGTCGAGTTCGTCAGCGAACGCATCGAAGCGCTTCAGCAGGAAATCGCCGAGGAGCACGGCTTCGAACTCGTCGACCACGAACTCGTCCTTTACGTACGCAAACGCCAGTAGCTCGCCCACCGCGCTTACCCCGCCAAAACGTTCGAAAATAAGAATCATTTGCATTAAAGTGACCCGTTGACGCTTGACACGGGAGGGGGCATGCCCGCCACCCTCGGACAATTTGCCACCGGTACCCGGCTCCGGGTGGTCGGGTACCGGGCAGACACCGTCTACACTGAGCACCTCATGCGCCTCGGCATCGTGCCGGGCACACAGATCGAGCTGGTACGACGCGCGCCGCTGGGCGATCCGGTGGAGATCCGCTTGCGAGGCTATTCACTGGCGTTGCGTCCCGCGGAAGCCGACGCGCTCGAACTCGAAAAGATCGACTCATGACGACACGCGTCGCACTCGTCGGTAATCCCAACTGCGGGAAAACGACACTGTTCAATCTGCTCACCGGTACGGCCCAGCGTGTCGGCAATTGGCCCGGAGTGACGGTTGAGAAGAAAAGTGGCGCGTTCTCCCACGGGGCCGACCACTACACCGTGATCGACCTGCCCGGCGCTTACAACCTGGGCCGTGATGCGGGCAGCCTCGACGAACGCATCGTCGCGATGTTTCTGCTCGACGAGACGCCGGATCTGGTCGTCAACATCGTCGATGCTTCCGCGCTGAGTCGCAGTCTGTATCTCACCAGTCAGCTCGCCGAACTCGGCATACCCACCGTGATTGCGCTCAACATGACGGACGTCGCCACCGCCGAAGGCGTCGAGGTCGATGTCCAAGGCCTTGCCGCCGAACTCGGCTGTCCGGTCGTCCCCATCGTCGCCAGTAGGCGTGCGGGTATCGACACTCTGCTCGCCTCGATCGGGCGAGCGACACCGCTACTCGCGTTCGCAGAAGCCGAGGACGCCCGAGTCCGCTATCGCAAGCTGGATGACATCGTCGAACGCTGTACACAAACCCAACCGGTCGCGCGCACCTGGACGCAACGCATCGACAATGTCGTGCTCAATCCACTGTTGGCATTCCCGATATTCTTAGGCGTGATGTACTTGATGTTCCTCATATCGATCAACGTCGGCTCCGCGTTCATCGACTTCTTCGACCTGCTCGGAAGTGCACTTTTTGTCGAGCTGCCGCGCAGCGCGCTGATGGGCATCGGCCTACCCGACTGGCTCGTTGTGTTCGTCGCCGATGGTGTTGGCGGAGGTGTGCAACTGGTCGGTACTTTTATCCCCGTGATCGGCGCGTTGTTTCTCGTCTTAGCCGTACTTGAGGGCTCGGGGTACATGGCCCGCGTGGCTTTCATCGTCGACCGCTTACTGCGCAGGCTGAAACTGCCGGGTAAATCGTTCGTGCCATTGATCGTCGGCTTCGGCTGTAACGTCCCGGCCGTGATGGCCACCCGTGCATTGGACTCGCAACCGGACCGCATCCTGACGACGTTGATGGCACCGTTCATGAGCTGTGGTGCGCGCCTGACGGTATACGCGCTGTTCGCCGCGGCGTTCTTTCCGCGCAACGGGCAGAATATCGTCTTCGCCCTGTATCTCATCGGCGTCCTCGTCGCGGTGTTGTCGGCATTGGTCGTGCGCCGCCACCTGTTGCCGGACTCACGCAGCCACTTCGTCCTCGAGATGCCCGCTTATCACATGCCAACGCTCAGAAACATCCTGACTCAGGCTTGGCAGCGCCTTAGAGGATTCGTTGTACGCGCGGGCAAGGCGATTGTCCTGGTGGTGATCGCCCTCAATGTGCTGAACTCCATCGGCACGGACGGTAGCGTCGGCAATCAGGACAGTGAACAGTCGGTACTGTCGGCCATCGGTAAAGCCATCACACCGGCGTTCGCTCCGATCGGCATCACAGAAGACAACTGGCCGGCCACTGTCGGCATCTTCACGGGCATCTTTGCCAAAGAAGTGGTGGTGGGCACTTTGGATGCGCTCTATGCACCGGACACGGCCGACGATGAAATGGCCATCGGCGACCTCGTGACCGACGCCTTCGCCAGTATCCCCGCCAACCTGCAAGACCTGGCTGGCCAACTGACCGACCCCCTAGGCTTGGACCTCGGCGACTTGGGGGACACCGCTTCTCAGGCCGAAGCTCAGGAAGTGCAGATCAACACGATCTCCGCCATGCAGAACCTCTTCGATGGACAACTCGGCGCGTTTGCCTATCTTCTTTTCGTGCTGCTGTACATGCCCTGCGTCGCCACCATCGGAGTCATCTTCAAGGAAATCGGCGCCTTCTGGGCGGCATTCTCCGTCGCCTGGTCATTCGTCATGGCCTACGGTTGTGCCGTGCTCGCCTATCAACTCGGCACGCTGTCCGTGCACCCGACCGAGTCGCTGATCGCCATCGGTGTCACCATCGGCGCCGCCTGGTTGCTGTTTTACGCCCTGATCCGCTGGGGGCGGCGGCACGCCTCGACTCAGCTCATTCCGGTCAAAGCCATCGACTGATCCCAAAGGGTCCTGGGATATTCACCATCTCCTCAAATCCTCAAATACTTCTCAAATGAGAACTATTCTCATTTGTATTTTTATTCGCTAGAATCGACGCACGTGTTAAAGCCCAATTGGAGTTACTCGTGCGGTACACAACCCACAGCCTGCTGCTTACCCTCGCCTTGATCGGCACACCCGCCGCGGCGCAAAGCGTCGATCTGCAGGCCTTGTACGAACTCGTGCAATCTCAAGGTGCCCAGATACGCGAGCTCAAGGCCGAGCTCGCCGCCACCAAGGCTAAGGTCGACGACACGCAGGCCAACGTCGCGGTCGCTGAGCAGCAACTCGCCGCTACGGTGGAATTCGTCGAAGAACAATCTGCATCCGGCGGCGGCGCTGGCGGTTGGTGGGAGCGCACGTCGGTTGGAGGTTATGGTGAGGTGCACTACAACAACATCGACGCGGACGATGCAGCGCGTGATAACAAGGAAACGGACATTCACCGCTACGTCCTCTTCGTCAATCACGAGTTCAACGATCGCGTGCGCTTCTTCTCCGAGTTCGAAATCGAACACGGCTTGGTGAAGGATACCGCCGACGGCAGCGGCAACGGTGAAGTCGAGATCGAGCAGGCCTTCATAGAACTCGAAATCGACGACAATCACCAAGCTAAAGCAGGCTTGTTCCTGGTGCCCGTGGGAATCCTGAACGAGACCCACGAGCCCCCGACCTTTTATGGCGTTGAACGCAACGATGTCGAGAACATCCTGATTCCGAGCACCTGGTGGGAAAACGGCGTTGCGTTCTCCGGTCAATACGCGAACGGCTTTTCGTGGGATGCAGCCGTCACTTCCGGACTCGAAGTACCGACCACCGGGAGCAGCGCGTTTCGTATCCGCAGCGGCAGGCAGAAATCTTCCAACGCCAGCGCCGAGGACCTGGCCTACACACTGCGCCTCGCCTATTCGGGGATCCCGGGCTTGCAGCTTGCCGGTACTTATCAACATCAAACGGACATCAGTCAGATGTCGGGTGACGGCCTGGACGAAGGACGCTTGCTGAGCGCATCGGCCATCTACAACAACGGCGGCTTTCAACTGCGCGCGTTGTGGGCGGATTGGGACTTAGACGGCACGTTAGTCGAGGCCGCCGGCGGTGACAGCCAATCGGGGTGGTACGTCGAACCCAGCTACCGGTTCCAGATCACCGAGCACGACCTCATCGAATCTGTGGGGGTCTACACGCGCTACGAGGACATCGACGGCATTCGCATCCAGGATCAGTTCGAGCAGTGGGAAATCGGCGTCAATGTCTGGCCCACCGACAATGTCGTCTTCAAAATCGACTATCGCGACCGGGAGCATGACCTACCCGCTGCGGCCGGTCGCGATTTCAAAGCGCTGGATTTGGGCATTGGATTCCAGTTTTAGGCTCGGCCGGCCCTTCCGGACAGGTTGCGTATGGCTTTTTGAGCCAGATTTGGCACAATAACGTGTATGCAAATGCGAATGATTCTCGGGCTCATTAGTGTCTTCATCCTGTGTGTGACGGGCGCCCTAGGACCCACGGCGCACGCCGGTGAAGCGTCGGCCCGTGTCTATCAGACCCCGGAAACCTTCGTCGCCCAAGCGTTCGGCGGCACCGCGCCCGCGCCACAGACGCTCTGGCCGCAAAAAGCCCTGCGCCAGGAGTTACGGGAGATCCTGGGTCACAAGCCCGGTCTGCGTTTCAAATACTGGGGCAACGCCGGTCGCACCGTATGGATCCTGGACGAGATCGGCAAGGACCGTCCCATCACCGCAGGCGTGGTCATCGATCAAGGACAAATCAGCGACGTCCAAGTCTTGATCTTTCGCGAGAGTCGCGGATGGGAGGTCAAATACGACTTCTTCACCAACCAGTTCGCGCAATTGTGGTTACAGGACGACAACCGTCTGAATGCACATATCGACAACATCACAGGCGCGACCTTGTCGGTGAAAGCCATGACCCGCATGGCGCGGGCCGCTCTCAAGCTTCACTCGCATTCTAGCCAAGCCACTACCACCGTCGCGCACGCGCGCTAGTCGCGTCGCCCGAACTTGCGGTCGTTTGGCCATTCGTCCACTTCATCGGTTCACCGGTCTCGGCATGGCCCTGCCCCTGATCTTACTCGTTGGCACCGGCGTGCCCCTGCAGTTCACCGATCAACTCGGACTGGGAAGAAAGTACATAGACTGGTCGTGGGTCATCGACGCCTACGGCATCACCGCTCCCGCCCAGTCGATTCGCAGCGACAATGCCATCCAAACCGGCGAACGCCTCTTTGTCGGCGACCGTACCGTTGAAACACCAACCCCCATGGTGGGCGCTGCACAGTTGGACTTCGCTACCGTCATCGGCACGCGCAGTCATACCTACCTCATACCGGATGACGCCGCCACACCGCTCGAGACGATCGCAATGCCACAACCCGCAGGGCGCTTTGGACACCGGGACAACACCCTATACATCCGGTTGCACGACGCACCCATGAGTGTTCTGGCCAGTGACGATTTCGGTTTGACCTGGCACTCGAGCGACGGCAAGCAAGCGCAGTGGGCGCGCCTGGCGACGATCGCAACGGATGAGGACGTGCGCGTCCGGTATCTGTCCGGTCAGATCACATGGGAACGCTGGCTACAGGACCTGCACGGCGGCCGCTTCTTCGGTCCGATCGGCGAATGGATCATGACGTTTGCGTCATTGGCGCTGTTTTTTTTAGCGCTCAGCGGGATTTGGGTCTGGTGGCGCCTGCGCCGCTAACCTCCGGTGTCTTCCCCACCGCCGGGCCCGGCACCTCTGCCAAGATCTTCTTCGGAAAACTCGAACAGCGTCTGGGCATCGCGTAGATAGACGTCTGCCGCTTTGGGCGCTCTGAAGAGAAACGCCAACGGCATCAACGTACTTTCGAACGTCGGATAGGGCTCGAAGTCGTCCTCGAACGAAAACGTACCCAGAATGCCGTAGGCCACCACAGCCCAGGCCAACGTTTGCGCGGCAAGGTGCCGAATCGCTTTAGACTGCTGGAAGGCGAAACGCAGGTGTAGAGCGAACAACGCTGCCAACACCACACCCCGGGCACCCCAACGAAATACTTCGACCAGAACGTGCTCACCCAGATTGAACCGCAGCACGTCCGAGACGAACTCTATGGCCATCGACACCAGCAGGAATAGAAGGACGACCAGCCAGTGGTGAAAAAAACGCGCTTCACCCCGGGTCACCCGGGTGATCAGCGCCCACATGGACGTCCACGCCAGCGCGCCGAGCACGGGGGTCAAAAGCTGCATCAGCCACCGCGACCATTGGATCTCGGCGACCGTGTCGAGATACTGATCGGCAGCAGCCACCATTAGCCACACGGCCGTCAAGGCGACGGCGATCGCAGGTCGAGCCAGACTGGCAAACATGCGATCGATGCGCTCGAACGTCAGCATTGGCGCTACCGCGTGGGTGCTTGCCAGGACTCGCAGGTGAGTCTTGCCCAATACCAACGCAGCGCCGGAGCGCAGCGGTATGCGCGTGCCGGTCGGTGCGGTTTTGTCGATGAGCGTGTGTCCGTCCTGACTGAGCACCACGGCGCTCAAACCGTTCAACGAATTCTCGATTTGCACATGGTGGGCATCGACATAAGGATCATTGAGGATGACGTCGTTGTCGTACGCGCGGCCGACGCTCGCCGTGGTCTTCTCGAACTGGCGGTGTTCGATGACACGCCCTGTACGCGAGGTCACCTCGACTACGAATCCCATGCGTGCAGCTCCATGAACTTCTTGGCGAATTTGAGGGCGTTGTCTTTCGAGACGCCGGACAGGGCAAAGTGGCTGGCCAGCCCACTTTGCCCGTGTTCGCTGCCCGCCCCGGCCGCTGTCTGACCCAACAGCGATCCCTGATAAAGCACATCGTAGAGCAGTGGGTAGTCCTTATATTGGCGCACGCACAGCACCGCGCGCCACGCTCCCGACTCAGTCACCCCGTTCGCACGGTCATTGGGTGCAACGAATTCGCGAAAACATTGATAATTAGTGACATCTTCTTCGCCGGCGCGGGTGCGCGTACTCATGAACGCGAAGTTATCGGCAAACACTTTGTGAAACCGATAGCCACCCAACTCGTCCGAGGTAATCCAGGCGTACTGGATGTCGATCGCACCGGTCGTCAAGCGGGAACTGATATAAATGGAGTCTTGCGACGTGCAGGACTTGACCGTGCTCACGAAACTCAAGTCCTCATCGTCGTTGGTGTTGCCCCAACACTTGAAGTACTCATTGAGATCCGCCCCCACTCGCATATTGCCAAGCGGTTGCGTCTTCCAGTCATGCTCCAGCAACAGTCCATACTTGAAGGCCTGATCCTCGAATAGTTGACGTGCTACTTCCTCGGCGTAACCGGTGGCATCGAGCGCCGCGCCACGGTCAACGTATTTCTCAAGCAGCGCTTCGAGATAGGTGGCGGGCACGAGAAAACTGATCTGATTTCCGGAGGTCGCCACATTGATGCCCACCACCTCACCCTGGCTGTTGAGGGCTGGACCGCCACTCATACCGGGATTGAGCGAGCCGCTGAAGAGGAGTTTCTGATAGAAACTCTGCTCCAGTAGACCGTTGAACGTACCCGGCACGATGGTCTGACCCAAGTCGAACGGATTACCGAGGGAGTAGATCTGCTCGCCCTGCTTGGTCTCGAGCGTACTAATGGACAACGGCACCGGTATAGATGCCATGACGTCGTCGCGCGGCAGATCCGCCACCGGCATGGCGACCAAGGCAAGGTCGTGGACGACATCGAAGTCGATCAGCTCCAGATCGCCTTTGCTGCCGTCGGCGGCAAGGTACTCGATCGTGTACTTGTCCACGTCGTGCACCGCTTCCGAGACGACGTGAAAATTAGTGGCGAGCAACGCTCCGCCGTCGGGGCCTCGTCCCGGTACCTGGAATCCCGAGCCGATGGCGGCTTTTTCCTTGGACTCGGCATCGATGATGAGGATCTGATACACCCGGTCGCCGGTCTCGGCATAGATGTTTTCGGCATCCTGGGCGTAGGTGGTGTGGGCAGCCAGCAGCGCTGTCGCTGCCAGCAAAAGTGTCAATTTTTGTCCATTCACCCGACAAATAGTACCGGCATTACGGGCCTTGACGGCAATCTTTTTGGGCGCCCAAACTATTTAGCCGCTATTTTCGACAAACATTAAACCGCGGTACAAGAATAACGACATGTTGGGCACGGTGAGCGATGAATCGTTAGTCTCGCGCGCACTCGCGGGTTCCAACGGCGCGTGGCATAAACTGGTGAAGAGGTACGAGAAACGTGTCTACAACTACGCTCTACGCATGGTCGGTCACCCCGACGATGCCTTCGATCTGATGCAGGAGGTATTCGTGGGCGTGCACCGGAATCTCGCCAGTTTTCGCGGCGACGGGCCCTTCCCCGCCTGGCTCTTCCGGATCGCGAGCTTTCGTTGCACCGATTATCTGCGACGCCGCAGCCACCACGACGAGTATGACGACAAGCTCGGCATCATGAGCAGCGAGCCCGGGCCCGAAGCTCAGACCTTCAGCACGCACGCCAATCAGCAGATCACTTCCGCGCTGGCGACGCTGCCCGACGAGCAACGCCAAGTCGTCGAGCTGAAATTCTTTCAGCAATTTACTTTCGAAGACATCGCCGGGCAGTTGGGCATCTCCCCCAACACCGCCAAGACGAGACTCTACACCGCGTTAAAAAAATTGAAGCAGCATGAGGAACTACGCGATGCGCTGTGAACAAGCCAATCCGCTACTCATTGAATACACCACTCAAGAGTTACCGTCAGAGCAAATGACCGCTATCGATGCGCACGTCGATGAGTGCTCGACGTGTCAAGCCGACCTCAGCGCCATTGCCGCCTGGCAAGCGATGGCCAAGACCTGGCATGAGGAGTCACCCCCCAACTGGCAACCGCAGCCCTTGTTCACCACCGGCACCGGCAACTTCATGGAGGCTTTCAGAACCTGGTTCCCGACCTTCGCATCAGCCGCGGCGCTGGTATTGGTGACCGTCATGTTCGTGAACCCGCCCACCCTCAACGGCACGCTACCGACCTCGGGCACCACCCCGGCGGACTACGACGACCTGCCGCGACTACCCAAAGCCACTGAAGCCGCCGTGGTACAGAGCGTGTTGGACAGCAGCCGCGACGAACGCGGCGCCGAAATCCAGGCGCTACTCAAAGTTTTAAAGGCGGAAATGGACAAACGCTCCATCGAAACCGAAGAATCGCTGCGCTACATCATTACGCACCAGATCCAAGGTCAGCAGGAAGTCGATGAGCTCTACCAACGCGTGGAAGCGCTCATGGCGGGCGACGCCATTGCCGATCCCGCCGCACCGGAAGGAGTCTTACAATGAAACTCGTCTGGCTAGTTCTCGCCGCAGCGAGCCTGACCCTCCCCGATGCCACCTGGGCACGCACGCCGGAGCGATTGGCCGAAGTGCAACGGGAGATGCGCATCGTCGCCGATGTCATGAAATCGGTGTTGCGCGACGAGCTGGAAGACGACGCGCGCGTAACCCGAGTCTCCGCGCAATACCTCGCCCGCCAAGGCGTGTTGATTTCGGTCTCGCTGAATTCGCCGTGGTTTACGGTGAATGAAAACGGTGAGCGCGCGTTTCAGTTCGACGGGCAGATCTCGATTCCCCGGGTGCCTGAAATACCGCGCATGGTCGAGGACATACTTTCGGAACTCGAGATCGACATCTCCCCTTACGAACCACAGGCACTCGAGGAACTTCGGGAACTTCGCGCCGAGCAGCGTGAACTGCGGCTGCAGCAACGCGAGACGCGCAGCTTGCTGCGTCAGAAACGGCGCGACATGGTCCGCGCTGAAAGCACCGACGACGAGGACAGTGAAGCGCGTTTAGACCGTGAAATAGACGGCTTGGAAGAAGAGCTCGAAGTGCTCGAGCAACAATACGAGGAGTTGTCGAACCAGATCGATGCCCAATACGATGACTTACGCGATCATCGTGATGTTTACGCCAAACCGCGCGAGACCAAGTCGGATGCCGAGATCGATGCGGTCATCGCCCAAGCCGCCTGCGACTACGGCGCGACATTGAGGGCGCTGGGTGGCGACGAATTTCTCACCATTGCGCTGACGCGCGGTGACGCGACGAACTACTACGCCTTCCGCATGAACCACATCAAGGAATGCAGCAACGACAACATGCGCAGCGCTCGTCTACTTGAATTGGCGTATCAATACCAACAACCAGACTAACCAAAGACCAGACTTACGTGAGCCTATGCGCCTTGGGGCAGTGGGGTCTGCGGCTCGGGTTTGACGGCCTTGCGTAAGACGGCTAGATAGCCTCGCGACAGGCAATCGTACCTGTCGAAAAACCCGCGGCTCGCCAACAATCGATGCAGCGGCGCCAGGCGATAGCACGGCACCGCGGCACTCATGTGATGTTCCAGGTGGAAGTTCACGTAGTTGGGGCCGATGAAGATGCGCTCCCACCACGACAAGAGCGTGGTCGAAGTATTCTGGCGCACGTCCGCACCCAGACGATCGACCGCCACGCCATGCTCCGAAATGAACCGCAAACGCAAGATCACCTGGTAAACGATGGCATGGGCTATCCACCACAGCGCATACGTCCACAGTGCACCCGCCCACCACAACGCTCCGATGAGCACGGCGTGGGCCGACAGGAACGGGGCATTACGCAGCGGACGCACTCTTTTCAATTGGCCCGTGATGGTCTTCCAACCGGTTTGCCCGGTGGCGTCGCGCACGAACTTGCGCTTGAGACTGGCTCTGCTAGCGGGATAGTTGTTGGCCAACGGCATGTCGGGGTCCTGCTCGGTGCCCGCAAAACGATGATGCTTAAGGTGATAGGTCCGATAGGCATACATCGAGGTATTCAGCAGCGCACCGGCCACCCAATGCCCGATGAAGTCGTTCAACCCACGTGTACGAAAAAAGACCCCGTGCGAGGCGTCGTGATAAATTACCGCCAGGCCGAGTTGGCGCCCTCCCAGAATGAGAATAGAGAGCAGCACGGTGAGAGGGTTCAACCACAGGACCGGTAGCGCCAGAGCACCCGCGATCATCGCGAAGTTGACCGCCACCATCCACCAAGCCCGCAGATCCGAGCGCTGGGTAAAAGGTCGTATTTCTTCCGCGCTCAATACATCGGACAGCTTGACCGCGGCTGCGACGCTCGCGTCGATGAACTCATCGTCGGTGCGAAAAGTGACAGTGTCTGCTGGGCTCATGGATCGCTGCCGCCTGAACTTATTTCCACAGCGTGGAATATAACGTGATTATACAGTATAAGTCAAATAGTGTTATATCAACAAAGCCGAGACTAGATTCGAGACATGCCACCAGAACCGCTTTCCGCGCGTGAGCTGATTCTCACCTTGATCGATTCGACCGCGAGTGAAACGCTGTCAGCTCGCTATTTCGTCGCGGCCGGTGAGGTCTGCGGCGCCGATCCGGGGAGCATCCGGGTCGCGCTGGGTCGGTTGGTGCGGGACGGCTCTCTCCGGCAAACGGGACGCGGCATGTACAGTCTGGGATCCCGGGCCGGTACGCTGCACAGGCTGGTCCGCAACTGGTCCCAGGTGGAGGACTCTGTCAAGGCTTGGCACGGTGACTGGCTGGCGGTGTTCACCGCACACCTGACGCGCAGCGACAAGACCCGTTTGCGCAACCGGGAACGGGCTCTGCGCTTGTTCGGGTTCGCCGAGGCCCAACCCGGGTTCTGGATACGCCCCGACAATCTGGTGACGGCGTTGGAAGACGTGTATGGCGCCCTCACCGACCTGGGCCTGGAACGCGCGGCCATGGCATTTCAAATGGGACAACTGGTGCCGGAGGACGCCGTGCCGGTCGACACCCTCTGGGACACCCGACACCTGGAGTCCCGCTACAGGGCGCACCTCCAAACGCTTGCAGAAAGCACACAGCACTTGCAGAGGCTCGACGAGCGCGACGCAGCCAGGGAGACCTTATTGGTAGGGCGGGCCGTGACGCGAGACATTCTGCTCGATCCGTTGCTGCCGGACGCCTTGGTGGATACGGGACTGCGTCAAGACATGGTCAATGCCATGCGCGTCTACGACCGGGGCGGTCGTCCCTACTGGCGAGCGCTCTATGAGCAATACAACTAGCAGCGTGTTGAAAAACGCCGGAGCCGCTTACTCCTCGGCGTCCAGCAGGTCCCGGTACTGGCGCATGTGGCGCAGCGCGCTGACTTCGTCGCCGGAGAGCTCACAAATACGCGCCAAGTTGTAGTGCGCGTCCGGAATGGCCGGTGCTTGTGAGTAGAAGTCCGCTGCCTTGGAGGTCTCGTCCAACTCATCGAACACCGTGCCGAGGTTGTAGAACGCCAATTGATGACCCGGCCTTGCGGTCAACGCGAGTTCGTAGTGCCGCTTGGCAAGCTTGAGATCGCCTTTGAGCTGATAGAGCCTGCCTAAGTTGACGTGCGCATCCGCATTCTTCGGATCGAGACGAATGGCTTGCCGGTAGGCATCGGGTGCGCGATCGGGTTCCACCTCTTCGAGATCCAGACCTAAGTTGTACCACTCGTCCGTATCGAAATCGTCCGCTTCCTTCGCCTGAATGACGTGCCGGTCGGCGATCTCGGCCACGTTGTTGGCCAGATCCTGCACGGCAAAATCGATTTGTGTCTGGCCCGTCTCTACTTCCCACACATGGTTATCGTCGCGCACGACGACCGTACTGCCATCCGCATAGATCCGCACGGCACTCAGAGACTTGCGCTGGGCGAGTTCCGCTTTGAGTTTGACGAGCGCACGATAGGCTTTGCGGGTAGACACGTTGGCATCCATGAGGCCCTTCGCAGTGCGCAGCAGTACGACGTCCTGGAAGGAAAACTGGTATTCGCCGCGCTCGCCGCGGGCGGGCTGTACCAGCTTGCGCCGCACGTAGTGACGCACCTGATCGGTTTTCAAACCAATAAGTTCAGCGACTTCTCGGGTGCTATAACCGCTCATCGATTCGCTCACCGATTCCTAGGTAGGGGCTGGTCGGGTCAGCGCTCCGGCATGGAGCTACTTTGCTTTGCGCGAAGATTTTGCCTTGGTTGCCGTCTGCTTTCTAGATGCACGCGCCGCTGATTTACGTTTTGGCGCAGATTTTTTCGCATCGCTTTGCGCGCGCGCGGCTTTGCCGGACCCCTTACCGGACACCGAGGCTTTGAGCGCCTCCATGAGGTCGATGATCTTGGTTTCAGCCTGCTCTTCTTCCGGCATGCTGATCTCTTGCCCATCGATCTTCTGTTCGATCATCTCCATCATCCGCGAGCGGACGATGTCTTCGTACTTCTCGGGCTCGAACTGCTCGTTGATGCGTTGTTCGATGATCTTCACCGCAAGTTCCAGCTCCTGACTCTCGATGTCGTGATGATCCAGCGGTACCTCGGAGAAGGGTCGCAATTCGTCATGGTGCTTGAGCTGTTCCATGACCAAGCCGTCTTGTCCGTCCGGTCCCGTCATGGGCCGCACCAATACCAGGTGGCACTTACCCCGCGCGGCATAACTCGCCAACGCGGCACGCTCGGTGCTGGCGAGCGCTTCCTTCAACAGGTGATACGAGCGGCCTGCCCCCTTGTCCGGGCCGAGATAGTAGACCTTCTCGATGAAGAGCCGTTCGACTTCGGCGAGCGGTACAAATTCAGCGATGTCGATGGCGTTGGTCGCCTCCACGTTCATCGCCTTGACCTCGTCCTGGGTGAAGGTCACATACTGACCCTTGGCGAATTCGTAACCCTGGATCAGCTCCGCCCGCTCGACCACTTCCCCGTCCGTCGCGCGAATGTACTGCTGCTTCACGCGCGAACCGTCTTCGGTTAAGTAGTTGAATCTTATTGCTTTTGTGGAATCTACAGTGGAATACAGTTTGACCGGGATCGCGACCAAACCGAACGAAATGGTGCCGGAACCAATGGCTCGTGCCGCCATAACATCACTCCTTGGGCAGGGGGCCGAGGACTATAACCCACGGATTTTTGACCCTCAACCTGCCAATATCCGTGTCCTGACTTATCGATTCCCTGAACTATGACGCTTAACAAGGCTGGACACTAGCGATGCCCTCGCAAAAACGACCAGCAGCCGAGCGCCAACTCGAGACCTATCGGGCCAAACGCGACCGAGGTAGCACCCCGGAACCCTTCGATCGCATCCACATTCCGGCCACGAATCGCCTCTTCGTCGTACAGCAACACGCCGCCAGCCACCTGCATTTCGACCTGCGCCTGGAGCTCGACGGCGTGCTCAAGAGTTGGGCGGTCCCGAAAGGCCCCTCCGACGACCCCAAGGATAAGCGTTTGGCCATGGAGACCGAGGACCACCCGCTCGACTACGCCGACTTCGAAGGACACATTCCCGAAGGTAACTATGGCGCCGGTTACGTCATCGTCTGGGATCGCGGTACCTATACTGCGCTCGAAGATCTGGCCACCGGGTTCAAGAAAGGCAAATTACTCTTCGAGCTCAGCGGTTCGAAGTTGCGTGGTCGGTGGACACTCGTGCGCTTGAAGTCACGTGAAGCCACCGGTAAAGAATGGCTCCTCATCAAAGAGCACGACGCTTACGAGAGCGCTGACGGCCCGACGTTCTCCCACGAATCGGTGTTGTCAGGTCTCACCGTCAAACAGCTGGAAAACCCCCAACCCAAAATTGCCGCCATCAAACGCGCACTCAAACCGCTTTCCGCTGCCGCAACCGTTACCGACATCGACAAGATAGCCCACGCACCGATGCTGGCTACATCCGGCGAAGCCAGCAATCGCAAAGGTTGGGCATGGGAGCTTAAGTACGATGGTTACCGTATTCTGGCGCGCAAAGCGCTCGGTAGCGTCAAGCTGTTTACCCGCAACGGGCACGACATCAGTCAACGCTTTCCGGAGATCTGCCAGGTGCTGTCCCACCTGCCAGTCGATGAGTGCATCATCGACGGTGAATTGGTCGTGCACGATACCTCGGGCCGACCCAGTTTCGCGCTGATGCAGCAGCGCGCCCGTTCGCTGTCACCGCATCAAGTCGCCACCACGGCGATCACCGACCCGGCGACTTACTACTGCTTCGATCTGCTGTTCGTGAACGGCCGGGATTTACGCGCATGTACGCTGCTTGAGCGCAAGCGCGTGTTGCGCCAGATCGTGCCTGACAAGTCCGCGTTCGTGTACTCCGAACACGTGTTGGACCAAGGTCTAAAAACATTCCAGGCCGCTAAAGAGATCGGTATCGAGGGCGTGGTCGGTAAGCGCGTAAGTGCCCAGTACACCAGTGGACGCAGTTCGGCGTGGGTCAAGGTGCGCGTCGATCGCACCGGTGACTTCGTGGTGCTGGGCTGGTCCCCGAGCAAGTCCAATCCACACGACATCGGCTCCCTCGCTCTCGGCGAGTACCGCGGTGAAACGCTCTGTTATGCCGGTCACGCGGGCTCTGGCCTGGGGCAAGCGCTGCGCAGGCAACTCCTCGCCCTGGACCGCAAACTGGCGCGTAAAACAGCGCCGGTTCGTGCACTGCCCGAGGACAGTCGCGTGAAGACGACGCACTGGTGGACGCCACGCTTGGTCGTGGAAGCCGGTTACACCGAATACACACCGGCCGGGCACCTGCGTCACCCACGCATTCACCGCGTGCGCGACGACAAACGACCGGAAGAATGCATCGGCAACTTCGACGGTGGACTGGTCGATATCGACACACCGGCCACCGCTACCGAACGTGTGGTGGTCACCAATCCGGAGAAGACGTTTTTCCCACAGCCTGAATACACGAAGCTGGACCTCGTCGACTACTACAAGAAAATCGCCAAATGGATGCTGCCTTACTTGATCGACCGTCCGATCGTGATGACTCGGTATCCCGATGGCGTCAACGGTAAATCCTTCTATCAGCGCGACGTGCCGGACTACGTTCCGGACTGGATCAAGCGGGCCGAGCTCTGGAGCGAATCCACGGACAAACCCGTCAACTACTTCCTGCTGCAACGCCCCGACGATCTCGCATATGTCGCCAACATGGGTACCTTGCCCATTCACATTTGGCACGCGCGTGTGACCGACTTAGACCACGCCGACTGGTGTGTGCTGGACCTGGACCCGAAATCAGCACCGTTCGCGGATGTGATTACTCTGGCTCTGGAGATCCGCGATATCTGCGAAGAAGTGGAATTGCCGGCGTATCCGAAGACGAGTGGCGCTAGCGGCTTACACGTTTTGATTCCCCTCGCCCGCCAGCTCGATCACGACCAGTCCCGCACGTTGGGTGAATTGTTAGCGCGCGTAGTCGTCGAGCGCCACCCAGAGATCGCTACCATCGCGCGTACCGTGCGTGCCCGCGAAGGCAAAGTGTACGTCGATTTCATGCAGAACGGGCACGGTCGCTTGATCGTGGCGCCTTTTGCGGTAAGAGCTGAGCAAGCGGCGAGTATCTCCATGCCGCTGAAGTGGCATGAGGTCAACAAAGGCTTGAACAACGCCAAGTACCATATCGGCAACGGACCAGCACGAATGCAGCGGCTCGGTGCAGATCCCATGGTCAAGGTGTTGGAAGAAGCACCGGATTTGGAGCGCAGTCTCGGCTTGTTGGGCGGGCTGCTCACGGGGGCATCGACTTAACCTCGGCCGTTTACCCCTGCTCGCTCCCATCGAGCATGCAACCCGCGAACTTCATCATTTTCTTGCCGTTGCCACGGCCGAACGGAAAATCGTGTTCGTGCGGTTCGCCGTCCGCTTCGTAGTGAATCGTGATCTTCTCGAGCCGATTGCCGGCAAGCTTCTCGAGAACGGTCTCATCGGCGACATACATCGTTTCAGACTTGCGATTGTTAATTAGCAGGCCGAGCGCGGTGCGACGCCCGGCACCCGGATCAAGCGGTACGATCTTGTGTTGTGAGCCGTCCTCGAAGACAAACACCATGGGTGTATTGGCATTGAAGTGGGCACGCTTACCGATGGACTGCATGTAGCCGAGCACATAGTATTCTTGGTCCTTTTTGCCGAGATGGACGGCCATACCTTTCCACATGGTCGACGCCACGACGCGCTTACTCTTGAGATGGTCAGCCTCGTTTTTAACGTACTTACATTTCGCGTGGCTGATCGGTGCCACGCACACTGCGCAAAGCAGCATGCAGGTCCCGAGATGCTTGCTACCGATGATGGACACTTAGACGACGAAAATGTGGTTCTGCATCTTCGCAGTCTAGCATTGGTGGAAGGACACCGTGAGACGCGCGACCCGAGCGTCGCCTAGGTTCGCTCGACCGCACCCACACTGTATTATTCCGGCACGGGCGAAAGTTCTCCGAACTTCCCTCCCGTGGGATGCGCCAACTTGAAATCGATGTGGCACCCCTCGCAGATGGCCACGATGTCGTCACCAACGCTGGAAATCGCCACGACGTCACGCGCTTCGACCGCTGCGATGGCGTTCGCGCCCACGTCACGCAACCGCTCGGACCACATCCGCCAGCGCGGTTTGGCCGCCCATTTGTCGTCCATACTGCCCGTGCCTGGGTACGTAATCAGCGATCCCGCGAGTTGCAGTTGATACGCGCGTCGCTCGAGCTGACGCCATTCGGCGTCCGTGCCGGGCTCACGCCACGCAGCCACCCAAATTGGATCGGCCGCCTCGTTGACGAGCGCTACCATCACATCGTTGAGGCTCACCGGCAGTCTAATTTCGGTAGGTGACGTACCCGCCGGTGCGGGCGCTTCCGCTTGCGTTGCAGGTCGCTCGCCACAACCGAAGACGAAATACAACACTGCCATAACAACCATGGCTCGGGATTGGTTCATCGCACTCTCCAACACGCATGCAAAGGGGTACTTGGATTCAGACTACTGCAGCAGGAAGCGCTCGAAACTACGTATATACCGAGGCTAAGTCGCCTTAGGAAATATCTTGCCGTTGGGTCCGTAGAACAACGCAGCGGGCCTACGTGAGGAGGTCAGGTATCGTGCAATCCTGGGTCGTTGTTTGAACCCTACATGAAACTCCTGCAAGGCTGGAAATCGTTCGAGCGTTTCCGGGAAACGATGACTCAATCCTTCGACGAGGTGAAAGGCCGCAAAGTCTGCAATCGTGACCGAGGCACCCGCCCAGAACAAAACTTGCGAGTCACGAGCCAGGTAATAGGCTTCCAGGTCCGCTAACAACGCGGGCTGTTCTTCCCTGGTGAAGATACTGCGCCGTTCTTCGGAATTGGACTGAGCACCAAACGTGTTGGCCACGCGGTTGCCATAGTCGCGCCACGCCTCGACCGTCACGTCACACCGCACGCGTGCACGTTCGTCCTCTCCCAACAATCCATGTGTGCGACCGAGGTGATACATGATTGCAAACGCCTCTGGAATGACGAGATCGTTATCGGTGTAGACCGGCATACGACGAAACGGCGTCGTCTCTCGGACTGAGGCCCACTCCTCCAAGGTCACCTGCCGGTCGACGTAAACAACGCCGAGGTCTTCAAGTAACAAACGAATCGGTTCCGCACGCCCACGGATATCGAAATATAGAATCTGTGGTGCCATCGCTACGCTCCTCAACAGCCTAGTCAAACACCGTCGGCAGTTCCGGTTGTCGAAGATGCACCGCAGCCAGTTCTATGTCCGCCGCCAACGTTCTTCCCAGCGAAAGCTGCGGCAAGGCCTCCACGGCGACATACTCGGCTGCCAGTGTTTCCGGACCCGGTCCGGGCGCCTTGGCGTCGAGTTGCTCGCACAAGAAGAAAAACTTGTAGAAGTCGCGTGCATCCACTGGATACGGGTGCTTGGCCTTGTGCTTGACGCAGTAAAGTTTGACGGCTCGTACGGGCACACAGGCTTCTTCCAGTACTTCTTTCACTGCGTTCTCTGCCGCTGACAAGCCGACATCGGCATAACCTCCCGGCAGCGTCCAGAGCTCATCCAGTCGCTCCTTGACCAACAACACCTTACCGTCTCGAAAAACCGCCGCGCGCACATCGATCTGCGGACTGGCGTACTGTCGTCCGTATTCCGGAAAGAGGATACGCTCGATAGGCACCCCGCCGAGATCCGCCAGCATCGCCTGCGCGATATTTCCTATCTCGCCGTAGCGCTCCTTATCGAAATCGTCAGCGCCAAAGTGTAAGCCCGTCGAGGCGAGTGCCTGCAACCGTTTGGCGTATTGCAGCCACACGGGTTCCAAGGAGTCTTTTGGGTCGTGACCTGCGATCTACGTGCGCTTCTTCGGTTTACGACGCTCGGCTTTCAGGGTGTCCTTGAGCATCACAAGTTGCTCTTTAGTTACACTTTCGAAACCGTTCAACGCACAACGCATACCGGGACGCGCACCCGCCAGACCGTGATCGTATATCGCTCTCACCCCATCCAACGAGCATAGGCGCGCAGCGGTGGGCTCGTACATCACGGGTTTACCGCGTTCCAACCCCGGGCATCGGTGCGGTAGCTTTGCGAGATAATATTCACCCCGAGACAATTGAAACGACAGGTGCTTATCGTCTATGACCTCAACGCGGCGAATCCGGCGCGTAGGAATACACCGGGCCAGATTGGTGTAATCCTCGATCTTCGGGTCGCGGTTGAGAATTTCCTGCACTCTG
Organism: Candidatus Azotimanducaceae bacterium; assembly: GCA_965216005.1. Lineage (GTDB taxonomy): Bacteria > Pseudomonadota > Gammaproteobacteria > Pseudomonadales > Azotimanducaceae > UBA4421. The sequence continues at coordinate 3,916,866 of OZ244143.1, read as the reverse complement.
GCTTCATCGACTTGGCGTTGCGCTTCCACGTCTGCAGCCGCTTGCGTTCCGGGATCCGCCTGTTCGCTTTGCGCGTGCGCATGCCCTATGAGCAAGGAGAAGGCGATGGCGAGTAGGTGAAGACGCTTCATCGAACGTATCTACCTCATCCGTCAGCCAGCGATTGCCGCAATGCTTGCACCTGCTCGATGGCGACAGATTCGAACTTGCCGAGCCGGCAGCTCGCACCGATACCGCTAAACCCTTCCAAACGCTCGCGCGCCTCGAGGCGGTCGTTGGAACAGATCTTCGATCCGTAGCGGGCGAACTCCAGAATCATGTCGTCATCGAGGCCGGTGCAACGGGTGTGGAGACGATTCAACCACAGCCGGTCCGCGCGCCCATGCATCAACAGCATGTCGTCGCTCAGCACTTCAACGGACCGCACGTCACGGGCGTAGACGCAGTCCTCGCCGGTGGCCGGATCCGCCTGGGCGGCAGCACCCAGCGTCAGGCCAATCAGAATCCCTAGCAGTCTACTCATGTACAGACCCTCCTCGTTGGAATATCGTTCTCGTACCCACGTTTTCTACATTTTATGACGCTCAATTACCAGGGGAGTTCCACGATGCACGTCGGCGCTGCAGCTATCTTTCAGAACACGCACAAGCACACCACCGATCAGGACGTTTATGCCAACGACGTGCGCCTGATCGAGCAAGCCGAGCCGCTGGGGTTCGAATCCGTGTGGACCGTCGAGCACCACTTTACGGACTACACCATGAGCCCCGATCCACTGCAGTTTCTGACCTATATGGCGGGCCGCACACAGAAGGTCAAGCTGGGCACCATGGTGGTGGTATTGCCCTGGCACGATCCACTACGGGTCGCCGAACAGATCTCCGTGTTGGACAATCTGTCTGGCGGCAGGCTCATTCTGGGGCTGGGTCGCGGTGCGGGTCGCGTGGAGTTCGACGGATTTCGACAGAATATGGAGGACTCGCGGCCACGCTTCATCGAGAGCGCGCAGATGGTGTTGGACGGCTTGGAGCAAGGCTTCTGCGAGTTTCAAGGCGAGTTCGTGCAACAACCGCGAGTCGACATCCGTCCCGCACCGCTGGCCACGTTCAAAGGCCGCACCTACGCTGCTGCCGTATCGCCAGAATCGGTGGAAATCATGGCTAGGCTCGGTCTGGGCTTGCTCGTCATCCCGCAGAAGCCGTGGGACGCTGTAGAAGCCGAGATCGAGGGCTATCGCAAAGCCTTCAAGGACATCAATAAGTCCGAACCGCCTGCGCCGGTCATGTCAGGATGGGTCGCCTGCGATGCCGAGATCGGCCGCGCGCGCGAACTCGCCGAGCGCTACATCGGCGCCTACTGGCAGACCGTGCTCGATCACTACCGCTTCCACGAAGACCACTTAAAGGGACAGAAGGGCTACGAGTACTACGGGCAATTCGCCAACAACATACAGAAGCAAGGCGTGGACAGTGCCGTGGAGTTTTTTCTCAATCTACAAGTGTGGGGCGATCCCGATCAATGTTATGACACGATCGTCAACAACGCACAGAGGATCGGTGCCGAAGCGTTCGTGGGTGTTTTTAGCTACGCTGGCATGCCTTGGGAACGAGCAGAGCGGAACATGCAATTGTTTGCGCAAGAGGTCATGCCGCGCTTGCAAGCTCTACCGACGAGCGGTCAGGCCAGCTGGGCCGCGTAGGCTTCGAGTATTTCACCGCAATCCCCTTCGATCTTGGCCGTCAACAGATCGTCAGCGCGCGTCACACCTCGATTGATGCCGACAATCGGCACCCCCCGCTCGTGTGCACGTCGCACGAAGCGCAAACTGGAAAACACCATGAGTGAGCTCCCGGCTACGAGCACGGCATCGGCGGATTCGATCCATGCATAAGCCGAGGTCACCCGATGTTTGGGAACGCTGTCTCCATAGAAGACCACATTGGGTTTAACAATGCCCGCGCAGACCGCACACTGGGGTACCGCAATCGCTTCGTCGCCACGGATTTCCACATCCGCGTCGCCATCCGGTGCCGAAACAAAGCTACGATCGACAAAATCGGGATTATTCACTTCCAGCCACTGCTGCCATGCGCCTCGATCGGTAACGTCACCGCATTGCGTGCACACGACTTCATCCAGACGCCCGTGTAAATCGATCGCCGCCCGCTGACCGGCTTGTTGGTGCAAGCGGTCGACATTCTGTGTGATCAAGCCCAGTAACTTACCTTGCCTTTCCAGCCGAGCGAGCGCGTGGTGGGCTTTGTTGGGAACAGCCTTCAGGAATTCCGGGTAGCCCGCCATGCTGCGTATCCAATACCGGGCTCGCCACCTTCGCGAGCTCATGAAGTCCTGATGCTGCACGGGCTGGGCGCGTTTCCAGGCACCGTTGTCATCCCGATAGTCGCCAATACCCGAAGCCGTACTCACACCGGCACCGGTAATGACAACGATGCGCTCGGCTTGGTTCAGCATCCCGTTTGCTTTGACCGCGCTATTCACCAACAATCCACCATTCATCAGCGGGAGAGATTGCCATATGCAGACACCACAAGCACACCTTGCGTGGCGTTTATGCGCTGCCCTCGTGACGCTCAGTCTTGCCGCAACCGGCAGTGCCCGCGAGATTCCGCAAACCAAGCCCAACACGGTAGGTATGTCCGCAGAGCGCCTCGCGCGCATTGCACCGGCGATGCAACGCTACATTGACGCCGAGCTCACTCCCGGAGTCATCACAGCGGTATTGCGCAGAGGCAAGCTCGTCCACTTTGCCGTGCAGGGCGACATGGACGTCGAGACCGACAAACCGATGCAAGCGGACGCGATTTTCCGCATCGCCAGCATGACCAAGCCCATCACATCGGTAGCGCTGATGATGTTGTGGGAGGAGGGCCACTTTCAGCTGCGCGACCCTGTATCCAAGTTCATCCCGGCATTTGCCGACGTCAAAGTCAGCACTACTGCCGACGCCAGCGGCGCCACCGGCGAACTCGTCGACCCGCAAAGACCCATTCAGATTCGTGACATGCTGACGCACACGGCAGGGCTCGCCAACAACTACATAGGCAACGTCGAGGCTTATCGGGAAGCGATGGCGGGTGCGAATGACAATGCCGAGCTCATAAACAAATTGGTTCGCCTACCACTCAACTATCAGCCGGGCGAAGAGTGGCAATACTCCATCGCGACGGACGTCGTTGGCCACCTGGTCGAGTTGATCTCAGGACAATCGCTGGATGAATTCTTCGCCGAGCGGATCTTCGGTCCGCTCGACATGCGCGATACCCACTTCTACATGAATACGGCCAAAGCGAGTCGTTTGACTGCGCAATATACGCCCGGCAAAGACAACCGCATTACCCTCCAGGATCCCGGCAATGCCGAGAGCCGCTGGATCAAGGGTCCAAAGACGCTCTTTCGCGGCGCCGGCGGATTGGCATCGACGGCGCGCGACTATCTGCGCTTTCAACAAATGATGCTCAACGGCGGTCAGCTACAGGGCGTACGTTTGCTCTCTCCCAGCACCGTGAGTTTGATGCTCGAGAATCACACCGGCGAGCTGGCCTTGTGGTTGCCCGGGCCCGGGATGGGGTTCGGATTAGGCTACGGCGTCGTGGTCGATCGCGGCGCCGCTGCTACGCCCTTGTCGCCCGGCTCCGGGTATTGGGGAGGCGCTTACTGCACCATTTCGTGGATCGATCCCGAGCAGGAACTGGTCGGGGTGCTGATGACTCAAGTGCGGCCGTATACGCACATCAACATCCGCCAGGACTTTCAGGTGCTGACCTATCAGGCCATCGTCGACTGAGCGGTTCGTGGACTGACCAGTGACACCGTCGTGTAGGCGATCAGGGAAACTGCCAGACCCGGGAACACTTCGTGCAAAACGTTACCCAACCCCGCGGCCAACCACGCGAGGAGGGTAGCCACACCCAGCACCATGGAGCTGATCACGGCCCACGCACTGCCCCGCCGCCAATAAAGTCCCAACACCACGGCCGGGAAGAAACACACGGCATACAGGCTGCCCGAGAAGATCGTGATCTCGACGATGTCGCCCGGTGGATTCAACGCGATGAACGCCGCGAGCGCGGCAAATCCGACGACGGCAAGACGAGTCGCATTCACTGCTCGGGTCGGTGTGCCGGACCGCTCCGTTCGATGGAAAGGCGCAATCAAATTCTTATACAACGTCGACGCCGCTACGAGCAGCACGCTGTCGATCGACGACATCGCCGCCGCCACAATGGCCACCACCAGGAAATCCCCTGCCCACACCGGGAACACGTCCGGTCTGCCAATCAGAGTCGGTACGATCAGGTCAGTGTCAGCGACATTATCCATTAACAAGTGTGCATACACACCTATTGGAAAGACCGAAAACTGTACGAGCACCAATCCGATCAACGCCACCGTCACACCGGTCTTGATCGCAGAATCGTCCTTCAAGGCAAAGAATCGCGACAGTTGCCGCGGGTCCACCATGAGCTTCAGCGCACCTGACAGTGAGATGCCCATGAGCACGACGAACGCGATGCCGCCGTTGAGCTCGAAAAGAAAACTCGTGTCCGGCCGGTCAGCGAGTTGGGCGATCGCTCCCACACCACCTGCCGCAGTCGTGACGAAGTAGAACATCATCAAAGATCCGGCCACCATCAGCAGCCCTTGCACGACATCGGTACGCACGACCGAGAGAAACCCACCGATACTGGTATACGCCACCACGATGACGAGCGTGACACCCACAGCCGCGGTGTACGGGATGGCGAGGAACATTTGAAACAGATGTCCGGCCCCTTTGAAGATGGCGACCAGATAGAGTAGCGATGCAAACACGATGACCAGCGCCGAGGCGATGCGCAATAGGTGCCGGTCGTGATCCTCTCCACGGCCGAGGAAACGCACACCGAGGTAATCGGGAATGGTCAATGCACCATGTTCCGCAACAATTGCACGCAGACGCGGTGCGACGATGCGCCATGACAGGTAAGTGAACACAATGAGCGTGGCTGCCATGGCCAACCACGGAATGCCGTATGCGTAGCCCTTGCCGGCATGACCGATGTAGCTATTGGTCGAGGCAAACGTCGCGAAGAACGATATGCCGAGCACCAAGCCTGACAAGTTGCGTCCACCCACGTAGTAGCCTTCCAGGTCCGTGCTGACGCGGCGTCCGGCGAAGGCGTTGGTCAACAGTACAGCGGTGTACGCCAACAGCAGTGCCACCGCCAACCAGTGCTCCTCCACCCAGCTGGTGTCAGTCAAATCTCCCCCGAATTGGTGTTATGCTTTGCTTCCAGCAACTGACCATCTACGGCCCATGCGCTACATCGTACAGTTTGCCATTCCAGCGCTGATTTTTCTCGGCGTGGTCTACGCCGTCACCCGGCGCCGTCATCACCCGGCCCCCGAAGGCGACGACAACGCCGGTGTGTTTCTGACCATTCTCGTCATTGGTGCAGTAGTCGCTGTGGCAACTTTGTTCGTTCTGCAGGTGAACTGGAACAGTCTTTGAGTAGTACACGAATGGCGTCAGCGGGGCTCGTCGTCGAATCCCGCCAGGATGGCTTTGGCGCTGCCATCACCCGAGTCAATCTCGCTGGCGATCTGGAAGACGAGATCGTCAACGCCATCCGCACGGTTTGGTTGCACCATAGAGTCGTGTACTTTCCGGATCAGCCGCTCACGCATATGCAGCTGGAACGTTTTACGACCGCCTTTGGCGAATTCGGCACCGACCCCTATGTTAAATCGCTCGACGAGCACGCCAACATTTTGGAAGTTCGTCGCGAGCCGGATGAGACGGTCGCGCCCTTCGGTGCTTCGTGGCATTCGGATTGGTCGTTCCAGAGGGCACCGCCGGCCGCCACCATTCTGCATGCTAAAGTCGTTCCGCCCGTCGGCGGCGCGACGCTTTACGCCGACGGCGTGAGGGCGTACGAAGCACTGGACCCAGCTCTGCGCGACGAACTGGACACTCTGCGTGCGCTACACAGCGCACGCCGCCCATACAGTCACGAAGGGTACGCGCGCACCGGGGGCGCGGAGCGCAGCATGCAGATTTTACCGAGCGACGACGCCTGGGCCACCCAATCCCACCCAGTGGTGCGCACTCATCCCGAAACCGGGCAACGGGCGTTGTGGGTCAACCCGGTCTACACCCTGGCCATCGAAAACATGAGTGAGAAGGAATCACAAGCGCTGCTGAAAACGCTTTACGAACACTGCTTGAGTGAGACGTTCGTTTACAAGCACCGCTGGTCCGCCAACATGTTAACAATGTGGGACAATCGCTCGGTACAACACTGCGCGCAGGGCGGCTACGACGGCCACAGGCGTGTCATGCACCGTACCGTCGTTGCTGGAGACCGACCTTTCTAACATGCAAGCGTTACGAATCTTCCTGCTGGTATTGGCCTTAATACCGACGCTCACGTTGGCGGCGCCCGCCGATGACTACCTGCCGCCAGAGCTGCGCAGTCGCGTCGAACAACTGAAACTCGACCTTGCAGCGACGGCTACCAACCGAACCAACGCTCGAGCGCGCGCCGCAACGACTTGGGAGTGGATCAATGCGTTTGCGTTGGACGGCCGTTATGTCCCGGTGAACACCACACAGATCATCGCCAGCGTGCTCGGTCCGGACGGTGTGGGTCCACTCATGATGTCTGCACTGGATAGCGCCATTAGAGAGCTGCAGTTCTTCGACGAGCAGCCCAGCGGTGCAGGCAGCTTAAATAGCGACACCGGACCCTTCGTGGCTGGACGCTACGCCACCATCCGCCAGACACTGACCGTCGGCACCCAGACCATTCAGACTGGCGGCGGGCTCATGGTCGCACGGCACTTCATGCCCAACTTCGGGTTGTGGCAAGCCTCGGACCCGAGTGCGCCAAACTACATTTCCATCCAATCGAGCAACGCCAAGGTGAGTTTTCTGGCGACGTCAGTGCCCATGCGCGGTATGCATGGCGGTTTTCGCGGCACGCGGCCTACGCTGGTGTTCAAAGTCGCCTCAGGCACATTGCGGGAAGGCGACACCGTCACGATCACCTATGGGGACACCACCAAAGGCTCCCCAGGGCTGATGATGCCGAGTTTTTCCAGCGACCGCATGCCACTGCCTCTGTACCTCGCCTTCGCCGATGACGACTTCTTCGTCAGCTTGCCGATACAACCCATCCGCATCGAAGGCCAAACGATCGCGGGCGTTCACGGTTTTCTCCCCTCGGTGCTCAAACCCGGCGAACGCTTTACGCTTTCCATACGGGCGCAGGATAAGTTCTTCAACCGAGCCGCTGGTGAGATTCCCAACTGGCGCATTAGATTGAACGATGAGCATTGGCTGGACGTTCCCGCGACCGGCGCGATCACCACCGTGAATACCGCGATCGCCAATCCCGGCATCTATCACCCGACCATAACCAGCGTTGACGGTGACATCGTCGGCACCGCAAACCCCGTACTGGTGACGGAAACCGATCGCGACCGCATCTACTGGGGTGATACCCACGGTCATTCGGGATTCGCAGAAGGCATCGGCACACCCGAGCGGTTCATGCAGTGGGCGAAAGAAGACGCACGACTCGACTACGTCACGCACTCGGAACATGACATCTGGCTGGACGATGCGGAATGGGAAGTGCTGCGCAACAACGTACGGCAGTTTACGGAAGATGGACGTTTCGTCGCTTATCTCGGCTACGAATGGACCGTCGCCAACGTGCGGGGCGGCCATCACAATGTCCTATTCAGGCGTCCGGACAACCAGAACCGGGTACCGGCACAGTTCTATCCAACGTTGACGAAACTCTATCAAGGCTTGCGCGCCAACGCCGCTCCGCAAGACGTCGTCGTCATCCCGCACGCCCACCAGGCCGGTGACTACCGCCTGAACGACCCCGAGCTGGAACCGCTGGTGGAGATCATGTCTCAGCACGGCAACTTCGAGTGGTTTGGGCGCATGTATCTGCAACATGGTCACCAAGTGGGTTTTACCGCAGCGTCCGATAATCATCTGAGCCAACCAGGTTATTCGGCCCCGCTGGGCGGTTCGCTGTCCCAACGAGGCGGCTTAGGCGCCATTCTGGCCAAAGAGCGCACCGTCGACGGCATCTTCGACGGGATGAAACAATTACGCAGCTACGCCACCACTGGAGACCGGATCATTCTGGACTTCAGTGTCAACGATACCCCGATGGGGCATCGCGGTGACTACGCCGGTCCACGCACCATCAAGGGCCGGGTCATCGGCACCTCGCCCATCGACACTATTACCGTCATCAAGAACGAGCACGAGATCTGGCAGCAGAACTACCTCGACGACGACAACACCAAGCTCGACAAGACCGCCACATACTTGCTGTCGTTCGCATCCGACTCGCATCCGCATCACCGCGGCGATAACCCGCGTGGATGGCGCGCCTGGCGCGGTACGCTTGAGGTCCACAACGCCGACATCGAAGAAATTGCGCCATGGGATTCGAGTTTCAGCCTGCAAACGGTCACACCGTCGGCAGACAATCCCAATCAGGTCACCTTCGACACGCAGACCCGGGGCGATGCCAGCTCGTTCTTTTTAAGGCTGAAGAACACCCAGCGCACGGCACGCATCCAGATCGACCTGGTCGAGTCCCGCGAGACGGGGGGCGCACCCCCGATCTACCGGGGTCCGGCTCGTATTCCGGCAAGCAGCTTCGAGTTGAACCTGCGCGACATGGAGGAGGGCCGAATCGAACACAACGACACGGTCGATCACTACACGGACAGTGTCGTATTGCGCAAGATCGTCACTTCGGGACCGCGGACAGTAGAGTTCGAAGTACAAGATACCGGAACGCAGCAGGGCGATTACTATTTCGTACGTGTCACGCAAGCCAACGACGCCATCGCCTGGTCCAGTCCGGTGTGGATCGGCGGATTCGACAAACGTTGAGCACAGCGTTCGATCTCCATCCACGACTTGCAGCCGATACGCTTGAGGTCGCACGACTGTCCCTGTGCCAACTCTTACTCATGAACGAACGCCGCTATCCTTGGTTGATCCTGGTCCCCGCGCTAGCCGGTCTGACGGAGTGGCACGCCGTGCCTCGGGATCGTCAACGCGATCTGATGGAGGACATCAACACAAGCAGCGGTGCGCTAACCGAGCTGTTCAATCCCGACAAGATCAACGTCGCCGCCCTCGGCAACCAAGTTCCGCAGCTGCACATTCACGTGGTCGCCAGGTTTCAAACCGATGCCGCCTGGCCAGATCCTGTGTGGGGAAAATTCGCACCGCTACCTTACGCACAGGATGCTGCTGAGGCGTTAATCGCACGCCTGCGCTCTAGGCTGAATTAGGTCGGGGAATGTCGTTCACGTATACCGGTACGTCGTAGCCTGCTTGCACCGCGGGCCTGTCGGCAATGCTCAGGTACCATCGTTTCAGGTGAGGATAATCCTGCCAATCGATCCCTTGCCATTCATAGCGTGAGATCCATGGCCAGGTGGCAATGTCCGCGATCGAATAAGCGCCTGCCAGGTATTCGAAGCGCGCGAGGCGTGTGTCCAACACACCGTACAAACGCCGCGCCTCAGCAGCGTAGCGCGCCTCCGCGTAAGGCGCCTTGCCCGGGTTGAACTTCAAGAAGTGGTGCGCTTGCCCGAGCATCGGACCCACTCCTCCCATCTGCAGCATCAGCCACTCAAGCGTTTGATACCGATCCTCACCCCACAACCGTTCGTACTTGTCCGCCAGATAAATGAGGATCGCACCGGACTCCATCATGCTGCGACCGTTATCTCGATCGGTCATTGCAGGGATTTTGTTGTTGGGACTGATCTCCAGAAAGTCTGCGCCAAACTGCTCGTCCTTAGCGATATTGACCGCGTGCACCTCGTATTCGCAACCCGCCTCGCGCAGTTCCTCCATGGCTATCGAAACTTTGCGTCCGTTTGGCGTTGGCCAAGTGTAGAGATCAAACATCCGCAGCCTCCTGCCCCTTGATCTTGAAATTGAGTGTCGGCCAGCCACGCACCTTGGCGACCTTGACGAGCTTGGCGCGACCGTTAACAACGACCGGGTACCCTACCGCTTCGAGCAAAGGCAAATCGTCTACCGAGTCCGAATAAAAGTACGTGTCCTCGAGCCCAATGGCGAGCGGCTGCGCGTAGCGTTGTGCGGCTTTGAGCTTGCCCTGCCCGTAACACGCACTGACGCCTCCCGCGACGCGACCGTCGGCGATGGTGATTTCGGTACAACATAGATGTTCGATGGCGAGCGCTTCGGCTACGGGCTCGGCTTGGTATTTGGTTGCTGAGGTCACCAATACCACATCGTCGCCTTGCGCTTTGTGCGCATCGATGAGCGCCGCGCCTTCGCGGTACATCCATCGACGCAAACGAGCGTCATAAGCTTGTCGACCCAAAGCCTGCAAATCCGCCTCACTCATCCCAACGATGTCATCCACCGTTGCCTGCAGCATTTGCTCGTAGGTTATGAAGCCCAAACCATAACGCAGAAACATTTGTCCGAGCGAGAGAAACCGGCGCAACGACATCTCGCCATTGAACAGCTGCTGCCAGGCCAACGCTGTCAACGAATAGCCGTCGATCAACGTTCGATCGAGATCGAAGAAGGCAATAGTGCCTCGCTCTCGACTCCTCTGCTCAAGCGACCGCACATGCTCAGTAAGGGACACTAATGACTCCGGTTGAGCGCACGCATGTCGTCCGGCTCCCATTCGTTGCGAAACGCCAGCAGCAATCCAGCGCCGGTCCTCTGCTCCAATGGTAACTGTGCGTCGCGGTCAGCCGACTCGTTGAACTCATCGTACAGACGGCGCAGTCTCTCCTGAAAGAGCTTCGCCGTCGTATCGCTTACCGTACCCCATGCGAACTTGAAGCTATCTTGCGTGCGCACCAGTTTGCGATCCAGGAAACTGGTCAATACGCTCGAAACGAAGAACCGCTCAATCGGTCCGTTGGACCGCCACTGAAAACCGCGCGATACGCGCAAGCGATAACGATTTTCGGGCAATAGCTCGATGATGCCAATGCGATCGAGGCGCGCGAACAGCTGCTGCAGCTCAAGGCGTTCGATCCTGTAGCTGTCTATCACATCTTCGAATCGATAACGATTGAGCACACAGATTGCAGCAATGAACAACGGCAAGTTACCGGCCAACTCTAATTCTTGTTCCTCGGAAAGCTCGAGGATGCGGCCTTTTTGATCGTCGACGGTACGCACCAACTCCAAGAGATCGGCCCCGGCGAGCTCACAGAGTTTTTCCATGCGCTCGACGCTGAACGACTGCTCTTTGAACAACCGTTTCACGCTCGCTTCGGACAACCCCAGGTGACGCGCCGCATCCGCATAGGTGAGTCCACCGGATTTCAGCACCCTCTTCAAGGCTTCGGTGAGATCTTTATTCCGGGACACAGTCCACCCTATTTGAAACCGATGGGAATTGTGCCAGCAATCTTGTGCTTTTGCCTCGTGAGACGTCCATCACATTTTGCCCGGTCTAGTTTGTGAGCAATGCCTCAACACACGACGCTGCCCGCTATATTTCACAAGGGGTGAACCAGCGTTACGACACGACGGCCCCAGGAGCCGTACGATGCGCCGTACGTCCCGGTGAACTCGCTAGAAACTCAACCAAGACAGGACTGCTCAGTTTAGTGTTTCAGGCTACCCTTTGGTCTCTACCGCCGTTACTGACCGCTGCGTTTGCACTGTATTGCTATCGCCGGGTGCGCGCCCGCGAGGCGGTGCCAGGAGGCTATGCGCTGCGCTTTCTATTTGCAGTACTGACGTACTGGGCGATCTGTCAATTCGCTAACGCGGTTTTCGTGCCTACCGACACCAAGCTAATGGCTGCGAAGCTCAGCTATATCGGCCTTGCTTTCGCTCCAGTGGCCTGGTTCCTGTTCGCGCTGACTTATTCGAGACGCGTCGTGCGCGCGTCACGTACGGCGGTAAACATCGTTGCGCTAGTACCGGCCATCACCATCGTCCTGGCGCTTACCAACGAAAACCACCATCTGGTGTGGACCAGGTGGTACACCACGTATGCTTCCGGGCATATCGGGCTGGTCACCATCCCCGGTTTCTGGGCCTACGTGCACACCTTCTATTCCTACGCGCTGATTCTGATCGGCAGCTCCATCCTGACGTTCTCCCTTGTGCAATTCAAACAACATCGCTCGGCAGTACTCGCGGCGATATTCGCACCCTTTATCGCCGTCATGGCCAACACGTTTTACCTTTCACCGCTGAACACGCTGCCTTGGTTCGATGTCACCACGTTGGGTTTTCTGGCCGGAGTATTGATTCTGGATCGAGGCATTCTGCAACACGGATTGCTCAACCAACTTCCCGTCATACGCGACAGAGTGGTCGAGCAGCTCGCCGATCCCGTATTGGTGATCACGCAGGACGGCACCATCATCGACTCCAATGAATCGGCGCTCCACACCTGGCCGCACATCGACATCCTCAACAACAACATTGCCAACATCGTGGATAAAATGCCGAAAGAAACGTTGTTGAATCCCGAAAAAAACACCGAAGTCACTATCGACGAACGCGCTTTCGAGATCTCCACCACGCAGCTCGATCCTTCGAGTGACAGCACCGATGCAGCGCTGGTTTTTCGTGATGTGACCGAGCGTCGCCGTGCGCAGCGCGAATTGCGGGAGATGAAGAACGAGCTGGAACGCTTCGCTCATACGGATGCGTTGACCGGCATGTTCAACCGGCGCTTCTTCATGCAGCGGCTCAACGAAGAATTCGAGCGCGTACGCCGCCACGGCAGTGTGCTTTCCGTGCTGATCTTCGATCTCGACCACTTCAAGAACATCAACGACACGTACGGGCACGACCTCGGGGATGCCGTACTCGTGGCCGTGGCCGATACTGCCAATCACATCAAACGGGTCACCGACATTGCCTGCCGCCTCGGAGGCGAAGAATTCGCCCTGCTGCTACCCGAAACCGACAAGGCAGGAGCCATCCACCTCGCGCACCGTTTGCGGTCGGGGATCGAAGACTATCCGTATCGGGAAACCCTCGAAAAGGACCTGAAGGTCACCGCCAGTGTCGGCGTCGCTACCGTTTCACGAGAGATGGATGCATTGGAGTCGATTTTGAAAATTGCCGACCGCGCACTCTATCGTGCCAAGAACAGCGGTCGTAACATGGTTTGTTTCGATGAGGCAGAAGAATGACCACCGCTCAACGTAGCGGTATCGAGAGCGTTATCGCCGCCCCTTGGTCCAACGGTGTAACGGACAACTCTGCAGCACTTCTGTAGTTCGGCATGAACGCTTCGTACATGAACGTAGCCAGAAACTGTCCCAGCGCATAACCTACTAACACATCGCTTAAGTGGTGTTTGCCCGCTTCGACACGTGCAGCCCCCGTGCTCAAAGCCAAAGTATGCAATGCCACCGTCGACGTTCGCCGCAGCGCCGGCGGCATGTCGATATAGCCCAGGTTACGAATTGCCATCGCCGATCGTGAAGCAGCTTTGGAAGCATGGCCCGACGGCAAGCTGCTGTCGTTACTCCCGTCTGGTCGCTCGCGACCAGCAAGATCTTTGATGCCACGCGATAACAGTCCGTCAGCGACCATCGTGGCAGCACCAACCGCCAAGCCGCGGCCTTTGTCATACGCAGTATCGCTCGGCGCCAGCAATGCCGTCACAACGTACGCGGCCGTCGCGGCATCACGTAGATCGTCGCTGGTGGCTTCGGCATCGCTGCCGAACAGCGTCTGGCTGTCGAACATGTCCTCGGACCATTTGTTGTCGACATCCCCGGCCACCAAAGCTCCGGCTGCCAATACCGGCACCCAGGTTTGCGGTTGCAACGCGGCCTTTTTAGCAGCCTCACCGAGATGACCGGCGCTCGGCCAATGTGTGCGACCCCACGAAGGCTCTCTGTGTGAACCGATACACCCTGACAACAGGATGAGCATGAGAGCGCTAGCCAGTGCGCGTCCCCAACACGAAGTCTCCGGACCCCGCACCGTATTAGGTGGCAGAGCAGGTCTAGTCGGGGCTTTCGCTATCGATGGAATCCTGTTCTTGTTGTTCTTCTTGAGAGTCTTCAGACACTTGCTCCTCTTTTGCGCCGGTCATTGCGAAATCCGCGTCGCGCATCAGCAGTTGCTCTGCGACGTAGGTCGCCAACCGGAAGGATTGCGGCGGCGACCCTATCACATAGTCCCCATCCTCACCAATCCGGCCGATGATCAGCTGCTGCTCGGCGTCTGTGCCGCTCAAGGATATTTCGGCAAGGCTTTGCAGTCCCTCTTGCGCGTCTACCACGCCCAGCACGCTGAGCGTCGTAAAGCGATCCGCGTATGCTTGGGCTGCGTCCTCATCCGCAGCAACTCCGTCGACCAGCCATCCTTCGTCGGTATTCTCCAACAAGACGCTTCGCGCTTCTTGGTCCCCAGTGGCCGAGAAACTCGTCTCGATACGTTGGGGGGTTTGCGCCACGGCAAACAACGCCTTGTCCAGCCACTCGTCGGCTTTCACGCCAAGTTCGTAGTTCGACAACGCCACGCTGTAGACCCGGTCGTCCCCCTCTGAACGGGCGTGCACCCGCTGGTAGCCGGGGGACGTACCGAGGTACAGTTGTGCAAGTTCAGTCCCTTGTTCGCTCCTGAGCGTGATCTTGCGCTGGAACTCATCATCGCTGGTTTCGAACCGGCGTGCGCTTGCGGCACTGTCAGCCACCGGCCACGGGGCATCCAATGCACTCAGCTTGTCGAGCATTTCGATGACCTTGTCACTATCCGCGGGCCATTCGCCAACACGCCAACCATCAGCATCGCGATCCACTTCTACCGTGTTTTCGCCGTCGGTAACCACCAAGGATTGAACCTCGTCCGTGGCGAAGTCCAGCAACTGACGCGCATCGCGCTCGGAGGAATCGCCGCCGAACCACAGCACGCCGATCACTACGAGTTGCAGTATCACTATACCGATCAACCATCCGATCTTGCTGTTCATTGCGCACCTCCCAGTGACCGCAGCCACTGTTTGTGCTCGTTGGCACGCCGGCGCTTGCGCAGGTTAAAGACAAGCATGACGAGACCGATGCCTAACAGAGCAAGTATGTACGTCGTGTACTCGCGCACGTTTTTGGTGTTCTCTTCGAGATTCGGTAGCGTGCGATTGAAGTTGCCTCGTGCGCGAATACTGATCAAATTCTGATCCTCCAGCGCCCAATCGACCACATTGGCCATCATCTGAATGGAGTTGGCGTACATGGTGCCGTCGGCAGAGCTGATCATCTGCAACGTTTGATCGGCAAGAAAATCGTTCGACGCGAACACCAGTAATCGCGCGGACTCCGGCGACCGCTCGATGACGCTCGCCACCACGCCGATTTCCGCAGCATCGCTGTCTTGCCCTTCCCCCGAAGCCTCTTCCAGCGCATTCGCGTCTGCAGTGTCATCCCCGTCATCAGCGTCGGCTTCCAACAGGGGTGAATCCTTACCTTGATAAAAACTCGTGAAGCGGCCTTCCAGCAGCACACCGATGTCGTGGCTGCTCTGCTCTCCTTCCGGCGTAAATCCGGACAGACCCTCGTCCGTGACCTTGGGCATGACGTTGGTATCCGTCGACAACCAACTGCCGGCGCTGCTTTGTAACAGCGTCGTAACCGCCATGGACCCCTCGTCACCCGCGACGGTCAGTGTAATCGGCGACGCCCAGGACATCGTGATGTCGCCTAATCCCGCCAAGATGGGACTATCGCCATTCAGCCCATCGTCTCTCACCGCCACGAAATAGGGATAGTCGAGCATCGCCAAGTCCTGGAAGGTAAAGCCACCGGCCTGTCTGCGTACGGGGACCGGAAAAGCGGCATTGCGCGGATCCATGACCAGCGCTTGCCCGATTTCGACGCCTTGGTGTTTGAGCCAGTCATCGAGACCGCTCGCACGCGCAGACGCAAGCAGCTGCCCTTGGCTCGGTACCGCAGAGAACGCGCCCGTCGCCAGCGCCACGGTGCCGCCCTTCATCAAAAACTGATCGATCGCGAAAACCTGCTTATCGGTGAACCCGGACGGGTCCACCACCAACAAAAGATCAGTGCCTTCGGGCACGGCACCTTCGCTCAAATCGTCTGTCGTCACATCGAAATCGTTAGAGAGAAATCCTTGTAGCTGCACGAATTCGTTCACCGGCGGAGTACCTTGCTGCTGCATATACGGCGGCGGTGCCACGGGCGCAACAAGGGTCACCGATTTGAGTAGACCGGTCGCAAATCGCTTCAACCCTTCTTCAATGCCGCGCTTCAATCCTTCGGCAGAGACAGCTTCGGGAATCGGCACTTGCACCACCGTGTCGGCGCCCTGCAACGTCAGGTAGAAATAGAAACGGTTGGCATCGAAGAGACTCATCGCCATCGGCTGAAAGCCGTAGTCTTGCGCGATATCCAACGCCACCTGTCCGTCGCCCGCTTCAGGATCGACAAGTTGACTCGTGAACTTGCCGTTCGACTCTGTCTCGAGTTCGGCGAGCACTTCGCCGAGTGTTACTTTCAGCTCGGGCAGCGGTTCGGGGAGCTTCGCGTCTTCGGACAAATAACCCACGAAAGTCACCGGGTCGGCAATGTTGGCGAACACGGAGCTGCCGCCTTGAAAACCGTACAGCACTTTCTTGATCGCCCGCGTAATGTCGAACTCGGGGTTTTTGAGTTGCACATCCAGATCACTTTCGCCCTGCACCTTGACTTCGATCAGATCGCGAAAGCCCAGCACCTCGTACTCGTCCCCGTAGGCGACCAGTACGTCGAAATAGGAGTTCACCAAACTGGCCTGGTAACGGTCGGCGACCTGGAACGGCACGGCACGAATACCGTACTTGGTGTTGGCTTCGTTTTCCGCCTCCGGATCCATCACGGGGTCGACGATTTCCACCCGCACGTTGCCGTCTCCGGCCACTTCGTACTCGCGCAGCAAGTCTTTCAGCCGAGGCACGAGCGGCGCGAGGAGATTATGGGTCTTGGCGCTAAAATAGCCGCGGATGAGCAAGGGTTCCTGCAACTGATCGAGGTAACCCTTCGTGGCATCGGAAATGGAGTAGATATTGTCTTCCGTGACATCCAAGCGCAACGTGTTCACCTGCCCCAACCACAGGTTGGCTGCCAGCAGATTGAGCACCAGCAGTCCGGAACCCAGCCGCCATTGCCGATGCCGTCCCGATTCGCCGTCCGCCGCCCACTTCTCGCGCTCCAGCGCATAGACGTTGAAGACAAGGAACGTGCCCAGCACAGAAAGATAGTAATAGAAATCACGGAAATCGATCACCCCTCTCGTGATCGACTCGAATCGCGAACCGCTGCCGAGCGCATTGAGGATACTGCGCACACCATCACCAAAGAGTGCCGTAATGGTCGTACTGCCCAGCATGTAAAACACGCCACACAACAGGCACGCCACGAGAAGACTGACGATCTGGCTGTCGGTGCGGGCGCTGACGAACAACCCGATCGCAATGTAGGCGCCGCCGAGGAGCAATGCCGCCAAATACCCGGCAAACACTGGACCCCAGTCCAAATTACCGAGGCTTGCCACGATCAGAGGCAACGGCAACGTCAAAAGCAAAGCCAGGAAGAGCAAGAACCAGCACGCCAAGAACTTACCCAGCACGAACTCCCAGGTGCTGACGGGCAACGTGGAGACGAACTCCAACGTCCCGCTGCGCCGTTCTTCGCTCCACATGCGCATAGTCAACGCCGCTGACAGAAAGATCAGCAATACCGGCATCCACTCGAACATTGGCCGCACGTCGGCGATGTTGCGCGCGAAGAACTGCTCACCCCAATAGAAAACGAACAGCGTGACGACGAGGAAAGCACCAAGGAACAGATAACCGATGGGCGAAGAGAAAAACAGCGCCAGCTCCTTGCGGGCGATCTCCCCAATGACTTTAAGCCGCATGCTGTCCTCCTTGAGCCTCTGGTACTTCCGGTGCTTCGGCTTCATTGACTTCCCTGAAGATCGCTTCAAGGTCACGGATCACGGGTCCTATGCTGTAAATAGGCACCTCCCGAGCCACCGCGGCTCGTGCGATTCTGGCGCAATGCTGAGTCAAATCTTCTGCGGCATCGTCGTTGGTGAAGCGCCACTCGCCGTTGCCAAGACTGTCCAGGCGTCCAAGCCGCTCTCCACCCAGTACTTCGTCCACCCGACATGCGGGGTCGGTCACGAGCCTTACCGACGAACCCTGCTGCAATGCCTTGATCCGTTCGTCGACCACCAGGCGTGCGTTACGCAATATCAAAGTGCGATCGCACACGGCACTGACCTCTTGCATGATGTGCGTTGAGAGGATGACGGTCGCCTCGTGAGCCAGTTCGCGGATCAATTCGCGAATCTGCTGGATTTGGCTGGGATCGAGTCCGTTGGTGGGTTCGTCGAGAATCAGGTATTTGGGACGGTGCAGAATGGCTTGCGCTATCCCGACCCGCTGCTTGAAACCGCGACTCAACGTGTGAATCGGATCGAGCGCTTTTTCCTGCAAACGGGTCGCTTCGACGGCGCGCGGCACTACCTCGGCCACATCCAGCTGCCGCAGACGGGCGGCGTAGGCAAGATACTCGGTCACCGTGAGTTCGGGATATATGGGTGGGTTTTCCGGTAAATAGCCAATCGAGGCTTGGGCCGCCAATGGCTCTGCCTGCACGTCTATGCCGCCCACTTCCACGGATCCGGACGAAGGCTCGAGGTAACCCGTCATCATCTTCATGATGGTGGTCTTCCCGGCGCCATTGTGTCCCAACAGACCGACCACCTCACCGGCCTCGATCGTAAACGATACGTGGTCGACTGCCGTGAAAGTCCCATAGCGTCTGGACAGATCAGCGACCTTGATCATCCTTGTCCTCCTTATACCCATTACAGCAATTCTCAAGGGACGCAAAAATATGGTTTTGTGGCAAAATTTCAAGAGGTGACAACGACGAAAAACTCATGAAATGCACCAGATGTTGATTCCAGGATCGGTCGGCCAGTTGGAGGCCGTCGTCGACGTCGCATCCAGTGGCACGCCGCAAGACGTGCTGGCGGTACTCTGCCACCCGCATCCGCAGTACGGTGGCTCGATGTACGACGGGGTACTGAGTATCGCGTCGGACACACTCACGGGCCACGGGGTGGCCTGCGTTCGGTTCAATTTCAGAGGGGTCGGTGCCAGCGAAGGCAGTTTCGACAGCGGCGTCGGTGAAATCGACGACTTGCTGGCCGTCGTCGAGTGGACCGCCACAGCACACCCGCACGACCGGCTATGGCTGATCGGCTATTCGTTCGGTGCCAGCATCGTGGCCGGTGCGCTCGACCGCCTCGCTGCTGTTCGCCCCGTGCAGCGCGCACTGCTCATCGCTCCGCCGATCGGCCGGTTACCGTTCAGCGCTACGTCTGCGGAAGGCGTGCATTGTATCGCCGGAACCGCTGATGACTTTGTCGATCCGGGCCGTCTCGAGTCCTGGGCAGGTGACCAGTGCACGCTCATTGCCGGTGCCGACCACTTCTTCTCCTCACCACAACAGCAAAGCGAACTACGCCAAGCAGTCAACCGATGGAGCTCAGGGCACTAGCGTCCTGTCCCGCCAATATCTTTCACTATGACGCATGCCACGGGTTCTGTGGCTAGGCGCGGCTCGCAGGCAATATCGGGCCTATCGGCAAGAGACGCAACAACGTCACAGGGCCCGTGGTGTGCGCCCTTCAGGTGACCCAGAACCGTCAATAACCGCGTTGTATCCCTTGCTAATGTGCCCGACATGAGCGGCGGGCTACGCCTCGTCCCTGACAGTTCTGGGCTCATCACAGTGAAGGATATTGGCGGGACAGGACGCTAGACGATGGGTGCGCCCGACAGCGTTTCGTGGAAGTAATACATCGCAAGGTAAAGCAACAATCCAGCGACGATAGGGATCCATAACTCGGACCAGACCAGGCGATTGCGTCCGGTAAACAAGGCCATGAACGGCACATTTGACGTCACGCCGGTATACGCTTGCCAGTGATCGCCCATCGAGCCTGCCTTTTTCCTGTCCATCAACATCGCACCAAAAAAACTCACGACAAAAATACTGCTGAAGAAAATCACCGAGACGATGTCGCCGTTGGCGATGACGTGCCCCGCCGCCCAGATGGTAATCGCCCACTGTACGGGGTGACGCGTAATACGCGTCACGCCTGTCGCCATCAGCGCCGTTTGGCTGGGATCTTCGAGTTTCGCCGTCGCCTGGTCCTGCCCCACATTCGACGGGTTCTGTACCAGAAAACCGCCCACCAGCAAGATGCAGGCGATCGGCATGGTCAACTTGGCAACCCAGTAAAGGTCCGGATTAGGCATCCACCAATACTCGAACCGCGGCACGCTGATGAAGACATAGATCAATAGTCCCAGCGTCGCGGCAGCAACGATTGAGTAGAGCAACAGGTAAGGACCGGCGCCAATGCGTTGAACCAACACTGCGCGCACGGGCGAACTGGAGATGCCTAGATGCGTCACGATCCACAACAACGCCGCTGCGAGTATTTGACTCATAACTTACCCGGTGTCCCGTTCGTTGGAGCCACCTTGTCTGGTTTGCCCGCAGGAATCAAGTCGCATACACTCGAAATCGGCGCGACCACCGGAGACGAATTTGTACACCGATCAACCTTACCTATCCGAGTCGCTCAAACAAGCTCACGAACGAACTTGGCAGAGCATTGCCAGCGCCGGCGCTTTCTACACCGGTGTCCAACGTCTCGAAATGGTGCGCACCGCGCGCGATGCTCTGACATGCGAACTCTGTGCACAGCGAAAGGCGGCATTGAGTCCGGCTGCCGTTAGCGGCGATCACGACACGACGGCGTCTCTACCGCAAGCCGTCGTAGATACCATCCACCGAATCCGTTCGGACCCGGGGCGTCTCACCCACAGTTGGTTCCAGCAAGCCACCGAGGCAATCAGCGCAGCGCAGTACGTAGAAATCGTGAGTGTCGTCACTAGCTCGGTCATCGTCGACACATTGCACAACGCCCTCGGGTTGGGACTGCCGGATTTGCCAGCAGCCGTTCCGGGACAACCCACTGGCGCGCTCAACGATACGGCGGTGGATGATGGTGCCTGGGTGCCGATACTGGCCGCACCGGTCGTGATGAGCGATACGGGACTCCCTCAGGTACCGAACATCGCCCGCAGTTTAGGGCTGGTGCCGAGCGCGCTGGAGCTCTTTTTCAATACTTTCAGGCCCCACTACGCACTGAAGGACATTCCGCTCTCGATCACGCAAGGACAAGCCGAATTCGTCGCTGCTCGCGTCTCGGCAATGAATGAGTGCTTTTACTGAACCACCTCACACACCATGCTGCTCCGGGCGAGCGGCGAGCAGACTGACGCCGAAGCGGCTCTCAATAGCGTCACCGATGCAGGCGTCGATCCTGGCATTGCTCATGGCGACACACTGCGGGCGCTAACGGAAGCCACCATCCGCAACGAATGGCTGGAACTCGGCGACATACGTGCTACAGCGGAGAGAAGCATGGGTGCTCAGGCCGTGACCGATGTTTTCGTCGTGGCGGCCGCTTTCAACGGCATCACTCGTGTCGCCGACAGCACGGGAATACCATTGGACGCCAATACCGAGCAAGTGACTCAGGGCCTACGTGAAACGACAGGTATAGCAAACTTCGCTTACGCGGAAAAAACCGCTCGCTACGGCTGAGCCGCCTGCCCCAAGCGTCTATCTCAATACGCACGCGAGTGGGCGTGGTTTTCCGCTGAGATTTGCTCGTTTAGAGTCCAGTAGTCGTAGACCACACCCACCAGCAACAAACCGCCGGTAAAGAGGTAAATCAAACCGGTACCGTATTTACCCATGTAGAACCGGTGAATACCGAAGATGCCTAAGAACGTCAGAAGCACCCATGCCACGGTGTAGTTCGTAGCGCCCTGCTCATAGCGCCGATCCGCCGAGCGTTCCAGACTCGGCATGAGGAAGAGATCGACTATCCAGCCCACCAACAACAAACCCAACGTGAAAAAATAGATCGTACCGCTGACGGGACGTCCGAAATAAAACCGATGAGCCCCTAGAAAACCGAAAATCCACAGCACATAACCCACCAGCAAACTGTGAGTGTCGGCCTTTTCTTGTACTGAGTTATGCACAAAGTCCTGCGCTAAATCGTCTTTCGAAGCATTCGGCGTTCGATTGTTCTAGAACGAGCACGAGGTTACAAGCGCAAACCCTGCAGGACGAGTTTGCGCTCACGATCATCCGCTCACCAGACGACGTACTCGACAGGCGCCAGTTGATGATCTCCCACCAGCAAGCCGGCGACGTCATTCTTGAGAAAGTCCGTGGCGCTCGGCGGGTTCATCTCGGTCTGACACCAATCATCGCCACCTGCCGCCCCGCTGACTCGTTCGAGATCGCAAGACGCCAACTCCACGAGTCCGGTCACCATTAAATTACCCATAAGGATGCTCACACTGTTGTTTGGGACTGCACACGCTAACCGACCGACAACATCACGCACGAGGACAACTCCACTGCGCGTTAGCCGTGGATGCCTATGCCGCGCGCACGACACCGCTCGAGGCGGGTTTAAGATATCCCCTACAACAACTCTTCCGCGAAGAAGCGGAGTGTATCCATGTCTGCCGCGCCTACGTTGAGCTGCGTGACCGGACTGTCTTTCCAGGCTTGCAGCCTTTCGCGGATCCGTTCTTTCGGCCCGCACAAGGCAATTTCGTCAACCAACTCATCGGGCACCGCAGCGATGGCTTGATCGCGCTGGCCTGACATGAAGAGGTCCTGGATTTCTTGGGCGGCGTCGGCAAAGCCGAAACGGCTGATGTGGTCCTTGTGCACATTGAATGACTTCGCACCCATGCCACCGACATAGAAGCCGACGTTCTGCTTGATTTGTCCTCGTGCGCGATCGATGTCATCGTCAACGACCACCGGCACCGCCGCGGCAATCTCGAAATCCGGCGCTTTGATGGCCATGGCGTCTTTATATACGTCCATCATGCGATAGGGTGAGATGAACATCGGAATCCAACCGTCGCACAGCTCAGCGCCGAGCGCTACGTTCTTCGGCCCCTCTGCACCGAGGTAGACGGGAATGCGCTCCCTCATTGGATGCTGGATCAATTTCAAAGGCTTGCCGAGACCTGTGCCTCCCTTCAACGGGAGTTGATAGTGCTCTCCCTCGAACGCCACGGGTTCCTCGCGTGCAACGACCTTGCGAAAGATCTGCAGCCACTCCCGCGTGCGCGCCAACGGCTTTGGATAGGGTTGACCGTACCAACCCTCCACCACCTGTGGTCCGGACACGCCTATCCCCAAAATCAAACGCCCATTGGACAGGTAGTCGAGCGTTACCGCATGCATCGCTGCACTCGCCGGTGTGCGCGCGGAGATTTGCATGATGGATGTCCCGAGGTTGATCCGGGAGGTATGCGCACCGATCCACGCTAAAGGAGTAAAGCAATCGGCACCATAGATCTCGGGACACCAGATCGTGTCGTAGCCGAGTTCTTCAGCCGCCTTGGCCAATGTCAGTATTTTTTCACCACCCGGAGGTCCTAACGGACCGACACCCAAGCCTAGTTTCATCGTCCTGCCTCTTTGCTTATCAATAAGGTTCGTTCAAGCTTAACGCCCGCAAGCCGCCTAGCCCAGACTCCTCCATGAACTTTCCTTCTCCTACGACGATCGCCACCAACGGCATCGAACTCGAAGTGTTCAGCGCCACAAACCAGCCACAGGCACGCCCGCTCGTGTTGTGCCACGGCTGGCCGGAACATGCCTACTCCTGGCGGCACCAGATCGAGCCCTTGGTCGACGCGGGTTATCACGTCATCGTCCCCAATCAGCGTGGTTATGGCCGTAGCACCGTACCCAGCACTGTGACCGATTACGACATCGTTCACCTCACCGGTGATTTGACGGGGCTGCTCGATCACTACGGCTACGACGATGCGGTCTTCATCGGTCACGACTGGGGTGCCATTGTCGTGTGGAATTTGGGTTTGATGGCACCCGATCGCGTGGCCGGTATCGTGAATCTGAGCGTGCCGTTCTTAGAGCGCGGCTCAGTGGATTGGGTCAGCTTCTGGGAACAACGTTTGGGCGGTGACTTCTACATCGTACACTTCAACCGGCAACCCGGTGTCGCCGATGCCGTCTTTGACGAAAATAACGAAAACTTCCTGCGTAATCTGTACCGCACGAACCAATGGCGACACCCGCCTGCGGAACCGAGTCCCGGTATGGCACTCATCAATCTCGCACGTGCCGACCGAGCGAGCGGTGATCCGCTCATGAGCGATGCCGATCTAAGCGTCTTCATCGACGCCTTCGATCACTCCGGCTTCACCGGCGGCATCAACTGGTATCGTAACTTCTCGCGTAACTGGGATCTCTTGGGCGCATACCCACAAATCATCGAACCACCGACGTTGATGATCTACGGAGATTACGACAGCGTGCCTAAGTCGGAAAACCTGGGCGATGTCGTTACTCAGTTAGAGGTTGTCAACCTCCCTTGCGGACATTGGATACAACAGGAACAACCGCAAGCAACCACTGACGCCATACTCGATTGGCTAAACCGACACTATCCTGCCGGCTGACAATCCCGCTAACTAATGAGCGCGTGGCGAACTGCCATGATCAAACCCGCCGCCACTAACAACACATTGGCCACGAGTGTACCTACCATACCGATGCCGCGTTTTTCCGGGTCCGCGATATAGCGCTTGAAATACAAAAAGCGAGACACGACGAACGCCAGTCCAACCACCACGGTAAAACCCGGGCTTGCATAGTAACCGGCGGCAAACATCGCCGGAACGAAGACGACCAGTTGCTCCAGCGTATTCTGCTGCACACGGTGTATGCGCTCGAAGTTCTCATCGCCGGTGACCGCCGGCGCGCTCACACTGTGTCGACCGCGAGCGCGTCCCACGGCAACCGTAAAGTACAGGTACTCGATCAGTGCCAATAGCACAACGATGGTAACGTATGCCATGCCCCCTCCTATTCTCTATCCGGCCTCTCTAACCTCTCTTGAATCTCTCTCGAATCCCTCTACATACCCTGTCTATCCATCCTTCCGATTGCGCGGTGTGATCATGAAGCTGGCGCTTGCTTCCGCGATCACCGCGCCGTCGTCCGCATGCAGCACAAACCCTTCCATCAAAGCCAAACGGCCCTTGCGCTTCACACAGCGACCCTCCAACCGTACCGGCGTACCGATCGCCAGTTCTGCCCGGTAACGTATGTCGGCCTTAGCCGTAAAGCATTGCTCGCCTCGCAACCAAATCCAATTCGCCATCACATCGTCGAGCAAGCTGAATACGATACCCCCGTGCGTTACATTGTCATACCCCATGTGCTGCGGTCCAGGGGTGAACTCAGCTCGGCACACATCGTCTTCCAATCTGAACTTGACGCCCAAGCCGATGGGGTTGGCCGAGCCACACACGAAACAGTGGTTACCGGAACCCGCCAATAATGCTTCGCGCTTGCGCGCTTCGTCACTCATCGTAAACCGTCACTTTGTTAAGCTCCCTCAAGTCCTTTCAAGTGCAGTATCATAGCATCCGTGTTTACCCTCGAAACGATCAGACAGCGCCTGGCCCAGCACTCACCGGCACACGCCAAGGCTAAACCGAGCACGCGCCAGGCCGCAGTAGCGGTCATCCTACGTGAGTGGTCCGACGGCCCACAGCTGTTGTTCATAAAGCGCGCGGAAAAACCCGGCGACCCGTGGTCGGGACACATGGCGTTTCCAGGGGGACATCTAGATCCTACTGACCACACGCTGCACGCTGCCGCCATGCGTGAAACACACGAGGAGATCGCCCTCGATCTGAGCAATGCCAACTACCTGGGTTCGCTGGACCATCAACAAGCGTCTCCCCGCGGGCGCGTACTCGACATGCTGATCGCGCCTCACGTTTTCGAAATCGACGGCGACCCGGCATTCCGGCCGAACTACGAAGTCGAAGAGGTCGTCTGGTCCAACTTGCATTCGTTGACCAACAACTCACTGCACGACACCGAAACGAAACCCATGGCCGGCACGCCCACGGTGTTCAACGGCTATCGCTTGTCACAGCGCCACTTCGTTTGGGGTTTGACTTATCGCATGCTGAAGACGTTCTTCACCACGATCGATCCAGACTGGCAAGGTCCAAGAGAACTTTAGCCTGCGTTGTCATGTCCGACTAACTACGCGTGCAGTCCGCGAAAGTTGGCTATCGCAAGTCCGGTCGCAACACTGGTGAATGGGTCGTGCTCGACGACTTTGCCGGCAAAGCGCTCGTCCAACAACCGCTTGACGGCCGGTATCAGGCTGGATCCACCCGTACGCAAGACGATATCGATATCTTCGTGATTCAAGTTCGCCTTGGCTATGCAGACATCGACGGCCTGACCTACCTGATCGAGGGGTTTAGCGATCAGTGTCTCGAATTCTGCACGCGTCATGCGGATGTCTACGTCGATCTCCGGAATGTCGAGACGTGCGGTGTCCGCATCCGATAACGCCGCTTTAAAACGCTTTATCTCAGCGAACAACAGATAGCTCAGGTTGTGTTTGATGACTTCGCGCAGACGCTCGAACTTTCGCTTGGCGGGTCCGCCTTGCTCGATTCGCTCCATGACCGGTGTGGTGTACTTGTTTTGATTCAAGGTGTAGGTCACAGCCCAGTTCAAGAGCAGATCGGCAAAATCTTCGAACGGGAAACGCGTTTCAATCTCGCGATCGTGACCGCGCCGACGCCAAATCTCACCTTCTCCCATCAGAGGAAACAGGAGCTTGCGAAACAGCAATTGATCGACGTGGTCGCCGCCCAGGCCAATACCATGGGTGGCAATGACTTCAAAAGTAGTGCCGCTACGCAGCAGCACACACAGGTCCAAGGTGCCGCCGCCGAAATCTACCGTGAGTAAATGGCGGCCGCCGACATCGGCATGCTCATGTAGGAAACTCACTGCTGCCGCTATGGGTTCGGGGTAAAACGTCTGCTCTTCGATGCCTGCATATTTGTAAGCTTCGCTCAAACGCGTGAGCGCCAGATCGTTGCGGTATTCGTCACGACCTTCGAAGTTGACCGGGTGGCCGAGGTGTCCGTAGTCCACGCGACCGTAATTGGCGTTGATCGCTCGATGCATGCGCAGCAGCAGCGGCGTAATGAGCGCCACTAACCGAAACGGTTGGTCGAACACCATCAACCGGCGTACACGCTCATCCCCGAGCAGACGCTTCGTGCCCCGGAACAGCCGCCCCTGCAAACCGCTATCCGTCACCGGAGCCCCGTAGATCTTGGTCGTGGACGTGTCTACTGCCGCAGGTTCTTCACCGCCATGTTCCACAAACTGACTGACCTCGCCGACGACTTCGGGCACCAGTTCGACAGTTCTGCCCGTGTTGTCGACAATATACTGGTCGATGGCGCTCTGTCCGGTTTTCACCTGACGCTCGCGATCGAGATAAGTGGCCGACGGCATGATGTCGCTGTCGGCTTCGAGTTGCACGAGTTGCACCGTCAGCCCATCGAAGACCGCCGCCGCCGAGTTGGTGGTGCCGAAATCGATGCCGACACCGAGCCTAGCCACGATCGTCCCCGGACCGTCCGGGCACCGCGGTATCGAGACCTTCCGACCACGTCTCGATGTAATCGGGCACCCCAATCCCGTCCTTCAAATCCGCGCTCGCGATGGGCCGACCGGCGGTGACTCTGAGCGGTATCTGTCCGGCCCACACGTCGGCGTCGAGATCTTGAGGGTCATCGATAGGATCGCCTCCGCGAATCTTGGCGGAGGCTTCGCTCAACTCGACACGCACCACGCTCGTTGCCGCTAACTCCTGCGCGGTCGGTTCGCGGACCGCTGCCGCATGACCCGGTATCAATTTGTCGACGAATAGGTCGAGCATGTCGCGGTGCGCCGCGCCTAGCACGACCTCGCCACGTCCAAACAGAGTCACGGAACGGTAGTTCATGGAACAATGGAAACCACTCCGGGCCACGACCACGCCATCGACCAACATAACCGAAACGCACACCTCGCCACCGGCGCTCATGTGCTTGAGCAGCGCGCTTTGGCGGTTGCCGTGTAGATAGAGGTAGTTGCCGCGGCGCACGTAGAGTGTCGCGATTTGGCGCGGTTCGCCATCGACGACATAGGCCACGTGACAAATCTGTTGGGCATCGAGGACCTCACGTATCGAGGCCGTATCGTACTCCGCTCTTCGCGCGTTACGCTTGACGGTGGCACGGTCTGAAGGCGCCGTTGCATTGCTCATCTGGCCGGTCTTAAGGCAAAAAGGGTTTAGGAGTGTAAACTCAAGGGGTGACCAAGCATACCCCTACGGACCTCAATCAATTCCGGCGAGCCAAACTCAGACAGCGCGGCAAGGAGACCACTCTCTGCCGCCGCGGTTTTCACAAATGGCGTTTCGATGAAAAGAAGCAATTCGACGTGAAACTCGGCAAGCTGATCAGCGTCGAGCGTTGCGTGCGTTGTGGGATCTCACGCAATCACGTGCAATGACCCAATAAGGCGCTACCCGGTGGAAAACTTGGCCAGCGGTTGAATGTCGCAGCCCACCCCAGTGCCGCCCAGTCCACAATACCCATTCGGCACCTTTGCCAGATACTGCTGGTGATAGTGCTCGGCATAGTAGAACTCGGGCGCCGCCGCTATCTCCGTCGTGATTTCGCCGTAGCCGGCAGCCGTTAACGCTTGTTGGTACAGCGCTTTGGATTCCACGGCTGCGTCGAATTGCGCCTGGTCATACGTGTATAGGGCTGAGCGATACTGTGTGCCAACGTCGTTACCCTGACGCATACCTTGGGTGGGGTCGTGCCCTTCCCAGAAAAGCTGCAACATCTGCGCAAACGAGGTCTGGCTGGGATCGAACACCACCAACACCACCTCGGTGTGACCCGTGCCACCGCTACATACTTCCTCATAGGTCGGGTTCGGCGTGTAGCCGCCTGCGTAGCCTACAGCCGTGGTGAAAACACCATCCGCCTGCCAGTACTTACGCTCCGCACCCCAAAAGCAACCCATTGCGACTTGCAGGCACCGGTTGTGCTCCGGAAACGGCGGCACAAGGGGGTGGCCGTGCACGTAGTGCGCCTCAGGGACAGAGATAGACTCCGCGCGCCCCGGTAATGCCGATGCGGCAGAGGGCATTTGCAGCTTGGCTTCCGCGCCGAATATCGCCATCGTCGCCTCCTATGGGTCTAAGCTCAAGTTTACATGCTTATTAAACCCTTATCGCTCGGATTCGCGAATTCGACGGGCGAATCGTGGTCTAATACCGCGTTCGTTTCGCCAATCGTGAAAAAGGTGCCCGAAGTCGACCATGCTTAGGTTTCGTACCGTCTTGTCCCTCACAGCACTCGTGCTGTCCTCAGCACTCCTGGCCGAGACACCGGCTGCACCTGCTGACGCAACGGTCCAGGGCCAAGCGACCTATTCTCCCCAGGCACTCGCCGCGCACCGTAATGCCTTCATTGCACAAGACGACTTTCCCAAGCAGCTGAGCCGACTGATCGAACTGGAGCAGCAAGCGTTGCAATTGGCCGTCGATGAGCCTTTGAAACTCGGCAGCATCGGTTCTGCGATCCTGGACATCTATCCGGCCAGCCAGACCGGGCACTACGCCATGAGCCGTTTCTATGCACACGTCGAATCGAGCGATGCTCAAGCACAACACGATCGGCATCTCGAGGCGATCCAAGCGCAGATGCTTGCAACAGCAGCCGGCTCCATCGAGCGCCCGTATCCGGTCATGACGCCGATGGACGCTCACGCCTATGCTCAATCGCAAAATGCATCGCCGGTGGGCTCCATGTATCGAACCACCCCGGAAGTTGCGCTCGGCTTGCTTTTGATGGCCCAGCCGTTCCAATCCGAGGCCCAGCGGTCGTTGCGGCAGTGGTACTTCGATTTATCCCACGTCGTCGAGCGCACCGCAAAAAACACTCCTGAACACAACCCGCAAGCCAGCGCCTGGACGTTGATTCGCTTGTTTGCATCGCGCATGGACAATGCCGCACAAACCGCGATCGGTGCGTACCTGGCATCGGCGCAGAAATACGAAGATGCGATCGGCTGGCTGCGAGTTGCATCCCGCACCGACAATGTGCTCGCCAATACGTTGCTTGCGCGGATCTATTGGACACAGGCGGAAGCCGCAGCTGACGACGACGAGAAATCCGAGCTCATGGATCTCGCCCTTGAAAACCACCTGCACGCCATCGCCCTGGGTTCCACCGAGTCGATGTACACGCTCGCTAATCTGTATCTCAACGACTACTACGGTGAAGACGATCGCGGCTCCGCGATTCCGCTATTGCAGCAAGCCGGCGAACTGGATCACGCCGAATCGCTGCTCTATTTAGGGCACTTGTACAACACCGGTACCCACGTCGAGCAGGACCAGATGCGCGCGTCCGATTACTTCGAGAAAGCTGCCGAGCTCAACAACGGTCCGGCGATCTTGAGCTACGCACGCTTCTTGACCGGCAACTCGCGCAACCCGGATGCATCCACTCACCCAGATACCAATCCCCAACTGATCGACTGGTTGAAAGCGCTCGCAAAGGCGGACTCGGCGGATGCCTCCGAGGCGATGGTGGTGTTGGGTAATCTGTACGCGCGCGGTATCGGCACCAAGTCTTCCAACCGCCGCGCGTTCAGTTGGTACAAGCGCGCGGTAAAGCGGGATCCCGAGAATGCCGACATCGTCAACGAAGTGGCGTGGACCCTGACCGTGTCGGACATCAACGGACTCAAACGCAGCAAATACGCGCGTAAGGTCATGGATACACTGATGAATTCCGACGAGAAGGCGCGCAATCGTCCCGAGTACCTCGATACCTGGGCAGCCATCTACGCTGCTATCGGCGAATTTCCCCGCGCCATTGAGCTACAAAAAGAAGCGATTGCCACCGCCAAAGAACAAAGTCGGGATGATGTCCTGGAGATCCTCGAGACGCACCTTAAACAGTTTGAAGCCGGTGACACCATTACAGAAGCCGCACCGTGATGCCCATACGCTGACCGAGTTGATCCGGTCGGCTACGCCCATCCTCGACGTTCGTGCCGAAAACGAATACGCCGCCGCTCACTCACCGAATAGCGCCAACCTGCCCATCCTCACCTCGCTAGAACGCGAGCAGGTCGGCATCGCGTACAAAAACTCCGGACCCGACGCGGCCGTGTCACTCGGCCACGTTTTGGTGAACGGTAACGAGCGTACGGCGCGAGTGGAGGCGTGGCAACACTACTGCGCGACACATCCAGACTGCTGGATCATGTGCTGGCGCGGCGGTCAGCGATCGCAGATCGCCCAAACCTGGTTGCAAGCCGAGAACGTAGACCGGCCGCGTGTACCCGGTGGGTACAAAGCCCTGCGCCGCCTCTGCCTCGAAGTTCTCGAGTCGGTGGCGGATGGCGCTCACGCTGCACCGAAGTCGTGGTGGATTGTCGGCGGCCGCACCGGAGTGCAGAAGACCACAGTCATTCAACATCTGCCGCAAGCCATCGATCTGGAACGCCGCGCCAATCATCGCGGTTCGGCCTTCGGCAGTCAGGCAACGCCTCAACCCAGCCAAGCCACCTTCGAAAACGCGCTGGCCTACGACTATCTCGCTCACGAACACGCTCACCTCGTCGTCGAAGACGAAAGTCGCACAATCGGACGCAATGCCATACCGCAAAGCTGGTTTGAAAAGATGCAGGAAAGTCCGGTCGTACTCATCGACGCCACGCTGGAAGAGCGCGTCGCCTATATCGAAACGGAGTATGTGACGGGGCCATCCAGCCGCTTCGGCGCTAAGTTCGTATACGGTAAGTTCGAACTGGCACTGAAGAGAATTTCCCGCCGCCTGGGCGGTGTGCGCTATCGAGCGATTGCACAGACCATGCACGACGCTTTTCAGGCCAAGGCATCGCATCGCGACTGGATTCGAACGTTGCTCCGCGACTACTACGACCCAATGTACGACTACCAGCTCGAGAACAAGGAGAACCGAATTGTCTTCAAGGGGAGTAGAATAGAGGTGCTACACTTTCTCGATCAGCAGCTATCCCGCGGTAGCCCACAACCGCGTTAGGAGCAAGGCAATGACAACGCACACCGTAACCTCTCGAGCAAAGGCCGTTGAGTACATGGCACGGACGCGAGCTTACTACCGCGCTCTAGGCTATGAGAGCGACTATGTGTGGGCACACAACAGCGACGTGCCGTTCACCCGTCCCAACAAGCCGCTGAACGAAATGCGCCTCGGTCTGGTGACCACCAGCAGTCCGGCTGGCACCACGAAGCAATCCCTACCTGAAGTGTGGTCAGGTGACGCCGCCACCATTCCCGCTTCGTTGTACACGGACAACCGCGCCTGGGACAAAGAAACTACCCACACGCGCGACACGGAAACCTTCTTACCTCTCGGCGCATTGCAGAAGCTGGTGAAGCTGGGAGAACTCAAGGCAATTGCCCCGCGTTACCACGGTGTACCGACGGAATACAGCCAACGCCAGACGCTGGAGAACGACGCGCCCGAGATCGTTCGTCGTGCTCGAGAGGATCGGGCGGACGCCATGCTCCTGGTACCGCTGTGACCCGTGTGTCACCAGACCGTGGGTCTGATCGCGCGCGCGCTCGAGAGCGCAGGAATACCAACCGTCATTGCCGGTAGCGCACTCGACATTGTGGAATACTGCGGCGTGCCGCGATTCGCCTTTACCGACTTTCCGTTAGGCAATCCCTGCGGGAAGCCCGGCGACACCGACATGCAACTGGCGATCACGCGCTTCGCTTTACAGTTGCTCCACGATGCCCCGGGACCACGCACCACCGCACAAGCACCCTTTGTGTGGTCTGAGGACGACGCCTGGCGTGCAGTCTATTCCCGTGTCGATGAAGACAACCTCGAAGAACTGGCCCGTATAGGCGCGGCGCGGCGCCAGGAACGCGCCCAACTGCCAAAACGCCCCTAAGCGGCGAACTAAGGGAAAGTCACGATTGGTGCGCTGATGCCAGCGCGTAGACTAATGCGTAACTCATCAGGAGTTTCGCAAGAACATGGCTGCAGAAACCACGGTATTCGTCGTGCTCGATCCGACCTGCATGGAGCAGGCGGCATTAGCATCGGGTGAAGAGATCGTTCGAGCTTACAAAACGCATAGGGGTGTCGACGCAGCCATGCATCTCTATTGTTGTATCAACGAAGAATCCGTTGCGGTCGTTCCTGCTGGAGACGCAGCGGCATCTCAACAGGCAACTCAAGCACGGGTGGCAGACTGGCTCGAGCGCCTAGCCACCGCATCTCGGGCCGCCGGCATCGAAGTAACGACCGAGGCCGAGTGGAACGACGATTGGCGTCATGCGATTCCGGCCGCCGCTGCGCGTCGTAACAGTTCGATTTTAATCAAGAACATGACGCAGCATTCCCGTTTCGTGCGGATGATTCGAGACACTTCAGACTGGACGCTGATTCGCGAATGTCACTGTCCGATGCTGCTGGTCAAAACCGGCAAACCCTTTCGCATGCGCAGTCTACTGGTGGCCGTGAAACACAGTCCGGACGATTCGACTTACGAAAAGGCGAACGACAATATCCTCGCGGCTGCCAACGTCATGGCCCAGGACCTCGGTGCCACGTTGCATGCGGTCACTTGTTACGACGCCGACGTGCGACCTGATCGACAGCGGTTTGCCGACCGTTGCGGCCTGCCCCGCAATCAGGTGTCGGCGGCCGCTGGTTCGCCCGAGAAGGTCATCGCCGAAACGGCGGCACAACAAGACAGTGACCTTCTAGTCATCGCCCGTGTCGCCAGACCGGAGAATCCGAGCGCGGTTGGCAAGACCGCGCGTAAAGTCATCGATGAGATCGACACCGAGGTGCTGGTTTTACCGGTGGCTTCGTAACTAGCGCTCGCGCGCTATACGCGAGCCCCATCCCAACGTCTCGCAGGCTTCAGCTCACGGCACGCGTGTGGGACACAAAATCCATTGACGCCTGCTGAACACGCCAATACTATCGAGGATCTCCTTACCCCAGCCCGCAAGGGACGAAAACAAGGATTGACTGGGGAACACGGACAGGAGGAAGAGATATGTACAGGGCACTATTGCTCCTGGTGGTCGGTTTGCCGCTCGTGGCGTTGGGGGCGACGTACGAGCAGGTCCAACAGGACATGCTGGATGATCCAGCAAACCCGCAAAAATCATTCAACTTTGTCAAGGCGGCGATCTCCGAAGGCGACTTGCTGGGTGCCGTAGGTGCATTGGAGCGAATCCTTCGAGTCGACCCGACGCTTGCGAACATACAGCTAGAACTGGGTGTCCTGTACTTGCGGCTAGATGCCCCAGCCGCAGCGGCTCGGTACATTGACGCTTCACTCAAATCCCCGGACGTCCCTGTCTGGGTCCGCAATCGAGCCAAGACCCTCTTAGCACACGCCAACCAGGCCAACGAGCGCCATCAGTTTTCTTTCGGTATCGTCGGCAACACCACACACGACAGTAATGCCAACGCGGCACCGACCGATCCGGAGGTGCGCGTAGGCGGTGGGTTCGGCGTGCTCGACGAAGACGATACCGGACGCTCCGATCTGTCCTGGGGCGTGCTGACCTCGGGGCAATACACCTACGCATTCAACAGCGAAGTGGGTAATCAACTCGAACTCTCTTTCGGTAGTTTCAACAAACGCTACGATCGCAGCTCAGAACTCGATGTCGACTCTTTACGCATGGAGTTGGGGCCACGCTTTTTCTTCGGTCCCGTGTTCAACCCGAGCGTTTCGTTGAAACCCTACATCCTTGCATCCAGGCTCGATCTCGACGGAGACAAGTATCTCGAGAGCACGGGCCTTGGGTTTAACGTCAGACGACTTTTCTCACCAGCACTGCGGGGCGACTTTTACCTTGAGTATCGTGATCAGGACTACTCCAATACCACACTCCGGCGAGCCGAAGATCGGAGCGGTGACCAATTCGGTCTGCGTGGGCAGCTAAGCTACATCCTGGATCCGAAGAGAGTTCTGTCGTTCGAAACCGCACTGGGGCAAAGAGATGCAGAAGTCGATTGGGAAACCCGCGACTTCTATGCCATGCAGTTGACCTATTCACAGGCATTCCGTCCGCTTGGCGACACCGGCCGGCCGTGGCGGTGGATACTGGGTCTGCGCGCGGAGCGGCTCGACTATGACGCAGGCGATCCGGCCATCGACCCGGGGACAGCACGCCGGGACGACCGCTTGCGTGCATCAATGTCGGCGAGCCTCCCGCTAAGCAAACACCTCAACCTATTGGTCACAACGAGCTACACCGACGTGGACTCGAATCTTCCGAATTTCGAGTATGACAACTGGGGCGGAAGCCTCGGTATTCGTCTCGGTTTCTAAGGCGTATGACATGAATCGACTCAACAGCAAATCTTCCGCAGGTCGCGCTCGGACCCGCTCGGGATTACTCGCGCTATCCCTGTCGTTGTTGTTGCTCGCCACCGATGTGCGAGCAGCGCGCACCATGATGTTGAGCTACTTGCCCGGTCAGCAAGAACGACCCGATGTGCGCAGCAATCCCATCGAAATTCACGCCCCGCAGCACTACCAGACATTGCCCAACGAAGTCCGCGAGATCCTGTTCGCCGACGGTACCAGCCTGGTGATCGGCAGCGCTACAAATCTGGTCATCACAACATCGCCGGACACGTCCTCCGGGGAATTAGTGATTGAACTAAGCACCGGTGTCGTACGCCTCATTTCGGGTGCAAAGCGTACGACCCCTATCCAATTGCGCTTACCCACCGGCGTCGTCGCGGTAGCACACAGTGCGATCACAGCGTCCGTCGATCGGGAGGGCACAATCGTACAACTGCACTACGGTAAGCCCGTCACTCTGACCGCTGGCGCGACGACCACGACCCTGTCACGGCCAGGCTTCAGCGTCGAGATGGCTGGGAACGCGTTCACCCGTCCGCGACGTTTATCAGAAGAACGTGCCACCGCCATTGCCGATCGCGTCAGTACGCGCGATCTGGACGACCGCGCCACGCTGCTGGCAGCCCTCGATCCCGACTTGGTGACCCAAGACGCCGACGACGAGGATGACGAAGAAGAATCTACCAAGCAAAAGACGACAGAAGAGAAGGCGGCGGGTAGACCGGAATCGACACAACCTGGCCCACCGAGTGATGGCGAGCCCGAACCGGAACCAGAGCCCGAACCAGAGCCTGAACCCGAACCGGAGCCTGAACCCGAGCCGGAGCCTGAACCTGAACCCGAGCCAGAACCGGAACCTGAACCCGAACCGGAACCTGAACCCGAACCGGAACCAGAGCCCGAACCGGAACCAGAGCCAGAGCCAGAGCCAGAGCCGGAGCCCGAACCCGAACCCGAACCGGAACCAGAGCCCGAACCGGAACCAGAGCCCGAACCGGAACCAGAGCCAGAGCCAGAGCCGGAGCCCGAACCCGAACCGGAACCTGAGCCGGAACCAGAGCCAGAGCCAGAGCCGGAGCCGGAGCCTGAACCCGAACCCGAACCCGAACCCGAACCCGAACCAGAGCCTGAACCCGAACCAGAACCTGAACCGGAACCCGAACCGGAGCCGGAGCCCGAACCCGAACCCGAACCTATTTCGCCACCGGACGATCCTGATCCCACGCCCGGAGGCGATGGCGGTGGCGATTTCGGCCCAGGTGAGGGCATCGATGCACCCGACATTGGCGACGAACAGCCGACTCAAGGCAACGGTGGCTCGGTACAGCTTGCACAACAGACGGACCTCAGCGGCGGTATCTACACGCGCCGTGCTGCGGGCCGCACGTCGAACAAGTACTACAGCGGCGCGAGCTTCACCCAATACACCGACGGCGCGGTGCAGCCGCAGCCCATCGTCGACGAATCGAGCGGCGGCCTCATATCCGGAGGCACACCCAGCGCCAAACTGCGCTACGTGTTCAACAACGGCAGCCTGACACTCGAGTCACCGGAGTCGATCGAGAACCACTTCGCCGCAGACGACACCTTCGATCCATTCAATTTCGACACCAATTCGCCCGTGTTCGTCAGAGGCTTCGGACCAGGTGCGCCTTCCGGCAGCGTGATCACCGATATGCAACAAACGCTGTTTCTGGACGAATTTGGCTCCGAACAGGGGACTTCGTTCTTCGAGATCAACGAATTCAACCTGCTTCGAGCCGGATTCGATTCGGGTGTGCGCGACGCTGACAACTTCCTGTTGCTGCAGGCCAATCCGGCTCGCGCACTGGAGCGGCGGCGCGATCAGCTCTCGGGGCAATCGGACGCCGACATCTTTACTGCCGTGGGTCTCAACATCGCCGACTTTAGTCAGGCCGAAATCGATGCCCTCGTCAACGTGATCACCAGCGGCGATCCCGCCGAAAGGTTGGACGAGGCTGAACTCGCGGGCTTTACTTTTCTCCAACCGTTCGAAGTCGAAGCCATCCTCATAGCCGTCAACGAGGTCACCAGCGCGGAGGTCGATCCCACCAATCCGGCGCGCTTCCTCTTCG
This sequence comes from Candidatus Azotimanducaceae bacterium, assembly GCA_965216005.1. Taxonomy (GTDB): domain Bacteria; phylum Pseudomonadota; class Gammaproteobacteria; order Pseudomonadales; family Azotimanducaceae; genus UBA4421. Next base: position 3,879,292 of record OZ244143.1, on the reverse strand, counting down.
CCGCGGGTGACCTCGACGCACGCGACGACCCGACGTTTACCCAATCTGCACGTATCGATCGCTTTTTCGTCTCAGCCGGACTCGACGGCTTCGATCAAAAGGCACCGACAACGACGATCGCGGATGCGATACGCGCATTTTTCCGCACGGCGACCCGCTTCGAAACCGATACGGATCCAGGACTCTCATTAGCGGACACCGGCATCGTCGTAGTGAATCCGGCCACGACCGGTGGCGACGCCGTCACGGCACTGTTACATGCCGATTTCGGCTTGGACGGCTCGGGTGCTAGCCAGCGCTCAACAATATCTCTCACGCTTGGCGAGCTGCGTTACGAAAAAATCGATGATTCGTGGGAAGCGCTCACCAGCGGCCTGTCGCTTGGCTCTTCGCGCGGTACCATCGAAGGGCATACGGCATTCAGCACGATATCGCTGACTAGTCCTTTAAGGAGCACAGCGGCCGGCGGCGGCAATCCGGATTTGTCTTCTCCCGGTTACGCCAGCTACCTCGTGCTCGAGAATTTCGATCCAGCCGATCCTACCGCGGGAGACGGTTTGACGATCAATGGCGATCAACCGCTCAACGGCGGCGTCGAACGCACGGTCGGCAGTTCAACCGAACGCGGCTATGGTTATTTGCGCCTGGCCACAGCCACGCATTCGGAGGACCCCAGCACGCTATCACGAACAACGACAAGCACCCCACGCCAAGGCTACGCTGCTGGCCTGGGTGAGATCGATACTGGAAGTGGCTTGCTGGTTTCCGAGGTCGGTTCAGGTGCCGATTCGGCGAACGTGGCATTGTCCACCAATGCGGACACCAATCGAGCGGCTCTATCCCTTTCGCTTGGATCGGACACATTGCAGCTCGGCGGACTCACGGGTGCCGCCAGTGCGGGCGCGAGCGCATTCATCGACGACAATCGGTTCGGCATCCGCTCTGCCGATGGCTCGGAGGTGGCAGCCGTCAGCCATGGCCTCGTGACCGACGGTCTGCCCGCCGAACTGACCGCCCCGCTGATCGAACTCGACTACGTTCAGTGGGGCTTCTTCTTTGGCACCTATACAAAGTCGGCGGGCGCCAACGCCGGGGACGACGAGCACGTGCACCTCGGCACTTGGGTCGTTGGCGATCCGGTCTCTGCAGCGGATTTGCCGTCGACTGGCACCGCGGTTTATTCCGGGCATGCCATTGGCGAGGTCTTCAACGGCACGTCCATGTACCTCTCAACCGGTACGTTCTCGAATAGCTGGAACTTCGGCACACGCAGAGGCGATGTGGAGATGAACTTCGATGGCACCAACTATACGGGGCAAACCGAAATCCAAGCCGGCTCCTCGTCCTTCGTCGGCACCCTGGATGCAGAAGGCAGAATAGGCGGAGTCTTCGGGACGTTTGTCAGCGACGGTGTCGATCCCGTCGCGGGTGAAATCGGCCGCTTCTCGATTCAGGAAGCTAATCCCGCAGAGGACGAGATCTATCGCGCATCCGGTACGTTTGCCGCGGAGAAAACCAGCGAGTAGGTTGTCCATGACCCCCGATCACTGCGTGTGCGATAACCCGGCCGTTAGCGTTTTCGAAGATTTCGCGACACCAGCGGAGGCAAACGCATTGATCGCCTGTGCTGAGACCAAACTCGCTCGGGCGTTGGTCAGTCACGATGCTTCAGGCCGAGAAAGCCCCGGCCGCACGGGCAACAACTGCTGGATTCCACACGATGCAAGCAGTGCAATCCTGGCACTGTGCAAGCGCATCAGCGCGCTTGTGGACCTTCCGCTCGAGCACGCCGAGTCGCTCCAAGTTGTGCACTATGGTCCGGGACACAGCTACGCACCCCATTACGATGCATGGGACGCGACAACCGCACGCGGACAGCGCTGCATGGCCCGCGGCGGACAAAGACTGTTGACGTGTCTCGTTTATCTAAACAATGTCGATGCCGGGGGCGGTACCGGCTTTCCCAAGCTCGACGTGGAAATCGTAGCGAAGCGTGGACGCCTGCTGGTGTTCGACAACTGCTACGCCGACTCCAGTGTTCGCCATCCGGACACTCTACATTGTGGCTTACCCGTGTTAGCGGGTGAGAAATGGGTTTGCAACTTGTGGTTTCGCGCACATATGTATCAGCGTGGCAACGCCCGCCCCGCCCACGCACCGACGTATTCGAGGAGGATCTGATGCCAAGTAATCGTGCACGCCTATTGGGACTGTTCGTACTGATCGTATGTTGCGTCCAACAACCGCTTGCGCAGCCGGACGATAGCGGCTTGTCCGCAGAACAGATGGTGGAGCGGCTTGCCACCCCCGCGAGTGTCGATGATCTAGAGCTGGACGCAGGCACGCGTGGATTCGCAGTCGTACAAGCGGCTACGTTGTCCTTCCAGGCCATCAATTTCGAATTCGATTCCGCAAGTTTAACGGCATCCGCTAAAGAACTTCTAACGACCGTGGCAGAAGCGATATCTTCGCAACGCCTTGCCGGTCAGCGCTTCTTGGTGACCGGACACACGGACGCCGTCGGCAGCGAACCTTACAACCTCGATCTCTCGCAAAGACGCGCTGCAGCCGTGCGCGCCTATCTTGCCGAGCTGGGTATTGAGCAACAACGAATCGATGTCGTTGGGCTCGGTGAAACGGCACTCGTGGACATCGACGAACCCTCCAACGCACGCAATCGCCGTGTGGAAATCAGCCGGGTTCAATGACATGTGGGGAGACGCCCGCTTGTCAAACGCTCACAATGACATTTAGCGGCACTCGCCCAGGCGGAATCTTAAGCTTCACACTCACACTCACGCTCGCCATTTTCGTCATCGTCTCGGTCGGTCAGCCAGCCCTTGCTGAAGTCCCGGCCGACGCGATGAAGGCCGCGCACGAAAGCCGCACCGCGGCTCGAAATGGCGACCTCGAGGGCGCATTAAGGCTCGCCGAACACGCTCAAAGCCAACTGGAGCAAACAACCGCCCACCGGAGAATGCGCGCTTATCTTGAGGACGATCGTGCCAGCTACCTCATGAAGCTCGGTCGTCTGGACGAAGCGCTAGCGCGTTCGCGAGCTGCAGTCGATGAAATTGCTCGCGCTGACGGGGAGGATGTCTTAGCGCACGGGCTCCTCGCGACCAATCTCGGTGCGATTCAGGTTGCCTTTGGCGAGGTCGCCAGCGGACTGACGACGCTGCAGACGGCGTTTCCCAAGCTCGACGAAGCGGTACCCAACCGGCGAGCCCGCGCTGCTATCAGCATTTCTCGCGCCTTACGACTGCAATCCAATCTCACTGCGGCACTCGAATGGATCGAGCGCGCCTTGGCTGCAGGTCCCGATGGCGAGGTGCTCATGCGGGCAACGGTTGCGCGTCTAGAAGTGCTGCTGGCCCTTCAACGACTCCCCCAGGTGCGGATCGAATACGCACAACTCATGCAGAGCAACACGCTGCCCCGCTCCGAATCGCTTCGACTGGCAGCGGATATCGCTTACCGCGAAAGTCGATTGTTGGACGCGGAACGATTACTCATCGAGCTACGTAGCGAGAGCGAGGATGCGGCGCGAGACCCATCGATTCTCAGCCGTCTGGGGCATATCCAAATTCTGACCGGCCGCTTGGTAGAAGCGCAAAGCACCTATCGGGATCTCTTAGCGCGCGCACGCGTCATGGGCATGGCCCCAAACCACCCGCTTCTGGGCCGCTCGCTACACGCGTTGGCCATCACCTACAAAGATCTCGCTGAGTACGAAGAAGCTGACCTCCTCTATCGACGCGCCATCGAAGTTCTCAGCGAATCCCTAGGCAGCGACAGCGAAGCCGTCGCGCGCTCCAAGCTCGAGCACAGTCTGTTGCTCTCCGAGCGCGGTCAAGTCATCGCGGCGCAAAGAAGTGCCCGACAAGCCATTCAAGCACTCGCTTCGACAAACAGCACCGAGGCTCTGGGCTTGGCACATTCTGCTCTCGGGTTCGCCCTGAAGGCCAACGGAGTGGAAGCCGAAGCGATCGACGTCTTCGCTACTGCCTTGCGTTACTTGGCACAAGCCGAAGGGCCCCACTCCCCGGACCTTCCACCCGGGTTGGTGGCCAGCGCCGAGCTCTACCTGAGTCAAGGCAACCCTGACGCTGCTCTCGCCGCTGTCAATCGAGCCATCGACATTCAACGACGTATGGGAGCTCACACGTTAGGCGCACTGGCGAACGCCCTAATCACCAAGTCGATGGTCGAACTGACAATGAAACCGACACAAGCGCTAGCAACGGCTTACGAGGCAATCGAGGTCGTCGCGGAAGAACTCGCTCAGACGAGCGACCAACGCTTTCTGGCGGCTCTGGGTGAGACCCGCGGGATTTTCGAACGCTACCTGCATGTGACCGACCGGTTCCGCGCGCACTCGTCTGTGCGCAACAAAATGCTCGAAGCCGCCCAGTATCCAACACTCACCTCCGTATCGACGACAATTGCACAAGCTGCCGCAAGAGCCGCAGGTAGTACGGCCGAACTATCGTCGTTACTGGAGCAGCGTCAGCGATTGCACCGACAGATCGCGACGACCGAACAAAAGTTCGAGCGGATCGCTGCCGGATTGATTGACGGTGATCTCGACCCGCATCGTCTAGCCGCATTGAACGAACAGCTTAGCGATGTGTCACAACGTATCCGTCAGGCCTACCCGGCCTTCGCGGATCACGTCTTTCCCCGGCCTGTTTCCTTACAACAGGCCCAATCCGAACTCAATGCTGACGAAGCGATCTTGACCCTACTGACCACGGCTGAGGCTACCTATGTCTTTTTGATTCGCCGCGATGCACTCCACGTGGAAACGACGGCCCATACCGAGTCCGATGTGGAACGCATGGTCACAGACATACGCCAAAGTATCGTATTCGACGATACGGGTGAGCTACCCGAGTTCGAAGCAAAGACGGCGCACGAGTTGTACACCGTTCTGCTGGCTCCGTTTTTTGCTTTGATGCAGGACGTATCTCATCTCGTGTACGTGCCGGACCGAGCCTTGATCAGTTTGCCTCTGGGGTTGCTGATTACCGACCCACCACCGGCTGGTGCGCGTGCCCAGGATCTCGCATTCGTGCAGAAGCGCTTTGCGATTTCGACGCTGCCCTCTCTCAGCGCCTTTGTGTCTCTACGTTCTTCCGTCCCCCGCTCGACCGCACCCGATCAGCTGCTCGGTGTCGGTGACCCAATCCTCGGCCAGGCCGTTGCGAACTCGGACACGCGGGCGGGTTTGGGGATGATCGCCGCAAACGTGCATTCGAATCTAGCGCCGTTGCCAAAAACGAAACTGGAGTTGGATACCATCGGCCAATCGTTCCAACGCAAAAAGTTGCTGGTGCAGGGTGCTGCTACGGAATCCGCCCTGTACCGGCTCCCGAATCTAGACCGCTTCAACGTTATCGTGTTTGCCACGCATGGACTTTTACGCAACGATGAACTCGGCGTACACGAACCCGCCCTGGTTTTGACCCCGGACAACGAGGAAGACGGTTTACTGTCGACAGGAGAGATCAGCAATCTGACCCTCAACGCAGACTGGGTAGTGCTATCGGCTTGCAACACCGCAGGTCCGGACGGCTCGCCTCGCGCCGCAGGTTTGTCGGGATTGGCGAAAGCCTTCTTCTTTGCCGGGGCTCGAGCGTTGCTTGTGAGTCATTGGGACGTCAACTCCACGGCGGCGGTGTTGATCACTACGTCGACCATCGGTCTCAATCGGGGCACCGCAAAGCTCGGCAAAGCGCACGCTCTCAAGCACACGTTAACGCGGTTCATGAACGGTGAGTTTGGCGAAAGGGGGGCTCATCCTGCCTATTGGGCGCCGTTCGTGTTGGTAGGAGACGGCGCGGCGTGAATGGTCCGCTCACACCGCGCCTGACGTCCGTACTGTTGCTTGCGTGGACCCTGCTGGCTGTCCCCGCCGCCTTCAGTGAACCCAAGGCGCTATTGATCGGTATCAGCGAATTCCCACTGCTCGATCTCAGCCTACCCAGTGTAGGCGCCGATATGGAAAACATGCGGCTAGTTGCAGCACGCCTCGGTATAGAGCAGCAACATACGAAACTGCTGGAAAACTCGGGCGCTACGCTCGCAAGAGTGAAAGCGGCGATACACGGGTGGATGGCGTTAGGCCTGTCTGAGGAGGACTACCTGCTATGCTATTTCTCGACTTATCGCGCCGCACATGCAGCCGAGCCTGCATTGCTGGCGTATGACTCCGGACCGGTCTTGACGCTCGCCACGCTGCGAGAAATGTTGTCCCGACTTCGAGCAGGTCGAATCTACTTGATTGTCGATGGCCCCTTGCAGCCGGGGTCGGAGACATACGCAGATACTGCTTTCGACTGGCAGGCGTCGAATGTGATGGCGCTGAGCCCCCGGATGCCGAGCTATCGCAACGCGATCGATCTCACCTCGGGACAACGCGGCAACACGATGACGTTTGCCCTCAGGCAAGCCATCGACTTAGCCCGACAACGCCAGCAGCCAGTCGACTTCGATTGGCTTCACGAAGTGACCGGGCAGGTGTTGGGGGATTTGCTATCGGTAGACCCGTCAGAGTTGCTCGATATCGGCGGAGCGACGGCGCTCAGAGCAAATCCCTTGCCGATGATGACCGCGGCAACCCACGAACCACCACTGCAAACGGACTTCTACGCGAAGCTCGTCGAATCAGCACGCCCGATGTCTACGCAAACGCTTAACCAACAAATGAACATCGGTGACGAACTGGAACTGGCTCTGGACGTTCCCGAGGCCGGATTCCTGAACATACTCAGCATCGACTCCAGCGACCAAACGGTGGCGTTGTTTCCGAACAGACATCACCGCGACAATCGTGTCGAACCCGGTCTCTTCCATCTGCCGACGGCAGAGATGGATTTTGCGATCCAAGCCCAACCACCCGCTGGGGCGACGTCGATCATTGCCTTGCTGACCCAGGAACCGATCGACGTATTCGCGCTCGAAGGCCAAAGTGCTGAAGCCGAATCGGTGTTCGCCGAGGTGTCCGGTGCCACAATGCATGAGTTTCGCAAAGTGGGTGACGTCAATGCCGACGTCGATGCAGATTTCTACGGCGTGCGGCTCGAATTCGAAATCGTCGATCCCGAGTGAGACGCGGTGAGCTTCCCGACGGTATCGGTCATGCCGAAACGTCCCGCTTTTTTGAGATACTCCACGGCACACCGACGATGGCTAGCGACCTCTTCTGCCGCGACGGCCGTGAGCGCTAGCGCACTGCAATGCTCTGCATACATCAGTGCGGTCAGCGCATCGTCCGTGTGTGCGGCACGGCGCAGGTGGCGGGTCAGTTCACTGGTTATCTCCCGACCGGACAAGCTCGCGTGCAGATAAAGAGCGGCCGCAGCCACTACATCGTTGGCCAACGCCAAGACGTTGAGATTGGCTAACGTCTCACTTCGAATGCCGGGCTCCGGTGCAGCCAACACCGTTGCGGCTGCTTTGAGCGCAGGGTCTTGCCAGTCGATCGCAAAAAGTTCAGCGTCTCGTTCACGGGCACTCATTTCCTGGAAGGTCAGATACTCGAGATCTATCGTATCCGGCCGCGGGTCGAGCACCACGGTCACTCGCAACTCGTCCAGTGGCACCTCCAGATCGATCACGCGTCCGATAAATCCAGGTGCGGTGATTGCAATCTTGTGACTACCGCGATCGAGTCTCGTGCTCCTCTCCAACCACTCTCCACCCCAGATCCGTGCCTGCGCCGGCTGTACCGCAAACTCAACTTGTTGGGATGCCGGTGGAAAGATCGAACGGTAAGCAGCTAGACTCCACTCTCGAACGTCTGGCAGCAATGCGCCGATGGCCAATCCCGTGCCTACCACCAGCACCAGCGCCCATTTCGATACACTTCGTTTTGCTTCCAACAAGCTATCCAACGTCTCGACGAGTTCCGGTGCCGTCGGTCTAAGTGCCGGGTCCTGTGCGGTACACCTTCCTACGAGATCGGCAAGCGCTCCCCTTATTCGATCCGGCAGCTCCTCGCTGATCTCCTTGGCACTCAGGCGCGCGGAGCGACGTTCTTTCGGCGCAATACCGGCCACCAGCTCCCGCAACATCAGGCCAAGCGCATAGACATCCGACGCCGGACTCGGATGACCCTCCAATTGTTCCGGCGGCGAGTACCTTGGATCGAACGCCACGCGCGTGGAATCTACTTCACCGCCCTCGGCGATCCGCGCAATGCCGAAATCGGCCAGCTTCGGCTCGTCGTCGACGTAGAGGATGTTCTCCGGTTTGATGTCGAGATGGACAACCGGTTCCGGGCGGGTATGCGCATGCGCCAGGGCATGCGCAATCTTGCGCAGATCGGCCAATCCGGCTTTGGCTGACAATCCTTCGCGGATGCGGTCCCGCAGCGTGCCACCCTCAGCGTATTCGGTGACTAAAAACCACTGCCCGTCGACCTCATCGCTGTCGAGCATACGCAGGATATTCGGATGACGCAGTTGTGCCTGCTTCTCCCCTTCCTCGAGGAGTTTGCGCTGAAAGTAAGGGTTATCCGAATACTTCGGCAAGATGGTTTTCAGTGCAACATCGACTTTCAAGCTGGGGTGCCATGCACGATAAACCTCGCCCATGCCGCCCTTGCCAACGCGTTTATGCAAAGGAAAACGGCCGATCTTGCCCGGCTGGTCCGCCACGATCGTCGTATCGTTCATACCACGTGTATCTGTCGTCACGTGTCGTACCTTACCAATCGCGTCGGTGACCGGCCTTAATGATCGTGCCCATGCGCTCTCGCCGCAAGTTCAGTCGTGCGTAGCTCCAACCCTTGCTGGGTCACGATGCCCTTACCCGCCAGCAGCGCTGTCAAAGCTTCGGCGAAAATCTCGTAATAAGGGTAGTCGGTCTCATTCGTGTTTTCGCGTTCCCACTCTGCCACGGAATCGATGAGGGCTTGCTGGAATTCCGGCCACACAAACGCGCCTTGCTCGTGCAGACTTATGGCCATGCCGAATATCCTGCCTTGCCAGGGCTCGTCGAACAGTACCTCGCCGTTGGCCATCGGCGGTCGAGCAGCAGCGTCTAACTCAACGAGTGGGTCGTGGGATTCAGCCGTCATCGCTGTCCCTCCGCCAACACTTCGACCCCAATCATACTATCGCGGGTGATCAGCGCTTGCAGTTTGGCCTCGCTCCGATCACCCCAGGCCGCGGGCCTAGCCGGCAATACGAGATAACGCACTTCCGCGGAGGAATCCCACACACGCACGGCTTGGGATGCCGGCAGCGTCACGCCGAACTCGGCGAGCACTGCTCGAGGTTCCCGCACGATGCGTGAACGGTAGGCCGGGTCCTTGTACCACTTGGGCGGCAGGCCCAGCAGCGCCCATGGGTAGCACGAGCAAAGGGTACACACGACCACGTTGTGCACTTCAGGTGTGTTTTCTACGACGACGAGCTTCTCCACCTGGCCGCCCTCGAACGCGAAGGGTTCGATGGCGCGAGAACCGTCGCTGAGCAAGGCCGCCTTGAATTCGGGATCGGTCCAGGCCTTAGCCACGACCCGTGCGCCGTTCATGGGTCCGACCCGCTCGTTGTAGAGTTCGATCAACTCATCGACACGCTGTGAGTCGAGGAGCTTTCGCTCGATGAGCAGGCTCTCCAAAGCTTCGACGCGCAAGGTAACTTGATGTTTTCTCATCCCGCATGCTCCAGATAAGGCTCAAACAAGTCGATGCACACACTACCGTTGTCTTCGGCACCGTCACCCCACAATTCTCGCGCGCCGAACTCGACGGTATACAGGTGTGTCGGACACTCGCCTAAACCGTGTGCATTGGTATCCGGTAACACCCACACGCCGTGCGCCTTGATCACATTCCCTGTTTTCCCGCGTACGTACGACGGCAGTCGGGTGTGACCGGCACTGGGCACTTTTCTTGTGGTCACTAATTGTTCAACCGCGAACCGTGCCGGGTCGTCCGACGCACGCTCTGCGTAAAACTTCGCTTGATAGTCAAATTGCACCTTCGCGTCAGGTTGCGCGGCGATCGGTGCAGTGGAGAGCTCGAGTGTTTCCTCGGTTACTCCTTCGCGTTCGCAATACGTCCCAAGGTGTTCAGCAACACGCGCGTTTAGCTCTACTTGCGTCAGCGTGCCGGCTTCAACGAGTAAGGTCTCCGCTGCACCCAACCAGCGACCATAGTAAGTGTCTGTGAGGTAACACGCCGGATCAATCCGTTCGATGGCATGGCGAAAGCGGTCGACGTTGTGCGTAATGCCGCTCACCATCAACGTGTTGACGATCGCGTGTACACAGGCATGCCAACGCTCTTCGAAGCCCACTGTTTGCGAGCGCGGTGGGGCAGCACCGATAACGGGTCCGAAGCCCTGTTTACCGCCGAGGTCGTGGATGCCGTCCATAGGCTAGTGTCCCGTCACATTAATCGTTACCGGTCAAATCGAGTAACGTGGGGATGCCGTCACCCCCACGGTTGAAGTCCATGACGAACCGGTGCGTGCCGCTCTGCACATGCTGTTCGATGCCGTCCGGTGTGATGACGCACGCCACACACGAGGGCGGTATCTCCAACTTCAGCTCGAAGTGACTCTCCTTGATGGTCCATGCGGTGCGGACCATGCCATAGGCCGTGGGTATGCTCGCATCGATCCACTGCACTGGCGAACCCGCCAGGAACTGCTGACCGAACGGCGGCCGCGGTTCTATGACGTATTGCCGGGCTTCGCCGCGATTATCGTTGTCGGGGAGCGTCACGCGCACGCCGATCAGGCAATCGACCAGCCATTCCCAGATGCCTATCTGAGCAGGATCGAATCCCAAATCCTGCGGGTAGCCGATCAATGCCCCGCCGCCGTCGATGCTCGCCAACCAGCTGGGCGCAGACGTTTGCAGCAATAGCATGTAAGCCAGATCCAGCCGCTGAGCATTCGTAAGCACGGGCAACAGCGCCGGAATGAGCGCAGGCGCCACGCTCGCGTGATAGTTCTCTGCCTGAAGCAACGTCGCTAACCGTGCTTGTGCTAGAAGCAGCTCATCTCCTTCCAGCAGTTCATGGTGGATGCTGGCGACATAGCCGCTTTGCGTATCCACAGCAAGGTGACCGTCATTGGTGAGATAGCGACGGCGGAATGCGGCTTTGAGATCCGCTGCGGTGGCGTCGATTCTCTGCCGGTCCACCGATGCATTCAAGATATGTGCGATCTGCGCGCAGATGTTGCAAGTACCGTAGAGACTCGCGGTCGCTACCAACACACGTTCGATGTCGCGCTCGCGATGACTCGTCGTTGGCGCAACGTATAAGTCCCCTCTAACGCCGGCGTCGATCAGTTCAGCACCTTGGTGTTTGAACGACATGGCATGCGCTCGAATGACCGCATAACACTCATCCAGCACGTCGCGGTCACCTTGAAAACGGTAAAGCGCCCAGACGGTGTGTATCAGCGTCGTAAACTCGGCAAGGACATCGCGGTGGGGTTCCTCGAAATCGATTAACCGCGCCGCCAAATCCGCGACCCATTTACGCACCAAGGCGTGGGCGCGCTCGTCCCGCGCCAGAACCGGCAACCAGGTGACGGCGTACCCAAAGTCCGCATAGTGCTGCTCAGGGTCGATGCCGCGCATGGGCACAGAGCGACTGACACTGTCGACACTCAGGCTGAGCGCATCGAAGAGTTGATTGAGTGTCGGATGGTCGGACTCGAAGCTGATGCCCTGCAACTGGGCCACGCCGATCTTCATCGCGTGCACTGCCGAAATGGCGGTCGTACTCAACCGATGACTCACTCTCACATAACGAAAGCCATGCAGGCTGAAATGCGGTTCGAATGCTTCGAGTGTATTGTCGCCCAACGACGTATACGTATCGCGAGTCGGATGTTTGAACTCGACATCGTTGGCGTACTCGACCTCGATGGCATCGCTGGCTGTGCCTTTGACCGTTAGCAGCAGACGTCCGACGATCTGGGTGCCGAAGTCGAATACGCGTGAATGCGGGAAATCCGCCCGCCTGCCCTTCAGTTCCTGCACCGCAGGCAGCATTCTGATTGCGGCCAGCGCCGGGTGCAGTTGTGCGGTCAGTTGCACTTCGCCCACCGATACCGTTTCCACCGGCGGCCACGAATCGAGATCTACCCCTGCGTCGCACCAATCATCGAGTTTTTGGCGCGCATCGACATGTTCACCGAAGCGCGTTTCCGCCCCCAGAATCCAACTCGGCTGCCAGCGCCAGCTCTGGTCGGAACCCAGGTGAAGCTGGCTGCCGTCCTCGCACAACACATTCAATACAACCTTCAGGCAAGGCTTGACGCCATAGGCATTGCGGCCGCGCCCCGGTAGTGAACCCGCATAGTACCCATCGGCGAGCAGCACACCGAGTGTGTTAGCGCCTCGCGTCAAACACTCGGTGACATCGTAAGTCTGGTAGTAAACCTGTTGACTGAAGTCGCACAATACTTGAGGGGCAACCACCGCACCCAGGGCGTTACCGTTAATGAACAATCGATAGTCACCGAGCGCTGCCACATACAGCCGGGCATACACTGCCTTGCTGGCCAGCTCCAAAGTTTTGCAGATTTGCGCGACCCGACTGGCGGTCGAACGACTGCCCATCAAATGGGTGCCAATCCACTGCGCCGGCCAAAAGGCTTCCAGCAAACCCACCTCGAACGACCCGGTATCGCTCCAGGGGCTCGCCAAGCCATCGCTGTCGAACGTGCGGACTTTCCACCACACGCGCTGAGCCGAGGACAAGGGTTGACCGCTATAAGCGACATAAGTGGTATCGCTGCTAGACACGCGACCGCTGGCCCAAAGATCACCGATGTCTTCGTCGAGCACATCCGGCGACGATGCAGCCAAAATCTCGTAGGCGGTTTGAATTTCTGCGGAGCGCTTGTCTTGCGCCCACCAGGACAACCGCGGCTGTGCACGGGTTACCCCGGTGGGGTTTTCGACGAACTCACAACGCAGCCGGCGCGGTGCAGTGGGCATACTAAGACCCCCTCCGTCCCATACGCGCAACAAACACTATTCGCGCTCCTTCTGAAAAAAATGCTCGATGATCGAACGTACCCCCGGTAAATCGTCGTGATAGGTCCAGTGACCCGCGTCGGCGATGGTCACGAGATCGCCTCGATGCAAATGCCGCATCGTGTCGTCGTGACCAATCCGGTGTTCGAGACCGTTCTGCGCGAGCATGACCAACACGGGACAACGGATATTCTCCCATAAGCTCTGCGTCTCGGCCTCCGACAATCCGGCCGAAGAAAAATTGTGCGTGTAGTTGTCGTACTTCCAGCTATAGCTGCCGTCTTCGTTCTGATTGGAACCATGTACGGTCAAATGTAATGCTTGCGTGTCGTCCAGTTGCGGATTGGCTTGTTGCATACGGTGGTAGGCGTCGCTCAACGAAGGATAGCGGCGCGGCTGTCGTGCTGCCAAGGCTCGCGTATTGCCCACCCATTCGCGGATCTTGTCGGCGGCGTCCTGCGGCGGTTGGGCGGCACTCCAACGGCCAATGCCTTCGATGACCACCAGGCGTTCCACCAGTTCCGGATAGACCCCCGCGAACAGGGACGCAATGGAACCGCCCATGCTGTGGCCCACGAGGTGAATCGGTCCGAGCTGAGCTTGCACGACCAGTTGGTGCAGGTCGTAAATGTAATCGAGATAGTGATAGCTCGACCCCCGCACCCATTCGGAATCGCCATGTCCTCGTAAGTCGGGCACGACCACGTGGAAGTCCGCGACAAACGCACGGGCAAGGTCGTCCCAGGTTCGGCAATGGTCATGTATGCCGTGCACGAACACCAGGCTCCGTGCATCCGAATTGCCCCAATCCAGGTAGTGCAAACGCAGCCTTTGCGAGAAGTAGTTATGCGACGCCGGACCCACTGACGCGACGCTCCTTAGGTGATGGTTGATGCCGATCGATGATCCGCAAATTCTGCATAAAGCACGTCACGGCCGCGAGTAAAAACTACGTTCAGCGAAAATTTCTCTAAGCTTGTCGATCACGACCTGCGCCCGACGCACACCCCGAAGTTGAGGATGCGAAAGAATCCACACCATGGGTCCGGATTGCATGGGCACCTGTTGGACCCGGATAAGTTCCGGGTCGGCTTCGCCGACAAAGCATGGCAGGACACCGACCCCCATACCCGCCTTGATCGCTGCGCAACCGCCGGTGCTCAGATCAGCGGCAAACACCGTTTGCGCCTCGGGAAAATAGGCAGCCTTGATGGCGGTGCCGCGTGTATCGAGGTCGCCCAAGCCACTCACCTCGACCCAGCAATCTTCGGTCTGGGTGTGTTGCCGTGACGCGTAAACCCCCAAGCACAAAGGTCGAAAAGGCCGACCGATGAGCTGCGGCGGCGGTGTATCCGTCAGACGCACCGAGACCGTTAGGGCGTCGTCATCCGCGGCGTGCGGCATGGACTGGCATCGCACCTTCAACTCGGGAAACTCCAGCAACAGCCCGCCGAGCGCGCCCAGCACCGTATGATGCAGAAAAACATCGGGCAGGCTCAGGTTGACGGTACCCGCGGTGCCCGCATCGGCACCGGATACGGACAGGGTCAGCGCCTCGATCTTCTGCGCGACCTCGTCCACTGCGGCTGCCATGGCCGCGCCGTGCTCGGTGATCGCAAGTCCTGTGGCGCGGCGCACGAAGAGGCGCACACCCAGCCTGGTTTCCAACTGCTCGAGCCGTCGCGTGACGGTGGATGGATTCACTTCCAGTTCCAACGCTGCTCCGCGCACCGACCCCGAGTCCGCGACAGCGCGGAAGAACCGCAGTTCGTCCCAATCCATGCGGGGAGTGTACGCTCACGGTATCAGCGTTGCAATATTGCAACATACTGTTGCGTTACTTTGGGTTGCATTTAGTGTTACCTGACGTAACATACACTTCAACGAAACGCTTACTAAGGTAACAAACCGAGTAAAGCCAACACGACAAAACAGTTTCCCTGAGGGATATCCGATCCTCCCCTCCCTCCCCTTCCCACGGATATCCCTCCTATCTTCCAAACGGGCTGGAGATCGAACCACGATCTCAGCCCGTTTTTACTTTGCCTGTCTCAAATCGTCGCCACGTTCTGTTTTAATGCGCGGGTGGACTATCAGCATTTATCTCTAACCACCACGGGTACCATCGCGACGGTGACCTTCGATCGGCCCGATAAGGCCAACGCGTTGCACTTTGAGCACCTGACGGAAATCGCTCACGTCGCCAGCGCCTTCAGCGATGCAGCGGACGTGCGCGTGGTGATCTTCACCGGCCGCGGTAAACACTTCTCTTCCGGCGCCGATCTGACCGACCCCGGCACCGCCTTCAAAGTACCGCTCGTCCAACGGCGCAGGCGTATGCGCGCAGGAGAACGCGCGATCGAAGCCCTTCTCGATATCGATCAGATCACCATCGCAGCCTGGAACGGTGCCGCCATGGGCGGCGGCGCTTGTATCGCCACGGCGTGCGATTTTCGCATCGGAGCGGACAACTGCTTCATGCAGTACCCCGAGATCGACATCGGGGTCAACCTGATGTGGAAGAGCTTACCCCTGCTGATCAACCTGGTTGGCCCGGCTCGAGCCAAACACGCGGTCATCGGGGGACATCGCATCGATGCGCAAACGTTGCAGCATTGGGGCGTACTGGATGAGGTCGTGCCGCCCTCCGACCTGCTCGCGGCCGCCGACACGATGGCTCGACATTACGCCGCTAAACCACCGATTGCGGCACAAATGATCAAACAGTCCACTAACCAGATCGTCAACGCTCTGAACCACGCCATCATGCACATGGATACGGATCAGAACCTGTTCAGTGCGTCGACGCAGGATCGTGACAAAGCCATCGAGGCCTATCTCAACGGCAGCACACCCGATTTCTCGGGAAATTAGGACCGGTCCTTCTCTCCGTAGTCCTGCCAAGGCTTGTCTCGGTCGCGGATCGTCTCCCTGAAGCCCTGTTTTTCGAACTGCTCCACCCACCGGTAAGCTTCTTCGGTGTGGCGTGTGACTCCATCGAAGAACGTCCCCAACATTTGCGTCGTGCGCAAACCCATGTTCTCGAAGGCTTGATTGATCAGCAGTTTGTTCAACGCCAGCTGGTTGGCCGGGATGTTTTTGTACAGCTTCGCCTCCGCCTCGATGAAGTCGCTCAACTCATCGCTCTCCACCACGTGCGCGACCAACCCGATGCGGTGCGCCGTCGGTGCGTCGATCGCGCGCCCGGTCAACAAAAACTGCTTGGCGTGCTCCAAACCCAGACGATACACCCACAGCATCGTCGTTGGCGTGCCGTAAATGCGACTGGGCGCGTAACCGATATGGGCATCCCGCGCCATGTAGAGCTGATCGCAGCACAACACCAAATCGGTGGCCCCGCCTACTGCCCATCCCCGAATCTCACCCAGCACCGGTTTAGGACAATGCCAAATCGACATGAAGCGCCGTACGTTGTTACCCATAAAATAGTAGTCGCGAACCGGGTCCCACGCCCCTTCGCGGTGCTCGACCTTGGGTGCAGCGTAAGGCGTATCCCACGAGCCGCCGGCAGTCAGATCGTAACCGGCCGTGAAGGTATCCCCCACACCCCGGAGTACGACTGCCGCGACCGCCTCGCTGCGAGCTGCTCGATCGACACCGTCAGCGATCCCTTGTATGACGGCCTCGGTGAGCGTGTTCTTCTTCTCGGGTCGATTGATGGCAATGATCGCGATGCCGTCGCGTTCTTCGTATAACACCACTTGCTCCGCCATGGCCTACCGCTCCATCTTCTGTTGGGGCGACCATGATCCAGCAGGCGATCCCCGGAATACAATGGAGGACGGTGACGGATATTTATACGTAGTAATACTACGTAATACGTATTATAGTAGCGCGCTCACCCTCATGGAGAGCGCCGATGGCCGCGACCAACATCGATACGAACACCCTCCCGCTGGATCAGCTGAACCCGTCCGATCCCACGCTCTTCGAGAATGACGCGCATTGGCCACTCTTCCAACGATTGCGCGAAGAAGCGCCGGTCCACTATTGCTCCAGCAGCGACTTCGGCCCTTTCTGGTCGGTGACGCGCTACGACGACATCATGGCGATCGAAAAGGACACCGAGACCTTTTCATCCTTTCCCGCCATCGTGCTGGGCGATCAGGACCCGGAATTCACCGTCGAACAGTTCATCGCCATGGACCCGCCCAAGCACGACGCTCAGCGCAAGGCGGTCACCCCCGCGGTTTCTCCTCAGAGCTTGGCTAAAATGGAACCGCTCATCCGCGAGCGTATCGGCAGGATCATGGACGAACTGCCGTTGGGCGAACCGTTCAACTGGGTGGATCGTGTGTCCATAGAACTCACTACGCAGATGCTTGCGACGCTATTCGATTTTCCTTTCGATGAGCGCCGCAGATTGACCTATTGGTCCGACATGGCAACAGCCTCCCCGGAAATCGCAGGAGACGACAGTGTCACCAAGGAACAACGCCAAGCCGCCCTGCAAGAGTGCCTGGAAGTGTTTACCGGCATCTGGAGCGAGCGGGCCAAACAGTCGCCCGAAGGCAAGTACGACTTCGTCACGCTGATGGCACATTCGAAAGCGTTTCAAGAGATGGATCCCATGGAATTCCTGGGCAACCTCATCCTGCTCATCGTGGGCGGTAACGACACGACGCGTAACTCCATTTCAGGCGGCGTATTGATGCTCAACGAGCATCCGCGCGAATACGACAAACTCAAAGCCGACCCGGGTCTGGTCCGCAACATGGTGTCGGAGATCATCCGCTTTCAAACGCCCCTCATGCACATGCGCAGAACCGTAACGCGAAATGTCGTGTTCGGCGGCAAGCAGATGCAAGCGGGCGACAAAGTCGCGCTGTGGTACGTCTCGGGTAACCGCGACGAATCCCGTATCGACCGGCCCGACGAGTTCCTCATCGACCGAGACAACGCCCGCAACCACGTTTCTTTCGGCTTCGGTGTGCACCGCTGCATGGGCAATCGGTTGGCAGAGATGCAACTGCGTCTGGTGTGGGAAGAAATCCTCAAGCGCTTCGAGCACGTTGAGGTGGTAGGACCCGCCAAACGTTTGAAGTCCAATTTTGTGCGCGGGATTACGGATCTGCCCGTGGTACTACATCCCAAAGCCGCTGAAAACGACACATGAAGATGAAAGAGCTGGAGTCCCGTACCGGTGTCAATCGCGAGGCGATCCGCTACTACATACGCGAGGGTTTGCTGCCCGAACCCGTCAAACCGAAACGTAACGTCGCGGAGTACGCCAACGAACACGTGGAACGCACACTGCTCATCAAGCATCTTCAAGACGAGCACTTTCTACCGCTCAAACTCGTTAAAGACGTGTTGAACAAAGTGACCCAGGATCCGTCCCTCAACACGCTCAATAGGCCGGCACTCACTCAACTGCTACCGGCATTGATCAAGGACACGGATGATCAATCACCCAGTTCCGTTGCCAGACTCGCCGATGCCACCTGCTTGACCAGCGAGGACATCGAATCCATGGCGGCAGTCGGCGCCATCGTCATCGGTCCCGACGGTGAGATAGCACCGCGCGATGCCGAGATCGTTCGCCTATGGGGCGCGGCTCGCGCTGTCGGTTTCACACCCGAGCGAGGTTACGTCGACGATTTCATGCAACGCTACGTGGCGCTTGCCGAGCAATGGGCCGAGATCGAAGCTCAATTGTTTCTCGATGCCTTCCCGGCCAGTGAATCTGACGACAAGGCGGCATTAGCCGGCGCACGCGGTATTGAGATCGCCAACAGACTCGTGGCATTACTACATACGAACGCGGTCCTGAAAAAGATCGAAACGTTGACAAGCCAACAAACGTAATGTACTCCTCGGCGCTTGCGCTATACCAACTCGAGTAACTCTCCGCTCGCGAAGGGGAGCGCTGGACCGACTCACCCGATCGCTGCCGATTTCATCCCGAAGCGTAGTCGCGAATGAGCTTAAACCGCTCGAGCACTAACATCATCTCGGCGTCGAAACCGCCGTTGCGGTCGAAGTATTCCCGATGATCTGCCTGCCAGCCGCGCAGATCGTCGTTTTCCCCTTCGGCCAGCGCAAAATCTTCATCCACGTCGCAGAATCTGGCGAGCGTCACTTGCGTCGTTTCGATCATGAGTGCGGGCGAGCCATCCCAATTGAGGGCGATGTCGCGGCGACCGACTACCGGCATCTCCTCGTCGCCCGACTCGAAGACACGTAAGGCTTCGCAAGTGGCGGTTTTCTTCCCCGATCTGACCAAGCTCAGCAACCGATCGCACAGTGCATGGTTATCGCCGAAGGTAAACGTGGCCGGCGTGTCTTTGTGCTGTGCCACGGGACGCCCAACCTCTATGCCCAGGACAAAATGAGTTGCCCGTCGCGTTCTCGCACCGATGGCATCGGTCCGAACGCACAGGCCGCACCCGTCGTGCATTGACCCGTGCGTACATCGAAGCGGTAGGCATGCCAGGGACACTCTACTTCGCCTGTGGCGCTTACCGAGTCCGTCAACGGACCCAACTGATGCGGACACGCCGCCGGATAGGCTAACCACTCCCCTGAATACCGAGTGACGAAGAGCTTGCGCCCGGCAAACTCGACCGCTGTCGCTGCGGCGTCGTGTTGCGGAACCGCAAAGCTCAAGGTCTCGTCCGCGTTCTTACCCGAGACGCGCCGATCTAATTGGCGTTGACGTTCGGTCATCATCCATACGTCTTCATCGTAGAGTTGCTCGTATGCACGCGCATAGGCCATGCCCACTTTCTCCCGCGCCTCAACGGGAACGCCCGGCACAAAAAAGTCGATGACGAGATCCATTGCATGCGGCTCAGTCACGAACACGTGCGTCCAAATCTCCGCGCCCTTATTGCGACCCGCGAGGTTACGGGTAATCCAACGACGGCAAGATCTATCCAGGCGCAACTCCAGCAGGCTGGTCTCGCCTGCCGCGGACACCACCTCGGCGCGCCAACCCCAACTGCCTGAATCTAGACATTCGATGGCGCTGAAGCTCGACGCATGTAGATGCGGCAGATGCTCCCAGTCCAACGCATTCTCATACATCCGCTCCAAGCTCACCGGCAACGAGCGCTGGTAGGTTCCGACGTGGTCTATCCCGGACTCAGGATTGGGCCCGACATAGGTGAAGCGCATGTCTACTCGCCAGCCCGCTCGAGCGAAAACTCAAAAGGCATACCGTCGATTTCCGTCGTCACGCTCTTGCCTGCGCCATCGTCCGCCGCAGCCGCAAATACCAGCGCCAAGGTCTCGTTCATGATGTAGTCGCTGTGCTCTGTCGCGGCGAGTTGCAAGTCTCCGTCCAACCGGTAGCGGACATGGATGCGATCGCTCACGGCGAAGTCTTGGTCTTTACGCGCGCGTTGAATTCGATTGACCATCTCACGCGCATAGCCGCCGCGCACCAACTCTGGGGTCAGCGTGCAATCCAGATCTACAGCGATGCGACTGTTGGATACGGTATTCGTCCCTTCGCGCGCTTGCTGCGCAATCTCGATTTCCTCGTTGTCGAACCGCTCGCCGTCAAGCTCGATCACGCCATCCTGTTGCAACGTAGCGATCTGCTCGGGACTCAAGCTGTTGATGGCTTGTTGAAACGGCTTCATGCGTTTGCCCAAGCGCCGCCCCAACACCGGGAAATTGGGTTTTGCCACCAGTTGTATGTAGTCCGCTTCGCGTGTCGAGTAGGTCACCTCGCGCACGTTCAATTCGTCAGCGATATAGTCATTCAACGCCTTCATTTCCCCGAGCAAGGCCGGATCGCGATGGATGATCGTCAGAGTGCTCAGTGGTGTGCGGAGCCCGATCTTCACGTCTTCGCGTTTCTGCCGCCCCAGCAGGATGACCTGCTGCATGCGCTCTACCGCTTGTTCGAGCTCCGGCTTGATATAACCTTCCTCGACGGTCGGATAGTCGCACAAGTGTACGGACGCCGGGCTGGGCGACACACCGGACAGTGTGGCCAACTCCCTATAGAGATGCTCCGACAAAAACGGCGTGAACGGCGCCATGACTTGGGAGAGCTCCATCAGTGTGGTGTACAAGGTGCTGTAGGCAGAGATCTTGTCCCCTGTCACGGCCTCGCCCCAGTATCGCGAGCGATTCAAACGAATGTACCAATTCGTCAGATCCTCGATGAACGCAAACAGCTGCGGCACCACGTTGTACAGGCGATAGGCTTCCATCTCCACCGAGATGTTGTTTTTCAGCGTCTGCAGCCGCGACATCAGCCACTGATCGAGAATGTTGTCGCCAAAGTGCAGACCCTTGTCCGGTGACCAGCCGTCGATTTGCGCATACGTGCGCAGAAATCCGAAGGCGTTGTACCATGGCAGCAATGCCCGGCGCGTCATGTCACGCACGCCGGAATCGGCGAAACGTTGCTCTTCGCCACGCACCAGGCCGGAGTTGATGAGGTACAGGCGCAGCGCATCAGCGCCGTATTTCTCCATCAACTCATCGGGCGGCGTGTAGTTGCGCAGCCGTTTCGACATCTTCTTGCCGTCCTCGGCCATGACCATGCCGTTGACGATGACGTTACGAAAGGCCGGCTTGTCGTAGATCGCGGCTGCCAGTACCGTGAGGGTATAAAACCACCCGCGCGTTTGGTCCAGGCCTTCGGCAATGAACTCTGCGGGATAACCGGCTGCGAAGACATCTTGGTTTTCGAACGGATAATGCAACTGAGCGTAAGGCATGGAACCGGATTCGAACCAGCAATCCAGCACTTCGCTGATTCGCCGATAGGTTCCCTCTTCTCCGTCCACTGCGAACGTCAAGGGATCGACGAATTCACGATGTAGATCGTCGACACGCACACCTGTAAGTTCGGCGAGCTCGTCGATGGAGCCAACACACTTCGCGTTGCCCGTCACATCGTTGATCCAGACCGGCAACGGCGTACCCCAGACTCGATTGCGCGAGATGGCCCAATCGATGGCACCTTCCAGCCAATTACCAAAGCGGCCGTTTTTGATGTGCTCCGGTACCCAACGAATCTGCTCGTTGGCGTTCAGCAACTTGTCGCGAATCGCAGTTACTTTGACATACCAGCTCGGAATTGCCCGATAGATGAGTGGTGTATCCGACCGATAACAGTAGGGGTAGCTGTGTTGGATGACATCATGCCGGTAGAGCGCGCCGCTGTCTTTGAGATACTTGATGATGTCCTTGTCGGCGTCCTTGACCTGTTGACCGCTGAAGTCAGTCACCTCAGCGGTGAACTCACCGCCCAAAGTCACCGGGCAAACGAAGGCTTCGATGTCATTGTCACGCAGAACCCGGTAGTCGTCTTCGCCGAATGCCGGTGCTTGATGCACCATGCCGGTGCCGCTTTCGGTAGTCACATAATCATCGGCGACTACCACAAACGCGCCATGCGCGCGTTGGTCTTCGAAGTAAGGAAACAAGGGGGCATAGGTCTTGCCAACGAGCGCGCTGCCCTTCATCGAGCCGAGCACTTCGAACTCACCGTAGGCGTCCAATCGATCCCTGGCCAAGTACAACACCCGGCGGCTGTCCGGGTCGCGCGCGCGCACATAGTCGATATCGGCACCCACGCACACTGCGAGATTCGATGGTAACGTCCAGGGTGTAGTGGTCCACGTCGCTAGATAGGCATCCTCGTCGTCGAGCTTGAAGAGCACCGTAATCGCCGGGTCCTGTACGTCCTGATAATTGGATGTCGCTTCGAAGTTGGACAACGGCGTACCCAGCGCCGTCGAGATCGGCATGACCTTGACCCCTTGGTAGATCAAGCCCTTGTCCCAAAGCTGCTTGAACACCCACCACACTGATTCCATGTACCAGGGGTCCATGGTTTTGTAGTCGTCGTCAAAATCAATCCAGCGACCCAGCCGTGTAATCGTATGCCGCCATTGCTCGACATAGCGTTGCACAATCGACCGGCAGGCGTTGTTATATCCCGCCACGCCCATTTCCTCGACCGCCTGCTGGGCGCTCATATTGAGTTGCTTGTCGATCTCGTGTTCGATGGGTAGGCCATGACAGTCCCAGCCGAACCGGCGCAGTACGTAGCGACCGTTCATCGTCCAGTAACGTGGCACGATGTCTTTGATGGTGCTGGCCACCAGATGACCATGATGAGGCAATCCCGTCGCAAACGGCGGACCGTCGTAGAAGATATAGGGCTTTTTGCCCTTGGTGTTCTCCAGCGACTGATGAAACGCACCGATGTCGTCCCACACGCGCAGGATATCGTGCTCCATCTCGACGAACGAAAATTCTGCGGTATCGGGCGATTCAGCCATAACGGAGCACTTCGCGACGCTCAAGAAAAAACAAGGCGCGTATGGTACCGATGCGCTAGACGGGTCTCAATTTCTATCTAGTTAAGGTTTTTGGGAGGTTTTCGGAGAAAACCGTCGGAGGAAATGGACAGGGAGTCCATTTCCGGACAGAGACTAGTTAGTCTATATTGCTGGGTTTCCCGATACGGACACACACATGACCCTGCAACTCGGCGCGGTACTGCCGCACAACGAGATCGGTACGGATCCCGGTGCAATGAAAGCCTACGCTCAAGGGGTAGAGGCGCTCGGCATGACGCACATGCTGCTGTACGACCACGTGCTCGGCGCTGATCCAAACCGGCCGGGTGGGTTCTCGGGACCCTATGATAAGGACGTTCAATTTCACGAACCGTTGACCACATTCGCCTTCATCGCAGCAGTCACCGAGCGCGTGGAGATGGTGACCAACATCCTCATACTGCCTCAACGCCAGACCGTATTGGTGGCCAAGCAGGCGGCGGAAGTCGCCCTGCTGTCGAACAACCGGCTGCGTCTGGGCGTTGGCACCGGGTGGAACAAGGTGGAGTACGACGGCCTGGGTATTCCCTTCACCCAGAAAGGCGCTCGCCAGGAAGAGCAGGTCCAGCTGCTGCGCAGATTGTGGCAGGAAGACAGCCTGGATTTCACTGGCGAGTTTCACCGTATCGAGCTGGCCAGTATCAATCCGCGCCCCACCCAAAGTGTGCCGATTTGGTTCGGCGGCGGCGCCCCGGCGTTGCTCGCGCGTGCGGCTCGACTCGGTGACGGCTGGATGCCGTTAGGCGCCCCGAATGATAAGTCGAAAGCCTGCATAGACATCCTCAAGGAGCACCGCGAAGCCGCGGGATTGAGTTGGGCAGGCTTCGGTGTACAAGCGCAGGCCATGTATGCCGGCGGTGACCCGGATCGATGGGCGACTCACGCCGCCAGGTGGCGCGATCTGGGAGCGACCCATCTTGCCGTGCGCACGGACAGCGCGGGGCTGACCGGCGTCGATGCACATCTCGAGTGCATCGAGCGTTATCGGGATAGCGTCGCCTAGAGAGGGTTCAGGCCGTAACGCTTTGGTGCAGCTCTTCGCCGTGATAGCGCGGCTTCAGCGGCCTTCCCATGGAGTGAGATTCCGCGACGAAGTCGTGGATGACGCGCATGATCGAACGTTCGCCTTCCACCTCGCGGATGAGTTCTTTGAGCAACCCGGCTTCGATCTCGGCTTCGAACTGACTGTCGTACGGGCCGACGTCGACACCTTCGCGGGTTTGAAAATACCACTGTTGATCGCCTTCCAGGAACACGCGTTCCGAGCGAAACCATGTGCGTGGCATTTCGTTTTGTCGTGCAACTTTGGTCATAACTGGGGGCTCAACAAGTCAACAAGCAACGGGCGTAGTGTCACGCTGCACGTCGTTCTTGTCTGTGCCACAGATGTTCGAGTTGTAAGGCTTTTATAGCCCACAGCGACCAGCACGGCGCGCGCCAGCACACCTGAGATAGCCAATAGACTTGTCTAAGGTAGCGGCTTAATCACAGAGCCAACAGCGCATCGGTGCGTACCGCCAGCTTCTCCAGGGTCGAAGCACCCAACGGTGCCACCAGTTGCTCGACACCAAGGTCGGCATAGGCTCTAACGGTCTCCGCATTGATCGGATGTCTGTTGGGACCCACAAAAATACGCACGTCGTCGCGCGTGCGACCGGCCCGTTCGAGTGCCGAATCGAGTAGCTCCAGCTTTGCCGCCAGCTCGTCAGGACTCAGGTTGTACCCATACCAGCCCTGCCCGCGCTCAGCTACCCGGCGCAAAGCGGCTTTGCTTTCACCGCCGAAAAAAATCGGCGGGTGGGGTGTTTGCACGGGTTTCGGATTGAAGTGACAGGCAGTCAACCGGACCGACGGGCCGGTGAATTCGGTCACGCCCGGGGCCCATAGCGCTTTCATTGCATCGATGTATTCATCGCACAGCTGCGCGCGCTGACCGAAGTCGACACCGAGGTTGTCGAACTCCTCTTTCAACCAACCGATCCCCACGCCGAAGTCCACTCGTCCGTTCGAGAGAAAATCGACGTCGGCGACCATCTTTGCCGTATACACGGGCTGCCGCTGCGGCACCAGGCAGATGCCTGTACCCAATCGCACCGAGCTTGTGTGGCTGGCGATGAAGGTCATGGCCGTGAACGGGTCGAGAATACCTTCGGGATCTCCCGGGATACGTCCGCTGTCGGTATAGGGATAGGATGATTCGTACTCCGGGAAAAAGAGCACATGCTCGGGCAGCCAGATGGCGTGTATGCCTTTTTCTTCGACCAACTGGACCGCGTCGCGGATGAAATTCGGTGGCGTGTGCTGATTGAACGCCATGGCAGCACCGATTCGCATGAGCCCTCTCCCCTTCAGAATGACAGCGTAGAAGCACCCAATATAGAACAGTCCGGTACGAGCCCGCCACCGAGCGGACTCGGGCTAATGTACCGGACCCAAATGTCAGCTCAGTTCTTACGTATCCAACGGTCCGTTCGGGTCTTGTATATCGTCGCTGATTGCGTCTTTCTTCTTAAACATCCGGTATACCGCCAACAACACAATGGCACCCAATGTCGCGACAAACAGACTCATGAGATTGAAGCCCGTGACTTCGCCCAACCCCACGTACGAACCGATAAAGCCACCCACGAACGCACCGGCAATGCCGAGCAATATCGTGACGATGACTCCGCCGGGATCTTTCCCCGGCATGACGAACTTTGCTAGGACACCCACCACTAGCCCTAGTAGAAGCCAAGTTAGGATTCCCAATGAATCCTCCTGATCATTTTTATAGTGGCTTAAGTGTGCGGAGGTTCTAAAGCCGGCACAAGCGCCGCCCGGATGAATTAACCGGCGTTTTACATTTTTCGATCGACGACGTCGCCGCGTATGTAAGCGGCCACCAGCTCCGGTTCCTGCATCGGAATGAAATGGGTCAGATGAGGCAGGTAGAAATCGCGGGCGTTCGGCATCGCGTCGGCCAATCCGGGCCAGGTCGGCGATGCGGCGAAGTTCTGTTCCACGGCGTTGACGCTGCCCGAAGGCGCACGCAGAACTACGGTGGGCGCGCTGATTTTATCCAGCCACTGATGAATGTTGTTGCTGAAATTGTTGACGTAGACCGCGGCTTCGACCACACCCGGGCACGCCAGATCCACACCTCCGCGCGGATTGTCGACGACACCGTAGCGGCAGTAATCCTCGAGTATGTCTCGACGCCAAAGACTGTAAGGATGGCGGTCCTTGAAGCGCTCATACATTTCTCGCCAGGAGTCGAAGTGCCCCTTGCGCCGAGACACCGGGTGATCTTCCGGTCTGATCGGTTCGTGCTCTACCAGGTAGTGAGACTCTTCGAAGATGACGGGATCCACCAAAACCAGGCGTTCGAACAACGTCTGGTCGCTGGCGGCGGCCTGCGCCACGCAGTGTCCGCCCATGGAATGTCCGACGCCAATGGCTTGTTTGACGCCGAGTTGTCGAGTGCACAGCAAGAGATCCTGCACGAAACGAGCCCATACGAAAGGCGGGTGCTTTTGCGAGCGGCCGTGTCCCCGGGTCTCGAGCGCCAGGACCCGCCAGTCTCGAGGCAAGAGATCCACGACCTTGTCCCAACAGCGAGCGTGAAAGCCCGTTGCGTGGGCCAGGAAGACGGTTGTCGAGCCGTCGCCTTCCCACTCGAAGACCACGAGTTCCGTGCCGTCCGCATCCACTGCGAGTTGGCGCGGGGTACGTCCGCCGTTCACCGGGTTATTGCCTTGAAGTCCAACAAACGATCGAGAATACGACACGAGGGCGATGGCGTATACTGCGGAGTTCACCCAACTCAAGCGACCGGAGGCCCACATCCCGGCATCCACCGAAGCACAAGCCGCGCAAATCGTGTCCGACGACAACGAACGTCTCATATTGGTGAATGCTAGCGATGAAGTGGTCGGTCATCTGGACAAGCGTACTTGTCACGACAACGACGGCGTGTTGCACCGCGCGTTTTCTTTGTTCATCTTCAATGCCGACGGGGATCTACTGATCCAGCAACGTGCCGCCGACAAACGCCTGTGGCCGCTCTATTGGTCGAACTCGTGTTGTTCTCACCCCCGCGAAGGCGAGTCGATGGATCAGGCCGTACAACGACGCTTGGCCCAAGAACTCGGCTTCCATACACCGCTGCGCTTCGTCTACAAGTTTGAATATCAGGCGCAGTACGGCGACTTGGGCGCCGAACATGAACTGTGCTCAGTCTATGTCGGCCAGTTCGACGCCGAAGTGCGGATCAACCCGACCGAGATCGAAGCTTGGCGCTGGATGAGCCGAGAACGACTGACACGCGAACTCGCAGAACAAGCCGATCGTTACACGCCCTGGTTCCACATGGAATGGCAGCGTCTAAACACGGAGTTTGCGGAGAGTTTACCGTCATAACGACTTCATCGACTTAGGTCTGGGCCGGGTGCCCACGGGATCCGCTTGCGTAAAACGATCAAACCATTCATCAGCCGTACACTGCTGACGCGCCCTGATACCCGCCTTGACCCGCCGCAAACCATCTTCCGGAAAATCCGCCATACGCGTGCAGAGCCTCTGTGCCTCGGGCAAAACCTGCGCGTCCTCAACACTGCGATGCGCCACACCGAGTGACACCAGTTCAGGGCCTACGCATCGATCGCCGATCAGCGCAATCTGCGACATTGTGCTTTCGGCAAGCCGCAGGTTCATCCAGGCGACGTTGTAGGGTGCCGCCATACCGATTTGCACTTCACCCACTTGGAGAAAGCTCGTCTCTCCCGCAATCAGCAGATCACAGGCAAGCGCCAGGGCCGCGCCGCCATTGATGGCGTACCGTTCCAGTGCACCGACGATGGGAACGCGGCAGTTATACAGCGCTGCGTGCGCCTCGCGCCAGATGAGCTGAAACTCGGGCAGCCACTCCGGCGCCGGATCGGCATTGAACGCCTTGAGGTCGAGCCCCGAGCAAAACGCGCCGCCGGCACCGCGCAATAACACGACCCGGCACGACGAGGCCGCACTCGCCGCATTGACGGCCTCCGCAAGCTCCATGCCTAAAGGCCCGACAATGGCGTTTTTGCGCTCGGGTCGGTTGAGCACGATCTCGCGCCATCCGTCATGTTCTATTGTTTCAATATGCGTAGTTTCAATATGCGTGGTGGCCATGATGCCTGCCCGTGTCTGTTTCAGTCATATGTCTTATGTCATTTATCTCAGTAAAAGGACGATACCGGAGACCACCCACACCATACCGACTATTTCACGACGGCTCACCCGCTCGCGTAACAGCCACATAGAGGTCACCATCGTGAAGATCAACTCCACTTGCCCGACCGCCCGCACCACCGCAGCGTTCTTCAGTGTCATGGCACTGAACCAGCAAGCCGAGGCGATCATACCGATCAACCCGACCCACACACCTGCGCGCCAGTTGACCCCGACCGCGGTCAACTGGCCTCTTTCGAAACGCGCTAGATAAGCCCCCATGAGCAGAGTCTGAAGCGTCACCGCCACCATGACGGTGAGGGCTGCCCGGGTCAGATAGGTGCCCATGTCCAACGCTAGACTCGCCCCCCGGAAGCCCACTGCAGAAAGTGCAAACCCAGCTCCCGCCGCCAAGCCGAGCCACATACTGCGATTGGGTCTGGCGAGATCTCGCAACGTGAGGTGGCCGGAGAGCAGCAGCACCCCCACGAAGCTGACGGCAATCCCTGCCACAACCCAGACGCTGAGCCCGTCGCCCAATACCACCAGACCGAACAAGGCGGCTTGCGCAGCTTCCGTCTTCGAAAAAGCCGTGCCGACTGCGAACCGCCCCCCGCTGAACGAACCTAAAAGACACGCCGTGCCGACCATCTGCGCCACCGCACCCACCGTGACATAGACGAAAAAAGCGGCGTTGATCCCCTCCGGCGCCCCGCGCCAAACAACGAAGGCATAGGCCCACGCAAACGGTACTGCGTACACAAACCGCACATAGGCAGCCCCGTTAACGGACAAATTACCCGTCAGGCGTTGCTGAAGCAGCGACCGCGCATTCTGCAGAAATGCAGCCACGATCGTGATGACAAACCACAATTCCAAAACACAGTTCCAAAAACAGCTAAGGTGTGCCCCCTCGAGAGCGCGTATTAAATACGAATGATTATCATCGAGGCGCTCAAGGCAGAAGGTCAATTCGATAGATTGCATCTATGATGACGATTCAAAGTATCAAATGGATTAGGCCGACAGTAGGCATATACTGAGCGCGGGTCACCGTGTGACAGGACACAACGTTTACACCATTAAGTAGGAGTGCATGACACCATGGATTTGAAGGACAGCAACACTTTGCAGAACCTCAAGGACGCGTTCGCTGGCGAGTCGCAAGCAAACCGTCGCTATCTTTATTTTGCAGCAAAGGCTGACGTCGAAGGCGAGAACGACGTCGCCGCCGTATTTCGCTCGACCGCAGAGGGCGAAACCGGACACGCGCACGGGCATCTCGAGTACATGGAAGCTGTCGGCGATCCGGCCACGGGCCTCCCCATCGGCACTACCTCCGACAACCTCAAGGCAGCCGTTGCCGGCGAAACCCACGAGTACACCGACATGTACCCCGGCATGGCCAAAACCGCGCGTGACGAAGGCTTCGACGAGATCGCCGATTGGTTCGAAACCCTCGCAAAAGCCGAGCGCTCGCACGCCAATCGCTTCCAGAAAGCCCTGGATGCGATGGACTAGTCTTCGCTCTTTGTCAGGAGAGCCACAAGGACGACTGAAGGGGCGGCACGATCGCCCCTTTTTGTGAACGCGTTTTTTGGGTGAGTTCTCCGCCAATTTTCTCAACGAACCGAGGGACACCATGGCCGCACGCGAAGGCAATCTCGAAGCCCCGAAGCGCGAACCGCTGGACTGGCGGAATCCCGACTTCTATGACAAGGACTCGCTCTATCGAGAATTAGAGCGCGTCTACGATATCTGTCACGGGTGTCGGCGCTGCGTCAGTTTGTGTGAGTCGTTCCCCACGCTATTCGACCTTGTGGACGAGTCCGACACTTTCGAAGTAGACGGGGTCGACAAGGACGACTACATGAAAGTCGTCGATCAGTGTTTCCTGTGCGATCTGTGCGCGGAAACCAAGTGTCCCTACCTGCCGCCGCACGAATGGGCACTGGACTTTCCGCACCTGATGCTGCGTGCGAAAGCGTTCAAATTCAAAAACAAGGACACCAAGTGGCGTGATCGTTTGATTACTTCGACCGACCCGGTCTTCGATACCCTCTCGACCCCGGGCGTTGCCGCCATCGCCAACGCCGCTGCCGAAACCAAGGCGTTGCGTAAGTTAGGCGAGCAAGTGGCGGAGTTACATGCCGACGCGCCTCTTCCGTATTTCGCCAAACAGCCCCTGACGAAGAAACTCCAGACGCACTACCGGGTTGCGCCCACACCCGTTGCCACGGACCGCACCACCGGGAAGGTGGCGATCTACGTCACCTGCTACGGCGATCACAGCGACCAGCAAGTGGTCGAAGATCTCATCGCCGTGCTGAATCACAACGACATCGAGGTCAAACTTCTGAAAGACGCCAAGTGTTGTGGCATGCCGAAACTGGAACTCGGCGATCTCGAGAAGGTTGCACAACTCAAAGACGCCAACCTGCCGTTGTTCCTCGACGCGATCGATGACGGTTACGATTTAATAGCGCCGGTGCCCTCGTGTGTTTTGATGTACAGACAGGAACTGCCGTTGATGTTTCCCGAGGATCAAGACGTGGGACGAGTACGTGGCGCCTTTTTCGATCCCTTCGAATATCTCATGTTGCGGCACAAAGCCGACGTCGCCAATACGGACTTCAAATCGAGCTTAGGGAAAGTGGCTTACCACGCGGCTTGCCACCAGCGCGTTCAGAGCTTCGGTATGCGCACCAAAGAATTTCTGGAACTAATCCCCGATAGCGAGATCACCACGATCGAGCGCTGCTCGGGCCACGACGGCACCTACGCCATCAAGGCCGAGACCTACGAAAACGCCATGAAGATCGTCAAACCGGTCGTACGCCGAGTTAAAGACGCCGGTGCTGATGTGTTCGGCTCCGACTGCCCCATGGCAGGCCGCCTGATTGCCCACGGCCTCGCCGGTGAGTTGGACGAGGCGACGGCCACGCACCCGATCTCGATGGTGCGCAATGCGTACGCGATATAGAGATGGGACACGCCATGAAACTATCTAGAAAAGACCTATGGTCACTGGAAGAATATGCTGAAAAGCGCACGGACTTTCGCGCCGAAGTCATCCGTCACAAGAAATACCGACAGGTTCACTTAGGGGCGCACGCAACGCTCTACTTCGAAGACGC
Organism: Candidatus Azotimanducaceae bacterium; assembly: GCA_965216005.1. GTDB lineage: Bacteria > Pseudomonadota > Gammaproteobacteria > Pseudomonadales > Azotimanducaceae > UBA4421. The sequence continues at coordinate 3,847,617 of OZ244143.1, read as the reverse complement.
TGTTACGATGAAGTACCAAGTGCAGGAGATGCTCAGGGTCGAGAAAATATTCACCGGACCTGAAATCGAAGAAGAACTCGCAGCATACAACCCGTTAATTCCCGACGGGAGCAACTGGAAAGCAACCTTCATGTTGGAGTATCCGGATGTGGAAGAGCGCCGCATCGCGCTCAACCACCTGGCTGGCGTCGAACACACCCTATGGGTCAAAGTCGGCGATGGCGAGAAGATCTATGCCATCGCCAACGAAGATCTCGAACGATCGACAGAACATAAAACCGCAGCGGTACACTTCGTCCGCTTCGAACTCAGCCCGGACACCGTCGACGCCGCCAAACAAGGGACTACGATCTCCATGGGCGTCGATCACCAAGCGCTCGGTTACGCGGTGGACGTCGATCCGGAGGTCGCAGCCTCGTTGGTCAACGACCTTAACTGAACGAGTCGCGCTGACGATGCAGGCGCAAAGCCGCGCGACTCGAGTTTAGCGCTAGTTATCCTGCGCACCGTCGGCGACCCAGCTGCGTAACAGCTGAATAAGATCGTTGGACAAAGGCGGCTGGCCCAGCGGCATACGGCCGCCACCCGACGCCGTACCTTCCACCTTCTGCACCAGGTAGCTGTTGTCCGGGTCTCCAGGTTCAATCCGGTCCAAGCTCGCATTTTGCGCACTCGGCACGCCGACGATATTACTGAACGCCTGACCATCGGAAAGATCCATGCCCTGGGCCGGTGATGCGCCGGTATGGCATCCCGACAGCGCGCAGCTGGGAGTGAATATCTGCGTTTGCACATCCGTCAAAGTAGCCGGAGGCGGCGGTGCTGCGACCACCTCGAAGGTCGAAACGAATGCCCCGCCCGGGTTACCGTCACCGTCGCCGTCGAGTACCGCGCCGGTCCCGTCAGTCAGAGCCGTGCCGGATTCGGGATCAATGCGAACACGGTAGGTATCTTCAGCCAGGGTCGTGGCGCTCAGATCAAAACTCACTGTCGCTCCATCCAAATCCGGTGCAGGCAGCATGACCGCCACTTCGTTGCCTTCCGTAAAACCTCCGTCACTCCCGCTCCCAAGTAGTTCGAACTGTGCTCCATCAACGCTGCTCGCCAACGGATCGCGATTGAAATTGACGATGATCTCGGCTGGTGACTCGCCACTAGACCCCTGCGTTGGTTGTACGGCGACGACTTGGAACGCGCCTGCGGGCGGTGGATCCGAACGCTCCGGCTCAATCTGTCCGCGCACGGCTCCGTTAGGCAACGTCGGCGTTGTTGCTTGCACGTAGAGACCGCGATTACGCAAAGCCAGATAGACCGCGTCATCCAACATCTGGTCAACCAATCGCCAACGAGTAGTCTCTGTGGCATCTTGGTTCAAATCGAAAACATTTGGCCCATTCTGCATGACCGGTGCCTGGCGAATCTGAACGGCGTCAGCGTCGTCCAAATCGCTGAGATTTACGTTGGTGTTGATGACGTGTGCGTCTTCGTCGATCGTCGTCGCCGCTACACCCGATCCTGCCGAGCCACTGGGTGGATTCACGTCAGCTTCAGACAATCCGGTGAACACAACTTCTATGCCATCGGGTACGAGTTGCCCGCGGACCTCCCCAGCGGGATTAGCCGGTGTATGCAAGTTGAGATAAAGCGCACCGCTGTTAAACAGCGTCTGCAGCGCATCGTCGAGCGGCGTACCACCGTCGATCGTCCAGCGCGTGACGTCCGTCGCGTCCTGCGCAAAGTCTATTTCGACGGGTCCGGTATCACCGGCTAGGCCGCTGTGAATGTGTGCGGCAACCGCATCGTCCAGATCGACCGCGTTGATGTTCGCCGCGAGCGTATAATCACCACGATTGACGGTGACCGCACCGGTCGCACCGCCCGCGCTGACGACCGGGGGCACGCTTTGAGCGCCCGTCATTGGGAAAAGCAATAAAGTCACGTTATCCGGCACCAGCTGACCGCGCACTTCACCCCCGGGGTTCGCTGGCGTGTGCACGTTGAGGTATAGCTCACCGGCGCCAAGCGCTGTTAGACCGGCCTCGTCTAAAGTCGTGCCGGCCGGCGCTGCCCAATGGGCAACATCGTTGGGATCCTGTTCCAGTTCGACGAGCACGCCGCCATTGGCACCGGCAAACGCCTGATGAATGTGCGCGGCTGCCGCGTCGTCCGCCCCGTCGGTCGTGATGTGCAGTTCGATGGCCAACGTTTCGCGGTTGAGCGTGAGACCGCCAACACCGCTTGCGGTCGATACGACGGCAGGTACTTCCTGAGCACCATCCAGCGCGGCGACGATCACATCGATCCCCTCCGGTGCGATCTGACCGCGCACCTCACCCCCGGGATGGTCGGGGGTGTGCAAATTCAAATACCACTCGCCCGCATCGAGTCGTGCCAATTGATCCGCATCCAACACGGTCGCAGCCGGGGCCAGCCAATGTTCGACGTTGCTTGGATCTTGCTCGAGTTCAATATCGACGCCGCCGTTGGTCCCGGCAAAACCCATGTGTACGTGACCTGCGTTGGCGTCGTTCAAGCCAAGCGCGGTGATATGCAGTTCGAGACCCGCCGTGTCGCGGTTGAGCGTCAAAGCCCCATACCCCACCGCATCGGTGTCGACCATCGGCACTTCCTCCTCACCGCTCAAATCGACCAGCACCAGCTCAAACTCCGTGCTCAAGATCTGGCCCCGTAGCTCACCGGGCGGATGGTCGGGTGTGTGCAGGTTGATATAGAGTTCTCCGGCCAACAACGCATCCTGACCCGCCGCGTCCAGCGTCGCGTCTGCGGGTGACTGCCAATGACCTGGATCATTCGCATCTTGCGCGAGCTCAATCAACACACCGCCATTCGTGCCCGCAAATCCCGTGTGCACATGCCCTGCCACAGCGTCGTCGAGTCCCGTTGCGGTAACGTGCACAATCACACTGCCGTCATCGGCGTTCAATGTCACACCCGCAAAACCGGAGGCGCTGCTTTCAACAGGAGGGATTTCCTGAGCACCTTCCACCACATTGACGAAAATCTGTTGGTTACCTACGAGTATCTGACCACGTAACTCACCATCGGGAAATTCGACGGTCGTCACTTCGACAAAGAGGCCACCCTGATCCAGCAAATCGAGCTGCGCAGCCGAGAGCACCGTGCTATCGGGAATCGCCCATTCGCCGCCTCCGTTGTCGGTCAACGCAGCGATGAGTGTGCCCAGCTCACCCGCAAAGCCCTCGCTCAAGCGTACTTCCACCGCCGTGATGCCGTTGATCGTGACGGTTCCTGTGACGGTGCCGTCATCCAAATTGATCGTGAGATCCGCCGAGGCGGTACCCGCGCCACCACCGCCGGGCACTTGAAATGCCGCCAGATCGAATGCTGCGTCGACTGTCGTTGGGGGTGGCGGTGGGGGCGGCGGATTCGTTGCGCGGCTACTACTGCTGCCGCCACCGCACGCGGCGACTAGCAACGCGATCAAAGCAAGCGCTCCTGCGCGTAATGAAAAAATGTGCATGGCTTCCCCCATGATGTGTTGGTTGATTGGTCAATCGCTCGTTAAAAGAATCCGTGAAGTTCTATGAAACCCTCTTCCGAATTGAGTAGTGGATTCGATACGTCGCTTTCCAGGTCGCGATAGCCGATGCGCATCTGCAAAAACGGCAACGGTGTGAACTCGTATACCGCGCTGTAGCGGCGCTGCTCATCGGCAACGAGATCAGATTCGCTATGTTCGGCGCTGAGTTTCAGGTTATGACCTTTCGCGATTTGCCAGTTGGCTTCCAATAGCGCCACATCGATCTCGTCAGATAGACCTACTTCGGCATCGTCCTCAAAGCGGTCGAACTCCAAAAGCCAACTCACCGCACCGGTTCTGACACCGGCGAATACGCCGCCGCCGGATCGGTCGACGACATCGGTATTGTTATCCACCACGCTCAAACCGACTTGCCACGTCGACGCGATTCGCGCAAAACGCGCGGTGATTTGTTTACCGTCGTCGCGCTCTGACGCGCCACCGTTGCCGTTGGTGACTGCTATCTGCGCCGTGTAGCCGCGGCGCTTCCAACCCAGCTCCGCGCCGTCGTCGCCTTGCAGCATGTTGATACCCGATACCTGCCTAACCAAAGCGTTGTTGTCTTGCAGACGCCAGCCGAACGGCATGAAGAACTTGCCCGCTTTCACGTAGAAGTCGCCAAACCGGACCTTCAACCAAGCCTCACGGTTGAGCGATCCGCCCGGAGCGACCTGCTGGTCCACGTAAACGCTCAAACGGTCATGGATGTCGAGGCCCAGATAGGCGGTGACCTGATCGGTACGAAAATCGAGGTTGGTATCCACACCGTCAACGTCACTTTGAGATGCACTGAATCGGGCGTTAGCGCCGAGGTGCAGCATGTCAACGAACCGACCTGTCCAGGGCTGCGGCAGCGGCAGCGTCTCTGTGGCCAACTGGTTCTGGGCATACTGGTTGCCGAACACGGTGCGTCCGCCGCCGCCGGTCGGGTTAACATGACACTGACTGCAATCCATGCCTTCGCGCACGGCAATGTACGGCTCTGCCCAGAGCGACATCGTCGTAAGCGCGCACAGCACTGCGACTATCCATATCGGTAAGGTCCGCACGGCATTCCCCACTTTCGTTGGCTGTAACGTGGGTTCCGCTCAACCACCGGGATGGTTCATAGCGAAAAATATCTTTTTACCGTTGAACCTTTGGGGCAGCGCGGGGAACTAACACCTAGACAGTGCCTGGGCTGTGGCCATGGTGGAAAGACAACTGCTGGATAGAATCAGTCGCCGGGATGAAACGGCGCTGCGCGAGCTGTACCGTTTGTATCAGCCGCGCTTAACAAGATTCTTGCGGCGGTTCAGCACCACCCCTGACATGACCGATGAAGTCATCAACGACACATTGTTGGTAGTGTGGGACACGGCCCATCGCTTTCGAGGCGATTCGAGTCCGACGACATGGATCATCGGCATTGCGTACAAAAAAATGTTGAAGGCTTTGCAGCGTAACAAGCCGTTACCCGTTCCGGTTGACGCCCCAACGGTTACCGGCGAAACATCCACGGACCTTCCCTCTGCGCTGCGCGGTCTGTCCAAGCCACAAGCCGCGGTCGTGGTGCTCGCCTACGAATTCGGCTATTCGTATCGAGAGATCAGTCAGATTTTGAACTGTCCGGAAAACACGGTGAAAACACGCATGTTCCACGCGCGCAAGGCTTTGAAACGCATCCTGGAGGATCAAGCATGAATGATCATCAACGTTGTCAGGAACTCCTGCCGTGGTATGCGAACGGCACGCTGAACGAAACAGAGACCGTTTTGTGCAGCCGACACATCGACGACTGTGACACGTGCCGGGACGACCTTGCGATGACCATCGACCACATGCAACAACTCAGCACCGAACCGCTGCCAACATCCGTCCACGCACCTAACCAAACGGATCTTCTTATCGAAACCGTTCGAGGTCGACGTCCCCCATCGCGGACATGGCAACGTTGGCACGCGGCAACGGCGGCCACGGTTGTCGTCGCCACAGCGATGCTCCTGACGCTCAGCATCCCACAACCACCCAGCTATCGCTTGCTCACCGATCCGATCGAAGACGATGCCTTTTACGTGCAGGTTGCATTCGAGCCAAACACGTCTGAGGAAGACATTAGACGATTCGTGTTGTCCAGCGGTGGTACCGTTGCCGGTAATCCGACCCCTGCAGGAATCTATCGGATTCGTTTCGAAGAGCGCCCGCCGGCCGCAACGCTAGAGAAGATCAAAACCGCCAGCAAGATTGCATGGGCGAACGAGGAACTATGAAGACACGCACCACAGTCGTACCTTTACTCTGCTACGTCCTGGCGTTCGGTTGCGCTTCCCACCCCAGCACATCGTCGTTCAGCCAGGACGACGAAGTCCTTGTCACGTTTTTCATGCCGGAATCCAGTCCGGCGATCTACAGTGGCTCCCAGCGGACTTACCGCAACGGCTCCCGTTGGACAGCCGATCTGTTGACCCGGCAACGGGTGAAACGCTTTGCGAAGCATCACGATCTAACCATCCGGGACGGGTGGCCGATTGAATCTCTTGGCGTGTATTGCGTTGCATTCAAACGAGGTCCGGATTCCAGTTTGGAGACGTTGCAGATCGCCGCCGAATCGATCGCACATGTTCACCGTGTCCAAGCCAATCAAACGTTCGCCGGAATGGGTAACATCGAAAACTCAGTCTACAACGATCCGCTATTTCACTATCAGTTCGGGGAACACACTGAAAAGCTCGCGGCACTCCACTCGTACTCTCGCGGCGGCGAAGTCAAAGTCGGCATCATCGACAGCACCGTGGATGTCCAGCATCCGGATCTAGTGGGCCAGATCAGTGGTTTCGAAGAAATCGCACAAGCCGAGAGCCTGGCTGACATGAAACACGGCACCGCTGTGACGGGCGTAATCGCTGCCGCAAATGACAACCGTCAGGGAGTTGTGGGCGTCGCACCGGATGCAGAGATTCACGTGTTCGGAGCATGTCACTCTCGTTCTGGCGCAACCGCTTGTAATTCATTCGATCTGGCCAGAGCGCTGCAGTCTGCCATTGACAGCGAGATCCAACTCTTGAACATGAGCCTCGCAGGACCGTACGACCCACTCATTAGCGATCTCATCGATGCCGCATATCGGCGTGGCGTGATCATCATCGCGGCCGAAAACCACCTGGAACCAAACCACAATTTTCCCGCAAACGTGGAGCGTGTGTTCGCCGCTTCCGGCATGTTGGGCCTGTGGTTCACCAAACCGGAGCAACTGACGACCCAAGCAGGCGGTGGCTATCAAGTATTCAAAGGTACTTCTGTCTCTGCTGCCGGGCTGTCCGGTGTCGCCGCGTTGGTGCGTTCACAACATTCTCTCCAAGAAACCCGCGCCATGCTCGAACGACTCCAGACGGGGTGCACGGATACGCGCCACAAACTCTTCGATGACGATGCGTGTCTATAAAAGGATCTGCATTGCGTTAGCGTTAGCGCTCACGCTGGCTCAACCAGTCGCTGCCATTGACGGGCATCTCGATGTGGCCGTGAGGTCAAAAGCCGCATACCGAGGTGTGCTACAAGCTCAAGACGACAAACCGGTCTACCAGGGCACCGTTGAGGTTGTCGGGGACAACGGTGCGTACGTGGGTGCTTGGCTTAGCCGCGCGCATTCCGAGCGCGACGATCGCGATCTCGAAGTCGATTACTTTGTCGGCATTCAACGACAATGGAACGACAAACTCGCCACCGACGTCACCCTGCAGCGTTATACGTTTCACGGGGCCGAATGGGGCAACGATTACGATTGGACAGAACTACAGCTCGCGGCTCATGTCGGCGATCACCTGACCCTCCTCGCAGCGGTCGGCGACAACTGGATCGGTCTGGACGAGCGATCACACGTCTTCGAGGCGACCTATCGTTACGCCATCACGAGCTGGCTCAATGTCTATGGATCCGTTGGCCGCAGTTTTGCCGAAGACGTGATCGGTCGCAACTATTCCTATCGCGAATTGCGCATCGGCGGCATCGTGCGGGGCATCGATGTACAGGTCAGCTGGTCCGATACGACCATGGACGACAGCGCTTTCGCCGATGACACTTGGTCGATCGGATTCACCCGCCGCTTCAGCGCACGCTTCTAACTGTCCCGGTACCTTCCCCGGCACCCTGTGCGTCGCGGATAACCTAGTTGAAGAAGCCCTCCGCCAGTTCCTCCAACACTGCCGCGAATTCCGCCAGCAACTCGTTGCGCGGTGATGTCGAGCGCCAGCATAGACCGATGGTACGGTGGGGCTCGGGCTTCTTGAACGGGATATACCTGACCGCGCCCGAACGTCCAGCGATGGCGAGTTCCGGCATCAAGGTAATGCCAGCGCCCGCCGCCACCATCTGCCGCAGCGTTTCGAGGCTCGTCGCACGAAAGTTGGTGTTCTCCACCGCACGATGAGTGTGGCACACCTCCAGCGCTTGATCGCGCAGGCAATGTCCATCTTCCAGCAACAGGATCTGTTCCTCCTCTAAGTCGGCGAGCTTTACGGTACGTTGCTTGGCTTTGGGGTGTTGTTTGTTGGTCGCGAACCAGAAACGCTCTTCGTAGAGCTTACGCTCTACAATATTGTCCTCATTGACCGGCAACGCGAGGATCACCGCATCGAGATCGCCTTGCTTGAGCAGGCTCAAGATCTGCAGTGTCTGCGCTTCGTTGAGCTGTATGCGCAGGTTGGGAAAACGCCTTCGTAGGGGTGACAAGATCTTAGGCAACAAGTAGGGAGCCACGGTGGGGATGATGCCCAAGCGCAATTCTCCGCCTTTCGGGTCGTTGAACTGCTCTGCCATCGAGTTGAGCGTGGCGACTTCGTTGAGCACCTGCTGCGCCTGGCCGACAATGGCTTCGCCCGCGCTCGTGAGGAGCACGGTGCGATTGTTGCGTTCGATCAGCGCTACGCCGAGGGTCTCTTCCAGCTTTTTGAGCTGTGTCGATAGCGTCGGCTGACTAACATGGCACGCCTCCGCCGCTCTACCGAAATGGCGGTGTTCGGCCACGGCGACCAGATAGCGAAGGTCACGCAAGTTCATTCATACTCCGAAGGGTTTTCTCAGTGGGCTGACGACGTGGACGTCTTATACCTCGATTCCGACTTGTTGGTCATCAACAAACCGTCAGGGATCGCGCTTTTTGCCGACAGGGCGCGAGAATCCAGCGACGGCGCAACACTGTGGTCTCAGCTCAAAAACGAGTTCGGCAAACTCTACCCTATTCACCGCATCGACAAGGGTACGAGCGGCGTGCTGGCTATCGCTCGCAATCAAAGCACTCAAGCGTCCATCACGGCCGACTTCGCTGCGCGCATTCCCCACAAGTACTACCTGGCATGGGTGGCCGGTGACTTCCCCAAAGGGACACACGCCATCGATCTACCGCTGTGTAGGGGGCGCAAGAGTCGCTATCGCGTCGCGGCGCCGCGGGAACGCATCCGCCTGGGTGCGCGTCGCTTCAGCGTTACCGCCGATCGGGACGGGGTCGAGGCACTGACTTACGTGCGCCGGATTGCATTCAAACGAGAAACGGATCGCGACATCAGCTTGCTCATGGTGAAGCCGAAGACCGGGCGGACACATCAGATCCGCGTCCACTTGAGTTGGATCGGCTTCCCAGTGCTTGGCGATCACTTGTACGGTAAACCCGGCAGTCACGCGCAAAGTGCCGTGCGTTTGCTGCTCCATGCCCACAAGTTGATCTTGCAGACACACCCGGATCGCCCGGCGTCATTCACCGCCGAGCTGACGCGAGATTTTCCCACCGAAACCGCCTGTTCGAGGTAACCGACTAGCGCACGCGAGGACCGTCTTCATAGATCTCGCCCAGTAGCTGCGCTTGCTCGCGCAAGGCACCGGCGAGCTGATAGGCGTGCGAGGGGAACACACGGCTCGGCCGTACGTAGTCCGGTGGCTCGACGTCCTCCGCACCCAGCCGATAGGTGATGTCGGCGAAGTCGTTGACGTAGGTCGTCACCAGATCGGCCAGACCCTCGGCCGACGAACCGCCCTCGGCGGGTTTGGTAATGGTTGTGCGGACTTCGGTAATACCCACAGCCTCGGAAGCCGGTGCCGCGGCGTTGCGAATGGCGAGCAAGTGCCCGGCAACGTCCGCCACCGATTTGCCGGGGATGTGCGGCTCCAGAGCGGGATAGCGACGCTCCTCCGGCAAAGCTCCACCCACGTAGGTGATGATGAGCAACAAATTGTCCCAGATGTCCGACCAATCGGCCTTGTAGTCGGTCAACTCATGCAGCAACAGGTTCGCTTCCACCAGGCGTACCATCGCACCGGACATATCCCGAGCGCGTATCCTCGGCAATTCCGGCAACGGTCGGGTGGCGTCCAATACCTCCTCCACCGTATCCAACTGTTGGCGTGCGGCTTCGATAATCGAGTAGACCTCTGCAACCGTCGGATCATCCTCGGGCGCGACCGGTGCGGCCGTGCGCGAAATGCCCGTGAGTTGTTGCGCGAGCAGATTACATCGCCTGAACGCGATCTGGGTCTGGAAGAAGACGTGTCGGGGTTGTGCGCCTTGCATGGTGAAGCGACGCTCGCGCGGCGGCACTACACCCATGTAAAAGCGTATCCGCTCAAGCTCGCGGGCCAGCAGTTCCGCCCGTTCATACACTTGGGCTGCGCTCACCTGGGCTGCGCCGATCCCATTCTCGTCAGAGGGGGTTTGGCCCAGCGCCAGTCCGAAATTCAACCCAAGAACCGCTGTAACCGTCGTGATGAGCAGGAGGCGGGCAGACATAGGAGAACCTCGGTTGTCCGGTCACCCCGATTGTGGACGGTTTTGCTGCGGGGTGCCAGACAGAAGCTTGATCGCGGCGCAAACCCCACCCCGCGGCGGTTTGCCTTTCAGCGGCGGCTTCGATCAATGTCCTTATCCCACGTCTACTTTTTTTTCAAACTGCGGCGTGTCGTGAGCAACTTCAGCGGTATGGCTTCGCCGATTGCGTTGTAACCCGCTTCGTTGAAGTGCAGACCGTCGCCATCCAAGTCGCCGCGAATGAACGTTGGCGCATTGTTCTCACGCACCACCGCATCAAAGTCGACTACGTGATCAAATACGTCCGTTTGCCGAATCCATTCGTTCACCGCTTGACGCTTCGCTTCGCCTTCCGGAGTGAAGTAGGGTCCCACGATCTGGAGCGTAAATCCTTCATACGGCGTAATAGTCGCGCCGATGACCGTGAGCCCGGCGTCCCGTGCCTGGCTGGCCATACTTTGCAGCCCGTCGATGATGGCTGTCGCGGGAATACCCGGTAATCCGAACAAAGACGGTACGCCGATATCGTTAATGCCGATGTACATGAAGACATGAGTCACCCCGGATTGTTGGAGTACATCCCGCTGAAAGCGCACTTGTGCGTTGGTATTTAAACTCGAAGCCACCACTTGGTTGCCGGAAATCCCGACGTTCAACAAGCCCCACTGCTGGTTTGAATGCGGATTCGCGCCCGGCCGGTTCGCGAGTCGCGAGGCCAACACGGACGGAAACGGATTTTTTGGACCCAAGCGCAAGGCGTCAAAACCGTCGGTCAACGAGTCACCGATGAACGCGACCACATTGGTGCCCTTCTTCGCGCGAACGTCCACCCCACTCAGCCAGTAAACCACTTCACCGCTCGTTACGATGTCAGCGAGTGTCACAGCACTCGTCTGGTCACCTGGAGCAACATAGGTAGATTGCAAACCATACTGGTTGCGGCTCGCAGGGGACAACGGATCGTTCGATGCTTCGGGAACATAGAGAGACACTGCCAACCGCGCCAGGCCCGTGACCTGCAACTGAACAGGATCGCTCCACACTGCTGCCCCGGTGGCAATGACCACGGTGGTCGAGCCGTTGAAGGTAAGGCCCCGATCGCTGCCGGGGACGACGGAGGCATCGACGTCTTGCAGCGCTATTCGGGCAGCGCCCACGTTAAGCGGGGCACTACCATCGGCATTGGTCAGTCGAACGCGTAACGTATCTCCTCCCACACTCAAGTTAACGACTTGGCGTAGCGTCTTGCCCAACAACTCCCCGGCAGCCGGGACAGGCGCGAGGAATCCCGGACCTTCCGGGGCGGTTGCCCACGACCCCACCCAGATCTTGTCAGGGTCGGCAACAATGGATGGACTGCCAACGACCAACAGCGATATCAAGAGTGCTCTTAACCAGTTCATGTCTCTCCCCCAAGATGGATACGGGTATCTACAGTACTTACGATCCTGCAAAGGGAAAAAGAAGGCAAGTAAAGGCTGCATAAAACGCAGGGGTCAGAACCGACGCGCGCAACAGCGTCGGGTTGATCTTGCGGCCAACACAGGCCACCGAAGTTATTCGCCGCCGAGCTTACTCGAGATTTTCTTACCGAAAGCGAGCGCTGCGGCCGCGGCAGCTGGATGGCGAGTCACGGCAAAGGTAGCCGCTGCGAGCCCTGTACCAATCACCCACGAACGTAACTGTGGCGACTGAGCTCTGCCTGTCGCGGCACGCGAGACGGTGTGTTCGCAATTGTTCGTCAATAAATTGTAGCTGCGTGCCGATCCGTGATTGGCCCGGCGCACAGCGCGCGCCCGATCGGCACCGTCAAGATTAGATACATACATGCGTTTGCCGGCACGAAATTCGTGCTCTGAGCAGATGTGCTCGCCACGAAACGGTGTGTTGTGCAGCACCCGTCCGTCACCCAGGGCGATGCCACGATGCATCACGAAGCCTTTGCGGCGCGAAACGATGTCTCCAGGGCGTGCTCGTCCAGCCACGAGAGTCTCCTATATTGATCAGCGGGCGGTGGTCTCACCTCTCCAATGTTAAGCGTTGCACGATTCGTTCCAAATTGAAAACCTGTAACTTATTGATTTACAGAGATTATTTATTTGAAACGTGGCCAGACGGTTGGCGAAATTCGCCACACTTTCGCGACTTTGCAGACTACTGGCTCTCGACGATCATATAGTCGATGGCCTGTGCAAGTTGCTCATCGGTGCAGTCCATACAAACCCCGCGAGGAGGCATTGCCGGTGGTACGCCCTCGATCGTGGTTTGCAACAACAACGCTCTGCCTTTGGCAATGCGCGGCGCCCAAGCTTCGAGGTCGCCGAGCTTGGGCGAACCGCTCAGGCCCGGTGTGTGGCATGAGAAACAGTAGTTGTCGTAGATCGCCTTGCCTGGGTGAGACTCCTGGGAGGGTGTGGTGTCGCCCTGGGCGGTACCGTTCGCGCTCATGCCAACCTCTGCCTCCGACCCCGAGCACCCCCCAGAAAACACTGCCAACAACCCTACAAGAACCCAACGCTTACTGCTCACCGATCACTCACTCCTGGTCTCTGATTTGTCACCGAGCTCGAACGAGTCGGCATCTTGCCATACGGGAAAGGTCTCGCGAAGCTGTAACAAAGGCGCATGCTCGAGCACGACGTGCATGACGCCGGACGTCTCACCCAACTCGGCAAGCCGTTGACCTTCCGGACCGTAGACCGCGCTGCGGCCTTCGTACTCGACCGCATTGCCGTCGGTACCGAGAATGTTCACGGCCACTACATACGCCTGGTTTTCGATCGCGCGAGCGGATAACAAATTGTCCCACGCAAAGCTGCGCGTCTTGGGCCAATTCGCTACGCAGAGGAGCACGTCATACCCGTGCGGTGACGTGTTGCGCAACCACACCGGAAAACGCAGGTCGTAACACACCAACGGACGTATCCTCCATCCATCGAGCCCGCATACGACAGGCGTGACACCCGCGCTATAGTGCTCGTGCTCGCCAGCCATGCGAAAGAGGTGGCGCTTGTCGTACGGTGTTGCTGCACCGTCCGGTGTGACCCACAAGAAGCGGTTGAAATAGCGCCCATCAGCCTCAACCACGGCACTACCGCACAACACCACGCCCCGCCTAGCGGCCTCTTCGCGCATCCACGTCACGGTCGGTCCATCCATCGTTTCCGCGACGTCGGCACTGGCCATGGTAAAGCCTGTGCTGAACATCTCCGGCAGCACCGCGACATCCGTGTCTGCCTCTACACGATCGAGCCAAGCCGAGAACATCTCCCGGTTAGCGGCCGGATCGTGCCAGTGTGTCGCGGTCTGGATGAGCGCAAATTTCAAAGCGCGCACAGTATCTCCGCAGCCCGCTCAAGGGTGGCGTCATCTTTGGCGAAGCAGAAACGCAGGACGCGCGCCCGACACTCCGCAGGATCGGCATAGAACACCGAAACCGGGATGGCCGCGACTTTGTGGCGTTGCGTCCAGGCTCGACACAGCACCGTGTCAGGCTCCCCGCTGATCTCGCTGTAGTCCAGTAACTGAAAGTACGTACCCGCGGACGGCGTGAAGGAAAAACGCGATCGACCCAACAACCCGCAAAACGTGTCGCGTTTGGCCTGATAAAACGCCGGCAGGTCACGATGGTGTTGAGGAAACTCTACTAGAAAGTCGGCCAGTCCGAGTTGCATCGGTGTGTTGACCGTGAAATTGACAAACTGATGAATGCGCCGAAACTCGGTCGTTAGTTCCGCCGGTGCCACGCAGTAACCGACTTTCCAACCCGTGACGTGATAGGTCTTGCCGAAGGAGGAGATCACAAAGCTTCTGGCGTAGAGATCGTCATGACAACACAGGCTCATGTGCTCCCGACCGTCGAAGATGATGTGCTCGTACACTTCGTCGCCGAGTAGATAAATGTCCTTACCTGCGATCACATCGCGCAAGCAAGCGATGTCGTGCGCACTCCAGCACGAACCCGTGGGGTTGTGCGGCGTGTTGATGATGATCAAGCGGGTACGTTCGTTGACGACATCGGCAACGCGCTGCCAATCCACGTAAAAACCACCCTCACCCACCTGAAGCGGAACGTGTATCGTCTTCCCGCCCTGAAGACGCACCACCGGATCGTAGCTGTCATAGGCAGGGTCGAATACCACCACTTCGTCACCGGGCGCGACGACGGCGGCAATCGCACAGAAAAGACCTTCTGTTGCCCCCGCCGTGACAGTGACCTCGTGACCCGGATCGACCTTGCGCCCGTAAAGTGCCGCCACCTTGTCCGCGATGGCCTCACGCAAAGGGGCTACACCCGCCATCGGCGGATACTGGTTGTGTCCGTGCATCAGGTAGTGATGGACACGCGCCAGCAGCTCGGGCGGCCCGTCGAAGTCGGGGAAACCCTGGGATAAGTTGATGGCGTCGTGCTCAGCGGACAACGCGCTCATCACCGTGAATATCGTGGTGCCGACGTCCGGCAGCTTGCTCTCGATCAAGACCAGGCCCTCTTACATCACAATATCAAAATATTTTGATATTAAGGGTCGAAGCGGGGTAGCATACGCGACCTTCAGGCAGAACTCTACGCCTGCCAGACTCGAGAGACGCAAAACCGCACGTGCAAGCCAGCGAATCCCAGAATCAGCCCAAGCCTTCGAAACGGACCGGAGCCGCATCCGGCGCACAAGCTGGACCGCTGCCGGCTGATGCGAAGACTCGCGATCCCATCGCGGTGTGCAAAGCTGCAGGCGATGCATTGCGTGCCAACGTGCTGCGTACTTTGGCGATCGATTCCTACGCCGTAACCGAGCTGTGCCAGATTTTCGACATGGCACAGCCTGCCATGAGCCACCATCTGAAGATCCTCTCCCAAGCCGGGCTGGTCAATCGGCGTCGCGAGGGTACGACGATCTTTTACCAGCGGCTGCTGCCGTTCGAAGATGAATTCTTGCGCGTGTTGTTCGATGCGCTGGACCAAGAGGCGCTGGTTCCGAAACTGCGCCACAAAGTCGACGAAGTTCACAAACAACGCCTGGCCAATTCGCAATCGTTTTTCGCAACCCATTCGCAGGCGCTGGCGCAACAAACCGCGTTGATCTGTGCACCTGGCGTTTACGTTGACGCGGTGGTCCAGACGACGCTCGCCCATCTGCCGGCCAGACACACGGCACTTGAAGTCGGTCCGGGGGACGGGCAGCTTTTGGAAGCGCTCTCACCGCACTTCACTAGCGCCATCGGAGTGGAAAATTCACCGGAGATGCTCGACACCACGGCGGTGAGCGTCGGTGACGTCGCGAATATCAAGTTGATTCAAGCCGACTTCTTCAAACTACCGCGTATCCGCAAATACAACCTGGTGGCGGCAGCCATGGTCGTGCACCACATCGCCTCGCCCGCGCAGTTCTTTCAGTGTGCCGCGCGTGTGCTGAAGCCCAAAGGCTTGCTCGTCGTCGCCGAACTGTGCGCTCACAACTTCGAGTGGGTGAAGGAGGCCTGTGGCGATGTGTGGTTGGGTTTCGAACCCCGCCAGCTCGAGCGATGGGCGCACCAAGCGGGTTTCCATCAGGCGCAACAACGATTCCTGGCCCAGAAGAACGGGTTTCGAGTACAGGTCAACGCCTACCAGCTCGATAAACATTAAGCCGCAACGGCATCAACCAACCATAACCAACCAACGGAAATTGCAATGACTGACTACAAAGTGGCCGACATCGACCTGGCAGAGTTCGGACGCAAGGAAATCGCCCTCGCCGAAGCGGAGATGCCCGCACTCATGGCACTGCGCCGCAAATACGCGGATGAACAACCCCTGGCGGGTGCCAAGATCATCGGCTGCATTCACATGACCGTACAAACGGCGGTGCTGATCGAAACCCTGACGACGCTGGGCGCTGAAGTCCGCTGGTCTTCCTGCAACATATTCTCCACCCAAGATCACGCCGCTGCCGCCATTGCTGCTGCTGGACACCCGGTATTCGCCTGGAAAGGCGAAACCGAGGAAGAATACGAGTGGTGCATAGAGCAGACCATTCTCAAGGACGGACAACCCTGGGACGCCAATATCCTCCTCGACGACGGCGGTGACCTGACGGCGATCATTCACGACAACTATCCCCGGATGCTCGACCGCATTCATGGCATCAGCGAAGAGACCACCACAGGTGTGCATCGGCTGTACGAGATGTTACGGGACAACACCTTGAAAGTGCCGGCCATCAACGTCAACGACTCTGTGACTAAGTCGAAAAACGACAACAAATACGGCTGTCGCCACAGTTTGAACGATGCGATCAAGCGCGGAACCGACATGCTGATGGCCGGCAAACGCGCGCTGGTCGTCGGGTACGGCGACGTCGGCAAGGGATCTGCTCAGAGCCTGCGCCAGGAAGGCATGATCGTTCGAGTCACGGAAATCGATCCGATCTGCGCCATGCAAGCCTGTATGGACGGCTACGAGGTCGTCTCTGCCTACACCGACGGAGTCACCACCGGCAAACCGCAGGACATCAACGAGACCCTTTTGCAAGATACCGATCTCATCGTAACTTGCACCGGCAACGCGGACGTCTGCGACTCCGCGATGCTGACCAAACTGAAATCGGGGGCAGTGGTCTGCAACATCGGTCACTTTGACAACGAGATCGATACCGCATACATGCGAGAGAATTGGCGTTGGGATCAAGTTAAGAACCAGGTCCATCAAATCTACCGCTCGGACGAACCGGGTGACTACCTGATTCTGCTCTCCGAAGGCAGACTGGTGAACCTCGGCAACGCCATGGGACATCCTTCGCGCATCATGGACGGTTCCTTTGCCAATCAAGTGCTCGCGCAAATGCACCTTTTCGAGCAGGGTTGGGCCAATCAACCCGAGAATCAGCGCGCCCCGATCACAGTGGAAGTGCTGCCGAAAAAACTGGACGAAGAAGTCGCACAGCTGATGGTGGAAGGTTTCGGCGGTACCATGACGCAGCTTACGGCCGAACAGGCCAAATACATTGGTGTCGAGCAGGAAGGTCCGTTCAAGCCCGAAAGCTACAAGTACTGATCGCTCGGCAGCTACGGACCGCTACCGGGACAGTCGATGCAATCACTGCAAAAAGTGATCGAGATCCTCGACCTCGAGGAGATCGAGCAGAACCACTATCTCGCCACCAGCCCCAACGAGGGCTGGCAGCGGGTATACGGTGGACAGGTGATCGGCCAGGCGCTGGTCGCGGCCTCACGCACCGTGGATGCGTCGCGCATGGCACACAGCCTGCACGGCTATTTCCTGCGTGCCGGTGACACGAGCATTCCGATTCTCTACACCGTCGATCGAATACGGGATGGCAAGAGTTTCACTACCCGTCGCGTGATGGCGATACAAAACGGCAAGGCGATCTTCACCATGTCGATTTCCTTCCAGGTAGCCGAAGAAGGCCTCACGCACCAACTTGACATGCCCGACGCGCCCGATCCCGACAAGCTGATCGATGACGATCAGTTGCGCGCCGAACAGGCAAAGAGTTGGCCACACGAATACCAGGACGCCTTCGACTCGTCGTCCGCCATTCAAATCCGCTCGGTCGACCCTGTGGATCTGATCAACCCAACACCGACCGCCCCTAACCAAATGTGTTGGATGAAAACCCGCGAGCAACTGCCGGACGATCCGCGATTGCACCAGTGTGTGCTCGCCTACCTATCGGACTGGTCGCTGCTCGATACGGCGACGCGCCCGCACGCCATCAGTTACGTGCAAGACAACGTACAAGTTGCGAGTCTCGACCATGCCATGTGGTTCCACCGACCGTTTCGCGCCGATGAATGGCTGCTGTACGTGCAGGACAGTCCAGCCGCGAGTGGTTCGCGAGGGTTCAACCGGGGGTTGATCTACGCCATGGATGGCAGCCTGGTCGCGTCGGCGACGCAGGAAGGATTGATGCGTCTGCACGACGGGGACACACAAACTCGCTGACCCTGACCTAAACGGACACACAAACCACCCGTCCCAATAGTGCCTAAACGGGAGTCTTACCGATCCCTCGATGCATGGATCTCGGCCTACATGCATCAACGCGCCTCACCCACAGTCCTCAAACACCCAGTACGCCATGCTTCCCCGATGGCTACCCCTCGTCACAAACTCATCGACGACCAAGTCCCACTCCACTACCACCTCGTCTCACGGTGCGTCCGTCGGGCCTTCCTCTGCGGCACAGACCCCAAAACCGGTATCAACTACGATCATCGAAGGGAGTGGCTCGAAGAGCGCATCCTGCAATTGGCTGCATACTTCGCCATCGCCATCGACGCCTATGCAATCATGAGCAACCACTTTCACATCGTCGCCTACTTCGACCCCAATGAAGCGCAATCCTGGTCCGACCAGGAGGTCGCCAGACGCTGGATGAGTGCCTTCCCCGTCCGCAACAAACTCGGTGACATCGACCATGTGGCGACGGAAGAGCGCCAAACCTGGATTGCTGAACACCCCAACGTGGCCAAGCGCAGGCGCGCTTACTTAGGCTCTGTCTCCTACTTCATGAAACATCTCAAACAGCCCATCGCCTATCGGGCCAACCAGGAAGACGGTTGTACCGGACATTTCTTCGAGCAGCGCTTCTATTCCGGGGCGCTGCTCGATGAGGAGGGTCTGATTGCCGCTATGGCCTATGTCGACTTGAATCCCGTTCGGGCGGGCATAGCGGCGTCCATCGAGAGTGCTTCACATACCTCTGTGCGTCGACGTTTGATGGGCTTTACCAATACGGCAAGGCGCTTGAAACGCGCAGTCCGGCCTGTTGTCTCGGGACTTCGTGAAATACCTACAGTTCCCGCACTGACGCTGGCCGATTATGTCGAGCTTCTAAATGAGATGATCCGTCCTCGTCAGGAATCAGCCGAACCCTCAGCCTGGGCGGCGCGCATCGCCAGCATCGGCAAATTCCAGCGTGCCTATGGGAGTCATGTGGCTTTATCCGAGTGGTTGTCTGAGCGATGTTTCCGCCCCCTGGAGTCGCCCTTGCCCTAGACCTTTTCCGGTCGCGACATCGCCTCGATCAGATCTGAGACAATGTCCGTTCAACATACCGGACACCTACCGCTCGAACCCTTCGCTTCGTTCAATTCATCGCTAGACAAATGATTGGATACAACCCTCGTAAACTCGCGTTCGCAAGCTTGTTAAATCTTCCAACTGCGTGTGTCCGTTTCCGTAAACCTAACCGTCGTCGTGACTGACCATCCAGCTGATACCGTACTTATCCCGACAATTTCCGAAGTAAGAGCCCCAAAACGTCTCCTCGAGCGCCATCAGCACCTCACCACCGCTCGCAAGCTTGTCGAACAACTCATCACACTGCGCGCGACTGTCGGCATCGATGGCTACAGAGAAATTGTTGCCGGCCACCAACGGATCGGGATTGCCGGGAAATGTATCACTCCCCATCAACATTGCCCCACCGACCGGCAGTGAGACGTGCATGATGCGATTTTTGGCATCCTCAGGCACACCCATATCATCAGGCCCGTCGGCGAACGTCTGCAACGTGTCGAAATCCTGTCCGAACACGTCGCGATAAAACTCGAACACCTCACGGCAGTTACCGTCGAAATTCAGATAAATGTTCATACCTTCCCCTTGATCGTTCCCCTTGGTAGTCCCTCGATCGGCGGAGGTTTACATATAGCTCACCTAATAACGCCATGCAGTCCTGCAGGCTCGCTATACACGACACCTCCCCATTTGAGATAATAGGTCGTTTTGCGCGCCCCGAATATCCCTGGTGATGAACACCGGCACGGGGCCTGACTTAGGATGTCCTATATATGGCCGATATTGAAGCAATCGCACAGTCTGTAGACACACTACGCGAGGAGTTTGAAAACCACCGCTACATCTGCAGCAACCAGATCGCCACGGCTGTTTATCTGGCCTACCATCTGCGCAAACCCATCCTGATCGAAGGGCCGCCGGGTGTCGGTAAGACGGAGCTTGCCAAGACAGCGGCGGAGATGTTCGACCTGCCCCTCATCCGCTTACAGTGCTACGAGGGGCTCGATGAAGCCAAGGCGATCTATGAATGGAAGTACGGCAAACAGTTGCTGTACACCCAAGTGCTCAAAGAAGCCCTGGATGAAGTGCTGGCCGGCGCCAAAGGGTTTAGACAGTCCGTGCAGCGCTTACATGAATTCGGCGACATTTTCTTCTCGGAAGAATTTCTCGAACCGCGCCCGCTGTTGAAGGCGCTACGGGAAGAAGACGGATGCGTGTTGCTCATCGACGAAATCGACAAGTCCGACCACGAATTCGAATCGTTACTCCTGGAAATTCTGTCCGACTATCAGGTTTCCATACCAGAGATCGGCACGGTCAAAGCGCAGCGAGAACCCCCGATGGTGTTTCTCACCTCCAACAATACGCGTGAAATCTCCGACGCACTCAAACGGCGCTGCCTGCACCTGTACATCCCCTTTCCGGACCAGGCACTGGAACAGAAGATCATTCATGCTCGCGTCCCGGACGTGTCGGAGGAGTTGCAGCGCCAACTGGTCGAGTTTATCCACGAGCTGCGCGAACTGGATTTGAAAAAGGTCCCCGCCATCTCAGAAACCATCGACTGGGCGCGTACGCTTCTGCTCTTGCACACCGAAGCACTGGACCCGCAACTGGTGCGCGACACGCTGAACGTCATCCTCAAATTTCAGGAAGACATCGACAATGTCGATGCAGAAATCAACACCTTAACCGCGAAGATCCGTAAGTTGTAAACCGCTTACCCCATGGACCGCACACTCACCAATTTCATCCGCGCGTTGCGCATGTCTGATGTGCGCATTTCCACCGCGGAAACGTTGGACGCCATGCACACGGTTGAGTTGGTCGGCTACCGCGATCGCGAGTTTTTGAAGCACTCCCTAGCTCTGGTCTTACCGAAGACCGAAGACGAAAAAGTGACGTTCAACGAATGCTTCGATGAATTTTTCGCTTTTGAAGATGTGCAGGGCGAACGCAGCGCGAGCGGTGAGGACAGCAGTGAAGAGGATCACGAAGGTGACGGCGCCGAACAAGGCGAAGGAGATGGCGAAGGCAGCGGCGGTGAGCGCACACCAGGACAGCCGACCGGCGGCAAGAAGAAAAAGTCGAAAGGCAAACCCAACAACAATCTGCTTGAGGAAGAGGAAGAGCCCGATCTCGGCCCGGGCCCCATGTCAGACCCCGCCAGCGCGTTGGGTCAGTTGTTAATGAAGAATTCCATCGTCGACCTCACCATGGCGATGGCACAGGCCGGTGAGGCCGTTGAGGTCCGCGAGATACAGATCTTCACGCAAAAAGGCCTGTACACCCGACGCATCATGGACGAGATGGGACTGGCCGACCTGAATCGGGAAATCAGTGATCTTAGAGGGGAAGCTGCAGTACCCAGGCGCCGTCTGGGACAAGAACTCAAACGCCGCCGCGATTGGTTGCGCGAACAAGTCCGCGATTATGTGGAGAAACAGTTTCTCTTGAACGCCGACGTATCCGGTAAGAAGTTGCGCGAGGAACTACTGCGCAAGGTCAAATTGTCCAACGTCGAACACCGCAACTTTCGCCTGATTCAAGAAATCGTCTATAAGATGGCGAAGAAACTCACCACCATGCACTCGCGGCGCAAGAAGGTCTTCAAGCGCGGGCACCTCAACGTCCCCCGCACGCTACGTCACAACATGGCTTATGACGGCGCCATCTTCGACCTGCATTGGAAGAGCGTAAAAGTCGATCGGCCCAAAGTCTTCGCAATCTGCGACGTCTCGGGGTCCGTGGCCAACTACGCGCGTTTCATGCTCATGTTTCTCTACAGCCTAGACGAAGTCATGCCCAAGGTGCGCAGCTTCGCCTTTTCCTCGGACCTTGCCGAAGTGACTGAACTTTTTGAGCGTAATTCACTCGAAGATGCCATCGCCAAAGTACTCAGAGACTACAGCGGCGGCTCTACCGACTACGGTCAGGCGTTTCTCGATTTCAAAAAGCAATGCCTGGACGACGTCGACAATCGCACCACCATCATCATCTTAGGTGATGCCCGCAACAACTACGGGGAACCGCACGCCGAAGTGTTGAAGGAAATGTACGATCGCAGTAAGCGCATCATCTGGCTGAACCCCGAGGCACGCCTGTCGTGGAATACGGGTGACTCCGAAATGCGCCGCTACCAGGCGTACTCCCACCAGGTGGATGAGTGTAACAGCCTCATGCATTTGGAGCGCGTTGTGGGTAACCTACTGCGCCAAGTTACGTAAAGTTCCAAGGAGGCGAAATCACATGTCGGATGCGCCCAGCACCACCGCCGAGTCCGAAGCTGCCTTTGCTAAATCAGCCGGTCGACAACTGTTGATGTTCGGCATCGCCGCCGTGGTCATCGTTGGCGCCACCATGTATGCATTGCAGGTGTTGGCAAGCCTCGTCGGTTCCGACACAGCTGCGGCGAGCGCCATCAACCGCGTCGACAACTCCATCTCCTTCGCAATGCGCACCGAACCGCCCAACTTGAGCACGCTGAAGGCCACCGACGCCCAATCGGGCATTGTGCTCGGTCATGTAATGGAAGGCCTGACCCGCATGGACATGCAAGACCAGCTCGCGCCGGGTGTGGCCGAGCGTTGGGAAGTGACGTCAAACGGTGCCAAGTTCTGGTTGCGCGACAACGCTAAGTGGAGTGACGGTCGCACCGTCACGGCTCACGATTTTGCCTTCGCCTGGCGCACGGTGCTCAATCCCGAAACGGCTTCGCGCTATGCTTTTCTGCTGTACCCGATCAAGAACGCACGTGAAATCAACAGCGGCGAACTTCCGATTGAGTCGTTGGGGGTGCGCACGCCGGACGACTTCACGCTGGAAGTGGACTTTGCTTCGCCGACGCCGTTCTTCGACAAGATGGTGACCTTCCAAACCTACTTTCCCGCGCGCGAGGATTTGTACGTGTCACTCGACGGCAAATACGGTGCGGATGCAGACAAGATGTACTACAACGGACCCTTCGAGCTCACAAGTTGGATACACGGCTCGAGCCTGTTGATGGACCGCAACCCCCACTATTGGAATTCCGAACGCATTCACCTCGATCGCATCAACGTGGCCTACATCACCTCCGACGCCACCGCGACCCTCAACTTCTTCAAAGACGAAAAGATCGCCTATACCACGCTACTCGCTGAGAATCTCGGCAACGCCCTAGAACAACACTGGCACATCAAGAACGCACAAGACGGGACAGTGTTCTACCTCGAGTTCAATCACGTCGGTCAACGTCTGACCCGCAACCGCAACCTGCGCCGCGCACTGCAACTCGTGCTCGACATGGACGAACTGGTGTACAAGGTGACTAAGCTGCCGGGGTACCTGCCCGGTCGCTCGCTGTTTCCAGGGTGGCTCATGGGGGTTGAAGACAAATTCCGCCGCGAATACCCCGCACCCGAGCCACGCGTAGACGCCAAGCTCGCGCGCGAACACTTAGCCCGCGCCAAAACCGAGCTGGAACTGGAAACGTGGCCACCGCTGGTGCTGCTCAGTGGCGACAATCCGGTGTCCAACATTCAATCGGAGTGGGTCCAGGGCGTACTCAAGTCCAAACTCGGGCTCGAGGTGAAGATCGACAAGCAGATCTTCAAACAGCGCCTGGAGAAGATGACTGCCGGTGAATTCGACATGGTGCTTGGCGGTTGGGGACCAGACTACGACGATCTCCTCACTTTTGGGGATCTGTTCGCCTCGTGGAACCTGCAGAACCGGGGTAAGTACAACAATCCCGAGCTGGATGCATTGGTGGCCATCGCCCAGACATCCACCGACCAGGCCGAGCGTGTGCGCGCGTTCGCCGGTATCCAAGACATCATTTACAACGACGTAGTGATCCTGCCCATGTACGAACGAGGCGTCACCTACGTCATCAACCCCGAGCTAAAGGGCGTCAAGCGGCGAATCATCGGCGCTGAGGTAGATTTTACGGAAGCCTACATTGCGCCCCAGAGTTGATGGGCCAAAGTTGCTGGCTCGGCGCTGATGGAATTAACCGCTCATCCGTCTAACTATAAAGAACACTCAAGAACAGGCGCGATAACAACAATATGTGGCGCTATGTAGTCCAGAGGCTGATCCAGGGGTTGATTACGGTGTGGTTCATCGCCACAGCGACCTTCTTCGGTATGCACGCCGTGCCCGGCGATCCGCTCACCGGCGACAAAGCCATGACGGAGAACATCCGCAAGAATCTGGAGGCCAAATACGGCCTCGACAAACCCCTGATGACCCAATACGGGATTTATCTCAAGAACCTTGCGCAGGGCGATTTCGGGATCTCGTACACTCAGGAAAACCGCGAAGTCAACGACATCATCCGCGAGCATTTCCCTGTGAGCGCCACGTTAGGCATCCTGGCGATCACCTTCGCCGCCCTGGGTGGCGTACTGTGGGGCGCATTGACGGCGATCTACCGTAACCGGCTGCCGGACACGATCATTATGTTCCTGGTCATACTCGGCATATCCGTACCGAGCTTCGTCGTGGCGGCGCTGAGTCAGTTGACGCTGGTCAATCTCAACGAACTCGTCGGCACCTCGGTCCTGCCCGTGGGTGGGTGGGGTACCGTCTGGCACATGCTGGTACCCGCGCTGGTGCTGGGATTGTCCACCATGGCGTACCTGACCCGCCTGATGCGCTCATCGATGCTCGAGATTACCAGCTCCGACTTCATTCGCACCGCAAAATCGAAAGGCGTCCCGCCGACCCAGATCTTCACCCGCCACCAGCTACGCAATGCCATTCTGCCGGTCATTACCGTCCTCGGACCACAGATCGCGGTGATCACCACAGGCGGTTTTGTGGTGGAAATCATCTTCGCCATTCCCGGTCTGGGGCGCTACTTCGTCCAGGCAGTGCAGCAGCTGGACTACACCGTCATCATGGGAACCACCGTCTTCTACGGTGCTTTCCTCGTATTTATGGTCATTCTGGTCGATGTGATCTACGGACTGATCGATCCGCGTGTGAGAATGCAATGAGCGACTCATCGATACCGGCTTTGAATGCCGATGCGTTCACACCGGTCGCCACAGAGGATGACGTCCAAGGCATCAGCCGACCCTCTCTGTCCTACTGGCAAGATGCCTGGATTCGCCTGAAAGCCAATCGTCGCGCGCTGTTCTCCTTGTATCTTGTCATCGGGCTGCTGCTCTTTACATTCATCGGTCCGTGGCTGTGGCCGGTGGATCCGGCAGTTCAGGATGTAGATCAGATCAGTCAGCCTCCGGGCGCTGATCGCACTGCAACCTTGGTGCGCGAGTACAGTCAATGGCAAGGTGCGGCGGCGTCCCCACCCGAAGGTTTAGCCTTCGCCGAGCCGCCCACTACGCAGGCCGTACGTTTGCATTGGCCGGCGATGGCGGGTGTCGAACGCTACCGGGTTTACCGTAACCTGTTTCCGACAGGCCCCGAACGCGCATTCGGTCTACCGCTCGCCGAAGTGGAAAGCAGTCAGACCCATTTCGAAGACCGCTTGGACTTGGCCCCGCGCGAGTATTTCTACACCGTCGTCGGTTTGGATCAGTTGGGTGCCGAGACCGACACGCCATTGGCGCTTGCGGGCACGGTCACTCGTGTCATTACACGTTCGGAAGCGATTGCCAGAGGTCTGTTGAAAGACGACGAAGCGGCCGAGATTGGCACAGAATTCAAACTCGCCTTGCATCCGCTAGGCACCGACTATTTAGGCCGGGATATGCTCGCGCGGCTGATCCACGGCGCGCGGGTATCGCTGTTTATCGGTTTTTTTGCACCGCTGCTGTACGTGCTCATCGGCGTTATCTATGGTTCCACCGCGGGATTCATCGGCGGTGTGGTCGACCAATTGATGATGCGTTTCGCCGACTTCGTAGTCGCATTACCGTTTCTACTCTTCATGATCCTTTTCAAAGTCGTTTTCGGCGTTGGTCCGGGTGAGAGCGGGATCATGCCGATGCTGGTGGCCATGGTGATTCTGTTGTGGCCGGCTACTGCGCGACTGGTGAGAGGGCAAATACTGCAGATACGCGAAGAAGGGTACATCAGCGCGTCGCAACTGCTGGGTGCCAAAACCAATTATCTCGTCATGCGCCACATGATTCCAAACACCATGGGCGTGATACTGGTAACGGTGACGTTCGCCGTACCTTCCGCCATTTTCACCGAGGCGTTCCTTTCCTTCATCGGCATGGGCGTTGCGCCGCCCACACCATCTTGGGGCTCGATGTGCAATGAAGGCATCAAGACCATGTTGACCACGCCACATGAGTTGGTATTCCCGGCACTCTTGATCAGCATCACTGTGCTTGCTTTCAACTTACTGGGAGACGGTTTGCGCGACGCGCTCGACGCACGCATGCGCAACCGTGAATAGCATGAGTGAAGCCTTGTTGTCAGTGCAAGATCTAGAGGTCGAATTCGATACCTACGGCGGCAGGGTCCAAGCCGTGCGCGGGGTCAGCTTCGACGTGCATGCGGGTAAAACCCTGGCCATCGTCGGCGAATCCGGCTGCGGCAAGTCCGTCACCGTGCAGAGCATCATGGGCCTCATCCCGATCCCTCCAGGCAGGATCTTGAACGGCACCGCGACACTGCGCGGTCACGATATTATCGGCCGCAAGACCATCGACGGGCAGGACATCCGCGGTGATCAAATCGGCATGATCTTCCAGGATCCCATGTCCTCCCTCAATCCGACGATGAATATCGGCAATCAAATCGCCGAAACCTTGATCGTGCACCGCGGCTATTCGAAAAAACAAGCGTTCTCACGGGCCATCGAACTCCTGGACATGAGTAAGATTCCCGAACCCGACAAACGCGCCAAACAATACCCGTTCGAATTTTCCGGCGGCATGTTACAACGCGCCATGATCGCGATGGCGATCGCCTGCGAGCCCGCGATATTGATCGCAGACGAACCGACCACGGCACTGGACGTTACGATTCAAGCACAGATCCTGGACCTCTTGAGCGATCTACAACGCGACACGGGCATGGCCATCATTCTGATTACCCACGACTTAGGCGTCGTTGCCCGCATGGCAGACGAAGTACTGGTCATGTACGCCGGGCAAGTGGTCGAACGCGGGGGTGTGGACGACATCTTCTACCGATCGGGTCATCCATACACGCTCGGCTTACGCGCCGCCATGCCTTCGAATTCGAGGGACGCCGATGTGCGGCTCATGCCCATCGACGGTTCGCCGCCGGATCTCTTCAAACCGCCGGCAGGCTGCGGCTACGGCGCGCGTTGTCCTTACGCCATGCAGGTGTGCGTGGATCAGCCACCACCCGCATACCCATTGATATCACCTCAAGACAACGCCCACGAAGCACTGTGTTGGCTGCACCATCCTGACAACTCGCAACGCGTCGACGCCATCCACTCGCCACGCCGGGAGGCGGAGCGTGGATAATCTCATCGAAGTCGACAACCTGGTGAAATACTTCGACATCGGTCGTGACCAACGTGTCCACGCGGTCGACGATGTGAGCTTGACGATCGAGGCCACGGAGATTGTCGGGCTGGTCGGCGAAAGCGGTTCCGGCAAGTCCACGTTCGGCAAAACGCTCGTTGGCCTGCATGACAAGACCGCGGGTGAAGTAACGTTCAAGGGCGACACGCTGCCACGGCGCTATACGCCCGCTGATTTCCAGACCTACGCGCCGCATATGCAAATGATCTTTCAAGATCCGTATTCTTCGTTGAATCCGCGTATGACCGTGGGCGAGATCGTCGGCGAAGGTTTGAAACTGCACAGCCCCTTGTCGGCCAAGGCAGTACGCGATCGAGTAGCCGAATGGCTGACCCGAGTCGGCCTGCAAGCCGATCACATGTCCCGTTACCCGCACGAATTTTCCGGCGGGCAACGGCAACGCATCGGCATCGCCCGCGCGTTGATCTTAGAACCCGAATTCGTCGTCTGCGACGAACCCATCTCAGCACTGGACGTCTCCGTGCAAGCCCAAGTCGTCAACCTGCTCGATGAGCTGAAAAACTCCATGGGCTTGACCTTGCTGTTCATCGCCCACGATTTGTCGATGGTGCGTTACGTGAGCGACCGGATGGCGGTGATGTACTTGGGGTCCATCGTGGAGGTGGGCGCCGCGGACAAGGTCTTCTTCGAGCCACTGCACCCGTACACCGAAATTCTCGTCGGCTCCAACCCGGAACCCGACCCCAAATCGGAGCGCACGCGCGCATCGACGACCATCAGTGGAGAAATTCCCTCTCCGGTCAACGTGCAACCCGGCTGCCGCTTCGCTAACCGCTGCCCGAAGAGGATGGACCACTGTCACGATGTCACACCGGAACTGATCTCCGTCAAACAGGACAACGCACCGTCTCGCGAGGTCGCCTGCCACCTGTACTCGTAGTAGGCTAGCGCTTCAGCCTTCTGGAGGGGACACCGCGATGATTTTCGAGATTCGTAACTATCACTTCGACCCAGCGTTGTTCAGCGATTACCAGGCGTGGGCCAAAGCCGAGGCCCTGCCTTATCTTACGAGGGAACTCGATCTGGTCGGCTTCTGGGCGAATACCGAGGACAGCGAAGTGGCTGGCGCTGAACTGGACGAACTCGGCTCCGCGAACATCACCTGGATTATCCGCTGGCCCGACAAAGCGACTCGCGACGCGCAATTTCCCGAGATTTTCGAAAACGAGGAGTGGGCCGCCATCTTCGCCAACGTACCTGGCGGCCTTGATAGCTACAAGCGCATGGAGGCCAAGTTTACGGAGTCGCTGCTCTAGAAAGACAGTGTTCTAGAAGAAAAACGGGGTCGCTGACACATGACAGCGACCCCATGACCGATCTTTCAAACTGGTTCGCTCGCTGGAGCGCTTGGGCATGTCCTAGAAAGGACGGCCACCACCGCGATTGCCACCACCGCCACCGCGCCCGCCGCGGTCCTTGCTCTGCGCTTCGTTGACGCGCAGCGGCCGGCCTTGGAAGTCCTGGCCATTCAGCGTTTCGATCGCTTGATCGGCACCGTCCTCTAGTTCCACGAAGCCAAATCCGCGAGAGCGGCCCGTTTCACGGTCCTTGATGACAACAGCCGAAGCCACCGAACCGAACTCTGCAAACAGCGTCTGCAAGTCTTCGTCAGCGACGCCCCATGCGAGGTTACCCACATACAATTTCTTCACCTAAGATCTCCAATTGATCAGTGTATTTTGTCGTTGAGGATCAATGACCTTACCGGACCCCGACCCGCTCGACTCTCGTTCCGACCAATCAAACTTAAACCTTAAGCAAACCAAAATTGGGCGAGACATGTCGCGAAGGGTACGTCAACCGCCTTGATTGCACAATCGTAAAATTCGGGCCGGACGAGGGGTCACGGGCGCCCCTTCAATAGGCACGGCGTTGCTCAAGCCGTGCGATTGGCCACCTTATTCGAGCGGTGACTCCGACATCGTTTCATCGCTGATCGGTACCACCACCTTCAATGGCTCAGCACATCCAAAAAGCCGTGCAGGTGGCCGCGTACATCGAGCATCGGCACCGACTTCGTTTCATCGCTGATCGGTACCGCCACCCTTGAAAAGGCACGGCTTTTCTTAGATATAAAGAAAAAGGGGCGCAACGCGCCCCTTTCCAAGCCCATCAGAACGCTCTACTAGAACGCACCGAACTTGTACTGCACCTCGACCCCAGCCATACGTGGGTTGGTCGGCTCCACACTGTAGCGGAAGTTCTGGTTCTGATCTTCCACGTTCATGTTGCGGATGCCGACTTCGTCCAGAATGTTGTTGACGAAGCCGGACACGCCCCACTGACTGTCGGCGCTTTCCCAGGTGACCCTGGCGTCCCAGCGCATGAAATCAGGAGCAACCGTCAAAGGCGTTTCCGGGCGAGGTGAACCGCGTGCCGCAAACTCGTCCGTCCAGTTGATGGAGGACAGAAATACGACCTTGCCGTTATCGCCCAGGTTCAACGTGTACTCACCCCATAGAGTCGCCTTGTTTTCCGGGATACGCGGAACCGGCTCACCGTCGATGCTGACCTGCAGCTCCGCCTCCGTGAACACACCGACCGGTGCGAACGGGTTGGAGTTGTCGATGATCAGCTTGTCGGAGTCACCTTGATACTCCGTGTTGGTGTAGCTGTAGTTGAACCCAATCGTCAGGTTATCCGTGGCCAGCCAAAGCACGTCCGCCTCGAATCCAAGCGTGTCTACATCGGGACCGTTGGTCACTGACGTACCCGGTCCGAACAGACCGCCGTCTTCACGAAACTGCAGTGCGATGCCTTCATACTGGTACAAGTAAGCTGAGGCGTTGAGTTGCAGAGTACCGTCGAACAACTGGCCCTTGTAGCCGAGCTCGTACGCGATGATCTCTTCTTTGTCGTACACCGGCGTCGGTGAGTTGAAACCGAGGTTGAAACCACCGGCTCGGTAACCCGTCGTGGCCGACAGATACACGAGGTCGTCATCCGTCGGTGAGTAATCGACGTTGACGCGCCATGTGACCGCATCGAAGGTCTCTTCCATTTCTCGGTAAATGGAGGCCGCGAGCGGAATGCCTTGCGTGCGCAGCGTGTCGAAATTAACGACGTTACCCGACGCATCCAGTGCGCCGGTGATGTTCTGGTTGTACTCGGCCAACGTGGTCACCCCGTCACCATTGCCGTCGCCACAAAGCGCCGGATCCGGTCCGAAGGCGTCACACAAGCCAAGTACGTTGGCTTCCGCGTAAGCCAGCAGGTTCTCTTCTGCCTCTTTCTCGTCTTCAGCCCAGCGGCCGCCGACCGTCAAGGCCCAGGTGTCGTTGATCTGCCATTCCGTCTGGAAGTATACGGCGACCGCGGTAGTACGGTTCTCCGTATCCCAGATGAACGTCGTACCGTCGGATACCGGACCGTGGTCGACGCGTCCCGTGGTGCCCAGGTTGTCGCCCTGCCACAACGAGTTGATCTGGAACGAGCGCTTGATCGCGCCGCCAAAAGACTCGTCGAACGCAGTTGTCGGATCGTCACCCGCCGTGTTGAGACTGGGATCGGCATTGAGCATGTTTTGCGCGGAACGATGATTGACCATCGTGCCGGCCCCGTCCGTTCCGGGGAAGAACGCGGCGTACAGAGGCGCTAACAAGCCATACATCGACGCTTCGTTATTATCCGTGTACTTGGTCCACGAATCGGTGTGGTAGAAATCCAACTGCTGGTCGATATCGTTCTCGTAGTAAAACAAGCCCGCGGTCAGCGTGAGATTCTCGTTGAAGTCGTAGAAGAACTGCACCTCGTGCTGGTAGTTCTCGTTCTCTTGGGCCGCGTAAAACTGCAAGTCGTGCGGCATGCCGGAGCGATCGTCCTCCGTGGTGCGATCATAGAAATAGTCGGTATAACCGCCGATGTACTTGATCGTCAGACTTTCGTTCACATCCCACTCGGCAGAGAGATACACAGCCTGATGGTCGAAGAACTCATCGTTAAAACCGTTGGTCCACGCTTCAAGATCATCGCCATCGAGCTCTGGTAGTTCGTTACCCGGACCGATCGTCGAGCGGTTCAACAGATCTTGCTGGAACGCATTGGCGTTGTAGGCGTAGTTGTTACGGGCGTTGGTATCGCCTGCGCCGTCAACTCCGGCAACGATTGGTTGGGCGTATCGGGTTAAGCCATTGAAATTGAATTGATACACACCCGTACCCTGGATGGATCCTGGCGCCGTTGTATTGATGTAAGGCACCAATCCGGTCGGCACGATGCAGTCCGGTGTGGTTCGGTCCGTGGCACTGGCACAGAACGATGCACCCGCGGACATGGGATCCTGGACCTGCCGCCAACCATACATCGGCACGCTCGTCCAGCGCTCACCACCCGTCACCGGATCGCGCAGGCCACCCATCTCACTGACGATCAGCGATCCGGCGCCTTGTGCACCCGACATGTTACGACGGTAGCTGCGTTCGTTACCGCGTACCAAGAACGTCCATTGCTCGCTGGGCGTGAATTCCAGCGCCACGGCGTAGTTTTCGTCGCCGTAGTTGTTCAGATCACGGTTGCGCCCGGTGGATACCGGATTACCCGCACCGTCCGTGCCGTTGCCGAGTTCGCGCATGAAGCCGTCGCGAGAACGTTTGACCGCTGTCGCCCGCCCGTTTAGCAACCCGGAAATAATCGGACCCGAGAGCACCCCGAACACTTCTCTGGTCTCGTACGAGCCGGCGATGACTTTGATCTCACCTTCGAATTCGTCCGAGGGACGCTTACTGATGAAGTTCACCGCGCCGCCGATACCGTTGCGTCCGTATAGCGTGCCCTGCGGCCCCCTCAAGACCTCGATACGCTCGAGGTCGAACAGTCCGCCTTCCGTCGATGCGATACCGAAGTCTTCGGAATACGCACCGTCAAAGTAGGTGGCCACACCAGGGTCGCCGCCTAACGCCCGATACAAGCGTCCGACTCCGCGTACGGAAAGGTCGTACGGCTGAATGGTAGTTGCCGGAATGTAGTTTTGTAGGTCTTCCTGATTGCGAAGACCGAAGTCCTCAATGAATTCACCGGTGAATGCGGTGATAGAAATGGCGGTATCTTGAACTGACGACTCTCTACGTTCCGCCGTTACGACAACTTCCTCGATCTGTCGGCCTTCGGCCGCAAAAACGGAAACTGAAGTCGGAACCGCTAGGATCACCGTCAACAAAATACCAACACCGCGATGAACGCGTGTAAGCATTTTCCCCTCCAACTCTTTTTTAGAACTTAATGGATCTATTTATCCCCGGGTGCAAACTACCCACCCACACGACCCCTTCCGAAGGCCCAGAACGACGGCTAATTTACTACCCGGAGGCTTTATAGAGGGCATGCGGGGGGATGTCAAATAAGCGGGTCCGGTTGTTCGACCAGCGTAGAGTTACATAAAGGGCAAGAAAAAACGGCCGCGGGAACACCCCACGGCCGCTTTTGACCCTCAACCGCTGTGCGGCGTTAGCCTATTGAAATGCTCCGAATTTATACTGCACTTCCAAACCAGCCATGCGGGGGTTGGTGGGTTCTACGACCCGGCGCTGACCCTGGGATTGCCCGTAGGTGAATTGATTGCGAATGCCGATATCGTCGGTGATGTTATTGACGAAGCCCGACACACCCCAGGCTTCGTCCGCACTGTTCCAGGTTACCCGCGCATCCCAACGGATGTAGTCAGGGGCCAACGACAGAGGCCCTTCGGGTACCGGCCGTCCGGCGGCCTGAAACTCTCCGGTGTAGGCCACCGACGTCAAGAACGTCACCTTGCCGTTGTCTCCCAGTTGCAACGTGTATTCCGCCCAACCGGTAAACTTGTGCTCCGGCACCCTCGGTAGCGGTTCACCGTCGATCGGGAAGTTACGTTCGGCCAACGAGTAGAGCGCCGCCGGTGCATAGGGGTTGTTGGCATCCACCACACCGGTCGTGCCGGTGGTGGGTTCGACGAGTTCACCGTCGTATTCCGCGTCCGTATAGCTGTAAGTAGCGCCTATGGTCAGATTGTCCGTAGCCAACCACAACGCTTCGAGTTCGCCGCCGATCGTAATTGCCCCGGGGGCGTTACGTACCGATGTGGACACCCCGGTGAACGAAGACACCGAGTACTGCAGGTGCACTTGCTCGTAATCGTACCGATAGACTGAAGCATTCAGCTGCAGCGTGCCGTCGAACAGCTGGCCCTTGTACCCGAGTTCGATCGCGGAAATGTCTTCGGGATCGTACGTCGGAATGAAGGAGAAGTACCCCAGATTGAAGCCGCCCGCACGGTAACCCGTGGTATAGGACAAATAGATCAGGTCGTCTTCGGTCGGCGTGAAGTCGAAATTGACGCGATAGGTCACCTCATCGAATGTGTTGTCGATGGCACGGAAGATCGACCGCGCAAAGGGCACGCCGCGCACCCGCAGCGTATCGAAGTCAACCACGTTACCCGATGCATCGATGGCGCCCGTGACGTTCTGGTTGTACTCCGCAAGGGTAACCACACCGTCCGGCGCCAACGGGTCGTCACCGCACAGCACGGAATCACCCGTGTTGACGACACATTGACCTAGTGCACTGATCGACTCGTTATAGAGGAACAAGTTTTCTTCCGCTTCCTTGTCGTCTTCAGCGTATCGAGCACCCAGCGTGATCGCCCATGTATCATTGATCTGCCACTCCGCTTGCGCATACACCGCCCAAGCAGAAGTGCGGTTCTCGGTATCCCAGATAAACGTCGTACCATCCGAAACCGGACCGTGATCCACGCGACCAGTGGTGGCCAACGTGTCTCCGAGCCAAGGTGTATCGTGGAACTGCACCTCAGTGATATTCGGGTCGCTGAACGACGGAATCGGTACCAAACCGGCGAGGTTGAACAGCGCCAGATCCTGGGCGGAGCGATGGTTGGCCATGCCGAACGCGGTCGAACCATAGACCACCATTGACGGATCTCCCGCAAGGTATGCGTCCGCTCCTGCCGCACCGTAGATGTTGTCGGGGCTGGTATAGCGTGACCAGCTGTCCGTCGAGTAGAAGTCGAGTTGCTGGTCGATGTCGTTTTCGTAGTAGAACAAACCGCTCGTCAGGGTGATGTCGTCGCCGATATCCATGAACATTTGAATTTCATGCTGATAGTTCTCGTTCTCTTGGGCCGCGTAGAACTGCTGATCGTGCGGTAGGCCGGTGCGATCGTCTTCGGTCGTTCGGTCGTAGAAGTAGTCGGTGTAGGCGCCGATGTACTTGAAGCTCAACCACTCCGTCGCATCCCAGTCGACTGACACGTAAGCCGCCTGATGGTCGAAAAATTCGTCTTGAAATCCGTTCGTCCACGCATCGAGATCGTCGCCCGTCAGCTCAGGCAACTCACGCCCGTTGCCTTGTATGGACCGGTCCGCCAGTGCCTGCAACACGGGGTCGCCGAACGCTTGGTAGGCGTAGTTCGGTCGCGAAAATCCGGAGTTGGTGGTGCCGTCGAAGGATTGCCCGGCACTGTCGACACCGGCTACCAGCGGTTGACCGTAGCGCACGATGCCATTGAGATCGAAGCGGTAAACGCCCGTCCCCGGCATGGTGCCGTCCGCGGTGCCATTGATGTAAGGCACAAGTCCCGTGGGAACGATGCAGTCCGGCACGGTCCGATCGGTGGCGCTGGCGCAGAACGCTGCACCCGGGGCAGAGGGATCTTGCACCGCCCGCCATCCGTGGACCGGGTTGGCCGTCCATCGCTCGCCGCCGGAGACCGGGTCGCGAATACCACCCATCTCCGAAACGACGATGGCACCAGCACCTTGCGCACCGGACATCATGCGACGGTAGGAGCGTTCGTTGCCCCTAGCGTAAATCGTTAGGGATTCAGCCGGAGTGAATTCCAAACTCAGAGAGTAGTTCTCATCACCGTAGTTGTTGATATCCGGATTGCCGGGTTGGACGTCGTTCATGAACCCGTCGCGGGTGCGCTTGATGCCGGTCACCCTGCCTTTGAGTAGTCCATCGACCAACGGGCCCGACAACATCAAGTACATTTCTTTCTGTTCGTAGGAACCGACGATGACTTTAGCTTCGCCCTCGAATTCATCCGTCGGTTTTTTGCTGTGGAAATTGACAGCGCCGCCGACGCCGTTGCGCCCGTACAGAGTGCCTTGCGGCCCTCTGAGCACCTCGATGCGCTCCAAATCGAAAAGTCCACCTTCAGTGGAGGCGATGCCGAAATCTTCCGAATACGCACCGTCATAATAGGTGGCGATACCGGGGTCACCGCCTAAAGCGCGGAACAACCGCCCGACACCGCGAATCGACAAATCATAAGGCTGAATCGTCGTCGCAGGTATGTAGTTCTGCAGATCTTCTTGATTGCGAAGACCGAAGTCTTCGAGAAACTCACCGGTAAAGGCGGTGATGGAAATGGCCGTATCCTGAACGGTAGATTCGCGCCTTTCCGCTGTGACCACGACCTCTTCGATCTGCCGGCCTTCTGCAGCAAACACCGAAAACGAAACGGGTAAGAAAAACAAGGCAGACAGAACCGCTCCGACGACACGTTGACAACGTGAGTGCATAGATCCCCTCCAATTTTTTATGAGTCAGATTGCGGTATCGGCTTGCCCGACTACCCGTAAATCAATCGACTAACATGTTCCCAATCAGATACTCCCAATCGCGGGTCACGCCAGCAAAAAACCATGGCCTGCGGCCCTCTTTATAGCATGATCGCGCAACCGGTTGAAATGGCTTCAAAGGCTGCTACTAAGCCAGCATCGCACCCCTCAAAGCACGCCATTTCCGCCGCATGCGCAGGATGGAGACCTCCCGGGTGCGTGCCTCCAACCCGTCTATCGGAACCCAGGCGAGGTCATGGGACTCATCGCTCACCGTCACTTCCGTTTGCGCTGTCTGCAGCGCGAAGCGCACGTCGAAATGCAGATGTTCAGGGTCATGCTTGCGGGCAGGAATGCGATGGATGTCGATGTCGAGGATCTCCGTCATCAGTGCGTGCACGGCAACACCGGATTCTTCTTCGGCTTCACGTACAGCCGCCTTCAAGACATCCGCCTCACCGTCCGCGTGCCCGCCAAGCTGCAGCCACATGTGCAGTTTCTTATGATGCGTCAACAACAGCGCCTCACCGGCAGGATCCACCAGCCAGGCAGAGCCTGTGATATGTCCGGGCACCCAACAATCCCGCTCGAAACAACGCGCTTCACGCTCTACGAAATCGACAAACTCATCCACCGTATTTGCCTCTTGCGGATAACGCGT
This sequence comes from Candidatus Azotimanducaceae bacterium, assembly GCA_965216005.1. Taxonomy (GTDB): domain Bacteria; phylum Pseudomonadota; class Gammaproteobacteria; order Pseudomonadales; family Azotimanducaceae; genus UBA4421. The sequence continues at coordinate 3,810,559 of OZ244143.1, read as the reverse complement.
ACGATAGGCAGCAAGTTGGTGCAATAGATTGCGTCGATGCATCAGACTCCTTATGCTCGCTGACAGTTATTCAGGAATTGAGGGGTGAGGCATCATGATTGGAGTAGTCGCAAAGCTCAACGTCAAGGCGGGCTCGGAAGCCGAGTTCGAAGAAGTGTTTCTGACCCTATCGGAAGCCGTGCGCGCCAACGAACCGGGGTGTTTGCTTTATCAATTGTGCAAAGACGACGACGGCAGCTACGTTGTGATGGAAATGTACGAAAGCGAAGAGGCCTTGGCCGCACACGGCAAGTCGGAACACTTCAAAGCCGCCGGCGCCGGATTCAAAGGCAAGATGGGCGGGCCGCCGGAAATCCAACGCATGCAAGCCGTCACGCGGTAGACCCCGGAACGATAGCGCATCACGCACAGTAGCCGATCATGAAGTGACAGCCAGGATCGCTGCTGAGTGACGATTGTCGTGCAATGCGGCGGAAGCCTAAGCGCTGAAACAGCTCCACGAACTCATGCTCTGCATAACTTTGCAGAGTATCGGCATACTCAGTAACGCTGCCTGCCTCATCGAGTACGTAGTGACGCGTCACCGCCACCCGTTCGTCGTCCAACCAGAAATGCTCCTTCAGCCACACATGCGGGGTCTCGCAGAATAGACCGCCCGCCATCGCGCGCCAGGTAGACGGCTGCCGACCGATGGCGTGCACCACCTGTGCCGTCTGCACTTCGAGAACGACCGCGCCGTCCGGGAATACCGCATCCTTCATCCGTCCCAGCAGCCGCTCCGCCGTCGCAGGAGGAAAGGTCTGGAACTCTCCATAGAGCATCATGGCCATATCGAAGCCGGATTCCAGGTCGACTTCTAACACGTCTGCTAAGCGGTACACCGAATCAGGGTCGTGGTCTCGAGCGTACTCAATCGATGCGGGCGAATAATCCATCCCCGTGCACCGGTAACCACGCTGGGCGAGCTCACGACAATACAGACCCGGGCCGCAACCAAGATCCAGAACCCTGGCATTCTCGGGTAAGACGCTGGTCGCAAGATAGTCCACTTGCGCCTCGATTACGGCTTGCTTACGACTGGCGCGATCATGAGATTGATCCAGATGTTCGGCCAGCATGCGGCGGGAGAACGCTTCGTCGTGCCACGGTATTTTGTGCACGCCCGACCATGGGACCGGGGGGGCGCGACGGCTCAAGTCATCAAATTTCATGTTCTCTGTATCCAGTCGCGGATTTGATGGGGCTTACGCTCGATCCGGAGTGAAACCTGCCCGCCATCTTAGCTAAAGAGGGGCAGTCGCATCACGCGACTGGTTTTGATCTAGGTGTCGGGTGGTGGGTTCGGGCGGGGATTGACCCGGTGATTGACGGACTGCCACATCAGCTCTTTATATCCAGTCGCGTTTTGGATGGGGCTAACGCTCGATTCGGAGTCAAACCCCCCGCCATCATAGCTAAAGGGGGCAGCTACTACACACGACTGGTTTGATCTATCTGGTGCGTGACGTGTTCAAAGGAGGGCCTGAGCCCGCCATGCCGCTTATCGATCAAACTCTCGAGCCCGTCATGCCGCTTATCGATCAAACCGCTCGCGTGCGGCAGATACTCATCTTTAGTTGATTCGGCGGGGGGTTTAACTCCGAATCGAGCGTGAGCCCCATCAAAGACGCGAGCGGATCTAGGCAAAAAGACGAGCGGAACTCAAAAACCAACTAGGTTTGGATTTCAAACAAATCAGCCAGTTGATCCGTCATAGCGCCACCCAACTGTTCCGCGTCGGTGATCGTGACCGCGCGGGCATAGTGGTGGGTCACGTCGTGGCCGATGCCGATGGCGACGAGTTCCACGGGCGAATGGATCTCGATCATCTCGATGGCGTATTTGAGGTGTTGCTCCAGGTAGTTGCTGGGGTTGACCAGCAACGTCGAGTTGTCCACCGGAAGGCCGTCGGATATCACCATCAGGATCTTGCGCTGCTCGGTACGCGTGACGATGCGGTTGTGCGCCCAGATGAGCGCTTCGCCGTCAATGTTCTCCTTGAGCAGTTCTTCGCGCATCATCAGGCCGAGATTGCGCCGTGAGCGTGCCCAGGTGTCGTCCGCACTTTTGTAGATGATGTGCCGCAAGTCGTTGAGACGACCGGGATTAGCGGGCTTACCCGCATTGATCCATTGTTCACGGGACTGCCCGCCCCGCCATGCCCGCGTGGTAAAGCCCAGTATCTCCACGCGAACGGAACAGCGTTCCAGCGTGCGGCCCAAGATGTCCGCGCACATGGCGGCGATGGTGATCGACCGACCGCGCATGGAGCCTGAACTGTCGATCAGCAAGGTCACGACAGTATCGCGGAACTTCATTTCCTTTTCTTGCTTGTAGGCGAGCGGATTGACCGGATCGACGACAACCTGGGTCAAGCGCGATGCATCCAGAATGCCTTCTTCTAAATCGAACTCCCACGTGCGATTCTGCTTGGCCATCAGGCGCCGTTGCAAGCGGTTGGCGAGTTTGGACGTGGTATGTTGCAACGATACAAGCTGTTGATCCAACAACTGTCTTAAGCGGGTCATCTCCTCTGAGTCACACAACTCCTCGGCCCGCACGGTCTCATCGAACTCTTCCGTAAACGCACAGTAGTTGATGTCCTTGGCGATGCGCCCGGCTTCGTCCGGCATCGGCACAGGCGCCTCGTCGGGGTCCGCTTCCGCGCCCGACTCGTCCATATCCATGTCGGCATCCATCTCTACCATCGTGGCATCGCCGTCGGTCGATTCATCCGCCATCGAATCGTCGTCCAGCACCACATCCTCCGGACTGAAGTCGGTTTCGGCGTTGTCCGACTCGTCCATGGTTTCGATGTCGTCTTGATTGGTATCGCCTTCCGGAGGCTCATCCAAATCTGCCGCCAAACCCAGATCCGCGATGATGCCGCGACACGCCGTGGCAAATGCCGCTTGATCACTCACGTGATCTTTAAGCGCACGAATTTGTTCGCCAGCGTGAGCTTCGACATGATCGCGCCAGAAACGCACTACGTTTTCAGCACTGGGCGGTAGTTCTCTTCCCGTTAACTCCTGCCGGACTAACAAGCCAACGGCAACGGAGAGTGGTGCTTCGGTTTCCGCCGTTATGGTATCGAACGCGGCTTGCTTGCACTGCACTTCCAGACGGGCGGCCAGGTTTTGTGCGACACCCGCCATACGCGCACTGCCGATGGAAGCGATACGCGCCTCTTCGATCCAATCGAACATTTCTTGCGCAGGGCCGCCATTGGGCATGTAGCGCGAATGCAGCGCGTCATCGTGGTAACGCAGCTTGAGCGCAAACTGGTCTCCCACGCCGCGCACCGCATTGACCTCTTCCTCGGACGCGCCGACGCTGGGTAACGGAATGCGCATACGGTTGCCGCGCGCGGCAGGCGCGCCGGGACCGAAGGTCACTTCCAGCTCGTCGTCTTCGGCAAGCGCCCGCATCGTCGCCGTGGTGGCACGCTTGAACGGCTCTAAAGGTCCCTCTGCATCACTCATGGCATCTGCGTATCCAAGAGGCTTACGCGCTCTTCAGCGAGATGCCCTGAGTGGCGTCACCCAGGTCTTCACCCATACAACGTTGATAGTACTCAGCGACGATCGGGCGTTCGAGCTCGTCGCACTTGTTGATGAAGGTGACGCGAAAGGCAAAACCGACATCGCCGAAGATTTCGGCATTTTCCGCCCACGTCAGAACGGTTCGCGGCGACATCACGATGGATACATCACCATTGATGAACCCTTTGCGGGTGAGATCCGCCACCGCCACCATGTTGCTGATCGTGCGGCGTCCGGCGTCAGTCTCGGCATAAGACCTCGCTTTGCCCAGCACGATATTCACCTCCGCATCGTGTTCGAGGTAGTTGAGTGTTGCAACGATCGACCAACGGTCCATCTGTCCCTGATTGATTTGCTGCGTACCGTGGTAGAGACCGGTGGTGTCACCTAAGCCGACGGTGTTCGTGGTCGAGAACAGCCGAAAGTGCGAGTGCGGTGTGATGACCTTGTTCTGATCGAGCAGCGTTAGTTTGCCTTCGACCTCCAACACCCGCTGAATCACGAACATCACATCCGGGCGACCCGCATCGTACTCGTCGAACACCAGCGCCACGGGATGCTGCAATGCCCACGGTAAGATGCCTTCGCGAAACTCCGTGACCTGTTTGCCGTCTTTCAAAACGATGGCGTCTTTACCGACCAAGTCGATGCGGCTGATGTGACTGTCCAGGTTGATGCGAATACAGGGCCAGTTAAGGCGTGCCGCCACCTGCTCGATGTGCGTCGATTTACCCGTACCATGATAGCCTTGGATCATCACCCGGCGGTTGTGCGCGAACCCCGCCAGAATGGCAAGGGTGGTGTCGCGATCGAACAGATAATCGTCGTCGATCATCGGCGTGTACGCATTCGGTTGGCTGAAGGCGGGTACGGTTAAGTCTTGATCGATGCCGAAGGCTTCCGCCACATTTACTGTGGTATCGGGTACCATCGACGGATCCAATCCAGACGCCTGTTGGTCAGTCACTACTGCTCCCTTAACTTTTGTTTGGGCAAGCGGTCTATTGTAATGATCCAATGCGAAAAAACGACAAGCAAAACGGTCCGCTGGGGCCCAGGTTGACGCGCTGAATATGCCCACCATTAGACTCGTTCGACACGGCGAAGCCGCCGCAGGTTTCGGTACACACAAAGACCCCGGCTTGTCGGCACACGGACAGGACCAGGCCCGGCAAGTGGCACGCACACTCGCTAAACTTGCACCCGTTGCGCTCTACTCGAGCCCTTTGGCGCGGGCCTACGAGACGGCGCAGCCCCTTGCCGCCGCTTGGCAGGCGCCGATTGCTGTCGAACCGCGTGTTGCCGAGATTCCTTCCCCGACGCACGACCTCGCCGAACGCGCCGCCTGGCTGTCTCAAGCCATGGCCGGTCGCTGGTCGGACCTCGCTGACGAATTCGTTGGATGGCGAAACGCACTCGAGACCTGCTTGCTAGGCTACGATCACGACTGCGTCATATTCAGCCACTACGTCGCCATCAACGCTGCCGTCGGCATCGCCCAGAACGACGACCGCATGCGCATCTTCGGACCGGACAACTGCTCGGTCACCACACTCACCAATGACGGTCACCGTCTGAGCGTGGTTTCACTCGGCGTCACCGCCACGACCAAAATCAACTAGATCTCCCGCACTTCGCGGATTCAGGTAGCGAGCTTGGCCAATTATTGGCACTTGCGACCATCGCGAGGCGCCGATTTGCAGGTCAAATTGCCCTGTTTCCCAAACTTTCGGCTGTTCAAACGCGACAATTAGAATGGCACGAATTGTGTAGGTCTCATCTCAAATACGTCTAGATTGGGTCGCAGCACCCGGTCACGGAGAGGAACGGTTCGTTGATAAGACGGTTCGCAGAACACCGGGTCGCCGCTAACTTGGTCATGATCATGATGATCCTGGCCGGATTGTGGGCCGTCCGCACGATGCCTTCCATGCTCGATCCGCCCGCCCACTTCCCGAACGTCTTCATCGAAGTGACCTGGATCGGCGCCTCCGCCGAGGACATCGAAACCCTGGTGACGACCCCCATTGAGCAGCAGCTCAGGACCCTCAACGAGCTGAAAGAGCTGACCTCGCGCACGGTCCATGGCTACACGTTCATTCGCGTGACCTTCAACTTCGATACCGACATGACCCTGGCACTGGACCAAGTGAAGCAGCGCGTCACCAACATCCGCAACCTGCCTACCGAGATAGAACCGCCGATCATTCGGCGACCCATCGACACGGAACCGATCTCAGCGCTGGTGGTCAGCGGTGAAGGCAGCCTCAGCGAACTCATCCCCTTGGTGCGAGAGTTCGAACGGGATCTGTTGGCCCGCGGTATCGAGGGGCTCTACTACGACGGCCTGCCCACCGAAGAAATCGCACTGCTGGTGGCCGGTAAGCATCTGCGGGCACTGGGACTGACGCTCGACGAGGTCGCGGCGGAAGTCGCCCGGGTGAGTCAAAACGTCCCGGCAGGGGCGGTGGGCCGCGGTCAAGGCTCACGTCAATTACGCAGCTTGGATCAACGTCGGGATCCACTGGCTTTCGAACACCTCGAGATCGAAGCCGGGGGTCAACTGATCCGTTTGAAAGACTTCGCCGAGGTCGTGCGCCGTCCACAACGCGGCCAGCCGTTGCTCACTACGGACGGCAAACCTGCTATCCAGATGACGCTGTGGCGTGACACGGGTTCGGATGCCTACCTCGCCGAAAACATCGTCCAGGAGTGGCTTGAAGAGATCAGGCCGACGCTGCCCAACGGGGTCGAGGTTCGCGAAGTCGCCAACATCTGGCGGTTGATTGGCTCGCAGCTCGAGATGATCGTGGAAAACGGACTCTCCGGTCTGGTGCTGGTGATCGGCGTCTTGTTCGTCTTCCTGAATAGTCGCACCGGTTTCTGGGTGACTGTCGGCATTCCCGTGAGTTTTTTCCTGGCGCTCGCCATCTTCTACGTCGGCTTCGGGTACGGAATCAGCATCATCGCGTTGATCGGCTTCATCATGGCTTTAGGCATTGTCGTCGATGACGCCATCGTAGTCGGCGAAGACATAGTGACGCATTACGAAGCCGGAGCGACGCCCAGAGATGCCGCCGTCGGCGGAGCGCAACGCATGTGGGTGCCTGTCATGACGTCCTCCCTAACGACGATGGCCGCTTTTATCCCGCTGCTGATCATCGGCGGCGTCATGGGCGACGTCGTGCTCGCGTTGCCAACAGTATTGCTCTGCGTCATCGCGGCGTCTCTGATCGAGTGCTTCTGGGTGCTTCCAGGCCACTTGAGAGTATCGTTGGAACACATCGGGCAACGGGAACCACCCGCGTGGCGTCAGAAATTCGAGGCGTGGTTCAATCGAATTCGAGACACGAAATTCTTGCCTCTTGTGGAGCGCGCCCTGCAATATCCGGGCACGACCCTGCTCGCCACCTGCTCTGCCATGCTGGTGGCCATTTCACTGGTGGCCTCCCAGCACGTAGGTTTCAACCTCGTCACCGGCTTCGATTTCGAATCCGTGGAAGCCAACGTGGAGTTCTCGAATTCCGCAACTGATGAGCAGAAACACGCGTTCATCAACCAGCTGGAAAGTGCGCTCAGTGCGGCCAACGATACCTCCAGGGAGGCCACCGACGCCGACAATATTCTCGGCTGGGTATCTGCTTACAACAGCGCCCGATTCGACTCTGATCGAGTCTCCGGTGAGCAATACGCCTCAGTCGCGGCGCAGTACGCCTGGGAGGAAGACCGCTCCCTCGCCCCTAGCGAATTCGCCGATCTCTGGCGCGATGCCGTACACCGCCCCGCCTACGTGGAGAAACTCACAATCGGCGTCGACGGCGGGGCTAACAACGGGCAACCCGATCTCACATTGATACTCCGTGGCAACGAGGTCGACAGTCTCAAGCAAGGTGCCGAAGAGCTCGCGACCACACTGTCGGGTTATGCCGGTGTCAGCAACGTGGTGGACAATCTGCCATACGGTAAAGAGCAAATCATTTTCGAAATTACCTCCCGCGGGGCGAGCCTCGGCCTGACTGCCGAATCCATCGGACGTCAACTGCGCGCCGCATATTCCGGTAGACGTGTGCAAATCTTCAACGAGCGCGACAGCGAACTCGAAGTCCGGCTCATGCTGCCCGATGCCGAACGCGACAGCATCGCTTCGCTGCAGAAATTCCCCATTCGCACACCCCAGGGCGAGTTCGTACCGCTGGCCTCGGCAGCAACGCTGTACACCCGACGGGGCATCGACGTCATTCGCCACAACGATACCCAGCTCGCGGTAGCCGTATCCGCTGATGTTGACGCCGAGGTCAACAACGCGATTTCCATCGTCGCCGACGTCGAAGCCAATCAACTGCCGGACATCATGGACCGTTACGGCTTGAGTTACGGACTTGGCGGTCAATCGGAACAAGATCGGATCATGCTCGATACCATGGCCTTAGGCGCCGTACTCACGCTAATTCTGATCTACCTGATATTGACTTGGGTGTTTTCGTCCTATCTGTGGCCGCTGGCAATCATGGCTGCCATCCCGTTCGGATTTACCGGTGCGATATTCGGTCACTGGGTCACCGGTTGGGATCTGGGCGCCATGAGCTTACTGGCGTTCTTTTCTCTGACGGGGATCGTGGTAAACGACTCAATCGTGCTGATCAGCTTCTTGCGCAGACACATCGACGCGGGCATGGCACTGCGCGAAGCCCTTCTCAAAGCCACACAAGCCCGTTTTCGCGCAGTGATCCTGACCAGCTTGACGACGGTCGCAGGTTTGTCACCGCTGATTTTCGAAACCTCGACGCTTGCCATGTACGTCGCCCCAATCGCCGTCACCATCAGTTTCGGCCTGACCTTCGCGACCGCATTGGTGCTGATCGTCATTCCGGCGTTGATACTTTTGTTAGAGCGCGCCAGCAGCAGCCTACGTTCGTCTTCCGTCGGCGTCTTCGCCCATCAGATCTTAAAAGTGAATCATGAAAATCAAACTACCCACTCAACCTAGAAAGCGCCAAGCCGTTATCTGCCTGCTCATCGTCGCGGCCGCAGGACTGGCCAGCGCGTCCATTTTCGCCACGGGACCCAGGGCGAAACCGGAAGGACCCACCGAAAAAGCCTGGCCCGTGTCAGTGATCAACGCGAAGCCGCAAACCCTGCGTCCCGGAATCGCCGCATTCGGCCGCCTGGAATCGAATCGCGTCGCCACGCTGCGCTCCGACGTGATCGCCAAGGTCGTCAGCGTCAACGTCAACGAGGGGGAGTGGGTGGAAGCCGGGGAATTGCTGGTACAGCTGGATGATCGCGATCTCAAACTGCAGCTTTTGGAGCGCACAGCAGACCTCAAACAGAGCCAGGCAAACCTGACAGCCTCGAAGTCGCAACTCGCACTCGAGCGCCAAAGTGCCACGCACTTCAAGAGCAAACTAGATGTCGCGCAAGCCAAACTACAACGGCACCGCGATTTGATGGAGAAACGGCTGATCGCCCGCGGTTTGCTGGATGAAGTCACCGCTGCAGCCAACGCTGCGAACATCGAGTACCAGGATCATAAGCGCAAGATGTCCGATCTACCCAACCAGATCGCGGCCAACGAAGCGCATCTGGCTAAAGCCCAGGCGTTGGTGGAACAGGCTAAGCTGGCACTGGAACGTACCAGCGTCATCGCACCCTTTGCGGGTCCGATCATCGCGGTGCATACGGCACCGGGCGACCACAGCAACTTATCGCAGCCGTTGGTCGAGATGGCCGACGCCAACGGCTTTGAGGTACGCGTGCAGATACCCGAGGTTTACACTCGTCAGTTCCAACAAGCCATCGAAAACACTCAGCCGATCGACGCCACCACCGCCGACGGCGATGAATTGACCTTAAGTCGTCTGGCACATCATGTCCGAGCGGGACAAACCGGCCTCGACGCGTTCTTCGTCCTGAAGCGCAACAATAATTCCCTACCGGCCCCGATCCCCGCACTAGGGCGGGTGTTCAACCTTGCCATCGAACTGCCGGAACAGACGCGTTTGATCGCCTTGCCGCTGCCGTCGATTTACGAACACAACAAGGTTTACTCGGTCAAAGACAACCGTCTAGTCAGTCATACCGTTGAACGTGTCGGCGAACGCGAGCGCCCCGAGCACGGTTACGAGGTGCTCATTCGCGCCAGCGACATCCCATCGGGTACACCCATCATCACCACTCAACTGCCGAAGGCAATGACAGGCTTGTTGGTCGAGATCCCTACCGTGGAGTCCTAGTGATCGGTTATTGGCGTTGCAGCCAAAACTGATACTCGAACGCGTCGATCCCATCGTTGCCGTCCAGGTCGAACTCCGCAAACGTTTGCGTCCGATCGAGCTGTACGGCTATTTCACGGCGCGACAGGTATCCATCACCGTCGTCGTCCAACTTGTCGAACGAACGGGTACTCAACACGGTCGACGGATTGCTTTGGTAGACCTTCGGTGTCACCGGCTTGTCCTGAACGGCGACGCGGCGTTCGGGATAGGCTTCCTCGATGGTGCCTCGAGCATCACCCTCTTTCATCGTCGCCGTGCGGCGTCCATCGCTGATCGTCGCGACCACGTCGGTGTCGGATCTGGCCGTATCGCCCTGCGAGCCAGCCACTTGCTCTTGATCCACCACGACCGGCGCGCGGTCCGCAGACGGCAGCACGTCGGGCGCAGCAGGCCAGTTGCCTGCGCTAAAACGGCGTGCTGCATCCAAGTCGTCGGTGTACACCACCAGATAGTTACCGTCCTGTGAAGCCCCCAGCGCATCCGGGTGTACGGCCACCAGGTTGTCGTCGATGAGATAGCTGCCGATGGACACCACGACGAACTCAATGCGCGCGCCTTCCAAATCGACTCGCAAGTCCTCTATGCGTCCCAACAATTCGCCTTGGGGGGTGACGACAACCCGCCCCAGTAGTTCCGATACGCTATGCTCAGTGGCGAATGCGTTCGATCCAACCAGACTCAGAACACCCGCAAACGCCAGACAAACCCACCGCCTAAACCTCATGACTCAACCTCCTGCCGTGACGACTTTAGAACGTACTCCGAGCTTTATAACCCACTGCAATTTGACAATCAAATTGTCACTTTTCTTCCCAACGCGATGCGGTAAAAGACCGGCACGGCAATGAGGGTCAGCAGCGTGGCAAACGCCAGTCCGCTCATGATGCACACTGCCATCTCGAGAAAAAACGCATCAGTTAACAGAGGCGACATGCCGGCGATGGTCGTTCCAGCAGCCAGCATCACGGGGCGCAATCGCGACACGCTGGCTGCGACCATCGTCGTCAGCGTGAAGCCGTCCTCTGCGAAGCGTTTGTCGATCTCATCCACCAGGACGATGCAGTTTTTGATCAACATCCCCGACAAACTCAAGAACCCCAGGAACGACGGGAAGGTGAAGGACAGGTCCGTCGCCAGCAGACCGATGACCACGCCACAGACGGTCATGGGCACCGTCAACCAAATGATGATCGGTTGCCGCAGTTGACCGAACATCAAGATCGTAATCAGAAACATAATGCCGAACGACAGCGGTATTTTACTCGTAAGCGTCTCGTTGGCCTCTAAACTCGCCTCGTATTCGCCGCCCCACTCGAGCCCATATCCTGGTGGACGGGGTAACGCCTCGACTTCGCCGCGAATGCGATTGAATACCCGAGTGGCGTTGTGACCGGTAGGCGGATTCGCCAATGCCTTGATGGTGCGCACACGGTCCCGGCGGTAGATCGTCGCGTTGCTCGCTTCGAATTCAAAGCCGGTGATCAACTGCGACATAGGGACGTGTCGTTGTTGCGCGGGGCTCCACACCTGCCGCCCGATCAGGCTCCCGATATCCCCCCGTTCTGCGATTGGCGCGCGCGCGACAATCGGCATGAGTTTGTCCGCATCTCTGAACAGACCGACTGCGACCCCTTCGGTGGCGTAAGCCAACGCCTGCGATAAGTCGCTGCGCGTGACACCGGCCAATCGAGCGCGATCGTCATCGAACTTAGGCACTAATTGCAACACCGGTTGACGCCAATCGGTTTTGCGGTCCTTCAGATCGTGCGCCAGATACACACCCATCGCAGCCTCCGCGAGGCGGCGCAGTTCTTGGGGGTCCGGCCCAGAAAAGCGTGCTTCGATCTTGGAATCGCCGCTGGGTGTAAATTCCGCACGAGTGATCTGCAGCTCCGCGTCCGGCTTTTCGGCTTCCAGCACTGTGGAGACCTCCAGCATGACATCGTCCATGAAACGCACATCGTCCACACGCACGACGAGCTGGGCGTATGACGAGTTGGGCTGCTCGGGATTCATGATGGTGGTAAACCGCGTGGCGCCACGCCCGATGAAGCTGGTGACGGCCTCCACTCGATCGAGTGCGCGCACCATGCCTTCGACTTCACGCACCTCGGCCGCCGTCGTGAGGATATCGGTGCCTTCCGGGAGACGGTAATCGACATAGAACAAAGGCGTATTGGTCGTCGGAAAAAAGCCTTGCTTGAGGAACTGAAACGACCACACACACACGGCGGTTACCGTGACGATGGCGAGTGCGGCCAACCAGGCGCGTCGCAACGAAAATCCGACGATCAGTCTGTACGGTGCGTACATCCAACCGGCATAAAGCGCATCGTCCGTCACGGTCTCGGTCGACTTGAGCAGATACTTCCCAAACAACGGGACGACGGTAATGGCCAATATCCAACTGAGCATCAACGATATTGCCACCACCTGAAACAACGACACCAGGAAATGTCCGCCATCGTCATCGGCAAGGCTGATGGGTCCGAACGCCACGATACCGATGATGGTGGCACCGAGTAGCGCAAATGACGTGCGTTTGACTGACGCTGCCGCCGCATCCTCCGGCGTCAGGCCACGTCGCACTCCGATGACCATACCTTCGGCTATCACGATGCCGTTGTCGACCAGCATACCCATGGCAATCATCAGGGCGCCCAACGAAATGCGTTGAAGCTCGATTCCCGCTATCGCCATGATGCACAGCGTGCCCATGACGGTCAGAAACAGCACCGAACCCACCACCAACCCTGCGCGCCAACCCATGAAAATACACAGAGCCAGCACTACGGTCGCAACGGAGAGACCCAGGTTCTTCAAGAACTCGACAACGGACGCTTCCACGACGACATGTTGCGCATAGATCGGCTCGATGGTAACGCCAAGCGGCAGCTCTCCTAACAATTGTTTTATGCGGATATCGACGGCCTGGCCCACTTCCACAACGTTGCGGCCTGGAACGACAGACACGCCGACTGTGAACACGGGTTTGCCTTGGTGGCGAATCAACTGCGGCGGTGTTTCGACCTCTTCCCGCGTCACGGTCGCGATGTCACCGAGACGCAAAATCTCCGTGGAACCCGGTCGGCCGATGCGCATGTCCGCTACCGCCTGTTGGGTATCGAACGCCATTTCCGGCGCCACGCGCAGGCGCCGGTCGCCGAAGGCCACAGAGCCCGCCGATTGCACTTGATTCTCGACAGCGATGCTCGAGAACAGACTGTCGATCGAAAGGCCCAGACGCGTGAGCCGGTTGTGCTCGATCTCGACGTAGACCGCTTCATACGGCTCACCAGCCGTCTGCACTTTGGCGACGTCGTGAACGCCTTTGAGCGACGTCGAGATGTGCCGGGAAATATCGCGAATCTCCGCCGGCGTGTAGTCGGGCGCGTGCACGGCATACATCATGCCGTAAACATCCCCGAAGTCGTCTTCGACCAGCGGCACACCGGCACCCGGCGGAAGCCGCGCGCCGATATCGGTAATGCGCCGCCGCAGTTCATCGAAGACCTGAGGCGTGTCGTTGTCGCCGAACTCCTCCAACAAGCGCACCTGCACTTCGGAGCGACCATCCACCGATTTAGAGGTCATCTCTTCGAAATAAGGCAGTTCCTGCAACGCCGACTCGATGACGTCCGTGACTTCCTGTTCCACTTCTTCCGCGGAAGCACCGTCATACGTCGTGATGACCAGCGCCATCTTGATGGGGAACGCCGGATCCTCCAAGCGGCCAATGTTCTCGAAACCGAGATAGCCCCCCACCAAGCACGCCAGAATCAGCATCCAGGTGTACAGCGGTTGCTCGATGGAGAATTGCGCGATGTTCTGCATCAGTGGCGCATCGTCATTAAAGCTGTGTGATCGGCTCGCCCAACACCCTGACGCGCATGCCCGCCTGCAGTTGGCTGGCGCCGGCGGCAACGATCATGTCGCCACTGGACAACCCACTCACCACTTGTACTCCGCGCAATTGGGGATCGCCCAGTTCGACATCGCGCCTGGTCACGGCCTGCGTATCGGGATCGAACAGCCATACGGCGAAGGCGTGTTCGCCGCCGGCAGCCGCGGTGGTGACCAGCGCCGAGGTGGGTATCAGTGCGGTAAACGTCCCGGCATCCGCATCTCTGAGCTCCACGGTCAGCATCGCGGTCATACCGGGCAATAGGTTCCAATCGGTCGGCCGGTCCATCGCAAATGAGACTTCGTAGGTTTGCGCAACGGCATCAGCTTCGCCACGATTCTCGAAAATCTCCAGATCGAAGTGCCTGTCGGGTACGTAGTCGAAACGTGCGGTTAACGAGACGATTTGATCGGCGTTGCCGGTGGCGACCAGTGCCTCGGGAATGCTCGCGACGATGAGCAATTGTCTAAGGTCGTAAACTCGTGCCACCTTCTGACCGACAGCGATGTTGACGTGGTTATCGACATAACGCTCGGCCACGTACGCTTCGAACGGCGCTACCAGACGGCTGTCAGCCAACGATTCTCTCGCTTTATCCAGGCGTACTTGCTGCAATTCATACATGGAACGAGCGTCGTCGACCACGGAACGCGCAATACCGCGGCGGTCCAAAACCTGCTGTTTGCGTTCGAGATCTTGTCGAGCGAGTTTGAGCTGAACACGGGCTTCGCGCACAGCCAATTCAAAATCGGTGGGATCGATCGCCGCGATCAATGCGCCTTCCGCGAGCGTCTGCCCTTCACGAATCGGCAATTCGGTTAAAGGTCCGGATACCTCGAACGTCACATCCACCGATTGCGCCGCTTCTACCCGGCCGACGAACTGATGCCTCACGGTGTCGGCTTGGTCTTGAACGACAAAAATCTTGGCTGGCCGTATGGATTGATCAACGGGCTCAGGTGGGGTGCGCGGCTCACATCCCGCCATGAGCGCAACGCTCAACGCAGCGAGCAGGCAGCGGCTATGCTTCACGCGCCACCTTGAGATCCCTGGAGGGCACAGACAGCCCTTTGGCACCTGCGAGGCGCAGCAGGATCTGCTCCAGCGATATCCAGGGATCGCCCGGTAGCTGACCCTTCACCTGCTGGTCGACGATGGCACATTCCGCCAGTACCGGATGTACATGCGGTATTCGCTTGCGCAACGCGGCAATGAGACGTTGTCGTTGCGGCGGCAGCCGCTGCGGACCGCCCAGTCGCCGCAGCTGGTTCCCCAGCGCCCCGAGAATCGCCATCACCGCCACACCTTCCTCGCGCAGTACTTTGAGGATGTGAGCGACCCGTGCAGTCTCACCGGCCATCATGGCGTCGAGTAAATCGAAGCTCGAGTAGCGTGTCACGTCCAGCGTCTGTTCGAGCAAATGCTCCAGAGTGATCGGGTTCGGCAGGCCGAGCAGCGCAAGCTTCTGAACTTCTTGATTGGCAGCGAGCAAGTTGCCTTCCACGCGTTCGCACAAGTAGTCCAACGCCTCACGATCGAGTTCCAAACCTGCCAGGCGGCAGCGCTCCTTCAACCACTTCGGCAGGTCGCGTCGGTCCACCGGCCACATGATCAACACCACCCCGGTTTGATCGATCGCCTTGAACCACGCATTGGACTTTTGCCGGCCGTCCAGCCGTCCAGTGCGCAACAGCAAAACGTTGTCGGCCGGTGGCGCTTCAGCCCACTCGCGCAACGCAGCAGAGGCTTCACGATCGAACTTCTTGGCAGGAACACGCACATCCAGAATCTTACGCTCGGCAAACAGGGACAGGCTTGCGGCGTCGTGATGGAGGTGGTCCCATTTAAAACCCGACTCCACGTAGTGGATCGAGCGCTCAGTAAAGCCTTGCTGGCGTGCTGCGGCTATGACGGCGTCGCAACTCTCCTCGACGAGCAACGTCTCGTCTGACGAGACCAGCCAGATGGGCTTCAGGGGCTCAGCCAACACTCCTTCGAGATCGCGGTGTCGAATCTGCACGTCGAGAACCTACCCCGTCGCGTTGTCGCTACGAGAAACGGCATCCAGCGCCCGGATGATTTGCCCCACCACGTCCTGCAGCATCTCTTGTCGCAAAATCTCCTGCTCGCCACTGGAACCGACGATATTGCCGCGATCGATGCGATAGATTCGATCGCGCTGAATCCAAGTCGGCGGCGCCAGCTCCTCACCGTCGGCCCCCAGGATCCGGTACTGCACCGCGTAGGTCATCTCGTACTCCGCCGCTCTGGACTGGCCGACGGTAGAGGCACTTCTGCGCTCGTTGCGCTCATCGAGCAAGTCAATGACGACATCGGCTTGGGCGCTTCGAGCTTCATCGACCCCGGCTTGAGTCAGTGCGCGGCGCAGCGGAGCCGCGATGGTAATTCGAGTCTTGCCGGCGATGCTAAAACTGTCGACCGAGCTTTCAAAATCGTAAGTGCGCAGATGAAACCCGCAACTCGCCGCCAACATGGCTGCAACGAAGACGGTGAGCGACTTAGCCGACAACGATGTTCACCAACTTGTTAGGCACCACAATTTCCTTGCGAATGGTCTTGCCGTCGATATGCCGCACAACGTTGTCGGCAGCCCTGGCCGTCGTCTTGACGAGCTCTTCGTCAGCGTCCGGCGTCACTTCGATCTTGCCGCGGACCTTGCCATTGACCTGCACGATCAGTTCAATCGTGGACTGTTCCAGCGCCGACTCGTCCACCTCGGGCCATGGATGACCGACGAGCTCTCGCGGTTCCTGCAGCTTCTGCCACAACACATGACAGATGTGCGGCGCGATCGGCGAGAGCACGAGGATGGCCGTGCGCAAAGCCTCATGCAACACGCTGCGGTCGTTCTCGCCGGTTGGCTCGAAATCGCCAATGTGATTTACCAACGCCATCACGCCCGATACGACCGTGTTGAATTGAATGCGCCGTCCGTAATCGTCGTCGGCGCGCTGAACGGTTTCGTGCGTGTAACGACGCAATTCAACGGCAGCTTCGGAAATGCCTGCTACCTTCAGTTCGCTGACGATACCGCCGTCCACATAGCCCGATACCAAACCCCAGAGCTTGCGCAAGAACCGGGCCGGTCCTTCTATCCTGCCCTCGTTCCACTCAAACGATTTGTCGGGAGGTGCTTGAAACACAATCATCGTGCGCACGGTATCAGCGCCATAGCGGTCCAACATTTTCTGCGGATCTCCCGCATCGCCCGCCGATTTCGACATTTTTTTACCGTCCTGCAAGACCATGCCGTGCATCAATAAATTGGTAAACGGCTCATCGCCTTGCACCAAGCCAGCATCGCGCATGAGCTTGAAATAGAAACGAGCATACAAAAGATGCAAGATTGCGTGTTCTATACCACCGACGTAGTAGTCGACTGGTGCCCAGAAATTCACCCGTTCGTCCACCATAGGCGTGTTGGCATCCGGGCTGGCAAAGCGAGCGTAGTACCACGACGATTCCATAAAGGTATCGAACGTGTCCGTTTCACGCCGGGCCGGCTCGCCGCATTTGGGACAAGGCACGTCGAGGAAGCTCGACATCGTCGTCAAGGGGGAGCGCACTCCCTCGAACTTCACATCGGTCGGCAACACGACCGGCAGATCCTGCTCCGGGACCGGCACGACACCGCAGGTTTGACAATGAATCATCGGTATCGGGCAACCCCAATACCGCTGGCGCGACACACCCCAGTCGCGCAGTCGATAATTCGTGATGCGCCGGCCTCGGGTCTTTTCGACCAACGCATCGGCAATCGCTTCGAAAGCTGTGGATGATGTCAGACCGTCGTAGCCTGGTGAGTTGAGCAAGCGGCCGTACTCCGTGAACGCCGCTTCCGTTATGTCGCAGTGCTGTCCGTCGTCGACGGGCTCGATGACCTGCACGATCGGTATGTCGTACTTGCGGGCGAACTCCCAATCGCGCTGGTCGTGTCCCGGCACGCTCATGACCGCACCCGAGCCATACTCCATGAGCACGAAGTTGGCGACCCACACCGGCAGCTTGGCACCAGTGAGCGGATGCTCGACCACGAAGTCGGTGGCTATACCGGTCTTCTCCATCGTCGCTAGGTCGGCTTCGGCAGTCGTTGCTTGTTTACATGCTTCGACGAATGCCGCCACCTCCCGGGACTGCCCCGCCGCCGCTTGCGCTAGCGGGTGCTCCGCCGCGACAGCCACGTAGGTTGCACCCAACAAGGTGTCGGGTCTGGTGGTAAAGACCGTCAACGTCTCCTCACGACCAGTCACCAGGAAGTCGATTTCCACGCCTTTCGACTCGCCGATCCAGTTCCGCTGCATGCTTTTGACGGATTCCGGCCAACCGGGCAACTCATCGAGCGCGTTGAGCAGTTCTTCGGCGTAGTCGGTGATTTTCAGGAACCACTGGGCCATTTCGCGGCGCTCGACAACAGCATCCGACCGCCAGCCGCGCCCGTCGACCACCTGTTCGTTGGCCAGCACCGTCTGGTCCACCGGATCCCAATTGACGATGGCGTTTTTGCGATACACCAAACCTTTTTCGTACAACTTGACGAAAAACCACTGTTCCCAGTGGTAGTACTCGGGATCGCACGTGGCGAATTCACGGGACCAATCGATTCCGAGCCCCAAGTTCAACATCTGCTTGCGCATGTTGGCGATGTTGTCACGCGTCCAATTCGCCGGTGGTATGCCATTTTTGATCGCAGCATTTTCCGCGGGCAGCCCGAACGCGTCCCACCCCATGGGCTGCATGACGTTGAAGCCCTTCAACCGCTTGTAGCGGTTGATGATGTCCGCCAGCGTGTACACCAGCACGTGCCCCATGTGCAGCCGACCGCTCGGGTAGGGGAACATCGCCAGGCAATAGTACTTGTCGCCGTCACCGGCTTCGTCTGCCCGAAAAAGCTGTTGCTCGTCCCAGTGCGCCTGGGCTTGCCGTTCGATCTCGACGGGATCGTACACCGCGTTCATTGGACTACTCTTTGCTCTTACTGTGATGGTTGCGCGAGGAGCGCAAGGATACCATCAGCAGCCCTGAGCGCGAATGATCGCGCTTGTAAGCCTTCCAGTAGAAACCGTCGTTGCTTCGAAGTAGCTCCGCGGGTGTCATTTCAACCCATAGCGGGAATCATGTTGGTAGACAGCCCTGAGCGCGACATGATCGCGCTTCTAAGCCCACCAGTTGAAATCGTCCCTGCTTCGAAGTAGCTCCGCGAGTGTCATTTCAACCCATAGCGGGATCATGTTGGGAGACAGCCCTGAGCGCGAATGATCGCGCTTCTAAGACCCACAGCACAATTCAGTCGCTGCTTCGAAGTGACCCGCGCATGTCATTTCAACCCATAGCGGGATCATGTTGGTAGACAGCCCTGAGCGCGACATGATCGCGCGATCCAATACCCCGCCTCATGCGCATTGCACAACGTCCAGCGATCGTACGAAAATCGCTTCATGAAACCCTCCGACACCGATCACCGCCTGGACACTCTGGAAGCCCGTGCGGAGTTCCAGGACGCGACCATCAGCGCACTCAACGATGTCGTCGTCCAGCTGCAAGCTCGCCTCACGCGGGCCGAAAAAGCACACGACCTCTTGGTGGAGAAATACCGGGAACTAAGGTACGCCGGCGACCGGCACACCACAGACGAGCCGGAGCCCCCACCGCCGCACTACTGACGCGTCCGCCAACCGATCAACGCCACTACACCCAGGATCAGCAGGGTCACTGCCGGCCAGTCGCCTACGCGACTATAAAGTGTGCGACCGCTCATGGTCTCAAACGTCCCTTCCAGCACGCCGACCTCGAACTGTGGCAGCCGCTGGGTCACTTTTCCTCGATGATCGACGATAGCCGTTATGCCATTGTTGGTGCCGCGCAACATCCACCGCGCATTCTCTATGGCCCGCATTTGCGCGATCTGCATGTGCTGCTGCGGACCGATACTGGCGCCGAACCACGTGTCGTTGGAAATGGTCATCAGCACCGTGGCGTCGCGGGCGCGTAACCGCATGCTGTTGGGGTACGCCACCTCGTAGCAGATCGCCATGGCGATCTTGCCCATCGGAGTGACAATGCCCCGCTGCGGTGCAATGCCTGGAGACATACTCGACATCGGCAGATCGAAGAAACCGATCAGACCGCGCAACACATCCTCGAATGGCACGTACTCACCGAAAGGCACCAAGTGCTCCTTGGCAAACCGTCCCTGCGCCAGACCCAAGCCGATACTCATGCTGAAGATCTTGAAGCCGCCGTCCGATTCGCGTTCGGCACCGGGAATACCCGTAATCAGGCTGGTCTGGGTGTGCCGACCGCGGGCGTCGAGCTGTTCCAGGGTCGATTGAATCTGCTCGGCATAAAACGTGACCGCGGCTTCCGGCCACACCAGCAAATCCACATCCCACGACGCTTCGCTCAAGGTGACGTATTTATCGAGTATTGCGCTCGCCATCCCCGGGTCCCACTTCGTCGATTGCGGTATGTTGCCTTGCACGAATGCCACCGAGTGGGTTGCGGTCGGGTGCGCCCACTGGATAAGACTGAGACCCCAACCTACCAGCCAAGGGGTTAGCGCGGCACCGACCCATGTCGTCTTAGTCTGCCAACGGGTTTTTCTCGCGAACGCAGTCAACGCAGCCACGAGACACGTCGCGCTGAACACGGTGAGTGCGCTGACGCCGATGACACCGACCACCGGCGCAAAGTTGACCAGCGGTGTGCCCATGACCGCGTAACCGGGAAACGCCCACGGGAAACCCGTCAGGAACCAGGTCTGCAGCCAATCGAGCAACATCCACGCCCACGTGAAAGTCATCACCGACCACCACTTGCGCGATCCACCGTTAGACCCATCGTCAGAATTGAAGCGCCGGTACAACCAACCTACCGGCAGCACGAAGAGTACCGTTAACAAGGCCACGAACAACACGACCAGACCACCCGCCAGCCACCATGGCGCATGGCCGTAGACATGAATACTGACATACACCCATGACGCGCCTACGCCGTATTTGCCTAATCCAAACCACCACAGCGTGGCCAGCGGCGACAGATTGCGTTCGGACAGCAGCCAGTAGAGCGCACCAACGGCAATGAAGGTGGCCGGCCAGAAGTCGAAAGGCGCCAGACCCAGGCAATACACGGCGCCTAGAGCAAGCGCCACAACGGGCATCATTAGTTGTCTAGGGAGGGCAGAGGTTGGGGTAAGTTCACTCTCAACAGCGTGATCCGCCGTGAGTCGGAGTTGAGCACTTCGAACTGCAGGCCTTGAATGTCGACTGTTTCGCCGCGCTCAGGCAGGTGTCCAAATGCCTTCAGCACGATACCGCCAATCGTGTCGAACTCTTCGGCGTCATGGTCTGTGTCGAAGTGCTCGTTGAAATCGGCAATCGAGAGATTCGCTTTGACGTGGTAGCTGGTCGGTTCGAGTTGCTTGACGCCGCTGTCGTCATCGATATCGTGTTCGTCCTCGATTTCCCCAACGATTTGCTCGAGGACGTCCTCGATGGTGACGGCACCGGCGACCTGTCCGTATTCGTCCACCACCACCGCCATGTGATTACGTGTGCTGCGAAACTCCTGCAACAAGACGTTGAGCCGCTTGCTTTCCGGAATGACCGTGGCGGGTCGAATACAATCTTTGATATCGAACTTGGCGTGATCTTGCTCCAGCACGAGCGGGAGTAAATCCTTGGCGTGCAAAATGCCTTTGACATCGTCCAGGTCGTCTCCCACGACGGGATATCTCGAATGTTGCGACTCAATAATGGTCGGCAACAGCTCCGCCGGTTCCTGGTCCTCCTGCACGACGATCAGCGACGACCGGGGAATCATGATGTCCCGCGCGTGCATGTCACCCACGTGTAAAGCACCGAAGATGATGTTGAGCACTTCGGTGTCGATCAGCTCGCGACTGGCCGCGTCGCGCAGAGTCTCCATGAGATCGTCGACGTCATCTGGCTCATCCGCCAGAAGACTGGACAACCAAGCTCGCACGCCCCGTTTCTCGGGGGCTTTGTCCGTATCTTTGGTTCCGGCATGCCTGGCTTCTGCAGGCTTCGAAAGGGAAGCTCGGTTGCGCGCCGCTGGCGTCGTATCCGAGCCCACGACTAGATGGGCCGAGTCACCCGACCCAGAGATATCGCTCATTTAGCAATATTCTTCATGGTAGGCCTACCTATATACCAACGCCTCGGGGTCAAATGCAAGGTGAGCCTTCCGGAGCGTGCGCTGCGTCAACATTGATTTGCGCCATCATTGAGCAGCATAGGGATCGGCGATACCGAGCCCTGCAAGCACACCAATCTCCAAGGCTTCCATCTCCTTCGCCTGGGCGGTATCTACATGGTCGAAACCCAGCAGATGCAGTAAGCCGTGGACGAACAAATGAGCAGCGTGATCGCGCACCGCCTTGCCCTGCGCTTGCGCTTCGCCAACCAGTACCGGCCAACACATGACGATGTCGCCAAGCGGCAGCTCGTAGAGGTCGATGTCATCCAATTCCGGAGCGCTCATCGCAAAGCTCAGCACGTTCGTAGACGCGGCCTTGCTGCGATACTTGGCGTTGAGGTCAGCGGACTCGGCTTCATCACAAATCCGCACACAGACGTCCCTGCTGAGTTCTGATTCGAACTGCGGATGGTGCCGGACTAGCGCGTGCGCCCAGCAAACGAAATGTTCAATGCGTAGCTCGCAATCCGGCAAATCGGCCAGCTGCAGCTCAATGCCCATCTACACCTTGGTCGGCGCCCCTGTCCGCATCTCGATCCGCAACCCGACTCGCCGACTCTCCGGCTGCAGCATAAGCATCGACGATTTTTTGCACGAGCGGATGCCGCACGACATCCTTCGAACCAAAGTGCGTGAAGCTGATACCCTCTATGTTGCGCAGGACGTTGCGCACGTTGACGAGTCCCGAGCGCTCGCCGCGCGGCAAGTCGATCTGCGTGATGTCGCCGGTAATGACCGCGGTCGATCCAAAGCCAATGCGCGTCAAAAACATCTTCATCTGCGCCACGGTCGTGTTCTGACTCTCGTCCAGGATGATGAACGAGTTGTTCAACGTTCTACCCCGCATGTAAGCGAGTGGAGCCACCTCAATGATATTGCGTTCGATGAATTTGTTGACGCGTTCTACACCCATCATTTCATACAACGCATCATATAAGGGGCGCAGGTACGGATCTATCTTTTGCGCTAAGTCGCCCGGAAGGAAGCCGAGTTTCTCACCCGCCTCTACAGCCGGACGCACCAACAGTATCCGCGACACCCGTTGTGCCTCCAGCGACTCCACCGCACAGGCTACGGCAAGGTAAGTTTTGCCGGTGCCTGCCGGACCGATCCCGAAATTGACATCGTGTGAGCGAATAGCCCTGGTATAGGACTGCTGATTACCGCCGCGTGGCTTGATCTGCCGCTTATGCGTACGGATTACGACACCCGCATCCCCCGCTTGCGGAGTGCCTTTCGAGTCCGCGCTGCTTGATGCAGAGGAGGTTTCCTGCACCAGCGCTTCAACGCCGGACTCTTGGAGGTACAAGTGCACGAAATCCGGATCGATTCGGTCGTGTTCCAACGTCTCCCGATACAGCTGATGCAGTAGTGCCGCCGCTGCTTCTACACGCATTTCCGGACCGCTGACCTGAAATTCGTTGCCTCGATTGCGGATGTGCACCGCCAGGCGTTGCTCCAGTTGCTTGAGGTTTTGATCGACGGGACCGCACAGGGCGCTCAATCGGCCCGGATCGTTGGGCGCCAGCACGACGCGGCGCGTTAAAGGAATCACCTGCGAACCATCAGCGGCGGGAATGCCCGCGCTTTCGTCAGGTTTCGAATCGTCGTCTTGTTGCAAGTTTCACCATCAAGAATCGTTAGGTACAGCATATGCCGACACGGGCAGGTGTCAAACGCATAACGACCCTCTCAACCAAATCGCACACTTTAGACCACAAGCTCGCCACGCAACGAGTTTGGCAGGGCTTGTGTAACGACCACGTCGGCAAAGGCGCTCGACAAAGGCGTCTGAGCGACAAAGTTGACCACCCGATTGTTTTCCGTACGCCCTGCCAGCTGCGATGGATCTTTGCGGGAGGGTCCCGTCACTAGAACTCGCTGGATCGTGCCGACCATGGCCTGAGCATGCGCTTCGGCCTGGCGATTGATGGTCGCTTGCAGACGATGTAAGCGAGACTTCTTGACTGCTTCTTGAGTGTCATCGTCGAGTGCCGCAGCCGGTGTACCGGGCCGTGCGCTATATATGAAGCTGAACGAAACGTCGAAATCAACGGCCTCGATCAGTGACAGGGTTTGTTCGAAGTCCGCGTCCGTTTCGCCCGGAAAGCCGACAATGAAATCCGAGGACAAGCTGATGTTCGGCCGTACTTCGCGCAGGCGCGCGATCTTATCCAGGTAATCGGCTGTCGTATGACCGCGCTTCATCGCTTGAAGAATACGATCAGATCCTGACTGCACCGGCAGGTGCAGGTGGTCGACCAGCGCCGGCACGTCTCGATAAGCCGCAATGAGGGTGTCAGAGAAGTCGACCGGATGCGATGTGGTGTAGCGGATGCGCTCGATGCCCGCCACATCGGCGACGTAGTAGATCAACTCGGCGAGGTCAGCCACGTCCTCGTCGATGGCACCTTGGTAGGAGTTCACGTTCTGACCCAACAAGTGAATCTCGCGAACACCACGCTTTGCTACGCTCACCACTTCGCGCATCACGGAAGAGACGGAACGACTGACCTCTTCGCCGCGCGTATAGGGCACGACACAAAACGAGCAGTACTTACTGCAGCCTTCCATGATGGAGACGTAGGCCGACGGACCATCGACCCGCGGTTCCGGTAGCGCGTCGAACTTCTCGATCTCCGCAAACGTCACGTCTACCACCGGCAACTTGGCCGAGCTCGATTGTTCCACCATTTCCGGCAAGCGGTGAATCGTCTGGGGTCCGAAGACGATGTCCACGTACGGTGCGCGCGCGCGAATGGCCTCACCTTCCTGACTCGCCACACAACCGCCCACGCCGATGATCAGGTCGGGATTCGCCTCTTTCAGCGGCCGCCAGCGGCCCAATTGATGGAACACCTTTTCTTGCGCCTTCTCGCGGATCGAACACGTGTTCAGCAAGAGGACATCGGCGTGCGCAGGGTCCTGCACCAACTCGTACCCGGCAGCACTGCCCAGCGCATCGCCCATACGTAGCGAGTCGTACTCGTTCATCTGACACCCGTGGGTCTTGATGAAGAGCTTTTTCGCCGGCCGCAGGCTGTCCGTCGACCCATGGGTCGTGCCGCCGCGCGTTGTCGCGATGGGTTCGGTCATCTCTTGTTCATATGCAGTCCGGAGCCGCAAACCGAGCTAAACGGGGCGCGCATTATAGGCGAAGCGTACGGGCTTGAAACCTGGCAAAATGCCCCAATACTTCCTTGAAGCCTTAAGTAGAGCGTTGATTCTATGAGCGACCGAGACCAGCCGAAGAGCATCTATCGCGTGCTATTCCACAATCAGGGCCAGATTTACGAGCTGTATGCCCACAATCTGTACCAAAGCGATCTGTATGGTTTTGTCGAGATCGAGGACTACACGTTCGGCACGCGTTCGCAAATGCTCATCGACCCGACGGAAGATCGTCTACGCAACGAGTTCGAGGGCGTGCAACGCTCGTTCATCCCCATGCACGCCATTGTGCGGATCGACGAAGTCGAAAAGGAAGGCACTGCCAAGATCACGGATTCCAAGGGCGAGAAGGTCACGCCGTTTCCGATGCCGGTGCCGCGCGACAGCTAAGACATCTCACCCAAGAATCTGACTCAATAACCCTCTTCCAGGAACGGAAAGGCGCCTAGCACATGGGGTGGCGCCAGCCACTCGCTGCGCTCCACCAAATCCGGTCCCAGCTTGTCCAGACTGTCGATTCCCGCCAGCGCCATGGTCGTCCTGATCTCGTGCTCGAGAATCCCAAGCGCGTTTATCAGTGCGGCTTCGCCACCCGCGGCCATTGCCAACGCTTCGAAGCGGCCCATCCCCACCGCGGTCGCGCCGAGACACAATGCCTTCACCACGTCAGCGCCACGCATGAATCCGCCGTCGACCACCACCGGACGGCGTCCCTCCACGGCTTCCACGATTTCGGGTAATGCGTCGATGCAAGCACGGGTGTGATCGAGCTGTCGACCGCCATGATTGCTGACATACACCACGTCGACGCCTGCCTCTACGCACCGCCGAGCGTCTTCGGCGACCCCAACGCCTTTGACAATGAGAGGGATATCGAACTTGTCCTTGATGTGCGCAACCGTCTCCCAGGTCATGCGCGCTTGCGCTTGAAAATCCCCGGTGCCCGCCTGACGCCCGGACAGGGGCACATAACGTTTTAGGATGTCGCGTTCTCGGCGTGAGTACGTTTGCGTATCCGCCGTCAAACAAAAACCCGTATACCCCGCTGCTTCGGCACGAGCGATGATGTCGTCCATCCAAGATTCATCGCCCACCAAATAGAGTTGATAGATTCTCGGTCCCGGAACGGACTGCGCCAGCGTTTCGAAATCAGGTTCACACACTGAACTCAAGATTTGCAGCACGCCGAACTCCCGTGCGGCCTTGGCCACACTTTCTCCACCCCCGGCCTCGAACACCTGCACCGAACCGATGGGTGGCAGCAGCACCGGAATACGCAACGGCACGCCTAGAAGTTCCGTGGCCGTATCGACCTGACTCACGTCGTTGAGAATACGCGGTTTGAACACCCACGAGTCGACACCGGCGCGGTTGCGCCGCAGCGCGCTCTCGCTGTCGGCACCGCCGACTAAATAATCCCAGGCACCTTGATCCAAGTTGCGCCGTGCCTGCCGCACAATCTCGTGCAACGTTCTAAACTCTGCCATTCCACTCCCCGCACATCCCGTCGCGAAAAGCTTATCACGTCGGGTTAAGATACCGTTGGAAGATCACGAGGTAACCAATATGGCAGGCATGGTAATTATCGGCGCCGGGCACGCCGCTGGTCAGGCGGCGGCAAGTTTGCGTCAGGAGAAATACGAAGGTCCCATTACTATCGTTGGCGACGAGCCTTACGTGCCGTACCAGCGACCGCCGCTCTCCAAACAATACCTGTCCGGCGAACAAGCGATTGAACGCGTTTACTTGCGCCCCGAGAAATTCTATGCGGACAAAGACGTTACCCTCAAGTTGAATACAAAAGCGACCGCCATCGACCGCAGTAGCAAGACGGTGACACTGGATGATGGCACCGATCTCGCTTACGACAAGTTGCTGCTCGCGACCGGCTCGCGCCCAAGGAAGCTCACCATCGAAGGCGCGGAGCTCGGCGGCATCCACTACCTGCGTACGATCGACGACGTCGATGCCATCCGCGCCGAGATGCAGAGCGGACGTAACCTGATCATCGTCGGCGGTGGTTACATTGGTTTGGAAGTCGCCTCGGTGGGCATTGAGCAAGGTCTAAATGTGCACGTATTGGAAATGGAATCGCGCATCCTGCAGCGTGTCACTACGCCTGAGATGTCACACTATTACCACAATCTGCACGAAGGACGCGGGGTGCAGATCCATACCGATACCGCCGTAACCTCGTTCAGCGGCAACGGCACCGTGGACCAGGTGCACTGCGGCGACGGCCAATCGTTCGACGCCGATCTCGTCATCGTCGGCATCGGCATCATACCCAACGTAGAACTCGCCGAGGCGGCCGGTTTGGAATGCAATAACGGCATCGTCGTCGACGAACACTGTCGAACCGCTGATCCGGACATCTATGCGGCAGGCGATTGCACGAATCACCCCAATCCCACCCTCGATCGGCGGTTACGTTTGGAATCCGTGCCGAATGCCATGGATCAAGCCAGGGTGTCTGCCGCCAACATGCTCGGCGGTGACAAGGTTCACGACGCCATGCCCTGGTTTTGGTCGGACCAGTACGAACTCAAGTTACAAATGGTGGGATTCTCCGCCGATGGCGACGAGCATGTCGTGCGCGGCAGCATCGAAGACAATCAATTCGCCGTCTTTTATCTGAATAACGGCAAGGTGGTGGCGGCCGACGCAGTCAACAGCCCCAAAGAGTTCATGGTGTGCAAGCAGTTGATTGGCAAAACGGTCGATCCCGCTGCCTTGGTCAGCCCGGACACCGATCTGAAGTCTTTACTCGCTTAACCGTCGCTCGCAGTCCTGCTCACGGGTTCACGCCCCCCGTCAGCATCGCCGCGACGCGACAAATACTCGAACGCAAAAACACCGGCGAGAAACGCGGGCATGAATATCAGTGCACGGTTATCGAGCGTAAACACCCCCACCAACGCAGGTCCCGGGCAGTAACCAGATAAACCCCAACCTGTGCCAAAGAGCGTAGCACCGAGCAACAACCGCTTGTCGATGAGGGTCGAAGACGGCATGTGAAAGCCGCTGTCAAAAAGCGGCGCGTCACGCCCGCCGAACAATCTGTAACCTGCGGTCGTGACCGCCACAGCCCCACCCAGCACAAAGATCAAGGTGGCATCCCAACCAGGACCGACCGTCAAAAAAGCCAGGACTTTGTCCGGGTTGGTCATGCCCCCGACGACGAGTCCGGCCCCGAACACGATGCCACCAATCAGCGCCGCGAAGTTTTTCATTACCGCTACGCCAACGACACTAGCGTTGCCGTGACGATACCGACGCTCAAGAAGGTGATCGTCGCACTCAGCGAACGCACGGAAAATCGACTGATGCCGCACACGCCATGGCCACTGGTACACCCCGAACCCAGCCGCGTGCCGTAGCCCACCAGCAAACCACCGCCGACCAACATCAACGCATGATCGAGGGACACCGTAACCGGCACGGGCATACCGACGATGGCGTACGTCAGCCAACCGCCAACGCCCAGACCCACCACAAAGAACACGGGCCAGGCGTACGCCTTGAAGCCGAACAATGCGTTGGCGGCAATGCCGCTGATTCCGGCAACACGTCCCAGACTCACGTACAACCACACGGCGGCAGCACCGATCAAGGCGCCACCGATAAGACCTTCCCACATATTCATAATCCAAGTACCTGTTTGGCGATGATGTTGTGTTGCACTTCCGACGAGCCACCGGCAATCGTGTAGCCCCGGTGATGGTAGCGCCCGGACGCCACATACTCGGCAAACGCCGGCGTTGGCGTCGCCGTTTGCGCAGTTTTGCTGTCCAACGGTAGCGCCAGGTGGTCCACGATCTCGAACAGCAATTCGTCCTGCGCTTGTACCAACTCACTGCCTTTGAGCTTCAACATGGAGGGTTCCGCGCCCACCTGTCCTCCAGCGTCGGCCTGGGTCAGTATGCGCAGGCTCGTCATCTCCAGCGCCGACAAACGTATCTCGAGCTCACGAAGTCTGCGGGTCACCGCTTCGGGTAGATCCACGCCACGCCCGAGTTGTGTCGCCAACACTTCATTCATCACGCTCAAGATGCGTTTGTTCTCCGCCACTCTCGAAACGAGTAATCGTTCATCCCCGAGCAGACTCTTCGCCACGGTCCAACCCCGATTTTCCTCACCCAGTCTTTGACTCGTCGGAACACGCACGTCTTCGAAGAAAACCTGGTTCCACAAGCGCTTGCCGTTGAAGGCAATCAAGGGTTCGACCGATACGCCTGGGCTGGCCAGATCGAAGAGCACGAAGCTGATCCCGCGTTGTTGTTGCACGTCGGGATCCGTGCGAACCAGCGCGAAGATCCAGTCCGCATCTTCGGCACCGGACGTCCACGTTTTTTGTCCGTTGATGACATACTCGTCGCCATCGCGGACGGCGCGCGTCCTGACGCTGGCGAGATCGGATCCGGCTTGCGGTTCCGAATACCCCTGGCAAAACCACAGGTCGGCGTTGCGGATTTTCGGCAGAAACTCCGCATGCTGCTCTGCCGTACCATATTTGATGATGGCCGGGCCGACCATGTTGAAACCGAATCCGGACAACTGCGGTGCATGGGCTGCGCGACACGCCACATCGAAGATATGGCGCTGCATGAGGTTCCAACCCGTTCCTCCATGCGCTTCAGGCCAGTTGGGCGCCGCCCACCCTCGCGCGTTGAGAATCTTGGTCCACGCGTTGAGTTCGTCCTTCGAAACACCCTCACCGCGTTTGACTTTCGCCGCCACCTCACGCGGTAACGATTCCCGCAGGAAAGCCTCCACCTCGTTCTTGAATTGAAGTTGTTCGGCGCTCAGTTGATAACGCATGACAGCTGCTCCGTTGCACTTAGCCCGTCAGCACCATGGCGCCGCGATCGGTGACGATGAATGTGTGTTCGAACTGGGCCACCAGGTGACCTTCAGGCACCGATAACGTCCAGCCGTCCGCTTGCTCTTCGACCCAATTGACGCCAGTGCTGAAGAACGGCTCTACGGTCATCACCATACCGCGTTCGAGCACACGCGCTTCACTGGGATTGTCGAACGGCACGTAGGACGGTTCTTCATGGATGGACCGCCCGACTCCGTGGCTGCCGAGATTGTGCACGATGGCATACCCTTCATCGTCCGCCACCGCTTGCACGGCTTTGCCTATGACATTCAGCGAACGGCCAGAGCGGACTTTCGCGAGTGCATGCTGCACGGCACGCTTGACGGCGGCACAGATTCGCGTTTGCTCGTTTGTTGCGGTACCGACTACGAACGACTGACCCATGTCGGCTACGTAGCCATTTAGATTGGCCGAAACGTCTATGTTGACCATGTCGCCATCACGCAGCACACGGTGTCCGGGAATGCCGTGCGCGGCCTGTTCGTTCACCGATATACAGGTAGCGCCGGGAAATTCGTAGTACAGCTGCGGCGCCGACTGGGCCCCGTGCTGTTCGAGCACGCGCGCGCCGACACTATCGAGCTCAGCGGTAGTGACGCCGGCTCGGGCAGTGTCCAACATGGCATCGAACGCCGCGCGCACGGCTCGCCCAGCAGCCTTCAAACCTTGGATCTCAGGTTGCGTGCGCGCGTTCATCAGACTGTGCCTTCCCCTTACGGCACCGAGAGCGCCAGGATTCTGGAAATCTCATTGTAACTGCGCCCACTCTCCTCGCGCCATTGGTTAAAGGCCGCTTGTGTCGCCTTCAACGCCTTTTGACTGGTGGGTTCTTTGTCCACGACACCGGCTTTGACCAGCGCTTTGACCACGTCGGCTGAGAGCATCGGTGTGTCGCGGCCGATGAAGCGCAGGAAAAAGCGACCGGTTTGACCGCCCAGCCGATCGCCGTGCTTCTTCATGTGGCCCCACAGCTCGACAAAGTCGTCTTCAGGCCATTCGCTCAAAAAGTGACCGTAGGACTTGTGCGTTTCGCGTACGCTCAGGATGTATTGGGCGTTGCCCCGTACGCTTTGGATCTTCTTGGCGTTGCGCACGATGTCGGTGTTGGTCGCCAGCACCTCCAAGTCCTCATCGGACAACATGGCGCAAGCGCTGACATCGAAGTGGTCGAACGCGGCCTCGAATCCCGGCCATTTGTTCTCGATGATCTGCCAGACGAACCCTGAGCGGAACACGCATTTGGTCATTTCCGCCAACACCGCACTGTCCTTGACGTTCTTGAGCTGCCGCTTGGTTTTGGGTTTGCCGAGCATCTCTTCCACATTTGCAGCACCCCCCTTGCGCTTTGCGGCTCGGCCAAAAATGCTCTTAAATGACTCCATATTTACTTACCTTAAAGTGACAGAAGTATTGGACGCATCGGGCCGATAATAGACCATCATTTAAAGTCCGGTACCCGACCGCCAGATCGATACAATACAGCGTATGAGCGAAGTCAAAGATCCACCCGCATCCACGCTAGATCCTAAGCTCAAATCTCTGCTGGATCTGCCCGCCCAGAGCGAAAAGGACTACATCTATTGCGCCGCCTGTTCGCACGTCATCACCTACGCGTCGGAAAAAACCGAAGTCAACGGTGCGCATAGCCACTATTGTGTCAATCCACACGGCTTCGAATTCAACGTGGGTTGCTTCGCCAACGCCCTGGGTTGCGATATTTCAGGCCACCCTGAGGCCGCCGACAGTTGGTTCATGGGCTATGTATGGCGACTGGCCAGCTGCGGCCAATGCCGCGTGCATCTCGGCTGGTATTTCAGCGCCGCTGCTGGCGAACATTATTTTTACGGACTGATCTTGGATAAAATCCAGAGCGAAACGGAATAAACATGTCGACCACCGCAACCCCGGATTCGAGCACCGCCACGCAACCGTCTATCGATCCATCGAAGTACGCCACGCTCACGTTCGATTGCTATGGCACGCTAATCGATTGGGAGACTGGTTTGCTCGGCTACTTACAACCGCTCCTGCAAACGTATTACATCAATGTAATCGATGAATTCGTCCTCAACGAATTCAGTATTCAGGAACCCATTGCGCAAGCGGCCGGCGGCGATTACCGTACCGTGCTCGGCAAGGTGGTCGACGCCTTTGCCACGCGCTTGGGTTTTACCCCGACGGCGGCGATGCGCGACGGTCTCGCGGACAGCATCCAGTACTGGCCCGCGTTTGAAGATTCCACGTCTTCGCTGCGCCGGCTCGCCAGGCACTTCGAGTTGGCAATCGTTTCCAATATCGACGATGACCTGTTTACCCACAGTCGCGCACTCCTGGACATCGAATTCGATCATGTCATTACCGCGCAGCAGGTCGGTCACTACAAACCGCACACGGCCATGTTCGACACCATGTTGAGTACGGTGACCAGACCGGTGCTGCATGTCGCGCAAAGCCGGTTTCACGACATTGTGCCCGCCACCGAGCACGGTCTCGATACGGTATGGATCAACCGTCCGTCACAGGGTGCTGCTACCCCAGTCGACGCCGATCCGACATGGACCTTCACCAGTATGCGTGCCTTCGCTGACGCGATAGACGCCAGCTGATCAATGACCGCCACGACCATCGAAATTAGCAAGGAGTACCTGCACTTCGCAGCCGCGCATTTCACCATTTTTAGCGCGACCGAACGCGAGAACTTACACGGCCACAACTTTCACGTAGCTTTGAGCGTCGATGCAGAGATCGGCGACGGTGGCTTGACCTTCGACTACAACATTCTCAAAACCGCCGCTAAAACACTGTGTGACGAATTGGACGAACGTGTCCTCATGCCCAGCGAGTCCCCGCATCTCGATATCGACCAGACCGAGGACTATACGTACGTGACTTTCAACGGCGAGCGGCTGCCGTTCTTACCCCGCGACATCTTGCTTTTGCCCGTGCGCAACATCACCGTAGAAGAGCTGGCGAGATACATACTCCACACCCTCAAAGATCGGCTAGACTTAAACGAGCTGAAAGTCTCCGCCATGCGTATCAAGTGCTCCTCAGGCGAAGGACAGTGGGCGGATGCGCGATGGCCGGCGTGACGCGTTGGCTAACTCAATGACTGACTCAAAACGAGAGCGTCTATGAAATTGCTCCTTATCACGGGTGCGAGTGCAGGGATCGGGCTAAACACCGCCGATCTTTTCCTCAAAGCGGACTATCAAGTCATCAATCTCTCGCGCCGCCGTTGTCCGCTGGACGCGGTGACGCACATCAACTGCGATTTATCCGAGCCGGGCTTCATCGAACAGCTCAGCCCGCAGATATCCCAGACACTGCAGGCTGCGGACGAAATTGTCCTCATTCACAACGCCGCCAAGTTGACCAACGACACGGCGCTCGAAACGCCCAGCAACGAGCTGCGCGAGGTGATCGAGGTCAACGTCGTCGCCCCCAACACGTTGAACTACTTCGTCATCCCCTACATGAATGCCGGATCGGCCATTCTGTACATTGGCTCGACGCTTGCCGAGAAAGCTGTCCCGGGCTCGTTCAGCTATGTGACGACCAAGCATGCGACCGTCGGCATGATGCGGGCGACTTGCCAGGATCTAGCCGGTCGTGGGGTACACACGGCCTGTATTTGTCCCGGCTTCACGGATACCGAAATGCTGCGCCAGCATGTCCCTGAAGAGGCGATGGAGTCGGTGCGCGCCATGAGTGCTTACAACCGCTTGGTGAGTCCGGAGGAAATCGCCTCCATGCTCCTGTGGAGCGCGCAGAACCCGGTCATCAACGGCGCGGTGCTGCACGCCAATTTGGGCCAAATCGAGGCCTAGTGCCCTGTCCGATCAATTCCTTGGAATATGACGAACCCACCAGGTCTGTGGCTCGAGGATTCCCATGAACAGGTCGGCTACCTTCCGATCTGCAATAACTCCGTTTTGAGCTGACAGACGGCGTCAGATTCTATTCTACGCCCGCTGCACGCCGTAGCGTATTCATGGCTTCTTCTAGTGTTGGATGCTCCTCGGCGTAATGGTGCCCCAGCCAATCCTCCCCGTAGTCGTTGAGAACGTCTCGCACGACCGCATGGTCGTGATTTGGGTTTTGAAGGTTGTATTCGATAAGCAATCTCGGGCCGTGCACTCTGTAGTAAAACTCCTTTTGTCCGTCGGTTGGGCCACGCCACGAAAACCAGAGGTTTTTCCACCCAGCTGCAGCAATCGCATCTAGGTGTTCTCCAGCTATAGCCGCGCTACCGTTTCGGACGTACTCCATGACCAGTAGTTGTAACGCCTGCATCTGATCCACGGTCAGTCGTTTAGCAGACAAACCTTCAAACTTTTTCAGGCTCCCACGTCGTCCAGGTCCTTCGATGACATCCTCGGGGCGCTCTTTGTGAATGACTGCGCGATCGCGTTGCTCATCCGTGAGAGTGTTGAAAAACCGCAATCCCAGCAACCGTTCAGCAGACAGAGGTGTAAAGCCAGCGTATGGTCCTTCCTGGATAACGCGCGGGTTACTACCGTAGAAGGTAGGTGTCATACCGATCTGGCCGCTGACGACAGATATATTCACCGCGAGGTGATGTCCCGAAATCTTCCACCCCCAATGGCCGTTGCCAGGATCGCCGAACATCGCGATAGCATAATTTCCTGAACTACGATTTTTGACCAATACCCGTGCTATCGCGCTGTCGTTGGCGCCGCTATCGATGTTCCTTTGTTCGATCTCGCGCAAAATGTCATCAAGCCACATTATGCTCTGGGCTTTGGCGTAACCCTGACTTGAAAGGGAAAGCTGCATCATCTGGTGCACTCGATGTCTCTGAACATCCGTTAGATTGCCCAGCATAACTCCGGCAGGTGATGTCATGAGAGTCGGAAGATTAGACCAGGTTGCTCGCGCGTCGTCTCTCATGCCGTAGGACACAGCTTTTCGCTGTTCAATCGACAAACTGTCTAAGAATGCCTTAGCGGCGTTTTCTAGTTCGCCAAAATCTGCGGACGCCGAAGCGCCTATCAATAGCAGCCCAATCGCAAACACGGGTTTCATGTTTCTTATTCCTGTAGACCGCGCAATCAGATAATAGCTAGTCGCGTATGAAGTGTCTGCAACGGGTCCAAAGGCCGACGTTATCAGAATCAATCACTTAGGGCCGCTTTCGGGCCAGAAACAGTCGTTCGCAGCACGCACTATGGTGTTACCGCCTGCTGCCTAGCCGTCAAAAATCAACCGACGTTTGCGCAGAGCCACTGATGCCTCATTAGGTGTCTCGAGTGACAACTTAAGGCTGTGTTTTCCTTCGCCCCAATCCCATCGCAAAGTGGTTTTGATGACGTACGCTTGCTCGGCTTGACAATCGAACTCAATATTGGACTCGACCTGCTTTCCAGGGGGCACGGGCTTACCGGAGTGCAGCTGGTCGGAAGCCACGATATTCAACGAACCAGAATCGTGGAGCCACAAGATATAACTGGATTCATCAAGCCGAGCCTTGTGCGTGGGGTCGTCGTCCGAATGTACTAGAACTGTGTTACCCGCCCAAAAACTGGTATCGAGATAAACGTAAGCAGCGCATCGGTCGGTAGGAACATCGAAGGACTTCGCGTCAGCATCACTTTGCGGCGTATCGTAGAACTTAGCATCCAGAATCCGGAAGGCTCCATCCGTGTTGCTGATGCGCGGCTTGATACAAACCCCACTGACTGTACAAACCTGTGAATGGTTTCTGAATAACCCTTTCCGGAATAGGTCGACTTCTCGAACCAGTTCACTTTCGTCGTAACCAAGCACTACAAGGTGCCCGGTTTTGATTAGGCTGGCACCAACTGCTTGTTGTGGAGCAATGACAAACACACCGGCGACTCTTCGGTCGTCCCCGTATAGCACCAGAGAAGCCCCAGGGCTTGCGAAATCAGGCTCCCCAAGCAGGTCAACCACCTTCTGTCTGGAGGTCACCCCCGGAACAATTTGCGACATTTCCTTTTCAGGGAATGGTAACGGGGCAATGGTTGTTGGAAACGGCACAACAAAGCAGCTGGATAGACTTAAGGTAAGTAGAATCGCCAGGCCGCACTTTGAGTATTGGTCCAAAACCTCTCTCGATTGGCGTGGACTGGAGGCCATAGCTCCTCCTTTCATCTCGAAGTCACTGGTTTGAACTTGCATCGACCATCTGCGACAAGATCCGTTTCACGCTATGGTGGACTAGTCAAAGTGGATTCTTCTACATAACTCACAAATTCTTGGTCGAACTGTTGATGGTTTGTCGCCCACCACTCCTGATAGTCGGGTGATCGACGCCATCGCTTAAGCATCGCTTTGTTCACACTTGACCACATGGATCTTTGAACCACGTTACCGCCCCGCCAAGTAAAGTGCTGGGCCCATTCCGCAACTCGATGGGCCACATAGTTCTTGCAATACCCGGACACGTTCCACTCACCCACGGTCTTGCCCGATTCTAGCTCGCTCGCGCGATAGCCCGTGACTTCCATCCCGGCATAACAATCTCGATTCAGCTCAGCAAGGGTTTGAATTTCGTATTGCTTGCCCGCGTGAGTCGAAAAACAAACCTTCTGATTATGGACTGCGTTTGAGTTACTGATGCATTGGCCGGTTAGCGGCGTGATGCAGTTTGAGCCTACCGTTCGCATTTCGATGCAATTACCGCCTGGTTCAAGCGTTAACCATTGCCAACCTTGATCGAGGGCACGTCCGGAACGAATACTCTTACCGGTGAGAGGGCTGACCATGTGAGTGGAAAGCGAGTGCCAAGAGCTTCCAGGCGCGTGTGACACCCTAACGAATGAAAGGTCCTCATGCGCACGCTCTGGACCCTCGTAACCCCTATGGAAGGTCGCCGCGCATCCGACGTTTAAGCAGATCACACACCAAAACAAAATCCGTGGATTCATTTGCACTCCCGACGAGTACCGACCAAAAATAACTCTATCCGTCTGATTTCACGAGTCAGCGTGACTGCCTAGGATCGTTCTTGCGCTTCCGCGACCGTTTAGCGTCGTTTTTTTGCCGGTCATAAACAAAAGCTGAACGGCTGCTTTGGAGATATTCTAGAATCTACGCTCGCCTTCGGACGCATTCCACCATTGACGTAAGGTCTCTAATCACGGAGCAGATTGTGTTTAGCACTGAGGTCATTTAAGTATTGCTCCCAGTGTGTCCGATGACGATACGCCCAATCTGTCGTGGGCAATCCACTGTGCTTCAGCTTCACTAGCGTACCGCCGTTTTCTTCCTCCAGTCTGATGTCGACCCTTGTCGACCCGGGTGGAACTTCGACGCCGTCGACCCAGCCCCAGGTAAACGCCACCTGC
The DNA here is from genome assembly GCA_965216005.1 of Candidatus Azotimanducaceae bacterium. Lineage (GTDB taxonomy): Bacteria > Pseudomonadota > Gammaproteobacteria > Pseudomonadales > Azotimanducaceae > UBA4421. The sequence continues at coordinate 3,773,171 of OZ244143.1, read as the reverse complement.
CTCGGCGGGTCCAGCAATAGATACTCGCCGATCGCGACAGCGTCGCTCTTGGTCACCACTTTCATTTCACCGCCGACAACCAGGTGTGTCTCCGCACTTTTTGACAACCACTGACTGATCTTGTTTGGCTCCACAAAGAAGGGGAAAACACGATCAGGTTCGGCGTTAATCCAGACCTCGACTTCGAAACTCTCAGCCATCCGTGTCTCCTTCCACGATGTTCTTAAGCGTTTGAAGATCTTCTTGCCACATCGCCTGTAAGACCTGCGCGATGGGTTTGGCCTGCTGCTGATTGGCTCGATAGAACCGTTTCACACCGCTGCGTCTTTCTACCAGCAACTCGGCATCTTTGAGGATGCGAAGATTTTGCGAAACCGCTGGCCAACTCACGCGAAACTGCTCTGCAATTTCACGTGCGGGGAGTTCTTGTTCCCATACCAGTTGCAGAATCCTCCGCCGAGTTGGATTGGATATGGCCTGCATCAAGGTCTGCATTATTAATATTCCTGGGTGAGAAGCTTGACCTATCAAGCTTTATTAAGCATCATCTTAATTAAGATACATCTTAATTATACAAAGACCCAAACGATTAACAACGGGGAGAATGCCATGTTGCGAATCACAGCAGTCCTGCTGTTTTTGTTTCTTGTCGCTTCAGTAGCTCGCGCCGAGGGTGCAATCCAACTACTGCCGGAACCGTGTGAAGAAGCGCTTGCCTTGAGCGCACTGCCCCTGGAGCTTCGCGAGCAGGCATCCGTCTACGTTCTGAGGGCAGACGGTTACGAGAAGTCACGTACGGTCGACGGTGTCTTTAACTGCCTAGTGACGCGCAACCACCCCGAGAGCATCGTACCGCTATGTTTCGATGAACCGGGATCCAAAGCCATACTGGCGTCCAGCATTCGCCGAGGAGAAATGTCCCAGCAAGGGTTTACCAACCGGGAGTTCATGGCGGAACGCGAAGCCAAGACAAAGGCCGGAACCGTCAAACCTGCAGAACCCGGCATTTCGTACATGGTGTCTGACTTTAACTACATTTACTTCTCGAACACCGGGCGAATCGGCAAAGTTCCCCCACACACCATGTATTACGCACCCTATGTCACCAATGAAGACATCGGAGGATCGGTCGTCCGTGCATCGGCAAGGAAGGGCTTGCCATTCATAAACGATCCGGGCGTTCACGGCATGATGGTGGCAATGGTCGATCGTGCTTCGGACTCGTCCGATGTGTTGCGACATTGTGAGGGTTATCTGCCGGCCCAGCCCGCAGATTGGATGCAACCATGAGATGGCTGGTATTGCTGCTCATACCGGTGTCGGCAATTGCCGACGAGATCACCTATCGCCAGCACAGCTACGAGTCTGGCCATTTCACGGTCGCAAGACCATTTGCGGACGTCAAAACCACACTGTTGGCCGGGCTTGCGGATTATACAGCTCAAGACGCTTACGCCAGATACGACGCCGGGGCAACGCGTGAGGACTTTACGGGCGGTAACCCCGCCGGAGTAAACACAGAACGCAAACCCTACAAAGTCTACGATGTTCGTTGGGAAGTACCCATTTTTATTGACACGGGCAAGCGCAAAGAAGTGTATCGCATTGGACTTGGTGGAGGTCCGGGCCGCAGTTTGATTGGTACCTATCCGGAGGCCGGTTTACATGTACTACCTGCGGTGCACCTTTGGGGCGAGGGTGACAAAACACGCGTCTTTTTTATCAAGCCGTCGAGCCAGTATGCGAATGCGTATCCTGATTCACCCGAGATGCGAGCCTTAGGCCAACAAGCTGATGAGAGACTTCTAAAGCTGCTTAACTCGCTCTCTCCTGCTGATGAACGCTAGGTATCCGTCGCCTCCTCGTAACCGGTCAGCCCCAGATACGGGCGCAGGTAACTCGCCGCCAGGTAGATGGGGCCCGTATCGAGCACTGCCACTAGAAGTTTGAAGACGTATCCGGAGGCGATGAAGGTCAGCAGCTGCGGCCACAGCGCAGTCTCCGTGTCGATGGGCAGGGCGCTGGCGACAAAATGCGTAATCAGGATCACGGCGACGGTGTCGACCAGCTGACTCACCATGGTGGAGGCGTTGTTGCGCAACCACAAATGCTTGCCTGAGGTGAGGTTTTTCCAAAAGTGGAACAGCCGCACGTCCACGAATTGTGCGACCAGATAGGCAATCATCGAAGCCAGTACCGCGCCAAAGGCAAGCGCGCGTATTTCGAAAAACACCGGTTCGCGTCCCGCGGCATCCAGCATCAATTCGCCAGTCACCGGATCAACCGGCTCGGTGCCCGGTAGCACACCGCCCAGCCAGAGCAAGAACACGACCCACACGTTCAACAACAAGCCTACCCACACCATGTCACGTGCTTTCTTTTCGCCGAAAAGCTCGCTAATGAGGTCGGTGCACATGAAAGTGACCGGATACGGAAGGACGCCCACAGCGACGATCATGGGTATCTGCAGGCCAAACAAGTTGAACGATAAATCTACGAAACGGCTGATCCCCAACACGTTGAGTAGCGCCAACGTGCCGAGAAACAATCCCGACAGCACCAAGAAGACGCGCTGGCGCCGCTTGGTATAGATGGCTTCCGCGTCTACTGGCGCGGACTGCTCAGCCATTCCTGATTGACGCAGTTGTCGAGCCTGATGTTGTCGAGGTAATTGATAGCGATCTCACCGCCCTTGTAGCGCATGTCGTACACGCTCTCCGGCGTAAAAAACGCCGAGTGAGGGGTTAACGTGAGACGGTGATCGATCCATTCTTCCTCTGCCGCCCACGCTTTGATCAATGGGTGATCCGGGTTGGCCGGTTCTTCCGGCAGCACGTCTAGCCCGGCGGCTTGGACTCGATCGTTCTTGAGTGCTTGGTACAACGCGTCGAGATCGATGATGGGGCCTCGCGCGGTATTGATTAAAATGAGTCCCGGCTTGCTTGCCGCCAAGACTGTCTCATCGATGAGCTTTTCTGTCGCCTCTGACAAGGGCAAGTGCAAACTCACCACATCCGCTTGTCCGAACAACGCCTCGAGCGAGTGCACCCGACGAATGCCGAGACTGAGCTCGGCGCCGTTCTCGCGATAGGGGTCGTACATCACGACATCCATCCCAAAGGCCTTCGCCCGTAAAATAGCAGCCGTCCCGATCCGACCCACACCCACCACACCGAACGTGCAGACCGATAGACGCTTACCGAACGGATTGAGCGCTGGACGCCACAAGCCGCGTGGATCCTTCTTGAGTTCGCGCGTATGAAACGTGATGCCCTTCATCAGATCGAGCATCAGCGCCATGGCATGGTCGGCCACTTCCTGGGTGCCGTAGTCCGGCACATTGCAGACGGGTATACCCAACTCACCCCACGCCTTGAGGTCGATGTTGTCGAAGCCGACCTTCGGTGTGACGAAGATGCGACATCGCTGCATCGCCTTGCGATACGGCTCGGGTATGTCGCCCACGCTGACCACGGCATCGCAAGCAGCCCACTGCTCCTCGGTGACGTCTTCGTAGCGCTCACAAAACTCAGCGGTGTGCCTACCGACACTGCTGGTTTCTATTTCACGGTTTCCCGGCCACCGCATCGCCGGCCACAATACGCGGTATCCCATGCACGCCTCCTAGAGCCAGGCGGGGCATCTTACCCTCGGGGTAGCAGTTCCGCTAGAAGCTCCACCGAGCCGCGGACTTCGTTCGGGTCCATACCGCTGAGGCGCAAGCGGGTGGCGATCATGTGTGTCATCGCCAAGCGCTCGACATAGTTGCCCACCTTGTCGAGGACCTGGTTGGGGGTACCGACAATGGCCCAGTCGTCGACATCTTCGCCGGCTTGCAATCGCGCATTGTCCACCTGACCTTGCAATGCATCGCGCACCGCCTGTGCGCGCCTTGCATCTCGAGTCACGAACACGGTGCGCATCAAAGGCACAACCGGCGTCAGGTCCACCTCTGCTGCATCTGCCGCTTGCCGATGGGCCGCGTAGTTACTCTCCAACGTGGCCAGACTCTCCATCGGCGAACACAAATACGGCAGACCCAGACGACCGGCTTGCGCCAACGCTTTGGGACCGAACGCGGCTACCCAAATCGGCGGGTGCGGCGTCTGATGCGGACGGGGGTGCACTTCGACCGCTTTTTCCGCGTCACCGTCCAATGTCACCGGATCTCCCGCCCAAGCCGAGCGCATGAGTTCCAGTGTCCATGCAAATATCCTCCGCTTTTCTTTCACCGGGACGTGGAAGGCTTTGAGCATGGCTGGTGCATAACCGCGCCCTACACCGAGTATGAGGCGCCCGCCGCTGAGTTGATCGAGCACAGCGACCTGCTCTGCGGCTTGCAAAGGGTTACGCAGCGTCAAAAGATAAGATGTCGTACCCAATCCAATGCTGGAGGTCACACCGGCAACGCTCGCCAACAGCGTCAACGGATCTGGCAAGGCATTTTCGCCGAAGTGGTTTTCAGGCAGCCACACGGATTCGTATCCGAGTTGCTCGGCATAGGCCGCCTGTTCGCACAGCGACGGTGCGGACAGATCGGCAAAATTCCAGGGCGTTAGGCCAAGGTGCAGTTCCACGCTGCGTCTAGCCGAGCCACTGCACGGCGAATTCAGGCACCAGGTGCCAGTGCCACAGCCACCATACGAAAGCACAGTTGGCAAGCAGCACGAACGTGAAGTGCAACCGCCGCGACAACCACCAGTAGCCACCTGCCCAAACCCGGTACACATAGATCACTTGCAACACCACCACCACCGAGATCGCGAGCGGCGCCCACAGTGTGGACGATATCTGCTTGACGCCCATCATCAGGAATTCATACACCCCACCGCCGCTCAAACCGCTCAAACGCCAAAAAAACCAGACCGCCAGGACGATGACCAATAACTCCAGCAACGTGACTACGCGTTGGCCGCTGCTCACACTGCGATCGCGATAAACGAATGCGGTGATCGGCCAGATCAGGACAACACTCAGACACGCCAACGCAAACAAGCCGACGAACAGGGCACTGGCTTGCAACGAATCTATCCATTCGGTCGGCGTGTAAGTCACCATGGGCCGGTTGGCAAAGTGGAGATTGAAGCCGCCATCGATGGACTTGCTGAAAGCGACCTTGGCCGTGCCGTGCTTCTCTTTGAAGAGATTGTCGCCCGCCGCCTGGTACCGGCGCGCCCCGAACATGTCGCTGACCACCAAGTAGTCTTGCAGACGGTCGTAGGTCACCGTTGCCGTATCGCTGAATCCGACGAGCTTGGTCGGCCCGAAGAAGGCACGGCGATTGCTGACATAGTTGCCCGCAAAAGCGTCGGCGCTTGCCACCGGCTCGAGCTCGAGTTCATCCTCGCTCAGACCGAAGTGTGCAGCGATGGTGTCCATCAGGTTCTTCGTGACCAAGCCACCGGTATCCGTGTTGGTCGCCACGAACAAGCCCATGTTCAACTCGGGCCACAACACCATTTTCGATATGAACAAACCCGTTCCGCCGTCGTGACCGACGGCCCGAACGTTACCCAAGGACATTTCGTACAGTCCGAGCGTCATGCCATTGAGACCGGGGTGGCTCTTATAAGCTCCATTGAGAAGTTGCGCCTTGCTGGTTGCACTCAGCACCCCTGTACCCTGGGCATTGAGCAACTCCACCATCAAGCGCGCGACGTCGAGCGCGGTCGCAGACGCCGAACCCGCAGGATACATCGGCACGAAGCCAAAGCCCTGCTCTTCGAAGCGTTGGCCGAGCTTCAGGTAGCCGCGTGCGCGGGTCTGTTCGATGGCCTCGGGCACGGGTTGCCGAGTGGTAGCATCGATCATGCCAAGCGGCTCGAGAATCTGTCGCTCAACGTAGTCGTGCCAATCCATGCCGGTCACTTGGCCAACGATGTACCCGGCCAGCGCCGCACCGTAGTTGGAGTAGGCGGTCTGCACACCGGGCAGCCACACCCGCCGCGGCATCCGTGTCACCAGGATCTCACCCAAATCACCCGCTTGCCGCGCTCCCGTTGCAAAGAGATAGGTAATGTCTTCGTCGAACCCCGGGGTATGCGTCATCAAGTGGCGCAGCGTGATGGGATCGGACAAGTCGTTGCTGAGTTGGAAGTCCTTGAGGTAGGTATTCACGTCCGCATCCAGATCCAGAACGCCGGCCTCGACCTGCTGCAGCACGCTCATCCACACCAGCACCTTGGTGATGCTGCCGATGCGAAACTGCGTGCGCCGACTTTGTACCGGAATCTGTTGGGCGAGATTGGCAAAGCCATACCCGCGCGCAAGCAGCAACCGACCGTTCTGCACCACTGCCACCGCGGCCCCCACCGTGTCCCCGCGCGCAATGGCCGCTTCCATAACGCCGTCTATGTACGGCGCCATGTACGGTTCGACCACTTGCGTTTCCGCGTGGCTTTGCGGTGCACTCGCAGTGGTCATCGATACCAGCAAACACAGGAACACGTAGAACTGCTTGAAGTCGTCCATGCTTATTTCTGAGTCATCTCCACTGCATTACGGGGCTCGACAGGCTGATCCGCACCCTGTTGAAAGAGCATCAACGTCCGCATCGTTGCGATCACTGCAGTCAAGTGGCGGTGATAGGCAAAGTCCTTGTAGATGGGATCATCGTCCAACAACAGGCATCTTTCGCGAACTCCGTTCACTTTTTCACCACACCTGAACTCGGTGCGGTCGCCAAAGGTGTTACCGGCTCGACCGTATTCCCCGAACTCACGGGCGGATTCAGCCAGCCTCCAGAACGACTCCCAGGTTGTCGGGTACCCCATGATGGGACTCTGCACCGCTGCGAGCGTTTCCGTGGCCGCTTCGGCAAGGACCTGTGGGAAGTCCGCGCCATTCTGTAACACATAGTCGCAGCTCGTCAGCGCACCCTCGCGCACCCGCTCGATATCTACAGGGTACTTGTCGAAACGATCGCCGAGCGACAGCCGCCACCACCGCCCCGTGTACACCGGGACCACGTGCGCCGGAGATGTCACATCCTGCACATAGGAGACGACCCGACCCAAGGCGCGCAGTCGCTGCTCGCGTTTCGGCGACTCCGCCAGAATGGCCAACTGGGCGTCGAAGTGGTCGTGAAATCGCGTCTCGAATACGCCCCAAGTCGACTGCCCGGTCTGATCGTCGCGATTGTAGTAAGGCCAACGAAACATGCGTCCAAAGATGCCCCCATCCGCGAGCGCGACGTTGGCTTTCACGATGTAGCGCGAATCCAGAGCCGAGAGCCTCGAGACATCGGTTCTGCGTTGCACGCAATCGTTAAACTGGCGTGCAGCGATAAACGTGAGCTGTTGGTGGATGTCGCCGTCGTAGCCCCTGAGTGGATGGGTGGACAGCACACACAGCCCGACGCCAATGCCAGCCACGATGTGTCTGCCGCTCCTTGTGCGCCACGCGTCTAGCAATCCTAATGACCCTTTGGCAACATGACTGAAGCCTAAATCAAAGCAGTTCAATTAAACACCGCGCTGGACACGGGTGACAAACTCAGGAACGAACCACCAGGAACGCAATAAGGGGAGAATGACGTCATGAAGGCGGCTGTACTACGCGAAATCAACAAACCTCTGGAAATCGAGGATATTCAACATGGCGACCCCGCACCCCGTGAGGTGCTCATACGCACCGTCGCGGCCGGTGTGTGTCACTCCGATCTGCATTTTCAAAACGGCTCCTATCCCTACCCCCTACCCTCCGTGCTGGGGCACGAATCGGCGGGCGTCGTCGAAGCCGTGGGCAGCGACGTCACCTACGTCAAACCGGGCGATCATGTGATTACCTGCTTGAGCGCTTTTTGCGGTCACTGCGAACACTGCCTGACCGGTCATATGTCACTGTGTCAGGAACCCGAATTACAACGCCCACCGGGACAGCCATCGCGACTAGCCGTGGGCGATGAAGACATTGCGCAGTTTTTGAATCTGTCGTCTTTTGCGGAATACATGTTGGTGCACGAGCATACCATCGTGAAAGTGCGCGAAGACATGCCGCTCGACCGTGCCGCGTTGATCGGTTGTGGTGTGACCACCGGCGTGGGTGCCGTAATCCATACCGCCGGTGTCGAACCCGGTACCACCGTTGCCGTCATCGGCTGCGGCGGCGTAGGTCTATCGGCCATCAACGGTGCGGCCATTGCCGGGGCCGGACGCATCATCGCCGTGGATATGGTGGACAGTAAACTCGATCTGGCGCGTAAATTCGGCGCCACCGATGTCGTCAATGCCTCCCAAGGCGATGCCATCAACGAGGTGCGGGAGATGACCGGCGGCGGCGTCCATTATTCCTTCGAAGCCATCGGCTTGAAGCAGACCGCCGAGCAGGCTTTCAAGATGCTGGGCTTTGGCGGTACCGCAACGATCATCGGCATGATCCCGGTCGGCGTGAACGTCGAGTTGCACGGTCCCGAATTTCTGATGGAACGCAAAATGCAGGGTTCCAACATGGGATCCAACCGCTTCCGCGTCGATATGCCGCGTTTTGTGGACTTCTATCTACAAGGGCGCTTGCACCTGGACGACATGATTTCTCGGCGTATCAAGCTCGAGGACGTCAACGAGGGTCTGGCCGCGCTCGAGACCGGTGAGGTCGCCCGCAGCGTCATCATGTTCGAATAGGCTGGCGTGCTGTAAACAATTCCGACAGCTACCATTGATCCCAAGTGTCAATAATACCGACACCTTGTGAGTGTGCATTAGTTAATTCATTGAAATATAAGTAATTATTTCAATGGCACGGTTGTTGCTACCTACTTGGTGGGGGACCGCATCCTTAATCAGTACCAACGCAAGTTGGAGAAAGGAGATACCTAAATGTTGAGATTGATAACCAAGAAATGGCTCGGAATGGTGCTCGTCCTCGCTCTGAGCAGCGGTGTCAGCGGCGTGGCCAACGCCGGTTTCATCGATTTCGAAGGCTTTAACGAAGGCGACACACCCGGCACGGTGAACACCGGTGACAACCTGGTGACCTTTGCCACCGGCACCGGTGGTGGCCTCATCATCGCTTCAGGCGGGCCTACCGGCGGCTTCGTACCCGACGACACTACCGTCGGAGGTGCGTTCGGTGAGCGTTTTCTGAGCGATGAGACCTCGGTCGGAGGCGGGCTGGAAGGTGCAGGCGACTACTTCGTCGACTTTGCCACCGCGGTGACCGCAGTGGCTATGCAAGCCGCCGATTACCGTCGTGACGGTGGCGGGCAGATTGGCGATGTGGTCACCTTCGCGGCGTACGCGGACCTCGCTCGCACGATCTTACTCGGCACTGACACGTACACCATTGACGGGACCGAGGCAGATGGCAACGTACTCACGTTCTTCCTCGGCGGTGTCGGCGACATCAGAGCGCTCTCACTAACGTCGAGTGGACGGGACGTCGGCACCGGCATCGACAACCTACGGTTTAGAACCGCGGTTCCGGAACCGAGTGCTGTTTCGTTGCTATTGTTGGGTGCACTGGGATTAGCACTGGCCAGACGCCGTCAGCGGTAATCTAAAAGTCGCACAAAACCAAGGGGCTGCTCAATGCAGCCTCTTTTTTTGCCCTAACGCAATACCACGTTGCCAAACCGCCCGTTGCGATACACCCGCAAAACGATTTGTCGCGCGTCGATGACCGCATCGCGTAACGTGGACAGATCCGTGACCGTGCGCCCGTTGGCGCCGACGATGACGTCCCCGGCACGAACACCATAGGCAAAACCCACGCTCGCTGGATCCACATAGGTTGCCAGCACTCCGGAACTCAATCCGGGTTCGTCCGGATTCCAAAAATTCTCGAGTTCCACACCGTCGAGCCGAGGATCGATTTGCCGTCCCACGACGCGTTGTTGGGTGTGTTCGGCGATCTCCATCGTCAGCCGCCGCTCTCGACCGTCCCTGATCACCTCTATGCGGACTTTGTCGCCGATGAACATCACCGCCGCCTGGCTGTGAAAGTCCGCCAGGCGTTGGATTTCGCGCTTGCCCACCTTCGTGACGATGTCGCCGGGACGCAACCCCGCGTCGTCAGCCGGACTACCCGGCTCGACGCGCCCGATGATCACGCCATCGTGCCGGTCGACACCGAATGCTTCTGCCAGCTCCGAGTTGAGCCGCTGTACGATCACGCCGATCAACCCGCGCTTTACTTCGCCGTGCTCAATGAGTTGGTCCATGATCGCGCGAACCATATTGGCCGGGATGGCGAAGCCAATTCCGACATTGCCACCCGCCGGTGCAAAGATCGCCGTATTGATGCCAACCAATCGTCCATGAAGATCGACCAGCGCACCTCCGCTGTTGCCGGGATTGATCGGCGCATCGGTCTGGATGAAATCCTCATAACCCTCTATACCCAGGCCGCTGCGACCGAGCGCGCTGATCATGCCGTGGGTAACCGTTTGATTGAGACCAAACGGATTACCGATGGCGACAACAAAGTCGCCAACACGCAACTCAGCGCTGTCCGCAAACGCAATCTCCGTGAGCTCCGCAGGATCGACCTTCAGCACGGCTAGATCGACCTGAGGATCCAGACCCACGAGTTGCGCTTGCAGGGTGCGGCCGTCGGCCAATTGAATACTGATCTCATCGGCTCTCTCGACGACGTGATTGTTGGTGACGATGTATCCCGCTTCGGCATCGACGATCACACCCGATCCTCGACTCTCCGTGCGGCCGCGGGGCGCTCTGAAAAAGCGGCGGAAAAATGGGTCGTCGAGCAGGGGGTTGCTGCGCCGTACGGTAGCGTAGGTCTTGATGTTCACGACCGCGGGATTAACCCGCTCCAGCATCTCGGCGAGGCTCGGCAGCGGACCTTGTCCCGGCACTACGCTTGGCAGTACGGCGTGCGCCGTAGAACCAATACACGCAACAAGCCAGAACACACCCAGGCACCTGACCCGGTTCAATAACACGACATCGACTCCATGTTGTTTGTTTAAGACCTTTGCGGAAGGTCCGCAGTTCCCCGCGGACTTGAAGCTATGCTCAGCACACCGTTTGGATGAGTTCGGATAAGCCTTGCATGGAAAACGGTTTCGTCAGCACCCACGTATGCTCGTTGCGAAAGTCGGATATTTCTTCGTCGGTGTAGCCGGTCATGAACACCACGTTTTGTTGGCTATGCATTTCCTTCAACGCGACGTACACATCGACGCCCGACATAACAGGCATACCCACGTCCAGCAACACAGCATCGAAGTGTTCCGCTTGCAGTCGATCCAATGCGGCACGCCCGCCATCCACCGTCTCGACCTGGTAACCCAGACTGGTCAGCATTTCGCTGGTTACGACACGCACCGCATCGTCGTCGTCGACGACTAAGATGCGACTCATGATTCGGCGTCTCTAGTCTGCGTCAAGATAACCATTCAAACGCAACGCTTCCAGTAAACCGGTCAGTATGAGATCGGGCACGACGTGGTCAAACAGCTTTTCGCGATCGAACAAGTGTGCGAAGCCACCTGTCGCAATGAGCAGAGGAGGGTCATCCGCAAACGCTTCTGCCGTGATGCGTTGCGCGAGTTCCCGCACCATACCCACGTTGCTCCAATACAGACCGCTCTGAATGCTATCCACAGTGGTGCGACCGATCGCTGTTTTGGCGGGTTTGATTTCCACGGAAGGCAACTTGGCCGTGCGTGCCTCCAACGTCTCCATCGCGAGGCGTACGCCAGGCATGATATTGCCGCCGAGGAAGGTTCGATCTTTGCCGATGGCGCACACCGTCGTAGCGGTACCGAAATCGACGACCACCAGGTTTCGGTCGGGGAACAGCTTGACGGCACCAATGGCATCGGCGATGCGATCGCTGCCGACCTCCTTGGGGTCCTTGTAAGCGATCTTCAAACCGGTCTTGATACCCGGGCGCATGATCATGGGTTCGATGTCGAAGTATTTTTGACAGCAGGCTCTGAGCGAATAGATGAGATCCGGCACCACCGAACAGATGGCGATGGTGTCGATAGCCTCCGGCGCTACTGAGTTTTCTCGCAGGGCGCCCTTTAAAAAGACACCGATCTCGTCCGAAGAACTGCGCGCCGATGAGCCCTGACGGAACTGCGTGATCAACTTGCCTTGCGAGAAAACACCACAGTAGATCTGGCTATTGCCGACATCGAGCGCAAGAATCACTAGGCAACCTCAGCGCCTGGTTGCGGGGAAGACGCTGACGGCGTCAAGCCAGCCGCTGTCCGCCCTCGTGGCTCGCCGGTTGCCGCTTCGGCGGGTTCTACGTTATCTATCAAGCGCACCTGCTGGCCTCCGCTGTCCACGACAATCGCACCGAAGCGGCGACCGTCCTTACTGACCACGTAGTCAACCACAAATCCTCGCTGCCGCAAAGCTGCACGCACCGCCTCATCGTCGTCTGGGCTCGAAAGGGCGGCGTAGAAGTGTCTGGCCGCCTTGCGCGCTTCAGCGTTAAGCAGCTTGTTACGCGAGCTCATCGCCAGGCCGTCGCACTCCCTGACCGTGGCACATCCGATGATCTCCACGTCCATAAAGAACGCTTCGGCCATGTCTTTGACCAGTGTGTATTGTTGATAGTCCTTCTTGCCGAAGTAGGCACGCCGAGGTTTGACGACATTGAGCAACTTCATCACCACCGTCAGCACTCCCGTAAAGTGGCCAGGACGGTTAGCGCCGCACAACTCGAGGCTGAACTCGGTCTCATGCACCTGGTAGCGAAAGCCATCGGCGTACAATTCTTCATAGGTGGGCAGCAGCACGTAATCGACACCTAACGCGTCAGCCAGCTCGAGGTCGGCCTCAAGTGTGTCCGGATAGTTCGCCAGATCCTTGGGATCGTTGAATTGCGTCGGATTCACGTAAATACTCAGCACGGTCGCGTCGTTGTCGAGGATACTCTCACGCAGTAACGACAGATGCCCCTCGTGTAAGGCACCCATCGTCGGCACGAAACCGACACTGCGGTCCAGGTCACGCCGGAACGTCCGCCACTCTTCGAGATTCGAGAAGATCCTCACGCGTAGGCCTCCTTGCCGCTCGGGAACGCACCGTTCGACACATCCGCATGATAGGCGTTAACGGCATCGAGGACCGCGGCATGGCCATCCAGATAATGGCGCAGAAACTTGGGCTTAAAGCACGCGTCCATGCCTAGCATGTCGTGCAACACCAACACCTGACCGTCCGTATCCGGACCGGCGCCAATACCGATAGTCGGAATCGACAACTGCTCGCTGATCGCACGACCCAGCGCCGCGGGTACGCACTCGAGCACCAGCGCAAAGCACCCTACCCGTTCGACCTGCTTGGCGGCTTCCATGATTTGCGCAGCGTCGCCTTCGTTGCGGCCTTGCACTTTGTGGCCGCCGAATGCTTCAACGGACTGTGGCGTGAGACCCAAATGCCCCATCACCGGCACACCCGATTCGACGATGTGCGCCATGATGTCCAACTGTCCCGCAGCACCCTCGATCTTGACGCAGTTGCTGCCTGCCGCCATCAGGGCATGTACAGCGTCCATCGCCGCGCTCAAGCCCTTACGGACCGACAGGAAAGGCATGTCCCCAACCACGAATTTATCGGGCGCACCCCGCCGCACGGCGGCGACATGGGTGGCCATCATCTCAGTGGTTGCATGCACCGTGCTGTCGTAGCCATGCATGACCATGGCCAGGCTATCGCCAACCAGCAGCGTGTCTATGTCGGATTCGTTGAGGATGCGCGCCGACCAGTGGTCGTAGCACGTTACCATGGAAATTTTATCGCCTGTCGCTTTGCGTTTGGCGAAGTCGAGGATGTTCATAACGCCTCCCTATGCGGGAGGGACGGATCGAAAGCTTGCGTGTCTCACTACGCTCTTTACTACGCTGTTCGGTACCTGTCCCTCGTTTGAACCGGCTTGTGGTTCAAAGTAAAGATCAAGTCCGTTTCTTGGCTTGCGTCTTGGCTTACACGATACGCGATCAAGAATTCGGCATTTGTGACGGTCTCTCAGGATGGCGTGAGCCATTTCTTAGGAGCCGTCAAAGCGAACTTAGCACACGGCCTTAGGGCGTGCAAAAAGCGCTTTTACAGAGTTTTTACGCGCGAGATACTGTCGTTCCAGTCACTTTGAGGAGTCAGCGCATCACCGTAACCAACGCCATGATTCGTTTGGCCGTGCTGTCGGCCATATTCCCGCTGTTCTTGTTCCCCTTTGCCGGACGTTGGGACTGGGTGGTTGCTTGGCTGCTCATCGCGGCGATGGTGACGGCCACGCTCGTGAGTCGGCTCCTGGCTTTTAAGGCGCACCCGGACCTCCTCGATGAGCGTGCAAGCTCCATGAGCGCCGAAAACACGAAACCCTGGGACCGCTTTCTCGCCCCTGCCCTTGGTCTGACCCCACTCCTCGTCTTGATCGTCGCCGGTTTGGACGAACGCTTTGATTGGTCACCGCCATTCACCGCCGGTCTGCAGGTGAGCGGTCTCGTTCTCGTCGTATTGGGTTATGCATTCGCCTCCTGGGCGATGCTGGAGAACCGGTTTTTCTCAGGTGTCGTGCGCATCCAAACTGAGCGCGGTCACCATGTCGTGGACTCGGGTCCGTATGCGATCGTCCGTCATCCCGGCTACACGGGCAGTCTCATTGCCTGTCTAGGTTTTCCCCTGGCGTTGTCGTCGCTTTGGGCGTTCATCCCGACGATGCTCATGCTCATTGTGACAGTGGTGCGTACGGCGCTGGAAGACCGGACGCTCTACGACGAGCTGCCGGGTTATGCCGACTTCACCAAACGGACTAAATTTCGTCTGTTCCCGTGGATCTGGTAACGCGCATCCATCCGCGGTTACATCGCCAATAGGTCTTCCACCGCGCGCTTCGCCATCACTTTGACCAAGTGTGCGCGGTATTCGGCAGATGCGTGCAGGTCGCTGTTGAATCCCGCATCCGGGACCTCAACGCCGTTCAGCGCATCGGGATCCAGGCGCGTATTGAGTAGTTCTTCGATGCCGCTCGCGCGAAACGCACAAGGTCCGGCCCCGGTCACTCCAACCCTGATCGTACCGTCAAAGTCCGCGATCAAGACCCCGACCACCGCATAGCGTGACGCGGGATTGGGAAACTTGCGATAAGCCGCGCGGTCGGGGACCGGAAAGTCCACATGCGTGATGATTTCGCCCGGACGCAAAGCGGTCTCGAAGAGGTTCTGGAAAAAGGCATCACCCGAGAGACTGCGGTCGTTACTGTGCACAGTGGCACCCAGACCCACCACAGCGGCCGGATAATCCGCCGCCGGATCGCTGTTGGCGACTGACCCACCCAGTGTCCCTCTGTTACGCACCTGATTGTCGCCGATCATTCCCGCCAATTGGGCCAGCACCGGCAGGCGTTCTTGAATGCCGGCGGAGCGCGCCACCTGATTGTGTAGCGTGAACGCACCGACGCGCACATTATCCCCATCGACCTGGATCCCCTCCAACTCGTCGATGGCCGACAGATCGATGAGATCTGTGGGTGCGGCGAGTCGCTGTTTCATCGTCGGAATAAGCGTCATACCACCGCTTAGATACATGGGATCGTCGGCTTCCCGAAAGAGTCCGGCGGCTTCGCTGACGCTACCCGGCTTGTGGTAGTTGAACTGATACATCGCGTCTCCTCTTGTCCCTTATCGCTCCTGATTAACCTCGGTCGCCCAGCGCTATTCGCCGCGCATGGCGCGCCAGACCTTCTCGGGAGTCGCAGGCATGGACAGGTCTTTATTACCCACTGCATGGGTGATGGCATTCATGACGGCTGCGGGTGAACCGATTGCACCGGCTTCGCCACAGCCTTTCACACCGAGCGGATTGTGAGTGCAAGGCGTGACAGTCGTATCGACTTTGAAGTCCGGCAGGTCATCGGCACGCGGCATGCAATAGTCCATCATGGAACCCGTCTGTAGCTGACCGAATTCGTCATAGATGCCATGCTCCATCAAGGCCTGCCCGGCACCTTGCGCCACACCGCCATGAACTTGCCCGTGCACGATCAGTGGATTGATGATGTGACCGAAGTCATCCACGGCGACGAACTGCACCAATTGCACAACGCCGGTCTCGATATCCACCTCGACCTCGGCGACGTGGGTACCCGCAGGATAAGTAAAGTTGTTGGGGTCATAGAAGGCTTTCTCAGACAGGCCCGGCTCCAGGTCTTCCGGATAGTCGGCCGGCACGTACGATGCGAAAGCGACTTCTTGTATGGACAGCGCTCGGTTACTGTCCTTCAGCAAAAACTGACCGTTCTCGAATTCGATCTGCTCCGCTGTCGCCTGCATCATATGCGCGGCGATTTGTTTGCCCTTCTCGATGATCTTGTCCGCGGCCACCACCAAAGCGGACCCCCCCACTGCCAGCGAGCGTGACCCATAGGTGCCAAGTCCAAATTCCATACGCCCGGTGTCACCGTGAATGATTTCGATATCGTCATAAGGGATACCCAATTTGTCCGAGACCACCTGCGCAAAGGTGGTTTCATGCCCCTGACCATGACTGTGACACCCGGTAAAGACACTCGCCGAACCTGTGGGGTTAATCCTGATTTCGCCGCTCTCATACAAACCCACGCCCGCACCGAGCTCGATCGCCAGCTTTGATGGCGCGAGACCGCAGGCTTCGATATAGCACGCAAAACCAATGCCTCGCCGTTTGTTGCCTTCGGCTGCCACCGCCCGTCGCGCTTCGAAGCCATCGTAGTCGATGAGCTCCAGCGCCTTGTCCAAGCTCGCTTCGTAATTACCGGTATCGTAAACGAGCGCAACCGGCGTCTCGTAGGGAAAGTCTTCCGGTTGAATCATGTTCATGCGGCGCAAGTCGGCAGGGTCTTTACCCAGCTCGCGCGCTGCCTGTTCCACAATCCGTTCAACCACATAGGTCGCCTCGGGGCGACCCGCACCACGGTAAGCGTCCACGGGGGCCGTATTGGTGTACACGCCTTGCACCTCAACGTAGATGTTGGGCGTCTTATACTGCCCAGCGAGCAACGTGCCGTAGAGATAGGTGGGTACCGACGAACCGAACGTCGACAGATAAGCCCCCAGGTTGGCCGTGGTGCGCACCCGGAGCCCGGTGAAACGGCCTGCGTCGTCCATGGCCAGTTCTGCATGTGTCACATGATCGCGGCCATGGGCGTCCGCGAGAAAGCTCTCGCTTCGATCGGCTACCCATTTGATCGGTCGCTTGACCTTACCCGCCGCCCAGATGACGGCAGTTTCCTCCGCGTAGATGAAGATCTTCGAGCCGAAACCGCCGCCTACGTCGGGGGCGACGATGCGCAACTTGTGTTCGGGGGCAATCTGCACGAATGCACTCAACACCAACCGCTCGAGATGTGGATTCTGACTGGTGGTGTACAGCGTGTACTCGCCGTTGTGCACATTGAACGTGCCCAGGCAAGCCCGGGGTTCGATCGCGTTGGGAATCAACCGGTTGTTGGTCAATTCGATGGTCGTGACATGGGCCGCCTTGGCAAAGGCCATGCGGGTCGCATCCTCGTCGCCCAACGCCCACGTATACGCGAGGTTGTTGTCGATGCCTTCGTAGATCTGCTCGGATTGCGCCGCACTGGCAAGCTCGATTACCGCGTTGAGCTCTTCGAAGTCCGCGACCACGGCTTCAGCACCCTGGCGAGCCGCTTGCACGCTCTGGGCGATCACTATGGCGTAAGGCTCGCCGACGTAGTTGACGGCTGCTGCCGCCAGCGGCGGATGCGGCGCGGCATGCATGTCCGTGCCGTCCTTAGACTTGACCAGCCATCCGCACGGTAAGTCGCCGATGCCGTCCTCGACCATTTGCGCACCCGTCAATACTTCGACGACACCCGCCACACTCAAAGCATCGGCGGTGTTGATGCTCGTAATCCTCGCGCGTGCATAGGGACTGCGGCAAAACACCGCATACAACTGCGCCGGTTCGTTGAGGTCGTCCGTATATTGTCCGCTGCCCGTGATGAAGCGCAGGTCTTCACGACGCCGCACCGCTGCACCAATACCAGTGTTCTCTTCTGACCCCTCTGGGCTCTGCGCTGCCTCTGCCATACCTCCCCCCCTTAGATTCAGCTGGCGTCAGCGACGCTTTGAATGGCGCGCACGATATTGTGATAGCCGGTACAACGGCACATGTTGCCTTCGAGACCTTCGCGAATGCTGCGATTGTCCAACTCATCGCTGTTGGCGACCAGATCGATGGCTTGCATGATCATCCCCGGCGTACAAAAACCGCATTGCAAGGCATGACACTCGCGAAACGCGGCCTGCATCGGGTGTAAATCGTCCGGAGTACCAATCCCTTCTATGGTGACCACCTCCGCACCGTCTGCTTGCGGCGCCAAAACAGTGCAGGATTTCACTGCATCGCCGTTGAAGTGCACCGTGCAGGCACCGCATTGAGAAGTGTCGCAGCCGACATGAGTACCGGTGAGACCCAAGTGCGTTCTCAACACGTCGACCAGTAACGTATGTGGGGCGACATCGAGCGTGTGCTCTTCGCCGTTGACAGTGAGAGTGAGATTCATAGCTACTTCCGTTCTTTAGTAAGCCAACAGGATGGCGAGAAGCAAGACGCCGAAGGCGATGCCCCAAATCAACGCGTTACCGCTGGATTCATATTGGATTTCCTGGGAGTCGGCTTGTGTGCCCGTCGCAGCAGCGGCTGCACCGCCACCGGACAATCTTTCGGTAAACGCCGAGAAAAAATCGTCCGCCATTTTGCGCGCGGCGCCGTCCACCAAACGGCTGCCGACTTGCGCGAGCTTGCCGCCGACGCTGGCTTTCACCGCATAAGTCAGCTGGGTGCCGGCTTCAACCTCCGCGAGCGTGACATCTGCCGTACCTTTTCCGAAACCTGCAGCCCCGCCTTTGACGTTACCTTCAAGACTGTAGCTTGCAGGCGGGTTGAGATTGGCGAGCGCGATCGCCACTTGAAACTTCGCGCTCACCGGACCGATTTTGGCTTTGACCTTGGCGTCGAAATGCTCATCGTCGACTCGTTCGATTTCTTCGCAACCGGGAATACACGCACCTAAAACATCAGGGTCGTTCAGTGCC
This sequence comes from Candidatus Azotimanducaceae bacterium, assembly GCA_965216005.1. GTDB lineage: Bacteria > Pseudomonadota > Gammaproteobacteria > Pseudomonadales > Azotimanducaceae > UBA4421. Next base: position 3,754,156 of record OZ244143.1, on the reverse strand, counting down.
GACCATACATCCTCGCGGGAAGCCGCGATGAGATATTCCCCGTTTTGTTCCACTGCCTACCCCCTAATGCTTACCCCCAAATCGCAATCCCAGATTGCCGAGAGCAAGGAACGAAAGGGTGCAATAAACATGCGTGTGAGGCAACGGCTAGTTGAAGAAAAAATCGACTTCAAGCGCATTCGAGTCAACGTTTAAGCTGACGACACCGCAGGGTCGGGTTCGCCAAGGTCTCTGGCACGCTGCACGCGCGTTGCTTCATCACCTGCCAGGTACCGCGTTGCGGCAATCAAGAACGCAATGCTGAGCGCAAACATCGCAAAGCCCCACGTCACCGCGCTGCGTAGTGCCTCGCCCGAAGCCATACCGCCCGTGCTGTAAACATCACTGATCTGGCCCATCAGGTACGGACCTAACGCTAAACCGACAAACGTATTCATGAGGACGTAGTAGGCTGACGCTGTAGCACGCATCCTCGGCATCACCAGGTCGTTCACCGTACTCGCTCCCGAACCGATCCAGGCTGGTGACAAGATGCTGAACACAAAACTGAAAAGGTACGCCGCAATCACACTGTCTGTGTATAAAAAACCGAGACCGAATGGTAACGCCAGCACGGGAATCGCTATGCCGATGTAGAGTCGGGCATTGGGCGTTTTCGCTTTGAATAGGTCGGCAAGGTATCCACCCAAGACGATACCGATGAATCCTCCCACCGCCGCACCTAGACCAAGATACAGGCCTGCATCGGCAATCGATTCGCCATGGACGCGCTGCATGAACGGCGGTGACCAGAAGCCAAAGCCGTAGGTGACGAACGAAATGCTGGGGAAGCCCACCGATGCCAACATGAAAGCCTTGGATTTGAACATCATGCCAAAGCAGGCAGGGTCGGTGAGCTTGAGGTAGTGAACCCACCCGATGGTGATGTATATCCCCAACCCCAAGGCCACCCACTGTAAAGCGGTCGGCATGAGGAGGTAGAACGCATAGAACACTGCAATAACCAGCAGCAATGCCACGAGATTCCATCCCACAGCGGCCACGCCACCCGCTCTATACAGCGTCACCCACGCAAAACCGGGCAGCACGCTCATCAAAGTGTTGCTGGTGGCTTTGAACGGCTCAGGGTGCGGGTCTGTGACCAGTCCCTCGCTGATCCCGCGGACAGGCTCGCGCAATGTGTAGACCCACACCGCCACTACCAAGCCGGGTAAACCCACCGCCAAAAAGGCCGCCTGCCAAGGCTTGATGCCGAGCGGCGCCAACTGCGGATCCGGATACCAGGCATACCATGCCTCGACGACAGCACCGCCGAGAAAAAGACCAATACCGGCACCGAGATAGATACCGCTCGAGTAGATGGCCAACACTGTCGCCCTGAGCTTAGGCGAGAAGTAATCCGACAACATCGAGAACGCCGCGGGCGTGGCGCTGGCTTCACCGACACCAACGCCAAAACGACAGGCAGCCAACGCGGGGTAGTTTTTCGCAAACCCCGACAGCGCGGTCATCAAGCTCCAGAAGGACAGCCCGATGCTGATCAGAGTTTTGCGATTCCATACGTCCGCCAATTTACCGAGCGGTATACCGAACACGGCGTAGAAAATGGCAAATGCGGTGCCGTACAGAAAACCGATCTCGGCATCGCCAATACCGAGATCGGCTTTGATTTCTTCGGCAAGGATGGAAATGATCTGTCGGTCGATGAAATTGAAGATGTAGACGACGATCAACACCACCAGCACATACTTGGCGTAGCGCGAGTTGACCGCGTCGCTGTCCGCCCCGGTAGCGGGCGGTGCCGTATCGTCTGCGAGCCTACTCACTAGGGGGTGCGGACAGTGCGGGACCGTCGAATGTTTCGAGCACGGCGAATTCGTCTACCGCCTTGCGCCTGAGCTTGGTCAATTGTTTCACCGGCTCGCCAAGCGGCAGCATGGCGGCAAAGGCATAGTGATCGGGAACATTGAGCAACTCGCGCAACCCTTGCTCCTGAGCTCCAATGAAGGTCGTCAACGTTCCGCCCAAGCCTTCATTGCGCGCCGCTAACAAGACATTCCACACAAACGGATAAATCGATGCGCCGGATATGACGCCAACCCGATCGAGCCCACTGTCGAACGACGCAACAACCGATAAGTCGACGAAGACCAGCAACACTACCGGGGCACCCGCCAAGGCTTCGATCAACGCCCGTGGCGTTTGCGTCGCCGCAATCTGCTCGTCGCTTACCGCAGTCGGATGAATCGTATTCCAGGGTGCTTCACCGGCCTGCATCTGCGCGACGTACTTTTGAAACGTCGGTTCGATCAGTGGGATCAACGCTCTGCGCGTTGCCGGGTCGCGAACGACCACCACTTTCCAGCCCTGCCGATTGCCGCCGCTCGGTGCAAAGCGCGCATTGTCCAGGATTCGTGCCAAGTCCTCGTCCGTCACCGCTCGATCGGTAAATTCCCGCGCGGCAAACGTGGTCCGCATGACGTCGTATAGATCCACTCCCCCTCCTCAAAGTCGCGTCTCACGCCCTCGCCGGGGCATATTTCGGCCAGAATTGCGCAGGATCTCACATTTTTAACCCGAATCCCCGTCGATTAGGGGTGGACAAGAACCTTGCCTGAGTTCACGCTATGCGGAACAATAGCGTATCCGAAACGCCGCCACCGACGATTGCTGTACGCTGGCAGGTAAGGATAGGCTAACATCGCCCCGCAAGCCGTCCCCAGCCGGCGGGTTGCTAGGCGAAGCCATGACTAGATTGACGATACTAGACGTAACTAGACGACACGAAACGAACGATTTGAACCAACTGAAAGATTACCCTCTCACGGACTAAGGGGCTTATATGCACGGTTTTGACAACAACAGCTCGGACGATCAACCACCTGAAGTACTCATGCGAGGATTGCTGAGGGCTTACTACTGGATGGATGAGAGTCTGCAGAACGGGCTGCAGCGCGCAGGCTACAAACCCCGCACGCGCACACAAACCATGATTCTCATCCACATTTCCAACGGCGTGACCCGCGCGGCGGAACTCGCTCGTGCCCTCGGCGTCAGCCGTCAGGCGATCCAGCAGCAAATCAACGACCTGGAATCGGATGAGTTGGTCACCCAGATACCGGATCCCACTGACAAACGCGCCAATCGCATCGTTTTCAGCGAGAAAGGTGCGGCGCTGATCAATCAAGCGCTGGAAACCCTGCGCGGTGCCGAGCAGACTCTGGCGATGCGATTGGGCTACGACAGCGTCTCAGCCTTACGGCGCGCCTTGATGTCGGACTGGGGGCCTGTGGTCGGCGAGCAGCGCGCGCCGGGACGCAAGCGCTCGGTGAGCTAGCGCCTTCGACCGCCCGCGCCGCTTTGCGGACGGTCGACCCATTCAACGCCCATCTCGCGGTTTCGTCGCGCCGCCTGCGGTTCCGTCGCAGGTGGCTTCAAATGCCGCATGTAGTCCTTACGATAGTCACATCCAGTCATCAGATGTACTTTAAGGACGATCATGACAGCTCACTCAGAAACCTTGATGAAGCGCCGTGTCAGCCTGGCGTTCCTGGCCTTGGTCTGGAGCGTAGCCATTACGGAGTGGCTCTACGCCGATACCCTGGATCTGGTCATCAACAACGTTGAAACCGGCGAAGGCATGATGATGATTCAAGTCATGGCCGGTGAGGCGGAATACAAAGGGGAACAATCCCCGACGCTATCCATCATGCAGAAAGCGCAACCCCCCACCATGCGCTTTTCCACCGACCTCCCTACCGGCGACTACGCCATTCGCGTGATGCACGACATCAACGGCAACGACAAACTCGATTCGAACTTCGTCGGTATCCCCAACGAACCTTACGGTTTCTCGAACAACGCAGGCAGCTTCGGACCGCCCAAGTGGGACAAAGCCAAATTCACCGTCAAAGGTGACGTGCAACACACCATCGACTTGAACTAGGAGGGGGTGATGATCAATCGACGCCAGTTTGCCCGAGCACTCAGTGCACTGCCCTTCGCCTCACCACTCGTTGCCGCCGCCGGTCCGGTTCGCAATCCCGCGCAAATCGATTGGTCCGCCGAGTTCGCCGCCGCGCAAAAAGCACACCCGTGGCTCATCGGTTACAAATCGATCGAACAAGACGCGTTCGATGCGCCCGGCATAATCGAAGGCAAGTGGCCGGAAGGTCTAACGGGTACGTTATACCGCAATGGTCCCGCGAAGCACGAGGTCAATGGCTACCGCTACCACCACTGGTTCGACGGTGACGGCATGCTCCAGGCTTACCGCATCGGTCGCGGAGGCGTAGACTATCGCGCCAAGCTGATCGAAACCCGCAAGGTCAAACGCGAACGCGCCGCGGGTCGCGCACTGTACCCGGGCTTCGCGTCCGTACCGCCCAATCCCGCGCCGGTCACCAGCCCGGATTCGGTCAACGTCGCCAACATCAGCGTTCTCCATCACCACGATAAGCTGCTTGCCCTGTGGGAAGCGGGATCGCCCTGGGAGATGGACCCTGAGAGTCTCGACACCAAGGGCATCTACGCGTTTACCGATCACACGCGTGGCGTGCCGTTTTCCGCCCACCCCAGAGTGGAAGCCGACGGCACACTGTGGAACTTTGGCTACCTGTCCTCGGCGCACACCCTTGTTCTGTGGCATATCGATAAGAGCGGCAAGCTGGTCAAGATCGGCAAAATCGCAGCCGACCCCATCACCATGATTCACGATTTCGTAGTCACCAGCCGTCACATCGTGATGATGGTTGCACCGCTCCACTTTGCCGCACGCCCGGGTTCGTTCCTGGATGCACACGAGTGGCATCCGGAAGACCCCACACGGGTCCTGGTGATCGACAAGAATGACTTCGACAATCACTACTGGTTGGAACTGCCCTCACAGTGGGTGTTCCACTACGGTAATGGTTGGGAAGACGCCGCCGGCATCATCCGTTTCGACGCGGCGCGCGCCAACGACCCACTGGTCATGATCAATACCTTTCGAGATATCATGCGCGGTAAAATCACACCGGCCGGTTCCAGCGCGCACCACCAATACCGTATAGATACGCAAACCAAGTCCATCAGCGAGATGCCGATCCTCAGCAACGACGTGTATTCCGAATTTCCGTGTGTCGACCCACGTGTCAGTTGCCGCGAGAACCGGCGCATTACCATGCTGACATCACACGCACCGGCGCAGCATGCTAGCCTGAACGAAGTGTCGATGTTCGATTACACAACCGGACAAACGGATACCTTCCGCTATCCGGATACTCAAATACCGGAAGAGCACTTATACGTGGCAGATCCGCGGCAATCTCCTGAACAAGGCGGCTGGATATTGGGTACGGCACTGGATTGGCAAGCGCAGAACATGGTGCTCAACGTTTTCGATGCACGAGGCGTTGCTGACGGACCCATCGCCAGCGCACGCTTCGAGCTCGTTGTGCCGCTCGGCTTGCACGCCAAGTTCGTGCACGCTTGACCCGGATGCTGAATCCGACCTGGAAGAACTTTCTCTACACGGGCGTATTGTGCTTCGGCATCGCCGTCGTCCTGACCCTGCTCGTGGGGTCGCACTTCGGCCGTAATCTCATCGTGTCGCTTTCGATCGGTTTGTCCATCAATGGCGCGTTTCGCCTGTTGGAGGGCCCGCTTTCCCGTTTCCTACACCCTTACGTAGCGCCCATTCCCATCATCGCCATTGGCCTCAGCTTCGGTTTGACTCTTGGCGGCGGCCTGATTACCCGCAACCCCTGGTTTTTCTTTACCCAGGACTACTCCTCCATCATCTTGGGCGTCTTCTTCACCATCATCGCGCTCGTCATATTCACCACACGCGACCGGTTGACACAAACGCGGGCGGAGCTCAACGAATCGCTCGCCCAGCAAGCCCAACAAGAGAAAGTCCTCGCGGAGACGGAACTCAAACTGCTGCAGGCACAGATAGAACCGCACTTTCTGTTCAACACGCTCTCCAACATCGTCGGCTTGGTACACTCCAACCCAGACGCCGCTGAAACGACATTGATCCATCTAACGACGTTATTACGTGCTTCACTCAATCGTACCCGTTCGCAACAGACGACACTTGCCCAGGAATTGGATATCGCCAAGGCGTATCTCGAAATTCATAAGATCCGTATGACGAACCGGCTGGAGTACTCTATCGAGTGCGATCCCATCCACGCGGATTACCCGTTGCCCCCTCTGATCGTGCAGCCGCTTATCGAGAACGCCATCAAACACGGCATCGACCCGTTGGAAGAAGGCGGTTCGGTCCAAATCAAAGTGTCCACCACCCGCGAACATCTTGAAATCACCGTCACTGACGACGGCCGCGGTTTTAGCGATCATGCGGCGGCGAACGGCACCAGCACGGGACTCGAAAACGTACGCAACCGGCTCTCCACACTATTCGACGGTAAGGCTCGGCTCATACTTCGTGAGAACGAACCGCACGGTGCCATCGCGAATTTGAAACTCCCCCGCGAGCCTGCTCGCCGTGAGATGACCCCCTTGACTGAAGCATGACCAGCGCGATGCTCGTCGACGACGAGCCCAACCTCAGCAAACACCTGGCACGCAAACTGGCCGACCTTTGGCCTGAACTCGACATCGTGGGTACTGCGATAAACGGCAGGCAGGCACTGGCACTGGCGGAAGACACCCAGCCCGACATCGTATTCCTGGACATCCACATGCCCGGGCTTACGGGCCTTGAAGTAGCGGAAGCCCTACCCAGCGAAACCAAGATCGTCTTCGTTACCGCCTTCAACGAATTCGCTGTCGAGGCTTTCGAGAAAGCGGCCGTAGACTACTTGTTGAAGCCCGTGAGCGATGAACGATTGCAGCGCACCATTGAGCGCTTGCGCGCTTCAGGCACAAAGGACCGCAGCGAACTGGTCGCCCTCCTGAAAGACCTGAAGGGCGACAACGCGGCTCATCTCAAGTGGCTCAAGGCCGGCATCGACGACACCACTCAACTCGTCGCAGTCGAGGAAGTCATTTACTTCCAAGCTGACAACAAATACACCACGGTACGCACCAAGACCGGAGAACATCTGGTGCGCAAGACCATCAAAGACCTCGAACAAGCGCTCGACCCGGACAAGTTCTGGCGCATTCACCGCTCGACCATCGTGCAAGTCGCACAAATTGCTTCTGCCAAACGCGACCTGCGCGGCCGTTACACGCTGCGCCTGAAGGACTGCAACGAGACGCTCCTCGCAAGTCAGAGCTACGGTCACCTGTTTAAACACAACTAAGGCGAAAAGGGTGCGAATGCCCGACGAAACCGCTAACTTAGCGGCATGAGTTCGACACCAAGCATAGACACCTACCTGGATCGGATTCGCTACAGCGGTCCTCGCGAGCCGGATGCATCGACGCTTTCCGCCATCCAGCACCAGCATCTGTTGCACATTCCGTACGAGAACATCGACGTACGCAACCGCACACCGCTCGATTTCGACATCGAACGCATCTTCGATAAGTTGGTGCTGAACAACCGCGGCGGTTGGTGCTACGAGATGAACGGGCTGCTCGGTTGGGCGCTGGGCGAGCTCGGCTTTCAAGTCACGCGTATGTGCGGCGCAGTCAATCGCGAGCACGGTGGCGAGGAGAACTGGGGTAACCACCTGGTGCTGCGCGTCGATCTGGACGTTCCTCACGTGGTCGACGTCGGGGTCGGCGACGGGCTGAGGTTTCCGGTCCCGATCGCCGAGGCCGAACACACTCAGGGTGGCCTGGCATTCCGCCTGCAGCATCTCGAGGACGACGTGTGGCGGGTACACAACCACCCGTTCAGCAACGTAACGAGTTTCGACTTTCGCAACGTATCCGCATCACAAGAGTCTGAAGATACGTTGTGGAACAAGTGCAGCGACTTGCAAAGCGATCCCCAATCCCACTTTCGCTTACTGCTGATCGTGCAGAAATTCAATCACGATTCGATCGATGTTCTAATCGGCAGAATACTGACTCGGATCACACCTTCCGGCAAAACCGGTCATACCCTGGCCAATCTCGACCAGATGCAGACAACACTCGAGCAGACGTTCGGTCTACGGGAGGACATCGCACATCTGTGGGACGACATCCAGGCGAAGCACGAGTGGATGCTGGAACAGCAAGCCAAACAAGGCACGGGCAACGCTTAGCCGCATCAACAAGGGTCCTCCAACGTTACTCCTCTTCAACAAACCCTTTAATGTGCTCTCGCAGTTCCGCGCGAGCGGCGATGCTGTCACGCTGGCTGAGTTCATCGACCATCGCAACGTCCATCCCGCAGGGCGCTTGGACCGCGACAGTGAAGGTTTGTTACTGCTGACCGACGACGGCCAACTGCAGCACAAGATCAGCCACCCACGGCATAAGATGAGTAAATGCTATTGGGTGCAGGTCGAAGGCATTCCGGGCGAACGAGATCTCGAGCATTTGCGGCATGGGATCGATCTGAATGACGGCCCTACTCAGCCAGCGAAAGCCACCAGCATGGCGGCACCCGCGCAACTATGGCCGCGAACGCCACCCATTCGTGTTCGACGCTCAATCCCGGACAGCTGGCTGCAACTCACCCTCACTGAAGGACGCAACCGGCAGGTTCGGCGCATGTGCGCGCACATCGGCTTCCCGGTGTTGCGGTTGATTCGTTATCGGGTTGGTTCGTGGACGCTGGACGGGCTGGCTCCGGGTGAGGTGAGGCAACTCAGTTAGTCTTATCCGTCCCCGTCTCTAAGCCCTCGATGCGTTGACCGCCAGTTTCGCAGCTTCGATCATCAACTTCGAATCGTCCATCTGATCCGCTGTTACCTCGTAGTACGGCATTTTCCCGGATTTCTGCATACCCCAGGCTCGATAGCTGGTAAGAGCGGCAGCATCGCCTTTGAGCGATAGCACATTATTCGGGGATATCTTCGCAAACATCTTGCCATCAATAAAAAGTCCTTGACCGCCAAACATGGCGCGGGGAGTAATCGTTCCAAGCGGAGCCAATTGCTCTAGAACCTCATCGAGAAATTCTGGGCTCACAGACATGGCGCTCCTCCCTCAATCGCGAAAACGAAACCGCCCGATCAGCTGCCGATGTGTCCAGCCTGCCCAAACTGCTGTTTCCAGGCCGGCAAGCCTTCCATTCCACCAAACCACTTCAATAAGTGAGGTGCATCTTCCAGCAGCATTTCACACTTTTGCCAGTGCGCGATACCACCGGCGAAAAAGAAATCGACGAACGACAACGCATCACCGAGCATGTACGTTGATTTGCTCAAGTATCGGTCAATGACGGAGACGCAATCCGTCAGCAACGCCTGACCGCGTTTCACTTCCGCAGGATCCGGTAGCCCCAATCCCATGGCGGGTTTTGCCAAATGTTCGAAGCCCAGCACGTCTGCACCCGGTACAAAATGCATCTGAGTCCACGATACCCAGCGGGTTGCATTGGCACGATCCCCTGGTGTACTCGGCGCGAGAGTTGAACCAGTAGATTCTGCCAGGTACTGGAGAATGGCCGCGTGTTCCCACAGGACAAAATCGCCGTCTACGAGCGTGGGCGTCAACCCGTTTGGATTCAGGGCCAGGTATTCGGCTGACTTCTGTTCTCCGCGCATTAAGTCAACGGTAACGCGTTCCACATCCAATGCGAGATGCTCGATCATTGCCCAGACAGTAACGTTACGTGGCGTAGGGAATCCGTAAAGTTTCATCGTGCCGCCTCATAGAGTATTGAGCTTGTGGTTATAAGACGAGCAGCAAGAAGTGATTAGGACACGAGCGACAGTGTGGTAATGCGATCCAGCTGTTTTTGCAGGTAACGTCTTTCAGGGAGGGTAGGGGCGCTGGCGACTGCTTGTTTATAGAAACCAATCGCACTTTGTAGATCTCCCAGCTTTTCATCGACAAATGCCCTCGCGGCGAAGTACGGCGGGTAATTCGTCAGCTTTACTTGAGATTCCACCTGACACAATAGCGCGTTGGCCGCTGACAGATTACCCGAATACGCCACGGCTATCGCCCGATTGAGTGTAATCACAGGTGATGGATAGTGCTTATCCAGATAGTCGTAAAGGGACACAATCTCATCCCAACGAGTGTCGGCTGAATTGTCCACTCTGCAATGTTCTGCAGAAATGGCCGCTTGGAGCTGGTATGCACTCGGCAGTTTCCTCTTCAAGAACACACGATCAAGGAGCGCCAACCCCTCCTGGATCTCCGCGTGATTCCATTGACTGCGGTCCTGTTCCGACAACGGCATGAATACGCCGTCAGAATTAACGCGTTGCGATATTCTCGAGTGATGAAGCAAAAATAGAGCCAAGAGACTGTGAACAGTCTCCTCTTCTCGAAACATGCGCGCAACATGCCGAGTGAGCCGAATTGCTTCGCGACACAGATCTATGTCGCGTTCCGGATTCAACACGCTGTAGCCTTCGTTGAACAACAGGTACAGTACCTCGCAGACGCTCGCTAAGCGCTCTTGTAAATGCTTCGGTCGCGGTACTTCGTATTCGATTCCGGCATCCTTGATCTTTGATTTCGCTCGCACCAATCGCTTTTCTACGGTCGATTTAGACGTCAAATAAGCTCGTGAGATTTCGTCGGACGTGAATCCGAGGACATAGCGCAGCGTCAGCGTGTTTTTTGCAGTGGAAGACAAGGCCGGATGACAACAGGTGAAGACCAGCCTCAACAAGTCATCGTCAACATGGGTATCACTGGGTTCGACGAATTCGGAAAGTACCTCGCTGTCCTGCCAATTGCGATGGACTGTCTCGCGACGCTTTTGGTCAATCCACACGTTCCGAGCCACTCGAATCAGCCAGGCACTTGGATTATCGGGCATTGCAGTCGGCCAACGGCTGAGCGCCCGGGTAACGGCTTCATGAAGCACGTCTTCCGCGTCGCTGAGCGATCCAACATCACGAGTTAAGGTCCCTAGCGCACGCCCGTACGCTCGACGCAACTCGATGTCCACCATGCGGCCCATGGCATCAACTGTGATTGGCGATGGGGCGTATTTCTATACTGCCAGTGCGCGAGTTAGGAATGAGTTCGGCATAGTCCATTGCATCGTCGAGCGTGGGACAATCGAGCACGTAATACCCCGCCAGTTGCTCGGTTGTTTCGGCAAACGGTCCATCCGTCACTTCACGCGACCCGCCTCGTACTTTTACGACGGTCGCAGAGGATGTCGGCATCAGGGGATTCCCGCTGAAAGGCACATTGTCGGCTTCTAAACGAGCGCGTAGAGCTCCATGACCCTTTAACGTTGCCAGACGCTCTTCTTCCGATTTGCTTTCCCAGATGTGCTCGGCTTCGTAAATCATCAACATGTATTGCATCGACTGTTCCCCGCTATTGAATCCCGGCCTCTATCAAGAGTTCCCGCCACTTGGCCGCGGATTTTTCAGCGTTACCGAACCACCGCCAGAATCGACGCACCATAGGTGATGCGTTTAGATGCAATTTGCCATCCTGGACGACGTAGGCCTCAGGATCGGCCGCTGCCAACTGACCGAACCCCATGCCGAACGAACAATAACCGCCATACTGCGGCGCGTACTGTGCAGGGCTTTTGGCGAACGTATCTCGATGACCTTCACTCACAAATTGAAACGTTGCTCCCTTCCAGACATGGGTGTAGTCAGGCGACCCGACCTGGGCTGTGCCGTCGAAGTAACTCACTACGTCGTAGCCACTCACTGCGATGCCATTCTCCGTTGTGCTCACTGCTTGCACTTCTATCTCCTCTGCTGAACCGCAACCGCCGAGAGCGACGACGGTGCAAAAAAGGAGCAACATCGTACGAATTCCCGAACCATCGAACATCTTTACTCTCCAACGGTGGCCTAATTGCTATGTAGCGCCACACGATTACCCTCGGAATCCGTGAATTGGCCTATGTTGCCAAACGCTCCAATCGAGGTCTTAGGCACCAATTCGTGTCCACCAGATGCAACAACACGTTGAAGCGCGGTGTCGATGTCGGCAGTACTCAAGTAAATCAAAGCGCCTTCCTGGGACGGCGTGAATTGCGGTCCTTGAACCAGCGCCCCTATCGGCATATCGCCGTTTTGAAAAGTCTTCATCGGACCGGATGGGCCGTCCATGTCACCGAGCTCGATGTCGAGCACGGTGCTGTAGAACTTTGCGGCTCTCGCCAAGTCCTGTACCGGTATTTCGAACCAATTAACGTTTGTCTCTGACATGTATCCTCCTGCGATCGTAGTGCGAGCTTGGTGCTCCTGATCTAGACGAGTGACACAGGTGAATTAGGACGAGTTAAAGGTGGTCAGAAACAGCGAGTTGCCGATCCTGAAGAAGTTCTCTGCGCTCAACTTGTGCTTAACGCTTCAAAAGAGCGCTTCTTCTGTTAGCTGTTGAGCTTGTTCCAGATGCTCGGGTCGCCGCGACGCGTTGCTTCACGATCGCGCGCTACGCGCTTTTGGTGTTTATCTAGAAGCTCCACGCCATCCAGAAACTGCCGCAAGGCCGCTTCAGCACGCTCGCGTGTGGCGTAAGGGCCGTGATCGCCATCCCGCGTGGTGAACCACCAACGGTTCTCAATCCGGAAAAAGCGATCGCCGCTCCTGAAGTAGATCTTGGAATCGGGGTCTTCTTTGCGCATACCCGGGACTGTAGCGGCGATGCAAGCCGGCCAGTGTGATGCCGGTCACGACTTTTCCAGGAATTCATGGATTTTCTTACACTGTCAGCTCACCCTGCAGGATGGGCTGCACGCGGCCTCCCACCCGTAAGGTCGAACCCACCTCTAGATACAAGCGCGACGGCCGCTGCATCTCCACGCCCTGGTCGACGACCACCATACCGATCTCACCTCTGTGCTTGCGTAAGTAAGCGGCGAAGGCCGAATTCGCGCTACCCGTCGCCGGGTCTTCGCGGATGCCCGCGGACTCGAAAAACATCCTCGAGGCAAAATCCGCTGCAGGTTCATACGCATCTTCGGTGAAGAGAAAGACGCACTGCACACCCAATGTGTCGCGCAACTGCAGATACCCACGCTCATCGAGCTTTGCAGCCTTCAGCGCTGTTAAACCGTTCAGCGGTATCAGCACGAAGCGCGGTCCGACCTCAGCGATCTCAATTGGCAGGTCAGAGCCAATTGCAGACCCATCCAAGCCCACCAAGTTAGCGGCAGTCTCGTCGTCCAACGTGTCTAAAAACTCGACTTCGGGCGGCTGCATCCAGCCGACGCCATCGCTAAAGCTCACGGGCACTGGTCCCGCGGGAAGATCCAGCGTGATCTCGCCCGTCCCCCGGGTCAGCTCCCACGCAGTACCCAATGTCGGATGTCCGGCAAACGGCAGCTCCCAGGCCGGCGTAAAGATGCGTACGGTGGCGTTTGCTGCGTTGCGCTCCAACACAAACGTCGTCTCCGAAAAATTCATCTCGCGTGCGATCGCCTGCATCTCGTCATCCCTCAAGCTACCGGCGTTGTGGACGATCGCCAACTGATTGCCGGCCAATTTTGTCTCGGCAAAAACGTCGACGATGCTTAGAGGAAAAGCGCGTGGGTTGCTCAAAGGTCCTGTCCTAACTATAGCTATTCGGGACCGAGCTTACCCTCAAATAGAAGTTCTTGGATAGATTTGCGCGGGCTGGGCATTTCGCGCGCCTGGTATTTTTCGGGCAGGTCTGCTTTGTCCCCCGGATAACCGAACGCCACCATCGCCTGAACGGCATGATCTGCAGGCAGGCCTAGCGTGGTTGCGGCTCGGTCGTGGTGAAAACCCCACATCGCGTGACTGATCAGACCCATGGCCTGCGCTTCCAGCGCCATACTCATCCACGCCGTTCCGGTATCGAACGACGCCGTCGGAGCCGGACTGCCGTCATCGAACGTGGTCTTCGCAACCATCGCCACCAACGCGCCGGCGTTTCGTGCCCACACCTGGTTCATATCCATGAGCAGACCGAGATGGTTGTCCCAGGACTCGGAATCACGCAGCGCGTAGACGAACCGCCAAGGTTGCGAATTGAAGCACGACGGCGACCAGCGCGCGGCCTCGACGAGACGAGAAAGTTGAGCAAGCGACAAAGCCCGAGGCGCAAACGCACGAGGAGACCAGCGGCGGATGAACTGACCGCTCGCGTCGACTTCAGGTGAGCGGGTGGCGGAGATGTCCGGTCCGTTACCCACCGAGAACGTCGCTAGCTCTTGAACTCGGCGACCACTGAGGAGATCGATTCCTTGGCGTCGCCGAACAACATGCGGGTGTTTTCACCGAAGAACAGCGGATTGTCGACACCGGAGAAACCCGACGCCATGGAGCGCTTGAGTACGAACACGGTCCGCGCATGGTCGACATTGATGATGGGCATACCGTATATCGGGCTGTTCTCGTCGTTGCGTGCCGCGGGATTGACGACGTCGTTGGCACCGATCACGACCGCCACGTCGATGTTGTCGATGCGCGGATTGATGTCATCCATCTCGATCAATTGATCGTACGGCACGCTGGCTTCGGCCAACAGCACGTTCATGTGCCCTGGCATGCGGCCTGCCACCGGATGAATGGCGTAAGTGACCTCAGCGCCATTGCCTTCCAGAAGTTCTCCGAGCTCACGCACCACGTGTTGCGCCTGTGCGACCGCCATCCCGTAGCCAGGTACGAAGGTGACGGATTGCGCGGCTTCCAGAATGAGGAAGGCATCTTCGGTATTGATCGGTTTAACCTCGCCTTCGACTTTGCTGGCCTGCTTGACGGCACCGAAACCGGAAAAGAGCACATTCGCCAACGACCGGTTCATCGCCTTACACATGATGTTGGTCAGGATGATACCCGCCGCACCGACCATGGATCCCGCGACGATGAGGATATTGTTGTTGATGGCAAACCCGGCGGCGCACGCAGCCAATCCCGAGTAGCTGTTCAGCAAAGAAATCACCACCGGCATGTCTGCCCCACCGATGGGCAACACTGCCATTACGCCAAACAAGCACGCCAACGCAATCACGGCATAAAGCCACACTGAATCGGTGGACGGTTCGAGACAGAACATCACCGCACTCACCAAGAGTGCTGCTACCAGCAACCCGTTGAAGATGCGCTGCGCGCCGAATACCACGGCGCGGGACGTCATGACCTCCGACAGTTTGCCCCAAGCTAGAATGCTACCCGTAAAGGTGATGCCGCCGATGATGATGGACAGCATGATGGTCACATCGGTAAACGTGGTATTGCCTACGTTGTAGAGCGCCGCCCATCCCACCAACAAACTCGCCACACCACCCGAACCATTAAAGAGCGCGACCATCTCCGGCATGCTGGTCATGGCGATCTTTTGCGCGGC
Source organism: Candidatus Azotimanducaceae bacterium (assembly GCA_965216005.1). GTDB lineage: Bacteria > Pseudomonadota > Gammaproteobacteria > Pseudomonadales > Azotimanducaceae > UBA4421. Next base: position 3,738,853 of record OZ244143.1, on the reverse strand, counting down.
AATCGCGCCGATCACGCCACCCACGATGACCGCGACAATGATCCAGGTAAACGAAAGAACTTCCGCGTTGAAGAGCGTCACGACCACGGCGATCAACATGCCGATGGACGACAGCAAGTTACCGCGGACCGCAGTCGCCGGCGAACCGAGTTGTTTCAAGCCAAAGACGAACAGAGCCGCGGCGACGATGTACCAGATGTTGATCAGTTCAATGCTCATGACTGACCTCCGCCCTTGTTACTGTCCTTTTTCTTGAACATGCTCAACATTCGATTGGTGACCAGATAGCCGCCCACTACGTTAATCGTGGCGAAGCCGACCGCTACGGCGCCAAGCACCGTGGCCACACCGCCCATTTCAGCGCCGGCGGATATCAACGCACCCACGATGGTGATTCCTGAGATGGCGTTGGCCCCCGACATCAGCGGGGTGTGCAACGTGGCCGGCACTTTGGAAATGAGTTCGAAGCCCAAAAAGATGGACAGCATCAACACCAATCCGAGTAAGACTGCTTCCATGGTTACGCTCCGCTGTAGATGTTCTTGATCGTTTCGTTGACCACTGCGCCGTCACGGGTGATGACGCAAGCTTCGACGATCTCGTCCTCAGGATCGAGGTTCAGGCTCTTGGCCTCCTCGTCCCAGAACTCGTCGATCAAGTTGAAGATGTTGTTGGAATACATGTCGCTGGCATTGCGTGCGACTTCGCTCGGCAAGTTACCTTGGCCAATCACTTTCACGCCGTTGATGTCGACGATTTGGTCGAGTACCGAACCTTCGACGTTGCCGCCGGTTTCTACCGCCATGTCCACAACGACACTGCCGGGCTGCATGCCCTCGACCATGTCGCGACCGACAATGACCGGGGCCGGGCGGCCAAACAATTGTGCGGTGGTGATAACGACATCCGATTGCGCAATGACTTTCTTCTGGCCCTCACGCTGCAACTCGAGCTGCTCGGCAGTCAGTTCCTTGGCGTAGCCTTGATCGGTCTGGCCGGTATCGCCGAGATCGATCTCCACGAACTTCGCGCCAAGCGATTGCACTTGCTCAGCCACCACCGGGCGCGTATCGAACGCTTCGACGCGAGCGCCTAACCGTTTGGCTGTGGCGATGGCTTGCAGTCCCGCCACCCCCGCACCGATGACGAAAACTCTGGCCGGCGCAATGGTACCCGCGGGGGTCATCATCATGGGCATGATTTTCGGACAATGGTAAGCCGCTTGGACGACGGTGACGTAACCCGCCAGGTTCGCCTGGGACGACAACGCGTCCATCTTCTGTGCACGCGTCGACCGGGGAATCATCTCCATGGAGATGGAGGTCACGCCATGGCTTGCCATGCTTTCAACCAGGCTCTGTTCGTTGAACGGGTCCAGGAAGCTAATGCTCACCCCCTTGGGGTTGAGCGACCCGACTTCTGACGCTTCCGGCTTGCGCACGCGGGCGACCAGTTCTGCGCCCAATACTTCCGCACGGTTGCCCGTCACCTTCGCACCGACTTCTTCGTATTGCGCATCGGTAAAACCGGCGGCGGTACCGGTGCCGCTCTCCACGACGACCGTAAAGCCTTTGCCTATCAGCTTTTTTGCGTTTTGCGGCACAAGTGCCGTCCGCAATTCACCCTGCCAGGTTTCCTTTGGCACCCCAATTTGCATGAATGCTCCCAAGCTCTAGTAGTGTTTTAACCCTTTTTGCGATCCACCCAGACATCGCAAGCGGGCAAAGATTCGTTCTTATTTGCTAAGCGGCGCAGAGTGTACCCTGCCGAATCGTGAAAACAACTTCCACAATGGAAGTAAATATATTCCTGTTCCGACTAGACACCTGCGCGTCAGCCACCCGAACCGAAGGCCATGCTTTCGATTTGCCGAGGCAGCGTCAAAACTTCCACAAATACAATAACTTACCAGAGCGCGAATGAGTACTCGTCCACCACCCCATACCGGGGTGGTGGACGATTCGGAATGACCGCCAGCCTCGGTGGGAAGGCTTAGCGGAACGAGCCGAATTTCTTACGGATCTCCAGGCCGGCCAATCGCGGATCGGTCGGCGCGCCAGTGCGCACGTACATCGTCGCCTCCGTGGCGCCATACTGTTCGATCTGTCGCCAACCGATCTCATTGAAGATGTTGTTGACGAATGCCGCGACCATCCAACTTTCATCGGCGCTGGTCCAGGTGGCACGGAAATCGAGCCGGTCGTATTCCGGCGCAGACTGATTCTCACGTTCGAACACGGAGAAATACACCTGATCGATCCAGGAGTAATTCATCAGAAAATCCAGGCTACCGTTGTCGCCCATGGGTACTGAGTAGGATGCCCACGCCCCGCCCTTCATTTCGGGCACGCGTATCATCTGATTCCCTTTGATATTGATCAGATTAGTGCTCGCGTCGAACAGCGATTCCGGCTGCAGCGGATTATTCGGATCAATGACAAACTGGTCGGACGTGTATTCGGTCTTCGTATAACTAAAGTGTGCGCCAATGGTCAGGTTGTCGGTGGCAAGCCAAGTGAAATCGAAGTCAAAACCGTTCAACTCTGCCTCAGGAACCGCCACCACGTTGGTGGTATACCCACCGGCGAAGGCCACCCCGTTGGCGAAGGTGTGTACGTTCTCGTAGTCGTAGAAATATGCCGCTGCATTCAGCTGCAGTTGCCCGTCGAGTAATGTGCCTTTGTAACCCAATTCATAGGCGATCAGTTCTTCGGGTTCGAAGATCGAATTCTCCGAGAAGAACACCAGATTGAATCCACCGGAGCGCAATCCCTTCGTCGCAGACAGATAGATCAAGTCATCCTCGGTCGGCGTGAAGTCGAGGTTGAAACGCCAGGTCACATCTTCGGTGGCTTCGGTAAGTTCACGGTACAGGCTGGTGCTGCTGGGCATTCCGCCGACAAGGAGTCGTTGTGGATTGAGAATCTCTCCATTAGCGCCCAGGTAACCCAACGCCATGTTTACGGCGGCCAGGTCGGACGCACAGAGGTCGGTCGCAGGATCGCACGTGAACCCCAGGGGCACGAGCTCAGTTTCGTTGTAGTAAAAGAGATTTTCGTGACCACTCAGCTGGTCGCGTGCCCAGCGCAGGCCGAGGGTCAAGGCAAATTTGTCGTTGAAATCATAGACTGCCTGGCCGAACGCAGCATAGGCGTAACGCTCCGTGCGCGTCTCATATTCGAGGTCCGTGGCGATCGTCTGCGGACCGGAATTCACCCGGTCGCCGTGGTCACCCGCCCACGTACCGAAACAATACACATCGATCTGATTGGGCGTGCCGATGGCGTCACCGGTAAGACAATTACCCGGCAGCGCTTCACCGCGCTTCAGATTGTTCATGCCGCCGAGGGCCGTGAACATATCCACTTTCGGAAACAGGTCCTCGAGAAACCCGACCCCCAAAGCGTCGTAAGGGAAATCGTTAGCCCAGCGCGAGCCGCAGTCCAGCGGGTTCTCTATCTTGAAGCAGTTGTGATCGTAGAAGTCACCGCGCTGGCTGATCTTCGCATCGTACGCAAACAAACCACCCGTCACGGAAAAGTCTTCACTGGGATCCCAGAAAAACTGCAGCTCGTGTGAAACGTATTCGGTTTCCTGAATCACGTAAAAAGTGCGATCGAATATGGTGTTACTGGTCAGATCGGTATCGCTGGAACGATCGTAGAAGTAGTCGGTGTAACCGAAGATGTATTTGACGGCGAACCTGTCATTGATACTCCACAGAGCATCCATTGAGACCGCCTGATGATCGAAGAACTCATCCTGCTGGCCGTTGGTGTCGGTATCGAGGTCATCCCCTTTGACGTCGTCTAAACCGATCAGGCGTTGTCTTGACGGATCTGTGCCGTAGGCGAAGTTCGGATGGTCGGTAGTGGCAACGGTCTGTTGGTCTACCCCTGAGGTCAATCTTTGCGCAACGACCGGATCGCCGGTCACCGGGTTTGTGTAGTTGAAGGTTTCTGCCCCGGACACCAGACATCCCGTACCGCCGATCACGCCAGGCGTTGGTATAGGTGTCGTGCGGGTAAACATATCCGGGCAGACATTATTGGGGTCAACCGCCCGAAAGCCCAATGCATAGGTTTCGGTGTCTCTGGTCGTTCGGCCAAACTGATTGATGTTGAGGATACCTGCAGCATCGGCGCCGGCCATCAGGCGTGCATAACTACGTTCGTTGACGCGCAAGTTCATTTCGAAATTTTCAGCAGGCGTAAACCGCAATGACAGGGCGTAGTTTTCGTCACCGTAGTTGCCGGGGTCTTCCCGCCCCGACAAGTCATCGTAATAGCCGTCTCTGGTTCGCTTAACACCGGTGACGCGACCCTGCAGCCAGTCACCAATGAGCGGCCCGGAAATGACGCCGTAGACTTCCTTCAGATTGAACGTACCGCCTACGACGCGAATCTCGCCCTCGAATTCCTCAGTGGGCAATTTATTGATGAAGTTGACGGCGCCGCCGATGGCATTGCGTCCATATAGAGTGCCCTGAGGACCACGCAGAAATTCGATACGTTCAATATCGAACAGCCCGCCCTCGGTGGAGGCGATCCCGAAATCCTCCGAATAAACGCCGTTGAGGTAGGTGGCGATACCGGGGTCGCCGCCCAGGGAACGGAAATTTCTACCAACCCCCCTGATGGCCATGTCGTACGGTTCGATCACCGCCGCCGGTACCAGATTCTGCAGGTCTTCCTGGTTGCGGATGCCGAAGTCTTCAATGAATTCCCCGGTAAACGCAGTGATGGAAATGGATGTATCGCTGATGCTGGCCTCACGACGTTCGGCGGTCACAACGACCTCTTCGATGCGCCGTTTCTCATCCGCCGATCCGGCATTGGCCGCACTGCTCCATGTCAGCAGACTGCACAGCGTGGCGGTCCAAACAACAACGATAGATTTCAGGTTTAGATCACGAATAGCTACGAATGTAACCATGATGCGCCCCCCCGACGTGGCTCGAGCCACTCGTTAAGAGCGAACAGGTTTCGTCTATCTGTAGAAGCGTTTCACCGAACCAGGGCTCAGAGCCTAGCCGATGAAAACCAGACACACCGTTAACCCGCCACTCCTGTGAGTGGCAAATGTGATTGCCTTTAAACTCCCCTACCGCACATACCTACGCCCATCGCAGGTCAATGTCAAACGCAGACGCAGCCCAATCCATCGTCTGACACTCGCTCACGCCAGGTAGCCCTCCGCAGCATTCCACCTTGCATCGAAATCCAAGCCTTCTCACAATCCCCACAAAGAATCACAACGTCACGCTAGCGGCGCCCCATACCCGCTAGCCAAGCGATCCCAAGGGGAGCCATCATGAGCAATCGTGCGGCGCTGTTCGCCGTCATTACCGCCTTTGTGGTGGGCATCATCGGTTCGCTTGCGATCCGTCCTCCGGGCCAGGCACGCGCTCTGGTGCAGACGGTCCAGGGCGAGCAACCCGCCCGCATCCATTGGCGTGTACCGGTGGTCTTCCAGACAACCCTACCCGTGTTGGGCGACAACCCGGTCTATGTGGCAGACATGATCCGCAAGTCCTCCAACGGTGCAATCCGTCTGGACCTGTTCGAACCCGGCGAAATCGTACCCGCGTTCTCCGTCACGGATGCCGTGCGGGACCGCAAAGTCGAAGCCGGGTACGTGTGGCTGGGTTACGACCAAGGCAAAATCCCGGCTTCACCGCTGGTCAGCGCCGTGCCGTTCGGCATGGAGCCCTGGGAATACAGCGCTTGGTGGTTCGAAGCCGGTGGCCGCGAACTGACCGAAGAGTTGTATTTACCGCACAACATTCATCCCATCTATTGCGGTATGACCGGGCCCGAGACGGCGGGATGGTTCCGCAGCAAAATCGAAACACTGGATGACGTGCGCGGATTGAAAATCCGTTTTGCGGGGCTGGGCGGTAAAGTCATCGAACGTTTGGGCGCCAGCGTGACCATGATTCCCGGCGGTGAGATCTTCCAGGCTTTGGAAAAAGGCGCCATCGACGCCTCAGAGTTCGCGTTGCCCATCGTCGATCAGACTCTGGGTTTCAACCGCGTCGCCAAGTTCAACTACTATCCGGGCTGGCATCAACCGTTCACTTCCTCTCACCTGGTGATCAACATCGATGCATGGAACGACTTGTCAGTTGCCGACCAGGCGGCACTGGAACTGGGCTGCACTGCGGGTGTCATCCGCAACTTATCCCGCAGCGAAGCCCTGCAGGGTGCGGTCATCGCAGGCTTTAGCGATATTGGCGTAAGCGCCGAGATCCTGCCCGAGACCTTGTTAAGAGAACTCGAAACCGTCGCCGCAGAGGTGATTGCGGAAGAAGCGGCAAAGGATGCCAGCTTTGCCAAGATTCTCGCTTCGCAGCGGAAGTTCCGGGCCGATTACGCTCATTGGAAGTCGCGCGCCTATCTGCCGCGCGACTTTTAACATGGAGTATCCCCACACTCCCCTCACCCGTCGCATCGATGGCTGGATCGAACGCATCGGCAAGGTGGCCTCCTTGATTTGGGCGGTACTGCTGGTCGTGATCGTGATTAACGTCCTGCTGCGTTACGCCTTCAGCGAAGGCCGCATCGAACTCGAAGAGCTGCAGTGGCATCTATATTCCATCGGCTTTCTGTTGGGCTTGAGCTACGCCTACCAGGCCGACACACACATTCGAGTAGACGTACTGCACGAACGCTTCAGGCCGCAGACGCAGGCTTGGATCGAACTCTACGGGATACTGTTGTTCTTACTGCCGTTCATCGCGCTCGTCATTTACTTCAGCCTGCCGTTTGTGGCTGCGTCGTTCGAGTTAGGCGAAATCTCACCCTCGCCCGGTGGGTTGCCGCTGCGTTGGTTGATCAAAGCCTTCCTGCCCATCGGCTTCTTGCTGCTGTTGATCGCGGTCGTCTCCAGGTTGATCCGCGTGTGGCACTTTCTGTTTCTGAGCGCGAGCGAGACACCGGATGGCCGCTAACGAAACGCTTGCCGTCTGTATGTTCCTGAGTTTCATCGCGCTGGTCTTCACGGGCTTTCCCGTGGCTTGGATTCTCGGCGGACTCGCTGTCATCTTCAGTGCTCTGGCGGTCGTTCTGCAGGTCGATTTCGCGCTGCCCATCGGCATGGACTGGGCGTACACGTCGCTCACTGTCGATCGCATCTGGAACGTCATGGAAAACTGGGTGATGGTCGCGTTACCCATGTTCATCTTCATGGGTTTGCTGTTGGACCGGTCCGGCATCGCCAACCAACTCATGACCAGCTTCGCACGCTTGTTCGGCAGTATTCGCGGCGGCTTGGCCATAACTGTGGCGTTGATCGGCTTGTTACTGGCCGCTACGACCGGCATCATCGGCGCCTCGGTGGTGCTACTGGCGCTGCTTGGCTTACCCGTCATGCTGCAGCAGGGCTACAGTAAAACCCTGGCCACGGGTACCGTTACCGCCGTCGGCACCCTCGGCATCCTGATTCCACCGAGCATCATGCTCGTCTTGATGGCAGACCGGATGAGCATGAGCGTAGGCGACTTGTTTTTGGGTGCGGTGTTTCCCGGCATTTTGCTCGGCTCGTTGTATATCGCTTACATACTTCTGGTCGGGATGTTCAAACCAGAAGCCGCACCTGCCGCGGAAACGGAGCCCTTCGACTTTGCCGCGGTGCTCGATCTGATAAAGGCCATCCTGCCACCGGCGTTTTTGATATTGGCGGTACTCGGCAGTATTTTCTTCGGCCTGGCGACACCCACGGAAGCCGCCGGCGTCGGCGCGGCTGGGGCTCTTTTACTCGCTATCATCAATCGCGCGCTAAACCGCGGCGTGATGGGGGAGGTGCTACAGGAAACCACCCGCACCACCGCCTTCATCTTTGCCGTGCTGCTCGGCGCCACGGCCTTTTCGCTGGTGTTGCGGGGTCTGGGCGGCGACGAGTTGATCGAACGTGTGTTGTTGGGTTTACCGTTCGAACCCACAGGCATCATCATCTGCATTCTCATCGCCACGTTCATACTGGGCTTTTTCCTGGACTGGATTGAACTCACGCTGATCGTGTTGCCTTTGGTGTCCCCCGTTGTCTTGAATCTCGGCTTCGACCCGGTGTGGTTCACTGTCCTCTTCGCTGTCTGTCTGCAGACGAGCTTCTTAACGCCTCCCGTCGGATTCGCCATATTCTACCTAAAAGGCGTGGCACCTCCGGGTATCGACGTCACCACCATCTACAAAGGCGTTGTGCCCTTCATTCTCTTGCAGGTGATCGGGATGCTCATCATCTTCAACTGGTCGGCCATCGTGACGTGGCTGCCCGCTCAAGCCTATGGCTAGTGCCGTCTGTCACGCAGTAGAATATCCGCCATGAACACTTACAACGTGCGCGCACGAAACTTCAGCGAATCGAGCGAAAACCGCATTCACAGCGACCAGGCCGCGCAGAAATTCGGCTTTCGCGGCGCCTTGGTACCCGGCGTTGCGGTGTACGGACACCTCGTACACCCGTTGGTGGACAAGTACGGCCCCGCTTGGCTGGACCGCTCAGTGGACGAGTTAAGACTGTTGAAACCCGCGTACGATGGGGACGAGCTGACGATCCGACTCGACCAAGTCGATGGCGTCGACCGGGTACAGTGTTACAACCAGCTCGGTGAATTGCTGGCCACGCTGAACAGCGCCGCCGAAGTCCCGCCATACGACGGTGTCGAGCTTCTCAACGGGCCGATCAAACACCCCGAACGCGTTGAAATCTGCTGGGACAACGTTCAACCCAACCAGTGCTTCGCACCGTGGGAATACCTGCTGTGCGCCGAAGACAACGAGACTTACAAGAATCAGGTGTTGGACCAAGCGCCTATCTACGATGAGTATGTGCACCCACACTTATTGTTGTCGTTAGCAAATACAGCGTTGACCAACGAATACGCCATGCCGATGTGGATGCATGTCGGTTCCGAAACCCGTCATCGGCACGCATTGCGCGTTGGCGATACCATCGACATACGCACGGTCACGATCGACCGCTGGCAAAAGAAGGGACACGAGTTCATAAGAACGCATACGACATTCTGGCGTGACGAAGAGTTAACCACCGACATCTTGCACACCGCCATCTTCAAGGTTGCAAGCTAGTGCAACGACTCGCGGTTCTGGCATCTCACGAAGGCACAACATTACAAGCTGTATTGGATGCCTGTGGCGACGGCACGCTGGATGCATGCGTTAGCCTCGTCATCAGCAACAACAGTCAATCCGGCGCCATTCGCCGCGCCATGGAAGTGGAAGTCAACACGCTGCATCTCAGCAACCGTACGCACCGGGACGACGATGCGCGCGACGCCGCGATGTTGCAAGCGTTGAACGCAGCCAAGACCGATTGGGTCTTGCTACTGGGGTACATGAAGAAGATGGGGCCGCAAGTGCTCAAAACCTACGAAGGGCGCATCCTCAACACCCACCCCGCATTATTGCCCAAGTTCGGCGGACACGGTTTTTTCGGACACCACGTCCATCAGGCAGTACTCGACGCCGGTGAAACCGAAAGCGGCGCGACCATCCACCTGGTGGATGCAGACTACGACACCGGCCCGCTGCTCTCTCAGGTCAAGGTGCCGGTCAAAGACAAGGACACGGTCGAGACACTGCAAGAGCGGGTTAAAGCCGCGGAACAAAAACTGCTGGTCAACACATTGATGGAACTGATCAACAAACGCCAAGCGTCCAACTACTGAAGCACCGCAAGCGCTGCTGCCGCCGCAAGCTTGTGTTTGGCCTGCCACGGCGGACCCACTGTGCGACCCAGCGCTTTAAGCCAGGCCTTCACATCATCACTGCCCCCGTCGGACTCCCGTAACAACGCGGCTGCCTGATCGAACACGCGATCGCGATCGTACCAACCTACAGACCAACCCCTATCCCGAGCCGCACTCGCCACAGCCTGACGGTACATCACGGAATCGGCATAGCTTTGCACTCGGTTGTCGGCAATACAGGCTTCAGGCGTAGGCGGCAGTTCGGGACACTCGCGAATAGCGATCCACTGAATCGGCACCGGTATGGCATCGGCTAAATCGGCCAGGCACGCTTGGGCACCTTGTGCCGCTGCCACCCGCACCCGCTCGACAAGCGCCAGGGCGTCGGTCAAGGTGATGTCCTTCGCCCATGGATTGTCCTTGTAGCGACCTACGGCCCAGGAGCCTTCATGGTGATGGGGGTGTGTGGGCAGTCCTTCCGTCAAATCGACCGTACGGCGGTCGATCAGCTCGAGGTCAGAAGTCAGCGTGACCAGTACGACAGAATTGCCGTGCTCCGTCACACCGACCGTTGCAGTTCGACGCTTTTTTCCCACGCCACGCTCCGCTCTTCCCCCACCCTGGGTGACAGGGTGCGCGTTTGTGGGCGGCAGTCAAGTTTTCAGGGACAGTCGCCGTACGAGGAGAAGACCCAGTAACCCCATACCGAAAAGGCCCACCGTGCTCGGCTCCGGCACATCGTAGATGTATGTCAGCACACCGTTGGCAGTGGCCTCAAAACCGGTTTCGAGTACGCTGTCTTCCAGGGCGGGTCCGAAATCCCTAATGAGACCCTCCACCAACAGGTCCCAACTGAAGCTCGTACCCAGCCCCAGCACCGAACCGACGTCGATGAAGCTCACCAGGTGCGACTGTCGCAGGCCACAGGTTTCTCCAGTCGGTGCTGTGCAATCGAGGGAGGTTGTAAAAGTGTGCAGTGACCCAAACCCGCTTAGAGGAATTGTCGAAAATTGGAAATCCGCCGCAATGTCACAGCTGGGTTCCTGGCATTCACCGTCATTGGGCACGCTGAAGTTGCCAAACAGTCCGAAACCGAGGTTGGCGCTGATCACCACCGTCAATTGAGCATCGATGAGCGTGCCGAGACTTGAATCGAAGGGATCGAAATCCAGGCTGACATGGCCAATGTCCGCGGAAGATCCAAAGAAACCACCGGCACTTTGACTGTCGGAGCTCGAATCTGTCTGGACAAACGTTTGAATCGGACCTGCCTGTACGCCGAACGATACAACCAGCGCAAGCAGCAGTGAAATCTGTCTGAATAGGTATGTCACGACAATTCCTAAGTTTGAGGGGCCTTCCCCCCGAAGACCTTAGGCTGTACGCAACAACCTGTACGTGAATGCTATGTCAAGTACCACTACAAACGCCAGACGCAAATTGCAAAAAATGCTAGGGCTCAGTTTCAACAATGTCGCGTAAAGTCTTCAAGCTGCTGACTTGCCGGTTCGCAAATTCTTTCAACCAGCCCTGCCGAATCGCGTTGATCGGATCAGGATTCAACACATAATTGCGTGCCTTACCTTGTTTAACGGACACCACCACTCCGCATTCCCGCAACACCCGCAGATGCCGCGATACCGCAGGGCGAGAGACCTCGTTGAACTGATCGGCAATCTCACCGGCAGAAGCCGTGTCTCGCTTCATCAATAGCGTGAGAATATCGCGCCGCAGCGGATCCGCGATGGCGACATAAGCATCTCTATGCATCCACGATCGCCCGCAATGCTTTCAGATGCTTGATGTCCCAGCCGTCTTCGTACCCCTGCAAGTTGTCGGCAGCCTCTGCGCCCAACCGCTCGAACCCGTGATGGAAGATCTCCACCATCGTGCCGTCGTACATAGGTGTCAGGCGAACCGTCCAGTAGTTGGGCACCGCCGAAGCGCGTTCCCCTCGCCATTGAGTATCGAAAGTCAACTCGTGCCGGGGTTCGTACACCAGTATCCGTCCCCCGAAATAGGCTTGCTCCCCATCGATGTCCACCGACATCTCCACCTGCCCACCTTCCCGCGGCTCGAAAGTGTGGATGGTATGACCGAGGTTCAGCCACCCCTTGATGCGTTCCGTCGACTCGAATTCCTGCCAAACTCGCGCCGGCGACGCCTGTATCAGGATACTGCGCCGCACGTGTAATAGTCCGATTTGCGTTCTCATGACCGCCCCATCCGTAACGTTTTGGTTACGCGAATATACGAGTAACAAAACGGTTACGCAAGTAAAGCCTTCACCGTACAGAGGTTGTCGGCCGTTACGAGGCTGCGTATGTCGCGTTCGGCAATCGGCCATTCATCGGGGTAATGTCCCATCCAGGACCAGGGTGGCGCCCAGCTGCCATCGCTCTGCTGGGTCTCGGCCAAGAACTCTATGTTGTGTTGAACAATTTCCAGCAAAGGATCGGCCAGGGGGTGGGTTTTGTGCTTGATCAGGGTTAGCGGCGTTAGTCCGTATTCCTGCCACTCATCCGCACTCTTGGCAATGGCCCGCTCGGCCAGCGCGTAAAAATGACGAACCACATCGGCATGATCGCCTTGAGTCAGGTTTTGTAGAAGGCGATCGACTGTCAGCAGGTCATGCATCTCTAACATCTTTGCGTCCGCCACCATCCCCAGCACTTCCCGGGTAAGTTCGTCTCTCAATTCGTGCGCAAAGAAATCCGGCCATCGGTACATGTAACCGACGATCTCTGCCCTTGGGTTCAACAGATACTCCGACAACGCCTGCGGTCGCCACCAAGGGGCGTGCGCCGCCGCATCCACATTGGGGGGAACATTCGGCCATGTCCGCGCTCGTGCATCGTAAGTGTCGGCCAGGTACTTCATGGCACCTTGCAGCAACGGTGTAGCTGCATCGACATCACACTTCGCCAGAATCTGCAGCGCCACGGTGGTGGCGATGACAGACGACTGCGCGAGACGTATGTCGGGCTCTAACGCATTGCCAAATCCGCCATCGGTATTGGCATAGTGCGACAACGCCGCAACCAGCGGCGCGCCGTCGCCACCCTCCTGAAAGCGTGCAAGCGCCAGGTCAATGCCCCGCCCGTGATTCACCAACCAGTTTTCCGCGGCTTGAAAGTCAATCATGTCGTACACCAACCAGCCCTTTTGAAAGACTGTCACCGCGCACACCCTCACACAAGCAGCAAGGCCGGATGTACTGACACCGTCATGTCAGCATCCTTGCCGGCGCAATGTCCACCATCGCCACAACAGCGCCAGATAGGCGCCACTGCTGGCGATGATAATGGCCCAGAACACACCCGAGAGATCGAATCCGCGCACTTCGACAAACCAGACAGCCAACGCCGGCGCAAGACCGACGAACGCTACCAGCCGTACAGCCGTTGGAAACCAGTTTTCACCCCTGGCTCGCAGAGCCGGGTCGGCAACCATTTGACCCAGATCCGGCGTAAAGAGAATGGCAGTCAACCACATGACACCTACAAAAAGGGCCGCTATCTCCGCATCGGATGTAAATGCATTCGCTACCGTATTCGCGAACAACGCACAAAGCGCTCCGATAACAAGCACGGTCACGGCATTCAAGCCAATAGCAATCCACCCAACGCGTTGCGCTTGCCGCAAGTTGTGCCGCCCCGTCTCCTGAGATACCAGCACCGCCGCCGCAGCGCCCAGGCCCGCCGACAACATACCGACTGCAGTCAACAATCCGCCGGTTGCGATGCTGAAGGTCGCCAACGACTCAGGACTGATGCGCACAGCAATCAATCCCAACGACGCGAAGGCACCAGCTTCGACAAGACCACTCACAGTTGCCGCGCCGCCGATAGCCAACAACGACACGAAGGTGACGGAGCTGTCACAACGGGCCAGGAAAGCCTTCACCGAGGGGGCGAGAAGAATGAACCCTACGAGGGACGCAGCAAGGAACACCCTGGCCGCAACCGTGGTCCACGCACTGCCAAGTGCACCGAACAACGGCACCAACAGCAGATTCAACACCAGGTTCACAATAGCGGCGCACCACATGAACACCGCACCCGGTACGGGACGCTCCGCCGCTTCGAGGAAATTGGTGGAATCTACAAAAAGCAGGTGGAACGGGACGGAAAAAGCCAACACCTGTGCGATGAGCGCACCGGACCGAGCGAGTTCGGGCTCGACACCCACTCCAACAAACAGCGGCTGTGCACCCAGGGCAACCACACACCACACCACCCCACCACCAACGACGGCCACAACAACTCCTTTCCGCCAGACTCTACCAGCAAGCGCCAACGTACCTGCGCCGACAGCACGAGCACTCAATACTTGAACACCAAGCATGAGCCCCATACCGCCGATGGTGAGCGGCCCTACGATCGAATACGCGAGTGTCAACTGCGGCAACTCGTCGCCGGCAAACTGCCCCACTATAATAAGATCGACGATGCCCATGCCAACGATGGCAATTCGCCCGAAAGCAATCGGACTTGCTAACTTGACGAGTCGCCAAACGACGGACTGCATGACTTGCAGCTAGTGAGCGAAACCCTTCATTGTCCAATAACCCGCAACGCTGCAGCATGCAGACGCGGGTTGCCAGCGGCAATGACCGCACCTCCCAAACAGGGATTGCCCCCATCCAGCGTAGTGATCTCCCCTCCTGCGCCACGAATAATTGGAATCAACGCCATGATGTCATAGGGATTCAGCGAACCGTCCATGCCTAAGTGCAAATACCCCATGGCCACCATCCCAAACAGGTAACAATCGCCGCCAAAGCGCGTCATGCGCACCGACGATTGCATGTGCTGGAACGCCTGTTGGTCGTCCCCCACAAACCAGTGAGGCCCCGTGGTGCCAAGCACGGCTTCGGCCAGATTGTCACACGCACAACCGACCAAGACACGCGATTCGCCGCCACGGGAATGCATTGCCCGCGCTGACGTCCCTGTAAACAATTCATCGGTGTATGGCTGGTACATCACGCCCACCACAGCATCCTGACCGTCAAACAAGCCGATCAACACACCCCAGTGCACCATGCCTGTCATGAACGCACGAGTGCCATCAATAGGGTCGATTACCCAGGTCAAGCCGTTGCCCGGTTTCATCCCGAATTCTTCACCGTAGATGCCGTGTTCCGGATACTCGCGTTCGATTTCACGGCGAATGACCTCTTCCGCCGCCTTGTCCGCAGCCGTAACCGGATCGAAGCCGCCATCGCCGCGCTTATTTTCGAGACCCAGATCGCCGCGGAAGTACTCTAACGTGGCCACACCCGCCAGCTTCGCTGTCCGGCCTGCAAACACCAACAAGTCTTCAAGCTCACTATCGGACAGCTCAACTTTGGTGGAATAGGTCAGCTTCTCAATCACATTGATCTCGCAACGGTGCCGAGTTATAACCGGTGGGATAGTACATCTAGGAGCACAATATGTCTGAGCTAATCCTTCCCACATCCATGCAGGGCAGTTACGACAATTTCAAATTCGCACCCGCTCGCCGCCACGATGGAAAGTTGTATTGCTCCGGTCAGATCGGCACTGGAGACAAGGGCAAGGTCCCGGAATCCGCAGAGGAGGAGTTCCGCAACGCATGGCAATTCGTCGGCACGATTCTCGGCGAAGCCGGCATGGATTACTCAAACATCATCGAGTTTACGAGTTATCACGTGGGACTGCAGGAACACATAGGCACCTTTATGAAAGTTAAGGATGAGTTTGTTAGCGAGCCTTATCCGGCGTGGACGGCTATCGGGATTACGGAGTTGGCGGTACCCGGAGCCCGGGTGGAGATTCGGGTTGTGGCGGGGTAGCTATTTTTTTCCGAAGAAAACTCTGTACAAAAAAGACGCTAGCGATGACGCTCTAGAGAAGTAAACGGCTTCATCCTGCTCAAGTCCAAAAGTTCTAGCCTCAGCTGCGACCTTATGAGAAATGTGCTGCTTATCGACATAGCGAATGACACCTCCTGACTGATGGAAAACCCTCTCGTGAGTCCACTTGATCGCTTCCACGATTTGTCGCTCTACATCACTAGTCATGCTCGGGAGCATGTCTGATCTATACACTGGCTCGGCTCTTCGGAGAATCCTCTCGACAAATCGATTGTTCGACCGAACGACTACTATTTCGTTTTGGAAGATTGTCCGTAACGTATGCAGGTAGAGTGTTGCCACAGATGCAACAAACGGCGTAATTCCTTTCCTTTGAAATTGGGAGTCTACAACGAACAATCCACCATGCGTCACCCGACAACGCACTCCTTCAATGGTGCCTATTTGCGAAATCCTCGAAGTACCAAAAGCAACAATCGCGCCCGTTTCTCTGTCCCGGGAAACAACCACACAGTCCGACTCTTCCATCACTCTGTGCTGAACACTGGTGAATCGAGATTTGAGTTCTTTCTGCCAAAGTGACTCCATCTCTAGATATGTAGCAGCATCTTCAGTGACAAGGTTTACCCCTTGCTCACTTTTCTCGAAGGATATCCATTCAAATTCGGGAAACCGATTTCTAAGCAGCTTGAGACTGAAGTGGAATAGCCACAGTCTACTTCGTTGGGTCGGCATCGATAGCTGGGGGGAAGCATCATCCTCTGACTCGCCAACTACTATCAATTTCTCCCTATCAGCCGCGATCTGTACTCGGGGTGCTTTCAATCTAATTCCTACACCTTTTTGTTAACAAGGTCTCAGTATTCATGGACATGATACTTAACATCAGACGTTCTACTAAGCAAATTTCGTAAGGCAAGTGTTAAACACCTACCAAGGCAACTGGTCCATTCACGCTCCCTCCGGCCACTGTCGACACAAGGCAGGCTTCGACGCGTTCTTTCAAGCTCCCACAGGCAACTCAAAAGCCATCAAACTCACTGAGCCCTATGGAACAAACACCTCAGTTAAATTTGATCCGCAGATTATGGTCGAATTGTCTCGGTCCCTTGAAATGTTAACTGGACCCTCCAACTACGCAGTGTGGGGACGGCTTTGCGAATCCGGATCGACCTCTAAACAGATCAATATAATGGGCCAAGATACAGGGTGGAAGCCAATCCTAGCACTCAGAACCTCGCTGGAACTCCAGACATTTCCAAACAACCCTATTCTTGATCCAGAATGGTCCTACAATAGCGAGCACCAATTGATCACCCACGTCTCAGGACTCACAACATCACTTGGGAAATCAGTGCCCATAGGTGTGCTGAGCCATCAGGATGAGGAAATTTGGGCAAAAGAAGACACGGCCTCGATTCAGGCGCTTACATTTCAAGCTGCAAGAGTTGCAAACTACTACGATTCTGTCCATCAAGACGCACGCTCAAATCTGGCTTTCAAGCACTCATACTTGGAACAGATCGCGACATCTGAGTATCCCCTGTAACAACTGCCAATTCTTACAATTTCCAAACCAACAGAGGCCAAGAACTCTTGAAACTCTTCTGTTGTTCTAGTGCTATAAGTACCATCAGACTGTCCTCTACGAAGCAGGTAGTTCTGTCTTGCTACCTCAAAAAACTTGCGGGCTTCATACGTGGCTTTCCAAAAGCCCATACGCCGCACCATAGACTTGTAAATGTACCAAGCCCAATCGCTCCAATTCTGAGTTCGTCCTAGGTCAATAATAAAGAGCAACCCGTTTGGCCTTAACCAGTCCTTCATTTTTTCGAGTACTAATCTTTGCGGGTGCATGGCGTATAGCGCGTGAACGCAGATAATCACGTCAAAGTGGTTCGTCGGAAAATCGACTCGCTGTACGTACTCCGTAACAACTTGAATGTTATCGAAAGATTTTTCGCGATACTTCCCGATCGCCACGTCGTTCATTGCTTTGTTAAAGTCGAGATGTACTAACTCGGCCTCGGGCGACAGTAAAGGTTGAATTGACTCCAGGAAGTTTCCGGTTCCAGCTCCCACGTCGATTACCCGAGCATTTGGTGGGAGTTGACGCGCCCTTAACTCAGTAATCAGGCTTTGGATATTCTCAACATATGAGGGATTGTTCCGACTCATCAAATCGTATACGGGCGCGTACCGCTCCCATACGACCGGGTAATCAGACTCGATTGTCATACAAGGGACCCCTGCGACGACCATCTACAAGATTAAACGTCCCTGTAACTGCTTATTGGCTATCGTTATTCTTGATACTGCTCTTCATGGTACGGCGCAAATGCTTCCATGAAAAGACAATTTTAGTGACAGGTGCAAACATACGGAGAATCGAAATCATCCAGCGATCCACTCCCTTTGGATCAAGAACCCCTGCTTCCAATAGGTATTTGGTTACGCCTCCCCACACATAGTTCCACCATATTGGGTTCGTATCTCGCCCCTGAATCGCCCTGATAGCGTCGCTAATAAAAACACTATCAACTTCAGTGTTGATAACGCTGCCGAACTCACTCCAACCAATCTTCTGGAGAAATCGACGATAACGAGGCCCTATATTAACTACCACCAGCGTCCTTTCTTCGCTTATACAGCTCGTACAAACAAAGCGCATTAATGAAGCAAAGAACTCAGTTCGAAAGTGTGACGTCCCTATCACGACTCCTGATACTTCAATGGCTTGGTCACGCCTCCCAAAGTCATCTGGCCATTGGTGGAGTTCCTCTGCCTCAAGCGATCCAGCTGTGTCAGGGAACCCAACACGAGCTGCGATAACTGGAGTACCACCTAACCTGCCAATTACGATTCTTGATTTAGCATCTCGAGCATGTACGTGCGTACTAATGTCTCCCTTGTCACTAGCGATCTTTGCTCGAAAGCTCAAAAGTTCGCGAAATTCTTGAGCAGTTTTCACGTATTCGAAACTCAGCCCATGTTCTACATTGTTTGGAATGAAGCCATCTGCAATCAATTCATCCAATTCTTCGAATTCAGAAAATTGTACGATGTACTGGCCAAGCAAGACCTTCGCTTTTCTGGTCAGATCAATGTTCTCTACACCGAGTTCCAAAATCTCTCTTACGCCATCATTTCCGATCCTTACTCTTACTATTCTGGACTGAATAAGAGCGGCACCTACGGTCGGCAGAGAAATCGTCATTGCGAGCGTCATACCAGGTATTAGGTAGGCGTGATCGAGGCTTGTGAACAACAACATGCCAGCCTTTGAGATGTTTCTTATTTGAAAACTAATGAAAGACCCATACTTACCTGGCGCAGCAGCAATCGCTTGCGGGTAGTGCTCTTCACTACACAGCCATCTCTGAGCCCTTCGATTATCTTTGTCCCGGGCCTTGCGTTCGTCATCACCACCCAGAAATCGGATGAAAATCAAAGAAAAACCATCTGCTTCGACCGATTCGTCAACCACCAGACCTTGAAATGTGCTCCTATTGCCATCTATCACGACAACGAGATCTACCTGTTGCCCTTTTATCGGGCTACTCTGATCGCGAACTAATTCAATTCCTAACGGGCTTAGTCTCCAGACACGAATAGGTCGATACTGGGAGTCCTTCAGAGAATCTCTGATACGCGCCGAAACTCTATCGCTTTGTCTTACTTCAGCGGGCGTAAGGCGCGCATGAAAGTCGGCGACTGGTGTTTGGTTTCGATCCATTCGGATTAACGACTATAAGACTAGCGGAAATATCTCTATCTAGAGGACCCAACCTCTTCAAGCGCCTGGCTAAGAAGGGTGTGGTTGTGATCAGACGGCTTCAATATATAGACTACATCGACTTCAGGAAAATCTCTGATTGTTAGATCGATTTCCCGCAGACAAACCCGTTTAATCGCCAGTTCACTAGTCATCTGTTTGAGCAGCGTAGCTGAACGTTCACATAAGATTAGATCACCCTGCGAAAGCTCAGAGGCAAGACCTGGATATTTCGTTCCATCGTCTAAGCGACTGAGAAAGTTTACCGGGGGTCCAAGCGCAGTTATCTCAACACCAGAGTTAATACCGCCTACATTTCCAACAATCGCCTCACCTGTAGATATCAGGATGTACCTACGAACGTTAACTGAAGACACGGTTGCGTTCATGTCTTCGTTGATTCTCGATAGTGCAATACCTGCTAAAACCGCTCGCGCTATATTGATCCTAACGTCTTCATCATCAAAATATGCAAAGATCAAATCTCCTATTTTTCGCGGTATACCAGAAAAGTTCTCGACCGCGTCAGAGCATGCTTTGACTTCTGGAATAACACTTTCGGCTAGGAAAGAATCAAGGTCTCGACTCCCCTGTGTAAACCCACGTATGTCAGAAAACAAACAGGCAACGTTCTTTTGCTTGGCTGTTAAAACATCCACAGATGCTTCAATGACCGACATCTTATTTATATCGATTTTTCGTTGCATTCTGTCCGCAATAACCCGAGGTATGAAAGATCTAAGCCGTGTGGAAAAGTCGCGCTGCATTTCAATGAATTCTTCTCTTTGTTGATCCCGCTCTTGGGTCAATGCGAAAGCCCTCAATTCGAAGGCATACGAGCTTCTAGCAATGGCCGCAACTAGTGACATAAAGAAGGTTGCACTTAGCAACGTATCAAGAGCGACTCCAGACTCCAAGAGGGCTGGATAGAACGAGAACATCACCGGAACTACGAACAACAGGCTTTTGAGAACAGACATCTGCAACACCAAGACTGCTCCGATTGCAAACGCAAACGCATAAAACCAAGGAGCCAGGTCAGGGGCGGCAAGTGATACTTGGGCTTGTGCGTAGCACCCAATTGCAAGCCCGATGATCGCGGGAACTCTAAACCACTTGGTGTCAGAGAATTTGCTTACGTAGAAAATCGCACAGCAAGCACACAACACCGCGATCCCCACACGAAACCAAAACCAGTTTTCGATAGGTTGAAGGTTATTCGGAATGTCGAGAAGATAATGATGTGCTATGTATCCGAGCGCAGCGAGGACAAAGAACGCAATAGATATCTTACGGAATCGTTCTCGTTGAGTTTCCTTCCACTCGTGTTCCCACGCAACGCCTTCAAGAAGCAA
Organism: Candidatus Azotimanducaceae bacterium; assembly: GCA_965216005.1. GTDB lineage: Bacteria > Pseudomonadota > Gammaproteobacteria > Pseudomonadales > Azotimanducaceae > UBA4421. Next base: position 3,718,172 of record OZ244143.1, on the reverse strand, counting down.
CTCCGGCCACAAAAAACGCAATACGGACCGTACCCATTCCATTAAGATACTCCGCGATCAGGCTCTGTCCGCATATGGGTAAGGTAAATAAGTTCGTCCATTGACCTATCGAATTCGTCTTGTCTTTACCGCAATAAGCAATCTAACTATTGGGCAGCACTCAAGCGAATTGTAAGCGACAAAAAGTACATATCAGCCGATAGGGGGTTAGTTTTGCGTGCTACGTCACACTTCGACAAAAAGACTAGGGTCATACGTCCCGACGCGCAAAAAATATGTCACTATACTTGCTCTTTCACGGTTGCCGTTGTGGGTCTACTTCAAAAAAGAGCAATGGACAGTCAACAGTTAGTATAGCCAGTCCTGTTTCATGCCCGGAAACGTGTTTATTCGATAATCAATGGCACAATCGGCCGGACAAAAGACTCGAAAACTGCCGATTCATTCAACCCTTAGGTCCTAGCGGTTTGCCAAGCGGCTACGCAACGGAACAAATCACTCATCGTCCAATCTAGGTAGCGCAGCTCTTATCTCAGCTGCTGACTCTTGGATCGTGCCATTCTCTAATTCCATCAGCATCACCGCGATAATGCCTTCCAGTCGTGCAACGTGACTTTCAAGGGTTTCGATGTGAGCTTTCACTTCGTCGTCCATAAGCAGATCTGTCCTTCTCTATGCAAAAATTTCATCGTACGCGCGGCACCAACTTCTCAAAAACCTCGAATTCGGCATCCATCCGGGAGGTAAGGTGCGTGACTAGCCGTTGACGGGTCTTTTTCTGAGAGACCGCTTCCATAGAACGGGTTCAAGCGCATCCGCCAACAGCGCCTCCTCCGACACCGACGTTCCCCTAAGCGAAGGAAGCGACTAGCATAACGCCAATACCGGGCGAGTACAGGGCATCATGATTCACAGACGCTTCGGCTACCTTACTACGCAAGATACTACTCACCACTCAGATGCAGCACACCTGGAGCGCGAAGGCTACGTGTTAGTTCGCGACGTGCTTTCGCGAGAGGAGTGTGAGGCGCTCAAGAGCGACATCGAGCGCGTGTTTTCCAGCTATCCGGCGGATAAGCGTATGCCACGCGCTGATGAGGCTGAGGAGATGTTTCGCTACGAAATGCTCAACCGTAGCGCCTTGTGCCAACAGGCTATCGCACACAGAGGCATACTGGATGTCATCGAGCCGTTGCTGGGAGAAGATTGTCACGTCATCGCCAATACAGCATGGCGCAACCCACCCAAGTTAGTGGGACACCATGGTGGGGAAAATTGGCACATAGATGCCGGACCTCACATTCCATTAGCGGAAGGCATGGTGTGGCCAAGCGACATTCCGCATCCTGTGTTTGCGGTCGGCGTGCACATCTATCTAATGGACTGCGGGGTCAACGATGGCCCTACCGGAGTAATCCCAGGCAGCCATCTATCTGGCCGCACTCCACCGGCCAAGCAGCTCATGGATGATGATCTGACATACAACGGTGTCGGTGTTACTCCGCTGTTGGCCAACGCAGGAGACGTGGGTTTCTTTGTCAGCGACATCTGGCATCGTCGTATGCGCACACAGCCGGGAGATCGAGGACGATTTTTTCTGCAGGTGCACTACGGACGTAGAGACATTGCGCAGCGTTTGCACACATCCGCACAAACCAATCAATTGTCTCAACAGGCCATCGAAAGAGCGGTGACGGAACGTGAGAAAACCGTTATCGGGTTACACAAGCCAATGTTCTACGATGGCTAGCCGTGGCTTCGAACTGCATCGACCCGGTTCTCATCCCTGATTCGATTGCAGATGCGTGATGCCAGGTAGAGGACCGCTAGACAACGAGGTTGTCTCATGGCTTGAACGTGAATATGCCCAGCCCTTCTCCGGATGGGACTTTGCATATCTCAAGGGCCGACGCACGCCTTTGGGATCTCTACCCTGGGACTACGCAGCCATCGCCACTTCTTACCTGTCCGATACCTATTCGATGTTGGACATCGATACGGGTGGTGGAGAATTGTTGTCTCGACTCGTTGAGGTGTCAGGTTATGTAGGCCCTGGACACGCCATCGAGCCCTACGCACCAAACGTACCGGTGGCGCGAAAACAACTGGAGAAGCACTCCATTACGGTGCATGACACATCCAAAAGTGCACCGTCGCTTCGTGAGGCAAGTTTCGACCTGATTCTCTGCCGCCACGGCGGCTCGGTCACCCCAGAAGAGTTGGCTTCGCTGCTGAAGCCCGGTGGGTTTCTTGTGACCGAGCAGGTTGGAGACCGGACAAATCGCGAACTCCGCGATGTTTTCGGCGTGGCGCAGCAGTTGCAAACCGCTTGGCCGCACAACCTGCGCAGTGCAGAAGAAGTCTTTTTGAACCTGGGTCTCGACATCGTGCAACTGCAAAGTCATGAATATCTTGTTCGCTTTGCTGATGTCGGGGCGTTGGTTTACTACCTGAAAGCCGTACCTTGGGAAGTGCCAGGGTTTAGCATCTCCCGCCACACGGACGCTTTGCTTCGACTGCACGAAGAAGCGGAATCTCGAGGCTACGCAATCGATGCGACCTATCACGCCTACCTAGCGATAGTGACCAAGCGCTAACCCACGCCATGCATGTCATACATGCCATAATAGAACCAATGCACGTTCTGCTCCGCACCCGATCCCGCACGGCCTAGTTAGTCGTACATGTCGCAAAAAGACCTCACCAAGGGACCGGTGCCGCAGGCGCTCGTCAAGCTGACAGCTCCCATGGTGATGGGGGTGTCCTCGTCCATTCTGGTGCAAACCCTGGAGATGGGGTTCATCGGTCAGCTCGGCACGAACTACGTCGCAGCCATCACTTTTACTTTCCCGATTACCATGATGTTAACCAGCATCGCGCTGGGGATCTCGATCGGCACTTCATCGGTTATCGCCCGCAGTGTGGGTGGCGGCGACCAGGCAGACGTCAATCGTCTGGCCACGCACAGCATCATGCTCGTGGCGGGGTTGATGATCGTTCTCTCGATCATTGCCTGGCTGTTGTTGGACCCGGTGTTCATGGCCATGGGTGCTAGTGCGGTGTCGCTTCCGCTCATTCACAGCTACATGGACATCTACCTGCCCGGAACCGTGCTCTTCACGGTCACCATGATCGCGGGCAGCATCATGCGTGCGAACGGCAACGCCAACATTCCCGGCGCGGTCATGACGGTCGGCGCACTCTTCAACCTCGCCATCGATCCCATCTTGATCTTCGGCTGGTTCGGCATGCCGCGACTCGAACTTGCAGGCGCTGCGACGGCAATGACCGTGACTCGCCTAATCACCACGGTGGTGATGTTCTACTACATTCTTAACGGCAGGCTTGCACAGACGCACAATGTGACAAGCAAGTTTCTCGACTCCAGTAAACGCATCTTGCACATCGGCATCCCCGCCATGGCCACACAGCTGATCGGACCCGTCACCGGCGCCATCATTACCAGCATGCTCTCCCGCCACGGAGAGGTCGTGGTGGCAGGTTTCGGCGTCGCCACCCGCATCGAAGCGGTGGCGGCAATGCTGCTTTTTGCCTTATCGGGCTCTATTGGTCCGTTTGTGGGCCAGAACTGGGGGGCGAAGCAACACGAGCGCGTGCAAAGCGGTATGCGCACCGTGTACGTTTTTTGTTTAGCCTGGGGCTTGTTGGTCGCCGTGGTCCTTTGGTTGTTTGGCGACACCGTCGCGGCGTGGATCGACGACTCGCACTCGGTCGTAAGCGTCGCCGCCATCTACCTCGCCATCGTGCCCTGGTCGTATGGTCCTTGGGGTGTGCTGATGATGGCTTCAGCATCGTTCAACAGCTTAGGTAAACCGCTACCCAGCACCGTGCTTTCTTTCACCCGCATGTTCATTGTCTACATTCCGTTGGCATTGTTGTTAAATAGCCAGCTTGGCTATCAAGGAATCTTCATCGCCACTCTTGCCAGCAACCTCTTCCTCGCAGTTATCGCATACTTTTGGTTGCAGTCCCGTTTAACCGGCATGATCAGAGTGGCCTGATGCTGCAACGCCGTTTGATCACCATTCCACTGCTTTTTCTCATCGCGGCTGTTTGTACGTTGTTGTTCGTACCGGTCCTGCTGATTGCGCTGCTTTTGAGTTTACTTCCACAACTTAGATGTCTTCCCCACGTGTGGGCACTAATCACGGGGTACTTGATCTTCGAGTGTATCGGTGTGTTGCGTTTAACCTGGACATGGTTGCGTTACCGCGGTACGGCACAATGGATAAGACAGGATCAACTGGTGCAAATCTGGTGGTCGGACGCGCTGTTTCGCATGGCGGCCAAAATTTTCCGCTTGCGAGTAGAAGTCACAGGCACCGATGCTGTGCAAGGTCCCTCCGCGATCGTCTTCGTACGTCACTGTAGCCTTGGAGACACCGTCCTCCCTTTTCCCTACTTTGCCGTCCCACGCAATTACGAAGGTCTGCGTTACATCCTCAAACGCGAACTCATGATCTCACCCTCGCTCGACATCGGTGCGCATCGGCTATCGAGCCTGTTCGTCGACCGATCGGGAAGAGATACCAAGAGTGAGCTCGAACAAATCCGTATGACCACGGCGACCGCGTCGGACGACGAATCCGTGCTGATTTACCCGGAGGGCACGCGACAATCTGTCGGCAAGCGCCGCTATCTGCGCAAGAACTACCCGGAACTCATCCCTCAACTCGACCGCTGGCCGGACCTTCTGCCGCCGAGGTTGGGCGGGATGCTCGCCATGTTGAAGGCCAATCCCGGCAAAGACATCGTGCTCGTCGCCCACACCGGGTTCGAAGGCAGCGCTAACCTAGCGGAGCTTTTGAGCGGTTCCTGGCGCGATATGCTGATTCGAATACACACGTGGCGTATCCCTTACGCGGACATCCCGGACGATCACGAATCCTTCATCTTCGAACAGTGGGACCTAATGCAACACCACATCGCGCGGTTGAGCGTGGACGCTCGACCCTTAACCTGACCCGCGTGTACACTGATTTGGCCGGGAGAATCATCATTACTCAATGACCTGACGGGAAACCGAATGGCACGCACTCCAACTGCTGAAGCAGTGACACAGGGTATAAATTTGAGTGGAAAAACCGCCCTGGTGACCGGTGTCAATTCCGGAATCGGCACGGAGACCATGCGTGTGCTGGCTTTGCGCGGCGCGCGGGTGATCGGGACTGCACGCACAATGGAAAAAGCGGTATCTGCCTGCGCCAGCATCAGCGGTGATACGGTGCCGCTCTCCTGCGAACTGACCGATTTAGCCAGTGTTCGCGCATGCGCGCAGGCGATTCGCGATATGGATCTGGACAATCTCGACATCGTCATCGCCAACGCCGGAATCATGGCGTTACCAAAACTGGAGCAAGTGAACGGCATTGAAAAGCAATTCGCCACCAATCATCTTGGGCACTTTCTGCTAATCAATGAATTGCTACCCTTGATCGGTAGGACCTCCTCCGCACGGGTGGTGGTGGTCAGTAGCGCTGCACACGCACAGGCGCCCAAGGCCGGTATCGAATTCAGCAACCTCAGCGGCGAACGAGCCTATTCCGGCTGGCGGGCATACGGACAATCAAAACTGGCGAATGTGCTGTTTGCCAACGAGCTTAATCGCCACCTACCGACCGGCAGCACCGCCAATTCCCTGCACCCCGGTATCATCGCCACAAACTTGGGACGGCATATGCAAGGTGGTTTCGCATGGCTGCTCGGCATGTTCATGATGCCGTTCATGGTGAGCATCCCCCAGGGCGCAGCCACCAGTTGTTACGTGGCCACACATCCTGACGTTGAAGGTGTGGCCGGACGTTATTTTGCCAACTGCAAGGAGGCCAAGGTTTCCACTTTGGCGCAGGACAGAGGGTTGGCAGCAAAGCTTTGGTCGGTCTCAGCCGAACTGGCGGGCTTAAATAAATGACAAACAAGTACAGACGTCCCAAGGAGACATATCCAATCGTTACGTTAGGTCCTTTTGCATCGAACCAAAGCAAGCAGTTGACCAGTATCCTTGACTCTCATACCAAGTTTTGAGCGGTAGAGCTTCGTCATGTAAAAACAGGCAGGAGTTATGGCACCGCTTTTGAGCAGCGAGGCTTCCGGCTCTGACCTGACACGAGGTGGGTAGGCTGGTGATACACTAGGCCGATGTCACCTGAATCCTTTCTGGCATCCTCCACGGAGGTTGCCATTGGCATGGCAGGATTTGCCGGGATCATCGCTGCGATAAGGCAACGCGGTGTCTCCAACTGGCCTCCGCGGCAACGACTGCTGCTTCAGGCACTCTTTGGCGCATCCGCGGCAGCACTTTCTTTCTCACTCGCGCCCGCAATTCTATTGGAAGCGGGACTCAGTGCATCCATGTTCTGGCGCATCGGTAGCGCATCAATCATCGCCATGATGATGGGTGCGACAGTTTTCCGACGCATGCAAACCAAGCGGCTAGGCACCCCCTTCACAATTCCCATGTTGTTGGCTGCGTGGGTGTTCCTGGTGATCTGCGTGCAAATGGTCAATGTCTTGTGGCTCGCGACAGCCTGGCCTTATCTGCTAGGCATCTTCGGGCTTCTGGTAAACGGCTTTGTCATCTTCCTCATGCTACTCCTCGACCCCAGCGAGGAAAGTTCGCCCGAACCCTGACGTCGCGACCGATGTGAAACATCCACCACTCAGGTTTCTCAGTATGTCCGGGGAAGCAACCGATTACCGCACGCGTCGTCCATATTCTCGATAGCCTGGCAACTCTTCCTGTAAAGGAACATTCACTGGTCAGTTCTTGCCTAAAGGGTTCCATTCATCGATGGCTGCTGCGACTTCACCCAATCACTTGCGGGAATGGCAACAACAGGGCCAGGCTGCCTGGGTCGTTAGCAGTCAGTCGAGGACTACTACTCAAACGGTATGCTTTCGGCCAACAACGGATGAACAATAACGCACAAGTTCACATCCATTAGCCAAAGCTCTACGCTCCAGAACATGATACGCATGGCTACATCAGCTGATTGCTACGACTTAGCGGCGCTTCACGTGCTCACGTGGCAACAAGCCTATACAGGACTAATGCCTGGAACATTCCTTCAGGGACTAGATCTCGAGCTAGAAACTCGGTCCGAGCAGTGGAAGGAAGCAATCTCAGAAAACGTCGTTTCGGTGTCGCTCGACTACGACGACGATACTCTCGTAGGTTTCGCCGCGTGTGGAAAATGCCTCGATAGCGACGCCGAATCCACTTGGGGTGAACTGGGTGCGTTGTACTACCTGGAGTCTTATTGGGGGACCGGAAGAGCGCAAGCTCTCCTTCACGAAGCGCTTGACCAACTCAAAGCAAACGGCAACTCAATCGCCACGCTCTGGGTCCTTGATGGCAATTCCCGAGCGATCGCCTTTTATGAAAAGCATGGGTTTAGCTTTGACAGGCAAGAAAAGGTTGAGCAAAAACCGGGGTTTGTCATACGAGAATTGCGGATGAGCAAGCGGTTACTAACCTAGCCAAAGGCCTGTAAGGGTCGCGAACAGGCGTTCGCCGATGCTGTTTCGAACGTCCGCTATCAACTGTTCCTCTAGATCACATCAAGATTACCCTAAAGATGCCACTCAAGTTGGCATCCTGTAGGGCCCTAGACGGCCAGGAACGGACATCGCAAACGCAGTAGTATAGTCGTTCCGGATTTATGGTAAGCGTAATTGCTTAGCGAAGAATTCAGCATCTATCTTAAGCAACAGCAAGCGGTCTATATCGATATTGCGAAGGTCGCGTCTTCGAGCATCAAAGCCACACTAGCTTCAGCGCTTGATATTGAAATCGTAGGAGGCAATCCGCACGACGTAAGATTTCCTCGTGCTCCAACACCCGCTCCGACAGGCGAAAGAATCTATCCCAACTTATATTCGTTCGCGTTCGTAAGAAACCCTTGGGATCGGTTGGTTTCTTGTTACCGAGACAAAATCGTTGGTGAGGTATATGACTTCACAGGTTTCTCAGATTCAGGCGTAGCGCACTGCTTAGCTCGTTTTGATGCATTCAAGGCTGGCATGTCGTTCGTTGAATTTGTACACGCGGTGGCATCAATCCCCAATGACCAAGCAGATGAGCATTTTCGTTCTCAGGCGGACTACGTTACAAACTCGGCTGGACATGTGGCCATCGACTTTGTAGGTAGATACGAGAGGTTGGGTGATGACTTTGCCAAAGTCGCACATCGCATCGGTTTGCCTGGTGGAGTCTCGCTACCTCATCTCCAAGCAGCCCCTAAAAAAGACTTTACTGCTTACTACACAACAGAAACACGAGCCCTAGTGGCGAGCAGATACGCTCAAGATATTGACCTCTTCGAGTATCAGTTTCCGTCCGGTTAGGGTCGACTTTTGCCGGTCATAAACCAAAAGCTGAGCGACTGCTTTGTAGAAATTCTGGAATTTACTCGAAGATTTCTACAAAGCCGACGCTAAGAATCGTCATCCAACTGGCTCTGAGCGGCCAGTTGCGGTCTCTTGCTGCCGGGAGCATTGACGGACTCAAAACAGAACCGGCGACGACCAATTCTAGATCTCAGCACCCCAAAAATCCCACCAGCCTTTCATTGGGAGTGGGCAACTGAACCCGAGGTATGCAATCAAGATCACTCCTAAAAGGGCTTTCGTTACTTCCAAGGGGGTCATAAGCATCGGTTCGAGTTCCCCATAATCTTCCATTAACCCATCGGCGAGAGCCATTCGCCGCGTCCACATTTCTTTTGCCTCTGCCAACAACCGATTTTGTTCTCGTGTTTCAACCCTGTGCGACATTTCATTTAACTGAGGGCCCCAGACTTCGACGGCTCTGTACTTCTCGAATTCGACCAAGCTGTCTCGCCCGGCAATAGCATCCCGGAGATCTCCGCCAACGACCTTTTCTCGTGGGCTGATCCGACCAGACCTGACGGAATCCCATTGGCGTTGCAAGTCTGCGATGTTTTCGTCGATCTCATATACGGCGTCTGCATAAGTGCCCGTTTCTTCGAGATCGGGGAAAGCGTCGATCAGACGCTCAAACACCGCCATATCCAGTTGTTTGCGCTCAGGTACTCGCGGATCATCCCGACCTTCGCCAAATTCGTCGTAGCAAGAATTCATGATCAGCAGCAAAACGAAAGCGTTGAAGCCAATCCATGATTTCCTCGCGATGGTCATAACAGGCCCTTTTATCGGTTCTACCTTCGAGAGCTTACCGAAGGCCTGCGAGCGGCAGCAATGGGTCGATAGCACTCAATACATAGCTGGGGGTTTGAACGTCGGCTTTCTCCGGAGCAGTCATTCGCTCACGGACGGGCTATGCGTGCTTTCGGCCACAACACGTCACAACCGCTCTAAGAACCGCAATAACGCCAAGTTTGTGGCTTCCGGGTTTTCTTCGTGCATGAAGTGCGAGGCCGCTGGAATCGTCACCCGTTCGACGCGCGAAAACAGTCCGGCCATGTAGTCCATGAACGGGGAAAAGAACGCCGGGCTGATTTCACCTTGCATGAACAGTATGGGTAGCACTAGGTTCCCGGCGTCTTCCGGTGAGAAATCAGGCACGTCCGGGTTACGCGTGAACGCGAGTATCGTGCTGGAATTCTCGAAGCACTGTTGTTTTCTGTCATTGCTCAAGCCTTCAAAGACAGCATCACCAAGGACAGTGCGGCTAAACGCCTCCGCACCAATTCTATCTTCGCCACGCGCGAGGGCCTTTTTCATAGGCCGGATCGCACCGGCACCAAACCCTATTGCTGTGCGTAACAGCGTCGGCTTCCTGATGCACATTTTAACAAGGTCCAAAGGCTTCGGCGGCATGGTCGTGCTCAACAGCGGCATTGCAGCCGGTTCCTCTAACGCCAGACTTTTGACCAGGTGTGGGTATCGTTTCGCCAGCACCATGCTGATGAAAGCGCCTTGGGAATTACCAACCAGATGAGCGGGTACCGCATCGATCTGACGTAGAAATACTGCCAGATCTTCTACGTGCTGCCCCCAGGGGTCGGGTTGGTCCGGGGTTATGTCGGCGTTGGGCCGTGCGTATCGGCGGCTGTATGAGATTGCCCGGTACTGCTCTCCAATGGCAGGTAGCTGGTTCTCCCAGGTGCGCATATCGCTGATTGCGCCGTGTACAAAAACAACAGCTTCACCATCGCCTTCCTCTATGTAGGAAAGCTCAGTGCCGTTGATCTCTATTTGCTTGGTCATCGTTCGGTTCCTTTCGTTTGCCGCAAACTAAGCCTGCGACTTTCGCGAGTCGTGAAAGTAAGAAAAGTCAGGTCTTAGACCCGTGCACTTGGCACTAATGAACCATGTTTGACCGGTGGAACCACACTACGACTTGCGTTAGGTTTAGAGTCTACAGGCCCGACGTAACAGATCAACACTCCGGCAGCTAAGCAGGCCGTGTGAAAACTATTTCGCTAGTGCGCAAGCCAAAAAATGTGAACGAGAGATCCCCGTTTCACGACTTGAACCGCCAAACTTCAAAGCATCGAACACTCATGAACCTTTTGTTTTTGAAGCGGGAGTTTTCACACGGCCTGAGTCGCGAAGAGTCTATCGCTCCTGAATTCTGAGCGGTAGCTTTCTCATTAACAGCCGTTCGAAAGCCGAAGACATCCTGCAGAGTGCGGCCAAGAACAGACCCTGATGTTGTCCTTCAACTTTATTCGATAGGGGCCAACAATTCCGGCGCGGTCACTAGCTGTCGCACGCCGTGAGATTTCGTTTCGTTAAACACGTTGCCGTTCTCCGCCCAGTGATGCAACGAACCTATATGCACTTTTTGACACATTGGACGTACGTTCCAGGTTACCTTCATGGGTGAGCAATTAGCTTGGTCATAACTAGGCCCGGTTGTTGAGCCCAGAAACTCTACGGGTTCTCCGCTCCCGGTCGGTATAGCTTGAGCCTGATGAAAACCTTCTCGCATGTTTCCATCGTATGTGAAGTCCGTGAAATCTAACGCTTGAGGATCGTTAACGACGAGGAATACTTGTGCCTCCACACGTAACAAAGGGTCGTTACAACCATCGGCGAGACACGAGCCTAGCCCTTCACCCGGTTTCACTGGGCAGCTACTGTGCACCCAATGCACCTCGATTGTATCACCCGGCTCAACTCCCCCGTATGCACCTTCCATGGGTGCTAGCTCGGCGGAAGTGAGGCTGGAGGTTTCGTTGCAAGCGTATCCGCCGTTATCGCTGGCGTTGACAAATTCACTAAAGCCTGGCCCTTTGTGCTCAGCGTTGGTGTGTGTGTGGATATTACAAAGATTGAGTTCCGTGGCAGCTGGGGCCCGGGCGAAGGTTACGCTGTTGTTACCAGATCGATTCGAAATATCGCGGGGTGTTTGGGGACCGGCGTCTAAGCAAAGCTCATCCTTAGCATCTTCCGTTAGCGTTTCGGACGCAGTATTGGAAGCTTTGCTTGACCCAACGGCAGGTTCTTCAGAACCGCACGCTGCCAGTGCGATAGCGATCGTCATGAAACTAGCCAATCGACGCATTGTAAGTTCACCTCAGCATGTTGGATAAAAACAGGTCGAAGAATGTACACAATTGAATTACTTAGTCCAAACATTACCGCTCAAACCAGCGGCGGTTTCGGGTCGGAAACGGTCATTCAAAATCAATATTCTGAGAGTCTCCTTTCGGCCACTAGCGGACGGAACGACTATTAAAATTCAGTACTAAGGCTCTCGCAATTCTTCAGTTAAGAAATCAACGAATTTGCGAACCTTCAACGGCGTATATAGCCTGGATGGATAGACGCACCATGCGGCGGACTCACCGTTATTAGTAGTAAATTCCCAATCGGGAAAAACATCTACAAGGGTTCCAGCTGCAAGCTCAGCTTTAACGAGCCAGTCAGGGAGGAATGCGGGACCAAGGCCTAGGCATGCACAGCGTTTCAATGCCAGAGCATTAGAAATGGTCACGGATCCTTTCAGAATCATCGTAGACGTCGAACCAGATTTTTGCACCACAACTCCGCGGCTTTGCTGGCCACCAGGATAAGTCAGACAATTCAGTTCATCAGACGCTTTTGACAATCCAGCGAACGAACTGCTCGCATAGATTCTGAATTTGATCGGCATGAGTTTAGTTGCGACAAGGTCGCTGTCGGGTAGAACACCTAGCCTAACGGCAAGATCGATGCCTTCCTCAATCATATTGATTCTGCGGTCAGTGAGTAGGAGCTCGATTTCTAAGTTTGGTGAGTGCTCCATTAACTTCGGAAGCAATGGCGTAAGGATTTCATACCCAAACGATGTGGATGCTGTCACTCGAAGCAGTCCTTGTGGTTGCTCTGTCAAGTCGCGGCCTGCAATTCTTGCTTCATCAATCGCTGTGACGTGGGGCTCGATCCGCGTCAGAAATTCGGCCCCGGCTTCTGTTAGAGAGATTACTCTTGTAGTTCTTTGGAACAGTCGGAATCCTAGCTCGCGCTCAAGCGAGGCAATCTTGCGTGATACCAACGATGGATCGAGGTGGTGTTGTTCAGCTGCCTTGGCGAAGCTGCCGGCTCTGGCCACACGGGCAAACAGGTTCAGTGCATCGAGATGCATTAGTGCAATTATTGCAACAATGAATTGATATTCTGGCTGTTAATGCATTCTTCGACAAGTGGGATATTTCGCCTTACGACTAACCGACCTAGGAAATTAACATGGGCATACAGGTAAAGAAGGGGTGTTTTGATGGACTACGGGGAGCACTAGAAGACGCGAGAAACAACAACCTATGGCCGACGACCTACGTCGCGGATGAAGCGACAGCGGCAGACCTGCACTGGCACAGTGAAGATGTACACGTTTATGTGATGAAAGGCGAAACGTACTTTCTAGACGGAGCTTCGGGCAAAAAGTACCCGGTGATGGTCGGTGACAAGGTCATCGTGCCCGCTCGCACGCTACATGCTGAGGGTGATTTCACTGGTGGCATCATCTATTTGATTGGGATACCAGAGGCTTTGGCAGCGGACCGATTCTTGTTGCAGCGCCTCCCTGAAGACCTCACTTCCAACTAGTGGCGGAGTGTCCCTTCTTGGTCGTCCCGGGGCGGATTGCGAACACGGCTGCTACGACTGCTACTGAAAAAACCTGGTTCGAGGGTTGGGTATTGTTCCTCGAAACCAAGCTCCAGTGGCTAGGGCCATAGAGTCGCGCCTTTCGGAAAATCTCCCCTTCTGACTGGAACCACACAAAATGCTTGCCCGGTCGGCGATTGCATCACTACGTGTCTACGAATTCGCTTTTTGACGGTGGCTCCAATCGCTTGCAGGCGTGTAACCTCAGCCTCAACATCATCGGTTTCTATGTCGAAGTGAATGTCGTAGGCCTCCGACTGTACATTTTGAAACCCAATATAAACACCGCCTTCCTTTCCTATACGGCCTTCTAACGAAGAATACCTCGCATTGCGAGAAACAACGTCTTGCCCAAACACGCTAGACCAAAACCTCCGTCCTTGATCATGTTGGGTTTCGGGAAGGTCAAAAATGATTGAAGTGAGGCGACTGCGATGCACGAAAAGCCCTCCTCTGATTCGAGCGTTAGGTAGCAAGACTAACTAATTTCGGGTTTCAATCGAACGGCAGGTGTGGGTCGTTTTGCGTCGGTCACGATCTCAAGCTAGAACGACTGCTATCGAGCGGTATGCTGACCCTCGAACTAAAAAGCCCGACCGTCGCTCAACGGCCAGAAAAGGACAGGGAGAGCTATCCAAACATCCTCACAAGCATTTCCTGAACGTACTCTTTCTGAGCGAGATCAACGTCCTTCCAATCGGCAGAATCTTGCACAAGCCGGTCTAAGTGGTCGACCAATCGCTTCAGCACTTCCGTTTCAGGACACCCGCTAGAATAAGCACCTTTCGTAACATTTCATCAATTTTGGTTTTGTCTCGTGCGCCACGCGCCGGTTCTCACCCTCGATATAGCCGCTCACACATCTCCCCTTAGCTGGAGAGTTGTATTTTACGCTTCAAGGAGAGTTTTCACACAGCCTGGGTCGGAAACAGACGGAATCCGTAACACGCGTCTAGGACAGCTTTCGGCTGTGGATTCAACCGGTGGCAGCAACACATTGGTTAAACCGTTCTGCCGGTGTATCGAAGTTTAGCGTCTTCCGCGGACGTTCGTTTAACTCCCTAGCCACACGATCAAGCTTCGCTTGAGAGTGCATCGATAGGTCTGTTCCTTTTGGGAGGTACTGACGAAGCAGACCATTGATGCTTCGTTCGACCACGTTGCCAAGGACTTTGTGGGTCGCAGAAGTAGACGTCGATCGCTAAGCTAAATCGTTTGTGATCGGCAACCTCTTTGCCTCGATCCCATGTCAGAGATTTATAGAGCTCCTTGGGCAGCTTGCGCGCTTGCTTGATCAAGGCATCGATCACCGTCTTTGTCTCTTTGCCGTTCACCTTGGCCAGCATCACGTAACGCGTTTGGCACTCCACCAACGTCGCGCCACGAGAAATCTCTTCTCGTTCAGACAAACTCAGCGCGTTCGCTCGACGTTTACGCGTAGGGGGTCGAATACCACCCGTCTTAGCGAACACGCCTGCGACCGATGAGTGATTGCGGCCAAACAGCTGAGCGATGCTCTGTAGCGAATCGCCTTTCTGCCATCGGTCCCACATCAGGGCTTTGTCTGTGTAAGCTGACGTTGAACGACAGCGCGCAACTCGCCCTGAGCCTGTGTGTAGTAATTTCTATTCTCCGATGGGGGTGACCCCGCCTATTGTCGTCACATACAACACCGGCAATCGAGTTGTAGGCGCTGATTAGAACGCGCGCTACTTGTTCACTTGGATCGTACATTGGCCATCGCGCTCCCTGTACGGTTGATCGCAATCCCATCCATCGCCGGAGTAGTTGAGATGGCCGTTTTCGGGAATAACGATTTCGCGGCACTGCTCATCCAGTGCCTGATAACCACGTTGACACTCCCACCCCGTGCCATAGGACGAACCGCTCAGATAACCGTGGATGGGTACATCGATCTCCGCGCATGTGTCACCTACCTCTTTGTAGCCGCGAAGACACTGCCAACCTTTTTTCGCCGAAATCGACTCGGATAGATAACCGCCTTCTGGGACGGAAATCTCAACACAAGCCTCGCCCTCAGACATAAAGCCCCGATTACACTCCCAACCTGTGCTGTAGGGCGAACCGGTTAAGTAGCTATGCTCTGGCAACTTAATCAGGGCGCATGATTCACCAAGGCGTCTGAACCCTCGATCGCATTTCCAACCGGTACCAGCGAGAAAAGCGTTGGGTGGTACAATGATGGGGATACACTCATTAGACTCTTCTGTGTGACCTCGCTTACATTCCCACCCATTGCCCCAGCGAGAGTCCGTAGCATAGGCATTTTCCGGAACTGAAATCTCCTGACACCGTTCATCGGTTTTGCGATATCCGATATCACACACCCAGCCGCTCCCATACTCTTTTTGACTAGCGTTATCAGGAATAGCCTCGACCGCCAGAGCATGAGGCGCTGCGCATATTGAGCTTATCGAGACAAGAATGACTGGCAGCGAAGACGTTATACCTCCATTGGATCGTAGATGTTGCAGGGCCATAACTCCCACACCGATCAATAGGATTACGCCTAGCGGATGAGGTAGAAACACGATCGGAGCCATCAGCAAAGACGCGATGCCGAGTTTCCAATACTCAGGTCCTAAGCGACCATAGCGTGTATTCATATTTGGCCTATTTGTTGTTCAGGTGCACGACGCTTACCTGCCAGATAAGGAAGTGAATTTTGATCCATCACATGTTGCTTAATCGCGGTGGAAGAGGTGCGCGTGTTGTAGAAAACCTGAACGATCTTTTTGCTTTCTTTCTTAAGATAGGTCTCCACGTCAACGTTGTGGACATTCGTTCCCCAGTCTTCTCCGATCACAAAAACATCGACGTTTAACTCCCTACACGCAGATACATATTCAAGCTCGTAGTAAGGTCTAACAGCATCAACGCATTGCAGCGCTTCCAGCATTTCTCTCCGTTGATCGAGCGGTATCACCGGCACGTGGGGCTTGTAGGAATTCACGACGCTATCCGAAGCGACGCCAACCACTAATCTATCTCCAAATGTTCGGCATTGTTTCAACAAGGCGAGATGCCCTACATGCAAGAGGTCGAAGGTTCCAACTGTATAAACAAGCACAATGATTTCTTTCCTACACTAATTACGAATTTGTAGTTACAAGCACTCCTTCGCTGCAACTTTCTACGCTAGCTTCCACCCATAGACTATTGTCATCACCGTGCAGTACGTGACAAGCAAGTAGACATTGGTGGGGTTGCCGGACAATTTCTTGGTTCTAATTTGGGAAACATTCAAAACAGAGAGACTTAGACAGCTAATGTATAAAACAATGGAAAACATCCCTTCGCTCAGAAGCCCCTCAAACAGAAAAACGAAAACGATCACTAGGCTGTTGTTGTCGAGCGCTAAACCGGTGTACCTGGAATCATCAGAGAGTCCAAACGTGGCGAAGTAACTGAGTCGAAGCGCGCTCGTTGCCAGCATGATGAATGCGCCAACCAAAAAAATGGGTGTGAACTGTCCATAACTCAACAAGAGTATTGCTGGCGCGACGCCGTAACTGACAATGTCGATCAGTACGTCAAGTTGGCCGCCCAAAGCCCGGTCTTTGCCAATACGCCCTTGCATCCTTCTTGCAATCAATCCATCTGCCCAGTCAAAAGCAACCGCCCAGACCATTCCCATCATGGCCGCATAGTAGGTCCCGATGATGCTGAAATAGATGGCGAATACGGTGCACGCCAAACCAATGAGTGAGCAGAGGTTAGGAAGGTCCTTCAGGAAGGACAAAATGGTTGGGCGGGGCCGTGCTATGGCCGCTTCACTACTGTCCAAGGAGTCTTCCTCCTAGAAAGATCTCACAGGGAAACCTTCTCGGCCCACTAATGTTCATCTTCCGATCGTGTTCTTATCGTTACCACTCTAGTGGTTCTTGTTCTGTCAACTTGCGCGATCAGCTCCAAAACACACCCACCTTTGACGTACCTACGGGCCGCACCTGGTTCACCTGGCCTGCCTGATAGTCCCGTGTAAACCCATCCGAAAAGGTCAGCTGGTACCACCGCTCTTCGATTTCAAAGGGTGGGTCCATATTCCGGTCGCTCATGATTTGCTTTTGGGATCGTCATGTTCTGCTGTTAGAAGGTACTGGTGGTTTTTTGCATAGTTAACAGCATCTTCCAAACGCTGGTATTTGTACCCCGCGAAATGAAACGTTGTGTTTGTCTGGCGGGTGATGCCATATCGTTCCATGGTCTTGTCTTCTTCTGTCACGTCATTCTCCTGGCCGAACGGCCGCGTGATCGCAGCCGTCGAATCAATGTGTTTAGAAGTTACTTACGCGTTTTTCCTTCGTCTGTGCTTCGTTCACTCGCAACGCGCGTGACTCGATCTCATGTCCATTTAAGGCCGAGATCGCACGACTACCATTCTCGCGATCCATCTCCACGAATCCGAAACCACGAGATCGGCCACTTTCTCTGTCCGTTACAACTTGGGCAGAATCTATCTGTCCATGACTCGCAAAAAGGCTTTCAAGGTCTTTGTCAGCAATACTCCAGGGGAGATTTCCTACATATATCTTCAATCTAATTCTCCGACTCACTAAGAGTCTTTGTACGCATGCATTTCCGTACGTAAATCAAATTCGTGCGCGTGTTCGGTCCTGCCGACACCGTGTCAGCAGGTTATGTGTTTAGAAATGATTGCCGATGAACTGGCGAGAGGTAAGGCTCGTGAGAGGACCGGGAACGGAGTTCCTAAGCCAAGCTACTGTATACCTATTGTTGGAGAATAGCTCTAAATAAATTACCCTGATTGGTGACGCCGCGATTAGTGCCTCTAACTGTCTTGTTTGAAGATCGGTACTGTCGACTGGTTGTTCATTGAGATCTTTCTCTGGCTCGACGACAGCATATTGGTCTAGCCATGCAGTATTTTCGTTCAATAAGTTTCATTTTAGGATTGTAGCGGTTTCTCCAATGTAGCAGTTGAACATCGAGCAGCCGCTGTTAACTTTAATGACTACACGAGACTTCTTTCGGCCAGGAGCGGCCATTCGCAATTTAGTATCTTAAGCCCAACAACGGCATTGGCGGAGGACAGGGACTTGCTTCTAACTTAGACTGACGAGAGCAGTTTTGGAACTTTGCTCATGTCGGCTGAACAGGACGTCACAAGACATACTTTTGCAAAAAGCCTCTTTTTACACCTTGGCCCTGGCGTGGCCAACTTCTGCGCCACGATCGCGGGGTTTTCTTATTTACTTAATCCCCAACTACCGGCTGAGCTTATATACGGTGTTCTTGTCAATGTGCTGGTACTTATACCGATCCAGCTCGGGTTTCTTTTTTATCTAGCTAGGAAACGTGGTAACAAGGGATTATCTCTAGAAGGGGTAGTGTTGCTAACGAACCATCTAGGATTGCGTAACGTGCTTTGGTGGTCTCTCGCGATACTCGTTCCGACAGGAATAATCTTTGCGCTTTTTGACCCAGTTACTAGCTTCTTGGATGGGCTGATTTCAATGGATCAGCTCGCCCCATTGTCTGCAGCCTCTACACACAAAGATACTGCTTATCTGGTACTAGGACTTAACATTGCATTGACCGGCATAGCAGTGCCGATAACGGAAGAGTTGTATTTCAGAGGATACCTGCTGCCGCGCATGCCACAGAGCCTAGGCAAGAGTGGCCCCACCGTGCATAGCCTGCTGTTTGCAATCTACCATTTCGACACGCCGTGGATGATTCCGGTTCGAACTATCGGCTTGCTCCCGTTGATCTATGCAACTCTTCATACTCGATCCACTAAGCCTGCCATCCTTGCCCATTGCCTTGTGAACTTAGCTGATTTCGTGACTGTAGTTTCGAACCGCTGGAAGGAATAAGTGCGACGTCCGCAGTGGTCGACTTGAGCCTGTCGTCGCATCCCGTGGAACGTCGGCTTTCTGGTTAGCAGTCGTTCGCATACACTGGCGAATCGTCTCTAGGCGGCCACGAGGAGACGTTCGCCGTCCTCGGGTGATCCCTTTCGCATAGGTTGTTTTATGTGGACGATCTAGAAGTGTTCGGCTAGCGCAGTTCGCACAAAATTGGGATCACTACGCTGCATGTAGTCGGCAGATTGATCCTTCCACCGCACCACGCCATCGGCATCCAACATTAAAGTCGTGGGGATAGGTAGACCGGGTAAACCCGGTGGCCGCACGGCGACGTTTAGATTACGTACGCCGAACTGGTCTGTCACCGCAAGTTCCGGATCGGCGAGGAACGTCCCCGGGAGGCCGTGTTTCGAGCGCCCTTTCGCAATCTGATCGGGCGTGTCAGTACACACCGCGACCACCTTCATGTTGCGCTTCTGAAGATCAGCGCTCAGCTCATCAGCCCATCGCCGCAACTCGGCGACACAATAGGGTCACCAGTGCCCGCGGAAGAACTTGACGAGCGTGGGTGTACCGATCAGTGCGTCCGAGTTGTAGGTCTCACCCTGATCGTTGGGTGCCTCAAACGATGGAACGGTGTCACCCACTAGAATCGGGTTACCGACACCCTGCTTGCGAAGCGCATATAGACCGAGAAAAAACAGGCCGCCGACTAAAGATAGGCCACCGAAGAGGCCGCTGAACCAACTAAACCCGGGGCTTACGAAGCTAGCCGCGCCCAATAGTCCGCCGCCGGTCCAGCCGAGAAGAAACGCCAACCGATTATCTGGAATTGCAACTCGGCTGGCGCGTAAGAACCACACGATCGTTGTTATCGTCAGTACAAGAACCCCGCCCAGGCCCACTAGGGATGCAGTGTTGAGCATTCAGTTCACCCTCATTTGTTCCGTAATGATATAGCCTTTGGGTATGTCCGGTCAGGGTCGTGAACCGAAGTTCAGATTCTCAACCTGGGTGGCGGCTTTCTCCATAGCCGTCATTCGTCTAACGAGCTCCTACTTCCGGGTTCGGCCAGAAGCGGCCAGATCGTTAGCGTCGCATTGGGCCGGTCCTGATCTGTCGCCTTCAGGATCAAAAAAAATTGCAGCGTTGTGTAAGTTTTTCAGTACCGATTCGTAGTACTTCCTGTATTCGTTTCACCATCGGTATGCACGCTCCAAGGGGGGCAATCATGATCGTCGAGTCCAGACAAGCACCCGCCGCCCTTCGACTTTGGAACCGACTTCCGGTTCTGATTCGGGCACCCGTGATCGGACTGCTCGTCTTCGCGGTCGGCCAGTCCCTCACCACCCCGGTCATTCTGGGCAATCTCCGCATCCTTCCGTCCGTGCCGTGGGCGCTTCCGGCTACCGCCCTCCTGTTGTGGGCCTACTGGTTTTACCTGTCTGGCAGGGGTTGGCCGCGGGTGACGGCGGAGGCCAGACGGATAGGGCTACGCGGTGGGAGAGTCCCGTCCGGGTTGTGGGGTCCGGCGCTACTCGCGGGTGTTTGCGCAATGCTGGCCCTCATCAGTTTCAGGTTTCTGCTTCCTCGCATTTTCGCAATGGAAGAGCCCAGTCTCGATATCGATGTGTCCGAGTACCCTATATGGACCGTACTGGGAGTCCTTTTCGCCGTGAGCCTCACGGCGGGCGTGACCGAGGAAGCCGGCCTGCGCGGCTACCTGCAGGGCTCGCTCGAGCGTCGCTACGGTCTGTGGTTTGCGGTTCTTCTGACGGGATTCATCTTCTGGGCAATCCACTTGAACCATAGTTGGACCGGTCTGCCGAATCTGCTCTTTCTCGTTGGGGTGAGTGTGGCGCTTGGGACGCTGACCTCGTTCGCCGGTTCGATCCGCCCCGCCGTGGTGATTCACGTCGCGGTCGACATGATCGGACTCCCACTCAACACCTTTCGCCCTCCCGGCATCTGGGAGCTGATGACCACGCGACCGATTGCCGAGACGGGTTGGAGGTCCAGCGATGCATTACTGATCGGTCTGGTTGCGATCTCTGTCGTTGCGACGATTCTTAGCCTGGCGCGGCTGAGAAAGTTCGCGATTTCGAGAGAATCTCAACCGTCGGCTCCCCAATAACTGGAACCGATTCAACGATGCCTACATCGTCAACGTATCCACAGGCGAGGTTAGCCATACACCTAAGCAAGACCGAGATACGATCTCGGATCGGCACGAGCAGTCCGAGGGAGGGGGTTATTGGGCCGGTTTCAGACTAGGCAGGCCAAATCTCCCACAACCGAAGGTTGTTGCCGTAAGAAATTTGATCGAATAAGTCTCATAACCAGCAGAGCCGCAGCGTCTCTTATGGGTCGACTTTTGCCGGTCATAAACCAAAAGCTGAGCGACTGCTTTGTAGAAATTCTGGAATTTACTCGAAGATTTCTACAAAGCCGACGCTCAGAATCGTCATCCAACTGGCTCTGAGCGGCCAACTAGAGACGTTCATTGATTACGAGATTGGTACCGGCTCCAAATTGAGACGCGACGCCCTCAGCCACTTGGCCCGTCCGGACACCGCACCGATGGCGTTTGCGTATTTACGCGCTGTGGGTGGCGCCCGGTTCACAGAACCAACCAAAACGCAGGATTCCACCACCTCCTGAGAAATGATCGCCCACGAGGTACAACGCTCCCATAGGAAGAACGGTTGCAACTTTTTGGTCGAAATCAGCAGCAGTGTGCGCACACGTGCTTAGACAAGCACTACTGACACAACTATGTCAGGAGCTAAGTGATACTCTCACAACATGACTAGATCCAATCGTGGTGGGTGGAAAACTTGCAATAGAAAGCACAAGTACCGGTCGAGCTGGAAGTTTTGTCCGAAGTGACTCCCTGGACGGGCGGCTCGTGTTGCTGCAGAAAAAGAACATAAAAGTGCATAACGGCAGTTGCCATTGCGGAAAAATCAAATTTTCTGTCAATGAAACACCCGAATCCTTGATGGAGTGCAATTGTGTCGACGCAT
Source organism: Candidatus Azotimanducaceae bacterium (assembly GCA_965216005.1). Lineage (GTDB taxonomy): Bacteria > Pseudomonadota > Gammaproteobacteria > Pseudomonadales > Azotimanducaceae > UBA4421. The sequence continues at coordinate 3,696,193 of OZ244143.1, read as the reverse complement.
AAGCGCGCTTTGGGCACACGTGCCAGTCGATTCTGTAGTGCTAGATACTGCCGAGAACCCAACCATCGAATACGTACATGGTGATCGAACACTGGTTCTACATACGTGTAGGACTTGTGGTTGCACCACCCACTGGACTAGTTTGTTACCTGACAAGGCCCGAATGGCGGTTAATTTTCGAATGTGTGATCCATCGATTGTGGAGCAACTTCGTGTCAGAAGGTTTGATGGCGCGAGCACTTGGACATTCATTGACGAACGTTAAACCGATCTCACTTGCGCTACTCATTTTGCTTAACGTACTCGTGGCGTGCACCTCTGAATCTGCAGTAAAGGTCGACGTAACTCCAGAACCAGTGGAATACACAACCCCCCGTGAACTTATAACCGAACTCAATCGACTACGATCGGACACCTGCGAGATCGCTTGTCAAATGGCGATCGCTGGGATGTATAGCCGAGAGTTTCTCTCGGCTCAACGAACGGCCGTCATGAACGGAGTATCAGGCAGTGATGTAAATACTTTATCGATCTTATTTGGGGACAGCGTCACCTTTGAGCAAGTCGAGGTGATGAGTCATCAGTCTTTTTTCGCCCATCAGTTGCTCCACGTAGAACAAAGTACACCCAAAGACTTGTTAATGCGGGTCGTCGAGATCGGAGAAGAAACACCAGTCAACGAAACCGAAGTGCGGATGAGCGTTGTGTTGACCGGGATGGAGGCCGATCCGAACTACCGTGAGGAAGAGCTCATGTCCTTCGTTTTTGAAGAAAACCTTTGGAAAATAAAACACTAACTCACAATCGGCACACGGTTTCCGTGGATCGCTTAACTCGGTTAATCCAGGTTATAGGGCGTATAGCCTTCCCACCGCCAGGGTAGGCCGGTTTCACCATAGAGCGTGTCCACTAGTTCCTTAAAAATCCCTTCTGCACGCACGCTGTTTGACAGGATAAGAATACAGCTGGCTTCGCTGTGAATGCACAGCGCGTAATTGGCTGTGCCGTCGTCGTGCCCTTCTTTGAAAAAAGCATGACCCCGATGTGATTTGAACACACCCCACCCAAGACCGTAGCCCAGCTCTATTTCATCATATTCCTCGGTTGTGTCCTCTCTCAGGGTTGGAAACTGGGTTTTGGAGTGAATTCGAATTTGTGATTTCGTCATTTCCTTTTTGCTTTCTGCCGATAATCCTTCGCCTCGTACAACGGCTGCGAGGAAACGAGACCAATCATCCAAGGTTGTGTCCATTGACCCTGCAGCACCGACTTTGTCCCACACTCTATGACGAACGTTCGTCCCATCCATGGCATAACCATGTGCATAGTTTGCTCTAAAGTACTCTCGCCAAGTCAGCGAGGTGTTTGGCATATCAAAACGATCAAAAATACGCGCCTGCATCTCTTTGCCGACGTTTACCCCCAGACCTTCTTCAAGCACGAATTGGGCAAGCAAAAAGCCTTCTCCCGAGTAGGCATAACGGCTGCCTGGTTTGAAATAAATCGCGAGCTTGCCCTCGCGATCGTAGTCCCCAAATCGATCAAAGAAACGGAAGTTTGAGAATCCGGGGGTATGATTGAGAAGAATACGGAAAGTTAAATCTTGCCATCTGTCGTCGCCAGCAAGGTCCTGCCAGTTTTCGTATTCGGGTAGCGGTTTAGTGAGGTAGTCCGCAATGGAGCGATCAAGATCAACCATGCCTTCGTCAACCAATTGCATGACAAAATAGGCAAAGGTTGCCTTGGTCAGCGACGCGCCATACATGATGGTATCCGTTTCAAGCGCTAGGTCTGCTTCCACCATCCTATAGCCATAACCCTTAGCAAAGGCGACGTCTCCGCCCTCAATCAGTGCAACCGCAAGACCTTTGACGTCGTTGGCGGTCATCAGGCGTGTAACAGTGGCGTCGATCTGTTCTGGTGTGAGCGGTGGTCTCACCTGTTTGCTATCTGGCTTGGCGAAAACCTCGCCACTGCCGAGCAATGTGGTGCATAACACGAAAAAAAGAATGTACGTTTTGATTTTTCACTCCCTTGCTAGGTTTGCTCAGACTCATATGATCTGTATATGCTCCGAACCTTGCCAATAATAGATCCAGTCTGACCATGGAGACCATCCGCCGCCTTCTGGACGAACTTCGACAACGGCGAGTCATTAAAGCCTTGTCACTCTATGCGGGCGCGGCATGGTTAGTCATCAGTGTATCCGACATTGGTCTGCCGCTGATCGATGCGCCGGAATGGACGATGTCCGCGGTAATTGTGAGCTGTTTGGTCGGGCTTCCGTTGACGGGTGTTTTATCGTGGTTTTTCGCTGTTGTGCCCGAGGAGCGTGTCTCGCCCGGTGAGCAAGCAGGCGAGCAGGGCGAAAGACGCTGGGACCTACTCATCATTGCGGCGCTCCTCAGCGCCTTGAGTGTTTCCGTCTTTTTAAATCTGCGCGGTGAAAGCAAACAAGCGTACGCGTTTTTAGCACCGGAAAACTCGCTGGCCATCTTGCCTTTCTCGGATATGTCCTCATCCCAGAGCGAGGCTTATTTAGGCGATGGTTTAGCAGAGGAGATGCTAATCACATTGACACGGAACCCAGATCTATTGGTCGCTGCTCGAACCTCGTCGTTCAGCTTTCGCGGCGGTGATTTGTCCATTCAGGAGATTGCGCGTCGATTGAACGTTGCCTATGTGCTGGAAGGCAGTATCAGGAAAGAGGGCGATCAACTGCGTGTGACCGCGCAGCTTACTTCGGCGGAAACGGGCTACCACATTTGGTCTGAGACGTTCGATAGGTTGGTGGATGATGTGTTTACCATTCAAGAAGACTTGTCAGCAGCGATAGCCGGGCAGATGCAAGCAAGCGTGTTGGATGGGCTCGCTGTGCCGCGTACGGATCCTGAGGCTTATCTCGCGTACCTGCGTGCCAATGCTTTAGGACGCAAGGATGACGGGGATTCCTTAAAACAAGCGGCTCGGCTCTTTGAGGAAGTGACCTCTACCAATCCAGAATATGCACCTGCTTGGTCGCGTTTGGCGGGAGTCTACGGCAGCTTGGCAAGCCGGGGTTACGCGGACTATGAAGAAAGTTTTGAGCGTGCGATATACGCGAGCGAAAGGGCCGTCGCATCAGCCCCAAACTTTGCAGAAGGTTATGCGCGGCTGGCTTGGATCGAACATCGCAAGAACGGCGACCTCAAGGCAGCCACCCATGCCATTCAACAAGCGATTCGTCTTGACCCACGCAACGTTTCAATTCTGCGCGGTGCTGCCGTTCTACTGCTACAGCTTGGCCGTTTGGAGCAAGCCGTTGAGTTACTCGAGTTTTGTGCCAAACGTTCGCCGCTTGATGCGACGGGGCTACACAATCTGGGGATCGCTTATAAGTATGGCGGTAGGCTGCAACTGGCAGTCGAACAGTTTCAACACGTGCTGGTGCTTAGTCCGGACTATAGGGGCGCAAAATACCAGCTCGCCGAGACGCACTTACTACTGGGTGATGTCCAACAGGCCCGACTGCACTATTCAAAATTAGACGGTTTTCGGCCGTGGCTGGGAAAAGCACTGGTGGAGCATGCTTTGGGCAATGAAGAAGAATCCGACGCGGCACTCGCGCGGTTAATACGCGATTGGGGAGAACAGTGGCCGAGTACCATCGCTGATGTGTATGCCTATCGTGGTGAACTGGACAGTGCTTTTGAATGGCTCGAGAAGGACATTCAACAGTTTGGAGCCGCGGGGTGGGGTGAACTGAAACTTCAGCCACTGCTGGAGAGTTTGAAGGGCGATTACCGCTGGGAGGAATTGCAGCATCGCGCCGGGGTAAGCGAAGACCAACTCAGGCCGATCGAGATTGAATTGCCAACACTAGAGAGTATCTAAATCGATCATCAGGAATTGGATTGGTTTTCGTACACAACTTGTGTTGTAGATGCCTTGGCAACGATTTCGTCCCCACAATAAAAGCTGCATTCAACATTGATAGATTTGCTGCGCTGTCGGACGACCTCACCTTCGATACGAAGCTCGCCGCCGGTTACAGGGGACAGATAGCTTATCGCCATATTCGTGGTGCCGAAGAAGTACTCGTCTTCGAATACAGTCATGGCTTGGCCGCTTTCGGCCAAATAGCTGCCGACTAGTATTAGGTATACTATTTCAAAGAGTGACCCCTTCTATCAGCAGAGGATCGTTCACATGCGCATGTGTTCTTGGTTCTTCATACTTTTCGCAGGTACCGTAAATGCAGAAGAAACATGCTGCGTTGACGACGACATCGCAGCCGCTTTTATCCAGCATGCTACCTATAGCCGAGATTGGCCTGATTCATTCCCAATCCAGCTCGACAATGCTAGCGTCGAGTTAATTGGTAGTAGTACGCGGCGTGGTGGACAACACATAGTTGTAGCGTGGAAAAGCGAGTTAAGCCCAGCGGATGCGAGACAACTGATAGTAGATACTTTGATACAGGAAAACTGGGTTGCAGTACCTCAAAGCGATCGTATGCAGGCTGTGTATCAACGGGGCTTCCTCCCCCATCAGCCGATCGCCTTTGGGAACAATCAACAATTTTGCCGAGACCGAGATGGTCAATTGGTTATCCTCGCTCGATCTACAAATATAGGAACGGTTGTGTCGCTGTCTCACTACGCAAACAACGGCATAAGAGACTGCGCGGGAATGATCGCCTCACAGCGTGTTCGTCCGAATTTTCAGAGTGGGCTAATTACCTATCTACCAGCACTAACGCTGCCAGAATCAGTAAAAATGCAGCAGCACCCCGGCAGCGGAAGTGGCGGCGGAAGCGAGGATGCTCATGCGTCGTTGTCGTTAGAAACCTCCGTTTCGTCAGCTGATCTCATGGCATCGTTCAGCAAACAGATGATCGATCAGGGTTGGCTGATGGATACGGAGTTCAACGGCGACACAACCAGCGGGCACATGTGGCGACGAGATGTTGATGGATTGAAACTTGTTTGCTTCGTGACTGCGGTTTCCAGTGTAGCTAATAAAGTTCGATTGCGAATGCACCTCGAACCTCTATAAGAAATTCAGCGCAGTGAGTAGCCAAGACTTGGGCAAAAAAACGGACGGCTAAACTGGCGTTGCGAGAGGCAGCTTTCGGCCAATAACGGACATCCGCTAAGCAGAATTTATCGGCTCTCGTTCGCCTTCAATGCAGATTATTCGCACAACCGAGCGACGGATTGATCAATTTTGCCCGTATAAGCCTACACAACTAGGTTAATGGAACGGGACGAGTGGAATTCAAGCGGATCGTCAACCGAAACCATGCCCTACAATTGACGAGGTTTTAGCCGATTGAAACATCGGAGGGAGAGATGAAACGGAGAAACTTGCTGGGACTGATTGGCATCAGTGCGGTTGGGGCAGGCACCGCGGTATGGTGGAAACGCAACGAGATCAACCGTACCGTCACCATAGATCCATTGCGTCTGGTATAGCTCACCAAACTTCCTAGCAAACTTGTCACTGGCTGTTGCCACCTTTCTTTCTCCTAGTTATTCAACCGGCTAACGGGCAACGGCTCTCAGAAACTCCATCGTTTCTCCTTCCTGGTTTTCCGCCTCATCGGGCGTTGTGCCATAAGTCCTGTTGGCAGACAGCTTAACGATCACCACATCTCGCGATGGGTCCACATAGACAAACTGATTGTAGACACCAATCGCTGAATACTCGCCGCAAACGCCTTCCGGGATCCACCACTGGTAGCCGTAACCAAAGGGAAACACATGCCCGCCAACAATGACTCTACCCGGCCGCAGATGTTCCGCGTCAGGTTTGATCGACGCTTCGACCCAATCTGCAGGAACAATCTGTTTGCCATTCCAAACACCCATGTTGCGGTAGAGTTCGCCGAGTTTCGCGAAGTCCCTTGCGATCAGATTGACACCACCGGCCGCCAACTCCATACCGTCACAATCGAGCAGCCAATATCCTTCTGATTCCATGCCAAGCGGTTCACACAACTTCTCCTGCATGTAATCGTTGATTGTCTTTCCCGTTGCCCGGGCAAGCAGCATCCCAAGCGCCTGGGTGTCACCAGAGTTGTACTGACAGAATGTGCCAGGTTCGCGCTCAGGCTGCATGCCGGCGATGAACTCATCGAACGAACCCCGACCGGCCACCACGGCAGAATATCCGTGAATATCCGCATCGGGGTCACTGTAATCTTCATTCCACCTGGCACCCGATGACATCTGCAGGACATCCTTGATGCGAACCCCGTCATAGGCAGCACCAGCCAGCGAAGGAACGTACTGTGTTATGGGCTCTTCGATCGAACCTATAGCACCCTCTTCGATCGCAATTCCGATCAATGCGGAAACAAAACTCTTAGCGACGGAGAAAGACATCCAATGAACATTTGGTCCGCCAGTGAGCCAGTATTGCTCGAGGCAGATGGCGCCATCTCTCAACACCAGTAAGGCACTGGTATCCGTCTCCTTCAGAAAGGTCTCGCAAGACCGGGTTTTTCCCTCGAACTCGAAGGACTCCGGGATCTCCATAGCTGCCCCACTGGGGAACCGGTACGGCTTGCTGGAGGGCGCCATCACTGAAGTTGGATAAATCTCCTTCATACGGGGGAAGTTCTCGTGCATGGGCTGGCCCTGGTACAGCCTCAGGGGTTCAGCGGGTGTATCCCGAATTTCACTCATTGTTGTGTCCTCGATTGAAAACAGACAGTTCTGTATGTTGACAAACAGACTAGTCTGTTTGATAATTCCTGTCAACTACCCAGGAGCGACTGATGGAAGCGACGGCAAAACAGGAGTCTGGCGATTACCGGGCGAAAGTCATGCGGGCACGCCTGCTGGATGCGACTCTAAGCGTGATCCTGGAAGAAGGCTGGGCTGGCGCCAGTACCATAAAAATCTGCAAGAAAGCCCAGGTTTCCCGCGGCGCCCAGACGCACCACTTTCCAACCAAGACTTCCCTTTTTGTGGCGGCCATTGAAGAGCTGGCCAGGCAATCTGAAGCCCACATCCTGGAAAGCATGGCAAAGATCGAAGGAGAAGATAGAACCTTAGAGGAAATGCTGAATCTTCTCTGGGAGGCCATGCTGGACGACAGGCATTTGCAGACTGCCATGGAGGCCATGATCGCTGCGCGCACAGACCCCGAGCTTCGCCCACTGATCGCTGATCTCGACGCAAGAGCCGTGGCATCAATGAGATCGCTGGCAGAAAGTCTCAATGTACCCGGCGAATCGATTGCACGCGTGAAAGATGCCGTGGAACTCAGCATCTATCTGTTTCGCAGTCTCGTCGTCGAGCGGGGCATGCACGACGACGCCAAATTCAAAGGACACTTATTCGAAGCCTGGCGCGATCTGGTCGAGCGAGCTTTTCGAACCAACAACTGATACGGAGGAACGACAACCATGGCAAATGAACACATGACAAACGAAGAGATTGTCAGAGAAGCCTGCAGAGTGATCTGGACCGAACACGATCTAGACAGGATTCCCGAGTTCTATTCCGAGGACTACACCACCGACTATCCAATGACCAAATGGGGAACTGGCCTTGAAGGCATTCGCACCTTGGCAACCGCACAACGCACCGCGTTTCCTGACTATCGGGAACAGATCGACGCGCTCTACGACGCGGGTGACGACATCATCGTTGTGCTGACGATTCGCGGCACCAACACAGGTCCTATGGAGGGAAGAGCACCGACCGGCAGGGAAATGGAAATCAGGGATGTCACTATATGCCATGTGGAAAACGGCAAGATCTCCAAGCAGTCAGGACTTAGTGATTACTTTACTGCCTACCAGCAGCTGGGTGCGTTCGACACGGACGATGGTGATGAGGCGCAAACAGCCAGCACCTGAGTAACCTGCTTATGGATCATGATCTGAGAAGTAGTAGTCAGGCAATCCGCCTCGCCACGCTTATCAGGTCCAGAAACGCTTGCTCATCACCCGTGGCCGATAAAGCAACATCGTATGTGTCGACCGGATTTGGGTCCGTTTTCAGAGGCCGCTCGGTTATCGAATGTCCGTTTGGGGTCGTGAACAGGCGTTAGCCGATGCTGTTTCGAACGTCCGCTATCAACTGTTCCTCGAAGTCACATCAAGATTACCCGAAAGATGCCACTCAAGTTGGCATCCTGTATGGCTCTAGACGGCCAGCAGCAGATGCTCGCCACGTCTAGGCGTCTTCCACCACTGGCGTCCCTTGGTGGTAGACAATCTCCCAATCTTCAGCGGTTCGGCGCCAAAGGGTTGAGCGACGGGTTACGCGCTGGCCGTCTTGAGTGAGCGTGTACGTGATTAGATAATTGTCGGGTGCGATCTCTATACAGTGGAACCCATGTGCTTCCCAATAATCCTCATGTTTTTCCGAGAACCTCTCCACCAGCTTCTCGATTACGTAATCTCGGCTGTAACGGCGACCGGACGCGCCGACTTCCCAAAATTCCGTGGCAGTCATCCTTTCAAAAACGTCGCGTTTCGTCCCCACCTCAGCATGGTGGAAAATCGGCTCTCGTCGTTGCAGTTCTTCAAGAACCGGGATCACGTGCAAGGCTGTAACCAGCTCTGGTTCCATTGCTATCGACTCGTAAACCTAGGTACCGAGTATTCTAGCTTCAGCAGATGTAGACTGATAACGTGACCAGATTGGATCGATGAAATCAATTCCAGTCGCTTCGACCCGCGTGCGCAACGCCGATATCACGCCAATGGCTTTTGCATCGCATCAAAGAGCGTGCCCGATCCATAGCCTTGGCTCTGATACCAAGCTTTGAGCGGCGTTGCTTCGTCGTGCACCAGTAAACAGACGTTGGTTGCACCACGCTTTATCAGCGATGTTTCGGCCGCTCTCATTAAGTGGACTCCTAGACTGCTTCCACCAAACTCCGACGTTCTACCGCGAAAGAACTCGCGTACGGCGAGTCTGAAGATGAAGGCGCTCCAGCCATCATACGTAACGAATACATTGCCGATTACCCCATGCTCTCTCGTCGACGCCACCAATATGGAAGCGGGCTCGAGTTCCGTTTTCCTGCGGAAGCTCTCTTTCGTGTCGTTTACTTGATCGAGGATACCGCCCTGCGAGATATTTACGATGAGGTCCCCAAAATCCTCATCCCTGTACGGTCGAATAACGAAATCGACAGGCTCCATCTTTGACATCACAGCCACATTCGCCCTATTCCCAATTCAACCATACACCCCGCTCGATCGTTTACCTTGAATATTCCGTGAGTTCATGATGAACACGTTTCGTCTGCACCGGGTCCAGGTGTGTGAAAACCAATCGCTACATTCGCAAGTCTCGGAAAACATGCACGAGAGTTGCCTCGTTGGTGTTCATGCCTCGCTTAGCTCGTTTCCAGAGCACTCTCGCACGCGTTTTGATTTCGGCAACGGAGTTTTCACACGGCCTGGATCGAAAGCCGAAGTTATCAGAATCAATCACCTAGGGCCGCTTTCGGCCACGAACAGTCACTGAGTGCTGCAACGGGCGATCTCTTCAAGCCCGCATAGTGCTTCTTTTCGCACTTTTTCACTAGCGTCTAACTCTGCGGTTTCTCGAACACGCTTTACGATCTCATCGGATACGTAGGTAGAACCTGATTTACAGGCATCGCAAATGAGTGCGTGTACAGCGTACCACCGTACTCGAGCAACAGAGTCGTCGAGACACTTAACGATGTGTGGAACTGCACGCTGAGTTGGATGCTGGTCAAGGAACTCCAAGCAGCAGCGACGGACTACTGAGCTCTCGTGCCCTAGGCCCCAGATCAGCGCATCTATCCTATCGTCGCCAAGCTGACGACCTCGATTCGCCTTCGCGCCTAAACGTCCATCGGTAAGTAGCGCCGCTGCCTCGAAACGAACAGTCTTGGATTTATCTATACCCCTACCGTTCGGTAAAATCCCGTCTAATAACAGTCATATGACGAGTTCGGGTTAGAAGCAACACCCAGGGCCAACAAAAAAGAACCAATCGCTATCAGACGGATAGATGTCAGGATTTTGAGAACTCTGATTAGTGTAGTGTGTTTCTGTTTGTGCTGTAACGATGTTACAAAGTCCTCCAGGCGCAGTGAGGGTTCCATTCGCAAAATTCCAATTCTGTGAGGGTCGATTAGCAGAGTCGCTCCCGGTAGCCACCGTGACTGCGTTTATCCAAAACTCAAAATCTGCATCCACTGTCACATAAGGTTCACCGGCATAGATTGACGCGACATGTCCGGTTTCGCCTGGACCATTTACGACCGCTGTTACGCTGTGTTGGACAGCGTAGACAGGAATCATCAACAAGAACGTTATGACAAGCAAACAGCATCTTTTCATCGTCCTACTCCTCCAAAGGTGTTACAAAAGCTCTTAAGATTTGTTTCGGCGTTTCCGGTTTGGGTAAGTGAATAAGAAAAACTCCTATAAATCATGTCTCTTCGAGCGTGCCATAGCAAATCTGCCAATTGCTCGGATTGACTCTGATTAAAGGCGGCGAGTCCTTCCTGATAGTATTTGTCATACACGTCAAATGCTACTCGATCCATCTCTTGTAAGGTCGTCTTGATATCCACGTTAGAGTTCGTTTTGCAGCCTATCCCAACTACTTCGCTACGCATCTCATTTATCAGTCGTGGCGTGATTTCTACTACGATGTCCGCAAACGCTTGGGCTTTCTCATCGTTCACAAAACTCATACCGTAACGTCTTAGAGTATGTATCGCTTCTTCGCCCATCCAATCCTCATCGAATGTCGTTGCGATCACGCCAAAAACAACGCTGTCTGGTAGAGGGCTGGTTTGCTCTTCCCCAAATGCCGCACCAGAAAACAAAGGAAGGGCAACAACCGCTAGAACGGTAATTAGGTGTTTACTCGCTTTCATCGGACCTCCTGTCTCAAAGATTCGCAACGAAGTCCTGCTGCTTGATTGGCAGATGCAACGTCGTTGCCCCACAGCACTTTGTAATCCATTTTGGCGTATTCAGATCCCCATTTCTCGTGCTTAACCCAATCTGCGAATTTTTGCCGATGGTCTGGATCATTTAAAAGAGCAAGAAAGATCTGGTAGTGCTTCCGGTAGATAGTTTCTTCAATGTCCTCCATTACGTTTAGGAGTTCTAAAGTGTTGTCCTGATTAACCAAATCGTCATGGCATACGACTGACTCATAAGTTGCATCTAACTCTTCTGCGGTCTTTGTGCGCGCCAACAGGAGTTCGTCTAGAAACTGGCTGGCGACTTGCTCGCTCATCGCCATTTCCCGACTGACCAACTTAGTGGCGCTATGTCGCATATTCGACTCAGTCAATGCCCACACAGACGAAGAGATCTCTCTGAAGGCAATAGCATCGGGAATTTCCTTGCCAGTAACCTTGGATCTGAAGACGCGTTCGTCGTCTGAGGTAATTCGAGAAGCACCTGTGGCCTGGGATGCAGTTATCAAAAGCGACAGAGGGAGGAAGAAGATTAGCAGCTTTAGATAGTCCATTACCTTCAACGCTTTGACAATGACTTCCGCTGGAGCCTCACCTAGCATACTTGTCATGAAGTTCTGATTGTCCGCCGTTTGATCATTGAAGAGTTGGTTCTCTACAAGATGGGAAGCCTGGTTGATCTGAACCGCGACTAAAACAATCCCAGCTAACAAACCAAGATTTCCGCAGATTTGCAGCCAATTCGCAAGTTTGCTTGTATCCATTTCCACGACCCTAGCCAAATCGGCAGCTTAGCGCGTTGTTCGCGAACTGCGAATGACCGTTACGGGGTCGATTTTACGCATTCGTCGTCCCGATCTGAACGGCTGCTCTACAGCAGACCCTTGATAGAGCCGTCGAACAGACTCTGAGCGGCCACAACTGGACTGTCGCGGGCACGTTTAAAAAACTGGATAATCACAAAGATGTGCAAATAGGGACTTAGTATTGAAAGGCAAGGATCTGGCGGAACTAATCGGGGTCACGACAGTTGTTCTTTCCTTGGTCTTTGTGGGGTATGAAATACGCCAAAATACCGCAGCCCTTGAAGCACAAGCCTTGCTTGAGCTGAACACGGCAATGAACGACGTTATGCTCGAAGCCAGTGAGTCGCAAGAACGAGCACAAGTGATGCTTGCCGGAAGGCCTTCACCTGGAGACCTAAGTGAAGCAGACTACTATCGCTTTGAGTCGACGATCTGGGCCATGCTCAACGTGACGGAAGCGGCCTTTGCATTCCGTGAACACGACTTAGTGGACGGTGAAACATTCTCGGGATGGATTGGCGCAACCTGTACGCTCTTGGCTGATCCTGGGGCGGCAAAGGTATGGATGGACCACGAAGAAGCGTTTAACACAAGATTCCAGGCATTGGTGCGGGAATCGTGCTCAACAACGAGTTCAAGTACTACAGATAGTGACTAGTCGTGATAGTGAACTACCGGTGATTCTGAGTTGTATGGCCGTTAACGGCCCAGTTAAGGCAGATAGCGTTCCACGGATTATGTTTGATCCAACATGGCCGGTCTGGGTCGTTCTGACCTGTTCGTATGTGCGGTGCAACAGAGCGCCAATAGCTGACGTTAACTGCCAGTAGTCAGGATCGAGAACGAACGCAGCGTAGTTGTGGCTGTGCTAAAGGCGCAACCCATCATCGAGCAATGTATGCGCTGATATCTTCTGAGCATGATGGCGGCCCTAGATCGTTCAAAACTCTATCGCCTATAGCCAAAACATCAGGGGTAATTCTTGCGCGTTCTCTTTCCCACCAAATTCTTCCTTCACGTAGGTAAAAAATCTGGTTCTTGAAAAGAGATTCTGCAAACGCCATCCATTCGATCTCCATGCCAGCGATAGAGTTGGCCTGACGAATCATGAAAAACTTATCGTGGACACCCCAGAAATAGTTTCTTAAAACTACCGCATCTTCCGTGGATAGGTTTTGCTCCTCACACGCCTTCGCAAGTGATTTGGCAACTTCCTCGCCCAGTACGAGTGAATCGAATTGCACTCCCATGGCGAATTGTTGTCCGAGTATGTCAGCAGTAGCTATCTCGTGGGTTTGCCTAAGTTCGTATACGACTAATCCGATCCCTACAAGAACAGACAAACCCGTAACCAATTGGACTATGGCACCAAGTCGGCCCAAATCCACCCTCACTCCTCCTTATCGCATCTACTAGGCACCCTAGGTAAAACCACAAGTGACTGCAACGGGTCGGTTTTTGTCGGTCATGATCAAGAACTGAACGGCGGCTTTAGAGATATTCTCGAATCTACCTTAGCTTTTCCACAAAGCCGACGCTCAGATCTGCTGTTCAGTTGGCTCTACCCGGCCATTAAGCGACGCTTGCGGGCGACCAGCATCATCAATCATCTGGACTGGATTTCGACTGCAGATCTGACACGCTGCATGATTCCTTTGTGATAGTTAAGATGGAACTCTTCGGATTCGCTAAGAATCTGATCTATAAGACCTCGAAACTCCTCCGGCAGCTCATCTGGGCTGGAAGTCGATTTGATGTTCTCCCACCAAGCTCTCCCATACGTATGGTCTAGCCAATAAGCAGTTTCAGCAGTAACCCGATCCTTCCATTCTTCACCTAGTAGCCCCTGCCGATGAAGGTGATACAAATGTTCCCAGTTCTCCATGGCGGGCCATATCAGGGCCTCAACAATTCGCTGTTCCTCGAAAGTTAGGTTTAGCGGGTCGTGGAGTGCTTTCGCCCAGGCTGCTGCACCGCTCTCTCCGACCAAGACATACTCACCACTCGTTACGCGCAGGCTCTCCTCATTGAGCATCTGCAAACGAACCATCTCCGTATTTTGATTGATCTGCATTCCCACGAGAACAAGCCCGCCTAAAATCCCAATGTTTGCTCCAACCTGTAGCCAGTAGCCAATTTTGTTCGCTTCCACGCCTACTCCCGGTTCTAAATATGGATAGACTAGAGGATAGTGGGACAACAACGAATGACCGATTTGGGAAGCAGCCGGTCGCATTGTGCAGTGCAAGAGGCGGAAAGCCGCCGCAAAGAGGCACTCACCGATCCCGCGCCTCAGATTGCAAAAGCAAGTCAAGCCCATCCTGGATTCTTCCGTAGTTTTGCTCAATGTAGTCCATGGGTTGGTTCGCAATAGCCTTATCGACTTGAACAACAAAGTCCGGTCCAAGATACGCCAGGATATGATCTTTGGTTTTCAAGTCAGCCCACCAAGCGCGTGCGTACGGATAACCCAATCCAAAGGGAGCATCCGCATTCACACGAGCTCGCCACTCATGGTCTTCGATTAATCCTAATTCGTACATTCGGTAGTTGTTGTGCCACGGAACAATCGCAAACCCCCACAATAGAGCTTCAAGCGTTCTCATTTCTGAAAGCGACAGATCTTTTGGATTTTCAATAGCTTTTTGCCAAGCGACAGCAATCTCTTCCCCTCCAAGGTGCAATTCGGCATTCATGTTTGCAATTGAATCCTGCTTATCGAGCTGTACGCGTGTGAGTTCAATACTTTGCTGTATTTGAAGACCTACCAATATCAACCCCACGAGGATTCCGATATTTGCACCGACCTGAAGCCAATAGCCGAGCTTGCTGGATTCCATACTCACTCCACAATTTGAAGGGTTAGCTTAACAGCAAAGTAGAAATTCCCGAACGACCGGTACGGGTCGGAAGCAAATGTTTCCGCGGAACCGACTATGGATCGCTTTCGGCCACTTTCAGACACTAGAGGGTGCGGGGTGATTCCTCATTATCCGCAGTACTATCAGTGTGGAGTGACGTGCCCCAGGTCTTGCGTTCACGACCCTAAGCTTTTATAGCTTGCTTTTCATACTCAACCGGACTCAGTCCACCCAATGTTGAGTGCCGACGTCGTGGATTGTAGAACCGCTCGATATAATCAAATACGTCAGCCCGTGCTTCGTCTCGTGTTCGATAATGACGACGATTTACTCGATCGTCTTTTAACCTGGAGAAGAAGCTCTCCATCACTGCATTGTCGTGACACTCACCCGCACGGCTCATGCTGCACTCAATGCCATGCTCACCAAGCAACCTCTGGAACTGTTCAGCCGTGTACTGACTGCCTTGATCACTGTGATGAAGCAGATCTGGCTCAGGTCTTCTCCGCCAGATCGCCATAATCAGCGCATCCGTCACCAAGTCTGAAGTCATCCTCGAGTTCATCGACCATCCAACGATCCTACGTGAGAACAGGTCCAGCACAGCAGCCACATACAGCCACCCTTGTGAAGTCCAAACGTAGGTAAAGTCGGCCACCCATTTTTGGTTTGGCGCGGTCGCTGTAAACTTACGATCCAGCGTGTTCGGTGCAATCGAGCTCTCCAGCCGCGCTCCTTGATCAACCGGTCGCCTGCGTCGCTTCGGTTGAGCAACGAGCTTCAAAGACCGAACCAATCGAGCGACGCGTTCTCGGCCAACCTCGTGTTCCCAATCTAAAAGATCGAGCCAGATGCGTCGTACACCATAGGTCTTTCCACTGTCTGCAAAACTACGACGGATGTCTTTGGTCAACTCCTCGTCGTACAGTGCCCGGTTACTGGGCGGTCTCGATCGCCAGGAGTAGAACCCACTTGGTGAGACATCGAGCACCTCACACATCCATGTGACCGGCCAGATCCCTCGATGCTTCGCAATGAACTCAAACCTCACGTTGAGTCCTTTGCGAAGTAGGCTGCGGCTTTTTTTAGGATATCTCGCTCGGCTTTGAGCTTACGGATCTCTTTCTTTAACTGTGCAATCTCTGCCTGTTCTGGCTTCAGCTGTCCACCACCAGGGAAAGCGTGTGCCGGATCTTCTCGATATTGACGTACCCATTTCCTTAAAACGTTCTCGTGAATATCCAGATCTCGAGCAGCCTGAGCAATAGTCACCCCTTGCTCCGTGACCAACCGTACTGCTTCTAACTTGAACTCCCTTGGAAAACTCCTTCGTGCCATTTTCGCACCTCCCGTTTCATCATCTCACCTTAACTTGGTGAACGCGAAACCTGGGGCACGTCAGTCGTTGAAACGTTTTGGTCGAGGGGCGGAAGAGGGGGGAAAGAACTGACGTGGTGTCTGTTTATGATCCTTCGACTCTCGGTAAATGGAGGCTAACTGGACGATGGCCTGCTACTACGCGCACTGAGACTCCAACACAACATACTCTCAGAGTTCCGATTCGGGGTATCACAAGCAATTGATGATGCGGAATTAAGGAACGCTATCGCAATGACAAAGTTGTTTTTGAATAAGCAACCGTTCCTTGAGTGGTGGGATGCCGAAGGACGCTAAATGCATGCCAAGCCGTTTTCGCGCTTGGTAGATGAACTACTTACAGCGTCCAACTTATAAACCGTTTTGGAAACGTAAACGCACGTCTCTTATGGGTCGATTTTTGCCGGTCATGATCTCGAATCGAACGACAGCTTTGGAGATATTCTAGAAACCACTTTAACTCCGCTCCAAAGCAGCCGCTCAGCTTAGCCAATCGTACCGCCGAGTTCGGCCACTTGCGGTCATTCACGTGGCTCACGTTTCTGCGCAACAATAAAACGTGGCTTTCATTTCGTTCGATGAAAACTATCCTCTTCCATCTCTGTTAACTTGGCAAAAATCTCTGTTCTGAAAAGATCCCGTATGTCAGGCGGCATCTGCTCTGATCCGTGCGCGATAAAAGGTCAACTGAACCTTTACATACCTATTAGTTCTATGCATTATACCTTGAACTAATAGGCATCGGACTATATGTGTCTGGATCCAATCCACCGTTTATGAGCGGCGTACCGGAGCTGCTCGTGTTGCGTCTGCTCACGCAAAGAGAAATGTATGGCTACGAGCTGGTGCAAGCCATTAGACAAACCACTGGCGGCGCAATTGCGATCGGTGAGGGTGTGATCTATCCCCTGCTCCATTCATTGGAACGCACTGGAGTATTGAAATCGAGAAAGCTGCAGGTTAACGGCCGCACGCGGGTGTACTACCAGGTTCGTGACAAGGGTAAGAAGCGGCTCAACGCCTTGTTGGAAAGATGGCGCCGAATCCAATCCGGCGTGGAAAGCGCAATATCTGATCCCTTCCCGATGGCAGAAAGGGGAGTATAAATCATGGCACATCGGTTCGGATCCAAGAAACTCTACGAGGACCTGCTGCGCGGTGGGATATCGCCGCGAAGAATCAATCGATTGCTCACGGAGCTCAGCGACCACTACGAGGAACTGACGGGTGAATATGTTAGGCAAGGGTTGTCGCTCACTGAGGCGCAATTCGCGGCAAAGAAGCGGCTTGGCAGCGAAAAAGAGATTGCGGAAGGCTTTCTTGAGCGGCCTGCATTGCGTTCGTGGGCAGCACGATGGCCGTGGTTGTTTTACATTTTCGTCCCAGTCTGTTGTCTGGTCTTTGCCGTCGTAATCGTCACTTCACTCACGGTTATGGGTGTATTGCTGGGTCAATGGCTGGGACATTTCGATTCGGGCACTGTTATTGAAAGGAGCGGCCAGTACTTGTTGTATGCGGCGCCTGTATTACTTGCAGCCGCAGTTTGCTGGTTTGCAGTGGTTCGCCGGAGCCGGTTTCTATGGCCTTTGCTCGGCGTTTTCTCCGTGGCTTACTTTGGCGGCTCGTTCGATCTTGCGATTGGTTGGGCTGCCAACGGTGCAGCTGAGTCAGTGTCTGTAAACTCAACATTCATATATCCATTTCCAAGCTCATGGTTGGCTACACTCGCCCGTGGCACTTGCACCCTGCTTGTTGTGTATCTGTTCTACGCATATCTGAGAAGTACCTACCTTCAATCGAATGGGACGAACGATGTCGAAAGTAGTACCTAGACGGCAGGATAGAGCAGCCTAACTCCCATGGCTTAACCGCTTTTCATTGAATGTCCGTTACGGGGTGAAGAGGCGGTCGCGGTTACACTGCTGACCGGCGACTATCGGCCAGAAGCGGTCTTAGCTTATGGGTGTGGTTTGTAAAAAACCCAGAAGCGCACTTTATCGATCACCTCGCCCCCAGTTCGTCTGACACGGTCCCCGTCGAGGTCGCGACCGAGTTCTTCGCTAAACAGCCAAGCGTGTGGCAGATGCCCAACCGGCGCATCCCATGAATAACTCTGTTGATAATCGATGTGTGAGTACCAACTCGGTATCTCGGCCTTGTCTAATGAGTCGGCTACAAAATCAGCAAGCGCTAGTTGAACACTAAAGCCGAACCGTCCATTCGAAGCATTTACCCACATTTTATCTATCGTCTTTATAGGGATGTACTCAAACATACCAGGCTTTGGCTCCGTCCAATCTTCGCCGTCACACAGTAAACACGCAGTAATTCGATCAGCAGCTAAAAGATCTCCCTCGGCAAGGTACTTTTCTAGTGTCTCTAACTGTCTTGTTTGAAGATCGGTACTGTCGACCGGTTGTTCATTGAGATCTTTCTCTGGCTCGACGACAGCATATTGGTCTAGCCATGCAGTAATTCGTTCAATAAGTTTCATTTTACGATTGTAGCGGTTTCTCCAATGGAACAGTTAAACATCGAGCGGCCGCTGTTAACTTTAATCAGTACACGAGGCTTCGTTCGGCCAATAGCAGAGCTACGGAAGGAGTCAGCACGTCTGAAGTTTGGTTATGAAGACACTCGTTCAGTCTTCAACAATGCGCATGAAGGTGCCGAGACCTTCACCAGACATTTCGTAACCGCTATATTTACAGTTCTCCAATGCGCGATCCACGTTGAATGAAGCGTGAAGCGAGTTGCGCAGGTAGGTTTCGCCAACGCCGTATTGTTTGCCGTACCTCCTCCCTAACAGACCATAAACCGCACAGTGTTTGGTGGGCTCTAGTGCGTGGAACTCGACCACCGATACGTAGACCGTCCGCCTACAGAAATTCACGATGAAACGCTGGACGCTCACGTATGGATCAGAAAACTTGAGGCACGACTCCGCCGTTTGGCGCTGATGGTGTAGATTCGGAGGTTGCGCGGCTTGTAAGTTGGAGCCCCATATCAGCATTGCAGCGCCGGCTATGAGGGACAACATCCATGACCATCCTCTGCAATGGACCATGACTGGTGACCTTACTCTAGCGGTTGAAACATACTGTTTTGAACGACCAGCATTCGTCAAGAGGCCACTTTGGGTTGATTTTAGGCATTCCTAGCCAGAGCCAAGAACGTCGGCTTTCCGCAAAGCAGCCATTTCGAGCCATACCGTCGACGGTCGCTGAGCGGCCAGAAACGGACCGAGGGATTAGGGGGCAGTAGGCTCCAACTTAAAGAACCATGTCGTATCGGCGGTGAACATTTCTGGCGTTGATACGATTGTCTCTACTTCGGCGGTAGCTTCGCGAAGCTTTAGGATTAGCGCGGGATCGACGACCCGATAGGCTCTATGTGGGTAGAGTATGCCGCGGTAGCGCACGATCACATCAGGTTTCTGCAGCACCTGTTGTGGCCACCATTTACTTTCTCCACGCACCGACGGTACATAAAGAGTTTCATCGTGGAGAAAACCAATTACGGTACGGGAGCTAGGGCGCCAGGCATCCACCTGTAATTCCACGAAATCGCTGGATCTCTCACCAAATCCCGGGAAGCTTTCGGTACTCACTGTCCCCGACATTGGTCCACCCGGCAAGATCACTAATGGTCCATCGGAAAAAAGGCGAACACCGGCAACCGCAATTGCGGTAACTACGAGAGCGGCTCCGATCCCTGCCGCCAATCTGAATAGCGCTTTTTTCATGAATCGTCCCAAATCCGCTGATCCTGCATCAGACACTGAGAGTCAGCAATGGGTCGACAGGAGTCTATCGCTTCCGCTTCCCTAGCGGCAGCTTTCTCCTAAGCAGCCGTTCGCAGATCATATCTATTATGCAGTAAGCGGCCAGCCACCCTGTGTGAAAGTACCAGAGGCGATGTCACAATGACTTCTAGGATCGGAATGCGCAGTGGAGTTCGATTGGCCAGCTATCGCGAAATCTACATTCAGAAACAAGTTGAGGCTCTTCGAGATAATCCCAAGATCGTTGCGTTGTGGGAAAGCGGCTCGGCGGCGACGGGATCGACCGATCAATATTCAGATCTCGACCTTCATGCACTATGCGCCTGTAAGACGGATGAAGCTTTTGACCTGATGGAGTCGGTCATGCCACCCATTATCCATCGCTATATTGAACCCGCAGGTCCCGTTTTAAGGCATCGCATCTATTTTCACGATGGAGCGCCTAAGCACTTTGTTGCAGACATCGGAGTCTTATCGGAAGACTCTCGCGAGTCTCTGAATGAACGCATGGTGGTCGAAAGGCATGGTAAACCTGTTGTTTTCTTCGACGACAAGGGACTGATAAAACCTCATCCCGTGAACAAGATCGAGTGGAAAGCAAGGTTGCAAAACAGAGTCAAGGAGCTGGAGGACGCACTTCCTGTCTACATTTTGCAAGTTCTCAAACCTCTGGATCGCCATCACTACACCGAAGCGTTTGCGTTCTTCTACCACGGTTTGTTGCGCAAGTTGGTCGAATTGATGGGTATTCGTTATCGCCCGTATCGTTACGATTTTGAGCTTCGCTATCTTGAGAGAGACTTCCCTCAAAAAGAACAAGCGTCCATTCATGAGTACATGAAGTACGTCGACCCAGATGACCTACGAAGAAAGGTCGAGTTAGTCGATCAAGACTTCCGAGAGAATCTCGCTGTTATCAAAGACCAAGGGATTCGCCTTCCATAAACGGTTACGAGCCGCAGAAGTCATCGAGTAACACGTTCAAACGCATCTAACCGGGTGGCGAAATTGTCTGCTCGCAATGTCGGATGTGGGTCGATTCTAGGCTTTCATAGCCGGAGCCAGGAACGTCGGCTTTCCGCAAAGCAGCCATTTCGAGCCATAGCGTCGACGGTGCTGAGCGGCCACTAGCTGTCATTCTTGCGGGTCTCTAGACTGCTCGGATGGAGATTCCAAAGATAGTCTTTTTCGACCTTGGGGATGTTGTTTGTCGTTTCGTTCCAGAGGAGCGAACCAAAGCACTCGCAGAACAAACCGGTTTGTCGGTGAATGAAGTAGAAGATCGGCTCTGGGGATCTGGCTTTTCAAGCGCTTGCGATACGGGGGCGTACACTTTCGAACAAATGTGCTCATCCATCAAGGAAGCCACTAGCACACAATTCACTGAAACTGAGCTAATAGAGATATGGCGAAGAGCATTTCTGTTAGATATGGAGGTGTTAGAAGTAGCAAGAAGGCTGTCGGCTAATGTTAGTGTCGGGATGCTAACCAACAACCCGCCACTCCTGCGCAGAGCCCTGCCAATATGGTTCCCTCAGATTGAGTCGCTATTTGATCCTATCGCGTTTTCGTTCGAGCTCAAGGCGGCCAAACCCGATACGAAAGCCTTTAGCCGAGTAGAGTCCATGACATCACTTTCTGGCGCGGAGTTGATGCTCATTGACGATTCGTCCGCCAATGTCCGAGCAGCAGCGATGCTCGGATGGCAAACGATCTACTTTGTTGGGGTGACGGAATTGGAAGGAGACCTTGCGCGTCTCGGTCTATCTTGAGTGGATCCTTCTACCAAACCACGGCCTCAGCCCTCGTCGATCTCCAAACCTCATCGGCCATGTTGGAGTTGTTGAATATCTCGGTAGCACTTCATGCTAAGCGACTCCGCTATCCTAGCTTGAGTGACGTCCGAGATATCACCGTTCTTGCAATAGTGCCAGTATCCGGGGTTGCTTGAAGCATGTTTTCCCTGATCATTAGGAATGAACGTGTGGTCGAAGTATTCGGCAAAGAAGCTTTTGAACTGATCGTTTCCTGCAATGCCAACGTAATCTAGCTCGTTCCAGTAGGTAGGAAGAAGCTCTCTGTCGCAATGCAGCTTTAGAAACTCGTCGACTGGCATCTCCACAGATGTGTGCGCTTCGATAACCTCTGGCATATCTCTGTTCTCATAGTCCTTTACATAGTGGTAGAACGAGCAGAGAGCGTCGCCGGGATGCCTAACGAACGTGAAGATGAACCAACCCGCTTTTCGAAACTCTCGAATCGACTGGACTATTTCTTCATAGCTCGCGGCTGGTATGACCCCAGGCACCATGACGTGCCAGCCATAAGACAGAGAATGTGTGGTGAGGAATCCATGATTTCGGGATATCTCCGCGCGCAATTCGGCGTTTGTGTAGTCGTTCCAAACGCCAGTTTTACCTCTGGCTGTCGACTGAATACCCTCATAGCCCAGTTCTCTTTGAAAGTATTCAATCAAGTGAGTGCCCGCTGTTTTGGGGCAATGTGAGAACAAAACCTTCGTAGGGCGCATGTGCCGTTTTGCGTTAGTCGGATTCGGAGTTTGATACTGCCCAGGTTAATCGAAAAAAGACGCCTACGGGTCGAAGTTTGCCGGTCTCTTTCAGGAACGATCTGGCTCAGGAATCGTGCGAATGCCCTCGATATTCGTAGCCCAAGGCATTGCAGATCCGCAGAACCCTTGCATCTTCGGAATCAGCTCACCGCGCTGTTTGATGGCGCCGATGCGTAGATTTAAAGGACTTTGGGGATCGCTCTTCGTAGAGTAAAGCGCCGTACCACAATCTCCACAGAACGCGACCAGGACTTTTCTGCCGCTGCCCCCGATTTTGACGTAGGTCTTCGGCGAGCCTTCAATTCGGACGTTCTCCGACGGAACCCCGAACACACTTACGCGATACGGCGCGGAAGAAAACGTCTGGCAATCAGTGCAGTGACAAATCACAACCTGATCAGGATCGATCTCGGCGTCGTAAGTAACAGCCCCACAGTGGCAGCATCCATCGACTCTCATTCAGAAATCCTGCTTCACAATAGTCATTTTCCTGGATCCTAGAATTTACCAGAAACTACGCTACACGGCCGAAATCCGGAAACGCACGAGCAGGCGAAGATCATGGCCGTTTCCCACAATGTGTCAGTGCAATCTCTGAAATCTGAGTAACGATATGCTCGCGTCCAAAAAAGCGAGTAACCATTCTATCTTGAGTCCAATCCTCTTGAACCGCAGCCGGAAGTCTCTTTGCCAAGTGATGGCATTCAGCTAACGCTATCGCATCCGGTAGGTACTCAAGCTCGAAAGAAGACAGAGATCTGTATTGCTCGTACCCGCTTAAGATTCCACCGATCCACTCTTCATTTGGTTCGATCGTAGGCCAACTTGGTTGGCAGATGTGGCAGTGAAAAAGTAAATAGGCTAAGTCGAGAATTGCAGGTCCAAACCCGACATTGTCCCAGTCTATGAAGGTAATCTGCCCACGCTCCGACCGAATCGCGTTCTGGGGATTGCAATCTCCGTGTAAAAGTGAAATTGGCAATTCAGGCCACGTTTGTAGTCTTGTTAGAGTCCTGACACAAGATTCATGGCGGCTCTCTAATTCAGTTGGAACGAGCCCTTCGATTTCCTTGAGCTTTGTCAGCCACGGATTGAGTTTTTCTTGTGGGTAGTAGCGATAATCCGGAATTCCGGTCTCTACCGCGCGCAGTTCCTCTGATGGAATAAGATGTAGTCGCGCAAGCAATCGGCCCATGGATGTCATGTCCGCTACGCTGTCGGACACGAGCCCACCCTCCACAAAAGTTAGCAGAAGAACGACCCAATCCTCATTTGCAGACAGAAGTTCACTAACACGATTGCGCTGAACCAAAGGCGCGGGGAAATCCACCTGTGCCAATGCATTCAAAGCTCGTGCAACTCCAAATAGCCTATCCATGACCGTTGACTCATTTCTGACAGCCCGGACCAGAAGTGGCAGTCCCTTTGGTTGCTGCACCTTGTAGACGCCGCGCTCAGAGCTTTCAAACCGATGAATCGACTCCAGGTTTGATGCCCGCAGGTTATAACTTCGCCTAACAAGCCGCGTCAGGGAGTCAGGTGCACTATTGGATGGGTTTTCCATTCAAGCAGTTTGTTGCACCGCGATTTCTTGTCAATACTGGAGTGCATATCGGGTCAAGAATTCTACCTTTGCTTGACAGCACGTATCGTGTTAACTGCAGGAATATCCCACGCTTCGCTAATTTTTCCATTGACGATTCGCCAAACTACGACGGCATCGAACTCCATGGCGCTGCCTTCGAAGTTCATGCAATTGCATACTTGAGTGACGACTAATTCATCGCCAGCCGCTCGCGTATCGATTACGTTCACCTGGAAACTACCGTCGCTCGTCTCGCCCAGCTTAACGAAGAAGTTCTTTAACCCCTCAATGCCGCGATAGTCGCCTGCCAACCCAGGTAAATGCCGATTGAAGTAGTGCCAGACAAAGCTCGAGCTGAAACGCGGCGGAGACCCAGTAAAACTGAGGCCAAGGGCAGCTCAACTGCTGGTCGTGTTATTGGAGCATCAGGGAGAACTCGTCGACCACGACAAGCTACGCGCTGCTCTATGAAATATCGTACCGTCGAATGGCAAGATGGTCTTCACCAAGCCGTTCGAGATGTGCGAATCGCGCTAGGCGACACCAACAAGCCACCGGTATTCATTGCGAACGTGCCAAGGCGTGGCTACAAGTTCTTGGAGATCGAACAACCGAGTTCACCTAAGACCGTCGCCGCCGTGAACCCGCGCATGCGCTACTTCGGACTTGGAGTAGTAACGTTCCCTGTG
Source organism: Candidatus Azotimanducaceae bacterium (assembly GCA_965216005.1). Lineage (GTDB taxonomy): Bacteria > Pseudomonadota > Gammaproteobacteria > Pseudomonadales > Azotimanducaceae > UBA4421. The sequence continues at coordinate 3,671,599 of OZ244143.1, read as the reverse complement.
GTTTTCTTCCTCGGATGCGTCATTGCTGTGGCTATAGGGTAGGCGCCGAAACGGCAAACTCCCGCACGACGTAAACGTTGAGGACACGTGTTCTACTAACGATAAGCTGATCTGCAGGCTGCGTCGGGTTCGTTTTTTTGCCGGTCACACACAAAAGCTGAACGGCTGCTTTGGAGATATTCTAGAATCTACTCGCAGAGTTCTACAAAGCCGACGCTCAGAATCGCCATCCAACTGGCTCTGAGCGGCCAACAACGGCCATCGGGGGATCGGACGCCGTCAATTATGAAGCCGCGGGAACCGCAATCGTTTCAATTTAGGAAACAACATGGCGGAGGGACAAACAACTCCTCCGCCATATCCTTTACGGCCGCAGCACCCAGTAGTCGTTCTGGAAGTCGTGAGGAAGTTGGTGCACTTCGACGCTGGCGAACCCCGCGCGCGCAAAATAGTCTCGGGCCCGCTCACGGCCCCACATCGTGCCAAGACCCTCGCCGCCCTGTGCCAGGGAAACCGTCATGCAATGCATGATCGAGACCGCGTAAAGCAGCGGGCCGAGTGGATGCTCGCGATCTTGATGGTGGTGACTTGAAGCGTGAATATCCTGCGCCAGATATACGCCGTCGGCACGGAGCGTTCGTCGTACACCTTTTAATAGGTTGAGCGGTAGAGCCTGGTCGTGGATGGCATCAAAGGTGGTGACGAAATCAAACGCGGCCACATCGGCGGTGCGATCGAAGTCCGTGAGGTCGCGAACTTCGAAGCGCAGATTGTCGAGCCCGCGCTCGGCCGCACGCTCGCAAGCCCAGTCGATCGCTTCTGCCGACAGGTCATAGCCAAGAAACTCGCTTGCCGGAAAGCGTTCGGCCATCTTCATCAACGCAAGCCCCCGGCCGCAACCGAGATCGAGCACACGTATGCCACCGGCCGCTAGGCGGCCCACTATCTCTGGCACAAGCGGCAGGATGGCGTCGAATAGAGCCGGCAGCACCGTCTGACCGCTGTCCTCGGCCATAATCTCGTGGAATCGCCCGTAGCGTGAGTAAGGCACCCCACCGCCGTGCCGAAAGCAGTCGACCACCTCATCTTCCACCGTGCCGAACAGTGGCAGAAATTGAGACAAAATGGCGAGATTGACGTCGCCCCGATCGCTCAACAACCCGGCATGTTCTAGTGGCAGGCAGTAGGTCAACGTGTCGGCTTCGTGCTCGAGCACGCCGGCACTGGTCAGTCCGCCCAACCACTCGCGTACATAGCGTTCGTCGAGGTTGCAATCGAGCGCGAGGGATTCGCTTGTGACGGAGGCGCCGTCTGCCAATCGGTTCAACAGGCCGGTTCGGTGGCCAAGGGATACAAGTTGCAGCATGCCGCCTTCGTTCAACGCGTGGACAAAGCGCTCCTCGAACGCTGTCTCGCGTTCATGATCGAAGGCGTGATTGGATGGCTGCGGTGAGGCCGTGTTCATGGTTTTCTCCTATGTCGATGGTTCGATGTTTCGGTTCAGTAGCGGGGCAAATCCGCAGATCGCTCCGACCTATACGCGTAGTCTGACCATGACGACCGCCTTATACTGAAGTGAAAAGAGACAAAAACCGGTCATTTTCGCCATGTCCACTGATAGATCTCGAATTGCCTTGCTGGCGATCCCTGAAGTTGCTGCTTCGACGCTCTACGGCATCTACGATGTTCTCGCCTCCGCCGGTCGTGACTGGGCGAGCCTGGTGGAGGGGCGGGAGGGCAAATCGGTGCTCGAGCCGAAGGTGGTTGCAGCGGCCGGGTCTCGTCCGATGACAATTGCCAACGGGGTGCGAATCGTACCGGACGGGAGGCTCGAGGCGTTCCCAGACGTGGTATGCGTGCCTGAAATAGCGGTATCGCCGGATGCGAACATCTCCGAATCTCACAGCGCCGAGATCGAGTGGCTACGCTGTTGCTACGACCAAGGCTCGATTGTTGCAACCGCTTGTTCGGGCGCGATCCTGCTCGCCGAAACTGGTTTACTCAACGGAGAAGAAGCGACCACGCACTGGGCCTATTGCGACACGCTAGCAAAGTACCCTGGTGTAAAAGTGTTTCCGCAACGGGCTTTGGTCGTTGGTGGGCAGGACGGACGCCTGATCATGGCCGGTGGAGGAACCTCCTGGGAAGACCTCGCGCTGTATTTGGTCGCGCGGCTCGTTAACGTCGACGAGGCTTTGTCGATCGCCAAGCTGTTCTTGATCGACTGGCACGATGTGGGACAGCTTCCCTTTGCGATGCTCGCACGAAGCCGCCAGGTGGAAGATGCTCTGATCGCGCGCTGCCAAACTTGGATCGCAACTCACTATGATCAGCCATCGCCCGTTGCTGGCATGATTAACCTCATCGGCTTGCCCGAGCGCACTTTCAGTCGACGGTTCAACCAAGCAACCGGTCTCGCGCCAATGGAATACGTCCACACACTGCGTCTTGAGGAGGCGAAACAGATCCTCGAACGCGGTGACGATCCAATCGAGGCCGTCGCGCAGCAGGTAGGTTACGAAGATTCGGCATTCTTTGGTCGGCTTTTTCGGCGCAAGGTTGGCGTGACGCCAGCACAGTACCGCAAACGGTTTCGAGGACTAAGGCAGGCTTTGGAGAAAGGCGGTTACTAACTCGGTTAGCCAAGCGCTCCCAGAATAGCCGTTTTTTCGAAGAAGGGCGTTCTAGATTCGAAGCGCGAAACTCAGAGATTCGTAATGAATCTTTGACCGGCTGGTCTGGGTCGTTAACGGAAGTACAGATTCTCTCCCAGAATGGCAGACGTTCACTTCGCAGACCCGTTCAGCCGAGTTTCGGCCAGGAACGGAAATCCCAACCCAAGAATTAGTACATAATGCTCGGTCGTCTAGCTAAGTGATCTGAACAATGAACTGGGAAGCAATCGGTGCAATCGGGGAGGTATTAGGGGCCACTGTCGTCTTCATTTCACTTGTTTATCTCGCTACTCAAATTAGACATAGTTCGAAGTCAATGCGGTCTCAGAATTTGAATGCTCAGACCGAACAGCTGCTTGCTGTCCAACACCTTCAAATTGAGGCTTCCCTACAGCAACCGTTACTTCGTTGCTACATTAAGAATTTGGAAGAGTTAGAACCGATTGATGCAGCAGGGGTCGAGTCCTACCTATTTTCTATGCTGTATGTCGCTCGAAATCAGTATCTCCATGACAAAGCTGGCTTAGATTCGGATTGGAATGTCGTTTCGAAGAGGATACCCGGGTACTTCTCCGCCAGATGGCCAAAGAAGTGGTGGGATGAATGGGGTAGGAAAATGTTCGAATCGGACTTTGCAGAAGAGATTGATTTGATAATCTCCCGATCAAACGAAGATGATGAATATTGGGTTGAATTCGGTAGAAGCAACGATGTCGACGCCTAGAAGGACTTAAACACGGCCAGTCAACCAGAATCCAAATTCGGTGTTACGCGGGAAGCGTGTAACCTCTATAAAGAGCCCGACAACCGGAATGGCTGTTGGGTCGTCAACAGACGGTCGTTCGAAAATCAGTCGCGAAGGAGTTCGTTTACGGACGTTTTCGAGCGCGTTCGCGCATCGACCTGCTTGATAATGACCGCGCAGTAAAGGTTGGGCACAACGCTCCCATCCTCACGTTGGCCGCCTCCAAGCGTACCGGGGACGACTACCGAATACGGTGGTACCCGACCGGTGATGATCTCCCCGGTGTCGCGGTAAACGATCTTGGTCGAAGCCCCGATGTAGACACCCATGGAAAGGACGGAGCCCTGTTCTACGATCACGCCTTCGGCCACTTCCGACCGAGCGCCTATGAAACAGTCGTCTTCAATAATCACCGGCTCGTCTTGCAACGGTTCGAGTACGCCCGCGATCCCTGCTCCGCCGGAAATATGGCAGTTTTTACCTATCTGGGCACAAGAGCCAACAGTCGCCCACGTATCGATCATCGTCCCGCTATCCACAAAAGCGCCTACGTTCACAAAACTCGGCATGAGCACCACACTGGGTGCAACGAACGCTGAATACCGAACCACTGCCGATGGCACCACTCGAAAAGCAGCTTCTCGAAACCGCTGGTCTGTCCATCCCGCAAACTTCGACGGCACCTTGTCCCACCAGCCTCCGTTTCCAGGCCCACCGTCGATCTTGCGCATATCGTTGAGCGCAAAACTGAGAAGAACCGCTTTCTTGAGCCACTGATTAACCACCCAGTCAGCACCGACTTTCTCGGCGATGCGAGCTTCACCTTTGTCCAGCATCGCCAACGCCTGATCTATGGCATCTCGAGTCTCGCCTTGCGTGTCGTAGCTGATTTCTTCCCGGCTATCCCACGCATCTTCGATGATCGGCTGCAGGTGTTCGTTCATGTCATTTCCAAACTCCAGGGTCAATCCACATGGTGCCGTGATTAGCGCGCTATGGAAATAACGGCTTCGCCGGAAGCCACGCAGAACAAGAACATGCCCAACGTACGGTTAGGTGACAGTAGACGTGGCAGTCCCACGAATCACTTCGACTCGACACACTTTGCTTTCTCCGCAGCGACTCGCCGCGCACGTCCGGGGAGTCACTTAGGGCAGAACTTCCACCCACTTCGGTACTTGTGACCGCGAGAGCAAGTCTTCCATCCACCACGATTTGCTTTAGGCATCTCTCAAGTATGCACCAACCCTACTGACAGCATGCTGGCAGTACGTCACGCAAATTCCGGCTAAATTGACGCCCCCACCTTGCAAGATCAAACTGCTCTACGGTTTACGACCATTCAAGGGGGAAACATGCTCAAACAAGAAAACTACCAAACAATGCGCATCGAAAAGCGCGACAAGGGTATTGCGGTAGTCACGCTCGACCGGCCCGAGCGCCTCAATGCGGTGAACGGCACCATGCACGCGGAACTAGCAAGATTCAGCCGGGATTTCGGCAACGATCGTGATCTGCGGGTGCTGATCTTGACCGGCGAAGGGCGCGCGTTTTGCGCGGGCGGCGACTTTGGACCGGACGATCCCATTGGCAGCAATCCGGAAGGGCCGAACCTATGGGTGGAAGCTCGGCAAATCGTGGATCACATTCTGGAGTGTGAAAAGCCCATCATTTCGGCCGTCAACGGCTACGCGATGGGCCTTGGCGCCAACGTGGCGCTGCTATGCGACGTGGTGATCGCAGGGCCGAACACGGTGTTTGCCGACACTCACGTCAACATGGGTATCGGCGCCGGAGACGGCGGACAGGTGATCTGGCCCTTTCTCATCGGCGTAAATCGTGCCAAATACTTTTTGATGACGGGTGACCGGGTTGCGGGCAAGGAAGCGCTGGAGATGGGCTTGGCCAATTTCTACGTCGATGCAACCGACGCCGTCGTGCCGAAAGCCCTGGAAATTGCGGAACGCCTGGCTGCAGGCGCACCTAAGGCGATCACCGCATCAAAAATGGCCGTGAACGCCTACCTGCGTTCCGTATCCAGCATGATCATGCCCATGTGCCTGAAGTACGAGGAGGTGACCATGGCGAGCAAGGACCATCGCGAGGCAGTGGCGGCATTTCAGGAGAAGCGCCAGCCCAAGTTCACCGGCAGCTAAGTCTGCCGCTGGGGCTGTCGGCGCTTCATCCGCATCGCGGGTTTGCTTAGTTACCCGAACCTCGAATCGAATCGATGTTCAAAAGCGGAATGGCTCCGCCGCCGGATACTTGCGGCAGGTGTCCGTCCCATTGCTCTGCAATGCGCAATTGAATCAGCGCCGGATTGTCCTTGAGCGCTTCCGCTTCCCGGCGGATCGCATCGGCGCGTGCTTTTGAAGCCACTTCAATCTGGTAGGCTTCGGCATCTGCCGCCAGCGTGCGCTCTGCAGCGGCGGCTTCCGCCTGTGTTACACGCCTGAGTTTTTCGTTCTTGGCTTTCAACGCTTCCTGTTCTGCCCGCACTTTCTCTTCGATCGCGCGGTTGAACTCGGCGGAGAATTCGAAGTCGGTAATGGCCACATTCGCGAGGCTCAGCGCGCCTATCACTTCTTTCTGCTCCAACGTAGTGTCGACGAACTCCTGAATCGCGTTTTGGATTTGCGTCTTCACCTCAGCACGCTTGGTGATCAGCTGTTCCGCCGTATATTGCGCTGTCACTGCCTTGACCGACTCCATGATCGCCGGATCGACCAGTGTAGACTCCACGATTTCACGCCGACCGATTTTTTGATAGGTCAGAGGTACGACCGGACCCGTCAGCGAATACTGCACGGCAACTTTCGTGCTCACTATCTGCAGGTCCTTCGAAGCCGCACTGGCATGGTTTTCCGCCTTCCGCAGGCGAATGTCTATCTCCTCCACCACGTCGAGGAACGGTTTTTTGAAGTGAAAGCCTTCTTCCATCGGCACGGGTTGCACCGCACCCAAAGTACGGACCACGCCGACGTGCCCGGCGTTGATGATGACGAACGCACTCGTCAGCAAATAGATGCCGACCAACACGACGATGGCGGCGAGAATGATTTGGGGTTTCATTTGAACGTCTCCTCAAGTGTCCCTAACGGCTGGGTGCGCCAGATCCGGGCTTTCGGCCGGTCTCGCCGCATTCAGCCGCCATCATGCCTGATTCCCCCCTAATCTGCTGTCGGACAAGCTTCTTGTTACGGTCTAATAACCGCACTATAGTCAGCTTCTCGGCGGTTTGGGGAAATCGCTGGGCGGGCAAAATGCCTGTTAAAACAAGTACCTGGGAAAATGGAGAGTAAATATCGTGAAAGCCATACGAACGCTGGCGGTCCTGCTTGGGGCTGTGCTTGGCGTAATTACCGGCGCTTCGGTGTGGGCCGAAGAAGGCGTCATCGAAGAAATCATCGTCACGGCGCGCCAGCAGGCTGAAACCCTGCAAGATGTACCTGTCACTATCGCGGCCATGACAGAAGAAGATCTGGACCGCTACAACATCACCAACTTGGTGGACGCCGCAAAAATGGTCCCCAACATGGTGATCTCACATGGCGGATCCGGCAACGGCGCCAGCCTGCGGTTACGCGGCATTGGTTCGAGTTCCATCTCGGCGGCATTCGACCATTCGGTGGCCATTAACCTGGACGGCGTGGTCGTCAACAGGGGGCGCTTCATCCACAATTCGTACCTCGACATGGCACAACTCGAGATACTGAAAGGTCCGCAATCGCTCTATTTCGGTAAGTCCGCTACGGCAGGCGTGGCGTCAATCACCACCAACGATCCCGGCGATGAATTCGAATTCCAGATCAGCGGCGGCGTTGAAACTGAGTACGAAGGCACCTTCGGTGAGATCATTCTGTCCGGTCCCATCACGGATACGTTCGGCGCACGTCTGGCAGTTGGCTACATAGAGAACGACGAGTTGTTCGAAAACTTCTCCGCCACTAACGACACCGTTAACGTACCCATCAACGGCGCTGCCAGATTCTATGGTGACGAGTCGCTCAACGCGCGGCTAACTTTAGTTTGGGATCCGTCTGATACGTTCACCGCCAAGCTGAAGTACAGCTACTCGGAATACGACAACGACGGCGCAGGCACCGCCTGGGCTGAAGACGTCTGCCCGGAGGGTGCCCACGAACCGACGGCCATTCCAGCCGCAACGTTGGTGTTCAACGTGTTCCAAGGTGTGGATGACTGTCGCCTCAACGGCAATACGTCGAAGCTCAATTTGCACCCTGCACTACGCGCCGGATTGCCCGGTGGGTACGACGACGGCCGCCCGGGTCTATCGCAAGAAACCGATTTCGTTTCCCTGCGCTGGGATTGGGACTTCAACGAGAACTTTACCCTCACCGGCATCACGGGCTATGTCGATCTCGAACACGATGAACTGGACGACTACAGCTACGGCGCTGGCGTGTTCGGCGGCCTGCACTTCAACTTCTACGAGAGCATCTCGCAAGAGTTTCGCTTAGCAAGCAACCTCGATAGCCCGCTGAATTTCCAGCTCGGCTTTTTGTGGCAGGAAATCGAGCAGGAATTCGATGCGCACCAGTTTGCGTTCAACCTGCCCCTGGTCCCCCAAGCGGGTGCTGACTTCCTGGCGGGCCTCGGCGGCTTTGCGTCTTACGCCGAGTTCATCGACGTCGTTGCAGCCGCCAGCGGCAGGCCGATCGTTGCACCGGTCGATCCGACCAATCCGTTTGTCGGCCCCGATCCGTTCACCGGCAACGGCTACGACTACAACAAGGACCACTTCCTGGACACTGATGTGCTCTCCTTTTTTGCGGCGTTCTATTGGGACATCAACGAAAAGACCGAGCTGACATTCGGCGCCCGTTATACTGAGGAAGAAAAGGACGGTCACATCCGCATTCCGTATCTGCATGGCGCTGCGGCATTGTTTGGATTCGGCGCACCCCCGCTTATCGATGGGTTGGAGTTCGAAGACGACAACCTTTCGCCCGAAATCGCCATCAACTACTACATCAACGACGACATCAGTGTATTCGCAGCCTACAAAGAAGGCTTTAAGTCCGGCGGCATCGACAACAGCGCCTTACCGACCGCAGCGCTAAATCCTGCTGTCAACGGCGGCGACTTCGGCTTCTTGGAATACGAGTCCGAAGAGGCCGACGGATTCGAAATAGGGATGAAGGGTGCTTTCTTGGACGGCTCGTTGCGGCTGAATGCCACCGCCTTCAGTTATGAGTACTCGGATCTGCAAGTTCAGCTCTTCGACTCATCGACCATTCAGTTCCAGACCTTCAACGCATCTGCTCTGGAAACGGAAGGTCTTGAATTCGACTTCTTGTGGCAGACCAACGTCGACGGCTTGAGCTTCCGTGGCGCGTGGGCGTGGACGGACACCACCTATTCCGAAGACTTCATCAACGCAACCGGTGAAAACCTCAAAGGCGAAGATGGCGCAGGCACCGCGGACATTACCGGCTTCTTAGGTGGTACGTTCGATGTGCCCATGAGCGACGCATGGCGTTTGAGCTTCTCCGCGGATGCGCGGTTCACTGGCGACTATGCGTGGACTGCAACGCTTGATCCGTTCGAGCAGGACTCGTTCTGGATCTGGGACGCGGCGGTAAGCTTGTACTCAGACGATGGTCGACACCAGTTCAATCTGATCGGCCGCAACCTCGGTGATGAGATCTACGCCATCGGCGGCGGCGCCATTCCCGGACGCTGCCCGAACTTCAACCCGGGACCACCGCCGACTTGTAACAACACCGGTCCGAACAGTCTCGACCAAGCAGCAACGACACCGCTCGGACGCACTGTCAGCTTACAGTACCGGTTCACCTTCCAGTAACAACTGCTTCGTATGAATAAAAACGGCGCCGCATGGCGCCGTTTTTGTTTATGGCCCACCCACGTCCAGCCAGTAACCTCCGCCATCGTGCCGTTTAATATGACCTGCGGTGGGTGTGGCGAAATGCGTGCCGATGATCAGCACGTCTTGGTCGACGTACTTTTCACACAAGTCCTCCCGGGTCGTCTGCCCCTGAGCTTGGTCGTAGTCTGCTGAGCTGCACCATCCGGTCTTCGTCATCTGCACGGGATGGTGGATGCAATCTCCGGTGATCAAGGCTTCGGCGCCATTGGAGCTGATGTGCACGCTGACGTGTCCCGGCGTATGGCCCGGGGTCGGTTCGAGGCGCACCTCCTCGCAGAGTTCATGTGTCTCGCTCACGAAATCCGCGAGTCCGGCATCGACAATGGGACGAACGGAGTCCGCCAACACGGGACCATAGACGGTTTCGTCCTCGTTGGCGTCCCAATAGGCCCACTCTTTCTCGGCGACCAGGTAGCGTGCGTTGGTAAAAGTCGGCACCCACTGCCCATCCACCAACATGGTATTCCACCCGACATGATCGACGTGCAGGTGAGTGCACATGACGGTATCGATACTGTCGGGAGGATAACCGGCCTCGGCCAGATCGTTCAGGAAGTTCGTCTGTAAATTCGACCACGTGGGAATGTTGCGCTCCTTGTCGTTGCCGATGCAGGTATCCACGATGATTCTGCGCTCGCCCGTATCCACCACCAAGGCGTGGATGCTCATGATGAGATTACCCTCTGCATCCATGAAATGCGGCTGCATCCAATCGATGGGTTTGCAGGCGTCGCGTGTCGCATCGGGCAAGATGAACTTGGTGCCGCCCGCAACCTCCATCTCTACAACGCGGGTAATCTTCACGTCGCCAATCTGCCACTGATTCATCTTTTCTCCCCAAGTGGTGTTTTCGTCCACTGTACCAAATCCGACTCTCGCGATAACCTGTGGCATCGACAACAACAACGAAGCGAGCGCCATGGGAATCGTCGACGTCGCGCAAACCCTAGCCCAAGTCCCCACTCTGCTGAAACTGAAGCGCGGGATGAAACCCCGTCCGCCGGAGGTCAAGGACAGCTTTGCCGCCCGGGTCGAAGCCACGGCAGCGCGAATTGGCGACCAACCGGCAATCCTCTTCGAAGGGCGCGAGGTCACATGGTCCGAGTTCAACGACATGGCCAACCGGTTCGCACATACCTTGGTTGCACAGGGTGTGAATCGCGGCGACACCGTCAGCGTGATGATGGAAAACCGCATCGAGTTTCTAGCCACCATCGTGGCGTTGAACAAATTGGGTGCCGTCGCTTCGCTCATCAATACCAATCTGCGCGGCCGTCCATTAACTCACTGCATCTCGATCACCAATTCGAAGAAGTGCATCTTCGGTGCAGAGCTCGCGGACGCATTGACGGAAGTCAAGGGCGAGCTCGGGCTGCGTGAAGGCGAGGATTATCTCTCAGTGCCGGACGACGGCTTCACTCACGGCGAAAACTGGGCTCGCGACCTGGTCGCCGATAGCGCTGAGCAAAGTACTGACAATCCAACCGACACAAATGACATTACTATCGGTGAGACCGCGCTCTATATCTTCACCTCCGGAACGACAGGACTGCCGAAAGCCGCCGTGTTGTCCAATCGGCGTTATCTGATGAGCGCCGATATGTCCGCTACTGCCGGGCTGAAGCTGACCGACCAGGATCGTCTGTACCTTTGTCTACCGCTTTATCACGGCACCGGCTTGATGATCGGCGCAGGCGCTGCCATGAGCGCGGGCGCCAGTATGTTTGTACGGCGTAAGTTCTCCGCCAGTAACTTTCTCAAGGAAGTGCGCGCCCACAATTGCACGGCCTTGGTTTACATCGGCGAACTGTGCCGATACTTAATCAACACAGAAGCGCAACCGGACGATCACAACAACCCGCTGCGTACCATGATGGGCAACGGCATGCGGCCTGACGTTTGGCTGGAATTCAAGAAACGCTTCGGCATCTCACGCGTCGCGGAGTTTTACGGATCCAGCGAAGGCAATGTCGCCTTTGCCAATCTGATGAACAAGGACTGCACTGTCGGCTTGACCTCAGCGCAAGTGTCTTTGGTGCAATACGATGTATACAACGACGAAATCGTGCGTGACGCGAACGGCTACTGCATTGAAGTGGCCGACGGTGAGCCGGGATTGTTGCTCGGCAAGATCACGGAGGATACGGTGTTCGAGGGGTACACGGACGCCGATGCGACGGAGAAAAAAGTGCTGCGCAACGCCCTGGAAGACGGCGACGCCTGGTTCAATACGGGGGATTTGATGCGCACCGTCGATGTGGGTTTTGATCTCGGTTACGCCCACTATCAGTTCGTCGATCGCATCGGCGATACGTTTCGTTGGAAATCCGAAAACGTATCAACCAACGAAGTCGGCGAGATCATCAACGCATTCGACGAGATCGAATTCTGCAACGTATACGGCGTGGAAATACCCGGCGCAGACGGTCGCGCCGGTATGGCGGCGTTGATACTGGAAGAGGGCGTCACTGCGCTCGATCTCGAGGCTTTCAGCAAATTCGTACGCGACGCGCTGCCCGCCTACGCTGTGCCGGTCTTTTTGCGGATTCAGCACGACATCGACGTGACGGGCACCTTCAAGATGGTCAAGGGCCACCTGCGTAAGGAAGGCTACGATCTGACCCAGGTCAGCGATCCGCTTTATGTCATGAAGCAGGGTGAGTCCACTTACACGCTGCTCACCGAAGACTACGCAGACACCATCCGGCGCAGCGCCGCAGGCTACTAAGCCCCTTCTGAATACCGTTACTCAGACCGTACCTTGCTGACTATGTATAGAAAGGGAAAATATTCCCTTTACATTGTTAAAAGAGGGAATATACTCCCTTGACGATGAAGCAACACTGTGAGGAAATCCGATGAAGACCCGGTGGATGGTAGCTCTAGCGATATGCAGTTTACTTGCAGCATGCGGAGGTGGAGGCGGTGGCAGTAGCTCCGCAGCACCCCCACCCAGCGGTAGCGGCGGCGGGAGCGGCACTAATCCTCCCCCTAGCAATCCGCCGACGCCGCCCCCTACGGCAGACATTGTCAGCGGCGTGATTACGGGCTTCGGCAGCGTATTCATCGACGGCGTGCGCTTCGACACGTCCAACGCCTCGTTCTCAAAAGACGACGACGATGCCACTGAGGATGAGTTCAGCGTGGGCATGAAGGTCGAATTGCGCGGCGATATGGACGATGGCGTCGCTCACAGTGTTTCGTTCGAAGAAGACGTAAAGGGTCCCATCGATGCGATCAATGGTGATGAGCTGACCGTGCTCGGACAAACCGTACTTGTGCAACCCGAAACCGTGTTCGACGACAATTTGGATCCCAATACCCTCATCGTCGGTGACGTTCTGGAAGTCAGTGGGCTGCGCGGGCCCAACGATGTGCTGGAGGCCAGTTTTATCGAGCGTAAAGACGACGATGTCAGCGCGTTCAAAGTCATCGGTCTCATTCGCGACCTGGATACGGATGCGCAGACGTTTCGCGTAGGCGGTTTGTCGGTCAACTATGCTGCGGCCAGGCTCGATGACTTGGCCGAGTTGACGGACGATCTGTTGGTAGAGGTCAAAGACGAGAATAAGGCGTACAGCCCGGGGGACTTCAGTTTGCTCGCCACTAAAATCGAGCCCGCCGGTCCTGGCGCCGACCTGCCCGACCGTAACGGCATACTCATTCGCGTAGAAGGCCTGGTCACGGTCATCAACAACGACTTCGAATTCGAAATTGGCGGTACTGTCGTGCGTTTCGATGAGAATACGCAATTCCTGTTCGGAGAAGCGTCACTGCTAACCACGGGGACCAAAGTCCAGATCGAAGGCAGCATCGCCGACGATGGCGCCGTTCTTGCTACCAAAATCAAATTCGCTCGTAACAGCGCCCGCGTTGACGGCATCGTCGAATCCGTGGATGCAAACGCCAACCGCCTCACCATTCTCGGTATCGTCATCGAACCGCGCGATTCAGCCGAGTTCGAAGATGCGCGCGACGATGTCCAGAATTTCGTGTTGAGTGACATCTTGCCGGGAGACTTTTTGGAGGTGCGCGGCAACGCTGTGACCGGCAGGGTACTGGCCAGTGAAATCGAGCGCGACGACGTTGACGAGACCAGTCTGCGCGGACCGGCCTCGGATGTTGATGTAGACTCGAGAACCCTAGCCATACTCGGCGTGCCCATCGTGACCGACGCCAACACGCAGTATGAAGGCTTCGACGACCAGGTACTCAGCGCTGATGCGTTCTTTCAAGCCATCGACGACGGGCAAACGCTGGTTGAAGCCGATTGGCAGGATACGACGACCGACCCGAGCGTTGCGGTCAGAGAACTGTCGCTCGAGGACTAAGTCAGTGAGTGGAGGCACGACAATACGGCATGAGTAGCGGAAAGTCTTTTGAAGAACATTTGCTGCGCGCTGCCCGTCGTGTCCTCTATCCACTCGTGCGCATCCTGTTGCGCAACGGTGTCACCGCCAACGTCTTTCAAGAACTCGCTCGGAAAGTGTTCGTAGACGTGGCGTACCACGAGTTCGGCATCGAAGGTAAACCCCAGACGTTGGCTCGCGTTTCAGTCATCACCGGCCTCAACCGCAAGGAAGTTTCGCGTCTGTACAAGTTGGAAGGTCTGACCGACGAAGATAAGATCTGGTGGAACCGTGCCGGTAAGGTCCTGGATGGCTGGCTGACCGACAAGACGTTTCAGTCGAGCGCCGGTTTCCCCTTAGCGTTACCGTTTGCAGAGACCTCACCGAACTTCACCGAACTTGTAAAGAAGTACAGCGGCGACATGTATCCGCGCAGTGTTGCGGACGAGCTCTTGCGACTCGGTGCAATCGAGGAACACGACGGGCGGTTGAGCATGTCTAAGCGCGGCTACGTCCCGGCTCAGGATCCGGCGGCACAGGTGGACATTCTCGGTGTCGACGTGGCGGAGCTCATCGACACCATCGATGCCAACATTCAAAGCGATGCCGACCCGCTGCTGCAGTACAAAGTCTTGGCGGACAACCTGCCCGAAGCACACCTGGCCGCCTTCAACGAGTATTCCAAACGCGTCTCCCTCAACGCCATCGACGACATCCGGCGCTGGCTGATCGAGCACGATGCAGGGAGCGAAAAATCCGGTAAGGACGCCCGCTTTGCGGCCGGCGTCGGTATGTTCCAAATCAATCGAGAGGTACGTCCGGCTCAAGCACCGGACGAAGAAGAGTAGTCATGAAATTGAAGTTTTGCATTGTATTCACCTTGAGCGTCGCGGTCATCGCCTGCGGGGGCGGCGGCGGCAGTTCACCCACCATCAATCAACAACCCGGGGGTGGGTCCGGGGGCGGCGGAACCGGTGGTGGCGGCACGGGCGGTGGCGGTACCGGAGGTGGCGGCGGATCCGGCGGCGGTTCGGCTCCAACCGTGGGCGGTTTGATCCCCGGCGGAGCGGGACTGATCATCGATGCCAGTCAGGTCGGCGTGGACCTCGACGTCGCCTCCGGCGGCACCGGCGCCAATGTCTCCTTCGGCGACATCCAGGCATTCGGCAGCGTGGTGCTCGACGACGATGTGATCGATACGGATCTTGCGGATTTCACCATCGAGGGTGTGTCCGGTTCTCAGGCAGATCTGCGTCAGGGGCAACAGGTGCTGGTGGTCACGGACGCCGCAGGTACCAGCGCTTCGCATGTCTCTTATCGTTCGAACGTCAAAGGACCCGTCTCGTCCGTGACCATTGTGGACTTGACCCTCGGAAGAGCCGACTTGGTCGTGCTTGGCCAGAACGTCGTGACCGATGCGTCCACTACCTTTTCAGGCATCTCACTTGCGGACTTGGTCATCACCGACGAGCTGGAAGTGAGCGGCGTGCTGGACGATACCGGACAAATACGCGCCTCGTACATTGAGCTAACGCCGTCCTTAACCGAATACAAAGTCACCGGTGTTGTCGCGAATCTCACCAGCACCACATTCGACGTAGGCGGGCTCACCGTCGATTTTTCAAGTGCCGCGCTTCAGAACTTTTCCAGCAACCAGATCGCGGGCGGTAACGTTGTCGAGGCCGTGGGCGATCCAGCCGGGCTCACAAGCAACACTGAGTTCACCGCAACGCGTGTGGAACAGCTGCCGAGTTTGACCATCGGCGGCGACGCGCTAGCCAGCGCGGAAGGAATTATCGATCAATTCACGGCCGCGGACGATTTCGCCGTGCAGTCCACACCCGTCACCACGGACGCCTCGACGGTATTCGTTAACGGCGACAGTGACGACCTAGCCTTGGGTGTGCGCGTCTCGGTGGAAGGCGCCGGTGATGGCACCGGTCCGATCGTTGCCTCGCGCGTCGTCATTCAACCCACCAATGCTATTCGGGCCGAAGGCAACATCGAGGCGATCGATGTGACTAATCGATCCGTGACGGTGCTGGGTGTTACGTTCGTGATCAGAGACCTCACACAGCTGGAAGACGATTCCAGTGTCGGTCTCGATCCCCTGACGCTGGCCGATCTCAGCATCAACGACGAGGTCGAGTTGCGCGGCTACCTGGATGGCGCCAACGTCGCCGCCACGCGGCTCGAACGCGAAGATGCCGAGGACAGGGCTAGACTGCGCGGCCCGGTCACTTTCGAGGATGCCTTTACAGGGCAATTCCGTATTCTGTCGGTGGACATTCAGGGCGAGGACGGCATCACTGAGTTCCAGGACGCGCAGGACAATCCGGTCTCACAGAGCGAATTCCACGCACTCGTCGAACTCGGCGATTTCATCAGCGCGCGCTGGGATGTCTTCGTCTCGACGGCTACTACTGCCGATGAGCTATCCCTCGAAGATGACGACTAGACGCGGCCGTGCCGCCGATGTGATAGTGCGTTCCTAGGAAGTAAGAAAAGAGGGTTCGCCACAGCAGGACGGGAGGGAGCAAATACCCGCGAGGGAGCGAATCGCTGTAGCGAACCAGTGGTGAGAACTACCGTCGAAACCACTAACGGTCGTCATGACCGATCTCAACCTCTCACCGTGAAGCTACTCTAGCCCGGCTCATATGAACTCAACCTGAACATGCGCGGTACCCCCAAAGCCATCGTCCTGGATCTCGGCAACGTCGTGCTCGGCATCGATTTTCGGCGCGTGTTTCGATCCTGGGCGCAGTCTGCCGGTATTGAGGAGGACGTGTTCTACGAACGATGGTCCATGGATGCGCCGTACGAGGCACAGGAGATCGGGGCGATGAACTTCAGCGCATACACGCGCCACCTAAGCGCATTGTTCGAGATCGACCTCACGGTCGAGCAGTGGTGCCGCGGCTGGAACGACTTATTCACCGGACCGTTTGCGTCGGTGGTCGCCCAGCTGCCCGCACTGGCCGAACGCTATCCACTCTACGCTTTTACCAACACCAACCACACGCACAGCCGTTCTTGGCGCGAGCAGTTCCCGGGCTCGCTGACGTCCTTCCATCACGTCTTCGAATCCTGTCAAATCGGCGCAAGGAAGCCCGACGTGACAGCGTTTGAGTACGTGTGCAACGAAATCGGCCAACGTCCAGCCGACGTACTATTTTTGGATGACAACCACGACAACATCCAAGGAGCGCTGCGCGCGGGTCTCGACGCGCACCTGGTGGCAGGTGAGCAGGCGGTCAGCGAGCACTTGAGGGCATTGGCTTGTCCTACCAGTTGACCCCGGCGACTCCCGAAGGAGAACGCTTCGTCGCAGCCGCGGCGAGCCTGGTGGCTACGCTGCGCGAGCGGGCAGCCGCTGCGGATGCCGAGTCTGAGGTTAACGCGGCCAATTTTGCCGATTTAGCAAGTTCTGGTGTGTCTGCTGCCTTCGTACCACAGGAACTTGGGGGGTTGGGGCTCGCTTCCGTGCACGATTGGCTTGCCGGTATCGCCACGTTGGGACGGGGAGACGGTTCCACTGCCATCGCGATCAACATGCACCTTGGGGTGAGCCGGGGCATGGCCCAAGGGTATGCGGCGTCGGGCGGCACGGCGCGAGGTGTTCGCCATTCGCTGGAAACCATCGCGGCTGGGGAATTGCTCATATGCGCGACCGCCACTGAGGCCGGCACGGACAACCTGCATCCGCTCACCGAAGCCAAGCGCGTCGACGACGGTTGGCGTATCGACGGCCACAAGATGTTCGTCACGCTCTCCCCCATCGCCACTCACCTCGCCATGAACCTGCGCATGCGGGATGACGACGGCGATCACCTGGCCACAGTGATGATGCCCATCGACACACCAGGGGTATTGCCACAAAACGACTGGCATGCCTTAGGCATGCGCGGATCCGGCAGCCAATCCATCAAATTCGACGGTGCCCGCGTGCCTGAGTCCGCCGTGCGCATCATCGGCCCCTGGGGGCGGTGGAGTACCCCCGTGATCATCAATCGCACATTGGGCAACCTACCGCTGGTGGCTGCTTTTCTCGGTATTGCCGAGCATGCGTACGAAATCGGCATCGATGCCGTAAAAAAGAACAAGCGTGTGGACAAACCTGTTAGCGAGCATCCCGGTGTGCAACACACTGTCGGTGAAATGGAGATTACCCTGGCCACCTGTCGCAGCGTTCTGCAGCAAGCCGGGCACGGTGTGGATCGCCTGTTTGCATCGCTGGAAGGCAAGGTCCCAACAGACGAGCAAGCCTACGGTCTGCTCAAGGACTATCAAAGCGCCAAATGGGTGGTCAACCGCGGCGCTATCGAGATCGTCAGTAAAGCCATGGATCTGGCCGGAGGTGGCGCTTTTATGGATCGCCATCCGCTGTCACGGCTCTATCGCGACGTACGTGCGGGCCCGTTCATGCAGCCCTTTGCACCCATCGAAGTGCGGCAGTTCGTCGGCAAGGTGGCGTTGGGCATCTACCCGCGGGATTAATCTAGCGCTCTGTCTCGTTATTGAACCCATGTGCGATCGCCGCGTAGCGTTCCACCATGGGCAACACGGTATCCGCATCAGCCGGAGGTAAACCGAAGATGATTCGGTCGAAACCGTCTTCCATCAACTTTTCCACCGCTTCCACGCTGGGCCCGACGCCGAAGATACTGAAACTGGGTGCCCCTCCACGCCCTGCTTCGTCCCAGGCTTCTTTGGTCGATCGAATGCCGTCGGCATAGTTGACCGCACCGCTGGCAGCTGAGCGCGCTTCGTCCTGATAGATCGGGAACCAGCCATCCCCGTATTCCGCAATCCGCTTGTACACGTATTTCGAGGAAGCGCCTAAGAGTATCGGCGGTCCGCCTGTTTGTTTGGGCTTTGGATATGACCACAGCTTGTCGAAGTCCACAAACCGGCCGTGAAACTCCGCTTCTTCTTCGGTCCAGATCCGGCGCATCGCGAGTATGCGCTCTCGCAGCACCTTCCATCGATCAGCATACGCGACGCCGTGATGTCCCATCTCTTCCGCATTCCACCCCGCACCTACGCCGAGGAGAAACCGCCCATTGGACAGATAATCGAGGGTGGCTGCTTGCTTCGCCATCAGGATGGGATCGCGCTCGGTGACTAAGGCGATACCCGTGCCGACCTTCAACTCGGCAGTAACGCTGGCCGCGGCGGTTAGGGCGACAAACGGATCGTGTGTATG
Source organism: Candidatus Azotimanducaceae bacterium (assembly GCA_965216005.1). GTDB lineage: Bacteria > Pseudomonadota > Gammaproteobacteria > Pseudomonadales > Azotimanducaceae > UBA4421. The sequence continues at coordinate 3,652,707 of OZ244143.1, read as the reverse complement.
CCAGTACTCTTTCGGAAGCTCGCGGCCACCCGGCCATGGCGACTGGCGACTGGCCGGAATGTGGGTGTGCTCGGGAAAGAACAGCGACTCGAAACCATGCGCTTCGGCTTCTTTAGCGAGTACTGTCGGATCAAGCGCGAAATCGGTGGCGAATATCAGCAGTCCGAAATTCGGCATCGCCTGCTGCTAGAGGGTATTGGAAAGGCTGGACAGGTAGCGGTCCACCTTGGTGACGTAGCGAGAGGCAGCGCTGTCTCGGTTGGCATAAGGGCCGACGTTGTAAGCCGCCAACGCGCAGCGCGTGTCGCCTTCGCACCGTTCGATGTAGTACGACAACACCTGAGCGCCGCAATAGACATTCTCCTCCGGGTCCAGCAGATCCTGGTTACCGCAGAATTTACCCCAGTAGTCGGGTCGCACCTGAGTGGGGCCAACCGCTCCGACAGGTGAACGCACCGACTTGCGGAACGAACTTTCGGTGACCACCAAGCTCGCCAGCAGTTCTGCTGGAATCTGCTGCCGCTCGGAAGCTTCCAATATCCAATCGGCAAACTCATGAGCAACGTTGTCGTTGATTCCGAACGCGTTGCTGACCTTGTTGCCGAACTGTACAACTTCTGCCTGATGGATCGTTCGCGAAACCGCGGCGGGTTTAGCTAACGCCAGGCGTTCGTAGTCACCGTTGACGGCGACGTTGCCGACCGCAAAACTGATGACGGCTAACAAGCCCGCAAATACGGCAGAACCGCCCGCGAAGCGAACGAATCCGCGCGGGAACAGTGACGCAGTCACCACGGCGGAGTCGGACTCCGTTGCGGGTGCGTCTGGCTGAGTTTTTGGCAAATTACTTGCCATATCGATCCCTTTCGCATTGTGCCTAGTTCGCCTCATGTTCTTCTCATGAGAGAACCAGGGTCGTCCCATGAGGCGTAGTTTACATGCGCGTCTTCACACTATGAACATGAATTGTAGCTACTTTCCGTAAAATCCGATCCGCGAGGATGTAATCGCTTTATAAGCGCACGGGCATGAATTGCCGTCTGACTGTGACCTGGCGCACAGTTCTGCGGTCCGGCTGATTTAGACGCGATACCCAGCCGATCGTCTTAGAACAATTCGTTATATATCAGCCGGCACGCAGCGATTGCACAATCGCCGACCGTTGTGCCTCATCGGACACGGGGAATGACGCCGAAGTCCGGTCCACGAAACCGCCATAGCGCTCCAGCATTTGCGGGGCAATGCTCTCCGGCTCGCCCATGACACCGAATTCGGCCAGCATATCGTCCGTTACGAGGTCACCCATCTCCTTCCAGCGGCCCTGCTTGGACATGGCATTCAATTCGCCCTGCAGTTCACCGCAGCCGATGGACTCCAATACCCCTTTATAGGCCGGCGTCGAGCCATAAAAAGCGATGCGCTCTTGAGCCGCCCGCTTACTGGCGGCGTATTCGGCGTCGTCACGACCGGTGACGACAAAACAACTGTAGGACAGCTCGAAGTCGTCGCGGGATTTACCGGCCTTGGCCAAGCCTTTCTCGATGGCGGGCATAGTCACGGAATCGATGTACGGCATCGTGCTGAAGGGATGGATAATCATGCCGTCCGCCACTTCTCCGGCGACTTCGGTCATGCGCGGGCCGACCGCGGCCAGCACGACGCGCGGCGCTCCGAACTCTTTGTCCTCAGGCGTAAATGCCGGAGTCATCAGCGTGTGACGGTAGTACTTGCCGACGAACTCCAGCGCCTCGCCCTCATACCAATTCGCCCAGATGGCGCGCATGGCCAGCACCAGTTCACGCATCTGCTCCGCCGGTGCACCCCATTGCATGCTGAAACGCTTGGTGATGTGCGGCTTGATCTGGGAGCCAAGCCCCAGCGTGAAACGGCCCTTGGAATACGCGTTCAGATCGTGGCCGATATTGGCCAGGTTCATCGGACTGCGTGCAAACGCCACGGCAATGGATGTGGCCAGTTCCAACTTGTCGCTGTGCTCGGCCGCCAGCAACAAGGGAAAAAACGGGTCGTGGTTCATCTCCGCCGTACGGATGCCGTCGTATCCGGCGGCTTCCATGTGTTTTACAGTGTCCGGAATTTTATCGAGCTTGTGCCCGATGCCTGCATCTACTTTCATGCTTCCCCCTCGATAATTTCTTAACCTAACTCAGACTGCGGACAGCTCGGCGATGATCTTCGTACGTTCGGATTTGGTGATATGCGCGTATGCGGCCGACGTGCGATCGATAAGATCTCCATAGCGACCAGCAATCTGTCCGGCAATGCTGCCCGGCTCGCCGATGACCGCAAACTCGGACAAGATGTCGGGTGTGATCAACGTGCCCATTTCATCCCAGCGGCCTTGTTTGGACATCGCGTTCAGCTCACCTTGCAGCTCACCCGCACCGATACTGTCGAGAACCGGCTTGTATGCCGGTGTCGAGCCATAAAACGCTACTTGCTTCGCCGCCGCGACTTTCGCTTCATCCAGCTCCTCTTCAGTCTGGCCGGTCACGACAAAGACGGGGTAGCTGATCTCGAAGTCTTCCCGCTTTTTACCGGCCTTGGCAAAACCTCGCTCTAGTGCGGGGAGCGTCGTTTCGCGCAGGTACTTCTCCGTGGTAAATGCATGAGCGATCATGCCATCCGCGACTTCGCCGGCTACCTCGGTCATGCGCGGTCCCACGGCTGCAAGGAAAACCTTGGGGGCTCCGTACTCGACGTCCGTGGGTGTGAAGAACGGCGTCATCAAGGTGTGCGTGTAAAACTTACCCGTGAACTCCAACGGTTTGCCTTCGTGCCAGGTTGCCCAGATCGCACGCATTGCCAGGATGAACTCGCGCATTCGCGCCGCTGGACTGGACCACGGCATGCTGAAGCGTTTGGTAATGTGCGGTCGAATCTGCGAACCGAGACCCAAGACGAACCGTCCTTTCGAATACGCGTTCAAGTCATGACCGATGTTCGCCATAACCATCGGGGTGCGCGCGAACGCTACCGCAATGGAGGTCATCAACTCGACCCGTTCTGTGTTTTGTGCCGCCACCAACAATGGAAAAAACGGATCGTGAGAGGTTTCTGCCGTCATGATGCCGGAATAACCCATCTCTTCGAGTTCTTGCGCCTGCGCGCCCACGGTATCGAGTTCGACACCAACGCCGCCGTCTACTTTCACTGCCCACCCCCTAGTGTGCTGTTTTAATGAATCTTATGTTTGTGTTGGATGTTGTTCTAACACAGGATCGTGCCGCAACAAACCCGTTTGCGCCTCACCGCCTGCCTCAAAATGGTGCGTTTCGATTTCTGACGCGTTGAACGTGAGCCGGTAGATCAGGTCGTTAGGGTGCCTTACGCGGGTGCTTTCGATCTCCGAAAGCCCTAGAAAAAACTTGAGAATGACCTTCGACATCACCCCGTGGGTGACCAGCCCTACGGACTGCCAGGGATGCGCGAACAACTCTTCGAGAAATTCATAGACCCGCTCCAGCATGTCCTGCAGATTCTCTCCACCGGGTGGGCGAAATCCGTAGGGGTCACGCTGACGCTCTTGCCAAGCCGTTTCTTCGTTGGCTCGCAGGTCGTCGATGGTCCGCCCCGACCACAGCCCGCAGTCTCGCTCCAACAGCTCATCCGCGTACTCGATGTGCCCGTGCACGTGCGAATTGATCAAGTGCGCGGTTTCCGTGGTCCGCCCGGACGGCGACACCCACATCATATCGACACCGCCCAGCGCCTTGAGTAAGGCGCCGTTGCTGAGCGCCTGCTCTCTGCCGCGCTCGGTGAGAGGTGAGTCCATTCGGCCCTGCATGCGCGCTTCGACGTTCCACTGAGTCTCGCCGTGGCGCACGATGAACAAATGCTTCATACCGTCATCCATTGATCCATGTTTTTTAGGATACAACGTAACTTGAAAGCTCGATAGAACGCCTCATTGTTACAGGTGCGCGCGTGTTAAAATGAGAGCTATGGCTGAATCTGTCGAATCGTTCCATTGGGGTTGCACGTCCACTTGGCGTCAGTCTGCTAAGAACACCTTTTGGTGCTTGGTGGGTTGTGCCGCCGGGGACTTCGGCACGGTGTTCGCCTTTCAGACCTGGGCACCCGACACCAATCCATTGCTGGTCCTGGCTCTGGCGATGATGAACGGTATTCTCACCAGCATTGCCCTCGAAACCGTATTGCTTGCTCGGCAAATGGCCTTCGTCACTGCTCTTAAAACCGCCGCAGGTATGAGCTTGATCTCCATGATCGGCATGGAACTGGCGATGAACGCAACGGATTGGCTGCTCGTCGGCTCACTGCGCGTGACGTGGTGGTCGCTCTTACCGAGCCTGCTGGCCGGCTTTCTGGCTCCTTGGCCCTACAACTACTGGCGGTTGAAGAAGTTCGGCGTGGCTTGCCATTAAGAACCCCTAAGTCAAAGACCGTGCAAGGTGGTCCAGCTTGTGGGGGTTGCGCGTCACGTACAGCGCGGTGACCAAGCCATCCGTGACATCGACTTGAATCGTCGAGTGTATGCGTTGATCCTGCATCACCACCAATCCCTCGCCGCCATTTAGTTGAGCGAACCGGAACTGCAGCGCGCCGTCCTCGGCTTCGGTCTTGTTGACGAGGTGCAGCGTGACTTGTGCAATGCGTTCCCGCGTTGCGACCGGGACGAGAGCGGCACTCACCACCCCGCCGCCATCGGTATAAGCGACAGCATCTGGCGCCAACAATTCGACTAAGCCTTCGATATCGCGTCGAGCTACCGCATCGATCATTCGTTCCAACACGCGACGCTGTTCTCGCGCGGGTGTGGCGGCAACAGGTGTACCTAGACGCTTGCGTGCGCGGCTCGCGCGCTGGCGTACCGCTACCGGTGTGGCTTGCAATAATTCGCCGATCTCTGCGTAGCTGAAGTCGAAACCCTCGCGCAAGACGTACACGACCCGATCCTCCGGCGTCAGCTTTTCTAGCATCAGCATGAAGGCGATACTCAGGTTTTCCGCGAGTTCCGCGGCGTTGCCGTGTTCGTCCGGTTCTTCGTATGCCGCTGGATCCGGCAACCACGGTCCGACATAGGTCTGGCGCTCGAGTTTCAACCGGCGCAGCCGATCGATACACAGATTGCTTACGACACGGTAGAGATAGGCTTGCTCCCGATCCGGGATCGGTTCTTTGTTAGCGGTGCGTTCGACGAGCTTCAGTTTCGCTTCCTGCACGACGTCCTCGGCATCGCTCACGCTGCCGAGCATGCGGTAAGCCAGTCGATGCAATTTGGCGTCTTCCTGAATCACGGAGCGTAGGATAACCCGAACAGGTCAGCCGCAAGCTTGGCAAAATCGCTCGAGTAGGGATCGCCGACCTCGGTCCACAGTCCCTGAAAACCCAGCAGTGCCGTGAGCATGAGAAGACCGGCAACCGCGGTAGCCGAACCCAGCGTGCGCTGAGGCAGACGGAAGCGAATGCCTAAACGCGGTAGCGCAATACTCAGACCGTTCGCTGCATGGTAAAAACCGGCGACGCCGAGCAGGAAGTAGTACGGGTAAAAATACGCGGGTACATAGTGGATCGAGAACGACAAACCGGCAAAACCCGGATAGACGTCATAGAACCAAGACGGACCCCGTACAGCGAGCACGTGACCTACGATGAAAACCAGCAAAAAGAACCCCGCGTATCGGTGCCACCGCGCACGAGTGGTCAGCTGACGCTTGGGTTCGGACACGATGCGCATGATCCCAACGACCATGTGTACCGCCAATGCCGCCAGTAGCAGCGCTTCCACCGGGGCGGCCTGGTAGACCAGGCGCAACGCGCGCTGTAACCCATCGTAGGCAGATGGCCCCAAGGCGGCCGCCCACGTATTGATCAGGTGGACGATGACGAAAAGCGCAAAGAGCGCCCCCGATGCGGCTTGTAGTGTCTTCAGCATGACAGGTCCAGATGATGGCTACTTACCCCCTAAAGACGGCTGAAGCGCCGCAAGTGTGACATCCACAAATTGGGGTCGGAGACAATTCGCGACAACGGCGACGCGAGAATTGGGGTCGGAGACAGCGTTAGTGTTTGAAATATAAAGAAAAAGTGGTTTTGCGCTGAATTGGCAAAAAGTTGTCTCCGACCCCAATCAGGCGATGCGCCCCACCCGCTCACCCAGGTGCCGTGCGGTGGCTTTGTCGTTGTCGCTGAGATCTTCCGGCCGGCCGGCCGTCGCGCCGACACCCAGGTAGAACCCTCCCGGGCTGAGGACCACCTCGCCAGGTTCTTTAGGCAGACCCACCCCGGAACCCGTGCCGATCCACAGCATACCCATTTGCATTGCAAAGACATGAATGCCGGAAAGGCAACTGAGCTTGTCGCCCGAGGGTTTGGCGGACACGGTGAATCCTGCGGCGTATTTGTCCATCCAGGCTTCGCTATACCAACGCGAGACCACGCCGTCGAAGAAGGCCTTCAGCTGTGCCGAAACGCCGCCCATGTACGTCGGCGTGCCGAAGATGATGGCATCGCACGCATCCAGAGACTCAACTACGGCATCGTTGCGCCAACGACCCGCGTCGATGTCACCGCCCACGATTTCGTGGACCACGCACGGTGTACCTGCGGCTTTAACGCCCGCCTCTACCTCAGCGGTGAGCGCCCTGGTGGTTCCTGACCCGCTGAAGTAGACAATACCAACCCGACTCACGCCTAACTGCCCGACTCGTCGTCCTGTGCCGTGCGATAGTCACCGAACTCGGCGTCACGCTTACTAAGCGCCTGCGTCAAACCCTTCCTGATCTCAGCAAGGTGCGCCTGCGTCGTCGCCGTGAACGTGGCGAGCTGTTGCATCTCAGTGCCGGCACGAATCCCGGCGCGAATACCCATGGCATCCATCTGTCGGTGCACGGCACGTTTGTTGATTTGTTGCAAATCAGTCGGTGTCTTAGCCAAGCGCTCGGCAATGCGTAGCACGTTGTCCTCGAGTTCGCCTTCCGCAAACGCGCGATTGGCAAACCCGCTTTCCACCGCCTCGAGCCCGCTGATGTGATCGCCAGTCAGCATCATCTCCATCGCACGCCTGAGTCCGACGATCCACGGATAGAACTGATTGTCAGGAGGACTGATGGAACGCACCACCGGATAACCGATCTTCGCGTCCTCAGCGACATACACCAAGTCACATGCCGTGGCGAGTTCGGTGCCGCCGGCCAGGCAATAACCATGCACTTGAGCAATGACCGGCTTGGCCAAGTCCCAGATCTTGAAGAACCCTTCCACCACATGCCGCGGCCAGTTGCCTAGGCCACCCGCCGTATGGAACGGCTGGCCTTCCGCGACATTCGATTGCAGATCGTAACCGGCCGAAAAACAAGGTCCCGCACCGCGAATGATCGTCACGCGCACATCGGCATCTCGATCGGCGGTCTCCAGCGCGTGAAACAGCTCCGTGCGCAACTCATTGGACAAGGGATTGCGCTTCTCGGGCCGATTCAAAGTGATCCGGTTGACGTAAGGTAGAGGTCGGTCGACGATGATTTTCTGATAGTCCATGTTTTTCCCTCAAGAAAACTGAAAGTTCGCCGCCGTGAACGCTGCAAAGGTGCGCTCGAGATCCTCCACGTTACCCGCCAGCGGTGCAATGATGTGCGTATGCACACCGCCGTCGGCATCTTCCTGAATACGCGCGCGTATCTCGTCTTCGTTACCGATGATGCCGATCTCATCGATCATCGCATCGGTGAGCGCGCCACCGGTTTTAGCCCTGTCCTTCTCGGCCCAGCCTTCCGTAATGGTATCCGCCGCTTCGGCGTACCCCGCCCACGCTAAAAACTTGTTGTACACCGGCGTGGCGTAGTAGGGACCGAACGCGGCTCTGAACAGGTTGCGCCCATATTCCTTATCGTCTGTGCACAACACCATCGCTCGATTGACGATCTCGATGTCTTGCGGATTCTTACCCGCGCGTTCCGCGCCGATCTTCACGTGCTCCATCATCTTGGGCAATGCGCCTTGCGGCCAGAGATTGAAGATCACGCCGTCCCCGACTTCAGCGGCCATCTCGATCATGTTCGGCCGCAAAGCTGCCAGATAGACCGGCGGTGGATTTTCCGCCGGTGCCTGACGATACCCCCGGCTGTACAGCGTTTCGCCGTGAAAGTCGGTTTTCTCTCCAGCGAGCATGATTTTGACCAGTTGCGCGGTTTCTTTGACGCGCGTCAGCGGTTTATCCAGCGGGATGCCGTTCCACTGGCCCATGATGGTTTGGCTCGAGGAGCCCAATCCCATGATGAAACGTCCCGGTAACACTTGACTGATGACATTGGCCGATGCCGCCAGCACCGAAGGCGAGCGAGTGTATACCGGAGTGACGGCAACCCCGACCCGGATGTTCTTTGTATGGTGCGCGATGGCGGCTACCTGCGTAAGCGTATCCGGTGCTCCGGAATCGCTGAACCAGGCATCGGGAATGCCGTTGTCTTCGGCCCAGCGGATGCGGGCCACGGTGTCCTCAATTCGCGGGCCCGCGGGCAAGGTCACCGCAATCCTCTTTTCTAGTCCCATTCTCCTCCCCCTACCTGTGTGTACTCGTGTTCTGCAAACCACTAGTATGCGTGGCGGCCGGCAAGAGGATCAAGAACACATGAGTGATGTCGAAATCACCGAAGTCAGAGAGGCACATCGTTTCGATGAGGCAGCGCTCGAAACGTACCTTGCCGAACATATCGACGGGTTTGCCGGACCGCTCACCTTGCGTCAATTCGAAGGCGGGCAATCGAATCCAACCTTCCAACTCATCACTCCGGCACAAACCTATGTGATGCGCAAACAGCCGCCCGGAGAATTGCTGCCTTCCGCACACCAGGTCGATCGCGAGTATCGCGTCATGCATGCCCTATGGGATACGCCGGTCCCGGTCCCCAGAATGTATTGCCTGTGCGAAGACACCGCCGTTATCGGCACCAAGTTCTATGTCATGGAGATGGTGGAAGGTCGCCTCTTTACCGAAACCCGTTTGCCAAGTCTCGAACCCCATGAACGCCGCGCCATCTACCTCGATCTCGCCCGCGTGATGGCGCTGCTGCACTGTGTGGATGTGGCCGCCGTGGGCTTGGAAAGTTTCGGCCGCCCCGGTAACTACTACGAGCGTCAAGTGGGGCGCTGGACCAAACAGTATCTTGCTTCGCAAACAGAAGACATCCCGGCGATGGACAAGCTCATCGAATGGTTACCGCAAAACATACCGACCACGAAAGACACGGTCATCGTTCACGGGGACTACCGGTTAGGCAACGTGCTCATCCATCCCACGGAACCGAAAATCGTCGCGGTGCTCGATTGGGAGCTGTCGACCCTCGGCGACGCCTTGGCGGATCTCGGCTACCTCTGCCAGGAGTATCACGGAGAGTCTTACGAAGACGAAGGTCTGGCGGGTGCGGATTTCGAGACCCTCGGCATCCCTACGGAGGAAGCGTTCGTCGCCGAGTACTGCAAACACGCCGGCCGTGAGCGCATAGACAACTGGCACTTCTATCTCATCTACAATATGTTTCGTTCCGCCGGCATCATTCAAGGCGTGTATAAACGCGGCTTGGACGGTAATGCCAGCTCGGAAAAAGCACTGGAGTACAAAGACCACTGCCGCTCGCGTTCCGAACGTGCCTGGTCGTTGGTCGAAGCGCTTAGCAGTTAGGCTAAAAAGCCCAGGTTCTGCACCGCAAAGTTGCCGACGTTGGGCGCCACCAGCCCGATGTCCTGCAGACTCACCCCCATCCACGAGGCTAGCGTTGCGGCATACTGATCCGCAGATGTGGTCGGAATAATGCGTCCGCCACCGACATCGTCGTCACCGCCAATCGCCAACAACGGATAGCTACCGTAAATCTCCCGGCCGGACACGCTGCCTCCAACCGCAAACTGCACACTACCCCACGCGTGATCGGTGCCGTCACCGTTCGACGTCAACGTGCGGCCGAAGTCGGACTGCGTAAACGTCGTCACCCCATCCTGCACGCCGAGTTCGACCGTGGCATCGAAGAACGCTTGCACACTGTCCGCCACGTCGCCGATCAGGTCTGGCTGGTTCTGCACTTGTTCGTCATGCGTATCGAAGCCCCCTTTGGCGACGAAGAACACCTGCCGTTCCATCTGCAATGCCTCACGCACGGAAATCAGGCGTGCGACAGTGTTCAGCTGCGTACCCAATTGGGACTGAGGAAACGTCGTGGTCAGTGTGGGTGCGCCCGCAAGCGCCGCCGTCACCAATTCAGCATTCGCCAGAGCACGCTGTTGCACGCTCGCAAAAGCTCGCTCGTAAATGGAGCCGTAGTTCGCTTCAACGATGCGTTGGAATGCCAGTTTCTGCTCGAGCAACAAGCCGCTGTCGCCGAATCCGACAAACGGTACCGGTCCGCCGGGTCCCATGACGTACGGCTCCACCGAATCGCCCGACAGAAAGATGGTGGTGCCGAACATGGACGCAGTCGTGGGAATCAGCTGCGAACCCGCCTGGATACCCAAAAGGTCGGCGAGGCGTCCGGCCCATCCGGTGCTGCTCTGTGCACGGCCCTTCAACGTGTGCCATTGAGTCTGCTGGTCGTTGTGCGAAAAGAGCTGCGGCGGCAACGCCACCGATTGGTTGAAGTACTGGTCTTTAGTGGTGGGCTCTATTAACGGCCCGATGTTGGCAAAGAGTGCGGCGTCGGACGCTTCGAACAGCGTTTGCAGTCCGGCGGCTCTGGGGTGCAATCCGTACTCCACACCATCGCTCGTCACGGGATTGATCGGCAGCAAGTCATCCTGAGCCACTGCCATGTTTTGCCGTGACGCTGCATAGACGTTGTATTCCGCGTCGCTGCGTGGCACGAGGAGATTGAAACCGTCGTTGCCGCCGAACAAAAACAGACACACAAGTACCTTGTAGTCGCCGAAGTCGGCACGCACGCCGGGCGGCAACAGACTCAACGGCAGGCTGCCCATCAGGGTTGCTCCGCCGACTCCCGCCAGCGATGCATTCATGAAGCCGCGTCGATTGATGTGCTTACTCACGAGCTTTGTCCTCCCAGCTGATGCGCGAACTCCGGCGATGTCACCACCAAGTAGATCGCTTCCGCCGCACGCAACGCGGCATCGGTCGGTTGTACGCGCTCCAGCATGCCACGGATTTCCGTACGTAGCGTGGTCGACATCTGCCCGGCGAGCAGTTTATCGTCAACGAGGTCAACGAGCGCATCGACGTCAGCCGCAGTCCCGACCTCTTCGCTAATGTCGATGAAGATATCGTCGTCGCCCAGATTGGTAGCTTCACTGTTGCGCAGGAAGATCTGATCGAACATCAGATTAGTGACAGTGGTGTTGAGAAACTCGGTAGCAATCTGCATCTCGGGCGCGACTAGGCCTGCATCGCGAATCTCTCCCGCAGGTGCGTAAAACGGGCTGAAGAAATTGAACACGGACGGCGATTGCAATGGACCTTGGCCCAGGAAGAAATAGGCAAACGCAAGGTTTGTGTACTTACCGCTATTGGCCTGACCGTCGTACGCGCGGTACAGCTGCGTTAACCGCAGCAGCGGCTCTTTGAGTTTGCCGTTGCGCGGGCCAACCTCACGAGCCTCGGCGTCCAACAACGTCGCTCGCACCACGTCACCGAGATCACCGCGCACACCTTGACCGTTGTCGTTGAAGACGGCGGCCACTCGACCCACATAAGCAGGTGTCGGGTTGCTGGTTACCAACCGTTGGATGAGCCGATACGCAATGAACGGCCCGACGTTGGGGTGATTGAACACATTGTCCAAGGCCTCTTGCAGATCCTGTTCGCCGGTTTGTCCCGCCTGAATGACGTAGCCGTCCAACAACGTTTTCGAGCCCGTGTCGTGAAAGTCCGGATAGAGCTGCATGGGTAGCGACTGATTCGCCACATTGCGCCGGGCTTGTTCGAAACTCGGGGCGCCCGCCCAATGCCAACCGGTAAACACGTGCGCAAACCCTTCGATCACGGTCTGGTCGTAAGTGGGAATCGGCTCTCCATTGCCGTCCAACTTGATTGTGCCGTCGTTATTGAGTTGCACAAGGCCGATGGAAAACAACTGCATCAGCTCGCGCGCGTAGTTCTCATCAGGCCGGATGTTCAGAGTCGGGTTGGGTTTCTCGTTACCCAGCATCGACAAGTACACACCCATTGCCGGATGCAGCGTGACCTCTTCGATCAGGTCACGGTAGTTGCCGAATGCCCCGCGGGCGAGAACATCGTAGTAGTCCGCCATCGCAAACGGCGCATTGTTGAGCGCACCGATCTGCGAAACCACCATGATTTCCGACAGCGCGAAGGCCACTCGTTGGCGAAGCTGATCGTCGCCGTTTACGGCGTTTCTGGCCCACACGTCCACGCGGTCGATCTGTAGTTGGTTTTGCACGGGCGGCAGAGGCAGCGATTGAAGATGCGGCAATTGCAGCGAAGCAGGCTTGACCAGCTGCTCATCGAGCCAGCCGTCGTAATCCATCGCCGCCACCGTTGACGCCTCGGCCAGCGTCGCCCCGAAGGTGGCTTGGTTGAGCAGTGCGAACGCCTCTATCGTCGTGGGCGGTGGGGGTGGCGGAGGCGGCGGTGGCGGGTTGCTACTGCCTCCTCCTCCACAAGCTGCCAGAGTAACACTTGCGTACAACAGACCAATGCGCACGACGGCCAGCGCCGGACGCACTTCGTGACTTAAGGTCATACCTCTCTCCTTAACCCTTAGTCAGGTTAACGGATTTGGCAAGAGGTTCGTTGACGCCTTGGGCTAAACGGCGGCTTTCTCCAGACGAACGGAAACGACTTAAAGCATTTCGGCGGCAATCAGCTCCAACGCTTCGCTTTGCTGGCAACCCAGCAACATGCTGGACACGTGGCCTTTGCTACCCGCTTGCTTCCATCGCTCCAATCGTTCCTTGATACGTTCGGCAGGACCCACCAAGTGACAGGCGTCTATCAGCTCTTGTGGAACTGCCGCCATCGCTTCGTCTTTTTTACCGGCAAGAAACAAATCTTGAATCTTGACTGCCGCGTCCTCAAATCCTAGCCGCTTAGCGTAATCGTTGTAAAAATTCTTGTCGCGCGCACCCATACCGCCGATATACAAAGCCATGCTGCCGCGAATCGGCATCATGCACTGGTCGACATCGTCTCCCATGACGACCGTCACAAACGGCGCCACATCGAACTGCGTGAGATCTTTGTCCCCCGCTTTGGCGAAGCCTTCATCGATGGGCTTGGCAAACACGGAGTACTGCTCGGGGTCCATCCACACCGGGAAAAAGCCGTCCGATACCTCCGCCGCGGCGGACACGCCCGCATCGGTGATGGTGGCCGCGTAGATCGGAATGTCTTCCTCGCAATGCAGGATGCTCTTCAGCGGCTTACCCAGGCCTGTCGCCCCCGGTCCGCTGTACGGCATCTGGTACATCTTGCCTTCGAAACTGGCCGGCGCCTCCCGCGCGAAAATCTGCTTCATGATCGCAATGTATTCTCTCAATCGTGTGACCGGTTTGCCGTACGGAACGCCATGCCAACCTTCCACCACCTGCGGTCCGGAGGCACCGAGACCGACAATAAATCGACCGCCCGAAAGCTCGGCTAAACTCATGGCCGTCATTGCGGTCATAGCAGGGGTGCGCGCAGGCATTTGCATGATGGCCGTGCCGACCTTCATTTTGGTGGTTTGGGCGAGAATCCAAGCCGCTGGCGTAACGGCATCGGAACCGTAAGCCTCGGAGGTCCAGATCGAATCGTAGCCGAGCGCCTCAGCGTGCTTGATGGCATCGATTGGAATGCTCATCTTGCGTCCGGAGTAGCCTGAGATAATGCCTAGTTTCATAGTTTTCCCTTAGAGGATGATAGAAAAACCCCCATGTTACCATCGAACCCTGACCACCATTTAAGCCCCATGAGTCCTGACGACACCAAAACCGACCTGCCTGCCAGCGTGACCGCCGTGGATGCCCCGAGCGCAGGTCTGAGCGCTGACAATGCGACCAAAGACACCGAACCGTTGGACAGTCATCCTCCAGTGCACCCGCAGCTCAGCCCGTTGTCGGTGCAGGCGGCGAGCCTGGTGCGCTCCATCGATGCGCTTTCCAACATTTTCTGGCTGTGCTTCTTTGCGTTCTTCCTGTCTATCTTTTTCGCCGGTTTGTCGCAGTTGGAAGCGAATACCTATACGGACTATCTGTTTCTGGGCGAGTATCAGGTGCCTAAAGCCATCCTCCCGTTGGCGTGCCTGTCTTTCGCGGTGTTCGCCTTCTGGCTGGTCAGCAACCGCCTGAACATGCTCGGTTACGTACTAGGAACGTCCAGTTTGAGTTACACGATGGTGCGGGAGATCTTTCACCTGAACCCGCCCGTGCTGCATGTGTTCGACAAGGAAAACGCCAACCAGTGGTCGCCTTTTACCGGAGTCAGCGTGTTCATCTTCATCTGGTCGGTGTTTTTCGGTAATGCGATTTCGCTCATCGTCTCCGGCACCATTACCAAGGGCATCGCGCTCGGGGAGTTCGATCCGATTCTGCTGTCGGTGTATGCCTTGGCACTGGTCGGTGTACTGATCTTCGGCGTGATGACCATCGCCCCGCCGTTACGCAACATCCTGCACCGCCTGCACGGCGAGGACTTTCGCATCGGCTGGCCCCGACAGGTGATGGCGGTCGTCATCGCTTGCATTACCGTCGCCGTGAATCAATCGGATCAGCTGTTTGCCATGAGCGGCGGCGCCACCGGACTGGTGGGACCTGCCTATGCCAATGCCATCGACGGTGAAACCCTTTACGTGAATGGCATGGAGGTCGTGCTGGTCGGTATCGACGCTGTCGAAAGCGACCAAATATGTCAGTCGTCGACAGGCGAAGACTACCCCTGCGGCCAAGCAGCCACCCAAGCCCTGCAAGCGATGGTGCAGACCGAGAAGGTGATCTGCCTGCCTATCGTCAACGTCAACGAACGACGTATATTGGCGCTTTGCGAACTGGCACTGGCCGGCACCGAACTACCTACGGATCCCGAGCACTTCATCCGCGGCTACAGACCCAATAGCCTGGCGCGTCTGATGGTGGAGAACGGTCACGCGGTCGGCATCGGCATCGGGCTCGAGGTCTTCAAGGACGAACAACGGCAAGCACAAACGCTGCGCACGGGCATCTGGCAAGGCTCGTTCATGCCACCCCGCCTGTGGCGGACTTCGCGATAGATTGTGGCGCGCCTCGTGCTAAGCGATGTCGTGCGCGCCTGCTAGATAACGAATGATGTCCACCGATTCGAACATCCACTCGACCTCGAGACCTCGAGTGATTTTGAGGCAAGGTACGGTAGTGCGTCCCGTGGCACTGAGCAGTTCCCGAAAGGCATCCTGTTCTCGATTGGTATCGCGTAACGGCAGGTCGATGCCGTGCTGCTCGCAAAACGCCCGCACCCGGTAACAAAACCCGCAGAGGTCCGTCTTGAACAGTTCATAGCGCTCGCTTACCGCAGGGGTGCTTTCACTCATCGACACACTCGCCTTCGCAAAGAGCGCGGTAGCCTACAGCGAGTGGATCGAAACGGTCAAATGAGTACACTTTAACGATGGCCAAAAAGAAGAAGAGTAAAAACCAAGCGACCATCGCCAGGAATGCGATTATCGGTTTTGTCACGGTGGTGGCGATCCTCATCCTCGGCTTCGGTACCTACGTATCCACCGATCTCGGACGCCCGGGAGAAATCGCCGCCGACAGTGACTACACCGAGGTGGACAATCCCAAGCCGCGTCGAGACGGCGATCCCATCGATGTGGTGGAGTACTTTTCGTACACCTGTGTGCATTGCAAGACCTTCGATCCGGAGATCGACGATTGGGCCGAGAAACAGGCCGATGACGTCGTCGTGAAGAAGGTGCCTGTGACCTGGTCGCCCATCCAAACTCTACTCGGCCAAGCCTATCTCGCGCTGGAAGCCGAGGAGGCGCTCAAACAGAACCACCGCCGCATGTTCCGCGCCATTCACGATGGCGGTCGGCAGTTCTTGTCGGCGCAGATGATCGCCGACTACGTGGACGGCCGTGGGTTGACGGACGAAGAGTTCATGCGTGCCTTCGAATCACCCGCGGTGCGTCAAGCCATGACCCAGGCCAACAACGATATACGCCGCTACAACATTGCGGCGACACCGTCCCTCGTCGTCGCCGGGCGCTACGTCGTTGGCATGCGCGGCGGACAGAAGCGCGCCCTAGAGGTGGTGGATCACCTCATCGAAAAGATCCGCGCTGAAGAAGCATAGTTTGCAGCGAGATTGTCGACCTTAGCCAGACCTTCGACGTTGCTCCCACGCATCTAACTGCGTGATGAAACCGGCCGGACAATGATGCTCTTCGCTGACACGCCCCGTCACTTCACCAATCAACTCGGGTATCGCACGCATCTCACAGCCCGGCGTGCCGCGCAGTGCCGCAAGGACGAACGATAAACCGAGATGACCATAGAAGTAACCAATCCAGAGATTGAGTGGTACGCCGAGAATCGGACTATCGAGTGATCCGGAAACTGTAAAGCCAACGCACGCAATCACGCCAAGGGTGATCACCGAAAAGAGAAGTGGACGGTGCCCCCAATTTTTCGTGAACCCGATATTTACGACATAGTTTAATACACAAAGCGGAGCCAGGAGCACCAGGAAGCGATTATCAAGGGTTGAGAACGGCTGGGCGGTCGTCCATGTCCAGTAGTAGAACACCTCGGCGAAGACGTACAGACACAGCACGCCCAGGACGAATCGAAACAGACGGCCAATGGGGCCCGGGCGCGTCAGCGTCCCCGCGCTCACCAGTTCCAAAGGACCCGACTGTTTCATGGCCTTCTCTCTGGGTCAGAGAGATATTCCTCAACTACCTCCGCGAACTCATCACTGTCCAGACGCGGCATCTTCCCAAGCGGCAATCGGCTGAGTTGATGCATTGCAAAATCGGGTTTGGGTGGGTATTTACCTATCCAAAGCACACCGGGTTTGTAGACCATCCACACATCCCAGGCGTAGTGTCCCTCTATCCCTAGCGTTCGCTCATACAACTTGCCGACGATCCCGGTGTCTTCCCAATAATGCCTCGCATTGCCGCCGGTAACGAGTGCGGCTGCTTCTGGTACATGTTTTTCCCGGGCACCAAGCGTCGGGACGTGCGAAATCAGGGTACGCAGACCGAGATTGTCGTTACGATCGAGCAAGTCGCGATTGAGGTCTGCCAGACCTCGTAGACATACGCCTCAGGTTGGGCCGACGATGAAGACCAGCCGCACTTGATCTACGGCCCCGTTGAAGTCCGCTTTGAGTTCGGAAAGATCGGCATCCATGCGCACGTAAGGTTGCTCACCGGCATATGCCACGCACCATGTCATGCAGATAAAAACACATAGCCAGAAAGCGTTCTTGTAGTTCATCGCAATCCCTCCGGTGTCGCATCAAAGAGCAACCACTGAAGTTCGTCCGCAAAGAATGCTGCCAGGGTGAGCGCCGCGGCAAACCAAAGTGTGGATTTAAGCCGGTTCGAAGGGCCTTCGGCACAGTTACCGTCTTCGCAAACCAACGGGGTTCGGTACACGCGCCAGAATGCCCAACCCAACATCAGCGCAGCCACTGCAAGGATGTACGGCCGCAGATAATCGAACCGCGCCATGGTGATTGCCCCGGACACACCAAAAAGAGCAACCGCCCACGGTCCAATACAGCACAGGCCGATGAACGATGCGATCGCGCTCAGTCCGATCGCGCCACCTGTCGTACCCGCTAGTCTTTTGTTGTCTTGCACAGCCAATCTCTATGAGCGCAATGCACCCTGTTGAATCGGCGGGCAGGCAACATCGCCATATGAACAAAACACACAACAATCGCCTCGCAGCGGACGAAGCACTTCACCACATCCTTTGCAGTCATAAAAGAACTGGCAGGCGTCCGTGGGCATGGCTTCAGTTTGCACGTGCCCACACTTCGGACAGGTGATGGTGGACCGATCAATGACGTCACTCATGTCATTTATACTAAGATCTGTAGTTACTACAGATGCAAGGTCGATATCCCCATGTTCGAGAATCGTCTAACAATAGGCAAAGTGGCCGAACACACCGGATGTCAAGTCGAGACGATTCGGTATTACGAAAAGGCAGCGCTGTTGCCGCCACCTGAGCGCAGTGACGGTGGTAACAGACTCTACAATGCCAAGTTGATCAGGCGGCTTATCTTCATTCGCCGGAGTAGGGAACTGGGATTCTCCATGGCGGAAATACGCGAGCTACTCTCCATTGTCGACGGTCAACAGGTGTCGTGTGAACGGGTTAAGCAACTGGCGGATGCGCATCTCATCGACATTCAGGCGAAGATCAATGATCTGCGCAGGATGCAAAAAACGCTCAAACGGCTATCGAATCAATGTTCTGGGAATGACGTTCCCGATTGCCCAATCATTGAAGCGCTGCAGTCGTAACCTGATCCTTCAAATCACTATCCAAGGTGCAGCTCACGCGGCTGGACCAAACCCGCTAAGCCAGAGATTCCGGTTTACTTAGATTCGGTAGTATCCGCTCCTAACCCGAGGCTCCGCGCTACTTCTTCGAGCTCTGCCACCCGGTTGACCTGATAAACGCCAACTCCAGCAACGTACCGCCTTGTTCCATCCGATCTGTCGCTGCCTGCATCGTGCGCGACTAACCACCTGCGAATCTCGTCGATCGCGTTGCGCGAAACTCGCTTGGAGTATTCATTGAACGCTTCCAGGTGCGCTTCTGGTAAGTTGTCCGCAAGCACCTTGTATTGCAGGAGCGGATCAGAATCGGTTCTGATGTTGTAGTCGATCGTTTCCATCAATTCGGCCGCATCCGTTCCAAAGATATCTACCAGGGCGCCTTCATCGTTTCCCGGCTCATAACCGCGCGTGCTCATTCTCAATTTGTTATCCACTTCGACGATCGCACCAACACGCAGCAGCTCATCTCGTACTGGTGTCGGGTACATGTCGCCGCTATAACGTCTCACGAGTTCGGAGAAACTCGGACTGTCGCCGCTGAAGGCTAGATCGAGCGGGTAACCCGCGTCACTCATGAAGTCACTATCCGTCAGCCATCCATCGATGACTTTCCCGCATCTTGTCCAATTGCTTTTATCCGCGTTATCCACCCTAGCCAGCTTGCTTAGACGAGAAACTTCTTTTCTATTCAACCCGGTTACCACAGACACATTGGCTAGCGTTTGTTTACCCGGTTCTATGGGGAATTCATCGAAGGCTACATCGACAAACTCTTTTCGAGCTATCTCCTGAAATACGTTCGCCGATATGCCATTGCGCAGCATCACGCGAACCAACGGCCGCAAGATCCGTCGGGCCGCTCGCAGGAGCTTTTGTTCTAGAGACTCACGCATCTCACTGCGTCACTCACCCTGTGCATTTTTTTACTCAAAGCAGGTAGATAATCCTTGACTAACTCGAAAAAGGGATTATATTCCCTTAACACATTAAGTAAAGGGAATATATTCCCTAGCTCATCGAAGCGTGAGGCAGGCGTCAACCAGAACGGGGAGACTTATGCGCCGGACAGACCAGGATTCGAAAACACAGTTCAAGGCTGACCGATTTTTCCACACGGAACAGGGCTGGTACGCGGACACGCGTGAATGCCCTATCGGTCCTTACCCAATTCGTGAGTTGGCTTCCCAGGCGGCTGCAAACTACGCTCGCAAAAGATCTTCGAGTCGAGATCAACCGTGATACCGCCAGCGCGGATTATGCTGTACAGCCACGACTCATGGGGTCTTGGGCACCTGCGCAGGTCACTGGCGATCGCGCATGCGCTACAGCGCAAAGTGCCACAGTGCTCTATTTTGGTAGCCTCCGGATCTCCCAGCGCGACCGCTTTTCCAATCGCCCCGGGTATCGACATTCTCAAACTACCGTCGGTGACCAAAGGCCGCAACGGGCAGTATCAAGCAAGACAACTCATCGATGACGTCGACGATGTCGTTCGACTTAGACGCGCCTTGTTAGGCACGGCGTTCAAAGAGTTTCGTCCCGACCTCCTGGTCGTCGACCACCAGGTGATCGGACTACGAGGGGAAGTACTGCCGCTTCTGCAGCTAGCCCAGGACACAAAAACCTACTGTGTCTACGGCATGCGCGATGTGCTGGATTCAGTCCATCCCACGGAAACCGGATGGTCTTCCGTGGATTGCCGTTGGGCGCTGCAAGAGGCTTACGACGAAATTTGGGTTTACGGCGACAGGCAACACTTCTCTACGACTGACTTCTATCCGACGTTGCACGACGCAACCTCCAAGTCGCTGTACACCGGGCTAATCACCAACGATCAGATTACTGAGGTGACTCGAAAATCCGACCGACCACAAGTGCTCGTGACGATTGGCGGCGGTGAAGACGGTGGATCGGTCATCAAGACCTTGCTACTGGGCCTGCGTGAACACCCACACGATTGGGATTGCACGATTGTGACGGGTCCGATGCTCCGCAGCGAGGAACAGAGCGAGATCGAAGCGTTGGCGTCACCGATTCGCAATATCGAAATTCATCGCTTTCACGACAGTATTCCCGGTCTCATGCGCGCGAGTGACGTTGTCGTCTGCATGGCCGGCTACAACACCTGCGCCGAATTCATCGCAGCCAGGCGACGCGCAGTGCTAGTCCCCCGAACGGAGCCCAGGCAGGAACAGCTGATTAGAGCAACCTACCTGCAAGACAGCGGAATCGCCTCTTACCTCGTACAACCCACACCTGAAGAGCTCATCACCCAAATCAATCTGGAACTGGAGAGCAAGAGCATCTCTAAACAATTCCCGAGTTGTGGCGGTCTAGCCGTCGTCGCCAGTCGCGCAGCCGAACTCATTCGTACCCGTCACGACATGGACACGGCACAGGCGGCGCTACCACAGTGAACAAGTTAGAAACATGGCGCCGCTTATCACAGTTGTTTGTACATGCTGGTACAACGCTTCACGCACAACGGTACGTGATCGCCGCCAGCTTCGCCGCCTTGTTTCTCGAAGCGTGTTTCAAACTGCTCGAACCTTGGCCGCTGCAATACCTTGTCGACGAGATCCTGCTCTCTAGTCGTAAAGACAACGCAGAAATCGATCTATACGCCGCCGGCATCGCCTGCCTCGTTCTCGTGCTGGCGATCGGATTTCGCGCTCTCGCTGCCTATGCCTGGACCGTGGGTTTTGCGTTGACCGGCAACCGAGTGCTTCTCGCAGTTCGCGCAAAGGTGTTTCGCCACCTGCAGGCGCTGTCTCTACGCTTCCACAGCAGCGCACGAATGGGCGATCTCTTGACGAGACTCATCGACGACATCGGCATGGTGCGCGATGTGGTCGTCACCGCCGCAATGCCGTTGGCAGGTAGCCTGATCCTTCTAACGACCATGATCGCGGTCATGGCGTGGCTTAACTGGCGGCTGACCCTCATCGCGTTGATTGGCGCGCCCGTGCTTCTTTTTATGTTTACCCGTAAATCGACACGAATTCGTGAGGCGTCCAAACAGCAACGGCGCCAGGTCAGCAAAGTCGCTGCCACGGCTGCGGAAACGTTGTCGAACATCAAAATGGTGCAGGCGCTCGGCCTGAGTCAGGCGACCGCAAGCGAGTTTCAATCGGCAAACGATTCAGATCTTTCAAGCGGCATCAAGGTGAAGCGTCTTTCAGCCAACATGGAGCGCTCGGTCGACGTCGTTATCGGCATCGTGACCGCGTGCACGTTGTTCGCGGGAGTTCTCGAAGTCTTCAAAGCCCGGCTTTCTGTCGGAGAATTCCTGGTATTCCTTGCGTACCTACGCGCCACTGCGAAGCCGATTCGAAACTGGGCCAAGTTCACTGCTCGAGTCAGCAAAGGGGCGGCCGGTGCTGAACGAATCCTGCAGTTACTCGAAACGGAACCTGAGGTCACAGAGATCGCCAACCCGACGAGCTTGCAGAACGTAAAAGGTCAGATCGAATTCCAAAACGTCCATTTCGATTACCAAGGGCATTGTGTATTGGATGCCGCCAGCTTCACGATTAGACCTAGAGAGACCGTGGCCATCATCGGTTCGTCCGGATCCGGCAAGTCCACGGTCGTGTCACTCGCAGTCCGCTTGTACGATCCCACGCAAGGGACCGTACTCATCGATGATTACGACGTTAAAGATCTAAGGCTCGACAGCATTCGGGAACATGTCGCGGTCGCACTGCAAGATGCCCTGCTGTTTCACGGCACGCTAAGAGACAATCTCACACAAGGCAAAACAATCGACGATGCATCGCTGCGCAACGTGGTGGAGCAAACCCAGCTTAGCGCCGTGATTGACGATCTCGATCGAGGTCTAGAGTCGATGATTAGCGAAGACGGTGCAAATTTTTCGAACGGAGAAAAACAGAGGATTTCACTGGCCCGGGCAATACTGTCTGACGCGTCAGTACTCATCATTGACGAACCATTGACCGGATTAGATCCGCAAACTGCGCGCGCGATCGATACCGTTTTGCGCGAACACGCCCAAAGCCGAACATTTATTTTCGTTACTCACGATCTCGAGCAGGCATCTCACGCCGATCGTGTCCTGTTCGTCCATGAGCGCACCATTTCCGATCTTGGTCGTCGTTCAGCCTCGCAGCTGCGCGCCATATGCACGACAGACATGATCGAGCAATCTCATGCATGATCTACAACCATTCCAAGACGTCATTTCACGTGACCGTGAACTCCCTAACCTCTCCGCCGTGCTCAACGAAGGGGCGATAGCCTCGCGGCTGGGCATGAATCAGGCGGCTGTGTCGCTCGACTACATTCGTTACAAGCCCCAAACAAACTGCCTTGCGCGTTTTCGGTTGGCTGACCCTTCCGTGCCGTATGCGTACGCAAAGACCGTTGGAAATCGAGACGACGTGAAGATCGCGCACGCGGTACACAAGGTACCCGACGGATGCAAGGCACCACTCGCATTCGAGGATACGTGCCTTCTCTATCAGTTCCCGACCGACGCGAAAGTAAACGCTTTGACGAAGCTCACGCGGAAGCCCCTTTGGGTTAGTCAACGATTTAGTGAAGTTGGCGATCACCCGACCATGGAGCTCATGGCTTACAAGCCAGAACGAAGGTGCGTCCTCAAACTACTCACCGAACGTTGCGCATACGTGTTGAAGCTTTTCACACCTCGAGAATTCGAACCATCGCTCACAGCATCGCGCTACGGGAAGCATCTTCTGGTTAAGTCGCCCACGCTTGAAGGTAAATCTCGAAGGTATGGGGCATTGCTATTCGAATTCGTCGACGGGCCTACCCTAAGAGAAGAAATCGACGCCGGACGCGGCGAACTAGGGTGTAGTGTTGCCGGGCAACTTCTAGCGGCATTTCATCAATCCTCAATAACATCGAACGTCACCCGCCACATCAAACCAGTGGCTTCCGCCACCGAAGACCATGGACTCCTCAATTGGCTGATCCCGGACGCCGCCGACTCTGTGTCTGCTACCGTCATGGAAGCAAACGCTCGAATACGCAACACGCCATCGACAAGCACGCTGCTTCACGGCGACTTCTATGACAAACAGCTCGTTCTCGCCAAAAACGGACACCCCGTTTTAATCGATCTGGATCAGCTTGGTCACGGCGATCATCGCATCGATGTCGCAAATTTTGTGGCCCATTTGCTGACCAACCATGCGGCCAATGTCGAGACGCTCGTCGGTGCATTCTTGCAGGGATACGAACGTCACTCGCCGAACCGCTGCAACTCACTGGGTGCATACGTTGCCCTCGCCATTTTAAAGCTGGCGCACCACTCGTTCAGGACGTCCAAGCCGGACTGGCACAAACGCACGATCAACAACATCGAACAGGCTCGGCACTGGCTGAGCCATGAGAAAGGTGAAACCGGATGAACGAATCCTCACCGATTAAGGTCGCGTACGTTTTAAAGCGATACCCCAGGTTCTCAGAGACATTCATCGTCAACGAAATTCTTGCTCTTGAGAAACAAGGTGTAGAGATCACGATACTTGCGCTGAAACCAGCTACCGAAGGGGTGTTTCACGAGTGCCTGGCCCGCGTCAAAGCAAAAGTAATCTACCTTCCCTCCCTGTCACAAAGTCCCTCAAAATTCGTAGCCACGTTGAATCGACATATCGAGCGATACGGCATCGATGCCATCGGCGCGCTCCTCGATCAGGATACTGCGGATCTAGAACACGGACTTAGGGCCGCCGAATACGCGTACAACCTGGGTGTCGATGTCATCCACGCGCACTTCGCAACATCGGCAACGTCAATTGCCCGAATCGCATCTTTGCTCACCGGGATTCCATTTTCTTTCACCGCGCACGCGAAGGACATTTTTCATGAAGATGTAGACATCAATAGCCTCAATGAACGCCTTGCCGATGCTGCTCGGATCTTCACGGTCAGCGACTTCAACGTTGCTCACTTGAACAGAATCGCTCCTCATTGCGAGGGCAAGCTTCGCCGAATCTACAATGGCATGCCCCTCGACACCCTGCCCATTCGGGGTGCACGAGCGACGAGACATCGCGTACTGACGGTTGGACGCCTCATTGAAAAAAAGGGTGTGGCTGATCTATTACGCGCTATCGCCATACTGAGCAGCACTTTTCCGGACATTCGTTGCGACGTCATCGGTGACGGTCCCTTGTCGAACTCGCTTGCCTGCCTTAGCTGCGAGCTGGGACTGTCTGATCAGGTGACCTTCCACGGCATCCTTCCGCAGCAAACGGTACACCGCTTCATGATGGAGGCAGATGCGTTCGTCGCCCCCTGCGTGGTATCGGAAGATGGCGATCGCGATGGTCTCCCAACGGTATTGTTAGAAGCCTTGGCCATTGGAACGCCATGCGTTTCCACCCTGGTTACCGGCATCCCAGAAGTGATAAAGCACCATGAAACGGGCCTCTTGGTCGAAGAGCGCAATCCAAGAGCGATCGCGGAGGCGTGCGCTTCTCTCTTCACGGATATGGGGTTGGCGCTGTCTCTTGCGACGGCTGGGCGCAGCCTCATCGAGGCGGAGTTCGACATTGACGTCAACACCCAACAACTTGCGAGTGAGTGGAAAGAGATCGCCGTGCAAACCTCAAGCGAGCAATCAGCGTGAACATCTTATGCCTCAATCAAGACAAGGGCATCAACCCATCCCGAAAAAAGGGCGCCGCGGTACACGTTCAAGCCATACGCAAAGCATTTACAGCTCTTGGTCACCATGTCTTTTCGATCGATGATCCTAGCGACGCCGCGCTTACGGACATGGCAACGCGGATCGATCGCGGGACAACGCAGATCGACATGGTCTACGAACGCTACGCACTCCACAAATCACAAGGCTCTTTGTTTGCCTTCCAACATCGCATACCACACATTCTCGAAGTCAACGCGCCGTTAGCTTTCGAAGCGGTCAAATGGCGAGGTGCCGCATTAGATCACAAATTAGAACGTCTGGAACAAAAGTGTTTTTCGAACGCCCACCATGTGATCGCCGTCTCGGCTGATACCAGGCGTTATAGCATCGATCGCGGCGCACCAGATGATCGCGTAACTGTCATCGCCAACGGCTTCGATCCGTCGAGCTTCTACCCGAGGGACAAACTGAACGCCAAGAAGCGACTGGAAATTCCATTAGATCACACGGTCATCGGTTTCCACGGCCGCCTTCGGCCATGGCACCGGTTTGAGGACTTGATCGCTGCGATGGTTTCTCTTGAGTCCTCCGGCAACAACCTACATCTACTCACCATCGGCAAAGGTCCGTACCTCGACCAAGCAGCTCCACACTTGGCTCGCGAACACCACACCCATCTTGATTGGATCGACAATGAATCGCTCGGTGACTATGTCGGTGCGTACGACATCATTCCTTTGATGTACGCGTTCGATGAGCCTTGTTACTTCTCACCGTTGAAACTCTACGAGGCGATGGCTTGCGGAGCTGTGCCTGTCGTACCGGACATAAGCGGCATCAAAGAGTTCGTGGAACACGGCGTGACTGGTTTGGTGTACGGGCCCGGAGGCTTGGCTGAATCTATTGGTCAACTGAATCGCAATCCAGATGGGCTGGCTCAATTGAGCGCAGCTTCGATCGAAGCGTCAAAAGCACACACCTGGAAATGTGTCGCTGAAGAGACGCTCACCGCTGCAGGATTCAGCGTATGACTGCATCAGCGCTTGACTATGACAGTGCGCTCGGAACGGTGGCCGCCCACGTGGACGGTGCACATCGAATTGACAGGGTTCAAATCGACCGGCACCAACAACTGTACTTCTGCATCAACGGCATCACATGGTGTAGTGCACCCAACGGGCGATTTTTGCGGTTATATGCGTTAGATGACGATTCGCTGCCTCTCGCACACTGGGCAGCGAGGCAAGCTGCGGGCTCCATCAACGTCGTCGCTTACCGTCCACACCGGCGCATCGTGATAAAGGATCTTTCGCGCAATCGGGTCATCAAGGGCTACGCGACAGGAAAATCCCACAAAGCAGCTGAGAAACATCGCATAGCCGAAAGGGCCCTGCACAAGGCTCCAGGCCTATCGATACCGCATCTCTTTGCACACTGCGAACGTTTAAGCGCAATCACGTTGTCCCACTGCAAGCCGCCCCGATTTCGCATCACCGAAGCTCGCGTCGAAGATTTCCGGCGCATCGGAGCGCTACTTGGTCACTTCCAGATCAGTACATCCAATCCAGACATCCTGAAGACATTTTCAGCGCAAGACGAACTTGCGGTCCTCGCGGATTGGGAAACAAAAACTGCATCCGTAAGTCTGGACCCGCCCGAAGCCTGGCGGCACGCCTTGGCTCAGCTGAAGCGCACTACCCCATCCGAGCGACACAAGGTCCTGACACATCGGGATTTTCATGACGGGCAGTTACTTGCGGACCACCAATCGCTCTGCCTGCTTGATTTCGATTCCCTTTGCCTCGCTGACCCCATGGTCGACATCGCAAACTTCGCGGCACACGTCGAACTCAGGTACCTGCAATGGAGGAACCGTAACCGAGCAACAATGGGCCAAAAACTCGCAGCCTTGAAGCAAGGTTATGAGGCCGTCATGCCCTTCGACAATCACGCCTACCACTGGTATCGCGCCACCGCTTTGCTACGACTAGCACAAGTTTACGCGTTACGGCCCCGTTGGCGTTTTCTCTCAACTCGAATCACCAATTGTGCGATTCATGTCATCGCCAAACACTTCCCTATGGAGGCCGACAATGTTCGCTAAGCAACTCCTTTCAGGGCTGCTCCTATACGCTCAGATGGCAGCGCCCAACGCAAGCGTGCCCCCTGATCTTAAACCGGGCCATTGGCTGGAAGTACGGGGAACGTTGCAGGACAGCCACCAGTTCGTTGCCGAGAAAGTAACCATTGGCGAGCCGGACGATGAAGCAGCGTTGATCGGAACGGTGCGCGTCGATCGCCAAGGCCGTCTCATGCTACTGGACCATCGGCTGCGTTTTGAATCGGACGTCGAATACCAAGGAATACGACGCGGCGCTCTAAAAGGCGCTCGGGTGAAAGTCGAAGGCGAACTGGCCGATCAATGGGTGTTTTCGGTGGAAGAGGTAAAGCCACGCGACGCCGGTCGCGATCGAATTGAAGGTCCGATAGACAATCTAACCCAAACCGATGGTCAGGTTCGGTTCGACATCCTCGGCTATGGCATCGTGCTCACTTCCCAGACCGAGTTCGTTGGGTTTTCCGAATTCGCTCTTCAGTCGCTTCCGACTACTCATGCCGCGCATCTGTTCCACTCACGCTTCGATCCAGGATCGGGATTCGATGACGACGATCGATTCGGGGAAGGGCTTCGCATAAACGATGCCATACGCCTCACAAGTCGTGTCGTCGCTGAGGCCGCACACGAAGACAACTATAATTTCGACGATCTTGACAACGAAGATCGCGACGATACCGAACTAAGCGTCAGGTCCAGGCTCGAGTGGCAACCTAACGCGCCTTGGGAAGGCGTATTCGAGTTGCGCTACAACGCTCGGCACCGCGAGAGACAGGATCGACGTAATGAAGACGAAAGTAAGCTCGACATCGGTGAGGCGTACTTGCGCTATGAGGCTATCGCGGGAACAACGGCTACTGTTGGAAGGCAGGACTTCGATGATTATCGTGAGTGGCTGTTCGACGAGAACCTTGACGCCCTTCGAATCAGCACAAACTGGGCGGGTTTCGAACTTGACGCTGCATATGGGAAGATTTTTTCGAATGACGGTTCTCGCGAAGAAGATGCCCACAATTGGATGCTCTCGGTAGCGTATCGCCTAGAATCGGGTTTGGTCACGGCGTACTTTATCGACCGGGAATTTGCCGACGTACACGACGAAGATTCCTATCACTACGGTATACGTGCATATGGCCAATGGCTTTCCAGTGAAAATATCTGGCTCGAAGTTGCGAAACAGGGCGGCGACCGGCAAACACGGAACATCGATGCGCTGGCCTTCGACGTTGGCGGGACGTGGTCACTCGGACGTGATCAGACGTGGTACGGGACCATAGGCTTCGCGTATGCCACGGGCGACGATCCCAGCACCAATGACGATGAAACCTTCAGGCAAACAGGACTACACGATAACAACGGCAAATTCGGCGGGTTCACTTCTTTTCGTTATTACGGCGAACTTTCGGATCCTGAACTGAGCAATTTGTCGATATCGACTCTCGGCCTCGGTAAACACGTCACGTCGAACTTGTCTGTCGACCTGGTTGCGCACTACTACAAACTTGACGAATCGGTAACAGAGCTCGACAGCGTAGAGTGGGACAGCGACCTCAGCGGCGAAGAGACGGACATTGGTTGGGAGGTAGATGTCGTCCTCGGCTACCAACCTTTCGAACGCTGGGAAGTAGAAGCAGTGCTGGGTTTCTTCGACCCCGATGATGCTTTCATCGGCACAGATAGCGCCTGGTTCGGCAAACTTCAACTGAAGTTCCGTCACTAGGATGGCAACGGCAACCAGGGTCAGCGTCCGATGACTACGATTCTCGTCACCGGAGGAGCGGGATACATCGGGTCCCACATGTGCGTCGCTTTACTCGATGCCGACTACGACATCGTTGTACTGGACAATCTGTCAAACGCCAGCATGCTGAGTTCACGCGCTGTTGAGCGCATTACCGGCCGGAGGTTCGACTTCATCGAAGGAGACGTTCGCGACGCGACGTTACTATCGAACGTTTTTTCCACCCATAACATACAAGCAGTGATTCATTTCGCGGGTCTCAAGTCCATCGCGGAATCGGTGCAGCGTCCTTCGGCTTACTACGACAACAATGTGATCGGTACTTTTTGTCTGCTTGGCGCTATGCTCGCGGCCGGATGCCAGACACTCGTTTTTTCATCGTCGGCGCTCGTCTACGGGGAACCTGAAACACTACCCATTTCCGAAGACCATCCAACTCGGCCGACAAACCCATACGGCTGGACAAAGCTGCACATCGAAAGGATGTTGTGGGACTACAGCCGCTCGGACAGTACTTGGCGTATCGCAATGCTGCGCTACTTCAATCCGATTGGTGCGCACCGGTCCGGTCACCTCGGTGAATGTCCGCTCGATCCGCCAAACAATCTGATGCCTTATGTCACGCAAGTTGCAATCGGTCGCCGAGAGCAACTCTCGATCTTCGGCAACGACTATCCCACTAGAGACGGTACGGGCGTGCGAGACTACATTCACGTAACGGATCTTGTGAACGGGCACATCGCCGCGCTCAAGCATCTGGAAACACACAATGTGGTCGATACGTACAATCTGGGCAGAGGCGAGGGATATTCGGTCCTAGAAGTCGTTCGTGCATTCGAATGCGCATCTGGTCGTTCGATCCCTTATCGAATAACTCACCGAAGACCCGGCGACACTCCGGAATTCTTTGCTGACTCGTCCAAAGCTCGTGAACGGTTGAACTGGAGAGCAACTCTGGATCTTCACGAAATGTGCGCAGACTCATGGAGATGGCAACGTAAGCATCCGGACGGGTTTGGGGAGTGATCCCGATCAACGTGCGATCGCGGCAAACTCATCGTTGGACCAGACAATGGCATCATCGAGTTCAGCCGAGTACACGATCGCCGCATCTATGCTGGTGCGATCGCTAGCCGTCACTTGATATAGAGCTTCGTAGGCCGTGGGTATGACCTCAGCGTTACCCGTTAACGATTCCACAAGTGTGTGGATGCCCCTTGAAGAGGACAGAACCTGTGCCATTTGCATGAGTCCGGCATCGCGGGTGCCTGCGACCACCATGACTCTATTGTCTGCACCGGGACCTCTGAACACTGTGAGGAAACCATAATCACGATAGTTTCTCTGCTCCGGTATACCGGCATTGCTAAAGTAGTACTGGCCACTGCGCTTGTGCACGAGCTCATCGTACGTATCGCCGGTTCTTAACTGGGATGCCTTGAATACGAACTCCTCCAGATCTCCCAGTGCGCTCAAGTATCCTACGTAAAGAACATCGTTGGACTTTAGGTCTGCCATGCGGAGCTTCGAGGAGGGTAGAACATTCACCTGTTTGTTCGATGCATAGACGACGCGAAGTAAATCCTTGAGAGCGAATGCAGTGCTTTGCGGTAAATAGGTGAGGTCCAGGTCCATATAGTCGTAAGGCCGCTCCGGATCGAAATTCATCAGGCGATCCAGATCCTCCTCGGAGTTGATGTCGAACTCCCTGACCATCCTGCGAATGTCTCCATTCAAATCCAGCTCAGCGAATATGTAGTAATCGCCGACTACGACCAGAAGCGGGCGTTGACTTTCAAGAAGCGGCGACCAGAGTTCGGAACCGGCAACCTCGTCGGTTTCGGTACCGCCCGAGAAAGACACCAAGAGCCAAGCGACACCGATCAGGTTTGCCAAGAGAAGCGTGACCAGCGTAGGGACCGTAAATCGTCTAATCCTGGCACTGCCTGCCATCGATTTGACTGGATCTACGGATGCCGGGGCGGTCACGGGGTTAAGGCTGAGCCTGTATTCGCCCTTCGGTATCGACAGTCGCCGGAGGGGGGAGTCGCCCAGTTCTTCGTAGTATCTGTCCAACCGCTGGCGCAGGTTATGCACATATACCCGCACTAATGAGTCTTGGTTCGAGTCGAAATCGCCGCCTTTGCCAAAAACATCTGTCGCGATTTCGACTTCGCTGGCCGTCTTGTCCCGCTTCGTGGCATCCGCAAGGTATTTGAGCAAACGAGCATAAACCGGCGAGCGGCCCAAGACACCGCTCGCTTCGATTCTCACCAGCTCGGCATTAATCTCCTCCGAAGTACTCAAATCGCTTCTTATCGCTTGGTAAAACGCACATTGACCCACTGTAGCCTAAAGGTTAACGGTTAATAAACGGTTTATAACGCGTTGTTTTGGCTGAAAAACTTAGAATTGCAGGTGTTGTATATGGGAGAGAGCGCAATCATGAGGCCACCTGCGAGTTTGCATCATCCCGGGCGCGTGGGCACTTGGGTGAGGATCAGCCTGATCGCGAGTCTGTGCAGTCTATCGCCGCACCTGTACGCAGATACGAACCACCTGGAAGAAGAACTCATCGTCGTCGGCAGTCTGGAGGAAACCTTACCGCTGCAACTGAGTCAGTACGGTAATCGCATTGAAGTCATCACGGCGGAGCAGATCGATTTGGCGGGTTTCAACGACCTTAGCCAATCGTTGCAGATGCTCGTTCCGGGTTTATATCTGGCACCCAAGAACGGCGCTTTTGACTACATGAACTGCTCGTTGCAAGGGTCACGGTGTCAGGACATTCTGTGGCTCATCGACGGGGTACGCATAAACAATCGCCTCTACAACACCACATCGCCGCTGGATACCGTCCCAGCCCACATGGTGGAGCGTGTGGAAGTGCTTTACGGGGGCCAGGGTATTTTCTACGGCACACAGTCGGTGGGCGGTGTGGTCAATGTCGTGACCAAAGCATTTGCCAATGAAACCGGCGGTGCGGTGAGCATGGGGTTCGACGAAAACGACGGCTCACACTTCAGTGGGGATATCCGAGGTTCCAGCGGTCCGCATCAGTTTGTGTTTTACGCCTCCTATGACGATGCCGACGGCTTTCGCCCGTTTAGTACTGACGACTATCAACCCAGCGGCACCGACCGAGATCGGGGTTACCAAATCGCGACTGTCGGCGCTAAGTATCGAGTCGACTTAAACGCTGCGTCAGTTCTGAGTCTCATGTACCACCGCACCGACAATGAGGTCGAGTGGGCGTCTCCTGCGAATAGGGCACGGTCTTTCAACGAACGTGAGGAGGATTTACTGACGCTCAAACTCGATCATGAACTCAGCGACAACATAAAGTTCCTGCTCAAGGCGTACTACCACGATTGGGACAGTCTCTGGACGCGTCTGGACAACGAGCTGGATGGTTCCGGGCAACTGACTGGAAACGTCGTCATCGTGAGCGATGAAGAGTATTGGGGATACGAAGACTACGGTCTCACCGCGATCACCGAACTCGCAGGAGCCCATGGGTTTGACTACAGCATGGGGTTCGATCATCAGCGCTACTCCGGGAAAGACGATGTCTTACTCATCGCTGACGACACCGAAGACGTGAGCGCATTCTTTGCACAGGTTAGAACGAATTCGGATCTGTTGGAAAACACCCGGTTGGCGTTGGGCGTGCGATACAACAAGCCCTCAGGAGAAGGAGACGTGACCGTCTGGAACTTAAGCGGTCAGCACTATCTCACCGGCAATCTCTACCTGCGAGGAACGCTGGGGACTTCTTTTCGCTCTCCGGATGCATGGCAGCTCTATGGGAACGATCCTTGTTGTACGCAGGGCAATCCCGACCTCGAGGGCGAAGACAGCGAAAACGCCAACGTTGCGCTCGGCGGTCGATTCGATCTCGCCCAAGGATTGAACTGGGAGGTCATCGCTTTCAAACGCAGAGTCGATAACCTGATTGGGAGCAGCAACGGCATCCGCATCAACTCCGATACCGAGATAGACTTCGACGGTTTTGAAGTGTCTTTGGCGTTGCAAGCCTCCGAGAGCCTCTCGATTGGAGTCGACTACACCGACACGAACGCGGAGGCCGAAAACAGCAGCGATCAAATCACCGATATCCCGAAGTCGATCGTCAAGCTGAACCTTTTGTATCAGAGCTCGGAGGTGCCGTTCGAGTTTTCAGGTGCGATGACCCGGATAGGAGACCTCTACGACAGCGTTAGCGGCGGTATCGGTCGCGTCGAGCACGGAGGGTATACCGTCGTTGACCTCGGTGCAGCGTATTACTTCGGCAATGACCGGCGACACCGCTTGAACGTACGGTTGGAGAACGCACTCGATGAAAATTACGGATCATCGCTAGGACGAGCATTTCGTGATCTTGACGGATCATCTTATGCCTACACCAACCTGGGTACACCTCGAACCTGGCATGTCTCGTACAGCTATCGTTTCTGGTAAGGCTTCATCGTTGTTGTGGCGGTGGATAATCCTCGTTCATCGCTATCTAGGTATCGCTGTAGGTCTGATCGTATTCGCATGGTGCGCTTCAGGGATCGTCATGATGTACGTTCCGTACCCCGCATTGGAGCCGGCCGAGCGACTCGCAGTATTGGAGAAAATCTCGGGAGCGCATTGTTGTCAGTTTGCCCCTCTCAAGAGCAGGTTCGCACAACACCCCACCGACTCCGTCACAGTTGAGCGCTGGGGCACTCGCACTCTCCTTCGCACGAAGCTGTCTTCCGGAATCGCGGTACTGATCGACGCCGCAAGTGGTGAAGATCTTGATGAGCTAGCCCGCCCGGAGCTACTCGAGGTCGGTCGCAGTATAGGTCGTCGACTAGGGTATGAGTCCAAGCGTGTTCGCACCGTGCAGACGGACCAATGGACGGTGCACAGCCGTTTCGATGATCACCGTCCCATGCTGCTTTTTGAATCTGCAGACCACGCTCAATGGTACGTGTCCGGCAAAACGGGGGAGCTTGTTCAATACACGCAACAAGAAGAACGTTTCTGGAATTGGATCGGGTCAGTGGTGCATTGGTTATATCCGACAATGCTGAGGCAGAACACGGCTGTGTGGGCGCAGACCGTCATTTGGCTGACGATCGTCGCGTTGTTTTTGACGCTGACGGGGCTCGTTTTCGGACTCAAGCAATATCGATCTGCTACGCATCGAACCATGATGCAGGGAGCGACACCGTACACCGGATGGAGTAAGTGGCATCACAATTTTGGTCTATTCTTTGGTCTCTTCATGCTCTCCTGGCTGCTTTCCGGGTTGTTCAGCATGAATCCTTGGGGGGCACTGGAAGGGCGGAGCTTTGCACCGGAGCGCGCGCGTCTATTGGGCGATGCCGCTTCCCTGTCAGAACTTCTGCAAGAATTACAAGGCGCGTCTGTGCCCAACGACACGGTTCGGATCGACGTTCGACGCAACGCGTTGGCGATACAACGGATTGCATACACTCACGAAGGCAAACTAACTCTTATTGATTCCACTTCTCAACCACCGAACGCAACGGAAGTCGCCAGAACCGCGCGACCGGGTGTTCCCGTGTCTATCGTGGAAACTCTGAACGCTCCCGGTGACGCCTACTACTATGGCCATCATCAGCAAAAAAACTTTCCCGTGGTAAAAGCTGTTTACGTCGATGGCGAACGTCTCTACTTTCACGCTGTTACGGGTGAGTTGTTGTTGGGCATTGATCGAAGCCGAGCGTGGTATCGGTGGATATTCAATGGCGTTCACACGGGGGACTTTCTCGATGTTGTCAGACATCGTCCTTTTTGGGACTTGTGGATGCTCGTCCTCATCTCAGGGCTCGTGGTTGGCAGCGGCAGCGGGGTCGTCCTAGCGATTCGCCGGCTCGTGCGCTAAACCCCGATGTTTAGATGTCCAACTCGACCGACAAGCCCACCTGTCTTGGCTCACCGAGTTGGGTGAAGACACGTTCGGTGTAAAAGTCGCGCGGGTCGTTGCCGAAAAAGAAGCCGCGAACGAAATAGTCCTCGTCCGTGAGATTGCGGCCCCACAAGCGTACCCGCCAGCGCTCGCGCGCATATGTGAGACTGGCGTTGATCAGCTCATAAGCGTCCGACTGCTCGCTGTGGCTGGCAGAGAAGTAGTATTTGTCCTTCCCTTCCACCTCGAGGCTCAGGGTTAAGTTGTCCAAGAGCGCTAAGTCCGCGCCCACAAAAAACTGATAGCCCGGCGCATGGGCTTGATCGCGCCCGTCCAGGTCTCTACCCGAGTTATCGATGAAGTCTTCAAGCTCGGTATCGAGCACGCCCAAGTTCGCAAAGAGCATCAGCCGCTCGGTAGCGTACCACTCGACTTCGAGCTCCAGCCCCTGGTTGTAGCCTTGCGCCGCGTTGCCGGTGTACTCGATGAACTCGACAGCCCCGGGATTGCCTGGTATCGGACGCGTGGTGGAGGTCGATACCTGAATGTCGTCGCGCTGCATGCGAAACAATGCCGCCCGCAAACCCACGCGGTCGTCAAAGAGACGCGCTTTGTAACCGAGCTCGACATTCCACAACGTTTCATCGTCAAAGAGGCGCAAATCCGCCGGAAGACTGCCGTCCTGGTTGAAACCGCCCGACTTGAACCCCTGATTGAAGCCGACGTAGAGCATGGCCCGCTCACCCAGGTCACGTTCCAGCAAGACCCGGCCCCCGTACAGATCGTCGTCGGGGGCGAACGCCACACCACCCGAATCCTTGTAGTCGGATTGGTGCCGCTCGACACGACCACCCATCGACAGACGCCAGCGCTCGCCCAGTGGATGCGAGATTTCGCCGTATAGGGCCAGGCGCTCGATCTGAAATTCCGAATCGAATGGACCCGGGTTGAAGGTGTAGAGGCGGCGAAGATCTACTTCCTGTCGAAAAGCATACGCCCCGACTGCCCAGGACCAGCCGGTGTCGGCCTGTTTCAGCCAACGCGCATCGACGGTCGTGGTCTCGCGATCGCGGACGTAGAGATCGGTGGACGTATAGCCAATGGGGTCGAATCCGGTAAACGTCCAGTCTTCATCGTAGCCATAGCCAATATCGCTCTCGCTGAATGCCAGCGTCGACTCGAACGCCACTTCGTCACTCAAGTCTGCATTCAGCGACAGCGCACCATAGTCTGTTTGTTGGCGATCAGCACCTGGCCGATCCGACAACGTCGTGCGGTCGTTGTTTAGAGAAAACGCATCGTAGCCGTTGTCGATGTCCATGCGACCCAACACCAGCTGCCAGTCGGCGTGCGCGGTCTGCCAGGTGAATTTCGCGCGATAAGTCCCTTCGTCGTGATTGTCGGTATCGTCACGGCCAAGAAAGTCATTGTCCATAAAGCCGTTATCCCGATACTTTTGCCCGCTGACGCGATAACCCACCGCTTCACTGAGAGGTCCGGACACAACGAAGCCGACGCCAAGCGCACCGTAGTCACCGGCATCCAGCCGCAAGCGGGCGGTGTGTGTTGCAGTGGGTTCGAGTGTGACGACGTTGATCAAACCCGCCAGTGCGTTTGCCCCCAGAAGCGTGCCTTGCGGACCGCGCAACACCTCGATTTGATCGACGTCGTACAGCGTGGCCGCCGTGCCGATGCCGCTGAGATCGACGCCGTCGACCAACAAGCCCACGGACGCGTTGAGCGGCTCGCCAAACTGACTGCGTTCGCCGATTCCACGTATCTGAATGAACCGGGCTCGCGATGCACCGCTGGCAAGATTGACGTTGGGCACACGGCCCAACACTTCTTCGAGATGATTAACCATCGTACCAACCTCGTCAGGTGAAACGACGCTGACACTGGTCGGCGTGCGGTCGATGTTGCGATCGCGAAGCTCCGCGCGCACCACGATTTCTTCGATCGCCTCTTGCGCAATTACCGGCAGCGCGGACGCGGACAGCAAGAGCAGTGATAGGAGGGGCAGCCTCTGAGTTGGTAACATCCTGGATCATCCTGGTCGTTGAACGGACCTAAGGACGGACACCAAGAAGAGGGTTCAAAGCCTATTCCTACGCCGGTATTACCCGGATCAGGTTCAAGGGTCCACAGAATGTTGTGTCTCAGGCCGATGCCACCCCTTAGGTGGGGTGTTTATACAGAAAAGTCCGGTGCTCCTTCAACCCAAAAGACGCCGTTAAATGTTTGTTAAACGGCCTGCCAATCCTCGTCAAACATTCAGTTTTGGTTCAATATCGTTCCTTTATAGTCGCCCCTGATTCCGAGAGAGCCCCGAAAAATGGAAGAATATCAAGCACTTATCCAAGTCATCGCCCTAACCATGGGTGCAGCCTGGGCGAGTGGTATCAACCTCTACGCCACCATCGCCGTGCTTGGCCTGGCCGCCAATACCGGTCATGTAGAGCTACCAGCCAACTTGGACATCGTTCAGGATCCCTTGGTGATCCTGGCGGCAGGCTTTATGTACTGTGTGGAATTCTTCGCCGATAAAGTCCCCGGCGTAGACACTGGATGGGATGCCCTGCACACGTTCATCCGTATCCCTGCCGGTGCAATGCTCGCTGCCGGAGCGGTGGGTGACGTCAGTCCGGCGTTGTCCGTCGCGGCTGGCCTGATCGGAGGTACCGTTACCGCTGCCACCCATGCCACCAAGGCCGGTTCCCGGGTGATCGTCAACACTTCGCCGGAACCGTTCACGAATATCGGCGCATCGCTGGTGGAAGACCTGGCCGTGTTCGGCGGATTGTGGGCAGCCTTGGCCAATCCCGGATTGTTCCTGGTGCTGTTCGTCGCCTTCATTGCGCTGATCATCTGGCTATTGCCGCGAATTCTGCGCGGCATTCGGACCGTAGCCCGAAAAATACGCGCCATGTTCGGCACCAAGGAAATACCGGTGCCGGAAACTGTCCCGGTCGAATCCCGGCTGAGTTAGGGCACCGCTGACCCATGATCGCGCGCTCGGAGGGTGTCCTTACCTTCGCGAAACGCGGGGAGGTTGCACCGGAATTGCGCAACCTCTCCACCACTTTTTCACCCTAAGCACCCGCTTTTTTGGCAAAGTACGCATAATCTCGCCGCAAAGACCGAGCTCATTTGGCCAGCCGTAAAGCCCGCTCTACCCGCAAACGCCAGACCGCCAAAGGCCGCAAGAAAACCAAGGTAGAGCGTTCCTGGTGGCGTACATGGATGGTGCGTTTGTTGAAGTTCGGGACGCTCGTCGGTGTGATTGCAGGCATCGCCATCGGCGGTTATCTGGTATTCCTCGATCGCACCATCACTAAGACCTTCGAAGGCCGCCGCTGGTCGATTCCGGCACAGGTTTATGCCCAACCCATCGAACTCCATCCAGGTGCAAGCCTGTCGTTGACAGCCCTTCGCACCGAACTCAAGCGACTCGGTTACCAGCGCGACACCAAACTACGCACACCGGGCACATTTCACGGTGCCGAACAAACGTTGGACCTTTATCTACGCGCTTTCCAGTTCCTGGAGAGTCAGCGTCCGTCGCAGAAGATCCGCATACGCTTCTCCGGTCAGCGCATCCACTCCATCACTAGCGCCGGTGAGCAGGTGCCGCTGATTCGTCTGGAACCGGCCACCATCGGCAGCTTCTTCCCCAGTCACGGCGAAGATCGCATCATCTTAGCCCCGGATCAGGTACCGCCTTTGCTCGCGGCCGGTCTGATCGCAGTCGAAGACCGCAACTACTTAAAGCACATCGGCTTCAGCCTGCGCGGCATCTTGCGCGCGTTCGTCGTCAACGTGCAGTCCGGTGAACGCCAGCAAGGCGGCAGCACCCTGACCCAACAACTCGTGCGCAGTTACTTTCTAAGTACTCGCAGAACCATCGAGCGCAAACTGCAAGAAGTGGCGATGAGCGTCATCCTGGAACTCCGGTTCAGCAAGCAGGACCTGTTGACCGCCTACATCAACGAGATCTTCCTGGGCCAAAACGGCGCGCGGGCCATCCACGGTTTCGGACTTGGCGCGCAATTCTACTTCAACAAACCCATCAGCGAGCTGCGGCCCGACGAAATCGCGACTTTGGTAACGATCATCCGCGGCCCCTCTTATTACAACCCATTTCGCCATGAAGACCGCGTGCACGAACGTCGCGACAGGATACTCGCCACGTTCAGACGCGAAGGGCTCATCAGCGAGGAGGAGTTCGTTGCGGCAATCGCCACACCACTGAGTGTCGTGGCCAATCCGAACAGCGGCGGCGCGTACTATCCTGCGTTCATGGACCGGGTGCGCATGGAACTCAAGCAACAGTACGACATAGAGGCGTTGAGCTCGGAGGGTCTCAACGTCTTCACCACGATCAAGCCGCGGCTGCAGGAGCACGTGCAAACTGCGGTAAGCGTAACGCTCAATCAGATCGAACAGGACCGCGGGATCAAACTGGGCGCTTTACAAGGCAGCGCCATACTCGCCGACTCACAAACCGGTGAGGTTCATGCACTGATCGGCGGCCGCAAGGGGCGCGTCGACGGTTTCAACAGAGCACTCAACGCACACCGGCCAATTGGTTCGCTGGTCAAACCGGTGGTTTATCTGACCGCACTCGAGTCCGGATTACATCTGGCCAGCCTCGTCAAAGACGAACCCATCACAATCCAACCCGAGCACGGCGAACCGTGGAGCCCGAAAAATTTCGACGGCGAGAGTCGCGGTGAGCTGCCGCTCGTTCGCGCGCTTGCCGAATCATTGAATCTCGCCACCGTGAACCTCGGCACGACGGTCGGGCTCGACCTCATTCAACGACGTTTCGCCAATCTGGTCGGTCACCCGCCGCAGAATCGCTACCCGTCCTTTTTGTTGGGCGCCGAATCGCTGAGCCCGCTGCAAATGCTCGAGTTGTACGGTAACTTCGCCAGCGGCGGATTTCGCACACCGCCGAAAACCGTCATCGCGGTACTCGACAGCAAAGGGGAACCGTTGAGTCACCATCCATTCGAGCTGACCCAAACCATCGAACCTCACAACGCCGGTGCCATCAATCGGGCATTGGAAATCGTCATGGCCAAGGGCACCGGCAGGTCGTCGCCGTATGCCACACGCGGCGTGGCTGGCAAGACCGGCACTTCCAACGACAACCGCGACTCCTGGTTCGCCGGCTTCGACAACCGCCAGGTCTCCATCGTCTGGGTCGGTCGTGACGACAACGCCGTGACCGGTCTGACCGGCACCAGCGGCGCGCTCAGAGTGTGGAATGCCATGATGTACGGCCAAGCCATCGATCCGCTGGTGCACATGCCCTCGCCGCAGTTAGCAGAAGTGGAGTTCACCACCGGCAAATATGCGCGCGCCGCTTGTGCCGACGTCGTGGTCATCCCAGTGCCCGATCCCGACACCCTGCCGGTCAAAGCCGGTTGCGGAGTTCGCGGTAGCCTAGCCAACCGCCTGCGCAAGTGGTTTGAATAGAGCGCATGCAAACGTATGATGCGTCGACCGATGCATCAGGGACTCAGCGTTGCAGCGAAGCAGTACGCATCTGATTTATGGATTCTTGCTGGCTTGCGGACTTCTCGCAGGCTGCGGCGTGAATCCCATCCCGCCTCCCGTGGAGGAGGCACCGCCGGTACCTCCGCCCATCGCCCGTGCACCGCAAGCGCCTGAGGGTGGTGATCAGGGTAATGTCTCTACAGCCACTGCCACTCTCTTAGCCGCCGCAGAC
This sequence comes from Candidatus Azotimanducaceae bacterium, assembly GCA_965216005.1. Classification (GTDB taxonomy): domain Bacteria; phylum Pseudomonadota; class Gammaproteobacteria; order Pseudomonadales; family Azotimanducaceae; genus UBA4421. Next base: position 3,612,092 of record OZ244143.1, on the reverse strand, counting down.
AAAGCCAGTGAGGCGCGCGATCATACGGCGGCCATCACTTATCTAGAACGCGCTGTGCGGCTGGAACCGCGCAACGCCGACTTGTGGATCAAGCTCAGTCGTTCGCACCTGGACGATGAGAACTATCCCGCCGCAATACAACACGCCCGTAAAGCGATCGCACTGGCTTCGGATAATCCGCTGCTGCGGCGCGCGGCTTGGCTGCAACTCGCCGACATCAAAGAGGCACAGGGACAGACTCAGGAGGCCAGCGCAATTCGACGCCAACATCAGTCACTGCGGGGTTAGCCGACCAACTTCAACTCGTACCAATAGGTCGGTTTGCGACGATTACGATCGTTGACAAACGTCTCGATGCGCGTGAAACCGAGTTTTTCGGCGGTCGCCACGGAAGGCGCATTGTCCACTGCCATGTTAGCCACCAACGTCTCTATGCCTTGCTCTTGCGCCCAGACGACCGCTCCGCGCGCTGCCTCGTAGCCCAGGCCCCGACCCCAGTGACTCGATGCGATGATGTAGCCCAAATCGTAGACCGGTTTGCCTCTAAGTTGCGTGAACACAATGCCCACGTCGCCGACCACGGTGCCTGTTTGCGTCAGTTCGCAGCACCAACGTGCGCACCCGTGCCGGGCCATGCCCTCTACACTGCGATCGAACCAGTCCTTCACCCCAGCGTCATCCAGCGGCTCCGGCCAATGCGCCATCGTTCGTGCATCGCTCAGGATCGCTGTCAGATCTGGCAGATCATCCAACACCCACGAGCGCACCGTCAGCCGCTCGGTGGTGAAGATCACCCCACTAGCTGGCACCCTCTTCACTCTCGTACAGCGCTACACGGTCACGATCGAAACGCCGTCCGGCAAAGAAGAACAACGGTATGGCAATCATTGACAAGAGAGTGAACGTGAACAACGTGGTTGTGTAAGGGCTGTCCGCCCCGCTGGCCATCATGGCGTCGATGAAGATTCCACCTGCGGTCACACCAATGCCCAATCCGACGAAATTCAAGGTCAGTATGTAGAATGCCACCACCGTACCGCGAATACGCGGGGGTACGAGTTCCTGAACTGTGGAAAACGTGGGCCCATAGAAACAGCCGAGTTGAAAGAAACCGATGAAAATGCCGATGTAGAACCACATCGAGCCTGGATCGACCAGACGATAGGCGATGTTGATCGGTGCCAGTATCAACATGATCCAGAACAGAAACATCGGTCGACCGATGCCCGTGCGGCGCAGGAACATGTCGCCACCCGCGCCTCCGAACAGATTGCCGAGGACACCGCCAAAGAACCCTAACCATGCGGATATTTCAGCGATTTCCGACCGATCGAAGCCCCGTTCCTGTACATACCAGATCTGATCGAAGGTCGCCGCCCCCAGCACGAAATGAAAGGCGACACCGCCGCTGATCGTCATGACCAGCGCAGGCGAGGTGCGTAGAGCGCGCCAGAGAGTGGCGAGAATCTCCTTGAATCCCGGCTTGGGGGCCGCTTCGTCGGCGTTTTCTTGCGGAAGCGGCTTCGCCAGATGCTTGCGGGGTGTCTCTTTGATGAACAGCATCACGATCGCGAGACCCACACCGATGGCGCCCAAGAGGTAGAAACAGCCCCGCCAGCCGAATAGCGGTTCCAGATAAGCCACGATGAAGAGGCTCGCTGCGACACCGATCGGTACGCCCATGTAATAGATTCCGGAAGCGAGACCCAGCCATTTGGATGGGAAACGGTCCGACAGGAGCGACATGGCTGTCGGAGTCATGATCGACTCACCGACGCCAATGAACATGCGCGGCAGCGCCAGCGTGGCGAAATTCTTAGCCGCTCCAGACAAGGCCGTCAACACACTCCATAGAGCCAGACCAGCCGCAATGAGGCGCGTGCGGTTGACCATGTCCGCCAATGCGCCCATGAAGAGACCCATGAACGAGTAGAAAATGATGAACACCAAACCGGTCAGCAAGCCAAATTCGGTGTTCGTGAGGTTGAGGTCCGGCATGATCCAATTGGCAAAACTGCCGAGCAACTGCCGGTCCACGAAGTTCATGACGTTGAGCAGCGTTAGGAACATCAAGAATCCAATATCCCGTCCGCGCACCACGTCGTCGTCTACACTCTCCACGGTCTCTCCCCTGTTGTTATTCTTCAGCGCTTGGTCCGACGTTATCGGACCAGTTCTACCCAATGCAACACTTCTACGCCACCGCCCGTACCCAGATGAGTCTGGCAGCCCACGTTGGCAGTGGCAATGACGTCAGGGCCTTGCTGCGTCAGTGCGTCCCACTTGCGTTGCTTCAGTTGCTCGGCAAGCGCCGGCTGTAAGATCGAATAGGTGCCTGCAGAACCGCAGCATAGGTGCGCATCGGCAACGTCGACAAGCTCGTAGCCACAGTGGCGTAACAACGTCTCGACCAACCCACTTACTTTTTGCCCGTGCTGCAGCGTGCACGGCGCATGCCACGCGACTTTTGCGTGGGGCGTGGCCTTGGACAAGGCTAGGCGCTCGCGATGACGATGGAGAAACTCTGCGACATCCACCGTCTTGCTGCTAATCAGTACTGCATCCTCCGCGTAGTCCGCCTCGCAAGCGAGTAAGCGTCCGTAGTCTTTGACGGTCACTCCGCAACCCGAAGCAGTAGAGATTATGGCGTCTACTCCGTCTTCTTCATCGAGCTTGCTGCGTAGCACGCCGACATTGTGTCTAATACGGGCAAGTGCGCTCGCCTCATCACCGAGATGCAGATCCAACGACCCGCAACAGCCTTCATCTTCCAGCACGCTCACCTTGATGCGACGGCTTTCCAACAAAGCAATCAACGCATCGTTCGTGCTTGGTGTCGACACTTGCTGCGCGCAGCCGTTCAGAATGACGACGTGCATGACCGCATTCTCGACATCCGCACCGGGTATCCGCCTCCGTCCGATACGCCTCGGGATTTGCGAGGCAAGCCGCGTGGGCAGAAACAAGCGAAACCACTTGCCGATGCGGGACATCACGCGCAATCGTGCCGCATTCGGCACCATCCACTTGAACAATAGGCGCAAGCCGTTGTCCACACCGGATCGCTGGGGTCCGATGCGATTGCGCGCAATCTCAGCAAGTTCGCCATAGTCGACACCGGACGGGCAAGTGGTTTCGCAGGAACGACAGGTCAGGCACCGATCCAGGTGACGCCTCGCCCGCTCGAGGCCGTTTTTGTCCTGCGCGTCGCTCTCGAGCAGTTCCTTGATGAGATAGATGCGTCCGCGCGGCCCATCCAACTCATCGCCGGTCAATTGATAGGTCGGGCACGTGGCATTGCAAAAACCGCAGTGTACGCACTTTCTTAATATCTCGTTGGCGCGCTGACCCGTGGACGTCGCGAGGTACTCCTCGGGCAGCTCAGTCCACATGACGTAAGTCCAAAGGAGATACGAAAATGCCTTGAGGGTCGAACGCGTCTTTGATGGCGCCCATGACCTCCCGCTCAGCCGGTGCCAGCGAATACATGCCACCGCGCGCCCACGCCCAGCCGCCCGCTTCGCGAATGTCCGCTTCTACCGCACTGTCGCTGCGCGCCCACATCCACCGCAAACCGCCCCCCCACTCTATGAGAGAGTGATTTACGCTGTCAGCCTCGATCGGTGTCGCGGGTGGTACCACCATGCGCCACAAAACGGCGTCCTCATCCACACGTTCGATACCGCGAAAAAAATCGTTGTGGTGATCGCGCACAGCTGTCCACAACATCTCACCGCCTTTATCCCCTCCTGGCTCCCCACCTAAGATGCGCTGAGCCGCGACGACTGCGCTTTCGCTGCCGGACAGCCTGACATACAGCTGTCCGGCGTGCCAACACGTCGCGCTGAGCGGCAGGTAACGACCGGCCCAACTGCGACAAAGCCGCAAACCTTCGGGCGCATCGACATCGAACCGCAACGTACGTTGACACTCAGGTAGCGGCGCCACGCGCAAACTGACTTCTGTGATGACGCCCAGCGCGCCAGCGGACCCAGTGAGCAAGCGCGAGACGTCATAGCCCGCGACGTTCTTCATCACTTGACCACCGAAGCTGAGCGCCTCACCCAGTCCGTTGATCATCCGCAGGCCCAACACAGCATCGCGCAAGCGGCCGTGCCAGGGTCGCGCAGGCCCGCTCAACCCAGACGCGACCGCGCCGCCGACGCTTCCGCCTCCGAAGAACATGGGTGGGTCGCTGGCCAGACACTGGTCGTGCTGGGCAAGTTCCAGATTCAGATCCTTCAGCGGCGTGCCGCAACGTACCGTCACCACCAGCTCCGTCGGTTGATAGTCGACAATGCCCTGATGTTCGGAGACGGATAGAAGCTGAGCATCCAGCGGTGCAGGTAGCCACTCACGTTTAGACCCCAAGCCGCTCACGCTCAATCTGCTGCCTTGCGCCAGCGCCTCGGCAACCGCCTCAATCAACTGTGTCTCGATCTGCACGCCGCGGACTTGAAACTGCTCTAGAAGCGTTCGATGTCGGGGAATGGCAAACGTCCACCGTGAACGTGCATGCCGCCCAACTCGCCGCAACGCGTCAGCGTCGGTATACCCTTGCCCGGGTTGAGGATCCCTTGCGGATCCCAGGCAGCCTTCAAACGAAAGAACTGCTCGAGTTCGACAGGCGTGAATTGCACGCACATTTGATCGAGCTTCTCGACGCCGACGCCGTGTTCGCCGGTCACCGTACCACCTACTTTGACACAGAGCTCCAGAATCTTGCCTCCGACGGCTTCCGCGTCTTCCAGTTCTCCCGGATTGTTGGCGTCGAAGAGAATTAGGGGATGCAGGTTACCGTCGCCTGCGTGGAACACATTCGCTATCGGCCGCTCATACTCTTCGGACAAGCGATTGATACCGCGCAACACCTCAGGCAACTTGTGCCGGGGGATGGTGCCGTCCATGCAATAGTAGTCGGGAGCAAGACGTCCAACTGCCGGGAATGCGCTCTTCCTTCCCTTCCACAACCTGGCTTGGTCCTCAGCATCGGTCGCGACCGTAACAAGATAGGCACCGGCGTCTTTGACAAGGCGTTGCACGCGATTCGACAGGTTGGCCAGCTCCTGCTCGGTACCGTCCAACTCCACTAACAAAATGGCAGACGCATCCAGTGGATAGTCCGCATGTACGAATTGCTCGGCGGCCTCTACTGCGAGCTTGTCCATCATTTCCATACCGGCCGGAATGATACCCGCGCTGATCACAGCGGCCACCGCTTGTCCGGCCGCCTCGATGTCTTTGAATGCAGCGAGCATGACCACGACGTGGGGTGGTACCGGCAACAAGGCGACGGTCACCTCTGTGATAATGCCCAGCATACCCTCCGACCCGCAAAGCACGCTCAATAAGTCGAGTCCCGGCGCATCCATGACCTTCCCGCCTATCTCGAGGACTTGCCCGGTAGAGGTCAGCACCCGTACGCCTAGTACGTTGTGAACGGTCAAACCGTACTTCAAGCAGTGTACGCCGCCCGAGTTCTCCGCCACGTTGCCCCCGATACTGCAGGCGATTTGCGAAGAGGGATCAGGTGCGTAATACAAGCCTTGTGGACGTGCTGCCTCACTGATGGCGAGATTGCGTACCCCCGGCTGGACTCGGGCAACACAGTTTTGCGTATCGATCTCGAGGATTCGGTTCATCTTGGAGAGTGACAACACCACACCGTGCCGATGCGGCCGCGCACCGCCCGACAAGCCGGTGCCAGCGCCACGGGGAACGAGGGGGACGTCATGCTCACGGCAGATCCTCAGCACGGCGCTGACTTGTGCCTCCGTTTTTGGCAGCACCACCACCCAGGGCTGCTCGCGTATCGCCGTCAAGCCGTCGCATTCATATGGTTTGAGACCGGCTTCATCGGTAATCAGTCCGTCAACGGGCAAGTTTGCGCGCAGGAATTCCAGCACAACCGCATGGTTCATCGAGGGTTCTGTCATCGTGCCATTATGCCATTATGGAGAGGCGGCGCGGTCAGTGTACACTGACGCATCGAGGGAAGACGATCAGGGGGAGGATACGTGCGCTGGATAAAAATCATTGGGATCTTGCTGCTGGTCTATGCCGGAGTCGTCGCGCTGTTCGAATCGCTACTCGGTTACTTTCAACCGGCGAACCAGGCCACGTTGGTCATCACGACGAACGCCGGCGATGGCGATACGAATAGCCGTGTGCTCGCCCGCATGGTGCACGACGAGGAGCTCTACGTCGCAGCCAACCATTGGCCACGAGCCTGGTACCGTCAAGCGCTGGCGGATCCCAACGTGCAAGTCACATTCGACGGCACTACGACTCATTATCGAGCGGTCTCCGTAGAAGAGGCGGAACATCAGCGGGTCGACTCAGCCTACCCGCTCGGCATCGGCTTTCGCATACTCACGGGATTTCCGCCGCGCTATTTCTTGCGTTTGGATCCGTTGACAGAAACGCAGACCGAACCGCCGGTCGGATAACCCACCGACCCGATACGGACCGGGCGCATGCACACCGCACCAACCTTGGCGGTCTTGATGACCGCCTTGCTCTCGATGGCACTGCCAGCCCCGGCGAGAGCGATCGAACCGCTCGAGACCTTCGCCGACCTGCCTCCAATCAAACACATCGACCTCGCACCGGACGGCACACACGCCGTGGTCTTGCGCGCGGTCGATGAGACCTACCATGCCACGCTCATGGACTTGACGACCGGCAAGTCGCGTATCCTCATGGCCGCCGACCCGGCACAGTTCCGCTTTAACTGGTGCAGATTCGCCAACCAGACACGCGTGGTGTGCTCTATCGGCAGCTACATCAAACTACGTGCCGGCTCTACCGGACTCGGCGCTCGTTGGTACAAAGACGCCCGTACCGTTGCGCGTCGCCTACTCGCCATTGATACGGACGCTACCAATCAGTTGCAGTTAGTCAAAGCAGCCACATCTCAAGCAAGGCAAGACCTCGTCTGGAACGATCAGCAGCGCGATCAGATCGTTAACTGGTTGCCCGATGACCCCGAGCACGTACTCATTCAACTACGCCGCGACGATCGCCTGCTGCCTTCCGTATACAAGCTCAACATTTACACCGATGCACTCACACGCATCAGGCGTCATCGCACCTCGGTATACAGCTGGTTCGCCGACAATGACGGTACACTGCGCTTGGCCATGGGCGTGCGCCGCAACAAACAAGTGGTATTCACTATCGTCGATGACGTCCTCAAAGAAGTCGACGTCTCTCATCTGGCAGGTATCAACATGCCATCATTGGTGAGAATGGCAGCCGACGGTAACTCCGTTTGGGTCCGCGCAAATGCGGGTAAGGACACGCTCGGCTTCCATAGAGTCGACATTCACACGGCAGCAGTTCTGGAAACTGCATTCCACCACTCCGGCTACGATGTCGGGCCGGTCTTGTTCCATCCCGAAACCGACGAACCCCTGCGTGTGACCTATCAGGCCGAACAGCAACAAGCGGTATGGTTGGACCCGGTGTACGAACAGAGCTTCAAGGCTGTGCGCCGGGCCATCGGCAATCCCAGCCGACTAGACGTGCTCACGGTCGATGACAAGCTGGACAACGCAGTGATTCGCACAGAAGGCAACGGCACTCGTCCCACTCACTACCTGTTCTCACTCAATTCAAAGTCGCTGAAGCCCATAGCGCGTCTGGACCGCGGGTCACCGGTGGAGTTCACCGGTATTGAGTATAGAGCTAGGGACGATACGGTCATCCCCGCTTACATCGCCTTACCGGCAGCGGCGGATGACGGTCCATTCCCTACAGTAGTGATGCCGCACGGCGGACCTTACGCCCGCGTCGATGACAAACAGCGCTTCATCAGCCAATATCTGGTCGATCGCGGCTTTGCCCTACTCCTCCCCAACTTTCGCGGCAGTTCAGGCTATGGCGACGCTTTTATGGCCAAAGGCTTCAAGGAGTGGGGTCGGACCATGCAGGACGATATCATCGATGGATTGGATTGGATGGTGGACGCCAAACTTGCCGACCCCCAACGAGTTTGTATCGTGGGTGGCAGCTACGGAGGCTACGTTGCCCTGGTCGCGAGCTACAAGACACCGCAGAAGTTCCAGTGCGCAGTCAGTTTCGCCGGGGTTGCCGACCTCGACATGCTCAGGGAACGCCAGTTCAACTATCAATTCGGGGTCATGCGCTCAGCGCGAATACAAACCGGTCCGAGCAGCATCGAGAACTCCCCGCTGCATCAGATCGAGCGCATCCGCATTCCGATCTTAGTAGTGCACGGTGACATCGACACCGTCGTCGGCATCGAACAATCGCGGGCATTGGTAGACGCCCTGAAGCGCGCAGACAAACCGCATCGCTACATCGAGCAAACTCACGGCGATCATTTCTTCAGCTTGCGCTCGCATCGCCTCGAGTACTTACAAGCGCTGGATGCGTTCCTTGCAGAGCACCTGGTCGAGAAGCAGAGCCGAAAGGCGGTTGGCGAAATTAGAAGTGGAAATTGAGTGACGCGTAAGGACCGCTCACATCCATTTCTGCCGACTCAACCTGATCGAACGCTTCGACTTCCAAGACGACCGAACGCCAACCGGCTTCGAGACCCAGGCCCAGATCGCTTTCCCAACCGACTTGGGCGTTGAATTCCATCAAGCTGTTACCGTCATAGCTCATGCCTTGACCTTCGGCGCCTACCCATAGTCCGGTCATCGGTAGATCGGCGCGCACGCGGCCGTAGAGCATCGGAATGACTTCGTTGAAATCGGCTGAAGCTTGCTCAGTGCTCGATGCAATCTCGATCTCACCGTCCAATTGGCTGACCGCAAGACCCAGATCAAGGGACACGACGTTGTCGAGCATTTCGTAATACAGCACGGCATCGGACTGGGTGAGGTCGACATTGGTCGCGACCGCATCCGCTACAGTGAACGTCTGGCCGTTGAATTCAATCGAGCGCGACAGAACATTGTCACCGTCCACGTCAATCGCAAAATGTTGCGCCCGGAGGTTGGGCAGCATCGGCAGGCCATGTTCGATGGCAAAGTACAACACCATGTTGCTGTCGTCCTCGATACCGAGGTCGTCTTCTATGTCGACTGCCGTGAGGCTGGACCGCACATCGCCTGAGGATTCCTGTTGCCAGGTACCGGCACCTGCGTATAGGCCGAAAACCGTATCGGCCTGAGCCATTGGGGAAATGAGAAGGCAGGCCAACGCAGCCAACAGGCCTGGTCGAGAGGCAAGTTTCATCGTGAACGCTCCAATATCACCACGCGCTACTCCCGCGTGAGGACAACATCCCTGTTCACAAGTCCCTGAAGCGTTCAGTTTAAGGTGCCCTTACCTGCTCGGGTGTGACGGGGTCGACATCTGGCATCTCGCTGCTCCCCGCTATAGGCTAGGTGTGACCCAATCGCCCGAGGCTGAAGGAGCACTAGTTCACACATGAGCATCGACGAGAAGTTTGCCGACCTCGGCCTGACCCTGCCCCAGCCCATGGCGACCGGTAAGTTGCCTTTCGATCTGACCCGCATCGACGGGCAAACGCTGTACTTGTCGGGTCACGTGCCTACCGAAGTGGACGGTAGCGTAGCCAAGCCGCTGGGTAAGGTTGGCGCTGACGTCACACCGGAGCAAGCTTACGATGCAGCCCGCAAGGTAGGGCTGGGGCTTCTCGCCAGCATACACGCCGCAGTCGGTTCGCTGGATCGCGTCCAGGCATGGCTCAAGCTCTTCGGGATGGTCAACGTCGCGCCCGGTTTCAACGCCATTCCGCCGGTCATCAACGGCTGCTCCGACCTCATTCTGGAAGTGTTCGGTGCCGATGTGGGTGCGCATACGCGCTCAGCTGTGGGCATGGCGGAATTACCGTTCGGTGTGCCCGTGGAGATAGAAGCGCAGGTCAAGATCCGCCTATGAACTATCACATCGTCAACGCCCGCATCGTCAACGAAGGGCAGGTCATCGAGAGCGATCTGGTGATTGCCGATCAACGCATTGCCGGTATTGGCACTGCACCCCCAGCCAACGCTGTGGTCATCGATGCCAAGGGAGCCTACCTGATCCCCGGCATGATCGACGATCAGGTGCACTTTCGCGAGCCCGGTTTCGAACACAAAGGCAATATCGGTACGGAGTCCCGCGCCGCGATCGCCGGTGGAATCACCAGCTATATGGAGATGCCTAACTGCAATCCACTGACCATCAATCAAGCGGAGTTACTCAACAAACGCGAGCGTGCGTCGGCCAAATCCTGGGCAAACTACGGTTTCTACTTGGGCGCGACCAACGACAATCTGGAAGACATCAAGAGCGTCGATCCGACTTTGACCTGCGGCGTAAAGATCTTCATGGGCGCAAGCACCGGTAACATGTTGGTCGACGATCAAAACACACTGGAAGGTATTTTCGCCTCAACGAGCCTGCTGGTTGCCACGCATTGCGAAGACACCCCCATGATCCTTGCAGCGGAAGCCGAGGCCCGGAAAAAATACGGCGAAGACATTCCGTTCACCGAGCACCCCTTCATTCGTTCGGAAGCGGCGTGCTACAAATCAAGTTCTTTGGCGGTAAGCCTCGCCAAAAAGTACGGCACCAAACTGCACGTCCTGCATCTGACGACGGCCAAGGAAATGGAACTCTTCCAAGCCGGCCCTCTGTCAGGTAAACACATCACCGCAGAAGCCTGCGTACACCACCTGTTCTTCTCAGCAGACGACTACCCTGAGAAGGGTTCGCACATCAAGTGCAATCCGGCCGTAAAAAGGCCCGAAGATCGCGCACGGCTGCTCGAAGCCGTCAACGAGGACCGCATCGACGTGATCGCCACAGATCACGCACCACATACGGCGGAAGAAAAGATGCAAAAATACCCCGGCGCGCCGGCCGGATTGCCGCTTGTGCAGCATGCGCTACCCTCTTTGTTCGATCGGGTTGCGGACGGCACGTTCGAAGTCACCAAGGTCGTCGACAAGACTGCACACGCTCCGGCGACGCTATTTCAGGTGCAAGAGCGCGGTTTCGTTCGGGAGGGCTACTATGCGGATATCGCACTGATCGCGGCTGCTACCTCGCACGACACCGACTCGCCGACGCCCATCTTGAGCAAGTGTGGATGGAGCCCGTTCGAAGGTCACCGCTTTGCATACAAAGTGACGCACACGTGGGTCAACGGCGAGCTTAAATACAACGACGGCGAACTGTCTCAAACGCAAACCGGACTCCCACTGACCTACGACAGATAGTCGGGTTCCGCCACGTGGCGCTTATCCGGCACTCACCAGGCGGTAACCGAGGTCCAATTCGCCGACCTCAAGAATCTCGGCATTACGTGTCTTCCAGGTTCCGTCAGATAAGTCCCTTTGCAGCCGTTCCATGGCACGGGCTACCGTTGCGGGATCCGTTAACGCTATCCCGGACATGGCAGCACGGGTCGAGCCGTCGAGATAGGCCGCCGGTCGCCGCCAATACGCCCCGAGCACACCATCCAAGCAATCCGCCGGAACCGGAAGCACTGACACGCTGACCCTTTTCAGCGTCTCTTCGACCGTCCCGAGCGTAGCCAGTTGTTTTTCATGCTCTACCAATTCCGGCAGATAATCGCGCACCAACCAGAACGCCCTAGCAAAGACATCCGGATCCCAGGTCACGACGACTTGCGATAGCGCCACTCTGCGCATCTCCGACAATCCGACCCGCGCATCCTTCCAGTGATGCGTGGTCAACACCGCAAGGGCCACGTCGAACTTGCCATCAGGAAAAGGCAGTTGCTCAGCGTATGCGCAAACGACGGGTGCCGCGGACGTCGGGCGCTGTCGAATCATGGTTTGCGACGGTTCTACGGCCACGACCTCCAACGAGTCGGGTTCATAGGAGCCGCTACCCGCTCCGACGTTGACCAGGGTGCGAGCGCCTGCAAATTCGGCGCGGATGCGGGCTGCCCAGCGAGGATCCGCTCGCCGCGACCGTGCGTAACCGCGCCCAATGCTTTCATAGACGGGTGGATCTGCGGGCAAACGTCTCCGAGTAGCCATACACGGAGTCAGGTCTACAGATAGCGGCCGGACAGTTCGCCGACCACCTCGAAAAACTCTCGCTGCACTTCTTCGATCACCTCTCCCACCGGCCGTACGCTGTCGATGCGCCCGGCTACCTGACCTGTCAACGCAATACTCGCTTCCATGTCCCCGCCGAAATACAGATCGAGAGCGGTACCGAATTCGGTCATCGCGTTCTTCTCGGTCTCGAACTCGAGCTTACTGGTCTTTTCTGTGCGCAGCGCACGCAGGGCCGGTGAATGCGCACGATTGAGGAAGACCGTATCCGTTTCTTTCGCGCCCACAATGGCGTTTTTCCAGTTTTCATGCACAGGCGACTCCGCCGCCGACACCATGCGGGTACCCATCTGCACGCCTTCCGCACCCAGGGCGAAGGCCGCTGCCATGGAAGCACCGTCGACAAATCCTCCCGCCGCAATGATCGGCACATCGACCTTCGAGCGCACCAGCGGCAACAACACCATGGTCGATACGTCCTTGGGGTTCTTGAAGCCGCCGCCTTCGGCACCTTCTACAACAAGGCCGTCAACGCCAGCTTCCACCGCTTTCAAAGCCGCACTCAGCGTCGGCACGACATGAAAGACAGTCAGCCCCGCAGACTTGAGCTCCTGTGTGTAGCGTTCGGGGTTTCCGGCGGACGTCGTCACGAACTTGACCCCTTGGTCGATGACGAACTGCACGATGTTCGGATCGCGAACGAAGGCCTGTGCAATGTTCACACCGAACGGTTTCTCGGTGAGATCACGCATCTTCTTGATTTCTTCGCGGACTGCGTCCAACTCTCCCGACGAGGTTTCGATAATGCCCAGAGCACCGGCATTCGACACGGCCGACGCCAGCTGGCTGCGCGCAATCCAACCCATCGGCGCTTGCACGATGGGAATCTCTACACCGAGCATCTCAGTGATTCTGTTGTTGAATTTCATAACTTCTCCCTTAACTGGATTTATCAGAATGTACCCGTGAATTGCCGCACATCGAAACGCAGCGTTCTCACGTGATCGCCGATGCGCAGATTGACCTGGTTTTGTTGTGCTGCATCCAGCGCATGCATGAAGGTGACCGTAACCTCCAGCTCGCGCGGGTATTGCGCCATGCCCCGCTCCTGATAGATCCACAAGTAATCGCCTTGGATTTGTGCACCTACGGGTTCGAGCTCCAGCGGTTGACCTTTTTGCGCGAGCTCAAAATGCGATTCGGTGTAGAGCATCAGCTTGGCTTGCGTTTCGATATCCAACTCACCATCGGGTGCGCCGAGCTGAGCCAGCAGCAACATCGCATCGTCTAAGTGTACGGAATGCACGATTTCCAGCGTGGCCCGGTCCGGGGACCAGTCGATTTCCGTCATTGACTGGCTGAGCCGATGGGCATCTGCCGTATGCACGACAAACACCATCAGGAGAACGAATCCAAGGCGCATCGACTTACTTTCCGTCGCTCGCCTGCTCTAGCGGCACGCTCGTACCCTCGTCGGCGTCGCCGTCTTTCGCCTTCAACTTCACCAGCATCTCTTTCATCAGATCACGGCGTGGATCGTCGAGCTTAAACAGTTCCAGGCGCGACGGCAGAATCTTGCGGGGAAAGTGGTTGTTTGAACGGTTCACGTCGGCGGTTTGATGCAACGGATCGAGCTCAATCGCTTTGATGCGTTGCGGCAGGATGAACAACTTGGTCACTTTTTGCGAATTGCGGCGCCACACTTGTGCCGGTACTTCGAACGACTCCGACTTGCCGTCCTGAAATTCGATACGCAACGGCAACGGTGAGAGCAATCCGCCAACGTTGACGAAGTCGACGAAATAGATGAACTCGCCGTCTTCTACGGCTTGCTGCAATACCTGCCGTTCCCAGTCTTCCAGACCTTCGAGATAGGTTTGGTAGTCGTTTAGGTCCTTGTTGGACACGGTATATTGGTCATTCTCGTTGTAGAAATCGTCCAGCCCGTCCACGCGCTTCACCCTGGGCACAATGCCTTCTTCGCGATTGCGAATCTGCTCCAGCGGTTCGCGATACTTCTCATCCGCCAGCCTTCTCGCCTCATTGCGTTCCACGTTCGGGTCCATGGTCGACACCTGGTACTCGCGGACAGCGGCCAGATCGATGTCCACGTGATCGGTGGTATAGAACCAGCCGCGCCAAAACCAATCCAGATCGACCCCGGACGCGTCCTCCATGGTGCGAAAGAAATCGGCAGGCGTGGGCCGCTTGAAGCGCCAGCGTCTGGCGTACTCTTTGAAAGCGTAATCGAACAGTTCCCGCCCTAACACAGTTTCTCGCAGCACGACCAGTGCCGCCGTTGGTTTCGTATAAGCATTGGGGCCAAGCTGCAGCACCGAATCGGACTGTGTCATGATCGGAACCTGCTGGTCGCCCACCATGTAGGCGCCGATGGTGTCCAGCACCGACGGCAACTCTCGATACGCATGAAAGTTTTCTTCCCACTCGAGTTCGGCGAGGTATTCGAGAAAGCTATTGATGCCTTCGTCCATCCACGTCCACTCGCGCTCGTCGGAATTGACGGCCATGGGGAAATAGATGTGGCCGATTTCGTGAATGATGACACCGATGAGCGCGTGCTTGGTGCTGCGGTCGTAGGTGGCGTCCGGGGCGTCCGCTACCATGTCTTTGCGTTCTTTAGGTTTGATCGGCTTGGGACGGTAGCCATTGAAGGTAATCATGGGATATTCCATGCCGCCGCGTTCCCAGGTGTTGACCGATTGCGCCGTCGGATAGGGATAAGGGAAGGAAAAGCGCGAATAAACGTCCATCGTGTGGATGACCGCTTCGGTCGAGTACTTGGACCATATGGGTTCGGCTTCCGGCGGATAGAACGACATCGCCATCACATGCGGTCCGTCCTTTTGCTCATAGCCGCGCGCATCCCACACAAACTTGCGTGAACTCGCCCAGGCAAAGTCGCGCACGTTTTTCGCGCTGAACCGCCAGGTCTTCGTGCCTTGAGCCTTGTCTTGCTGATTATCGCGGGCTTCGTCCGGGGTCACGATGAACAGGGGTTTTGCTGCGGACTTGGCATCGTTCATTCTACTGCGTTGAGTCGCGGTTAGTACCGAACCGCCATTCTTGAGCTCGCCCGTAGAAGCGACAATGTGATCCGCAGGCACCTTCAGCTCCACATCGTAGTCACCGAACTCGAGCGTGAACTCTCCGCCGCCGAGGAATTGCTTATGCTGCCAGCTGGTGTAGTCGGTATACGCAGCCATGCGCGGAAACCACTGCGCGAGGAAATAGATGTAGGTGTCAGTCTCTTCGAAGCGCTCATAACCACCGCGTGCGCGCACCGCGTCGCGATGCACGATGGCGAATGACCAATCGATGTTGATCACCGTGCTGGCGCCGGGCCGCAGCGGACGCGGCAGATCGATGCGCATCATCGTATCCACGATGGTATAGGGCAGCGTGCGTCCCTGACCGCTGCTGACTTTGGCGATGGTGTAACCGTGATCCGCGGCTTTGAGCCCTTGATGGCGCCGCATCGCACCGAAGCTGACGCTA
Source organism: Candidatus Azotimanducaceae bacterium (assembly GCA_965216005.1). Classification (GTDB taxonomy): domain Bacteria; phylum Pseudomonadota; class Gammaproteobacteria; order Pseudomonadales; family Azotimanducaceae; genus UBA4421. The sequence continues at coordinate 3,596,562 of OZ244143.1, read as the reverse complement.
TCGCTGACACCGTCCTCGGCGACGCCCCCTACCTGGCTGCGGTTTTCCAGTGAGTCACGGCGGAAGCGATTCTGATCCAGCTGCAACCACAAGTAGCGCAATGCGTCCGGGGAACGGTTGGCGTAGGTCAACGTCAGGGACGCCGTAACCCGCTTGGCTTCTTCATCGAGGCGGGCTTTGATCTTGTAGTCGGCTTGCTGCTGCCAATACTCGTGTCCCGGCGCACCGGCAGCGTTGCGGTAAACGTTGGGATCTCGCAACAAGTGCCCCAACTGCCTGAACTTGTCGACACCCGCAGCAGCCGTTTTCTCTGCGGACACGTGAGGTGCAACCCACATCCCGCCTATCGCAATCAAACATGTACCGTATCGAACGAGACCACCAACGAAAGAACTAACCTGCATAGACGCGCACACCATTAACCCAAGTTTCCGAAATACCGAGACTGCCGAGTTCGTTGGGGTCAACCGTGAGCGGATCTCGATCCAAAGTCACAAAATCAGCGAACTTGCCGACGGCCAAGCTGCCCACCTCGTGATCCGAATGACATTGCCAGGCGGCATCGATGGTCATTGCCCGCAGCGCCGCCTTCACATCGATGCACTCTTCCGGCGCCAGCAACTCGTCCGAACGCCACATCGACCGAGTGACGGCATTTTCGATACAACGCAACGGATCCATTTCCGTAACTGGATCATCCGAATGCAGCGTCCAGCGAATGCCTTTGCGTTCACAAGCACCGGTGCGATCCAAGAGGCTCGCTTTCTCCAAACCAAATATGTCATCGATGAAGGCCCGTCCCCAGTAGTAGACGTGCCCGATCAGGAAACTCGGCGAAATACCGAGCGTCGCCATGCGCTCAATCTGTTCGTCGTGCAAGATGCTGCAGTGCTCGATGCGGCAGCGGCGCGCACCCGGCTTGAGTCCTTGGCGATCGGCCAGCTCATACGCATCCAAGACGCGATCGATGGCAGCATCGCCGTTGGCATGCACACACACCGCCCAACCTTCGCGTAAGCGCCGTTCGACGGCGTGATTGAGTTCGTCGACGTCGACATACGCGATACCGAGTGCATCGGATGCCATGAACGGTTCGCGTTGCAAACCCGTGCGCCCCTGGTTGGAGCCGTCACTCACGATCTTGTAACCGGTATTGCGCAGCCACTCGTCGCCTTCACCCCAGCGCACGCCCAGTTCGTCCCACTTTGCCGCCATGGCATGTGCCAGAGAGTAGCGAAATCTGACCGTCATGCGGTTGCTGTCGCGAAGACTCCTGTACAGATCGAGCTCTCTGGCGCCCTGAAACAGCCCCGTGCCTTGATCGCACAACATCGTAATTCCGAGCGTATTGGCATGAGCGAACACATCCAGACACCCATCGGCAACGTTCGATTGCTGGGTTCGCGGATTGTGTCGCGCTACCAACGCCATGGCCGGTCCCGCCTTAAGTACACCGTCGGGGTTACCTTGTGCATCCCGGCCGATTTCCGCACCTTCCGGATCCGGTGTGTCGGCGGTGACACCACCGATGGCCAACGCCAGGGAATTGCAGTAAGCGATGTGTAGTGATGCGTTGTAGACGAATATCGGATGATCGGTACTGACGTCATCCAACAACTCGCGGGTGAGCGTTGCCGGACCTTGCTGAAGAGAGGGATCGAACTGACGCCCTACCACCCATTCGCCGTGCGGCGTCGTTTGCGCAACGCTCTTTAGATGCTGCAGCGCTTCGTGACTCGTTGCGAATCTAAACGGCCCGACGTTTTCGAAATCGGCCAGCATGGCCAGCGGTGCCAGGTGCATGTGCGGATCGATGAAACCCGGCAGTACCGCTTTACCGCGACAGTCGATCACACCATCGTTCGCGGCTTCGCCAGGAACGTCCCGATAGTCTCCGATCCAATGCACCTTACCGTCCCGAATCCACATGGCATCGGCTTCGGGCAGAGCCTCGTCCATGGTCGTGATCTTGGCGTTGATCAGCAACGCGGAGCCTTCTACCGGCATCTCCGTGCGCCGGATCGCGCGCCCATGCGCAGCCAGATCCGTATCCGTAGAGGCGAGCACTTCGGCAAACACGTTGGCACAACATGGGCAGGCGAAGGGATCTGAGGCATGTCCTTCGGGTACACTACGCTCATCGCGAACGTCGAACCCGTCGTCCTGAAACGCATCGGGATACGCATCGAGAAACGCCGATGCGTCACTTGAGAATTCATCTCGCAAGACGGGATTCCTTATGAGGCGGAGCAAAAAATAAGAGTGCGATTCTATCAATGACACCATCCGCGCAACACCACCCCTCACGACACTACGATGTTGCGATCATCGGCGCCGGTGTGGCCGGTCTCTCCATGGCCTATCACTTGAGCCCCCAGGCAGCGGTAGTCCTTCTCGAAGCCGAATCACAACCCGCCTACCATTCATCCGGTCGCTCGGCGGCCATGTTCATCGAAAGCTACGAAAATCCCACCGTGTCGGCGTTAACCTCTGCTGGAGGCGAGTTTCTGCGACACCCGCCCGAAGGCTTTTGCGACAACGACCTGTTGAAACCCATGGGAGGCTTGACGGTCGCCGGACCGGGCGAAGAACGGCGTCTGGAGAAGTTCATCCGTACCTGGTCACCCGTTGCGCCGAGCCTCGATTGGTTGGATGCCGCGGCGTGCCTCGACATTGTCCCTGAACTGCGCGACGACTGGCTCACTTGCGGTACCTACGACGTGAGTTGGCAATCCATCGACGTGCACGAACTGCTGACTGGATTTCGACGAGGACTGACCGCAAACGCGGGTGTGTTGCTGACCGGATTCGAAGTGACAACGATGGCGTCCGCCGGCGGACGTTGGACGATCTCCTCGGCGGCCGAGTCGTTAACTGCCGACGTTGTCATCAACGCAGCAGGAGCCTGGGCCAACGAGGTCGGCCAACGCGCCAATGCCAGTCTTCTGCCGCTGACACCCCTGCGCCGTACTGCCGCGATCGTTCCGCCGGTCGACGGCGCGGAACGCTGGCCGCTGGTGCACACCATCAACGAGAATTTGTATTTCAAACCGGAATCGCCGGGCATCATGGTCTCTCCGCAGGACGAAACACCCACTGAGCCGTGCGATGCGCAGCCCGAAGAGTTGGACATTGCCATCGCCCTGGATCGACTGAGCCGGATTGCCACCGTTCCCACCGATCGCTTACTGCACTCTTGGGCGGGTCTGCGAACTTTCGCGCCCGACCGGCGCCCGGTGGTCGGCTTCGACCCTGACGCTGCCGGCTTTTTCTGGTTGGCAGGTCTAGGCGGCTTCGGCGTGCAGACCGCTCCCGGACTGGGCTCCCTCGCCGCCAAGGCGGTGTTGGGCGAAGCCTTGGATCCGTCTATCGATGTGGCACGCTATTGCGGGTCAACAGCAAACTCCCCGAGATGAGTAAAACGCCCGCCGCCACGACACTCGCGACGACGAAATCACCGAAGTAGTCGGCCATGCGACCCGATGCTGCCGGACCGATGAGCTGGCCCAGGGCGAAGGCCGCCGTCATCATGCTGACCGCCCGCGCGACTCGGTTCGGAGCCACGGCATGGGCAGCACTGATCCCTAGCGCAGTTATCGCGGCGAACGTGCCTCCGAGCAATACACACCCCAACACGAGTAGCAGGAAAGATTCGGTAGCACCCGCGAACCCCGCAAACGCAACCAGCAGCGTACCCGCCGCTTCGACAAAGTACGCCACGCAAAGGGTGGTGATCAGACCGCTCCTGTTAGCCACCCACTGCCACAGATACACCGATGGGACCAAGGACGCACCGACGCACCACCACACGATGTCGGTATCCACAGCCTGCGGCAACTCGGTTTGCTCCGCCATGGCGACCACGAAGGTAGCAGACACCACATAGCCGTAGCCGAACAGACCATACCCGGTAACGATGCGCCACAGGGCCGGTCCCGCGACGGCTACGGAGGACAGTTCTCCCGGAGAACTCGCTTGTTTCCACGTCGAGGTGCTGAAGCAAACCCAGGCAACGGCCATGAGCACGGCTGCCGCGGCACCCAATCGCGCCCACTGCTCACCCACACCGGCGGGCGCGGCAACGACCGTCAAACATAGGAGGATACCGATACCCACACCGGCGAAGTGTACGTTACCGAAACGCACGACGGCGTCAGTACTCAGGTTCTGAAGGATCTGAGTGGTCACCAGCACCAAGCAAAAGGCGCTAGCCACACCCGCCGCGAAGCGCAGCACAAACCAACCAACGTACTCCGTGGTGTTGAAGCCCAAAGCCGTGGTCGCTACGCTCGCCATCAGACTGGCTGCTACCCACACCCTCAGAAAACGCGAATTGGCTACACTCGGCGCAATGAGAGCCCCCAACACGTATCCGAGGTAATTAGCGCTAGCGATATCTCCCGCGCGGGTGAAGTTCCAGCCAAAAGCCGCCACCATATCGGGTAACAACGGCGTGTACGCGAAGCGGCCGATGCCGAGCGCAGCCGCCATCACCAAGGTGGCGCCCGCAATCCACCGGAAGTTCTGGCTTGAGTCTATCCCGCGGATTGGCCGCGCAAATCCGGCAGTTGATAACCCTGTGCATCCAAATCCGCACGGACGATCTTCTTGTCCATCTTGCCCGTGGACGTCAGCGGAATCGAATCGACGTACAGCACGTCATCTGGTAACTGCCACTTCGCGAACGCGGTCGCGCAATGCTCGAGTACCGCTTCGCGCGACACCTCTTTGCCTGGCTCCAGCACCACTAAAGCCACCGGTCGTTCATCCCACTTAGGATGCGGGTGAGCGACGACGCAAGCCTGGGCGATGCCATCGAGCGCCACGATATGGTTCTCGAGATCCACCGACGAGATCCATTCGCCGCCGCTCTTGACCAGATCCTTCGAGCGATCGCTGATGATGAGGTACTCTTCCGGATCGATCTTGCCTACGTCACCCGTAATCAGCCAGCCCTCGTGGAATTTCTCCGGCTGTGGATCGTTGTAGTACTCGGAACAAATCCACGGACCCCGCACGAGAATCTCGCCAACGGTCTCGCCATCGTGCGGCACACGATTGAACTCTTCGTCGAAAATGTCCAGTTCCAGGCCCGGCATGAGTTGACCGGCCTTAGCCACGTTTTCGAACTGTGCATCTTCATCGAGATCCAACTGAGACTTCTTCATGACACGTCTTGACAAGGTAGCCAACGGTGAGGTTTCGGTCATACCCCAACCTTGGATCATTTCCACACCCAGGGTGTCCCAGTACCATCGAATGAGCGACGGCGGCGGCGCGCTGCCGCCACAAGTAAGCCGCGAAAGTTTAGACAGGTCGTAGCGATCCGGATCCGCTTCGTAGAGCCCCTTAACGCCTTGCCATATGGTCGGTACCCCCGCCGATAGCGTCACCTCCTCGCTGACCAGCAAGTCGAGCAAACGCTGCGGGTCCATGAACCGGTGCGGCATGACTTGTTTACACCCGAGCATCAATGCCGCCCAGGGAATCCCCCAACCCATGGCATGGAACATCGGTACGATACCCAGGATGGTATCGGTCGCCGACAGCGCCATGGAATCGGTCATACATTGCACCAACGTATGCAGATACTGTGAGCGATGCTCGTACTCCACGCCCTTGGGATTACCTGTGGTACCGCTGGTGTAGCACAGCCCGAGCGGGGAGTTTTCGTCGATGTCGGGCCATGCGTACTGTGTCGGGTGCCCTGCGATAAAGGTCTCGTAGTCCGTGGCATTGGGTAGATCTGTCTGCCAGCCTTCGAAGCCTTCTTCCGTTGCCACCACCACCTGCTTGACGCTCGGCATGCGGTCTTTGAGCACTTCCAACAACGGCAGCGCGTCCGCGTCGACGATGATCACTTTGTCCTGCGCGTGTTCGATGATGTACTTGAGGTCTTTATCCGACAGGCGAATATTCAGTGTGTGCAGCACCGCGCCCATACCTGCGCAGGCGTGATAAGCCTCCAGGTGCCGTGAGCCGTTCCACATGAACGTGCCCACCCGGTCGCCGATCTGTATCCCGGATTGCTGCAACGCGTGCGCCAGTTGATGCGCCCTATCGCGTGTTTGACTGTAAGTTTGACGTCGAACACCCGAATCCGTCGCTGTTACGATCTCTTCGTTGGGTGCTACTTTCGCACCTCGATCCAAAATCGTGTGCATCAACAAAGGCGTGCGCTGCATTGCCATCGCTATCCTCCCAGTTCGCTAAACAATGATTCTCAAGACGCGATGTTAGCACGCCGGACAAGTCACGCGGACGTGACCGCCCCATCCTGTACGGCTTAGGCGCCTCCCAAAGCCACAAAACAAAAGGGCCCGATTGGGCCCTTTATTTCTAGCAGACGCTTAGCGAACAGCCGCCGCTTGGTGCTAAAAAACGCCTCGAATACCCAGCGTGATGAGATTGGAGGAGGCATCCTCCAAGCCCACTACCGTATCCCATTGCAAGAACAAGAGTAGGCTGTTTTGCAGCTGTGCGGAGATCCCTAAGGTAATCTCACCGTAATCTTCATCCGGGTCTTCCGTCGGTGTCGTGAAACCCGTCGTCGGAGTGTTGGGCAGCGCCAGCGCATAGCGGCTATCCACTACTCGAGAGTCATTGTCGAACTCGTGGTGCCACTCCAAACCGATGTAGGGTGTAATCACACCCGAATCGGTATTGATCGTCCGCCGCAGGACCCCGCCGATGACCGACTGGAAGGAATCGATGTCCTGGTCGTCGTACTGCAGCGCCAGCCCTGCTCCCGGCGTCAGATCGCGCTCGGTGAAGCCATCGATTTCGAGATTCTGGAAGTCCGCGGACACATAAAGGTCGAACGTCACTTCGCCCTCACCGAATACCTTACCGACCGTAACCTCGCCGCTGATTTGGTCGGCATCGGTCGACCCTTCGAAGGCCAGATCGATCGGCGCTCCCGCCATCGGGGTGAAACGCGCCACCCGGTCGAGATCGTAGTCCGTCTGTCCCCAGCTCAAGATACCGGTGAAATAGACGTCTGCGTTGTACATGACAAAGCCGGATAGCGAGTAGCCGTCCGAATCTAGTCCGCCGCCGCTGTTCTGGCTGATGGCAAGGCTGCCAGATTCGAAGTCGATTTCGGTATCGTCCCAGGTCACGGTGGCACCCAGCACCCAACTGTTGTCGAAGGCGTAGTCGACACCGATTGTGAAGCCGAAGGAATCGTACTCGAACTCGTCCTCACGAACCGATTCGTCACGATCGCCGAAACCGTAGTCAGCCGAGGCAAACCAGCCCCAGCCGGTCTCGCCCCCACCGGCGCTACCTGCCGTACCGCCGATGAGCGGAGTACCACCCAGCTGTTCCGCACCCGCGCGGGTTTGCTGCACGATATCCATGCCGTTCATGTTGAAGGCCATGCCGCTCGAGGCGGTGCGCAGGCCTTGCCGTATGGCGCTGAGACGCCGGCCGATACTGCCGAAATTGCGCTCCGCGGATTCGGTGGCCTGGCGTCCCTGGCTCGAGACTTCCTCGCCGGTAAACTGCAACAGCGCATTGAGCGTGTCCTGGGGATTGCCGGAGCTGAAGCCGAAGGCGTTCGGCAACATGAGATCGATCATTTCCCCGGGATTGTTGGGGTCGGGCACGATGACGCTGGCGCCGTAGGCTCCAGCGACAGAACCTACCATGGCGGCACACGCGCCGTTCAGGTTGTCTTGTTCGGGAGTCGTCGGCAGCGGATTCGAACTGAATCCGTTGTTAACGAAGGTAAGTCACGTCTCGGTTATGGCATCCGCGGCACCCGCATGGATGCTATCGCCTCCTGCGTTCTGCTCCACGAGATCCCCGATCGGTGTGCGGGCCGCGTGTACGCTCACCCCCGCCAACACGAGGCAAAACAGCATCAATGCTTTCTTCATGACTCCTCCCAATTGTTGTCACGCTCGATTGTAATCCATTTTCGCCCGCAGACCAGCGCCAGAAGGACCCCAAATTCTCATGGCACAGCGGCTTGGACACGGCTCCCGGCCGATTGGAGCGGGTGATGGGAATCGAACCCACGTTATCTGCTTGGGAAGCAGAAGTTCTGCCATTGAACTACACCCGCGATTCCGCGCCGCTCAGCGTGATCGCACCCCGTCATTATAACGAGCCACCGCAACCTGTCTGCGACCCCATTGACGCAGACCCAAGACCAATCCCACGACCAGCAAGCTCAACCACACGCCGGGTTCCGGGGTGCCGTAACCCGTAACCGTCGGCTGCCCATAGGCTTTGTTGGTGACTCCGGCCACCTTGGGCAGCGGCACTGCGCCATCGACACTGTCCTCGGGTCGTGGGTTATAGACCCGCTCGGAGACGGCAACGAAGGCCGTCCACCGGGTGGTCAGCGCATAATTTAAGCCGAGCTGAGTGATGCCGGCCTGCAATTGTTGATCGGTGACGCCATCGGCGCGCAGCTCATGCGGGGTGATGAGGGTGTGCATCTTCTCGGCGACAGCGCCACGCGCCCAGATCCGGCGGATCGCCGGCCGGAGCACCTCGCGGTCGAGTCTCAGCGGCATCTCGACGACCGCTCTGCTCTCGCGCGTAACGCCTCTCACCGTCACCTTGCCGTCTACGGCTTCGCGAAAACGTCCCACGATACGTACGGAATCGCCATGATAAAGATCCGGGATGGCCGTGGGTAAGACGTTCTCCACTGCCAGGTCGCCCCAGTCGATCTGAATGTCCGTGAGCACCGGCGTCTGTAGGCGCGCAACAAGCCCATCCACCACATCGTGCATGTCTGCTTCACTCTGCGTCGGATCGAAGTAACGGGTAAAGCCTTGCCCTACCCTTCCGAGCTCATCGAGAAGATAACGATTGACACCCGTGCCGACGCCGAAGGCGACCAATCGCGAACTACCTAGTTTTGACGCTACGAGGCGCAGCACGGACAACTCGTTACCGATGTAGCCGTCGGTGAGGAACACGACGTTACGCACACCGTGACCCGGCGGGGGTCCGCTCAACGCTTGCTCGACGCCGCTCATCATGTGCGTGCCGCCACTGCCGTAGAGGCTACGCACATAGTGAACACCGCGCTCTATGTTGGTCGGCGTGGCACTGAGCGGGTGCGCGGAAAACTCCGTGGCGGTGTCGCTAAACCGTATGATTCTGAAAGTATCCGACGGACGCAGACGTTCGAGCGCCTTGACCATGAAACGTTTGCTGGCTTCCATCGGCAAGCCATCCATAGAACCCGAGCAATCGAGAAGAAACACCATCTCGCGCTTGAGCTCTTTGCCCGGCGGCACCTCGGCGGGGGGTTCGAGCAACAGGCTGAAATATCCACCCTCGTGCTCCTCCCAGTGAGCCAACACTCCACCGTCGACCGAGCTGCCATCGAAGCGATAGCGCAAGACGAAATCCTTGTTGTCGATGACTTGGCCTTTGGCAAATGCAATTTCTGCCTGCGTCGACGAGACATGACGCGTCGTAAGGACATGGGTTGCGCTCGACATCTCGACGAGCGGCAACGGCGTATCCAGATTGATTGCAAGGCTGACGCGCTCTTCTTCGATACTGTCAGGCAGCGCTTCCGGAACATGCACGCCGCGGGTCGGCGCATACGCTGGCAGCTGCTCCAGTTGCCAACTCCCGGTGCGGGCGGCACCTGCGGGATCGCTGGCATCCAAGGATCCGTCATCAGGTGCGCGCCCTGCCCCGGCAGGCTGAAAACGCGGCCCTACCACCAACGGCACGACGAGTTCGTAAGCGCCGTCCACTTTCGGCACGACGTGGGTGTAATGAATGTCAACCTCTATCGGCACCCCCGGCATGAGGTTGGCAATACGCTGAGTAAACATGTTGGGGCGGTGCTGATTTAAGATCGTGGCGGACTTGCCGGCTTTCTTGGCGACTTTGAAGGTTTGCTCCGCTTGGCGAATTTCTTGGATCTCGGCACTGACGATTTCGTCTCCCACATGCATGGTCATCGTATGGACCGCAGCGCCTTTGTTCATCGGGAACAGGTATTGAGCGTTGACAGGCTTGTTAAACGGGTTGTCGAAACGTTGGGTCAACTTAACGTTGACGATATCGCCATCGATATCGACGTCATAACGGCTGGACATAGCCGTCAGTACGGTGCGCTTGCCGTCCACTACGGCTTCGACACTGCCGGCGAGAGACCTGTCGTCGGCTTGTCCAAGCACGGCAACGCTCGATAAACACCAACTCACGAACAATGCCAGCGTCGTTGCAATTCTCATGGAGTGCTCCTTTTTCTACTCAGGCTCGGTTTAGGTTGAACGCCCGGTTGATTGCGGCGTGCCATTCATGCACCCCGTCGTTTTGCACGGTTACCGGCACCACCCGTTGCACCATCGTCCAACGGACTTCAGGTGCTTCCAACCAGCGCCACACGACTTCCGCGATACTGGTGGCGACTCGCCCCGCATCCGAAATGTAGGTGACGTGAACTTCGTAACGTGGGCCTGCAGGGCTGCGTACTGCGTAGATCGTTGCCATGCGCTCAAAATCCGTACCCACACGATCCACAGCGAATCCCATGGCGGTGAAACACTTGTTCGGGTCATGCAGATGCCGTAGCGGCGAGGCGGTGCGCACCAGCAATAACCCGTACGGGCCGTACGCCGCGCGCCGTGCGCCGCCACCGTATTGTTCGAAGTACCTTTTCTCCAACGGTGTGAGGGCTTCGTCTCGAGCTAAAAAACCAGCCGCGACCAAGGGGATATCGGGGGGTATGAGGGAGGACGATGAATCCACTGGTCGCGGCTGAATGCTGCCAACTACTGCAGCAAAACCGACGAAAGCACAGGCAAACAAGCTAGCGAACGCAGGAGACGATAAGGCCAACCGCCTCTCGACTGAACCCGGATGACGAGCAAGTGACGCGGGCGGGCTCGCGAGTGCTTTGTTCACGCGCAGCAACGCAAGGGCTGCGAGCGCCACAATGACCGCGCCGATCAGGCTGTGCGGCAACGGTGCCATGACATCGACACCGAGCGCTTCGCGATGCACGATGCCCAGCGCCAGTACCGCTATGCGCAAACCGTTGCCGAGTAAAGCAACGATGAGGCATGCGCCGACTGCGACCGGCAGGCGTCTCAGCCGGGGTGGCCTAACCGCGCTGATGCCGGCAAAGAGCATACCTATGACGGACAGCAGCTCGGCACCGGAACACGGCAGATCCACCAGGACATCGACACCGTCGATCTTGAGTCGCACGCCTTCGCATGCGACGTCGAACGGACTCAACATCGCGCAGGCCACACTTGCAGAGATCTGTTGCAAGCCGTAACCCAACACGCGTTGCAACATCGGCTCGACAGGCAGACAGAAACAAAACAGCAGCGCCAGCCACAGCGGCGAAACAGCACGCTGCCGATGCGCCAGCCCGGCAAGGCGGGCCAAGGCGAACACGTCCACACTCAACAACAGCGCGCCGATCACATTGACATCGAGCAGTTGCGCGACAAGTCTGAACAATCCGCTCAACGCCAACAGCATCAACGTCGCCTTGTCGCACCCGCTGCCGATTCCGCTCTGTCGTGGACTGGACAATGACCACAAGAACAGCATCACGACAGCCCCGAAAACAACAAGGCCCACGCGCTCGTAGCCGGGCTCGTACCACGTCGAAAACAACCACAACGCAGGTTCGAAAGCCAAGAGCAACGAACCGGTGAACAACAAGGCTGCCGTGATTTTTCCCATGTGAGACAGCATGCCCTGACGATGCGGGCAAATCGGTTCGAGCCCCTGCAAGACCTGCACAAGGTTGTGCAAATTTAGCGCAACTTACGATGAAGCCTGGTTCAGGAGCACCCACGGCGGGGTCAAACGGGCTACAATTCACCCATGCAAACCGTACTCGTCGTCGACGACGACCCGCACATTCGAGAAGTCGTTTGCTTCGCGTTGGAGCAAGCGGGTTACCTGACCCAAGTGGCGACCAACGGCACCGAGGCCCTCGACCAACACCGACGCCACCGACCCGATCTAGTGGTGTTGGACATTCTGATGCCCGAACTGGATGGTCTGAGCGTGTGCAAGGAACTGCGCAAGATCTCGTCTGTACCCATCGTCTTGTTGTCGTCGCGCGACGAAGAAGTCGACCGCATTCTCGGGCTCGACATGGGTGCCGACGACTATGTCGGCAAGCCATTCAGCCCCAGAGAATTGGTTGCTCGAGTTCGAGCTAACTTGCGACGTCAAAACGGCGATGACAGTTCCACCGAACACTGCATCGAGATCGACGGCTATACCATCAATCACGACCGCTTCGAGGTGACGTGGCAAGACCGGCCGGTCACCTTGACCCAGACCGAGTTTCACCTGCTATCAACACTCGCCTCTCACCCTAACAAGGTGTTCAGCCGCGATGCGCTCATGCAGGGTGCCTACGACGTGCGCAAAATCGTGAGTCACCGCACCATCGACAGCCACATCAGAAGATTGCGTGACAAGCTGACCGGCATCGGAGCACCGGGCATCACCACAGTACACGGCGTTGGCTACCGTCTCTCGCGTCCCTAAGATCTCCCTGCGCCTGGTCCTCATCGCGATCAACCTCGTCGTGTTGGTGCTCCCGGTCGCAGGCATAGTGCTCATGCGGCTCTATGAAAGCGCCCTCGTGCGCCAGACCGAGTCTGCACTTATTGCCCAAGCCGCATTCGTTGCCGCGTTTTATCGCGCGCAGGTACTGGATGTCGGTACACAAGACTGGCTGAGCCTGAGTCGCGACGTGGCGGTGGTCGACCCGCTCTGGCAGGACGGCAACTGGGTGCCGCGGGCACCGCAACTGGATCTCGCCACATCGCCAACCCTGCCGCCGTTTCCACAAAGTGTGGTGGAAACGCCGCCGCATCAATTTGCCGTTGAGGTCGGTAAACGCCTCGAACCCGTGATGAAGGATGCACAACTCACCACCTTGGCCGGTATCCGCGTGGTCGATCCCTGGGGGATCATCGTCGCCAGTACCGGCGAAGACGTGGGCCAATCCATCGCGCATGGAGAGGAGATTCGTCTGGCGCTGGAAGGCCGGTCGGTGAGTCGAATCCGCACCAAAACGGACGTGTACGACGAATCGACTTTGAGTTCGATCAGCCGCACCGCGCGCATTAGAGTCTTCGTCGCAGCACCCATCTTGCTGCACGACCGGCTCGTTGGCGCCGTCATGTTGTCACGCACACCGCCCAGCATCCTTCAAGCCCTCGGGGCCAAGCGCTGGCTGCTGTTGCAGGCGGTGCTGGCCATGGTGGTGCTGGTGTTGTTCATGTCGCTGCTGACGTTCCGCTTGATTGCGAAACCCATCGCTCGACTCGCCGATCAAGCCGGTCAAATAGCCGACGGTGAATTGACCGCGACAGAAACCCTTTTAAGCTCCGAATCGCGCAAGCCGCGTACCGTCGAGATCGCGCGACTGCAGGAAGCGATCACCGCGATGGCCGGCACTCTCGAATCGCGGGCGGCCTATCTACAGGAATTCTCCCGCCACGTTTCACACGAATTCAAAACCCCCATCGCGAGCATTCGCGGCGCTATCGAGGTGCTGCAGGATCACGGTGACGAGATGAGCGAAGCCCAACGGCTGCGCTTTCTGTCCAACATCGAGGACGACGCGGAACGCCTGCACCGCCTGACTCAGCGCTTGATGGATCTCACACAGGCGGAAATGGGGTCGGAGACAAATGCCGGAACGAAGGCATCGCTGTCGCTTGGACGCTTGACCGAATCGCTCGCCAACGATACCCACGGTGTGGCCCTGGACATCGACGCCGTCGATCCTGGTGCTGAGATTGCCTGCAACGCCAACGCGCTCGAGGCCGTCTTGGAGATCCTCATAGAAAATGCCGCGCAGCATGGTGCCACACATGTGAAGTTGTCCACGCCCGCGCCTCACAGCCTCGCCATCGAGGACAACGGTCGGGGGATCTCGCATAATAACGCCGAGAACATCTTCGAACCGTTTTTCACGACAGTTCGTGAGCAAGGCGGTACGGGTCTCGGGCTCGCGATTGCGTCGGCACTATTGAACCAATCCAATGCGACCATTGCGTTGACCCGCCCAGCCGAGCCGACGGTATTTACGATCACTTTCGCGCGCGACTGATACACCCTGCGCGATCATTGGGGAGCCATTTATCAGATCAGGCAAGTTTTTCTATGGATGGGTCGTCGTCGGCGTCTGTGCGATTCTTGGTTTCTTAGGTACCGGTTTCTACTCCTACTCACGCGGCATTTTTCTACCCGCCCTGGCAGAAAATCTCGCCGATGGCAGCCGCATGCTCATTTCCATCGGCTTTTCGGGCGCCGCGGTCATCGGCGCAATCATTTCACCGGCCCTCGGGCGATTTCTGGACGAACACTCTCCCCGTCAGGTGATCCTCATCGGCATCCTCGTGGTAGCGCTCTCCTACGTGCTGCTGGCCAATGCCACCGAGCTGTGGCAGTTCTACCTGATCGTCGCGGTCGGCATGGGCATCGGCATGAGCTTCATGGGCACCATGGCTTGGCACCGCTCCGTCATTTACTGGTTCGATCACTGGCGCGGGCGCGCCATCGCTATCGCTGTGATGGGTTCTTCCATTGCGGGCATCATGATGCCGCCTCTGGTCACGGCATTGGTCGACAGCCACGGTTGGCGCACCGGTTACTCCGTATTTGCCGTGACTACCGCAGTCTCCTTATTGCCTATTGTGTACTTCTTTTTGAAGGGCAAACCAGAAGACATCGGCGAGGTGCGCGACGGTCACCAGTATGTCGCCGCCCACAGCCAGGAAATCGTCACGGTTGCGCAGGACACCCGTGAATGGCAATGGCGCGGCTTGGTACGCCAACCGGCCCTGTGGAGTATAGGCCTGATCTTCGGTTCGATGGTCTGCGTGTTCTCGGCTGTGATGCTGCATCTATTCGGCCACCTGTTGGATATCGGTCTGTCCACCACGCAAGCCGGAACCGTACTCTCGTTTACCGCCTTGTTTGCAGCACTCGGCAAACCCGTGGTCGGCGTGTTATCCGACTACCTGGGTGCGCGCATCAGTATCTGGATCGCACTTGTCTGTCAGGGTTTGGCCCTGCTCATCTTTACCCAGGCCGATACATACATCACCAGCATGGCAGCCGCGGGACTTTACGGATTCGGTTACTCAGGCATGTCGCCGCTGCGCACGTTTGCCGTATCGACATCGCTCGGCAGCAAGTCGTTCGCCCTCGCTTCAGGCGTTTTGCGCTGGATCGAATTGCCTTTTGTGCTCGCTGCCTCTCCGCTCGCCGGCTTCATCTACGACGTCACGGGCAGCTACCACACCGCCTTTTACATCCTCGCTGTGCTGATGGCGGTCGCTTGCCTCGGCCCCCTGTTCATTGCCGTCGGAGGTCGTGCCGAACGACGCCAACTACAAGGCACCTGAACCTTCACTCTCGAGCCAGGCGCATTTGCGCACCCTCCACATCGGCCCGCGACATACGAATGCCGAGACTCAACAAGGCTGCTCCGACAAACGTCACCGCGCAACCGCCGAACAAACACCAGCGCAGCATGTCCTGGGTGGCCGCAGTCTGCTGAGACAATGCACCGTCGAAGCCGGTCACCGCCAACAACGCCATCGCCAGGGTCGGCGCGAGCAAGTACCCCGTTTTGAAGGCAGAATTGTAAACGCCGACGAAGGCGCCTTCACGACGCCGTCCGCTCGCCAGCTCATCGACATCACAGACATCGGCAACGATCGACAACGGCAGAAGCTCGATGGCCGTGTTACCGATCGGCAGTGCAACAACGTGAAAGATGAAGTAGAGATAAGGGTTCCCCGGTTGAAAGCTGACGAGCGCCGCAAGCGGCACCAATAGACTCAACCACATGCACGCTTTGAGCAGGCGCACTTTGTCCACCGAGCGTCCGATACGGCGCAGCAGGAAATTGAGTCCCACACTGACACCGGCGCCCAGCGCCGTCGCGACCATGATCAGCCGTGTGAACTCCGACTTGTCTCCATCGTAGATGATGTAGGTGATCAGATAGGCTGCGAAGCTAACCGAAAAGTACTGACCGATCCCATAGAAAAACACCGTGCCGACCAGAAACAGGAATGGGCGATTGGACAAGGTGATTTTCAGCGCTTGCTTGAGCGGCAGCGGTTTCTTGCGCTCCACTTCCACCCGCTCGCGTGTGCCGAAGGTCGTTATCAGGCCCGCCACGATAATGATCAGGCCGACACCGCCCATGACGACGGCCACGCCGGTGATTTCGCTCGCAAAGTACTCCGGTTGCGTTGCGACAAAGAAGGGCACGGTCGCCAACACCGTCATCGGCACACCGATCAAGTGACGCCACCCCACGATCCGTGTGCGCTCCTGGTAATCGGAACTCATCTCCGCACCCAGCGCATAGTAGGGGACGACCGCCATCGTATGAGTAATGTAGTAGAGCAGTTTGAATATCAGGAAGTAGACGAAGATCGACACCAGGGATGGCAGCGGTTCCCAGAACATCACGAACGTCGGCATCCAGCTCAGCGGAAACACAATGCCGAGCGCGATAGATCCGACCAGTATCCAGGGACGCCGTTTACCCATCCTCGATCTCGTGCGATCCGACCACTCACCCACCAACGGATCGGTGACCACGTCCAACAACTTGACCAGCGGTTGTCCTATCGCAATCCACAGCGGAGGAATAGCAAGCGTCGTGGTATAGAAAAAGAACATGTATTTGCCGATGACGTTCTTGATCAAATAGTCCGCACCATTGAAGACGCTGTAGGCGAGACGTTCGGAGGTGGATATCTCGCCCTTGGATTCCGCGCGGTGGGACGTGATGGGGGGCGAAGCTTCGCTCATCGAGTGGTACCGAACGGAGGATCTGCCCACCAACCTGAGCCTGAGGGCATCACCCGTGACGGTCCTTATGATTCGCGGCCACAATCAGTTGCACCTCTATGCACAGACTCGGCAACCGCTTGCCTAAGGCACGATTGACCCGGTACCACCACTCGTAGTTCTCGAGCCGCCGCAACAGTCCACCCGAAACGATACGAAAACCGCGCACGGTAAGCTCATCGAAACGCTCAGCCAGGTCCGTGCGGATGGAGTGCAGGGAATAGGTTTGCACGTGATTCGAACCCCGCAGCCCGAAGCGGCGCACCAGCCAACGACGCAGCGCGGCGACCGGACGCGGAAACGTCGGCACGCCGCAGATGAACAGCCCACCCGGTTTCAGCACGCGATGCACCTCGGTAATCAGCCGATGTGGATGGTGCAGATGCTCGAGCAATTGCTCGCAAACGACGACGTCCATCGAGTGATCGTCGAACTGCAACGGCTGTTCGGCATCGGCCTCGAGGATGTTCCACGGATTGTTGGCGTAATGGCGCGAGCGCCGCCCTGGATCGATGTCTATGCCCACCAGGTCGAAACGCTTATCGAGACCTGCTGCTTGCAGGTAAACGAAAGTGCGCCCGAAACCAGAGCCGATGTCGAGTAATCGATAGGGTCCGTCGTTGCCCGCGTGGGCCAACCAACTGCTGAGGTACTCGACCATGGCAGGATATCGCGCCAAGCGCAGCCGATAGCGGACCCTGGCGGGTTCAACGCCGAAGGCCCATACGTCTTTGCCGGGCCTGAACAAGACAAACAAAAAAGCCGCTCCAGATACGCAAGCGCAATGGAAGGCGACCATAGCAACATTGCAAGCAATCTTACAGTTGCACTAAAGGCTAGTCGTCCATCGTCGAGAAGCGGTAACCGAACCCGCGCACGGTTTGCAAGCGATGATGCACCCCGTGGGGTTTGAGGGCTTTGCGCAGCCGCAAAATGTGCACGTCCACCGTGCGTTCTTCGATGTACACAGCCCGACCCCAGACCCGGTCCAGAAGCTGGCTGCGGCTGAATGTCTTGTCCTTGTGCTGCAAGAGGTGCGCCAGCAACCGGAATTCCGTGGGTCCAAGACGAACGGCTTTGCCGTTGACGCTGACCGCGTAACTCGCCAGATCGAGGACGATCCCGCACACTTCAATGCGATCGCCTTCCGGAGCGTCGGTACGCCGTAGCAGCGATTTGACGCGGGCCACCAACTCCCGGGGAGAAAAAGGTTTCGTCACGTAGTCGTCGACGCCGGTATCGAAGCTTCTGAGTTTGTCCGCTTCGTCGCTACGGGCCGTTAGCATGATTAAGGGGAGATCCGCCAGGAGTTCGTCGCGGCGAATGTAACGCGCTAACTCGACTCCGCTCATGCCGGGTAGCATCCAGTCGATCACCACGAGCCGGGGTATGCGTTCGTCGATTCTTTGAATGGCTTGTTCGGCGGAGCTTGCGCCAACGACTTCGTAGCCCGCACGGGTCAGAGTGAACTCGACCAGATCGAGGATTTCGGGTTCGTCCTCCACGACCAAAACATGAGGTACGATGTTTTTAGCTCTGCTCACGACCTGGGTAGCGGTTGAAACTCCCAATTGCAGATGCCTTGTCATGCGCAGATCCCGATCTATTCGCCATTGGCCAAGAAGCCTGAGTCGCGAACCCGTTCGCTGGTCGTCTCTAACACGACGTCTTCGCCAGGAACGGTTCCACGGTCGGCAACAAACAACGCATACCCGCGCTTGCGCATGCACTGGAAAAACGGCCCGTCGGTATCCGTGCCCAGACTCAAATTCTGGGCGAGTACCGCCTCCGTGCAGTTTTCGCGGTCGTAGGCAAATAGGTATTCACCGCCGTGCGGGTGGTACCAGGTGAACGCCGCTTTCTGGTGTGTGCACCCACCTAGAAAGACGACCCCTAACATCGATACCAATAAGATTTTCATACCGCTTATTTTCCGCGGTGGATATGACACCCATATGACAAGCCATTGAATTTCTGGATTCTCTGGGATCTCGACGAATTTCCACTGCTTTTCAGTAGGTTACGCACCAACCCCACCGGCCGAAAAGCCAACCAGCGCACAAAAAAAGCCCCGTCTTTGTAACAATTCGCCGCGATGGAATGTGTATATTTCATGACAACCCCGCCGCCGTGGGGGCGAACGAAACGTATATCCATCGAATCGAAGGAGTCTTTATGAAGCTAGCAGTTTTACTCGGTGCCGGATTCCTGCTCGCCGGTTGTGCGGGCACCGTCGAGCCGACTCACCACTGGGCATCCACCGAAGACGCCAATCGAGCTCAATACCGCGCGGACCATGCGCGTTGCCAGGCTAAGACGAATATCTCAGCCCAAGGCAACGAGTTCGATGCCAACAGTCCGGCATTTACCGCATACAAACAGTGCATGAACGACGAGGGGTACGTGCTTACGGCTTACAACGAGTCACGTTGACGACTAGAGACTCCATTTGACGTCCAGCGCAAAGGTAGTGCCGACGTCCTGCTCGATGACGGTGACGGACCCGGCGGAGCCTTTCTGCTCGATTTCCAGCGACTCATCCAGAATGTTCTGAATCTTCAATTTGACCGTCAACGCATCGATCGGATACCAGCTGTAGACGAAGTCGAGGCTGTGGAACGGCTGCTCGAACGCATCGTCGTTGCCGTCGATTCCCGCAAAGAACACCCGCTCACCGAAAACGTTGTACACCAATGTACCGGCATGTTTCGCGTCCGCCGAATCCCAACCGACTTGAAGGTTGGCCACCCATTCGGAATGCTGCGTGGTACGGCGACTGTCGTTGGTGATCGATGCCGCACCAGCGACGGATCGGTCGAGGTCGATCTCAGAGTCACTGATCGTCGCGTTACCGGCGACATACACGCCCCGTGCCCAAGTGCCGAAAAAGTCCATGGTTTTTAACCATTCCACTTCGACACCGTAGATCTCGCCGGACTCACCGTTGACGAACGTGAATAGAATGTTGTCTTCGCTGGCACCGGCTTGGACGGTTTCGATGGGTAGATCGATGTCTTTGTAAAACGCCGATACCGTAAAGTTGTCACCCTCGGACCAAAGCCATTCGGCGCGCACGTCGAAGTTGGAGATGTCCGACGGTCTTAACGTCGATCTCCCCTGCACTCGAGCTTCGGTCAATGGGTCGATATAAATCGATTCGGTGACTTCGCGAATATCCGGTCGTGCCACGGTTTCGCTCCAAGCAAGGCGAAACTGAAACTCATCTGCCCAGAAACCTGGACGAATGTAGGTGAACGCCAACGAAGGATAGTACTCATCTTCGGCAATCACGCCTTCGGCGATCTCTTCGGGTGTTTGGCTGATCCGTGGCGAACCGAACGCCAGGAGATCGAGAGGTACCGACACCTGCACGAAGTCTTCGTACCGCACACCACCGGCAACACGCCAGGTTTCATCGATGAGCAAGTCGAACTTACCCCAGGTAGCGTCCGTGATCTGCGCCGCGGCATAGCTCTCCTCACCGAATTGGCCGATGTTGAGCGACAACTGAATGCCGTTTAGTGGGTCTTGAAGATGGCTATCGCTGAAGACTTGACTCGGAGTGCCTGAGGCAATGTTGCCGAAGTTGCCGGACGTGCTGCCGAGCCCAAACGTCACCTGTTCGAACAGCCGCGTTTTACGGGTGTAGTCGTAACCGCCCGAGAGTTCGAGGTCCCAACCGTCGCCAACGAAGGGTACGGTGACGGCATAGCCATTGCTCTCCACATCGTCTTCGAGTTCTGCAAAAGTGTACTTCATCGCAGTTAATGTGGACCGTATGCGAGAATCGAGAACGGTACGGTTGACTGGGTCAAGGTTATCGAGTGCTTCAGCGCGTACTTCGTTGGGAATGTCAGTCTCTGCAGTCGCATCGGACCAATACCACGTATACTCGACACCCTCCAGAAAGCCAACCCAATTCATCCAATCGCCGAGCCGGTCCAGAGTTTCCGCACCCAGTTCATGACGACCAGAAAGCTGTTGGACATCCAGTTCACGTTGTTCGAAGCGAATTTCCGTGATGTTTCCCTGCGACGGCGATGTCGCATCCGCACAATCGTTGAACTGTCCCTGCGCGCATGTAAGCGACATCGAAGCTTCGTCTTCGGTGTTGCGGATAAACAGTGCGCTTGCTCCTATCTCGTGTTCCCCAATGAAACTAACGCCTGTATTTAGGGAGCCTGTGATATTTGTCGTCCTAACGGTTCGATCCGTTTCGGAGAAGTCCGTGCCCGGATTGGAAATGCGACGGTTGATACGGGTTTTGTTGCGCCATTGGTCATCGTAAGCCCCGAGAAGCAGGAACCCCGCCTCCCAATCAGGCCCTAAGAACCAGCGATAACCGCCACTCGCCTCGACGCCGATATCCGCCGGCAGATTCTTGTCTTTCAGATCGACATTGCGATTCAGCGCCGTCGCCAGATCACGGCGGATAACATCCGCTTCGGCAATCGTGTGCTGGGTGCCATCTCGATTCAGGATGTTCAGGATTTGCCCTGACGATAGATCGCCTTGGTAGGTCTGAATGGCCTGCTCGAGTACGCCGGACAACTCTCGCGTACCATCATCTTCGCCAAACTTGTCATCATCGCCGCCCGAGTACGAATACGCGTCGTCACCACTCTGTCCGTTCCAACCACTTTTGACGGAGATGGAGAACACACGGTCATCAGGTACCCGTTTCGTCCGCACGTTGACGTTGCCACCCCCGAATGCCGCAGGTAGCTCGGGCGAGTACGCCTTGCTCACTGACAACGCATCGACGATGTCCGCGGGTAGAATATCGAGAGGAATGACATTGCGTGTGAGATCTGGGGAAGGGATCGCCGCGGAGTTCAACTGTGCGCTTGAGTAACGCTCACCTAAGCCGCGAACGTAGACAAACTTGTCTTGAACTAATGTGAGGCCAGGTATGCGGCGTAAAGCGGAAGCCACGTCACTATCGCCG
This sequence comes from Candidatus Azotimanducaceae bacterium, assembly GCA_965216005.1. Classification (GTDB taxonomy): domain Bacteria; phylum Pseudomonadota; class Gammaproteobacteria; order Pseudomonadales; family Azotimanducaceae; genus UBA4421. The sequence goes on along the minus strand of OZ244143.1, from coordinate 3,574,763 downwards.
ACGCGCCCGATCGATTCCGCATCCAACATGTCGACCGGAACCGAGGCGTCCATACGCTCCGATACCACATCTGTGGCCGCACCTTTGTAGCGCCCAATAACGACGACTTCCTCGATCGTCTCGTCGTCATCGGTAGCCGGGGCGGTCGTAGCTTCGGCCGCATTCAACCCGGTTGGTAGACAGACTAACAATGTGACCGTATACACGATCCAACGCCGGACGGTTTGAGTTTGCAACAACGATTTCACTCGACCCCCTACGGGATGAAGTAGAGGGAACTATCGAGACCGATCGTCCAGCCCGCGGTCCAATCGTTGCTGGCGGTGACTGCGCCTATGATCTCGTCCGCAGTATCACCGTCACCGTTGGTGTCCACCGGCGTAACGGCAACTGGATTGCCGAGCACATCCGTGATCGCATTTGCCGTGAAAAAGCCGTCCAGGATGACCGCTGCCGGGGCTGTGTCGGTCACGATCGCGTTACCCGTGTTCCCGGCGTATGCCGCCGTACCGGTATCGGTGACCCACTGCTCGACTGTGTCGCCGTTCACCAAGCTGTCCTTCGTCGCCTCAGTGCCCGCAAGCAGTGATCCGGCAAATACCGATTCACCGTCCTGTGCCGCCTGACGGGTGGAATCGTCATCGATTTCCAGCAACTCGTTGCCCGCTTGCGACAGAGCGTTCATGCCGTGGCCGTCATAGACGATGCTATTCAAAAAAGTCGTGCGCGCACCGCGGCGAATCACGATGCCCTCGGAATCGCCATGGGTGGACGGCGGTTCGGTGATGTTCGAAGGAATACAGGTCATGTTGACGATGGTGGGATTGGTGATCGGGGTCAAACCCAGATTGTCACCGTCTCCGTCACCTTCGACACAGCGGTTGCCGTCCGTGGGATTGTGAATCACGAGCGCCGGGCCTACCGTGCCAATGTAGCCGTCCGTGTAGTCGATCGAGTCGTCACGCACGTACAAAGCCACCAAGTTTTCGACGTTGACGGCACCGCCGAAAAACTCAACACCGTCGTCAAACGTGCTATATACCTGGATGTTGCGGACAACCGTTCCAGACCCCACGGCATTGAACGTAATGCCATTCAGCTCATCTCCCGGTGCCGCCTCGAAACCCGTGTGTTTCACGACAACGTATTCCAAACTCCCAGAGCTCTCCGTATTGTCATCGCCCCCGAAGTTCGAGGGTTTGCCTTCCGAGAGTAAATGACAGTTATCGTTGGCCCTGGCCGCATCATCGCACTGCGAGGTAATGCCGTTACCGTTGATCACCACGCCACCCCACAGGGACACATCGAACTGACCCGCGGTTCCAGTGACGGCATCGGCGAAGCCGGTAATGGTGATTGGGCGCGAAGGCGACCCCACCGCCATGATTTGCGAACCGCGATTGATCAACAAATAGTCGTCGTCTGCGAACGCGAGCGTCACTCCCGCTTCGACGGTGAGTACCGGTCCCGTGCCTCCCGCCGGCGCCGGTCCCACATCGACGTTCCCTCCGACCTGGAGCACGTCATTGAAGATGTGTGCGCCCGTAATGAACGGGATCGTGACATCCTGGGTTAGTGGATTCGATTCACCGACGAAACTCGAATCGTATGTACAGTTCGTGCCGTCAAAGGATCCCTGTCGCGTCGTTGCGCTCCCCGCAATTGTGTAAGACGCACAGGGATTGGTGGATCCTCCGCCACTGGCAACGCTATTGTCGGTATTGGTGGAATTGTCATTAGCATTGATGTTGACATCGCTGCCACCGCCTCCGCCACACGCCGCGGCGAACGCCATGCTGATCACAGCGATACAAATACTACGTAAGAGACTCATGATGTCCGGTTCCTATTGTTTCAAGACTCAAGCCGACTTAGCCCCCTGCTGAGTCGTGGCGGACATGCTATGTGTCGCGTGTGACAACAAGGTGACATCGGCAGCATTCAGCGAACCACGCACACTGCGAGCACGACTGTCACGCGATCGTCATATAAAGGCGGTAACTTCGGGATACCCACAATGCGATCGCTATCATGGGATACAGAGGGCTACTCAAACGCTATATGTCCGAACTGCGAGCCTTGCTCGGTAGCGACTATGTGGAAGACCTGGGCAGACGCGAGCGTGTTTCCAAGCGGGAGTTAGGCGAACTACGATCGATCGCAGCCGAGCTCAATCGTCAGCGGTTCGATGAGGCAGAGGATCGCGCTTCACAACGCGAGAACTAACGACTTCAGTACAACCTTTGTCAGGACGAGTCCGGCATCTCAATCTGCAATTCGATACGTCCACACGTGAGCGAATCACCGGGATTGAGGCGTTGCTGGATGCCGACTGGCTCACCGTTGACAAAGGTACCGTTGCTCGAACCCTGATCCTCGACGGCACAAACATGCCCGTCAACGGACAGCAGCGCATGGCGTTTCGAGACGCTCGAGTCGGCAAGCAGAACATCGCAGGGGCGTTGCCGGCCGAGCACGTACTCACCTGCACTCAGCTTCAATGGATGATCGAGCAACGCTCGAGCGGCGTCATTGCTAGGCACTAAACACATCACGATGCGTTCGTCCGAAAGAATTTCGGTGCGGTCACTTGGCTCGATGAACTCCGTGGCGAGCTGTGTGGTATTGCCGCGATCGGCATCGCGTTCTGCATCGCCGTCGACCGGTCCCTGCAAGCGATACGTGTCCGTACCGAGTCGCAACTCATCGCCCGGCCAGAGCACCCCTTTGGCGATGCGTTTGCCGTTCACATAGGTTCCGTTCGCCGAGCCGAGATCGACGACTTCCACGTGAGCTTGCTCGATCGACAGCCGCGCATGACGGCGGGACAGCAATCGGTCTTCCAACACGAGATCGCACGCCGGATCTCGCCCAACAACCATGGCATCGGTCAGTGGGTGACGAACATCGCCATCGCCCACTAACGACCAGCCGACCGGGCGGGGTGAGTTGGGATCGACGATTTCCAGTTCGGCGGTACCGATGCGGATGACATCCCACGGACGCAGACGTTCACGCGTGGAGATTCGCTCGCCGTTTACGAACGTACCCGACCCGCTCAATAGATCGATGATCACAACTTCGTCATGGGCGGTCACGACCTCGGCATGGAAGTCCGAAACGCCGGGCTCGTCGATCACAAAGTCATTGCCCGGATCCCTACCCAAAGTCACCGGCTCTCCCGTAATCATGGCATACCGATCCGATCGATTTTTGGGCTGGAGCTTGAGCAAGATCTTGAGACAATGGTGAACTATCGTTAGCGTACCACACGGTGGGTACCGTCCTGGGAGTGAAGTTGGCTGATCAAACACGCGTACTTGCCGATCACGAGCGATGGTTGGAATCGGGTGAGCAAGCCGGTGAGCGCGCCGACTTCTCCGGCGGGCAACTGTCCGGTCAGGACTTCGCCAACGCCAATCTTCGCGGTGCGTTGTTCAACGGCGCAGTACTCGACGGCGTGAACTTTTCCGGCGCTCAGCTGGTGCATGCGAACTTCACCGAAGCAAATCTCAACGGCGCTAATTTGCAAGGCGCCAACCTATTGCTCGCCGATTTCACCGGAGCCGATCTTGCGCAAGCGAACTTATCGAGTACTACGCTGGATGCCAGTGATCGGCTGGGTCACGTACGACGCGGACCCAGGTTCAAAGACGCCAACCTACATGAAGCCGATCTGCGTCGGGCAAGTTGTTACATGTCGGACTTTTCCGGTGCCCGGTTGCAAGGCACCAAACTCGCGACCGCTAGTCTAGAGGGCGCGCACCTGAGTGGCGCTCAGCTCGACAACATGGACTTGAGCGGCGTCGATCTCTCGGGTGCGGACCTCACCGACACCAACTTGCACAACACGACGCTGCGCGACGCCTCACTTGCGCGTGCCAACCTGGCTCGGGCCGTGCTCACCGACGCGGATGTCAGCGGTGCCAACCTGGCCTCGGCCAACCTGGCCGAGGCACGCGTTGACGGCATCCGCTATGACCGCAACACACGCTTTCGCGGCATTCGGGCGTTTAGTTGCTACGGCAGCAGCCGCTTCAAACGCTTCGCCGAGGACCAGGACTTCATCGAGGAGTTTCGCGAATCCCATCCCGGTTTCTATTGGATCTGGTTTCTTTTGACCGATTGCGGGCGCTCCATGTCCCGTGTTGTCGTGTGGTCCGTGGCCTTCATCCTGCTTTTCAGCGCTATCTATTTCGCACTGGGCAACGCAGCCTTCGCAGTCAGTGCCGATGGCCTGACCTGGAGTCTCTTTACCACCACCTACTATAGTGTGGTCACCTTTACCACGCTCGGCTTCGGCGACATCACCCCCAACACTCAACTGGCGGCCGGTGTCGTCATGATCGAAGTCATTGTCGGTTATGTCATGCTGGGTATTTTGATTTCCATCCTCGCCACGAAAGTCGCGCGACGTAGCTAGTGTCCTGTCCCGCCAATATCTTTCACTATGATGAGTCCAGAACCATTAAGAACAAGGCGTCGCCCGCCGCTCATGTCGGGCACATTAGCAAGGGCTACAACGCAGTTATTGATGGTTCTGGGCCACCCGAAGGGCGCACACCACGGGTTCTGTGACGTTGTTGCGTCTCTTACCAATATGCCCGATATTGCCTGCGAGCCGCGCCCAGCCACAGAACCCGTGGCATGCGTCATAGAGAAAGATATTGACGGGACAGGACACTAGCGCTCCCTCAAGGTTCGATGACCGTCTCATCGAGCTGTTCTAAGGATTGCAGTTTCAATTGATTGAGCCGCAGGAGATGGCGATATTCCGCCAACCGGTGAAAGCGCATTTTGACCCGCGGGATTTCTCCGAAATTCTCCCCAAACGCCAAGCGCCCGCGAATGTCGAAGTAACAGGCCGTGCCTGCCAAGCTGTTCGATCCTAATCCCCACAGAGCGATGGCATCGCGACCGTGTACAAAACGGTAATAGGGTAATTCCGCGCGCTCCAACGCCTGCGAAAACGAGTGCCTGCCCGCTTTGGGCTGACCGAAGGTGTAGACCCCGGCAATGGCATTCCCTGCCTGCAACATCATCGCGGTGATGACGGCCACCGCCCCGCCCATACTGTGGCCCGTCAGCACAATCGGTCGGTCCGGCATGGCGCGCAAGCGTTGCTCGAGTTCCTCCATGAACGCGACGGCGACCCCGTAGTAGCCGGAGTGCACGCGGCCAATGGTCGTACCGGTGGTCCACATCGAAAGATTCGTCAGCCAATCGCTGGGTTTGTCGGACCCCCTGATCACCACATACCGATAGCGGTCGTCGGCTGTGACGAACAGGTAGTCGCGTCCTTCCCGACGCTTCATGGCAGCGAAATCCAGGTAACCTGTTTGCCGGATCTGACGCTCCCCGCGTTCGGGTGTCGCGTAAGCCAAGCGTGCGAGCTCCACGCAACGTATCGCCAGCGTCAGGTTCAACCCGCGAGCAACGATATCATCGAGTCTGGGTGAGCGGTTACTCATCGGTGTTCGGACCGACTGCATAACTGAGCTCTACTCGACCAATGCGCAACCGACCGCTGGCACCCAGCAAGGTCTCGGCGTCCTTGACCAGCACCTCGTCGTGTCCGTGGATCAAAATCGTCCCGTTGCTACTCATGTCCCGATAAGCGTAGCCTTCGGGTGTGACCCTGATACAACCGTGCAACCTCGAGGCAAAGTCCGAATCAAGACGAATGGAACATTCGGAGCCTCGACCGACGGTCACCAACCCGCCATAATCCGGCGGAATCCGAAACGCGTCGTCGTCCCAACGAATCGTCATAGAGGCAGGTGCAATTCGGGTTTCCGCACCCTGCAATCCGTGCCGTGCAATCGAGCCAAATACGAGCTCTAGCAGTGCGGCGATATCCGCTAACGCTGCGTCATCGCCCAACACCAACTGCCGGTCCACGGAAACTCCGGTCCGCTCGAGTTCTGTGCGAAGCGTTGTTGGGGGATTGCTGCCGAGCAGCACGTCGACGAGTAACGCCGGGGGGTTGTTAGCGGGATCTGATTCGGGCCAGGGTGTCAGGGTCTGCGTCCACGGCACACAAGTGACTTCTATACCGGCAGCTGTCAAAACCGGCACCGCACGCTCGACTAGCGTCTTGTAGCGGGACTCATGTACTAACCGCACCGCATACATAATCTGTCAGGCGATCTGAGTTTCTTCTTCGGTGCGGATCACGTTGATGCGAATGGGATCGTCACCGTCGTACAGCCTGACCTCGTTACGCTCTTCCAAGTCGCAGGAACCGTCGACGCGGTGACCGTTGAGTTTGGTGCCGTTGCGGCTGTTGAGATCGACGATGCGCCAGCGTTCGTTCTCATAGATCACGCGTGCATGCAGGCGACTGATTTTCGATTGCCGCAGGCGCACATCCGCCTCCGGATCGCGCCCTATCACGAACGGCCCGTTGAATTCCTTACTCACCTCTCGTCCAGCATCCAGCCACGCTACACGCACTCGAGTTGCGGGTGCGGCCCAGGTGGTGGTCGTTCCTTCTTCCACAGGGACTTCCGGGGGCACGGGATTGGCGCCGGGATCCAAAGTGACACCATCCGGCGTGATTTCGAACGCCCAGGCTAGAATCAACGCCAGCGGGAAACCCAGGGCAGCGGTGATGACAAACGCTCGAACGCCCCAGTCAGGAATACCGAAAGCAGGAAACAACTCAGCAGCACCCAACGACGCTCCCCACGCCGTAACGAGGTAGATACTTCCGACTTGAAAGACCTTGCGGCGTTTCAATTCGGCAATGAACTTCAAGAACGCCCTGATCATTTCCCTCTGCGGAAATCTTTTGAGCTGATATTGTGTTTTTTTAGCAAAGTTTGCACGTGAGCACGATTCATATCGATGCGCCGGGCAAGCTCGGTCACATTGCCGCCGGTTTCCCGTAAGCCGTTTTCCAGTATCTGTTTCTCCGCGTAGTCGCTGGCGATACGCTTCGCCTCGGTCATCGAACCGCTGGTGATTTCGCCGTTGGGCAGGAACTCAATGGGTGCGGGTGAAGCCGATGCCTCCGCTTCGGGTACATCGTTTTTCTCAGGCGCATCTATCTCCGCCACTGTCTCAGCCACTGTTTCTGCTACTTCTGCCGCAACCGCCCCGGCCTCTGCTGGTTTCTCTATTGATTTCCCCGACACCGCGGCCCCGACTTCCACCGACTTCACCGTTGCCGACACCGGCCGCTTTGGCCGCCGTACCTGCGGCGGCAAGTGATGCAGGTCGGCGATACGATCCGCCAGACAAGACAAGCGGAAGATAATGTTCCTCAACTCGCGGATATTGCCGGGGTATTCGTAGTGCAGCAGAAAATCGTTGAGTTTTCGCGACAGCTCCACCGGCGCACGGCCCAGCCGGTCACCCGCCTCCTGACTCAAGAATTCCACCAGCAACGGAATCTCGTCGCGGCGATCGCGCAATGGCGGGATGGTGATTTCGATGATGCCAAGTCGGTAGTACAGGTCTTCGCGAAAGGTCCCTTCCTCGCACATCTTGACCAGATCGCGATTGGTGGCGGCGACAATCCTGGCATCTACTTTGACCACCTGATCGGAACCTACCCGCTGGATCTCGTTCGATTGCAACACGCGCAGCAACTTGACCTGCCCGTTGAGCGGCAACTCACCGATCTCGTCGAGGAAGATGGTGCCGTTGTTGGCACTTTCGAACTTGCCCGCGCGGTCGGAGTTGGCGCCCGTAAACGCGCCTCGCTTGTGGCCGAAGAGTTCCGACTCGAGCAAATTGTCCGGGATCGCGCCGCAATTCACCGTGATGAGCTGTGCATCAGCGCGATCGCCGTTGGCATGGATGACTTTGGCCATCAACTCCTTGCCCGTACCGCTCTCACCGCCGATCAACACCGGCAGATCCGTGGGCGCCGCTTTCTCGGCGATCTCCAGCGACTCGATGAGCTTGGGTGAATCGCCGAACACACCGTCGAATTGAAACTCTCGTTCCAGGAGCGCTTCTCGCCGTTGTTTGACGTTGAGGATCTCGGGCTTGGTTTCTTGCCCGCGCGCCTGGACCAGACGCTCCGTGCGGGACAATCGCAACACCTCTTCGCGCAATGTGCCGGTTTGCGAGAGCAGCTTCTCGATTTGCGGCCGGGCCAGGCTTTGCGGCCAACGCAGACTCGACCGCATGATCTCGATCTTCTCCAGTACGCTGCCGAACGAAGACGGCGTCTGGTTCGGGTGTTCAGCGATCTTCATAGTCTTAACCCATTTGCTTTCTGACGAGTTGGAAATACATGCCTTGCTTATCGACGAGTTCTGCGTGCTTGCCCTCCTCGACGACGGACCCCTCGTAAAGGACGATGATCTTGTCCGAATTCATGATGGTGCTGAGGCGATGCGCGATGACGAGCGCGGTGCGTCCACGCAAGATCTCCGTCATGTTCTGCATGATGTTGCTTTCGGACTGCGTGTCTAAAGCCGACGTCGCCTCGTCGAAGATCAGAATTTTTGGGTCGTGGTACAACGCCCGCGCAATGCATAAGCGCTGCATCTGCCCCCCAGACAGCCCGATGCCGCGTTCGCCCACCACTTGCTCGTAACCGAGCGGCATACCCCTGACGAAGTCATGGGCATCGGCGAGTTGCGCCACTTCGATGATGCGGTTGCGATCGGGGTTTTCCTCCCCGGCGGCAATGTTGTCCGCGATGGTGCCTGAGAACAGCAGGTTGCTCTGCATGACATAGCCGATGTGCGAGCGGAAATACTCTTTGTCGACGACATCGAGGTCATAGCCGTCGATGGTGATGCGCCCATCCGTGGGTGAGTAAAAGCCAGCGATCAGCTTGGCAAGGGTCGTCTTACCCGATCCGCTCTGCCCCACCACCGACACCAGTTCACCGGCGCCGACCGACAAACTCACGTTTTCGAGAACATTGGGCGTTTCATTGCCGCCATACCGGAAGTAGACGCCATCGAGTTCGATATCGCCACGGACGTCGGGCAAGACCACTCGCGACGCGGCGTGCTCGGGCTTCTGTTCGGGCTCCATGTCCAGCACGTCGCCTAAGCGCTCCATCGCGACGCCGGCCTCGTGTATCTGGTTCCAAAGTCCAACCAAACCCATGAGGGGCGCGAGCACACTGCCCATCAACGCATTGAAAGCGATCAACTGTCCGATCGACATCTCCTGCGCCATCACCAGATTGGCGCCAACGGTGAGTATCGTGATCGTGATAACGGCGTTGAACAGCTGGCTGGCAAAACCGACCCAGATGTTAAAACGCTGAGCGCGATACTGCACATCCAGACTTTTAGCGTACTGGCGTTCCCATTTGAGCCGCATGGCCCGTTCGATACCCATGCCCTTCACCGTTTCCACACCGCCGATGATTTCCATCAGGATCGATTCGGTCTCGGTAGACGCTGCAAATACCTCACGGGCAAAGCGTTTTAGCTTTGGCGTCACCGCCACCGTGAGCACGAGAATCGGGATCACCAGCAGCAGCAGCAGACCCGTCATCAAGGGACTGTAGAGAAAGAGGATGGTCACGTAGACGATCACCATCAGTAAGTTCAAGATCGTGGCGAGCGTCGACTCGGTCAAGAACGCTCGAATCGTCTGATTCTCCTGAAAGCGCGCAAACACATCGCCTGTCTTCCGCTTGGCGAAGTACGACAGCGGCAGCGACATGGCATGTTTCAAGAATCCCGACATCATGGAAAAGTCGAGATTGCGAATCATGAAGTTCGACAGATACGCCCGCAGAATCACAGTGAGCTGCGAAAACAGGTTGGTAATGATCAACCCACTTATCAAAAGCGTTAGCAGCGAGACATTTTGGTGCACGATGACCTGGTCCAGGATGTTCTGGATGATTACGGGCGGTGCGACACCTAGGATCTGGATGATGAACGTCGCGAAAAACAGCTGCATCAATATCGCGCGGTAGGGCCGCAGGTAGCCGACAAACCGCAGCCACGGAGAGCTACCTTCCTCCACCTCCGCCAGGTCGGAGCTTGGGGTGAAGATAAGACACGTACCTGTCCACCCCCGCTCGAATTCCTCGATGGACATCTTGCGAAAGCCGGGCCCCGGGTCCGCGACCCACACGTGGGACTTCGACACTCCATACACGATGACGTAGTGATAGCCTTCCCAATGCGCGATCAATGGCAAGTCGAAGCCGAGCAGCGACTCGTACGTGCAGCGCACGCCGCGCGTGGTAAACCCCAGCGACTCGCCCACCTTGGCCAAACTGTCAAGCGTAGCGCCTTCGCGCGTCACGTTGGCCATTTCGCGCATCTTGCCCAGCGAAATGTTGATGCCGTAATGGCGCGCAATCATCGCCAGGCAAGCGGCGCCGCAGTCCATCTCTTCTGCTTGTTGTATGAGTTGGAAACGCTTGAGCACCTTGCCGTCACGCGGCGAGCGCGACAAGAGATCCATCATCAACGGCTTCGACCGGCGTTCCGCCAGAGTTTTCTGCCGCTGTAAATCCCGATCGGCGAATTGAATCCGCTCCATGATCACTTCGCGCAACTTCGGATTGCGGTCGAGCAGAGCGTGTACCGTGCGCTCGGGTATCACGAGCAGCACGGTGTCCGAATCCGCCGTCGCGGTCGCAGGATGTTGCTGACGCAACAGACACGCCTTTTCGCCCACGATTTCCCCCGGACCCAGCGTGCCCAAGGGGTATTCGGTCTTGCCTTCTACGTGAACGAGGTTGAGTGAACCCTGTCGAATAATGTAAAGGCGCCGATCGTCGAGCGAATCCTGTTCGAAGACCACTTCTCCGCGGCGCACTCGTTTGATACCGGCGCTCTTGATGAGATTCTCGAACTCGTCTCCGTCGACTTTGCCGCGCAATTCGAACAAACGCGATACGAAACCGCCTACGGAAGAAATAGCGACATACGTGGCGATGTAGGCGCGCGCCTGGTCGTTCTCTCGCAGTATCGGCTCGATCACCGACGTGGGGATATACAGCAGTTCGCTCTTGGTAGAGGAACGCACGGAGGATTCGTGCTCGATGCTGCGCAACATCGCCACCTCGGCAAACACTTCGCCTTCGCGGCGAATGCCCATGCTGATTTCCTTGCCTTGCTCCTCGGTGAAGATCCGCACCGCCCCTTTGCGGATCACATACACACCTTCACCGCGTTCACCTGCGTTGTACACCGTGTCGCCGAACTCGAACGAACGCGTTTCGCTTGACGTCGCCAAGCGTTCGATTTCCTTGTCGCTCAAGTTGTTGAAGAGACTTACGTCCCTCAAGAACTCCAATGTCGATGCATCGGTCACTGGCGTTAACCCATCTCGATACGACTTTCTTTAGCCCGGGCTCGTAACCACTCGTCTTTGAGCAAGCGTCGGATTTCAGCGGCGGTCTCGTCATCCAGCACGGCCGAACGCTTGGCATCGATCAAAAAGATCTCCATACCCTTGCCATCCCCGGTTGGGAACGGACCGAGCACCTCGCCTTCCTGGGCGTTGAACACCTTGGCTTCGATCTCCCCGGCCAGTGCGCCGCGCATGACCGTGCCGATGTAGCCGCCTTCCGACGCGGTATCTGCTATCGAGTGCTCCCGTGCCAACTCGCCGAACATATCCGGCATGTCCTCCAGCATGGCGACGATCTCGCGAGCCTTGCCTTCAGCGTCAACGATGATGTGACTAATCATGACGCTGTCGAACTTGGGTGAATTGAGTTGAAAATACTCGTTGACTGCCTCGTCGGAGACCAATTGCGTTTGCATCTTCTCCACATAGAGGCTGTCGATGATGAACTTCTCCAATTCATCCAGATCCACCTTGAGCTGATCCAGCCAACGATTCATATCCACCGCTCGATGCAAGCCGCGCACGCGTCGAATCTGATTGGCGCGCTCCTGCACCTCCTCTGCGGGCACCTCCACACCGCTCTTGATGGCTGCTTGCACCGTCAGGCGTTCACGTACGATCTCCTCAATGAGTCCGTCGTATTGTCCGGTCAGTTTCAGGTGTTTGATCAATTCTTCCGAGGTGATCACCTCATCGTTAATGCGTACCAGTTCTGCCATGGTTAACGAGTCTCTTTGCTTGGGGTGTTGGATGAAGTCGGTGTGCTCACGATCTATAAACCTCGAATCGGGTCGATCAACATGTCGATCAAACGCCGCTCGCGCACCACGATCTCGGCTATGGCGGACATGCCGTAGCGAATGCGTTGGGTCTCGCCGCGCACGATGAAGTGATCGCGCTCGAGGCTCACAAAGCCCCTATACGCCGGCAGCTGATTCTCCGCAGTGCGTTGGGTGGTAGGCGAGATGTATTCGAGCGTACCGTCGATGAAACCGTGCTGCTGATAGGGAAACGCGTTGAACTTGATCTTGACGACAGATCCTTCGACTAAGAACCCTCTGTCTTGCTCGGCGATGTCTACTTTCAGCACCTTGCGCGAACCGCGCGGCGCCACATTGATGACGGGCGTGTTCGGAAAGACTTTGTCGCCGGTTTGATTCGAGGTCACTTGGGTAACAATGCCGTCCACGGGACTCAAGATCACCAACACATTGTCGCCGATGCCTTGCTCGAAGCGAATTTGCCTGGACGATTCCGCTTTGGCTTGCGCAGCGGCTAGGCGCACCTCCATGATTTTCGGTGCTTGTTCGATCTCCATGTTCTTGTGACCGATTTGAATCCGCAGCTTTTCGATCTCTAAACGCAGCGCTTCGAGGTCCGCTCGGTCTTGCGCTGCTTCGTTGATGAACTGCAGCTCCAACGCCCGCAGATTAGCGTCGGCTTGCTGATACTCCGCCGAGGCACTTTCAAACGCGATGCGGGCCTGTTCGACGTCGACCTCGGAAACCGCAGCACCGCTGAGAGCACGAAAGTTGGCGTACTGACGTTGGCTCTGGTTGCGCTGATTACGGGCCTGTTCCAGCGTCCCGCGCGCTTGTTTGAGCCGCGCGACTTGCTCCTGTTTGAGCCGGTCCGAGCCGCTCACGATCTCCCGATCCAGTTGCGCTTGTTTATTAACGAGGTCGTTTTGCAGGAGTTCGGCCTCCTGTTCGAGCAGGGCGAGCGAGGCGCTGAACTGCGATTGCTCGAGTTCGACGTTGGCCAGTTCCAGTTCCGCTTGCTGTGCCTGTGCCGCAAGTTGAATCGCATCCCGGGAACGTACGCGCGCCACAGGATCGCCTAGCGACACCGGATCGCCTTCGCGTACGAGCATGCCTTCCAGCTCACCCTCTGCCGGCGAGTAGACCCGCCGTACATCCTCCTCTGGGCTCAGTACCCCCGTGGCGGTGACGATGACATCCGCGTGGCCCACGAAGGCCCACACGATGAGGGAGACCACCAGCGCCAACACTAGGAATAACGAACGCTTGAGCAGCGGCGCGGGCTCGGCGAAGAGAATCTGCACACCCTCCGCGCTGTGATCCTCTAGCGCCCGCGCCAGAGCAACCGGTCCTTGTCCGCCCCCATTCGATGGCATGCTTGTCTCAGCTACCGAAATTAACTGTTGTCTCCCACACAACATTGTCTCAGATTGTTTGTGTTACGCAAACATTAAGTGCGGCACCCCCTGGGCACCTCATCGACACTTCAGTCAGATTTCAGTGTAATTTTGTTATAAATCAATAGGTTATGTCGATAAATCCAAAGTTGGCACGTCTCCTGCACTAATCCGGGTGTGGACGATATGTTGGTTCACCCGGGTACGGACCCGAGCAGACAACACTTAACTTATCGAGGAAACTCAAAATGGAAATCAAAGACATCACGGTATCTGTAGAGAAGATGGAAGAAGTACGCGGCGGCAACAGCATCACCCAAACCAGCACCAACGGTTACGTTGCAGGTGCAGTCGCTGTCGGCGGATGGGCCAGCAACGGTTCTCCGAACTACGTAACGAGCTCTGTTAGCCAAGCTAACCTGACCTCTCAGCAAGCACTGATCGAAGATCACGACATCACCACTGTTGACGTCGACATCCTCGGCTCACAGATCTTCGCTGGCTTCCCCTTCGTATAACTACGAAGCGCGCACCGGCGGAACTCGAGGGGGCTTTTAAGCCCCCTTTTCGCTTTTCCTGCCCTTAAAAATCTACTGCGTCGGTAGCAGCGATAGTTTCTGCGCCCTCACCTCGGGCGCGATCACATGCAGATTCTCGAGCGCACTGCGCTGCACGGCAATCTCCCGGTTGATCTCCACGTCGAGCTGCCGCCAGGTCGGCAGTGGATCCAAACCCAACTGTGCATAAATCTGCAGTCCGCGGCTGAGTGCGGTGACGCTGGAGTCGATGAGTCCAGCCAGATGTTTGAACTTTGCGGACACGGTGTTTTCCAGGCGATGCTCGGTTTGAATGCCGCCATCATCCGTGTATTGCCGCCACGTCTCGGCGGCCAGGCGATACAACGCTCCCGATTGACGCACCGCCTCCTGCGAGTGGCGCAGAAAATCCGGCTTCAGCGCCGCGATCAAGCCGCGGTCGTCTTGTTGATCGAGGTCTGCATAAAACTTGAACAAGCGTTGCTCGTATCCGGGCTCATCTCGTCCAAGCCGCAGCGCCTCGAATTCGGCCAGCAGTGCCTCCTGATGCACGAGCCTTGCTTCAGCCATCGAGTTCCAAGCTCCGCCCTTGAGCGCTTCCAGCAACCGGCCGGAATCTTCGAACCGGCCTTCGCGCCATAGTCCCACCGCTTCGCGGTACGTTTTGACGGTGTCGGCATCCGGTAAGTCTGCGCCGTGAATCGACCGCCCGTACGCCTGGAACGGTGCTGTGCGAAAGCCCGTTTGTTCGATGACTTCGTACGCACGCAACGAGTCGTCCCGGCTCAGCGCAGCCTTGAGCTGTTTGTAAGTACCCAGATCGATATCGATGGGTGTGACGTCGAATAGAATGGCGCGGGCCGACAGCGCATCGTCGATGAGCCCTTCGACGCCGTCGACCTGCCCGTCCGGCAGTTCCCGCAAGAGACCGGTTTCGAGCTCCCGTAGAATCTGGGCGTCCAGGTCGAGGTTTCTCAACGCCCGCACATCGGCAAATATGCTGGCATACACACTGGCAAAGTCCGGCAGCAGCCCGTTGACCCGGCCCAGCCGGCGCGTGTGCTGGCGGGTATCGCTCAACCAGAAATCGAGCAGGTCTTCGATTTCGTGCGCGGCCGTAAACGGATCGGCGGGTCGTTCGGTGCCTTCTTCGCGTTCCAGCTCGAGTTTCGCCAGATACGTGCGTGTCGTACCGGTCCAGCCTAACAAATCGATGAACGCATCGTCTGTCGGGTTGGCGACACCGAGTCGACGTGCCTCATCGAGCACGGCCGCACCACTCGCCTGATCACCGGCATCGTAATGTGCCGACCACTCGGGCACGAAGCGCAACAGCATGGCCTCCGTCGCCTGGTTCTGGACTGCTTCGTTGTCCGGATCGTTTGCGAGCATGCGGTTGGCCACTGCCAGCGCCCTGCTGTACTGCTCGGCCGCCATCAACTCGCCCAAAGCCCGCCTGTCTGCGTCCCTGTAGTAGTACCAGCCGGCACCGGCTCCACCCAGCAATAGCACTATAAACAAGCCAGCCCACGCACGAGCGCTCATGATGCGTTCCCCAAAAAAGGCACGCTTGGCTGCGACGATTTGACTGGGCTGCGGTGACTTCGCGGCGACACCGGGAGCGTCTTCTTCCTTCGGGGCTTCCCCTGCGGCTTCGGCATTGGCCTTGTAGTAGACGTCGATAAACGACGTCGCCGACTCCACGAAGATCGTATGCTCGGAGTCCAGAGCCTCAGAAACGTCCGGCTCGACGCTCTCTGCCTGCGGCCAGATGTACTGCACGCGGTATTCGAAAAACTCACCGCCAAGACCGATCGAATCGCCTTCTTTCAGGCAACGAATGCGCTCTTCCAAGAGCTCACCGTTGACGAGCGTGCCGTTGGTCGAAGCCAGATCCTCCAAATACAATTCATCCTCGATGCGAAAGATGTGCGCATGGCGGCGGGATATGTAGGAGAGTTGTTCCGCGTACTCATCGTTGAAGCGGGCAAACACGGGATCTTGCTTGCTGATGAGGAACGGAAACTGTTTCACCACCACCGGTTCCAACGGGCCGTCACGCTCTGGAATCAGCACGAGGTGCAGTTCGCGCACCTGCGTCGCCGCGGTGGGTCCTTCTATCACATCGACCGCGAACTCGAGTCCTCCGAAGCTGAGCCTGTCGCCGTCTTGGATGGCGCTGGCAGATTCTTTGAGCGGGACGCCGTTGTGCAGCGTGCCGTTCAAGCTGCCGAGGTCCATCAGCATAATGGCGCCGCCTTCGGCGAAAATCCGCGCGTGGCGTTTGGACAACCGCGACACCGCCGTCTTTGGCAACTCGGCAAACACAGGCTCGCGGCGCCCGATCGCAAATAGCGGGGTTTTGACTTCTATGGGCGTGACCGCGCTAGCGCTGTCGGCTGCAACCAGCGGCCTGAGGACGAGATGCATCTATGAGCTGAACGGCTGAGTTTGAACGAGGCGCACATGTTACCCGCGTTCGCGGGTCGGTCCCACTTGCTAGCGCGCTGTCAGCGGCTGCCTTGTGCCACGATATCTTCTTCCCAGCCGCCGCCCACCGCCTTGAACAGACTGACGTTGTCGACGAGCAGCTGCCAGCGGTTGGCGAGGACGGCCTGTTCTGCGGCAAGCAACGAGCGCTGCTGTTCCAGAAGCTCCAGTTGCGAGATCAGGCCCATGCGTAGTTGTGCATCCAATTGCTCTTGTACCGACTGCAAACGCCGTTCCCGCGCGGTCAGCTCTTGGCGCTGACGCATACGGCTCTGCAAGTTGATCAACACGTTCTCGACTTCCTCGAAGGCGCGCATGACCGCCACACGGTATTCCGCTTCCGCCACCGCAACCTGGGCTTCGCTTACGCGCAGGCGCGCACGTATGTTCGGATCGAATACCGGAAACTGCACCACGTTGGATAATCCGGCGGTCCACGTTTGCAACAGATTAGACAGCCCGTAAGACGCCGAGCCGCCCAAGCCCGTGAGACCAATGGTGGGCAGCCGCGCCAACCGTGCTTGACCTTCCAACTCCACCGCCTGCAACAGTCGGTATTCGGCCGCTACGAGATCGGGACGGCGCGACAACATGTCGGAAGGAAGTCCGGCCGGTACCGCCACCACCTGTAGTTCGGGATACTCGAGCGTCGAGGGGATCTGGAAATCACCAGCAGCCACACCGGTCACCGTGGCCAAAGCATTGACGGACAGAGCGCGGACGCGCTCCAACTCGAGCTTTTGTGCCCGCAGGCTGTTGAGCTCGGCCTCCTGCTGCGACAGCTCCGTGCGGGGAATCATGCCTCGCTTGTGCATGTCTCTTTGCACGTCGAGGATCTGCTTGGCCGCATCGATCGCGGCTTGTTGCCGGGAAATCTGCTGGTCGCTTTGGCGCACCTGGAAGTAGGCATCGGCCACCGCACCCGCCATGACCAGGTAACCCGCGCGCCATTCTGCTTCGGAAGCCGCGAGCGAGGCTTTGCTGGCCGCGACCCCCTTGCGTGCTTTACCCCACACGTCGAGTTCCCACACCATCTCGGAGCCGGTACCTAATTTGTTCGAGGTACCCAGGTCCGTCGCACCCGAGATGTCGCGCGAATCCACGCGGGTTCCCGCATTGAACACCGGTAGCAATCTCGCCCGCGCGGATTCGATACTGGCGCCGGCAACTTCCATGCGCGCTGCCAGCACCTGTAAATCGAGATTCTGCTCGATAGCCCGCTCCATCAGCTCATCCAGCAGCGGATCGCCGAACGCTTGCCACCACTTGAGGTCGATGCGTCGCTCTTGCGCCAGTTCGACCGACCAGTCACGCTTCGTGATCGGCACCTCGGGCCGCTCGTACACCGGTGTCTGCGTCATGCTCGCGCACCCGAGGCTCGTCACCAAGGCAATGGCCACGATACCAAGCGTGGCCAAGGTCCATAGACGCCGGTGCATCATCAACTCGTTATAACGTTTCCACCGGTTCCACATCGTCCGAAGCATTGTCCCTGCAGTACTCACTTCAGATAGGTGCAATCTTCGCGCCACAATCATAACTATTTGATAATTAACAGATTTTACTTGTCTCCGACCCCAATGCCGGTGTCTGCGACCCCACACTTGCGGAATTCTGTCGGTCTGCGACAAACACTTTTGGCCGGGGTTGCTCATGAGTCGTTCAACACCGTTGGATCGTCGTCGACATCATTGACGGCCAGGTGCACGGGATTCAGCCGCGTGCGCGTCGCCGTGCCGGAGGCATGGGCGTGGACGACTACGCAGGTGATGTTGTCGCGGGCAGGGTGGGTCAGGGCGGTATCCAATAGGGCTTTGGCCACCTCCTGCGGTACACCGCCGCCCAGCAATGCGCGCAGTGTGCGCTCATCCAGGTAGTGGCTGAGCCCGTCGCTGCACAGAAGGTAAGTATCGTCATCGTCCGCATCCAGCCACACGGAATCGAGTTCGAGCTCGGGCGCTACCCCCACCGCTCGGGTAATGGCATTGGCTTGGGGATGATTGGCGGCTTGCTCCGGTTCGAGCAATCCCGCGGACACCATCGCCTCGACCTGACTGTGATCGCGGGTCACTTGCTCCAGCGTCCCGCCGCGTAAGCGGTAGAGGCGACTGTCCCCCGCCCACAGCACCGCCACTTGAGCGGCATCGGCTAACATCACGACGACCGTCGAACCCATCATCCGGCTGCTGTCACCGCGCCCGGCAGCATAGAGTTCGCTGTTGGCTCGATTGAGGTGGCGTACGCAGGCGTCCGCGCGGTCTTTGAGCCCACCCTCGCAGGTGACCTGAGAGAGTTGTTCGACGACGAGCCGACTCGCAACATCTCCCGCGTGATGACCGCCCATGCCGTCGGCCACTGCCCAAAGTCCTTTTGCGCCCTCATCCAGGAAGGCATCCTCATTGAGCTTACGAACCTTGCCTATGTGCGTTGCCGCGCTCGAGATCCAGGTGAACGTGCCCACGTCCATTCCCCTAAAAGATTGAGATAATTGTCACCTGCCCGGGCAAGCCTACCGCAAATACCGGTGTGTTATCATCGCCCCGGTATTCATTGTGATATGGAGCTTCACATGGCCAGAATCACCATCGATGATCTGGAAGAGGATCAACAACTGGACACCGCCGCGATGCGCGCGCTGTTCGGTGGCCGTGCCGGTTCAGCGACTCTGGCGCCTTCCATGAAGTATCTGGTCTCGCAGCTTGAGGAATCGGACTTAGTCCCAGGGTTGTTGCGCACGAGCGACCTGCGTCTCGCCGCCGACGCCTAGACGCCCTTACAGACGTACGCCAGCGCCGCCCCGCAGCGTCGTCGTGCGCGTGCGCATGCCGTAGTTGACTGCCGTGTTATCGGCGGTCTCCCAATGCTGCATGGTGGTTTCCTCGATCTGCACGACCTGCACCGTGACGTTGTCCCGCGCACCACGCTCCAACGTCAGTTCGAGCAGCTCTCGAGCGGCATGATCACAATCGAACTCAGCCAGTACCAGTTGTACTTCGCTGTCGTCAACTTCGCGCGTCAGGCCGTCGCTGCATAACAAGAACGTATCACCATCGCGGAACTCACCGCGAATCTCGTCCACATCGATGTCTTGTGCCGCGCCGACGGCGCGCGTAATGCGATTGGCGGAAGGATGCGAACGGGTGTCATCCTCGTCCAACTGACCGGAATCGACCATCTGCTGCACGACACTGTGGTCCTTGGTCAGCTGTTTGAGACGCCCATGACGAGCGTGGTAGGCGCGGCTGTCACCGGCCCATAACACCGCGTACTCATGACGGTAAGCCAACAACACGACCACGGTGCTACCCATGATCACATTGTCCCCGGCGCGGCCGGCTGCGGCTTGTACTTGCGTGTTGGCATGGTGCACGGCGCTCAGGGCGGCGCTGACCATCGTGTCGAGGTCGTCGCATTCCGGAAAATCACGAAACGCATCCACCACACAGTGGCTAGCAGCGGCACCGTCGTGATGACCGCCCATACCGTCGGCCACGACCCAAACGCCGCGCTCGCTCAAATCGAGCAATGCGTCTTCGTTGTCGTGACGTATCTTGCCTCGGTCGGTCAGCCCCGCCGACCACCAGCGAAAACTCATGAGTTCAACCTTTTGGCGCCCTATCGGGATTCTACTAACTCCGCCGCTTTTAGCACCCGTGTAATTGTAAGATCCACAAAAAAACCCCCGTGGGTAACGAGGGTTTTTCGCGTTGGATGTCGATGGGGGTTTTACGCCCCCGGAACATTCCTCGGCAGGGTCGGGCGCTACAAGAACGGCCAGCCTGCGAACACTTGAGACTCTTGGAGGCTCAAACGGGCGCTGACGTCGTACACGTCCTTGATGGCAGCTGCCTGAGACGTAACGTTAGCCTGGCTCACGACACTGTCGACCGTGTTCGGGCTACCGTTGCTGAACACAGAGCCTAGCTCTACGAGGCCGAAAACCTCACCATTGGTGCTGGTCTGCGTAATGCTGTTGCCGCCGCGTACCGTTTCGAGTTCAACGTCTGTGACGAGATCTTTGAGTTCCATCGTATTCTCCTTAATCGGGTTAAGAACGGGGTTAACCGCGTCTTAGTTGGCCAGGAAAGGGAAGCCAGCGAACAGCTGGGAACCAACGAAAGAAACGGACAGATCCGTGCGATCGATGTCGTGGATGGCCGCTGCTTGCTGCGTGACGTTGGCTTGAGAAACGACGCTAGAGACCGTGTTCGGGCTGCCGTTGCTGAAACCGGGTGCAACAATGACGGCACCCGTGACCGGGCCGTTGTAGCTGTCTTGGTAGATGCTGTTACCGCCGCGTACTGCTTCCATCTCGACGTCTGAGTTGAGGTCACGTATTTCCATGATTAATTCTCCTGAAGTGTATTGAGGGTGTGTCGTACCACGCTTACAACACTGCAGGAGCCGTGCCACTTTTCCAGAAATACCATAACCTATTGTTTTAAAAGATATTTTTAGGGCTCCGTTGCTGATCGCTCTACACCAGGTCGGTTTCTGTCGGGTGCAGCTGGACACCAGTGTTTGACCAAGACCAACACCAAACACCTTTTACGCACACAAGAAAGAGCACAAACTGGTCAACAATGACTAGTCAGGCAAGACTAATCTTGCCAAAATATCTCGGCCAAACGAACTGAAGGTAAGACATGTCAGAAGCGCTCGATTTGGGGTTCGATCCCGACGCATTGAGAAACAAATACCGCCAGGAACGGGACAAACGCCTGCGCGACGACGGTAACGAGCAATACATTGAGGTCACGGGGCAGTTCTCGCACTACGTGGAAGACCCATACACCGAAACTGTCAGCGATCGCCCCGCACTCGTCGACGAGGTGGAAGTAGCCATCATCGGCGGCGGCTTCGGCGGTTTGCTGGCCGGTGCACGCCTGCGCGAAGCCGGACTCGAGGATATCCGCATGGTCGAGAAAGGCGGCGAATTCGGCGGCACCTGGTATTGGAATCGTTATCCGGGTGCGGCTTGCGATATCGAATCTTATGTCTATCTGCCCTTGCTGGAAGAGACGGGTTACCGGCCTCCCAAAAAGTACATCGACGGTGCCGATATCCTCGCCTACAGCCAACAGATCGCACGTCTCTATGACTTGTACCGCGACGTACTTTTTCAAACCGAGGTACAAGAAGTGCACTGGGATACCGCTGCATCGCGTTGGGTGGTGCAAACCAATCGCGGCGATGCTTTCAAAGCCCGCTTTCTGGTGATGTCCAACGGTCCGCTGAATCGGCCGAAGCTGCCGGGTATTGCCGGCATCGACGACTACCGCGGCCACACCTTCCACACCAGCCGTTGGGACTACGACTATACCGGCGGCGATGCCAGCGGCGGTCTCACCGGGCTCACCGACAAACGTGTGGGCGTGATCGGCACCGGTGCGACTGCGGTGCAATGCGTGCCTCATCTTGCCGAGGGTGCCAAAGAGCTCTACGTCTTCCAACGCACCCCTT
Source organism: Candidatus Azotimanducaceae bacterium (assembly GCA_965216005.1). Taxonomy (GTDB): domain Bacteria; phylum Pseudomonadota; class Gammaproteobacteria; order Pseudomonadales; family Azotimanducaceae; genus UBA4421. Next base: position 3,552,821 of record OZ244143.1, on the reverse strand, counting down.
CGTCTATTGACGAACGCAACGACCGGCCGACAGATCCCGAGTGGTGGAACAGTCTATCTCCCGGGTGGCATCAGGAGCGCATGGACAACTTCAACACCCTGGTCTCCGGTGGCGTTGCCGAGGAAGATCTCGTGAACGACGGCTGGACCGAGATCATCCGCAACCTGTTGCTGATGATTCAAACCGAGAAGGATTCCGGTTTGTCCATGGAGGAACTCCAAGCCAAGATGGAACTGGCCGATTTTCAAAAAATGGAATCGATCCGCGCACGCGTTGACGCCGTGATCAACGATCCAAACACGGCCGAATACCTCAAACCCTACTACCGGCAATTCTGCAAACGGCCCTGCTTCCACGACGACTACCTGCCGGCGTTCAATCGCGACAACGTCACGCTGATCGATACCGACGGTCAAGGTGTCGACCGCATCACCACAAACGGCGTCGTCGCGAACGGCGTGGAGTACGAACTCGATTGCATCGTGTTCGCGACGGGATTCGAAGTGGGCACCGACTACCAGCGGCGTTGCGGTTACGAGATCCATGGTAAAAGTGGGCAAAGCCTGAGCGAGCACTGGCAAGACGGGGCCAGAACGTTCCACGGCATGCACGTTCACGGGTTTCCCAACTTGTTCATGATGGGTCACACACAAACGGGTTTCACGGCAAACTATCCACACGCTCTGAACGAACAAAGTCAACACATCGGTTACGTGATCACTCAGTGCCGCGATGGCAACCATGACGTGGTCGAGGCCAGTGCCGAGGCGGAGCAGCAGTGGGTGGAGACCATCGTGGCTTTGGCGCGCATGAACGAAAAATTTCTCGCTGACTGCACCCCCGGGTACTACAACAACGAAGGCAAACCTTCCGAACGATCATTGCAAGATGCCAACTACGGTGCGGGACCGGTCGCTTTCTTCAAAGTGCTGGAAGACTGGCGCAAGGATGGTTTGATGCAAGGGCTCGACCTGAACGCGCCTTAACGATGAGCACGAGCCAGGCGCTCGCGCCGACGGCAACGCCGTTAAAGCCCACGAAAAAAGGCGACGCGACACGACGAACCCTGCTCGATAGCACGATTGCTCTGATCGCGTCGCAAGGATACGCCGCCACCACCACGCAAGCGGTTCTCGATCATTCGGGCATCAGCCGCGGTTCGCTGCTGCATCAATTCAAAACCCGCGATGCGCTCATGGTGGCCACGGGGGCGGAATCGATGGAACGCATGATGAGCGCGGTCGAAGTGGCGTTCGCAGTTTACGACGATCCGATTACCGCGTTGGGCGAGTACCCGAAGATCATCTGGCAGGTGCAGAATCAGCCCGCCGCGCGGGCGCTGACCGAAATACTACTGGCATCACGCTGGGATACGGGGCTCGAAGAAGGCTTGAGGCGTACGGTCACTGCCATGAACGAGCGGATTGCGCAGGGCATGCAGGAGTTCGCCCGCGCTAACAAGCTCAACAACGTGCATCGGTTGATTGCCGAGACGCATGCACTGATCTCGGCAACCCAGAGCTTGGCGATCAGCAGCGGGTTATTGAAAGACCCGGACCGTATCCAAAACATCCTGGATGTTCTCAACGATCACTACGATGCGTGTCTCGACGAGGTGGTGGGTAAATCGGCTGCTCAAAAAAAATAAAGGGGGCTTATTAAGCCCCCTCTATGATCGGTCATCCCTGACCGTATCGGCGCCGTAACAACAGGCGCGATATCCCTACCAGCGCATTGACGGGAAGCCCACCGCAATTTGCGACAACTGCACGTCAAGGCTGAACGAACGCTCATCCAGGTCGTGGATAGCGGCAGCTTGACCGGTCTGGTTCGCTTGGCCGACTTTGCTGTCTACCTTGTTCGGGCTCAGGTTAGAGGCCGCACCGAAGATTTCGACAACGCCAGCAACGTAACCGTTGGTGCTGGTCTGGCGAATGGTGTTGCCGCCGCGAACTTCGTGCATTTCTACGTTAGATGTGAGGTCTTTGATTTCCATGAGAGTCTCCTAATTGGATTGGGTTAAGTCAGATTTACGGTGTGGGTGGCGTGCCCTGGACCCAGGTCATGGGGCTGCCCGCGCTTACCGGGGTCAGGTTCAAACTATCGATAGCGACGACTGATCCGTTACCGGCGCCAATCGAAAGGTTGATCGGGTTTTGCTGCATCGTGTACATGTTGTTCGTCACATCGATGTCAAAGAAATAGTTCGAGGTCATGTTCGGCAGCAGGCCGCCCGGTGTGGGGGCAAACAGCCCGCTCAGAAAACCGGCCCAACCGCCACACACGTCCTTGTACGCTTGCGCGTCCAAATCGTCGTTGCGCTCGAGGTCGATAAGATCGATCGCCATGGTGTTGTGCTCCTAGTTGATTGAATGAAGCGTCGGGAGACGCTGACCACTGGTACACCCCGACTGTTACACTCCGAATAATGCACACAGCGTGCCAACTCCATTTTTTCCTTATAAAACAACGTGTTGCCCAAACCGAAGGGGGTTAGATCCCGCCGACGAGCCCGAAACGGTGTTTTTGTTGGCGTTTGACAAACAGTGCAGTCGGGTCCTTTCCAACAGCTGCTGTGAACGGCGTAAAAAAAAACGGAGGCCGAAGCCTCCGTGAGAGTGAGTCGCCAAGTCGGGGGAAACTTGGCTTGGGGGAGAGAAGGGGTTAGGCCAGTACAGAATTGACGATGTTGGTCGTATCGATGTTCTGCAGTTGCTCCAGCACAGTCGCCAATTGCACCGTTACCGGCGTGTTGACGATCGTCTGAATGGCAATGTTCGGGCTGAACAGGCTAATGCCGCCACCGCCGCCCATACCGATCGTGCCGGCAACGGGTCCGACCATGGAACCCTGACCGACGTTGTTGGTGCCACCCATGATAGCGACACACGCAGCGCGATCGAGTTCGATGTCCTTCGGTAAGTCATCTATTGCTAGGTTGCTCATCATCTTTGTCTCCTGTAAACCTAGGTTGAATATGTGCAGCCCCGTCGAGCGACGACGGTGGCGCGGGTTAAGCGAACGATTCTTAGGGTGCACGAACTGTGCCAAAGTCTCCGAAAGCGGCTAAACCTGGCCCGCAACAGAGCGTGACATCACCCCGAAAGCCCCATCCCATGGGGGTTCCGCCGACTTCCAACACAGAGACATCGGCCCTGGTGGGACAGACTTGATGACTCACCGTTTCCTTATTAAGGCATAGATGACTGCTTGCTGTCGGTGTAGGGCGAACAAAGAGAACCAATTGTTGGACGGAATCCTACACAGCCGGGTTCGACGACAGGGCTGCGAAGGCGCCGTGACGCTCCGTTCACTAACCACATGGGCTTGAAAGCCGCAATTCTACTGGTTTCCAGCGGATTCACCGTCTGCGCTGCAGAGACTTGGCACGGTTTCTGCTACGTACCAGGGGAATCCGCATCAGTCGTATCGATGCGAACCTTTAAGACCAACGGAGATTTAAGATCATGTTGCAGATTGAAAACCTGAACGAATGCCAAGACCTCGACCGCGAAGCTTCACAAGCTCTGACGGGTGGTTACCTCGACGTCGGCGCACTCATCGCAAGCTACTCGAGCACGACCAACGTTTTCAGCATGACCCAGAACGCGATCAACGTCGCAATCGGTGCTGGTGACGGCGGTGTCATCGCGCTCGGACCTGTCAACATGACGCCGGTCAGCGCAGGCAGCCCGATGACCTGGGTACAGAGCTAACCCCTAGTGACGTAAGAAGCGGTACCAAACCCTTACAAGATCCCGCTGACGTGGATTCCAGGGTGGATTATGCTTAGCCGGTAAATCGTCGCGATATCGATCGCGAAGGTCTACCGGCAACGTCATTTTGGGGGCAGACGTTAGACCCATGACCACTTACGAGCAAGCGCTGGCAGCATTCAAGCGCAGCGAGATCGAGCTACCCAGCCTCGTGGATGTGGCTTGCTCGGAATTGCGTCAGCGTCCCAGTCGCCGAGCCCTCGTTACGAGCGAAGTCGCCAAAGCTTGTGCTGCGCGCGGCATGAACGAGCTGGACACCCAGCGTGCACTCTCCGCTTTTGAAGAAGACGCCCATGCGGTTTCCACGGCCGTGGACGTCCATCTCGCTCGCCACGAAGACCGCGCTCAGAACATGGACGACGCGACGGTATTTGCGCCATCGTCGGCGGGTAACGCAGGCGCGGGCGGTGGCGCTGTACGGGTCTCGACCGAAACCCCCGCAGGCAACGACGATCGCACCGAATTGGCTCAGGTCAGCGAGGTGGACGGCGCCACGACTCACCTGGAAGCCGATCCACACGGATCAAAGCCATCGCCGGCCCCCATCGGCACCGGCGTCGAAGAACCGGCCATTCAAGTCACTGAGCGCACTGTCTCGTTACAGCCAGGCGATGTCCTGATCGATCGCTTCGAGCTCGAAGAAGCGATTGGCGAGGGCGGCATGGGCGTCATTTTCCGTGCCAAGGACCGTGAGCAACTGCGTTTTACCCGGCGCGAACCTTATGTCGCGATCAAGGTACTGGGCGATCGGTTCAGTCGACATCCCGATTCTTTGATGGCTTTGCATCGCGAGGCAGACAAGACCAAAAAGCTTAGACACGACAACATCGTGCGTGTCGACGATTTCACCCACGATCAGAAAACCGGCCATCACTTCATGGTCATGGAGTACCTGCGCGGGGAAACACTGACCAGCTTCGTCAAGCGCCAGCGCGGCCAAAACCTTTCCATGGATACCGTGTGGCACATTTGCGAGTCGACCGGTAAGGCGCTGGCTTACGCACACCAGCGCGGCATCATTCATAGCGACGTGAAACCCAGCAACATTTGGATCACCGAAGCCAACGAGATCAAGGTGCTCGATTTCGGTATCGCGCGCGCGGTCGAACCCGACACGCAAACCATCTTTTCAGAGATCGAGGGGGCCACGCCCGCCTACGGCAGTCCCGAGCAACTTCAGGGCATGCCGCCGGACGAGCGCGACGACACCTACGCCCTGGCGTGCGTGACCTACGAGCTGATCGCAGGGCACCATCCCTACTTCAAGAAAAACGCCATCGATGCGAAGAAGAAAAACCTGCCGCTGCAACGCCCACCCGGGGTGAGCACGAGACAATGGCGGGCTCTGAAAGCAGCGCTCGCCCTGGACACCGACCAGCGCACGTCTAATATCGATGCCTTCCTTGAGGAATTTGCACCGCAACGCCGCCGCCCGTTGCGCATCGTGACCCTTCTTCTGGCCGTGCTCTCGATGGGCGCTGCCGGTGTGATGCTGGTGAACCGCGACTGGTCGCCCTCCACGCCGGTCACCGGACCCATGACACCCGATCAGATATATCTCAATGATCTGCTTGCAACGAAGGCGAGTCATCCGCTGAGCCCCGAGGATCTAGAGGACTTCCTGGACGAAGGTCAGCTCTACGCAGCCTGGGGTCGAGAAGACCTGATGTCGGGCGAATACCACGGCGGCAACTCCCAGTTGAAGAACGGTGTCAGCAATGCCGTCCGCCCCTACTACATGGTCCTGGAAGGCACGAAGGATGCGGAGCTGCGCCAGGCGGCTGCTGAAGGGATCCTTGCCGTGGATCAGACCTATGTCGAGGTGATCGATATTCTGGCCGAGATGGGCACCAACAAAAAAGCGTTGTGGCTGACCTGTCAGGCGCTGGCGCAAACTCCGGGCACGCGCGTGCCGCTCTGGCCGCCGTTGCAAACCCGCTACGAGTCCCTATGGCGCGACGTGGTCGGCGGTCCGCTGCTACCGCACGCCTCGGGATGTGGCCCGGACTACATCCACGAAGACTGGGGCAACCCGCTGCCTACACGCAGCCCTGTGTTGCGGGCGTTCGAGCCGTAGGTGGGGTGGAACGATGCACAAGTCGATCTTCAAAATTCTGTGGCCGATGCTCCTGCTACCCGCATTGAGCGCTACCGGCGGATGCCAGACGCGCAGCGCCACTACGCTCGATAAGGCGCAGGCTCACGTCGTCAAGGGAGAGCGTTTTTACCACTATGTTTATGCGCCTCGCTTGCGCGGCAACACTGGCACACCGGCCCGCTTGCACATCTATCTGGAAGGCGACGGCCGCCCGTTCCTGAACCGGCGCACGGTTGCTGCAGACCCTACCTCCAACCGATCCGTGGTGCTGCCGCTCGTTGAGCGCGACGTGCACCATGCCGTCTATGTGAGCCGGCCTTGCTACGATCAAATCGACCCCACGGGTTGCTCCCCCGAATACTGGACGACGGCCCGCTATGGCCCCGAGGTGGTGGCGAGCTTGCGTCGCGTCATCGCCACCTTGTGGGACGATCTGGAACGCCCGCCGATCACCCTCATCGGTCACAGCGGGGGCGGGGCGCTGGCGGTGTTGTTGGCTGCCAAGCTGGACGGCGTGCAGGGCGTGATCACCCTAGCCGGCAATTTGGATCCACAAGCTTGGGCAGAGTTGCATCGTTACACGCCGCTGATTGGCTCGCTGTCACCGCAGCGCGTGTATCTACCGGATCGCGTCACAGAGCTGCATATGCTCGCCGAACGTGACCGGGTTGTACCCACGGCCGCAGCGGCCAACTATCTGGACGACCCCAAACGCCGGCGCACCAACTTTTGGCGCTGCACACTGCCGGATTGCGGCCACACGGACTGTTGGACAATGCATTGGGACGGGGTTCTCACGGCTTTCGTCGCAAACACAAACCCTTGTACTGAGGCGCAATCAGGCACAACATAAATCCCCAGAAATAGGACAGCATCAGGACTGAGAACCAGGACAGAGACGACACACCACCAAGGATAAGGAAAGATAGGCAAAGGAGATAAGCAAATGATACGCAAACGCACACTACACTACGCAAGCTTCGCAGCAGCACTCGCACTGCTACCCAGCGGTTGCACGACGACGCCACCCCCTAACGAGCCGGCTAAGTTTGTGGAAGGTGATCAAACCGTCCACTGCCTGCTGCCTGCGAAGGTGCGCAAGCTCGGCAATTCCGTTTACCCGGCGCGCAGACAGCTGGTATTCGAATCCGCTACGCGCTGCACGCTGCGCGGCGGCGAATACACGGTCTATGATCGCGCGACGGCACAGAGTTCGGCGGAGTTCTACGCTGAGCTGGCGCAATCCGGCGATCCGGAAGCGCAGTACAGCTTAGGCTTAGTCTACGAGTCGCTGTTTAACCCGCCCCGCTACGATCAGGCTGCCTCTTGGTATCAACAGGCTGCGGATCAAGGCCACGGCGACGCCATGAAGAACCTGGCCTACCTCTACGAAGAAGGTCTGGGAGTCACGCAGGACCGGTTACTTGCCGTCAATCTATTGAGACAAAGTGGCGGTATCACCGACGATCTGGTCTTGAGCTCCGAAATGGACTCCGCCGTCACTGCAGCAAGCGCAGAGGTGCGCCGGTTGACTCAAGCGCTGGCACAAGAAAACGCCACCACGGCCGAGCTGAAAAACAAACTGGCCAACGCTACGTCGGACATCGCAGCCAAGCGTGCCGAGTTGACCGCCAGCCGCAACGAAGTCGCACAACTGCAGAACAACGTTGCAAACCTGGAAACACAACGTACGGATTCATCCGGTGGGCAAAAGCTGGCGGATCTTAAAATCGAAGTCGAGCAGCAAGCCCGGCAGGTGAGCGAGCAGGAACATCTGATCGCCACGTTGGAAGCCGATCTGACGGCACATCAAGCACAGTTGCTCGCCAGCGAACGCAAAGCCACTCTGGCTCAACAACGCCTCGATGAGCAGTTGTCCAAAGCCGACGCAAGCAAAGCGACCGCCAACAACACTGCAGAGCTGCTCGCCAGCAAGAACGCCGAAGTCGCCAAGCTCAGCAACGAGCTCGAACGCGTAAAAGCCTCGTTGAATGCGCAAACCAGCGTTCAGCAGTCTCTGCTCGCACAGCTCGATGCGCACCGTGAGGGACTAGAAGTCGGCGATGAGGCTGAACGCAAAGTCGCGCAACTCATGCAGGCGCTCGCAAAACGGGAAACCGAAATCGGCACACAGGCACAGACCATCGCTTCGCTCGAAGCGCAAGCAGCCGATAAACAAGTGTCGGAGCGCGAAGTGGTCGCACTGCGCGAGCAGTTGACCAGTCTGCGTACCGAGTTGACCAACCAGCAACGGGACTACACGGCACTGCAAGACGAGTTGACCGCAACGCGTAGCCAAGCCGCACAAACTGCACAAGCAGTACCTGAAGTGGACCGCCTGCTGGCGGAGGTCGCCAAGCGCAGTGAACTGATCGAACATCAAGCACAACGCATCGGTAACCTCGAGCAGCAAGCCGTCTCGGCCGCTTCCCTCATCGAGCAACTACGCGATCAGTCAGCGCAACAAGTCGACGAACTCGATTACGCACAGGCGAAGCTGGTTGCCGCAGAGGCTGAATTGGTGCGTATGCAATCGTCGATCGTGCAGCTTGAAAACGATCTCATGACCTCACAGCAAGCCAAGGACGCGCTGGCCGCCCGCAACGCCTCGATCGAGCAGCAATTGACGCAACAGTCGGGGTTGTCCGATTCGGTGGTCTCCAAGCTACAGTCCGATCTCGCCGCCAACAATGCCGAGCTTGCACAACAGAGTAAGACCATCGAAACCCTCAACCGGGAACTCGCCACTAAGGAAGCCCAGCTCACTGCGATGCAGAACGATCGGGCCTTGCAGCTCGCACAGCGACGCACGCGCAGCATCCCCAAGCCGATCTACCCGAAAGCGCCGAACATTCAGCTTCCGGCCGGCAAGAAGTACGCCTTGGTCATCGGCAACGATGAGTACGAGTTCATCAACGATCTCACCACCGCCGAAGCCGGTGCCCGCGCGGTAGACGAAATCTTACGCGAGCAATACGGTTTCGAGACGCAATTGCTGGTCAACGCCAACCGGCGCCAAATCATGTATGCATTCGCCCAATTGCAACAGGAACTGCAGCAGGACGACTATGTGCTGATCTACTACGCGGGTCACGGGGAGCGCAGCCCCAAAGACGAATCCGTTACGTATTGGATGCCGGTGGATGCACATTCCGACGATGTCAGTCTGGAGGCCGACGGCATCAAGAGCACCTGGATCACCAACGAGATGCGCGCCATGAAAGCACGCCACGTCATGATCATCGCCGACTCCTGCTACGCCGGTGCCATGGTGCGACCGCCGCGAGTCTCGGTCGCCCGGCAAAACCTGGACAAACGCCGCTTGGAGTATCTGGTGAAGCGCCGCTCGCGCACGGTGTTGACCTCCGGCGGTAATCGCCCGGTGCTGGACGAAGGCCTCGACGCCTCTCACTCGGTGTTCACGAAGGCGTTGATCGATGTGCTAGAGAACAATTCCGGCATCATCTACGGCGAAGCGCTGCATGCGGCACTCGTGCAACTCGTACGCTACAATGCCGAGCAGTTGGATTTCTCCCAGGTGCCGCTCTTCAGCGAAGTGGCGGACGCCAACCACAAGAACGGCCAATTCGTGCTGCAGACCAACAGCGGCTAGCACGATCAACCGCAATCAGTAGCAAGACGGTAGACGTAATGGAAGAACGCATAGAAGAACTAAAAGAGTGTTTTAGTGAGTTCGACACAAACGGTGACGGCACCATCCAGTTCGACGAGTTTACCGCCTTGCTACACAATCTCGGTTCTCACGCCGACGACCAGGAATGCCGTATCGGTTTCCGCGAAATCGATACGGACCGCGACGGGGTCATCAACTTCGATGAATTTGCGAGCTGGTGGATTGAGCACTAACCGGTTGCGCGTCCTCTTCTAACGTTCGCACAATCATCGGCGCATTTGCAGGGATCGGCTGGTCCACCTGCGTCTGTACGACTTCACGAATCCGCTCTGCCGTGAGCTCATCCACGACAACTGCATTCATGGTTTCGATGTCCATCGTCTCATCGAGGTTGGCTGAGCTGTTAGGCAAGTAAATGGTCCCGTTCGAAAAATCCACGGCGTACGCGATCACACCGGGGATGAGAAAGAATAACAAGCCTACGCCATTCAACACGGCCACTCCGGGGTCTATGCGGCCACCGACCTGGCCTTTGCGTTCCGGATGCATGATCGTACCGCAGGCGGTGCAGCACACGACCAGTGATCCGATCACCACGTTGCAGGCTATTCTTCGAACGTTGAAGTCGACGGGTTTCATAAGTGTTGTCCTTACACTGATTACTGAAGTTCTAGAGATATAGTCAATCCTAGAGATATGAACGGCACTTTATGAGACCGGTTTCACGCGCCGCTCACATTTTACTTCCTGACATGCCTGCCCTATCGATGTCGTTCCGGCGCTTAGTGACGGCATTTGCTCGACAATAGTGCACAAAAACAGTGGCGTCGCCTCGATTGCACTATTGTCGTGCGAACTCGTACAAACCACCGCCCGTTACCCCCATACCACCGTGATCCGAGTTGGCACGCCGTTTGCTAGTTGCTAGTTGTTAGTTGGATGTTAGTTAGATGTTTGTTGGTGGTTTGCTAAACGTACTAGAACTGCCAATGACCGCTAGCTAACCGTTGTTTAGAACGCGAGCCCCCTTCTCCCCACAGCCGCCTCTCCCCTCTCGGCGGGGGAGAAAGGGGATCGTCCTAACTGGGAGTGAACATAGCCATCGACCGCAAGCCGCTACTTTCGATACCGGATCAAAAAGACGCAGACGCGCCGCTTACGCCTTTGTACGAAACGGACCGCAGTAAGTACGCTGGGCCTCATCCATGGCAGATTCACCCGATGGCCAAACAGGCGCGAGAAATCTGGCGACGCCGCACCTATCAGCGCTGGTTCGCCGAAGCGTGTACCGACATCGAAATCGTGGGGCGCCACCATCTCAACAGCCTGCGCGAACAACCCGCGGCGATTATCGTCGCCAATCATCAGAGTCATCTGGATACCGTGATCATCAACGCCACCTTGCCGGCCCACGTGCGCCGCTCGACTTTCTACGGAGCGGCTCAAGACCGCTGGTTTGTTCGCGGCAAGAAAAAAAAGTCCCTCAAGCCCTGGTATCAATCGTTCGTGATGGGCAATTTTCCAATCATGCGAGGCGGTGGCAGTGCTGCACTGACTTATGCCAGCTGGCTGCTGGAGCACCGCCAGCATGTGATGCTCTTTCCAGAAGGCACGCGTGCTATGGGCAATGATCTGGGTAAGTTCAGACATGGTGCTACATTGCTGGCCCTCGAGCACGACGTGCCCATCTATCCAGTCTATCTAGGCGGCATGCAGGCTTTGCGGAAAAAGACGCAACGCGAGGTCAAACCCGGTCCTGTTTACGTAGAGTATTTACAGCCGATCCGGTTTTCCTCAGGGAGTGACGTAGCGGCAGCCACTCATCTCATCCAAAAGCGCATGTCCCGCGTGCACGCGAGTTTTTCCCTCAAGTCCTCCACCGGACTGTGGCAACCCCGAGGTGTGGTGGTTGACGGTAAGCAGGTAGCTTCCGCAGCCTGAGTCGCGCAACAGCAACAGCGGTGCGTCGGCATTTTGTTCACGCGCCGCCGCTCTTAAGTGATACCTTCACCCGCTGAGCTAACAAGCTATTGGATGTGACTATGCGGGAACTCCTTGAGCATGCACAAGCCCTTCTGCCGGAACTCATCGAACGCAGTCAGGAAATCGACGACTTGCGCGAACTGCCCCAAGATCTGGCGGAAACCATGGCCGATCTCGGTTTCTATCACGTGCTCGGACCCGAGGAAATCGGAGGGCTCGGTGGCACCACCAAAGATCTCTGCGAGCTGGTGGAGCTATTGGCTTCTGCCAACGGTTCGGCCGCCTGGTGCGCGTTTATCTGCTCGACATCGCACCTCAACGCGGCCTCGGTCCCAGAAATCCAGCGCCACAAAATGCAGCGACCGACGATCATCAGCGGTGTGTTTGCACCGAGCGGCACAGCAGTGTTCGAAGAGACTGACGCTGGCCCCGGGTACCGCATCAACGGACATTGGAAATGGGGGTCCAGTTCGCGTAACGCGACGTGGATATGCGGTGCGCTGACCGAGATCGACCGGCACGGCAACGTGATCGAATCGGACGATGCCGTCACGCGCGCGATGTTCGAACCGCAGGACATCGAGATGCCAGACAACTGGCATGTGTCGGGTCTCAAAGGCACCGGTTCCGGCGACTACCGCGCCAAAGATCTCTGGTTGCCCGCGGAGCGCATGGGTAAAGGCGGCCGCGGCGGTTTTTTGAGCAACGAGCCCATCTATCGGTTTCCGCTTTTCGGTACCTTGTCGACACCCTGCGGCGCTATCGGCTTGGGCATGGCTCGTGCCTGCGTTACGGAAGTCATCTCTGTGGCCAAGGCAAAGACACCCCAAGGTTCACGGCGCACTCTGTCACAACGGCCCATATTGCATCGTGATGTAGCCGTTATGGATACCAAACTGCGCGCAGCACGCTGCCTCTTCTATCACACCATCGAAGAAATCTGGGATGCGATGACCGTCAGGGAAGCCAATCTCGACGATCGCGTCGCCATACGTACAGCGAACGTACACGCCATGAAAACAGCCGTTGAAGTCATCGACCGGATGTACAGCATCGTGGGCGGCAGTTCCGTCTTCAACCAATCCTGCCTGCAGCGGCACTTTCGCGACGTACATGTGGCGTCGCAACACATGATGGTAGCGGATACTGTAATGGAACTGGCCGGAAGGGTGATGCTCGGTTTAGACGACCAGGCACCGGGACTTTAACAGGTCACCGCCATTTCGTTGGTTACTCTGTTGCGGCCCTCTGCTTTGGATTGATACAAACAAGCGTCTGCACGTTCAATGAAAGTCGAAACATCCTCGTCGTTTCTGAAGGAAGCAACACCCATGGAAACAGTGACACGTTCGATCGGTTCGCCGTTTTCGTCTGTCGGCATTTGCGCCTCGACGATAGTGCGAATGCTCTCCGCCAACATGGTTGCACCTTCGAGCGGGGTATCGGGGAGTATGATCGCGAATTCTTCCCCCCCGTAGCGCGCCATCACGTCGCGGCCCTTTACGCACTGAGCCATCTCTTGAGCGACAAAGTGCAGCACGTTGTCGCCGACTAGATGACCGTGAGTATCGTTGAACTTCTTGAAGTGATCGATATCCGCCAGCGCTAAACACAGCGGCTTGCCGGAATCGCAAGATTCTCTGGTGAGTTTCTTCAACGCGTCGTCAAAAGCGCGCCGATTGGCGACACCGGTCAACGCATCGGTGCGAGAATCCTTACTCAAACGGTCGACTTGTGAGCGCAACTCGTTCAGTTCGTCCGCCATGGCCATCAACGAACCTTCCACCTCATCGCTGCGCGATTTGGTCTTTGCGGTTTCGCGCACGAGATCGACAACCAGTCTGTTGAGGTCTTCCTTCGTGGGGTCCTGCTTCAGCGACTCGCCACAGTCATCCAACACCGCCGCAAAGTGCGAAATGTCTTCGCCAAGTCCGCCCAGTTCATTAAGAGCACTTTCCACGGCTTCGCGCACCGCACCCTGTAACCCATCGACTTCGGCATACATCTCGTCGATGTAGAATTGCTCGTAGATCGTGCGGCAACTCACGGGATCGAACTCCACGCCCGCATCGATGCGACGCTTGAGTTCTGCGGTGAGTTGATCGTTGCGCTCGGCCACGTAGTCGAACCACACCGCGTAGTTCTGCGGGATCGTCGGCACGCGCCGCGCAGACATCAGCGGCAACACCTGCTTCAACACGTTGACCGATTCATCCAACGGAATATCGAAATGGGACGACATGAATCCTGGTTCTTCTTGTGGCTTCCTTTAAATCTAGTCAATTCACACCCCGCCGCCACACATTTGGACGGAGATGACGGGTCACCCACGCAACATCCGTCGAGCACTTCACACTTTGGCTGTGCGCGCCACCAACAATTGGCGAATCTCACCATGATGTTCTTTGCGCGCCTCAGCCAGAGCCCCTGTTTATGCGGCTTCCAGAGGATTCAAACCATTTTGCGGGTTGGCACGACAATTGAATAACTGATGTTAGTCATCACACGCTGACACAGAACACAACGAATCAGGACATCGATATGAATGGTGCCAACATCCGCCTCTCACGCGTTTCCTACCCCAGGGGCACTTGGTGGGTCATGCTCCTGCTGGCCCTGGTCTTTCTCACCTTCGGAATCTGGGCTGAAGCTTGCCTGCCAGAGGCGCAGACGACACAAACCACCCTCAGCGCCGCGCCGCACTGGCTGAGCCACGCCGTGGGACGCTTATAGTGACTCTCGATAAAGACAATGCATGGGTGCTCGGCGTATGTGCCGGACTCGCCGCCTACTGGCGCACCGATCCGGCCGTAGTACGGGTCGGCGTCGTGGTGGCCGGTCTGTTCTTCGCGAAGACCGTCATCGCCGCTTATCTCATTTGCTGGTTACTGTTCGACGAAGACACACGTTTTCGCCGCGAGGACATCTAGTACCCTGTTCAGGTCTGTCGGCTCAACGCCTCGAAGTCGTCACTGAGTTCCGTCACGAAGTCGGCAAACCGGGCGGCCTGCTTGTCTGTCATGCTGCTGAGTATGGCGGCGGCCAATTCGCGGCCGAGCTGCTGATTCGCCGCCGACACGGCGGCATACTCCGCTCCGTAGTAGCGCTCGCGCTGATCGACCAGGCGGGTGAAGGCCGCATGAAAGGCCTTCACGTCCTGGCGCTGTTCCAGGATCGCCAATAGATCCGCCTGCCAGCGTCGCCGGTAATCGGCCCACATAACGAGTTCCGGTTGATATCTGAGCGAGCCCACGTTGACCTTGTTTTTCTGCTCGTCGTTGAGCCGACCCAGCAAGCGATTCATTCCATCGATGTATTCTTCGGCCCAGTTTGCGCGGATGGTCTCGATGTCGACGCCTACCTCGTCCTCCTCGAGCTCCACATTGCTGCGTTCCAGGTTTAGCGGCAGCTCGGCCACTTGCTCGTCGGTCAAATCACTCATTAACGCAATCGCCACGGGCAAAGCACGCCGTTCCACCGCATCGCCCCATGCCATGAATTGTTCGAAGACACCGCGCAATTGCTCGCTCGTCACGCTGTCGCTGAAGGCCGCGGGAAGGCCTCGCAGATAGTGGGCGTATTCGGGCAACTGCGTGGTGCGGTGCCAACGCAACACCTTCTCTACTTCGCGCGCCAGATAACGCTTTTGCTCCCGATTGAGATCGACATAATCGCTGACTTGCCAGCGAATCAACCGGTCGAGGTTGTTGTAGGCGAGCTTGATACTGCAGGCCGAAAGGGTACCGACACATAACAGCGCGAGCACCAAGTGCCGGCTAAACCTTCTCTTCATACTGCCCATCCTGCCACGTTTTAAACGCATCGAGTTCTTCTTTGAGTTGTCCAAACACATAACCAATCACCGCAATATCGTCGATGAATCCCCAGCCAAACAAAAAATCGGGAATGACATCGAGCGGCACCACGAAATACAGCAACGCCGCCACGACGGCAACGATGCTGCCTTGCGACACCTCACGATAGTCGCCCGAGAGCCATGCGCGCACCAGGGCCACGAAGAGTAGCACCTGATCTTTGATCTCCTTGAGCTTTTCTGTCCCGCTACCGCTGAGTTTCGTCAGCGCAGTCGAGGCGAGCGTCTGTACGCGCCCGGGGGATTGGAGGAGATGCTCAGCCCGCCGCTGGAATGTCTCGAAGCGCGTCGGCTTGTCGCTCATGACACCCGCCCACCTTGTGGGGGGGCTTCCACGAAGTCCACAAACCAGCGCGCCATGGTCTGCGCATCCGTCGTCTCGGAGAGACTCTCAACACCGCGCCGATATACGACTTCGCCCAACACTTCGCGCCGGTACTCCATCAGCGCACGGGCATATTCTTTGGAAAACTCGGGGTGGCCTTGAATGGTAATCACGCTGTCACCCATGGTGAACCCGGCCATGGGGCAGAAAGCACTCGACGCATAGAGTTCCGCACCGTCGGGAAGGTGCACCACTTGGTCTTTGTGGCTCGATAACAGGGCTAAATGGCTTAAGTCTTCCTGCATCCACGGCGCCCGTCGAACCACGTCGCTGACATGCACGCCAACACCCCACCCCTGCTCGGCAGGTTCGACCCGTCCGCCGAAGTAATGGGCGATGAGCTGATGGCCGAAGCACACCCCAACGATCTTTTTGTTCTGCTGGAGTACATCGCGCAGGAAATCCACCAGCGGCGGCAGCCACGGCAGGTCCTCGTACACGCTGTGCCGACTGCCCGTGATCAGGTAGGCATCGCAGTCTACCCGCTGAGGCAAGGTCTCTCGTACATCGACGGCTTCGACGACGATCGACGGCGCGACGGCTGCGAACAGCCGTTCGAACATCGCCGGATAGTCGCTGTGCTCGGGTTGGAACCGCTCCAGCACGTTGTCGGTACGCAAGATACAGAGCTTCACAGAACCCTCGCTCACCTCAGACGATCTCGAAATAGCGTTCCAACTGCCAACTGTTGACGTGACGCTCGTACTCAGCGCACTCCCACAAACGCGTCGTCACAAAATGATCCACAAACACCTCGCCGAAATAGTCGGCGGCAATATTTGAATCACGCAGCCGCAGCGCCGCGGCACGCAAGTTGGACGGAAACTGCTGATCCAGCGGCAGACTGTCTTGCACATCGTAAGCATTACCGACGACGGGCGCGGTGGGTTCCAAGCGTTCGGCGATTCCGGCACTCGCCGCTGCCAGCACTGCGGCAGCGGCGAGATAGGGATTGGCATCAGCACCGCACACGCGACATTCGATCCTCTGGCTGGTGCTGCTGCCCGGGATGACCCGCACACCGGCGGTGCGGTTCTCCACGCCCCAGGTGGCAGCCGTCGGCGCCCAAGCGCCCTTCACGAGACGCGTGTAGCTGTTCACCGTGGGTGCGACCAGCGCCAGCAACTCAGGCAAATACGTCTGCAAACCGCCTACGGCAAACCGTTGAAGGTCGGACATCTGCGATTCGCCATGACCATCATAGAAAAGATTGCGCCCCTGCCCGTCTTCGAAGCTGAAATGGTAGTGCCCGCTTTGTCCGGGGTAGTCCATCGACCACTTGGCCATGAAGGTGGCCAATAGACCGTTCTTCGCCAGGAACACCTTGGTAAAAGTCTTGAAGAGTGCGGCACGGTCCGCTGCGTCAATCCCCTCCTTGGCTTTGAGCGCACCCTCCCAAACGCCGGGTCCAGTCTCACAATGTAGGCCTTCCAGCGCACAGTCGAGCAAGGCGGCGTAGTCCATCAACCCCGTGAACATCTCCGATTCCACCGAGGAGCGCAACACGGAGTAACCGAAGTTACCCGGCGTCAGGGGCTTGAGATCGCGATAACCTTTATCGCGCACAGAGTGGGCGTCTTCGGCAAACACGAAGAATTCGTACTCGAATCCTGCACGGACCTGGATGTCCTGATCCGCCAGACGTGCGAGCACCGCCTCCAACCGCGTACGCGGACACAGCGGATGCATCCCCCCGTCGCGCTCCACGAACCGTCCGATGAAATACGGGCAATCTTCATCCACCAGCCATCGCTCGCTGTCTACGAGGAGTTCAAAACCGGTGTCGGGAAACCCGGTATGCCAACCTGTGTAAATAGCGGAATCGTAGAGTTGATCGTCGATATCCCACCCGAAGACGCAGTCGCAGAAGCCGCCTTGCTTCTCGAGCAGGCTGGCAAATTTCTCAATGCCGACGTACTTGCCTCGAATGACCCCATCGATATCGGTCAATCCGATCTTGACCTTGGTCACTCCCCTTTCGCGGTATTGGACGAGTTTTTCCTCCAGGAGGTCCACACCGGACACACCACTCGATTCCGTCAATGCTGGCCACCTCTATTATCAAACGACGAGGAAGGCGGAATACTAACACCTCCCCTGGCTCAGCCCTGTGGATAACTTTGAGGATAACTCTGCATCCGCCGCTCTGAGCGCCTTCCAACCGCATCGCCTCTCAACAACGGTGTTAGCAGCGCTGGTCGTTTTTTCTTTTTAGAAACAGGCAGTTAAGCAATCTAACCTAGCAAATCGGTGAACAAACTGCGGCAATTGCCGGGCTGATTGGACAATCTGCACGCTTGTGCATAGTCGTACGGCGGGCAGTGCCTACTCCGAGAGTTGCTGATCTTCCGGCAGCCGCACGCCTTCCACCGACTCGGTGATGGGTGATAAGTCGGTAAAAATATTCTCATCCAGCGCAAGCGTGCCTTGCTGCTCACCCAGCAGCGCAGCGGTCCAGGCGGCATCGATCGGGGCTAGCGCCTCCAAACTGTCCAACTCCGTCAGATCCAGCTCCGGCAGGGCGAGCACGTGAAGCGGCGCCCCGATGCCGAGCAGAACGGGCATCAACACGCGACGTATGGCCACGCACGCGCTACTGAGCATAGCTGAGAGACCAGAGCAATCGTGCACCGTCATCGTCGTTACCTCCAGGACCTCTGTGGCTCAACGGATAACCCAAAGTCAATTGCGTTCGCAGACCTTCAAAGATCGTATCCAGTTGTGCTTCCCAACCGACGCCCGCACTGGTCAGATGCGACCACAGCGCTTGCGAACTCAACCGTTCACCGTAACCGCTGTCGACGAACAAAGACCACTGACCCAATCCCGCACTACCCCGTAATTCCGCCGTCACGTTGACACCGCGATCGAATTGAGTGCCCCCGTGTCTGAAGCCTCGATTGAA
Organism: Candidatus Azotimanducaceae bacterium; assembly: GCA_965216005.1. Classification (GTDB taxonomy): domain Bacteria; phylum Pseudomonadota; class Gammaproteobacteria; order Pseudomonadales; family Azotimanducaceae; genus UBA4421. The sequence continues at coordinate 3,534,166 of OZ244143.1, read as the reverse complement.
GGCAGCGCCTCGTGAACTCAACCGCATGCTCGGCGGTAGACCGTCGTTCGCCCACTGCGCAGTCACGCCGATCACGCCTTTTAACCCATGCAGAGCGTTCCAAACACCGAGATCCGGCAACGGCCGCCATGCATTGGCAGTGCCCTTGAGCCGCCACCAGTCGGCAGCCTGACCCGGCTGCAGGTGATCCAGGTGACCCACATGCGCATGTATGCCACCTTCGAGCGCTATCCGGCTTGTGTCCCACAGGCGATGACCAACCAACCCCACGTGTACGAAGCGCGCCTCCTGATCGTCGAGAGAATCGGTTTCGAAACGATGCACGCCCACTCCCAGCAGGTATTCCCGACGCACCCGTCGCGTCAACACGCGCGTGTCCGTGAGGCCTACATCGAACAACAGACCTTGCGAGCTCGACAATCCCGCGGCACCCGCCACGCTGTCGCCCAGATCGAGATCGCCGTAGCCCACGCGTGCGCCAACGTCGAAGCGTCCCCCGAGTATGGGCGACCGATAGGCAACGGAGGCGAATTGGTGATCTGCAGGATCCACGCTCGACATGGCACCCAGTTGCAACTGATCGCCGATCCCGCGCACGTTGTTGACGAGTGCCCGCGCACTCACGCGCTCTTCGCCAAGCGCCTGAATGCCATGGTTGTCGATTTGTACGCTCCCGAGGAACCGCTGATTCTGTTTGACTTGCAGGTGCAGTTCGGAATCCCCCACCTCCAGGCCGGGTACGAAGGTGGCTGAGGTCTGGATTCCCTGTGACCGGTTCAGCACGTTCAATTTCGTTTCGACTTCAGTACGCTTGACCGGCTTGCCCAGCAATCCGGTCAAATGCATCGGTGTTTCGTCCGCACCATTGACGGCGCCCTCAACGACCACGCCGGACAAGTGGCCGAACTCTACCCCGAGACGCACCTCGCCATCGATCACATTCTGAGATGGAACGAACGCTGCCGCCACCGGGTACCCGAGTTCTCGCAGCCATGTCTGCAGGGCTTGCGCAATCGCCTCGAGCTGGACCGTGGACACACCGCGTTTGCTTTTTTGCGCGGCCACCAAGGCCGACAGGTCCTGCAAATCGGCAACGGTCATCTTTGTGGCGTTATCGTGCACACCGATGGCATTGAGAAACCGGCCCACCTCTTCCAACTCTGCAGCACTGAAGCCGTGCTCTTGCGCTGCATTGTGCCGCTGCACCTCGGTTAGCTGCGCGTCGAGAAACGCCTGCACTTCCTCGCCAGAGGCCTGCTCGAAGAATTCCGGTGGCTGCCAGGCCAGACGGTTGACTGCAATACGCTGCGCTGTCGCGGGGTTCGGATCGCGCTGGGCGACGCTGGGGATGCTGGCGTCACCATCGAGCACCGGCGCGCCGAGCACGTTAGGCGCAATCAGTGCAGCAAGGAACATCATCACCAATACGATCCACCAAGCCCAGCCTCTGCTGATCACTTGTTCGTTGTTGACTTCAACCACAGGTAAGCGCCGTTGTGTGATCTCACTATCGAAACCCTCGGCTTTGAAACGCGGTATCGTCTCATCACGGTGAACCGCATCGCGGTCCGCGAAAGTCTCGATGACCTCTCTACGCACCTGGCGATAGTCGTAGCGCGACACTTCACCCGCAGCACACGCCTTAGCGGTGCGCCGCAGTTTGATCACAGACGGTGTTAGCGGCAGCAAGCTCAACTGACTTCCCGCACTAAACGAAATCCTGTTTGATCGTCGCCGCTGGCCAGCGCCTCCCTATGGGTGCTGGCCAGACACCTATCGATCGGATCTGCAAAAGCTCCGCCAGCGGCAGCGTAATCGCCGGTCGCCTTGACAAGTTCCTGCACGTTACCAAGTACGTGCACCAGGCCCAGCGGATTGGCGCTGCCTGCTGCTGCCGCCAACACGCCATCGCCCCTTTTGATCCCGCCGACGTCGATGGCGCAGTTGCGATTGGGGTCGGGCTCGCCCTGCGCGGCAAGGAGCCACTCGTCCGCGGTCGGTAAGCGGTACTTATAACCCGTTTGCACCGACAGCCATTCCGTAAACCGTTCAATCGTGGTGATGCTCAATCCCGTCACCGGCAGGTCAACGTCATCGACCGGCGCGCACAAGCCCGATTCAATGCAGAATGGATTGACTTCCCGCCAACTGATCTCGTACTTGCTGATCGCGAACTTGCGTAACTCATCCGAGGGCGGCACGACGACTAACCGCGGTCCTTGATCGGTATTCGGTAGCACATCGGTGCAAAACCCACCGCGACCGGATTGCTGCCCGTTTCCCACCAGGTAATGCATGGAGCAAGGGTCGACCCCTTTACCTTTCAACTGCGACAGCGGTCCCAGACGCTTACGTGCAGAGTTGTGCAAGGCTAGTGCACGATCGGGATTCACGGCGCTCAATCTTTCCACACATTCGCTAACCCGATCGCCCACCCGATCCAGCACCTTCTTTGCCAACGCTCGATCTTGATCTTTGATCTTGCGTGTATGCCGATCGAGCATATTGATGTCCAGTCGCAAACAGCTGACGTTCAATAACTCATCGACCCGTACGAAGGCTTGTTTTTCGGAATTCGCTCGAGCGCGCGCTTGCTCTTTGGCTTGAACATTTTGAATCGCTTCGTTGATGGTGGCATCCGTCTGCGCCCAACGTTCCACCTCGAAGACATCGTTGGACACCGTGCGCCAAACCGCCTGCGCCAGCTCAACCTCTCCGCTTTCAATCAGCGCACCGATGTTGCGTTCGCCGTAATCGGCCAGATCCGTGCGCGCCGCTTCAATGGGCGCAGACACCGGAAAATAGAGTTCGGCGTAGCGCGTGAACGTGCCGGCCCGTGCCAGCCACAGATCGTCCAGCGGTTGTGCGACCAGACTATCGATCTCATCCGCCAGGCGTTCCTCGAGCACGCTCACGGCGTGCGGAAACTTGCCGAAGCCTTGCGCAAGATTGAGCCTCTCGATGGCTTCTTCGAGGCTGGTGGCGTTCTTGACGTGCTCTGCAATCAACTCTTCGACGGTAGCCTCGAAATTGCCGTGCACCTGGTGACGAGGCGCCAAGACCCTCAAAGTCTCATATTCGCTGTAGAGCAACTGCAACCATGCGGTGTCGTACTTCGGCTCTGCCAGCAATTGACCAAGACGCGCGAGCTGCGCGTCCACCAAGGTCTCTTGCCTCACTTCTTCTTTGACCTCATCGATCACCTGGGCTTCTTGAAACGACGCCAAGGCCACCGCAACCAGGGCCACCGCCGCAGCCGATGCGAGCGCCCACGAGGGCCAGGCCGATTTCCCGAACAGGTGGTCCAGCACCTCGCGCGCCGATGCGGGACGCTGTTGCCGGTTGAACTGCAGACACTTCTCGATCGTTCGCCAACGCCGCCGCGATACACCTTTGATACGTTCCGGCTTGAGGCCTTCCTGTGCAGCCTGATTGGCCGGTACGCGTCCGTACGGGTGATGGCCGGTCAGCACCATGTAAGCGACCACGCCGAGCGAAAAGAGGTCGTCGCGCGGTTCCGGGTTGTCGCCGTTCAGCATCTCGCGGCTGGCATAGGCAGGTGTTAGTGCCGCAAGACGCGCGGGATCGAAATCCGCGTCGTCCTGTTCTTCGCCGTCTTCGGTATTGGCTCGCATCGCACGTGCGATGCCAAAATCCAGAATCTTTGTTTGCCCGTCGTCCGTCGTGAAAACGTTGCCCGGTTTGAAGTCGGCATGCACCACGCCTTGATCGTGCGCATGCTCCAACCCGCGCACCATGCCTTCAATCACACTCCAGGCCTGTTCTTCGGGCAAGCCGTTGGGAAAATTCCGCAGCAGGCTCGCCAACTCCTCACCCTCGAGCAACTCCATGGTAATGAACGGTACGTCTGCATCTTTGTCGAAATCAAAGATCGATACGATGTTGGGGTGACGAAAGCTCTGTGATTTCGAGGCTTCCCGTTCCAGCGCAATGAACGCTTGCGGATGGCTGCGAAAATCGTTGTTGAGGACTTTGATCGCAATGTGCGGTTGGCTGTCGCGGGCTTCTACCTTCCTCAAGTCCTTTGCTCTGAACACAGTGCCCATGCCACCGCTGCCCAAACGATCCTCGAGTACGAACCGCTGCTTTAAAACCTTCGGTGCTTCCATGCCGTCATCGCCGCGCACGATCTCGCCGCTGCGCCAACTGGATCCGGTGAGCGACGAACTATCGTCACGCAGGATCGTCGCGCTTTCCCGCAGCTGGGTGATGTCGTCGTGGCTCTCGCGATCCGTACCGCCGTCGTTTTCGCTCATGACACCTACAGTTCCACAGCCTGAGCCACAGCAAGCGACACATTATCGCGGGCTGCGCCCCTCAGGCACTGCGCCATCACATCCTGCACCGCGCCTTCCACATCCGCTTGCAGGCCCTTTGTCGCGAACGCACTGACGAGCGAGCTTTCTTCGACTTCGCGGTACAAACCATCGCTGCACAGAATCAACGTATCCAGGGGTTGAATGTCGAAGACGGCGACGTCCAAATGTAGATCGAGCTGTCCTCCCACGGCGCGTGTGATGACATTCGTATCCGCAGACAGCGCTTCCCGCTCAGATACACCTCCGCTGTCTAACAAATCTACAACGGGGTTGTGGTCGCGGGTGATTTGCGCAATCGACCGATCGCGCACGCGATACAGCCGGCTATCCCCCGCCCACAGCACCACGCCCACGCAGTCTTTGACTACCAACGCGACGACCGTACTGCCCACCGTGTTTCCTGCACAATGCGTGCGCCCGTAAGACCGCAACTCGTCGTTGACGTACAACAGCGTATCTTCAACCGTGTCGACCCGGTCAGTGAGCGAATCGGTGAGTTCGACACCCATCAACGCCCGCGTAATCGAGTTGCTGGCCACTTCGCCGGCGTCGTGCCCGCCCATGCCATCGGCTACCGCCCACAACCCGAGTTCCGGATTTGCGTACACTGCATCTTCGTTCAACGACCGCACATTACCGGGATGACTATCCCACGCTGAATGCCAACGGTAGCTCATGCCATCACGCCTGCCTGAACCGAATCGGGTCTACCGCGTGCAGGGGCTCGCCGAGCGACAACCAACCGGAGCCCCACAAGCGCATTTCATTGCGGTGAACACGCGTGACCTGCTCGTCTTCGCTCTGCACGAATGTGCCGTTGGTGCTGTGGTCGACCAAATAGAAGTCGTTGTTCTTGAATTGCAGGTGTGCGTGATCGCGAGAAGCGTACCTGCTCTCACATACAAGATCGCAGGCGGTGGATTCGCCTAACGAACAACGCCCCTCATCGGCTTCACCTATCAACCGTAAGGTCTGACCTTGATACTCAAGGATTAATTGCGGACATTCTTGAGCACGGTCCGCATCAGTGCCCCGCGCATCCTTGTGCATGTTGCAATTACCCGATCGTGTTTTGATCAGCTAGGATAGGCAAGCGCCGTCCGCAAAAACGTGAGCCGGTTCACATCTAGTAAGCGGTCAGCGGTGTGGTGTCAGTGCATGAAGTTGAACATTTTGCGACGGAAACGGCTCGCTACTGCATCCCCTTTGCCGAGCAAGGCAAAGATGCGGATCATCGTCAGGCGACCGATGTCGTCACGGAATTCCCGATCCGTACGCAAAATGTCCATGGCATGTTCCAGCGCCATTTCGACATCGCCGTCCACAACGCAACGCACGCAAAGCTGGTACTTCGCCTCCAGGTTGTTCGCGTCAGCCTTCAGTTCTCGATCCAGCTCCGCTCGGCTCGCTAGGCCCGCTGCTTCTTCGGCGAACTCCAAGCGGTTCTGGGGGCGGTCCCGCTCTGCCGTGTCCTCTGGAATCGACGCCAACACCGTGCGGGCATCGTCGTGGTCTCCCTTGCGCACGAGCACGTCAGCGAGTTCGACCCGAAACGCCATGTTGTTGGGTTCTTCGTTGACCGCTTGTTGCAACATTTGCACCGCTGTGTCGTAGTCGCCCGCGGTGAGAATCTGGTCGAGCTGCGCCTTCAGCATATCTGCCGGTGACTGCGTCAAAGCGTCGAACAGCGTGCGTAACTGCGATTCATCGACGGGTCCGTCCAGCTGGTCGACAATCTTGCCTTGGTGCACGATGCGGATGCTGGGTAGACCCTGTACCCGCAGGTGCTGGGCCAGACTCTGATCTTGCGCAACATCTGAGACGGCGAAGCCGAGCTTCTCGCCAAACGCGGGCAACAAGTTTTCGATCGTTTGTTTGGCTTGAACGGACGGCGGTACCTGATCAGCCCAAAACAGCAACACGACGGGAACGCTCTGAGATCGCTCGACAACCTCAGTCTGAAACGTCTCGGGGGTTACATTCATCGCATCCATAGTGCTTCCATCGTTCGAGCTTGGACAAATCAGCCGTCTATATTAACTGATCTAGGGAAACTCTGATCGGTTTTCAGCCAAACGAGGTCTGTCGTTGAACGGGCTTCGAGCCGATCCAGCCAAAGCCTTGGTTTTGTGTGGCGTACTGCAGGTCGGCAACCGCGTCCTTCAAAGCGTCGAACGTGTTTTCGAGTATGTCCGAGCGGTTATTCTGCTCACTGACGTGCCCGATGACCACGCGCAGATCGCGATGGGCTATTTGTCGCAACAACTCTAGCGCCTGGTCGTTGGATAGGTGTCCGTGATCGGCACCAACGCGGCGTTTTAAACGCTCCGGATAAGTGCCGCGCAACAACATCTGGCGATCGTGATTAGCTTCCATTAACAAGTGTGTACACACACTGAACTGTTCAACGACGTGATTCGTCACGCGACCAAGATCCGAAAGCACGCCTATGGTTTCCCGGCCGTCGCTCATTACGAATTGAGTGGGTTCGCGAGCATCGTGTGGCACGCGCACTGGATTGACGTGCACATCGTAAACTTCAAAGGCGACGTCCCCATCGAAGGGTTTTGCAAAACGCGCTTCAGGCACGCTCTTGAGCGTGCCGTACGATGCGTGTACCGGAATCGAATACTTGTGGGACAACGCCGTCACTCCACCGATGTGGTCGGCGTGTTCGTGTGTCACGAAGATGGCCGTGATGTCGCCCGGGCTAACGCCCGCTGCGAGCATGCGCCGTTCCGTTTGCTTCAGACTGAAACCGCAATCCACCACGAACAGCTGGTCGCCGAGCGCCACCAACGTGCAGTTACCCTTCGAGCCACTGCCGATTGAGGCGAATCCCATTACGCGGAATATTCGCGAATCAAAACGAGTACTTGTTGAGCGAGCTCCGGGTCGGCGCGTCGACTGCCGTCGGCTTCCAACACGCTGACTTCGAAATGCTGCTGCTCGATGTCTCTGACCTGGATTCGCAAGTCGTAGACCTCGTCACGATCGCAGGAGAACGTCAGCCGACAGAAGAACCCTGGTCCCTCGTCTTCTTCCCCGCTGAACACCGCATCGGTCAACGTCACATCGAAAGTACCTGTCTGGCGACTCAAATCGTTGACGTCCACATTGGCATTGGCCAAAGCCTGACCCAATGTCGCCCACGCTCTTTCGTAATCCAAATACAACAACAGCACCGGTAAACCTTGCCCGTCGCGAGCCAACTCGGCCTTGCGTGCACTCCCGATCTGCAACGCCACCTTGGAGACGGTTTGCTCAGCCACTTTTGCTGCGATGTAGGCACCGATCTCGTTTAAGAAATTGGATTCGGCGACTTCGATCTGTGAGACGAACGTGTCGAGCGCGATGACATCGTCCGCCATCGGCAACATGGTACTGTCGTTTTCGTGCCGTACGTGAATTTCCGTGGTAAGCGGGCGTAGACCTTGTTCGACCTTGATAACGAAGCGGTCCCGACCGACGTCCAACTCTGCTGCTTGCTTCGCTTCTTTCAACAAGCTGCGCACGATGTCGCGATAAGCCGTGTCTTCGATGGCCAACCATTGCGTATTCAGACGTCCGACTTCCGGTGCATCCAGGTCGAGGCGCACGCCGTTTTCGGCAAGGAACTGCTTGATCTTCGGCCACGCCGTGGTGGGCGGTTCCGGAATGACCAGCCAGCGCCGGTCGTCTAATCGTTGAATGCGTACCTCGTCACGGGTGTCGTTGGCGTAGATGGCATCCGGCAAAGGCGGCCGGTTGGGATAAAAGCTCGGATTCTGAGATTCCGGCGTAGGGGGAATCGGGAACGGGTCGGTATCCTCGAGCGTGCGTAGATCTTGCGGGATGACCAGGTCTTGATGCTGCTGGGCGTCGAGGTAGTCGTCTTTGGGATTGACGAACAAACCCTCACCGTCGTTCATCCAACCGCAGCCCGACAGCAGTACCGAGAATACCAAAAGCGCCCTCACGACAGGGCTCCGATGGCTGCGAGGCGCTTGCGCATCTCTTCGTGATGGGCCTCGGTAAGCGGCAACAGCGGCAGGCGGATGCCATGTTGAATCTTGCCCATCTCCGCGAGCGCCCACTTGCTGGGGGTCGGCGACGGTTCGCAAAAGAGGATCTCGTGTATGGGCTGTAAGACATCGTCCAGGCTCTGCGCGGTATCGCGGTCCCCATTCAGAAACGCGTTGCAGAAGGCCGCCATCTTGTCAGGCACGACATTTGCGGTGACCGATATCGTGCCGATCGCACCGAGATCCAACATCTGCAGGGTCTGTGCGTCTTCACCGGACAGAATGACGAAGTCGTCGGCCACCCGCGATTTGATCGAGCCCACGCGAGATGCATCACCACAGGCTTCTTTAATGCCGATGATCTGCCTGACCTCACTCAACTCGGCCACGGTCTCCGCCTGCATATCGCACGCGGTCCGCGGCGGCACGTTGTACAGCACCAGCGGCACGTCGGTAGCGTCCGCGATCGCCTTGTAGTGGGCAATCAGGCCGAGTTGTGTGGGTTTGTTGTAGTACGGCGTGACTAACAGACACGCATCCGCTCCGGCAGTCTGCGCCTCTTGAGTTTGGTGAATCGCCTCCGCAGTCGAGTTGCTGCCGGTACCCGCGACCACTGGAATGCGACCCGCGACGACTTCGATCGTGCGCTGGATGACCGCAAGGTGCTCAGGAGTATCGAGGGTAGCCGACTCACCCGTCGTGCCCATCGGCACAATGCCGTGGGTACCACTGGCGATATGCCACTCGATGAGTCCCTCCAGCGCCGACCAATCGACTTCTCCGGAAGGGGTCATCGGCGTCACGAGTGCAACGATGCTGCCTTTCAACATGGCAAGAATCTAAGAGTTGAAATCGTCGGCATGGTACGTGCTCAGTTCTTTACTCACAAGCCTGCCGCAGGCTCACCCATCACGTGGTAATGGAAGGCGAGTCGCCCACGTGCTTGTCCGACACATCGACCTTCGGCCAGGCCTTGTAGATGGCCTTGATCAACGTCGCCAGCGGGATGGCGAAGAACACCCCCCACACCCCCCACAACCCGCCAAAAGCCAACACTGCAACGATGATGGTGATGGGATGCAGATCGACGACTTCAGAAAACAACAAAGGCACCAACACATTGCCGTCCAGGAACTGGATCACCCCGTAGGCACCCATGATCGCCCCCAGCTCCCACGACCATCCGAACTGCAGCACCGCAACCATGAACACGGGCAAGGTCACCACCGCTGCGCCGACGAACGGAATGAGTACCGACAAACCCACCACCACTCCCAACAACGCTGCGTAATTGAGGCCGAACGCCGTGAACGTCACGAACGTAACGGCACCCACGATGAGGATTTCGATGAACTTGCCTCTGACGTAGTTGCCGAGTTGCATGTTCATCTCTTCACCGACTTGCGACAGCAACGGACGGTTCTGAGGCAAGAGCGAATGCAGGAAGTCCATCAACTGATCTTTGTCCTTGAGAAAGAAGAACACGGAGATCGGCACCAACACGAGATAGATCACCAGACCCAGAATCGAAAAGACCTGGCTGAAAGCCGTTTCGACGACGGTGCCACTCAAGTTGCCGAGTTCGCGCGCGCCTTGGTCCAACACGGCAGAGACTTGCTCGCGTGTCACGTATTCCGGAAATCGTTCAGCCAACTGCGCGATGCCGTCTTGCATGCGCACCACCACCGTCGGCAGCAAACTGACCAAATCCTGCAATTGCTGCCACAGGAGCGGGGCCAGCACGAGCATCAGCGCAAACACGCCACCCAGAAACAGCAAGAACGACACGTACACGCCCACACCCCGCGGAATCTTGAGCCTTTCCAGGCCTTTGACCAGACCCTGCAACAGGAACGCGATGACCAGCCCAGTGAGTACCGGTGCGAGATACGAACCCAATACCGCCAACAGCAGTAATATGGCGACCATCAGCACGATTAGCGAGATGGCCTCTTCGTTGGAGAAATAGCGGTTGACCCACCCGCCGATGACTTCTAGAAACTTCACGCCCTCTTACGCCTTCTTTTGCATGACGTAATAGTAGGTGCCGTCCTCTTCCCCGGATTCCAACAGCGCGTGTCCGCTTTGGCGCGAAAACACCTCAAAATCGCGAACCGAACCCGGATCCGTGGCCAAAACCCGCAACCGTTGCAACGGGGCCATCCTGTTGAGCGCCTGCTTGGCCTTCAACAGAGGCATTGGGCACGTCAGCCCCGTGGCGTCAAGTAGTTGAACTTCTTCGGTCATTCTCGCGTCTTAAGAAGGCTGTGATTAGTTAAGTTAGCGGCAAACACGATTCAATCAGTATAAAGTGGATTAATGAATATACGCCATCGAACCCGAGCCTGCGCGCTGTGCCTGTGGGCGCTTTTCGCCAGTGGCTCAATCCAAGCGGCGGACTCCAAACAGTTGCCCAGCCTGGGAGACGCTTCGTCCTCCCTGATATCGCCACAGCTCGAGAAGCAGATTGGTGAGTCTTTCCTGAAGCAAATTCACGCGCAGCTGCCCACGGTCGATGACCCCCTCATCAAGTACTATGTGGCGGGCCAGCTCAACGGTCTCGCTCAACATTCGGACCTGAGAGAGGCCATTCTCAAGGTCGTTGTTGTCGACAACGACCAGATCAATGCATTTGCCGCACCCGGCGGCGTCGTCGGCATCAATCTCGGTTTGATGCTGCAGGCCCAGGATGTCCACGAGTACTCTTCGGTCATGGCCCACGAACTCGCTCACTTGAGTCAGCGTCACTTTGCACGCGGCATCGAGGAGCAACGCGCAAACGCACTACCCACTTTGGCATCGATGATCGCGGCGCTGATCATCGGTGCCGCTGGCGGAGGTGATGCCGCCCTGGCGGCGTTGAGCACCGCCCAGGCAGCAAACCAGGCGAATCAGTTGCGCTTCAGCCGCGATCGTGAATCGGAAGCCGATCGTATCGGCATGAACACCCTGGTTCGCGCGCAAATGGATCCTGCCGCCATGTCGCGCATGTTCGAGCGCATGCAGCGCGCTTACCGTTTTACCCGCAAGCCACCCGAATTTCTGCTGACCCACCCGCTGTCGGAAACGCGTATCACCGACGCGCGCAATCAAGCGCTCGATCAACCTCGTCGCGACTACGAAGACTCGTTGGACTATCAACTCATGCGTACGCGCGCGCAGGTTCACTATCAGAAGAATTCCGCTCAGGGCATCAAGATATATCGTAAGCATCTGGCGGAAGCGCCCGACGATCACGCCGCGCGCTATGGCTTGGCATTGTCGTTGAGCAAGAACGGCGACCACGACGAATCGCTCAACTACGTCGAGCATCTCCTCAACATCAACCCGCAAAGCATTCTCTACAATGCCGCGTTCGCGGAGTTGTTGATAGAAGGTCAGCGCTACGAGAACGCACAACGCCTGTTGAGTCACCAACTGGTCCTCAACCCGGATAACGCACCCCTGTCCATGTTGTACGCGCGGGCTTTGAACGGCGCCGGCAACCATCTGAAGGCAGAGGAAGTGCTTGAGCGTCAAAGCCAGGTCAACCCCCATGACGTGGACGTCTGGTACGAACTGGCGGAAACTGCGGGGTTGGCGGGGAATATCACCGGTGTACACCTGGCGCGCGCAGAGTACTTCTTCCTCCATGGGGCTTACCATCGCAGCATTCAGCACCTGGAATACGCACAGCGCCTGGTGCGTCGCACCAACCCTCAGTTGGTCGCCAAGCTCGGTCAACGCATTCAGGATTTACGCACCGCCATTCGCATGCAGCAGAGCTGAATGTCTACGCGGCATTGCGCGCCGTGTTGAAGGCGAGCATACGGTCGAGCGGCATCTTCGCGCGTTCACCCAGAAGAGGATCCACATGTACCTCGTTGGCCAACCGATACGTTTCGTCGGTTAACAACTTGTCCAGCACCGTGAGTTCGTTCATCGCCATCCAGGGGCAGTGTGCGCAACTGCGGCAAGTGGCCCCGTCACCGGCAGTCGGCGCTTCGATGAAGCGTTTGCCGGGATTCAGCTGCTTCAGTTTATGGAACAACCCGCGATCCGTCGCGACGATGAAGGTCTCGTGCGGCAGCTCTTGCGCCGCCTTGATGATGCCGCTGGTCGAGCCTACCGCGTCGGCCATCTCGATCACCGCTGCCGGTGACTCGGGATGCACCAGCAGGGCGGCGTCCGGGTAGACCTTCTTCAGATCGATCAACGCCTTCGCCTTGAACTCTTCGTGTACGACACACGCACCGCTCCACAGGATCATGTCGGCGCCGGTATTGTCCTGAATGTACTTACCGAGGTGTTTGTCCGGCGCCCACAGAATCTTTTCGCCTTTGGCTGCCAGATGGCTGACGATATCGAGCGCACAGCTGCTGGTCACCACCCAGTCCGACAGCGCTTTGACTCGCGCGGACGTGTTGGCATACACCACCACCGTGCGGTCGGGATGCTGCTTGGCAAAGGCTTCGAACTCATCCGGCGGACAGCCGATATCCAGAGAGCACTCGGCTTCGATGGTAGGCATGAATACGCGCTTCTCCGGCGACAAAATCTTCGAGGTCTCGCCCATGAACCGTACGCCCGAAACGATCAGGGTTTGCGAATCGCACTCCTTGCCGAAACGCGCCATTTCCAGCGAGTCGGATACGTAACCGCCTGTGGCTTCGGCGAGATCCTGAACGTCACCGTCCACGTAATAGTGGGCCACTAAAGTGGCACCCAGTTCTTCCAACCGTCGGGCGATCCGCTCCTTCAACGCGTCGCGGTCGACATTGTCTATCTCACAGACTTCGACCAGCGGCACTTCTTCCGGTTTGAGCGTATAGTCCGGCAATTCGATCTGGGTGTTGGCTACTTTGGCATTGGTGCTTGACATAGACACCTCGCAATCCTCTCTGATAACTTCTATCTTACTGTTTTTTAACGGAAAAATCGAGTTCAACCGGGCTTGCGGCGGCGGCCTCGCGCTGAACCTGAGCTGAATTTAACGCATCCCGCACCACTTATGTCGACGTTTTTGCGCACAATTTGCTTCCTCGTCGCGCCTAATCCTGGGCCGCACAACGACAACCACACACGTCTCCCGGCGAAATTCGCAGACAATGGCTGGCAGGTCGACGTGCACGATCACGAAGCTCTGACCCTGCAAGACGGCCGAGTCCTTATCGGCGGTGCGGACATCCAACCAGACAGCCTGATATGGCCGCTTGGCTTCGGCTCGGCCGCCACTTACCTCGATCGTTTGCAGTTGCTGCAAATGTTGCCGCCGCATCAGTTTGTTGTCCCCCCGCAGGCTTGGACCACATTGCACGGAAAACCGGCCTGGTTGCGGTACGGCGCGCCTGCAGTCGTTACATGTGACGTGGATCAACTTGTTAACACGGTGCGGCGCCATGGCGGGCAATGGGTACTCAAACCCTGTGCCGGCAGCTTCGGCAACGACGTAGTGCTCGTCGACACCGACGACGACGTGCGTCAGTTTGTGACGACCCGTCCCAATCGGTTTTGGGTGTTGCAACGCTATATACCCGACATCACCGAAGGCGAGACGCGCACGCTCGTGTGTGCCGGACGGTTGATCGGTAGCTACCTGCGCGTGCCCCGCCAGGGTTTCCGCGCTAACCTGCAGAAGGATGCGCAGGCGGCGCCTACGGAGCTCGCAGGTCCGGCACAGAAGATCGTGGATGCCGTGATGCGTGAGCTGACCGATCAGCACGTGCTCTACGCTGCGATCGATACGGTGGGTGGTTACCTGATGGAGGTCAACCTAGCCAATCCAGGTGGGTTAAAGACGTTGACCGAGATCTATGGTAAGGACCCGGCGCAGCAGGTGGTGGACGCAATCGAAGCTCACGTGCCAGGGGAAACCTGACTCACTACGTTTCTCAAAGACGCCTTGCTAAGTGAATGCCCGGTTTCCCACGGCCTTCTGCATCCGGCATCAGACCCACCACGGTGAACCCTGCGTTCTGCCAAAACTCGAACGGATTGCGGCCAGTGGCTTTGAGATTCTTGAGTGCAGCCGACGGATCGTCGTACAGGTCCAGTCCAAAGAGGTTTGTCGTCCCTACCTCATCGCCGGTTCCGGCAAATAAGGTCAGCGCACCGGCGTTTTTGCCGATCTGAGCGACGTCTTCGACCAACAAATGACCGAGGCCTGAGTATTGGTGCTCCAGCGCGATTGCGATCGGGTGAATCTCCCAGACGCGCCGACCTTTGATGATGCCAATCCAACCGAGTGCTTCACCCTGCGCCATGAGCACCCGACCCAACCGTCCGCTTCCACCGGCTGCTAGAACCTGCGCCCGCGCAAGATCGATCGTCGGTACCCACTCCGGGGCGTTTTCCTTGAACGCCTCAAAGGTGATGTTGGCCAACCGTTCGACGAGTTGCGCGTCGGCGATATCGAGATCGACGATGTCCGCCATACTCAGTGCAACCGATCCCCGCGTGCCAATATCATCGCCTTCACCTCCTCCATCCGATCTTGACGAGCATCAATCCGCGCGACATAGCGTCTAATCAGGTGATCTTTGTTCGGGTGCCCGGAAAGCCGCCAGTATTCCAACTCTGCCTTAAGCCGTTCCACATCCCTCGCCAACAAATCCAACACGTCTTCGAGCGAACGGTTGAGGTGCTCCTCGAGATCGCCCGTATCGTCGCTCATGCCGCAATCAGCGCGTACCGCCATCCACTCGAATCGTCGTGGCCGTCGTGAACTTACTGCTGGGACTGGCCAGATACAGCGCCGCCCCCACGATCTCGTCCGGCTGCCCGCCGCGCTGCAATGCGAGGTTGGCCTTGGCATTCTGTTCGAACGCTTCCATATCCCATGCCTTGGAGATATCCGTCAGGAACGGCCCCGCGACAATGCAGTTGACTCGCACTTTGGGCCCATAGGCGAAAGCGAACGAACGGGTGAGCGCGTTTAAACCGGACTTGGCTGCGCCGTAAGGTTCCGAGGTCGGCGATGGGTTCAGCGAAGCCGTGCTTGATATGTTGATGATGGAGCCGCCATCACCCGCGGCCATCCGCTCGCCAACAAGTGCCATAAGGCGAAACGGTCCTTTCAGATTGACACCCACGACCTTATCGAACAGATCCTCGGTGACATCCGATAGTTTTGGGTACAACGGCGACATGCCGGCATTGTTGATCAGGATATCGACCTTGCCGAAGCGTGCGTAGGCCGCATCCACCAGACCATCCAACTCATCCCAGTGCGCAACATGAGCACCGTACGCCAGTGCCTGTCGACCCAGCCCCTCTATTTCGGCGGCAACAGCCTCACAAGCATCCGCTTTGCGGCTGGTGATGATCACATCCGCACCGCGCGCCGCCAGGGCCAGCGCCATTTCTCGACCCATGCCCCGACTGCCTCCGGTGACCAGTGCCACCCGACCCGAGAAATCCAATAAATCGTCCACACTGCCCCCAAATCTTCGGTTTTGTCTTTTGTATTTTACCGACCCCGAACATAATAACGGGTCACAAGAACTCTCTACAAACTCTCAACCAAAGAAGGGCAATCGATATGGGAATGTTGGACGGTAAAGTAGCACTGGTCACCGGCGCGGGCGGCGGCATAGGGCGTGCTCACGCAACGCTGCTGGCGCGGGAAGGCGCTGCAGTGGTGGTTAACGATCTAGGTGGATCGCGGGACGGCCAGGGTGCAGGTTCTTCGATGGCAGACGCGGTCGTCGAAGAAATCAAAGGTGCAGGCGGCCAGGCGGTAGCCAACTACGGCTCGGTCACCGACCGTAACGACGTCGAAGCGATGATTGCGGCCTGCGTCGACAATTTCGGGAAGATCGACATTTGCATCGCCAACGCCGGGATCTTGCGCGATAAGTCCTATAAGAACATGGACGATTCGATGTGGGACGCGGTCATCGACGTGCATTTGCGCGGGACCTATCTAACCACCAAGGTGGCTTACGACCGCATGCTGGAGCAAGGCAACGGCGGGCGTATCATCGTTACCAGTTCCACGTCCGGACTGCTCGGCAACTTCGGCCAAACCAACTATGGCGCGGCCAAGGCCGGTATCGCAGGTCTCACCCGCTGCTTGTGGCTGGAGGGCATGAAGTACGGCATTACCGTCAACACGCTGGTCCCCACGGCGACCAGCCGCATGACCACCGATATTCTGCCGGAAGACATCCAAGACAATTTTCCGCCCGAGGCGGTATCGCCGCCCATCGTGTGGCTGTGTACCGATGAGGCCAAAGACGTTTCCGGGCGTCAGTTCCTGGTCGGCGGCAACAGCGTCTCGCTGTTGTCGTGGCAAGTCACTCCCATCGGCAAGCGCAACCTGTCCGAAGGCATCTGGGCTGTCGATGAAATCGGCCAAAAGATCCTGGAAAACAAAGACAACTGGCCGCCCATCAACCCGATGCGCGGATGAGGGTGCGGATGAGAGCGCGAATGAAGAGACAACTATGAATTTCGGCTTCAGCGAAGAGCAAAACCTGCTGCGCGATCAAGTGGCACGCTTCATGAGCGAAGCGTGCCCAATGACCCGCGTACGTGAAATGGCTGGCATGGAGACCCGCTTCGACGCCGCTCTATGGCAGCAAGCGGCCGAACTCGGCTGGCTCGGATTGATCATCCCTGAATCGTATGGTGGCATCGGCTTGAAGTGGATCGACCTCACCGTCGTGCTGGAAGAAGCCGCAGCCGGCTTATGCCCGTTGCCCATTGCGTCGCAGGCGTTGTCGAGCGTAGCGATTCTGACTTGCGCCAACGACGATCAAAAGGCGCAATGGCTACCGGCGATGGCCAGCGGTGAAGTGGTCTGCACAACTGCTTTGTACGATGAACCCAACTGGATTCATGCCGATGCGGTTCAAGCACGCGCCTCACAGCAGGGTGACCAGTACAAACTCAGTGGTGTCAAACCGTTCGTCAACGACGCAATGAGTGCAAACTACTTCCTGCTCGCCGTCACTACAGATGCCGGACTGGGACTCGCCGCGGTAAGTGCGGACAGTGTCGAGGTGACATCGCAACCCTCGATGGATCGCACCAAACCCGTGGGCTCCGTGAATCTAAACGATGTGACAATTGCCTCCGACCACCTATTGCCCTTGGATGCTGACACACTCGCCTACCTCACGGATTGCGGCGCGATGGCAACTACCGCAGAAATGGTAGGTGCTGCTGCCGCAGTGCTCGACCTGACGAGTGGTTACGCCAAAGAGCGCATCCAGTTCGGTAAACCGATCGGCCAATATCAAGGCGTCAAACACCGCCTGGCCGACATGTACGTGGACGTCGAGTCATTTCGTTCGCTGTGTTACTACGCAGCATGGACGGTAGATGATAGCCGCGATGAAATGCCGCGAGCCGTCTCACTCGCCAAAGGGTATGCATCCGATGCCTTTGCCCAGATCGGTATCGACGGCATCGGCTTGCACGGGGCAATTGGTTTCACCGAGGAATACGATGCACAGCTTTACCTCAAACGATCCAAGTGGGCCCGCGCCATGTATGGAGACTCCGACTATCATCTGGATCGCGTTGCCACGCTTGGAGGCTTGTAATGGATTTTGACTACACGCCGCAAGAGCAGCAGTTTCGCGAAGAGGTTCGCGTATTCCTGGCAGACAACCTGCCACCCAAGGATCAACGGCCCAGGAATTTCTTGAAAGTCTGGCTCGAGAAAGTACGCGAGAAAGGGTGGGTAGGCTTTTCGTGGCCCAAAGAGTTCGGTGGCGGTGACGGCGGCCTGATCGAACAAACCATTCTGCGCGAGGAAATGGCGCTGGCCAAAGCCCCACCGCTTGGCACGTCGTTCATGGGCTTGGCTTGGGTCGGGCCCGGCATCATCAAGTACGGTACAGAAGAGCAAAAAAAGAAGTTCATTCCGGACATCCTCGACAGCAAGGTCATTTGGTGCACGGGTTATTCCGAGCCGAACCACGGATCCGATCTGGCCGCTATTCAGTGTAAGGCTGAGCGCGAAGGCGACCACTACGTCGTCAACGGACAGAAGATCTGGACCACCGGTGCACCCTATTCCCAATGGATGATTCTGCTGGTCCGGACCGACTTCAACGTCAAATCCAAGCACGAGGGCATTACCTGTCTGTTGGTGCCGATGGACTCGGAAGGCCTGGAAGTAAGGCCGATCGAAAACATGGCCGGTGACAAACACTTCGCGGAGATTTTCTTCACCGACATGAAGGTGCCCATCGAAAACCGCCTGGGCGACGAAGGCGAAGGATGGAATGTCACCGTATCCGCCCTCGCCAACGAGCGGTCCAGCATCGGTGAAGTGACACAGATGTTCGACAAGCTCGACCGGCTGAAAGATTTGGTACGGTCTTCTTCCAAACAGGGTCGTCCTGCCAGCGAAGATCCTGACGTACGCCGCACCATCGCACGCTTCGAAATGAAGATAGCCGCAATGAAGTACAATGGGTTACGATATCTAACCAAGCAAATCAGGGGCGAGCCGCTGACTTCGGAAACTTCGGTCAACAAACTGCATCGTGCAAGTCTGGAAATCGAGATGGACGACTTTGCAGTGGCTTTGAGCGGACAAGCCGGCTTGCAGCTCGAAGGAGGCGCTCAATCGGTCGCCGACGGCAGCTGGGCAAAATCCTCACTCAACTGGCCTAACGTCGTCATCGGCGGAGGCACGCCGAACATCCAGCGCAACATCATCGCGGAGCGTATTCTCGGACAACCCAAGGACTAGCTAGATTACATCAGAGAGGGACAGATCATGGTCGATAAACCCAATCTCATGGACTTCATGCCATTTGCCAACACGCTCGGCATCGAAATTGTGCATTCGCAAAAGGACAAGGTTGTCGGACGCTTAGTGGTGACCGAAGAAATATGCACTACCGGGAAAATCATGCACGGCGGTGCCATCATGGCATTGGCCGATACCCTCGGAGCCATCGGCGCGTTTCTCAATCTGCCGGATGGCGCCAAAGCGACGACCACCATCGAGAGCAAAACCAACTTTCTCGGACCCGCGCCCAAGGGCGAGATCGTTCGCGGCGAGACGATCCCTATTCACCTGGGGCGCAGGACGTCTGTCTGGCAGACTGCACTGACCACTAGTGAAGGGAAGAACGTCGCTCTGGTGACGCAGTCGCAAATGGTGTTGCGTTAGTGTCAAGCCGCGCCTAGCCACAGAACCCGTGGCATGCGTCATAGTGAAAGATATTGGCGGGACAGGACTCTAGTCCCCGATCCCACACCGGGAGCATCCAGCGATGTGTGGGGGAAAAAGTTGACCCACGCAAACCAGTACAACCCCGGGTACAGCGACTCGACGCGCGGCAACACACCGGCTTCGCTGCGACCCCAGAAGTCAATGTCCTGAATGATGATCTGTTGCGGCCGCTTGAAAGCGACTAACGCGTCGAACTGCTCATCGTAGGCCAGCACCACAGGCAGTCCGCCCACCTCGGTATTGACCACCCCGCGTTCGCGCACAAAATCGAGCGTGAAAGCGGCCGCCTCTTCAGCTACTACAATCCCCCACACCGGGGTTTTGCGGGCTAGCCGCTCATCCTCGTGGCGCAGGGTCTCGAACAACAACTGCTCGGTGCGATGGTGTGTATCCAGAGCCGACGCAAATACGCGCTCAATGATCTCATCGAACAACCGCAACAGCGGATTTGTCCGCCACGGCACCATGGGATTGAGGTAAACCCGACCGCCAGGATAGGCGGCACGGAAGCCACGCCAGGGCATGCGTATGACGGCAACACGGCGAACGTCGGCGTCACCGAACCGCGTACCTAGATAGATCTGCTGCACACACACTTTGTCTGCCTGCATGATGAGGTTGTTACCGTGCTGCCCCACTACCGAGAACGTTTTCGAACGGTCCGAATTCGACGCGCACACGGCGATCCCCAAGCGCGACAGCGCACAATAGGTCATGACCGACGTCTCCGTCTCGTGCGCGTTCGGCGTACCTGCGATGTGCGGCCGGCGAATCTCTCGGTCAGGAAACGCCCACGCACCACCCTCCGTCTCGAATACCACCACGCCGTCCTCGTCGGACAGCACACGCCTCGCCGCCTCGATGTCAAAGTAACGCGCGTTCGTCTGCTGCCCGCGCAAGCCGACGTGTACCCACAACCAGGGAAAGGCAGTCAGTGCCGCCATTAACGTGAGCGCCACGCCAAGCGCCAATGTATTCCCGACACCCGCAAGGACATGGGTGCACAGTGCGCCCGCAAAACAAACGCCAATGGTGATCAGCGTCGCCCGCTCGTTCTGCACCGCTGCGATCAATTCGCCCCGTTCGACATCGAATAGCGCCTGGGTGACATCACCCAACGCCCGGAAGTAGCGGAAGGCAAGTACACCGCCAACGACGAGAGCAGCCCAATGCAAAACAGCCATCGATGCGTCCACGCTTAGAGGTCGTGCTTTTGCATGCGCTCTACGATTGCGCGGCTTTCCGGACGTAAATCGACGATGCCTTCGTAGGGAACGCCTCGAGTCGGTTCCCGGTGGGCGTATTCCTCAATTTGCTTCTCGTGGCGCTGCTTCATGTGATCGAATGCCGGCCACGCCCAGATGTACTGAGGCAGTTCACCGTGCTCCTCACGCGGATCGCGGTAGAGGTCGTAAAAGTCTTCTCCTGCGAGGCCTGGACGGTCGCTGGTCCAATCACGCTTGATCTGCTGCTTGATCGACGCGGCCAGAAAGGTGCCTGTATACACGTGATAATAGTCGCGCCGGGAGTGGCTTGCGCCCTTCATGAGCAGCGCCGTCTGATCGACGCCGTCGATGACACGATCGCGCGGTACCTCGTCCATCACACCACCGAGTCGAGCGAAAGTGGAGAATAGGTCATGCACGGTAATCATGTCGTTAACGACCTGCTTCGGCGCGATGACACCGGGCCACCAGGCAAACGCCGGTACGCGAATTCCGCCTTCCCGATAGTCGCTCTTGTAACCCGCGAATATCACCTCATGCGGTCCGTTGGGCGCCAGTTCGTGCATGGGGCCGTTATCCGCCATCGCAATGACCAACGTGTTTCGCGCGATGTCCAATTCTTCCAGTTTGGCCAGCACTTCGCCGATGTCCCGATCGAGCTGTTCCATCGAATATGCCCACCAGGTGGACGCGTTACTCGTCAGATCTTCCGGGCGCACCATCGGATCCGCCATATGCGGCCAATAAGCCAAGTAGAACGGTGTGTCGCCGGAGGCGTTGTCGGCGATGAACTTCAGAGCCTGCTGCTGATTGGCCCGCATCAACTTCTTGTACCCAGCGGCAGTGGGTGGCCCCATGAACTCGCGAACCTCGCCGCCCCTGGTCGCTTCGAGCTGGTTGATCCAACCGAGCGGGCGGAACTCTTTATCCAGCGTGTGGGCCTTGTCCCACTGAAACGGGAACAGCCCGTTCGTCCGCCCGGCTAACGCGGGCATCGGGTGCCACATCATGAACGGAAACTGGTTGTACATCGAGAAATTTGCGTAGTCGAATCCCTGGTTGTGCATATACGACTGTTCGATATCGCCCTGGTGCGCCTTACCGACGAAGCCCGTCGCATAGTCGTTTTCGCGCAAGAGTTCGGCAATGGTGACCTCGTTCTTGTGCAGACCGGCACCTTCCGGCGGAAAACCGACCTTCGACATACCGGCTCGCACCGATAGTCTTCCAGTGAGCGCTGCAGTACGCGTCTGCGTACACGCGGGTTCCGTGTACATTCTTGTGAACGCCATACCCTGATCGGCCATGGCGTTGATGTGAGGGGTATCGAAGCCCAACACCTTGTTGAGCTCGGGGATGCCGACTTCGCCGAGACTCGTGTCATCCCACATGATGTGCACGATGTTCGGACGTTTACCGTGCTGCTCCGTAAGCTGCACCAACAGCGTGTCGATCTCCGCGTCCTCGAGACGCCAGCGCTCGCCGTGTTGATCGACGAGAATCGCATGCTCCGGGTCGTGCACAATGTCCCTTGCCTGTAGTGCGGTCGTCAGGAACACGGTGAACAAAAACAACAGTGATTTCAAAACGCTTCTCCCATAGCGGCGGTGTCGTTGAATTCACGCATGTGGGTAATCAGGCCTTCGTCATTGACGGTCAACCAATGCACGAAACGCATGTGATACCGCTTCTGTGTGGCATGGACGAGGCTACCTTCTTCCCCCCGCACGGCGACATTGTGGCCGTCGCAGATCCACTCCTGCATGTCGAGTGGCCCCATCTCTATCGCGGTACCGAGTTCCTCGAGGTATCTAAGCATGCCCTCGCGACCTTCGTAGCGGCCGCCAAACGGGAAGTGCGCGGGCAAATAGTTTTCGAGCACAAAATCCGGCGCTAGATATTTGTCCGTCGCACCAACCGGGTCCGTCAGGACCTCACCGTAAAACTCTTTCACTATCGCGAGCGTGTCGGTCATATCCGGTCTCCTATGTGGGTAAGGCATCCATCAGCACTTTGCCGAAGCCTTTGTCATAAGGCGTGAACGCTCGTGCGTGGATGACAACGTGCTTGAACTTCCAGCCATCTTGAGTGCGCACGTACTCGTCCTCGTACTGTGCGCAGAACCAGAATGCTTGCTCACTGCCCTTCATGGTCATGGGCTGGAACAGATACCAGCGTCCGCGGGCAAGATCGCCTTCGACTTCAATGAGCGGATTGCTGACGCCATGCACGGCAAAGCCGACGATGCCCGAGGCATTCGCGAAGAAAGCCCGTATGCCATCCCGACCTTCGGCGTAACCCATCATGCCGCCGTTCCAGATGGCGTCCTCGGTGAAAAGGTCGGCAATGGCATCCGCACGATAGTCGTCGTCACAGGCTGCGGCATAGCGTGCCTTGAGCTGTTTGATTTCCTCAATGTCGATGAGCCACTGGAGTTTGGCCTGATCAAGCGACATGACGATTCTCCTCATGACCCCGTTCCACGTCCGCAGCGAACTGCGCCAGCAACTCCTGGGGGAAGACCGCTTCCAACGGCACGCTGCCCATGAACGCACCGATGAAAGCGCTGGTCATTGCAGCGTCCGCCTGCACCGCCGGTAACATGCCGGCAACCTGCTCCGGCAGGGGCTGTAGCATGGCGAGGTGCACTGTGTAGTCGAACATGCCTTTCAGGCACTCGAACTGGCGCCGGTCGTAGTCTGCAAGTGCCGTGTCCATGGACTTGTCACCACCGAGACTCGAACTGATTTCCTCAGCCAGAAGACCTGCGTGAGTGAACGCATTGGTAATGCCCTGGGCGGTAATGGGATCGCGGTGTAGCGCGGCGTCACCGACCAGCGCCCAGCCGGGGCCATGCGCACGACGGAAGAAGTTCGGCAATATGTGCGTGCCGGTGATCCGCGTTTCGCGATGCCCCTGTTTGACTCTCGCCTCGAGTTCGGGGACCAACGTCAGGCTATCGCTGAAAGCACCGTCCAGGTCGGACCGCACTTTATCGGCCATCGTGGTCGGCCAGAACAGGAACACCATGTCGAGACCGTCGTTGGTTGGAAAGGTGATGTAAAACCGACGTGCCTTGGTATCGATATAGAGCGAGGCGGCGGCGTCGTTGTCACGCATACCGCTGTAGTAGGCGTAGTGACCACAGGTGTGGATACCAGCGTCGATGTAGCACGGCGCGTTCACCTGCTTGGCGACAAACGAGCGCACACCATCTGCACCGATCACCACTCGCCCACGCTCGGTGACATCGGCTCCGCCGCGCTCTGCACCGCGAATGCCTACGACGCGGTCGTCCTCGAACAACAGCTCCGATACCGTAAAACGCTCCCGCGCCTCGACTCCCGCTTCAATGGCTGCATTCACCAGAATCTCATCCAGGTAGAAACGCCGCGGCGTAAAATCCGTATCCACTCCGTCGCACCCGGGCGCGGTTCCGGTCAGGCATACGTCATCGATATTGAAACTGAGTTGGCTGATAGCGGGTGTGCCTGCGGCGCGGACTGCATCCAACAAACCCCACTTATCAAGGTAACTCGCACCTGTCCGCTTGACGTAATGGGTAGACATGATGTCCGAGCCAAAAGCCATGCGGTCGACCAGCAACACCTTGTGGCCGGCGCGCGCGAGCAACATGGCGAGTGGGGCGCCGCCACAGCGGGCGCCGACGATAATGGCGTCATACATAGTAGTTTCTCCTCAGGTCTTTTCAGTTTGAGTCGCGAGCCCGCGTAACAGGGCGCCGATGGCGGGCTCGACGAGTTGCTCCAGACGCTTACCCAGGTCGAGCTGGTTGGCCACCGCAAGAGCGGCGAGCCCGTGGGCGTTGATCCAGAACAAATGCGCCATTTCCGTGGCGTCCCCTACACTGCCCAATTCCCCCAGCACCTCTTCGGCGATACCGATGGCTTCTGCGAAGGCTTGACGCCGGTTTTCGTAAACATGAGGGGCTGCCGCTATTTCACCCTGATCCAACTCGTACATGAGTTGGTACAAAGCAGAGCGTTCCAGCGCAAAATTTACATACCCTCTCATGCCCAGCGCCGCAGCATCGACCGCATTCACTGCGTTCGCACGCGCCTCACGCAGCATGTTGCGTATCTCTAGGAAGCCCTCGGCCCTGATGGCGGCAAGCAGCGCTTCTTTGTTGTCGTAGTACCGGTACAACGCGGTGGCGCTCCAACCGAGTTGTCCCGCAATGGCGCGCATCGATACAACCCGGTAACCGCGTTCTGCGAAGAGCGCTAGCGCGGTGGCACAAATCTCCGCTTCGATGGCAAGACGTTTTTCGGTGTCGTAGGCGGGCCGTGGCATGTGGAGGAGCTCTCCGGCAATCTCAGATTGGATTAGTTAACACTATAAACTTAACAGTGTCAACCTAACAAGCTCCGCTCAATACAATTTTGAGCAAAGCGCGCTTGGGTTTACTTCTTGAGCTTCCAGGGCGGTATCGCGTCCCAATCGAAGGGCTCTATACCGCCATCGACCAGCTGCCAAACGCTGGCATCGGCTTTGCCGTTCTCGAGCTTAAGGAAGGCGATGGTGCCGAGCTGCGTATCGTAGTTGTGCGGGTAAGTCGGTGATCCCGGATTGACGCAGTAAATACCGTCAACCCACGCGATCGCCTCGCGATGTGTATCGCCCGAGACAATGACGTCGGGCTTGCGCTCCGGAAAGTAGCGCTCGACCCATTTGGCCATGGTGAAGTGCGGCGGTCGTTCCGGCACCGGGACGTAATGAGTCAGTCCCACCCATAGACCTTCCAATTCCAAGAGCCACGCGTATTGCACGCGAGGATCCTCGGGTTGCACCGGCCGCCCGCCGCTCCCATCCTCACCGTTACCCCGTGCCGACCACACCGGAGCCATCTTCTCGAGCTCGTCGAGCACGAAAAGGTCGTGGATATCTCCCGCGTGAAAGATCATGTCGACATCGGCAAACGCATCGTAAATCTGCGGCCACAGCGTTGGACAGGCTTCCGGGATGTGTGTGTCGGAGATCAATCCGATATTCAAGCCCACACTCAGTGACCTACCCGCAGCGCATGTCCCAACCGCGCTGTGCCGTGGGCGGCCGTAAACTCACCGCCTTGCCACACGCATTCACCCGCGACGAAGACGTTTTCCACCACACCTTGCGGTCGATTTACGAGCTGATGGCAGTCGAAAATGTCGCGAAAGATGTACTCGACCCGCGCCTCGCCATCGTGCGCCTTGAGTGCATCGGGATTGAGTATGGCAATGTCGGCCTGCGCCCCGACGTCGAGCGTACCGGCGTCCATACCGAAGAACTCCGCGGGCTCGCGCGTCAAACGACCGACCATGTGGCTGAACGTCGCTTCGCTGTCGTCCAGGGCAATCTTGAGCGCGCGTAAGTTGCCGTCGAAGTACGCCATGTTGGTCACGTGCGCACCACTGTCGTTGAAGCCGGGCAACATCTTAGGATTCAGCAACAGACGTTTGACGACATCCGGATCGCGGTTGGCGTTGACGTAGTGCCAGTACAGGTCGCGGTCGTAGTGGCGCAACAGCATGAGGAAGAACTCGGCGTCGTCGCGTATTTCGCGACCCAGCGCATTGAACACACTCTGTTCCTCCGGGTCTTCTATGCAGTCCTCGTTCGACGTCCACGCCACATAGCGGTCATACGCGTACTGCAAAGTTTGGCCGACCCAGTCTTCAACCGGTACGCGGAAGATCTCCATGTCATTTAGATCGCGCGTCAAGAACTCCCTTTCCAATCGCAGCTTGCGCAACAAGTGACCGAGGTTCACTCCGGATTTGCCTCTGGACCACATTGCACGAAATTCATCGACATAATCCGGATCAGACAGGATCCGGCGCCTTGTCGCCACATCGTCGAGTTCGGTTTCGATCAATCGACGCAACTGTGGATTGGCTTCAGCCAAGGGTGTCACGGCGCCTTCTGCATACACGCGAAAGGGTGCCGCGAGGCATTGCATACGGAAACAGCCGTCAAGCGCCTTGGAGTTTAACAAGTGGCTGAACGCGATGGCTTGACCGAGAAACTGGCGGTTGTTTACTGAGTCGAGTGCCGCCAGTGCGGTCGTCTTCAGCGGTTTACCGTACAAGCGCCCGCTCGAGAGCATGAACAAACGCAGTGTGAGCTTGGTGTCGTCCGTTGCCGGGGTCATCTGCCAAACGCGGTCGTGCTTGCGCACGACGTCAGTGAGCGCTTTGTACTCGTCGAACCTAGCATATTGTGTCGGTATGCGTTTTTTGACGTTGGGTTGGTTGGCCAGAAAATGCAGCGGCAAACCATCCGTGGAAAGTCCCAGGTAGCCGTCCTGCAACGCTTCGTCGAGGATGCCCATCATCCGGTCGAGCTCCACCTTGCTGGGATCCCGGTTGATACTGTCCTTCAACCCCATCACCTCGATGCGTAACATCGAATGCGGTAGCAAGGGCGCTACGTTGGCACTCAACGGCAACTCATCGAGATGCGCCAGGTACGCTTTCGGGTTGTCCCAAGTCGCCTGGTCCGCAGCCCTGGCCAATACCGACTTCGGAATGTTCTCCACCCGCGCAAAACAATCGACGATGGGGTCCTGGTCGTTCGTACGCTGGGCGCCGAAAGCGAGACCGATACTGCAGTTGCCCACCACCACGCTCGTCGTGCCATGGCGCACGACTTCCGGCAGCCCGGGGTCGATCTCCGCTTCCAAATCCTCGTGCGTGTGAATGTCGAGCAACCCCGGAGTCAACCAACGCCCACCGGCATCGTGGACTTCACGTGCGGCCGCGTCCGGAAGATCCCGGCCCTTTGCCGCGATGCGCCCATCGCGAATGGCGATCTCCAACATCTCTCCCGGTGTGCCGGACCCGTCGAAAACTTTGGCGTTCTTGATGATGAGATCCCAAGCTTTATCGGTGGTCATGAGACGTTCGTTCCCTTACTTGCAGCCAGATATCACCTCTAGGTTACACTAGGCCCAAGAGATTTGTTGAGCAGGTGCACGTTGACGGAACAAGACAATCGACCCGACGTTCTCGTGGTCGGGGCCGGGTTTGCCGGTATGTATGCGATTTACCGACTGCAGTCGTTGGGCCTCTCCGTGCAAGTCTTCGAAGCGGGCAGCGACGTTGGCGGAACCTGGTACTGGAACCGCTATCCCGGTGCACGCTGCGACGTACCCAGTCTCGAGTACTCGTTCGGTTTCTCAGAAGCGCTCGAGCAAGAATGGAACTGGCCCGAAGTGTTTTCGGCACAACCGGATATCCTGCGCTACGCCAACCACATCGCCGATCGCTTCGACTTACGTTCGGCCATTGAATTCGACACCACAATCGTTGCTGTCACCTGGCTCGAAGAAGAAGCGCTATGGGAGCTGACCACTGCAACAGGTACCACCCACACGGCCCCCTTCTGCATCATGGCTACCGGCTGCCTCTCCGTTCCTAACAAACCGGATCTTCCGGGTGCAGACTGCTTCGAAGGTCAAGTCTTACATACAGGACTGTGGCCCCACGAGGAAGTCGATCTCAGCGGCCAACGCGTCGGTATCATCGGCACCGGCTCATCCGGAGTGCAGGCTATCCCGGAGCTCGCCAAGATGGCGGAGCACCTCTACGTTTTTCAACGCACACCCGTCTATACCGTACCTGCAAATCGCAAGGCGATGCGCGGTGCCGTGCAACAGGAATTCAAGGACAACTACCGCAAGATTCGGGATATGCAGCAGCACAATCAGGGCGGCGTATCCAATTTCCGCCCTGTGCGCAGTGTCGCCAGACCCGCCGCTGCCGTGTCCAACGACGATGTGGGCCAGATTCCGGCTTCCTACGCAACGAAGGCCGATGGGCCAGTCGTACGGACCAGCGACATCAAATCTCTAACGCCCGATCAACGCCTTGCGCGTATTCGCGAACGCGGCCTGGGCGAGCTGCTCAGCTTTCGCGACGTCTACGTCGACCCCGAGGCCAACGAGATCGCCAACGAGCTCTTCCGCGGCACGATTCGCCATATGATCGACGACCCCGACGTCGCCGAGTCGCTGTGCCCCAAAGATTACGGTATCGGTTGCAAACGCCAGGTCCTCGATCGCGACTACTACGTCACTTTCAATCGCGACGACGTCACACTCGTGGATTTGCAGGCAGCGCCGATCGAGCGCATTACTCCAACCGGCATCCAGGTTGCGGAGACTCACTACGACCTCGACACGCTCGTCTACGCGACGGGTTTCGACGCAATGACCGGTGCACTGCTCAAGGCCAACATTACCGGCAAAGACGGCACTAAACTGAATGACAAGTGGGCCCACGGTCCTGTCGCGTTCCTGGGTCTACAGATGGCTGGCTTTCCTAATCTCTTTACCGTCACCGGTCCAGGCAGTCCATCGGTGTTGTGTAATATGCTGGTCGCGATCGAGCAACACGTGAACTGGATCGGCGATTGCATCACGTACCTGCGCGAACACAATCTCGACGGCATCGAGCCACTGCCACAGTCGGAACTCGATTGGATTGCGCACGTCAACGAGGTCGCGCAAGGCACCATGTATACGGCGCCGAGCTGCAATTCGTGGTATCTGGGCGCCAACATCGAAGGAAAGCCGCGCATTTTCATGCCATACGTTGGCGGCTACCCTCGCTATCGCGAAAAATGCGAACAGGTTGCCTCCAGTGACTACGAAGGCTTTCAGCTCTTCTAAGCAGCTATGACCGAAATCGACATCACTCGACAAGCAGCACTCTCGCGCCTGACCGCAAAGGGTGAAGCTTATGAGCTTCGCGAACAGATCATCAATGACGTCCCCGTGCGAACGTTTGTCAACGCACCCAACTCTTTGCGCGAACTATTTGCGGAGAACCTGAGCGACCTCCCTTTCCTGGTGTACGAGGACGAGCGTTACTCATTCGAGGCCACCTATCGACGAGCCGCCAAACTCGCTCACTGTCTGGTAGACGACTATGGCGTGACCAAGGGTGATCGGGTCGCTATATCGATGCGTAACTACCCCGAATGGGTGTTCGCCTTCATGGCGACGACATCCATCGGCGCGATTGCTGTGGCGATGAATGCGTGGTGGGAGGCCGAAGAGATAGAGACCGGGCTCAAGGACTGCGGCGCACGGGTGATGCTTGCCGATGCCGAGCGGCTGGCGCGTCTTGCCCATTGTAAGGAGGTAACGGCAAGCGTGATTGCCGTGCGGCCCTCGGGTGAGTATTTGGGCGACGAGTTCGACTCAATCGTCGATCGACAACCGGCATCGGTCGACATGCCGGAAGCAGACATTCATCCCGACGATGCAGCGACCATCTTCTACACTTCCGGCTCCACGGGCTTTCCCAAAGGCGCGGTCGCCAGCCATCGCAACATCCTGAGTGCGCTACTGTCATGGGAGCTCGACGGGCAAGCGGCGCTCTTGATGAGCGGCGCCGCGCCCCCGGAACCGCAAGCACAAGCGGCCACCCTGCTCGCCGTACCCTTGTTTCACGCTACGGGTTCACATGCCGTTTACCTGATGTCGTATCGCACCCAGCGCAAGATGGTGTCGATGTACAAGTGGGATGCGGAGCAAGCCGCAGCCTTGATCGAGCGCGAACGGATTTCTTCATTCGTCGCACCAGCGGCAATGACCGGCGATCTGGTACAGGCAGCCAAGCGCACTCACCGTGACCTGAGCACGCTGCTTACCGTTGGCGGTGGAGGCGCTCCGCGGGCACCCGAGCAGGTAAAAGACATCGACGCGACCTTCGCTACAGCGGCACCGAATACCGGTTGGGGCATGACGGAAACCAATGCCATCGGCACCGGCATCGCCGGCAACGACTATCTACAACGCCCCGCCAGCTCCGGGCGCGCTTCTGCGGTGGTCGATCTCAAAATCGTCGACGACCACGGCGCCGAGTTGCCTGCGGGTCAGCGCGGCGAATTGCTGATTCGTGGCGTGTCCGTCATCAAGGGTTACTGGCAACGACCTGAGGCGAACGCCGAAACGTTCGTCGATGGCTGGCTGCGCACAGGAGATGTCGCCTATCTCGACGACGACGGTTTTCTTTTTATCGTCGACCGCATCAAGGATCTAATCATTCGGGGCGGCGAAAACATCGGTTGCGGGGAAGTCGAAGCCGCGCTGTTGCAACACCCGGCAGTGTTGGAGGCTGCCGTCTATGCGATTCCCGACCAACGGCTGGGTGAGGAAGTCGGCGCTACGGTTTATGCGGAGTCAGAGCTGAGCGAGGCAACACTGCGTGCGTATCTCGCAGAGCACCTCGCCAAGTTCAAGATTCCGCGGCACATCCGCATGACGGACGCACCATTGCCGCGCATCGCCTCCGGCAAGATCTTCAAGCGGCAGCTACGCGACGATGCCATAGCAACGATAACCGTAGTTCCAGATTGACCCAGATCATGGCCATTGCTCGCATAACGCGATCGTAAGCAGTCTAGCGGTAGAACACGTGATTACCGATACGTGCCGTTTGCGTGCGACGCCAAGGCTTGCGAATCGAAGTATTGTGAAAGAACAACGCGCCTCGCGTCGGATCTTCAGTCTGATGATTGAGTAGTTCATCGGCCAGCGAGAGCGATGCAAGCCATGAACCACGGTGCGTTGGTCGGTCGCTTTCCCCATCGCACCACCAGGAGAACTGACACGGCGGTGATTCTCCGCCTTGAAAGACCACAGCACAGGGGTTGTTGGGAAATCGCTCGTCGCGAACCCGATTCATAACCACAGAGCCTACGGCGATCATCCCCTGGCGTCCTTCCCCCCGCGCCTCCCAGTACATTGCCAATGCCAAGCAGTGCTGGCTACGGGCACTGGTTGTTACTTGAGTGACCTCAGGTCGTGATTTCGTGACACAACCAGACAAGGTGCCGACAAGGAGGAGACCCAACAAGCTCAAAACCATGATCACTGCCTTCCACGCACGGTCAACCCGCGAGCATCTATTGCGACTCGGCACCGACGGAGTTTGGGTAACGTCAACCATCACTCGACACGAATCACGTACCGCACATCGAATTCGGCAGTGTCGCTGCCGCTCGGTTGACTCATTGAGCCCGTGGGTTCCACGCGCACATAACGCACATTGGCGTCGAAGCCTTCCACATCGGGTATGGGTGAGTAACCGTAATTTGTCCCATCGATCGAGAAACTGACGTTCGTTGCGTAGACAAAGCTCAAACCCGTCGGGATGGCCGAACCGCTGTCGTCGAATTCCACAGGATCGAGCGCTGGGCATGGGGGCGTGGCGCACGTGCAAATCGCACTCACGCAAAGTGCGCCCTCAGCGGGAATCGTATCGGTGATCACGATGCTGTCGCCATCCAACGCATCCGGACCCTGGTTTTCGACGTTGATCTGGTAGCGTACCCACGCACCCGGGATCGACTTCGGCTGGCTGGCAGAAATGAGGTCGCGCAGAGTTTGCAGCGTCTTGTTCATACCCACGACCGCTCCGCGCAGCGCAAAACTTTGATCATCGATATTGTAGAAATTGATCTGACTTTCCGGTGACGTGCCGGCTAAAGGCCGCATGAGGAGACCGTGAGTCACCCCATTCAACGCCGACGATGCATCCAACGCGAAGATGCGCATCAGCCAGTTACTGCCGAACGGCCCCGCCCCGAACGTGTACGTCGGGAATCCCGCATCCGAGCCGTCGTTGGACCAGGTACGGTCTCCCGCGGTGACGTCTCCGTGTGTGCCGTCGTCGAAAAGCACGATGCCCGACGCCGCTAGATTGCCATTCTCATCGTACACATCGGCCAATACGCTCGTCGTTGACGCATCGACCTGCGCCGAGAGGCTCAGCACATCCCCCGGTCCGAACGCGGTCGCCGATACATGATCGACCCCAAAGCCTTCCGCTTCACCCAAGGTGGCCGTTTGCCGACTCCACACCACGTCATCCAGTTTCATCCAGGCGCGGTAGTTGTTGTCGCTGGCACTGTGCCGCGTTTCCATTCGAAACGTAATCGTACTTCCCGCAAATGCAGCAAGGTTGAGTTGAGCCCGCTTCCAACCAAAATCCACCACGTTTTGACCGTAGCCGTTTCGCCCCAATCGGTTGGTGTCGATACGTAATTGCGGCGCAGGTGTATTGTCAATGCTCAAGGCGGTGTGATTCACCGCAACGCCGTTGACGGAAAACACCATCCAGTCATAGTTCGTCGCATTGCTGATGCCATCGTACGACTGCACCTGAAAGTAAAACTCCAATACACCGGCCGCCGCTCCGCCGGGTACCGCGATCGTCCGCGACAACTGAATCTGCTCCGCGCCGGTTCCATCTTCACAATTGGTCCTGTAACCCAGTAGATGCCAGCGTCTACCCGTCGCCGCTCCAGCGATATTGTTGGGACTGACGTCCAATCCGTTCGCCGCGTTCGTGCCGCACCCCGCTGGTAGATTCAGCGTCTGGCCAAGCGTTGTCGTCTGCACGCTGTTGTCCTGCCCGCCACCGGCATTGACGGCCGTGCGGGTCCACTGCGTCGGTGTCGTGCCGAGCGAATGCTCGAAGTTCCCATTGATGACGTTGGCGGGGTTGGCCGGTTTTGTCCCGTTCTGCGTAATGTCGAAATAGAGGTAGTAGCTACCTAGGGCTGGCACGTCTTCGAGCAGAAAACGCACCTGCCCCTGACCATCGCCGGTGCCATCCAACACACCGCCATAAACCTCATCGGTAAATTCTTGATTGCCCGCAAGTGCTCCGGAGGAAGTGACGACACGCGGCGAGTTGTCGTCGAAGCTGACGGCTGTCGTGTCCACGTTCATGTCGGCCAGCAGCGCATTGAAATCCACGTCCACTTCAACCGTCGAACCCACAGCGGAGGCGGCAGGCAACTCGATGGGCACTCGATAGTGCCAGTCGCCATCGAACCATGCCGGCACCGATAAATCTGCCCTTGCCACAGCGCACGTCAGAACCAAACCGCAGCCGATCAGGGCTGCAGCCAGGCTGGGGCACCTGTCTGTCCAGTTATATGACGTCACGCGGCATCCGGTTCACGTACCGAATGCATTTTAGGGGGGCTCGAAATGGCCGAATGTGACCTTGCGCACACTCACCGGACGGATCGTCAAACGTATGACGCCATCCGTTCAAAACGACGCCACGCGCGACCGCCGAACTCAGCCTGAAACAGTACGTTGCCGGTCGGTAGTGCGCACCGAAGGCACGAACATGTAGCAGATGACGGTTAACACCATGAAGGCGGCACCTGACGCCACCAGTGCAGTTCCCACATCGTATTCCTCCGCGATCCACGCGATAGGAAACACGCCGAGGGGCATGAGCCCATGGGACATCATGTCGACGCTCATGATGCGTCCGCGCATGCGGTCGTCCACCTGCATCTGCAACATGCCGCGATTGAGCGACATGTTCCAGCTGCTGATCCAACCGACCAGCATGATCAGCGTGATGACGACCCAATGGGTCAGCGCCATACCGAACGCCGACACCGCCGCACCCCAGCCTACACAGGTGATCAGCAACCACGCGGCCTTGTTCCTGAGATCCCCCATGGTGGCCAACATCAATGAACCGACGATCGCGCCCACACCCATCGCCGATACCAGCAAGCCCAAATCATCGGGACCTCCGCCCAAAGTTTCCTGGTTGAAGGCTGGCAATAACGTATTCAGCGGCATGCCGAACAGGAACGGCACGATCGATAGCACAATCAACCCGAACACCGGCGGATTCTGTACCACGTAGCGAAGACCTTCCTTCATGTCATCCAGCGCACTTGCGCGGACATCCTGCTTGACACGTCCGGAACGGTCGATGAACAACATGGTGATCGCCGAGACAAAGTAGAGAGAGGCGATGACGATGTAGACTACACCGACGCCGAACGTCGATGTCTTGTCACCCCCAGCGATCAGCGCTATCAGCACGCCTGCTAATGCCGGACCGACAATCCGTGCCAGGTTCCAACTCGTGGTATTCAATCCCATCGCGCTAAACAACAGTTTTTCGGGGATGAGTTCCGGCACGAAGGCTTGGCGCGCCGGCATGGACAAGGCCAGCACCGTGCCATTGAATAATCCCATGAGCAGGAAGTCGATCAGCGTGACGTTGCCTCGGAAGATAATCACTGCCATCGCGACGGTCGCAAGACAATTCAGCCCCTGTGCCCAGACGATGATTCTTTTCTTGGGCAGCCGGTCGGCAAGGACGCCGCCATACAATGAAAACAGAACCGTCGGCACCATAAACGACATGGTCACCAAACCGAGGTCGATCGAGGACGAGGTCAACTCATAAACGAGCCAACCGCGTGCGATGATCTGCATGTTCATGGCAAACGATGAGCCGAGGCTGCCGATCCACAGCCACAAGAAATTTCTCACCGCGAGGGCGTGCCATATATCGCGCGAAGCCAAAGAACGGCCTAAGGAAGAGGAAAGCCGGCCATTATAGCATGTTATCGCGGACCGCTTTTCCCCGATGTTGGACGCAGGTCGAGCACCATCATCACGTCGTCAAGGCTGGTGGCACCGATTCTGACCAGGTCGGTGACCACACCGGTTTCGACAAAACCAAGTTGACGATACAACGCGCGAGCCACGGTATTGTGACTGAACACCCGCAGGTCGATGTAATCGAGACCGGGTGTTTCACGAACGAACCGGATGGCTGTCAGCATCAGGGCTTTACCGAGTCCATTGCCGCGATAGTTGCGTTCGATACCGATGCCGAGTTCGCAACGATGGCCGGCCGCACGCAATCCCGGTCCTTTCAAATCGACGTGGCCGATCACGCGCTCCGCTTCGTCATCCACATCCCAAGCCACCCACCAGCGCTGCCAACCGGGTTTGTCCAGTTCGACCTGCAGCCTGCGACTATCGAGGCCATTGGGTCCGTCAGGATCGTCGGGCGCGAATGGCATGAAGTGAATGTCACCGCGACCGGACTCGGCTCGATGGCGCGCAAAATGCGCATCGAATGCGGCGATGTCCTTCGTTTCGAGCGGTGTGATGGCCAATTCCTCTTGCACGCGGGCAATGTCCTCCGTACTAATAGTCGAGCCTGAACGTGTCGCCGTCGGTCACGATGCGGCCCGCCGTCGGTGCTGCAAAGTGGGTGCCAATGACCAACACGTTCTGGTCGACGTAACGATCGATAAAACGATTGCGTGTCACCGCAGCTCGATCGGGATCGGTGTCTGCCAAACTCGACCACTCCGGATGCCGTATCTGACAGGGGTGGTGAATCATGTCGCCCGTGATCACCGCCTCCTCACCAGCGGATCGAATTCGTACCGAAACGTGACCTGGCGTATGACCCGGAGTCGGCTCCAACCACACCGTGTCGTTCACCCGATGATTGGAGGCCACGAGTGTCGCCAAGCCCGCATCGAAGATAGGCTGCACCGAGTCTTCGATGACGGGGCCGTACTCTTGCGGTTCGACGCGCCAATGCGCCCACTCTTCCTCCGCGTAGAGGTAGTCGGCGCGGGCAAATGTCGGCACCCATTTGCCGTCAATCCATCGGGTATTCCAACCCACGTGATCGACATGCATGTGGGTGCACAACACGGTGTCGATCATGTCTGGGACATACCCTGCCGTCTGCAAGCGCGTAAGAAAGTCGCCTTGCATCTTGTTCCACTTGGGATAGGTACGCTCTTTATCGTTGCCGATACACGTATCCACCATGATGCACTGTCCGCCAGATTCGATGACCAGCGCGTGCATGCTGAGTAACAGTCGATTGTCGTCGTCGGTAAACGGGTGCATCCAAGGAATGGCTCCGAGCACTTCCGGCGTCGCTTGGGGGAGCAAGTGCGGACCGAGCGACGCCGTCGTCAGCTCGACGACTTGCGTGATCTTCACCTCACCAACCTGCCACTTCAGCATGCGCGCCACCCGACCATTTAAGCCCCTTCACCCGGCAACCGACCCAGCGTTGCAAATTTGTACCGCATGGTCAAACATCGACGCTTAAGTCACATGTATGCGATCGGAGCACTGATGGACTACGAAGACCTCGCCATAGACGTCGACAACAAGGTCGCTGTCGTCGAAATCCAACGGCCGCCCAACAACTTCTTCGACACCAAACTCATCGGCAACCTGGCGGATGCCTTCGCCGCCATGGACGATGGTGACGATGTGCGGGCCATCGTCCTGTGTTCGCAAGGCAAACATTTTTGCGCCGGTAACGACTTCAGCGGTCAAAAACAGGATCAGGAACGCCCTGCTCGCGAACCCACCGGGGTCAATCCGCTCTACGCTGCGGCAACACGCTTGTTCGACACCAAAACACCGGTCGTAGCCGCGGTGCAGGGGGCAGCGGTCGGCGGCGGGTTCGGCCTTGCGGTCATGCCCGACTTTCGAATCGTTGCGCCGGAGGCTCGGTTTACCGCAAACTTCGTCAAACTCGGCTTCCACCCCGGGTTCGGCCTCACGCACACACTGCCTCGACTGATCGGACACCAGGAGGCGCACAAGCTGTTCTTGACCGGTCGGCGCATCGGGGGCGAAGAAGCCTACCGCATCGGTCTAGCGGATGTGTTGACCGATCAGGAAAACTTGCGCGAGGAAGCCATCAAGCTCGCCGCCGAAATCGCGGAGAACGCCCCCTTAGCCGTGCAGTCGGTGCGCGCCACGATGCGTGCCGGGCTTGCCGAGGCGGTCAAACGCCAGACCGATCACGAGAACGCGGAACAGTTCCGCCTGCAGGGCACGGAAGATCACAAAGAAGGGGTGAGAGCGGTGGCGGAACGCCGTCCCGGTCGATTTTTGGGTCGCTAGCGTAAGTACTCACGATCGATCTTAAGTGCAACGCTGCCAAGACCCATCATGAGCACGCCGATCAGGATCAGCGCCAAAGGCCAACCCATCGAATCCGCAAAGTATTCGCCGGTGAAGTAAGCCACATAAGCCAGGATAGCGAGGGTCGCCGCGAAGTTGAGTGCACGGCTCTTAACCGACACACCGAAGTAGACCATCGCGCAGGCGAGCACGAGGAACGAGATCTCCACCACGCTGCCTTCCACCAACGACCAGACGCCGTAGAGCACCGCCCAACCACCGAAGAAAAAGAGCACAGGACAAACCAACGCAAGATAGGACGTTCGCAACCGGGTCGCCAGGAACAAGTACGAAGCACCTACGGACAAGAACATCGCTTCGTAATCCACCTCCCACGTTTCCAGCAACAGTACCCAAAAACAGGTCGCGAAGAACACACCGATCACAAACAACGTAATCTCTCGCCACCTGGCGAACACAGCAAGAAAGAGTGCGGTGCACACACCGAGAACGAACAGTCCGGCGTTCTCAGAGTCGCCGTCGAAGCCCAACTCGTCGAGCGCAACGACAAGTCCCAAAGGTATAAGAAACGCAGCGGCCACGAACAACGGGTGTGCCGCACCTCTGTAGCGATCGTCACCCATTGCGAACAGGGCGAGTAAAAAGGCACTCAATCCCGAACCGAGCGAGACGACAATGCGCGCCAGGCCGTTCATGGACTCCCAATTCAACGCAATGAACGCAACGACCCCGGCAAACACGAAAATGCCGCCGATGTAGCTCATCACACGGACTACGATTTTCGATCGACGCTCGCTGTCCTCGGTGTCGACAGACGCCATCTGTGCAACATCCCTAAGCTCGAGGTGATGATCGTCCATCAACCTTTTGATGTGTTCCAACGCTTGTTCCCGCGTTTCGTTGCTCATTGCGACCACCCCAGCGCGTGATAATCGAGATAACCATGTCGCTCGAAATCGGGAATTTCCAACCGGATGACGCGGCCGTTGTAGCCGATCGCAGGAGCCCTGTAGCGTCGCATGCCGAACAACTCCGTCACCAGGCCGCTGGGTCGCGTACGGTTGACCCGATATGCATATCCGTCGGGGGCTTCAGTCTGCGTCGTCGCCAGGATTACCGGGTGCGCTAAGAGGCGCTCGATGGCGATTTTCTCTACCTGCTGCGTTGACGCATCAAAACGATAAAGATAGGTCTGACGATGCATCTGACCGGGTTTCTCGGCTTCGTCACCTTCACTATCCCGCACAGGCCGCGCACGAATGGTGTTGTCCTCGACGGTAAACTCCACCGGCTCCACGTCCTCGATCGTATAGCGCGATACCGTGAAGTAGAAATCGTACGTTGGGTCAGCCACGTACAAGGCAGGTATCGTTCGTGCCGCAAGAAACAGCGACCCAATGACCACCGGCAGCACCATAGCTGCGGCGAGAAACCGATTGCGGCGTAACCATTCCATACCATAGGAGGCTACTCACTCCGTACCGAACGGTCCAATGCCTCTGAAAAAGTATCGCTATTCAATACCTAGAGTGGCAAAACCTCGCGTTGCGGTGCCCTTCAGGCCGACCGTACGGCCCGTGCGTCCAACTCTAAGCGGATCCGTGCGTGGGTATCCTCGTCGAGCTTGAACTTAGTGAATAAGTAGGCACCGACGAGATAGCACACCAAGGGGAACAGGCCGTAAAGGGTCACCATCGATAGTTTGACGGTCATCGTTTGCTCGGTGTTCGGCACAAATCCCGAGAATTCGAGCACAAATCCGGTCAGCAGCAACATGACGCCGAGCGCGCCTTTCTGCACGAAATTCCATGCCGCGTAATACGCCCCTTCTTTGCGCTCACCGGTCACGTGCTCGTCATAGTCGATGACGTCACCCTGCACAGAAGGCCCCATGGTACCGCCGCAACCGTTGGCAAACCCGGCAAATGCCGCCATTAGAATGATCCACACGAGTCGCGTGGTGGTGCTATCGAAGAACGGCAGCAGAAACATTCCGCCAAACGCGACACCGTAGAGCAACATGCCGCCGATCCACACCCTGATTTTGCCCCAGCGCTTGGAGAGCGGAACCCAGAACGGTACGGACGCGCTGGAGGGGATCATGTACGCCAGAATGATGAGCGCCGACCAAGCCGGCGCACCGACCACATACTGCGTGACATACAGTGTAAGTGCCGCGATTGCAGAGGACCCCACATGCTCGATGAAGGTCACCACCAGCAACAATCGCGCATGTGGGTTCGACCACACATCGCGAAAGGCTTGCAGCGGCCCGGCTTGCACACGCCCTTGGAACTCCGGTCTTTCGGTCAACCGCGAAACTGCGTAAAGGACCAGCGCGAACATCACAATTACGGCAATCAAGGCGAGGTCGCCAGCTAATCCACGCACGTCGCCACCGTCCGTGAACTCTTCGTCGATGAGCAGTTGTAGGCTCACCAGCGAGAATATACAGCCGATGATATAAGCCGCGTGGCGAACGCCGAACATGCGGCTGCGTTCGTGATAATCGCTGGAGAGTTCGGCACCCAACGATAAGTGCGGGACATAGAACAAAGTCATTGCCGAGTAGAAACCGATGATGGCCACAGCCATCCAGATGGCGAGACCTTGATCGCTCAGATCCACCGGTGGGGCGAATACCATGTAGAATCCCGCCGCGATGGGTACCGCACTCAACATTATCCAAGTGCGGCGGCGCCCCAATTTGAACGTAGTGCGATCGCTGAGATAACCCACCAACGGGTCGGACACCGCATCCCATATGCGCGAGGCACTGTAGATCAAACCCATGATCCAAGGCGCGATGAGCAGAATGTCCGTCGCGAACTTCATCACGTACAGACTCAACAGCAGGTACATGTAACCGGCACCGGCGGCCGGCGCGCCATAGGCTATGATCGTGTTCCAGCCGACCCGATCGCTGGAAGAATTGCGGCTCACGCGTTTTTTATCGTCAGACCACCGTCCACGGGTAAGGTTGCTCCGGTCATAAAACTCGACGCAGGCAGACAGAAGTTGAGCGTGCCATGCGCGACTTCTTCAGGGTCGGCATAACGTTTCAGCGCAACGCGGCGGCGTGCATATTCCGCTTTCTGGTCTTCCGGGATCGCGTCCGTCATCCCGGTACGTATAGGACCAGGACAGATGCAGTTGACGGTAATGTTTTCCGCACCCAGCTCGACAGCTAACGATCTAGTTAAGCCGATGACTCCAGTCTTGGCCGCGGTGTAAGGGCTACCGAACTTGGTGGCACCCAGTCCTTCGGTCGACGCGATGTTGACGATGCGGGGATTGTCTGACCGGCGTAAGTAAGGCAACGCGGCTCGGATCGTACGGGTATGTGCAGTAATGAGTATGTCGAAGGTTTTTGCCCACGCCGCTTCGTAATCCTCACCGTCGATGGGCGAGAAAATGCTGATACCGGCGTTGTTGATCAAGAGATCCAAGCCCCCGAAGTGCCCCGCCGCTTCGTCGATCACGCTTTTGATCGCGTCTGCATCGGCTAGGTCCAGCGTCCACCCACGAGCCCGGGCACCGGCATTGTTGATCTCATCCACGACGCGGCGCAACCCTTCCTCGTCGATATCTACCGCCGCCACCGCGGCACCTTCACTGGCAAACAATTTGGCGGTGGCTTCGCCCATCCCGCTTGCAGCCCCGGTGACGAACGCTACGCAACCGTCTATGGAGCGGCTCAATCTGGTCAAGCTAGATTTGTTCATAAGCAAGGCACCTACCCTATCCCCAATTTGTCTTTCGACTCTAGGAGTTGCCAAGACTGATTGCAATCTTCCTAACGACCGGCGCTCAGGCAGCAGCGACCACCCGCCTGCCTAAAACGCCGTCCGGCTTGAACATGGCCCGCTCATTGAGTAGATGTTGAACCAAGGCGCTATCGCCTCCCTTCTGCGCCGCGCTCAGCAGCGTCAGATTGAGTAAATCGCGTTGCGCATGACTGCCGCCGAACACATGGGCGCTGTCGCGCGCACCGCGTATCAGATCGCTTGCCTGCGCGTAGCGGCCGTGACGATAAGCGATGATCGCGCGAATCAACGGCAGGCCTGCTCGACTCGTCATCTCCAGATTGTGCGGAGCGTCGGTCTTCGCGTTGGCCTCCAGGCCTTCCACCAGACGCTGCTCAACCATGGTCAACACCTCATCGCGCCCCGTCGCGGCGAAGGCGATCGCCGCATGTAAGTCGTTGAACGCATAGTAGCCCACCTCGTTGCGCACTTTGCTCTCCCAAATCCGGGCAAGGCGTTCCATTCGGTCGCTAACGTCGACGCCTACCAGTAACAATCGCCATAGCACAGCGGTGACATCCAGCAGCATCATCGCATCGTCGGCATCGGCGAATATACAATCGTCGATCAACCGCAACACCCGCGCGTCATCCTCGCGCTCCATGTACATCAACGCCAGGTGCCACCAGTTGTGGTATGCAAACCCGTTGTCAGGTGCCCAGTCGTTTTCCCTTGACTCGAGAAACTCAATCCCTTCGTTGGCACGGCCCAGCATCTCCAAAACGTGTACCACTGCGTGCACCGACCACGGATCCCGCTGTTCAATCTCCAGAGCGCGTCGACCGACTTGTTCGGCCTGGTCGTATTGGTTCGACTCTTCCAGGCCAAAGGCATACATCCCCATCATGTAGGAATACCCGGGCATGCCGTGGTCCCACTGGCTCAACACGCGACCGGGCCGATTGCGCAAATTGAGCGCATCGCCGCGCAGGAAGTCCATCAAGTGTCCCGCTTGCAACGCCAAGGCATCCGTTGGATGGTTTTGTAGAATCTCATCGAAGGCCACCGAAGCCTCTGCCCATCGACCCGATACCAGTCGATCGACCGCTGCCAGCAATCCCCGCTCGCGCTCGTTGGCGCCATGACCCAATGCTTGCGCATCGGCCAGGCTCTGACGCGCCGGCTCCAGGTAACGCCGCTCGGACGTCAAGTAGTAAGCCACCGCACGAAAGAGGTGTGCCACCAGGAACCCCGGATGGTTGGCGAGGATCGTTTCCACACGCTCGATAGGATCGCCGAAGAAAGTCTGAAACTCCCGGAGCGCAACCTCGAACTCTTCGAGCGCCTGGGCATTGTCGTAGCTCACCGGGTTGTTGCGGAGGTCGAGCATGAGGCTCCCCTGAAGCGGTACACGCGATGCTGCGCAATATGCCGAGCCCAGACCCGAAGTACAACGCTACATCAGCGCGATCGCATGAAATCGACTACCTCCCAGGTAATCGTGCTACGCACTACATCGAGTACACTGTGGGCAATCGCCCATTCAATGGGCGCTAGCGGGAGCACCCATGGCGCAAGCGTCGGCTATTTTCGGAGACATGCTGAAACAATGGCGCGCCTATCGGCATGTCAGCCAGCTCGAACTCGCCACTCGGGCCGGTGTGTCGCAGCGGCACGTAAGTTTCTTGGAAACCGGCCGCGCCAATCCAAGCAGGGGTATGGTGCTCGCCCTGGCCGCGAGTCTAGACATCCCGCTGCGCGAGCAGAACGTACTGTTACAAAGCGCCGGTTTCGCGGGAGCGTTTAAAGAGGGCGACCTCGAAGCCAATCACCTCGCGGTATTCAAGGAGGCTTTGCAACAGATTCTCGACCAACAGGAGCCATACCCCGCTCTGGTGTTGGACGGTCAATGGAACATGGCGTTGGCGAACAAGGCAGCGCAGACCTTCTTCAGCCTGTTCATCGACCCGCTCAAAATGCTGGCCGATATCGGTCATCCCACGGAGTTTCAGATCGTACGTCTGTGTTTGCATGAGGCTGGGTTGAAACCCCACATCGGCAATTGGGAAGAACTGATCTCGACTTTCCTGGCTAGAGCGCGACGCGCACTGCTCGCCAACCCCAAACACCCAACGCTGCCGATCATCATCGACGAGATCCTCAACCACCCCGATGCACCCGCCGACTGGCGCCAGGTATGGACCGCCCATCTGCCTCCCGCCATCGAAATGGTCATGCACAAGGGGGATACGACGTATCGTCTCTTCACCATGCTGGCACACTTCGGCAACCCCAACGATGTGACGTTGGACGAGCTTTCGGTAGAGCTCTTCTACCCGGCCGATGCCGACACCAAGCAAGCGCTGATCCAGCTCTCTCAACCCCCGATGCAAACTCAGGCCCGGTCGCAAAGCTGAACGCACTGCCTTAGTATCACAGGCTTTGCCCAGAACCACCGCTCAGCCACTTAAGTGTTAGAACCTATGATCGACCTGACCCGAGAAGCAGACGTCTTCGTCATGACCATGAATGCCGGAGAAAACCGTTGGAACACGACTTTCGTACGGGCAATCGCCAACGCCCTGGATGAGGTGGAAGCCTCCGAAGGCCCGGCAGCGCTGGTGACCACGGCTGCCAGCGACAAGTTCTTCTCAAACGGCTTGGATCTCGATTGGGTGCAAAACCCCGACGCTCATCCGGAAGCCGGCGACCGTAGCGCTTTCGGCGACGAGTTCATGAAGCTCATGAGCCGCATCATTACTTTGCCCGTGCCTACCGTGGCGGCGATCAACGGACATGCCTTTGGCGCAGGGTTCATGTCGGCGCTGTGTCACGATGTACGCATCCAGCGCCGCGACCGGGGCTTTGTTTGTGCCAACGAAATGCAGCTTGGCATGTCGATCCCCATTCCCGAGTTGGCGTTGTTCAAGCACAAACTACCGATGAACACTTTTTTCGAAACCGTCCAACTCGCGCGCCGCTGGACGGGTCCCGAAGCGTTGGCAGCGGGTATCGTGCAGGAGATCGCCGACACAGAGCAATTGCTCGATAGGGCCATGACTCGTGCCGGTGAACTCGCTCCGCTGGGTGCTAATCGCAAAGTATTCGGGCGTCAGAAAGAGCATCTATTCGGCACGAACGCGGCCATCAATCAGCCGCACGGTGCGGCACATATGTTGCGCAACTTGAGCGACTACAGTCACTAACAGCCCGGGAAGTGCAGCCGCAACACCCGATTGCCGGAGGACGCATGGGAAGAGTATTAGGCATTGTTTGCGCCATTGTCTGCACGGCTTTCTTCATGCAGCAGTCGGCAGCAGACACGTTATACATTACCTCTGCACACGCGCTGGATGTCGATTCCGGCAAGACGATCTCACCCGCAGCATTACTCGTTGAGGGCGGCAGAATCGTCGAGTTCGGCACTAGCGTGTCAAAGCCCGATGACGCAGCTCACATCGACTTAGGCTCGATGACGCTGTTGCCGGGCTTGATCGACCTCCACGTGCACCTGGCTGCAGACCACAAGACGCACGGTTATGCCA
Organism: Candidatus Azotimanducaceae bacterium; assembly: GCA_965216005.1. Taxonomy (GTDB): domain Bacteria; phylum Pseudomonadota; class Gammaproteobacteria; order Pseudomonadales; family Azotimanducaceae; genus UBA4421. Next base: position 3,489,367 of record OZ244143.1, on the reverse strand, counting down.
ACCTTGGCGTTTCGATCCCACGCGCAACACTGTTTGGCGCACGCAATGCACGGAACACACTGCTTGCGGGGTTTACGACCGTGCGAGACGTCGGCGCACCGGGCTACGTCAATGTCGCACTGAGGGAAGCTATCGCCGCCGGGGACATTCCCGGGCCTCGAGTTTTTGCGGCAGGCGGTATAGGCATTACCGGCGGGCACTGTGGAGACAACAACCTGTTGGCTCCGGATTTCGAAGTCACCAGTCCCGCTGTTGCGGACGGTCCTTGGGCTTCGCGCGCGTTAGTCCGCCAGCGGTTGAAGTACGGTGCTGATCTCATCAAGACATGCGCCACCGGTGGCGTCATGTCGAAAGGCACCGAACCGGGGGCCCCCCAAGCTTCGGTAGAGGAACTCACCGCGATCGCCGAAGAAGCGCACAGCCGCGGATATAAAGTCGCAGCGCACGCACACGGTGCGACCGGAATCAAAAACGCGTTGCGCGCCGGAATAGACACCATCGAACACGCCAGTTTCATCGACGACGAAGGGTTGCGCATGGCCAAGCGGCAAGATGCAACGCTGGTCATGGATGTTTATGTGACCGACTACATTCTCTCTCAAGGGGAATCCGTGGGGATGCTGCCGGAGTCGCTGGACAAGGAGCGGCGGGTCGGCAAACGACAACGAGAGAGCTTCAAACGGGCGCTGGATGCCGGTGTGCGGGTCGCTTTCGGTACTGACGCCGGGATTTTCCCGCACGGTACGAACGCGCGCCAGTTCGCCATCATGAAGGATCACGGCATGTCACCGCTGGACGCCATTCGAGCCGCAACGACGGTGGCCGCTGAAGTGTTGGAAGCGCAACATGAACTCGGGTCGTTGGCATCCGGGAAGTACGCCGATGTGATCGCGGTGGACGGAGACCCGTTGTCGGATGTCAGTCTGCTGGAATCTGTGACGTTCGTGATGAAAAACGGTGTCGTCGTAAAAGACCCAAGGTAGTTCGCTTTCAGTCCGGCTTGGCTGCCAAGTCCTCCCGCAGATATCTCGCACCATATAGATAGTAGATCGTCGAGATCACGTTTAGCACCAATACCGTTACCATCGCCCAGCGCAGTGAATGTACACCGAGTTCCGTAAACACGTTGTACACATCGCTGATGATCCCCGTTAGCTGCGGCCCCAGCCCCAGACCGATCAAATTGGTGATAAAGAGCAGCACACTCGCAGCAAGTGCGCGCATCCGCACACCCACCAAATTCTGCGTCAGCGCAAAACTCGGCCCAAGGTAAAAGGCGCCGAGGAATACGGGTACATTGGCGAGAAGGATCGCAAGCTCCCAATTCTCACCCGTGTAGACGTAGTACTGGAACGGCACGGCGATCAAGGTCGCAGCCGCGGGTATCCATAGATACCATCGGGCATCGCGCTTGCCGTACCGGTCGCAGAGGTAGCCGCCCAAGAATGTCCCAAGCATGCCGGCAAAGCCCAGATAAAAAAGCCAGATTCCGACTGTGGTCGTGTCGAGCCCGTGGGTGCGAATCATGAAAGATGGGAACCAGTAACCCACGCCGTTGCCGACAAAGGCATGCAAGGCAGCCCCCAGTGCCATGTAGCGGAAGCTCTTCCTTGTCCACAAGAGCTTGAACACATCCATAACCGGTGGTGCTCCGGCGCGCTCTTGGACCATCAAGTCAGAGGCGCCCCGCACGGGCTCCGCCATCGTGAAACGCACGATGAGAGCGAGCACGATGCCCGGTGCACCCACGATGACGAACGCCATGCGCCAGCCAAATTCGTCGTTCAATACCCCGCCAAACAAGTTACCCAACATGGCACCGACCGGAATACCGAGTGCATAAATCGAGAGCGCGGTCGCTCGGCGATGTTCTGGGAAGAGGTCGGAGATCATCGAATGCGACGGTGGGCTTCCACCCGCTTCGCCGATGGACACGCCGATGCGAGCGAGCAATAGGTGCACGAAGTTGGCAGCAAAGCCGCACAGTACGGTCATGCCACTCCACAGCGCGAGGCAGACTGCTAACAGGCTTCGGCGCACGGTCTTGTCGGCCAAGCGGGCGATTGGGATGCCGACAAAGGTGTAGAAGATCGCAAACGCGATACCGCCCAAGAATCCCATCTGAGTGTCAGATAGGCTGAGTTCGTCTTTGATCGGTTGGGCAAGGATGCCGAGGATCGACCGGTCGAGAAAGTTGAACACGTAGACCACGAACAAAACACCCAACCCATACCAACTGCGCCAAGGAACGGCTTGAATGTCGGCTTCTCGAGCTTCGCCGGAGGGGTCGTAAAGGGCGTCGTTTGTTGTTTTTGTTTTGCTGGGCATCACCTCACTATAACGTGAGTGCGACGATGGAAACACGATCTGACGAAGTCAGATACCGACGAATAAGCAGCTCACGCTCATCAGAATGGAGGACAACGCTCCCGGTGCGCCACCAATCGAAACCGCGGCGTCCATTCGCCGCTGTCGTCTTGCACGAACTCCTCACGCGCCCAAGACTTGTCATCGAGCACCTCGAACACCGCCTGCCACCCCGGCCGCGGCGGATACACCTGCCACATCGTCAGTTTGCCGTCCCTCACCTCGGCGCGCAGATCCTGTACCTGCATACCGCTGGTACTGATCCACATCATTTTCCACACTTGCTCCTTGGTGTCGTACACACGCACATTGATACCGACGCCACCGTTGGGCGCCTGCGGATCTTGCCATTCGTCGTATATGCCCCGACCATCGAGCCCATACCACCCCCTCCAGCGCGCGTTCACGGGGCGGGGTGGTGTCCATCCCTCGCCCGTCCATGCATGCAGCGTGACCTCATGATCGCCGACCAGGAACGCAAACTGCGCCGTTTCCTCAGGCGCGTCTCCACTAAGTGCGCTCGTACACACCGCTTGGGCGCTACCCAGCAGGGGTAGCGCTACTAAGATCAAACTCACGAAATAGCGCATAATTTCCCTCGTTAGCTGCACCGATTTTGCACACCCACATCCTACGCTTTGCGCATGGATACCCATAACATTTCGGTACGCTTCGTCGTCGTCGGCGTCATCGCCCTCGCTTTGCTCGTACCCCTGTTGATGATCGGCTCGATCACTTATGAGCGTGAAGCCTACTATGAGGAAGCATTCGACAACATTGCTTCCGGCTGGGGATATGCGCAAGAAGTGACAGGTCCGTTGCTGATCGTCGAACAGCAAGCACATGCCAAACAGCAAGACGGCTGGTCCGTCGAAAAAAAACCGGGCCCGCCCGTCGTGCTGATTCCAGGAGAGATCAAGACCCGTGTCGAGATCGGCCACGAGGTTCGTCAAAGGGGCATTTTCGAGGTACCGGTCTATCAAGCCAACTTGCTCAGCAAGGGCGAATTCGATATCAGCAAGATCAAACATCCCGATAAACTCGACTGGGGTACAGCCCGCCTGGTTATCGGCATCAGTAATGCCAGCGGCGTGCGCAGCGCTCACCTCACGCTCGGCGACACGGCGTATGAACTCGAAGCGGGTACCGGTGTCGACTGGCTCGGCGACGGTGTGAACGTGATGGTGCCGCAGGACGCAGCACCCGAGCACCTGTCGTTCGATCTGACGCTGGACGTTCGCGGCACTCGCAGCTTCGCGGCCACCAACCCTGGACTGCAAGCCGCACTCGAGATGTCGTCGACCTGGCCGCATCCGAGCTTTCGGGGCCGTTTCCTACCCGATACGTCAACGGTCACCGCGGAGGGGTTCTCGGCCGAGTGGATCAGTCACCGGTTGTCCCGAGGCTTCCCCGCGTCCTGGGAAGCCGATGAGCACGTTCTTTTCGACAAAGGGGTTGCCGTCGAGCTGTATGAACCCGTGACGCCGTACCGTTCTGTCGAACGCGGCATCAAATACGGAGTGCTGTTTCTCGCTGCGACCTACCTAACGTTGCTCTCCTTTGAGTTAACCACTCGCGCCCGTTTCCACTTCGTGCAATACGGCGTCACCGGACTCGCGTTGGTCCTGTTCTACTTAGTACTCTTGGCGTTGTCCGAACACGTTGCGTTCGCGATCGCCTATACGCTAGCCACGCTGATCATGGCCGGTCTCACCACTTGGTACGCTTATCAAATCACGCGGTCACGGTCGTTAACGGCCATATTCTTGAGCGTCACATTATCCGTATACGGCCTGCTCTACATGTTGCTCAAGATGGAGGCATATGCCTTGATCACGGGGACCGCGGCCATCGTGCTGGGGCTGGGGGTGTTGATGCGCGCGACCAGTCGTCTCAATCGCATTGAAAACGAAGGCTCGATGCAGGACCCTTAACCTTTCTCCGCGACTTTGCGTACGCAGAAAGGGAGGTGGTTTTGAGCCACGTGGTCATCGTCGGTGCCGGACCCGCCGGTGCCAGCCTCGCCTACTTGTTGGCACGCCAAGCTATCGACGTCACACTGATTGAACGACGCCGCGATTTCGATCGTGAGTTTCGCGGTGAAGTGCTCATGCCCAGCGGCATCGAGGCTTTCGCGCAAATGGGTTTACGGGACGCGCTGGAGACAGCCCCAACGTGCGACGTTCCCGCCGGCGAGGTCTACCTCAACAAACGCAAAGTGTTCGGCATTGAACTCAATCCTCCGCGGTTCATGGCTATTTCCCAGCCCGCCGTGCTGGAAATGCTGGTGGAAAAGGCCAGTGCCTACACCAATTTCACATTGATCCGCGGAGCATCGGTTCGGGATATCGCGCATGAACAAGGTCGCGTCGCAGGCGTCACCGTTCGGCACGACGACGACGAGGAATCATTACATTGCGATCTGGTGATCGGCGCTGACGGCCGCAACTCGATCGTGCGCCGCATACTCGATCTCGAGGTTAGAGAAATCGGCGCTCCGATGGATATCGTGTGGTGCAAACTGCCGTGCCCAGATGACTGGCCCGGTGTGCGGGGTTTTGCCGGGCGCGGCCACCTGTTGGTTGCATACCGCACCTGGGACGCAGCGCTGCAACTCGGCTGGGTCATTTTGAAAGGCACTTTCGGCGATCTCCGCGCGCGCGGGATCGAAGCTTGGGTCGAGGAAATGGCCAACCATGTTACGCCGGATTTCGCCGCACACCTACTTGAACATCGCGAGGCGATCCACAAACCGTTTCTGCTCGATGTAGTCGCCGATCGCGTCAATACCTGGTGGCAGTCCGGCGCTCTGGTGATCGGTGATGCCGCTCACACCATGTCACCCGTCGGCGGCCAGGGCATCAACATCGCGTTGCGCGATGCCATTGTCGCCTCAAATCATTTGACGCCTTGCTTGGCTGACGACGCTGTCGATCCTACGCAACTCGACGCTGCACTCGATGCCATTCAAAAGGAACGTGTGGTTGAAGTCGAACAAATACAAGCACTACAGGCGGTACCGCCGAAAATCGTCCTCAGCCGGGCTTGGTGGGGAGATCCCGTGCGCGGCCTATTCGGCAGGCTCATCCAACTGCCGCGCGTGCAACAACGCGCGGGTCAGCGCGTCGGCGCTTTCTTACATGGGGTGACCGAGGTCGAGTTGGCGCAACCCCTTTCGTAACGGACCCTCTTCTTCAAAGACGAGTGTGCCGGACGTTACCAGGCGTGCAACTTGACCGGCATCTCAGCGTAACCGCGTACGAAACTCGACTGCACGCGCTCGATGTCCCCAACGATTTCGATAAAGCGGAAGCGTTGCAGGATTTCTTCCCACAACACACGCAACTGCATCTCGGCCAGGCGGTTGCCCATGCAGCGATGCACGCCGAATCCGAAAGACAGATGATGGCGTGCATTCTTGCGATCGATGATGAACGCATTAGGATCTTCGATCTCGTCTTCGTCCCGATTACCCGACACATACCACATCGCCACTTTGTCACCGGCCTTGATCTCTTTACCGCCAAATTCCAGATCGCGGGTGGCGGTCCTGCGCATGTAGGCCAGCGGGGTTTGCCACCGGATGATCTCCGACACCATGTTGGGAATCAAACTGTGGTCGGCGCGAAGTTTGTCGTACTGGTCGGGGTTCTGATTGAGCGCCAGCACGCCGCCGGAGATCGAATTACGCGTGGTGTCGTTACCGCCGACGATCAACAGGATCAAATTCCCCAGGAACTCCATCGGCGGCATGTCCTGCGTATCTTTACCGTGCGCCAACATGGACAGCAGGTCGGGCTTCAAAGGCTCATTGACGCGCGCCTTACGCAGACGCGTAAAGTACTCCAGACATTCCATCAAAGCCGCCCGACGCTCGGGTTCCGGTGTTGGTCCGCCGGCTAGTTCGCCTGAAGTGGCCATGTCCGACCAGTATGTCAGCTTCCGCCGCTCTTCGAACGGGAAATCGAAAATCGTCGCCAGCATCTGCGTCGTGAGCTCGATGGAAACGAGATCTACCCAGTTGAACGTTTCTTCCAGCGGCAGGCTGTCGAGAATTCTTGCAGCCCGCTCCCGAATGGTGCCTTCCAATTTGGCCAGGTTCATAGGCGCCACGACACCTTGAACCGTTTTGCGCTGTACATCGTGCTTGGGCGGGTCCATACCGATGAAATTGACGGTCTCGAAGTCCTCTGGCCGATCGGCGAGGACGATCCCGGGGTCGGAGGAAAAGTCCTGGTAGTTCTTTTCGATCTCCATGATGTCGCGAAACTTGGTGATGGACCAATACGGACCGAACATGCTGTTCTCACAGTAGTGGACCGGGTCTTCCTTTCTGAGCCGTTCGAAGTAACCCCAATGCACATCGTTTTGCATCAGTTCGGGCCGGCTGACATCGATCTGCTCCAATGCCACCGAATATGGATCTACTTGTTCGAGTGCAATAGCTTCAGCCATGACCCTCCCCTCGTTACCGAAAACCCAAGCGTACCGTATTCGTTCGGATAGAGTAAGCTACCGAAAACTTCACAAACATCAGGGTTAATGCATGAATACCAATCGCCAGTGGTTGCTCGCCAAACGTCCTCATGGCCTTGTCGGACCGGACAATTTCGAATACGCGGAACAGCCCATCCCAACGGCCGGCGACGGCGAAGTGCTGGTCCGCAACTTATACTTGTCCTTCGACCCGACACAACGCGGGTGGATGGAGGACCGCGAGAGTTACTTACCGCCCGTCAATCTCGGAGAACCCATGCGAGCCGGCTCCATCGGTCAAGTCGCAGAATCCAAGCACCCCGATTTTGCGGTTGGCGACATGGTACAGACCACCGGTGGATGGCAGGACTTCATCGTCGTTACCCCGGGTGACGGTACCGGGCTGGGCGGGCTCAATAAGATCCCCGACCAGGTACCGCCCGAGATGATGCTGTCGGTGCTCGGCGTGACGGGTCTGACCGCGTACTTCGGGTTGTTGGATTTAGGTGAACCGAAGTCCGGCGAAACCGTACTCGTGTCTGGCGCCGCAGGTGCCACCGGTTCGGTGGCCGGTCAAATCGCTCGCATCAAGGGGTGCCGCGTAGTGGGCATAGCGGGCGGACCGGAAAAGTGTGCCTGGCTTAAAGACGCTGCCAAGTTCGATGAAGTGATCGACTATAAGAACGAACAGGTGGATGCACGCATCGCCGAAACCTGCCCTGACAAAGTCGACGTCTTCTTCGACAACGTCGGCGGCGACATTCTGGAAGCCGCCCTCAATCACATCAACATGCGCGCCCGGGTCGTTCTGTGCGGAGGGATCTCCGGCTACAACGCCACTGCCCCGATTCCCGGTCCGACCAACCTGATGAATCTGGTCATTATGCGCGCGCGCATGGAAGGGTTCATCGTCATCGATTACATGCACCGCGCAACCGAGGCCATCACGGATTTGTTGGGATGGATTCAGTCCGGCGAGCTTGTCTACCAAGTCGACGTTCAGGAAGGGTTCGAGAACATCCCTGCCACGTTGCAACGGCTTTTTACCGGCGCCAATCTGGGTAAACAAATCCTCAAGATTGCAGACCCGAGTTAAGGAACTTTCGATGAATTGAGCGTCGTCAACGCTTCCCCATGATCGCTTCCCAGCGGTCATGGAAGTGCTGCACCCGCATCTCATCGTCGTTCAGAAACGTCGTGTCGAACGCAGCCGAACTCATGCCTGCCTGCACCCCTCCAAGCAGCTCCACATCTTGATCGATGGTGTCGGTCATGGTCTTTTCACCGGCGATGACGGCACCATAGTCGAATTCGTCGCGTCGCGGGCGTGAGTAGTCCTCCGGTTTGAATCCGTCTTCGGTGACCGCGTGACGACCCGGTCCCAGAATTTCGACCCCCTCCTGCGCAAGGTCTCGATCGCCGAACATCACCAGGCTCATCTTGTCGAACACGCAGCGGGCAGGATCGGTGGGATGCGGTCGAGGCCGCATTACCCAGCAGTGCTCCGGAGTGAAGGACAAGATGACATTGGGAAACAGGTTGTACTGCCATACATCGGAAAGCTGTGCGTCGTCGAATTCATCGTAGTGAAAGCCGCGTGCGGCGCCAATTTCCCGTTTGCGCAACTGCACCGCTCGACGTACGCCCAATACATCGCCTCGAAAATCGGCCGGATCGAGTCCAAGACTCAACAATTGCGCCGACTGTATGTCGGTCGGCTCCTCCGGCACCGGGAAGCGTGGATTGACCGTCGCGCCCGGCACAGCCAAACCCGTATGACCGTTTTCAAACAAGTGCACTGTATCGTTGCAGCAGTCCACCATGCGCTTGTGCTGCGGGTGAAGAAAATCCACATGGTAAAGTTCGCTGAAGTTGTCGATCACCGCCTTCCAGTTGCAGTTCAATCGAACGCTTTGGTCCGCAACCAGGACCATGCGGTCAAACCGGTACGGTTGCAAATGCTCCGCCACCGGCCCGAGGAATTCGAGCAACGGTGGCGGTTTCACTGACAAGTTGACGAACACGAAACCATTCCAGATCGCGGTATGCACCTTCTTCAGGGCACGTTCTTCGCAGGGCACACCATCCGCAAACCGTTCCTCATAGGGAACGGCTGCAAGCTCACCCTCCAGGTCGTAAGTCCACGCGTGATAGGCGCAGCGAAAGTTGGCCGCGGTGCCGCGTTCGTCCGTCACCAGACGATTCCCGCGGTGTTGGCAAACATTGTAGTAACCCTGCACCGCGCCGTTGCCCGTGCGCGTGACGAGAATCTGTTCGCGGTACAAATCGAAGACGAAAAACTGGCCGGGGTGAGCAACATCCGATTCGAGTCCGGCCAACAACCACTGTGTGCGCCAGAGGTGTGTCCACTCCTCATCAATGACAGCAGGGTCGACAAAACGCGTTTTATCGAAGTTGCGTATACACGCTTCACCGCGCGTGTGATTAACGATTTCCAGCGTCATAGTGGACCTGCCATTACTCGATCACTGCTGCAATTATTAGTCGGGGGGATTACCGCAATATCCTGCCTGATGCACGACCATACGCAAGCGATTGTCTTCTTCCACGAACACGTTGGTTGCAACCATCACCGAATCTCCGGCTAGTTCGTAGCAGATCACCGCGACGGTGTCGTCATTCAACGCGTGACAGCTCGCACCGTAGAAACTGACCTGACCCTGGCGCGGGTTCGACAAGATCGACCGCCAGCTTTCCATCACTCGTTCCCGGCCGATCAATGCCGGCCACCCCGGATGCAGACAGACGACATCGTGGTCTTCGGACCACAGATGTGCCATCGCCTCGACATCCTTGCTCTCGAACGCTAGGTAGAAGGCCTCGTTGGCGAACTCGGCTTGCTCTAAATCGACGGGCATACCTACAGGGTCTCAGGTAGGCTAGTCCTATGCAAACTCTGGAATTCAACAATCGCTTCACTGCGGAGCTACCAGCCGATCCCGTAACGGACAATCACCGCCGCCAAGTGTCTGATGCGCTGTACTCACGAGTGATGCCGACACCCGTAAGCGCACCGCAATTGATCGCATACTCACGGGAAGCAGCGGCTCTGATCGGACTGTCAGATGCCGATGTTGCGAGCGGAGGCTTCGTGCAGGTCTTCGCAGGGAATGCACAACACGGCGGCATGGACCCGCACGCGACCTGTTACGGCGGGCATCAATTCGGCAACTGGGCGGGGCAACTCGGCGATGGGCGCGCCATCAATCTCGGCGAAGTCGAGCATGCAGGCGCCCACTGGATGCTGCAATTGAAGGGCGCGGGACCCACTCCCTACTCTCGCACAGCGGACGGTTTGGCCGTGTTGCGTTCGTCGACTCGCGAGTTTCTGTGCAGCGAAGCCATGCACCATTTGGGCATTCCAACCACGCGCGCGTTGAGTTTGATCGGCACCGGCGAAGAGGTCATTCGCGACATGTTGTACGACGGTCACCCCAAGGCCGAGCCCGGCGCCGTGGTCTGTCGCTTGAGCTCGTCATTCGTGCGCTTCGGTCACTTGCAAATGTTGGCGGCGCGTGAAGAAATCGATTTGTTGAGAACCTTTACCGACTTCGTCATCGAGCGGGAGTTTCCAACCATCGATGCCAACGGCAAAGACCGCTATGTCGCCCTGTTTCGAGAGGTAAGCAGTCGCACCGCGGATATGATCGTGCACTGGATGCGCGTGGGTTTCGTGCACGGAGTGATGAACACGGACAACATGTCGATTCTCGGCGAGACCATCGACTATGGGCCCTACGGTTGGCTGGACGACTTCGACCCGGATTGGACACCGAACACCACGGACGCTGGACAACGGCGCTACCGCTACGGACAACAACCCGCCATCGGCCAATGGAATCTCATGCAGTTGGCGAATGCCCTGCTGCCCATCGTCGGCGAGACGCAACCACTGGAACAGGCATTGTCGGACTACGCGCGACGCTACGAGCAGCAATGGCAAGTCATGATGGCGGCCAAACTCGGATTGAACCAATACGACGGAGCGCTCATCGACGAGTTGCTGCTGTTACTGACCAGCACTGCCACCGACATGACGCGTTTCTTCCGGGCCCTGGCCAGCGTTGAGCCGGATCGAGCCACACTCGATGCGCTGTTGGGCAGCTACTATGAGCCACCGAGTTTGCAGGACGATTTCAAGCGGCACACCGACGCTTGGCTGAAGAAGTACGCGCGAACGCTCGGCGAACAGAACGTGACCGAAAAAGAGCGCTCGACACTCATGAAACGCACCAATCCGAAGTACGTGCTCAGAAACTACCTTGCCCAACTGGCCATCGACGCTGCGGAACAGGGAGATTTCAGCAAGATCAACGAAACGCTCGAGGTCATGCGCCGACCGTATGACGAACAACCCGAATTCGAGGCCTATGCCGACCTGCGACCCGACTGGGCGAAAACCCGAGTCGGATGTTCGATGCTCTCCTGCAGTTCTTGATGTACTTGCCTCAGGGGCGCACTGTTTCCTTGGGAATCTCCAGGAAATTTCGCCAGACTTCATCCATACGCGGACGCCATTTCCGCAAAAGCTCTGAACTTGCCTCCTCCTCGCTCAAACCTCTAGCGTGGCGCAGGTAGTGATAGACGAACGCGGATACACGTGCGTTGACCACGCAGTGAACCCAGATCTTACGACCGGCCAGCGCGTCCATCACGCCGAAGAAGAGCCGGAGATCGTCGACAGTCGGTGCCTTAAACTCTACCGGGATGTGGAAATACGCCATGCCGTAGCCGGACACGATGCTGCCTTCGCTGCTGATCGCATGGTCGGAGTCCGGGAGAGCGAGATTGATGACAGCTTCGTACCCGGCGTCCGCGATGGCCCGGAACTGAGTTGCGGTCGGTTGCCCGGAGGTCCCCAGCCAATCTTTCACGGGTTCGTAATGGTAGATCTGTCTAAGCGGTGAAACGGATGACATAGAAGCATGGTAGCGTCACGGTCGCGCTCGAAACATGAAATCGAGGCACGAGCAACATGAATCACCGCTGCATCGGATGAACTTCGTTGTATGCGCTAGGTGGTGGGTCGTCTGGGGCTCGAACCCAGGACCAACGGGTTAAAAGCCCGGTGCTCTACCAACTGAGCTAACGACCCAATGGGAATATCCAAGTGGCTGAAATGCCAGGCTATATTGCCAGGCCGCGCACTTTACATGCTTGGATGCGGATTTTCTAGCTCGAGACCTATCCGAAATATCGCGTCGGATCTTCTACCCCCGCGGCGTTGAAGCCGTCCTTTCGAATCCGACAGCTACCGCATTCACCGCACGCCGCACCATGCTGATCTGCTTGATAGCACGACACGGTCAGGGCGTAATCGACACCAAGTTCTATACCCTTCTCGATGATCTGCGCTTTGGTGAGATTGATCAACGGAGTCTCCACCCTCAGCCGATTGCCCTCGATGCCCGCCTTGGTACCGAGGTTGGCCATTTGCTCGAACGCGCGAATGAACGCCGGGCGGCAGTCGGGATATCCCGAGTAGTCGACGGCATTCACACCGATGAAAATCGCGTGCGCGTCGAGCACTTCCGCCCACGCCAATGCAAGCGACAGGAAAACCGTGTTGCGCGCCGGCACGTACGTGACCGGAATGTCCTCGCTTGGTGCTTCACCGGTCGGCACCTCAATGGCGTCATCCGTCAACGCTGAACCGCCAAACTGACGCAGGTCAATGGCGACCGTGCGGTGTTCTTTCACTGCACAAGCCGCGGCGATGCTTTTCGCTGCATTCAGCTCAGCGGAGTGACGCTGGTGATAGTCGAACGATAAGGCCCAACACTCATAGCCCTGCGCTTGCGCTATGGCTAACGTGGTGGCCGAATCCAGGCCGCCTGACAACAGCACGACGGCCTTTGCCGTAGTCGGTGGGTTCATCTGCCGGGCTCATCACCCCACAGCAGCTTGTGGAGTTGGACCTGCATGCGGACGGGCGTACGATCCGCCACGATCCAATCGGCCAGTTCCCGCGCCTGGAGTTGTTCGTGACTTGGCGAAAACAAAACGTCGGCCACTTTGTCATACAGATCGTAGCGGACACATTGAGTACGTGCCCACTCGTAATCCGTACGGCTGCAGATGACGAACTTGACTTGATCGCGCGACCCGAGGTGAGTGACGTTTCCCCACAAATTGCGATCGACTTCTCCGGAATCGGGTGTTTTGAAATCGACCACTTTCACAACGCGCGGATCGACATCCTTTATCGGTAGCGCGCCACTCGTCTCCAACGAGACCAGGTGTTCTCGATCGCAAAGTGCGCTCATGAGATCGTGAACTTCGCGTTGTGCGAGCGGTTCGCCACCGGTGACGGTGACATACTCAACGCCATAGTCTTGCACCTGGGTGACGACGGCATCGACATCCATCTGACGGCCACCGGAGAACGCGTACGCGCTGTCGCAGTACTGGCAGCGTAGAGGACATCCTGTCAGGCGCACGAATACGGTCGGGCGTCCAACGGTGTTGGCTTCCCCTTGCAGGGACAGAAAAATCTCAGTGATACGCAGGTTTGGCATCGACCCCACCGCTTAAAGGGGGTGCAGTTCGACTACTGTAGCGCGTCGGAATATTTTGCCGCCAGACCTGCTGCGGAGCTGTCCGGGTGTTCGACTTGCACTCGATTGAGGTACGTCATGGCGCTGTCGTTGTCGCCGAGGGTGCTGTAGACCACACCGAGTTTGTACAGCGCGTCGGCGGTTTTCGGGTGATCCGGATAAAGGTTCACCACCTGCATGAACGCTTGCCGGGCTTGCTCCGGATCCGTGTTGGCCACCAGATGCAACTCCCCGATCCAATAGTAGGCGTTGGGAGTGTACTCACCGTTGGGGTAGTTGCGAATCAGGTCCTCAAAACCGGTCATCGACTGTTCGAACTGCCTGGATTTCATTGCGTCGAAAGCCCGCTGATAGACCTGCCGTTCAGTCAGCAGACTCGCATCTACGCTGCCGACCGCCGCATTTCTCGAACCGGCACCATCGCCGGTCGGATTGCGCGCATCGGTGCGTGACGCTGATGCACCAACCGCAGCGCCGCCAGCTGTGAGATCAGCCAACCGTTTGTCTATGTCGCGGTATTGCCGCTGCTGATTCTGCTGCAGCTGCTTGATCTCATAATCCTGATCTTCGATCTGCCCACGCAACAGTTGCAGCTCCTGTTGCAGAACCTGTATCTGATAAAACAATCGCGAAAGCTGACTATTGTCCGTGACGTTGCCGGAGGCATCCGTGTTGCCGCGTGTCGGCTGAAACTCGGTGTTACTCGGGGGTTCGATGGTCGGTGGGATACCCGGTTCGGCGCTGCGACCTTGTCGCGTCTGTTGCGCATTCCGGTTGAGCTGCGAGGACGCCGTTTCACCTTCTTCCACGGATTCCTCGACCGGTACCGCAGCCGAAGCAGGTTGAAACCACAACATAGACAAAGCGAGCGCGGCCGAAGCCGCGCTTAAGTGAGAGGCAAATCGCAGAAGTCTAGTCATGGTTAGTCGTCACCGGTAGGACAGCACTCCGCGTCGATTGCGGGCCCATGCGGCGTCATTGTGCCCAGGATCGTCAGGCTGTTCCTCACCGTAACTGACAGTTTCTAACTGTCGCGTCGAGACGCCCGCGGATTGCAGGAAGGAACGAATGGTATCGGCACGACGTTCGCCAAGCGCCAAGTTGTACTCACGGGTGCCTCGCTCGTCGCAGTGGCCTTCGATGACCACGCTGCGGTCCGGATTGCGACGCAGAATTTGTGCGTGGGTTTCCAGTGCCGACAGATCACGGGGCTTGAGCACGGCTCGATCGTAATCGAAGTAGAAAGTCCGGTTGAGAGGACGTCCGTCCGGACCCAACGGCGTCACACCATCAGGGCCGAAATCCGACGGTTCTTCGTCGACGGTTTCCTGAATCGGTTGCGCCACCGGTTCCTGGGTGGTTTCGTCGGATGTGGGGGCTGGCTCCGTTTGGCTGTTGCTGGCACAACCGGCCACGAACAGGGCAGCCAAAACCAGCACAGTCAGATCTCGAATGAATCGCATCAATTTCTCCTCTTTTGCCTCGTACAGCAATTTGGTGGATATGTAACCTGAGTTAAATAGTCTTCTTGTTATGTCTTGTTATGTCGTGAATCACCATTCCAGTTATCATTCCTAGAATCACTCCAAGAATGGCGACCACGCCGGTTCCCTCACATCCCCAGACGACGAAGGCAGCCGATACTTCACGCTACCGTCGATAGACACAACCGCGAGGATCCCGCGGCCCTGGAATTGGGTCGCATAGATCAACATCGTGCCGTTCGGCGCCAGCGAGGGCGACTCATCTAAAGCCGTCTCAGTCAAAACTTGTAAATTGTCCCGTTCTAAGTCCTGCCATGCAATATGGAAAACACCATTCTCCCGGTGCACGAACACGAGGTGCTTCCCATCGGGCAGGAGTCGTGCGCGCGCATTATAATCACCTCGAAAGGTTAAGCGCTCTAAAAAATTCGTCGCCAACTCGAGCTGGTAAATCTGCGGGCGACCGCCCCGGTCCGATGTGAAGATGATGCTGTTACCGTCCGGGTGCCAACTTGGCTCCGTATCGATGGCGTGATGGCGGGTTACTTGCCTGAGTTGGCGGGATGCGAGCTCCATGACGAAGATCTCAGGGTCGCCATCCTTGGACAACACCATGGCCAGCTGCTTACCGTCGGGAGAGAACACCGGCGATCCGTTGATACCGCGGAAGTTGGTCAGACGCTCCCGGTAAGGGCCGTTCACATCCTGAATGACGATGGTGGGCCTACCCGTCTCGAAGGTCACGTACACCACTCGCTTGCCGTCCGGCGCCCAACTGGCCGACAAAATCGGTTCTTTGGAATTGAGCAACGTACGCGAGCGTTCGCCGTCTGAATCGGCAACTTCCAGCCGGTAACGCGCATCGGGACTCCCCGCGTTCTGCGCGAGTACGTACATGATTTTGGTGGAAAAAGCCCCGCGAATGCCGGTGATCTCCTCGTAAACCACATCCGACATCTTGTGAGCGACATCGCGCCACTGACCTGCATCCACGGTATAGCGACGTGATTGCATACGGCGCTCGCCGATGACGTCATACAACTCGAAGTTCACATCGATGCGGCCTTCTGCGTTGGGAGCGGCACGGCCGATCACCAGATAGTCGGTTTTCAAGATGCGCCAATCGCGGAAAAACACTTCCTGCCGTTGGCTGGGCAGGGACAACATGTTTTCCGACTCGAGCGGCGCGAACTGCCCACTGCGCGCCAGATCGAAGCTGATGATGTCGGCCAGGTTGACTCGGGTATCACCGCTTTGCAGGCTGCGATCGACCGCGAATGGCACCACGGCGATGCGAATGGGTTCATCCATCCCTCGATCGATAATGATGGTATCGAGTGTGCTCGAGAACGCGGGGTGAGTCGTGCAAACGCCAAGACACAGCACAGCACATAACGCACTGAAGCGCTGGCGAAAAGAAGCGGTGGTCATCTAAGTAAATCTTCCGGTTGAAACAAGAAATAGAAGCGCCGGAAGTAGCGTTCGAAAATCGCATTCTCCGGCGGTACATCGAAGCGTCGTGCGCGCTTGACGGCTTGTTCTGCAGAGCGATCGAACGCGGTGTTGCCTGACGATTCTTCTATCGTGACCGCCACCACCTCGCCGGTTGGAATCAACTCGACGAGCAGTTTGGCGGACATGCCGTTGCGCGCGCTCGGTGGCCGCGACCAGTTCTGGCGTACCAGTTCGTATATGGCCGCGCGATAGGATTGCGCCACCATTTCCTCGGTGCCTGCCTGCAGCTCCGCAGACTCCTCGGCAATGGCGTCTTCAAGCGAAGATTGGGCGAACTCGGACAGTGCCGCCAACCGTTCTTGACGTTCGCGTTCCTTTTGAGCCGCTTCGGCCGCTTTGCGCGCTGCTTCTTCTTCCGCCTTCTTGCGCGCGAGTTCCGCTGGATCCACTTTGGGTTTTGCCGGTTGCGGCTTCGGCTTAGCCGGCGCGGGGGCGGCCTTTTTAGGAACGGGCTGCGGCGCGGCTTTGGGCGCGGGTTTGGCTTTCGCCTCCATGACAATCAGGTTCGCCATGACCGCTTTCGGTTTGACGAAATCGCGCAATGTCTGTTTTTCGGGATGCCAGCCACTATATAACGCCCACACGGCGGCCGCGTGCAGCAGCATCGCCAGCATGAGTGGGAAGGTATAGTTGCGGAGCGCGTATAACACGGGTTGAGCTTATGTCGTCTTAGGGCCTGTTTGCGTCAATCTGCATCACTAATGTGAATAAGAATGTGAATTAAACTGTCGTATCTAGCTCGGCTAGATCTGCGGCGGATCCGTAATCAGACCCACACTCTCTGCCCCCGCTTTTTGCAGTACCGTCATCACGGCGACCACTTCACCGTATCCCAGCTTGTGGTCTGCCTTTATATAGACCGGCACGTCTGCCCTCGCGCGCAGGATTTTACCGGCTTGTTCCTCCAACGAAAACACCGTCACCCGTGTACCTTCGTCGTCCGCATCCTGAATACCGAGATTCATGAAAATCGCCCCATCGTCACGCATCGATACCACCAGCGGGTCCTCTTCCGCATCCTCGATGGGTTCGCTCGGTGCCTCGGGTAAATCCACAGACACGCCCTGTGTCAGTAACGGCGCTGTGGCCATGAAAATCACCAACAGTACCAACATAACGTCGATGTAAGGTACGACGTTGATTTCCGACATGGGTTTTCTGCGCTGCGCCATGTTGATGCTCGCTATGCAGGGGTTTTGGAGTGGGCTGCCCGGTGGAGAATCGTGGTCAATTCGTCGCTGAAACTCTCATACCGTTTCATCAGAACCTCCACTCGGGCAGAAAACCGGTTGTAGCCGATCACGGCAGGGATCGCCGCAAACAAGCCCATCGCCGTCGCGACCAACGCTTCCGAAATACCGGGCGCGACGGACGCAAGTGTCGCTTGACTCATGTTGGCGAGGGAACGAAACGAATTCATGATGCCCCACACCGTGCCGAAGAGACCGACATAGGGACTGGTGGAACCCACCGTGGCCAAAAACGGCAGATGTGTTTCGAGACGCGATTCCTCGCGCGTGACAGCCACGCGCATGGCGCGTTGCACACCTTGCATGATCGCATCGGCATCGGCGCCGGCTTGATCGCTCAAGCGCGTGAACTCGCGAAACCCCGCCACGAAGACGCTCTCGATGCCGTTCAAACTGTCGTCGCCGTCGAGCTCCAGATAGAACTTCCTAAGATCGATACCCGACCAAAAGTGATCCTCGAACGAATCGATTTCACTTTGGGCGCGTCGTAAGAAAAACCAACGCTGGAAAATCATCATCCAGGAAATGACCGACGCCAGCACCAGCAACGCCATGACGATTTGTACCAGCAGACTGGCGTTGGCAATCAGTTCGAAAATGGAAATTTGTTCAGCCAAACTAGTGTTCCTTCAACCTAATCATTGCGGATCGGTGTCCTTAGTCTATTTCCAACCTTTTCTGTGCATCATCTTCGTCTTGAAGCTCAGCACTCGGTGCTCGCAAGCCAAAGTGCCCGTAACACTTCTTGGTAGCCACCCTGCCTCTGGGGGTACGCATTAAGAAACCTTGCTGGATGAGGTAGGGCTCGATCACATCCTCAATGGTATCGCGCTCCTCGCTGACTGAAGCAGCCAATGCGTCCAGACCGACCGGGCCACCGTCAAAGTTCTCGATGATGGTCGATAGGATGCGTCGATCCATCACATCGAAACCTTCCTTGTCGACGTTCAACATATTCAGCGCGTCGTCGGCAATCCTTGCGGTCACTATGCCGTCAGCCTTCACTTGAGCGAAGTCCCGTACGCGACGCAGCAAGCGATTGGCAATGCGCGGTGTACCGCGACTGCGGCGCGCCACTTCCTGCGCTCCGCCGCTTTCGACTACGAGCGCGAGCTTACCAGCAGAACCCGTAACAATCTGCGTCAATTCGTCTACCGAGTAGAATTCGAGGCGTTGGGTGATACCGAATCGGTCCCGTAACGGACTCGTTAGCAATCCTGCACGCGTTGTGGCACCCACCAAGGTAAAACGCGGCAGGTCGAGTTTGAGGGAGCGTGCTGCAGGACCTTCGCCGATGAGAATGTCCAACTGAAAGTCTTCCATCGCCGGGTACAGAATCTCCTCCACGACCGGACTCAAACGATGAATCTCATCGACGAACAGAACGTCTCCATCGTCGAGATTGGTCAACATGGCCGCCAGATCACCCGGCCGCTCCAATACCGGCCCCGAGGTCGATTTGATGGCCACGCCCATCTCTTTAGCAATGATGTTCGCGAGTGTCGTCTTACCCAATCCCGGCGGACCGAAGATCAATGTATGGTCCAACGCTTCATGTCGTTTGAGCGCGGCCTTGATGAAGATCTCCATCTGTTCCTTGACGGCTTGTTGCCCGACATACTCGGCCAACTGCTGCGGCCGCAGGGCGTGGTCGAACTTTTGCTCACCGCTTTCGAGTTCGGCGGAAACCAGCCGGTCCGGTTCTATGCTCATAGGTATCGACGCCTCGCTTAACTGCTGGAAGGTACCGCTTGCGCGAACGACTTGAGGGCATGTTTGATGAGCGCTTCGGCATCGGCTGCCACGCCCCGCTCCTGCAGTTCGAGCTGCGCGCGTGCAATCGCGTTCGCCGCTTCCGCCGCTTTGTAGCCGAGACCCAGCAACGCACTCTCCGCTTCCAGCGCTGCGTTGGGGGCAACCCCCGCGCCGTTTGCGGCCGGCTCGCCACCGACCTCGACCACGCTTACCGCGCTCGTCGAGCTGGTGACGAGCGAATCGATGCGGTTCTTGAGTTCCACCATCAAGCGCTCTGCGGTTTTCTTACCCACACCCGGCACCTTGGTCAACGCGGTGACGTTGTTGGTGGCCACGATGTGGGCCAAGGTGTTTACATCGATGGAAGAAATGAGCGCCAGCGCCATTTTGGGGCCTACGCCGTTGATCTTCACGAAAGCGCGAAACAATTCTCGCTCGGCCTTACTGACAAATCCGTAAAGTAACTGAACGTCTTCACGCACCACGAAATGCGTGACGAGATCCATCGGATCACCGAGCGCCAGCCCGCAAGCCACCACGCCGGCGGACACCTCGACCTCGTAGCCGACACCGCCCACGTCGATCAGCAGCACGCTGCCGTCAATGTCAAGTAAGTGACCTCTGAGTCGGGAAATCATGGTGGCGAGACTATATATAAGGAGGCGGTCACCGCAAACCGCTCATCAACTCGCCACTATTGATATGGCACAGCGCAATGGCCAGGGCGTCGGCTGCATCCGCCTGTGGCGAACCTTGTAGATCTAACAATACCTTGACCATATGCTGCACTTGTTCCTTGTTGGCGCGTCCCGTGCCGACCACTGCCTGCTTGACCCGGCGTGCTGCGTATTCGGCAATCGGCAGATCCGCCGCGACTGCCGCAGCAATGGCAACCCCGCGTGCCTGCCCGAGTATCAGCGCCGACTTTGCATTGCGCGACATGAACACGTCCTCTATGGCCAATTCGGCGGGTCTGTACTCATCGATGATGTGCGCCACGCTTTTGTAAATTTCGCCGAGCCGTGTGTTCAGATCGGAACCCTCCACGACAATGCAACCACTCGCCAAATAGGTGGCAGCACCGCCCCGGGGTCCGCACTCGATCAGTCCGTAACCCGTACGCCTCGAACCAGGATCGATGCCTAAAACGCGCAGGCTACCCATCTGTCGTCCTGTACCCTGGCTCAACTATATGCGCTGGCCGGAAACTCACCGTTGGTGTAGACCTCTTGAACGTCATCCAGTTCTTCGAGGGCGTCGATGAGTTTGATGACTTTCACCGCTACCTCTTCGTCGCATTCAACCATCGTTGAAGCGACCATCGTCACTTCTGAATGATCCGGAGCAAAACCAGCCTCCTTGAGTGCGGCAACCACGTCGCTCAAAGATTCCCAAGGCGTCGTCACCGAAATGGCTCCATCATCCTCGCTATCCAAGTCCGACGCACCCGCTTCCAAAGCTGCCTCCATCACCTGTTCCTCATCGGCGCCTGGAGCGAAACTGATGATGCCTTGTTTCTCGAACAAATACGCCACCGATCCATCCGTACCCAGGTTGCCATCGTGTTTGGAGAACGCATAACGCACCTCGGCGACTGTGCGGTTGCGGTTGTCGGTCATGGCGTCGATCAGGATCGCCACACCACCGGGTGCGTAACCTTCGTAAACCAGTTCCTCGACATCACTGCCTTCACCACCCCCGGCACCCCGCTGCGCTGCACGCTCGATAGTGTCTTTAGGCATGTTTGCCGCCAGCGCTTTGTCGACCGCCGCGCGCAAACGAGGATTGTCATTGACATCGCCCCCACCAAGGCGAGCGGCAACCGTGATTTCGCGAATGAGTTTCGTATATAACTTCCCGCGTTTCTTGTCCTGCGCGGCTTTGCGATGTTTGATGTTGGCCCATTTGCTGTGTCCCGCCATCTAACCAAAGTCTCCGGTCTCGCGACTCTACCTACTCTCTATCCCGTTCTCTCAATCCTCTTTTACGGAGGCACGCAATCGTATGTGTAACTCGCGTAGTTGATGTTCATCCACGTCGTTTGGCGCCGACATCATCAGACACGATGCGCTTTGAGTTTTCGGAAAGGCGATGACTTCGCGGATCGACTGGCTGTCCGTCATGAGCATCGCCAGGCGGTCCAAGCCGAGCGCAATCCCGCCGTGAGGGGGACAGCCGAATTTCAACGCGTCCAGCAGGAAGCCGAATTTACTTTGGGCTTCCTGACCCATGCGCAAAGCTTCGAACACCGCAGTTTGCACTTCGCTATCGTGAATCCTCAGCGAACCGCCGCCGAGCTCATAGCCGTTGAGTACCACGTCATACGCAGCGGCCTGTGCTTCGAGCGGCGCGGCCAATAACTCCTCCGCGCTACACGTCGGCTGTGTGAACGGATGGTGTTCCGCCACCAATGTACCGTCCCGCCCTTGAGCAAACATGGGCCATTCGGTCACCCAGCAAGGTGCGAAACCTTCTTTTACGAGTCCAAGCTCAGACGCGAGTTCGTTACGTAGTGCACCGAGCGCGTCGTTCACGGTTTGCGCTACATCCGCACCAAAGAAGACAACGTCACCGGTTTGTGCACCCACGCGCTCGAGCACTTTTTCGGTCACGTCTCCGGGCAAGAATTTCAGTATCGGCGATTGCAATCCGTCGGCACCGGCACTCCGATCGTTGACTTTGATGTAAGCCAGCCCCTTAGCCCCGTACCGCCCAACAAATTCCGTATAGCCGTCGATCACTTTGCGCGAGAGTGCCGCCCCCCCGGGTGCGCGCAGCGCAACTACACGCCCGTCCGGGGCATTTGCCGGACCGTTGAACACCTTGAATTCGACATCGCGCATCAGATCCGCGATATCCTTCAGCTGCAACGGGTTTCTAAGATCGGGACGGTCGCTGCCGTAGTCGCGCATGGCGTCCGCCCACGACAACACCGGAAACTCACCGAGATCTACGTCTAATACGTCCGCAAACAGTGAACGCAGCATGCCTTCCGTCAAAGACATCACCTCTTCCTGCGACACAAACGAAGCCTCGATGTCGATCTGCGTAAACTCGGGCTGTCTGTCCGCACGCAGATCTTCGTCTCTATAGCACCGCGCGATCTGATAGTAACGGTCCATTCCGGACATCATGAGTAGCTGCTTATAGACTTGCGGTGACTGAGGCAACGCGAAGAATTGGCCCGCGTGAGTACGGCTAGGCACCAGGTAGTCGCGTGCGCCTTCCGGGGTCGCTCGGGATAGTGTCGGTGTTTCTACCTCCCAGTATCCGGCATGTTCGAGGTGACGCCGCACGTGGCTGGTAATCTGTGCACGCGTTCTCAACCGCTGTTGCATTTCCGGTCGGCGTAGATCCATGTAGCGAAAACGCAGGCGCACATCTTCACCTGCTTCGGAGTATTCATCCAGCTGAAACGGCGGAGTGGCCGCAGCATTGAGGATTTCAAGCGTTGAACCCAGTACTTCTATCTCTCCGGTGGCCATCTCGGGATTGACTGTACCTTCCGGACGCGGCCGCACTTTGCCTCGCGCGCGCAGCACATACTCGTTGCGCACACGATCGGCAATCGCAAAGCTGTCCTCGGTATCCGGGTCGTACACGACTTGCACGATCCCGGTGCGGTCGCGAAGATCCAGGAAAATAACCCCACCGTGATCGCGGCGGCGATGCACCCATCCGCAAACTTCAACTTCGTCGCCGACATTCGCGGCGCGTATTTCGCCACAGTAGTGACTCCGCATCGTGCTTCCTTTATCTACGTGTATTTACGTTTACGAGTTACGAGTTTTCCGTACTTGATTGAGCCTGATTCGGCGCAATGGGGTATTTTGCCCTGAAAATCAGGCGAAAAGACGACATTTGGCGCCGAAAAGGCCGTAAAAACGCCTGAAATGGTCTTTCTATGCTGTTATCAGTCGCTCGTCGAGCCTGAAGAACCGCCGTCGCTGCGCTTTTTTGCGACTTGCGCACCACTCGTCGATGAATCCGACGCAGTCGGCGACGAGTCACTGGAACCGGACGACGAACTCGCACCGTCGGAACTCGCCCCGTCGTCACTTTTTGCGTCACTATTTGTTTCATTGCCTGAAACATTCTTCTTTGCACCCGATTTGAAGTCCGTTTCGTACCAACCGCCACCTTTTAATCTAAACGCAGCGGCCGATACTTTTTTGCGCAAACTTGGAGAATTACATTCAACACATTCCGTGAGCGGGGCTTCATTCATTTTCTGAAACGCTTCGAGTTCGTGCCCACAATTGTCACAACGATACTCATAGATTGGCATTTTTGAGTTCCGTTCTTCATCCACACCCGTTTAACGGCGCGCATGATCTATAAAAAACCAATAAAAATACAGTGATTTTGCACACTTTTTTGTTGATGAGTGTGCTGCGATAAGCTATAACTCGCGCCATCAGACCTTGGTTGTCTGTGTCATCGACGCTCTAAACCAAACTGAGAACTCAAATCGAGCACTTAACTAGGTGAGAAAAGGTAGGTAAGGCGCGACAAAAAACGGAAATGTAGAGTTCATTCACTCGAGTTCCGCAAAGACTTCGCCCAAATTAGCTAACGATTAGATCACCGAATCTTCGCAAATGTACTGAGCGCTCCGCGCGAACACAGATGCGAATGATGCGAATAACAAGTGAAAACTCGTTAGCCAATCACTGCTAAGTCATCGCCCCTCCCCCACTGTTTTGTTCCTGTTAGCTTGATCATACGAGAGCGAAGTTTGACCGTAGTAAAGAGCCGAGAGAAAAGTGTTTGTGTAGTCGACTGTGTTCTTGAGTTCACTTTCGTGCGAACACTTCAGGTAGAGAGACGTTGCGAAACCCCTCAGGGACCGCACTGTCAGGAAGTAAGCGCTGAAGCGATAGAGCTCAAAGGAGCGCTAGAGCTTGATTAGAAGGAGACGGTAATGCCTAGGAATTACCTACTCTTTTACAGCCGGTTGTCGACAGGTACGGGGTCACTAGAGAGTGGAATCGCGCTGTTTATTAACTGAAAAAGGACTAGTTCATGGCGACTCGAAAGAAAGCCCCTAAGCGTAAGAAGGCTGCTGCCAAAAAGCGCAAAGCGCCTGCAAAGCGCAAGAAGGCACCTGCCAAGCGCAAAAAGGCAGCCGCTAAGAAGCGCAAAAAGGCACCTGCCAAGCGCAAAAAGGCGGCCGCTAAGAAGCGTAAAAAGGCACCTGCTAAGCGCAAAAAGGCCAAGACCAAGAAGCGCAAAGTAGCGGCCAAGAAGAAGCGGAAGGCTCCAAAGCGTAAGAAGGCAGCCGCTAAGAAGAAGCGGAAGGCCCCTAAGCGCAAGAAGGCAGCCGCTAAGAAGAAGCGCAAAGCCCCCAAGCGTAAGAAGGCAGCCGCTAAGAAGAAGCGGAAGGCTCCTAAGCGCAGAAAGGCAGCCGCTAAGAAGAAGCGCAAAGCCCCTAAGCGTAAGAAGGCAGCCGCTAAGAAGAAGCGGAAGGCTCCTAAGCGCAAAAAGGCGGCCGCTAAGAAGAAGCGTAAAGCCCCTAAGCGTAAGAAGGCAGCCGCTAAGAAGAAGCGGAAGGCTCCTAAGCGCAGAAAGGCAACCGCTAAGAAGCGTAAGAAAGCACCTGCTCGTCGCAAGAAAACCGCGACCAGGAAGAAAGCTAAGAGAAGAGCTCGAAGATGACAAAACGTAAACCAGCCATTAAAAAGAAAATGACAAAAACCCAGATTCTGAACGAAATCGCGGAAGCTACGGGCTTGACCCGTAGGGACGTGGATTCCGTTTTGGATGAGTTGGAATCAGTCATCGAACGGCACATACGCAAGCGCGCGGCAGGTGAATTCACTCTGCCCGGTTTGCTGAAAATCAAGGCGGCAAAGCGTCCTGCAACCAAGCAACGCATGGGCCGTAACCCGGCAACCGGAGAAGAGATCGTAATCCCGGCGAAGCCAGCCAGCACTCGAGTGAGAGTCACGGCCTTGAAAAAGCTTAAGGACATGATCGCTTAAGATCCTGCCAAGCTAGAATATGAGGGCCGATTCGTCGGCCCTTTTTTTTGTTTTCTTAAATCCGTGGCGCCCCTGGATAGGATATGTATACGAAAGACGATGAAACGAAGTTGGAGCCACCGCTCGATGACCGGTATGCATCGGGCGCCACGGTTTGGTCAATTAGCAGCCAGCGGCCCTTAGATTTGATCAGCAGGTTAAGCTTTGGACTGCAAGGTTGCTGACGCGAAGGAGTACGACTCTGGAGAGGACATGCATGCGGAATGCGATGAAACGAAGTTGGAGCCGCCGCTCGACGACCGGAGTGCATCGGTCGCCCCGGTTTGGTCAATTAGCAGCCATCGGTACCTAGATTTGATCGCGGGTTGTACATTGGACTGCAAGATTTTGGCCCGAAGGACTATGTGATGCGCTTCACCCCCCACCGGTTGCCACCGTTTGGCCGCCAGGCAAACTATCGATTCCTAGATTTGGTCACTCGCAATCCACAACACCGCAGGATTTTGCTTACCCGAAGGAATATTAAATGAGACAGAGCGAATTACTCGTACCGACCATGCGCGACGATCCTGCCGATGCTGATGTAGTCAGCCACAAGCTGATGTTGCGTGCCGGTATCATTCGCCAGCTCGCCAGCGGTCTGTACACGTGGTTGCCGCTCGGTCTACGCGTGCTACGCAATATCGAGAACATCATCCGCGAAGAAATGAACAGAGCAGGGGCGCAAGAGATCCTCATGCCGATCGTGCAGCCCGCCGAGCTTTGGCAACAGTCTGCGCGCTGGGAGAAGATGGGGCCCGAACTGCTCCGTCTCAACGATCGTCACGACCGAGATTTCTGCCTGGGTCCAACCCACGAGGAAGTCATCACCGATCTCTTCCGTCGCGAGATCCACAGTTACCGCCAACTGCCAATCAACCTGTACCAGATTCAGACCAAGTTTCGCGACGAACGCCGGCCTCGGTTCGGCGTCATGCGCGCACGCGAGTTCACCATGAAGGACGCGTATTCGTTTCATGAAGACCAAGCGTCCTTCGATGCCACTTACCAAGCGATGTATGATTGCTACAGCACCATCCTTGAGCGCATGGACTTGGACTTTCGCGCGGTCGAGGCCGACACCGGCAATATCGGCGGTTCGAATTCCCACGAATTTCAGGTGCTCGCCAACGCTGGGGAAGACACCATTGTTTACGCGTCGGCTGGGGACTACGCCGCGAACCTGGAAAAAGCCGTGGCAGCACCACCACCGGCTCGGCCAACACCGACAGCCGAGAAAACGCTGATCGACACACCGAACGAAAAAACCATCGCAGAGCTGTGCACGTTGCTGAACATCGATGCGAAACAAACGGTCAAGACCCTGGTCGTGCACGCTGCAGACGGGGATGAGGAGGATGGACTTATCGCGATTATCCTGCGCGGCGATCACGAGTTGAACGAAATCAAGGCCGCCAAGTTACCGGGCGTCGCCGCCCCGTTGCGCTTCGCGAACGAGACGGACATCTTGGCTGCGGTCGGCGCCAGACCTGGATCGTTGGGTCCGGTGGACAGCAAAATACCGTACCTCGTCGATCTCGAAGCGGCCGCACTGGCAGATTTTCCGTGTGGCGCCAATGTAGACGGCAAACACTACACCGGCGTCAATTGGGAACGCGATTGTCCCCTGGAAGCTGCACAGATCATCGATGCCCACAACGTCGTCGAAGGCGACCCCTCACCGGATGGGGCCGGTACGCTGCAGTTTTTGAAAGGAATTGAAGTAGGTCAAATTTTTCAGCTCGGCACGGTTTATAGTGAAACCATGGACGCGCACGTACTCGACCCGCAAGGCGGTAAGCTCACTCCCATCATGGGTTGCTACGGCATGGGCGTGACCCGTCTTGTCGCCGCCGTCGTCGAACAGAACCATGACGAGCACGGCATTGTCTGGCCTGAACCCTTGGCGCCGTACACGCTGCACATCATCGCGCTGAACTATCGCAAGTCGCAGACCGTGAAGGTGGCCGCCGATGATTTGTACGAGCAATGTCAGCAGGCTAACGTGCAGGTGTTGTTCGATGATCGGGACGAAAGACCCGGCGTCAAGTTCGCCGACGCCGATCTGATCGGCTTACCGCATCGCGTCGTCATCGGCGATAGAGGATTGAAAAGCGGTGTCGTGGAATACAAACGCCGCACCGATACAGACCCTCAAGAGGTGCCGTTGAACAGTGTGCTCGACAACGTTTTAGGCGTTACCGAGATCGGCTAGCCATGGGGGAACCGCGACGTTTCGTCATCGCATTGCTACTGGCAGGTATCCTGAATCCGCCGGTCGGCCACGCCTCGCGCCAGGAGGTTGAAGTCGATCCCGCATTGCGGCAAAAACTCGTGGAAAGTATGGCCGCAAACTACGATGACATGGACAAGTTCGATGCAGAGGTGTGGTTGCGCGTGTCCGACCAACGTCTGCAACGCTACATGAAAGCTCAGGACGATCGGCTGGATCTGCTGCGCCTGGTCTACCGGGAGGCACAGCGCAACACACTCGATCCCGATCTGGTGCTTGCGGTAATGCAGATCGAAAGCGCCTTCGACCAGTATGCGATATCGAGAGTGGGTGCCCGCGGCATCATGCAGGTCATGCCTTTTTGGCGCTTGGAAATCGGTCGTCCGCAGGACAACCTCACTCACTTAGAAACCAACATTCGCTACGGCACGGTCATCCTCGCACACTACATTGGTGAGGCTGAAGGCGACCTGGTGGATGCCTTGGCGCGATATAACGGCAGTCGCGGCCGACTGAAATATCCCGAAAAGGTCATCAAGGCCTGGCGCACACGCTGGCGCAACAAACCCCGCGACGAACTCCCTCAACTTCAAGCCAGCTGCGCGACCTACCGGCTGCAAGCTTGTCGCTATCGCTAAAACCCCGCGACTGTCGCTAGGGACCGGCGGCGACCGTAGCCAGCAAGCTATCCTGGGTCTGCGGTCCGACCAGTACGTCGTGCACCTCCCCTTGGGGGTTGATGACGACAGTCATGGGTAAGATTGTCGCCCTATCGAAACCGTACTGAAGCTGAGGATCTTGTGTCAGCACCGGAAATTCGATACCGAGCGCGTCGACATCTTCGTTCAGTTTAGTCCCCGTCAGTAAATCGTAATTGACACCGACGATGACCAGGTCGTGAGTGTCCCGGGCGTGATGCAACTCATTCAACTCGGGAATCTCCGCGCGGCACGGTCCGCACCATTTTGCCCAGTAGTTGATGATCAAGTAGCGATCCTGCCAGACCGTCGCATCGACGATGCTGCCGTCTGCGTAGTAGGCCTTGGGCCCTCCCTCGCAGCCCATCAACGCGAGGAGGATCGCCATAGCGGCAACGATTCGACTGTTCATGTACTAAATACCGTATCCAAACTCACCGACATTTCGTTGGAACCGAACTGGGTGATGTTCACAAGTGGATCGACGATATTAGGAAGATCGGTCACGGCTTTCAATCGCGTCATGTCGAGACTGTCAGGCAGCTGCTGGTAGAGATCCCACAGCGTGACCCCCTTGAGCGAGCGCCCGAGAATCCACTTCTCATCGTCCGTTAACGTCAACAGCTTGAGCTTCTGAAACACCCCGAACACGCGATCGTGTTCGGCCTGGTTCAACGCCACGACATCATTGATGTCTTGGTCCGTGATACCCGCACCTTCCAGATGAGCGTCATGCAGGATACGCAGTATTCGCGACGCTTTGATAATCAGCGGTTCCCCGGTACCGTCGTCTCCACGCGAAAGAGACAGGGAACGCACGAAAATCGCCCCACACAAGACGATGACCCAAACCAGGTAGAGCCACAGCAAGAACACCGGAAATGCGGCAAAAGCACCGTATACGGCATCGTAAGAAAGCCACCGCGAGCTGAAGGCGAACGCCACGAGGGCTAACTGAAAAACGAAGGTCGTTACAATCCCCCCAATCAGTGCATGACGCAGCGGCACGAAGCAGTTGGGTACGGCGTAGTACAGCACGGTGAAACCCGCCACGCTCAGGATCACCGGCAGGTAGCTCAGCAACAACTCCTTGAGCCCGAATGCATCGAGATCCGACACCATCGGCAGGCCAAAGAGGTAAGCACTGGAGAACACGCCCGCAATCACGCTGGCCGGGCCGAGGGACAACACGCCCCAGTACAACAGGAACCGCTGCAAGCCGCGGCGCGGCTCCGCTACGTGCCACAGCGTATTGAAACTGCGTTCGATCGTCACCAGCATCATGAAGCTGGTGACGAACAAGATGACAAATCCAACGGTGGTCAAATTACGCGCTTGACCCGAAAACTCTACGATCTTCTCTTGGACGACGTCCGAGCTGCCCGGCACGAAGTTCTTGAAGATAAAATCCTGCACCTGATCGCCGACGTGCTCGTATTCCGGTAACAGCGAAAAAAACGTGTAGGTCACCGTCATGAGCGGCACTACTGCAAAGAGCGTGGTGTAAGTCAGCGCTCCCGCAGCCGCCAGGCAATCGTGATCGAAAAACTGCTGACGCATCTGGACTGCGTGCCAGACGATTTCTTCCCATAGCTTGGCGAGTTTTTCATTCATGCTGTTCATGTAATCGTTGGCCACAATGATCCCTTACTGAATCGGCCCGAGTGCTCCGAGATGACAAGAGGAAAATACGAGTGAGCGATTCGAGATCCGCTATACTTTGCCCGAATTTATTCCTACCGAGAAGTGCAGCGCTGATGCCGAAGTCCGTCACCATCTACCACAACCCAAAATGCTCCAAATCCCGCCAGACCTTGAGTCTACTTCAAGAGCACGGTTACGCACCGACCGTGATCGAATATTTACAAACACCGCCGGACGCAACGACCCTGCGGGAGATTCTAGCGCGCCTCGCCCTCACCCCACGTGAACTTATGCGCAAGAAAGAAGCGCCCTACGCGGACAACCAACTCGCCGACGAGCGCTTGAGCGAAGCGGACCTGATTCAGGCGATGATCGACGATCCCATCTTGATCGAACGCCCGATCGTCGTGACTGAGGACGCCGCCGCCATCGGACGGCCGCCGGAAACGGTTCTGGACATTTTGTAGATGGCGGTCCCGTACGTCCTAGTGCTCTACTACTCGCGCACCCACGGA
Source organism: Candidatus Azotimanducaceae bacterium (assembly GCA_965216005.1). Taxonomy (GTDB): domain Bacteria; phylum Pseudomonadota; class Gammaproteobacteria; order Pseudomonadales; family Azotimanducaceae; genus UBA4421. Next base: position 3,458,829 of record OZ244143.1, on the reverse strand, counting down.
ACCAAGAACTTGGCGATGCACATTGCGCGTGGCATAGACCAGGTAGCGGGGATAGATGCATGCATCCGCACCGTACCCGAAGTGGACGTCACCACAGAAAGCATCGCGCCGCCGGTGCCGGAAGAAGGTGCGGTTTTCTGCACTAAAAAGGAGCTCGCCGATTGCGCTGGCTTAGCCATCGGCAGTGCCACACGGTTCGGCAATATGGCCGCGCCGCTGAAGCACTTCTTGGACACCACAGCCGACCTTTGGGTGAGTCGTAAGCTCGTTGGCAAGCCAGCCTGTTTGTTCGCCTCCTCCAACTCGCTTCACGGCGGACAAGAGTCGACGCTGCTGTCCATGATGATTCCGCTGATGCACCACGGCATGCTGATCCAGCCATTGCCATATTCAGAACCCGCGTTGAACGAGACCACTTCCGGCGGCACACCGTACGGTGTAACGCACGTTGCGGCAAACGGGCCCGAGCTGAGCGCACACGAAGCGGCACTGGCCGTCGCACAAGGCGCGCAAATTGCCCGCCTGGCATTACAGTTACTCTAGGGAACCTCAGATTATCGCGTGCTCAGCGTGTCACACGGGCTTTGTGAGCAAGGTGCCGAATCGGAGATTCGGTCCCTTGCACAGTCATCGAGCCGGAACCTCCGAGCATGCGATAACTAATTACAGGCTCCCTGGCAACTACGCATGAAGGGGTGGCTTTTTAGTGTACTGGTGGCCACCGGCTCGATATTCGCGCTGCTGGGGTTGCAACAGTTTTTCATCGATCCGTTGTCCGCGGGTGCTGCAAGCGTGGCCAACATCACCTGGTTCGCTCTACAAGTCGCACCGCTACTGATCCCGCTCATTGGCACGTTACGGCGCAATATACGCGCCACATTCGTGCTCTGCCTGGCCAGCCTGTTGTACTTCGCTCACGGGGTGGTTGTGGCTTACGTTGGTCAGCATCGGCTGATCGGCGTGCTCGAAATCGTGTTTGCGTTGACGTTGTGTCTTGCTACGACGATGCTCGTACGCGCGCTTGCAGCCGGTGAGACGAATACACCGTCCTAATGGATCGTTGGGGGTGGCGGCGGTTCTTCCCCTACGCCTTCGTCCTCATCAACACTTTGTACTGCGTAGCGCTTGGTGGTGATTTCTCCGGACACCACTTCCGGTAACGCCTTCAAGAATTCGTCCATGTGATCGGTCTGAAAGTGCGCCATCAGCGATTCCATGCTCTCCCACTCTTGGAACAGCATGAGTGTGTTCGGATCGGAAAGACCCACATAGAAGTCGTAGGAAATACACCCCATCTCTTCGCGTGTGGCATCCGCCATGGTACGCGCAAGGCGCAACGCTGCATCGCGGCAGTCCGGGCGTATCGGAATGGTACCGTGGACGATAATCAAAGTGTCTTGCGTTCTAGAGTCTAATTAATCAGAGCTTTCTTGAGTTAAACCTTCATCCGACAAGCGCTGGCCGATTTCATCGATAATCGCGGGATCGTCGATCGTGGAAGGCACCGTGTACGGTTCGCCGTCGACCATCTTACGCATCACTTGCCGCAAAATCTTGCCTGAGCGTGTCTTTGGCAGTCTGGGCACGACAATGGCCCGCTTGAAATTGGCGATGGCACCGACATGGTCTCTTACCATCTGCACCAGTTCTTGCTGAAGTGTATCGTGCGCAATGTTGACCCCATCTTTTAACAGCATCAGCCCCATGGGAACTTGACCTTTGTCACGATCCGCGATGCCGATGACTGCACACTCTGCGACAGCCGGGTGATCCGCCACGACTTCTTCGATCTGACCGGTCGATAGACGATGTCCGGCAACATTGATGACATCGTCGATGCGACCCATCACATAGACGTACCCATCCTCGTCACGATAGCCGCCGTCACCGGTCAGGTAGAAGCCGGGATACTGGCTCCAGTAGCTCTCGAGATACCGCTCGTGATCCCCCCAAATCGTCGGGAAGCCACTCGGCGGTAACGGTTCGCGAATGACGATAGCCCCCTCTTCGTTTGCACCCACCTCAGCGCCTTGCTCATCGACTACCAACAGATCGTAGCCGGGTGCCGGCAGCGTGGGCGAACCCGCCTTGGTCTCAAGCAACTCCACTCCGGCCATGTTCGTGCAGATCGACCAGCCGGTCTCGGTTTGCCACCAATGATCGATGATCGGTATCGCCGGAAGGTGCTCTTGCAACCAGTGATAGGTCGGGGGGTCTAGCCGTTCGCCGGCTACGAACTGGTACTCGAGCGAAGAAAGATCGTACTGCTTTATTAACGCGCAATCCGGATCCTCTTTCTTGATCGCTCGAAACGCCGTGGGCGCTACGAAGAAGCTCTTCACCTTGTGTTGGGCGAGCACGCGCCAAAACGCACCGGCATCCGGTGTGCGCACCGGCTTACCTTCGTACAGGATCGTGGTGCACCCTCTGAACAACGGCCCGTAGACGATATATGAGTGTCCCACGACCCAGCCGACATCGGAGGCTGCCCAGTACACGTCTCCCGCATCCACACCGTAAATGGCACGCATACTGTAGTTGAGCGCTACAGCGTGACCGCCGTTGTCTCGAACCACACCCTTCGGCTTTCCCGTGGTACCGGAGGTGTACAGGATGTAGAGCGGATCCGTTGCATCCACCGGCACACAATCATGGGCATTGGCTCCACCCACCCAGGCGCTCCAATCGAGATCGCGTCCTTGGACAAGTTCTGCTTGTGCTTGCGGTCGCTGTACGATCACCGTGTGTTCGACACGGTGCGATGCCAACCGCAACGCTTCGTCCAGCAACGGCTTGTACGGGATGACTCGATCGAATTCGATGCCGCACGAGGCACTCAACACCACCTTGGGTGTGGCGTCGTCGATGCGGGTCGCCAGTTCCGGCGCCGCAAATCCTCCGAATACCACTGAATGCACGGCGCCCAATCGAGCGCACGCCAGCATGACAACCACGGTTTCCGGGATCATCGGCATGTAGATGACCACGCGGTCGCCTTTCTCCACACCAAGCGCCGCCAAATCACCGGCAACTTGCGCGGTCCAATCGGTTAACTCCCGGTAGGAGTACTCGACTACCTGATTAGTCGCAGGACTGTCGTAAATGAGCGCGGTTTGTGCGCCTCGACCCGACTCGACATGTTGGTCGAGCGCAACGTAACAACTGTTGAGTTTGCCGCCCCTGAACCACCGCCATGCACCGTTAGGATCCCGATCGAGGATCGTTTTCGGCGCTTCCAACCAAGGAATATCCTGCGCTACTTCCGCCCAGAACCCTTCCGGGTCGTCGAGCGAACGCTGGTAGACTTCCGCGTAACCCATTGGGCAAAGTTCCAATCAGCTGTTGAGCGTTTTCAGCTCTTTAGGAATTTGTTGACCTTGGCTCTGCTTGGGCATTGCTTCATGAGGTCTTTATACACTTTGGAGCGCTTACTGATCTCCTTGTGGGTGCAATAGAAATCCACTGCCTTGGCCCAGGCCGCGGGAATTCCGTGCTTGTTCAGGGACACTGTCGTGTTGACGATCTTGTCTGTAAGGCGCGACATGATGCCGACCTGGAACACAGGTGTCATAGTGCCGCTCTTCTCGCGCTTCAGACGACACAATATGCCTTTGACTTGCCCCGTTTCATCGAACTGAATTTCTTTGTCGGCCTTGTCACGCGCACGCTCTTGGATCGCTTCCAGCTCTGCGTCGCGCTTCTCGGCTTTCGTTTTGACCTTGGCCCGAGCCGCACCACGTATCCGTTTACCGTTTTCTTTAAGTGAAAAGTACTCTTGATAGGTTTTACCATCGATCTGACGCCGTACGCGGAAGCCGTGGAAGCGGGGGTTGTCTAGCAGTTCTACACTCATTGGGAGGTCCTATTCATTATTAGTTTCTATTTCTTGGGAGAGAGCTAGGCCGGTGCGATTACACCGGCATCGCTCAACGCTTGAATTTCATCCGTGCCAAAGCCGTAGTCCTTCAAGACGGCTACCGTATCCTCTCCTGGGACTCTGGCGCCGTGTGCAACAGTTGCTTGAGTCCGCGAAAACCTCGGTGCGGGTGCCTGTTGCATGACACCATCCACGGTGAGGTAACTTTCGCGGGCCTTATTGTGGGGATGACCCGGTGCTTCGAAGATACTCAGTACCGGTGCAAAACAGATGTCGGTGCCTTCCATGATCTCGCACCACTGCTCTTGCGTCTTGCTACGAAAAACTTCCGTTAGATCCTGCTTGAGCTCGGGCCAGAGCGAGGGATCCATCTGATTTTTGTACTTGACAGGATCCAGCCCTGCCTTTTCCACCAGCAGTGCGTAGAATTGCGGTTCGATGGAACCGATGCTGATGTATCTGCCATCTTGCGTTTCGTACGTATCGTAAAAGTGCGCGCCGCCGTCGAGCAGATTGGTGCCGCGCTGATCTTGAAAACTGCCACCCGCGGCCATGGAGAAAAACATGGCCATCAAACTGGCCGTTCCGTCGACCATGGCAGCATCCACTACCTGGCCTTGCCCGGACCGCTGCGTCTCGAGTAACGCACAAACCAGACCAAAAGCCAGCAACATACCACCGCCGCCAAAATCACCCACCAGGTTGAGCGGCGGCACCGGTTTTTCGCCCGGCCTGCCGATAGCGTGCAGCGCGCCAGCGAGAGAGATGTAGTTGATATCGTGGCCTGCGGCATTGGCCATGGGACCGTCTTGACCCCAACCCGTCATGCGCCCGTACACCAGTTTCGGATTACGGGTCATGCATTCATCGGGGCCTAAACCCAACCGTTCGGTTACACCTGGACGAAACCCCTCAAACAACGCGTCAGCACCTTCGACGAGTTTGAGAACCGCTTCCACACCCTGCGGATTCTTGAGATCCAATGCCACGGAACGACGATTGCGCGCCAGCACGTCTTTCGGTGCGGCATTGGCGCCAGTGAGCCGTTCTACACGGACCACCTCTGCCCCCATATCGGACAGCATCATGCCGCAAAACGGACCCGGCCCAATACCGGCAAGTTCAATGATTCTAAATCCGGAAAGCGGACCCATATGTGTGCCAACCCCTAGTTCGGTACGATCTCTTGTGTCTTTTTACAAATTATCGATCAGAGACGTAGCGTTATCGTTGGTCCCTTTTCCTATGCCTGGTTTCCTATACCTGGCGCCCGGCATTTATTGCTTTTGTATCCAGGCTGGGACCTATATTGTTTTGAACTACCGACAGTGCCTTCCCAAGACTCTAACACCCATCACTCGCGCTCAAGGCTGTCAGTGAGCCCGGCATTCTAAACCAAAGTTTGCCCATTTCAACTTCTGATCACGCGCTCGAGGCTTTCATCAGGCGGCAAACTGCATTTCGGCAAATCGAGCGTACAACTCGCTCGATTGCACCAGTTCGTCGTGCGAACCCCGCGCAACGATTCTGCCGCCCTCGAGCACCAGAATCCGATCGGCTTGCCGCACCGTGGATAAACGATGCGCTATGACGACGATGGTCATTTGACCTTTGAGCGCGTCAATGCTCGCTCGTATGTGGTTTTCGCTTTCCGCATCCAATGCCGATGTGGCTTCATCGAGCAAGAGGATCGCCGGTTGCTTCAACAACGCTCTGGCAATGGCCAGGCGCTGTCTTTGCCCACCTGACAAACCCACGCCACCCTCACCCACCACCGTATTCAATCCGTCAGGCAGTGCTGCAACGAAATCACTTGCGTGGGCAAGCACCAACGCTTCTTGCAGTTGGGCATCGTCGGCCTCGGGATTCGCATACGTAAGATTGTCTTTCAGCGTACCCGAGAACAATACGTTGTCTTGCGGCACGAAACCGATCAACCCACGCAACGAAGCCAGCGTCACCTGACGGATATCGTAACCGTGGAGTTGAATCTGCCCCAGCTGTGGGTCGTAAAATCGTTGTAAGAGGTCGAACAGCGTACTCTTACCGGCACCGGAAGGTCCGACCACCGCCACCATTTCGCCCGGTTCGACGGCAAAGCTGACATCGGCAATGACTTCAGTCTCGGCCCGCATTGGATAAGCGAAATGGAGGTCTTCCACGGTGAGGAGTCCGCGAGAGACATCCGCATTCACCTGCAGCAGGTCGACGGCATCCTCGACTTCCTCGATTTCGCTGGGCGACTCCAGCAATTCCACCAGGCGCTCGGTAGCCCCGGCTGCGCGTTGCAGATCACTCAACACCTCGCTGATCGCTCCGACGGACCCCGCAACGATGAACGCATAAAAAATGAAGGCCGCGAGTTCGCCCGCACTGGTCGTGCCCGTCAGGACGTCCTGGCCACCCACCCACAGCATGGTCGCCACCGCGCCGAACACCAGCAACATGACGATAGCCACCAGCATCGCGCGCTGGCGAATGCGGACCACCGACACGGCAAATGCCGAGTCGACGCGTCGTCCGAACATGGCCTCATCCTCAGCCTGATGGTTGTAGGACTGAACGATCTTGATGTGGCGCAACGACTCACCCGCATAGCTCCCGACATCCGCCAGGCGGTCCTGGCTCGTGCGCGACAAGCGCCGCACGCGGCGGCCGAACAACACGATCGGCAGCACCACGAACGGCACGCTCGCCAACACGATGAGCGACAACTTTGCATTAGTGACGAACAACAAAATGACACCGCCGACGAACATGAGCACATTGCGCAACGCGATGGACACCGATGAGCCAATGACGGTCTGCAGCAGCGTGGTGTCCGTGGTAATCCGCGATTGGATTTCACTGGGTGCGTTACGTTCGAAAAACCCGGGGTGGATGTGGATGAGATGGCGAAACACAGCCATGCGGATGTCGGCGCTCACGCGCTCACCCACCCAGGAGACAAAGTAGAACCGGATAAAGGTCCCAAGCGTCAGCAAAACGACAAAACCGGCAAACAACGTCAGCGAATCCACCAAGATGGCCGCCTCGCCACTGGCAAAGCCTCGGTCGATCACCAACCGAATGCCCTGCCCCAACGACAACGTCGCACCCGCCGTCACCACCAGAGCGACGCTCGCGAAGAGCACCTCTTTTTTGTAGGGAGCTAAGAACTTGAAGGCCGGACCCAGCCGTCGGAGGTCTTTACTGCCACCTCTATCTAAACCATCGTCCATGCGGCGCATTATGGACACCGGGACGACAAGTTGCACGGCTTGTCCCCCTTCAACGATACTGCGTGGCGACGTCACTTTAGGAACCCTCGTGACTACCCTTGACTGCCTCGAGACGAGCACCGGCGATCATCCCGTCGGTTGTGTCATATGGCTACACGGCCTTGGCGCCGATGCCACAGATTTTGAGCCGATCGTGCCTATGCTGGAGCTCGAACGAGCGCTGCGCTTCGTCTTTCCGAACGCACCGGTGCGTCCCATCACCATCAATGGCGGCATGGAAATGCGCGGTTGGTACGATATCGATCCTGGGGCGCCGCTGGCCGGCACCCAGGACATCGACGCCTCCTGCGCTGAAGTGACCGGGCTCATCGAGCGCGAAGTAGACCGTGGGATGTCTCGTGATGCCATCACCCTTGCCGGATTCTCACAAGGCGGGGTCATCGCCTTGCGACTCGGCTTGGCGTACCGCCACAAACTCAGAGGCATCATGGCGCTGTCTACCTACGTGCACGATCACGAGCACCTCGCTGAACGTGTCGACTTTGCCAATGTCGATTCGCCCATTTTTATGGCGCACGGCATGAGCGATCCGATGATTCCCATCACTCGTGCCATCACCTCCCGGGAAACGCTGGCAAGCCTCAACTACTCGGTCGAGTGGCACGAATACGCTATGGGCCACCAAGTCTGTCCCCAGGAAATAGACGACATCGCTGCGTGGCTGAATTCGATTTATCGCTAGCACTGCCGCTGTCCCCCAGTGCCTCTGAGTGGCTGGATACCGTCACCCGGGACTTCGACACTTTTCTCAAAGACCATGCTTCTGCCGAGAAGAAAGCCTCGGGTATGGCGTTAAATGTGGCCGCTCATTACCCGGACAAAGCCCAACTCGTGCGGGCGATGGTCGATCTGGCGGTAGAGGAGTTGACCCACTATCGTGAAGTCATCCGGCTCTTGCTCGACCGCGGACTGACGCCAGCGGCCGACGTTAAGGACCCGTACGTCAATGCGCTGAACAAGCTCATCCGGCGGGGTACGGAGGTCTACCTACTCGATCGTTTGCTGGTCGGTGCCGTCGTCGAGCGCAGGGGTGCCGAGCGCTTCGGACTCGTCGCCGAGTGGGCACCTGATCCCCAGCTAAGGGACTTCTACAATGCGATCGCCGCCAGTGAAGCCCGCCACTGGACGTTGTTCGTCGAACTCGCTTTTACACACTGCGCCTTTGACACTCAGGCAATCTGGCTGCGCTTCAACGACCTCACCCGTGCAGAAGCCGAGATCATCGACACGCTGCCCTGCACTGCCCGTCTGCATTGAGCGCGGACAGCCCATGGCGCCGGTATCCAACAGAACCATCGAGCGCTATCTCGCCCATTGGGCGGAACCCGAAGCAGCCAAATACGCTGCAGCGCTTGGCCGGCGCACCTTCGCCAATGCACTGATCGTACCCGTGTACGCCGAGTCCGCCGACTGTCTTCGGCTCGTGCTGGCTCAGGTTGGCGTTACAGCAGCGGATTTGGTCATCGCTGTCATCAATGTCCCGGACACCGCACCGCCACCTCTCGTCGATGCGACACGCGCCCTCCTGACGGAACTCAAACCGCCGTGCGGCGCTACACTGTTGAAGATCGACAAGGTCAGCGCCCCGATCCCGCGAAAACACGGCGTGGGTGCGGCGCGCAAACTCGGCACCGACATCGCACTAGCCTGTTACGCCCGCGGCCACTTGGACAATCCATGGCTGTACCAGACCGACGCGGATGCCACCTTACCCCCGGATTACTTCAAGCAAGTGCTTGGCGACATCCCGCAGGGTGCCCAAGGCGCTATCGTCTGCGCACACAGACACCGGCACCAGGACCCCGACGTCGCACTTGCGGCCCGCCTTTATGACGCGCACATGCGTTACTACGTAGCAGGACTTGGGCGCGCAGGCTCGAGTTACGCCTATTCAACGCTCGGCAGCACCGTGACCGTGCACGCACAGGCTTACGCCGCCGTGCGAGGATTTCCGCGACGCAACGCAGCCGAGGACTTTTACCTTCTGAACAAGGTCGCCAAGACATACGGGGTGATCTCAAATCCTCAAATTCGTATCGAAGTCGAGGCGCGCCTATCCGACCGAGTGCCTTTCGGCACCGGTCCTGCCCTGAAGGACATACTCGCCACGTTACGCCAGACCACACTCGTACCCCCAGAGCGCGCCTACTTGAGCTACCATCCACAGTCCTTCGAGCAATTAAAAAGCGCGCTCGGCGAACTGGAGCTGCTCGCAAACGACGCGACACCCCCGCCGACACCGTCGCTGGCCCTCTTGAACCGGCTGGGTTTACCCCGCGTGCAAGAGGCAATGAAGCGATATCCAAAAGGTGCGCGACGCCACAAGGCACTGACCGATTGGTTCGATGCCCTACGCACCTTGCGCTTCATTCACGAGGCCCGCAACCTTTACCCGGATCAGCCGCTGGTCGACTCGTTAGCGACGGAACTCGTTCACACACGCTCTGTGTCCTAGTGCAAATATCGGCAAGAAAAGTTGCGCTACACTGACCCTCCAACGACTTCGCATCGGCATAGACGCCAGGACGGCACAACGATGAGTACCTCGCTTCCCACCAACGATGATCTGGCGTGGGATCTAGACGAATTCTCGCAAGCAGAACGCGCAATGGACTTTGTCCGACAGTTCGAGCCGACCCTATGCGTTTACTCACCCTCCGTGGGACAGATTTACAGTACGTACAACATGTTCTTCCCGGATGATTGGGATCGCAAACTGGTGATCCTGCCGGACAACGGCGCCTATCACGATACCTTTTACCACGTCGACAAAAGCAGCGTGACCGCGACCGGATTGAACATCGTGCCGGGCGAACTGCTGGGGTCGACGGGTCTATTCCTCGCCAACGTCGACGAAAATCGCAACTTAGGGCAACGTCAGGTGCCTTTCGTACCGGCGATGCGCGCCATTATGGCCAAACGCCCGCCTAACGATCCATTTCTGCCGGTGTTGGCTAAGGGCGACCTACGCGAGTTGGAGCAGTCCTGGCCGGTACTCCATCTGCACCGCGTCAACCCCTACGCCATAGACAACATGTCGGATCTCGACCGTACTAACTTAACCAACGTCATTCTCGAAAAGCTGGAGTCACTCTATCTGACTTGCACGAGCGACGTTTACGTGGCATAGATCCACCTACTCGCAGCGGGCAGACCGCTACCTTGACGCTAATACGTAAAACGGTCGCGACCCTCGTCGTCATCGCACTCATTATCCTGGCATGGACCAAGTCCCTGGACGACGCGGCTATCGAGGCAACGACGGACACCTTCAAACGGGCTCTGACCGTCGCAGCCCTCGCACGTGGTTTCAATGGCGTCATTTCGGTCGCACAAGGCACCGAAGTCGCCATTCAACCTGTCGGTGTCGGCGTCACACTGACCCTGGGCCAAATACTCGATCCACTCAACGATCTAGTCGAACGTTTCTCATTGCTTGCTCTGGTGGCCAGCGTCTCGCTCGGTGCGCAGTTGATGCTTGCCGAGATGGCCGGGATGCCGTGGCTGGCCGCACTGGTGACGGTGGCGGGACTGACGCTAATCGGTCTGCTGTGGTGGCGGCGCAGTGCAACGGACTACGGCTTCTTCATCAAAACCGTCGGCATCGTCATCCTTGCACGCTTTCTTTTGACGTTCGTGCTGTTGCTCACACACTGGCTCAACCAGGGCTTCTTACAAGAGCGTCAGGAGGCGGCGGTGGCGCAGCTGCGTCTGACTTCCGCGACGATCGAATCCATCAACCAGGCTTCCCAGCCCGGCGCACCGGGTGCCCAAAGCCCCCAAGAATCCAGCGGTTTGATGGACTCGATCAACGAGTTTTTTTCCGCCACTCAGGAGTCCGTCGACGTCCAGACGCAACTGGACACGCTCAAATTGAAGATCGAGGCAAGTGTCGAGCACATCGTCACCATCATCGTCATCTTCTTACTACAGACGCTGATTCTGCCGCTTCTGGGCGCATGGCTCTTCATCGCTGTCGTGAGAGCCTTTTGGCGATCGGAAAATCCCCTGGGAGCGGTCCGCAAAACTTCGTAGAATGCCGCGCTTTTGACATTTTTTCTGATTTTGGATGAGCGCGTGACTAAGGTCTTCATCGACGGACAAGCAGGCACCACCGGTTTGCAAATCACCGAGCGCTTGTGCGCGCGTGCCGACATCGAACTGCTGCGTCTTGACGATCGGGCCCGCAAGGAGCCGTCGGCGCGCGCTGCACGTTTCCAAGAAGCCGACATCGCCATCCTGTGTCTCCCCGACGCCGCCGCTCGCGAAGCCGTCGCCCTGGCCGGAGGTCACACACGGATTCTCGACGCGAGCACAGCGCATCGCGTACACGACGACTGGGTGTACGGACTTCCGGAACTGCCCGTGTCAGAGGGAACACCTCAGCGTGAGAAGATCGCTGAAGCGCAATACGTCAGTAATCCAGGCTGTTATCCACAAGGCTTCATACTGCTGGTGCGGCCGCTCATCCAAGCCGGTCTGCTGGCACCGACGATACCGCTCACCTGCTTCGCGGTATCAGGCTATTCCGGCGGCGGACGCCAGATGATCGAGCGGCACAACGCCTTCGATAGCGCAACGGCGGAGGCACTCGCGAGCCAAGCCTATGCATTGACGCTCGAACACAAGCACGTACCCGAGATGCACCGTTTTAGTACGACCGCACCGCGCCCGCTATTCGCTCCGCAAGTGGCACACTACTACAAGGGCATGCTGGTGAACGTGCCGCTTCACGCTGCTGAATTGACCATACCGCCCGGCGCACCTCTGGCCGATACCTTGGTGGACGTGCTTACCGAGAGTTATTCGCACGAGACTTTTATCGACGTCTTGAATCGCAATGCTGCACCATTCCGCGAAATCACCCAACACGGCTACCTCAACGCAACGGCCTGCAACGACACCAATCGCATGGAACTCATGGTGTTCGGGAACGAGGAGCAGGTCCTGCTTACGGCACGCTACGACAACTTGGGTAAAGGGGCTGCGGGTGCTGCCGTGCAGAACTTGAACTTGATGCTGGGTCACGACGAGGGTTTAGGACTGTGACACAACCCATCTCCGGTCAAAGCACGGAACAACTGCAGGCACTCGCACAACGCCTGGGGCAGGAGTATGCGCTGGTCGAGGCCAACACGCTCAACCTGGACTTGAGCCGCGGCAAACCCGCAGACGATCAGTTAACACTGAGCGAAGGCCTGGAAGACACGATCGCCGGTGACTACCGCGCGAGCGATGGCACCGATGTACGCAACTACGGGGGTCTGCGCGGATTGCCCGAAGCGCGTGAACTCGGTGCCGAGCTTTTGCACGTCCCTGCCGAGGCAGTCATTGCCGGCGGCAACTCCAGTTTGTCGCTCATGCATCTGGTGACACACACTGCATTGGTTAAGGGTCTGTGGAACGACCAACGCAGATGGTCGACGGCCGAAGCACCGAAATTATTGGCGGTCGTGCCGGGCTACGACCGCCACTTCACCTTAACCGAAGCGTTGGGCATCGAACTCGTTCACATCGACATCACGCCCAGCGGTCCCGACATGGATCAAGTCTACGACGCGGTACGCGATGCGAGCGTCAAAGGGATTTGGTGCGTACCTAAGTACTCAAATCCAACGGGCTGCGTGTACTCTGACGCGACCGTGCAGGCGTTGGCTCAGTTGCCGCTAAAAACCGCCGCTGACGACTTCGTGGTGCTTTACGACAACGCTTATGCCGTACACGACTTCGAGATGCCACCGGCGCAGCTTCTGCCTATCTATGCACAAGCGCAAACGCACGCGACACTCGACCACATCGTGCAGTTTGCCTCGACCTCCAAGATTACCTTTGCCGGTGGCGGAGTGAGCTTCGTATCCTCGGGGCCCACGGCGCTTGATGCCCTCGAGCGTGAGATGAGCTTCATGACGATCGGGCCGGACAAGGTCAACCAACTGCGCCACGCGCGTTTTTTGCGCGGACGTCTGACCGATCATATGCGAAATCAAGCGGAACTGTTGCGCCCGAAATTCGAGCTGGTGGCAAAGGTGCTCGACGAAGATCTCAGCGGTTTGGACATCGCCTCGTGGACCGCGCCGAAAGGCGGTTACTTTGTCTCATTGGACGTGTTGCCTGGGCTCGCAAGCACTGTCGTTCAACTGGCCAGATCCGTGGGACTCACCCTCACTGCAGCAGGTGCGACGTTCCCCAGTGGCTGCGACCCCAACGACAAAAACGTACGCATTGCGCCGACGTTCGCGGCAATGGACGATTTGGCGCCAGCAATGCGGATCTTGACCTTGTGCGTAAAGTTAGCCAGTGTGCGCGACGAACTTGCGCGCCGCGACAGCAATAAGCCGCGACAGACATAAAACAGTCACAAATAAACAGATATTGAGCAATTACTATGTCGGACTGGTCGTTGGATAGCTTCGTCGTACCCGCAGTCGAGGGTAAGGACCGTTTTCACGACTTCGCCTTACCGCTGCCTATCATGCACGCAATCGCCAAACTCGGTTACGAGTACTGCACGCCCATTCAAAGTGCCGCACTGCCGTTTGCGCTTTCGGACTACGACGTCACCGGACAGGCACAAACCGGCACCGGGAAGACCGCGGCCTTTCTCCTTGCGATCTTCACGCGTTTTTGGGAACAGCCCCTAACCAAGGAGCCACCGCTGGGCGCTCCTCGCGCCTTGGTGCTCGCACCCACGCGCGAGCTGGCACTGCAGATCGAGGGTGACGCCAAAGGACTGTCCCGCTATACGGAAGAACGCACCGTGTGCGTGGTCGGCGGCATGGATTTCCAAAAGCAGCGCGACAAACTGCAGAAAGCGCCGGTAGATCTGCTTGTTGCGACTCCGGGCAGGTTGATAGATTTCGTGAATCGCCGCGATATTTCACTCAAACAGGTCGAAGTGTTGGTCATCGACGAAGCCGATCGCATGCTCGACATGGGCTTTATCCCCGATGTGCGCCGCATCGTTTACCAAACACCCCACAAGCGCGAACGCCAAACCTTGTTTTTTTCCGCGACGTTCAACGACGAAGTCATGCGTCTCGCGCAATCCTGGACCATTGACCCGGAGCACATCGTCATCGAACCGGAAAACGTCGCAACCGATACCGTCGACCAGCGTTTCTGGATGATCGGCGCGGAACAGAAGGACCAAGCGCTCGTCGATCTGTTCAAATCCGGTGAGATCGAGTGCGCGATCGTGTTTACCAACCGTCGTGACCAAACGCATCGCCTGGTTCAGGTGCTGCGCAAAAATGCCATCGATTGCGAACCGCTCGCCGGTGACATACCGCAAAAAAAGCGGCTGGCCACACTCAACCGCTTTAAAGACGGCAAGCTCAAGTTTCTGGTCGCCACCGATGTTGCCGGCCGCGGTATTCACGTCGAAGGCATCTCCCACGTGATCAACTACGAACTCCCGGAAGACCCGGAAGATTACGTGCACCGCATCGGTCGCACGGGCCGTGCCGGCGCCGAGGGTATCTCCATCAGCTTCGTCGCCGAGGACGACGCTTTCAATTTACCCCCCATTGAGGAGTACATAGGGCTGAAGGTAGACTGCACCGTACCTGACCTCACGCTTTCGGGTTAAGGCAGACGCTGTTTGGCTCTACAGTTGGTCTCACAGGAGGCGGCTTAGTGCGCGCCTTACGTTTTTTCGCATTCCTGTTTTGCGGGCTTTCCAGCATCTCCTGCGAGCGCGCACACGCGTTAGAGCCGGACCATGAACACCTCCCCAACGGGGCCAGTCTGTCTATCGATGAGGTTCTCAAGGCCCGTGGCTGGGAGTCCCAGCAAGGCCCGATCTCCCACGGTTATACGGACTCAGCCCAGTGGTTTCGCATCCGCGCGCCTCGAGATCCGGAATTCGAAATCTTCAGCATCGACAATCCGTGGTTGTTTCGTTTCGACGTCTACATGACCCGGAAGGGCAAAGTTGTCGATCACTACACGAGTGGGAGTTTGACACCGTACAACGAACGTCCCATCGCAGGCTCCTCGTTCGCGTTCCCGATGCCCGATGACATTGAATACGTCTATATCCTAGCTACCCCTTCCGCGTCGGTGACCTTCCCGACCCAGTTCTTAAGCGTGCTCGATTACTCGAGCTTCAATGCGCAGCTGAATACTTTTCACGGCTTCTACTACGGCATCATTGCCATCATGATCCTCTATAACCTCGCCTTGTTCGTGGGTACGAAGGACAAGGCCTACTTTTTTTATTCCCTGTATGCCACCAGCCTGGCTTTTTTCTTGGCGACGTCCGACGGCACAGGGGCGATGTTTCTCTGGCCCGACACACCTGAAGTGCATGCTGTGGCAGTGGTGCTCGGTTGGGGCGGGGCAATGGTATTCCTGCTCGAATTCATGGTGCGCTTCTTACACATCGCCAAACACGTTCCGAAAGGCGTGACGGTAGTGCAGACAGCTCAGGGACTGGTTATCGCGTGCTCGCTCCTGTCGCTGTTGCTGCCCAATCCGACGACCTACACCATTCTGATATTGGCCACGTTCGTCGGTCTTGGGCTTATGTTCGCTTTGACGCTGATGTGCATGCAGCGCCGTGTAGCCGGCGCCAACATTTTCTTCGCAGCCAATACAGTCATGATGTTCTCCGCCTGTGTAGTGGCGTTCGTGCTGATGACCTGGACGACCCCGAGCGTGACCCTTCAGCACGCTCTGCATTTTGGTTCGCTGCTCGAGTTGTCCATTCTGTCGCTGGCCCTGGTCCAACGCTTGCGAGAGAGCGAACGGGCACGCTATGACGCATTGCAACGCTCGTCGGAATTGGTTCGCCGCAACAAGGAGCTCGCCGCCTCGAAAGGTCTGGCGGAAGAACATAGACAACTGCAAAAATCTCTTCAACAAGCGCAAAAACTCAAGACCATCGGGCAGCTCGCCGGGGGTTTTGCGCATGACTTCAACAATATACTCGCCAGCATCTTGGGCTTCGCCGAGCTCGCCCAGGTCAAGTCGGCTGAAGTCGATCGTCAGAAACAGCATCGCTATCTCGCGGAGATACAAAAAGCCGGGCAACGCGGTGCATCGTTGGTGAAGCAGTTGCTAGTCTACAGCCGCAACACGCCCCCGCAACCGCAGAGGCTCAACCTGAGCGAAACATTGCTCGAAGCGCACAATTTCTTGCGGGGAAGTCTCCCGGCTACGGCCACCATCGAGACCCGAGTACCGGAACAACCCACCTATCTCTACATCGACCCCGAACAACTACAGCAAATGCTGGTGAATTTGTGCATCAACGCCGCCGAAGCCATGAATAACCGCGGAGACATCACCATCACGCTGAAGAACACGATGCAGCCGGAAACCAGCTGTACGTCGTGCCTTGCGCCCATCTCGGGAGACTACGTCGCAATCACCGTAGAAGACAACGGACGCGGCATTCAGGGCAACGCGCGCAATCTCTTCACGCCGTTCGAAACCAGCAAGGAGATTGGTCAGGGCACCGGACTCGGATTGTCAGTCGTACACGGCATCGTTCACGAACACGGTGGCCACATCCACGCCGCCAACCGCGCGGAAGGCGGCGCGCGTTTTACACTCTACATCCCAAGCGGCGATCCCCTGCTCGGTGCCGAGCAGAACCGCAAGCACATCCTGCTGATTGAAGACGACGCCAATGTCGCCCGCTACTTGGAGGAGCTGCTATCGACCGATGAATTCGAGACTACGGTTGCACATCTGCCCACCGAGGCGCTGGAGACATTCGTCGAAAACCCGGACAACTTCGACCTTGTCATCGCCAATTACTTGATGCCGCAAGGCACCGGTATAGAACTCGCCGAAGATTTGCACGAAGTTCGTCCCGATCTGCCTATCTTACTGACTTCCGGCAACTCGAATAACTTCGACCCTCAACAACTCGCCAACGCCGGAATAAAGGGGGTGTTCGAAAAACCGTTGGACTCCGATCATCTCGTCGCCAAAGTGCGTGCACTTCTCACAAAGTCCTAAGAGGTGGCCACCGAAGCTAGACAAGTTGCCGTTGTTCAGCACTGCGCGGGCACTGACGTGGATGTCAATCTGGAGACGTTGGAGCGCTTGTCAACCGATGCCGTGGAAGCAGGCGCCGATATCGTGACCTGGGCCGAGGCGTTCGCTTATCTAGGTTCTCACCGAGGTAAGATCGACATACTCGAGCCACTGCCCGGCGGAGGACCGATTCTCGAACGCTGCCAGCGGTTAGCCCAAGATTTGAGCTGTGAGCTGCTGCTCGGGGGTTTCCATGAAAGCCACGAAAGCGCACCCGGCAAGTGCTACAACACCAGTGTCTACCTGAACGACTCGGGAGATATCGCAGCAACCTACCGTAAGATTCATCTCTTTGACGTCGCCATCGAAGACGGTCCGCAGCTGATGGAGTCGAAGCACACCAGCGCCGGCGGGCATGCAGTCGTCGCCTCGACTTGCGCCGGCATGCTGGGCTTGACCGTCTGCTACGACGTGCGCTTCCCGGCGCTTTATCAACGCCTGACCGATCTGGGTGCCACCATGCTCTCGGTGCCGTCCGCGTTCACCCATACGACAGGACAGGCACATTGGCATGCGCTGCTTCGTGCGCGGGCGATCGAATGCCAGAGTTATGTGATCGCCCCCGCACAACACGGTCAGCACAGTCAGCACCGGCGTTCCTACGGCCATTCAGTCATCATCGATCCATGGGGTGAAGTGGTTGCCGAAATCGAAGACGGCGATGGCTATGCGCTAGCGCCCATAGCTCCAGGACGTATCGCACAAGTACGCCGCGAACTGCCGAGCCTCGCCAACCGCCAACCCTTCGAGTAACCTCCCTTCCCGATGGATAATAACGTTAGGGTGCCCGGAGCGGGCATCATCATCTTTGCCGCGCTTGTGGTGATCGCCGCCGGCTTGAAAGCCGCACAAGATCTGATGGTGCCGTTTCTATTGGCGGCCTTCATCGCCACCATCGCCGCAACACCGATGTTCTGGATGCAGCGTAAAGGTGTACCGGCGGCGATTTCCCTTCCTGCAACCATGGTCTTGATGATCATCATCGTGGCATTGATGGGTGCGCTGGTCGCGCAATCGGCCTCGGCTTTTTCGGCCAAACTGCCGTTTTATCAAACCCGCTTGTTCGAAATCCAGGCGGATGTCACGCCTTGGCTGGAAGGACTGATCGAGCCCTTGGGTATCAACGTCAATGTGGACTCGTTGTTCGCCAACTTCTCTCCCAATACCGCGTTGGAATTGGCCGGCACGACCATCGCTCGACTCGGCAGTGTGTTGAGCAACAGCTTTCTCATCATCCTGACCGTTATCTTCATTCTCGCCGAGGCAGCGAGCTTTCCCCGCAAGCTTTCGGACATACTCAAGGATCCGGACAAGAACCTACCGCATTTCGTGCGCTTTGCGGAAAACGTCAACCGCTACATCGCCATCAAAACCAGCATCAGCATAGCTACCGGAGCCGCAGTCACTTTTTTCATGTGGCTCCTCGGCGTCGACTTCCCCATTCTTTGGGGACTTTTGGCGTTTCTTTTCAACTACGTGCCAAACATCGGCTCCATCATCGCCGCCATTCCACCGGTTATCCTCGCCCTCATTCAGCTTGGACCGGGTGCCGCCGGCGGTGTCGCACTGGGCTTCCTGGCGATCAACGTCATCATGGGTAATGCGGTCGAACCACGCTTCATGGGCAAAGGACTCGGGTTGTCGACCCTGGTGGTGTTCCTGTCATTGGTGGTTTGGGGCTGGGTCCTCGGACCGGTTGGCATGTTGCTTTCCGTACCTCTGACCATGACTGCCAAGATCGCGCTCGAAGCCAATCCGGACACAGAGTGGTTAGCGCATCTGTTGGGACCCGCAGACGCACTCCCGGCAGTCGAGTCCGTCGCCGCACTCACCGAAAATCCCGCCACTGACGAATCAGAAACACCGGCATGAGCCAACAAAAGCGTCACTTCGAGCGCCCTAACATCGCCCGGATGCACGGCTATACCTGGGGTGAACAGCCGGACACGCCTACCGTCATCAAACTCAACACCAACGAAAATCCTTATCCACCGAGCCCTGCGGTAGCCGCAGCACTGAGCGACATTAACGTCAGCGCGCTGCGTACCTATCCGCAAGCTACAGCCGAACCGTTGCGGCGACAAATCGGCCAACGCCACGAACTCAGTACGCACAACATCGTGCTCACCAACGGCGGCGATGAGGCACTCAGACTGGCACTGACGACTTTTGTCGAACCCGGTAGCGGCTTCGGTATGGCTACGCCCAGCTACTCACTGTACCCCGTGCTCGCCAACATCCACGACGCCAGAATTGTCACAGCCGAATTGGACGAGCACTGGTCACCCGGGAGCGATTTCGCTGCAAGGATGAACGCCGAGGCCGTGCAGTTGACCTGTTTGGTCAACCCACATGCTCCAAGCGGTACACTGCTCGGCATCGACACACTCAAGG
Organism: Candidatus Azotimanducaceae bacterium; assembly: GCA_965216005.1. Lineage (GTDB taxonomy): Bacteria > Pseudomonadota > Gammaproteobacteria > Pseudomonadales > Azotimanducaceae > UBA4421. Next base: position 3,439,230 of record OZ244143.1, on the reverse strand, counting down.
CCATCGCCGAGACACTGGACGGTGTCTTACTCATCGACGAAGCCTACGTCGACTTCGTCGACCCTGAACTTGCGTACGCGAGCAAGCGACTCATCGAAGAGTTGGACAACGTTTTGGTGTTGCGTACCTTCAGCAAGGGCTACAGTCTGGCCGGGCTAAGATTGGGCTACCTGCTGGGTCCCGCCACATTGATTCAACCGATCGTCGAGAAAACCCGTGACAGCTACAATGTCGATCACATTTCCCAGGTATTGGGTGTGGCCGCACTCGGAGATCGGGCGTATGCACAACACACTTGGGAGTGTGTGCGCCGAGATCGTCACCTGCTCGCCAACCATCTGGGTCAACTCGGGCTGTCGGTGATACCCAGCGAAAGCAACTTCCTACTTGCCGAAGTATCGAACGACGCAAAGCTCAGCGCACCCGAAGTCTACACAGCGCTCAAACAACGCAATATCTTGGTACGCTACTTCGACCAACCCCGTTTGGCGGACAAGTTGCGCATCACGATCGGCACACCCGAACAGAATGACGCTCTACTGCGCAATCTCACTGAACTCCTGGCGTAACCGAGATACGGCCCATGCACCACTTGCTGACGAAAGACACCATCGCGGCGATTCGAGAAGCCATAACGCAACATCAGTTCAACGACAACGCCATACGCCATTCGAAGAACTTGAGTACACCGACCGGTATGCAGCGAATCGGCATTCACCTGGTACGGGTCGAATCCGGCCATGACTCCACCACCCACCACTACCACGACGCCGACGAGGAGTTCATTTTTGTCCTCGCCGGCCGTGGTATCGCTAAGATCGGCGACAGCGAGCACCCGATTGCAGCCGGCGATTTCATGGGCTTTCCCGCACCTTCGCCCCCGCACAGCATGCACAATCCCTACTCGGAAGATCTGATCTACCTGGTGGGCGGCGAACGCTGGCCGGTGGATATCGTGCACTATCCCGACATCGCTCGAAGCATGATCAAGCATCACGGCGCGCGGCAGTGGGCCGAGGACGATGCCTTCACAGATTTGCCGCCGCGAAGCTAGAGAGCGCGTGAGTCACTAGTGTTTCCAATCCGCGACGAAAATCCCACGGTTCACACGCCGTACGTCACGTACATCCTGATCGGCATGAACCTGGCCGTGTGGTTCTTCGTGCAGGGCTTTGGCCAAGACCCCGCGATGGCCAAGTCGTTTTGTTACTACGCGCTGATTCCCGGCGATCTACTGGGCATGGTGGCACCGGGTACGGTCATCCCCGTCGGTCAAGGGCTCGGTTGTCCCATCGACGGCGACGCTCAATTCAGCACGCTCGTTAGCTCGATGTTCATGCACGGCGGCTGGTTGCATCTAGCAGGCAATATGCTGTTTCTTTGGGTGTTCGGTGACAATGTTGAAGACGTAATGGGACCCGCGCGATTCGCCCTTTTCTACGTCGTTTGCGGATTGGCCGCCGCCGCGGCGCAGATCCTCTCGGATACGACCAGCCTCATACCGATGGTCGGTGCTTCCGGCGCCATCGGGGGCGTCATGGGCGCTTACGCTATCCTCTTTCCAAGGGCGCGCGTGCACCTACTGATCATCCTGATCATCTACGTCACCACCATTTCCGTCCCAGCGATTTTCATGCTGGGTTACTGGTTCTTACTACAACTCATCTCCGGCATTGTGTCGCTCGGCGACACCGGAGGCGGCGTCGCTTTCTGGGCGCATATCGGCGGTTTCGCTGCAGGATTGCTGCTCGCCATTCCGCTACGCCGCGCCGATCTGATGCAAGCGCGCGAGCAACTCAATGAGCGTCGCCGTGCTTCGCACCGCTGGATGTAACCACCCGTCCGCAACGACCGACGTGAACTCGGCCAACGAGTGCAGTAACCTACGCGATCACTCGAATCCGGACCTACACCATGTCACAGCTCCCCGCGCTCAGCCTCGCAGCCGTTCCCGGCCGCCGGCACAAAATCATTGAGGTCGCCCAAGAGGCGGAACGCCGCGGACTCCCCGGCTTGTACGGTCCGAGCCTCGGCGATTCCCTATCCCTGGCCACGGCCATAGCGATGAAAACCGAGACCATCGACATCGGCACGAGTATCACGCCGATCTACACGCGCCATGCCTCGGACTTTGCCGGTACTGCGGGATTTCTCCACGAGATTTCCAACGGCCGTTTCCGCTTCGGCGTCGGGGTCAGCCATGCACCGGCCATGAGCAGGCTCGGTATTACTCAAGGCAAACCGCTGGCGGACATGCGCCAGTTCGTCGCAGATTTGCGCGCCGTGCCCCGCGTCGGCGATCTGCCACCCATCGTTCTCGCTACGTTGCGGGACAAGATGATCAGACTCGCCGAAGAAATCGGGGACGGCATGGTGTTCGCCAACGGCGCCCGTTCGCATATGTCGCACTCGTTGGGTGTTTTATCGGACACGGCGCGCACCGGTAACGACTTTTTCATCGGCAACATGGTGCCCACTTGTATCAGCGACGACAAAGCCGCTGCCATGGCTGTCAATCGCAAGACGCTCACCAGTTACGCGATGCTGCCCAATTACCGCAACTACTGGAAGGAGGCGGGCTACGAGGAGGAAATGCACAGCGTAGAGCAGGCGGTCGCCGATCAGGATTTCGATCGCGTACCGGAATGCCTATCCGATCGTTGGCTGGCCGACACCACCCTGTTCGGCACGCCGAGCGAGGTGCGCGAAGGCATCGAAGCCTGGTTCGACGCAGGCATCAAGACTCCGATCATCGTGCCGTCGGCGGTCTCCGGCGGTCAGCTCAAAGCCTTGGAACAATTTTTCGCCTTATGGGATTGAATGGGATTGAACGGCCGGGAAGGGCAACGGATATGAGTGAGTCGCGGTAGATGCACCTGTGGTTGATCCGTCACGGTAAATCGGAAGCAGGGACATACGACCAGCGCGACCACGACCGTGAGCTCGCTCCTCGCGGGCATCGCGACGGAGCCATGCTCAAGACGTGGTTTGCCGAACACGAGAACGCGCCCTCGTGGGTGTGGAGCAGCACCGCGACACGCGCCATGCAAACCGCACGGTACGTCGTCGAGGCTTGCAATGCGACGCTGGCAGAAACTGCCGAACTCTACCTCTCATCTGCACACACGATCGTCGACACACTCCGCACGACCCCAGAAGACGTCAGCAGTGTCGCTTTAGTGGCGCACAACCCCGGCTTGACCCAGCTGACCAACCTGCTCGCGGGAGATCACGTGACCGAAAACTTGGTCACCTTTGGCTGCGCACTGTTTCGCGTGGAGGCTTCTTGGGTCGACCTGCAAACGACCGGTACGACGAACCTGATCAAGGTCACCACCCCCAAGGGGTTGAAGGCCCACCTCAAGCATCGCGCTTGACGATCTTGGCGATGTAAAAACCGCTCCACAGATCGTCCGGAACGATACGCAACGATTCCGCGAGATTTGGATCCAGCTCCTTACCCTGCCACGTCGATAATCCGGCGCGCGCCGGTCCTACGCAGCGCAGCGCCTCGAGAGTCGCGCGCTCGTCCCTCAACAAACGCTGCACGACCAACTCGTTTTCCTCGGGTGAGAAGCTACACGTGCTGTATACCAGCGTTCCGCCCGGCTTGAGCGCGTCGAATGCCGAGCGCAAAAGACGCCTTTGCTTACGTTGCGATTCACTCACCTTGCGCGCGGACCAATGCCGATAGGTATCGGGATTCGTCCAAACCATGCGCGCTTCCGAGCTGCACGGGGCATCGAGAAGCACGCGATCGAAGCGCTCACCGACCGCCCGTCCGACGCCACGACCATCGCGCAGGTAGGCTTGGGCTATGGCGACACCGCATCTTGCCAAATTGGCTTGCATGCGATGGAATCGCCCCTTCACGGGTTCGACCACCGCCAACCGTCCCGAATTGTTCATGGCAGCGGCTATCGCGACTGCCTTACCGCCGGGTGCCGCTGCAAGATCGAGGATCTCCTCTCCGGGTTGCGGGTCGAGAATCCTGACTGCGAGTACACTCGATGGGTTTTGCACATACACGAAGCCCCCTGAGGCAATCGAGCTGCGGTTGATTTCACGGGTGGTCCGCCAAACGCCGGACAGACCCGGCACATCTTCGCTCCGTTCAAGATAGGTCGCCAATTCGTCCCTCGCCGTGGCCGTAAGCTCCGCTTTGAGCGGATTGATCCAGAACGCAACGTCCTTGGGACGCCGCATGGAAGCGATGATCGAATGCGCCTGAGTCTCACCGTAAACGGCCGCAAGCGTGTCGCGAAATTTCTGCGCGTCGCGCAAATCGCCGGGTAGAATCCCGAGGTCGTTCATCCGTCTATTCGCAATCGCACAATCAAGGGAACCCTATGCACCTGGCAAAACCAGCACTCGACGTCGGACTTTATACCAATCAACTGGCACCCATGTTGGAGTTTTGGCAACAGCAAGCCGGTGTCCCGTTCGCAGAACTGTTGAAAGTCGGCGGTGGTGTCCACCAACACCGACATGCCATCGGTCAGAGCGTGCTCAAAATCAATCACCAGCGCGATGAGCTCCCATCGGCACCGCCGACCGGATTTCGCCGTCTGGAAGTGTATACCGGAGCAGTGCAAACCTCCGTTGAGTGTAGAGATCCCGATGGCAACGACGTCACGCTGCGACCCCAGCTCGTCGATACGCCCAATCTACGCTTGCACTTGCAAACACCTAACCTCTCGGCCATGCATTCGTTCTACGGGGAGACGCTGGCGCTAGAGCGGACGAACGACACTGAATTTGCGATCGGCGACTCCCGACTGAGTTTAGGTGAAGGTAGTGTCTCCATTCCGGTCGAACGAGCCGGCATCGGCTACCGCTACATCACGCTCCAAGTCTACGACGTGGTGGGCGTACATCGACACATTCTGGCGCAAGGTGGTACCGAAGGGATGGCGCCGGTACGCCTGGGTGAGGTGGCCTACATTTCTTTCGTCCGCGATCCGGACGGCAACTGGATAGAGATCAGCCAGCGTAAATCCCTCACCGGGTCGCTGGCCTAGTGCGATGGCGTTCTTGGGACATGCACTAGTCAGCGTCCCTATAGGTTAGAATCCCGTCTCCAACACCGACCGTCGTTCGATCGTGAACGCCAACCAACTGGAGTGATACATGGGTTTTTTCTCGTTCGTCTTGTTACTAGCCATCGCCTATTTACTGTGGCGCATCAGTGACCAGATCCCCGACATTCTCTTTCGCCTGAGCGAAATCCAGCGCGACATCGCTGAAATTCGCCGCCGTGGCGCCAGCGACGACAGCGACTAGTCCGCATAACCCTGGACAACGCATGAACTGGCGGATCTGGTTGGGCCTCGGGCTGACCGCATTCTGGATACTTCTCGGTACCGCATACATCACGGCGACGATCGGATGGGGTACCTTCGCGACGCTCCCCGCAGAGGAACTCGGGAATTTTCTGGAAGGCGCATTCGCACCCCTGGCTTTCTTGTGGCTGGTCATCGGATACTTCCTGCAGCAAAAAGAGCTGGAGCAAAACACCGATGCCCTGCGCGCACAATCCGTGGAGATCCAACGCAGCGCCGAGCAGGCCATCATTCAATCGGAGAACCTGGCGGCTTCCGAGCTGCACGCGCGGCAGGAAGCCTTCCTGCAAATTGCCGCGTCCGTGAGATCGCAACTGGGCGCTATCGCTGGGCTGTTATTTGTGTCCAGCCAAGGGGCTACCGGCAGCGGTCAAGTTGACCCTAAAGAGATCAGCCAGCTCTTCTCGCAGCAGAACAACGATCCCGAGGCGTTTTCGCGCGCCCTTCTCACCAAACACTTGCAGTCGGACGACCCACAAGAACAATTCGATTTGTTTTACGGGACCGAGGTGCGCGCACGTCATTCCAACAACTTCGTGTTCACCTACGAACGCTTACTGAAAAGAGCGGCGACCGTGGACACCGAGCAAATGATTCAGGACGCCTTGTCAGCCAGCGGCCACGGGTTTTTGTACCGCATCATCAAGCGGCACCAGAATGCGGCACCCGAAGCGTGGTCGGACCATACGAAAACCGGTACGCACATTAATTTTTAACCACGCACACATACAAGCACACACTAAGGACACGAACCATGTCATCGACTCACAACATCTATCGTCTGCTTCTAGGTACGCTCTTAACGACCGTCTTGACCTCGGCTGCCATTGCCGGACCCGCCGACCGTTTTGCCGAAGTTGAAGTCAAAGCCCAGCACGTGGCGGGGTCCGTGCACATGCTGGAAGGTGCCGGTGGCAACATCGGTGTTTCCGTTGGCCCTGACGGCACTTTGATTATCGACGATCAGTTCGCGCCGCTTGCCGAGAAGATCGCGACCGCCATCGATGAACTTGGCGGTGACCGCCCGAAACTGGTGCTCAACACGCACTTTCATGGCGACCACACGGGATCCAATCCCCACTTCGGCGAACACGGCACCATCATCGCCCACGACAACGTGCGCGTGCGGCTGCTGGGCCAAGAAGATTTTCCCCGCAGCGGCTTACCGCTGGTGACCTTTACCAAACACCTGAACGTTCACTTCAACGACGACACCATCGCCCTCGTGCATCTGCCCGCGGGGCACACGGACGGCGACACGGCGGTTTGGTTCAAAGAGGCGAACGTGATTCACATGGGTGATCACTTCTTCAATGGTCGCTTTCCTTTTGTCGACACGGGCAGCGGCGGCACGATCAATGGCTTCATAGCCAACGTTCGCAAGGTCATCGCCATGGTACCGGCGGACATCAAAGTCATTCCCGGGCATGGACCGTTGGCCAGCTTGTCAGATTTGGAAGAGACGATCAACGTAGTGGCAGCATCAAGCGCGCTCATTCGTTCCGGGTTAGCCAACGGCGACAGTGAAGAGAAGATCGCAGCACAACTCGACAAGCAGTTTCCAGACTACGGCAGCGGCTTTATCAAGTCATCGGCCTGGGTGCAGATCGTGCAGGGTAAGAGCCTGTTCTAGTGTAACTCGCAACATGGATCCCTACGCACAGTTCGTCGCCGACCGGTCACGGGCATTCGCTGAGAAAGATCCGATGGCCGCGCTGTGCGTCGTAGCGAATCGTTCGAGCGCCACCGCGGACAAGCGCCGCATCGACGTCCGCACACTTGTGCTACGCGAACTCGACGGCCAACTGGCTTTGTTCCTCAACCGCACGAGCCCCAAGTGGACCAGCTTGACTACACACCCTTTTGCGCTCACCACCTATTGGCCGAGCGTACAGATCCAATATCGCTTACAGGTGGAGGCACAAGAGTTGGCGTCCGACGTGGTGCATGAAAGTTGGCACTTACGCCCCGAACCGCCGCAACGGATGGATTGGTTCTACGAGAAAGCGCACCCCCAGAGTACACCCATTGGTAACCGCGACAGGTTGCTCGAACAATTGGCCAACGTCGATCTACCCAACCCGTTGACCGCACCCGCGAACGCGTCGGGCTTGCAGCTTTCGCCTCTTGAGATAGAACGCCTGGACCTCACCATGGACAACGGTGTGCACGATCGCACTGTGGCGCGCTTACGCAACGGCAAATGGGAGATCGTGACGCTGGTGCCTTAACGCCCTAGCCAAGTTCCGCGGTCACGATACCGTGCAGGGTTTCAAAACAAGTCTGCTTGGCCACTTCGACGAAACCCAACATGAAGGATGCCTGCGCCTGGTCCTTGCGCACGGCTGCGTAGAGCGTCGGCCACACGCCCTCTTCCCCCAACGACTGCACGTTCACGTAGTCTTTGCTGGAACTCTCGTGCAAGGCCCAATTCGGTAGACAAGCCACTCCACGGTTGCTGGCGACGAGTTGAATGATCATCGCGGTCAATTCGGCGCTGCGTACCCGCTGCGGTTCGACACCGGCGGGGTCCAGGAAGCTGGTGAAAATGTCCAGCCTCGAACGGTCCACCGGGTAGGTGATCAGGACCTCCGAACGCAGATCCTGGGGTTCCACCCATGGTTTGTGATTGAGCGGATGATCCTTGGCCAGCGCCAACTGCGCTTCGTAGCTGAAGAGCGGAAAGTAGTAGATACCCAGCTCCTCCTCCGGGTCTGCGGTGATGACCAGGTCCAAGTCGCCACGATTGAGCGCCGGGAGCGGCGCGAAGTGAAAGCCGCTCGAGATGTCGAGTTCCACGTCCGGCCATTCGTCGCGATAAATGTCGATAGCCGGCAATAGCCACTCGAAGCAGCTATGGCATTCGATCGCCATGAAGATGCGTCCCGATTCGCCACCGGCTAGCCGTTGCAAGTCGATTTCCGCGCCGTGCACTTTCGGCAGCACCTCGTCTGCCAACCGTAACAGGCGGTTGCCCGCGCTGGTGAAGCGCACGGGTCGCGTTTTGCGTACGAAGAGGGAGCAGCCAACGCGGTTTTCCAGCTCTTTGAGTTGATGGGACAATGCCGACTGCGTGAGATACACCCTCTCCGCCGCTTCCACCAGGCTACCGGTGTCGCGGAGCGCCACCAGGGTGCGTAGATGCCGAAGCTCAACGTGTGACATGAATCATATTAATGATGAGGAGTTTCTACATGCATAGTATTCATTTTAGACGACGCTGTCACGCCTGCAGGTAATTTGTTAACCCGTGCACGATCGGTGGTGCAGCAGAGGCTTAGACTAACCGCATGTTCAATCCCAACGGCACCGTCATCGATGCGTTCGTGGCGCACACCCTCGACGAGTTTCAGCGCAGGTTCGCGGAACCCACTGCGGCGCAAGTCCGCGCGCTCGAGCAGGCTGCCATCGTGGCGCTGGAGACGTTGCTGAATTGCGATTGCCCTTACCACGATCTGCAGCACACGATCCACGTCACCGATGTCGGACAAAGTATCCTGCAGGGCCGTCAGTTAGCGCGCGGCGACCTCACCGCACATGACTGGATCCAAGCCGTGGTCGCCATGTTGTTTCACGATATCGGTTACCTGCGCAATCTGTTGCCCGAGGATACCGACGAACGGTCGCTGATCTCGGCGGACGGACAATTCGTGCGGCCACCGCTGGGCTCCACCGATGCCTTCATGACCCCCTATCACGTCACCCGGGGCGCACTGTTCATCCGCGAGCGGTTTCAGTCCGATCCTGTCATCGACACGAACACCGTCATGGCTTGCATAGAAATGACGCAGTTCCCGGTGCCTCAGCGGGATCCGTATCGCGTGACAGACACCCTTCCAGCGCTGGTTCGCGCTGCGGATTTGATCGGGCAGATGGCAGACCCGCAATATCTACAGAAGCTTTCGCGCTTGTATGCCGAGTTCGTCGAGACCGGCGAGGCAGCGCGTCTGGGTTTCGACAATGCCGGAGGTTTACGGCGCGGTTTCCCGGAGTTCTTCTACGCTAATGTACACCCATACATCGGCGCCGGTATTGCCTACCTGAAACGCACCCAAGAGGGGCAGCAGTGGATCGCCAATCTGTACCACCACTTGCACGTCAACCAGATCTCCAAGGACTTCGATCCGAAGATCCGCGCACCGGAACTCGTGGTCGACAACGCTTGAGGGCGGTTTGTCGGACGTCTGTCACGACTAACGCCTAACTTAAGGAACCTCTGACTAGTTATCGCATGCTCAGAGGTTCTGACTTGATGGCTGGCAAGGCGCAGCTCGCCGGCAATGTCGAGCACATTGTCAAGAGCTGCAACACCGCGAGCCGTCAAGCCAGAACCTCCCGAAGGGCGCATCACACAGGTCCCGTGACTTCGTTGCACTCCTTGGCAATGTACTCGACATTGCCGGCGGAGTGCGCCTCGCCACAGAACCTCTGTGATGCGCTGAGCACGCGATAACTAGTCAGAGGTTCCTTAAGGAAATTCCTCCCACTTTTAGGGTTTTTTGCTTGCATTTAAACCCCAGAGGCTTACTATGCGCGCCTCACGCACCTCGTCAGGTAGTAGGTCAAGCAATAGGAACGGCAATGGACAAGCGCGCGCCAACTCAAACCACCGAAAGCACCCAGCCAACTCGAATTTCTGCAGGCAAACGTCCGCAGCTACGCATTGCTCCCGGCTCGATTCAAGTGCGCAAGATGACGCCGACCAGCCTGCCGCAAGTGTGGAGTGCACGCTCCGCACTGAAGGACGATGTCACGCCCGGATTCGTACTCGGTTACAACTAGTCGACCTGCGGCGCGGCACCTGCGGGTTACCCCCCCAGGCCGAAGAACACCAACACGAACCCGACCGGTAACGCACCTATCGTGTAGGCGAGGTAGTTGAAGAGCTCGTTTTGCCGCTCATCGTCACTCAATTGCAGCCGGCTGCCGATGACGAACCACAACGCCGCCGCCAGCAGCAACGCTGTGAACAAACTCAGTAACAGTACCGCCATCGCCCGGGCCGTGCCTACATCGCGCCTAATTGCAGCATGCCGCGCGGCTTTGCGCCGGTAAGATCGGCGATTTTCTCGTAGGCCGCCGCCACATCGTCGGCGTCGGCATCCACACCCAACTCGACACCGGCGTTCTCGACGATACACGCCATCGAATACTGTCCGCCCTGAGCCTGCAGGATGACTCCGTTAGGGGCGCCTTCGCTGACTAGGAACATCGCTGCCGGTGTCACCAATTCAGGCCCGAGTTTCTCCTGCGCCTGCTCCGGGATGAGATCCTCCGTCATTCGCGTCGCCGCGACCGGTGCGATGGTGTTGGTGTGAATATTGTTTTTAGCGCCTTCGATTTTCAAGGAGTGCATGAGTCCCACTTGTGCAAGCTTAGCCGCTCCGTAATTGGTCTGACCAAAGTTGCCGTACAACCCCGTTGGCGACGTTGTCATCAATATGCGTCCGTAGTTCTGCTCTTTCATGATCGGCCAAGCAGCATGCGTACAATTCACGGCACCCATCAGATGCACATCCACGACGATCTGAAAATCGTCCAAGGTCATCTTGGCGAAGGACTTGTCGCGCAGTATGCCCGCGTTGTTGATGACAATGTCCACACGACCCCAGGCATTCAGCGCATCCTCGATGATGCTCTTAGCGCCAACGCGGTCGGAGACCGAACCGCCGTTCGCGATCGCCTCGCCACCCGCGGCGGCGATTTCAGCCACCACGGCGTCCGCCGCTTCGGAAGAGCCGCCGGTGCCATCCATTGCGCCCCCAAGATCGTTGACCACTACTTTGGCACCGCGACGGGCGAGTTCCAACGCATGGCAGCGGCCCAGACCCCCACCGGCGCCCGTGACAACAGCAACTTGACCTTCGAAAGAAATCGTCATCTATCTATCTCCAGTTATTCTCGTTTTGAAATTCGTGTATGACACCTAGGGTCTCATCGCGAAACTGACGGGGCCTAACAATTCATCCAACTGAGGTTGAATCCAGTCGATCCACTCGCACAACATCGGCCGTGTTTCTCTGGGGTCGATCAATTCGTGAACTGCGAAGGACTCAGCCCGCGGAAACGGTGATCGCGCTTCTCGCAAGCGTTCTTCCAGCTCACGGCGTTTGGCTTCCGGATCCTCCGCTGCGGCGATCTCACGATGAAACGCAACGGCAACCCCGCCTTCGAGCGGGAGGGCTCCGGATTCGACCGAAGGCCATGCCAACACATAGCTGCCCGGCGCATAGTGCGCCGCGGTCGCAACACCAAAGCCCTTGTGAACCTGAATCACCGCCCACGGAATCGAAGATTGCGCAGCGGCAGCGACTGCAGCCATACCGTAGCGAATCGTACCGGCTTGCTCCGACTCGGGACCGATCATGAATCCAGGCTGATCGACAAAGTTGATGACAGGTATGTGAAACGTATCGCACATCTCGACAAACCGGCGATACTTTTGTGCAGCTTCCGCGGTCATCGCACCCGCATAGTGCATGCAATCGTTAGCAAGCACACCAACGGGCTGGCCGTTTAAGTGCGCCAAGCCGCAAATCTGGCTGGGACCAAACTGCCGACCCATCTCAAAGAAACTGTTGCGATCGACCACCATCTCCACGATCGCACGCATATCGAAACCGGCATTGCTATCACGCGGCACAGCTGTGAGCAGGTCCTGCTCCATGCGATCGGTGGGATCATCGCTTGCGTACCGCGGTGTGCGCTGCCAAACGTTACCCGGCAGATAACTCAAGAACTGCTCTATTTGACGCAACGCATCGTGTTCATCGACAGCCAGGTTGTCGACGATGCCGCTTTTGGCGTGCACTGGTGCGCCACCCAGCTCATCCTTGCTCATCTTGACGCCGAGCGCACGCTCGACGAGCGCAGGACCGCCGATCAAGATTTGTGCCGTGTGTTCCGTCATGACTGCAAAGTGAGAAGCCACCAGTCGCCCGGCAGGAAAACCGGCGACCGCACCCATGGCGGCTGAGGCAACAGGCACCTGGCCCATCGCGTCGGCAATGATCTTGAAGCGTGGCTCGGAAAACACGGGCTCGCCTACCGTGCCGCCTTTCTTTCCCGATCCTTTCACGCTACCGCCGCCGCCTTCCAACATGCGCACGAGGGGTACTTTGTACTGTACCGCCAGATGTTCGGCGTACACGCTCTTACGCAAACCGGCGGCATTGGGCGAACCCCCTTTCAGGGTGAAATCCTCACCGCCCACCACCACGCGACGACCACGGATCTTCCCGAAGCCGACGACGTAGTTAGCCGGCACGTATTCGACGATCTCCTCGTTATCGTCGTACACCGGACTGGCCGTGGCGCGGCCGTGCTCGCGGAACGAACCTTCGTCGAGCAGCGCATCGATGCGCTCGCGAATGGTCAAGCGGCCTCTCGCATGTTGCTTGGCTATGCCTGCCACACCGCCTTGTTGTTGAGCGAGATGGCGGCGACGCTCGAGCTCTTTGATTTCTGCGTCCCAACTCATGGGCAATCTACATGTCTTTGCGTCTTCGGGGGTTGAGGATGCTACTGCGATGACAAATGTAAAACCAGTGCAAAAGCCTCTGGCGTGGGGCGCACAAGGCTCGCCAACTAAGCTATCGTTTCAACGCTGATCTGAAGGACCGCTGAGCCGGATATACCAATGAACGTAATGAGGCTGATTAATCAGCACCCGTTACTGCGCGCGGAATTGCACCAACTCGGCATCGCGAACACGACCCTGCGCGATGTCGCGGATCAGCTGGATCGACAATTGGGCGGACACAGCAACTACAACCTGTGCTACGTATTGAGCACGCTCACAGGTCGCGAATTCGCACGAAGTATCGACATCGCACATCTGGCCCAGCGCGTCCCGCTGGCACCGGAGCTACTGCAATCGATCGTCTTGATTATCGCCCCCTGGATCGAGCAATTCCGGATGGAAAAGTTCGGCATCGAGCAGTTTGCCGGCAATCAGCATCAGTTAGCGCCTGTGCGCGCATCCACTCACGTAAACGGCCACTCTGCACGATGAATATATGGCTCCTCGAAGACGACGACGCTCAAGCCAAGGCTTTGGTCACATGGCTCAAAGAAGCCCATCATGAGGTACAACGTTTCGATACCGGGTCGGCACTGACGGAAGCCCTCCTCAACGGTCAGTTCGACTTACTCATACTCGACTGGGAATTACCCGACACGACCGGTATCGAAATCCTCGCAGACGTACGTTCCAAAGTGAGCTGGCACGTGCCGATCTTGTTCGTCACCCAGCGCGATGCGGAAGCCGATATCGTACGCGCGTTGGGCAGCGGTGCCGACGACTATATGGTCAAGCAGATCTCCAAGGCCGAATTCCTGGCGCGTATCGAAGCGCTCGGCCGCCGCCTCGTCAGCGAAGAGCTGGAATTCGAAGTCGGTCCCTACCGATTCAAGCCACAGAGTCAGACGGTGTTGCTCAACAACGAACCCTGTGAGCTGACCGCCAAGGATTTCGAACTCGCCTGGTATCTGTTCAGACACAAAGGCAAGTTGCTCTCGCGCGAACAGCTCCTGCGTGACGTCTGGGGCGTATCCGGGCTCAATACACGCACGGTGGACGTGCACATCAGTCGCATCCGCAAACGCCTCTCGATCAACCCGGACAGAGGCTTTAGAATTAAAACGATCTACCAACACGGTTACCGCCTGGAAGAGGTTTGATCTTTAGGGTACCTCTGATTAATCGTCTAGCGCTGATCGCAGTGATCATCGCATCCATCGCCGTCACGCCCGCACACGGTGACGATTGGGTATACGCACTGCGCCCCGGCGACGACTTATGGACAGTTGCACACAATTACTGTGGGAAGGCCAGCTTCGCGCAACGCATCGCTGCCCATAACAACATCGCCGACCCAGCCCGCATTCGCGCCGGTCAGCGAATAAGCATCCCGACCGAATGGCTGATCTTCAGCCCCAGCACTGCCCGCATCGAGCGCCTCAACGGTATCGTTAGAATGCAGCGTGGCCCCGAGATCTCGGCTCCCAGCTTCCCCGCCCAACCAGGCGACGAGATTTCGATGGGGTACGTGCTGATCACCGAACAAGGTGCCGCACTGGTCAGATTCGCCGACCAGTCGAGTATCGCCATCACCCCCAACAGCCGGGTGCTGTTCAACAAGCTAACGGCATTCGGGCCGGCAGGCATGGTGGATACGCATCTGCGCTTCACTTACGGACGCGGCTATGCCGAGGTCCAGCCGCAGAACCAGGGCGACCGATTTCGCATCCAGACCCCCGAAGGAATCGCTGCCGTGCGAGGTACGGAGTTTCGCGTCGGACACGCACCAGCGGACGTATCGAACGACGCCCGGTCGAGTGCCGAGACGCTCAGCGGCGAGATAGATTTCATTCAAGACCCCGCTGACGATGGCACCACTAGCGGACCCACGACAAACGTACCGGTCGGTTACGGCATCGTGGCTTCGGTCAGCGGTCTGACGAAGGAAACCTTGCTCGACCCGCCTACCGGTCTCGCCGGTGGTACCGTCGAGCGCGACGCTGAAATCGTTTGGGATCGTCTCAACGGTGCAGCGACGTATCGGGCGACATGGTCCGAAGCCACCGCACCCGGTGTGGTGTTAGCCGAACAATTGACCAGCACCGAGTCTGTCACTGTCACGGTACCGCCGAACACGTACCTGCTCGAAGTACGCGGCGTGTCGAATGCCGGTATCGAAGGTTACGATGCGTCCGCCACAGTGACCGTGGTACGCCCACCGGATCCACTCGCAACGCCAAGTGGTCTCGCAGGTACGTTTACGCAGGCTACCTTGAACGCGAGTTGGACCGCTGCCGACGATGCCAGTGACTACCGCGTCACCGTCACTCACCGCGCGAGCAACACGGTCGTGTTCGACGAACGCACTACGTCGACAAGCATTTCAGTGCCGGTGACCCAACGTGGCGCGTTCGATATTTCCCTTGTCAGCCTCCGCGAATCGATGCAGAGTGAACCGGTAAACACTGTCGTCACGCGACCGCGATCCAACTGGTGGCTCCTACTCATGCTCTTCCCCGTGGCTCTTTGAGCCCTGCAACTGCACGACACGCCGATCACAATCCACAGCGGCGTTTTCGGATCGAATCCGTCGCCTTGTTATTGCTGGCGAGTCTCTTCGTCTATCTGAGTCACGTATACGACTGGTTCGAACCCGTCGATAGACTGATCTACGATGCGATCATTACCAACACCCATGCACCTGTAGATCCAGATCTAGTGATCGTCGCTATCGACGATGCGACGTTGCACCGCTACGGTGCCTGGCCTTGGGTACGCAGCTTGCACGCCCGGCTTTTGGGCAATCTCAACACCTATCGACCGGATACCGTCATCATCGATATCGTCTTCGATGGTGAGACCCCGCACGACGAGCCCCTTGTCGCTGCGGCAAAGATGACCGACAAGCTCGCGCTCCCTGTTATTGTCGAGCAGCTCTCGCAAGGCGGTCAGCACGTCGAAGTTCTGCCGTTTCCCGCATTGTCTGGCGCTGCCGACCATCTCGGGCACGTACACGTAGAACTCGATGAAGACGCCATTGTGCGCGGTACTTACTTATATCAAGGTGTCGGCCGCGCCCACTGGCCGCATCTGATGAAAGTTGTCGCCGATGCCAATGCCACCGGTGGGCCAGGCGATGCCGCTAGCGAGTGTCGTGAATTGACCGCCAGCCAGCTCTACATTCACAAGTGCGAGTACGTGAGGCTGCCGTTTGCAGGTCCCAGCACTACCTATCCGCAGGTCTCCGCACAATTGCTGCTCGCGCCGGATCCGCAACGCGATCTCCTTGAGCGGGCTTTACGCAGCAAGACGGTGCTCGTCGGCGTCACCGCGAAAGGCATAGGCGACTGGGTGAGCAGCCCGACGAGTGGCGATACGGGTCCAATGCCCGGTGTCGAGTTCAACGCCAACCTTTTGAGTGCCCTGCGACTCGATACTGTCATTACCCATCTCGGCAGCGGCTGGGTACTGGCAATCGCGCTTCTCATCGTCGCCATCTGCACACAACTACTGCCTCGGCTGAGGTCCAAACAGATGGTTTTCGCTACCGCGGCGTTGATCGCCGCGCCACTGTTGATCACAGCCGCTGCGTTACTTGCAACGAGATCGTACATACCCCTCGCCAACGCCAGCATCATCGCCGCACTCATTTACCCCGTGTGGAGTTGGCGCCGCCACGAAATCGCCTGGGGCTTCATCCAGACCGAACTCGATCGTATCGATGCCGAGCACCGCGGTTGGGACGCGCTGATGGGTTGGCAGCGCGGTAACGACGAGGGTGCGCTTGCGCGAAGCGAACTAGCCGAGCTGCTGAAAGGATCCATCACCGTCGACGACGAGGGCGCGCGTTTGCTACGCGAGGAACCGATGTCTACCGCGGAGCAAGCCCTCTTTGCTGCTGCGTTACCTGTGTTGTTGGATCAACCGCCTCCTGAGCACGGACACCCCGGCGAAGTTCTAGCTGCACAAATCGACCGGCTGAACGAGCGTGCCCGCGAAGTGCGCGAAGGCAGAGCCCTGGGTCTCGCCGGGCTGGAGCGCATGGCGAACGCGGCCCTGATCTTGTCCGCGACCGGCAAAATGGTATTTGCCAATGCCGCGGCAACGCGCATGCTGTCCCTCGACCAGGCAGACGCGCAGATGTCACTGACCGACGTCTTCAGCCAGATTCAACCGCCCCTGGGTTACAGCTGGGTGGACCTCATGCGCGATGTGATTCTCACTAAAACGCCACGGGCATTCGAAGGCTTCGACGCCAACCAAGCACCGGTTTATGTCACAGCCGAACCACTGACCAGCGAGATGGCCCTAGAGTTGAGCCCGGAACCGGATCAACAGGGCAAATGGGAGGTCGGCGAACTCTACGCGCCCTATTGGGTGCTGACCATATCGGACCTCACTACCATTCGCGAAGCGGAAGCCCAGCGCGAAGAAGCGCTGGCTTTCCTGTCCCACGATATTCGTTCTCCCCTGACCTCGATCATCGCCTTGATCGAGAGTCAAAAATCGACCCCGCCATGGGTCGACGCGATTCACCAGTACGCACACAAGGGTCTGGCCACATCCGAACAGTTCCTTCAGCTATCGCGCTTGCAACTGCAAAGCAGCTTCGAGACCTACGAGCTCGACCTCGAGCAGGTTCTTCACAACGCTGTGGAGCAAGTGTTCTTCCTAGCTCGAGAAGCCGGCATCGCCATCGCCACAGACGCAGGCACGCTCGACGATGAAGGTGCCTGGATTGTCGGCAACGGCGAATTACTGGAGCGTGCGTTGGTGAACTTGTTATCGAACGCAGTCAAGTACAGTGAACCCGACACGACCGTACGCGCCTCTCTCGTGACGCTCGACCACACTCACAGGATCCAGATTGCCGACGAGGGCTTTGGCATCCCCGCTGATGAACTCGACCTCATCTTCGAACCCTACTTTCGCTCGAGCGCGCCACAGCTCGCCAAGCAACGAGGCGCGGGATTGGGTTTACGTTTCGTCAAAACGGTCGTCGATCGCCACCACGGCGACCTCAGTGTGACAAGCGATTGGGGTAAAGGTACGACGTTTACGGTGACACTAAGCAGCGCGGAACCGCTTCACCGTCAGGAGGCCTCGACCACCGCGAGCACTTGATCTTCCTGCACCTGATCTTCCGGGGCGACCAACAGCTCTGCTAGCGTGCCGGGGATGGGGGATTCGACCGGAATTTCCATCTTCATGGATTCCAAGATCATGATGACGTCACCCGTATCGACCGCCGCGCCGGGCTCGAGCAGAACTTTCCACACATTGCCCGTCACTTCGCTTTCGATTTCGTGTCGACTCATTGATCTCTCCTTTTCCGGCAAAACAATAGGAACTAATAAACAGAAAACTGTGCAGCAAGAAACTCCGTGTCGAATCGACCCGCTAAAAACTCCTCGTGCCCAAGCACCCGTGTCAGGAGCGGTGCGTTGGTCGTCACGCCGCGAACGGTGAAGGCTCGTAAAGCGACCAACAGCCGTCCAATCGCCATTTCACGGGTCGCGCCCCAAGCTATGAGTTTGGCGAGCAACGCATCGTAATACGGAGTGACGGCCTGTCCCTCACGATAGCCCGTTTCAACGCGCACACCCGTCAACTTGGGCGGGCGAAAGGTCACCAGGCGTCCGGTCGACGGCAGCAAGGTAATGGGGTCTTCCGCATAGAGACGCACTTCCATCGCGAAGCCGTCCCGTTCGGGCATGGCGGGCAGCATTTCTCCCTGTGCGAGACGGATCTGTAGTTGCACCAAGTCGAGACCGGTCACCGCTTCCGTCACCCCATGCTCGACTTGGATCCGAGTGTTCATCTCCAAGAACCCGCTCTGTCCGTCCTGAGTACGCAGAGTTTCCAGCGTTCCGACGTTGTCGTATTCGAGTGTTGCACACAAGTCGGCAGCGAATTCCGCGTGTTGCAGCAATTCGGCGGCATCGATCCCGGGCGCCGGCGACTCTTCAATGAGTTTCTGGTTGCGCCGTTGCACCGAACAATCGCGCTCATAAAGATGCATGGCCCGGCCTTGGCCGTCACCGAGTATCTGATATTCGATGTGGCGTGGACGACGTATCCACTTCTCGAGGTACACGTCGGCTTTGCCGAACGCGCTGGCCGCAACGGTTCCGGCCCGTTTGAACGCCCCGGAGAGTGCATCCGGGGATTCGGCCACTTGCATGCCGATGCCTCCACCGCCACCTGCGGGTTTGACGAGCACCGGGTAACCGATGGTCTCGGCCGCACCAAGTGCTGCATCCTCGTCCTGTACCCGTTCGGAGCCTGCGAAGGTCGGAAACCCACGCTTGGCGAACAATTCGCGTGCCGCCACTTTGTCGCCCATCTCCCTGAGCCACTTCGGCTGCGGTCCAATGAAGCACAAGCCCGCATCCAGAACGCGTTGGGCAAACTCGGCATTCTCGGCGAGAAAACCGTATCCGGGGTGCACGGCGTCTGCTCCGCTCTCGCGGGCGATGTCCATGAGCTCGTCCTGATCGAGATAAGTCTCGGCAGCGGTGTTACCGGAGAGAGCAAACGCTTCGCTCGCTTCGTCCAAATAGGGGGCTTGCGCATCGGCATCGGCAAATACCGCAACGCTCTGCAGACCCATTTCCTGACAAGCGCGCACTACCCTGCGTGCTATGGCGCCGCGGTTGGCCACGAGCACCTTCATCGTTGTACCGCGTTGTACCGGGCGTATTCATCCCAAGCTTCGACGAAGCCACCCAGCCCACGTTCGCGCGTGGCCGGTGTTGTCAGACCATCATCGACCGCGCGCCGCATGCTTTCGACTATCGCGTGCCGCGTGGCTAGATCCAGATCTATACGCAACATGTCGGTCGACGCATCACCGGTGTGGTCTGCAGGTTTTTCCAGAGGCGCACCACCCAGCGCGCGTTCCAAAGGTGCGGCGAGATCTCGTCGATGCAGATCCTGCAGATCCTGCAGATAGTGCAAAAGAGTGATGCTCTGCTCCAACATCCACCGCGACCAATGATCCGGCCGATCGCACAACGCTTTATATTCCGTCCACGTCACTTGTAGCGCTGGGGCACTTACAACGTCAGCGACGACCCGGTCAGCAATTCGTAGGCTTCGACGTAGCGCGCAATGCTGCGTTCAACGACCTCATCCGGTAGTGCCGGACCCGGCGGGGTCTTATCCCATTCCCCTGCATTGACCACCGTTTCCAAGTAGTTGCGCACAATTTGCTTATCAAAGCTCTGTTGCTCCCGTCCGGGTTCCCAATCGTCGGCCGGCCAGAAGCGCGAGCTGTCGGGGGTGAATATCTCGTCGATCAGGATCGGTGTCGTAGCGCCATCCGGTTGACCGAACTCGAACTTGGTGTCGGCCAGGATAATCCCTCGCTCGCCCGCATAGTCCCGCGCGCGCGTATAGAGGTCCAACGTGGTTTTCCCCAACCATTCCATCAGCTCACGACCGACGATTTCCGCACCTTGCTCGAAACTGATGTTCTCGTCATGACCCGTCTCCGCCTTGGTCGACGGCGTGAAGAGCGGCTCTGCAAGCCGGTCGCTGTTCTTCAACCCTTGCGGTAGATCTATCCCGCAGACGGCACCCGTCGCCTGGTAGTCCTTCCAACCGCTACCCGTAATGTAACCGCGTGCAATGCACTCAATAGGGACAACAGTGGTTTTTTCGCAGAGCATGATGCGTCCGGCGAGGGAACGCCTTTGTTCTGCGGTCAAGCCCGGCACGTCCTCGACCTCGGTACTGATTAGATGATGGGGTACCGTATCGGCGAAATAGTCGAACCAGAACTTCGATATCTGCGTCAACACTACGCCCTTACCCGGTAACCCGTTGGCCAGCACGACATCGAACGCACTTATTCGATCGGTTGCGACAATCAACAGAGCCTGGCGCCCGTCGTTCAACTCCACATCGTAGAGATCACGCACTTTGCCGCTGCGCTTGTTGGGTAATGCAAGATCCGTACTTAAAACCGCTTCTGCCATCGCTCTTCTATTCCCTCAATTACTGCTTTACGCGGTCATCCCGCCGTCGGCCATGTAAGCCGCGCCTGTGACAAACTGCGCATCGTCGCTCGCCAAAAACAACATCACGTTCGCGATATCCCGAGGCTCCGCATAACGTCCCGCAGGTATGCTGGATTCGAACATGGCTTTCGTTTCAGCGGCCGCTCCCGGTGCAAAACCTTCTTCTAAGCTGCGCATCATGCGGGTTTCGACGGGCGAAGGGTTCACAGTGTTGACACGGATGTTATCCGGCGCGCACTCCTTGGCAGCCGAGCGCATCATGCCGATGACGGCGTGCTTGCTGGTGACATAGGGCGCTACCCCGGGACTGCCTTGCACACCGGCCACACTCGACGTGATGATGAAGGCACCACCCCCTCGCGCCCGCATGGCAGGTATGGCCGCCTTCAACCCCAGGAACGGCCCTTTCACATTGACCGCGATGACCTGATCGAAGCGCGCTTCCTCATACTCCGGAATCGGCATCACGTCACCCTCGATACCTGCGTTGGCAACAAAGGTATCAACGCCGCCGTATCGCTCGGTGGCCGTATCGATCATGGCTTGATTGTCTGCAGCCTGAGTCACGTCCGCGACAAGGTAAGACACCTTATTGCTGCCAATCTGTGTGCAAGCGTCCTTGAGTGCGCTCTCTTGTAGATCGACGAGCAACACATCCGCGCCTTCCTCCACGAACCGCTGTCCGACCGCCAGCCCAATGCCGCCTGCACCGCCGGTGATGACCGCTACCTTACCGTCCATTCTACCCACAGATATCGTCCTCCAAATCCTGACTTAAGTCGCCGCAAATGCCTGCTCGAAATCTTCGATTAAATCGTCGACATCCTCGATGCCAACCGAGATGCGGATCAGCGAATCGTCGATGCCCATGCTCTTGCGCCGTTCCGCACCCATCTCGAAGTAAATGGTGTGCGCAACCGGTATCGCAAGGGTGCGATTGTCACCGAGATTAGTCGATTTGATGATGACGTCGAGCGCATCCATATACGCCCACAGATCGATACGTTCGTCCAGTTCGAAGCTGAATATCGCACCGGGGTGACGGAACAACTCGCGCGCCCGCGCGTATTCAGGATGGTCCGGCAGTCCCGGATAAAAGACGTGTTTGACCTCGGCATGCTCATTCAGGTACTCGGCTAGAATTTGTGCACTCGTGCACTGACGTTCCAAGCGCAGCGCGAGGGTTTCCGCACCCACTGCCAGATGATGCGCCGACTCTCCACCGAGCGACGCACCGAAATCGCGCAGGCCCTTTTTCTTTATCTGAGTGATCCCCCACATCTGCGGATTACCGCTTTGATAGTCGGGATAAATATTCTCGAACTGTGCCCAATCGAAGGCACCCATTTCGGTGATGGCACCCCCAAGCGCGTTGCCGTGCCCGCCGATGTACTTAGTCAGACTGTTCACCACCAGGCTCGCCTGTACGCTCTTGGGCTGAAACAAATAGGGCGAGGTCATGGTGTTGTCGACCACGTAGACCAAACCGCGCTCGGCACACAGCGCACCGATCTCGGCCAGTGCCGTGACCTGAGTGCGCGGATTGGCGATGGTTTCGACGAACACCATCTTGGTCTTCTCTGTAATCGCCTCCGCTACCGCTTCGGTACGGGTTGCGTCGACGAAGGTCACGCTCACGCCCTGGGCCGCAAACGAGTTGAACAAGCTGTTGGTATTGCCGAATAGGAACGCGCTCGACACGACATGGTCACCCGCCCGCAACAAGGCAAAAAACGCCGTCCCGATGGCTGCCATTCCCGAACCGAAGCACACGGTTTTCAAGCCGTGTTCCATGGCGGTGACTTTCGCTTCAAGCGCATCGACCGTCGGATTGATTTGACGGGAGTAGGTATGCCCCGGCTGAGTGCCTTGAAAAACCGCAGCGAGCTCGCGCGTATCGTCATAGCCATACGCCACCGAGGTATGGATGGGTTTGTGTACCGCGCCGTGTTCGACGTGACCTAGCCGGTCGCCGTGAACGATCGTCGTTGTGAAACCCTTTGTCCCCGACATGCGCTGTCAGCCACTACCCACAGGACGGCAAACTATACGGTAAAAGCAGCGCACATGCAGGACCGGCGGCATGTCGAAAACGAACTTCTAGAGGGCTGTCGGTCAGGCTGAGACGGCGACCGGTTGACCGCCTAACACCTGGCGGAAAGTATTCTCCCGCAAGAGTTCCACAAAGTCCCCGGCCGGTACCGCCGGAGAAAAGATGTAACCTTGGACTTCTTCACAGCCTTGTTCCTGAAGGTACTTAAGCTGCGTGCGGTTCTCTACCCCCTCCGCCACGAGATCCAGCCGCAAGCCGCGCGCCATCGCCACGATTGCGTCGATAATCGTAGCGCCGCTCTCTTCGGAGCGGACCTCCGCGCGAATGTCACCCACAAAGGTGCTGTCGATCTTCAGCGTATCTATAGGGAACTGCTGTAAATAGGACAGCGACGAATATCCCGTCCCGAAATCGTCAATCGCCACCGATGCACCGAGCTGCCGCAACGCCTTGAGTTTCGGCACGATGATTTCCATGTCCTCCATCAGCGTGCTTTCGGTGAGCTCGAGCTTCACGTGATTCGGTTCCAAACCCGACTCTGCGAGGAGTTCGGTAAAGCGCTGTACGAAACCTTCCTGTTCGATCTGCATCGCGGTGAGATTCACCGACAAGCAGATGTCGCCGAGCCCTAACCGGCGCCAAGTGGCGACTTCATGAAAGGCTTGCCGTTGCACGAACTCGTCGATCTGAGTGATGAGTCCGGTTTCCTCGGCCAGCGGCAGGAAATCCCGCGGCTCGATCATGCCGCGACTGCCGTGGCGCCAGCGCACGAGCGCCTCCACACCGGTGATGTCCCCGTTCACCAACGACACTTGCGGCTGGTAGAACACTTCGAACTCACCTTGAATCAAACCGTTGCGCATTTCGCGTTCGAGGTTCAAGCGCGAGGAGAACTGGTGGTTCATTTCGTTGGAGAAGAACTGGTAGCCGTTCTTGCCGCGACTCTTGACGTGATACATCGCAATATCGGCGTTCTGTATCAAACCTTCGCCGGTTTCGCCGGCTTCGGGGTACATGGCAATTCCGATACTCGCCCCCACAAAGAGCTCGTGCCCGTCGATGACGAAGGGTTCGTTCAGCCGGTCCAAGATCTTCTCGGCAATCACTACGACATCGTCGCGCGTGCGCACCTCCGGTAACAGCAGGGTGAATTCGTCCCCCCCGAAGCGCGACAACGTATCACCGCGCCGCAAGCAACTCTGCAACCGATTGGCCACCGCTTTGAGTAAGCGGTCACCCATGTTGTGGCCCAAGGTATCGTTGACTACTTTAAAGCGATCGAGATCGAGGAACATGGTCGCCAGCTTGCGCTTGTTGCGACGCGCTTGCGCGATGGCGAGGTTCAGGCGGTCTTTGAGTAACGCACGGTTCGGCAGGTGCGTCAGTAAATCGTGATAAGCCTGGAAGTTGATGACTTCTTCGGCCCGTTTGCGTTCGCTGATATCGCGCGCCGTGCCGTAGGTGCCGATGAAGTTATCGCGCGTCCGTTCCTTCGCATCGCCGTAAACGCCCATCGCGGTGAGCTCGGCCCATACCGAATGACGTCGCGGATTAGCCTCGCGGTTGGACCGATTGGTCTTGAGGCGCACTTCTTCGTTCTTGACCGCGCGCGTCCCGGTACGGCGCTCGTTGAAGAGGTTGTCGACTTTGTCGAGATCGTCCTCATCCACCAGATCAGAGTAGTGTTTACCCAGAAGCGCGTTCTTGTCGTAACCGAGCATGCTCTCGACACGATCGTTGATGAAATTGAAACAACCGTTGCGATCCAGCATGTACACGAGGTCCGGAGAACTGTTGACGATGAAGCGGTGCAACTCTTCCGACTCTTTGAGCTGGTCCTCCATCGCCTCGTGCTCTTGCTCGAGCTTCACTTGCCGCAGCGCAGTCTCCATGGTGGCAATCAGCTCAGCCGCCTCGTACGGCTTTTTGACAAAGTCGAACGCACCGCAATGCAGTGCGTGTTTGACTCCGCTGAAGCTGGAGTCGCCGCTCACCACGACGATCTTGCACTGCAGCTGCTCATCTGCCGCGTAGTCCAGGATGTCGTGACCGCTGATGCCCGGCATGATCAGGTCGAGCAGCACGACGTCGTAGGTATCGGTCTCGAGCGCACGCTTGGCCGCCTCACCACCCAACGCTTTGTCGGCTTCATAGCCGTACAGCGTCACGAGGTGATGCAGCGAGGTCAGCAGCTCTTCCTTATCGTCGACCAGCAAGATTTTTGCCGTTTTGGTCGCGGTTTCAGGGCGGTTTTTGAGCCGTGCGAAGGATTCGCGCGGACTGGCGCTCGCTGTCATCGGTTGACCACTCTGCCGGTCAGGCTGCTGGTAATTAGGCATGGGCGCGCTGGCGGCACCATTCGGCGACGGACGGTCTCATTGGCTAATTGGACCAGCATTAGGGCGTTGGGTAAAGAGGATAACGGTTTGATTTGGCTCAAATATCCTCTGCGAATCGAGGTCGGATGCCCGGTTGGGCCACGTTCATTGCGACCTTTACTGCGACCGCCACTTCCATCTTCAATGCGAGAAGGGCAGCGGCCAAAGCTTAAATACGCGCGCGAGCGCCGAGAGTGCCAGCGCGTGCTTCAGCGCACCTGACTGTACCGCCTCGCGCACTTGCGTTTCCGTCAAGAGCACCACCTCAATCGCCTCGCCGTCTCCTAAATCCTGCGCCTCTTCCAAGCGCACGCCTTCGGCCAGCCAGTGATGGCACTGATGATTGTGCACCGCCGGATTGGGCTCCACCGCCCCGAGGTAAGTCCAACGGTCCGACACGTAGCCGGTTTCTTCCTTCAATTCACGCTGAGCCGCTTGCCACGAATCCTCGCCGGGATCGACCATGCCGCCCGGTGTCTCGAGGGTCGTGTAGCCCACGCCGAAACGATACTGGCGAATCATGACTGAACGGTCTTGGTCATCGAGCGCCACGACGTTTACCCAATCGACCGATTCCAGCACCAGCCGCTCGAAGTGCTTGCCGTTGCGCGGATTGACCAACGTGTCGATGCGTTTCTCGAACAACATCAGTCCCGCGCTCTCATCGTAGCGCGAACCTTTGCGTTCCCAGTCCAGTTCATCCGACTTGTTCTGCTCTTTCATGGCACTTACTCATCGTTCGTTCAACATCAATAACCCGTCAGTTCCATGTAGCCGCGGCCTAAGCGCTTGCCGTCGAGGTCATCGATAGCCACGATGCCTTCCCAGTACTTGAATCCCATGTCCATGACCTGATCTTCGACCAAAGCACGGATAGAGAAGACCCCGTCATCCATATGGAGATACCAACCAACCGGCCAGCGACGACCGGTATCGTCCTCGAACCACGCATGCGGTTCCAGACGATAGTCACTGGGCGTCAGTATACGGTGTTGGCGACTGGTGACCTCCATGCCGTGATCGAATGGATCCCGCGTACCGTCCTTACGCCTTAGCCGGAAGGCCATGATGCTACGACCGTCATCGAGTTGAAGCGCGAACCAATCCCAGCCGTCCAGATGATCGCCCAGCAAAGACGTACTCCATTCCCGATCGAACCAGCCGAGCCCTGTCACGGATCGACAGTCGTCGCCAAAACATAGACGACCCGTCGAGTGCATGCGCGGCATCGAATAGTAGTAGCTGGCTGATCCCTCACCTTTGCGTGACAAGCCTCCATCTCCCTGCAGTACAATAGCCGTGTCGGGATCCAGGTGGAGATCGATCGCAAACGACTCGCCTTGGCCGACCAAGTGCCAGCTCTCTGCAGTCTCCGTGATCGACCAGTCGTCGATCGTCAGCCTGAAAGGTGTTGCCCTGACTTGTGCCAGCTGTGGGTGACCGCGCACGAAACGCTGGTCAAATGCGTGCGAACCGTCCCTGACCGACGTCACGGCCAGATGGCCCAGATACACCTGTCCGGAACGCCACGGATTATCGCTGGCGTCCGCCGCAAGCGGGCGTAGCGCTTGTCGGAAGAGTGTGAACTGCACGCCGTACTCATCACCCTTGTCACCACTCAATACAACCGTTAGGTACCACCACTCACTGCGGTATTCAGGATGTGCGCCATGATCGGCAGGGAAATCGAAGGTCCGCGTTTTGTCAGCGACGGCGAAGCCTTCCACGTCCGCCGTACCCAAGACCCGGCTCAAGGCTATCGCGTCCTCGCGATCGGCTGGAGCTTCACTGCAACTCGCGCCAATGCTCGCAAGCAGTATGCACAGGAGAAAGTGCAGGACGTTATTCATCGCGAAGCGCCGCCACGCTCATTTCCCGCGTCCCCGGTAAGAGCACACTGGCGGCGAGGACGGCTGCCGCCGTTATGCCTAAGGGCGTTACGATCGGCGGCAAGGACACGGTGAGATCGATCGTCCATCCAAAGGCACGCGGATTGACCACGCGGCACAAAATCCACGCAAAGGCCAAACCCAGGGGTAACGCCAAGCCGACCGCCGCCGCGCCGACTCCGACACCCCGTGCCGCGTTGACCCCCAGAATCTCCCAATTCGACAGTCCCAGACCCTCCAGGATCTTGCGCGAGGTGGGTCGGTTCAGCCGCATCGCATTTAGAGCGATATAGATGCCGATCGCCGCGACGATCAGCGCAAGCGCCAACAGCACGTCGGTGATCGAAAATGTGCGGTCGAACGCGCGCAGCGCGGATCTTCGCATCGCGGCCTGCTCGCTGACATTCAATGGCAACGCGCTCAACGCGTCGACGATTGCATCGGCGCCGTTGATACGTAACTCCGTCAGTACCATCTCACCTAACGGTGCGTCGTTTGTGTGCAGTAAGGCTCGTGGCTGCACGTCCCCAAAACTCGAGAACACACCGCGCACTCGGCGTTCGCGGGCGAACAACGTCAACGCATCACCCACCCTCAGATCGAGGGCGCGAGAGAGCTGTTCGGACACCAACACCTCCGAAGGTTCGAGCGCTCGGTCGATCCCGTATCGCTGAGCCTCCAGCGCGTCCATTCGCGTCGCGACCAACTCTATCGGCACGGTACCGCTACGCACCACTGTTGAATAGTAGCGTTGCAGGCGCGCCGTCTTGTCACCCATAGTGTCGACCAACTTACGTTCCGCTTGCGCTAGCAATCGTGCGTCGCCTTCGACCACAAAATCGTAAGACAGGCGCCGGTCCAACATGGCAGCGAAATCGCTGCGAAAACTGTCCACCATCAACCCGACACCGATCGCACTCGCCAGTGCGAGTGCAAGTCCCACGATCGCGACACCCAATTCGGTGGCGTACCACAACACTTCACGCACGCTGAGGCGCATCAGCAATGAGCCTTTTATCCAGCGGCTGCGCCGTTTCAATAGTTTGAGCGCAGGTTGCAGCAACACTGCAGCCAGTACCGACGCGGCAGCCATGCTGCCGAATCCACCGAACAAACCCCACTGAGGCAGCCAGATGCCTGCCAGTAAAACGCCAAGCAGCACCAGGATGAGCAGTATTCGCCATCCGGCGTGACGCAGGCCGATCTGGTCGGCGCGTTGGTTGTGCATATAGGCGAGTACAGCCCCAACCACGCAGACAATCACACCGGAGGCCAAACCTTTGACGATCACGGTAGTGTCGAACACTTGCGGCACGGCGCCTTGCAAGACACGCGACAGCAATCCGTGCGCTAACAAGCCGCCGAGAATGACTCCAAAAGCGGAAGCGATGACGCCAAGCGACAGCATGGCCAAGACAAAAACGGCACCGAGCTGACGCCAATCGACACCCACCACATAAAGACGCTGCATGACCGGCCATAGTCTTCGTAACCAGGTCATCGCGACTTGATAGATCAATAACCACGCGACCACCATGGCCAAAACGCCAAGCGCACCGACGTTGAACAACACGGAGCGGCCGAATTGACCGGCCGGGTTCTGTGCCTCGATCGAGATGACCTGCCACTTCCCTGCCAGCGCGTCGGTCAAACTATGCATCTGCGACTCCGGGATTCCCGCAGATATGCCCGGTGCTAAACGCTCCGCCAAAGCACGCAAGCTCGCCCAAGGATCGCGCACCTTCACGCCAATGTAACTCAGCTTCGTAGGCGGCCAGTCCAGGATGCTTTGTGCAAGGCCAATGTCACAAACCAACACACGAGAACCCGCTGCCAACACTCCGTTAACCGCATAGGGCAGCCCGTCGACCAGTTCTTCATCGATCCAAACACTGTCGATATCGAAACTACCCATCTCGACTTGACCGGTTTCGGCCGTCAGCGAGTCAAACACGGCACCGTCGAAGACATCCACACCGATGACTCTGACGTTGCGACCCGCCACCTCGGTATTTTCATCGATTACGACGCTCATCGCGTCGATCGAAGGATACTCACCGTTGCGCCAGGCAGCGCGCATCGCGAAGAAAGTGTCAGCATCCAGTGGCGCCCCACCCCCTTCGGCAGCGTTTCCCGCCATCTGCAAGACGTGAGTGAATTCTGTCAGCCCGAAGGTGGTCAAGCGATCGAGTTGCAGAGATACGTTGGCACTGACGATGTGCACGCTGGTGATGGAGGCGACACCCATGGTGACGCCCAGGATGGCGAGCGCCAGAGAGTAGGGCGTCTTCAGGAGGAAGCGAAAGAAAGCCCGGACGATCATCGGTCCACTCAACCACCCACGTTGTCTTGCAGATCGAGACGCAACCACTCGTCTGCCCGGGCAGCCATCTGTTCATTGTGCGTCGCGACGATGAGTGCAATGCCGCGTTCGCGTGCCGCGGCAAACAGCTGCTCCGAGACATGCTCCGAATTCACCGCATCGAGATTGCCGGTGGGCTCGTCCGCCAGCAACAGATCAGGATCGTGTACCATCGCGCGCGCCACCGCTACTCGTTGTTGCTCGCCACCGGACAGATCTTCGGGAAACTTGTCGACGTGCGTATCCAGTCCAAAGTCCTTAAGCAACCTGAGCGCTCTCTCCGTCGCGTCGCCAATGCCGTTCAATACTGCGGGCAGACTAATGTTCTCCAGCACCGTCAGCGTGGGGACTAGATTGAAGAACTGGTGCACGTAGCCAACGTGACGCCTGCGCATACGCGTGCGCGCACGCGCATCGAGCTTGTGTACGGCAATAACGCCACTACTCGAACGCAAGATAACCTCGCCCTCATCCGCCGTTAACAGACCCGCCAACACATTCAGGAGCGTCGACTTTCCGGAACCGCTCGGGCCAGTCAGCGCCATGGACACGCCCGCGTCGACCGTAAAGCTCAGGTCGGTAAAAACGACAGTGGTGGCGTCGCCGTCACGGTATTGTTTGGCCAGGTTGTTTACTTCTACAGTACTCGGCATCAGCGCAAGCCCGGCGTCAACGGAGGCTCGGCATCAGCGGAGACTCTGCATTCCTTGCGCCTGTAGTTCCGGGGTCAGCGGCATCAGGTGATTGCCTTGGCGCACGCCAATAAGGGCTTCAGCCACCGTTGCGTACTTCGACAGCGTCTCCAACGAGCGCAATGTGGGATCGATCATCTGCCATTCACCGCGCCGAAATCTCTCCAATGCCTCTTCAGGATATTCCCATTGATCGTCGGCCGTCTCCATGGTTGTCGCTTCGGTACTTTGCGCACCCGGCATGGCGGCCAGAAAAAACCGAGTGTCGAAGCGTCGAGGCGCCATCTCCGGTGTCAACCAATGACTGAAATAGGCCAAGAGATCACACGCCACGGTCAGGCTTTCTTTGCGACACAACTCGGGAAACGAGAGCCTCGACGCCAGTAGATCTTCTCGTAGACCGGCATAATGCGCGCGGAGTTCGAGATCGGACAGATCCAACAGTTCGTGGTCGCGTCGCGCCAGCAACACACCACATTCTTCGAAACACTCCCGCGCCACCGCCATCCAGTAGCGCGCACCGCCCGCGGGAATACCGAGCTGGGTACTCGCCTCGGTATCGGTGATGCCTTCGCAAAGCTCAGGCGCCCAGTCACCTTCGTCTACTTTGCCGCCTGGAAATACATGCAGGTCCGGAAAATCCCCCTGTCCGGGTCGTTGCACCATATAGACTTCGAGACCCGGCGCCATGCCGGCGGGGGCATCGCGAATCAACATGACGGTCGCTGCGAGGCGAATGTTGCCGCGGACCAGCGGCTGGTGAAGGTCGGTGCTCACGTGATATCAAATTGCCATCATTGCATGGGTGCCGGTTTCGCGGTTAGGGTCATCAAGGCACAGTTCAATCGGCTAGAGCAGATGGACCCAAAGCAAAAACCTCATAAGTTTGTCGTGCGCCTACCCTATCAACTGCGGGATCAAATCGCAGACGCAGCGGGCTACTTTCGACGTAGTATGAATTCGGAGATTGTAGCGCGGTTGGAGCAATCCTTCAGCGGCCTGCCCACCGACGCACAGGAGAACGAACTGGCTCCTGCTCTGCATCACGAGATGGCGTACTTCTTCGGGCGCACCATGTCGACGGAAGAGGAGCAACTGGTGCGCTCGTATCGACGCCTCACGCAGGAAAAGAAAGCCGCTCTACTCGAATTACTGAATTGATCATGGAACTGCCGCTCTACTACCACCCCACCACCGTGTGTTTCATCGACGACAACGATTCGTTCCTGCGCAGCCTGACCTTCGACCTGCCTAAAGACTGGTCGTATCTCAGCTTCTTAACGCCGGAGGAGGCGCTTGAGACCATCAACACACCGCATCCGTCCACACCTTTGGTGGAGCGTTGTTTTTCACTCAACAACGAGCGGGACCGCTCGCTGGTGAACTTCAACGTCAACGCGCTGGAACAGGAAATCAAGCAGCCTGATCGCTTCGCCCGCTTGTCGGTGCTCATGATCGACTTTTCCATGCCGACCATGAGCGGTTTGAAGTTCTGCGAGCAC
This sequence comes from Candidatus Azotimanducaceae bacterium, assembly GCA_965216005.1. Classification (GTDB taxonomy): domain Bacteria; phylum Pseudomonadota; class Gammaproteobacteria; order Pseudomonadales; family Azotimanducaceae; genus UBA4421. The sequence goes on along the minus strand of OZ244143.1, from coordinate 3,407,466 downwards.
GTACACGACACCGACATAAAAAAGGCCCTGCTCACCGGGGTTGCCGACGAAAATACCGCCGTGGCTGCGTTTAATCAGGGCTTGATCGACAGATACATCCCGAAAAGCAGCCTGGCGACGATGAATCAAGTCATTCCACACATCGAAGAATTGCAGGAAGAGTACTTTACGCAGTTCACGAAACGCCTCCATTTAGGCCTTACCGGAGCGCCACCGGGGTTCTTGAAAGATCATGCTGTGTACGACTACGTACACGAAGTCATCGCGCTCAACGAGATCGTGGAGTACTACTTCGTTAACGATCCGACGGGGTACCTGATGTTGCAAAGCGACGGCGGAATCATGCGTCTGGTCATTCAGAACCTGGAGGAACTGAACGCGCAGATTGCCATGGCGACTCGTCAAGGCGCGCCGACGTCAGTGTTAAACAAGCTCAAGAACGGTCACTCGCTCGGCTACTTCTATGAAGCGCCCAATGATTATCTGGGCCATGAAACCTACCCTTGGGAGGAGTTTCTACTACCTGCGCGTATCGTCAACGGTGCGGAAAAGTGGTTTGTCGGGCTCTCGACCCAACCGCCCGCGGACATCGACTTCGACCCGCACACCTGCTCGCATCAACAGTTCATCGCCCTTAAGCACCCGTTAGCGCGTGCTCCTTAGCGCGGTAAAGGCGCGCCGGTCACCGTCATGCGTTTTTCCAGCCACCCGAACACCAGTTCAGTCACGATCGCGAGGGCAGCTGCAGGGACGGCGCCTTGCAGAATCATATCCACGTCGTCGAGCGAAAGTCCGACGACAATCGGATCACCCAGACCCCCGGCACCGATAAAGGCTGCGAGTGTCGCAGTCCCGATGCTGATGACCGCCGCGGTTTTGATGCCGGCAAATATTGCCGGTAACGACAAAGGAATCAGTACATGCCGCAAGCGCTCGCGTTCGCTCAGGCCTAACGCAGTAGATACGTCCACCAGCGTTGGATCTACATGCGTCAACGCCGTGATGGTATTGCGCAGAATCGGCAGCAGCGAGTAAAGAAACAGCGCCACTACAGCAGGCCAGAAACCAATACCGAAGAGTGGAATCATCAAAGCCAAAAGTGCGATAGACGGGATCGTCTGCATCAAGCCGCTAACATAGATGACGCCGTCGGCAGTCCGTCGATGTCGATAGGTTGCCAGACTCAGTCCCACCCCCACGAGAATGGCCAAACCGAGCGCCAGACCGGTCAATTGCAGGTGACGCAGAGTATTGCGGACCAGATCCGACCACATGGAGCGCCTTTGGGTCGTGCTCTGAATGCCGAGACTGCTCAAGAACTGCGCAGCGACCTCCTGACGGTCCCGACCTTCGAACACTACCTGTGCGTTCATGGCTTGCATGCGCGTCTCGGAGATCGCGCCGACGAGAACACCAAGCGCCGCAGTGAAGTCTTCGGTCAACTCCTCCCGAACGAGCGGAGCCGCAAAATAGTTGGGAAAGTAGTGCCGGTCATCCTCGAGCACGGTCAACGCATAACGTACCAACTCACCGTCTGTGCTGTAGGCATCGGTTACGCCAATGGCCCCTTCGTCGAGGGCCTGATAAGCAAGCCCATGCTCGATCCCACGGACTTCGTGCGTAAGGCCATAGGTGCGGGCGAGCCCGGGCCAGCCGTCGTCGCGTTCGAGAAACTCGTGGCTGACGACGATGTCGAGATCGGGTGCGCGATTCAGATCTCCGATGCGTCGGAGCCCGCGCGCCGCTGCTACTTCCGACTTCACGGCAATCGCGTAGGTGTTGTCGAATCCGAACTGCCCCAGTAAGTGCAATCCCTCGTTGCGCAATCTTTTGTTCAACACTTCACGCCCCGGATTGCCGTCCAGCTTCAATATCGCTTGACTCAGCGTTCCCGTGTACTCGATGTATAAATCGATCTCATCGTTCTTGAGCGCCTCGTAGCAAATCAACGTGCCGCCCAAGCCAAAGCTACGCTCGACCTTGCGACCCTGCGTCTCCAGCAACTGGGCCACGATTTCGGACAGGATATAGCTCTCGTTGAAGTTCTTGCTACCAACCCGCACGACATCCTGCGCGTGTACCAAACCCGCATTTAACAAGACAAGACACACACCGATAAGACGGATCATGCGAGTTGGCTCTCCACAAGACGTTGCACGTAAGCATCTTGAGGGTTGCTCAAAACGCTGTCACTCGGTCCGTGCTCTGCGATGGCCGCGTCATTCAAGATGACCACGTACTCGGCAAGCCGGCGCGCTTCGCGCAGATCGTGAGTCACCATGAGGCTGCTCACACCCTCGTGTTGTTTCACGAATTCGAAGCGCTCGTAAATATCGATCCGCGTAATAGGATCGACCGCGGAAAACGGTTCGTCCAGCAACAGCAGCTGAGGTTGTAACATCAGCGCGCGGCACAAACCCACACGCTGCTGCTGACCTCCCGAAAGCTCGCGGGGCAAGCGGTCGATCACGTCCAAGGGGAGTTCCATCTCGTCGAGCAGCGCATGCACTCGTGCTTGTATGCGCGCGGATGCCCAGCCCTCGAGGCGCGCAACGAGCGAGATGTTCTGACCGACGCTGAGGTGCGGCAGCAACGCGGCACCTTGCACCGCATAACCCATACGCCGGCGAAACGACTCCAGGGAGCTCTCCGGCACCGGCTCATCGAACACCCGCGTTTGTCCGGCATCGGGTCGAATCAACCCATTCACTAAGCGCAGCATCGTGGTCTTGCCGCTACCGCTGGCGCCCACGATAGCCGTCGTGGCCCCTGCAGGACACCCAACGCTCACATCGTTGAGCACCGTCGTCTGACCGTAGCGCTTGGTGATTCCAGAAAACTCGACGCAATACTTCATGGCGGGATGGAGGCTAGTCGGGTGGGAGACACGCGTACTTAAAGTTGGTAGCGCAACCGCAGATCCTGCGCGTGCAACACCAACGCCTCGAGCACTCGACCCCCTTCCGGGTTGTCGATTTCGCTGGACAATTCCGCGATTCTGGACTCAAAAGCGCGCAGGTTGCGCCAGTCGCCTTCACCCTCCAGTTTGCCTGCGACGAAAGCGCGCCAACGTCCGATCTCGTCTTCATCCAATAGCGCCGGATACGACCGCGCTTTCATCCGCCGGGCGAGTCGAGCTAAGCGCGGGTCGCGAAAATCCATTTCGCGCCAGCGTCCGGTCTGCAATTCGCTGCGCAGCTGTTGGCAGCGACTGCGGTCCTCGTCCTGCAAAAAGCCGTCGTAGAGTGCCGCGTCGGGATCGGCACTCGGCGCCGGCTTATCCACGTGATAGACCCGTGCGATCTTCTGTGCAAGACCGGGCTGTGTGAGGCGCCGCGCACGTTCCTTCACGGTCTTCAAGTCCAAGGACAGCCGTTCGACGTTCTCTTCCGTGAGTACTTCGATGGGGGCAACGAAGGGACAGCGGTTGATGCGCACCTCCTTCAAACCCGGCCGATCGGGATTATCCGATGCGAACAACTGCTCACTGATCTCTTCGGCGCTGAGCTGTAGCAGGGGCTCGATGTCTCTGGCAAGATCCACCACGATCACCGAGTTGCCGTTCGTGGGGTGTCTTGTCAGCGAGACTACCGGCGCAACGCCATAGCGGTCCCGCGGGTACATCCCCGAAACGTGCACGCACAAGCGTGCACCGAACGGTTCTAGAAGCGCGCGCACCTGCTTTTTGTGACGCAAGCCGAAGTAGTAATCGAAGAGCTTGGGTTGCCGGGTCTTGATCAGACGCGCCAACCCCACCGTCGCGCGGACATCCGACATCGCATCGTGGGCCTGTCCGTGCTCGATCCCGTTGGCGGCCGTGAGCTCTTCGAGTCTATACACCGGCAAGCCGTCGCCGTCCTGAGGCCATTCGATACCATCACGCCTCAGCGCCCCCGTTGCGCGCACCAGGTCGATCAAATCCCAGCGAGAGTTACCGCCCTGCCACTCGCGCGCATAAGGATCCAACAGATTGCGATACAAGGAGTAGCGCACGAATTCATCGTCAAAGCGCAGACTGTTGTATCCGGCAACGCAGGTGCCCGGCTCCGCGAAGAGTTCGTTCACACGACGAATCGCATTGGCTTCGGTCAATCCTTCGTTATGCGTCATCTGGGGGGTGATGTGCGTGACGAGACTCGCATCCGGATCCGGCAGCACATCGTCGGGCAATTGCACATAGGTACAAAATTCGTCGCCGATCGTTTCCAAGTCGCCGTTCGTACGCATACCGGCAAACTGCACGATACGATCCCACTTGGGCAACGTGCCCGAGGTCTCTAGATCGTACCAATAGAAACTGTCTGCCATGTCAGTTAACCTTAAGAAACCTCTGATGCCTAAAACCGTGACTGAATCGCAAAACCGTGCAAACGGTTTGAAAACGCTCGCCCTACCCCTCGGTCCCATTGTCGCACTTATCAGCGGCGGCCTCATGTCGTTTTACTCGGGTCAGCCTCTAGATGCGTGTGTGACGCTGGGCATCACCGCCTGGGTAGTGATCTGGTGGATCTTCGAACCCGTACCGATCCCTGTGGCATCGCTCGTCCCACTCGCCCTGCTGCCGATGTTCGGTGTGTTGAGCGCAAGTCAAGTCGGTACGGCGTACGGACATCCCCTGGTGCTTTTGTTGTTAGGGGGTTTCTTGCTCGCCACTGCACTGGAACGCAGTGGTGCACACAAACGCCTGGCCCTTGCCATGGTTCGCGCCTTCGGTGGCAGCAGCTCCCGCCGCTTGGTGTTCGGCTTCATGTTTGCCAGCGCGATTTTGAGCATGTGGATCAGCAACACTGCCACGGTGTTGATGTTGCTTCCCGTGGCCATCGCCATCATGGACTCTGCGGACGATCCACACCTATCCACGCCCTTGTTACTCGGAATCGCCTACGGTGCGAGCATCGGCGGCATGGGCACACCCATCGGCACACCGCCCAACGTCGTGTTCATGGGCGTCTACGAGCAAACCACAGGTCAGTCCATCGCTTTCACCACATGGATGGGTTGGGCTCTACCGATCGTGGTTGTGTTGTTACCGATCGCCGGTCTGTGGGTCACAAGAAAACTCACGTTCCAAGGCAGCTTCAACCTACCGCCCGTCGGCCAGTGGTCGACACCCGAGCGTCGAGTGTTCATGGTGTTCGCTCTTACCGCACTGGCGTGGGTTACCCGTACCGAACCGTTCGGCGGCTGGAGTGGTGCGCTGGAGCTGCCCTACACCAACGACGCTATCGTCGCTTTCATCGGGGTCATCGTGCTGTTCATCGTGCCGAACGGCAAAGGCGAAGCCCTGCTCACCTGGGAAACAGCCAACAAGATCCCCTGGGGCATGCTGATTCTCTTCGGCGCGGGAATTGCCATCGCCACGGCGTTCACCGAATCCGGTTTGAGTAACACCATCGGTGCCTACTTAAAAGAGCTCTCCAGCCTGGACTTGCTGTTTATGATCGCCGTGATCTGCTTCAGCGTCACGTTCCTGACCGAAGTGACCAGCAACACTGCGACCACAACCCTGCTCATGCCGATCATGGCGGCAGCGGCAGTAGGTGCTGCCGTCGATCCCAAACTCTTCATGATACCGGCGGCTCTCAGTGCCTCGTGCGCGTTCATGTTACCCGTCGCAACGCCCCCCAACGTAATCACGTTTTCAACCGGTCGTTTCTCCGTACAGACCATGGTCAAGGAAGGCTTCGCAGTCAATCTGCTCGGCGTCCTGGTCATCAGCACCGGCACTTATTGGCTGCTGAGCTAGAGACTGCGGCTTGCGTTGAAAGGCACGCATTCGTGCGCCGCGTACGCTGGGTTCGAGATCGGCGATACGTTCCACTTCGGCAAAGAACATTTGCCAGTCTCCGCGGGACGCTTCGAACAAACCGGCGAACCCTTCCGTGTAACTTTCATAGGTGCCGACCGAGACGAGATAGGCGTTGTTGAACCGCGCCGCCATCACGTCGTCATAGCGCCCGTTACCCAGTACGTGACGATGCGCGGCATAACAGCGTTTAACTCCGGCTATGGCCTGCGCCTTGGCACGTTCCCGGTCGGCAACGCTCGCCTCGGCGGTAGCGGCGTAGATACGACCCAAACGGTCCTTGGCGTCGAGTAAATAACGGCGAAAAGCGCGGTTCGTCTTGTGACGCACCTGCCAGCTCGCCCATGCCTCTTCACGAGCGTGGTCGAGGAGCCATTGACGGGCTCCGCGCTGTCCAACGAAACTCGCAAAGCTCTCATTGAAGGCCACGTCGTCACTCACCCACACTTTGCTGTGGGCGAGTTCGTGCAGCAGCAAGTTGACGAGATCCGGTTCCGGCCAGTGGATGAAGGTCGACAGCAGCGGATCGTTGAACCAACCGAGCGTCGAGTAGGCCGCCGCACCGCCCACATAGGTCTCGAAACCGCGCCGTTCATAGCTCGCTGCCAGTCTGAGCGCCCGCGGCTTCTTGAAGTAACCTCGATAAGTTGTGCAGCCGACCACCGGGTAGCACCAGCGCTTACCTTCAACCTCGAACGGCCGTGCCGCAAACACGTTCCACACCACCGCCTCATCACCCCGGTGCACATAACTCGAGTAACGCTTGCGTGCAGCGAGCCCCATGCGCTCCTCCGCGTAGTCGAGGATGCCCTGTGTGAGTTGTAAACGTTCGCGGGTCTCGGCGTCGGTGTCCGTATCCTCAATCAGCGATTCGACACTTTGCCGCTGACTCAACAACGCTAGCTGCCCAAACACCGCCTGTGGATAAAACCCCACCGCTTCGCACCCGGCGATCGAGACAGCGACCACGATGCAGGCCAGCAAGCGCAGGCGGAAGGAGCGGTTTTTGAAGGATTCTGGCACCGCACGACGATACCTCTACAATCGCGCCATTCGCAATTACACTACGCGCCCATGGCTGTTCTGAACACTCTGCGCGGTATCGCCGCCATCATATTCATCACCCTCAACACGATGCTGGTGTGGATTCCCTTGACCTGGTGGTGCATTGAGCGGCTGTGGGCGCGCGATGCGCACCTGTCCCGCTTACGCAAGCGTATGGACAAGATCATCTGGTGGTGGACTAACAACAACCGGCGCATGCTGCGCTGGCTGAACCTCACTCAGCCGCAAATCACGTGGCACGACCAGGGCACGCTGTCTGCGGACAAGTGGTACTTGGTCATTTCCAACCATCAGAGCTGGACCGATATTCTGCTGCTGCAGTCCTACCTTTATGGGGTACTGCCGCCACTGAAGTTTTTTACCAAACAGGAGTTGATCTGGGTGCCTGGCGTCGGGCTGGCGATGCACGTTCTCGGCTTTCCTTACGTCAAACGGGCCACGAAGGATCAGATCAAAGCCAATCCCAAACTCAAAACCGCGGACAGGGACAGCGTGGCGACAGCCTGCGAAGGATTTAAGAACCATCCCACCAGTGTGCTGAATTTCATCGAAGGCACGCGCCGCACGGCGGAAAAACAAGCACGGCAAAACAGCGAATACGAATACCTCCTGCGACCCAAGATCGGCGGTATCGATTATGTGATGGAGGATCTCATCGACCATCTGCACAAGCTGATCGACGTAACGATCATTTACCCCAAGGGTGTTCCCACTTTCTGGGAGTTCCTGAAAGGTGAGTGCAGTGAGGTCAAGATGGAGATCATTCCACGTGACATCCCTGAAGGGGCGGGCCAACACGACGCCAGCGGCCGCCGCAACATCTTGTCGCAATGGATCAAAGCACTCTGGGAAGAGAAAGATTCGCGCATCGCGTCACACCTCGCCCGGTAACTGGTGATAGATTAGCCGTCATGTACCAAGAGCACTTCGGCCTCAGCCAGGAACCGTTTTCGATCGCGCCGGATCCAAAGTTCTTGTTCCTGAGCGACGCTCACAACGAAGCGCTCGCCCACCTCATGTACGGCTTCTCTCACGGTGGCTTCGTGCTCATCACCGGCGAAGTGGGTACCGGCAAAACCACATTGCTGCGCAACCTGCTCGACCGCACCCCGCCTGAACTGGACGTCGCCTTCATCCTCAATCCACGGCTGACGGTCAAAGAGCTGCTAGAGACACTGTGTGACGAACTCGGCGTGGTCTACGACCCCGCCACGACGCAAACGGTCAAACAATATATAGACTGCTTGAACAAACATCTGCTGGCCACGCATCAGGCCGGGCGTAGCACCGTGGTCATCATCGACGAGGCACAAAATCTGTCGCCCGCGGTGCTGGAACAGATCCGCTTGCTGACCAACCTCGAAACGAATGACAAGAAACTCATCCGCATGATCCTGCTCGGTCAGCCCGAACTGGCAGAGATGCTGGATCGCACCGAATTGCGACAACTTGCACAGCGCATCACCGCTCGTTATCACTTGACCCCGCTCAAGAAAGACGACGTCGCCGCCTACGTGACTCACCGTCTCGCCCGAGCTGGCGGCAACCCCGCTATCTTTACCAAAAGCGCCGTCGCCGCGCTCTATCGTAAATCGAAGGGTACGCCACGGCTTATCAACGTGATCGCAGACCGCGCCATGCTGGGCGCCTATGTAGAAGGGGAATATCAGGTCACCCCGGCACTGATCCAAGCCGCCGCACACGAAGTGCTGGGTAGGTCCAGGTTCAACGTTCAATGGCTGACGGCCGGAGGACTGGTGGCCGCCATTCTCGCTGTCATGCTTTGGGCATGGTTTGCTTTTGACGATGAACCGGCCGATACCCGCTTGGCCGCGGACGGCGTCACTTCGACCCCTGCGCAGGTAAGGCGCTCCGCACAACGGGCGCAACCATCGGATGAACCGACACAACCCGCGGATACGTCACCGCGGTCTGCCCGCCTGTCCGTCGATCTGTCTGCCAATCAAGGTGAACCCATCGTCACGACCAATCAGACACCCACTGAGACCGCGGCACAAACCACGCAGCCCGTCTACGCTCCGGTCGCGATTGAGCGTCCGTCGGGACGGCTTTCCCGTGTGCAACGCGCAGCTTACCGGGCGGTGTTTGCTCAGTGGGGTGCCGACTATCCCGCGGACAGCCAACAGATCCCCTGTGATTTTGCACCGCGGGTACAACTTCAGTGTCTATCGCGCAAAGGCGGTTGGAGCGAAATCAGTCAGCTCAACCGGCCTGTGGTGTTGGAACTGTGGGACGATCAACCGTCACCATACTACGCCGCACTCATCCGCTCCGACGGACAACGCTATACATTGGTGCTGGACGATGAGGAGCTGGACATCAGCCCGCGAGACTTGCGTGACAACTGGTTCGGCGCTTACGTCATTCTTTGGCAAACCCCGCCTCGCTATATGGGCAGTCTGCGAGAAGGAGACAACCACCCTACCGTTGCCTGGCTGCACGAGAAATTGACCGAGATCGATCCGGACAATCAACTTGGCGATCCGATCAGCCAGTTCACCCCAACTTTGCGTGACGCGGTCGTCGAATTTCAGCAGTTCGAAGGCTTGATGGCCGACGGTATTGTGGGACCATTGACGTGGATTCGCCTCAGCGATCGGCTGAATCTCCCCGCTCCCAAATTGCTGGCCGCCTCATCGTCGTTGCCTACAGGTTGAGCCGATGTCCTATATCCTCGACGCACTGAAGAAATCACAAGCCGAGCAATCCGGTGAAGTCGCGCAACTACAACTGCGCGATCGCTCCGGACGAAGTGTCTCGCAATGGTTATTGATCGGCTTAGCAGTGCTGTTGGGAATCAACGCCAGCGTCATGCTCTGGTTTTTCGTGTTCGACAACGGCTCACCGAACCCCAGTGAGTTAGCGAAGGGTGCTCAATCGTCGGCTGGAGAGGCACGGATGCAATCCACCCCGATACAACAAGCGCCGGTGCGACCAACACCCCGGCAAACCACTTCAACACAGCAGGCGAATGAGATGCCGAGGCGCGTCGCGCAACCCATAACGCCCCCACCTACTCAGAAGCGTCAGGCGACAACGCCGCAATCGATGCCCAAACGTGTGCCGACACCTATTAAGGCGCCCACCGTCGCGCGTGTCGATCTGCAAGACTTACCCGAGTCGGAACAAGCGTTATACAACGGGTTTAAATACTCATCTCACATCTTCTCACCCGACGACCCCTCTGCCGGGGCAATATTCATCAACGGACAGATGTTGCGCATCGGTGACGATTTTCAGGAGTTGGTGGTGGCGGACATCACCGAGTTCGCTGTGGTTTTCAAGGAGACCAAGGACGGTAAACCGCGGGAGGTCGAGGTCGTTCTTGCCGACCAGTGGAACTAGTGTCTGACTTGCTACACCGCTTCTCGGACTTTTGACGCACCGCTGTCGATGAAGATCGAGACCAGTTCCTGTTCGAGCAAACCCCTGCGCGCTTCGTCCTCCAAGATCGCAAAGGCCGTCGCTACCGACATGGCCGGTTTGTAGGGTCGATCCATCGCCGTCAGCGCATCGTAGACGTCGCAAACCGCCATCACCCGGCTGGCGAGCGGAATTTGTTCGCCAACGAGACCCAGCGGATAGCCGCTGCCGTCGTTGCGTTCATGATGTGCGCCCGCGATATCCGGCACTTGCGCAAGTTCCGGGGGCCACGGCAGCACCGAAAGAAAATCTTTGGTGTGGACGACGTGCGCTTCGATAGCGCGCCGTTCCTGGGGCGTCAAGCTACCACGCCGTACCGACAGCGCCAGCAGATCTTCATCGCTGATCACGCCACCCATGGTGCCATCCAACTCTCGAAACGCGTAGTCGCGTACTTCCGCAAGGTGCTCGAAGTCGCCATCGTCGAGCACGTTGGGATTGTTGGCCTGTTCGATCCAATCGAAGTAACCATCTAACACCGACAACTGCTTTTCCAGCGAGCGATGCACCCGACGCCGCGCCACTTCCTGATCCACCGGTGCGTGATGTAGAAGGTCCAACTCGTATTCCACGGCTCGACGACGCAGACGCTCCTTCTGTAATTCGATCCGATAGCGAATGATCTCCAATCGATCCTGGGGGAGCTTGTTGGCTTTGACGAGAATTGCCTCCGGCACACCGATTTTACCGAAGTCGTGCAGGAGCGCTGCATAGCGAACTTCCCTAATGTGTTCTGCCGAGAAACTGAGATCGCGGTATCTCGCAACACCCGATTGCGGCAGCGCTTGCAGCAGTGCCACTGTTGTCTCTGCCACTCGAAATGAATGTCCCGATGTACTCGGGTCCCGTTGTTCGATGGTTTTTACGCTCGCTTGAACGAAACTCTCGAACAATTGGTTGATGTCACGAATCAGCGAGTTCTTCTGCAGTGCAACCGCCGCTTGACTGGCGATGGCCCGCAGCACCTCCACCGTTTCCTCGCCGAACGGCCTTACTTCGCCCGAAACTTGATCGAGACGATTGATGAACTGTAGGGCGCCGACCACCTCTTCGCGGTGATCGCGCATCGGAATCACCAGCATCGAGCGCGTCCGGTAACCATTGCGCTCATCGAAACTACGGTTGAAGCAATAAGGCAAATCGTCCGCCAGCTCGTACACGTCGCGGATATTGAGTTCGAGCCCGGTCACCGCCACGTAGCCTGCGAGCGACTCCGGCGTCAACGGCAAGCGCGTTTCCTCGAAGGGGAAATCGACCACGTCGTTTTGCGACAACTTGTAGACTAACGCCTTACCTAAGACGCGGTCGGATTCGATCAACGAAAGCGAGCCGCCTTCGCACCCGGCGATTCTTCGTGCCTCGCTCAGAATGGTGCGCAACAGATCCTGTTGCGGCATCTGATCGGTGAGCGCTAAGGAGATTTCGTTCAGCTGGTGCATGCGTTGCCGTCGTTGGGCAACATCGTGAACGAGGTCTTGCACCTTGACGCACTTGCGCCAGAACTTGTCGGCTAGGTCGATGATTTGCGGTACGAGGGCTTCGGCTCTCTCGGGATCGATGTAGAGATCCGCGCGCAGTGGTGCAGCGTCCGCTTCGGTACCGACTGCAGCGAATAGCGCGTTGGGAAAGCATCGCCGCAGTTCGTCCGCTGGTGTCGTCTTCAACTCGACCAGCGCTACCGTGGGATCCGCTACGCGCTGACCGTCGTTTAACAAAGGCACGCACGACCAACCGGCTTTTTCTGCATGAGCCACACACAGAGCCTGATCGGTACCTTCACTGACGATAGAGGGTGAAAGGTTGCCATCACCCGCCAACAGATGTGCCATTGTGCTAAAGCAAAACGCGAACGAAGCAGCAGTATGCCGCCGAACCTGTTGGGCTTTTGGACCTACGTCACAAACCCAGCGGACTCATGACAGTTAACTAGACGATATTTGTAGGACAGAAGTAAGCGTTCGCTACGGTCCCGCAGGCCCGCCCAGCGCACCGATGCGGCGTTCGATCTCCGCAAGGCGTGAGTTGACCGCCACCCGGTATGCATCGATCGCTGCAATGGCTTCGGTATTGTCGCCGACCTTGTCGGCTAGGGACGATCTGAGGCTCGCTACCCCTTGGTTGGCCGTATTGACCTTATCCACCAGGTCCCGCTGGCCGCGCACGATCTGTCCGATCTGCAGCTCGAGGCTGGCCAACTGATCGATCAACGCTTGCTGTTGGCCCACCGCCTTTTCGTGGCGACCGATGGCGGCTTTGAGGTCGCGGTTGCTTGCCTCTATGCCCGTGATAATGCCATTCAGTTTCTTGACCGCTGCTTGGTTGTCTTGAATCCACTTTTTATTGCGCTCGTTCGAGACGGCCCACAACTTGCGGATTTCACTCTCCCACAGGCCGAGCTGCTGTTTCGTATCCTGGCCTTCCTGAGAGAGCACCGAATCGGTCGCAGATAGGCGCTCCTCGAGTTTAACCAACCGGCTGTTGGCATCTTCGAGCTTGTCTTGCTCCGTGGCGAGCTGTTGCTGCTGGTTGGCGATGAACCAACCCGCGAGAGCAAGTCCCGCCACGAGAATGGCCATGACAAAGCTCACCCCGACACTGCGCGCAGCACTCGGTCGCCCAGCTGCTTCGCGCTTACCGCGATTGCCCCGGTTGCCGCGGCCGGCACCACGCCGGTAGTTGCTGCCTTCAGAAGTGGATAGATCTGGGGAACGACGCTCGCTCATACACACTCCTCATCGCGCGTGCTTCGATAGGCGCGGGATTATAAACAAGCAGCCCAAAAAGCACAGAGCCCGCGCTGTCCGACAAGACAGGCGGGCTCGATGTTGCCGATGGCCCGGAGATCGCTAGATGAACGCCAGAATCGCCCACAACACTGCGGTCAGTACCAGACCAGAGATGATCACCCCCCGCACGGTGGTCATCGGTCCCTGCTTGCCGAAAATTGCATTCAGCTCTAGCGCACCGATGATCACCAACGCGATGATAATCGCTGTCGAATTCGCGCCAATGGAGCCGTTGGACAGGTGCGCGCTGGACCCCATGAAGTACAGCATCGGAATGGAGAACAGTGTGTTGGTGCGCGACGCCAGCCCTGCCTTGGGCGCCGCTCCCGCGGCCGCCGGATCGGCTTCGCCACCACCGGCGACAGCCTGGTTGGAGGCAATCACGATGCGTTGGTTGGGCCAGATGATCAGCCATACGTTGAGGAACATGAGTGTGCCGAGCACGGCGCCCACCGTAATGTCGGCGGTCGATGCAGCACCCCGGATGCCCAACATCACCAGTCCCGTTAGGAAGGTGAACATCGCGCCCCAGCGGAACCACCAGAGCGCCCGCGGCACCAGCTTGGAGAAGGCGTCTACGCGCGCATCGCCATCCGCCTCTTTGAAGTATTCGGTCTGCACGAAATTGAAGTAGTAAAGAATCCCGATCCACGTGATGCCGAACAGGAAATGCGCCCACTTGGCCAGGTAGTCAATAACATTAATATCCACGGATGCCCCCTCCGAATTTATGGTTTTATAGTTCTTACTGGCGGCGAATATAGCGAAACTCGCATTCCGGCACCAGCACGCGGGTTTTCGCTACACGCTCTGCTCGAGCGGCTTTATCCCGAGGTAATAGGCAACATATCTTGCATTATGGATAATCCTCGAGGGGCTCTTTGCTGAGAAACAGATGAACTACGTCGGCCATTCCGTGCGAGTAGAGGTCATTGTGGCTGGCGTTTTCAAAGGTCACCCATTGCTTGGGCTCGCGCGCGAGCTCGAAAAGTGCCTGACCGCTTGTAATGGGCACGATACGATCCCGAGCCCCATGTACCACCAGCAACGGCGCATCGATGGACGCGATGTGCTCGTGAGAATTGAACGCATCCTTGATGAGCCAGGCCACGGGTAAGAATGGGAAACGATCGCCGCCCACCGCAGCGACAGAAAACATCGGTGCGGCCAGCACCAGGGCCACCGCCTGTCGTTGCGCCGCCACTTGCGTCGCCACCGCGCTACCCAGCGACTCGCCGTAGAGCACAATGCGGTCTACGCCTGGGAGATCGGCCAGGTACTCGTAAGCTGTCAACGCTGCATCGATGAACCCTGCCTCACTGGGCTCTCCCGGATTGCCGCCATAACCTGGATAGCCAACCACGAACATCCCGTAGCCCATCGCCGCATACTGTTCGATCTTGTAGGCGCGATGGTGGATGGCGCCGCCGTTGCCGTGAAAGTAGAGCAGTGTGGGCATTCCGGACGCGGCGGGCAGGTACCAGTTGGTGAGGGGACCGGCGGGTGAAGGCAGTTCGATGGCGCGAACACCGGACAAACCTGCTGCAGCGGGAGAGACCTTGTCTGTCGACGGCGCGAACACGAAGTTGCGTTGCAATACATACATCGCCGCTAGGAGTACGAGATAGGCCAAGCACAGGCTGAACACGATGCGTTTCAGGGAATTCATCGGGCTTAAGGGTAGCGGACTCCGGTTTCGAGTTCTCCTGTTAGCGGTACAGCTGGACTCGCAAAACTAAATTCACGTGAACCACGACATTTCTGCAGGCACTTGGAGACTTGCGATGCGACTTTTTATCCTATGGATGAGTGCGCTGCTCGCCGCGCCCTCGACATTCGGCGCAGACGACGTGCTCGGCTATTGGGCCAGTGAAGGATCCATCATCCATGTCTCGAAGCATGCCGATGAGCTGAGCGCCCGTGTCTTCGCGCTTATGGATCCCACATATACGCCGGAGGAAGCACCTAGACCCGTCGGGGCGGTTCGTCTCGACGATCGTAATCCAGACCCCGAGATACGGACCCGCCCGGTCCTTGGTCTTGAACTGCTGAGCGGCTACCGTTTTTCCGGAAAGCGCTGGGAAGGCAAAATCTACGACCCCGAATCCGGCAACACGTATTCATCCCGCATGGAGCGTGACGGAGACGGCAATCTGAAGATGCGAGGCTACGTCGGCATACCGCTACTGGGTCGCACGGCGATATTCCTGCCGCTGTCACTGTGTACCGAAAACATGCGCACTATGTTGGCGCGGAGCGAAGTTAAAACACAGGAGTGTGCCGCGGGCGACTGAAAACTGTCTCCGACCCCAATTGCGGGCTGAAAACTGTCTCCGACCCCAACTCCTGACACGTCATCTGTCTCCGACCCCAATTGCGGGCTCAGGTTTTGTCTCCGACCCCGTTTCTGCCCGAACGTGACTCGTCTACCTACAACGAAAAAGCCCGGCGTTTTGCCGGGCTTTTCGAGCTAGGGCTGGGCCTGCCTCTACATCATGCCGCCCATGCCGCCCATGTCGGGCATGCCGCCCGGCATGCCGCCGGCGGGGGCATCTTCCGGCATTTCGCTGACCATGGCTTCCGTGGTGATCATCAGACCCGCGACGGAGGCCGCTGCTTGCAGCGCTGTGCGGGTGACTTTGGCGGGGTCTAGGATACCCATGTCCAACATGTCGCCGTACTCGCCGGTTGCGGCGTTGAAGCCCTGGTTGCCGTCGAGCGTGGCCACTTTGTCGTGCACGACAGCACCTTCGGCGCCGGCGTTGATCGCGATCTGGCGTAGCGGTGAACTCATCGCGCGGGTCGCAATCGCGATCCCCACGTTCTGATCTTCGTTGTCACCGGCCACCTTCGAAGCAGCGCCGATCGCGCGAACGAGGGCCACCCCGCCACCCGCAACCACACCTTCTTCGACAGCAGCTCGAGTTGAGTGGAACGCATCTTCGACACGTGCCTTCTTTTCTTTCATCTCGACTTCGGTCGGCGCGCCTACTTTGATGACGGCAACGCCACCGGCGAGTTTTGCCAGGCGTTCTTGCAGCTTCTCCCGGTCGTAGTCGGAAGAAGTGTCGTCGATCTCTTGGCGGATCTGCTTGATGCGTGCCTCGATGTCGCTACGGTCACCGGAACCATCGACAATGGTGGTGTTTTCCTTGTTGCTGGACACACGCTTGGCGGTGCCGAGATCGTCAAGGCTCGCGCCTTCCAGCGTCAGGCCGACTTCTTCGGAGATCACCGTGCCGCCGGTCAGGATCGCGATGTCCTGCAGCATCGCCTTGCGACGGTCGCCGAAGCCTGGTGCTTTGGCGGCAGAGACTTTGACAATGCCGCGCATGTTGTTGACGACCAAGGTAGCCAACGCTTCGCCTTCAATATCTTCGGCAATCACCATCAGGGGTTTGCCTGCTTTGGCGACGTTCTCGAGAACGGGCAGCAGATCGCGAATGTTGGAGATTTTCTTGTCGCACAGCAGAATGTAAGGATCGTCGAGGTCCGCTGCCATGCTGTCCTGGTTGTTGATGAAGTACGGTGACAGGTAGCCGCGGTCGAACTGCATACCTTCCACGACGTCCAACTCGTTTTCGAGACCGGAGCCTTCTTCCACTGTAATCACGCCTTCCTTGCCGACCTTGTCCATCGCTTCGGCAATGATTTCACCGACAGCGGTGTCGCTGTTAGCGGAGATCGAACCGACTTGTGCAATAGCCTTGGAGTCTTCGCAAGGTGTCGCCATCCCCTTCACCGCTTCGACAGCTGCCGCGACGGCTTTGTCGATGCCGCGCTTGAGGTCCATCGGGTTCATGCCGGCGGCCACCGACTTCAACCCTTCTTGCAGAATGGACTGTGCCAGTACCGTTGCGGTCGTGGTGCCGTCACCGGCTTCGTCGGAAGTCTGACTGGCGACTTCCTTCACCATCTGGGCGCCCATGTTTTCGAACTTGTTCTCGAGCTCGATTTCTTTCGCAACGGATACACCGTCCTTCGTCACCGTGGGGGCACCGAACGACTTGTCCAGCACCACGTTGCGACCTTTCGGTCCAAGGGTGACTTTTACGGCATTCGCCAAGGTGTTCACGCCGTCTAGCATCTGGCTACGCGCGTCATCACCGAATTTTACGTCTTTAGCGCTCATCGCTTTGTATCCTCAAATGTTCTAATACGTTTCACTCACCGGGTTAAAAGTTAACCTTCCAACACCCCAAAAATTTCGTTTTCGCTCAAGATCAACAGCTCTTCGCCGTCGATTTTCACGGTGCTGCCGGCGTACTGCCCGAAGATGATCTTGTCCCCGACTTTGACGTCCAGGCCGCGCACATCGCCATTGTCCAGCTGCTTGCCAGTTCCGACGGCGAGGATCTCTCCCTGAGACGGTTTTTCCGTCGCAGAGTCGGGTAGGACGATGCCACCGGCGCTGGTGGTTTCCTCTTCCAACCGACGCACGACAACGCGGTCGTGTAAGGGTCGAATGTTCATGAGTGGTTTTCTCCCAGTTCTTAACGAGTTCGAATTTCGTTTTTGTGCCCAATTAGCACTCTTAACCCTCGAGTGCTAACAACGAGGATGGGTATCATAGGGTCGCGAACGCGAGTTTCAATAGGTTTGGGGCAAAAATTTCAAAAAAGTTAGGGGCGCCGCTCGAAGTCACCCTCAATGACGATGGGTCCCCGGTCGCTCCCCGAGGGGGTTCCGTCCGGCCCGTTCTCACCGCCGTTCGGTTTATCGAAAGGGCCCTGTCCGGGACCCGCTCCCGGCGGGAAATCCCCCGAGACCGAGACTTGCACCTTACCCAGCAACCGGGCAGCAATGAGTTGCCGGGTCGGTGGGAACAAGAGCACAAATCCCACGGTATCGGTAATGAAACCGGGGGTGAGCAAGAGCGCACCCGCCACCGCCAGCAGGATACCCTCGGCCATCTCCGTGGCCGGGATTTCGCCCCGTTCCAGCCGTCCGACCCCACGAGTCAGGGTCGCCAGGCCTTGCCGCTTCAATAACGCCACACCGATCACCGCCGTCAGCATGACGAGTCCAATCGTCGGCCACGCGTCGATGTAGCCAGCGACCTCAATCAGCAAGTACATTTCGGCTATGGGGGTTAAGAAGAAAACTAAGAGCCAGGGCATAAAACGGCGGCCAAGCAAGCGTCCACAAACACAATCTGGGGCCAAATCACGTACAAATCAAGGCACCACCAGCGACTCGGCACCGGAACTCAAAGAGCTGATTTGGCAAGTGGTGGCGATGATTCCCAAGGGCAAAGTGGCCACTTACGGGCAAATCGCCTCCCTGACCGGCTATCCCCGACACAGCCGCTACGTGGGCACCACGCTCCGTCATCTGCCGGCGGGCAGCACCCTGCCTTGGTATCGGGTCATCAATTCGAGTCTGCGCCTATCCACACGGGGCGGTAGCGCCGCGCGGCAAAAACGCGCCCTCGAGCGCGAAGGTGTCGTCTTTATCGGTGAGCGGGTCCTGAAGGAATTTCGTTGGGACGCCGGACTGGATTGAACAATCGCGCGTTAGTCCTTTATCTCCAAACGTCGCATCGCCATGCTGACCAAAAGCAGTACCGGAATCCCCAACAAAGAGGCAAACAAAAAGAAGTAAGAGTATCCGATGCTATCGACCATCGTTCCCGAATAACCGCCGATCACTTTCGGCAACAACGTCATCAACGAACTGAAGATCGCGTATTGCACCGCGGTAAACTTGATGTTGGTCAGGCTCGACAGAAACGCAATGAAGGCAGCACTAGCCAAGCCCGCCGTCAGGTTGTCCATGGAAATGACGAGGTACAGCAAAGGCACGTTGTACCCCACCTCGGCCAGCACGATGAAGCTCAAGTTGGTGAGCACCGTGAGCAAGGCACCCAGGAACAACACGCGCATAACGCCGTAACGCACACTCAACACGCCACCGAGAAAACCACCGGCGATGGTCATGAATAGACCGAACGTTTTGACGATCTCGGCAATCTGAATCTTCGTAAAACCGAGATCCTGATAAAACACGTTGGCGATCACCCCCAGTACGATGTCGGAGATCCGGTAAAATCCCACCAGCGCCAACAACAACCACGCTATGCGTACACCGTAGCGGGCGAAAAAATCGCGCACCGGTACGATATATGTATCGAACACAACGTCGCGATCGATGAATTCGATCCGGATCAAGAACACAGCCACCATGGCGGCCGCAGCAAGCGCCAGCCCGAGGCGCAGCGCCTCGCGCAAAAAACCCATCAACGGACCGGTCGCATCGAACGCATAAGTGCCGAAGAGCACAAAGACGCCGACGAAAGTCATCGCGCAGAAAACGAACAACATCACGAAGCGCACACTGACGTCAGACGCGACAAACTCCGGGTTGTCGTCCACGTCGGGTTCCGGCACCAACAACGTCGTAGTCACCCCGATCAACATGCACCCGGCCATGACGAGATAGGCGCTGCGCCATGCTCCGTAATCGTAAGCGCCCATCTCCGACCCCAGGTAGCTGGCCAGAAACAACGCACCCGCGCCTGCTACGAGTAAGCCGATGCGATAACCCGCCACGTAGGTAGCGGACAACAGCGCTTGTAAGTCCTCTTCGGCGGACTCAATGCGAAACGCGTCGATGACGATGTCCTGAGTGGCGGACGAAAAGCCGAGTAGCACCGCACACGCCGCGACGATGCGAACGGTCATCTCACCGTCCGCCGGATCCTGCAGGGCAATGCCGACGATGGCAGCCATGACGCTCAGCTGCGCCAATAACATCCAGCTGCGGCGGCGTCCCAGCGAGGCGGTAAGCACAGGTACGCGCAAACGGTCCACCAGCGGCGCCCACACGAATTTGAACGAGTACCCAAGTGCCGCCCACGCAAAGTAGGTCACCGTCGCCCGCTCGAGCCCGGCTTCGCGCAACCACAAAGACAGCGAAGAAAAGATCAACAGCAGCGGCAGTCCGGCAGAAAAGCCGAGGAAGAGCATGGCGATGACGCGCGCTTGAAAGAACGCATCCAGCGTCGCACGCCAGTTGAGTCGTGCCTCAGCCATAGGTTCCGTTAAAGACGTACCGCTGACGCGTTAATCACGAAAATTATTGAACTGGAACGGGGTGTCCATGTCGGCTTCCTTGACCGCCGCCATGATTTGCTGGAGATCATCGCGTTTTTTGCCCATCACGCGAACTTTGTCACCGTTGATCTGGGCTTGCACCTTGAGCTTGGAGTCCTTGGTGAGCTTCGTGAGTTTTTTCGCGGTGTCCCGGTCGATACCCTGCCGCAAGCCAAATGACTGACGGCGCACCTTACCCGCGCCTTCGATGGACTTGGGGTCCAGACAACGTGCATCCAACCCACGGCCTGCGATTTTGTCGCGCAGAATGTCCTCCAGTTGACCGACCTGGAAATCTTCCGGTGCATGGATCTGCACGATCTCGTTGACCAGTTCGAAACCGGCATCGACGTTGCGGAAGTCGAAGCGGTTGCGCAATTCCCTCTGAGCTTGGTCAACCGCGTTGCGCAGTTCCTGTAGATCCACTTCTGAAACGATGTCAAACGACGGCACGGTTCCTCCTTGGCTCACAACGAACGGACCCTACCAGCAAACGCGAAGCGCTTCCTTGACATCGACCAGGTCCTCGCATATCAAGGTATACGCAATACATAAACCCACGATACATGTCCGACTCTGACATTCCAATCCTGGTCGTCGACGACGCCAAGTTCTCCAGCGCCATCATCGCCAAGGTGCTGCGGACAGGTGGGTTCAGCAACGTACGCTTCACCAACAACCCATTGGAAGCCTTACGCTCTCTGGAGAAACGACCCGCTCAAGTGGTCATCGCCGATTGGCTCATGCCGGCGATGGACGGTTTGGAACTGACGCGCAAGATAAAGAAGCTCGACGAATCCCAGGATCACTTTACATACGTCTTGCTGATGACCACCCGCGATGACTTCGATGCGTTGAAGTTGGCTTTCGAGGTGGGTGTCGACGACTTTATCAATAAGACACACCTGCGCAGCCAACTGCTGCCTCGAGTGGTCGCCGCCGACCGCATCGCCACGCGCGACAACGACTTGATCAAGAACAACCGCCTGTTGCAGCGCAAAGTCAAAGATCTACAAACCACCGATCTCATCGATGCAGTCACGGGCCTTGGCAATCAGCGCTTCACCATGGACCGTGCCTCAGAACTGTTGGCTCAGTCACAATCCCGCGGCGGCGCGGCTTGTCTGCTGCTGATCGGCGTCAACAATCTCGACGTCATCAAGAATCAATACGATCAAGGCAGCGTGGACGAAATGATGTCGGCCATCGCAGCGAAGATCCGTCAGCTGGTACGCCCGCTCGATCTGGTCACGCGCCCCGAAGGCAACGTATTCAGTGTGTTGATGCTGCAGAGTTCCATTAACAACTGCACCTCACAGAGCTTCAAGCGCATCTTCGACAGCCTTTACATGCACTCCTTCAAAACATCGCAGGGCTACATACCCGTGGTCGTTGGCGTGAGTATCAGCGCGGCCGACAAATCCACAGGCTACCCCGACGCCAAGACGTTCATGTCGTTTGCCTACGAGGGCTTGGCTAAGTCTTTCGATACCGGTTTGATCACCGTGCGCCCTTTCGACATCAGTTTCAAGAATAACGGTTACAAGTCGACCGACATCGACGACTGATGGCAAAGTCTCACCGCATTTCCAAGGTGACCACGCGCGCGGGTGACAAAGGCACTACCAAGCTTGCCACGGGCCGCACCGTGACCAAGTACGACCCGCTCATCAAAGTCGTTGGCGCGGTAGACGAGCTGAACAGCCATATCGGACTGCTGCTGACCCACATCGGCATGGACGACACGGGCAGCGCACACATTGAAATCCTCAAGCACACTCAACAACATCTCTTCGACATGGGCGCGGTGCTTGCCATGGAAGGTGCATTCACGGTGCCGGACCGTACCGATCTGGAGAACGCGACCGCCGCGTTGAACGAGTCGCTGCCACCCTTGACCGAGTTCGTACTACCGGGCGGCGGCTTAGCCTCGGCGCAAAGCCACGTGTGCCGAGCCACGTGCCGGCGTGCGGAATCGCAGATGTGGGAACTCGTCGCCGGTATCGAAGCGGACACGACAGAATCCGCCTTCGCTGACTGCGGACGCTATCTGAATCGTTTGAGCGATTATTTCTTCGTGCTGGCCCGCACTCTGGTGGACGCTCCGGAAGAACAGTGGCGTAAACCCTAGCGAGGATTGAGCACGGTTACAGCGACAAACGCCGGATATCCGCCAATGCTCGCGTCAGGAACACCATGAAGCGTCCGCCGTCCGCACCGTTGATCACCCGGTGATCGTAGGACAGCGATAGCGGCAGCACCTTGCGGGGCTCGAACGCCTCACCGTTCCACAAAGGCTTAGTCTGCATGTTGGCGACACCGAGAATGGCGACTTCCGGCGCGTTGACGATCGGCGTAAATCCGGTGCCGCCCAAAGGTCCCAGGCTCGACACGCTGAACGTGCCGCCTTGCAAGTCGTCAAGACTCAACTTCTTGTTGCGCGCGCGTTCCGCCAAGTCGGCAATTTCGTCGCACAGGGTCCAGATGTTCTTTTTGTCTGCATCTTTGATCACAGGCACGACCAGCCCGTCCGGCGTGTCCACCGCCATACCGATGTTGACGTACTGCTTGACGTAGAGTTGCTCACGGTTTTCGTGCAGGGAACTGTTGAAGCGCGGAAACTCAGCAAGCGCGTGGCAACAAGCTTTGATGATGAAGGCAAGCGGCGTGATCTTGGTGCCTTTACGTTCCGCTTCGGCCTTGAGTGACGCGCGGAACTTTTCGAGCTCAGTGACGTCGACTTCGTCGTGCTGCGTGACGTGCGGCAGGTTCACCCAGCTTTTGTGCAAGTTGTCCGCTCCGACCCGCTGAATGCGAGTGAGATCGATGAGTTCAACTTCACCGAATTTAGTGAAATCGACTACATTGACCTGAGGTAAACCGCCACCCGCCGTAGTTTGCGGATTGTCGAGGGTTTCCTTGACGAACGCTTTGACGTCGTCTTTGGTGATGCGCTTGCGCGCTCCGGTACCGTTGACACGACTCAGGTCGACCCCCAGTTCCCGCGCCAGGCGCCGGACTGCGGGGCCTGCGTAGACTGGTTTGCCGGTGCCGGATTCCGCGGGGGTCTTCGCAACCGTTGGCTGTGAACGTTCCGGTGTCTCGGGCGCCGCGGCAGGTGGTATGACCTCAGCCGGTTCCCGTTCGTCGGCTTGTTTTGGAACCGCTGCAGCAGGACTGTCGACACTCAAGGTCGCGATCAGACTGCCTTCTGCAACCTCATCGCCCTCCTTTACCGCAACGCTCAACACGCGGCCGTCGTACTCGGCTGCAAGCTCCATGGACGCTTTGTCGGATTCAAGCACGACCAGCAGGTCTTCTTTGGCGACGGTGTCGCCGGCTTTGATCGCAATCTCGATGACCACGACACCTTCCGCATCGCCGATGTCGGGTACCAACACCTCGAGTTCTGTCGCCTGCGGCTGCACACCGGAGGCGGCTTCCGCGGACTGCTCAGATTCCTTTTCCTGGGCTGGCGCGGTCGCGGCGTCGTTGACCTGTGCGCCATCCGAGTCACTCTGCGTCGATGCTGCGTCACCCTGAGCGTCCGCTCCCGCCAGCTTGACGATCACCGTACCCTCACTGACTTGATCGCCGATTTCGACCTCGATGCTTTCCACTACGCCCGCACTTGTCGAAGGCACTTCCATGGAAGCCTTGTCCGATTCGATGACAATCAGTGCATCGTCGACCGCCACATGGTCACCGACCGCCACGCACAGCTCGATGACTTCGACTTCCTCGACATCGCCAAGGCTGGGAATCTCAACGTTCACCAGTGCTCCTTCTACTCACTAACTCGTCCTCGGATTCGCTTTGTCGGCTGGTATGTTGAGCTTCTCGCGCGCTTTGACCACCTCGAGTTGCGGCAGGACCTGGGCTTCGGCCAGTTTCGCCAGTGCAGCCAAAGTCACGAACCGGTGGTTCACCTCGAAGTGGTGACGCAATTGCTCACGCGTATCGCTGCGCCCGAATCCGTCGGTGCCGAGCACGTGATAAGGCGCGTTCAACGAGGATCTGATCTGCTCCGGTATCGCCTTGACATAATCGGTAGCCGCAATCACGGGTGCCGATCCTGCCAAACACTGTGCGGCATAGCTTTGTTTGGGGGTTTCCGCAGGATTGAGCAGATTCCACCGCTCTACATCCTGAGCTTCGCGCGCAAGTTCGGTAAAACTCGTGACGCTCCAGACTTCCACCGACACGCCATGCTCTTCGTGCAGTACTTCCGCCGCGGCTTCCACTTCACGCAAGATCGTGCCGCTGCCCAGCAATCTGACACGTTTCGCCTGATCGTCGCCTAGCGTCTTGAGTCGATACATGCCCTTTAGAATACCGTCGGCGACATCGGCCGCGTCCGGCATGGGCGGATGTTCGTAGTTCTCATTCATCACCGTCACGTAGTAAAAACACGCCTCCTGCTCGACGAACATCCGGCGCAAGCCTTCGTGAATGATGACGGCGAGCTCGTAGTTGTAGCATGGATCGTAGCTGACGCAGTTGGGAATGGTCGATGCCAGCAGGTGACTGTGTCCGTCCTGATGCTGCAGGCCTTCACCGTTGAGCGTTGTGCGCCCCGCGGTACCGCCCAGAAGAAATCCGCGTGCTTGAAGATCGCCTGCAGCCCACGCTAAGTCGCCAATGCGTTGAAAGCCGAACATGGAGTAGTAAATGTAGAACGGTATCAAGGTGTAATTGTGGTTGGCATAGGACGTCGCCGCCGCCAGCCAACCCGCAAACGCACCGGCTTCGTTGATGCCTTCCTCCAGCACCTGCCCGTCCTTGGTTTCTTTGTACCAGCTGATCTCATCCGCATCCTCGGGCTCATACAGCTGACCGACCGAGGAATAGATACCGAGTTGCCTGAACATGCCTTCCATACCGAACGTGCGCGCTTCATCCGGCACAATGGGCACAATTCGTTGGCCGATTTGTTTGTCGCGCACCAGCGTCGCCAAAATGCGAACAAATCCCATCGTGGTACTGATCTGCCGCTCGCCGCTACCTTTCAATTGGGCGTCCAACACCTCCAGCGGCGGTACTTCCAACGCGGACTTGTCGACGATTCGATGCGGGATCGGGCCGCCCAAAGACTCACGTTTCTCCCTGAGATAGATCATCTCCGGTGTATCCGCCGCCGGTCGGTAGTAGGGCACACCCTCAAGCTCTTTATCGGTCAGCGGTATGTCGAAGCGGTCGCGAAAGTGTTTCAGCTCTTCGTGATTGAGCTTTTTGACCTGATGGGTGTCGTTTTCGGATTCACCCGCATCGCCCATGCCGTACCCTTTGATGGTTTTGGCAAGTATCACGGTGGGTTGGCCCTGGTGATTTACCGCAGCGTGATAGGCAGCATAAACCTTGAACGGATCGTGCCCGCCGCGATTGAGACGATAAATGTCTTCATCGGACAGGTGGTCGACCATCGCGCGCAGATCCTTATCCTGACCGAAGAACTTGTCCCGCACGTACGCGCCGCCCTTAGCCTTGAAGTTCTGGTACTCGCCGTCCACTGTCTCGTCCATGCGTTGCTGCATCAGACCGCGCTCATCGCGGGCAAACAGCGGATCCCACAGCCGACCCCAGATCACTTTGATGACATTCCACCCGGCGCCGCGAAAGTAGCCTTCTAGCTCCTGGATGATCTTACCGTTCCCGCGCACAGGGCCATCCAACCGCTGCAGGTTGCAATTCACGACGAAAATTAGGTTATCCAATCGTTCTCGACCCGCGAGTGACAAGGCACCCAACGATTCAGGCTCATCGCACTCGCCGTCCCCTAAGAACGCCCAAACCTTGCGATCGCCCTTGTCGACGAGTCCGCGGCTGTCCAGGTACTTCATCACGTGCGCTTGGTAAATGGCTTGCAGCGGACCCAGGCCCATGGACACTGTAGGAAACTGCCAATAATCCGGCATCAGCCATGGATGCGGATAGGACGACAAACCCTGCCCGTCCACCTCACGCCGGAAATTGTCCAACTGGGTTTCGCTTAGACGGCCTTCCAGGAACGAGCGCGCATAGATGCCCGGAGCGGCGTGGCCTTGGAAATAGATGAGATCGCCGGGCGTGGCACTGTGATTGCCGCCGCGAAAGAAGTAGTTGAAGCCGACGTCATACAACGTCGCGGACGAGGCAAAACTGGAGATGTGGCCGCCTAGGTCTCCGGGACGTTGGTTGGCCCGCACCACCATGGCGAGCGCATTCCACCGAATGAGACTGCGTATGCGCCGCTCCATGAAAAGATCGCCGGGCATGAACGCCTCTTTCGACGACGGGATGGTGTTGCGATAAGCAGTGGTAATCGCATAAGGCAGCTGCGCCCCGGTTTTCGTCATCCTGGCGGACAAGCGCTGCAACAAGAAATAGGCGCGTTCGAGCCCGTCGTTTTCGAGTATGTACTCGAGTGAAGCCAGCCATTCCCGCGTTTCCTCGACGTCGGTGTCTTGCACACGGTGGGTTTGATTCATTAATGCCTCTTAAGCCTTGGCGTCCTCACAAAACATCTTGTTAGAGCACTGCGTCCGGTGTTGGTGTCAGTAGTTCTTGCCGTAATTCTTGTCGTAGTTCCAACAGCAGTCGAGCCCAATCGAAGCATGGCCCCGGATCCGCCTTACGTCCCGGTGCGATTTCACTGTGTCCGACAACCGAGCTCGCATCCAGGCCCGGATAATGGCGGACGAGTGCTGCCAGAACACGACTGAGTGCCGCGTACTGTGCTTGCGTGTAAGCGATGTCCACGGATCCCTCGAGCTCTATACCGATAGAAAAGTCGTTGCAACGATGACGCCCACACCAGCGCGAATCACCTGCATGCCAGGCGCGCTTGTCGAACGTCACCAACTGCGTGACCTCGCCGCGCCTGTCGATGAACACATGCGGCGCGACTTCGACTCCTTCGAGATCCGCGAAGCTGACGTGCTCCGTAACGTCGAGTTCGCCACAAAACAACCGCTCCGGTGCCCCGGTTCCGAATTCGCCTTCCGGCAGCGACACACAGTGCACTACGACCAGTTCGACCTCACACCAGGGCGAGCGCTCATCGAAATGCGGACTGGCACACCAACGGGCTTTATCAAGTTTAGCATCTGGTGTGACTTGGAAGTGATTCACCTTGGTTTTTTGTGTCTGGCTTTGACTACAATTGTCCCCTCATTATAAGCCGCTGCAACAAACCAGTTCCCACATTCTTACGAGCCTGCATGATTGATCCACGCCTTCTCGAACAAAGCATCACAGCGACGGTACGCGCCGCGCTCGCCGAGGACCTGGGCCCGGAATACGCGACCGACGGTGTCACCACCGACGTGTCAGCAGAACTCATCCCCAACGACACGCCCGCACAAGCTCGGGTCATCACCCGCGAACCGGGGATCTTCTGTGGCAAAGCCTGGGTCGAGGAGACCGCGCGCCAGGTGGACGCCACCATCGCCATCGCCTGTCTGGTCGAGGACGGTGATGCGGTCGAAGCCGGCCAGACGCTTTTCGAGTTGACCGGTCCGGCACCCAGCCTGCTCACTGCCGAACGCACCATGCTCAACTTCGTGCAGCTGCTGTCCGGTACTGCGACCAAGACCCGGGCTTACGTCAAACTGATCGAACACACCGATGCCGTGCTGCTCGACACCCGCAAAACCATCCCGGGCCTGCGCCTGGCACAGAAGTATGCGGTCACCTGCGGCGGCGGCAGCAACCACCGCCTCGGTCTGTACGATGCCTACCTACTCAAGGAAAATCACATAGCCGCTGCCGGCAGCATTCGCAGTGCCGTTGCGTTTGCCCGACAGAAGCATCCGGACATGCCGGTGGAGGTCGAAGTAGAAACGCTTCCGCAATTGGCAGAGGCGATAGACGCCGGAGCGGACATCGCCATGCTCGACAACTTCTCGCTCGAGGACACGCTGACCGCCGTCGAGCGCGCACGAGGCTGTATCAAGCTCGAAGCCTCGGGCGGTATCGATGAGAAATCCATCACCGACATCGCGGCTTCGGGCGTGGATTATGTTTCTGTCGGTGACATCACCAAACAAGTGAACCCACTAGACCTGTCGATGCGCTTCAACGAATAAGGCGTATCGGTTTACTGTCGACACGGATTGAGGACTCGCGTGAACCGCTTTTCAGCCTTTGCCATTCACCTGGGCATCAGCTTGCTCATATTCGTCGTTCTGGCGTACCTCATCGTGTTCGAGTGGTATCCCGGATTCTTCTTCGACACGGATGGCGGTTGGCGGGGCATGCGCATCATCATTGCCGTGGATCTGGTGCTCGGTCCCATGTTGACGCTGGTGGTTTACAAAGCCGGCAAGCCGGGCTTGAAGACGGATCTCACGCTCATCGGCTTGTTTCAGTTCGTGTGTCTGTTTGCCGGGACTTACGTAGTGTACAGCGAGCGGCCTGTTTCAGTGGTGTTCGTCGACGGCCGGTTTGCGGTGTTGAGCACAGACGACTACACCGAGGATGCCGGTATCGCGGTCCCCGACCTCGCCACCTTCCCCGGGGACGATCCCAAGTGGGTAATGGTGGTCGCACCGCAGGGCATCGAGGCAGAAGCTAGGTTCAGGGCCGAAGCCTTCGCCAAGGGCTCTCTCAATCACGCCGTTGAGCACTATCAAGCGTTTGACCGCGAGCACTGGGCCTTTCTCGACAATGCCATGGACTTGAGCGTGGTTCGTGAGCGTCAGGATGGTGACGCCGCAATTGCCGCGTGGCTGGCCGCCCACGGAGGTACCACCGAGGACTACGGTTTCTACTTGTTCACGACTCGTTACGTGTACAAATACGCGGGCTTTCGTCGTGCGGATGGCGAGATGCTCGGTTTCTTAGACGTACGTCCGCCGTAAGCGCATCGCTTATTCAGGCGTTGTCTGCAAGTAACGCAGCAACCTGTTGGGTTGATAAGGCTGAGCGTTGCTCTTGCGCCGCTCGTCGTGACAATCCTCCAAAGCCTTGCGTAAGCGCGCCGAGTCGTGACGTTCCGCGAGTGCAGCGATCTCCTCGGAAATGCGATTCAAACCCAACACCTGGCGTTGATTGAGATACTGGCACCAGGCCAACAAACCCTCCACCGTGTCCTCAATGGCCGGTAGATCGTTCATGTGTTGGTAGTATTCGAGCGCGACCGCGGCCGTGTTCATATCGGTACGGTCGAGGTCCAACACCCGGTCTAAGAGTGCTGCGTGATTGACTTGAGTGCCCCCGTACTTGCGCAGGAAACGATGATAAGCCACCAACGACAGAGCATTGTTGGGGTCGAGTTCGATGGTGCGAAGGTAAGTGTCGTTGACTCGCTGCAGCGCTTCCTGATGCGGGTTCTCGCCAAGCTGCAGTTCTCTCAACCGCGCTTCGCCAAACACCGGCAAACTACGCCGTGGATTGATACTTTGAGCAAGCTCCGCGTAAGACAGTGCGCGGCTCGGCGTAACGCTCAAGCTGCCCGTACCCGGCACTCGCTGGCCGCCAAAAACCCCATGCGTGACCGTGTCGATTGCAAGGAACAGCCACGCGACGAAGAGCGCTGCCAATCCGCACCACCAGATGGTCTTGACCGGCGCACGACCCGCGGCACCAGCCACTACAGCGGTACGCTCAGCGGCCAGTGCTTGCGTCAGACACACGCCGATCGCAGCGGCCAGGGGTAACACCACCAGCACGAAGTTGAGTGCCGCATGCGCCAACGCGAAGCCGAGAGCAAGCAGTGCGCCGATGCTCCGCACATGCCCTTTCACGAAAAACGTCCGTCGCAACAGTCCAACGGCGACGGCAAGGAGCAAGGTAAGGAGCGGCGCGGCCAGTAACACACCGCCTTCCAAGAACAATTGCAGATAGTCGTTGTGCGTGAAGTAGCCTGCGGTCAGCTGTTCTCCGCTGTCACGCAGCCGCGGATAGAGCACTGCAAAACCGCCAACGCCGATGCCCAACACGCCGCCGTACTCGCGAATCGCCGTCAGCGTGGAGGCGTTGAGCAAGCCACGAATCGACGCTTCGCCGGCGTCGCCTTGATCCCGCGCGATTTCGTTGACTATGGATTGATCCGCTATCAGCAGATTGATCAAGAAGGCACCGACCAATGCGACGACGGTAACGGCGACGGCTCGCCACTGCGCCTTGCCAAGGTAGGCACTGAATAACCAATACGCACACACAGCAAGCACTACTAACGCGCCATATCGCGACTGGGTGGCAAATATCGCAACACCGGCAATCAGGCTCACGCCACCGGTAAGTCCCAAATCGTTGGTGTCCCGGTGGTCCAACGCCAAGCGCTCGTGCAACCAGGGTATCCAAGCGAGGTACAGTAACGTGGCAAAGTTATTGGGATCCGACAAGGGTGCCGCTGCGCGCACTCCGCTGATGAGAAAATCGAGACCCGCGTACGCCGCTAACGCCAACACCACTACCCGCAAACACATCAATACCAAACGTCGGTCATCACCAACCGCGGTCGCCAGACACCACAGCGGTACGGCGGCGAGAATGAAGCTTTTACTGAAACTCTGTTCCGGTATCTGACTCAGGAACAAGTGATGGACGAGCAGCAAAACAAGCGTGCCGACGCAAGTCCAAATCAGCCACGGATTCGCGTAGGCAGCTTCGGCAAACCTACCTGGTCCTGCAACCGCCAGCACCAACAATGGCGCTAACGTTGTCAGTGTAAGAAACAGCAAATTGATACCCACGCCGTAAAACAGACAAGCCAGCAAAAGTCCCACGGTCAGCGCTCCGGCGTAGATCCGGTCACGTGCGGTCAGGGTGGCTTGGTTTAAAGTGAGTTCTGGAATGGCGCTTTTCGCACGATCGCAACAGGCGGGGGGAGTTTAAACCACTCGCAATTATCTTCTACGTAGTTCTACCTATTTTCGCCCAACAAGTCTTGAAATGCCGACTGGTAGACAAATACTGACGTCTAACCAACCGATGAGCTCACTGAATGAGGAACTTATTGACCGCTGTGCTGTTGTGCGCGTTGAGTGCTTGTCAGAACGATCCCGCCGTTCCCGAATACGACGGCGGAAGCTTGTACGCGGCGAACTGCTCGAATTGTCACGGCATCTACGGAGAGGGGGATGGCGTGGTCGCCCCAACGCTCGACGTGGTGTTGCTGGATCTACGGTATCTTACGCAACGCAATGGCGGTGCCTATCCTGCGGATTTCGTACGCAAAATCATCGACGGTCGTGAAACCCGTGCGGCGCATGGCCCGAGCGGCATGCCTGTGTGGGGCGCCGTCCTGACTCAACAGGAAGGTATCGACGAAGCGGCGCAAGCCCGCGTCGAGGCGAAGATCGGCAGCTTGGTCGAGTTCCTCGGATCCATTCAACAAACTGATTGAGCGCGGACGCCGGCAGCGACGAACGTTACAGGCCCGACAACAGCCGGATCAGCTTTTGCGGGAGCTGCTGACTGCGAATGATGCCACCGTGACAAGGCACCACTGTCGAGGGTTGGTCTTCTTCCACCTGCGCCTTCACCCAGTTTACGTATTGACGCCGATCGCCAATGCCGAACTTGGGAAATGTCGCCAACAATTGTGGGGTTGCGGTGAACGAGCCGCCCTTCTTGCTAGCCGGTCCGCAATACGCATCGCCAACAAGCCACGCCACGTCCGACCGGGTCCGGATGCGCAACCAGATCTCCCCCGTTTTGAGTCCCACCGGATGAATGACATCCATGCTTGCGTGTAGTTTCCTGGTCAATCCGGCCAGGCGTGCTACTTTGAGTCCCGTGATCTTCCGAAGCCGCTGACCGGCTTTTGTAGACGCACACGGGATCGCTCCTTCGAATTGGTCGCAGTACGAGCGAAGTGCTTTGTTGTGGTAGTGATTGGGTGAGAGTAAGTACTTCACTGTCCCTGACTCGCCCAACTTCGCCAGGGTAAGCCCGCTCAATCCATTGACGGGATTAAACAAGCACAGATCACCGCCTTTCAGAGGGAGTGCCATGCAGCGCAGTGAATCGTTTTCCGCCACGAGTAGGTCCTCGATTCCGCTCACCGGTCTAAATGTCTGCTTCACCAACTTGTCCACCACTCAGGTCAAAAATATATTTTGAGCGTTTGCTCAAATATATTATCACGGCACCCGCCAGCTTTTCAATTTGCGGGTCATCCCCCATCTAGTAAGCTCGACCGACATGATGAATGGTGTGAGCGATGAGCAGGACACCGGCTTTTGATCGCGAGGCGGTGTTGGATGCCGCACTTGCGCTGTTTTGGGAAAACGGCTTCGTCGGAACCTCACTTAAGCAGCTGGAACAAGCGACAGGACTCAAGCCCGGCAGCTTATACAACAGCTTTCGAAGCAAGCAGGCGTTGTTCTTGAGCGTGATAGAACGTTACGTCACAAACGTCGTAGAGCCGCGAGTCGATGCGATGCACGATCATCCGGACCCGCTTAAGGGGATACAGCAGTTCTTTGCCACCGCTTTTGAAGCGGTACCCTCAAGCCAGCTCAATGGATGTCTACTGACCAATACGGCCACCGAAGCTTGCATTGAGGATGTAGCGATCAGACAGGCGGTCAAATCCGGCGTCACCAGACTAGAGGACGGCTTTTACGACAACCTGGTGCGCGCGAGAGACAACGGTACACTCGACGAAGACGCCGATCTCAGAGCCCTGGCCGTGTACCTGACCTCGTGCTTTCAAGGTTTGGAAGTGATGGCCAGACTATATCGCAACAAGCGACAACTCCGAGTTCTCAGTGCACGGGCAATGGCTTCCATCGCGTACTCTGGTGACACGAACCGCTAAGTAGTTTGCCAAAGAGGTGATCCCCCATGTCGAGCCTGATACCGAGTGTCGTCATTCTGGGATCCGTTGCACTCTTCGCCTTGTATCTTGCGAGGCATCGTCCGTCGCCGGTCGCCCGAATGCCCCAACGCATGGCTGCGTCATACGCATTGACCTTTGCGACGATTGCCCAGAGCGTACACTTCATCGAAGAGGCGGTGACCGGATTTCATGAGCGGTTTCCGGCGCTGGTGGGTCTGCCGGCCATGCCGTTCGCCGGCTTCGTCGCATTCAACGTCGTCTGGATCGGGATCTGGATCGCCTCCATCTGGGGTGTGCGGTCCAACCGGTCACCGGCCTTTTTTGCCGCCTGGTTTCTCGCCATTGCCGGCACGTTCAACGGGTTGGGACACCCCCTGATGGCTGTCGCCGCAGGTGGTTACTTTCCCGGGTTATACACATCGCCGTTCGTCGGCGCGTTGAGCGTATGGTTGTGGCTGCGTCTGCGCCGAGCCACTGCGTGACAGCCGCGTTCACTATCATAGATTTAAACAATTAAAACAATAGAATCAATCGATTTCATATATCAATCCGTCTGCGCTAGTTTGAGCTCAATTGAACGAAACCCACTGACGTAAAGCACGGAGAACGACTATGAACGAGCGCAACGACACCGCCGGCAAATGCCCGGTCATGCACGGTGCGATGACAAACGCCGGGGCCTCGAGCACCGATTGGTGGCCCGAAGCATTGAACCTGGACATTCTGCATCAGCACGACAACAAGACCGACCCGATGGCCCCGGACTTCGACTATCGCGAAGCGGTCAAGCAACTCGATGTGGATGCACTGAAACAGGACCTTCACGCGTTGATGACCGACAGTCAGTCATGGTGGCCTGCCGACTGGGGCCATTACGGGGGGTTGATGATCCGCATGGCATGGCACGCCGCCGGTACCTATCGTACCGCTGACGGGCGCGGCGGTGGCGGCACCGGCAATCAACGCTTCGCACCGATCAATTCCTGGCCCGATAATGCGAGCCTCGACAAAGCACGACGGTTGCTTTGGCCGATCAAGAAAAAGTACGGCAACAAGATCAGCTGGGCCGATCTCATCATTCTCGCGGGTAACGTCGCTTACGAATCCATGGGCTTGAAAATGTTCGGCTTCGCCTTCGGTCGCGAAGACATCTGGCATCCTGAGAAAGATACCTACTGGGGATCGGAGAAAGAATGGCTGGCGGCAAACCGCTATGACGGCGGTGACCGCGAGACATTGGAGAACCCGTTGGCAGCAGTGCAGATGGGCTTGATCTACGTGAACCCGGAGGGTGTCGACGGCGTTCCAGATCCGCTAAAGACCGCCCGGGACGTCCGCATAACGTTCGCGCGCATGGCGATGAACGATGAGGAAACCGTCGCACTGACCGCCGGCGGCCACACAGTGGGCAAGGCGCACGGCAACGGTGATGCAGACCGGCTGGGTCCCGATCCGGAAACGGCAGATGTGCACGCCCAGGGTTTCGGTTGGCACAACCCCCAAGGCCAAGGCAGTGGGCGGGACACCGTCACGAGCGGACTCGAAGGGGCTTGGACCACGCATCCTACCCAGTGGGACAACGGTTACTTTTATCTGCTTTTCAACTACGAGTGGGAACTGAAGAAGAGTCCCGCCGGTGCCTGGCAATGGGAACCCATCGACATCAAGGAAGAAGACAAGCCCACGGACGTCGAGGACCCTTCGATCCGCTACAACCCGATCATGACCGATGCGGACATGGCGATGATCAAAGATCCGCTCTACAGGGAGATTTCCGAGCGCTTCTACAAGGATCCGGAGTACTTTGCCGAAGTGTTCAGGCGCGCTTGGTTCAAGCTGACCCACCGCGACATGGGTCCCAAGGCACGCTACATCGGTCCAGACGTCCCCCAAGAGGATTTACTCTGGCAGGATCCGGTGCCCGTGGGTCGTTCAGACTACGATGTGAACGCCGTCAAGGCGCGCATCGTCGACAGCGGACTGTCCATCAGCGAGATGGTCACCACCGCCTGGGATAGCGCCAGGACCTTCCGCAGTTCAGACAAGCGCGGCGGCGCGAACGGCGCACGCATTCGGTTGGCCCCGCAGAAGGACTGGGCAGGCAACGAGCCCGAACGCTTGGCGACAGTGCTCGACATACTCGAGGGCATCGCCACAGAGACCGGCGCTAGCGTGGCTGACGTCATCGTGCTGGCGGGCAATGTGGGTGTCGAGCATGCCGCCAAAGCCGCCGGTTACGACATTGCCGTGCCCTTCGCCCCCGGACGCGGCGATGCGGCCCAGGCGTCGACCGACGCGGCATCGTTCGACGTATTGGAACCCATCCACGACGCGTACCGTAATTGGCTCAAGCAGGACTACGCCGTCAGCGCCGAAGCGCTCATGCTCGATCGCACGCAACTCATGGGACTGACAGCCCCCGAGATGACCGTGCTCCTGGGCGGGATGCGCGTGCTCGGCACCAATCACGGCGGTTCTAAGCACGGCGTGTTCACGCAACGCGAAGGCGTGCTCTCCAATGACTTCTTCGTGAACTTGACCGACATGTCGAACGCGTGGGAGCCGACTGAGGAGGGTCTCTACGACATTCGCGACCGCCGGTCCGGCGACGTCAAGTGGACGGCCACCCGAGTGGA
The DNA here is from genome assembly GCA_965216005.1 of Candidatus Azotimanducaceae bacterium. GTDB lineage: Bacteria > Pseudomonadota > Gammaproteobacteria > Pseudomonadales > Azotimanducaceae > UBA4421. Next base: position 3,371,866 of record OZ244143.1, on the reverse strand, counting down.
TTTGGTGTTCGGATCGAACTCGATCCTGCGGGCGTATGCTGAGGTCTACGCACAGGACGACAACGAGGAGAAATTTGTGCACGACTTCGTCGCGGCTTGGACCAAGGTCATGAACGCGGATCGCTTCGATCTTGGTTGAGTGGCGAAGGTGAATCGATGGGCGCTGGTGCCGGAACCCAGAATCGAACTGGGGACCTACTGATTACGAATCAGTCGCTCTACCAACTGAGCTATCCCGGCACTTGAGCGCCGCGAGGATAACGCGGGAAGATTGCACTCGGCAACACTGGCTGCCCATCGATCCAACCGGAGCGTGGGTGGCTGGTGATCGAGCGTCATGCACCACTTGGCAACGCGCCGCTCTTCGATCCAACCGGAATGACGGGATATCGAGCGTCAGCTCAGCTTCGTTTAGGCGTTATCGAAACTGACCTTCCGCAACCCTGGCTGCTCATCGATCAAACCGGAGCGTCGTCTGGCCACGGGATATCGAGCGTCAGGTCCAACTTCGTTTCATCGTCACTCGTAACCAACGCCCTTCCAAAGGACGCTCCGGAATGGCGCACCGTTCATCGATCAAACCGGAGCGTCGTGTGGCCACGGGATATCGAGCGTCAGGTCCAACTCCGTTTCATCGTCACTCGTAACCGACCTTCCGCAACACTGGCCGCTCATCGATCAAACCGGAGCGTCGTGTGGCCACGAGTTATCGCGCGTAGGTCCAACTCCGTTTCATCGTCACTCGTAGCCAACGCCTAGAAAAAGGACGTTCCGGAATGGCGCACCGCTCATCGATCAAACCAGAGCGTCGTGTGGCCACGCGATATCGCGCGTCGGGTCCAACTCCGTTTCATCGTCACTCGTAGCCAACGCCTAGAAAAAGGACGTTCCGGAATGGCGCACCGCTCATCGATCAAACCGGAGCGTCGTGTGGCCACGCGATATCGCGCGTCAAGTCCAACTCCGTTTCATCGTCACTCGTAGCCAACGCCCTTCCCAAGGACGCTCCGGCATAGATAGAAGGCCCCTAGCAGCGAGTCTTCTCAGGAAACGTAATACACACCGTCCAACCATCCGGGTGGGTGGCGGTGACGTTGTAGCTCGCTCCGTTAGCGTCGACCTGGTATTCAACGTCGTCGTCCGAGCGTGGCTCCCAACCCGTCGCGGCTGTGATCGCCGCTAGGTTCGCGAGATCGACGGCATACGCGCCGGTTCTGAGCATCAGGTCTTCCTGAAACATCTCCATGGAGTGGATATTCGAGACGATGACGCCTTCCTCGCTGTCGCGCAGGTAGCGCTGGTAACCGGGGACGGCGAAGACGAGCAGGATCGCCATAATCGTCACAACGATCATCAATTCGATGAGTGTAAAGCCGCTTGTATGTCGCTTAGATTGCCGCATGTCGATCTCTCTTATGCCCGCACATGTAATGAATTTAAATAAAAAAGGGCAGCCGTGCTGCCCTTTCCATCACAAAGTGTGATCGGCTTACCAAGAAACGACTTCGCTAGCCGCTGCGGTGAAGTCACCGTAGATGGGGCGCGTTACCGTTACGTTCAGGTTAGCGTTGGTGTCGATGTCACCAGCGACAGCAAAACCTACCGTACCCGCCGTGTTGTCCACAGCAGCAGCGTAAGCAGGTGCACCTTCAGGCGAACCCTGTTGGAACTTAACGGTTCCCACTTCGCTTTCAAGCTCGGTCAGGAAACCAGCGCCGCTCAAACGAGTGTTGGCTTGGGCACGAGTTTCAGACTTCATCTGAATCGCAGCACGGGTGCGTTGCATCTCACTGCGAGCGAAGTCGATCGCTTCTTCGTAGTGGCTGTTCACCTTACCGCTGTTAGCCGTTTGAATGTAAGACTGATACGCGGGGAGAGCCACTGCCGCCAAGATGCCGATAATGGCTACCACGATCATCAATTCGATTAGGGTAAAACCCTTGTTCATAGCGTTTTTCATTTCGAAACAAACTCCGTTACTAATATGTCAAAACGTGGCAGCTCAGATCGTTTGTTGAGCCACATCCGTCACACAAGAGCAAAGCAAGTGTCGTGCCAACTCCCTTGAATCGTTGTAATATCAATCAATTCAAAGAGTTAGGCGCGTCTAGGCGCCCTCTTCAGGATCGTAAAATCCCTCCGATCACCCCTATCCTGGGTCACAACCTGACCCCGCAGGTCACCTGCCCCGATGCATTCGTCAAGAATGTGTCAGGCGTTCCAAGTTCGTGCTCGAAACACGTACAGGGAGACGAAGGATACACCTAACGAATCGCGGCGCGAATACTCACCGAATATCAACTAAAACGCTCATGACCTCGTCACAACTTCACATGGCGGCTGCAACCCACTGATTTCCTACGTTGAAAATATGTGAAGGACTTATCGACAGCACAGTGACGAATACCTACACTTCGCTTCCCTAGCCTCTGTAAGGTACGAATTGGGCAATAGCGACTCATGCAAGATCGGCTACGTCCAACAAGATTAGAACAAGGTAGGCAGTACATGTTGATAAGGATCTCAGCGCACCATGGCTAGTGAACCGATTCCCCTAAGCGGTCTAGCCCGACGCCTGGTCGACGAAGGATTCGTCGATGCCGACGCCGCCGTTGCAGCGACTGAAGAGGCGCGTAACGAAGCCACTCCATTTGTCAGCTATCTTGTTAAAAACAAGGTCGTCGAGGCCAAGACCATTGCCGCGAGCGCGGCGGAGGAGTTTGGCGTCCCCCTGCTGGACCTGTCCGTATTCGACTTGGACTCCATCCCCCGGGATCTCGTCAAAGAACAGCTGATTCGCCAACACAATGCGCTGCCGTTGGTGCGCAGGGGCGTGCGTCTGTTCGTGGCTGTCTCCGACCCCACGAATTTACAAGCCCTGGACGAAATCAAGTTTCAGACCGGCGTCACCACCGAGCCGGTGCTGGTTGAGGAAGACAAACTCGCCGCATTGATCGAGCAGTTCCTGAACGCACAGGAAGAGGACGGCTTAGGCGATCTGGACGGGGACGATCTCGAAGACCTCGACATGGACGCCTTCGAGGACGATGGCGTCGCGGACGAGGACGAGGCCAGCGCCGCCGACGACACTCCCATCGTGCGTTTCGTCAACAAGATGTTGCTCGATGCGATCAAGACCGGTGCGTCGGACATCCACTTCGAACCCTACGAAAAATCCTATCGGGTGCGCTTCCGCACGGACGGTGTGCTCCATACGGTCAGCACGCCACCGCCGAATCTCGGCACCCGCTTGGCGGCGCGCTTGAAGGTCATGTCGGAGATGGACATCTCCGAGCGACGCGTGCCTCAGGACGGGCGCATCAAGATGAAGCTCTCCAAGACCCGCGCCATCGACTTTCGCGTCAACACCCTGCCCACGCTGTGGGGCGAGAAGGTGGTGTTGCGTATCCTGGATCCCTCCAGCGCCAAAATGGGCATCGAAGCCCTGGGCTTCGAGGAGGTGCAACAGGAGGCATTCCTCGACTGCCTACATCGCCCGCAAGGGATGATTCTGGTCACGGGCCCCACGGGCTCCGGTAAAACGGTCACGCTATATACCGGTCTCAATATCCTCAACACTGCGGAGCGCAACATCGCTACCGCCGAGGACCCTGTGGAAATCAACCTGGAAGGCATCAACCAGGTGAACGTCAACCACCGCGTAGGGCTCGACTTCGCCTCCGCCCTGCGTTCGTTCCTACGCCAGGATCCGGACATCGTCATGGTCGGGGAGATTCGCGACCTGGAAACGGCTGAGATCGCCATCAAGGCCGCGCAGACCGGTCACATGGTGCTCTCGACCCTGCACACCAACTCGGCAGCGGAAACCCTGACCCGCTTGCGCAACATGGGGGTCCCCGCATTCAACCTAGCAACGTCAGTTAACTTGATCATTGCCCAGCGCTTGGCGCGGCGCCTGTGTAATGAGTGTAAGGCTGCAATGGAAGTTCCCAAGGACGCTCTATTGGAAACCGGCTTTACCGAAGAGGACGTTGACAGTGGCTTTACCGTGTACGAAGCCAGTGAGAACGGCTGCGACAAGTGCAATTCCGGGTACAAGGGGCGTGTGGGAATCTATGAAGTAGTTAAAATAACGCCCCAGCTGTCTCGTATTATCATGGAAGACGGGAACAGCCTGCAGCTGGCCGAACAAGCCAAGGAACATGGATTCAACGATCTCCGTCGTTCCGGGCTCGTGAAAGTCATGCAGGGCGTCACCAGCTTGGCGGAAGCCAACCGCGTAACCACCGAACACTAAGCCTCTTTTCACGAACGTTCGAGAGGCACTAGAGAGTAAGACCATGGCCGAAAGCGCAGTTTTCGTTTGGGAAGGCACCGATAAGCAGGGCCGCAAGACCAAGGGCGAAATTTCTTCATCCACACCGGCCATTGCCAAGGCCGAATTGCGCCGCCAGGGCATCGTGGCCAACAAGGTCAAGAAAAAGTCCGCCGGTATCAAGCTCGGCGGCGGCGGCAAGGTCAAACCTGCCGACGTCGCGCTGTTCACTCGACAGATGGCCACCATGATGCGCGCCGGTGTACCGCTCGTGCAGGCCTTCGATATCGTCGCCGACGGGGTCGACAAGCCCAAACTGGGTGATCTCATTCGCAACATCCGCCAAGACGTAGCCGGTGGTAACTCGTTCGCTTCCGCCATTCGCAAACACCCTAACGAATTCGATGAGCTCTTTTGCAACCTGGTCGACGCTGGTGAACAGTCCGGTGCGCTCGAGACCATGCTGGATCGAATCGCCACGTACAAAGAGAAAACGGAATCACTCAAGGCCAAAGTTCGCAAGGCCATGACCTACCCGATTGCCGTATTGGTGGTCGCCACCGTCGTGTCCGGTATCTTGTTGGTCAAAGTGGTGCCGCAGTTCGAGCAAGTCTTCGCCAGCTTCGGCGCGGAACTCCCAGCATTCACTCAACTGGTCATCGCCTTTTCCGAATTCGCGCAGGCGTATTGGTTCATGATCGTCATCGGTATCATTGTGGCTATTGTGCTCTTCTCAGAAGCACACAAACGCTCGGAAGGCCTCCGCCGTTTCCTCGACCGGCTGGTGCTGAAAATGCCGGTGGCAGGCGACATCGTGGAAAAATCCTCGGTCGCGAGATATGCGCGCACCCTCTCCACCACTTTTGCCGCGGGTGTACCGCTCGTGGATGCGCTCAATTCCGTCGCCGGATCCACCGGTAACTCCGTCTACGTGGACGCGGTTTATCGTATTCGCGACGACGTCTCCACGGGTCAACAGCTCAACTTCTCCATGCGCAATACAGGTGTGTTCCCCAATATGGTCAACCAGATGGTGGCCATCGGTGAAGAAGCCGGTGCGTTGGACGATATGTTGGACAAGTCCGCCACCTACTACGAAGAACAGGTCGATAACGCCGTCGACAACCTGACCAGCTTGATGGAACCCATCATCATGTCCGTGTTGGGTATCCTGGTCGGCGGCCTCATCATCGCGATGTACCTCCCGATCTTCCAGCTCGGCGCCGTCGTCGGTCAGTAATACGACCGCACAGACAGCTCGGCACGCGCGAAAGGACAGCGCGTCTTGGAGATAACCACGAACATAGCGCCTCTCACCGCCTTCGGCTGGCAGGGTGTGGTGCTGCTCGTGTGGGTCGGGCTCGCCGTCGGCAGTTTTCTGAACGTGGTCATCTACCGTCTGCCGGTGATGCTCGAACGCCAGTGGCGCTCACAAGCGACCGACATCCTCACTGAAGCCGGTGCAACTGTGCCGGATCAGAAATCCGCGGCACCGTTCAACTTGCTGGTACCGCGTTCGCGCTGCCCGCATTGCGAACACGCCATCGGAGCGTGGGAGAACATACCCGTCATCAGTTGGTTGGTGTTGCGCGGCAAGTGCAAGTCCTGCCAGGCAAGGATTTCGTTCCGCTATCCGGCGATCGAGCTCTTGACCTGTCTGCTCACGGTCGCCGTTATCGCCGCGTTCGGCTTTTCATGGCTCGCCGCTGCGTTGTGCGTATTCACCTGGATCCTGGTGGCGGCCACGTTCATCGACTTCGATACCACGCTGCTCCCCGACCAACTCACCTATCCTTTGCTGTGGTTGGGATTACTGACCAACACCTTCCTCAACGGCATCGTGCCGCTCACCGATGCCGTCGTCGGGGCTGCCTTCGGCTACTTGGCTCTATGGACTGTGTACTGGGTTTTCAAACTGCTGACCGGCAAGGAAGGCATGGGCTACGGGGATTTCAAGCTGCTGGCCGCACTCGGTGCCTGGCTCGGGTGGCAAGTGTTGCCGAGCATCATCCTGATCGCAGCCCTACTCGGGTTGATCTACGCGGGCATTACCATCATCGGCAAACGTCAGTCGTCCGCCCAACCCATAGCCTTCGGCCCCTATCTGGCGGCGGCAGGCTGGGTCGCCATGATGTGGCGTGATAGTGTGGTCGGTCTGTTCACGCTAGGCGGTTAACTCTTGTCGAAATACATCGTCGGTCTGACCGGCGGGATCGGATCCGGTAAGTCCGCTGCGGCGGATCATTTCAATGACCTTGGTATCGTTACAGTGGATGCGGACGAAGGCAGTCGTGCCGTGGTGGCACCCGGCCAACCTGCGCTCGAGGCCATCAAGGCACACTTTGGACCGGACATCGTCACCGCTGATGGCGCACTCGACCGCGCCGAGTTGAGGCGTCGCACGTTTGCCGATCCCGCAGAGCGCAACTGGCTGCAGAAACTTCTGCACCCCCTGATCGGCCAATACATGCACTCGGCGCTCACCCATGCCCCTTCGCCCTATGCCGTACTCGTCAACGCAATTCTCTTTGAGACCGGGCAGGACGCATGGTGCGATACCGTCGTCGTGGTCGACGTCCCCGAAACCGTGCAGGTGGAACGCACGACACAGCGCGACGACAACACGGTCAGCGAAGTCGAACGCATCATGAACACTCAGATGTCCCGCGCAGAACGGCTCGAGCGTGCCGATCATCTGCTCAACAACGATGCGGACCTTGCCAACCTGCACCGGCAGATAGATGATCTACATCAGTCGTTTCTCTCTCACGTCGAAACCCGCGCAGATGCCAGTCTCCGAAACTGACCGCCCAGCCCGTATCGTCGCCTGTCCGACTTGCCAAACCGCGGTAAAGTGGACAGCCCAGAATCCCCACCGCCCGTTCTGTTCCGAACGCTGCAAACTCATCGATTTCGGTGCGTGGGCGGGAGAGGAGCACCGCATCGCCGGGGACGGCGATCACGAGGACATTACCAGCGAAGACCTCAACCTGACGCCGCCTAGGTCCGATACTCCGCATTGATTCGCACGTAGTCGTAGGAGAGATCGGTTGTCCACACGGTTTCCGTAGCCTCTCCGGCGCCCAGATCGACACGCACCGTAAACTCATCGTTGGCAAGCACTGCAGCGCCTGCGTCTTCCGAGTAGCCAGCATCCATGAGTCCGTCTTTCGCGACCTGCACCTCGTCCAACCAAAGCTGCACACGCATCGGATCGAGGTGCGGTACCGGCGCACGTCCGATGGCCATACAAAAGCGACCCCAGTTGGCATCCCCTGCGAACATGGCGGTTTTGACCAGGGGAGACTCCGCGATCGTATATGCCACAGCCAGGCAGTCTGCGCTGGTGGCACCGCCGCTCACCGTCACGGTAATGAACTTGGTTGCACCTTCACCGTCTCGCACCAATGCTTGAGCAAGCCGCTCGGCCATTTGTGTGACCGCCTGCGCCAACGGCGCATAGAGCATATGTTCGCGGCTGGTGATGACGGCGTGATCGGCTTGCTGCGTGCAGGCCAGCATGAAACAGTCGTTCGTCGACGTGTCGCCATCGACCGTGATGCGGTTGAAACTGCGTGCCACGGCATCTTCCACTAGCATCTGTGCCACACCCGGCCCTACCCGTGCATCGCAGCCCATGTAGGCTAGCATGGTTGCCATGTCCGGCTTGATCATTCCCGATCCTTTGGCGATGGCAGTCAGTGTGACCGTAACACCATCGAGTACGATCTGCGAAGACACACCCTTGGGCACGGTGTCCGTCGTCATAATGGCGCTGGCCGCAGCCAGCCAGCCCGCTTCCGACAAGTTGGCAAACGCCGTCCTAAGCCCTTTGCTCATACGCTCCAGAGGCAAGCGTTCGCCGATCACTCCAGTGGAAAAGGGTTGCACTTCGCGATCGGGTTTTTGCAGAAGCCGCCCTGCCTCGGCGCACACGAAGCGGGCATCGGCAAGACCCTCCTGCCCCGTGGCGGCGTTGGCGTTGCCGCTGTTGACCACCCAACTGGTCGCTCCGGCTTGCCGCTCGCGCGACAGCTGCACGGGTGCCGCGGCAAAATGTGACTGCGTGTAAACGCCACCTACTTCAGTCCCGGTGACCAAATCGAACACGGCCAGGTCATCGCGCTCTTCCTGCTTGATACCTGCGCACGCCGTACCGACACGAATGCCAGGCACCGGCAGCAAGTCGCGGGCAGGAGGTAGGTTTACTGCCACGCCGTTGATCCGGCAGACGGTCCTGCGTCTAGGCGACCTTGCCGTGACACTGCTTGTACTTTTTACCAGAGCCGCATGGACACGGCTCGTTACGCCCCACTTTGCGTTCGCTGCGCACGAAGGTCTCTACCTTCTCCGGCTGCGCACCTTGATCGGCACGCGCAGGTCTACCCTGCCCGGTGCCGTTGTCACCACCCTGAGCCTGACCGCTGAGCGCCGATGTCTCGGCATGTTGATAATTCATCTTGGCCGCTTCCGCTTCACGGCGGCGACGCTCAGCCGCCTCGACCTCCTGCGGATCTTCGATCTGAATCCGCGATAGCATCCGCACGACATCGAACTTGATGTTGTACAACAGTTCCTGAAAGAGTTCGAAGGACTCGCGTTTGTATTCCTGTTTAGGCTGCTTTTGCGCATAAGCACGCAGATGAATGCCTTGGCGCAAATGATCCATTGTCGCCAAGTGTTCTTTCCAGCGCTGATCGAGAATCTGCAGCATGATCTGTTTTTCGACCACGCGCATGTCGATGCCGACGCTGGTCCATTGTGCCTCCTTGGCCCGATACTCCTCTTCGACCTGAGTCGCGATGCGATCGCGCAGCTTCTCTTCTTCCAGCGAATCGTCTTCCGCCAACCACTGACCGATGGGTTGGTCACTGGCGAACTCCGCCTGCAACGCTTGCTGCAAGCCCTCGACGTCCCACATCTCTTCCAGACTTTGCGGCGGGATGTACTGGGAGACGACTTCGCCGATGACCTCGTCGCGCAAGCCGTCAATAGTGTCCGAAATGTCGTCCGCGGCCATGAGATCGCGACGTTGTTGGTAGATGACTTGGCGCTGATCGTTAGAGACGTCATCGTATTCGAGTAGATTCTTGCGAATGTCGAAGTTATGCCCCTCGACCTTACGTTGCGCGTTCTCGATGGAGCGGTTGACGATGCGGTGTTCGATGGCCTCGCCTTTTTCCATTCCCAAGGAGCGCATCATGTTGCGCACCCGGTCGGTGGCGAAGATACGCATCAAGTTGTCTTCCATGGAGAGATAAAAACGTGTAGAGCCCGGGTCGCCTTGACGCCCGGATCGGCCGCGCAATTGATTGTCGATGCGCCGGGACTCGTGCCGTTCGGTGCCGACGATGTGCAGACCACCCGCCTCGATCACTTCATCGTGCCGGGCCTGCCAATCGGTTGTGACCTTCTCTCGCGTGGCATCGTCGATGTCCCCTGCGCGGACAAGCTCCGCTTCCAGGTTGCCGCCGAGCACGATATCCGTACCGCGACCGGCCATGTTGGTGGCGATGGTGACTACACCCGGACGCCCGGCATCGGCGATGATGTCCGCCTCGCGTTCGTGTTGTTTGGCATTGAGCACACTGTGCTCGATGTTACGCCGATTGAGTTCAGCGGAGATGACTTCGGACGATTCGATGGACGCGGTTCCCACCAGTACAGGCTGGCCTTGGGCGATGCGTTCCGTAATGTCTTCGACAATCGCATCGAACTTATCTTCCATCGTGAGGTAGATCAGATCGTTCTGATCGTCGCGAACCATCGGCATGTGTGTGGGAATGACGACCACGTCCAAGCCGTAGATCTGACGAAACTCGAACGCTTCGGTGTCCGCCGTACCGGTCATTCCGGCGAGCTTCCGGTAAAGACGAAAGTAATTCTGAAAAGTGGTCGAGGCGAGCGTTTGGCTCTCATTCTGAATGGCCACGCCTTCCTTCGCCTCGATGGCCTGATGAATGCCTTCGGACCAGCGCCGCCCGATCATCGCCCGACCCGTGTGCTCATCGACGATGACGACCTCGCCGTTGGTCACCATGTAATCGACGTCCCGCTTGAACAGAAAATGCGCTTTCAGCGCGGCGTGTACGTGGTGCAAGAGATTCAGGTTGGAAGCGCTGTAGAGACTCTCGCCTTCTTCCAGCAACTTGAAGCGGATGAGCTCTTCTTCGACTTTCTCGTGACCCAGTTCCGTGAGTTCGACTTGCCGATTCTTCTCATCCACCATGAAGTCACCGGTCGGCGCCTCTTCCTCTTCGCCGAACACGCGGACTTTTTCGGTGAATGCTTGCTGCTTGAGTTTGGGTGCGAGTTTGTTGATCGTGAGATAGAGCTGGGTACTTTCTTCCGCAGCTCCGGAGATGATGAGCGGTGTGCGCGCTTCGTCGATGAGAATGGAATCGACTTCGTCGACGATCGCAAAGTTGAGACCGCGCTGAAATTTATCCTGCAACGTGAAGGCCATGTTGTCGCGCAGATAGTCGAAGCCGTATTCGTTGTTGGTGCCGTAGGTCACGTCGGCCGCATAAGCCGCACGCTTCTCCATGGGGTCCTGGTTGGACTGCACCACCCCGACGGTCAACCCTAAGGCCTCGTAGATTGGCCCCATCCACGTCGCATCGCGGCGCGCCAGGTAATCGTTGACGGTCACGACGTGCACACCCGCGCCGGACAGCGCGTTGAGGTAGGCCGGCAACGTGGCCACAAGGGTTTTGCCTTCGCCGGTACGCATTTCGGCGATGCGTCCTTCGTGCAACGTGATGCCGCCGATGAGCTGGACGTCGAAATGGCGCATGTTCTTAGCGCGCTTGGCGGCTTCGCGGACCGCCGCGAACGCCTCCGGCAGCGCACTGTCCAGGCTTTCGCCCTCTTCGATGCGTTTTTTCAGGGTCTCGGTGAAGGCAGGTAAATCCGTTTCAGCGGTGAATTGCGCCTCCAACTCGTTAATGCGCTTGACCACTTTCCCCATGCGGCGCAGCTCACGACTGTTTTTCGTGCCAAAAAGACGGGTGAGAAAGTTAGCCATAGGGATGAACCGGGGTTAGGACTGCTGAAATTTCGCGACGCATTGTACCGGCCGCGACGACAGGCACAAAGCGTATCGCACTGCGTTCGCGGGCGCGCCGCTTGAGGAGTTAGAGTGTAGTTCCGGACGCTTGTTCCACTAGCTGCGTCGGGCGACGTAGGTAGCGGGGTCGACCGTGCGGCCGTTTTTCAATACTTCGAAATGGACGTGCGGCCCGGTAGATCGGCCGCTGCTGCCCATGCGTCCGAGCACTGCACCCTTTTTCACGATGTCGCCCGTCGTCACGACCAGTTCCTTGTGGTGCGCATAGCGGGTGATGTACCCGCCCGCGTGACTGACTTCCACGATCTTGCCGTAGCCTGACCGTTCACCGGCGAAGGTGACCACGCCACTGGCGACCGTAATGACGTCTGAACCGTCCCTACCGGCGAAATCCACACCGGCGTGCCAACCGGCTTTGCCGGTGAGGGGATCGACGCGTTTGCCATAAGGTGACGACAGCCAGCCCCACTTCACCGGGCGGCCACGCACGACTGAGCCATGATTCAGCTCTTCGTGGATCAACACCGTGTCGAGAATCGCCAGTTCGGTTTCCCGGTCGCGGATTTGCTCGGACAACCGCGCCAATTCTGCGCTCAGCTCGGTGGTCGTCCACGCGGGTTGCTCGCCCTCGATGGGCCCCCCCTGCGCGGGCGGGTTGGTGAAGTCGAATTCCGCAGCATCCAGTTGCGCGCTGCTCGCCATATGCGCACCCACGGCTTCCATGCGCAGCAGCCGGGCCTTCATGTCGGCTAATTGGCGGCCGATGGCAGCGGTTTGCGCGGCGTACTTTTGTTCGATATCGATGACGACGTTGCGCTGCGCTTTGAGTTTGGCGCGGAGCTGACCGACCGCCTTGGCATTGGATTGGTTGTGTTGCGCCGCCTGAAAGTCGGCAAATTGAGTCGCCCAGACAATCCCTCCAACGAGGACGCTCACGACAGCCACGGTCAGTCCCACGCTCAATGCGCGGCTGACCTGAACCGTGAAATTGACACCTTTATCCCTCAGTAAGATGACTTTCATGCTGTGCGAAACTACTCGTTGTCCCTATGCGCACGTAGCTTGACAGCGCACGTGCACCATAGCGATGCGTTACGGTTTGCGAACGATTTCGATCGGCTCTAGCATCCGGATCTTGAGTCCGGTAGCTAAGCGACGACTACAGTGCCCACCCGTAAGATAGATGATCTACTCGACGAAGACCACCGGCGATTCCCGGGTCGCCGCCGTCGCCAAACGACGCTGCAGCGGCTTCTGAACACATCCGCAAACCAAAAACAGTGGACAGCAGAGCTCAGAGTACTGCTCGATCCACCCCTATGCTACGAAGTGGAGGTGACGGAGGTTCGCGGGTCCATTGCTACGATCCTGTGTTCCAGCGGCGCGGCAGCCACGCGGCTGCGCTTCACCCTGCCGGACTTGCTCCCTAAGTTGCAGCAACTCGCCAGCTTTAGCGCGGTGCGAGAGTGCAACATTCGTATCAATGCGTGAAACAGGTCGTCCCGACCCGCAGAAACGCACCAATACGCTTATAGCGTGACCATTGTCGCGTCTTTTTCGTTGAATTTCTGAGACGGACTGCGCAGGTGCGTGATCCTCTACACAGTTTTGCTGCGGTTACGCTGTTGCGGCTTGCGGGGGCTGGCTGTAGGCGATGGGCGCTTCGGCGAGTTGGTCGAACGAGATGACCTCGTAGGCGTCTTTATCAGCAAGTAATTTGCGTAAAAGTGCATTATTAGGACCGTGCCCGCTTTTGAACCCGGTGAATGAGCCGATGACGCTCCCGCCTAAGAGATACAGGTCGCCGATGGCGTCCAGGATTTTATGCTTGACGAACTCGTCCTCCAGACGCAGACCCTCCTCGTTGAGGATGCGAAAATCGTCGACGACGACCGCATTGTCCAGACTGCCGCCCTTGGCCAGGTTCATTTCACGGAGTTTTTCGTAGTCCGCAAGGAAGCCAAACGTCCGCGCCCGACTCACTTCCTTGACGAAAGACGTCGAGGAAAACTCCACGCAAACTTTGTGCTCGTGGGTTTTGAACACCGGATGGTCGTACTGCAGGGTGTAGTTGAGCTGGAAGCCATCGTAAGGCGCAAGCTCGGTATAGACATCCCCGTGCTCGTACCGCACCGGTTTGAGAATACGGATGAAGCGTTTAGCAGCCGGTTGTTCCACCACGCCCGCAGATTGGAGTAAGAAGACAAACGGCGCGGCACTGCCATCCATGATGGGCAGTTCAGCCGCGCTGACTTCCACCACGGCATTATCCACACCCAACCCGGCGAAGGCAGACATCAAGTGCTCGATGGTGGAAATTTCATGCTCGCCATCGGTGAGTGAAGTGGCCATCGTCGTCGCCCCGACATTGAGCGCGTGGGCCTCGAGCGCTACGGGCGAATAGAGATCCGTGCGGACAAACACGATGCCGGTATCCGGCGGCGCAGGTTTCAGAGTGACGTAGACCTTCTCCCCGGTATGAAGACCGACACCGGTCGCACGAATCGCGTTGTTGAGCGTACGCTGATTGACACCGGTGGCGCGGGGCTCAGGGGGGTGTTGTTCTGGTTGTTTCACCGAGTCCTGCAAATCTTGCAACTACCTGTTCTACAAGAGGATTTCCCGAAGGGGCGGGCATGTTAACAGCGATCCCTAAAGGACTCTATGCACGGGTCGGCACTTTTTGTTTCATTGTGTATCAACTTCCGTGCAGCATTTGCGCAAACTTTTCCCAGGCTGTGCAATGCCAATGCCAACGGAATTGGGGTCGGAGACAAACGGCCGAGCACCGACTCGAGCGGCTAGAAGGCGGGTAAAAAGTGGGGTCGGAGACAGTCGGGGAGACAGTGTCTCCGACCCCAAGGGTGGTTAGCGAAGTTTCCTTACAATCAAAGCGCTTTCCTTGAGACGCCTAGTCGGCTTGGCGACGCAGGAACGCGGGGATGTCGAGGTAGTCGAGATCTTGCTCGTCCTGCTCCTCCGCGAGGTTATCCCTGGCTGCCATTTGTTGGTGCCGTGCAAAAGCCGGACGATCGAGCTTGCTGTAGTCGACCTGCCCGTCCAGCGCTTGTTCCAGCGTGTTGTCGACCACCACACTCGGCATTTCATCCTCACCGAGGCCAGTCGCGACCACGGTGACTTTCAGCTCTTCGCCCATGTCCGGATCGATTACGGTACCGACCACCACCGTCGCCGATGAGGAGGCGAAGTCCTCGACAATGCTGCCGACGTCCGTGAACTCACCGATATTGAGCTCAGGTCCCGCGGTGACGTTGACCAGGATGCCGCGTGCACCGTGGAGATCGACATCTTCGAGCAACGGCGAACGTATGGCGGCCTCCGCGGCATCGCGTGCCCGATTCTCACCGGATGCTCGTCCCGTACCCATCATCGCCATGCCCATCTCGGACATCACCGTGCGCACGTCGGCGAAGTCGACGTTGATCATGCCGGGTCTGATGATCAGATCCGCGATGCCCTGCACCGCCCCGAGCAAAATATCGTTCGCTGCGGCAAAGGCATCCAGCATGCTGGTGCGCTCGCCCAACACTGCCAACAGCTTCTCATTGGGGATGGTGATCAGCGAATCGACGTGCTGCGACAGTTCGCGAATCCCAAGATCGGCAATGTCCGTGCGTTTTTCGAAGTTGAACGGCTTGGTCACCACCGCCACCGTCAAGATACCCAATCCGCGCGCCGCTTCGGCCACAACCGGAGCAGCCCCGGTACCCGTGCCACCGCCCATACCGGCGGTGATGAATACCATGTCGGCTCCCGAAAGCACCTCTGTGATGCGATCCTGGTCTTCGACGGCCGCTGCTCGCCCTACATCGGGGTTCGCTCCGGCACCCAGACCTTTCGTCACACCGCTGCCAATCTGCAGCGTTGTCTGTGCATCGAGGCCCTTCAACGCCTGCGCATCCGTGTTAGCCGCAATGAAGTCGACACCTTCGACATTCTTCACAACCATATGTTGGACGGCGTTGCCACCGCCACCGCCGACGCCGACCACTTTGATTACCGCGCTTTGCGGCGCACTGTCTACCAATTCAAACATCGTTATCTCCGTCTAAAAATTTTCGCTAAACCAACTTCTAACCCTCGCAATCACACCGCTCCGTGCGGAACCGCGTTTCGTCGAGTGTTCTTTTTCTCGCTCTAATCCGTACTGCAACAAGCCCACTCCAGTGGCGTAAATCGGATTTCGTACGATGTCCTTCAAACCTGCCACATTGCGTGGCACCCCAAGGCTGACCGGCATGTGGAATATCTCTTCCGCCAGATCGATCACGCCCTCCATCTTTGATGCACCTCCGGTCAACACGATGCCGGAGGCGACCAAATCTTCGAATCCGCTACGCCTGAGTTCCGCCTGGATCAGCGTGAACAGCTCGTCGTAGCGAGGTTCGACCACTTCGGCGAGCGATTGTCGAGACAACTCGCGCGCCGGTTTGTCACCTACGCCCGGCACCTTGATGACTTCGTCGGGTTGAGCCAACTGGGTCAGTGCACAGGCGTATTTGATCTTGAGTTCTTCCGCATTCTGCGTCGGCGTTCTAAGCGCCATAGCAATGTCGTTAGTCACCTGGTCACCGGCTATCGGTATGACCGCGGTATGGCGAATCGCACCGCCGGTGAATACCGCGATGTCGGTGGTGCCGCCGCCGATGTCCACCAGACACACGCCTAAATCGCGTTCGTCTTCGCTCAGAATCGAGTAGCTCGACGCCAATTGCTCCAGAATGACGTCGTTCACGACCAACCCGCACCGCTCGATACATTTTTCGATGTTCTGCACGGCGTTGACTGCGCACGTCACCATGTGCACCTTCGCCTCCAGGCGCACACCGGACATACCCAACGGTTCCTTGACACCCTCCTGATTGTCGATCACGTACTCTTGCGGCAGCACGTGCAGGATCTTTTGATCCGCGGGGATCGCCATCGCTTGCGCCGCGTCGATGACGCGTTCGACATCTTGTGCATACACCTCACGGTCGCGGATGGCCACGATGCCGTGTGAGTTGAGCGAGCGAATGTGCGATCCGGCAATCCCGGCGTAAACGGCATCGATGGCACAACCTGCCATGAGCTCGGCTTCCTCCACGGCACGTTGAATCGATTGCACCGTGGACTCGATGTTGACCACCACCCCTTTCTTCAAGCCGCGCGAATGATGGGTGCCAATGCCGACGATCTCCAGCACACCTTCCTCGGTCACCTCCGCGACAATGGCGGCCACTTTATTAGTGCCGATATCGAGCCCGACAATTTTTTGTAACTGCGGTTCACTCGCCATTTAATCGCGTCCTCTTTTTAAGCTGTCCTTCGGGCTCGCACCGATATCGGCGACCAACACTTCGTCTTCGGTGGCGGTTTCCAAAAACCGCACTGCCACGCCGTTGGTGTAGCGAGCGTCGGCATAACTGGCAGGCCGCTCGCTATCGATGAGTACCCGCCGGTACACGGCCAGAAAACGCTGCAAGCGGTCGCTCAAATGCTCCGACCCCACCGCGAGCCGCAAGCCGTCGTTGAACGAAACTTCCCACTCTCCCTGCGCGTTTTCCTCCAGGCGCTGTACTTTGAGCCCAGCCCGTGACGTGACTTGGCTGATCAGGCGGTAGACTTCCATCGCCTTCTTCGGGTCGCTGAGCTGCGTCGAGAAGGTCGGCAAACCCGGATAGGCATCCGGCATGTCCAAGAGCTCGCCGGACGTGCTGACGTATTGCGCCGGTGACCACCGCGCGACCGGACGCTGTTTGATGAGCGTAATCACCAATCGATCGGGCCATTCACGACGCACGGTGACATCACGCGTCCAGTTCACGGCTTGAACGGTATCTGCCACCTCCTCGAGGTCTGTGCTCAAAATCCCTTCGAACTGCTGCTCACCCAACATCTTGGTTAGAAGATCCTGTTCCGCCTTGGTCAAGTCGCCGCTTATGACAAAGCGTTGCACGGGGTAATCCAGATATCGCCAGCCACCAACGCACAAAACCACCAAGGCCAGAACCGTGACCATCAGGAGAATTCGATTCAGCACGACGCCCCTCCTCTCACTGCCTCTACACGTACCGCGTTGGAAACCGCGCTCACGTTGCCCGCACCCTGAGTCAACAGCACGTCATTCGGCTCGCAAAACGAAGGCAACAACGCCAAGGCTTCCCGAGGGTCTTGAGCAAACACCGGGCTGACTTCCCCACGCTGTCGCAGAGCCGCACTCAAGGCTTTGCCGTCCGCGCCCGGGATAGGCGTTTCACCTGCCGCGTACACGTCCAACAACATGAGCGCATCGACTTTGGATAACACGCGCACGAAGTCTTCGAACAATTCTTTGGTGCGCGTGTAGCGGTGTGGCTGATAAACCATCGCCAAGCGCCGTTGCGGCCATACCTGCCGAGCCGTTGCAATTACCGCGTCGACCTCGGTGGGGTGATGTCCGTAGTCGTCTACCAGCGTGATGGGCACGCCGTCCAGCTCCAGACCCGCATCGATCTGAAAGCGTCGATCGACCCCGGCAAAACCGTTCAATCCTTCGCAGATGTGCCGATCTTCGATGCCCTCGTCCGTGGCAATGGCCACGGCAGCCAGCGCGTTACGTACGTTGTGCCGTCCGGGGACAGCAAGCTCCACTTGCAGGTCCGCCCGTTCACCCGGGCGTTCAACGGTAAAGCAACACCGTCCCCCGTCCTGACGAACGTGCGTAGCGCGAAACTGCGCCGTCGAATCCAGACCGTAGGTCAGCACCGGACGCGAGAGCTGCGGGATGATGTCGACAACGTTTGGGTCGTCAATACACAACACCACGGTGCCGTAGAACGGTAACCGGTGCACGAACTGCACGAACGTCGATTTCAGCGCACCGAAGTCATTGCCGTACGTCGACATGTGATCCGCATCGATGTTGGTAATCACCGCGGACATCGGCTGCAAATGCAGAAACGACGCGTCGGACTCGTCCGCTTCTGCGATCAGGTAACGACCCGCGCCCAGCTCCGCATTGGTACCGGCACTTTTCAACAATCCGCCGATCACGAACGTCGGCGACAGCCCTGCACATCGGAATATCTCCGTGATCAGGCTGGTGGTAGTGGTCTTGCCGTGCGTACCGGCTACAGCGATACCGTGCCGATAGCGCATCAGTTCACCCAACATCTCGGCGCGTGCCACAACCGGTGTGCGTGCTTCGATGGCCGCTCTGACTTCCGGATTGTCTGCGGCAATCGCGCTGGAAGTGACCACCACATCCACGCCTTCGATCAACTTTGCATCGTGCCCGATGCTGATCGCAGCACCCTTGGCGACCAAGCGTTCGGTGTTCTCCGAAGTTGCCGCATCGGAGCCGGACACCTCATAACCCTGGTTGAGCAACACCTCGGCGATGCCGCACATGCCGGCGCCGCCGATCCCAACGAAGTGGATCGATCGCACCCTACCCATTTCCGGTACCGCATAGGACTGCGTCATCGCACCCCCCGGTGATCGAAGATGCCTCTGAGCACTAAAGCGAGCATGGCGGAACTGATGATCAGACTGTTGCCGCCGTAGCTGACGAAAGGCAGCGTCAAACCCTTGGTGGGCAGCACCCCGGTGTTTACTCCGAGGTTGACCAGTAGCTGCAGGCCGAGCAGCAAGCCGACGAAATACGCCAGGTAGCCGTGAAAGGCGCGTGACTCGCGCAAATGCCAACGTGCTGCGGCAAAAATCTTCAGCACTAAAAACGCCATCAGCAAAGCAACGGCAATGGCGCCCACACCGCCAATCTCCTCGGCGATGACCGCGAAGATGAAATCGTTGTGCGCCTCGGGTAGATAAAAGAGCTTCTGAATGCCTTCGCCGAGCCCCAGACCGAACATCTCCCCGCGACCGAAGGCAATCAAGGCTTGAGTGAGCTGATAGCCGCTGCCGTAAGCCACTGCCCAGGGGTCGAGAAATGCGACCATTCGCGCAATCCTGTACGGGGCATACATGATCAGGAGCGCCAACGCGCCGCTGCCGATGACGGCGAGTCCCAGGAAGTAGCGCAGCTTGCCACCGGCAAGGAACAGCAGCGCTATCGCGGCGACGACGATGACCACCGCACTGCCGAGGTCCGGTTCGAGAATCAGTAGAGCCGCAACGATGGCCACCATCAGAAGCGGGAGCAGCAACACCCCGGCTGAACCGATTCGTTGGTGATGTCGCGCAAGGTAACCGGCAAGGTAGACGCACAATCCGAACTTCGCGACCTCCGCCGCCTGGACGGAGAAACTGCCTAAACGAATCCACCGGCTGGCGCCGTTGACCTCATGACCGATGGCGGGCACGAGAACGAGCACGCTCACCAACACCGCAGCGCACCAGGGCAGCAGGTAAAAGCGCTCCCACAAAGCGGTAGGCACTGCGAAGGCCACACCCGCGCCCAGCAACGCCGCCGCCAGAAACACCATGTGTTTACTGAGATATTCACCGCCGAGCGCGACCGCAGCCGAGCCCACCATCACCAGACCAACGGTCAACAGCATCAACCACGGCAACAACAGCAGGTGCATGGGGACGGATTCGTCGGTCGTACCGGGGCCGAACTTCATAATTCACCCCGCTCGACGCGGTCCCGATGACGAAGGCACGCCGTCTTGAATTGCTCGCCACGTTCCGCGTAGTTGGTGAACATGTCGAGACTGGCGCAAGCCGGTGACAACAGCACAGCATCACCGTCCACAGCTATCGCCGTGGCGCGCTCGACTGCGGCATCCAACGATTGGCTTACGCTGCTCGGCACGCCTGCCCGCTGAGCCAGCGCAAGCAACGCCGGTCCGTCCTTACCGATGACCACTAAGTGTCGCACACGACTCTCTAACAATTCCTCCAACGGTGACATGTCGACACCTTTGGCATCACCACCGGCGATCAATACCGTCCGCCCCGGTTTCATCCCCGATAGCGCCGCGAGTGTTGCGCCAACGTTGGTCGCTTTCGAATCGTTGATGAACCGTACACCCTTTACGTCAGCGACGAATTCCAGGCGGTGGGGTAGTCCGGAGAAATCTTTCAACGCGGTGCGCACATCCTCCAACTCCGCCTCACCACCGACCAAAGCCGCCGCAGCCATGGCATTGAGCTCGTTGTGAGGACCGCTGAGCGCCAGCTCGGCACAGTCGATGACGGCCTGCGCACCCCGATGTATGCGCCGTACTCCGTCTGCTTCCACGACACCCCAGTCCGAGTCGGTATCAGGTGCGTCCAGTCCGACGCTGATCGTGTTCGACGACGGCGACATTTGGCGAGGCGCCGAATGGGGTTCGCTACGCACCCAGACCCGTCGCTCGGCATTCGCGAAGATGCGCTGCTTGGCGTCGATATAGCTCTGCATATCGCCATGCAGGTCCAAGTGGTCCTCACTGACGTTGAGGATGACGGCTGCTTCGAGCGGTGCGGCACGGCTGCGTTCGAGTTGAAAGCTAGACAGTTCCAACGCATAAAACTCAGCATCGTCCTCGAGCAGATCGAGAGCGGCGCGACCGAGATTGCCCCCCGCAACGCAAGCTTTGCCTGCAGTGTTCAACAGGTGCGCAACCAGCTCGGTGACGGTGGACTTACCATTGGTGCCTGTGATGCCGAACACTCGATTCGAGCAGTGTTCGAAGAAGACATCGATGTCACTCACCACCTCAACGCCTGCCGCCAACGCAGACGTGACTAGACAGCTGTCCAGGGCCAATCCCGGAGACAACACGCAACGAACCTGCCCACCCTCTTCCTGCAAACGCTGCAAGTCTTGCGGCCAACGCTGCGTGCGCCACCGTACTTCAAGGTCGGCAAATGCATCGGGCACCGGTAAGGCGTCACGCGTATCGAGCACGATGGGCTCAACGCCTATGCGGCGGTAGAAGCGGGCCACCGACTGGCCGGTCACGCCGAATCCGAGAATGACGATGTTTGCGTTCGCTGCCACTTGTTCCTTAATGCTCATTCTCAACTTCTATCTCAGCTTCTATCGCAGCTTCAGGGTCGATAAACCGATCGTGACCAGCACCAGCGTCACGATCCAGAACCGCACGATGACTTTCGGTTCGGGCCAGCCCTTGAGCTCGAAGTGATGATGTATCGGCGCCATGCGAAAAATGCGTTTACCCGTCAATCGAAACGAAGCGACTTGGATGATCACGCTGGCCGTTTCCAAAACGAACAAACCGCCCATGATCAACAGTACGATTTCATGCCGCACGATGATGGCGACCACACCGAGCGCCGCACCGAGTGCGAGCGCACCCACATCGCCCATGAATACCTGAGCGGGATACGTGTTGAACCACAGAAAGCCAAGCCCGGCGCCGATTAGCGCTCCGCAGAAAACGGCCAGCTCGCCGGCGCCCGGAATGTACGGAATCTGCAGATAATCCGAGAACTCGACGTTCCCGCTGACATACGCGATGAGTCCAAGCGCCGCTCCGACCATAACCGTGGGCAGAATCGCCAGGCCATCCAAACCGTCCGTCAGGTTAACGGCATTACTCATGCCGACGATGATGAGATAACTCAGCACGATGAAGCCGACCCCGAGCGGAATGGCGACGTTTTTGAAAAACGGTACGATCAAATCGGTTTCCGCCGGAAGCTGCGCGGTTGCGTAAAGAAACACCGCCGCCGCCAATCCCACGACCGACTGCCAAAAATACTTCCATCTGGCAATCAGACCGGCGCTGTTCTTGCGGGTGAGCTTCAGGTAATCATCCACCCACCCGATCAAACCGAACGCCATCGTCACAAGGAGCACGAGCCACACCTGCCGCGATGCCAGATCGCCCCACAACAACGTCGTTATCAGAATGACGATGAGAATGAGCGCACCCCCCATCGTCGGCGTACCGGCTTTGCTGAGATGCGACTCGGGACCATCGTCGCGCACCGTCTGACCAATCTGCAGGTGCGTCAGACGGTCGATGACATAGGGACCGATCAGCAGCGACATGAATAACGCCGTCATGACACTGACCATGGTGCGGAAAGTCAGATACTGAAAAACGGAAAAGCCACTCACGAAGTTGGCGAGATACTCGGTGAGCCACAACAACATGCCTAGCGCACCTCCGCCAACGCAGCCGCCGCCACTTCGGCGTCATCGAAATGCACGCGGCGGCCTGCGATTTCCTGATAATCCTCGTGGCCCTTACCGGCGATGAGCACCGTATCACCTGCACCGGCACCGGCGATCGCATCGGCAATCGCCCGGCCACGGTCCGCGCATACAGTGACCTGCGCATCCGCCGCAATATCCTCTTGCATATCATCGATGATGCTAAGCGGATCTTCGGAACGCGGATTGTCTGATGTCAGGAACGTCGTGTCCGCAGTCGTCGACGCGATGCGCCCCATCTGCGCGCGCTTACCTGTGTCGCGGTCGCCGCCGCACCCGACGACGCAGATCAATCGCCCACGGCATACCTCCCGCAGAGTGGTGAGCGCCTTGGCCAGCGCGTCGGGTGTATGTGCGTAGTCCACAACGACGATGGGTGCCCGCGAACCACCGTCGACGATTTGCATGCGCCCGGGAACCGGTGCGATGGACTCGAGCGAACGCTCGATCGCGCTCACGCTGTGGTCCAGCAAAGCCAGGACCGCAATCGCTGCAGTGATGTTGGCGACGGCGAAATCCGCGACCACCGGCAGATCCGCCGCCAACTCACCGTAGGGACTTTGCCAGCGCACGAACATCCCATGCTGACGCTGCTCTTTGTGCCAGCGCCAATCCGCACGTTTCCCGTAGGTCACGACCTCCTTGGCATTGGCGTCCATTAACTGGTCGGTAAACGGGTCATCGGCGTTCAACACCGCAGCTTGCAGCGGCCACTCGGCGAACAACCGACGCTTGGCGTCGCCGTACGCTGCCAACGAGCCGTGATAGTCGAGGTGGTCGCGAGTCAAATTGGTGAACACCGCGCAATCGAAATGTACGGCCTTGACGCGGCCTTGATCGAGGGCGTGGGAGCTAACCTCTATCGCCAAGCGTTGCACACCCTGGTCCCGCAGGCTCCGCGCATGGCGTTGCAAAGCGACCGCGTTGGCCGTCGTCAAACCGGCCGCAGCCAGGTCGTCAACACGTCCGCAACCGAGCGTGCCGAAATACCCGGTGGGCGCACCGAGCGCCTCGCTGAGGTCTGCAATGTGATACGCCACCGAGGTTTTACCGTTCGTGCCGGTCACCCCTATCACTTCTTGACCGCGGGTCGGCTCACCATAGAACTTCGCCGCCAGCGGTCCCTTGCGCACCGGCAGATCCGTGACTTCGACCACTGGAATCGACACACTCCCGCGGTCCACCTGACCGACGCTGAGTATGGCGGCGGCGCCGCTTGCTTGTGCCGCACGCGCGTGCGCCGCCGCAACCCGCGGATCCGGCGCGGTAGCAATGAACGCAAAGTTGTTGTGGACTTCGTCGGTGTGCTCGCAAAGTCCCGTCACTGCGACGTTCGGACAGGTGTCGTCCTCGAGCAGTGTCCTTAGTGCCATCGACTGCGTCATGACGAGTTGCCTTTGCCGGCATCCGCTGAAGCGATCTGTTGGTCGGGCGCCACCCCCAGCAACACGAGGCTCTTGCGAGCCACTCGCGCGAAGATCGGCGCCGCTACAGCACCGCCCCCGCTCAATCCGGATTGCGGTTCGTTGACCACCACGACCATGACGAAACGCGGGGCGGTGACCGGCACCATCCCCGCAAACCAGGCGACATGGCGTTTGTCGTCGTAGCCTTGCGGTCCCACGATGCGCGCCGTGCCGGTCTTACCGGCTACCCGGTATCCGGCAACAGCTGCACCCGGCGCCGTGCCGTCGGCATCCGTTACTCGTTCCATCATCGTCAATACTTCCCGCACCAGGCGGCGATCGAACACGCGCTCGTTCGCCGCTCGCTGACGCGACGACCGCACGATCGACAACGGTGTCTTTTCTCCGAGCTTAGCCAGCGTCAAGTACGCTTGCGCAAGCTGCAAGGGTGTCACGGACAATCCATAACCGTACGCAAGGGTGGCTCTCACCACGGGATAACGCAGCTGAGTGTCGTCCATGAAGCCGATGCTTTCGCCGGGCAATCCAGTGCCCAGGTAATCTCCAACTCCGGCCCGACGCAGGACGTCGAACACGGCACGCTCTTCTAAGTCCATAGCCACCTTGGCGATCGCTACCTGACTGGACTTCGCGATCGCATCCATCAACGTCAGCTGACCGCGGTTGACCGGATCTTCGATGAGTTTGCTGCCAATGCGAAAGTACCCAGGATCGGTATCGATGGTCGTGCCGGCGCTATAGCGTCCCGTCTCCAGAGCCGCCAAAGCAGTGAACGGCTTGATGGTGGAGCCGGGTTCGTAGGCATCGGTGACCGCTCGATTGCGCATGCCGCGCAGTTGACTGGGTATGTCGTTCGGGTTGTAGGAGGGTTGGTTGACCAGGGCCAGCACGTCACCGCTACCGGCATCCACCATGATCAGCGATCCCGATTTAGCCTTGTGGACCGCGACGGCGGATTTGAGTTCGCGATAGGCGATGTACTGCAAACGCAAGTCTATGGTCAGGTTGAGGTCGTTACCGTATTCCGGCGCACCGAGATACTCGAGATCGCGCACGGTGTTGCCGCGCCTGTCCTTCAGCACTACTTTGCCGCCGTGCGCACCCTGGAGCTCGTCATCGAAACTGTACTCGATCCCTTCGGCGCCGCTATCGTTGATGTCGGTTACACCTACAATGTGCGAGGCGGTTTCCGCCGCCGGGTAGAAGCGCCGATATTCCGGCTGGAAATACACGTGATCCAAACCGAGTGCGCGTACCCGCTCAGCGGTCTCCCATGAACTGCGTCGTGACAGGTACACGAATTCCTTTTCTTGCTGTGTCGCGATTCGTTCGCGCAACGTGCCCGCTTCAACTTCCAGCGTAGCGGCTAGCTGCGCGACATCGTTGGCGGTGAAGCGCGCACGGCTAGGGTCCGTCCATATGCCGAACACCGGCGTACTGACCGCCAGAGCCGCACCATGACGATCGTAGATGACGCCGCGCATGGCAGGTATCGATTCGCGGCGAATGGAGCGTGCATCGCCTTGTTGCTGAAGAAACTCTCTTTCGGTCACACCGAGATAGAGAACACGCCCGCACATGCCCAATACACAAAGCCCAAACACACCCACCACCAAGATATGCCGCCATTGGCTCAGCTTGGGTGCCTTAGTGCTTTTCCGTTGGCCCCGCTTCATTCGATGACCTGACCTTCCGTCGGAAACTCCATATCGAGGTCGCGCTGCGCCACCTCTTCGATGTTTTGCAGACTCGATCTCGCGCCACGCTCCAACAACAGGCGGCTGTGGTCGGCCAAGAGCGTATCGTGTTCCCTCTGCACTTCGCCGAGCTGCCGATAGAGATCGCGCATGTCGTGCGCCCCTTGCACGACTGACAGGCCGCTGATGGCAATGAACGCAAGCAGCGCAACAAAGCCGCCAATCCACGGCCACATTCGCTCGGTCCCTGGCACGGGCTGACGCGTTTCTTTGCGCTGCGGCTTACGTTTAGTCATTGGCGCACTTCTCGATCACCCGCAAAGTTGCGCTCCGCGCCCTCGGGTTGTCGTGCGTCTCAGAACGACTGGCGCGAATCGGACCCGCCACTTCGACCGCCCGCACCGATTGATCCGCCGCTTTCACGGGAACGCGCCGCGGTACTGGGGCGGGTTGTGTCCAGCTGCGAAAACGGCGTTTAACCTCGCGGTCCTCCAGCGAGTGAAAGCTGATCACCGCCAGTCGACCGCGCGTGCACAACACCTCAAACGCTGCCGTCAAACCACGCGCGAGCTCACCGAGTTCGTCGTTCACGTGAATGCGGATCGCCTGAAACGTTTGCGTCGCGGGATGCTTCTTCGACGTCTGAAACCGCGCGGGCACAGCGGCTTCGACCAGCGCGGCAAGTTCTGCCGTGGTAGTTACCGGCCTCCCCGAAATGATGGCGCGAGCGATACGCCGCGCAAAACGCTCTTCGCCGTAGCGCTTGAGCACAACCGTAAGCTCTTCCGGGTCGCAGGTATTCAGCCAACTCGCCGCCGTTACTGATTGCGACGGATCCATGCGCATATCCAGTGGACCGGTCTCACGAAAACTGAACCCCCGTGACGCGTCGTCCAGCTGTGGAGACGAGACGCCAAGGTCCAGCAGCACACCATCCACACAGTCGAGGCCCCACTCGGCAACAAAGCGTTCGAGTTCCGCAAAGCGGCCGTGATGGATGTGCAGGCGTGGTTCGTCGGTAGCCAGCACCCGGCCGTAAGCGACGGCTTCCGGGTCGCGATCCACGGCAAAAACGCGCCCGCCGGGGCCAAGCCTTCGGAGCAGCGCCTGTGTGTGGCCGCCCCGTCCGAACGTCGCGTCGACATATGTGCCTTGCTCTGCGTGCACTAGGTTGTTAACGACCTCATCGAGTAACACTGGGACGTGAGTTTCCCTATCGGGCTCACGGCTCACTAAATGGACAACCCGGAAAAACTCTCGGCATCGTCCGCCAACGCTGCCGATCCTTGTTTGAGCCAGCCTTGCATCCGTTCGCGCCACTGTTCCTGGGACCAGATTTCAATCTTGTTGCTTTGTCCGACCAACACCAGCTTCTTCTCGAGTTCGGCATATTCACGGAGCATACTGGGTAATAGGATTCTGCCGTTCGAGTCGAGTTCCAGGTCGGTGGCGTGCCCGATCAACAGACGTTGCAACATGCGCGCCTGAGAATTAATGTTGGCGAGGTTTTCGAGCTTGCGTTGTACCACCTCCCATTCGGGAAGCGGGTAAAGCAGGAGACAGGGCTCGCGCATATCGATGGTCACCACCACCTTGCCATCGCAAGTCAAGTGTATGGACTCTCGATTGCGCGTCGGTAAAGCGACACGACCCTTGGCGTCCAGGGTCGCGTTGTTGATACCCCGAAAGATCATCGCAACTCAAAATAAGGCAGGCCCACACACATAGAACCCATCTAGAACATGCTCACTGGGGATATAGATGCTCTAAATTGGTCTAAATTGGGGTAGAGACCCACATAACTCCACATTTTCCCACACCGGACACTATAGAGTTGGGCACGCGAGAGTCAACCCGCACGGGTGGTTAAGCTACGGAAAAATAAGGATTTTTAGGCAATCCTACACTTGCGAATAGGAACAAACTCTAGCCCCGCAATTACCTATCGCGCATAGCTAGAAACAACATTAAGTTTTTGAGTATTTCGGAATTAAAAAATTCGTTTAAATTCCAGAAAGAAATAATGAGCCAGCCTGTAAGCCGGGTTCTGTCGAGAACAGTCATTCATCTAGGGCTGCCGTCACCGACAACCTCCAGCGGCCTACCCGAACCCGATGCGGACCACACCATGAGGTTCCTATTTGGCCTTGCTCCAAGCGGGGTTTACCTAGCCGCGGTGTGTTGCCACCCGCGCGGTGCGCTCTTACCGCACCCTTTCACCCTTACCGGCCGTCGCCGCAGCGAACGACAGGCGGTCTACTCTCTGTTGCACTTTCCGTAGGCTCGCGCCCCCCAGGGGTTACCTGGCGCTTTGTCCTATGGAGCCCGGACTTTCCTCCCGTGCGCGCGAATGAACACGCACACCGGCGACTGCTCGGCTGGCTCATCATTAGGCTAATCGGTTTTCAGCTGCAGTGCGAGTTCGTACATCGCCGACTTACTCTGCTGACATATGCCCGCGGCCAAACGCGACGCTTGTGCCGGTGACAGTTCCTTCAGCAGGACGGTGAGCACCTCACGCGCATCCCTGTCCCGGGCCGGCGCTTCGGCGCACTCGATCACGCCTACGATCTCCCCCCGCGGTGCGCTACCCAGCGCGGCCTTTACGGACTCGACATCACCCAGAAGCAGGGTTTCGTATTGCTTTGTGAGTTCCCGCCCGAGCATGACGCACCGGTCATAGGGGGCTATGTCGTTCAACGTGGCGACAATTCGATGCGGCGCTTCCAGGAAGACGATGGCATCGCCGGTACTCATGAAATCGCGCAAGCGGGCTTGCCGATGCTTGGCTTTGGCGGGCAGAAAGCCCACAAAACGAAACGGATGACAAGGCAGCGGACACACACTCAAGAGAGCAGTCACGCACGACGGCCCCGGGATAGGGACTACGGGAATGCCCGCAGCGTGCGCTGCCCGCAAGAGAATGAAACCCGGGTCGCTGACGAGCGGAGTACCGGCATCGCTCACTAATGCCACACTCGCCCCTTCGCATAGGCGTTCGACCAATCGTGGCGCGACTTTGGCCTCATTGTGCTCGTGTAAACTCAACAGTTCAGGCGCACGATGCCCGATGTGATCTAACAGCACCCCGGTGCGTCTGGTATCCTCTGCAGCCACAATCTGCACTGCTTTCAGGACTTCCTCGGCTCGACGACTCAGATCGCCCAAGTGTCCAATAGGGGTGGCTACCACATAAAGTACACCTTGGGCACCAAGCGGGTCGGGGACGCTGGAAGGATTCGATTTGGACAATTCGTACTCAGACATCAACGTTGCGATACCGGCTGACTTCACGCTAGCTCCGGCGAGCCTGACTCGCGTCGTGCGCGCCGTCATTCTAGCTTGTCTGGCCATTGCAGCCACGGGCTGTGAAAGCACTGGATCCGGGCCGCGACTGACCCTGCCGGGATTGGAACAAGGCACCGACTCCGGCAGCGCACGCACTATCGAGCAGCTGGAAGCCTTGCTGGACGCCGCCGACTACGAAGGTGTCGTTGCCCACCAAGAAGCGACCATCGCGACGTGGCCGGCAGCTGACCGCAATGCGTACTGGCGGCTGAAAGCCCGCGCGTGGTTGGCGCTGGAAGATTCGCAGGCGGCACTCGACGCCATCGCCAATCTGACGGAGCGCCAAGGCACCGACTATCTGCTGATCGGTGCGGTTTGCGAACGCGCCGGGGACTTCACCTGCGCGGCCGACGGTTACGTACAAGCATCGCTCGATCTCGGCATGGGTCATCCCGATCTGCCCGGTGACTTAAACGACACCATATGGCGCGCACTTTCCTCGGCACAACCGCGAGACGGACGTCTTGGACCGGCTGCGTATAGCCACCGCTACCACTTCGCCTGGTGGCAGCTGCAAGCGGAAATCAGAGATGCAGCAACGGTCAGCGAGCATATCCGCACCTGGCAGGCATGGCGCGACAATCACCCGAGCCACCCGGCCGTTCTGAATCCACCGTCGAATTTCGTCAATTACGACAGTTACCGCGCACCCAAACTCGGCGTGATCCTGCCTATGTCCGGTCAGCTGGCATCGGCGGGGAATGCTCTGCGCGACGGCATGATCGCCGCGTTTCTCAGCGCGAGCAGCGGATCGGATGCAGGCAACCACGATCAACCCATCGTGTTTTACGATTCGCAAACCGCGAGCCTGACGCAAATCTGGGAGCAAACCGAAGCCGATGGCGTCGACGCTGTCGTCGGACCGCTGCTCAAGCAGAACGCCGAGCAGTTTGCGGAATTGACCCACGCGACAAACACACCGGTCTTGCTGCTCAACTACATCACAGACCTCGCCCAACCGGTATTGGGGGATCAGCCTTTCCAGATTGGCGTGGCAATAGAGGACGAAGCGACATCGCTGGCCGAACATGCCGTCGCTGAGGGACGTCGCAACGTATTGGTGGTGCACAATCAATCGCGGTGGGCCCAGCGCGCACTGAGCAGCATCCTGCGCCACTGGCCGTACGCCCTTTTGACTGCACCTTTCGAAGACATCCGCGGTTTGACCGATGCGGTCGGCACCGCGATGGACGTGGACGCGAGCCACCGGCGCTTGAACGAAATCGCCGCCATCATTGCTCAGCCGGTGGAGTTTTCGCCGCGGGCGCGCACGGATCTGGACGGGGTCATCGCACTGACCAATCAGATGGAATCGCTCGCTCTGGTACCTGCATTGCGTTTCCACTTTGCCGACCACCTGCCGCTTTACGGGACCTCTCAAGTTTTACGCGGTAATGCCACCGACACGCTCGGTAAGTTCCAGGTCACCCAACTGCCCATGCAGCGCGCAGAGCAAGGGGCGATGAAGGAACTGGTAACCGCTTACGAACTGCAGCACAGTGCCCTCGCAGAACTTTATGCCCTGGGCTATGACGCCTTTCACGTGGCCAGCTGGCTGCCGATCCTGACCCCGCATACACCACTCACCATCAATGGGGCCAGCGGTACGCTGGTGCTCGAGCCCGGTGGGCGCATCCGCAGGCAGCTGGAGGTTGCACCCGCTCGCGTACGGGACTTGGCCCAACGGAGTTCGGACTAACTCGACCCACAAGCGCCGACCCGACATGGATCACCGCCACCTGCGCGGCCGCCTCAGCGAATCCATCGCGCTCTGTTACCTCAAGTGTCGTGGATTAACGTTCGTCGCCCGCAACTTCGCTTGCCGCTCCGGCGAGATCGATCTGATCATGTTGGATCAACCGGAATTGGTATTCGTGGAGGTGCGCTATCGCCGTTCGCGGCGTTTCGGCGGAGCCGTCGCTTCCATCGATCGGCCCAAACAGCTGCGCATAGCCCGCGCTGCCGGTGCTTACCTCAACCGCCATCCGCGTTTCGCGGCTTCGCCGTGTCGTTTCGATGTGGTGTTAATCAGCTCGACACCCCCCATACGATGGCTGAAGGGGGCTTTCGAAGCTGACGATCTGTAGAGACCTATTGGCCTCGCAATTGATACCCCTCAGCCGCCAGACGGCCGAGTAAGCCGTCTTCGCCGATGACCTCGTATACAGGCAGGCTCGCGAAGGCACTGGTGTGTTCGTTCAGCACCTGACGCGCCCTCACCAGCCACTGCTCACGAGCCCGGGTAGTGGCCGCTCGAGCGAACTCATTGGCGTTCACCGCATTGTGGCAAGTACTTTCTACGTCCGGGTAATCGAGTGCGCGCAAAGCCGTGGCATCGCCCGTCGCCCATGCATTGGCGCGGACCATGGCACCTTGAATGTCTTCGGTCACTGATTGGAGCGTTTCATGCAGGCATCGAAGCTGCGCCTCGTGCGGAATGCCTTCAATGACCTCGATCACTCTGTCCACATCGACCTCGCCCACTGAAGCCGTAACCTCCAGACCGGCGCGCTTCGCCATTTTGCGGAGTGTCTTATAAATTCGAGCGCTATCCCGCAGTCCCACCTTTTGTAGCGCGGCAGCGTGGAGTTTGTTCGCAGCAAACAACGGTTTCAGGCGGAGTATCTTGTCGTCTTTGGGCGCATACCGCTGGTGTGCAGTCTCGAGGCGCGCATACAACTCGGGTTCGAGAAGCGTTTTTAGGGTCGTTCCCTTGGGCAAACGTTCGGCTCGACCGAGCTTGCGCATGATGCCGAGGGCTTTGAACGGATTCGAGGTGCTGGCCGATACCTGCGGAGCTTCCAGGTACGCTTGAGATTCGGACAGAATGTGCGCCACGCTGTCCGCATCCCACGACAAGTCTTTGTGCAGCGGACTCAACACCGCAAACACCCACAAGGTTCGCTCCCCGTTGATCACACGCCACAACGGCGGACCCGGCCGCCGACCCGTGACGACGACTTCCTCCAAGACCGCCTGCGTCGCGAGCGTCGCTTGAGATAACACCGGCATTGCCGTTTGGGCGGTCGCTGGCGTGGCTCCAGCGAGAGCACTGAGCAGAACCAGGTATGGGCTCGGATTCATCCGGGTCGGCCTCGTTGTACTTGTTTTCAAAATGCGCGAGCTGCGTTGTAATCGCGCTCATCTGAATGGTGGCTGAACCAGGCGCCATTCGGCTCAACGCTATTTGACTCAAACCAGCAAAACCCTTCAAACTTAGTCACTACTCACAGGATAGTTTTCCCGCCATGTTGCATCTTCTCGATCGTGTCGATCCGCTTGTTAACTTACTGACGCACGCCCGAGCGGCCATGGCGATGCTGGCGAAGGGTGTGCTGATCGCTGCACTGGTTACCGGTCTCACCGCATGTAACTTGTCGAACGATCCGGGCCGCCGCACACCGGGGGTCGTGATCGACGACGGTGTACTTGAAAATGTCGTAGAGCGCGAGATTCGGGCGGCTGACCTGGGCTACAAGGGTTCGCACATCGTGATCGTCGCCTACAACGGTGTCGTATTGATTGCGGGACAGGTGCCGACCGCGCTTCTGAAAGAGAAGGCGAGCACGGTCACTCAGGGCATTAGGCGCGTGCGCAAAGTCCACAACGAGCTTACCGTAGGCGGCCCGACCTCGATATTTGCGCGCTCGAACGACGGCTGGCTGACCTCCAAGGTCAAGAGTCGACTCATCGCTGCCAGAGAAACCAACGGCAGCAAGATCAAAGTACAAACGGAAAACGGTGTGGTGTACTTGATGGGTCTGGTGTCGCGCGAACAAGCTGACGCGGCGGTAAACGTGACCCGTAACGTTTACGGCGTGCAGAAAATCGTCAAAGTGTTCGAATACCTAGACTAAGCGCAAATTAGGCTTGGTCTCGGAGTCAGACGTACCCTGGTCTTCTGCGCCTTCCTGACTCGCCGCTTCGGTCCCGTCTTGCGCCGATTCTTGCCTCGCTTCTTGACCCGCTTCTTTAAAAGGGTCTTCTTCCGGGAACACCATACCTTGACCGGAATCGCGCCCGTATATTGCGCGGATGGCGCTCATGGGCAGGACGAGTTCGAACACCCGCCCCGCAAAGCGGCTGGAACACATGACGAATTCGTCTTCCAGAGCCAGGTTGCGCACCGCATTGGGACCGATGTCCAGGACGATCTGCCCGTCCTCCACGTACTCCTGCGGTACCTTCACACCGTCCTGGGTCGCATCCACCAGCACATAGGGTACTTCTTCGCTGTCAACGAGCCACTCGTATAGTGCCCTCAACAAGTAAGGGCGTTGCGGCTTCACTCCTGCATCTCGACTTCGGTTTCGGTCAAGCTGGCGCGAAATGCCTCGCGCTCGAACATGGTCTGCATGTACTTCGTCAACGGCCGAGTCGATTTTTCAGGCAACGTGATATCTACTTCCTTCAAACGCCAGAGTATTGGGGCAACGCAACAATCCACCAGGGAGAACTCTTCGTTCATGAAGTAAGGCTTTTCACCGAAGATGGGCGCAATGGCAATGATGCTCTCTCTGAGTTCTTTACGTGCCTTAGTCAGAATGGTTTCGCGTCCCTTACCCGCCATTAAAAGATCGAGTTTGCCGCTCCATTCCTTCTCCACGCGGCTGATCCACAGCCGCGAAAGCGCCCGCTGCACCGGATAGACCGGCAACAATGGCGGATGCGGGAAGCGTTCGTCGAGATACTCCATGATGACATTGGCTTCGTACAACACGAGGTCGCGGTCCAACAGCGTCGGCAGGCTGTTATAGGGATTGATCTCGCCGAGATCGTCGGGCTTCTTGTTCGGATCGACATCCACAATGTCAACCGTCACGCCTTTTTCGGCCAGCACCATGCGTACACGGTGGGAGTAGTGATCCCTTGCATCCGAGAACAGCGTCATCGAAGACCGCTTTGTGACAATGCTCATGATTTACCTCTCTCGCACTTCCGTCGAGTGCATAACATCAGCGTCGTCGACGCCATAAGATATGGACGTTAGCAGCGTGTTGAAAAACACGCTGCTAGATTCTGGCCCGGTGGAAAATGATTTGTGAAAATCATTTTTCAACAAACTCCTAGTGAATGTCCTTCCAGTATTCGCGGTTCAACAAATATGTGAAGCACGCCAAGATCACGAGAAACAAAATCACATACACACCGATTCTTTGTCGCTCAAGCCGAGTGGGCTCACCGACATAGTAGAGAAAATTGGAAAGATCATAGGCCGCTTGGTCGAACTCTTCGGCATTGTAGGTGCCACTACCTTCATCGACGACCAGCTGTCCGCACTTTTCTTCGGTAATGGCCTTACCCGGTACGAGCGGGTCGCGCATCTCACCCCCATTGGCCGCGCGCTTCGGCACCTGAATACAGGCGTCGCGCTGGATGCCTTGCAAATCTTCCAACACGTTGGGCATGCCGACGTTTTCGAAGACTTTATTGTTGACCCCGAACGGCCGTGTTTCGTCGACGTAAAAGGTCTTCAAGTAGTTGTACACCCACTCCGCACTCTTTTCGCGCGTGACCATCGTCAGGTCGGGCGGTGTGGCGCCAAACCAGTTCTTCGCCTTGTTTTCATCCATGGCCGTGGTCATCAACTCGCCGATCTTTTGACCGGTGAACACCAGATTGTTCAGCGCAATCTCATGGGGAATGCCCAGGTCGTCGGCCGTGCGTTCGTAACGCTGGTATTTGAGACTGTGACAGCCAAGACAGTAGTTCATGTAAAGGCGCATACCGTTCTGCAACGAGGGCAGGTTTTCAAGGTCGGCATCGAACGGTTCCATGTCCCAGTCGATTTCCGCGGAGGCCGCGAACAGGGACACGGGAATAAGCCACAAAGCCAGTACAAGTAGTTTCTTCATCGCATCGTCACCCTATCCGGTTCCGGCTTCGTCTTCTCAACTTGTGTATACCAAGGCATCAACACGAAGTAGGCGAAGTAGAGAATCGTACAAAACTGGGCGAGCAGGGTGCGTCCGTCGGTGGGTGCCCTCATACCCAAATACCCCAGGATGAAGAAGCTCACGATCAAGATCCCGAGCATGACCTTCGACAACATACCCTTGTATCTAATCGAGTGGACCGGGCTGCGATCCAACCACGGCAGGAAGCAGGGAATGATGATGGCCGCTGCCATGACCACCAACCCCCAGAATTTGGCGTCCATCCCGAACAGCGGGAAGGTCACGGCACGTAACATCGAATAGAACGGTGTGTAATACCACACCGGCGCAATCACATCGGGTGTTTTCAAGGGATCCGCTTCGATGAAGTTGGGTTTCTCGATGAAGTAACCCCACATCTCCGGAGCAAAGAACACCACCGCGCAGAATAGGATGAGCATGATGACGGTCGCGTGAACGTCATGAACCGTGTAGTACGGGTGGAACGGAATGCCGTCCAGCGGTACGCCGTCCGGCCCCTTGTTTTTCTTGATTTCAATACCGTCCGGGTTGTTCGAACCGACGTGATGCAGCGCTACCAAATGCACGAACACCAGAATCACCAGCACCAATGGCACGGCGATCACATGCAGCGCGAAGAAGCGGTTGAGGGTGGCCTCGGAAATCAGGAAGTCGCCTCGTACCCAGTCCATGAGATCAGCGCCGACGTAAGGAATGGCCCCCGCCAGCGAGACGATCACTTGAGCTGCCCAATAGGACATGTTGCCCCACGGCAGCACGTAGCCGAAAAAGCCCTCGGCCATCAACGCAATGAAGATCACCATCCCGATCAGCCACAGCAGTTCTCTGGGCCCGCGATACGATCCGTAGATCATCGCACGATACATGTGTAAGTAGACTACGAGGAAAAAGAAGGACGCGCCGGTGGAATGCATGTAGCGGATCAACCACCCGTACTCGACATCACGCATGATGTACTCGAGTGACGCGAACGCATCGCTGGGTGAATAACTCATGGTCAACCAGATACCGGTGAGGATCTGGATGACGAGCATGACGATCGACAAGACCCCCATGTAGTACCACCAATTGAAGTTCTTCGGCGCGTAGTACTTCGACATGTGGTATTCGAAGGTTTCCGTCGCCGGGAACCGGGTGTCCAGCCAACCCATGAACTCGTTGAAGATGCGTACGGTCTTGCTTTCGGCGTTTTGTTCGGGAGCACTCATTACGCGTTACCCTCCCCGCCGATCAATACTTCCGTATCCGACAAGAACGTGTACGGCGGCACCTCCAGGTTATCAGGCGCTGGCCATCCAGCCCCTACGCGACCGGCTAAATCAAACTTCGAGCCGTGGCAAGGACAAAAGAAGCCACCTGCCGAACTGCCCTCGTAAATGTCTGCCTCGATGTACTTGGGCGAACACCCCAGATGAGTGCAGATGCCGACGTAGATGCCGATTTCGGGACGCTCGGACCTTGTTGAGTTTTTGGCGAAATCGGGTTGCATGGCTGGATTCTCCGAATCCGGATCGGCCAAGTGCGCGGTTTCGGTTTCAAGCGCCGCAATGGCATCGGCATTACGATAAAGCACGAAGATCGGCTTGCCGCGCCACGATTGAATGGGGCTCAGCATTTCGCCGGGTAAGAGTTTGGAAAAATCGATCTTGACCGGCGCACCCAACGCGCGCGCTTTGGCACTCGGGTTCCAATATTGGACGAACGGTACCGCCGCACCGATGACACCGATGCCTGCAACGGCCGAAGTGGCTCCGATTAAGAAATAACGCCGTGAGGTGTTTATCGGCGTGGTGTCGTCTGCGTGACCGCCCGAATCGGCGGCTGGGGCTTCATGACTTGCATCAGCGTCACTCAAGGCAGGGCGCTCCGTAGTTATTCTATTGATGTCTCGGTTGTGTGCTCTCGACGTTTACGATTGCCTGGTACGGGGTGAATCCCCGATTCCGAACTGCTAATTGAAAATTTAGCACCGAAATCTGCACCGATTAGCAAACCGCGCAATTCTAACACATCGCACCACGGGCTGTGGGCTCGAAATGCAATAAACTCCGATGGATTGCGCGCTAGCGCTTGGAGAATTGCGGACGTTTACGCGCTTTGCGCAGGCCGACTTTCTTGCGTTCCACGGCGCGCGCATCACGGGTTAGAAAACCGCGTTCGCGCAGCGGTCCCCGCAGCGTTTCGTCGTAGTCCACCAGCGCTCGGGCGATACCGTGCCGAATCGCACCGGCTTGCCCGGTATTACCCCCGCCTCTCACCGTCACTTGCACATCCAACTTGTCGGTGACGCCCGCCACCTCCAAGGGTTGGCGCACGACCATGCGTGCGGTCTCACGACCGAAATATTCGTCAAGAGACTGAGCATTTACCGTAATAAGGCCGCTACCCGAGCCGATGAAGACCCTTGCGGTTGAGGTCTTACGTCTGCCGGTTCCGTAGTTCAGCTCGCTCATGCGGACATCTCCAAAACTTGTGGCTGTTGTGCAGCGTGCGGATGTTCGCTGCCGGCGTACACTTTCAATTTCCGATACATCGCCCGGCCCAGAGGATTGCGCGGCAACATGCCCTTCACGGCTTTTTCGATCAAGCGCTCGGGATGCTCGGCCCGCATGCGCTCGACACTGGTCCCGCGAATACCGCCCGGGTATTCACTGTGGCGCCAGTAGACCTTGTCCGTTTCCTTCTTACCCGTGACCCGAATCTTCTCGGCGTTGATCACGATGATGTAATCACCGGTATCCACATGAGGCGTATATTGCGGCTTATGCTTGCCGCGCAGACGCCGGGCGATCTCCGTGGCCACACGTCCTAGCACCTGATTTTCCGCATCAATGACCCACCAGGAGCGTTCCACGTCCTGAGGTCGGATACTCACCGTCTTCATTTCAAGCCTACTTAGACTCGGGATTTTGGGAGCGCGAATACTATATGAGCCCCGCCCCCCACGCAATTGGGGTCGGAGACAAAATATCGACCTGTCATTGGGGTCGGAGACAAAAAACTCCGCACAGTTTGGGGTCGGAGACGATTGATGCAGACCGCAGACAGCCCATTCAGGGTCGCAGACGCGCGTGGTCGCGCGATTTGGGGTCGGAGACAAACTTGGGGTCGGAGACAAACATCCTCGCGCCATTTAGGGTCGGAGACGCGGATGGTAGACGGCTGATGGGGTCGGAGACAGCACTGGAGAGCAATGGGCTAAAAAGCTCGATGCGAGCCCGCCAGATAGTCGTGCGACTGCATCTCCAGCAGCCGCGATTGAGTCCGCTCGAACTCAAAGCGCAACCGCTCTCCCTGGTAAATGCCGTCGATGGGCGCTGCGGCGCTGATGATGAGCTTGACGCCATGATCGTAGAACTCATCGACCAGGCTGATGAAGCGGCGCGCCGCGTTCTCATTCTTCGTCGTCATTACCGGTACCGCGCTCAGTAACACCGCGTGGTAGATCATCGCCAGTTCGATGTAGTCGTTCTGGCTGCGCGGGCCTTCGCAAAGCTCCGCGAAATCGAACCACACGACATCGTCGGCGACCATCCGCGCGCGAATCACGCGACCTTCGATCTGCAGCTCGGCATCGGTCTCCGGTGCTTCCGGCGCCAGTGCGGTGAAACTGCGCGCCAGACTCAGCTCCGCCTCGGCATCAAGCGGAAAGTGATAGAGCTCCGCCTGTTCCAGCGCACGTAACCGAAAGTCGATGCCGTCGTCCATGTGGTGGACACTCGTGTGGGCATATAACAGATCGATGGCAGGAAGAAAGCGGCGCCGCTGCAAGCCGTTCTCGTACAGGCGTTGCGGCTCCACGTTAGATGTCGTCACGAGCGTCACTCCCCGCTCGAACAAGGCATCGAGCAGCTCGGCAAGAATCATGGCATCGCCGATGTCCGACACGAAAAACTCATCGAAGCACAACACCCTGGCCTCGGCGGCGAACTCGTCGGCAACCTGCCTGAGCGGGTCAGGCGTACCCGCCCAACGTTTCAGACCATCGTGAACACGACGCATGAAGCGGTGAAAGTGCATGCGTAAACGCTGATCCGGCGGCAAGCACTCGTAGAAGAGATCCATCAACATGGTCTTGCCGCGACCCACGCCACCCCAGATGTATAGTCCCTTGACCGGTGTCGGCGGCGTCCCGCGCAGCTTCGCTAACCACCCACTCAGCCGCGACCCGGGTAGTTGGGTGGTCAGTTCGACAAATAACGCATCCAGTAGCGCCACCACTTGCGCTTGCGCAGGGTCTTCTTGAAACTCCCCACCCTGAACACGCGCTTCGTAATACGCCTGCGGTGAGTGAGTGTGATGCTCAGAGTGATGCATGAGTCGCGTACAGGAGTGACGCCCTTCGTGTCACAACCAGGTGAATTCGTCGCGCGGCAATTTAGCCGCATCCAGGCGCTGGCGCAACGCACCCGCGCTGATTGGACTCACGAGTTACTAACGAGATCGATGGAACAACTGACTCGCTTCATCATTGCGCCCGCCATCGTTGGTGCCCTTGTTGGCATCGCGATCATCTTGCTCAACACCAACAGCGCGTCGAGCAAACCCGGATTTGCAACCGCCGTTGCCCGGGCGGCCCCGGCCGTGGTGAACATCTATTCCACGAAGATCACCCGCCGGGGCACCATCTGTCGCAATCCTAAATACCGCCGTTTGTGCGAAGCGTTTCCCACAGAGCCTCAGGTCCAGAACTCGCTCGGCTCCGGCGTGATCGTTCGGGAGGATGGGCTGGTGTTGACCAATCAGCACGTTGTCGGTGAGGCGGATGAAATCCTCGTCATGTTCGCGAACAGTCAGACCACCACGGCACAAGTGATCGGCAGCGACAGACATACCGATCTGGCCGTCATCAAAGTGGCGGCGCGAGGCTTGCCCGTCATACCGCAATTGGACGGTCAGCGGCCCCAGGTAGGTGACATCGCCCTGGCCATCGGCAATCCATTCGGACTGGGCCACAGCGTCTCACAGGGCATCATCAGTGCCTTCTCGCGCACGGTCATCACCAACAGCCCGTACGATGACTTTCTGCAAACGGATGCCGCGATCAGCCCCGGCAACTCCGGCGGCGCACTCGTCGACCACGAAGGCCGGTTGCTGGGCATCAACACCATGATCTATACCCAGTCCGGCGGTTCCGACGGCATCGGTTTTGCGATTCCAGCAGACATCGCGCTCTATGTGTTGGAAGAAATCGTCAAACACGGCCGTGTCATTCGTGGTTGGCTCGGCATCAGCCTCACCCCGCAACCCTTGCCCAACGCCCCAAACGGCCTGTATGTCACTAACGTATCCGCTAACGGACCTGCTGCCCGCGCCGGCATCCGCGCTGGCGATACCATCATCAGCATGAACGGCATCGCCGCCACCAATGCCACCGTCATTACCCAGGTTATTTCGCGCACCAAACCGGGAGAAGTGATCGAGGTCGAGGTGATGCGCGACGACATGCGCTTTCTCGCGACGGTCACGGCAGCGGAACTCCCGAACTAAAAAACTAATTCGAATCCGTCGCTCGCAACGCGGCCGCGCGGGCGTGCGCTTCCAGTCCTTCGCTGTTCGCCAGCGGCACTGCGACATCGGCGAGGGCCGCTGCACCTTCTGCCGAGATCCGCATCACCGAGCTGCGCTTTTGGAAGTCGTAAACGCCCAGCGGTGAAGCGAACCGCGCCGTGCCGAACGTCGGTAAAACGTGGGATGGTCCTGCCACGTAATCGCCGAAGCTCTCGCCGGAGTAGGCGCCGCAAAATACAGCACCGGCATGACGCACATTAGGTAGCAGCGACTCCGGATCCGCCACCTGCAGTTCCAGGTGCTCGGGCGCGATGCGATTCACCACGGCGACAGCCTCATCGAGATCCCGCGTGTGCACGAGCGCGCCGCGCTGCTCGAGCGAGGCGCGGATCGTGTCGCGGCGTTGCATCGACGGCAGCAGATCATTCATTCGCTCATACACAGCTTCCAAGTAGTCCGCATCGGGCGACAGCAGGATGCTCTGAGCTGCGGCGTCGTGTTCGGCTTGTGAGAATAAATCCAATGCCACCCAATCGACCGGCGTCGTACCGTCCGCAACGACGGCCACTTCGCTTGGCCCGGCAATCACATCGATGCCCACTCGCCCGAAGACCTGCCGCTTCGCTGCCGCTACGTAGGCTCCGCCCGGCCCTACAATCTTGTCGACGCGCTCAATCGCTGGCGTACCGTAGGCAAGTGCGGCAACGGCCTGCGCTCCGCCAATCGTCCAAACTTCTTCGACTCCTACTAATGACAAAGCAGCCAACACGATATCACTGCGCTTGCCACGCGGCGTCGGTACCGTCACCACCAACTCATCAACGCCGGCGACGCGCGCGGGACCCAGGGTCATCAACACCGTCGATGGATAAGCCGCCTGCCCACCCGGCACGTAAACTCCCACCCTAGCCAAGGGTGTAACGGTTTGACCCAATTCGTTACCCAGGTTGTCCGTAAAAGACCAACTGCCGCCGGCTTGGTGTTCGTGATAGTTGCGGATGCGGTCGTAAGCCTGGGACAGTGCGCGACGCTCGTCGTCGGTAATCGCCTGCCACGCATTGCTCAACGCCTCCACCGGTATGCGCAATTCATCCATCGAAGCGGCTTGTAAGTCGTCGAAGCGGTTGGTGTATTCGATGACGGCATCATCCCCACGTGAGCGAACATCGGCAAGCACCTGCGCCACCTGCTGTTCGATGCTGCCGTCGCCCTCGACATCCCATGCGAGAAGCCGGTCCAATCGTGCGTCGAAGTCGGCGGTACCGGTCGACAAACGCGTTATTGAAAGCGCCGACATGTTATGCCGCCGTAACCGCCTGGCGCAGCGCATCGACCAACGCTTGCACTTCGTCGAACTTGGTTTTCATCGCCGCTCTATTGACGATCAGTCGGGTGCTGATTGCACAGATCGTCTCGCGTTCTTCGAGACCGTTTGCCTTCAACGTGTTCCCCGTATCTACGATATCGACAATGGTATCGGCCAGCCCCAGGAGCGGCGCGATTTCCATCGCTCCCGACAGTTTGATCAACTCGACTTGTCGATTGCGCTTGCGATAGTGATCGCGGGCGATGTTGACATACTTGCTGGCCACCCTCAGCACCCCCTGCGGTTCAGCCGCGCCAACCGGACCCGCCGTGGCCATCCTGCATTTCCCGATGCCGAGATCCAACAGCTCATAAAAACCCATCCCATCACCGAACTCGAGAATGGTGTCCTTACCCGTGATGCCGACATCGGCAACCCCGTGCTCGACATAGGTGAGCACATCGGCGCTGCGGCTAATCATCAACTGATGGTTTTGCTCGCGTGTCGCGAATACGAGCTTACGAGAGTCGTTGGGGTCCTCGTTCGGCACGACGTTACAACGCGCCAGCAGAGGCAGGCACTCTTGCAGGATGCGACCTTTGTTCAATGCGATGACCAGGCTCATGGTATTTGCAGTGTTTCGTGTGACCGTCAACAACTCTGGCGGCGCATGCTACCAGAACTTCGTAAAAGAAGCGGTTACGCACGTAACTGGGAATGGTTAGGTGATGCGTTGCACGGCACCGCCGATCTGCTGCAACTTCTCCTCAATCGTTTCGTAGCCGCGGTCGATGTGATAGATCCGGTCGATGGTCGTAGTACCTTCGGCAACCAGCGCGGCAATGACGAGCGAAGACGACGCGCGCAGATCAGTCGCCATCACAGGTGCCGCGGCCAGGCGTTCGACCCCGTGCACCACCGCCATGGAATGTCCATGCAGTTCTATATTAGCCCCCAATCGGTTCATCTCCTGCACATGCATGAAGCGATTCTCGAAAATGTTCTCCCGGATGGTCGAAGTACCGCTGGCAATCGCGTTCATGGCCATGAACTGCGCCTGCATGTCCGTCGGGAAGCCGGGAAACGGCGACGTCTCGATATCCACCGCCAGAGGGCGCTTGCCGTGCATGTCCAACTTGATCCAATCGTCACCGGTGGTGATGTCAGCCCCGGCCAGCATCAGCTTTTCCAACACAGCACCCAGCGTGTCCGGATCTACGTCCACGAGTTCGATACTTCCCCGCGTGGCCGCGGCGGCAATGAGATAAGTCCCCGCTTCCACCCTGTCCGGCATGATGCGGTGTTCACCGCCGTGTAACTTGGCTGCACCGCG
This sequence comes from Candidatus Azotimanducaceae bacterium, assembly GCA_965216005.1. Taxonomy (GTDB): domain Bacteria; phylum Pseudomonadota; class Gammaproteobacteria; order Pseudomonadales; family Azotimanducaceae; genus UBA4421. The sequence goes on along the minus strand of OZ244143.1, from coordinate 3,328,865 downwards.
AATTTGTATCGTAGACGTTCCGTGCCCCTCTATGTCCGCGCCCAACGCCCGAAGGAAATTCCCCAGATCTACGATTTCCGGCTCGCGCGCACAGTTGTACAGACGCGTCACCCCGTCAGCTAGACACGCCGCCATCATCAGATTCTCGGTGCCTCCCACCGTCACGAGGTCCATATACACGTCAGCGCCCACCAATCCCTCAGGTGCCCACGCCTTAACGTATCCGTCTGTCACGGACACTCGCGCGCCCAGCGCTTCCAGTCCTTTCAAGTGCTGATCTACCGGGCGCGCACCGATGGCGCAGCCACCGGGTAACGACACTTGGGCTTCGCCATGTTTGGCCACCAACGGCCCGAGCACCAGGAACGAGGCGCGCATGGTTTTGACGAGTTCGTAGGGTGCACACAGCTGGGTCAGGTTGTTGCCCGCCACTTCCAAGGTCAGTTTTTCATCGACGATGACGTCGGCACCCAAGCACCCGAGCAACTCCAGCATGGTGGTGACGTCATGCAGGTGCGGTGCATTGCTGATCAGCACGGGCTCGTCCGTCAAAAGACTCGCAGCCAATATCGGCAATGCCGCATTCTTGGCGCCCGAAACGCGCAGTCTGCCCGCCAACTGACGTCCACCTGTGATGCTGAGCTTATCCATCAGTCCGGTGTCGAGGCACGGATCGTCACCGCGTGCAGCGACCCATCGGCAATGTAATCTTCGATAAATGCATAAACGGCTTGCTGCCGCTTCACGCGGGACAATCCTTCGAAGTGCCGGCTCGCGATCTGAATGACGGCACTGTTGCCGTCCACCTCGACCTGCACTTCGGCGTCGGGCCACTGCGTCGCAATGCGCTTGGCGATCTCTTCTTGCATGGTGTTTTCTTGATGACTCCGCGTTATACCGCGTTATTCAGAGTGGTGTTAAAGCGACGAGTTCGGTCAGTCGAGCAACACTTCGCTCAAACCCGAAAACTCGACGATGTTACGCAATTCGACGGACAAACTCACACACGCAATGGACTTTTGCTGGAGCGTGGCATTGCGAAACCAATCCATGAGGATCGCCACCGTCACGCTGTTGGCCCGCTCGAGCCCGCTGAGATCGATTTCGATGTCGCCCACCGCCGCTGCGATCATCTCGTTACCGCGTGCGCGAATGCCTTCGGCATCGTCGAAGGTAATTTCTTCGCCGCTAATCGCGAACCGATCGTCTATCGTGGCACTCACGGCCTAGCCTGCCTCCACCCCAACCGCCTCTTCGTTGGCGACGAACTCCGTCCACTCGTCGATGACCTTATCGAGATCGGCGCACTTGGGCTCCTTGACCGCGCCATCGAACTGCGATTTGTAATTCAGGCCGATGTTTACCCCTTCGATGATGAGGTTGTTCAGACTCCAGCGCTGCTCGTCCTTACGCTGCATGCGGTAGACGACGACATAGGTTCGCCCTTCGTACTTGATCTCCTGGGTCACGTTGACCTTGTTGGGGTCACGCGGTTCGCGTCGTGGAGGGAGCACTTCCACTTCCCCGTCGTGGAACTCGGTGAGCGCCAGCGCATACGTACGTACCAAACTCCACTTAAAAGAATCTGCAAACCGATCGCGTTGCGCGTCGCTCGCGCAGCGATTGTGCTTACCCATGACGTTGCGGGAGAAGCGTCTGAAATCGATCAGCGGATTGAGCAGCGCCTCGACCTCGACATAAAAGCGCTCCGGATCCTCTTCCGCATATTCCTGCCCGCGCGCGATCAATTGCAAAACCTCACCGGTGGCAATCTCGACTGCATCGTGCGCCGTGTCCGCATACACGCCTTTCTCGATGGTGGCGAGGTTTTGCGCCAGCGCCCCTTCCGGCACGAAAGAGGTCTCCGCGGATACCGTCGCATCCTCGGCCACGACGGGCACTGTTGCAGCGCCAACGCCAAATACCAAGCACCCGGCGAGCGCAAGCTCAACGCAGCGACCTGTCAGTACTTGCGCAAGCCTTGCCAATCGATCAACGATCATCAGGAATCTCCTAGGTTGGTCAAAAACTCACCGATCAGATTTTCTAACACCAGCGCGCCCTGCGTCTCGGCGATTTCGTCACCGTCGCCCAGCGTCTCTTCATCGCCGCCCGGTTCCAGCCCGATGTAGCGCGCACCGAGAATACCTTCTGTCAGAATTTTCGCTCCGGTATCCGTAGTCAACGTGCCCGGCTCACCGACGATCTCCATGGTCACGATGGCATCGCCCCATTCCAGATCGACGTCGATGTCGGTCACGCGCCCAATGGTCACACCGGCCATGCTGACCTTCGCGCGTGTGCGCAATCCGGCGATGTCGTCGAAGCGCGCCTTCAAAACATAACTTTCTTCGGCCCGCTTGAGACTGACACCACTCACTTGCACGGCAAGGAATACCAGACCGAGAATCCCGGCCAAAACAAACGCACCAACGCTGATTTCAACAGTTCGCATGCGCATTAGAAATCTCCATACATAACCAGTGTCAACAAAAAGTCCGACGCAAGGATCAAGACCGATGATATAACGACCGTACGCGTCGTCGCCATGGACATGCCTTCGGCGGTCGGCGGCGAATCATAACCCTGGAATACTGCGACCCAGGTCACCAACACGGCAAAAATCGCCGCTTTGACCATGCCCTTGCCGAGGTCTTCCCAAAGCTCGACCACCTCCTGCATGCCCGACCAAAACCCGCCCGGGTCCGCGCCCAGCCAATCTACCGCTACGACCACGCCGCCGTAGATCGCCACCATATTGAAAATCACGGTGAGGAGGGGAACGCTGATGATCCCAGCCCAGATGCGTGGCGCCACGATCCTACGCAACGGATCCACGCCCATCATTTCCATGCTGGACAACTGTTCGGTGGTCTTCATCAAACCGATTTCCGCGGTCAGCGCGGAACCCGCGCGACCGGCGAACAGCAAGGCGGTGACCACCGGACCCAACTCCCGCAGGACAACCAGCGCAAGGCCCAATCCCACAGCCTCCTGGGCACCGAAACGCGCCAACTGCGTATAAAACTGCAACGCCAGCACTGCGCCGATGGAGAAGGCCGACAATACGATGATCACCAAAGACAGGAAGCCCACGCTATAAACTTGCTTGACCACCAGAGCCACATCGCTCCACCGCGGCAAGCCGGCCATCGCGTTGAACCACATGCGCATGGCTCGACCGAGGGAACCCAGCCAGTTCATGAAGCGCACGCCCAACAATCTCAATAAGTCTGTCACGTTTTTAGCCGGTTTCGCCGATGATATCGAAGCCGATCTCGTCTGCTGGGTAGTGAAAAGGCACCGGACCGTCGGGCTCGCCGTGCATGAACTGCCGCACCATCGGCGTGGGGTGACGGCGCATTTCTTCGGGTGTGCCCGATCCAACCACCTTGCCGTCGGCAATCACGAACAACTGATCGGCGATACTCTGAGTTTCGTGGATGTCGTGCGAAACCAACAGGCTGGTTATGCCGAGCGCTTCGTTGAGTGCCTTGATCAACGACACCAACACGCCCATGGCTATGGGATCTTGTCCGGTGAACGGTTCGTCATACATGATCAGATCGGGGTCGAGGGCAATGGCCCGCGCCAATGCCACACGCCGCGCCATGCCACCCGACAATTCCGCCGGCATCAAATCGCGCGCGCCCCGCAAGCCCACCGCGTTGAGTTTCATCAACACCAGATCCCTGATGAGCACATTGGAAAGCGTGGTGTGTACGCGCATCGGAAAGGCGACGTTCTCGAACACCGATAAATCTGTGAACAACGCCGAGCTCTGAAACAGCATGCCGAGGTTGCGGCGCATCTGAAACTTCTCGCGGCGGTTCATCCGCACCACATCGCGACCGTTCACCAGCACCTCACCTGCGTCCGGTCTCAGTTGCCCGCCGATGATACGCAGCAACGTGGTCTTACCCGTGCCGCTCGGTCCCATGATCGCGCTGATCTTGCCTCGGGGGATGTTCATGTTGATGTCGTCAAAGATGAGGCGTTCGCCACGATGGAACGTGAGATTCTTGATTTCGATCAGGTAATCGGACAAACCGCTGCTCCACTCTCGGCTCAAATCAATTCTTCGGGAGAGAATTGTCGGACAGCAACACAGTATAGCATTGCCGGTGAACGCACCCTGAAGGCGGGGTCGGGCCCCCGAACCATAGTTGGGACCATAGTTGGCTCAACCCACGTATCCGACTAAAGTGCGCATTCTTAAGACATCTTAAGACCATTTGCAGCACATGTGGGTTCCCATCCTACTCCTCATATTCGGCTTCATCGCCTTGGTTTGGAGCGCCGACCGATTTCTGTCGGGTGCGGCCGCCTGCGCGACGAATCTCGGTGTCTCGAAAATGTTAATTGGCTTAACAGTTGTCTCGCTCGGCACCTCGGCCCCCGAAATTCTCGTGGCGCTGTTCGCGGCCATCGAAGGCAATCCTCTGCTCGCCGTCGGTAACGCACTGGGTTCCAACATCGCCAATATCGGCCTGGTCCTCGGCATCACTGCCATCGTTGCGCCCCTGCCTTTTTCCCGCCCCGTGCGCCAAGCCGAGTTGCCCTGGTTACTCGGTGCGACGGGCCTGGCGCTGGTGCTCTTGTTTGACCGCGAACTGTCCATCATGGATGGGATCTTCCTGCTGATGGGCTTGACCGCGATTCTGTGGCGGCTGGTTAGATCCCAGCACACCACCTCCGGCGAAGTCTCGGCCTCACTCCAGGAAGAGCTGGACGAACTACCGGACATGACCACCTGGCAGGCCATCACGTGGCTGACGCTGGGCTTGTTGGTGCTGCTGGTATCGGCCCAGGTGCTGGTTTATGCCGCGACCGAAATCGCCATCATGCTGGGTGTATCCGAGATGATCATCGGTCTGACCATCGTGGCAGTCGGCACCAGTCTGCCGGAACTCGCCGCCACCATCGGCTCGGCGGTGAAGGGGCATCCCGACATCGCCATCGGCAACGTCGTCGGTTCCAACATTCTCAACATCCTGGCCGTTCTTGCCGTACCCGCGCTCGTCGCCCCGACGTCGATCGATTTCGTCGCGTTCTGGCGCGACGGCGGCATGATGCTCGCCCTGACCCTCATGCTTGCTCTGTTCGCCTATGGAATCAACTCGCGCGCGGTCATCACCCGTTTCGAGGGCGCCGTCATGTTGCTCGCGTGGATCGGCTACAACCTCGTACTCATTCAGCAAGCCTAACGACCGCACAATCCCCGACCCAACGCCATGACAAACAACACCGACATTCGACAACGCGCCGCCGATCTTACCGGCATCGTCTTCGATGTCGATGGCGTGCTGACCGACGGTCGTATCATCTACAGCGACGATGGCCACGAATTCAAACAGTTTCACGTACAAGATGGCGCCAGCCTGAAGTTGTTGCACAAGAACGGCATTGCCGTCGGCGTCATCACAGGACGACGCTCACCGGTCGTGGCACGACGCATGCGCGAATTGGGCATCGACAGCGTGATTCAACGCGCGGCCGACAAAGGTGCCGCGCTGGATGCGCTGATCGATGACGGGTTCCCGGCCAAGCACCTCGCTGTCGTCGGCGACGACGTCCAGGACCTCGCCATGTTCCGTCACGACAGTGTGAGTTTGCGCATCACGGTGCCGAACGCGCACCCCGAGGTGCTCGCCCTCGCCGATTGGGTGACGGCCCGGGCCGGGGGCGAAGGCGTGGTCGTAGAGATCGCCCAGACCGTGCTGCAAGCGCAAGACAAGTGGGTAAGTGCCTTGGCCGCCTTAACCCGGTGAACAACCGACTGCTCACGCTCCTCATCGCGGTATTGCTGATCGCATTTGCAGTGGCGATGTGGAGCCCACAAAACACTCCGGAAGCGCTCCCCACGACGCCTTCCTCTCGCGCTGCTGCGTTACCCGACATCGAAGGTTCGGCGGTACAGTTTCGACAGTTGCGACCTGACGGCACTTTGCACTATCTCCTGGACGCGCAGTCGATCAGGCAATTCAACGACGAGCAACTTACACGTATGGTCACGCCCTTCCTGAAATTGCTCAGTCTCGATCAACCCCCTTGGGACGTGCGTGCCGAACACGGCTACATCCGCAAGGTCGACAGTCCGGTGCCCGGAACACGGGAAGATGTCGTCTTCCTGCGCGAGAAAGTCGAGTTGAAACAAAAACACCCCAAGAACGGGCTCGTGACGCTGCGCTCCAAGAGTTTTTATGTCTACCCCGCCCGTCAATACGCCGAGACATTCCAAGGTGTTATTATCGATACGCAAGTCGGGCGCACGCGTGCCGCAGGAATGAGTGCCGACCTTGCGGGCGGACTACTCAAGCTGACGTCCAGTCCGAAGCCGGGCAGTCTGTCCGACGAGGCAGGTCTAGAGGCCGGAAACCCGGACGACGGTCGAGAGCCCGGCCGGCGAGACACCAAGCAGAGAGTGCATACCATTGTCCTACCCGAACAATTCAAGAAGAGCTGAGGCGAGACGATAAGGTGAATCAGCCCACGACGATTCTGGTCCTCTGCATCGTGTTGACGTGGCTACCGGCGCCGTCGCTGGCGCTGGAGTCCGACGCTGACCAGCCGATCCACATCGAAGGCGACGATGCTGAGATCGACCAGAATTCCGAGACCATCATCTACACAGGCGATGTACAAATCGCGCAAGGTACCCTACGCGTCAAAGGTGAGCGCATGGTCGTGAAGGTGAACGGGGACCAGGTCGAGCGTATCACCACTGTAGGCAGTCCCGCGCGTTACCGACAAAAGCTGGAAGACAACCAGGGCGATGTCGTGGCGCACGCGGATTCCATCGTCTATCACACCGCTGCGGAACGTGTGTACCTAAACGGTGCCGCCTCGCTGGAACAGAAAGGTAACAAGCTCACCGGAGAATCGATTCGCTACGATATCGTCAAGGGTAAAGTCGATGCGAGCGCGGGCCAGAAGTCGGGCCGCGTCACCATGCAACTGGATCCACAGACGACAAAACCCCAAGACGACCGGTAGCCTCGATGCCGAACTCAGTATTGCGCGCCGAACGCCTGCGCAAGGAATACCAGAACAAGCTTGCCGTAGAGAACGTCTCCCTCTCTGTGAAGAGTGGCGAAATCGTCGGCTTGCTCGGCCCCAATGGCGCCGGCAAGACCACCTGCTTCTACATGGTGGTCGGTCTCATCAAAGCCGACGCCGGCAACATCTTTTTGGACGACACCGAGTTGACCCACATGCCCGTGCATCAACGTGCGGTCTCCGGGATCGGTTATTTACCTCAGGAAGCCAGCGTGTTTAGAACGCTGTCGGCCGAAGACAACTTGCGTGCCATCGTCGAACTGCGCAAGGACTTGGACAAAGACGCCCGCCAAGCACTGATCGACCAGCTCTTGCGTGAGTTTCATCTCACAGAGGTCCGCAACTCGCTGGGACAAACACTCTCCGGCGGCGAACGCCGGCGTTTGGAGATCGCGCGCGCACTGGCGACGGAACCCCGCTTCATGTTACTGGACGAGCCCTTCGCGGGCGTCGATCCCATCTCGGTCAGCGACATCAAAACGGAGATCCGCGATCTGGCGCGACGCGAAATCGGTGTGCTCATCACCGACCACAATGTCAAGGACACGCTCGACATTTGCGATCGCGCTTACGTGGTCCACCAAGGCCAACTGATGGCGCAAGGCAATGCCCGAGCCATACTCGAGAACGAAACTGTGCGCCAGGTCTACCTCGGTGAGGGTTTTTCGATTTAGCCGCTAAATAGTGCGCAACTCGCGCGTTTGAGACCCTCTGCGCGTGACTAAATCCCGCCACATTTTGCCGGTCACGTGCTAAATTGACCCAGAAAAAGACACTAAACTTAAGTCAAGACACTTGAAGCATTCTAGGCATCACAGCCCGGCGCTATGAAGCAAACCCTAGCCCTCAAACTGGGTCAGCAGCTCACCATGACCCCTCAGCTGCAGCAGGCCATCCGCCTCCTGCAGCTCTCAGCGTTAGATCTCCAGCAAGAGATTCAAGACACCCTCGAAGCCAATCCGATGCTGGAAATGGCGGACGAAACGGGCGAAGTGGCCGCGGATGGATCGGATGCGTCCGATGCATCTGATGCGTCTGATGCGTCTGATGCGACAGAAGTCACCAGCGCGGACCAAGCGGATACAGTCGATGGAGACCTCTCGGATACGAGTACGGAAGCGAGTAGTGACGCCGATCCCTTGGAAGGCGACGACCGTCAGGTGGATCAGCAGCTGGAGCAACCTATCGGCGAAGAGTTGCCTGTCGACACCACTTGGGAAGATGTCTATCCCACCTCGCCGAGCCAAGGCGCTGCCGATCAAGACTACGACATCGTCGCCAATCGCAGCGCCGATCAAACCTTGACCGATCATTTGTTATGGCAACTCAACCTGACCCCAATGGCCGACTCCGATCGTATCGTCGCCACTGCGATCATCGATGCCATCGAACCGTCCGGCTTGCTCGGCATGACGACCGAGGAGATCTGCGCATCGCTCGCCAATGGCGATGCCGGACTCGAGTCGCAAGACGATGAGCAACCCAGCCACGATGACGTTTTAGCCATTCTCGAACGCGTCCAGGAATTCGACCCGATCGGTGTCGGCGCTCGGGATCTGCAGGAGTGTCTGCTGCTGCAATTGGATCAACTGCCGTCAAATACACCTTGGCACGAAGAAGCCCGCCAGCTGATCGTCGAACACCTCGATCTTCTTGCTAACAAAGATTTCAACACATTAAAGCGTAAGACCAAACTCAGCGAAGAGACTTTAGGCCACGCGATGGGGTTGATTAGAACGCTCAATCCGCGGCCGGGTTCAGCCATTGCCGAAGAAGCGTCCGACTACATCATCCCCGACGTGGTCGTGCGCAAGTTCGAAGGTCGTTGGATCGTTGAGTTAAACAGCGACGTGACGCCGCAGATTCGTATCAATCCAGTCTACGAAGGCTTCCTCAAAGAATCGCACAAGAGTGCGGACAAGGACTACATCCGCGATCACTTGACCGAAGCGCGTTGGTTCTTGAAGAGCTTGCAAACACGGCACGACACGCTGCTCAAAGTTGCAGCGCGAATCGTCGAAGTGCAGCGAGGGTTCCTGGAGTATGGACCCGAAGCCATGAAGCCACTCATACTGGCCGACATCGCAGAGGCTTTGGAGCTGCATGAGTCGACGATTTCCCGGGTGACTTCGCGCAAGTATATGGCCACGCCGCGAGGGGTGTATGAACTCAAATATTTCTTCTCTTCCCACGTTGGGACGAGTACGGGAGGGGAGGTTTCCAGCACAGCGATACGCGCGCTAATCCAGAAGCTTACCGCGGAAGAAGATCCAAGGAAACCGTTGAGCGACAACAAGATCGCCGCAATACTGAAGGACCAAAACATCAACGTCGCACGACGCACGGTCGCCAAATATCGTGAATCTCTCTCCATTCCTGCCTCCAACGAACGTAAGCAACTCGTGTGAAGCGACCACCATCAAGACGCCCATCCGCCAAATGAGGAACTAATCTATGCAGTTGAGCATCACTGGCCACCACGTCGATCTGACCGATTCCATTCATGAATTTGTCGAACACAAATTCGAAAAGCTACAACGTCACTACGATCACATCACCCAGGTACACGTCATCCTCACCGTCGAGAAACAAAGTCACAAAGCCGAAGCCACCGCTCATGTCACAGGGGCAGAGCTGTTCGCCAACGCCGATGCTGCGGATATGTATGCCGCCATCGACCAGCTCGCCGAGAAACTCGACCGGCAGCTGATCAAGCACAAAGAAAAAGTCGTCGCCCATCACAACGGCAGTCACACGCGCTCGGCACATCATTAGCGTTTGACCTTTTTCGAAGACTCAGCACTACCCTTTCGGGGACACATCGCGACTAACGATGGGTAACACCCTCGACGGTTAAGTTGTATGCTTCGCACCCAGCTCGACGCCTCGCGGATCGCCTGCTTGTCCTGATGTCACCGTTACCTGAACTTCTCAATGCCGACAACGTCGTTTGTCACTCGGATGCGGGCAGCCGCAAGCGTGTGCTGCAGTACAGTGCCGAGCTACTCGCGGAGCGTGTGGGACAGTCGGCCGACACCATCTTCGACGGACTCATGGAGCGCGAACGTCTCGGCAGCACCGGGCTTGGCGAAGGGGTCGCCATTCCACATTGCCGATCGGACATCGCCGCCATGCACGTCGCGGCCCTGACCCTGGCAACGCCCGTCGAATTCGAGGCGCCCGACGGCAAGCCGGTGGACCTCGTGTTCGTGCTCCTCGTTCCGAATAACGAAACCCAGGCGCACCTCGACGCACTGGCGGTGCTCTCGGAGCTCTACAGCCAGGACGACAATCGCAGCGCACTACGCCAATGCTCGAACCGCGACGAGCTGCTGACCACACTAAAGCGCATGCTCGAGGCCCTGGCGTGAAACTGATCGTCATCAGCGGTCGTTCCGGCAGCGGCAAGTCGACTGCTCTCAATGCGCTCGAAGATGCGGGCTATGCCACCATCGACAACTTTCCAATCAACCTCTTGCAGTCGCTGGTGCACAACATGTTGCGCGATCCCAACCAACGGGACAGCAACCTCGCCGTGTGTATCGATGCGCGTAGCCGCGACCTCGACCGTTTTGCTGAGATATTGCTTTCGATCGACCGCATGGACGTCGATTGTCAGGTCATCTACCTCGACGCGCGCAGCCCCACCCTGGTCAAGCGTTTCAGCGAAACCCGCCGGCGTCACCCGCTGACCGACGCACACACGGACCTGCGCCAAGCCATCGACGCAGAAACGGAGTTGCTGGAGAGCATCACCGATCTCGCCGACCTGACCATCGACACTACGCAGCTATCCTCGCAAGACTTGCGTGACGTGATGAGCAACCGCATCAGCGCCAGGACAGGTTCGGGTATCAGCCTGCTGTTTCGTTCGTTCGGTTTTAAAAACGGCGTGCCCGTGGATGCCGACATGGTATTCGACCTGCGCTGCTTGCCTAATCCCTTTTGGGAAGAAGACCTGCGGCCGCTCACGGGTCAAGACCCCGAGGTCAGGACATTCCTCAGTCAACAGCCCCTGGTCGACGATATGCTGGGCGACATTGCGGCATATCTGGATCGTTGGATCCCGCATTTCGAAGCGAATTCCCGCGTCTACATGACCATCGCGTTAGGCTGCACGGGCGGCCAACACCGTAGTGTGTTCATCGCCGAACGTCTGGCTGAGCAGTTCAGTCCACGTTTCGAGAACGTGTTGGTAAGGCACCGTGAAATCGAAAGCAAGAGTGAAGCGTAAGGTCAGCAGATGCGCAGCACGTCTCTCGAACTCATCAATCCCCTGGGACTGCATGCACGCGCAGCATCTAAGCTCGTCGATTTAACCAAGACTTTCGCTTCGCAGATTTCCGTGACCTTCGTCGACAAGACCGTTGATGCAAAGAGCATCATGGGCCTGCTCATGCTGGGCGCGGCCGTCGGGTCGAAACTCACCTTCGACGTGGACGGCGAAGACGAAGATGCGGCCATCGAGCAGATCTCGGCACTCATCAACGCGGGCTTCCACGAGTTGGAAGAATAGTGGCGACTCATGTCGAGGACAGCGAGAGTAAATCGCAGGGCATAATCCGCTCCTATAGCACCGCCAGCGCGAACGAAAGCAAAGTACTGCTGGCCTCTCTGCGCCCGGCTGAGCTCGCCACGGTGATCGAATCGACACCGCAACATCAACGCCACGTGATGTGGGAGCTCATCGACGAAGAGCAACGCAATCTCACGCTGCAGCACCTGGCGGAAGATGTGCGCCACGAGTTTCTGGAGGAGATGGACACCGCCCAGCTCGTCGCCGTGGCGGACGAGCTGGAAACCGACGACTTCGCCGACATCCTCCAACAGCTGCCTCAGACAATCACCGATCAGGTACTCGAGTCGCTGAATGCCGTCGACCGTGCTCGCGTCGAAGCCGTGCTGTCATACCCGGAAGACAGCGCCGGCGGGCTGATGAATACCGATACCGTCACCGTGCGTCCGCGCCATGCATTGGAAATGGTGTTGCGCTACTTGCGCATACGCAAGGACCTGCCGGAGACCACAGACGCGCTCATCGTAGTCAACTCACGTGACGAATACGTCGGCCTGCTGCCCTTCGCTAAGCTCCTTACCTCCGACCCCACAGTGACGGTGCGCGAGGTCATGAACACCGACACGCCGGCCATCGCAGTGGACATGCCCGATACGGAGGTGGCGAAACTATTCTCCGAGTTCGATTTGGTTTCCGCCGCCGTCGTCGACGATCAGAACAAGCTGTTGGGGCGCATCACCATTGACGACGTCGTCGATGTCATCATCGAGGACGCGGATGAGTTGGTGCTGGCCAGGGCCGGCCTCGAAGCCGACGAGGACACGTTCGCGCCGATCAGAAAATCGGTACGCCGCCGGGCGGTGTGGTTGGGCATCAATCTCATTACCGCGTTCATCGCCGCTGCGGTCATCAATCTATTTGAAGAAACCATCGCCAAAGTCGTGGCGCTGGCTGTGCTGATGCCCATCGTGGCGAGCATGGGCGGCATCGCCGGCACACAAACACTCACCCTCGTGATTCGCGGCGAAGCGTTGGGTCACGTCGGCCGCTCCAACCTGTTGTGGTTGGTCAACCGCGAATTCATCGTCGCCGTGTTGAACGGTTTGTTATGGGCCAGCTTGGTGGCCATCACCGCGACGATCGCCTTCCAGGATGCATCCCTCGGCATCGTTATTGCCATTGCCATGGTGGTTACGATCATCATTGCCGCGATATCCGGCAGTCTGCTGCCGGCCTTGTTGCGACGCCTCAATATCGATCCGGCTATTGCCGGCGGTGTGGTGCTGACCACGATTACCGACGTGACCGGGTTTTTCGTCTTTCTCGGTCTGGCGACTTGGGTCTATCTTTAACGTCGGTGAGGAAGCCGCGTGAACGCTCAGCCCCCTCCCGCGACCGTCACGCTATCGATGAGTATGCTCGGCGCACGGACGTTGTTGCGATAGTCGACATCGTCACCCAACATCACAATACGCTTGAACATCTCCTGTAAGTTACCAGCCACCGTGACCTCCGCTACCGGATAGGCAATGGCGCCATTCTCAACCCAGAACCCGGCTGCCCCGCGGGAGTAGTCACCCGTCACAGTGTTCACGCCCTGTCCCATCAGCTCCGTGACGACCAATCCGGTGCCCATGTCTTTGATCAACTGGTCAGCCGCACCGTTTTTTCCGACGACTTCGAGATTGTGTACGCCGCCTGCGTTGCCGGTAGTCTGCACACCTAACTTACGCGCGGAGTAGGTGGAGAGGATGTAGCTGGCCACCTGGCCGTCGGCAATGAAGGCTTTTTCGGTGGTGGCAACGCCATCGCCGTCGAAGTTCGCGCTGCCGAGTTGTCCGCGCAACCTGGGCCGTTCGATCAACGACAGCCACTCCGGCATCACGGTCGTGCCGAGAGAATCGAGCATGAACGATGCCCGCCGATAAAGCGCACCGCCGCTAATGGCACTCAGTAAGTGACTGAGAAAACCACTCGCCACGGGCGGTGCCAGCACGATGGGAAACGTGCCGGTGGTGGCACTATGCGGCGACAACCTGGCAAGCGTGCGACGTGCCGCTTCCTCACCCACGGCTTGTGCCGCTTGTAAGTCGCTCGCATCGCGTGCCACTGTGTACCAATAGTCCCGCTGCATGCCGGATTCGTCTTCGCCGATCAGCACGCAGCTCAGGCCGTGGCGGGTGCCGCTATAGGTTCCTACGAAGCCATGGCTGTTCCCGTAGACGCGCATGGACTGCTGCGTGTTCAGCTGAGCCCCGTCGGAATTGACCAAACGCTCGTCGCTTTCAAGACCCGCACTCTCGCACTCCACGGCCAACGCTGTCGCTCCCTCTGCATCGATTTGCCAAGGGTGAAACAGATCCAGATCCGGCAGCTCGGTGGGCATGAGGTCGGCATCGGCCAAGCCGCTCGCGGCATCTTCCTCGGTAAACCGCGCAATGTTCTTGGCCGCGGCCACGGTATCGGCAATGGCTTGTCGGGAGCTGTCCGTAGTGCTGGCCGAGCCGCGCCGCTTACCGTAGTAAAGGGTGATCCCAAAACCCTTGTCCTGGTTGAACTCCAGGTGTTCAAGCTCGCCCCTGCGGACATTCACGGTAAGTCCGGCATCGACGCTGACGGACACCTCCGCCTGGTCGGCGCCTTGAGTCTTGGCCTCGGTGAGTATGTCGCCGACCAATTGCTCCAGTTCCGTTTGTTGTTCTCTTACGTCCATCTACCTCACTCTATCGCCTTATAATGGTTGCAAATGAGTTCGAACAAAACACCCCAAGACGCCAAAAGAGGCCCCAATTTCGACGCGCCTGCACAAACCGGCGACGAAAGGGCTGAACAAGCGCCTTCGAAGACCGAGCGCAAACGCCAAGCCACCGCACTGCAGACATTGGGCAAACGTCTGACGGAACTGAAGCCCGAGCGATGGGCGCAGCTGGATCTTCCTCAAGCCTTAACCACGGCTATCGCCGACTACCGTAGATTCAGCAGCCGGGAAGCCAAACGGCGCCAACTGCAGTACATCGGCCGGCTGATGCGCGACACCGACACGGCACTGATCGAACAACGCCTGGCCACCTGGGACGGACAATCCGCGGAGGCGGTGTATCATTTCCACCAACTGGAGCGTTGGCGCGATCGACTGCTGGACGACACCGAGGCGCTGACCGAATTTCTGGACGAACACCCGGCCATCGATCGCCAACAACTTCGCCACCAGCTCAAGAAAGCGGCGAGTGCAACGACCGAACAGGAGCGCAAGACGCAAGCGAGGGCGCTGTTTCGCTTCATTCGAGATGCCATCGATCAAGCAGATCAGGTGTGAGTGCCACCGACGACGATCTCGTCCACTTTCAATGTCGGCTGACCGACACCTACGGGTACCGATTGGCCGTCCTTGCCGCACACACCCACCCCCGTATCCAGTGCCAAGTCGTTACCGACCATGGACACCTTGTTCATCACATCCGGTCCGTTGCCGATGAGTGTCGCGCCGCGTATCGGTGCGGTCACCTTGCCGTCCTCGATCAAGTAGGCCTCGGTCGCTGAGAACACGAAACGGCCCGAAGTGATGTCCACTGAGCCACCGCCGAAGTTCACCGCATAGATACCGCGTTGAACGGAGCGCACTATGTCGTCGGGATCGTGCTCACCAGGCTGCATGAACGTATTGGTCATGCGTGGCATGGGGGCGTGGGCGTAGGATTGTCGGCGACCGTTGCCGGTAGGTGCGACGTTCATCAACCGTGCATTCAGTTTGTCTTGCATATAGCCCACGAGCACACCGTTCTCGATCAACGTCGTGGTCTGCGTGTTGCTGCCTTCGTCATCGACGGACAGCGAGCCGCGCCGTCCCGACAGCGTCCCATCGTCGATGACGGTACACAAAGGCGATGCCACCTGTTGGCCGACACGGTTGGCATACGTGGAACTGCCTTTGCGGTTGAAGTCGCCCTCGAGCCCGTGGCCGACGGCTTCATGCAACAGGACGCCGGGCCAGCCCGGACCCAGGACCACCGGCATCGGTCCCGCCGGTGCATCCACCGCGTCTAAGTTCACCAAGGCCATGCGCACGGCTTCCGCCGCCAATTCATCGGCCCAAGCGCCCTTATTCAATTCGGCCAGGCTGCGCCGCCCGCCGCCTCCGCTATTGCCGCGTTCGCGTCGCCCACCCGATTCGACGATGACCGACACATCCAGACGCACCAAAGGGCGCATGTCCGCCGCTTGAGTGCCGTCGGTCGCCATGACCAACATCACGTCGTGGCTGGCAGACACGCGAACGTTGACTTCTTTAACCCGGCTGTCGATCTTGCGCGCCGCTTGATCGACGCGCTGCAAAAGCTGGACTTTCTCCACTTCACCCAGCGCGTCGATGGGATTCGCATCGGGATACAGCGGCGTAAACTCGGTAGGACGCATGACCGGCACGGATCGATTGGAACCGCGCGCGGCGATAGAGCGCGCGGCGTTAGCGGCCTGGCTCAAGCCGTCTCGCACGATGTCTTCGCAATAGGCAAACCCGGTTTTTTCTCCGCTCAATGCACGCACGCCAATACCCGCATCGACCGAGAAGCTGCCGTCTTTAACGATCCCGTCTTCCAATCCCCAGGATTCGGAACGCACTCTCTGTAAGTACACTTCGCCGTAATCGATGCTGTGGTGCATCAAATCATCGAGGGTGGTGTTGAGCTCTTTGAGACCGAGATCGGACCCGGCAAGGATTCTGTCTGTGGCTGCTTTCAATGTGTTTCTCTCAAAGCGCGGCTTGTGATCATATATTGAGACATTGACCTAACAGGACATTAGCCTCCACTTTCCTGCGCAGCTGATACATCGGTAGGCTGACGCTCTGCTCGCATAGAGCGATCGAATAGACGGACGAAGTCGACCTCGGGCTCTTCCAACGTACCACGTACCGTGAACTTCGCCGTACTGAATTGTTGAATGGGTTTACGCAATACTCGTTCGCCCACCAGCACACCGATACCGGCGAGCGGGTTGGCCAACGCCAGGTAAACACCATACCACGGTAGACTGTTGCTGACAGGCAGGGTCACGATCATTTCGTTGTCCAGCGTACCGTTGCGCAGATCGACACTGCCGCCCACTTCGAAATTCGACGACGTGCTATCGATGACCATGCGTTCGACGATGTCGAGTTGGCCTTCGTCCATCTCGACATTGGCTTCGATCTTGTTGAACGTAATACCCTCTCCGGTCACATCGGAAAAATCGAAATTGATGCGCTTGGCGATGTTGGAGAAGTTCAGCAGACTCATGATCCGCAGGCCACCGTTGGCGCTATCGACCTCGAGGAAGCGCCCGTCGCTGGCCTCGAAGCCAATGTCGCCTTGCAGCCCCAATAAGCTCACATTGGCTGGCGACCCCGCCCACTCTGCGTTCACATCGAGCGCGGCCTCCTGCGTCATCAGGGTGGGTGCATAGTCCCACTTGGGTAGGGTGTGCTCGAGATCATCGAGGGTGATGCGACCGACAAAGCTCGCCCGATTGCGCTCGAGGTCCCATACCAGTTCACCCGCTTCGGTGTGAACTCCGTTCACATGGGTGGCAAAGGGTTTGAAGGTGACCCGCTCCGGTTCCGGGTGAATGACGAAACGCCACTCACCGAAGGGCTCATCACCCAGATCGAGTCTTTTTACGGTGACATCCGCTGCAGGCAATGCGCGTCCGGTCGCGACCGTCAGAGGGTCATTGAGAGTCGGATCGCCCTCAAAGCCTTCGTCAAACACGAGCGTCTCATCCTCCACCGGCAAACGCAGATAATCCAGATCGAGTTGCATCAGCGCGTCACCGTCGATACGCACGGTGCCGACCAGTTCTTCGCCCTCGAATTCAAAACGCAGATCGTCACCGGTCTGCGATCCCTGGAGCCGCATGTCAGCGAATTGCAGCTCATCCACGTGCAACACGCCGATATTAAGATCCCGGATCTGCCAATCGATGGGGAGTCCAAAAGCGGCTTCGTCGTCGTCAGTGACCCAATCCGACAAACGCACGTCGGCCATCGATCCACTGATGGATATCGCTTTTTGGTTCTGCTCGGTCATGGGCGGACTGGCACCGATGCCGATGGCGCCCCGCTCGATCTGCTCCGAGTAATGCAACCAGCCGTTGGTGCGCAGGTACTGCCACCGTAGAACCTGGTAGCGGGGTAAGAACTGGATGTCGAATTCACTCGGCGTGCGGGCGTCGGCAACTTTGTTAAGCTCACCAGGCAGGTTGACTGCCAAGCCCTGGAGATCGGTGACCACACTCAAGTTACTGATGAGGCTGTCCTCCATCGCTATGGACAGCACACTGTCGAAGCCGATTTGACCTTCGGCGGGGAACTCACCGTCAAATTCGATCATACGGTACACATCGTCGGGCCGGGCGGTACCTTGAATCGCAAACTTCACCCAACGCTCTTCCGCACTCGCGGCGATGCTGGTGGGAGCATCGAACAAGCGCCCTTCGAACTGGCCTGTGACCATGTGCGGCAGCTGAAAAGTGCCGCGCCCAACAAGTTCGTGAAGTTGCGTGCGAAATTCCGGCAAGTGCAGGTCCAGCCCCAAGAGTTCGAAATCGAGATCCACGGCAAGCTCCGGGATACCCGGCACATCCTCGTCTTTGAGCGGCACAACCAACGCGCCGTTGAGGCGTGCTCTGCCACTCGCTTCCCATTCGTCCTGCACGAAGCTCAGTCGCTCCTTGAGCGGGCTCTCCAGCACGAAGCGCAGCAAGTCTTGACCGTCACCCTCGGCGTCGATGTGCACGTCGGCGTAAGCGGCGTTGTCTTGCAGCACGACTCGCGATTGCTTCAGCCGCACATTGTGTGACAGTGCACCGTCGAGTTCGACGGTGGTCTGCACCCCCGCGGCATGCACCCGCCCTGTGAAGTCGGTGACCAGCGGCCATTGCGAGTCGTAGAACATCGCTCCATCGCTGACATCCGCCAACAATTCTATTCTGCGGCCCAATTCATCCGGTCGCGTATGCACTTGCCCATGATACGCAAAGCGTGCGTTCGAAAGGTGGCCGGCCTGGGGCCCCTGCTCGAGCCACGTCGCGAGCTCGTCGGGAATTTTGTACGGCACGAACGTGAGCGCTCGTGTCATACCCGCCTGATCCACTTCCAATTGCAGCGATACTCTTTGTTCGTAGCGGGGATCCGGTCGCGATACCGCGAAGGCACCGGCGATGGTCGATTCTTGCAGCCGGCCTCGCACGCTGGGGCCGCGCAAACCGAAATAACCCGGCGCAAACCAGGCCTTGACCAGGCCTTGCAGCGAATCCATCTCCCACCCTTCGTGGTACAAGTCGGGAAACTTGAGGCCGACATCCTGAGCGTTCAGCTGCATGGCTACACCGCGGGGGTGCCCCCAAATTTGTCCTTGACCACGCTCAAGAGTCGGTGCGCCTTTGTACCCCTGCATGTGGACGTCGACGACACTCGTCATGAACCCCGCCCCGCGCTCCGCATCGACGTAGCCGTGTAGATTCCTCGCAAAACCCTCTGCCGCCAGCGCACCCAACCATCGTCCTACCGGTTCCCAATCCGCCAAGTGCGCATTGGCAAAGCGCGTTAGCGCGGCCAGGTCCAGCTCCCCCAGCCAGAATCGCAGAGTCGGCTCCCGCACGGGGTTCTCGGCCTGGGGCAGGAGCTGCTCGATGAGTGGCGTTGGATTTGCCTCGGACACGACCGCCTTGGCGAACACCGGCCCGATGACCAAGGCGTCCTCCGCGGCACCACTGGCCCATACTTCGAAGCGTTCCGTCGTCGCATGGTAAGTTCCGTCGATGCTTTTGAGTCCCAACGCCACGCTGGTATTGAGCGCTATGGGCATGCTCGCGCCTTGCGCCTCGTTGACAACGACTTGTGCATAACCGTTGCCGCGCCCGCCGCGCTCGGACCAATGCGCACGTTCGACTTTGACCAGCAGCTCTTCCATGGCCGTGAACACGCTCGGGATAAGCAATTCACCTTCAATGAGCAGCGCTGATTCTTGAGGGGGGCCACCTATCCCGTGTTCCAGGCTATCTTGCCGCCACCATTGCACCCGTAACTCTTTGGCCTTGTCGGCATCGTTATTCACAGCGATTCGTGCATGGTGCGTTCTATCGAGGTTGCTCGATGCCACCTCGACATTAACCACTGAGGTCCTGCCCGAGCGTCCAAGCAAGGCAATCCGCCCGCTCGCCTGCAACCGATCGCTGTGCAGAAGGGTGGTCTCGAGATCGACGCTCTCGCCTGCGGTCTGTCCCAGCAAACGCCAGCCGCTCGCCGTTTGTTCGGCAATCAGCTCCGCATTGCCGACTTGCGCATCGCGCGCCACCACGGCACCCCGGTAGATCGATTCCAGCACGTCGATCTCGAGGGTTACGCCTTCTACCGAACCTGCGGAGAATTCTATACGTGCCACCGAAAGTGTCGGGTTGAAAACCTGCCAGCCGCCCTTGAGGCCGCTGACTTTGATGCGCTGCTCCTGCAATACAGTATTGATCTCGTCTTCGAAGAGATGCACCACCGACAAACTGAATCGCCCGCTGGCTTGAAACACGGCAAAGATGAGCAGCACGAACGTCACCAGAACAAAGGCAGGTTTGAACACAAACCGCTCAACGTTGATCAGGTTGGCAGGCGTCACCGACATGGTTGATGGCTTAGATGACGTTCAGCGCGAGACGTTCTGCACGAGCACGATGTCGAATTGACCTTCGGCATAGCTCGGTTCGACTTGTATGCGCACTTCGCGTTGCATCGCATCCGACAACTCGGAGAGGTGTTCGGCGTCTTCGTCCAGCAGCCGGTCGACCACGGATTCCGTGGCTCTGATCAGGTATTCACCGTGGAAGTCCCGGTTGCGGCACTTCGCATGGAAGTCCTGCGCCAGCGCGCGCAACACTTCAATACATGTGGACTCCGCCGTGCGCACCATGCCGATCCCATCGCAATCTCCGCATGGCGCGCACATGATCTGCACCAAGCTTTCTCGGGTCCGCTTACGGCTCATTTGCACCAGTCCCAGCGTGGAGAAGCCCTCGATTCGGGTGCGCGCGGGATCGGCCTCAGTCGCCTTCTCCAGGCAGCGCAGCACCTGACGTTGATGCTCTTCGTCCAGCATGTCGATGAAATCGATCACCACGATGCCCCCGAGGTTTCTGAGCCGTAGTTGCCTCGGGATCGCAGAAGCGGCTTCCATATTGACCCGGAAGACCGTCTCCTCGAGGCTATGACCGCCCAGAAAACCGCCTGAGTTGACGTCGATACTGATCATCGCTTCGGTCTGTTCGATCACCAGCGTCCCGCCGGACTTGAGGGCCACTCGCGGTTCCAGCGCCCGCTTGACTTCGTCCTCCACCCCGTGCCGCTCGAACAACGGACGCCGTTCGGCATAGTTTTTCAGACGGTCGGCGTAGTTAGGTATGAACTCATCTACGTATTTACGAATGCGCGCGAAAGTGCGCTCGTCATCGATGAAGATGTCGTCGGTTTCGGGTCCGGCCAGGTCGCGGATCATGCGCGTATGCAACGGCAACTCTTCGTAAACGAGACTCGGTGCACTGGCATCCGCGGCGCGCTCACCGATGCGGCCCCATATGGAATGTAACAGCTTGAGGTCCGCCTCCAAGGTGTCTTGCCCGATCCCTTCGCTCGCCGTGCGCGCAATGACGCCCACCGGCACCTGCGTTTGACTGACGACCTCGCTCAACACGCCGCGCAGGCGTTCGCGCTCCTCTTCGTCGTCGATGCGTTGGGAGATGCCGACGTGTTGTTCACCCGGCATCAGCACCAGGTACTTGGACGCAATAGCCAGTTGCGTCGAAAGCCGTGCACCCTTACTGCCAATGGGATCCTTCTCCACTTGCACCAGGATCGTCTGGCCCTCCGTGACGAGACTGCGGATATCCGGCTTGGGCGGCGCCTCGCCATCACCGTTGTCTTGCCGCTCGCCAACGACGATGCGGGGCTTGTTGATGTCCGTGGCGTGTAAAAAACCCGGCCGTTTGAGGCCAATGTCGACAAATGCGGCTTGCATGCCCGGCACCACCCGTTCGACCTTGCCCTTATAGATGTTACCGGTGACGCTGTACCCGCCTGATCGGGCGACGTGCACCTCCTGCAGCAACCCGTGCGCAACCAACGCCACTCGCGTCTCGAATGGATTGACGTTTATCAGGAGTTCTTCAGCCATCGAACCTCATACTCCAGGTATCAATGTCGAAGGACTTCAACAGCGCTTCCATTGCTTCGACCGGCAGTCCCACCACAGCGCTGTAGCTGCCTTCAATCTGCGTGACAAATATACCCCCAATTCCTTGAATACCATAACCGCCGGCTTTGTCGGCGCCTTCGCCGGTATCCCAGTAATGACGGGCTTCGGCTGCGTCGAGTTCGCGAAACGTGACATGCGTCTCAACCAACGTCGATCGCAAAGTACGCCCATCGTATACCGCAACCGCCGTGAACACAGTATGAACGCGGCCGGAGAGCGCCATCAGCATGGCAAGCCCGTCCTGGCGGTCCATGGGCTTGCCGAGAATCCGGTCCTCCACCACCACCGCGGTATCCGCGCCGATCACAGCCCACGGTGGGGCTGTCGAACTTTGCGATTGTCCGACGACGCGCGCTTTCTCTCGGGCCAGGCGCACCACATAGTCGCCCGGTAGCTCGTCGCCTTGAGGCGTCTCGTCGATGTCGGCCACACGGGTCGTAAACGCGAGGCCCATCTGTTTCAGCAACTCGACACGCCGCGGCGACGCCGAGGCCAGTATCAGTTTGACGTCCATAGCGCTCAACAATTCACTCGATGCGCAGGCTGGTGCGCACACGCAGCAACAAGAGGTACACAATCGGCCAAACCAACATCGACATTAAGGGGCGCAAGCCGATGGCCCAACCCCACTCGCGCTCGCTGGTCATGCCGATCACCAGCACTTTCAGCACTTCGGCGCCGAGAATTAAGACAAACAACACCACGCATTGCTGCAGCACAGAGTACATCCTGAGACGTTCGTAGAAACGCCAACCAATATACGTCGTCGCCGCGAACAGAAAACCGTTGAGACCGAGAGGGTGCGACAACAATACGTCGACGAGCAGACCCAGAAACCACACCGCGATCAACCCGACACGGTGGGGCAACTCCACCACCCAGAAATACAGCACTAGAATCATCCAATGCGGACGCAACCAGCCGAGCCAATTCGGCCAGGACTCCGGTAAGTGTACGATCATCAGCAGCATCGCTACGACGACACTGAGCAGGATCGCCCATCCCCCCTTGGATGGATTCACCTACGGAACCTCGCCCAGGCCTTCCACAAGACCGCCTTCTTGGTCGGGCTTGAAGATCACCAAAAGATGCCGCGAACGGTCGAGGTCGGCACTGGGCCGGACTTCCACCTGGGTGTAGGACGAGGTGGGTTCGACCACGACCGACAATACGCGCCCGAGCGGATAGCCCGGAGGAAACCGCCCACCGAGCCCTGACGTTTCTACTAAGTCGCCTTCCACGATGTCGGCAGAGACCGGTACGTTCTCGAGTTCCAGTACGTCTTGCTGTCCAGTGCCACCGGCGATGCTTCGTACACCGTTGCGGTTGATTTGCACGGGCACGGCATGGTCCCTGTCCGTAACCAGCAACACCCGACTCGTAAACTCACCGACTTCCACGATCTGCCCGAATAAGCCATTGGCGTCGAGCACGGCTTGTCCGACTTCGATCTCCGAGTTCGCGCCCTTGTCGATGATGACTTGATGCGTGGTTGGATCCGGAATTACGCCGACCAATTCGCTGACCAGCACTTCGTAAGGCAGACGAGCCTGGGAACCCAACAGCTCGCGCATACGGTCGTTCTCAGCCTTCAACGCCACATACTGTTGCGACACCTGGGCCAGTTCCAAAACCTGACGCTCGAGCAGGGCATTGTGGTCACGCAGCTGCTGATTGGTGGTAAAGACGCTGTCGACGGTGTCGCCGAGCAGATAGGGCGACTCCGCCACCAGGAACAAGGGGCTCACCACGCTCGCAAGCGTGCTGCGTACGGGTTCAGTCAGTCGGGTCGATGATTCGACACTAATGAGGAGAGCAGAAAGGAGCCCCAAACCGAGGAGAAGAAAGCCGGCACCGGTCTCGCGAACGAACAGAGCCTTTATGGCGAACCCTCCTTCCGTCTAGCTGAATAATCCAGGCTCGTTGGACCGAACACTCACGATCAAGCGGTCGATAGGAGGTCGGCGTTCCCGGCAGCGTCCATGAGTTCGAGAGCCTTGCCGCCGCCACGCGCAACACAAGTCAATGGATCTTCGGCGATGATCACCGGTAATCCCGTCTCTTCCGCCAACAATACATCTAAGTCGCGCAACAACGCACCCCCACCGGTCAACACCATGCCGGTTTCCGCGATGTCTGACGCCAGTTCCGGCGGGCACTGTTCAAGCGCGCTTTTCACAGCCGACACGATCATCGACAGCGGTTCCTGCAGCGCTTCGAGAATCTCATTGCTGTTGAGGGTAAAACTACGCGGCACTCCCTCTGCGAGATTGCGGCCGCGAACGTCGATCTCGCGAATCTCTTTTTGCGGATAGGCCGCACCGATCTCCTGCTTGATACGCTCTGCGGTCGCCTCACCGATCAAACTACCTTGAGTACGGCGCACGTAAGCGACAATGGCTTCATCGAAACGATCGCCGCCGACGCGAACCGTATCGGACAGCACCACACCATTGAGCGAAATGATGGCGATCTCGGTGGTACCGCCACCGATGTCCACGACCATCGTCCCTACCGCTTCTTGTACAGGCAGGCCGGCACCGATCGCCGCAGCCATGGGTTCTTCGACCAGACGCACGTCCCTAGAGCCGGCCGACAGCGCACTCTCGCGGATCGCGCGGCGTTCCACTTCCGTGGATTTACAGGGCACGCAGACCAAAACACGCGGACTGGGCCGAATGAAAGAGTTTTCGTGGACCTTGGCGATGAAGTACTTGAGCATCTTCTCCGTGACCAGAAAATCCGCAATGACTCCGTCTTTCAACGGTCGAATTGCCGTGATGTTGCCCGGCGTGCGCCCGAGCATCCGCTTCGCGTCCAAGCCCACCGCCGCCACACTCTTCTGATTGCCTTGGTTGCGAATCGCCACCACTGAGGGTTCATTGAGGACGATGCCTTGGTCACGAACGTAGATAAGGGTATTTGCCGTCCCCAGGTCGATGGAGAGGTCGCGGGAGAAGAGCCCACGAATATTCTTGAACATCTACGAAAGAATCCACTACGAAAGTCCAATGATAATGCATTCCAAACTAGAAAGGCACGAGACAAACCTGGAAATATACTGAACTGTGACATAAGGTTCCCACCCCTTGAGAACTCGGTGAGTGCACATACGCATGGCTGAAAACTCTTATGGTTGGGCCCGACGGTGACCTCTTCAGCGACAACCGACGACGCGATCGACAAAGAAGGTATCGACGTCGCACACCTGGCCACACTCGCGCGCTTGTCACTCACCGACCGCGAGCGCGCCCGGGTTCGCGAGACACTCACCGACATCGTTCACATGATCGACGTGATCCAAGCCATCGACACGCAGGGTATCGAACCCATGGCGCACCCCTTGGATGTCACTGCAAGGCTGCGCCCGGATGAGGTTACGGAGCAGGTGGACCGTGCACGTTTTCAGCGCGGCGCTCCCGCTACCGAGGACGGCTATTACCTGGTGCCGCGAGTCGTCGAGTAGCGATGGAGCCGTTCGCCACACTGACGTCGCTGTCACGGGGGCTCGAATCCGGTGCGTTCTCCAGCGTCGAGTTGACCCGCTACTACCTCGAGCGCATCGAAGCATTCAACGGCGCACTCAACGCGCTGACGACCGTCGACGCCGAGGGCGCCATGACCCAGGCACAAGCGGCAGACGCAGCGCGCCGGCAGGGTAACCACAGCGCACTCACCGGCGTGCCTCTGGTGCACAAGGACATCTTCTGTACCGAAGGCCTGCCGACCACCTGCGGTTCGAAGATGCTGGCCAACTTCATTGCACCGTACGACGCCACCGTCGTTACAAAGCTCAAAGCCGCCGGTGCCGTCACGCTCGGCAAAGCCAACATGGACGAATTCGCCATGGGCTCTTCCAACGAGTCGAGCTACTTTGGCCCTGTGAGCAACCCCTGGCAGCTGAACCAGGTTCCTGGCGGATCTTCCGGTGGCTCTGCCGTTGCGGTCGCCGCCGGACTCGCGCCCGCGGCGACAGGCACGGACACCGGTGGATCGATCCGGCAACCGGCGGCGTTTTGCGGCATTACCGGACTCAAACCGACCTACGGGCGCGTCTCGCGTTACGGTATGGTGGCTTTTGCCTCGAGTCTGGACCAGGGCGGTCCGATGACGCGCACGGCAGAGGATGCAGCCCTAATGCTTGCCCACATGGCGGGCTTCGACCCACGCGACTCCACCAGTGCCGAACGCTCGGATGTCTGGCTTGACAAGCTAACCCACACGCCGCCGAGTGAGTGCCCGCCGCTCAAGATCGGTTTGCCGTTGGAATACTGGCAAGCCGCAAGTTCGACAGCATCGTTAGACGCCGTACGCAGCACAATGGAGTCGTTGGGCCACACTACCGTGGAAGTTCACTTGGAACACACCCACGCCGCAGTGGCCGCCTACTACGTGATCGCAGGTGCGGAGGCCTCCACAAACCTGTCCCGCTACGACGGTGTGCGCTTCGGCTATCGCTGCGACAATCCCACATCGCTGGAGGATCTATACGAGCGCTCGAGAAGCGAGGGTTTCGGTGACGAGGTCAAACGTCGCATATTGACCGGCACCTACGCGCTGTCGGTAGGCTACTTCGACGCTTACTACCTCCAGGCACAGAAGATCCGCCGCTTGCTCGCCAACGACTTCGCCAGCGCCTTCGCGAAGGTAGACGTTCTGCTGACGCCGACCACACCGACTCCGGCTTTCGCAAAAGGCGCCCTCACCGACGATCCCGTCGCCATGTACAACCAGGATATGTTCACCGTACCGGTCAGCCTGGCCGGATTACCCAGCTTGAGCATGCCGTGCGGATTCGTAGACGGTCTACCCATCGGCGCACAATTGATCGCACCGCACTTTCGCGAGGACGTCGCGTTGAGCCTGGCCCACGCCTAC
Organism: Candidatus Azotimanducaceae bacterium; assembly: GCA_965216005.1. Classification (GTDB taxonomy): domain Bacteria; phylum Pseudomonadota; class Gammaproteobacteria; order Pseudomonadales; family Azotimanducaceae; genus UBA4421. The sequence goes on along the minus strand of OZ244143.1, from coordinate 3,302,141 downwards.
CAGAGCGCCACCGATTGGCATCTGCAACACCCCTCCGGCCTCGAGAGTTAGCGATGCAGTGGGAGAGTGTCATCGGTTTGGAATTGCACGTGCAGCTGGCTACGTCGAGTAAAATATTCTCAGGCGCAAGTGCCGCCTTCGGCGCAGCCCCCAATGCCCAAGCCTGCGCCGTGGACCTCGGTCTTCCCGGCGTGTTACCCGTGATCAATCAAGAAGCAGTGCACATGGCCATCAAGTTCGGCCTGGCGATCGGCGCACAGATCAATCTGCACTCCATATTCGATCGCAAAAACTATTTCTATGCGGACCTGCCCAAGGGTTACCAAATCAGCCAGTTCGAAACACCCATCGTCGGTGCGGGCCAGTTGACCCTGCAGCTCGACGACGGCAGCGAACGCATCATCGGCATCACGCGCGCGCATTTGGAAGAGGATGCCGGCAAATCGGTACACGACCTTTTCCCGGGCCAGACCGGTGTCGACCTCAACCGCGCCGGCACACCGCTTTTGGAAGTGGTGTCGGAACCGGACCTGCGCTCCGCGAAAGAAGCCGCGGCATACTTCCGCCAAATACACGGCCTGGTGAGATCGTTGAAAATCTGTGACGGTGATCTGTCACAGGGCAGCATGCGCTGCGATGCCAATGTCTCCGTGCGCACCGTCGGCGAGGACACCTACGGCGAACGCACCGAGATCAAGAACATCAATTCGTTTCGTTTTGTCGAGCGCGCCATCAACTACGAAATCGAACGCCACATCGACATCCTGGAAAGCGGCGGCACCATAGAACGCGAAACCCGTCAGTACGATCCCGAACGCGACGAGACCCGCCCCATGCGCGGTAAGGAAATGAGCGAGGACTATCGCTACTTCCCGGATCCCGATCTCCTGCCGTTGGTCATTGAACCCGCCACCGTCGAAGCCATCGCCAAGAGCTTGCCCGAGCTACCCGCGGCACGGCGCGAGCGCTACCAGGAAACGCTCGGCCTGACGGCCTACGACGCCGGTTGGCTGAGTAACGATCCCGACGTGGCGGAGTTCTTCGACGCCGTGCTCAGCTATTGCGGCAACGCCAAGCAAAGCGCCAACTGGGTCATGGGCGAACTCGCCGCCAACCTCAATCGCCACGATCTGGAGATCAACGACAGCCCCATTGACCCCGAACAGCTCGGCACCATCATTAAGCGCATCGACGACGACACATTGTCTTCCAAAACCGCGAAGACCTTGTTCGAAGCGGTGTGGAAGGAACAGGGCGCGGATCCCGATGCACTCATTGCTGCCCTGGGATTACAGCAAATGAGCGACAGCGGCGAGCTCGAAGCGATCGTCGAAAGAGTGCTCGCTGAAAATCCCGATCAAGTCGCACAGCTTCAAGCGGGTAAGGACAAGGTACTCGGCTTCTTCGTCGGCCAGGTCATGAAGGCGACCCAGGGCAAAGCCAATCCAAAACAAGTGAACGAACTGATTCGCTCCAAGATCTAGAAAAGTTCAGGCGGTGTGGTGCAAAAATTCCTGCGCCGCGCGTAACACGTCCCGGCGACTGATCTGTCCCACCAACTTGTCGTTGTGAATTACCGGGTAACGACGCCGGTGTTCTTTCACGAACTTCTCGGCGAGCGTGTAGATGTCCATCTCGCGATCCACGGTGTCGACCGGCGTTTTCATGTAGTCGCCGACAATGCCTACGGATTCGTCGTAGTAGCTGTCCTGCACGATGACCTGCATGAGATCGACTTCCGAGAGCACGCCGACGACTTTGCCGTCCGCGTCCAATACCGGCGCGCCTGAGATCTTGTTCTTCAACAGCACATCCATGGCTTCGACCACATTGGTCGACTCGGTGAACGTCACCAGGCGTGTCGTCATGTAGTCTTTGACCTTCAGCGATTTCATAATCGTTCCCGTCGTCTCAAGTGCAATATACCACCGCTATTTTACACACCGATAATCGCCAACGATGGCGTAGCGCACACAGTCGCCGCCGGCCCAAGACATGCACTCGCGGCGGGTCACCCCCACCGGCTCGGCCTGGCTCATGCCCTTCCACTGCTCGCAATGCTGTGCCGCATCGATACGTGCCCGACCCCAGTCGACGTCCGGTTTCTCGAGATACAGATACGGAGAACCCATCGTCACCATATCGCGATCATCCTGGACACTCAGCACCTCGGCGGTTTTTTTAGTGGGTATGCTGATCGGTACGTTGTACGGCGTACAACCGGCGCCGAGGCCGCTCAGACCAAGGATGACACCAAAGTGGATCGCCGTGATTCTACCGCGCATATGCCTCCTCCCTCGCTCGAATCCCTGTCCCTCACGCCGAGTGTAGCGCGACTTGAGCGCCAAAAGTAAGGTATTATCGGGGGTTCGACATTCATGAGAGGGGCGCTAAGTTGAGTGCACAACCATTACCCGCCGTGCCGTATCTGAAGATTCCGGAAGACGGCGATCCATACCTTGAGGGCTACAAATGCGGTAGTTGCGGTGCCACTTTTCTAGGCGAGCGCGAGGTGTGCTCCAAGTGTGGGGCGCGCGACCAAATGAGCACGGTCACCCTGCCCAATAGCGGCAAGCTGTACTCTTACTCTATCGTGCACCGCTCGTTTCCCGGCATCGACGTCCCTTACATCAGCGCCATCGTCGACCTCGACGACGGCACCGCCATCAAAGGCAATCTGATCAACGTCGAACCCGATCCCGACAAGATCGAGTTCGATATGCCCGTAGAAGTGGTATATGACGACGCGCTCGGCCGTAAAGACCGCGACGGCAATGCCTACATGTCGTACTTCTTTTCACCCAAGAGCTGATCTATCCCGACCCAATTCAGAGGAGAAACTAAATGACCGACGCATACATTGTTGGTGTAGACATGATCAAATTCGGGCGCTTCCCCGAGCGCACCGTCCCCCAAATCGGGTCTCAAGCCGCGTTGATGGCTTTGGACGATTGCGGGTTGACCATCCAGGACATGCAGGCCCTGTACTGCGGTAACCTCGGCCAAGCCTCCGGCATGGTCGGTCAGCGCATCCTGCAGGAAATCGGACAGACCGGTATCCCCGTCGTCAATGTCGCGAACGCCTGTGCGACGGGTGCGACTGCTTTTCGCGAAGCCTGGGCTTCCGTAAAAGCCGGCTTGTACGATTGCGTGCTGGCCGTGGGTGTCGAACAAATGGGCAAGGGTCTGCTGGGCGGTGCCGGCGGCGCTACCGGCATTCCCAAGGAAGGCTTGCTCGGCTCAGGCACCATGCCCGCCGTGTTTGCCGAAGCGGGCATGGAGCACTCGCGCAAGTACGGAACTACATTCGAGCAGTTCGCCAAGGTGTCCGTGAAGAATCACCACCACTCCACCCTGAACCCCAAAGCGATGTACCAAATCGAGACACCGCTCGATGAAGTCATGAACGCGGAAATGATCTCCTACCCGAATACCAAGTTAATGTGTTCGGTCAATGTCGACGGCTCTGCCGCCGCTGTGATCTGTTCAGAAGACAAGGCGAAAGAGCTGGGCTTGATGGACCGTGCGGTCAAAGTGCGCGCCTCGGTCATGGCTTCCGACCCCTGGCAGGAGCGCGACTTGGTCATGCCCGACGTCAACTCCTGCACGCGCCGCGCAGCGGCCGAGGCCTACGAGATGGCAGGTCTTGGACCCGACGACATCGACTTGATCGAACTCCACGATTGTTTTGCCACTGCGGAAATCCTGCACTACGAAAACCTCGGGATTTGCAAAGACGGCGAAGCCGGTCGTTTGATCGACGACGGCGAGGTTGCTCTTGGCGGACGCATCCCGGTCAACGTATCCGGCGGTCTGCTGTCCAAAGGCCATCCGCTCGGCGCCACCGGCATCGCCAACATCTACGAAGTCTCCACGCACTTGCGCGGCGAGGCAGGCAAGCGCCAGGTGGAAGGTGCGCGCATCGGACTGACCCACGTCATCGGATTAGGCTCGGCGTGCGGCATACACGTCCTAGAGAAAGCCTAACGCGCATCCGTCCAACCATCATAAAGCTAGCGCCGGTCACCGGCGTTAGCTTTTTTTATGCCTCTTAAGAAACGGATTAGCGAGTTTACGTAGTCAATGCGCATCGGCGTCGTCAGCGACACGCATAACAACATGGCCAACGTGGCCAAGATCGTCACGTTGTTCAACGATGCCCGTGTCGACTTGGTCGTGCACACCGGCGATGTCACACAAGCAAAGACCATCGCCGTTCTGGCCCACCTCGACATGCCGCTGTACGGTGTGTTCGGCAACAACGATCAAGAGCGCGACTCGCTGGACGCGGCGATCGATCGCCACGGTTTTCAGTTCTGCGAACCCCCGTTCGAGGTCACCTGGGCAGAGCGGCGCATCATCGTCGTGCACGATCCGCTCGAGTTTAATGGCCATCTGGCGCCAGACCACCATCTCGCGCTGCACGGACACACCCACCGCTACCGCGAAGAACTCACCCAGCACAGCACGCTCATCTACAATCCCGGTGAGTGCGCGGGACACATGATGGGGTTCAACGCCGTGGGCATCATCGATCTTACGACCCTGTCGGCGCAACGCTTGAAGTTCTAAACACCGATTTGCTCCAACTGGCCTTGCTGCAGTTCGAACGCCCGGTCCGCTAACGGCACAAAACTCATATCGTGGGTGACGACCACTCGTGTGCAGTCGAGCTCACTGACCAACCGTTGCACCAATGCCGCGCTCACCGGATCCAAGTTGGCCGTGCCTTCGTCGAGGAAGAGATAGTCGGGATTGCGATATAGAGCCCGTGCAAGATACAAGCGCTGCAGCTCGCCGCTCGAAAATCCCGCGGCGATGTCACCGATTTCGGTGCGAACCCCCATGGGTAAGCCAGCCAATATCGAAGTCAGCCCGACCCGATCCAGCACCGACTGGAGCCGCTGTTCGTCCACATCCTCGAATCCGCAAACATTCGCACCGACACTACCGCCGAAAAAGCCATCTTCCTGGGCAACGCAGGCGATGCTTGCACGATAGTCCTGGACGTTGCCGCCGTTAACCGGTGCATGACCCCACTTGAGACACCCTGTCGTCGGCACCAGCACACTCATCAACACCTTCAACAGGGTGCTCTTACCGGCACCCGACTCCCCGATGATGACAACGAACTCTCCCGGTGCGATACGCAGGTCGACATCGCGCAACAGCTGACCACTCGATGCCGAGTAACGAAACGATGCCTGTTCCAGTTGCAGCACCGGCACACCCCCGATCTGCCGCTCGAGCGCGGTCGGCGTACGAAGGGACTCAGGCTCGGCACACCAGATGTCGCTCAGCCGTTCCAGGTGTACCTCGAGCGTTTTCATCGTCACCACCTGGTCCACCAGCGATTTCAAGTGCGCGGCGAAGTGACCGCGGTAACTCAAAAACGCATATAACATCCCCACCGTCAGCGCGCCTTGGAAAACGTCGACGGCGGCGAGATAAATCACGACAATCAACTCCACACCAGCGGTCAATTGCGCTGTCAGCGCCACCCAAAGCTGTGTGTGACCCAACGCCAGGCCCTGGCGAATCGTATTGGCGTGCAAGCGCTGCCACTGGCGACCTCGCACGGCTTCCAGCGTATACGCCTTGACGGTATACATGCTCCGTGCAGATTCGAGCAGGTGCGTTTGTTCCCGGGCTTGTGCAGCAATGGCACTCAATCCCAGGCGCTTCAAACGCGGTACGGCACAGGCATAAGCGAGGACAAAGGAGAGGTGCAGCAACACCACCAGCGCGGCAATCTTGGGAGCGTACAGCAGCATGACCACGACGGTGACCCCCACCATCAACACATCGACCATCAGCGCGGCAACGCCTTGCGTCAGAAACTCACGCACAGGGCTTAACGACCCAAAACGCGATGTGATGTCCCCGACATGACGCCGTTCGAACCAAGTCAACGGCAACGCCAGTAGGTGATGCAACAAACGACACGCCAACTGAAACGACAGCTCGTGACCCAAGTGCAGCACCACCACCCCACGCAACCATTGAGTAGCGACCTTCAGAAGCAGCAATACTCCAAAGCCGATGGCCAACACGCCCACGAGGTGTGAGTCACCCGCAGCAATCGCCTCATCCACGGTCCACTGCACGTGCCAGGGCCCGGCGATCACAATGAGTTGCAGAGCCAGCGACAGCACGAACACCCACGCCACCGAAGCACCGCTATGACGCGCCAGTCCAACAATGTCTTTGAGCCGTAAGCGCGGTGGCGCTTGTCGTTGTGGTTCGAAATCCGTGTCCGGCCACAGCTCCAACACGACACCCGTAAAACTCTCGTGCACCTCGCTCCAACCGCAATGTACGCGCCCCACAGCGGGATCGTGGATAACGATGCCGTGACGTTTGACAGCCACCAGCACAACGAAGTGGTTCATATTCCAATGCAGAATCGCCGGCAGGCGTAATTGCCTGAGCGAACCCGGTTCGGCGCGTAAGCCGCGTGCGGCAAGCCTCAAGCTCTGAGCGTAAAGCGCGATCTCTTTCAGGTTGAGACCTCTATGGGTATCCAACTGCTGGCCGAGGAAGTGCAGGCGCAGGCTGGCAAGATCCACCCCGCGGTCGAAAGTGCCTGCAACCATCGCTAGACAAGCGAGCCCACATTCGTGAGCTTCGCTCTGCAGCACTAACGGGATACGCGGCAACGGCGTCAGACGCGCGAGAAGGTCGTGAGTAACGGTTCGACAAGCCAGCGCCACAGTCGACGACGCTCCAACACGACATCAGCCGTGATCGACATCCCGCTCGGCACAACGTCGACAGCGTCAGGCAAGTCGACGATCTTGACCTGAGCCGTATAGCCGCTCCCACCCGGACCGCTGGGCACCGAGTGCACCCGCACCACTTCGCCGTCTACCATGCCGAATTCCTGGAACGGATAGCCGGCGTAACGCATGCGCACGGACATACCGGGACGCACACGAGATGCCGCCGTTGGCGGCAGTCGCAACTGCACCTCGTGCGCGCCCTCATCCGCTACCAAGGTCAGCAATGTCGACCCGACCGAAACCGCATCGCCGGACCTCACTTGCAGTGCCGTAACATACCCACTCACGGGCGCAACGATGAGTTCGCGATCGCTGTGACCAACACGCGACATTTCGTGCGCGATCGAATCGCGTTGGGCCGTCAACTGCACGCGAGAGAGTTCGAACTGTGCGTTTGCCAGTTCGATGTCGTCCTCGAGCGTCATCGCTTGGGTGGAGGCGTCCAGTGCCCGCTGGCGATGTGTTTGCAGGCCGCTGGCGTGCTCCAGAGCGCCCGCCTGCACAGCTTCGTAGTCCTGTTGACTCATGGCACCGGCGTCCCGCAAGCGATCCGCTCTGGACATTGCCTGCTCGGCGAGAGCGGCACGCCGCTCTATCAGCGTGCCACCCTGCTCCAGGCTCGCCTGCAACAAACGCACACGCCGCAAGCGCTCACGCAACCCGCGCCGACGTACGGTGTGCAAGTCGGACATCTGCTTAAGTTCCTGATCGAGCGCAGCGCGTGAACGCGTCAGTTCCGCCAATTGCTGCTGAACCCGCGTCTGACCATTCGGTTGATAACGCTCTGAAGCCACTTCAATCAAGCGTGCCCCGGCTTCCACGGCGGCCGCTTCGTCCACCCACAGTTGCGCGACGATGCCCTGTGCCTGCGCTTTCAGGATCACCGGCTGTGTTAGCGGCATGGCTGCGCCGCCCACAGTCAGCTTTTCCGCGTACTCGAGACGCATCAATACAACGGCAGCCAGCCCCAGCGCACCGAGCACCATCCAGGTCAACGACCGATGCCTGACGCCCCGCCAGTGCACCACGTCGCCGAATTGATCTAGCTCACGCGCCAGCGCCGCTTCACGGAACAGCTGTACCTTACGGGACCGGGGCGGGCGGGGGGCCATCCCTGCCAAGGGAGACTCGAACACGAACACTCCTCGAGAACAAACTCGAGAAGGATGCCTCCCGGATCGGCGAGGCGCTGTAAGTGTTGGGCTTGCCGGGCGCTCTTATCCGGCTTCGAGCGCCGCCAGAATTTCGCCAATGCGCTCAGCGTTTTTACCGAGGTCGGATTGCCCGACCCTCGAGACGCTGCGCACGTCGACAACCGAACCGGCACCTTCGGCTTGCACACGAATGACCACATCGTCTTTGAAGCCGAACCAGAACGTGGTGTCGGTGGCTTCGACGATCCCGGCACCTGCATCGGTAGACACCAGTTCCATGCCCAGTTGCTCCACGACAGCCGCCGCCTTACTCACCATTTCCGACTGACTGAACGTGCTGATATGGGATTTCAGCTGCGGGTAGGCTTCCCGTTGTTTTTGCGCCACGTCGGCGGTGTACTCGAGCGAATTCGCTGCCTCGCCTCTGAGCGCCACGATTTTGTCGAACTGCGGTGGATTCTCCGTGTCGGTGCTGATGTTGTGAATGGGCGGCACGGACTGCGCGGTCATGTATTGCCCGCCCATCAGCGCCAGAATCACCACGCTGACGGCGACGCCGATCAGCACGGCACCGCGTTCGGCACGCATGTTCTTGACGATGCTGACGACGAAGGCGATGACGCCGAGGAAGAAGCACACCGTCGCCAGCACCACGCCGACGGCGAGGAACATAAATCCCGCCTGGAAGCCCCAGATTCCCATTTTGCTGCCCAGCGCGCCGACGATCAAACAGGCCAAACCCACCACGGCACCCACCATGATTGCCGTCGCCCACCACTTTCTCGCACTCACTTGTTCGTTCATGGTTGTTGTTCTCTCCGATAGACCAATTGATCCGCTAACTGTCCGCTAACTGATGGTCGAACCCCCGTCGACCACGATGTTCTGCCCCGTCGTAAAAGCGCCCGCGGCCGAAGCCAGGTACACCGCGGCCCCGGCAATCTCGTGTGGCTCGCCAATGCGCCGCAACGGGTCGCCGGAAGTCCGCTCTTTCAGGATCTCGGGATTCTCCCACAACGCGCGGGCGAAATCGGTGCGCACCAGCCCCGGAGAGATGGCATTCACGCGAACGTTGTGAGGGCCATACTCCACGGCGAGATTGCGCACCAACTGCACGTCTGCAGCCTTTGAGATGCAATAGGCGCCCAGGGTTTCGCTGCCGCGCAGTCCTCCGACACTGGACACCACGATGACCGCACCGTCCTGACGTGCCACCATTTCCGGCAATACCATCTGCGCCAGCCAGTGATTGGCTTGTATGTTGACGCTCAACACCTTCTCGAAGGCATCGTCCGGAAGCTCGGCCATCGGCCCGTAGAAGGGATTCACGGCGGCATTGCAGACCAAGATATCGATTTTGCCGAGCTGCTCGCGGGTGGTATCCACAAGGCGGCGCAGTTCCTCCTTGCGCCCCACGTGTGCCGGTATGGCCACTGCGCTACCGGACGCATCCGCTAACTCTGAATTGATGGCCTCTGCGACATCCGCGCAGTTATCTGCTTTGCGTGAGGAAATCACCACGGCGGCACCGTGGCGCGCCATCTCTTCTGCGATAGCGCGACCGATGCCTTTGCTCGATCCGGTGATAAGTGCGACCTTGCCGGTTAAATCGAATAAAGCCGACCGTGCGGTCCCCGCGCCTGACATTCGGATTTGCTACCCCACCCCTGATCTGGGGCAAAGGTAAACAGAACTAACTCAACACCGCAAGGGATTCCACGCTGTCGGAGCTGTAGGGCGTGAGCTGCACCTGATCGCGTTTGCTCAACGGCAAGGCCGCCAGCTTCGGCAGCACCCGCGTCTGTTTGCTCTCCAGCTCACGGACTTCTTGAAAGTGCGCCAACCCGGTTTTCTCCTCCGTGAAGCGCTCACATTCGCGCTTTGCGTCGAGCTCCGAGCCCCACGGGCCTTGATCGCCTTCGCGAGCGGAGAAGTACCAAGACTCGTTCATGCGGAACACGCGCTGTGTACTGCGAAAGAAGGTCTTATTGTCGGGATCGTCTCGTCTCACTGTTTTGTTCCGGCCCGGATATGGGATAGCTTCACTTGTATTTTGGTAGCGCTATTACAACAAATTCGCTCAACGGATTTCGCACAGCTTTGTACCAAGGATGTGCCAAAACTGTGGCAAAGTTGTGGCGAGTTGTAAGGCGATGTAACCGGGCAAATCGGGTATAGTCGCGTCCGCTATTCAACCCAGACCGCATGAGAAGGTAGCCTAAGTGTCCGCATCGTCCTCCTTAACATCAATGGAAGCGTTGGTCTCCCTCGCCAAGCGGCGTGGATTCATTTTCCAATCGAGCGACATCTACGGCGGCTTGCAGGGGGTCTACGACTATGGGCCCCTAGGCGTTGAGTTGAAGAACAACCTCAAGGCGGCCTGGTGGCGCTCGATGGTGTACGACCGAGACGACGTCGAGGGTCTGGACGCTGCCATTCTGACCAATCCCACTACACTCCGGCATTCGGGCCACGAGGCGACGTTCACGGACCCGCTGGTGGACTGTCGCAACTGCAAGAGCCGCTGGCGGGCGGATCACCTCGAGGGCAACGCGTGCCCGAACTGTGGCTCGGCCGACCTTACCGAGCCACGACCCTTCAACTTGATGTTCAAGACCCAGATGGGTCCGGTGGAAGACGGTAGTTCCTTCGCCTACCTGCGGCCCGAAACCGCCCAGGCGATTTTCACCAACTTCAAAAACGTGGTCGACTCGACGTCACCCAAACTGCCCTTCGGTATCGCGCAGATCGGTAAAGCGTTCCGCAACGAGATCACACCGCGCAACTTCATCTTCCGTGTACGCGAATTCGAACAGATGGAGTTGGAATTCTTCGTCAAGCCGGGCGAGGACGAGAGCTGGCACGACTATTGGGTGAACGAACGCCTGAAGTGGTGGGGCGAGCAAGGTGTGAACGAAAACAACTTGGAACTGCTGCACGTGCCCAAGGAGGAGTTGTCCCACTACAGTAAGGCCACTGTGGACGTCATGTACCGTTTTCCGCACGGCCTGGAGGAACTGGAGGGCATCGCCAACCGCACCGATTTCGACTTAGGCTCGCACACCAAGAACCAAAGTGACTACGACCTGACCGCCAGCGTGATGGAAAACAAAGACTCCAACGCGAAACTGGCATTGCAGGACCTCGACAGCAAAGCCTGGCAAGTACCGTTTGTCATTGAACCGTCGGCAGGTGTCGATCGCGGTGTGCTCGCGGTGATGAACGAAGCCTACAAAGTCGAGACATTGGACAACGGCTCTGAACGCACGGTGTTGAGCTTCAAACCGCATCTCGCGCCCATCAAAGTGGCGGTGTTGCCATTGAAGCGCAATCACGAAGGCATCGTCGCCAAGGCAAAGGCGATCAAAGCGTCCTTGCAGCGCTTGGGTCTGGGAAGAATCCTGTACGAGGATACCGGCAACCTGGGCAAGGGTTACCGGCGCCACGACGAAGTGGGTACACCGCTGTGTGTCACCGTCGATTTTCAGACCATCGACGAGGACGATACGGTCACAGTGCGTGATCGCGACACCATGGCGCAACAGCGCGTGGCGCTGGGCGACCTGCCTGACTACGTTCGCGAACAGCTGGCCTAGCATTGAGAAACCGATGAGTAAAGCCGTCATTGCAACGATCGGTCACGACCGACCGGGTTTGGTGAGCGATATCACCGCTATCGCCACTTCACTGGCGCTGAATATCGAAGACAGCCGCATGACCGTGCTTGGTGGTGAGTTCGCCGTGCTGATGTCGCTGGAAGGCGACGACGCTGCGCTGGAAGACTTCAACGCGCGCATGCAGACGCTCTGCAACAGCAAGGATTTGGCTTACCTCTTCCGGGAAACACAGAGCCGCGAACACACCGGCGCTACGATGCCCTACCGAGTGAGTGTCGAGGCATTGGATCACCCCGGGATCGTGCACGCCATTGCAAAATTTTTTTCCGAACGCCAAATCAACATCCGCGATTTGACGACCGACACCCAACCGGCGGCCCACACCGGGACGCCGATCTTCAACGTCTCCCTTGTCGCCGAGGTGGCCGAAAACGCGGACATCGCCGGTTTGCACAAAGAATTCGAAGGTTTCTGCGCCGAGGAAGACCTGGACGGCACCCTGACCGCGTCAGACTAGCGCACCCACTCCACCACGGTATCGCTGCGGCGTATCGGTGCCGCTTGCGTCATCATCTGGCCGTCCGCCGTCACGCGCGCCACAAAAGCGTCACTGAGACGGCTGTCCAACGCAACCCGCCCTGTACGATCCACACTCAAGATGCGTCCGTCCGCATCGGCGAGCAGCAACGCCTGTCCCGGTTGCGGCTGCCAGGTGATGTCGGCAATGTGCCGGTCCCATGAGACGTTGACGACGGGCGGGCTCGCCGTGCGCTGCGCATCCACCCCGGCTGCATCGATCACCGCACCACGGTAACGAATTTCGTAGTGGTCGATGGGTACAGCAGGCCGTTGGATGCTGAAAACGAATGCACTCGAGGGTTGATGATCCTCCACTTTGTAAGTGCTGAACGCGTGACGGGCGATGCGGTTGCCGAAACGGTCCCAGGCAATGAACTCGTACGGGAGGTCCTGACCGTCCCGCACCAGCGACTGCGCCACCTTGTCCGTGGGCACCATGGTCAAACGCGTCACACCTCGAGTTGGGTCTGCCGCAGCCACGCGACCGGATATGGTCATGCCGGCCACTTGCGGCGGCGCCGCCACCACCGGTGATTGATTGCGATAGTCCAACGCCATGTCGAAGTGATAGTCGCTGACCCACAGGTCACCGCAATACGTCATGAAGTCCCGGCGTGTCGCCGTGGGTGCCACCAGTACATCGCTGGTGATGTTGAATCCCCAGGTTGCCACGGCCCCATTCGTATACGGGTAGCTCGGATCGGCGCCCGGTGCATCACAACCCGGCGCGTGACCGAGATTCAAGTTGTGTCCGATTTCGTGCGCAATGACGAACAGCGACCCACCCAAGTCGATGCTTGCACTGACAGGGAAGCCCACGTAACCGATGCCCGCAGTACCCGACGTCGACCCGCCAGGTGGAATGATGATGCCGTGGTACAACCGTGAGCTGCCGTCCAGGTCCCGCAGATCGGCCATCTCGTCCAGCAATCGATCGAGATCGTAGGCCCCCGTGAACACGTACGGCGCTCGCACCTCCACATCTACACTACCGACCGGCAAGACCTCCAGCGTCTGGCGCAGGTAGTCGTCGGCGACGATGGTCGGCGTTTCGCCTTCGAACGTCACCGGCACGAACGTCACCTGGAATTCGCCCGGATCGGCTGCCGAGAGATCCAACGTTCCCGACTGTGGATACGTGACCGCACCGGCACCGGGATTGACCTCCACGGTGAGTTCCGCGCTGGGCGGTACGGCCGCCGCCGGAATGACGACGTAGTGACTGGCAGTCAAGATACTCTCGTCGGCCGGCGTACTGCCGATGGCAGGCGGCGTCTGCATGGGGAAGGTCTGGTTCCCGGTACCGGGAGATGAAAGCACCACGCGCGCTGTAGGCGGGACACCCGCGCCGGTAACAAAGGCGCGCACAAGAAGCTCACGCCCGGCAACTACACCAAAGTTGAGTGTAGAGGACGCCGTTGAATCGAATACGCGCGCAGCCTGGTTGAGCGTAACTTTGGCCACTTCGTAGTTACTCACGACAGGCGTACAGGTCACCGTCACAGGCACGGCCACACTGGGCTCGTCCGCATCGTTGCTGTCGACCGTCAAACCGCCTGAGAGCGGCTGACTGCCGCAGGCTACCGAAAAAGCGACGTTGGCACTGCTGCCGTCACCCACCGAACCCGATCCGCCGCTGTCGATGGTGATCCAGGCATCCGAGGCAGACACCGAGTATGTGAGTGCCGCGTCGCCCGAGTTGGCAATGCTGAACTGCGCCGACGAGGACTGGTTGGCCGCGATGTCGATGTCGAATGAACTGGGCGTCAGGCTCGCGAGTTCGGGCTGGCTGCTTGGAGGATTCGAACTGCTGGGGGGCGCGCTACTGCTACCGCCGCCGCCACCGCCACAACCGGTAACTACGGACAACAGGCCACTCAGCAGTAACGTAACGCTCCAGTTAGCAGCACCGCTGCCGCTCGCTCCAACCACGCAATTCCACCCACAACGTCAAGCGTAATGGGCTATGGAAGCATTCGAGCCACGGAGAAACCGTGACCGGGTTAGGAAATAAACAAAGCCGGCATGTGACGTGCATCACATGCCGGCTGTGGAGGAAGGTTTAGGAGTTTTGCGTGATGGGCTTGAGTACCAGCTCGACGCGTCGGTTCTGCTGGCGACCGTTCGGCGTGCCGTTGTCAGCCACCGGATAGTGCGGACCTACACCCAAGGTGTATACACGCATGGAATCCACACCCGTGCCTTTCAGGTAAGTCGCTACACTTTGCGCACGACGATCGGAAAGGTTCATGTTGTACTCCACCGATCCCGTGCTGTCGGTATGCCCGGTCACGTCGACCAGCGTTTTCTGGTATTCCTTCAACACCAAGCTCACGGAATCGAGCACCGGGACAAAATCGCCCCGCAGGTCGGCTTGATCGACACCGAACGTGATATTGCCGGGCATGTTCAACACGACATCGTCACCCATGCGCGTGACGCTGACACCCGTGCCGCGCAGCTGCTCGCGCAAACGCGCCTCCTGAGCGTCCATATAGGCGCCCACGGCGGTCCCCGCCAACGCACCCACACCGGCGCCTACCAACGCCCGCTTGCGTCGCTCGTCGGCATCGTCGCCGGTCAGCGCGCCGATGACGGCACCGACGGCAGCACCGATGCCGGCGCCTTTGGCTTTATTGGACGCTTCGCGTTCGCCCGTGTACGGATTTGTGGTGCACGCTGCAATCAGGCTTGCCATGGCACCGATAAGCAAAATCTTCTTGACCATTTGTTACTCTCAACTCGCGGAATTTCGAGTGTGCATTATGACCAAACAAACGTGAATTGGACCTGAACCAGTCAGCGTTTTGGCAGCCGGTGACGTATAGAACGAGATCGGCGTCCCACCTTGAAACGAGTTAACAATTCGGTGTCAGAAATTTTTCGCCATCCGCTCTTGCAACAGTCCGCCCACGAAGGCGAACAGCAAGATGACCGCAAAAAGAAACGGCGCTCTTTCGAACGCGACGATGTCCAGCCCCCCTGCGCACGCCATCGAAACACCGGCAGCGAAGAGAGCCGACAGAAATGCCCGCATGGCCGGGTAGCGGGTAAAGCCCACCGGGGAACCATTGGGTCCGGAAGAGTCCGATGTCATACGATGCTCCTTGTTGGTCTCAGTCTCTATTCGAAAAAAGGGAGGCTGAACGCCTCCCACAAGGGTGCGAAAAGTAGGGCTTACTCCTCGTCTTGAGCGCCGTAGTACAGCGCCATGGCAGACGCTGCGATGGATCCTGCGGCTAACGCACCGGCGATCAGCGGAGCCGCGGTCAACGCCGCTGCACCGACACCGAGTGCCGTCGCCACGCCGGTGGCAGTACCCCATTCGATGCCGATCCCGGCACCGGCGACCTGATCGAGCTCCTCGAATCCGAGTTCGACAATATCGTGCTCGACAGCCGCGTTTGCGAAGTTGTGATTGTGCATATGATGCATCCTCTTAGGTTAAGAACCGGTTCACGCCGTGATTGGCATCAGACTGCCGCCAACGCACCACTAAAGACAAGCGTTAGCGCGATCCTTCCATCGAATCTCCAGTTTGCAATATCACAGTGATATCACGGTGCCGGTATCCTCTTACACCCGATTCTTGTTACCTTTACCCCGCCCCGCGCAAACTCGGTTACACATCATGGCAGCAGAAAACTGGTCCGGACGCACCGCCTTCGTGCTCGCCTCCATCGGCGCAGCGGTCGGCTTGGGGAATATCTGGAAATTTCCATACACCCTAGGCAGCAGCGGCGGTAGCGCCTTCGTGCTGATCTACGTCGCCGCGATCTTCCTGATCGCCACACCGATCATGCTCAGCGAAATGATGATCGGTCGGCGCGCAGGCAAATCCGCGCCAACCTCTATCGCCGAGGTCGCTCAGGAAGCCGGACTGACCCGTCACTGGGGCTGGCTGGGATGGATGGGTCTGGTCGCCGTCTTCCTCGTCCTGAGCTTCTACAGCGTCATCGCCGGGTGGACGATCGCCTACTTGATCAAGTCCGTCTCCGGTCAGATCGCCGGTCTGACACCCGCCGAAGTCGGCGCCAATTTCGGCGCCTTCCTGCATCAACCCGGTGCCCTGGTGCTCTGGCAAGGCTTGTTCATCGCCATCACCATCTTCATCGTCTCACGCGGCGTTTCCTCTGGTCTCGAACGCGTGGTCAAAGTACTGATGCCGGCCCTGTTCTTCACCTTGATCGCGTTGGTGATCTACGCTGCCACCACCGGTGAGTTCAGCCGCACCATCGACTTCCTGTTCAATCCCGACTTCGACAAGCTGACCGCACCCACCGTGCTGTACGCCGTGGGACAAGCATTCTTCTCGGTCAACATCGGCATCGGCGCCGTGGTGACCTATTCCGCCTACCTGCCCAAAGACATCAATCTCGTCAGCTCCGCCGTGACGATCTCCATAGGCGACACCCTCGTCGCCCTGCTTGCGGGCCTCGCGATCTTCCCCATCGTTTTCGCCAACGGTCTCGACCCGGCCGGCGGCCCGGGACTTGTGTTCGTAACCTTGTCAACGGCCTTCGCACAGATGCCCGGCGGCTCCATAGTAGGCGCTGCGTTTTTCGTCATGCTGTTATTCGCGGCACTCACCTCATCCATATCCATGCTGGAGATGACTACAGCGCGCGCCATCGAGAACGGACGCGTCTCAAGACCCGTAGCGGCAACAATCATGGGCCTGGCAGCTTTCGCGTTCGGGTTCATCACCGTGCTGTCGTTCTCGACTTGGGAGAATTTTTACCCGCTTGGCACTTTCGAGGCGTTCGCCACCAAGACACCGTTCGATCTGATCGACTACCTAGTGTCCAACCTGATGATGCCCATTGGCGGGGTGCTATATGCCGTCCTCGCGGGTTGGTTGCTGAAGCGGGAAATGCAAGTAGCCGAACTCGGTGTTGGCGAAGGTGTCGTGTTCAACGCCTGGCTGGTGCTGGCCCGCTTCGCGGCGCCGCTGGCGGTGGGAGCGGTGTTTTACTTCAATCTAACCTGAGAATTCGCTAATTACACAGCGAGTTAGTAGACTCGCGCGCTCAGGTAGTTCTATCGAGGTCGCTGATGAAGTTCGTCTCTTGTATATCGTTGCTGCTCGTTTTTACGCTCGCAGTTCTGAACCCGGTCTATTCGTATGCAGACAGTGCCGATGAGCCATTGCTCCTTGCGCAGGGCGCCGATGACGTGGAACGCCCGGCTAAGAAGGAGAAAAAGAAGAAAAAGAAAGACAAGCGCGTTTGCAAGAGGGTCAGGAGCACGGGCTCGAGGATTCCTGAGCGTATTTGTCGGAAGCAGAGTGATTGGGACAGGATCACAAAGGAGAGCCGGGAGAGTGTGGAGCGGTCGTATGAGGGGAGTGGGCGCGTGACGGCTGGGGGTGAGAGCTAGAAGCCGTATTGCGTTACTCGGGAACATCAACCCCAAGGTTTCGCAATCCCACTAAGAAAGCTTGGCGCGCTTCGCTATCTCCCGTCGAACCAACGGAAAAAAAACCAGCAAGCATTAAGTCGAAGTATCCCGCGGTACCACGCGACAATCCGTGATGTGGCAGCAATCCTCCCCAACTCTGCTCGCTGGAGAATGTATACTGGAAGTTCTTCTGCGGATTGCGGCAAACCCAGAAGCCGTCATGCTCCGACACGGGTAGCGCACACCGATCCTTGTTCATCCGATCATGGGTCACTAAGTGTTCCATCCTTGAAATATCACCCTGCTTTTCATACAGGTTGGGTACCTTTGCCGCTTTGTGTTGGCTGAGCAATTCGAGAAGATCATGCATTTGGTCTGAGGTCTTCCAGAACGTCACGTTAAAGGTGGGATCCAGATTCAGAAAGCGCCAGCCATCTTCTACGCGCAAAGGCACGATAGTAGTCACATGGTTTAGTCCATCTTCGACGATTCCGAAATTAGCGGTGAAACTCTCATAACCGAATAAGCGAAGCAATTTACCAAAAAAGACTGCTTTCCCAGCGCACCACATTCCTCCGTCATTCTTCATCAGGATGTCTTGGTATGTCTGCGCAACAGGTACAGACACTGCGCGTGACGTATTTGCAGCAACGCGCACTGGGTCGGTACCTAGATCCAGCCGATTTGACGCCCAATCAAGCAATAAGCTCAACGCATAATCTTGATCATCATCAAGAACCCGACTAAGTTCCGGCGTCTCCCGCAGTACCAACTCACGCAGTTCTTGGTTTGTTACACAATTATCACAAACCTCGAGAGTCAAATGATCCAGCGTGTACGCGAACGGTGCGTCCGCGTAGATCAACAGCTCAAGTCGATTGACGCCCTCCAGGTTATAGTCAAAATTGTAGGTAGGAGCACGCATGTAGGAGGGCGTCTCTGCGTTTTTCTTAATCCTAAGCGTAGCTCGACCTGAAACATTCTGACCCTTGACCTTCAGACGATAGGTCTGGTTAGCATCCAAACCATCACGAACGAAGTAGATACCAGCAGGTGCTTGTTCAGCCATCACATACGTTTGAGTGTTGCTATCCAGTAAACCGTTGTTGTACTTCGACACCTCCCAATCAGAGAGGATCCCTGCTTGCGTGGGAGTAACGACAAGAGCAAAAGTCAGCGGTAACACACCGAATACTCGTGTACAGAATGTCATCATTTTAGATGTTACTCTTACGCCGGATCAGAAATCCCTGA
This sequence comes from Candidatus Azotimanducaceae bacterium, assembly GCA_965216005.1. Classification (GTDB taxonomy): domain Bacteria; phylum Pseudomonadota; class Gammaproteobacteria; order Pseudomonadales; family Azotimanducaceae; genus UBA4421. The sequence continues at coordinate 3,283,355 of OZ244143.1, read as the reverse complement.
GCCCACCGCCGATCCAATGCTCATGCCACAGCACAGCGTTCAGCAAATTCCAAAGGTGGAAGCCATAGTTTATTTTTCCGGAGATTTGCCCCTTAAGCAGCTCTTCTACGTACTGATTGTCCAACAACTCCATGCGTCTGATCTCGGATTTCTGAAACAAGGATAGCGTCTTAGGACCAAAATCGGACTCAGTGAACCACTTATCCATGGGTGCTCCAAAACCTTGTTTACGTCGATAGAGCAAATCGTGACTAACGTAGGGTTCAGCGGCCTTCTTGAGTATTTTCTTGCCAAGCCCTTCGTGCAACTTGTATTGCGGAGGACAACGTCGAGCAAACTCCACGACATCGTGGTCTAGAAAAGGCACGCGCGCTTCGATCGAATGCGCCATCGTCATTTTGTCGACACGCATCAGGAGATGCTCTGGTAGACGCAACTTGAGTTCCATGTACGGAATCTTCAGAAACGCATCCAGATCCCCGAAGTCACCTAGCTCGCTCAAGTACTCTGCAACCACCGCGTGGCTATCCGTCGATTGATGCGATTCGGGCATCAAACCTGGGATCGGGCACTGAACACGATAGTCGAATACCCGACTATCCGGCACCAATTGCTCCTTGAGCCCACCCCACCAGCACACTGCACCTCCCCAGAACAGTTCCTTACCCCGCATTGCCCGATCGGCGATCTCATGATCTTCCGCCACCCCACTCGTTCGAGCGATGAGCTTTCTTAATCCACGTGTACGCACACCATTTCGAATGGGTTGATAAATAGACTGCGACTTTTCTCGATAGTGATCGCACCACCAGTAACCTAAAAAACTCTCATCAGCGCCCTCACCCACTTGTACCACTGTGGTGCCTGACTCTTTGACGAGACGCGCCAGGAAATACAACGGGATACATACGTTGTCTGCGATGGGTTCGTCTTGCAATTCGACCAGGCGCGGAAGAAACTCAAGTGCCTCTGCGGAATTTATCCGCGCTTCATGGTGATCCGTGCGGTATTGCTCAACTAACCGCGCTGCGTGATCATACTCGTTGAATTGTTCATACTGTTCGTAACCTACTGTAAAAGTCGTCACCGGTCGGTCCATCAATTCGGACATCAGCGCTACATTTAGACTGCTGTCCACACCTCCCGAAAGTAGCACTCCGAATGGCACATCGCTCACCATCCTGCGTTGAATAGAGCGCTTCAATAAACGGGTCAACTCATCAACCGCGGCGTCAAATGGCAATTCATCTTCATCGTACAACTCACCCAAACTCGGTGCACAATCGTAGTATTGGGTGGCGGAACCGTGACCGTTCTTATCAATGGTTGCGTAGTACCCCGCCGGGAGTTTGAACACGTCTCGAAACATCGTCATCGGCGCCGGAGCAACGATGAAGCTCAGATAGTGATTAAAGGCTTGCCGATCCATCTCTTTGGTGACGTTGGGATGTTGCAGCAACGCCTTAATCTCTGACGCAAATAACCACTCCCCGCTCCGGTTGCGTGTGAAGTAGAGTGGTTTGACGCCGATACGGTCGCGACATAAATGTAGGACAGGATTCTCTGCGTTCCGAGCGTCATATACAGCAAAGGCGAACATACCGTACAGCTTTTGCAGGCATCCCATGCCCCACTCTGCATATGCATACAGTAACGTCTCCGTATCTGAATGATCTGTCTTGAAGGCATACCTATTGAGCTCAACCAAGCTCTTTCGTATCTCAGCGTGATTGTAGATTTCCCCATTGAAAACCAAGGCGATTCGGCCATCCTGACTCAACATCGGTTGGTTCGCTTGACTAGAGAGGTCTATGATGGAAAGCCTCCGGTGACCCAATGCACATCGGCCATCTTCCGAACGCCAAGCACCGCTTCCATCCGGTCCGCGGTGAGTCATCGCATCCCGCATTCTGGAGATGACGTCAAGCGACGCAGCATTCCCCGCTGTCGGATGAAAACTACCAACAATCCCACACATCACGACACTCCTATTTGATCGACATACGCGCGCATAAAGCTCTTATTGTTCTTTGGGTGTATCGGCGTCAGCAACAACTGACAAGGCAGAAGCATCTAAATCACCGAGACTCAAGACCTGCTCCAGCATGCGCTGTGGGACTGCAACTATGTTGCTGCCGTGTTCCCCTCGAACATCTATCAGGCGGGGTTTACCGAAGACGACATCAAACAAGACGTACTTCTTTGACACGAACAACTGATGGACCTCATTAATCGCCGACTCCGACAACTTGTCATTTACGATCTCGGCGATGATAAGAGGCTGGTACTTGTCGATAGTGGTGTCCGCACCTCTCAATGCACTTAATTCACCACCTTCAATGTCGACCTTGATTACATCAAGACTGCCTCGCCCGAAATCCTCAAAGAATTCATCAACACTTACAACATCCACGGCATAATGTTCTACTCGTTCGTCCAGAACACTCTCTCCTTCAATAGTAACTAGATATTCGCTAGTTCCGTCTAGTTGAGCCCTGAAAACAATACCCGCGCCCCCGGTACCACTGACAGATAGCCCATCATTCACATCCAGCTCGAGGTGTCCGAAACTCCGAACGTCCATGTTCGAAATTGCTTCGAGTAGTGGAGAGGGAAGATCTACAGGAGTTTCACCTTTCTCTTCAATGACCCAACCACCTCGGGCTGCCTCCGCCGGTTCAATTCGAATGCTTCTAAAGTTGTAGCGGAACACATCTTCTGAATAGATGAGTATTTCCACACCTCCGGCAACTCCAATGGGCAACTCAGTGGTACCGTCGTTAAGAGCGTTCCAGAAGTGGTTCACTCGATCTGTGGTGAAGCGAATTGTTGGCAGCGTCGTGCTTAGCGTAAGCTCACCGAGCGTGTTGTGGCCATTGTAGTGCTTGTCAGCAATAGAAATCGTGGCCTCCCCACTGCTCTCCCCAATAGCCAATGAGTGTATGGACACGTTGGATGCACGGTTTAAATCCAGGTTGCGTTGAAGCGCTGCCATCTCACGCCTACTCGGCTCGAACGCTACAACGCGACCCTCAGGTCCCACTTTACGTGATGCGAAGAGCGTGTACGCGCCCACGTTCGCACCGATATCGACAAAAGTCATTCCAGAATCTAAAACTTTGTCGAGCAAGTACAACTCGTTAGGATCAAAGGAGCGGTTCACATAAATCTGGCGTGCGAGTTCACTCGACCCATCAAACTCGAGCTCAGTGTCGTAGTACCACATTGTACGTATGGGATTTAGTCGGTCACCATAGAAACAGATTAGATTCCACAGTTCCGCCCGCTCGCGTGCTGCGTGGTCCAGTCCCTCCCAGTTCATTTGCCAATTTGGCACTGGCTCAACCTGCAGCGGAGGTTTCTGGCTGGCCAGATACGCACGAAAATGCCGCAAAAGTGTTTCAAGCATCTCTTTTTCTTTGATCAGATGCCTATTGGCCATGCTCACACCACCTTCGGCAGCACAAGACGCCATCTACCCGTCCCTACATACCCTGTTCCCTGTGCGATCAAACTGGCACGGTCCACGACTTCAAACTCCAAACACGTACTCTGGCAATCATACACGTCCGGGTTGATTGAGAAGAAACGACCGTCACTGTTTTCGTAGTAACCCTCTTTGGCAATCAAGGTCGTGAGGCTATACCGACCGATGCCCAGACACAGCGGTGTAAGTTCGATCTCGATCGTGCCTGCAACGCTCTCTTGGGCAGTGAAAAGAAGATCCATACCTCTAATACGAAGCACATCCTCGACGCCGTTACGCTTAAAAGCTAATACAATCTGGCACCGCTCACGAAGTGACTGGTCGTTGATTTGGTATGCGATTTTGAGGGTCACAGCGCCCCCATGCTCTACGAGATAGCAGTCATTACCCTCTGCATCGACCAAGTTGAACGATGTGGCGATCATACGCCCCGATCCCTGACGTTGCGCATCGCGATCCGCCGATATGACCCGGGCGCTGACATCCGACCCATTGCGAACCAAGAATTCGTGCGTTTCCCACTGGAGGGGTTGACTGATGATATTACCCAGAATGCGTTCGCTGCGATCTTGCTTGATTAAAACCACATCGGCATCTACCACATCATTCGATGTAAGCGTCATAACCAATTTCGCGTCGTCGATCCAGTGTAGCGAGCCTTCTTCTGGAAACAGCGCAAACCCTATCTTGTGATCCACTGTGCCGAAGTTGTCCCAACGCCTGGTTTGACGTCCGTTATGCTCGACAACTTCACCCCAAGCGGTGTGGGGAAGTTGCTGAACAAAAACACCGCTAGGAGATTGCAACGAGTTAGCAATCAGCGGCAGTTCTAGAACTTCGCCATCACCACCAAGCAAGGATGCCTCTGCGAAATACATCGGTGACGGCGCAGGTTCGTTATTCCGCGAGCGTATTTCTAGGAACAGAGGCCGGACACTCGCTTGTCCAACCGCAGACCGGTAAGCCAGCGCTAATTTCTGCTTTTGCCGGCTATCTTCCTGAATGCGAATCGAGTCTTCATACAATTTGAGAATATCATCCGGTGCACCATCGGCATGGATCCGTCCTTGTTCGATCCAGATCATACGTTCGCAGAGCTTGGCTGCAGAATAGATGTCGTGTGTCACGAGCAGCAAGGTTGTACCGCTCTGATCACACATTTCACGGATGCGTTCGAATGACTTGTTCTGAAAGTACGCGTCTCCCACGCCCAGTACCTCGTCTATAACGAGAAGATCGGGATTCACGATTGTCGAAACGGCAAACATCAAACGTGCCGCCATCCCGGAGGAATATGTTTTCAAAGGCTGATCGACGTACTCCTCAATTTCAGCAAACGATACAGCCTCACTGACCATCCTATCGGCTTCAGTACCCGACTTACCCATGTGCGCGAGAAACGAATAGGCGTTTTCACGCCCGCTGAACTCAGGATGAAATCCGACACCTAGTTGTAGCAGTGCATGGGATTTACCAGTGGTCCTTATGAACCCGGAAGTTGGCTCGATTGCTTGCGTTACTAATTTCAGCAAAGTCGACTTACCAGCACCATTGCGGCCAATTACAGCAAGCTTCTCACCTCGACCAACTTCCAGATCTACATTTTCAAGCGCATTGTGACGCGGACCTGCCAGCGCTCGTTTACGACTGAATAATGACAATAATCGTTGTGTCGACGACGCATAGAGAGGATAGCTCTTCGACAGCCCCTTTGCTTCGATTATTAACCGACTACTCATGGTCAACGATATATGCTTTAAACCGCCTAAACATAGCTAAGGACCCGAACATCAAGACCAACGAAAACCCAACAAATGCCCCAACAGATACCCAATTTATCGGTTCCGAATTCAGCAACACTCCCCTAAACATCTGAATAAGGTGCGTCACCGGATTGAGCTTGAGAAACAATTGTGCCTCAGCAGGTGCGGCCGACAAAGGGAAAGCAATGGGAGAAATGAACAAGAGAAATATCAGGATTACATTGATAGCGGATTGCAGATCCGGGAATAAACCGCCGAGGGACGCCATTAAGAATCCTATGCCTAATAAAAAGACAAACTGAATAAGCAGAACCAACGGAAGGTACATCGACTTTAGTCCCAGCCCATCATCGAGCACTACCAGTAACATCAATAGCAACAAACCCGGTATTTGCGCGACTAATGCGATCAAGGCGACCCGAGCTGGAATCAGTTCGATCGGAATCATGACGTTTTTGACCAAATGGATGTTTTGGCGAATGACGGCCGCACCCGACGACGCCGTTTCCATCAAAGCGAGATAGGGTACGAGACCGCAAAAAACCAGAACCACATATGAGAAGCTGCTGATATCGGGAAACCTGACTTTGAAGACGACCATATACAAAAACATATAGACGCCAAGAAACATCGCCGGATATAAAAACAACCACAGTGGCCCAAGTATTGTACCAGCGTAGCGTTTTCTTAACTCAACCCAGGTCGTCGCAAGTAGGATATGCCGATTCTGCCAAAGCACCGAAATGCTCTTCATCGACTACCTGCTGCCGTCGGTGTTACGCGGGAAATCCTGAATCGCCATGTCTCTGAACTCAATGGTACGCCCGTGCGCTTGCAACAAATCTGGCGCGATGGAATGCGCACTCCGTATGAAGGCGATACCCATGAATCCAAGATTTGAACCTCGTCAAAGCACCCTTCCCAGTCGAACACCCACTGTTGACGCCCGACATTAAGCTTGATTTGGTCGCTGTTCTTTGAAACCCCGCATCCAACGTTAGGATCAAGGTGGAAATGCCATGCCAGATCGTGGATACCCGACCCAGTGAGCATGTCTTCAATACTGAGTGATCCGGTGTTTCGGTCATGCTCGAAAGTTCGGCGATGAGTGACTCCTTCTTCGAGCTGCTCCTCGTAGCCATGGTGCATGCCGACATAGGTTGTCACGCCTTCAGTGTTCGTGAATTCTATGTGTTCGGGGTTAGCTTTCTCAAACATCCGAAATAGCCACTCCGGATTGAAATCGTTTTGCTCAACGCCGTCTACCTGCACAGTATTGTGGTGCGCCGTCGATCGAAAGAGGTTGCGACCCTCGGCATCACCGGTATACACGTACGAGCCAGTGTCCACAAAGAGCGGTACGCCTCTGTCATGATATTCAAATCCCAGTTGTTCGTTGTGCTTGTGATTACCGAAGCCAACGGTACCGACAATGGGGTTCGTGACCATCAAGTACTGGTCCTGCCAACGGCTAACACCAATACCGGCATCTGGAAACAAAGTACTGTGATCCTTCAATCGCATCGGCACAGAATTCAGACCTGCGACATCAAAACCCCACCAGAATGCTTCCCACAAGCTCGAAGGGGTGCAGACTTGTAGCCACCGGTCCTGATCGAGGGTCAGCGCTGCGGGAAAGAAAATGTGCCTGGGATCTTGCCGGTCCCACGTCAACATGTCCGTAGCGATGATGAACCGACCGTCATCGCAATCACCTAGCACCGGCATGCGCCCGTCCGGGCGCAGGGTATCTGCTAAGTAGTCGGTCATTTGTACCAAACGCTCTTTGTAGTGCTCCGAGTAGTCGTCGCCAAGGTGCTGTGCTTGCCTGAGGCTGGCAAGAAACAACTCAAGCACGAGCCGGTGATAAGGAATGGCCGATTCAAAGTCCGCACCGTCGGGCAGAACCTGAATATCGACTTCCCTGGGAACGCTCTCTAGCGCGAACTCAATCCAAGCCGTACCGAAATCAGTATCCTTGAACACCGATCCAACGAAATGTAGTCCCACGATATTAGACAGGTAATGATTGGAGGTGACTTCGTAGTGGTTCTCCAAATTCTCTCTAATAAACTGCCCGTGCTCGAATAGGCAAGCATACCCGCTCCCCAACGCATCTTCATCGAGACCATCACACGTCTTTATTAAATCCAGCGCAATGGCCCAGTTTGCCGCACGAATACCGACATCCATCGTACACGTCCAGTTGACACCCCGAGCGACCTTGTTAAACGTATCGAAGTCGCGGATCTGCATTAGAATTTCTTCCGCGTAACGTTGATCTCGGGTCAAACACCAGGCTTGTGCCAAAGTTAGGAAGTGCTGACATCGGGCCATCTCCCATGGAAACTTCACATCAGCGCTACCGGGCCGGTCGCGCATTAGGTCCCAATCTTTGTAGTGAAAATCCTGTGGAAACCTCAATCCCTTGACCGGATCTAACACCCAGTCAATTGGCGTATAGCTATCGACAGTAGGTCGTTCCGGACAAATGGGCACAAATACACCGCTGCCGAGCAAGTTGAATTCATGCTTCAGCAGTCTGTCCGCAGTTGCCAAGCAACGCGTCTTGGAATCTGCGAATGTGTCAATGCGATTTGCTAGATTTGTTTTAGCGAGTCCAACGAACGTCCGTGGTTCCTCAGCTTGTGCGGTCAGCCAGTCTTCAAACGACTGGCTGTTAGCATCGAGTTCCGCAAATAGGTTCGTACCCTCAGATCGCGCGCTTTCCTTCCCGCGGCGCCACTCGTTCCACGTTCGTAGCGTCACTCTACCGGCCTGATCACCATCACCCACTTCGGTGCGTGTTCGTTTCCGCATGCGCCGAAACAAACCTTTTAACAAGGCATTCATCGATCTTTACTTCTGGGCTTTTAGAATTAGATTCCAGCCAGCGACGCGACGCGCAATCGAAATGGGTATCCAGGACAGCTTCTGCGGCAATTCTCCCTCGACCATTTGATTTTGAGTAATGCGAATACGGCGAAATTCAGCTTTGCGGAACATTTCGCGTAAGCGTTTCTTTGTGTATACCTTTACCAACGGTCGCTGACCGTGCTCACTGATCTCAACGGTCCCAGACATAATCCAACCCATTGATCTCAAGGGTAGTTCCTGTTGTTGAATTCCGATCTTGGTCACGAGCTGATACCAATAGTGCCAAGAGTTTTCTGCATACACCATGATGATCGCCCGCCCACCAGGTTTTAGTACCCGCCTGATCTCCGCAACTACCTGGGCAGTGTTGGGCGTGTGGTGAATGACGCCATTGGAATACACCAGGTCAAAGGAGTTGTCACGGAACGGAATGTCTTCGCCATCACCGTGACGGAATTCTCCAGGTAAACTTCGCAAAGCAAAATTCGTTCGCGCATGATCGAGATGGCCAGATGAAAGATCCAAATCGGTCGTATGCGCACCGTGTTTCGCAAATTGCGCTAAATCTGTCCCGAGCCCCGCGCCGATTTCCAGGACTGTTTTATCCTTGTATCGTGCAAACTCCATGACTTTGTGCATCCATGGAGCGTAGACATTGTAGCGATATGACTCAGCCTCCAAGTACCAGTCTAGGGTACCCTCTGCAGCATCTTCGACGTAGTGTGAGCCACACGCGTCATTGTCCCATTGGTTTTGTACTTCCTCTTTCCACGCATCGTGTGTTTCCAACCGCGATGGTAACGACAACGCAGCATCCGTGTCGATCTGTGTATTGGTAGTCACAAATTTTCCCTATCTTCGTGATAGCCGAGTAACGTTTCACCCCTTGCGAAGCGCAACAGTGTTTGCACATGCTGATCCCACGAGTAGTAGTTCGCGGCAGCCGCTCTCGCGTTGCGGCCCAACTCAGCACAAAGATCCGGCTCGTTTGCGAGCCAAAGACTAGCTTCAACGAGCGCATCTACAGAAGCCGGTTCGACTAAAACCGACCTAGCTTCACCGGTATCAGCTACTGGCCTGTCTTGCAAATGCAAAGCAGGTCGCATCACTTCACCGAGTTGAACGAGATCGGAGCAAATAATGCCGACACCGTAGGCCATATACTCAAACAGTTTCGTTGGAGAGCCGAAAAAAGGTTTGTCGCCCATGTTCTTGGAATGAGGAGACAACAACACATCGCACGCGGCCAGATAACGTGCCGCGTCAGTTTGTGGTACCAAACCTAGATCGACCACCCGATCATTCAATTGGTGCCGATCGATTTCGTCTTTCACTAAATGCTTGAAACCACCATCGCCTATGAGTAAGAAGCGCACGTTTGCACTGGTTTCGCAAACCCTCGGAATGGCTTTGGCAAGCACCTCGATACCATGCCATCCACCGAAAGTTCCACAAAACCCAAGCACAGCATGATTTGGCTCGAATCCGAGCGATCGGCGCAATTCTAGACGTTCAGCAACAGGAAGCGGGCCATAAGCCTCTAGGTCCACGCCATTTGGATTACTCAAAACTTTCGAAGGCTCGGTCCCTAAACTGAATACCATCTCTGAAACAGGATCCGAAACCGTACTGACTATGTTCGCCGCTTCGAATGCTGCAGTCTCAATTGCCTGTAGCGATTCAGCATTAGCCATCTCTCGACCGCCGAAGATCTTGGACATGGTAAGTTCCGAACCATTGAACTCTGCGATATATGGAATATTCAACTTAGCACACGCTTTGGCGACCGCCTGGTTACCTAAGACTAAGCGCTCAAAGACAAACTTCGGCTGGTATAGTCGCAGCAACGACTCAATGGCTGGCTCGTAAGCTTTGCCGTTCTCGACCAGGCTAAACTCATCAGCTAGTTCCGTCCGCGAAGGTAGAACAATCTGATGCAACCCAAGCTCTCGTAAAAGCGCAAATTCAGATGCCGTCACACAAATCAAACCCTCACTAGAAGCTTTGTCGAGCGCCTTCGCTTGGTAACACGTATGACCATAGCTGCCACCTGCAGTCAGTTTTGCCCAGTAGTCCAGGCGCACGTACATCCCGCGACCCTGAACGTGGAATTCGTCGCCCTCTCGCGCAATACACCCCCAAAAATCCGCCGACCCTGTATCAGCAGTTACAGTAACTTGTCGTGCAACCTGTTTTTGTCGCCAGGCCGCCAACCGATAGTATCCACTCTGAAAAACACGATGACGCCTGAATGATGCGGCTCGCTCTTTCGTGACAACTTCGATGGCATCCTCTTCGGGCCAGTAGTAGTAGACGCTGGTACCTTTACCCAGGAACTTGCTCGTGAGTTGCATTTCCTCGCGAGTTGGAAGGCCGGAGTGCAAGCGAAAAATAACTCCCTCGACCGCTAGGTTTGCACCCGGCTTCCCATCAAGCGGGTTCAGCGGGAGGCTATTCACATGATGACGCTCGGTAAATCCGGTCAATACTAATCCCGGATCTACTTCAAAGGTGGTTTGCGCCTGGAGATCTATGCATACGGTTCTGGCGTCGATCACTATCTCCCTATGTTAAATGCTACGGGTGTCACAAGCTTATTCGAGATTGCGCGCCTTGCAATTGATCTTCAACGTGTAGGCTAACTGCAGTCGTCTCAACCAGCCGATCAAACGGAATGAGCTTCGAGGTATCACCCGACAACAGAGCATCCGCCAGTAGATCGAATTCCTTTTCATGGCCTTTGTCTGGAGTCGAATTTTCCCAGACAAGCGTGTTGGAAGGGTAGTGGATGCATCGCTCGAAGTCTTCGATGACCATCGCTTGACCCTCCCCAAACACCTCGATTCTTTCCTTACCCAAACCCTCGCTGGAACCGGCCGCAGTGTATAGCAGATTGCCTAAAGAACCATCCGCAAAGTTGATTGTTGCAACAAAATTGTCATTACTTAGGTACGCATTACCCTGTGTGCCGATACTTGTGGCTGCGACGCCCCTCACCTCAGCACCAACCACCTCAGCAAACAGATCGTACATGTGACATGCTTCCCCCAGGTTGCGGCCCCCACCTCGCCTGTCTTGGATCCAACTATCGGCATCAATAAACCCACCATTCAGGCGATAGTTAATCATCAGTGGCGACCGACGCTCAGAAAAGCGTTCTTTTACTGCCTGTATGGCAGGAGCGACGCTTCGATTGAACCCCACCATTAAGATCTGTCCGCTACTACGCTCATATGCTCGACTGACTTCATCAAGTTGCGCCCAATCCAGTACTAGAGGTTTCTCTACAAACACATGCTTACCTGCGTCGAGTGCTCGCACCACTTGATCAGCATGCTCATGATGGCGCGTTGCGATGACTACGAGTTCGATCTCCTCGTCCGCCAGCACCGCATCGAACTCTGTCACCAGCGCCGGTATGCTTCTCTCCCTAGCAAAGTTCCCTCCACGAACAGGATCACGGCTGCATACGGCTTTGAGTTGAAAAACATCTCCGCGTTTGTCCATTTGCGGGACCAGCATGGAAACACCGAATCCTCCGACACCGACCAAGGCGCAACCCACTTTGTTGCCCCTCTGCTTGCGTGCACCTCGGATGTTGATCCTAGTCGATTCACGTTTATCGATTGTATGCTGGCCATGCAACTGCACATCCGCCTGCGGGGAATACTCGATAATGACACCCATCGGTGGCCGCTCGCTTTGCGCTAACGTTTCGTAGGCTTCTGTCGCCGCGTCAAGAGGTACGACCAGATCGACCAACCTAGCGACATCGACACCACCTGACGCCACTAAGTCCAAATACGAAGACATATTGCGATTCTGGGTCCACCTTACATACGCGTAAGGATAGTCGTTACCAAATATCTCGTAGCTGGCGTCGTAGCGACCCGGACCGTAAGAAGTACTCATAAGCAGATCGATTTCCTTACGGTAAAAAGTGGCACGCTCGACATGCAAACCGACGTCCCCAACGATAACGACTTTGCCTCGTCGGCGAGTCGTCTTCATGGCGTTGTTGACAATGGTGTGATTGGAGTTGGGTGCCGCAGCCGTGATTAACGTTGCGTCAGCGCCGTGTCCCTCGCTGAGTTGGGTAATCGTCCTCAGACAAGCATCAAAGTCCGAGTACGCTGCTGTGACACCCAACTCTTGTGCGCGAGCGACGCGTTGGTCATCCAAGTCGAGCCCTATGACCTTACACCCTGCAGCGCGCAACATTTGCATGACCATCATGCCGATGAGCCCAAGGCCGACCACGCAGGCGACTTCACCGATTTGCACACGAGCTCGCCGCACGCCTTGCATCGCAATCGAACCAACGGTTGCAGTAGCAGCATCAGCCATTCCAACTCCCTTCGGAACCTTTACTACAAGGTTTTGCGCGACGCTCACGAATTCAGCGTGATTGGCTTGATTTGCACCACCGCAGGCGACTCTATCCCCGATCTGAAACCCTTTCACATCAGCGCCTACAGCAATAACTTCGCCAGACAAGGAGTAACCAATACCCCAACCAACATCATCCAATTCGCTAACAGGCACGCCATCGTCCTCGGCAGCTTCCAGACTGACCTGAAACTCCTCGAACTCTGCGACACCGTTCCCACTCCCACCATTGGCCAAGACGATGTAGACTGAACCCGAATTCATGCAGGCAAACTGTAGTTCCTCGTCGAGGTTACCCACTGGAATTGACAACTGCCCAATCCAGGCAGTCTGATCCGAATTCAACAATCCTAACGTATAGGGCGAGTTCCTAACTTCTCCCTTAATCGAAACACGCAAGACGTATTGCACACTCTCACCGTTAGGCATGCTGCTGACGTTCAACGAACTAAGGTCTAACTGCCGGCTAACAACCTGATAACCGGCTGCTGTATCATCCGATTCCACAATAAAACCGTCGTTGGTGAGCGACAACGAGCCTGACCCTGCCGAAGTCCAGCCGACATCCGTCACCCTTTCACTCGCAACCATAATCGGTTTGCTGGCAAAACGGGATAACTTCTTCACGCGGCTTGCGGCGATCTGCCTCAACCTTTGTGCGGCCTTCGCTGGATCGTTGATAGCCTTGCCGAGGTACTGGACGGCTTTACTCGAAATGTCGCTGGCTTTCTCCATCGACGAACGTTCGCTAGCCGCCAGCTGAGCTTTGATACCTGCGAGTTCCGTGCCGGTACTAATGAGTGAGTAGTGAGTCTGCACTAGGACACAACCGGGCTCTACCAGCACACGCGGAACTCTGACGAGTGCAACTCGATCGTTTTGCATAAGAAGTTGTTTCATACGGGCATGACTCGTCGACTGCGGCGGGCACTATTGTATGGCGCACTAAGCAATAATTCCCCCCAAATGCGTGATTGCTTGAGCAGCGCCAGCCAAGTCTGCGACAATCCGCCGATGAAGCAAGTAGTCATTCGCGGCGGCAACGTTGAGATAGTAGAAGTCCCGGCTCCACAGCTATCTTCCGGTCAAGTGCTGGTTGAAACACTCTACTCTTGCATCAGCGCAGGCACTGAAGCGGCTACGCTACACAATGCACAAAATACCGTTATCGACACACTAACGAATCATCCACAACGGATTAAGCGTGCTGCAGAAATCCTTCAGCAAGATGGTCTCGGCCCACTAGTCTCAACAATCAAGAATCGGACACAAGCACTTACGCTGACCGGATATTCATGCGCCGGGCGGGTTATCGACAAGGATCCTCGGATCACCGAATTGGGCGTCGGTGACCTCGTTGCGTGTGCCGGTGCCGAACACGCTCATCACGCTGAAATCGTGGCAGTACCCTTCAATCTGGTGGTAAGAGTGCCAGACTCGGTCGATGCTCGATTAGCTGCAACGACGACAATCGGTGCCATAGCTCTACAGGGCGTACGCCGGGCTAATCTACGCATCGGTGAACAGGCGCTCATTGTTGGACTAGGGCTTGTCGGGCAGATCACCGCGCAACTTCTGATGGCAAGCGGCGTGGACGTCATTGGCATAGATCTAGAACGTAGTCGCGCACAGCTCGCACAGCAAGGAGGAGTTCAACGCGCTCTGCACGGTGACTTGCTAGATCATATCCACACCATTCATACGCTGACCCAGACTCAAGGTGTAGACGCAGCAATCATCACCGCCGCAACCAAGTCCAGTACAGTTCTCAACGACGCGATGCACTGTTGTCGGAAAAAGGGCAAAGTCGTTGTCGTGGGTGACGTTGGGATGAACATAGACCGCGATGCTATGTACGCCAAAGAACTCGACCTGCTGATCTCCACGTCCTACGGACCGGGTCGTTACGACAGCCGATACGAGCAAGACGGCATCGACTACCCGTATGCGCATGTGCGCTGGACCGAGAATCGCAACATGCAGGCTTACCTCGCACTGTTGGCACAAGGTAAAATAGCGTTGGATCACCTCCCCGACTCGACCTATGCCCTCAACGATGCCGCACTAGCTTTTGCTGCACTAGATGATGATACCCCACCGCTGCTTACATCATTGAAATACGACGCACCCGACTTTGTCGAGAAGATGAGACGCACGGCACAAGTGTCTCATGTCTTATCCAGATCAGATACAACACAAGCCGCCCTAATAGGTCCAGGACAGTTCGCACAAAGCAAGACGCTGCCTATCGTCACAAACTTCCAAAATGTACAACTGCGATACATAGTCGGTCGCTCCGGTGCGATGACACAGCAGACCGCAGTGAGGTACAACTCTCTGTTTGCAACCACGGACATCGAAGAAGTACTCGCCGACGAGGCGCTCGATTGCGTGTTAATCACTACCCGTCATCGATCTCATGGCGCCTTAGTACTAAAAGCGCTCTGTGCGGGCAAACATGTTTTTGTCGAGAAGCCGCTAGCTCTTCACGAAAACGAGCTACAAGCTATCGAAGAGTACTTCCGCCAACATCAACAACCACCTTTGCTGATGACGGGTTACAATCGTCGGTTCACACCAATGATCGAATCACTCCGCAGCGACCTTACTTCACGCCACACACCCGTGCAGATTACCTACACGATGAACGTCGGCGCTGTGGAACCCAATCACTGGACGCTTGGACCCGATGGTGGCGGTCGTAACTTGGGAGAAGCTTGTCACATCTACGACCTGTTCTTGTACCTCGTCGGTGCTCCCGTAGTTGCTTGCTACGCACAAGGAGTTCCCCATGCCGCACATCATCCCAGCGATAGCAATTTCGTAGCTACGCTGACTCACGAAGATGGTTCGGTGTGCACGTTAGCCTATAACACGCTTGGACACCGCGACATGCCAAAGGAGATGCTGCAGGCACACTACGACAACAAGTCCATCGTCATCGACGATTATTTGACCACACGCACCTACGGCGGCGGACCTCCCTCCAGGAGGCTAAAAAAACAAGATAAGGGGCACAAGCTGGCTCTTACTAGGTTCTTCGCAACGATAACTGAGGGTGGGGATTGGCCTATCCCCCTGACTGACCAAGTCGAGGTAAGCAGAGTAGCACTCAACATACAGACCATGCTGACCAATCCAACTTCCGAAACCGCGTCATAGCAACAGCGATACACAAGTCATGTGCGGTATCAACGGCATTTTGGTTTTAAACGGCACAAGTGTAGTCAGAAAGGAACAGCTTATGCGCATGAACGACGCGCTGCGCCACCGAGGTCCCGACGGCGAAGGTTCATGGGTATCGAAAAGCCGCAAGGTCGGCTTGGGACACACCCGCCTGGCCATCGTTGACCTCGATCCCACGGCCAACCAACCAATGACCAACGAAGACCGATCCATCTGGTTGTCGTATAACGGAGAGATCTACAACGCAGCCAAACTTCGGCGCGAACTTATCGCTGCTGGACACCGGTTCGCGAGTGACCATTGTGACTCCGAGGTTCTTGTGCATGGCTACGAGCAGTGGGGAATCGATCAGCTCCTGCATCGCATCGACGGAATCTATGCCTTTGCATTGCACGACGTGCCCAGAAGAGCCACTTTTCTAGTGAGAGATAATGTCGGCGTCAAACCACTCTACCTCACGGTTGATGGCGACACGCTCTTGTTCGCGTCCGAGATCAAAGCTCTACTCGCAGTTTCTACTGCTTCACCCCAACTTTCTGTAAGCGCCACTTATCACTACCTCAGCTTTCTTGCCGCACCCGCTCCACTAACCATGTTCAAGGACACTTTCAAGTTACCGCCTGCGACTTACTTGAAGATCGTCGACGGCCATATAACAACGACCAGGTATTGGACACCCTTAAATCCTTCAGAACCAGTTAGCTACTCCGATTGGAATCAAACCGACTTCATCGAGCACACAGCGCGTTTGTTTGAGGAATCCGTGCGCAGTCAGACCGTTGCGGACGTCAAAATCGGTGCGTTCTTGTCCGGAGGGGTAGATTCATCAAGCATAGTTTCCATTATGTCGACACTCACCGAACAACCAGTCAACACGTTCACCGTTGGATTCGATGACTATTCCCATCTTAACGAACTGGATGAAGCGAGAAAAATCGCGGACCATTACAAGACGAACCACCACGTCAGCATCATCAACGAAGCGAGGATGAAAACCTACGTAGATTCCTTGTCGTACGATCAAGACGAACCCATCGCGGATTGGGTGTGTATCCCGTTGCACTTCATTTCACAGTCTGCCAAAGAACATGGCGTCAAGGTCGTCTTGGTAGGCGAAGGCGCTGATGAATTATTTTGCGGATACGCAGGCTACATTGCTTCTATCGAGCGTCTCAGCAAGCACTGGCGACCTTTTCATAAACTACCCAAGGGATTACAGAAGATAGCCGCGCAAATTGCCATCTCGCTTTTAGGGCATCACCCTCGAGGCGCTGTATATGCGGACAACATCTATCGTGCTGCCTACGAACGTGAGCACTTCTGGACAGGAGCAACTATGTTTTGGGAAACAGATAAAGCGCTACTCCTGAACAACGCTGCGTTGTGTCAAGACTCTCCACCTGAAGCACTGATCAATGCTGGTCTCATTCCTGAGGGGTTACTCAAACTCGATAGCTATGCGGTTATTCAGGAGCAGCTCACGCCTTTCGAACACACCACAGGCCAATACGACATCCTTACACAAATGACTTACCGGGATCTGAATCTACGTTTGGCCGAGCTACTCCTTATGAGGGTCGACAAGATTACAATGGCAAGCTCAATCGAAGCCCGAGTCCCGTTTCTAGATCGGGAACTCGTGGAGTTGGCCTTGCAGATCCCCCTACAAGACAAGATACCCAACGGTCGCAGCAAACACGTATTCAAGTCCGCAGCCGCACGGTGGATCCCGCGAGAAACGATCGATCGCCCAAAGACCGGTTTCGGTGCACCTATGTCGGATTGGTTGAAGGGCTCGTTCGGTGAACACGTGCGCGAGCGAATACTCGATTCAAGCATAACACATACGAGCATGTTCAGACGCGACCACATCGAGCGGTTAATTAAGCTACATCGGCAGGACAAGGGTGACTACGCTCAACACATCTGGACCCTGTTCAACCTCGCACAGTGGTCTGATCAATGGAACGTCAAAGCACACTGATCTCCCAATTCAGTTTCAATACTGCGTGTTGTGTCACGATGCAACGAGTGGCGGTCACGTGTCCATAGACTTCTGAATACGCCGCCTCCATCACCTCGAGCTCTACATCTGCACGTAGATCTATGCAGGTTGTATTTCGAACTAGCGTGAACGCACACCCAGTGCGACGCTCAACGCGAACTTCAGGGTGAAGATGGAAGAAGGCTCGTCCAGGCGCTGAAAGACTATCACAACCTTTTACAACGTCCGGACCGATCGCGATCGATCTCTCATGCTCAACATCATCGTATCGCAGAACACCTGAGAAACTGTGCTCGTCACAGGTCTTAATTTCGTACTCTGCCGTTTGGTGCAAACTGAACAATCCTTCCCATCCGTCCCGCCACACTTGCTGTTCTCGGTCCGCAACAAATACTGTATTGTGCGCCGATGTAGATCTAAAACGATTACGCACATCCTGGTTCGCAGTGTAAACGCCTGTACCCGTATCCACGAAGAACGTCACGCCGCAAAATGCTGCCACAAACGCCAGCTGATCGTTGTGTGCGTGTCCACCACCGCCATTTTGTCCCACATCACCCAGGCGAATCGCAAAAAATAAGTTCTTCAGACGCCACAAGTACAAACCGAAATCTTCATAAGCCTTGTACGGGGCTTCATTACTCGACAACCGACCTTCGAGGGACCGCCCACGACTTAGTTGACGAACAAGCGCTCCTTCCAAGGAAAGCACCTCATCGGCTCCGTATAGGGCCTGCACTGCCCGCCGCGTCGCAGAATAGTCGAGCGGCTCAACCCGACCTGTCAACGACCCTAAGAAACGCCCGCTATCATTGTCACCTATTTGCAGAGACGTGCCGTCCGGAAATCGAGTTGCGCATAAGAAACCATGGGCAAGCGCTAAGCGCTTGACATACTCGTCGGAAAATCGCGAACCGTTAGTTCTCCACTTTTGCCACCCCTCTCCAAATCTGATTTCAGGTTTGGCTGGCTCTGCGATTTCATCCTTAACTGAGTTCCATCGTTGCAGCTCGATACCCTGAACAACTGAGGTGGCGTAACACACGAATTCAAGACAAAGCCTATGGTACGCTGTCGAAGCCTCAAAGTTCGAGCCATCCTCGTTGAACTGTAGTAAAACCTCTTGCTCTAGCTGATCGATAGCAAACCGCAACCACGAATTTGTTTCTCGATCTGGAGGCGTATAGGCCGCAACTACGGCTAAACCACAGATATTCGACAGATAGTGATTAGCTCTAACTACGGGTACCCATTCGAGGTGATTGTAGATGTGGTGACCATGCGCATAGACGCTAGCGTAGAAAACATTGCTAAACTGCGCATCGAACGCACCGCCTTTTGTAACCAACAAATCCCACGCGACTAGCCAGTTAGTTATCCGTATCGCAACGTCCATTGTTGAACACCAATTAACCCCATAACGCGGCGGGTTGTGTGCGATGAAGTCCAAGATCTCATCGCGAAAGACCATACGACACTCCGCCGTAAACTCGTTGCGTTGTCCGATGATGCTTAATTCAACTAGGTGGTGTCCCCTCGCAAAGTCCCACGCTCTTTTCACGTCCGGACCTTGTCGAGAAAAACCATAACGCACTCGCTGGGATGGTACCCGCACATCCCAACGTTCACCGGACAACGGATCAAACCCCCATGCTATCGGGACATGATTGTCCGAGATCATCGTCGCTAGTGATCGGCTTTTCTTTCGATTAGACCAATTCACAGAAGAGTAGGTGCTGCATGAGTAATCGCGCGGCTGATCCGACAACACACATACTCGGTGCGCCCGGATCTGGTCAAGCATCGATCTCTGAGAAGCGATATCACGCGTATCTCTAGACAGTATCGAACCCAACAATCTCAAGTCTAACGATATATCTTCGCGGGTACTCAACAAATAGGTCGTTTTTACCGTATCGACAGCAAAACTAATCTGTTCTCTTAGGGACCCCTTTAGAAAGCCAAGTGTCTTGGACACTGCTTCTCTGAAGGGTAAATCGAGAAACCTCCTAGCGAGATACTTCAGTCTCGATAATCCGCTCACGTAGCGCCTCAATAATTCGACGGGTATGATTTGTCCATGAATAGCGCTCACTATCTGTTCGTGCAGTCTCCGCCAAGGATTGTCTCAGCAGATCTTCAATGAATGCCCTTTCCATAGCGCTCACCAGATCGTCTCTGTTTCCAGGTTCGAAGAGAAGCGCGTTACGTTCGTGCGTCAGCACTTCACCGATCTGTCCAAGCCGCGAGGCAACAATGGGTTTACCCATGGCCAAGTACTCGAAAATTTTAATCGGGGAACCGAAAAACTCTGATCCATCTGGATTCGGCACATGCGGTGCAACCAAAACATCCGCCGCTGACAGATACTTCGGAACTTCCAGTGGCTCCACAGCACCAACAAATACGACGCCCTGAGAACCACTTGCTTTGACGATGCGTTCAGCGTCTTGCCTGGTAGCACCATCGCCGACCAAAATCAGAACACAATTGCCCACATGCTCGCGAGCGAGCATCTGCAAGAAAGCTTCTACGAGCTCGCAAACACCATGCCAAGGTCCGAACGATCCGCTGAACAAATAGACAAACTTGTCCGCAAGATCCAGTTTCGACCTAACATCGTCTCCCCGCACGTGCGGATTGAAGGTCCTGGTATCCACTCCGTTGGGATTGACGAGAATTCGATCGGAAGCAACGCCCCGGCTGATGAGCATCCGCGCGTCGACTGTGCTGACGCACACGATAAGATCGGCACAACGTAGATTGGCTTCTTCTATCGCATTGGCCAACCTCCGAAACCGGAGTCCCTGACCCCAGTGTTGGTTGATCCATACCTCAGATCCGTTGAACTCGACAACTAGCGGAACTCCATGCTTGTTTGCCACCGCTGCGCCGCATGCACTGTGCAAGCTGTATCGTTGGTAGATAAAGCAGTCAGGCTCACTTCCTACCCACTCTCCCAGTACTTCTTCCAATTGTTGACTGAAGACGAGATAAGGCAGTTCGAGATGATCGTACGCTTGTGGATCTAATCGGATTGTGTTGACCGGGACCAAATCGCTAACCACCGGTAACGACATGCTCGCGAAGAGCCGGGGTTGCAAACCAAGCTCCATCATACCGTTGATGACACCCGACATGTGCGCTACAGAACCTCCCATTAGGTGTCCACGGGAAGGATCTGATCTTACATAGGCGACTTTCGAACCGCTAACGTGACGGATCTTAACCTTCTCGCTGTTACGCTGAAACGATCGAAGGCGGAGCAACTCATACGCAATGCGCGGATAGATCGCCAGCATGTTCAGAAGATAGTGTCCGGCTCTGCGGAGTATCCACCTAGCATCAACTTCAATTTCCGAGAATTCATCTACTAGGCAACAAGTCCCACGCGACGCTAGGCGCAGAACTATAGCCAGTTGGAGTAGCCTTGATTGCGTACCTAAATCGCTTGTTAAAAACCGTGCTGCCGAAAATCTCCCAAATAGTTCGAATACGCCTTTCGGGGAAAGCTGCCGTTTAAAATCAGGTAGACTGACCGCGTCCTTGCCATCGCAAGCAACCCCCACCTGATAAACGACGAGTGTTTTATCTTGCAATATCGTCATTGGTCACAACCCTCGACTAGCACGTCGAGTTCTACTTGTTCTAACAACTGACAGAATCGAGCCCGCCAACTCCATCCCTGTAGAACCTCCGGTTCTACGAGCTTTGCACCACCAGTCCTCGCATCGACAATGGCAGCAGCGAATTCCGCGTCTGATTGATCAGTCAAGTACACGTAAGGCGACAGCCGTTCTGATTGCTCCCAACGCGTTGCAACCACGGGCAGAGACGCGGCAAGGTATTCGTATAACTTAATTGCATCAACCCCCTCAATGAGCGTGCGGTAACGCCTAACGTCGAACGGAACGATCGCGACATCAGCGTGCTGGTAAAAACCAGAGATTGACTCGTATGGACGCGGGCCCAGGAAGTGGACGTTCTCGGGCAAGTTGGAAGGTATCTGAGTCATCAGGGGACCCACAAAATAGTAGTCGACCATAGGCGTACGCGTCGCCCCGCGTATGACCATATCTAGATCGAGCCATTTTGCGATTGCACCCACATAGACGGCAATCACATTTCTAGCATTCCGGTATTCTGCCGGTCGTGTGGAATCTTGCTGAAAGTGCTCGATCTCGACGCCATTAGGAACTAACGTGGCTGACACACCGACGCTCTCAACATAGCGAGCCACGTTCTGAGAAGGTACGACAACCGCACCCGCACCCCTCAACTGTCCGTTCCACGACCGCTCTACTGCAGAAGCAAAGTGCTCGCTGAACCCATGGGGTATGTCCGCGACACGCATCAGTAGCTCACGCGGTTGTAGCACCTCGGTCCAGAAAGGTTGATAGCAAGTATCCAGCACGAGGATGTCGGGGTATAGGAAACCAAGCTTCGCCACTTGTCGTTTGAGCGATGGCCATGTCGTTCTGTGAGCATATTCCACTACCCATCTCGAATTGAAAATGGGCCGATCACTAACGGAGATCAGCATCAAGGGTGTGAATTCTTTAATGCCATTAGCTGCAGCAGCTGCAGAAGTCTTCCTGTTCTTGAGTCTTGACCAAACACCATTGTCGTGGGGGTTAAAGAGAGACAGAAGAGAAACGGGATGCGATATATATAGGACCTCGTTATTTCTAGCAAATTCTCGAGACAAATGGTGGGAACCCACCCGAATCGGCGAACTCCAACGATGCGTTGAAACGTAGACAATTCTCATCCGATCAGCTTTCAATGCATCCGCTGTGTTGCGCTTGGAAGAGCACTATAAGTGGCCACTTCAGTAAGAATGACTTCATAATCATAAGCGATGTATCATTTCGCCGTCTCGAATCCCAAGACTTAGGCTAACAAGCGCCACGATGCGAATTCTTCACGTTTATCGAACATACTTCCCGGACACCCAAGGCGGCCTCGAGGAAGTTATTCGCCAAATCGCCATAAACACGAAGCAGTTCGACGTAGAAACTCGGATCTTCGCACTTAGCAAATCACCATACCCGGAGTCTATTTCGAGAGAGGAAGGCCTAGTCATCAGGGCAAAGAAGCACTTCGAGATCGCCTCGTGCAGTATTTCGCTCACAGCTAAGTCGTTGTTTCGAGAACACTTGGAATGGGCTGACATCATACACTTCCATTTCCCCTGGCCGTTTGGCGACTACCTTAGTTTCTTGGTGCCTGCAGAGAAACCCTCGGTCCTCACCTATCACTCCGATATCGTGCGTCAGCGGTTCTTGTTCCAGCTATACAAACCCGTGATGCGCAAGTTCTTGGCCTCCATGGACCGCGTTGTTTGTACATCACCTAACTATTTTGCGACCAGCGATGTTTTGTATGACATTCAAGAAAAAGTAGATGTCATACCCATTGGTCTGGATCGTACAACCTACCCGAAGACGACAGAAAGTGCAGAACTGGCAGCCACTTACACAAACAAACCGTACTTTCTGTTCATCGGCGTACTTCGTTACTACAAAGGATTGCACATTCTTTTGGACGCAATGCCGGACGCACCGTACGACTTCATAATCGTTGGATCAGGTCCCACAGAATCCGCGCTGAAGGACCAAGCCACAAAACTAGGACTCGCGAACGTGCATTTCACTGGCCATGTCTCAGACACTGAGAAGGTTGCACTAATCCAGGCATCGCGGGGAGTAGTATTTCCATCCTATTTACGGTCCGAAGCATTCGGCGTCACGTTACTGGAAGGCGCAATGTTTGGCCGCCCATTAATCTCAACCGAGATAGGCTCTGGAACGAGCCACGTTAATATACATGACCAAACCGGCCTGGTCGTCGCCCCAGGATCTTCAAGAGCTCTTCGCGCTTCAATGGATCGCCTTTTTTACAATCCCATGCTCGCTGA
This sequence comes from Candidatus Azotimanducaceae bacterium, assembly GCA_965216005.1. Taxonomy (GTDB): domain Bacteria; phylum Pseudomonadota; class Gammaproteobacteria; order Pseudomonadales; family Azotimanducaceae; genus UBA4421. The sequence goes on along the minus strand of OZ244143.1, from coordinate 3,259,728 downwards.
AAGAATGGGCCGTAACGCCCATAAACGCTACTCACAGTTTTTCACAGGCAAGGTCATGGGAGCTAAATACCACAAGCTCTACCGAGAAGTTTTAGGCTTGTCGAACAAATCTCAGCGACTAGAGGCCGTGAAGATTGCGAATAGCGATTGATTCGCGACCCTTACAGCACCCTCACTCAGGTATTGGTCGCTATACGGCAGCGCTGATTCAGCGTCTCGAACAACTGGGTTGCGAGTTTATTCATTGCTCAGCCTCTGGCTCACGCTTACTGCAAACCCTATCGGCACAGTTCTTGTTCAAAAACAAAGTTCACGCTAGCACCGCAGATCTCTTTTGGTCGCCTCGACACCACTTACCGCTTGGATTAAAAATACCAAGCGTTGTGACTATTCACGACCTCACCTGGAAGCTGCATCCTCAAACAATGCCTCGTTCAAGAAGGTGGAATGACGCAATACTTACTAGAATCAGTGTTAGCACCGCAACACAAATCATCGCGGTTTCTAAGAACACTCGTGACGAACTTATCGCCATTGATCCCCGAATTGCGAACAAGATTTCAATCGTGCACGAGGCATCTACCGTAACTCCAGCAAGGAACGCGACGGGAAGAGCCGTTGTCAAACTCCCTGACGATCCGTTTGTTCTTTTCGTCGGTACGCTAGAACCGAGAAAAAACCTTGAGCGAGTCATGAAAGCTTACTGCCAATGCGGGTTGAAGAATATCCGTCTCGTCGTTGTCGGCAATAAAGGCTGGAAAGGAATACAGGTACCACGCCATGACTCAATCACCCACCTTGAACGAGTCAACGATCAGGAACTTGGTTGGCTGTATGCGCACGCCCTTTGTCTAGTCGCACCGTCACTCTATGAGGGTTTCGGATTACAAATCTGCGAAGCCCTGACCTTCGGCAAAGCTATCATCACTAGCCGTGCTGGGGCTATCCCTGAGATAGCGGGTGATGCTGCAATGTATGTCGACCCGCTATCAGTCCACGAAATAAGTGATGCCATTAAAACATTAGTTACTGATGCTCAGCGACGCAAGGATCTTGAGGTAAAAGCGGCCAAGCGAAGCACAATGTTCTCTTGGGATCGAGCTGCAAACCAGACGCTCGATGTATTCACGGAAGCAATTACAGCTTCAAAAGTAAGCAAGCGTTCCTATTCGCGATATTGAGCGCGAAACACCGATTGCCATCTCAACCCTAGCGCTATACCAACTGGCAACCAGATTAGAAACCATGTGTCTCCCACTTTGTCAATCAACTCATGGCCATCTAACAAGTGTGAAGACAACGCTAGCGAAAGTATGGCTAGTGCGATTTTGGCGTCCGGATGCTCATAGTGTTCGATCAAACTCTTCAAGCTAGACCCTAACACCGTCAGATACAGCAGCAGTCCAATGATCCCAGATTGGTACGCCACTGCCAGGTACATGTTATGTGGATGCGGAAACGTCAGCTTTCCTATGGCCAGATCATCATCGGTGATAATTCCAAGTCCAATCCAGGCGTTGCCATCTTGAATTCGCTCGAGTGTATGCGTCCAGATCGAGAGTCTGAAACTATCCCCCCGCGGCAATATCCATTCCACCATGGTGGTGTTCGAAATCAATGCGGTGAGTACAGCGAGCAATAGAACGGTTGCCGAGGCAAGAGCGATCGCGAATTTCTTTGGATCATCGACGCGCCAAGCGAGAACCAAAGTGATGCACCCAATCAATGCACTGACCCAAGCATTTCGTGAGTCCGACAACAGAACCGCAAAGGCGATTAGCAAAATAATCACACCCAAAGAGAACTTCAACAGGTTGTGCTTTGTGTCAAGAAAGTGCTGAAGAACGAAAAGCAGTACCACCCCATACACTAGAGCCGCTACGACATGAGTATCTAGTTGACCGAGCCCGTTTAAACGACCGTCCACCGGTTCGGTTATGAAGAAGTTCGCAATCGCCACCAGTACTACGACGGCACCCACCAGCGTCAAGGCCGAAGTAAGCCAACGCCTTAAATAGCCGCGCAACTGGCACTCAGCAAACGCAACAACAAAACACACTATCAGCAACGCTCGAATCCAGATAGAAATCGCTTCCCGCAGCTCGAAAGGACTCGACCATAGTGCCGATGCACTCATCCACACCATCAGGGCAAGAATCCATCTCATCAAATAGACCTGCAACACGTCCTTCCATGATGCGAACGTCACCAACATCAGAATCGTTAAAAGATACGTGGAAAAACTTGCTCCGCTTTGCGAAGACAGCAGCAACACCGAAACGAAGCACAGCACGATCAACACAGCCATGGTGTTGATCCGGTCGAACTGCCACTTATCTCGCAAGGATGAGAGGAACATTTGTTTATAACGGCCGGTTGCTTGGTGGGCCCACCAGGACTCGAACCTGGGACCAATGGATTATGAGTCCACTGCTCTAACCAACTGAGCTATAGGCCCGAATTGAGACGCGCGGATTCTAACACCCCTATTCCGTGCTAAGACACCCAGAGCGCGAGTCGCCAAACAAAAACCCCGGGCGTACCCGGGGTTTTTCCGCGACGTCAGCAGTTGTTTAATTCCGCCCCAACGCCTCCATCCACTCATCCAAGAAACTCCTCAGATGTTCCGAGCGGCTCGGATGACGCAACTTCCTGAGCGCCTTGGCCTCGATCTGGCGAATACGTTCGCGGGTCACGTCGAACTGCTTGCCCACCTCTTCCAATGTATGGTCGGTATTCATATCGATGCCGAAGCGCATGCGTAGCACCTTCGCTTCGCGCGCGGTCAAACCACCCAGCACGTCGCGCGTGGCTTCCTTCAGACCTTCGCCTGTCGCTAATTCCACCGGCGAGCCGATGGTGGTGTCTTCGATGAAATCACCAAGATGCGAATCTTCATCGTCACCGATGGGCGTTTCCATGGAGATCGGCTCTTTGGCGATCTTCAGCACACGGCGTACCTTGTCTTCGGGCATCTCCATGCGCTCCCCGAGTTCTTCCGGCGTCGGCTCACGACCCATCTCCTGCAGCATTTGCCTGGACACACGATTGAGCTTGTTGATCGTCTCGATCATGTGCACCGGAATGCGGATGGTGCGTGCCTGGTCCGCGATGGAGCGCGTGATCGCCTGACGAATCCACCATGTGGCGTAGGTTGAGAACTTGTACCCACGACGGTATTCGAACTTGTCTACTGCCTTCATAAGGCCGATGTTGCCTTCCTGAATAAGGTCGAGGAATTGCAAACCGCGGTTGGTGTACTTCTTCGCAATCGAGATCACAAGACGCAAGTTGGCTTCCACCATGTCTTTCTTGGCGCGTCGAGCCTTGGCCTCACCCAATGACATGCGCCGGTTGATGTCCTTGATCTCCATGACGCTCAAGTTGGTCGCCTTCGTCAGCACCTTGAGCTTCTTCTGCGCGCGTACGATGTCGTCGCGCTGGTTGTCCAGTGGGTTGGAGTAGTCCTTGTTCGCCTTAACGAGCTTGTTCACCCAGCTGATGCTGACCTCGTTGCCCATGTATTCCTTACGGAACACATCGCGCGGTACGCGCGCTTGACGTACTGCGCTATTTAGGATGGACCGTTCGTGTCGACGCACGGTATCCAGTGCGTTGCGGGCCATATCGACGATTTCGTCGAAATGCTTGGGTACCAACTTAAAACAGCAGAACGCTTCGCCCAGCTTGGCGAGTTGTTCCTTACCTTCCTTGCTGTCGCGCCCTTTGTCTGCGAGCACCTTTTGCGTTTTGTTGTATTGGCGCTTCAGCGTGGAAAAGCGTTTTTTCGCTTCTACCGGGTCGGGGCCCTTGTTCTCTTCCTCATCGTCGTCATCGTTCTTTTTGACCGCTTCGGCCTGACCGTCTGCATTGATCTGCGTGGCAGCAGGTACGTGATCGGTGGGGTCGAGGTAGCCGACCAACAAGTCGGCTAACTTGTCTTCCTTGGTGACTTCTGCGTAGGTTTCGAGGATGTACTCCACCGGTCCCGGAAAGTAAGCCAGTGCGGTGAGCACGTCGCGGATGCCTTCTTCGATGCGCTTGGCAATAGCGATCTCGCCTTCGCGGGTGAGAAGTTCGACGGTGCCCATCTCGCGCATGTACATACGTACCGGGTCGGTAGTGCGACCGGCTTCAGTCTCCACGGCGGCTAGTGCTGCGGCCGCTTCTTCGGCTGCCAGTTCGTCGGCCGTGTTTTCTTCGGTCGTTAAGAGCTCATCGGCGTCGGGTGCGGTCTCGTACACCGTAATGCCCATGTCGTTGATCATGCGGATGATGTCTTCGATCTGCTCCGGATCGGAGATGTCGTCGGGCAGGTGATCGTTCACCTCCCCGTACGTGAGGAAGCCTTGTTCCTTGCCCTTGGCAATCAGTTCTTTTAATCGGGACTGCTGTTGTGCCGTCGAGATTTGGTTGCTCATGTCACCTCTTCTAAAGGAAATAGGCGGTCGCCGATCACATACGTAGACCGATCGACCACATATAGCGTCGCGCTCTGGTCGTGTTAGAACGAACTGGGTATTTTGGTTTTCACCGGGACATTATTTAACCCGGTTGAAATGGCGTGTCCGGAGCCCCCTGGACAGCCGGCGGATTATACCGTCCTATATGGGGCGCCGCTACTTATTTGCAACCCAGCCAAATCCATGTATTGCAACGACTACCTCAAGAATAGTCGTTGCCGAGGCCATGCAGAGACCAGTACTTGCGAAACTCTTCAACATTTGGCGAATCTCTAAGTTCGACCAGGGCCTGGCGCCGTTGTTCCGCTTTGACATGCTCCAGTACCCGCCGCATCCCGTCCCCAAATTCGAGTGCCATAGCGTTTTCATCGATTTCCAGGGTGGTTTGAGCGCGTTCTAGGAGGTAGGCATAACGTTCATGGTCGGACCATTGAATCAGCAGCTCTTCGCTGTCCGCTTCGGGATTGGTGTCCACGTAGGCCAGCATTTCACCGAAAAATCCCAGCGCCGGGAGAGCGGCTTTGAGCTCGTGACGGGTTTCTACGGGGATGTTGTGCCACATGTTCGGGGCTTTGAGCAGGTAAGTTAGTAAACGCTCACTAAGCTTGAGTACCTTTCTGCTTGGATCGGCCGTGACGCGCCGGGAGGGCATGCGGGGCGCGGTTCGTGGACTTGTATCGTTGCTCATGCCCGTGAGCTGGTCCAGTTTGCGTTGAAGCATGGTGCGTAGCAGCCCTTCGGGCACCCGCTGGATCATGGGGGCTGCAAGCCCGGCAAGGTTGGCCTGGCCGTCCAGGGTGTCCAGATCGAGCCCGGCGCTCAGTCGTTGAATCAGAAACTCGAGCCCTGGAATCGCATTGTCTAGATACTGGTCAAATTGGTTCCGACCCGCCGAGCGAATGAGCGTGTCGGGGTCCTCTCCGTCGGGCAGAAACACGAATTTGAGCTGGCGGTGTTCGTTCAGCGTGGGTAGCGCATTCTCCAGCGCTTTCCAGGCCGCCTGGCGACCGGCTGGGTCGCCGTCGAAGCAGCACACTACCTCGTCCGCATACCGATACAGCTTTTTGAAGTGTGCTTCTCCGGTGGCGGTGCCGAGCGTTGCCACGGCATTGGCAACGCCGTGTTGCGCCAGGGCCACCACGTCCATATAGCCCTCTACGACAATCAGGCGGTCGATGCGACGCAGCGCCTTGCGGGCTTCGTACAAGCCATAGAGTTCGGAGCCTTTGTGAAAGACGGGCGTCTCAGGACTGTTGAGGTACTTGGGTCCATCGCTGGCCGCGAGCGTGCGGCCGCCAAAGCCGATCACTCGACCGCGCGTGTCCCGGATTGGGAAGGTGATGCGGTCCCTGAAGCGGTCGTACACGCGTCCTTGGTCGTTCTTGATCAAGAGTCCCGCGCTGAGCAGCAGGGCTTCGCGCACGCCCGGCATGTGTTGTGTCAGAGTGTGCCACTCGGCCGGTGCGTAGCCGATGCCGAAGTCACGCGCCACCTCACCGGTCAGGCCACGACCTTTCAAATACTCTATCGCCGCGGTGGCATCGCGAAGGGACTGTCGGAAAATGCTCTGAGCACGGTTCAGCACTTCATACAGGTCGGGATCTACCGCCGCCTTTTGCGGGGTCCGCCCTTGCTCCCTGGGAACCTCTAAACCGAGTTGTTGGGCGAGAAACTCGACGGCCTCGACGAACTCCATGCTGTCGTACTTCATCACGAAGGTCAGCGCTGTTCCACTTTCCTGGCAGCCGAAGCAGTGGAAGAACTGTTTGTCTGGGCTTACGGAGAAAGAAGGCGTTTTCTCATCGTGAAAAGGGCAAAGACCCTGGTAGTTCTTGCCGGTTTTCTTCAGAGTCATGCGTGACTCGACAACATCGACGATGTCGAGACGGGCAATCAAGTCGTTGATGAAGCTTTGGGGGATGCGGCCGGCCATGAAACTAGCGTATCACACGCTCACGTTCATTCGTCTCGCGGGAGGCGTCCGTAGTTGTCGTCGAAGCGCTCGATGTCGTCTTCGCCTAGGTAGGAACCCACTTGTACTTCGATGAGTTCTAACGGGATTTTGCCTGGATTCTCCAGCCGGTGTTTGACGCCGGGTGGAATGAACGTGCTTTCGTTGGCTTGCAGTGTGAAGACCTCATTGTCGCGTGTGACTTGGGCCGTACCTGACACAACTACCCAGTGTTCCGATCGATGGTGGTGCAATTGCAAGCTCAGCCGCTCCCCGGGTCTCACACGGATACACTTGACCTGATACGAATCACCCTGCGCTACACCGTCGTAACTTCCCCACGGGCGAAACACTTCCTGATGATGCAGATACTCACTGCTGCGTCGCTCGCGCAGGCGTTTGACCAGGTCACGAACCTCGTGCACCCGGTGCCGGTCCGCCACTAACACGGCATCGGCCGTTTCAACCACGACGAGGTCTTCAACGCCCAAGGTACCGACTAGACGTTCGCTGGCAAACACCAGCGAGTCGCGCGTGTCGACATCGACGACGTCACCGCGAAAGTGGTTGCCAGCGTCGTCACGGGGAGACTCGTCCCAGACGGCAGTCCATGAACCGACGTCGTTCCACGCGAAATCCACGGGCACCACCATGGCGTGGGCGGTTTTCTCCATGACCGCGTAGTCGACCGACAAGGAAGGCGTGGCGAGGAATGCTTTAGAGGGACGGATGAAGTCGAGATCGTTCTTTGCTTCGGCCATGGCGCGCTCGGTAGCGCTGTTCATCTCAGGATTGTGTGTGGCGAGTTCATCCACGAAAGTCTGTGCGCGCACGACGAACATACCGCTGTTCCAAAGGTGGCGGCCTGATGTGACATAACGCTGGGCTTTTTCAAGATCCGGCTTTTCTTCGAAGGACTTCACGCTTTGCAGGCCGCCATCAGCCCGGGTTGACTCGAGCTCAATGTAGCCGAAAGCGGTCTCCGGGCGTGTCGGCTTGACGCCAAAGGTCACGACACCGCCTTGTTCTGCGCCTTGGCAGGCTAGCTGCACCGCCGCGGCGAAGGCTTGTTCGTCGTCCACTAGGTGGTCGGAAGACAGTACCAAAAGAATCGCATTGGCATCCGCTGCTAACGCGCACTGTGCCGCTAGACCGATCGCCGGTGCACTGCTGCGTGGCACCGGCTCGAGGATGATCGCGCGCCAGTCGAGGTTGAGCTCGCGGCATTGCTGCGCGACGAGAAATCGGTGTTCTTCGTTGCATACAATGATGGGGGGCTCCGCAGTTGCTTCGCACGCTCGTAACAGCGTGTTCTGCATCAAGCTGTTAGCGTCGAACAACTTGTGAAATTGCTTGGGGAAGTGGCCGCGTGAGATCGGCCAGAGGCGCGTCCCCACGCCACCGGCAAGAATCACCGGAATAATAGGTGCTGTTCGTTCGGTATCGGAACTAGAACTCGACAAAGTCCGCTCTTATGCAGGTTCAGGACAGGCGCTGTTTGACCATAGCACTTGCGCGGCCCATATCCACCTGGCCACCTGCTGTACTCTTGAGGACCCCCATGACCTTACCCATGTCCTGCATCCCACTGGCCCCCGTATCTGCGATGGCTTTGTCGATCAGCTCACCAACGGCTGCGTCGTCCAGCTGCGCGGGCAGGAATTCTTGAATGAGGGCAATCTCGAAGGTCTCCTGATCGGCGAGATCCTTGCGCTGCGCTTTTTCGTATTGCGCGAGAGCATCCTGGCGCTGCTTGACCATCTTGCCCAGAATGCCGAGCACGTCTTCGTCGCTGAGCTCGCGGCGCTCGTCGACCTCCACGCGTTTGATCTCGGCGTTGACCATACGTAGCACAGCCACCCGCTCTTTTTCACGTGCCTTCATTGAAGTTTTGGTGGCATCGCCAATCGCGGTTTTTAATTCAGACATGTCGAGTTTCGGTGTGTGAGTTTCTGAACGAGGCGTTTGAACCCCCAGGTCCAAATTGTATCAGCACATCGGGTGCATCCAGATCAAACCAACAGCGCGTAGCATCTCATGTCCGATCTGCATCGTGGGGCGGGTTTGGATCTGACAGATCAGCAAACCCCATCAAAGCGCTGTTGGAAACCTAGAAAGACTTCTCGTACTTGCGGGCTTCGCGCTGCAACTTCTTCATGTGCCGCTTGACCGCGGCAGCGGCCTTGCGCTTGCGCACGGCCGTGGGCTTCTCGTAGAACTCACGTCGGCGTACTTCCGATAGTACACCTGCTTTCTCGCAGGATCGCTTGAAGCGACGCAGCGCCACGTCAAACGGTTCATTCTCCCTAACTTTTACGTGCGGCATATGGGCCTTTCGTTCTACTCGACTGATACAAGGGGCGCGCATTCTACAGGAACGGTGGCAGCCTGGTCAAAACCGCCATAGCGCCCGCGATTGTCTCCGACCCCATCGCTCGGCCGGATTCCTGTCTCCGACCCCAATTTCTGCGGAGACTTTCGTCTCCGACCCCAATTATTTGTCTCCGACCCCAAGTTTGGCCGGATTCCCGTCTCCGACCCCAATTATTTGTCTCCGACCTCAAATTTGGTCCAGCTTTTTTGTCTCCGACCCCAAGTTTGGTCCTAGAATGGGCGGATGCGCGTTCTTGGGATCGAAACCTCGTGCGACGAGACGGGGCTGGCAGTTTATGACACCGAACGAGGGGTTTTGTCAGAAATATTGCATAGTCAGGTGGCATTACACGCCGAATATGGCGGCGTGGTGCCTGAACTCGCATCGCGCGATCACATCCGCAAGATTACGCCCGCCACGCAAGCCGTACTGCGGGAGGCCGAGCTGCGGGTAGATCAGCTCGATGGCATTGCCTATACGGCCGGACCGGGGCTCATGGGTGCGCTTCTGGTGGGTGCGACGTACGCGCGCACGCTGGCTTGGGCCTTGGAGATGCCCGCAGTCGCGGTACACCACATGGAAGCGCACTTGCTCGCACCGCTCTTGGCCGAGGATAAACCTCCGCTACCGTTTCTGGCCCTTCTGGTGTCCGGGGGTCACACGCAGTTGGTGATGGTCGAGCGGCTCGGCGTTTACGACATCCTGGGAGAATCCCTGGATGATGCAGCTGGGGAAGCCTTCGACAAAGCCGCGAAGATGATGGACTTGAACTATCCCGGCGGACCCGCCATCGCTGCCGCGGCTGAGCAAGGCACGCCGGGGCGCTTCGAGTTTCCGCGGCCCATGACGGACCGGCCCGGTCTGGATTTCAGCTTCAGTGGGTTGAAGACCTTCACGCTGAACACGGTCAAAGCGCATACGCCGCTCACACCTACCGATGTTGCCGACATCGCGCTCGCGTTCGAATCGGCGGTGGTGGAGACGCTCTTCATCAAATGCCGCCGTGCCGTGGCCCAGACCGGCGTTGGCCATCTGGTGCTGGCCGGAGGCGTGAGCGCCAACCGGTCTTTGCGCGAGAAGCTCGACAACGACCTCGAGGCACGGGTGTACTACGCACCGCCTGCGCTCTGCACCGACAATGGCGTGATGATCGCTCACGCCGGTGCGTTACGTTTACAAGCCGGTGAGTTTGCACCGCTGGCTGTCGAGACGCGCGCGCGATGGCCGTTGAGCGAGCTGAGTGCGTTGGAGAGCAGCGCGGCTAACTGAACCTGGCGCGATGCGTGTGCAGCCATTCGAGTTGTAGCTCGCGCAAGGCCTGGCCGTACGCAGGTCCTTCGAGGTGGCCTTCAACCCGCCAGCGTTCCGCCGCGAATTGCCGCGCCAGTTCCACCAGCTTCGCGTCGGCATCGATGAGTCGTGCGACAAAGCTCACCCGATCCAAATCGTGCACCACTTGTAGCTGGGTGAAAGCATCCAAGAGTTCCGCACCCTCGCAGCGCCGCCAACGACTGAGCACTCCGGCATGAGCAGCAACGTCCCAGGCCCGCTGGGTGTAACGCGTAGGCGTTTTCAAGCGGCGGCCCAGCGCGCTGATCTCGTCGAGCGAGAGTTGCGTCAACCCCAACGACCCCCACCGCTCTTCCGCATCGCTGCCGATGAAATCGATGTCCGGATCGAGTTCGGGATACCAGTGCGTCAACCCTCCACAATCGTCCAGCACTTCGAAATACCTCTGCGGCGCATTGGCGGACAGTGCCTTCGCGGTCTCCTGCCATACGCGCTCGGCCGACAACACATCCACCTCGCCGCTCGCACACATGGCGGTCATGAGTTCATAAGTTTCATGCGCGACGGTGAATCCCTCCAGCACCGCCGCCAGACGGGCAACCCGAAAAACGCGCAGCGGGTCCTCGGCAAACGCCTCTGAGACATGGCGTAGGATACCTGCCTGCAAATCGTCGACGCCGTCGTGAGGGTCGATCAACTCTCCATCGCGCGACTTGGCGATGGCATTGATCGTGAGATCGCGCCGCTTGAGGTCGTCCCTCAGGGTCACCGTCGGATCCGCAACGACCTCGAACGCCGTATGCCCCACCCCAGTTTTACGCTCGGTGCGGGCGAGTGCGTATTCCTCGTGCGTTTGCGGATGTAGAAACACCGGAAAATCCCGCCCCACTGCCTTAAAGCCCAGGCTGCGCATCTTCTTGGGCGTGCTGCCCACCACCACCCAATCGCGGTCCTCGACCTCGCGCCCAAGCAACTCGTCGCGCACCGCCCCGCCGACGAGATAACACTCCAACTGATTACTAACGTCTGCCATGCACGTATTCTACGTACGTTTGTCGGTCAAACAGTAGCTTCGGGGCCCCTCCCTCGGCAACACAGGCCGTCAATCGATCAAACAGTAGCGTCCGAGGCGTACTCTCACTCGAGCGTCGGCTCCAACTTCGTTTCATCGATACTCGGGAGCACACCCTCCCAAAGGACGCTACTGACAAGGTAGAAAGGACGCTACTGAAAAGGCAAATAATCCTGATAACCCGGCCAGCCTACCGGCTGCGGTTCGCCTTCATCCTGCGGGATCGGCGGCATGTGATAGGCCTTCACACGATTGCCCTCCCAACGCGATTCCAGCTTCACCGGAAACTTCCACAATCGGTAAACGTGCTTCAGCACTTCTTCGGTGCTGTCGCCCATGGGACGCCGCTCGAACTGGTTGTGGTGCAATGTCAGACTGCGGTCGCCGCGCAGATCCACGTTCACCACTTGCAGATTGGGTTCGCGGTCGCCGATGTTGTACTGGCTCGACAACAGCTCACGTACGCGTCCATAACCGTCGCTGTTGTGAATCGAGTCGATGAGGATTTCGGATTCTTTGTCGTCATCGATGACACCGAACAGTTTCAGGTCGCGGATCACTTTCGGCGATAAGAACTGCAGCACGAAACTCTCGTCTTTGAAGTCGCGCATCGCGGTATGCAGCACCTCGATCCAATCGCCCCCGGCAATGTCGGGGAACCACTGTTTGTCTTCATCGGTGGGTGCTTCACACATGCGCCGCAAGTCGGAGTAGATTGCAAAACCCAGCGCATAGGGATTGATGCCGCTGTACGCCGGGTGATTGAACGGCAGTTGTGTCAGCACCGACGTGTGCGAGCTCAAAAACTCCATCATGAAGCCGTCGGTCACCAAGCCTTCGTTGTACAGCTCGTGCAAGAGCGTGTAGTGCCAGAAACTCGCCCAACCTTCGTTCATGACCTGGGTTTGGCGTTGGGGATAAAAGTATTGGCCGATCTTACGCACGATGCGCACGATCTCGCGCTGCCACGGTTCCAGCAGCGGGGCGTTCTTTTCAATAAAATAGAGCAGGTTCTCTTGCGGTTCGGCCGGGAAGGTCTCCGGTCGGTCTTCGTCCACCACTGCAGTCTGCGGCAGCGTGCGCCACAAATCGTTGAGGTTGCGCTGCACGTACTCCTCGCGCTCGCGCTGCAAGCGGCGTTCTTCCTCCGCGCTGATGGGATACGGGCGCTTGTAACGGTCGACGCCGTAGTTCATCAAGGCATGACAGGAGTCGAGCACTTCTTCGACGGGTTTGACCCCATAGCGCTCTTCGCAATCTGCGATGTACTGTTTAGCGAACACCAAATAGTCGATGATGGAGCTGGCATCGGTCCAGGTGCGGAACAGGTAGTTACCCTTGAAGAAAGAGTTGTGGCCGTAGCACGCGTGGGCGATGACCAACGCCTGCATCGGCATGGTGTTCTCTTCCATCAGGTAGGCAATACATGGATTCGAGTTGATGACGATTTCGTAAGCCAGGCCCATGTGGCCACGCTGATAATTCTGTTCCGTGGCCACGAAGCGCTTGCCGAACGACCAGTGGTTGTAGCCGATCGGCATGCCGATGGAGGCGTAAGCGTCGAGCATCTGTTCCGAGCGGATGACTTCGATCTGGTTCGGATAGGTATCGAGGCCAAAACGTTCCGCAATCCGTCCGATTTCCCGGTCGTAGCGTTCGATCAGCTCGAACGTCCACTCACTCGAATCGGATATCGGTGTCCTGGCCTGGGTATTTAACGTCGCTTCACTCATGACCTCGCCTATGCTGTCGCCGCCATGCGTTGTTTGAAGAGCTGGCGGAACACCGGGAAGATGTCGCCCACCTCGCGAATGTGCTGTTGCGCGAACACGTCACCGTATTTTTCTTCGAGCTTGGCGTACTCCTCCCAAAGCGCCTGATGGTTGCGCTTGGTAATCTCCACGTACGCGAAGTACTGCACGAACGGCAGGATCGATTTCTCCAGCAACTCCGCACACATGGGCGAATCGTCGTTCCAGTTGTCGCCGTCGGAGGCTTGCGCTGCGTAGATGTTCCAATCCTCGATCGGGTAACGATCGTTCATTACCTCGATCATGAGCTTCAGCGCGCTCGACACCACGGTCCCGCCGGTTTCTCGGGAGTAGAAGAACTCTTGCTCGTCCACTTCCTTGGCGACCGTGTGGTGACGGATAAAAACGATCTCCGTGCGCTCGTAGTGACGCTGCAGAAACAGATACAGCAACAGATAAAACCGCTTGGCCATATCCTTGATCGCCTGGTCCATCGAGCCGGACACGTCCATCAAGCAGAACATCACCGCCTGCGAAGTCGGAATCGGTTTCTGCACATGCAGGTTGTAGCGCATATCGTTATCGTCGAGAAAACTGACGCGCCGGATTTTGCTGTCCAACTCAGCGAGCATGTACTCGATGCGTCGCGTCGAGATCTCATCGCCCATGGAACGTACACGTTCGAGTTCTTCAGTAAGCTCAGCCCGCTCACGCTTGCGCCGACCGTTCAGCGCGACGTGACGCATGCGCGAGGCACGCATCGTGCGCGGGATCGAGAGCTTGGCCGGTACGCCATCGCTGGAAAACCCGGCATGCTCGACTTTGAAACTATCGGTACCGATCAGATGCCGCTTGGTGAGGTTGGGCAGTTCCAAGCCGTCGAAGAGCACTTCCATGAACTCATCGCGGGTCAACGAGAAGACGAAGTCTTCCTGACCCTCGCCGGAATCGCTGGCGTTGCTGCCGTTGCCCTGGCCGGAACCGCCGCTGGGCCGCGGTACGCGATCGCCCGCCACGAACTCTTCGTTACCCGGGTGCACGATGCTGCGCCGGCCGCCAGGGCCGTGGTGAAACGTCGGCTCGTTCACATCCCCTGCTGGAATGTTGACTTCTTCGCCGTGCTCCATGTCGGTGATGCTGCGTGCATCCACGGCAGCATCCACAGCCTTTTTCACGTGCTGCTTGTACCGGGCCAGAAAACGCCGGCGGTTGACCATGTTTTTGTTTTTAGCGTTTTCGCGCCGATCGATCACGTGGGACATCAGTCACCTCTCACGTTGGCAAGCTTCGGGATCCAAAAGATCCCGGTAAGCTATTGTGACTTGCGCACCCGCATGTACCACTCGGACAGCAGGCGCACCTGTTTTTCCGTGTAGCCGCGCTCGACCATGCGAGCGACAAAATCGTCGTGCTTCTTCTGCTCGTCCGTGCTCGCCTTCGCACTGAACGAGATAACCGGCAACAGGTCTTCGGTATTCGAGAACATCTTCTTCTCGATGACCGTGCGCAGCTTCTCGTAGCTCTGCCACGACGGATTCGAACCGTTGTTGTTCGCCCGCGCGCGCAGCACGAAGTTGACGATCTCGTTACGAAAATCCTTGGGATTGCTGATACCGGCCGGCTTTTCGATCTTCTCGAGTTCCTCGTTGAGCGAGGCGCGGTCGAGAATGTCGCCGGTCTCAGGATCGCGATATTCCTGATCCTGAATCCAGAAGTCGGCGTAGGTGACGTAACGGTCGAAGATGTTCTGACCGTACTCCGAGTAAGACTCGAGGTAGGCGGTCTGAATTTCCTTGCCGATGAAGTCGACGTACTTGGCTGACAGGTATTCTTTGATGTAACCGAGATAACGTTCCCGCACTTCCTGCGGGTAATTCTCGCGCTCGACCTGTTGTTCGAGCACGTACATCAGGTGTACGGGGTTAGCCGCCACCTCCGTCGGATCGAAGTTGAATACTCTGGAGAGAATCTTGAAAGCAAACCGCGTGGACAGCCCGTCCATGCCCTCGTCAACACCCGCCATATCGCGGTATTCCGAAATGGTCTTGGCTTTCGGATCGGTGTCTTTCAAGTTCTGTCCATCGTATACGCGCATTTTGGAGAATACATTTGAATTCTCCGGTTCACGCAGCCGTGACAAGACGGTGAACTGAGCCAACATCTTGAGCGTATCCGGCGCGCAAGGCGCATTCTTTAACGAACTTTGTGCAACCAACTTATCGTAGATCTTCATTTCCTCGGTGACCCGCAGGCAATAAGGAATCTTCACGATATAGACGCGGTCTATGAACGCTTCGTTGTTGCGATTGTTGCGGAAGTTCTGCCACTCGGATTCATTGGAGTGAGCCAGCACGATGCCGTCGAAAGGAATCGCACCGATCGCTTCCGTACCGTTGTAGTTACCTTCCTGAGTTGCGGTCAGCAGCGGATGCAGCACCTTGATGGGCGCCTTGAACATCTCGACGAATTCGAGCATGCCTTGGTTGGCACGACACAATCCGCCGCTGTAGCTGTACGCATCGGGATCGTTCTGCGCGTAGTTTTCGAGCTGTCGAATGTCGACCTTGCCCACAAGCGCTGAGATGTCCTGATTGTTCTCGTCGCCCGGCTCGGTTTTGGCCAACGCGACCTGGTCGAGCAGCGATGGATAAAGTTTTACGACTTTGAACTGCGAAATGTCACCGCCGTGCTCATGCAGACGCTTGGCGGCCCAGGGTGACATCACACCGCGCAGGTAACGCTTGGCAATGCCGAACTCGTCCTGCAGCAGCTGCCCGTCTTCTATGGGATCGAAAAGACCCAACGGGCTTTCGTTCACCGGCGAACCCTTCAACGCATAGAACGGTTGTCGGTGCATCAATGATTTCAGTTTCTCGGCAAGTGACGACTTACCACCGCCTACCGGACCCAGAAGATAGAGAATCTGTTTGCGTTCTTCCAAGCCTTGCGCGGCGTGGCGGAAGAAGGAAACGATTTGCTCGATGGATTCTTCCATGCCGAAGAATTCATCGAATGCGGGATACCGCTTAATGACTTTGTTGGAAAACAGCCGGGAAAGGCGTGGATCTTTGGCGGTGTCGACAAACTCGGGTTCACCAATCGCTAGCAGCATTCTTTCTGCCGCCGTAGCATAGGCACTGGGATCTTCGCGACAGAGTGTCAAATACTCGTCTAGTGACAACTCTTCTTGCTGGAACGTATCGTAACGCTCCTTATACTGCTCGATTACACCCATGTTCAAACTCCTCCTGAGTATGCTCGCTTGTATGCCAAAAAATGCTGTTACAGCGAGGGTGATTGATGTTTTTCGACTACAACTACGTCTTTAGACTGTCCTTTTAACGGTGGGTTCCTTCGCGCTTAGGGGCCCCATGGACCGCCTATAGCAAGCTTAGACTAGCTTCGCGACTTTGCTTAAACTGTGATGGCGCGCACAGTTCGAACCTGACCGGTTTCTAAACAGAACGCAGTGAGTGTGCGGCCCCACACACATCCTGTGTCGAGCGCAACGAGGTGGGGATATCCGGTCTTGCCGTCCAGGGCAGCCCAGTGACCGAACAAGATTTTGACGCTCGAGAATTTCTTTGCGGACAGTTCGAACCAGGGTGTCCAATCAGCCGGAGCATCGGCAAGCTGCCCTTTGTGAGTAAAGTTCAGGCGGCCACTTTCATCAACCAAACGCATACGCGTGAAGTAGTTTGTTATCAGGCGATAGCGACTCATGCCTTTCAAGGTTTCGCTCCAAGTGTCCGGACTGTTGCCGTACAACTCTTCGAAGTACCGTCGGTAACTCACGTTCGAATTGTCTCCACGTAACACCGCTTCGACTTCCTTAGCGAGGGATGCAGCCTGTTCGAGTTCCCACACATGCGGGATACCGGCATGGGTCATGTACCAATCGCCGTCGCGCACGAGCAGATTTTGCCGACGCAGCCAATGCGCAAGCTCGTCGATGTCGGGTGCTGCCAACAACTCATCGAACGTGTCGGATTTCGACGGCGCGTGCCCGCCAAAGTAGACCGCAAGAAAATGCAGGTCGTGATTGCCGAGCACTATCTCGCATTGATCGGAGATCGCGTGAACGTGACGCAGCGTTTCCAGCGACGCCGGGCCCCGGTTGATCAAGTCGCCCACCAGCCACAGCCGATCGTCAGCCCCGAAGCCGCACCGCTCCAAGAGTTCGAGAAACTCCCTCGCACATCCCTGCAAGTCACCGATCGCGTAGGTCGCCAATGCCCGCCCTTGATTAGTGAACCAGCTTGGGAATCGACAGGGAAAACGCCGGAATGGGTACTTCGAAGCGCGAATCGTCATCGCGACCGAATTCGTAACTGCCTTGCATGGCACCGACCGGCGTTTTCAGGATGGCACCGCTGGTGTACTGGAACGACTGGCCCGGCATCAATCGCGGTTGCTTGCCGACCACCCCTTCGCCACGCACTTCTTCGACCTCTCCGGCAGCGTCCGTGATGATCCAGTGCCGATTCAACAACCGGCTCGGCTGTTCGCCTTCGTTGGATATCGTGATGGTATAGGCGAACACGTAACGTTCGTCGTCGGGGTCCGACTGCTGCTCGACGTATTGCGTGACGACGTCGATCTTGATGTGGGCTGGCGTGGTCATCCGACTATCTTAACGCACCTGTTGCTTGGAGCTGCGGCATCGCCTCATCCGACGTTCGCGACCGCACGGGTCAGCTCCAGATATTGATCCAACGTCACGGCATCCGCACGTAAATCTGGATCCACACTGACCTGTTGCCAATCGATCCCCAGCGCTTTCAGCGCATTGGCCAGGCGTTTGCGCCGCCCGGAAAACGCCATGCGCAGCACTCGGTCGAGGTGCTCTGCGAGCGCCGCATCGACGTCCTTCCGCACCGCCGGTTGCAACCTCACCACTGTCGAATCGACTTTCGGCGGCGGGGTGAAACTGTCCGGTGTGACATCGAACAAACGCTCGACGTCAAAGCGCAGTTGCGCCACGACGCTGAGCCGCCCCCAAGCCTTCGACCCCGGTACCGCGGCCAGGCGATCGGCCATTTCCTTCTGCAACATGAAGTGGGCGTCCCGCACCCGCTGCGGATGAGCCGCGACGAAATCGACCAGCTTAACGATGAGCGGGGAGGAAATATTGTAAGGTATATTACCAACTAGCTTCCAGGTACGGGGTCCGGTAAGCATCGCGGCGAAGTCGACATTCAACACATCAGCGGCGATCACTTCGATGCCGGAATACCGGGCGTTGAGGGGTGCGATCAGATCGCGGTCGATTTCAATCGCCACGTAACGCGCCGCCGCATCGTGCAAGTAGTCGGTGAGCGCACCGTGCCCGGGACCGATTTCCAAGACGTGGTCATCCGGACCCACGGTAGCGTCAGTCGCGATCCTCTCCAACACCGCCTCATCGGTGAGAAAGTGTTGACCGAAACGTCTACGTGCCCGCACGTTCGCTCATTGTGGCCGCCAGATCGAGTGCTGCCTGTAAGCTGCCGGGATCTGCGTCTCCCGATCCCGCGATTGCCAATGCCGTACCGTGATCGACGGAAGTACGCAGGATCGGCAGCCCCAACGTAACGTTGACTGCGGTACCGAACCCCAGAGCTTTGATCACAGGCAGACCTTGGTCGTGATACATCGCCATTACGGCGTCGAATCTTTGTCGCGCTTGAGGCGCGAAGAGCGTATCCGCCGGCAAGGGACCGTGCACATCGAAGTTTTCCGCGCGCAGAGCTTCGCACACCGGCGCAATGGTGGTTTGTTCCTCGGTCCCCAGATGACCGCGCTCACCGGCATGAGGATTGAGCCCGGCCACCGCGATGCACGGTTGCCCTAAACCGAAGCGGGTCTTGAGATCGCGGTGCAGGATCTCGATACGCCGCCGCAACAATTGACGCGTGAGTGCGGCCGGTACGTCGCGGAGTGCGAGGTGGGTAGTGGCCAAAGCCACCCTCAGTTCTTGCGCCACCAACAACATCACTACGTCGTCGGCGCCGGTGCGCGCTTGTAAGTATTCGGTGTGTCCAGTGAAGGCGAAACCTGCTTCGGCGATGACCGACTTCTGCACGGGCCCCGTAACCATGGCCGTGAACTCACCCGACAAGCAGCCATCCACGGTAACGTCGAGCGTTGTAAGCACACCTTCGGCATTACGCGTGTCCAGCAGACCCGCTGTGACCGGCCCGGCAAGCGGTATATGCCGCACGGTCAACTGTCCCGGGCCAGTGCTGGGACAACTCAAGTTTTCGTCGAAGGAGACCCCCACCCCGAGTAGCCGCGCACGCGCTTCGAGCATCGCCCTGTCGGCAATCACAACCCACGGGTGTTGTCTCGGGGCTTGCGCCAGTTGGAGAACGAGGTCGGGGCCAATGCCGGCCGGTTCGCCTGGCGTCAGTGCGATGGTCATAGAAGCGCTTGCGCTAGCGCGATGTCAAAGACGCACCTCGACATAGGCTTCGTCACGAATTTCCTTCAGCCACTCTTGTTGCTCTTCTTCGAAACGCCGCTTGTGCAGAATTTCCACGGCCATGTTTTCCCGAGCCTCGTCGCTCATGTCCTGTTCGCGACGGTCGACCACTTCGAGGATGTGCCAACCGAACTGCGTCAAGAACGGCGCGCTGATCTGACCGATCTCAGTGGCATTCATGACATCGCCAAATTGCCCGACGAACTGATCGGGTGTGGCCCACCCGAGTTCACCGCCATTGAGCGCGCTGGCGGGATCTTCCGAATGAGCCTTGGCCAGCTCGGCGAAATCCCCACCGCCGTCCAACTGCCGATGAATGTCGCGAATAAGCTCGGCAGTTTCCGCCGGGCTGCGTATCTCCGAAGGCCGAACCAGGATGTGCCGCACGTTGGTCTGGCGGATACGCTGCATGCCCGCACCCTTGCGTTCGAGCAGTTTCACGATGTGAATCGCCCCGCTGGTCTTGATCGGCTCCGAGATACCTCCGACATCCATTTCGAGGATCGTCTCGGCAAATATAGAGGGCAGCTCACCCGCTTTGCGCCAGCCGAGGTCACCGCCTTCCAGCGCTCGTGAGCTGGACGACTCGGCGATGGCCATTTGTGCAAAATCCGCACCGTGGCGTAACTCGCTAATAATGGCGCGGGCTTTCGCCAACGCGGCCTCCACCACCTCTTCCGAGGCCTGTTCCTCCAAAGACAACATGATGTGCCCCACCCGATAGTCGTCCGAGAACATCTGCTTGTAAAACGGCGAATTCAGCAAGCCCTGCACGTCTTGCTCCGTGATGGATATGCGCCGGTTGATCAGGTTGCGCTGCAAGCGGGAGATCATCATTTCCGTGCGGATTTCCTCACGAAATTCCGCGTAGCTGAGACCGTCGGCCGCCAAGGCGCGCTGGAATTGCTCCAGCGTCATGTTGTTGCCTTCGGCGAAACGCATGACGGCGCGCGTAAGGGTTTCGTCGTCTATGTTGACGCCGCGCCGTTCGGCATCCTGCCGTTGAATGCTCTCGAGAATCAAACGCTCCATGAGCTGGCTGAGCAACACATCGTTGGGCGGCAACTCCACGTTGTTCGCGCGCAGTTGTTTCACCACCTGGTCGTAGCGGTAGCGCAATTCGGAGGCCAGCACCACGTCGTCATCGACCACTGCGACGATGCCTTCCAGCTCTTGGTAAACCGCACGTGCTTGAGTGGTCAGCAACATCGTGACCGCAAGTAGTGCGAAGCTAATCCTATTCATGCTCGTTTCGCCTAGTTGGAAAAGTAGTCCGTCGGCACCGGCGCGCGATAGCCTCTGATGCCGCGTTCCAGCACCGACTCCACCTTGGTGCCGAAGCCCGCCAGCCCCTTGAAAACGATGTGTAAGAAGATGCCGTCGTCCGCCTCGACATCTTCGAAATCAATGTTCGCGCCGGAACGACTGTCCAGGAAGCGGCGCACAACAAGACGCACCTGCAGGCAGCAATCACTATACTCTAGACCCCCGAAGCCCTCTATGGTTCGCTTGGACTCGAGGTCCTGGTTCCACCGTCCCAGCACCGCTATACGTTCGGTCAGCGGCCAATAGAGTGAGATGTCCGTCTGCTCGATGTCCCCGATACGCTGGCGCCGGAACCCCAGGTTGAGAATGTGGCGATTGTCGCGACGGTATTGAATGGCCGCGCCACCCTCGTCCGTGCGGGCATTGTGGGGATCCCATACCAAGGACCCGGTCACACGCCAATCGCCGAAAAGTTGCGCCGACATTTCCCCGGCAAGCGCCGAGGTGTCGCGCATGTCTTCGAGATCCGCAACACCGGCTAGCTGCACCTCGCGATCGCGGAAGTAGTAGATTTCACCGACGCTTGCGCGAAAGTACTCGCGTCCGGTGGCCCGCGACAAAAACCGCGAGGTCACGCCGACTGACACCTGATCGGCATCGCCGATTCTGTCGAGCCCGGAGAAGCGATTGTCGCGAAAGAGCTGGTTGTAGTTGAAGGTCAACGCGGAGGTGTCGAATAAAGGAATGGTGCTCTGATCTTCGAACTGCTGATAGAGGTAGAACACCCGCGGCTCCAGCGTCTGAATGAGCGGGGTGTCGAACCAGCGGATGTCGCGTTCGAAGAACAGTCCGGCGTCGAGGCTACCCATCGCAATGCCCCGATCGGGTGCGTCTTCCAATAGCTGCTGTCCGGCTGCGCGGCGATCCTGTTCGAGGTCGTATTCCGTGTGCCGATACGCACCGGTGAGGTTTAGAAATCCCCAACTACGGCTGAGCGGCACCTGCACACGCGGTTCGAAGTGGGTGCGCCGCCCGGTGACCGCCGCAAATCCGTTCAAGCCGTCCGTATCGCGGTCGAACTCGGCGACTTGCGCGCCGAGGCTCACATTCAAGGGACCCACGACCGGGGTGACGTAAGCGAGGTCGAGCTGCGGTAAGCGTTGGTACTCTTCCAAACCGGCCACGTCCAGGCGCTGGAAGCGTTGCGCCCAGAGTCTTGCGCTCAAGCCCCCGACATCCAGGCTGATTTGTCCGCGCCGCTCCAGTTCCACGCGGCTGGACACCCCGAGATCCGAGCCTAAGTCGCGAAAGTAGTCCGCATCGCTGACGCTGGTGTAGTCGACCAGCGTGCGGAACGGGCCGATGCGCCCGCGGTGATCCATGGCGCCGAGCCAGCGGTCCGCGGGTTCGAAAGGACCGAGCACCGCTTCGCCGCCCGCCTCCTCGAAGTCGTCCCGGTCGAGCCTGCCGTCGAAAATATCGTCGTCCGGCAGCAATGCGCCGGACAGCGTCGTTTGCTGCCAGGACGACATGTGGCGCAATTCGAGTTCCGCACCCGCGCCGCGCTTCGCCAGATAACGCGGCACGAAGGTTGCGTCGTAGTTGGGGGCCAGGTTGAAGTAATAAGGTACGGAGATGTCGGTGCCGTCTTCTTCCGAGTAACTCAAGTTCGGAAACAGAAAGCCCGAGACGCGCTCGTCACTGACGGGAAACTTCAGGTAAGGCGTGTAAAAAACGGGCACCGACTTCATCCTCAGCACCGCACCCTTCGCCGTGCCGAAAACTTCGTCTTGCTCGACCATCAGACTTTTCGCGTTCAAACGCCAACCGTTGTTGTTGGGCGGACAGCGCGTGAAGCCGGTGGCGGTCAACGTCAGGTCGCCCTGCTCGTTTTGCGCCATCGTTCCGGCGCTGCCGCGCATACTGGCGTCCGTCATGACAAACTGTACGTCCGTGAGATCCGCCTGTTTGGTGTTCAGATGCACCGTGGCGTCCTGTCCCTGCATGATCAGACCGGGCTGGTCCATGCGTACGCCCTCGGGAAACCGAGCGATGCGCGATTCGTATTCTATTTCAGCACGCGGTGCCGCGATGTGGCGATTGCCCTGAGCCACGTTGACGTTGCCTTCGAGTTCCGCTGTTACGTCGATTTGTGCTTGCAGTTGATCCGCCTCGGCGACGATCGGGAACGTCGCGTTGTCGGCTGTGGCCGGATGCGCATAGTCACGCACGGTGTAGGTGCCCGAACATTGCCCATCGACGTATTCACCTTCGCGATAATAGGCAGCGGCAACGTCTTCACGGAGCGCAAGCTCCGGATCCACGGGCCGCGCAGGGGTAGGCGTGTACCAGCTCTCCGGGTCGTCGCCGACGGTGGCGGCGATCACCGCGAGGGTCTCTTGCGCTGGACTCAATGGGGCAACAGCTGCAGGCTCGGCAGCGGGCTCGTCCGTGGGTACGGCATCGGGCCGAACTGTCGGTTCCGCCGCTTCGACATCGCCCGGCCGTTCTTCGGCGGGTGGGGGCGGCTCCGGCGGCTTCTTGAATTTGCGCGGCGGCGCCTGCCCGGTGTCGGGGTCGCACTGCCAACCGGAGCCGTCTTCGCTGGGATAACAGACATAACCCGACCCACCACCGCTCGCCGACGATTGCTCGGCGGCGATGGGAAGTGTCCAGACAAGAAGCACAAGAGACGCTATGACGCCGCAGCGTCGACCCCAACTCATCGCGCCATCATACCGAAAGAATTTTGGGGTCGGAGACAAATCGCGGATCTTGCATTGGGGTCGGAGACAATGCGGTGGCATTCGAAATTGGGGTCGGAGACGATTTTTGCCTAGATTGGGGTCGGAGACGATTTCCGCCACTTGAATTGGGGTCGGAGACAAAGTGTTTGCAACGCCACAGACGTCATCCCGGAAAGTCGCTAAGATCGCGACGCAATGGCACGTTGCTCACTCAAATCGGATGACTAAGCCCACACCAGCTGCGCTCGAATGGATCGCCGGGGAGCTCTCGACCCATCCTGGCGAACTCGTCATCGAACCCCTGCGCGCAGAAGCGAGCCACCGAAGTTTCTTTCGGGTCGCCCCCGACAGTACCGGTCGGCGCACCGTCATCTTCATGGCGTCACCACCCCACCTAGAGCGTAACGCGCAGTTCATTCATCTTGCCAAAACCTTTCGCGATGCCGGAGTGTCGGTACCGGAAATCATAGCCATCGCAGAAGAAACCGGATGGTTGCTAATGACCGACCTCGGGTCGATCCATCTGGAATCGCTGTACGCGGACCCAGCCACCCAGGCCACCAGCCTCGAGCTGGCGATCCGCCATCTACCGGCCTTGAGCCGTGTCTCCGACCCCATGCTGGACCTTTATTCAACCCATGTGTTGCGCAAAGAGCTGGATATCTTCAATGAGTGGTTTGCAACCGCCCTGCTCGAGCATTCCACGCCGCTGCCTTGCACAGAGCTCCTGGTATCTACCATTGATGCGCAACCAAAATGTTGCGTTCACTTAGACTACCATTGTCGCAACCTGCTGGTGCGCGACGGTGAGCTCGGGATCGTGGACTTCCAAGACGCGCGCTTCGGTCCCGTCTTGTATGACATTGCCTCGCTGCTGCGTGACTGCTATTACGCTTTCGACGAATCCACCGTGGAGCGCTGGTTCACCTACTTTCTGAGCCTGCAGCCGCTGGCCGATGCGATCGAAAATCCCAAACGAACGTTCGATTTCACTGCAATACAGCGTCAATTGAAGGCAGTGGGGATTTTCGCGCGCCTTTACTTGCGAGATGCGAAGACCACCCACCTCGCCCACATCGATCCGGTCCTCCACCGACTCATCGATCTGACCCAGCGCTATGATGAACTGTCCGCGTTGCACCAGCACCTCGCGGCTTGTGCAGATCGGTTGCCGGCGGCCTGGATCCGCCACGGGCTACCCCACCGATGACTACCGCAATGATTCTCGCCGCGGGACGCGGGACGCGCCTGCAGCCCCTGACGGATACCGTACCGAAGCCCATGTTGCACCTCGCCGGGGTGCCACTGATCGAGCACCAGGTCCGCGCCCTCGCAGCCGCCGGGGTGCGCAAGCTGGTCATCAACCTGCATCACTTGGGCGAGCAGATCGAAGCCCACCTGGGTGACGGCGCAACCTATGGATTGCAAATTATCTATAGCCGCGAAGAAGCGCTCCTGGAAACCGGTGGAGGCATTGTGAATGCGCTTCAACATCTCGGGCGCGCACCCTTTTGGTTGCTTAACGGTGACATCTGGACAGACTTCGACTTCGGCACCCTGCCCCAAGACCTCGGCACCGCCCGGGCCCATCTTGTCCTCACCCCGTGCCCGGAGCATCGCACCTCCGGTGATTTCGAGTGCGCCCATCTACGTGACGACTACGGTCCCATCACTGGGCGAGGGGATGCGTACGTCTACTGCGGGATTGCCGTGTTGCACCCGGCGTTGTTCGCACACCGCGGTATCGAGCATTTTTCCCTCCGCGAGGTGTTCTTCGAGCTCATCGAGGCCAGGCAAATCACCGCGCAAATTCATCGCGGCCTTTGGCACGACATCGGCTCGCTCGAGCAATACGAGGCGCTCGCCGCCGACCCGCGGCACCTCCCCTGACCCAAAGCGGGAAACAATGCCTATGCTTAGGGTATGCAGTTCGATCTGTCCGCTTCGGGCGATCATCCATCCTCACTGCTGACCAACCAGTGGTTCGGAAAAGCCCTTGGTTTGATGTGCGGGTGCCTGTTCGCCCCTCCTCACGCTGACGGTACATGGCTGGCGATCGCTGCCATCGCCGGCATTGCGCTCGGCTACGTTTTGGACCTGTGGATCGCCTGGCAAACCCAACGAGATACGCCCATGAATCCAACCTCGAACATGCTGGACGGCCTGCATCTCGAACTCCTGTTTGCCGCCATGGGTCAACTTGCCAAGCGCAGCGGACGGATCAAGCGCGCCCATATCGACCACGCCGAAGCGGTGATGCACAAGCTTGGGGTCACCGGCTACGGCCGGGAGCAGTGCATCGATTGGTACAAAAGCGGCCAACCCGCCACTTACCCTTTCGGCAAGATCGCCCGACAGGTCCTGCACCATCCGCACAGCTCCGACGCCAAACGTCGTTTGATCCTCGACGCCCTCGCCGACCATGCCAACATCGCTATACGCGACACTGTGGTCGTGCGGTTGAAGGAACTTGGCCAGCTGCTCGGATTTCCCGCCTCGGTGATCGCCAAAACCCTCGGCGATGGACGCACCAACTCCGAAACCGCTCGGGAAAGTGTCTCCCCTCAGCATGCCAAACCCACGGACCCGCCACTCGATCCCAAACTGCGGCTCGCCTATCACACGCTCGAAGTCTCATCGGACGTCTCACCCGATGAGGTCAAAACGGCTTATAGACGACTCGTCAATCGTCATCACCCCGACAAGCTCCCACCGGATGCCACCGACGCTGCGAGGTCACAGGCACAAGCCAAGGTCATCGAACTGCGCGCAGCACTCGATTACATCACGCTGGAACGTCAGGACACTTAGTCCAGCAGGTCACTGGCCAGATCCACTTCTTCCGCACCGGCCTCCAGACCGTTGAGATGATGACGGGTGAATTCTTCGGCGTGCATCGGTTTGCCGAACCAGTAGCCCTGCAGCACGTCGCACCCCATGCCTTTTAGATCCTCCGCCGTCTGCTCATCCTCTATGCCTTCCGCCACCACCTCCATGCCGCAGCCCTGCGCAAGATTGATGCAGCATTCGACAATCGCGCGATCCTTGGCCGACTCGCGCATCGCTTTGACGAACGACTGATCGATTTTGATCTGGTCCGCCGGTAGATCGCGGAAGTAACTGAGCGAGCACACGCCCGTACCGAAGTCGTCGATGGCCACCCGCACCCCGAGAGCACGGATCTCCTCGAGCCGCGCGATCGCAGATCTATCGAACTCACCCCGCTCCGTCAGTTCCAGTGTCAGCCGCTCGGGTGCCAAGCGCTGCAGGGCCAGCACGTCCGCAACGATCTCTATGAGGTCACCGGTTTGCAGCAGTGACGGCGGCACGTTCACCGCGACCCCGAGCGGTGCAACCCAGCGTGTACACCTGCTCACCGCCAACTTGACCAACTGCTCGGTGAGGGGTTTGATGAGATTGGAGCCTTCCACCGCCTCTATGAAACGAAACGGCGGCACAATTTTATTGGTGGTGGAATCCAGCCACCGCACCAAACCTTCGGCACCGACAATCTGGCCATACTTGCAATCCACCTTGGGCTGGTAAAAGAGCGTAAACTCGCCGCGCTCAATGGCGCGTTCCACCTTGGGCAGCAAGCCCGGATCGGGTCGCTCCGTGTTATCCAGTTCTTCAGCGCTCAGAATCGCGCAGGTGCTCTGTTCGCGTTCCGCGAGGCGCAGCGCCGTTTCCGCGGCACCCAACATTAGTTTCGGCGTCACAAGACGGTCTCCCGGCACCACGAACCCCGCCGTCAATTCGAAATCGAGTCGTTCGCCAATGATGTCCGCCGGTGCTTCGAACATTCGTTCGAGCTTGGCAGCAGCCAGTTCTACGTGACTACGATCGGTGACGCCCGTCAGCACCAGGCAGTATTTGTCCTGCGACAACTCGATCAACCGGTCTGAACTGCGCGCAAACGCCCGCAAGCGTGAGACGAATTCCTCCAAGTACAGATCTGCGGTTTCCTGTCCCAAGGTCTCGATGATACTGCCGAGTCCGCAGAGCTTGACGAGCGAGTGACAGTGGCCGTTGGATGGATTGCGGGTCCGCTTAGAGGAAATACTCATCGGACTTGATCCCGTAGGCACCGGACTCGAGTTCACGCGCGATCCACAACGTCGGCGTGCCTTCCTCGACGTTCACGTACCGGGACAGGTCAATGACACGCAGTTGTGCGCGGCGTTGTTTCTGCTCGTCCATGATCAACACCAGTTTTGGCCGCAAGCGCCGTGTCGAGTTCTGCTTCACCACCACGCCGACTTCACCGGTATTGAGCTCGACAATAGAGCCGGTGGGGAACATGCCAATCGTTTGCACGAACTGCTCGACCAATGCGCCATGGAAGAGTCCGCCTTGCATATCCGACAACTCCTGTACGGCTTCGAAGGAGCTTCGCGCCGGGGCGTGGGGTCGTTCGGTGATCATCGCGTCGTAGGTGTCGACAAGCCCCGCAATTTGCGCAAACAGCGGTGTTTCGTTGCACTTGAGCCCACGCGGGTAGCCCGAACCATCCGCGCGTTCGTGATGACAGGCGATCAGGTTGAGCACTTTTTTGGACACATCGCCGCTCGCCTTGACGAGCTTCAAGCTCAGCTTCACGTGACCTCGAATACTCTGCCGCTCAGCATCGCTCAGGTGTGTCCTCTTGTTCAGGACCGTATCGGGGATGCTACTCATCCCCACATCCATCATCGAAGCACCCAGGGCGAGCTCACAAAGATCGTCCCGCTCTAGTCCCAGATGACGCCCGAGAATCGCGGCCCACACTGCCGTCGACAACGAGTGCTGGTATAGATAGCCGCCCTTCTTCTTCATCCGGATCAGCGCCGCCAGCGCCTCGCGGTTGCGCATCACGCTGTCGATCAGCGGATCGATCGCCGCTTTTATGGCCGCGACGTTCACCCGCCGATTGCCGACGATCTGAGTAAAGACCCTTTCCATCGCAAGCGAGGCGGATTCAAAATCGACTTGCGCGCGCGAGATTTCCTGCTTGATGCCGACCCGATCTCCCTCCACCGCTTGGAAACGCTTGGCGCTCAGGGACTCGGCACGCACCGCTTGTTTGGGATCGATGTATACATAGGCGCAGTGCTTGGCGATGTAATCCACATCGTCCTGGTCACCGACCACAAAGCCTTGCGTAGCAAAAGGCGTTTCGAGCCAGGGCCGGTCCAGTTCCGCGACGAACATGCCTGGACGCAAGCCGAAAACCGGCACTTCGACCAGGTTGGAGTCGCTGGGGGGATAGATCTGGGATGCCATAGATAACTATAGGACATCTGGTGTCCCACCAACTCGGCAATCACGGGCACCTGAAAAAGGTCTCACTCACTTTGCCAACTGAGTACGCTTCATGCCATGCCTTCGTGTAATAGCGAGGCACTGCTCTGCCAAACATCTGCGCATTCGCAAATCTATTCCGGTAGAATCGCTGCGCTCTTAGCCTAGGTACCTCTGACCCTCATGGCACTTATGGACCCCTGGATCGCACCCTCTATTCTCGCTGCCGATTTCTCGCGCCTGGGCGAGGAAGTACGCGCTGTGCTGGAAGCAGGCGCGGATACGATTCACTTCGATGTCATGGACAATCACTACGTGCCGAATCTGAGCATCGGCCCGCTGGTGTTGCACTCGTTGCGTAACGCCGGCATCGATGCTCCAGTCGACGTACACTTGATGGTAAAGCCCGTGGATCGGCTTGTCAGCGATTTTCTGGAAGCCGGGCCTACGATCGTCTCGGTGCATCCCGAAGCCACGGATCACCTCCATCGCACCTTGAGCCTGATTCGCGACGGCGGCGCCGGTGCTGGCCTTGTGTTCAACCCCTCCACGCCGATCGACGTTCTAGGCGAAGTGATCGACTTGGTCGATCTTGTCCTGGTGATGTCAGTAAATCCCGGGTTCGGCGGCCAGTCCTTCATAGACTCGAGTTTGGACAAGCTGCGCCGCGTCCGCGACATCATCGATAACGCCGATCATCCGATTCGACTGCAGATCGACGGCGGGGTGAAGACCAGCAACATTGGCGCCTGCGCCGCTGCTGGTGCCGACACGTTCGTTGCCGGAACGGCAATTTTCGGCAGCAACGACTACCGCGAGACCATCGCAGCGATGCGCGAAGCGATCAAGCAAGCCCTCGAAGTCCGCGCATGAGTGGCTGGCAGCGCGAGTATGCTGCATACCTTTTCGACCTGGACGGCACGCTGGTGGATACGGCACCGGATATCAACGCAGCTCTCAATCACACTCTCCGCCCATTGGGTGTGTCGCCGATATCCGTCGACGCCACACGACACTGGGTAGGACACGGCGCGCGTGCACTGCTCGAACAAGCGCTCGCCGACCTCGAGGTCGCCCATGACATCGCATCGTTACACGCGGCATTTCTGCAACGATACGCCGCCAACATCGCTGTTTTGAGCACACCGTATCCCACGGTCGAAGCAACCCTGACCGTTCTCAAACAACGCGGCGCTAAACTCGCGGTTGTAACAAATAAAGTCACGGACCTTACCGAACGGCTGCTGTACGCCATCGAGTTACGCGACTATTTCGATTTCGTAGTCTGCGGGGATACCGCCGCTAATCCCAAACCGGCTGCCGATCCCGTGGCGTTGTGTTTGAAGCAGTTTGCCATCACCGCCGATCAGGCTTTATTCGTTGGCGACTCAGAAACCGATGTGACCGCCGCCAAGGCGGCCGGCGTGGACGTCGTTTGTGTGCGCGACGGCTACAACCACGGTATCGACGTTACAACACTCGACCCCAATGGCGTCATCGACCGTTTCGATGAGCTGCTTACCGGCTGACCCTGAACAACAGTTCTCTGAACATCACCTTCACTGCAGCTTCCGGATCCTCACGCAGCGATTCCAGCGAGCGCATGGGGCTCGAGTCCGACCCGCCCGTGTCGATCTCGCTGATGACCAGAGAGGCCATGCCATGGACAAAGGCCCACAATACGCCGCCGAGGCGATCTTCATTCAGGTCGAGTTCCCCTTCCCTGACGACTTCTTTCAGCGCGCTTTCGACCAGTGCATACGCCGAGTTCGCGGCGTGGTGCAGCATGGTGTATTCGGAAAAATCGCCAAGCACGGACCCGAACATGAGTTGGTAGGCGGTGGGGTTGTCCTTCGCGAAATTGACATAGCCGACGGCCATGGCCACCAACCGCTCCTGGGCCACCGTATGCCCTTCGGCCGCCTCTTGGGTAATCGCACCCAGACGCTCGAACCCTTGCGTAGCTAACGCAGCCAGCAAACACTGCTTGGTGGCGAAATGACGGTAGGGCGCTGTGGGCGATACCCCGGCCTCGCGAGCCAGCGCCCGCAAACTGAGTTTTTCCGTCCCGTGTGCTTCGATGTGCTCGAGCGCCAGCGCCATCAAAGTCGCCGGCAGCTCACCGTGATGATAAGCGGCACCATCCGCTGCTACGTGGGCTTTGTCGTTCACGCGCCCCCCTGACACGGCAGGTTTATCGACATTCTGACCCTGCCTTCCACTGCGGCGCAACCCCATGATACGCTTCGCTCCATGGACTTGAGGACCTTAAGAAACGAGTGGGGCTGGTGGCGTTGGCGAACTGCACGCTAACACGCTGACTCACGCTGCTGAACCACCCACTTTCTTAAGGCCCGACATGACTGAATCTCCCCCTCTCTACCATCGTATTCCCGTGGTCGTGGAAACACTTGCCGATCTCGATACGCCGTTGTCGGTGTATCTGAAATTAGCGGACGGACCTTACTCCTACCTGCTCGAGTCCTCCCAAGGGGGTGAAAAGTGGGGTCGCTACTCCATCATCGGCCTACCTGCCAAAACGATCGTGACGGTGCGCGGCAACGCCATCACAGTTACCCACGAAGGCGAAGTCATCGAGTCCGTCGAGAGCGACGATCCACTCGGATTCATCGAAGACTTTCAAGCACGCTATCAGGTCACCAGCGACGACGATCTTCCGCGCTTCTACGGTGGTTTGGTCGGTTACTTCGGATATGACACCGTTCGCTATGTCGAGAAACGACTGCGCGACACCACCCCTCCGGATCCGCTCGGCACGCCTGACATAATGTTGATGGTCAGCGAAGACGTCGTCGTCTTCGACAACATCAAAGGCCGCATGCAACTCATCAGCCTGGTAGACCCTGAACTTCCCAACATCGTCGAGCGCACCACGGAACGTTTGCACCAACGCGCCAAACAACTCAAACGCGCCGTACCGCCCATACCGGAAGCCCGCGCCAACCAGCAAATCGAAGAATCGGATTTTGCCTCGGCGTTCGGCGAAGAAGCCTTCAAGGAAGCCGTCGAGCGAATACGCGAATACACACGTGCAGGCGACGTGATGCAGGTCGTGCTCGCGCAGCGTTTGTCGATTCCTTTCGGCTCTCCGGCCATCAACCTCTATCGGGCGCTGCGCAGCCTCAACCCTTCTCCCTACATGTACTATATGAATCTGGACGAGTTTCAGATCGTGAGTTCGTCACCCGAGATCCTCGCGCGCCTCGAGGACGGTCGCATCACCAACAGGCCGCTGGCGGGCACACGACGCCGAGGCCATACACCCGAAGAGGACTTGGCGCTCGAAGAGGAACTGCTCGCCGACCCGAAAGAGATTGCCGAACACCTGATGCTGATCGACTTAGGCCGCAACGACGTCGGCCGCGTTGCCGACCCGGGGTCGGTCACGGTAACCGAGAAGTTCGTGATCGAGCGCTATTCGCACGTCATGCATATTTCTTCCAACGTGGAAGGCCGCTTACGCGACGGACTGACTGCCATGGATCTGCTCCGCGCCACGTTACCCGTCGGCACGCTGTCCGGCGCGCCGAAAGTACGCGCGATGGAAATCATCGATGAGCTCGAACCCGTCAAGCGGGGCATTTATGGCGGTGCGGTCGGCTACCTGGCTTGGAATGGCAACATGGATACGGCCATAGCTATACGAACGGCGGTCGTCAAAGACGGCAAACTCTATATCGGAGCCGGTGGTGGCGTCGTGGCCGATTCGGTGCCTCGACTGGAATGGAAGGAGAGCATGAACAAGGGGCGCGCCATCTTTCGCGCTGCGGCGATGGCCGAAAACCAATTCAGAGAACTTCATGACAGCTGAAAGCTCCGCGAGAGCTGAGTACCCCGACTAACAGACTTAAGGACACCGCCGTGACTTGGGCTAAGCGTATTGCCAACAGCAGTTGGTTCAACACTGGCATCATTCTGATCATCGTCGCCAATGCGATCGTCATCGGTCTCGATACGTCAGCCGAGTTGACCCGGCAATACGGGACGTACTTTCAGTTCGCCAATCAGCTCTTTCTGGGTGTGTTCATCGTCGAGGCTATCGTCAAGATCTGTGCCGAAGCCCCGCGCATTCAGCGCTACTTCCAGGACGGCTGGAATCTGTTCGACTTCTCGATCATCGTGTTCTCGCTGCTACCGGCCACCGGCGAACTCGCGACGCTGGCGCGTCTTGCTCGGTTGCTACGCGTGCTCAGACTGATTTCGGCGCTGCCGGAACTGCGTTTGATCGTCGCTACCTTGGTGCGTTCCATTCCAAGCATGGCCCACGTGATTGCGCTGATGTCGATCATCTTCTATGTCTACGGCGTGGCGGGCTATCATCTTTTTCACGAGGTCGATCCCACCCACTGGCGCACACTCGGCATCGCCTTACTTTCCCTGTTCCGCATCGTCACGCTGGAAGACTGGACCGACATCATGTACGCCGCCATGGCCGCCAAGCCATGGGCGTGGATCTACTTTGTGAGCTTCGTGGTGCTGGGTACATTCGTGGTCGTCAACCTTTTCATCGCCGTAGTGATCAACAATCTCGAAGAGGCCAAGGCCGAACGCTTGCAGGATCTGACACAACCCGCCTCGCGCGAGCAAATCTTGAACGAGCTGCGCGCCACGCAGCTAGCCCTCACCCAAGTTCAAGCCAAGTTGGAACTATTTGCCGACACACCTCAAAACGTGACCCCGGAACGCTCATGATTCTAATGATCGACAATTACGATTCGTTTACCTACAACGTGGTGCAGTACCTCTTGGAACTTGGTGCCGAGGTAGAGGTGCACCGCAACGATGAGATCACGCTCGACGCAATCGAGCAGCGCACCCCCGAAAAGATTGTGCTCTCTCCGGGACCGTGCACGCCGAACGAGGCGGGTATCTGCTTGTCGTTGGTTGAGCGCTTTGCCGGAACCATCCCTATCTTGGGGATTTGTCTCGGTCATCAGAGTATCGGCCAAGCCTTCGGCGGTAAGGTGGTACGTGCCGAAGAGGTGATGCACGGCAAAACATCAGCCATCTATCATGAGAATAAAGGCGTGTTTGCTGGTCTGCCGAACCCCTTGGAGGCAACGCGTTACCATTCCTTGATTGTCGACAAGGACACTCTCCCCGACTGTCTTGAAGTGACGTCGTGGACGGTGAAGAATGGAGAACCGCACGAGATCATGGGATTTCGACACAAGGAACTTTCGGTGGAAGGGGTGCAGTTTCACCCCGAGTCGATCATGACCGATACCGGTCACGATCTTCTGAACAACTTTCTAATGCACTCGGATCAAAAGAACTAAGCAGGTACTAGCCAGACGTGGACATTCAACAAGCACTCGCCCGCATCGTCGACGGCAACGACCTAACGCAAGACGAGACCGCCGCTGTCTTCAAGCTGATCATGACCGGCGAGGCAACGCCCGCGCAAATCGGCGCGTTCCTGGCCGCCATTCGCACCAAGGGCGAAACGCCCGCCGAACTCGCGGGCGCCGCCACCACCATGCGGGCACTGTCTACCAAGGTTGAAGTCGAACATCCGAATCTGGTCGACACCTGCGGCACCGGCGGCAGCGGTGCCAAACTCTTCAACATATCCACAGCGGCAGCATTCGTCGCGGCAGCCGCGGGTGCCAAGGTGGCGAAGCATGGCAACCGCAAGATGACGAGTTTCTGCGGCAGCGCAGACGTGCTGGAGGCGGCCGGTGTCAACCTGCAACTCACGCCGGTGCAGATCGCCACTTGCGTGACGGATGTGGGGGTGGGATTCATGTTCGCCCAAGCACACCACTCTGCCATGCGTTTTGCGGGCCCGGTGCGCCAGGAGATTGGAATTCGCACCATGATGAATGTGTTGGGGCCCATGACCAACCCCGCCGGCGCCAAGCGCCAGGTTATCGGTGTGTTCAGTCCGGCCTGGCAGGAGAAGATGGCTCAAGTGCTCGACATTCTCGGGTGTCAGCATGCAATGATCGTGCACAGCGAAGGCTTGGATGAAATTCGCCTGGACGCTACGACCAAAGTCGTCGAGTTGCGCGACGGTTCGATCACGCATGCTGAGATAAGACCCGAAGATTTCGGCATCGAGCGGTGCAGCGCCGATGATCTCGCAGACTTGAGTGCAACGTCTGTCGAAGCCAGCCTCGCCCTTGTCAAACGCTCCTTGACCGAACCGGACAGCCAGGCAGCGGAGATCGTCAGTTTGAATGCGGGGGCCGCTATCTACGTGGCCGGCGTGGCCACGACCCTGGCCAACGGAGTGGCCATGGCTCAAGATGCCATCGCCGCAGGACTCGCTAAAGAACGCTTGGACGAGTTGGTACGTGTCTCCAAGCTCATGGGCGAATCGTGACCGACATCCTGGATAAGATCATCGCCACCAAACGGGAGGAGATCGCTGCGCGCCAAGCGCAACTGCCGCTGACGGAGATTCGCGCGCTCGCCGAATCTGCGCCCAACCGACGCGGTTTCGCGGCGGCGCTGCATGACCGCGCGACAGCGAGGTCTCCAGGTGTGATTGCGGAAATCAAGAAAGCATCGCCCAGCAAAGGGGTGATCCGCGAAGACTTCCAACCGGCCGACATCGCCCGGTCTTACGCCCGAGCGGGGGCGACCTGCCTCTCGGTCCTGACCGACGAACAGTACTTTCAAGGCGCCGATCAGTATCTCATCGACGCACGCAACGCCGTGGACCTGCCGGTGATACGCAAGGACTTTACGGTGGATGAGTATCAAGTTTTCGAAGCGGCCGCCATGGGCGCAGACTGCATTCTGCTGATTGTAGCCGCGCTGGATATCATGCGACTGACGGTGCTCCACCAAATGGCCAAAGGCTTGGGCCTGGACGTGCTCATCGAAGTACACAATCGTACCGAGTTGGAGGCAGCACTGGCGCTGCGACCGAAGCTGATCGGCATCAACAACCGCAACTTGAAGACATTCGAAGTCAGTCTCGCCACCACGCTCGACCTGTTACCGCACATTCCACCCGGCACGACCGTCGTCACCGAGAGCGGCATTACGACATCCGCGGACGTGCACAGCATGCTCGAACACGGCGTGTTCTGCTTCTTGGTAGGTGAACGCTTCATGCGCGCAGACAATCCGGGCGCCGCCTTCAAAGAGCTATTCGCACCCGAACAAGCGTGAATAGAAGACCTGCAGGGCCATTCGTTCCGACCACGCCTCAGTCGATGCGCATTTCAATGGCGGGTGACGACTGCGCGCTTCACTTCGACCTCGAACGCCTCACTGAAAAGCAGCTTGCCGATCACATGTCCAATCAAGTGTTGACCGGCATGTTGCAAGTGGCGCTTTTGTACATCGCAAAACCCGTAGACCAGGTTTGCCTGTACGACGCTTTCTTGGCGCCACCCTGGCGTGAGGCCTTGAACCGCTACCACGCGATGTTCGTGCGTTTAGGGTTGGGGCCATTGAATCTCGACCGTGTCAGCTTCCATCCACGCGATGACTTCTATCGTTCCGTATCGCTGACGCCGAGCGACACCGAACTCGAGAATCTCTATATGATCAGTCATTCCAATGTCGAGCTGCACGGCGACCCAAGCGCACTCCTCATCAGTCAAAACCTGAACTCTAAAGTACACTTTGCAAGGCACGCTCCCGACTTCGGCATCGAGGTCCCTGCGACGCTGCATTGCAAGAAGGCCAATCTGGCGAGCACAACCGTCAGCGAATTTCTCGCCAAGCACGGTTTCCCGTTGATGCTGAAGAACTTAGGACTAGCAGGGGCTCGCAACGTCACTTCCATTCAATCCCTGGACGAAGCGGACGCGTACCTTGAAGACTACGACGAAACCCTGGACGTCATTCTGCAGGAGAAGTTGAGTACCGACGAGTACTTGGAAATGACCGTGGATCTCTTTGTCAGCGACACCGACATCCATGTCACCAACGTTCGCCAAATCATGTTCGCAGACGGTCTGTGGGTCGGCAATCTGTTGGGGCACGGCGTCCATTTACCCGAAGCACATGAGCAGCGATTGTTGGCCCTCGGCGAATACGCCCGTCACCATGGGTATCGCAGTCAGATCGGCTACAACCTCGGCATCGACTACTTCGTAAGAAAGCCGACGGCTTCGGTGCACAAGCCGGAGTTGGTCGTCACGGAGATCAACGCACGATGGACGGGTGGGTTGTTCCCGGCAGAGCTGGTTAAGCGACTCGCCTGCGGAGACCGCCAGGTCGTCGCCTTCATCGACATGTGCCCGCCCCGCCATTTTGATGACTATCTAGAGTTCTTGGAAGCGAACCTCCACGACCCGGTCGCACCACGCGACTGGTCCATCGCACCGATGGGCTTCGCCCCCTTCCCCACCCTTGTCGATGGCGATGAAATATTGTTCGTATGGCAAATCGTGATCGGTGACTTCGAAGCCTTCAAGCAAGCGCTCACTTCAGCGCTGGCACCGCAGGTACTGCCCACCGCCCCGATCATCAGCGTAGCTCTCTAACATTGTGTAACGCTGGGGTCGGAGACATTCTCCTTTTAAAAAATTGGGGTCGGAGACAAATGCAGGCACGTCACATTGGGGTCGGAGACAACTATTTGGCGGTTGCCGTAGGATCGAAGACGAACAAACGTTTGCGCGGTGGCAGGACGACTGGCCGCGCATTGCAAACGGTGGGACGATTTTGGGGTCGGAGACAATACTTGATACAGAATTTGGGGTCGGAGACAAATTTCTTTCTGGGAAACTGGGGTCGGAGACAAAATCTCGACTGACCATAAAAAAGGGGTTCTTCCTGCGAAGAACCCCTTCTTATTCTCACATCCTTGTGAGCGCGTTCAGCGGGTACCGTAGACCACCATCGTCTTTCCTTTGACAGAAACCAATCCTTGGTCCACTAAGGTCTTCAGTACACGCCCTACCATTTCCCTGGAACAACCAACAATCCGGCCAATCTCCTGGCGCGTGATTTTGATTTGCATCCCGTCGGGGTGAGTCATTGCGTCGGGCTGTTTAGTGAGTTCCAGTAGCGTCCGTGCTACCCGACCGGTGACATCCAAGAATGCCAGGTCGCTCACTTTCTGCGTGGTGCGGTTCAGGCGATCTGCCATTTGCCGTCCCACTGCATACAGTAGATCTGTGTGTCGCTCTGCGAGTTCCTTGAACTTGTTGTAAGACAGTTCGGCCACTTCGCATTCGGTTTTGGCTTTCACCCAAGCGGAGCGGGGGGTGTCTTCAACGAACAAAGGCATTTCACCGAAGAAGTCACCTTTGTTGAGATAGGCGACGATGATTTCGCGGCCGGACTCGTCCTCGACAAGCACGGTCACGCTACCCTTCAATATGTAGTAAATAGAGTCACTCTTATCACCCGCGTAGATCAGCGTGCTCTTGGCAGGATACTTGCGCCGGTGCGCGGCGGCTAAGAAAGCATCAAGGTGAGTTTCGGTGGCATCAGCGTTTAGGTTCATTTGGAACCCCTTGGCGGTTAGCGGACGTCCCATTTGACTGTTTTTTGCTGCAAGCATGTTGTTGCGCTCCTTCGTAACTTCGTTGCATGTTGCGTGTGATGAATACTAGGTGTTCAGTGTGATCCATTTCGAGACATGGTCGACAAACGGCACTTTTTCACAGTCCAAGCGGTCGCAGTTCTCCATGCATTCATCGAAAATGTCTCTTTCACAACCTCAAGAATTTAGTGTAGACGCCCATGCAAACGACGATTGAATGGCAACACGACGTACATTTCACCGCTGTTGCCGACTCGGGACACACAATTGCAATAGACGGGCCACCCGACATGGGTGGGCAGAATCTAGGATCTCGTCCGATGGAGCTGATGCTGATGGGCGTTGGCGGGTGTACGTCCTTCGACGTTGTGAACATACTGGCCAAAACACGTCAGAAAGTGACCCATTGTGTGACCCAGATCACAGCGTCGCGTGCTGCTGAGATCCCCGAGGTGTTTGAAACCATCAACATCCACTTCGTCATCACCGGTGAAGGTCTGGAGGAGAGGAAGGTAGAACGAGCAATTCACTTAACGGCCGAGAAATACTGCTCGGCATCGATCATGCTACAGCGTGCCGGTGTAACGATCACCCACTCTTACGAATTGCTCGAAGTGTGAACGGGGTCACTCGCCGC
Source organism: Candidatus Azotimanducaceae bacterium (assembly GCA_965216005.1). Lineage (GTDB taxonomy): Bacteria > Pseudomonadota > Gammaproteobacteria > Pseudomonadales > Azotimanducaceae > UBA4421. The sequence goes on along the minus strand of OZ244143.1, from coordinate 3,220,956 downwards.
CGAGGTTGAGACCTTTGAACACCTTGATACCCAAGGGGATCAACCGCAGCAAATTGACCTGGGCGTACTTATTATCGATGCGGGTGATTTCATCAGTCAGCTGGCGCTGCTGCTCCGCGACAAGTGCGACCTCCAACTCATTCGTCTGATCAGCCGCCGCCAGCATATCGCGACGACGTGCGAGATCTTCGAGCCGATCCAGATCACGCCTTAGCGTGCGCTTGAAATCAGCGTCGCCCGGCGCTAACGAATCGAACAAGTCGGCAAACGCCGACTCCACTTCTATATTCATCCGCCGATCGGTCCGGCAGTTGTGCATGGGTGAGTTGCGCTGCGTCACGGTACATTGAGGGGCCACGTAGGCTTGAAACGCTGTCGGTGCGGCTTGACTCGATACCGTCGTGACCACGTCACGAATGGGGTCAGTGATCGACTCTGCCTGGCGTTCCGCGACTTGTGACTGTGGTGAGGGAGCCGCTGCCGGCGAAGGTTCCGGCAACGTCTCAGGCGGAGTTTCATCCAACGGCTGCTCCGCCGGAACACTTGGCAGGACCGCAACCGGCTCGGGCACCTGTATTCGCGATGGCGTCATACGCGATGGCGTCGCGAACACGATCTCAAGCGATGGCTGCGATACGCGTGTCTCCTGGAACGGTTTCTCGACACGAAACAAAGCCAGCACCAGGCCATGCAGGGCTGCGCTCGCCATCACCGCAATCACCAGACGCCGGTATTTCATCGTGCCAACGTAGCGCGATACATCGCCAAATACTACTTTTCTTCGATTCTCGCGAGAAACCGGAATATCCCGAGCCACTGAGCGAAATGCAGCTCGGCAGGCCGATCCCGGACGTCAAAGCGATAGTCCGAAGCGAGTCGGCGCAATTGCTTCTTACTGAGCAGCGGCCGCAAAGCGAGACCGATTGGCGCACCGCTTTGGAACGCAAGATCGAGCAATTCGAAATAACGTCGTATATCGCTTGCTTGTACGATGGCCTTGTCCCTAAAGCTCAATCGTAAAAACACGCAGTCGACGGACGGCGGGGGTTCGAAGTCCGTTCTCTTCAGTTGAGCGACGATCTCCAAGTGCCAAAACGGTTTCAGCCGCAGCGACCAGAGCGTTTCGCGGCCGAACGGGACACCGCACATGCGATGCGCCAATTCGCGCTGAACCACCAGCCAAGCTTCTTGCGGCGGAGTTGCGGTACGGGTGAGCTTGCGAATGACCTCCGTCGATCTACCGAACGGGATGTTGCCGACCGCCACGTAGGGCTGGCGCGGCAGACCCATCGACAGGAAGTCCGCCCCAACGACCTTCACCCGACTGCCGAATCGTCGTCGAAGTTTGACGACCAGGTGCGCATCCACTTCCACCGCAATGACCGATGCAGCCGTCTTAATGAGCGGTTGAGTGAGAACACCGTGACCTGCACCGATCTCGACAACGAGATCAGTGGGTGCGATCGACGTGGCGCGAATCAGGCGGGAGGCAGGTCCCGGCCTAAGGAAATGCTGGGAAAGCTCAGCCCGTCGCCTGCGTGCCGAGCGCTCGCGCCCGGACACGGATGAAGACCATAGTGACGAAGTTCATGCCTGAATCATAACGGGGGATTGCGCCTCTGTCGCGGTCTCAATGTCCGACATGGGGCGGAGCGTCAGGCGTAGATTATTACAGTGGTTTTCGCTAGCGTACGTGGTTCATATTCGAGGCCTTGCGGATAATAGCCCGGTGCAGCACACACGCTCGCTGATTATCTTGCTCGCAGCGGCGGTCCTGGCAAGCCAGGTCATGGCCATGCAGCACGTCCACGTCGACGATGTACCTTCGTCGTCGTGTACGTTCTGCGCGCAAGCGGATAACGTTCCCGCTCTGGAATTCGCGGGGCCCTCGCTCCCTCACCAACCGACCGCGAAAGACCACACTCACCCGCAATGTGCGTTCGTCGCCCAGCCCCCGCGCTTTACCCTACGCGCGCGCGCGCCACCCGCACTCTAACTACCCCAACACGAATACTCGGCGCATTCCGAGCCCGTCGCTCGGCTGCGCCATAGTCCAAGTAGTAGTTAGAGGAAAGACCATGAAGATCGAAAACGCCCTGCTGGGCGCAGCGTTTGCAATGAATACGCTGACCGGTGGCCTTGCGGCAGCGGACACGGATTCCGAAACCATCGAAGAAATAGTCGTCGTCGCCCACCCGCTGTCCGGTGAGGGTTTGTCGACAGCCACGGAAGTTCTTCAAGGTGAAGAGCTCGAACGCAAGCGCGCTACCAACATCGGCGCCACCCTGGCGCAAGAACCGGGGATTCACTCCGCACAATTCGGTAACGCCGTCGGCCGCCCAATCATCCACGGCCTAGGCGGTCCGCGTGTGCGGATCATGGAAGACCGCATCGACGCCCTCGATGTGTCGGTGACCAGCGCCGACCACGCCGTCGCAGTGGAGCCATTCACCGCAGAAAGAATCGAAGTACTCAAAGGTCCGAGCACCCTGCTGTATGGATCGGGCGCCATCGGCGGCGTAGTCGACGTGCACACCGGCCGCATCCCTCATACCGTTCCCGACCAGCCATTCACCGGCGGCATTGAGACACGGTTCGACGACAACACCGATGGCAATGCAACCTCGATTAAACTCAACGGCGGTGGCGGAAGCTTAGCCTGGCATCTCGACGGTACTTGGAAAGACGGTGACGACTACGAGATACCAGGTTTCACCGAGTCCGCACGTCTGCGCGAACTCGAAGCGCTGGAGGAAGCAGAAGAGGAGGAAGAAGAGCACCACGAAGAAGAAGTCCGCGGCCACTTGCCCGGAAGCGCCTTTGACTCGACCGCCTACGCCGGCGGTGTCACCTACGTCTTCGACAGCGGCTTCGTCGGCTTCTCTGTCAGCAAACTCGATAGTGACTACGGCTTACCCGGAGGCCATGGTCATGAAGAAGAAGGCGCGGAAGAAGAGGAAGAGGGCACACCCACGCTGGAACTTGAGCAGACCCGCACGGATTTCGAACTCGGTCTCCGCGACCCCTTCAGCATCGTTACCAGCCTGAACGTCCGGTTGGGCATCAACGACTATGAGCACGAAGAGATCGAACCCAACAATGAAGTCGCCTCGGAGTTTTCCAACGAAGCCTGGGAACTGCGAACCGAGCTGGTGTACGAAACCGGACCCTGGACGGGTGCGGTGGGCATCCAACACACGGATCGAGAATTTTCCGCGATCGGCGAAGAAGCCTTCGTACCACCGGTAGACACGCGCGACACGGGTCTTTTCTGGGTCGGAGAGCGAGCATACTCGAGTTTCGACCTGGAGGTGGGTGTGCGCGTAGGCGAAGTCGAGCACGAACCACAAAGTGGCGCTGACGAAGACTTCACCACTTATGCCGCATCTCTCGGGGTCGTCATTCCCTTGGCAGAAACCTGGCAGCTTGGCTTAGTCGCCGACTACTCATCGCGCGCGCCGGTGAGTGAAGAACTCTTCTCCAACGGTCCCCATCTAGTGACCAACGCGTTCGAAGTCGGCGATCCCGGTTTGGATAACGAGCGCGCCGCAAACCTCGCGGCGACGCTTCGATACGACGGGGAAATCTGGCAAGCATCGCTATCCACCTATCTCACTCAGTTCTCCGACTTCATCTACGAACAGGGCACGGGTGCGGAACAAGACGGTCTGCCGGTGTTTCAGTTTCAACAGAACGACGCACGCTTTACCGGCATCGATGCCGAAATCAGCGCCTCAGTCGCACAATGGGATGCAGGATCCCTGCTCATTAGGGGCATGGCAGACTACGTAAACGCGGAATTGGACGTCAGCGGCAACGACAACCTGCCACGCATTCCGCCGCTGCGGTATGGATTGGGTATAGAGTTGCAAATGGGGCGGGTCACCGCGTCGCTCGACTATGTGCGCGTCGACGATCAAGACGATGTCGCCGATCAGGAACTGATTACCAATGACTACGAGGATCTTAACGCCCACGTAAGCGCATCGTTCCCGTTCGGTGAACGCTCGTTAACGGTGTTCCTGGCAGGCCGCAATCTGACCGATGACGAACAACGGCGCCACACGTCGTCCATCAAGGAGATCGCCCCGGCGCCGGGCAGGTCGGTGGAGGCGGGTTTACGTCTGTTATTCTGACAGGCTGGGTTACAACGCTCGAACTCTCACCCAACCGATCGTCTGCATCGCACGAACCGGGTGCGCACAAATAAACGTGTGCGCGGTACAGTCGAATCACCTGAGGTCATTGAGCACGGCAACTGAACGCTCGAATGACCGAGCGATCGATTCGCTAACATGATGGCGAACGCATCTTCGATGTCGAACCCGCGACCGCCGCGCTTTTTGGCGTTCAGTACCGGCGCACTCTCATCCGGATCGGAGCCGATGAAGTACTCACGGCCGTTGCCAAAACGGACGATGAAGTTACCTTTGTGGTCGATAATCCAGGCAGCCCCGTCCTCATCGATTGCGTGGACAAATACCGGATCTGGGGCCACACCGAAACGGTCAGTCCAGGACTGGATCAGAGCTTCCGCCGTGTTCTCAGGACCCCGACCCGCCCAAAGGCGCTTCTCAGAAACCTTCGTCCAAGCCATTCTGAGGAGAACAAAGGGCAAAGCGCAGACAATTGCACCTCCCACCGCGCCAACTCCAAGAATAAGTAGCGAGAGTAATACGGCATCGCCATCCGCAAAGTTACCCGCAAGGACGAACCCGAGTACGAGTCCGACCACCCCGGCAAGGTTCGTGATTCCAGTCCAGAAGCGAACACAGCGGAAACTTCCCGCTAGCTCCAGAAACAACCCGCGCCGCCAAAGTCTTCATGAACTACCTCGACATCCGCCGGTTTCAGGCCATCGATCATGCGCGCATTGACGCCCATCACCTTATACTCGTCGACCAGCGGCAACCAGTGTGTGACACAGGAACAGCTCTGGCAGCTGTGAAACTCAAGCGTTCTGTCACCCCAGACATAGGTACGGGTCGCGCCTGGATCATGAACGATCGCCACCTTCTCCGGAGGGTGATAAACCCACAAGGCACCGAGCCGTCTACAGATCGAGCAGTTGCACTCCGCAACTTTGTCGGGGAGTTCGGGAATCTCGAGCATGATCGCGCCACAATGGCACGCGGCTTTAACAGTCATCCAAAGCTCCGGGGTACTTTGCTCTCTCGTAGTATGCGCTGAGTACAACGGTCATTCGATGAAGGTTGGCGGGCAGCAAGGTACGGAGAAGGGCTAGCGTTGACGAATCCGCACTCCGGCGGACAACCTCTCGCCCGGGTGACGAACAACGCGCTCTCCGACGCGCAGACCCGATATGATCTCTACGTCTAAGCCTGCCGACTCTCCAATCTCGACTTCACGAATGTCGGCCGTTCCGTCGTTGTCCACAAAAACGGCCCATTCCTGGTCGCTCCGGAACAACGCGGTCAATGGAACCGTGACGACATTGTCACTTTCCCATACGACGACTCGGACATTTACTCGATAGGCGTGACCCAGGGTTGGACGCCGGTCCGGAGGGTCGACCAAGTCCATAACGACATTGACCCTCTGCTCTTCGATGCCAAGCGCTGATACTTTCGTGAAAGCAAGGGGTTCCACCACACGCACTCTCGCTTCGAGCGGATGTTCGCCGCCCCAACGATCAATGATGACGCGCTGGCCCGGCGTTACCTTGACTGCGTCGACTGACAACAGGTCTGCAACGATTTCGAGATCTAGCGGATCTCCCACCTCCAGCAGAGCCGTGCCAGGGGCGACGACGGTCTCGCTCTTGAGAAGCACGCGCAACACGCGACCCGTCACAGGCGACTTAACGGTGACGCACTCGCAAGGTGGTCTGTTAGCGTTGAGTTGCGCGGGCGTAATAAGACGCGCCTCGGCACGGTTGAGTTCGAACTCTTGTACGCTGAGTTTCGCAACCGCCGCCTCGACAACCGCATCCGTTGCTTGGGCGGCACGCTCGGCGTCCTCCACCCTTTGTTTGGGAACCGTACCTTTGCGGTAGAGCTCACGTGCCCGCTCAACTTCGGCTAAAGCAAAGTCGCGTTCCGCTTCGGCTCGTTTGAGCTCCGCTGCAGCCAAATCGTACGCCGCATTCGCGGCATCCCGAACCGCTTCGCTTTCCGCTTGCGCGCGCGGATCCAGGAACTCAGGATCACTGGGTTCGATCTCTGCCACGACCGTTTGACCGGCAACGACCTCGTCTCCAGCTTTTAACAGGGGTCGCAACAAGCGACCCGTTACGGGGGCGGAGATGGTGAAAACATCGCGAGTGCGTGTTTCGCCCTCCTCATCGATTGTCACGAGCATGGGGCCCTCGCTGACCTCAACGACGTCGACCAGTTCCGCGCGCGGGCGGAAAAGGAGAAACAGCGCAATGACGAGCGCCACTGTCGGCAAGGACCACAGCGCAATCCGTTTGTAGACGGTCTTGTTTGCTAAAACTTGCATGAACCCGTTCCTTCTATTCTCGCGTCTTGAGCACACTAATCAAATTCAGGCGCATGAGGCGTCGCTCCACGAGCACAGCAGATGCCAACGCAGCCAGCAGAACGACCAAGATCCCGTACCCGTACGTCGCCGGCTCGATGGTGACCGGAATGCGAAAGAGCTCGGTGTCGAATCCAGCCGCCATGAATGTCGCCAAGGCCCACCCCAACAAGCAGCCGGGAGCCAGACCGAGAAGGGTGAGAACGGCTGCTTCACCGAACAACATGTAGGCAATCTCGCCGTTCGTAAAACCAAGCACACGCAGCGTGGCCAGTTCGCGGCCACGCTCCGACAACGATATGCGCATGTTGTTGTAGATCACACCGAACGCCAATATCACCGCAAATGCCGTATAGAAAAAAATCATGATGTAAATTGTTTCCGCAATCGTTTGGTCGAAAAGATCTACGGCCGCTTGCTTCAACAACACACCAGCCACGGTAGGCAGGCGCTTGAGCTGCTCGAACAGCAAGTCACTGAAACGCTCATCGAACACCGCGAGGATCAGATTCGCCTGTCGCGGCTCGTTAAGTGCACGGTTCAGTGCATCGATGTTCATGTAGACCGGTGTGCCGATCAGCGTTTCGAAGACTGCGGCAACAGGAATTTCAAGAGTAGGGCGCCGTCCCTCCAGCACCTCTGCGGTAACAATGTCACCGACGTCGACGTCGAGAATATCTGCCATCGCAGAAGACATCAGCAATCCAGCGGCCGGAATCGTTACGACGCTGCCACTGCTGTCGTGCAATATCTCCAGGCCTCCGGCCTCGGGCACTCCTGTGAGCGACTCGCGCCTCGATCGTGGCCCATATCGCAGACGTGTGGCGACCACCCGATGTGGCTCCACCGCCTGGATACCCGGCAGGCGCGCCACATCATGCACGACGTCGTCAGGTGCGCTTTCTACGAGCATGACGGCGATGTCCTGACGCTGTTGGCTATTGAAGAAATCCTCGATCATGAAATCCAGCGCATCTCGCCACTGCAGGCTCGCGACGAGGACTGCAACGGACGCCGACACGCCGAGGCTGGTCATTGCCGTGCGCAGGGGCCGACGAAACACCTGCCGAAGTATCACGCGCGTGGGCTGGTCCAGCCGCAGGATCAGTCGACGCAACCCCGATCCCCCAAAGTTGTGAAAGGCAGGAGGTGCTTGAGGTCGCATCGCCTCGGCGGGCGGTAACGCCGCCGCCCTGCGGGTCGCGGAAATCGCACCGAACAGCGCCGCGCCAACGCTAACGACCCCCGAGGTTACATAGATGTCCGCCTCCGGCCGGAAGATCAGCAAGGGGAAATTGAAGAGATCGGCATAAATCCCCGTCATCCAGTGACCTAAGGCGTACCCCAGTACCCACCCGAGCACCACACCGCACGAAGCGACGATGAGAACGAACTTCGTGTAGTGCCAAGCCATCGTTGCATTGCTGTAGCCGAATGCTTTGAGTAGGCCAATTTCACCGCGCTCGATGTACACCAGTCGCGCTAGGAGCATGTTCGTCAGGAAGGCAGCTACAGCCAAGAAGATGGGCGGCAATATGCTGGCTATGCTCCTTAGCTGCTCGATTTCGTTCATTACGAACCAATTCGAGATCTGATCGGATCGATCGATGGCGCCCACGCCGCCATATTTATCCAAGATGACATCCACCGACCGCAGCACTGTGGGCACGTGTGCGTCAGGCCACGTCGTGATGGCAACGTCGTTGAATGAGTGCTCGAGATCGTAGGCAGCCGCCAAGGGCTTCTGCCGCATCCACATAACACCATAGCGCGCATCATCCGGCATCAGAGCGCCCGGACCGATCGCGTAAACGAATTCAGGTGACAGTACCAACCCGACGATCGAGAGGTTGCGTTTGCGACCGTTCAACAGCACATCGATTGTGTCTCCGAGCGAAAGCCCGTGCGCTGTTGCGAATGGCTCGACCACAAGCACTTCGTCAGGTCGATTCTCAAACGGGTAGCGGCCCGCCCGAAGCACCAGTTGGTTGATCTGCGGCGCTCCATCATCGGGCACCGACACGAGGGATGCCATGACGGGTTCCGAAAATCCTTCGACGTCTACAGTTGCGAATTTCACGATCCGGGGTGCGGCGGTTTGTATGCCGTCGACAGCCTCAATTTCACGAGCGAGCGCCAGCGGGGCGCGTTTTAAGGTTGCGAACACGTCAGCCATGCGATAACGCTCGTAGTACGCCTCGGCAGTATCGTGGATGGCTTGCATCGCGGACAGCGACATGACAAGCACGCCCACACCACTTGCAACGATCAGTGCTATTGCAAACGCCTGCCCACGCAAGCGAACCACGTCACGCACAAGTTTCTTGTTGAGCGGGTGCAGCGTCACCATTCAAGCTCTTCGACCGGTACACGTGCCTCGTTGACTGTCGATTCCACGATTCGACCGTCACCAAATCGGTGCACCCGATCCGCCATTCCGGAGATTGACCGATTGTGCGTGATGAGCACGGTTGTCGTGCCGAGTTCGCGATTGACCTGTTCGATCGCGGCTAAGACCAGCACTCCCGTTTTACTGTCAAGCGCACCGGTGGGTTCGTCACAGAGCAATAGCTCCGGCTGCTTTGCAATCGCGCGCGCAATGGCGACGCGTTGTTGTTCTCCGCCTGAAAGCTCAGCCGGAAACGCGCGTAACCGATCGCCGAGGCCGACGAGCGCCAGCGCATCAGCCGGACTCAATGGAGCGTCCGCGATCTCCGTGACGAGCGCGACGTTCTCTTCGGCCGTGAGGCTTGCGATCAGGTTGTAAAACTGAAAGACAAAACCGACATGCTGCCGCCTGTACGCCGTGATGGCCGCATCGTCTTCGAGGTCGATGCGCTCACCCTTGAACATGACCTCACCCGACGTTGGCGCATCCAAGCCGCCGAGGATATTGAGCAGCGTCGATTTACCGCTACCCGATGGACCCACCAACACAACGAGCTCTTCCTCATAAAGGACGAGGTCGACCCCGTCCAACGCACGGATTTCGACCGCACCGGTGGCATACACTTTTGTCAGACCGCGCGCCTCAAGAGTAGGCCGTGGAGTTGTTTCAGGTAGGACCGCCTCGCCTCTGTTCGATGCGCTCATGAATCTGCCCTAAGGATTTTGCCGATTTTGCCGTCCCCAGACACGGGGCGTAATAAGTAGTGCCACTTATGGTAATTGTGTATCTACAGGACCGATTGTTATGCCATCACAAGCGGCGCGCACGGATCAACGGTGGACGTTGCATAAAGCTTAGGGCCTCAGCAAGATTACCGGCAAGCGCCGATTACGGAGAGTCACCACGATGAGGTCACTTCGAAAGTTGTGGATTCAGACCCGTTCGTTCTTGCTGAGTCTACTGAGGCGTAGTTTCCGGACGCACGCCAGCGTCTGGGTATCCGATCTGACGCAATCTCTGTCCTTTTATCGGGAACTGGGATTTCGGCAAGTCACATCGACTCGCGGAGATGAAGTGATCTTGCTGCGCAATCACCGCGGCGATGAGATCAACCTTGTGCGTTCTACACCCGACGAGGAGGGGCGCCGCTCAGTATCACATGCGGTCTTTCAAATCGAGGATTTGGACAAAGAGCTCCCAAACTTACGATCCCTGCATCCTGAATTGGAGATCATCGACGATGCAATGACACGGCGGGTGCAACTCAACGACCCACGGGGGAACGTCATCGAGTTTTACGAGCAGCGTCACCGCAATGCCCGACCTGGTACGCGCATCTACCATATCGCGACTCAACCGGAGATCAATGCAGGGCTAACGGAGCACTACTACCTTCCCCCGGACGAAGAAAACAGATTTGTTCGAGCCAGAGCACGGTCAGCTTTTGTTTCGTTGGTGTGCCAACGCGTCGCTGAGGAGGCCAACGCCGTCCCGCTGGTCGTCGAAATGGACGAAAGTCAGCTCAGTATCGAAGCGCAACTCGTGGACGATGCGGGATTCGATCCCGTCGATGCTCGCACCCAAGACACTTATCCGCGCGTGAACTCACCCATTCCAAGACCCGCGCTAACCGCCGTTGGCGCCTGCGAAGAGCAAGACGGCGACTGCCTTTGGCCAACTAGGTTTACGACCCTAACAGAGTATCTCGGGTAGTCTGTACGATCTTCTATCGCAGCCGATCCAGTAGTGCGATGAACGATTGGTGGATTCGGCGATTCGTGTAGCGCACCTCACCGAGATCGATGCGACGCCCGCCCTTTACATTGGAATAACGCCCACCGGCTTCCTCAATCAGAATCGTGTAAGGGGCATGATCCCAAGGTTTCCCGGATGTATCGATAACGGCATCAAGCTGCCCCTCTGCGACATCGAGAATGGCGTCTAGATCGGGCGTCTCGACGACGACCACATGAGCATCAAGGCGTTCGGCCAATTCGTTGCGTGAATCGGCCCAGACCGCCACTCTGGACTTCGATAGGTCCGTCTCAGACGACACTGAGATCTCTTGCGATGATGAAGTCAGCCAACCGTAGCGATATGCCCCACCTCCCAGAGTTGCCCACCAACTTCGTGATTGCTGTGGCCGTGAGACGATTCCAAGCACGATTACCCCGTCGCGCTCCAGCGCAACGTGCGTCCCCCATTGTGGAATACGTCGGACAAAGTTGAACGTTCCGTCAATCGGATCGATTATCCATCGCCGGCTCGGAGCACCGCGCAGCAGCGCCGATCAATTCATTTGCGAGCGCTAGATCATCTTCTATCGAATACATGCGCCAACTACCGGGAACCAGCTACACGCTAAGGCCGTATCGGGGCCAGCAGGCAAACTCGGCTCATTCTGGAAACTAGGCCACCGGTAGTCATCTCATGGGAGAAACACGCAATAAGCGTAGGCCTTGTCAGGTTGTACGCACTCGTCTCATGATCCCAAACCCCAACAAGCCAATACTAAGGAGGATCAGCGCACTCGGTTCCGGCACATTCACGGGATTACTCAACACCAGGGTTGCATCGAACGGGTCGCTGCGGTCCGGACCGACAACGACAGTCAAAACCGTCCTCGCAAACCCAGGCATCACCCCATCTCCGCTAACAGCGCCACCACCAATATTCGCGAATCCGTTGAGGCTGTCGAACACGAGCACCTCTCCGGGATCGTTAGGTCCAGGGAAGAACGGATCAGTGGAGATGTTCTCGAAGACAAAGATCAAGTCTTCAAGCGTACCGTTCATCGCTCTGAAGACAATTGTGATTGCAATCGCCGCGGATTCACCGCCGGTCACTACATCGAGTGTCCGCCCATCGAGCGCTCCAACCGGGGCCAGTTCGAAAGCATCATCGTTGACGAACGTCACTTCGAACCGGTCGGTCGTATCTTCAACAATTATCGGAACCGCGTGAGCAATTGATGTACATACAACAAATGCCGCGAAAGTAAGCGTTTTCAAGGAAACGCTTGAGTTGAACAGCTTGGTACCCGTCGACATATCGAGATTCCCATTCATCGCTATTGCAGGCTTACACAAAATTAGAGGCAAAATTCATGCCACAAACGGATTGTGTTGCAATACAACAAGTTACTCGGGACGACAGCACGGAACTGTATAGATTCCCGACACTTGCGCTAAGTCGCGTCGAATACCTGTAAAAACATCCGACACCAATCAGCGCGCAATCAACTAACCTAGTCCCTCTAACCGACGTACGACGGACAGTACCGACCTCGTATCACGCTCCATCGGTGGATCCAAAGCAACTGCTCAGATCCGATACGTCGCCTCCGTCATCACCTTCGACAACAGTGTCATGCCTCTCTTGACGACCGGTGCGAAGGTCTCCCCGCCGGATTCGATAGCGTGGGCTCCATGCCGCGCCTCGTCCTCGCGCATTCGTTCGAGAATTGCGCGGCTTTTCGCGTCGTCGTCGGGCAGCGAACCGAGGTGACGATCCAGATGACGCACCACCTGGTCTTCAGTGGCTTCCACGAACCCCAGACTCACCTTGTCCCCGGCTAGCCCGGTCAACGCTCCAATCGCATACGCGGCACCGTAAAACAAAGGATCCAACACACTAGGGCGTGCATTGAGCTCTGACAGCCTTTCGCGGCACCAGACCAGGTGATCCGTTTCCTCTTGCGCGGCCTCGGTCAGCGTCTGGCGGGTGTCGTTCGATCTGGCGGTCAAGGCTTGGCCTTCGTAGAGCGCCTGGGCGCAAATCTCACCGGCATGGTTGACGCGCATGAGCCCAGCCGCATGCCTGCGTTCCGCCTCTGTAAGCGGTTTTTCGGCTGCATCTTTTGCGGGAGAGGTTCGCTCCGCCTGCACTACACCCGTCAGTGTCCGCAAAGCGCGATCCAACCCTAGAATCAAACGATCGACGGGATCTGCCAACTGCATCTCTTACCCTTTGGTGTCTCGTTGCGCATAATCATACTATGGCTGACACCAAAGACCTCAACGTCTTACTCGATGCGAAGATTCCCATCATCGGCATCGAATCACCCGATGAGCAACGCGTGCTCGCCCTGCTCTTGCGTTTCGCCATCCAGCGCAAACTGGCCTTCTATGAATGGTCCGTGACCAAGGGCCTGGTGTTGGGAGGGTTCGGTGAGAAGCCCGGCGGTGACAGTTCTTCCCACGACGAGCCGGAAGAGGTACTTCGACACATCGCCAAGAATCCGGGACCGGCACTCTTCGTGTTATGCGACTTCCACCCATACCTCACCAACGAACCTAAAAACGTCCGTTACTTGAAAGATATCGCGCTAGCCAGTGAGACGCTCAAAAACACCGTTGTGCTGGTCAGTCACAAACTGGAGATTCCACCAGAGATTGGCCGGATGTCGGCCAACCTAAAACTACGCCTGCCGAGCGACGATGAGTTGATGGGCATGGTACGCAGCCAGGCTCAGGAATGGGCGGAACAACACCGCGGTGAGAAAGTGCGCACGGATAGCCGCACTCTGAAAAAATTGATTGCCAACTTGCGTGGCGTCTCGCACGCTGATGCGCAAGTGTTGATCCGCCACGCCATCTACGGTGATGGCGCGATCACCGAGTCCGACATCCCCGGCATCAACAAACTCAAGTTCGATTTGATGGACTCCGAAGGCATCCTGCACTTCGAATACGACACAGAGCGCTTTTCCAACGTCGCTGGGCTGAACAACCTGAAACAGTGGTTGAATCTTCGCCGTGATGCTTTCCTGGAAGCGAAGGAAGATCGCCCCAAGGGTGTGCTGCTGCTGGGTGTGCAAGGCGGCGGCAAGAGCTTAGCGGCCAAAGCAGTGGCCGGTTTTTGGTCCATTCCATTGTTACGTCTCGATTTCGGCTCGCTCTACAACAAGTTCTTCGGGGAAACCGAGCGCAACCTGCGCAACTCACTCAAGCAAGCCGAGATGATGGCGCCTTGCGTGCTTTGGATGGACGAGATCGAAAAAGGTCTCGCCACAGGACATGGGGATAACGCAACCGCACACCGTGTGTTGGGCACCTTGTTGACCTGGATGGCGGAAAACGATGAAGCCGTATTCATCGTCGCCACGTCAAACGACATCAGTGGATTGCCGCCGGAACTGATGCGCAAGGGCCGGCTGGATGAAATTTTCTTCGTCGATCTGCCGGATGCGAGCGTGCGTCAAGAGATCTTTCGTATTCACTTAAAGAAGCGCGACCTCGACCCGAGCAACTTCGACCTGGCCGCATTGGCCGAAGCCGCCAAGGAGTTCACCGGCGCTGAGATCGAGGAAGCCATCGTCTCCGCCCGCTACCTCGCCTCGGCCCGCGATGACACCATTACCCAGGTCGACATTACGGCGGCCCTGGATCGTACTTACCCCATCTCGGTCCTGCGCGCTGAGAGCATTCAATCGCTGCGCGAATGGGCGACCGACCGCACGGTGCCTGCATAGGAACGCTAAATTTCGTCCGCACCGATCACGGGATGCGCCGGCAGACCGTGCTGGATCAGGATGAACGCACACATCACCCGTGCGCTCATCGATCCCCCAGCGACGAAGTACTCGGCTTTCAAATCGAAGTGTTTGACGTGTTCACGCAAGCACTCGAGCGACACCGGCGTCGCTCCCGTCATGCTGCGTTCACCCACGTTGAGCAGTACGCCGCCGCTACGGTAGCGCACGAACTGGATCAAATTGGCAACCAGGACGCGATCGAACACCTCGCGATCAATGCCATACACCCGCACGTCCTCCAATGCCGTTACATCGGCGTTGCGACCCGACCCGCTCAGTAACGCGTCTTCACCAAAGAAATCGCCCGGCGCAAGGTAGTCCAACGTCTTCGGACCGCGGTGCACGACAGCATGGCCGGACTCGAGCACGAAACAGCAGCGTCCCAACTGGCGGCGCCGCAGTACCGCCTGGCCCGCGGCAAAATCGGCGGGTTGGCAGCCCGTCAGCAACGTTTGCCACTCGTCTCGCCCGACACCGCGCATCATGTGCGAATCCAAGAAACGGCGCAGCCAGGCATGGTTCTCGGTGCGGAATCCGCCCGCACCGCTGTGCTTGTGCAGTAAAAAATCTTGCCGCTCCTTGTCGATGTGCAACACCTGGCTATGGGTCAGGGTACGCGCTCCCGCGCATCCAGGGTAAAAAGCGTCCACAGCACCGCCGTTGCTCTGGCGCAAGCGCCGGTCGGGCGCAAATGTCTGCAGCCTGCCCTTCAGCAGGTAAAAGTAGCCGCTCACCGAGCGCCCGGGCTGCACCAGCCAGCGCGCCGGCGGTAAACACAGAACATGACAGTGGTGGGTCAGCGAGCGCAGCTCGCTTAAATCGACATTTGCGAACGCGCGAATGCGGCGGAGTTCATCTATCAGCATGGCGCCACTATGCGACGCCGATTCGTTCAAGAAGAAGCTGTTAAGTGTGGGCTCTCGTGTAAGCGATCATCACCCCACACATCAAGACATCAACTTTCTCGCTGTATTGCGCGGTACCCAATGTCTTTGCGGAAGTAGC
Source organism: Candidatus Azotimanducaceae bacterium (assembly GCA_965216005.1). Lineage (GTDB taxonomy): Bacteria > Pseudomonadota > Gammaproteobacteria > Pseudomonadales > Azotimanducaceae > UBA4421. The sequence continues at coordinate 3,205,525 of OZ244143.1, read as the reverse complement.
GGTTGCGCCAACCGATGTGCTCTACCCGTTCGTAGGCGCGTGCTTGCGCTGACGCCACACTGCTCCCCATACCTACGACACATAGGACCCGGCCACCGTTGGTGACGACTTCATCATCGTCAATGCGTGTCCCTGCATGAAACACCTTCGTATCGATCAGCGACTTATCCAAGCCGCTGATCGGATCGCCTTTTTCGTAGCCGAGCGGATAGCCACCAGCCGCCATCACTACACCGAGCGCCATCCTGGGGTCGAACTCGAGCTCCACGCCAGAAAGCTGTCCATCTATCGCCAGTTGACAGGCCTCCAACAGATCTGATTCGAGGCGAAGCAACACCGGTTGAGCTTCGGGGTCGCCGAATCGGCAATTGAACTCGATCACCTTAGGTTCGCCGCTCTCGGTAATCATCAACCCCGCGTACAGGAATCCGACATAGGGCGCACCGTCCGCCGCCATGCCCGCCATCGTCGGTTCTATGACTTCGCGCATCACGCGAGCATGCATGGTTTCGTCGATCACGGGTGCGGGCGAGTACGCACCCATGCCGCCTGTGTTGGGGCCCTTGTCACCATCGTCTCGCGCCTTGTGATCCTGGCTCGAGGCGAACGGTACAGCCGTCGTGCCGTCACAAAGACAGATGAAACTGGCTTCCTCGCCGACGAGAAACTCCTCGACCACTACTTTGGCACCCGCGCTGCCGAAGGCGTTGCCACTGAGCATGTCTTCCACGGCTGCGTGTGCCTCGGCCACGGATTGCGCAATAACTACGCCTTTGCCTGCAGCAAGGCCGTCCGCTTTGATGACAATCGGCGCACCTTGCGCATCGATGAACGCCTTGGCTGCGACCGCGTCCGTAAACGACTCGTAAGCCGCTGTCGGAATGTCGTAACGCACCAGAAACTCTTTGGTAAACGCTTTGGATCCCTCGAGCTGCGCAGCCGCGGCACTTGGACCGAAACAACGCAAACCGGCCGCAACAAAGCGATCCACCACCCCTGCGACCAGCGGCGCTTCGGGGCCGACCATGGTGAAACCGACACCCTCACGTTGGGCTACGTCGACCAGCCCGTCGAGGTCGCTGTCTGCTACGTCGACGTTGCGGATCCCGTCTTCCAACTCGGTACCGGCATTGCCGGGCGCGACGATGACCTCGCTGACCCCGGCACAGGACTTGAGCTTCCACGCCAGTGCATGTTCGCGTCCCCCCGAGCCGATCACCATCACCTTCATACGCGCTGCCTCGCTGTCTGATTGCTCAATGGCGAAAGTGCCTCACGCCGGTGAACACCATCGCAATGCCGTGTTCGTTAGCCGCCTGCACGACCTCTTCATCGCGCATGGAGCCCCCCGGCTGCACGATTGCGGTTATACCCGCTTTATGTGCCGCATCAATACTATCGCGAAACGGAAAGAACGCGTCAGACGCCATGACCGACCCGGCCACTTCCAAGCCTTCTTCCTGAGCCTTCAATCCGGCAATTTTCGCACTGACCACTCGGGCCATCTGCCCGGCACCGACTCCGATCGTTTGTTCGTCCCTGGCGTAGACGATGGCGTTGGATTTAACGAACCAGGCGACCTTCCACGCAAACATGAGATCGCGCATCTGCGCCTCGGTGGGTTGTGTGTCAGTCACCACCCGCACGACCTCGTCATCCAAACAGAGATCGTCGACACTCTGCACCAGCAGTCCGCCCCCGACACGCTTGTACTCGCGACCGCGCGACGCACTGGCAAGGTGCCCGCAGCTCAGCAGGCGCACGTTTTTTTTGCGTTTCGCGGCCTCGATCGCGCCATCGCTGACCTGCGGTGCGATCACCACTTCGACGAACTGTTGCTCGAGCATCGCGGACAGGGTTGCCTCGTCTAACTCGCGGTTGACCGCGATGATGCCGCCGAAAGCCGATGTAGGATCTGTCGCAAAGGCTTTCTGATAGGCATCGGTCAGGTTCGTGGCTGCACCGACACCGCATGGATTCGCGTGTTTGACGATCACACATGCCGGCTCTTCGAACACCTTTACGCACTCCAGAGCTGCATCCGTGTCCGCGATATTGTTATAGCTCAACGCTTTGCCTTGCAACTGAACATAGCTGCCTATGCTGCCCTGTGTGGGGGCCATCACCTCTTTGTAGAAAGCGGCCTGCTGGTGCGGATTTTCGCCGTAGCGCATCTCTTGAACTTTCTCAAAGGCAAGGCTCAGTGAGTCGGGCAGTAATTCTTCAGCACCCAGGTACTCGGCCACAGTGGCATCGTATTGCGCGGTGTGGCGGAAGGCTTTGACCGCATAAGCGCGGCGCTGCTCCAAGTCCGGGCCCTGCGCCAGCGCTTCGATGACAGCAGCATAGTCGCCGGGATCGACGACCACGAGCACGTCCGCATGGTTTTTCGCCGCCGAGCGCACCATCGCTGGTCCGCCGATATCGATGTTTTCGATGGCATCGGCTTCGGTGCTCTCCGGCTGGGCCACCGTCGACGCAAAGGGGTACAGGTTCACTACCACGAGATCGATCGGGCTGATGGCATGTTCGGCCATGATCTCATCGTCAGTACCGCGGCGACCCAAGATGCCGCCGTGGATCTTCGGGTGAAGCGTCTTCACTCTGCCGTCCATCATCTCGGCAAAGCCGGTGTGTGCAGAAACTTCGACGACGTCGATGCCCGCGTTAGCCAAAGTTGTATGCGTCCCGCCCGTCGATAGAATTTCAACACCGCGCTCCGCGAGGGCGCGACCTAGATCAACCACGCCTGTTTTATCCGAAACACTAATCAGCGCTCTCTTGATGTTGAGCGACACACTGCCCCCGTTGGTTTGGTTATGTTGGTTGTTCGATCAGGCAACGCGGGCGACATTGTCCTCGGCTTGCAAGATCAGCCATTCAAGCTGTTGTCGTGCGCTGACCGCGCGCATCACCCGTGACAGGTTCGCCTGAGGCACCAGTTGCCTTGCGTAAGCCTGAATGTGTTTGCGTGCAATGCGCACGCCATCGCGTTCGCCATAGAATTCGTGCATCGCAGTCACGTGTTCCAGTACCAGCTGCCACTTTTCGCTCAGTGTCGGCTCGGCCTCGCCGTTCAGTGCACGGAACAACCATGGGTTACCTATCGCTGCGCGGCCGATCATGACGCCATGGGCACCCGAGACCGCCATCGCCGCATGCGCATCGCGCGCGTCGGCGATGTCTCCGTTGACAAGCACCGGAACGTCAACACTTTCAGTGAGCGCACGTATAGGCCCATAGTCCACCTGGCCGCTGAAGCGGCAGGCACGACTGCGACCGTGCATGACGATCATCGCCGCCCCGGCTGCCGCCGCGCAGCGCGCTGCTTCAACCCCGAGTCGATCGCTTGGGGTGAGCCCATAACGCGTTTTAATGGTCACAGGTACGTCGACCGCGTCTACCACAGCTGCGACCAATCGACCCACGTGAGCAGGGTTGTTGAGCAGCGCCGAGCCAGCGAGTTTCCGGCACACTTTCTTGACGGGACAACCGAAGTTGAGATCGATGACCTCGATCCCGTCATCGACGTGGCGCCGCGCGGCTTCGGCAAGTTGAGCCGCATCGGTACCCGCAATTTGTACGGCTTGCGGCGTGACGCCCGCAACCGGCTGCCGGCGCGAGCGACTCTTGCCGGTATCCCATAGCTGCGGCTTGCTGCCGAGCATCTCGCTGACCATGTACCCGGCACCCATGCGCCACGCCACGGTACGAAACGGCACGTCGGTGAGCCCCGCCATGGGTGCAAGCGCAAAGCGATTGCGAAGTTGGTAGGGTCCCAAATGCACTGCGAGCTGCATCGGCTGTATCGTCGACTGCGCTACGGACTACATTTGGAAGAAGCAGATCTTGTTGCCGTCGAGATCGCGGACGTAAGCCCCATAGAACACACCCGGAATACGCTCGCCCGGTTCACCTTCGTCGGTGGCGCCAAGCTCTATTGCCTTGGCGTAGAGTTTGTCGACGCCTTCGTTGGATCCGCCGGGGATCGCAATCATGTTGCCGTTGCCCGGATTAGGCGCTTGTTCGTCGTAGGGTATGCAGATGGCCAGCATCGCGGCTCCAGGTCCCGTCCCGTAGAACTTGATGCGATCCTGCCCAAACAGCTGCCTTGCACCGACTTCGGCCAGTAGCGAGCCATAAAATTCTTCCGCACGCGCCATGTCGTTCACCCCAATGGTCGTGTATCCAAGCATGTCTTCTCCCGCTGGTTCAGTTGTGAAAAGGGCAACAAGTAAAGCGCCTGACATCGAACCTCGCAACCACTTTGTGTGGTGCTCAACGAGCGCGTCTCTTAGCTGGCGCTACTCTGTGTCCGCGCTACGGAAATTGGTTTGAAACTCCAAGTTCGGGTGACCGGGGTGTTCGATTTCCAAAGAGATGTGCACCGGCGTGCGCGCCGGCATCAGATCGCTGGCGGTCACCTCGCCGTGCAGATATTCCGAAGGCTTGAACCGCCGTCCCGCCACGAGCGAGCCTTTCTGCGTCGTCGCCAGCAGCTCGATGACCGGGTAGGGCTGTGCGAACGACGCCGTGTTGACGATCAATAAGTCGAAGATGTAGGCATTATCGCTTTCGGGATGGTGGCGCATGTGAAACTCACGGCGTTCGATTTTGCTCAGGTCCTGCATCACCGGTACTTCGCACGGCAATACGCTGCAGAGCGTCGTGTAGATGGGACGGTAGTTGTCATCGACTGCCCAACGATCGAACTGAAACCACAATATCTGCGCTGGAATGGCAATCAGTCCCACGGCAATGAGCCAGATGGTGGTCCAGGAACGACGCGGGGGCTTGGGCGGACTCTCCAGCACGGCGTCCGTCATCAGCGCGTCGATAATCGGTATGTTCGGCATTTTCACCGGTTTCGATGCCGCCGCGGCCACTGTTTCGACCGCAGCGTCCGGCTCTGTCGGTGCGGTTTCAGGCACTCTGGGTGATGTGGTCTCTGGTGCCGATTCTTGCTTCGGCTCTACGGGGTCAGGTTCGGTCTCTGTTTCTGTGTCTCTATCTGTAGCAGTATCTGTCTCTGTGTCTGTGTCGATCGTTTCTGTGTCGATCGTTGTCTCCGACCCCAGCACTGTCTCCGACCCTAAAGTTGTCTCCGACCCCAAAGTTGTCTCCGACCCCACTTCGGCGTCGCTCGGTTCTGGTGTCAGGCCGACTTCGACGACGTCGGTGACTACCATATTGTCTCCGACCCCAGCGACCTCGGTGCGGCTGTCGTCGTCCTTCAGGTCGTCCATCAACTGCGCTTCGAGCGCCGCGAGTTCGGCCGACACCTGCGGATCCAGCGCGTCGTCCGAGGTGTCGTCCTCAACGGGTGGAGCCGGTCGTGATGGGGGTGCCGGTGCTGCTGTCTCGATCGAGACGGACGGCTTGTCTGCGGTGTCGGCGGCAGCGGCCGGGTCTGGAGCGTCACCATCATCGATGTCGTCGAGCTCATGGAGAATGGCGTCGACGTCTTCATTGGCCGGGGCGATTTGTTCACCGTCGACCAGTAGCGACTCCGTGGCATCGAACACAGCCAGACAGGCACCACAGCGTACTCTACCCGCCGCCACCTGCAGCTGGCCTTCCGTCACACGAAATTGCGCCTCGCAGTTGGGGCACTGTGTGATCAGGGGATCGAGGTTGTCTTCGCTTTCAGCACGCATGGTTGTTGCCAGTCGTCACCGCGACTGCACGGTCCCCACCAGACACTGCCATTCCGCTTCAGCCAGGGGCGCCTGGAACTGCGTCAGATCGTAGGCATCACGCACCGGTTTGAGATGCTCGTGGAGAATGCCGCTTAACACGATCGTGCCACCTGGACGCACCACGCTTTGGAATTCGGAGGCGAACTCTAGCAGGGGTCGGGCGAGTATGTTGGCGACTAGCACATCGAATCCCAACGAAAAGTCCTTGTTTGCACGTTGATCGGCCTCGGTGCGCCACTCGTCCAGCGAGAGCACACGCAAGGCGGAGCTGTAAACGGAATTGTAGTGGGCGTTCTCACGCGCTGCCATGACCGCTTGCGCATCGTGATCGACGGCTACCGCGGTGGCGCCCAGCAGGGCGGCACCGATACTTAAGATGCCTGAGCCGCAGCCGAAATCGAGTAATCGGTCACCTCGGCGCACGTGTGCGGCCAGCCAGCCGAGGCACAGCCGCGTGGTGGGATGACTGCCTGAACCAAACGCCAAACCCGCGTCGAGATACAAAGACACCGGGGTTTCACCCGTCACCCTCACCGGCACGCCCCCGGGGGAGGGTTTCGGCCGCAAACGCAGCCGCCCGGCAAATACCTCGTCGATGCCCGGCTGGCTTGCGGGGGGTTCGCTGCTGACGAAGTCGATCTCCGCATTTACGAGTAATCCAGGATCGATCTGGTCGAGTGCGGCACGCAACTCACCGATGTCGGCATCCAACGGCAATAGGGCGCGGAGGCGCAGCGCATGCCATAAAGGCGTCTCACCGGGAGCGGGCTCCAACACGGCCTCTTGTGCATCATTGAGCAGCGTCACTGCGGCGGCACCGCACTCGAAGAGACACGCCTCCACCCTCGTCAGCGCTGCCGACTCGAGGTGCAGTTCGAGTTGTAACCAGCTCACGAGAGCTTAAAGAGCGTCTCTCCCGTACCCACAGGTGTGCCGTTCGGTACGCAGACCTCGGCCACACGCCCCGACACCGCGGCTTTGATCTCGTGCATCATTTTCATGCTCTCGATGATGCAAACGACCGTACCGACTTCGATGACCGCACCCTCGGCAACGTAGGGCTCGGCGTCCGGATGCGGCGCGCGGTAAAACGTACCCGCCATGGGGGCGTCGATCTGTTCCCGGGCCGCTGACCCCGGCAGCGTTTGTGGCATGGCCGCTACCGGTGCCGGAGCCGGCATCACTGCCGCGCCAGAGCCGCGCATCGCGATACGCACCGACTCATCACCGCTGCTGACCTCGAGTTCGGCGATACCGGATTCTTCTACCAATTCGATCAGTTTTTTGATTTTGCGCAGATCCATCTTAAGTGACCTTCTATTCGTCTGTGCTTATTTGCTTCACCGCAGCCTGCAAGGCCAGCTCGTAGCCCTGCGCCCCAAGCCCGGTGATCACCCCGACGGCTACATCGCTCAGGTAGGAATTTTGGCGGAAGTCCTCCCGCGCATGGACATTGGACAGATGCACCTCGATGAATGGAATCGTCACGCTCAGAAACGCATCGCGCAAAGCGATGCTGGTATGGGTGAACGCGCCCGGATTAATGATGATGAAATCCACGCCTGAGGTTTTGGCACCGTGAATCGCCTCGATGAGCACGTGTTCCGCGTTGCTTTGCAGGAAGGCAAGCTCAACCTTAGCGGGCGCGGCTGCGGCGAGGCGTGCATTGATGTCGTCCAAAGTATCGTAGCCGTACACCTGCGGCTCTCGGGTGCCCAAGAGATTGAGATTCGGCCCATGCAGCACGAGGATTTGGCTCATGTGGTGCCTCTTTGAGTGGTGAGCAGGTCAACGGCCAGTGCCGGTTGTTGATCTGCCGATGGATACGGATGCACAAAGAGAGCGCATTGTGCGCAAATTTGCCGACAATTCAAGCGGCATTCGGTCAGTCTTGGATGTTGTGCGCGATTTAGTCGAAGTTAGCCGCTATTTCGCCGACATTGACCGAACTTTTCTCCCCCACGACACGCAAGACGGCGCCTAGGTGAGTCTCCAGAGTATCCGCATTGACTTCGCCCTGAATCCTAACTTCTTGCATCTCGCTGCCATCTTCGGCGAAAAACACCAAACTCGGCGGACCGAACAGACCGTAGTGATTGAGCAATTCCTTATCGATGGGGTCGTTTGCCGTCACATCGGCACGCAACAGTGTAAATTCCGCGAGCCGGCTGGCCACGCCGGGCGCCGGGAACACGTTACGCTCCATGGTTTTACACGAAATGCACCAATCGGCATAAAGATCCAGCAGCACCGGTTTTGGGCTTGCCTGCAGATACCCTTGCACATCGGCAAGACTCTTGACTGGAAGCCACTGTGGCTCGCTGTGCACCTGTCCCGCAGTGGTGACGCCGGCTCCCCCTTCCGTCAACCGTGCGAGGGGCTTGAGCGGATCGTTGGCTCCGGACGCCGCACCGATCAGGAGCAGCACGCCCCAGACCATGCCCATGGCGCCCAGCGCTTTACCGAACTGAGCGACACCGGAGCGCGGCGAGAAATCCAAGGCACCGAGGTACACCCCGGAGCCGATCAACAAACTGGCCCACAGGGCGAGCGTCACCGGCGCAGGCACCACGCGTTCCAGCAACCATACGGCCACCGCCAGCAGCATCACGCCAAAGATGGCTTTGACCGTGTTCATCCACGCACCGGCCCGCGGTAGCCAATGCCCGCCGCTCGCACCGACGATCATTAAGGGCACACCCATACCCAAACCGAGTGCCAACAAGGCGCTGCCACCCAGCACAGCGTCGTTGGTGGTGGAGATATAGATCAATGCACCTGCGAGCGGCGCCGAAACGCAAGGCGAGACCACCAAACTCGACACTGCACCCATCACCAGCACCGAGGCGTGTTTACCGCCTTGTTGTTTCTGGCCGAGCGCGTTCAAACGGTCTTGCCAGCTTTGCGGCAGTTGTAACTCGTAATAGCCGAACATCGCCAGCGACAACGCAACAAAAATCACGGCGAATACCACCAACACCGTCGGTGATTGCAGTGCTGCTTGTAAATTCAGCTCCGCGCCAAACAAGCCAACCAACGTACCCACCAGCGCGTACGTCGCCGCCATGCCCAATACATAGGCGAGCGACAATGTCGCCGCCCGCACTTTGGAGATACCTTCACCCTCGCCCACGATGATGCTCGATAGGATCGGTACCATCGGCAGCACGCAAGGCGTAAACGCCAAGCCTATGCCGGCCAGGAAGAAGAGACCTAGTGCATATAGCAGGCTTTCGTTGGCGAGGATGCCGGCCAACAGTTGTTCCTCGGTAGCCGCCACATTGGACGTGGTGACATCAGATCCGGTCGATGGCGGAGGCGTCGTCGACGGCGTCGAGGCCGGGGCGGTCGTCGCGGCGGCGAAGTTCTGCGTCGGTTTGTCGCCTCCCGCAACGCTCAACAACACACCGTCATAGGCAAAACGTTTGGTCTCCGGCGGATAGCACAAACCGGCGTCGGCACAACCTTGATAAGTGACCGTCAGTTCGGTCGCAACGTTCTGGGTCGGCGCCAACGGCACCTCTGCTTCCGCACTGTGGTAATACACCTCGACTTCGCCGAAGTATTCATCGACTTTGTGCTTGCCGGGCGCGATCAGCGCTTCGCCCACTTCCACTTGTTGCGGGTCGCGCGCCGCAAAGTCGAACTGGTGCCGATACAGGTAATAGCCGTCGGGCATGTCCCAACGCGCCACCAGGTTGCCCGACGCATTGAGCGACGTCGTCAACACAAAGGCTTCATCCACATGCAGGAACTCTTCTTCTTCGCCCCAGGCCCCGGAGCTGAAATCGAACTCTTCGGCCGCCTGTATCGATCCGAGACTGCTCAGACCGAGTAGAAGAAGGCACAACCTGCGAACTGTCGGCAGCATCATTCAAGCCTCATGAGATGTCATTGCGTGATTACAATCGCGCTGCGTGCTAATCCAGCGTATTTTCCTGCGTCCGTCGGTCTAAGTCACGACAGAAACGCCGCATGGCTCGAGCCACCTTACGAATAATTCTCCTTGAGCATTCGAGAATTGATCGGAGGTTCCTTATCATGCACCGCTTAGAATCAAGACACTCGCTACAATCGTTGGTTCAACGCCCATAGATATCACTCAGCGGTCAATTTTGCTGTGAAACCGTGCAACGCTCCACCTATTGCTTCATTGTCCCGCCAGGCATTGATGTTTTTGGCAATTATATTGCCTTTTTCTCTTGTATTGAGCGCCTGTCAAGCGCCGCCACCCATTCCTCAAGAGCAATCTCCGCCAGCCCAACAGGTCGTCAACAAGGCCTGGCTCTACCCCCGGCTGGATGCAGCCGATGAGGCGATCGACAATCTCCACCTTGCGTATCCGGAGCAAGGCAGCGCCTTGGGTTTGTATCGTGAGATTCTCGCCCGCTATCCCGAGCAGGAAGACGCCTTGCGTGGCATAGAGCGTATTGTCGAGGAATATGTTGCCCTGGCACTACAGGCAGGCGAAGCGGGACAGTTCGCCCGGGCCAAATCGATGCTCGATCGCGGTAGGTTGATCGTGCCTGATCACCCCTCGCTAGAACCAACCGCCGAGCAAATACGACTACTATCACAAGCAGAACGCAAAAAGCTCAAGTTGAGCCAAGCGCAAATCAAAGACCGCGATCCGGCGACCTTCGCCCAATTAGCCGCGATGGGCGCTGAGGCGGTCAACCGCTCCTGCCGCTTTGTCATCAACGCGATCAACGACGAGCAGGGTCGGCAGATCTACGCAGGCTTGAGCGACGGTGCACAGTCACAACGCATTCGTGCGCAGGTAAAAATCCGCCTCCCCGCAGGTGTGGAACGGGTATGCTTCTAGCAGCGGAGCCTTGAGGACTGAAAAAAGGAGTGGCCACATAAGATGCGCTGGAAATTCTGGCAGAAGAGCGATCCGGTCTACTACGACGATCAGCCGACCGGGCGCGGAACTCTGATCATGCGCATCGCCGGGGGTTTGATCGGTGCCTACCTTTTGGTCTGCATCATTTTGAGTTGGTGGTGGGACTACGAACCGGACCATTTCGCGGTGCGTGAGCATGCCGCCCAACGCGCCCAAACCAACAACCAATCCCTGGTCCCGGGATACGTGACGACCGCGACGTTTATCGAGCTCGGCACGATACTGCTGGAAAAACGCGGCGGCTACTTGTCTAACGACTTGTTTCCGCCGGGCATATGGATGGACAACGTACCCGAGTGGGAATTCGGCACCCTGTTGGTCCTGCGCGATACGGCACGGGTGTTTCGCAACGACTTCTCACGGTCGCAGAGTCAATCGGTAGAAGACCCTGACCTGTCGCGCGCCGAGGGTCAGTTTTTTATCGACAACAGTTCCTGGATCGTGCCGCAAGCCGAAGACGAATACTCACAAGGCATCAGGCTCTTCGAGAATTATCTCGACCGACTCGCCGACAGCAGCGATACGTCTGCACAATTCTTCGCGCGCGCTGACAACCTGCAGGCATGGCTGGCCGTCATCGAAACCCGCCTCGGCAGCCTCTCCCAGCGCCTTTCGGCCAGCGTCGGCAAGCGCCAGCTCAACATCGACCTTGCCGGTGACGCCGCCGCTTCCCAGGCCACCGAGGTACCCAAAGACTCCGTTGTCAAAACCCCGTGGCTCCAGATCGACAACGTCTGGTACGAGACTCGCGGCTACACATACGCGTTGATCCACCTCCTGCGCGCGCTGGAGCACGACTTCGGCGACGTGCTGGACAAGAAGAACGCTCGGGTGTCCTTGCAGCAGATCATCCGCGAACTGGAACCGACCCAGGACACGCTGTATAGCCCGATGGTGCTCAACGGCGACGGCATGGGCCCGCTCGCCAACCACTCCCTGGTGATGGGCTCCTACGTGTCCCGCGCCAACGCGGCCATTATCGACCTGCGCACACTGCTGACTCAGGGTTAGCCGGTTCGAAAGCCCGCATAGTGACTGCTCACCAAGCGTTTACAAAGCCGGATCACAAGGCGCTGGTACCCCGCGCTGACGCTGGTATGATACGCGCCGCCGCTGGGCGGGGATGGAAGAGGACTGGCGCGATCTCTGGCACTAGATAACCTCTAGCACTCACCGCTATCACACAAACGAACTCGAAGAACTAATCACAATTTGATTGTTGGGGCTTTCCTATGACCGATCTAACGCTGGTGCCACCGCTGCTGGGCGTCGTTGGGCTCATCGCCGCCGTCATCATTTACGGCATCGTCAAGCGCTACGACGAAGGTAGCGACGCGCTGAAGAAAATTGCCGACCAAATCCACCTCGGCGCCATGGTGTTCATGCGCCGCGAATATACGATGTTGGCGATCTTCTCAGCAGTGCTGCTGGTGGCTATTGCTTTAACCGATCTCGGCATCTATACCGCCATCGCCTTTCTCGTCGGCGCGCTGTCATCCGCAGGCGCGGGCTGGTTCGGCATGTACACGGCCACCAAAGCCAACGTACGCACCACCCAAGCCGCGCACACACAGGGTCAAGCGGCAGCGCTGTCCGTGGCCTTCTTTGGTGGTTCCATCATGGGTCTGGCCGTCGCGTCGTTAGGCTTGCTCGGTCTGGGTCTGGTCTACTACTACTTCGGCGGCGACCCGCACACAGCCCATCACATCCACGGTTTCGGCATGGGTGCATCCGTAGTCGCTCTATTTTCCCGCGTGGGCGGCGGCATCTACACCAAGAGCGCCGACGTCGGCGCTGACTTGGTGGGTAAGCTCGAGCAAGGCATCCCGGAAGACGACCCCCGCAACCCAGGTGTGATTGCGGACAACGTCGGCGACAACGTCGGCGATGTCGCCGGCATGGGTTCAGACATTTTCGAAAGCTACTGTGGCTCGATGATTGCCACTATCGCCATAGCCTCTACGTTGGCCGCCAGTGCCATCGGTCAATTGGCAGGCGGCATGGCCACCGAAGACGGCCGTGCCGCTCTCATGTTCTTGCCGTTGAGTCTGGCGTCAACCGGCCTGGTGGCATCGATCATCGGCATCGGCATCGTGCGCGGGTTCTCCAACGCGAACCCTGCCGTGGCACTGCGTATCGGCATGGTCGGCACACCGATTCTGTTCATCGCCGCGGCCTATTTCATCGTGGGTGCACTCGGTGTCTCCAGCAACATCTGGTGGTCGGTCCTCTTCGGCGCTGCCGGCGGTGTCGTGATCGGACTGATCACGGAGTACTACACCTCCTCGACGCCCGTCGTGCGTATCGCCGAATCCGGCAAGACCGGGCCCGCTACGGTCATGATCACGGGTCTCGCCGTAGGCATGCAGTCCGTAGTCATACCGCTGCTCACGATCTGCGCGATCATCTACGTTTCAACCAGCCTCGCCGGTCTATACGGAGTCGGCGTCGCCGCGGTGGGCCTGCTCGCCACAGTCGGTATGACCATGGCCGTCGATGCCTACGGTCCCGTGGCCGATAACGCCGGCGGCATCGCCGAAATGGGCGGTCTGGGCGAAGACACGCGCGCCATAACCGATTCGCTGGACGAACTCGGCAACACGACTGCGGCGATGGGTAAGGGGTTTGCGATCGGAGCCGCAGCGCTGGCCGCGTTGGCCATCATCGCCGCCTTCGTCGAAACCGTCAGCACCTCCTCGGCAGGGGATTTCATTCTGCACATCGGCGACCCGATGGTGTTGATCGGGCTTTTCATCGGCGGTCTGGTGCCGTTTTTGATTGCGAGCATCACCATGACTTCGGTCGGCGATGCGGCCATGGAGATGATCGAGGAAATTCGTCGACAGTTCCGGGAAATACCCGGGTTGATGGAGGGCACGGCCGAACCCGACAACGCCAAGTGCGTGGATATCGCCACCACGGCAGCGCTGCGACGCATGCTGCTGCCCGGCATCATTGCTGTCGGTGTGCCCCCCGTCGTCGGATTCGGCTTGGGCGCGCAAGCATTGGGCGGCACGCTGGGTGGCGCACTACTGGGGTGTGTGTTGCTGGCATTGACGATGGCAAACGCCGGTGGCGCCTGGGACAACGCTAAGAAATATGTCGAGAAAGGTAATCTCGGCGGTAAGGGTACCGACGTTCACGCAGCCGCTGTGGTCGGCGATACTGTGGGCGATCCTTTCAAGGACACTTCCGGCCCAAGCATGAACATCCTCATCAACGTAATGGCGATCGTCAGCCTGGTCATCGCCCCGCTCCTGATCTGATGTAACTTGGCTTCGCCAGCCCGGATGCTTAGCCGGGCTGGTGCAGCTCACGTCACCGGTTTCGAGACCTGTTCTTAACCCGACTGCCAGCGCGGCAGCTTCTTACGCACCAATTGGTTTTTCAACTGCGCGTATTGTGGAATGCCGTTCTTGTAAGGCGGATAGTCCTCCCCTTCGATCAATGGTGCCAGATAACGCCGACCCGCCGCGGTGATGCCGAAACCATCCTTGCTGATGTAGCGTGCCGGCATCTTGCGTTCCACGTTGGCGACTTTGGACAGTTTTGTGGCACCGATCTTCCAGCGATAAGGTGAATCCTTGGTGCGCACGATCGTCGGCATGACGGCATTCTTGCCTTGCACCGCAAACTCGACGGCAGCCCTGCCCAGAGCGTAGGCCTGTTCCACATCGGTGGCCGATGCGATATGCCGTGCTGCCCTTTGCAGGTAGTCCGCCACCGCCCAGTGAAACTTATATCCCAACTCGTCCTTGATCATTTGCGCGAGCATGGGAGCCACACCCCCGAGTTGTGTATGGCCAAACGCATCTTTGCCGCCGGCGTCGGCTAGAAAAGTCCCATCGGCGTATTGCGCACCCTCGGAGACCACGATCACGCAGTAACCTCGTTTGACGACAGTGTCTTGCACTTTTTGCATGAACTTCGCCCGATCGAAGGGCACCTCCGGCAACAAGATGATGTGGGGTGCGTCACCCGGCCGCTCCTGGGCAAGCGCTCCAGCCGCAGCAATCCATCCTGCGTGCCGACCCATCACCTCCATGATGAAGACCTTGGTGGAGGTTTCACACATGCTGGCCACATCGAGTGCCGCTTCTTTGGTGGACACTGCGACATACTTGGCCACAGAGCCGAATCCCGGGCAGCAATCCGTGAACGGCAAGTCGTTGTCCACCGTCTTCGGGATACCGATGCACTGCAACGGATAGCCTAGTGCCGCTCCGATTTGTGAGACTTTGTTGGCGGTGTCTTGGGAGTCGCCGCCGCCATTGTAAAAGAAGTATCTGATGTCGTGGGCTTTGAAGACCTGGATCAAGCGTGCGTACTCGGCCTTGCTTTCCTCCAGAGACTTGAGCTTATAGCGGCACGAGCCGAACGCCCCGCTTGGGGTACGGCGTAGTGCCGCGATGGAGCCGGCCGTTTCTTTGCCGGTATCGATTAACTCCTCGTTCAGCGCACCCAAAATTCCATTGCGCCCCGCGTACACGTTGGGAATGACGCGTTTGTTAGCGCGCGCGGTTTCTATTACACCGCAGGCTGTGGCGTTGATCACCGCGGTCACGCCGCCCGATTGCGCGTAAAAGGCATTGCCTCGGGGCGACTTGGTGTTTTTTACCGTTTTCTTTGCCAACCTCTTCGCCATCAGAGTCTTCCTTGTTCTGCCTGCCTTGCCGTTGGAGAGCCGCAGTCTACGCGAATTGTCTGCTCACGCGATGATTTGTGCGACAATTTCGCCTTCGATGAACGATTTCTTCACTTCATGATTGCCATCGCCCAGCTCTTCTGGCGCATCTGTGTGTTCAAAGCCGGGCCCGACGCCGTACCTCCCAATCAATACCTGGTGGTCGCAGCGATCTGCGTCGACGGGCTTGTCAGTCTACTGGCTCAAGTATTCCTGAACGACTTCAGCTGGCTCAACGCAGCGACTGCAGTGGTGGTCAACATCGCCATGATCACGGCACTGATTTACGGTTTGCTCTCCATGATGGAGCTGACCGCCCGCTTTCAGCAGACCATCGGCGCCATCTTCGGTACCGACATCATCCTCACGCTCATCACCATTGTGGCGTTGTTGCTCACGAGCACGGCGCCGGAACTGCTGGCTTCCATCGTCTCTATCGCCAGTCTGTTCTGGACGCTGGCAGTGTTCGGCTTCATATATCATCATGCCATGAACATTCACATCGGCTTTGGCATCGCCTTTGCGTTCTTCAGCATTGTGTTTTCTTATGCAGTGGCCTTCTCACTGATTGCATGATCCAACTATGACGGAGACGAATCCGCACATCTATTTCCTCGGTATCGGCGGCACGTTGATGGGCAGTCTCGCCCAGTTGGCACAAGAGCTCGGTTACCGCGTGACCGGTTCCGATAAAGCGTTGTACCCGCCCATGAGCGATCAACTGCGCGATGCCGGCATCACTTGCCACGAAGGCTTTCATCCGGACCAATTGACACCTCCGCCGGATATGGTCGTCGTCGGCAATGCCGGCTTGCCCCGGGGCCACGAAGCCGTGGAGTACATCCTGGAACAGGGTCTGCCTTACACGTCCGGTGCACAATGGTTGGGCGAAACCGTGCTGCGCGATCGCTGGGTACTCGCGGTGGCCGGCACTCATGGGAAGACCACCACCGCCAGTATGCTGGCTTGGATACTGGAGTTCGCCGGCCTCGACCCCGGCTACCTCATCGGCGGCGCGCCCCTGAACTTCGAACGTTCCGCGCGCTTGGGCGCAGCACCCTTTTTTGTGGTCGAAGCGGACGAATACGACACCAGCTACTTCGATCGCCGTTCTAAGTTCGTCCACTACCGGCCCCGCACGCTGATCTTGAACAACTTAGAGTTCGATCACGCGGATATCTTCGACGATATCCAGGCCATCCAAACGCAGTTCAATCACCTGCTCCGCACGGTGCCTGCCAGCGGATTGATCACTGCACCCAGCCATGACGAACACGTCGACGACGTGCTGCATGCAGGATGCTGGTCGCAAGTGGAGCGCATTGGCGCCAAGCCCCCCAAGCAACCCATCCAGGGCGATCTAGGCAATACCTGGTCCGTGATCGACACCTCCCCGTCCGGCTCTACCAGGGGTGGACGGCAGTTTGAGGTTGCCTTGAACGGAGAGTTGCAGGGCGCCATCGATTGGCCGTTGCTCGGCAAGCACAACCAAAACAATGCTTTGAACGCCATCGCCGCAGCACGCCACGCCGGTGTGCCGGTTGCGCAATCGATTGCCGCCTTGAACGAGTTCCGTGGCGTGAAACGGCGTATGGAGTTGATCTACGAAAACGCCAACCTGACGATCTACGACGACTTCGCGCATCACCCGACGGCTATTCGCACCACACTGGAAGGCTTGCGCAAGCAGGTCGGCGGCGACGAGATTCTCGCCATCGTCGAACCGAGGACACACACCATGTCGCTCGGTACGCTGCGCAACGAGCTGATCACGTGCTGCGCTGCTGCGGATCGCGTGTTTTGGTTCCGCGGCGAAAACATCAAGTGGGACCTAAATGAAATCGTTAGTAAATGTGTGATCCCCGCCAAACTCTTCGATGACCACTCCGCACTGATCAAAGCCATCGCCCAGATACAGCCGCCCACACACTCGACCAAGAAGACCCACGTCGTCATCATGAGTAACGGTGCGTTCGGCGGAATCTATGAACGGCTTAAACGAGAACTTACCCCGGTTTAAGGAGATACATGTCTAATCACAACACCCTCACGAAGACTATCCGCCACCTGCACCCGGTTGCCGCACTGACCGTGTTGTTAATCGCCGCAGCGACCTCAGCGGACGAACACGCCTGGCACCCTTCGAAATACGGCGCCGATGACACACTCGGCGCCATCAACAACCTGACCACCGACAAGGTCCGGCAAGCCGCACGCAACGTCAAAACCGGCAAGGCTTATCCACTGGGCGTGGAGACAGGGCCCACATCGCCGGCTTATCCACCGCGCTCCTACTCCATGACCGTTCTTCAACTCGATGACGGTACGGGGACACCGCTCGGCACCAACAAAGCAACGGGCAACGACGATCTGATGAATCTGTGGATGGGCATCGGCAGTCAGATCGACGGCCTCGGTCATATGGGTATCAATCACGTCTACTACAACGGCAACCATGCGGCGGATTTCGTCACCCCCAAGGGCTTGACGAAGCTATCTATCGACAAGCTACCGCCCATCGTTTCGCGTGGCATCTTACTGGATATCGCCAAACTCAAGGGGCAGGACATTCTCGCGGAAGGCACAGCGATCAACACCGCCGAGATTCAAGCTGCGGCCACAGCTGCGGGAGTCACCATCGAATCCGGCGATGTAGTGCTGCTTCACACCGGTTGGTTGAACATCATGGACACCGATCCCGAACGCTTCATGGCCGGACAACCGGGTTTGGGTTTACAAGGCGCACGCTATCTCGCCGAACTGGGGATCGTTGCCGTCGGCGCAGACAACTGGGCATTGGAAGTGTTGCCGTCGGAAGATCCCGAGCAAGCGTTTCCAGTGCACCCGGAATTGTTAGCCAAGAACGGAGTCTACATTCTCGAGAACATGGATACCCGCGCATTGGCGGCGGACGGTGTGGCGGAATTTCTCTTTGTCCTTGGCCAGCCTCGCTTCGTAGGCGCCGTACAGGCGGTCATCAATCCCGTGGCGATACACTGATTGAAAAAAATGCGGTACCGATCATGCTTCTGAAGCCACGTTCTCGTTACGCTGTCCGAATGCGACGCTTGTTAGTTAGTTCTCGAAAACCTACGGCTTTTGACTCGGACTCCTGTCCTCGACTGGCACGGTCTCCAAAGTGTTTGGGACAAGCACTCGTTGTTTTGCTATCGATCGGGCTGTCCCTGCCGCTCAGTGCGAGCAACACCGAGCGGCTCTTAGCCGAAGTACCGGATGGATGGATCAAAGGCGTCGATAAGCAACTCGCCGCACTCACCGTCTCGGAGTACTTTCCGCCGGACACCGAAGAATACTGGCAACAGAAGCTCTCCTACGAGGTCATGACCGGAGAGCATCTGCCCGACCCCATCGAATACGCCGAAGGCCTGGCAGAACAGCAGGAGAAGTATTGCGAGGACTTCAAGGACAACACTGTGTTCGCGGGCTTCGAGAATGGCTATCCGACGATGGTGCATCTGCTCAACTGCGGCAAGAACACACGTACGTTCAAACCGATCGTGACTATGGTCAAGGCGATTAAAGGTCACGATGCGCTCTACGTCATCACGCGCATCTGGCGGCTGGAACCGCCGCCGCCGCAACTTGCCGAAGAGCAAACCACGGTGAGCCCCTTGCCGCAGGAGGAACTGGCGGGTTGGTCGCAGGTACTACGGCGCATCAAGCTCTGCAACTCGGCGCTGGATGCCCATCCCTGCCAGTAGGCGCTGACCCCTAGAACAACTCGTCGGGCAGCGTCATCAACGACTGCGTCGAGGCGCCGATGCTCGCTTCCAGTGCGCGTGTCTTCGGCAGCAATCGATCGTAAAAGTACCGGGCCGTAATCCGTTTGGCTTCACCGAAGTCATCGGCCGGCGCCACGGCGGCCATCCTGCCCCACAACCACGCATATGTCGCAAGCGCAAGCAATTCCAGGTAGTCCACGCTGACGGCACCGGGAAGGTTGGGATCGTCCTTGCTGCGCTCGACCACCGCGCTGGTGACCCGAATGACGGCGTCCAAGGCTTCGTGCAGGTCGGCTAGAAACTCATCGCCCACTTCACTCTGACGCATGTCATCGACAAACCGGCGCACGGTCGCGCCACCGTCGCGCATCACCTTGCGGCCGACGAGATCCAACGCTTGTACGCCATTGGTGCCCTCGTAGATCTGCGCAATGCGCGCATCCCTGACGATCTGTTCGACGCCCCACTCGTTGATATAGCCGTGGCCGCCAAACACTTGCTGCGCGAGTACCGCGCCCTCGAAACCCCGATCGCTCAAGTAAGCCTTGGCGACGGGCGTTAACAACTCGGCCAGTTTTCCAGCTTCGGCGTCGTCATTGTATTTTGCGAGATCGAGCTGCATCCCGACAAACAGTCCAAAGGCACGGCCCGCTTCCGTGAATGCACGTTGGGTCATCAGCATCCGCCGCACATCCGGATGCACGAGCAGCGAATCGGCAGGGCCGTCGGCGTTCTTGGCACCATCGGGCGCACGGCCTTGCAGGCGATCCCGCGCGTAGCTCGCAGCCTGTTGATATGCCAGTTCCCCCGCGCCCAGTCCCTGTAGCCCCACCGAAAGGCGCTCGTAGTTCATCATCGTGAACATGGCCGCCAGTCCTTGGTTCTCCTCACCCAGCAGGAAGCCGGTGGCGCCGTCGTAGTTGATGACGTTGGTGGCGCTCCCCTTGATGCCCATCTTGTGCTCGATGGAACCGCTGGAGACGCCGTTACGTGCGCCAAGAGCGCCATCCTCGCCGACCAAAAACTTCGGCACGATGAACAACGAAATGCCCTTCGTCCCGGACGGTGCATCGGGCAGTTTAGCCAGCACCAGATGCACGATGTTGTCCACTAGATCGTGCTCGCCGCCAGTGATGAAGATTTTGGTCCCGGTGATGGCGTAAGTACCATCCGCTTGAGGTTGGGCGCGCGTGCGCATGATGCCGAGGTCCGTCCCCGCACTGGCTTCGGTCAGTGCCATCGCACCGCCCCACTCGCCGGAATACATCTTGGGCAGGTAAGTCGACTTCTGCACCTGGGTACCGTGTGCATCGATGCACAAGGCGGCACCCACGGTGAGCGTACCGTAGAGATACAAACTGGTGTTGGACGCCCACAACATTTCTTCGACCAAGCACGCCAGCATTTTGGGCATGCCCTGCCCGCCATACTCCGGATTGCCGGCAAGACCCAACCAGCCTCCCTGCGCCAGTTCCTGAAATGGCGCTTTGAAGGCCGCCGGTGTGGTCACGACACCTTCTTCCCAGTCGCATCCTTCCGTGTCGCCGATCTGATTGGTGGGTGCGATGACCTCCGCACTCAGCCGAGCCGCCTCGGCAATGACTGCCTGTACCAGATCTTCGCTGAAGTCGGTGAACGCCGGGATTTGTCGCCACAACTCTTGAGTGCGGAACAGATCGAACAGCAGGAACTGCGCGTCTCGCTCGGGTGCCGAATACTGCATGTGGCAAGGCCCATCTAGTTACAAGGCCGATATTCTACGCCACAACCCCCGTTCTCATACAACGACATCCACCGCGTGAGGTGTTTGCTCGCGTTGCTCTTGCTGTTGTTGGGCCAGTTCCAGAGTGGCCTGGGCTGCCTTGAGTCGCGCTTGGGCAGCTACCGCCCTGTCAGCCGCAGATGGTTCGGCTGGCGCCAACGCAGCCCGTGCCACAGTACGCATTTTGCGCAGTGTCGCCGCCGGGTCACCCGCCACTACGGACACATCTATTGAAACGTGTCCCGACGTGGCGTAGCGCACTCCGTTAGGGCCTTTGTCGTATTGGTATTGTGGACTGGAAGCATGTGCTCCACCGATCGCTGCGTGCGCCTGCTCATGGGCGCGTACTTCGCGATCGCGTGCGGCGAGTCTGGCGACTTCCGCCTGTTCTTCCAAGAGTTGCTGATTGTGGGCAGCCTTGGGGTTGACCCCCGTACTTGCCGCGGCACTCACATCCATTTGAGTCCTACGTTTGCACTGCGCCCGCGACGTTGCGTCAGGCGTGCACGTCGATCAGAAAGCCCAACACCTCGTCCGCCGTTTCCACCACTTCTGCAGTCGCTTGAATCTGGCGTTGGTAGAGCTTCAGCTCGACCAGGGCTTGGGCGCTGCTCATCACATCGTCTCCGCTCGCGGTGTTACCGGTCGGCGGTGCGGCAGTCGGCGCCGAGGGATCCGCGCCTTTGTGATTCATGCGCGCAATTTCGTGTGCGGCTTTCTCGAACGCCTGAGTGGCTTGACGCAGTCCATGAGCGCCAGATGAGAGCATCGGATTGACTGCCATGATCTCGGCCTGGTGGAGCTATTGCCTATACGTTAGTCCAACCGGGCACGTATCTCACGCACCTGGGTGGCGTTTTAGGTCCGTTTTGTGATCTACGTCTCCTTTTGTTGCGCCTGCATTTCGGTAACGCTGCCCCGATGTACTCACGCCTTGCCCACTACGTCCTGGAAACCATCTATCCGGAGCGCTGCGAGCTGTGTGACGTTGCTATCGAGCGAACTCGCTTAACCCCCGGCTTGCCAACGCCGCAGCCTCCACTCTGCCAGTGGTGTGAAGAGGATTTGATCAGGGTTGAAGACGTTTGCCTGAGTTGCGGGGGAACCGCGGAGTCGGGAGGGTACTGTGGGCGCTGTCCTCAGGAGCAGCCCCGTTTACTGACGGCGCTCTACCACGAAGGCTCGGCTCAAAAGTTAGTATACGACCTCAAGTTCTCACGTTCCCTGCGCGCAGCACGCATCCTGTCTCACGTACTCGCCGCTACCGTAACAAAGGCTTACACGCCTGACATACTGCCTGGTGTGTTGATCCCCGTACCGCTGTCGTGGCGGGCACGCGTACGCCGTGCTTACAATCAAGCGGATTGGCTGGCGTACTACACACAAAAAGCGGTGCAGGCACAATGGGGCCCGCACTGCGAGCTGACTCCCCACTATCGGATCGTCTCCCGCCGTCACGGTCCCTCACAACGCAGTTTGAACCGGCGCGAACGGTTGGCATTGTCGAGCAGCGCGTTTCGCATCAGAGCCGGAGTCCAACACCACATCGACAACGCGCACGTCGCCGTCATCGACGATGTGCATACTACCGGTGCGACGACCAAGGCTTTAGCGACAGCGCTGACCAAAGCAGGTGCACGTCGCGTCGATGTATGGTGCGCAACGAAAGTCGACGCGCGTTAAGCCGCGCGTGCTACAGTGCCGCATGGTTGAGTCCAATGAACCCGGCGCAACGCCCGTCGAAGCCCCCTACGCCGCGCTCAGTCCGGACCTTATCCTCGATGCGCTCGAAGCGGTCGGCTTAGCGCCTACGGGTGGCTTACTGGCGCTGAACAGCTACGAAAACCGTGTCTATCAGGTGGCTCTCGACGGGGATGAGTTTTGCGTCACCAAGTTCTACCGACCTGAGCGCTGGACCGGCGATGCCATTCGTGAAGAACACGCCTTCTGCGAAGAACTGGTGGAAGCGGAATTGTCTGTGGTCGCACCGCTGACGATTGCCAACGAGACTCTTTTCGAGCACGAAGGCTATCTGTACGCCGTGTATCCGCGTCAGGGCGGGCATCCGCCCAACCTAGAAAACCCCGACGATCTAGAAGTCCTCGCGCGCACGATCGCGCGAATGCATGTTGTCGGCGCTCAGCGTCAGTTCGAACATCGTCAGGTCCTCAGTCCTGCGCGTCTGGGTCACGACAGTCGTACGTTTCTCCTGGGCTCCGCCTTTATCCCAGACGACATCCTGGACGCCTACGACACCACTACAGCATTGCTGTTGGAACGCATCGACGCCATGTTCCAGGACGTGCACGGCATCCGCATCCACGGCGACTGTCACATGGGCAATATATTGTGGCGCGACTCGACGCCGCATTTCGTGGATTTCGACGACTGCGTCACCGGACCGCCAGTCCAAGATTTGTGGATGTTACTCAGCGGCGATCGCGCCGAGCAGACTGCACAACTTGCCACCGTACTCGACGCTTATTTGCAGTTCTACGATTTCGCCCTGGAATCGTTGCACCTCATCGAAGCGTTGCGCACGCTCAGAATCATGCATCACGCCGCCTGGATCGGACGCCGCTGGAGTGACCCTGCATTTCCCATCGCCTTTCCCGGCTTCGACGGCGTGCGGTATTGGTCGGAGCACTTACTGAATCTGCGCGAGCAGCAGGCGTTGCTGGAAGAACCCCCGCTGACCTACATGTAATCGGCGTCACTCATCGAGCGTCGACAGAAACCGCGGCACCGGCGGTGGCGGCAGGCGCTGTTCCAACGCGTAGGCCAAAGCCAGTAGCTCGACGTCACGCCACTGCTTACCGATCAGCGAGACACCCACCGGCAAGCCTCGAATGTCACCCGCCGGCAATGTGACCGCTGGACGCCCTGATACCGCGGCCGCAATGGCGCTGGTGAGGGTGAACCGGTCGCCGTGTATCACGTCCGTACGCCAAGCCGGTGCGTTAGTCGGCGCGACAATGGCGTCCAACTTGAACTTGTCGAAGAGTCCGCTCAATACACGCTGCACACGCGTGCGGCTGGCCTCCAATGCAGCATCCTCATCGAACGTCGACGCTTCGTCGCGGGCGCGCTCCAGAATGTCCTGACCGAACCACGGCATGGTTCGGTCCGCATGCGTCTGGTTGAATTCGATAATCTCTCGCAGGGTGAATGCGTGTCCTGCGTACGATCTGAGGCCGCTCGAGAACTGGGCCAGCATGACCTCAAACGATGCCTCGAACACGTCTCGCTCGAGATAGAGCCCAACCGGATCGACCAATCGCGCACCGGCTGACTCGATATGCACCACCGTCGCATCGAGTATCGCGGCAACGCGTGGATGTTCCGCCGCTCCTGGATAAGCCCGCCATACTCCGATCACCTTACCGTTGAGCGCCTTGTCATCGAGGGCAGTCGAGAATTCCAGTCGACCCGGATGATCGAGCATCGCTGGATCACCAACGTCTGTCGCAGCAGGCCGAGCCGACATGACCTG
Source organism: Candidatus Azotimanducaceae bacterium (assembly GCA_965216005.1). Taxonomy (GTDB): domain Bacteria; phylum Pseudomonadota; class Gammaproteobacteria; order Pseudomonadales; family Azotimanducaceae; genus UBA4421. The sequence goes on along the minus strand of OZ244143.1, from coordinate 3,181,238 downwards.
CAGAGCAAGGGCCGCATCTCGCACATTGCGCGTGATCGGTCCCGCGGTATCGAAGGCTGCCGCGATCGGTACGATACCCTCGCGGCTGACCAGTCCTAGAGTCGGTTTGACGCCCACTACGCCGTTCACTCCGGCCGGACAGACAATCGATCCTTGAGTTTCGGTACCCAGCGCCAACGGCACCATTCCGGCAGCCACCGCGACAGCGCTACCACTGGAGCTGCCGCACGGATTGCGGTCGAGTACGTGGGGATTACGGGTTTGGCCTCCCACCGAGCTCCAACCACTGATCGAACGGGTGGAACGGAAGTTAGCCCACTCACTGAGGTTAGCGGAACCCACCAACACCGCACCGGCGGCCTGCAACAATTGCACGATGTGCGCAGCATCCGGTGCTATTCGCGCAGCCAAGGCTGCGGACCCCGCATGAGTCGCCAGGGAGCGCGGGGCATCTATGTTGGCTTTGATGAGAAAGGGCACGCCGTACAGCGGCTGATCCGTTTCTGCGTGGCGGTTTAGTGCCTGAGCCCGCTGCAGCGCGTGCTCGTTGATCTCGACCACAGCATTGAGCCGGGGACCGGCATCGTCGATTTCCTCGATACGCGCAATCGTCGCTGCGACAATGGATGCGGGCGTCGCGTCGCCGCGCTTTATCGCTGCCTGAAGCGAAGCGATATCGGCGTAGGCGACGTCGGCGGCGGGAGCGGCCGTCTCTCGGTCATCGTGGGGGCGCGGACCGCACGCCGCGAGGGTAGACAGCAACAGCACCGTTAGCGCCAGCCTCACTGCAACCACGCCGAACACACACACCATCACGCCACTTGGAGTTCGCGTCGATTGTGTACGACGTTGGCATACTGCAGGAGCAAAAAGTGGCGTTCCCGTTCGTTCAGACCTGCCAGTTGTTGCTCCAGTGCCGCGCATCCGCCGTCGTGCCGCTCTTCACACAGGCAACTGGCCGCAGCGACATTGGTTGGATACTCCTTGAGCCCCGCGACGATCTGAAGGTCGATGGACTGCGCCAGATCATCCGCTGTCAACTCCCCTGGAGCGAGTGAGTTGACGAGCGGTGCATGAAAACGCAGGTGCACGCGGCCTTTGAATCCGGTCATGCCGAGAATCATGCTGTCCAGATCTTCATCCCGGGACTTTTGGTATTCGCCGACCGCTTCGAGCGCGGCGAGTTCGCGCGCTTTACGCGGTGCACATGGATCGATCTCATAGCTGATCGATACCGGTACGATCCGTTGGTCACCGACCAGGCGTTCGAGTGGGTGTTCTTCGTCGTCAGACTTATAAGCCAGCGCCAGCATCTTCAATAGCGCCGGCTCCGTTCTGTCCCAACCGTCTTTGGCTCGCCCTTCGCGTTGCGCGATCCAAATGGAAGTGCCTTCCTCGAGTGAGTGTCGAATGTAGCTGCTCGTCAGTGACATGGCTTTGTGCATCGCCTTGGCTCCGGTGACATTACGCTCGACGATAAAACTCTTGTTCAAACGCATCAGATCCGAAGCGAGGGAGTGTTCCATGAGATTGTTACCGACCGCACTACGGCAGGTCACGTGGCCGGCATGGTGGATCGAGTAATTCAACAGCCCCGAGTCCATCGTGATGTCGCGATGATTGGACACGAACAAATACGGTTGCGCGGGATCGAGTTGGTCCAGTCCCTCGACCTCCAGAGCCTCAATGGTGTTGGCAATCAGCTTCGTGTAGTAACCCTCGACCACACGCTGGCAGTCGGCAACGCTCTTGATACGCCGAGTGCGGTGTCTGAGCAACACACCTGTCAGCCAGTGACCCAAGCGCTTGCCGCGCAACACCCCCGGCATCATCAGCGTGGCTGCTGCCCTGATTAATTCGGGGTCGCGAACAATACGGTGGATGACGGCACCGACCTCATGATCGTGGAACGGCCGGACGTGATCGAAATCAGACATGGCGCGCAGGCTAGCGGAGATCGCGAACGGACTGCAACCGCTGTTTCAGTGGTTCGAAAGCCAAAGGGACGTGACCAGAATCCAACCACCCATGGCCAGCAGCAGGATATACGCTGCACGTTTGATGGTTGCCTCTGCCACCGGCGGCGGCAGGTTGCGCCCGAGCCAGGTGCCGACAATCACCACCGGTAGACCTGTAGCGGCAAGTGTCAGCACCTCGGCGGTCAATCCGCCACCCACACCGACCAGCACCGTGCGCGTCGTCGTGGTCATGAAAAAACAAGCCAGCAGGGTCGAGCGAATGGCCGCTATCGGCAAAGGTTGATTGTAGGCAAACCAGCCCAACACGGGTCCGCTGGCGGAAAACATTCCACCCACCAGGCCGCCGCACACACCAGTGAACCACGCTTTGAGTCGACCCGACACCTGCGGCCATGGATGCGGCTTCAAGTACATCGACAAGCCACCCACCGTGATGAACAACCCCAGACACAGCTCCAGCACCCATAACGTGTTGCTGTCCAACCATTGCATGAGGGTGAGGCCGAAGAAGATCGCAGGTACCTGTCCAAGCGCCAGCCAGGTAAAGAGCCGACGATGGATGTGCCGTGTCTGCCCACGCAGCGCTAAGACGACGTTTAAAATCGTGAGCAGACTGATCACCGCCGCCAGCGTTGGCAACTCCACCAGCCGCAAGCCGCCTGCCACAGCGACGATCAACATCGCCATGGCGAATCCGGCGACCGCTTGCACATAGCTCCCGATGAACACGACCGTCAAGAATCCCAGTAGGGCTAACCATTCCATCGCGGTAGTATACCGGCGAGACACGTCTTGCTTATTGGGTGGTACAACAAATGGACCTGAGACTGACCGGCAGAACGGCGCTGGTGACCGGCAGCTATCGCGGGACGGGACAGATCATCGCGAAAACGTTGGCGGACGAAGGCGCCAACGTCCTCATCCACGGCTTGCAACCGGGTCAAGCCGAAGCAGCGGTCGAGGCGCTCGGTGTCGGCCGAGCCGTGACCGGAGACATCACGACGGATGCAGGCTCCGCGCAGTTGCTGGACGCACTGTCGCACGAACGCGTTGATATCCTTGTCAACAACTACGGCACCGCCACGCCCGGCAACTGGCAAGCCAGCGATGCAAATGCATGGATTGCGGACTACCAGAAAAACGTGCTGTCGGCGCAACGGATGGTACGCGGCTTGCTGGACTCCATGGTCGACCGCGGCTGGGGTCGCATCATCAACCTCGGCACGGTTGGTTCCACCCGTCCTAATAGCCGTAACCCCGGGTACTATTCTGCCAAAGGCGCGCTGGCGACCATGACAGTGAGTCTCGCCAAAGCAGTGGCCGGCACCGGCGTGCGCGTGAACCTGGTCTCGCCGGGGTTGATTCGAACCGCCGAGGTGGAGGAAGCCTACATCGCCAAAGGCAAGCGCGAAGGTTGGGGCGACACGTGGGCGGCGGTCGAGCCGCACGTGGCCAAGGATATACCCATCGGCCGCATCGCAACGCGTGAGGAAGTGGCCGGCATCGTCGCATATCTTTGCAGCGAATTGGCCGACGCAATTCACGGCCAGAACATACGCGTCGACGGCGGCGCGCTCGACATCGTTCAGTGAGTAACATGCCTTGGCCAAGGATCCTCGGAGTGCTCGGCTTGAGCGGGGCGATGTTCCTGTTCGACCCGCAGAGCGATGGTCTACTGCACCAGCTATTCCTACCGCTACTCGCGGCCATCGCTTTCCACCTCGTTGTCCAAGCTTGGCTGGCTACTGCGTTGGCCGTGGCCTTGCTGGCCAGCCTCCACACCGATTTCACCGCAACCTGGATCGAAGCGGTCGCCTACCCAATCTTTGCCGTTACGGCCTGGTCGGTCGTACTGGCGATCGGTATTCGCCGCATGAAAACAAGAATCAGCGATACCCACTCAGCCCGCTGGGCTCAACGGCACGAACGCCACAGTTCGCGCAGCGACGCGCCATGAGCAGCGTTTTATCGAATCAGGCCATCGCCACGGCCATTTACCAGCGCTTTCGACTCTATCGGGACGACTACCAAGCGATTACCCAGGACGCCCAACGGCGTTTCGAGGCTGCGGATTGGCAAGCCGGTCAGGCAGCGGGAGCCCAGCGACTGGCGATTTACCAACAGCACATCGCCGCGCTCTTCGACAAACTCCCGCAGCTGCGCCATCCCCAGGCGCTTGCCGCAATCGTCCCCGCCGTGACGTGGCGGGACATCAAAGCTGCCTACATAGCGCTCATCGATTGCACTCACGATGCGGAGCTTGCGGAGACTTTCTACAATTCGGTGCATCGGGAACACACCAACGACGGCCCGGCCATCGCAACGCAAATGTTTTTGCATCGCAGCAGCGCGAAACTGAGCGAGCCGGATGAACCGATTGTACGGGTTTATCGTCCTTACGAGGGGATCGTGCCGATGGTCAAGGCGATCCTCATGAACTACGACTTTGCCTTGCCGTGGTTGGACCTGGACGCAGACGTGGCCAATATCCTGCGTTCACTGGTGGAGGCGCGTCCGGAAATCCAATCCGCCCAAGACCTTCGCGTCGAGGTCGCAATCTCCCCGTTCTTTCGCAACAAAGGCGCCTACCTCATCGGCCAGCTTGTCCATAAGGACCAGACCTGGCCGCTGGCGTTACCGATTCTGCATACCAGAGCGGGTTATCTGTACGTCGACACGGTAATTTGCGACGAGGACGAGATGTCCGTGATGTTCAGTTTCACGCGGGCTTACTTCATGGTCGACACTCACTATGCCGCCAATCTCGTGCAATTCTTAAGCGAGCTGATGCCCAACAAGAAACGCTCCGAGCTCTATGCCTGCATCGGCTTGCACAAGCACGGCAAGACAGAGTTCTACCGGGGATTTCTCCAACACCTCGACGCATCATACGACCAGTTCGTCATCGCTCCCGGCATCAAGGGTATGGTCATGGCCGTGTTTACGCTGCCGTCGTACCAGACGGTGTTCAAAGTGATCAAAGACCGCTTCGCACCGCAAAAAAACATCACGCCCGAAGAAGTGAAGGCCAAGTACCACGTGGTTAAAACTCACGATCGCGTCGGGCGCATGGCCGACACACAGGAGTTCGAGAATTTCATATTTCCCCGGGACCGGTTCGACCCGGAGTTGTTGGAAGAATTGCGCACCGTCTGTCGCTCGGCGCTCATCGAAGACGGCGATCAGTTGATCATCAAGCACTTGTACACGGAACGTCAGATGATCCCCCTCAACCTCTACATAGAGAGCTGTAGCGAGGAAGAGCTGATCAACGTGTTGGACGAGTACGGCAACGCCATCGGGCAGCTCGCCGCAGCCAACATCTTCCCGGGTGACATGTTACTCAAGAATTTCGGCGTCACCCGCCATGGGCGTGTGGTGTTCTATGACTACGACGAAATTTCTTACTTGACCGACATGCGTTTTCGCGAAATCCCCGAACCGCAAACTCCGGAACAAGAAATGGCGTCGGAACCCTGGTACAGCGTTGCACCCAACGATGTTTTTCCCGAGGAGTTTCGCCGATTTTTGTTCGGCAAGCGCCGCATCAAGGAAATATTCACCGAGATGCACGGTGCGCTCTTTGAAGCGGAAGCGTGGCGGGCTTTGCAAACGGGCATCGATGCCGGCGTTGTCTCCGACGTCTATCCATATCGGCGCAAGAAGCGCTTCATCCGCCGCGAGTACTAAGGACCCTCCGGTGTGAACACCCGCCACCTCGATGCCGTGCTGTGCGATTTCGACGGCACCTTAGCGCCTAATCTGGATCTGCCGCAGATGCGCGAAGAGGTGATCGCCCTCACATCGACTTACGATGTACCCCCAGAGGTGTATCGCGACCGCTATATCGTCGAGATCGTCGACGCTGCGCATGCCTGGCTGCAAGAGAGCGAGCTTGCCGAAGCCCCCGCCTATTTTCGGGCTGCCCACGACCTCATTACCACGATCGAGCTCGACGCTGCTGCCGACACGGCACCGTTCCCAGGCGTGACGGAGCTGCTGCGCGAATGGCGCGGCCAGGGGCTCAAACTCGGCGTTGTCACGCGCAACTGCCGCCGTGCCGTGCTCAACGTGTTTCCGAGTTTGCTGGAATACGTCGACTGTTTGATCGCCCGCGACGATACACCGCATTTAAAGCCCGACCCTCGGCACATCGAATTTTGTCTCGGCCACCTCGGCTGCTCGCCGCGGCGCGCCGTCATCATCGGTGACGGCGCACTGGACATGCACGTCGGGGCGCAACTCGGTATGCTGCGCATCGGCGTACTCTCGGGCAGCAGCGATGCAGACAAGCTGACCCAAGCCGGTGCACACCGTGTCGCCAATCACATCACCGAGATCAATCTGTAAACCAGCCCGTCGGCGATTGCGGACTCTGGTTCGTTTCGATCGTCGACGGCGCCGCGTTGTGCGCCCAGCGTACTGCGTTCGCAATTACATCCAACACGGGCGGTTGATGGTAAATCGGATAGGTCTCATGCCCCGGACTGAAGTAGAACACGCGTCCCTTGCCTCGATGGAAACAACAGCCGCTGCGAAACACCTCTCCGCCGCTGAAGGAACTGACGAACACCAACTCGTCCGGTTGCGGGATGTCGAAAAACTCACCGTACATCTCGTGCGCGTCGATAACGATCGGTGCGGGCACGCCGGCGGCAATCGGGTGAGCCGGAGCGACAGTCCACACCAGCTCGCGATCGTCGGCCTCGCGCCAACGCAAATTACAGCTCGTCCCCATCAAACGCCGGAAGATCTTAGATAGATGTGCCGAATGCAGAACGATGAGACCCATGCCCTGCATGACACGATCGAATACGCGCGCTACCACAATATCGTCGACCTTCTCGTGCGCAAGATGTCCCCACCATAGCAACACTTGAGTCTGAGCTAAGACCGCCTCGGTCAAACCGTGTCCGGCTTGATCTAACGTTGCCGTTGTAACGCGCGCTTCTTGTAAGCGCGCTGCCAGCCCCTCTGCAAGCGCGCCGTGAATACCGCGCGGATAAATCTTCCGCACGTCATCGCTCGTGCGTTCATGAATGTTTTCGTTCCAAACCGTAATTTGCATGGTCAAGTAGCCCAATTAACTCAATAGCCCTTGGCATCCTAAGAGCACCCGGGCAGAATGCTAAGCATAAGTGCAATGTGTCAGTGAGGTGTTTACAGTGCATAAAGTCACCGTCGCTCGCAACGAGATCGGCCCACTTCTCGATGAGCTGATCGTGCAACTCGAAGCGGAGGGATCCACGACACAAAAAGCACATTTCAAGAGAATTCGCGGCCGCTTGTACAATGCCGACAACGAACTCGAATTGACGACACCCATCATCGAACTTTCAAGCCATCTCGCCATGGGCTTTCGCTTCTCCAATACAGCGGATGCCCTCGTCAGTCGCATTCTGCAAAAAACCGAAGGCTTGGTACACGAACTGGAAGGCGTCATCCCGACCTATCACTAGCCAATAAGAAGAAAACTGTGCATCCCACAATCACGGCACTTTACCGCTATCCGGTAAAAAGCATGGGCGGTCATACGCTAACCGCAACCCCACTCACACTGCGCGGTATACCCGGCGATCGCTGCTGGACGGTCAAAGACGAAGAGCGCGGCGGCATCAAAGGCGGCAAGCGCTTCCCCGAGCTCATGGGCATGCAAGCGGTCTGTGTCGAAGAACCGACGGAAGCTCAACCGTCACCCCACGTCAACATTACTCTAGCCGACGGCACTACCGTGCTTTCGAGCGACGCACTCGCTCATGAAAAACTCTCCGCGGCCATCGATGCGCCTGTCACACTCTGGCCTTTGCTTCCGGCGGATCAACTGGATCACTATCTACGTGGACCGCGACAACCGGGAGTCGACTTCGAGACCGCCATGCGCGAGGTGTTCGCCCGCACACCCGACGAGCCGCTTCCGGACCTCAGCGTGTTCCCTCCGGAATTGATGCAATACGAGTCACCTCCCGGCACCTATTTCGATGCGTTTTCGCTGCTGATCATGTCGAATGAAAGCCTCGTGAGCATGCAGGCGGCCAGCGATGCCGTCATCGACGTGCGCCGATTTCGACCGAATATCGTCTTGGATTGGGGCCAGACCGATGACGCCTATCCGGAAGAAGAATGGGCGGGCAAGCAAGCACGGCTGGGCGAAGCCCTCATTCAGTTCGAAGTCGCGTGCCCCCGCTGTGTCATGACGACCCACGGCTTTGCCGACATTCCCCAACAACCGCAAGTGATGCGCTCGCTGGTCAAACACAACGGCGGCAATCTCGGCATCTACGCCAGTGTTCTCGAAGGCGGCACAGTGCGCCTGGGCGACTCGCTGATCGCCGCCTAACACGCGTCGAAGCCCGCCCCAATCTCCAAGATCCGTTAAACTTGGTGTCATGAACTATTCAGAACTCGGGTTTGTCCGCGTTGCCGCAGCGTCCCCCACAGTCGCGCTGGCCGATCCCGCCACCAACGTTGCAACCATTCTCGGGCTTGCCCGGCAACTCGAGGACGAGGACGTGGCCGTTGGCTTGTTTCCGGAATTGTGCCTATCGGGTTACTCGACGGAAGACCTCTTCTTCAGCGAAGCTTTGCTTAACAATTCGCTCAACGCACTCGAACAATTAGCGCTGGCGAACCCGCTGCCGTTGATGGTCGTCGGTTTGCCCTGGCGTCTTGCCGACGGCCGACTGCTCAATTGCGCTGCAGCGTTGAGTGCGGGCAAGGTCGTTGGGCTGGTCCCCAAGTCCGTGCACCCCAACTACGGTGAGTTCTACGATCAGCGCTGGTTCGTCAGCGGCACGAACGTCAACGAGATCGTCATCCACGAAACGCTCGGCCAGTTTCCGATCCGTGTCGACCAGCTCATGCAGCTCGGTAAGTACCGCATCGGCATCGAGATTTGCGAAGACTTGTGGGCACCGGAACCACCGGGTGTACGCGCAGCCCTCGCCGGTGCCGAGATCGTGTTGAATCTGTCCGCCAGCAACGAGCTGATCGCCAAAGCCGACTACCGCCACGAGCTCGTGCGTATGTCCAGCGCCAAGAGCATCTGCGCCTACGTCTACGCCAGCGCCGGCGCGACCGAGTCCACAAAGGATGTCGTTTACGGCGGTCACTGTCTCGCCTACGAGAACGGTCAGCTGCTCGGCCAATCGCCGCGCTTCAACCTCGGCAGCCACAGCATCTGCGTGGACATCGATTGCCAGCGGCTACGCCACGATCGCGCGCAAAATACGACGTTCGCACAAGCGCCCCGGCCCCGCACCTACCGCACAGTGCCGCTCGCGTCGCCCTTGCCGCAGCTCCAACGGCTGGAGCGCGTCTATACCCGACATCCATTCGTACCCGATGACGAAGCGGAAGTCGACGCCCGCGCGCGCGATATCCTCGCCATTCAAGCCACGGGGCTGGCGCGGCGCATGCGGGCCGCGCATTCGGAGAAACTCGTCATCGGCTTGTCCGGTGGGCTCGACTCGACTTTGGCCTTCCTGGTTTGCCTCGATGCTTTAGCGCTCAACGATTTGAGTCTGGATAATCTGGTCGCAATCACCATGCCCGGTCCCGGCACGACGCCGACCACGCACACCAACGCACACAAACTGACTGACGCGGTCGCGATCGGCATCAAGGACATCCCCATAGAGGCGGCGGTGGAACAGCACCTGAAAGACCTCGAGCACGACGGCGCACACGACGTCGTATTCGAGAACGCCCAGGCCCGAGAACGCACGCAGATTCTCTTCAACTACGCGAACAAGGTGGGTGGTCTGGTGGTCGGCACCGGAGACCTCAGTGAACTTGCGCTCGGTTGGTGTACCTACAATGCCGACCAAATGGCGAGCTACAACGTCAACGCCAGTGTCCCCAAGACCTTGATCGCTTATCTGGTGCGCTGGTACGCTACCCACCGCGCTTCCGCTCCGCTCGCCGCGATCCTCGACGATGTGCTGACCACACCGATTTCACCCGAGCTCATTCCACCGAGTGGCGAAGAAATCAGTCAGCACACCGAAGCCATCATCGGCCCGTACGAGTTGCACGATTTCTATCTCTTCCACTTTCTTCGCAACGGCGCGACGCCAACCAAGATCTACACGCTGTGCCGTTTGGCATTCGAGCACGCCGATGACGGTTACTCAGCCGCTGAGATCAAGCAGTGGCTGCGCGTGTTCTTCCAACGTTTCCTCACTCAACAGTTCAAGCGCACGACATTGCCACCCGGCCCGAAAGTCGGTAGCGTCAGTCTTTCACCCCGCGGCGATTGGCGCATGCCGGATGAGACGGCCATGGAACCGATCCTTGCGGAGATAGACCAACTTTAAGCGTCGTACGTCATCGTCGTAGTCGTACGTTCGTCGTAATATACGTTCGTTGTATTTTACGTTCGTTGTAATAGAAGAACAGATAACGCTTTAGGCCGCTCGACAATGAATTTCGCACGAGGAGCGACCCATGCTGAAAAGACAGCTGAATAAACTGCTGAATAGATTGCTGAGCCCACCCCATCCTTTTGCCATCGCGGTCTTCCTGGCACCTCTGGCATCGATGTTTCTCTTCATAAGCTCCGTCGCGCAGGCAGACAAGCTCTGCGGCGACCGCGGCGTCTGGGTACAGATACTGGGCGCCGGCGGTCCGGAGATCGACGACCGTCGTGCAGGCTCGAGTTTTCTCGTCTGGCATGACGGTGCCGCCAAAGTCATGATCGACACCGGACCGGGCGCTTCCGTCGCCTTCGACAAAGCCGAAGCCGATTTCGTCGACCTCGACGCCATCGCCTTTACCCACTTGCATACGGACCATTCGGTGGACTTGCCGTCATTCATCAAGGGCTCCTATTTTCTAGACCGCAAGCGCCCGCTGATCGTACTCGGGCCCGACAGCAACAACCCAGACTACCCCGCCATCGAGACCTTCCTCGAGCGTTTGATCGGTCCCGAAGGCGCCTTTGCGTACTTACGGGATTTCTTGACTGCGAAGTCGAGCGGCGGCTATCGCATCAGTGTGCGCACCGTACCTGCCACGGGTAAGAAGCGCTGGGCACGCTACAGCAACGAGACCGTCAAACTCGCCGCCATTCCCGTCAACCATGCAGACGTCCCCGCATTGGCCTGGCGAGTCGAGATCGCAGGCATGGCGGTGGTCTTCACCGGTGATTTCAATAATCAAAAGAATGTCATAGGCGAATTCGCAGCCGGTGCCGACGCGCTGGTAGCGACTCACGCCATCCACGAGAAAGCTCGCGGCAATCAGCGCGAACTCCATGCCCTGCCATCGCAACTGGGTAAAATCAGCGCTCAAGCCGATGTGCGCATGTTGGTTCTCGCTCACAGAATGAACCGCACCAACGGACGAGAAAGCCAGACCCGGCGCAACATCGAAGAACACTACTCGGGACACATCCTGTTCGCCGACGACATGGAATGCTGGGGTTTATAGTGTCCCGAGGCGCCGCACTTCTCGAATTCTGGTTCGGCACGCAATCCCAAGGGCTTGCGAAACCCGAGACGCGTCAACGCTGGTTCTCGGGCGACCCCGAGTTCGACGCCGAGTGCCGTGCGTTTACCGGGGAGTTGGAACTGGCGGCAACCGGCCTGCAAGGCGCTTTATCCGAATGGTTAACCAACCCGCGTGGCACGCTGGCCTACATCGTGTTGTGTGACCAGATTCCCCGCAACGTCTACCGGAGCAGCGCCAAAGCCTTTGCCTGGGATTCCCTCGCACTGGCCGCCGCGAAGGCAGCCGTCTCCAGCGGCTACGATCGAGAACTGACACCGGACGAACGCGGTTTCGTCTACATGCCCTTCGAGCATTCCGAAGATGTGCTCGATCAGCATACCTCCGTCGGTCTCTTTGCCTGCTTACGCGACAGCGTGCGCGCACCCGACAATGCGCGCCAGGCCATGGGCGATAAGTTACGCTGGGCGCACCAGCACCGCGACATCATCCTCGAATTTGGCCGCTTTCCGCATCGCAATGCAGTGCTGGGTCGGCCTTCGACAAAGCAGGAACTGGAGTACTTGGAAAACGGCACGTCTTTCGGGCAATGACGCCCGCAGCGTTAGCGTAAGCCCGATTCGCGCAGAAACAGCTTGTTGGCCAACTCCAAATATTGCTCGTAGTACTTGAGCTGCTGTTCTGTCAGTACATCGCTCATCTGCTTGACAGATTTCTTGGCCACCCGACCCACACGCTTCCTGACCAGCACGGGTACGCTTTCACCGGAGTTGCTGTTCAGAACGCGTCTCACGGCTTGATTGCGAGCCCTGAGGAAATCGTCGTACAGTTGGGTGTAACGGTCGATCTGTTCCGGGCCGATGCCTATTTTGCTGAACGTTTTGTTCACGTCGCGAGCCAATTCGTCCGCCAGAACGACATTCGCGAACGAAGCTGCACCGACCACCAGATAAATCAGGCCCCACTTCGTATAAGTCTGCAATTTCATGGATATTCGACGTCAACTGAACCGCGAGTTAAAAACTCTAGCGGACCCGGACCGAGCAGTGCAACAGCAGGCATACATGAAGTCCACCATGCCCTATGCGGGGTTGTCCGCAGCGGATATGCGCAGGACCGCCAAAGCCGTGTTCAAAGCCAACCCCATCACGGACAAACAAGCGTGGTGCGCCAATGTCCTGGATCTGTGGCGCCACGCCAGGGTGCGCGAAGAACGCTATGCCGCGATCGAGCTTCTGGGGTATGCCAAGTATGCAAAAGTCTGGCGGGACAGCTCGATCGTCCCATTGCTGCGCGAACTCATCGAGACCGGTGCATGGTGGGACTATGTCGACAACTTGAGCATAAATCACGTGGGACCGATCCTTGCCGGTGAACCTGAGATCATGTATCCGCTGCTACGCAAGTGGTCTCGCGATCCGCACCTGTGGATTCGCCGTACGGCCATACTGGCGCAACTCAAGTTCAAAACAGCCACCGATACCGAGTTTCTCGCTTATGCCATAGAGGGGTCGGCCTCAGACACGGATTTTTTCGCGCGCAAAGCCATCGGTTGGGCACTGCGCGAGTACTCACGTACCGACCCGGATTGGGTAACGCAATTCGTACAAGCCCGTGAAGATACCCTCAGCCCCTTGTCCAAGCGTGAGGCTTTGCGGTTGCTGGCTAAACTTTGAGCACACTCTGATCAGTTGTCTATCGCGCGCTGAGACGTGTCTCAAGACGCTGTCGGTTCAACCTCGTACAGCGTGACTACGTTCTTCTTGACGGCGTAGTCGTAGACGACCAGTTGCAGGTCCCCCGCGCTAACGGAACCGTTGAGACTCAGCATCGATGCTCCGTGACGACTGCCGGGTCCGACACAATTCCACAATTTCTGACTGTCGCGCCCATACAAGACGAGTTCGCCATTGTTCTGCATCACCAACGTCGCAGGCCACGCGTTGGCAAACCGTTGCTCTTCGGTCACTGCGCGCCACAAGACCGTGTCGTTCGAGTCGACAAGCATAGGACCGCGATGGGGATCGTTGATCAAGCGGGCACTACCGTCCAGCGCCACCAACGCCTGCCGCGGCAACAACGCCGGATTGACACGGCAATCCAAACGGCTGGTATCCGCATTCTCACCGGTGAGGTTCAATTGCAAAAGCCTGCACAGCTCCGCGTGAGACCAACCCTCGAGGTCGGCAACCGCAAGCATGATGGTCAGCTTCGCAAAACTCGCGATTCGGGTCATATCCCCGGTCGGCAGCGCGCCAACTTCCGTGACCCAGGAACCCGCCGAGTACCGCGAACGTCGGATGCGGCCTGCGAGCACCTGCGTGCAATCCATTACCGTCACCCCCGATTCAATGAGCTTGGCGATAGCCCGATAGACTGCACCGCGCTCGGGCTCATCAGGGTGACCCGACGGGAAGTTGCCTTCGCCGTAGGATTCAAGCACCAAACCCCTTACCCCGTGTTGCGCGCACGACGCCAACAAACCGGCGACGAACGCCGCCTCGCCTTCTTGTCGAGCGTGGCCATGTTGCGCAGGGAACGCGCTGAACCGCATCACCGGAAACCGATCCACTCGTGCGGCGACTCCGCGCACGAGAGCCTGCACGCGCTCGCGCGCATCCGGATGATCCAAGCTGACTTCGGGCGAGCCGGGACCGGGTTGCAAACGCTCGGGGTAGACGATGAACTCCGTCCCGTACTCGGCAAGCACCGGATAATTGGGTGAACTGAAGGCGTCAAACTCGTTTGCATCGGTTTTGACAACACGACTGCCGCGATGCAGCTTGTTCTCGAAAAACACACAGACCTCGGCGATTCCGGACTGCGCAGCCGCCACCGCACCACAGATGTTTTGATAAGCATCCGTGTTGAAATTGAGCGCCAGGTGGTCGGCTCCGTTACTGGCGAACAAAGGCAACTGCGAGCCCGTAAGCACGACGGGTTTACTGAGTTGTGCCAGTGCCGAACCGTCCAAGTCGAACGACGATAACAAGAAAGGCAACGCAGAGCCCGTGAAATCCATGGTATCGGTGCCATGCAACACGACCCAACCGTCGAACTCCGCGTAACGTTCGAGCAAGAACTCCGCCAACACGCACCAGTCCGTGGGTTGCACGTTCGTGCTGTCCAGGGTGCCGCTGCTAGAGCCTGGAAAAGCGAGTTCAGTCAAATACTCCAGATGCAAATTGGGGTAAGCGTTGGTGAACACCGGGTTCAACCAGGTTTCGCAAGCGGACGCAAACTGTTGTGCGGCCATGGGCTCGAGCAGGCGGCCGTCCTGAGTCTCGATGCACGAGATCGTGCCGCCGCAATTAACGATACCGATCTTCATTGATCGTCCAGGTAATCGACAGCCAACCGGCTCAACACCTCAACTGCCGGACGCAAAGCGGTTTCGTCGACATAGAAGAAGGGTGAGTGATTGGGGATCGCGTCTTCGGCGGCAATTGCGGCCGGTCGTGCACCGATAAAGAAGAACAAACCGGGGATCTCTTGCTGGTAAAAAGCAAAATCTTCTGCACCGGTGACACGGCTGCTCGTCCGCACCTTGTCCGCCCCGTACACGTCTTGCAGGGTCGGCAGCATCGCCCGCGTCAGTTCCGGATCGTTATACGTCACCGGCACACCGGGGGAGATATCCACTTCCACGACCGCGCCCAGGGCTTCGCCTACGTTGCTCGCAATGCGCTTGATCTTGTCGTGAATGGCCAGACGCACGGTCGGATCGAAGGTGCGGATGGTCCCGCTCAAGCTCGCGGTATCGGGCACGATGTTGTTGCGCACACCTGCATGCAACGACCCCACCGTGACCACAGCCGGTGTGCGCGTGATGTCGATCTGCCGGCTGACGATGGTTTGCAGTGCGTTGATGATCTGCGCCGCAGCGACGATCGGGTCCACTCCGGCCCAGGGTCGTGCACCATGAGTTTGACGTCCCTTCACCGTGATGTCGAAGCGCTGGGCGGAAGCCATAAACCCGGCTTCGCGATAGCTCACCGTACCCGCGGGACCTTGGTGGCCGATGTGCAGTCCGAAGATTGCGGAGACATCGGGATCCTTGAGCACGCCCTCCTGGATCATCATTCCTGCACCGCCGCGCTCACCCCTGGGCGCACCTTCCTCCGCAGGTTGGAAGATGAACTTCACCGTGCCCGGAAGCTGTTTGCGCAACCCGCTCAAGACTTCAGCCACACCCATGAGTATGGCAACGTGGTTATCGTGGCCACAAGCGTGCATGACCCCGACCTCCTTGCCTTCGTATTCACCCCTCACCTTGGACGCATACGACAATCCCGTCTGCTCGACCACCGGCAAAGCGTCCATGTCCGCACGTAGTGCGACCGCGCTACCGGGTCGACCGCCATCGAGAATGCCGACGACCCCGGTATGGGCAACGCCCGTGGACACTTTCAAACCCAGCTTACGCAGGTGCCGGGCGACGAGTTTGCTCGTGCGATACTCGCGATTGGACAGTTCGGGATGCTCGTGAATGTCGCGTCGCCACGCCACGACCTTGCTTTCGACGGCTGCCGCTCTTGCCGACACCGTGGCCCGGATGTCTTGCGCCCAACTCACAGTCGTCACCACCTCGGCAATCACGATGCCAAGCAGGAGGACGATGGGGCAAATCGAAGTTCGAATCAGAATCTTGAACACCGTACGGGGGTGACGCTGGCGACGAGCTTAAACGCGCACGCCAATGGAGTACACTAAGGTCGCTACAACAATTCGCGATATCAGGACACTAGGAGTCACCATGGTTTTCGATCTTTCCGTTACCGACGAACTACTCGGCACAACGCGCGCCGTCCGCAAACGTCTGGACTTGACCAAATCCGTACCGCGCGAACTCATCAATGAGTGCCTGGAACTCGCGGTACAAGCACCAACCGGATCGAATTCACAAACCTGGCGCTGGCTCGTGGTGGAAGATGCCGGGCAACGCCAGGCCCTGGCCGATCTCTACCGCAAAGGTGCCGAGGGCTATCTGAGCGGAGCCGGCGAACAAGCCGAGGCTGCCGGCGACGCGCAAACGCAACGCGTGTTCAGTTCCGCCGTGTACTTGATGGAACACCTGCACGAGGTACCGGTCCATTTGATTCCATGCGTGCAGGGAAAACCGGCAGACCCGGTGCCTCTAGCGATGGCTTCCGGGCTATACGGATCGATCTATCCGGCCATCTGGAGCTTTCAGTTAGCGGCGCGCGCGCGAGGGCTGGGCACCGCGCTGACCACCCTGCACCTCATACACGAGAAGGAAGCTGCCGAAGTATTGGGACTGCCGGACGACGTCTTGCAAGTCGCGCTATTGCCTGTCGCTTATACCGTAGGCACCGATTTCAAGCGCGCGAAACGCCCGCCGGTGGCGAACATTACCCATTGGGATCGCTGGTAGGTCTCATCTAGGAAAACGCGCTCTGAGCTCGTCTTCGAACTCCGGGAAATAGCGCTGGATATCGGTCAGGTCGAATTCGCTGAGAATCTCCGTATTCGCTTCACGCTCTAACAGGAAACGGAACGCCTGAATGAGCACGTATTCGTGTGTCACGGTGGCGCCGCACAGGGTGCGGTAGTATTCCTGGGACATGCTGACTTTGTGGGAGGTTTCGACCTCCCCTTCGACGACGACTTCGTACAAGTTGGCACCGATCATGGTGGCGCTAATCACGTCGCGGTCACCAACGCGCAACAGAGGGACATCATGGGCAAACCAACCGCGGATTTGACGACACTATGACGGATACCCAACAACTTTGCCAAGATCTGGAAGCACTCTGGCACGCAGAATTTCCGCTCACCCGAACAATGCAAGTGGAGGTGGTCGACTATGCCAACCATGTACTTACCGTGCGCGCACCCGTAACGCCCAATCGAAACATTCACAACACCGCATTCGCAGGGAGTCTGTACGCCATCGAAGCGCTGGCTGCCTGGGGTCTACTTTATCTGGAACTGCAAGTCGCCGGTCACGACGCCTCAATCGTCCATGCCGAAGGTCATATCGATTTCTCGGCCCCCGTCGTTGACGACATCGTCGCGCGTGCCGACTTTTCCGGTTCTGCGCATCACCTGGAAGAACTTGCCAGCACCGGCAAAACCCGGCTGACATTGGCGAGCGAACTCGTGACTCAGGACGGTGTAGCCAGCCGCTTCAGTGGTCTCTTTGTCGTGCGCGCTAACCGTCCGGATTAGCGTTCGAGCGCGCCTGCCGGTAGGCCCATACCCGCAGACCGAGCGCCGCAAAGCCAGCGATACTCAAAACGGCATACAGGATCTGTGCATCTCCTGCGAAGGCACGAGGTATGAAGCTCTGCATGAAAATCAGCCACAGGTAGTGAACGCCGATGGTGTGCAGACGTTTCCAGTGACGTTTGAGCATCCGCATGGATACATCGTTGGATGTCGCCGCCATCAACCACATCAATACAAAGGCGAGCCCTCCGAACACCAATGTGATGGTCTCTACCGGAGCATCCAGCTCGGTAATCAGGTAAGCCACGTAGAAGAAATGCACCGTGTGGGCAATCGCCATGGACAAACCCAGATAGCGGCGATGGCGCACGAGACTTTTACCCGCACCGGAAAACTGTCCCATGCGCTGCAATGGGTGCGCTACGTATGCGAGCAACAAAAAGGCGAACGCAATTCGCGCAGTAACCCTGAGCATGTAGCCTACGTGATCGGCGACGTCTTCGTATGCCGGCATAACAAAATAGCTCACGCCGATGGCAGCGACGCAGACCGCGAAGATGGGCCACTTCCAGCTCGCACTCGACCTCATCGTTCCAGCGTTGTTGGATACCTCAGTAGTCATCGTATTCACTCGCGTCGCCAAGCCTGAATTCCACCCGGCTCTCACGATTAGACGCGCGCTGCGTCTCACCTGCTACGCGCGGCGCATTGAATCGCCAACTGCGTACGGCGGTCAATGCCGCCTGATCAAAGATATCCTCAGGTTCTGCATCGACCACCCGCGCGTTGATGACCCGCCCATCGCGGTTGACGTCATACCCGATCAGTACCCAACCCTCGATACCCTCCGATCGCGCATCAACCGGGTAGACCGGTCCCTGTCCCGCGAGTAGTTGCAGGGGACGATCGCCGCTCGAACAGGCTAAAACAAGGAGCCCAACGCATGACAGACCGAGCAGTCTGCTCATGCGACGATGAACTGACGCGCTGTATCGTTGGCGAGAAACGGCTCACCCCCACGCGGAAAAACGGTGGCGCCGTCCGGCGCATACTGAAGGATATAGGCTTTGCGAATACCATCCGTGCGGTTGGGTCCCGTTCGGTGAGGCGTTAGGCTGGAAAACACAGCTATCGATCCTGCAGTCAGGGGTAGCGCTAGCGCATCCGCGCAATCATCCAGACAACGAAAGCCGAGCTCCGTCCACCAATGTCGCAACGTCCCATGCTTGTGCCGACCCGGCGCAATCCAGGGACATCCGTTTGCAACCGTGGCATCGGTCAATGCCACCCAGCAAGTCAGGTACTGCTGCGGATGCACGAAGTTGTAGCCATTGTCTTGATGCCAAGGGAAATCCACCGGGGTGCTCGGACGTTTGTACACCAGTTGATCCCAGTACAGCCGTACCGGCGAGCCGATGAGATCCCGGCACAGTGCCGCAAATACCGGATGCCGCGCCAGCTCCCGGGCCACCTCGTTGCGCGTGACGACGTGAGCTTGGAAGACGATTTCATCCTGTCGCGCGATGGTGGGTTGACCGTCTGGCCAATCGGCGAGTGCAGCATTGGTTTCCGCCTCCAGCGGATCGAGCACGGCCAGCACGGCGGCCACTTCTGCCTGTGTGAGCGCGTCTTCCAGCACAAAACCGCCCTGCTCTCTATATGCCTGGGCCTGGTTTTCGGTGATAAGCTCATAGGGACCCGCGGGCTGTGACCACTCGAAGTGATCGTTCAGCGGGTGGAGTTCGCCAGGCGTATCGGGAGTAGCACCGTGCATACACTGAAGCATCGCATGAGAAACTAGAGGTGGCTAGTCCAGCACCGACTGCCAGCTGGCGACAACGCGTCCTGGTACTGTACCTACAATCATCGGCCTTGGACGCGCCGGTCATCGGCTGGGCGGAATATGACGGTACCGGCCGTACCGAGCACATGGCCGGTGACAGCGAAACGCCGCCCTATGCCACCGGCTTGGACGCGTTGCGGGATGGCTGGCGTCTGTTCCAGGCGAGCCCCCTGCTGCCGCACGCGCCGGGAGACGAGTTTCGCACCGGCTATTTGAAGTACGAGTTCTTTTTCGAGCAACTCGTGGAGATCGATGCCGATGGTTGACGGGAATAAAGGTCCGACACCGTTGTTGTCCACGCGGCAAATGGCGTCGTTTGCCGCCCGCGGCTTTTTGACCTTCGAAGGCGTTATCGATGCGTCCATCAACCGGCAGTTTCTCGATGACATAGCCGAAGTCTCGCCGGAAGCGCGCAACCCTATGGCGCACTACCGCGAGATCATGCGCAACAGCGTCGTGCCGCTGGTTAACCCGGGAACGCCACTGGCCTCCGCCTATCCGCAAGGCAGCGCGCTCGATCGATTGATGGCCGTCCCCGAAGTCGCCGGTGCCGTGCAGAGCTTGGTCGGTGCCGATTGCGTCGTCGACCACCACTTCCTGCACATCACTTTCCCCAAGGCTTACTATCCCGAGGACGCCCCACCCAAGGCGCAGCAGACGCATCAGGATTCGACCATCGATCCGCGCCGCGCGTTCGATGTACAGCTGTTTTATTTTCCCCACGAAGTCACTCTGGAGATGGGTGGCACCCGCTTTATTCCCGGCACCCACTTTCGCATCGTGTCGGAAGCGGCGATCGGGCGTTATCAGAACATCCGCGGACAACAGCATGTCGTGTGCCCCGCCGGTACGGTCATGTTTTTCCACATGGGTCTGTGGCACGGGGGCGGGCTGAACCGGTCCGACCGTTTACGCTACATGTTCAAAGTGCGTCTTTGCCCGACTCGACGGCAACTCAAATTGTGGAACGTGGATGAACGGCCAGATGACGGCACCAGGCCGATTTTCTGGACAGACGGCACCCGGCAGCGCGACCATCTTTATGACATTCTGACGCGCCCCGAACCTTGGTTCGAAGCCGACACCGGGCGACTCGAGTTCATCAACCGTGTGCGGTTCTGGCGCTACATCACCGGTGACGATCGCTTCGATGCCGACTATTGGGTCACCCGCATCGAGAACGAATACGCTTAAGGAGCACCATGACGGACGATGCACCGCAAGACGAACCCGAAGGACTGTCATTTTGGCAAGTACTGGGCAGCACGCTGGCAGCAGCCATCGGCGTGCAATCGCAGAAGAACCGCGAGCGGGACTTCACACGAGGCAAAGCCAGCCATTTCATCTACATGGGTATCGCCTTCACGGTGGTCTTCGTGCTGGTCATGGTCGGACTCGTGATGTTCATCTTGCGCGTCGCGCAATGAGGAGCGAAGGCGCTCGCTGGTGTGCTACAGCATCAACTCACGCAGTCGTTGGCACCCAACCTGACAGACGGGGTCAGATGCCCTGAAAGCGGTTTGTCAGGGTCTGGCAGTCGGTCATCGAACGCTTTTTTGATTCTTCTGGCAGGAATGACAACGAGTTTCGCCCAAGCTGGGCACATTGGCGTAACGCCAGGGGGACTGCTGGGCGACACCATCAATCTCAGCTGCCCCAACGTGGGCGAATGTGGAAGCCCAAGCGGTCAGGTCGCTCCAATCGACGTTGTCGTTGTAGATCCAGGTCAGGAAATTGTCGGTAATGGTGCCAATGACGGTTCGTTGGCGGGTTTTCTGTTTGCTGGTGAGTTTATCGATTTCTTCGATACCTCAATGGACATCAACATCACCGGCCTTCTGAACGCCACGATTCGAGTCTCTGGCATCGACGATGCCCTATTGAGTGCAGCTGAGGCCGCTGATCCGAATAACATTATCCAAACGGTAACATTCATCGACGCTAATAGTTTTGAGTTCAGGATTTTGGTGCCGCCGGTGGCCTCGCATCCATTGACCTGACTTTCGCCGACAACCCGGGAGAACCGCACGCAGCCCCCGAACCAAGCACTGTAGGGCTCATCGGGCTGGGTCTACTCGGACTGCTCATCGCCAGACGCAGACGAACATAGAATCCCGAATGGGCAAAGAGACCCGGCCAAGCGCCGGGTTTTTTGTACGTCACGCTATACGGGTCTGCTTTTGCGGCTTGCTCCGGTCCGTCCGGACACTGTCTGTCAGCTCTGGTCCGTGCTAATCACGACTACGTGCGCTTCTAGTGCTCAGGACTTTATGCTCCCCCACTCGACGCGCGTTCGTACGCGGTAAGTGATCGTTTGCTGCTGCGCATGTGGCTCGAGGATGGCACGCAGTTCATCATCGAAGCGTGCTTGGCGCGCGCCCAGCACGGATGGTGCGAATGTATTTCTGGAATGCTGGCATCTGACGAAGTGATCAATGGATTGGGACACAGCGCGTTCGGCGAACATCTCGCCACGAATCTCAATCCAATCTCGATACCGGGTCATAAACCGGGCGTAATCGGAGCTTGCGTCGTCCGGCGCGTACCTCTCTCCCTTCAGTTCGAGTATCCATTTGGCCAAAAAGTCATCCCACGCTCGCTTCCAGGGCGGGCGGTGCGCCCCGTCTCCGTCTACCGTGGCAAACACATGGTCGTGACGAACGTCTTTTCGAAGTTTCGGAAACAGAACCGCGTGGTCCATCCAGTGAATGCTCGCACCCGCTACAATCAAATCGAACGGTCCTCCGCGAATATCCGCCGCTTCGGCGAGTCCATGAACCCATGCAATGTTTCCGGCAGCCTCATCCTGAAGCCGACTCGCGATTTCCAACATGGGCGCCGAGGCGTCAATTGCGGTAACGGATTCAAACGATCGGCTTATGTTGCGTGCGATTTTTCCCGTGCCGCACCCAAGATCCAAAGCGCTGGCCCTCCCTGGAGTCAGCGCAATCAGTTTTTCGTATACCTCGTCGGGATACTCTGGCCGATGCAAGTAGTTTCTGGCTACTTCGGCGCTCTCGAACGACTGACCTGGACGCATGGATCTATTTTAGACTGGAACGCGATTGTGCGATCACTAGCGCAGGAAAGCTTCCGCCAGGCCCTTAGCCAAAGCATACCGATCATACGCACCCCCCAGAGGCATCACATTGCTCACAACCGCAACGACCACCTGGCGTACCGGATAAATCAGCAGGAAGGAATAACCTCCGACACTCACGCCACCGTGGTGGACAAATCTCCCGGTCTGATCCTCAGCATTTCTGAAGCCCAGCGCGTATCCATCCGGTGCGGGCTTGCCTTTACCCGAAACTACGGGCGTCCATAGCAGTTCGACAGAGCGGGATGCCAGTAACGCTTCGCCCAGGAGCGCATTACCAAAACGGACCACGTCAGAAGGCGTCGAGAGAATCCCGCCCCCCGCATACTTGTAACTCAAGTTAACATCCGGCGCTTCCATGTTTAGCCCTGCGACCGACAAGTACGCACTAGACGCGTCATCGGCATCCCCCATCTCCAATCGCGTTGATTGCATGGAAGCGGGTGCGAACACCTCATCGGTCATTATCTGACTCAGGGACCGCCCACTTGCCCTTTCCATCGCCAGCGACAACAGAGTATATCCGTATGTGCTGTACTGGAAATCCGTACCCGGCTGAAACACCAGTGCATCCTGCTCTACTATCGCGGCAGCGTCTCTGGTGGTCGAGTAATCCACGTTACTAAAGGTTTCCGAGGGTGAAGCGTAGTGTCGAATGCCAGCTTGATGCGACAACAGCTGACGCATGGTAAATGTGGCGTTTTCGGGCCAATAATCGTCCACCACCTCGTTGAACCTGGTATCGAGCTCTATCGCACCTTGTTCCCGCAACCGCATAAAGGCCGTTGCTGATAGGGATTTCGAAATGCTGCCAATCCTGTACACGGTTTGTGTATCCGCAGGGATTTCATTGACTAGGTCTGCATAGCCGATTGCGCCTGACCAGACCAACTCACCCCCAACCCCAACAGCGGCAGACAGCGACGGTAAATTGTGCTCGTCGTAGACGGACTTCAGCAGCAAGTCGGCCAGTTCGGCTGACGAGCGACACGCGGATCCGTGCAAAACCGCACGGATTTCTTGCGTTCCTTCAGGTTTATCGACCGCAACAAGAAACAGACTGACGCTGCCCGCCAGTATCACGAAAAGCACGATGACAAACAGTGCAATGAGTAGCTTCTTTACCACGAGCTGTTATCCGCTAGGTCGTTATGATTGCTGCTACTGTCGTAAACGGACTGGACAAGGTTCTATTCAAACCGAATTCAGCTATCGATCTAAACGGCTGAAGACTGAGTATGCTAGATTCCACCTGAGTTACTCCACAAACTAGCCACTCGATTGGCGCGCGCCCGGCACTACTTTTTCGCGAAGATCCACCGAGGCTCGATCCAACCGTGATACCCTGCTTCGATGTTCTCGCGGTTCTCCTCGTACCATTTGGACCACTTCGGACCGTACATAGAGACGTACAGATTAAACACGTGATCAAAGTAAGTCGCGTACCGTGCATCGCTGGTCGAGACCTCGACCGCCTTGCCGTGCACGATCAGGGCGAATGAATCCCCACGGGTATACGAACCGCTTACTCGCGGGTTGCGCCGGACGAGCTTCGCCCGCAGTGAATTCCGAGGCAAGCCAAACCAGACCCTTCCTTCAAACAGCACTGCATCGATCGGCGCCGACACCGGTGCTCCGTCCACCGTCGTCACCGCTAGGTGGATCTCAAATACACCAGGCAACAAATCAACCAGATCAGACGCGCAGATTCGAGATTCTTCTGTGAAGATATTCCGGATATGCCCGCCCGCATTCCGATAGCTTTCATCAAGAGCGTCTTGAAGGTGTTGCAGGTCGACCGGAGATTCCCGCATGACATCTGTGAGGTAACATCTGACACGTGACTGTATCGCAACGCGAATGGCGTTGACATGATTAGCTCGTTAACCATCGGTTTTCGCCAACAGTCTAGTGCGCAGTCTCGCTCTATCCATTTTCAACATAGAACCGGAACGCGTGCCTTTTCACGCCTGGCGTTCTGAACGTCAGGTACGAATTGAACAGTTTCAGGTAACCGGCGTATCCGACACATCGATTTCCGAGCCGTGCCAGATTCGCCAGCGAGGCATAGTTGTGGGTTTCCACATAGACGATCGTGTCCGTGTATCCACGCTTCAGGCACTCACTATCGGCAAATCGCATCACCTGTCGGGCAATTCTTCGGCCGCGATATTCGGGTCTGGTGAAGCCTTTGTAGCCGTAACGGAACGGCCGCTCGAAACTTACCCAGAGCCGCTCGGCTGCCTCAGCGATCGTAAACGAGGACCATTGCCAGGCGACCATGGTCGAACCTACAAAAGCCGCCGCACACACATCGCCACGGTCCAGCGCGGACTCGATGAAGGCTCTGCTAAGTTGGTCGGGGAGTTCACGAGACGCACTTACCAATTCATCGGCGCTTGCCAGGCGTATGTCTATGTTGATCGCATGCTCTGCGTCGTTGTGGTATTCCAGATTGGGGCGAGTTTGCACCTGGCAGATCATGAAGTTCGGCTTAAGCGTGCTCATCGCCAGCGCCCAGAGCGCTTTAACGGCACCGCGCCTTGCAACTAACTCTCTAGTTCTGGCGAAGGCTCTCATGGCTCATAGTATCGTTCGCTCCAGGTTGGCGCCCAAGGTTACGACTGGTCGCGCAGGATCACCCGCGCTGCCGCCTCCCAATCCGAACGTTGGCGCAGCATCGCCTCGAAAAGCTCGAATTGTTCCTCCGCTCTATGCAGATTGGTGCCCGGCACGTCGACCCTGAAGTAAGGATTGCCGTTCAGATGATCGGTCAGAAAGCGTATGCCCAACATCAGCGCGAGGTACGCGGGCGCATCCACGCAGTCGAGTACGTTCACCTGTTGCTGATGCCGCGCAAAACCTTCGACACACGCTGCAAACAGATCATCGTCCACCCGTCCCCGCGAGTGGCAAACCGAACGCACGAGGTCACCGAAATCCCACGCCCAGTGCCCGTACATGGCCGTATCGAAGTCGATGAGCGCGACCACCCTGTCCTGCCCGATCGCAAACAGCGCATTGTCGACTTTGCAATCGCCGTGAATGTGGCTGTTCGGACGTTCGAGCCTCGCGCTCAAATCTCGATGCCGCTCGATGAGCGTGCGCCAACGCACCGGCGCTTCGTCCGCCACCCGGTCGAAGGCGGCAAGGTACACCCGCATTCGTAAAAAACCGTCTATCGTAGGCTCGAGTGTAGGCGTCAGGGTCTGAAGGCAGGATTGAAATGCACTGAAGGCCTCGGCCACGCTGCGTGCTTGGTCATCGTTTTCGATTACGTTCAACACGCGCGTACCCTCGACATAACGCCACACCCGCCACAACGCACCGTCCACGCGTTCTACATGTCTACCTGCCTGCGATAGCACGAGCGCCGGCACGATGTAATCCTCTTGCATCGACCACCGCTCGATCACGCGCTGTGACTGCGCCACTAACAGGTCGGCATTGCGGAATACCTCCTCGTTGATGCGTTGCAAGATGTAGCGCGCTCCCCGATCTGTCAGTACGAAAGTGTCGTGAATATGTCCCGTGCCATACGGTGCCAACTCAGGATCGTCAAACCAAAGGGCGGCTGCCTTAGAAGCAGTCATCGAGCAAAACGGGTGACTAGATAGGGTACGACAGCCAGCACGTACTCGCCGTGCGGACCGTAGTGTGATTCCAGCGCCTCGGCTATTTCTTCGCGTCCGTTGTCGATGTTTTTGACAAGCTCTCCAACGGCTCTCATCGCACTAATAGCGGCGCGTATGTCTTCCGGCCATTTCGAGACGTCCAGCACACACCACCGCTCGGCGTCGCGCTGCAACTCAACCCACGATAAATCGAGCAGAGACCTTGCTGCCAAGCTCTCGGGCGCAATGTGATCGACGATCTTGTCGAACGTAGAGGTTACGTCATAAGGCCTTGCTTGCGGCATTTCCCGACCTTCGATGCGTGCATTGAGCGCAACTTCTCCCAACAGGCGCGCATACCACTTGACCGGTTCCAGAAATGCGGCAATCGTGCATTGCTCGTCGGTCAAACCCAGCGCGCTCAGACGAGTGCGCTGCAAACCGCCGATCGAGAACGGCGGGCGCTCGAGTATCGCAGGCATACGCCGATAAAGACTGTCTACGTCATCCACCGTTCGGCTCGACCACAAACGCTCTGCCACCGCAGGCAGCCGCGACCATAAACGCACCTCCAGCGCATCCTCATCCACGAGTTCGGACCACAGGCAGGCCTCACCACCGAGCACACGGGCCTGAGTATCCGTACGCGTCTCCTGATCGTCCCGCCACTGTAACGTCCACGCCAGACCCTGAGCGACATGGGCCAGCCGCGGATCGGAGCGATCGGCGTCTTCCTGTGCCAACCATCGCGATTGCGGCCATTCCGGGTCGTAGCGATAGTGCATGTCCGACGGGTAAAACAAGTCCAGGTAGTACGGAGCCGAGACAATACAGTCGAGTCCGCGGTTCAACGTACGATCGCGGGTCGTCGCACCTCGCCAGTTCTGCACCACGATGTGCGGCATGTCAGGATGCAGTACTTCGTCCCAACCGATGGCAACCTTACCCAAGTCACCGACAATCTTGCACACCCGTTGAGTGAAGTAGTTCTGCAGCGCGCGTACATCAGTCAGCCCCCGTGCTTGCATAAACGCCTGCACACCTGGATCCTGCGACCACCACCGCGGGTGTACCTCGTCACCGCCGATGTGCAGATAACGGTCCGGGAACACAGCGGCGAGTTCGTTGAGCACCGCAGCCAGAACATCGTAGGTGGCTTCATCCGTAGGATCCAAACACGCTTGGTGTACGCCATAACGCTCGGAATCACCGACCTGCCGCAAGGCGAGCCGCGGCACACCTACCAGCCAGCTCGTGACGTGCCCGGGCACATCCAGTTCAGGTACCACACGGACGCCGTAGCCCGCCGCAAAACCCACCAACTCGCCCAACTGTTGCTGCGTGTAGTGCTCGGCACTGGCCAGCGTTGGGAAGGCGTTTGACGCAAAGCGCATGCCTTGATCGTCGCTCAGATGCAGATGCAGCACGTTGAGTTTGAGATGCGCCATTCCCACGACCACGCGTTTAAGGACATCGACAGAAAGGTAGTGTCGGGCGACGTCGATCAACAAACCGCGCCACGCAAACCGGGGTGCATCGCGGACTTGCAAACCGGCTTTGAGCTGATCTGCTTGGCCGATCTGGTCAAGCGTAGTCACCGCGTGCAAGGCACCCCACACCGAAGGCGCGGTAACCGTCACGCTATCGGTAGAAGCGACTAAGCGATAGGACTCATCTTCGTCAAGGTGCGGTACTGCACCGGCAGATTCGGTGATGTGGATGTTGATATCGCACGCCGCCGCCACACCGCTGCGTTCAAGCCGGTCCGCGACGCGCGAGTCACGGTGCGACAACCAGTTCACCCGTCCGCCTTGTGCGACAGGCGCATCCGAGCCGGGTACCCACTCGGTCGGAAGCGGTAAACAGTTCAGCTCGTTGTCTTGTTCCACCGCCATTCCCATGCCAACATCGATTGCTTGCGGATAAGTAAGTGAGATGCTATTGGACATCAAAGAACGCATGCAAGCCGTGCTGCAAGCCGAAGCCGAGGCCATTGCAGCGATTGAGCTCAACGACGACTTCGTCCGCGCGGTCAACACTCTAAAGGATTGCCGCGGCAAGATCGTCACCACCGGCATCGGCAAGGCCGGCTATGTGGCCAATAGGTTTGCCGCCACGCTCTGCTCCAACGCTACTCCGGCGTGTTTCATCCATCCAGCGGAAGCGGCTCACGGAGACCTCGGTTTGGTCGGTCAAGCCGATGTCATGGTGGCTTTTTCGACCAGCGGCAAGAGCCGCGAGGTCATCGAGATCCTGGAGCTGTCGCGTCACTTGGGCGTCGAGACGATAATCGGCGTGACGTCACATCCCGAATCGGATCTGCGTAATCTCGCCGACTACGTGCTCGACATGGGGGTCATCGAAGAACCCTGTCCATTGGGATTGACGCCCAGCGCCTCGATCGCCGTCATGTCCGCCATCACCGACGCCATCGCGCTCGCTCTGATGGAACAAAAAGGCATCACGCGAGAAGAATACGGCTTGCGGCACCACGGCGGCTACCTCGGCCGTGCTGCGCGCACCGACAACGTTCCGCACCCGCCCTGATGTCATCTTAATCTACCCACCCAGACCGCCTTCGGCTCGTCCTATACCAGCACTTCACCAGCACTTCGCATCCGTGCTCCCGAATTACCTGATCTAGAACGCCTGGTGGGTAGATTAAGGTGACATCAGGGCTCGTTCATCTTGCGCAAGACGGCGTAACACACCGGCGACTTCGACGTCGACACGGTCGGGCGCCATGGATTGAAGGTCGTCCATGCCGTATGCGGAACGTAAAAACGCGCCCGTAGCGCGGAAGGATATCGTTGGTGGCGGCGCCGTGAGGCTGGGAACACCCTCATCGAACTGCACGCTCAACGCCAGCGGCTGAGTGACCTCCTTAATCGTCAAGTTACCGCTTACCTCAACCGTATCCACATCGATAACACGCATGCGATCAGTTGCAAAAAGCGCAAGTGGGTGTCGTTCCACGGCAAACCAATCGTCGCCTTTGAGCATCTGTTCGATCAGAGGATTGAACACATCAAGTCCGGCGGTCGCCAAGGTGACTTCCAGTACACCACTGGCCACGCGCTCATCGGTAAAGGTCAAACGCGCATCCGCCACTCTGAATCGTCCCTTGGTGGCGCCTACGTTGAACCGCACCTCGGTCTGCTCGCGATCCAGTGCATATTGCAGACGTCCCTGCACATAGTCGACCTTCGCCAGCTCATCGTCTAACCCGGCCAAGTTGGTACATCCTGCCGAGAGACCTAACGAGAACACTAAGATGAACAGATCGATCGACCGTTGGCGCATGATCCTCGCGTCCGGATTTGCTGCGGTTATTTAAACCCGCTAACCTCATGAAACGCAAAATCGGGGGGACAGGTACATGCACGATCTCATCATCAGAAACGGCACAATCGTCGACGGTTCAGGTGCACCCAGGTATGTCGGCGACATCGCCATCGACGGCGACAAGATCGTCGCCACAGGTCAAATCGAAGGTTCTGCAAGCAACGAGATCGACGCCTCGGGCCTGCTGGTGACTCCGGGGTGGGTAGACGTACACACGCACTACGACGGTCAAGCCACGTGGGATCCCATCCTGGCTCCGTCCAGCTGGCATGGCGTCACCACCGTCGTCATGGGTAACTGCGGTGTCGGATTCGCACCCGTGAAGCCCGGAGATGAGCAGTACCTCATCGAGTTGATGGAAGGTGTGGAAGACATTCCCGGTGCCGCTCTGGCTGAGGGCATCGACTGGTGTTGGGAGTCCTTCCCCGAATACCTCGATGCGCTGGACAGCAAGGCCCGCACTATCGACGTGGCCACACAGGTGCCTCATGGCGCCATCCGCGCCTATGTCATGGGCGAGCGCTGCAACACACAGGACGATTTACCAACCGATGCCGAGCTCAAAAAGATGCAAGCCCTGGTGCGCGAAGGCATTGAAGCCGGAGCACTGGGATTTTCCAGCTCCCGCACTTGGCTGCACAAAGACAAACACGGCATTCACGTGCCGGGAACTTTTGCCGGTAGCGACGAGATGCTCGCTCTCGGCCTGTCGATGAAGGGTCTCGAACACGGCGTATTCGAGATGGTCTCCGATCATCTCGGTGACGACGACGAGTGGGCATGGGTGCAGCAATTCGTCAAAGAGACCGGGCGACCGATCACGCTTGTGGCCACCTCCGCAGCGGCTTTCGAAGGCAACAAGATGTACAACATCGCTGAAGCCGCTCGAGCACAAGGCTTGGAAGTCCGCCCGCAGATCGCCGGACGACCCACCGGTGTACTCCACGGTTTGCAATCGAACTTCCACATCTTTGCCCTGACACCGACGTTTCAAGCCGAGCTGTCGGCACTGCCTCTAGAACAGATGGTGGAACGCATGCGCGATCCGGACCTCAAGGCACAGATCGTCGGCGAGGTCGACCGCGACCGTCCCATGCCGTTGAGCGGCCCCTTACGTGAATTGTTGTGGCAGATCTTCCCGCTGGGGGACAACCCCAACTACGAACCCGACCGCGAAGACAGTATTGCCGGTATCGCGGCCGGTAACGACGCGGACGCGTTCGAAACCATGTATGACATGCTGCTCACGAACGGAGGCCGAGAACTCTTTTACCAACCCCTCGGCGGCTATCAGAACTACACCTTCGACTTCTTCAAGAGCTCCATGAGCCACCCGAACGTGTTGTTCGGACTGTCGGATGGCGGCGCGCACTGCGGTGTGATCGCAGATGCGGGGATGCCGACATTCATCATCTGCCATTGGGCACGCGACCGGGACAAGGGGGAGCAGTTCGAACTCGAATTCTTGGTGCGTAAACTGAGCCGAGACACAGCTGAAGCTTACGGCATGAACGATCGCGGCCTCCTCAAGCCGGGCTATCTCGCCGACATTAACGTCATCGATTTCGACGCACTCAGCCTGCACCGGCCGGAGGCGATCTTCGATCTGCCGACCGGCGGCAAGCGCTTGGTCCAGCGTGTGGACGGTTATCGCCATATCATCAAGAGCGGGCAACCCATCTTCGAGAACAACGAACACACGGGCGCGTTACCCGGCAAGCTGGTTCGCGGAGGAGGCGCTGCAGCCGCTTGTTAGTCTAACGAACCTGGATCGCCTCGTTCCCCCACGGCGCGATCTCCGCATCGTCTTCGGCAAACGCGGCCGGCAGTTCCTCCACCATGTGATAGGTGGCGGCGAGACGGCCGAAGCCGACGAAGAAGGCGGCAATCATGCCCAGCTCGACGATCTGAGCCTGGGAAAAGTGTCTTTTGAGTTCTGCATAGACTTCATCGTCAATGCGTAAGTGATCGGTCGCCATCAGTTCGCCAAAGCGAATCGCCGCCTTTTCCGCGGCAGAGAGGTTGTCCGCTTCCTGCGGCCGCTCCAACGAACAGACTAAGTCTTCCGTCAAGCCGTCGTTGACCGCATCTGTATAACGAATCGCCATGCAACTGCGGCACTGGTTGAAAAACGCAATGCGCAGCCGCACCAGCTCAACCAACTTTTCCGGCAGCGTTCGATTGACCTTCAGCCCCCCCGAGAAAGCCGCCAGACCTTTCACGAGCTCAGGCGTGTGCGCAAAATAGCGCATCAGGCCCTGCTCGAGATCGGTGAGCAGTTCCGGTTTGACTAAATCCTGCATATCTTGCGGCCAGTCTTCCGCTTTGATCTGATCGATTCGCGACATGGGACCCCTCAACCTGCTGCGCCTGTGGCTTAGACCCTACTTTTATTCAGGGACCAGGTCAAAGCGCCAACCTTCTGCAACTGCGACGAACCCCATCCGCGCGAAGCAGCGACTGCCGCCGTTGTGGGTCAGCACAACGTGGCGCCCGCCTTTGGACTCGGCCACTCCGATGGCGTGGCCGGTCAACCATCTGCCCAGGCCCCTCTTGCGCATGAACGGGGTGACAATCACCCCTTTCAATTCGAACTCCTCGACGGATGTCCGCGACATGGCATAGACACCCAGCACTTCATCACCCCGTTTGGCGACGCGCAGGGTCTCCGCAGACAACCACGCATCGATCTCGTCCTCCGCACAGCCTTGTCCTTCAAAAAGCGCATGTGGGAACTCGTCGGAATAGGGGCGGAATACCTCTACTTCGCGCAGATTGAGTGTCTTACCGTGTTTGCGGAGGCGTTCATTCATCGCCGTTTTTCGCGCCAAATAACTTGCGCCATCCCGCCTTGATTTTTTGCCCAAGCTTCACCGTCGCACCTCGCGAACGAGCGCCCCTGAAACGTTGCGTCAGCATGCCTGCTACCCGGTCATAGTGCTCCCAATCGTCGCGTATCGCGTAAGGATCGGCGAACAAGCCGTGCAGCTCATCGAGGTATCGATCGTAGTACCCCTCGACGAACCGCAAGCCTTGCGCACTGAACATGGAGGTCTCGAGGCGCCCGCCCAAGGTGACGATAAGCTCACTGCCGCGCATTTCACGAAACCGCACACGCAGCAGCGATCGCTCGTGCTCCGCCAACGCCGACTCATCCACCAGGTGGTGATTGACCGCCCAAGCTAGAAACATGCCCATGGGTATCGAAGCCGCGGCCAAGTCGTCGTTATGGTCGAGGTGGCGGTCTAGATCGTCGATCACGGACACTGCGCTACCGCTATCAGGGGGCGAAGCTGGAGCGTCCGCGAATCGCCCACTGCCCATCGATGTTCTGCAGAATATATAGAGAGTCGAAGGTGACGTAGCGCTCACCGGTTGGATTGAAGCGCGAGAACGTGACCTTGAAGTGCACCTTCGTAGGGTCCGCCTGAACGACTTCGATATGATCCCACTCGCTGTGGTGCCAATTATTGCTGCGCGCGAAGTCATCCAAGTCGGTCGTCTCAATGAACTCCGTCTTACTCGGTACTACGCTCACTCCGCCGCTGGCGATGCGTACGTGCGGAAAATGCAACGTCTCGGCCCAGCGCGCTTCGTCGCGCGCATTGAACGCTGCCAGGAATTCATCCATCACGGCATGCGCCTCGCGAATGGCCGCTTGCGTCGCATCCGTACTCGCTCGCTCTTCGCCATGGACCGCCGGACACACCAAAACGACACCAACCAACAAACGTCGGACAATCCGATTTAACCCCATGGCAGCTTCCTCCTCGATCTGGAAATCAACGGGTGAACCCCCTATCCTGGTCCAAAATCAACGAGTTAGGCAACTGCTATGCGCCGTTCAACGATCCTTCTCGCCCCATTGGTGGTGTGCACCGTCCTCGCCTTGAATGCCAGCCACGTCCTTGCCGCAGGCAGCGGCGGCGGCGGCGGTAGCCTGAGCTCGAGTAGCGCACCGGCACGTAACCTCTCCCCCGAAGAACTCTCCGACAAAGCGATGCGCGCCGGTATTCGCCAACGCGACAAGGCTTTGAAGCAGGAAAAGAAGGCCGGTTCGGCCAAGTCGGAAAAAGCGCGTAACAAGGCGCTGGCACGAGCCGAGAAAGCCTACAAGAAGGCGATCGATAAACAAGGCGAAGCGCTGCGTCACAACCCCAACAACTACAAAGCGGCCAACGAACTCGGCTTTGCGTTGCGCAAAACCGGCGATTACCGCAAAGCCATCGGTGCCTACAACTACTCACTGAAGATCAACCCCAACTTCACTCAGGCAATCGAGTACCGCGGCGAAGCGTTCCTTGCACTCGGCTTCTACGATCAAGCCAAGAACGCCTATCTCACGCTCTTTCGCAACGATCGCGAACTCGCCGACCTCTTGATGACCAAGCTGGAGACCTGGGCTGCGACGAAAACCGACAAGAGCGAAGCGGAAGCGCAGTTTGCGGGCTGGATCGAGGAGCGCAGCCGTCTGGCGAAAGCGACTGCCGATCTCTCCATGAACAACGTACGCGATTGGTAAGCTCCAGAGCCGTAAAGTCGGGTACGCGCAAACACGGTTTTGTCAACAGTCTAGGCGGTCTTCTCTGCGGGCTTAGCGTGCTGATGAGCGCCGCCGACAGCGAATCTATTGCCGGCGGCGATTCCATCGATGCTTTTTTACCAGCGCTCCTCATCCCGGCAACCAATCCGCTCACTTCCGACAAAGTTACCCTGGGCAAGCGTTTGTTCTCCGAAACAGCATTGTCCACAACGGGCCGCTATAGTTGCGCGTCGTGCCATGACCCAGCACAGCATTTTACCGACGGGCGTCCGGTCGCCATCGGCGCGACGGGGCAACGCCATACCAGAAACACACCCACGCTCTACAACGTGGGCTACAACGCGAGCTTCGGCTGGGAAGACCTGGGACTGGAAGACCTGGAGGCGCAACACTACGTACCTCTTTTCAATACAGCACCCGTCGAGATGGGCTACACCGATGACTTATTGCTGAGACTTATCCGCGGTAACGAAGTACAACAAGAAGACTATGCCGCACAGTTTGCGTCGGCATTTCCAGGAGAGGAGATCACCACTGCGCATCTCGTTGCTGCCATTGCCAGCTATGTGCGCACCATTCGCGCCCCGGTCAGCGCCTTCGATCGCTACTTGTTTTTCGACGATAAATCCAATTTCGACAAAGACGCCGAAGCGGGGCTCATACTGTTCTTCTCAGCTCGGCTCGGTTGCGCAAACTGTCACGCAAGCTTCAACTTCTCCGGCTCGGTCGTACATCAGCAGCAGCAAGCCCTCCCGGTTTTTCACGTGATGGGAGTCAGCGGTTCAACCGTCGGGATTCGTGCACCGACGCTGCGTGCGGTCGCGCACACCGGTCCCTATATGCACGATGGCAGTATCACGTCCCTCGATGAGGTTATCCGTCACTACGAGAACGCCGACAGCGAGCGTGTTCCCGAATTTACTTTGACCAACGACGAGCGCCTACAGCTCGTTGCCTTTCTCAAGACGCTGTAATCTACGCGTGCTCACCGCGCAGCGCTTGTACGCGCTGCTGCAACACGGCTGCCGTCGCTTCGGTGGGGGCAACGGCCTGCCCGGCCAGTACCTTCACCCGACTCCAAAAACGGCTGGGTTGCTTGAACGCACCGCCGGCGTTGCTGAAGAAGCTGCCCCACAGCCCTTGCAGCGCCATCGGAATCACCGGCACAGGCGTTTCCTGAACAATCCGTTCCACGCCTCGCCGAAAGCGCGCGATATCGCCGTCCTTGGTCAATGCACCCTCAGGGAAAATGCACAACAGATCCCCGTCGGCCAGGCCTTGTGCGATCTCGGCAAAGGCTTGCTTAAACGCTTCCTCATCGTCTTTCTGTGAATTGATGGGAATCGCCCCGCCCACACGGAACACAAAGTTGAGTACCGGAATGTCGTAGATCGGCTTGAACATGATGAAACGGATCGGCCGCCGCACCGCGCCCGCCAGCAACAGCGCGTCGACATAGGTCACATGATTGCACACGATGATGGCACCGCCCTCTTCGGGAATCTGCTCAAGCCCCTCTTTTTCCACGCGGTACATGGTGTGGCTCAAAAGCCACACGAGAAAGCGCATGGCGAACTCCGGCACCTGGTAAAAGATAAACACGGCCACCGCGACGTTCATCAGCATCGCGGTCAACAAGAAGTCGGGAATGGACATGCCGGCAATACCCAGACACAAAATGGACAGCCCGGCACCGGCCACCATGAACAATGCGTTGATCACATTGGTAACCGCAATAATCCTTGCGCGGCGATGTTCGGGTGTGCGTGATTGGATGAGTGCATACAACGGCACGATGAACAGCCCGCCAAAGAAGCCGACCAGACCCATGTCCAAGAGCACGCGTAACGCGCCGTCCGCATTCAAGAACGCCAGCCACTCACGCGCCACACTCGCATCGAGCGCATTGATGGCAAAGTAAAGATCGATTCCCGCAAAGCTGAGGCCGAACGCCCCTACAGGAACGATGCCGATCTCGATCTTCGCACCTGAGAGTCTTTCGCACGCCAGCGATCCAAGGGCAACCGCGATGGTGAACACCGAAAGAATCAATGTCACGACGGTAGTACCGCCGTTGAACACAGTCTTGGTGAGATTGGGAATTTGCGTTAACACCAGCGAACCCAACAACCAAAACCACGAGATACCGAGAATCGACAAGAACACCGAGCGATTACCGCGGGCGTTGGAGATCATCCGCCATGTGGCAGGTACCGGATTCCAATCGATGACGAGCTCCGGGTCGGTGGCAGGACATTGCGGAATAAATCGCGATGCCGCGTAGCCTAACAGGGCGACCGACACCACCATCACCGTCAGCCACAAATTGACGTCCCCCAGTGCCGCTATGACACCCCCGAGAATGGTGCCCAACAGGATAGAAACGAAGGTGCCCATTTCGATCTGAGCATTGCCGCCCACGAGTTCCGACTCATCCAATTGCTGCGGAAGAATCGAGAACTTGAGCGGTCCGAAGAACGTCGATTGCACGCCCAGCAAAAACAAAACCGCCAACATCGCGTATATGTTTTGTGAGTACACGGCGAAGCCGCCGGCAAACGCCACGCCGATCTCCACCAATTTGATGACGCGTACCAGCTTCGATTTCTCGTATTTATCGGCTAACTGACCGGCCGTCGCGGAAAACAGGAAGAAGGGCAAGATGAAGAGTCCCGCGGCCAGGTTGACGAAGGCATCGGTGGCATCCGCCGCAATGAGGCCGCTGTAGACGAAAATCAGCGACAACGCAGCTTTGAATACGTTGTCGTTGAACGCACCCAGAAACTGGGTGTAGAACAAGCCTGCAAATCTACGCTGGCGGAGAAGTCCGAACTGGCTCATGGGTCGCTATCCTATCGCTGTCTGAAGACCATCCCGGCATCTTGAGCTAAACGATACTCATGCTCTATCTGAACTTAAAAAGTCTCGCTATTCGATACCTTCGGCGTCATTTCCATCGCCTGAAGGGCGCTTCAGCACGGCGGATCGCCCTTGATCGTGACCCGGTGCAGCTTGCGATGAGCTGGAAAATAATCGTTGATCGGCTTGTGCTGCACCGAGCGATTGTCCCATATCGCCACGGTGTTTGGCTGCCAACCCAATCTCACTGTGTACTCCGCCGTGGTGAGATGCCCATACAGCATAGTTAGTAAAGACTCACTTTCGTCATGATTCAATCCACAGATACGTTTCGTGAAAAGTGGGTTGACGAACAGCGCTTCTCGGCCCGTCTCCGGGTGCGTGCGCACCACCGGGTGCTCGACCGGAGGATTGTCGGCAATGGCCCGCGCCAGGCGGGCTTCACCACCGGGTTCGGCAAGGCTCTCGCGAAATCCGAAGCGGAAGTCGTGCTCGGCTCGCAGCGGGCGCAGAAATCCCTGCATCGAAGGTGACAAGCCCGCAAACGCCGCGGTAGCGCTGGCCCACAGCGTATCGCCGCCGGCATCCGGAATGATCTGCCCATGCAGAATGGTGAAACTCGGGGGTGTCGCACTGAAGGTCATGTCGGAATGCCATAGCTCGATCTTGGTCGGCTCCTCCGGTGTACTTTCGAGAACTTGCACGCTGGGCGCACCCGGCACCGTGCCATACGCCGGATGCTCCAAGACTTCACCAAAGAGCTTTGCAAAGCTCTCGAATTCCGCCGCGGGAACCGCCTGATCGCGCAGAAACAACACCTCGTGCTCCAACGCCAGATTGCGGATGTCCCCGGTTAAATCGTTTGAGGCGACGATCTCCTGTAAACCAGGGCCTTCGACATAAGCGCCGCAGTAACCGCTGGCTTTTCTCACTGTGAAACTGCTCATACGCACAAATTACCCCGCTGGACGCTCACTCACAATACTCCCCTCAATCGGTTCGACATCGAACCGCTCCGGCACGCTAAACTGCCCGGCGTTGCATCGGCCTCAAGGACAGCAGAACCATCGACCTCAAATTCCGTTTCTACGGTCACGTGCTCATCGGTTATTCCTTTGCGATGTGTTTCGTGGCTTCGGCCTTTTTTCTGCACGCGCGTGGCGTATTTTTCCCGCATTGGATGGCGGACTTCGCAGTCAGCAAAACCGAATTGTCGCTGGTCGTGAGTCTGACCCTGTTTACGGGCAGCCTGACCGCACCATTCATGGGCTACGTCATAGACCGCTTCCCACTGCGCTTGATCATCTGCATCGCGTGCCTTTGGCTGACGTGTGGTTATCTGTTAATGCAAGGGGTCGACAGCTACTACTTGCTCTTAGCGGTGCTCATCCCCTTTCAAGGCATGGGTTGGACCGGCGTGGGTCCGCTCGTGCACACCAAGTTGATGGTCAATTGGTTTTCCCGCCACCGTGGCATGGCGCTCGGCATTGCCCTGATGGGTATGTCAGTCGCGGGTGTTGTGGTGCCGCCGATCAACGCTTATCTCGCCGAAACGTTCGGATGGCGCAGCGCCTACCAACTCTACGCCGCCATACTGGTCTGCCTCGCGATCCCGGCCACGCTGTTGCTGGTCAAACAACGCCCTGAGGATCTGGGACAGCATCCAGACGGCGATGCAGATGCCGGCCCGGCCCTTGCACCTGCCTCAGCAAGCGCCTTGGTAACTGCTCCCGCACAAGGCAGCGAAAGGGAATCGCTTTGGGCGACTTATCGAGAGTTTTTGACTTCCAAGGCGTATTGGAGCGTGGTATTGACCTTTGGGCTCATGAACGGCGTTTATTCAGCCATGGTCACTCATCTCCCTACCTATCTAACGACAGAGTTGAGCTACACGATCTATGACGGTGCGTTTCTGTTGACGATCAGCGGCGGCTTTGCCATCGCCGGTAAAGTGGTAATGGGCTGGATGATGGATCACTTGCCTGCGAAGATCACCGTGATGAGCGGCGTCATTGCCTATGTGTGTTCCACCATGATTCTCATGCAGGTCGAAGCGTATTCCGCACTGATGCTGGCCGCCGCCATGTTTGGTCTCGGTTTCGGCGGTATGGTTCCTGTGCGCTCAGTGATCATCTCCAGGCTCTTCGGCGTGGACAAGTTCTCGCGAGCTAACGGCCTGTTGTCGTTTTTCCTGGCACCGGCTACCTTCTGGGTGCTCATCACCGGATACATCGTGGACACCACCAACACCTATCAAACCGCCTTCGCGGTCTGGACCGTCGCTTTCGTTTTGGCGGGTTGCGTCAGTCTGGTCGTGCGCTTACCGAATTACAACGACGCTGCGGGAGCACCGGTCAATGCCTGACGCAAGCGAAGGCACGATTCAATTCGCCTACGAACTCACTCCGGGCGATCACCCACTGGAGCCTGACATGCGCGCGGAGCTGGCAGCCTGGCGCAGCATCCTGTATCAGCTCGATCTCATCGGTCAGGCACCCGATCGCTACGCGGGCTTTGCCTACGGCAATTTGAGTGTGCGCACAGCCCCTAGATCAACCGAGTTCGTGATCACTGCCAGTCAAACCAGTGGGGAAGCAACGCTCGATGACGAACATCTCGTGCACGTCACACACTGCAACACCGAACGCTTTTGGATCGACGCACGCGGTGAGTCACCGCCTTCCTCCGAAGCGGTTACCCACGCCATGGTGTACGCCGCCGACGCCCGGGTGAATTGTGTGTTGCATGTCCACACCGGAGAGATTTGGCGTCATACACAAGCACTGAAACTGCCTTTCACTCCCCTCGACATCGGTTACGGCACTCCGGCGCTGGCCGACGCCGTCGCGGAGTTGTTGGACAGGTACCAATCGCGTCCCATCGCCTTCGCCACGGCCGGCCATGAAGATGGCATCTTCGCGTGTGGACACAGCCCGCGCGACTGCGGCGCGCTTCTGGTCGCCACGCTCGCAAAGGCACGGCAGCTATGAACTCGGATCACGTACCCGCAACGCTGGAATTCAGAGACGGTCGCCTGTACCTACTCGACCAACGGCAACTGCCGCACAAGGTTGATTACTTGCGAATCGACAACATCGAAGAGGCTTGGCAGGCAATCAACACCCTCGCTGTACGGGGGGCACCTGCCATCGGTGTCGCTGCCGCTTATGCACTGGCGCAAACGATGCTCGATGAACGACCCGACGACTTCATCAACGCGCTTGAGCGGCATGGCGAATACCTCAAGTCTGCGCGCCCAACCGCCGTGAATCTGGCATGGGCCGTCGATCAGCTTGTTAGCATCGGCACCTTACACGGCGACCCCACAGCACTACTGGAACGCGCCCGCGCCATCCATGAGGAAGACATTGACATCTGTCGCGCCATAGGGCGCAACGGCAGCCACCTCATCGAGTCCGGCAGTAATCTGCTCACGCATTGCAATGCCGGTTCCCTGGCCGTTGCGGCTCTCGGCACTGCCACCGCCCCCATGTACGCCGCACACCACGATGGCGTGCGTTTTCATGTTTACGTCGACGAGACACGACCCCTGTATCAGGGTGCCCGATTGACCGCCTGGGAACTCGATCGCGCTGGTATCGACACAACACTCATCTGCGACAACATGGCGGCCACCTTGATGGCGGCAAACCGGGTGGACCTCGTCATCGTCGGTACCGATCGAGTCGCCGCCAACGGCGATGTCGTCAACAAGATCGGCACATTGAACGTCGCCGTACTCTGCCACCACTTCGACGTCCCCTTTTACGTTGCTTGCCCGTCCTCCACCTTCGATGCGCAAACGCCCACCGGTGAAGCCGTCGTCATCGAGCAGCGTGCAGCGGAGGAGATCGTCCAGGATCACGCCGCTAACGTGGCGACCTTCAATCCGGCCTTCGACGTGACTCCGGCCGATCTCGTGACCGGCATCATCACAGAACACGGCATCGCAGCCGCTCGCGATATCTCGGCGCACATGAGTGAGGCCTGATGGGACATTCGCGGGACATTCATCTTCCATTCATCCCACATGTGGCTAAATGGGCCTGTAACAGCGGAGAAGTAACATGCTGAAGCCGGGTGTCATCAAATTTGCGATTGCCGGATTTTTGTTGGCCGGTAGTTTGGGCTTTACCAACGAAGCTCAGGCTCGCGGTTACCACGGCAGTCACTATTATGGCGGTCATTATTACGGCGGGGGTGGCCACTACGGGCACCGCCACCGAGGACATCGCCACGGTCGCCATCACAGTCGCCGCGGTGCCTATCTGGCCGGTGGTTTGATTTTAGGCTCCCTTCTTACGCACGCGTATCACCGCAGCCATTACCCCCGCACAGAGCCATACGTGGTTCGCGAACGGCGTGTGATTCGCAGCACACCGCACGTCGTGGAGCGCAGGACAACCAAGCGTCTGTTTCGAGATCGAGACGGTAATTGTTTCGAGCGCACCTTCAACCGCAATGGCGATGAGCTACTGGTGGAACTCGACCCCGCTGAATGCGCCTGGTAAACCCCTAACCGAGATCCCGCAACCGCGGCACGACTTGGGTGACGAACCGCTCGAGCGATGTCTGCATGAGGTCCGTGGTTAACCCGGGAGGAATCCCCCAGGTTATGAGATCCGTCACACCATACGTGCGCATGAATGCATCGAGTTCCTGCACGCAATGCTCAACACTCCCAACGATCCAATTCTGTGGAATGTGTTCGCCCGAGCCGAAGTCGGTGTTGCTTTCGGCAAAGAAGCGTTGATAAAGCTGCATACGATAACGCTCCGAGTCCCGCACCCGCATCCACTCCGTCTCGATATCGTCCGTAACGAATACGCCCTTGATGATGCCGATGCGTTTGTCGGCTGCCGCATCGCCAAGTGCTTCGTGCCACACGTCCAGTGTCTGTGTGCGGTCACCTTGCGGTAGGAAGTACGAGTTGAAGCGCGCTGCCCGGCGTGCACCTGCCGCCGACATGGCTGCGATCCACATGGGCGGCCCGCCCTTCTGGACATATTCAGGCGTGATCCGCACGTCGTTGAACTGATACCGCTTTCCCGAGTAACTGAAACGCTCGCCCGTGAACGCTCGCTGCAAAACTTCGAGCCCTTCGTCCATCAG
The DNA here is from genome assembly GCA_965216005.1 of Candidatus Azotimanducaceae bacterium. Classification (GTDB taxonomy): domain Bacteria; phylum Pseudomonadota; class Gammaproteobacteria; order Pseudomonadales; family Azotimanducaceae; genus UBA4421. The sequence goes on along the minus strand of OZ244143.1, from coordinate 3,139,204 downwards.
CGACACACGTCTCGAAACCGGGATACCGAAACCGTCGAACTCATGCACCGCATAACCCATACCCAAACCGACTTCCACGCGACCATTGCTCAAGTTGTCGAGCACAGCTAGATCTTCCGCGAGCCGCACCGGATTGATGAACGGCAGCAGACAGATGTCCGAGGCAAAGCGCACACGTCGGGTGACCGCGGCAGCGGCAGACGCGACCGGTATCCACGCGGGCAGGTAACCGTCGTCGATGAAATGATGCTCCGTAAACCAGATGGCATCGAGGCCCAATCCGTCGAGCCACTTAATCTGTTCGAGCGCTTGGGCATACAAGTCCGGCATCGCCACACCGGAGTCGGATGGATTGCGAAAGTCGTAACCTACGCCGAATCTTCGGTGCGGACGTTGTCTACTCACCTCGTTCATATCGCCGATTCACCCTCAAATTTCCCGGTCCTTGTGGTTAGACTGCGGGTAATGTAACGCTGAATCAACGACCCGCTCATCTTTATGCCCCCATGAGTCGCTACCGTCCGCCACGCCCCAAGAGTTCGCCGTACATCACGCGCGCGGGGTACGATCGCCTGCAAAACGAGTTAACGCATCTTTGGAAGGTCAAGCGCCCGGAAGTCACGCAAAAGGTGGCGGAAGCAGCAGCGCTCGGCGACCGCTCAGAGAACGCGGAGTACATTTACGGCAAGCGGCAGCTGCGCGAAATCGACGCGCGCATTCAGTACCTCAGTAAACGGCTCGACGAACTCCAGGTCATCGACCGACGTCCGGGCGCAACGGATAAGGTTTACTTCGGTGCCTGGGTCACTCTGGAAGACGATGCCGGGGCCAGCCATCGCTACCGCATCGTCGGCGCCGACGAGATCGAAACCCAGCCGGGCTACATGAGCATCGATGCGCCTCTGGCACGGGCATGTGTCGGCAAGGGACTGGATGACGCGGTAGAAGTTGTGGCGCAAGTGGAATCAGGCACGCCACGGGTGCTGGATCCGTCCCGGCAAGCCTCCACGACGAGCTATGTGATCACACGCATCGAGTATGAATAAGAGAATCGGGGAAAAAACGAGCTCGTCGAGCGACGGAGATCAACCGTTGCCCCGTATAAGCGTCATGGAGAGCAGTATCTGCTACAGACAGGAGACTTGATATGGCTAGTAATTTAACCAAAACCGCCCTTGCCCTCGTGGCGCTAGGCTTTGGCACCGCCGCGCTGGCGGCACCCGATGGCCACGGGCCCCGCTTTCCGATTTCAATCGCGCAAGTTCAAGCCAAAGCGGACGAGCGCTTCGCCGCTGCCGACACGGACTCGAGCGGAGGGCTCAGCATGGAGGAATTCGCCACCCTGCGGTCCGACAAGCGACCGGGTAAGCGACGCCATCAATTGCGGAAGCATCGTCATGGTGGCAAACATCGCGCGCACCAGCGCGACCCCGAAGCGCGCGAGGCTTTTAAAGCGGCCATGCAGGAAGAGGTGTTCGCGTTAATGGATACCGACAGCGACGGCGCGATCAGTCGCGATGAGCATAACGCCGCCGACATGCGGGAGATCAGGAAGACCGCTGGCCAGCGCGTGCGCTTTGCACAATTGGATGCCGACGGCGACGGACAGCTCACGCGTGAGGAACTGCCCAATCGGATTGCGAAACTCAGCGAAGTCGACAGCGACAACGACGGTTTGGTCACCAAGGAAGAGATGCGTGCAGCCCGCGACGCTCGCCGTGCCGAACGGCGAGCCAACGCGTCTGGCTGATCGTCTAGGTCGTGGATGAGCGGACGGATGAGGAACTGATGACACTGGTCAGTCGCTACGACAAGGATGCGTTCACGGTTCTCGTCCGCCGCCACATTGACGCCTTGTACAATTACGCCTTCCGGTTGAGCCACTCAACTGCATTGGCCGACGATCTGGTACAAGACACCTGGTTGGCTGTTTGGCAGAAAGCCCATGCCTATAACCCACGCAAGTCGACGCTGACCACGTGGCTGCATCGTGTTCTGCATAACAAGTTTGTCGACGTTATTCGCAAACAAGGCAAGGAGCGGTCCAATGCAGATATCGAAAGTGCCGCTGAGGATGACGCCACTATCGATAGCGGCGTGTCAAGCGCCGACGACATGGATCAACGCGTCCTGGCGGCGCTCGATCAACTACCCACCAATCAGCGTGCCGCTCTGATGCTGTCTTATGCCCAAGGTTTCAGTAACCGCGAGGTTGCGCTGATCACAGGCACGACGGTGCGCGCCACGGAGTCACTGATCTCCCGGGCACGGCGCACATTGAGGGAGATGCTCAAATGAACGAACGGGATCCCGACGAATGGCTCGAGCACACCCTTGCACGTCGTCGCGTGAACGCACCGGACTACCTCGTGCAACGCATCGTTGCACAGATTCCCGACGACGAATCCGACCCCTTGAGCACTGTGTTGGATTGGCTGCGAGCTTCTCTCTGGCGACCCGCCGCTGCCATGCTGTTGCCGATCGCTATCGGTTTCAGCGCCGGCTTCGTAAGCACGCCAAGCGGTGTGCACGAACCTCAGACCTTGCTCTTTGCCGAGACACTGGACGAAGTAATCGACGAGGTGACCAACGATGAGGTCTAAATGGGCCCTTGGTGTGTTGATCGGCTCTCTCGCCCTCAACCTCGCCCTCGCCGGCTTCATCGTCGGCAAGCAATCCAATCCACGCGTGGAGTACGATCCGACGCGCGCCTTCCCCAGATGGTCACGCACGCTTTCCGAAGAACGGCGACACGCCATTCGGCCGATCTTGCGCGAACATCGTTTGAGCTTCAAACCGCGTGCCCGGACCCTGCGCGATCAGCATCAGGCGTTACGCGACGCCATCAGCGCCGAACCCTACGACAGCGAGGTGCTGCGCACCGTGCTCAACCAGATGCGTGAAGAATTCCAACAATCCCGGGCGCTCAGTCACGAGTCCTTCATCGCCTTCGTCAACGAGCTGACCCCCGAGGAACGCGTGCTGTTGGCACGCGATATGGCAAGGAACAACCATCCACGGCATCATCGTCGACCACCGCCGCCATCTCCATGAAGCCGTGCTCGACGACGCCATCGATACTTTTTTCGATCATTACACCAAAAGCACCGATCAGCTTACGACGCACTTCGATCCGGACTGGCCCTCGGCTTGTGAGCGAGGCTCGCATTGGGTCACCGCCGACGATGAAAGACTGATTCGCTGGGCGCCCGTGCGCCGCGTTGCGAGCCACGACTTCGCTGGGCTGGAAAACGCACTGGAGTATGAGATTCACCGGGACATCAAGACCCACTACGGACGTTATTGGTCGGCCAATCTACCGGCCGATGCACCCGATGGCAGGCTCAGCCTGTTGTTCCTCTGGAACGACCAGGATGTCGAACGCTTGATCGAAAATCTCATCGGCCATGCCGTCGCCTGCCGACACAACAAGACCCCGTTCGCGGTGTTCTTCGCCTGTACCGAGGATCCCGAGGACTACTACCTCACCGTCAACAACTCAACGGGTGCGGTGCAACTGGAGCAACCCGGATACAAACCGCTGCGGGTCGTGGCCGACAACCTGGAAGCGTTCTACGCAAGCCTCGTCCCAGCGACCGATCAGGACTGAACTTCCCGCGTCGTGGGGTGTAACCTCACCGTCGGTTTGCGCTGGACAGGCTGGGCGGACGCCGCCTCGATATTGGGGAACAGCAGGCTGACGATCTCCTGCGCATCCGCTGCGTGGCGCCCTTCAACGTCCACGGCAGTGCGCGCGATTTCCGGCAACAGAATCGTCAATGCACGATGTAAAACGTCATGCGCCACCCCATCTGCGCTGACCGCCGCCATCGCTTCTGCGACGATACCTGCCTGTTCCACGGCAGCCTCCAGCAACGCCTGTGTCCCCGAGGAGAATCCGCCATGATCGCGCAGCAGCAACCATTGGTCGGTCAACACGGCCTGCACCAGGCCTTCGCGATTGCCGAAATAGTGGTAGATCATGCGCTTGTTCGCTGCGGCTCGTGCGGCGACGTCGTCCACACGCAGCCCCGCAACACCTTGCTCAAAACTCGCCTCGACGGCGGCCGACAGGATTCTATCCGCCACGGTAGTAACCATATAGTTACAGTATCGATCATGCGACAAAGGATCAAGCCTGCACCCGCCCAGCCGAGGTGATCGATAGCTCATCGACGTAACTTTTTAGTTACTTAAATGTGAAAAATTGTCTCCGACCCCAATGGTCTAAGTAACTAACTAGTTACGCCAACCTTTCCGATTAGTGTATGATGTACGCTACCCCACACGGAGCTGTCGCCATGCCGCGTTGTCACCGACTATTCGCCGTCATCGTGCTCACCACCCTTGCCTGGGTGACTCCCTTGACCCACGCCGCTTCCAAGGCCGAAATCGACGCCGGTGTCGCCGATGTCCTGAAGAAGCTGCGTGCGGACCGACCTGCTGCAGACGAACTCGCCAGCCGTGCGGTAGCGTTCCTGGTGTTCCCGAGCATCATTCAGGGCGGTATCGGCGTTGGCGGCGAAGTCGGCGAAGGTGCCCTTGTAGTGGGCGGTTCCACCACACAATACTACCGCGTCACATCCGTCTCCTTCGGCTTTCAGCTGGGCGCCCAAGCCAAGTCTGAAGTCATCATGTTCATGACCAACGAAGCGCTGCGCAGCTTCGTGGAAAGCGATGGCTGGGAAGCCGGTGTGGACGGGAGCATTGCCATCGTCGAGTTCGGTGTCGGCAAGGAAATCGACACGCACACCATTCGCGAACCGATTATCGGTTTCATCTTCGACAACAAGGGACTCATGTATAACCTGTCCCTCGAAGGCTCCAAGTTCTGGAAGATCAAGAAGGAGTAGCGGTCAGGTGTCCAGCGCCCGCTCGAGCGCGGGCCGGTCCATACAGATGGACAGCCACGTCCCAACGATCTGATTCGACCGCGCGATGGGTCGATACTGCGGGCGCAACAGCATCGCCGCGGTATTCAAGTCGACGACGGTAAACCGTTCGCCCATCATGTAGCTTCGCGTGTCCAACGTACGCTCCAGCATGACCAGCACCTGCTGCAGCCGTTCCGCATCGATCTCGTTTTGCGCGAGGTTAGCCGCGTCGTGCGGACCTTCCAGTTCACACAACGCCCACGCCATCCACATCAGCGCGCGCGGTTCCGCATGGCGTCCTTCAGGCCAGAACTGCGGCGCGTAGCGCTTGGCGATGTAGTAGTTGATGGCCAGCGATTCGACAAGCACCAGATCGCCGTCGACCAGAGTCGGCACTCGACCGTTCGGGTTGATGGCGAGATACTCGGCGGTTTTGGTATCGCCTGCATGAAAATCAGTGGGGACGACCTCGTATTCCAACCCACTGTCGCCAGCCGCCTCTTCGAGCATCCACAGACAACGAAACGCACGCGATTGACGCGTACCATAGAGTTGTAACATGCCTAGCCGAACAGTCCCGAGTGACTGCTTTCCAGGTTCAGAAGAAAGCGTTTCGTCTCCAAACCGCCGCCGAATCCGGTCAAGCTGCCGTTGCTGCCAATGACACGGTGGCATGGAATGATAATTGGAATTGGATTGCGCCCGTTTGCCGTTCCCACGGCGCGAACCGCTTTGGGTTTCCCGATGCGCTCGGCGATATCGCTGTAACTACACGTCTCCCCATAGGGTATCTGTTGGAGCGCATCGAGCACTGCCAACTGAAACGCTGTCCCCTCCGGACGCAGTTCCAGCTCGAAGCACTTACGCTTACCGGCGAAGTACTCCTTAAGCTGCGTGCGAGGTCGGCGGAAGAGCTCGTCATACCGCTCCCAGGTTTCGTCCGCGCCCCGCGCCATCTTTCCGGTAGAAAAGTAGACACCTTGCAGGCCGTGTTTATCGCCGGTGAGCAGCAACGGTCCTATGGGACTATCGAGATAGGAATACTGGGTAAAGTCGACGCTCTGTTGAGTCTGCATGACTATGCACTCCTTCTGTGTGTGGTGGATTGTCTCGCACGCGCGCCGGACGCTTGTCTCTTCAGGCTGGCGCTGTACCAGAGGTACATCAGCGCATAAGCCCGCCACGGCCGCCAGGCTTCCGCGCGCTTACGTGCCTGACTAGCCCGACATTCCAACTCCTTGAGCACCACCCAGTCGTTGTCCGGGAAGGCGTCAGGATCCTTGCAGACCCGCATGCGGATGTAGTTGGCGGTCCACGGGCCGATACCGTCGATCTCCGTCAACTGTCGGTAGAATGCTTCGGGGTCTTGCGCATCGTCGACGACAATCGCGCCGTCGATCAGCAGTTCCGCAAGCCTCGAGACGGCGCGACCGCGACGCCCGGGCATACCAAGTTCAGCCACCTCGCGATCGATCAGTTCCTCGGGTGTGGGAAAGAAACCGCCGCCATAGCGCTCTATCATTGTGTTCGCCAGCTCCGTGCCACGCGCAACACTCACCTGTTGGCCTAAAATCGCGCGCACGCAGGTTTCGAACCCGTCCCACGCGCCGGGCACACGCAGGCCGGGAGCGCGTTTCGCCAGCGGCTTTAAGTGAGCATCGCCCATTAGGTAGTCATGGATGGCATCGCCGTCTGCGTTGAGATCGAACACCCGCTTGACCCTGCCGAGCAAGCTGTGCAGCGATTCATCACAACCTTCCGGCACGGTGACTGCCAAGTGATGCGCATCGGCTTGCTCTACACTCAGCCATTTGGCTTCCGCCTGCCCACCCGGTTCTCGATCTACTCGACGCAGATACCGCCAATCGCCGGGCCCACCTTCGACCAACTCCAGCCCGGTCAACGCCCTGTGCTGCAAATACTCGAACACCCAATCACTCGCATACGGTCCGCGCAGTGGCAACAAGAAGCGCATCGTGCACTGCCGGTGGGCTTGACTCGCTCGCAGTTCGCTCGGTGTGGCGTGAAAGATGGCCTTGATGTCGTGATTGAAACGGCTGGTACTGCCGTAACCGGCTTGAAACGCGACTTGAGTAAAAGCGAATGTCGTCGTGCGTAATAATTTAACCGCCAGCGAAGCGCGATAAAGTCTCGCCACCGAGCTTGCCGACGTGCCCAGCTCGGCAACGAACAATCTGTGCAACTGACGTTCGCCGATGTTGAGTTTACCGGCCAGCTCCGCCGTGGTGTGCTGGTTCAAAAATCCGGCTTCGATCAGCCGCAGTGCGCGCAAGACTGTGTCGCTGCCGAGGGTCCACTCCGGCAAGCTCAAAGCCGCTTCCGGACGACACCGTTTGCAAGGGCGAAAACCCGCGTCAGTGGCTGCAGCCGCGCTAGCCAGGTAGGTAACATTATCTTCTGCCGGCATGCGCGCCGGACAAATGGTACGACAGTAAATCCCCGTGGAGAGCACGCCGATGAAAAAACGCCCGTCAAAGCGCGGATCGCGGCTCTTGCGCGCTTGCCGACAGACCGCCACCGGTGGCAGCACTCGTGCTGCCTCAGGCGTTGCGGATCGCTTAAGTTCCTGTTTCAACGACGTCACTTAATCACTCTCTCGACTGAAGAATGACTATAATCCAACGCCCCTACCAATACTTGTCGGATTCGGACATTTGTCGAAGACCTTGGACCCATCCCAACCCGTACATCTGGCGCCTGTCCACATTCCCAAACCCTGGGGTCAGGAAATCTGGTTCACCGGTATCGAAGAACGCGGGGAAAGTGAGGTCGTGCTGTCCGATGGGCGCCGGCCACTGTCTGAATTTCTAGCCCTCGATCCCGACAACTTGACTGCAGGACGACCTTTGCTGCTACTCAAGATCCTCGACCCGCTGGTGCAACCCGTGCGTGGCGACCTGTACTTCGAGGTGCACGAGCAGAAACAGGAAGTCTACGTCGTCACGCACGTGGACGAGACCGCCTGGCCCGACGGCATCGGTGCCATTCGCTTCGGTATGAACCAACAGCGCCGCCGCGGATTTGCCAATGACACCGAGTTTAGGCGGGCCTATTTGCGCGCCGTGCAAGCCTACGAAACCGTGCGCCGCGGCATCGACGAAGGACGCGACATCGAACCGGAAAACGAGATTCGGCTGCGGGAAGCCATGGACGCCTTTACGGACATCCGTCCCCTTGAAATCGGCGACGTCGTCAAAGTACCCACTTGGTTTCCGCATTCGCTGCAACACGGTGTCCGTGTCGTGGAATTTCAAACGCCCACTTACGAGCGTTTTGTCCTCTCGTTCGCCCAGAAAGTATTGACCCAAGACCATTGGGACACCACCGAGGTGCTCGAACGAATCGACATCGCACCGCCCGAGCCTGAGCGCTTCGAGCACGTCGCGGACGGCATCCAACGCATTGCCCGCTTCGACGACTTCAACGTCTGGCGCGTCGACTTAACATCCGAAGCGTTCACTTTACCAGAACACATTCCCTACGCCGTATGCATGACGGTCACGGGTGTTGCCAAGATTGGACAATTGACGCTGCAGCCTGAAGCCGCGTGCCTGATCCCAAACTGCGGTGTGGCCAGCACGGCGCTCAGCGGTACCGGTCAACTGCTGATCGCAGCCCCACAACTGTGACGCGTACGCTTTTTTTCCTCATTGCCGTCGCGGTAGCCGCCATCGTGCTGGTCTATCCTCCGTTGCGCATACTGGTATGGCTTGAGACCGGGATGAGCGGTGCCGCCCTGACCTCGATAGGCAGCCTGTCCTTCGGTTTGCCGTTTTTCCTTCGCTATTTGGCGGAGTACATCCACAACGAACCGACGCGCATCGCCTGCGCGATTGGCATGACGTGGCTCGGTGTTTGTTTCGTAGGCTTGAGCATTGTGCTGCCCCTCGAATTGCTGCGCCCTGTGATGGGAGTCGAAGACCGCACCGCCGGTGCGATTGCGATGGTGTACGTCCTTGCGATCGGTGCCTACGCGATTGTCAACGCGCTGCGTTTCCACGTTCATGATTTGCTCATCAACGCCCCAACCCCGGCTCGCGGCATTACGCTTGCACAAATCTCGGACGTTCACATCGGTTCGCGCCGGCCCCATCTGCTGGAACGGATCGTTACGCAAACCAATGCGCTGAACCCCGACTACGTGTTGATCACCGGCGACCTGATCGACATGCGCAACATTTCAGAAGAAGCTCTGCTGCCTCTGCGCGACCTGCAGGCACCGACCTTGTTTTGCACTGGCAACCACGAGCGCTACGTGGATCTGGAGGCAATCTGTCGGCGGTTGGGTAATCTCGGAGTCGAGGTACTGCGCAATCGCTCGTTGACCCCTGCGCTCAATCAAGCCATACAGTTCATCGGCATCGATGACGCCGAGTCGAAACGCCAGGTGGCCGACAAAATCGTGGACATCCGCCCAGAGGAGGACCGCTTTCGCGTGTTGCTCTATCACCGACCCGACGGCATGCAGGCCGCAGCAGATTGGGGAGCACACCTCATGCTGACCGGGCACACTCATCGCGGCCAGATTCTACCCTTCAACCTGCTGGTCAACCGCGTGTTCCCGCAGTCGTATCGCGACTATCGCGTGGGTGATATGACCCTGTACGTCTCCCCGGGCACCGGCACTTGGGGACCGGTAATGCGTTTTGGCTCCAAGTGCGAAATCACCCGGATTAGGCTAGTGTAACGGACAAGAACTAACGAGTAGGAGACGCATTTTGCCTGAGAGCGGCTGGGACGAACCGACAGATTTGATCATCGAACAGATCGAAATCGGTCCGATGCAGAACTACACCTATATCGTGGGCAGTCGCGACACGCGCGAGGTCGCCATCGTCGATCCGGCATGGGACATCGACAGTCTCGTCAAACACATCGAAGAGAAGGGTTTCAAACTCACCGCCGCGCTGGCTACCCACTACCACCCCGACCACGTTGGCGGGTCGTTCAGCGGGCACACCGTGGAGGGTGTGGCAAAGCTGATGGCAGTGAATCCCGTCAAGGTCTACGCCAACAAGCATGAGTTCGATGGGCTGAAGAAGGTTACCGAGCTCTCCGACTCCGACATCGTCAAAGTCGATTCGGGCGACACACTCAAGCTCGGCAACATCGAGATCGAATTCCTGCACACACCCGGTCACACCCCAGGCAGTCAGTGTTTCAAAATCAAGAACACCGTTGTCTCAGGCGACACGCTGTTCATCAATGGTTGCGGCAGAGTGGACTTACCCGGCAGCAGCCCCGACGACATGTATCACAGCATGCGCAAGCTGGCCGCCTTACCCGACGACACGCTTCTGCTGCCCGGACACAACTACGGACATGTTCCCAACGCCACTATGGGCGAGACCAAGAACATGAATCCATACCTACGCATGGACGACATAGAGACCTGGCGCCAGATCATGGGACACTAACGACAACCACGCTATTCATCTAGTAACTGGGGGACGCGATGAAAACAGGCACATTTACAGGCTTCGACCTGGAGCTGAGAGAACCGGGCATCGCTTGGTTCCAATTCAACACACCAGAACGCCTGAACGGCATGACCACCGCCATTAAACGTGACCTGATCGAAGCGGTCACACAAGCTCAAATGGACAACGAAGTACGCGTCCTGGTTTTCACCGGCACGGGACGGGCATTCTGCGCAGGCGACGACTTGAAAGCCTATAAGGGTGCCGAGCTTCCAGGGGAACCCTTGGTCGACAGCATTCCACCCGGGCACGATAACGCGCTCGGCACTTACAACGGCCTACGCACGATTTCCCAACGGCTGAATTCTGCCGTGCGCGCGCTCGACAAGCTCACTATCTGCGCCATCAACGGCGTCGCCATTCAGACCGGGTTTTCGCTCGCTCTGTCATGCGATTTTCGCATCGCTGCGGACACCGCGCGCATGGGCAGTGCTACGCTGCGCTTCGGTTTGTTGCCAGACGAAGGCGGTCAGTACCTCCTGGTACAAGCCATGGGTGTAGCGAAGACGATGGATTTCCTGATGCGCAAGAAAATCGTCACCGCGCAAGAAGCCCTTGAACTCGGTTTGGTACACGAAGTGGTCCCGGCGGCCGAACTCGAAGACAGCGCCATGGCGTTCGCACAGGAACTGGCCGACGGGCCGCAAGTCTCTATGCGTCTACTGAAGAAGTCGGTCTACAACGCGGCGGAACTGGGTTGGGAACAGGCATTGGATGAAATTGCCGCCAAAACCGCCATCAGCGACCACCACCCGGACGCTCGGGAAGGCGTGACCGCGTTTCACGAGAAGCGCTCTGCTAACTTCAACGACTGGTTGGCGCAATGACAGCAGAGCTGGTTACCTACTCGACCGAGGGCGCGATCGCCACGATCACGATCAACCGCGCCGAGCGGATGAATGCGCTTAACGAAGGCGTCATCGTCGGCCTGCAACAAGCCTGGCAACGGTTCGAGGATAGCGCTGACCGAGTTGCCGTCATTCACGCCGCCGGCGATCGTGCTTTCTCTGTCGGGGCGGACGTCAAGGATCCCCCCAAGGAGATGTGGCAGGGCGTTCCGAGTGTGGGGGCGACAACCTCAAAACCCGTCATAGCCGCGGTCCACGGTTGGTGTATCGGCGGAGCCTATTGCATCGTGCAGATGTGCGATCTGGTCGTGGCTTCAGCCAACACGGTGTTCAAATATCCAGAAGCTCAGCTTGGCTTTACCGGAGGGCTCATTGCCAGCGCCGTCGCGCGCATCCCGCACAAAGCCGCCATGGAGTTCATGATGTTGGGTGAAGATTTCGACGCCGAACGAGCGCTCGCAGTGGGTATGGTCAACAAAGTCGTACCCGTCGGCGAGGAACTGAGCGCGTCGCTCTCCTGGGCCGAGGTGTTGGCGGAGTCGGCGCCATTGGTTCTCGAAACCGTCAAACGGTTTTCGCTGGAGACTTTGAACAAAAGCCCCGCAGAAGCGGGTGCCGTGTCCCGCGAGCAACTGTTAACAGTGCGCAATAGCGAGGACGGCAAGGAAGGTGGCCGCGCATTTGCGGAAAAGCGAACGCCGCAGTTCAAAGGGCGTTAGGAGCTTCTATGAAAAGCCGAACACTACACTGCTTGCTGGTCGTTCTGTCGCTAATCAGCGCTGCTGCTTGGAGCGAGGGTTTCTATGTCGATCTCTTTCCCAAGAGCAAGGCGGATATCGAACTGATTTTCGACACCCTCGAAGCCGGAGCCGAAATCAGCCGTACGGACGAGCCGCCTGTGGTGATTATGTTGCATGGCAAGGAAGCCGGCCGCTTCCTGCGCTCGAGCTACACCGAAAACAAATCCTTGATCGACCAGGCAGCGAAGCTCACCGCCTATCAACTGATCGACGTAAAAATCTGCGAAACCTGGATGCGCAACAACGGTCATAGCACGACGGATCTTTTCCCCTTCGTGTCTACCGTTCCCTACGGCCAGGCTGAACTCGAACGTCTCGCCGAAGAAGAAAGTTACACTGAGTACGACGTCGACTTGTGAACCCGGTCCACATCGTCATCGTTTTTCTGGCCGTGAGTGCCAGCGCGGTCACTGCGGATCCGAAAGATGAATGGGACACAACGAGCGGCTGGGATCGCTTACTCCGTTTTGGGTCAGTTTCGCCCTATCTCGCAGCATCAACCGAAGACAAGACCATCAAGCGCCAGATAGCGGAGCATTGCGAAAACCCCGATATACATGGGTGCATAACCTATCTACGCAACCACAAACATGCCGTACTGAACGCACTACCCGACAACCCGCAGTACTGGGCCGCATTTAATGCGCTGCTCGAAGGGCCGCCGATTGAACTCGATCCTCTCCGGACACTACAAGATGCCAGCAAGAGCTATTCGCTACTGATCGAAGCCGCTCAACAGCAATGGTATCGACAGATCGCCGGAAGCAAACCCATCTCTGCGGCGAAGTTCGCAAACTACTACACGAATGCACGCAGGCTGATGGCACAGAGCAACACGTTAATCGAGCGAATGATATTCACCGCCATCGTAGGCATTGCGCATCAGCAATTCGAGGGTCTAATGGCAGTTTATGCCGCTGAAGAAGATGTCGACAACCTGCGCATTCTTGCAGCGAGGCTGACTCCCTTCTCTACAGCCGAGCGCTCTCTGCGCTTAACGCTCTCAGGCGAAGCGCAATACGTGGCTGCATCCATCGAGACGGCACAAGACATCAACGTCGAAGATTTCCAAAACAGCCCCTACGTCGAAGCAGACTCCCTGGAAGAATTGAGAACTTGGGCAAAGCGTAGAAGTGCCGCCGAGTTCGAGCGAATCATCGATACGGTAGGCGATCTCACCGAGCGAGGCTGGTCCGATTACTGGCAGCATGGGTGGCAGGAGGCCGGCATCGAGCTTCAGGGCGAGGCACCACACCTATTCCAGCCCATTGCATATATCTCCTATGCAAAAACTGCACGATCCGCGGAGGTGGCCATCTATCCGCTGCTGGCCCTTAGCGATATCTACCTCGGTCTAACTTCAGCCGGACTCCCTGCCCGTCGCGCACCACCCCACTGGAATTGGTCGTGGGACGACGCTACTCACCGCATCTGCCTGATGCCCACACACGTTGCGCCGAACGCCGGTGATTATTCCCTCGAGTCACCGCCATGTGTGACCTATCTCAAACCGCTATTCTCTTCCCAACAACTCCAGTAAGGCGACGACCGTCGACTCCACTCCCGCCGTCACTGCCGGTTCCGGCGAGATTTTGAACAACGGCGAGTGATGGCTCGGTACCGGCGGACCTCCGGCAGCTTCCCTTTCGAAGTCTGCCTGCGGTGTCCCCCCAATGGCCCAGTACACGCTTGGAATGTCGGGATCGACCGTGAAGAACGGAAAATCTTCCGCGCCCATCCCCGTGGTGGGGATATCTACCACTCGATCCGCGCCCATCCGGGTTTGCCACGCGCTTTTCAGACGTCGGGCTAACGGTGCATCGTTGATGGTGGGCGGCACACTTTCGTTGGAAACGATCACTTCAGGCAGCTTGTCTTCCGGTAAGCCAGCCACGCGGCCCATGTTTTCGGCGATACGCCTGATTCCGTTGAGCAGGAGATCACGGGTTTCGTCACTGGTGTTACGCACAGTAAGCTGCAAGTGCGCTCGATCGGAAATGATGTTGTGCTTGGTTCCGCCATGGAACGACCCGACCGTCACCACACCCGGCTTGCGGGGGGCAAGCTCACGCGCCACCAACGTCTGTAGTGCTACGATGATCTGAGCACCCAAAACGATAGGGTCCTTGCCCCGGTGCGGGTGCGCGCCGTGCGTGCCGACGCCGTGAATGATGATGTCCACCGTATCGGCACCCGCATAGGGACTACCCTCAGAGACGTTGATGCGACCGGCGACGTCCGCCGACGATACGTGAAAGGCGAGCGCAAAATCCGGTGTGCCGAAACGTTCCCAAAGGCGGTCTTCTTTCATCGCCTGCGCGCCCAGCACGCGCTCCTCGGCCGGTTGCACGATCAACATCAGCGTACCCCGCCACGCATCGCGCCGATTGACCATTTGCCTGGCGGTTCCCACCAGGCTCGTTATGTGCACATCGTGACCGCAGGCGTGCATGGTGAATACCGTGTTACCGGTGATCGGATCGATCTGCTGCTTGCGCGAAGCGATTTCGAGCCCCGACTTTTCCTCGACCGGCAGGCCATCCATGTCGGCCCGCATCATCACCAGCGGTCCCTCACCGTTCTCGAGCAATGCCACCACGCCGGTGCCGCCGACGTTCTGGTGCACCTCGAAACCCGCTTCGCGCAATTCCTCTGCCATGCGCGCCGCGGTGTCCACTTCGATGGTGGAGAGTTCGGGATTACGATGAAAATGCTCGAACAACAAACCCAAGTGGTTGTCGTAGTCGGCCTGGACCGCGTCGCTGAGTTCGTCGGCGACCGCCGGCACGCTTGCCAGCGCAGCGACTAGGCCGAGTAATAGGATGTTTCTGCACACGAATTCGGTCCCGAGCTGAAAGGAGGCGCTAGTTTAGCTCGAAACATGCAATGGTGAAGAGCAGGGTACGCGCCCAACGATTCTTGTTCACAAGCGCCTCACCTATATGTTCCACTGTTGAGCGAATGGTTCGCAGAAGCGAGCCTTCGCAGCGTGGGGTGGTGTGGATCCTTTTAATGTGCAACGAACCCATTGATGCGCGCCCCTAGACACATCCTAGTGGTGCTGACCCGCGAGCTGAAGTGACGTTTCGTCATATCCATTCATCGTTAACAATCTCTGGTTCTAAGTAGCACACTTGAGCCGTTACGCCGGCCATGGTTCGCGCCAAGCAGGCAGCGCCGCCATGTCGTCCAGCCAGCGCGTGACGTTGGCGAACTCACCCACCGGAAGTTGCGTCAACTCCGATTCACGCGCGACGGTCATCACGCACGCCACGCCAAAGTCTGCAATCGTCAAGCGGTTGCACGCGACATTCGAGACCCGACTCAAATGGTCGTCGAGCACCTGCGCAAACCGGCGAAAGAACCCCACAGCTTCGTCCACTGCGGCTGAATCCGGATCCCCAAGCGACGCCAAGGGCTTGATGTAGTGCTCGAAGTAGACCGTACCGGCATGCCGCGACAAATGCCCGGAGTCCCAAGCCAACCACTGCAGCACCTCTGCCTGGGACTTAGCCTCGCTCGGCCACAGGTCCGACCCGGCGGCGCCTGCCAGGTACACCAGAATCGCCGTACTCTCGAATATCGTCGTGCTGTCGTCGACCAATACGGGGACTTTTCTGTTCGGATTGATGGCCCCGAATTCAGGCTGGTCCTGCTCTCTCCGAAAAAGATCGACCCGCTGATACTCCAACGGCAATTTCAGGTGTTTAGCGAGCGCGCAGACCTTGCGGGGGTTGGTGGTTTCGCAGTAGTAGAGTTTCATGAAGGAATCCTCAGCTCCTGGATACTAGACGGTTTATGGATGCTTAATCGGACGACCAAGGAGTCTACAACCACACTGGAGGTTGCGTTTCAGTGCTATCGTTTCCCAGAATCGCCGAAGCGTCCATATGTGCTCTCAGCATCTCCGTGTACTCATGTTTTAGGAGGGTGAGTGCTTGATTGTGATTGCAGTGCCTCGTGCATTCACTGCATGCTGGATAAGTCGAAGTATCAATGGTCTCCAGTTCTTCACGCAACGAGCTATACTTGTCCCCGTTCCAAACATGCTCAATGGAACCATCATCCCTGATGGAGCCCATTCGATAAGCCCGCCGAGCCTCCATCTCTTGAGACTGATAGCCTCCGTTGTCGTCATAGAGAAAGCAACAGGGGTACACATCACCCTCGGGATCGATCAACGTGAACAAATAGGGAGTAAAGCACTGGGTGAGATTTTGCTGATACAGAGTCTCAGTGGGCCGACCGTTCTTGATGTCATACCTGTTGGTCATCCGCCCCATGTTCGAGACCAGGTACCTGATGTTTCCTACATCCTTCATCTCACCGGACGTGAACACTTCTGAGAACAGTTTATCCACCTGCTCCTTCGTACAGAGGTATTTACCATTCCCGTGTGCAAACTTGAATACCAAGTGCCTATCTCCTTCAGGCAACCCTCGCCCTCTAACCCACTGCACCATTTCAAATAAACCATCGGCGTTGCTGTTTTGGATGGTGTAGCAAATCGCTAGTCGACACTTGTAACCCTGTCTACGGGCGTATTTCATATACCACTTGATCGTCTCTTCCGCTCTGACAAGGGGGTTGGCGTCCTTGTCCGAAGCAATGACGCGCACCTGCCCATAGACAGGTCCAGAACCGCCATCAATCGATAGTCTCAGCCAGCTCGCGTGATCTACTATGGCAGAAACCTGGCCCTCGTCTAAGCCAATACCATTACTCAGCACACCGACTTTAAGCCCTATGGTGTTCGCGTGGGAGAGTATTTCGATAAAGTCAGGGTGTTGGGTCGGTTCTCCTCCAGACAACGTGACTGTCTGTGTACCTAGCTCGGATAAATGATCAAGTAGGCGCATCGCTTTGCGGGTGTCCATGTGCACTCGCGAACCATTCCCATCAGATTCCGGTACAAGTTGGTGACGGTTGCAGTGCCTACAATGTGTACTGCATTTGTGCGTAATCTCGATCTGTACGCTAAGCGGAGGTGGAAGTCCAGCTCGCGAACCGGTTAAGTGTTCGAACACCTTCACGGCATGTGGTATGAAGTTCTCAACCGGATTGTCCCGCACAACTTCTCTATCCGAATTGTTGTCGAGGATTGTTATTATGCGCTCCCGCGCATACGATTCCTGACTGCTGCCTTCGCCTGTTGGTATATAACTGCTCTCGTAGTCAAAGTTCGATGTGTTTTCCTGAAAAAGACGCTCATAAAAGTCATATAGCGTAGAACAGAACGATTGACCACCTTGTTTTGAGTCGTACTTATAGTACTGCACGTACTTGTCCTCGTTCTCATCCCCAAAACTAAGATCGTAAATCACCTGAATGCTCTCGCGTGCCTTACGCTCTGTCCTGAGAATTACAACACTGTTTTGAATTACCACGCTCGTTCGATAAACTAAGAAAGCTCCTGTAAGGCCATTCGTTTGACATTGATTGCGTATGTCAAGAATGTGATTGTCCGCCGCGCTAAGTCCTTCGAGAAGCGACTCACGGCTGTTTTTGATACCAAGCGATTTGAGCTCAACACGTTGCGGCAAATCTGCGCTAACCAACGACTCTCTATCGAGTAGGAGCAACTTGAACGTCACGCCTCGCGTCACTGCAGCAATCAGCAATTCCTTGTGATTCTTGAGAAATGACAAGCATGTTCGCGCGACAACAACGATCTCATCGCCTGGCAACGCGTCAGCCATAAGCTCTACCAGCTTCAATGATGCAAAGTCATCATCTCGCGAGTAGATACGCTCTAAGCCAGTTTGTTTGGCTGTTCGTCGGAGCCAGCGTCTACGCTGCCACCATCTCGATAGCGGCCCTGTGTACTTTTTGTCGACCACGTAAACGACTATCGCGAATAAGATCGCCCACAAGGCTGCTTCTATCGCTAGCCACATCGATTGATCCATCTCATTCCCGATATGTCTTGGTCGCTCAAGTAGATCGAATTAGCTCATCGACCTGAAACACTTCCGTATTTCCTCGACGAACAGTTCCGGTTGCTCAAAAGCGGCGAAGTGCCCGCCCTTTTCGAGTTCGTTCCAGTAGACGATGTGTTTGTAACGCGTTTCGGCCCATTTGCGCGGCGTGGGGACGATCTCTTTGGGAAAGATGCTGCACCCCGTGGGCATCTCGACATCCGTGCTGCCCTCACCGCCAAACGCGCGATTGAAGCTCTCCCAATAGAGCTTGCCCGAAGACGCACCGTTGCCCTGCCACCAGTAATACATCACGTTGTCGAGAAGCTCGTCTTTCGTCAGTACGTTTTCGGGATGCCCATCGCAGTCGGTCCACTCGCAGAACTTCTCTATGATCCACATCGCCTGGCCCACGGGAGAATCGGCCAGACCGTAACCCAGCGTTTGCGGGCGCGTACTCTGCTGCTTCGAATAACCGGCACCCCACTCTTGATAGTACCGAGCCCCCGCCAACGCACGCTTATCCTTCTCGTCGGGATCCGCCAATGCCTCTTTTGGCGCGTTCGCGTTAGGCATATTGACGTGGATGCCGCGACAAGCGCCGAGGTTTTGAAAGCCGATCGCGGTCGTCACCGCCGAACCCCAGTCTCCTCCTTGCGCAAAGTAAGACGGGTAGCCGAGTGCGCGCATCAGCTGATCCCACATCCTGGCAATTTTTTCGACACCGCATCCCGTTGTGGTCGGTTTGTCCGAGAAGCCGTAGCCAGGCAGAGACGGGCATATCACATGGAACGCATCCTCTGCTTGTCCTCCGTACTCCACAGGATCGACCAGAGGATCGATGATCTTGTGAAACTCCACCACGCTGCCTGGCCAGCCGTGCGTGATGAGCAGAGGACGAGCGCCCTCGTGTGGACTAGCGCAGTGGATGAAATGAATGTCCAGATCTTCAATCTCGAGCTTGAATTGCGGATGCCTGTTGAAATACGCCTCGCGTGCCCGCCAATCGTATTGGTTTAGCCAATA
Source organism: Candidatus Azotimanducaceae bacterium (assembly GCA_965216005.1). Classification (GTDB taxonomy): domain Bacteria; phylum Pseudomonadota; class Gammaproteobacteria; order Pseudomonadales; family Azotimanducaceae; genus UBA4421. Next base: position 3,120,237 of record OZ244143.1, on the reverse strand, counting down.
ATCGGTCAGCTCACGGGCATATTGGAGCGGCAGACCCTGGCTCCAATCATCCGCATCTGTGTGAGCGCAGGTTTCCGCTTCCGGGAACCGCGTGTGAGCTAACCGGCGCTTGAGATCGTCCAACTCAATTTCGGGAATCTCGAGTTTGAATTCACGGATGGACATCGTTGCTCTCCCCAGCGAGTTCGAGAGCACAAGATACCAGAGCGCCTAACTCAGCAACACGGCGCCTTGCAGTCGATCGGCTAACTCTCAGGCCGCCAATTCGACCAGTCCCGGTCCGGATTACGCCGGAACTCCTCCACGATGGCGTGTCCGATATCGATGCAGCTATCGCAGATGAAGCCGTCCTGACCGGCCACCAATGCGGCCACCTCGTGCTCACCCTTGCGGCAGAACGTACACAAGCGCGGGAATGGTCGTTCATCGTCAGTCAAAGCCATGGCCAGTACTCTCGATTTGATCTGTTGAAAACTCAGCACCCTTTTGCCGTCGGCCGGCAAGTCGTCGTCGGGAATGATGTCCCGAAAAGTGTGCGTGTAGTAGCGTCCCGCGATCCGTCGCCGCAACACCCAACGACTGATGTTCACCCCCTTGCGATAACCGATGTGCAAGCTCGGCGTCAGCGGCGCAAAGTGCGGACTGGGTGTTGGGTCGAGCGACTTTCGCTCACCGGGTGTCGCGATTCCAAAGGGCGTCATACATTCGAACCCTAACGTAAAGGTGATGGCCGATTTGTAGAATATTTCTGTAACTCGAGCGTTCAGGTTGCGTTCACGCTCGATGCCCTACAAACACAGAGTGTCGATTGGGGAGATGCGTATGTCCAACCGTGTGCTCGTCAAGATAATGGCCCTCACGCTGGCCTGCGGGCTGGCGGCCTGCGGCACGATGCAGTACGTGCCCAAAACCGACCATCAAGGCGGCTACTCGCATACACAGCTCGCTCCGGATGTGTTCGACGTACACTACAGCGGTCATGGCCGCTACGACCCCGAGCGTGTGTCGGACTTTCTACTGCTGCGCTCGGCAGAGCTGTGCGCGGACGCCGGTTACGCCTACTTCGAAACCGATGCGGCATTGCAGTCTCACACGATAAGTAGTGCAGGCACGCCCTGGTTAGTACCCGACATGCCAGCGCCCGCGAGTGTGATTCGCACAGAATGTTTTCAAGCACCGAGCTCCGAGGCTGCAACGCGGTTGGCCAGCCGCTTCATCACGCGCACCCTGCGGGAGAAGTACGCGCTCAATCACCGATGAATCAACGCGTACCAGGCCGGCTGGTCATTACCGGTGCCGCGCTGTTGCTCACTGCCTGCCAAACACCCTATCAGGCCGACCGCTGGTATCGGGACGGCGGCTACCGCGAACAAAAAACCGGAGCTGCCAGCTGGCAGGTGACATTCACGGGTAACGAGAATACCGACATGGAGCGGGTCATGGACTTGTCCCTGCTCCGCGCCGCCGAGTTGTGCCAACAAGACGGTTATGCCTTCGTTACCGTACAGGCGACCAACAGCGTCCTCGACGTGACGGAAGAAGAAGAAATCGAGTATGCCGAGGATGAAGACGGCAACGAGGTTGAGGCGGGGGCTTCGACTTACACGGTGACGTCACCGCGGGTTGTCCGTCAGGTCGAATGCGCACACGCTATCGTCGACGGACACCGCGACTCGTTCGATGCGCGTTACCTAGCACGTTCGATCACCGCAAAGTATGGGCTTTAACCGCGCTTTACGTCTTCAGATGGTGAATTAGGAACGCCCAATAGTCGGAATATTCCTCAATGCGCATGGATCGCGGTTTGCCGGATCCGTGTCCGGCTTTGTTTTCCACTCTTAGCAATACCGGTGCGTTACCTTGTTGCAATGCTTGCAAACGTGCCGCGTACTTGAAGCTGTGCGCCGGTACGACACGATCGTCAGTATCCGCGGTGCCTATCAAAACCGGTGGATACTCGAGCATGCGAATGTTGTGATAAGGCGAATACTTAAACAGCGCCTCGAATTCCACCGGATCGTCGGAGGAACCGTAGTCATCGACCCAAAATACACCGGCGGTGAACTTGTGAAAACGCAACATATCCATCACGCCGACCAAAGGTAGCGCTGCGCCGAACAACTCCGGTCGCTGATTCAAGACGGCACCGACGAGCAGTCCCCCATTGCTGCCCCCCATGATGCCGAGTTGCTGCGGGGAGGTATAACCCGCCTTGATCAGGTACTCGGCCGCGGCTATGAAATCGTCGAATACATTCTGCTTGCGCAGCTTGGTCCCTGCCTGATGCCAGTTCTCTCCATATTCGCCGCCGCCGCGCAGGTTGGCCTGCACGAAAACGCCACCCCGCTCTAGCCACACCGCACGCGTCACCGAAAAGTCCGGCATTAACGAGACATTGAATCCGCCATAGGCATACAGCAGTGTTGGATTGCGGCCATCTTTCTCTAGCCCTTTCTTGTGCACGATGAACATGGGCACACGGGTGCCGTCCGCGGAAAAGTAGAACACCTGCTCGACGACCACGTCATCCAAGTCCACGCCGACTTCCGTGGTTTTGAAGTCGGTCTGGGCCATGGAGTCCAGATCCAGACGACGGATGGTCGGCACCTCGTTGAAGCTTGCGTACCGATAGAACGTCTCGCTGTCATCGCCGGTACCCGTAAATCCTGCGACCGATCCGATCCCCGGCAACTTGAGTTCGACCGCTGCCATCGGGCCTTGCACCTCGAGGTCGACAACCCGCACCAACGACGCTGCATCCGCTACGTAACGATTGACCAGCTTGCCGCCCAGGAAGGCGGATTGCTGCAGCATATGCTCGTCCTCCGGCACCACCTCGCGCGGGATCCGAGTGTCGAGGTCGACCGCTACGACGCGACCGCGTTCGGCTTCCAAATCGGTTCGAAAGAGGAGTTCGTTACCCAAGCGCGCCACGAACGTGTAGTCGTGCTCGAAACCTTCAACGAGATACTGCGCAGGTGCGTTGCTGCCTACAGGTTTCGTCAGGATCTGATACCTGTTGTCCGTGCCGATTGAAACGGTGATAACGAGAAGCTCACCGTCCTCGGTCACATCGGCTGAAAAGCGCCAATCGGGATGATCCGGGTCTTGATGGACCAATTGGTCCTGGTCCTGACCCGTGCCGATCTCGTGGTAGTAAACCTGGCTCGAATCGACCACTTCGAGATAGCGCTCCCCCTGTGGCTCCGGATAACGGCTGTAGTAGAAACCCTGGCCATCCTTGCGCCACGCCAGCGCGGTGAATTTGAGCCAATCGAGTTCATCGGACAGATCTTCCCCGTCTTTAAGGTTACGGATCTTGGCGGTCCGCCAGTCGGAACCGGCTTGTTGCACGAGATAAGCGACGTAGCGGCCAGTGGGGTCCGGGAAAAACGCCGCAAGCGCGTCGGTGCCGTCTTCTGACCACGTGTTGGGGTCGAACAACACCGTGGCGGGTTCGTTGAGTACCGTGTGCATGAGCACTTGCGGTTGGTTCATGGACCCGTCGTTGTAGCTATAGAAATAGCGGCCGCCCCGCTTCAAGGGGACACCGAAACTTTCCATGTTCCACACGGCTTTCAAGCGACGGTTGACGCCCTCCCATTCAGGCAGCGCCCTGAGGTAGTCTCTGGCATGCGCTTGTTGCGCGTTTACCCACTCCCGCACGTCGGCGTCCTCCCGGACATCGGCTTCCAGCCAACGATAGGGGTCGACGACCTCTACGCCATGATAGGTGTCGAGCTGATCAACGGTCTTAGTCAGCGGGTAGGACGACGCATCTTCGGCCACTTCCGCGGGACCGCCGGTAGCGCCAATTGGACCGTCCGAGTCCGAAGAGTCGCCGCACCCGGCAAAACTCAGGCAGGCGAGCAGCACGCTCGCCCAAAACGATACGCTTCTACGGCAGCAAGTGTGCAACCGCATCGCGTTCTTCCGCCAGTTCCTGGGCGGTGGCGTCCATCTTACCTCGACTGAATTCGTTCACCGTAATGCCCTGTACGATTTGCCAATCGCCGTCGCCGGTGGTGACGGGATAGGAGTAAATCAGGCCTTCTTCGATGTCGTAACTGCCATCGGAATAGACGCCCATGCTGACGATACCGTCGCTGCCCAAAGCCCAGTCGTGCATGTGATCGATCGCCGCATTCGCCGCCGACGCCGCGCTCGAGGCCCCTCGCGCTTCGATGATGGCGGCCCCGCGCTGTTGTACGGTGGGAATAAAATCTCCCGTGTACCAGTCCATGTCGACCAAGCTCATCGCATCGGTACCTGCAACGTTAGCACGATGAATGTCCGGATATTGCGTGGCTGAGTGATTACCCCAGATGCACAGTCCTTCGACATCGTTGACATGCTTGTTAGTCTTCTGCGCAAGCTGCGCCATCGCACGGTTGTGATCGAGTCGCGTCATCGCAGTGAAGTTCCGGGGCTCGAGATCCGGCGCATTGCGCTGGGCGATCAGACAGTTGGTGTTGGCCGGGTTACCCACCACCAGCACTTTGACATCGCGCGACGCGTGATCGTTCAACGCCTTACCTTGTTCTGAGAAGATGGCAGCGTTGGCCTCCAACAGATCCTTGCGCTCCATGCCGGGCCCCCGCGGTCTCGAACCGACGAGCAGCGCATAGTCACAGTCTTTAAAAGCAACATTCGGATCGTCCGTTTGTACGACACCCTCGAGGAGACTGAACGCACAATCATCCAACTCCATGGCCACACCTTTGAGCGCATCCAACGCCGGAGTGATTTCCAGCAGGTGCAAGATCACCGGTTGGTCCGGACCCAACATGGCGCCGGATGCAACTCGGAAAAGAATGGCATAGCCGATTTGTCCCGCGGCCCCGGTGATGGTGACGCGTACTGGATCCTTCATGTGTGTCCCTCTATATCTTGGTATTGTTCAGCGTTTTAGTGGTTTTATGGTGCTTTACGGCGGGCGCGTATTGTAATGATTCTCTTGCGGAATCACACCCGTGCAAGCGGTAGCCCGAGGCAAACAGGGTATGCAAGGTCTGAATGAGCACGCTTTGAACCAACGCATAGAGGAAGCCTCGCTCAACGCCTGGCCCGCGCTTCAGCAAGTGTTCCATGATGGCTGGGTCTTGCGCCTCTCAAGAGGCTTTACCAAACGCGCTAATTGCGTGGTCCCTCTCTATGCGGACCCTGTAGAGGCCGATGGTCAATTAGAAACGAGGATCCGCTACTGCGAACAACTGTTCGCGCGAGCGGGTCTGCCTGCTACGTTCCGACTCCCTACGTTTCTCCCAAGCCATCTGCAACTGGACGTCGCGCTCGCCGAACTCGGCTACACCTTGGCGGAGCCGAGCGTCGTGCTCGTCAGCCCACCGATCGAACGTCCACGTGCCACTAGCTTTCCAGAGACCACCATCTCCCTACTCTCCCTGGAATCTTGGCTGGAAGTCTACTGTGCGCTCACGGGCATGACCGAACCGGCACGCTCACTGCATCGGGCGATATTGCGAGGCATCACCGGACAGTGCGGCTTCGCGATCGTGGGTGACGTTGACCACCCGCAGGCCTGTGGATTGACGGTAGTCGACAACAACCTCATGGGACTTTTCGACATTTTCACCCACGCCCGCCACCGCCGGCGCGGCGTCGGCCGTCAGCTGGTGCGAGCAATGTTGCAGTGGGGTGCCGGTATCGGTGCGAGACGGGCATATCTACAGGTGGCGGAGGACAACCGGCCAGCTGCCGCGCTATACGCTGAGCTCGGTTTCACACCCGCGTACCGCTACTGGTATCGCCTCAAAGAGTTGGGGTCGGAGACAAAATAGCCGCCACGCAATGGGGTCGGAGACAAATTGGCGGTTCGCGGAGTGTCTCCGACCCCAATATGCAATTAATTTGTCTATAATGAGCCGAAATGGCCGGTCAACCTTGATTAGACGGGCTATTTTTGAGATGTTTCGTCTTTCGTACTAGTCGCACACGATCGCTTGCGTTTTAGTACTAAAAATCAATAACTTAACAACACGCAAGCGGCATTTCACAAGGGTTAGGGTCAGCTCAAAATGATGAGCAGACGGGATACCTCGCCCTCACGTTGGCCGCAACGCGAACTGTCGTTGCGACGGCTTGAGTGCAGCAGTGCAGCATAGATGCGGCGTTTATTGGGACACTTGGGGCTCGGCTGGAGACAACGGCTAGCTCCACATTGCGCGGAGCAACCGGGCAAAGAGAGGGCAGAGAGAGCGACATGACCTTGAGAGGGACTCCACCGACCGAATCCGCGACACCGCCGGAAACTCAGCGTATAGGCTTACCTGCCAAGCATGGACTCTACGATCCTGCGCAAGAGAAAGACGCCTGCGGTGTCGGCTTCATCTGCGACATCAAGGGCCGCGCCAGTCACCAAATCGTCGCCGACGCCGTCCACATGAATTGCTGCATGGAGCATCGCGGCGGTGTCGGTTACGAGAAAAACACCGGCGACGGTGCAGGCATCCTCACGGCGCTCCCGCACAAGCTGCTCGACACACTGGCCCGGGACCAATTCGGTACGGCGCTACCCGCCAACGGCAGCTACGGTGTGGGCATCGTCTTTCTGCCGACCGATGCCAACGAACGCAGTCATTGCAAAAAAATTCTCGAAGAACAGATCCAAGCCGCCGGACAAACGCTCATCGGCTGGCGTACTCTGCCCGTCGATCCCGATGCCGCCGATATCGGTAACGCCGCCCGAGCCGCCATGCCGCATTTCGAGCAGCTCTTCATCGGCGCCGCGGACGGTGTGCGCGGTGACGACTTCGAACGCAAGCTTTATCTCATCCGCAAGCACAGCACGCATTTGTTAAGGGGCAATCGCGAACTGACCCAGCGACAGCTCTTCTACGTGTGCTCGCTGTCGTCCAAAGTCATCATCTTCAAAGGCATGCTGACACCTGACCAGCTGATCTCGTTTTTCCCGGATCTCAAAAACACGGACTACGAAAGTCACCTGGCCATGGTGCACTCCAGGTTCAGCACCAACACGTTCCCTTCGTGGGATCGCGCACAACCCAATCGCTTCATGAGTCACAACGGCGAAATCAACACGTTGTTGGGTAATGTCAATTCCATGAACGCCCGCGAAGGCGTGGTTAAGAGCGACCTCTTTGGTGCCGATCTCAGCAAATTGTTTCCAATCGTTGAGCCCGACTGCTCAGACTCCGGCACGTTCGACAACGTGTTGGAATTCTTGTTAATGAGCGGCCGTACGCTGCAAGAAGCGGTGCTCATGATGATTCCAGAGGCGTGGCAGCAACACGGCTCTATGTCCAGTGACAAAAAGGCTTTCTACGAATACCACTCGAGCTTGATGGAGCCCTGGGACGGACCGGCGTCCATTGCCTTCACCGACGGCACCTACATCGGCGCAGTGCTCGACCGCAACGGCTTGCGCCCGTCACGCTATTACATCACCGATGACGACAAGTGCATCATGGCTTCGGAAGTCGGCGTGGTTCCTGTAGACCCCGCGCGCGTCGTCGCCAAGGGTCGCCTGCAACCGGGCAAAGTATTCCTCATCGACTTCGACCAGGGCCGCATGATTCCCGATGAGGAATTGAAAACCGACTTGGCGTCGCGCCGGCCCTATGGCGAATGGCTGGAAACACAGCGCATCGATTTGGCCGAAATCCCCATGATCGTGGGCGAAGGGTTGAGCCAGGAGAGTCTCACACAACGCATGCAAGCGTTCGGTTACACGCAGGAAACCATGCAGTTCATGCTGCAACCCATGGTCAGCGAGCTACGCGATCCGCTCGGCTCAATGGGCAACGACGCGGCACTCGCAGTCATGTCGTCGAAACCGCGCATGCTCTACGACTACTTCAAGCAACGTTTTGCCCAGGTGACGAATCCCGCCATCGATTCGATCCGCGAAGAAGTCATCATGGCGTTGGAGTGCTACATCGGTCCGGAACAGAATCTGCTGGACATCACACCCGAGCATTCCCACCGCCTGCGCATGCCGCATCCCATTTTGTCGAACTCCGAGCTCGCTTCGCTCAAGCACATGGATCACCGGGGTTGGCGCAGTAAAACCATCGACATCACCTTCCCTGCCAACTCCGGACAAGAGGGCTTGCGCGCAGCGTTGGACCGCATCAATGGGGAAGCTCGCAGCGCGATCGACGAAGGCTACAGCCTGCTCATCCTGTCGGACCGTGACACCGACGCCGAGCGCGTGCCCATCAGTGCGCTGCTGGCCGCAGGCACGGTGCATCAATATCTGGTTCGCGATCACACCCGCACCCGCATCGGCATCGTGCTCGAAACCGGCGAAGCACGCGAGGTGCACCATCACTGCCTGCTCATCGGCTACGGCGTCGACGCGATTAATCCCTATCTCGCCTTCGAGGCGCTTTGGGACAACCGCGGCCGGGGGTTGATGGACCACATAGCGCACGTCAAATCCGATGAAGATGTGGTCACTGCGTACAAGAAAGCAGTGGCCAAGGGCATGCTCAAGGTCATGGCCAAGATGGGCATCTCCACGCTGCAATCCTACAAGGGTGCACAGATCTTCGAAGCAGTGGGCCTCGCCGGCGAAGTGGTCGAACTATCGTTTACAGGCACGGCCAGCCGCGTCGAAGGTGTGGGTTTCGAAGTCCTGGCGGAAGAGATGCAAAGGCGGCATGCGCTCGGTTTTCCCGCACGCAATGTGATACCGCTCAAGGTGCTGCCCAATCCGGGCGACTTCCACTGGCGTCGCCACGGCGATACGCACATGTGGGACCCGCAGGCAGTGGCTCATCTGCAAAACGCGGTACGCACCAACAGCGAAGAAGCCTATTGGCAGTTCGCAAAACACGTCAACGAACACAATACGAGAAACGCCACGCTACGGGGATTGTTGACCTTCAATCCCAATGCCACACCAATCGAGATCGATGAAGTCGAACCCGAAAGCGAAATCGTGAAGCGTTTCGCCACCGGCGCCATGAGTTTTGGCTCGATCAGCGCCGAAGCCCACGAGAGTCTCGCCATCGCCATGAACCGTCTCGGCGGCAAGTCCAACACCGGCGAGGGGGGCGAAGACCCCGAACGTTTCAAGCCGCTACCCAACGGCGACTCGAAACGCTCAGCGATCAAGCAGGTGGCGAGCGGGCGCTTCGGTGTCACGATCAACTACCTGACCAACGCCGATGAGCTGCAAATCAAGATCATCCAGGGCGCTAAGCCCGGCGAAGGCGGCGAATTACCGGGCGGTAAGGTCGATGACTACATCGCCACACTGCGCCACTCGACTCCAGGGGTAGGGTTGATCAGCCCACCGCCGCACCACGACATTTACTCCATCGAGGACATGGCGCAACTCATCCACGACCTCAAGAACGGCAACCCCAAGGCCCGTATCAGCGTCAAGTTGGGTGCCGAGATCGGTGTCGGCACAGTCGCTGCCGGCGTCACCAAAGCCCGCGCCGACCACTTAGTGATAGCAGGCGATACCGGCGGCACGGGTGCTTCGCCGCTGACCTCCATCAAACATGCCGGGGTGCCGTGGGAACTCGGCATCGCGGAGACCCATCAGACTCTGGTGTTGAACAACCTCCGCTCACGAGTCGTGCTGCAAACCGACGGGCAATTGAAGACGGGGCGCGACGTCGCCATCGCCGCACTGTTAGGTGCCGAAGAATTCGGCTTCGCTACGGCTCCCCTCATTGCTTTGGGGTGCATCATGATGCGCAAGTGCCACCTCAATACATGCCCGGTGGGCATTGCGACGCAAGACCCGGAACTGCGCAAGAAGTTCAACGGCGCTCCCGATCACGTGGTGAACTATCTCTTCATGGTGGCCAAGGAACTGCGTCAAATCATGGCGCAACTCGGCATCAAGACCGTCAACGAGATGATCGGCCGCGTAGACCTGTTGAACACCGACGACGCCATCGGTCATTGGAAGGCCGACGGCCTCGATCTAACTGCGATCTTGACCCCAGCCACGATCCCGCCGGAGTTTCTGGGCGCGTATGCCATGCACGAGCAAGATCACGAACTCGATCGAGCTCTGGACAATCAGCTCATGGATCTTGCCCAGCCGGCCCTGACTTCGAACGGTGCCTCCAAGGTGCAGGCCGAGTTACCCATCGTCAACACCAACCGAGTCGTTGGCGCGATGCTCTCGAACAAGATCATTCGCGAAGTGGGTCCGGAAATGCTTCCGGATGACACCATTCACTTCAAGTTCACCGGCAGTGCAGGACAAAGTCTCGGTTGCTGGCTGGCCAAGGGGGTCACCCTGGAGGTGGAAGGCGACGCCAACGACTTCGTCGGCAAAGGCCTGTCCGGCGGCAAAGTCATCATTTACCCACCGCACGACAGTCAGTTCAAAGCCGAGGACAACATTCTAATCGGCAATGTCGCGTTGTATGGCGCTACATCCGGCGAGACTTATTTTCGCGGCGTTGCGGCCGAGCGCTTCTGCGTACGTAACAGCGGCGCTTCAGCGGTCGTCGAAGGTGTGGGAGACCACGGGTGCGAGTACATGACCGGTGGCCGGGCTGTTATTCTCGGTCCAACGGGCCGTAATTTCGCGGCAGGTATGAGTGGCGGCATCGCTTATGTGTGGGATCCTCAGCGCCTTTTCGCCGACCGGTGCAATATGGAGATGGTCGAACTGGAAACCATACAGACCGACGAGGACATCGAGGAGTTGCATCATTTGGTGACCAATCACCAGCGCTATACGAAGTCCCCAGTCGCCGAACGACTGTTAGCCAATTGGCAAAGAAGTCTCCGCCAGTTCGTGAAAGTCATGCCGACGGACTACAAGCGCGTCCTCGAAGAACGCAAGAAGCAAGTCAGCGCCGGATGAGGCTCTGACCCACAAGCCAAACCAAGACACAATTAGAACAACAAGCAGAGCAATAAGCCTTACCAACTGAGACTATGGGTAAACCGACAGGATTTATGGAGTTCCCCCGCAACGCCGCGAGCTATCGCGACCCGGCCGTGCGGCTGCTGGATTTCGACGAAATATATACCGACCACGACGTGAAGCGCCTGCGCACTCAGGGCGCGCGTTGTATGGATTGCGGCGTACCGTTTTGTCAGTCCGAGGACGGTTGTCCCATTCACAATCTCATACCCGAATGGAACGACCTGGTGTATAGAGACCAGTGGCGCGATGCCTTGGAACGCCTGCATAAAACCAACAACTTCCCGGAATTCACCGGCCGTGTGTGCCCGGCGCCTTGCGAGGGCTCGTGCGTACTCGGTATTACCGATCCAGCCGTGACGATCAAGAACATCGAGATGGCCATCATCGATCGTGGTTTCGATGAGGGTTGGGTGGTGCCGCACCCTCCGGCACAACGTACCGGAAAGACCGTTGCGGTGATCGGGTCGGGTCCAGCAGGTCTTGCTGCAGCAGCGCAACTCAACAAAGCCGGGCATACCGTCAGTGTCTACGAACGGGCGGATCGTATCGGTGGCTTGCTGATGTACGGCATACCCAACATGAAGCTCGCCAAAAACGAAGTGGTGGAACGCCGCGTGCAATTGCTGCGTGACGAGGGCGTTGAGTTCTTTGTCAACAGCCCCGTTGGAGACGGTACCTCGGGCAGCCTGTCCATCACCCAACTGCGCGACGACAACGACGCCGTCGTGCTAGCGACGGGTGCTACCGTGCCACGCGACCTGCCCATCCCCGGGCGCGACTTTAGCGGCGTGCACTATGCTATGGAGTTCTTGACGGCCAACACCAAGAGTCTGCTCGATTCACGGCACGACGACGGTAACTACATCTCAGCGAAAGACAAACACGTCATCGTGATCGGCGGCGGCGACACCGGCACCGACTGCATCGGTACCTCGCTACGCCACGGCTGTAAGAGCCTGGTCAACTTCGAGTTGTTTCCAAAGCCGCCCGCAGATCGTGCGCCAAACAACCCTTGGCCGACCTGGCCACGGATTTTCCGTGTCGACTACGGTCATGAAGAAGCCAGTCACACACAAGGTCGCGATCCGCGCGTGTATTCGATCTCATCGCTCAACTTCACCGGCGATGACTCTGGGCAGTTGACTGGCGTGCGCACTGTCGAGGTCGAGATGGTGAACGGTCAGTTCAAGAACATCGACGGTACCGAAAAGGACTGGCAGGCAGACCTCGTCTTGCTGGCGATGGGTTTTCTGGGTCCGGAACACGAGGTGTCCGACCCGTTGGGGCTCGCTTATGACGAACGTTCCAACTATCTCGCGGACTACGGTGCGTACACAACCAACATCGACGGCATCTTTGCCGCCGGTGATTGCCGCAGAGGTCAATCGTTGGTGGTTCGCGCGATCAACGAAGGCCGCGAAGTCGCCCGTGAAGTCGACCGCTATCTGATGGGTAGCACTCAACTACCCTGAGCCAGTTCATGAAAGTCGACGTCATCTCCAGCCAAGACAACCTTCTCATCAGAAGGTTGGTTCTCGATCCCGGCGAGGCGATGTACTGGCACCACGACGCATGCCGCCGTTTCACCGTCGTCGTGCGCGGCACCACCCTCGCCATCGAATACCAAGACAGTGGCGAACGTGTCGAGTTTCCCGTGCACCCGGGGCTTGCCGATTGGGACGAACCGGAACAGCGTGTGCATCGTGCAATCAACACTGGATCCGGCGTTTACGAGGAAGTGGTGACGTTCTATCGCGAAGGACCCGAGGTGGATCCGCAGCCTCGACACTAAGGCAATTCCCACGTTTGAATCCCATCGCCATAGTTACGATGAAATGAGCGGTTAGGACAGCGGAACAGGATCTGTCCACGGGTTCTCGAACATCTCTCCCGGCGCTACCTTGGCTTCGGGATCAATTTTTGGCCCGTTAAGCGCCATCCCAAAGACGGCCGGACGTCGTCCAGATTCGATATAGGCGTGAACAGGTGGTCTGTTCTTGAACGTCTCATGGAATTCCGACAACCGAGCGAAACTTGCGAGCGTAGTTGGGAAGAAGGCTCTCAACTCATCGAGAAAAGCGAAAGCTAAGCAATCTATGTGAGATATAGAGTTGCCGATCCAGCAATCCCCGCCGTGCTGAGCGAGATGCGCCTGGAGGCTATTTAGAAAGAACGAGAGTCTACCCGTTGCGTATGGTTCTGGATCCGTCAGGTAATCTTCGCGCCAGGCAAATTGCCACAGATCTTCTTGTGCCTCAGCTAGTGAAAACTGCGCTTCGTCATAGATTGACTGGTCAATGAGACTATTCTGAAGTAACTCATATCGATAGGCGAGGTAACGAAGAATTGCATGACTCTGGCTTAGCGTAGATGGTCCGTCTTTAAGAATCGGCAGTGCGCCAAACGGAAGCCGGGGTTTCAGCTTGCTCCATTGAGCTACATCGCAAACTCGATGATCTTCAAAGGACGCATCCACGACCGTCAGGAGTAATCGGGAGGCTTCCGCACGGCCACGCATGTTGAAATACACAAGTTCGACGCTCGATTCGGGACTCATGGTCTATCAGGCCAATCTACCTGCAGCCATCCTAAATCCACGAAGTACTGATGTCTCCTCTTGAACACGGATACACTTCCTCGATCCATGACACACGTTCGAGACCAACTTCACATATTGACAATGCGTAGCCCGAACACTAGCGTCCTAAACATTCGACATGGAATCTCGCCGCATTGCGAAATCCTCATTTCGACGACAATCGCGTCGTGTGGCTCGACGAATACTCGGGCGTCTACAAACCTCCCGTTTACGATGATCAGTTCGAACTGCAATGGAAACTAGCGCTCCAAGGTAACGCTGACTACTTTGACACACCGGGTGCGTCGACAGACGATGCCTACGTCGCCGACCGTGTTTACGAATGGACCGGCGAGCATCCAAACGGTGGTAACACCTTCTCCCATCCCGGTATGGGGAGCTATGTGTTGGACCATCCGATCGACCCAAACCTGATTAAAGGCAAACGATGCATCGATGTCGGCTGCGGGATGGGGCGATGGACGCGCACGATGCAAAGGATTGGTGCTCGCGAAGTATTGTCCGTAGATGTCTCAGCAAGCGCTCTAGACAGCACCCGTCAGTTCAATCCACACGTAGAACGCGCTGATATTCTTCGACTTCGAGAGGAGCACTCAGAGTGGATCGGTCAATTCGATTTCGCCAATTTGTGGGGCGTCGCAATGCACACTCACGATCCTCGCTTAGCCTTCGCCAGTGCAGCTGCGATGGTGCGCCCCGGAGGCGCGATCTATTTGATGGTCTACGCACCCGAGGGCATTCACAATCGACGCCTGACACTTGCACAACGGCGTTACTTCCACACTCTCACGAATGCCATAGATCGGCTGGCTTGGGTTGAGAAAGTACAGGCACGGAGCTGGGACACTGCGTTGCCGTTTATTGATAATGTCTTAAACCTGACGCGAAACCTGCGCGGACTTCCCCGGAGCACCAAGATGGGGATTCTCGATATGTTGGAGCCCGTATACAACTGGGTCATTCCGCTAGACACGGTGCACAGCTGGATGAGTGACTACGGGTTCTCCAACGTTACCGTGCTCAATTCAAAGCAAACGAACAAAGCCGCTCACCATGTCCTCGGCATTAAGGCAATCTGACTGAGCAGCAATAGCGTACTCGACGTCCTTTCTAGCCCGAGGCACCCTGACGCCTTCCTGCCACCCCGTCCGTCAGATTGAGTGACCCATTGCGCTTACGGACTCTGACGTATCGCGTCCTGCACCATGCTCAGCGGTCGTATCCACGGATTCAGTTCCCCAAGCTCACCACGCAGTTCCGATGCCGCGCGTACCGCTGCATCGCGATTGGAGAACAGTCCGTACGTCACCACGTACAGCACACGATCGTTGCGCCGCGTCCGGTAGACTGCGAATTCCGAGGCGTCCGCTTGACGCTCGATCAGTGCCTCCACCCGTTCGAACGAAGACAGCGTCACTAACTGCAAGGTGTAGCGGCTGGGGTTCTGTTTGAGCAACCAATCGCTACCGCGCAAGGCGACAGCCGTAGCCGACTGAGCGGGCTGGCTCGCTTCGACCACCGGCACCTGAGAGGTGGGAGGCGGTTGCCGAGGCTCCGCTTCCGGTTCCCGTTGCGGTGCAGTTTCCGGTTGCAGTTGTGGGTCCGGCTCCGTTGTCAGGCCTGTTTCCAGGTTGGATTCATCGACTTGAGACGCGTTAGTTTCCACGAGGTCCACGGCCTCATCTTCCCTCACCGGCGGTGGCACAGTGACTTCTGCGCTCGTGTCCGTCTGGAGCGCACCGCCACTCTCAACAGACCTCGACAGCGGTGGTGTCTGCGTCGCGGTCTCAAGCTCCGGGGATAAAGCCGTTTCTGCGGGGACCGATAGAGAAGGTCTCTCCTCGGGTAATTGCGCAGGCGACTGCGCCGGTCGCGCCTGCACGGGGGGATCGACGCGAACGACCTCAATCTGCGGCTCGTCGTCTTGGACAAGCAGATAGACGAGTCCCACGATCACGACAATCAACGCGGTCAGTACGATGTGCGTCGTCGGGAAGCGGGCGTGCCGTTCGACGTTGCCTGACTCTATATCGCCTAACAACTGACTCGCCAACTGATTGACAAGATGCGGATTGCCCTTCGAGCGGCTAACAAGCTTCTCGACTTGAACGGTCGTAAACGGTAACGATCCCTTGTACCCCGCCTGCTCAAAACGCCACTCCAAATAGCTTCGCACGTCCGCCTGGGTCAGGCCCGAAAGCCTGATCTCGAACCATTCTAACTCAAGCCGGTGGGCAACTTGAGTGATAGTATCAATCAGCCCCGTTTCGGTGAAAAAGACCACTCGCAACTCGGTCTGCGACGCTATCTGCAACAGTCTCTTGACTGCTGCTGCCTGTAACTGATGCGCGTCGTCGACCATCGTCATGCACACCCAGCCATCCTCGGTCTGTTCCCTGACGAACTCCACCAGCACCGCCGTGATGTCGTCGACATGCGCATCCCCCACTACATCGACGCCAAATCCTTGTGCGACGGCAAGCACGATCTCGCGCTCCGAGGTCACCAAGCTTCCCGCCAGGCGCGCACCCTTGGTTTTCGGTTCCAGACTCGTCGACAGCTGGCGGAAAATCGTCGATTTACCAATCCCATACGGCCCGGTCACTGCCAACACACGCCGCGACCATTGGCTCAAGTGACGCAACTGATCCAGATGGCGTTTGCGATCACCGCCGGGGTAGAAGCCTTCTTGCGGCGGTACGAAGGGGTTGTGGGTCAGGCCCAGGAACGTCCGTTGCACGTTCAGCAAAACTCCTCTAAGACCGCGGACAATACTCCTTCGTCGTACTCGTCGACCAATTCGACGTCGCCGATCGAGTTGGCCACCACGAAACGAATCCTGCCATCGACCGCCTTCTTGTCGAGACCCATGGCCTGCTTGAGGCCTTCTGCCGTCACCCCGCTCTCGAGCGCTACTGGAAGCCCCAATGCTGTGAGCAGCGCTTGCAGACGTTGTTCGGAGCCTTGATCGAGACGTGACAGGCGTTCCGAAAAACGATGTGCCATGAGCATTCCTACGGCTATCGCTTCGCCGTGTAGCCAAGTTCCGTAACCCGACAGATTCTCTATCGCATGCCCGAATGTGTGCCCGTAGTTGAGGATGGCGCGAAGCCCCCCTTCGCGCTCGTCTTGCGCCACGACTCGCGCCTTGATCTCGCACGAGCGCTGAATCGCACGACTCAGCACACTCGGCTCTTTATTGACAAGTCCCTCAACGTTACGTTCCAACCAATCGTAAAACGCAGCATCGGCAATCACCCCGTACTTAACCACTTCGGACAATCCGGCTGCGTACTCGCGCGGAGGCAGCGTGTTCAGAACAGCCGTGTCGATCACCACCGCGCGAGGCTGGTAGAACGCTCCGATCATGTTTTTGCCGAGGCGATGGTTGATTGCGGTCTTACCGCCGACCGAGGAGTCGACCTGCGCGAGCAAGGTGGTTGGAATCTGCACGAAGTCGATACCGCGTTGGTAAGTTGCTGCGACGAACCCAGCAAGATCACCCACCACACCTCCACCCAAAGCAATCAGGCAGCTGGTGCGGTTGTGCCCATGGCCCAGCAACCAATCCATCGCCTTGCTGTAAGTGTCGAAATTCTTAAACGCCTCGCCGTCACCTATTTCGTGGAGGTCGATTTGTACCCCGTCGTTGCTGCTCTTGAGCGCTCCCACCACCGCGTCGCCGTACAATCCGCCAACGGTGGCATTGGTCACAATGGCGACTTGCCTGCCGCGAACGCAAGGCTGCAGCAGCGCCGCCAGGCCCTGTGTGTCACCCAAGAGACCCTCCCCGATGTGAATGGGATAGGCTCGTTCACCGAGATCTACGGGTAACGTTATCAATCTGGGTCTCTAGTGGGGTTATGTGGTCCGGGCAGTTTACTAGACCGGTTACTCGACTCGCCAGCCGCTAAGCGCTCGTTGAAACAATGATTTTGAAAAATCATTATTCACCCGTACCACATCCATGTGCCGCGGGACCCAACGCGAATCGTATCTGGTCAGAATCCGGCAGCGTGTTTTGCAACACGCTGCAAATGTTCAGGACACTAATCCTTCGTCTCTCAGCTTGGAGACGATCGTGTGCACCAGCGCTTTGGCCGATTGTTCGTCCGAGACAAATCGATAATCGGCTATTTCCGCATACAGCGGTCCGCGCTCGCACATCAGTTTTACCAGGACTTCCTCGCGATCCTCGCCTTGCAACAGCGGCCGCTTCTTGTCTCGTCGCGTGCGTGCTAACAAGCGCTTCAACGAACAATCGATGTGAATGACCACACCACGGCTGGCCAGGTGCGCTCTATTGGCCTCGCGCTTGACTGCTCCGCCACCGGTGGCGATGACTACCCCGTCCAATTGCGACAGCTCGTCGATCACATGTTCTTCGCGATCGCGAAAGCCTTGCTCACCCTCGACATCGAAGATCCACGACACCTCCGCGCCCGCGCGCGATTCGATCTCCTGATCGGAATCGTAGAACGGCATATCCAGCGATTCGGCCAGCAAACGCCCCACCGTACTCTTGCCCACGGCCATCAGCCCAACCAGAAATATGTTGTTACGCTGCATGTTTAAGCTGCATTTTTACGCTGCATAGAAAAACGGCGCCATCCTGAGGAAGGCGCCGGTTAGTGTACAGTGTTGTACGAGTTAGCGCTTAACGATCCGTCAGCGAATCGGCAATGATGCGCGGCGTGATGAAGATCAACAGTTCCTGCTTGTCGTCCCTTTCGATGACCCGCTTGAACAACCGGCCGACATAAGGCAAGTCGCCCAGGAACGGAGTTTTCGTCGTAGAGATGTTCTTATCCGTCTGGAAGATGCCGCCCAATACAACCGTCTGACCGTTGTCTACCAACACTTCGGTCTGGATCTCGTTGGTGTTGATCGAAGGCACGCCGTTGAAGACGGTACCTACGGTGTCCTGCTTGACGTTCAATTCCATGATGATGCGATCATCCGGCGTGATCTGCGGCGTGACTTCGAGAGACAGCACTGCGTCTTTGAACGACGTTGACGTGGCACCGCTGGAGCTCGCTTCCTGATAGGGAATCTCCACACCCGACTCGATCACGGCCGGACTCTTGTCCGCGGTAATCACTTTCGGGCGCGCCACGATCTCTGCATGCCCATCCGTAGCAAGCGCCGACAGTTCCAAATCGACCAGGAAACCGGCACGTGTCAAGCCGACGCCGATGCTCGAGGCACCCGCTTGCGTGACGCCCAGATCCACGACCAAATCACCGGGAGTGGTAATTTCGCCGGTGCCGTCGACCAGGATGTTGCTGAGTTCGGTGAGCGTCTGGTTAGAACCGCCGAAACGCCAAGCGGAGTCGTCATCGATGTGGATGCCGCCGCCGCCCCAGGTAATACCCATTTGCTCGGAGAAGGTATCGTTCGCAGTCACGATACGCGCTTCGATCAGCACCTGACGTACAGGGATGTCGAGTTGATTGATCACTCGGCGGAACTCTTCCAACCGATCCGAGGTATCCGTGAGGATGATGGAGTTGGTGCGTTCATCCACGATGACGCTACCGCGAGCCGACAGCATGGATTGACCTTCGCCACCGCCCGTACTGAAGAGATCGAACAGCTCGGTTGCCGACGCGTAGCGGATCTGCAGGAACTCGGTGCGCAACGGCGCCAATTCCGAGATCTGCTTCTGGTTCTCGAGTTCGAGCTTTTCCCGTGCCGCAATTTCAGCGGCAGGCGCTACCAGCAATACGTTACCGACCTGTCGCTGGTCGAGGCCTTTGGTCTTGAGGATCAATTCCAACGCCTGATCCCAGGGCACGTTCTTCAAGCGCAGGGTAATGCGCCCGCTGACCGTGTCGCTGGCGACTAAATTCAGATCGGTGAAATCGGCGATCAACTGCAGTACGGACCGCACCTCGATGTCTTGGAAGTTCAAAGACAACTTCTCGCCGGTGTACTTGAAGAGTTCGTCGCGTTGCGCCATCTCTTCTTCGGTAATCGGCGTGACGTCGATCGACATGGTGTCGTCCGCCTGATAGGCGAGGTAGTCGTAGTTGCCGGTAGCAGAGATGACGAACACCGCGTGGTCGCCTTCCTGCAACGCATCGATGATCTGTACAGGCGTCGCAAAGTCGATGACATCGAGACGGCGACGTAAGTTGGTGGGCAGTTCTGTGTTGCGTACTTCAACGCGGATGCGGCTGCCTTCGCCAGTCACATTGACGGGCACTTTGGGATTACTCAACTTCAAAATTACGCGACCTTCGCCACCTTCGCCGCGACGGAAGTCGACGTCGGCAATACTGGAACCATTGGGTGTCGCCACCCGATCGTCAGCCGTAGCGATCGCTTGCGGGGTCGGTGCGCCACCGGCGGTGCCCGCACCTACTAGTAAGTAGAGCGTATTGCCTTCGACACTCGTTTCGTAGCTCACCAGCTGAGTGAGGTTGACGATGGCGCGCGTACGGTCTTTGGTGCTCACTACGCTGACCCGTCGCGCGTTGCCGATGCCGAGATTGTGATGCTTCTCCGCCAAGCCGCTGACGACACCGGGCAAGTCGAGGACGATCCGCGCCGGTTGCTCGATGGTATAGCCCTTGGGTTCCGGAGGCGCACTGTCGAAGGTCATGCGAATCTCCGTGCGATCCCCGGACAGTGAGGAAAACTCGATGGACTCCATGGTGGCAGCGCCTGCCGACGTTCCGAGCGCAAGGGCACTAAAAGCGGAAACCAACCACAGCGTCCATTTCAAACGCGCCGTACTCGTAACTAGTTTTGCCATTTTCTCCATCCTCTACGCTCCATCTTGCAGCGCTACGGTACGTGCACGCTGCACCCAACCGCCGATGCCATCAGGAACAATCTCAATCAATTCGATACTGGTATCGCTCACAATCTCGATACGGCCATGGTCCGTACCCATGTAGTCGCCTCTACGAACTCGATGCACACCGCCATCGCCGTCCTCGATCAGAGCAAAGGTGGTGCCACCCTGAGCCAACGTACCGACCATGGACAATTGTCCGATCGTGTACTGCTCCAGAAACTGCTTCACTCGATTCATGTCAGGTGTCACCTGCGGTCCGTTCTGGCGGTCCACCTTCTTGATCACGATCGGTGGCTCAAAGGGACTGCGTTTGGTGCTGGCCATATAAGAGAACGGCGGGACCGTCTCAATCGGTGGCAGCGGTTCTATGCGTCCACGCGGGCGGGAATCGACTTCGTCCATGAACGACTCGATGTCCGAGTAGTCACGAGAGACCCCGCAACCGCTGAGCCCGATGGTCAGGCTGAGCGCTACGGTCGTATATAAATGTGCCTTAGAAGACCGCATCAACCTGCCTCCTCTAGGTAACGATAGGTCTTAGCCAGAATCTGCATCCGCAAACCGGACGTCTCTCGCTGAGGTGCGATCGAAAAGTCGTGCAAGGTCACGATACGCGACAAGTTGGCAACACCGCTGACGAACGAGCCGATTTTGTGATACGACCCCTCCACGACGATGTCGATGGGCAGCTCCACATAGAACTCGGTTTTTTGCTCGGGTTGGAGATTGATACTCTCGATGGTCAATTCGTTGTCGAGCGCTGTACGGGTGATGTCGTCGACCAGACCCGGCACTTCGGTGTCGCTAGGCAATTGTCGCAGCAATGCGCCAAACGCTTCTTCCATCTCTTGTTTTTGCTGACGGTACGCGTCCAAGTTAGCGGCTTGCGCGGCCTTGTCTTCGTACTCTTTACGCAGATCCACCTCTTGCGCTTGACCGATCTCGAGCTTCTTCTGTTTGTCGGTGATGTGCAGGTTGTATCCCAACACCGCGACCAAGGCGAAAGCGAAAATCATGATCAATACTTTGACGATGGTCGGCCAGGAACCGATGTTCTGCGGATCCAGGCTACCGAAATCGATTTCGCGTAGTTGCTGTAGAGAATCTTGAATGGCCATTAGAGATTCTCCTCGTCTTCAGTCTTCTTGTTCGGATTGCTCTGCACGAAGCTGAGGTTGAACGTTGACGCCTGGTCACCATAATCCGAGTTCATCGGATCTTCCTTAATGCTCTTCAAGTTAGGCGAGGTAAACCAATCCGACCCGTCGAGGTTGCGCATCAACGCCGATATGCGGTTGTTCGACTCGGCTACACCAGCTACGTTGAGCGTAGTGCCATCCATGGATAGCTGGTTGAAGTGCACGCCCTTGGCCAAGGTCTGTACGATCTCGTCGAAAATTCGCACGATTACCGGACGATTGCCTTGCAGCTCCTGAATCACCCGCATGCGGGCCAGCAGGTCCTCACGCTGCTTGCGCAACATGCTGATCTCGGCAATGCGCTCATCCAGTTCCTCGATCTTCTTGGTCAGGAACTGGTTGCGTCCGTCCTGCCCTTCGATGCTGTTGTCCAGGTATTGTCCGGCGCCAAACACCAGAGCAAGTCCCACAACGAGAACGCCGGCCAGTTGAACGTAGAACTCCCGCTGCTTGCGCTCGCGCTCCCATTCGCGCCACGGCAGTAAGTTGATATTCGCCATTAGCTGAAGCTCCTCATCGCCAGGCCACAAGCGATCATCAGCGCAGGTGTGTCATTGGACAGCGCATCGGCATCCACTTTACCTGCTAGTGACATGTCAGCAAACGGATTCGCAATTATCGTCGGCGTACCGAGCTTGGACTCGATCATCTCGGCCAGGCCGTCGATGGACGAGGTACCACCGGCGAGCACGATGTAGTCGACGTCATCGTATTGCGAAGAACTGAAGAAGAATTGCAGCGAACGCGTTACTTGCTGCAGCACCGCCTCTTTGAACGGCTGCAGCACTTCCTCGTGGTAGTCGTCCGGCAGCCCACCTTGCTTCTTCGCAAGCCCGGCTTCCTCGAACGACAGACTGTAACGCCGCTGAATCTCTTCCGTTAGCTGCTTACCGCCGAACAGTTGCTCGCGCGTGTAAATGGCTTTGTCATCAGCAAGCACGGACAGCGTGGTCATCGTTGCACCGATGTCGATGATGGCAACGACCAAGTCTTCCGGGTTACTGCCCAACTGCGGCTTCACCAAATCGAAAGCGCGCTTCATGGCATGCGCCTCGATGTCTACAACAAGCGGTTTAACGCCGCCTAAGTCGAGCGCCGCTTCGCGCATCTCTACGTTCTCTTTGCGGCAGGCTGCCAGCAGCACTTCGACTTGCTCTGTGTTGCGCTCGGATAGGCCGAGCACCTCGAAGTCGAGCGCCACCTCATCCAGTGGGTAAGGTATGTATTGGTCTGCCTCGACGGTAATCTGGTTTTCCATCTCGTCGTCGGACAACTCGGCGTCCATCTCGATCGTCTTGGTGATCACAGCCGATCCGGCTACGGCGACGGCAGCGAGTTTGCTGCTTGCACGCGCACGGCTCATGACTCGCTTAACAGCTTCGCCAACACCTTCGACGTCGCTGATGTTTTTTTCCACGACCGCATTGGGGGGCAGAGGTTCGACGGCATAGGCTTCGACTTTGTACTTGTCGTTCGACTGCGACAGCTCCAGCAACTTCACAGACGTCGAACTAATGTCCAGCCCAAGCAGAATATTTGACTTTTTTCCAAACAAGGCCACGGTAGATTTCCTTTGGCAACGCGGGCACTTACGTCCTATACATGCAACGGCGCATTAAATACCAGACTCGACTCTAGAGCAATCAAACGGCTGGCCTATTTTGCACGACCGCGCGCAGGTAAATGCGAGGTTTTAGAGTAAGATTTGTATGCCACATGTAGTTAGAATTCCGTTCTTCGCCACCTAAGCCACACAAAGTTCACTTAACTTGACAGAATACCTGACACAAAAACAGAGGACTGCTCTGCGCGGTATTATGTGGCTGACCCTGTCTGGTTTATGTGCCGCAGTCCTCAGTCTCGCAGGCATATTTCTCTATTTAGATCCGCAAGTGCCGCGCGCTGAGAGCTACCGCAATGTGCAACTGGCAATTCCGTTACGGGTCTACGCGGACGACGGTTCCCTGCTCGCGGAATTCGGTGAGCGACGCTTGATTCCCGTGACGTTGGACGACGTGCCCGATCAATTCATTAACGCGTTACTCGACACAGAAGACAAACGTTTTTACGAACACAGCGGCATCGATTTCATTTCGCTGACGAACGACGTCTTCAACCTCATCGGCACGCTGGTCACGGAAGGCGAATTAGGTCCGGGTGCCAGTACCATTACCATGCAACTGGCCCGCAACGTTTCGTTTTCGCTGGAACGGCGTTTCCTGCGCAAATTCAAAGAGATGTTGCTTGCCCTCAAAATCGAGCGCGAATTGACTAAGGATGAGATCTTAGAGCTGTACATCAATATCGTGCCGTACGGCAAACGCGCTTACGGCGCTCAAGCCGCGGCACTCACTTACTACGGCAAGACGCTTGATCATCTCAACCTTCCGCAACTGGCCATGCTGGCCGGTATTCCCCAAGCGCCCTCGGCCGGCAACCCCATTAACGGGCCGGAGCGCGCAGTCGTGCGGCGCAACCAGGTGCTGTCGCGCATGCACGACCAAGGTTCCATTTCCGACACCCAATATAAAGAAGCAGTCGCCACGCCCATTTCCGCTCGGGTCTATGGCCGCGAGATCGACGCCGCGAGCCCGTACGCGGCCGAATGGGTGCGCCAGCAAGCCGCAACGTTGCTCCCGGATCTTTACACCGGCGGGTACGAGATTTTCACGACCATCAACAGCCGTTGGCAAACCGAGGCTATCCAGGCGTTGCGCAAGGGCCTGCAACAATACGACCGCGACCACGGCTACCGCGGCCCGGAGGCGCACCTGACACAAGCGCAGATCGACGAACTGAGCCTCCACGCCGATACGCTTGCCGCATTTTTGGACGCACACCTAGCCACCCAAGAACGCGTAAAAGATCAAGTACTAGAAGATCAAGTCAAAGAACAAGACAGTGAACGAGAGCAGTCACCTGCACACGACAACATTGGTGCCGACCAACCGTTGGCGATACCCACACACACACCGGTGCCGCTGCCCGCAGCTCTCAGCGATGAGATTCACGATTTTCTCGCCGAGTTCGACCCTTACGGCGGATTGCAGCCCGGCGTGGTGCTGTTCTCAAACGCCAGTCACGCGGTCGTGCAAACCCACGAGCGGGAGTTCACCGTCATCGCGTTCGACGACGCACAGTGGGCGCGCCCCTATGTCGACGTCGACATGCGCGAACCGTTACCCGAACGCTTCGACCAATTGCTGGTCGGGGGCGACGTCATCCGCTTACGCGACGTAGAGGGGCGCAATCAACTCGCGCAGTTGCCGGAAGTGCAGGGGGCGCTCGTCTCACTAGAACCCGAAACCGGCCGTGTGCGTTCGCTTGTCGGGGGATTCGATTTCTATCACAACCAGTTCAATCATGCGCTGCAAGCCGCACGCCAACCAGGTTCCGGTTTCAAACCTCTGGTGTACTCCGCTGCACTGAACGCAGGCGTGACGGCGTCCGACATCTTCCTAGACGCACCCTTGGTCTTCGATGACGACAACCTGGAGACGCAATACCGCCCCGATAACGACAACAATCGCTACAACGGTCCCACCCGCCTGCGCGAAGCGTTGTACCGTTCGATCAATCTCGTGTCGATTCGCGTGATGCTCAAGATCGGTGCCGAACAGATCATCGAACACGCCGCAAGATTCGGGTTGTACACAAACAGCTTTCCCCGCAATACACAACTCGCCATCGGCGGCGGCACCATCGCCATCACGCCCATGGACATGGCTCGAGCATATGCGGTCTTCGCCAACGGCGGTTACCTGATAGACCCCTACATCATCGACTACATCAAGGACTCCGAAGGCGAAACCATCTACCAAAGTAACCACCCGGTGGTGTGCAGGGTCTGTGAGGAAGAAGAGGAAGAAGAAGGAGACGCCGCAGAAGAAGGAGATGTAGAGGGGGAAGAAGCTGACAAAGAAGACCGCGATGCCGAAGACGCATTACTCGTCGCAGACGCCGGTAACGGTTCCGAGGCACATGCCGATTCCGAACTCGACGAGTCACCGGCGGAGCAACTAAACGGCGTCGATGAGGAACAGAGCCTCTTGGAACCGCTCGAACCCCCGCCCGCGGAGCGGGTTCTCGACGAACGCAATGCGTTCATCATGCATTCCATGCTGAAGGACGTCATCCTCCGCGGCACCGGTGTGCGCGCCAAATCCATGAACAGAGGCGACATTGCCGGTAAGACCGGCACTACCAACGAAGCCGCAGACACCTGGTTCAACGGGTTTACGCCCGATCTCGCAACCACGGTCTGGGTTGGGTTCAGTAATCACAAGCCTCTGGGAGCTCGCGCATATGGCTCGAACACCCCGCTGCCGATTTGGATCGATTTTATGAACGTGGCCCTGGCCGACGCACAAGAACGCTACCTGCCACAGCCCGCTAACCTGTTGTCCACCAAAATCGATCCGGAGACCGGAGAGCAAGCCGCGCCTGGGCAGTCCAATGCGCTTTTCGAATACTTTCTGTCGGAACATCCACCCAAAGAAAGCACACGGTCCAATACTCAGGATGTGCAGTTGGACAATGAAGACGAAATAAAGGCAGTGGATCTGTTCTGAGGTCTGCTATTCGATGATCTTGATGTAGTCCCCGGCCCGGGGTTCGCCTCGTGGGTGATGCCCGTTGATCACACGCAGCGTTTCTTCACTGTGCACCTTCAAGGGCACGTGGCGTGCTAGATCCCCATAACTGTCGCCTGGCTTGGCGACAATGATCTTCAACTTCTGGTTGTTGACCAACCGCAAGTCAGATGCCGTCATCGCGCGCATCGACATCACGGTTTCACGAAATTGCTCGGAGAACACTTCGGCATCGCCACCCTTGGCGATCTCGCCGTTGAACAAATAGACACCACCGTCCTTGTAGATGACGGCGATTTTGCGTGCCTCGATCTTATCGCCGATCATTTTCACGTCGGCCATGTAACCGTGGTAGGAACCCACCTGTATCTCTTCGCCATTCTCCAGATCGTCGCGACGTAGAGTTTTCGTTAGGTATTCATGAGGTGTCTGGTCTTCGTCGGGCGGGCTCTGCCGCTTGACCGATATCGTACCGTCGCTGGCACGCGTGGGTGCGGTGCCGAATACTTCGGAAGGCGTCGCGCGGACGTCCCATTGGTCCGGAAACTTGATGATCAGACGTAAGGCACCGTGATAGTAGACGCCGTCCTTGACCACCCCGGTAGCGGCCTCGTCACCGAAACTCAAGCCTTTGAGCATCTCGAAGTAGTTGCGTTCGGGCTCCGCCAACTCCTCCGGGAAGAGATGCTGCGACTGATTGACCAACTCGTATATGCGCTTCTCGTGAGCCGGGTGCGACCCAAGAATGCCGTGATAGATGGCGGGTTGGTTCTTCACTGCGCGCTCGTAGGCACTGTGGTCGCGCAGCATCTGGATGCTGTCGAGCATGGCCCGCGGGTTGTAACCGGCCTTGACCAGGAAATCGGCGCCGTACTCGTCGCTCTCGAGCTCGAATTCGCGACCATAGCCCTGCACGCTGACCTGAGTCACCGTATTGGCCAAGCCGGAGAAAGCGCCGGTTCCGGTCGCGAAAGAGCCTAGAATCCCCAGCAGTTGACCCAAGCGGGCAGTACCCACTTTGCGGCGCCCATGGTTGCCGACGACATGGCCGATCTCGTGGCCAATCACGGCGGCCATTTCGTCTTCGCTATTGAAGTGGGCCAGGATGCCGCGACTCAAAAATATGTAGGCATCGGGGGTAGCAAACGCGTTCACATAGGCATGGTCGGTGACGGCAAAGGTATAGGTTCGACCGGCGTGCGGGGAAACCGCTAGTAAGCGCTCACCAACTTCCGTTACATAGTCTTGCCAGGCCTCATCAGGGTAGATGAGTTCTTTTTCGAGGAATTCGTTGTACGCCTCCGCCCCGACGCCTGCGTACGCTGGACCCGCGAGCGCCATCACGACCGTGACGAGGGAGGCAATCGCGCGTCTGATCGAAAGTTTGAGGTTCGCTATGTCGGTCATCGAGAAAGTCCAGGCAGCGCCAGGGCTTTAGACCGCAATTGATAGCATAGGTGCCGCCCCAAAAGAATAGGGGCTTACACAGGTCTTACTCGGCGGAAGATTCCTCGGCAGGAGATTCCTCCGCAGCGGCATCACCGGACTCGGCACCGGCTTGCGCCGCACCGCGCGAGCGGTTGCCGAAGCGCTTGCGAAACCGCTCTACACGCCCGCCCGAATCGACGATTTTCTGCTTGCCGGTGTAGAAAGGATGGCAATTTGAGCACACATCGATATGGATGTCCTCACTGAGCGTCGAGCCTACTTCGATCACGTTACCGCAGCTGCAGGTCGCCTTGACGGTTTGATATTCAGGATGAATTTCAGGCTTCATTATTGTGTCTCGGTTGTGTCTCGCGCTGTCAATGACCCCCCCTGCCGGAGGGCGGGCGCGCAGTCTACCAGAGCTTGCCGGGTGTGCAACTCCGTCGGGCGCGCGGGGTTGAGTTTCACCGCCCCGTGTATCTCACAACCCAGCGGTAATTGCGCGACAATGGCGGGCGATGATCCATGCCCCCTCACCGAATCGCGTAGTCCAGGTAGCCGTACCCCGCCCGCTGCATGCCGTGTACGACTATACCGTCCCCGACGACGCCCCCATGCCCGCGGTGGGCGCTCGGGTGCGGGTGCCGTTCGGACGCAGTTCTGCTATCGGTATCTGCATCTCGGACTGCGTCGCCGATCCCCACCCGCAGCTCAAGGCCGTTTCGGCCACGTTGGACAGCACGCCGATTCTCTCGGAGGATCTCCTCGCGTTAGCGAATTGGATGGCGGACTACTACCATCATCCACTCGGAGAGGTATTGGCCGCCATTCTCCCTGCCGCTGCGCGCAAGGGGGCGGAAGCCGTGCTGGAACCCCCTGCCGGGTGGCGAACTCGTGCCGAAGCTTTCACTAACAAGCGTGCGCACGCTCAGAGCGAGCTGTTCGAGTTCATCGCTGCGCGCGAAGGTGTCACCACCCAAGACATCGTCGACCATGGCTACAAGCGGACGATTCTGAACAAGCTCGCCGCACTCGAGCTCATCGAGCGCTGCGAGGCCAATGACGCGACCGTCCTTGAAGCCGCGCCCAAGGCCACGGCAGCGCAAACCGCATGTATCGATACGATCGGTATCGCGGCGAAGTCGGGTCAATACCGGGCACACTTGCTTGAAGGTGTCACCGGCAGCGGTAAAACGGAAGTGTATCTGCGTGCAATGCAGGACGTCGTCAATGCCGGCCGGCAGGTATTGGTCCTGGTTCCGGAAATCGCGCTCACCCCGCAGACCCTGGGTCGCTTTCAACGCCGCTATGCTCGCGTGGGCGTCGCGCACTCCCATCTGACGGATCGCGAGCGTCTGCAAACGTGGCTGGCTTGTGGTACCGCCAAGACTCAGGTGCTGATCGGTACACGCAGCGCGATCTTCACGCCCTTTAAAGATCTCGGCATGATCATCGTGGATGAGGAGCACGACAGTTCTTACAAGCAACAAGACGGTCTGCGCTATTCAGCTCGAGATCTCGCCGCCAAACGCGCAGCGGATCTGAATATACCGGTCGTTTTCGGTAGCGCCACACCTTCGCTGGAAACGCTGTACAACGCCAAACGCGGCCGGTACGAGCATATGCAACTGCCGCACCGCGCCACCGGCGCCAGCATGCCCTCGTATCATCTGATCGACATGCGCGGTCAGAACCAGACCGAGGGGTTGTCCTTGCCGCTGCTCGGTGTCATACGCCGCCACCACGACCGGCAGGGTCAGGTTCTGGTGTTTCTCAATCGGCGTGGCTTTTCACCCGTGTTGTTGTGTACCGCTTGCGGGTGGCAGGCCTACTGTCCCGATTGCGATGCCAAGCTGACGCTGCACCGCTCACCCGACACTCTCACCTGTCATCATTGCGGACTGCGTTTCAACGTGCCTGAACACTGCGAGCAGTGCGCGAGCAGACAACTCCTACCCATCGGCATGGGTACTCAACGCACGGAAGCGTTACTTACGCGAACGTTTCCCGACACGCCGGTGTATCGAATCGACCGCGATACCACCAGAACTAACAAACAACTCAACGCGCAACTAGACAAGATCAACACAGGCGAACCCTGCATCATGGTAGGCACGCAGATGCTCGCGAAAGGACATCACTTCCCGAACGTCACCCTCGTTGCGATTTTGAATGCAGATGCGGGCTTTTTGAGCGGCGACTTTCGAGCGCCGGAACGTACCGCGCAACTGATCGTGCAGGTCGCGGGTCGAGCCGGACGCGCGGAACGTCCGGGTGAGGTCTGGGTGCAGACTTTTCAGCCTGACAATCCGCTTCTGCTGTCGCTCATCGACGAGGGCTACGACGGATTCGCAAGCAAGGAACTCGCAGTACGTGAGCGGCTTGGCTTTGCACCCTACAAACCTATGGCGATGTTGCGAGCAGATGCGAGTGCCCCTGCAGCTGCTCTCGACTTTCTCACAGCACTGAAGCGTCAGCTCACCGGGGTGGAAGCATTGGGACCGGCACCCGCACCCATGGGACGCCTCGCTAGACGTCACCGCTATCAGCTGATGATCGTGGCTCCCAACCGCACGGCGCTGCACAGGGCGCTGCGCAATCTGCATCCACCCAAACACGACCGCGCCCTGCGTTGGTCCATCGACGTCGATCCTTACGATTCCATGTAGCGAGCGTCTGTTGCCCGTCAGGCTCCGTGTTCCGGTAACGTACAGTGCTCGCGTTGACGCAAACGCTCGAGATATGCGCGGAGCGACTTAAACTCATCGAGCAGTCCCAGCTCCTCCCCAAAACACACCGTGTACCCAACAATGATGTCCGCCGCGGTAAAGCGGTCTTCGACTAGATACTCGTGCTCGGTCAGCTGCTTCTCCAATCCCTGAGCGCCCTTCTTAAACAGTCCTGCGCTTTGCGGGAGGATGGCGGGTATGTGCTGATCTTTTGGCAACACGAACTCATCGGTGTTGAGCTCGATGCTGGTCACCCAGGGTTCCATCTCCGTCAAGGCATAGAACACCCACTGATCGTGCAGCACCCGTGACCAGGTTCCCGGCGCGGCGATCAAATGCTTGTCCGGCACGAGATCCGCAACCGCCGCGACGATGGCGGCGGATTCAAAGAGCGGACGCCCATCGATGACCGCAGCCGGCAGCTTGCCGAGCGGATGCACCTGGCGCAGTTCCTCGCTCCAGATGATGTCCGGCGTATTGCCCACCGATTCATACTGGAGCCCGGCCTCGAGCAACGCCCAGCGACAACGCGCCGAGCGCGTTGGCGCGAGTTCGAACAACTTGATACGCGGTGGCTGCATGCCCGCAAAACTAGCCGCAATTGGGGTCGGAGACAATTTTTTTGGAAATGGGGTCGGAGACCACTTTTGCGGATGTTGCGCTCGCAGACAGTTTTCTTTGAAAACAGCAGGTTACGTGGGGTCGGAGACAAATGCAGACAGTTGGGGCGACAAAAGTGTCTCCGACCCCATTTTGGTGGGCGGATGCTAGAATGCGCCGCCCGGCAGTAGCACCTCCTGAATCCATGCCCAAAGACTTCGCAGCCAGATCCGCATCCTCGCGCCCTCCGTCCAAGCGCGGCAGGGGTAAACCCGCCAAGCGCACGGGACGCCGCGCAGCACCGAGGGCACGGGTGTTTTTTCACGGCCCCTCGTTCTGCTTCGGAGCCATCATCGGTGCGGCGATCATTGTGCTCGCCTTGTACGCCCCGGAATTCATCACTGCGACCGGTACCCCGACTCAGACTGCCGAGGACACCACCCAGGACTCACCCAAAATCGAGTTTCAATTCGACAACATCTTGCGCGAAGCGGAAGTAGCCCCGGATCTCGACAGCTACGAAGTACCAGACGCCGCGTCAAACAACGGTAACTACACCATCCAAGCCGCCTCGTTTCGTCAGTACGAAGACGCAGAAGCCCTTCGCGCCAAGCTGTTGCTGAAAAACTTGCCCGTACGCAGCCTCGCCACCAGAATCAATGGTGACCCCTGGTATCGAGTGGTCGTGGGTCCATTTGCCGACAAAGTCGAAGCCGACCGCGCCATGACGAGCCTGCGTGAGCTCAACCTCTCGGCCATTTGGCTGCGGGACAGCGAAGGGGATCGAGGAACTTAAGTTATGGACACTTTTCACGGCACCACTATCGTGGCAGTGCGCAAGGCAGGCAGCATCGCCTTAGGCGGCGACGGCCAGGTCTCCATCGGCGACACCGTCATGAAAGGCAACGCGGTTAAAATCCGCAAGCTCTACAGCGATCAAGTCATCGTAGGTTTTGCCGGCAGCACTGCGGACGCT
Source organism: Candidatus Azotimanducaceae bacterium (assembly GCA_965216005.1). Taxonomy (GTDB): domain Bacteria; phylum Pseudomonadota; class Gammaproteobacteria; order Pseudomonadales; family Azotimanducaceae; genus UBA4421. The sequence continues at coordinate 3,088,421 of OZ244143.1, read as the reverse complement.
TTCACCTTGTTCGAGAAGTTCGAGGCTTATCTCGAAAAGCACTCCGGGCAGCTCGCGCGATCCGCGGTGGAACTGGCCAAGGAATGGCGCACCGACCGAGCGCTGCGGCGTCTGGAAGCGATGCTGATTGTCGCCGATCGCAGTGCAACTTTTCTCATCAGCGGCAATGGCGATGTCATCGAACCGGAAAGCGGTGTGCTGGCGATCGGTTCGGGCGGTAACTTCGCCAGGGCTGCGGCCGTCGCCCTGGCTGAGAACACCGACCTGGATGCACCCGACATCGTGAGCAAGGCGCTGACGATCGCTGGTGACATTTGCATCTATACCAACCAGCACCACACTATCGAAACTCTCGACATCGAGTAGCCCAAAGAACAGTCCCACACAAGGCACGCATGACCATCATGACCCCGCGTGAAATCGTTCACGAACTCAACAACCACATCATCGGCCAGGACGAAGCCAAACGCGCGGTCGCCATTGCGCTGCGCAACCGTTGGCGCCGCATGCAGATCGATCCGGAACTGCGCGAGGAAGTGACGCCCAAGAATATCCTGATGATCGGGCCCACCGGCGTCGGCAAAACCGAAATCGCACGCCGCCTCGCCAAGCTCGCCAACGCCCCGTTCATCAAAATCGAAGCCACCAAGTTCACGGAAGTCGGTTACGTCGGGCGCGATGTCGAATCCATCGTCCGCGATCTCGCCGACGTCGCTGTGAACCTGTTGCGCGAAGAAGAAATGGCCGCGGTCACCACCCAGGCCGAGGACCGTGCCGAAGAGCGCATTCTGGATGCGCTGCTTCCGGAGCCGCGCCAAGCCGGGTTCACCGACGACGCTTCGTCCACCGACTCCTCTACGCGGCAAATGTTTCGCAAGAAACTGCGCGAAGGAGATCTGGACGACAAAGAAGTCGAAATCGAACTGCAACAAACACCCATGGGTGTCGAGATCATGGCGCCTCCCGGCATGGAGGAGATGACCAGCCAGTTGCAGAACATGTTCAGCAACTTAGGTTCGGGCCGTACTCGCACCCAGCGTTTGAAAATCAAGGATGCGTTGCGCAAGGTCAAAGAGGAAGAAGCAGCAAGCCTCGTCAACGAAGATGAGATCAAAACGCGAGCCGTGGATGCGGTGGAGCAAACCGGCATCGTCTTTCTTGATGAACTCGACAAAGTGGCCAAGCGCCAGGAAACCTCGGGCGCCGATGTCTCGCGCGAAGGCGTGCAGCGCGACCTGCTGCCCTTGATCGAAGGCTGCACCGTGTCCACCAAGTACGGTATGGTGCGCACCGACCACATTCTCTTCATCGCAAGCGGCGCTTTTCACTTATCCAAACCTTCGGACCTGATTCCTGAACTGCAGGGGCGCCTGCCCATCCGTGTCGAACTCAAAGCGCTCACACCCGCCGACTTCAAGCGTATATTGGTCGAGCCCAATGCCAGTTTGACCGAACAGTACCAAGCACTCATGGCAACGGAAAACGTCGATCTGGAGTTCGACGACAACGGTATCGCCCGCATTGCCGAACTCGCTTGGGAAGTCAACGAGGGCACGGAAAACATTGGGGCACGTCGTTTGCACACCGTGATGGAGCGGCTACTCGAGACCTTGTCTTTCGAAGCCGGTGACAACGCCAACGCTCACGTGCTCGTCGACGCAGACTACGTGAATACGCATCTGGAGAAACTCGTGAGCAACACGGACCTATCGCGCTTCATTCTATAGTCGATCGAATCATGGACGCACCCGCCGAAATCGTTTATCACAAGATCGCCCACACACTCGAGATCGCGTGGGAGAACGACCGCTTCCAGCTTCCCGCCGAACTGTTGCGTGTCTACTCGCCATCGGCTGAAGTTCGCGGGCACGGACGGGAACAGCGCAAGCTTCAGATGGGCAAAAAGCACGTCGGTATCAAAAACATCGAAGCCGTCGGCAACTACGCCATCAAGCTGAGTTTCGACGACGGTCACGACACCGGCCTCTATTCCTGGGAGTATCTGCACGATCTCGGCATGAACCAAGATAAGTACTGGCAGGATTACCTGGTCGAGCTGAAGGCTGCCAACGCTTCGCGCCTGCCATCCATTCCCGTCGGCCAATGGCGTCCCGAATAGTGTCAACAGAGACAGAATCAAACGCTTCGCACTCCGTCAGCTTCGGAATGGAACAAGTGAGCCCCGACGAAAAAACCCGTCGTGTCGGGGGTGTCTTTCATCGTGTCGCTCAACAATATGACGTGATGAACGATCTCATGTCGCTGGGTACCCATCGCTTGTTCAAGCGAATGGTCGTGCAGATGTCCGGTGTGCGCCGCGGCCACCGTGTGCTGGATTTGGCCGGCGGTACCGGCGACCTGTCCGCCTTGTACGCAGCAGCGGTGGGCAACGACGGGCAGGTGGTACTGACCGATCCCAACGCTTCGATGGTGAATGTCGGCCGCGATCGCCTGCTGGATGCGGGACATGCCCAAGTGGAATATTGCATCGCACCGGCTGAAGCACTGCCGTTCGCGGCCGCACAATTCGATTGCGCGGCGATCAGCTTTGGGCTCAGAAATTTCACCGATAAAGATCAAGGTCTACGGGAGATCCACCGCGTGCTTCGCCCAGGCGGTGCGCTGGTTGTCCTCGAGTTCTCCAAACCCACCTTGCCACTGCTCGACGCCGCCTACGCCACTTACCAGACCTTGTGGCCCCTCGCCGGGAAACTCCTGGTCGGCGATGCGCAGCCGTATCAGTATCTGGTCGATTCCATCAAGGTCCATCCGGATCAGAAAGCCTTGAAACAAATGCTGGAAGACGCCGACTTCGTCGATGTCGAATACCACAATTTGATTGGGGGGATCGCAGCCATTCACCGAGGTGTGAAACCTGCCTGAGACGGCTAGAATCGACCGTCCCAGCCCGAAGGACGCACCTCTTGGTCACCTCATCCACACCCGGACAAGTCCTCGTCGACGCCATCGGTAATGTACTCACCGAAATCGGCACGCGCGCCCTGCGCGCGGATCCCGCGACGCTTACCCGCTTACGAGCACTGAGCGGCAAACGCATCACCATCACGAGCGTCACCCCACCGATTACTTGGGAGTTGACCGTGACCGACCAAGGCATCGAGGTCGGCAGTCCAGGCGCCGCACCCCCTCACGTGGCTGTCACCGGGCAGCCGTGGGACCTGCTCGCCTGGCTCTCACCCAGCGCTTCATTCCAAGACAAGGGGGGCGATCTGACCATTGACGGCGACATCGCCTTGCTCGAGGAATTGCACGCCATCTTGAGCCAGTTTTCGCCCGATCCGGCAGAGTCCTTAAGCAAATTGTTGGGTGAGCAAAACGCGGCAACGCTCATCGGGACGGCGGAGCTGGGGTTGCGCACCGTGCAGTCGATCATGGAAGGCATCGGCCGCTCTTTCGCGGAAAACACGAAGCACCGCGGCAGCGAGTCATCCACCCGTTCGGCAAATCTCGACACCGTTATGGATACGATGGACGACTTGCGCCTGCGCGTCGACCGTCTCGCTGCACGACTGGCGGAACTCGAAGCGCGCAACCGCGATCCCGATGCATAAGGATGCGTAAGTTAGTGCGTAACTCACTGCGCCAATCCCTCCATCTAGGCAAGATCGCCCTTAAACACAGGCTGGACCTGCTCATCCCGCGGCATCTTCCCCGTTGGTGGCAGCGCCTTGGCCTTGCCGTCGTCGATACTCTGATGCCGCGGCCCGGTGACTCACGAGGTGTGCGGCTGCGCGAAGCTTTCTTCGAGCTCGGCCCGGTCTACATCAAATTCGGGCAGTTACTGTCCACGCGCCGCGATCTCTTACCTGCCGATATCGCCGATGAGTTGGCGCTGCTCCAAGACACCGTACCTCCGATTCCCGATTTCAACGTGCGCAAATTCGTTGCGCACGAACTGACGGAAACAGCACCGGAGCAGGTGTTTGCCGAGATCAGCGACACACCGCTGGCGTCAGCCTCCATCGCGCAGATTTACGAAGCCCGCCTTGTCACGGGCGAGTCGGTGGTGATCAAGCTCGTGCGCCCCGGAATCGAGCAGACCATCCGCACGGACATGAACCTATTGCGCGACTTGGCCGACCTCGTCGACCGCAAGATACCCGACGCTCATCGCTTGCACCTGCCGCGTGTCGTGCACGATCACGAAGCGGTTTTGTTGGGTGAGCTCGATATGCGCAGCGAGGCCGGCAATCAACTGACCTTGCGCCGCAACTTTGCGGATTCCGATTTGTTATACGTGCCACGAGTATTCTCACACCTAACCACTCGTCACATGCTGGTGATGGAACGCGTGCACGGCACACCCATCAGTCACATCGATTCTCTGCGCGCGCAAAACGTCGACCTGCGCGTGCTGGCGCACAAAGGCGTGGAAACGTTCTTCACCCAGGTCTTCGAGCACAACTTCTTCCACGCCGACATGCACCCGGGCAATATCTTGATCGACACGTCCGAGCCGGCCAATCCGCACTACATTGCGCTCGACTGCGCCATCATCGGCAGCCTCACCAAGGCGGACCAGGATTACCTGGCGCAAAACCTGATCGCTTTCTTCAACCGCGACTACCGGGCTGTAGTCGATCTCCACCTCGCTTCCGGATGGGTGCCTCCGGACACGGACGCCGCCGCGTTCGAACAAGTCATTCGCGAAGTGTGCGACCCGATCTTCGCCAAGCCGCTCTCAGAAATCTATTTCGCCGATTTCGCGATCAAGTTGTTTCAAACTGCGGGCGAATTCAACATGGAAGTGCAGCCGCAACTGGTGTTGCTGCAAAAGACGCTACTCTACATCGAGGGCCTGGGGCGCCAGCTCTACCCGGAACTCGATCTGTGGGAAACGGCGCAACCCTTCATGGACCGCTGGGCGGCCCGACGCTTCGGACCACGCGCTGTGGTCGAAGAGTGGCTGGAAGCCGGTCCGGCTGTGTGGCAGCACCTGGCGCGCTTACCTTCCGTGATCAGCAATTCGCAACATCAGCTTATGACCCTGCATAGCGAAGCCCGTCGGCAGCGCCAGACCATCACGCGCATCGAAGCGAAACTCGACCGCACTCGTTTCGGACGCCGCATGAAACAAGTGGCCGGCACGACGCTCATCGCGATCAGTTTGTGGTGGCTGTGGACACCGCTCAAGGAAGTGGCTGAGCAAGGCGATGCCACGTTGCTTGCCGGAGTGGTTGGCGCCATATTGGGCTCGGCACTGGTCATGCGCGCTTAACGGACACGACGGGAAACAACCATGGCGATATTGGACGATCTGGACCGCATTCTCGAAGCGCGCAAAACCGCGGCGTCCGACGACTCCTACGTGGCATCGCTGTACGCTGCCGGAATCAACAAAATTCTGGAGAAGATCGGCGAAGAAGCGACCGAAGTGGTGCTGGCGGCCAAGGACGCCGCCTCAGGCAAAGATCGCAGCAGTGCAGACGCGCTGGCAAGCGAAGTCGCCGATCTTTGGTTCCACACCCTGGTTGCGTTGCACCACCTCGACCTGAGTTCCGCCGATGTGCTCGACGTGCTGGAGAGACGTTTCGGTCTCAGCGGAATCGAGGAAAAAGCCAACCGGAACAAACACACTTAACGCATTGCCCATAAATCTACGCGATGCTCTTCCGGCGTCGCTGACTCCGGGACGTGAACTAACGCGCTATTTCTGGGTAGGGCATCCCCTCTATAATAGGTGCTCACTTGTATAATGGCGCTCCATCAGCGCCGCTGCGGAGAAATGTATGTTTGGACTCGGCATGACCGAACTCCTGGTGATCCTGGCCATCGTGCTGTTGATTTTCGGCCCGAAACGGCTGAAGAACATCGGCTCTGACCTGGGTGGCGCCATCAAGGGATTCCGCAAGGCCGTCACCGATGAGGAAGAAAAACCGCCCGTAGAAGAAAAAGTCATCGACGGCGAAACCACCTCCAGCGAATCCCAAACCAAGGTCTAGCTTAAACCCTGTAGACAATTTATCTGCCTAAAACCCTACCCGTCACAGAGGTAGTTCATGTTCGACATCATCGGCGGTTCCGAACTTCTGATCATCGCTGTGGTGGCCCTCCTGGTCATCGGTCCGGAGCGTCTGCCCGAGACGTTACGCACGCTCGGCTTGTGGTTGGGCCGTTTGCGCCGTTCTTTCATCGCCGTGAAGACGGAAATCGAAAAAGAGGTGGGCATGGATGAGGTGCGTCGTCAGCTCCACAACGAAGCGGTGATGGATGAAATGAAGCGCATCGAGGCAGAAGTTCACGGCACGGTCAACGACGTCAACACGGTCGGTCGCGATCTCGATCGCGATTTGAACGACGAACAGGCTGACGCTGCCATGCACCCCAAGCCCACCGAAGCGACAGAGCCGCCGGAGGCAAAGCCGCGGCCCCGCAGCGAAGCAGAATTGGAAGCAGCCCACGCGCGCAGAGCGCGCCGCGCGGCTGAGGACTAGTGCGGCCCAATGTCCGATGTCACTGACCCAGCCGAGCGCGACCCCCATGATGTAGCCGTCGACGAGAACGAGCAGCCCTTTCTCGAACACCTGATCGAGCTGCGCAGCCGCATCTTGCGCAGCCTGGCTGTCGTGGCCGTGATGTTCGTGCCGATTTACTACTTTGCCAACGAACTTTATGAGTGGGTAGCAGCACCTCTTACCGCCGTATTGCCCGAGGGCTCCAGCATGATTGCCACGCAAGTGGCAACACCGTTCCTCACGCCATTCAAGCTGGCCGCCTACACGGCCGTCTTTCTAGGTATACCCTACTTGCTGCATCAGCTTTGGGCGTTCGTCTCACCCGGTCTTTACCGGCACGAGAAAAAATTCGCAGTACCGCTGCTGCTCACCAGCATCGCGCTGTTTTATGCCGGCATGGCGTTTGCTTACTATCTGGTCTTTCCGCTCGTGTTCGAATTCTTCGCCAACACCGGGCCCGAAAGCATGTCGATGATGACCGACATCAACCACTACCTCGACTTCGTGCTGAAGATGTTTTTTGCGTTCGGTATCGCTTTCGAAATACCCATCGCCACCATGTTGTTGGTCTGGTCGGGTCTGACCACTGCAAAGTCGATGGCGAGAAAGCGCCCCTACATCATCGTCGGGTGTTTCGTCGTCGGCATGATGCTCACGCCGCCGGATGTCATTTCTCAGCTACTGCTCGCCATCCCGACATGGGCGCTCTTTGAAGTCGGCGTCTTCTTCGCACGCTTCGTAGAGGCGCGTGAGGACAAAGAACCCGCAAGTTGAAGCCTGCTCAGGCCGTGTCGTCGTCAATGGCGCTCTTCGGTATCCACACCAGCAAGACAAACACCACGCCCGCCTGCAGAATGTGCCAGGCGATGCCGAGCTGGTAGAAATCGAACTCACGATGCACCCCCCAATCGGTGTACACGGCAAACTGCACCAAGCCGATCAATAGGCCAATCAGCATCACCCAACGACTGGTGCGCGCATGGCTCAAGAAAAACATGACATAGCCACTGTGCGCGAGGATCTGCACGCCTAGTATCGTACACGCCAAACGCAGCGTCGTGACCACGTCTTGCACCACGACGTTCAGCATGATGGGCAACAAGCAGAACACCACGGCCATGCCAGCGTGTACGATCATGCCATGGAACATGTTGGCGTCATCGGTCCGCCAGCGTTTGGCATTACCCCTCAACACCACCACGATTGCAGAGAATCCCGCCAACGCCACGGCTACCTCGGCATAGTTCAAGAGAGTGTCTTGTATCTCCACTTCCCTAACGCTCCAGTAAAAAGGTCACAGGACCGTCATTAGTCAACGATACCGCCATGTCTGCGCCGAAACGACCCGTTTGCACCGGGCAATCCGCGGCTAACAGATCCGCAAAGCGCAGGTACAGACGCTCGGCGACATCCGGCGGCGCCGCGGTCGAAAATCCCGGACGTTTACCGCTGCGGGTATCCGCCGCCAGAGTGAATTGCGAAACGACGAGAATCTCTCCGCCCACATCGACCACGCTGCGATTCATAGGTTTTTCGTCGTCAGGGAAAATGCGTAACCCTAAGGTTTTCTCCGCCAACCACAGGACTTGATCGTCGCCATCGTCGGGCTCGACACCGACAAAGGCGAGCAGACCCGCACCGATGGAAGCGATGTTCTCCCCCGCAACGTCGACGCGGGCGGACGAAACACGTTGCAGCAATACCTTCACGACGTTCAGGCTCGCTTGCGCTCGTGTTCTTTCAGCAACGCCTTGCGGACTCGAATGGATTTCGGAGTGATTTCCACGAGTTCGTCATCGGCAATGAACTCGAGTGCTTGTTCGAGAGTGAGCTTTAGAGGCGCATTGAGTATGACGTTCTCGTCGCTACCTGCTGCGCGAATGTTGGTGAGCTTCTTTTCCTTCATCGGATTCACCGTCAAGTCGTTGCCGCGACTATGAATGCCGACCACCATGCCTTCATAAACGACGTCGTTGGGGCTGACCATCATGCGCCCACGGTTTTGCAGATTGAACAGCGCGAACGCCACGGCCTTACCTTGCGTGTTGGAAATCAACACGCCGTTATTGCGTTGACCCACCAGGTCCGTCACGCGAGGACCGAATCCCGCCGAGGCAAAAGACATGACGCCCGTGCCCGACGTCATCGATAAAAACACCGGACGAAAACCCATGATGCCGCGGGTCGGAATGCGAAACGTCAACCGCACGCGGCCGCCACCGTCGGGCACCATCTCCTGCATCTCCCCGTAACGCTCGCCCAAAGCTTCGATGACCTTACCTTGATGTTGCTCCTCCAAGTCCACGATCAAGGTCTCGTAGGGTTCCTCGATTTTTCCGTCGACCTCGTGAAAGATGACTTGCGGGCGCGATACGGCGAGTTCGTAGCCTTCCCGGCGCATGGTTTCGATGAGCACCGAAAGGTGTAACTCACCCCGACCCGAGACACGGAAACGATCTGGGTCTTCAGTTTCTTCCAAGCGCAGCGCCACGTTGTGCGAGGCTTCCGTGAACAACCGTTCGCGCAATTGCCGGCTGGTGAGGTACTTACCCTCTTTACCCGCCAAGGGTGAGTTGTTGACGCAGAACATCATGGACAACGTGGGCTCGTCTACCGTTAAGGCGGGCAGCGCTTCGACCCGTTCCGGACTGCAGATCGTGTCGGAAATGCCAACGTCCGCGACGCCTGTGATGCACACGATGTCTCCGGCACCGGCACTGTCCTGCTCCACGCGTTCCAAACCGCGATACCCTTTAACCGCCATCACCTTGGCTTTGCGTTCCTGACCCTCGCGGTCGACCACCACCACCTGCTGGTTACGCTCGACGCGCCCCCGCGTCACTCGGCCAATGCCCATGACGCCTTCATAGGTGGAATAGTCGAGGGAACTGACTTGCATTTGTGTCGGACCCTCCAGATCGACATCGGGAGCGGGCACGACGTCGACGATGAGGTCGAGTAGCGGTGTCATGTCGTCGACCAGCGCGTCGAGTTCCAAACCACACCTGCCGTGGATGGCGGAAGCGTACACATGCGCGAAATCGAGCTGTTCGTCACTGCCCCCCAAATTGTCGAACAGATCGAACACCTGATCGATCACGCGATCGGGCTCCGCGCCCGGCCGGTCGATCTTGTTGACGACGACGATTGGACGCAAACCGCAATCGAAGGCTTTTTGCGTCACGAAGCGAGTCTGTGGCATCGGCCCTTCCACGGCATCCACCAGCAGCAACACCGCATCGACCATGGACATGATGCGTTCGACTTCGCCACCGAAGTCGGCGTGACCCGGTGTGTCCACGATATTGATACGAGTGCCGCCATGCGTAAGCGCCGTATTTTTCGACAGAATCGTGATCCCCCGCTCTTTCTCCAAGTCGTTGCTGTCCATCGCACGTTCGACATCCCGCCCGAGCAAACCGCTCTGTTGCAACAAGCGGTCGACCAGCGTGGTTTTGCCGTGGTCGACATGTGCGATAATCGCGACGTTACGAATGTTCGGGCGAATCATTGAATGGTTGGACACTCGACCTCGTGACCTCTTTTTGAAATGGTCAGATTGAAAGGGCCGCGATTATGGCGGAACAAAAACGCGCTGTCGCCTTAATCTCGGGCGGCCTCGACTCCATGCTGGCGGCCAAGGTCGTCCAGGAGCAAGGCGTGCACGTCGAGGGGGTCAACTTCTTCACCGGTTTCTGCGTGGAAGGCCATACGCACGCCATTCGTAAAAAGAAACAGACCAAGCCGCAGCGCAACAACGCGCTATGGGTGGCCGAACAACTCGGCATCAAGCTGCACATCATCGACGTCATCGAGGAATATAAAGAGGTGCTCCTGAACCCCAAGCACGGCTATGGGCAACACTTGAATCCGTGTCTCGATTGCAAAGTGTTCATGGTGCGCAAAGCGTTGGCCTGGTCGTTCATGGAAGAACATCGTTTCGACTTTATTGTCACCGGAGAGGTCATCGGACAGCGTCCGAAGAGCCAGCGTAAGGAAACCATGCCGATCATCGCCCGGGAATCCGGTGCCGACGACAGACTCCTGCGCCCGCTGTGCGCCAAACATCTGCCGCCGACACTGCCTGAACGCGAGGGCTGGGTGAACCGCGAAGCGCTCTTCGACTTCCATGGACGCAACCGCAAACCGCAAATAGAGCTAGCTCAGCACTTTGGCTTCGAAGACTGGGCACAGCCCGCCGGCGGGTGTTGCTTTCTCACGGATGCCCAGTACTCGGCAAAACTCGCCGACCTCTGGCACGCGCGCGGCCATCGCGAGTACGAGCTCGACGACATCATGCTACTGAAAGTCGGTCGTCACATCCGTCCAAACCAGCGCCTTAAAATCATCGTTGGACGAGAAGAAGGCGAAAACCGCTACATGGAGGGTTATCGCAACACCTTTCTGTCCATCACCCCGACAAGCCACAGCGGTCCGCTGGCGCTTCTCGACGGCACACCGACGAACGCCGATGTCGAGTTGGCCGCTCAAATCGTCGCCCGCTACAGTCAAGGTCGCGACGTCGCAAAAGTCACGCTAGAAGCGCGCTTTCCGGACGGACAAACTCAGTCGCTGAGCGTAACGCCGTTGTCTGCGACGGACATCCCTCAAGACTGGCATGTCTAAGCCCCACACACTCGATACCAGCGGCTTGTTGTGCCCGTTACCGGTCATACGCACCGCAGAAGCGGTCGCCAACCTGAGTGCCGGCGATATCCTGATCGTCACCGCAACGGACCCGGGTACGATGCAGGACATTCCCGCCTGGTGCAGGGTGCACGAACACGCACTCGAGACCAGCGAAGCGCTGGACCGGACTTATCGTTTCACCATTAGAGTGAATTAGCGGCGTGAAGATCATCTTCACCATCGCATCGGGTCTTCTTTTACTAGGACTGGGCGCCTGGGTAGGGATCCAGTTCACTCAACCTGCTAACGACCTATCGCATCGTACGCGACCGGAACCGTCCGCCGTCGCGCCACCTGACACATCGCCGCAAACCCGCACTGCCAAAGACCAATTGGCACCACCGCAAGCAACCCTCGCCACGGTGGCCAGTCACACGAGCGCCTTCGCGCGTACCGTCGCACTTTACGGGCTATTGAGCACGGCGAGTGCCGCGGACATCGTCACCCTGCTGGACGACGCGCCGCTGCATTTCAGCGGACGTGACTATGCGACAGTCACACACGTCATGTACGGACGGCTGGCTGAATTGGATGAGGCATTGGCTTTGCGTCTCGTCAAAGCTCAATCAGGACCGTTAGGCGAGCGCTGGTTGCGCAGCGTTTTTCATGCACTCGCCCGTCTCAACCTCGCGAACGCGATAGAACGAGCCAAGGAGTTGCCAACCGCGTCCATGCAACAAAAAGCCGCACGCGCCATTCTCCGCTCGCGGGACGACTTGCCGCGCCAGGAACAGCTCGACATCGCTGCCGAGCTGAACGTCCAGATCCCCATCGATCCTTACGCCGACGACCACGGACAACGTTGGGAGGAAGCCCTGGCCATCGATGATTTTCAGATGCGCTCGAGACGATTGATGGAAATCGCTCAACGTTGGGGGGACACGGATCCACGCAGTGCGTTGAACGCCAGCGATTCGCTACCTCAAGGGCTCAAGTTCGGTTTGCAGTTTCAGATTCTATCGAAGTGGGCAGAACACGAGCCGGAAGCCGCATGGGAGTGGTTGCATTCAGCGGACAGCAATCCGAATTTGCGTGGCCTGGAAGACGGTTTGATGCGTGTCATCGCCATGCACGATCTCGACAGAGCACGCGCCATCATCGATGACTTACCAGAACAACGCGGCACCAAACTCATCGGCGCCATCGCAGCCCCTTGGGCACAACGAGATCCGGATGCGTTCATAGACTGGTTCGCATCCGTTGAAGACGGCAATACGCGGAGGAACATCGTCAACCAGTTTGCCACGGGTTCAATGATGCAAGGTATCGAAGACGCAGTCTTCGATCGGTTACGCGAACTGCTGAACCCCGAAGAACGCTCGATGATGGACGCGATCACGTTCAGCGTCATGGCACAAACCGACCCCCAACGCGCCGCCGAGCGGATCGAAGCCATCGAGGACGCTGAGCAGCGCGCTCAGCAAAGCAGCAACCTGGTGTCTAATTGGGCGCGCAACGACCGTGCCGCAGCGCGGCGATGGATCGAACGACAGCCGTCCGATACACGCGGACCACTCTATCAATCTCTGACAACGCAATGGGCACAGCAGGATGCCCAGGTTGCCACTGCCTTCGCGCGCGGGATCGACGATCCGAAGGACCGCGACCAGGCTCTAACGGGTGTGCTGCTCAGTCTAAGCCGGGGCGGGGACGTCGATCTTGCGTTGCAACTGTACGACGAGATCAACGACGCCGACCTTCGCCAAACCACCGCTAGACAGATCTATGCACGCATGCGTCACCAAGATCCCGACCGTGCCGACACCTTCGCGCTGCGGTCCGGTATCGGGCTGCGGCAAGACGGACAAGTCATCTTGAAAGGCACACAGCGCTGAGCATGGCAAGCACGATTCCCACTTCTCGCAAGGAACTGTTAGACCCAGTTAGCCACCTCATTGATCCGACGAGCGCTAAAAGATTAGCGTTGGAAGAGACACACACCTTGCACTCTTAGTGGGCAGCAGGTCGACCATTGCACCAATTTAGGGCACAACTGGCGATTTCACCCTTTCCGAGCCCTTATATTTGCTATCAGCGCGTGGCACACTTCTTGCTCTTTTTGGGCAACACATTGCATCGCTTGAGATAACTAAAAGAGGGGGCACAACACAACATGAAAGCTAAACTCGAATACATCTGGCTGGACGGCTACCAGCCCACCCAGAGCCTGCGCAGCAAAACTCGCGTTGAATCGGATTTTGGGGGCACGCTCGAAGAATGCCCGATGTGGTCATTCGACGGCAGCTCGACGGAACAGGCCGATGGCAGCGACTCCGACTGCCTACTCAAGCCGGTGGCGATATTTCCGGACCCCGCCCGCAAGAACGGCTATCTGGTGATGACAGAGGTACTGAATGCCGACGAGTCACCGCATGCTTCAAACGGCCGCGCCACCATCGATGACGACGATGACGACTTCTGGTTCGGCTTCGAACAAGAATACTTTTTGTGGGATCCGGACCATAACCGTCCCCCCGGATTTCCGCCCCAGGGATTTCCGCGCCCGCAAGGTCCGTACTATTGTTCCGTAGGCGCCGCCAACGCGTACGGCCGTGACGTCGTCGAAGAGCATCTGGATTTGTGTCTGGACGCCGGTGTCAACGTCGAAGGCATCAACGCCGAGGTCGCCGCCGGTCAATGGGAGTTTCAGGTGTTCGCCAAGGGTGCTAAACGCGCTGGCGACGAAACTTGGATTGCACGCTATATCTTAGAGCGCACGGGTGAGACGTACGGTTACGCGATCAACTGGCACCCCAAGCCTTTTGGCGAACTCGATTGGAACGGCAGCGGCATGCACGCCAACTTCTCCAATGAGGCGATGCGTACGTCCGGTAAGGAAGAGACCTTCACCAAGATCTGCGAGGAGTTCGGCCGCAACATCGAACGGCACATCAGTGTCTACGGCGCGCACAACGATCAGCGTCTGACAGGTGCGCACGAAACTCAATCGATAGACATGTTCAGCTATGGCATCTCCGACCGCGGGGCCTCGATTCGCATTCCGGTCACCACCCACACCGACGGCTGGGTAGGGCGCCTGGAAGATCGACGTACGGCATCCAATGCCGACCCGTACAAAGTCGCAGCCGCCATCATCAAGACCACCAAGGAAGCGCTCGCCTAACGACGCGTGGCCCGCATTCAGGCGCTGACGGCATAGCGCCGGTTACTTGATAACCACCTACAAAAGCCTCACAAGACGTGAGGCTTTTTTTTACATATTTGTGGTCAAATTAAGCTTACATACAGCCTATCTACCGGATACTTTGCAGATGTTTACGCTCAACCCCACAGCGCTCTGTACGGCAAACTGTACCGCAAGCTTCGGACGCCAAACCCTTTACCCGATGCTACTTTACCCGATACTAGGCCTGGTCCTGGCTCTGTGCCTCGCACTCGCAGCCGCACCCGCGAACGCACAGATCTACAAGATCGTCGACGAGCACGGGAACGTGTCCTTCACGGACGTGCCGCCTAAAGACAAATCCGCAGCGGTGCAAGTCTCTCCCGGCAATACCTACTCCGCTCAAGACGCCCAGACCGCACCGCCTACGATCAAGCTCTCGCCCGACGCAGAAGCCGATGCCGAGGCGACGACATTCTCCTACGAACGAGTCAGCATCGTCTCGCCCGCGCAGGATCAGGCCATTCGGGAAAATTCCGGTAACCTCAGCGTCACCCTCGATATCAGCCCCACGTACGAGCCGAGTAGCGGGCACGTGATTCAACTGCTGCTGGACGGTCGTCTGTTCGAGAGCGGTACCGCCACAACCCTCGGTATCGAGAACGTCGATCGCGGCACCCATACCCTAACGGCCCAAGTCGTCGATCCCAACGGCCAGGTACTCGCCGCGTCGAATCCGACCACTTTCCACATGATGCGGGTGTCGGTGCTGGCACCCCCTCGAGCCGCCAGCAACTAGCCTCTGCCGGAGCTCCAGCGGACAATTATCCGCCAATCGACTGACCTTTCCTGGTGCGTGCCCCAATTTGGTGCGCTAGAATAGGGATAAGTCAACTCAAAGAAACCGTTGCCGAGCCACAGAGCCCCAATTTGGGGCATGGGCCGTTATCGCCCGTATCGAGCCATCATGCACACGCCCATTCGCAATACGTCGCCTATCGTAGACGCGCTCATTACCGCCGTGGTGGTGCTCGATGACCAGCTCAATATCACCCTGATCAACTCCGCCGCTCAGGCGCTGCTGCAAACGTCCGAGACCCAGGCGCTGGGACAGTCACTGACCAGCCTGATCGTGAGCGCCGACCAGATCGTCCCGCTCCTGGAGTCCGCGCTCGCCACCAACCAGCCCTTCACCGAGCGAGATGCCACCATTCGTCTGCCGGACAACGTATCTCAGCACGTCGACTTTACGGTGACCGTGATCGAACCGAACCCGGAGGGGGCGGCTTTGCTCATCGAGCTGCAACCGCTCAATCGTTTGCAGCAAATCAACCGGGACGATGAATCCGTGGCCCGCCAGGAAACCACGCGCCGTCTGATTCGCGGATTGGCGCACGAGGTCAAGAATCCACTGGGCGGCATCCGCGGTGCTGCCCAACTGCTGGAGCGGCAACTCAAAGACGCTGAGCAAACCGAGTACACCGACGTCATCATCGCGGAGGCGGATCGTCTCAAGGAATTGGTCGACCGCATGTTGGGACCCCAGCAGCAACTCGCCATGAGCGACTTCAATATTCTCCAAGTGTTCGAGCACATCATTCGAGTGATCGAAGCCGAGGCCCCGGATCAGTACCGTTGGGTGAGGGACTACGATCCTTCCATACCCGAGTTGATCGGAGACGAAGCGCAAATCGTGCAAGCCATCCTCAACGTCATCCGCAATGCGTGCGAAGCGTTGCGCGAAACCGAAGACCCTCGCATCGAGTTGCGTTCGCGCGTGGTACGCCAGTTTACGATCGGCACCACCGTCCACCGCCAGGTGATGCGACTGGACATCACGGACAATGGGCCGGGCATCGCCCCTGAACTCTTGGAGCGGATCTTTTTTCCCATGATCAGCGGACGTCCCGAGGGTTCCGGTCTGGGCCTGGCCATCACACAGAACATCATCGCCCAGCACGGCGGTTCCATTCAGGTGAGCAGCACCCCCGGACAAACCACGTTCACCATTCATCTACCGCTTGCCCCACTCACTCCTCTTACCAACCCGACCGACTACGCTCAGGAAGCGCGCACATGAACAAATCCGTTTGGGTCATTGACGACGACCGCTCGATTCGCTGGGTATTGGACCGCGCACTCAGCCAGGCCGGCATTCCGATCACCGCGTTCAATACTGCGGATCAGGCGATGCACCATCTCAACAGCGAGGCACCGCTCGCGATCATCACGGATGTCCGCATGCCCGGCATGTCGGGCTTCGAGTTCTTAGAAGAGCTGCAAAAATCTTACGCACACGTACCCACTATCGTAATGACCGCACACTCGGACATGCAGAGTGCGGTGTCGGCGTTCGAACAAGGAGCGTTCGAGTATCTGCCCAAGCCTTTCGATGTCGACGAAGCCGTCGCGGTGGTGCAGCGCGCTATCTCACATACTCAGGAAGCAACGCCGCTGGATCTGGTCAGCGACAGCGCCACACCCGACATCATCGGTCAGTCTCCGGCCATGCAGGAGGTATTCAGGGCAATCGGTCGGCTGAGTTCGTCCGACGTATCCGTGCTCATCAACGGACCCTCGGGGTCAGGCAAGGAACTAGTCGCTAAAGCACTGCACCGCCACAGCCCCCGCGCCGGGCGGCCCTTCATCGCCTTGAACATGGCGGCAATCCCCGACGACCTGGTCGAGAGCGAGCTCTTCGGCCACGAGCGCGGCGCGTTCACTGGCGCCAATCAACGTCGCCTCGGCAGATTCGAACAAGCCAATGGCGGTACGCTGTTTCTGGACGAGATCGGCGACATGCCGGCCACGGCGCAGACCCGCTTGCTTAGGGTCCTCGCGGAAAGCGAGTTCTACCGGGTCGGTGGGCATCAGTCGGTCAAGGTAGACGTACGCATCATCGCCGCCACGCACCAGAACCTCGATGCACTGGTGCAACAGGGGCGTTTTCGTGAAGATCTTTACCACCGCCTGAACGTCATCCGTGTGCAGGTACCCGCCTTGTCGGAACGCCGCAGCGACATTGCGTTGTTGGCGCGACACTTCCTGGACACCGCAGCCACGGAACTCGGCAGCGAAGCCAAGCGTCTGGCGCCGGAAGCCGAAGACTACCTGACGTCGCTACCCTGGCCCGGTAACGTTCGTCAGCTCGAGAATGTCTGTCGGTGGCTGCACGTCATGAGCAGTTCACGTACCGTGCTCATCGAAGACCTACCGCCCGAACTCAAAACCGAATTCGAAGACAGCGCTAACGAGCTGAACTGGGAACGCGCATTGCTACGCTGGGCTGAGGATCAACTGGAAAGAAACGATGCACAACCGTTGTTAGAGGTGGCGCAGCCGAAATTCGAACGCGCCATCATTCAGGCGGCATTGAAACGCAGTGGTGGGCGCAAGAAAGATGCCGCGGAACTTCTGGGTTGGGGTCGTAATACGTTAACGCGTAAGCTCCAGGAGCTGGAGTCAGGGTAGCGTCGCCATGCTGCGCGTGACCGCCCCGGTCGCTGTCGCAAAAGTCATCAACGGAATTGCAGTACCACTCTCACTGCCTACCGCCGTGTAGTAATACCGGCAATTAGCCCCGCTACGCACTATCGTAAAATCCGACTTGCTGCCGACTACGTCCGCAAACTCATCGACTCCCGATGTGGACGGTCCGTCTCGTAATATGACCCGAAACACATCTTCGCAGTCTTGCGCGACAGCGGGCACGTGATTGGGTTGGACGCGCGTTCCATACGGATACCCTTGCGCCGTCGAGCGCAAATTGCCAAACAAGTCGAGATTCGTTCCGGCTGGCGGCTGCTCAAGCGCAATCCACTGTTCGTGGTAAAGCGCGACCCCCGCTTGAAATCCACCCAGCGTACTCGCAAACGCCCAACTTCGGTGTCGCTCATCGGTTTCTAAGAAGCGTGGCAGCGCGGTAGCGGCTAAGATACACAACAGAATGAGAATCACGACTAACTCGACAACGGTAACGCCGTTGCAACATCGAAACGCCACTGTCCTCGTTCTAGGACCCATTCGTTAAGCCAAATCCTCGACCTCGTGCCATATGAAGCCTAGCAAGAATTCCACAACCCGCCTGTCGGACGCCCAATAGGTTCGATGACCGAGCTTTCCTCATCCGGGATCACACCCCTACACGTGGTGCTGTACGAACCGGAAATCCCTCCCAATACCGGTAACATTATTCGCTTGTGTGCGAATACCGGAGCCGCGCTCCACCTTATTCGTCCGTTCGGCTTCGAGTGGGACGATCGCCGTTTGCGTCGTGCGGGCCTTGACTATCACGCCCTCGCAAGCGTCACGTTGCACGACAACCTTTCGGCGTATCGCGCTGCCCATGGAGATCGCCGACTACTTGCACTGACAACTAAGGCCACACAAAACTATTCGGCAATGGCCTACCAACCCACGGATGCGCTGTTGTTTGGACCCGAAACCCGAGGGCTCCCAGACTTCCTGCTGGAGGAACTTACTTCCGCTTCTACCTTGCGTATCCCCATGGTCGATGGGTCCCGTAGCCTGAACGTCGCGAACGCGGTCGCCGTCGTATTGTATGAAGCCTGGCGCCAACTTGGATTCCACGCAGGGCAATAGCGTGTGTGCGACGTTGCCGGCACCTCTCAAACGCTCAACCCAATAGCTCGTAAAGTATCAAGACAATTGCCTAAGCGGGTTTGTGACCTTTGTGAACCTTTGTGAAGCAAGGCAGGTTCTGCGCCAAGCGCATTGAGGCTCCACTTCTATACTGACTGGAGTACTTATCGATCAAGGCAAGACGCGTGCGCCTGATACAGCACTGGCTACCCCAATGGATGCTCGGAGGTCGGCAGCTTGACGCTGTGTCTGTTTACCTCTCTCCATCGGCGTGTGCAATGGCCTGCGAGCGCACCACGGAAGATGACCAGGTTCATGTCGAGCTTCGTGCTGATCCCATCGACGACCTAGCCGATATTCCCGGGATTCTCGCCGCCCAAATCAACAGCCTGCGCCTAGCGGGTACCCATGCAACCCTGGTACTGGCACCCGATTTTTACAAGCTCTCCTTGCTCGAACGCCCTATGGTCGATGAGACGGAACTCAATGAAGCTCTGCGGTGGCAGCTCCAAGAAAATGTCGACTTCGACGTCACCGACGCGGCCATCGATTCATTCGCGTTACCGAACTCCGCGAGTCGCGGCAAACCCATGCAATTCGTCGCCGCCGCCGCCAACGAACAACTGCGCTGCCTAGTCGGCTATGTCTGCACCGCAGGCCTCAAGGTCAAGGCCATTGAGATCTCTGAACTCGCATTACGCAACTTAGTGTACAAACTTTTCGATTCGCCGGATCAAGCCGTAGGCGTATTAAGAATCACGGCCAGCGGCGGTTTGATCAACGTGAGCCGAGGGGATGAACTATTTCTCGCACGACGCTTGAGTGGAGTTCCTGCCGAATTCTCGCCCGGGGATTGGGCAGAATTCAAAGAGCGCCTACTCCTGCAGGTCCAGCGATCGATCGACTACTATGAAAGTGCGCTGTCGCAGCCTCCGTGCAATGTACTCCTTGTGGCCAGTACTCAGGGATGGCAAGACCATGTGGTCGAGTATCTTGACGAAACGCTGCCGCTATTAGTCAAACCTCTCGGGCCCGAGCTGGCCACACACTTCGATGTCAAGCTGTTCAATCCCGAGCCCACCGTTCTCGATTGGGCGAGCGCAACTAAGGCAGAAATCAATGCACTTGCCGCTGCCATTCCCGCGCTAGGCGGCGCGCTGCCAATCCTGGAGCAGTCCGCGTGACCAGCCAACGCATCAACTTGTTACACGATGCGCTCCTCCCCACCAAGGAACACGCCACGTTTCACGAACTGCGCATACTGTTGAGCGCCTTAGTCCTACTGTTGGGGGCCTATTCAATACTGCAAGCCATCGACCTGGCCGGCTTACGTGAAGAACGACGGCTCCTTGCCGACCAAGTGAAGAACCTGCGCACCGTCGGCGACCGCCTCCGATCCCTCGGTGTTGAGCAGGAAAGTCCGGTATTGCGCTCCGAAGTAGAGGCGCTGCAGGCGGTCAGTCGGGCTCAGGCCAAGATTGCTTCGTTGCTTGCTGCCAGAAGCGGCGACGACAAACCCAGGGGATTTGCAGCTCAGCTCAATGAACTGGCGCAACATACGCTCCCCGGTGTGCAACTTACGCAAATCGACCTAGACGCAACCAACTCATCGGCTGCACTTTACGGTCGAGCTCTAGACCCGGCACTCGTTCCTGCACTTGTGAAAGCCCTTGCGCAAGGCGAGCGCTTTGACGGATATCGTTTCGCAGTATTCCAGCTGGAAACGGGGACAGAAGGCATGCACAACTTCGCCATTGTCGGCCCCAATTCCGAGACGTCCGGCGAGGAATGAAGTCGTGCTAAGCAATCATCTCAAGAGACTGTCATCCATTCCCGACACCTTCGATCAGCTGGAACTGCGGGAGCGTTTACTCATCATGTCCGCCGCAGCGATCATCACGTTCATGCTCTGGTTACTTCTGGTACACGACGAACTCGCTCGCGCCCAAAACGATGAGACGCGAGCCATCGCCAATACCAACAGCGCAATACACGCTGAAATCGCGAGTCAAAGCGAACTTCGCGACCTGCAAGCCCGGGCACCTAACGATCAACTGCGTAATCGTCGGGACGAACTGAAAGCTGAACTCGACAAAATCGCTTCGCAGCTGGACAACACGGTGAGTGACTTCGTGGATCCCGAGCAGATGCCCCTGCTACTCGAAGAAGTATTCGCGCGGCACAAGAACATTCAACTCCTAAGTGTCATCAACCTTGCTCCAGTTCCACTCGAACTGGAACCGCACTCGGATCAAACAGGCATATTCAAACATACCTTACGTCTCGAGCTCGAAGGCAGCTACTTTGATGTCGTTCGCTTCCTAACGGACATCGAGAAAAGCCGGTGGGGCTTACGCTGGAAGCGAATGAACTACACCGTCGCAGAGTATCCTCTCGCTCAGGTTCTGCTCGAGGTGGAAACGTTGAGTCGAGACCAATACGTTTTAGGGGTTTGACATGAATTGGTTGCAAGTAACCGGTGCCTTCGGCGCGCTTGTCCTCTTAATGCAAGCGAACGCAGACATCGTATTGAGAGATCCTACGCGGCCGCTCGACGAGGGGCCGAAGATCGCACAGGTTGAAAACGAACAACCGGCACAGTTGTCCCTGGACTCCATCCTGATTAGCGAGCACCGCCGGCACGCGGTCGTCAACGGCCAAAGACTTCGCCTCGGCGACAGTCTAGCGGGACTCAAGGTAGTGAAAATCGAGCATAACTCCATTGTATTAGCGGATTCCGAGCGACTCATACGACTTCAGCTAGGGAACGGAGCCATCAAAAAACCCAGTCGGCAAAGCGACATAGCTATGAGGGCGAGACCATGAATCTACGCAACGTGACAGCGCGACGGCATTCGCGCGGACATCTATCAAGATGTTTATCACTACTCGTCTTGATCGCCACGTTTTTATCAGGATGCAGCGCTGTGGGACCCCACGTCGCAACCGGCACCGAGAGCACCGACCAAGTCATCGCGGAACTAGAGCAGGGCATCGAATCGCAACCGACGCAGGAACAAGTTCAACCTGCATTGAGGTCGGATCTGCTAGGCGCGCTCTTACCTGACGCGGAGCCCAGCGCAGAGCACGAATCCGAACGATTCGACATTTCCGTTCAGGATGTACCCTCCGACAGGTTCTTTCAATCACTCGTGGCCGATACACCCTACAACATGGTGGTCCACCCGAACGTCAACGGTTCGGTGTCGCTCCAATTGAAAAACGTCACTGTCGATGAAGTCATGACGGTCATGCGCGATGTGTACGGATACGACTACGTCAAAACGGGAAATCTGTATCGCGTTTATCCAGACGTGCTGCGCACGGAAGTGTTCCAGGTCAACTATCTAAACGTTTCGCGCACCGGACATTCCGAAATGCAGGTGAGTGCCGGTAAGGTGACGGACGTTCAACAAAACAACAGCGGTAGCGGTTACAACGACGACAATTCGGGTGCCTATTCTTCTTCCGGTGGAGGACAAGACAGCGCCGGAGTAGTGGGCACGATCGTCAACACCGACGCCGACGCAGATCTGTGGGCCGAGCTGCAACTAACGCTAGAGACCTTGGTCGGACCCGACGAAGGTCAGGTCGTCGTCACCCCGCAAGTCGGACTTGTCGTCGTGCGGGCAAAACCAGACGTATTGTTTGCAGTGCGCGAGTATCTCAAGCAAGTGCAATCGACTTTGCACCGGCAAGTCATACTGGAAGCAAAGATCCTGGAGGTTACGTTGAACGACGGTTTTCAAGCAGGCATCAACTGGAACACGTTCGGCGACGCATCGGGCGGTACCTTCAAGCCTGTCACCTCAGTCGACGCCAACGGCAACTTGGTCACCACCGCCGGAAGTGAACACAGTGTTGCCGGAAGTTTGGACGCGGGTTCAACAACCGATATCTTCAATCCCCTCGGAAGCTCATTTCGGCTGAACGCGATGTTCGGAGATTTCGAGGCCGCAATCGATCTGCTCGAGACACAAGGTTCGGTTCAAGTCCTGTCAAGCCCTCGCATTGCGACGGTTAACAATCAAAAGGCAGTTATTAAGGTGGGTAGCGACGAGTTTTTCGTAACGGACATATCCACCAACACGGTCACAGCAGGCAGCGCCATTAATACCAACGACTCTCCTGAGCTGACACCGTTCTTCTCTGGGATCGCACTCGATGTGACACCGCAAATCAGCGATGAAGGAGAAGTCACACTCCACATACATCCGACGGTCAGCGAAGTGCAGGAGCAACAAAAGCTCATCAGCGGTGAGGTCGTCCCCTTGGCTGCCAGCACTATTCGGGAATCCGATAGCATCGTGCGCGCCAGGGACGGTCAGGTCATTGTCATTGGCGGATTGATGCAGACCTCGGAGAAGGACAACGGAGCAAGTGTCCCCGGCCTAGGCCGTATACCTCTCCTGGGTTACGTCTTCAAGCAAAAGACGCGTGACGTCAAGAAAAGCGAACTCGTCATTTTACTCAAGCCTATCGTGGTGGATTCGAACTCTGAACGAATGGCCTTACAACGCAGCTTAGATCATGTGGAAAGTCTCAAGCAGGCACTAAAACGAAGAGGATAGCTATGTTGCCTTCAAACACATTCTACCGCTTGGCGAATCCCGGCGTCTCAGGGTGGATCGTCAGCGGCCTTCTACTAGCCAGCCACTGGATTCCGCTCGATTCTTCGCTGGGCGGTACAGACGCTCTGCCACTCGACTGTCACCCATCATCGTCGGTGCAGTTCATGCAAGCCCCGCCGGCTACAACGCCACCGCAAGTGAATACCCACCGAGCAGCACCACCGCCACCGCCGACTTTCGAAGAAACACCGGTTCAGAAAAAAGTGCATACGCACTCAGCCGACGCTCCGGACAACTCATCGAACGTGCTCGCGTCAACTGATTCTCGAAAGACCAACAACCGGCACGCCGAAGCCAAGCACCTGGACCATGACCATCTCGATGCAGCCACACCAGCGCCCGCACGCACACCACAGGCGGACGACACGGTAGCGATACTGCCCAGCGAGGGTGAAGTAGTCATCAAGCGTCAGGCTCGGATGGCACTGAGCGCCGAGCAAGGCGATCGCGCATACCATCTCCTGCGCAATTCTCTAAAACGCGCAAACGAGGACATCGAGCACGTGGGTCTACTGAGCGTAGCGGCGTTGCAAACAGGTAGATTCGCCGAAGCCGAAGTGTTGTATCGCTATCTACTGAACTTTGACAATGACGAGGCACGTTGGTGGATGGGACTGGCGACGGCGCTCGATGAACAAGGTCTGGATGCCTCGGAGGCGTATCGGCAAGTGCTCGTCACTGCTCAGACTGAATCAAAACTGCACCAGTTAGCCAGCCACTGGATGTCAAAACAGATGGCGTGGGCGGGTGTCGGCGGTCCGATCGAACCCGCCTACGGGGATGCGCCCGTATGATTCCCGGCAAACAGAAGATTCGCATCGGCGACCTGTTGGTCGCCAGCGGTGAAGTTACCCAGGAACAACTGTTCGATGCGCTAGCAGAGCAGAAAGAGACCGGATCAAAGCTCGGCCGGATTCTCATCGACCGGGGATTTATCGAAGAAGATCGTTTCCTCCATTTCCTCTCAGAGCAGTTCAGCGTGCCCTTTTACGATCTCAAGGAGTTCAACGTCGATCCCGAGTTGGCCACGCTTCTACCCGAAACGTACGCCCGTCGATACCGCGCGCTAGTGCTCGAAGAAAAGTCAGGGCAACTCATCGTCGGGTTGGTCGATCCCATGGACATCTTCGCCTATGACGAAATATCCCGTCAGCTCAAGCAACCTATCAGTATCGCCGTCGTGCGTGAGAGCGAGCTGGTTCACACGCTGGACACCGCTTATCGGCGTTTAGGGGACATCGAGAGCTTTGCCAGCGAGTTAGATGGCGAACTCGGTGACGACGAGCAGTTTTCGTTGAGCTCCGATGCAACGGACGAGGACGCCGACTCCCCGGTTGCCCGACTCCTCCGCACGATACTCGAGGATGCCGTCCAAGTTCGTGCCTCAGACGTGCACATAGAACCCGGCGAAACTGTTTTACGCATCCGTCGCAGGGTAGACGGCGTGTTGCACGAGCAAACCATCAAGGAAACACGAATCGCAGCCGCCCTCGTATCGCGGCTGAAACTGATGGCTAATCTCGATATTTCCGAAAAACGGCTGCCTCAAGACGGACGCTTCGATATCACCGTTGGCGGACGCGAGTTCGACATACGCCTGTCCACGATGCCGGTTCAACATGGTGAAAGTGTCGTCATGCGCTTGGCGGATCATAGCGGCGCGGCTTCCAGCCTTACTCAAGTCGGCATGCCCGACGATCTTCTCGAACGGTTTCGCTTTCTCATCACGCGCCCCAACGGCTTGGTACTCGTCACTGGGCCTACCGGCAGCGGTAAAACCACCACACTCTACGGCGCCCTGAACGAGCTCAACCAGCCTGCAACCAAGATCATCACGGTGGAAGACCCCGTGGAATACGAACTTGAACGAATCAACCAAGTGCAGGTCATGCAGAAAATCGGGCTCGACTTCGCAACTGTACTGCGGGCTACGCTCCGACAAGATCCCGACATTCTGCTTGTCGGCGAAATCCGTGATCGCGAAACCGCCGAAATCGCACTGCGCGCCTCAATGACCGGACACATGGTTATGTCTACCTTGCACACCAATGACGCCATCTCCAGCGCGACGAGATTGTTGGATATCGGTATCGAAGGGTACCTTGTCGCTTCTTCCCTTCGGGGAATCCTTGCCCAGCGCCTCGTTCGTGAGATCTGTAATCACTGCCGCGAATCCGCAGCTCCCGACGATCAGCAGCTCGCTTGGCTCGACGCACTAGTGGGTCACAGCGAAGCGCATGCGCTAGAGTTTTTCGCCGGACGCGGGTGCAATCGATGTAATCGTACCGGCTATCACGGTCGCCTTGGCGTATTTGAGTTGCTGGAAGTCAATGAGGCGCTGGCCAACATGCTCCGCACCGAGGACGCAGGTGGATTCTTCCGCGTGGCGCAATCACAAACAGGGTACAAGCCGCTGGTGTTGAATGCGCTCGATCTTGCGATTGAAGGCAAGACCACGCTAGCAGAAGTGTTGAGCCTGAGCGGTCAGGTCGAAGACCTGAAATCCCATACGGCGGACAACTTACAGCTGCTGCCAACGGAAGACGCTCCGCGTCCTACCACGCACTAAGCGCCCATGGCTAGGTTTGCATTCGAAGCACTCGATCCCTCAGGGGCGCGCCAATCCGGTCATCGCGAAGCGACGACAAGTTCCGCGGTCGCACAGGACCTGCGCAACATCGGCCTCACACCTCTACATATCGAGCAGGACGAGCAACGAGCCGAAGACAAAGTCAGATCCTTCACACACCCACTGGGCGGCAAAGTAACGCTGGATGAGCTCATTCTGTTCAGCCATCAGATGCACAGTCTCACGCGCGCCGGTATATCGGTCGTGCGCGCGGTACGCGGTTTAGCCGAATCTTCGAAGGGCGACCTGTTGCGCGCTGTGCTTACCGACGTCAGTGACGACTTGGAAACCGGACTGGACATGGCTTCGTGCTTGCAAAGACATCCGCAAGTCTTCTCGCAGTTATTCATCAGCATCGTGCATGTCGGTGAAAACACGGGACGCCTGGACTTGGCCTTCAAGCAGGTTGCGGGTCACTTGGAGACAGAGCGCGAGACAGGTAAGCGCATCAAAGCTGCAACGCGCTATCCCAGTTTTGTGATCATTGCGATCGGACTGGCTCTGGTGGTCCTGAATATCTTCGTCATCCCCGCCTTTGCCGATGCATTTGCGAAGTTCGACGCAGAGCTGCCATGGCAAACACAAGTTCTGCTGTCGATTTCGGGATTCTTCGAAGCGTATTGGTGGCTCTTGGCCATATTCGCCGGCGCGTGCTGGCTGGGTCTGCGCCGCTACGTCGCCTCTCCTCAGGGCGGTATGCAATGGGATCGTTGGAAACTGCGACTGCCGATCGTGGGCAGCGTGCTCAATCGCACAATTCTTGGGCGCTTTTGCCAAACGTTTGCCATGGTCTCTCGGGCCGGAGTCCCTCTCAACCGCGGTTTAAACATCGTCGCTGCCGCACTTGACAATCGCTTCCTCGGCGCGCGCGTCGATGCCATGCGCAGCGCCATCGAACGGGGTACCAGCGTGACACAGGCTGCGCGCGACAGCGAAATGTTCACACCGGTAGTTCTACAGATGCTCGCGGTGGGGGAAGAGACGGGGACCCTGGATGAACTTCTAGATCAAGTCGCCGGCTTCTACGAAGAAGAGGTCGATTACGAACTCAAACGGCTGACCGATGCGATCGAACCGATCTTGATCATCGCGATCGGCGGCATGGTGCTCATCCTCGCACTAGGCATCTTCCTGCCGCTGTGGGACTTATCCGGCGTGGCCAGTAAATAGTCGATTTTTGACGAAGGCGATCATTTGTCTGTGAACCACGCACGCTCTTGCCTGGCAAGGCGTCCCTCGCGGTCTACGCTTCTTAGAGGACATTTTTTTCTTTTTTCGCAGTTAAGGAGCGGGACATGCCTGCAAGACAACTCTCCCACACAGCTCGCGGCTTCACGATTATCGAGCTGGTCGTTGTGATTCTCATTCTCGGCATTTTAGCGGCTACGGCTCTGCCACGGTTTATGAACATCGACGATGAAGCACACGCTTCTGTCGTTCAGGGAGTATCGGGCGGTCTCCAAACTGGTGTCTCGCTGTACCACGCGCAGTGGGTCGCTGAGAGTCAACCATCGGCCGGTACGGCCATTGCCGATTTCGGCGCCTTACGCACCAACGCGGCCGGGTATCCGTACGGTCTAACCGACACTGCAGGGGATGTGATCTCTACCTCGGCGGAGTGTGTGGAGGTCTACCAAGGCGTTTTGCAATCGGGGGCACCTAGCATTACCGGTGTCGCTGCAGCAGCCAACGTGGTGGGAAGCACATCCGATTTCACCGTCGTACGCAGCGGTACCGATTGCGTGTACCACTACACGGCACAGAATAACGCCTCGGGGGATACCCTACCGACGCTAACCTACAACTCCAACAACGGCGCTCTCACACAGAGCACCGCCACATTGCCCTAATACAAGTCCCAGTGGACACGCTGACGCAACGCCCAATCGTTGGATTGGGCTTGAGGCAGCGCCTGGAACGGCAAGCTGGCTTCACCATTGTCGAGCTGGTGGTCGTGATGTTGCTGCTCGGAGTGCTGAGCTCGGTAGCGTTCTCGCGTTTCGTACAGCCCAGCGCATTCGCCCCAACCATTGTCGCCCAACAAATCCGAGCCGAAGTCATGTTCGCTCAAGCGCAAGCAGGGAATCGTCAAGACGCTCGTGTGGCATTCGATCTAGTTGGCGTTCCTAACGGTTGGCAAATGCAAATCAGCAACGATGTGGACGGGATCGTGCGTCAAACGACCATCGATAAAGACAACACGGGCATTTCCGCAATCAGCGGCGCCGCCAGCGCGACATTGGACACCACCACTGCGCTGCATCTCGAATTCGACGGCTTGGGAGGACTGAGCGATGTCGAACTCGGTGGCATCTCAGGAGCAGCCACGAGCGGCGCACAACTACTCGTGTCGGGCGACACTTCTCTGACATTGTGCGTTTACCCATCTGGATACGTCCATGCGGAACCCTGTGCATGACTCTACCGCTAACAAGCGTCACGTTGCGACACGCACCACAGCGCGGTTGAGTTCGCGTTCGAACGGATTCACTCTCATCGAGACCATCATCTCTATGGTGGTGATCACGATTGCCGTCCTTGGTATCACCGGCGCCCTGTCATTCGGGTTCAAACATCAATCTGACGGTTTGTGGCAAGCCAAGGCTACCGCGCTCGGCCAGGCGTACATGGAAGAGATTCTCTCTCGGCGCTATGACGAAAACACACCGATTGGCGGTCTTCCGGCATGCTCACCCGCGACTACACCCTGCACACCGACAGGTAGCTTCAACGACGGTGAAACCCGCGCGCAGTTCGACGATGTCGATGACTACGATGTCGTCGATGACGCTCCGCCCGTAGATGCAGACGGCGTACCAAGAACCAACTACGACGGATACCGTGTGCAGGTTGACGTGAGTTACGCAAACGCAACTCAGGTCACTGCATTAGGTCTTGCTTCGAATCAAGACATCAAGATCATCGACGTCACCGTAACGCCACCCAACGCGGCGCCGATGACGTTTAGTGCGCTACGGGCCAATTTCTGATGTGTAGTGCAACGCGAGGTTTCACGATCATCGAATTGGTCACCGTGATTTTGGTACTGAGCATTCTCGCACTCGGCACAACGCGTTTTCTCACCGACGCAAGCAACGGCTACGCCACCACGATGAACCGCGCGGATTTAGCCAGCGATGCGCGCAGCGCCATTGCGCGCGTAGAGCGCGAGGTCCGCGAGGCGCTGCCCAATAGCGCGCGTGTCAGTGCAGGAGGCGAATGTCTGGAGTTCATCCCGATTCAGGGAGGTTCTGTCTACTTGTCCGCTCCCGTGGGCGTTGCAGGCAATAGTTTGCAAGCCGTACCCCTGGACATCGCACCGATAACCGCGACTTCGCGCGTGGCAATCAGACCGCTGGGCAACCCATACAACCTCACGACCGTATCCGCCATTTCACCTGTCATCAGCGTGAACGCACCGGACGTAAACAACGAGGTACGCATCGACTTTGCCGCATCGCATCGGTTCCCTCGAGAATCTCCCGAGCAGCGGTTTTACCTCGTCGACGCTCCCGTGAGCTACTGCATCAGTAGCGGCGTGTTGTGGCGCTACACCGGCTACGGCTACACGGCGGCCCAACCAGGGATAGTCGCTCTACCCGGTAGCACCCCCAATCGCGTCATGCTCGCTCAATCCATAGGAGGCAGTGCGCCTTATTTCAACGTTAGCGGTGCAACGCTCAATCGCAATGCCGTGGTGCAGCTCAATCTCGAGTTCGCCGACGCCGGGGACGCCGTGCGCATTTCCCAGCTCGTTCACTTGAGGAATCTGCCGTGAACTTAAGAGGTGTATCGCGCAGCACCAATCGAGGTATGGGTATGGTCGGTGCAATCTTCCTCATTACCGTTGTGGCGCTACTTGCTACCGCAATCACTCGCACCGTTCGAACCTCGGGGAACGCTTTCGCGTTGGAGTCCATGTCGATACGCGCATTCCTTGCAGCAGAATCCGGTGCGCAACTTGCCGTTCGGGAAATCCATCCAGCCACGGGTACCGGCTCGTGCACCAATGCAACAAGAACACTGGACACCATGGGCTTGCGTCGTTGCCTGGCAACCACGCAATGCAGGAGCGAAGTAGTCAACGGCGTCGACTTTTTTACCGTCGAGAGCGCGGGTCGTTGCACCGACGGCGCGGACACCATCGCTGAACGTGTGGTTCTCGTGCGGACGCGGTCATGACTCCACGATGGTGGTTAGCGACGCTGGCACTGGCTAGCAGCGTATGGTCTGCGACTGCACACGCCGCTTTTTATAGCGAAGGCGGTGAAGACTGGAGCTATCGGGTTCCACTCAACATACCTGTTGGTGCTGATGTGGATAGCACGATTGTGGTCGACGTCGACTTCAACGCGTTGATGGCGACCCTGGGCGACGCGCGGACCGTAGATTCCGCTTCACCGCGCATCGTCAAAGCGGACGGCACTTTACTCGCCGAGCAAGAATACAACGATACAGTCTATCAAGATCAGCTGGACGCAATTGACAACGCACGCGGCGAGATTCGGTTCATTCTCGAAGATCCGCCTGGAGCGCAACAAATCTACCTGTACTGGGACGAGGTGGAGGACGGTGTCAGTCCAACCAATCCGGCTCTGACCATCAATGGATTGTTCGAGCAATCCGCAGGCACCGTGCCCACGGGTTGGACGACCAGTGCGGTCAACGCTAACGGCAACCAGGATAACCTCGTGCAACGCACTACTGCGGGCGCAACTCACACAGTACCCGCCGGCTGCCAAACGACAAGCCAACTCGTCGACAATAGTCCCTTCAATACGAGCGGTGTGGCTTCCGGCAACGCATGGCATCTACTGGGTTATCGAGACCGCTGTGAGGATGGCGGTTCGCGCAACGAATTGATCCAGTTGACTCGTACGATACGCGTTCCGCAAGGAGCTGCGGCCGGAACGCTCGATCTGGCACTGCAGGTACAAGCCTGGGACGGCATCGAGAACAACAACAACTACGACTGGTTCCGCCTCTATCTCGCCGGCACCCTCATCGACCATCGCAACATCGGTCTCGGTAACGGTCTGGTCGTGGAGCGGACACGGTTCGGTCGAAACAGTTTTGACACCGGTTTGATCGACTTTGGCTGGCAAAACGCCACCATCGATTTGAGTGGGTACGCGGGAAGCACTATAGATTTTCGTATCGAAGCCCGCTTCTCGCGGTCCGACAACAGTTATCGTTCTTGGATAAAAATCGACGACGTCGAATGGAGCGTTCAGGTCGCTACACCCGGCACCCCAGAAGCAGATTCAACCGCCGCTGCGGGATTTCGCGTTAGTCACGATGCCACAGGTATCTACTGCTTAGCCGAGCCCGTAGGTGTGCGTGTGTTGGATGCAACGGGTGCAACCCTCACCAACTACGTTGGCGAGATCACTCTAGACACACAAACCGGCTCCGGTGTGTTCTCACTGCTGACGGGATCCGGGACACTGACAGATCTCGGATCAGGCAGAGCCGCCTACCAGTTCGTGCTGGCAGACGCAGGTGCCGCGCAATTCCAGCTTTCCTATACCAGTGGAAGCTCGCCATTCGATCTCGATGTATATCAGTCGGATGATGCCAGTCTGCGTGATGACGATGTCGAGGGATTGCTGGCGTTCGGACCGAATGGCTTCACTCTAACCGCATCGCAACTCTCCAATCCGGTCCCGAATCCCATCAACGATCCCCTCGGGACACAGGTCGCTGGAACGGATTTTCAGTTGCATCTTACGGCATACGGAACGACGGACACCGACCCGGATTGCGGCGTCATCGAAAGTTACACGGGCAATCGTGATTTGAAATTCTGGACAAGCTACGCGGATCCGATCTCCGGGACACGTACCGCAAGCGTAGACGGCAATGCCTCGGCGAACTCACTCGCTACAGCGACGTCTCAAACGGTGGCTTTTTCGCAAGGCCAGGCTCAGGTCACCGTTGCCTACAAGGACGCCGGGCTGATCAGCCTTGGCGCTGCCGACGACGGCACGTTTACGCACCTTATCAATGGCGCCACCAACGATTTTGTCGTTCGACCGGCACGTCTTATCGTCTCCGGCGTTAGCGATCTCGACGGGAATGCAAACCCGGCAGCCACTTCGATGACGGATACCGGTTTTCTACCCAGCGGCACGCCGTTCCAGGTGCGTGTAACCGCGATCGATGCCGACGACGATGCGACGCCTAATTTCGGCTTGGAAAGCGCTGCCGAGAACGTCCGTGTAGCATCGAGTGTCCTCATGCTGCCGGTGGGAGGCCGCAACGGATCGACAGGAGACATCACAGGCGGCACGAGTTTCGTACGAACGGGGCCCGGGACGTTTACTTCGGTATCCATTGCTTTTGATGAGGTCGGCATTATCCGCTTGCTGCCGTCTATCCTGGACGGCGACTACCTCGGCAGCGGCAGCGTGCCAGGGGCGGAAAGCGCCAACGTAGGTCGTTTCTTCCCGGCCGCATTCGTGATGACGGCCAGTGATGTGACGCCAGCCTGCAACGACTTCACCTATCAGGGCCAACCTGCCTTGGGGCTTTCCTATACAGTCGAAGCCCGCAACATCGGCGGTACTGTTACGCAGAATTACGACACTGCGCTAATCGTTTCCGGTGGCGTTGCCACGTTGAGCCGTGTCGCGGAAAATGCCGATGACGGAATCGATCTGAGTGCTCGCCTTTCTCCATCCATTCCCGTTTGGAGTGCCGGAAGGGCTCAAGAAAACTTAACGTCCACTCGCTTCGATCGCACTATTTCACCCGACGGTCCCTTTGACGATCTTGTGGTGGGTGTGCAGCTGATCGATGTTCTCGATGGTGTCGAACTCACCGGTGTGGATATGCGCAGCACCACAGCCGGGGATTGTATCGTCGCCAACGATTGCGACGCTCGCGCGCTGGATGCTTCGACACAGGTCCGCTACGGACGTTTTGTGGTCATGCCGGGAGTCGCTCCTGAGACGGAAGCGCTGGATGTGCCGCTCATTACACAATTCTACGACGGCAACGGATTCAGGCATCACACAACCGATCAATGTACGAGTTACGCTTTAGGCATGGCGTCACTCTCTCTCTATCAAGACGCCTTGGATCCTGGTGAAACAGGATTTCTCAATCCTGCGATCGACACTTCCGTGGTACAAGGCCGCGATGATCCCGCCGACCCACTGCTGCTTTCAGCACCGGGATTGAACAATGCAGGGAGCGTGCAGCTGCTCCTCGACGTTCCGAACTGGCTTGAGTTCGATTGGTCGGGAACGGGTAACGAAGACCCCTCCGCACGACAAACCTTCGGGCGGTTTCGGGGCCATGACTTAGTGGTGTTCTGGGAAGAAGTGACGCGTCAATGACAACGGTCACTACAGCATTGACGTCTAGTGTTTAACCTGTTCGCCGCTTGCTTGCTCATCCCGACGGCGCATTGCCTGGGCAAACAATGCATCGAAATTTACCGGTGCGAGTAAGAGCGGAGGGAACCCGCCCTTGATGACCAGCGTATCCAGCGATTCGCGTAAGTAGGGAAACAACGTATTGGGGCAGATCACACCCAATACCTGTCTCAACGGTGCGTCTGTCACGCCCTCTATGACGAAGATACCTGCCTGTTGCACTTCAACAACGTACGCAACTTTGTTCTCGTCGCGTTGGGCAGTTACCGTCGCGGACAGCACCACCTCGTGTCGTTGGTCGCCCAAACTGTTCACGGTGGTGTTGATGTCCACCTGCATCTGCGGCTGGAAGTTCTCGCTGAATATGGCGGGTGCCCCAGGTGATTCGAAAGAAGCATCCTTTATGTAGATGCGCTCGATGCGCATCTGTACTTGCACGCCCTGTTGAGCGTCCTGCGACTCGCCGGGAGACTCTGCCACTGCCGCTTACGCTTTGACGACGGGCAAGCTCTGGCCTCGCCAATCCGCAATGCCGCCCCGCAAGCGTCTCACGTCCGTGAAACCGAGTTTGCGCAACTGTGTGCCGGCAGTCCCGGAGTGCTGGCCCATCTTGCAGGTAATCACCAGAGGCTTGTCCTTGTATTTACTGAGCTCTTCATGGCGAGACTCGAGTTGCGCGTACGGAATGTTGATGGCATCCACGATGTGGCCTTGCTCGAATTCAGCCTTGTCGCGTACGTCCAACACGACTGCGCCTTCGGTGTTCACCAATTGGACCAGTTCCTGTGCGCTGACGGTCGCGCCGCCGCGGCTCATCTCATTGCGGATGAACCACGCGAGGAGAACGACGAAGACGCCAACCAGAATAGGGTGGTTGGCCACGAAGACGAAGAACTGATCCATTTACAAACCCGACGATAAACCGGCCGGGATTATACACGCGTAGGATCCAGGTTTTTGCTAGAATTGGCGCGCTATTTTCTTCAGTCCGCGGCGCTCAAGAACGCGGTTTACGGGGTCTTTTCCTTAACATGCGCCAAGTCAATCTGTTGGTAATTCTGGACGGTTTCGGCTATTCGGAGGACCAACCGCACAACGCCATCGCCCAAGCCGACACCGCCACCTGGGACAAGCTGTGGGCATCGCACCCGCACACGCTCATCTCGGGTTCCGGCGAAGACGTCGGTCTTCCCGACGGGCAGATGGGTAACTCCGAGGTGGGTCACATGAACCTCGGAGCGGGCAGAAAAATCTATCAAGACTTCACGCGCATCAATCGCGCCATCGAGCAGGGTGAGTTCGCTGCCAACCGCATCATCAACGGTGCACTGAAGGAGATCGTTACCGGCGACCAGGCGCTGCATGTCCTCGGCTTGCTGTCACCGGGCGGCGTGCACGCGCACGAAGAACAGATTTTCGAGCTGATTCGTGTCGCCCACGCCAAAGGCGTCAAGCGCATTTACCTGCACGCCTTTCTAGACGGCCGTGACACACCGCCGCGAAGTGCCGAGCCTTCGCTCAAAGCCGCCCAAGCGCTGTTTGCCGAACTCGGCGTGGGACGCGTGGCCAGCATCGTCGGCCGCTACTACGCCATGGATCGGGACAAGAATTGGGATCGCATCGAACGTGCATACAACCTCTTGGTGCGGGGCGAAGCTCCGTTCCACGCCGCAACCGCAGTGGACGGCCTGCGTCAAGCCTATGCGCGTGACGAAGGCGATGAATTCGTGCAACCGACCGCGGTCCACGAAAAAGACGAAGGTCCCGTGCAATTTGCCGACGGCGACGCTGTCGTTTTCATGAACTTCCGCGCTGACCGGGCTCGCCAGCTGACAAGAGCGCTAACGGACACCGACTTTACCGATTTCGAGCGCCGTTCAATCGTGGATCTGTCGGCGTTTGTGACGTTGACACGCTATGCTGACGATATCGCCGCACCTTGCGCTTTCGATCAACAAAAGTTCACCAACACTTTAGGCGAGTACATGTCACGCCTCGGCAAGCGGCAGTTACGCATCGCCGAAACCGAGAAATACGCTCACGTTACGTTTTTCTTCTCGGGAGGCGTCGAGACGCCGTATGCGGACGAAGAGCGCTTGCTCATTCCGTCACCGAAAGTAGCTACCTACGACTTGCAGCCCGAAATGAGCGCCATAGAAGTTACCGACAAGTTGGTGGAAGCCATCACCGCTCAGCAATTCGACTTCATCGTGTGTAACTACGCCAATGGAGACATGGTCGGTCACACCGGTGAGCTGCAGCCCGCAATCAAAGCTGTCGAAACGCTGGACGTCTGCCTTAACCGCCTGACACAAGCCATCGAAGACGTTGGCGGGCAAATGCTGATCACCGCTGATCACGGCAACTGCGAGCAGATGCACGACCACGACAACGGTCAAACCCACACCGCCCACACGCACAATCCCGTGCCGCTGGTCTACTTCGGACCGCAACAAGTCACGTTTACCGACCGCGGCACCCTCGCCGACGTAGCGCCCACGCTACTCGACCTGATGCACCTGGACATCCCTCAAGAAATGACCGGGCGCTCCTTGGTGCGCATAGAGACGCAACGCAGCGCTTGAGCCATCGCAGTCAATCAGTCGGGTCGATCGGGCTTAGCCTTGCCTTTGTGCTTCTGGTTTTCTGCGTAAACGCATCTGCGGCGGAGTCCGAGGAAGCCACCGCCGCCGCTCTTAAGGAGACCCTCAACCGCCTCAACGCGTTGAACGAATGGCTCACCGAGGCCGACAAGCGCAAAGTCGTGTTACAGCAGGAGTTAAAAGCCCAAGACATGGCCATTGCAGCCATTAACAAGGATGTCCGCGATTTGACCGACGCTCTGGCTGACACGCAGACCACACTGGAACTACTGAACACCCGCCAGTCCGACTTAACGGCCAAACGGCTGCAGCAGGCACAACTGATCGCCGAGCACGTCGCCGCAGCGTATCGCCTGACCGGGCAAGACGTCCTGAAGCAATTGCTCAACCAGCAATCGCCGGACGAATTTCAGCGCATGATTCGCTATCACCGGGCGTTCAGCGAGTCGCGACTGCAAGTGTTGGCAAGTTACCAGGAAACATTGAAAGATCTCGAAGAGACCAGCCAAAAGGTCGCGGAACAACAAGACACACAACGCAAACAACAAGCCGCGCTGGTCGAAGAACAAAACCGCCTGACGGCAGACCGCCAGACGCGCGCCCAGGTGATCGACGATCTTGCCGCCGAAACCAAGAACCGCACGGAGGAGGCACGCATTCTGGAACAGGATCGCGCGCGCTTGGAACAACTCCTGACAAGGCTGCGAGCACAGGCCACGGAACTCGATGGCACCGGCTTCAAAAACGCTCGCGGAGGACTCCCCATGCCCGTAGCAGGCAACATCCGTCATGCCTTCGGCTCGCGGCGCTCCGACGGTAGACTGCGTTGGCACGGCATCGACATTCGCGCCGAGCACGGGGCTCCCGTCCGGGCCGTGTTCGCCGGTCGGGTCATCTTTGCAGACTGGCTGAGAGGCTTTGGTTTACTCACCATCGTGGACCATGGCGGCGATTACATGACCTTGTACGGTCACGCCGATGTACTGCACAAGAAGGTCGGCGATCGGGTCGAGAGTGGCGAAACCATCGCCGGTGCGGGTAACAGCGGCGGTAAGACGGATCCCGGGCTCTACTTCGAGGTCCGCCACAAAGGCAAGCCGCAAGATCCGATCGGATGGCTCAGCCGCTAGATAGCGCATGTCCCAAATGCCTAGAGAATAGTGATGAAACACAAAAGTTGCACAATCGTCATCAGCGCGCTCGCGGTTGCGTTCGCCAGCGGCTGCTTGCGCGCTGCAACGCAGACCTCTCCCATTGCCGTCACCCCAACCACCGCACAGACCGCGGATGGACGCTACATTGCGTGGCGGGAACATCTCATCGACGATTCAGCACTCGGCAACATCGATCTCAGTGGCAGCGACGGTTTGACCATGGCGGATCTCGACGGAGACGGGCACCTGGACATCGTCTCCGTACACGAGTCGGACACGACCTACGACGGCCAACCCATCGGCCACGTGCGCATCGCGTGGGGGACAAATGATCCCCACACTTGGGAACTGACAACGCTGGCGTCCGGCGTGGAGGCCGCGGCGGCGGAAGACGTGGACATCGCCGATGCCAACGGCGACGGCTGGCCGGATATCGTAGTAGCCGCGGAACTCGCCCACCTCATCTACTTTGCCAACCCCGGTCCACGGCATGCGCGCTCCGCGAAGTGGCCGCATACGATACCGCCCATCACCACCGAACGCGGTTCCTATATTCGGGTCTTCTTTGCGGACCTCGACAATGACGGACGCCCCGAAGTCGTGGCACCGAACAAAGGCGAACAGAATCCGGACCCAAACAATCCGCGCCGCTTGAACATTTCCATCTACCATCTGCCGACGAATCCTCTGCAGGGTGAGCTCTGGCGCGAACAGCTGCTTACCAAAGTGCGCATCCCCATCAACAGTCAGCCCGTGGATCTGGACGACGATGGCGACCTCGACATCGTCGCCGGTTCGCGCGGTGAGGCGCGCATCCTCTGGCTCGAAAACCAGGGCGGCTTCAGTTTCACCGAGCACCGCATTGCCGTGACCGGCCTACCCACGGACGCGGCACTGACGGGTTTCAACATGGACTACGCCGATCTCGACGGTGACGGACGCAAAGACATCGTCTCGACCGCCTGGCCGCATTACCTGTTGTGGCTGAAAGCCCCGTTAACGAGCGCGGAGCCCTGGTCCGTCAACGAAATAGGGCGCTTCGAACCCGACCAACTCGTCTCCGTACGCCTGGCGGATATCGACGACGACGGCGACCTGGACGCGTTCGCGGGCGCTTACAGCCGCGGCCCACGCGACCGTGACGCGGACAATGTGACAGCCGCCGGGCGCATCGCTTGGTTTCAGAACCCGGGCACACGTGCCGTCAAGACCCCGTGGACACGCCACGACATCTCGCGACGTAAACGCGGCATGTTCGACAAGTGGCTGGCCCTTGATACCGACCGCGACGGCGATCTCGACTTCTTCGGCACCCGCGGCAACAGCGCCCCGTACGACGGCGTCATCTGGCTGGAACAAATCCGTACCGAATCCCCCATCCAACGCTTTCGGTCCGCCCGTACCCAAGATAGTGCTGAACTGCCCAATTCTTCGCCGCCACCCTAACCGACATCACACTCCATAGCGCTCGCGACTGTCCAAACGCCGAGGAACCTGAGACACTCGGGGCATGGCGTTGAGACCCCTAACCCTGATCGGCATCATCGTAAGCATCGTGACCGGCACGGCGCTCGGTGTCGTGGTGCATCTGAAGATGAAGCACGAAGCACCGTCAGAGCCGGAATTGACGCTCACCGACGCGCTGCGCCAAGTGAGCCGCAACTACGTTGAAGACATCAGCGAGGAAGAACTACTCGGGCATGCCATCGAAGGCATGATGCGCACGCTGGATACGCACTCTACCTATCTCGATGCCACCGCGCTCGATGCGCTGCAAGCCAACACCACCGGCCAGTTCGGCGGGGTCGGCATCGAGCTCGGCTTGGTCGACGGTTATTTCACCATCATTGCACCCATTGACGACACTCCGGCGCAACGTGCCGGTATCCGCGCCGGCGATCGCATCACCAAGGTCAACGGCAAAAGCGTCAAGGGGAAAAAGCTGGTCGAACTGGTGGAGATATTGCGCGGCGCTCCGGGCACCGAAGTCAAACTTTCGATCAAGCGCAACCATATCAACGCCACCATCGAGTTCGAACTGCAACGCGCCGTCGTCGCCATCGCATCGGTTAAAAGCCGCATGCTCGAGCCGGGATACGGTTACCTGCGCATCGCGCAGTTTCAGTCGACGACCGGCAAGGACGTCGAAGAGGCTTTAGAAGCGCTCAAGAACAGCGGTGAGTTGAACGGCCTGGTGATCGACCTCAGGAACAATCCCGGCGGGACCCTACAGGCCTCCGTACAAGTGGCGGATCAGTTCCTGGAACAGGGCTTGATCGTTTACACCGAGGGCCGGTTGAAATCGAGCCATGCCAAGTATCGTGCGACACGCGGCGACGTTCTGGACGGCCTCCCCATCGTCGTACTGATCAACGGCGGTTCCGCATCCGCCTCCGAAATTCTCGCGGGTGCCCTACGCGATCACGATCGCGCCATGCTGATTGGGGGAACAAGTTATGGCAAAGGCTCGGTTCAATCCGTGTTGCCTCTGGATAAACGGCGCGCCATCAAACTCACCACCGCCTACTACTACACCCC
This sequence comes from Candidatus Azotimanducaceae bacterium, assembly GCA_965216005.1. Classification (GTDB taxonomy): domain Bacteria; phylum Pseudomonadota; class Gammaproteobacteria; order Pseudomonadales; family Azotimanducaceae; genus UBA4421. The sequence goes on along the minus strand of OZ244143.1, from coordinate 3,048,593 downwards.
GAACGGTCAATCCATTCACGACGTAGGCATAGAACCTGACATACTCTTCGAGGGTGAAGACGAGCTACTCTTCGACACTGCCGTGCAACACTTGAAACAACTCGCACAAGCGGACAGCGACACGCTCAAGCTCGCCTCTAAAAAGGTTCGTTAGTCCCACAATCCAGATCACGCGGATCTTGTTTACATTCCTAACGTTTACATCGTTGCACGGCGACTCTACACTGGCTTCATAACCAAAAGAAATTAACAACACTTGAACGGGGGTCGGACGATTGCGCTTAGGCTGGAAGTGGTTGTGCGCGTGTTTTTTGTGCGCCAGTAGTTTCGTCACTGTCTCCGCCGGTCAGCTCGCACTCGTGATAGACGATGTCGGGTACAGCCTCAATCACGGACGGCGCGCGATCGAACTACCCGGTGCGGTGACCATCGCGGTGCTGCCTTTCGCGCCGCACACCCAGACGTTGGTCACCTACGCCGACACCAGAGGCCGCGACATCATCGTTCATCAACCGATGGAACCGACCCCGGCACCCCACGCCCGTTACGAACACGACACCCTGCGATTGAACATGACGTCACTTCAATTGCGCGCAGCGTTTGCGCGGGCGCTGGACGCGATCCCCCAACGCAAGGGTGTATCCAATCACACCGGCAGTCTGCTCACCGCACACGAACGCCCCATGCGTGACCTGATGACCGAGCTGGATCGACGTGGTTTGTTTTTCTTGGATTCGCGAACCACCGCAGACACTGTCGCTGCATCGATCGCACACGAAATCGGGGTGCCGACGTTGGATCGCGATGTGTTCCTGGATCACGACCCCTCACCACAGGCCATGCAACGCGCTTTCGGTACAGCGCTGCATTTGTCGAGGCTCCAGGGCCATGCAGTGCTAGTGGCACATCCCCACCCGGCGACCCTCGACTACTTGGAACGGCGTTTGCGGAATCTACCGAATGACGTGAGGCTAGCCAGCATCTCTGACGTGGTCGCCCGTCTTACCGGCTCGATACGCGGTCCTGCGCCGCATCGAACAGAGCTTGGCCAGACCGAAGGTCCAGCGACCCCTCATATATCGCTCGGCCGGTAATCGCGCCCAGCAACAGATCCTGTCGATCGCCGAAGCCGGCGACAAGCGCGGTGATGTCGTCCGTGTTGGTGATTCCACCCGACGCAATGACCGGCACCCCCGACCGATCCGCCAGCTCATAGGTCGCCCGCACGTTGACGCCACTCATCATGCCGTCGCGGTCGATGTCCGTATAGACAATCCCCGCGATAGGCAATTCAGCCGCCGCGGTGGCCAAACCCACCGCGGTTTGTTCCGAAATGTTGTCCCAGCCATGGGTAGCGACCCGTCCGTCCTTTGCATCCAGACCTAACAAGACCCGCTGAGGAAAACGTTGTGCAAGCGTTCCCAAAAAGTCCGGCTCTTGCACGGCACGAGTACCGACGATCAACGCGCTGACACCGGCGTCGACGTAGTGTTGTGCCACCTGTTCGGTGCGAATACCGCCACCGATCTGCACGGGGACATCGCCCATGACACGGACAATGCGCTCGACCAAATCGCGGTTCTTCGGCGCGCCCGCAAAGGCTCCGTCCAGATCGACGATGTGCAAACGGCGTGCGCCAAGGTCGCGCCAGTGTTCCGCCATGGCCACCGGGTCTTCTGAGAACACGGTCGCATCATCCATGCGCCCTTGCTCCAGGCGCACACATCGACCTTCTTTCAGATCGATCGCCGGAATGAGGATCATGGGCTAAAGAGAACCTTTCGTGGACGGAATGACGCCGTCCATGCCCGCATCACGGGCCACGGCCATGCGCAACGCTCTACCGAAGGCCTTGAATAAAGTCTCCGCCTGATGGTGCGCGTTGCCGCCTTTGAGGTTGTCGAGGTGCAGCGTCACCATCGCGTGGTTGACGAAGCCCTGGAAAAACTCGCGCAACAGATCTACATCAAAGTCACCGACACGCGAACGCGTATAGTCAACGGCGTAAAACAACCCCGGACGACCCGACAGGTCGACAACCACCCGGGACAACGCCTCATCCAATGGCACGTAGGCATGGCCGTAGCGAACAATGCCGCTCTTGTCGCCCACTGCCTGAGCAAACGCCTGCCCCAGCACGATACCGACGTCCTCCACGGTATGGTGCGCATCCACGTCCAGATCACCCGCGGCTTTGATGTCCAAATCGACGAGCCCGTGGCGGGCAATTTGCGTCAACATGTGATCGAAGAACGCAATGCCGGTATGCAATGACGACTGTCCCGTACCGTCCAGGTCGAGCGCTAGCTCGATCTGGGTCTCCGTGGTGTCTCGCTTGACGCTGGCTCGACGTGACATCAGTGTGCTCAATACTATTAAAGAAGGAGGGCGCGGATTCTAGCGGCTCAGGCACCCGGTTGAAATAGAGGCCGTCACAGGCGGTCCATGAGGTTGCCATGGGGCAGGAAACGGTTGGTGGTATTGCGCTTGACCCACTTTGAGAGGTCCGGCGTGAAGGCACCGCGCGATTTCAGCAAGCGAACGAGTTGCGGGACGGGGGACTTCTCGCCCGCCGTCCACCCGGGGCATTGCATTTCGCCCAAGGTAAAGAGTTGCACGAGACGTCGAATCGTAAAATCCGGTTGCTCACTCACCCAGTCTACCCACTCCGCATTCGTGGCGAGCACCGCACCCGCCTTTACTTGTTCTTCACTGAGCCCAAAGTCGCTGAAGGCAACGCGCTCGTCATCGGCTTTCACGGTTTGCGCCGCCTGACAGAACGCTTCGACCAACGCTCGGTCGGGCGGACTGGCCGTGGATCTCGGATCGAAAGATTCAACGCTCATGCGTGCGCCTCGTAAACACCTTGTAAATCAATCGTTAGACTGCCTTACATTTTGACGATAAGGGTGTACCATAACCTGACATTGTGCAAATACGCGCGATGCCGAGGGAGCCAACGGACGGGCGAAGGGAGCAAGGACAAAGGGAACAAGGACAAACGAGTCGTGAATGATCGTATCTATCAAGGGGACGACGATCAATGGTACTACCGAACTCGTGGCAATCAGTCGGTAGGTCCATTTGAATCGCAATCACAGGCAGAGTTAGAGCTGGATAAACGCGTACAACGCTGGGTGGGTCGAGCGCCAAGGCATTCGACTTGGCGACGCACGTTGCACCCTATGCGCCTATTCCGCCGTTCAGCCACCCGTCATTCTTAAACCACTATACTAGCGCCACTCGCACTGTTCTGGAGCGCGTGTGCGCTTGCTCATATTGTTCGCAAAAACCCTCGGGATCCTCCTGGCGTTGGTCATCGCCGTCGCCTTGGGCGCGTTCTTCTGGATACAGGACGCCAACCGCTTGAAGCCGGAAATCACCGCGCTCTTGAACAACAACACCGACTACCAGGTCGAGTTGAACGGAGATCTCGCCTGGCAGCTCTTTCCCCCGCTCAAACTCAACATCGCCGATCTCACGGCGGTGCGGGAGACGCCTGAGCACCGCGACTATCAGAAGATCGAAGCCTCTTCTATCGCGCTGGATCTGGACGTATCCGCCATCTGGCAAGACGTCAATCAGTGGAAGATCACGGACTTCAAGGTGAGCGATACGACAATCCACACCAAAACCAGCACCACCAAAATCACGCAGTTCGACCTGGCCGATTTTCGTCCCGGCGAACCCGCTACATTCGAACTGACCGCGACGAGTTTGACCGATCCCGAAGCACCCCTCGATGCCCACGCCGCTGGTTCGTTGACCTACTGGCCCGCAACCGCGACAACACCGCAACGCATCAACTTCGACCAAACCCGCATCGACGCCGATCTGGTCACCGGTGTCTGCGACGGTGAGGCCACTGAAAACCCCAACGCGCCGACCGTTTTGCCGGAACCGAGCAAAGCCGATCTCTTACCCATCGATACCTTGCTCGAGTACAACGTCGCCGCACGCTGCCAGCTGGACTCGCTGACCCTCGGCACAGAAACTTTCCACTCGAGCGACGTCGACATCGCCAACACCAACGGCAGCATGAACGTCGCGCTGCAGGTGCGCGATTTCCTGGGCGGTACGCTTAACACCCAGATCAACGCCGACGCCAACGCACAACCGGTCTCCTGGCAAATCACGCCCAACATCGAAAATGTCGACAGCCAACGGCTACTCGACTGGACTCAACAACGCTTGCAATGGGTGGCGTTGATCGCCCTGAACGGTACGCTGACAATGCAGGGCAACACCACCGACGAGCTGGCGGCTTCCGTCAAAGCCGTCACCGATTTCGACGGCGGGCAAGGTCAGCTGAACATCGCCAAGATCAAGGAACAACTGTTGCGCATCGCCACATTGACTAACAAGAAAGAAGACGTGGAACGCTGGCCGGACGTTTGGGACTACCAGACATTCGTCGGTAACTGGCAAATCAACGGGCAGCAACACGCGCTGGACTTCGAACTCGACAATATGGCCGTGGTCGCCGAGGGCACCTATGACCACGTGGGCGATCAACTCGACCTCCTTGGCCACGTGACCATCAGCGAAGCTCTCGAAAACACCCCCTTTAAGATCAATCCCCTCTTGGAAGGCACCCCGATCCCTGTCCGCTGTCGCGGCGCTTTAGAGGATCCGACTTGCCGTGTCGACGAGAAGGCCAGCCAGAACATCGTCGCCAAAGCGCTGCAACGCGGCAGCGACTCAGGTTTACGCCGCAAACTGGAAGACAAAATCGACGAAAAGGTCCCCGAGGAATACCGCGAAGCGGCTCGTAATCTCTTAGACTTACTCGGCCGCAAACTGGAAGACGAAGAAGACTAACGCAATGGACGCCTTCGCGCGTGAGCTGTTGACCTGGCATGAACACCACGGCCGCAAAGACCTGCCCTGGCAACAAGACACCACCCCTTACCGGGTCTGGGTCAGCGAGATCATGCTGCAACAAACCCAGGTCGCTACCGTCATCGAGTACTACCAAAGGTTCATGCAACGCTTCCCGAACATCGAAGCGCTTGCCGGTGCCCCACTAGACGAAGTGTTACACCATTGGACCGGCCTCGGTTACTACGCCCGCGGTCGCAACCTTCACAAAGCCGCCAACACAATCGTCAACGAGTACGGCGGTGACTTTCCAACCACGCAAGCCAAGCTGGAAGCCCTGCCAGGCATCGGCCGCTCGACAGCCGGTGCGATTCGCGCAATCGCAATGGACCAACACGCTGCGATTCTAGACGGCAACGTCAAACGCGTACTGACGCGGCTGCACGCCGTCGAGGGATACCCGGGCGAGACCAAGATCGCGAAGCAACTTTGGGAGATCGCCGAAGCACATACGCCGAAGAGCAGCACCGCCATCTACACCCAAGCCATCATGGACCTGGGCGCGATGTTATGTCGCAGACGCAATCCCCGATGCTCGGAATGCCCGGTTCAAACAAGCTGCAAGGCCCATGCACTCGGCACACCGGAAGCATTTCCCACACCAAAGCCGAAGAAGGACAAGCCCGTCCGACATGCACGTTTTTTCGTCATTTCGTGTGCAGACGGATTAACTTTGCTTGAACGACAACCGTTGGGTGGTCTGTGGGGTGGGCTTTGGTCACCTCCACAGCGTGACGCAGACTACTCGAGCAACGCCATGTTGGCAGAGCTAGGCCACGTGATCGCGGAAACGCAACACGTAGCACCGGCATTCCGACACACCTTCACGCACTATCATCTCGAGGTCGAACCCGTCTACGTGACTATCGCGCACCCGCTCAGTGACGTACGCGACGATGACACCTGGCAGTGGGTGAATTCACAACGCCTCGACGCCAGGAACGACCCCATTGGTTTGAGCGCAGTTGCGGTTAAACTACTGGCGAGTTCGACAGACGTTTTCGCCTTGAGAGCACCATGAGCACGCAGACCCGCACCGTCCGTTGCAGCCGATACGGCGAAACACTCGAAGGCCTCGACAAACCGCCCCTGCCCGGTCCCATGGGCGAGCGGATCTTCGAGGAGGTCTCCAAGCGCGCCTGGGCCGAGTGGCAGGAGCTGCAGACCATGTTGATCAACGAGAAGCACCTCAAACTGATCGATCCGCAGGCGCGTAAGTACCTGACCGAGCAGATGTGGCGCTACTTCAACAACGAAGCGGTAGACCGAGCCGAGGGCTACGTCCCCGAAACTCCCGACACACGGCACGACAGTTGACGCCCCGCGTACGTCCCGCTTTAATACGCCGCTCCTCGCGATCAGCGGAAGATCGTGAGGGTTTTTCGACTCCGGCCAGATAGCTCAGTCGGTAGAGCAGGGGACTGAAAATCCCCGTGTCGACAGTTCGATTCTGTCTCTGGCCACCAATCGAATCAAAGAGTTACGATACATTGCCGGTTAAAGCATAAGTCTGCCGATTGGCAAGGTTATGCTTTAATTCGAGCGCGGCAAGCTTACGCTTTAACTGCGCGCCAAGTATCGCGACCTGATGAGGTAACTGTGTCTAGTGTTGGCCCCGTCTAAGCGTCCACGGCCGCGAGGTCGAGTGCGAAATCTTCAATCGCCACACATCCACGCCATGCATCGACACTGTCTTTCTTGCGGTACACACCGAACGGCAAATTTTGTATCGGGAATTCTGTGTCCGAATCGCTTGCCCCTCGCACCCAACAATCAGCATCTTTGTTGTGGGTGTGATCCAGTTCTGATTCCATAATCGGTTTACTCCTGGCCGTACGGCGTTCCACCCAGCGATGCATCACCTTTACCGGCGTACAAATTCAACCAGAAGTTCTGAAACTTACCGCGAAATCCCTGGTTAACCGGAGGATGAAATAGTTCCGTGGGAAATGTGGGATGGCGCCGAAATACTGGCCGCGCATTAGAGAGCTCTCTAAAACCTTCCACGCCGTGGTAAGAGCCGAATCCAGAGGGGCCAACGCCACCGAATGGCACTGCCGCATTGACCACATGCCAACCCCAGTCATTAACGGTAACCCCACCTGACAAGGTCTGGTTTATGATCTGATCTGCAATGTTTCGTTTCTTGGTAAATAAGTAGAGTGCAAGCGGATGAGGTCGCGCATTCACGTAGGCAAGAGCATTTTCAACTGACTCGTATCCAATCACCGGCAGGATCGGCCCAAATACTTCTTCCTGCATCAGAGCCATGTCGTCGCTTGTATTGGCAACAACTTGCAGCGGGATCTTGTCGCCACCGTCCCACTGGGCAGCGGAGGTAACAGTTGCCCCTTTGCTTCGAGCGTCTTCTAACAGGCGTTTGATGCGCGCCGTTTGAGTTTCGTTGATAACAGCGCAGTAGTCTTTGCGACCTACCACGCCGTGCGGATAAAATTGGTTGTAGGCAGTGACTACATGGTCCGTGAATTCCGTAACCTGATTCTCGGATACCATGGCGTAATCAGGCGCCACACAAATCTGACCAGACATGGCGACCTTACCGTGGGTGATGCGCAGCGCTGCGTCGGCTATGGAGTAGTCGGGTGCCACAATCGCCGGTGACTTGCCTCCGAGTTCTAATGTGAGTGGTGTCAGGTTCTGCGCGGCGGCGGCCATTACCGTTCGAGCCACGGATTGCGAACCTGTGAATATCAAGTGATCGAAGGGTAGGCTCGAGAACTCGGCTGGGTTTTCAATCTCTTCGCCAAACACGGCCACCTGGCTGTCATCGAAGACCTCGGCGAGCAAGGACTTAATGACCTTGTTCGATGCCGGCGTCTGCTCAGGCAGTTTAATCATGGCTCGGTTGCCAGCGGCGAGAGCGGCCGCGAGCGGTCCCAACGACAAATACAACGGCATGTTCCAAGGCGCGACAATGCCGACGACGCCTTTGGGTTGGTAGGTCACCTGCAGTCGATTGGGTCCCGCGAATAGCATCTGAGGCCAGCGCGACTCAGGCTTCATCCATTTTCGAACCTGCCTGATGGCATGATTTACGACCCAGATGGTTCCGGTCACCTCAATTAATCGACTTTCAAAAGCAGGCCGTCCACCAAAATCCTCGGCAGCCGCATCTGCAAATACATCCTGATATCGTTGTATTTGCTTCTTAAGCGCACGCAAACTTTGCTGCCGCTGTGACGCGTCCGAATAAGGCGCGGCAATGAACGCAGCTTGTTGCTTGAGCAGGGTTGCTTCAAACATCGTCTTCAGCCGCAGTTGCGTCCGCAGATGCCGTAGGCGCTACCTGCGCCATAACGCTGGCAATCATCATGGAAGCGAAGTTGCCCACCAACACCCCCGACTCGGCCAACTGTTCAATGAGTGCGCTGTCGTATCCCATACCTTTGAGCACCTCTACATTGTGCTCGCCCTGTAACGCTGGATCACCGGGCAATGGCAAGTCGGCATCGGAGAACTTCCACGGCCGGCCGGGCAGCTTGAAGCTGCCACCGTTACGGTCGGACACTTCGTGACTCGCGGTCCAATAGTCAGCCCAATCCGATTCAGCCACTTCCTTTAATGATCGAATTTCACCAATAGCGATCTTGGCTTCATCTAGCTGCGCGTCCAGCGCCGCCATATCGGGGAACGACCAGGCCCAGGCTTGCACTATTTCTCGCAGCGCCGGCAGGTTCTTACGCCGGGCAGCTGGCGTCGAAAAGCGTGGATCTTTGCCTAGATCAGGCCGCCGCATAGCGGCCATAAAAAACCGAAAGGTAATCGTACCTACCAGACTAATGGCGGAGATGAAGGTCTCGCCATGCGGGCCGGTAAAGAACGAACCGTCGGTGGCACCAAGAATGGCCGGTTCGTCGTCTAACTCTAGTTCGTTTAAATCGACGTGGGCGCGCTCGTTAATCGCCATGATGGTTGCCGCCATCGCAACATCGATGTGTTGACCGCTGCCACTGGTTTGTCTTTGGTTCAGCGCGGCGAGCACACCAATCACGGCCTGCAGACCGGCGTACACGTCCGCATGCGACAACGCATCCGTCTGTGGTGCTTGAAGGTTTTCATCAAAGTGCCGAAGGCTGTGATGGGTAAATCCCGCCTCCGCCTGCACCGTCGGCGCGTAGGCCATTCGTCCCCGCCAAGGACCACCTTGGCCATAGCCGGAGATCGACACGTAGACGAGACGCGGATTACGAAGTTTGAGTGTGTCGTAGTCCAAGCCAAACGCGGCCAGGGTTCCTGGCCGGAAGTTCTCGACCAGAATATCTGCACCATCACAAAGCTTGAGCGCAATCTCCCGCGCTTCGGGTGTATTGAGATCGATGGAAATATTCCGCTTACCGGCGTTTTGTTGTGCGTAATAACCAGATATTCCATTGGGGTTAACTGGCGCAGAAAAACGTGACACGTCGGCACGCGGTGGCTCGATCTTCAGGACTTCGGCGCCCAGATCCTGCAGGGTTCGAGAACACAGAGGGCCAGCCAGCACCCGCGAAAAGTCAACAACCTTAATACCATCAAGTGGACCTGCCATGATTAGCGTCCCACAAATTCGGCCAGACCTGGGCCGTTTTTCATGAGTGATTCAACGCCGATCTTGAGGTCTTCCGAAGACCACAGTGCCAGTTGTTTTTCTTCCATAACCGCGTCAGCGGCTGCAACCCCTTCGTTCACAGCGATAAAGGCCAGCTCTTTCGTGATGCGGTGCGACACCGTTGGGCCGTTCGCCAGTTCCATAGCCAGCGCGTGTGCGGCGGCTTCCAGCTTATCGTCATCGACGACGGTGTTGACCAGGTTCCAACGCTCCATGGTTTCGGCATCGTATCTGCGGCCTAAGAGTGACATTTCTTTCGCTCGAAGGGCTCCGGCACGTTGCACCTGTCGTTGCACACCACCCATTAGCGGGTTTACACCGATGGTGGCTTCAACAGACCCGATTTTTGAAGAACGAGCGGCAATGATCATGTCGCAAGCCAGTGCCAACTCAAAACCACCACCCACACAAACACCATGTACAGCAGCCACAATCGGCAACGGAAAGGCTTCAAATTGATTCAAAAACTGGGTGGGAGAAGTAGAGAGCCCCTCGCCGTCACCCGCGCCCATCCGGTCCTCGAATAAAGAGATGTCGGCCCCAGCAGAAAAGTGTCGCAGACCGCTCTTGAGCAACACAGCACGGCAACCCTGTTCTTGCACAGCAGCGAGTCCGGCTAGCACACCTCCCGTCAAAGCCGGCCCAAGCAGATTGTGCGGTCCGTGTTGCATGGTCAGTATCCCTAAGGGTCCATCAGTTGTTACGGCAACTGCCTCTTGATCACTCATCGACAAATTCCTCGTTAATCCAGTTGCACTGAGTATGCGACGAGGCTTTAATCAAACAAGGTGATTTTGTGTCACGTATCGGGTGATTTTGTGCCAAGCCAGCGAAAGAAAGAGCAACGGACCGCGTCCAGCGTTATTCAGAAGCAGGTGAGCGACGACTTACCGATGGGCCTACCCGCCTTGTTTGAGGAATTAGCAAAACAGGGCGTATCAGCCGAGACCATCTGCGCTGAGGCGGGCGTACCGCGGTCATCACGCAACGTGGCTTTGCGTACCATTCTCAGTGATGACCTACCCGCCATATTTCAGGCGTCAGCAAGGTTGGCCAAACACCCAGAGACCGCGCTGCGCGCGGGGCAGCGCCAGAAGATCAGTAACTTTGGTGTCTTCGGCTTCGCGTTGGTTACCAGCAAAACGTTCGCAGACGCGTTTCGTTTTGGCCTGGAAAACCTAGACCTTGCAGGTGCGGTTATGCACATCACCTACCGCCGTGAGGGCAACTTAGGGATTTTACAAACTCACAACCCGCAGGCTCTGGGGACCAACCTGCAGTTCGTTGCGGAGTTCTGGCGCAGTTCCATGTCATCCCTGCTCGCTGAAGTGCTTGCGCACCCATTCCCATCTGTCGCCATGTATTTTCCCTATCGCGCGCCGCGGCATCTTGCTGCTTATAAACGCGCATTCGACTGCGATTTGCACTTTGGTGCCCACACAATGCAGTGGCATTTCGACGCCGAAGTCTTGGATGAGGACTGCCCCAATGCCGATTCTCTGACCGCACAAGTGTGCCAGGAGTTTTGTGAGCGAGTGGTTAGTTCTCGTGGCCAATCGAAATTGCAACGCACGGTGCGGAGTCTGTGTATGACCAAAACGTCCGGCGCGACCGTTACAGCGGAATCTGTGGCGGCATCGATGGGTATGTCGGTGCGCACATTTCACCGCCGACTCGCAGATGAAGGCGTAACGTTTAAAGCCTTGTTTGATGAAACGCGTTTCTCTATTGCGTCTGAATATTTAAGGAATACCCAGCTCGGCATAGAAGAGATAGCCAGCCGTTGTGGTTATGGTGATGTGTCGAATTTCCGAAAGGCATTTAAGCGCTGGAACAACCTGTCACCTAGTGCGTACCGAGCGCAAGAACCTACCCTATCTAATCTGTCGGTTTCACCTTCATACCTCGACGCGGGTAAAATGCTGGACGCTTAGTCGTGCGCGTCACCCACTCTTGAACACTAGACCAAGGTGAAAAATCGAACTTAACCGCCCGCCCGTACTGACCCACTACAGAAGCCAGCATCACGCCCGCCACCATAAACCGACCGCGTCCATCGCCTACCAGGAAGATGAAACATGTCAACCAACGGGAACCACATATCCGGCAACCTTAGGCTTTATTCTGCCAATATCGGCAACTTTACGGTTTAAGAAAAAGACGAATACCGCTAGATATTGATCCGAATTCGTCCAGATGAGGTAATCATTGGGTTTAACTGCATGCGGCTTTAGAGTTGAACCGGCACATGTGCCGGTTCAAGCATAAGTCTGCCGTTTGGCAAGGTTATGGTTTAAATCGCGTCCGGCATACTTACGCTTTAAGGCATTGAGTTCTCTGAAGTTTCACAGTTTTTCTTGCTATGCGGTTCCAGAACGAGTAAGTCATCGATTTCCTAAAGAGCTTCCGGAGCAAAGTTAGAGTGCGAATCGCGCCACGTCCGTGACTTCCAGACGCTCGGTAGGGACGCTGCGATCAGTCCGCTGGCGCCAATTACCAATATTCTGTCACCTTCGGCAATAGGAATGAGACGTCCGTCTGGCACATTTACACCATGCAGTGAGCAAACGAGACCGGCAGGAGTAGCGCGGTGGTTTTAGAAACTTTGGACAGTATTCTCGAGGTGGGTATTGGCATAGCCGGATTCTCTGGCGTCATTATCGCGTTTGGCCGAGGGGAGTGGTCAGCGAGGGCGATGCACCTCCTCCCCACTCTCTTGGACTTAGCCTTTGTCGTCATCGTGCTTTCGTTCGTGCCGATGATTCTTTTATCTACCGAGATACCTCACCCTCTGATCTGGCAAATCACGTCAGGTCTTACCGCGGCGTACATTGCGATAGTCGTCCCTTATCGCTTAACACGGATGACGCAACTGGGCCTCGCTCCTTCTAACCGGGGGCTGGGTTTGTTGATAAACGCGTTTGTATTCGGACTGTCACTATCCAATCTGCTCTGGCTGACGAGCGAGTGGCCACATCTGGTCGCACTGGTCACGATGCTTGTGTTGGCATTCGGGGTCTTCAGTTTCCTCATAGCGGAACTGTGGACAACGCCTGGGAACTCCCGATCGGACACTGAACTAACCGCAAAGACCTAAGCTGTCTGGCTCCGTCGGTAATCCGCTGGAGTGGAACCGGTCCATCGTTTAAACGCTCGATAAAACGTGCTGGGCTCGGAGAAACCGAGAAGGTAGGCTGCTTCACTGATAGCCACATGGCGGTCGCGTAAGTACTCCAGCGCCGCAGCGCGACGCACGTCATCCAACACAGCACCGAACGATGAATGCTCCTTTTCCAATCTTCGTTGAACCGTCCGCGGTGACATATGCAACACCTCTGCAACACCATCGAGCGTTGGTTGCCCGTGTTTGAGTGCGTCCATGACTTTGGTTCGAATTTCGCCTACAAACGTATCCGCTTTTGGTAGCTCATTAAGGACTCGCTCAGCCGTGCTTGCCAAATAGTTCCTCAGCTTGGGATCCGCATGGGCCACGGGGAGTTCCAACAAACTCTTTGAAAAAACAAATGCCGTCCTGTCAGCGTTGTTATGAACGGGCGCATTAAAGAAAGATTCGTATAGCTCCTGGTCGGTTTCGGGTCCTTGGATCAATACCAGATTGGGGTTCCAACGTTCGCCTGTGATATGCCGGCCTTTCGCGATAGAGAAGGCGAGGTAACCTTCCAACAGCGCGGGCACCATTTGGACCGCTTCGTCCGGATAGACGCAGCCAAGTTCTGCTTCTTCGCCTCTGGAAGTGAGCTCGTACGGCGCGCCTCCGTCAAACCCAATTCGCCGATACCGAACCCAAGCTTCGTAAGCTTCCCCGAGCGTAGACGAGCTAGCCAGCACATAACCCAGCAGAAAGTGCTCCGACGACGCCATTGCTTCAGCCATGCGGATGCCCGCCGTTAGACCGCGTTTGTCACGAATCCAAAGACTGTATTCGATGATCCGCTCGAACGGGACTCTACCTTCATCATCATCAACGAGCTGGGGTGTAAGGCTCGTTTCAGCGTACAAATCGGATGCCGACAAGCCGACTGCGCTCAAACTGCCGACCATGCCTTTGAATACCTCTGTCGCAATCGTGCGTCCTGACATGATGCCCCCGAAGACCACGTTCTTATATTCAAATCTGTCGGGATTTCCAATGCAAGTGTCGGGCTCGGTCAATGTCCAAAGGGAGTTAGCGCAATACATTAATTCTCACCAACTAGAGGAGAAGCAAAGTGACCCGATCGATTCTTGCTCTTGTCACGCTGACGCTGGCTGCAGGCTGTACCACCATCAAAACGCAGTCTTCGAGTGACCCGGATGCAAATATAGCTGCGTACGAAACTTACAAAATTGAGTCAAGGTCGAATTTACCCCCACACCTGTCACGGCCTATTGAGCAGGCGCTTCGAGAAAACCTGTCAGCGACCGGATTGAGCGTTAGCGGGAACCCAGATCTCCTGGTGAACTTCTACACAATTGTCCATGACGAGCTGCAGGTGACCGAAACCGCTGTACCTACGTTGGTGACGTTTCGTCGCGGTTATGCGGTGTGGAACACCTATGAGACTGATGTGCGACAGATCACCGAAGGCACGCTGCTGGTGGACATCGTAGACCGCAACACTCAAAGACTCGTTTGGGAAGGTAGTGCACATGGGGTCGTATCGCGCGGCGATGTGAGCCGTAATCAAAAGAGGATTGTGCAAGCCGTAGAAAAAATGTTCGCGAAGTTTCCCAACGACTCGCGTGAGGTGAATTGATCATGTTAATGCGAGTTTTAGCAGCTTTGTCACTACTCGCCGTCCTATCCGGATGCGCCGCCGCGGCCATTGGCGGAGGGACCTACGCAGTCAAAGCGACGCAACGCGATCAACACCGACTTTCGGCAGAAGCTGGTGACGCAGAAGCACAGTATCGATTAGGCAAGTCCTGGTGTTGCATGGGTCCCGGTTTCGATACGCAGAAGGCAACTGAGTGGTTGTGCAAAGCTGCCACACAGGGCCATGAGTTAGCCTTCTATGAACTCGGCCGCATCTACGACGGCCAAGTGTCGAGAACACCCGCACCGGGGCAAAAACTGATACGCCTTGCCACAGCAAAGCACAGCGCCCCTCACGCTTTAGCGTTCTACGGACTCGCAGCCAATCTAGGTAACAGCGACGCCCAATCCAAGCACGCTGATTTGGTCCAGAAGCTCGAAGCAACCGAGCAAGACCGAGCTCGGGCTATTTCTGCTGACTTCAGTTCGTCGTGCACTTACGAAGAAGTGTTCGGCAACCCACCTAACTAGGAGCAACAATCATGAACAGAACCATTTTTTTGCTACAGGCAATTGCCGTGACTTTGCTGTTGGGTATCACCCATCAAACTTTAGCAGGTTCACCAGACAGCACTTTGCATTTGACCGGGGAACCGACAATCGACGGTCTATACCTGGTCACGCAGACCCGGATCGACAAAGCGTTTGCAAAACCTGAGTTGGAACTTTCTAAATACGACAGAGTGATGGTCGCGCCAGTATCTATCGCCTATCGCAAGGACAGCTTTGAACTGACCGAAAAACAAGCGCGCCGCATGAATGACTACTTCTGGCGGGCTTTGGATGATGCGCTGGTCGACAATGGTTACGAACTCGCGTCTGAACCGGCCACTGACGTCCTATTAGTCGTCGCACGGATTGTTGATCTCGACATCAACGTGCCCACCAAACCGCGCGCAGGCCGGAGCACGTACTTCACCGCGTCGTCCGGGTCGATGACGTTGATTGGAGAGCTCCGGGATTCGGTGAGTGGAGAAGTGCTGGTTCGCTTTGCTGATCAACAACAGCCTCGCTCACACTGGGCAAGGAGCACTTCGGTCGACAATTGGCGCGATGTACGTCAAGCGTTCAAGTTCTGGGCAACCATCCTGCAGGATCGCCTCGACTACTTCCACGCCGCAGGCAAGCAATAAACCTGGAAGGAGTCAACCCATGCACGTGTTGCCACTCTTTTTGCTCCTTGTCGCCGCTTCAAGCGTCTGCGCGAGCGAGCCCCCGCCTCTCAGATTCGGGGTTGTCGCACTGATTAAGGATGCATCATTGCGCCGCACGCTGGAAGATGAGCTTGTAAATCAACTTCAAGATGCGATGTTCACCGGGGCCCAGGTGAGTCACCTACATATCGAGTTTTCAGGCTCGACTGTTTCGAAAAACCACCTTGTGGCGAGCCTTGAACGATTAGATCTGCAGGGTGCGTTAGTAATCAGACCCCTCGCCGTCGACCCGCACGCCGATAGCAGCGCGCTCGACAAGTTACCCCAATCGACGGCAACGACCATTGCTGAGTTCCTGACCACGTCGAGTCTTGAGCCAGAATGGTCGACCGCGGTGCAGGTAGGGGCGTTTCTATTCACCGATCCCGGGCCTTTACTGTTCTGGCGCGGCGTGTCCTGGATTGAGGACGGCCATGAGCAAGCTCGCATGATAAAGCAGTTAGCAGGTGTAATCGCATCGAACGCCGCTCAAGCAAGAACCGAATTTCGTCGAGCTCAGGATCAAACCCAATCGTTCCACTTGGAGAAAGCTGATGGACACTAGTCGACTTCTTTCAATACTGTTGGCGGCAACGATAACGCTTTCATGGGTGCCGAGCTCGAATAGCGCACCCGGCGAGCGGTTTCAGAAAGGTGGCGAAAAGCGACTGAAACGCGACCAGGACTCCGCCAGGCAAACTCCACTAAACAATAGCGAGCGGCGCCTCAACGAGCCTGCTTCGAGAACAGTCCGCGATGACCGAGACCGCGAATCCCGGAGGCAACACGACCGAGACTGGAATCGCGGCCGTTATACCCACTACCACCATCATCGCGTTGGCGTACGAGTGAATGTCCTCCCTCCACGTCACGTCACAGTCCACGTTTCAGGCCATCGCTACTACTACTACGGCGGCGTCTATTACCGTCCGTACGGCAGTACTTACGTTATCGTCGCAGCACCCATCAACGCACAGATTGCGGCGCTACCTTATGGCTACGTCACGTTTTCCTTGGGTCCTAAACGCTACTTTTATGTCAATGGAACCTACTACGTCTACGACATGTCCCATCAGCACTACGTTGTGGTCAAAGAACCGGCCGGAGGCGCCAAGGCCGCTGCTCAAGCTCAATCGAGCGCACCGAGTCAGGACCTTTTGATCTATCCGAACAACAACCAAGATCAAGTCACGCAAAACCGAGATCGCTACGAATGCCACGTATGGGCGATGAAGCAATCGGAATTCGATCCGACTCGGATCGAGCCACAACCGGAATCCGAACGCCAGAAGTACCGCCGCGCGATTACGCTTTGTCTGGAAGCGCGCGCGTACTCAGTCGGGTAATCGGACTAACGGAATACAAGGGGTACCCATGTTAATGAAACATCTACGCAAAACCGGTTTCATCATCCTGCCACTGATTGGATTTGTTGTTAGCTGCGCGGATGACCCCATCACCACACCAACAACGCCGCGCACAATCAAAACAATAGAGATTGGGGAGCTCGCGGGCGAACAGGTCCGAGTCATTGCCGGAACCACCGAAGCTGATGTGGTGACTGAACTCGCATTCGAGGTTGGCGGTCGACTCATCAACTTTGACGTGGGTCTCGGTGATTCCGTCATCGCCGGTGAAGAGGTAGGCCTGATCGATAGCGAGCCATATCGCTTGCGAGTGATTTCCGCGCGCGGACAGCTAGACCAGGCGCAGGCAGGAGTAATCGAAGTTGAGAGTCAATTTGAACGCATTGAGGACATCTACAAAAGAGGCCACGTCAGCAAGGCCGAGTTTGATACCGCCCTAGCCAACTTGGAGTCCGCGCGAGCAAACATGCGCATCGCTCGAACTCAGCTTGAATTAGCGGAGCGAGACCTCGAGCGGTCCCAACTCGTATCGCCGATCGATGGCACCATCACCAACAAGTACGTTGAGACGTTCACGGACGTCAAACCGGGTCAAGCAGTCGTTCAGATCAGCGCGCTTGGGCGTCTTAAAGTCAACGTCAGCGTTCCAGAAACCCTATTGCGAGACTTGAGTGTTGGCGATGCCGTGGTCACTGCTTTTCCGGACCGCGAAGACGGAACGACACCGGGAAAGATCACCGAAATTGGCGCTCGAGCGGCGAACACCAACACGTTCCCGGTGGTCGTCATGCTGGACCAAGCAGTCCCCGATCTACCGGCCGGTGCAGCGGCCGAGGTGACCTTCTCCTTCGCGACCGGGGCGACCGGTAACGCGTTCATGCTGCCAATCACAGCCGTGCTACCCAGCGGACAAAACCGGACCGGAACGGTGTTCGCGTTCGACCCGAATACGCAGCGCGTTCAAGCGCGTTCAATCTCCATCCTAGATGTGGAAGGCAATCGGCTCGAGGTGACGGGCAAGATTGAGCCCGGAGACATTGTCGCCGCCGCGGGAGTGCCATTCTTGCATGACGGCATGGAGGTTCGTCTTATAGCTGGAGCCGCAGAGTGAAGGCTCTAACGGATTGGGCGCTCGACAATCAAAAGCTCGTGATTCTGATCACGGCACTCATCCTTGTCGTTGGTCCGGTGAGCTTTGTATCGCACCCCTCGCGCGAAGACCCCGCTATCACGATTCGTACGGCTGTTGTTACCGCGATTTCACCCGGGATGGCACCGCGCCGAGTAGAGGACCTCATCACGCGAAAGCTGGAGGAAGAGATCCGGCAGATGCCTGAGGTGGAGAACATTCGTTCGACCTCGCGTTCGGGTACTTCAACGATTCGTGTAGAGCTAAACGACCGCTACGACGAGCTCGAGCCTATCTGGCAGGATTTACGAAATCGCATGAACGACGTGCGTTCCGAATTGCCAGGCGGAACCCATGGTCCATTTGTCAACGACGACTATGGTGCCGTGGCGATGGCGACCATTGCGGTTACAGGTACAGGCTTTTCCATGGCCGAGGTTGCAGAAACCGCTCGTGACCTGCGACGCCAACTTTACACAGTGCCGGGCCTCAGCAAGGTCGAGCTCTACGGGATCGAACCTGACACCATCTTCGTCGAGTTTGATACCGCACGACTTGCGCAGCTCGGTGTCTCGACGCAAATGCTTGTCGAGGCTGTGCAGCAAACGAATGTCGTGGCATCCGGCGGACGCCTTCACGCCGAGGGCGTGGGCCTCACCGTTGAGCCAACAGGAAACTTCGAGTCGGTTGACGACATCGGCGATGTTGCGATCGAGGTCCCAAATCTCGACGGCCAGCTCGTTTACCTAAAGGATCTGGCGGAAATTCGCCGCGAATATGCTGATCCGCCTGAACATCCAGTATTGGTCAATGGCGAATCCGCGGTTGTGCTCGGTATTCAAATGGTCGCCCAATTCGACGCAAACGCATTCGGTAGAGCACTACGGCAACGCGTAGTCGACCTCGAACATTCACTCCCTATCGGATATCGCCTGCAGTTCGTCACATTTCAGCCGGACGAGGTCGATAAGGCGATTGGCAACGTGATGAACAACCTGTACCAGACCGTCGTCATTGTGCTGTTGGTCGTCATGGCTTTTCTCGGCTGGCGCACAGGGTTGATCGTCGGTGTCATGGTCCCCTTAACCATGCTCATGAGTTTGCTCATCATGCGGCTAACAGGGATTGAACTCGAGCGGATGTCTCTGGCAACGCTGATCATTGCGCTTGGGCTTTTGGTCGACAACGGCATTGTCGTGTCGGAAGAAATAGGTCGACGCCTCGCACTCGGTGAGGAGCGGATCGCGGCAGCCTTGGAAGCAGGGCGTTCGCTCGCCATACCGCTGATAGCGTCCAGCCTCACGACCGTTGTCGCGTTTCTGCCGCTGATGCTTGCCGACAACGAAGCGGGTGAATATACACGTTCGCTATCCATTGTCATCGCGATTGCCTTAATCGGATCATGGGTGCTCGCGATGTCTGTGACGCCGCTTGCCTGCGTCACAGCCATGAAAGTGACCGAGCCCGTCGATGCTGCTCAACAATTTGCGACACCGGTTTACCAGCGCTACAAAACAACGCTTGAGGCGGCGCTCCGCTTCCGTTGGCTATTTCTCGCCGGAACAGGGGCTCTTCTACTTACGGCCCTTTGGGCGCTACAGTTCGTACCTAAGTCGTTCTTTCCCGCTTCAGATCGTGCTCAGTTCCAGGTTTATGTAGATCTTCCCGTTGGCTCGAACACCTACGCGACCAGCGATGTTACCGGTCGATTGAGCACGTGGCTGAGCGACCAAGAAGAGAACCCAGATATCACCTCGCATGTCGCTTACGTCGCTCACGGCGGTCCCCGTTTTTATCTTGGACTTAATCCGATTGATCCGGACCCACACCGAGCATTCGTCATCGTCAACACATCTTCGAACCAAGAAGTGCCAACTGTGATCGCGCGAATTCGCGCTTTCGCCAATGACCACCTCCCGGAAGCCCGGGTCACCGTCAAACCTATGTCAATGGGTGCTACTGAAGCGGGGCTCGTCGAGTACCGCGTCATAGGGTCGGATGCAGACCAACTCGAGCGGATCGCTGGATTTATTAAGTCGCAACTACGGAAGATCGCAGGCGCGATCAACATCCGCGACAATTGGGAAAACCGAATCGTCAAGATTGTGCCTCGTATTCAGCAAGCAGAAGCGCGGCGCGCTGGCGTGACAACCGAGTCGATTGCCCAAGCATTAAACGCTACCCTCTCTGGATACGCGGTCACGGAGTACCGTGATGGCGATCAGCTCGTACCCGTCTACTTTCGCGCATCACGCGACGAACGCACCAGCATCGATCGCTTGCGCACCACTAACGTCGGCTTGAGCACCAGCGAACCGGTGCCGCTCCTCCAGGTTGCACAACTCGGCGGCGCTTCAGAGTTCTCGATGATCCAACGGCGTAACCTAGAGCGGGTCGTCACCATCTCGGCAAAGCATTCAAAGATGTCTGCGGCCGGATTTAATGCCGTAGTGCAGAAGAATATCCAGGATTTGGAGCTGCCTTTAGGCTATCGCGTGGAAGTTGGCGGCGAGATCGAAAACTCCGCCGATGCACAAGGCGCGCTCTTCGCAAACATGCCACTAGCGGCAATGCTGATCGTTGCGATACTCGTGGGGCAATTCAATAGCTTTTCCCGCCCGCTGCTGATTCTCGGAGTGATACCTTTGAGCCTGATCGGCGTAGCCGCTGCGATGTTGATACTGCCGGGTGCGCAGCTCAGCTTCATGGCCATCCTGGGCGTGCTCTCGCTAGCCGGAATCATCATCAACAACGCAATCGTTCTGATCGACAAGATCGATCTTGAGCGAGCGCGGGGAATCGCAAAACACGAAGCAATCGTTTCCGCGTCTATGGCTCGACTCCGGCCCATCGTGATGACAACGATCACAACGATCCTGGGACTGATGCCGCTCATTTGGGCTCGTGACGTACTGTTTTATGACCTCGCGGTCGTGATTTCCGGTGGTTTGGTAGTTGGCACGCTGCTAACCCTTGGCGTTGTGCCGATTCTCTATTCTTTGGTCATCCGCGACACTGGAAAGGTCAGGACCTGATCCACCGTGCCTCGATCCACAGTGCCGCAATCCACCGTGCGGCCACAGCAAAGATCACACCATCGATACACGATCTTGCTGATAGCCTTGGTAACATTGTTCGTGACTACGCCGCTAGCTGCAACGACGGATCATCCACTTGTCGCTCAAGCGCTACGGTCGGTTACCTTCAGCCTGGTTGTCGTAACGGCGGTTTTTGTAGTGCTAAGGGATGCAAGATCAAAAGTGATTATTCTGACCCTTGCATTCGCAGCGATCGTGGCCGGCCTAATTGACGAAGCCACTCCCGAAATCGCGATACAAGTGGGAAGCCACTTACTCACGATTGGTCTTCTTGCCTGCACCATTGCTTTGATACCGCGCGCACTTCTCACCGCAAGGCAGGTTGACTACAACATTCTTGCAGCATCATTGTGTGTCTATGCGCTTATTGTCGTGCTCTGGGCAGCGCTGTTTTCCCTTCTCGAAATGTTTAGCCCAGGTGCATTCAACTACGCGCCTTCCACCGAAAACCCGGTGATGCGGTTTGGTTCCGGTGACGCGTCCGTTGCTCTCTACTTTAGCCTTGTGACGATCACGACATTGGGATACGGAGATGTCGTACCCCTAACACCCGCAGCGCGTTCTTTGGCTGCGCTTGAGGCATTCTTCGGGCAGGCGTTTGTTGCGATTCTCGTCGCTAGGTTGGTAGGTCTACACATTGTCAGCACAGAGGATCGGCGTAAGGGTTGATAGCGTGAAAAGTTCGCAAGGCGTTTGCTGCAGTACAACAATGCGATCGTCATGCTAGCGCGGCAGATAACCGAATTGGGCAATAATTAACCGCCTCTGTACGAGCATGATTTGGGCAAGCTTAGGGTTTAAATTGGGCGCGGCAAGGTTAGGACTTAAACTGCCGTGGTACATGGAAACTTTGACCAATACACCCAGGCACTAGCCGGATTCCTCGATATCGAGAGGTTCTCCAACGTGCGCCGTCATGTCGGTGATAACACATTCAATATGCGCATCGCATGCTGAGTAGAACATCTGTTTGCCTCGCCGCTCACCTTTCAAAACGCGCGCAGCGCGCAGTAATCGCAAGTGGTAGCTTACCAACGACGGAGAAAGATCAAGTTGAACTGCGATCTCACCAGAGCCCCGGTCAACAAGATCGACTCGAAAAGTGAAGTGAGTCACATGCACCGGAGGTACGACTTACAAACAAATATATGAATATATATTCATATGTATTATAGTCCACTCCACTCGGATGTAGATGATACAAATGCACCAACTTCTCTTCGGAGCCGCCCTGCTGGCGGCAATCACAGTCTTCGTCCTATCGATCCTCCAAGTTTTTCGTAAAGGGTTCGAGTTTTGGCCACCCCCGAGTGCTTCGTCGTGGCAAAGCCATACGTTTCGAACGCTGTTTCGTATTTTTTTCGTTTCGTTGATAGGCATATCGATACTCGAATTCGACACAACCCAACCAACTTGGCGATACCTCATCGGCACACCACTGATTCTCCTTGGATTTGGCCTTGCTTTGCGTTGGACAAATTTTCTCGGTTGGGGCAACGCGTTCGGTAGTAGCGATGGACTGAAAACTGATGGGATCTATCAATTCAGCAGAAATCCAATTTATGTCGTTACGATCATGGGGATGATTGGCTGGGCAATGCTGGTTGGTTCATGGATGATCACCACACTACTCGTTATGTGGGCTTGCTTGTACTTCGCGGCGCCCTTTCTGGAAGAACCCTGGATGAGGAAGCACTACAGTGCAGCTTTTGACGCTTATGTGTCCGAAGTTCCCAGGTACGGTTCGATACGGTCGTTCGCGACGCATGTAACTACGAAGCTCGAACTCAAGATCCCACCTCTAGTCATAATCCTGATCTGCGCAGGTGTGATGTACTTATGCGCAATTGCCATGCCACACGCATTTACCATACCCATGGGATTACGAGTCGTAGTCTTGGTCATCACAGCCATCGCTGCGGCTGGAATACTTAGTGCTGCCCTCATGACCTTTCGAAGACACCGGACAACGATAAACCCTCTAAATCCAAACAACACATCAAATCTGGCTACAAGCGGCATCTACGCATACAGTCGAAATCCGATGTATCTATCCATGTTCATCGTTTTGTTGGGTTGGGGGTTCTTCTTGGGACAACTAAGTGCGATTTTCGGCCTTGCTCTATATGTTGTGGCAATCACGCGGTTACAAATCCTACCGGAGGAGCGAGTACTGGAAAGGAAATTCGGAAGCGCTTACACCGACTTTCTCGCCGCTAGCTGTCGATGGATCGGGCTTCGCCGCCAAACCAGTACAACATATCCGTAGTTTCAACCATTGGCTGAGCCTACGTTTGCACCGCAATTCGGCAATCCGGCAGAATGGACCCGAGCAACGCTGACAGCGCTACTGCAACCAGTAGTCGAACGCGAAGGGATATCGCGCTCGTCGGTCCGCTGAACGTCCTGAATGCTGCGACGACGCCAGAAAATCCGGCGCATGCCATTGATGTTTCCGCAATGACTTCATACAAACCTTCTAGCGCCTCTCTACCGCAGCACCCAGTAATCATTCTGAATGTCGTGAGGCAGTTGATACACTTCCACGTTGTCAAAACCGGCGCGCGCGAAATAGTCGCGGGCACGCTCACGACCCCACATGGTGCCTAGACCTTCGCCACCCTGTGCAAGCGAAACTGTCATGCAATGCATGATCGAGATCGTATAGAGCATCGGTCCGAGCGGGTGTTCGCGGTCATGGTGGTGGTGGCTGGAAGCGTGGATTTCCTGTGCTAGATACACGCCGTCCGGTTTGAGAGTACACCGCACACCTTTTAGGACGTTAAGAGGCTGCGCTTGGTCATGGATTGCATCGAAAGTTGTCACAAAATCAAATGTATCCTCCTCCGCCGTGCAGTCGAAATCCGTTAAATCGCGTACCTCAAAGTACACATTGTCGAGCCCACGTTCAGCTGCGCAGTCACGCGCCCAACCAATGGCGTCTTCGGATAGGTCGTAACCGACAAACTCACTCGCCGGATAGCGCTCAGCCATCTTCATCAGCACCCGCCCGCGGCCACAGCCGAGATCAAGTGCACGCATTCCTCCAGTCTGAAGCCGCCCGGTTATCTCTGGCGCGAGCGGTAGGATTGCGTCGAACAGCGCTGGGAGTACTGTCTGCCCGCTGTCCTCGGCCATAATTTCATGGAATCGACCGTAGCGTGAGTAAGGCACGCCGCCGCCGTTGCGAAAGCAATCGACGATATCGTCTTCTACCGTACCCAACAGAGGCAGGAATTGAGATAGTACCGCCAAATTGCTTTCACCGCGGTCACTCAACAGGTCGCCATACTCAGGAGGCAAGCGGTATGTCTTTGACTCGTGCTCATGTTCAAGTACACCAGCTACGGTCAGACCGCCTAGCCACTCGCGCACATAGCGCTCGTCGAGTTTAGTGTCGCACGCGACCGATTCGCTCGTAACAGTGACCCCGTCGGCAAGCCGGTTCAACAAACCAGTGCGATGGCCGAGGGAAATAAGTTGCAGCATTCCGCCTTCGTTTAGTGCGTAAATAAGGCGCTCTTCAAAGGCAGCCATGCGATCTGGATCCAAGGGGACAACGGGTTGCTGTGTTAGTGCGGTTCTCATATATGACTCCTGTACTCAATCATGTAGTGGTTTAGAAGCTGTGAATCGCTTCGAACTGGCCGTAGTCTGTACAGACCGGCTGTCTTAAACTAAAGCGGAAGAAGACAAAAACCGGTCATTTCCGCCATGGAAGCCGAAAAGCCACGAATTGCTCTACTCGCCATCCCTGAAGTCGCCGCCTCAACCCTCTACGGCATGTACGATGTTTTTTCCTCTGCCGGACGCGATTGGTCGAGTCTGGTGGAGGGTCGGGACGGCGTATCGGCGCTCGATCCGCAGGTGGTCGCAATTTCCGGACCACGGTCAATGACAGTCGCCAATGGAGTGCAGATAGTCCCGGACGCAGGGCTCGACACGCTGCCGGATGTGGTGTGTGTGCCTGAAATTGCGGTCCCGCCGGATGCGCGCCTCGATGAATCCCACCGCGCCGAGATCGACTGGCTGCAATGTTGCTACGACGCAGGGTCCATCGTCGCAACTGCATGTTCCGGTGCGATCCTGCTCGCCGAAACTGGTCTACTCAATGGGGAGGAAGCAACCACTCACTGGGCCTACTGCGATACCCTCGCCAAGTACCCAGGGGTGCAAGTGTTTCCGCAACGAGCGTTGGTCGTAAGCGGCGGAGATGGACGCTTAGTCATGGGTGGTGGCGGCACGTCTTGGGAAGATCTCGCGTTGTATCTCGTTGCACGGCTTGTCAACGTTGACGAGGCAATGTCGATTGCCAAGCTGTTCTTAATTGATTGGCACGATGTTGGTCAGCTCCCATTTGCGATGCTTGCACGTAGCCGTCAGGTAGAAGACGCGGTGATCGCGCGCTGCCAGACCTGGATTGCCAGCAACTACGACCAGACTTCCCCCGTAGCAGCCATGATCAATATCGCTCAGCTCCCTGAGCGCAGCTTCACCCGAAGGTTCAAGCGAGCCACTGGCCTCGCACCCATGGAGTACGTGCACACGTTACGCCTCGAAGAAGCGAAGCAATTGCTCGAGAGCGACGACGATCCGGTTGAAGCGATCGCGCAACAGGTTGGTTACGAAGACACAGCGTTCTTCGGGCGTCTATTCCGCCGCAAGGTAGGGGTGACGCCAGCGCAGTACCGGAAGCGGTTCAGGGGGCTGCGACGGGTGTTGGAGAAAGCCAGGTGTTGAATCCGCGACCCATTACAGTCCTCGAGAAAACACGAGAAGTAATCATATCAACGGAGATTCGTTGTGCCCAACTTAGTGCCAATCTGATATCACTTACCAGAACCCAAGCCAACCGACTGAAGATGCGAATATCGCGTATACGTTACGTGAGATAACGCCAGGTTACCTTAGTTCGCGATCCTTACGAACTGAAAATCCCCGTGTCGACAGTTCGATTCTGTCTCTGGCCACCAATATCGAGAGCCCGTTCAGGGCTCGCGCGCGTGCCGGTTCGCACATAAGTCTGCCGTTTGGCAAGCTTAGGCTCCAACGCTTGCCGATGGCCACTACAACCATGATCATCGCTCCTCTCTAAGGAACAATAACAGTGAAGTTCGGTTCTTACTCCCCCGGCCTGAAGGCACCCACGCTGCATGCCCTGCGCGCAGACGATATTCCCATGTACTTTGACATGGACAACCTTACGCCTAAGCAGGCTGCTGACTTCAGGGAATCGAACGTCATTGGCTCGATGCTGCAAACCTGTCTCATGGGCATCAGCAAGCCCGAAGACTATATCGCTGTGTTTGAGGAGGTGATGCAACCCCCTTTTGACGCCGTGGCAAAACGCTACAACGCCATGATGAAAAAGGTCGGCCTGTCTGTTGTGCCGCTAGAGCACCTGATCCCGGTCCCCATCGACACCTTCTATGAGCGCGCGATCGAAAATCTGCCAGACGTCGAAATCATCGACTTCATGATGGTCAGCTCCGCTAACGAGTTTCTGCATGGCAGCAAAGAAGCTGTTGAAGTCATCCTGAAGTTGAACTCCAAGTTTCACTTCGCCAACAACGCGCCATCGTTTGGCATACCCGTTCCAGAGAGCCTGGCTGTAACGCCCCCGCTCACAGGCCAAGCAGAGATAGAAAGTCTGTTTTCTCGTCACAACAATCAGATCATCATGAAGCTGGACGGCATGCCCGGTGGACGCAACGTGACTCCCGTCAACACCGTTGCAGAAGCGGATGACATTCTAGCCGACGTTTATCCCGGCACCGCAGAAGTCGTGTTGCAACAACGGTTGAACCTGCAAGACTACGATGAGTGGACGGTCGACCTCTTGGTCGCTGATAACGCCATCGCGGTGGACAACACGCGACACATTTTGATTTCAGACGGCAATTGGGTCGGTAATCACATCCCGCCATCCTCTCCCCTCACTGCTGAGCAGGAGGCCCAGCTAATCAACGTCGGCAAATATGCCCAATCGTTCGGCTATGGCACTGCCGAGGGCAGCAATATGGGCGTCGACTATTTCATTGGCAAAGACGGCAGTATCGTCGTCACTGAGATCAACCCTCGTTGGACGGCTGGTCTGCTCCCCAGCGAAGTGCTGAAACGAATAGGTACCAGCGATCAACACACCATCGCCTATTTCGACCTGATCAAACTGGATGATTACGCACAATACCTAGACTACGCTGAAGCGCACCTGCCAGGCACTCAAACTGTCGCGTTCGATGTTATCCCCATTGGTTTTTCGCCCTTTCCACTCGACATGGAGGGCATCGAGATGTGCTATGTCTGGCTGGTCATTCGTGGCGACTTCGCTGTGTATCGCGAAGATCTGCAAGCGCAGTTTGGCCCAGGCAACTTCCCAATAGCCACGCAGATTCCGATAGAGGATCTTGATCTGTAGAACGAGGCGCGTGGTATCGTATCCGGAACGGCTGTTTCAAGACCTGATCGCAAGTGGAAATCGCAGCGCAGCGTGCAGGCTTTGATGCTGCGCGGTTAGAACGCGTTACCACGCACTTAAGTCAGTACTACCTGGAACCCCAAGTTCTTAGACCGTCAATTCGGTGCTGGAGCAAGGATCAGCGATGTATTGATCCCACCAAATGCGAAGTTATTACTCATGACGTAGCGCGCGTCCAATATTCGACCATCCCCCACGATATGGTCGACGCCGCGGCAATCGGCATCGACGTTGACCAGGTTCAACGTCGGCGCAAACCAACCATCTTGCATCATCATCAGCGTCGCCCATGCTTCTAGCCCCCCGCAGGCGCCAAGGGTGTGACCGAGGTGTCCCTTGAGTGAACTCAAGGGTACTCCTGGGAGAATGGCAGCGGTTGCCTGCGCTTCCGATATGTCACCGCTGTCTGTCGCGGTGCCGTGGGCGTTCACATAATCGATGTCGCTCGCACTCAAGCCCGCGTTATCCAGGGCCTGTTGTATGCACCGGGCTTGCGTGGCGGTATTGGGTTGCGTGATGTGAGTTCCGTCTGCGTTAGTGGCGAAGCCCACTATCTCGGCGAGGATGCGGGCATCACGTTGTGTCGCATGCGATAGAGATTCGAGCACTACCGTACTGGCACCCTCACCCAGCACCAGACCGTCACGATCACAATCGAAAGGCCTGGGCGTGCTGCGGGGCTGCGCATTGGCGGTACTCGTTGCATAAAGTGCGTCGAACACTGCCGAATGCGCGACGGTCAGCTCATCCGCTCCGCCCGCCAGCATCGCATCCTGGTGGCCGTGCCGAATCGCCTCGTAGGCAAAACCAATCGCCTGGCTCGATGCGGTACACGCTGAACTCGTCGTCATCACTCGTCCGGTAATCCCGAAATAGACACCGATATTCACCGCGGCGGTGTGGCTCATGCCGCGAAGATAGCTGGTCGCCTTCAACCCACTTGCGCTTGCATGTTCGAGCGTGCTGACAAATTCGAGCAAAGCGTCCGGGCTACCCGTTGCGGAGCCATAGGCGACGCCCATGCGACCACTGGTTAGAAGTTCATCATTGAGCAGCCCGGCATCCATGAGCGCGAGTTCGGTCGCGCGGACGCCCAGGCGAGCGACCTTACCCATGCTGCGCAGGTCTTTGCGTGAATAGTGAGCGGGCATTTCGAAAGCAAGGGGTGCTGCCAAGTGGCACTGTAAACCGTTGACGCCCTGCCATTCCTCCATGATGCGAACAGCGGATGTACCGGCCCGCAGGGCGTTCTTGAAGTCTTCCCAGTTATCACCCAGAGCGGTGAGGTTGCCCGCTCCGGTTATCACGACCCGCTCAGTTGCGCCTGGCACTAACCTGCTAAGCCTCCGTCGATGGCGATCACCTGACGAGTGATGTAAGCGGCTTTCTCGGAACAAAGGAAACTCACTAATGCTGCAACTTCCTCTGCAGTGCCAGTGCGGCGCAGAGGGATCATGTCACGCACCATGTCCTGTGGAAGGTCCTCGGTCATATCCGTGTCGATTAGACCCGGCGCAACTGCATTGACCGTGATGTTGCGCTTGGCCAGTTCCAGGGCTAATGACTTGGCGGCGCCGATCAAGCCTGCTTTTGAAGCCGCGTAGTTTGTCTGTCCGCGATTACCGATCAAGCCCGATACTGAAGAGAGTACGATGATTCTGCCTGGCTGGCGCCGCCTGATCATCGGCATGACCGTGGGTTTCAGCACATTGTAGAAACCGTC
The DNA here is from genome assembly GCA_965216005.1 of Candidatus Azotimanducaceae bacterium. GTDB lineage: Bacteria > Pseudomonadota > Gammaproteobacteria > Pseudomonadales > Azotimanducaceae > UBA4421. The sequence goes on along the minus strand of OZ244143.1, from coordinate 3,019,299 downwards.
AAGATTGGTGTGAACGACGTCGTCCCAGTCGTCGTCGTTCATCATCGGCAGTGCCTGATCTCGACTGATTCCGGCGTTCAGCACCACGCCGTAGTAGGCGCCGTTCCGCTCGATGTCCTGCTCGATCGATTCGACGCACGCGCTGCGTTGACTGATATCGAATCCCAGGGTGCGTGCGCTACCACCCGCCCGTTGAATCGTCGCGACACAGCTTTCAGCAAGATCCGCGCGCTGGCCGTAGTGGACGACAACCTCGTAGCCCTCGGACGCAAGTTCCACGGCAACCGCTCTGCCAATACCACGGCTAGCGCCTGTAACGAGGATCGAAGACCTGGCAGATTGAGCGTTTTGGTTGCTCATAAGTAGACCGACAAACTGACTTTTGTGTCGACCGTCGAGTTGTGTTGTCTCAAAAGTTCATCAACCTCTGTGGGCATTGCGGACGACGCCTGGAATACGGTGACATCTCCGCTGAACTTTACCAAAGCGGGGCCTGTTGCGTCAGATGGAAGACGGGAGTCCAGCCTTGCGTGGATCAGTAACCGGCAGTTCGATGGATAGTGCGCGACCGTGCTGTCAAATTGCCGGCAGGCAATCAACATCCCCGGCCTTGGCAGTCCATCGTCGTTACCGATCAGCGTGAGAAACGCCGCCGCTGCCTGCGCAACCATCTCCAGGCCGAAGCAGGCGCGAAGGCCGCGGGGACCCGCAAATGGGAATGAGCTGTCGATGGCACTCGTCGCCCATATCTCGTGGGCATCATTGGCTAGAACGCTCTCGATGAGTCTCATTGGTGGCTGGTGCGGCAGTAAATCAGCGACAGCTTGCATTAGTCGCCGCTGTCGATGAGCTTTTGGACTTGCTGTTGAACGTGAGCGGGCACACCGATGATCAGAGATTCTTCGGGCGCGCTCACCGGCACCTGCACAGTATAGGCTTCGTTGATTCGATGACCGTCGGTATCGAAAAGATCGTAGTAGAGGCGCAGCCGGAACTCCCATTCGACCAGTTGGGCAGACACGGTAATGGTGGCACCGAAGGGTACGCTGCGGATATAGCGTACGCGGGTGTCCACTATGGGCCAGATTTGATCAAGTTCCGCCATCTGCCGGTAACCGAAGTTGAGTTTAGCCAGCAGTGCAACCCGCGCGGCATCGTAGTATCTGAAATAATTTCCATGCCACACAAAACCGGTCGGGTCTGCGTCTTGGAAGGGCACGGTTATCTCGGTAATGCTGCGCAACCCGTCGTGATCCGGCCAGGACTTGTCCCACAATCTGCCTTTACGTTTGGCCATCTATATTGCCACTCGTCGACTAAATCTTCGCCACAGCGTGCGGGGTAGACGGATGAATCCGCCCACAATCAGCAGCATATGCATAACAACTAGGCGCACGTTATCGGCAAACAAATTGAAGTGCGATTCTCCGTCTTCCGGGTATGACACGGCGGTATCAATGGTCTGTACGTCGAGTTCTGCCCAACATGCGCGCACGAGGATCTCGACGTCGAACTCCATTCGCGTGCGGTAGCCGATGGCATCACACAGCGGCAACACGCGAGCAAGAGGGTACACCCGAAAACCGCACATGGCGTCTTTCACCATTCTGGAAGCTGTGACGAATTGCACGAGATAGTTTGTGAGCATGCGCCCGTACAGCCTCGACGCTGGAATGTCTTCACCGAAGACCGGCTGGCCGGTAAACAGACTGTCCGGCAGCATCTGTGAGCGGCGCAGCAGCTCTGGGATGTCACCCGGATTGTGCTGACCGTCGGCGTCCAGAGAAATCGCGTGACTGTATCCACGCTCCGCGGCGGCACGCAGTCCGGCCATCATCGCCGCACCCTTGCCGCCGTTTTCTGCACGCTGAATTAGTCTGGCATGTTCATGGCGGGTTACCTCGGTTCGCAATACAGAGACGATCTCGTCACCGCTTGCATCGTCCACTATCAGTATCTCCAATCCGAACTCGGCTAGTGCAGGCAACATGTTTACCAACGGCACGAGGTGTCGGTAGTGGGGAATCACAATGCAGTAAGACTCAGCCATTATTGTGCAGCTTTATAGTGCAGTCTGCCCTCAGTGCAGACAGAACCCTCGTTCTGATAAATAAAGGTCACCACATCGTCGGTGCGAGTCACCTCCAGTTCCAACAAGCTTCCCGGCCGAACCGGCAATTTGAATTTAATGCGCGACATACCACTGAACGCCGTCGCAGGAAGATCGGCGAACGCTTCCGCCGTTACGGTAATTGCCCAGTCGATCTGCATGATGCCAGGTAGGAGGGGATTTCCCGGAAAGTGGCCCGCAAATACGGGAAGATCGGCGGCCGCGAAAAGGGTACCAGCAACGTGCTGCCCATCCGTTGATCGCTGATTCCACATGGGTGGGTTTTTATCGTCAGTCACCAAGGTTCACTCGGTCGATGCCGCCTCCGATACAACAGACGCACGGGGTATTCACCAACAATCAATAGACCTATGAGCAGGTAGCTGACAAAACCGTTGTACCACATCCAAACACCGGTCGAGGCAGCTAGTGCGGTGTATGCGGCTGCGACACCGTTAACGACGAAGAACATCAACCACACCGCGGTCAGCCACTTGGTATAAGGGACAGCCGGTCCCTCGACGTCAACGCCCATATGATGACTCAATCGCTCAATGGCTGAGGGCGGATGAATGATCGTGTAACCGGCAAACACAGCGGCACCCATATTCAGCGCGACGGGATAGAGTTTCAGAATAGTGAGCTCGGGATCCATGACGGCGGCACTGCAGAATAAGAGCAGCCCCACCGCGCCCAATGCGATGACTTTCTTCGACAAGCCAGGCGCAAACACGAGGCGCAAACCAATCAGTAGTGCGAAAACCCCAATGAGATACGGGTGTTCGATTTTTCCGAAAAGGAAGTAAACCAGAAACGGATAGCAGGCGAGCGACAATGTCAGAACGGTGCGCACTACGAATGCAATTTAAGCACCGTCAACCAACGCAACGACGTCACCCACCGTGCGCACTCCTTTGAGTGTTTCGGCCGGCAGTGGCTTGCCGGTAATTTCACGCAGTCGGGTCAGAATATCGATCGCGTCGATGCTGTCTATGTCCAAATCATCCATCAAGTGGGCGTCCATGGTGATGAGTTCGGGTTCGATCTCAAATTCCACGGCCAATACCGTTTGTAAGTGGTCCAGGATACTCATTGCTGCTCAATTCTCTGCCGGTTCTTTTTCTGGTGCAACTTCTGGTGCAACTATGCCGGCGTCCAGGCAGCGATGAAAGTAGCGTTCGAGGTCAGCGGTGATGCGGCGTCGCGCCTGGCGCGGATCGCGCCCGATGGTGGGTTGGATGGAGGGTGCAAACGCGATCCGCCAAGTGAGGCGATGACTCGGAAACTGGTACCAGGCGCGAGACTTGCTGAGATAAGCACCCGTCTTGTAGATGACTATGGGGTGAATTACGGCGCCGCTTCTGACCGCCAGCTCCGCTGCACCTAGGCGGAATCGCGGCATTATCTGCGGCGTGGTTCGCGTGGCTTCGGGAAATACCAACAGGGTCTCACCGGCGAGCAGACGGCAAGTCCCGTCTGCTAACAGCTCCTCAGGATCTCTGTTGGAAACATAGTTGAGTTGCTCAACGAGAGAGCGGAAGAGCCACGACGCCTGCAGGTCGCCCTTGAGCACACAACAGACATGCGGCTGTGTGGCCAGAATCCAGAACGCATCCACGAGGCTGGGGTGGTTCGCGACAATGAGCCCGGGACCGAGCCGCCGTTGACGCAGATATTCAACGGAAATCAGGCCGAGGGCGCTTTGATAATCGAGATACCAACGGCACAGCCGGCTCACCACCCCGCGAAGTCTGGCGATGCGCTCGACCGGATCGCTTTCGCGCAATCGCAGCCACACTGCAGTGGCCATGCAAGCGCAACAGCCTAACGCGAACAACAAGTATGCGAGTGTGAATCCTACTGGTGAAAGCCAACCTGTCCGGGGAATCTCAGGGGATCCATCTATCGCTAGGCAACCCGAATCCGGATCGGTAGTCTTACTACTCATAGCTCGAGCGAGTGCTCAAATCGAAACACGGAGGAGTCTGACAGCAGACGTGGTTTACGTAAACCGGCTCACTTTGACTTCGGCCTTAGGGGTCGGACTGGAACCCATGCGACACTCCCTCGGTATGAACCAGTCCGGTCTCGTCGACACTCCCTGGCCGGAATGTGATGTCCCTTGCTACCTCGGGATCGTCGACATCCCACCCGACGTCTCGCTGCCGGCGTCCCGATTGAGCCGCAACAACCGGCTGGTGGAGTACGCCCTGCTGCAGGATGACTTCGTTCACCATGTCACGACTGCGGTGGAGCATTACGGTGCGCACCGTGTGGGTGTGGTGATGGGAACGAGCACCTCGAGCATCGATCGAACTGAGCTGGCTTATCGTGCCATGGGTGAGGACGAGCAGTTTGCGCCCGAGTTTCTTCAGCCGCGCACGCACCATCCTCACGCGCCGGGTGATTACCTGGCGGAGCGTCTCGGCGTGACCGGACCATGCATGACGGTGAGCGCCGCGTGTGCATCCAGCGCCAAGGTGTTTGCTAGCGCACAACGCTGGCTTCAACACGGGTTGGTTGACGCGGTGGTCGTGGGTGGGGCGGACACGCTTTGTTTGAGTGTGATCTACGGTTTCCATTCTTTGCAGCTAATCTCGGACGAACCGTGTCAACCGTTTTCACCGATGCGTAAGGGGATCAGCCTGGGCGAGGCAGCGGGTTTCGCTTTGTTGTCGAACGAACCGGCGGAAATCTGCGTGCGGGGCGTTGGCGAGAGTTGCGATGCTCACCACATGTCGAGCGCCCACCCAGAAGGGTTAGGCGCGAAACTGTCCATGCAGAGGGCACTCGATGCGGCGGGAATTACGATCGATGAAGTGGACTACGTCAACCTTCACGGCACCGGCACGCGGGCTAACGATGAAATCGAAGGGAAAGTGTGTGCCGAAATGGCTTCGGCAAATACGCTCTTCAGCGCCACGAAGGGATGGACGGGTCACGCACTCGGTGCAGCCGGTATCGTGGAAGCGGTGCTGACGATGAACGCGGTACTGACGGGGTTCGTGCCGGGCACGATGAATACCACCTGCGCCGAACCGGGCTTGCCCGTTCTGCTGGATTCCACCAGTCGCCGAATCGACACCGCCTTGACGAATTCATTTGGATTCGGAGGTAACAACTGCTCAGTAGTATTCAGCCGCATATGAAGTTCAGAGTTTTGGGCATGGCTCTGTGGGGGCGTGGACTGACTTGTTACAACGATCTGTTGTCCGTTATCCAAAATGGCGCACTCCCTGAAGGCGCCGAGTTTTTAACGCCTAAGCCGGAAGCGATACCGGCGCGCGAGCGGCGGCGTGCGGGCCTGATGATCAACCTAGCCGTGACTGTGGCACATCAAGCGTGCGAGCACGCGAGTGTGGACAAATCAGTGGTGCCTTCAGTGTTCGTATCCTGCATGGGGGACACCGACATCACCGACTACATGTGTCGTAAGTTGGCGCAACCCGAAAAACTTCTCTCGCCAACCAAGTTTCACAATTCGGTGCACAACGCTCCTTCTGGCTACTGGACGATCAGCGCGGAGAATCGGGCACCCAGTACATTCGTCGGGGGCTTCGACCACAGTTTGGGGGCAGGTATGCTTGAGGCAATCAGCCAGGTGTATGCTGTCAATCAACCGATTCTGCTGGTTGCTAGTGACATCGCAAATGAATTGCCGTTTGCAGAAGTCTGCCCCGTCCAAGAGAGTTTTGGTGCCGCCTTTGTTTTTGGACCGCAAGATTGGCCGACCGTCGATGCGGGCCTGACTCTGCAACTGGATATGACATTGGAGCCCGTAGTTGCGGATCGCGCAAACGCGCGGGAATCCGACGCAGTCACCAGCCCCGATCTCGTTCAACTGATGGCCGCTAATCCCAGTGCGGTTAGTCTTGCGTTGATGGCGCAACTGGTGAAGGTGCAAGAAGGTCTTGCTGTGCAATCTCAGGTGCGCATTCCGGCCGCCCCGCAACTGGACTTGAACGTCACCATCCGCCGGCAAGCTGAGTAACTGGCCATCTCGAATTCACCCTTGAACGTAGACGTGTGCATCCTTGGAGCCGGTATGGCAGGCCTCACCCTGGCGCGGCAGTTACAGCGCAGGGACCCCGCACTGAGCATCGCCTTGACGGAACATCGGCAATATCCAGTTCCCGAGGCAACGCACAAAGTCGGTGAATCGACGGTAGAAATAGCCGCACATTACCTGGCTGAAGGCCTGGATCTAAAAGCACACCTCGATGCGGAGCAGCTGCCCAAATTCGGCTTGCGATTGTTCGTCCGCGGCGAACACCCGATTACCGACGATCTTGCCCATTACGATGAAGTCGGCGTCAGTAAAGCCCTGCCGATCCCTACTTTCCAGATCGATCGTGGGCGTTTGGAAAACCACCTGGTGACCGATGTGGTCGCGAACGGTGCGCACCTCCTGAGTGGGGCTACGCTGCGCAAAGTGACACTGCAGCCGGGAGCACATCGCGTGCAGGTTCGGTGTAACGATGGCGAGCGGCAATTGCGGGCGCGCTATCTGGTGGATGCCAGTGGCAGGCGCGCGTGGCTGCGGAATCAGTTACACATCGGCCGCAGCGTGCGGCACACGAATCATGCGGTCTGGTTTCGCACGGCTGCCAGTTTCGAGCTGGAAGATTGGAGCCTTGATGTCGACTGGCAGGGTCGATGTCACGGTCAACCACGGCGTCTTAGTACAAATCACTTTACCGGGCCAGGTTACTGGCTGTGGCTCATTCCACTGGCGTCGGGGTGTACCAGTGTCGGTCTGGTGTTCGATGCGAAAGCGATACACGTGGATGAGGTCAACACGCACGACAAACTTCTCCGGTGGCTGCAGGCTGAGCACCCTTTGATTGCGGAACGGCTGCACCAACATTCACCCTTGGACTTCCATCTGCTGAAGGACTACGCGGTAGGCACTAAGGAGGTTTTTTCGGCGGACGGCTGGATGTTGAGCGGCGATGCCGGCGTGTTTGCCGACCCGTTTTATTCGCCAGGAGCCGACTTCATAGCATTTGCCAATGGCTTCACCACCGAGCTCATCGCGACGAACGGTGCCCGCGATCGTTGGCAGAAGTATCAACAGTACTTTCTCACTTTCTTCAGCAACACGCTGTCTCTATACCGCGGGCAATATGGGGGCTTCGGCAATCGCAATCTTATGGTGATAAAGACACTTTGGGACTACACCTACTACTGGGGTCCATTAGCGAAACTGTTTTTCACCGGGCGCTACGTCGATGTGGCATTCATGGAGAACGTGCAGAAAGAACTGCTAAAAGCTTCCACGTTGAATACAGGCATCCAGAAAAAGTTCCGCGATATGGCGAAGCTGCAGCAGCGAATCGGGGGCGAAGGACGTTTCTACGACCACCATGAAATCCCTCTTTTTCACAGTATGAAAGAGGATCTGCTGCGCGGGGACTGTGATTGTGCAGCTGCCGAACTACAGAACTCAGTGGTTACGTTGGAAAATCTGTCAGAAGTTCTGGATGACCTCATATACCGTACGAGTGACGGCGCCGCACTGCCACCTCTCGATGATATCGGTCAACTACCCGTGTTTGCATAGCGCCCAAATCGAGCCAGCAGATAGGCGGCTACGACGCCCACCGAAACTGTGGTACCGATACCTTGGAGCACTGGGATACTGGATAGCGACAAGATCCCGAACACAGCGAAGCTCGATAGCGCACAGATGAACACTGCCTCGGCTGTCGCGCCGTCGTCGCTTCCAGACCGCTCGCGACTATAGAACAAGACATAGTCCAGGCCCAAACCGGCGACCAAGGTTAACGCAATGAGATCGAACAGAGACAGTCCCTCGTGCCAGATTGCGCTGCACGCTGCAGCGCACGCGACGGCAGCAATAGCACTCAATATCAACCAAGCTGACTTTCGTGGCGTCTGTCGTACACTCAACAGAGTTGCGATCAGCGCGAGGGCGACGAGCAGAATGCCCATGAGCTGTGTACGGTAGCCTTTCACCAGATCCTCGGAAGTCCGTTTCAGATCTATCAGTTCAACGTCGGGTGATTCAACGAACAAAGAGGCAACCGCGCCAGGGTCGCTCAGCTTGCGCATAAACAGTAGGCTCACCCAGCTATCCCCGTCAACGAACAGGAGGTTTTCGACTGTGCTGCCAACGAGTTTGTCTTGCCGCAGTCGCTCAAGTGTAATGTAGGTCTGCCTCTGTTTTTGTCGCACGATCGTGTCGGTGAATGGGGTGAATGCGGCGGGTTCCAATCCAGATTGCGTGAGGATTGCCTCGAATGTGTCGACGGACAACGCACGGATGAGGTCATGTCGCTGCCGCTGAGTATGTTTGCTGGGTAGGATGTGAGTAACGCTTTGTACGCCGGCCAAATCACCACTTTCCTGCAATGGCACAAGCTGCTGGAGCGTTTGTTCAGTTCGACGCAATACCTGTTCTTCGCTTGCGCCTCTCACGCTCACTAGATAGCGCATGTCTGTCACGCCGAGTTGCTGGCGCACGGTTGCATCCGCTGCGAGCAAGTCCGGATTCACCGGCGTCATGCTCGACAAGTCGTCGTTGAACATCGGATAGTTGTACAGCAGTGTTGCAGAGATGGTTAACACCGTTGCCGCAGGCCACCAGCGAAGACGCTGCGGTGTCGATGTGACCTCGTCCGAAGGGGTTTTCTGATCGTCCGAGGATGTTCCTGTAATCCAGGCCGCGGTCAAAGCTGCTGCGGCGATGCCCGCGAACGCGAACACGCCCAATTGTTGTACACCCAGCGTGCCACTAAACATGAAAGCACCATAAGCAATCAATGTGGACAAAATCCCGAGACTCAGCACTGGCCAGACCCCTCTGCTGCCGGGGCTGCGATCCGCATGGATGAACAGATGTAGCGGATAGTCAATCGCAACACCCAGCAAGGTGAAACCGAATGCCAGGGTGATGCCATGCACAGCTTCGAATGCGAGCGTGAGCGTGAGCAATCCGATCGCACCACCCGCCGCCAGCGGCAGAGCGACGCCGATCACGCGATGTACAGACCGGAAGCGGACAATCATGAGTAGCAGTAGCAAGAAACCGGCTAAGCTGCTGAAGAGTGTCGCTTCCTTGCGTACAGATGTTTGCAGATCGACAGCGTACACTGGATTACCGATCATCGTCGCGCTTCGATGTGTCGATAGCATCGAGCGGAGGTCCGCGATCAACTCGGTCTGGGCTGTGAGTTCGAATCCTGGCACTGCGGTCTCGATCATAAGGTATTGCGTGCTGCCCTGATCGAAGGCCGGTTGACTGGCTCCTGTGGTGAATCGGCTCAACGCATCCAGACTCAGCAGCGCGGGATCCCCCGCAATGAGGTTTAGCAGGTCGTCGTCCGCTGCAAACATCAGATCATCCATGCGCTGGTTCAGTACATCCATCCATGTTTCGGGCTCTACAGGCAGGTCACCCAGCAACAGGCGGTTCTGCCACAATACCCGGGGCAAACTGTCTGAGCTCAGCAGGCCCGCCTCGGGTAGGACTCGCCGCACGAACGGGTGTTCGCGAACCTGATCGCCGAGGGCTGCAGCAGCAGCGCGATTCGAATTCGTCAGCTCAACGAAAATGAGTTGCGCACCGGGTCCTGTTCCGAGGCGCTTTGTGAGCAACGTTTGAGCAGAGTTGCCCGGTGGCGGTAGAAAGGCACTCAGGTCATAGCTGAGTTCCAAGCGCAACACGCCAGCAGTTGCCGCGACCAGGGTGAGCAACAATGCCAACGTTACTCTATATTGCTCGGCCACCCTCAGTTGGCTTCCGCGTTCGCCGAATCCGGCGGGTGTATGGTGACCTCCAGAAAGTGACTGAACCCACCGGCGGCGTTATCGCGTTCCGAACGAAAGCCCAGTAGCTGTGCGGCTTCTCCGTGAAACCATAATCTCGAAATGCGCTTACGCATGCCATCTTCCAGCGGCTCGAGTCGGAGCTGCCAAACATCACCCTGACGCTCGCCGGTCAAAGAGAAGTACTTTCTAAAAATAGACGGCTCACCGTCGAGGACAGCTTCCAAAGCTAGGAGCACTAGATGACTAGGCCGGTCTGGGTCTAACTGCATCTGCCGCGTCACGTTTCGGTAACCCGGTGCATGCCGATTGCGAACCCGCCGGGTCAACGACACGCTGCCCTCATGCAGCTTCCGCTCTTCGGCTCGCGGCTGCGTTACCCGCATGACAAGGCCCTCTCCGCCTGCTTTGAGCATTACGCCTCGTTGCGTGCTGACTCTGCTGAACAACGGAGTCAATTGACTCTGTTCGAACTCGACTTCTACACCGGTTGGAAAATCCAGCGTGGAGATTAGGGCAAGGGTTTCATCCTCTGTCAGCGCCACCGCAGTGACTTCATTACCAAGACAATGGGCTGCGTGAAGCGCAAGCAGACCGGCAATGATGCGATTAGCCCAGCGTGGCACTTAAGCTTGGTTCCAGAAGTCAAAAAAGTTGAACCAGGCATACGGCGAAGATCGAACATGGTGTTCCAAGCGCTGTACATAGTTGGCGACCAGTGCATCGATTGCTGGCTGACGCTGTTGCCGGGGAATGTCCGTCTGCTCGCTGATGACTTCGCAGTGCACCTCGTAACCGTTGTCGGTCAGGCGGCAGAACGTGCCGATGATAGGTGCTTTGAAAAGGTTGGCGATGATGTAGGGTCCTGTCGGAAACTGCGCCGGACTGCCGAGAAAAGCCTGGCTGCTGATGCGGTCACCAACCCGGCGCCGGTCTGCCAGAAAGCCCACCCAATCTCCTTCGCGCAGAGCGTCGCCGATGTTCAAGCCTAGCTCGACGGCACCCTGTTCGGAGTCGATGATAAGTCCCGCGAGCTCTGGTTCCACCTCAGCCATGATATCCATGAAGCGCTGATTCAAGGCTTTGTCCAATACAATGCGAAGACGGATGCCGCCTAATCGAGGCCCAAGTACCCGGGCTGCTTCGAAGGAGCCGAAATGCGCTGCGAGAAATATTCCCGGCTTGCCGTTCTCGAGCACGTCGTCCAACAGAGGATCGACAACGAACCGCACCGGGATACTGTCAGGGTTGGCAAGAAAATAGAACCGGTCGGCCGTTACTTTTGCGAAGTGGTGGAAGTGATTGATGACCTCCGCCAGACGGGCGGGTCGTTGAAACACACGGCCGAGATAGCTGAATGACGCACGGCGCTCCGGACCGCGTACGATCACGAAATACACGCTCACCGGCCACAGCATCGCGTGCAGCACATTGCGGCCAAGATGTCGAGCAACCCAGACGAGGAACCGCAAGCCCCCTGTACTCCCAGCTTCCGGCCTCGATTGCCACTGCGCCTTTTCTTTAGTCATTTGCCGGTTGTGAAACGATCAGCTGCGCAAGGTCTGCCTGCTTCAGCTTGCTGGTGGTGTCCCTAGGCAGCTGCTCGACGATGCGAATAGGGCGAGGCATAAAGGCCGGTTCGATCTCCCGTGCAAGGGCAGAACGAATATTGCCACCGGTCAACTCAGATGACACAACCAGCGCAGCGAGACGACCAGTGTCCGCAAGTCCATAGCGGGCAGGGTCATAAATCACACCGTCTTCCACACCGCTGATGTTGAGAAGAACTTGGTTTAGATTTGCCAGGGATTCGCGTTTGCCGCCTATTTTTATGATGTCCAGGTTGCGTCCTTCGAACTCATAGCGTTCAGCATCGAGTTGCTTGAACTGATCCGCGAGGGTAACGGATGCCAGTAACGTATCGTGTTCAACGGTAACTGAGCCTTCCCGGTAGGTTAGGTCGAAGCAGTCGAAAAACTGCCACGCTTTGTCGTGGCTGGGAAATCGGCTCGCAAGCGATCCCACTTCGCTGCAACCGTATATTTCGAAGAGTTCCGCATTCAGGCTGCCTTCGACCTGTTTGATCAACTTATCGTCCAGGGGTGCGGTGGCTGACAGGACCGTAGCCACGTTGGCGGGTGGCTCGGCGAGCTTGCGCATTGCTCGCAGATGCACCGGCGTTGAGACGAGGATGCTGGGTTGTTCGAAGCAAGCCAGAGCAGCGGCAACGTCTGCGGGTAGAAGTCGGCGCCGCAATGCAGAGTCAGTGGGGCAATCGTCGGCAGCAGCAAAGCCCACTCGAGGCCATACATGTGCCATGACGGCACCGTAGCGACCAACCCTCGCGGCTGTTCGCGTTCACCCGGCAGGTAGCGCCAGTGAACGTGGCGCCAAGTGTCCAACATCTGCCAGGATTTTGCGTGAGCCTGGGGTTCACCAGTGCTGCCGGAGGTAAATACAATGGCGGCGACGTGTTTACCGCTGACCGACGGGCTCGAGCAGGTACCGTTGCTGCCCGGATTAAGACTGATGACAATGTCTACGCCCTCTGTCTTCTCCTCGCCCACGATACAACTGCTCTCGTAGGATGCGCCCAGCGTGCGCGCGAATTGTGGTTCGCGTCGTGCCGGGAGCAGATTGGTGGTTTCCCTCGCCAGGGCGGCAAAGAAACACACGGTAAACGTGTACCGCTCCTGACACAGATTCACCACGAAACGCGTGTCAGGGAGAATGTCGGCGACTACCTGGACGTCGGCGCAGAACTCACCGACGCTGATGATGTGGTCCCCCAGTCGCGCGAATGGATCTTGCGGGTCACGCTCAACCAGAGGGATGCGATTCATGACGCGGTCTGACGCGATTGGGTCTCCTGTGTGACATGGGCGGTCAGATTGGCGAGTGTGGCAAAAATCTCTTGCGTGGCTTCGTCTTCAGCCGAGATGTGGACGTTGTACTGCTCCGCGATGGCGACGGCTATTTCCAGCGCGTCAATGGAGTCGAGGCCCAGGCCGGTTTCGTCGAACATGATCGCGTCGGGCTCTATTTCTTCGGGCTCGACGTCATCGATGTTGAGAATATCAATGATCAGTTTGGCCATTTCGAGTTGTTCTGGTGTTTGTGCCATGTCATTCGGTAACGCTGAAAACACAGATATTGTCATGGATGCCCATATCCTTTTCAATGCAGACCCAATGCGAGCAACTGGGTAGTGGTTCATCCCTGATATGACGAACGTTGTCGATGTACTCGTCGTCGGTGGCGGGCCCGCGGGCTCCACCGCGGCAGCATTGTTGGCCGAGAAAGGCTGGCATGTTGTGCTTTTTGAGAAGAGTCAACATCCCCGCTTTCACATTGGGGAATCGTTGCTGCCTGGCAATCTGCCCATCCTCGAGCGTTTGGGTGTGCTTGAGGAGGTTAAGGAGATTGGCGTTTACAAGCCGGGAGCGGATTTCACCGGCCCGGATGGCAAAGTGCAGTCGTTTCCGTTTGCACTGGCTCTGGGCGATACCCCGGGACACGCCTTTCAGGTAAAGCGCGCTGAATTCGATCAGCTGCTCTTTGCCAACTCCCAGCGCAAGGGTGTTGACGCGCGTGAGCGGCACCAGGTGACCGAGGTGCGGCCAATGGGCGCTTACAGTGAAGTAGACTATCTGGACGCAGACGATAATGCCCGAACCGTTCGCGCCACATTGGTGATCGACGCTAGCGGCCGCGACACACTGATGGCCCGAAAGCGCGGGTGGCAGACGCGCAACAGCCGTCACGCCAGCGCAGCCGTTTTTGGCCACTTCCGCAACGTGGTGCGGCGCCGGGAAGCCATGACCGGCAATATCAGCGTTTACTGGTTCGAGCATGGCTGGATCTGGATGATCCCGCTGCGCGACGACGTCATGAGTGTGGGCGCGGTTTGCTGGCCAAGCTATCTGAAGCAACGCGACTGCGAACTCGAACCCTTTCTGCGCAACATTCTGTCGGGCGTACCGGACGCCTGTGAACGAATGCACAACGCGGTTGCTGTCAGTCCAATCAGCGCGACGGGTAACTATTCCTATCAGGCAAGACGCCTGTACGACGACGGGCTGCTGCTGGTGGGTGATGCCTACGCGTTCATCGATCCAGTGTTCTCCAGCGGTGTGTATCTGGCCATGAATTCGGCGGCGCAAAGCGTCGTGCCAGCTGAAGCCTGGCTTCGCGGGGAACAGAAAGCATACAGGCGTTCTTGCCGCACATATGCGCGAGCAGTGCGCAGCAAGATTGGTGCTTTTTCCTGGTTTATCTATCGCTTCACCACACCCACCATGCGGGATCTGTTCCGGAACCCGAGGAATGACTGGCAGGTGGAGCAGGCTGTGATTTCCATGCTGGCCGGTGACGGTGACGGTAGTGCAGACATCCGCAGGCGTTTGCGGATATTCAAAACGATCTACTGGGGTTATCGCTGCAGGCTGTTGCGGGAGTCGTTGCGCAGGTGGTGGGTTCAGCGACGCAATCTGCGTATTGGATTCACCGATGAAACGATCATGTCGTGACGATGGAATTAGGCTTCACCTTTAATCAAAGCTACCCCGGTGTCGAAGAAGTCGACGACGCGGATGGTCAATATCTCAATCTAAAGCTGACCAACCGACTATTGGCGGGCTCCGGCGTGGAGCGTTGGCCTCTGCCAGGTGTAGGAGATGTTGAGCGCCACGATGATTTCGTCACCTGGCGTGGCGCAGAGGTTATCGCAGGGGTGGCCGCCGTCGAGGTGGATGATCAAAGCCTGGAGTCCATCACGCACCAGCTCTACGAGAAAATACTTTCACTGAGCGAAGGCTACGTCCTTCATCGATTCTGGAATTTCGTGCCGCAAATCAATGCCCCTGTGGGTCAGCTCGATCGCTACATGTGTTTTTGCATGGGCCGCGCAAATGCCCTGAGCAACCATGCATACCCTATCGTCAACAGGAAGCTGCCGCCCGCATCGGCTGTTGGGACCTCCGGCGATCATCTGTGCGTGGCGTTTCTCGCGGGTCACAACGAGCTGTGTCCTGTTGAGAACCCGTTGCAGGTGCCCGCTTACGAATATCCGCAGCGGTACGGCCCACGGTCACCCAGCTTTGCTCGCGCCGGGGTGATTGACGATCTGCAAACGCTGCTGATTTCAGGTACGGCCAGCATCCGTGGCAGCGAATCGTTACATCAAGACAACTTCGAATGCCAGGCGCAGACCGCTGTAGAAAATCTGCTGGCGGTCAGTGAAGCCGCCGATCATCCGGAATGGCTCACTGCCGGGTGCGACCATCACAAGTCCGTGCGTGTGTATGTCAAAAACGAGGATCTATGGCAGTCTCACGCACCCTGGCTGCAGCAAAACTTGCTTGCTGGAATCGAACAATTTAACGTCATTGAGGCGGACATCTGTCGTCCGGAACTCTTGGTCGAGATCGAAGCGTGTGTAGCACGGTGAGAGCAAGGAGAACTAATCATGGTATTAAGACAAACATTGGCACTCGCCGCGTTGCTGGTATTTATATGCACCACTCTATTTAGCGACGCGACGCACGCCGCCGCACGGATCGTAGACGTCGAAGATTCGTCCATTCCCGATGATCTGAGTGATGAGAAAATCGTCAAAACGATACAGCGGGCCGGAACCGTTCGAGGCTGGGTGGTTAAAAGGATCGAAACAGGGCACCTGCAGGCAACGATCTTTGTACGTTCCCACATGGCGAGGGTAGACATTAACTACACCGCTAACAGTTATTCGATCCGCTACAACGACAGTGACAACCTGGGTTATGAGAACGGCAAAATCCATCGCAACTACAACAAGTGGGTGCAGAATCTGAACATGGACATTCAGCGGGAATTCGCCATGCTCTAAGGGTCCGCTTTCGGAACCTTAATGCTAATGAAGATCCTCTTCGTCTCGGGCAATCAGGAACAACTACCGGACGCCGTGGTACCACTAGGCCTGCTCTATGTCATGGCCAACACACCGGATCGGCACGAGAAGATTCTCCTCGACCTGTGCTTCGAACCAGACGCGAACTCCGCACTCGCAGAGGCAGTGCGTACGAACCGGCCTGACTTGATCGCCATCAGTTTGCGCAACATTCAAAACAACGACTACACAGGCCTTTCTGACAACCTCGACTACTACGGCAGTTTGGTGGACACATGCAAGGACATCACGAAGGTACCCGTGGTCCTGGGTGGCGCCGGGTTCAGTGTCATGCCAAAGGAATTGATCGTTCGCCTGAAGGCAGATTTTGGTATATCAGGCGAAGGCGAAGAGGTGTTTCCAAGACTGCTGGACGCAATCGAGTTGGGCTCCGGTTTAAGCACCGTACCCGGACTCTACCAGCTGGATTCGAACGGATTGACTGCGCGCGTCAACGCGAATCCAGAATTCCTGGATATGAGCGTGCTCAACACGCCTGATCGCAGCATCATAGATCCACGCTATTTCGACGGGTACGGCATCGACTCGATTCAAACAAAGCGGGGTTGCCCGCTCAGATGTGACTATTGCACCTACCCGATCATCGAGGGACGCAAAGGCCGCCTGAGAACAGCTGAATCCGTGGTGGATGAAATGTTCGCATCGGTCGAGGCAAACCCGAACATCAGACACTTTTTTATTGTGGATTCCGTTTTCAACCTACCCAAAACGCACGCCAAAAAAGTGTGCCGGGAACTCATTGCGCGACATTGGAGCATCCCATGGACCTGCTACGCCAACCCTCTGGGATTCGATCAGGAGTTCGCCGACCTGGCAGCCGCAGCCGGTTGCGCAGGCATGGAAGTGGGGTCCGATTCAGGCGTAGATGCAGTACTCGAACGACTGCGGAAAGGATTTACGGTAGACCACATCCGCAAGATGAACGAAATCTGCAAAACCGCCGGGATACGAGACTGTCACACGTTCATTCTCGGTACTCGGGGGGAAACCCTTGATGATTCACGGCAAACGCTCGATTTCCTCAACGAACTCGACCCGTTTGCGGCCATCATCATGGTCTGGACCGACGACTATGAAACATTGAACCCCGAACTGCGTAACGATCGACTCACGCTGAGAGCGCAGATCGAACAACTCCTCTTGGAACAGGCACGTTCCCACTCGACATGGAGCATGCCGGGCTTGGGGATCAATTTCAGTAAACACCTTTTTGCAAAGCTGCGCAGGGCCGGAATGCACGGCCCTTTATGGCAGCATGTTCGCGGGCCGTTGCGACCTGCGCGAGCACGTACCATAGCTAGATCATCTTAGCGCTTACTTTGGAACCGCTCGCCGACCTGTCTCTGGCCACCAGAAAAGTCTTCGGGAAATCGGTACACATATATCAATCCCCGACCTGCCTCACGACATCAGCCCACGGTGGTCTATCTTCTTCACCACCAAATCCGTCCATATCCATCATGATGCGGAACAACGGCTGATTGATCGACTCCCGCTGCGGGATGTCGTCGATTGCGGATTGCAACTCTTCGACGAGCATAGGATTGTCGGCTGCGCGATCGACCTGCTCGAAGGGATCTTCAGAGAGATTGTAAAGCTCCGCCACATCACCGCTGACGACAAGCTTCCACTGCCCCTTAAGGACCGCCCTTTCATCCATGCTCACTGCAACGAAGTCAGTATGCGCTGGCTCACCTGTACCGCTGATCGATTTCCAGCGTGCAGCGCCATCAAGCGTTTGGGTAGCTGGCAACTCGATGCCAACCACTTCCGCCAGGGTCGGCAGCACATCTTGAACCGTCACGCGGTCGGACACCGACGCGGGTTCCAATGTACCCGGCCAGTACAGGACCGACGGCACCAAAATCCCACCCTGGTAGATGGCGCCCTTGCCGCGGCGGTAAGGTCCGTTATCCGAGCCGCCGTCCTCGGTGTTGTGGCGCAGAAACTCGAGGAAATCAGTCGGCACAGGGCGTCCAAACACTGAAACAAGTCGCGATACGAGACTGCGCACGCCATCGCTCGCAGCGGCAGGATTCAGTCCGCCGTTGTCGCTGAAGAACCAGATGAGCGTATTGTTAGACATCTGCTCGTCTTCCAGCGTGGCAACGATGCGGCCAATCGCATGGTCCAACTCATCCACCATGGCAGCATGAATACGGCGGTTTTCATCGTCGATACCGCGGTATTTGTCGATAGTTTCTTTCGGTGCTTCGTTCGGCAGGTGCGGTGCGCTGAACGCCGTATACAGGAAGAGCGGGCGCTGCTTGTCCCTACTTCTGATCAGCCGGACCGCCTCATCTGCCTGGAGATGGGTCGCATAACCTTCTTCCCTCAAAGCTCTGCCATTGCGGTGCCAGTCCAGCCCACCGCCGTGTACGTGATCCCAGTAGCCGACACCACCGGTGAAGTGACCGTAAACCGCCTCGAAACCCCGAGCCATCGGCAGCATCGCAGACGTTGCGTGCCCCAGATGCCACTTGCCAACCATCATTGACTGATAGCCCGCCTCGCCGAGATATTCAGGTAATAGTTTCAAGGACAACGGCAGAGAGCCTTCCGTGTTTTTGCCGATGGCATGATAGATACCATGACGCATGGGTGACTGCCCGGTCATCAGCGCCGCTCGTGTCGGGCTGCAGGTAGCGTGGACGTAGAAGTCCGTGAGTGCCACGCCGCCTTCGGCAAGCGCATCGATGTTTGGCGTGTTTATCTCGCTGCCATTGTAGCCGACGTCTTTCCAGCCCAGGTCGTCTGCAACGATCAACACAATGTTCGGCGGCTGCGCCCAGGCCGCCGTGCTGATCAGCAGCATCAGAAACGTCATGCCCCTCATCTATGGAACCACTATTTCGTTTTCCAGGTGCCCGAGATAGGTAGCCTCGGTTCTGACCACATCCCCAACCTGCAGATAGAACCCCTGATTCCAGATGTTAGCCGGTTTGAACAATACGCCGGCGGCTGTGCCGGTCAGCATCAGGGTGCCCGCCGGAATGTGGCCGTGAGGCAGAAGTGAAACCCGCTCATCACCGCGCCGATAATCGGCATTCCGGTTTTCGAATGCCTGGGAGACGATTACCTCAATCGGCAGAATCACGTCTGCCATGCTGAATCGTTGTCGCAGTTCGTCGTTCACATAGAGCTTAAGGTCCAGTGACAGATAAAAGTCGGCTGATTGGGGAACAACCACAAGGTAACCCGAAGGCAGACACTTCTTGCATCCTTTGCCCGACGCGAAACCGGTGCGACCGAGTGGCTCACCGAGTTCGAGTTCTTTTATCAACGTCCAGCGGTCAGTAAAATCGTTACAGAGCACCAGCCCAAAGTCCGGTAGCGATTCGGTGCTTACAATATCGGCAAGCGGAAACATACAAAGCTCCGCCTCGAAGTCCAGTCGAGATAAGAAAGGTACATCGTCATTCCACGCTCCCGGCTCTGACAACTTGGGAAACAGAAAAGGAGGATCATCCGAATAGACCTCTTCCGCGTGTTCCTTGAAGTTGGTACCGGCCGCCACAGACGGATAGTGATACGCAAGTGGCATCATCAGATCGTCAAGCGGAAACCGCTCACGAGGTGTATTTATATCAGGGAGCGTCGCCCGGTTGAGGCCGGCGACAAACTCAATCAAGTCAGCCGTACGCGCTTCGCCAAAGTGCTTCGTAAGATTTAAGCCGATCAGTGCGTCTCCCTCGTGCTGCGTCACCAGGATCAGTCCTTTCACGGATCGGGCAAATGTCAGCGCATCCGTGCGGTCGGCAATCACCGGTTCGAAGCTGCCGCGTGCGCCTTCCACCACCGGTCGCGACACACAAAAGCTGAACGCGACAAAGACCAGCACCAGCGCAGCGAGCGCAATTGCAATTTTTGTGAACACTTGTGCTCCTAGATCAGGCCGGGGTAGGAACCGCCATCCAGCTGCAGGTTCTGTCCTGAAATGAATCCCGCTTGTGCACTGCAAAGGAACGCACAGGCATCGCCAAACTCGGATGGCGCGCCCATACGCTTTGCGGCGATGGAGGCGTGGATCTCTGCGATTGCTTCTTCTCTTGAGATGCCTTTTATCTTCATCGCCATCTCAGCCATGAATTTCTGCCTGTCGGTATCGAAGCGCTCGGGCAACATGTTGTTGATCGTGACATTGTAAGGTGCCACTTCAACAGACAATCCTTTGCACATGGCGGTCAAACCGGATCGTGCTGACGTCGACAGCCCCATGGGCGCACGCGGCGACTTCACCATGGCGGAAGTAACGTTAACGATGCGACCGAAGCGTCGTTCTTTCATTCCTTCCAACAGCGCCTGGATCATGAATACGGGAGCCATAAAATTGGCATCGATGGCCGCCTGAAAATCTTTACGCTCCCAACTGGCGAACTGACCTGGCGGCGGTCCTTCATTGTTGTTTACCAGGATGTCCGCATCGGGGCACGCCGCAATGAGATCCGCCCTGCCGACCTCTGTATTGATATCCGCCATCACTGTGGTTACGCCGCCTGCACCCAGGGCTTCGACTTCAGCCTGCGCAGCATCCAGCCGTTCCTGGTGCAACCCATTAATCACCACATGCACTCCTTCCCTTGCCAATGACAAAGCACAAGCTTTACCCAGCCCGCGCGACGAGGCGCAGACGATCGCCCTTTTGCCGTTAAGTCCAAGATCCATTTCAGGCGCTCCTCGCGAGAATTTCATCCATCACAGAATCGACCTCTTCCGCAGCAATGGCATCGAACCTCGCCGCAATGTGTCCATCCGGCCGAATCAACATCGCTCCGCCTGCAGGCAGACCGGTCTGCGATTCCCAGCCATCACTGTCCTCAAAGTCATCACCGAACCTGAGCTGGTCGATCATCGGCGCATTGTCGAGCGACTCCGCGTTCGGGCCGCGAAGCAACGTAAACCGGCCGGCCGACAGCAATGATTGCAGAGGCACTGTGTTGCCGTTCTTGTTGACCCATCGATGTGGAAAGTGAGCGCCTGCATCCCATGAGGGCCGATAATCAGATACATCTGTGATGTCGGGTATCTGCACTGGTTCGTAAATCGCGGAGCTTGCGTACCGATAACCAAGCTGCAGATCGAAACTGTCGAAGTGAGGTTTCTGCGCTTCCACCGCTTGAGCGAGCTCCGGGTGGGCGCCAGGATCAGCTGACACTGCAGCGTATCGTTCAGCGGTCTTTTCGGACTCAGTGCCGTGCAAAGCGACAACCAGGTCAAAAATCTTCATCGCATTCTTAAGGCTCTGCTCGTTGTTATTGCGAGCCACGGGTTGGCGCTCTGTCTCATAGGTATCCAACAGAGCATCGCCGGCTTCACCCCTAAGCACGGCCGCTAGTTTCCAGGTCAGATTTTGCACGTCCCCGGCACCGGAATTGATGCCAAGGCCACCGGCGGGCGGGATGCGATGGGCCGCGTCACCCACCAGGAAAGTCCGGCCTTTGCCGTACTGTTTTGCCACCTGGGCCGTCATCGTCCAGGGACTGACATTCTCGACAGTTGTTTCCGGCAGAGACCGACCCACGGCTTTTTCAATGAGTGCAAGACACCGCTGATCATCATAGTCCTCGCGATGTTCCGATTGCGGATTCCAGGGATGCATCAATACCCAGGTTTTGGATTGATCATAGGCAATGAAAGTGCCCCTCACCCCGGGTTCAAACAAGAAATACAAAACACCCCGTTTACCTTCAGTCAGTGGACGTAGATCCGCAGAGAAGTGAATCATCAGGTAGTCAGCCAGCGCTTCGGGACCCTCCATTTCAATGCCGAGAGAATCTCGAATTTGCGAACCGGCGCCGTCTGCGGCAATGACATAGTCGAAGGATTGTGTTTCTTCTTCTCCCTCACCCTTTCCATCTCCCGCCGCCAACGCGACAAGTGTCGCATCAACACGGTTATTTGCCTCGCGCAACGCCGTACACTCAACGCCTCGTCGAAACTCGATCCGGGAATCTTCACGGACATGGGCTTCCAGTTCCTTCTCGAACACCGGTTGTGGAATGTTGCTGAGCGGAAAAGGGGTGAACTCGAAAGCGCCTTCATCCTGTCGCTCGTATGGCAGGCAACCGAATTCAGTTCCGGTCAGCATCCCCATGAACCGGACCGCCCCGCCCTCGTTGGCACTGGCACCGAGTTGCCGAAGGCGCTCGGCACTGACGCCAATGCTGTCGCAGATTTCCAGCGTCCTGGCATTGATCGCATGCGCCTTGGGTGCGCTCAGCGCCGTCAGTCGCTTATCGATCAGCGTCGAGCCAATACCGTGGTATGACAGCAGCAGCGCTGCCAATTGACCCACCGGACCCGCGCCCACGATCAGCACCTGCGCCGAACTCTCGTCAGTTCCCACTCTGTACCTCCGTTGTCTTCGAGATATATTTATGAGAATAATCTCATATATGAGATTTTCCTCATTTTTCTTGCTAGCTGTCAACTTTTCCGATAGATTCCCGCCAATTCATTACCGACAGAAAGCATGGCTGCAACCACACATCAGCTCTTTCGCGAACAAACCACCGGCAAGAAAAAACGCGAGAGAACCCGCAGCGCACTGCTGGACAGCGCCATCAGTGTGTTTGCCAGCAAAGGATTCGAAGCCACGCGAATCATCGACATCACCAATCATGCGGCGCTCGCGAACGGTACCTTTTACAACTACTACCAGGACAAGGACGAACTTCTGCGTGACGTTGCCGCCGGTCTTGCGGTCGAGATTACCCGCCGTATCAACGATGAGATGGAAGGTTTGACTCATGGACCGACGCGCGTAGTTCTGGCAACCGCAAGACTGCTGCAGATTGCGAGGCGGGAGCCCGAATGGGTCAACGTGTTCCTGGAGGGCGTGTTCATCGTTCCGGAACTGCAGTCCGCGACCGTGCAATATCTACGGCAGGACCTGGAGATGGGTATTGAGCAAGGACATTTCAAAGTTCAGATCAACCTGCTGCTCGTCAACCAGATTTTGTCATTGATCCGCGCTGCCCTGCTGCTGGACCCGCACGTGAGTGACGACACGATGACCCAGACCTGCGAAGCCGTTCTACGATTACTCGGCTCGACACCGACAAGGGCCACCAAGCGGGTTGCGGCCGTATTCCAACGCCACTTGGAGAGCTAACGATGACAGCACCCCTGATCCGAGTTAAGCGGTTGGCTTACGTGCGAGTCGAGGCGCCTGACAGGGTAAAAGCCGAGACGTTCCTGGACGAGTTTGGCCTGCAGGTCGCAATGCGTGAGAACGAAAAAACCTTTCTGCGCGGCACGGATGCAGAATCGCCTTGTTATGTCCTGTCACAGGGAACGGGCACTGTAACGGCGATTGCCTTCGAAGCCGACAGCCTTGAAGACCTGCAAAAAGTTGCGCAATTGCCAGAGGCGTCGGAGATCGAAACCCTCGACGAACCCACGGGCGGACAAGTCGTGCGGCTGACCGATCCCCTGGGTATGCAAGTTGAAATTGCCTATGGACGGGAAGCTCTGCCACCTTTGGAACCAGCACCATCCCATCCCTTCAATATGAACGGACATAGGCAGAGAGTCGGCGAGTTACCCGCGGTCGCTCACGGCCCGTCCCGGGTCCGACGGTTGGGGCATTTAGTCCTTGAAAGCGCTAATCCGGAATCGCTCTACCGTTGGTATCACGAGCGGTTCGGGCTGACAAAATCTGACGCCGTACTTCTGCCTGACGGATCTCCCCAAATGGTCTTTTCCCGGTTGGATCGGGGTGAGGACTACGTGGACCATCATGTTGTTGGCTTCCAGTACGCCTTAGACGAAGGCACCCGGGTGCAGCATATCGCCTTCGAAGTCGGCAACCTGGATGACCTGATGTCGGGCCACGAACATCTGAAGCGAAACAAATACAGGAATGTGTGGGGGGTTGGCCGACACCTATTGGGTGGGCAGATATTCGACTACTGGAAAAGTCCTTCCGGCCTGATTCATGAACATTGGACGGACACTGACCTCATCAACCAGCAACATGAAGCCAGTGATTGCGCTATTGGGGAGATGCGGGACTACTGGGGACCCGGCCCCAAGCCGGAATTCCTGATCGCCCGTTGGAACTTCAAAGTGATTAAAAACCTGCTAACCATTTTGAAGGCAAGATCGCGCTCGGTGGGATAAAGGGAACAAACTTTGGGCATCTCCATCGTCAGATTTCAACAACCTGATCAAGACAGCCAATGGGGCATCTTCGAGGGAGATGTCAGGGGGAATGTCGCGCAGGATGAGATCGCTGTCCTGAACCACGCCTATACATCGCATCGAGAGTTGATGGATGCCTGGTTCAGCGACCCTGGGGAGTTCACTTCTGAAAGCTTGACGCGTATCGCCCTCAAAGAGGTAAACCTGCTCGCCCCCGTATCTCGCGACATACAAATCTTCTGTCAGGGGCTGAACTACGCCTCCCATCAGGAAGAAGGTGGCATGAAGGCCGGTAAGGGTGAGAACCTAATCTTCACGAAACCGCCATCGACCATCTGTGGACCTTACGATGCCATCATCCGGCCAAAAGGCTGCGAACTGCTCGACTACGAAATAGAACTGGCACTGATCCTCAAGCGGGATTTACCTGCAGATACGCAACTGGACACCGGCAATCTTCTCGACTATGTCGGCGCCTTCACCCTGACAAATGACGTGTCCGCCCGAGATTTCATGTTTGGCGCGCCCATGCTGCAATGGTTTAAGGGCAAGGGCCAGCGAACTTTTTGCCCAACGGGGCCGATACTTTACCTGCTCGACTCTTCTGAGGCGGAACTGTTAGCCAATCTGCAGCTGACACTGAGCCTTAACGGTGAAGTCAGGCAGGATGCGACAACCGATCAACTCATCTTCAAACCTGAGGAAACGCTGACTGAACTCGCAGCTTTCACCGACGTCAGCAAGGGCGACATGTTGCTGACGGGAACACCCGGCGGCGTCATCCTCAATGCCAATCGAAAAGTCGGAATGGCCATTCTGCTGAACTTCACCAATGACCGCAAAAGAAGAGCAAAGCTGGTGAAATCACAACAATCGGTCCAATACCTGCAACCCGGTGACAAATTGACCCTGAGTCTCAAATCCAAAGACGGGTTGCGGGACTTTGGCACGCAGAACAACGAGGTCCGTGATGCAACTTGATGACGGAGCGATCAAAACCAGGGAAGTGACCGCGTGGAAAGGCCTGCATCTGTTCCATTTCGACCAGTCATCCTGCTCGCAAAAAGTGCGCATTCTTCTGCGCGAATTGGGCATCGAATTTACACCACACCCCATCAATTTGATGCGCGGTGAACAACGTTCCGACTGGTACCTCGGTATCAATGCTCGCGGCCAGGTGCCGGTGCTGGTTCACGACGGCGTTGTCCATATTGAAAGTAATGACATCATCGAATATCTCGATCAGCAGTTCGCTAAAGAAGACAGCTCTTTCCTGCCAAACACTGATGCTGAACGTCAAAGGATGCGCGAACTCATGGACCTCGAAGATCAACTCCACCAGGATCTTCGAATCGTCACCTTCACTTATCTTGCGCCCGACTTCGATAATCAAGCGTCCGCGCCTGTCGACAACCTTGATTTCATTGGTCGTTTTCACAACGCGTTAACCGAGCTGAACCGTCTGCTCCAGACTCAAGCCTATCTGCTCGGCGAACGGGCGACCCTGGCGGACATTTCGTGGTTCATCACGCTGCATCGCCTCAACCTTGCCGGTTACCCTTTGCGCGATCACCCGAATCTTAAGGAATACTTCTCACGCATCGCCGAGCGGCCGGCGTGTCGCAAAGAGGTTGCTGCCGGACCGCTCATGTTACGCCTTGCCGGTTCAGCCTACCGGCGTCTGAACCGACTGTTCCGGAAATCATTACCCCGTGACTACGGACGCTGGCGCATTGAACAGCCTACTGCTTGATCGCAAACCAATGGCGAGGCCTCATCATGTCCAACACACCGCGGTCTTAGGGCCAAACCGGGGTATTTCTGATTCGCTCGACCCAATCCTATCCCGCCCGTAGTTCCCTAGAATCAGCCAGTGAGAGTGCCAAGTAGAATGCAGCCAAACTGAGCACCACAGCTGCCGCCGCAATATAGTTCACCGGTAGAAGGCTGGTACTCGTAAGCAGCATGGCTGCAACAACGGGTCCAATCGCTCCGCCTATAGCATGAAACGCCGGAGCCGCGGCAACAAAGCGACCACTCTTATCTACGTTTGTCACAACGGCATATTGATAGGTAAGAGAATAGTTCCAAACAAAGTTGTATACCGCAAAAGCCGTCGAAAGCGCCACTAAGCTCATTGGAACTTGCATCAAGTACAGCGCAAACAGCGTGCCAGCCGTAGCAACCGTCAAAGGTAGTACGTACCCAAATCGTCTATCTTGCCAGGCCGCTGCCAGTGAACCCAACATTCCACAAGCGACGCTACCGGCAAGCACTTGTCCCAACGCATTAGGGGCAATCCCAGACAGGGAACCCATTCGCTCTACGTAGGCCCAAACTGCGCCAATGTTGATGAAGAACAGCAAGCATCCAGCCAGTGATAGCAATGCCAACGGCTGACCCACTATGCTCGACAAGGACACACCACCGGTTCCCATCGGCATTGTGCCTCGGACTGGTAGAAAAAGTACAAGGCACAACCCGATGAACGCTATACCAGCTAGGGTATACAAACAAAGATCGAACCGCCCGGGTTCAACGAACCAGGACAGGGTCAACAAACCCAACACTTGAAACGCCACTTGAGACGTAAGTGCGAATCCAAACATGCGCTCAGGTCTCGTGTGATCTGACAAAACCGTTAGTGCGAGAGAAACAGCGATACCGCCACCAACACTTGCCAAAAAGAGTGGCATCAAGATATGTGGGAATTGATCCACCTCAGACGCAACAAGAAAACCCACACACTCTAAAGCCAGCGCGGTGTATGCGAGCATGCGCCAGTTCAATGAGCGTACGAGCATGGCTGCGACGAGTGCGGAGAGTGCAGCTCCGCTGAGCAAGGACGAGCCCACAAGTCCAATCTGATCATCGGCCAGTCCAAGGTCACTCACAGCTGAACCAAGAATGACCGGAAGGACCAAGAAACCCTCAGCACCGACAACCGTGAGGCAAATCGCTGCAACCGCAGCTCTCGCCGATACCGCACCGCCGTCACGTCTCAACGAGTACGCTCGCTTAGGTTCGCTGAAATCAGGCAAAGAATCTCAAACATCAGCGTGGCCCCAACCAACGCGGTGTTTCCACTCAGGTCGAACGGAGGGGCTACTTCCACCACGTCCGCACCAACAAAGTTCAAACCCCGCAGCCCCCGCAGCAAACGCTGGGCGTCTAACGTCGTAATGCCACCGATTTCGGGTGTACCGGTGCCCGGTGCATAAACCGGATCCAGGCCGTCCACATCAAAGCTGAGGTACACAGGGCCTTCGCCAACTACGCGTCGTGCTTCCTTGACAACTTCGGCTACTCCGAGATCGGCGAACTCTTCCATAAAGACCACTCGCATACCGCTACTCTGGGAAAACTCGACGCCCTCCATGACGTTTTGTCCACCGCGAATGCCGATCTGTATGGTTTTGGTAGGATCGATCAGATTTTCCTCCACGGCCAGGCGGAAGGGAGCGCCGTGATGAAACTTCGAACCCCAGATTTCACTCCATGTATCTGTATGTGCGTCGACATGCACCAGTGCCAATGGTTGGTCGGTAATTCCTTTCAGAATCGGGTAAGTAATTGAATGATCGCCACCCGCTGACAGCGGCACAATCCCGGCAGCGTGAACATGTTGATAGAACGTCTCGATGCAGGCCATGTGCTGCTCGAGATCGAACCAATTGTCGAAAGCCACATCGCCAAGGTCTGCGATTCTGCAATGTTCGAACGGATTGATACCATTGCTGATATCGAACGATCTCATCAAGCTGGAGGCATTGCGAATTTCTCTGGGGCCATGTCGGGCCCCCGCCCGGTTCGTTACGCCAAGATCGGTAGGCACGCCTATCAATCCAATGTCAATGTTATCCAGCGTTTCTGCAGCAGGAGCACGCATGAAAGTCGCGAGCTCCGTAAAGCGCGGTTGTAGCCGCGGATCGTAAATCTGTCCAGTGACCGGATGTCGTTTACGATAAGGGTCTTCGTCGTTCACTTAAGCGCACCTTAGGCAAACGAGAACTGCTGGAAGTTGCCATGGACAGGCGCCCCAACGCAAAAGTGCAACACGGGATCGTCATAGAATTCGATGATCATGCCGTTCACTGTTGGAAAGGCATCCTCTGGTAACGAAGAAACGGGGCCATCCCTTGAGGACAGCGTCTTTTTGGCAAGTTCGAGACCCAAAGGAATTGATTCATCGGCCAACGAATTCTCCAGAGAAGCAAAGCGCGCCCGAGTGTTTCCCGCTTCTGCATCAGGCATGGCGCTCCACAATTCGATCTCTTCACTGTAATGAGCATTCACTAGCGGGTGGTTTGTGTGCCAAACCCGTTTTCCAGATTGGGTTGAACTATAACGCACCACATCATGGGCGGAGACTTCAATGTCCACCACTTTTTGCTTGTCTCCGAGAACATAGTTCATACCTGAAGCGGACGGCATAGACTCAACGATAGATATCGCATGTTCAACGTCAGCGGCATTCTCCAATACCGCACGCAGTAGGAACGCAACAGGCACGCCAGCCGGATCACGCTGCAGGTGACCTATATGGTTGCAGCACACCCCTACCCCTCGGTCATTCAGCCCATCTTGGGCGACAAGTCCGACAACACCAGAATTGAAAAATTCACCGGTCCGTGTCTTCGTCTTTATTAACGCTGTGTGACCCAGGTAGAGGTGAGGTAAGTCCTGCGTTTTCCCTATGAGGGGAGGCAGTCCTGTTGCTTCATCATATCCACCCAAAGCAGAACACTTGGATACAGTAGAGGATTCAACCGCATAGTCGAGCCATTCATCCACCATCTGCCACGCAAATATCGTTTGTGGATCCTGTTCAGCGCCCTCTGCGATGGCGTCTACCTCAACCAGTAAGTCAGGTGTGTGCTTTTCAATTCCTCTGCGGAAATCATGAGCAGCTAGAAATTTCTCCACGAAGGGCTCGCGTCCCATTCCCGTTAGCCCTCGAAGTCCCTCGTCCCATCCATCCAGGGCAGAAGCAATGAGATCTCCAGCAGCCTTGCCGTGGGCAAGACCTAAATCGCGGGCATCGCCTTCGATTTCATAGTAGTTAATCTCATGCACGCGTATATCTCCTAACCGGGGTGGCCCTGCATAATCTCGGCAACCTGGTCGCGTGGAAGCGCATACAGTGTATTACCGTTGATCCCTACCATGGTCTCCGCTGCGACCATTGCGTTGAGTATGGCTTCTTCCGTTGTTTCGACTACCGCCCCGTACAACGGATCCAACCACTCATCAGGCAAGTTTTCTCGCAGTTGCGGGCGATCCGCTGCAACCAGTTCTTCGTTGCTGTGCGCGACCGAGAACCCGAGAAATATGTCTCCGGAGCCATCTTCAGTACCGCCACCGAGCACGCCGATACCAATCGGTACGCGCTTGCACAGTTTGCCGATCTGCTGACTGGTCAATGGCGCATCGGTCGCGAGTACAACGATGATCGAACCTGTACCCGGTCTAGGCGAAAGACCGCCACCCGGTACAATCCCGTTTAATATCGGCTCACAACCCGTGACAAGCTGACCAACAGGCAGACCTTTGATCCGAAATGAGTCTCGATACCCGTGATTCGCCTGCACGAACACACCCAAGGTGTAGGTATTCTCAAAGTCTTCTATAACGCGTGATGCTGAACCACTCCCCCCTTTGAATAGATGGGCCTGCATCCCAGTGCCTCCGCCAACGTTCCCCTCAACGATGGGACCACCCGATGCATTGTCCAAAGCCTCAAACGCATGTTCTTTACGTATATGGAAACCACGCCCGTTACTCATCATCCCATCCCACGTCTCACCAACGACGGGGTACATCACGGTGGCGCCGGGCACCTTCTCTCCGGCAAGCGAAAACTCATCTATCAGGTCATGCTGAACAAGCCATTGGTAGGCAGCATCTCTGACAACCCCAACGCTGTAGGTATTGGTAAGCATCACCGGGCCACTGAACCGACCGAAGTCATCGATAAAGTGCGTACCCGTCAGCTCACCGTTTCCACAAAGACTGTGGCGCCCCGCAACAACGGTTGAGCGTCGCCGACCTCTAGGCAAGATAGCGGTGACACCACTACGCACAAATAGCGAATCGTCCGATACATAATCCTCGGGCTCTCCCACCACAACTGTGCTGTATCCAACCTCTACCCCAGGCACGTCTGTAATGCAGTTGTTCTCACCTGTCTTACCGGACAAAGGGATACCAATGTCGCGGGCGCGTTTAGGCCTGGGCGCTGATTCAACCATGGGCCATGCAACTCGATGAGGCGAAGAAGCGATCCATGACCTAGTTCCCCGTGAGAATCCTTACGATATCGTCCCAAACGGTTAGCCACTTCTCAGTATCGCTCGGGGTATGCACAGGAGTAATCAGGAGCATGTTGAAATAGGGCATGATCATGACACCACGATTCCACGCATAAGCGTGGCTGAATTCGAAGAAGCCACCAAAACCGATGCCCACTGAGGCCGAAACCGGATCAATGCAGCTTTCTGGAATAAACGTATAGGCAATACGATTCCCCATGGTTTCAACTAGAAACGGGGCATCGTATTTTTCAATAGAAGCATTCATGCCGGTGACTGTTTCAGATACATGTTCGCCAATGGTTTCATACACTTTGTCAGTCAGTACCTCTTCAAGCGTCACCTTCAAAGCACGTGCAGATGCGGTGTTTCCCGAAGAAAGTGTGCCAAGCAGTCCGAATCCTGCTTCACCGAACAAACCACACGCTTCGGTCTGCCGATAGAGTTCTCGCGCTATATCTTCTCGCATACCGAATACGCCGGTGGGCACTCCGCTGGCGATGGCCTTGCCACAAGTCCAGAAGTCATAGTGACCGACCAGATCGAGTTCACCGCACATTCCGCGGGGGCCGGCGGACAACGTGTGCGTCTCATCATAGGCGAGTAGCGTGCCGTATTTAGCACACAGTGCGTATGCCTGTTTGTTGAAATCATCCCGCGGCCAGGCCCAGCCGAAATTGCTCATGACGGGCTCCATCATGACGACCGCTACCTCTCGGTCTTTCAACACGGCCTCGAGCGAATCCAGATCGTTGAAATCGAAAACGCGTGTATTGCCGTTATACTCTTTCGTCTGATAGATGTTCATGTCGTGGGCGCGAGCCACCTCATTCTGAGCAACTTTCAGATACTGCGTGTCCTCCAGATTTCCGTGATACGTGAAGTTTGGTATGGCTATCTTGTTACGACCTGTGAACTGCCGCGCAATAGCCAAAACGGCTCGATTCGAATCCGAGGCAGATAGATTCGCCATCCAGCACGGCAAGCCAAATCGCTCTGCCAACAGCTCGGTGCACCGCACACCATCTTCATTGCATGCCATAGTGGTCAAGCCATTCTCAAGCATCGCCTCAGCGGCCGCACGGATAGCAGGATTCTGATCACCATGCCCAAACATATCCGGTGTATCACCAAGGGATAGATCCAGGTACTCGTTTCCATCCAGATCCCAGAACTTGTTCCCATACGAGCGCGAGGAATAGATGTTCTGGGCCATGTTGTTCCAGTCTTTCTGGTGATTGCCCAGCACACCAAACGGAGAAGACTGCAAGGCGCGTTCTGTCATTGCCTTGCTTTTTGGTTGCTTAGCAAGCCAGGCCGCCATTTCCTTTTCTGCAAGCCTCACGACTTCTTCTCTGGGCAATACACCGTCCAACTCTGTCGGATAGGAATCCTCTAGTGTTGCATCCGGACAGTACTTCAGTGCCGTAGCGGTCATAATGCCACCGTCCGCTGCCACTCTCGCCGGTACTTTCGACCCGGCGACAATGTCCACAGATAGCTTTGTATTCATAGTTAGTTCACCCCGAGCTCTTTCGTGTCGTGCCTGTAGCCACTAGCTCCCAGCCTCCGATAATGCTTCCGCAGTCAGCTCAAAGAGATCCGTAATCTCCTGCCGCGTCGACACAAACGGCGGTGCAAATTGCAGGGTGTCTCCACCAGCACGAACAAACACACCTTTTTTCCACATCGCCGTAGCGACCTCAATAGGTCGCCGTGCCGGCTCGCCTTCGTAATGCTCCAGTTGGATCGCCCCGGCAAGTCCTAGATTGCGGATGTCTGCCACATAGGGCATCTGCTTTAGACTATGAAGTGATTCCTCGAAGTGAGGCGCCAGTGCACGGGCACGATCCGCCATACGTTCTTTCTGAAATATATCGATCGACGCTATTGCTGCGGCACAAGAAATTGGATGCGCCGAATAAGTGTAACCATGCGGAAACTCAACCGCATACTCAGGACCACCATTGTCCATGAATGTTCGGTAGATACGTTCGTGTGCAACCACAACTCCCATCGGCGCATTGCCATTGGTTAGCGCTTTGGCGAGATTCATGATGTCCGGCGTTACGCCGAAAAAATCCGCAGCGAACGGAGTACCCAGTCGGCCGAAGCCCGTAATCACTTCATCAAAGATCAGCAGAATGTCGTGTTTGTCACACAATTCACGCAAGCGCTTCAAATAACCTTTGGGCGGAGGTAACACACCAGTTGATCCAGCCATAGGTTCAACGATAACCGCGGCGATATTGGAGCTATCGTGCAGAGCAACTAACTCTTCCAGCGCGTCCGCAAGCTCAGCCCCCTTCTCTGGTTCCCCACGAGAGAATGTATTTTCTGGTAACAACGTATGCGGCAGGTGATCCGCATCGATTAACTGCCCATACAGTTTTCGGTTGGCGCCGATACCTCCGAGGCTTGTGCCCCCCAGGTTTACCCCATGGTAGGACCGTGCCCTGCCAATCAAACGCGTCTTTTGCGGTTCACCCCTGAGGCGCCAGTAGGCCCTCGCCATCTTTATCGACGTGTCGGCAGTTTCTGAGCCTGAGTTGACAAAGAAAGCATAGTCAAGGCCCTCAGGCGTCAACGTAGTTAACTTGTTAGAAAGCTCAAAAGCCAGCGGATGCCCGACCTGAAACGGTGGAGAGTAATCAAGCTCGCGTATTTGCTTGCTTACCGCATCGATGATCTCTTCCCGGCCATGACCGTAGGGTGTACACCACAGACCGGAAAGGCTGTCGAATATCCGGCGACCATCTGCATCAATCAGCTTTGTGCCTTCTGCTTTAACGACCAGCTTGGGATCTTTCTTGTACTGTCGGTTACCTGTGTAGGGCATCCAGAACGATTCAAGATCCGCTTCTGATAGCAGCGGCATGTTCATCCATCACCACCCATGATGATGCCGATCATCTCATCAAACACCATCACGAAACGGTCGAGATCTTGTGGCGTGTGCTGAGGACAGATCATGAACATGTTGAAGAAAGGCATGATGAGTAGGCCGTGATACCACAGATACGAATGCGTGAATTCGAACAACCCACCAAATCCGATCTGCGTGATACCTGTTAGCGGATCAAAACACTGGTCCGGAATGAAGTGATAACACAAGCGGTTGCCCATCATCTCTGCACGAAACGGTGCTTTATGCTTTTTGAATATATCCTCCATCGATTGGCGAACTTTCGCTGCGTTTGCCAGCAGTGGCTCGAACACCTCTGGGGTCATGACTTCTTGCATCGTGACGCGCAGGGCCGTGGTCGACATGGTGTTACCGGTCAACGCATTGCCGAGGAAACCTAGTCCTGCGCCGCAAAAGAAGCCGGCTTCGTTCTGCCAGGCTTCAACGGAATCAGCAATCTCCCGCGTCATGCCGAACACGGCTCCGGGAATACCTGAGGAAATCGCCTTGCCGCAAGACCACATATCGAACTCTAGATCTTGAGCGCCAACAGACCCATTCCAATCATGCCCAAGCGTATGTGTTTCGTCGTAACAGAGAAGCGTGCCGTATTTTTGAGTTAACGCGCGTACCCCCTCATGCCAGCCCGGTTCCGGCCAAGCCCACCCGAAGTTGCTCATGATGGGCTCCATCATCACCACTGCAACGCTTTCGTCCTTGAGACATTCCTCCAATGATTCAAGGTCGTTCCAGACGAATATCTTGGTTCCTTGATCGACCTCACCGTAGTACTGCGGCATTTCGTTGTAGCGTGAAATGACACCTGCTTCGGTCATCATCTTCTGCGTTTCGTCGATGGTCCCGTGGTAGGTGAAATTGGGAATGGCGATATTCGGTCTCGCCGTCACGCAGCGCGCGATCGACAACAGGTAGCGGTTGGAATCCGAGGCTGTGAGAGCATGCATCCACACCGGGAGCTTGAAGTGACGCTCGAGTTCAGCGGTCGCAATAGCCTGTTCCTCGGTGCCCATCATTGGGTCGATACCAACGTTCAGCAGTGACTCGGCTGCAGCTTTAACCGCCGGGTTCGACGCTCCGTGCCCAAACATGGAGGGCGTGTCCCCGAACTGAAGGTCAATGTATTCATTGCCATCGACATCCCACAATTTTCCGCCCTGACAATTTTCCGCGAACGGCAGGATCGGTGTCTCCCAATCTTTTTGATATGAACCGAAAATGCCCCACAACATATTCTTGCGCCCCGCATCCTGCATTTGCTTGGATTTGGTCATCTTGGCCTGCCACTTCGCCAGGTACTTCTCGTGCAGCGCCCATAGCTCCTCTTGTGGACGCACGCCATGCTTTTCGACCTCGGATGGATAAAAAGTGCTGAGATCGTTGAAGTCAGCGTTCGGGGCCCATTTCCGCGCCCTGGAATAGTCGAATGGTTTGGTCGACGCCATGTTCGACGCCTTGCGAACGATCCGGCCGCCCCGTGCCATGCCTTCATCCGTTTGCTGCACGGGCTGGTTAAATGCCTCTTGGTTTATCCCCACGGATTCTGCTCCTTCTAATTGCACTACCTGAAACAACCGAGAATCTATGAATCTCCAGCCTTATTCCCAGCGATAGCTAAACGTCAGGCCATACGTGCGGCCTTGCCCAATTCCGCGCGTGATCGCGTCATTTGAGAAGCTCACACTGTGGTAATAGTACTCATCCGTAATGTTGCGGACCCATCCCGCCACCTCCCAACGATAATCTTGACGTCCAACCGCGAGGCGAAGATTGGCCAGCGTGTAGGATTCGACGTCGAATCGAGTGTCTGTGGGATTTACGAATTCCAGACCAGCGTGATAGTCGTCTTTGTAGCTGACATCACCAGACAAACGCACGAGTAGGTTGTCGGCAACCGGCCACTCGTAGGCGGCACGGAGATTGGCAGACAACTGAGGAGCTTGGCCAAGCTCCGCACCGGAGAAATCAACAACACCCGTTCCCGGTTGCAGAGGATGAAAACCTTCGTACTCCCTAACCTCTGTATCCAGATAGGTTAGGCCAAAGTTCAGGCTGAGCGCCTCGCTGACCAACCAGGTACCTTCAAGCTCAACGCCGAAGATCTCAGACTCCGGAACATTGACTAACGCAGCAAGGGGACCAAACACCGGATCATTGATGATGCTGATGATCTGTTTGTCCTGGTAGTCGTAGTAGAAGGCAGCTGCGTTAAGCTGCATGGATCCTTCCAGGAGTGTCGCTTTGAAACCGAATTCGAAGGTGGTCAGTTCTTCTTCGTCATAGGGCGTGTATTGCAGAAAGCTCGATGCCAACGCTCCGTTGTAACCACCGGACTTGAAACCCGTGCCCACGTTCGCGTAAATCAGCCAGTCATCGTTAGGAAAGTAATCGATTCCGATCTTTCCCGAAAAATTGTCGACTTCAAAATCATCGATGAATAGCTCGGATTCACCACCGAATGCCACGACAGTTCCTGGACCATTACCATCGATGACCGCTGACGTCTTGTCGAGATTAACGGTGACACAGTCACCTGGTGCTAGCGCTGTGCTCGAGAGGAAGAAATCGTCACCCGTGCCGCCGAAATCGAAGTCAATCAAATCTAGACCGCTAAACAAAAACGCCAGGCCGCCATCCGCATCACGCGCACAGGCTTCGATCTCGCGTTCTTCATGGGTGAAACGACCGCCCAACGTGAGTCGCCATTGCTCGCTGAGATACCACTCAACATGCCCAAACACTGCCGAGGTCGTCGTGTCCTGCACCGTAGTCTGGTCAACGTCAGCAAAAATCCCAGACGAGCCGGAAGCCTCGCCGACAAACGCGCGGTAACTGTCATCGATCTCGTCATCAGAGTAGTAGACACCCGCAATCCAGGACACCGGTCCTTCCCCCGCAGAGGTCAGCCGCAACTCTTGGCTGAAGGACTTAATTTCCGTATCAGAAATCTGTTCGAAGAGGCTTAAGGCGGTGCCGTCCCAATCAAAAGCGTCAGTACGCTCGAACCGATCATAGGCTGTGATCGAGGTCAGCGTCACCGCTTCAAAGTCCCAGTTCACCGTCACCGCGGCGCCAAACAGCTCATTATCATTGCTGGGATCGAAGCCGGCGTTCCAATCGCCTGTGTCCGGGTCTTCTGGAGCCGCCGGAGCGAGACCGTCTGCAACCGCAATGCCTGCGTCACCCTGCAACGAAGCAGCCAGCGGTAACGCTAACCAGCTCGAGCGTTGGGAGAGTGGGACACCCGCCACCTGGTCAATCGTGTTACCCAGTTTGCCAGACCGCGCCTGACCTGCGTTTTCCGACTCGTCTCTGTTGTAGTGCAGGTTGAACAACACGCTTACCGTGTCCGATGCATCCCAATCCAGGAGCAATCGCGCACCAAGCGTATCTATCTCTCCAAGCTCATCACTTCGCGTGTGGCTGTCAAACCATCCGTCTGAAGAATTCTCATAGGTAAGCGCCAACCGACCACGTAAGCCTTCGGCCAAAGGCCCGCTCACATAGCCATCAGCACCGACGGTGTTGTAGCGCCCATAGTCGACGTTAATGCCTGACTCAAAGACATCTGTTGGTTTGTTGCTGATGAAATTCACCGCCCCGCCAGTGGTGTTGCGGCCGTAGAGATCGCCCTGAGGACCTTTAAGCACCTCGACACGCTGAGTATCAAACAACTGGCCACGGGTCATTACCGGGTAAGGCAACGCAACTTCATCGGAATAGACACCGACGGTTGAGTTGCTCCCAACACTATAGTCGTCGAAACCTACCCCTCGTATGGTGTAAACCGGCACACCCAGAGCGCCTGCTTCGTTGTAAACCAATCCCGGCGTGTGTGTCGCAAGATCCACAACCGTGTCGACGCCTAATTCCCGGATGGTATCGCCATCGAAGGCGTTCACAGTAATCCCAACGTCCGTCAAGCTTTGTTCCCGCTTCTGTGCGGTGACAACGACCTCTTCAATGACCTGGGCTGCGATAACGATCTGTGACGCCACTGCAGACAAGGCGCCGATCAAGAGCGTGACTATTCGGAAATGTGGCATGCGAGATCCCCTCAGACCCAACTTTTACTAGAATATATTCTATTTCTAATACTGTTAATCACGAATGTCAACCAGTTATATGGCACGATTGGGTCGATATTCGAGATCTAGGGGCCTATTTATTAATATTTTATCTAGTTTAATTCTTTCAAATATGGTGCGTAATCTAGTACGATCTGATTCATACTCGATCCTAAGGTTGAAACATCGTGCTCTGGGAAGACCTGTCAGCTCACACCCAAGCGAGCGAGCTCGCCTCTCCCTATCGCGCACCCAGCCAAGCTCGAGGAGAGGCAAAGTTCGAGCGCCTACTGGATGCAACCCAGGCGCTTATTGAAGAGCTCGGAATCGACAATTTCAGTTTGACGGACGTAGCAAAGAGAGCGGATGTAGCGACTGGTTCCGCTTATCACTTTTTCCCAAACCTCGAAGCCGTATTCGTTGCTCTGGTTGAGCGATTCGACCGGGCTTTCGCCGACATCGTCCGAAAGCCAATTGACAAGGAACGCGTATCGTCCTGGCAAGATCTTATGGCCATTCACTTCGAAAACTCTCGAGCGTATATAAACGCTAACCCAGCCGCGTTGACGTTGATTATCGGCCCGGGCCGAAGCTGGCAATCAAAACAAGCCGATACACAGGGTGATTCGGGCATCGCCAGGGCAATGGTCGAAAGTTACCAGCAACACTTTGTCTTGCCCGATCACCCCCCTGCAAGCGAGCTTTTCTTATTGGGTATTCGCATTCTCGAAGGCTTTTGGGAACTATCCGTTCAACAACACGATTTCGTAACCGAAGCAATCTCGGAGGAGACCACTAGAGCTGTCGCCGCTTACTTCCGATTGTACTGGCCAGAGTACTTACCCACTGTGGAAGAGGTCGAGCCGAACGCCCGTTGACGGAAAATTGCACTGCGCCACCGCAGCCAACGGGTTAGACAGTAGATAAAACACTGAGCGGCACACCGAATGACTCAGGTCTTTTTCTATTCGCCGCCAGCCGCCCCGTTTTTGCTCTCCGCGTCCTTCTCGAGTAACCGCGCGCCGCGCATGATGTTACCAAGAGCGTAGTTGCCTTCGTGACAAGCGTATTCGAATACCTTCGAATCCGTTGCCGGCCAGGGGTAGTCTCCGCTCCACGGTTCGCTCCATGTAGACGGATCTTCCACTGTGAACTCGTAGTGCAACGTGTCGTTGTCGGTGCGAGTAAAGCGCTCGGTAACTTTGAGATCTCCTGTCGCCAACCGGAGTGCCGGGCTCTGCTTGAAATGGGTCGTCTCCACCACGAGCGTATCGCCTTCCCACCACCCGATTGAATCGCCGAGCCATGTTCGAATGTCATCGGGGCGATGCTGCGCATTCATGCGAACCACGCGTGCGTCGTGCACCATTTCGGCGAGAATCATCACATACCCGTCGGTCTGTATGATGCGCTTCACGTTATTGTACAGTGCCGGCAACATCGGTGGCCCGGCAACGGGACCGAAGCCTAACAGACAGCGTTCTGCCAACGGCCGTGCTTCGGGGTGGTCGTAAGGGCCGGGACCGCCTTCGCTCACCCACCATGCCGTACCGGTGTTCTGCCGAAACATACGGCGCCGCTCTGCCGCGCGACGTTCGCCGTCTTGGGTCATCTCAGGCTGCCGGCCGTTAGCCGGTGAGGTGATGATGGATGTACGAAACTTGCCGTCGATCTCGAACACCGCCTCGCCGTTGTCGATCCAAAATGCGTTGTAACCGCCGACGTTCCCGGCGGCACCTGCCGAACCGTCGCCGCCTTCGGGTGGTGCTTCGCGATTCGGGTCGCTCTGCCGCGAATCGTCTTCTTCACGAGCGCGATCCTGCGCCGCGAACGCATCCGCCTGTTCGCGGGTCAAGTAAAGGTTGTCACCAAATACCGCGGGCCGCTGCAGCGGTGTAAGGGTGGCAACATCATATGTGCCGGAGAGATCTGGCTTCCCGGACGCAGTCCGCGGAACATCTGCAAGCGCACTCCCTGCGGTGAGCGCCACGCTAGCTAAGACGATACGGATCACGTACTCGCGATGCCGGATGTTCGACAGACAGAGAACTGACGCAACGAGTTTATGCATGCTACCCCCCTTTGCTGTGCGGCTAGATTTTAAAGGATTCTTTGTCGGAGCAGAAACTGGGAATTGTCGCTCAGACACAAAACTGGTCCGCTATCTATCAATCAGGCTCAGCCAGTTTTGCCGCTGTAGTCGGGCGCTGTGTTTTTCCACCCACTGTTGGCGTGTGCGCATGTAGTCCGAAACTTTGGTTGGGTTCATCTCCTTCGGGTTCGGCAACACCGTCGCCAGCAGCGCAGCTTCCGATCTAGTTAATTCCGCTGGCAACTTATCGAAATAGATTTCCGACGCTGCTTTTACACCATAGATACCACGACCGAACTCTGCGACATTCAGATATATCTCGAGAATACGCTGTTTGGACAGACACAACTCCAAGACCGCGGTGAGGTACGCTTCGATGCCTTTGCGAAGGTAACTTCGGCCGTTCCAAAGGAATAGATTTTTTACCACCTGCTGGCTGATGGTGGATGCGCCACGCAACCGGCGACCTTGCTGGTAGTCTTCAATAGACGCTTCTATCGCCGCAAAATCGAAACCGGCATGCACGGCAAAATTCTGATCCTCGGATGCGACTACCGCCAATGGCGCTTGATTGCCTAATTCGTTCCAGTCAGTCCACTCGAACCGAATTTGTGCACTGTCATCCAGCAACATGAATGCGGACGTTGGGGGGTTAACCCAGCCGAGTACTGCAACCATTGCAACGGAGAGCAGCGTGAAGGTGAACCCGGTGGCCAGTAGCCATCGTATCAGCCGTCCTGTGCGATTCGAGCGGGTACGGCCGCGCCTGCGTTTCTTTGTCGTCTTGTTACGACGTTCGGTGACTATTCTCTGCTGTGCCATTGGCTGATACTAGATTCCGGAGCGTGCGCGTTATGAGATGTGACTTCACATTCTTAAGCTTAACTCCGCTCAAAAGGAATACCACTGAGCGGACCGGATCACATCCTCGCCATTTTGAGGCACACTAATACCTGTTGCCCATCTATTGGAAAGCAAAATGAAGGACATGTCGGTCATTCGAGTGGGCTATCAGGGAGAATACGCCAGCAATTCCGAA
The DNA here is from genome assembly GCA_965216005.1 of Candidatus Azotimanducaceae bacterium. Lineage (GTDB taxonomy): Bacteria > Pseudomonadota > Gammaproteobacteria > Pseudomonadales > Azotimanducaceae > UBA4421. Next base: position 2,978,874 of record OZ244143.1, on the reverse strand, counting down.
CGAGCTGCGAAATTGATGGCCAACAGCGAACAGATCGATACAGAGATATTCGATCCCTGTAGAACGTCCGAGGGCGTCGTCAACAAACTCGAGCGCGGTAATGTGCAATACGGCGTGGTCGCGGTCGAAAATAGCTATGGGGGCATCGTTCAAGAAACAGCGCAAGCGCTGCACAACCAGAAGGTCATAGAGATCGCAAGGCTTGCGTTGCCTATCACGCACTCCATGTTCGCGAAAGAAGATCTAGATCCATCGCAGATTAAGGCGGTCTACAGTCACCCCCAGGCACTACGGCAGTGTGAGGATACCTTGAAGCGCGTGTGTCCGGATGCTCAGGCAATCGAAGCGCCCGACACCGGACAAGCGGCCTATCTGCTCGCAAACGACGAGTACCCCACGAATTCTGCCGTGCTGTGCAGCACTCAAGCGGGCGAACTCCATGGACTTCGACTCATCGAACCGGACATGCAGGATCACGCGGACAATATAACGACCTTCATATTGTTCAAGCTCGAGGAATCTCAGGCGGAGCCGGAGTCTGAGATTCTCGCTTCCCTGATTGTTTCTCCGCGAGTGATCGAGACCACCACCAAAGTGCTAGTGGCGGGGGTCATCCTAGCCGGTTTTCTAGCGCGTGACCTATTCGAGCTGTCTTCTTGGGATACAGCAACGGCAATTTCGGGTGTCGTCGTTTTCCTGATCTTGTTTCTGACGTCTAAGCGTCGAGAACTCTGGCTGCAAGCTCGGTTGCTTGGCGGTTATTGGAAATACACGGTGACACCTCTCGACGCCGAACAAGAACCTGCGGAAAAGCACGACAAGTTGCGACTGGTGCACATCGACCGAGACGATCGCGGTTCGTTACGCTTCAGAGGCTGGCGCACGGGGGACGGCGAAAATCACCGCTGGGAAAACAAACAAGTCTTAACTACTTCTCCTGGAACACAGAAGGGTAAGCTTGTGTACGAATATGCGAATACCAACGACCACGCCGACCAACGATCGCTCGACGGTATTGTCCACTTATCCTGGAATAGAACTCACGCCACGGACAAAGTAACGCACATGTCGGGACGCTACTTTGGTTATTCGACGCATGACCAAGGCCATATCCGCTATGTCCGCATAGAGAAAACTGAGTTTAACCGTCTCAGATTCAATCCGGATTGACTGTAACCCTGTCGGCGAAGTTCTCAGAGCGACGCTCGGAGAACAGTCTCGGAACGCCGCCACGTACATGATCGTACCTACCTCCTGGGCGAAATCGAGAAACCCGCTGTATCTGAGATCCTCCACCCTCAGTTTCGCTTGCCAAACCACATACGCGAAAACAGTCCGTCTTTGCGCACAAACTGATGATACAAGAAAGCCAGTACGTGACCGAGAATGATGACGAAGAGCACCTTGGTGAGTACACCATGGACGGCCCGGGGCGGGAACTCACTGAAATCGGCAGGTAGAGGCGCACCTGACTGTGCAAACACAATGTCGGGTAACCCGGCCGAATTGGCCACGGCTAATCCGCTGGCAGCCACCCCAAACACGACGAGATAGAATACGTAGTGCGTTGCCACGCCGAGTTTGTTGACGAGCGCATTGCCGATATCCGCATGCGCTGGCTTTTTAGTAAAAAACCGTACCAGCAATCGAATCACCATTAACACCAAAATGAGGATACCCATCGTCATATGCATCCTGAGATAGAACAGTTTCTCGGGCGCGCCGTTGGGCGTTTCGGTTAGCACGCTGCCACCCATGATCAGCCCCATGATGATCATGATGGCCAGCAACCAGTGCAGCGCCACCAAGAATCCGTGATACCGTTTCATACTGTCTGTCTCCAGTTATTCATCCTTCACGAGAATCGTCTACACCCAGGGCTTTCCCTAGCAAATGAACCAACATCTGCTGCTCATCTCGGTCCAGACGCTCCAGAACCGTTCGATTCACCCGCCTGACAATCGTGGGTAGCCGCCCGGCCAGCTCCCTACCCTTTTTCGTGAGTGCGATCCGGTGGGCGCGGCGACTGTCCGGGTCCTTACGCCGTTCGACCAGACCACGTTCTTCCAGCCCATCGATCAATCGGCTCGTTCTGTACTGAGCCTCGCCGACGCGTTGTCCAAGCTCTGCCTGACTCAGTTCGTCTTCGATCAGCAACGTGATGAGATTGGCAAAGAATCTGATATCGAGGTCCAGCGGTTTCAGCTCGGCATTCATCGCGGCGTTCATCCGCGTTGCCATCTGATTGACCAGATATCCAACACTTGTCTCTCGAACACCTTTAATTCGCCTACTCATGCGATGTCACCATAGAGAAATTATATTGCATTTGCAATACTAGCATTTGCATGTATTTAGGATTACACTCCCCACACGTTCTAACGGCAACCCACGTCCGGTGGTTTGCAGTCCGAGGTGACACATGGAAAACCAACAAAAAACAACACTCATCAATCGCGCCTGCACGTTGCTGAGCGCGTTGGTCCTGGTTGCTTGGACATCAACATCACTCGCCGCTACTGCGGTAGATATCGCCATATTGACCGATGGTCCTTCGGCACGGACCGATGAAGTGGTGCGATTGATGAAAAACGAGCTGCAATCTCTTGGTGGTACCGAATTTGACATCCGGTACCCGGAGGGTATGCAACGAGACGGCAGTTGGTCGGCTGATACCGTCGAAGTGGAGTTGCAACGACTGATGGTCAATAGTAACGCGGACGTCATCGTCACCTTAGGCGCCATCGGTAGCAGCCTGACGGCAAAGCTCAAACCTTCTAAACCCGTTATCGCACCTTTCGTGATTGATGCGAGCTTACAAGGGTTTCCTGTCACTGAAACCGGCACTTCCGGTGTACGGAATCTGCATTATCTCTCGAGTAATCGAAACATCCTTGGCGAGATCGAACGATTTCAGCTGGCCACGGGAGCTCGTCATATCGCGGTCGTCGCTGAGCCTAGAGTGTTGGATGCTGTGCCAGCGGCTCAACAAAGCATCCAGCGTATTGCTGAGCGTCTTGACATTGCTTTTACATCGGTACCGGCAGACGACAATGCCCCCGCCATAGTGGCCGCCATTCCCAATGAAGCCGATGCTGTGTTTGTGCTGCCGCTGCTGCGACTATCAGAATCAGAACATCGAGTCTTGATCGACGGCATCAACGCACGGAAACTGTTGTCGTTTACGGCGATGGGTCGCCCGGCGGTCGAACGCGGCGTACTGATGGGCTCAGCCCTCATGGCTCCGGCAGATCGAATGGCGCGGCAATTGGCGATCGACATTCGCGATGTACTGCTGGGGCGTGCCGCAGGCGATCTTCCCGTGGGCTTTGACGTCGGCGGTCGCCTCGTGCTGAATCTCCGCACTGCAAGGGCTATCGATTTCTCGCCCCCGTTCGAGCTGCTCTACGAAGCCGACCTTCTCCACGAAGAAGACGAACGTGGCCGATTGCTGACCCTGGACACGGTCGTTGATGAAGCGCTGAACCGAAACCTGCAATATGCCATTTCGAAGGAGGAGCTTGCGTCTGCAGGTCAGTCGACACGCATAGCTCGATCCAGCCTGTTGCCACAATTGAATGCGGGTGTTACCGCACAAGCCTTCGATCGCGACCTGGTCGGGACCGGAGCGGACCGCACTACCTCGGCAGGTATCAGTTTGTCCCAAACTATCTACTCTGACTCTGCGCGTGCCAGCTACCAGATTGCGCAACGCCTGGAAGCCGCGCAAGCCGCCGACCTCGACGGCGTGCGTCTGGACATCGTGCAACAAGCCGCACAAGCGTACCTCAATGTGTTGGTCACCAAGACGCAACTCAGTATCCAGCGCGACAACCTCAAAGTGACCCGTGCCAACCTCGAACGGGCACAGTTTCGTTTTGATGTTGGCGCGACAGATCGCTCCGAAATACACCGCTTCGAGACCGCCCTCGGAGGCAGCCGTCAAGACGTGGCTAACGCCCAGGCGCTCTACTTCCAGACCATGAATCAGTTGAATCAGATTCTGCAGCGTCCCATCGAGGAGCAGTTTCGAACCGCGGAGCCGGGACTCACAGACCCAAAGGTGTTTGGAGATGCGCGCCTATCGGCGTTCATTACCGATCCTCGGAAAGCGCGCATATTTCGGGACTTCCTGGTGCAGGAGTCGCTCAGCAATACACCGGAACTCGTATCGTTAAACGAACAAATCGCCGCGCAAGAGCGCTCACTGCTGGCCGCTAAACGAGCGAGATACATTCCCGACATCGCACTTTCGAGCAACCTCGATCGGGTCATTGACGATTCCGGTGCACAGATGCCGCTTTCACACGACGAAGACTGGAGTGTTGGCTTGCAGTTTACGTTGCCTCTGTACCAAGGGTCCCGTCTGAATGCCGACAAACAACAGGCGCGCATAGAGCTCAAGCGCCTGCAGCTATTGAAACGGCAGATTACCGACCAGATCGAAACGACGGCGCGCGCTGCAGTACACCAGACGGCGGCCTCGCGAACCAGCATTCGTTTTGCCAACGAAGCGGCTGAGGCAGCTGACAAAACGTTGGGCATGGTAACCGATGCCTACACCCGCGGTACCGCGAGCGATGTGGACCTGATCGATGCGCAGAACGCTGCCCTAATCGCGCGATTGTCCTCAGCCAACGCCACCTATCAGTTCCTGCTCGACCTGATGGACGTACAGCGCGCCATTGGTTTTTTCGACTTCTTTGTAGACCAGGCGGAAAAAGAAGCGTGGTTTCAACGCTTCGATGCTTTCGCCGCTCAGCAATTGTAAGGATTTCTCGATGAATTTCATCGCACTCACCGAGTCTCGCAGACTGTTGATCGCCGGCCTGTTGACGTTAGTCTGCTTGTCAGGCTGCGAACAAGACACCGAAGCGCCCGTTGAGCGATTGCGGCCCGTAATGTACGTGGTCGTGCACGCCGGTGCCGCGGCTCTCCGCGACCGTGTTTTTACCGGAATCGCCAAAGCGGGCCAAGAATCCCGCATCAGCTTCAATGTCTCGGGGACAGTAAAGCAACTACCTGTCGCAGTGGGAGACATCTTACAAGCCGGCCAACTCATCGCTTCCCTAGACCCGGCAACGTACGAGGTCGAGGTGCAGCGTGCTCAAGCATCGTTGGCACAGGCTGAAGCCGAGCGCCGCAACGCGGAATCGGAGTACCAACGGGTACGCCAACTGTACGCCAACAACAACGCCTCACAGAACGATCTCGATGCCGCGCTATCCCGGACCGAGTCTGCTAAAGCCAACCGTCAGGCCATGGCGCAATCACTTCAACTTGCGCGCTTGAATCGAAATTATACGCGATTGACTGCTGACAGCGACTGCTCCATTGCATCGCTCAACATCGAGATGAACGAAAATGTTTCCGCCGGAACACAAGTGGCCGTCGTCAACTGTGGCGATCGCTGGGAAGTCGAAATTGCAGTACCTGAAAGTCTCATTGCCGCGTTCCGGCCGGAGATGGGCGGCAAAGTCCGCTTTGACGCTATCCCCGACCAAACCTTCAGCGCATCGGTTTCAGAGGTAGGTATTGCGGGCGGCGGATCGACGTTCCCCGTCACGTTGACTCTCGACGAACGCCATTCTGCATTCCGTTCAGGTCTCGCAGCTGAAGTCACTTTTGCATTCGCCGGCAGCGTCGACGATGAAGAGCTGTTTTTCCTACCACCGGCATCCGTTGGTCAGGACGAAAACGGCGCCTTTGTTTACGTGCTGCAACCAACCGACGAACCCGGTGTAGCCACCACACGGCGTCGCAGTGTCGTTGTCGGCAGTCTGAGCGAATCCGGGCTGGAAATCTCCGAAGGGCTGGTGGACGGCGATCGCGTCGTCACGGCCGGTATCACCGCAGCCCGCGAAGGCTTGCGCGTCCGTGCAGAGTAAGGGCAAGACATGAACATCACCCGTTCAGCCATCGACTACAGTCGCGTCACGATTGTCCTCGTAATCGTGTTGGTGTTCGCCGGCATCATGTCTTACCAGGCACTTCCCAAGGCGCAGAATCCGGACTTCACCATTCGCACGGCGGTCATCACAACACGCTTCCCGGGAGCGAGCCCGGAACGTGTCGAACAGCTTGTCACCGACACGATCGAGGAAAAAATCCAGGAGATGCCGGAGCTCGACAGCGTCACCAGCGAATCTCGTACGGGCATTTCGGTCGTGAACGCCAACTTTCTCGAATCCTACATGGACATGCGGCCGATATTCGACGACCTCCGACGCAAGATTGAGGACATCACACCGGACCTTCCGGAGGGAGTGAATGCACCACAGGTCAATGACGAATTCGGCGACACCTTCGGCCACGTTTACCTGATGACCGGCGACGGATATTCATCAGCCGAACTCAAGGAATATGCGGACGAAGTCCGCGAACGTCTCCTCAAAGAACGCAACATTGCCAAGGTAGAGATCTACGGCGCGCAGCCGGAAGCGATCTTCATCGAATACAACAACGCCCGACTGACGGAGATTGGCCTGTCCCCGCAGCAACTGGCGGGTAGTCTGCAGGCCATCAACATCCTCTCGTCAGGCGGAGAGATTCGCTACGGTCCTGAACGCATCGTGCTGGAACCCTCAGGCAACTTCGAAACCATTGAGGACCTCAAACAAGCTGTTGTTGCGCTACCAGGAAGCGGCGAGCTGGTGTATCTCGGTGATATTGCCAACATCTATCGCGGCTATGAGGATCCGGCACAAACCCGGGTGCACGCGAGCGGTGAACAAGCGCTCGCCTTCGCCGTGTCCATGCGCGAGGGTGGAAATATTCTAACGCTCGGCAAGCGCTTGGCTGAACTTGTGCCGGAACTCGAGGGTGAGTACCCGCTCGGCATTACCATTGAGCCGCTGTTTCAACAATCTACGCTCACCGAGATCAGCGTCGATGCTTTCCTCACCAATCTTTTCCAAGCCGTCGGTATCGTCATCCTGGTCATGGTGTTGACGCTGGGATTTCGAACCGGGGTCGTCGTCGCATCGCTCATTCCGATTGTCATGGTCTCAACCTTTTTCGTCATGGGGCTCTTCGGTATCGGCATCAATCAGATCTCGTTGGCTGCGCTCATCATCGCACTTGGACTATTGGTCGATAACGCGATCGTAGTAGTCGAGGCGACCATTGTCCGAAGAGAACGAGGCGAAGAAGCGGTATCGGCTTGCATCAACGCCGCCAAAGAAATGATGGCGCCGTTGCTGGTATCTTCACTGACGACGGCTGCCGCTTTTACTCCGATCGCGCTTGCGGAATCTGCGGTGAGCGAGTTCACGTCCTCAATATTCTACGTCGTGACCATTGCCTTGCTGTTGTCTTGGCTCTTATCGATGACTTTCGTTCCGATGCTGACGCCAAAACTGTTGAAGATCGAGCGTCAAGTCGACGCAGACGAACAGAGTTTTGACGGTCGCTTCTATCAGTTTTATCGCAACCTGCTAGTACCCTCTCTCCACCATCCGTTGCTCTTCGGTATAGGTGTCGTAGCGCTGTTCGCTGCTGCAATCTATGGCATGGGTTACGTCCCTCAAGTGTTTATTCCACCTTCTGAAGACCCAGTGCTTAGCGCCAAGTTGGAATTACCGGTCGGCACCGCGATCGAAACCACTGAAGAGGTGATCGCCGATGTTGAAGCGTTTCTACGAAACGACCTCCTGGTCGACGTCCACGCCGATCCTGAAGCCATCGGCGTCACCAGTTGGGCGGCGTATATCGGCACTGGCGGTCCTCGTTTTGTCCTCGGTTTCGATCCACCCAATCCCAATGCGGCAAACACGGCAATGGTCATCAACGTGAGTTCATCCGAGGCCATTGATCCAATGATCAGCGCCATCGAAAACTACACATTCGAGAAGCATCCCGATCTTCAGGTTCAAGTGAAGCGTTTAGCCAACGGACCGCCTGTGTCCTATCCGGTCGAGGTGCGCGTGTCCGGACCCGAGTTCAACGAGTTGTTTCATTTGGTCTCCGAGATCAAGCAGCAACTGTGGAGCTATGAAGCAATCACCGCCGTCAAAGACACTTGGGGACCACAAAGCAAAAAATTGGTCATCAACGTCGATCAGGCACGAGCATTGCGTGCCGGGGTGACCAGTAACGACATCGCCGTATCTCTGAATGCGAGTTTATCCGGCATGCGCATGACGGAGTATCGTGAGGGCGACGACATTATTCCTATCACATTGCGTACGGTGCCGACCGATCGTCAAGACATTGCCAAGCTCGAAAACCTCACGATTTTCGGACAGACCACCGGCGTCAATGTACCGCTCAAACAAGTCGCGGACGTTGAAGTAGTATGGGAACCGGCACGCGTCGAGCGGCGAGATAGAGAGCGCACGATTACCGTGCAAGCCCAACTGCAGCCTGGAATAACCGCCGCTGAAATTGGCGCTGTTTTCAGTCCATGGCTTGAGGAGTTCTCCGAGTCCTGGCGTAGCGGGTATCGCTACGAAGAAGGCGGCGAGACGGAGAAGGCCGACGAAGCCAATGCCTCGATCGTTGCAGCTCTGCCGTTCGCCGGTATGGCTATCCTGTTGCTCTTGATGTTGCAGTTCAACTCGTTTCGCCGAACGGGCATTGTGCTCATCACGATTCCTCTGGGGTTGATAGGGATCGTCATTGGATTACTCCTGGCGAAGTCGACCTTCGGCTTTTTCACTTTCTTAGGCCTCGTTTCATTGGCGGGCATTGTCATCAATAACGCCATCGTGTTGCTCGATCGAATCAAGATTGAAATCGAAGACAATGGATTGTCGCCGTCGCTTGCCGTCATCGAGGCAAGTCAACAACGCGCTCGCCCGATTCTCTTGACAACTGCGACGACCGTCGGCGGCATGCTTCCATTGTGGCTCGGCGGAGGGCCGATGTTCGAACCCATGGCAATCGCGATTCTCTTTGGTCTGCTGTTCGCTACCTTCATCACCTTGCTACTGGTACCGGTACTCTACTCAGTCTTGTTTCGCGTGCAGCACGCATGAGTTCTCATTCGCATCCATGCGGATTCAACGCTTACGCAGCCACATCGACGTAAAGTCGATGTCGCTCTCCCGCTCCGCAAGCGTCGGGAGCGTTCGCGTCAATCGTGCCGGATCGCGCGCGAATAGGTACTGCAACGCGGCAATCACTTCAAACGCATCGTTGTACATCAAAAACGCTTCCACCAGGTATTGCTCGTTCCAGAAATGCATGCGCTCAACGAGCCACTCATTCGGGTAGTCAGCGGGACTGAATATGTCGTGGATGTGGACCATCACACCGGCAGGCAACAGGGGAAGAAGTTCAAACACATTGAACAGCACATCACCCTGAGGTCGAATAACATGCGACGAGTCGATGAACAGAATGTCGTTCATACGCATCCCATCTATGAGTTCGGGTCCAATCTGTTCGACCGGTTTTTTGATGTGCTGGATATTCAAGTTGCCGAACCATCGCGGATGACGATAGGGTTCTATGCAAATCAGTCGACCGGCATTCCCTGTGTTTCTTTCGAGAGCCAGGGCAGCCAGTTTGGAAGAGTGGCCGCTCCCGCTTTCGATCACGCGCCGCGGCTTGAGAGAGCGAATCAGCCCGTAGTAGAGAGCGGCGTCACCGGGTCCGAAGTAACCGTTCAGGAGGTGATACCGAGCGTCCTTCGGCTCATCGCTACGCACACGTGCATCGGCACGTGTACGCGGCAGCGCACCCAACTCGACAGCGATGTCATCGGTAAGGAAGAGGTGTTCCAGAAACCTCCATTGCGTTTCTTCCCGCCAATCGATGGCCGCAATACATCGATCCGAACGAGCTATTTTTGTGAGGCCCGAGCGCGCTATCAGCGGCTCGTAGTAGTGGTCATGCAGCGGGTACACACCCCGTAACTCGAACAGACGTCGTGTATTGGGGAGCAAGTCGATACGGTGTCTGCGCACTCTCCGCAACCAACGCGCAGCCACATCGGTGAAGGCCAGGCCGATCGTATCGATCAGGCGACGCCGAAACCGACGCCACCAACGGCGCGCACTGTGTATTCGGTGTCTTCGAACCTGCACGTGTACCTTCGTGACACTGTCCAGCCAACGGCTAGATCACGAACATCAGCGATATCACACAAGCGAGCAGCAGGGTGAGCGATGTGGTTAGCGCGATCAATTCCACACGATCCAATTCGTCTTCGTCACGTACCCGCACGTTCGAACTCCAACGGTCGCACATGAGTAGGACGAGGGGACTGCCGGGAATCAATCGCACACCGGAGGAGATGGGCTACCCACAGATTGTTCTACCAGCTTGAAACCCAAGGTGCCTTTACACCAGGTGTCTGTACAGACGGATTTACCCTCCGATATGGGTCTAACGTCCCATGCAACGGCATTTCAATGCAGAAATTCTCGACCAATCCGGACGCGGCAGGGAGACCGCAAGCTATGTGACGTGGCTGTGGATATGCCTGGGCGTGCTGCTGGTTTTGCACATCGTGGGTGTCGGCAGCTACCCGCTGATGGGCACGACGGAGGGACGTTATGCAGAGATGGCGCGGAAAATGGTGGAGTCCGGGGAGTACTGGGTGCCCATGTTCACCGATTCGCAACCGTTCTGGGGCAAACCACCCCTGTCGATCTGGCTGACCAGCCTGAGTCTGCATTGGTTTGGGGCCAACGCATTCGCGGCGAGGTTGCCTTCCTATGTGTGTGCCTTGGTCGTGGTAGCCCTAACCGTTTTCATGAGCAGGGAGCGATCCGATCGGGTTGCGGTATTGTCGGCTGTCCTGTTTGCCGGGAGTCTCCTCGGTTACAGCGGTTTCGGTAAGGTCCACACAGACGCTGCCTTGGCTGCAGCGGTCGCCGCTGCAATGTTCGGAATGTACAAAGGCTTCGTGTCCGGCCGGGTAAGCTGGTACGTGATGGGCTTTCTTGGCATAAGCGCGGGGTTCCTCGCCAAGGGCCCGGTAACGCTCGTGTACGTTGGCTTGCCTGTCATCGCCTGGTTGTTCTGGCATGGCGCCCTGCGCGAATCGCTGGCGTCACTTAAGCTGTGGTTGTTTGCCTGTGCGAGCGTTGTGCTCGTCGCGCCATGGTACCTAGTCGCAGAGCATCAGTTTCCCGGATACCTCGAGTACTTCTTCTTCGGTGAGCACATAGCGCGCTACACTGAGCCGGGTTGGCAGGGCGACCTGTACGGTGCCGGGCACCAGAAACCCAAGGGAATGGTTTTTCTGTTTGCTGCCGAAGGCTTGTTACCCTGGTCGGTCCTCGTACCCGTGCTGCTCACAGCAACCAAGAGCTGGAAGCGGGTTATCCCCAAGCAGGGCCTTGCGGAGGTCGATCCCATGATCTCCTTGTATTGGTGTTGGGCGCTGACACCCTTGCTGTTTTTTGCCCTGTCGGCCAACGTCGTCTCCAACTACGTTCTGCCGGTTCTCGCACCTTTGTGCGTACTCTCGGCCCTAGCGCTCAATCAGTGCATCTCTCGGCGCGTGGTCACCTGCATCGTGATTGGCGCACTTGCGATTCCCGCCGCCAAAACGACCCAGCATCTCAACTGGGAACACTGGTATGTCGGCAGCAGAAACCAAAAACTCCTGGTTGATGCAATGTTGAGGGCACAGCAGGCGGACGAACCTCTGGTGTATCTGGGTGAGCGTCGCTATGCGGCCGAGTTTTACGCTCCCTCGATGACTTTGATTAGCGACCTTTCAGAGTTAAGGCCGGGTCCCGCAGTTCTGGGCATGAGACCGTCAAAGACTCCGCTCGAACCCCCAGGCAGGTGCCGAGTCACGGAACGCCTCCATGAATATCGAGTACACCGCTGTGAGTAGTCGGACATTGTCCCCCGACCTGAGCCTTGTCGTACCCATGTACAACGAAGAATCATGTGTCGACCGCTTTTTCGAGAATGTGCTGGCAATTCTCAACGGCACCTGCCTCTCATATGAAGTGATCTGTGTAGACGATGGCAGCTCCGATGCAACAGTCCCCGCGATACGGGAATGGATGCGCAAATATCCGAATATATGCTTGGTGCGGCTGACACGGAACTTCGGTAAGGAAATGGCGCTTGCCGCGGCACTCGACCACGCGTCGGGCGCTGCGGTGATTCCCATCGACGCCGACCTCCAAGACCCTCCCGAACTCATTCCTCAAATGATCGAACTGTGGCAGCAAGGTGCTCAGATGGTAGTGGCGACACGACGGGAACGGCCGGGAGATTCGAAGGCGAAACGATTGAGCGCCAATGGCTTCTATCGGGTCATGAATCTTTTCAGCGAGGTGTCGCTACCCGGCCACGCGGGGGACTTTCGACTTATGGATCGGAAAGTAGTGGACGCGATCAGGCAGCTACCGGAAGCCACCAGGTTTCATAAGGGACTGTATGCGTGGTTGGGATTCAAAACCTACGAAATCGAGTTCGAACGGCCAGCCCGACAGAGCGGAAACTCGAAATGGAATTACTGGCGGCTATGGAATTATGCTCTTGACGGTTTATTTTCCTTCACTACCGCCCCGCTGAAGGTCTGGAGCTATCTAGGCTCACTCGTGGCCCTGTCAGGGTTCGTTTACGCAGGCTTCATGGTCCTCAGGACCCTGATTCAAGGCATAGACGTGCCCGGCTATGCATCGCTGCTGGTTCTCATGTTGATTCTGAACGGGTTAACCATGATAGGTGTCGGTGTCGTTGGCGAGTACGTCGGCCGCATTTTCACGGAAACAAAGAGAAGACCCAAATACCTGGTAGACGAAATCGAACCCGGGAATTCCCGAGCGGTGGTCTTAGTGAAAGCCCATGAGAGAGCAGACGTTGTCGAAGCTACGAGCTGAAACCAACGTCATCGCCAGATTCGCAGGGGTAGGGATTGCCGCAACGATGGTTCACTGTGCGGTGTTTGTGATGTTGATGGAGACTGCGCACCTGTCTGCGCTGTCTGCCAACGCTCTGGCTTTCACAGCCGCGTCAGCTATCTCGTACTTCGGACACCGCCGCGTGACCTTCGATTACCGTGGATCTAAGCTCACTTCCAGCAGCAGGTTCGTCGTGACGGCACTATCTGGCTTCTTGCTTAACTCGCTGTTTTCGTGGTTAGTGGTTGATGTGGCGGCTTACTCGTATTGGATTGCGGTGAGTTTAATGTTCGCAGCGACACCCGCCATAACATACGCATTGTTGCGACTTTGGGTTTTTTCAGATACCTGCGACACCGCAAGATAATGGTATTGATCGGAGCTACGTAATGGGTGCCGAACAATGACTACCCAGGCATTACGACACGATATCCATCATGGGCGCTCTCTTCGTTTACCTCACCTACCTTCTCCAACATGTCGCTGCTCATGTGCGTAAGCACAACGCGCTTTACATCGAAGTTGGCGATGTCGGGATAACTCATATGTCCCTTAACTCTCTTGTTGTAAAAGTAGCATTCAGCGATGAGCAGGTCGACGCCTGATACAAACTGAGCAAGGCCCTCGGTGAATTCACCGTCTCCAGTGTAGGCAACACTCATGTCTCCGATCTGCACACGCACCGCAAGAGGATGACTGGCCCGTGTGTGCCGGGCGTCTATCGCCGAGATGGCCAACCCGTACTCCATCACCGGTTCGCTCGGAGACAACTCCCTAAACCGTAATGCAAACTCCGGGTCCATCACACTACTCCCGGGAAACAGCGCCTCGCGTAATTTGCTCACATGCGTTTGCGTCGCAGAAGGTCCAATGATGGTCAGTGGCGCTTGGCGTTTGGCCCCCAGCATCGCGTCGAGGAGCAAGAACGGCACACCGCCGCAGTGATCCCCGTGCAAATGGGTCAGCAGGATCGCATCCAGGCTGTTCGGATCAATCGCCTGCCTGCGCAGGCCGATCATTGAAGACGCCCCAAAGTCGATGGCAAAGCGGACGCCGGGCGCATCCACCACGAAACACGTGTTGAGACGTGCTCCGCTCCCGAAGGCGTCCCCAGTACCGACGAACGTAACCTGAACGCTGGTCATCGATTACCCTCCAGTTCCGCGACAGCTTAGCCAACAATCCAGCGGAATGCTTGACAGGACTGGGTCACTATATAGAATGAACGTTCATTTTAAAAGGATCTCAATTCGTGGTCAGTCGAACGGCAGTGTCTATGGCGCTGTTCAGAGCGTTGGAGAGTGCCAAATCAACAGAATCGCAACTCTTCGACGATCCACTCGCCATCCGCTGCTTACCCAGAGCGCTAGGATGTCTTGTCCACCTGGCCCACATTGAACCGTTGCGACGGGTTATCTGTCGGCTCATCGATCGGCGCTATCCGGGCGCGAGGACGTCCGGGGTCTCACGAACCCGGGTCATCGACGTTTGGCTGTCGCAGTGTGTGCGGCGAGGGGCAGAACAGATCTTATTCCTGGGTGCCGGCTTCGACGCCCGCGCCTATCGTCTACCCGATCTCGCAGGGGTGGCGATTTTCGAAATGGACCGGGCAGAGATCATTGCCGCGAAGGCACGCATCGCCTCGGACATATACGCCGACGCGTCCATCGACCGGCGCACGATCGCCGTCGATTTCTTGAAAGATGACATCGGCGAAAAGCTGCTCGAGGCCGGCTTCGATACAGGGAAACCGTCAGTCGTTGTATGGGAAGGGGTCACCAACTACCTCAACGCGCAGTCAGTATCCAAAACGCTGTCTCAACTGGCTGCCTGTTGCGCCGCCGGCAGCCACCTCATCTTTACGTACGTGGAAGACTCGGTTTTGCACAAGATACCCTCCGACAAAGACTCGTTGCGGCTGCACCGACGTCTCAATCGATGGGGCGAGCGGTGGACCTTCGGTATTGACCCGCGAGAGACGCAAACGTTGCTGCACCGCCACGGTTTTTCCATGCTCCGCGACATGAGCGCCAACGAATATCGACACTGCGCGTACGGCGCCAAGGCCAGCGAGTTGACCGGCTACGAGTTCTACAGACTTGCCGAGTGTGTCGTGGATGCAAACGAACAAACGAGGATTGCAGATGCCGCGAGTTAGTCCCGAACACTCAGCAGCGCGCCGCGCTCAGATCCTCGACGCAGCCGCGCGTTGTTTTTCGCGATCGGGATTTCACTGCACAAAGATGCCGGACATCGTTCGGGAGGCGGGACTCAGCGCCGGTTCCATCTACAACTACTTCGACAGCAAGGACGAGATCATCGATGTCATTGCAAAAGAGCGCCACGTTGAAGAACAGCAGGACATTCACGCACTCATAGAAGACCGCGAAACAGCCGATGCTTTGACCGTCTTGACCAGCGTATTCACCCAGCAATTGGATACCGCCTCGGGCATAGAGCAGCGGCGCGTCGCCGTATTCGCCTGGGCGGAGGCATTGATCGATGAGAACATCGCGAAATCGATGCGGGAAGGGATAGAAGGGCCGCGAAGGGAAATTGCGGCCTTGGTCGAGTCATCGAATCAGACATCCGAGCGCAGCCGGCCCCTTGATCCGGATGCGACGGCGCGTGTCTTTATCGCGATGTTTCACGGATTCGTCTTGCAAGCACTCTGGGATCCAGACACACCGCGCGAGGCGATGATTGCCGTGGTCGCCGATCTAATCGCAGCACTCTGGCCCGACAGCTCATGAACACCTCGCGGTTTGAGCGCTTCGCACAAACGCGTGCGTCCAGCGGCTGGCTCTCGGTGACCGCCTTTTTCAACAGTTTCCTCATCCCGGCACCGGCGGAGATCCTATTGGTGCCATTGTGCGTGGCGTGTCCTCGCAAGAGCTGGTGGTATGCGTCTGTAGCTACCATCGCAAGCGTCTTGGGCGGATTGACCGGCTACGCCATCGGCGCTTTTCTGTTTACGACACTCGGTGCGCACATCGTCGACTACTACGGCACTCAAGCCGAGTTCGAAGCGCTCGTCAGTCAATTCAATCACACCGGCGCCGAATGGATTCTGTTGGCGACCATATCTCCGCTGCCTTACAAGTTGGTCACTGTCACCAGCGGCGTGGCCCAGTTGAGCCTTACAATCTTCGTCACCGCTTCTTTACTCGGCAGGATGATCGGCTACTTTTCCATCGCGGTAGTCTGCTGGCATTTCGGCGATCGAGCCAGGCATATTCTCGGCCACATTTCAGGAAAAGTTTTCGGGCTGCTTGTTTTGCTGGTAGGCGGTATTTTGTTGCTACGCTGACCCCGCCGCGATCAGCTACCGTCGTCGCGCCGCAGCGCGTTTGTCCATCTGCTCGAGCAGTTTGTCGCGGTAGCTTTCGTACGCCGTGAATTGTTCTTCCGACAGAAGCTCCTGCATTTGCTCATCCATGGCTTTGGCACGAATCCGCCGCTTCGATGCAATTTTGCGAGGCAGATTAGTTTGATTATTGGCGCGTAAGAGGCGCTGGACGTCCGCACCAAAGCCCTGCAGAAACTCCGACACCGCACCGCGAAACAAAGGCCTTTGATCTTCGCTCAGCCCTATGACAATCGCGGCCCTGAGTACTTCTGGATGAGTCCACGGCTGGGAAGCCTCTTGTGCCTGAACAAAACCCGTGAGGGCGAAAAGCACGGCCGCGATGCTTGGGTACCTCATGCTGTTTTCCTCCTGCGTTGTGGGAGTCTACTTAAGAGAGGTGGGCGCCAAAATCGCAGATTTCATCGAGTCCGTCCAGCGATCATTGCGATGTCGCAACGCAAGTGCGAGCAACCGCCATCGCGTTGCTGAATCGGCATTTGTAAGAATCTTCGGTGCGCTACTTAGGTACCCGCACCGCGTCCGCCACGATCTCATAAACCATGCCCGATGCGAGGGTGTCTTCTCGATCCTCCATGTCCTCATTGAAATGGCGTGCCTGTGCGGATGAGCGTTGCCGCTGTATCAGTTCACCCGCCAGCATTACCGTCTTACCCCCGCTGTCGGTGGGCACGAAGAAGCCATAGTCGCGAAAGGACACCCGCACCGCCAACGCCCCGTCCACAGCAAGGAAAAAGCAGCCCTTTTTCTGGCACACCTTGCCCACTTTGGTTTTCACCAGGAGGTTCTGACCCAAATGCTCTGCGGGGCGCGCCATCAGTTCAGACAAACTCAGCGTGGGCAGCGATGCATCGAACTGTTGGCCGAACGTTTCGCTGACCCCGTTTGAAGCGACGGGTTCGGAGAGACGGACAACATCCGCAATACCCGCGTGCGCGACAACACACAACAAAATCCCGCTGATCGACGCTCGTATCTTCAACCTCTCCTCCACGCTCAAATGAATGGCTGCTTGTGCATATTGATGACAGTGATCATATCATCAATACAACGCAGGTCATCGAGATGGCTACTGGATAAAAGCCTCCTCCAGATTTGGATCGTTCGGGTCACCTTCCGTGTCGATGGTGACATCCTCCATATCCATGTCCAAAGCGTCCGCCAGCACAACAAGATAGTCCGTCTGATTTTCGTCTTCTGCATGCTCGAGTTCGTCGAGCGCTGTGTAGGCATGCGTCAGTGACGATTCCTCCACGTTCCGTTCTCTAACAAGTACGTCGACACCAGTCGTGTCAATTGCAGCTATCTGGCAATCCCTGCCTGCCTCATGGCTTGTTCTAACAAGTTCCGCCGCCGTTGATTGCTCGACCTCTTTCCTTTGCCGTTGCTCAGCATCTTCAGTGTTCACGTGGAGGGCCCAGGCAATCCAGGTAGCGACCAATAATCCGAGGTAAACGATGTGTGTATTCACAATTTGTGCCTTATTCCATTCGCCTTCCCCACGCATCATAAGCAGCGTTGATGACTTTCTCGTGACTGACACCATCTGTGCTTAGTCAGACTGTCACGTTTTTATAACGCTCGCGTCACATCGACCCGCTAGCCTTGGTCGAACGTCAATCACTATCAACCCAAGGGGAGCACGATATGCAATCAATTTTCGCGGCAATGTTACTAACGATAGTCGCTTTAACGTTAGCCACTGACGCCACGGCGCGCAACCACGATCCGGCGAAGCGCGAGTGGCGCGAACAAGGGATTAAGGATCTCCACAAGCAACTCAAGCAGCATCAGAACTTGCGCCGGGCGAAGAATGTGATTCTGTTTGTCGGCGACGGCATGGGCGTGTCCACCGTAACCGCCTCCAGGATCTATGACGGACAACAAAAAGGCATGCTGGGTGAGGAAAACCGGCTGTACTTCGAGAAACTTCCGTACCTTTCATTGATGAAGGTCTACAACACCAATCAACAAACGCCCGACAGCGCCGGGACGATGACGGCAATGATGACCGGTGTGAAAACCAAGGCAGGTGTCATCGGCTATGACGACGACGCACTTCGCGGCGACTGTGAAAGCGCCCTTGGTAACGAACTGACTTCTTTTCTCATGAAGGCGGAAGAGTCCGGGAAGGCGACAGGGATTGTATCAACGGCACGCCTGACGCATGCCACACCGGCAGCGACCTACGCTCGTACTCCGGAGCGCGGTTGGGAAGACGACGACGATGTGCCCGAAGAGGCAAAAGCGCTCGGTTGCAAGGACATCGCTCAACAACTCGTGCACCTGCCTTACGGCGACGGCCTGGAAGTGGCACTGGGCGGCGGGCGACGGCACTTCATTCCCAAGGATCAAGACGATCCTGAAGATACAGGCCGCACCGGCAATCGCACCGACGGACGCGACCTGACCATAGAGTGGGTCGACAAATATCCCAATGCCGCCTGGGTGTGGAACGAGCAGCAGTTCAATGCGATCAGCGCGCAGACCACCGACCACTTACTCGGCACCTTTGAGCGCTCGCACATGGAGTACGAGCACGATCGCGAAAACGACACCGGCGGTGAACCTTCGATAGCGCAGATGACCCGCAAAGCCATCGAGATTCTGAAGAAGGACCGCGACGGCTTCTTCCTCATGGTCGAATCCGGACGCATCGATCACGCGCATCACGCGACTAACGCCAAGCGCGCCCTCGAGGACACACTCGCCTTTGCCGACGCCGTACGCATTGCCGACAAAATAACCAAAGATCGCGATACCCTGATCATGGTGACAGCCGATCACAGCCATGTGTTTACCATTGCAGGCTACCCGACACGCGGCAACCCGATCCTTGGCAAGGTCATCGGCAACGACAGCTCTGGACTGCCTGAAGCAGAGCCCGAGCTGGCTGCTGACGACTATCCCTACACCACGCTCGCCTACAACAACGGTCGCGGTGGGCGTTTACTGGACCTCGGCGGCGATACGATCTACGGCGAGCCTGTCTGGACCGGCGGCCGACAAGACTTCTCCTTCACGAACACGGAAGACGAGGGATTCTTTCAGGAGGCACTGGTGCCCTTGGGTTCGGAAACCCACAGCGGTGAAGACATCGCACTCTATGCCGAAGGTCCCTGGTCGCATCTGTTTAGACGTACCCATGAGCAGAGTTTCGTCTACTACGTCATGGAATACGCAGCTCGCTTAAAACGATAAGTTCAAAAGCACTCGATCGAGTTGGGCGCCTCAAACGAGGCGCCTTTTTCTACCTATGAGATACACGCGCATGCTACAACGACTTTTCTCCATCCTATGCTCCCTCTTGTTACTCACCAGTACATTTACGCCAACTGTCTACGCCGAAAAATGTCTTGAATTGCCTGAGGAGGTCGACGAGTTCGGTGCGACTTATACGAGCACGAGCGAAGCCGAACAAACCACATGGGACCTATGGCTCTCTAAGGAACGAATTACCTACAGCTATCCGGACCGTCAGCTCGCCGACATCTGGTATCGCATCAGCGTCCAACCGAAGGAACGGATCGCCAAGGAGCGTTGGTTTCTGAAGCACAAACGCTTCGTCGAATACGAACCCGTCGATCTAGAGACCACTCGCCAAGCCCTTTCCTGGCAACGCCTGCGCACTCTGCACTTGCCGGAAGCGCTAACGGACCACCCGAACGCCGTTCGGTATCGATGTCTCGATGCAGAGCGACATACTTTCGAAGACGGCAACGTACTGGTGAATGCGACCTACCTACCGGCACTTAATCTGATCGCCGAGCTTACGGTCCGCAGAACCATCGATGCTCGACTCGTCCGCCACGAACAACTGCAGGACATTCGCCCAAGGAAAGCATCGCAAGCCTTTTATGCTAAACGCGATGCATTGGCCGGCTTGGATTTCGCAGACATCGGCGACAACGAAGCCGATCCTTTCGTAAAAGCAGGGATTGCCAGTGGGCTCATCGAGCACGACGAGCACGGACACTAGACCGCGGAATGCCGGGTCCCGTACGGTACCCGGCGTTTCAGACGAACAACGCTCTACGATGCTTTACGCACTACCCTTACCGGCATGTGGGTGTAGCCCTTCACGAATGAAGAGAACGTACGCTGAGGTTCTTCCAACACCTCGATCTTCTCAAAACGTTGCAGGATTTCTTCCCACAGAATCCGCAATTGCAGCTCTGCAAGCCGATTGCCCATGCAACGGTGAATGCCGAATCCGAACGAGAGATGTTGCCGCGAGTTGGGCCGTTCGATGTCTAAATCATCCGCGTTTTCGAACACGTCGCTATCGCGATTGCCTGAGACGTACCACATCAAGACCTGATCGTCTTTCTTGATCTGCTTGCCACCCACCTCGACATCGCGGGTTGCCGTTCGGCGCATGTAGGAAAGCGGTGTCTGCCAACGAATGACTTCCGACACCATCTTGGGAATCAAGCCGGGGTTGGCAATGAGTTTGTCATACTGCTCCGGAAACTTGTTGAGTGCGTAAACGCTACCGGACATGGTGTTCCGCGTAGTGTCGTTACCGCCGACGATAAGCAGCAACAGGTTACCCAAGTGCGCTGCCGCCGGCATGTCCTTGGTGGCTTCGCCGTGCACCAGCATGGATACTAAATCGTGACCGGGGTTCGCCCGTCGCTCTTCCCATAAATTCGAGAAGTACGCTAGGCACTCCTGCAATTCCTGCTGCTTTTGTTGCTGTGATTCGACGACACCGCCCGGCTCCGGAATAGCGAACACAATATCGGACCAGCGCGTCAGCTTCCTGCGGTCTTCGAAGGGAAAATCGAATAGCGTAGCCAACATCATCGTGGTGAGTTCGATACTGACCGTGTCGACCCAATCGAAGGATTCGTTTTCCGGTAGTGAATCCAACACCCTGCATGTGCGCTCGCGAATCAGCGGCTCGAGCCTGGCCAGGTTGCCGGGGGCCGCAACCCCTACCACGGTGTTGCGTTGTTCATCGTGCGTGGGTGGATCCTGCGCGATGAAAGGACTACTGGTCGCCAGCATATTGTCGGGTACGTCCGCACCGATGCGGAAGCCCAGCGTAATACCGTACGCGGATGAGAAGTTTTGCCAATCGGCATCCACCTTTTTGATGTCTGCGTACTTGGTCAGTGACCAGTAGCGTCCGGCGGACTCGATCTCATTGAAATGCACCGGGTCTTCGGCACGCAGCCGTTCGAAGTACGCCTGCCAAGTGTTGTCTTTGAAGAGGTGTGCATTGACCGGATTGATGTCCTCCAACGGCATCTCATATGCACCGGGAACGCCAGCACCTCGCGCTGCCTGCTCCTGTTCCGGAGTGCGGAATTCGGCCGAAGATTGAATGTCCCCCTCTGATACTGCGTTCTCACTCACCAGGATTTACCTCCTCAACAAAATATGGATTGCAATCTATACCTCAACGTATACCATAACAAAAGTTATGTTATTGTAAAGCCCAAAAGCAGGGCAAAACACGGTCCGCACCAAGGATCCGGCGGCGAGGACTATGGCACGAACCGGTAAAACACAGCTCGACTGGGTCAGAGCAGGCCAAGCACTGCTCAGAGAAGGCGGCATTGATGCAGTCAAGCTGCAGCGTTTGACGTGCCTACTCGAAGTCTCCACAGGCAGTTTCTACCATCACTTCAAGAACCTCGATGAATACCTGGCAGCCCTGGCGGAATTCTACGGCACGGCGCAGGCGCAGTTACCTTTCGACGAAGCCCGTGAGCGTGTCGGCGAAGACCCAGCCCTGATACTTCGCGAAGCCACCACGATCTTCGGCGTCGGCGCGATGCGCCAGCTCAACATCGCCATGCGCGCATGGGGTCAGCAAGACGAACGAGCCTTTGCCGCGGTACGCCGTTACGACGAGGTACTGATGCGCAATCTCGATGCGATCTTTCGCAATCTGGGTTTCGATGAGATGGGGGCAAAGTCGCGCACGCTCGTGATGATGGGTCTAGCCTCTCTCGATTTCGATCCCAAGCTCATGGACCCAGGCTACGCAGAGCGGTGGGGTTATATCAGGGACCATTTCATCCTCCAGGACGCATGACGGCACTAGAGTCCGCCGACAAGATCGCTAACGCGTTCGAGTAAATCCAGACGATCTTCTTTTGTGCGTGCTGCATCCAGGCGCACATTCAATGACGTGACGCCCACGGACCGATACTTCTTCAGTCTCTCGCGTACCATGTCTTGTGTGCCGATCGCTTGAAATTCCGTCACCATGGCGTCAGGGACGCGTTTGACCGCCTCGTCGCGTTTACCTTGCATCCACAACTCCTGGATCGCCAGAGCATCGTCGGTGTAGCCGGCGCGCTGAAAAGCATCGTTGTAAAAATTGGTTTGCGCAGAGCCCATGCCACCCATGTTGAAAGCCACGCCGGCTTTGCGGCTTTCGATCAGAGCCTCGACATCGTCTCCAATCGCCACACTCACGGCAGCACAGATATCAATCTGCGATAACTCGCGGCCCGCAGATTCAGCGCCTCGGCGCAGATACTCAAAGTGCGCCTCGCTGTGCTCCGGAGAGAACGACGTGCCCAGCCACCCGTCGGCTGCCGCTCCGGTGAACTCCAACGCTTTCGGCGCAAGCGTCGCTAGATAGATCGGTATCT
The DNA here is from genome assembly GCA_965216005.1 of Candidatus Azotimanducaceae bacterium. Taxonomy (GTDB): domain Bacteria; phylum Pseudomonadota; class Gammaproteobacteria; order Pseudomonadales; family Azotimanducaceae; genus UBA4421. The sequence goes on along the minus strand of OZ244143.1, from coordinate 2,956,075 downwards.
CAACGGGCGGTTGGTCGATACGAATGGCCTTGCCTTCACCGCCCGGTCTCGGCAACACGTGTTGCTTACCTTCGAACTCGAGCTTCTTACCAGCAAAAGCCATGCGGCAGATCTCTACCGTTTCCTTCAATCGGGTCAGTGGTGCGGCGTAACTGACTCCATGCAAACCTTCCACCACCTGGGGTCCGCTTGCGCCTAAACCTAAACGAAAGCGACCGTTCGACAGCTCGTTGATCGACATCGCGGTCATTGCCGTCATGGCGGGAACGCGCGCGCTGATCTGCATGATGCCGGTGCCGAGGTGGATACGCTGCGTCTGTCCCGCAAGAAAGGCCAGCGATGTCACCGCATCGTTGCCCCAGGCCTCAGCAGACCATACTCCGTCGACACCCATGCGCTCGGCTGCTTGCACGAAGTCCACCAGGCTGGTGACACTGGCACGCGAGTATCCGCCAATGCCGATGTGAATTTTCATACCGCGCCTCCAACAAGTTCTTCCACGTCACGCAATTTTTCTTTACCGAAGTAGATCTCATCGCCGATAAAAAAAGTGGGTGAGCCAAATGCACCCCGCTCCACCGCAGTATTAGTGCCGTCGATCAACGCTTGTTTTACGGCAGGGTCTTGAACACCTGAGAGTATGTCGTCCCGCGGCAAATCGAATTCATCAAGCGCTGCCGCAAAAACATCGGCTTCATCCATCTTTCGTGGACTACCCCACATACACTTGAACATGGCATCCACATACGCCGTGTAGTAGTCCGTTTGGCGGGCGAACACCGCACCTCGCATCATCATCAGCGTATTGACCGGGAAATGCGGATTGCGCTCGAAAACATCCACGGGGTACCGCTTCAACCAGCGGGCAGTTTCTATCTGGGCGTATTCCGGCTTGTTGCGCACGCCTTGCAACGATACGGCGGGAGACACGTTGTTTGTGGCCTTGAATATGCCCCCAAGCAGCACGGGCACGTACTCGAATCGCACATCACTGCGCGCTTCGATACCCGGGATGACGCAGTGGCTGAGGTAGGCGTTGGGGCTGCCGAAGTCGTATAGAAACTCAACTGAAGTAGGCATAGCGTTCTCTCATGGTGATGGGAGGATCGATTCGATATATGGTTGCATCATAGAACCATAAAGTAGTATGATGCAACCACTTCTTGTTCTTTCTCCACACTCGATGAAATACAAAAGCCTGGCCCATATGAACTGCTCGCTCGCCCAGACCTTGGAAGTGGTCGGAGAGCGTTGGACGCTGATGATACTGCGCGACGCATTTTTCGGCGCAAAGCGCTTCGGCCAGTTCCAGAAAAGTCTGGGCATATCAAAGAACATCCTGACCTCCCGTCTCAATCGTCTGGTGGAGGAAGGCATTCTCGACAAACACCCCTCGCCAGACGGTGCCCATCAGGAATATAGACTGACTGAGCGAGGTTACGACCTGCAACCCGCGATGCTGTCGCTGATGCATTGGGGTGATAAACACAAACCCAATCCAGCGGGCGACCGCCTGGTATTCGTCGAACGCGATACCGGCGAGCCCATTCAAACCATGAGTGTCACCAGCCAAGACGGGCGCACTTTGCGGGGTCGCGCCATACGCGCAACCGCCGGTCCGGGATTGGACGCTGCGGCTCGTGAAAAACTCGAACGGCGTGGCGTATAGTCAGCGCAATGACGACTGACGCATCCGCTGTATCCATACGCGCGGCCACGAGTAATGATCAACCGGCCATCTACACCCTCATTCTCAGCAACAATCTCAATCCGCTCGACCTCGACTGGCGGCGATTCTCGGTCGCCGTAACCGGCGTCGACGATGTGATTGGCTGCGGTCAGGTCCGTTCGCACGGTGCGGTCGACGAACTGGCTTCACTAGCGGTTAAGAAGGACTGGCAGGGACGGGGTGTGGCGAATTCGATCATGCAAGACCTGCTGTTGCGCAGTCGAAGGCCCCTGTGGCTGGTCTGTGAATCCAGCCTGCTGCCGCTCTACCAACGCTACGGATTCGACGAGGTTCAAGACCCGACCGCGCTACCTACGTACTTTCAAATGGGATACTGGCCGTTGCGCATGACGCTCGGCATTTGGCTGATGTCGCGTGGGACGCACGTCGCCTATATGGTATTGCGCAATGGCGCCAACCATGCCTGATCCAAAGACGACCAAAGAAGTAGCGCTTATCGTCGGCGTAGGCCGAGCCACAGGCCAGGCATTGTGTAGGCAGTGGAGTGAGCGCTACAAACTGGCTCTCGTTGCCCGATCGCAAGAGTTCATCACGAACCTCGCTGACGAACTACCGGAGGCACACGCATACCCCTGCGATGTCGCTGACCGCCAAACCTGGGCTAAGACCTTACAAAGTATCCGTGATCAACTCGGTGTTCCAAAGCGGATCTTGATCAATACGGAAGCCGCTACATGGGGTGAGTACGACCAGCTGTCGCTTGATGAGCTCGACAACAGTTTCGATGTCAACGCCATCAGCCTACTGCAGCTAGTGCAAACTCTGTTTCCAAATAAACAAGACATCCCGCGTGACACGCGCATCATGATCAGCAGTTCACCGGCGGCTTACAATCCACAGGCCCGGTTCTTGGGCTTAGCCCCCAGCCGTGTCGCACAAAGGGTGATGGCCGAATTGTTACACGCCAATCTGGCGGAGTATGGTCTGGCTTTTTCGGTCTTCTCCATCAATGGCGTCATCGACGAACCCAAGATGCGCGCTGTGTACTCTGATCAACCGACCTCGTTCTTCATTCAGCCGGAGGACATCGCGCGAAAGATGGTCGAGGTTTTCGAGAGCGACGACTTCGACACTGCCGTGGAGATGCGCGGGGAGTCGTCGTTCGCTTGAGCAGCCACGCCTGGACTCAGCGTAGAATGCACTACCACATCTTGTCTTTTGCGTACTCCGGATATCCCGAGTCGTAACCGTCGGCATCGAATCCAGCCTGTACTTCCTGAATGAATTGCCCGGCGCTCGGGACGCTCTCGCTTTCGTCACCAGCCAGCCACAACCTGGAGCGCATCAGCGCCTTCGCACATTGGAAGTAGACCTCTTTCACTGTGATGACAATCGCCGTTCGCGGGTGCTTGCCGTTTTTCTCAAATTGTTCCGTGACGCTCTTGTCTGCTGTCAGTACTGCAGCTCCGTTGACACGGACCACGTTGTTACTTCCGGGAACCATAAACATGAGACTCACGCGGCCGTCGCGCACGACATTGCGTAAAGAATCCAACCGATTGTTACCGCGCCAATCAGGCAGCCACAGCGTGTCATCGTTTACGACTTTGACGACCGGACCGTCATCACCCCTGGGACTGGCATCGGTGCCTTCGGCGCCGACCGTGGTCAGCACCACGAAACGCGACGTTTCAATCCATTCCCGATAACGCGGCGACAGGCGGTTCAGCACCTTATCCCGTGCCACCGGGGAGACGTCACCGTAGATTCCCTCCAATTCTTCAACCGTCCGAATCGCTCGCATCGTTGCTCTCTCCAATAGACAAATAAGGATTATAAGGTAACGAACTTCACTCCCTAGTCAGCTCACCAATTGCGCTTTCTTGAGCTCGCCAAGTCCGCTCCGGGAAACGGGCACACTACCGGCACCCTTAACGACGACCTGCCAACGATTGTTGTCCCGTTTGACGTCTTGTATCGCTGCCGTTGCCACCCACCAAGATCGGTGCACCCTGACACCCGGAATGCCGGTCATGAGGGCAATGGCGTCACGTAAGCGGATGTAATGCAGGTGTTTACCGGCGTCGGTGTACACGTGGACGTAGTGGTCATCGGCTTCCAGCGCGAAGATGCTCGAATCTCGGTATTCGAAAGGCAACTGTGCCGACAAGGGGGCACGCTCTTCGTTTGCGGCATCAAGTGCAGCGACGCTCTGGCGCTGGCGAAAAGGCACGAACAACCAGGCGAGAACAAAACAGATCACCCAGATCGACAGCACCAGCTGAGGGATGAAGGCGCTGACAACCGGGTAACCGATCCACAGCTGGACGCAATATATGATCAAAAACACGGCTGGGGTCGAGAGTAACGAACTGACCACGACGCAAAACCAGGGTGGTCTGTCTTGCGCCATGTAATCGAACGTCAGCGCACTGATTCCCCAGGCACACCCCACCGTGGTTATCCAATACAACCAGCGAGGCAAGAAGTCCAAGTAGGTGACGGCTCCATACGGCGAGATGATGGCGAAAAAAGCGCCCAATCCCACCACCACGGCCAGGTGGGGTCCGTATCGTTTGGCTAGCGCCTGGCTATTTCGCGACACGCTGGGTCCATGTCTTCACGCTGCGTGAACGTACTTGTGTTTTTTTCACGTATTAACCCCGTCGTTCACGTAATTTTAGTGGGTCGACAGGACACACTCCATACACTCTCAATGTAAGAAACACACGGATACCTGCTGCGATGAAATCCATAGATTTCGGACGCGCCCTCGTCGCCTTCTTCGCTATCGGCATCGCGCTGAATGCATGCCTCTATTTCCTGCAAAACGCCGATGAATTCTCCTTCACCGGACAACGCTCTGTTTACGCGGAGATCTACCCCTTACTCTACGCTCATATTTTCGGCGGCGTGGTGGCCTTGATCGCCGGTGCCGTGCAGTTTTTTCCCGCCACGCGGCGGCGATTTACCAGACACAGGCTCATCGGCAGGATTTACCTGGGCGGTATCGTCATTGGCGCATCGGCTGGATTGGTAGTCGCCTTTTATGCGTTTGGCGGCGTTTCCAACAGCGTGGCTTTCTGGCTGCTCTCCACGCTGTGGCTCTACACCACCGCGCAAGCTTTCGTGCAGATCCGTCGCGGCAACGTCACGGCTCACCGGGTATGGATGGTGCGTTCCTATGCGCTGACTTTCGCCGCGGTCACCCTTCGCGCCGAGCTCGGCCTGTTCATCGGCGTGTTTGGACTGAGTTTTGCCGAAGCCTATCTGATCGTGCCGTGGTCGTGTTGGGTGTTGAACTTGGTCGTTACCGAGTGGTTCATCGTTCCAAGGGTCGTGGCACACACTCAGACGCATCGTCCGCTCGAAAGCCTTAAAGACCGAGACACCCAGGTCGCCGCCTGAAGACAATTTCCGGACAAGAATGAAGTAGTGTTATCTTTCCGAGCCGAAGCCTTGAGATGACGGGGTCGGCAAATGGCGGTATGGGACGAACAGCGCAGCTTCTGGACCTGGGGTAACGTCAGCGACGAGCCGAGCGAAGCCGACCGCCGCAAGGCGGCTCGCACCGTATCCGAACGTCTTGGCCGGGAAGTAACTCCCCCACCGATTCCTGATCTGGACGAGGTCGACCTCACTCCGAGCCGGGTCGAAGTGCCGACCAAGTTGGCCGAATTTGTGACTGCGGGTCATCGCCAACGTGCCCTGCACACTTACGGCGGTCACACCCTGGAACTGCTGCGAGCTCTGCGCGGCCAGTTCGACAACCCGCCTGACGCAGTTGCTCACCCACGTGACGAAGACGAGCTGGACGCAGTCCTCAGCTGGTGCGATGCGCAGGGCTACGCCGCTATTCCCTATGGCGGCGCAACCAGTGTGGTCTGGGGACTGTCCGTACCGGAGGATTGCAACGGCGCCGTGACCATCGACATGGATCACTTTCACCGCGTCCTCGAACTCGACGAAGTCTCGCGCGCGGCCAATATTCAAGCCGGTGTGTTCGGTCCCGATTTAGAAGCGCACCTCAAACCAAGGGGCCTCACCTTGAGGCACTTCCCGCAAAGCTTCCCCTGGTCGACGGTTGGCGGCTGGGTGGCGACGCGATCCGGCGGGCATTACGCGACCAATCACACACACATCGACGACTTCGTGGAATCGGTGCGTATGCTGACCCCTGCAGGGTGGTGGGAATCCCGGCGTTTACCCGGCAGCGGCGCCGGACCCAGTCCCGACCGCATGGCCATCGGCTCCGAAGGCATCTTTGGCGTGATCTCCAGCGTCTGGTTGCGTCTGCAAAAACGCCCGGTGTTCCGCGCCACCGCGGGTGTGGTTTTTCCGACTTGGGCCGAAGGCTTTGAGGCGACCCGCCATGTCGTTCAAGCCAAACTGTGGCCCGCAAACTTACGCCTCTTGGATCCCGCTGAAGCCGGTCAAAGCGCAGGTCTCGACGGCCAGCAATCCCTGCTCATCATCGGTTTCGAATCGGCAGACGTGCCGCAGGACAGCAATGTGCATGCGGCGGTGCGGATTGCCCGGGAATGCGGCGGGCATATCGACGACGATGCCATTCGTATCGATGATGGTAGCGGCAAAGCAACGGGACGCGAAGGTGCGGTGGGGGCCTGGCGTCAGGCTTTCATCGGGGTCAATGCAGGTGTTGCCAACGGTTTAGGCCTACTGTCAGACACATTCGAAACGGCTATTACCTGGGACCGTTGGCCTGAGTTCGACGCGCACGTGCGCGACAAAGTCGGGCAGGCATTGAAGGACACCATGGGTGATAGCGCGCGCCTGTCGTGCCGTTTTACCCACGTTTATCCCGACGGCCCTGCACCGTACTATAGTTTTTCGGGGGTCAGCGCCCCCGGCGCGGAGGCGGAGATGTGGCAGCACATCAAGGACACGGCAACTCAAGCCTTGATCGATGCCGGCGGTACCAGCACCCATCACCACGCTGTGGGACGTATGCATCGTCCAGGGTACGATCAACAGGTACCCGCCACGTTCAGAGCCGCGCTCGGAGCTTTGAAGAGGGAACTGGATCCGAAGGGAATTCTCAACCCCGGTGTATTGATCGATCCCTAAAGAGACAAGACGGGAAACGAGACTATGTTAGGCATCTTGTTACGCACGGCATTCACGGCACTCGGTTTGTGGCTGGCTGCCACGCTTATCCCCGGCATTACCGTGCACTCCACCGCAGCGCTCATCTGGACCGCTATCGCCTTGGGGTTGGTCAATGCGTTCGTCAGACCGTTGATCGTATTGCTGACACTGCCCATCACGCTTGTCACGCTCGGGCTTTTCTTGCTGATCATCAACGCAGGCATGCTCAATCTCGCCGCCTGGTTCGTCGACGACTTTACTGCCGACGGTTTTTTCTCCTTGATCTTCGGCGCCATCATCGTGGGGATCGTGAGTTGGCTGGGCTCGGCTTTTATCGGCAAGAACGGGCGCTATGAGGTGATGATCGTATCCCGCCGAGACAGCTAAGACACATATCGCATCGTTATCACGTCGGTACGTGAGTGGTGGTCACCTCCGCCAGCAGGCGGTCTTCATCCCCACGCACTTCGGTGCGGATCACCGTAATGCGCCTGCCGACACGCACCGGTGTCGACTCGGCTCGAATCACACCGCCTTGCTGGTTCGCCAACATCACTGCGTGCAGGTCGACGCCCACCATGAATCTGCGCTCACCCGTTTTTTCGAAGTAGGCGGTGTTGGCGGCCCCGGTGGACAGATTGTCCGCCAGGGAGATGATGACACCGCCATTGATGTTACCCGTTGGGTTGCAATGGTGCGGTTCAATCTCGATGAACGCGCGACGCAGAGAATCCGGAGCTTCCGGATCACCGCGCATCCCGATGTATTCATCAAACGTCACCGCAAGTTGTCAATCCGCAACCGAGGCGGGGATCCAACTCCCGTGAAATCCGTTGGGTACACGCGGAAGATCCACCGAGGCGACCGGTGTGGTATCCATGCTCGCCGCGTCCATGATGACGAAGCGGCTCGTGTCCGACTCAGCGTCGTGCACGTAGGTCATCAAATAACCGTCGTCTTCGGACTTGCCGTTCGCCGCAGGTGCAAACACCGGCTCTCCGCAAGTGTGTCCGGGTCCGAACTCAATGTCGGTGCGTGCACCCGTCTCGCGGTCATATTTGAGAATAGCACCCGACTGACTCATCGGATCGTCTGCGTTGCCGCCGGACATTGCCATCATGTACCCGTAGCGGTGCTTGAGCCCGATCAAGCTGTCGGCCACGCGCGGAAACTCAGCAGGACGATCGTCAATCTGTTCTTCGCTTACTTTGCCTGACTTGGTGTCAATCACCCAACGCCACAGTTGAGGGGGTGGGAAATCCATGGCCGATTCACGCCACATGTGACTGAAACGCGCAACGTCCAGCACGATATTGTCGCCTTCCTCATAGGAGTTCATGGGATGGAACACGTAGCACGGATTGATGTCGTACCACTTCACTTGCGCATCGGTGCCGTCGCGTGGCATGACACCCAGGCGCGATGGATAGTTGTCATCCCAGCGAATGGGCATTTCGCCACTCATGGCGAGTTCCATATTGAAGCATGCCGGTAGGTCCATGAAGATGACGAAATTCCTGGTAATGTTGAAATCGTGCATCATGGTCGGCCCGCCTACAGTGATGTTTTCGGTCTGCACGAGCTGGCCGTCCGCCGACACCCGCAGGTAACGCAGGTAGGGTTCCATCGCCGAATACCCGAATGCGAGCATCTCGCCGGTCACTGGACAGATCTTTGGATGCGCGGTAAACGAACCTTTCAGCACACCGTCGTAATCGGTCGGTCCTACGGTATTCAAATCACCGTCGACGACATAGGGAAAGTGCCCTTCCTCCAGGGCCAGAATTTTTCCAGCATGACCTACAACGTGTGTGTTGGCCTTGGAAGATTTCATATCCATCATCACTGATGGATCGAGAATATCCACGGACGGGTTCGTAATGAACGGCGTTTGCACGTAACGACTGTGGTACCACAGCGCCTGCCCGTCGCGAACGCGCACGCCATGGAGCATGCCGTCGCCGAAAAATGGGTGCGCGCTGGTGCCGCTCAACGGGTTCGGCCCATTGCGGACGTAGCGCCCATCCAGCTCCGGAGGAATCGAGCCCGTCACTTTCAGGCCGGTTTCAGTACGCTCTTCCGTGATGGGGCGGCCGTTGCCGCGCAAATGCGAAGGGGTGTCGTCGATAACCGCTGCCATTGGGCTCTCCTGATTTTCAGTAGATCTATAGTAGAGCGGCGTTCAGGCTCGGTCTAGCGATCATCCTGTAGCGGAGAGTTCTGGCGGTGCTCAGAGCCGTCCAGCAATGTCCGCAAGCAAATCGGTCTCTTCGGCAGTCGGGTAGTGAGTGCCCACCAGATAGTTGCCCGCTTCACCGATGACCGCCTCGCTGAGCTGGCTGGCGCTGAACCGCGCAACGCGCAGGTCATCGCCGAATTGGTTGGCTGCGGCGCCGCGGTCGGTTTCACCGACGGGGAACTGATTGTCATCCGTATACACGACACCGCTATCGGTCAGATCGAGAAATACCAGCGCAGCGGAGTTGCCTGAGCTGTTGGCAAGCCACGCGTTACTCAAGAGATTGATCCGACGGGGGTGATCCGTTGCAGAGTTAGCGCGCACGCGCACGCCATACCAGCGCCACCCACCGACGACGTTGTTGATGTAGTTCAGATCCTGAACGTTGCCCCTGATCTGAGGATTACGTTCGTCGTTGTTCCAAAACACGTTACGGTGGACGGATATTCTGGCGCGTAACTGACTTGCGCTACCCGCCGAAACGGTCATCGGGTGGACATTGTGGTGCATGAACGATCGTTGCACCGTGATACCGCGACATGCCCCCCAAAGGTCGGGGCCGCCGTCCGGTGAGTTCATCAACGTCAGCCGATTCAACACAATGTTCAAATCGACGCTGTCACCGCCTGTGTCGTTATTTTCGCAATCCACAGCAATGGTGTTGTTGTGCTCGACATCGGTTTGATCAGACCGGTCCCAAGCACCGACGATACGCAAGTGCGACAACAGCACGTCATGCGCTTCATTGAGATTCGTTTGCGCAATGATGCCTACGGACTTAAGTGGTCCCGTCTGAATCGTGATACCTGGAGACGGCGCCGTACTGCCATTGATGGTGATGAAAGGCGTACGGATACGCAGGTGGGATTCGAGCGTAATGGTCCCCGCCACTTCGAACTGCACTTCCACCGGAATGTCCGAGCTGCGACGACCTTCGATACAAGCGCGCAACGATCCGGAACCCGCATCGTTCAGATTCGTTACGGTGCAAATGTCGCCGCCGATGCCAAACGTCGAATTGGTGCCGTACCCTTCGAGGCTGTCGTAGATATGCTCCTGGGTCGTTGCGACCGGATCCTCCGTATCGGTATCCGTATCGGTATCGGTATCGGTTCCGGTATCGCTGTCCGAAGGAGGCGCGGACGCGTCGTCACCGTCCGTAGGTGGCGAGCCGGACACGCCCGGATCGCCCGGGGCGTCGTCCGAAGAATCACTGCTGGTGGGCGTATTGTCACCAGTCGAGACATTCGAGTCGGAATCGCCGGTCCCCACTGCCTCATTGCCTGAAGAAGAACTGCTCCCCTGACACCCGGCAGTCAGGATCAGTACTAACGCGATGGCAAAGCCTCTAAAAGAACAGCGCGCGCATGTAACACTCGGGGCTTTCATATTGCTTGTCTCTCAATCACCCAGGTAAGTATCGAAACATCGGACAGTAGAATCCGAGGTAAGGTTCACAGACAGGCGCTGTTAGCGGCGCCCCAGGCTTGATCGTTAGACAATTGCTATCAGTGGTGTGCTTAGCCCGATGGTGACAGCGTTTACGAGAAGTACCCCTTGTAGGCGATAAATAGCCCTAAAACGCCCCACACCACACCCATAGTGCGCGCCACCGGCATCGCAACGTTCATCACCAGCTGCGGCAAAACGATGCGCACCAAACCGCCGATGGTGAGCACCCATCCAAAGAGCGTCACAATAACTGGCCATCCCCAAACCCAATGATTGTGGGAATTGACGATAGCGAGACCCGTCGTCATAGCCAGGACGCCTGTCACCAGAATGAGCGCCGGATTGGCCAGGAATCGCTCGGTTGTTTCCGTTAACTGTCCCGGCGCAGTAATCATGGGAATGCTCAAGGCGACGATCACGGGTCCGAGCAACTTGGCGATCCAGATGGAGTTAGCTAGATCCATCTACACAATATAGCGGTTTGTCGAACAGAGTGCTTCAGGGGGTCAGCTGACTCCGATCAACCGCGCAATTTAGGCGGCAATTCCGCAGCACTGTGACGAATGTCGTCGTCTATACTGGCACCGACACCGCAACCTCCGGCGAGTATCAAGCGACCCTCGACACCCTCAATTGCCTCGTTGGCAATGCCGAGCAGTTCCTGCTCATCGATCTTGTGAAGTTTCCGGTGCGGAATCCCTCCGGCAATGACCTTGTCGGTCAATGAGGAGGCTTCGGCGAGCGTCAGGTTACCGGGGCCAAAGTTATCCCAGTTGAAAATCGGCACTGGGTAGTCGAAGAAACGTTCGAGTTGAATGTTATTCCCACACACGTGAAACATGTTCAGCGGTGCGCCGTGAATCTTCTCGAGGAGTCTGAGGTCATACGGCCGGCCGAATTCGTCGAAGAACGCCTCGTCGCAGACGTCCAGGCTTGTCCACTGCAGCGCCGCATAAAAAATTCCGCTCGCACCGGCCTGCACAAGGTCCTGTGCATGACCGCTCAACGCCTCCGTGATGTGCGCCAATGCGACGTGCACCGCTTCAGGATCTTCGTCGGCATAGCCTGTAAGCGGTCGGCCCACCCCGCCACACAGCAAACCCAACACCGCCAGCGGTGAGAACAGCGTTGCCACCACGTCGACCGTGTCTCCAAGGTCTTCCAACACCAGTCGCAGCGCCTGCACGTGCTCTTGAAACACCCGATGGTCTCCACCGACGTGCGGCACGCTCCGTAGATCTGGCAAGGCGTCGATAATCTTGTGAAGGAGTTTGGGGAATTCCTGAGTAGTTGGCGGTTGGTATTCGTTCCCCCACGGCTCGGCAAACATCGTCCACCGAGGATTGAGCTTGACGAAGTCATAACCGTATTTACGCTGTCGCTCCACGGTGTGCGCCGCCAGTTCCTCCGCACTCCACTCTCGTAGAAAGTCATGACCCCACGTCGCCACCGGTAGCCGATCAGGTTGTTGGCCAGCGAGAACCGCACGGATGCGCTCTTTATGATTCATGTTTCACCTCCACCAATCACCCACTCCTAGCCCAGAAACTGCACCGTTTCCGCCAGCGGCGCGCGATCCGTACGGGCACGGTTCACTCCCGCATCCTCGTCCTCATAGCCGAAGCTGATGCCAAAGAGGATTTTGATTTCCGGCGGTAAGCCGAAGACCTCTCGAACGAAGTCCGGATAATTTCTGAGCGTACCCTGAGGACAGGACGCAATCCCATGCGCTGTCATGGCCAACATCAAGGTCTGGGCAAACATACCGACATCGCTGGCAGTCTGCGTGCCGAAGATTTCATGCATCCCCAAGAAGGCCACGTGCGGTGCGCCGAAAAACTCGTAGTTGCGCCGCGCAGCATACGCTCGCCCCGCACGGTCCTCCCACTCGATATCCATCGCTCCGTACAACGCACGGGCACACGCCCTTTTGCGGTCTTGCCATGGTGCACCGGTGCGACCATCGGGTGCGTGGTCGGTGCGTATTTTCTCACCAGCATCGAAGCGTTGAAGAAAGCCCTGCCGCAGTGACTCGCACACGTCCCCGGAGGCAACACATACGTGCCACGGCTGCACGTTAGTGCCGGAAGGCGACCAACGTGCCAACTCGAACACTTCGTGAACGATGTGATCGGGCACTCGATCGCGTCGAAAGCCTCGAATGGAATGCCGTTCGCGCACCAGTTTGGCAAAGTGTTCCACAACCCCTTCCATACCCGACATCGATCCCCCTAGTATTTCCAACCCAGCACGTTCCAATAGTGTAGACCCGCATTATAGGGATCACGGGCGAACTAATGCGCGAGGTCGCCGACAACCTGCCAATACTCCCGCAACACATCGATGTGCGCTTGCGGCGAATTCAAGCCGTCACCTTGTCCGCGTAAAGCCATGGCGCGCATGGCTACGTAATCGGCGTCGCGTTCGATCCACGCCTCTATCTCTTCGCGCCAACGTTCAGGACCCGACTGATAGTTAAGCAGCGCTTCGATACCGAAGCTCGCTCTAGCGCGATCGCTACTGTCGAGCGCCTCGAGCACCTGTTCATAGGCAGCGAGGTTTTGTTCCTGACCGCTGCCGAAGATAAAACCATCACCGAGCACCGCTGCGCGTTTAAAAGCCACCGGTGCGAAGCCACCGAACCAGATGGGTATGCTTCGTTCAGGCAAAGGTTTTAATCCGGCACGATCAATGCGGTGATGGTCACCCGCATAGTCGAGGATGGATTCGCTCCACAGCCTTCGCAGCAACGCCACCTGTTCTGCCTGACGTTGACCACGATCTGCGAAGTTTTCGTTGAGGCTCGAATATTCGACATAGTTCCAGCCGGTACCGACGCCAAGACGCAAGCGGTTATTGGACAATAGCGCCACCTGTGCCGCCTGTTTCGCCACCAGCACCGTTTGCCGTTGAGGCAGGATCAACACCCCCGTCGCGAATTCAATGCACTCGGTGCATGCGGCGAAATAACCGAGCGTAACGAACGGCTCGTGAAAAGCGTCTCGTTCAGTATAGGGACCCCACAGCTTCGGTTCGCGCCCTTCGTGCACCGCGCCGATGACATGATCGTAGATGAGGATGTGCGAGTAGCCGAGGCCTTCCGCCGTCTGCGCCCAGTCACGCAGGACAATAGGGTCGCTGCCTATCTCTTGGTGTGGAAAAACTGCGCCAATCTTCAAATCGCCCTCCTCATGCAGGTGTGCGGAGACGCACGCCGTCACAATTGCACCTTACCGTGAACGGTGCAAGACTCTGCTCGCTACCAGGGAGCGACTGTGGAGTTCTATCCAAATTTTCCGGCACGCGAAAACTTGCGCCCTGACGATTGGGCACGAGAAAAAGAGCAAGAAGGATGGCATGGCGTATGTGCAAGCGATCACTTCTGGGTAGGTGCCACCCGCTACCCGCACGTGTTCGTCGCGGCAACGCAAATGGCGGCGGCCACAGAGTCCGTGCGAATCACAACTTCCTTTTGCAACAATTTGTTCCGCTCGCCGGTAGAGTTCGCGCAAGGCGCGCTGGCGTTACAGGCTGCGTCGAATGGGCGCTTCGAGGCCGGACTGGGCGCCGGTTGGGCCCGCGACGAAATCGAAGCAGTAGGGTGGCGTTATCCAGACGGACCGACGCGCGTTTCCATGTATGTCGAGGCGATGCAGATCGCTCGCGCACTGCTCGAAACCGGTCAATGCCTTTTCGACGGTGAACACTACCGCATCGACATTCGTGGAGATAACGCACTCGGTCGTCCACATCCGACACCGCCGCCCCTGATCGGCTCCGCCGGCGGCCCGCGCGCGTTGCGTGAGGTGACTCCGCTGGTCGATCGGATGGAAGTCAAAGCCAGCGCTCGCGCTACCCGCCAAGGTGCGCTCGATTTCGCCACGATGGCCAGCGTCACCGAAACCGAAGTGAGAGACAACGTGGAGCGCGTCAAAAAGGTTCGCAACGACATCCCCATCGGCGTTTTCATTCTGATCGGCGTCGGGGATGACCCAGCTGTGCGGATGCTGCGTCAACAACTCGGCAACGGCTACCTGTCGAGATTCGTGGGTCCGCCCGATGAGGTGGCCAATGCACTCCAGGAGCTTGGCCAGATGGGTATCGACCGAGTGCAGCTCACTGAACTGGTGCCGGAGTCGCACGCACGACTCGCCGCAGCGTTGTTGAACTAGGTTGTCGGTAGTCTTAGGCGCGCAGGATTCTGTCGTATGGTGAGTCGGGGAATACTATTTTTACAGGCGCGCCGTCGAGGGTGGTAGCGAGATGTAGCAAGAAGCTACCCACACCCGCAGCACCCTGCATGTAACCCGTTTGCGATTGCACAAAGTCCGGCTGCGTACGGTGTTCCGCTTGCGGCCAACACCACTTGGTGCCGTCACGTTGACCGCGGCGCACGAGCTCCACTCCGATTCGCCTCGCCAGGTTCATGTAGAACTCATCGTCCGTCGCGTGAAACATGTGCAAGGCATGATCGCCTATACCCGCATCGCAACAACATTGGCTGATGTTGTTCCAGAAGCCGCGACTGCGTTCTTCAGGTGCACCCAGCGCCAGCATGCCGTCGTCCAACCCCCGCGACCACTCCATCCAAGATTGCTCGCCGGTCACCTCGCTCAACAGGTAAAACAGACGTGCAGTGCCGGCGGGACCGTGACATGCCCCCAAGTAGTATCGATTCGGTCGGCCGTCGTCGAGCACGTGGGGTACGAGGTAACCACCACCGTCGATGTCTTCGGCCATTGCTTGGACGTGACCGGCACCTGCAATCGCCGCGTCCAAATACGTTTGCTCATTTGTTAACTCGTACAACCGTGCCATAAAAAAGGCCACACCCGCAGTGCCATGCGCGAAGTTGGGTGCATCGAACGGCCAAGGAATGTCGTTCATCAGCTGCCACCGGCGACCGCCGGTTGCTGTTTGGGCTACTTCGATCAAGCGGTCCGCCGCCTGCCTGGACCAGTCGAGTGCATGCTCGTGAAGCTCATTCTCATGCGCATACAACCAGGCCAACGCTGCGCCAGCCGCACCTTCGGCAACATCGTAGATTTCGCGCACCCCCTTGTGACCGGTCAACTTGGCGTACGGCATTTCCTGGATCCAGCCGATACCGGCGCCAATGGGCTGAGACTGGTCGTGCTGTTTTTGTGCGCATTGGTGGGCTATTTGCCTGAATTCTTCATGTCCGGTAGCGGCAAACAACTGGTGCAGCACGAACAAGTACCCGCCCCAGCCGCCCATGAAAGCACATGGCAGTGATTCGAGCGTGCGGATTTTGCTCAGCAGCTCCGTGCCTGCCTTGTGAGCGATATCCAGATAGGACTGCTCACCCGTGGCTTTGTGTAACTCGAGGTAATAGAGCGCGATACCCGCGGAACCGGAATAGAGGTTGTGGACGTACTTTTCCGGCGCTTCGTTTGCGAGGCCCCAGACCACCCCGTCGGCAGTGTCATGACGATGAGAATCGATCCAACGCTCAGCCCCTGTCGCGACTTCCAGTAAATCGTCCGCAGTCGATGCATCCGTGGTCATCTTAAGCCCCCTGTTTACAGCGCTTTCACGCGTTCGCGTAAAACGTATTTTTGAATCTTACCCGTCGAAGTTTTCGGTATGTCCTCAAACACGACTTTACGCGGAATCTTGAATCCTGCCAGGCGCTCTCGACACCAGGCCATCAATTCGTCCTCGCTGAGACTCGCACCACGCTCATTGACTTCCACGAACGCGCACGGCGTTTCCCCCCACTTTTCGTGTGGCATTGCAACTACTGCAACCGCCTCGACGCCTTCGTGTTTGTAGAGCGCGTCTTCCACCTCTATCGAAGAAATGTTTTCGCCGCCTGAAATGATGATGTCTTTGGACCGGTCTTTTAACTGAATGTAGCCGTCCTCGTGCAAAACGGCGAGATCTCCCGAGTGAAACCAACCACCGGCAAAGGCTTCCTGCGTCGCCTCAGGGTTTTTCAGATAACCTTTCATGACCACGTTGCCACGAAACATCACCTCACCAATGGTCTCGCCATCGGCCGGGACCGCCGCCATCGTCTGCGGGTCACGTACGCTCAGTCCTTCCAGACAGGGATAACGTACCCCCTGGCGCGCTTTGAGGGCGGCCTGTTCCGCGGTCGCCATCTCATCCCAGCTGTCGTTCCACTCGTTGACGACCGCCGGCCCGTACGTTTCGGTCAACCCATAAAGATGTGTCACCTCGAATCCCGCTTCGCTCATCTGTGCGAGCACGGCTTCCGGCGGCGGCGCCGCTGCGGTCATGAACGCCACTTGATGGTCTAGTTGGCGCTTGTCGTCTTCTGGTGCGCCGAGCAGCGTCGACATCACGATCGGCGCGCCACACAGGTGTGTGACCCTGTGCTCTGCGAGCGCTTCCCACATCGGCTGGGGCCGCACCCAGCGTAAGCAAATGTGCGTACCGGCAAGCACCGAGAGTGTCCAGGGAAAGCACCAGCCGTTGCAGTGGAACATCGGTAAAGTCCACAAGTAGACCGCATGCTTCGGCATCCCCGCAGTCAGCGCGTTACCTTGTGCCAACAAATAGGCGCCGCGATGATGGTAGACAACACCTTTCGGATTACCTGTCGTTCCAGAAGTATAGTTCAACGATATGGCTTCCCATTCGTCGTTCGGCATCAACCATTGAAACGCAGGATCGCCGCTCTCGAGAAAAGCCGCATAATCGAGATTGCCCAGACGCTCACCGTCTTGCGGATACTCGGGGTCGTCATAGTCGATCACAACGGGTGTGGTTTCAGCGATCTCGAGTGCCGCCTTGATGGTCGGGGCAAACTCCCGATCCGTGATGAGCACTCTGGTGTCAGCGTGGTCGAGCTGAAAGGCAATGATGGCTGCATCCAGCCGGGTGTTCATCGAGTGCAGCACGGCACCACACATCGGTACGCCGTAGTGGGCTTCCAACATCGCCGGTGTGTTGGCCAGCATGACGCTGACTGTTTGGCCGCGCTGTACACCCAGTGAGGTCAATGCCGAGGCGAGTCGGCGGCAACGGCCATAAAACTCCGCATAGTCCGTGCGCTGCGCACCATGCACGATCGCCGGGTGTGTGGGGAAGACGGCCGCGGCACGCTGTAAATAGCCCAGCGGGGTCAGAGGTTGATGATTGGCGGGATTCTTTTCTAGACCGGCTTCGTACACTTCTTCGTTCATATCTAATTCACCTTGGGCATCAGTCTCTGTGACTATCCAGATGCGCGCGGATTTTTTGTAGCACCGGGACGCAAACAGCCACGTCTTCGTCGCTGAGAACGCCTTCGAGATCTCGAAACGCTTCCGTGGCTTTGATGATCGCCGACTCGCGCAACCGCTTCCCCTTAGCGGTAATCGACACCACCTTAGCACGCCCATCCCGTGGGTCGGCCGCGATTTTTACACACCCCTTTGCTTCGAGCTTGGCTAAGGTATTGGTCATGGCGCCCTTCGTGACTTGGAACGCATCAGCCAGCTGCTTCGGCGAACGCGTGCCGCCCAACCGCACGAAGTTGTTGAGTACCCCGAATTGCGACGCAGTCAATTGGCCGGGCAGGTTCTGTTCGAAACGGGTGTTGCTGAGCTGGGCAACGATACCGATCTCATTGAAAAACTCGAACATTCGGGCGTCACCGGATTTCAAAGTCATAGTTGAAATTTAAACTATATTGATTTAATATTGAACTATATTGTCGAGTGGAGCACGCTCATGTCAAACTGCATTCGTTACGCTCTCTTTGGCCTGATCACATTGTGCCTCATCGGTGGCTGCGGCGGTCCTGTGCTGTTTCTGGCCGGTGGTCAACTTTCGGGCGACGAGGTGCCGTTCAGTGCAGCCAACGTCCCACAAGAGACCTCGACTATCCAACTCGAGACCCGGCCCTCGGACCCTTATTCGGTGAATGTCACCGCTGTGGTGTTGGACCGCAAGATGTTCGTCGACCCGGCCGCGGACCGCCGGTGGTATCGATACCTCGAGCAGGAATCCAATATCAGGCTGAAGATCGCGGACCGGCCGCCTGTGTACGCCGCGAGGGTTACGGTCGTAGACGACCCTGAGATTCTCGAGCACTTCGAAGCGGATCGCATCGTGATGCAGATCGCGCCCCGCACTCCATAGCTGACGAGCGCCGGGAGCGCTCAGCGGATTCTGACGTTATCCTAAATTTGCGGGTCGGTTCTTGCCCTTGCCGGCAGCTCCGTTATCGTTGCCAATCAGACGTCGATAAAACAGAAGCGAACTTACGCGTGGATATACCTCCCCTGCTGGAAGCATCTTTACAAAGCGCCGCGAACGTTCGTCAGCTGGACACCAACCTCTTCTCGGTCTTCGAGGCACAGAGCATTGGCGCGCCTTACGACAGCAAAGCCGAGGCCTACGATCGGATGGTCAGTTCCGACCGCTACCTTCGACTGGCGTGGGGTGCGCAACGCTCAACCATAGTGTCCTTTATGGAGGAGGCCTTCTCTTCGGGCCAGGGGACGATCCTCGATTTAGCAGCGGGAACGTCCGTAGATGCTTTTCGGTTTTACGCAACGACAACCCGACCCACCATCGTCGTCGACCTCTCACTGGAAATGCTGCGTAGAGGCCGGGATCGATTGGTGGAGGAGTTGGGGCGCGTGCCCCCAAACATCGTGTTTATGCAGGCGGATGCACGGCAACTGCCCTTCATGGACAACGCCATTGCGACACTGCTCTGCCATGGTGGATTTCACCTTTTCCCTTCGCTGGACAGGGTGGTGTCCGAATGGCGAAGGGTGCTCCACCCGGAGGGCGGACTCTTTGTCACTAGTCTGGTAAGAGAGCGACGCTTCGGCAATCTATATCTGGCACTCCTGTCCCGCCTCGGTGAGGTGTCCACACCGATGTCGGCAGAGACGTTCGAGCGGAAGGTGCGTAAAGGACTAGGCGGGCGCGCAACCGGTGTCGAGATCGAAGGGAATTTCGCTTACCTACGCGCATAATCCTCGGTCGGCCAGCCCGGCTCGAAGCGCTTTAGCTGTGATCTCCCGCACCCACGCTCCTTTCTTCTCCGTGTACGCAAACAGCGTGCCTACGTCGCTTTCGTCGACTTCTTCAGCGAGCTTATCCTTCAATGCGCCGTAGTGGTCCCGGTCATCAGAGTGGGTTCTGAGCCAATTCCGAAACGCTAGGTGAGATTTTTCCTGATCGCCGCCCGACACGCATAAATGTATGTGATGCGTAGTCGGCCATCGGCGGGGTTTGTGAAAGAACGGATATTCATCAACCGGCGGTGCTTCCATCGGCAAGTGTTTGTAACCCAGTGCGGATAGTTTCTCCTCGAAGAAAGGCAGATCAATGGACTGCACCGATATCTGGATATCGATGACCGGCTTTGCCTGAAGCCCAGGGACGGATGTGGAACCGACATGTTCAACGCGGATCGCACGGTCGCCCAATAGCGCTTCCAACCGATCGCGTTCTTCTTCGAACTTTTCAGGCCACTCCGGATCGTAGCGCGGCAATCTCATAGTCAGCCTGCCTTATTCCTCTATGAGACTGACTATGACTGCCACACGATCTCTGGAACGTCCTAACATCAAATAGTAAACGTCAGCAGCACTCATGCGGTCTCCGTACTTGGTGGCCATGGCTGCAAATATCAGATTCGCTTCATCTTCCGGTAGCGTATCGACTCGTGTCGCTCTGGGAAGGCGGGTACTTACCTCGCCTGCACGCGTGAATTGCAGTGGCTTGCCGGTCAACAAAGACTTCGCCACGTCCGGTTCAGCGTCATAGTAGACCAGTGGATGTGTTTCAATATCGAGCACCCACAGTCTCGCTATGTGGGTACCCTTGTTCGTATCGATGGCGAGTTCCACAACCTCACCCGATTCCCACGTGGAAATGACATAGTACCGAGTACCGACCCACGCTAACGCAAAAACTATGGCTAACCCCACACCTAACCCCAGGTCGTGTCTGGTGGGCTTCAACCAAGTCTTCGCGAGCAGTGCGACACCGACTAACAAGGCAACCCACGCAATCAACCCGCCACGGTCTACCGACAGCAATAAGGCGACTACGGTGATGAGTCCTGCTACGAAGACGGCGATCCTTCGATATTTCAACATCATTGTTCCCAGACTAGCCGTGCTAATGTGAGATTTCTAGCCAGATCGGGCACATCGAATCCCGGTCTGAAGCGTCCACGAAGTACTCCCTCGGGGTCAATGACCGAAAACGTGATCGAATGCGCGACCGCATAATCATCACTGTCCGGCGACACCTTGAACCGAATGCCAAGATCACGGGTAAACCGAGTCAACTGCGCAACGTTACCGGTCACTCCGCGAATTGAAGGGTTGAAGTGCTTCACGTACCGGTTAACCTCGGTCACCGAATCTCGTTCCGGATCAACGGACACAAACACATAGGCGACTTCTTTGTTGCTCGCTTGTTCGGCCAGTTTGTCGGCCAATTCTGCCAACTGTGACAAACTGGTTGGGCAGATATCGGGACAATGCAGAAAACCGAACAACACAATCGTCCAATGCCCCACCAGCGATTGGTTATCGAACGCACCTGTCTTTGTTTCAAGGCTGAAGCTCCCCAAATTGCGAGGGTCGTCCAGCCATTCAATCGTGTGCGGTGCCTGTGGTTCAGGCGACGTGAGCGCCAATGTCAAACCCAGCGACACACCCAGACTTAGAAGCAGAAGAACGACAACCGCTCTATTCACTCGCTTGAGCTCTGAAGCTGCCATAGATCAATCCCAAACCCAACAGTGCCGGTAACGTCACACCGGCAAAATCCTCTATCAGCGATTCGGGGCCACAGATGCCGACGATTACTTCCCAAATATGGAAGATAGCGTGGACCACCAACCAAGCGGTGGGCATCAACCAGAGCTGCACTCGGTACTTGCGATAAACAGACCCATAGATGAAGGCTGCCCCCATCAACACATAGATAAAGCCGATGTCTCGAACGAAATGCTGGTTGAACGGTCCACGGTCCGGCACGCCCGGCACCAGCCAATACCAGGACTCAGGGTCGATCGTCATAAAGACGCCATTCCCCAGCATCGCCAATCCCAGCACCATCGCCAGCCCCACACCTATCTTGTTAAACACTGTCTGCTCCCACTGTTAAAGCCGTTTGCGGGTGGCGGACGCAGGATCGTATGACCTTGATCCGCCTTGAGATCACAAAAGGTCAGCCGAAAAAGACCCCCTCGAGGTGGGCGTTCACCCACATGTGCACGTAGATGCTGGCAACGTAACCCGCAGCGATCACCGGCGTCTGTTTGAGATGCCCAAAAAAGGTGTATTTGCCGTGCGCCTGGCCCATTAGCGCCACCCCCGCAGCCGACCCTATCGAGAGCATACTGCCACCGACACCGGCAGTGAGCGTCACCAACAACCACTGCAGCTCGTCCATGCCCGGTTCCATCTGCAACACTGCAACCATGATGGGAATGTTGTCTACGATGGCCGACAACACGCCGACAAGCGAATTTGCAAGCGTGGGGCCGAGGTCCGTGTACATCCACTCGCTGATCTGCTCCAAGTAACCGATAAAGCCCAGACCCCCGACGCACATGATAACGCCGAAGAAGAACAGCAGCGTGTCCCACTCAACCCGCGCGACGGCTCGGAAGCTGTCGAACGCCGCTACGTCTCCAACCTGACCGTATTCCGCGTCATCGTTGGGGTGCGGTCTATGGGTCACCTTGAGGTAGTAGCCATAGAACTTCAGAAAGCCGAGACCGGTCATCATCCCCAAAAAGGGTGGCAGGTGCAGATAATTATGAAAACTCACCGCCGTAACGATGGTGCAAGCAAACAAACCGACAATGACGAACGCGCCACGCTTGATGCGGACGCTGTCATTGGGAACGTCGGGCACGCCATCCGGAACCGCGAGGTACATGGCGGCAGCCGGGACGATGAAGTTGACCACCGAAGGTAAGAACAGGGAGAAGAACGTACTGAACTCGATGTGGCCGGCCT
Organism: Candidatus Azotimanducaceae bacterium; assembly: GCA_965216005.1. Lineage (GTDB taxonomy): Bacteria > Pseudomonadota > Gammaproteobacteria > Pseudomonadales > Azotimanducaceae > UBA4421. Next base: position 2,933,610 of record OZ244143.1, on the reverse strand, counting down.
GCCACACCATCAACGTGGTGATGTCTCCGAATGGCGAGTATGCCCCTCCCGCGTTGGCCGCCACGACAATATTGATGCAACAAAGGCCTATGAAACGGTCGTTACCCTTACCGACTGCCATGACTACTGCGCACATCACTAACGCCGTCGTCAGATTGTCGATGATCGGCGACAAAAAGAAACTGATGACCCCTGTGATGACGAACAGCGCGCGGTAACTAAATCCTCGGCCGGTCAACCACGAACGAAGCCCCTCAAAGACGCGACGTTCAGACATGGAATTGACGTAAGTCATGGCCACTAACAAAAACAAGAACAGCTCGCCGAATTCCAATAGAAACTCACGAACCGCCTCTTCAGCCGCGGTTTCGATACCATTTTGGGCGTAGGTCAAACCGATCAATCCCCAGATCAGACCGGCGGCCACGATGACCGGCTTGGACTTGCGCAGGTTGGTGAATTCTTCAGCGATCACCAGGGCGTAAGCAAACACGAAGATCACGATTGCCGTTATGCCTACCCAACTGGCGGTGAGGCCATCGAGCCGCATTCCGCCGTCGCCCCCACTCTGGGCGAGCACCGCCAGAGGCGACAGCACCAGCAGCGCAAGCAGAATTCGTGAAAGAGTGCGGGATCGTCGAAACATGCTAAGCGACTGCGGCTGGCAGCCTTTTTGCGGCCTGGGTGGAATTGAAGGTGGATTGTAGAGGTAAATTCCTGCAACCCCTAGGTCCGGTTGGTTTGCAAATGGATTCCGGGATCGGTTGATGCAAAACACTTCTATGCGGACGGCAACTACCGCGACTGAAAATCAGCGGCGCTATTCTTACGGAGCCATGCTGCAAGCCATGCCGTGAAATCGTCGACACCGGGTGTCGACGGCGGTTGTATCGATAACAGTTGGTCGGTCACAACAGTAGTGCCTGCCGTTTCAACGAAGCGAACCCAGCCGGGAAACTCCTCTGCCATGGCAGCATGGTCGGTCTGGGAAGAGTTCGTTCACTTCAGGCACTAAACCGTACCCGTGAATCTCAGGCAACGCGAATCTAACGACTCGGTGAACGACTGCAAGAAGCACCTTGAGTGACACTGACCTTGAAGGTGTGCTAAAAAAGCAGCATAGTGTTGCGGAAGTAGCACACTGACTTAAGGGATTACACGTATCAATGCCACATGGTGAGGCATCCACTCCGTGAAATACGCTTTCCTGATCCTCGGCGGATTGAGACGACGTTTGGCTAGAACCATCCTCACCATGCTGTCCGCTATTGTCGCTTTCTTCCTCCTGGGCGTTATGTCCGGGGTTGTCGACGCCATCAACAGCCTGGCAGCGTCGCTGAATGACAACCGCCTACGGACAGTCAGCCGCGCAGGCTTTGGACAGAATGTGCCGCTCGCTCACGCGAACGTCATCCGCGGTCTCGACGGTGTGAGGGTGGTTGCTCCCGCCGTTGCCTTTCCGGGCTACTTCCAAGATCCCGCTAATGCTTTTGGCGGTGCCGCCGTTGAAATGGCCTCTTACCTAAGTGCTTTCCCCGAGTTCGTGTTATCCGACCAGGAACGAAGCGATTTGCTCACAACTCGATCCGGCGCAACTGTTGGGGCAGTCATCGCAAGACGTTTCGGCTGGCGGGTGGGTGACGAGGTGCCCGTCACTTCGACGTATCTGGTTAACAAGGACGGCAACAAAACCTGGCCTATCAAGGTCGTGGCTATACACAACGAAAGTCCGGAAGACGACAAAATTCTGGCCAATGAAATCTATGTCAATATCGACTATGTCGATGAATACCGCGCCGGTGAGTCGGGCACGGCTCATATGTTCGTAGTCGCGCTCGACGGAGCTGTCGCTATGGGGAACGTCATCGCGTCGCTAGACGCTTTGTTCGCAAACTCAGGCAATGAGACCAGTTCTTTCAGCGAAAAAGCGTTTTTCACCAACAGAATGCAGCAAATTGGGGATATCGGCGCAATCGTTCGCGCCATCCTCGCAGCCGTATTCTTCGCTCTGTTGCTGGTGTTGGGAAGTGCTTTGACCCAATCCGTGAACGAGCGCAAGCGGGAGTTCGGCACACTAAAAGCACTTGGATTTTCGGCGTCCGGTGTTGCAGCGCTGATTTTTTTCGAAGCACTCACGTTGATCGGGTTTGCCGCGGTCATCGGGCTGCTGCTGTCTTCAGCTTCGTTTCCATTCTTGTTCGAACAAATCGCTGTAGCGAATATGCACCTGTCCAATCAGGTCTGGGGGATGGGTATTGCCATCGCGTTGGGACTATCAGGGTTGGTGGCATTGCGACCAATGTTTCTGCTAGCGTGCCTGGAACCCGCACAAGTCCACGCGCGCGCTTGACCATGGCCAAGGCGTGGCGGATTACGCTCAACAATCTTCAGGCACTTCCCGATCGTTGGGGCAATTCGCTTGCCACAGTGATCGGCGTTGCCGCGGTCGTCGGCGTACTCTCGTCTACAATGATGATGACAACCGCACTGCAAGTCACAGTCGAAGCGACGAGCCGGGATGGGTGGGTGATGTTGGTTCGAGAAGGCGCTGTTGTCGAAAGCATGAGTGCAATTCCCCTCGAGAGTCTGGAAATCGTTCAAGCTTTGCCGGTCATGAGCAGCGCTGCAATACATCCGCATTTTGTCACCAACGTCGTGAAATCACGCAAAGACAACAGCGACATCGTGAGTTCGGTATTGGTTCGCGGCTTGTCACCAGAAGACGACGCCATGTGGCAGGAGCTCAGAATCGTCGCCGGGCGAAACATTGAGTCCGGCCGGCATGAACTGATCGTCGGTTCCTTGGCATCAGAAGCTTTCACCGGTCTCTTACTGGGGGCATCCGTCCCCATCAACGGTGTCGAATGGCGGATCGTCGGGCGCTTCGAATCGGCAGGAATGGCCGCTTCGGAACTACGAGGCGATCTCGTTGCTTTGATGAACGGATCAAAGTCCGCGACCTACAGCTCCATTCGGGTTAGATCGCCGGAACCAGGCGGATTGGCAGCGATCGACGCGGCCATTGAGGCCGAGCGGCGGCTAAAACTCGACGTTCTTCCCGAAAGCGAGTTTTTCAAGAGCGATGCAAGTGCGATCCTATTTAAGTTTATCGCCAATGTCGTCAGCGTCATCATGGCCATCGGTGCAACCTTTGCCTCGGTCAACGTCATGTACACGTCCATCGATACTCGCACCCTGGAGATCGCTACGTTGCGCGCATTGGGGTTTCCGGCAAGCGCGATCGCAACGTCCGTACTCGCTGAATCCGTATTGCTCGCGTCGACTGGCGGGTTATTGGGACTGTTGGTGAGCTCGGCACTCTTTCACGGTTCCACCTATACATCGGGGTCGATGTCCAGCATTGTCGCACCCCTCGCGCTCTCTCCTGCGATTGCAGGTACGGCTATGATATGGGCGGTCTTGGTTGGGCTCGCCGCCGGACTAATGCCTGCACTTCGCGCCAACCGGATACCCATCGCCGAAGGACTAAGGTGGGAAGGTTGATCCCATCGTTTTAATCGCTGGTCGTCATCCGATCAGCGGTCAGTGATTTCAACCAGCGGCCTCGGCATACAGTTCCTTCAAGGCATCGAACCGTCCCGCTCCGCTCTCGACCTTGCCCTTTTCGACGTAACTCTTGATGCGTTCAAACAGTTCATGCCAGCCTGCTGCGGCACCGGTCGCACCCTCTACCGGCGCAAACTGAACGAGTGTTAAAAGTGTCGTCTCGGCGGCTGTTTCGATGAGATCAAAGTGCACGAGGCTATTCGTGCTGGTCTCGATCCACTCTGGCCGAGTAGCCTTGCTGGGTTCATCGTGCCAGGTGAAAGCAAAGACGTGCGGTGCCATCTTGATCAGGATAGTGCCGTTGAGATCTTCGGCACCGCCAAGTTGCACGCTGTCACCGACGTTGTCACCGATGCTGCCGTCAGCCCACCAGCGTTTCACGTGCTGGATGTCGGTAAGTGCACGCCACACGGCCTCGATGGGTGCACGAATGATCGCTTGTGTCTGCAGCCTTCTTACTTCGCCGTGTCCATGTACCGTAGTCAGTTTTTCAGTTGCCATTGAATGACCCCTCCCTTCCAGGTTTGAGCTAACTTTGTCCGTCCTCGCGCAGCGACTGTGCATATTCGGTTTCTACATATTCAGTCAGGGCGTCGATGCGCGATTCCCAATATTCCCGGGTCCCGACCAGCCATTGTTCCGCACTGTCCAGGGCATCCTTGCGCAGGTAACAGGTTCGCACACGCCCTTGTTTGTCCGAGCCGACCAGCCCACAGTCTTCCAAGACCCTCAGGTGTTGCACGAACGCAGGCAACGACATATCGAAAGGCGCCGCTAGAGTGGACACCGAAGCGGGTCCTTCACTGAGGCGCTCCACCACCGAACGCCGGGTGGAGTCAGCCAGTGCTGCGAACACGGGATCCAGGGCCATGGAATACTTAGGCATATGCTTAACTATAATACAATTATTAGTTAAGTCAACGCTTAAGTATCACGGACGTCGGGTCCGGCTTGTGGGTAAAATACCGGCATGGAGCGTATGGAGAACGAATCGCTGATCGTCGATCTCGTGCAATGGGTCGCCGATGAACCGCGGCCCTACTCGCAAGTGATGAATGCCTGGCGATCTTCCTGTCCGCGCCTGACCATCTGGGAGGACTGTGTGGATGCCAGACTCGTACACGTCGATGAGCGCATGGTCAGCGTGACTCAACGCGGCATCGCTCTACTGCAGCGGCACCATGACACTTACCAATCAAACTCGCTAAAGCGTACTCATGAATAGGCGCAACTTCATCTGGCTTGGCGCGGGTGTCGCTGGACTGGCATCCGTAACATGGTGGCAACGCAACGATCTGATGCGTTGGGCTCTGACTCGCCGGGTGAACGAAGATGTCACTCTGTCTGACGCACTCACCAGCGACCAGGAGCTTTGCTGGTTAACGCCCGAGCAAGTCGAAGGTCCCTATTTCATCAAGGCGCCGGTGCGCCGAGACATTCGCGAGGACCGCACCGGTATACCGCTAACGCTCGAGTTGCAGATTGTCCGAGATCAGAGCTGCCGGCCGGTGGAAGGTGCCGTGGTTGAGGTCTGGCATTGCGACGCTGCCGGTGTCTACAGCGGCTACCCCGCGGAGCTGGCACGTAAACCGATGGATACACTTTTGTATCTCGACGGCGCCGACACCACAGCCACGCCTACCAATGCCTCGATATTTCTGCGTGGTGCTCAGGTCACTAACGGCGGAGGCATGGCGCGTTTTACCACGATCTTTCCGGGTTGGTACGCCCCGCGGGTGCCCCACATTCACGTTAAGGTCTTTGTCGAAGATACAGCCTACCTGACGACTCAGTTATATTTTCGAGACGATCTAGCAGAAAACATCTATTCAACACACTCCGACTACTCACCACACGGCACCTGTCCGTACAAACACACCAACGACACGGTCTTGGCGATGAATGCGCAGGCCGAGGGTTTACTGTTGAACCCCAGCGAGAACGGCGGAGAGATGCGAGCCAGCTGCAGACTGGGTGTCGCCTAACGACGTCCTGCCAGCGCCAACAGTTCACGCTCGCGCGCGGCGCTCAGCCCCACTACCAACGAATCCCTATCGCAATGGTGCCACTCCAGAAGGTCACGAATCGTAGTCGTTGGCGCACGTAACTCGAGCCCGTGTGCAGATGCCTTGGTTATGCTAACTTGCATCATGCCGCGCGCACGCTCCGGCAGCCACATAGGTAGATCGACCCAGGGCGTGACATCGTGTTCCAGGAGAAACTCTTCTTCTAACCAAATGGGTTGGGTAGCGTTGCCCGTAACCGAACGGCAAGCATCGAGGGTTCGGCCCAGTGTCGTTTGCTCGCCTGTTACGTTGAAAATGCCGGTCACCCCGATCTCGGCGCACTTGACTATCCACTCAGCAACGTCACGAGCGTCGATGAACTGCACAGGTAAATCTTCGCTGACTGGTGCGACACAGCGCCCGCCAGCGCTCGTGCGCACAGGCCAGTAGGTGAATCGATCCGTCGGATCGTAAGGCCCAACCAACAGGCCCGCACGCACCTGTAACACCCGCCCGGGCAGCACCTGTTCAGCCATGTCCTCGCACAACACCTTCAATCCACCGTAGGTCGAGTCGTCGACGACTTCGGTAGTGGCGTCCTCCAGGACGGCGAGCGGTGCCGATTCGTCCTGGCCGGAAACAAATTTGGGGTACACCGATATGCTGGAAATAAACGTGTAGTGGCCAATGACGTCACGCAGGAGCCGGCAACTATCGCCAACTAGTCGTGGCACATAGCCGCTCGGATCGATGCACACATCGAAGGCACGACCTGCTAGCGCCTGCAAACCGCCGTCGCGATCACCGAAGACTCTCTCGCAAGAATCGGCAAAAAGCGCTTTGTTGGTGACCCCTCGATTGAACAACGTGACGTCATGGCCTGCGTCCAGACTCGCCTGCGTCAGATGCCGCCCTAGAAACTGTGTACCGCCCAAGATTAAAACTTGCATCGGTCGGTCTCCTGGGTTTCTCGATGTTACAACCGGTAAACGCGCCTCGCGGTCCCACTGAACATCGCGTCTTGCTCCACGTCACCGTACCGGCTGGCGATTTTTTTCAACCCGTTGTACAACACATGGTAACTCAAGGACAGACGGTCGACCGGAAAGTTGCTCTCGAACATGCATCGCTCCGGACCGAAACACTCGATGGTGTGATGATAGTAGCGAGCTTGAGCTTCGACGAACTCATCCGACGTCGGCGGCAGCTCGCGTTCGTGCCAGCCAAAACCGTTGTCCGGCATGGCCAACCCCCCGAGTTTGGCAACGACATTCGAGCACCCGGCGACGGCTTCGATATCCCGCTGCCACTGAGTAAAGATTGCCTCGCGCTGGCTCGCATAAGGGCCTACACCCAGCGGCGTGCCGAAATGGTCCAGTACCATGGTGGTGCCGGGCACTGCGCGCGCGAGTTCGGCGAAATCGCCGTTCTGGTGATGATAGTGCCACGTATCGTAGCTGAAGCCCCGCTCGCCGAGTCGCGCAACACCGCGGCGAAAGTCAGCGTCACCATACAAACCTTCAGGTGCTTGCCCCGCAATCATCAGGCTCTCCGGGTTCGGGTCGCGTGCCCCGGCATGTCGAATACCGCGAAACAGACCCTCGCCCGCTTCGACATGCGCATCCAACACTTCATCCAGGTTTTCAAGGCGCAAATCGGCGCGTGCAACGATAGCGGCAATGGTGGCGCGGTTCGCATCCTGAATCGACGCACCTGCGATCCCGGCAACGTATTCGGTTTCGCCGATGCAACGCAGCTCCTCCGGACCGTCATTGCGGTACTTGGAACCGCATTCCAGAAACACCGTTGCCACGACGTTGTGACCATCACCGGTGTCAGCCCATAACTCGTCGAGTTCGTAGTTCCAATCGCGCCGCTGCCACAAGTGGTGGTGCGGATCCACGATTTCACGGGCCGGATCGACGATGTCTTCTCTCACCTGTTGCAGCCAAGCTTCGCGCTCACTCATAAGGCACCCCTCCCACAAGACAGGCCTTCATCTAACATGATCGCGTTGCCGGCGTAAACATGCCCATCCGACAGCGCTGCAAGAGACCGACGTTACTCGCTCGATGACGGCGCGATCACGTTGCGCTCAGGCTCGTCTATCAACGTGATCGCACTGATGGCTGGGGCAACCCCCCCAAATCAATCATCCAAGAGACCAACGTTGCTCGCCCCATGACGGCGCGATCACGTTGCGCTCAGGCTCGTCTATCAAACGTGATCGCACTGATGGCTGGGGCAACCCCCCCAAATCAATCATCCAAGAGACCAACGTTGCTCGCCCCATGACGGCGCGATCACGTTGCGCTCAGGGCTGTTGCTGTGGTTTATTTTACAATTAGCGGTGGCTAAAGCTCGAGGAGATGCCCGTGAAGTGGCTAAAAATCGCGGTACTGACCTTGATCGCACTAATCGCACTCGTCGTTGCGGGCCTATACGTGACAGGCAACGGTCAGGTGCTACGGCTGACAGCCGGGTTCTTCTTCGGCGCACCGGACGGTCCTTTTGATCCCGCCAACGCTGCACCGGCACCGGATTATGCGGACACCAACAACTGGGCTGCACTACCGTGGATAGGCGACCGCTCAGACCGCGTGCCTCCTGGCGAAGTCGAACGCAGTCTGACCGAGACAGCCCCGGTCGACGTCTTCTTCATTCATCCGACAGGGTTCATCACCGGATCCTCTTGGACTTGGTCGATGGATACGAACTCGAAGACCGAGGAGAACACCCAGTGGATGCTGGTGAATCAAGCCAGCGCGTACAACAAGTGTTGCAACGTCTATGCACCGCGCTACCGGCAAGCGAACATCTTTGCCTATTTCTCAGCTGAGCCCGACGAACGCGACCGCATTCTGACGTTCGCCTACGGTGACGTGGAACGGGCTTTCGATCACTTCATCAACGCGTTCAACGAAGAACGACCGTTCATCATCGCCAGCCACAGCCAAGGCACGCACCACGGCGCAGAACTGCTGCGCCAACGCATCGACGGCACACCCCTGGCTGATCGCCTGGTGGCCGCCTACCTGATTGGCGGCGGTCTCACCAATGCGCAATTCATCGACCTAAAAGACATCGAGATATGCGACGCGCCCGAGCAAACACGGTGTTATCTGCATTGGGATACGTTCAGCGAACAAGCGGACGACGACGGCGCCGGCGATGCGGTCTGCGTCAATCCTCTGACCTGGCGCAACGCCGGACCGTTGGCGGACACCAGTCAACACGACGGCGCGATGCCGCCTTCAGGAGAATTTCAAATCGATTTCTTCAACGACGAGGCGACGGACGCACAGTTCCCCGAGTTTTCCGCACAGCGCACCAACTACCTGCATGCTACCTGTAAAAGCCGAGGCTTATACGTAACCCACCAGGTCGATCCAGCCTTCGGTTCAAACATGCAACTATTGAGATCAACCAACTATCACGGGCTCGACTACCCGCTTTTCTATATCGATATCCGTGACAACGCTGTGCTGCGAGCGCGCACTGCCTTGCAGGCCCTCAGCCCGGATCCATAATGTCTACTTCGCCAGCGTCAACTTAGCGGGCATGTTAGGCGCGACAAAAGCATTCATGACGCTGAACTCGAGTTCAACCTCATCACTTGGCTCGTCCATGCTGTAAGTCACCTCCGTGACCGAGTGCGGCGCGAGCTCGACCAGTTGCGCATGCACACTCAAATGTAGATCCGACTCGTTAGCGAGCACAAACCGCGCATCGGAGGCGTTGTTGATCTTGACGCGAATTCCCCATGGCTCGACATCGATCGATTCGACAGCGATGGAGGCATCCAGCAGCGGACCGAGGTGTTGGGGTCTGCCAATCAGCGTGTTCTTCCACCACACAACCGTGCGCCGATCGAACAGCGCTTCACGCATGCTGTCGATGCTGTCGTTCTCTGCGAATACCAGTGTCACCGGGCGGTGACCTGCCTGTGGGCCCGCATCGTGATCGTAGTCCCAGGCGATGAGCTCGTGCACGTCAGACACACCAATCAACGCCAAGTTGTGCTTCAACGCCAAGCGGTGGGCGTTTTGGTAGTACCGATTGCCATTGGCGATCTCGACGCCGTGCAACAGCCCGTCCTTCACCGCACTTCTATGGAACTTGTTGAGTTCGGAATCCACCGAATCGAAATTCGGGTGGTTCCAGAACAAGAACGCGCCTTGTTCGTTGGCTGCCTCCAGCACTTGTCTCGGATCGAACGTCGCGGCGTACTGATAATTCGTCAGCGCCAGGTACAGCTCGTGGTCTTCGTAAGGCATCCACACCGTTTCGCCTTCGTGTTCCATCTGGTGAGCACCGCGGAAGCGCTCGCTACCTTCGGCTGCGAACTCCTCCGCTGCTTCACGCGTGTCGAACATGTGGTCCGTCGACACGGCCTGTTCGGTACGCTGCTTGACCAGTGGGTTGGCGTCTTTCACGAATACCGCGTTGATATGCCCGGGATCGCCCTGACGGGTGATCTCCACACCGGGAATGACCTTCAGATCCAGATTACGTGCGGCCCGCAGCGCTTCTTCGTAAGACCGGTTTCGATCGGGGTGTGGAATGTCGGCAAGGTGCGGTTGGAATTCCAAGTGCTCGGTAATGGCAATGCCGTCCAGATGGTCGTTCACAGCTTCGTTGATCCGCACCGTCGGCCAGACGTGTCCGTCGGAAAACACCGAGTGCGTGTGAAGATCCAACACCAGGGTTCGGTATTCCGCAGTGTCTGGAAACTCGATCGCATGCTGAGCCGACTGTGCCGGACGCGCCGTACCGTGCGCCATCACCAGTCCCGTAAATCCCAACGCCACTAGACCCAAAACCGTAGGATTGATCTTCATATTCTTCCCCTGCCGTTCGTTCGCCAACCATAGCGGATCGGCATCGAGGTCACTAGTGCGAAGCACTTTGCAGTGCTGTTTTTTTACACATCCGGTGTGACGTCAATACGACTTGACGCCTACCAACGACAGGTGTAAGTTGCGCTCCCCTTTCAAAACAGGCCGACGGGTGAACCATGGTGCCTTTACCACCCCTCGATAATTTGAGTATCTGATGCCCGCCGTTGCAATTCGGCGAGCACAACCGCTGCCGGACTGCGCCTGAACGTTATTCCTAGTCGCTCGGCAGCCGCCGGGTTTTTTTGTCTGTTTTCTCCTTAAGGAGAGGACATACTCGATAGTGCTAGGAGTAGGCTATACCTGTTCGAAAAGAAATCAACAAATCGCGTGTGCCGATCAAGGTATTCACCCACGACATAGACGCACGCTCCATCGATCAGCTGATCAACGTCGCGTCGTTGCCTTGCGTACATGGTCACGTCGCTGCCATGCCCGACGTACACGCCGGAATCGGCGCTACCGTAGGCTCGGTCATTCCCACCAAGGACGCTATTATTCCTGCAGCGGTCGGGGTGGATATCGGCTGTGGCATGCACGCGGTGAAACTGTCGCTAACCGCTGGCGATCTGCCGGACAACTTGAAAGCAGTGCGCTCCGGATTGGAAGCTGCAGTGCCTGTGGGTTTCTCCCAACATGACAAACCCACCGTAAGCGCTGCCAATCTCCAACAACGCAGGCACACACTGGCTCCGATCCTGGCTAAACACCCGGGGTTGGCGAAGATGACCAAAGACCTTCAGCGCACATGGACGCGGCAGCTCGGATCTTTAGGCGGCGGCAACCACTTCATCGAGCTCTGCTTGGACGAAGCCGAGGATGTGTGGTTGATGCTGCACTCCGGTAGCCGCGGCATCGGTAACGCCATCGGCCGCTACTTCATCGCCCGCGCCAAGAAGGACATGCAGCGCCATTTTCTCAAGCTCCCCGACAAAGACCTCGCCTACTTCAGCGAAGGACGACTACGTCCAAGCGGTGTGGTGGGCACAGGACTACGCGAAAGCCAACCGCGCGGAGATGCTGCGCTTGAGCCTGTCCGTATTGAGCCGCCATCTGCCTCGGCTCACCGCGGATGAGATGGTGGTGGACTGCCACCACAATTACGTCGAACGCGAAACTCACTTCGGCGAGAGCGTTTATGTCACGCGCAAAGGCGCCATACGCGCCGGTATCGGCGAACTGGGCATTGTCCCCGGCAGTATGGGAGCACGCTCTTACATCGTGCGCGGTAAAGGCCATGCCGATGCGCTAGACAGTTGTGCACACGGCGCAGGGCGTCGCATGAGTCGCTCGGCCGCCAAGCGCAAGTTCACACTGGACGATCTGGTAGAGCAGACTGCGGGGGTGGAATGCCGCAAGGACGGTAGCGTCATCGATGAAATTCCCGGCGCTTACAAGGACATCGACGAAGTCATGGACAATCAACGCGATCTGGTCGACGTCGTTCATACCCTTCGCCAAGTGCTGTGCATCAAAGGTTAGACGCAGGCTAGCAGGATGAATGGCCATGCAAGCCCACGACGTGAAGGAAATCATCGACTGTTTGTCGATGGAACGAACGCTGTACCCGTACTTCGATGGTAAGTATGCCTTCGAGTTGCTGACGCTCGCCACACGCTCGAACGATCGCATCCGCGACCTGCGCGGCGGCCAATTCGCACCTCTTCTCGAGAAACCGGCAGTTAAGACTGTCTTGGCCGGATGCGGGGACGGTCACCTGCGGCCCGCCCGGCTGGAGAGCTATTGGGATCACGACTCGAGCCGTGATTTCTTACTCGGGCTAAGCTGCTGGGGCGACCCAAAGTACCGATCCTGGAGTCAAACCAGCCGCAGCGGCTACAACCTGGTGCTGCAACTCAACCTGAACTCCCGTGACATGGCGAAGTTTGCGGCTCTCGTCGATTATCCATGCGACTACAACTACGGCTTCCACCCAAGCTGTCGCCCCAATGCGAATCGCTACCGGGAAACGCTCGCCTGGGCCCGGCTCGACATCGATTTCGCCACGGATGAAGCACTCATCGAGGAAGTGCAAAGCGACTTCGTGCGCTTGGTCGCGTGGAACGAAACCAGTCACAAGGATCATGCCGCCGTGTGCCGTTTCGTCAAACCGCTACAAGCCGTGTGGCAAGACGCCATGCTGGCAGCAACGCTTCAGTTCATCTGGAGCGAGCTCGGAATTGCGACCGTCTTCTTCCACGAGTACCGAACCGGCAACGCCATGAAAAAACTCGGCCGCGATCGACCGCCTCGATCGATCTACGAGCGTTTACCCAAACGCTTTTGCATGCGTTTAACGAACCGGCCGCCTGTATTCTTGAGCCAGGATCGCTTAGGCCGCCGTATCTTGAAGCGTGTGCGCAACCCACGGTTCTATACGTTGCCAGCCCTGAGCGCGAAATGATCGCGCTTCAGTCCCTCGACTACCGATGGCCAATCGTGAGTCCGATCTGGCCACCTCAGTTTCATGCCCTTTGCGCGATCATTTTGATGAGCGTCTAATCGGTGTATGGTCCTTACGCTTTAGAGGACACGAGGGAGGACATATGCGCTATGCGTTACTTTGCTTCGTAACATTGCTCACGCCGTGGGCCGGGGCAGACACGCTCGTCATACACGCCGGTACCTTGCTGGCCGTGCCCGGCGAACCTGCTCAGAGTGAACGGACCATCATCATCAAGGCTAACCGTATCGACTCTGTGCACGACGGTTATCTCGATCCCGGTGATGTCGACACCGAAGCAGACGCACAAGTGACTCTCGTCGATCTCTCCGATCAATTCGTATTACCCGGCCTGATGGACATGCATGTGCATCTGTTGAGTGAACTCAATCCCAATTCCCGCATCGAAGCTGTCACCACATCAAACACGTTATCGGCATTGCGTGGCGCCCAATACGCCCGCCGCACGTTGCATGCCGGATTTACCACCGTGCGCGACCTCGGCGGTTATCCCGAGTCGATTTTCGCCTTGAGGGATGCCATCGAGCGCGGGTACGTGCAGGGTCCGAGGATTTTTGCGGCAGGTTCCGCCCTGGCCGCCACGGGTGGACACGGCGATGTGGACGGATATCGCGCCGATCTCTTGGAACTGTGGACACCCGAGACCATCTGCGACGGCGCCGTCGACTGCCGCCGTGCCGTGCGTTACGCCGTCAAATACGGCGCTGACTGGATCAAAATCACCGCTACCGGCGGTGTCTTGAGCGATACCGCGACTGGACTCGACCAACAAATGACCGACGACGAGCTACGCGAGATCATGGACACCGCACATTCGTTGGGCTTGAAAGTGGCTGCGCATGCACATGGCACCAACGGCATCAATGCCGCATTACGCGCCGGTGTGGACTCTATCGACCACGGCAGCTTTCTCGACCGTGAATCGATCAAACTTCTGAAAGCCAACGACGCTTACCTGGTGCCCACCTTGATGCCGGGACACGTGTTGCCCCAGTCGATGGACGGCAATCCGTTTTTTACCCCCGCCATCAAAGCCAAAGCCCTCGATGCGACCGCGGCAGCGAAAGCGAGCTTCCGCTTGGCTTTGAAAAACGACGTCAACATCGCGTTCGGCACGGACACCGGGGTGACGCCTCACGGAGCTAACGCCAAAGAGTTCGAACTCATGGTGGAACAGGGTATGTCTCCTGCGCAAGCCATACGTTCAGCTACGGTAATGACGGCGGCATTGCTTGGACAGAGCGCGGACCTCGGCACGATCGAAACCGGCAAGCTCGCCGACCTCATCGGCGTGCCCAGCAGTCCGCTCGACGACATCAGTGCGTTGTCTAGGGTGTCAGCCGTGATCAAGAATGGCGTGCGCGTAAAATAAGGCGGCCCTCGAAGACGCTTCAAGAAGGATCGAACATGAACCGCAAACCGATCGGCGTGGGATTCCATCCGTGTCCTTCCTTTCTATGCAGCGTAACGAGCACCTCGTTCGCCCGATAGCGTTCACGAAAAAGATCGTTGATGAATGCCGTGTACTTGTCCGTACCGAACGCTTCCGGTCGTTTGTACTTGCCGTAGCCCTGCCACTTGTCGGAGTAGATGCCCTCTGCGGTTTTGTTGTTAACTGCGACAATTTTGTCACTGTCCTTGAAACCCAAGGCGCGTCCGGTTTTCTCAGGATTCCACAAAATCACGCCTGTCACCGCTCCATCTACACCTCCCGCAGTCAAAGCGGCGGCTGGAGGACTGCCGCGCTCGTTGTGCGCATTGATCGCTCCCCGGCGTTTCCCGAAATCGGCGATGGCATCCTCGTTCACTAAGCGCTCTGTAATGTTGGCTTCAGGCGCAATGACGACGTCGCCAGTGCATGCACTCAACAACGCAACGAAGGCAAACAAACTCATACGTTTCATCGCTCTATCGCCCGGACAGGTTACCGTCCATTGGAACCCAACCAAGACCCGTCTCGTGTGATGCACTTCACGTTGCGCAACCGGCACGGTGGCTAAGCTTGCAGCCACCTCGTAACGCGTTGCTTACCATGTTCAGACTACCCACCCTCGTATTGATGGGTCTATTGGTCAATACCTTCGCCGCGTGCAGCGATCCAATAGAGGTCTACCACGCAAGTCCCGCGAGGCTGGCTACGTTCGAGACGGATAAGACAGCCATCGCCTTATCCGACACCGCCAAGAGTCCGCTTGCTCACTTGATATGGCGCACCAATCAAGTGAACGCTCCATTGGGCATGCAGATCTGGAATCCCGATCCATTGCTCAAGAGTTTTGGTATTCGCAACGGCGACATTCTCGCCAACGTCAGCGATTTCGACCTCTACAAAGAATTCGAATCACGCTGGCGCCTCACTGGTCAGCCGTTTACCGAGGGTCAATTCAACCAGGGACCGCATCACGGCGAATCGGAAAAGTACGCCGATTTCGTGGCATTCCTCATTGACTTAGGTCACGAGAATGGGCGTTTGGTGCTCAATGTACACAAGCGCTTCGCCAAGATCGCCGAACGCGAAGCCAACGGTGGAATCTATGCACAAGCACCGCGCATCATCCACGTTGAGTTCGGTGGAACTGGCTGATACTCAACGCCGCCGGCACCCGGGCAGCGCACACAACATCTCGAACAACAAATTCGCCGCCAGTAACGCCGTGTTACCCGTCGTGTCGTAAGGCGGTGAAACTTCCACCAAGTCTGCACCGACCAATTCAAGACCCGTACAGCCTCGAATGATCTCCAAGCCTTGGCTACCGGTCAGTCCACCCGGTTCCGGCGTACCCGTGCCCGGCGCTACCGATGGGTCGAGGCCGTCGATGTCGAACGAAAGGTAAGTCGGCACATTACCGATCTTCTCTCTAACCCTTTGCATAAGTGGTGTCAGAGACTGATACCAGCATTCCTCGGCTGTTATCACAGTAACGCCTTGCTGCCGCGCCCAATCAAAATCGTCTGCACTGTAACCCGTGGCCCGCAGTCCTATTTGAAACATCCTGTCCGCGTCGATCAAGTCCTCCTCGATAGCGCGACGAAAAATGGTGCCGTGGGTCACTCGCTCGCCGAACATGAGATCGTTGGTGTCCGAATGCGCATCGACATGAATGACTGCAACCGGCCCATGCTTGGCGGCCACCGCGCGCAGTATGGGCAGTGTAATCGTATGATCGCCACCCATCGAAATGGGTGTCACATCGTGAGCCAGTACATGCCCGTAGTGTTGCTCGATGAGGTCTATCGAGACAGCAAGGTTATAGGGATTCAACACCACGTCACCGATGTCAGCCACTTGAAAAGAGTCGAATGGAGCCGCACCTGTGGCCATCCCATAGGGCCGCACCAAAACCGACTCGGTTCTGATCTGCCGAGGTCCGTATCGGGTCCCGGTGCGGTTGGAGGTGCCGATGTCGAGCGGCACACCCAGTAGCGCCACATCCAATCCGGCGGCATCCTGTTGGGTAGGTAGCCTAAACAGACTGGCGATCCCGCCGAAGCGGGGCATATCGTTGCCCGACAGAGGCTGATTGAAGCGGCTCATTGCGACATGTTATGCAAACTCGTGCATTGATGGCAGGGCCATAATGGGCTAAACAGCGCCCATGGCATCAAGATCTTCGACAACGGGCCTGCGTCTGGCCGAGTTTTTAGAGAAGCAAGGCACTCGCCACGTATTCGGCATTCCCGGTAATCATACCCTGGAGCTGTACCGCGGCCTGGAACGGTCTTCGCTCACCCACGTCACCTGCCGCCACGAGCAAGGTGCTGCATTCATGGCTGACGGCTACGCCCGCGTGTCCGGGTCACCGGGCGTTTGTTACCTGATCAGCGGACCGGGTCTCGCCAACGCAGCAACCGCTATCGCGCAAGCTGCCGCAGACTCGATTCCCATGTTGGTCGTGACCACCGCCAACCCAGCCAGCCCAGACACCAACGGACGCTTGCACGAACTGCACGATCAAAGCGCGTTTGCACGGGGTATCACGCGGCATACAGCTTCGGTGACACGCGCGGATGATCTGCCCGAAGCCCTGACCGCGGCCTACGATAGGTTCGCGGAAGAACGCCCTGGACCCTTCATCCTCGAGATCGCGCTCGATGTTTTGACGCAACCCTGCCCAGCGCTTGCATCCACCCGGGTGCATAAGCGCCGATCGAACCCCGACTCCACACTGTATCAACGAGCGGCCGAGGTCTTGTCAGGCGCGAAACGCCCACTGCTCGTCGTCGGTGGCGGGGCGATCGCGTGTACGCGTTTAGCAGAGCTTGCAGAACGCCTGGATGCACCGATACTGAACACCGTCAACGCCAAGGGGGCCGTGCCACCGTCACACCCACTGTGGGTTGGCGGAAGTCCCAGCCTCGACTGCCACCAGCGGGCGCTGACAACCGCTGACGCGGTGCTCGCCATCGGCACTGAGTTTGGCGAAACCGACTATGACTTGCTGATGAGCGGGTCGTTGTCCATCCCGGGCAAGCTTGTGCGCATCGACATCGACACCCGGCAATTGCACATGAACGTAAAGCCGGACCTTGCCATCGCTGACGACGCCGCGCTCGCTGTGGATGCATTGCTCGACCTCATTGCGATTCGTACCGAAGCCGCTTCCCAAGGCGCACAACGTGCCGCCGCACTCCGAGATGCCGTCCGTCAGCACCCGCACTATCATTCGGACTTCGCAGCTTTCTTTGCTTGCGTGCAGGACGCGTTGCCTGACCTGGTGTTGGTCGGTGACTCGACACGGCCAACGTATTACGCGGCATGGATGTACGAATGCGCCACTCCGCGCAGCTATTTTCATTCGGTCTCGGGGTTCGGCACCCTCGGCTTCGCATTACCCGCGGCATTCGGCGCCAAATTAAGTACTTCACGTCCCGTAGCCGCTCTGATCGGTGAGGGAGGCGCACAATTCAGCCTGACCGAGTTGGCGACAGCAGTCGATATGGCGCTGCCTGTTCCCGTCATCTTGTGGTGCAACGACGGCTATGAGGAAATCGCCAACAGCTTGGCAGCCCGCGACGTGGAAACCTCATCCACGCGCATTTCGTCTCCGGCGTTTGCTAAGATCGCCGCCGCCTACGGTTGCGCGCACTTCGCACCCAGAACCCTAAGCGACCTACGGGCGGCACTTCACGAAGCAACGTCGCTTGACCGCCCGAGCTTGATCGAAGTGCAACAGAACGACTTTGTGAAAACGATCAGCGGTAATTGGTATGCTCCCGTTTAGCGACACGTCAGCTCGACTGGCACAACCCGGCAGCGACGTCTGGGCAGTTCACTACGACGCGCTGGCCCGTCAGAAAGCGGGCGAAGACGTGATCTTGCTGAGCGTCGGCGATCCCGACTTCAATACGCCGCCGTATATTTCCGAGTACGTCAAAGACCGTATCGACGCCGGTCGGACTCACTACTCGCCCGCGGCGGGTGAGGACGGGTTACGCGAGGCCATTGCCGAGCTTGAGACCAATGACATCGGCTACACCATCGATCCCGAACAAGTCGTCGTGTTTCCCGGCGGTACCGCTACGCTCTACGCCGCGTGCGCGTGTATCTTCAATCCCGGCGACAGTATCGTCGTGGCGGAACCGATGTACGTGGGCTACCGCGGCATCGTCGACGGCTTAGGCATCGAGTTGCGCACGGTACCGCTCGCACCTCCCGATTTTGTTATCAGTGTGGATGAGATGATGGCCGCCGTGACCACTACCACCAAAGCGCTGTTGATCAACACGCCGGGCAACCCGTGCGGCAATGTCATCGAGCCGCAGGCTTTGACGGAGCTTGCGCACCGCTGCAGGAAGGCTGGCATCTGGCTCATCTGTGACGAGGTTTACTCGCTGATCACGTACGAGACGCCCCACACTTCACTGCTCAAATGCACCACCGATTTGAGCAACGTGATCGTCGTCGATGGTTTATCCAAATCCCACGCCATGAGCGGGTGGCGTGTCGGTTGGGCCATTGCGTCAGGTGACATGGCGGCCGCTCTAACGCGGTACTCGGGGGCCGCACTCTTCGGCACATCCCAGTTCATTCAGGATGCCGCCGCCTACGCACTAGCACACGATGCCGAGGACGTGACACGCATGCGCAACGCCTATCGCCAGCGGCGCGACCATGTCGTCTCGCACATCAACCAGGCGCAGGGCCTGAGCGCGCATCCGCCTATGGGCGGTATGTTCGTGATGATCGACGTCAGCCGGATTGCCAAGAACGGCGAGGTATTTGCACGTGGGCTATTGGAGCACGGCGCCGTATCCGTGTTGCCTGGACGTTGTTTTGGACCGAGCGGCGAACATTTCGTACGCCTCAGTTTGACCGAGGACGTAGACGTGTTGTCACAAGCGCTCGAACGCATCGCGCGCTATGCCGACTCCCTCACTGAATGAACGCGGCAGCGCGTTGCGTCGCCGAGTGCACAGCACCCAGCGTGGCAAGATAGTCTTGGTGCGCTTTCGCAGCTAGGCGCCTCGCTTCGTCTATTGCACCCGTCTTCATGAGACATTTCTGTTTGTTCGCTAAACTGGACGAACCGCCTTTAGGTTAGGGGCCGGGATAACTGAATTTAGTCGGGTTGAGTCGCCTCACAGCGACCCAACCACGGCCACAGACTTTAGTAGTTGGCGGCCTTACGCGGCTTCGATTGCGCTTCGTTTACACGCAGTTCGCGCGAATCGACGACAAAGCCGTTCAGCTTCGCAATCGCTTGATTGGCATCTGGTGTCGCCATTTCGACGAAACCGAAGCCCCGAGAGCGTCCGCTGTCTCGATCCTGCACGACCTGCGCAGATTCCACAGTGCCAAACTCGGCAAAAAGTGAGTGAAGGTCCTGGTCTTGGACACTCCAGGGGAGGTTTCCAACATATATTTTCATTACATTTCTCCGGCTTGTAAGCAAGCCTTTCAAGCGCACTCACCCAGTCTTCTCGCGTGCGTGTATTACTTCGTGGCAACCGTTGCCAACGATTTAGGTCTGATTTAGAAGCGATTGCCGATGAACAGGCGAGACGTGAAACTCGGAAGAAATCGGGAACGGGGTTCCTCAAACGTGCTGCACCATACGCTACATTGCCTGTAAAAGCTCGAACTATTTCGCTTTCTATGCGAAATGTTCTGGATTTCGTCGCATTGGCGCTTTAAGCGTAGCTTCCTATCGACACTCGCGTATAGTCTGGAAAACGAATCCGCGTGGTGTGTTTGAAGACACTCAGGAAGTCAGTGAAAGTGCGACGAAAAACCAACTCCGAACCCTCGCCCAGCGAGCGACGCAAGCTCCTATCTGCGGACGTCGAGGCTTACCTGAAGATGGGCAACAAGATCGACCTCATACCGTCCGGCGTCTCCTCGCAGGATCCGCAAGGTCGCGGCAAGCCGCTGTCCCGCACAAAGAAACGCTAGCGTTTTCGTAGGACCCAAACCACCCCCTGGATGTTGTCTTCCAAATACCGGTTTTCGCTGGTTTGACTGTCGGCAAAGGCTAGAAACCGGGTTGCCATCTGCGGATGCTCAACGCCGAGTTCAATCGCACGTCGACGGATATGCGCAACCTCGTCAGTCACCTCACTGACTTCGTCGACTTCCAACCGTTCCACTTCGATACGGTCGCCATGTGCTTCCAGCCGACGGCGCGTTGCTTCGCGTTCGGCGTAACTCTCGAATCCGGGATAATCAGCGGTACCGCCCCCCTTCAGATAACCGTCACTCACCACGATCAAACCGTTGGGCTTCACATATCGTCGCAGAATGCCGATCGTCTCTTCGGGGGGTCCAAGCACATCCCCCATTGCACCGAAGACGGCGACATCCACCGGTGCGAGTTCACCGTGCATCCGCACCACGTCACCTCGAACGAATCGGCAGAGCTCGCTCACGCCCGCCGCTGCAGCATACGCCTCGGCAGCCATCAAAAAGGGTTCGAGCAGGTCGATACCCGTGACACGGCAGCCAAACTCATCGGCGATCTCAACCGCAGTCGCACCTTTACCGCAACCGAGATCGAGCACACGGGAATGCGGTGAGAGGCCGAACGGCGCAAGCACCTCGGCTACTAACTCAGCGTCTGTGCCGAGTTCATCTATGTCCTGCAGCAATTCGGCCATAAACGGCAGTAACTCGGGCTGCGTCTCCAGCGCGTAGGCCGCCATCGCCTCTTCGTGTCTATCCAAACCTCTTCACGCCTGTCCCATCCTAATGTGCACAATCGCCAGAATAGCGAAAGCCTGCCTACACGCAACGTACGGTGTCCAACCGCCCCATGTACGCCACCGTCGTCTGCGCGCCGATGTCGAAACACTGCAGCTCCTCAACCTTGGTACCGCAACGGTGCACGTACACTCTGTCGCCGACGACGTCGAACGTATTGCAGCCGCTGAATTGGGTGTCTTGAACCCGACCGGTAGCGGCACAACCACTGAACACCGCGAGCACCAAACCGAGGCCTATGAATCTTCCGAGCGCCTGCATTGTCCTTCTCCAACTTCAATTTCTTTGTACAACGCTTCAAACACAGAACCGGTCGACCCCGAATGTAATCAAGTTGTGAAGATCCGTTAGACTCCCTTGTGATGCAGTTCAAAAACCCACAGATCAGCTCATCCGAACTACCGGATCTAGACGATATCGTCTTCTCACGTGTGGATGCCAAGTACCCGTGGGTGGTCGCAACGCTGACACTACTGGTGCTGACAGCGCTAACGGCGACGGTATACGTGGCTATGCTGCGCATTGGCGGTGCGGCCAATATGCCGCCCAATTGGCTATTCGGCACCATTGGCATCGTGGTGTTGACGGCGACCTTGATGAGCTTCGCTTATGCCAAGTCGTTCCGCTATGCGGTTCGCAAGCACGACATCGTCCTCAACAAAGGCGTGTTCTGGCGTACCGAGATCGTGCAGCCCCTCATTCGCATGCAACACGTCGAGCTGCACCGCGGTCCGCTCGATAAATCACTGGGTCTCGCCAAACTCAAACTGTACAGCGCCGGTTCGGCGCGCGAGACTTTTACTATACCGGGCTTACCTCTGCGCCTGGCGGCGCGCATCCGGCGTTTCATCCTGAGCGCACAGCGTGGTTGAATTCAGCACTTCGAGTTGGCAGCGACTGTCGCCCTGGTCCATCCTGCATTTCTGCGGGAGGGCTATCCGACAGATCACCAACAATCTCATCGCGGTCGTGCCTGTGCTGTTCGGCGCCTACACCGTGGGCCAACTTGCGCTCACCGCACTGTTGCTCCTTGCGATCTTGGTCGGCATCCTGGTCTACGCACTCGTCGAATACAGATACTTCAATTATCAGATCGCACAAGATCGAATTCAGGTCAGAGCGGGGTGGCTCAACAAAACCGCCCTGGATCTGACCTACGCGCGCATTCAGAACGTCAACATCGTACATCCGTTGTTATTCCGGCCCTTAGGTCTCGTTTCGGTAAAAATCGACAGCGCCGGCTCGGCCGGCAAGGAAGTCGTGCTTGCCGCCCTCGAGGAAGCGGACGCCATCTCCATTCGTCGACAGATTCTCGAGCGCAAGCAAGAAGCCGGGACCCAACAGTCGTTGCAGCCCGAAGAGACCGAAGAACCATTGCTGCTGATCCGCGGTACCGGTGATCTTCTGCGACACGGTTTGAGCAACAACAAGGCGCTCCTCATCCTGGCCGGTATCGGCACGCTGTATAGTCAAGCCGCGGAAACCGTGAATGCCTACGTCGCAGGCTTAGGTATTGAAGTGCCCGTCCTCGAAGGTGCAGCCTGGCACGTACTGGCGCTCTTCGCGGCGGGGTTGTTACTCGTCATTTTGGCAGTGCTGGTCGTGTTGTCGGTTATCGGTGCTGTCGTGTACTACTACGACTACCAACTCATCGGGACCAACGAAGGTTTCAAGGCGCGCTACGGATTGCTGACCAGGCACGAACTGAACCTCAAGCTCAGTCGCGTGCAGGCCGTCGTCTGGCGGCAGAACTGGATCGCGCGTCTGCTACGGCGCTTCGACCTGCAACTCGAACAAGTCTCGCACTCGAGTAACGGCTCGTCGGCCGGCGGCAACCGACTGATCGTACCCGCATTGACCACGGCTGAAGCCGAGCGGCTGAGCGCCCTGACCTGTTTCGAGGAATCTTCCGACGACCGCACCGACGCCTGGGCTGTTCCCGACTTAGCCTTCACTACGATTCACGCGCGCTACTGGTACAAGCTCAGCGCGCTACTGCTCGCACAGATCGGTGTGCTGACCGCAGTACTTGCGCTCGGGGCCCACGTGCCAGCGGTTTCTGTCGTCATCTTCGCCACGGCCAGCGCAAGCGCCGCTGTGGCACTCGCGTGGCTACGCTGGCAACGGTGGGGGTTTGCAGTCGATCGCGGCTACATAGTGGTCCGTTCCGGGTTGTTCGGCGTGCGTTATCAGCTCGTTGCGGTGCACAAGCTGCAGCAGCTCGCCCTCTCGGACACACCCTTCACGCGGCGTCGCGAACTCGTCAATCTGCGCGTGAGCGTGGCATCCCGGAGCGCACTCATCCCGTACCTTGAGCGCGGCGATACCCGTGTGTTCGCCAACCGGGCGCTTGCGACCTTGGAGTCAGAGCCCCGTTCGTGGATGTAATCTACTCCGTGTCCGATTGCTCAAGCACGCTGCCGTTCTTGTGCAAGTTTTTTCTGATAGCCGGTTTGAATGATATCTACAGCCACGAGCACGGCAATCGAGAAATAGAAAGTCGACTTCGACATCGGTTCGACTGCATAGCCGAATAGCTTCAGATGTGCTGTGTGGCCGCCTTCACCCAGCAGTACGATGCCGACAATCAGCAGGATGAAAAGACCCAGCACCTCGTACTTGCGGTTGCGTTCCAGGAACTCGGACACATGGTTGGCAAGTACGAGCATCGCCACACCCGAAGCCACGATGGCCACGGCCAGCACCGGGAAGACGTCCGTGATGGCAAGCGCGGAGAGAATGGAGTCGAAAGAAAAAATGAGATTCATGAACACGATGAGCGCGATCACCTGCGCCGCGCTCTTTTTGGGTTTGTTATCGCCTTCGTGCTGCAAATCCTCCACCGACAACATGTGGCTGATCTCTTTGACGGCGGTGTACATGATAAAGACGCCGCCGAACAAGAATACGATTGTGGAAAAGTTGAAGCTGCCTTCGATGACGCCTGTCCAGTGAATACTGAAAAACGGTTCCGTCAACACTTCGATGAGCTTGACCATGAGGTACAGAAGGACGATGCGCAGTGCAATGGCGATCAGAATGCCATTGCGCCGCACACTCGCTTGGCTCGCGGCCGGGGCTCGCTTCGATTCGATGGAAATGTATAACAAATTGTCGAACCCGAGCACAGCTTGCAGGAACAAAAGGACGCCGAGATTGGCGAGGTTTTCGAAAGTGAGAAGCTCTACCACAGCACCGTACTCCTGGTATGACGAAGCGCGGGATTATCGGTTGCCGGGCGTCATTTCTTCAACCCTCTCCTGAATTAACAAGACAGGACACTAGGAGCAGCTGCTGCCTCCCAGTACGCAGAATTGCGCACAATATCGGTGATTGAGGTACACCCGGCGAAGGCTCCCCTTCAGGTCCGTACCCAGGTTGAAATCGGCATCGTAAGGCAGCAGCGTACAGGCGACGACTTCCGGAGCGCGTTGGCCTTTGTGCTTCACCACCATGCGCGACGATGCACACATCATGGCAGTTGGTTCTTGATCGAGGATTTGCCAGCAGTCGGTGGTGATTTCAGGCACCTCGGCGTTTTCGTCCATTTCCGCAAACAGCACCAACGACTGCGGGTCGTGCGCATCCAAGTCGACATCGAGCTGCGTAAAGAGCGCCTCAAAACCAGCTCGCATCCCATGCTCGCTGTCACCCCAGCGCAGGCGTGCCGCGACTTGCAGGTCTACGCCCAACTGCGCAAGCCATGCGAATCCGTCAACCATCGGCTGCCACGAACGCAGCCCTCTTTCCTGTTCGTGTAACTGACGTTGAAAGTGATCCACCGACACGCGTACTGTGATCAGCTCACCCTGTCTTCGAACGAGTTCTGCAAAGGACTCGCGACATTTCATCATCGGTCGCATGGCGTTGGTCAGCACCAGCACACGCAAGCCACGCTCCGTGCATGCGTACAACATGTCGATAAAGTCGGGATTCATGAAAGGTTCACCACCGGTAAACCCGATCTCGCGTACCTTCAGCGATTCCCTATCGATTTCGTCCAGGTAGCTTTGCACCTCCGCAAGGGTTAAGTACACCAAACTGTCGTTGCTGGGGCTCGATTCGATGTAGCAGTGAGTACACGTCAAATTGCATAGAGTGCCGGTATTGAACCACAGCGTCTCGAGCCGGGAGGGTGTCACGAATGCTCGCGCGCTGCCGTCGGCAGTCGTTTGCGGGTGTTGAAACTTGGCCTCCGTACCGGACTCCGGTACGGTCTGTTCCAGCGTAGTCGCGCGATCTGTGGCTATCAGTTGCATCTGTTTTAAGCGAACAGCGAGCGAATGTCGCGCGTTAGCGGTTTGATAACTTGTTTGTCCGTCCAGTAGCCACCATGACTGAACGGGTTCCAGGATTGCGTCACGTGACCAATCAGCGAGCCACCTGCGTTGACTTTGTAGTCGCCATGGATGGCTTTGCGATAAGCGGGACTCAACGGTTTGAGCGGCCAACCCAAAGCATCGTCTTCATCGTAGAAATTCTTCCAGCGGAATGCATACCCACTGCTCGCGGTTTTAACAGGTTTGATTTGTCCTTGCGGAAAACCGGCAAGGAAAATCGGAATATTGCATCCTGTCGTGTAGAAGTAGCGCAGTTTTTTCAGCCGTAAGAAATCGTCGCGTTGCGTGTTCGTGGTGCTGTGGCGCCATACACCGCGCGAAGCGCCTCCACCCTGCTGCGCATCCCACAAGTAGTTGGACATGACCTGACCGCCGAGCGATTGCGCAACGACCACTACGGGTCGTGAGCCACCGATGAAGTCGAATGCACGCTCGAGCGTATCGCGGATGATGCGTTGCACTTGCGCATAAGGGCTATTCGGTCGATGCGCCGCGCGTTCGAGTCCGGCGGCATCGGAAAAGCCGTAGAGCAAGAAGCGGCGAATGCGCAGCCAGTCCAGTTCTTGCGAACGCATACGGCGCATCACGGCTTTTTGATTGGGTTGCAGCACGCCCTGGTAGTAGATCGTATCAAAATGCACTTTTGCCCAATCGCTACTACCCAGCTCATCCGCCAGGGACTCGCGCAGTTCATCCGCGAAATCTTCTTGTGTATCTCCCATGCCGTGTACGGCAATGACGACGACTTCCTCTCCCATACCTCCATGCTCCCCCAGTGGATAAACGGTATTAACGCGGAGCGAGCACCTCGCAACTCGCATCCGCCAGCTCGTAACGCTCACCGCTGTTGACGTCCTCCAGCACACACCGCTGACCGTCACTCAATAGGTGGAAACGTCTGGGCGTACCCGTCATACGCCCGGTGGCTGCGCGGGCTTGTGGGCTGGCGCCGGCATCAGGCTGCAGCACGAGTATATGCGTATCGCGAAAGGCTGTATCGCCTATGCGCGGATTCTCGGTACCCGTCGCCCGGGTGAGCACCCGACGCAGTTCATCGAGCGACGCGTCCGTGGCATCCACGAGGCGTGCGGGTGACAGTGTCGCATTCACTCCCTGGCACCCCAACAGGCCGCCGATACAAAGCGCAAAGAACCCCCTCACCGTTTGACCGTACCCGGCATTCGTACCGGTTTGGTCAGTCGCGATGCCGCATTGGTACCGGCGCTGTCCGCATCGTCGAGTTGCACCGCCTTGGCACCGGCAGATGCTGCAAATGCCACCGGCGGTACATTGCAGACACCGGTACCGATGTAATCGAGTGCCGTGGCGAGGCGTACTTCGTTGATATCGCCAAGCTGGCGGCCGAAATCATCGGGTGCCGCGCAACCCATCACTTCATAGGCTTCCACCGGCGTTTCAGTCGGCACGAAGCCATCGGCGTAGTCACCGAAGCCTTGCGCATTGACGCCGCGAAACTGAATGGTGAAATAGGTGGTACCGCAATTGTCGGTGGGATAGAACCCATACGGCTTTCCGCACGTCGTATCGCCAATGAGGATGACTTCGACGCCAATGCCCCGTAAACCATTGATGATCGCCTCACTCGCAGAACACGTACCAGGACCGGATAGAACGAATACGCGAGGTACGTTCACACTCGGTAATGGATTACCCGCTGGCAATGAGAAGCCTTGTGTGGTGGTGTGAAACGCATCGGGCATGAGCGCGGCACCGGTGACTGGATTGATCGTGGGGTGTTTGTGGTTGAACTGCGTTTCGTCGAACGTTCGACCGGAAGCCGCTGAAGGTCCTGCAATCATGAATGCGAACTCGTTGGCAATGTCCAAGAAGCCGCCGCCGTTGTAGCGCAGATCGACAATGAGCTCGACGACACCGGCTGACTCGAATGCGCTCATTGCATTTACCAGCCCTTCTTCCGCTGTCGCGATGTGCGAGTGAAAAACAAGATAGCCAACGGGACCACTGCCGGTATTCAGCACGGTGCTGGTGGGTACCGGTTCCTGGGTAACATCGGCGGACGTCATGCTGATGGATCTCGAATTGGCTCCGTCGAAATCTTCGATCACGAAGTTGTGCAGCTCCCCTGCGGTAGCGGGAAACAATCCGGCATTCAGCGTATCCGTGTCTGTGCCGTTAATCGCGTCTTCACCGTCGACCTCGGTTACCACCGTCCCACGCGTGACCCCCGCACTCTCAGCCGGTGAACCCGGTTCGATGTACGCCACTACAATGCGCCGTGGCGCGGTGGCTGACACCAGTTCGAACTCGGCACCATACCCTGCGGACACACCCGACTGCGACAACTGTTGCCACGCTTGTGTATCGAAGGTGAAGTGGAACTGATCCTTGGGCGCACCCGACGGCGTGGTCGCAAACGTCTGCATCAAATCGAAGTAATCGGGCGTGGCGTAGTCGCGCGGATCTTCATCGACGATCTCGTCGTACCACAGGTAGAGGTCGTGGCTCCAGGCGCGCAGCCAATCGTTCTCGTCCTCTTCGGCACCCTGGGTGTCCGGGAAATTGCCCGTTCGCGGGTTCAGACAGATGTCCTTGTACAGGGAGGGGTTGCTGAAGATGCCTTGTTCGAAGTCGGTTTGCGCTACCGGCGGTGGATTACTGCCACCGCCGCCTCCACCGCCGCCGCCGCAGCCGGTGACGACCACGCTGAATGTTATGAAAACGAAGGGGCTCAGGACTCGCGTTAACTGCATCTCGTTTACTTCTGTTCGCTACTACTATCGCTATTCGTATCGCTATTGCGCCATTCACGGCTGCGTCAATTCGCCTCAATTCGCCGCTGTAACGCGCGAGCGGACTATATCACTCCCCTTTTTGCTTGGACCGGAACGAATCGAAATGATTCATCGCGAGTTCAGTCGAACGCTGCTATGGTCCGCGCCATGCCCCATATCGACCGTCCCACCGCATCGCAGCCAGTCCTATCGAACCTCGCCTCCACTCAAGTAAGTGAATACTTACATTCATTTAAATCGTTAATTCTTGGGCTTTTCATGCTGTTTGGAGCGACGCTGGTCAACGCCGACCCACAAGGCCGGGCAGTCATGCAAGCCGAGTTCGACGCCAGTCACGGCTACCTGGGCTACGCCGTGAACCTGAAGATGGTGCTCACGACCAAGTCCGGTAAAACCCGCGAACGTACGCTGTCCATCGAACAACTCGAGGCAGCGCCCGCCACCGTCATGACCATGATCCGGTTTGCCACCCCTAAGGCAATTCGCAATACCGGCCTTTTGACCCACAGCCATCGCCTGGACGATGACGACCAGTGGATCTTCATTCCCGGGCTCAACCGCACCAAACGCATCGCGGCACGTGACCGCTCCGGCGCCTTCGTCGGCAGCACCTTCGCCTACGAAGATCTGGCCGACTACGGTGTCGAGGAGTTCGACTACGAATGGCTGCGCGAGGACGCTTGCGGCGACGACTTGTGCGACGTGGTCAAGCGCATCCCGCACGATCGGTACTCAGGCTACACCCACCATCACGTGTGGGTGGACCGGCAACACAAACGCATCCGCAAAGCGGATCTTTTTGACGGCGAACAACGCATCAAGCAGTTGACGGTGGAGGACTACAGGCCTTACGAGGTCCACGGCCGCACGATGCTGTTTCCACACACCATGCACATGCTCAATACCAAGACCAAGCGGGCCACCACGCTGCTCTGGTCGACCTACCGTTTTGACCAGGAATTCACTGAAAAAAGGAATTTCTCGACATCCGCGCTGCGTCGAGTACGCTGACTATCGCGTTTGTTGGCTTGTTAGGAGCTAGTTACGAGGCCGATGCGCCAGGTGTTTGGCTACAAGCGCCGGCTGATGGGATCCGGCATGAACCGCCGCACCAACAGCGGCAAAATGAGCACGTCGGTCACGAGCGCGCTGATCAAAGTCATGAGAATGACCGTGGCGAAATCGTTGAAGGGTCTCATCTCCGCTGCATACAGGACCAGAAAACCCGCACAGATGATGCCTGTTGTGGTCATGATGGGCGCTATCAGGTCACTTACGGCACGCACCACCGCTGTCGAAGGATCGTAGCCTGATCGCACGAGTTGCTGCACGCGCACGAGCAGGTGCGTGGAATCGTCGAGCACGATCCCGAATGCCATCGCGGCAACGACCGAGCTGCCGAGGTCGATCGGCACACCCAGCGACCCCAACGCCGCCAACCCCGACAACACGGGTAAAGCGTTGACGAGGATACCGATCAAAGCCAACGGAATGGAGCGGAAGAGCCCCCACAAGAGCAGGAAGATCAATGCCGCTCCCACGGTCAGGCCTCGGAGGTTGTCGGCCCCAATACGATGCCCGGTTTCGAAGAAGCTACTCACACGTCCCACAAAGTGACCTTCGATGCCGCTACGCGCCAGGTAGTCGTCCACCAGCGCTTTCATCTCGTAATAACCATGCGATCCGAGATAAGGCACCTGGAACAGCACCAGAATGCGTTCGCGGTCTTCATCCATGAAGAGTTCGAGATCCTCGGGCTCGAACCACAGCGCCAGTTGCGCGAAAGTGTCCGAATCGGGCGGGAAATCAAACGCCGCCTCGCCGCCGGAACGCGTGAAGGCGCGGGTGAGTTCCGACATGTGAGGATAGAACCATGACGCCTGGAAACCCGCTCCGTACTTCTCATAGAGCGAGTCGACCAGCGGCGCGAGGCGCTCCCAAACGACCACGTCCTCAGCGTCCTCTACCGCCACCATCAGCGGCAAGTTCATGCGACCGAAAGATTCACCCGCACGCTCGAAATCGGCACGCGCCGGATTGCTGAGGGGCAGGTAGTCGGAAGGGCCATAGTCAATCCGCAATTGCGACAAACCAATGGCTGTACTGACAATGAGCGCAGCAAAGAGCACGTAGCCATAGACCGGGTTGCCCAGAAAGCCGCGGGTGATACCGAATCTCACCACATACGAGAAGTTGGGTTTCCACAGCAATATGGGGAACACGATAAGAAACACACCCACCGAGGCGGCTGCGATGCCGACCACCCCCATCAGCGCCAACCTTTGCACGTCCGGTGCGGGTGTCAACGCAGTGCAGGCAAACCCGATTGCCGTGCTGACCCCCGCCATGACAAAGGCTGTGCGCGCAAGCTGCGGAGCTTGCGACTTATCCTCGGTCCGCACCACGTAACCATACGCATGCACCACGAAGGCGCTGGCCAATGGCACGAGTAGAAACACCACCAGACTCGTCGCCGGTGACAACTCGAGTCCTATCCAGCCCATGAAACCATAGGTGACCGCAAGTACCCATACGTTCAAGATGAACGCGCAGGCCACGGCAATCCAGGAACGCGTGAGCACGAACAACAGTGCCAGCATGAGCAGCAACACCGCACCGACAAGTACCGAATCCGATGCCACCACGTTGGACAGTTCGGCACTCATGACCGCTTCGCCGGTGAGGATAATCGATCCGCCCAGCGCGTCCGCCCGAGCAAGGTAGGGTTCGATGACGGACTTGAGCTCGCGACTGAATGCCACTGCATCGGAATCACCGGCTGCAATCAGAAATAACGCCGTTGCGTCATTATCCGCGACCAAAATCTGTCGGAAGGGGGCGTAGCTGCGGCCGATCGCGCAACGCTCTGCCGGGTCGTCGAATTCGATGTCGCGAAACACATCCAGTTCGAGCGTGTCACCTTCGCCGGTGACATAGCGCGTCGTGGCCGACATCAACGACACCGTGCGGTCGATCAAAGGGTGTCTCGCGAATTGCGCCTCCACCTCGCTCATCAACTGCCAACCCGCCTCCTGACACAACAAGCCTTCGAAAACGACGAGTGCGCCCTGATCGCTGGGGAAGCGGTCTAGGTAGTCTTGATACCGCGCAACGGTGGCGGCATCCGTGGGGAGCATGGATTCCGAGGCATCATCGGTCACTTTCAACCAGGCGGTGCCGGTCAAAAACAACAGAAATAGTACGCCACCGGATATCGCGCGCAGCCTGCCACGCATCCGACTCCCTCCGAACTCAAAGCAAGTGACTATTAAACCACTTAGACGGTCGCTGTCCCACAAAGGACGCTGTTGAGAGGCGCTCGGAGCTCAGCGCATGCTCGGGACGCTGACCGGGCGATGTTCAACGGCCGCTCTAGGCCCAAAGCGGTCGACGAATTTGGCGCAGAGATCGTCCACGATGGTTTTACCCAACAAGCTCTGGACGTCGAACATATCCACCAGCTTGAGATCGTAGCGCGCGGACCAGAGTTTGAGTTGCGAGCCCACGTCACTGAGGCTGACCAGCACACGTACGGAGTCTTGGTTCGCGATGATGGAACCCGTGACCAGCGTGCTGGCCCCGGCGTTCTCGGCTACCGCAAATTCCGAAGGATCGTCGTACGTCACGTCGTGATGATCGAAGTTCAACACGTCAATCGCCCGATCCATAAACTGCTGACCCACTTCGAAGCCGAGGCTTTCCGAAAATCCGGGATTGAGCAGCTCACCGGAGTAGTTGCGAAAGGGTAGCACCGCAATCGGTGCCAGCTCGACCGTGCGCAGCTGCGTCCCGCTCACCACGCTCATCGGCGCGATGAGTCGATAGCCGCGCTTCGCAAGCGTCTCGATGTAGGTCGGTTGTCGTGCGCTGTCACCGAGAGCGCGACGCAGGCGACCGACAGATTGATATAACACATTGTCGCCGACGACTTTATTTTGCCAAACGTGCGACATGATCGCGTCGTTCGAAACCAGATCTGGCGCACGTGCGATGAGCATTTCGAGAACACCGAAGTCACGCGGCTCAATCTTGGTGGTCTGACCACCTTTCACGATGCAGTGCTTCCCCTCGTCCACCGAACACTCACCGATTTTTAGCACCCGTGAACTCATGAAGCCCTCCGTGACTCCTTGCCTGGCGCTTGCGCCTCCGGGGTACGGCTGTTCGCCCACTTTCGGTGTGGTGTCAAATTGATGACCACTATTACACGGGTTAATAACAAAAAAAATACTCGCGTCGTTCGAAACGTAAAATGTAGGCAAGGCTGGCGCACCTTACTGTGCGCAAGACCGACCCTCTACATCCTCACACAACCCCTTACATATGACTCACGCGACACGTGGCCGATTACGCACATCTGTGAAAAACATCAGAAAAACGGCAGGAAATTGGAAGGACTTTGTTGGCGGACTCAAGCGACAGTGCGCATCGGTCGATAACTAAAGACGGACCGAATTTAGGACGAAGTTCGGACTAGGTAGGTCACCGCGTACGAGGCAGGTAACTGCGCAAGTAACTGAGTAGGTAACTGCGCAAGTAACTGAGTTAGTAACTGCGTAAGTCAACACGTACGTGAGTTACGTGCGCAACGTACGCAACGTACGCAACGTACGCAACGTACGCAACGTACGCAACGGAAGTTACGCAAAGGAAGTAACGGTAACCAGGACAAACAGAAAGACAGACAGAAAGGAGGCTCTCCCCATGTGGTACTACGGATAAAGATCAAGTAACCGAACGAGCGAGGCGCTGCGGACGTGCTCAACACACTGAGCCCGACCACCGTGCTTCGCTCTTCTCGTTCCCACCTCCCACCTTTTGTTCTGCACTCTCTTATCCAGCAGAAGCGGTATACACTTGCGTTCTCATGCAAGTACCGGTCTTTAACGACGTGAACGCCAACAAGCCAGTACGTCGAACTCTCATCCCAAGCGTGCTAAGCGTGTGCCTCGTGGTCACCAGCGTCGCCGGAGCCGCGCCCCCCAATGTCGACGCCGATCATTGGATCGATCTCTTTAACGGTAAAGATCTTACGGGGTGGGTGCCGAAAATCACCGGGCATCCGAGCGGAGAGAATGTCGCCCACACGTTCAGGGTAGAAGGGAACTTACTCAAAGTTCGCTACGATGAGTACGAGCGGTTCGACGGTCGTTTCGGACATCTCTTTTTCGAACGGCCTTTTTCCCATTATGCGCTGAGCGTCACCTACCGCTTCGTTGGCGAGCAGCTCGTCGGCGGGCCACGCGGTTGGGCGGTCCGCAACAGCGGCGTCATGTTGCATGCTCAGGAACCGCACTCAATGTCTCTGAAGCAGGACTTCCCCATCTCGATCGAAGCGCAGTTCCTCGGCGGACTCGGCAACGATCAACCACGACCCACTGCCAACGTATGCACACCCGGAACGCACATCGTCGTCGAGCGGCAACTCTTTACACCGCACTGTCTCAATTCGACATCCGCCACATTCGATGGCGATCAATGGGTCACCGTGACGGTCGTAGTGCTTGGCGGTGGTAGCGTAACCCACTACGTCAACGGCACCGAAGTGCTGAAGTATCATCGTCCTCAGCTCGGCTCGGTAGCGGATGGGGAGGTCACCGAAGATGACGCGTCGCTCGATGCCCCCAACTCGGTTTTGGGTTCCGGTTACATCGCACTGCAAAGTGAAAGTCATCCCATCGACTTCAAAGCGGTACGACTGCTCGATCTATCGGGCTGCATGGATCCAAACGCCACCAACTTTCGGCCTTACCTGATCGCCAGTAAGCCCGCGTCCTGTCGTTACGAGTAAGCCGTTGCACCGCTAAACCCTCCTGCGCGCGCGATAGCCGGGCAATACCGCCGCCAAGACGTAGTTGGGATCGACCTTGTCCTTTACCTACACAACGTACCGACGCTGTCCGTTGACTTTAAGTTGCGCTCTACCGTCCGTGGGGCGCCAACTCGTCCTGGGTCGTTTTGTGGTAAAAAGACGCACGTAAGCGATGCCGCTGGGAGAAGACCGTGAGCGAAGCCGTCCAAACGCCTGATCTACCAGATCCGTATGCCATCCCACTCGAAGACATCGATGTGTCTAACGCGGAACTTTACGAACACGCCTTGTGGAAGCCCTATTTCCAGCGTCTGCGCGACGAAGCACCCGTGCACCAAAGCCCGGAAACGCCTTTCGGCCGTTTTTGGTCCGTGACGCGGTTCGACGATATCATCCAGATCGACAAGCACCACGAAGTGTTCTCGTCCGAACCGACCGTCTTGCTTGGCGATCAGCCCGAAGATTTTCAGTTCGTCAATTTCATTCAATCGGATCCCCCCATCCACGACGAGCAACGCAAAGTCGTGCAACCCGTCGTCGCACCCGCCAATCTGGCCAATCTGGAGGGCATCATCCGTGAGCGGGCGGGCAAGATCCTCGATGCGCTGCCTGTGGGCGAAACGTTCAACTGGGTCGATGCCGTATCGATCGAGTTAACCACGCAGATGCTGGCAACATTGTTTGACTTCCCCTTCGAAGACCGCCGCAAGCTCACCTACTGGTCTGACACCGCCATCGCGACGCCCGAGTTGACAGGGTCGTTCACCATCACCGAGGAACAGCGTCGCGAAGTGATGATGGAATGTTATAACTGCTTCTATCAGTTATTCGAGGAGCGCAAGGGGAAGCCGGAGGGCTTCGACCTGCTGACGATGCTCGCGAACGACAAAAGCACCGACGACATGCACACGCGGACCATGGAGTTTCTCGGCACACTGCTGTTGTTGATCATCGGCGGCAACGACACCACGCGTAATTCGATCTCAGGGGGTGTCGTCGCGCTGAACAAGTACCCGGAACAATACGACAAGCTGCGCGCCGACCCGGCGCTGATCCCGGGTATGGTGTCAGAGATCATCCGCTGGCAAACCCCGCTCTCGCACATGCGTAGAAGGGCGTTGCGCGACATAGAGTTCGGCGGACAACAGATCAAAGAAGGCGACAAAGTCGTCATGTGGTACATCTCGGGCAACCGCGACGAGCGGGTCATCGAGCAGCCCGACGAACTCGTCATCGACCGCAAGAACCCCCGCCATCACGTCTCTTTCGGCTTTGGCATCCACCGCTGCATGGGCAACCGCCTAGCCGAGATGCAACTGCGCATTGTCTGGGAAGAAATCACCAAGCGGTTCAACTTTGTCGAAGTGGTAGACGAACCCGTGCGCGTGCGTTCGAACTTCGTCAACGGCTACGCGGACCTGCCGGTACGTTTGCATACTAGGTAGCAGATTAGCCCACCCAGCGAATCTTCTCCGGATGGTGCTCCGCCAGTGGGCGCGGTGTGCCGCCTTGTCTATAGCGAAAGTCACATTGGTGCGCACCCAGCGCAATGGTGCCTGTCCTGACCAATCCTTGATCGCCCGCATCGCTCATAACGTCATCCGAGGCGCACATGTAAGGCACCAAATCCAGAGCATCGTACTTGGCGAACTGATGACAGATCGCACACGACTTGATGTTGTAACCCCAGTCGAAATCCTGCCCGTCGCCCTCGACCAGCTCTAACTCGAACTCACCGGGATGCGTACCCGGGCCCGCAAGATCAGGCATACCCTCACCTTCGAACGGCGGGGGCGTCTCCACACGCGAGCGTAAATCATCCAGCATAGCCGCCCCGTAAGTGTGTACATCGATGCCGCGTTGTTTGAGTTCCAGGTAGGTGGCAAGGTTGACGTTACATTGAAACAACGCGTTCGCCAGCGGGCTGTCCGGCGTATCGAGGTACGCACAATCTTCCAACATCTCGGCAAATCGCCGTCGTGCTGCAAACACCACCTCATCGACGTCACTGACCAACTTACTAACAAATCCCTTTAGCCGCGTTTCATTGCGGATAAAGTACTCCATGACGCGGTCTTTTTCGAAATCGTTACTCATGCCGGTGCTGCATCTTGTCTCAACAACGCTTCAATCGGATCGCCTGCTTCGAAACGCGCCAAGAGTTTTTCAGGATCGAAATTGACGCCGATCGGATTCTCTGCAAACGCTTCACTGCGCATGAACGCCTGCAACTTATCCTTCGTGTCCAAGTTTTCGACTTGAAATTCAACGCGGTTACCGTCCGGGTCGGCGTAGTACATCGACGTCGTCAAGCCGTGGTTGATCGGCCATACAGGCAGGATGTCGTGTTTTTTCAAGCGCTTGTACGTTGCTAACAAGTCCTCCAACGATCCAAGCGTATACGCTACATGGTCGAGCCCAGGCGCGCCCTTAGGTCCCGCTTCCACGGTGGTTTGTGCCAACGCCAAACGGTGATGTTCGTCATCGTAAGTCATGAAGCACAACATGGGATTACGATGTACGGTTTCCATGCCGAGCACAGTGCTGTACCACGTCACAGAGGCATCCATGTCCGACACCCGCAACACAAAGTGCGCAAAGCGTGTGGGTTTCACCATCGTGTCTTTTACAGTGCGTGCCATTGCGAACCTCCCGCCACAATTCCTCAACAAAACGTCGCTGCGAGGCGATGTGCCTTGAGCCAATCCGCCACCGCAGGACTGTTCAACTTCGATATTCGCTCGATCACCATATTACGCGCAAGCTCCGGATAAGGCCGCGATAAATAGCTGACTTCCTCGCCGTATGTATCACATCGAAACGCCTTGGCGCCCGCGGCCTGGGCATCTCGGTTAGCCAACACGAACGGCGCATAGGTATCGGCCATCTCGCCCAACACCGCTTGGGCGAACGGAGTCGAGCGCGGGAAAGGGGCAAGCTCTCCAGAGCCGTCCCACCGATCCGCACGCGATTGCGCCCACTCGACAACGGTCGGGAAACCGCTGACAACCCGCTTCGGATCCGGGTCCATGTAAGTATGCGCGCGTAGTCCACCCAGCACGATACAATCGAGTGCGGTAGGTCGATCGCCCAACAGGTACGCGGTGTCCTTGAGTTGCGCTTCGGCTGCCGTCAGCACGCGCAGATATTCAGCCTCGGCCGCCTCGCGCTGATGGGGAGACTCGGTGCCTGTGGCGCGACAGGCGCGCGGCCCCCAGCTAAGTATGCGTTCGGCGGCGTCTTGGTTGCCGTCGGCAATCTTCGCCGCGGCAAACTTGGCACTCTCTGGGTAGTGCCATCTGTAGTGCACCATGACTCGGGCGATCCACTCATCGAAGTGCTCTTCCAATACATGCACCAATACACCCAGTTCGTCAGCCGGAAACAGAGCGCGCTCGGCAAAGCGCCCGTCCAGCATCCGAATGAGCGGTGTG
Source organism: Candidatus Azotimanducaceae bacterium (assembly GCA_965216005.1). Classification (GTDB taxonomy): domain Bacteria; phylum Pseudomonadota; class Gammaproteobacteria; order Pseudomonadales; family Azotimanducaceae; genus UBA4421. Next base: position 2,896,118 of record OZ244143.1, on the reverse strand, counting down.
GTGTCCGCGATCATCCAGTTCTCCGGCGTATGCAACACCGGCACCTGGTGGGTCCCTGCTCGAAGCTCGATCAATTCGCTATTGGCTGGGTTCTTCGCCAACACTCGATGATCGGCACCGTAGAAGATCATGGCTGCCTCGAGTTTGCGGGTAAACAGGCTGAGCTCGCCGCCGTAGATCGTGTATTGCATCGCTCGAAATCCGTGCCCCGTGCGGGTAAGTAGGTAGAATCGAGCGTAACGCATTCGCCGGCACATGTAATTTACCCATGCAATTTATCGATCTATCCGTCGCCATCGAGAACAACGAGCACACCGACCACCCCGGCGGTTCGCCGCAGGTCACTTATCGCACGCATTCGGAGACCGCTGGCGCGCTGGCACACTTCTTCCCGGGTCTTAAACCGGAAGAGCTGCCGGACGGGGAAGGCTGGGCGGTCGAGTCCATCCAACTGTCCACCCACAACGGCACCCACATGGACGCCCCCTGGCACTTCCACTCCACCACCCACCACGGTAAGGAACCCGCACCGACCATCGACCAAACGCCATTGGAATACTGCTTCAAACCCGGAGTGAAGCTCGACTTTCGCCACTTCGAGGATGGTTATCTCGTCACCGCGGCGGACATCGAAGCCGAACTGGAACGCATTGGTCACGTCTTGCAACCGTTAGACATCGTGCTTGTAAACACGAGCGCGGGGGCGGTATTCGGTCAACCGGGATATGTCGACAAGGGCTGTGGGTTGGGACGCGAAGCGACGCTGTACCTAACCGAGCGCGGTGTGCGCGTCGTCGGTACCGATGGTTGGTCATGGGACGCCCCGTTCAACCACACGGCCAAGCGGTGGCACGAGGATCGCGATCCCAGCATGATTTGGGAAGGTCACAAAGCCGGACGAGAGATCCCGTACTGGCAAATGGAAAAGCTGCACAATCTCGAAGCGCTTCCGCCCACCGGATTCACAGTGGCCTGCTTCCCGGTCAAGATCAAAGGGGCTTCAGCCGGTTGGACCCGCTGCGTGGCACTTATCGACTGAAAGCAAGCCGCGCGATCGTGCTATTCGAGCAAATTGGCACCGCCGTCGTCCAATTCAGCCGGTTGTAGCCAGTAATTGTATTGCGGCGTGAACTCATTGGTGCCCATGCCGGCCAGTGCCAAAAGATTCCAAGCCGAGCAGTACATATCGCCCGGACCGAAGACACACGAATTCTTGCGCAGGATCTGCTCGCCGTCGCGTTCGTACACGACCGCACCGGGCATGTTGGATTGCTCCACCAGCACCGTCTGTTCCTGGATGTAATCACCACCGCCGTGCGAGGCCAGGCGGAAACGCCAGCCGCGGCTGTTAGCAAACCGCCTTTGTGTTTCGGGCGTGTCCTTCGACACCAATACCACCGACATTGCCGCCTCGAGATGCGGGAGAAAGCCGTTGAAGCCGTCCGCCCACAGCGTGCAGTAACGGCAACCCTGACCCATGTTGTGAATCACCAACAACTTGTCTTTGTCGCCGAAAAAGTCCAGCAGGCTCGCCTCTCCGCCCAGCACGGCAAACCCGTAGTTCGGCACGGCTTGTCCGCGTGCTGACCTGCGCAGCTCCGCCAAACGTCCAGTCAGTTCGAAGATCTCCTGCTCGAGTGCTTGAATTTCGGATACGTCGCTCATGATTGCCTCGCTATGCGTTTGGCACCAAGGATGGATCAACCAAGGTACAATAGTCGGTCACTATTGTGAACGAGTCTCCTTCCCTCACTGCGCAGCGTCATCCGGGCACGTAAAAAACATGAACAATAAACGCCACGCCCTGACTTTCGTCACCATTACCGTGTTTCTGGATACGGTGGGTTTCGGTCTGATCATGCCGGTGCTGCCGGAATTTCTAATGGAGCTCACCGGCTTGGATCTGTCTCGCACCTCGCAGATCGCGGGATATCTCGTCGTATTCTACGCGGCGCTACAGTTCCTGTTCTCACCCACCATCGGTAACTTGAGCGATCGGTTCGGACGACGCCCGGTGCTGCTCATTTCTCTGTCGATGTACGCGATCAATTACATGATCGCGGGTATGGCCACGGTACTCTGGGTGCTATTCATCGGACGCATACTGACGGGAATCGCCAGCGCCACGTACGCAACCGCCAATGCCCTGATTGCCGACGTTTCCCCGCCCGAAGAACGCGCCCAGAACTTCGGACTCCTCGGCATGGCGTTTGGCCTGGGTTTCATTTTTGGCCCGAGTCTCGGCGGTTTCCTCGGCGAAATCGACACGCGGCTGCCTTTTTTTGCGGCGGCAGGACTGGCTGCGCTGAACACCTTGTACGGTTTTTTCACGCTGAAGGAGACCTTACCGGGAGAACAACGCCGCAAGTTCGAATGGAAGCGCGCCAACCCTATCGGAGGATTGCTGCAGATCGGCAAATACCCGATTTTGTTGGGGCTAATCGCGGTGATGTTCATCTACAACATCGGCCACCACGTATACCCGTCCAACTGGAACTTCTACACCATCGAGAAATTCAACTGGACTCCCTGGGACGTGGGTCTGTCGATGGGCTTGGTGGGCGTGTTGATGGCTTTCGTCCAGGGTTATCTCATTCGCGTAGTGATTCCCAGATGGGGTTCACCCCGAACCGCTTTCGTCGGATTCGTTGCGTGCGCCGCCGCCTACCTCGGCATCGCTTTTGCACCGAATCCGTTCTCGGTTTACCTGTGGTGTTTCGTTTCAGCCCTGGCCGGTTTCGTGGGTCCCTCTGTCGCGGGCATCATGTCCAACCAAGTTCCACAAAACGAACAAGGAGAGTTGCAAGGGATCAACGCAAGCGTCGGCAGCCTCGCCGCGATCATCGGACCGCTGTTGATGACGCAAAGCTTCAGTTATTTCACGGGTCCGGATGCACCATTCTACTTTCCGGGCATCGCCTTCACCATCGCGGGTGCGTTGGCAATCTTGTCAGTGGTGATCTTCGCCATCAACGTGCGCGTACTGGACCTCTCGCAAACCGTGGAATCTCGAGAGCACTAGGTCATCTGTGCAAGCTGAATCAGATTGCCGCAAGTATCGTCGAATACCGCGACGACGGCATTGCCGACATCGGTGGGTGCGAGGGTAAATTCCACGCCCAAGCTGCGTAGCCGCACGTACTCCGTTTCGATGTCGTTGCTCGAAAAAGTCACCGCTGCGATCCCCTGTTCGAACAACGACTCTTGGTAGGCGCCCGCTGCAGGATTCTCGTTGGGCTCCAGCAGTAGTTCTGCGCCATCGCTTTCCTCGGGGCTGACCACCGTCAGCCATCGATGCTCACCCACCGGGAAATCTTCCTTGACCTCAAATCCGAGCGTGCCCGTGTAGAACGCCAGCGCATCCGCTTGATCTTTGACGAACACACTGGCCAGTCGAATTTTCATAGTCACCTCTCAGTAGCGAATTCAGCCATAATCGCTACGGCCAAACCATCGACCAACGCGCAATTGCCGACCAAACCAATGAAGAAGGTTGTCGAACTCAACGCCCGGGCTTGGGACATTCAATCCTCCGGCGGCAACAGCCCCTGGGTACAACCCGTCACAGCGGCAGAGATTGCCGCAGCCCGCGCAGGCGCGTGGTCGGTCATCCTGACCCCCACCAAACCAGTCCCGCGCGCGTGGTTCGCCGATCTGACCGACAGTGCCCTATTGGCCCTGGCGTCTGGGGGCGGACAACAAGTACCGATTCTCAGCGCCGCTGGCGCACGAGTCACCAGCTTCGACAATTCCGCCGAGCAGCTGGCCAAAGACCGCGCCGTCGCCGAACGGGAAGGCCTTGCATTGTTTTGCGAACAGGGCGACATGGCGGATCTATCCCGCTTCGCCGACGCCAGTTTCCAGACGATCTTCCACCCCGTCTCCAACGTCTTCGCTGCCGATGTGCATGCGGTGTGGCGTGAATGCTTTCGAGTTTTGCAACCCGGTGGCCGTCTGCTCGCCGGATTCATGAATCCGCATTTCTACCTGTTCGACCATGACGACATCGAACGCGGCGGACCGCTTCAGGTGCGCTTTGCATTGCCGTTCGCCGATATCGAGCACCTGAGCGACCACGCCATCGAGCAACGCATCAGCGAAGGCGGGGCGCTCGAATTCAGTCACAGTTTAGAGGCGCAAATCGGCGGTCAGTGCGAGGCGGGATTCGACATCGTCGGATTGTACGAAGACCGTTGGTCTGACACGGCAACGCCGCTCAACGCCTACATGCCCACATCCATCGCCACGCTGGCAGTCAAACCCGGGTGACGCTCAGGTTCAAACGGCGCCTGCTGCCACGGGTGCAGCTGGTGCTTGAATCGTGACCCGTTCCGCGTATCTCGTGTTGGGGAAGTAATCCCACACTGCGTGGTGCCATGTGCAGCGGTTGTCCCAGAACAACAGTGTTCCCGGTGCCCACTTCACTCGGCACTGCAAGCGCGGATTCGACTCACCGTGATGCCACAGCATCTCAAGCACCGCATCGCTTTCCACTTTGGATAGACCGACGATCCGTTCCGTGAAGGAGCGGTTGACGAACAACACTTCCCGTCCGGTTTCGGGATGTCGTACCACCATCGGATGTTCCGCCTTCGGATACGTTTGCCCCGGCTTGAGTGTGATGTTGTAGGCAGCCAGATCTTTGACGCCGTCGTGAACCGCAGTCAACGTCCTCAGCCAGTTCCGCATCGGTTCGGACAGCGATTCGAAAGCCAGGTACATGTTGCAGAACAGCGTATCGCCACCGCTGGCCCCGGGGAGTTCCCGCACATACAACATAGAACCCAATGGCGGTATCGGTTCGCAGGATACATCCGTATGCCATGCCTCGCCGTTCGTGAAATTCGAGTCCGGAGTGGTTTTGATGGCAAAGATCTCCGGATCGGATTTGGTGTCCAGCTGTTTCTTCGAAGGATGGATATGCAGTTCGCCAAACAAGCGACCGAACGTCTTGTGCTCGTCTCGCGTCAACTCTTGACTACGAAAGGCCAGCACCATATGGCGTGCAAAGAGGGAATTGATCTCACTCAACTCCGCCTCGCTTGGCGCGCGCAAATCCACATCGCTTATTTCCACGCCCATGTGCGGGGTGATCGGCGTGATTTGCATGCGTGCAAGCCTCAAGAAGCGGTGTTAGCTTAGGATGCATGGTCCGCACGACAATATCCAGCGGTTCGACTTTCGAGGCTGCCATCGGTTATGCCCGGGTCGTCATCGACGGCGATTGGGTGTTCGTGTCGGGAACTACTGGCTACGATTACGCGACGATGACGATTGCCGAGGACGTCACCGCACAAGCGCGTCAGTGTCTCGCCAACGTCGACGCCGCGTTAAACAATGCGGGGTGCAACGCTACCGATGTCGTGCGGGTACGTTATATCTTCACAGACCGCGACGACTTCGAACCCTGTTGGACGCTTTTGCGCGAGTACTTCGGTGCAGCGCCCCCCGCAGCGACCATGATCGTGGCCGGTTTAGCCGAGCCCGAGATGAAGCTCGAGATCGAGGTCACAGCACGCAGGAGACATCCATGAAATTTTCCGACTACGCCGCGCACGACGGCCTTGGACTCGCCCAACTCGTCGCCGCGGGAGAAGTCAGCGCGCAAGAACTGACAAGCTATGCATTAGCTGCCATCGAAGTTCGCAATCCTTCGCTCAACGCAGTGCTGGCCACGTTGGACCAACAACCGTATGCCCCCGACCGACCATTCAGCGGCGTGCCTTTTCTCGTCAAGGAACTCGTCCTGCAGGCCAAGGACGCCCCCAACCGCTCCGGTTGCCGGGCGATTCCAGCCGTACCCACCGAGGCGGATTCGAACCTCATGGCGCGATTTCGTAATGCCGGCCTCCATCTGATCGGCACCACGCAAACGCCGGAGATGGGGTACAACGCGACCACCGAGACTGTGGCATTCGGCCCCGTGCACAATCCCTGGAAGGCCGGGCACAGTGCGGGCGGTTCCAGCGGCGGCTCCGGGGCCGCAGTCGCTGCGGGCTTCGTGCCGCTCGCGCACGCCAATGACGGCGGCGGCTCCATTCGCGTACCGGCTTCATGCAACGGCCTGGTCGGACTGAAACCGTCGCGGGATCGCACGCCCACCGGGCCCGCTGCAGCGAGCCCGTTATTCGCCCACGCCATCGAGTTCGTCTTGTCGCGCAGCGTGCGCGACAGTGCCGTGTTGTTGGATTGTGTCGCAGGCGCGGATCTCGGCGCACCGCACCTCCTCGCCCAACCGCGCACCAGTTTCGCAACAGCTGCAAAAACGGCGCCCGGCCGTCTACGCATCGCGGTGGAACGCGGTTCCCTGCTCGGCACTCCGCAACACGAGGAAAACACTGCCGCCGTGACCCACACCATCGAGTTGCTTGAGGGGTTGGGGCATATCGTGATCGAAAACGCGTTACATCTCGACTTTGACGAGTTCGCCGAAAACATCAACGTGATCTGGTGCGCCTTCGCCGCGCAGTTTGTCGAACAAGTCACCGCAGCCACCGGCTGTGCCGCCGACAGCGACCACTTCGAGGCAGTGACCTTGACCTGCGCCGAGTTCGGCGCGAACACCAACGTCGTCAAGTTGTTGAGTGCGCTCGACTACGTAAATCGTATCACCCGGACCACGGCTGCCGCGTTCGACGACTTCGACGTCTTAATGAGCGCAACCCTCGCCACACCCCCGCCACCACACGGTGCGTTGAACCAGAACGATCCCGACATCACAGCGATGGACTGGACACGTAGAACGTTCGAGTACGCCACCAACACACCGTTGTTCAACAGCACCGGGCAACCGGCCATCAGCCTGCCCTTACACTGGACATCGGACCGGCTCCCGGTAGGCGTGCAATTTGCCGCGAAAATGGGTGAAGAAGGCTTGCTGCTGAGCCTGGCTACGCAGTTGGAAGAAGCCACTAACTGGAACGCCACGCAGCAGATGTGCTGGGGCCCATGAACACCCCGACAATCATCTACTAACAAAAGAGTAAACGCATGGGAGCAGTAGAACAGGTCGACGTTCGGGATCACGTGTTGGACATCCGTCGGAACTTATCGATGCAACCGCGTGCCCGCCAACCGGGACCGCCCGAGCGCATCGACGGCATGACCTTCGGGGTCGTGACCATGTCCGGTCAAGCACCACACAACGGTGAAATGCACCCGGACGGTGATGAGTTGTTGTACGTCATTTCCGGTCGGATGCGTATCACGTACGATTCCGGCGACACGCAACTGGACCTCTCGGCAGGTCAAGCATGCATCGTACGCAAAGGTGAGTGGCACAAGGTCGAGTGCCTCGAGACAACGCAGTTCATTCACCTGACACCGGGACCGCGCGGTGAAGCCCGGTTAAACTAGCCGACTGAAGGACGAAGGACTCACGGGACACCACACGCGTGGAAGACCTACAACTGCACGACACTGTGGTGTTCTTGGCCGCTGCCGGTCTGGTCATTCCCGTCGTCAAACACCTCAAAGTCAGCCCCGTGCTGGGGTTTTTACTGATCGGTATCGCCATCGGGCCGTACGGTCTGGCGCGCTTCGTCGACGACTTCAACTGGCTGCGGTTCTTACTGATCACCGACACCGACGGGGTGCGGGCATTCGCTGAGCTCGGCGTGGTGTTTCTGCTCTTTATGATCGGCCTCGAACTCTCGCTGGAACGGCTTTGGAGCATGCGCCGTCTGGTGTTCGGCATGGGCAGTGCGCAGATCCTGATCACGGGCGCGCTCATCGGCACAATTGCGTGGGCCTTCGGCAACAGCGTCGAGGCTTCGGTGTTGCTGGGCGGCTGTTTGGCGTTATCGTCTACCGCCATCGTCATCCAGCTACTCATCGAACAGGGTCGGTTCGGCACGACAGTCGGGCGCGGCAGCTTTGCAGTGCTGCTGGCGCAAGACATCGCCGTCGTGCCGATACTGTTCATCGTCGGCATCTTCGGCATGAGTAGCGGCGGGTCAATCGCCTTGGAGCTTGCCTTGGCGGTCGGTGAGGCGTTCCTCGCAGTGCTGGTCATTCTGGGAATCGGGCGCTTAGTGATTCGACCGTTGTTGCGCTTTGTCGGGCGGGCCGATAGTCCGGAACTCTTCATGGCAGTGACGCTGCTCATCATCATCGCCACCGCGAGCGTCACCCACGCTGCCGGCTTATCGGCGGCGCTGGGTGCCTTTCTTGCGGGTTTGTTGCTGGCCGAAAGCGAATATCGCCACGAAATCGAAGTCAATGTCGAACCTTTCAAGGGGTTACTGCTGGGCCTCTTTTTTACCTCCGTGGGCATGGGCATAGACCTCGCCGCCATCGCCGACGATCCACTGTGGATTGCGCTGTCGGTATTGGGCTTGTTCGCCATCAAAGCATCCGTCATGACGCTCATCGCCAGGCTCGCCCGCTTTCGCTGGCCACACGCCATAGAGATGGGACTGCTACTGGGTCAAGGCGGTGAGTTTGCCTTCGTCGTGCTCGGTCTCGCCCTGAGTTTTGCGCTGTTACCGGCGGACACAGCGCAGTTCATGCTCATCGTCGTCGGCGCCACGATGTTCCTGACCCCACTGATCGCTCGACTCGCCAGAAGTGTCGGTGACGCGTTGACCGCAGACGGCGACACCGAACTCGAGGACGCCGCCGCGCTGGCTCCGGATTTGTCCGACCATGTCGTGATCGTCGGCTTCGGACGCACAGGGCAACTCTTGGCCCGACTTTTAGAATTGCAACAGATTCCCCACGTCGCTTTGGATTTGGATGTCGACCGAACCAACGAATTGCGCGCCGCTGGCAAACCGATTCAATTAGGCGACGCCAGTCGCGGCGCAATGCTCGAAAAAATCCGCCTGCGCCACGCAGCGGCGCTTGCGATCTGTACCGATGATCCCGGGGCTACCGAACGTGTACTGCAAGCTGCACGGCGCGTGTCTGCCGACACCCCGATCGTGGCACGGGCCAGCGACACAGAGCATGCGGGTGAACTGATTCACATGGGCGCCGATCGCGTTGTGCCGGAGCTGTTGGAATCCGGGCTGCAACTCGGTCATGTCATGCTCGAAGAGATTGGCTTCCCGACGGCCGCAGCGCGAGAACTCATCGACACACAACGCATCGAGATCGAGAACCGCACCGGCGCCGAATCAAGTTGACAATTAAAGTCACCAAATTCCAGTCATCGCACCGCCAAACTTGTCAAAACAAATGCCGACAACGGCCAAACCGAGTGTTTGAAGTCGCTTGAGAAAGCATGGCCATCCGCCTCATAAAATGACGTTTTGTTGACTCGTTACCTGTTCTATAGTGGCGATCGGTTTAGCATCGCGTGGCAATCCAACTAGAACCCATCTAGAGGAACGCCACTTAACGGAGGTTCTTTAATGTTCGAAAAACGCAAGGAATCCACGCAGCCCAAAACTTCAGAACGGACGTCTGAACGCACGTTGGAGGAGCCGAAGGCTCCGCCGTCCGCTGCCCCAGTCACCCAATCGAGGAGTACTGCTGTGATAGGCCAAACCATCAAAATCAAAGGCACCGTTAGCGGTGATGAAAACCTGATCGTCGAAGGCACCATCGAGGGTAGCGTCGATCTTCCCAAGAACGATCTGACGGTAGGCTCATCCGGCAGTGTCACCGCCGACCTCAACGCCAACACTGTGCGTGTCGACGGACAGGTCACCGGCGATATCAAGGGCGGCGAAAAAGTGATCGTCTCCAAATCAGGGCACGTGAAAGGCAACATCACGGCACCGCGTGTCACGCTCGAAGACGGCGCCAAGTTCAAGGGCAGCATCGACATGGATCCGGGCGATGCGCAAATGGGCAGCCCCAAACCCATGGCAGCGAGCAAGGAGGACGGCCCAAGCGATTTGAGCACCGCCACAGCCGGTTAACGCTTACAATGACAATGTGATTCAACGGCGGACAAAACCCCAATCCGGTAACACCACACTCACCAGTCGGATGCTTCCGGAGGTCTTTGCGGGTTTTGACGCCGATGACACATTGACCGTCCTCGATCTCGGGGCGGGCTCACCGAAGACACTGACCTATCTCGCACGCTTTCGCAGCAAAGTCGTGTTCGTCGACGTGCTCGACACGCCGGAATTGACCGCGCCAACCTTCGACGAAGACGACGATGAAATCGCGCGTTTCGAGAAGTCGGTCGCCGCCTGGCAACATGCGCTGAATCTTGCCCCGGAAGTATCGATAGATGTCTGTCTTTTCTGGGACTTTCTGAACTGCCTGAGCCCCATGTCGCTGGAAGCTTTCAGCGCGGCCCTGCAACCGCACATCACCCACAAAACCCGAGGCTACGGTTTCGGCAATCTGCACGCCGGTGTGGAACTGCCGACACAGACCTACCACATTATCGATGGCGAGCACTTGAGCATCGCGCCCAGCGACGCGCCCAAACCACCGTTTGCGCACTCCCAACAAAAACTCACCGAGCACATGATTGCCTTCAAGGTCGCGCGCGCCACGTTGCTACAGGAAGGACGATTGGAACTTCTGTTTCACGCGCACTGAGCGCTACGTCCAGCTAACCCTGCCGACGCCGCCTGTAAACCAACCAGCCAACGATCAGCGCAACCAAAGGCAGTGAACCGTAGAAGGCGATGATGGGGGCCGTCGTGATCGCCACCACCAACGCACCCGTACGGCTATTGGCAAAGTCCAGTCGTTCCACGAACGGAGTGAGTTTAGGTGACCAGGCGGATCCCACTCGCCGATCGGCAAGTTGCGCGCTGAGTTCCGCTATGACGTTTTTGTATGCTTCGTCCGCGGCCAGGTTGCGCGTCTCGTCCGAATCGGCAGCGAGGTCGAAGAGCATGCGGTCGATCTCCCGTCCATTCTCGTCGTACCAAACGGTGTAGCGGTAGCGTTGATCGCGGACCGATTCCCCGTTCATCCAACGCGAAACGCTTACCGGTTTGCTTGGAAGTACCCGCAGGCTGGGATCGTCCAGGAGCGGTGTCAGCGAGACGCCGTCGAGGGTTTGCGGCACCTTCAACCCGGCCAGGTCGGCAAGTGTGGGGTATACATCCAGCAGGTCCGTGACAGCCCTAGCGGCCTGACCCCCGACGCGCCGTGGATCGACGACGATCAGCGGCGTGCGCAAGGCGGTCTCGAACAAGGCGTGCTTCGTCCACATCCGCTGTTCACCGAGAAAAAAACCGTGATCTCCTGTGACGACAACGACGGTGTTGCCGGCTGTACCGGTTGCTTCCAGTGCCGCTATGAGGTGTCCGACCTGTGCGTCAATGTAGCGGGATGCCGCGTGGTAGGCGCGCACCAGATGACTTGCCGTAGCATCGTCCGTGCGGCCGAGCAAAGGCAGCGCATCGTACTGCATGCGCAGCTCCAAGGAACGATGCCGAGCAAGATCGGGCAGTTCCTCACCGATCCGGTACCAGGTCACGGGTAACGGCCGCACCAAGGATTCGTCGTCGCGCCAATATCGTGCCGGTGCGTTGAACGGCAAGTGAGGCTTGCGGAAACCCACGGCCAGGAAGAACGGCTGTTTCATGTTCGACAACCGCGCGAGATCCTTTGCCGCGCGTGCCGCAATCGCGCCGTCCGGATAAGCCGTATCGTCCACATCGAGCCGCTCGAAAGCCGGAGGCCGTCCGCCGGACAACGCTTCGATGTAGCCCTTTTGCAGATGCTCGCCCCGACCGTCCTGAGGAATCGGGCTATGCCAGCGCATTTCCGGATTCCACACCTCTTCGGTCCAGCCGTCCGACGAATCCTCAATGACGTCAAAAATCTTTCCGGCGCCTGCAGTATGCCAACCGTGGCGCCGGAAATACGCAGGCAGCGACTCAGCCTCCGGCGCGTCAACATCGAGCCGCGAATCGTACGACAAGAAGCGAGTGCTGGACGGAGCGATGCCGCTCAGCATGGAAGCACGCGAAGCACCACACACAGGAACGTTGGCGTAGTTGTTAACAAAGCGAATGCCTCGTTGCGCGAGTCGATCGAGGTGCGGCGCGGCAACGGGTCCACCGAATGACTTCATCACGGGGCGCAGGTCATCTATGAGCACCAAAAGCACATTCGGAGCTTCGGCATTAGCGACAGCGGTGAAAAGAGAGGTCATGATCGAGGCGAAGCGCAACGAGAACTTACCTCGGCGATCACTCACGAGACGGACCCGACCCGACAACCAGCCAGCCTGCACGCAACACAGCCCATCCCAGAGCCAGCCATGTGCAAACCGTCAGTACCCATCCGGCGTCCGGGGCGAATTGTCGGATTCCCGAGAGTGGGATACCCGACAGCTGCGGCAGCCACCACCCGGTGACATAGGCCAGGGCGAGCAACATCGCGGACGGCACCGAGACACGCCCCCACAAACGCCACCCCGACACTTGAGGAGGATTGCGGAAAAACAAGCAAACCCACACAAGAATTCCCAAAATCGTCAACACCAGGACCGCGAGTTGTATCCAACGGAAGCGAAAGTCCACGGCGCTTACCGGTAGTTCCTCGAAGACTGCGTTGAGAACGGCATCCAATACTGCATTGACGTCCCCGGCGACGAAACCGTCGCTCGCATGGATCAACACCGCGACTCCGAGTGCTCGGCGCGGGGCGAACGCCGCCGCTGCACTAAAACCGGCGTTCAAGCCATGATGGAAAAGCAGCGGATCGTCGGGCTCACCGACGACGAACCAGCCACTTGCGTAGTCTGTTGATTCTTTCAGGCCATGTCCGCGCGCCAACTCGGCATGCCATGCATCACGGGTAGCGAGCGCCACAAGGTACTTACCCATGTCCATGATCGTGCTACTCACCCCGCCCTGTGGCATCAAGACATTCCCCATCGGCGTCGAAAACGGCAAGAGGGTTGTCAGCCAGAATCGGTACCCGGCGGCGGCGTCACCATCGTCGTAGGGGTGCCGGATGCGCGTGTCGTCTAACCCCAGAGGCGCAAACACCAACGTGTGCATCGCTTCCGCGAAGGGCTGTCCGGTGACGACCTCGACAATGCGGCCCAGCACCTGATAATTGGCATTCGAATAGTCGAACCGCTCTCCGGGCCCGCTTTGAAGCGGATACCGCTCGAGCTCCGAGACCGCCTCGGCCAGCGCCCCTTCCTCCAGACTGCTCGCCGCCTGATTGCGGTTACCCACATAACGCGACAGGCCGCTCGTATGATTGAGCAGCTGACGCACGGTAATCGCAGCATCGCCGCCCACATTGAATCGGGGTAAATAGGTCGTGACGGCAGCATCCAAATCCACCCGACCGTCCAGCGCCAGGCGGACGAGCGCTAAGCCCAGATAGGATTTCGAGACCGAACCCAAGTACATTTTCGTGTCGGGAGTGACGGGCGTTCCATCGGGCCGCGCCACGCCGAAACCCTTCGCGTAAACCACTTGGGCACCTTCGACCACCACCACTGCACCGCCCGGGATGGCGCCTGTATTCACGGCTGTCGCAAGCAACGGATCCAAACGTTGCGACCAATCATCCGCCTGCAATGCCGGAGCCAGGGCGAGCGCCAACGATAAGGTTAAGGCCTTGAAGGTAAGGGTTTTATCTGTAACACTATCTGCAACGCAATGGTTGCGTCTGAGGATCGTGGTCTTGACCGACACCGGCATGCAAAGCGCCACCCAAACGATGATGGCATCGGTTGCCGTGGACCAGGTGTTCATCGCCCTGGCCGACGACAATCGACGCACATTGCTCGAGCTGATCGCCAACAACCCCGGCACGACGGCGACGGCGTTGGCCAACACCTTACCCATCAGTCGCCAGGCCATCGCCAAGCACCTGAGCATTCTCGAGGCGGCTAAAGTCATCTACCGCGACAAAGTGGGGCGGGAAGTGCGCTACACCGTGGCCACTTCACAGCTCGCTGCCACCGGACGCTGGATGCAACGCATGGCTGAGCGCTGGGCTCAAGAAGCGAAATAGCCGGACGTGGCAGGAGCTCACGGCGGCCACAACATCAGCACGGGTGTTTTGCGTTTGTAGGCCTGGTAATCCGCATCGTCGCCCCACTCACGATCGGCACGGTTTTCCAGCATCCGCACTCCGCTGATGAAAGTCAGTAACACCACAACGAACACCGGCGATATCAAGGTCGCCATCTGCCAGCCTTGCAAGACCGGATACGCCATCACCGCAACGCCCAACCAAAGCACGATCTCACCGAAGTAGTTCGGGTGGCGTGACCACGCCCACAGCCCCGTCGTAATGAAGCGTCCGGCATTGGCCGGATCGGCCTTGAACGCCGACTTTTGTCGATCCGCAACGACTTCGAGGACAAACCCGCACGTCCACAACATAAGGCCCAACGACAACGTTAAGTCAAGGGCGACCACTCGGGGCGAACAAATGGCGGCGAGTGCGCAGCAGGCGGTGACGAACACCCACGTCCCCTGCAGCGTCCAGGTCATGAAGAACGTGGGAAAGGAAAACTTCATCCTGCGAAAGCGGCGGTCTTCACCCGCCTTTTTAATGCGTTGGTATAGAAAAGGTCCCAGCCGCAACGCCCACACGATGATGCACACGGCGATGACCACGGAGCGAAGATCGTATGCCGAGGAGAGCAACACCGCGGCTAGCACCATGACGACATAGGTTGCACTGCCGGTGAGATCGAAAAAGCGTTCAGTGTGGTTGCGCCAAGCGTGAGTAAAGACCAACCACTGCACGAGATAGGCGAACACGCCGCACAAGGCAAACACAGGCCACCGACCCACCCCAATGTCTACTTCGACACTATGCGTGCTGCCCGCCCAGGCAATGAAGGTGGCCACGGCGAGACCGGCGACAACACCGACGATCGCGACTCCCCAGGCCCGCCCGTCATGCGAGCGGTCAGCTTTCGATGCGGTGTTGGCAGTCATAAATCCCCCTTCTGACCACATTCTCCTCCACTTTCGCGCGCAAGCCAGCTTAACCTGAATTGCCGGCAACTCAACCTTGAGCCGGTCCATGCCGCCGCTCATACTCGCGCGATGCCGTTCCTACTCTTAACAATTGGCATCACGATGCTGTTGCTCGGTGGCACCGCGCTGGTGCGAGGCGCGTCGCGCATCGCCGCTCGCTTTAACGTTTCCACTGTCATCATCGGTTTGACCGTGGTCGCCTTCGGCACCAGCACGCCGGAATTGGTCGTCAACATCACGGGTGCCCTGCGCGATCAGACCGACCTGGCATTCGGCAACGCCATCGGTTCCAACCTGGCTAACTTCGGCTTGGTGCTGGGGGTGGCCGCGATCATGTCACCGATCTCCATCCAGAGCCAACTCGTGCGCCGCGAGGTGCCTTTCCTGCTCCTCATCACCGCCATATTGATGGTCATGGCCGCGGATTCGCCCTTGTCCGGCACCGCACCTCTACTCGACCGAGGCGATGCCATCATTCTGTTTCTTCTCTTCACCATCTTCGTCTACTTCATGGTGCGCGACATCATGGAAGCAGAAGAAGACCCGCTGCTGAACGAGGTCGTCATCACGCCCCGCAAATCGGGTAACGATCTGTGGCTGAATATCGTCCTCGTTGCCGTCGGCATCGTACTGCTGACCTACGGCGGGCAGATCACGATTACACAAGGCGCCATCATCGCGGAGCGTCTTGCCGTTCCCGAGGTGGTGATCGGTATTTTCGTCGTCGCGGTGGGCACCAGTCTTCCCGAGTTGGTGACCTCGGCCATTGCCGCCTACAAACGCGAAACCGACTTGGCGCTCGGCAACATCGTCGGCTCCAACATCTTCAACTCGCTGGTGGTGTTACCCGCTGCGGGCACCATCCGCCCGCTGCCCGTGCCGAAAGGGGGTGAACTGGATCTCGCCATCGGTTTTCTGTTCGTCCTCGTCGTGATACCCCTGTTCTTTTTCAGCGGCGCGAGGCTCGGACGCCGCGCAGGCGCCGCCTTGGTCATCACCTACGTGCTCTACATGGTGTATCGATTCAGCATCTAGTAGGCTTGGGACGACGTCTATGATTACCTTCTGGGAGAATGAACTGTGTCCAAGCTTGTCAACAAACCCCTAGCCGCACTCGCTCCGGTCGCAACCTTGTTGCTCGCCCTGCTAACAACCTCCACCGGATTTGCAGCCAGTGCCGAAGAACGCGCACAAGCCGCGGTCGATACGCGTCAGGGATTACTCAAGGTCGTCGTTGCCTACTTCGGTCCCATCGTGGGCATGGCTCGAGAACAAATTCCGTACGATGCCGCGCTGGTAAAAACCAACGCTGAAAAGATCGCACAGCTCGCTCCCATGATTCCAGACATGTTTCGCATGAACACCACCGCCCACGACCTGGAGACCGAAGCGCTGGAGGAGATTTGGGACAACCAAGAGGACTTCGCCGATAAGGCCGCTACCGTCGCTGAACGTGCCGCCGCACTCGCCGCCGCCACTGCCGATGGCCAAGGTGCGGCCATGCAAGCCTTCGCCGCCGTTGGGTCGGCCTGTAAAAACTGCCACGACAACTACCGCGTCCAAAACTGAGCACCGAATCCGCGAGTACCGTGTCGCCGGGTCGGCGAGTCCTTGTTTGGGACTTGCCGACACGCGTTTTTCATTGGGCGCTGGTGACAACCCTGTGCACCTCATGGATCACCGCCGAAGCCGGATTTGAGTGGACTGAGGTCCATTTCATTTCCGGGTATTGCGCGCTGACCTTGATCGCGTTCCGCATCGTCTGGGGATTCATCGGCCCCCGTCACGCGCGCTTCGCGAGCTTCCTGAGCTCGCCTTTGAACGCCGGCGTCAGCCTCCGGCAAGCGCTGCGGGGACCCCATCACGGCGGCACGCCCCCTGCGGGTCACTCACCGCACGGCGGCTGGGCTGTGATGGTGATGCTCGCATTGATCGCAGTTCAAGCCGGTACCGGTCTTTTCATCAGCGACGACATCTTTTACGCGGGACCGTACAACAGCGTCGTATCGAGTTCGCTGGCGGGCACGCTCGCACAAATCCATCACATCAATTTCTCGACGATTCAAGCAGTTGTCCTACTGCACCTCACGGCCATCGTCTGGTACCGCTGGCGCCACGGCTACAAGCTTGTCACGCCCATGCTGCACGGCTACCGCGACGACATCGACGCCAACGAAGGCATCGCTCATTCCGCAAACGTCCGCGCGCTGGTCGTGCTCGCGCTCATTGCACTGGCTGTCACCGCGCTCGTGCAAATGGCGCCGGCCCCGGCAGTAGACGAGTACTATTTCTAAGCGCTAGTGTCCTGTCTTGTTAACTCAACGAGTTAGCAAGACCGGACACTAGCACCCAAGCAGCTCCAACAAGTCTGTCAACGCCCCCAGCCGATAGGTGGCGAGGCCGAAATCCTGGCTCGCCGTAAAGGGATGATGCACGATCGCACAGTCGATCCGGGCTGCCACAGCGGCGCGCAATCCGCGTTCCGAATCTTCGACAACGAGCGTCCGCTGCGGCGCAACGCCGAAGCGTTCGAGCGCGGCCACATAGGGATCGGGTTGCGGTTTGCTGCGCGCGTAGTCGCCCTGCGCCAGCACGAACCGCATGTGGGGGACAATATTGCGGTGTGCATGGATGAGCTCGAAATCATCGCGTTTGGCCGTGGTGACGATCGCCATCCCAAAGGTTTGCGCCAACTCAGCAAGCACTTCTTCGACTCCGTCGATATCGATATCGCGGGTCGTCAGAAACTCTTGATACAGGACGTTGCGCTCAGCACGTTTGGCGTCGATCTTTGCCTGTGTGTGGCCATAATCGAGTGCGTCTTGCCAGGCATTGTGTCCACCCGCCTGCAAGCGCAGATAGTCTTCTTCCGAAAACTCGACGCCGAGTTCCGCGAGCTTGATCTGCGTGGCCTCGAAATACAGCGGCTCCGTGTCGACCAGCACGCCGTCGTGGTCGAACAGAATGTGCGTGTAGTCAGGCGAGGAGCGCTTAGGCAATGCGGTAACGGCTGATCTGGATGTCTTGCTCGCCGATGTCGCTGTAGTTGTCGGTGACGCGTCCGCGAATGAAATCGCGCCAGGAGAACGCTCGATACCGAGCGGTATCGCCTTCGCCGGTCCATGCCGTTACGGTAGCGTCGTAACGCGGCTGATAGAAAAACGGTGTGCTGTACCGCCCGGTTTGCGACGTGACCGGCAGCACGCGATGCATGCCCGCCGTACACCGATCGTTCGTCCAGACTTGCAGCACATCGCCGACGTTTACCACAATGGTATCGTCCACCGGCGGCACGTCTATCCATCCCTCGCGTTTCGACTTCGCCTGCAGGCCACCATGATCGTCCTGCAAGAGCAGCGTGATCGCACCGGGGTCGGTATGGTGATGCAACGCCATATCGCCGAGCGCATTGACATCATTGCGCTCTTCGTCCGGCACCGGATCGTCAGCCGGGTAGTAGTTCAAGCGTGCGACGCTGCTGTGCAGTTCGCCGAAGCCTTCCCGCATCGTCTCTGCGATGGTGGCCTGAGGCATACCGAGTGCCGTGAACACCATTTCCATCGACAGCTGGGACAGCTCGGTGAACCGGATGAAAAACGCCGTCAGCGTAGGGCGGAACTCTGCGTCGTGGTCCGGCCAGCGCGTCTGACGCGCCGGATTGGATGATATGTATCCCCCGGCTTTGAAATCGTAGACTTCTTTCTGATCGCGCTTGCGTTTGGTGAGTTCTCGATCGAAGTATCCTAACGGATTTTCTTCGTTGCGCAGGACCGTTCTCTTGACCGCTTTGGGTTGCGCAAAGAAGTTGGCTGACTGACGGAACGTGCGCTCGATCAAATCATCGCAGCCGTGGTTGTCGATTAGAAAGAAACCATGGTCCTCGCAGGCTCGCGCCAGCGCGGCGAACTCCTCTTGCGACATCCGGCCACTTCTAAAACGCATCACATCGAGTGTCGGGACGATATTCATGAATTCATTGTACTCATAAGCGGTCAATGCCGCACACAATGCACCCTTGCGAGAGCCGCGCGCGACCCGTCGGGCTCATCGACCAAGCCTTCGAAGCGATCGACGACGTCGACGTCGGGCACACCCGCAACCGCATCGAACAACGCGCCGGGGGCTACGCGAAATCGTGCAGCTCGCGGACCGCTTACACTGGCGTCGGTTTGCAGGTGCTCCTCCACCAACAGGCTGCCGCGCCGTTCCAGTTGGGCAAGAAGCCGGGTAGTGAGGGCCAGGTCTACGTAACGCATGAGAATGATCAGAGCGAACTCGGCACCCGGCAGCGGCGTTTCATGCTCCAGATCGAGCACGTGTGTGCACACGTCCAGACCTCGCGCCCGTTCGGCGAGCTTGGCAAGACCCACTTCCGAGATGTCCACGGCGTCCACTGAAAAACCTCGTTCCGCCAAGTACAGGCTGTTGCGTCCACTGCCGCAAGCAACATCCATGGCGCGACCGGCCTTCAACTCAAACGTGGTCGATCTTTCCACCAGGTACGCGCTAGGGTGTTGGCGTGCCTCGTAAGCACCTTCCCGATAACGGGTATTCCATTTGTCTCGATCTGCAGTACTCACGCACGCCTTGCCAATCTTGCAGTGGGTGCGCTAGGTTAGCGCCCCTTTTGTAAGTCCCAAGTGTCTCCAGTGAATGCAGAGAAAGCAAACGCCGTTCGCAAACTCGATCGCGTTGCCATATTCCTTTCGAGTTTGTGTTTGCTGCACTGCCTAGCTATTCCGTTCGCACTTTTGTTAGGCCCCGTGCTGGGACACTGGCTCGCGGATACCGAGACCAGCGTGCATTGGATTTTGCTGGCGCTCGCCATTCCGATCAGCTTGGTCGCGCTGTGGCGCGGTTACAAGCGCCACGACAACCTTTCGACACTGGTATTGGGGTGTTCCGGACTCGCTCTCATGTTTATCGGTGTATCCCACCTACTTGGCGAGGCTGCCGAAATCGCGCTCACGGTGCTGGGCGTATTGCTATTACTGGCGGCACACATCAGAAACCTGCGAGCTCACGCCCACTAAGCTTCGGGCGCAACAGATCTAGGGAACCTCCGGTAACACACCGCTCAGATCTTTAACGAGAATACTGCCGCGGCTCAACTCCACTTGTCCGGCCGCTTGCATCGTTTGCAGGCTACGATTGACCACTTGCCGGGTGACGTTCAAAAAGAGCGCGACTTCCGTCTGGGATACCTTGACGCGGCAGGGCAACGGTGCACCTTGCTCCTGTACCAACCCATTCAAGTGCAACGCGATGCGTTGCGGCAAGGGCAGGAAAGCCGCGTCCTCGATTTGCTGGCTCGAGAGCCTGATGCGCTCACACAGGAGGCGAATCAGGTGAAGGGCTATGCTGGGACGGTTGAGCAACAGGCGCGTAAAACTGTCGCGCGGTACTACAAAGACCGTGGTTTTCGTCAGCGCGGTGCCGGTAGCCGTGCGCGGACCGCCGTCGAGCACAGCAATTTCACCGCCGATATCGCCGGGTCCCAGGGTATTGAGCGCCAGTTCGCGACCTTCCGCGGACTGGGTACTGATGCGCACGCGTCCGGAGATCACGCCGTACAGATAATCCCCGGGCTCATCGCGGACGAACAACACCTCGCCTTCGCCGTAGGTGCGGGTCACGCTCAGTCCTGCCACCGCCCGCAGCAGCTCGTCCTCCAAACCCCGAAACCATGGACTGTTGCGCAAGGCAGTGTAGGCAGCGCTATTGGCGCGATCATGGGTAGACATATGATGATTGTAACGACTTGGCAGCGGTCACTAAATCTTGCAGTCTTTCACGTCCACGCAAACGCAAAGAATCCACCATGAAATACGACAACATTCTTCAGACCATTGGTAAGACGCCGGTCATCCGCCTCAATCGCATCGCGCCCGATCATGTCACGATGTATGTAAAGGTCGAAGCCTTCAACCCCATGGCTTCCGTCAAAGACCGGCTGGCCTATGCCATCATCAAGGATGCGCGGGACAGTGGTGCGCTGAAACCCGGCCAAACCGTGGTTGAAGCAACGTCCGGCAACACGGGCATTGCCCTGGCCATGGTCTGTGCCGTCATGGGTCACCCCTTCGTCGCCACCATGGTCGAGACCTTTTCCATCGAACGCCGCAAGATCATGCGCGCGCTGGGCGCCAAGGTCATTCTGACACCGGCGGCCGAGCGCGGCTCAGGTATGGTCGCCCGCGCCGAGGAACTGGCCGAACAGCACGGCTGGTTTTTGGCTCGTCAGTTCGCCAATCCCGCCAATCCCGCCTATCACGCGAGCACCACCGGACCCGAGATCCTCAGCGATTTCGCCGGGGAACGCCTCGACTATTGGGTCACCGGGTGGGGTACCGGCGGCACTCTGAGCGGTGCGGGCAAAGTGCTGAAGACCGCCCGCCCCGAACTCAAGGTCATCGCCACGGAACCCGAGCAAGCCGCATTGATGTCGGGGGGAGAGTGGTCTCCACACAAGATCCAAGGATGGACGCCCGACTTTCTGCCCGATGTGCTGGACAAAGCAGTGGCCGATGACATCATCCCGGTCAACGAGGACGACGCGATCAGTAACGCACTGCGGCTATCCGCCGAAGAAGGCATTTTCGTCGGTATCTCGGCCGGCGCCACACTGACGGCCGCGCTCAAGGTCGCGGAGCAAGCTCCTGCGGGCAGCGTGTTGCTCGCGATGTTACCGGACACGGCCGAGCGTTACCTCTCGACACCGTTGTTCGAATCGGTCAACGAAGGCTCTGACGATGACTGGTTGGGGTCGCTTTAACGCCAGCTCGATGCGCGGTTTAGACGCCGATCAATATGAGGCCGGCGTTGACGCCGACCGCGAGGAGGATGAGGTAAAACAGGTAGTTTCGAGTTCGCGCGCTCATGAGGTGCCCCAAAACAGCTAGCGTGTGCCCCGACATTGCCACGGCGTGAACCTTACCCCTCTTAGACTCCTTAGGGGCCCTCTTCCGTTCCTTGCTGGTTAGACATCCTTGAGTGGCTCGTCAGCTTTGGAAGAGAGGTCCACATCCCTGTGGTGGTGTGTCCATGGACGTTATAGTGCTGAACACTAACGGCTATGTATGTCACCTCGATGACACATAGACGTAAAAAGAAGCGTTTTTCCTACAAACTTCAATTGCGATGTCCGCACGCCCTCGCACGGCGGGGGTAATACGCTCGCCCAATGCATTTTTGCCGCTTCGCAACGATGGCGATGTGCTGCTGTTTAGCGATCGCATCTGCACCGTCCGCGGAAGGGAGTTCTGGCCTTTCGCGTATCTATCGCTGTCTGGATGCCGATGGGAACACGTTGTTCACGGACCGTGGCTGCGGCAAGGTCGAACCGGAGGCGCCGATGTCGCCCACGAACATTGCCGATTCGCTATCGGCGGCAGTACGCGGGCGTGCGGCGCAAGTTAGCGAAGGTCTCTCGAAAACGCTCGCGCGGCGTGAACGGCAACGTCTACGCAACATCGCCGATACACAGCGCAGCGCTTCCCAGACGCGGACCCTGTGCGAAGACGCCAAAAGCGCGCTTGCACGGTTACGTCAGTTGCGTCGTCAAGGTTATTCGTTGAAAGACCACGCCGATCTCGCACGACAGGAGCACCACCACCGCGATCTCAAGAGGGCGCATTGCTAGGGTCCTGACCTGTTGATTCGTTGAATTAAGATGTGCCTAGAATCGTCAAGAGACAAGGCGCTCGCGTAACACCGCCGACGTTAAACAACCCGGTCCCAGTTTGTCGCGTACGGCTTCGCGAGCAAGTTGCACACAACAGTCGTTCACAGGGGTGGGCACGCCGTGCAGCCTGCCGAGCATGCAAACTTCGCCATTCAAGTATTCAGTCTCTAGGTCGGCATTACCCCGCGCCAAGCTCTGCCAGCTCGAACCGCCCGTGCGAGCATGACCTGGAATGTCCTGCATGGTGTACACCCCTGCCCGTCGGGAATGAACTTCGTCCCGACCGGCACACGCCACCTCAGCCGCCGCGAACACCGCACGGGCTTCCCGGCGCGCTGCCTTAAGAAGATCTCGCGCTTGTTCTTCATCTACCAACAGCGCCTGAAATACATTTGCGAGATTAGCGATGAGCTTCGCGTATTTGAACCGCATCACCTCGCCATCCGCGCGTGCACTGAATCCAGCGGCTTTAAACGCCTCTACGATCTCCCGCGCCCGTTCATCGACCCCACCTGGGTAGCGACCCGTATCGAGAATGCCGCCATGACCATGCGCGTGGGTGACGACTTCGCCGGGATTCAAGAACGTGGCCGGTAGATTGACCACTGTGGCGTACACATTGGCGAAGTAACGTACCGCTACTCGCTCGTTGTTGACGCCGTTTTGCACGCACGCCACATGGATGTCCGGCGGCGCTACTGCCGCCAAATCGACCAAAGCCGCTTCCGTGTGCTGCGACTTCATGCACATGAGGACTACGCTATCGACATCTAGCGGCTTCACCTCATCGGGCGCCAACGCCACCTGCACGGGTATGCGGGTCGTGCCTTCGGGCGCAATCAACGTGAGTCCCTTTTGGCGGAGGGTACGAGCGTGTTCCCCTCGCGCAATCAGCGTGACGTCAAATCCCGCTTGGATGAGCCGAGCGCCGATGACACCGCCGATTCCACCCGCCCCATAGACGACAAAACGCATCTCGTGCTCCTCCCCCTAACAGTTACGGACTAGCGCAGCACTAAGGGATAGTCGAGTTCGGCGCCCCACAAAACTTGAGCCACGCTCGCAAAACGCGATTCGTTGGCAAAACCATGATGGCGTAGCGTCTCCATGTCCCTAACTATCCTTTCTAGGGGTGTGCCCTTGACCTGAACGCTGGACCCGGCCGCATCCGCGACGTGGCGCACCACTTCGGCACAGGCCTGCAACGTGTGCGTACCGGTAAGATACAAATCGGCCCGTTGCGTATCACTGAATTCGTTACCGGCACCGGCTTGTTCCCACACATGCTCCATAGTGTCGAAGAAGTACGCCCGAGCACTTCGATAAACGCCCAAGGCTTTGCCGTAATGCAGTTGCGCGAGCGTTTTTTCGCGTAATTTTCTGTCTGTCGCGTACGGCACCTTGTTTTGCGCCAGTTCTGTCAGCACCGCCAAGCTGCGTCGCGCCATGCTCAACGCCACCGGCACGTACGTTGCAAACACGACCCGAGAAGGACAACGATAGAGCGTATCCGTGTAGTGTTTGTTGAGCGCCGGAGGTGCCAGCTGCGAGACTGCCATGCTTGCGGGAATCTCGACCTCTTCGAGCTCAATGTCGTTGCTGCCCGTGCCGCGCATGCCCAATGTGTCCCAGTTGTCGACGATAGTGCAGAGTGCCTGCGGCACGACAACCATGTAGGGATGATCGCCGACCATCATCGGCGACATCACATAGTCGGCGTGATGCACACCCGATACGAAACTATTGCGTCCGCTGACGACAAAGCCACCCTCGGTCGGGCGCCCTTGCAAGGGTGTGTGGCCGCTGGCGGCGACCATCGCGTCAGGGTTCTGACCCCAGACGGACTCTATCAGTGGCTCGGTCCATACCGCTGCCATCAGCCGCGCCGCGTTGTACACCATCACGTGCCACGCCGCCGCGCTGTCGGCATCGGCGAGCGCCTCACACACCAGCGCACAGGTCACGGGACTCACCGCATAACCGCCGAGACTGGAAGGCAGATAAAGCCGCGGTACGCCCACTTGCTTGAGGAGCGCATTGGCATCCTCATGCAACCGCCCCCGGGTCTCAGCCCAAACGCCAAGCTCGGTCAGCTTCGGGCTGACGGCATCGACCTCGGCCAACATGGCCTCGCAACGCTTAACCTCGGCAGTCACGGTTCCCCCTGAAGTGGCTGTAAGAAGCGGCCGTAAGAAATCGCCTCGAAGTCCAGAGTTGCGCGCACTGTCACACCTTCCGGATCGACACTACTTTATATTAAATTGACCTACTCTAGTGTCCTACAAAACCGGTCCCTGGCGGTGCACCCAGATCCGCTGAAGACGGCACGACAAGAACAACGAGGAAGCAGGACGTCCATGCCTTGCGGCTACCACATCAACAACGACGACGGGCTCGTGTCGATCACCGGTAAAACCGAGGTGGATCTGGACGATGCGTGCGATCTCGGGCATACCATTCTGAACGACCCCGACTTCGATCCGACTCTGCCGCAACTGGTCGACTTACGAGGCCTAGCCTTGACCCGCACCAACGCATCCACCAAGGCATTCGAGGTCTTCGTGTTGTCACGCTACCGTCCAGCGGTCCAGGCGAGTATGGCCGTGGTGGTCGACGACAGTCTCGACCAGCTCTCGCTCGCCGGGCTCTACCATTTGTGCAGTAACATGGCTAAGACCGAGCTCTTCGACAACTATGAACAGGCCATCAAGTGGCTCATGCGGCGCGAATTCAAGGCCAGTCCGACCGCAGCTTACTAGGCACGACGTTGTCGAAGTTCAGGTTAGTTAATACTTACCTACTGAAGAGCAGCAAGCCCAGCGACAGTATCAGCACAGTGCCCCAGAAAAACACCGGAGAGTAGTACGCCACCACCCGGGCGATGGCTTCGTTTGAATGGAGGGTTTGCGCCGCATCCTGCAGTGTCGGCTCACTCTTCGCATCGTCCAATGGCTTGCGTACTTCCATCTCACCTCGTTCCGAATTCGAATCTGTCCAGCGTGCAGACCACCGCTTCAGACTCTGTTGCTTGATGTCAATTTTTATGACGTTAGCGATCAGTGTCACGTACTCGGCCTCGCCTCGCAATCCGACCGTGTGGTCGTTTTGTATGGCTTTGTAAGTCGGGACGTGCACGTTGGTGCGGCTTCGTCACGATCTGCGTGGGCGCCGATTGGGAATAATGAAGAAATTATGGATTGCGTCTGGCTAAGGCATTGACCGGAAAAGATATTTCCTCGCAAATGAGACCCAGGCCGACAATTGTGCTTTTTTTTATCGCGGTTTTCTGTATGCTAGCAAGCCTCACTAGCCGGAGCTGTATGTTTATACAGTGTTATTCTCCTCGGCAGGGCGATTACACCCGCGTACAGCCCGGCTAGTTGAGGCCAACGCCCTAGTTGCGGCTAACGCCGACGGCGTTTCACCCCTTCGACGCCAACCACCCACGCTTTTCGAATTTAACACTAGACCCATCTGTTTGGCGTTCGTGAGCTTGTTACATCTGAGCTTGTTACATCGGTAAACGCTTGCGTACGCAACGATCTAAGTGGAAGGTGGCGCGGGCAGGTAATCCCACCAGGCAAACCCAGCATCCCCAACGGCAACGAATTCCGGATTGAGCAAACTGTCCTTGCTGTTGTACTTGAGTGGCGCTCGATCGAAGGTGTAGACCTCGCCTCCCGCTGCCCGCAGTACTGCATGAGCGGCAGCGATATCCCACTCGCTCGTCGGACCCAATCGCGGATAGCAGTCCGCTTCACCGGAAGCCAGCACACACAGTTTCAACGAGCTGCCTACAGGCGTGCGCGATGCACTCGCGAAACGCTCACTCAACGCATCCAGATAAGCCTCTAAACGTTCGCCGCCATGACTGCGGCTAGCCACGATAACAAGCGGGTCCACGTCTGCACGCATTGTTCTGCTGTGGATCCTTTGCCGACCGTCTTTGCTGACGACCACGGCTTCCGACGCGGATGCGTTACCAACGAACACCCTTTCCTGCACCGGCACCCCCACCACGCCATACGCCGCGATACCGCCGCGAATGAGCGCGATGTTGACCGTAAACTCGCCATTGCGATTGACGAACTCCTTGGTGCCGTCGAGCGGGTCGACCAGCCAGTACTCGTCCCACTGACCCCGTACGGCGTAGGGGGGCGGCGCCGACTCCTCGGAAATGATAGGCACCGCTGGTGTCAGCTTCCGCAACCCATCGACGATGATCTCGTGCGCGGCTAAATCGGCTTGCGTGAGAGGCGATTGGTCGTCCTTCGACGCCACTTGGAATTCGGTATTGTAGATATCGAGAATCGCCTGACCGGCGTCATTGACGATGGTAACGAGTTCTGCTTCGGGAAATGTCTGCATTTAGTGTGGGCGTCTTGTAACTAAAGGGTGGCGATCCATAGTATATGATGCACAGCCCGCTTTGCGGTGCATAAAGTGATTAGAATGAGAGTGAAGGAAGTCAGCGTCTCGCGTGAGTGAGCAAGTTATGGACCAACACCGCACCACAGAACCTTCGGCCCTGCTCGACTGGTCACAGATCGACACCGTGTTGTTGGACATGGACGGCACGTTGCTCGATCTCAATTACGACAACACCGTTTGGAACGAGCTCGTACCGCGTGCATATGCCAGTCGAGCCAATCTACCACTGGAGTCTGCGCGGGAGATTCTGCTGGACCACATGGCGGAAATTCGCGGCACCATCCAATTCTATAGTTTCGAGTACTGGTCCGAATTCACCGGCGTGGATCTTATCCGCACCCATCATGACGCCACAGAGTTGATTCGTTATCGCTCAGGCGCGCTACCGTTCCTGAAGTGGTTGAGGGCAACCGGTCGCCACGCGATCATCGCCACCAATGCCGATCGCCCCAGTTTGCGTGTCAAAGACATGTTTACCGACATCTGTAACGAAGTCGACGCGGTGGTGTCCAGTCACGACTTTCGAGAACCGAAGGAAGCGCCGGGGTTCTGGGCACAACTTCTCGAGGCGCATCCGCACGAACCGCAACGCGCGCTGTTCATCGACGACAACGTTCCGGTACTCGATGCAGCGGCACGGGCAGGCATCGCCAACCTGTTGGCGATCGCACGACCCGATTCCGCACGAGCACCCAAAACCGAAGCGTTAAAGCAATTCGGTTATGCTTGGTTCGATGACTTCAGCGAAATCTACGTCCCCTGAATCTGATTCCGGTTCGCGCGGCGAATGTCCGGGCTTACGCCTGGATCGTTGGTTGTGGGCGGCGCGGTTCTTCAAAACCCGGTCACTGGCCAAGGCTGCCGTGGAAGGCGGGCGTGTGCACCTGGAGGGTCAGCGCACCAAACCCGCGAAAGAGGTACACGTCGGTCAAACCCTCGAGATTACGCGCGGCAGTACTCAGCAAACCATCGTCGTTCGGGCTCTGTCCGAGCAGCGTGGACCCGCCAAAGTCGCACAGACATTATATGCAGAAACCGCCGCCAGCATCGAGGCTCGCGAAGCCGCCAGCGCCCTCCGACGCATGCAGCGGGCCGGGTTGGTGGTTCCGGAACGCAAACCCAGTAAGCGCGACCGTCGCGAACTCAAGAAACTCAAATCACAAGACGCAGAGCCGTAAGGCGTGGCCACCGATCAACAGACCGCCATCCCGGACGCACCCCACCATGACGTGCTGCACCGCTTCAGCTTCGACCGCCTGCCGATTCGCGGCCAGTGGGTGCGCCTGACCTCGGTGCTGGACGAGCTGTCGGCCGTGCGAGTTTACCCGGCCGGTGTACTGAAAACACTGGGAGAGATGCTGGCGAGTGTGGCGATGATCGCCGACAACTTGAAGTTCGAGGGCGCGGTCACTCTACAATCGAAGGGCGACGGCATACTCAAGCGTAGCCTGGCCGAATGCCGCGAGCACCGCTACTTGAGA
Source organism: Candidatus Azotimanducaceae bacterium (assembly GCA_965216005.1). Classification (GTDB taxonomy): domain Bacteria; phylum Pseudomonadota; class Gammaproteobacteria; order Pseudomonadales; family Azotimanducaceae; genus UBA4421. The sequence continues at coordinate 2,867,637 of OZ244143.1, read as the reverse complement.
GGCATCGCGCACCTGACTCAAGATGCACGCGCTGTCGCGCCGGACACGCCCTTCAAGGACTATCTGGGCCAGGGACAACTGGCGCTCTCCCTCATACCCTCAGCCACCGGATCGCGCCACATGCCTACCCCTCAGGGTACTTACCAGGGTTTGATCGAATTGAACTCCTCATCCCTTGCCGCCAACCTGCAGGACTATTTCGCCACCTCGGAACAACTCCAAACCCGCTTGTCGTTCGCCCATACCACCGATGGTTCAAGTCCAGGCAGCGTCACAGGGCTGTTGCTGCAACGACTGCCGAGTGCCGATAACGCTACCGAGATTGCTCTGTCCGAGGCAGACGAGGCGTGGCTGGCGATCACCACGCTGGCCGCCACCGTGCGCGCGAAGGAACTCGCGCACCTGCCGGCGGCGCGTCTCCTGCGGCATTTGTTCGCGGCATACCCCTGTCGCTTGCACAGCGCTCGCACGCTTGCATACAAGTGCACCTGTTCCAAGACCAAGAGTGACGGAACCCTGGCCGCACTGGGTGCCGACGAGGTGCGCGCGCTCCTAGCCGAGCAGGGCAGCATCCACGTCGATTGTGAGTTCTGCGGTGTCAGATACGCTTACGACGAGGTCGATGTAGACCAGCTGTTGACCGAGCACACGCCGCCCACCCTCGGGCCTTACCGCGGGCAAACCAAGTAAGCCGACTGGCGATCGCGTGCGCAGAAGTTTCCCCGCCTCGAGGGGTACACAACACGCCTACTCAATGCTCACAAAAAAATACATGGACCCTAAGAGGTCTGGCATAATTTGCCGCCTCGGAAGGCACTCAATGGGCGGCGAAAAGAACCTCATGGCGGTGGAAATCGAATCTTGGCAGCAAGACAAGACCAACAACAATACGGACAACCATCTCAACCTGAGTAGCGCAGACCTCGCTGAACACGCAATACTGCGTGGCGAAGGCCGTTTTGCGAGCAACGGGGCGATCGTCGTGGAAACCGGACAACGCACCGGCCGCTCGCCCAAGGATCGATTCATCGTCGACGAGCCTTCGACTTCCGACGCGATTCATTGGGGACCCATCAATCAGCCTATTAGCGCGGAAGTATTCGACAACTTGTGGGATCGGGTGCAAGTGCACATGGCGGAACGCGAGACTTTTACCTCCACCCTCCACGTCGGCGCCGACCCCGAACACTACCTGCCGATCGAAGTGACCACGGAGTATGCCTGGCACGCTTTGTTCGGTCGCGCGCTGTTCATTTCGCCCGATTACTACAATCCGCACAACAAAGAACTGTGGCACGTTGTCAACGCCCCGGAATTCAAATGTGATCCGCACCGCGACGGCACCAACAGCGACGGCACGGTGATGATCAACTTCGCTCAACGCAAAGTGCTCATTGCCGGTATGCGTTACGCCGGCGAAATGAAAAAATCCATGTTCGGTGTGTTGAACTTCTTGTTACCCGAGAAAGACGTGTTACCGATGCACTGTTCGGCCAACATGGGCGAAGACGGCGACGTCACCCTGTTCTTCGGGCTCTCCGGCACCGGCAAAACCACCCTGTCGGCAGACCCCACACGCTTGTTGATCGGTGACGATGAACATGGATGGGGTAAGGATACCGTCTTTAATTTCGAAGGCGGTTGCTACGCCAAGTGCATCGACCTCTCTCGTGAGAACGAACCCGTCATATTCGACGCCATCCGCTTCGGTGCCATCGTAGAGAACGTGGTCATCGACGAGCAGACGCGCGAACCGGACTACGCGGACTCATCGCTCACCGAAAACACACGAGCGTGCTATCCACGAGCCAATATCGAACTCAAGGTTCCCGACAACCGTGCCGGTGAACCCAACAACATCATCTTCCTAACGTGCGATGTCAGCGGCGTTCTGCCGCCCGTGTCGATATTGTCGAAACAAGCCGCTGCCTATCACTTTCTCTCAGGTTATACGGCGCAAGTCGGCTCTACTGAAGTGGGCAGCACGGAGGCCTACTCAGCGACGTTCTCGACCTGCTTTGGCGCACCGTTCTTCCCGCGACCGGCCGGCGTCTACGCAGATCTGCTGATCAAGCGTATCGAAGAGTTCGGCTCCAAAGTCTATCTGGTCAACACCGGTTGGACCGGTGGCGGCTACGGCGTTGGGGAACGGTTCAAGATTCCCACCACACGCGCGATCATCGCCGCCATCCAAAGCGGATCGTTGGAAGCTGCAGACACCGAGACCATTCCGGGTTTCAATCTGGCTGTGCCCCGTGCAGTCGAGGGAGTCGATGCCAAGCTGCTGAATCCCCGCGAAGCCTGGGCAGATGCCGCCGCTTACGACGCCGCAGCTGGTTCCTTGATCGACAAATTCGTCGAAAATTTCTCCAAGTTCGAGGTCGACCAGAGCATCGTGGCCGCAGGTCCGAGTCAGTAGCGAGGCCAGCCGCCGCAGGTTGACCTTACCAAACCATCTCAATAACGTAGCGCCCCTGTTCACTTTTCATCGCCGCTGAGTGCGCGCCGCTACTAATGGCACACGACCCTGCAATTTACATCGATCCGGCCATCTTGGAACGGCTCGGGCGCGCACCCGACGGACTGGCGGACCTGCAACGCGGTATCGAGAAGGAGAGCTTGCGGGTCGCCGCAGACGGCTCTCTGTCCAATCGGGCCCATCCGCAGGCACTGGGCTCGCCGTTGAAACACCCGCACATCACCACAGATTTCAGCGAAGCACAGCTCGAGCTGATTACGGCGGTGCATCCCACACCGGAGGCGTGCCTGACCCAACTCTACGATGTGCACCGCTACGTGCATCATCATCTTGACGACGAATGTCTGTGGCCCAGCAGCATGCCGTGCATCGTCGCCGAAGATCACGAGATACCGATCGGGCGTTACGGTACCTCCAATATCGGTCAGGCCAAGTCGGTCTACCGCATGGGGCTGGGACTGCGCTACGGCCGCCTGATGCAAACCATTTCCGGTATCCACTATAACTTCTCGTTACCATCGTCCATGTGGCAGGTGCTTGGTCTCACTACTCAAAGTCAACAGACCGACGCCTACTTCGGTCTGATCCGCAACTTCCGCCGTTGGTCGTGGCTGCTCATCTATCTCTTTGGCGCCTCACCCGCGGTGTGCCGATCGTTTACGCGCAACATTCCGCACGCGCTGCAACCGCTCGACGAAGGTTCTATGTACTTACCGAACGCCACCTGCCTGCGCATGGGTAGACTCGGCTATCAAAGTGATGCACAAAGTTCGCTGCACATCTCCTACAACTCTCTCGATGAATATGCGGCATCCATGGTTGCCGCCCTGACGCAAAGCTACCCGGAGTATGCCGCACACGGTGTCAGGGACCCCGAGGGTAACTACCTGCAACTCAACACCGCGGTGTTGCAGATCGAAAACGAATTCTACGGCACGATTCGCCCCAAGCGGCGCGTACAAACGGGCGAACGGCCAGTGACCGCGCTGCGAGCGCGCGGGGTCGAATATGTCGAAGTAAGGTGCCTGGATCTCAACCCGTTTCTTTCCATTGGCATCGATGCGCAGCAAATCCGTTTCATCGACACTTTTCTGCTGCTATGCCTTCTGGCCGACAGCCCACCGGACAGCCCCGAGGAATCCCAGCGCATGGGTCACAACCAGCACCTCGTCGTCGAGCGCGGGCGCGAGCCAGACCTCGAACTCAAGGTCGATGCTGCCGGTAATACCCGGTCCTTGCAGGATTGGGCGCGGGCGCTACTCGACGAATGCAGACCCTTGGCCCGGTTGTTGGACGCAGCCAACGCGACGCGGGCATACGGCGCTTCCATCGATGCCCAGCTCGGCTTGATCGAAGATGCCGCGGCTACCCCCTCTGCCCGAGTGCTCGAGGCGATGGCGCGGCAGCAGATTCCGTTCTTTCGCTTCAGCATGAATCAGGCTTTGGCACACAAACAAGCCTTCGCCGACGATCCACTCACGCCCGCGGAACTCGAATCGAGAGCGGCACAAGCTCGAGAGTCCATCGAGGCGCAACACCAGCTCGAAGCCGAGGAAACCGAATCTTTCGAGGACTTTCTCAAGCATTATCTCGCCATACCCGATTAGCGAACTGGTGAACTTCCTAGCTCACTGCGCTCTGGCATACGATGCCGCTCAAACACAGGAGTTCGATCGGGACATGACCGCCGGGTTGTTGGCAGGCGCGGTCATCGGCGACTTCGTGAAAGGCGCTATCCCGGCGGATTGGCCAAAGCCGTTGAAGCTCGGTGTTCGACTGCACCGCAAGGTCGATGCGATTTCCAATCGCAACCAGCATCTGCGCGCAATGTCACAACACTTTCCGCAAGAGCTACGTCGCTACGCGCCAATCTTCGTCGACTTGCTGAGTGACGGGCTGCTCATCGAAAGCTGGCAGCGTTTCTACACCGTCGAGCTCAAGGCATTTGCACAACTGTGTTACAGGAGTCTGAACGCGGCGGCGGTCCCGGTGCCAGGCCGCGGCCCGCGTTTCATTGCGTACCTGGAAAGTGAAGATCTGCTCACGCGGTACGACCAACCCGAGGTGCTCACCAACGCGGTCAGCGCCATCATGCGCAGGCTGGGCAAGCGCGCACCGGCAATGAACGTGGAGTACATTGTCGAGGCAATCGCGGATCGCGGCGCCGTGGCGACGCACGACTTCGATGTCTGTTATGAAGAGTTACGGCGGGCAACGGTGGCTTACGCCCACGAACTGACGACTAACGCTGCACCACGAAGTTCGTGAACATCAGGTCCTCGATGTGCGGAGCACCATCTTCCGCTTGCAAGATATCCCTGAGTTCGGCCAACGCCTCGGCCTTGATGGTCTCGCGGCCCGTGGTACTCACGATGGTAGATTCGTCCTGGCGCGACAGCAGCAGCACAATGCTATTGCGCAGCGCCGGCAGGTGATATCGCGTAGCGTATTCCGCCTCCTTGTTGGAAACGCGCACGGTCACATCGGCTTTTACGTAACGCATGTGCCCGGTATCCGAGACACCGTAGTTGGTGACGAAAGTCGGCTTGAGCTCGACATAGCGCACGACACCGCCAATGGCCTCAGGCACCTCGTCTTGCGCCTCCTCGGCATGGAGTCCGACACTCGCCACTACGCTGACCAGCCATAACAAAACCACCGACGCAGTGGGTACGGGTCTTTCGGTATCATTCACCACAAATTTACTTTTCATGGGTCCCTCGTTCCCGCGGGCGCTTCTCAACAAGCATAGTTGACGAATGCGCGAGCACCAGTACTCTATTGCACCTTTTGAGGAGAAGGCGCTTGAAAGCAGTACTGTGTAAGGCTCATGGAGGGCCGCAAGCTCTCGTGATGGAGGAGGTCGCGGCTCCGGAGCTCACGACCGGACACGTGATCATCGACGTGCGCGCAGCCGCCTTGAACTTTCCTGACGTTCTGATGATAGCGGGCAAGTATCAATCGCAGCCGCCGATGCCTTTCTCACCCGGGGGTGAGTGTGCCGGTGTGATCAGCGCAGTGGCCGACGACGTCACCGATTGGCGGGTGGGTGATGAAGTCTTCTGTGGCATGGGCCACGGCTGCTTTGCCGAGCAAGTGGCGGCACCGGCCAAGTCTTTGCGTAAAAAACCCGTCAACTTGAGCTTCGCGCAAGCCTCTGGCATCAGCACCACTTATGGCACTTCTTATTACGCGCTGAAGCAACGCGCACAGCTCAAGCCGGGCGAAAACCTGCTCGTTCTCGGTGCTGCCGGTGGCGTGGGCATCGCCGCAGTCGAAATCGGCAAAGCCTTCGGAGCCCGTGTCATCGCCGCCGCCAGCAGCGATGCCAAGCTCAAGGTAGCTCGAGCGGCCGGTGCCGATGAGTTGATCGACTACAGCGACGGCCAGTTGAAAGACAAAGTCAAAGCGCTGACGGACGGTAAGGGGGCGGACGTCATCTACGATCCGGTCGGCGGTGACCTGTTCGATCAGTGCATGCGCTGCATCAACTGGTACGGGCGCGTACTGGTCGTCGGTTTCGTGGGCGGCGACATCCCCAAACTACCGACTAACCTCGTGCTTTTAAAAAGCTGCCAGGTCGTTGGGGTTTTCTACGGCGCTTTTAGCCAACGCATGCCCATGGAAAGTCAGAAGAACTTCGAAGAGATCATCGCCATGGTGGAAGCGGGCAAACTCAACCCTCTCGTTGGCAAGGAGTACGCGTTCGAACAGTACGCCGACGCCTTGGCTTGTTTGGAACAACGCCAAGCGATTGGTAAAGTAGTCGTCACCATTCCGTAAGCGCTGCAGTATGAACATTGCCTTAGAAAATGCCTTAGAAGATGTGTTGGAAGACACGCACCCCGCACAATTCTGGGCGTTGGCCGCGTGTGTCATCGCCGGAGGGCTCTTGTGCGTGGCCTTAGTGATGGAATACGCGATGGGACTTGCCCCCTGTCCGTTGTGCATGATGCAGAGGCTCTGGGTGGCCATCTGCGGTCTCATTGCCTACGTGAGCCTCTTGCACAATCCGCGTTGGGGCATCTATCCGCTGTTCGCGGGCCTTTCTGCCATCATCGGCGGCGGTTTCTCTATTCGCCAGCTTTGGCTGCAGAGCCTGCCGGCAGATCAAGTGCCGGCTTGCGGACCGGACATCCAGTACATGATCGAGGTCTTCCCTGCCAGTGACGTGCTCAGCGCCATGGTGTCCGGAACGGGCGACTGCGCCGAAGTCGCCTGGCAATTTCTGGGGTTGTCGATTCCAGCTTGGACATTGGTTGGCTTCGGACTGCTTTTGTTGGTATTCGTCTTCCAGTTTCGCAACGCCGGACACGACTAGCGGGCCGCTTAGACAGCCGCTGTCCGGCTCGCGCAATACTCGCGTTTTACCGGATCGTTGCTATCTTTGCCTTATAGGTTATTTCAACAGTAAGGCAACGACTCCATGGTAGCACTCTCGTGGGATACAAAAACCGGCCGATCCAATAACCCCACTCATGTAACTGAACCGCACACCCGCTCCGAGAAAATCAATCGAAGTCGTGCTTCGGTACTGAGTTATCTGGTCAAGCTTAACAAGTGCATCAACGCAAACCATGGGGACCTCTGCCAGGCGTTGATACAACGCTTCACAGAGGCATTGATCGACTACGTTTCGTTGAGCCACTTTCGTTGGTTCGACACACCTGGAGTTCCACAAACGCAACGCGCGGCGCTCAACAACATCACCGATAGGATCATCGAGTTCAATGACCGCTACGTACACCGCGAGAAACTCGACCTGATGCAGCTCAAGCACGACCTCGAAGAGATCGCCCTGGCTTTGGAAGTTCGCTTCGAGATCGAAGATGAAATACGCTTGCGTTCTCGAACGATCCCCACCGGCGGCCCCAACGGCGGTTATGGAGCGCCGCAGCTTGTCCATTGAACCAGCACCCAGCGCTCCGGCCGCCATAGTCCATCGGCTTTTCAACGCCGTGACTAACAAGCTATCTCACGTAATCTTGGTCGCTCTCTATAGTGCGAGCGGCTGCACCGGCGCCGAAGCGCCAGCGGCCAGCTATGAGCTAGCGGCTCAAGGTTTCTACACAGGTGCGCTTTCCGATCGTGCGGACCTTGCGTTAGTCGGTTCTCTCAATCATGGCGCGAGTCTATGGCGCACCACCGACCAAGAGCGCCTTTTCAACTGGGCGCACAGCGAAGGGGAGTATGTCGACCTCGTCGCCGCGGATTTCTCGCCCGACGGAACCCGGGCCGTGACCACTGATCCGCGCACACTGGTCCTGTGGGATACGTCCAACGGTCAAGCCCTCAACTACTGGGGTACTCCCGGCGCGGTGTTGGATGTCGCCGTATTGAACGACAACCGCCGCGTCCTGATCGGACTCGACAATCACAGCGCGCTGCTCTTCGACGCCGCGGCCGGCGACTACGAACACACGTTCCTCCACCTCGGTGAAGTCGGTAGCGTAGCTGTCGACGGCACCGACACCTACGCATTGACGGGCAGCGACGACAACACAGCCGCGCTCTGGTCGCTGACTACGGGCGAAGTGGTGCGCGTCTTCCAACACGACAATCCTGTGCGCGCCGTCGCGCTCGCCAAGTCTTCGGACTACGCGTTCACCGCCGCCCAGGGCGATCTGGTCGCGATCTGGCAGCGCGACCGAGAGGCACCGCTGCACATCCTTCACCACGGCATCAACCACGGTGTCATGGCCGGTCAATTCTCGGACGACGCGCGATTCCTCGCTGTTGCCTACGCCAATCGCAAGGTCGCGTTGTTCGATGTGGCCAGCGGTGAGCAGCTGCGTGCGTGGGACTCGGGGACACGCCACGTCATGCGTGCCACGGGGGCGGCGATTCTGCACGTGGCGTTTGCCGAAAACGGCCGCGAGCTGCTGGCCCTCGCCGGCGATGGCCGTCTGCTCAAGCTTTCCCTCGGATAGCGCTGATCCTAGAATCAGTTATCCACACAAGCTCACGTTCCACTCACAACATTGCCCTAAGTGGCCGTGCAAATGAGTTTTTCTCTGGTATAGTCGATGACCCCGGTGGGTAAGAAGCAGCACCGACGATGCTGCCGCCCTCGTGGGACGGATGACGAACGGTAGTAAACGATATTAAAAGATATTGAAAAATATCGTTTGAAAATCAGTGGCTTAAACCTTGCAGCGCTCTCAACGACAATTTCGCTGACAATGTTACCGCCACAACTGGGGCGCTCCCGCTACGACGGACCGATCGATCGCGTAGTGAGAGCTTAAAGGGCCGCAACTCAAGCGGTCCGGTAGGACACGGCAGATCGCTCCGGCAAGAGGGCGACGCTGACAATGACGGGGTGGGCCATGGAATCACCTGCACGACGCATACTGATTATCAACGGCAAGGGCGGTTGCGGTAAGACGACCATCGCTACGAATCTGGCAGTGGCCTACGCGGCGCGTGGCACCACGGTCGCGTTGATGGACAACGATCCGCAAGCCAGTTCCTCACACTGGGCGAGCCTGCGGGACGAACACTTGCCCCCGGTCGAGATCATCGCCAAGCACGAACGACCGCACATGTACCAGACCCAGTCGTACCACCACCGCATGTCGGGCAACACTCAACTGGTCGTCATCGACGGGCATTCCAACGCGCGCGGGCGGGATCTCGACAGTCTTTTGCGGCAAACGGATATCATACTCGTGCCGCTCCTGCCTTCTTCGATCGATATCCGTGCGGGCGACAGCTTTCTCGGCGACCTGCTCACTCACCGGGTGTTCCGCTCCGCGCCACGACCCGTGGGTGTCGTCGCCAACCGCATTCAACCGAACACACCGAGCTACGATAAACTGATGCATTTTCTCGGTTGTCTGGACGTGCCCGTTGTCGCGCAGTTCCGCGATTCACCGGTCTACACGGACGCCGCCGAAGTCGGTCAGGGTGTCGTCGACATGAAGGATTGCCGGGCGGCACGCAAGGAAACCGCCCAGTGGAAACAACTCATGCAATGGATCGACGATCAAGCACCGGCGCAACGCGTCACGGTGGCTTCCATTCGCATGAAGCCGAAAGCCGCGCCACGAAAAGCGACGACACCCGCACCTTCTGCCGGAGAGGCTTAGCTTAGGTTTTCACTGTCCTTAGCCGCTCTGTCTAGGGCAGAGTCAGGCTGCTTCAACCTAGATTCAGACAGGCTTAGTCGTTCGCCGACTGGCAACACGGTACTCGTAGGCCACCAATCATGCTTCGTGTTTCACAATTAAAGTTCAGCCGTGGCGATGAAGTTCTTTTCGAAGATCTGAGTTTCGTCGTACATCCGGGTCAGCGGGTCGCCATCGCCGGGCGCAATGGTGTCGGCAAGACAACGTTGTTTAACTTGTTACGCGGCACTCTGACAGCGGACACGGGCGACATAGACCTGCCAAGCAATTGGCATATCGGGGCTATGGCGCAAGATGTTCCGGTGACGGACCGACCGGCATTGGATTTCGCCGTCGACGGTCACGCGCGCCTGCGTGCAGTGGAGGCGCGCATCGAAGCGACCCAGGATCCGCACCGGCTAGCCTCGCTGCACGCCGAGTACCAAGACCTCGGTGGCTACGAAGCGGAGGCTGTTGCCGGCGAAGTCCTCCACGGTCTCGGCTTTCAAACCGAGGATTTGGTCAAACCCTACAGCCACTTTTCGGGCGGTTGGCGTATCCGTTTGAACCTCGCGCAAGCGCTGATGAATCCCTGTGAGCTCCTATTGCTGGACGAACCGACCAACCACCTCGACCTGGAAGCCATCCTGTGGCTCGAAAACTGGCTGCAACGTTTCGACGGCACGGTGTTGCTCATCGCCCACGATCGTGCGTTCCTCGACGCAGCCACCAATCACACGCTCTATCTAAGCCGACGGCGGGGCGAATTGTTCAACGGCAACTACTCCGCATGCGAGCGCCAGCGAGCCGAGCGTTTGGTGCTGGAACAGGCAATCGCGGAAAAACAGCGGGCGCAAGCGGCGCACATCCAGAAATTCGTCGACCGTTTTCGCGCCAAAGCGAGCAAAGCCAAACAAGTGCAGAGTCGCATCAAGGCGCTGGAGCGCATGCAACTCACCCAGACGATTCAACTCGAATCGGCATACTCGGTGACCTTCAATGATCCCGACAAGGTGTCCAATCCGTTGTTCACGTTGCGTGACGTGGCACTGGGCTATGACGACAAGGTCGTGCTCGAGCACGTCAGTCAAACGATCTTGCCCGGGGCACGCATTGGGGTCCTTGGTGTCAACGGAGCGGGTAAGTCCACACTGCTCAAAGCCATCGTGGGAGACCTCGAACCCCAGGCGGGTGAACTCACCAGAGGACGTCATGCCGCGATTGGCTACTTTGCACAACATCAGCTCGAAAACCTGGATGCGCGCAACACCGCTTTGGTGACGCTCACTCGCCATAATCCGGAATGGACCGAACAACGCTGTCGCGACTACCTGGGCGGATGGGGGTTCGATGCCGGTATGGTGAGCCGACCCATAGAGACCTTGTCCGGGGGTGAAAAGGCCCGCCTCGTGCTTGCGCTACTCGCCATCGAAGCACCTGCGGTGCTGGTATTGGATGAGCCTACCAACCACCTTGATCTGGATATGCGGGACGCTCTGGGTCTGGCACTGCAGGACTACGAGGGTGCGGTCATCATCGTCTCCCACGACCGCAACATGCTCGAGGTTTGCGTCAACGAGTTCTGGCTGCTGGAGGCCGGCACCTTACACGCCTTCGACGGCGATATCCGCGACTACTCCACAGCTAAAGTCTCGACATCCGCTGCCGCTGCACCAGTGTCCACCTACTCACGCGCCAATGACCCGCAAGAGACGCCACCAGAAGCCGCCCAGACGCGATCGAAAAAAGCCCAACGTCAGGCACGCGCCGAACAACGTCAGGCACAGAGCACATTACGCGCGGAAGTGCAGAGCTTGGAACGTGAGATGACGGCGGTTGCGGAAGAACTCAAGGCCATCGAAGCGCAACTGGCCGACAAGGCGACTTACGACACGTTACCTAAAGACGAACTCGACCACTTGATCGCACGTTCCGGTCGCCGTCGTGCCAAGCTCCAGGACATCGAAGAACGCTGGCTGATTGCCAGCGAGCGTTTGGAGGCGCGTAAGAGTCGCTAGTGTCCTGACTCGTTAGTTCGTTGAGTTAGCAAGACAGGATACTAGTCACGCACCTCGATGTGGATGTCGGATTCCGTGCCGGAAGTACCGCCATCCGTCTTGATGCGGATCACCTGCACGCCTTCGGCGCGAGCTTGAGGCAATGCGTCGGCATCGAGTTCCAGATTCCTGCGTTTACCCTTGCGCTTGACCACTGCCGTCACCGGGTCATCCTCCTTGGCCGCACGGCCAAGGACCTCGAGCGCTTCGTCGATGTCACCGATCTCGTCACCGCCAACACTCAACAAGACGTCACCGGCTTTGAGCGGCGAGTCCGCTTCCGCCCTCACTAACACCACTCCGCTATCGATATCGAAGTATTCGGCAAGGTCTCCGCTCACATACATGAGCTGATTCGCCACCGTGCCGTCCTGCATCAGGATTTTTTCGATACGCTTGGCGAAGTGCGGGGCTTGCGGTACTTTCGGCACGTTCGGCGGTGCAAGCTTCTCGATGATCTTCACGTTGTCACTGATGACCTTCATGATGTGCCCCGACATCGCATGCGTGACGATCGTGGCGTCCTTGAGTTCTCCGTCACGCTCATAGACGACCGCTACGGATTCACCCGGTGTAACCTGCTTCATGAACGCAACGAGCTCGTGCACCGGATCCTTGGCCGTGGCCAACGATTCATCGCCGATCCGCACGATCTTGTCCCCAGCCTTCAAACCCGCGGCTTCAGCGCCCCAGCCCGGTGTCACCCCGACCAGCTCGACACCGCCTTGCATGGGACCGTCACCCAGCAAAATACCCAACATCGGCTTTTGACTGTCGCAGCAGTCTTCATATCGTTCGCTATGTAGTTCGGCCAACTCGCGGGCCGCACGGTCGAGTCGCTCGCGAGCTTCCTCGATCTTACGATCGAGCTCGTCGTCTCCGGCGAACGCCTGAGGTGCTTGTAGGGCAACGAGCAACGCAACGGTAAAACCCACAACCTTCATCAACTTGTACATCGCTACATACTCCTTGCTTGATGATCGAGCAACATGCCCGGCAGACGGTCTTGCCCCTGCACCAGAACCAGGCTTTCCAACACTTCGACGCGTTGCGCCCACAGCGCATTACGCCGTTGGACGTCGACCGTCGGCGTTTCGTACAAACCGGCGATCTCCGCGTCGATGTCGACCAACCGATAACGCAGGAGTTGGATCGTGCGTCGTTGCGGCTCGTTGACCGGCTCAGGCATCGAGCTCATCGCGGACGCCTGGTTCAAACCGGTGTCACCCGTCACCGATTCCAGCACGCGCTCGAGGTCTCTGGAACGCGTCATGAGACTGGCTAACTGAAAGCCGGGATCGCTGACCACTGCGGTTTCCAGCTGCGTGCTTGGCAACTCGTTATCCGGTGTGGAAAACGTGACAAAGATGCCCACGGCCGAGACGAAGAACACAGACGCTGCCATCGCCAGCGGTGCCGTGTGCCGTGCAATCCAACCGCTAAAACCATTGGATGGGGACCGGGCAATTCCTTCCCTGGTCCGCTTAGTCGTCGTCTTGAGTTCCTGGGCTTTGGCGCGCCAGTCAACGCCGGACGTCGCATCGAGGGCGATGTCCGGGAGCTCGTTGAGGCGCGCTTTGATCGTGCGCAACTCGGTGAGCAGCGTGGCATCCACATCGTGCTCAACGTCCGCGTCGCGCGGATCTTGATCACGAACGGCAAGGTGCCTGGATATTTTTTGTTCTGAAGGTATTTCGGTCATGTTTGATCCGTTTTAATGGAGACGCTTCCTGAGTGGCAGCGGCACCGTCGTGTTGCCGCCAATCCAGAAGTTTTTGATAAGCCCGTGCCAACTGCGACTTCGAGAAACTCGCCGTTCGACCCATCAGTTCACCGATCTCCTTATGTGTATAGCCCTCGACTTCGTGCAACCACAACACCACACGGGCGTCGTCGGTTAAGTCCTTCAATGCTCGAGCCAGCGCATCGTTGCCTTCGACCCACTCCAGCGACGTGGCCGCTGGCTCGTCTTCCTCGCGCACCTGCATACGCCGTGTATGCCAAGGTGAGCGCAAGCGCATGAGGCAGTGGTTGACCGCCACCCGCTTGACCCAGGCACCAATAGCGCCGGGATCGCGGATCTGCGTGGACTTCTCCACCAGCTCGATGAAGGTGTCCTGCACGACCTCCTCGGCACTGTGCGCATCGCCGAGCATCCGTGCCGCCAAGGTCTTGACCTTGCGCGCCAACATTTCATACGCCACGCCGATACAGTCCGGGTCACCCCGGAGCACACCGGTACAAACCTCGTCCGGAAGCTGTATCTGGCCGAAGCCCTGCGTCGACTCGCGCGTCATACCTAAAGGATGCATGAGGGCGCCACAGGGTCGCAACGCAACTGTAAAAAAAGAGTGCAATGACTGGGGTCGGAGACAACCATCGTGACGTTTTGTTAAGCTACACAAACGATCGTTCGGTTTTTATGGTGACTCGGCTATGACATTGTCCAACGCAGCCAAGGAGTTGCTCTTCGAGCAACTGACCCGGGTATTTGCAGACCGCGGTTATGACGGGGCAACACTGAATCACCTATCTGCAACTAGTGGATTGAGCAAAGCATCCCTGTACCACCATTTTCCCGGAGGCAAACCCGAGATGGCGGCAGCACTGGTGCGCTTCGCTGTGGCGAAGATGCAAAAAGAGGTGTTCGCCGCATTAGCCGACGATTCGGGCACAACTGAGAGATTGCATAATTTCATCGACGCCTTCACGGTGTTTTTCGAACAGGGTCGACAGAACTGCCTGCTCGCGGTGATCGCCCACCACGGCAGCGCCGGCGACGACGTCAAACCGCTTCAGGCACTCATCGCGACGCAAATGGCGGATTGGCACGCCGATCTCGCCCGCCAATTCGAAGAGGTGGGGCACAAACCCAAACGCGCGCTGCGTTGCGCCCAAGACCTACTCAGCGCACTTTACGGCGGGCTCATAACTGCCAAAATGCTCGATAGACCCAAACATTTCAAAGCAGCCGCCAAGCGCCTGCGTAAGACCATTTTGGAAGTGCCCTAATGCGACAATTCCCCAACACCCGTATGCGCCGCAATCGCACGGATGATTTCGTGCGCCGTTTGGTGCGCGAGCACGAACTGACGACCAACGATCTGATCTACCCGATGTTCGTGATCGAAGGGACCTCGCAACGCGCGGCGGTGACATCCATGCCCGGCATCGAACGGCTGAGCATCGATTTCCTGGTCGAAGCGGCGCGGCGCGTCGAGCAACTCGGCATCCCGGCTATCGCTCTGTTCCCCAACACCGACACCGACAAACGCAGTCTCGACGGGACCGAAGCGTACAACCCCGACGGGTTGATCCCACGGGCGGTCTCTGCGGTCAAGCAGGCCGTGCCGGATCTGGGTGTCATCACGGATGCCGCACTTGACCCGTATACCACCCACGGCCAGGACGGGATCCTGGACGACAGCGGCTACGTCGCCAACGACATCACCGTAGATGCACTGTGCAAGCAAGCCGTCGTCTGCACGAGCGCCGGCGCCGACGTCATCGCGCCTTCCGACATGATGGACGGACGCATTGGCGCCATCCGCGCCGCTCTCGACGACCACGGTGCCATCAACACGAAGATCATGGCTTACTCGGCGAAATACGCATCGAGCTACTACGGCCCGTTCAGAGACGCCGTCGGTTCGAGTGCCACCCTGGGCGGCGCCAACAAAGCCACTTATCAAATGGACCCGGGCAATACCGACGAGGCCTTGCATGAGATCGCGCTGGACGTCGCCGAAGGTGCGGACATGGTGATGGTCAAACCCGGGTTACCGTATCTGGACGTGGTGCGGCGGGTGAAGGACGAATTCCGTCTGCCCACATTTGCTTATCAGGTCAGCGGCGAATACGCGATGCACATGGCGGCGATCAATCAGGGCTGGCTCGATGAGCGGGTCATCGCCGAGTCTTTGTTGTGCTTCAAGCGCGCCGGTGCTGACGGCATCCTGACTTACTTCGCGGAACGTATCGCCAGCGCAATGCAGGCAACATAGCGACTATGGTGGCCTAGCCGTCGACAATAGAGAGATCTAGACCCACGCCTTTGAGCTGACGCATCTCCACGTCCAGTTCACGCGCCGACAATTGATGTCGCTTGAGCCAACCCGGTGGAAATCCCAACTGCATTACACTCCCATCCACAGCCAAGCTGACTTGTGCGGGATCGTCCACATGCCCGCGTTCGATGATCGCCGCAAGGCGCAGTAGCGCAAGCATGCGTTTTAACAAGCCAGCCAACGGTTCTGGAAAGGCTTGAAAAGCAAGTGCCGGTACGCTGCGTCGATGTCCGCGAATCAACAAGCTCAAAATCTCCTTCTGCGTGCGATTCAATCCCGGCAGGTCCGACTGCTTGACGATGTAAGCACCGTGTCGATGGTAGTGTCGCGGGTTGATATGCACGCCGATCTCGTGAATCTGTGCCGCCCAAGCCAGCATTCTCTTGCATTCTTCATCTTGCGCCCACCAGGCATCGCTTTGCGCATACAGCGACATGCAACGCCGCTCGACCCGCTGCGCCTGACGCCGGTCCACCGCGAATTTCTGTGCCAGGCGGTCTACCGTGTCCTGGCTGACGTCGCGTTCGACGTCGTCGACGATCGCATCGCAAATGACCCCTTGCATGAGCGACACATCCACGAACGTCATGGTTTCAAGGCCCAGCGCGGCAAACAAGCCGGAGAGGATCGCCACGCCCGGTGCAAAGATGTCGGTGCGATCGGGCGCCAAGCCGGGTACGCCCGCGTCTATCACCCAGCGATCCTCAGCGATGGCGTTCTTGAGCCACTCCAGACCCTCGGCCGTAATGGCTTCTTCCCAGCCGTTGGCGGCAAGGACGCCTTGCACCGATTCGATGGTGCCGCTGGTACCAAACACATCGACATCCCGAGCGGCGTGCCATGCGCTGCCGGTCGCAGTCGTCTCGAGCGCATGTTTGATGGTGCGCTCGGCTTCTTCGCAAGCTGCGCGAAAGCTGTGGCCCAACCGCACCTGACCGCTGAAGAGCTGGTCCATCATGCCGACACAGCCGATGTCGACGGACAACGCGGCCGCGACGTCGGCTCCACTGCCTAGCGCAAGCTCGGTACTACCGCCACCGATGTCCACCACCAAGCGCCTGCCCGTACCGGCAGGTAGGTGATGGACAACGGCCAGATAGATCAGTTGTGCCTCCTGTGTGCCGCTGATCACGTCCACGTCGACGCCCAGCAACCGCCGGGCTTCGCGACAGAAACCTTCCCGGTTTTGCGCCTGGCGCAAGGCACACGTGCCTACCATCCGGACATGGCTGCGCGGCAGCGATTCCAGACGCTGAGCAAACCTCGCGAGACAACCACGCCCCCGTACCTGTGCTGCATCGGACAAATGGCCGGACCTGAAGTCGGCAAAGAGTTGCACCTTTTCCTTCAGCCGTTCGACCACCTCGAACGACCCCCGGTAAGGCTTGACCAGTAACAGGTGGAAGCTGTTCGACCCGAGGTCCAATGCGGCCCAATAGGATTCTTCGACTGACTCTTCTAACGACATCCGGGGAGTGTTCTCAACGCGTCCTGCTTTGCGTGCCGTCCCGGACCGTGTCGCGATATATGGTTATGCCAATAACGCGACCTAAATGGTGGGACCGTCACAGCCCTTGATGATAAACTGAAAACGCACTTACTTTTTGTGGAGACACTCCCATGAGCGACAATATCGTTCATACCACCGATGACGCTTTCGAAAGCGATGTCATCAAATCGGACAAGCCCGTCTTGGTCGACTATTGGGCCGAGTGGTGCGGTCCGTGCAAGATGATCGCGCCCATACTCGACGAGATCGCCACCGAATATGCCGATCGCATCAAGGTCTGTAAGATCGATATCGACTCCAACCAAGGCACCCCACCGAAGTATGGAATCCGTGGTATCCCCACCCTGATGCTGTTCAAGGACGGCGAAGTGGCGGCCACCAAAGTCGGCGCCTTGTCCAAATCACAGCTCCAGGCGTTCCTGGACAGCAATACCTAGGCCGGCCCAGAGGGTGGGCTTGCGGCAGGTCTAGAAGGTAATTAGATTGCCTAAATCTGCTAAAATAGCCTTGACCCTCGGGTTATTATCACTACACTTTGACCGAGTAACGACTGCGTCGTAAAGCCCGCAGCAATAGTGGGCATTCAGCGTAGCCCTTCGAGACCTGGGGTCTCAGACCAAACAATCACCCCTTACCGACTTCTTGGCGCCGACAACGCCAGCATTTGCCTCCCCTAGCACCAGATGCACATCGGAGGAGATTCGAGAGGCAAGTGAGACTAACCGACACTCTAGCAGCGGCATTGCAGCGGTTGGAAGCGGCAACTGAAAGCAGCCAGCAAAACAAAACTTTAAGCGAGACCGACTCATGATCCCCATCCTCGAAAGAGACCTTAAGAACGAACAACTTCTGCGAGCATTCACATGGCTATGAACCTTTCGGATTTAAAACGCAAACCGGTTGGCGAGCTCGTCGACATGGCCCGCGAGATGGGCCTCGACAACGTGGGGCGCTCTCGCAAACAGGAAGTCATTGCCGCGATTGTGCGCAAACAGTCGAAAAACGGCGAAGACATCTATGGCGAGGGGACCCTTGAAATCCTCCAGGACGGCTTCGGTTTCCTGCGCTCGCCGGAAGGCTCTTACCTCGCGGGACCCGACGACATCTACGTCTCGCCCAGCCAGGTGCGCCGCTTCAACCTCCGCACCGGTGACAGCATTGCGGGCAAGATCCGTCCACCGAAAGACGGTGAACGCTACTTCGCGTTGTTGAAGGTCGATGAAATCAACTTCAGCGAACCCAACACCAAAAAACACAAGATTCTCTTCGAGAACCTGACCCCGCTGTTCCCCGACGAACGTCTGGTGCTGGAGCGCGGCAACGGCAGTACCGAAGATCTTACGGCGCGCATCATCGATCTGGTCGCTCCCATCGGCAAAGGCCAACGCGCCCTGGTGGTCTCACCGCCCAAGGCCGGTAAAACCCTGGTACTGCAGAACATCGCCCAGTCGATTACCGCCAACAACCCGGAAGTTGTGCTGATCGTACTCCTGATCGACGAACGTCCTGAAGAAGTCACGGAAATGCAGCGCTCCGTGCGGGGCGAGGTGGTGGCATCGACCTTCGATGAGCCACCGTCGCGTCACGTGCAAGTCGCCGAAATGGTCATCGAGAAGGCCAAGCGGCTCGTGGAGCATCAAAAAGACGTCGTCATCCTGCTCGACTCGATTACGCGTCTGGCGCGGGCGTACAACACCATTGTCCCGTCTTCGGGCAAGGTCCTTACCGGCGGTGTGGACGCGCATGCCTTGGAACGCCCGAAGCGTTTCTTCGGTGCGGCGCGTAACATAGAGGAGGGCGGCAGTCTCACCATCGTCGCCACAGCGCTCATCGATACCGGCTCCAAAATGGACGAGGTCATCTACGAGGAATTCAAGGGTACGGGTAACCAAGAACTGCACCTCGAGCGCAAGATCGCAGAGAAGCGCGTCTACCCAGCCATCAACATTCGCCGCTCGGCAACGCGCCGCGAAGAGCTGCTGATGGGTGAGGAGGAACTGCAACGCGTGTGGATCTTGAGAAAGCTGCTCCATGATATGGACGATATCGCCGCCATAGAATTCATCATCGACAAGCTGAAAGAGACCAAAACCAACAACGCGTTCTTCAAATCGATGAAGGGCAGCAAAGCCAAATAACACGAGCAAGTAACACAGACCTGTTTCGCTGTCGGCTCGAGCAAAGATCGCTGTTTGGCACCGCTGGCGTAGAAGGCCGGCCCATTCAGCGCTTGCGTTTCCTGGTTGAAGGCGGCTACCGATTCCACCCGGGACAATATGTGTATGTCCATGGGCAAGACGACATCACCATACCGCTCTCCATCGCTTCGGCACCGTCACGCCTTCCGGAGTTGGAACTGCATTACCGCTCGACGCCCGATTTACCCGAGGCCGCGGCAATGGATGTTTTGATTGAGCAGGGGACTTGTCTGATCTCCGCCGCCCAGGGTGAAGTCACTCCCGGTCCGGCCGACAAGCCCTTACTCATCGTTGCCGGAGGTACCGGCATTGCCCAGGGCTTCAGCTGTGCTGAGCACCGCGCAGGCAACACGACCGAGCCCGCGACTGCGCCAACGACTGTGTTGTGGTGCGCAGATTGCGAGGATGAGTTTTACCTGCAAGAGGCGTTCGCCGGGTGGGGTACACAACTCGTCACCATCGCCGATGACCGGCGCACCGCGGAGAACGAAGGACTCCTCTGGTTGCGCGACCACGCTCGAATTTACCGCGACGCGACGGTCATCATTGCCGGTGCGCCGCCTTTCGTCTACGCCGCCACCGATACTTTTCTAGCACAAGGATTTACGCAGAACATGCTGCAGTCGGATGTCTATGCGTACGCGCCGCGATAGTCCGTGCCGCATACAAGAGCAGCACTTCCTTAAGGTAGGTCACACGGTTGCGCGGCGCATTGTCGGCGCGCTGGGTAGCGGCAAATCGGGCAGGTTGTCTTGAGCCCGCAACAGATACTCCAATCCGCGTTGCTCATCGCCCAGGGCGTAGCATAAGCGGCCCAGCTCGCCGTAGGTTTCAGTGCGGGAATCGAGGCGCAGGCTGGTCTCGAGGTACTCACGCGCTTGCTCGAATTCGCCCGTCCGCAAACACAGCCGGCCGAGGGTCAGCGCCACATCTGCATCGTTGGGGCGCTCCTTGTGCCACTTGCGCGCAACCAGAAGTTGCTGCGCGGCATCCGCGTCGTCCAGCAAACCGTAACGTCGTGCCAGAACGCCCGACCAGGTATTAGCCAAACTGGTGCGGATCGCCTCTTCCGCAGCTTGGTGGGAAGGCGCGGCGATCAAAGCATCCACCCACGGCAACAATACGCTCTCATCCGTGCGCAGATGCTTAGGCAAGCGTTTCCAGGCTGCACCGACTTTGTTGTCACTCTGGGCGTCTTTTTGCAGACGCGTACGCCAAATCCATGCCTCGAGGTCACTGAACTCTTCTTCGGACACCGCCTTGGACTTGCGTAGATCGGACATCAGTTCACTCAGCGCTTCGGCATCTTCCAGCGCGCGGTAACACTGGGCAAGCATGTTCAAAACCGCGCTGTGTTTCGGCGCACGCTTACGCAGTCTTAACAATGCTGCCAACGCTTGTTCGTGCTGGCCGTCGTCTATGTTGAACTCAGCCTGTGTCAGAGTCACGGCGAATTGCGCACCGGGCGTGGATTCATGCGCTCTTTTCAATTGCTGGTCCCGATCTTCGCGCTCCCCTAACTCGTGCGCACTACGTGCAGCATTGAGATAGTTAATGAGGGGTGTTTCAGCCTTGGGTGCGGCGTCCAACAACATCTTGCGTGCCTCTTGCCAGCGCCCCTCGGCCATGACGAGTAAGCCGCGCACCGTCTGCGAACGTGCGGTGCGTATCTTCCTTCCCGACAGGAACCGCACCACGCCGCGCTGACCCTGATTCACGGAACGCATGAGATAACCCAGAGCCCACAGCGAGGCCATCAGCAAAAAAATCAGAAACAGCGCCACCCACAGCGACGTCTCGACCACAGTGTCGGCATAGCTGACCAGCACGTACCCCGGATCCTTCACCACAAGCGTGCCGACGAGTCCGCCGACAACGACCGCAAACAATACGACGAACGCTACGAGCTTCACGATTCGCTCCCTGCGCCCCGCCGCAAAGCCGCCCTCAATTCGTTCAATGAGCCGGAAATATCCGGCAGCGGTCGCTCGAGTTCCGTGGCTTGCAGTTCGTCTACCGCCGCAACGACTGCCTTGACCTCTGGCTCGCTGACGTCCATGTATCGAGTCAGCCAGCTCACCACGGCTTGAAGACTGTGTTCGAACACCGCCTGATGTCTGCGCAGCGCCGCAAGCTGGGCTTGTTCCAACGCCAGCCGTAAGTTGAGTTCCACATAACGTTCTTCTTCGGGCGCCAGGATCGGCTTGATCGCCTCGTCCCCACCGATGCTGCGCACCCGCACAAAATCCTTGAACTCTTGATAGAGCTGCTGCCATACCGTGGTATCGGACGGCGGGGGCGCGGTGTCCTGGAGGTATTCCGGCGTAAGGAAGGGTAAATTTGCAAGCTGCGTTTTCACGGCTTCCAACTTGAGGTACACACCCTGCAGGTCGTCGCGACGCACCTGTTGCAACGCGATCATCTCATCCGCCAAACGCGCACGCACCCGGTGCAACGCAAAGTCATCCAGCTCCTGCAAAATCAGATCCGCCGCTGTGAGTAATCGCAACGCACCGTCCGAATCCTGTTCCATGAGTACCCGATGATTGGCGATTCTGAGCAGGTACTCGGCCTCCGCCAGCTTCCAGGTGTTCTCGGACGGTGGCGCCGCATCCAATGCCTCTTGCAACGATTTGACGACGGCCGCTTCGTTGGCGTCCAACAGTTCCGCTTGCGCGGCTTGCGCCTTTGCCAGTTCGGCGGCATTGGCGCTCTGAAGCTCCGTCATTTGGCTCGTCAAAGACTCGCTCAAACTGTCGTATTGAGCTTCGAGCTGGGTGCGATCGCTGGCTAAACCGCCTAGAGGGTCCAGATACACCAATTGATAGTAGAGATAACCCACACCGCCCGCCGCGCCGAGCGCAAACAAGAGCGCCAGCCAAGCCAGACCGCGGCCTTTCGGTTTGGGAGGTGGTGCCGCAACGGCCTGAGGCGCAGCATCTTGCGAAACAGCGCCGGACTCAGCGGTGTCAAGGTCCGGCTCACCGTTCCCCGCCTCAGTGGCCGTGGTCTCGTTCACGCCTTCGTCCATGCGTTCTTCCGCGGGCTCATCGACACCCCGGTGACTCTGCGGCCCCATCGGTGCCGTCTCAGCCACTTCCGGCCGGGGTTGCGAGGAAGGCGTTGGTGTCGCGGGAGAGACGTCGTCACCGCCGTCCTGCGGCGGAGTATCTTTACTCATTTCGTTTCTTAACTGCTGCCAATTGAGTGCTTGTAAGCCCTGTGCGATGGCTTGCGCCGACGTGCCGTGCGCATTGTGCACATTTACGATCCCGAAATCTCGCGCCGCCGCTGCGACGCGTTCCGAGGGCGCCACCACGCCGACGTCGTCGCTCCCCCCGGCGGCGCGCCACTGTTTGACGCTCTCAGTCAAGCCAAAGCTCGACGCCGCCACAATGCTGGTGATGGCTTGCACGTCTATCCCATCGACTTCCAACGGCCGGCGTTGATACAACGCCAGCTTCTGAGGGTTGGCGCCCTCACGCGCCAGCGTATCTTCGAGCACCGTGCGGCCACCCTGGCCACCGATGAGCCACACCGATTGGCCGGGTTTGAGCCGCCGGACGGCTTTCATCGCTAAGATGCCCTCCGAGGTCTCCTCATCCGGAGTGAGCGCCTCGATGTCGTGCTCAGCGAGTGCCGTCGCGGTGACCGCTCCGATGGCGATATGCGGTACGAACCGAGCCTGGTGGGCGAGGCCGGTGTCTACATAAGGTGGGACCGCGTGTTGCGAGACGACAACGACCAAATCCGGAGCCTGCTCCGGGGTGACTGCTGCCAACGCGTCGATGCCCACCACGGGTGCGACCCAGGTATCGATGTGCAGGTCAGCCAACGCTGCGGCTAAACGGCTTGCACCGGGTTCGCTCTGAGTGATCCATACAAGCGCTTTCACGTGGTCTTGCTAGCCTCCGCTGGAAGGATCCGTCAACGCGTCGAGAATGTCTCGAGCGCCCAACGTAAAGAGCTCGTCGACGACCTGCGAAGCAACATACAGCGGTTCCACCCCTTCGCCTCGCGCACTGAGGATGCGTTTTCCGTCCCCACTGCACAGCCGTGCCGCAAGGCGTACTCCGTTACCGAATTTGCTTGCCCGCGCCGCAATCGGCAATGAGCAATCGGCACCCAGACCTGCGCTGATTCCACGCTCGGCCGTGACGCACGCGTGAGCGTCCTCATCCGCCAACGGCAATAATAAGGCTTTGACGTCACTGTCGCGCGGACACTCAATACCCAACGCACCCTGCCCGGGCGCCGGCAGACACACCTCCTCCGACAGCGGGTGCACTTTGGTTTCATCCAATCCCAGATTCTCAAGACCCAAGCGATTGAGTCCGGCAGCCGCCAACACGATGGCATCGTATTCGCCGTCTGCCAGCTTCTTGAGGCGGGTGTCGACGTTACCGCGGATAGGCATGACGACGAGATCAGGGCGCTGGTGCAATAGTTGGGCTTGGCGGCGCAAACTCGAGCTGCCTACTCGAGCGCCCTTCGGCAGACTTAGCAACGGCTGACCGGCGTCGATAGCCGGAGCCACCAGAACGTCGCGTACGTCCTGGCGATAGCCAATCACCGGCAGCTCGAACTCGTCCGGCAACTGCGCTGGTAAATCTTTCATCGAATGCACGGCTATGTCGGCGCGACCGTCCAGCATGGCCGCTTCCAGTTCTTTGATGAAAAGCCCTTTACCGCCGACATCGCTCAAAGGCGCCTGTAGCCAACGATCTCCTTTAGTGGTGATACCGACAAATTCGACGGCAAGATCGGGATGTGCTTCCAACAACCGGTCGCGCACAAAATGTGCTTGCCACAGAGCCAACTTGCTTTGGCGCGTGGCGATGCGCAGGGGTTTCCCAACCATTGCGAAGCCTAGAGCGCCTTCAGCACTTTGCGCACCGCTGGGAGATGCCGGCGGCTGACGTCGATGGCCGTCTCGACACCGCGCAGTCGCAGCCTGACCTGACCGTCGTCTTTCGACAGACCTTCTATGAAGCGTTTGGCCACCAGCGCGTTACGATGCACGCGCAGGAATGCGTCTGCGAATTCGGTCTCGAGCTCTCGCAAGGTCTCGTCGATGATCACTTCCCCTTCACCGTAACACACCGTGACGTACTTCTGATCGGCTTGAAAGAAACGAATGTCTTCCAGCGGAATCAACTCAATACCTTTGTGGGTGCGCGCTGAGACGTGCGTACGCCGGTTGTCGCCGTTGTCGTTCAGCGCCGCCAGCTGTGCACGATTCAAGCGGCCGGTCTTGGCCAAGCTCGTGAGCAGGTCATCGCGCCGTACCGGTTTCAAGAGGTAGCCGACTGCTTGGAGATCGAACGCGGCGATCGCGTGTTCTTCATAGGCCGTGCAAAAAATCACGGCCGGTGGCTCATCCAGCGCGAGAAAGTGCCGTGCCGTTTCCAGCCCGTCCATGCCGGGCATGCGTATGTCGAGCAGCACCAGCTCCGGCAGCAATCGATCGCATAACTGCACCGCTTCGCTGCCGTTGGCCGCTTCACCGACGACCTCGTGGTCGGTGTGAGACTCAAGCATGCGCCGCAACCGGTCGCGCGCCAGCGTTTCGTCGTCTACTAGAAGGATACGCATATGGACAGTTGTGCAGTATTCGCCGGTTCTCTGAAGGGCTACGAAGGGTTACATCGCCGGAGGTATTCTAGGGAACCGCAGCGTCGTGGCAAAGCGATCGTCCGTCGCGACCGTCTCCAGACTCGCTTTATTGCCGTAGAGCACACTCAAGCGGCTGCGTATGTTGTTGAGCGCCATGCGATTGCCATCCGACTCCTTGGCCGCGACGGTCGCCGGTATCGGATTGGCGATGACCACTTCGATCTCCTCTTGACCGGCGGCCCCCGGCGCCTCGCCCACCCGCACCTCGATCGTCCCGCCCTCGGGCAACGGTTGGATGCCGTGGTAGACCGCATTCTCCAGCAGCGGCTGCAGGGTCAGCAACGGAATGCGCACGTCGTCCGTACCGGTCTCCACCTGCCAATCGAGGTCGAGTCGCTCACCGAGGCGCAAACCTTCGATGCGCAGGTACCGTTCGCACAGTTCCAGCTCCTCCGTGAGAGTGACCTGGTTGCCGGCGTCATTGAGACTCACACGAAAGAGCTCGGATAGGTCCTCGACCACCGACTCCGCGGTATCCGGGTCCACAGCAATGAGGCTGGCGATAATGTTCATGCTGTTGAATAGAAAATGGGGGCGAATGCGCGACTGTAAGGCTTGAATCCGCGACTCAAGCTCCGCTTGTTCCTGTATCCTGAGGCGCTGCTGTACGTAAAAGTAGCGCAGCACCAACCCGGTGATGATGCCCGCAATTGCCAGCTGACCCGCCACCCGCACCATCGCACCCGCACCGCGATCGACCACCGTTTCCGAGATTACACCCATGACCAGCGTGACAAGCATGACCACGGCAAAAGCCACCAAGGAACCCGCGACCAAACCCAGGTGACTCAATTGAGTACGCAGTGTGCACAACAACCCCGCGCTCAACAACGCTATCCACTGCACGAACAAGGACATCAGCCCGAATCTCACCCAGCTGATATCGCCGCCGGCGAACAACAAGATCACGACGAGCAGTTGACTGAATAGGATCAACAGCGCCAGCGAAGGCGTATTACACAATTCCGGGATCACGAAGTGCGCGGGGCGCGGGTTCATCTCACCGGCACCACATTCCGCTATACTCGCGCTTCAAAGAAGAGGTTCCCTGACGACATGGGCGGTAATGGTACACCGAAGGGTGGTAAAAAAGGGGCGAAGACGGCAACTTCGGTGAGCGATCCGCTGCTGCGCGGGCGCTTCAGCGAGGCCACCGACGCTTTCGTCGAAACGTTCACCGCCAGTGTCGACTTCGATCAGCGACTATACGCACACGACATTAAAGGTTCTCTGGCGCACGCGCACATGCTAAGCAGCATCGGCGTGCTCGATGCTGCCGAGCTCGCCGCTATCGAGCGCGGTCTTAAGCAGATCGAACAGGAGATCAGTTCAGGACAGTTCGTTTGGAGCGTCGCCCTCGAAGACGTGCACATGAACATCGAGAGCCGCTTGACCGAACTCATCGGTCAGGCGGGTAAAAAACTTCATACCGGCCGTTCACGCAACGATCAAGTCGCCACGGACATCCGCCTCTACCTGCGCGACGCAATCGATGTGCTCCTCGACTTACAAACCCAACTGCTTACGGCCATCGTCGATCTGGCGGAACGACACACGGATACGGTGATGCCGGGCTTTACCCATCTACAAAGCGCACAACCCATCACGTTCGGCCATCACATGATGGCTTGGTACGAAATGCAGCTCCGCGACCGCGAACGCCTGCAAGATTGCCGCAAGCGCGTCAACAAGTTACCCCTCGGCGCGGCGGCGCTGGCTGGCACACCGTTCAAGCCTGAGCGCCAGGCCGTCGCCGATGCCCTCGGCTTCGACGGTCTCTGCGAGAATTCCCTGGACGCTGTGAGCGATCGAGACTTCGCCATCGAGTTTTGCGCAGCCGCCGCACTCAACCTCACCCATCTATCGCGATGGTGCGAAGAGTTGGTGCTGTGGTCTTCCCAACAGTTCGATTTTGTTGAACTGCCGGACCGCTTCTGTACCGGATCAAGCATCATGCCCCAGAAGAAGAATCCCGACGTGCCGGAGCTCATTCGCGGCAAGACCGGGAGAGTGAACGGCCACCTGGTTGCGCTGCTCACCCTGATGAAGAGCCAGCCGTTGGCCTACAACAAGGACAACCAGGAGGACAAAGAACCGCTCTTCGACACCGTCGATACGCTGCGGGATTGCCTGACGGCCATGATCGGCCTGGTGCCCAGCATCACGCCTAAGCCGGAGGCCATGCACGAGGCCGCCAACGCGGGTTACGCCACCGCCACCGACCTGGCCGACTATTTGGTACGCAAAGGCATACCGTTTCGCACCGCACACGAACTGGTGGGTCAGGCCGTGCAGCGGGCGATTGCCAAGAGTGCGCCGCTGGAAGCTCTGTCGCTGGACGAACTCAACGGACCGCACGAGAACGCCATCACCGAAGACGTTTATCAGATATTGAGCCTGGCCGGATCGGTGGCGGCCCGCGATCACACCGGCGGCACGGCGCCAAGCCAGGTCAGAGCCGCGATTGCCAGGGCGCGCAAAAACATCTGAGCCCAAAAATTTCTGGGTAAGCATCTGCTTAGCGGTATACTCGCGCGCTTTGAGTGCGCTTGAGTGAGCCGATGTCATCACTGATCTCGTCAATCGTTCGATGGACGCTGTTCGCGGCGTGGCTGACGGGTCACGTCGTCACGTGCGGGCAGAAAGGACCGCTTTACCTACCAGAGGAGGCGACTGTGCGGATGTCGCACGCCATTAGCGCGCCTGCAAACAGCCGTCATGAATCTCGCCACTGATACCACACTCGCTTACCGCGACGGCACCCTATATATGGAGGACGTCGCGTTGGACACCGTCGCGGATGCGCTCGGTACGCCGACCTACGTCTATTCGAGCGCGTACATGCGCGAGCGATTGGAACATCTGCACGACGCGTTCGCGGCAACTCCGCATCGAATCCACTACAGCGTGAAGGCCAACTCCAACCTGAGCGTGCTTAAGCTGTTCAATGCACTCGGCACCGGTTTCGACATCGTGTCCGCGGGTGAGCTCGCGCGCGTACTCGCCATCGACGCCGATCCGGCCGGCGTGGTGTTCTCCGGCGTCGGCAAGACCACGGCAGAGCTGAGCTTCGCGCTCAAGTCGGCGATCGGCTGTTTCAACGTAGAAAGCACCGGCGAACTCGAACGCCTGGCTGGGCTGGCTGAGCAACTCAACGTCACCGCCCCGGTTTCCCTGCGCGTCAATCCCGACGTTGACGCAGCGACTCACCCCTACATATCGACGGGGCTCAAGGAGAACAAGTTCGGCATCGCCATCGACCACGCGCTCGCCGCCTACCAAACTGCCGCCGAGCTGCCCAGCCTCGACATCGTGGGCATCGATTGCCACATCGGTTCGCAAATCAACCAGGTCGAACCGCTATTGCAGGCACTCAATAGCCTTCTGAGTCTAGTGGACGAGCTCACGGACCGCGGCATCGAACTCGAACACATCGATCTAGGCGGAGGCATGGGCATCACCTATGCCGACGAGGCCCCTTTGGATACGGCGGCATATGGTGCCGGTGTAGCGCAATTGCTTCACGACCGCGACTTAACCGTCGTGTTGGAACCCGGGCGCTCCCTCACGGCCAACGCCGGAGTGTTGCTTACGCAGGTCGAGTACCTCAAGCCCGCCGATGTTGACGATGCACCCAACTTCGCCATTGTCGACGCCGCCATGAACGATCTCATTCGTCCGGCGCTCTATGACGCCCATCACGATGTCCTCCCGCTAAAACACCCGGGTGCAGCGACAGCAAATCCAACCTGGCACGTCGTCGGACCGGTGTGCGAGTCCGGTGACTTTCTTGCGCGCTCGCGTGCATTGGCACTTGCACCCGGCGAGCGGCTGGCCATCGCCTCTGCCGGTGCCTACGGCATGGTGCAGGCCTCCAACTACAACAGCCGCGGCCGCGCGTGCGAGGTCATGGTGGACGGTGACACTTTTCACCTTGCGCGCCGTCGTGAGACCATCCAAGACCAACTGCGGCTTGAACTGCTGAACGACGCGACCTGAGCGACATGAAGAAGAACCCTCGCAAGATCCGCTTCCACAAGATGCACAGCCTCGGCAACGACTTCGTGGTGCTGGATCGCGTGTCACAGGGCGTCGACCTCGATGAGCACCGCGTCGCCGCATGGGGTGACCGACACACCGGCATCGGTTTCGATCAACTCTTGACCATCGATCCGCCCACCGAGCCGGAAGCGGACTTTGCCTACGGCATCTACAACACGGACGGCTCGCAAGCCGAACAGTGTGGTAACGGCACCCGCTGCGTGACCCTTCTCGTGCGACAACTCGGACTAACAAAGAAGTCTACGATCGAGTGGCAATCACCGGCAGGTCGGTTTACGACCACCTTTGTGTCGAGGGATCACATCGAAACGATCATGACTGTGCCCGAACTCGAACGCGCTGCCATCCCTTTCGATGAAAGTCACACTCGACCCCTCGGCGACAACGCCCATCAATTCGAGGTGACCACCGGTGCCGATGGGGCAGAGCAACACTACTCAGTAACACCCGTGTCCACAGGCAATCCTCACGCCGTCATGTTCTTCGACGACATCTTCGACCTGGACGTGGCCAACATCGGCGCTGCGCTCACCCAACATCCGGCGTTCCCGCAAGGCGCCAACATCGGTTTCTGCCAAGTCGTCGATCCCAACTTTGTTCGCCTCCGTGTTTTCGAGCGCGGCGTCGGAGAGACTCGCGCGTGCGGCAGCGGTGCCTGTGCGGCAGTCGTCGCCGGCCGTTTACTGGACAAGGTCAGCGCCAAGGTCAAAGTATCACTCCCCGGGGGGAAGCTGCGAATCGCGTGGCCTGCGCCGGACGCACCCGTTACAATGATCGGCAGCGCAACTCACGTGTACAGCGCGGAAATATAGCTGCCACGGGTCCAGCGCATCAATCAGCCCGTGCGTACCGCGCCCCAACCAAACCATTCACGAGCCAGACCAGAGACGAGTCAGACCATAGTCACCAAGAGACGGAGTTCCACCGGCCCATGCCATCCGAAACCGAAGTAATCGAACACCTGCGCGACAACCCCGACTTTTTTCTGCGCCACCCCATCCTCATTTCCGAAGCCAAACTTCCACATCAGTCGGGCCGCACGATTTCATTGGTGGAACATCAAGTGGCGATATTGCGCGAGCGCAACGTCGAAATGCGCAGACGCATGAACGAGCTAATGCAAACGGCGCAAGCGAACGAAGAATTGTTTCGCAAAACGCGCGCGCTGACCCTCGCGTTGCTGGACAGCACCTCACTGCACGAACTCAATGAGGTACTGGCGACGCACGTACTTGTCGATTTCGATGCCGACTTCGTCTGCACGCACCTGGTGGATGCGCCCGTCGCCTTGGATCACATCCGCACTCACGAACGCTCGCTGCCGTTCGTCAACCTGCTGCAAAACAACCAGGCGACTTGTACGGCACTGCGGCCGGAAGAGTTGCACGCCATCTTTCCTCACAGCGATCACGAACAGACAGGGAGTGCGGTGCTCTTACCTATCGACGTGCCACGCACCAGCGGCACAACGCGCGACGAAGTTACCGGCATCTTCTGCATCGGCAGCCGCGCGGCGGACCACTTCAGTCCCGACATGGACACGCTATTCGTCTCCTACATCAGCGATGTATTGACAAAGGTTCTCACGAGATTTTTGTAATGGCGAGAACGCCCGCAAATCAGTCGAACGACGCCACCGAGGCGGCGTCGCTGATCGATGATTTCATCGAAGCGCTGCGGGTGGAGAAGCGCTATTCGATCCACACCCAGAAAGGCTATCGCCGGGATTTGCACAAGTTTGCGCAGTGTCTGTCATCCAGCCTATTGGACGCTAAAACGCACGATGTCACGCGCTTCATTGGTCAGTTACACAGTCAAGGGCTTTCTGCAACCAGCATTCAGCGCGCAGTATCCGCCACTCGGAGTTTTTACGACTACCTGCGACGGCACGGTAAGGTCACCACCAATCCCGCCACCCACGCCCGTTCGCCCAAGAAAGCCGCCAAGCTGCCCGGCATCCTCGATACAGATCAAGCAGCGGCGCTGTTCGTGACCGATGTCCAATCAGGCAAACAAAGTCTAATGCAGCTCCGTGACCAGGCCATGCTGGAACTTCTCTACGGTGCCGGTGTGCGGTTGGCGGAACTCGTCGCACTCGACGTGAGCGACCTCGATCTCGACTCCGGTACAGCCCGCGTCGTCGGCAAAGGCAACAAGGAACGCGTCTGTCCCCTCGGGAAGCATTGCTTAAAAGCCCTCTCACAATGGCTGCGCGTGCATCCCGATCCGGTCCCGCAAGCTCCTGTGTTCACCGGCCGCGGCACCAACCGCATCAGTCCACGCACCGTACAAGCCCGACTCAAAGCCATCGCCAAACAACGCCTGGGAAGCGATGCCTTGCACCCGCACATGCTGCGCCACTCTTTCGCCACGCACATGTTGGAATCGTCCGGTGACCTGCGCGCCATACAGGAGCTGTTGGGACACGCCGACATCGCCACGACGCAGATTTACACTCACCTGGATTTTCAACACCTCGCACAGGTCTACGACCAAGCCCATCCCCGCGCCCATAAGGACACGGCTACCGACTCCGCGGACCAATAACCCGTGCGCAGCATTCGCCTGATCACCTTCGACCTGGACAACACGTTGTGGGATGTGGACACCATCATTCGGCGTGCCGAGCAAGACATGCGCGAGTGGATGGCAGACAACACACCGCGCGCGCTTGACCACTATACAGCGGACCAACTCCAGAACTTCCGCCAGCGCGCTGCAGCCGAGTTCGCCGATCAAGTCCACGATCTCAGCTTCATGCGCATTCAGGTACTGACATACGTCATGCGCGCGGCGGGGTACCAGCGCAACGCCACCGCATTGGCCAAAGCAGCGTTCGAGGTGTTTTTCGAAGGCAGAAACCGTGTGGAGTTCTTTCCAGGAGCCCTCGAGACGCTTGCAACGCTCAAGTCGCGCTACACGCTTTATGCCCTCACCAACGGTAATGCAGACATTGCCCGCGCGGGACTGAGCGACTATCTGGATGAAGCGATCAGCGCAGCGGATGTCGGGGCGCGCAAACCGGATCGGCGCATGTTCGCGGAGCCCCTGGCACGAGTCGGCGTGGCGCCCACCCAAGCGATCCACATCGGCGACCATCTAGAAGACGATGTCGCCGGCGCCCTGGACTCGGGCATGCACGCGATCTGGGTCAACTTCGACAAAAGCGAACTCCAGCCAGATGTCAGGCCACCCAGCCGCACCGTTCATCACCTCGTCGATATCGTCGACGCTGTCGACGCTATCGAACGCGGCAAGGTCTAACTAGCGAAACCCCGCGCATGCGTGCGCATGTAATCCTTCACCGCTGCAACGTCGTTATCGATCACGTCGCGGCGCTGCTCGAGTCCCTGCAAGGCTTGCAGCGTCGGGTGACTGACACTCACGTCCGGTAAGGCACGCGCTACCGCTTCGGGAAATTTGGCAGGATGCGCTGTCGCCACGCATACCAACGGCCCGTCTATCTCGGTGGTGCGCCTGATCTTGTTCGCCGCGGCAACCCCGACCGCGGAATGGGGATCCAGCACATACCGACTTTCTTCATACACCCGTTTGATGGTTGCCAGCGTCTCTGCAGTGTCGATGGCGGTAGCGTGAAAGTCGGGGGTTGCGCCTCCAAGGTCAATCGAGGCCTGCGCATCGTGCGCGAAATCGCGCATGAAGGCGTTGAGCTTGCCGGTGTCGCCGCCGGTCAAGTAATACAGGTAGCGCTCGAAGTTGCTGGCCACCTGGATGTCCATCGCCGGCGACAGGGTGAAGTGCACCTCGCCACGGGCGTAATCACCGCTCGCAAAAAACCGCGCAAGGATATCGTTCTCATTGGTAGCGACGATCAGCTTGTCTATCGGGAAACCCATCCGCCGGGCCAGATACGCGGCGAACACATTGCCGAAGTTGCCGGTCGGCACGCAGAAGGACACCGGCGCATCGAAGCGTAATGCGGCGTAGCCGTAGTAAACGATCTGTGCCATCACCCGCGCCCAGTTGACGGAGTTGATGGCGCCAAGGCTCAACTCTTGCTTGAACACGGGGTCGTTGAACGCCGCCTTCATCAGTGCCTGGCAATCGTCGAAATTTCCGCGCACAGCCAAGCAGTGAACGTTGGCATCGCTCACGGTGGTCATCTGCATTTCTTGCA
This sequence comes from Candidatus Azotimanducaceae bacterium, assembly GCA_965216005.1. Lineage (GTDB taxonomy): Bacteria > Pseudomonadota > Gammaproteobacteria > Pseudomonadales > Azotimanducaceae > UBA4421. The sequence continues at coordinate 2,834,341 of OZ244143.1, read as the reverse complement.
GCGCACTCACCTTGCCGTGCGGGTACAGGATGAAGATGTCGATGTTGGGCTGTCCCCGAACACCGGCGATGGCAGCACTGCCCGTGTCACCGCTGGTGGCGCCCAGGATATTGAGATGGCGATGCTCACGAGCCAGTACGTATTCGAACAACCGACCCAGTAGCTGCAACGCTACGTCTTTGAAGGCCAGCGTTGGTCCGTGAAAGAGCTCCAGCAACTCGACGTCGCCGAGCGTGCGCCATCCCACGACATCTTCGCAATCGAAGGTGGCGTAAGCGTCTGCGATGAGCCCGTTCAGAGTGCGCTCGTCGATGTCGGTGGCAAACTTCGCGATCACCGCTTGGGCGAAAGGTACGAAAGACAAACCCCGCCAACTCTCGAGCTCCGCCCCAACGTCGACGATCTGTTCCGGAATCAACAGCCCGCCGTCGGGTGCCAAGCCCGTCAGCAAACTCTCCTGAAACTCCAGACCGTCCACCCCTCCACGGGTGCTCACATATTTCATCCCTACCTCGTCTGATCCAAACGTCGAGCAGCGGGGTATTCTATATGAAGGCGGTGGATTGTCCTTAACTTAGCGCGCAAGACTGCAATGGCTGCTTTACCTTCAGATCGAACCGCGACCGTAGTTGTTCTCCGGTTTTTTGGGCGGATCCGCGCGTTCTCCTTTCGGAATTTCCCGGACCTTACCCCCCTTGGACAGAAACGATTTCACGTCGTCGGCGATCTGCTCGCGCTCATCGGCGCGCGCTTCGGGGGTATATGCATCGGTTTCTTTCTTACTGACTTCCATGGGTTGGCCTACTCGTTTTTTATCGGACGGGAGTAGTTATAGTTCAGATCTCGAGAAACGCCAGCGACCGGACGCCAAACGCAGACGACCCGGACTATTCGATGAATAGTCCGGGTCCGTCGACTCAGGGCTCAAGTCCTTGAAAATTCGGGATAAGCTTCGATCCCGGTCTCCGTTGCATCCGCGCCGTCGTATTCCTCTTCAGCGCTGATGCGGATACCCATAACCGCCTTGATCAGCATCCAAACCAAGAAGCTCGCACCGAATGTCCAGGCGAAGATCACTGCAACTCCGATCAGCTGCGCCATGAAGGTAGCGTCGCTATTAGTGAAGCAGACGGCTAACAAACCCCATACGCCGCACGTGCCGTGCACCGAAATGGCACCGACCGGGTCGTCTATGCGCAACTTGTCGAGCAGCACGATCGATCCGACCACCAACAGACCGCCAACAGCACCGATAAAGAGCGATGCGACCGCCGAGCCGGCCAACGGCTCGGCCGTAATCGACACGAGGCCTGCCAGCGCCCCGTTGAGGGCCATGGTCAGATCGGCTTTACCGAACAGCACCCTCGCCAGCATGAGCGCTGCAATCAGGCCGCCAGCAGCCGCGGTGTTGGTATTGACGAACACCTGCGCTACCGCGTTGGCTTCAGTGATGTTACTGACCACCAATTCGGAACCGCCGTTAAAACCAAACCAGCCGAACCACAGAATGAACATCCCCAATGTGGCCAGGGGCATGTTGGATCCGGGTATCGGATGGATTTCGCCGTTAGGCCCGTATTTGCCCGCGCGCGGTCCAAGCAGCAATACGCCCGCCAAAGCTGCAGCGGCACCGCACATGTGCACGACCCCGGATCCGGCAAAGTCGAGGAACCCAAGGCTATCCAAGGCACCGCCGCCCCACTTCCAGAACCCCTGGACGGGGTAGATGAATCCGGTCATGACGACTGCAAAGGCTAGAAACGCCCAGAGCTTCATCCGTTCGGCGACCGCGCCCGAAACGATGGACATTGCCGTCGCGACGAACACCACCTGAAAGAAGAAGTCAGCACGTGCCGAATAGTAAGTGTCTCCGCCCGACGCGAGTGTGTCGGCAACGGTGTTCTCTGTCCCGATCAGCCAACCGAAGATTGGCAGCCAGGAACCGGCGCCGGCATCGCCGGGATACATGATGGCATAGCCGACCAACAGGTACATGATCGAAGCGATCGCGAACAACGCGACGTTCTTGGTGAGAATTTCAGAGGTGTTCTTTGCTCGCACCATGCCGGCTTCGAGCATGGCAAAGCCCGGCGCCATGAACATGACGAGAACACCCATGATCAAAAAGTAGAGCGTATCTACCGAGTAACTGAGTTGTGTTAATGGTTCTTCCACGAATATCTCCAAGCGGGCTCGAGCCTAAACGGCTTCGGGCCCTGTTTCGCCAGTCCGGATACGGACGACTTCTTCTAAGGAAGCGACGAATATCTTGCCGTCGCCCACCTTCCCCGTGTTTGCAGATTTAGTAATCGCCTCGATGACTTGTTCCAACAAGCCATCGTCAACAGCGGCCTCAATCTTGACCTTCGGCAAGAAATCCACGACGTACTCCGCGCCGCGATAGAGTTCCGTGTGGCCCTTCTGCCGACCGAAACCCTTGACCTCCGTCACCGTCATGCCTTGAACCCCGACTTCGGACAGCGCTTCACGCACGTCGTCCAACTTGAAGGGTTTAATTATTGCTGTTACCAGTTTCATTGAGTTTTTCTCCTTTAAGTCCTTATCGTTGTGCGGAATCAGATTGTGGAAGAACCAAATTCACTACATCGAAACGACAGACCGATTGTGGATCAATCAAAGACTTTTGGATACCGTGAGCACGGCGGTACTGTCGCAAAGCTGCGTACCCCCGAAGCAATCCGACTCATCCAGATCCGTATCGATGTACTGCAGGGAGAAATCGAGACCGGCAGCTGAAGTCGACACACCCACACTCCAGTCGGAGTAGGCGTCTTCGGTGCCGTTGGCACACTCACCGTTCGCACTGAAAGCCGTGCAGTTACCGATGCCGAAGTCCGCGCCGACTTCCTCGCTGTCGAAGAGGTTCAGCCCGTAGTGCACATCCAACGACCAGTTTTCGGCAAGCGCGAACGAATAATCTCCATAGATATAGAAGAACGTATCCGTTTCGAAGAAGTAGTCCGGCGAATAGGCGAGACCCAGGGTGGCATCTCCGAACGAGACACTACCGTAGAGTTCAACGTAGTCGAGGTCGCGATTACCCGTACCGTTGAGGTCGGTGCTGTCGTCTTCGGGATAGGCGTAGTAGAGCACACCGACGTCATAAGTCGCGCCTTCGGCGAGAACGCCGGTAAAGCCGCCATAGACATCGAGTTCCATCGCCGCACCCGAAAACGTCACGTTGGACGCCCAGGTACCGACGTAAAAACCGTTTTCCAGTTCCAGATCGAATCCCCCTTGAATCGCCGGTGAGCGATCTCCCTGTGAGATGCCCCGGAAGCGATAATCCGTCGCCAGCGCGACGTTCCCGGAGAATTCTTCGGCGGTAGCCAGCGGTGTCACCGCCAGCATGCCGATCAGTGCCATGCTCATTACCAGAGCGCTTAACGTTTTCATCGATAACCCCTAAGTTTTGTTGTATTACCCAGCGCACAAACGGGTGCGCTTTGTCATGTAGACGAGGCATGATTTGCATATAGCGTGCCACCCAATAAAAGCCTTTGGTTTCATGTGGTTAGAGAATAATGAGCCGAATAGGGCAGGGTACCCACACGGGTCCGTGCACCGAGATGACACCCAGACGCACCAAAATAGGGCGTCAACGCGAGCCGTTCGCGACCTGCAACGGCTGGTTGCTTAGCCTAGGCTGGCTTCAGCATCCGGGCAGGGACAACTCACGACATGGTCATCTATCGAGTGCGGACTCGAGCACTCATCGGACTGACCGCTCACGAAGTGACGGTGGAGTGTCACAGCGGCGGCGGGCTCCCTCGCACCACCATCGTTGGCCTAGCCGACAGCGCCATTCGCGAAGCCAAGGATCGAGTCAAGAGCGCCATCACCAACAACGACTTCTTCTATCCACAGGGACACGTCGTCATCAATCTAGCCCCGGGTAATATCGCCAAGTCGGGTACGAGCTTCGATCTCGCCATTGCGCTGTCCATTCTCCTGGCCAGTCGGCAAATCAACGCCCGCGATCTCGCCCGCTACGAATTTCTCGGCGAGTTATCGTTATCGGGCGAACTGCGCAAGGTGGTCGGCGCGCTTGCTTGCGCGTTGCCGGTACGCGAGCGCGGACGCGTGCTGATTGCACCGTCAGCCAACGCCGGTGAGATGCTCATTCTAAACCACGGCGGCATATTGCTGGCGGGTTCCTTGCGTGACGTAACAAACCATTTAACACAAGAGTCGCCTTTGTGTGAGGCGACAACAACGCCCACAACTGCAAACGAGCATCTAGGCACGCCAAGCAACGCCCCAGGTTTCGACAAAGTCATTGGCCAACAAGAAGCCAAACGGGCTTTGACCATCGCTGCCGCAGGTGGCCATCATGCATTGATGGTGGGTCCGCCCGGAACCGGTAAAACTCTGCTCGCCAAAGGATTTACCTCGCTCATGCCCGACCTGAGCGAGAGCCATAGCGTGGAAGTCGCCGCCCTCTATTCGGCCGCAGGTATCCAACGTGAGCACCACCTGCGTCCACCGCTGCGTGACCCCCATCATTCCGCCAGCGCGGCAGCCATGGTCGGCGGCGGTACGCCACCACGGCCCGGGGAAGTCGCGCTGGCACACCACGGAATTCTGTTTCTTGACGAGCTACCGCACTTCAAACCCTCCGCGTTGGATTTACTGCGTGAACCCATTGAGACCGGGCGTGCGGTCATCGCCCGCGCCAGCTATGCAGTCACCTACCCTTGCAGGTTTCAGCTGCTCGCAGCGATGAATCCGTGCCCGGCGGGCCGCGTGTGCCGCGAAGACGCATGTCGTTGCTCCGAAGCCCAGCGGCAACGTTATCAAGCACGCATCTCCGGTCCACTGCTCGACCGCATCGACATCCAAACGTACGTGCCCCCGCTGCCGGAGCATCTGCTGACGACCCACCAGGACGCTGACAAGGAGGCTTCGGGTCGCAAGGCACCGGGATCCGTCATCCTAGAGGCTCGCGAAGTGCAACTCGCCCGGCAGCGGTGCCTCAACCGGGACCTGTCGGTCGAGCAACTACGCCAGCACATGGAGCGAGCAGGTATCGATGAGACTTTTCTCAAGAAGGCTGTGAGGCGCTATCAGCTCTCGGCCAGGAGTTACCACAAAGTCTGGCGCGTCGCCCGCACCATCGCCGATATGAGCCAGGTAGAAACGGTGACGTTGGCACACGTGACAGAGGCGTTGTCTTATCGGGCGCTCGATTGGGACCGGGGAGTCCGCTGACACGCACGCCATCTTCACTAAAGATGTCGACGCTTGCACAGCGAGCAACGACACGGTTTAAGATCGACACTTGCGCTTGACGACGCCACGACAGATTGCATGATCGCATCCGACCCTATCTCCGCTTTCTTGGCTTCTTTTACCCTTATCGGTCTCGCGGAAGTTGGCGACAAAAGCCAATTGGTTTGTATGGCATTGGCATCCCGTCACCACCCTCGGCCGGTACTGCTGGGCGCTGCAACCGCTTTTTTGCTATTGAATACCCTGGCCGTTACCTTCGGCGCGGCCGTGGCCCAGTGGGTGCCGGAGCGGATAATCTCTGCGGTTGTCGCACTTCTTTTCGGAGCGTTTGGTATCCTCGCCTTGCGCTCCACACCTGACCATGCCCCTGAAGAGATACCCACACAGCGTGCGCGCGGCGTTTTCTTCACCACAGTCTCATTGATTTTTCTAGCCGAGTTTGGCGATAAGACGCAGATTGCGGTAGCCGGTTTGGCAAGCAACATGGCCACACTGCCCGTATGGGTAGGTGCAACGACGGCGCTCGTCGCGCTGTCCGTGGTCGGAGTTGTGGTCGGACGCACCTTTCTCCAGCGTCTACCAACCATTTGGCTGCATCGTGTGGGAGGCGCAATCTTCCTGGTGTTCGCCGGGATCGCCGGCTGGCGAGCATTTGGCTGACGTTATGGGCGCCCGTGGATCGCGGATCCCCGGCCAAGACGGGGCAAGTCAGAGAAAGAAGGAAACCTACTTAATCTCGTCCAGCATATACGTGACCGCATCGCTCAACTCATCGTCGGAGCAGTTCATGCAGGTGCCCTTGGGCGGCATCGCATTAAGTCCATTCAGCGTACTCGCCATCAGCTCGTCCATGCTTTTGTCGGCCCGCTCCCCCCATTGAGCCGCATCGCCGTGCAACGGCGCGCCGCCGACCCCGGTAGCGTGACATGCAAAACAAAACTTGTCGTACACTTCCTTGCCGGACAGGGCTGCCGATGCCGCGACCGCGCTTGCCGAGCCACAATCTTCACCGGCACGGCATACGCTGCCGAACGGCTGCAAACGAGCCTCGATTTCAGCATCTGTGCCGGGCGGCACGGCATAAGCGCCAGCGGCGATCAATAGAACGCATAGACTCATCAAGGCGCGTCTCGTTTCGGTCTTATTCTCTCGTTTAAACAACGGCGACGGTCTCCACAGCTTGGGATCTTCACGGGATGGCAGCGCAGCGGTATCCGCCAAGCGCCACCATAAGAACGGCGCGAGATTATAGCCACACTGAGGGGCTATGTCTCGTCTGCAGCGTTCGGATGCTCCCGGCGTTGATTTTGAGATAACATTTTCACGCACACCCCGCATATTAGGACTGAATTTCATGGATGCGCTCGATATCAAAATACTTCGCGAACTCCAGCGGGACGCCGAACTGTCCATGCAAGAGTTGGGCGACCGCGTTGGGCTGTCCCACACACCCTGCTGGCGTCGAGTGAAGCGCTTGGAGAGTGAGGGAGTCATCAAGAAACGGGTTACGCTGCTCGATGCTCAGAGTCTGCATCTTGCCGTGAACGTTTTTGTGCACGTGGCGCTGAAAAACCACCAGGAGAACGGCCTGGCACGCTTCGAAGACGCAGTCCAAGACATACCCGAAATCGTCGAGTGTTATACCGTGTCAGGGGACCGCGACTTTCTGTTGCGGGTGGTGGTCGCCGACGTGGCTGCCTACGAACAGCTTCTGAAGCACACACTCATCAACCTTCCAGGAGTGGACAACTTGAGCTCCACCTTTGCACTGCGCCAGGTCAAATACACCACCGAGTACCCACTCACGGCTAAGTCCGGCGACGGCTAAGCCGAGCTAGATCGCGGCGGTGATCTCGCCGAGCTTGGCGGTGAGCAGCGGGTTTTCGCGGTAGTCGATGGGGATCACCACCAGGCTAGGGCCGGGTTCGTTGAATGCGTCTTCGAGCTTTGCCGCCAACTCGCTGCTGTTCTCGCACCGATGCCCCGACCAGCCAAAGCACGCCGCCAGGCCCATCCAGTCCGGATTACCGAAACTCAAATCCGTGTGACGGCCGAACTCGTTCTCCTGCTTCCACGCGATCAACCCATACTCGTGGTCTTCCCAGACCAGCATAACGATGTCTGTACCTAACCGCGTGGCGGTTTCCATCTCCTGCACATTCATTAGAAATCCTGCATCACCCGCGATGCCGAGAATCCGCCGCTCCGGATATACCAACGAGGCGGCTATGGCGCCCGGTAAGGCGAAGCCCATCGAACAGAAGCCGTTTGGAATCAAACAGGTGTTGGGTTCGTGACAGTGATAGTGCCGTGCAATCCACATCTTGTGAGCGCCAACATCCGACAGAAGAACGTCGTTGGGACCCAGCACAGTACGCGCATCCCACAATGCTTTTTGCGGGCGTATCGTACCTTGTTGGGTATCGTCTGCGTATTCTTCCAGATCTGCCCGCATGGCCGCACGTGCGTCGGCTTGTTTTTGAAGATCGAAACGAAGCTTCGCACCTTCAGCATCGGCAGCATCGAGCCTTTCGTTGAGCATCCACAGAAAGTGCGCGAGATCGCCGACCACCTCAACTTCCGGGTGATAGTTCTCGTCAATTTCGGCAGGCAGGAAGTCTGCGTGGATAATGCGCTTGTTGCGCTGGGGGTTCCACAACCTGGGGTGGTACTCGACCATGTCGAAACCCAATGTCAGCACGAGGTCTGCCTCATCGATGACCAGGTTCATTCGATCCTTGCTGCCGAGCCCCACCGTGTAGAGACAGTAGTCCGCATCCACGTCGACAGCGCCCTTGGCCATGAAAGTGCTGATTACGCCGACGCCTGTGCGCTCGCACAAAGCACGGAGCTGCTTACTGGCGCGGCGTCGAATACAACCGTTGCCCGCAATGATCACAGGACGCTGCGCCGACCTGAGCAGTTCGAAAGCCTGGTCCACGATTTTGTCTGCCGGAACCGCGCGGCGAAACCGCCGTGGAGACAGAGGGGTCGCAGAGGTAGGCAGCTTGGCAAGGTCCTCGGCAAGCTCGATATGTACCGCGCCCGGTTTTTCCGTACGCGCCAATCGCACCGCCTTGCGTACGACTTCCGGAATGGTGTCCGGATGCCGGATGCTTTCCGCCCATTTGGTAACCGGCTCGAACATGCCGACCACGTCCATCACCTGATGGGATTCCTTGTGCAGCCTCGATGTCGCCCCCTGTCCGGTGAGCACGAGCATCGGTGCACGATCCATGTTGCCGTCGGCCACGCCAGTGATGAGATTCGACGCACCGGGTCCCAGAGTACCCAGACAACCCGCGGGATTGCCCGTTAAGCGTCCGTAGATTTCCGCCATGAACGCCGCACCCTGTTCATGCCGGGTCAGCACGAAGCGGATGCGCTCGGACTGTTCCAGCGACATCATGAAGTCCGCATTTTCTTCGCCGGGGACCCCGAAAACGTATTCGATACCCTCGGCTTCGAGACACTGGACGAAAAGATCCGACGCTTTAGTGACGCTCATACACTCGCCCCTCCAAAGGCTGTCCTCTGAGTGTAGATGAATCGGCGCTTATGCGAACTTCTTGATGGTCGCGTTCAAGCCCTGTTCGAATTTCGCAAACAACTCATCCACCTGCGCTTCGGTGATGACGAGCGGCGGGCAGAATGCCATGGAATCGCCCATGTTGCGCACTATGAGTCCGGCCTCTTGACAAGCTGCTGCACAGAACGCGCCTACGCCATCGCTGGCGGCAAACGGCGTACGCGGATCTTTCTCGCGCACCAGTTCGACAGCGCCGATCAAGCCTGCACCGCGCGTTTCTCCAACGAGCGGGTGGTCTTCAAACTCGCGAAGCCGCGCTTGAAAAGACTTGCCGACTTTAGCCGCATGTTCGAACAACCGAGTTTCTTCCATGATCTCCAGATTCCTGAGTGCTACCGCCGCACATACTGGATGCCCGGTATAGGTGAAGCCGTGGCCAAAAATACCGAGCTTGTCCGAGACGGCTTCAAATGCCGCGTACATCTCTTCCGGGATCAGTACCGCGCTCAGCGGTAAATACGCTGAGGAAACCGCTTTGGCGACACTCATGGTGTCAGGGACAAAGTCCATCGTCTGCGCCCCGAATGGGTTCCCCGTGCGACCGAAACCGCAGATGACCTCGTCATCGATGAAGAGGATGTCGTGCTGCTTGAGAAGCGCTTGCACTCGCGGGTAATAACCCGGCGGTGGCACGATGACTCCACCTGCTCCCATAATCGGTTCAGCGATGAACGCCGCGATGGTTTCGGGGCCTTCGCGGTGGATCATGTCCTCCAACGAGCTAACTAAGCGGTCGACAAACTGCGCTTCGCTTTCACCCGGCTGCCCTTCGCTATAGTAGTGGGGACAGTCCGTATGCAACACGCCCGCGATCGGCAAGTCGAAAGCATTATGAAACGGCGGCAACCCGGTTAGAGAACCGCTGGCCACGGTAACGCCGTGATATCCACGTTGGCGGCTGATGATCTTTTTCTTCTCTGTACGACCGATCGCGTTGTTGTAGTACCAGGCCAGTTTGATCTGCGTGTCGTTGGCATCGCTGCCGGACAGACCGAAAAAGACCCGGCCCGCGTCAAACGGCGCCATGGCTTTGAGTTTTTCCGCCAATAGTATGGAGGGTTCGTTGGTCTTTCCGGCGAAAAGTTGGGAATAGGACAACTTGCGCATCTGTTCGGCGGCAACTTCCGCCAGCTCCTCGACACCATAGCCGAGCGCTGTGCACCAAAGACCTGCCATACCCTCGAGATATTGTTTGCCCTGCGCATCCCACAGGTACACACCCTGAGCACGTTCATGCACCGTCGGTCCGATTTCGGCGTGCAGCTTGAGGTTAGTCGTGGGATGCAGAAGGTGAGTCAAGTCCTTGGCTTCGAGCGAACCTTCCGCAAACTGGTTGTGGTGCCGGTCCACACGCGCGTTACCTTCTTTCATGTGGCTTATCCTAGGTGCAACGGTTGCAGGAACTCTAGATTCCCACAGACATCAACGGCCCACAACTGACCTTCTTGCGACTGCGGTCGGGCCGACTACGCTGCTTGGGGTGCGGTGGAGAGCCCAAGCGCTCTCGCCACCTCACAGTGCATGACGCGACCGCGGTGTACGTTGAGACCTTTCGCAAAGCCCGGATCCGCAGCGAACGCTGCTTGCATACCCAGCTCCGCCAGCGCTTCGACGTAGGGTAACGTCACGTTGTTCAGCGCCAGCGTCGAAGTACGAGCAACCGCGCCAGGCATGTTGGTCACGCAGTAGTGCACGATGCCGGAGTCGACAAACCTGGGCGCGTCGTGCGTAGTGGGTCGGCTGCTTGCAAAGCAGCCCCCCTGGTCGATGGAGATATCCACCAGCGCGGCACCCGGCAACATCTCCGCCAACAGCGTACGATCCACCAGCTTGGGCGCTTGCGCACCGGGCACGAGTGCAGCGCCAATGACGAGATCCGCAGTGCGTACCGCTTGTGCTACGTTTTCTCGCGAGGCCATGAGCACCTTGGCACGTCCGCCAAACTCGGTCGACAAGACCCGCAGGCGTTCCACGGACTTGTCCAAAATCGTCACCTCCGCTTGTAAACCGACGGCCATGTACGCGGCATTCGTGCCCGCCATACCGCCACCTAAAATCGCCACCTTGCCCGGCGCGACGCCAGGCACTCCGCCCAGCAAGGTGCCCCGCCCGCCATTGCTTTTGAGCAGACTGTTGGCACCGGCCTGCACGGACAAACGCCCGGCGACCTCGCTCATCGGCGCCAGCAACGGCAGACGGCCGTGGCTGTCTTCCACGGTTTCATAGGCAATGGCTGTCGCACCCGAGTCCATCAGTGCCTGCGCTTGAGGCTGTGCAGCGGCGAGGTGTAAGTAGGTAAACAGAATCTGTCCCTCGCCGAGGCGGGCACATTCTTCCAATGAGGGCTCTTTCACCTTGACCACGAGGTCGGCCGCAAAGGCACGCGCGGTTCCGACCAACTCGGCGCCGGCTTCGACGTATTCGGCATCCACAAACCCCGCGCCAAGACCAGCCCCGTGTTCTACCCACACGGCGTGTCCGGCCCGGGTCAACGCTGCGACGCTGTCGGGGGTCAGGCCTACCCGATATTCATGAACTTTGGTTTCCTTAGGAATTCCGATGCGCACGATGCACCTCCGCAAACTGAGCTTGTCACAAGACCATTGTAGGCATTCTCCCGTGGTGGATCTTTGCGTTATCACCACTTTGAGCGGTAGAATTCGACTAATTCACCAGGTAGTCACTCTATATTGACAGATTCCACCGAAAAGTATGGCCAACTCGATCGTTTCGACCGGGCCATTCTCCATGAGCTGCAGCTCGACGGCCGGCTGAGTAACTCGGCGCTTGCCGCCAAGATCAACCTGTCGGAATCGTCGTGTCTGCGCCGCACCCGACGTCTGGAAGACTCCGGGTTGCTGCGCGGCTACGTCGCGTTGGTCGACCAGTCGTCCGCTGGTTTTCCCGACAACGTCTTCGTGCGCATCACCTTGCACAGCCAGCAACAGGACGATCTGGCGGCGTTCGAAGCCGAGGTCGCCAATCTACCCGAGGTGATGGAGTGTTATCTGATGAGCGGCGATGCAGACTATCTGCTGCGAGTCATCGTGGCGGACGCGCGGGACTACGAACGCATCCATTCACAGAGTCTGACTCAGCTGCCGGGAGTAGCACGTGTGCACTCGAGTTTTGCGCTTCGCACGGTGACCAAACGTACCGAGATGCCCATTCGCGGCTGAGCCAGACGACTAGTCTTCGCTGCCAATGCCTTCGAAGATCATCTTGAGGACGTTGTCGGCCAGTGCTGCGTTGACCGGCGCATGACCCGCCAGCAAGCGGAAGAACACCGGGCCGTATAACATGTCGAGCACCACGTCCATGGCCAAGCTGCCGTCTACCGTGCCTTCTTGAATCCCTTGTTCGAGTAGCTCCCGACCAAGCTCTCGACTCTTGAGAATGACTTGATTTCTAAACGCCTTGGTCAGTTCGCTAGCCTGATCCGCCGACGCCAGGGTCAGGGTAATTTGACGCCCGCGTGTCGTGGAGAACGCTTCGATTACGCCGTGCAGATGGGCGTGTAGGCGTTCACGCGCCGTGCCGTTGGACGTCGGGTGGCGGACTCCGGGCTTCGCAATGAACGCCGCCATGGCCAACTCATGCGCGTTCGACCAACTCCGATATATGGTAGGTTTGCCGACACCCGCCTCTGCGGCAACGCGCTCGACCGTCAGCCTGCCAATCCCTTCATTCATGACAATCTCATAAGCGGCTTCAAGCACCGCCTCGCGAGCGGTTTCACTCCGGGGACGACCGGCTTTGCGTCTCTTTTCAGTCGGCACGAATCTGCGTTGATTATTTACGTAACGTTGCGTAATATAATATCAACTCAGCGAGACCGCAGCAATACAGGCACTCGATATGGTACCCAAGGAACTCTGCCCCTACCTCACCGTCGCAGGGGCTGCAGATGCCATCGATTTTTACATCCGTGCCTTCGGCGCAACGGTCGATTACCAATTGACGGATCCGTCAGACGGGCGTATCGGGCATGCCGAGCTGCGCTTCGGACCGAACCGCTTACTCGTATCGGATGAGTACCCGGACTTCGGCGCCATCGGTCCGGAAACTCTGGGCGGCTCGCCGGTCAAAATGCACCTCGACGTCGACGATGCCGACGAGTTCGTCTCCCGGGCGGTCGCTCAAGGTGCCACACTCCTGAGAAGCGTGAAGCTCGAATTTCACGGCCATCGCACCGGGATGGTGGCCGATCCGTTCGGTCACAGTTGGTTCATCGTCAGCAAAGTCGAAGACGTTTCATCGGATGAGATGCAGAACCGTTGGAACAGCGGTAACGAATAACCTGTGCGGCATTGTCCAAAAACGTACTCGAGGAACCTGCCATGAATACTCAAACTCACTGGATCGAAGAATTCCAACGGATCGAAGAGCGTTTTAATCAGGCCATGGTTTCGAACGACCCAAAAGAGATCGCGAAGTGCATCACCGATGATTGGGTGCTCATCAATCCCGAGAGCGGTCCGCTCAGCCGGGAACTCATTCTAGGTCTCATCGGCTCCGGCACGCTGGCTCACAGCTCGATGACAAAACAAGTGGTGCGCGCAAAGGTCTACGGTGATGTTGCCGTAGTCACCGGGCGGGGCCAGAACAAGGGCACGTTTCAAGGCAGACCCATCGAAGCCGATGAGTGGGTGACCGACGTTTACATGAACATCGACAACGACTGGCTCTGTGTGACGACGCAACTCACTCCGATAGCCGGGAAGGCAAATTGATGGACAAGCACAGCGACCGAGCAGACACAGGACCTTTTGACCTGAGCCGCACACCTGTCCACATCCCGTCCGTGGGTGCCGTGGAACATTCGTTTCAGCCGCTGGCCTGGTTCGGTTTCGACGGACCATCGTTTGGTAGATACGTGTCTGAGATTTGCGGCGAAGCCAATCCCGGCCGTCTTGTCATGATAGAAACAATGGAAACTGACTGGCCTACGTGGGAACGACACACGGCCGGGGACGAACTCGTGATCATCCTCGAAGGAGAAGGTACCTTTTACCAGCAGTTCGACCCCACCATCCTGGACAGGCCATTCAAGCCCGGGGACACCTTCTTGAATCCCAAGGGCATCTGGCACACGGCGGATGTCAGCAAACCGATGCGAGCGATCTATATCACCCCCTGTCCCGGGACGGAAAACAAACCGCGGGATTGACACTATGGGCAGCCGTTGAGGCCCTGGGCAAGACCCAGTCCATTCAGCAGCCGCTCACTCTGCATTTTGATGTCCTCGACTCTCGAGGCCAGTAGCTCCGCCTTGACGATAGCTTCGACCTCGGACGAACCGAGGCACTCCTGTTCGATGATCTCTAACAATTCGTCCGACGAGAGCTTCTCGACTTGCTGCTGCTGGAACAAAAACACATCGAGTCGGTCTGCGATCCCGATGCAGTGGATGTAAGCCTCAATGCTGCCGGGCTTGAAGGCGCCGTTCAGTTCTTCGTGGTGGCGCCGGACGATCTCGGTAAGATCGCCCGGTAGCCCCCAATGCGAGCACGCCAGATAACCCAATTCGCTGTGCGTAAACTTGAAAACCTCCACGTCGGCAGCGATGAGGGCTTCGGGGGAACTCCAGTGAGATTCATCGACCTTCAACAAATGTTCCGGCGCGTGCTCGAACATCACGAAGCGTCCGATGTCGTGAAGTAAACCACCGAGATAGGCTTGACCGCTGTCCAGCTTCAGCAAGGGCACCGCTTCCGCGATCATTTCGGCGGCAACGGCGACGCTTACGGAATGCGTCCAGAGCGCCACCTGCGATGGACAGGAAGGCACGAAGACACGCTGTACTGCCAGCGAGGCAACGAGGCTGGTAATCGTCGCAGCACCAACGCGGGTCAGCGCGTCCCTAATGGATTTTATGGGTGAGACGGGCGAAGAGCTCGCCGAGTTGGCCAGCGCGAGCAGGCGCACGGCAAACGGTGGATCTTCTCTCGCCAACTGGTCGATCCGCTCAAAGTAGTCGTCTTGAGCGGAGCTGAGTTGCAGGATACGCACCAGCACCTGGGGTAGCAGGGGCAGCTCGTCGATCTTACGCTCCATAGCATCGAGCGCAGCCCTGCTCATCTGCTCACCTGATCTAGCGACCGATAGACCGACACGTATGCTCCGTGGTCTGGCACATACTGACTCTATCGGCGAGCAAACCCGGAACATTAGCGCATTGGGATGACCCGCAGCGCGCGTCAGGTCCGAGGCGCCGTCAGGTCATGCCGATATCTTGGGCCTCAAGATCGAATTCCTGCATGACATCGGTTGCATAGTCGATGCGCCCTGTCAACGTTTTGGGATCGCCGTAACAAAGGTGCAAACACGCTTCGGCCATGTTCTCGATGGGCACCACCGAATCCTTGGTTTGCTCATTGATGAGCTTGTGATGCTCGACACCAGGGGTTGCGACCAGACCGGGAGAAATCACGTTGACCGCAATGTTCTCGTCATACATTTCCTGCGCCAGCCCTGTAGTGAACCGCTCGAGCGCCGCTTTGCACATGCCGTAAACGGTGCCGCCCCGCCCGGGTAGCGTTTTGTCCGGGTGGATGGCGGCGTGCGACGAAATGTTGAGGATCCAACCCTCGCCGCGCTCACGCATGTCGGGAAGCACCAACTGCGCAAGCTCGAACGGCGCCCAGACCTGCACGTCCATCATCAGCCGGAAGCGCCGTTCGGGAAACTCAGCCACCGGGATGAAATAGGTGATGGCGGCGTTGTTGACCAGTATGTCCACCGGGCCGAACGCCTCACGCGCCTCGGTCACCAACCGGGTTCGGTCTTCGGCAATCGACAAGTCCGCTTTGACCGCCAGCGCTTCACCACCGGCATTGGCAATGTCCGCCACCGTCTTCGTCAACGTACCCGGTAGATAGTGTTCGCCTTCTTCTACCGTGCGCGCCGAAACAACGACGCGCGCGCCTTCAGCGGCAAAGCGCTTGGCGATGGCTTCGCCAATGCCACGGCTCGCGCCCGTCACGATGGCGACCTTGCCGCGCAGAACACCGTTGTCATTAATCGTCAGGGCCATTGCGCCTCTCGCTGGTTACTCCTGATCCCCCAAGCTTATGTCCTGCGCTCACTCGAAGACAAGCCGCTGTGCGCCCCGTAAGATAGGCATGAGTTACGAACCGGGATGTCTGTCTTTGCGCCACCTGTCTTTTTACGTTGCCGCCGCCGCACTGGTCATCGCCGCCGTGACCGCCTCGAACCCTGTGCGCGGTCAGTCCGCGAATTCGACCTCGGAGGCCTTAGATGAAGCCTCGCGCGCGACCTTGAACGCCTGCTTTGCCGCCATGCACGCACCGGCCATCGACTACGAACCTTGCGAAAGCGCACAGCGCCTTGTGCAACTCGATCAACTCTGGCGTGCGCGGGTCGACAGCGCCCTGGCCATTCTCTTCGCACGCAGCGGCCAGCTACAGCAAGCACGGCCTCTCATGGACAACGCAGTGGCCGGCGCCCCTGACGATGTCACGCTGCTCGTCAACTACGCGAACCTGTTCATCTACGAAGGCAAATTCGTCGATGCGGTCGAAACGCTGGATCGGGCGGTGGCGGCAGCGAGCGATGCCGAGCTACCTTACATCTACTTCAATCGTGCCCTGGCGTTGCGCGGTGTGGGCCGATATGACGAAGCCGAGGCGGACTTCATCGCTTACGAGCGCGCGTTGGCGCAGACATCGAGCGCCCCGACTCGTGGACTGGACCTGGAAGGATCGTCTTTGCGCGACGGCGATCGCACCTCGATTCCGGTCGAAGATCTCAACTGAGCGGGCTTCTAGGCGGGTGCTTGCCTCAGGATGCGCCTGACCCATACCGGAGAAGCGATGCAGGTCGTCACAGCGACCAACACCATCGCCGCGAATACCTCAGCCGAAACGCTACTCGGTTCGATCGCACGGCACTCGTATACGACGACCAGCGCGATTTCCGCACGTGGGATCATGCTGGCCCCCAGCGCTGCAGCATCACGTTTCGACATGGACAACAGCGCCGGGGCTGCAGTAAACACGAACTTTGCCAGGATCGCAGCAGCGATGAGCACAAGCCCCAGGGGTAGAACTTCGACCAATGCCGACATGTCGACCTGCATGCCGATGTGAATAAAGAAAAACGGCGTCAGAAATTCGTAGAAGTACGTGAAGCTTCCATCCGTACGCACCGCTTCCGGATCGCGACTGAACGCCAATCCCGCAAACAGCGCACCGATGGCGACCGAAAACCCCAAGTAGTCTGCCGCGGCGGCAATGACCAGGCCGGCTCCCAGAATCGAAATGGTGAGCGACGCTCGGGTCTCGCTCATTCGTCGATTGAAAGCTGTGAAATGTGCCTCGATGAAATGCGCGAAGACGTAACAACCACCGACGAACAACGCCAGCTTCAACAGCACCAGAGACAACGCCGCGCCCGCTTGAGCCATCAGCTCACCGTCGCCACTGACCAGAGACGGCAGAAGTCCAAGGAGCACGGCGAGCATCACGGCAGCGGAAAGGTCGTCCAGTTCCGCAATGTCGAGCAACATGACCCCCGTGTCCGAGTCCCCCAACCCCAGTTCGTCCCACACCGACAACGACACTGCAATGCTGGTCGCGCTGAACGCCGTACCGATGACCAAGCTCGTCTCAAATGACCAGTGCAACGCGTAACGGGCCACGACAAAGCCCACGAGCGCGGCACCCAGCACGTTCGCTATCCAGATAACGCTCGCGTCCGGGAGCTTTTGCAGCAGCGCACTGGTATGGCTGCGCAAGCCCACGCGAAACAGCAAAGCCACCACGCCGAGTTGGGCAAACACGCCGAAGGTGCCCGTGACGGCGTCGAATTGCGTAGCGTCCAGCGCACGCAGCGCTGTGCCTAACAACAAGCCCAGCAAGACATACCCAACCGATGTCGGCAATCCCAGACGCTGGCATAGCCGCTTCGTCAACGGTCCCAGGGCCAGCACCAGACCTAAACTGACTAAGACCATGCGCTGCTCCCGGCGTCCATCGAGCCCCGGTCGATCCTAATTGACGACCCTAATCGACATAGACGCGCTCCAGCCGCTGACCCAGGCCGGTCAACACTTCATAGCTCAAGGTCTGGGCGAGGTCAGCCACGGCATCCACGGAGACGTGTCTACCCAAGAGTTCCGCCCAATCACCCTCGGCAACCGCCAAGTCACCCACATCCACAACCAGCGAGTCCATGCTGACACGTCCGACGATGGGGCAGAACGCCTCTTGCAACCATACGCGGCCGCAGTTGGACAGCAAACGCGGAATCCCGTCGGCGTAGCCTATGCCCAATGTCGCCAGTCGCGTCGCCTTGGGCGCAATATGGGTGCCGCCGTATCCCACCGGTGCGCCTTGCTCGACTTGGCGTACTTGCAGAACTTGCGCTTCCACCGTGGCCACCGGCGTCATGGGATTGGCGGTACCGCTTAGCGGGTTACCGCCGTAGAGGCCGATACCGGCACGACCGAGATCCTCCGGTCCCAAACCTGCGAGCATGCCTGCGGAGTTGGTCACGCTCACGCGTAACGACGCCTGGCGCTTACGCAACCATGCGACCGCATCCGCGAACGATTTGAGCTGTTGGGCTGTGAACGAATGGCCGCTCTCGTCGGCGCGGGCGAAATGCGACATCACGAGTTCCACAGACAGTGTCGGGTCGATATGCCCGACCTCTGCGGGCGACAATCCCAAGCGTTGCATCCCCGTATCCACATGCACCGCTGCTGCGCGGCGCGTCGGCACCCATCGATCGCATTGAGGCAGTGAGTTGAGGACCGGAGTCAGCTGGTTGCTAACAAGCGACTCCACGTTGTCCGGAGTGGCGCCTTCAAAAACGTAAATGGGGTAGTCGCTAACGACCTTCCGCAGCGCGGTGCCTTCGGTAACCGTTGCCACGAAAAAGACAGTGCAGCCTTCGTCCTGCAGACGCCGGGCGACACGCGCAGCCCCCAAACCGTAGCCATCGGCCTTCACGACAGCACCTACATCGGCGTAGGCACTGTCCTTCAGTTTGTGGAAATTGTCGGCAAGCGCGGCGAGCGAAACGGTTAACCGCGCCATGACTCGATTACTTGAGGGAGTTGATGTAGGCCACTACATCGTTGATCGCTTTGTCGTCAGTGAGTGTCGCCACCATGGGAGCCATCTGCCGGCCGCCGTGGTCACTGTCGTGATACCCACGTTGGCGCTCTTTGAATTTCTTGATCTGATTGACCATGTACCAGTCGTTCTGTCCAACAAGTTTGGGGCCTGCCATCGCTTCGTTACCCTGCGCCTTGTCGCCGTGACATGCAGCGCAAACGACATACGCCTGCTTGCCGGCCTCGACATCACCCGTCACCGTATCGGCAGGTGCTTCATCCGGAAACGTCGCGACGTACGCTGCCAAATCTTCCAGTGCCTGCGTCGTCGCCAATTGCGGACCTTTGGCCATGGCCGCCATCTGCAAACCGTGCATGTCACCCGGCGCTGCCCCTCGGGCGCCTGACTGGAACAATTGCATTTGCTTGACGAAGTACCAGCCTTCTTGTCCGGCAAGCTTCGGAGCATTCATCGCTTGATTACCGGCGCCGTCAGGTCCATGGCATGCCGTGCACACTGGATAGAGCGATTTACCCGCTTCGGCATTGCCTTCCGCCCACGCACTCACCGCAAAGGGCACCAGTGCAACTACCACAACAATTCCTGTGATTAACCTCGTCTTCAAAACTTATCTACCTCATCTTATTCGTAACGACTGCAGACTGATGGCGATTGCCAAACGACCGCCGCTGACGACGCCCACACCTCTACCGTATCGGCGGTCTTAGTGTCGGACAATTCGTCGACGTAAAATCAGTCAGGTTATTTTAGCGGTTTTGTTGGGCAAGCGGGCCTAAGGGAAACTGACTAGTCGTATCGTTCGCGACCGATAGCCACACAGGCTATACGCCGGTTCTTCGCCAAAACCACCAGCGCCAGCGCGAGCCTGAACGTCGCTCCGTACGGCGCCGGTCTTCCACCACTCGATCCCTGCGTGCGCGGAGTTCAAAAAGGCCGCGTGCGCTGCGCCGGCGATCGGCAGAGGCACGGCGATCCGCTTCTGAACGTCGATTGGGCTGCTCGTCACTTTGCATACGCATACAGGCCACACATCAGGAGCGCGCATCATAACGAGCAGACTACATGAAGTAAAAACCGAGTTAAGCAAGTTTTTTAACGACGCTGACAGGCTTGGTTAGCCGAGTAATCCTCGTGCTTGATCGATCCACTCGTCTCTAACGATTCGACTTAGGAGTCCATGTAACGGATGATCTTCTCGTTCCAGCTCGGTTTCGCTCAGAGCGGCGATCTGTTCGAAAGAGGCAATACCCGCTTCGCCCAACTGCTGGGCCAAGACGTCACCGATGCCCTTGATGCGGGTCAGATCATCCACGGCATTCGTCGGTTGGCCACCGTCACGGTTGCGAAATTCGGCCAACCTTTCCTGTAACCGAACATTCTCTTCGCGCGCGTCCTTCAACTGTTGATTGAGAATCATCACCATGTTGTCGCCCGTATGAAGATTGGCCTGCTCGAGACGCCAGCGCATGTCATCGGCTTCTTCGGTCCGCTCACGCAACAACTTCTTGAGCTCAAGCAATTCATCCGTGGCATTGGCCTGCTTGAGCGCATCCAGATTGGCGCGCAGTGCCTGCTGGTTCTTTTCGGCGTCCTCTTGCGCTTCGCGGCTCGCACGCAAATCGTCCTGTAGTTTGATCACGTGCTTTTGCAACTCGCCGATGGTCTCTTGGTAATCGTCGGCCGCCTGATCGACTCTGGCTTCCCGATCGTTCTGGTACGCTTCCGTCTGCGCCTGGAGCTGCGCCTCGAGCGCACCAGTGGTCTCCCGCTGCCGGGCCAATTCGCCGGTCACCGATTCGATGACCTCGCGTTGCTCGATTTGAGTATCTTCAAGGTCTGCATTTCGCGCTTTGAGGCGCTCGGCAAGGCGCTGCGTTTCGGCGAGTTCCTCCTCGAGCCCTTGACGACCCTGGCGAGCGTCGCGCTCGGTGGTCTCTGCGCGCTTAGTCTCCTTAACCAGTTGCGCTTGTGCGTCCGCCAGTTCGGACTCCAGCTCTTGCATCAGTTCCTGTTGCGTCGTCAGCTTGTCTTCCAACGATTGAGCATGGCCGCGAAAGGTCTCGAGACGGTGCTGATTTTCCTTCAACTCGTCGCGCAAACCCACAATGTCCTGTTCTTTGGCCGCAACCTCGCGTTCCATGGCCGCGAGTGCATCGCGATGATGACCCGTATGTTCGATCTGCTCTGACTCCAACTCGCGCACGATCGCAGAACGCTCTTCCAGCTGTTTGCGCAACTTCTCGTTCGAACTGACGAGTTCTTCCACCCGGGCGACTAAAGTGCGGCGCTCTTCCTCGTGCTGGCTGGTCTTTTGCTGAGCATTGACCAAGACTCCGTCCAGACGCGTAATTTCCGTCTGCAGCGCTTCGTTGCGTTGGCGTTCCGCCTGCGCGGACTCTATTTCGCCATTGATGCGCTGATCCAGCTCACCGACTTTGGCCCCGAGATCGGCACGCGTGGCTTCCAACGTGGCGACTTGCTCTGCAAGATCGGCATTACGTTCTTCAAGTTGCTTCGCTTCGCTCTCGACCGTCGCCAAGGCAGCTCTGAGCTCGGCTTGATCTTGAGCCTGAACATCGAGGGACTTGATCTGCTCGGCTTGCTCGGTTGCGCTGGCCTGCAAACGAGCTGCGAGTTTCTCGAGCTCTTCATTGGCCTGCTTGAGCGCAGTGGATTCGCTCGACAGCCGTTCGACGTCGGCCGCTAAACGCCGTCCTTCGGCACGGGCTTCTTCCACGTCCACAGTACTTTGGCTCAGCGCTGCTTCGCTCGCCTGTCGCACCGTTTGCAGTTCCTCGTTGGCTTTCTGGAGCGACGCCAAATCCGCGTTCAAACGCTCGACGTGGTGTTCGTAATCGCTCGACTTGGCGCGTTCAGCCGTCAATTCCGCCGCGTTCGTGGCCAGCAAAGCTTCGCTGTCGCGCTTAGCTTCGTCCAACTGCGTAATCCGCGTCAGCAACTGTGTCTGTTCTTCTTCCAGACGTGCAATCTGCGCTACCTGCTCAGTCAGGCTCGTTGCGCTTCGCGCATCTGCGTCACGCATCTGTTTCAATTCGATTTCCAGGTGCGCGGCGACTTCTCGCGCCTGGTCGAGATCCGCAGCCAATCGCGATTCCCGCGCGTTGGCCTCCTGCAGAGCTTGGTCGGTGCGCGCATTCTCCTCTGCGCTTTGCGCACGGGCACTGTCGAGCGCATCCGTCAGCTCAGCGACTTTTTCCTGATAGTCTTTGAGCGCGGCCTGATCGTCTCGCGCTTGTTCCATCAGGTGCTTGAGTTCGTCGCCCAGCGATTCGATTTGTTTGTTGGCCAGATCGGTGGTTTCGCTCAGGTTCTTATTGCGGGACTTGAGCGAACGCAGGGTTTGATCTTGCTGCTCGAACTTGGCGCTGTGGTCTTCGAGTAAGTGCTCTTTCTCTTGCTCCCACGCTTGACGGTTTCGCTCGAGCTTCGTAGCGGCTTCACTTTTAGCCAACACCGTCTCGTCCAACGCCTGAGTAACCGATTGCCACTTGCGTTTCCAGCCGCCGGCATCTTCTTTTGCGGCATCGAGATCGAGTTGCAGGCTATGCAGCTGACCCGCCGCCTCCCGGTGCCTGGCGTTGACCTCTTCGAGCTTGGCTTCCAGTTCGCCGATCAGCTCATCTCGCGCCTTGACGCGCGCATCGTTCTCAGCACCTGGGGTGTCATTGTTGGCCACACTGGCACGCAGCTCACGCAGTTCATCCCTGGTTTGAGCCAACTCATCGGTGCGCTCGCGCAATGCTTCAGCGAGTTTTGGTACGCGCGCCTGCCATTTCTGCACTTCGCTGCGCAGTTCATCTACATCGATCGATGTGGGTGAGTCCATTGGTGAGTTCATCGGAGAGGCATGCGCGTCAAAGTGTGTGTCCGTCCACATATTTCGGGCCAACCCCCAAGCTACCTGAAGGCACGCAGGCGTTATGTGAACCCGTTAGGAGTTTGCAGACCGCAGCCAAGCCCCGTTCCGTCAGAAGCGCCAAAGCGTGAACCTGCGCGCTCTAGGGATGGTCGCCGTGGACGGTTACAGTAAGCTAGCAGCCCCGTAAGACAAGCACAGCGGCGAGAACATACAATGGCAAGAAAGCGGCACACTCGTCCTCAGGGGCGCATGGAGACTCTGATCCACACGTCACAGGTGTTGCGCGACAATCCGCTACGCGACCCCATCGAACGCGAAGTGCACGTGTACTTACCCGCGGCCTACGATGCGCGGCGTCAACCGCAGCGGCGCTTCCCGGTTTTGTTCGATTTGGTCGGCTACACGGCCGCCGGTGCCGCCCACGTCAACTGGCGCAACTTCGACGAGAACGTGCCTGAGAAACTCGACCGCTTGATCAAGGCCGATCTCATGCCGCCCTGCATCGTCGTCTTCCCGGATTGCTTCACGGCGTTGGGCGGCAATCAGTACATCAATTCCAGCGCCATCGGCCGCTATGCCGATTATTTGACCAAAGAGCTGGTGCCGTTTGTCGACCGTGAGTTGCGTACCAAGGCCGAGCGCGCGCATCGCGGCTGCTTCGGCAAATCCTCAGGCGGTTACGGCGCGATGTTGCACGGCATGCGTTATCCCGAGGTCTGGGGCGCGATCGGCAACCACTCCGGCGACGCCTATTTCGATTTCGTCTACAAAGCCGAGTGGCCTGCGGTGCTGACCGCGCTGCAGCGTTTCGCCCGGCCTCAACTCACGCAAGGCGCACGCCGTGGCAACCATCGCACGATCACCGGACAGGACCAGCCCGGCCAAGATGACGGGCGCATTCGGCGTTTCCTCGATTACTGCTGGCAAACAGAGCGTCCGAGCGGAAGAGACGTCATGGTGCTGATGATGCTGTGCATGGCGGCGACATACGATCCAGTGCCCGACGCTCCCAACGGTTTTTGTGTGCCGTACGATCTCAACACAGGCGCCTTGCTCCCTGCCCGGTGGCGACGCTGGCTGAAACACGATCCCATTCACCTCGTAAACAGGTACAAGGACAATCTGAAGTCGTTACGCGGAATCTACATAGATTGCGGATGGCGCGATCAATACCACATTCACTTCGGCACTCGCCAGTTGAGCGCGGCGCTGGTGACAGGAGGCATCAAACATCGCTACGAAGAATTCGACGGCACCCACAGCGGTGTCGATCACCGTATGGATACCAGCCTGCCCTATCTGAGTCGCATACTGGCTTAGTGTTTTGGGACCCAACCCCGCCGGCGGTACGCCTCGCCCAACCCTTCCGACGCGCTGATCCGCGTTCTTAAGTGGAAGGCGCACCAAGGACCTTTCTTAACATATCGTCCAACGGAGTCAGCTCGGCAATACCGAGGGCTTGCATCGCCGCTGTAGAATCCACGTCGTCGTCGTGATCGAGGACGCCGAGCATGGCTTGCGTAAAAGGCGGATTGGCAAACACCTTCTCTAACACCCAAGCCACACCCAAACCCAGAGGCAGCGGCAGCGACACGGTCCGCGTCGACCTATTCAAAATGCGCGCCGCCCGGGTATTGAGTGCAGCTCGCGTCAGCACTTGCGGACCACCGAGATCGTAGCTGCCATCGACGCCGCAACGGCCGGCTTGCGCGATTGCCGTAACGACATCACCTGCGTAGATCGGCTGTTCCAGACTTTGTGCTCGAAAAGAGAACGAGACGTTACTCATGGCGCGCTTCTTGAGTGCGAAACTGGCGTAGTCACCTTCGCCCAACACCATCGGCACGCGAATGACGCACCCGGCCACACTGTTGCCACTGCGGCAGATCGCCTCTGCTCTACCTTTTGAAGCCAAGCAGGCATTACTCGACTGCGGTGACGAGCCGACGATCGAAAGATAGATGACTCTAGTCGCTGCGGTCGCGGTAAGCGCATTCATGAGCGCCGTCGAGCTCTGCTCGTGAGCGACTGCATAGCGCGCACGGCTGTCCTCTTTCAAGATGCCAACAAGATGCACGACACAATCACAGCCTTCTGCCGCGCGGCGTAGTGCGTCTTCGTCCGTGTAATCGATGATCTTGGTCCACAGGCGGCTACGCGCACTCTCCGCTAGCTCTACTGCTTCCACTTGACCGAGCGCACGCTGACTACGAACAACGGCCACCACCTCGTCATCCTGGAGCAAATGCGCGATCAATGCGCGTCCCAGATTGCCATTCGCTCCCGTGACCAACCACCTCATGTCCAGCGTCCCCAAGCGAAAAAGTGTTTCTTTTCGTAGCACTTTAAGTAGCATACGTCCCTGGATAGACACTAACGGGGAGCCACCGCATGCGCAACGCAGTTCCGTGCGCAATCGGGCACGGTTTTCGATGCGTGCATCGATCGGTTAATCGAACCACCGTCGTTATCGCGATCGGCGGCGTAGCCCTCGTATTGCTATCAGCCTGCAGCCAACCCATCGGCCCCGTCGCCGGGGGCAAACTTGACGGCACCCAAGCGGACTGGCCTGACGATTGGGCCTTCACCGCGACGATCGAAAACGTCTTGATCGAAACCCTTCCTGACGACCCCTACTCAGTCACCGTCTGGTGTATCACAGATGCCAATAACTTTTACGTTGGCGCCTCGACCCGCAAGTCGCGCTGGGCTCAAAACATTCTGGAGAACAGCAGCGTCGTCCTGAGCGTGCAGGGTCAACTGTATTCAGCCACGGCCACTCAAGTGCGGGATAGCGGCGAAATCGAGCAAGTGCTGCTCAATTACGTCGAAAAATACAGCGTGGACGATCCGTCGGATTTCACCAGCGAAGATGGCATCTTGTTCCGTCTGACCAAGCGTTAGACGCATCCACCACAGACTGTTGCACGCTCAGTGGACAACCCGCGCTAACCTTCTGACGCTCATTCGCCTGCTGGCCATCGCGCCGATGGTGCTCGCGCTGCTAAATCAACTGTGGCTGGTGGCCGCGGCGCTGTTTACCGTCGCCGTCGTTACCGACATCTACGACGGCAAGGTCGCCCGGCAATACGGCGAGACCAGCGCCTTCGGCGGTCTCTTCGACCACGGCACCGACGCGCTCTTTGTCACCAGCGGACTGTGGGCGTTGGCGCACACACACTTCATCAATCCGTATCTGCCGTGGCTGGTGCCCCTCGCTTTTCTGCAGTACGTGCTCGATTCCAAGGCGCTCGCCGGTGCGCAGTTGCGCACCAGTCGCCTGGGCAAGTTCAACGGCGTGGCGTACTACGTCATCGTCGGTGCCGTCATCGGTGCAATGTTGCTGCGTTTTGAGTGGCTGTTGCCCGCCATCGGCTGGGCGGCTTGGCTGTTTACGGCGACCACGGTGGCGTCCATGGGTGAGCGGCTCATCACGCTCATCAAACTACGCCAAGGTCCGCTTTGAGTTCTACCGTGTTGCCAAGTGGGTCGCGAAAATAGAGCGAAGGTCCGTAACCTTGTGCGCCATAGGGGCGTTCCGCCAACTCGCCCTCGGCACCGAGTTCGCCCAATCGAGCGAGGAGCGCTTGCGCATCGAACGCCGTGGTACGTAAACAGAAGTGATCCATGTTCAAACCGCCGCGCTCGCCGCGCATGATGTCGAGCAAGCTATCGCCGATTCTGAGTTGCCATAAGAAGTCACCTACTACCCGTTCCACTTCGCACGCAAGCAGTGCCTGATAGAACTCCACCAGCGCTTGCGGATCGGGCGCACGCAACACAACGTGATCGAGTCCTGTCACTTGACAGGTCGCATTCGATCCTAACATTTCTTGTAAGCGGCGTTCGACCAAAGGCAAGCGATCGTTACCCCAATAGAGCTCCTCGTCGACGAAGAACGTCGGCGTACCAAAGGCACCGCGTTCCACCGCGGCTGCGCAATTTCGCTCCAGCTCCAGTTGCGTCTGCGGATCCGCACAATCGTCGGCAAAACGTGCCATGTCGAGATCATGCGCTGCGGCAACCCCGTCCACAACGGTTTGATCCAATGGCCACGCGCCATCGGCAAACACACACTGCGCCAACGCCCATGCGAAACTACGTACGTCACCTTGTCGGCCGGCGGCTATGACGCCACGCAGCAAGCACTCGACATCGAACTCCACATCGCGCGGTTCGTTGAAGACGACGCCATAAAGCTTCGCCCAGGCTTTGGCATCGCGTTCGCGATAACCCCAATCGTATTGGCCCGATTGCGGCGGTCCGGCGAACGGATCGCGGCCGAGCAGCGCTCTGATGCGTTTGCCGTTGACGGGTACCCAGTCGAACTTGACCCCATAGCGTACTTCCAGCGATGGGATGCGCGCCATCGATAGATAAGAGTAGCGACTACCGGTCGAAAAAAAGTAGGTGAGGTTCATGGGACGATCCCGCTTGCGCTCAACTCACGATCTCGTACGCCGCGGCTTTGAACTCGTGACTGAACGGGTGCCAGAAACCGGGCATGCGTTGGGTAGCGCACATCCCGGTCAACCCTACGCGAGGTGCCATCCAAGAGTGCGTTCCTGCCATCCCGCCCCAATGATACTCGTCCTGAGCACCCGCGGGCTCGCCTTCGCCTAACGTGGCTTTTAAGGCGAAGCCCAGACCGAAGACCGTACCCGGCATGTCCCACATGGGGAACGATACCCCGACACCCGGCGGCAGTTGATTGACCCGCATGGCTTCCAGCGTTGCGTTTTGCAGGATACGCTGGCCTTGCCACTCACCGCCGTTGACGATCATGCGAATGAACGTCGAATAATCGGACATGGTCGAGACCAGGCCGCCGCCGCCGCTCAAGAACTGACTCTGTGTGTTGTAATCTCCGGTGAGCGGATCATCGGCTTTGTTAAGTCCCGGTTTCATCTCATCGAACATGTCTTTCGGCGCGTACATCGTGATGAACCGGTGGGCCTTGTCCGGCGGCACCCAGAAGTCCGTGTCCTGCATCCCAAGCGGATCGAAGACGTGCTGTTTGAGATACGCGTCGAATTTTTGTCCCGAGACGATCTCGATCAGGCGCGCACATACATCAGTAGCTACCGAGTAGCGCCAAGCTGTACCCGGTTCGTAGACCAGCGGCATTTTGGCGAGCCGCGCACAAAACTCTTCCAGATCGAAGTTCATCTCGCCGAGGACGTCCAGGCCGCCTTCGAAGTAGGTGCGGTCGATGATCGAATCCGGCTCGATGAACCCGTAGCTGAAGCCGGCGCTGTGACTCAATACGTGTCGCACCAGTATGGGATTTTGCGCAGGGCTCACATCGCTGGCTGACTGAGCATCGGCGTGCAGCACTACGGGTTCGGCGAAGGCGGGAATGAACTTGGAGAGCGCGTCGTCGAGACCGATGCGGCCTTGCTCGACCAACTGCATCAGCGCCACGGAGGTCACGATCTTGGTGTTGGAGTACATACGATAGATGGCGTCACCGATCAGCGGCTTTTTGGTATCGAGATCCATGTAGCCGAAGGTCGCATAGTCCAATATGTCCGTGCCCGACATGATGAGCGTACTGCAACACGACAAGATGCCGGTATCCGTGTAGAAACGCATGCGCTCATGTATGGGGGAGAAATCGTAATCGTGCTCGACCGTAACGATGTTGATACTCAAACTCCTTATAGTCATTTCACATCGATGCGCTTAGGGTAGCACTTCTTCTCACGGATAAGGACTGAGTCACTGTCTTTGCCATCGAGCCGCGCTTCCTGCCTTCGTCTCGCTTCCTTAGCCGCCTTGACGGCGTCGGTGATGTCGTTGGGCGGTTGCGACCGCGCTACGACACCGAATCCCACGGCACAAGCACCCGTGCTTACACCGCCAAAGCCCGCGACTTACATCGGTGCGCAACAATGCGCTGGTTGTCACGAAGCCCAGTACACCGCGTGGCGCGGCTCTCACCATGCGCTCGCGATGCAACGAGCAACAGACACGACAGTTCTTGCATTTCATGCATCAGGCGCGAGCGACGAGCTGGTATCAGTACGTGCAGACGGTACCGTCGAGTTCGGCACGACGGATGAAGAAGACCCCATCACACCGACAGCCATTGCGTACACCTTCGGTGTCACCCCCTTACAACAATACCTGGTGCGAACCCACTCCGGTCGCTTACAGGCGCTGCGTTGGAGTTGGGATGCCCGCAGCGCAATCCAGGGTGGACAGCGATGGTTCAAGCTCTACGCGGAAGAAACCATACCACCCGGTGACATTCTGCATTGGCAGGGTCCCGCTCAGAACTGGAACAGCATGTGCGCCGATTGCCACTCGACGGCAGTAACCAAGAATTACTTGGCTGCCACACAATCGTTCGATACCCAGTTCGAAGAACTGAGTGTCGGGTGCGAAGCATGCCACGGACCCGGCGCCAATCACGCGCGCGATCCGCAAGTGCCGCTGCCTGCGACGCGAACGCTTCTCGACCCGGCAAAACAGCCCGACGCTTGCGCCCAATGCCACAGTCGCCGCAGTCAACTCGCCGAGGGCTTCGCTCCCGGCAAACCATTGCTCGACTACTACCTGCCCGCACTTTTGACAGAGCCCCTGTACTTCGCAGACGGTCAGATTCGCGATGAGGTCTATGTCTACGGTTCATTCACATCCAGTAAGATGCACCAACAGGGTGTGATGTGCGGTGACTGTCACGAACCTCATAGCGCGAAGTTGCGCCTGCCGGGCGATGCCCTCTGTACACAATGTCACTCCCCGGCAGGCAATGCCCGTTTTCCTTCGCTTACAAAAGCCAACTACATCAGTCCGGAACACCATTTTCACCCGCAGGATGCAGATCTGCGTTGTACGACTTGTCACATGCCCACCCGCACTTACATGGAAATCGACGATCGTCATGACCACAGTTTCCGGCGCCCCATGCCCCGCCTTAGCGAGGCGGTAGAATCGCAGGACGTATGTACCGATTGCCATGCAGAGCGCAGCGCTGCTTGGGCACACGCAGCGATTCGCAGCCACTCCACGAGCTTACCCCGCGCACCGATCCACTTTGCCCGAGCATTACGCGCCGATCCCGCTACCCCCGCAGGTGAACGCTCGCTTAGCGAGCTGGCAGTCGATCCAGCACAGCCGCCGATCGCCAGAGCCAGCGCCGTGGACAAGCTCGCACTCGGGCAGCGTCACTTGTCCGCCGATGCCATCGTCAAAGCCAGCCGTGATGTCAGCCCGCTAGTACGCCACAGCGCTGTCACTTCCAGCCACCGCTTGACGCCACAGGCACAGTTCGCCCTGCTCAACCGCGCTTTGGACGATCCTTCGCGGGTTGTAAGGGCGTCCGCAGCTCAAGCCGCCGCAGTAACAAGCGGTGTCGCGTCAAACCTGAATGCGGAAAAGTATGGGAAAGCCATGGCGGAGTATGTCGCAATCCAGCATTTGAACGCCGAACGTCCGGAGTCTCACCTAAATCTGGCCATTCTCGCGCGCGCCGGCGGTGACACGGCTCAGGCCGCGCGACACCTCGATACCGCGCTGGCGCTCAACGACCGCTTCATTCCCGCCCTGATCAACCTGGCAGATCTGCTCCGCGCCACGGGACGCGACGGGGAGGGTGAGGCTTATTTACAAAGGGCCTGGCAAGTGCGACCACGCCACGCGCAAGCGGCCGTCGCCTATGCCATGTGGCACGTCCGCCAGGGCGCCGATCGGGAGGCTTTGGCTATCCTGAAAGACGCCCACGACAACTTTCCCAACGCAGTCGAGGTCAGCTACACCTATGCGGTAGCCCTCAACAGCATGGCACAGCCGGATGCAGCAATCGCACTTTTGCAATCGAGGCAACGACAGCAACACCCACGACTACAGTTTCTCTACGCGAGCCTACTACGCGATTCCGGCAGATACGACGAGGCCGGTGCCGTCATCGCAACGCTGCGCGAAACCGACCCCGGCAACCGGCTCTATGCTCGATTTGCCGCTGAATTAAGTCGTTAGTTGACAAACTTCGACTATCGGGTGACGAACTCTCGCAGCAAGCGATAATACACGCGAATGCCGTTCTCGATGTTCACCACCGACACCCGCTCATCGTTACCGTGCACACCGGCGAACTCGGCGATTGTAAACTTGAACGGTGAGTATCCGTAACTGGTAATGCCGATGTCACGAAAGAAGTGGCTATCGGTGAAGCCCCCTGAAACCGTTGGCACGACTTCCGCCTGAAACTCAGCGGCCGAGATTTTCTCGATGGCCTTGAACAACGGTGTTTGTGTTTTACTCACCGCAGGCGTGAAGCCCATGATGCGTTCGATACTGACTTCTTCGTCATTGATGATGGTGGCCAAATCCTTCAAGAACGCCTCTGAATCCTGATCCGGCAACAACCGGCAATCGAGTTCAGCGTGAACCTCCGCGGGAATGACATTGATCTTGCTGCTGCCTTCGAGGCGGGTAATGGAACACGTATTACGCAGCAAGGCATGCGCGCCCGGATTCCTGAGTTTCAATCCCACCAGGTAGTCGTCTGTCGGGTGTTGGTGACCCATCGATGCGAACTGTTGTTGGTCCTCGCCTTTCTGAAAGGCCGCGATGCCTTCGAACATCTGCGCTACCGGCTCGAGGACCCGCACCGGAAACTCCGTTTCACTGATCCGATCCAAGGCGCGGATCATCTTGGTGACCGACGTTTCGACCAGCGGCGCCGATCCATGCCCAGGCCGTCCACGGGAAGTAAGGCGCAGCCACAGCGGTACTTTTTGCGTGACTTCCACCAACACCGCGGTCGCATCACCGAATACGCGACCGGAACCGCCTTCGTTCAAGACGTAACCCACCCCATCGAAGATCTCGCGCCGTTGTTCGATCAGCCAACCCGCGCCGAAAAAGCCACCCGCTTCTTCGTCGGCAGTGGCGATGAGCAGCACGTCGCGATTGCGAGGTGCATCGCTCGCGGCCAAGGCCAGGAACGCTTGTAGCTGCGCAATACCCAAACCCTTGGTGTCGATCGCCCCACGGCCGTAGACAAAGCCGTCTTTCACCTCGCCGGACAAGGGCTCGAAGCTCCAATAGTCGCGATTGGCGGGAACGACATCGATGTGATGCAAGAGCACCAATCCGGGTTGCTTGCGGCGGCTGGTGGCCGGCAACTTGGCCCATAGATTGCCGCGTCCCGGTGCCGACTCAGCGGTTTCGTAGGCGACTCCAGCTGTGTCCAGTAGACCCGCCAGATACTCAACACCGGCGCTTTCGTTACCCGGCGGATTGACGGTATCGATCTGCAGATAACGCGACAAACGCGACACACCCTCCGCCGCATAACGTTCGATATCGACTTCGGCTTGCAACGCACCCGCGAATCCGACACTGCCCAGTACCAGGCAGAGCCCTGCCCCCCTCATCCATTTCGTCATGCGCATCGGGTCCTAGTGTCCTCCGTCGTGCCGTCAACGTAGCCGGATCAGTCCTTCTTGTACAGTTGAAGCGATCAGGCGGCCCTGCCGGTCGAAGAGGCTGCCGCGGCTGATACCTCGACCCGAGCTCGAACTCGGCGAATCCTGCGCGTACAACAACCAGTCCGACACATCGGCCTGATGGTGGAACCACATGGCATGATCCAAACTCGCTACTTGCATGCGCTCGCGCTCGTAACTGCCGCGGTGAGGCAATCGTGAGGTGCCGATCAATGTGTTGTCCGATTCGTAAACCAAAAGACATGTGTGCAGCAGCGCATCCGTAGCGGCCGTCGGCAGATTCCCGTTGGCTTTAAACCACACGAACTGCTCCGGCGGTTGGGGCGTGGTGGATTGCAAGCGGCGAAACTCGTGGCGCCAGGTGATGAACGCACTGTCGTAGAGGTAATCGGGAATCTTGTCGGGCGTCGGCGGCTGGAGATCCGCCATGACCGGACCGTGCTCACGTCCGGTTTCGGTCGTTTGAAACGAGGCATCCATGTTGAAGATGGCTTCACCGTGTTGCACCACCACTACCCGGCGCGAAGAAAACGAGCGTCCGTCGCGTAACCGCTCGACGTGAATGATCGCCGGCGTGCGTGGATCTCCCGGACGCAGGAAGTAACCATGCAACGAATGCGCCGGACGAGGCGCCGCGGTACGCGCGGCAGCCATCAAGGCTTGGGCCATGATCTGTCCGCCGTACAGACGCCGGTCACGATCTTTCGGGTGAAAAGCCCTGAAGATGTTCTTGTCGATTTCCTCTAGATCGAGAATTTCGATCAATTCATCGAGGTGTCTGGTCACGACCCTGCTTCCACCCAAACCCTAACAACGCAGATCTTTGAGCGACTCTACTGTTCGCTAGATTCAACATCAAATTGACAAAGCCCCCGCCTTATACTCTTAATACCAATCGACTCAAATCGCTCAGCCCGCCATGCCGACACTCTCCGCTGCCCAATTGAAGCGCTATGCACAGGACGGTTATCTGGTGCTGCGCGGTGCGATAGACGAAGAGGCGATCAGCCGCCTGGAGCGCGGTGTTGCCAACAACCCGCCACTGGACGGCACCCTCGACCCGAACGCACCCACCTACCCCGATCCGGGTAGATACACGCTCGCCAATCAGTGTGCCAAAGATCCCGACCTCGCTTTCATCATCGAGCATCCGGCCATTACCGCACCCGTGGTGCAGATACTCGGTGAGAACCCCAAGTTGACCGCTTACGTCATCTACGACCGCACCCCCGAAGGCCCGGGCTTGCCTGCACATCATGACTACAAACGCTGGCGCCCCGTCGGCTCGTCCATGAACTGGCTGTTTACCATTGTGCCGTTCTGCGCGTTCGACGAGGCCAGCGGACCCTTATATGTCGCTCCGGGTTCGCACAGGCTGGACCGCATTTCCGCCGGCACACATTGTCAGGAGGTTGGGGCGGCCGTACGTCCGGAAGACGGTGAATTCATCGATCCGCAACTCGAGCGTGGCGATCTTCTGTTAATGAACATGCACCTGTGGCACAAGGCATCGCCTAACAAGTCAACGCACCACCGGGTGGGACTTTTCAACAAGTACGCCGCCTCTGATGCACCGCCCGCAACCGGCTACTTCGTCTTCGACGACGCTGTCGTCGACGCGCTGTCGCCAGCAGGGCGTAACCTCATTGCCGTCCACACGGATTTGGCCGAGCGACCGATTGTCGCGACTCGGGCATTGCTCGTGCGACCCGCGCGCGAGGGCCACGAGGTGTATCTTTCGCAACATCACTTGCTCCCCGGCGGCGCCATCGACATAGAGCGCGCCATCCCCGATTGGGACCATGGCAACTACATCGCTGCGGCTCAAGCGCACCTCCGCCGCGAAGAGCGCATCGAAGTGCCCTGGCTGTCTTATGTCGGCGACTATCCGGAACCGCAGGGTCTTTGTCGCCTCTACGCATATGACTTCAACAGCAACGGCTTTCCAGTTGCGTACGACGGTGCGTGGTATCCCGTCACCGAGGCGGCATTGCGGGCGCGAGGTCAGGGTTGGATCGAAGACGCGGTAAGACGTTGGCTGGATCCGGGCATCACGCGGGGCAAGGGGCTGTCACAGGCGGCTTGTCGCGTCGATCAGTTCGCCTACTGAATATCGCCCGTAAACGCGCCGTAAAACGGGTGGTCGCGATAGCGTTCGCGGCGTGCCTCTCTGTCTATACCGTCTAGGTGGTTCCACAGCAGGTTCTGGCCCAGGTCCGCATCCTCCGCGGGATTGTCCAGGGCATCCAGCATCACCAGCGCATCTTCCTTGTCGATGAGATCGAATGGCAGGGTTTCCAGAACGTCGATAACGTCGCGCACCAGAGGATCGTCTTTCTTAGTCTCCTCCTTGGCAGCCCGCGCCCAAGCCCACACCGCGGCTTCGTCACGCGCATCGCTTAGCCACGCTTGCAGCACCGCCACCACTTCCTCTCGCTGCACCTGCCGCCCTCCTCTTGTGCCCGGTATTAATTTCTTGTCAGCAATCTTATGCTAACCGTACTCGAGGGGAGAAGGGGATTGAAAGATGGCAGCACCATACTCACCGCGCGTTAGCGCTCTAGCGTGCATGGCCGTATTACTGGCAGCTGCGGTGGCCGCTTGCTCGACCCAATCCGGTGAGGCGCCAGCCACAGTCGCATCGAGCGGTGCCGCACCCGACGGCATCATGCAGCTCGGTAACGGCTGGACGGAACTCGCGCCAGGAGGCGCGACGGCCTGTTCCGATGGCAGTCCCTACCGGTTCTTTGCCCGCAAAGGCGATCCGGCCAAATTGCTCGTCTACTTGCAGGGTGGCGGCGCCTGTTGGTATCGCGAGAACTGCGATCCCGATATGCAGCCTACGTACACTCGCGTGATCGACGCGGCATTCACCCCTTGGGAATTTGGCATCTTCAATCAATCCAACACTGACAACCCGTTCGCCGACTACAGCGTGGTATTCGCACCTTACTGTACGGGTGACGTCCACCTGGGTGCAGCGGACACCGTATATCCACCCGCCAAAGCAGGGCAGGAACCGCTCACCATCCGGCATCGCGGGCGCGCCAACATGCAGGCCGTACTCGACTGGACGACCGCCAACGTTACCGATCCCACCACAGTGTTCGTCACCGGCTCGTCAGCCGGAGCGATTCCCTCGCCCTTCTATGCCAGCTTGATCGCCGAGGCTTACCCGAGCGCGCGCATTGCCCAATTGGGCGACGGCGCCGGAGGTTACCGTCGCATGAACAGCTCGGACGCGCGCCCTGATCAGCAGTGGGGGACGTTCAACTACATTACTGAAGAACGCGGATTCGAATCGCTCTCCAAAGAAGACTTCAACTACGAAAAGCTCTACATCGCTGCCGCGAAAGCCAACCCGGACATCCTCTTCGCCGAATACGACGCCGCCGAGGATGCCGTGCAAAAACGATTCCTCGCACTCGGCGGCATCGAAAACATCTCGCTGCTGGACGCTTTGAACGCCAACCACGCAGACATCAAAGCTGCCGTTCCCAACTTTCGTTCCATCATCGTCGGGGGGGACTCACACACCGTGCTGCAACGTCCCGAGTTCTATAACTACGCGGCCGAAGGGGTGAGCGTTCGCGACTGGGTGGCAGCGCTCTCGAACTTCCTCCCTGTCGCCGATGTCAGCTGCGTGGATTGCAATAAGGTGGCGTTTGCCGGACCGGCCCTGCCCGAGGCCATGCAAACCCTATGGGACAGCTGGGAAGACCGAGAGACTCAATACGTCGAGCCTTTTCAGATCTTCGATAACGTCTACTACGTCGGTATCGACTGGGTGGCAGCTTACGTCATCGAAACGAGCGAAGGTCTGATTCTGATTGATTCGCTGTACGGCAGTTGGGTGCGCCCGCTTGTCAACAACATCGCCAAGCTCGGCTTGAATCCGGCTGACGTTAAATATGTCATCAATACCCACGGACACTTCGACCACGCCGGCGGATCGCGCTTCTTCCAGAACGCTTACGGCGCGCGCATCGTGATGGCGGAAGAAGACTGGCAGCTGGCCGAAACCAAACCCGAGTTACCGGCGTTTTACATGCCGGTGCCGCATCGCGACATCGTCGCTGAAGACGGCGACCTCATCACCTTGGGGGATACCACAATAGAGCTCTTCAAGACCCCGGGACACACCGAAGGGGTGCTCACTCTGCGTTACCAGGTTCGCGACGGCGACCAAACCTACACCGCGATCACGCTTGGGGGAGTCGGGCTCAACTTCTCCGGGACCGAGCGCACGCAGCAATATCTGGACAGCTACGCGCGCCTGCAGTCGATGCAGGAGGGCGTGAGCGTCAGTCTGCCGAATCACGCCGCCATGGGTGACGTGTTTGAGCGTGCAGCCGAGCTCGCCCGACGCCAGAGCGGGGATGCCCATCCATTCGTGGACGCCGACGGCTACCGCACGGCCCTTGCCACCTTCGTCACCAACGCTCAGGGGAAGCTCGCCGACGAGAAGGCCGGACGCGCCACCGACCCTCTCGAGGCACTTACAAAAGCTGTACAAAGCGGAGACTGAAAACCATGCAATTCGGACTCTTCATGTATTGCACGGTGGGCCGGCGCGGCGAACTCGAAGCCGGTATGGCCGGACGCAACAACGAACTCTACCAACGCATGCTCGCCGAGATCGCCGCCTACGCCCAATTCGCCGACGAGGCGGGCTACTTCGGCTACGGTCACCCCGAACATCACCTACAAATCGAAGGCTTCGAAATCTCCAACGATCCGTGTCTGATGGCGATGTGGCTGGCAGCACATAGCGAGCGCATGAAGATCATCACATGCGGCTTCGTCTCAACGGCCAACAATCCGCTGCAGACCGCCGAGAAGATCGCCACGTTGGATCACATGTTGGGCGGGCGCTTCGGTGTGGGTCTAGTGCGCGGCTACCAGGCACGCTGGGTGGAAAACTACAAAGTGCGTCCCGAACTCAACGCAGTCGGACCCTGGAATGCCAAAACCGAGGCGGACGACGTCAACCGTGAGTATTTCGCCGAGTTCGTGGACGTCGTCGTCAAAGCACTGAATCAGGATACGCTCCAGCACCGCGGTAAATTCTGGAACTTCCCGCCGAAAGATTTCGTCAACCCTCACGAACATCCCGTGTACTACCAGTACGGACAGGGTGTGAGTGAAGACATGCGGGTACAGGAAGTGGGTATTGCGCCCAAGCCTTTGCAGACGCAAATCCCTCTCTACGGAGGATTTTCCCAGAGTCTCACCACTGCAAAGTTTTGGGCGAAGCACAAGGGTAGACCCATCATTCTTTCCGACAACACCGAGTTTCTGGAACTGCTGTGGCGCGAATGGACGGAGGAGGCTAAGGCCCACGGCCACGATGTTGAACCGGGCGATCAAGCCTGCTGGGGTGGTGTCATGATTTGCGCCGAGACGGATGCCAAAGCCCAGCAGCTCTTCGAAGACTGGGCGTGGTTCTGGAACAGCTGGGCCACGCCTTTCGGCCAGGGTATGCCAAGTGTCCTGGTCGGTTCTCCGGATACGCTCAACCGCCAAATCGAAACCGTCAGCAAAGCGGTGCCCATCAAAGAGGCGTTCCTGCTCTTTCCACAGGGCCTGCACGCGCCGAATCAGATCACGGACTCGCTCGATCTCTTCGCGCGCAAGGTTATGCCCAACCATGGTTAGGGATACTGCGGTTAGAGGCACACGGGAACTTTGGCAGTCCGTGCGAATCTCAATAATTATGAAGCCCTCGTCGTTAGGTTGGATGTTAGGCAGCTTGAGCGTGATGCTGGTACTGGCCGTACCCGTTCATGCCATAGAAAAACTCGAGGGCTATTGGGTGATCAATGCCGAGGAGACCGACAAAGTACGTGTGCCCTTCAAGAAGGACAAACCCAATGTCCTCTCGCAGGGCCGCGTGCGCGGCGACATCACGATCGGTGGCGTGCCGCTGCCGATACCCGGCACGGGCCGGCCGCAGCCCAATTCCACGCTGTCCGCCAAAGACCCGAAGGTGCTGCGCTGCAGCGCGATGCAAATCACCGACAACGGCAAAAAAGTCAGAATCGACTACGACAACGCCGATAAGGAAGTGCTGGTCAAGGGTGACTATCGCGGCCGCGACA
This sequence comes from Candidatus Azotimanducaceae bacterium, assembly GCA_965216005.1. Taxonomy (GTDB): domain Bacteria; phylum Pseudomonadota; class Gammaproteobacteria; order Pseudomonadales; family Azotimanducaceae; genus UBA4421. Next base: position 2,795,954 of record OZ244143.1, on the reverse strand, counting down.
CGAATTGGTCGAAAGCCAAGATCGAACAAAAGTACAAAACCCCCGAACGTACCGTGAAAAAGTCCTGGACGTTGCGCAAAGACGGGCGCTTGCTGGTGTCCGTGACACTGGACCCCCGCGGCGATCGCAAACGCGTGTATAACCGCGTATTCGACCTTAGCGAAGCGCCCGCTTCAGAATCAGCCGAAGTTACGGAATCTGCTCACGCAGGCGAACCCCTCTAGAGTCTGGGTTTTCCCAGTCCTCAGGCAGTGGCCGCCATCACAAAGATCCACACGGACATGGCCAGTCCCGCAACGAAACTCGTGACCCGTAGCACGGGGTTGCCCACAACGTAGAACACGCCATGGAGTACGCGCGCCACGAGCCAGATGACACTGGCCAACGCCCAGTGACCGGCCGGGTCCACACCCTGCACGAAGGCCGCCAGATTCGCCGCCATGAACACGGTGATGGCTTCCCATTGATTCATCTGTGCGCCCCACGCTCCGGCACCCCCCTCCGTAAGGGAAGCCGCCTGCACCCGCGGTTGCGCCAGATCCACCGTACCGAGTTGTTTATTGCGGAAAGGGACCGAAACGCCTGCCCAGATGTAGGGCAGAATCACACCGCCCAGTAAGCACCAAAGCGGAATCGTCACTGTTGTTCTCCTTATAGCCTAATTGTGCTTGTACTCGATATTCACCAGCGTATCCGGTTATGACGATTGGCGCTGCTGAATACGGACAACCTGGAGTATGTATCCCGCCCTGCTGTCGGAGCGCATCGTCAGCCTGTCATCGCCGCTTGATCAACCTCGGGAAACAACTCATCCAACGGCCGCGAAACCCCATCCTCCTGCACGATGCGACAGTGAAAGCGTTGCAGGCGGCGCGGCTCCGGCACACCGCAGGAGTGGGCGATGATACCCACTTCCTTGCGAATACTTTTTGCGTATCGATACACACGCTCGGTTTTGTCGGTCACGTCCAAGCCTCGCTGCAGATCCTTATCGTGTGTGGTAATACCCGTCGGGCAGGTGTTCTTGTTGCATTGCAGTGCTTGAATACACCCTAACGAGAACATAAAGCCGCGAGCGGACACAGCGAAATCGGCACCCACGCACATGGCCCACGCAACCTGCCCCGGTGTAATCAACTTGCCGCTGGCTACCAGTCGAATGCGTTGCTTGAGCCCAAACCGTTTCAGAATGTCCACCACCAAAGGCAGACTCTCTTTCAACGGCAAGCCCATATAGTCGATCAGACTTGCCGGCGCAGCTCCGGTGCCGCCGTCCGCGGAGTCGACGGTGATGAAGTCCGGTGCCGACTCGATGCCGCGCTTGTGTATTTCGCGGCAGAGATCTTCGATCCAGCCGTAGGCACCAACCACGGCCTTGAATCCCGTTGGCTTGCCTGTCACACGCCGGACACGCTCAATCATATCCAACAGATCCTCCGCGGAATCGACTTCCGGATGGCGATTGGGGCTGAGGGAATCCTGACCTACGTCGATGAAACGAATCTTGGAGATTTCCTCGGTGACCTTCTCGCCGGGAAGTATGCCCCCCTTGCCCGGCTTGGCCCCCTGGCTGAGCTTGATCTCGAACATCTTGACTTGATCGCGCGCTGCCAATTCCTTGAGCCGTTCGTCACTCAAATTCCCGGCCTCGTCACGCACGCCGTACTTGGCGGTACCGATCTGATAGACGATGTCCGCACCGCCTTCGATGTGCGCCGGCGACAAGGCACCCTCACCGGTGTTCATCCAGATCCCCGCCTTCTTTGCGCCTTGCGACAGCGCGAGTACGGCCGGTCGGGAGATGGCGCCGTAGCTCATGCCCGAGATGTGGAACACGGAGTCCGTTTCGTAAGGCTGTTCGCAATACGGACCGATCTTTACGAAGCTGGTGTCCAGTGCATGTTCTTCCAGAGTGGGATACGGACAGTTGACGAACAGCGCGCTCCCTACCGGGCGCAGATCACGCGTCGAGCCGAAGGCCACCGTGGTGTCCACCCCTTTAGATGCCTGGTAAACCCACGAGCGCTCGGCGCGATTGAAAGGCATTTCCTCGCGATCCATCGCGAAAAAATACTGCCGGAAGAACTCACCCAAGTGTTCGAAGAGGTATCGAAACCGGCCGATGACCGGATAGTTGCGACGCACCGTGTGTTCGGTCTGTGTGCGATCGACGATGTACATCACGATGATCGCGAGTACGGCCAGCCCAATCACCCACACCAAAACCTGCGCCATGACGGTAAAGACCGTCAACGCAAAACTCATGTCCACGACTCTTACTCCCTAGATTTTTGTTGGCGCCGGTCGATGACGCCTTATTAAGTGAAGCGTTGGACGACGCAACATGAAAATGGTTCCGCGTCTTCTAGTCCGGCAGGCCCAGGACCCGCTTGGCGATAATGTTGCGCTGCACCTCGTTGCTGCCACTGTAGATCGACGCTGCCCTGTAGAAGAGCCAGTCTCTGGTAGGCGCCAGTTCTTCAGGCGTATACGTGTCGTTATCCGCGCTGACGGTATCGCCGAAACCGCGAATCCCGCGCATGCGCAGCTTGAGATCGTAGTACGCTTGTTGCAGCTCGCTACCGTAGACTTTGAAAATCGAGGTTACGGCACCCGGCGTGCCGCCTTCGGACTCTTCTACCGCGCGACGTTGCGACATGCGGAACACCCGATTGTCCATTTCGTATTTGAGCACGTCGTTGCGGTAATGCGAGTCGGCAATGGCACCGTTGTGCTCGCCGATGTATTTTTTCGCGTCAGCGACCAGACTCATGACATCGCCCTTCGCCCCGCCGCTCACCAGACTTTCCATGCCTGAGCGCTCGTGCTGCAACAGCCGCTTACCCACTGTCCAGCCTTTGTTGAGCTCTCCGACCAGGTCTTCTTTCTTGGCAATGGCATCGGTAAAGAAGGTCTCGTTGAACGGTGACTCGCCACTGATCAGACGAATCGGCCGTATTTCGACACCCGGTTGGTCCATCGGCAGCAGTACGAAGCTGATACCTTCGTGCTTAGGCGCATCCGGATCCGTGCGCACCAGACAAAACATCCAATCTGCGTTATGCGCACCGGACGTCCAGATTTTTTGGCCGTTGATCTTGAAGTGATCGCCGTTATCCTCGGCGCGGGTAGAGAGACTGGCCAGGTCGCTGCCCGAACCCGGTTCCGAATAACCTTGACACCATTCCAGTTCCGCGCGGGCGATACGCGGCAAGTGGCGCGCTTTCTGATCGTCTGTGCCGAACTCGAGCAAGGTCGGGCCAATCATGCTGGTGCCGAAACTCGACAATGCCGGGCGCGCATTGATGGCCGCCATTTCTTCGAGCAGGATCAAGTACTCGTCCGAACTCAAACCGCCGCCGCCGTATTCTGTCGGCCAATTGGGCACAGTCCAGCCTTTTTCGATCATTCGTTCGAGCCACAACAGGGTGTCGGCATCGGTAATTTTGATCTTGGTGCTGCCATTGGACACGGGACCAGGGCCACGCGCTCCAGGAGGACAATTTTCCGCCAACCAGGCCCGCGTAGACGCTCTGAATTCCGCAAGCTCGCTGTTTCCTTCGCTCATCGTTTCTAACCCATAGATCTGCTTCCCCTCGATGCTAACGCCATTCGAGATAAGTTTGAATCTTGCCTCGAGACTCCATATCTTGGCTCGCTATGCGTTTAAAGCCTGAACAGCAGCCCACACGGATCGGCATCATCGGCGATGTGCACGCCGAACACCGGCATCTTGAACAGGCGATCGATCACCTGACCAAGATCGGCGTGGATATGATGATCTGCACCGGCGACATCGTCGACGGTGTGGGTGACGTCGACCGCTGCATCGAGCTTTTGCAGGCAGCGGCGATCACGGTCGTACGCGGTAATCACGATCGCTGGCTGATGGAAGACCGGCTCCGCGGAGTGGCCAACGCGCAGCGCAAAGCAGACCTGACCGAGAACAGTTTGGCCTTTCTAGCGGCACTGCCGCTGGAGCTGCGCGTGCCGACCGTCACCGGTAATCTGCTGTTGTGCCATGGCGTTGGTTCGAACGATCTCCAAAAGATTTGGCCGGGCACGGCGCGCATGCCCGCAGAGCGCTGCGAGCAACTCGACGGCATCGTTGCCGACGAGGACATCCATCTCATGGTGAACGGACACGTGCACTACCGCACGCTCATCCACTTCGAACGCATGCTGCTCATCAACGCCGGCACGTTGCGCGGCGACCATCACCCCGGATTCAGCCTGCTTGACCTTGCCGAGCACCGCATAGAAGGATTCGAGTTCACGACGGGCCAGGTCGAGCGTGTGCGTGAGCTGACCCTCGCACCGCAAGCCGACACACGCGTATTCAACGATACGCAATGTTTCGACGGCGACTGGACACCGATAACGCTGTACGCCTGATGCCGCTCAATCGAACCATCGCACACACCGTACCGGACTCGGCGCTGGAGTTTCGCTTCGTGCAAGCCCGCGGCCCCGGCGGTCAGCATGTCAACAAAGCCGCCACCGGTGTCGAACTGCGAGTCACGGTCGCCAAGTTGGGACTCGCACACGCAGCGGAAGTGCGTTTGCGTACTCAACAAAGCAACCGCATCAACAAGGACGGCGTACTCGTCATCCAAGCCGATCAGTTTCGCTCACAACTGGCTAACCGCAAGGCCGCCCTCGCGCGGTTACAGGACTACCTGCGTACCGCACTGCAACCGCGCAAACGACGGGTTGCGACCAAACCGAGCGCTGCCGCCAGAAAGCGCCGTCTTGATCGTAAAAAACAACGCAGCACCGTCAAGGTCAACCGCCGCAAGCCGGGCTTGGATTAGGCGTCGATGAATCGATTCGAACGGCTGCTGCGCCGATTGCAACTCACTGAGGTCCGCGACGACGTATTCCTGGGCGGCGCAGGCGAGGGTGGGGTAGGTGCGCCTTCGCGCCTCTTTGGCGGTTTGGTCGCAGCCCAGGCCACGATGGCTGCGCTCAAGAGCACAACTCATGACGTTGCGCTGCACTCCTTACACACCTACTTTCTGCGCCCGGGCAAACCGGATTCCGACATTGAGTATCGCGTGACCCGCACCAAAGAAGGCCGCAACTTTCACGTGCGTAGCGTTCACGCATTTCAAGACGATGAGCTCATCCTGCAGCTGCAAGCGAGCTTCCAACGACCTCGCAAAGGGGTTGAGCACCAGGACCCTACCCCCCTCTTAGGATATCCGGAGCGTAACCCCGAGGATTATCCGAACCGCGACCGTCTCAAAGGACGCGACTACTGGGCGGACATGCCCATCGACGTGCGCATGGTCACCGCAATGACAGCGAATGAAGCACTAGACCCCGATCAACAAGTGTGGCTCAGGGTCAACGGCCGGATGCCCGAGGATCCCCACGTGCACTTGGCGCTGATCGTCTACGCTAGCGACCGCAGTTTGCTGGACACCGCTTGGCGTCCTCACGCAAACAGAGGCGAATTGACCGGCGCCAGTCTCGACCACATCATTTGGTTTCACGGTGAAGCACGCTTCGACGATTGGCTGCTGTACACTATCCACAGTCCAGCGGCGCACGATTCCCGAGGTTTGGCCATCGGTTCGTTACACGACCGCAAAGGCAGACACATAGCGAGCGTCGCACAAGAGGGTGTACTGCGATTTCGCTGATCCAACAATAGTTATTAGTGGTGAAGCATGTTCGAAGATAAACTCAGCATCGTCACGGGCGCCGCATCGGGATTGGGCTTAGCGGTCACTCGAGCGTTGGCAGAGCAGGGGGCACGCGTGTTGGCCTTGGATCTGAACCCATTGACAGACATCAACGGTGTTGTCTTTCAACAATGCGACGTCGCTGACCCGCAAGCCTGGCACGCCGTGGCCGAACGCGTGCAGACCATGGGTCCGCTCGACTATGTGCACTTAAACGCCGGCATTCAAATCGCCCCGCCGAACGCACCGCTTGAAGACTATCAATTTGCGCGCTTTGCCATCGACCGCTACCGCAAGATGATGGGTGTCAACGTCGACGGGGTCGTCTTCGGTCTGCATGCACTGCTACCGCTCATGCGGAACGGTGGCGGCATCGTGGTGACCTCCTCCCTGGCAGGGATCACGCCGTACGCCATCGATCCGCTATACGCAATGAGTAAACATGCCGTCTCCGGCTTGGTGCGCAGCCTGGCCGAACCGCTGGAAGCTCAAAATGTCACCATCAGCGCCTTGTGTCCGGGCGGTATCGATACCGCCATCATCCCCGAGGCTCAGCGCGGTCCCAGGGCGACGTTCATGACTCCAGAGCACGTGGCCGGTGAAGTGTTGCGCTTATTCGCCCCTGAGGAGACCGGCAAGACCTGGGCCAAGGTGGCGGAGTCGAAACCGGCTTTCATCGTTCGCGCCCCCGGAGACAAACCGCACTGACAGACCGGTCAACAGGTGTGTTACTGATATAGTACACCATGGCGCAGTGTGTTATCATCGAGCCCCGTCCACCGAAACACCTGCATCATGCACATAGCCATCGTCTGGTTACGCCGCCTTTTCATCGGTTTGGTGCTTGCCCTCGTGCTCGGAATCGTCGGCTTGATGATTTATCAGCGCCTATCCGATGGGCCCACCGGGCCCCTGACGGGCGGTCCTTTCACGACCGGTCAGGTGATCGAACAACCGGTAAGCGATTGGGCGGGTCTCAGCGGTGATTTCGAATTCGAGTTGGTCGCCCATGGCACCTCCCGCACGGCCGGAGGCGTCCTGCACGAGGGTCAACTCTACCTGACCTGCGATCTCGGTTTCATCTGGTCGCGTCTACCCTCGGGGTCCAGTCGCAACGTGTTGCAGCTGATCTGGTGGTTCAAGAACTGGCACGAAAAAGCCATGAACGATGGCCGCATAAGAATCAGAAAAGACGGCAAGCTCTATTCCGCCAACCTGACACGGGTTAACGAACCCGAGTTGATCGAAGCGCTAAAAGTTACGCTCGAAAACGAAGCGGCCAAGTTTTTCGCACCGCGTGAACTCGGACCGCGCCCCCCATCGCCTCCCAACGACATTTGGTTTTTTCTAATCGACCAATAGCTCGCGCAATTTGAATTTCTGCACCTTCGTGCTCGACATCGGCCACGCTTCGACAAAGTGGACGGCGCGCGGCACTTTGAAGCTCGCCATCTCGTCCCGGCAGTGAGCTATCAGTTCCGCCTCGGTCGTACTTTCACCCGACTTCAACTCGACGAACGCCACCGGCACTTCCTGCAGGCGTTCATCGGCTCGCCCAATCACCTGCGCCAGCTGTACAGCCGGGTGTTTGGACAAGTGCGATTCGATTTCGATCGCAGCCACGTTTTCGCCACCCACCTTGAGCATGTCCTTGATCCGACCGTGGTAACAAATCGCTCCACGCTCCGTCACACTGCACAAATCGCCGGTTCTGAACCAGCCGTCGACGAAGCTCTCCGCGTTTTTCTCGGGACTGTTGTGGTAACCGTCGAACACGCAATACCCTCGCGCCCACAGCTCCCCACGTTCACCTGTCGGCACTTCGGCGTGACTGTCTGGATCGGCTATGCGCACGCTGACCCCCGGAAACGGTACACCGCAGGTGTGCAGGCGCTCATCGAGCGATTCGTCCGGGTGATTGAAGGCAATGACGCCTCCAGCTTCCGTCAGCCCATAAGCACCGGTTTGCACGGTTTGAGGGAACGCGTCCTGAAAACGCCGCAACATCTCTTCCGGCGCCACGTTGTTGATGCGACGCAAGTTCGACAAGTCGGTAGTGGCAAAGTCCGGGTGGCTGATCAGGTCGTTGGTCACCGTCGGAAACGACGGAAAGGCAATGCTGACCCGATCGCGCTCCAACATCTTCAAAGCCGCCCCGGCCTCCACATGGGTCATGGAAGACATCGCTGCACCGGCATCCAGGCAACACAAAAAAGGCAAGATCGAAGACATATGAAACATCGGCAGCGGTGCCCAGAACACGTCCTCCTCCGAGAGGAAGTAACGTTCCCGATTCATGTTGACGCCATTGCGCACCAATAGCTTGTGGCTGAGCGGGCAGCCCTTGGGGTTGGCGGTCGTGCCGGACGTATACATCATGATCGCCGCAGCGCCCACATCCACGGCCACGCGCAAACCATGTACCTCGGCCTCGCTAACGTCAGCCGCGCGTTGCTCGAAGGCACGCTGCCCGACGTATCCTTCAGGTTCCGAGGCACCGAGCATCACAAGATACTCAACACATTCTGGTCTGCCGTCAGCGGCGAAGGCGCGTTGTAAAAGCTCGACGAAGTCCGCGTATTCCGATATCCGGTCCGACGTCACCAGCACTTTGAGTCCCGCGTCTTCGACGACGTAGCGCAATTCGCCAGCACGGTAGCGCGCGTTCATCGGGACGGCTACGGCACCCAACATCACCGTGCCGACCAGGAGCTCCATGTACTCCAGGCAATTCGCCATCAGAATTCCAACATGGTCGCCTGGTCCGATCCCCAAAGCACGCAGACTGCGTGCGCGCCCGAGTGCTGCGGCAGTGAAACTTGAGTAAGTGTGCCGTTCGTCCGGAAAGATGAGAACGTCGCGATCGGCACAGCGATCACCCGTTGTCAGGACCAGATCCCCAATCGTCGACACGACAATTCTATGCGCGCTTAGATCTTCCATCCGACTATTCTGGCATAAACGCGGGCGCTTTGAGATTACCGCTCGATGAATTCACTCAGACTGACATTCGCAGTGGCTACGCTGGCGCTCACGCGAGAACATCCGCCCTGCTTTGTTCGATGCGCTACGCCGAAGACGTTTAAAACACCCTCATTTTCGCGCCTTGGGTGCCTCAGACGGCCAACAGCGGACCTTTAAGCACCCCAAGGCGGCACAGGTAGATTAGCGCCTACTAGCTCAGCATTTTCTCTGACGGTTGCCAAATGAGGAACCAATATCGGTTTGATTTTTTCTTGTTCTGCGACCGACCACTTCGCCCAAAGTGCTTGCGCCAAAATGAGTGCGTTGGTTTGAGTCACCTCGTGCACTACTTCAAGCGGGTCATACCAATTGACCGAATGCACCGTTGGATCATTCGACCAAGCCGGGAGCTCCGTCTTAGTTTCGCCATAGAACGGCAGGATCGACGTAGATACCAGTCGGCTGCCTCTAATTGTGTACCGCCCCACTATCGGCGGCCAATCATCAAGGGCGACAAGGCTATCGAGGGACTGTAGCGACACACCGGTCTCTGCAGCCACGCGCTCTCGAAGTGCACGCTGGATGCAAGCTTTGAAATCGAGTGTACCTTCCGATCGCAACATTCCGCCCGGAAAGGTGAATTGATTTGATCCTTCAAATCCTTCTCTAAACGATTTACGTCCCATTAAAACGCGATTGGTGGCTTCACACCTTAGAACGAGTAGCGTGCCGATACCGAAGGCATTGTCTCTGCCAACGACAATACCGTCTTCATCTATGGATATCGGGTCAATCCACCCTGTTGAAAAGGCCAGATTCATTCACAAAACTATCTATCGATTCGTCGCCTTGGGTCGCGAAGAGCCTGATTGTACCTGGTGGCGCGATTGGTGGCTTCTTGGGAACGGACGTTCAAGCGCGTCACGTCGCGTGTGATCGAATGGGTTAAAACGGCCACTAAGAGACATTCATCTGTCTTCGGAAAGAACCCTCATTAGACCAATAAAGGCTATAAGGCTCAGTGCAATTCCCCACCAGACGGCGAGGAGCACGGGCCAGAAAGCATGCAAGACAATCACATTGAAAACTTGCAGCACGATGACCAAGAACGCGATGGACAGCTGGATCGCTCCACCACGCCATACTGTGTTGAACCGAGGAATCTGAAGGTCGCTTCTGCCAGTGTCCATCCGAGCACCAGCGCGGACATTGACGAACGCAATGAACGAAGCCATAAGGGCGTGGATTGCGCTACAGCACTGCCATGTTAGGCCTCTGCTGACTCCTCCGGCATCGAGTATGAAGGCGGAGGCGATGATTCCCATTGGCAGGAGCGTAGCTGTGAACAACATCCGAAATCGCAATCGATCTACCTCATCCCAGTCGGTGCGACTTCTGCCAAAAACCAGGACGATCCCGGAAAACCCAATGATCGCAATCGCGATTTCTCCGCACAGCGAAAGTGCATCGAATTGGTCCACTAGCTCCCCCTCTGAGATCTAACGATTGTAGTTCGGATTGAGGATTATCGACTTAATCTTGACGGGCCGGAATGGGTCGCGAAGAGCTTGATTGTACCTGCAGCACCGAGTGGCTGCTTTCATTAGAACGGTCGCTCAAACGCCTCACAGCTCACGTGATCGAATAGATCGGAGCGGACCACCTCGTTTTTCGATCAGCGTTGACCCGACATCGCCAACTCGCTAGAAGCTGAAATCACTAGAGTGATTGCTACGGTCAGTATCGAACGCGTATCGCGAGCGCATCGAAAAACTCCACTAAACGTTTCTTGCTCATTTGCACCTCGACTGGCATGCCAAAGGCCCCTGTTCACTCGCGCATTTCAACAGGCTCTGAGCAGCCACCAGCGGTTCTAGCCAATGGGCTGGTCGAAGCGCTTACGCGACTCCAGTGCAGCAGGCCTAGCGTAACAACCGTCTAACCATTCACGTACGTTTTTAAACGACGAAAAATCCAGAGAGTCGCTTCTCGAAGGCGAAAGCACGGCCGCTACATTCAGATCGGCAACGGAAAAGCTATCGCCTAAGAGCCATTCGGTCTGATCAAGTGCCTTTTCTAACACCCCAAGAGATTGGCTCACCATTTCATTACCGAGCGCCCCGATCACGTTAATCAATTCGGCCAATATCAAGTCCTTCTGAATCCAAGGTTCTAAATGGCCTTGGGCGAAAAGACTCCAACGAATCGCGCTAGCTTCACCCTCGTCCGTATCAGGAAAAAGCGCCTCACGACCATATTTCTTTGCCAAAAACAGATTGATCGCTAGAGATTCTGAAAGGGAAAAATCCCCATCTACAAGCGTCGGGATCGAGCCAGCGGGGTTCAGTTGAAAGAAGTCTGGGCGTTTGATCGCCGGATCATTGAACTCATAAGGCACGAGCTCATAGTCGAGATCCAACTCCGCAGCCATCCATAACACGCGCATGGTTCGGGAGCGCGGAGACCCGTAAATTGTGATCGCCATACCTGATGTTGCCAGAATCCGGTTCCACTTCAACTGGCGGCAATCGCTGGTCTTGAGCCAATCGAGTTGCAATCTTGAGCGTCGGCTTTCTCACTGCTTTGCATTCGCAGATGACAATGCGTTTTCTATGAACTCGCTTTTGGCATCTCGATACTCATCCATTGGCCGTCCATCAAAAGCCTCCTTCAGCCGGTTGTAGCGAATTCTTAGCGCGTCGTCTTCGCGAAGGAGGTCGACGAATTCCAAAAAGGTGTCATTGGGCCCACCCTCAACCGTTAACTGAATGGCAACATCAAAATCCGATGTGACCGTATATCCTTGGTAGACATCGTTGGACAGCTGCTCTGAATTTCGATTGAAATGCTGATCAAGCAGATCGCGTGTTTTTTCGAATTCTGCCTTCGGCACTCGAACAAGAAAGTCAAAGTCCTGTTTACCAACAACCCCTTGAACAGCGGTACTCCCCACTTCGAAAATCCGTTCAAGAGGAACAGCAGACGCGATCAAATTCAACACACGAGTTCGTTCCGCATCAATTAACGACGGATCGATATGAGTTATGCGAAATACGTCTAAAAGCATGGACTGCCGTTCCCACTATCCTTCAACGAGCTAATCTAACTGCTCAGGGGCATCATCGATCGAGTTTTTGCGGAGTGTGTCTCGTAGGCTGTCAGTCCGGAGTCGATTCACCCGACTTTGTCCGTTTGCGCCGATAGTGCTTCTTAACTGCCATCTGACGCGGAGATGTATCCGTCTAGGCTTGTCCCGATGTAGACAATGTTCGTCATGTCGCATATTATTTCTACGCTGTAGAAATAATCATACACCGATTCAGTGAAACAACAAGCGCAAAAAGTGAGAGGGCGCCCGAAGAAGGACGTCAGTCGTATTTCGTCGGAACGGATCATTGAGGTAGCCAAAGAACTCACTCTCGAATCTAAGAAGCTCCCATCCATCCGCAAGATCGCTCAGCAACTCGGAGTAGATCCCATGGCAATCTATCACTACTTCGGTTCAAAGCAGATGCTTCTCGAAAGTATGGCGACCTCGATTGTCGCATCGGTTTATGAGCCGAAAAAAAGGAACAACTGGGAACGCGAGCTTGCAAAACTTGCGGTCAATTACGTCAGCGTCTTGAGGAAATACCCTGGTCTGCTAGAAGCCATGCTCGCAAATCCTGTGGTCGGTCCCGTACTTGCGTTTTCAGAACGCTTCGATGCAGCCCTGCACGGCTTGGACCTCGACGAAACTGTTCGAGCTGACGCGCTCCACCTGTTTATCGACTATCTGCACGGCTTCGCTTACTCCGCCACTTGTGGTGTGGCACTTAGCGATGAGCTTAAGACCGAAGAAGTTACACGGCCGTTGTATCTTTTGTTTAGAGGTATCCAAATCCAAGCGACATCCCCCGCATCCACAACACAGAGATAAACGACGATGTACGTTAACAACTACATCGTTCCCCAGCCCATTCCAGCTCCACGACTAATTACGCCTAGAACAACTCAGTCTGGCGGTCGTCGCCGATGACCTTGTCGAAGTCGAGGCCTAGCGCTTCCAAAACCGGTACCGCGACGGGTTTAACCTGCCGTTCCAGGTAGTGCTCACGATCCGGCGGGTGACTCATCTCGTCGACCAGCTCTGGGCCTTGCTGGGTCACCACGTAGCGCACGACACGCGGCGGGGGTGCGGCGGACTTTTTCACCGCCTGCACATGCGGTGGTACGTTCGTGGTGTACGTGTCGACCTTCTTGCGCAACCCCTTGCGATAAACGAGTCGCTCGTCCAGCTCACCGGCCCGCAGGCGTGCGACCACATCCGCGAGATACTCAGCCACTTCGTCCCCTTGAAACAGTCGTTGGAAAAGGTGGCGTTGGACATCCTTGGCAAGATCGGTCCAATCCCGCCGCACTACCTCCATCCCCACGAACTCCACTTCATCACTACCCAGTTTGATCCCCGCATAGCGCTTACGAGCGCCCGCTGAGCCACCGCGCACGCTGGCGAGGAACAATTTGGAATAAAGTTTCTCGAACTCGAGTTCCAAGCGACTCTCCACACCTGCAGAGGCACGCAGGAATTGGGTAAGCTCGCGATTAAAAGCCTCCATCAGATCCTCTGCGATAGCACTGGCTGCATCAGCGTCTTCCATCCCGGAAGCGACGAAAACACTGTCGGTGTCTCCGTACAAGACTCTGTACCCGCGCGCCTCGAACCAGTTCTTGCTCCAACCCAACAGGTACCGACCTTGGCTGGTAATCGCATTGGCGATATTCGGATTGTAGAAACGACACGCAGGCGTACCGAGCACGCCATAAAACGAATTCATCAAGATCTTGATCGCTTGCGAAGCGATCTCATCGCCGCGCTGCTTGGCCGCCTCACGTTGTGGGAACAGTTGCTCCAGCATCTGTGGCAAGATGCTCGAGTCGCCTCGTGCAAATCGCGTGCCGTCATAAGTTCTTATCGCCTCCGCTTGATCCAGCCCCAACACGTAACCTAAGGGGTCGATGTTGAAGGTGCGCATGATGCTCGGATATAGGCTCTTGTAATCGCACACCCAGACGTTGTGGTGGATGCCCACGACGGGCTCGAACACGGCACCGCCACCTTGCGCGATGCTGCGTCCGCCCGGCTGAGCAACGCTTGGTGCCGCGATTTTGCGACGCTGTAACTGGCTCAAATAAAGGAAGTCGAACGAGGCGATGCTCGCTGCCACGCGATCCGCAGGCATTCCCGTGAGCCGCGATCGTGCGAACGCCAGATCGACCAGATTCAGTCGATTGACGACCTCCAGCGCCAGACGGGCATCGGTACGCGCATACTCGCAAAACGCGGGCAGATCTTCGCGATAGGTGCGCATGATCTCGGCCACTTTGTCTTGTCCGTCACCGCCCAGGGTTTTGCCTTCACCCAACACCGTTTGGGAGACTCCGTTCAGCGAATAGTCGTCCGCCTTGACGAAAGCACCCCGCATCAGATCGATGCCATCCAACACTAAACGCCCGGGGATATTGGCACTGCCGCTGCCGAAGTAACCCTCCGCAGGACGAATGCGCATGGTGCCGCGTTGCCGTCCAAGCTGCAGATCGTACTTTACCCGTTGCGCGACCCGCGCCAGTACGCTGAGGTCGAAGTCGATGACGTTCCATCCCGTGAGCACATCGACATCCAGCCGCCGTACCAGGTTGCTGAAATACTCCAGCGCCGCGCGTTCGTCATCCACTCTCAGGGCCTGTGTGGGCATGTCTCGCGGCGACGGGTCCACCACCACCACTTCGTCGATCACATTCTCGGCGTAGCAGGCGATGGCCAACAACCGCTCGGAGCTCGGCTCGGTTTCGATGTCGAAAGACAACACGGTGGGCGCCACAAAGGCATCGTCCGGGGTGACTTCGGGGTCGTCGAATACGACATCCACGCCGTCCCCGGACCGACTTTCGCCGGTGATGGCCACACCGCCTCTGATGCCCCGGTCAATGAGATAGCGCATGGCAAAGCGTACGTCCGCCTCATAGGTGCGCACACCGATGTTGTGCAGGGCATCACGAACGGTCGGCGCATCGCCCGGTACGTCCACCTGCACTTTTACCAGCGGCTTGCCCTCGAAAGTCGTGACGTCGGTGGGCACCACGCTGGCCGGCACGGCAGTCCGCATGCTCTCGACCACGTGCCGATGCTCGGCTTCGATCAGAAAGTGTGGCCGCTGACGGTGCTCGCGAACGAGGAAAGTGCGGCCATCCTCCAGCCGCCCGAAAACGTGCACGATCGGGAGCTTGTTGACGACACGGTAAGTCGCCTGGAAAACGAATCCGCGCACACTTTGTGATAAGTTGTCGACCGTCATGCAGTAAGCATACGGGTGCAGCCACGCAATGACCAAGACCTCCCGCAGCGGCGCGAGCGCATGAAGCGCCGCACCAGGCTCGCGCTGATTCACGGCAGCCTCACGCTCGTCGTGCTGGCCGTCATCACCGTCGCCATCGCGCCGGGCGTCATCGAGAACCAGCGCAATAGTGTGGATCGAAGCAACGAATGGCCGGTGACGTCCGCGGCCCGCAGTTTGCATGCCAAGCTGCGTATCGCCGATTTACACGCTGATACGTTGCTGTGGGATCGAGATCTGCTCGCCCACGGCGACATCGGTCATGTAGATTTACCGCGTCTGCAGGAAGGCGGCGTGGTGTTGCAGGTCATGGCGGCCGTCACCAAGTCGCCATCGGGGCAAAACTACGATTCCAATTCGTCCGACGCGAGCGACATGATCACAGCCCTGACAATGGTACAACTGTGGCCCAGAAGAACGTGGGGTAGCTTGTTGGAACGAGCACTCTATCAGTCCGAAAAGCTACACGCGGCCGCAGCGACCAGTAAGCAGTTAACCTTCATTACCTCCGGACCGCAGCTGCAACGGCACCTTGCCGATGGTCAGGCCGGTGCGGTAGCGATGTTGTTGGCTACCGAAGGAGCGCACCCGCTCGAAGGCGACTTGTCCAACCTGGAGGTGTTGTGGGATGCCGGATATCGCATGCTTGGATTACAACACTTCTTCGACAACGAGCTCGGTGGTTCATTGCACGGCGAGTCCGGTGCGGGGTTGACCGACTTCGGCAGACAAGTCGTCCAACGGGCCGTGGCGATGGGGTTTATCATCGATGTCGCACATTCTTCACCCATGGTCGTCGACGACGTACTTGAGCTGAGCGGCAAGCCGGTGGTCGTCTCGCACACCGGCGTGAAAGGCGTCTGCGACAGTCCCCGCAACCTCGAAGACGAGCAGTTCCGACGCATTGCTAGCGCCGGCGGCATTATCGGCATCGGCTATTGGGATGCGGTGTGTGACATCTCCCCAAGTGGGGTGGCCAAAAGCATCGAGTACGCCGTCGGACTCGTCGGCGAAGATCACGTAGCGCTGGGCTCCGACTACGACGGCGCGACCCGGGTCACTTTCGACACCAGTCAGTTGGCGGTCTTGACCCAAGCGCTGCTCGATACCGGGCTTTCCGCACGCACCATCCGCAAAGTCATGGGCGACAATCTGCTGACCTTTCTCGCCACCCAACTGCCCGCAGCGGACTAACCGTCCGACGAGACCAAATCCGGTGCGCGGCGTTGCGGCGCCAACGCCTCGACTGTGTATGCCAGGTTCAATAAACGCTGCTCGTCAAACGCGCGACCTAACAGCTCAAGCCCCACTGGAACGCCCTGGTGAAAGCCGGCAGGCACGGTGATGGCCGGTAGTCCTGAGTTCGCGGCAAGTTGGCAGTTGGTACCCCCCTGTTCCTCGCCATGTAGTGCGGCAATACGTCGGATCGTCGGATAGGCGAGCGCGTCCAGGTCATGGTCTTCGAGTAGCCGCAGCAACTCTCCGCGCACGATGTCGCGCTGCGCGATTTCAGTACGGTACTCGTCGGACTCACGAGACGGCGCCCCGGCCGAAGCCTGCAATGACGGTTGAATGGCCACATGTGCTCGGCCGTCAGCGACTAGCGCATTCAAGTCGTCGTAGCCTAACTCGGGGTTGGCGCTCAGGTACGCCTCGATGTCGTACTTGAAGTCGGTCACGAGCACCAAGTGTCCCCCCACGGGTCGGTCGAGCGCCGCACTCAGCGCCGGGGATTCGAGTTCGACCAAACGCCAGTCGGCGATCTCCTTCATGGTTGCGAGCTGCGCTTCCACAACCGCTGCGACCGCTTCATCTTCATCCTCGACACGCAACCAGTCCACCAGCACTCCGATCTTGGCACCGGAGATTCTTCGCAGCGCGTCCTTGTAGCTCGCCGTCGGCCTGACACCCATGACGGCAGTCTGCGGATCTTGAGGATCCTCCCCGACCGTGGCATCCAACAAAATGCTTAAGTCGCCGATACTTCTCGCCAGAGGACCGCCGATATCTTGTGTACTCGATAAAGGTACGATCCCACGACGGCTGCTCAACCCCTGGGTGCCGCGCAGGCCGACCAGGTTGTTCTGCGCTGCAGGAATGCGGATCGACCCGCAAGTGTCGCTGCCCATGCCTGCGACAGCAAATCCGGCAGCGACGGCAGCGCCCGTGCCGCCGCTGGAACCGCCGGGATTACGTGTTAAAACATAGGGGTTTTTGGTAGCGCCGAACCCCGAACCGACCGTGGTGATGCCGTACGCGAACTCGTGCATCGTGGTCTTGCCTACAATCACGGCACCGGCTGCGCGCAAACGTTCCAC
Source organism: Candidatus Azotimanducaceae bacterium (assembly GCA_965216005.1). Lineage (GTDB taxonomy): Bacteria > Pseudomonadota > Gammaproteobacteria > Pseudomonadales > Azotimanducaceae > UBA4421. Next base: position 2,778,608 of record OZ244143.1, on the reverse strand, counting down.
GAGATAGGCATCGCGTGGCGGTGCGAAGCCTGCGAACAGCACCGATCCCGCCGTGGTCGGCATCCCCACCGTCTCGTAATTGTCCTTTACGAGCAGAGGAATTCCGTGCAACAAGGAGCGCGGTCCCTGTGCGCGGCGTTCGTCGTCGAGACGCTCGGCCTCTTCCAGTACCCGCGGACTCAAAGCTTGTACCGCGTTCAGGTGCGGACCCTGGTCGTCGAACTGCGCGATGCGCTCCAACGAGTGTCGCGTCAAAACCGTAGCGGTCAGCTCACCGGCATCCATGAGCGCCTGCAGCTCGACGATCGATTGCTCATGCAGGGGTGCCGAACTCATCGGGCTAGACATCGTCTGCTCTCCTTCTTGACCGTCGCTGCCGCCAACCTGGCCGTTGCTTGCGTCCTCGACGTCACTTTGGCAGGCCCAGCAAACGCATACGACCACGCAGGACATCCACCGCGCTCTCAAGTTTGTCGCCATTGGCTGAACCCACCACCTGTGTTATTTGTGTGCCTTTTTCCATGAGTAGTCTGAGCCATGCCATCGCCGAACGCTATCCCGCGTTCAGACACACGCTGTATCGTCGATACTGGCTGGCTTCTCTCGCATCCGTCGGCGCCACCCAGCTCATCACGCTGGGGCAGGGTTGGCTGATCTACGAGCTCACGCAATCGGTACAATATCTGGGTTACTTAGGGGTCGCCGCGGCCGCGCCCAACATTGCCGTCACGCTGTTCGGCGGGGTCATCGCCGATCGGCTCGACAAGCGTCAGATTCTGCGCACCACTTCCATGATCATCACGCTGCTGCTCGCGCTACTGGCCTGGCTCGATTTCAGCGAGCGCGTGGAGGCATGGCACGTACTGACCATCGCGGCTTTGTTTTCCACGACCACCGGCTTCGACTGGCCTACGCGCGTGGCCATCTTCCCCCATCTCGTCGACCGTGCCGCCATGATGAGCGCTGTCGCCATGAACTCGTTCGTCTGGCAGGTGACGCGCATGGCTGTCCCTGCTCTCGGCGGCGTGCTGATGTACCTCGGCGGTACCTGGATCATCTTCGCCATCGCCGCGGCCGGCTTTCTGATCATGTTCGTGGTGATATCCGGAATCCACGTGACCGTCCCACAACCCAGCACCGACGGTGCGCTGACTCAACTCAAGCGCGGCATCCAGTACATCTTCGATAACGAGCTCTTTAAGTGGCTCATCGCGCTCACGTTCGTCTGCATGCTATTCGGGCAGTCCTACGTACAGATTCTGCCTGCGTTCATCGATGCCATGGGCAGAGGCGAACAGAGTTTCGGTTACCTGCTGTCCGCTGGGGGAATTGGCTCCATCGTGGGAACGCTCGCCATCGGCGGCATGAGTCATGAGCGCGAGCTCAGCAGGATCATGTTCGGCGGCGGTGCCGGGTCGGTAGTCACCTTGTGGTTGTTCGTGTTGTGTGTCGATCAGGGCTGGTTTGCCGGTGCCTTGCTGGCCGTGTTCACGATGTCGGGGTTGAGCTCGCTTTTCATCGTCACCTCCATGAGTTATCTGCAGCTCAAAGTGCCAGACGAGCTGCGCGGGCGCGTCATGGGCATTCACAGCATGGGCTATAGCATGGTGCCACTGGGGGGAATGATTTTAGGCACACTGAACTTTTACGTATCGCCCGGTATTGCGGTCGTACTCGCGACTTCAGTCTTTCTTCTGGCGCTTGGTGCGGCTTGGTCGGCTAAGCCGAGTCTGAGGCGACTCAGCCACGCTTGAGAGTTCGATCAAGCACCCGCCATCCGCCGCGTGCGCTCCAGCTCCAACTGTTGGTGTAGCACTTGCAGCGACTTGTTTTGCAGTTCGCGCTCCCGCTCCAACTCGATCACTTTGTCGCGCTCGATCTTGAGCTCATTGGCCGCCGTCGTGTACTTGCGCTCACTGCTGGCAAGTTGCGCTTGCAACTGGTCCAGTTCCGCTTGCGCCGGTGCTTCGGGTTGTTGTTGAGTCTGCGTTTGAGCGGCTTTGAGTTCAGCTTTCAATCTGGCGATCTCTTGGGACAACTCGGCGATAATGTGATCATCGACTTGCGGTCCGGCTTCAACTTGAAAGGTATCGTCCGCGTCAGCTAGACCCGAGCCCGTGCGCGCCTCAACCATGCCTTTTAGTCTCTTCACCTCACGCTCGGCTTCGCTCAGTTGCTGCTCAAGTTGCCGGGTATTTTGCTGCTGCTGTTTGATTTCTGATTTGCTGTCGGCCAGTTCGTTCTTCAGCTTCGCGTTTTTGTCATCCCGACTGCGCAGGAGTGACTCGAGTTGCGGCACTTTCGACTTGGCATCGTGCACCGCACGGCTTGCCGCTTCGTCGGTTTTTTGCGCTTGCAAGTTGCGCACCAGCCAACCCGCCGCAGCGCCGACGGCACTGGCCAGCACGAGGAAGATCAGGATCTGCAGGATCAGAAATGTCATACAGTGCCTCCCAGCACTCGAAACTCAATGCGCCGATTCATCTTGCGCCCGGCGTCGGTGCGGTTGTCGGCAATCGGCTGCGCTTCGCCGTAGCCAACCGCACGAACTTTGTCGGCGAGCACACCGTGGCGTACCAGGTGCTTGGCGACGGTCTCCGCGCGGCGTTGACTGAGGCGCATGTTGACTTCAGCATCGCCTTTGTCATCGGTGTGTCCGGCGATTTCTATCGCGGCATCGCAAGTACGCACGATCATGGCGAGCATACCGAGTGCGTGGAAACTGGAATCGGCGATATCCGCCTTCCCTGAGCGAAAGGCAATGGTTTCCTTGGCAAGATATTCATCGAGCTGAGTTTGGCAGGTACCGGCTTCGCCGATGACCTCAATGAGGTTTTCTACACCGGCCACCCCTGTCACTTCCAGAGCTTTCGCCGCGGCGAGCTTTTTCGCCGGCACATCGGGCGCCGCACCGGTCAACACCACATCCCGGCCATTGACTTCCACACTGGCCCAGTACAACTCGTCGTTGTCGATGGCTTCGCTGACCCCCGTGCTAATCTGCGCTTCGATAGCGCCGACTTCCGTAAACACGCACACGAAGAACAGCGTCAACAGCAACGTGCCGGCGCCGGTCAGGATTTCGAACTGAGAGAAGCGAAAGTCCATTTATCTGGTCTATCCAACGTGCAGTAGCGCCCGGACTCAATCCCGTTCGCCCACCGCCCACTTTTATTCACACAGTGTTATTCACACGGTATTTTCCCTGCATCTAGGTGGCAGTGGTGGGAACTAGGTCTCAAATAACTTGCCACTTTTGGCACGCAGGACGGTTGACGATCCCAGGGTGCCCGTCGGATGCATTAGTCAAGCGATCTTGCGATGATAGATCCAAACAGCGCGTTACATCTGGGGATTAGAGGACCGCATGACTGTCTTGCTTGCACTCACAACCGTCGCAGTGCTTGGTGCGCTCACTTACCACCGGGCTACCTATACCACCACGCTCACCACAGTCGGCGTGCTGACGATCGTCGTCATCTTATTCGAATCGTTAGAACATTGGTTGTCCATCAGCTTGGCGTTATTAACGGGGCTGGTGTTCCTGATCGGCTTGGACGGCCTGCGCCAACGCATCGTCACCGAGCCCTTGCTGGCATGGTTCCGCCGCACGCTGCCCGCTCTATCGGATACCGAGCAGGCAGCGTTGGACGCAGGCACGGTGTGGTGGGACGCCGAACTTTTTTCCGGCCGTCCCAATTGGCACCGTTTGCTCGGAGCTCCCAAGCCCACGTTGACCACCGAAGAACAGGCTTTCCTGGACGGTTCGGTAAACACGTTGTGCGACATGTTAGACCCATGGCAGATCGACCAAGACGGCGACCTGCCGGCTGAAGTGTGGTCCTTCCTGAAGGACCGTGGTTTCTTCGGCATGATCATCGAGAAGCGCTACGGTGGTCTGGGGTTCAGTCCCATCGCCAACTCGGAAGTGGTGATGAAGATCGCCACACGCAATGTCACCGCTGCCGTCACCGTGATGGTGCCGAACTCCTTAGGACCCGGCGAGTTACTGCAGCACTACGGCACCGAGGCGCAAAAGCAGCACTACCTGCCGCGCTTGGCGAGCGGCGCCGATATACCTTGCTTCGCGCTCACTTCCCCAGTTGCCGGGTCGGACGCCGGGTCGATGATCGATACCGGCGTCGTGTGCCGCGGGACATGGCAGGGTGAAGAAGTGCTTGGCTTTCGTCTCAACTGGAACAAGCGTTACATCACGTTGGCGCCGGTCGCCACACTGCTCGGGCTCGCCTTCAAGGCCATCGATCCGGACGGGTTGCTGGGTGACGACGTAGAGTTGGGAATCACTTGCGCCCTGGTTCCAACAGACTTGGACGGCGTCACCGCAGGACGGCGTCACAAACCTTCCGGCGCCTCCTTCATGAATGGCCCCACGCAGGGACAAGACGTCTTCGTCCCTTTGGATGCAGTGATCGGCGGCAGAGCGTGCATCGGTCAAGGCTGGGCGATGCTGGTACAGAGCCTGGCGGCCGGCCGCGCCATCTCACTTCCCGCAATGGGGATCGCTGGCACCAAGCTCGCCGCGCACGCGACAGGTGCCTACGCGCGTATTCGCCGCCAGTTCAAAATGCCCATCGGCTACTTCGAAGGTGTGGAGGAGGTTCTGTCGAGCTTGGCGGGACGCGCCTACCGTGACGATGCGACTCGCTTGTTGACCCTTACGGCGCTCAGGGTCGGCGAACGCCCCAGCGTACTGACCGCCATCGCCAAAGCGTATCTGACCAACAGCAACCGACACGCCATCAACGACGCAATGGATGTGCACGGCGGTAAAGGCATCATGCAGGGACCCCGCAATTATCTGCAGTCTGCCTACCAGGTATTGCCCATCGGCATTACCGTGGAAGGGGCCAACATCTTGACGCGCAGCATGATCGTATTCGGTCAGGGGGCCATTCGCGCACATCCTTTTATCCTGCGTGAAATGCAAAGTGCCCAAGCCGACGATTCTCCGGAGTCGTTGAACGAATTCGACGAAGCGTTCTTCGGCCATGTGCAGTTCACCTTGTCCAACTTCGTGCGCACGTTGTGGATGGGTTTAACCGGTGCGCGTTGGGTCGGTGCGCCTATCGACGGACCAACGGCTCACTACTATCGCCAGCTGACACGCATGAGCTCCGCGTTCGCGCTGACCTCGGACCTGGTCCTGATGGTGCTCGGCGGCAACTTCAAGTTCCGCGAAAAGCTCTCAGGCCGCTTAGCGGACGCGTTGGCGCACATGTACATGGCTTCAGCCGTGTTGAAACATTTCGAGAACGCCGGACGCCCCGAAGAAGACTTGCCGCTCGTCAATTGGGCCATGCGCGATAGTTTGCACAAGATTCAAACAGCGCTCATCAATGTCATCCGCAACTTCCCCGTGTGGTGGTTGCGACGTCCGCTCAAGATGGTGATCTTTCCTCTGGGATTGTTCTACCGAGAACCGTCCGACAACCTGGGCAAACGAGCCGCGCGCATCTTGTTGAGCCCCAACGATGCGCGCGATCGCCTGACACGCGGCATGTACGAGCCGCAGTCAGGCACAGGCATTGCCGAGTTGAACGACGCCTTTAAGAAGGTGGTCGCCGCATCGAACGCCGACAAGCGACTGCGGGCGATTACCAGAGAAGTCACAACGCCCGGCAACTACGAAGCGCTGATCGAAGCCGGACTCGAGTCCGGCGAGTTCCGTCAATCAGAAGCCGCGCTGGTAAGAGCGGCACAACAAGCTGTCCAACGAGTCATCGATGTCGACGATTTTCCGGCTGCGCAAACAGCAGCGGAGCCGACAATAGAAGCTCACGGCGAGCAGTCGGCCGCCGTCGAAGCGTTTTCGACCAGTGCTGCGACTACCGCGCCCGTATTTGCGACAGGAGATTTACTCGCAGGCGACACCCCACCACGCCCGGAGACACCGCAAGTGAAGGCTACCCCGCAACCGGCTGCGGTGCCGGCGCCCGCTGCCACATCGACCTTGGAACGCGCGATGGCCCGACAGTCGGCGCCATCCGCTCAAGTCGCCACGCCGACGGTCGGTCCGACGCCGGCAGATGACCTTAAAACGATTAAAGGGATCGGACCCAAGATTGCCGGCCAACTCCAGGAACTCGGCTTCGATACCTTCGAGTCGATCGCCAATTTGAACGCCTCCGATATCCAGACCATCGAAGCGCAGCTGAGTTTCAAAGGACGCATCGCCCGCGAGCAATGGGTGAGTCAGGCGGTAGAATTACTCAAGAACAAACGCTAGAACAACACCAGGAACAACATGCACAATCAACTGACCGCCTTGTTAGTGGCCGCCGTCCTCCTCGGAGGGTGTGTGAGCGAACCCGTCGTGGACGTCTATCTTGTGGACATCAAACCGCTGCCCTCCACATTGTTCGAGCAACGCGCCGAACTGAAGCTGCGGATTCAGAACCTCACCGAAACCGCAATGCAGGGGGATGGCATGGACCTCAAGTTCACCGTCAACGGTCGCAAGCTTGCGCGGGGGGTGTCCAACGAGAACTTCGAGGTTCCCGCATTAGCCGATACCGTGATCAGTATTGCGGTCAGCTCGTCTATTTTCGACACGTTGCGTCAGTTGTTGACGATCAGCAATCGCGATACGTTCACCTACGGCATGCGCGGGAAGATTTTTGCTCCCGGTTTGAACAAGCGCTTTACTCGCAGCGGCGAAATCACCCGAGAGGAGTTAGGCGCGCTGGTCGACGACAAGGCGCGTATCGCGCCGCCCAACGCGCCAGCACAGTAGCCCACGGCGCCTGAGTGGCGCCGTGTAACCGAGCAAGCGGACTAGCGCGACTGCAGCGTGTCGCGGATTTCAGTCAGCAATTTCTCTTCCGCACTCGGCTCGGGCGGCGCAGGCGGTGCCTCTTCCTCTTCCTTCATGACCGCGTTCATGGCCTTCACGACCAGAAAGATCGCGAACGCGATGATCAAAAAATCGATGACGGTTTGAATGAACACGCCGTACTTGAGCAACACAGCCTCGGCACCGTCTGCCGCGTCTTTCAGCGTCACCGCAAGGTCACTGAAATCCACGCCACCCAGCAAAATACCTATAGGCGGCATCAGCACGTCTGCAACGAACGACGACACAATCTTGCCAAAGGCACCGCCAATCACGATACCCACGGCCATGTCGACTACGTTTCCGCGCATCGCGAAGTCTTTGAATTCCGACATCATGGACATATCACGTCTCCTGTTTATCAGGTTGTTGTTTTGAACTACTCAACGCATGCGGTTAGTTGCGCGTTATTGCAACACGCCACCACACGCGTTCAGCCGAGACTCCCAATCCCGAGGGCGCTTTATAGCATCTCGAATTTTCCCACACAACTTGTTGATTTATCGGTTTTACGTTTCGTTGGCACTGCGCCAGACCCGCCACACTGACCACGCAATCAAGCCAAACACGGCAAACTGCAACGGCGCCCACCACACATGCCAGGTGTTGGCCGCCGAATCGCTGCAAATGGCCTTGTCATCGAGTGTGGCGTGCACGAACCAAGGCCATGTCGCATACAAGGCGACGGGCAAAAAAACTGCCAACGGCACCGCCAGCCAACGCAGGATGCGATGCACCTCGACGAGTTTGGCTGACACATTGAGGAGCAGACAGAACAAGACGGTGAACGGTGCAAAGCCCATCAACAGACGCCACAACGCATCGCCGTCCGCTCCACAGCCGGTAACGTTGAGGGTACCTGTCCACACACAATGGGTGTAGATGACCATCCACGCGACCAGGCTCACGCCGAGCCTGAGCAATACTTCGATGATGCGCATCGTCGCTCCTCTGTTTGGAACTGAGTTGAGGTGGCAAACATTTCGGACGACACAAACTCTCACGGATTTGGGGTCGGAGACAAATTGGCAAGACGCGCCGATGCATCCCACCCCTCGAGCGGCAGACGGCGGAAGGTTTGGCTGTCGGTCGAAACTGAGGTCCCCACCTGGGGTGGCGCAATCCCGGCGCGATACAATCCGGGGCGCGCCGATGCATCCCGCCCATCGAGCGGTGGATGGCGGAAGGTTTGGCTGTCGGTCGAAACCGATGTCCCCACCTGGGGTGGCGCAATCCCGGCGCGATACAATCCGGGGCGCGCCGATGCATCCCGCCCATCGAGCGGCGGATGGGGGAAGGTTTGGCTGTCGGTCGAAGCCGATGTCCCCACCTGGATGGCGCAATCCCGGCGCGATACAATCCGGGCGCGCCGATACATCCCGCCCATCGAGCGGTGGATGGCGGAAGGTTTGGCTGTCGGTCGAAGCCGATGTCCCCACCTGGGGTGGCGCAATCCCGGCGCGATACAATCCGGGGCGCGCCGATGCATCCCGCCCATCGAGCGGTGGATGGGGGAAGGTTTGGCTGTCGGTCGAAGCCGATGTCCCCACAGGGGCGCGACCCTGCAAAAAAGGCCGATACCCCTCTCGAGGTACCGGCAAGGCCGCCTGGGAAATTCCGTTCGCGCCTACCGACGCTAAGCCGACAAGTTGAAGACGATCCGCTGACGCACACCCTGCACTGACAGCGACTGCCCGTTGACGACCCGGGGCTTGTACTTGTAACGCTTCACGGCTTTAAGGGCAGCTCGATTGAACATCGCGCCGGGGTAGGCTTCGATGACGCGGGGTGCTTGCACGCGGCCCAGTTCGTCGACTGTGAATTCCACCACCACCCAACCTTCGACACCGCGTTGAGCCTGACGTTGGGGATACTCCGGCGGTACAGTCATAATCGGCAGCATCTCACCGTCCGCGGTACCCTCGCCTGGTTGCACTGTGACCACCGGATCTTCGATGATCCCTGGTCCGGGCCAGCCGTTGTCGCTCTCCACTGCAAACTTGAGCCGCGGCGCCAAGGGTGCGGGTTCCACAGGCTCGGGCCGTTCAATCGCGTCGATGTCTTTGACTTCTATTTCCCGGTCGTCCAACCGTGCATTCATGCCAATGGTGCGCAGCGGCTCGTTCTCAGCGATGCGCGGCGTATCGCTCCGAATCGCGTTGTACATGACTAACAAGAGAGCGGACGTTATCGCTACCGCAATCAATGCTGAGTTGACGTAGCGCCATGTCGTACTTTGAGTTCGCATTGGATCTCTCCTCTATCTCATTCACGAGGTCTATCCAGCGTCGAGCCGAAAGCGAAAATGCCGGCGTACGCGGATAGATGAGTTGTGCGGCTCTTGGGTCAACTTGTTGTCGCGTCGCCGATAGTCAGCCACGCTCGATTGTCCGGCGTGCAGCGGTGTGACGCTCGTTTCAGCATAGGTCGGCAGATAGCGTGTGCCTTGCGCAGCCCGCAAGGCTGCCCGATCCAGCTCTGCGCGGCCGCTGCCGGTCACCACACGGGCTTCGACCGCAGCGCCACTGCGGTTGACGAGATGCTCCACCACGACCTCCCCTTCGATCTGGGCATTGATCGCGCTGCCGGGATAAATCACGACCGGGGCATGCTCCGGATAAAGCAGCCGTTCCCGCTGGGCTGCGTTCAAGCCCGTCGGCAGCGACGTGTGTGAGGTCACTCGCGGTATGACGACATCAGCGTTCGTGCGGATGGTTCGCGCCAGGGGGTAATCGGGGCGCCCCTGAATCACGACGTACGTATGCTTTTTGACCGGTTCAATCCCGGTGAGTCCGGTCACCAGTGCAAGGATACCCATGACCCACCAGTAAATGCCCCGTGTATCGAGTTCCAGCACCCGATCGCTACCAAACCGCCCGACGCGTCCAACCAGGTGATGCACGTGCATGTTCGCCACACTCTGGTAACCCGTTACCGGCGTTCTCGCCGCGTCCGCGGCACGCACCAGCCCGCCGAGGTAACTCAAGTCGTGGCCGACAAGTTCACTGGCGGCATCGTCGCAGCTCTCTTCCATCACACGCACGTAGACTCGATACAGCCAAATGAGCCACGGCATCCACCAGTAGCCCAACACCAGACAGCGCGTTGCGAGCAGCCAACGATCATCGCGTCGCTCGATGTGAATCAGCTCGTGTGCAAGCACACTGGTGAGCGTAACGTCATCCCATTCGTGCCAATTGACCGGCAACACGATGACCGGCCGCCTGATCGAGGTTGAGCATGCACAATCTCCTACACGCACATCCGGCGTCTTGAGATCCAACCGGTCGGCCAGCTCGCTAACGATACGCATCAGCGGCGGTGCGGTCTCCAGGGGTAGTGCGTGGATACTCTCGATCTCGCGACGTACAGTCAGTAAGTGGCGGCCGATCAACCACGCAGCGACAACGGCCCACAGCACGATGAGTGCGTTCGGGATAGCCTGGCTCAGACTCCATTCGGGCAGCCGCTCCATCGCTACATGCCACACGGCATCGACACTGGCCAGTACCCAAGGTAGCACCAGCAGCAGGGTCACCGCGGCCAGCAACAGCATTCGGCGCGTAGGTGCGTTGCGGGGGAATGCCATCACGCAAGCCAAGGTGAAGAGACCCGAAAGCAACAGTAACCGCAGCACTTCGCGAAGACTCAACCAGCCTCCGCTTACCAGGAAGTCCAGCAACGCTTGCACCCGAGTCCGCCTTACTTGCGCTTGAGTTTCTTGAGTTCGGCCTCGATCGCAGCGATGTCGGCTTTGGACAGGTCGCCGCCTTCGCTGCCGAGCAGGTTGACGACTGCACTGGCCGGCGAGCCCTCGAAGAAGGTGTTGACCAGTCTGCGCACCGCACTTTTAGTGGCATCGTTTTTCGGCACCACGGGCCGATACAGATACTTAGCGCCCTCCTGGCGAAAATCGATGTGACCCTTGTCCATGAGTTTGCGCAGGAGCGCCCGCACCGCGGAATAGCTCGGGGAGTCGGGGATGCGGGCCTGGATGTCTCCGACCGAAGCCTCCTCGGTGGCGTACAGTACATCCATGATCTGCCGTTCGCGCCGGGTCAGGTGAACGTGTTTGCCATGAACCATCGGTACCTCTCTTTCTCTCTTTGTGCTCGATCTTGAGCACACAGGATAAGTGCTAGTTTTTTAGCAGAGTGCTATCTTTTTAGCACTCTTACCCTGGAATAGCAAGGGCCCAACCAAAGCGGGTCTTGCGCAAGTAGATTTAGCGCGGCCGATGAGTAAACTCCCCTGACGGTTACGCGCTTGAATAGAGGGGGAATCATGAAGCGTTACACTTTACTCGCACTGGCTATCGCACTGATGGCAGGGGCATGTTCCGAGTCGTCGGAGCCGCAGACTCAAGCGCCGACCACAGCGCCGTCTGCCGCAGGCCCCGAAACGACGCGCGCGGCCGCAATCGCGGCGTCGACCGGCGGGATCGACGGTGCCAGGATCGCCGCTCCGGAAGCGCACAACTGGCTAACAACCGGGCGCACGTACGACGAGCAGCGCCACAGCCCTCTCAATCAGGTCAACACGGACACCGTCAAGGATCTCGGCCTGGAGTGGTATTGGGACACGGGCACCAAACGCGGTCTAGAAGCCACGCCCATTGTCGTCGATGGCGTGATGTTCACCTCAGGGACCTGGTCCGTAGTCTGGGCGCACGATGCCCGGACAGGCGAGTTGTTGTGGGAGTACGATCCTGAAGTCCCCAAGGCCTGGGCACGCTACGCGTGTTGCGACGTGGTGAATCGCGGTGTGGCTGCCTGGAAGGGCAAGATCTTCGTCGGCACCATCGACGGCCGCTTGGTCGCGCTGGATGCAGGCACCGGCGAACCGGTTTGGGAAGCCAATACCATACTGCCCAATCGCCCCTACACCATCACCGGAGCGCCACGCGTCGTCAAAGAAAAGGTCATCATCGGCAACGGCGGCGCTGAATACGGTGTGCGCGGCTACATTACTGCGTACAACGCGGCGACAGGCGAAGAAGAGTGGCGCTTTTATACCGTACCCGGCAACCCCGACGACGGTTTCGAAACCAAAGACATGGAAGAAGCGGCCGCCACCTGGCGCGGCGGCAAATGGTGGGAAGTCGGCGGCGGCGGGACCGTATGGGATTCCATGGCTTTCGATCCCGAATTGAATCTCTTGTACATCGGCACGGGTAACGGCTCGCCTTGGAACCGCTACATCAGAAGCCCCGGCGGTGGCGACAATCTGTACATCTCTTCCATGGTCGCCATCAACCCCGACACCGGACTCAAAGTCTGGCACTACCAGACCACGCCCGGCGACACGTGGGACTACACCGCGGTCCAACACATGATTCTCGCGGATATCGAGATCGGCGGTGAGCCACGCAAAGTCATTATGCAGGCGCCCAAGAATGGCTTTTTCTATGTGCTGGATCGTACGAACGGCGAGTTCATTTCAGCCGAAGCCTACGTGCCTGTCACGTGGGCGACCCATGTCGACCAGGAGACCGGCCGGCCCGTCGAGAATCCCGAGGCCCACTACGCAAACGCCAAGAAGCGCATACAGCCCGGGCCGCTCGGCGGTCACAACTGGCACCCCATGACCTACCACCCAGGCACGGGATATGTGTACATCCCCGCACTGGATCTGCGTTTTGACTATGCGCAGGACAACGCCTTCAAGCACGCGCCGAAAGATTGGAATCTGGGCATCGACTTCACGGAGTCGGCGCCACCGCCCACCGCGGAAGAAAACATAGACAATCTGCAAGCGATCAAGGGTTTTCTCGCCGCCTGGGATCCGGTCACCCAGCAGGAAGTCTGGCGCGTGCAACACGCGACCGCGTGGAACGGCGGACTCTTGTCCACCGCCGGTGGGTTGGTCTTCCAAGGCCGAGCGGACGGACAGTTCGCTGCGTATGACGCGACCAGCGGCGATCTCGTCTGGGAATCTCCCGTACACGTCGGCATCATTGCCGCACCGGTCACCTACGCCATCGACGGCGAGCAGTACATCACCATCGTTGCCGGTTGGGGCGGCGCTTACGGTCTGGCCTCCGGCGCACCGCGGCACCGTAACAATGTGCTCAGCGATGGACGCATCTTAACGTACAAGTTGGGCGGCAAGGCCACGCTACCCGAACCCGAAGTCACTTACCTCGCCGTCCCGACGCCGCCGGAGATGGAGTACACCCAGGAACAACAGCTAGCCGGGCAAGAACTCTTTCACGAGTACTGCGCGGTCTGCCATGGTCCCGGTGTCGGCACCTCGGGCCCCGTACCCAGCCTGCTGTATTCAACGGCGGAAGCCCATGCCATCTGGGACGCCATCGTCATCGGCGGTGCTTATACGGAAAAAGGCATGCCGAGTTTCGACCACGCCTTGTCACAGGAGGACACCCAGGCCATTCGCGCTTACATTGTGGAACGCGCCAAGACTGTGATCGCGTTTTGTGAGTCGGAGTTCCGCGAGCAGTATCCGGAGCTTCTGGACACCGCCTGCGAGGTCCCTCAGGTGGGCTCGGGCGCTGTTGGCGGCGGCGCCGACTAAGCGCGTTCGCCAATTGGCTTGCGGCTATTGAACGGCGGGCCGTTCTTTAGCCGCGACTTCCACGGCCACCGGCAAGTGATCGGATACGCGACAGTTCAACACTTTGAAATCGTTGACCACCAGATTTGGTGAAAGCAACACGTGATCCAATGCCAACGACGGTTCCCAGGCAGGGTACGTGGGCGCATGGGGTTGCGCCGGTTGCAGGTCGAGGTGCTTCAAGGGCGAAGCGTCCAGCAATTGTTCCGCGTGCGTGTTCATGTCGCCCATGATGATGACTTGGCGTTCATGCGCGACCTGTTCGGCCACATACGCCAGTTGGCGCCGTCGCGATCGCTCGCCCAGGGACAGGTGCAGCATGACTACGACCAATTCGTCCCCGGCATAGGGCACGCGTAAAAACACCGCGCCGCGGCCCGGAATGACGCCGGGGAGCTTGTGATCCTGTAGACCCACAGGTTCGATGCGAGACAGTAAGCCATTGCCGTGTTGCGCTAACGGACCCAGGTCTCGATTGAGCTGAGCATACCAATAGGGGAAGCCCGACAATTCGGCCAGATATTCAACCTGATTGACAAAGCCGCTGCGTAAGCTGCCGCCGTCGATCTCCTGCAAACCGACCAGGTCATACTCCGCAATCACCTTGGCAATTCGGTTCAGGTTCTTGCGCCGTGCTTCGTGCGGCAGCACGTGCTTCCATCCGCGGGTCAGGTAGTGGCGGTAGGCGGAGGTCTTGATGCCGACCTGAATGTTGAACGACAACAACTTGATTGAGTTCGGGCTGGCGTCTGCGACGACGTCGGAAGGGGTGAGATCTAAGTGCTCCTCCGGCTCCCTGCCCTGTAGGTTAGTCATAGGGACTACTTCAGACACTCTTTCCGAGCGTCGCGCCCATGCAAACATATCAGGCTCCCATCCTGGAAACCTGAGTTTAGTCTCTGTCAGTTTGTCGAACTGCGGACTACCTTCCATTTTGCTACTCCGACGCCCCAGCGTCGGCACCAGCGCCCGCTTGAGCTTCCTTGGCGATCAGAAAGTCGACTACCTCCAGCATCTTGACATTACCGCCTGCGAGCTTGCCATCGACTAAATACTTGCCGTTCACCACCATGCTCGGAACCCCGGTGATGCGGTAGGCACGGGTTTTCGCCTTGGCTTGCTGCACTCGGCTGCGGACCGAAAACGAGCCGTGCGCCGTGCTGAAATCATCCGGATTCACACCCGCTTCCGTCTCGAACAGATCAGCCAGCAAGTCGGTCTTGCGCAGATCCTGGCGCTTTTCGTGAATACCCTCAAACAGCGGCATGTGCACGGCCTCGTTCACACCGAGTGCTTCTGCGGTGTAGTACGCCTGAGCCAGGAGTTCCCAATCTGAATTGAATGTCGCGGGCACGCGACGAAATGCCACGTCGCCCGATACCTGTCGCTGCCACGCTTCGACATAAGGATCGAAGTTGTAGCAGTGGACACAGGCGTAGCTGAAAACCTCCACCACCTCGACCTTGCTCGGATCGCTGGTTTCCACGCTGATGGGCAGGACCTGGTAATGCTCACCTTCGACGAATTCCTGAGCGAATACCGTCGTACTGAACGAGCACAGCGCTGCAAGGCACAACGCGACAGCCAGGTAGCCAATGCGGAATGAGGGTGATAGAGCCTGTGTCGAAACCATGGGTGCTTCCTCTACGTTAATCCCAATGACGGGCCAATGGTCCAATATAGCGCGGCCACTCTGAACGAACTCTTAACCGGTCCACAGGACCGGTACCCATCGCGCGGGATTGGGAGCGGACGCGACTAGTGCAGGCCTTGTATGTAGTCCGCAAGCAGGGCGATTTCCGTGTCCGTCATACCTTCGGCGATATCGCGCATCATGCCACCGTATTCTTCATCGGTCTGGCGCTGACGTTCCCGATACGCTGTCAGCTGAGCGATCGTGTACTGTTCAGGCTGGCCCCCAAGGTAGGGAAATCCGGCAAGTTGATTGCCTTTCCCGTTGGGGCTGTGGCAGGCACCGCAGGCGGCCACACCTTTCGCGGCAATTCCGCCACGATAGATTTGCGCGGCCTTGGCTATGGCTTCATCGTCGCCCTGTGTTTGTCCCACTTTGGCGGGCAGGCTGGCGTAATACGCCGCCAGGTCTGCGAGGTTCTGCTCGTTTTTGCCGTTGAGCTGTCCGGCCATCAGCGGGATGGGGCGCTCGTCCGATTGAATCATCTTGAGCTGCCGCAGCAGGTATTTCTCGTTCTGACCGGCAAGATTTGGATAGGTCGGGTCGATGCCGGTGGCACCATCCTGACCATGACAGGCGCCACACGGTGCAGCTTGGTTTTGGCCCGCAGCAGCGTCGCCTGCCGCCGCCGCGCCTAGGGCACTCACTGTCGCTACGATGGCCAACAGCGCTTTCAAGGTCTGTCTAATTACTCTTTTCGTCACTACTTTCGTCACTACTTTCGTCACAACTAGCGCCACTACTTGACGACACTTCTTGACGTCACTTCTCGAGATCACTACGTCGCGACACTGGGTTAAGATGCGCAGCTTGAGCTAAATATAGCAGCTGCGGATTATTCTGATCGCTTAGCTTAACTCTACCGCCCAGATCCGGGCGCGCGGATTATATAACAAGATGACCGAAAAAGTGCCCCCTCGAGTGCATCCTCCGGAGCGTCTGGAAGCGACCTTCCTGACCAGCGCGCCGTCGCTCAAGCAATGTCCCAACGACGCGGTCCCCGAAGTCGCCATTGCCGGACGGTCGAACGCTGGAAAGTCATCCGTGCTCAACCGTCTCACCGGCAACCGGCGCACGGCCAAGGTCTCCAAGACACCCGGGCGGACCCAGTTGCTCAATCTATTCGACGTACGCTCGGGGGGGCGCCTGGTGGATCTGCCCGGCTATGGTTACGCCAAAGCGGCCAAATCCGCTCAGGCCAACTGGCAGCAATCGGTAAACGAGTACCTCTCTTACCGTGAGAACTTGCGCGGCATCGTCATCGTGATGGACATTCGCCATCCCTGCCAAGGCTTCGACGTGGAGTTGCTGGAGTGGACCGACGCGTCCTCTCTGGCGACACACGTACTGCTCAACAAGGCGGACAAGCTGAGCTATTCGAAACAGCAACAAGCACTTAACAAATTCATCAACGACCACCGCAACTTCTCTCACCTGTCGGCACAGACTTTTTCCGCCACGAGCGGTAAGGGTAAGGAAAAACTCATCGAGCTCTTGTTGGACTGGCTGGCGCGCTAGTGGGCTTCGTCCCAGTTGTCTCCAACACCGGTCTCGACGATCAACGGTACGCTGAGCTCGGCAGCATCTTGCATGATGCTCGTCACGGATTCGGTCAACGTGTCCACATCGTCTTTGGCCACTTCGAAGACGAGTTCGTCGTGTACCTGCATGATCATCGCGCCATCCACAGGATCATCGGCGAACCATTCGTGCACCCCTAACATTGCCCGTTTGATGATGTCCGCCGCCGTACCTTGCATCGGTGCGTTAATCGCGGTGCGCTCCGCCGCTTGACGTCGCTGCGCGTGGCGTGCGTTGATTTCCGGCAAGTACAGGCGCCGGCCGAACAGCGTTTCCACATAGCCTTGCTCGCGTGCCACAACTTTGGTTTCTTCCATGTAGTGACGCACACCTGGATAGCGCTCGAAATACCGCTCGATGTAGTCCGCAGCGAGAGTGCGCGATATGGAGAGCTGCCGCCCCAAGCCAAACGCCGACATGCCATAGATCAAACCGAAGTTGATGGCCTTGGCGCTGCGCCGCTCTTCATCGCTCACCTCGCCCGGTCCTACGCCGAATACCTCTGAAGCTGTGGCGCGATGAATGTCCAGACCGCGGGCAAAGGCTTCGGTCAGATTCTCATCGCCTGACAAGTGCGCCATGATGCGCAGCTCGATTTGCGAATAATCGGCAGCGACAACGAACTTACCCTTGGGTGCAACGAACGCTTTGCGGATGCGCCGTCCTTCCGCATTGCGTATAGGAATGTTTTGCAGGTTTGGGTCCGCCGAAGACAGTCGCCCCGTGGCCGCCACCGCCTGGTGGTATGAGGTGTGGATGCGCTTGGTGTCCGCGTTGATCTGTAACGGCAGCTTGTCCGTATAAGTCGACTTCAGTTTCGCAAGCCCCCGGTATTCGAGAATTCGCGCAGGTAATTCAAAGTCGCGCGCCAGATCGATCAACACCGGTTCGGCTGTAGAAGGCGCCCCCTTGGGCGTTTTCTTGAGCACCGGCAGATCGAGTTTTTCGTAAAAAATCTGCTGCAGCTGTTTGGTGCTGTCGAGATTGAATTCTTCGCCCGCCAGGTCATACGCCTCGCGCTTGAGCTCCTCGAGGCGATCGGCAATTTCCGCGCTGTGTTGTTTGAGTAAACGTCCGTCGACCAGGGCACCGTGGCGCTCGACTGCGGACAGCACCGGAATCAACGGTATTTCGATGTCGCGGTACACCCGTTGGAGCCCGGGCTGGCTTTCGATCTGCGGCCACAACAGGTGATGCAGCTGCAAGGTGACATCCGCATCCTCGGCTGCGTACGGTGTGGCGACGTCCACCGGTATCTCGTTAAAAGCGAGTTGTTTAGCGCCTTTGCCAGCAATGTCTTCGTAGCTGGTGGTCTGACGGTCGAGGTAGAACTTGGCCAGCGCATCCATATTGTGGCGGGTGGCGACGCTATTGAGCACGTAGGATTCCAGCATGGTATCGAAGATCGGACCGGCGAACTCGATGCCGACAAGCCCCAGCACGCTCATGTCGTACTTGAGGTTTTGTCCGATCTTGGTCACGCTGGCATCGCCTAACAAATCAGACAACACTTCCAACACGGTGTGTTGATCCAGCTGATCCGGCGCACCCGGATAGTCGTGACCGACCGGCACGTAAGCCGCCCGGCCCGGCTCAGCGGCAAACGAAATGCCTACGAGTTGCGCTTCCATGTAGTTGAGGCTGGTGGTTTCCGTGTCGATGGCAAAGGCACCGGCCTTTTTCAGTGCTTTGACCCAGTGCTTGAGGGTTTTTAGATCGGTGATGCACATGTAGTCCGTTTGTAGCGGTGCCGCGGGTGTCTCCGGTGGCGCAGCATCCGCACCATCAGCGGCTTCCTCCAGCCAGGTGCGAAACTCGAGGCGGCTAAACAGGTCGTTCAACGCATCATGGTCAGGTGGCACGGCGACGAGATCGCCTATGGTTTGCTCGAGCGCCACGTCGCATTTGATGGTGGTGAGCTCCTTCGACAAGGGCAGTTGTTCCAGAGTATCCCGCAAGTTCTCACCGACTTTGCCTTTGATGTCATCGGCGTTTTCGATGATCGCTTCCAGCGTCTGATACTGGGTCAGCCATTTGGCGGCGGTTTTCGGCCCGACCTTCGGGACACCTGGGATGTTGTCGACGGTGTCGCCCATCAACGCCAGGTAGTCGATGATTTGCTCGGGCGCCACGCCATACTTGTCCATGACGCCCGTCCTGTCCGTAGCGGTTTCCGTCATGGTGTTGACCAAGGTGACATGATCGCTGACCAGCTGAGCCATGTCCTTGTCACTGGTGGAGATCACCGTATCCAGCTTGGCCTCGGTCGCCTGAGCCGCGAGCGTACCGATGACGTCATCGGCTTCGACGCCCGGCACCACCAACAAAGGCAGGCCCATCGCTCGAATGATGTCGTGAATGGGTTGTATTTGCTCACGCAGATCATCCGGCATCTTTTCGCGATTAGCTTTGTACTCGCTATACAGATCGTCGCGAAAGGTTTTCCCGGGCGCATCGAAGACCACCGCGATGGTACTGCCAGCGTAGTCCTTGGCGAGCTTGCGAATCATGGCAATCACGCCGCGTATGGCGCCGGTGGGTGCACCGGCCGAAGTGGTCAGCTCCGGCATCGCATAGTAGGCGCGGAACAAATACGACGAACCGTCCACTAATAAGATAGGCGTTTTTGTTTTAGGCATGACGTGTCAGAGGGTTCATAATGCAAGTTATGCGAGGAACTCTACTACAGCCATTGTGGATTGCCCGAAAATTCTTGGGCTTGCTACTGTTGAGCTTCGCTGTAGCCGCCGGTGCGGAAGAAGCGGAGCGCGGTCCCGATGTCGTGATCATCGCCGGCGAAGACAAAGTCGTATACGAGTTTCGCCAGAACGGCCAGCTGCGCATGGTGCGGGTCGTACCGAACTGGGGAAAACCGTATTATCTGGTGCCACGCGACAACACCACGGGCTTCGGCGATCTCGAACGCGCCGACATGCTGCTCCCCCAGTGGGTCATTGCCGAGTTTTAGGCCTGAATGAACGCCATTACACAACTTCCGGAATCCCATCTGACCGAAACTCTGGCGCGTTATGACGTGGGCGATCTGAGTCACTACTGGCCAGCCGCCAACGGCATAGAGAACAGCAACTACTTCGTGCGCACGCAACGCGACGGCCGTGACCATGAGTTCGTGCTGACCATTCTCGAGCAAACTTCCGCAGCCGACGGTGCCTACGCCCCCATGATGCTGCGCTTGAGCGAGGTGGGACTGCCGGTCGCACCGCCGCTGCCCAACAGGGCCGGTTACCTCTTCGACGAAGCCGCCGGCAAGCCGGCCATGTTGCAATTGCGGTTGCGTGGTCAGCACATCTACAACCCGACCACCTTGCAATTGCAAGCCATCGCACGATTTGTCGCGCGCATGCACTTGGCCATGCAAGACCCGCATGCCGCGCTGCCCGCGTATCCAAGAAATGGCGAGTGGCTGGAGGAACGTGTGGCCTTGCTCAAAGGTTTCGTACCCTACGGCGAACAAATGCTGCTGGAAAACGCCGTGGCCAAGTGCCGGTCATTGCTCTCAAGACATGACGTGGCCGAGCTACCGCAAGGCATGATCCACGGCGATCTGTTCCGCGACAATGTGCTCTTCGATCAACTCGGGCTGACCGGAGTGCTGGACTTCCACCACGCTTCTCACGGCTATTGGATCTACGACCTGGCGGTGATCGCCAACGATTGGTGCAGCGACGCCAGCGGCGCGCTGGACCCCGACCGCACTCTGTCGCTGCTGCGCGCGTATCACGAGATCCGCCCCCTGACCGCTCAAGAGCTGTGGTTTTTCGGTGCATTCACCTTATACGCAGCCACAGCCTTCTGGCTGTCGCGCCTGTCAGTGGCCGTCAATCGCGAGGGCGCACAGTTCATCCGCTTCAAGAACCCGGACGAGTTCAAGGCCATCGTCCGCCATTTGAGCGCACACATGTTGTATGTGGATCCGCGCGCGTTGTAGTGCAGGGGACACACGCTTGTGGAGTGCAGGGGACACACGCTTGTCGCTTAAGCGCCATCGCACGCGAGTTACCTCCATAAACTCACACTACTGTTGCCCTACCACTGATCGCCTTAGCTACTCAAACGGGCAAGATGATCAGCATGACTACAGCCAGAGCAACACTCGTCGATGATCAGATGCCCTTTGCCTATCATCTGATTTCTCGATGCGTTCGACGCAGCTTCCTCTGCGGCAAGGATCGTGCAACCGCGAAGGACTACACACATCGCAAGCATTGGCTTATCGACCGCTTACGTCACTTAGGCCGTTACTTTGCCGTCGACATCTATGCCTACTCGATCATGAGCAATCATTTTCACATGGTGGTCTACTACGACCCCAAAGCATGCGATCGATGGTCGTGCGAAGAGGTGGCAGAGCGGTGGTGCAATGTATGCCCGGTCAGACATCGCAATGGTGACGTCAACGACAGCGCTACCGCCAACTTAAAAGCGGCACTACTCCTGGATCCAGAAACACTTGAACAGAAGCGCCGGACCCTGGGGTCACTATCTGACTTCATGAAGCTGCTCAAGCAACCCATTGCGTATCGAGCCAATCAAGAAGACGGGTGTAGTGGTCACTTCTTCGAGCAACGTTTCTACTCAGGGGTGCTCTTGGACGAAGATGCAATGATCCAAGCGATGGCTTATGTCGATCTTAATCCGGTCCGAGCGAAGCTCGCAAGTCACATTGAAGAGATCGATCACGCTAGTGTCAGTGAGCGTATAAAGGCGTCTCGGAACACAGCGCAGCGAATAGATGCCGCACTTCGCGATGCCATTGAGCCAATCGTCTCTGGCACGGGCAATGATGCCGGTAGGCCACTCTCGATGAGTCTTACTAGCTATTTTACTCATCTGGAAACTGCAATTCGCGCCGAGGTTGGTAAGCCTGTTCGCACCAAAGAGCGCGCGTGGATCGAACACCTCCACACATTCAAGCACCGTCAGCGGGCCTACGGGCCCTTACATCTACTGAAGGCTTGGATCGATCAACGAGGGTTGCAGCTTAGGGAGCTGCCGACAACTTAGTCTGCCAGGAGCGGCAGCATTGGACTCTATTACACTACACATGCACCTAAGACACGGTGCGATGCAGCAGCGCGTCCATTTAGACCCAACAACTCGTTCTATCGTCTAACCCCACTAGCGCAGATATCCAACGAACAAGATCATGCACGTTAGTGTGTGTCCTCTGCTCGGAACAGGTAAAGCGAAAACCACTCCCGCTCGTCGCTCCACACCTCCTCCAGCGCGAAGCCGGCGCTGGCAGCGAGTGCGCTGAGTTCATCGGGTTCATATTTGAACGAATTTTCGGTGTGAATGGCCTCGCCTTTCTTGAATTCGAATGTGTGGCCGCGAAGGTGCACGACATGTGTGCAGGTGGCCTTCAGAAACATCTGAATACAGCCGAGTGCGGCGTTGTACCGCGCGACATGCTCGAAGTTGTCCGTTACAAAATCGCTTCCGAGTACGGTGTTCAGGTGGGTCAGCATGTTGAGGTTAAACGCTGCGGTGACACCTTGAGCGTCGTCGTACGCGCGCTCGAGAATACCCGGCGCTTTCTTCCGGTCGGCGCCCAGAATGAACGCACCGCCCGTACCCACCGCCTCTCGAACATGCTCAAGGAACGCCTCCGCATGCTCCGGGTCGAAGTTGCCGATGCTCGAACCCGGGAAAAAACCGACCCTCACCATCTGGCGTACGGGTTCCGGCAGGGGGAAGGGCTGGGTGAAGTCGGCGCACACCGGATACACGTTGAGGCCCGGAAAATCCGCGTGTAATCCCCGTGCGTTGTCTTGAAGGTGTTCGCTGGAGATGTCCACCGGCACATACGCTCGCGGCGTAACCGCCTCCAACACCTTGCGGATCTTCAGTGAGCTGCCGCTTCCGTACTCGATGACACATACATCTCCATGCAAGTGCGAGGCGAGATCAGGCAGATACCGGTCGAATAGACCGAGCTCCGTGCGCGTGAGGTAATACTCATCGAGCTCCGTGATTTGCTCGAAGAGTTTGGACCCCGTTTCGTCATAGAAGAACTTGGGTGCAATACGTTTTTGCGGCGCACTCAACCCGTCGATGATTTCGTCCACCGCCACGCCCGTGGCGGGTTTTTGGTCGAAGAACCGGTACTCACCCCGCACAACGTTGTGGTCGGCCAATCCGTCCTGATCAGACATCACGCGCGAGTCGTATGCCGCTGAATTGCCACCGGTCGGCTGGGTAGAAGAAGTTTCGATAGCTCGCGCGCATGTGCGCGGCAGGTGTCGCTACCGATCCGCCCCGCAGTACCAGCTGGCTACTCATGAACTTCCCGTTGTATTCGCCCAACGTGCCCGGCAACGGACGGTACCCGGGGTAGGGGCCGTAGCTGCTCGCCGTCCACTGCCAAACGTCGCCGTACAGTTGACGAACCCCCGGACCCGCCTCGGGACACGACGCTGGATGGAAGCGCCCGGACTCCGCAAATGTCCCCACCACACGCTGGTCTCGAGCCACGGCTTCCCACTCGAATTCCGTCGGCAACCGCACCCCGGCCCAGTTCGCATACGCGAACGCTTCATGGGCGCTGACATGCACCACCGGCAGTGCACCGTTCACGGGCGCTAGACCATCGAGGCGGTATTCATGCCACTCCCCGTCCACCTCGTGCCAATACAGCGGGGCCGACCAGCCGAGACGCGTGACCGCATCCCACCCTTCCGATAGCCACAGCTCCGGGCGCTTGTACCCGCCGTCCTGCATGAAGGCGAGAAACTCGTCGTTGGTCACCAGACGATCCGCCATGGCAAAGGGTTGCAGCAAGGCTTCGTGGCGTGGCAACTCATTGTCGAAGGCAAAGCCACCTGCGGCCCCGACCTCGACGATCCCGCCGGTGTGATCGACAAACTTGAGCGGCATGCAATCTAGTCCAGAGTCCCGAACCGCCAAGCTAGGCGCATACGTCGGGAACAGCGGATTGTGGCCGAAATTGAATTTCAAATCCGTCACCAACAGCTCTTGATGTTGCTGCTCGTGTTGACAACCGAGCACCACACGCTCGCACAGCATATCCGCGTGCGCGCGCTCGACACCCTTGTCCCCGCCGCTTTCAGCCTGGTCCAACAATTTGAGGATCCCCGCTTCCACATGCGCTCGATAACTTCTGACTTCAGCCACTGTCGGGCGTGAAAGGTGACCCCGCTTGGGGCGAGGGAACGGCACGCCAACCCCGTTGTAGTAGGAGTTGAAGAGGTGTTCGAACTGCCGGTGGAAGGGCGTGAAGTCGCCTGTTAGCTCTTTGAGTATGAAGGTCTCAAAAAACCACGTCGTATGCGCGAGATGCCACTTAGGCGGACTTGCATCCGGCATCGGCTGCACGCCATAGTCTTCGACAGCCAGCGGCTCGCACAGTGCGGTCGTCGCGGCCCGGGTTCGTGCAAACGCTTCCTTGATATCCCTTACATCGAACGTATTGTCGGCCCGAACCTTCTGGTTCGGTTGCGCTTCCATACGGGCCCCTAAGCCAAGCTAGAACTGTGCGTCGAGCGTCGAATAGGTAAGCCTAATGGTCTCAGCTTGATGGGGCAACTTTATGAACCCATGAAAGTGCCCGTACGGATTGAAAATGACGATGTGCCCCGTATGGTCCATCGTGTATCCGCCTTTGCCGTCCGGCACTTTGGCAAACGCAACGTTCACTGCAGTGGCGAGCTTGGCTGTTTCCTCACGCGTGCCCATAACCCCCAAAAACCGCGGCGAGAATGCAGTCGCGTACTGGCCGAGCACTTCCGCCGTATCCCGCTCGGGATCCACCGTCACCAACACACCACGGAATGGGTTCGCCACCTGCGGGTTCGTTTTGTGAAGTGCGCGTTCCACCTGTCCAAGCACCGCCATGCTGGTCGGGCAGATATCCGGGCAATGAGTGAAGCCAAAGAACATGAACGTCCAACCGCCTTCCAGCTGCGCCCTGGCGAACGCCGCTCCGGTGTGATCGGTCAGGCCAAAGTCGGGCAATTCTCGCGGCTTCGGCAACAGGAAGACACCGCGCTCCGCAAGCTCTTCCTCGGATAACTGCGGTGTGCGCGTGATGCTCACCACCAGCACGGCAAGCACAATCGCGATAAACGCGAGGCACAGAAGGACTGTGCGTGCGACGGGGCTCATCAAATGCGATGAAACTCAAACATGGGACCGGTTGCCGCATCGGCAATCAGATAGTGATCGGCTAACAAGAATATAAACAATACGCCTAGATACAGTATCGAATAGCGGAAGGTCTCCATAGGCGCGCGCGGATTGCGATTAATGACCAATACAATCGCCCAATAGAGAAACCCCGCGCCCAGTGCCAGTGCTCCGGCCAGATAGATCCATCCCGACATGCCGATTGCAAAAGGCAGCAGCGTTGCCGCTACCAGAATGAGTGTATACAGCAGAATGTGCAGCCTGGTGAATGCATCCCCATGTGTGACCGGTAACATTGGCACGCCTACTTCCGCGTACTCCTCCTTGCGATCGAGCGCCAGCGCCCAAAAATGCGGTGGCGTCCAAGCAAAGATGATCAGCACCAACAACAACCCTCCCGGGTCGATGCTGTTTGTCACCGCCGTCCACCCGAAGAGCGGCGGGGCAGCGCCGAACAAACCGCCAATCACGATGTTCTGCGGCGTGGCGCGCTTCAGGAAGAAGGTATACACCAGGCCGTAACCGATCCAAGAGGCGAGATTCAACGAGGCTGTCAACGGATTAACGCCGAACCACAGGATGAGCATCCCAAGCACGCCGATCACGCCCGAAAACAACATCGCCTGGTGGTTGCCAAGACGCCCTGTCGCCACCGGCCGCGCCTGTGTGCGGGCCATGCGGGCATCGATATGCGCATCGGCAACGTGGTTCACCACGGCCGCAGATCCCGCTACCAGAGCTATACCGGTAAGACCCAGCACAATTGTGCTGAGGGGCACCATACCCGGGGTCGCCAGAAACATGCCCACCAGCGCGCACAGCAGCATCAACAGCACAACGCGTGGCTTACACATTTCCAGGTAATCACGCCAACTGGCGGAGGCATTCAGATTGCTTGCTGTTTCGCTCATGCGTTCTCTTTATCGTTATCTTTGCCGCCGTCACGCGGATGTGGAATGGCCTGCGGGGGCGCGAAGTTTACTGCAACTACCAGTAACAATAACAGCGCACCCACGGCATTGTGCCCAGTGGCGACAGCCAGCGGCAGCGACCAAACCACATTCAGGCTGCCCAATAGCAGCTGCAATGCCAGTACGGCGAGCAGTAACGATGCCAATACTCCGTTGACCGCTCTAAGTCGCCAAGCCAGCATCGCCACCAGCACCAGCACCACCAGTGCACCCAACCGGTGCGACCAGTGAATCGCTACTCGCGCCTCGCTTTCCAGCAGCCCGCCCAGGTAGTTGGGACCCACCCCTTGCAGGAGGTCGAAACCCCTCTGAAAATCCATCGTAGGCACCCACTGACCGAAACAGGTAGGAAAGTCGGCGCACGCAAGAGCGGCATAGTTGGAGGTGACCCACCCACCGAGCGCGACCTGCACGATCACCGCGGCCAACGCCAACGTACCCAGCGTTCCGGCGGAGTCGCGCGCCGGCAGTCTCAGCGTTTCCGCGCCGCCCAGGCGCAAATAGATGACCCACAACAAGCTCAATGTGCCGAAACCGCCCAACAAGTGCGCAGTCACGACCTGCGGCCAAAGTTTCAGCGTCACCGTCCAAGCGCCAAAGGCGGCTTGCAGAATGATCAGCAACAAAAGCGCCACGGCAATTTCTCGCACGCGGTGGTCCGGGCGCTGCCGCCAACACAGCACGACCAGTCCAGCCACCACCAGCAACAGCGAACCCGCAAAGTAACGATGCACCATTTCCGGCCAGGTCTTATCCAGGTCGACCGGCGCATCGGGGAACAGCTCCTGGGCGCGTTCGATCTCATCCGCCTCGTCGGGCCACAACAGGTGGCCATAACAACCCGGCCAATCCGGACAGCCAAGTCCGGCGTCTACCAACCGCGTGAAGGCGCCCAGCACCACCACAACCATGGCGAGCCCAATCGCCACGCCCACCAGCCGTCTCAACCCGCGCACCTCAACCAATTTGGGACACCTTCAAAAGCCGCTTCAGATCTGCCTGGATCTTCTTCGGATCCACGTCCAGAGCATAGTGAAACACCAGGTTACCGAGCGGATCGGCAATGTAAATCCCTTCCCCAATTGCCTTACGCGGCTGCCAAGCGATGCGCTTGAGCGCTTTGAACTCGTCCAGCCAATAGTCACCCGGAAGTGTACCGCGCGTGTTGGAGAAGCCGCGCCGCAGACGATCGGCCTCGCGGTTCAAGAGGACATGCAGCGCTCGCAAATCCCGCACCTGACGCTGACACGGTTCTGCACAATCGGCGGCCACCACCCACAGGTACCACGCCCGCTCGACCTCTTCGTCGCCATCACCCACGCGCCAGGCCAGGTCGGCAATCGATACCGGCGGTTCGACAAAGGCACCGTTGTTCACCGTGCCCCAGCTCGTGCCGCTCTTGGCGAAATAGTAAAGCAGGTAGGACCCCGCCAGCGACACGAACGCAATGGCCATGATGGTCAGCATCTGGCGGCGCGCTTTGTTTTGGCTGCGGGTACCTTGCGATGAATCACTCACGAACTGCCCTCATCTCTCACTCACTATGGCACCTTGCTTGAAACCGAACCACACGTACAACACCAACAACGCCAGGCCGAGGCCGAACCAGGTAGTCGCGTAGCCAAGGTGCATACCTTCGGTCATGCGCGCCGCAAACGGTGCCGCCTTGTACACGCCTGCCTGCCCGGGTTCAAGTCGAATTTCCAACTCGCGCGCGCCAACCCTGCGCGCCATGCGCTCGATGTCCATTCGTTGCACGCGCTTCGGCCAACCGTCGTCCCAGACATCGTCGTCCAATACCGGTACCAAGCCCGTGTAAGGCCACACAACACCGACCGTGCCGCTCACATCCGGGGCGTCCACCACCGGCAATTCTTGACGAGAGACCGGGGCAGCGACAAACCCGCGGTTGACCAGAAACCTGTCGCCACTTTCGTCATCGAATGTGTGCACCACCCAATAGCCCACCTGACCCTTTTCGATCTGGTTGTCGACTAGAAACACCTCTTGTGTGAACTGTCCGCTGAGCACGACCCGGGTGAAAGGATCGAGCGCCGTCCGGCGCTCCGGCGCAACAGGCAACCGTGAGAGTTGCTCAAGGTAGCGTTCTGCCATCGCGCGTTTCTGTGCGGCGCGGTCGAGCTGCCATGTTCCGAGCGCCGCCACCAGAGGCAAAAAGAACACAACGAACAGCGTCATGCGCCACCCAGGTCGAAAACGCACGGCCACGGTTAGTTACTTAATACCCTGATTTGTTTACAGTGACGGTCCCTGCTAACGGATACCGTCTTGCTCAAAGTCATCATCGTCGTACTGCTGATCGGCGTCATCATCAGCTTGTTCAGCGGTCTGGTATTCCTCTTCAAAGATACCGAGCGGAGTGATTCCAAACGCACACTGTACGCGCTCGGCGTTCGCATCACTCTGGCCAGTGCTCTATTGATCACGATATTTTACGGCTTTTACACCGGCGAACTCCGGATCGGTACCAACGCACCCTGGCACCAAGAGGTCGACGAGCAAGCGCAAGTGGAAGAGACAAAGGACGCCGCCACACCGACGACGCCCTGAGTTCGAGAATCTAAGGCTCTACAACACGTAGACGAAGATAAACAGACCCACCCAGACCACATCAACGAAGTGCCAGTACCAGCTCGCGGCTTCGAAACCGAAGCAATCGTCCGGTGAGAAATGGCCCTTCAACGCGCGCAGAAACTGAATCAACAGGATCACCGTGCCCAGCGTAACGTGGAAACCGTGGAACCCGGTCAGGAGGAAGAAGGTCGACCCGTAGATGCCGCTGTTCAACGTCAAGCCCATGTGATTGTAGGCTTCAATGTATTCTTCGGCCTGCAGAATCAGAAAGATGATTCCGAGCACGACGGTCAAACCGAGCCAGCCGATCAACTTCGCACGGCTGCGAGCTTTGATGGCGGAATGGGCAAGGTGTACCGTCACGCTCGACGTCAAGAGCACGACCGTGTTCCAGAAAGGCAGATACGTCGCCCAGTTGGACACACCAGGGCTGGCCATGCTCTGGCCGGGATTTGGGAACAGCGAAGGGTCCGGATTGTTCACTACCGGCCATGTGGATTCGAACTCAGGCCACAAATACTCGCCGGTGATGGCTTTGTCACCTTCCCCGCCAAGCCAAGACACCGCAAGCACCCGCGCGTAGAAAAGAGCGCCGAAGAAGGCCAGGAAGAACATGACTTCGGAAAAGATGAACCAGCCCATCCCCCACACGTAACTCTTCTTCAGGGTCTCGTTGGCGAGGCCCTCCTGATTTTCCGCGATGACTTTGGCGTACCAGAAGAACAGCACCACCGCGACAGTTAGGAACCCGATGATTGACTGCGTCCAGCTCCCCGCCTCACCGTTGGCTGTATCGTTCAGCCACGTGCCTAAACCCGTCAGCATGAGCATCACACCGGCGGCAAGCACAACCGGATACCAACCGTTGTGCGGTACGTAATAGATGGAGCTGTCTTCAGCAGCGTTAGCCATTTTCGATTTCCTTTACTTTTTCGGTCAACGCACTGGCAGCAAAGCTGTCCGTCACGTCGAATAGTGCGTAACTAAGATTGATGGACTGAACGTTCTTGGGCAATTCCCGCCCAACGATGAACCGCATCGGCATTTCCATTTCTTCACCGGGCTCGAGCACCTGTTGATTGAAGCAAAAGCACTCGGTTTTGTGGAAGTACTGCGCAGCGGTGGTCGGTACCAGTGAGGGAATCGCCTGACCGACCATGACCCGGTCGGAGGTATTCTTGACGAAAAAGCTCACTTCCTTCAGCTCGCCCGGGTGCACTCGCACCCCGCCCTTGGCGGGATAAAAATCCCACGTCATACCGCCGTTGGTGTTGGTGATGAAATTCACCCGCACCAGGCGGCTGGTATCCGGCACCATGGAGGCCGGTTCGTAAACGTAGGGCCCCCCGGTCTTGCCGCCGAGACCCGTGATCTCGCAGAACAGGTCGTACAGCGGCACCAGTGCCCAGGCGAAGCCACACATCCCCAACACGATCAACGCAGAGTTGCGCACGGTGCGGCGTACGCCCGCTTGCTGCGCTGTCTGACTGTTGGTGTGCGGTGTTTGCATGCCGGTTCATTAGCCTCCGTCGTTAAACGTTAGCTGTGCGCCTCCTGATCGGTCACTTCGGGCGGATGAGTAAAGCTGTGGTACGGCGCGGGGGAAGGCAACGTCCACTCCAGGCCGTGCGCACCCTCCCACACCCTGTCCGTCGCCGGTTTACCGCTTCTGAGCGCATGAATGATCACGAACAGTAGAAACACCTGGCTGAAGCCGAAGATGAAGGCGCCGATGGAAGACAACATATTGAAGTCGGCAAACTGCAACGCGTAATCGGGGATGCGGCGCGGCATGCCGGCCAGCCCGGAAAAGTGCTGGGGAAAGAACGTGATGTTCACGCCGATAAACGATAACCAGAAATGCAATTTACCCATGGATTCGTCGTACATCTTGCCGGTCCACTTCGGCAGCCAGAAGTACACGGCCGCAATGATGGCAAACAGCGCGCCCGGTACCAGCACGTAGTGGAAATGCGCAACGACGAAGTAAGTATCGTGGTATTGATAGTCCGCCGGTGCGATAGCGAGCATTAATCCCGAGAACCCGCCGATCGTAAACAAGACCACGAACGCAATCGCGAATAGCATCGGCGTTTCGAAGGTCATCGCACCCTGCCACATGGTCGCAATCCAGTTGAAGACTTTCACCCCAGTGGGAACGGCGATCAACATGGTGGCGTACATAAAGAAGAGCTGGCCTGCCAATGGCATGCCCACCGTGAACATGTGGTGCGCCCAAACGATGAACGACAGGAACGCGATCGACGCCACCGCATAGACCATCGAGGTATAGCCAAACAACGGTTTGCGGGCGAACGTCGGAATGATGTGAGAGATAACGCCGAAAGCCGGCAAGATCATGATGTACACCTCAGGATGCCCGAAGAACCAGAAGATGTGCTGGAACATCACGGGATCCCCGCCACCGGCCGCGTTGAAGAAGCTGGTGCCGAAGTGAATGTCGAAGAGCATCATCGTCACGACACCGGCGAGTACCGGCATGACCGCAAGCAGCAAATAGGCCGTGATCAGCCACGTCCACACGAATAGCGGCATTTTCATGAACGTCATACCGGGAGCGCGCATGTTCAGGATCGTCGCAATGATGTTGATGCTGCCCATGATCGAGGAGGCGCCCATCATGTGGACGGCAAATATGAAGAACGTGACCGAGTCGGGCGCATACGTCGTCGACAACGGCGCATAGAATGTCCAGCCGAAGTTCGGGCCGCCACCTTCCATGAATAGCGTGGATACCATGATGCCGAACGCAAAGGGCAGAATCCAAAACGACAAGTTGTTCATGCGCGGTAACGCCATGTCCGGCGCACCGACCTGCATCGGTACCAGCCAGTTCGCCAGCCCGACAAAGGCCGGCATGATCGCCCCGAAGACCATGATCAATCCATGGTTGGTGGTCATCTGGTTGAAGAACTCGGGGTCGATGAACTGCAAGCCCGGTTGGAAGAGTTCCGTGCGGATGATCAGTGCCATGACACCGCCGACGAGGAACATGATGAAGCTAAACCACAGGTACAGCGTGCCGATGTCTTTGTGGTTCGTCGTAAACAACCATCGTGCCAGGCCTTTGTCTGGGCCGTGATGGTCGTGGTGATCTGCGTGTATGACTTCGCTCATGAGTGCTCCCTACTGGCCGGCTTGTTGTTGAATGGCGAGAACATCGCGCGGTTGCGTGATGTCACCGGCACTATTACCCCAGGAGTGCCGCTCATAGTGAACCACTGCCGCGATTTGCGCTGCGTCCAACTGTCTGCCGAAGGCTTGCATCGCGGTACCGGTGACACCATCCAATATGAGCTTCACGTGCTCGTCTCGTGATCCCGTGACAACAGGCGTGTCGACCAACGAGGGGAATACGGGGGGCACACCTTGCCCGTTGGCCTGATGGCACGAACTGCAAAAAGTAGCGTAGACCTGTTCACCCTCGACCATCAATTCTTCCTCGGTGAACGTTTTGCTCAGAATCGCCTCGCGTGCCCGGGCTTGTTCCACGCGCTCCGCATACCAGGTATCGAAAGCCGCCTCTTCCATGACCTCGACCACCACCGGCATGAAGCCGTGGTCCTTTCCGCAGAGTTCGGTGCACTGTCCGCGATAGACGCCAGGCTCTGGAGCGATGGTCCACAGCTCGTTCACAATTCCCGGTACAGCGTCACGCTTGATACCGAAATCGGGTACCCACCAGGCGTGGATGACATCCTCTGACGTAACAAGGAAGCGCACCTTCCGGTTAGCAGGTATGCGCAAGGCGTTGTCGACTTCCAATAGATAGAATTCGCCTTTCTCGCTGCGCCCTTCGATCTCGTCCTTAGGCGTGGCGAGGTTGGAGAAGAACGAGACCGTATTGTTCAGATCTTCGTCCAGGTACTTGTATTGCCATTTCCATTGAAAACCGCGTATCTCGACCGTCATGTCTTCATCACCGGTGTCGTACATCGCTACCAGCACCTGCGTCGAAGGTACTGCCATAACGATGAGGATGAGAAACGGGATGACCGTCCAGATGAGTTCGAGCTTGGTGCTGTCGTGAAACTGCGCTGCTTGGTGACCCGCCGCCTTGCGGTGGTGAATGATCGACCAGAACATGACGCCAAACACAACTACCCCGATGGCAACACAAATCCAGAGGAGGATCATGTGCAAATCGTAGATCTGCCTCGAGATGTCGGTGACGCCGACCGGCATATTCAACTCGTCAGCGATGGCGAGATGGCCGGTCATTAACAAGCCGGTGAATACCCCTGCCAGCGATAGTTTTTGTTTCATCCTGATATGTTCCAGTTTTGTACTGATGTCGTGCGCGAGTACACGTCTACCCTCGGCTCGCGCAGAACCTACCGAATCGATGTCGGTTCATATTGTGAGCTTCTAGCGAGCTTCACGAGCAAGAAGAGGAAATGGCGTTGTAACGCTCCCAAGCGCGGGCGCAATTATAGCAACCGCAAAGACAACGGCAATATGAACGTTAAGCAAACAAATCAAGAGCTTGCGAGAACGTTCTGTCGATCTGGTTGGCTACCTCGGTCCTTAATGACGAGAAGGCCTCGCCCGAGTCCCGCTCACGACCGCTCAGCGTCGCGGTCTGACCCACCGTCCACGAATACCAACGGGCGCGCCTCGCCACCGTTCGGTTGGCGACGCTCCGCTCGACCTCTCGGTACAGCACCGGAAGCGGCGGAGCCGCTGATCAGGGCTTCCGTGAAACCGCAGGCGACGCAGCGGCGTTGCTCAACTTGCGCCGTACCCGCTCCATCGACTGCTTCTACCACCAACCGATCCAGTGCCCGGCACTCTGGGCACACCGCCCCCGCTATAAATCGCTTTCTTGTCAATTTGTCCCCGCGGCATTCGTGGCGATGATCTTAGCCAGGTCCCGGTAGACGGATTCGGTATCGGGCCGCACGCCGCGCCATGCGGTAAAGCTCAGCGCCGCTTGCTCGACCAGCATCCCCAAACCGTCTACAGCGCGTACGGCCCCGGCCGCACGGGCCCAGCGTTGGAACGCAGCATTGTCGCCATACGACATGTCGTAGCAGAACGCGTCGCGCACCACTGCCCCAGGCAGATCGACCGGTCCACCATCGGCACCCAATGCCGCCGAGGTGGCATTGATCACGAGGTCTGGGCGCACCCGCAACGTATCGAGTTCGCTCAGCCCCATTGCCGCCAAGACGGTGTTGCGACGATGCGCTTCGAAATGCTGCGCCAACTGCTCGGCTCTGGCAGCTGTGCGGTTGGCAATGCAAAGATACCGCGGTCGCTGCGCCAGCAAGGGCAGCAATACCCCCTGACTCGCGCCACCGGCACCCACCAAGACGATGGTTTTGTCCGTAAGCGTCACGCCATGCCGGTCGAGCAGATCCGTCACTAGCCCCGCGCCGTCCGTATTCAGCCCCCGCAGCCGACCGTCAGGCTCCACCACAATCGTATTGACCGCGCCCGCAATCTCCGCGTCCTGGTCACGGACATCGACCAACGACCATGCCTCCGCTTTCAGCGGTACGGTCACGTTGAGACCGCGCCCGCCGTCGCCGACGAAGCCGCGCACGAACGCGCCCAGGTGCCCGGGTTCGACCCGGTGCCTGGCGTATTGCAGGTCCTGACCGGTCTGCTCGGCAAACCGCGCGTGAATCTCCGGCGACCGCGAATGTGCAATGGGCGAGCCCACCACGCAGTACTTATCTGGCGCTAGAGACATGGCTTGCGGCATTCAAGGCTTTGTGGAGGCGGCCGTACATCAGCTACGTCGCAACACACGGCCATCGAGTGTGCGGATCTCGCTGGCCTTGCCCGGATCGAGCGTTGCACCGGCCAGCACCAAACCCACCTGGTGGCCGAACTGCCGGTCGGCGGTGTCTCCATCGGTGTGCGCCGGTTGACCCGCAACGTTGGCCGACGTCGACACCAACGGCGCGCCAAAGGCGGCACACAAAGCTCGCGCTTGTGCGTGACCCGGCACACGACAAGCCACTGTCGGGTGTTCGCCCGTCACCCACGCGGCGAACCTCACATTCGGCAGAATCCAAGTGACTGACCCCGGCCAAGTCGCCTTGATTCGCGCAACCTCGGCGGCAGCAATCTTGGACAGTTCCTGTGCAAACGCGGCCGCATCGTCGGCAATGACGATGAGACCCTGGGCGCGGTCGCGCTGTTTGATCGCGAGGATTTTTTCAACCGCTGCTTGGTTCTGTGCATCGGCAGCCAAGCCCCACACCCCTTCTGTGGCGTGCAGTACCACGTCGCCGCGCGCGAGGGTCGCTGCTGCTGCTGCTAATGCGGCGAGCTCGGTCGAGGCGACAACGTCGGTGTCCACGGCATTCTCTAACCGACAGCGCCGGTGCGATTAGAGCTGACTTTGTACGGAGGCATTTTGTGCCGCGACTTTGTCGCGATTGGCGGCACGATCGCTGGCCAACCGTTCACCCAGACTGGCATCGGCAAGCGAGAGCATCTGTGCGGCCAGGTATCCGGCATTCTTGGCGCCGGCTTTGCCCACCGCCACCGTGGCGACCGGGATGCCGCCGGGCATCTGAGCTGTCGACAACAGCGCATCGAAGCCTTGCAGCGGCCCGCTGTCGATCGGCACGCCAATCACCGGCTTGACCGTATGCGCGGCCACCGCACCCGCTAAGTGCGCGGCCATGCCCGCGGCGCAAATGAATACGGCACAACCGCGTGTTTCGGCATCTGCCACGTATTCAGCCGTCGCCTGAGGCGTGCGGTGCGCACTCGTCACACGCACCTCGAAACTCACATCCAATTCACCCAAGACGGCCGTGGTCGATTGCATGACCGGCCAGTCGGACTCGGAACCCATCAGTATCGCTACCCAGGACATAGGCGTGTCCTTCCCTTACTTTGCGAGAGCGCGAATATACCCAAGCGGCACGCGGCTAACAATTCCTTCCAGTTCCAACTCGACCAGCGCGCGCAGCACGGCATCGCTACCCATATGCAAAGCCGCCACCAGCTCATCGACGTCCACAGGGTACCCCGATAGCTGCGCCAATACGTCTCCGGCCTCAGGACTCAAGTTTGCCGTCTGCTCGGCTGCGTCCGCCTGGGCTGACAGCGTATGCTCCATCGCTAACGCCTCAAACACGTCGTTGGCACCGGTGACTAAATAGGCGCCCTGTTGAATCAGCCGATGGCAACCGGAACTGACAAGACTGTGAACGGGGCCCGGGAACGCCATGACATCGCGGCCTTGCTCGAGCGCCAGCCGCGCGGTGATGAGCGAGCCGCTTTTATCCGTCGCTTCGACGACGACCACGCCTGCGGCCAACGCACTGATAATGCGGTTGCGCTCCGGAAAGTGATGACGCCGCGGACCTTGGTCATCGCCATACTCGGAAACGACCGTACCTCCCGTTGCGATAATGCGTTCACAAAGCTCGTGATTCGCGCGAGGGTATATATGGTCGAGACCGCTACCAAGTACCGCCAAAGTCTGACCTCCCGCATCCAGACAACCGCGGTGTGCCGCGGCGTCGATCCCCCGAGCGAGCCCACTCACCACAACCAACCCCGCACTGGCCAGATCTCCACCCAGTTGACCTGCCAGCTCCGCGCCTTGACGCGTACACTGCCGTGCACCGACCACGGCCAGGGCCGGGCGCTCGAGCACCTCGCGCTCGCCCGCGACGAACAACACCAGCGGCGGATCGGGGATATGACGTAGTCGTTGCGGATAGTCCGGATCGGCGAACCCTACCGCCCGTGCGACATCAGTGCCGGAGAAGTCGAGGCGTCGCGGCCTGGGTTTTGCCTGCAACTCAACGTGCCGGGTGCGCACCGCGCGCAGCGCTAGCTCCGCATCTTCCTGTGCAGCCAACCACGCGCTCACCGCACGTCGCGGCCAGCGGCTTAACAAACTGATCAACGCCCGCGTCGAATCACTCGCAGGCAAACAGGGTGCCGTTTAGTTGCGCCATGGGTGCACATTATCCAAACGCGCCGCAGGATGCCCTCAGCAATCCGCCTGCAGCTGTGCAGGACACTGCTGCCGAGGCATTACAGATTAGGGGTTACGTACCTCATCGTACACTGCAAGGGGACGTTCCGTGACGAGTACCAGGCCGTAGGAGAGTTTCTCGAAAGTGCGGAACACCATCAGCAATCCGGCACGTTCACTGGGCAAGCGAATGGTCTCTCGCGCAATACGGTCACGGGCGAGCGCGCCACGTCGATAGATCGCCATGACATCGCCTACTTGCAGGTTTTCTCGCTCACCGCGATTGATCACCACGACATCGTACTGACCCACTTGGGTCACGCCGCTGAATACAGAAATAATCTGACCGCGGATATCGTTGTCGGGTGCTTTCGGGAAAAAGGTCGAGTCGACGCGGCGTTCCTCAGTGGGCAGCACGCGGTCGCCGATCGCCACTTCTTCGCGGACCGAAGTCACGCCCATCGTGGCGATATCTTCTTCCTGCGAAACCGCCCGGCCGATACCGATATAGGTGGCTTCACGGCCGAGGATTTCCTGGGTTTCGGGATCGACATACAACGGTCCGCGGCGCACGAAGTTGAAGCTCTCGCTGTCGGGCAGCACGCCCCGTACATACACGCGATCCCCCGCACCGAGAATCAAGCGCTCGCTGTCACCCTGCACGACGTAAGGCGCTGCCTCGAGCACAGCGGGGCCCACCACACGGTTCTGCACTAAGAAGCCTTGAATGGCATCCAGGGAAATCGCCGGGATAGCCGATTCCAGAGGGGTCGCGCGGATTTCCGGACTCAGGCGTCCTTCACCGGGCGCCACACGATAAGTACGACCGGCATCACCGCGGCGCAATTGCAGGCGCGGCTGGCCATCGACATACACCAGGGCGATTTGATCGCCGGGGTAAATCAGGTGCGGGTTTTCGATTTGCGGATTGATCTGCCAGATTTCCGGCCACAACCAGGGTCGTGATAAAAAGGTACCGCTGATGTCCCACAACGTATCGCCTTTGACCACCGTGTACACGTCAGGATGACCCGGCTTGAGGTAGCGTGCGACGTCTTCGGCGAAACTCGGCAAACAGAATCCGAAAAGCAGGGTGAGTCCGAGCCCGAAGGAGCCGAGCAGTCGCTTAGGTAAGGTGGTCACTGCGTTACATGTCCTTTGTCTGCGTCTTTGTCTGCGAGCGCACTGGCAGTCGGAACGTTTGTCAGAACGTTTGTCAGTTGGACCGCTGGCGCCACACGACGTTGAATGGAGCTATAATCGGCGCCATCTTAGCAGTACGAATTGCAGCAATACTAGAGACAGTTCACACGCTCTCATGACGCCGATTCCCACATATTTGTATGAGTAAACTCGAAATTTTGCACTATCCCGATCCGCGTCTGCGCACCAAGGCGAAGCCGGTGACGGTCTTCGACACCGCGCTCAAGCAGCTTGCCGACGACATGCTGGAGACCATGTACGACGCACCCGGCATCGGTTTGGCGGCGTCACAAGTGAACGTGCACGAACGCCTGATCACGGTGGACGTCAGCGAGGAGCGCAACGACCCTTACGTATTGGTGAACCCGACGCTGACGCTGCTCGGAGAACTCGCCGAGTCGGAAGAGGGTTGTTTGTCGGTGCCGGGGATTTACGAATATGTCAAACGCGCGGATAAGATAGATGTGTCGGCCTTCGACACCTCGGGCCGGCCTTTGTCTTTCGGCGCCGAGGGATTGCTGGCCGTGTGTATCCAACATGAGTGCGATCACCTCGAAGGCAAACTCTTTGTCGACTATCTCTCCGGTCTCAAACGCAGCCGCATTCGCAAGAAGCTCGAAAAACAACAAAAACAACACGCCTAAACGCACGGGCGCTAACACCGGGCCCGACCGCCGCCATGACTAACGACATCGCACCGCTTCGCGTCGCCTTCGCCGGTACTCCGGAGTTTGCTGCGCAAATCCTCGCGCAGCTCATCGACAGCCCGTTCGCGCCGGTCGCGGTGTTGACCCAGCCGGACCGGCCCAAAGGCCGGGGTCGAGCGCTGCTGGCCAGTCCAGTCAAGCAACTCGCCGAGCGCGAGGGTTACACCATCCTCCAACCCCGGACTCTGCGGCGCAGGGACCACGACGACCCATCCCAGATTCACCCCGTCGAGCGGCTGCGTTCGCTCGAACTGGATACCCTGGTGGTCGCCGCATACGGTCTGATCTTGCCGTCGCAACTCCTGCAGCTGCCCACCTTCGGTTGCATCAACGTGCATGCCTCGATGTTGCCGCGGTGGCGTGGCGCCGCACCCATCGAGCGCGCCATCATGGCCGGCGACCCGGCCACCGGAGTCTGCATCATGGACATGGAGGAGGGTCTCGATGCCGGGGGCGTTTACGCCAGCGCGAGCGTACCCATCGGTCCTGATGACGGGGCCGGTGCCGTCGAAAGCGTACTCGCTCAAAAAGGCGGGCGCTTGCTCGTGGACGTACTCGATGCGTTCGCGGCCGCGAAAGCCGGGGTGCGACCACCGCCGGTGGCCGTGCCGCAAGACGCTGCGCTCGCCACCTATGCACACAAGATCGAGGCCGCGGATCGACTGATCGACTGGTCTGACTCCGCTACAGCGATTGCCAATCGGGTGCGCGCTTTGGCAGATCGTCAGCCGGTCCGGGTCAAGCTCGGTCAGTTGGGTATGCAGCTCTTGAAGGCGCACGCCATCGACGCTGACCGCACAGCCCCACCCGGCACGCTGGTGGGCGCCGACAAGCAGGGGATTCGCGTGGCCACCGGCCGCGGGCAGTTGGCGATCACCGAGCTGCGCATGGAATCCGGCAAAGGCACGGCGCTCGATGCGGCGGCCGCGCTCAACGGCTACCGTCGGGCATTTGAGTCCGGCAGCCACTTCACTTGAGCGTCGCTGTACCCTCCTCACCGCGTGTACGCGTCAACGCAGCGCTGGCATTGCGTCAGATTTTGTTTAATGACCGAACGATCGATTGGGTTGATACTCACCATCCAGCGTGGCTGGTGTCACCGCAATCCCGCGCGTTCGCCCATGGGGTGCTGCGACACTACTACTCCCTGAGCGGCATCGTCGACGCTAAACTCGATAAGCCTCTGCGTACAAAAGACCGGGACATCTACTGCTTGCTGTTAGTGGGCGCTTACCAACTGATCTACGGCCAGCTGCAGGACCATGCCGCCGTGAACGAAACGGTCGAAGCTTGCCTCGAACTGCGCAAACCCTGGGGCAGGGGCTTGGTCAACGGCGTGCTCCGAGGCCTACAGCGTGAACAAGCTGTGGATAAGTTTTCCAAAGAAACCAAACGATCGGTATCTACCGAACACAACCATTGGCTTGCGCAGCGTCTACCGCGAGCGGTGCTCGAGGCCAACAATCGCCGGGCACCCATGACCCTCAGGATCAACCGGATCCGCACCACCGTCGAGGCTTACCGAACACGTCTCAATACCGCCGGAATCGGCCACCAGACCACCCCGCTGCCAGAAGCCGTAGTGCTCGACCGGCCGCAATCCGCCGAGACGTTACCCGGTTGGCAAGCAGGGGAAGTGGCCATTCAAGATCTCGGTGCGCAGTATGCCAACCGCTTGCTCAACCATTACATCGTGGCACACCGGACTGCGCTTGAAGCGCAACAGCGCCCGCCGCGTTTCCTGGACGTCTGTGCCGCCCCCGGCGGCAAACTCGCTCACTTTCACGAATCTCTGTCGCGGCTCAATGTCGAAGTGGCGCACACTGCCCTCGAGTCGAGCCCCAACCGCTTGGCCCTCATGCGCGCCCAGCTCGACCGTCTGGGACATTCCCCGGCTCGGTTTGAACTCATCGAAACCGACGCCACCACGCTCGATTGGTGGAATGCCGTCCCTTTCGATCTCATCTTGCTGGACGCACCGTGCTCGGGGACAGGGACTATCCGCCGCCATCCGGAAATCAAAATCCACATGACCCCCGAGGCCGTGGCCGCGCATGTCGAACTGCAACGACGCCTGTTGGACACCGCATGGTCGACACTCGCCAAGGGCGGTACCCTCTTATACAGCACCTGCTCGATATTGGATGACGAGAATGACGCAGTGATCGAGGCGTTTTTAGCGACCCGGAACGACGCCTCAACCCAAGCCACAGTCCTCGCGACAGAACTGCCGAGCGGTGCGGCCACCCGTCACGGATGGCAACTTTTGCCAACGGATCCGCACACGGACGGTTTCTACTATGCTCTTCTACACAAACGGCGTTAAGGTGCGCGTCACGGCTAACAACCTCGCTCACACTTAAAGGTCCCAAGCAAAGGGCAGTAACTGGCAATGAAGATTCTCATCCTCGGCGGAGGGCAGGTAGGCGGCACCTTGGCCGAGAACCTCGCCAAAGAGGCGTTCGACATCACCCTGGTCGACAACGATCAGGCACGTCTGAGCGAACTGGCCGACCGTTTGGACATTCAAACCGTCGAAGGCTGGGCATCGCACCCGGACGTGCTGCGCCGTGCGGGTGCCGACGATGCCGACATGCTGGTCGCGGTCACCTCCAGCGACGAAGTCAACATGATCGCCTGCCAAGTGTGTTATTCGCTCTTTCGCACGCCCACCAAGATTGCCCGCGTGCGCTCCACTTCGTATCTCACCCGCGAAGGTTTCTTCTCCAAGGAACACATGCCCATCGACGTGCTCATCAACCCGGAACAGGTGGTCACGCAACACATCTACGAGCTCTTGCAGCATCCCGGCGCGTTGCAGGTGCTCGATTTCGCCGAAGGCCGCGTGCAGCTGGTGGCCATGCGCGCTTACTATGGCGGCCCCCTCGTTGGGCAAGCCTTGAGCCTGCTGCGCGAACACATGCCCAACGTCGATACCCGGGTCGCCGCCATCTTTCGGCGTGGACGCCCCATCGCGCCACATGGGCACACCGTGATTGAAGCCGACGACGAGGTATTCTTCATCGCCGCCCGCGAACATATCGATGCCGTCATGAGCGAGCTGCGCAAAGTCGAGCGCCCGTTCAAACGCATCATGATCGCAGGCGGCGGAAACATCGGCGCGAGCCTGGCAGAGGTTCTGGAAGATCGTTATGCCGTCAAGCTCCTGGAATACAACGAGCCCCGCGCCAAGCACTTGGCGGACAAGCTCGCCAAAGCCGTGGTGTTGCAAGGCGACGCCACGGACCGCGACTTACTCCTCGAGGAAAACATCGAACAGTGCGATGCCTTTTGCGCAGTCACCAACGATGACGAAGTCAACATCATGTCATCGCTCATGGCCAAGCGCCTGGGCGTGCGGCAGGTGCTCACGCTGATCTCCAAGCCTGCATATGTCGACCTCATGCAGGGGGGGGACATCGACATCGCCGTCTCGCCGCAACAAGCCACCACCAGCAGCTTACTCTCCCACGTGCGCCGTGCGGACGTTGCGCGCGTGCATAGTTTGCGCCGAGGTGCGGCGGAAGCGATGGAGGCGATCGCGCACGGGGACTCGAAAAACTCCAAAGTCGTCGGCCGCAAGATCGCTGACATCGATTTGCCGAACGGCGTCACCATCGGCGCCATCGTACGGGACAGTGAAGTCCTCATCGCGCACGGCGAAGTGATCGTCGAACCGGATGATCACGTCATTCTCTTCGTCGTCGATAAACAACAGGTGCGCGCCGTCGAACGCCTCTTCCAAGTCGGCTTGACGTTTTTCTAGCGTTGACTAACAGATGCATTTAGCGGTCATATTTCGCGTCACTGGGACGCTCTTAACCTTCTTCAGTTTCACCTTTTTAGTACCCGCACTCATCGCCATGTTCTATGGCGAGGCCACTACACGAACGTTTGCCATTGCTTTTGCGATTACTCTCATCGCCGGTTTGGTGATGTGGCTGCCGTTGCGAGGCGACCGCGAGTTGCGCGGCGGTGACGGTTTTTTGATTACCGCACTCTTTTACGTGGGTCTGGGTTTGTTCGGCGCTCTGCCGCTCTATTTGGCTGCATCGACCGACCTCTCATTCACGGATGCGGCGTTCGAGTCCATGTCCGGTCTGACGACCACCGGCGCTACCGTCATCACCGGACTGGATGCGCTACCGAAATCGCTACTCTTCTACCGACAGCTGCTGCAGTGGTTGGGCGGCATGGGCATCATCGTGCTCGCCGTCGCGATCTTCCCGATGTTGGGCATCGGCGGCATGCAACTCTATCGCACCGAGTCACCGGGACCAGTCAAAGACAATAAACTCACGCCGCGCATCACCGAGACCGCCAAAGCGTTATGGTACATCTACTTGAGCTTAACGATCGCCTGCGCGGTGGCATACCTCTTTGCCGGCATGAACACGTTCGACGCGATCAGCCACAGCTTGGCGACTGTCGCCATCGGCGGCTTCTCTACCCACGATGCGAGCATCGGTTTCTTCGATAG
Source organism: Candidatus Azotimanducaceae bacterium (assembly GCA_965216005.1). Classification (GTDB taxonomy): domain Bacteria; phylum Pseudomonadota; class Gammaproteobacteria; order Pseudomonadales; family Azotimanducaceae; genus UBA4421. Next base: position 2,735,811 of record OZ244143.1, on the reverse strand, counting down.
TCGCGCGGTCGAAGGGGTGGCCATGGTGTTCATGGTGTTGTCCGGCGTCAACTTCGCACTGCACTTCCTGGTGTGGCGGCGGCGCAGTCCCTTGTACTACTTTCGCGACACCGAGTTCCGCACGTACCTGCTGGTGCTGTTGGGCGTCGCATCCGTCGTTTGCACACTTTTGTACCTGCACCCGAGCGACGGTGTCGAACCGCTTCGCGATGGCTTATTCCAAACCATCTCGATTGCCACGACCACCGGCTTTACGACGCAGAACTTCAGCGCCTGGCCGTCAGTAGCGCCGGTGCTCCTGCTGCTGGCAGCGTTTGCCGGTGGGTGTGCGGGCTCTACTGCCGGCGGTATCAAGATCATTCGCGTAGTCATGATCTACTTGCAGGGCTTGCGCGAGGTGAAACGTCTCATCCATCCGAACGGCGTGTTCCCCATCAAGCTCGGCAACGCACCGGTGGGCGATCGCTTGATCGAGGCGGTGTGGAGTTTTTTCAGCGTCTACGTCATCGTGTTCCTGGTGATGGTCACCTTGGTCATGATCGCCGGTGACCTCGATTTCATGACTGCGTTTTCTGCCGTCGGTGCGTGTCTGAATAATCTCGGACCCGGGCTGGGCGATGTGGCGCTGAACTACGCGGCCCTCGACTCAAGCGTTAAATGGATGTTGATGTTCACCATGATGCTCGGCCGCTTGGAAATTTTTACCCTACTCGTGCTGCTGACCCCCGCCTACTGGCGGCGTTGAACGGTCAGCTGCATCGCGATAGACGTTCGTGTGCGGCGCATGTTGCGGCCGCTTGAAGCGTTTGTATTCCCACTGATACTGCTCCGGTGCACCCCTCACGACGGCCTCAATGGCCGCATTGATGCTGCGTGCCGCCGTGATGTCGCTGCTCATGTCGAGTGAGAGCGGCTCGAACGTCAACGCGTATTGAAAGCGGTCGCTGCGCATCGATCGCTTAACGCTCGCCATCATCACCACCGGATTCGTGTTCGCCGCCAAGCGGCGGACCAGAGTCATGGTCAGCGCACCCTGACCGAAGAAATCCGCATACACGCCCGCATCCCGATCCGGCACTTGATCAGGCAAGATCGCCACCAAACCTCCGCGCTTCATGGTCTTCAACATGCCGCGCATCCCGGCAGTGTCGATGCGAAACATCTCTCCCTGGTAACGTTGTCGCGCTTCCAGAATGACGGGCTCGAGATTGGCGAGCTTGGGCGGATCGTACAGGGCGGCTACGCTGAAATGGTGACCGAGATAGGCGCACAACAGTTCCCAGTTGCCAAAGTGCGGGACCAGCAGCAACACGCCACGCTCGGATTCGAACGCCGTGCGTAACTCCGCTTCCCCGGCCACCTGGTCGATGCCGGCCAGCAACCGCGTACCCGGCCAATGCAACAGATGGGCGAACTCGAAAAACAGCAACCCCATGTGCTCGAGTCGCGCCTTGAGCGTGCTGTCCAACCAGGCTTGCGGTCGGTCGGGAAAGCACAGCGCGAGATTGACCCGGGCGACGTGCACCGATTCGCTATGGGTTCGGATTAAACACCAGCCGATCGTCCGACAGATCTTCCTCGCCGCGGTTGGCGGGCACATCGCTGCAAGCCGCAGGATGAAGCGGAAGACAGCACTCACCGCACACCGGACCGGCGCGCGCGCACCCCAGCCTTGGTACAGTCGTCCCGGCGAAAGCAGTCCGCCACGTGGTCGTTCACCATACCCACGCTCTGCATAAACGCGTAACAGATGGTCGGGCCGACAAATCGATAACCCGACTTCTTGAGCGCGCTCGACATGGCCGTCGACTCCGGCGTCACGCTAGGCACCTCTTGCAAGCGCCTCGGCGCCGTCACGTCTCCCGCAGCAGGCGCAAAGGACCAAAGCATCGCCCCAAAGTCGGGATCTTTCACCGCCAACTTCGCATTCCCGATCATCGCCTCCAACTTGCCCCGGTGACGGATGATCCCGGGATCTTCGAGCCAGCGTGCCACCGAGGCGCGATTGGCACGAGCCAGTCGTTCTATGTCGAAGTCGAAGAACGCCGCGCGCATGTGTTCGCGCTTCTTCAGCACCGTGATCCACGCGAGTCCGGCCTGCATGCTTTCCAACGCCAACCGCTCAAAAAGCGCCTGCCGGTCTGTGACCGGTACCCCCCATTCGGTGTCGTGGTAGTCCACGTAGAGTGCATCGTCGCCACACCAGCCGCAGCGCGTCTTGCCTACCTTCCGCGCTTTCGCAGATGTCATTTGCACCCCTTTCTCAAGAGAGACTTGCCAGGCGTCCCGCCAGACCGTCTTGTTAGATCGCAAGCCCGGTGTCACGCTTACAAGTACGCCGTGACCCACGAGTTCGTTTTGACCGACGCCGCCCAGCCCCATTCTTCGACATCAGCACCCGCGCTGATCCTGCTAGACCGGGACGGCGTGATCAATGTCGACAGTCCGGATTACATCACAAGCCCGGAACAATGGCAGCCCATCCCGGGGGCGCTCGAAGCGATTGCACAACTGCAACAACACCACAGCGTGGCAGTGTGCACGAATCAATCCGCCGTCGGTCGTGGCAAGTTGGACGCGCCGACCCTGGCGGCCATCCACGACACGATGAATGCCGCACTCGCGCAAGTGGGCGGCAGCAGGCTGGATGTATTTTATTGCCCACACGTACCGGCCGCGGCTTGTGAGTGCCGCAAACCGCAACCTGGGTTGTTGCTGACCGCCATGCGCGCATACGATGGAACGCCGGATACCACGCTGTTCGTCGGCGATTCGAAGCGCGACATCGAAGCCGCCGCGGCAGCCGGTTGCGCCAGCGCACTCGTGCTGACCGGCAATGGCGCCAGCACACGCACCGACAACACGTGCGCGCCCGACTTTGTCTTCCAGGATCTCGCCGCAGTGGCGGCGTCTTTGAGTAGCCTGCGTTAAACGTCCAGGTTGACCACCGACAAGGCGTTGCTTTCGATGAACTCCCGGCGTGGCTCGACCTGGTCACCCATCAGCGTGGTAAAGATCTGGTCTGCGCCGATGGCATCCTCGACCGTCACCTGCAACATACGCCGCACATTGGGGTCCATCGTGGTTTCCCACAACTGCTCGGGATTCATTTCACCCAACCCTTTATAACGCTGGATGTCGACGCCGCGGCGCGCTTCGGCAAGCAACCAAGTATAGGCATCCACGAAATGCTCAACCGCTTGGGTTTTGTCACCCCGTGAAATGTAGGCGCCTGCTTCTAACAAGCCATCCAACTGATCGATCAACACCGCGATTTCGGCGTACTCCGGACCTGTGAAGAACGCATTGTTGAAGTGAATCTGCTCAGTGACCCCCTTCAACATGATCTGTATCGTGGGCAGGTACACTTGGTGTTCCGGATCGAGTGCAACGGCAACCTCCACATTGCTGCCTGAACCCGTGCCCATGGTTTCCGCTTTTTCGACTAACAAGCCTTCCAACGCACTTGCCCAGACAGTCATTGCGTCTTCATCGGCCAGCATGGCTTCATGTACTTTGGGAACACGCACCAACAGCTCGCTGACCTCGACGGGGTACTTGCGTTGCAAGCGCTCGAGGCTGGTGAAGACTTGCTGCACACCGGCAATCAAGCCTTCCAGCGCTTCGCCCTGCAAGCCTGGCGCCTCCGGGTTGACGAACAACCGAGCGTCCTGCAGCGCCAATTCCAGAAAATAGGCGTTCAGCTCTTGATCGTCCTTGACGTAGCGCTCCTGCTTGCCTTTTTTCACTTTGTAGAGCGGCGGCTGCGCGATGAACACATGACCGCGTTCCAACAATTCCGGCATCTGGCGGAAGAAAAACGTCAGCAACAGCGTGCGAATGTGAGAACCGTCGACATCCGCGTCCGTCATGATGACCACGCTGTGGTAGCGCAGCTTGTCGGCGTTGAACTCATCCCGACCGATACCACAGCCGAGTGCCGTGACCAGGGTGCCGACTTCCTGGGAGGACAGCATCTTGTCGAAGCGCGCTTTCTCGACATTGAGGATCTTACCCCGCAGCGGCAGCACCGCCTGGGTGCGCCGGTCGCGGCCTTGCTTGGCCGAGCCACCGGCGGAGTCGCCTTCCACCAGGAACAGTTCCGACAGCGCCGGGTCCTTCTCCTGACAATCGGCGAGCTTGCCCGGAAGACCGGCAATGTCTAACGCGCCTTTGCGGCGGGTCATTTCCCGCGCTTTCCGTGCCGCCTCGCGAGCGCGCGCTGCGTCGATCATTTTACCGACCACGGCACGGGCGTCCTGGGGGTTTTCGTCAAGATATTCGACAAAAAATCTGTAGAGCTCCTGCTCGACCGCCGTTTTGACCTCGCTGGACACCAACTTGTCTTTCGTCTGAGATGAAAATTTGGGATCGGGCACTTTGACCGAGACCACCGCGGTCAGCCCCTCGCGGGCGTCATCTCCCGTGGTGGCGACCTGGGCTTTCTTGAGCAGGCCTTCCCGTTCGATATAGCCGTTCAGGGTACGTGTCAGCGCCGCGCGAAAACCGGCCAAGTGGGTGCCGCCGTCCCCCTGGGGGATGTTATTGGTGTAAGTGAATACTTGCTCTTGGAAACTGTCGTTCCATTGCATCGCGACTTCTACGCCGATGCCGTCCTCCCGGTCCACGGCGAAGTGGAACACTTCGTTCAACTCGGACTTGTTGCGGTTGAGGTATTCGACGAAGGCCTGCAACCCACCTTCGTAGACAAAAGTTTCGTGTTTCCCGGAGCGCTCGTCAACTAAATTGATCTTAACGCCGGAATTCAAGAATGCCAGTTCGCGCAGCCGTTTCGCCAGGATTTCGTATTGGAAATGAACGTTGTTGAACGTCTCCGGTGACGGCTTGAAGTAGCACTCGGTGCCCCGTTCGTTGGTCTCGCCCACTTCCTTGAGGGGGGCTTCCGGTACGCCGTCTCGATAAGATTGTTCGTAGACTTTGTCATCCCGGCGTACCGTGAGGCGGAAGGTTTCGGACAACGCATTCACCACCGACACACCCACACCATGCAACCCGCCCGATACTTTGTAGCTGTTGTCATCGAATTTACCCCCGGCATGCAGGGTGGTCATGATCACCTCCGCAGCGCTGACGTGTTCTTCCGGGTGGATGTCCACCGGAATGCCCCGCCCGTTATCCGTCACGCTGACCGCTTCCTCCGGGTGGATGATGACGTAGATATCGTCGCAATAACCCGCGAGCGCTTCATCGATGGCGTTGTCGACCAGCTCTTGCACCATATGATGCAGGCCGGTGCCATCTTCGGTATCGCCGATATACATCCCGGGCCGTTTGCGCACTGCGTCCAGGCCGCGCAGCACTGTGATGCTGCCGGAATCGTAATTTTCGTCCTGATCGTCATCTGACATGCTAAATATCTCTCATTGCTTGCGCGGCTCCACCCGCCCCTGTTCCACGTGAAACACCGCCATTTCCGCACGCCACCCTTCCGGTGCCCACTTGGACAATGGGGCCAGAGCCGTTGAGTCTGCCTCCACAGGCTCGGTCGAGGTTGCAATCACTTGGCACTCGAGCTCGACCAATGCGGCCAAGAACATCTGCCAGTGCTCACGATCGAGCTCGGCGCCAAAATCATCAATAAGAAAGACACAGTGCGTGCCGCTGGCTTCTCTCAACAGTTCTGCTTGGGCGAGTATGGCTGCACTTGCGATCAGCTTGGCCTGACCTCGAGACACGTTGTCTGCGGCGTCCTGCAAGCTTGCCTGCGAGCCCTCTCCTGAGCTTAGTAGTATGCGTAAATCGCCGCGATGTGGACCTCGATGCGTGGAGCCGAATTTTACATCGCGCGACCATGATTCCACCAACTTTTTCTGAGCTAAATCAGGGCTTTCCAGCCCTCCCCAATAGTGCTCCAGGCTGACCGACAGCTCCGGTGCAAGCCGCCCGATCATGGTGTCGAAGTGGGGTTGCAGCCACTCGAGATACTGGTCCCGTTGAACGCACAATGCCGTACCCAAGGCCAGCAGTTGCTCCGCCCACGGATCCATGCCGAAATCCAACGACCCATCGCCCTCGGCGGACTTAATCCAGGCATTGCGCTGACTGAGAACACGCCGGTACCGTGTGGACACCTCGAGAAACCGAGGTTCCACGTGGAACAATCCCCAATCCAAGAACCCGCGGCGTAGACCGGGCCCGCCGAACAGCAATTCGCCACTATCGGGCAGCAGCGTATGAACCGGGAGTAGGCGCGCCAAGCCGGATGCCTTGGTTTGAGCGGCCCCGTCGAGACTGAGTTTGGTCTCGCCGGACCGGGTTTTGCGCAACCCCACTTCGTGCTCGAGATCGGCATCGGAGGCTACCCGTGCCCGCACCATCACAGCGTCCTCATGATCCCGAATCAGCGGCGCCACCTTACGCGTCCGAAACGACCGGCCCCGTGCCAGGAAATAGATCGCCTCCAATAAGGCAGTTTTGCCGGCCCCATTGGGCCCGTACACATAATTGAAGCCCGGACTCAGGTCCAGATAAACGTCAGCGAGGTTGCGGAAGTTGTGAACGTGCAGCCAGCGAAGGTGCATCTGACATCACCTCACACCCTGCGCGGGATCTAAAGACGCATCGGCATGACGACGTACACCGACGCGTCGTGTCCTACCCCTTCGATCAGCGCCGAACTATTGGCCTCGGACACGCTCAATGTCACGGACTCGGTCTGCAGCACGTTGAGTACGTCGAGTAGGTAGCTCACATTAAAACCGATTTCCAACTCCTCCCCGGAAAAGGTGACAGGGACCGTCTCCTCGGCCTCCTCCTGTTCGGGGTTGTTGGCCTGAATGGTCAGCTGCTCCGGATCGACGATCAACCGCACCCCGCGATATTTCTCGTTCGACAGAATGGACGTTCGTTGAAACGCGTGGCGCAACGTATCCCGATCACCGGTGATCACCCGTGAGCCATCGGTGGGTACAACTTTTTCGTAATCCGGGAACTGTCCATCGACCAGCTTGGTGGTCATGGTGAATTCCCCAGCGTGAACCGTGAGATGATTGGATCCCAGTTGCAACTCAACGGTTTCGCTTTCGCCGTCGAGGAGCCGGGCGATTTCAAGCACACCCTTACGCGGCACGATGGCTTGGACCCGCTTGGACACGCCTGTATTAGTCATGGGCGCCGTGCTCATGGCCAAACGGTGACCGTCGGTGGCCACCGCCCGACAGTGCCCGTCGGCAATCTCAAGTAACATGCCATTCAAAAAATACCGAACGTCCTGTTGGGCCATGGCAAACGCCACATCGTCAATTAAGTTTCGAATATCGGTCTGCGCAGCCGTGAGACTGACATTGGCCTCCCCGCCCGGCACCTTGGGAAAGTCGCCCGCCGGTAGCGTGGCCAGACTGAAGCGGCTACGCCCGGAACGCACGACGGCTTTTTCTCCCTCGACCCCGACAGCCACGTCGACCCCTTCACCGAGCGAGCGCCAGATGTCTGCCAGTTTGCGCGCCGGTACGGTGGCCTCGCCCGGCTGAGTCACGTCAGCGGCGCAGCGAGCGACCAACTCCACTTCCAGGTCTGTTCCGGTAATCTCGAGGCCGTCCTCAGAAGCCTTGATTAACAAGTTTGCCAACACGGGCAGGGTCTGACGGCGCTCCACGACACCCGTCACCAATTGCAACGGCCGCAGCAGTTGCTCGCGCTGAACTGTGAATTTCATCATCCGACCTCGAATTTAGTGCTGCCGAGCTTCTATGCGAGCCCTGGCCTTCCGCAAGTGAGGGTACCCCTTCTACTCCGTCAGAGAAAGACTAGCCAGAAAGCTGACGGGATAAGTTCTTGTGGTCTTCCGCCAAATCGGCGTTGATTTCTTTCAACTCCGCGATCTTCCGGCAGGCGTGCAACACGGTCGTATGGTCGCGACCCCCGAACGCATCGCCGATTTCCGGCAAGGAGTGGTTCGTCAATTCCTTCGACAATGCCATCGCCACCTGTCGCGGCCGGGCCACGGTACGGTTGCGGCGTTTGGATAGGAGGTCGGCCATTTTGATGTTGTAGTACTCAGCCACGGTACGCTGGATGTTCTCAATCGAGATCTGGCGATCCTGGATAGCAAACAGATCACGCAGCGCGCGTTTGACTTGCTCCACACTGATGCGGCAGCCGGTGAAACGGGCGTTGGCAATCACCCGTCGCAGCGCCCCTTCCAATTCGCGTACGTTGGAGCGAATGCGTTCGGCGATGAAAAACGCTACCGCCGGATCCAACTCCACCGCTTCGGCTTCGGCTTTCTTCATCAGAATTGCGACGCGGGTTTCCAGCTCCGGTGCTTCGACCTCCACGGTCAACCCCCACACGAAGCGCGATTTCAAACGCTCCTCGAGCCCATCGATTTCGCGCGGGTAGCGATCGCACGTCAACACCATCTGGTGACCCCGCTCGAGCAACGCGTTGAAGACGTGAAAAAACTCTTCCTGGGACCGCAACTTTTTCGCAAAGAACTGGATGTCATCGATTAGCAACGCATCCAGTGAACGGTAGTACTGCATGAACTCTTGCATCGCACCTTGCTGCAATGCTTTGACCATGTCTTGCACGAAACGCTGCGAATGCAAGTACACCACGCGTGCTTTCGGGTTGCGTTCGAGAATGCCGTTGCCAACCGCTTGCATCAAGTGCGTTTTACCCAAACCCACGCCCCCGTATAGCAGCAATGGGTTATAGGAGTTGCCGGAGTTTTCCGCCACTTGCAATGCGGCGGCTTTGGCCAATTCGTTCGACTTGCCTTCAACGAAAGTTTCAAACGAGAAGTCTGTATTCAGGTTGTGCTCGGGTTTGGTCTTGCCGTGTGCGCGCGCGGCGCGCGGCCCGGCGTGATCCTGGCGACCCACCGTGAGCAGTACATCGATGTCTTCATCCAAACCGCTCGCCTCGGACAGCAGTTTTTGAATGCGTTCGAGGTAAGTCAGCCTGACTTGTTCTTCTACGTAGATATTCGGTGCGAAGATGGATACTTCGCGATCGTCGACCGTCGCCTGTAACGGCTTGATGTATGTCTCAAAGTGCTCTGCAGTGGTCTCGTCTGCAAGCCTGCTCAAGCATTGTTGCCAAATGCCTCTTTCCACCAATGTTGCCCCACCTTTCCAAAGCTCTGTCCAAGTGCGACCTTAAAGGCCGGCCCAGACTTTAAGCTACGTGTTGTTCGTTCAAATCCTCTTAAATACCCAACACCCTTCAAGTCCAATGTCGTTCGACCGACGCGACCATCATATTGTTATTGTGCATCGATGGCCCGGTCTCGTGGCTCGCTAACGCGAATGATCCTTTTTTGTAACGTCTTGTAACGCTTCTCCTCATTACGTGATTACTCATCGTAACAGTCTTCATGCGAGCCTCACCGGTCGGCAAGCAGCGACATTGTATCCTCCCTGCACACGTGGCTTAGGGTGTAACAAGGCAGTCAACGGGCTTTTGGGAGGAATGATTGCTGCTGCGAACCGGACGGGCATTTAAGCCCATAGCAGCCCAAATAGCTACGCGTAGATGAAAAATTAGTGACACTTTTTTTTAAGGCAAGAAAATTCAAGCGCTTAACGTGCGTCCCGCAAATGACTTCCGTTAGACCCCGCCGCGGCATTTGTGCACGGGCTTTTGGAGAACCTGTGGATAACTCACCCCGGCGTGGTTACCCACAGCGGGCAGTGTAGTTATCGTGCCGTTAAAGGCCCGATATCCACATCCTTCAAAGGCCGCTAACTCACTGAGTCTAGGGCAAATATCTCACTTACACACAGCGATAATGGCCCCCAACAAACAACAACGACAATTCTATATAGAAATATCTAATACTATTTGGCACGATGAAAAACGGGGACAAAACGGCGTTTGACACTCACGGGAGTGCTTCTTAGAATCGCGGCCCCTTTGACATCGTCAGCTGATAACAGTAAGTCATGAAAAGAACCTTTCAACCCAGCAATCTCAAAAGAAAGCGTACCCATGGCTTCCGCGCGCGTATGGCGACGAAAGGGGGACGCAAAGTGCTCAACGCCCGTCGCGCGAAAGGCCGCAAGCGACTGAGTCCATAGTCGCCACCGTGATTCGGCCGGAATGTCCGGCTTCTCGAAATCCCAGCGATTGCTGCACGGGCGCGAATTTACTGCCGTCTTTCAGCATACCGATTTCCATCTTAGCACCGGGGCGTTACGCATTCGCGCGAGAAGGAATAGAATGCCCACCCCGCGGCTGGGGATTGTGGTGCCGAAGCGGGGCACTCGTCTGGCCGTAAGACGCAACCGGATCAAACGCCTCATTCGTGAAAGTTTTAGGTTGCATATAGAAGAGATTCCCCCGGTTGATGTGGTCGTGCAGGTCTTCAAAAGCATCGAAGACGACCGGCTGGTGACCACATTGGCCGCAGAATGGGTAACTTTACGGTTGCGCTTCGAGCAAGAAATGGGGTCGGAGACAAATAGAAGCCATTGAACAGTCCAGAAACACAACTCACCGCAATGCCTGCAATGCATAGGTTGCGATTACGTATCGTCCAGACGAGCCAAACCTGTCTTGTGGGGTTGATTCGTGGGTACCGGCTGATCTTGAGCCCCTGGCTCGGCGGCCAGTGTCGGTTTTATCCGACGTGCTCGCATTACGCCCAAGGGTGCATCGAACGCCACGGACCGGTGCGCGGCGTCTGGTTGGCCGCCAGACGCCTGGGGAAATGCCACCCCTGGCACCCCGGCGGGGTGGACGACGTGCCACCCACCGAAACCGCCGCCGACAGGATCGATAGGAGGTCCGATGTTACCGCCTGAAGTGTTGCGCATCGTCCTGCTCATCGGACTGGCAGCGACCGCTTACCTGATGATCCTGGCCTGGAACGAGGACATGACCGAGGCGCGTGAGCCGGTGGTCTACAGCGACCAGCCACTGGCGGCGTCGGATACGCAAAACGGCAATGGCGCGAGTGCCCCGCTCTCCGACACACCCGACTTGACTACTACAGCACCCCCCGCGGCATCGGACATTCCGGACAGCGACCTGCTGGTCGATGAGAGCGGCTCGCAAGCCGCGTCGACTGACTCACCGGCAGAACCCACGCCAACGGGTCAGTGGGTGAAGGTCACCACGCCCAAGCTCCTGGTATGGATCGACCTCGTGGGTGGCGACATCGTGCGGGTGCAGTTGCCGACTTTCCCCATCGACCTGGAGCACCCGGACGTGCCCTACGGTTTGCTCGACCGCAGTGCTTCGCACACTTACATCGCTCAGAGCGGACTCATCGGCGAAGGTGGGCCCGATTCACAGGAGACACGCCCTGTATACACGACACCCCGCACCGATGTGATCGTGGCGGCGGGGGAAACGCGCGAGGTGGTGCTGCAAACGCCGTTTAACGGCACCACCGTCAACAAGACATTCACGTTCCGCGGCGATGAGCACTTGGTGGAGGTCGAGTTCAGTTATACCAACACTACGGATACCCCTACGCGTGCGGGCATGTTCGTGCAGATCAAGCGGGACAACCGTCCCCCGCCCACCGATGAGTCGTTTTCGCTCGCGCCGCAACCGTACCTGGGGGCGGCGTTGACCACTCCGGAGGAGCGCTACCTAAAGCTCGAATTCGATGACATCGACGACGATGGGCGTTTCGAGGAGCGTGTACAGGGCGGGTGGATGGCCTTCCTGCAGCATTACTTCGTTTCTGCGTGGGTCTCTCCGCCGGAACAAACCAACAACTACTTCGGGGGTAAAAGCGCCGACGGAACGTACCTATTCGGGTACACAGGCCCCGCACAAGTGGTCGCGCCCGGTGCCAGCGGCAGTTGGCGCTCGCAGTTCTATGCCGGGCCCAAGGACCAGAACCGGCTTGAAGAGATCGCTCCCAACCTCAATCTAACCGTCGACTACGGCATCTTGTGGTGGCTCGCCGTACCGCTGTTTTCGCTGCTCGATTGGCTCCACGGTCTGGTTGGAAACTGGGGAGTGGCGATCATCCTGCTCACCGTCGTGGTGAAGATCCTCCTGTACCCGCTGTCGGCGGCCGGTTACAAGTCGATGGCCAACATGCGTCGTGTCGCCCCCGCGATGAAAAAACTCCAGGAACGCTACAGCAACGACCGCGAAAAACTGTCGCGTGAAATGATGGCGCTCTACAAGAAGGAGGGCGCCAATCCGTTGGGGGGGTGCTTGCCGATGTTGTTGCCCATGCCGATCTTCATCGCGCTTTATTGGGTGCTGTTCGAATCGGTGGAACTGCGTCAAGCGCCGTTTTACCTCTGGATCGAGGACCTGGCGGTGATGGATCCCTACTTCGTGCTGCCGCTGGCCATGGGGGCGAGCATGTATTGGATGCAGAGCCTGAACCCCCAGGTAGGGGACCCCATGCAGGTGAAGATGATGAAGATGATGCCGATCATGTTCACCGTTCTGTTCCTGTTCTTCCCAGCGGGACTGGTCCTGTATTGGCTCGTCAACAACGTGTTGTCCGTCGCACAACAGCAGTTCATCTACCGACAGGTAGACAAAGCCCAGGCCGCCGGCGCCAGTAAGGCGTAACGGCCCGCGCGTGTTGCTGTCATGTCTATCGCAGACCCGACCCCTGGTGGCGATGCTGAACTAATCGCCGCCGCCGCTACCCCTCCCGGCCAGGGCGGCGTCGGCATCGTGCGTCTGTCGGGCGCGGGCGCACACGATCTCGCCGCAAGCATTTGCACTAAGCCGCTCCAACCCCGGGTCGCCGTCTATTGCGATTTCCGCGTTGCGGGCGAAGTCATCGATCAGGGGTTGGCGATCTGGTTTCCGGGCGATGCTTCCTTCACCGGTGAGGAGGTCGTGGAGTTGCAGGCCCATGGCAGTCCCGTGGTTCTGCAGATGCTCCTCAATCAGGCGTGCGCAGCGGGTGCTCGACTGGCGCGGCCGGGTGAATTCAGCGAACGCGCCTTCACCAACGGCAAGATGGATCTGGCCCAAGCCGAAGCGGTAGCGGATTTGATTGCGAGTGCGTCGGCGGCGTCTGCGCGCGCGGCGGCGCGATCGCTGCGGGGTGATTTCTCTGCGCGCATCGAAGTGTTGAGCACACAACTCGTCGAATTACGATTGCTGGTTGAAGCCGCCATCGACTTTCCCGACGAAGAAGATGTCGACCTGATCGGCGAGCACCAGGTCGGTACTCGTACCGACGCCCTCATCGAACTCGTGCAGGCGTTGCTCGAGACTTGTCGTCAGGGGCAACTCCTCGCTGAAGGCATCACCATCGCCATCGTCGGCACACCCAATGTCGGCAAGTCAAGTTTGTTGAACACCTTGTCCGGTGAGGAGACCGCCATCGTCACGGACATCCCCGGCACCACCAGAGACCTGCTGAAGGTGGACCTGGTGATCGAGGGTTTACCGGTGCGTCTCGTGGATACCGCCGGTGTACGTCACAGCGCAGATGCCGTGGAGCAAATGGGGGTCGCACGTGCAGTCGAACAAGCCCGGACTGCAGATCTAGTGCTGGCCTTATCCGAAGTGGGCGCGAACGGCAGTGGCGAGCCAGGCATGGACGGGCATCGCGCTGAAGACACAGCCGAGCTGCGAAGTCTGATCGACGTAGTGCCGACCGAACGGCTGGTGAGGATCATGAACAAGATCGACCTGCTCACGCCGGACGAGCTTGCAACCGCGCGCGGCGCTGACGACAGTGAAGTGGTATGGCTCTCGGCACTGGCAGGTAGCGGCATCGAAGAACTCAAGCGCGTGGTGCGCGACCGGGTCGGAGGCCATGCCGACGCACCCTTTACTGCCCGCATGCGTCACATTGAAGCGTTACAAGTGAGTCTTGAGCACCTGGATCGGGCGCGTGCTGCGCTCGAAGACGGCAACACACTTGAATTCGCCGCAGAGGAATTGCGTCTAGCCCACGACGCGCTGGCGACGATCGTCGGCCAAGTCACACCGGATGATCTGCTGGGTAAGATCTTCAGCGAGTTTTGCATCGGCAAATGAGCTTCCTGAGTCAGTTATACTTTTGTCATGCACTTTCCTGATCACTTTGACGTCATCGTCATCGGCGGCGGTCACGCCGGGACCGAAGCGGCTGCGGCAGCAGCGCGCATGGGTGCGGCTACTCTGCTGTTGACGCAGAGCATCGAAACGATCGGTCAAATGTCGTGCAACCCGGCCATCGGCGGCATCGGTAAGAGTCATTTGGTCGCCGAGATCGACGCGATGGACGGTATCATGGCGCGCGCAGCGGACCGTGCAGGCATTCATTTCAAAGTGCTGAACGCCAGTAAGGGTCCGGCGGTGCGTGCCACGCGTGCACAAGCGGATCGCGCTTTGTACAAGAACGCTGTGCGCGAAATGTTGGAGCACCAGGCGAATCTGCGCATCTTTCAACAGTCCGTCACCGATCTACTCATCGAAGACCGCCGGGTAACAGGCGTACGCACACAGATGGGGTTGACCTTTGGTGCATCCAGCGTCGTTTTGACCACCGGCACCTTTCTCGGCGGCAAAATTCATATCGGTAAAGAGCACCACCCAGGTGGGCGTGCAGGCGATGCACCCTCCAATGCGCTGGCTGAGCGGCTGAGGGCGTTGCCCTTTCGCGTGGGACGATTAAAGACAGGAACACCGCCCCGCATCGATGGTCGCACCGTAGACTTTACCTGCCTCGAAGAACAACCGGGCGACGCCTACCTGCCCGTCATGTCGTCGCTCGGCTCGGTGGATGAGCATCCGTCCCAGGTGTCTTGCTACATCGCGCATACCAATTCACGGACACACGAGATTATTAGGAACAACCTGTCACGTTCGGCGATGTACAGCGGTGCTATTGAAGGTACGGGTCCACGCTACTGTCCGAGCATAGAGGATAAGGTGGTGCGTTTTTCTAACAAGACAACGCACCAGATATTTTTAGAACCGGAAGGTTTGAATACCACGGAGCTCTATCCTAACGGCATTTCCACGAGCTTGCCGTTCGACGTGCAAATGGAGTTTGTGCGTTCGATCGACGGTTTTGAACGCGCGCACATATCGCGGCCAGGCTACGCGATAGAGTATGACTATTTCGATCCGCGCGACTTACAGTATTCGTTGGAAACAAAACTCGTAGAGGGTCTGTTTTTTGCAGGGCAGATCAATGGCACCACGGGTTATGAAGAGGCGGGGGCGCAAGGATTGCTTGCCGGAATCAATGCGGCACGCAAGGTCGCCGGGACCTCCGCATGGGAACCGCGCCGCGATGAGGCTTACATCGGTGTGTTGGTGGACGATCTAGTCAACTTAGGCACGAGCGAGCCCTATCGCATGTTCACCAGCCGGGCGGAATACCGCTTGCGCCTGCGGCAAGACAATGCCGATCAACGGTTGACGGAACTCGGTGCCGAGTTCGGAGTGGTAGGCGCTAAACGAAAGAGTCGTTACCGTGCGAAAGTGGCGCAACAAAAAGCGACGCTCGAGCGGTTGCGAAGCCACAACATAGCGGCCGACACCGACGCGGCGGGTATTACCGTGACTAAGGATACGAACTTACTCGACCTGCTGCGTCGCCCGGAAGTCAGTGCCAGTGACGTGATCGGGATGGTGGCGGACGTGCCGCTGGCCGTCGTCGAACAAATCGCGATCGAAGCGAAGTACGAAGGTTACATCAAGCGTCAAGACGTGGAGATCGCCAAGATTCGTCGTCACGAAGCGTTGGCCATTCCGCAGTCTTTGGAATTCTCGACCATCGACGGACTATCGAACGAACTGCGTCAGAAACTCCAACAAGCCCAACCGACCACGCTAGCGCGCGCGGCGCGCATACCGGGCATGACCCCTGCCGCGTTGTCCATCTTGTTAGTCCACGCCAAGAAGGCGGCAGCCCACTGACCACATACGCACGACAGGTTGAGAGCGGCGCCCAAGCTTGCGGTCTGACTTTGACGGCGCTGCAGGTAGAGCGGCTCGCCGATCACTGTAGTTTGGTCGAGCAGTGGAACCGGACCTTCAACCTCGTCTCGCGCGCGGACATTCAGCGCCTGGTGCCCCGACACGTCATGGACAGCCTGCTGGGCGGCTGCCGTCTCGAGCGCTCACCGGTATTGGACATCGGCAGCGGCGCGGGCTTTCCGGGCATACCGCTGGCGGTTGCTCATCCGGACAAGGAATTTGTATTGTGTGACCGGGCGAGTCGCAAGGTACGCTTCTTAAGGCAGGTCGTGCGTACGCTTGCCCTCGGGAACGTTCGGGTCGTGGAGGCGAATCTCGGCGCGGCCTCGCCGGCACTCGACGACGGGTTTGCGGTAGCGGTGGCGCGCGGCGTGGCGGAGTTAGCGCAGCTGTGGCGAATGGCCGCACCGCAGCTTATAAAGGGCGGAAGCCTGCTGGTATATGCCGCTACTCGTGCGGATGAAAGTACCCTGAAAATAGGCGACTCAGAGAGAGTAAGTATTCACACTTTGGAATATCCTTTGCCCCAGCTAGACACGGTGCACGGTCTCGTGGAGATGCAATGGCGCGAATAATTGCGGTGGCCAATCAGAAAGGGGGCGTGGGTAAGACCACCACAAGTGTCAACCTGGCGGCATCGCTCGCCATGTCCGGGGGGCGTGTGTTGCTGGTGGACTTGGACCCTCAGGGCAACGCGACCATGGGTTGCGGGGTCGACAAGCGCGAGGTGGAGGCCAGCATCTACGAGTGGTTGATCGAGGGGCAGCCGCTCGAGGACATTGCCATGCGCTGCAACGGCGGCTTCGAACTGCTGCCAGGGAACCAGGATTTGACCGCTGCGGAAGTAGAATTGATGCAGAAGGACGGCCGCGAGCTGGTCATGCGCGAGCGGTTGCTGGCGGAAGCGGCCCCTTATGAGTACGTCATCATCGACTGCCCGCCCAGTTTGAACATTCTCACCGTGAATGCGTTGATCAGTGCCGATGGCGTGCTGATACCGATGCAGTGTGAGTACTATGCACTGGAAGGCCTGACCGCGTTGCTCGAAACGGTGGAAGGCGTGCGCGAGTCCGCGAACCCGCACCTCACCGTAGAGGGGCTCTTGCGCACCATGTATGATCCGCGCAACAGCTTGACCCGTGACGTCTCCAGACAATTGATCGAGTACTTCGGCGATGAAGTCTTTCGCACGGTCATCCCCCGCAACGTGCGGCTGGCTGAAGCGCCGAGCCACGGGTTGCCGGCGATTCTATATGATCGTACCTCGCGCGGCGCCGTCGCCTACATGGCGCTAGCGGGGGAGTTGCGACAAAAACATCAACGCACCGCGAATCCGCGCGCAAGTGAGAGCGATGCGTCTGGGCAGGCGTCAGGGCAGGCAATGAACCAGCGTAGTGAGTCAGAGCAATGAGTAAGAAGAGGCTGGGACGCGGACTGGATGCACTGCTGTCCGAGCGCAAAACCCAGCAACAGACGACCGCACCAGGCAGCGACGCTGCGGTAGCCGTGGTCACCGAGCCACGTACCGGCCAAGCCGTGGCCATTGAGGACATCACCCCAAGCCCGTTCCAGCCGCGTCGCCAGTTCGACGAAGCCGCCCTCGATGAGTTGGCGGCCTCCATCAAGCGTCAGGGTTTGTTACAGCCCATCGTGGTGCGTGCCAAAGCCCAAGGCGGGTACGAGCTCATTGCCGGGGAACGGCGGCTAAGAGCCGCAAAAAAAGCCGGGCTTGCGACAATCGACGTTGTCGTCAAAGCGGTGAGCGACGCGGAGGCCTCGGCATTTGCCTTGATCGAGAACATTCAGCGCGAAGACCTGGGGGCTTTGGAAGAAGCCGCGGGACTGGCGCGGTTGCGCGACGAGTTCGAATTGACCCAGCAGCAAATTGCCGATGCCGTCGGTAAATCCAGGGTTGCCATTGCCAACTTACTGCGCCTGCTCAATCTGGGCATGACAGCGAAACGTCTGCTCGATGAGGGCCAGATCGAAATGGGTCACGCGCGTGCCTTGCTGGCGCTCGAAGGTGTGGCGCAAGACCGAACTGCACAGCAGATTGCGCAGCAGGGTCTGTCTGTGCGTCAGGCGGAGAGTTTGGTGCGCAAGTTGTCGCGCCCAGCGCAAGCCTCGCGAGCACGTCCCAGCCGCGACGCCGACACCGTCCGGCTGGAGCAACGTCTTGCCGACAAGCTGGGCGCGCCGGTGTCCATTCAACATTCGGCGAGCGGGCAGGGTTCGCTGACGGTGAAATACTCGAGTCTCGATGAGCTCGACGGGGTTCTGAAACATCTCGGTCTCGATGACGAGTAATCGGACCGGTCTGTCGAGTAAGCATCCGGGTAATACACCTTGGCGCCGCCTAAATTAGTTAGTCGATTCGATTGAATGGACCTGAGCCCGTCCCTATAATACGCGCGCCCTGAAATCGGTGGTGGTCGTTCGTTGATTGGTATGAGGAGCCATGCAGGCCGGATTGTCGGCGTGCAAGTCGTCCTCGGCGCATTGTGTGTGGTGATCTTTTACCTCGTCCAACCTCACCAAGGTCAAGCGGCGGTCCTTGCGGCTTTGGCGGTCGTCGTGCCGAGTCTGTACTACGCTTGGCTCATGGAACGCACGTTCAACGCGTCGCGCTTGTTGTTGCACGGTGTGTTGAAAACGATATCCACGCTGACATTGATGGCCGTGGCTATCGCGGTTTTCACAGTGGAGCCCTTGGGCTTTTTTGTGACGCTCGTTGCTCTGCAGCTTGCGTACTTGATGCCGAGCGTCAGGTAACCATCGCCTGCGGCTAGGTGAGCGCCTGCGGCTTGGTGAGCGCCTGCGGCTTGGTGAGCGCCTGCGGCTTGGTGAGCGCCTGCGGCTTGGTGAGCGCCTGCGGCTTGGTGATAGAGGCGGCTAGGTAACAGAGGCGGCCAGGTAATAGAGGCGGTAATTGCATTTATCGGGCCTGTGCGGCAGGTTGTAGTTGGGTTACGGAATTAGGAAATGGCAGAGACATCGGCTGAGTACATTCAACATCACTTGACCAACTTAACTTATGGTCAGAAAGCCGATGGTACTTGGGGTTTTGCCCACAGTGCGCAAGAAGCCGCAGAGATGGGCTTCATGTCGATCAACGTCGATTCCATGGGGTGGGCGATCGGGCTGGGTCTTATCTTTACTTGGATCTTCCGCAAAGCTGCGAAATCCGCCACCGCGGACCAACCCGGGGCGTTGCAGAACGGTGTTGAGATGCTTGTCGAGTTCATCGACGACACCACGCAGAGCATTTTCGAATACAAAAACGATCTAGTCGCTCCGCTCGCACTCACGATATTCGTGTGGGTGTTTTTGATGAATCTGATGGATTTGATTCCGGTGGACTGGATACCGCAGCTGGCCACGCTGATCGGTATTTCGCACATGAAGGTCGTGCCCACCACGGACCCCAACATCACGATGGCCATGGCATTGAGCGTCTTTATCTTGATTCTCTATTACAGCATCAAGCAAAAGGGTGGACTCGGTTTCCTGAAGGAGTTGTCGTTGCACCCGTTCCCGTCCGTGTGGGCGATACCGGTCAACTTCGTGCTCGAATTCGTGACGTTGATCGCCAAGCCGCTGTCTTTGGGTTTGCGGCTGTTCGGAAACCTCTATGCGGGTGAGATGATCTTCATACTGATCGCGCTCATGTTCGGTGCGGGTGCGGTGTTCTTTATTTTCGGCGGTGTTCTGCAATGGGTGTGGGCCGTGTTCCACGTCCTCATCATCACGTTGCAGGCATTTATCTTTGCAGTGCTGACGATCGTGTATTTGGCGCAAGCCCACGATACCGAAGAGCACTAACGTTACTTTGGAGTAAACATGGAACTGACTGGTCTCTTATACATCGCAGGCGGGCTCTTGATGGGTCTTGGCGCTGTGGGCGCGGCCGTGGGCGTGGGCGTGCTGGGTGGCAAGTTCTTGGAAGGTGTGGCACGTCAGCCAGAACTCTTACCAATGCTGCGAACGCAATTGTTCATTGTGTTGGGTCTCGTCGATGCGGTGCCGATGATTGCAGTCGGTATCGGGTTGTACGTGATCTTCGCTGTGGCGTAAGTCACGCCTAGGCCAGTAAAAAATTTCGCAACAGCATAGAGAGCGACGATGAATTTAGGTCTCACTCTTATCGGGCAGTCGCTGACGTTTATTGTCTTCGTCTGGTTCTGCATGAAGTTCATTTGGCCGCCGATTGTTGCCGCGATGCGTGAGCGGCAGGCAACCATCGCTGCGGGCTTGGCTGCTTCCGAGGAAGCGGATCGCAAGCTGGCGGAAGCGTCTTCGGGTGCGGAAGCGGAAATGGCTCGAGCCAAAGAAGAAGCCGCCGGCATCATCGAACAGGCGCGCAACCGCGCTAATCAGATGATCGAAGACGCTAAGGACGATGCGCGCACCGAAGCCGAAAAGATTATCGAGAGTGCGCGTGCAGACATCGACCAGGAGATCAATCGCGCGAAGGAGACATTGCGCGGTCAAGTCTCACGGCTAGTCGTCAGCGGTGCAGAACAGGTGCTCGGTAGCAGTGTCGATGCGACGCGTCATGCCGACATGCTCGACAAGTTAGCGCAAGAGCTTTAACCCATGGCAGAACTGGCAACCATCGCACGGCCCTATGCCAACGCAGTATTCGACATCGCCAAGCGCGACGGCAACTTGGAAGGCTGGTCGCGCATGCTGCGGACGTTGGCGGCGACCACTGAGCACCCGTCTGTGAAGGTGCTGTTGGAGAGCCCCGACATGCCGGCAGCGGCCAAGGCTTTCCGCTTGAGCGAGGTGTTGGGCGAAGAGCTGGACGATCGCGGTAAGAAGTTCCTGCAAGCCTTGGCAGACAACGACCGGCTGGCACTGCTCGACGACGTACGCGAGCAGTTCGAGGCATTGCGTGCCGAAGAAGAACGCAGCCTGGACGTCGAAGTCGTCTCCGCGTACGAACTGGACACTCAGCAAACCGAACGTTTGAAGAACGCGCTGAAAGCGAAGTTCGACAAGGACATCAGTATCGAGACTTCTGTGGACACTGCGCTCATCGGCGGTGCCGTCATTCGAGCGGGTGACGTGGTCATTGACGGGTCGGTGCGAGGCCGGTTGACCAAGCTCGCCGAAACGCTTGTGCAGGTATAGAGACGAAACAACCAAAAGTTAAGATCAAAGTCTTTTTAGAAAGTACTTTTAGAAGGTAGACATCATGCAGCAACTGAATCCATCCGAAATTAGCGACATCATCCAAAGTCGCATCCAAGGCTTGGATGTCAAAGCAGAAGCACAAAACGAAGGCACGATCGTCGGCGTATCGGACGGTATCGTGCGCATCCATGGTCTCGCCGACGCGCAGTACGGCGAAATGATCGAGTTCGACGGTGGCTTGTACGGCATGGCGCTCAACCTGGAGCGCGATTCGGTCGGTGTAGTGGTGTTGGGTGACTACGAAGGGCTGACCGAGGGCAAAACCGCCCGCTGCACCGGGCGCATCCTGGAAGTGCCCGTGGGTCCCGAACTCCTCGGCCGTGTCGTAGACGCGTTGGGCAATCCCATCGACGGTAAGGGACCGATCAGTGCCAGCAGTACTGCACCCATAGAGAAAGTCGCTCCGGGGGTCATCGCGCGGCAGGGTGTGTCGCAGCCCGTGCAAACGGGTCTCAAATGCGTCGATGCCATGGTGCCCATCGGGCGCGGTCAGCGCGAGCTCATCATCGCCGACCGTCAAATCGGTAAAACGGCGATTGCCATCGACACGATCATCAACCAAAAGCGCAGCGGCGTGAAGTGTATTTACGTCGCCATCGGGCAGAAGATGTCGACCATCGCCAACATCGTGACGACGCTCGAAGAGCACGGCGCCATGGAATACACCACGGTGGTAGCGGCCAGTGCCGCTGACCCGGCGCCCATGCAGTTCATCGCACCGTACTCGGGTTGCAGCATGGGCGAGTACTTCCGTGACACCGGCGAAGACGCGCTCATCATCTACGACGACCTCACCAAGCAAGCGTGGGCCTATCGCCAGATCTCGTTGCTGTTGAAACGACCACCCGGACGCGAGGCATATCCCGGCGACGTCTTCTACTTACACTCACGCTTGCTCGAACGTGCAGCGCGCGTCAACGCCGAATACGTCGAGAAGGAGACCGACGGGCGGGTCAAAGGCCAAACCGGGTCGCTAACGGCGCTGCCGGTGATTGAAACCCAGGCCGGTGACATCTCCGCGTTCGTCCCCACCAACGTGATCTCTATCACCGATGGGCAGATTTTTCTCGAGACCGAAAACTTCAACTCGGGTCTGCGTCCGGCCATGAACCCAGGCACCTCGGTATCGAGGGTAGGCGGCGATGCGCAGGTGCCCTTCATGAAGAAGATCTCCGGCGGCATCAAGCTCGCGCTCGCGCAATACCGAGAGCTGGCGGCGTTCTCGCAGTTTGCTTCTGACCTGGACGACGCGACGCGCCGCCAGCTGGAGCACGGCGAGCGGGTGACGGAGCTGATGAAACAAAAACAATATGCGCCGATGTCTGTCGCCGAGATGGGTACATCGTTGTTTGCTGCGAACGAAGGGTACTTAGAAGACGTCGAGGTCGACAAGGTGCTCGATTTCGAAGCCGCGCTATTGAGTTTCATGCGCAGCGAATACGCTTCGTTCATGGACGACATCGACGCCAACGGCACCTACAACGATGACGTTGTGGCGACGCTCAAGGAAGGCATCGAAAAGTTCAAAGCCACGCAAACGTTCTAGTTCGGAATAACTCGGAAGCACAATGGCCGTCGGCAAAGAAATCAAGACCAAGATCGCAAGTGTGGAAAACACGCAAAAGATCACCAGTGCGATGCAGATGGTGGCGGCAAGCAAGATGCGCCGCACGCAAGAACGTATGCGTCAAGGCAAGCCATACAGCGAACGTATCCGTGGCGTGATTGGACATTTGGCCAATTCCAACCCGGAATATCGCCACATCTACATGGTAGAGCGTGAAGTCAAACGCGTGGGCTACCTTGTCGTATCCACAGACAGAGGTTTGTGCGGCGGCCTGAACGTGAACCTGTTCAGGGCAGTCATCAGGGATATGGCAGAGTGGAATGCCAAGGGTGTCGAATCGGACTTGGGCCTCATCGGCAACAAAGCCGGGCCGTTTTTCCGATCGGTAGGCGGCAACATCAAGGCGGTCATGAACGACGTCGGCGAGACCCCTTCGCTAACGGATTTGATCGGGGGCATCAAGGTAATGCTGGATGCGTTTGAAGAGGGCGAGATCGACAAGCTGTTGCTGGCGAGTAACGACTTTGTCAACACGATGACCCAGGCCCCCGCCATCCGTCAGTTGTTACCGCTGGACCCGGAAGAGGACGACGCACAAAAGCATCGTTGGGACTACATCTACGAACCGGATGCGCGCCAGCTGATCGAAGGGCTGGTCACGCGTTACGTAGAGTCCCAGGTTTATCAAGCGGTCATCGAAAACGGAGCGTGTGAACAGGCGGCGAAGATGATCGCCATGAAAAACGCGACGGAAAACGCCGGTAAGTTGATCGACGAGCTGAAGCTGATCTACAACAACGCGCGTCAGGCGGCGATTACCCAGGAAATTGCAGAAATCGTCGGCGGTGCCGCTGCAGTGTAATGCAGTCGGCTAGTTGATTTTAAGAATTCAGGAAAAAGAGGCAGAGCATGAGCAGCGGTCGAATCGTACAAATCATCGGGGCAGTGATCGATGTAGAGTTTGATCGGGATGACGTACCCAAAGTTTACGAAGCGCTGACGGTCAACGACACCGGACTGACGTTGGAGGTGCAGCAGCAACTGGGCGACGGTGTGGTACGCACGATCGCCATGGGTGTGTCGGATGGCTTGTCACGCGGATTGGAGGTGTCCAATACCGGTGCGCCCATATCCATCCCTGTGGGCGAAGAAACCCTCGGTCGCATTGTGGACGTATTGGGTAACCCCATCGACGAGAAAGGCCCGGTTAATGCGCGCGAGCACATGCCGATTCACCGTAAGGCACCTTCGTACGAAGATCAGGTGGGCAGCAACGAGATTCTGGAGACGGGCATCAAAGTCATCGACCTTATCTGCCCGTTCGCCCGCGGCGGTAAAGTCGGCCTTTTTGGCGGTGCGGGTGTCGGCAAGACCGTCACCATGCTCGAACTCATTCGAAACATCGCCATCGAGCACTCGGGGTTGTCCGTCTTTGCCGGTGTAGGCGAACGTACGCGCGAGGGCAACGACTTCTACTACGAGATGGAAGAAGCGGAAGTCCTCGACAAGATCTCCCTGGTCTTCGGCCAGATGAACGAACCGCCAGGCAACCGGTTGCGCGTGGCGCTGACCGGACTCACGATGGCAGAGAAGTTCCGAGACGACGGCCGTGACGTGTTGCTGTTCGTCGACAACATCTATCGTTACACGCTAGCGGGTACCGAAGTCTCGGCGCTGCTCGGCCGGATGCCCTCGGCAGTAGGCTACCAGCCCAACCTGGCCGAAGAGATGGGGGTTCTGCAGGAGCGCATCACCACCACCAAGACCGGTTCGATCACTTCAGTGCAAGCGGTTTACGTACCGGCGGACGACTTGACCGACCCATCGCCCGCCACGACCTTCGCGCACCTGGACTCCACCGTGACGCTGTCCCGCGCCATCACCGACCTCGGTATTTATCCGGCGGTGGACCCGCTGGACTCATCGAGCCGCCAGCTCGATCCCCTGGTCGTGGGCGAAGAACACTATGGGGTGGCGCAGGAAGTGATGCAGGTATTGCAACGTTATAAGGAACTGCGCGACATCATCGCGATCCTCGGTATGGACGAATTGTCTGAAGAAGACAAGCAGCTGGTGTATCGCGCACGCAAGATACAGAAGTTCTTTTCACAACCCTTCTTCGTCGCCGAGCAATTTACGGGTAACCCCGGCAAGTACGTCTCGAGAGACGACACCGTGCGCAGCTTCAAGGCGATTCTGGCTGGCGAGTACGACGACCTGCCGGAAGATGCGTTTTATATGGTCGGCGGTATCGAAGATGCCATCGAGAAGGCCAAGACTCTTTAACCGAGGACTCCCCGCATGGCCACAATGCAGTGCGAAATCGTCAGCGCCGAGAAGGAACTGTTCTCCGGCACCATCACGAAGTTGACGGCGGTAGGCACCATCGGCGGACTAGGTATCTACCCCGGTCACGCACCGCTGCTTACGGGCATCCAACCCGGACCGGTCACCCTGGCCATGGAAGACGGGGAAGAAGAGGTGTTCTTTGCGTCCGGCGGTTTCATCGAAATCCAACCGGGATTCATCACGATTTTGGCGGATACTGCACTCAGAGCCGAAGATCTCGACGAAGCGCAAGCCAAAGAAGCCGAGACCGCCGCTGAGCGTGCTCAGTCGGAACAGGCAGCGGAAGTGGATTTCTCGGTGGTCGCATCGCGGTTGGCCGATGCGCGCGCTCAGCAACGTACGATTGACGAGCTGCGCAAACTCAAACATAGAAGGGGCTAGTTCCCTTCGCGCTGGCGCCACGGCGCACAGCGCCATCGATCGGTTGCGGAAGTTCCGGCGATAGGGCTAAGTAGGGGCATGAAGGCATATGTCCCCCTACTGCTCGCCGCCCTCCTGGTTTCGGTGCCCGCAGCGACCCGGGCCGACCCTCTGTTCGAAAACGACACCCCCTTGGCGATTGTGATTACGGCGCCCATGAAAGCGCTGATGCGGGCGCGCAAGGACACCGAGACCGAGTTCGCCGGAACGGTCACGCTTCCCGACCAAACCGAACTCGACGTCAGCCTGAAACCACGGGGCAAGTCGAGGCGGGCCGAGTGCCGTTTCATGCCGCTGTGGCTCGATTTCAAAAAAGACCAGACTGCCGGAACGGTGCTGGCCGGCCAGAATAAGCTCAAGCTGGTGACGCACTGTACACCCGGCTACGTCAAACGCGGGTACGTGCAGACCGAGTATCTGGCTTACCGGCTGTACAACCTCTTCACCGATTTGAGCTTTCGCGTGCGCCGCTTGGAGGTCACGTACGTCGATGCAGACAGCCGCAAGCAGGAAGGCGATGTGTATCCGGCGTTCGTCATCGAACACAAGAAGCGTTTAGGCAAACGGCTTGGTGGCGACGTGGTCGATCGTGAAAAAGTGTCCCGCAGCGAGTACGGTAAACAAGCGCTCGCACGGACCTCGTTGTTTCAGTACGCGATCGGCAACACCGACTTCTCCTTCTTGAGGGGTCCAGATGAGTGTTGCCACAACGTGGTGGTATTCCAGTCAGATACCGGAGACCTCACCCCCATTCCCTACGACTTCGACAGCACGGGGCTCGTGAATCCGCCGTACGCCGTTCCGGCGGAAGGGATCGGTATCCAACGCGTCACCCAACGCACCTACCGGGGTTTTTGCGATCACAATGCCGCGCTTGAGACGGCGCGCCAGGAGTGGCTGGCCAAACGCGCGGACATCGACGCGTTGCTTAAGAGCGAAGAGGTGCAAGGCTACCGGTCCAAGCAGGTGAACCGGTTCTTGGAGGCGTTCTTCGACATTCTTGATTCGGATGCAGACTTCGAGCGCCGCATCGTCAAACGCTGTCGGTAAGACGGCTTAGGACTGTAACCACTCGTTGATGATCAAAGCCGTCCGCGGGTGCACGAGATAGCCCGCACTATGATGAGGATCCGACGCGCCGTAGCGCACGCTTAGGTTGTAGATCGTGTGATCTTCGATGGCACTGGTGACACGAGTGGTGAGCATGGCTTTGAAGTCGTCTGCGACCGTCATGTCGTGACACATATAGTCGTCTTCCGCGGCAATGTTGTGCCACGTTAGAACGTTGGTGGGATAACGTTGCGCGGGCGCCGCGGTAGCGCCATAAAGGCGTTTGCGGACGTAGTTCGCTGCCAGCGGTGAGCCCAGTGTCAGCCATTGATCGAGATGATGTCCGAATGGCGAGTCGAGTCCGTGTGACAAGTGCCACAACGCGTTGTAAGCGAGCGCGTTGCCCATGCAGTGGCTGATCAACAACACTCGGTCGTGTTCGGCGAGCGTGGCTTCCAACCAGGTGACTATTCTCCCGGTCAATTGTTCGGCCCACACCCCATCGGATTTGAGATAGGCGTGCAAATCCGGCGCGAACTTCTTGAAGCCCATGCCTGAAAGGCCGAGGCTTGCTGTTACGTCCATCATGAACTCGCGGCGCGAGGATTTGCCGGGTAGATCTTCGTAAAACTTCCGACGAAACGATTTGGTTTTATCGAGCTTTGACAGTGCGTCGAGGGTAGCCTTGCGATTGTGCAGGTCGACCGTACTGTCGTATGCCTCGGCATCGGCGCGCGCTATCTGATCGGCGTAGTAGAAAGTCTCGAATGCAACGTTGTCGAGGCGACTCCCAAAGTCCCGTTCAAGTCCCGTTTCCAGCGCTGAACGGCACAAACCCGCCAGATCAGCCTCATCGGGCTTGGGCCCGGCACCGTGCAAGAAGAGAATGTGTTTGGATGCCATTAGAACGCTGCCTCGTAGCGGCTCAAGGTACCACGCTTGTCCCCTTCATCGGCTAAATACAGGGTGCCATCGATATCTATGGCGATGCCTTCGACTTGCCGGTGCGCTTGCGGATTGGGCAGTTGACCGCTGCGCAAGACGCGCCCGCCGGGGGTGATTGTCACAAAACGCTTCTGCTTCGCGGCCACAATGATCAGCTCCGTCCCGGGTTTCGACCAAGCCAGCCCCGAGGGGTTGAGCTTTTTGAATCCGGTCTCGTCGAGGTCTACTTCCACATTGAACGCACTGGCGATGGTGCCGTCCGTCAAGGACCAAGCGAATATGGTCAGTTTGTCGCGCAGAGACTTTTTTCTAGCCGTTTTGCACAGCATCAGCAACAGTTGTTGCGACGGCCAGGCTTCCAGCCCCTCGACTTCGCAACGTTTACCGATGCCGGTGTCGACTTGAGTGAAATCGGGGTCGTTGCCGGCGCCGAGGGCGCGCGTAAAGAGCTCGCCGTCGCTGGTGACGACGTGCAGGTGTCCATCGAGGTATGCGACACCCTCGAAGTCACCGGCGACAGGCGGGTTGCCGAAGGCGTAGCGCTCCGAGAACTCACCGTTCTCGAGGTCCAACTCGTAAACGACGCCGTATTCGTCGGCGACGGCGAGAAGTCTGCGGGTGTCGGTAAACGCAAGGCCGGAGATCTCTCGCAACTCTTTGCCGAGTGCGTACTGTGTCAAGCCTTGCGAGGGCTCTGCGCATCCTACGAGACAGCACCACGCCAAGCTCAGGCTACAGGTCCTTGTCATCGCGTCCACGGCCAGTGAGGAACGAGAAGAAGGGGGTGGTGAGATCGGCGCCGTAGTTCAGCTTCCATAACAACAAGTTAACGTACACAAAGCCAACGGACATGACGAAAGAAATGCCCAGTGCGCCAATGCCTGCACCCAAACCGACTGCGATTGCCGCGAAGACGTACAGTGCATGAGAAGGCTCTTCCAGCGAAAAGCGAAAGCGGACCGCCGCAACGATGCCCGCCAGACTGAATGCAAGCGCGATGCTGTCGAGCACGATCATGGCAATGGCTGCGACGATGACAGGCAGCACGATCATCGTTTGTGCAAAAGAGCGATCCACCTTGCGCGACTGCGTGGTAATGAAGTACACCCACGAGATTGGCGCCATTAGGAGCAACGCACCGAAGATCGCAAGGCCCAAGGTAATGGCCTCCACGTTTTTGAACGTCGGCGTGTTGAATATCGTGGTAATCACTTCAATGTCGGAACCGGCGTTGGACAGCAAGTCCTCGACGCCCCCGAACGGTAAGTAGGGGTGAAGCCCGGGTAGCCATCTCACGACCGCGTAATACGCGGCTGCCAGCAACACGTAGTAAGCCGTGATGGTGAACAGCGAGTTTGCGATGTGGGTGGACTTGCGCATGTTCGGTTCGATCTGCGTTAGGGCAGTGCTTCCGGCAGTGTGGGCCATTCTAGTACGCGATCCCGGCGCTTTAACAACGCTTTTATCTGCTTCGCCGATAACAATCCTTCGAACAAGGTCTCGAGTCGCTCGGCGTTCATCGCTTCCAGGCGCGTGACCATCGCGGCGGGGAGGTAGACAGGCCGCGTGTACTGGGGAATGGAACTTTGCGAGCCGAACGTTTTCTCGTTGGCGACCGCGATGAGTCCCCAGGTACGCGCGTTGTAACGCAAAGCATCGGCGTCGCGGCCGGTGTTGCCGACCAAGGCATCGTATGCGGCCAAGAGGTCGTAGGCACTGCCGCTCTCGCATTCGTTGGGGCGTGAGATTTGTTGTTCCATGCGGGTTGCTTCCGTAAAGGAACGCGGCAGATGCACGGCGATGCCTCGATCGCCTGCTTCGATGTTCGTCGGAGGCACGAAACCGAGGCCGAGGTAGTCATCGAGCAGATAAGCCGCTCTGGCGCGCCGGCTCGCTCGCTTAGAGAGCGTGCGTTGCAAGATCTCGCTAGTCTTGTGCTGAGCCGCCGGCTCGAGAGGCGCGCGGCGGCCCTCTGCATCGATGACGGTCAGTGTGGCGGCGCCATCGGCGTAGACGAGTTCCAGCGCGCGGGATTTGCCTTTGTACACGCTCGCCAGCATACCGGTGTCGATGGCGATGACCTGGTCGTCGAAGCGCGGTGTGATGTCACGGGTCGGCGTCGGGGTATGACCGATCACAACACGCCGGGCCGACAAGCGGCGCAAAGCCCGTTCCAAACGCGGACGCTCGATCAGCGGGTGACAAGTCGCGGTGCCGCGATACCAATGTAAGCTGGTGATGCCAAAAGTGTGGGAGCGTGTAATGGCCTCGAATGGCGCCCACTGCTCGTGCGGTGCCAGCGATTCGGCAAAGAGCAGATCACCCGTTAGGGGAATTGCAGCGGCTTCGCGAAGTTCGCCGCCGAGCGTGAGGAGTTGCCGTAGCCCGTTGCTAACGGATTGATTTAGGGAAACCAGGTCTTGAGTGGATGCGAGGGAAGACAAGCCGCCGTGCACGAACAGCGTATCGTTGATGCGGACGATGGACGGCAAACCCAATAGCCAGGCACCGTAGCGGCCGTCCGGTGCGAAAGCAGCGCGGTGACCTGCCAAACCGCCATGGCTCGCCAGCTCTTGCGCACTCACATCCTTGAGTTCCCCGGTCAGATTCATCAATTCATGGTTGCCGAGCACCACGTGCACACGTCCGCCTGCAGCTTGTGCTTGATCCTGGAGGGTCATGAGTAGATCCATGGCCCGCCGCGATTCGGGCCCGCGGTCGACGAGGTCGCCGACCGAGACGAAATGTGCCGTGCCGCCGCGCCAGTTGAGCTGGTCGTCGACCAACCCGGACGCGATGAGCAACGCTTCGAGACCCTGATAGTGACCGTGCACGTCGCCGACGGCGACGATGCGCGAGACCCAGTCCCAGGCATAAGCGTCGGTAGACGCGGGCGCGTACGGAGCGATCAGCAGCAGCAGGGTAAGGACCGCGAAGCGGATAATGGGCAGCATCGGCACATCGTATCCGATGTGCGCTCGGACGCGAGTCTATAACGCAACTAAATTAACAAACAACATGGGGTCGGAGACTAAATGGTGGGGTCGGAGACAAACACGATGGGGTCGGAGACAACCCTCGAGCGGAAGATCGTCCTTGTATAACAATTAGTTACAAACCGGTGATCGTAGTCACCCCCATCGCGTCCTGTACACTTTATAATCACCCGCTGCCACGGGCACGGATTCCTCATCCCTTATGAACCAGCCTATCGACGTCGTTGTTCTCGCTGCCGGTAAAGGTACGCGCATGCGTTCGCAGAAAGCCAAAGTGCTGCATGAATTGGCGGGCCGGCCCATGATTCATCACGTACTGGATGCGGCGGCGCAGCTGAATCCCCGTCATATTGCGGTGGTAGTTGGCCATCAGGGCGACGACGTGCGCGCGGCGGTGGGTCAAGACGTGGTCTACGTCGAGCAGGCGGAGCAGAACGGTACCGGACACGCAGTACAACTCGCCCGGGCGGTATTGCCTGACGACGGCGTGACACTAGTACTCTACGCGGATGTGCCGTTGGTTGAACATGCCACGCTCATCGCTGCTGTCAACGCCGCCGAAGAGGGGTCTGTGGGGTTGGTAACCGCTCACTTCGCAGATCCCGCCCAACTCGGTCGGATCGTGCGTGGCGTGGATGGCGACATTCAGCGCATCGTGGAATTCAAAGACGCGGACGACGTAGAACGGGCCATCAACGAGATCAACTCCGGCATCATGGCTGTGCCCAATGCACCGCTCGACGCTTGGCTCGCGAGACTCGACGCCAACAACGCTCAAGGCGAGCTCTATCTCACCGACATCATCGAAATGGCTGTCGGTGAGGAAGTTCCGGTCGAGGGCATCGCTACTCACAGCCCGGAAGAAGTCACGGGCGTCAACGATCGCGGGCAGCTGGCAGAACTCGAACGTATCTTTCAAAGGCGTGCAGCGAGTCGTCTTATGGCGGACGGTGTCACGATCGCGGATCCCGAGCGCCTGGACATACGCGGCGCCGTGACGGCAGGCGAAGATTGTTTCCTGGACGTCAACGTGGTGCTGCAAGGCGACGTGCATCTCGGCGAAGGTGTGCGGATCGGTCCGGGCGCGGTCATCATCGACTCCAAGCTCGGCGATCACACACAAGTGCACCCGCACACCGTGGTCGAAGGGGCGAGCGTGGCCGCCGATTGTTCGCTGGGACCGTTTGCGCGCATTCGACCCGGCACCAAACTCGACAACGGCGTGAAGATCGGCAACTTTGTGGAAACCAAGAAGGCGCATCTCGGCGCGGGCACCAAGGCGAGTCACCTCGCCTATCTCGGTGACGCCACCATCGGCGACGAGTGCAACATCGGTGCGGGTACCGTGACCTGCAACTACGACGGCATCAACAAACACCCCACGACCATCGGCGACAACGTCTTTGTCGGTACCAACTCCACACTGGTCGCACCGCTAAGAATTGAAGATAACGGCTTCGTTGGCGCCGGGTCGACCGTGACCTCCACGGTCGAAGATGGCGATCTAGCCATCGGGCGCGCCAAACAGCGCAACATCAAAGGTTGGACTCGGCCCGACCAACGCCCGCAAAACGGTGAGAAGTCGGCGAAGTAAGACTAAGAACTTAAGCAAAGCAGTATCTAAAGGTAGACAAGCATGTGCGGAATCGTCGGAGCAGTAGGTGACCGTAACGTCCCCCCGATTTTGTTGGAAGGTCTAAAGCGCCTGGAATACCGTGGCTATGACTCTGCGGGCCTCGCTGTCATCAGTGACGGGGGCAAGGTGGAGCGTCGCCGCAGTGTCGGCAAAGTTCAGGAGTTGGTGAACTCGCTGGACGCGGAACCGCTGCGCGGCAACATCGGCATTGCGCACACGCGTTGGGCGACCCATGGCGTGCCCGCCCAGAACAATGCGCATCCGCATGCCTCCAACGACCGGGTCTGCATCGTACACAACGGCATCATCGAGAATTTCGAGACGCTGCGCGAGGAGCTGCGCGAGAAAGGCTACGAGTTTGCCTCCGAAACCGATTCCGAAACCGTGGCCCACCTTGTCGACTCCTACCTCGCCGAAGGCGAAGACCTGCTCGAAGCCGTGCGCAACAGCATCAAGCGGCTGGAAGGGGCTTATTCGATCGGAGTCGTCAGTCAACAGGACCCATCGCGCATCATTGCCGCACGTTCCGGCAGCCCCTTGGTGGTCGGGAAGGGTATCGGCGAGAATTTCATCGCCTCCGATGTACTTGCGTTGAAACCGGTCACCGACCGTTTCATCTTCTTGGAAGAGGGTGACCTGGTCGAGATCCGCAAAGACAGCATCGCCATCTGGAACCTGGCGGATGAATCAGTCATCCGCTCGGACGTCAAAGTCGAGATGGGTCATGACGATACCGATAAGGGGAATTATCGGCATCACATGCTCAAGGAGATCTTTGAGCAGCCCAAGGTGCTCAAGGATACGCTGGAAGGCCGCATCGGCCGGACCCAGGTGCTGGAGCAGGCCTTTGGCGTCAAGGCGAAAGACATCTTCGATCAAGTGGAAGCCGTCACCATCGTTGCGTGCGGGACGAGCTACTACGCCGCGTCCGTCGCGCGCTATTGGATTGAGGAGCTGGTAGGCGTACCTTGCCAGGTGGAAATCGCCAGCGAATTCCGCTACCGGCACGTATCCGTCGTGCCCAACAGTTTATTTGTAACGATCTCGCAGTCGGGAGAGACCGCCGACACGTTGGCGGCACTGCGCATTGCCAAGGACGTAGGTTACGGCTCAACTCTGACCATATGCAACGTGCCAACGAGTTCGTTGGTACGCGAGAGTGATCTGGCGCTGATGATTCAGGCGGGCACAGAAGTCGGCGTGGCATCGACAAAGGCGTTTACCGCGCAGCTTACCGACTTGATGTTGTTGACTATCTTGTTAGGGCGTCGGCACGGACTCGATCGAGCGTGTGAAGAAGAGCTGGTGAAAGGTTTGCACGTCATCGATAGCTTGGTCGATCAGGCGTTGAATCTCGATGAACGCATCGCGCAGATATCGGAACAGTTCATGGAAAAACACCATGCGCTGTTCCTGGGACGGGGCACCATGTTCCCGGTGGCGATGGAAGGCGCACTCAAGCTCAAGGAAATCTCCTATATCCACGCGGAAGGCTACCCTGCAGGCGAGCTCAAGCACGGCCCGCTTGCGCTGGTGGATGACGACATGCCGGTCATCGCAGTCGCGCCGAATGACGATCTTCTGGAGAAACTGCACTCGAACCTGCAAGAAGTACGCGCGCGTGGCGGTGAGCTTTACGTGTTTGCGGCCGAAGACAGCGGCTTCAAGGAGGAACCCGGTGTGACGGTCATTCCCTTGCCCAAGGTGTCTGCATTGCTCGCTCCGATTGTCTACGTTGTACCGCTGCAGTTGCTGAGCTATCACGTCGCGGTGCTCAAAGGTACCGATGTGGATCAGCCGCGGAACTTGGCAAAGAGCGTGACGGTTGAGTAGGGAGCTGGCTCCGTAGCGTCGTGTTGTTTTGTATTAAAGGTTGTCCCACTTTATTAAAGTTTGTCCCACGAAATCGCTAAGTTATTGATTTCGTTAGATGACGGATTCCGGAAGTGTATTAAAGATTGTCCCAAGATCTTTTGGCGCCATTGGCGTAGCCGATTGCGAAATTCCGGAAACAATGCAAACGCATAATTTCGTAGGCAGAAAGCCAGCCCCCAAAAGCAGTGATCGAAGCTGACTTATTTGCGCATAACGTGCAGATTGAGCTTTGTTTGGAGTGCCGCGAGTTCAGGAAACTCCGCCACATCAAGGTGAGTCCTAGCAGCGCGTGCTAGCGTGTTCGTGTCTGTTAGCTCAAACCACTTCGCGAATTCGTCGAGCAGCTCTTTAGCAGGTAGCAACTTCAGAGCACTATCAACATCGAAAGCAGTTTCTAAGTGTCCGATGCGATCTTTTTCCTCTTGAAGAACGCTTCGAACATTTCCTTTGTCAAATGTTGCATTAGCGAGCTTCATTTGCCCCTCTACATCGGCGAGGAATACGCGTTCGAGGTCTTCATATGAGTTGATTTTTGATAGAGTTTTAGATGGCACGGAAGGGCGAATGCTCTGCTTTAACCGATCGTTAGCACGTTTCGCGCAGATAGAGATCTCATGTTTCTTAATATATGAGACGAGCCTGTCCCTGATTTCATTTTCTTTTGGGATCGGCTCAATAGTACCGAGTTTTGCGATAAGCGCGGCAAGTAGTCTTGGATGGCAAAGATAGCTTTCTGCCTCATGATATTCCAAAACTACTAAACCCTTTGCCTCTAGTTGTGCTACGTCGGTATCAGACTTGTAGTCCCTATCGATTATTCCCGTAAGCCGAACGTCTGGTGAAATTCTTTGCCACTTGCCCGCCCTGGTAGTGATTGCGATGACATCTTCACTCCCACCAACTGGTGCAGGAAGAAAATCAATGTCGGACAAAAGCCAACGATAAAAGACAGAATCGAACGACTCATCATGACCCTCAACGACGAGTGCATTTGAATGTGAAAGTAGAGCTGGGATATTTCCGAGAAGTTCTCGCTGATCATCAAAGGGAAGTTCTTCTAGATCATCTAGTTTTTGGATCGCGGTTCCATCGTTGCTCAAAACTAGCAATTGTTGAACTGCATCACGCATTGCAAAATTGACGCTATGAGTAGCGTACACAAAGATCGCATCTGGAAGCAGACTTTCTATTGAGGTCCAAAGCCGGTTCGCTAATCCTGGGTTTAGATTTAATTCCGGTTCGTCGACGAACAAGATGCTTTGGTCATCAGTGAGTTCGATAGCATCCACGAGTATGGAGAAAACCTGTTTTTCTCCGTCAGAAAGACCCGTGGGACCGTATTCGTTCCCATCCTTCTTGCAAAGCAACCTTCGGTCATTGCTTCGGTAGCGCAGACTGATCGAGGGGAAAATATCGTTAAATATCTCAAAAACGCGGCTCATGGGGTCTTCAGGCTGTTTAGGTCTATTGCCAATCTCACCGTTCTGTTCCCACTCCACTATTTCGTCTGAGTGTTTGATCTTTGAATCAATACCCATCTGCTCTAACGTTTTTAAGCCATAGAACAGCCTGCTACCTAAGGTTTGCGCACGCCGTTGTTTGAATCCATTGAACATTTGATCGAAGGTCCTAAACTCACTGAAGTTCCTATTGTCCAGCTCTAGCGAATCTTTCATTTCGATAGCGCGACCACCTTCAATACGTACAGGCGTATAGTTCGGAAAATAGGTTGGCGCTTGTCCTTGGAGTTCTTGAAGGAGCTTTGATTTACCGGTTCCGTTTGCACCAAGCAGCACTGTAATTCGGTTGAGGTCAAACTCCCTTTCGCCTGTTCTTGATGTCCTTATTCGATAACTGTGCACTGTATCTCGCCTTCGTTTCTAGCTTCATATATTGCCAGATTCATCGATTCGAATACGATATCCGTGTATGCAAAGCCTCCGTGGAAGAACCCTGAAAGCACGTTTGAAGGGGCGACTAAACTAACCCCTGTTCGGGCAGCAGGTTGGTGGCAAAGAACCGTCACCTATTCATGGGTGTGACTTAGCTATTGGTTCGATGACGCTGGGAGTCAGCACTGTTGCCGTCTTCTGTATGCTTTGATTCTTTCCCGATACCCTGGATATTGACCGATAACCAAGTCTAGTA
Organism: Candidatus Azotimanducaceae bacterium; assembly: GCA_965216005.1. GTDB lineage: Bacteria > Pseudomonadota > Gammaproteobacteria > Pseudomonadales > Azotimanducaceae > UBA4421. Next base: position 2,699,750 of record OZ244143.1, on the reverse strand, counting down.
ATTTGCTCGACACTCCTAAAGTTCGGGCCGCGTCCTCGTGTGATGGTGAACGATAAACGGTCTTCAGAGAGGATAGAGACATTGAGTTTAAGTAAACGGCTTTGAACTTGAACGTTGGGCTCGGCTTGTGATCCCAGTAATCAATCAGTTCTGACGAGGAGCAGAAATGGCTCGACAGCAGAATTTCCATGGCAGGCTCCCGCCGGTGCCAGCGCCTATTTAGGTATTTGGCAGGCCACGAAAACGTTCTCTCTCCAGACATACTCAAACCTACTCTAGTTAAATGCTCCGCTCCATAGACGGAGTTTAACTCGCGAGCCACATTCTGAAATCTAGCTCGTGTTCGCCTTGGTACAGACTCGTCAATGAGCAAACCCATTCGCTCGATGTCTAAACAGCCAGAATTCGGTTTAAAGAAGACAAGCCTCGTTATCTTGGCTGCTCGAATCCATGCCTTGATGAGTGAGTTTTCACTATCCGGATGTTGTTTGCATCGCAAATCAGTACCGCAACGCGAACAAGTGAAATGTGGCATTCCGTTTACAGCCTGTCCGCATTTCCAACACTGATTAACTAGTACGATTTCGTGAGTAGGACAAACACGCACCCATCGAAGCTGATGTAGCTTTCTCCATTGAGCAAAGCCGTGACGCGCGATGTCTTCCTCCGCACAAATGGGACAATAACTCGGCTTCTCCTTGATCTGCTTCGTCCAGTATTGCGGCAATCCCCAACGAGGATTGTCGTAGTGTCGAATTAGTGGGTAGTAGCTGAGGCTGCGCCTTTCCCGACAAGTTAGATGAGCTAACACGGCGCTACCCCAGAGTGCGCGTGTATCTTGCGTCCCGTTATTTAGTTCGAGAAATTGGGTTGTCGGGGAACGTCTGATGATGTCGAGTTCGTGTAGCTTAGCGCCAATCAGAATTGAGTTACGCTGCAGAAAACTAGCAAGTGATTCATCGGGGAGGGGCTTGAGCTGACAGCATGCCACGCTATTTTCGAGGAGAACGCTTCGGTGTTATGTGGAGTTGAACTACCTTGTTGGTTTTCGGCAGCCGATCTAACTTGCTCACGTAGGGGCCCAGGGAGGGTACGGATTCGCAAATCTGTTTTATTGAGTTTTGCGTTGGCGATTTTCCGGCAACAACGAGGCGACGATAGGTTTCAAGAAGCTGGGAATGCAATTCCTGATCGCGAGATTGCCAGTCTATTCGTGAATTATTACCTTTGGGCGGCTTTTTGTTCCCCTCGTTAAAGTTAGTCAGCCATTCGCGATCATGACGATATAACCATGCATAGGTCGACTTTGCGTGAGCGCGGGCATCTTTCACCAAACCGTGTTGCTGAATGGAGAATCGCCAGTGTCGTCGTTGATCTGAACGCGCTGCTTCGAAGCGAATTACCGACCACTTTTCCTTGAGGCTTGGGTGAAGGGCCAAATACCTATTGATGCTCGTAACAGAGATTCCCAAATCATCGGCGCAATCCTTTTTGCCGGTTCCGAGTTCCAGCTTTTGAATAAGGTCAACTTCAAGCGACCCTCTAATTCGCTTTGGCCGCCGGTGTACTTGTAGTTCACGCGCTGCAGCATTGCGTTGTGCAGTGCTTACGCTGATGCCCATACGCTTTGCGGCAGCTGTGATGGACATACCTTGCTGAACGAGTTCAACGAATTGAGCATCGAATCGTTGTGTTTGCTCCGGCAAGCTGTATTGCAGTTCATCCGGTGGCGGATCTAAGCGATGCTCAGTGTAGCTCTCCCAAAAGTCTTCCCAGGATTCGAACAACCATAGTAGAACCGTGAGTTGTTTAACTGGCGACTTCGTAGTCGCGGCGTTTCGTAAGATCGGCACAATTTGCTTTTTAACTGCGGTGGAAGTTCTGGGAAGGCGCCTAAGGGACCAATGGTCCTGCAAATTTTGCAGAGCATACAGGTAACCTTCGGCAGTCCGATTTTGGTTGATTTGGTGTGCACCACGACTGAGGCCAAACTGTTCCATCCTTCCCCTAATTGCGCGGGTTAGCACCTCTGGATCAAAGACGAACGATGGAGTTAATGCGGCTAACCTCAAAGAAAGTTGGGTGAGCTTTCGATGCTCTGGAGTGCTTGCTAGGCTCTCAGAGCTATCAGCGAAGTTCGTTTCATCTGGAAGCATCCAACGAAAACGACCTGAACCGCTGGATTTGGAATACTCACTTCGAAGTATTGAGTCATGTTTCAAACAGATCAAAGCTGTTGGATACTGATGATCCAGATGCCAGTACCCCACCCCAAACTCTTCGATATCTTCAGAGATGCACCGTGAACAGGCCTTTAAGGGGTGATTGCTCCCAATGCGACTGGTCAGTATGCCTAGTTGGTATTTGAGTCCCCCCACCTTTTCGCCGCAAAGTGCGTCTATTGCGAGCTCTGTGTTTTTCTTATTTTGGAATGGCAAGTAGTACGAAAGAAGCGTTCGTGTTGTAGCGATGTCCTCCGGCGCGCCGAGGTGGGGTAATGCCTTTGTTAGCTCGCCCAGACCTGCCGCCAGATCATGCTGGTATCCGCGCTTCGCGTGCCCAAAGAGCATGTGTGCTGTCAAACTCGGTGATGGGTTGCCGCTCAGGCGATGAAATCGAGACGCGTAGCTAAAAACCGTTTCGTTGGGTAGCCATCCAAGTTCGAAGTCGTTGGAGAAGAGCGTCTCTTGCTTAGGCCCGGAAGCAGCATCGTCCATTGTTATGGCAGACGATTACGTTTCTTCTTGTTTCGATCAACCACGACTGAAGCGCAGACAAACACTATCGCGCTGCAGAAAAACCAAAAGCCTCGATCTGTTTCCGGTAGGGCAAAACTTGCAAGCGCCAGGAAGAGCGAGCATGCGTATAGACCGCTGACAAATTCTGCCGAACTGTCTCCGAGAGGTTTTGCCTTGGGAATGGCCGCTGTTTCGAGAATTGAGCGAATCTCTTCATCAATCTCGGTATTTGCCTGGCTTTTGGTTCTATTGCCGATGCTAAGTGTTTCTATCGTCATCCTAAGCAACCAACTGCGATAGCTCGTGTGCAATTGAGCCTGGATCGATGTCATCTGTGCTGCTAAAGCGTGGGACCAATAAGCGGACGATATGCATCTTCTTGGTTACAGGGAGTTTGAGTTCGTTTTCTTCTAGCCAGCGCTCAACGATGGTTTGTATCTGGTCCTGAAGCGGCCAATCCATCATGTCCATCCCTGCAAGAAGTTTAGATTTGCCAAACATCACGTAGACCGGGTCGACGCCGATCGAGGCTGCCTGCACCAAGTAGTGAATGCTGGGTATGCGCGCGCCGGACTCGTATCCAACCTGGGAGGCTTGGCTTATGCCGATCATTTCAGCGAACACCTTCTGCGTGTAGTGCAGCCGCAATCGTTCGTTTCTGAGTCGTTCGCCATAGGAATCCATAAATTAAATATTCGTATAGGGTTGAATCGTAGTCAATACTAATTTTAATATCAATATATTAATTTTAGAGATTAAGTGTTGGCTGGGATTAACAAGCGGAGGTTGGTTCAGATCAGAGAGCGGCAAATTCCAGCAAGGTTTGGGAGTGCCTACCAGCCTTCTACGCGTGCAACGAAAGAAGAGGCGCCGAGCATGTCACGACCGACGACAATTCATTTCTATCTGCACAATCGAAAATTGCACTTGATGTCGCAACCGGAAGTTTGGTTTGCCCTTCTGGCCCTATATCACCCGCGACTAATAGATCTGCATGAGCAAAAAATGCTTCACCCGCTCGAAGCCCCGCATCCGCTTGATGGATTTCCCGGATATGAGGATCTCTCGTGGCCTTATGTGCGTGGCACACTGGATGTCGCGCAACGGCAAGGGTGGCTTAACAAGCACCCACGAATCTTCATCCCAAATCCAGCGGCGACAAAAAAAGCACTTGTTGCTTTTCCGTATCAGGGTGATCTCCTACTTATATTTGAGCTGACAGAGCCGCCATATTTGACAGCCGTTAACTGGTCGATCAAGAAAGACGAATCAGACTTCGAGGAGCCTAACAGCACAGATCACGCGCAAATGGAGAAATGGCGTGCAAAACTCCATCGGCGGAACTCAGGTGAAGAGACCTACTACCAAGACGTAGACATTCCTACTTGTCGTTTAGGTCAGAATGAACTCAGCGCCGACGTGATTGGAAACTTGCGTGTGATGTATCCATCGGTCTGCGAGACAAGCCTGTTTTCTCAGGACGCCCAATCATCTATTCGTGGTCTTTTTGAGCTAGCGCTACATGACGGCGTACCGCCTTGCGAAGTCGTGGTGAAACTGTCGGTTGATTACAAGTACTCAGTTAGTGACATACACGCCGAATTTCATCGCTTGATCTGGCGACGACAATTAAGAGTAGACCTCTTGTCTCCTGTGGTGATGGATGCGCCCATGAGAAAGGAGCATGTGGATCTATTGGATGTGTATAAAGAATGGTACGCGCCAGCTGGGATTGCGTGCTAAGTGGGCTCAATTGGGGAGCAACTGATCGCACGGAACGGTTATCGAAATCTTAAGGCCCAAACGCTGTACTTCTATCTAGGGGGAAATGCGATTCGGGACGATGTGATGCTCAGCTGCTTTAGCGATTGTGGTCGCAAGGGATTTCTTGAATTCATTCCTCGTTCTTTGTTTGAAGATGCCTTGATTGAAGGACAAATTGAAACTGCAGTTAAACAACGCACCTTACCGGTTTGGTTGGATCCGCTATCTGGGGATTCTCAATCCACTAGTAAGCCGTACTCATTGGAGGCCTATAAGGAAAAACACAAGGCCCGGGTTAAAGCGACAATGGACAGATATGAACCCATCTTTGGCCACCTAGATTGGTTGTTCGATCAGGATGATCCGCTCCGAGAGATTCGCAAAATCGCTCGAGCTAACAACCTCCAGGTCACTCGAAGCGCTACACACACTCTCGTTTACGTCTCTTTCAACCGAAGTAAGTGGGCGCTCCTGCCAAGAGCCTTACACTCAGGGAGAGATAAAGCACCGCCGGAAGGAGATTTGAAGAAGCGAGGACCTAAACCAGGTGCAGGCAAGATTGGCGGTTACTCGAAAACGCAGGAGATGGAAGATCTTGTTCTGAAAGGTTATCGGGAGGTAAAGGGCGGCGGATTGTTTCAACCTGAAATCTACGAATACTGTCTTCTAAATAAATTTGGTTGTAGGGCGAGGCGTCTGAATGAAAAGCATTTTGAGATGTTTCATCCGGATGGACATCCGTTTCCGAGTGAGTCCCAGTTTCGCAACATACTCGCTCAACATATAGGCCGCGATCAGTTACGCGTTGATCGGAACGGGGAACAGAAGGTCCGAAACCGGCGTCCCTCGAAGGGCCCCTTTACCGCTGAAGTCGCAAACCTGCTGGAGCGTGTGGAAGGTGACGGCTATTTTCTGAAGGAAGTCCCCAAGGGAGAGCGTGATGGAAATCCGATGCCGAAGATGTGTGTTGTTAGGTTGCGCGATATTTGTAGTGGAGAAATAGTAGGTATCGGGTTCTCGATCGGCGGAGAGAAGGCAGCAGCGTATCGCATGGCGATATTCTGCATGTGTGTTTCGAAAGTCTATTTTTGCAGCTTGTTCGGCGTGAAAATAGGTACTGAGGATTGGCCTAGCATAGGTATCCCTCAGTGGCTCTCCTTTGATCGAGGGCCAGGGGCGATGCAGGAACTGATGGAAGAGCTCGAATCCGCAGTCATTTTTAGAGACATCGCACCAACTTACGCGGGGCAATCGAAAGCCCCTACTGAAGCTTCACATCCGAGAACGCCTGTGCGGGGTGGTCAGCCTCAGTACGTTATTAGCGATCTAACTTATACCCAACTTGCTGTGCGCGAAATAGAACGCACCGTCCGGGACAACTGCAAAATGAATGTGGAGGCCAGGCTTACACCAGACATGAAAAAAGCACGTGTACCCGGGACACCAAACGGCATCTGGAATTATCTAAATGGTCGATTTCGTAATTTGGGAAAGCAAGTCGATCGCGATCTAGCGATAAGACAGCTTTTGATGCCGGTAAAAGTAAAAGCCTACGGTCATGGGGTTGAATTGCACGGTATGCGCTACGACTCCCCTTCGCTGCGCGCTCATGATGTGTGCCAACGCGCAACAAGAGGTATGTTTGAGTTGCAAGCCTACGTTTTGCCTCTATCGGTCAGACACATATGGATCGAATACCAGGGTTTTCTTATCGAGTGTGATGCTCAACTTCCGATTCGAGATGACGATCGGCAGTTGTATGTCTCCGTTGTCGAACTTGAAGAGATTGCTGAAATTCGAGCCGAATCTGCTCGTCTAGATAAGGACTCGCGTTCTGCAGCTAGCATCTACTTCGCTCAGCAGTTTCAGGACCATACCGGGCTAGACTGGAATGCTGGGCGGACGAAGACCGGAAAGGTGGTTAGGGATCGGGAAGAATTTTCAGACACGAACGGTGCCCAAGCGTGACCAAGAGTACTCCATGGTTAGCTCGATGTTGCGAGGTCCCTGCAGAGCAGATACGTCAAAAGTTGGCGCGGCAGCCGGAAGCGATCAAGCCTGAGAGCAGTGAAAGCGTTGAAGCGTTTGTGGGGAGACTAGAGCACTCGATCAGCCAACTATTTATACCAACGGATCAATTATTAAGCGTTACGTTACAAGCGATACAGTCAAGCAATCGCCATACCTACCAACTCTACTCAGACGAAAGTACTTTTCTGAAGTGTGCCTATTACACATCGCCCCCGAGTAGAGATCATGAACTATTTCCGCGGGCAGTCACTGGTTTGGCTGGTGTCGGCAAGTCATCGTGGCTACGGAGGCTGTCAGAGGTGTTCCCGGAACCAGACTTCTTGAAAGTAGGCCCGCGCGGTGAGCGATTCTTACATCGTCCTTACTGGTACTACCGTGCACACAAGGTTAGGTCGAGTGCGGAGTTCGTGCGCGAGCTACTTAAGTCGTTGGGGGGTGAGCCCGCACGAACTGGTGGCGCAGCCGGCCAAGCAAACCACCTAAGTAAACTGACCTATATCCTGGGTGTCTCTCTGTTGGTTGCGGATGAGCTTCAATTTTTAACAAGAAGCGCCACTGCTAACGCACGTATTGCTGAGATTCTGGGGATGCTCGCGGACGTTGGAACTCCAGTTTTCTACGGCGCGAATTACAGTCTCTGTCATCGGATAGACAAGCGGAGTCATGAGGAGCGACAACGATTCCTAAGCAACCCAATCATCATCTTGCCGGATTTGGCTGGTTCAGATGACTGGTTAACTACGGTGGATGGTTTTGTTGCTCTCGCTCCGGATGTGTTTGACATAGATACCGCCAGCTGTGCAGAGCAACTACACGCATTTACGGCCGGGTTAAAGAGATTGTTGGGAAGACTACTGCTCTATACGGTGGAATCGAAGTCTTTAAGCAAGATCCGCATAACGATGAGCGACATAGAGAAAACCTACCAATCGTCGCGATTCTCCGCAGACCGGAAAGACGTAGTGTTGATACGACAACAAGATGCTCGAGGTGCACCCGCAAAGGGGCGGAAGGACTTATGGTGTCCGTTCGATCTACCCAAGCCAGAAGTGGTTGCAAGGAAAGAGCAGGCCATTTCGTTTGAGCTTCACAGAACGCGTGCTTCGATGTTGATTAATGGGCTTTCTCAATCGGAGCTCGCGACTTATCAAGGACTACGCAAAGAGGCTTCTCTTCAGGAGCGAAGTAACGTTGTTGGAATTGGATCAAAGCTTGGACCCACAATAGATGACTTCAGAACGGGTCAAGCAGTGTTGGATGAAGAGTAAATGAGCGGAGTAGCTATCGAACCTGAGGATGCGCTAGTGGAGCGTCTAATCCGGGATCGCCGCATCAAAGAGTATCGCGAGACGATCAAGGATGCCATGAGGGATGCCGCGGGCAACCGCCGTTTCCAAGGTGTGGCCGCACATGCATACGTTAGCCTCGCACGCCTATGGCGTTTGGAAGAGGAAGAAGCTAGCGTCCTCTTGGGTATCCCTGTCGATGTGTACCTTCGATGGTGCGAAGAAAGTGATATTGAGGATATCGATGTAGAGCTGATAGAGAAAATCTCCTGCCTGCTCGGAATATACCGGAATCTCTACGACTTATTCTCCGGCAATATTGAATCGGTAGAAACGTGGCTAACGAAACCGAATGCGGGTGATCTTTTTGCTGGTAGTACGCCGTTTTCTATTTTGGCTAATAAGAAGCCTGCTGTATTTCACTTAGTTCGACAACGTTTGTCTGCTGATCTTGTGTGACGGGAATGAAGCGAACTGAATTGAAGCACGACGTCTCGGAAGTCTTAGAATATCTAAGCCTCGGTCACCATGCATTTGTGGGTTGTGATTCAACTGCTCTTCTTAAAGAGTTTGAGGAGAGGATTCGGCAGAGCATTGAAGGTGCACCCGTAGTTGTTATCGATGCAAGCGAGCTGGTGTCTGGCGAACCATTTAGCAATGCGATGCTAGCCGCATTGAAGAAGCTATGCAGACTGATTCACAAACGATTACCCAAGCGCCTAGTTACGCTTTCTGCATATTTGACAGCAACGATGAACTTCTATTCTGATCAAGGGAGGCAAGGTTTCTTAATCATTAATCACATAGAGACCCTCATTCAATCCCAGGGAAATTTTGAAGTTGAAGGAACACTAAGATCGGCTATGCAGCTCCAGGACGATGTTGCCGTAGTTCTCTGCGGGCCTAATAAAACTATTGATTTGATGGGCCGATCGGATCGCCCGTTTTACTTGTCGTTTAGAATTTTCAGAATATAGCGATGCCACGATTTGGTTCGAATGCAGACTTCCGTTTTCGACCCAACAAAGCGGTTAGCAACGGCAGGTTTGTCTGAGACAGCTGTCCTCGAAAGTGCTGATTCTTAGGATGGTTGTTTCGTCGGTTTCGGCCAGTACAGGACATTCCGTATGAGCTACAACAAACATGTTCTTGCAACTCTCAAGCCTGAACCCTCAGCGAAGATTTGACTTTGCGCCAGATTCGACCATCAATGACCGTAAGTCCGATCGCGATAATTAACATCGCAATAACATGGGGCAGTTCGACATCTTCGTTCAGCCACAGCCATCCTAAAATCAATGCCGAGACTGGGATAAGCAATGCCACCAGCAGCAAATTTGTTGCTCCGATCGAATCAAGTAATTTGAAGTACAAAACGTTTGCTGCCGCAGTCGACAGCAAGCCGAGACTCAAAACGGCAAACCACACACTAGTTGACATCAAAGCAAGAGTCGGCACGCCATCGACAGCCAATGCGATCGGGAACAGGATAACTGTTGAAGCAACGAGTTGTCCGACGGCAACTACAATAGGCTTAATCGACATCGAACGAAAACGTCGCCCATATACTCCGGCGCAAGCGTAGGAAACTGCTGCACCCAATACCGCCAGCTGAGCCAAACCATCGCCGTCGAGACTCGGGAAACCGCTCAGCACGAACACCCCAAAAAACCCAATAAGGACGCCGATCAATTTTGCGATTGTTGCCCTCTCGTCCGGCAGAGTTAGGCCTGCAATCACTACGGTAAAGAGGGGAGCAGTTGCATTCAAAATCGCAGCAGAACCAGCCGGGATGTGCGTTTGTCCCCAGGCAATAAGCAGAAAAGGAACCACACTATTTAACAAACCCATGATGGCAAAGGCAGCCCAAGCACTCCTTGTTCTAGGCAAACGAGATCCCAGCAGAGAAGCTATGAGCCAGAGCGCGAACGCGGCAATGCCGACTCTGTATGCCACCAGACTTAATGGCGAGATATCGGGTAGAACGATCCCCACCATCACAAAAGCGCTGCCAAAGAGTACCGACAACAGCAAAAGCAGACACCAATCTCCGATGCTCGCGTTTGCTTTGATCATAGACATAGTCGCTAACTGTTCTTAACGACAACAGGTTTAACGCTGGCGAAGTAGTTGGTACCCAACCAGTTCCGAACATCTCTTTTCAACCTGCTGGATCCAGACATCTGAAGTAGCTTGGTTCCAAGCGCCTTTGAGTAGGAAAGGTTGCCCAACCAGATTCGGGTCAAAGTCTCGACATTGGTCGTGACATGCAAATCGACCTCGTGTCCTGGATCTTTCATACATACATCTACTTCACCACTTTCTACGACTAGCCACCAACGTCGAAACTTAGATGTGTAATCTTGAAATTCAAACATCAACACGGTGCGATCCGCATCGAAGTAATCTGCCTTCATTGTTCGATGGATATCCCACATCAACATCGATGGGTCCAGATCCTCTGGATTAAACTCGGTGCTAACCCAGCGTTGACCCCAGGTACCTAACGCTAGGAGGATCGGTTTGAGTTCTCGCCCGGCCTCAGTGAGTGCGTAGCGGACTTTGCGTTTATTTTCGCTCCGCGTTACTACACCGGCCTGCTCCAAAGACTTCAATCTCGCAGATAGCAATGAAGGTGACATTAACGGAAGCCCTCTTCGTAGGTCGTTGAAAGTTTCGCTACCGGCGCCCAATTCGCGGACTACCAAATTAGTCCAACGCTCGCCCAGCACCTCTGACGCCTTCGCTATTGGGCAAAATTGACCATATTCAATCATGACGATGACCCTATATGTGATTGGTGTTCACTAGCTAGTACAAAATCTGTATCAACTTCTCTGCAAATACTACGCCCTAGAACCTATGCTCAGCAATTCTGTTAGGTACAAAAGTTGTACTAGAGCGACCATTAGAATGGAGTCTACTCTTGACCCTGCCGTACAACTTAAAACCAAACAGGAGAACGAGATGTTGCCTTCAAATATTCGATACTGGTTGTTTGACACCCTTTCTGTACAAACCATGCGTTACGTTTCCGCCGTGCAAACACGGAAAGCTAAGGGACTCACAAAGGAAGTCTACGACATGATCCGCGAAGACTTTTTCAAAAACGGGTCTCTGACTAGCCGCTCAAAGGTGCCAGAGCTCATGGCGGCTATCTGGACGGCTGGACGCGAGTCTATGTTGGTACCCGATCAGGTAGACCGCACAACAAAGGACGCCATATCTGCAGTGCTGTCTCAGATCAATGACTGCCCATATTGTGAAGATATGTTGATTAGCTTGGTTCATGCAGGGGGCGAACGCGAAGCAGCGATGGAGATATTTCAAAAGTCAGAACGCCTAAAAGATGGCGATTTACTTCGCCGCAGACTGGAGTGGGTACGCGCCATTGCGACTACTTGTGGACAGGAGTTGCCTCCCTCTCCGTTCTCAAAAGAAGAACTGCCAGAAGTGCTAGGTACGTTAATGGGCATGAGTGACATCAATCGCTACAGCCACGTGGTGATGTCCGACTCTCCCGTTTCGGCACCTTTTGGCATCCAAGCTATAAAGGCAGTCGCCTTGAAACTGTTCGGGTCAGAGCTCAAAGCTACCCGGCGAGTGTCGCTGACTCCGGGTCGTACTCTGAATCTCTTACCGGAAGCCGAACTACCCGAAGATATGAGATGGGCTAAGCCCAATCCTCGCGTTGCTGACGCAGTGTCTCGCTACGCAGCAGCAGTGGAGCGCGAAGGTGCTAAGGTCATATCTAAAGATGCACAAGATGCCATCCGGACGTCGATACAGGCGTGGGAGGGAGAAACCATGCCGTTGGATACGAGATGGGTGGATGAAGCTGTCATGCATCTTCAAGGCGAAGACAAAGCGATTGCCCGTTTCGGTGTCTTATTGGCGAAAGCGTCCTATCGGATTACCGAAAAGATGGTAGCCGAGGTTATTGGATCAAAGCAGGACGAAGAGCGATTTATTCGCATTCTGGCGTGGTGCTCATCGATGGCGGCTCGTCGTTTCGCTCAAATCGTCGCGCAGAAAATACAAGACTCCGAACAATCGCCACGCCTGGCAGTTGCCTAAGAACGTTTACAAAAAAGATGTACTCCAAGAGGAAGAGATTATGAGACTAACTAACAAGTATCGCAAAACACTCAAACACTTCACCGAAGCAATCGGTAAATTTTTTCTTGCAATGGACGCCAGTCCAAGCGATTTACTTTATGCGGAAATATCCAGGCTAAACCAGGAGGTAGAGAAATTGAAAATAGACAAGCGGGCTACTAAAGATTATCACGAAGCAGCATAGACCAATGTTGCCAACTTTGAGAGCGGAACCGCGCAGCGTTTGAGAAGAATGCTGTGCGGCTCTTTCATTCAATCAAGGAAACCGAGAAAAGTTAGAGGCATAGGCTAACGTCTGGTTAGGGTCGTTCGCGTCGATTTTCGCCTAGTTGGCTCGAATGACAGCTTACTCTGATGGCAACGGTCGTTCAGAAGCCCGGAAAACTGGGTTTCCGAATTGGCGTTCCCGGCCAATTACAGACGGTCGCTTATGTGAGTGACAAGATCACAACGCCACTCACAATCGTGATAAGAGCGAGCGCCTTAGCAACCCCAAATCTCTCTCCGAGAAACATAACCCCAAAAGCCATCGCAAAGACAATGCTCGTCTCCCGAACTGCTGTCACTGGCCCGAGCGGCAGGTAGTTGAACGCCCAAAGAGTGATGCCAAAGCCGGATAGCGCAAGTACACCCGCAAAAAATATCTGGACATAGTTTCCGACAAAGTAAGCAGCGATTCGACCGCGACGCAGCAACAATGCTATCGGGATTAAACCAAGGGCTGTTAACACTTCTGACCATGCCAGGTAGCCAAGTACAGAGCCCGACTGTCGAACCCCGACTCCGGCAAGAAAAGAGTATCCAGCGATACAAATTCCTGCACCTATGGAAAACAGAACTGCGCGCAAATCGACGTGTCGTTGATACGATAGCAGCAATATGCCCGAAGAAATGAGCAGTGTAGCGATGATAGCGGTAGCGGATATCTCATCCACTGACAAAACGGCAGCAACAATAAGAACGATTACCGGCGCAATTCCCCGCGCTATCGGGTAGACCGAGCCGAACTCTCCAACCCGATAAGAATTCAGCAGGAAAAAGTAGTACGCATACATAAAACAAACGTTTCCGATAAGGTATGGCACAGCTTCTTTTTGCGGCGCGGGCACTACTAGCAAGAGGGCAAGAGCGATCGGTAAACCAACTAGTCTCAGCCCAGATAGGGATAAGAGTTGATCATCGCTACTTTTGACGATGACATTCCATCCAGCATGAGCTGCCGCTGCCAGGAGAACAATGAAATATAGTCCCCAATCAGGCAGGTTCATCTACAACGTCTTTCTGAAACGAATCCCAACTTCGTTTCTACCACTCTCTACAAACCCGTTTCTCTGATAGAACGAAATGGCGTCGCCCCAATCTAGATTTGTTTCCAAGTACAAGGATTCAACGTCTTGTTGGTTTGCATAATCTTCAAGTGCATTGAGCACCCGCGTCGCGATACCGAAACGCCTAAATTCCGAGTGAGTATGCATACGCACAATTTGGCCTACCGCTGCCGTGATAGGAAGGAGTGCACCAGTGGCGACAAGCTGTTCGCCATCTAGGGCGATGAGGAAAACCCCATCTGAGTAGCTCGATTTAATATCGAATAGATCAGGGTTCATGGATTCGTCAATAAACCCAAAACGATCCCCCAATCCAGTATTGATCAGATTTGCGACATCATCTTGATAATTAGGATCGAATTCGATGATTCGTATTTCGTCTTGCATCCAAGCAGCTTATGGCGCCTGTCGAACGACAGCAATGGGTCGAACTTTGCCGGTCGCAACCGAGTTCTGAATGGCGGCTTTCGAGAGATTCTAGAATCTACCTGAGCTTTTCTACAAAGCTGACGTTCACAAACGAACTTCAAATGCCTCAGTTCGGCCATAACCGGCCACTGTCTTCGAACTTAGTGTAGTCTTCAGCGGATACTTCCTCCTCCATAAAACTATTCACCGTCGGGGTAAGGCAAATCTAGTTGCCAAGAGACACCGAATCGATCGTCAGTCCATCCAAATCTCTGACTGAAGCCATAGTCCCCGATGGGCATGTGTTGTACTCCACCATCGCTAAGTGCTTTCCACGCCCTATCAAGCTCTTCTGCTGAGTGACACGCCACGTAAATGGAAATAGCAGGAGTGAAAGTAAATTTGTGATCCAATCCGCTATCCATAGCACGAAACTCTATGCCTTTTAGCGTGAATACCGCGTTCTCAACCGTGTCTTTAGGCTCACCGGAGTCTGCTCGATGATGCTGGAATTCTCGAATCTCAGAATCTGAGAATAACGACGTATAGAGTTTTATGGCTTTCTCGGCGTTACCCCATTGCTCGCCGGTAAACAGTAGACATGATTGAACTGGTTGCACGAGTCCTCCTCCCATCATTTCGCTGGCGATTACATCACGCTTCGAATTGACAGGCAACAATGTTGTTGCCTATTATCTGGGTATGAAAAAGCCAGCAAAGATGGACTCCATTTTTCACGCACTGGCTGATGAGACCAGACGAGCAATTGTTGAGTTTCTGATTTCCTATCCCAATCGATCGTTGTTTGAGATTTGCGTAACACTTGATCAGAAGGGTATAGGAATGACCCGTCAGGGTATCTCCAGACATCTTTCGGTGTTGCAGGAGGCGGACATAGTCAGAGTAAGAAAACAGGGAAGAACGAATATTCACTGGGTTAATACTGAAGCAATTGAGGCTATTTATAGCGAGTGGATGAAAAACTTATTCGAGAAGGAGTAGCAGTGAATATATACATTACGAATGTGTTCGTTGAGGATCAGGAGAAAGCGTTGACCTTTTACACGGAAATACTAGGGTTTATCGTAAAGGATGACATTCCGGTTGGGGAACATCGTTGGCTAACCGTCGTATCGAAAGATCAGCCGGACGGTCCACAGTTGTTATTAGAGCCCAACGCTCATCCTGCGGTTCCTCCGTATTGCAAAGCGCTTATGGAAGATGGAATCCCGGCTGCAAGTTTTCAGGTGGATAACATAGAACAAGAGGTTTCGCGCCTACAAGAGAACGGAGTCGATGTCGTGCAGCCTGTAATGAATGCCGGTGACGCGAAAATGGCCTCGTTCGATGATACCTGTGGAAATCTCATACAGATCATCGAAATCGTCTAGACCCGCGGAACTTAGGCCAATGCACTCATGAATTTACTTGGTTTCTGTGGAAGTCTCCGTGAGGTATCCACAAACAAGCAGGTGTTACTCGCCGCTCAACTTCTCTGTGCCGATAATGTTGATCTTCTCATCGAAGACGAGATCGGGAATCTGCCTCAATTCAACCCGGATATTTCGATCAATTCTGATCGACGACTCGTCTCTTTCGTAGAACGTGTAAAGGCCTGTAACGGACTCATTGTTTCTTCGCCCGTGTACGCTGGAGGATACCCTGGCAGTCTCAAGAACGCTTTGGATTGGTTGGTAGGAACTGATGCATTTGTTGAAAAGCCTTTCATGATGTTGAGTACCAGCAATCGAGTTCCTGCCGTTGAGCGAACCCTAGTTAAAGTGCTGGAGACTATGTCTGGAAAGCATATTGCAAACGCCTCCATTACGATTCACCTTCTCGGCAGCAGCTTGAGTGCTGAGCAAATAATCAGCGATAAGAGTAAGTATGAAGTCCTTTCTGCGTCACTTAGTGAGTTTGTTGGCGCAATCTTGGAATAGGTGAATCTGTAGATGCTAGTTGCAACCGCTCAAATGTCCATGAGCTGGACAACAGAGGAGAATGTGCAAACCATTCTCGATACGAACGCCAGTGCTGCTCGCCTTGGAGTCAGAGCGATCTATTATCCCGAGCTCGCGGTCACGGGTTATCACCGAGAAATTGTGCGCGAAGTTCACAACTATCTAAGTGATCAACACTACTGGAATTCACTGAAGCAAAGCGCTGTCGAAAATGAACTTTACCTTTGCGTCGGCCATCCCATGTCAAAGAATGGCGAGGTGTTCAACGCCTATTCTTGCATCAATCCGAACGGGGTTTGTCTTGGCGAGATATTCAAAAACGGCATTACCGAAACCGAACGATTGGTTTTTAGTGCTGGTAAAGATCGATCAGTTTGGTCAATCGAGAACCTAATAGTATCTGCTTTTATATGTCGCGAAGCGGCGGATATACACTCTCTGAAAAACCAATTTGAAAATCAAGGAATACAGCTGCTTGCCTGGCCCGGCTACATCGGCAACAAATTGTTTCCGGATCCCAGGCGCCCTGAAGGCACTCGGGAACAAGCGGTCGCTATCTCCAAATGTTTATCGACACACATCATCCAATCTAACTGGGCCGATTCGTTGAACAATCCAGAGCAAAAAGACCTGGGTGGAAGTGTTGTGTTAGACAGAACGGGTGTGTTGATTGGATGTTGTCCAGATTCTATTCCTGGGCTGGGACTATTCGATATGTCCAGTAGTGAATTTCGATGGCAGTTACTTTAAGGAAGATAAAACGTCTGCTGTGGGTTGATTTCAGTCGGTCAATGTCGTTTCTGAACGTCTGCTTTCGAGGAACGCTAATTTCCACTTCTGGCCGAAATCAGTAATAAAGCTTGGGACAAGTTTTAACACCTAATAGGTTTTTCCACGTTCTATGCAGATCAATAGCTTACGCTGACTGTTGGGACAACTTTTAATACACAAATACAGTCGCTGGTTCTTCATAATAAAAACCTGAAGGACCTAATAAAGATCTGAAAGTCGAACAACGTGTCGCTAATAAAGTTCTGAAACCCACGCACGGTGCAGCATCCAGGCATGTTGGTGAGATAGCCTACGCGGGTAAGTGAAGGCGATTGGTCCGAATTAGCAACGAAACGCCGCGTTAGAGAGATGCAAGCGACCAAAGCGTGTAGATAAAGTTCTGAAACGCAGGTATACCCTGGCCAATCTAGCTAAAACCAGCTGTTTTCCGGGCCAATTTCAGGCGTTCTACACGATTTCAGGACTTTATTATTTGGAATCTGGTGAATCAGCCAAGCTAACCACCCGCTTTCAGAACTTTAACTCAAGCTAGATCTCTATCTGCTCAGAGAGCTCAAGCGCATCGTCGACCTCAATACCAAGGTAGCGGATCGTGCTCTCGAGCTTTGTGTGGCCCAACAGCAACTGTATCGCTCGCAGGTTCTTGGTACGCCGATAGATCAAAGTGGCTTTCGTCCTGCGCAATGAATGTGCGCCGTACAGACTCGGATCCAATCCAATCATGGCCACCCAGCCTTCTACGATTCGTGCGTATTGACGAGTCAAAAGGTGCGGGGATTTGCCCTGTCGGCTGGTAAACAAGTAATCGATTGAACGGAGGTCCGCCTTTTCGATCCAGCGAGCGATCGCCGTGTGCGTCGGCTCAGTGATCTCGAACTGTACCGACTGTTTGGTCTTTTGTTGAATGATCTGCGATCGAGTGCGGATACGGCCGCCTTGAGCGACATCAGACACCTTGAGCTTTACCAGATCGCAACCGCGTAATTTACTGTCTATGGCGAGATTAAATAGCGCCAGGTCGCGTCGCTTCCCTGCGAGATCCAAACGCACACGGATGGACCAAATCTCTTGAGACTTCAGCGGCGGCTTTTGTCCTGTCAATCGACCCTTGTTCCAAGGGGACGTGACGAGCTTTGGTAGGTTCAACGTCACCAATGTGTTCAAACAATCCGTACATATCCGATTCCTTCTACTATCAATGGAACGCGGATTGCCTGTTAAACTCACACTGATTTCTGTGAGCAGACGCTCGTTCAGGTTGGGAAAGACGCTTTTGTCGACCCAGAACAGACATCTTCCATTCGCGGCACCATAAAGCGAATCACGAATGACCCGCGACGAAGTCTGTACTCACCGCTTTCTTTAAGGCTAAATTGCGTATGCAAGTGATAGAAACAGAACGGCTAAAGTTGACGCCGCGAACACTAGATGACGTAGAGCGGTGTTTGCATATGGACCAACAACCTCTAGTCACAAGATACGTTGATGGTTCTTGGGAAGACCCGACGACGCATCGCGAGTTCATTGTTGATAGAACGACGCGGACGTATCCGGATGGAATGGGTTACTGGTCAGCTTTCCTTGGAGACCAGCCAGAGAGGTTTATCGGCTGGGTGCTACTCATTCCGTTAGATGCCATTGGACCGGAGATCGAAATTGGCTGACGCTTTCGGCCAGAGCATTGGGGCCAAGGACTAGCGACCGAAGCTTCCTCCGCTGTGCTGCAATACGGGTTAAAAACGCTTAATCTCGATTGTGTTATGGCCGATATCAACAGCGAAAACATCGCATCGATACGCGTGGCAACAAAAATCGGCATGCAAGAAGTGATTGTTCACGGTCAGAACTACCGCAGGTTTGAGGCGTACGGGGAGAATCGGACCAGGTGATTAGAGGGTCGTGCCTTTGTGGGCGGGTGAGCTACTCATTTCCGGATGATCCCTTTGATTGTTGCTACTGTCACTGTTCGGTTTGCCGCAAGCTAACTGGGTCGGATCGTGGGGCGTATGGGAGCGTTCTCCGAAGAAAATTCCGATGGAATGAGGGAGACGAACATCTTGGATGCTATCAACCAACCGAAGTCACCCGCCGCTACTTTTGCAGGTACTGCGGTTCGCACCTATTGACAGAGCATGATGCCGAACCGGAAAACGTGTTTGTGTCGTTAGGCGGGCTGGATACCTCCATCAAATCGAGCCCAAACTATCATCAATTCGTAAAGGATAGACCCAGCTGGTCAATACTGCGGGATGAACTAGCGTGCTTTCCACGTTGGCCGGATCGGAATGTATGAAACACCAAATCCTTCCATTCCACTTTGGTTGTCTAGTACTCGCGTTTTGTTGGTACCTGGTAGAAGAGGGGCATCACTGTCTCGTCGTTGATGTCGTCTGGGCAAGCGTCATCGGTGCAACAATCGTTGCTGTGGCAATAGTTATTCGAAACAGAAAGTCCGGTCCATAATTTACACATCGCAACTCAAGAGAAGGAGTAGAACATCGAAATCAAAGACCTTTCTCGATCGGACTTTCTCGACAACGCTAAGCACAATGAAATTCCTATTTTCACGATGCGCAAGGGTCTTTCTGATTACAACACATCAGTTCGACCTGACCCTACTGCTGCGCCCGTTACACTAGGTGCTTATGATGACAGTGATGTATTGATCGGCGGGCTTTCGGGTAGAACGGCGTACGGTTGGCTTAGAGTCGATTACCTTTGGGTAGCAGAAACTTCTCGCGCCCGGGGGCTCGGAAAAGCTCTTCTAATTCAGGCGGAACAGATAGGAATTGAAAGAGGGTGCCATGGTGTGCACCTCGATACATACGGTTTCCAAGCGCCCGGGTTTTATGAGAAACAAGGCTACGAGTGTTTCGGTCAACTACCGCGATATCCAGATCAAGACATTCTTCGCTTCTATCTGAAGTTCTTCGATCAGACGATCTAAGTACGGGTTCAACACGCATGAATACGATATTCGTTGGTCACAGGCGATTGAAGCCTGAGCGTCCGGTTCTGGCCGAACTGGGCGGCGCCGGCTCTTGACCATCGCGACTGCTTACTGGCAATTCACTCATTAATTGTGATCTAGTTTGCTTCGTTGGAATAAGCAGCCGCTGGTTCAGGTTGGGAAAGCCGCTCTTGCCGACCCAGAGCCGTCATTACCTTGCTAAGCTAATTCAACTTACCTGCACTCTTAGGACCATTACATGAATCGGCGTCAGTTAGTGATAGGAAGCGCATCAGCACTAGTCAGTAGCGTTCTTGGAGGAGCAGCATTGTATGAGGAAAATCGAAATTTTGTAGTACCTCCCGAAGAAGGCCAGCATGAGCGTACGTTTATGCAATGGCCCGTGAACCGTAAAGTCTATCGAGATCGGTACTTTCTCAAGCTAGTACAGAATACGATTGCTGATATCGCCAACGCTATCTCTGAATTTGAACCTGTAGCTCTGCTGGCAGCTCGTGAGCATCACAAAAGTATACGGACCAAAGTCTCAAGTAGCGTAGAGCTGTGGGATATACCAACGGACGGTTTGTGGTGCAGAGATTCGGGACCTTTGTTTGCCAGAAGACCAGATGGTCAGTTGGTGGTTAGTCACATACAGTTTAATGGCTGGGGCAATAAGCAAACGCATGAATTTGATGGGAAGATCGCTGAAGAAATCTCCAATAGACTGTCCGTACCGCTTGTTGCTAGTGGGTTAGAAGGTGAAGCTGGTGGAGTCGAACACGATGGTCACGGCTTGCTCATGGCGCATGAAAGCTCTTGGGTAAACGACAACCGTAATCCGGGCATGTCTCGTGACGACATCGAACAACATCTGTTAGCGGCATATGGTGCAGAACGCATGTATTGGTCTCCCGGTGTTTGGGGAGAAGACATCACCGATTACCACATCGATAGCCTGGCTCGATTCACTGGTCCTGGCAGAGTTCTGCTTAACTTACCAAAAGAGCCAGACACCGAAGACAGCTTTCATCTGGCCGCATTGGAAACCCATCGCTTGCTGTTGTCCGCGGGTCTTGAGGTTGAAGTCATTCCAGAACCCGTATATAGGCGAGTAAAGCAGATGGACTTTGTTGCCTCATATGCCAATTACTATGTGTGCAACGGCGGCGTGGTAATGGCCCAGTTCGGTGATGAGGTTATGGACGAGTTGGCTGCGAATACCATGAGTAGACACTATCCGGATCGTGAAATCGTATCGCTGAATGTGGATGCGTTGGGTGAAATTGGAGGCGGCATACACTGTGCAACGCAACAGATGCCAGTCGCGTAAGGGCAGCGAGTGATGCGGGATCAAATCGCTTCCTGTACGACCAGTTGTGGCCGAATTCTGCCGCATGGACGAATCGTTTGAACGTCTGCTTTTTTCAGGACTTTATTATGAGAAACGTCCTTCCTTATAAAGTTCGGAAAGAGATCTTAAAGCGCAACACCGTACTCGGTAGCGATTGCGTCCAGATCGACTGAACAACAGTCTGAAAACGGCGCGAAGGCGACTTAGAGTCTTCAAAAACCACGGCAAGATGTCGTGGATGCTGGTCTACCATCGCCCAAGAGCAGTCGATCGATTCTATCCCTCGCACTCATGGAACTTGTGTATGGTATGTCTTGAGTAACTCCCGACCAATTCAAGCATGGACTTCAATCAGGTACGCTACTTTCTCGCACTCGCCGACACGCTGAACTTCACCCGCGCGGCAGAGCGGTGTTATGTTTCGCAGCCGTCGTTGACGCAGGCGATAAAACGCCTGGAAAACGAACTCGGTGGCGAGCTGATCCATCGGGACGGTAGGTATACAGAGCTCACCGAGCTCGGAAAATCGTTACGTGGACAGTTTGAGGAAATCAACCGCATGCGGCATTTGGTGCGAAGCACCGCCAAGGCGGTAACCTCAGGCGAAATCGCTGAGCTCAACATTGGGGTCATGTGCACTGTCGGTCCGCGGGTCCTTGCCGGGATGCTGGACACATTCCGGATGGAACATCCTTTGGTGTCGATCGTGTTGCACGACGTAACGCCGCCATCGATTCCGGATCTGTTGTTGTCAGGTGCGCTCGATGGTGCGTTTTGTGCGCGCCATGGCCCGCCTCACCCGCAGTTACGCTATGTCGATCTGTTCCAGGAAGCCATGGTCATTGCCTTCCCTGCCGATCACGAGTTTTCCCAACGAGACAGCATACCCCTCAATGACATAACGACGCAGCACTACGTCGACCGCCTTCACTGTGAGTTTCGAGAGGAAGTCAACGAGTCGTTTAAAGAACAGGATCTGCAACTTGCAGTCGTGTTTCGAAGCGAGCGAGAAGACTGGATTCAGAGCCTCGTCCGAGACGGCATTGGGGTTACATGCATCCCGCGGTATTCGCTGCTGCAACCGGAGCTCGATCATCGACCCATCGTTGATCCCGTGTTATCTCGAAAAGTTGAACTCGCCGTCGTCGACCAGGTCGAGGTCCCGCCTGCGCTGGATATTCTCATTGAGCATGCGAGGAATCACGACTGGCCAGTCAGCGAGAACCATCCAAGGCTGTAGGCTAAAAAGGCCCGGTTTCTACCGGCTGGTCTAATACTCGCACCCCCATCATAGGCAGCGCCTATCGGTGCGAATCAAATCGATATTTCGTTCTCGCAGCGCCCGGATCTAAGATGTCCAGGCGTCGGATGAGCCCGTATTCTCAGCCGATATCGAGGAGATGCAAATATGTCGACGTGGTGAGCGGAGAACCGTTGTTGGCTTCAGTGCACAAGTGTGACTCGGGCAGTGGCTGGCCGAGCTTTTTTTCAGACTGTGGCTGCAGCTCACGTTAACGAAGTCACAGACCGGAATCACGGCATGATTCGGACTGAGGGGCGTTCACGTGATGCTAAATCGCATCTCGGTCACGTGTTTCCAGATGGGCCAGAGCCAATGGGTCTGCGGTAGTGCGAGAAACTGAGAAGTAGGGAGAATCGAAAATGTTTAATAAGAGTAAATGGGCCGCTGCAATGGCCGCGTTAGGAGCGATGCTCGTAACAGCGGTACCAGTCAGCGCGTCGCATCACTTCGAATCGGGGCCGTCTGCCAATGGACCTGCCTTTGACCTCTTGGATGTCTACGTGTTTCCGTCTGAGCGGTCTGGGCATACGGTATTCATCGCGACTATAAACCCGGGTGTTCAACCGGGAAGTGAATCGGCGTTTGATGACAGCGGTCTTTACAACCTACATATCGGCCGGGATAAGACGCTATCGAGCGGCATGACCGTAACGTTTCAGTTCACGGGTTCAAAAGGCCGTGTTGGACTGGTCAACGGCGCGAACGAGGGTGTTGGTTCTCGTGGTGAGAAGCTCGGTGAGTTCAGTCTTGAACAAACCGCGAGCGTGGGTAAAGGCGTCAAAGTATGGGCCGGTTCTATCCGTGATCCGTTTATGGGCAACTGCGTCGGCTTGGCTCGGCAACACGTGAGCGAAGCCAGCGGCGCGTTTAATGCTACCGCCTATGACAACAAGGTGGATTTCTTCGCGCCCCGGACGGCCGGCGCGATTGTGGCTGAGGTTCCCAACTCCATGCTCGGCAACAGCGTGTATGTCTATGCCACCACCGCCAAGCGTGGTGCTGACGACTGGGTCCAAATTAACCGCATGGCCAATCCGCTCATCACGCATATGTTCATGCATTTTGATACTCAGAATACACTGGAGCATGTGTCGCACCGTCCCGATAGCGACGCGATGCGAACGTCTGCAATCAGTGGTCACATACTGCGCATGGTGACGCTGGCCGGTACCCACAGGCGTGATGCCGTGGCCTACACCGATAGCGTGGTCAAACGACTGCTGCCTGATCTGATTGGCTACTCCGTTGGCAAACCCGCCAACTATTCAGCGGGAAGCATGGGCGGACGCGGGCTAGGAGATGATGCTATGGACTCACAAATCAGTCTGATGTGGGGGAAATCTATGACGGACGGCGCCAACGAGAATGCGGACCGACGTCAGAGGAATTTTCCTTACGTAATTGCACTCAGCACGCTCCCAGACGGCAAACCATCTGGTTTTGACAATCTCCCCGGCTGCGCACCTTAACCATCAAGGTGGAGGGTCGTTGATCGGGCGTTGGCTGATAGTCTTAAGGGGAGTTACTCTGTCACTCAGCTATTCAGTACGTCAAATCCATGATCGGCGTCAGCCGCCAATTAGTTATTCGTCAGCAAGACTTTGGCGGTTGCCAGCCAACCCTCAGACGCGCTGCGGTATTTGGGATGCCACCCAGAAGCTTTGCAGAACCTATTGTTGCTTACCCGTAACGATCTAGTCAGCGATGTAGTTCGATGTCCCAGAAGATGAGCAAGACGTCCAGGAGCCTTTATCCACACCGTCCGCTCAGCGACCGCAGCCAATGCATCAGCATACTCGGTCTTCGTGACGGGCTCGTCATCCACAACGTTATAGGTACCCGATGGAACGCTGAGAGCTGCGACGACCGCCCTTCCTCCATCCTCCACATGGATAGAGCTCAGGTAAGTATCCGGGGCACCTATCATCACGCAAATTCCGTAATGCTTTGCTAACCCGAAAAACTCTTCGCTGTGAGATGCTCCAGGGCCGTAAAACCATCCGAATCTTAAGACAACTCCTGCGCCGCCTGCGTTGCTAAAACCGTTCGCGCTGGCCTCGGCTGCGTGATTTCCCAGCGCCATGGGAAATCGATCAGTAGGCCACTCCTCATCAATCCATAGGTCCCGCCGATCTCGATAGATCATGCTTACGGATTCTTGTATAAGCCGTGAGATCCCAGCTTTTTTTGCGGCAACGACTACATTTCGAGAGCCTTCCGATCGTATTCGATCATTAGCAACCCAAGCGCTTGGATTCATGAACTTCGAAGTCGGCGGTATTGCTGTTGCGAGGTTGACTACCACTTCATGTCCAGCAAAAGCCCTGACCAAACTCGCTTCATCGAAAAGCGACGCCTCGACCGGTACGGCACCAAGCGAAACGAGCTTGTCCACCTTGGATTCGGTTCGAGATAGCGCCGCAACTTCGTGGCCTGCAGCAACTAAGGCCCGAATCGCGTGGCAACCGATCGCACCCGTACCTCCGGTCACAAACACTTTCATGGCAACAAAGCAGCCGCATGCATCGGTAACGACCTAGCAATATCGTTAAGTACTAAGAATTTTTCAGTCGCGGATCGATTTCTTCCGCATCTAACTCTTCGATCGTTTTGCTTAGGATCCATAGGTGGCCGCTTGGGTCCGCAACCCGACCTTCCCGCTTCCCATAGGGTCGATCAGCAATTTCGATAATGATCTTGCCGCCATGCGCCTCAAATTTAGTCGCAATGTGATCTGGTTCATCAACCGATAATGATATCAAACATGGCGACCCTCCCAGTGAACGTGGGTCCGATAGACCCCATTCAGGAACGCATTGTGCCAGCGAGATGAGCGCGCCTCTGATTGAGATTGCAGCATGAATGACCCGGCCTTGACTATACTTTCTGCGCATCGAAAATCTCATCACGAAAATGGATAGATCAGGACTGGCTGGGTTAGGATCCCCTGGAACCCAGCAGAACCGATCTCCTTTAAGACTGTACCTATCTCACTTAGGTGTCTCAGTTTCTTCCCGCGCAGATTTAGAAGAAGTTGCCCATGGGGTGTTGGGAGAATCTTCTCAATACCATGGACGTCCTCAGTTGAATAAGACCAAATCGCCTTCACGAATGGTCTCAATTGTTTTGAGTTGGGAGGTCTACTGAACTTCATCTCTAACGAAAAGAGTCAGCACCGTGGTTTCCGAAGGTTGAACTTCACAGGTATCAAGACCGAATTGAATTCGGTCACCGATCGCGCCTTGTCGCAATCGCTAGCATAGCATTGGCTTCGACGCACCGTAAATTCTGCGATTAGCCCATTGCGACCACTATGCAAAGCGCCGGGTAGGGTCAAGACTTGCCATTGACTCGCCTCAAGGGACCGAAACTACGTCGTTGATCTTCGTGCCATTGATCAACACCAGTTCGATCGAACGCGTATTGCGAATGTCCTTTAGGGGATTACGGCGCAGAACGAGAACGTCAGCCCGATACCCCGGCTCGATCCGGCCGAGTTCGTTCTCTCTTTCGAGGAACCTGGCCGCCGTAGTTGTGGCCGATGCCAATGCTGTGGCCTCGCTCAGTCCCGAGGAGACCATTAGTTGCAACTCTTCGTGCACTGCATAACCGGGAAAGATCTGCGGATTGTTGGTGTCGGTGCCCAATGCAATCGGCACGCCCAGTTCGTGTGCACGTACCAGGTTCCGTTCCAGCGCGCGCTGCCACTCCGCGATCAGCTCG
Source organism: Candidatus Azotimanducaceae bacterium (assembly GCA_965216005.1). GTDB lineage: Bacteria > Pseudomonadota > Gammaproteobacteria > Pseudomonadales > Azotimanducaceae > UBA4421. Next base: position 2,673,993 of record OZ244143.1, on the reverse strand, counting down.
GGGCTCTCTGGGTCGATGTCCCAGTACCGATCGTCCTCGAGACTTTTGAGCGCACGCGCGGAAACGCCGGCGACCGCATACGCCTCTTGTACTCGGCGACCCGCTTCCTGGTCCATCAGTGCGTCAAAGAGACTCAGCGTTGCGACGTAGTAAACATCCTGTTCGGCCATCTTGCGAAGCGTTTCGTCAGGAATCACGTCATCCGGGGCATGCATGATTCCATTGCAGCCTCCGTCCACCACGTCTTTGACGTGCTCGGCTAAACTAACATGAGCGAACACGCGCAGCCCTTTGTTACGCGCTTCCTGACAGATTTCGGCGACTTTTGTTCGCGACAGGCGCGGTTTTGGCGCGAACGCTCCAGGACCGTCTTCGACGACGATCTTCATCGCATCAACATTGGCGACCAGCTTTTCCCGAACCAGGAGATCAACCGGATGATCCTCTGCAATGCCGACCGCGCCGCGGGCGAGTATCTCAGCGGGATCGGTATCTGCCGGTAGTCCCCAAATTGTGGTGATCGGGTGACTCCCGTACGCGGTAACGATGCTGCCTGAGCCGAACACCCGCGGGCAGGGATTAGCCGGCAGGTCGCAGTAGCGCTTCCATGCCGCAAGTTGTGTGTCGTTGCCGCCGCCACCGCCTGGGACGAAGATCGACGTCACCCCGTAGTGAACAAATTGAGCGAGAGCGCTTTGCCGATCCTGCTTCGTGATTTCGCCCAGACCGCCATCTCCGATGTGTGCATGAACATCAATGAGGCCCGGAAGCAGGAACATGTTCGAAGCATCGAATACTTCGACATCGCTGGCCACTGGAATCGTCCCAGCGGCGCGGACTGCGGAGATTCGCCCGTCTGAGATGAGCACGTCGTTTTGAACGGAAACCACTCCCGATTCTGGATCGACAATTGCTCCTCCGGTTAACAAAAAGTCGCCTTGAACGGGGTCCCTGGAATGGCTGCACGAAGCCAGTTGTAGGGCTACCACGATCGGGAAGAACAATCTCGTCATCGTACTGGAGCTACACAGCCTTCTTCAGCCATTCGCCACACGCCCCAGCAGATACACTGTGCCCAGAATCCCGACCAGAATCGGCAACGGCGGCACGTTTTGCCGCAGCTGCCAATACGGGCTGATCGCAAAGAAGATGCCCCATCCGGCGACGAATAGGGTCAAGAGCAGCAGCCAGAAGTGGCTGGCGATCGCGAACGGCCCGTTGACGAGAAAAACCACGGGCACCAGAAAGTAGAGCGTAAGTACGAGAACGAGTTCTACACGCCATGAGTTGTCGCGCTTGAACGAATGCCACTTTAGGTACAGGCCGACGAACCCGGCGACAACCAACCCGCCGATGACGAGGTAAATGATCCAGGGTTTGTTGGCGTACTGAGGCGAAATGAACAGTATGCAGGCGATCAGGATGAGCACGAGCACCGGCAGTCCAAACCGCGAGAACGCGTCTTGGCCGCGCAAGACCGGTTCGTTGCGATATAGCACCCGTTGGCCCAGCATCACCAACGCCGCGAGAATGCCGGGGGAGGAAAACCAGGTGCCGTAGTTGTAGGCCGGGACGTGAAACCAGTAGTCGGCGAGATGCGATTCGCTTTGCCAGGTCCAGAACGACATGCCCGGGTGGTGGAGGTTCTTCGAACTCGAGCAATCTACCGTCGTTGCGAGAACGGGGTCGAGCGCTGCGTCCAACCATAGCGCCATCAAGCCAACGATCAGCGTCGCCAAGACCGGCGAACAGCGATCGAACAAAAACTCGTCACGGCCAATCAGCAGCCGGGTCGTCCATATCAGGCTGAACGCGATGGTGCCGCCACCGACGGGTATGGCAAGGGGTAGCTTCGACTCCAAAGTATGGTAGGCACAAGGGTCCACGGCGGCAGGGCCCGGGTTAAAGAAAGATCCTAGCCAGCCGTCACCTAGAGACGCCGCGACCCAGGTGAAATCAACCCGAGGTAAATGGTGCGGCCACTCAACGTCATTCGTGTAGTCGTAGAACGGCGCACGCATACCCGCCCATGATTCGAGCAGCCAGAAAAGAACACAGAAAACCACCAGCACGACAAACTGTAGAATGGCGTGGCGACTACCGAACGCCTTGCGTTCCCGCCAACAGAATACGCAGCAGGCTACGAAAGCCAGGTAGGTCGTGTAAGCAAAAAGGGTCGAAGCCACGAATAGTATCCGTTAGCCGTTTGCAAGCAGACCGAGGATGTAGACCGTGAGCACGATACCGAACAGCACGCCGCCAATCGGCAGTGGCGTGGCGAGTTGCCAGTACGGACTGATCGCGAAGAAGATACCCCACCCGGCAACAAACAGGGTGATCAGCAACAGCCAGATGTGAGTCGAGACAACCATTGGTCCCAATAGAAGACAGAAAACGGGGAACAAGAAGAAGAAAGCGAGCACGAGGATCAGCTCCCAGCGCCAGTCGTTGTTGCGCACGAACGATTCCCACTTGATGTATATCACCAGAAGTCCCACGGCCACCAACGCGCCAATGAGTGGATAGATGACGGCGGGTAGGTTCGCTGAGTTAGGGGACACGAAGAAGATAACCAGCACGAAAAACAGAATCAGCGCGCGCAACGCACCGTCGGCCGGGTCGACCATCGCGCCAACGACAAACTTCTGATAGAACCACTGGATGAGAATGACCAGGGCGGTGAGGATGGCCGGCGCTGCGTACCACGTGCCAAAGTTATATGCGGGAATGTGGAACCAGTAGTTGGCGAGGTCGACTTCGCTGAACCAGCTCCAGAAGAGCATGCCGGGATGGGTGATGTTCTCGGCGGCGGTGCAGTCGAAAGAGGTCGCGAGTACCGGGTCGAGACCGGCATCGAGCCACAGCGCCATCAAGCCCACGATCCAAGGCGCGAGAACCGGAACAAAGGGTTCCTTCACAAACCCTTCGCTGCCCATCAACAACCGCACGGTCCACATCAGGCAGAATGAGATGCAGCCACCCGCTACCGGGATCGCTAGGGGCAGGTCGGGCTCGAGCGGTGAAATGGCACAGATGTGACCCGAGGCAGTCCCGGGACCGAAGTACGCACTGAACGAGGGTGCGAAACCGTGCACCCAGGAGGACAGCGGCGCGAAATCGATGCGGTCGATGCGGTGGGGCCAATCCACCGCCGTCGTGTAGTCATAAAAAGGCGCGCGCATCCCGGCCCACGATTCCAGAGCCCAGTAGAGCACGATGAAGAGTAGAAGCACGACGATCTGCCACAAGCCGTGTTTCCAGCCGAAACGCCACTCCCGGATACAGAATATCAGGCAGGCCAGCGCGGCCAAGTAGGTCCCATAGGCAAACCAGAACGATGCCATCTCCCCCCCAAGGATAAGCAGAATCGACGGAGCCCTAGCGGATTTATAGCACTGGATGGGGCGGGTGTAAAAAACTCGGGGTAACGATGCTCGGCCGCTTAGCGATAGCGTAGATCACATTCGTTGCCACTCTATCCACGCCACTTTCCGTGAGCTTGCGAGTGACCTCCCGCTCGACCGCTCGTGCCGTGTCGGCATCCAGGTGCTCGATGATCCAACGCAAACCGCTACCCAATGCAATGGTCCAGAAGTCGTTCGGAGTGTTTAAAGGCTGGTGGCCCGCTTCCGCACTCACATCGACTGAGCAAATCCCCGCGCTAGCGAAAAGTTGATGGACAGCATCCGGCGTGGTGATTCGGTCCCAGGGATTGAAGGCCGCGCACAGGTCTGGACGCACTCGACCTACCGCGGCCAACCAATGGTCGTACGCGGGTGAGAACATACCCGGGCCCCATGTCGTGATCGCCAATTGCCCGCCCGGCTTGACCAATCGCCAGAGCCGTCTGACCTGGGCTTCCATGTCGGCTACGAAAAAGACACCAAACACGCAAATCACGGCGTTAAAACTGGCATCGTAAGATCGCAACTCCGTCATGTCCCCGCGCCGAAAGTCGAGCCAAGGCAGACGTGCTGTCGCGGCACGTCTGCGTCCGAGCTTGAGCAGTTCTTCAGCGAGATCAATGGCCACAACCTTGCCCCGAGAACCGACGATTTCTGCGGCGGGTAGTGCGGAAGCGCCAGTACCACAGCAGACATCCAACACCTTGTCCCCATCTCTCAGGCCCAGCCGCTGCACCGTGCGCCGACCGTACCTGTTCCAAAAAGACAGAGGCTGCGCGTCGTACGTGTCAGCGGCAGCGTTGTAGGTGTACTCTGCCTTTAGTTTTGCAGCGTCCAATTCAATCTCCATCGTGCGTCCGGGATTTGTTGGTTCCGCTCAGTCACTTGCCGGATAGAAACCCGCGCCAACGATTCCCGGTGTCCCGGAAATGTTCACAGCTCTAACGTAGCTCCATTTCTGTGACACGCCCGACTGTCCGGGCTTCGGGAACTGATAGCCCACCCACCCAGAGCCTTGGGTTCGAACGACGGCCAAGAATTCATCGTGGAACGCCTTGCCGGTGATGTCCTTTTCGCCGCTTGGGTTGGTTCCTTCGCGTGTTGGAAATGCCGGATTCAGAAGCACGTTCAGTTCCTGATCGTAGACGAACAGGTACGTACTGCCGAACCACCATTCGCTGTCCGGTTGCCGGAACTCGTTTAGGACAGCAGCGCCGCGACCTTCGATGAGAGCCGCGGCTCTGTTGACGAGGGCTTCGATGCGCTCGGCCTGTTTTGAGTACACTGGAGTGTCCTCAGCATAGCTGCAAGTCGGCAACGCGGCGATGGTCAATGCGATGAGCGTCGCCATGCGAAAGATCCTGCCGGTTATGCTCGATCGGATTGCACCGGGCGATCCAAGTGACGGGTGCCAAGCGATCATTGTGATGCCCTTCCCGAGTGATCCACGCGCTGGATGACACCGCAGCGAAACGTTCGTTGGGCTACCGGTGAATTCGGATCGACACAATCCAACCGGGTGCCCCCAGGGGTCAGTAGCTGATCGACCGCAGCCGTCGGACCCACGACGTCGGGGTCGGCAGAACGGCCATGGCTGGCCAGCAGTAGTTCGACTTCTGCATGCATGGGCCGGCGCAAACCGCGGCCTTTTAGATAGCCTTCACTTAGCGCGTCGGCAAAGCGGGTTTTGCCCTGGGCGTACGCCGCAGTTCGGTACAGCGATGCCACCACGGTCGCCGCGCCGTTAGCGGCGCTGACTTCGAATGCGGTGGCATGCAACTGAGAACCATCGACCTTGGGGTTATCGATATCCGACACTTCACAGACAAAAGGCGTGGCACAGTGCTGAGGGCGATTGTAGATCCGCCACCACACAGACATCGTTGCACCCGGGTCCAGGTCGCTTGTGCGCACGATGGCTTGAACGCGAGTCGGCGTTCGCAGCAGATACGATTCGCCAACCCACACACCATCAGCCGTGCGTGCGACCTGATCGGTTTGCGAATCGGAAGTGTCGGCAACCACGGAGTTACTGAACAAAGCTACAACAGCTACTAATAAAAGATCGGTGCTTCTCACTGTGTTTCTCCCAAATTAAAGAGTTTTAGAAGGAGGCTACCAGCGCCAAATCAATGCGTACTTTTCGAACAGGCTTCCCAGTTCGTGGCGCCCGATAGCCTGCGTCCCGGCAATGCGCGCGTCATGATTCAATCCCAACGAATCGAAGTCGTCTGCATCGACAAAAACGTCGATGCCTTTGTCGACAAGACCGGCGACGTCGTGGGTTAACCGAGGCGGCTGAGTTTGACGCCAATCGCCAATTTGCAGCCCTTCGGCTTGCTGCCCTTCGATGACGTAATTCACCGCGTTGCCGCTCAGCAACACATCAAACTCACCACCGGCGTTAGCCATCGCGTGCGTCAGCCAAACAACGGTGTCGTCTTGCTCCTCGAGGGTGGCTCGATATGCTGTATGAATAATCTGCAGAATCTTCATTGCGTAACCTCAGTGAGTCGGAATGATCAAGCTGTTGTTTGAGTGTTCGACGAAATCGACCAGGTCCGCCGGCGTACCGCGGCGAACTCCGGATACAGCGTCTCTGGCGCCACGCTCATCCACGCACAGACCACAGTTCACCCAGTTGAGGTGGCCGCCGTTGCGCTGTGATTCTTGAATGAGTGCGCTGACCCAGTCTTTCGGCAGGGGGTGGTTCTCGCTCTCTACGTTTCGGTCGTGCACCGCATTGGCATGAGCCGCCTGATGCCTAAATGGCAGATACACCGCCCCTTCGTAAGCAAACACGTTGATGTCATATCCACGCCGTGCAGCGATATCCAATAAGCGCATGGCGGTCACCGTGCGCGCACTTTCAAACGGTGCGTCCATCAGCACGAACGTGATTGAAATGCGGTTGCTCATAGCGGCCTCCTATTGCCAGATCACTTTGTCACCGGCCGCGAGTCGGTCAACGACAAAATCAAGAGAGGCTGCGCGAACCATGGAATGTGGCGGTTGCGTGACCCCCCGCTCCCGCAAGGCGAACTCATCGGCTAACAAACGGACGCCGATTTCCGCGGCAGCCCGTAGGTCAGGGTCCGCTGCTGCGGCGGCGAACACTCCGTTCTGGACGAAGAACACCGCGACGTTGTGGCCGCCCTCGGCGAGTTGCTTCGCTAGGTGCAGACTGTTTACCGCGTCAGGCGATTCAAAACGGTTGCTGGAACAAATGAGTACGTAACTGGTCATGGTCGAATCTCTGGTTGGGCGATTGGGCCAAAATGCCCGCGTTCATTGGGTGCTACTTTAGGAAGGGAAGGCAGGGCAATCCTGAAGGGAATCTGACGGTTCGGTGGCGGGCACCTTCATCAGCAAATCTTCAGAATTGCACGCATCGCGAACGCGATGCACAAACGATCAGTCTGGTTTACCAAGGCTGGGAGCCCCGGTTATCCGCAGACCTGCCGCTCTTAAACTTGGAGGAACGCTTCGAGTGCGCCGCCGACTTCTTCTCGCGACGTCAAGGCAAGCGAGGGGTCGGATGGTATGGCGTCACGCACTTGCCGATAGACCGCAATCACATGGAACGTCTGAAGCGGTTGGTCTACAACCTTCATGGACTCGATGAACGTCGTTGCCATGGCGCTTTCCCCGCGGGCATGCGCAAGCAGAGCAGCCGGCACCAGCAGATCCGGTAAGCCGTCCCAACCTGCCTGGTCAAGGCGTCGGTGCACCTCGATCAAGAGGTCCACGCAGGCCGGAATCTTTCCCGTAACGGCGTAAGCACAAGCCATTAGCAGCTGCGCCGACCACAAGAGCTGAGCATCAGCCGTGGCCATCAACCGTTCCGTCCAAACGGCTGCCCGTTCTGGATCGTCCTGCAACGAGCAGGCGATAACCGCGCAAACGGCGTTGAACGTCAAATTGTCGAAGCGCGTTGCAAAATTGCGCTCCACGATGTCCAGAGCAAGCTTACGCCCTTCTTCATACTGTCCCCGCATCGTCAGATGCCAGGCTAGAAAACAGTTTGCGGCATCGACAAGCACGGGCGCGTTGCTTGTGCGTGCCAGTGTCAATGCTTCTTCCAACTGTTTGACTGCAAGGGGTGGGTCGATGAAGCTGGTTCTGACAGATACAAGAATCAGCTGTCCAGCGATTTCCTGTGCATCGCCTGCCTGCCGGGCAGCGTCAAGGCCGGCCTCGGCGTGTCGGCTTAGGGTGTCGGGCGCACTCAACACCTGTCCGCATACCGCTGCTACCGCGTGCAAACGGGACCGGAGGAGCGCGTCCTCGATTTCGTTCAAGTAACGCTCGATTCGAGGGAGTTGTGCCCGTGCCCTCACCCCTTCGTCAAGCTGGATCGTCAGTACGAGCGCCGAGCATACTGCGACTAGCGCTGCGTTGTCCCCGGCAGCGGAAAAGAAGTCCTGAGACAACACAATGTCGTCATAGTGCGCGATGACCCATCGGGCCGCAGCGAAGTTGTGTCGGTGCCGATGAACGTCTTCACCGACCTGGACCAGACACCATGTCGCGTGACGCCTAGCGTTGGTCAAACGCACCTCGTCGCTCACCTGCGACAGGGCATACATGCGTACCGTCGTGAGGAGCCGCCAGCGTGCGCCGGTTACGGAAGTTCGACTCAACAGACACAACTCGACGAAGCGCGACATTGCGAACGGCGTATCCACGCCTTGCGGAGGGTCAAGCAAGGCGTCTGCATCGTCCATCGTAAACTCACCCGGAAATGCAGCAAGCTGCGCGATCAGATTGCGCTCCGGTTCGTTTAGTAACTGCCAAGTCGCGTCGAGCACGGCGCGCAAACTCTCCTGACGCCGACTACCAACCCGCGTGCGTCCGGCTAACAGTTCGAAGCGCTGATCGAGTCTTTCGACAAGCTCGTGCAGGGTGAAATAACGTAGCTGTGCGGCGGCGAGTTCTATCGCTAGCGGCAAGCCATCGAGTTGGACGCAGATTCGATTGAGGGCTTCACGCTCACCTGCGACGTCCGTAACGCCATGCAGCGTAGCCGTGCTCAGGAATAGCTGTAGCGCGGGCGAATCGCCACTGTCACTGTTTGCGGCAAGTGGATCGATGAACAGTCTGTGTTCGTCAGGCAAGTCGATGGGGTCTCGGCTTGTAATTAAAAAGCGAGGCAGCCGGGTGAATTCGAGTAAATGGTCCACGGCTGCAGCAACGTCGTCTTCGATGTGCTCGCAGTTATCCAGGATCAGCAACACTTCGCGTTCAGCTAGATGCCGAACCAACTGTTCCCGCGGCGGACCAGCATCCAAGCCGAGATCCAGAGTAGTAGCAATAGCAAAGTCGATACCTGGCGCGTCCGTGACGGGTACGAGATCGACGAACCAGACACCGTCTGGATAGCGGTCTCCCAAGCGACGCCCTACGGCCTTCGCCAGCGCGGTCTTCCCAGTGCCGCCGATGCCTAACAACGAGACTAATCGAAAGCGTCGGAGCGCCTCCTCGCAGCGCTCGAGGTCGCGCTCTCGACCGAATAAGGGTGTGCGTTGATTTCCCAGGTTGCCTAAACGCGGCGGTGCCGACGTACGTTGTCTTGTCACATCGTCGGACTGCAGCTCGGCCACGAACCGGTAGCCTTTTCCATAGACAGTTTTCACGACTTGCTGGTCGCGACCGCTGTCGCCGACTGCCTTGCGGAGCGACTTAATCCGCGTCGTCAGCGCTGATTCGGTGACGAAACGATGCCCCCACAATTCATCGAGCAACTCATCTTTGCCAACCACACGGTCGCGATGCGTGATGAGATAGACCAGCAAGGAGAACACCTGCGGTTCGACCGCCACCGGTTCGCCAAGGTGGCTGAGCTCGAAGCGAGCGGTATCGACTTCGAATTCGCCGAAACGGAATCTCGTCGAGCATTTGTCGTTTCTGGACATGACGTCACCCTAATAGCCGCGCGGCGTTAGCGATCTGCGGATGTGGGCAGCATGGGGGCATGTTATCGCCGCACATGCGCTATTGCGAATGCGGGTCCGGCACCGATCGTGTAGGCACCGGTCGTGTAAGAGATCTATCCAAACGCCTAGCGGATGATTACGAACGACCCGAGGTGGCTAGGGTTTGGTGCAAGCGTGTGTCCTCTGCAGGAAGTTGCTGCGGAAAGTTGAGCAGCGCGGCGGTCTATTGAGGCAGGTCGCTGGTGCCGTCCACCCCACAGTACTTCGGCGTCAGGTCCAGCACCATCAGCAAGCGACCGAAGCCGATGTATTGCCCGGCCATCATGCCGAGCTCCAGTATCTCCTGCTCGCTGAACTCTGCTTTCAGCCGGTTGAAGAACGCATCGTCCATGTTGTGATGGTCCACTGCCAGACGTTCGGCGTACTCCACAGCCAAGCGCTCCCTGGGTGTAAACGATACGCCATCCGCGTCCAGATCCGCGATCTTCTCTTCAGTCAGGCCGTTTTCCATCGCCGATGGAAATCGCACGCCCAGTCACGTGAAGCAGTCATTCAGCCGGGCGATCTTCAATCGCACCAGCTCCTTCAGCTCCGGTTCTACACATCCGCCGGTGTGCGCCGGAAAATAGAATTTGTTGAACTCGTCGAAGAAGTCCTGGTGATGGGCGAGCCCGCGCAGTACGGAGGCATCGTTGCCCGCGGCCTCGGCAGCGTGGATGCGTTCCAGCACCTCCGGCGCCAACTCATCGTCGGTCTTTAAGCGGATACGGGCCATGTATGTTCCCCCAAGTTCACCAAGTCTCGATCATACCATCGTTGCCGGGGCGATCTGCGTGGTTCTATACTGGCAGAGTTTCAGTCATGGCACCGGGGGGAACCGTGTACGATCTAAAGATTCAGAACGCATGCATCGTCGATGGCACCGGCGGACCCAGTTACGGCGGTGAGATTGGCGTGACCAACGGGCGCATTGAGGCGCTCGGCGAAGCGCCCGGTGATGCGGTCCGCACGATCGATGCCGAGGGTCTCGTATTGAGCCCGGGTTTTGTCGACGTGCACACTCACTACGATGCTCAGGTATTCTGGGACAAGACGGTCAGCCCGTCGTGTTACCACGGCGTCACGACCATTTTCGGCGGGCATTGCGGTTTCTCCATCGCGCCTTTGTCTCCCGAGGCGGCACCCTACCTTCTGCACATGTTGGCGCGGGTTGAAGGCATGCCGGTAGCGAGCTTGGAAGCGGGGGTGCCCTGGGATTGGACGTCGTTCGCCGAATACCTAAGCCGGTTAGATGGGAACCTGGGTGTAAACGCCGGTTTCATGGCCGGCCATAGTGCCATCCGGCGCGTGGTCATGGGCGAACGGGCGGTCGGTGAGCAGGCTACCGCAGACGATATTAGCGCTATGCAGGCACTGCTGGCGCAAAGCCTCAAGGAAGGGGCGATGGGATTCTCCTCGACAGTGGCGATCACTCACAACGACGCCGACGGACAACCGGTGCCGTCCCGTCATGCCAGCCGCGAGGAGTTAGTGGCGCTGGCGGGGGTGTGCCGCGATTACGCAGGGACGTCGATTGAATTCCTGCCGGCGGTGGGTGAATTTTCCGAGGACGTGATCTCGCTGATGGTGGATCTCACCACGGCAGCGCAGCGTCCACTCAACTGGAATGCACTGTCCGCGGGTAACCCGCGGGTGATGGAGAACCAACTGTCGGCGTCGGACCGTGCGCTGGCCGCCGGGGGGGATATTCGCGCGCTCACCATTCCTCAACCCATCACGGTGCGCATCAACCTGTATACCGGTTTCGTCTTCGACGCGTTGGACGGGTGGGCTGACCTTTTCAAACTCTCCGTGGCGGAACGTATTGCACTGCTCAAAGACCCCGCCGTGCGCAAGCGATTGGATGCAAGCGCCAACGCAAAGGGTCCGTTGCGGGCACTGGCACGCTGGGCGGACATGACCGTGCACGCTGCATGGCTCGACAAAAACAAATCACTGGAAGGGCGCAAGATTGGCGATATCGCCAGGGAGAGCGGTAAAGCACCGTTCGACGCTATGCTCGACCTGGCCATCGACGAGGGTCTGCGCACGTTCTTCATGCCCAGGGGCAACGACACCGATACGGCGCTGTGGAAAGTACGCGGAGAACTATGGCGCGATGAACGCACTGTCATCGGTGCGTCGGATGCCGGTGCGCACCTCGATATGATCGACACCTTCGCCTTCTCCTCGCAAGTGCTGGGCAACGGTGTTCGTGAGCATGGCGTCATCGGTCTGGAAGACGCGGTGCATCAACTTACCCAGGTGCCGGCGGAGCTCTTTGGGCTCAAACAACGTGGCGTGTTGCAACCCGGTTGGCATGCCGACCTGGTGCTGTTCGACCCGGATACGGTGGGTGCCGGTGAGGTGCACATGCGTCAGGATCTGCCGGCCGACGAACCGCGTATATATGCCGAAGCCTACGGCGTGCGTGATGTGTTCGTGAACGGTGAACAGATTATCGATGGGGGAGAGCACACGGGTGCCCTGCCCGGGTTGGCGATGCGCTCGGGACGAGATACCGACACGCCGAAGATGCGGTCGCTGTAGCACAGGCGGCGGGCTGAAGGCTGAGCGCAATTAGTGGAATCGCTTGACGGACTAGTTAAATAGCGCCTTTGTCAATTCGAGGTTGGCTTCGTAGTCCGCGATCTGCTGCGCAAATATGGTTTCGAGGGTCAGTGAATCTACAAAGGGCGAAGAAAACTCGTCGGGGGCGTCCTGCCGGCACACGGCATTGGCTAAGCGCGCGGACAGTCGCACTAAATCATTCACCGCCAGTTCCTCTGGGTTGTCGACAAGCGCACGATCTTGCAGGCCTGAGACGATCAAGGACGGCAGCCCCCAATGTTCCAGTACGCGAGCTCCAGCGTCCCAATAACCAAACCCACACTCGGCTTCGACCCGTTCGTCAAGGGACGCATCGACGTCACTTTGTAACGCGAGATCCAATTGGTCCGGTAACCGATCTGCGAGTAACAGTAGTCCTATATTGTGCAGGAGTCCGACAGTCCTCGCCGTACTCGAGGTCACGTCGAAGTGTGCGGCTAACAGGGCAGCGGTGTCCGCGCAGATCATGGAACTTGACCAATATCTGACCGAATCGAAATGCGCGCAACGCGAGTCGTCTAGTGACTTGCCCACGATCAATCCGAGCGACATTGTTCGTACAAGCTGCAAACCTAGCCGACCGCATGCGTTGTCAAAATCCGTGATGGGCGAAGCGGGTTTTGACCATGGCGAGTTGGCGAGTGCAATCAGTCTGGCAACGATACTTGGGACTTGTTGGAGTTCTGCCCGTAGTGCTTTTAGGTCTAGATCCGGTGCCATGAGTTTTAAAAGCAAGCGGGATGCATTCGGTGCGATGTTGGGTATTTGAAAGGTTTCGTTAGCTGGCCCCGCTGAATTCATCTTGCGTATCGTCCTTGTTCGGTAGGATCCCGTTGTGAGAGATTTAGCACTAGGCTCATGCCATAACTATCGGCTTGCTTGGAAAAAACTCGACCCTGAGTAATAAAGTTTAGGCGTGATCCGTCGATACGCTAATGAGAGCAAGCGTTGGACCGACAGTCTCGTCGCGTCTAGCTAGATTCTCGCAATACTGCATAAACCGCTTCGTCTGCGGCCTGGCCAGCGATGTACGAATAGGATCGCAGTGTGCCCTCGTATGCCATCCCTACTCGTTTGGCGACGTGTATTGAGCCTGCGTTTTCCGGGTGAATGTTGGCTTGGATACGTTGCAGATCTGGGCAGGTCTCGAAGGCGGCGTCCACTACGGCTGCGGCGGCTTCGCTGGCATAACCCTGATTCCACAACGATTTCTTTATGTGGTAGCCAATCTCTGCGATTCGACGTTCTTTGAAAAAGTTGATGGTGACGGCACCGATTGGTAGGTCGTCGATGGTGATTGCCCACACGTGCCGATGTGTGTTGTCTGCCAGAATATGCCGGGCAATGATCTCTTCGGTTTCTCTTAGAGTCGGTGGAGATCCAGCGCCCTCCAAAAAACGACTGCCGTCGGTCTCCTGCAAGTAGGCATACATCTCGGGTACGTCGGAAAAACGATAGGGTCGCAGCTTTAAGCGTGCGGTGACGATCTCGTCGGCAAGCAGTAGTGGGTTCGCAGTACTCATAACGTTCTCATCCTTTTACCCGCATGAAATGCGGGCGGAAAATGTTCAAGGAATCAGAGACCGCGAGGAATGTCTCAATCGAGACGCTTGGACGACTGATAAACGGTGGGCGTGTTATTGAACTCTGTTTCGACCCGGGACGGCTCTGACGTAGCTATCTAGAAAGCTCATGCAAATCCTCCCGCTGGTCGATTCAGGTACGTTGATGATGAGGCAGAAAGCGCAGTAAGTACAGCAGCGCGCGATTCTCGGCGTACGTTCGCTTGAAAGTAACTAAGTAATTTCCGAAGTGTTGGTCAAAAATCCTAGCCCGTACCAGAGATAGGGCGTAATTTTACTTGGCCAATAGAGGCAATTTAAGCGGAGGACCGGCAATGATCGTAACGAGTATTAGCGGCCGCGTTAAGCCTGGCTGCATGCAAAAAGCGGGACCATTCCTACGCCAGTTTGTAGACGTTATCAAAGAAGTCACGGGTAACGAGGCGCAAATCGCTGGGAAAGTAGGCGCGTTGGGTGAAGTGATGGTGTTCGCCACCAGCGACAATGGAACCGACATGGAAGAAGGGATCGCTAAGCTGTGGGCGTCTGATGCCTACACGAGAATAATGGACGAAGGATCTGAGATCTTCGATTCGGAAGCGACTGAAGTGGCCATTTGGAAAACCGTCGAGTAAACGATGCTACTTCTGACCTGACGGTGACTGGGTGCAAGCCGGGGCTATCGTCGGGTCAGCTTCTCATAACAGCCTGAGGTTTTGTTCGACTATAGGCCGCTGACTTTTTTGTCGGCGACCGCGCCGTCCTCCAAGATGAGGACTCGACCAACGACGCTGTTGGTGTAGTAGTACTCATAGACTTCGCTTTTCTCATCGAACTGTTGAATCTTGAGGTCGGGATCGCCGAACGCCCCTTCGATGTCGTCACGCTTGGATTCGCTGGACAACGCATTCCATTGATCGGCGTGATCGCTATACGGTGTGGTGGCTTCGGCCATCGAAGCTTGTCGTACCATGTCCTGCAGGCCGCTGGATCCAATGTTCGCTGAGGCGGCTAAGATAGCGTCGATCTGTGTACCGTCCAGGTCACTTGCCCACGTTGGCGTGATTATCGCTAAACACAGCGCCAACAAAACCAGCTTGGTGCTCGACATATGGTTCCCCAATGAACGCAGACTTGAGAGTATCAGGTTTCCTGCAGAGGACACACGCTTGTAGCGCTGGTCAATTCAAGACGGAGTAACCACGTCCCCGTAAGCAATTGCGCACAACATGATGGCGTTCACGCACACCGCGGCCCGTTCCCTTGGCCGCACCGACTACCGCACCGCCACCCGCAGCGCGCTGGGCCGTTTCGTGGTTACCGACAGCGGCACCAATCAGGCCGCCAACGACGGCTCCCGCCACCGCGCCCCCTGCCGCTTTCCCGCCGACTCGAACCTGATCTGCGTAAGCTCGACACTCGGCGAGATCCTGATCGTATTGTTGGAGATCCACCCCTTTGGTATCGACGATGGGCTGATGATGATGGGCGCAACCAGTGAGTGCGGCTGCGACTAGTACTAATGCTGGCACGGAGCGTGCGCGTTGTGGATACATATGTCCTTACCTACGGGATGGTACAGCGAACCTAGTGTCTGGGAGGGACCTGAATCGGACCTGAACGACGTCGAACTGTAGATAGTCGAGGGATCGTGCAGGTGTGTGTCCTCTGCAGATCTGGCAGATCGAGGGATCGTGCAAGTGTGTGTCCTCTGCAGATCGGTCACTGAATGCGGTAGCTAACAACCTATCCGCCTACGTTGTCGAGAAGGTCGAGCAGTGTCCTAAGATCTTTCTTTGAAAGGCGACCCATGACCTCCGTCACCCTGGCGTAATGCTGCGGTAGAAACCGCTCCAGTCGGCGCCGCCCCTTGGGAGTCAAACAGATTCTAACCTGGCGTCTGTCATTCGGATCGACATCGCGTTGGATCCACTCCGCTTCCGCCAAGCCGTCCAGTAGTTGACTCATGGCAGCGCGGCCAATGCCCGCCTGATCAGCAAGTCTCGAAGGCGTGGAATGGCCAGACTCAGTTTCGTGGCGGTAGATCATCATCACGGACGTGAAGCGAGCTTCGGTCAAGCCGATTCTGCGGAAGTGTGGGGTCAATGTCGCGGTGATGTCCCGACCCAGATTCATAATTCGCAGCACAGCCAGTACAGCATCCGGGTTTACCTGAGGGAAACGCGTGACCATGTCGATCAGCCATTCTCGCCGAGGTTGAGGCTTCAAGTGATTCGTTTCTTTTTGTTCGGTTGACATATAGTTCGTATACCATATAAATTAGGCACGTAACTATATTAACACAGGGCTCGACCATCGTGGTCGATCTTCGGAGGAGGCTATGAAGCGACTGTTGTCTATTGTTCTGACCTCGACCTCGATACTCTTGCAGCCAGGGAGTGTGCTCGCCTTGTCGGAGGACGAGCTATCACGCACAGCCGTCATCGCGGCAATGTTCCGCGCCATCGGTGCAACGAATCCCGACCCGGCATTCCGCAATCCCGATACCCTGGCAAGGGGATTCGTAGGCCCCGATGAACGCAAGTTGATCGCCGGATTCCCGATGTTGAAGATGCTCGACATGGAATACGAGGCTGCCATAGCACATCATCGACAGCTTACGCAGCGCGCGGAATCACCGATGGCAGCGCATTTCGTGCGCACGCGGCGCATCGATGAATTGCTGACTCGAAGCGTCGCGAACGGAGCCGTTCAGGTCGTCATTCTGGGTGCAGGATTCGATAGCCGGCCGTATCGTCTGCAAGGGGTGTTCGCCGGCGTACGCGTGTTTGAAGTCGATCATCCTCGCACTCAGGCGTACAAGAAACGCAAGATCGAGGAACTGATTGGAACCCTCCCCACCAACATTGTATACACCCCGGTCGACTTTACGGTGCAGGACCTTCACACGGAACTCGCACGTGCCGGCTACCAGACGCACCTGAAAACTTTTTTCGTCTGGGAAGGTGTCACTTACTACCTCCCAGCCGAAGCTGTCAGCGCTACGTTGCGCTTCGTCGGTGAGCATACCGGACCTGGCAGTGAGATCGTTTTCGACTACGCGGTCGAAGAGGCGATGGTGGCGGGTCACGGCGACGACCGGCTGCATCGTTTGCAGACGAACGCCGCACGCTTCGAAGAGCCGTGGATGTTCGGCATGGCGCCAGACGCGATGGCCGTTCTACTCGACCGCAACCATCTGCGAGTCGTGTCGGATCTGGGAAAGCTCGAGTTGGAGCGACAATACCTCACCCGTAACGATGGAGAAACCGTGGATGGGTACCCCTGGTGGTGGCGGATCTGTCACGCTGCCGTCGTTGCAAACTAGGGATCGGCTACCCGCGTTGCCTCCAGAGGACACACACTTGCGTGCTGCCTCCTGCCTGCAGAGGACACACACTTGCAGCGACGCACGATTGTGTGCAGAACAACAATTGCCTGCAGAGGACACACACTTGCAGCGACGCATGCCTGCCTGCAGAGGACACACACTTGCAGCGACGCACGATTGTGTGCAGAACAACAATAGTTGTGGGATTTTTCGGGCACGAGCGATAGCGGGTCGCTTCATAAGCTGAAGCAACAAAGGTGATCCGCGCCGCATGGGAAATAGAAAGCACGTGAGACGAATCAACGTACTCGAACCCGCGAATATGGTGTCTAGGTGTATGACGGTGGATCGCGTAGGCGATCAAATCAGATACTTGTCGGATAAAAAACCGACGGTCGGTTTCCCTTAGTACCGTGCAAGTGTGTGTCCTCTGCAAGAAGTAGGTTTCCCTTAGTACCGTGCAAGTGTGTGTCTCCTCTGCAAGAGGACCTAGGCGCCCAGCGCCCCAATAACCAGCCGCATTCCGAGACCCGTGGTCACCACGAGAATGAGTGCGCCGAGCAGATTGGCCGCGCGTCCGTTGACATGATTCTCCAGGTGGGTGCTCTGGTTCATCACATAGAGAAGAAAGGCGACGATGAAGGGCAACAACAGGCCGTTGGCGAACTGTGCGGTCACGATAATGGCGATGGGTTTGATGCCGGTGAGTGCGAAACCAACGCCACTTGCGATGACGCTCAATCTCACGGCGTTGATCTTGCGGCGGTCGTGGTCGGGATGCCAACCCAGCAGTTCCGAGATGACGTAGCCCGCTGCCAGAGGGGCTGCGATGCCGCTACTCAGTCCGGCGGCGAAGAGACCGAAGCTCAAAAGGTACTTCGCCCCCGCACCAAACACGGGTTCCAGCTGAGCGGCCATGTCGGTAGCGTCGTTGATGGCAGAGCCACTGCCGAATGCGCTTGCTGCTGCTGTGGTGACGATGGAGATGGCGATGAGGCCACC
Organism: Candidatus Azotimanducaceae bacterium; assembly: GCA_965216005.1. GTDB lineage: Bacteria > Pseudomonadota > Gammaproteobacteria > Pseudomonadales > Azotimanducaceae > UBA4421. The sequence continues at coordinate 2,656,109 of OZ244143.1, read as the reverse complement.
GAGACCTATGGAGATCGCAGTATCGAAGCGTGCATCGGCGAGTTCGTCGCGGCTGCGGTATCTGTCCTTTGCAGCCGATGCATGTAGAAAGAGGTTGTAGGGCACGATTGTCGTGCCGATCAAGGCGACGACGGTGATCAAGCTCCCAGTGGGGATGCTAGGCGCCAACGCACCCTGGAAGATCGCAGTGAGGTCGGGACGCACCACGACGGCCGTCGTCACGAATGCTAATGCCATGAGAGCCACCAGTGCCAGTAAGGCCCGCTCAATCTGGCGGTAGTTACCCAAACTGAGTAACAAAGCGGCTAACGCACCGATACCGGCGACGTACAGATGAGATGTCAACGTGGCGTTGCCCGTTGATTGTGTACTCAAGGCGGCTTGTATGCCCAGTGCGGCGCCGGACAGGTTACCGGCTTCGTAAGCGATATTGCCGACGTAGATCGCCGTGATGATCACGGCGAAGGCCGGCCACCGCCATGCTGTGTGTGCAAATGCCTGACGTACGGCGTCACCTAGACCGACTCGACCGACGGTGCCGAGGCGCGCCGACATTTCCTGCAGCACGATGGTGGCCAATGTGGCAAACACCAGTGCCCAGATCAATGTGTAGCCGAAGTTCGCACCGGCCAGCGAGCTGGTTGTGACGGTGCCGGGGCCGATGAACGCGGCCGCGACCAGGGCACCGGGACCGACTTTCTTGATGCGTTTGACGAGAATCAATGGGCGCGTCGTCGTCGGCTAGACACCAAACTCATCGAGTAAGCGTTGGGCACCGGGATTGACGACGTTGGGGGACATGTCGGTTGATTGCGGCTCGACGCGTTGCAGTCGCAGAACGTCATCGGTGCTGTAGCCGGGTAACCAGCCGCAGAAGAAAAACCCCTGGTCGAGGGCAACGTTGACCGCATGGTCGATGCCGGGGTCGGCAAGGGCGATATCGATCTGCTGGCAGGGGGTATCGATGTCACTCAACTGGGTTACAGCGTCGGCGATATCGGCCCCGGTCCGGTCGATGCGCAGGCGGGTTAGGCCGCGCCGAGTGTGCTTTTCTATGGTGGTCAGCGATGGGTTGGAATACGATCGTGCGGTACACGGCTGCCATTCCCTGGGAATGTCACAGACTTCTGCAAACTCGACTAACAAGCGATCAAACGCGCGAGGCAGATACGCCGTGCGATGCGCCTGCCGCTTGGCCAGCGGTTCGAACACGATTGTGGCTGCTCCGCGCCGCGATTGTGCGCGCTGGGTCACTTGACCGTCGGTCTCGGCAGGCACATAGCTCAGCATGAGTCCTATTTCGAAGCCGCGCTCTACCGAGCGGCGTTGCATGATGTGATGGTCGGTGGTGGGGTAGTGCAGAAAGCCGGTATAGCCGAGTTCCCGCGACCATGCGGTCAGCTCCGCACCCACACGCCATGCCAGCCCTGCACCCCTGGCTTGCGGATCGACGACGGTGTTGCCCAATTCCACATACAGTGCGTTCGCGTTGGTGAGATTCATCGCCATATGGCCGAACACCTCCCCTCCGCGAAGCGCGCCCACGGACCGCACGCGCTGTGCGGCGATGGCCTCTGTCAGTGCTTGTGTGTCGTAAAACAGGTCGTTCGCGTAACTGTCGCCATAGACGCGCCGGAAACATCTACCGATGGCAGCGCTGTGCTCGGCACCGAGGCGGACGATAGCAAAGTGGTCGGTGTCGTTCATACGGCGTTTTGGGCTGCCGCCACACGAGCCAAGGCATCGCGCACGATCAGGACGTGAAACGGCATGATCGTCGCCAGATACAGCCGGCCGCCGAAATTGTGCGGATGCACCCAGGTGGAGAGGTACACGTGACCGCTGTCGCTGACGACAGAAATACGAAAATCGAGATGTTTGTCGTCGAATCCGGCAATCAACTCTCTGGCGTTTTCCGTCTCGACGGGGAAGATGCCGATGTTGTCGGCCGCCTGAGCTTCGTCGTTCTTCAACCCGAACGGTGTCGTCACCCAACGTCGAATGACGAGTAGGTACTGCGCCCAGGAAGGAAACTCGGTAGAGACCGTCGCAGCCTGCCTGGGCGAGAGCGTGGCGGGCACACTGTAGCAGTCGATGAAATCCGCTGCCGCGACGCGCTCGTTTAGAGCGCTGAATGCCGGTAAGGCTGTGATTCTGACATCGGACCGCTGCATGTTGATCGTTGGGCACTCGGGAGTGGCGCTATTATATCCGGCCGTATCGGGGAATAACGCGTCAGATGTGGATAGCAGAAGATAAATCGATGGCAGGTAGGGGAGCGGCAAAGCATTCGGTAGACTAACCCACACCATACCAACAGCGAAAACGGACTGACGAAGATGACGGAATGGATGAAACCCGGCAACAACGTCGTGATCACCGGGGGTGCGAGCGGCATTGGGCTTGCAGCTGCCGCCCGCTACGTGGGTGCGGGAATGAATGCGGTCATCGCCGATGTGCAAGAAGATGCGTTGGAAGTCGCTACGGCGACCTTGGCGGAGGCGGGCGGTGGTGCGGTTTACACCCGCTATTGCGATGTCAGCGATTTCGAGCAAGTCCGAGCGCTGCAAGCATTTGCGGCTGATAAGCTCGGCAACGTCCATTGTTTGATGAACAACGCCGGCATCGGCTTCCGCCCGGAGTTGCCATGGGAAAACGTGACCACCTGGCACAAGCAGGTCGACGTGAACTTGTGGGGTATCGTGCACGGCTGCCAGGCGTTCATTCCGCAAATGCTGGACGCGGGCGAGCGCGGAGTCGTGATCAATACGGGATCCAAGCAAGGCATTACGAATCCGCCCGGCAACTACGCCTACAATCTTTCCAAGGCCGGTGTGAAGGCCTACACCGAAAGTGTGGCTCACGCGTTTCGGCAGATCGAGGGATGCGCATTGTCTGCCCACTTGCTCGTACCGGGATTCACGTACACGGGTATGATCGCGCGGTTCGTTCCGGAACAGCCGCCGGGGGCGTGGTCGCCGGACGAGGTGGTCGACTTTCTTCTGACATCGCTCGAACGCGGCGATTTCTACGTGCTTTGTCCGGACAACGAAACGCCGCGCACGCTCGATGAAAAGCGCATTCAGTGGAACACCGACGATCTGATCAAAAACCGCTCGGCGCTGTCGCGATGGGATCCACAGTACGCCGCCGAGTACGAAAACTATGTCGCGGACTAACGTTTCGTGTACGCGGCGAATCGCTTTCCCTGTCTTGACTTGGAGGAATGAAATTGCAGTTTGATGAGGTAGTACTAGGCCGTCGCAGCATACGGGGTTACAAAGACACTCCCGTACCGAAGGCATTGATCAAAGAGGTCATAGAGATGGCCATGCGGGCGCCGTCGTCGCTCAACACTCAACCATGGAATTTTTACGTCGTCTCGGGGGCACCGTTGGATCGGATACGGGAAGGCAACACCGAGCGTAATCTGGCCGGTGTGCCGGATTCACGTGAGTTCCGGGGGCACGGTGCCTACAAGGGTGTGCACCGCGATCGCCAGAAGGCGATTGCCGGGCAGCTGTTCGAAGCCATGGATATCCCGTGGGATGACAAGGAACGGCGCATGGATTGGGTGTTGCGTGGTTTTCGTCAGTTCGACGCACCGGTCTCCGTCGTCGTCACCTACGACCGCGCGATCCACGGTGGCGACATTGCGCCCTTCGACTGCGGCGCGGTGACTAACGCGCTGGTGAACGCGGCGTGGTCGCGTGGCCTGGGCTGCGTGGTCAACAGCCAAGGCATCATGCAGTCACCGGTGGTGCGAGAGCATGCGGGCATTCCGGACGACCAGGTCATCATGATTTGCGTCGCCATGGGCTTCCCGGACGAGGCGTTTCCCGCTAACGCGGTGGTCTCGCAGCGTAAGTCTGTCGATGAAGCTGCCGTGTTTGTCGGATTCGACGGCGGAAACTGACAAAGGTCAGAGCATTGAGGCAACCCGCTCGCTCGAGAGGGCACTGATGACCAAACGTTCCTTGGCGCTGCCTATTAGTCTCTGCGTCCAATCTACGGAACCGCCGTCGCCGAGCTGGATGGGCTCCGCCTGTCCAGGCAGGTAGGCGTTGAGGTGGAAACACAGGTCCCGATAGTAACCGCGCCCCGTATCCCGCGCATCGGTGGCGGCAACGTCGACCGAGGTAAAATCGGCACGTAGGCGAGAGAGTAGCTGGCGCTCGAGGTGAGCGGCGCGCTCGTGCGGGTGAAAATCAGTCAGCAGCCATTGTAGGCGTACAGTGCTCGGTAGTAGCGCTACCAGCGCGCGCAGATAACTCGCGGCATGTGTGAAGAGCATCTCGCATTCAAACGCTAGATTTCCGACATCGCGCCCTGCGCTGACCATATGCCAAAGCCGGAAGTGGGGTAGCATGCGCGGATCTTCGTTGAACTGTGGCCGCAGCAGACGATGGCTCGCGCAATAGTGGAACCGTTGTGTCGACTTGGGGTCCATCGCCAAGCTGCGTCGCCGCTGTATAGCGCACTCCAACGTGAGAACGTTGGTCGCATCCGAGACCACTTCCGTGTTGCGTGCGGTAGCGACGCTCCAGTGTTGTGAGACCGCGGCGATCGCAGCGCACGTGCCCAGTGGGCAAACGGGCGACAGTTCCAGCTGCTGGAAACTGTCAGGCATCTGCTTTTGCAGTTGCATCTCGACCTGTTGCATCTGCATGGGTTCCGCAACAGTCGGTGCGACAAAGCGATTGTTCTCATAGTCTTGTAAAACGTCTGCAGGAGACCGTTTGGCGCTGCGTTGCTGGTAAACAGCGAGCAGGAGCGATTGTAGATCAGTGGGTTTTAGAGCGTTCGCTAGTTTGTTACAAAGCCCAGGTAACCCTGCCGATCTCTCGATGCGATCGAGGATGTTGTTCGAAGTCAAGTGTGGGTTGCTCCTGCCTTACGTGCTGTGGCTTGATGGCGTTGATTTGGGAAGGCTGAAATGCAACACCAGCAGTGCTGCTATTGCAGATAGCGCAGAGCCGAGTACGATCCCTAAGCGATCGCCGCTGAAGTAGTCGCCGCTGCCGTGCTCGAAGGCAAGACCGGCGATGAACAAGCTCATGGTGAAGCCGATTCCGCAAGCGCAGGCAGCTCCGACGACATGCAGCCAGCGAACGCCTTCGGGGAGTCGGGTCAACCCAAACGCGATGGTCAAACCGACGAACGCCACAATCCCCAGGGGTTTGCCCGCAAAGAGTCCGAGTACGACTCCGAAAGTGACGGGATGTGTCAGATCCGCGAGGGTGAGGCCCGCGAACGACAAGCCGGAGTTGGCGAAAGCGAAGATGGGGAGAATGGCTAGTGCCACGGGTCGGTGCAGGTCGTGCTCTAACTCGCGCAAAGGCGAGGTGCCCAAGGTATCGCGCATCGGTACGCAGAACGCGATTAACACACCGGCGAGTGTGGCATGAACGCCCGACTTCAAAACAGCGACCCACAGCACGACGCCGAGTAGCACGTAACTCGATGTACGAGTGACGCCCATGCGATTCATGAGCGCGCCCAACAAAAGCGCGACGGCGCCAATCATCAGCGCATAAACCGATAGGTCGGCGGAGTAAAATAAAGCGATGATGATGATGGCGGCGAGATCGTCAAAGATGGCCAGCGTAAGCAGGAACACTTTCAATGCGATGGGCACGCGACTGCCGAAAACGCCGAGAAGCGCCAGCGCAAAGGCAATGTCGGTGGCCACTGGAATTGCCCAGCCGTCCAGCGCGATGGGGTCACCCCAATTGAGCCAGGCGTAAATGCCTGCCGGTACGATCATGCCGCCCAGCGCGCCGACACCGGGCAGGACGATCTGCGATAAGGTGGACAGTTCTCCCTCGACCACCTCGCGCTTGATTTCAAGCCCCACGAGAAAGAAGAACACCGCCATGAGCCCGTCGTTTATCCAGAGCAACAGCGGCTTGCTGATCAACAGCTGGCCGACTTGAACGGCGACCGTGGTGTCCAGTAGCGCATCATAGTGGGTAACGAGCGGCGTGTTGGCCACCACCATGGCGGCTACGGTGGCAATCAGAAGTACAACGCCACCCGCGGCCTCCATGGACATGAAGTCGCGTATCGCGCTGGCAAAGGAGGTCTGGCTGGGGTTGGACATGTGCCGCTTGAGTAGATTCTGCGCAAGGGTAGCAGCGTGGATCGCACCCCACCATACTGAGTCTCGAGAATCCGGTTCCGTACTTAATGGAGGACAAAACCAACTAGACGTGCTCGACGCAACCGCAGAGAATCCACCGTCTTTAAAAGCGCGGAAAGCTCAATGTACAAGACTCTGGTGATCATCTTCACCGCCGCGGCGAGCGTGGCTTGCGACACGGATTCGAACGTCATAGACCCTGCCTCAAGTGAGGCGTGGCTGTCGCCTAGCGCGGAACGAATTCGTGCGGACATTACTTATCTGGCCAGCGATGAACTAGCGGGGCGGGAGCCAGGTACACCGGGTTACGATCTCGCGGCGCAGTATGTGGCCAAGGAATTCGAAGCGCTCGGCTTAACACCGGCGGGCGATGCGGGCAGCTATTTGCAAATGGTGCCGATACGCCGCAGCGTTCGACAAGCGGACCAGAACCGTTTGTCGATCACCACGGCGGACGGCAGCTCAATTAAACTCGAAGAAGACGTGGATTTTTCGATCGGCGCATCGGTGCGACGCACCGACGTTGAGATGACCGCGCCGATCGTCTTCGCCGGGTTCGGTATGGTGGTGCCGGAACAGGGGCGCGACGACTTTGCCGGCGTGGATGTAGAGGGCAAAATAGTTGCGCTGCTTGCGCGTACGCCCTCGGGTTTAGAGAGCGAGCAACGCGCCTACTTCGGTACACGCAAAGCCCGTGAAGCGTCTTCTCGAGGGGCGATCGGCGTGTTGAACATCAGTAATCCCATTTCGGAGTCGGTATTTCCTTTCGCTCGATTCATAGCCAGCGGTCAACTCGACTCGGCTTCGATGGGTTGGGTGGAGGCGGATGGTGACGTCTTCACTCGCGCGCCCAACTTACGGGGCAGTGCCTGGTTGTCTATGTCGGGCGCGGCGAAAGTGTTTGACCGGTCGGGTCAGGCATGGGCGGATATCGTCGCCGCGGCCACCGCCGAGGGCGGCATCGTCCCCGCCTTCGATACGGGCTTGACGATGACCTTGAAGCAAGTTTCGGATCATGAGCTCATCCAGTCGCCCAATGTCGCAGGTCTGATCGAAGGCAACGATCCCTCCGTCGCGCATGAGACGATCGTAGTGACGGCGCACTTGGACCACCTGGGCGTCACGGATGCGCAGGGCGATGACAAGATCAACAACGGCGCTATGGACAACGCCGCCGGCGTGGCCACGATGCTGGAGGCGGCCAGGCTTCTAACGGCGGGCCCGGGGTTGCGTAGGCGTGTGTTGTTCTTGGCGGTAACGGCGGAGGAGCAGGGCTTGCTCGGTGCGCAGTATTTTGCCCGCAATCCTACCGTGCCGCTTGAGAACATCGTTGGCAACGTAAACCTCGACATGCCGCTGTTAACTTACGACTTTACCGATGTCATCGTGTACGGGGGAGCGCGTTCGACCCTGGAAGCGGCGATCGAAGCGGCTGGTGCCGAGATGGGTATCGCGGTGTCGCCCGATCCGTTTCCGGAACAGGGCATCTTCACGCGCTCGGATCACTTTCGCTTCGTGGAAGAAGGCGTTCCCTCAGTGATGTTGGCTACGGGCCATGCCAATGGGGGCGGCGAAAAGTGGTCGACCCACCTTGAGACCGTTTATCACCAACCCAACGACGATCTAAGTTTGCCGTTCGATTGGCGGGCAAGCGAACGGTTTGCCGAACTCAAGACCCGCATTCTGGTCAAGGTAGCCAATGCCGACGAACGCCCTTTGTGGAAGCAAGGCGATTTCTTTGCGCGGCAGTTCGACGGTCCGATGTCTGCATCGGCGAACGGTAGTGAGTAGAAGGCAGGCTATATAACAAGAAAGGTAAAACGATCGTAAATCTGTGGTGTGGGGCTCTCGCGAAGGCCTGACACAGGGGCCCACTCTGTGAGATTCTGTGTGAATAACTACAACCACGCGGGAGTGTGCAAATGGGGCGGGCAATCACTGCGGAATTTCTTGGAACGTTTTGGTTAGTGCTGGGTGGCTGCGGAAGCGCGGTACTGGCCGCGGCTTTTCCCGACGTCGGGATCGGCCTGCTTGGCGTGTCTTTGGCATTTGGGTTAACCGTGGTCACCATGGCTTATGCGATCGGCCACATTTCGGGGTGTCACCTCAATCCGGCGGTGTCGATCGGCTTGTTCATGGGCGGTCGCTTCGAAGGCGGGCAGCTACTCCCATATATCGCGGCACAGGTGGCGGGTGCGGTGCTTGGGGCGTTCGTGCTCTACCTCATCGCATCGGGCCAGAGCGGCTTCGATGTCAGCGCGGGATTTGCCTCCAACGGTTACGGTGAACATTCACCCGGCGGGTACACGATGGTGGCGGCGCTCATCACCGAGTTCGTCATGACTTTTATGTTCTTGCTCATCATTCTCGGCGCGACGGATCAGAGAGTGCCTGCCGGATTTGCACCATTAGCTATTGGCCTCGGCTTGACGTTGATTCACCTGATCAGCATTCCCGTCACCAACACCTCGGTCAACCCGGCGCGGAGTACGGGACCGGCGCTGTTTGTCGGGGGTTGGGCGGTGCAACAGTTGTGGTTGTTCTGGGTCGCGCCCATCCTGGGTGCGGTGGTCGCCGGGGTCACTTACAAGTGGCTGGGTCGCGAGGATTGAAACGCGACCTCGAGGCGCTGCTGTACCTCTTGGAACAGCAGGTCTGGGGTCCCTGAGGCACCTTCGCTAGAGGGCAGGTTAGCAGGCAGAAAGAGCGAGTAGATCCGCAGTGTCGCCAGGGCCCGTTGGGTTTCTCCACGAGGTAAAACCTCGCTGAGGGCGGTAGCGTGGGTGTCCAAATAGTGCCCCGCAGCCTCCACGGCGTGTTTCGCATCCTGGTCCTTTCGAGATGAAAGCTCAAATGACCATTGGCGTGCACGGTTAGTAAGTGCTTGCTTATTTGGTTCGGATGGATAGATACCGGTTGCAGCGAAGATGCGGCAATCGAAGCTGCGGCAGGTCGTGGGGCGGTGGGCATAGATGGTGCACTCACCGGCTTCCTGCGGAGGCTCAAGCATGGGGCAGCAGCCCTGTTCGCTGAAGCCCATCACGAGGTGCGCGGAATCAGGTGACGCCGGGGCGGGAAACAACAGCGGCTGTGGAATCGCTTTCGCGGCGGGTTCGTCTATTGCGACGTGGATGAATAGGGATGCGCGGCAACATGCGTTGCAGTCACCGCAAGGTACTTCCATGTCGACGCATGGATCGTCTGGATCGAGGACGGACATGAACGCTTCGAGCCAGGCAGCGAAAGCGCCGGCGGCGAATGACGGCTCAGGACTGGCGGTCATTCAATTCCCTCGCCTTTTCCCGCGCCTGGGCGAGCACCGAGGGTGATGGGAAACCGTCCGGGATTAAACCGTGATCGAGTTGAAATGCCCGCAAGGCACCGCGGGTGGCACTGCCGACAATGCCGTCGGGTTTTCCTGACGGATAGCCTAAGTCGTTCAGGTTTTGTTGCAGCTCCTTCAGGCTGGCAATGCTGAACTTCACCTGACCTTGAGGCGCTGGCGGTGCATGTAGACCGCCGGCTCCGGCAATGCGATCCGCCAGGCGTCCCACGGCAATCGCATAAGCTTCCGAGCGGTTCCACTGCATGATGACGTGGAAGTTCGGATACACCAGAAAGGCCGGTCCAAGGTGTCCACTGGGTAGCAGTAGTGTCGCCGGCAGCTCGAGATCCGGTACAGGTGTGCCGAATACGTTGGTCACACCGAGGTTGCGCCATGCACCGAGCGTTTGCGCCTGACCCGGTACCGCCCGTGCAAAATCGAAGTTTTCGGGTAAGCCGACCTCACGACCCCAACGAAAACCGCGTTGCCAGCCGAGCGCTTTCAGGTAATGAGCGGCAGAAGTCAGGGCGTCCGCAACGCTGCCGATCAGATCGCGGCGTCCGTCGCCATCGCCGTCGCGAGCATGGGAGAGGTAGGTAGTGGGCATGAACTGGGTGTGGCCGAGTGCACCCGCCCAGGAACCCACCAGATTCGGCGCTCTGATATCGCCCTGGTCGACGATGCGCACGACGGCGAACAACTCCTGCTCGAAGAACTTGGCGCGCCGCGGATCGCAAGCCAGTGTGGCCAGCGCGCTCGGTATGTCGTGATTACCGAGATAGCCACCGTAGTTCGATTCGAGACCCCAGAAGGCCAGCAAATAGTGAGGTGGTACGCCGGTGTCCTGTGCAATCCGTCGCAACAGGCCGCGTTGCTCGTCTTTCAGCACTCTGCCGCGTTCGACACGGGCTTCGGTCACGCGTTTGTCGTAGTACTCACGAAAGGTGTCGGTAAATTCGGCCTGCGCGCGATCGCTTTTGATGACCTGCGGTTTGATGGTGATGTCGTCGAATACCGCACTGACCGCGCCGGGCGTAAACCCTTGCGCGAGTGCAGCTTGACGCAGCGCGTTCACACAGGGTGCGAAATCGTCCTGAGCCAGTGCCAGCTGCGGATGTGCCACGAGGTAGGCGAAGACGAGCGTTAATAGGCGGATACACGAACCCAAAGCTATGCCCATAGCATTCGACGGTGCGTAAACGTTAGACTGTTTAGGCACGTTATCAAAGCGAATTTCTCTAACTCCAACCCACTCCGCTACGAAATTGGATATCACGCACATTCTCGAAGGGTTGAATGACGCCCAACGCCAGGCCGTTTCCGCGGAACTGGGTAACACCTTGGTGGTGGCGGGTGCCGGTAGCGGAAAGACACGTGTGTTAGTGCACCGTATTGCATGGCTCATCGATGTCGAACGGGTATCGCCCAACAGCATTCTAGCCGTGACGTTTACCAACAAGGCAGCAGCCGAGATGCGTAACCGCATAGAAGCCATGTTGAATATGTCGGTGCGCGCAATGTGGGTCGGTACGTTCCACAGTCTTGCGCACAGGTTGTTGCGTATGCACTGGTCCGAAGCCCGGTTGCCGCAAAATTTTCAAATCATCGATGCGGACGACCAGTTGCGTTTGGTGAAACGCGTCATGCGCAGCCTCGACATCGACGAGCAAAAGTGGCCGGCGCGCCAAGCGACCTGGTTTATCAACTCACAAAAAGACGAAGGCAAGCGTGCCCATGAAGTGCCCGGTGGTGACGATCTCTTTCAGATCACGCACAAGCGAGTCTACGAGGCTTATGAAGAAATCTGCGAGCAGGGAGGATTGGTGGACTTCGCAGAGTTGCTGCTGCGCAGCCACGAAGTGTGGCTGAACCATCCGCAGCTGTTGGCACATTATCAAGAGCGTTTCCGCAACGTGTTGGTGGACGAGTTCCAGGACACCAATACGATTCAATACGCATGGCTGCGGGTGTTAGCAGGCAAGACCGGCAACGTCATGGCGGTGGGTGACGACGATCAATCCATCTACGGCTGGCGAGGCGCCAAGATCGAGAACATCCATCAGTTTGCGGATCACTTCGAAGACGTCGAGACAGTGCGTTTGGAACAGAATTATCGCTCGACGCAGACGATACTCGATGCTGCCAACGGTTTGATTAAACGCAACACCGATCGTCTCGGCAAAACCCTGTGGAGCGACGGACCCGTGGGCGAGCCCGTCCGTGTCTATTCCGGCTTCAACGACTTAGATGAAGCTCGTTTTATCGTCGAACGCACGCAAACGTGGCTCGACGAAGGCGGCAATGCGGACGAGGTAGCGGTGCTTTACCGCTCCAACGCACAGTCACGGGTTATCGAAGAAGCAATGCTGCGTGCCAATATTCCGTATCAGATTTACGGCGGCCAGCGGTTCTTCGAGCGTGCAGAAATCAAGAACGCGCTGGGTTACATGCGTTTGATGGACGACCGTCATTCCGACACGGCGTTTGAACGCGTGGTCAACATTCCACCTCGCGGTATCGGTGAGAAGTCGATCGAGGCCATTCGCCAACAAGCTCGCGCACGCCAAACTTCATTGTGGCAGGCAGCGAAAGAGGCGCTTGCCGAAGGGGAGTTGCCCGGCCGAGCGCGTACGACGGTAACGGAGTTCATCAAGCTGATCGATGACCTGGCCGAGGCGGTATCGAGCATGCCGCTGCACGAGTTGGCCGAGCATTGCGTCGAAGCCAGCGGTTTGATGGAGTACCACAGTCAAGAACGCGGTGAACGCGGCTTGGCGCGCAAAGAGAATTTGGAAGAATTGGTGAACGCGTGCCGTCAATTTGCCGGTGAGCTGGTTTTTCCTTTCGATGACTCCGAAGGGGCCGAAACTTCGGAGTTGGCGGAGTTTCTGGATCAAGTCGCCCTCGATTCCGGCGATCGCCAGGCCAATCAAGGTCCCAGTGTGCAAATGATGACGCTGCACTCGGCCAAAGGCCTCGAGTTTCCGCTGGTATTCCTCGGGGGCATGGAAGAAGGTCTGTTCCCGCATCGGATGTCTGCGGAAGAGCCGGGCAGAATGGAGGAAGAGCGGCGCCTGGCGTACGTCGGTATCACGCGCGCCATGCGGGAACTGTACCTAACGTATGCGGAAACGCGGCGGCTGCATGGACAGGACAGTTACAATCGGCCGAGCCGCTTCTTGTTGGAGATACCTCAGGAACTGATCGCGGAAGTACGCATGAACGGGGCCGTGGAGCGACCGTACGCGTCGCCCGACAGCACCTTGTTCGACACCGACGAAGGCTGCGGATTTCGCATCGGCCAGGGTGTGGCCCACGGCAAATACGGCGAGGGGGTCATCCTGCAAATGGAAGGCAGCGGGGAACGGGCAAAAGTGGAAGTCAATTTCCCGGGAGTCGGTGCCAAGTGGCTGATGGTGGGCTACGCGAATCTCGTACCCCTGGACTAACAAGTGTAGGAAAAAGGACATGAAAACCAGTCTTATGGCGTTGGTGCCATTGGCGATGGTCTTGGGGCTATGCGGGTGCGGACCCGCTGAGGTGCAAAACGCGGCCGCTGGAGCGCAGGATACCAAGGTCTATCGATGGAAGATGATCACCACGTGGCCCAAGAACCTGCCTGGCTTGGGGACGGCGCCGGAGCGCATGGTGGACAAGCTCAGAATCATGAGCAACGGCCGATTAGACATCAAAGTCTACGGTTCCGGGGAACTCGTCGGTGCGTTCGAAGTGTTCGATGCGGTCTCTCAAGGTACAGCCGAGATGGGTCACGGAGCTGCCTACTATTGGCGGGGCAAGATCCCGATCGCGGCGATGTTTTCAACGGTCCCGTTCGGCATGAACGCACAAGAAATGAACGGCTGGCTCAGCCATGGCGGCGGCTTGGAACTGTGGCGGGAGTTGTACGAACCGTTTGGACTGATTCCCTTCGCGGCGGGCAACTCGGGCACGCAGATGGCGGGTTGGTTTAACAAGGAAATCAACAGTCTGGCCGATCTGAAGGGCCTGAAGATGCGCATCCCCGGACTCGGCGGTGAGGTGTTGAAACGTGCCGGTGGCGAACCGGTAGCGCTACCTGGCAGCGAAGTGTTTACCGCTCTACAGACCGGCGTGATCGATGCGACGGAATGGGTGGGGCCTTACAACGACTTGGCTCTGGCGCTGCACAGCGTAGCGAAGTACTACTACTACCCCGGTTGGCACGAACCGGGGCCGACCCTGGAAGCCATCGTCAACAAAGAGGCTTGGGACAGTTTACCGGAAGATTTGCAGACGATGATCGAGGTGGCCGCACGTGCCACCAATGACGATATGCTGAGCGAGTTTACTGCGAGCAACAACACGGCTCTACGCACACTGATCGATGAGCACGGTGTCGAACTGCGGAAATTGCCGGACGATGTCATTGAAGCGTTGCGCAGTGCCGCTAGAGACGTCGTTGCCGAAGCGGCGGAGGAAAACGACTTGGCGAAGCGTGTCTATGAATCCTACATGGCGTTTTTGGACGACGTGCGGGACTATCACGCGATCAGCGAACAAGCTTACATCAACGCACGCTAATGGAACTGAAGAACACTGAGTACGAGCTGGACCGCGGCATTGCCACCATCTGGTTGAATCGTCCGCATCGAATGAACGCTTGGACCGGGCGTGTGCATACGGAGTACCGCTATCTTCTGGATCGCGCCAATCGCGATTCTGCCGTGCAGGCCATCGTTGTGACTGGCCGTGGTAAGGGCTTCTGTGTCGGTGGCGATTCGCAAGCGTTGGAGGGCCATTCCGCACGCGGCGGTTACGACCCCGGTACCGCGGAGGATATTGCCCGGCCGGGTTATGGAACCAGCCCGGAATTCGATGCAACCTTCGCTTATCACTTCGGCCTGGACAAGCCCATTGTCGCTGCCATGAACGGACCCGCGGCTGGTGTGGGTTTGGCGCTCGCCTGCTTTGCTGACCTGCGCTTTGCGGTGCCGGGTGTGAAGTTCACGACCGCGCACGGCAAACTCAATTTACCTGCGGAGTATGGATTGTCGTGGATGCTGCCGCGCATCGTCGGTCTCGGACGAGCCAATGATCTCTTATTGACCAGCCGGGTGTTTCTGTCCGACGAAGCGCACTCGTTGGGGTTCGTCAACGCCCTCTACGAACCTGACGAACTCATGACGCAAACGTACGCGTACGTCACCAATCTGATTGAAACCGTATCTCCCAACTCGTTGAAACAAACCCGCTGGCAGATCTATCGCGATCTGCACAGGGATGTGGCCGCTTCGGTGGAAGACTCCGAAGCGTTGTTGAATTCAATGATGGGGGAGGTGGACTATCGTGAAGGCGTGAAGGCCTTCGTGGAAAAGCGCAAGCCGGAGTGGCCGTCGCTGGGCGGTGACGACTAGAGCCGATGCGGAACTTTGGAGCAAATCGTGACCGAGAAAGACGAACTTCGCTACCCGAATGAAACAGTGGCCTATCGAGAGGCGCGCAAGGCGCTGATCGAAGAAGAGCGTGCGCTCGTCGAACACGTCAAAGCCGTCGCTGCGCTGCGCCGCAAATTGCCGTTGGGCGGTAAGCTCAAGGAAAACTACACGTTTATCTGGGCGACGGACGACCGGCTCGGTCAACCGGTAGCTTTCAGCGAACTCTTTGGCGACAAACCGACGCTGCTGCTTTATAGCTTCATGTACGGGCCGAGCTGGGACAATCCCTGTCCGTCTTGTACATCGATTGTCGATGGATTCGATCGTATGGCAAAGCAAGTCGGTCACGATGTCGCGTTCGTCGTGATCGGTAAGGCGCCGGCAGAGAAGATCAATGCGTGGGCGAAGGTTCGCGGTTGGTCACAGATCGATTTGGTGTCGGGTTACGAGTCGACCTATCAAGCCGATTATCGCTGCCAAGGCGAAACGGACGATCGCCAGTTGCCAACGATGCACGTCTTCAAGAAGGATGGAGGGACGATCCACCATTTCTGGGGCACCGAGCTGTCCAACAACGACATCGACATGGTGTGGCCGTATTGGAACTTGATGGATTTAACGCCCGAAGGGCGTCCGGATAGACCCAGTCCCCCGCAGGATTTCCGCTCGCGATTCTTGGAAGAGAACTACAACGTCTAAGCAGCGCGCGCGACTCGTCCCCTGCTGAACACGCTGACTGGCCGAGTAATGGCAGATAGGTCTTCGATGGGATCGCCGTCGACGATGAGAATGTCCGCCGCGAGCCCGGGCTGAAGAGACCCGGTGATGTGGGCTATTCCCAGGGCCCGAGCGGCGGCGGATGTCGCGCTCTGCAACGTTTGTGAGTGGGTCAGTTGCACGATCTTGCCGAACACGATGAGGGCATGGGGCAAATCCTGGTGATAGACGCCGGGAATACCCGCATCGGTGCTGGCCACCATGGGGATGCCGAGCGCCAACATGTCCTGATAAGCGTGCCTCACGCGTTTCAGTACGTTGCCTGTCTTGCTGTCCAGCATGCGCTGCCAACCCTTGTTGACTGTGGGGGAAACCCATACGCCGTGATCGACGATGATCTGCGCGACATCGGCTTCGTAGTCGGACGCCCATCCTTCCTTGCCCACCCATGAGCAGTGTTCGATGGTGCTGACCCCGGCGCGGGCGGCGCGCAGGATACCTTCCGTGCCGTGACAGTGCGCCGCAACGGGTAGGCCGTATCGCTTGGCCAGACCAACGATACGATTTAGGGTTTCTTGAGGAAATTGCGTGTCCGTAGGCTCGCTGCCGGCAGTCAATCGTCCCCCGGTTGCCATGACCTTGATCAAGTCAACCTTGTGTGCAACTTGCCGCTCCAGCACAGCGCAAGCTTCCGCTTCGTCGTGCGCTTCTCCACCCCAAAAGTGGCAGTGCCCTCTAGGCGAAGTAATGGGTTGCCCTGAGCACAGCAGGCGCGGCCCGAGAATTGCACCTGCCTGGATCGCATCGCGCAGTGCCAGTTCGTGCCAGGCACCGCCACCCAGGTCGCGTACGGTGGTGATCCCGACTTGCAACATTTGCTCTGCGCGTGCGCGCATCAACGGCACCACGGAGGGGAGCGTTTTTTCGGGTGCTCGCTGATCATCGGGGTTGAGCTCGAGGTGCACGTGCGCATCGATGAGTCCCGGGATGGCTGTACAGCCCGCGCAATCGATGCTGTCCCCGGCACGGGCGATGCCGTTGTCGCCGATGGCATCGATGAGGCCGTTGCGGATGCACAGAGTATCGGCATCGACGTAGTCCGCGCCGTCCCAGATCTTTAATTTGGTCAGCGTTGTCATGGGCTCATCCATAGATTTGTTCAGGTAACCAGGTAGCCAGTGACGGCCAGATCAGCAGTGCGCCGAGCAGCAGCAGTTGTAAGACGACGAAAGGTACGACGCCGCGATACATCGCAGTCGTTGGCACTTCGGGAGGCGTCACCCCCCGCAGATAGAAAAGCGCAAACCCGAAAGGCGGAGTAAGAAACGAAGTTTGCAAGTTCACCGCGATCAATATGCCCAGCCAAATGGGATCGATGCCCATGACGAGCAGCACCGGGCCGACTATGGGAACCACGACGAACGTGATCTCGATGAAATCGAGGATGAAGCCCAGCAGGAAGATGACGACCATGACGATGGCAAGCGCACCCCACATTCCACCGGGCATGTCTTCGAACAATCCGGCGATGAGCTCGTCTCCGCCGTAACCGCGAAAAACCAACGAAAATATCGAGGCGCCGATGAGGATGAAGAAGACCATCGATGTCGTCGACAGAGTCGACTCGCACACGGAAGCCAGTGTTTGGCGGTCGATGCGACGGTAGGCATAGCCGAGTAGGAGTGCACCAGCGGCACCGACGCCGGCTGCCTCGGTGGGCGTCGCCCAGCCGGAGAGAATAGAGCCGAGCACCGCGATGATGAGAGCCAGGGGCGGGAAGAGATTGAGGGCCAGGTCGCGCAAGGACACTGCGTTGCCGGGTACGTCACTGTTGCTTGCACGCGGCGCTCCCAAGGAACGGGCCACCACATAGAGTAGATACAGGCCTACGAGCAGCAGGCCGGGGACAATCGCACCGGCAAACAGATCGCCAACCGACACGGATTTGGGTGCGAAAACCCCCATGTTCAACTGCGCCTGCTGGTATGCGTTGGATAACACGTCACCGAGCAGCACCAAAGCGATGGAAGGCGGGATGATTTGACCCAGCGTGCCGGTAGCGCTGATGGTACCGGTGGCGAAACTGGGTTCGTAGTTTGCTTTCAACATGCTTGGCAGTGCCATCAGACCCATCGTCACCACCGTGGCGCCGACGATGCCGGTACTCGCCGCCATCAACATGCCGACCAACACGACGGTGATCGCCAAACCGCCGCGCACCCGGCCCAGCAGTGCCGAGAGGCTGGCGAGCAGACCCTCGGCAATCTTCGTCCGTTCGAGCACAACACCCATGAAGACGAACAGTGGAACGGCGATGAGCGTTTGGTTGGAAACGATGCCGAACAAACGGCCAGCGGTGAATCCGAGATCGCCCGCGTTGAACTGACCCGTGAGGATGCCCACGAGCGCGAAAATTAGAGCGACACCGGCGAGCGTAATGGCCACCGGGTAACCGGTGAGCAGCGCGGCAAAGGTCACCGCGAACATGATGAGCGGCGTGAAGTCCACTAAGCGGGTGTCTCTGGAACCGGCGGCGGGCTACGCCAAAGGCGCACAATTTCGCTTAAGGCTTGCAGCAACATCAACCCGGCAGTGACGGGAATGAGCGTTTTGAGCAAAAAGATTCCGGGAAGCCCGCCGACCTCGGACGATCCCTCCAATACCCGCCAACTGGCGGCGACATATGGCCAGGAGGTGACGATGATGAACACGGCGACGGGAGCCAGCAGAAAGATGTGTCCCAACCCGTCGACGTAGCGGCGTCCTGTGTCGGTTAGCCTGTTATATACGATATCGACGCGGACATGGGTACCCTGTTTTATGCCATATGGAATGCCCAACAAAAACAGGATTCCGTGCATGTACATCACGGACTCCTGCAACATGATGGCGCCCGTCGCGAATAGGTATCGTAACACCACTATGATCACGGTCACGATGACCATCGCCAGGCTCAACCACTTAACCGCGGTAGCAATCGTGCTCGTCATGCGGTCGATGACGTTCAAAAGAAATCACGCAGCAGAAATTCGACAAACGTGCCGAGAAACAGACTGAACCCCGCCCAAATGTTGTTGGCGAACGCTAAGAAACAACGGTCTCGCGCACGCTTGCGAATGAGGTAAAGCTGGTAGACGAAGAGTCCCGCGCAGCCAGCGAGCCCTACGAAGTAAGCGTGTTGGAAACCTTGTTGCTGTCCAAGTAAATACCAGCACACCAATGTGGCGAGTTGCAAGATGGCGATCATTGCGCGATCCAAATTGCCGAACAGAATGGCCGTGCTTTTCACGCCGATTTTCAGATCGTCGTCGCGATCCACCATGGCATACATAGTGTCGTAGGCGACGATCCACAGCACACTGCCGACGAACATCAACCCCGCGCCTTCATCCAACCCCTTACCGGTGGCGGTCCAAGCCATCAGAATGCCCCACGAGAAGGCGGCCCCCAGTGCCACCTGTGGCAGGTATGTCCAGCGCTTGAAGAAAGGATATGTAGCCACGATGGCGAGCCCCGCAATAGCGAGGTATTGGGTGTCGCGGTTGAGGAAAAGGATGAGCACCCCGCCGATCAAGGCCAGCGCGGCGAACAGCAATAGCGCTTGGCGGGGTGTCACCGCGCCGGTCACCAGCGGCCGGTTTTGCGTGCGCTTGACGCTGCCATCCACGTGCCGATCGGCGTAATCGTTGATCACGCAACCGGCTGAACGCATCACGAACGTCCCCAGGGTGAAGATCACCAACAAGCCGATGGGCGGCAATCCATCCGCCGCCATCCACAAAGCAGCCAACGTCGGCCACAGGAGCAACAAACTCCCCACGGGACGGTCCAGGCGCATCAGTTGTAGATAGGGGTTCAAAATCCGGCAGGCACCCAACCCATTTCGACGCACATTATATAGATGAGAACACCCCCTGCAGCAGTCGCTACAAGTCTCGACGTTCGTCGATCAAACTCTAGAACGCCGCAAAACGTCAATCGATCAAAACGAAAAGCGCCAAGCGACTGCTCCAGGTACGAAAGACGGCCGGGGGTTTCCTCGTTAATCGAGCGACGACCCCATCCTGGGCGCTTTTCGAAGAATAAGGTAGTATCCGCCCTCCACCAACCCCAGGACCTCGGATCGAATGAAGAAGTGGCAGTGTATTGTATGTGGCTGGATCTACGATGAAGCGGAAGGCTGCGACGAAGAGGGTATCGAGCCCGGAACTGCATGGGAAGACGTACCGGATGACTTCGTTTGTCCGGAGTGTGGAGTGAGCAAAGAAGATTTCGAGATGATCGAGATCGGCTGAGTCTCTCACCCACCGCCAATGGTCGCCAAACGATGAACTTAACCACACGCATTCTGATCGGGATGGGTGCGGGGTTGCTCGCGGGGCTGCTCGTGCAAGCCCTGAGTTTACCGGCTGAGCACTTTGTCAGTGTGCAAATCAATGAAGGCTTTATTCACGCGGTAGGGCAGATCTTCATCACGCTGCTCAGGATGATGGTGGTGCCGTTGGTGTTCGTGTCATTGACATGCGGTGCGGCGAGCCTTGGCGCGACGGGCAGTGTCGGTCGACTCGGTGGCAAGACCATTGGCCTGTACCTCCTGACTACCGCGATTGCGGTGACGTTGGCTTTGGTGATCGCCCTCATCGTCGATCCTGGATTGAGTGCCGCTGATCAAAACATGGGGGAGCAGTCTTACACCGGCAAAGAAGCGCCGTCGCTCTGGCAGACCATCATCAACATCTTTCCGGCAAATCCCGTGGCAGCGATGGCGCAGGGACAGATGCTTCAGGTCATCGTGTTTGCACTTTTGTTAGGACTGGCGATCAACAAAGCCGGGTCGCACGGCAGTCGTATTGGAGGAATTTTCGAAGATCTCAACGAAGTCTTCATGCAACTCATCACCATGGTCATCCGTTTCACGCCGTATGGGGTGTTCTGTTTGATGGTCAAGCTCGGTTCGAGCGTAGGGTGGGAAGAGATTACCAAACTGCTGGCTTACTTCTTAACCGTGGCGGGCACGCTGTTGGTGCATATGTTGGTGATCTATCCGGTGTTGTTGAAGACCTTTACCGGCCTCAATCCGCTGATTTACCTGCGTAAGATGCGCGAACCCTGGTTGGTGGCCTTTTCGACGTCGTCCAGTGGCGCAACGTTGCCGGTGACGCTGCGCACGGTCGAAGAGCGTATCGGCGTCAACAACAGCGTGGCGTCTTTTGCCGTGCCATTGGGGGCGACGATCAACATGGATGGGACCGCCATCATGCAGGGTGTGGCGACCGTGTTCATCGCCCAGTTCTTCGGTTTCGATCTCAGTGTGCAACAACTGGCGATGGTGGTGCTAACCGCCACGCTCGCCTCCATTGGTACGGCAGCGGTCCCCGGGGTCGGGCTGATCACGCTGGCGCTGGTTCTGGACCAGGTGGGCTTACCGCTGGAGGGCATCGCCCTCATCATTGGCGTGGATCGGTTGTTGGATATGATGCGCACGGTGGTCAACATCACCGGCGACGGCATGGTGTCGACCACGGTCGCAGCATCGGAAGGCCAGTTGGACAAAGAAGTATTCCACGACCCGGATGCCGGAGCGGTTTACGAAACAAGGTGACAATCGAGCGCTTACGAAAAGGCTCGAGCCAAATCGCCTAGGTCTTCGCGACTCTCTTCGATCACGCGCAGCACTTCGTCCACAGCGTGCTGAGCTAACCCCAGCGTGTCGATCAACGCTTCACAGCTATGCGCCTCACCTCGCGTCACCAGGTGACGCGCCAGTTGCATGATCTGGACGTGTTGCTGGTACGGACCGCTATAGCTCTCTACGGCTTGGTTGCGTATCGACTCGCTGACAACGTCAGGCAGTTCCCATTGCTTGAAGAGCCGCGCGGCCAACACTTCTCTATTTAGTGAGAGCACGTGCTGATCGATGTAGGTGTGGCAGATGTGAGGATTGGCTTCCTGCATGCGGCAGATGGTGTCGTACTGCGGGGGAAATACGTGTCCGAGCACAAGAGTGCCGAAATTAGCCAACAACCCGATTAAGTAGCACGTTCCCGGGTTGGGTTTCTCTCCGGGCTCTGCGGCAGTGAACTGGTGTGCCAGTGCTTCGCCCACTGCGGCTCTATAGACGGCTTCCAGCCAGTAGTTCGACGCGCCGGTGACGTGAGATCTGGGTAAATTCAGCGTTGCGCCGAGTGCCATGCCGAGGGCCATGTTGAAGACCATGTCGAAACCGAGGCAGCGCATGATGGCCGCTTCAAGAGTCTGCACGGGTTCCGGCAGCCCGTAGCGCGCAGAGTTCGCCCAGCCCATGATGCGTGCGGCAATCGCCGGGTCGGTTTCGACAATGCGGACAAGATCCTTGAGTTCGCAATTGGGATTACGCTGCAGGGCGACGATGCGCTGTGCGGCTTCCGGCAGCGGGGGAATGTGCAGAGTATCGTCCAGGCGATCCCGAATTCTGCGCTCGGTAAAACTGCTCACCGCTTTGTGGATGTCTGCGACATCTTCGTCCGCGCTGGCGGGTGTTGAGGTCATCTCTTCGGGAAACTGTGCGTCGAATACGTCCTGCTCCGCGCACAACTCACACAGTTGTGGACCCGTGATGCGCACGTAACGTCCCGGTACCTCGGTGGCGAGTGCGAGTCGGGGGCGGTGCTTGAGGCGGGTATGCACCACGGATGGGATGCCGTAGAAGCCCGGAATAGCGCACACCGGCTTGTCGCCGTCCGGAGGCAGCGCGCGTACCTCTCGTTCCGTGAGGGCTTGCAGCCGTGCGGGCTCGACCAGCGCCCGCTCCGGTACGACCACCTGCAGCTGACCGGACCCATCGCTACACAAAAGACCCCGCACACGCTCCGCGGGCGGGGGATCGTCGTAGACGGGGAGATGGACCTCCATGGTGCCTCAAAGTGACCGACTCTAATTGAGTATAGGTGCCTTTTATTGAAAAGCGCCTTGGATGGGACTGACGCTCGAACGGCGAGGAAACCCCTTGCCGCCTTTCGTACCTGCCGCATTCGCCTTGCGCTTTTCGTTTGATCGACAGGCGTATGACGGGTTCTAGAGTTTGACCTCCAAGGCGAGATGGTGGGGTTCTTGAGTCTGGTCTGTCTAAGCCGAAGAGGGTCTGATCCAAAAACACGCCACACGTCAGTCGAGCAAACTTCTGCAACCCCGCAATCCCCCATCCATCAAACTCCAAAATCCGAAACGGCGCTTATCGATCAACCTCTAGAATCCCAATCCGCGCTGATCGATCAAACGAAAAGCGCAAAGCAACCGATGCAGGTACGAAAGGCGGCGGGGGGTTTCCTCGCTCATCGAGCGCAATCCCTAAACTAAGCGCTTTTCGATAAATAGCCCCCAGCCCAGGCATTCAGAAGCTCACCCATCAGCTCGCGCTCCTCACTCCCGGGCGCAGCCTGCAACAGTCGATCGCCGCGGCGAATCACCTCCGGCATCAAATGCGCGTGTGCGTTCAGGTCTGCAACTCGAAAACTCTGTTCGCCGGCTTGTCTCGTGCCCAGGATGTCGCCCGGTCCACGCAGTTTTAGATCCTGTTCGGCCAGATGAAAGCCGTCTTGGGATTCACGCATGACTTGCAAACGCACTTGTGCCGTCTCGCTCAGCGCCTGGTTGTGCAAGAGGTAGCAGAAGCTCGGCAGTGAACCCCGCCCGATACGCCCGCGTAACTGATGCAACTGAGCAAGGCCCAGGCGCTCCGCGTTTTCAATGACCATTTGTGTCGCGTTGGGCACATCCACACCGACCTCCACCACCGTGGTGGCGACGAGTAGATCTACATCGTGGGCTTTGAACGCCTGCATCACCGAGACTTTGTCT
Source organism: Candidatus Azotimanducaceae bacterium (assembly GCA_965216005.1). Taxonomy (GTDB): domain Bacteria; phylum Pseudomonadota; class Gammaproteobacteria; order Pseudomonadales; family Azotimanducaceae; genus UBA4421. The sequence goes on along the minus strand of OZ244143.1, from coordinate 2,632,675 downwards.
TCGCTCTTCATCCGTCCGTGCAGCAACGCAATGCGCAAGTCAGGGAAAGCGCCAACGAGGGTTTCATGTCGTTGCGTAACGGCGGTCGCGGGGATGTCATCCGACTCGTCGATGAGCGTGCATACCCAGTAAGCCTGCTCGCCTCTCTTGATCGCGTTCAGTAGTTGCTCGGTAACGGCGCCGATGTCGTTCTCGCTAATGGTCTGCGTCGTGATGGGTTGGCGTCCCTTGGGCAGTTCGTCGATGACTGAAACGTCCATGTCTGCATACAGCGCCATGGTCAACGTTCGCGGAATCGGAGTGGCCGTCATCACGAGCTGATGGGGTTGCCGTTCGTCGACGCTCTTGTGTTGTAACGCCATTCGCTGGTGCACGCCAAAGCGGTGCTGCTCGTCGATGATGCTCAGCGCCAAACGGGCAAAGTGTACGCGTTGTTGGAAAAGGGCATGAGTCCCGATGACGACACTGCTGTCACCTGACGCGATCTCTTCAAGACGGCTTTTTTGCTGGGCTTGCGTCATCTGTCCTGTCAGCAAGGTGACACGAATGCCGAGCGGGTCCAGCCAGGCAGAGAAGTTCAAGTAGTGTTGCTCGGCAAGGAGTTCGGTGGGCGCCATCACCGCGGTTTGACAACCTTGTTCAGCGGCACGGATGGCGGCAAAGGCAGCGATGACGGTTTTGCCGGAACCGACATCCCCCTGCACCAATCGCAGCATCGGCACCGGTTTTTCCAAGTCGGTGAGCACCTCGCTCACCACGCGCGCCTGCGCCTTGGTGAGGTGGAAACCGAGGTTCTCGAGCAGCGTGCGGCCCAGCGCTTGCGAGCGCGGCAGTTCGATCGCTCTCGATTTCTGCCGGGCCAGTGCGCGACCTTTCATGACCAGGTAATAAGCGGTGAGTTCGTCACGGGCGATGTCGGCTTGCGTATCGGCGATGTCCTCCATACGCGCCTCGGCCGGTGGTTGATGCAGGTATCGAAGCTTGTCGTAGGGAGTGCCCGGGCTGTGTGGCCAATCGAGCGCGCAGACTTGAGTGGCCAGATTGCGTAACCGCGTTTGGCCGAGTCCTTGTGTGATCGGGTAGATGGGCGTCAGCGTGGGTGTCGGGGTGCCCGGGTCTGTCGTGTAGGTGGTGTATTCAGGATGAGCGCATGTGAGGTTGCGACCGTAGAAGCGAAATTCTCCGTAAGCACGGATGAACACCGCCTCGGACAACGCTTTCTGCTGGTATCTCGAGAAGTGGAAAAAGCGCAGCTTCGCCCGGCCGCTCGAGTCTTCCACGTCCACGATGAGGCTGCGCGACTTGCCGAACGTAACGGCCGTGTTGGCGATACGGGCCTGGATCAAGGCTTCTTCGCCTGCGCGCAAGTGCGCGATGGGCGTCACGCGGCTGCGGTCTTGGTAGCGCAAAGGTAGATGCAGCAGCAGATCGATGACTCGAAAAATACCCAGACGGGTCAGGGTCGCTTCGAGCTTGGGCCCGACGCCTTTTAGCGCCTTGACTGAGGTGTCCGGTGTGATGCTGAGCGTGGGCACGAAATGGTGCGCACTGACTAGCTTGTCATGATCGCGTCGATCTCGATCGCCACTCCCTTGGGAAGCGCGCTGACTTGCACTGCGGCTCGTGCAGGGTAGGGTTCGGTGAAGTACTCGCTCATGATCTCATTCAGCTCGGTAAAGTTGGCGAGATCGGTGAGATAGATAGTGAGTTTGGCGAGTTGCGCCAGGCTGCCGCCTGCAGCTTCCGCTACCGCGGATAAATTGCGGAATACTTGGTGGGCTTGCTCGGCAAAACCATCACCCACCACTTCCATGGTGGACGGCACAAGAGGAATTTGACCCGACAAATAGGTGGTCTTGGAACCTTGCGTGACCACCGCTTGCGAATAGGTACCGATGGCTTGGGGTGCGGCGTCAGTTTGTATCGTCACTTTGTCGGCGTGTTCAACCATAAGGAGTATCCACCATAGAGATTGAAGAGATTAGTGACCGGTTCTGGCAAGGTTGATCACAGCAGTCGAGTTGCGCAGTTTGCGCATGACCCGGGCCAAGTGATTGCGACTCTTCACCGTGATGCCAATGATCATTGTAGACAGCTCCGCATTGCGTTCTTTCACGGAAATGCTGTCCACGCCTGCATCCATCGCGGTCACGTCGGCCGCGATTTCCGCCAGAATGCCTTTGCGCCGATTCACCTCGATTCTCAGTGTGGTCAGAAACTCACCTTCCGTGGTGGAGGTCCAGCGGGCGGGGATGATCTCGTGCGCGGCGCGGCGGCGTATTTCGTTGATGTTGGGGCAGGTTTCGATGTGAACGACGAAGCCTCGTCCCGGTGTCATGTGGCCCACGATTTGATCGCCGGGTACCGGTCCACAACAGCGGCCGTAGTTGATCACGAGACCGACGCCGCCACGAATGGCAATCGGGCTGCCGCCTTCGACGGCGACGGCTTCGAAGTCCGCATTGTCGGCGGCTAGCAGTTTTTGTGCGGCCACGTAAGCCATCAGCTCTCCATTGCCGATGGCGGAAAGCAGCTCATCCAGTTTGCGCACGCCAAGCTCGGTGAACACCCGGCGCAGACGCCGGAAATCGAGATCGTTGATGCTCATGTTGGCATTGCCGAGGGCACGGTTCAGGAGCTTACGGCCCAGTGCCACCGATTCGCTCTGGTGCATCCGTTTCAATGCCAGGCGAATCGCTGAGCGCGCCCGCGAAGTGACCACGAAGGTGAGCCAGTCCGGATTGGGACGGGCGTCTTCGGACGTCACGATTTCCACGCTCTGTCCGCTTTGCAGTTGCAGGGACAGAGGCGACAGAACGCGATCGACGCGACATGCGACACAGCGATTGCCGATATCCGTGTGCACTGCATACGCAAAATCCACCGGGCAAGCACCGCGGGGGAGTTCCAAGATGTCACCGTCGGGTGTGAAGACGTAAACCTCGTCGGGAAAGAGATCGATCTTCAGATTTTCGATGAACTCCTGCGGGTTACCGGCTTCGCGTTGCAGCTCCAGCAAATCCTGCACCCAACGGCGGGCACGTTGTTGACTGGGTTCGAAATCGTTGTCGCCGGATTTATACAGCCAATGCCCGGCGATCCCGCTTTCGGCCACCGCCTGCATTTGCGCTGTGCGAATTTGTACCTCTATGGGCACGCCGTGCATGCCGAACAACGAGGTATGCAGGGACTGGTAACCGTTGGTCTTGGGTATGGCGACGTAGTCTTTGAAACGCCCGGCGACCGGTTTGAAGACGTTGTGCACTACGCCGAGGGTTCGGTAACAAGCATCCACACTGTCGACGATGATGCGAAAGCCGAACACGTCCATGATTTCGCTGAACGATTTGTGTTGCGATTTCATCTTGCGATAGACGGAGTAAGGTTTCTTCTCGCGTCCGTCCACCTGTGCATCTATGCCTTCTGCCTTCAGTGCCGCGCTCATGGTGTTGGCGATTTCTTCCATCAACTCTTTGCGGTTGCCGCGTGCGCGTTGAATGGCTTGTTCGATGCGATGACTGCGCAAGGGATGAAGGGCCTTGAAGCCCATCTCCTCGAGTTCGGTCTTCATGGTGTGCACCCCAAGCCGATTGGCGATAGGGGCGTAAAAGTCCAGAGTTTCTCGCGCCGTGCGCTTGCGTTGCTGGGCCGACATGACACCGATGGTCCGCATGTTGTGCAGGCGATCGGCCATCTTGACCATGATGACGCGGATGTCTTTGGCCATCGCCAGCGCCATCTTCTGAAAGTTCTCGGCTTGCGCTTCGGCACGCGAAGAAAACATCTTGGAGAGTTTCGAAACGCCATCGACGATTTCAGCGACGGCTTCGCCGAATTGTTCGCGCAAGTGCGTCTTATCGGCATCGGTATCTTCGATGATGTCGTGGAGAAGAGCAGCCATCAGCGTTTGATGGTCCATGCGCATTTCCGCGAGAATCATCGCCACCGCTGTCGGGTGCGTGATGTAGTCGTGGCCGGTACGCCGCGACTGCCCGGAGTGACCCGCCGCGGCATACGCATGTGCCGCACGTACCTGCTCGACCTGTGCTTTGGGCAGGTAGGCCAGGCGGCTGGTCAGCGATTCGATGGTGGCCGGTGCGGCGATGTCGGAACGGCGCGCGTACTCGGCGAGCTTGCCGACGAAGTAGGATTCGGTGGGTCGGGGAGTGTCCGGAGACGCGTCCGGGGATTTAGCAGGCTGCTTGTTCGACGAGCGCTGTTTCGAAGCCGGCTTCGTGGTCTGCTCGTCGCTACTGGGCTTAGCCTGGTTCGTCATCTCCTAACCTGTCATCTGCGAGCGCGTCACTGAGACTAAAGCTCACTTCGATGTCTTCATCCTCAGTAGAGGTCTCAAAACTGTCAAGCAGTTCGTGATTTATCAGGCCTTCGGCGATTTCTCGCAGTGCGATGACGGTGGGTTTGTCGTTCTCCTCCGGCACGAGCGCCTCGGCACCGTAGGCGCGTAGACCACGAGCGCGCCTGGTGGCCAGCATGACCAGTTCGAAACGGTTGTCGACATGATCCAGGCAATCTTCAACGGTAATGCGGGCCATAGTGAAACCCCGTGGCAAAAGAGCCGCGCAGTTTACCCATGCGGCACCAGGCTGACAAGGCCGCGGCCTGCGCCGACCGGGCCCTCATCGGCGCTATTCCGAGGCGTCGGGCAATGCGGCGTCGAGCAAGGCCGCGATGGCCGGTCGTGTGGTCATTTGTGCGGTACTGAGACGTTCCGCCCGGAGAATTGTCAGGAGATCGGCGAGTGCGGTGTCGAAATCGTCGTTGATGATGAGGTAGTCGTATTTGCCGGCTTGGGCGATTTCTCGACGGGCTTCCGAAAGGCGCCGTTCGATGGTCTCGGGGCTGTCCTGCGCGCGCTGTTGCAAGCGTTCCGCGAGCGCTTCGATACTGGGCGGTAAGATGAACACGGACAGACATTCGGGTGCGATCGCGCGAATCTGATCGGCACCTTGCCAGTCGATCTCCAATATGACGTCGCGGCCGCTGGTCACGTGTTTCTCGACCTCAGCCTTGGAAGTACCGTACTGGTGATCGAAGACCGTGGCGTGCTCGAGAAAGGCGTTGTCCTTGACCATACGGTCGAACTCCACCTGAGCCACAAAGTGATAGTTGACGCCGTCGTGCTCGTTGGGGCGTTGCGGTCGAGTCGTATGTGAGATGGACACGACTAGGTCGCGGTCGCGCTCGATGGCAGCCTGGACCAAACTGGTTTTACCGGCGCCGGAGGGGGCTGAGACTAAGATCAACCGGCCGGCGTGTGCGTCTGTAGACCTCGTGCTGGACGAATTCGCCGACGCCGTCATTCGACGTTTTGCACCTGTTCGCGAATCTGTTCGATGATCACCTTTAAGTCCACGGCGCGTTGCGATGTCTGTGGAATCACGGACTTGGCGCCCAACGTGTTTGCTTCGCGGTTGAGTTCCTGAGTCAGAAAGTCCAGGCGCCGACCGTGCGGACCGGCTCCGGCGATGTGACTCTTGGCTTCTTTCACGTGGATGGCCAAGCGGTCCAGCTCTTCGGCAACGTCCACGCGTTGAGCGAGTAGGGCGACCTCCTGTTCGAGGCGCGCGGGATCGATATTGACGGCGAGGTCGGTGATGCGTTGGTTGAGCTTGACTTTTTGTTGCCGGGCCAAGTCGGCGGTGACGGGCTGTAGCTCTTTCAAGATTGCGTCGATTTGACCCAAGCGCTCGTCGACGATGTCAAACAACCGTGCGCCTTCGCTGCGGCGTGCTTCCAACAATGAACTCAGCGCCTGTTCGAAGAGCGTCTTGGTTGTATCGACCAAGGCCGGGTCGTCGGTGGGTGTGTCGTCCAGCACACCCGGCCAACGCAGCAGATCGATGGGGCTCATCCGGCCGATTTCCGGTGCGTCCCGGCGCACCTGTTCGATAGCGGCCATGAGTTGCAACAGGACCTCGCGGTTGATCGAGATACCCCCAGAGCCACCTTGGCGTTCGATCTTGAGCGTGCAGTCCAGCTTGCCGCGTTTAAGGTGACGGCGCGCGAGTTCGCGCAGCGGGTGCTCCAGGCTGCGCAACGCGTCAGGCACGCGGAACTGGGTTTCCAAAAACCGGTGGTTTACGGTTTTCAATTCCCAGACGATGTGGCGCTCGTGCGCGTCTGCGGCGGCCCGCGCGAAGGCGGTCATACTGTGCATATCAGTTATTCGTAAAGGAGTTATTCTTGTAGCTGATCAAACGACGCTCTAAAACGCATTCCTATTTTAGCGCGCCCACCTATAATGTCGCGGCATTGAATTAGGAGTGTACATGCGCCCAAGTGGTAGAGCGAACGACGAGATGCGCCAAGTCACCTTTACGCGCGGCTTTACCAAGCACGCCGCAGGTTCGGTGTTGGTCGAGTTCGGCGATACCAAGGTCTTGTGCACGGCGGCCGTTGAAGATTCGGTGCCGGGCTTTTTGCGCGGCAGGGGTGAAGGGTGGGTGACTGCCGAGTACGGCATGTTGCCGGGGAGCACACACACGCGTAACGATCGCGAAGCTGCGCGAGGCAAGCAAAACGGCCGGACGGTGGAAATTCAACGGCTGATCGGACGTTCGCTGCGGGCCATGGTGGACATGAACGCACTGGGTGAGCGCACGATCCGTGTGGATTGCGATGTCTTACAAGCCGACGGCGGCACACGCACCGCCTCGATTACAGGCGGGGCGCTGGCTCTGGCGGATGCCATCGCCACGCTGCCCGTTCAGGGCGCGTTCAAGCAGTTCGTGGCATCTATATCGGTGGGTATCTACAACGGCGCGCCGATATTGGACCTGGATTACGCGGAAGATTCGAACGCCGAGACCGACATGAATGTCGTACGCCTGGGCGGCGGTGGCTTTATTGAGATCCAAGGCACCGCGGAGCGCGCGCCGTTTTCGGGGGACGAATTGACCAGCCTGATCGCGTTGGCTGAAAAAGGCACCGGCGAACTCATCGAACTGCAGCGAACAACGCTAGACCGGTAGAACGTTAGACAAAGAAAGGAAGAGAAAGGGTAGATATGCACGACAAAGCCAAGTTCATCGAGTTTCTGTTGAATGAGGGCGTGTTGAAGTTCGGCGAGTTCACCCTCAACTCAGGGCGCCGCAGTCCCTACTTTTTCAACCTGGGCGAAGTCAGCAGCGGTCCGGGATTTGCCGCACTCGGCATCGCCTATGCCGATGCCATCATCGCTGCGGGGCTCGAATGCGACGTCTTGTTCGGCCCGGCGTACAAAGGCATCCCGATCGCCGTCGCCACGTCGGTGGCTTTATCGGCGCGGGGCATTGAAGTGGGCGTAGCCTACAATCGCAAGGAAGCCAAAGATCACGGCGAAGGAGGCAGCCTGGTCGGTGCACCGGTAGAAGGGCGCGTGCTGCTGATCGACGACGTGCTGACCTCGGGTAAAGCGATTCGCGACGCTCTTGCCCTGATTCGGGATACCTCGGCTCAGGTGGTCGGTGCGGTCATCGCGATGGATCGTCAGGAGGTCCTGGACGGCGATCAATCGGCCACGGCTGTAGGTCGACTTGCCGAAGAAATATCGGCTCCTGTGATCAGCATCGCGAATATGAGCGATTTAATACGGTATCTTGACGAGAGCCGCATGGATAGCGCAGAAACGATGGATAAAATGCGGGACTATCAGGCACAGTACTGCCTGGCTTAAGGTGATCATGATGAACAAGCGCACACACTTAAACATCGCTCAAAAGACCAGGAAGACCGCTGGGTATCTGCTCGGTCTCATGGCCCTGATGTTCGGCCTCACGGTCGAAGCCAGCCGTTTTTTTCGCTACGAAGACAGCGAGGGCAAACTGGTGCTGTCGCATACCATTCCCAACGAAAGAGTTAAATTCGGCTATGAAATCGTCGATGAGCATGGTCGCACTATTCAAACGGTTGCACCGCAGTTGAGTGAAAAGGCGTATCAGGCGAAAGTAGCCCGGGAAAAAGCGCAAAAGGACTGCCGCGACCAGCTGTCACGTGTGCGGCGCCTGTACCAGACCGACGTCGACATCGACAATGCCGAGGCGCAAGCACTCGACCGCATCGATAACAGAATTTCGAACGCACGTGCAAACCTCAACCACGTGCAAAACCAGAAGCAGGAACTGGAAGGTCAGGCCGCGCGCAGAGACTTAGCAGGGCAGAAGATCAGCAATGCCCTGTTGGACAACATTGAGAAGGCGCGCAGCCAGGAGAAGAACCTCGTCGACGAAATCGATATGCGTTTTGCTGAGAAGCTGCAGTTACGCAAGGAATTCGATTACGATCGCGTCGTCTTCGGTCTGAAATCCTGTGAAGACGGGCTTCCGCAAGTGGCGCTCGAGAACGTGGCCAGCAGCAAATCCAGCTGACGCACGAACTTATTCTTCGTTACCGAAGATAGCCTGACGCAACATACCCCACTGGATTTCCCAGTCACGCGTCGGCAGCTCGGTGAAATCCGATCTGACGAATTGCACGATGCGCCCCTCGGTCATGCTCATTAACAAGTTTGCGGACGGGTTTATCTCCAGGGAGGGCATCGCGAGTTGATTGGCGTTGTGTTCCCGCAGCACCTGGCGAAGCTGAGTTTCCAAGCGGTTCAAAACTTGGTTCATGCGTGTGCGCAGTCGTTCGGTTTCACCCTGCAGCACATCGCCAACGAAGAGCCGCGCAAAACCGGGATTGCGTTGTATAAAGCTCAAGATCAGATACACGATGTTGCGACACCGCGCAGGTCCTGTGTTCTGCTCTTTCAGAATCATGTTGATGCGGCTGAACAGTGCCTCTTCGGCGAAACTGATCAAGCCTTCGATCATCTTGGCTTTGCTGGGGAAATGCCTGTAAAGCGCCGCTTCCGACACGCCCACCTCAGCGGCGAGGCTCGCAGTGGTGATGGTCTCACCAGGGCGTTCGTGCAGCATCCGCGCGAGCGCTTCGAGGATCTGTTGGCGTCGGTTAACTTTCGGCATGGCGTTGACTTCGAGTTATTGCTTTTGCGTCTTTGGTGATCAGGAGGATTGGATTTGGGTTCCGACACCTGCTGCTGTAAACACCTCCAGCAACAAGGCGTGAGGGATGCGGCCGTCGATGATCTGAACACTTTCGACACCGCTGGCGACAGCGTCCAGCGCGCATTGCACTTTCGGCAACATGCCCTCAGTGATAGTGCCGTCGGTGATTAAGCGGGACACATCGGTGGTGTTCACCTGGCTGATCGTGGCGCCGTCGCGGTCTAGAATCCCGGGTGTATTGGTGAGCAGCACGAGCTTGGCGGCAGCGATGCTCTCGGCTACTTTCCCGGCAACGATGTCGGCATTGATGTTGTAGGACTCACCGTGATCGCCGACACCGATCGGCGCAATGACGGGGATGAAAGCGGATTGACTCAAGGTAGAGAGGATTTCCGTGTTGATGTGAACGATCTCGCCCACGTGACCGATATCGATGATCTCCGGAGCGTTCAACGCCGGTTCCATCTCGAGTTTACGGGCCTGTATCAGCCGCCCGTCCTTGCCGGTAATACCGACTGCGCGACCGCCCGAGGTATTCAGTAGCGACACAATCTCTTGATTGACGAGACCGCCGAGCACCATCTGCACGACATCCATGGTTGCGCTGTCGGTGACACGCATGCCGTTGACGAATTTCGATTCGATATTCAACCGTGCCAGTAATTCACCGATTTGCGGACCGCCGCCGTGCACGACGATGGGGTTGATGCCGACCAGCTTCATCAACACGACGTCTTGCGCAAAGGACTGCTTCAGGGTGTCCTCGATCATGGCGTTGCCGCCGTACTTCACGACCATGGTTTGGCCGTGGAACTGGCGAATGTAGGGCAATGCCTCGGTGAGGACGTGCGCCGTCGTTGTCGCTTCGCGTTCGTTCATGATCGTGGCTTCAACAATGAGTCAGCCAATCAACCGCGAAACTTGAGTTTCGGGTCGATGGCTGCGAGCTGCGCTTGAAACTCGTCTTGCACACGATCGAGCGCGGCGGGACCGTCGGCTTCGAACCTCAAACTCAAGACAGGCGAGGTATTGGAGGGGCGGATGAGCCCCCAGCTGTCCGGGTAGTCGACGCGTATTCCATCGATCGTCGTGATCGTGCCGTCACCGAAATTGCCGTCGATGGCCAGGCGTTCGACAATCTCGAATTTTTCCGCTTCGGTGGTGTTGATCTTGAGTTCGGGCGTGGTGAAGGTCACGGGAAACTGGCCGAAGATCTCATCGACACTGCGTCCATCGGAGGCAATGATCTCCAGCAACCGAGCCGCTGAATACAGGGCGTCGTCGAACCCGTACCAACGCTCGTTGAAGCAGATGTGCCCGCTGAACTCGCCGCCCAGCAGCGCGCCGGATTCCTTGATCTTAGCCTTGATGTGAGAGTGGCCGGTCTTCCACATGATCGGACGACCGCCGAGTTCACTGATGATCGTGTTCAAGTGGCGGCTGCATTTGACGTCGTAAATGATGTCGGCGCCGGGATTGCGGCTGACGATGTCCTGCGCGAACAGCATAAGCAACTTGTCAGGCCAGATGATCTCGCCGCTGTTTGTCACTATACCCAGGCGGTCGCCGTCGCCGTCGAACGCAAGGCCGATGTCTGCGCTTTCGGCGTTCACGACGGTGATGAGGTCCTCTAAGTTTTTCGGATCGGCAGGGTCGGGGTGGTGGTTGGGGAAATCACCGTCGACGTCGCAGTAGAGGGGTACGACGTCGCAGCCGAGCTCTTGCAGCAAGCGGGGCGCAAATTTACCGGCCACGCCATTACCGCAGTCGACCACAACTTTAGGGGGTTGGGCGAGGGCCACGTCATCGGCGATTCTGTCGATATAGCTGTCATCCAGTGCGATGTCGTCGATGTCGCCGGGAGTTAAGTCGGACTCGCCGAAGTCGTTGGAGGCGATACGGCGGTACAGGGTGGTGATGGTCTCTTCCGCCAGCGTGACACCGGCGATCATCATTTTCAGGCCGTTGTACTCGGGTGGATTGTGACTGCCGGTAATCATGATGCCGGTACCGGTGTCGAGGGCGTAGGTGGCGTAGTAGAGGACGGGGGTAGGTACCTGACCGATGCTGAGCACGTCGACACCGCCTTCCGTCAATCCACGCTTTACGCTCGCCTGCAGCGCGTTGCTGGAATGACGTCCATCCCAACCCAGCGCGACCTGGTGTTGTTGCTGGCTGCGGGCTTGTGCGGCAAACGCCCGCGCGATCCAGTACACCACTTCTTCGGTGAGGTTGCTCGTGGTGATACCGCGAATGTCGTACGCGCGGAAAATCTCGGGATCGATGTCGAGGCCCATCGATGCCGGCCCTTCCTCTTCGCTGACCTCGATGCCGAAGTTGTCGTCGGCACTCTTACTCACTTCCAGGAAATCGTTGGCCGCTTCGCTGGCCGAGCGTTTCTTGGCCTTTGGTTTTTGTGGCTTGGGTTTAGCGGCCTGTTCCGCTGCATCGACGCTCGTGTCGGCGTCATCCTCGTCGTCACCCAATCCGGCCAGCAAGTCATCGCTATCGGTATCGCTACGCGCCTGTTCGCCGCCGGACCCGCCGACGTTGGCCAGAGACTTTGCGGCCGCGGTCATGGGTGCCAGGTGATAGCTCTCCGGACGGGAGCTACGTCCGCGCAGCAGGCGACTGGCGTACTCGTTGATACTGTCGGCGTCTTCGTTCAGGTGCCGGAACAGACGGCTGAGCCCCAGGAATATGGCGCCGAGCAGCACCAGCAAAGAAACGCCGAAAGGCAGAAACAAGGAGGCCGTTCGGTCGGGCGGTACGATGGCCGATTTGGAGGCGGCATAGGACAAGGTCCAGTGAGGGATGGCCAGCGCCCCGAGTTTGGGCGCAGTAGGATCGGTGGCTGTTCCCCACTGCATGACCACCGTGCTCGGTGCACCCTCGAACTTCTGCTGGATTTCCAGCTGACCGCTGGCGGAGCTGAACTGGTTCAGGGCGTGCAGGAAGTAGTTGGCGTCGAACACGACAAGCAAAACGCCGGCCACCGCACCCTGTGGGGTGATGGGTTGCGCCGTGTAAATCATGTTGCGTTGATTGAGGCTGACCTCGGGACCAACGAACTCCTTGGTTTCGGCGCGGCGGATCAGGTCGAGGGCCGCAAAAGAGATCGGTATCGCTGCGTTCAGATCCACCTCGGCCTGGCCCTTCTCGATGAGGTCCACGCGACTGATGAATGGATGCAGGGCCGTCAATTGCGCGCCGACGCGCGCGTACTCGGCAGGATTGGCGGTGTTCATCGCCTGGATGACTTCGGGAGAGTTGGCCATGGCGTTGACCACCTGTCGTTGTTCCTCCAAGCGGGCGTCGATCACCCGCGCCAGATTGGCGAGGGTCTGTTCATGAATGATCTGCGCGTCGGCTGCCTGAGGTTGACGGATGACCTGCCACCAGATCAGCCCGAAGGCCACGATCAGTCCGATCAAGCTGACCAATATGGGAAATAACGCGTAAGAAGTTAGGGTGTTACCCGCCGACTTGGGCTGACCTTTATCGGAGCGTCTATCGGGTTTACCCTTCCGCTTGGCCACAATGCGAACACCTTGTGTTGTTTCGAGAAGTCCTGTTTCGAGGTGGTCTGCCGACGTCAATGATCTGACACCGGTCGACAGGGGTGCTAGTCGCTATTTTGTCACAGTCTCAGGGTTTGTACCTACTAACCTGGCAGAAAAGATCTCCGGAATGTGACGTATCAGCAATTCTGCGAGCTGTTGCTTGGATTGGCGGGGAAAGGTGATTTCGCCTTGATCGTAAATCAACGTCGCCGCGTTATCGGGGCTATTGAAGCCAATTGAGGGGTCGGAGACATCGTTGAGTACGATCGCATCGAGCCCCTTGCGCGCGCGCTTGGCCCGGGCGTGTTCTAAAGTATCGTTCGTCTCGGCAGCGAAGCCGATCACCAGCGGTTTCGGGTCGTAAGCCGCTACCGAGGCGATGATGTCGGGATTTTCCACGAGCGCCAATGCCAGGGTGGCGTCGGCTGCGCCGGAGCGCTTGAGCTTCTGTTCAGCGGGCGCGGCCGGACGATAGTCGGCGACCGCAGCCACGCCGATAAAGATATCGGTGACGGGCAGGTGCGCATGGACGGCATCGTACATTTGCTGTGCGCTGGTGACATCGATACGCCTGCAGGGCAGTAGGGTCGCCGCGACCCTGGGGCCGGCGATCAGAATCACCTCGGCACCCGCGCGGGCAGCGGCATCGGCGATACTCAAGCCCTGTAAACCTGACGAGTGATTGCTGATATAGCGGACGGGGTCGATCGCTTCGAGGGTTGGCCCGGCGGTAATCGTCACGGTGTACCCGCGGAGTAACTGCTCGGTGCCCAGAGCGTCACACACAGTCTCTACAATGGCGTCGGGTTCGGACATGCGCCCGGGACCCTCGTCGCCGCAGGCTTGTTCGCCGCTGTCAGGGCCGATAAGGCTGACTCCGCGCCCGGTGAGTTCGGCGAGGTTGTTTTGAGTGACACGGCTCAAGTACATCTGTTGATTCATCGCCGGTACCACGAACAGCGGCGCGCTCGACGCTAGGCACAAGGTGCTCATAAGGTCGTCCGCCAGGCCGTGGGCGAGCTTGGCGATGCTGTTGGCGGTGGCGGGTGCCACGACCACTGCATCGGCCCAGCGGGCCAATTCGATATGTCCCATGGCAGCCTCGGCTGCCGCATCCCACAGATCGTCCCGCACCGGACGGCCGGACACGGCTTGCAAAGCCGTGACAGTCACAAATTCGTGGGCATTGGCTGACATCACCACTTGTACCTCTGCGCCCTCGGCGCGCAAGGCGCGCACGAGGTAAGGTGCTTTGTAGGCGGCGATGCCGCCGGTGACGCCCAATACAATGTGTTTGTCGAGAAGCCGCATAACGCTAGGGTAACCCGATTTGCCAACGACCACATCTCAGCCAGTTCACGGTATTCGCGGATGGTCGAAGCGTTACCGACCACGGGAACGCCTGTTACTTGACGGTGCGGTTCACTTAAGCGCGGCCGAATTGCTTGGCGTGTGCATCGGCTCCGGCCGTCCGGGGGCCGATGCGGTGTGGTTGGGACAGCACCTGTTGAACACGTTCGGCGACGTGCGCTCCGTATTAGCGGCCGAACCTCGCGAGTTGTTGGCGGTGCCCGGTTTGGGGGCAGCTACCGTGGCGCGATTCAAGGCCATCCACGAACTGCAGTGCCGGAGTGCGGAAGACGAGATACGAGACGAAGGATTCTCTTTTTCAGACGTCTCTACGGTGAGTGAGTACTTACAAAGACGCCTGGGGCACTTCGAAAGAGAGGTCTTCGGATGCCTCTTCCTCGATACCCGCTATCGCTTGCTGGGGTTCGAGCCCCTATTCCTGGGCTCGGTCAACCGCACCCACGTACATGCCCGGGAAGTGCTGAAACGAGGTTTGAGCTTGAATAGCGCCGCCCTCATCCTCGCCCACAACCATCCTTCAGGCAATGCGGAGCCGAGCCATGCGGATCTGAAGATCACCCGGGAGTTGAAGGACCTATTAGCACGGGTGGACATCCAGGTGCTCGATCACATCGTAGTGGCGCGCGATACCTGGGTGTCGCTCGCTGCTCGCGGGCTACTCTGAACGCGCGTCTCGCTTGTATCGCTAGGGCCCCTTTGGTATAAACGCGCCCCTCTTTTTTCTGAAGTCTTCTACCATGTCTCAGGTCTGCCAAGTTACCGGCAAAAGCCCGATGGTCGGCAACAATGTCAGCCACGCGCAGAACAAGACGCGCCGGCGTTTCTTGCCCAATTTGCACTACCATAGGTTCTGGGTGGAGTCGGAGAAGCGCTATGTGAAGTTGCGCGTCTCGTCGCAGGGTATGCGCATCATCGACAAGAAAGGCATCGATGCCGTCTTGAAAGACATGCGTGCTGCCGGTAAAAAAGTCTGAAGACGAGCTAACGAGAGAAGCCAACATCATGCGCGAAAAAATCAAACTCGTTTCCAGTGCCGGTACCGGGCATTACTACACCACGGATAAGAACAAACGCACCATGCCGGACAAGATGGAGATCAAGAAGTACGATCCCGTCGTTCGCAAGCATGTGATCTACACCGAGGCCAAAATCAAGTAACCCACCTCCGTGCCCGAACTCCCCGAAGTCGAAACGACCAGGCGGGGTATTGAGCCTTGGGTCCGTCACCAGCGCCTTGAACGCTGGGTCATACGCAATCCTAATTTACGCTGGCCGGTGCAGCTCCCCGACAAGCTGCGCGGTCAAGTCGTAGACGCCGTCGCTCGGCGCGGCAAATACATATTGTTAGAAACCGTTTACGGTCAGTTGATCGTGCACCTCGGCATGTCGGGTTCGCTGCGAGTGTTGGACCTGGCCGGCGCTATGGACGAGGAGCGCCTGGCGAAACATGACCACGTCGATCTGTTGTTCGACAACGACAAAGTGCTGAGGCTCAACGACCCGCGCCGCTTCGGTTGTGTCTTGTTCAACCCTGTCGGCCATGGCACGCACTGGTTACTGAAGAATCTCGGTGTGGAGCCTCTCTCCAACGAGTTCGACGGCGCAGTCCTACATCGCTTGTCGCGCAAACGCAAAGTGGCCGTAAAAAATTTCATTATGGACAGCAAAGTCGTCGTCGGTGTAGGCAACATATATGCGGCGGAGGCGCTGTTTGCGGCGGGCATTCGTCCGGCCACCGCAGCCGGTCGAATACCGTTGCGTGCCTATGAACGTTTGGCTGAGGCCATCAAGGCGACGTTGGCTCGTTCGGTCAGAGCCGGCGGTACGACGCTGCGAGACTTCGTCGGCTCGGATGGCAACCCCGGCTATTTCAAGCAAGAGCTCAACGTATACGGTCGCGAAGGATTGCCCTGTCGTGTGTGTGAGACGGTGTTAAAACATCAAGTACTTGGACAAAGAGCTTCAGTTTATTGTCCAAACTGCCAATCCTCACAAGGTTTTAGCCCACATAAGTGATACATTACTAGAGCGTCTGCGCACGCGTGCGCACTCAAAATGCATGGAGACCGCAATGAATTTGCACAAAAAAATGCTGGCTTGGACGTTGGCAGGCACCCTGGCCGTCGGTTCGGCTCCGGTGTTGGCGGGCAGTGCCGATGAGCCGGAGTTCGGCGAGATGGCCACGGATCTGGTGGTTGCGCGTCCCGTCGGATTCGCCTTGACCGCACTCGGTACCGCGGCATTCATCGTGAGCTTGCCGTTCAGTGCTTTGGGCGGCAACGTCGAGCAGGCTGCGGAAAAGCTCATCATCGAGCCAGGTAAGGAAACCTTCGTTCGCTGCCTCGGTTGCCGTGCGAACGGACGTTACGACGATCCGGACGATTAACGCCTAGTTTTCGTCGCTAGCCCCGTTTAATTTATGGGTCGCCGGCGACTTTTAGTTCTTGGTCGTAAACGACTTTTAATTCTTGGTCGTAAACGACCGGGCGACGATGGGATGCACGAACTGCGAGATGTCACCGCCGAGTGACGAAATCTCTCTCACCAGCGTCGACGAAATGAACGAACACTCCTTCGATGTGGGCAGGAATACGTATTCGATGCTCGGGTCGAGGGATTGGTTCATCTCCGCCATCTGAAATTCGTAGTCGAAATCGGTCACAGTGCGCAATCCACGCAGGATAAAGCGCGTGTTCTTCGATTTGACGTAATCGACCAGCAGAGAATTGAACCCTTCTACCGACACTTTGTCGCCGTACTGCGCCAGCACTTCCTCGCACAGAGCAATGCGGTCTGCAAGATCGACTTTGGGGTCTTTTTGCGCGGACGTGCCGATGGCTAAAATGACCTGGTCAAACAAACTCAGCGCACGCTCGACGAGGTCGGTGTGTCCGTTCGTAATTGGATTGAATGATCCAGGGTAGACCACCACCTTCATTGTCGCTCCCCTCCTGCTCGATCCCCAGGTAAATCCCCTGCCGGGAGCCGGATGTTAGCCGCGGTCACCTCAGTGTGCAACGCAGGAGCGCGCCCTGAGCCGCACCGGCTTTGGCGGTTTTGGCGATCTCGAGTCCGCATTCCGCGACCAGCACCTCGAGACGCTCGGGGTTTTGGGTCTCCGCATAGATGACGCATTGCTCGCTGCGCCGTGTTTGACCGATGATCTTAAGAGCGCCTTCGAGTAGATCGGGCCTGTCAAAGGGCGGGTCGAGGCACACCAGAGTTGCCGCGATGTCGGCCGTGGACAGATAGTTCAGTCCATCGGCAACGATGGCGGAGGCGCGGTCGGCGATGTCCAGCAGCTCGATATTGCTGCGGATCGCGTCGATGGCAGGTTTGGCGCTATCGACAAAAGTGACCTGCCGTGCCCCTTGCGAGAGCGCTTCGAACCCCAGCGCCCCGGAACCGGCAAAGAGGTCCAGGCAGGCCAAGTCGGACAGTTCGCCTCGCAGCCAGTTGAAGAGGGTTTCCCGGGTTCGACCCAGGGTCGGGCGTAAGCTGGCATGTGGGCTGAATCGCAGCTTCCGTCCTTTCCACTTACCACCGATAATGCGCACCACATTGTGGCCGCGCTTGTGCTTATTCATACGCCAATGTCTGTAAGCGGTGCACCATTGTGTCCAGGGTAGTGGCAATTCACCAGGTCAATTCATCACACAAGAGGTTAAGTCAAAGCGATCGTGAGTACAGCGCAAGATACTGAAGACACCAACGAAGAGGATCCGAAGCAGGGTGGTTTGTGGCGTCGCCTGCGCAGCGGGCTCGCGAAAACGCGCTCGCAGCTGGCGGAGGGCGTGGGCAATCTCATTCTCGGCGAGCGCGAGATCGACGATTCGGTGCTCGAAGACTTGGAAACCTCTCTGCTTTTGACCGATGTCGGGGTCGATACGACCACAGCGATCATGGAAGATCTGGCGCCTCGCGTGGCGCGCAAGGAACTGAACAATACGCGGGCGCTCTACAGTGCGTTGTCGGAACTGTTGACCAAACGGCTCGAGCCGCTGGAGCGCGATTTGACGCTGACACACAAGCCTCACGTGATTTTTTTCGTGGGGGTCAACGGCGTCGGCAAGACCACCACCATTGGTAAGCTCGCCAAGCAACTGCAAAGTCGCGGCAAGTCCGTCATGTTGGCGGCTGGAGATACGTTCCGGGCCGCTGCCGTGGAACAACTACAGGCTTGGGGCGAGCGCAACGACGTACCCGTCGTCGCCCAGGCTCAGGGGGCCGACAGTGCATCGGTAGTGTTCGACGCCGTACAATCGGCGCAGTCGCGCGACATAGATGTGTTGTTGGTGGACACGGCGGGACGGCTGCAGGACAAGGCACAACTCATGGATGAGCTCAAGAAAGTTCATCGCGTAGTCAAGCGCCTGGATGAGTCGGCTCCGCATGATGTGTTGCTGGTTCTGGATGGCGGCGTCGGTCAAAACGCCCTCAGCCAGGTAACCTTGTTCCATGAAGCGGTAAACTTGAGCGGGCTGGTGATTACCAAGCTCGACGGCAGTGCGAAGGCTGGAGTTTTATTTGCGATCGCGAATCTGCAGGGTATCGAACTTCCCGTACACTTCATCGGGGTCGGGGAGTCCATCGACGACTTGCGCCCATTCGTTGCCAAAGACTTCGTGACGGCACTGCTCGATGTGGAAGGGGACTAGGCACTAGTACCTTAAAGCATGGGCAACATTCAGTTCATCAACGTCAGCAAGCGTTTCGACAACGGTCACGAAGCGTTGCGCGAAGTGTCGACCGAGTTCGCGGACGGCTCCATGACGTTTCTCACGGGCCACTCCGGTGCCGGTAAAAGTACCTTTCTGAAGCTGTTGTTGTGTGCGGAAAAGCCCACGCGCGGACGCATCCTGGTCAATGATGCCAATATCGCTCAGCTGCCGCCGCGTCGGTTGCCGCGCTATCGGCAGAATCTGGGCGTTGTCTTCCAGGACCACCACCTTCTCCCCAACCGCAGTGTGTTTCAGAATGTGGCGCTGCCGTTGTATGTCATCGGCATGGGCGAACGCGATATCGGTCGCCGGGTGCGTGCCGCACTTACGTCGGTTGACTTGTTAGGCAAGGAGTCGTTGCTGCCGCGGAATCTATCGACGGGTGAACAACAACGTGTTGGCATCGCGCGTGCAGTGGTCACGCGGCCGAAGATATTGCTGGCCGATGAGCCTACCGGTAATCTCGATCCGGATTTGTCGCGGCACATCATGGACCTGTTCTTCCAATTCAATCAGGTCGGCACCACGGTGATTGTGGTAAGCCACGACGTGACGCTCATCGAATCCCTGGGGTTGCGCATTATCCGACTCGAAGACGGCAATATCGTGAGCGACGTATCGGCCCACGTGGATGACGAGGACTTTGAAGAGGCGCCGCGCGTAGCGCCCGTGGACGAACCGGGCGAAGAAGCATGGCCGTAAAAGATCCGTGGCCCGGTTTCGGTTGGCGGCCGTGGCATTGGTTTCGGGATCATGCGCGTGTGGGTAGCGAATCGCTGCACTACGTCAGTTCGAGGCTGGGCACGAGCTTTCTGGTCTGGCTGCTGGTCGGTATCGCGCTGGCGCTGCCTGCCGGTTTGTGGATCGTGCAACTGAATATGGACGGAATGGTCGCCGAGTGGCAGGGGCGCCCTGGATTGAGCATCTATTTCGAAAACGGCGCGTCGGCGGCTGCAATCGCCGCCGCGCAAGAAACGCTGATGGATCTGGAGCCTGTCGCCGAAGTGGATGTCACGAGTGCCGAGCAGGCGCTCGACGACTTCAAAGCCTATAGCGGCTTAGGCGATGCGCTCGATCTTCTGGACGAAAACCCCTTGCCGGCATCGCTGCGGGCACATTTTGTCGAGGGCGTCGGCACCGAGGCGGTGGAGCTCGTCATCGCGCGTACCGAGGTATTATCCGGCGTAGCCGAAGTGGTGGTGGAGAAAACCTGGCTCGAGCGACTGAACGACATTTCGCAGGTCGTGAGCCGCCTGAACGTGATCATGGCCGCGCTGTTCGGGGTCGGTGCCATCCTCGTGACCTCCAGTTCGGTGCGCCTGGCCATCGAAAGCCGACTGGAAGAAATGCGGGTGCTCAAATTAGTGGGCGCGACGCACAGTCAGATTAGGCGGCCGTTTTTGTACTTCGGCGCGCTGTATGGCTTCGGTGGCGGGGTCATTGCGGCGATGCTGATCGCGATTACACTTCTAGTGATAGAGCCCCCGCTGCAGTCCCTGTTGGGGAGCTATCAGCAAACCTTGAATCTGGCGGGTCTAGACCCCATATTCCTGGGCGCATTGCTGGCCATCGGCGGCGCGTTGGGCGTGCTCGGTGCCGTCATTGCCGTGCGACAACGGCTGAGAACGTTGGAAATCTTTTGAAAATCAATGTGTTAGAAACTCAGCGGGCGGCGGGAATTGTTTCACGTTTGAGTTGTCTGAATTAGCAGTCTTACTGGTAGAGTGCTAAAATATGGGATTGGGTGTTACCGGAGGTATCACATGACCACAAATTTGATGACATTGCCGAGTCTGGCGCCGGGGCGTGACCTGGATGCGTATCTGTCCACCATCAGTGCTTTCCCGGTGTTGTCGGTCGAAGACGAAAAAGCCCTGGCCGAACGCTTCTATTACGACGGCGATCTGGAAGCCGCGCGTGAGCTGGTGCTGTGTCATTTGCGCTTCGTCGTTCACCTGGCCCGCTCCTATCGGGGTTACGGTTTGCCGGAAGCGGACCTCATCCAGGAAGGCAATGTGGGTTTGATGAAGGCGGTCAAGCGCTTCGACCCCAATGTCGGCGTGCGGCTCGTATCGTTCGCGGTGCACTGGATCAAGGCCGAGATGCACGAGTTCATCCTGCGTAACTGGCGGATCGTCAAAGTTGCCACGACCAAGGCTCAGCGCAAGTTGTTCTTCAATCTGCGGAGCGCCAAGAAGCAACTGTCCTGGCTCAGCCAGGATGAGACCAAACGCATCGCCGACGACCTCGGTGTACCGACACATGAAGTGACGCGCATGGAAGGTCGCCTGGCGGCGAGCGACATGGCATTCGACGGTTACGACGCGGACGATGACACGCCGAGCGCACCGGTGCATTTCCTCGAATCGCAAGTAGCGGATCCCGCGGACATCGTAGCGGAGCAAGATTTCCAGGCGGATGCTTCACACAAGCTCACGCTGGCGCTTGCCGATCTCGATCCACGCAGTCGCGATATCCTCGAGCGGCGTTGGCTCGCTGATGACAAAGCTACCTTGCATGAGTTGGCTGCCGAGTATGACGTGTCCGCAGAACGGATTCGTCAGGTAGAGAAGAACGCACTCAAAAAACTCAAGCAAGCCATCGTGTAGTGTGGAGGCGCGCCTTTCTGATTGCGGGCGCGCTCTGTGGGTTGGTGGGTGTCGCCTTAGGCGCTTGGGGCGCGCACGGTCTGCAATCGTATCTCGGACATACGAATACCGGTAGCTGGGAAACAGCGGTCTTGTACCAGCTCGTGCATGCACCCGTGCTGCTCGCCATCGGCTTGTGGATGCGCTCGTCAGCTCACGGCACCTTGTTGAAGGTGGCCGGGACGCTGATTGCCATTGGCGTCGTGCTCTTCAGCGGCAGTATCTACTGGCTCACGCTCGACACCACCGGTCTGCAGCGGAGTTGGCTCGGTCCAATGACGCCTATCGGCGGTACCTCGTTGCTGGTGGGGTGGGCGGTACTGTGCGCCGTTGCGTGGCGTCAGCGTGACTGAGAGGGAACGACAATACAACTACATCCGCCGCAACGGTCGCGCAACCCGTGGGCAAGCGCGAAGCTTGAAGGAACATGCTGCGGCCTATACCGTACAACGCATCGTGCACAACCCGCCTCGCCCACTCGGTGTGGAGATCGGTTTCGGCATGGGACATGCATTGATCGAGTGGGCGCGAGTGTGTCCGGATTGGGATTTAGTGGGGATCGAACTCTATCGCCCCGGAATCGGTGCGTTGTTGGGGGGGCTTGCTCACTTCGACATCGAGAACGTCAAGTACGTCGAGCAACCTGCGCAGGTGGCCCTCGAAACAGTGACGCCGCAGACCATCGACGAAGTGCGTATCTATTTTCCGGATCCATGGCCCAAGAAACGCCATGCCAAGCGGCGCTTGATCCAGCCTGAGTTCGTCGCCTTGTTAGCACGCGTGATACGCGGTGGGGGGACGCTGCATCTCGCCACGGACTGGTCCCCTTATGCCGAGTGGATGCGTGAGTGTCTGGCCGCGAACGCCGACTTCGTCGCTGGCGACGATGAAATCCTGCGCCCTGCGACCAAGTTCGAACATCGCGGGCGGTGCTTGGGGTATGAGATATGCGATATTAAATACCGGCGTATCGCGATGGACGGCTAAACGAACTCACCCACGACACTGTCGAGGAAGCGCAGGCCTTGCGTGGTGGTGGCGATACGCTCCGGGTGCACCAGCTCTTTGTCTACCAGGCGTTGCCAGCGCGCGTCGATCTCGGACCAGGGTACCCCCGTGCGCGCTTCAAAAGTAGATCGCGGCACGCCTTCGATCAAACGCAAAGCGTTCATCATGAATTCCAGCGGTAGGCTGGCTGCTTCCACGTCGTCGACCTGAGTTAACGTGGGAGCGCGCTGGTAGACGCGGGGTTGATGGGTCTTACGCGTCCTTCTCACCTGGAGGTCCGCAGTCGTCAATTTGCCGTGCGCACCCGCGCCGACCCCGAGGTAGTCCCCGAACGTCCAGTAGTTGAGGTTGTGCCGGCACTGCCGATCCGCTTGCGCGTAAGCCGAGACTTCGTAGCGTATGAATCCTCTTTGAGCCAGGCGTTCCTTACCGGCTTGCTCGATGCGATGTATCTCGTCTTCCACAGGGAGCTGCGGCGGACGCCGGGCAAACTCGGTCTTAGGCTCGATGGTGAGCTGGTACCAGGAGATGTGTTCGGGCTGCAGCGCCATGGCCGCGTCCAAGTCGTCCAGGGCTTCCTTGAGGGTTTGACCCGGCAATCCCCACATCAAATCCAAGTTGATATTGGCGAAGCCTCCGCGACGCGCATTGTCGAAAGCAGTGCGTGTCTCGTCCGCCCGGTGAATACGGCCCAGCGCGTTGAGGTGGACATCGTTGAACGATTGGGCACCTAAGGAAAGACGGTTGATCCCGGCGTTACGATACGCGGAGAAATCGGCGTGCTCGGTGGTGCCGGGGTTCGCCTCCATCGTGACCTCTTCCGCATGGGTTAGCCCCAAACGGCTCAACACATGCGCCAGCACGTCAGGCGGGAAAAGACTGGGCGTGCCGCCGCCGAAGAAGATCGAGCGGATTCGGTCTACGTCGACGTCGAACTGTCTGGTCTGCGCACGCCAGTCGTCGATCAGAGCACCGCCGTAGGCGGTGAAATCGGCATCTGCCTTCAGAGGGTGCGAATTGAAATCGCAGTAAGGACACTTGCGTACGCACCAAGGAAAGTGCACGTAGAGTCCGGTGGGACTGGAGGTGCTCACGAACCCTGCGCGAATGTGTGGCGTTCGCTCAGCTGTTCCAACAATCCCTGAACTGCCTGTCCGCGGTGACTGAGCGCGTTCTTTTCGTCACGCGGCAACTCGGCCGAGGTGGCATTGAGGGTAGGTACGAGAAAGTGTGGGTCGTAGCCGAAACCTTGCGTGCCGCGGGGGGTGTCCACGATCTTTCCGTGCCAAGCCGCACAACTGATCAACGGCGTGGGATCGAGTGCATCGCGCATCATTACGATGGCGCAGTAGAAGTAAGCTTCTCTGGCGTCGATGCCCTCGAGGTCGGCAATGAGCTTGGCGTTGTTGCGGGCATCGTCCGCCTCGACTCCGGCGTAGCGTGCTGAGTAGATGCCCGGCGCGCCGCCCAGTGCGGGGACCACCAGGCCGCTGTCATCGGCGATCGCCGGTAGACCGGCCGTTGCGGCTGCGTGCCTGGCCTTGATGAGCGCATTCTCGACGAAGGTCAAACCGGTTTCTTCTGCCGGCGTAACGCCATGCTCCGCTTGGCTCGAGACCGTCATTCGCAAGGGTTCGAGTAGTGCGGCAAACTCCTTGAGCTTGCCGGTGTTGCCGCTGGCGAGAACGACGTGCGGTTTCAATTTTCCCAGTAGAGTTTTTGTTGAAAAGCGATGTCGGTGGATTCCCCGGTCTTGAGAGTCACGGTAATGCGGATCCGGTGCGTCTCCTCGTTGCCGTGGCGGATGAGCGCCAAGTAGTAAATCGCCGGACGTTCGGTGACCTGGCGAAACTCGAGGTTTTGAATCTGTCCGAGCAGATTCTTCGACTCGCCGGTGAGTTGGGCAGCGACCGCTGTGCCGTCGGGTCCAATGATCGAGACATTAACCAGTGCCCGATCCTTGCCGCGCGGCAAATCATAGTCGTTGGCGATGGCTGGCTTGAGGAAAGTCGTGGGTAGGACGATGTAGTGTACCTCGTGATCGGCAAGCACTACTTTTTGTTCGCCGAGCGCGCTGGTGCACCACGCAAGCAGCGCTGCAGCGACGGGGATGCGCCAAGTGATTTTCATGACGCGCGACCCAAACGGTAAAACGCGATGGGACCGAGCAGGTTAGGAATGAAACCGCTCATGGCGCTTTCGGCCAAGGCGTGATTGACGACGCGTTTTTGCAATACGCGCGCGCCAAGGCCGCTGCACAATGCTTCAAAGTCTTTGAACGTGCATAGGCGAATGTTCGGGGTGTTGTACCACTCATACGGTAGTGCCCGTCCCACCGGCATGCGGCCGCCGAACATGAGTTGTACTCGGCAACGCCAATAGCCAAAGTTGGGAAACGTAATGACACACTCTTCGGCCACGCGCAGCATCTCCTTGATCATCAGTTGAGGTGATTCGACCGATTGTAACGTATCGGTCATCACCACCATATCGAAACTGTTGGACGGGAAGTTGCCTATGCCTTCGTTCAAGTCCTGCTCGATGACATTGACGCCTTTGGCGAGGCAGGTGCAGATGTTCTCGGGGTCGACATCCAGCCCATAGCCGTTGACGTTCTTGTGGACTTGCAGGTGCGCCAGCAGGTCGCCTTCGCCGCAGCCGAGATCGAGCACGCGTGCACCGTCATTGACCAGTTGGGCGATCAGCTCTAGGTCTGGGCGCATGCGTCTGGCTCGGTTGTGGGGTCGGAGCTGAGCTCGTCGTGCAAGCGGTTCATGAAGGCGGTGAAGGTGGCTTGGTAGCGTTCCAATGGAATGAGAAACGAATCGTGGCCGTGGTCGGATTCGATGATGGCGGCGGCAACATTTTTGCCAGCGGCCACCAGAGCATCGACAATCTCTTTGGAGCGCTCTACGGAAAAGCGCCAGTCCGTGGTGAAGGAGATCACCAGAAAGCGCGCCTGAGTGCCGCGCAGCGCCTCAACCAAGTCGTTGTCGAAGTCGCGTGCAGGGTCGAAGTAGTCGAGGGCTTTGGTCATCAATACATAAGTGTTGGCGTCGAAGGTTTGCGAGAACGTGCGTCCCTGGTAGCGCAGATAGCTCTCCACCTGAAACTCGACGTCCGCGCCGGCGCCCAAATCCCCTTGTTTCAATGCGCGCCCGAAGCGTTCGCGCATCCCGTCATCCGACAAGTAGGTCACGTGACCGATCATGCGGGCGAGCATCAAGCCCTGTTCCGGCCGCGTGGCGTTGCGGGCGTATTGACCTTCGGCGAACTTGGGGTCGGAGGCTATGGCTTGTCGTGCGATTTCGTTGAAGGCGATGTTTTGGGCCGACAAGCGTGCGGCACTCGCTATCAATACCGCTGCTCGCAAACGGTCCGGGTAGTCGATGCTCCACTGCATGGCCTGCATGCCGCCCAGGCTGCCGCCAATGACCGCGGCGAACTGCTCGATGCCGAGGTGATCCGCCAACTGTACCTGGCTTGCCACCCAATCCTTGACGACCACGTTGGGGAAGTTGGGTCCATAGGCGGTGCCGGTGGCGGGGTCCTCGGTCAGCGGACCCGTGCTGCCGTGACAACCTCCGAGGTTGTTGGGGCTCACCACGAAGAAACGATCCGTGTCGATCGGCTTGCCGGGCCCGATGTAATGGTCCCACCAGCCGGGTTTGGAATCGTCTTCGGAATGCAATCCTGCGGCGTGATGGTGGCCGCTCAACGCATGACAGATGAGCACCGCATTGGTGCGCGAACGGTTGAGTTCGCCGTAGGTTTCATAGACAAGCTCGTAGTGAGGCAGCGTTGCACCGCACTGCAGCGTGAGCGGTGTCGTGCACGAAAACGTCTGCGGCGTAACGACCCCCACGGAGTCCATCAGTAAGCGAGTCCGATCAGTACCGATTGCGCCACGTAGAGCAGTATGAGGACCAGCATCGGCGATAAGTCCAGTGGCCCGAAATTAGGGAGGATATTGCGCACGGGTCGGACCAGCGGGTCCACCAGTTGTTCGATGAGGACCAGCGCGGGATGCCTCGTGCCTTGTGCGACGAAACTGGCGATGACCAGAATGATGATGAACCACCAATAAAAACGCGCAGCGACCAGGAGCGTGCGGAAGAAGCCCCCGATCACGATACTCAGTACGTCGCGCGCAGTGCTGACGTACTCGGGTGCCATGACAACCCGGTCGACATAAGTGACCCCAATGGCGATCAACCAAGCGACGACGAAAGAAGCCATGTCCCAGCGTCCTATCGGCTTCAACAGCTTGCGCAGCGGCTTGCAGATCGGGTCCGTGGCTTTGACGACAGCCTGCGACAGTTGATTGTAAAAGTCGGCACCGCACGCCTGCAGCAGAAAACGCAACAGGAACAGGAGGATGGCCAGGTCAAAAATGAGCTCGATGATGAGTTGCAGTGGGTTGCTCATGACTTGGCTCCAAACTCATGGGCGAGCTCACCGGCACGCGCATTGGCTGCCTGTAAAGCCGCCTCGACCGTGCCGTCGAAATCCCGGGCGGCAAACTCCGCCAGGGCTGCCGCAGTGGTCCCGCCGGGTGAGGTGACGTTTTCACGCAAGCGCGCCGGTGCATCGCCGCTGTCGCGTGCCATGATGGCGGCACCCAATGCGGTTTGTGTCGTGAGCTGGGTGACGATGGCTTTGGGTATGCCTAGACGCTCGCCGGTGTTGATCATGGCTTCCATCAAGGCGAAGAAATAGGCCGGGCCGCTTCCTGAGACGGCGGTCACTGCATCGAGTAGCGACTCCTTCTCGACCCACACCACGGCGCCCGCCGCACCGAGGATCTGCATGGCATGGTGTTTTTGCTCCGGCGTGCAGTGTTCGTTGGCGTACAGCGCCGTGATGCCGGCACCGAACAAAGCGGGCGTGTTGGGCATGCATCGCACGATGGGCTGGCGTGCGGATGACCAGGCGCTGAGGCTGTCGATGTCGATCCCCGCGACGATGGAAATCAACAGTTGCTTGGACTCGAGTGCCAGCGTTTCGACCACAGGTGCCGCCACTTGCGGTTTCACGGCAAGCACCACCGCATCGGTACCGGCAAGGGCTTGGTTATTGTCGGCGAAGGTGGGGATGCCGTTTGCGGCGTGGGGGATCAGTTGCCCGGCGATCGGATCGGCGACGCGGAGCGCAGTCGCGGGTAATCCACCCTTGAGCAATCCCGCGATCAAACTGCTCGCCATGTTGCCCGCACCGATGAAGGTGATCGTGGCGTCGATTGCTGGTGCGGACAAGATTGCGCTCCCTTCTAACCGTTGATAAATCGCGGCGTTGCGAATGACTTAACGTCGAGCACCGAAGAGGGCGGTGCCGATCCGAAGATGCGTGGCACCGGCCGCGATTGCCGCTTCCAGATCGCCGCTCATGCCCATTGACAAGCAGTCCCATGCGGAGCGCTGCGCGTGATCCATGCGGGGTGCTTGGTCGGCGGCCAATTGTGCCATGGTTTCATAGCTTGCCCTAGCATCGCCCGAGCGCGACAAAATGGTCATCAATCCGCGCAGCCGCAGTTGCGGCATGCTCAAACAGGCATCCACCAGAGCGCTCAAATCCCGTGGCAACACACCGGCCTTGTTTGGGTCGGCGTCGACGTTCACTTGCAGACAGACGTTCAGTGCGTCGTGAGTCACGAGGGCGCGGTGAGACGCTAAGCGTCGTGCGATGCCGGCGCGCTCGACGGTGTGTACCCAATCGAAGCGGTGTGCGAGCAGCTTGGTTTTGTTGCTCTGAATGCGTCCGATAAAGTGCCAGGTGGGTGCCGGATCGGCTTTCGCGCAACCTTCGATCTTCTCCAGGGCTTCGGCGACATAGTTCTCGCCGAAGTTGCGGATCCCGAGAGCGAAGGCCCGACGGACCTCGTCCTGGCTCCGGGTTTTGCTGGCGGCGATCAGGGTCACCTCGCTGGCTTGGCGGCTGCAGGCCAGGCAGGCGGAGCTGATCCGGGCGTTCAAGGCGTCCAGATTCGTGGCTAG
Organism: Candidatus Azotimanducaceae bacterium; assembly: GCA_965216005.1. Classification (GTDB taxonomy): domain Bacteria; phylum Pseudomonadota; class Gammaproteobacteria; order Pseudomonadales; family Azotimanducaceae; genus UBA4421. The sequence continues at coordinate 2,604,363 of OZ244143.1, read as the reverse complement.
ATTTAAGTCAGTTAAGTTGCGTTCAGTCATCGTTGCCGGTTCGCAGACCGCAGCGCCGTGGCCCAAGATGCGGTCCAAGATGTAGGTAGTTGTTAACCCTTTCGCATATCCGTGAACTCCTGGGGGTTTATTCTACAGTTGAGGCGCGGGGTCGCGGTCTCGCCATAGAGGAGCGCATAATATAGATGCGGGTGACTGTGGACGAGTCGTGCGCGCTCGCTCACGCAAATACGCTTCCGGATTTGACAGGGACCGCTCATGGACATAACCGAACTGCTTGCCTTCAGCGCCAAACAGGGTGCCTCTGACTTGCACTTATCGGCGGGACTGCCGCCGATGATCCGCGTCGACGGTGACGTGCGACGGATCAACTTGCCGCCGCTCGAACACCAGGAAGTACATGGTCTGATCTACGAGATCATGAACGACAAGCAGCGCAAGGACTTCGAGGAATTCCTGGAAACAGACTTCTCCTTCGAAGTACCGGGCGTGGCGCGCTTTCGCGTGAACGCCTTCAACCAGAACCGCGGTGCCGGTGCCGTCTTTCGTACCATTCCCTCCAAAGTGCTGACCATGGAAGACCTCGGCATGGGACAGGTGTTCAAAGACGTGTCCATGGTACCTCGCGGTTTGGTGCTGGTGACGGGACCGACCGGTTCGGGCAAGAGTACGACACTCGCGGCCATGGTCGATTACATCAACGACAACCGCTACGACCACATTCTCACCATCGAAGACCCCATCGAATTCGTGCACGAATCCAAGAAGTGCCTCGTCAACCAGCGCGAAGTGCATCGCGATACGCACGGATTCAACGAGGCGCTGCGCTCAGCGCTGCGCGAGGACCCCGACATCATTCTCGTCGGGGAATTGCGTGACCTAGAGACCATCCGCTTGGCGCTGACCGCTGCGGAGACGGGTCACCTGGTCTTCGGCACGTTGCACACGACGTCGGCAGCGAAAACCATCGACCGGATCATCGATGTTTTTCCGGCGGAAGAAAAAGACATGGTGCGCTCGATGCTGTCTGAATCGTTGAACGCGGTGATTTCGCAAACGCTGCTCAAGAAAGTCAACGGCGGCCGCGTGGCGGCGCACGAGATCATGATCGGCACTCCGGCGATTCGTAACCTCGTGCGGGAAGACAAAGTTGCACAGATGTACTCCGCCATTCAGACCGGTGCCGCGGTGGGTATGCAGACACTGGATCAGCACTTGCAGGACCTGGTGTCCAAGCGGTTGATATCGAAGGATACGGCGAAAGAGAAGGCGAAAGCGCCGGAGAATTTTTAACTAGATGCCACGGCTTGGCACGACGCAGCTAACGTTTTAGGGCGGTATGCAGATGGAATTCGATAAGTTACTGAAACTCATGGTCGAGAAAGGCGCTTCCGACCTTTTCATCACGGCCGGGAAGCCGCCGATGGTAAAGGTCAACGGCAAGCTCTACAGCGCGGGTAAGACCAACTTGTCTCCCGAGCAAGCGCGGGACATGGTCTACGGGGTCATGAACCCCGAGCAGCAGGAAGCATTCACCCAGGAGCATGAATGTAATTTCGCCATCAACACCCGCGGACTCGGGCGTTTTCGCGTCAGCGCGTTCTATCAGCGCAACCTCGTCGGTATGGTGCTGCGACGCATCGAGGTCAATATCCCACGCTGCTCGGATCTGGGTTTGCCGCCGGTGATCGAGGAGTTGTCGATGACGAAGCGCGGTTTGATCATCTTCGTCGGGGCCACGGGCACGGGTAAATCGACCTCGCTCGCCTCGATGATCGGTTACCGCAACGAAAATTCCAGCGGTCACATCATCAGCATCGAGGACCCGATCGAATTCATTCACCAACACAAAGGTTGCATCGTCACGCAACGCGAAGTCGGCGTTGACACGGATTCGTTCGAAGTGGCGTTGAAGAATACGCTGCGCCAGGCCCCCGACGTCATCATGATCGGTGAGGTGCGTAGTGCAGAAACCATGGAGCATGCCATCGCCTTCGCCGAAACCGGTCACTTGTGTTTGTGCACGTTGCACGCCAACAACGCCAACCAGGCGCTCGATCGCATCATTCACTTCTTTCCGACGGAGCGTCACCAACAGATCTGGATGGACTTGTCACTGAACTTGAAAGCGATGGTGGCACAACAGTTGATTCCCACCGTCGACGGCCAAGGTCGTCGTGCCGCAGTGGAAATTCTCATCAATACCCCCCTCGTTGCCGATCACATTCGCAAAGGAGAGGTGCACTTACTGAAAGAGTTGATGACGAAATCCACCGAACACGGCATGCAGACTTTCGACCAGGCGCTGTACAAATTGTACGCGGAAGGTGAAGTCAGCTACGACGCCGCGATTGCCAGCGCCGATTCGCCCAACGATCTGCGTCTGATGATCAAGCTTGGCACCGATGCCAAGGACAATCCGCTGGAAGGCATGGACCATCTGTCCATAGAAGCGGATGACGACGACTCGTCGATCGGCTTCGGCGGCTGATCGCCACATTCACCGTTGATGCTCTAAGAAACTCCTTGCGATGAGCAAGGCGGCAACTTCGTGGGGGGTATCGGCATGGCCGCCGGCTCGGTAGGCGTCGAATGCCTCGTTGGCTTCGTACGAGGTCAAGCGTTCATCGTGTAAGTGTGTGGGTAAGTGCATGCGCCGTTCGAGTTCTTGCGCAAAGGCGGCAGCGCGCTCGGCCATGGCGGAATCGCTGCCATCCATATTGAGCGGCTGCCCAACGACCAACTCATTGGGCTCATAATCAGCCAACAGCGCCCGTATCTGACGCCACTGCGGTTTGCCGTCGTTGGCTTTGAGCGTGGCTACGCCGCGCGCATCTTTAGTCAAGGATTGCCCGACTGCAACGCCGATGTACTTTAGGCCGAAGTCGAAAGCGAGCACGGTGACGGGATCGCGCGCGGAGGCTTCAGGCATGCCCGGCACGGCCGGCGATCAAACGCAGATCTATTCCCAAGCGTTGCGCCGCTGCATTCAAACGTTGTTCCGCAGGCACTTCGAAGATGACTTCTTCGTGAGCGTCGCTGGTCAGCCAGACGTTGTTCTGGATTTCCGCCTCTAACTGTCCGGCACCCCACCCAGCGTAACCTAAAGTAGCCACGAAGTGCGCTGGACCGCGATCGTCGGCGATGGCCTCCAGCACATCCAATGCTGTGGCCAGATAAATCCCGCCGCCAGTGGGGATGGAGGATTCGAACGTGCAATCGCCGCTGTGTAAGACAAAGCCGCGCTCGGTGGCCACCGGCCCGCCTTCCAACACGGCAACGGCAGCCCACTTGCGGTCGGCTTTCAGCCCCAGTTGCACGAACAATTCCAGTAGCGACACCGTGGAAGGGCGGTTGAGCATAAGCCCGAACGCGCCTTCTTTGTCGTGCTCGCACACATAGGTCAACGTACCACCGAAGTAGTCGCCCGTGAGGCCAGGCATCGCCATTAGGAATTGGTGTGACAGTTTCATCGATCCGAATTGGCTAGCCGCTCAACCTCCCAGCGCCGAACCGGTTTTGGAAAACTGCCACGTCCGGGTGAACTCGAGGCGGTCGTAGGCTTTACGCATCGCCACGTTGAACGGTTGATAGGGTGCGGCTTGGCGAACGGTGGCAAGGGCTGCCTGGTCCAACGCCCGGTGGCCGGAGGATTTCAGAATGCGGACTTCTTCGAGCGTGCCGTCAGCAAGAATCGAGACCAGCATCAGCACCTCACCTTCGAGTTCGCCGGGAGGATAGTTGGCTTTGCCGATGCGTTCGCACTTCTGCCGCCACATGTTCAGATAGGCCGCTTCGTCAGCCGAGCGCGTGCTCATGCTGTTGATGCGCTTCGTGCGCGGCATCTTCGCCAAGGCCTGCTGGTCCTGACTGATGCGCGCCTCCAGGTTGGCGATTTCTTCGACGAGACGCTCACGATCGAACTGCGTGGTCGGTGGCACGTCGATCTGCTCCGTGAGCTCTTGAAGTTCCTTGTTGGCTTGCTCCTCCGCGTCAAGGGTCGTGGTCAGCAGTTCCGTGGATTGTTCGGTCACCTCGGGGATGGGCGGCGGTTGGGCGGAGACGGAATTGAGTTCGTTACTCTGAAACGGCGCCTGCTCGGTCGTGGTGAGCTCCTGCGCCTCGTCTTCGCTGCCTGAACCCAGCTGATCGGTGGCGGCGATGAAGTCGGCTTCTTCGACCTTGACGTTGTCGCTGGACACCGCCAGCGTGACCTCGACACTGCTCGTGGCGGCCATGTTGCGGTCCGATGAAAAGCTGATGCCGAGAATCAGCACCGCATGCAGCGACAGCGCCAGGAACAGCGCAAAGCTGAAGCGGTCACGTGAGGTAACGGTCGCGGTGGTCATTGTTGGTGGCAGTAAGATGGCGGGTGATTCGAGTGTTCCCGGACATTCCCTTTTTCAGGCCTCTCGTTTTGGGTGCTTGAACGTCAGCGCGGTGCGCTTAGTTTAGCTAAAACACGGTCGATCAGCTTACCTGCAATATCCAGGGAAAACTGTGCGTCCAGTTCGCGAATGCAGGTTGGGCAGGTGACGTTGATTTCGGTCAGATAGTCGCCGATCACATCGATGCCGACGAAGGTCAGACCGCGGCGCTTGAGTTCCGGCCCCACCTGTTCGGCAATCCACCGGTCGCGGTCGGTGAGGGGACGGCCCTCGCCACGCCCGCCTGCGGCGAGATTGCCCCGGGTTTCCCCGGCGGAGGGGATGCGCGCCAGCGCGTAAGGGACGGGTTCGCCGTCGATCAACAGGATGCGCTTATCGCCATCGGCGATCGCTGGTAAGTACACTTGCGCCATGATTTGATGGCGTCCGTGATCGGTGAGGGTTTCGATGACCACGGATAGATTGGGATCATCGGCCATGACTCGAAAGATGCTGGCGCCGCCCATGCCATCAAGTTTCTTGAATATCACTTCCTTGTGGCGCGCGTGGAAACCGCGCAGGACATCGGCCCTGCGGCTGACGACCAGCGGCGGGCAGCACTGCGGGAACGCTGTGGCAAAGAACTTCTCGTTGCAGTCGCGCAAACTGGCTGGTTTGTTGACCACCAGTGTGCCGGCCTCTTCGGCCCTTTCAAGTAAGTAGGTGCTGTAGACGTACTCTACGTCGAAAGGTGGATCCTTACGCATCATGATCACGTCCACCTCATCGAGGGGGGCCGTGAACTCGTCCTCCAGCGTGTACCAGTCGTCACCAGCAGTCGTGGCATCCAAGGTCTGGGCAAAGTCACTGCGCAGTCTCAGGCGCTTGAACAAGCCCTGGGCACGCTCGTCCAGCAGGACCAAGTCCTCTTGCTGAAGATAGTAGATCTCGAGGTCGCGCAATTGGCTCGCGCGGATCATGGCCAGCGTGGAGTCTTTGTAGAGCGTCAGGGACTCGATAGGATCCATGACGAAGGCGATTTTTGTCATTGGGTACGTCCGGTTGCATCCCCTCTCGTGGACGGGTGCCGTTGTGTGGCTCGTCAGCTTGTGAGCCGTTTTGGCGCAGATTAGCGGTGTGCGAAACGATTAGGCAACAAAAATGAGAACAAAATCCCTTTTAGGAACATGGCTTATAGCGGGTCAGACGTGCAAGTGATACAACTTGCCCTACGAAACATAAGCCCAGTGAAAGCGGGTGCTTGCCTTTGTTGAGCGGGCGGCAAGCGTGGTGAGTAAGGTTACGTGTCGAGACGTCGAACACAATTTGACTGATTACTTTACAAAAACCTCGTCAGTCCCTCGAGCGCAAAGCGCGTGCATGACGCGAACAAGGATACATTGATGGAAGAGGAACTTCAGGGCGTTAAAGTCTTAGTCATTGATGACTCGAAGACGATCCGCCGTAGTGCCGAGAACTTACTCAGCAAAGAAGGCTACGATGTGATCACAGCCACCGATGGGTTCGATGCACTGGCCAAGATAGCCGACAGCAAACCCGAGATCATCTTCGTTGACATCATGATGCCGCGTCTGGACGGCTATCAAACTTGTGCTTTGATCAAGAATAACAGCGAATTCCGAACTACCCCGGTGGTGATGTTGTCTTCCAAGGATGGTTTGTTCGACAAAGCCAAAGGCCGGATCGTGGGTTCCGACCAGTACATCACCAAACCATTTAGCCGCGATGAACTCCTGGGCACAATCAAGACCCTGGTTCATTAGCGGTGGTTGAGTGTGACCGGTGAGCGCACACGAACGAACGAACAGCAACGCGACGAGATTGATTAGAACAGAGCAATGGCACGAATTCTTGTTGTAGACGACAGCCCCACGGAGACCCACCAGATGGTCAACACCTTGGCGCGCATGGGCCATCAGGTACTGACCGCGGCAACGGGTTCGGATGGGGTGAGCATGGCGAGCGATGAACAGCCGGACCTCATTTTCATGGATGTGGTCATGCCGGGTATCAATGGCTTTCAGGCCACCCGACAGATTACCCGCAACAATGCCACCAGCCATATTCCGGTGATCATCGTTTCGAGTAAGGATCAGGACGCAGACAAAGTCTGGGGCGAGCGCCAAGGCGCCTGTGGTTACTTGACCAAACCGGTGGACGATCGCACCCTGATGAAAACCGTCAACGGCGTATTGGATGGCTGAGTGACATGAACTATCCAGAAGCCATCGACATGCTCCAGGACATCCGCGCGTCAACGTTCCAGAATGCGGCGCCTCTGCCGCACAAGGAAGAAGTGCAAGCGCAATGGCAAGGGCTGGGTTTCCTCATCGGCGGTACCCGGCTGGTGTCGAAACTGGGTGAGGTGAGCGAATTACTCCAAGTTCCCAAACTCACCCAGCTGCCGTCGGTGAAGCGTTGGATCATGGGCATCGCGAACATCCGCGGTCGTTTGATGCCGATCATCGACCTGCACGACTTTTTGGGTCTGCCCACGACCTTACCGGTCAACCAATGGCGGGTGCTCGTCGTCGAAGACGAAGACGTCGTCGCGGGCCTGGTCGTCGAGCAATCCCTCGGCATTCAGCACTTCTTGGAAGACAGTTATGAACGGTCGGACGGTACGGATCTAGCGGGGCTTGCCCCCTATGTAGAAGGTGCCTTCCGCCACGGTGGACGCGTGTATCACGAGGTTCAACTCAAAGCGATTTTGCGAGATGAAAGATTCTTCGATGTCGTCGACAGCCCTTAAGGAGCAAGGATTAGGACTATGAATTCAGGGAAGTTATCACCGTTACTCTTAGCGCTCATGACGCTCATGGCCGGTATTTTGATCGGCATGGCCTACTTCTTAATCACCCAGCAAACCTCGGTATTGGACAGCCCGCCGCTGATCCTCGCTGTGGCGGGGGTCGTCGTCATGGCGATCATCGGCGTGGTGATGGTCTCCAGCACACGTCGCCAATTGCACGAGCAAGCCGCTCAGAACGAGCGCAACCAGGCGGCGATTCTGCAACTCTTGGACGAGTTGGCGGATCTCGCGGAAGGTGATCTGACCGTGCATGCATCCGTTACGGAGAACTTCACGGGTGCGATCGCCGATTCGATCAACTTCGCCATCGACCAGATGCGCGGACTGGTATCCAACATCAACCATCTATCAGTACAGGTGGCCAAGGCAGCCGGTAATACCCAGAGTACGGCCAGCGATCTTGCCGGGGCTGCGGAAAGCCAAGCGAAAGAAATCGGTGCGGCATCCACGGCAATTAACGATATGGCTGTGTCCATCGATCAGGTATCGTCTAACGCGGCGGAATCCGCATCGGTTGCAGAACGGGCCGTAGAGATCGCCAACAAGGGATCGCACGTCGTGCAGGATACGATCGGTGGCATGGATACCATTCGCAGCCAAATTCAAGAAACCGCCAAGCGCATCAAGCGGCTGGGTGAGTCGAGCCAGGAAATCGGCGACATCGTCTCGCTGATCAACGACATTGCCGACCAGACCAACATCTTGTCGCTGAACGCTGCCATCCAGGCCTCCATGGCCGGAGACGCGGGACGAGGATTCGCCGTTGTCGCCGACGAGGTACAACGCTTGGCGGAACGTTCGTCTGCGGCCACCAAGCAGATCGCCGCGCTGGTCAAGACCATTCAGACAGACACCAACGAGGCCGTGATTTCGATGGAACAAACTACGGCGGAAGTCGTAGACGGTGCCAAGCGCGCCCAGGATGCGGGCGTGGCGTTGGAAGAAATCGAAGGGGTGTCCACGTCGCTCGCGGAACTGATTCAAAACATCTCCAATGCAGCGCGGCAACAAGCGGCCACTGCAGGACACGTCAGTAACACGATGAACGTCATACAGCAAATCACGTCGCAGACGGCAGAGTCAACGGAAACGACGGCCAACTCGATCGGCGATCTAGCTGGCATGGCTAACGAAATGCGTTTATCGGTCGAGGGTTTTAAACTACCGGCGAGTTCGGCATAACGAAAACATGTCTATGGCGCGCGAACACTTTGCCCTGGATTGGATCAAGTCCGATCTTCTAGAGACGCTGAACGACGCCCGCGTCGCACTGGACGAGTACGCGGAGCAGCCGGGCGACGAGACTCGGATGCGTTCCTGCCTGACGAGTTTGCACCAGGTGCATGGCACACTGGTGATGCTGGAACTCGAAGGCGTGACGCTCTTGGCGGACCACCTCGAGCAACTGGCTCAGGCCATGCTGGCTGAGCGCATCGTCGATGCCGCCGGCGCCGGTCAAGTGCTGATGCAAGGGATCCTGGAGCTGCCCGGTTATCTCGAGGAACTGCAACGTGGTGCGGTCGACAGCACCAGCCCGACCATGGCTTTGGTCAACGAGATTCGCGAACTTCTCGGCGCTGAACTGCTGCAAGACCAGGCGGGTACGAGCCTGGTAGGCAGTGCGGGCGACGAAGTGGTGGAGCGATTTCTCACGATCGACGGGCCTGCCAAAGTCGAACGTATTCGCAGCGCGTATCAAAACGTACTGTTGTCGATTTTGAAGGGCGAAGATCGCAAGGCAGCGGTCAAAACCCTCAGCAAGATCGCCACGGGATTGCAACGGGTCACCATGGGCTCACCCTTGGAGCGTCAGTGGCAGGCTTTCGGTGAATTCGTCACCAGCCTGGCACGTTACGAAGGAGTGCTCGAACCGGAAGCGGTCAAATTGCTGCGCCGCGCCGACGTTGAAATCAAAAAGCTCGCCAAAGAAGGCGACCAAGCGCTGCGCGAACCTGCCAACCTGGATCTCGTGCAACAACTACTCGACGCTACGGTCGAGCGCGATCACGACAGCGTCGTAGTCAGCGGTCTGCAGGAAGCCGTGGCCCGGGATGTCGAAAACAACACCCTGGCGATATCGGGACGTCAAGCGTTGGCCAGTGCGGCCGGCGCTTTACAGGAAGAACTGGCCGTCATCAAAGACCGGCTCGACTTGCTCTCACGCTCGGAGACCGTTGATCTCGACGAGCTGCGCCAATTGACCACGCCCCTTAGTCAAATCGGTAGCACGTTATCGTTGCTGGGCTTCGAAAGTTCGCGCGAAATCGTCGCCGATCAAGTCAGCGCCATCGAAAGCCTGGTCGTTTTGGACGACCGGGATCCGCAAGCCGTACAGAGTATTGCCGGCGCGCTGGTGCAGATCGACGAAAACCTGGGCAGTGTCGTACAAGGTTCCCAGCGCACTGAAGTCGAACAGATCACCAGCGATGCACAGCTACAAGTTCTGCGGGAATCTCGCAATGGCCTGGATGCGGTCAAGCAAAGCATCGTGGACTTCGTCTCCACACAGTGGGATACGCGGCACCTTGCGCCCTGCGGAGATACCCTGAAAGAAATCTGCGGCGCACTCGAAATCATTCCGCTGCGACGTTGCATCGGCATTCTCAACGGCTGCTCGCTGTACATCACCGATCGACTTGCCAACGGCCACCAACCCGATTGGGAAGAATTGGATCAGTTTGCCGACGCCCTGAGTGCCGTGGACTACTACTTGGAGCGGTTGAGCGAAGAGAAACCCGTCGGCAGCGACGATGTGCTGGATGTCGCGGAACGCAGTCTGGCGAGCTTGAGCTTGGTGAGCGAAGCGGGTCTGGACGATACGGCCGAAAGCGTCGTCACGGCCGACGCACCGGACGTCGAGCCGGCTTCTGAACCGGAACACGCCGCGGCGGTGGGTGAAGTCGTAGACGATGAGCCTACCGAGTACTTCAGCGACGATACGCCGGAGGCGCAGGAAGAAGTCGCTGATGTCACTGCTGAGAGTGTCGGGCCGGAAGTCAGCGAAGCCGGCGCCGCGGACGCGGTGAACAACCGAGCGGCCGAGATCGTCGACATCGAAGCCATCGAGGAAAGCGAAGACGAGCCCCTTGAACTGGAAGAGGACGCTAGTTTTGATCTGGCGAGCGATGTTTTCGCCGATGTCGAAGGCGTCATCGAGGCACCTGTATTTGGCGGGACGCCACAAGATCAGGCAAGTGAGCCTGCGATCGCGGATTTCGAGCGTGAAGAGGACATCGCTCAGGAGCCGTCGGAACAAGGCACAGAAGAGATTCCGGAAGAACCCATCGCTACAACGGGCCGAGAAGAAGAGGCAGTTCCCACAGTAGCCGCGCCGGATCCGGAAATCGTCGAGATTTTCGTGGAAGAGGTCGGCGAAGTGCTGGATGCGGTGGACGAGGCGTTACCGCAATGGGCGGCCAGCGTGCAGAGCGATCAGGCGCCGGGGGAATATCTGCCCGATCTACGGCGCGCCTTCCACACGCTGAAAGGCAGCGGACGGATCGTGCATGCCACGGCGATCGGCGAACTCGCCTGGGGCATCGAGAACATGCTCAACCGGGTCGTCGACGGCACAGTGACGCCAACGACACAGTTCATCGGCGTTGTCGAACAAGCACGAAAACTGGTGCCGAACTTGCTTGCGCGATTCGAGCAGGGCCAGGCAGACGACCAAGAAGACTTACACATCCTGGGTCAGATTATCGATCGGGCGGACGTGTTGTCATCCGGCGGTGAGTTGGCAGTCCCAGACCTGGCGAAAGCGGAAGCACTTCAGGAGGCACCGGCAGAACACACAGAAGAAGTTACAGAACAATCGGACGAGGCGGCTGCCGAAGTAGAGTCGGTCGAGTTGCCGGAATCGGCAGCGGCGGATACGCCGACAGAAGAAGCGCTTGACGAACGTGCCATCGACGCGGAGTTGACCGGAGTCGAGCTCGACGACACGCCAGTTACCGAAGACGCCACCTACGCGATGTTCCTCAAAGAGGCACGCGACCACATCGATGTCATCAAACGCGAAAACGCCAATTTACCATGGCGGCTGACGGACGCGTTGGCGCGCGCCGTGCACACATTGGCGGGTAGCGCGGCGATCGCCGAAGCGGAAGCCGTACGCCTGATTGCCGATCCGGCGGATCAAGTCATCGAAGTTTTCCGCGGTCAACCGGAGACACCCGACCTGCAAGCGTTCTTTGTAACGGTGGAGACGCATCTGGTCGACTGTTTTGCCGCACTGGATCGCGGCGAAGAGTGGGAAGAGCCGCTGGAGTTTGTCGCCATGGCGGACGATTTGTTGGCCCGCAAAGCCGTTTCCGAACGGCTGGCTGACAAAATCATCAACACACCGGCTACCGCTGAGCTCTTCGAACTCGAAGACGAACTGGGTGTGTTCCTGGACGTTGGCGCTAATCAGGCGGATGCACAACGCGATTGCGGTAACGTGTGCGAAGCGCTGGCAGAGCTGGTCACCGTCGCGGACGAGTCGGGCTTGTCTGCCGTGGTCGATCTGGCTAGTGCCTTGCGGCGCACGCTGACGGGCGCGCTGAACGTGCCGTCGCATACCTTTGATGACGCCCAAAAAGACACGATCAGCCACGCGTACCAGTTATTGCTGGGACAGATCAACGAAATTGCCGCTGGGGACGAAGCCTCGGCACATGCCGATGTGGTCAATGGCTTGCTGCAGATTCAGTTTACCGCACCCGTCGAAATCATGCCGACGGCGGAAGACGTTCCTGTGGCCGAAGCAGACGAAGTCGAAACCGCGTACGCTGAAAAAGACAGCGTCGCTGAAAAAGACAGCGTCGTTGAAGAAGCCAGCGTCGCCGAGGAAGCCAGCGCCACCGGCCAATTCGACTTCTCCGACGTCGATCCGGATTTAGTCGAGGTCTTCTTCGAAGAAGCCGACGAGATTTCCGACGATCTCGAAAACAGCATATTGAGCTGGTCGCAGGAGATGGAAAACCGCATCTACATGGAGAACATGTTGCGCGGCTTGCACACGCTCAAAGGCGGGGCCCGGCTCTGCGGGCTCAGTGAGCTCGGAGACATGGCTCACGAGTTCGAGTCCGTCGTCATCGAAGTGCAAAACGAAGAACGCATGATCGACGAGGCGCTCTTTACGGAGTTACACCGCCGCTACGATGCCATTGGCGCGAGCATCATGGCGATTCGCCAACAATACGAATCTGGGGCTAGTGCGGTGGCGAGCGAAGCGCAGCCGGCGCAAGAGGAAGCGACACCGGAGTCGATCGACGTGAAGGTAGAGGCCCAAGCCTCGCCCGTGGGTGGCGTCAATCAGATCATTGAGAACCTGGTTGCGGCGCCCGATGCAGGCAAAAAAGACGCGCCCAGTGCCGAACAGGTGGTCATCGGAGCGGATCAAAGTGCCCAGACCGATACTCCGCCGGTGGAGCGGCCTACACAAGAGATGGTTCGTGTCGGCGCTTCTTTACTCGAAGAACTCGTCAACCTGGCGGGGGAAAACTCCATCCTGCGCGCCCGTGTAGAACAGGGCATGAGCGATTTCACCAACTCGCTCGACGAAATGGAAACCACGATCGAGCGATTGCGCGAGCAGCTCAGACGTCTGGAGATCGAGACCGAAACACAGATTCTGCACCGTCACGAAAAGTACGACGGTGCGCACTACGCTAACTTCGATCCGCTCGAAATGGATCGCTACAACCAGCTGCAACAACTGTCGCGTTCACTGTCTGAAAGTGCTTCGGACATGCTGGATTTGAAAGACACGCTGTTGTTCAAAGCACGTGAGTCGGAAACCTTGTTGTTGCAGCAGGCGCGTATCAACACCGAGTTGCAGGAAGGTTTGATGCGCACGCGCATGGTGCCGTTCAGTCGCTTGTTACCTCGCTTGCGTCGCATCGTGCGCCAGGTATCGGACGAGCTCGGCAAGGAAGTGGAATTTCACGCGCAAAACGCCGAGGGCGAGTTGGATCGCAACTTGCTCGAACGCATGGTGCCGCCGCTCGAACACATGTTGCGCAATGCAGTGGATCACGGAATCGAGGAGACCGAGTTACGCCGCAACTTCGGCAAACCGAGCGCCGGACGCATCGACCTGCGTCTCTCCCGCGAAGGGGGCGATGTCGTCATCGAGATCAGCGATGACGGTGCGGGTATCGACGTCGAAAGCGTTCGTGCCAAAGCGATCGAACGCGAGCTGATGGCCGCGAATGCGGGTCTTAGCGACGACGAGGTCATGCAATTCATTCTGGCGCCGGGCTTCACCACTGCCAAGTCTGTCACGCAGATTTCCGGCCGCGGTGTCGGCCTCGACGTGGTACACAGCGAGGTTAAGCAGCTCGGCGGCAGCATAAGTATCGTTTCGCAAGTAGGTAAGGGTACGCGATTCGTTCTGCGCCTACCGTTCACCGTGTCGGTCAACCGCGCCTTGATGGTTTCGGTTGGGGACGATGCTTACGCGATCCCGCTCAACAACATCGAAGGCATCGTGCTCTTGAGTCCCGAGCAACTCAGCGATCTGTATTCCAGCGGCGAGAAGACCTTCGAGTACGCCGGTATTCCTTATCGAATGCGTTATCTCGGGCAGTATCTGGGCCGAGAATTTCGAGGCGTGGGCAGCGGCGTAACCAGCGTACCGGTCGTGTTGGTGCGTTCGGGCGAACATGCAGTCGCCATTCACGTCGATCTCGTGCAGGGTTCACGGGAAATCGTGGTGAAGAGTCTGGGTCCGCAGTTCGCGGGTGTAGGGGGTATCTCCGGCGCTACGATTCTCGGCGACGGCAGCGTCGTGGTGATTCTCGATCTGCTGGCGCTGATTCGCGGACAGCAGCATCAGAGCGTCAAACGGGTACCTTCGGTCGGCAAACAGACGGAGCGGCCCAAGTGTGTGCTCGTTGTCGATGACAGCGTCACCGTGCGCAAAGTGACATCCAGATTGCTCGAGCGCCAGGGAATGGATGTCTTGGTGGCTAAAGACGGCATAGAAGCTGTGGCCATGTTGCAGGAAAGGCGCCCGGACATCATGTTGCTGGACATCGAGATGCCGCGCATGGACGGCTTTGAAGTTGCCCGACAAGTGCGGCACGACGATCGCCTGACGAGTTTGCCGATCGTGATGATCAGTTCGCGGACCGGCGATAAACATAAGGAACATGCATCGCAGCTCGGCGTGAATAAGTTTCTTGGCAAACCGTTCCAGGAAAACGAGTTGCTGGCGACGATCGACGATCTGGTCACGAGCTAGCGAGAACGATGAGCGGCACAGAAATAGGAAAGTACAGTGGCTGATGCGGCACAAACGACAGTGGGAGCGATGACCGACAATAGCGACGAGTTGTCGTGTGTTCTGATTCCGGTCTACGGCGAGCAGTTGTTGTTACCCAACGTGTGCGTCGCAGAAATAGTCCCGTGGCGACGTTTCAAAGTCCTCGATGAAGGACCGGCATGGTGCATGGGTTTCGTCGGCTGGCGGGGGCATAAGGTGCCCGTGCTGCACTTTGCCGGATTCGGTCAAGAAGGCGAACCCTGGCGGCACAGCGCGCGGTGTCTGGTGGTCATGAATCGCTCACGTAATCCGGCGGCTCCGGCATTCTATGCGTTTGCTGCAGAAGGATTGCCTCGCATGATGCAGTTGTTGAGCGACGACCTTGAAAAGCTGGGAGAACCGCAGGGAGAAGCCCCTGGCCCGGCCGACGCGATGCGCGTCAATGTCGGCACCGAACCGGCGACCATCCCCAACCTCGATTTCGTCGAAGACCGGCTCTGCGAGTACCTCAAGCAGGCCTAGTATCCTGTCCCGTGACGGGACAAGCCTAGTTACATCGAGCGTGTGCGAGTATGCCCAGCGCGACAGCTGGGGTGGTTTCGGCGCGCAGCGTGTGCGTGGCCAGGGAGCGCCGCTCGACATGGTTGTTCTCGCACCATGCGAGCTCACGTTGATCCCATCCCCCTTCAGGACCCACGGCGCACGCCACACTGCCTCTTGCGTCGTTGAGGCTCAATCGAGGCGCATCCATGTGTAATACGATCGGCGTCATAGTGCGTTCGCGAACCTCGCTGACATAGCGTTCGAGCGTGCGCGGGGGGCTGAGCGTGGGTACGTACAGGCGGCCGCACTGTTCGCAAGCGCCATCGATGATCTTTTGCCAGTGATGCAACTTGGCGTCCAGGCGCTGCGCGTTCAAGCGCACATTGACACGCTGCGTGTGCAATAGCGTGATGGTCGCCCCCAACTCCGTCGCCTGCGCAATGGCGCGATCCATCGCCTGACCTTTGAGCAACGCCAGACCGATGTGTACCTCCTGGGGTTTGGTTGCGGGGGGCTCGACCTCGGTAATCCGTAACGTCGCGCGCTTACGCTTGAGGCCGGCAAGCTCCGCCTTGAACACCGCACCTTGCCCATCGAAACATTGGATGGTGCCGCCTTGGGGTACGCGCATGACGTGGGTCAAGTAATGAGAGCGCTCGCTGTCGACGGTGAGCTCGGTGCCGGGAGAAGGGGGTTTGGCAGCCGCATCGTACTTGATGAGAAACCGTTGCGGCATGGGTCGTTACGCGAGCGACTTAAGCGGCGAGGTTCTCGTAGATGCGTTTGGTGGCACCCCAACGGTTCAGCGTATAGAAATGCAGTCCCGGCGCACCCATGGCGAGCAGCCGCTCGCACAGCTTGGTGACGACCTCCACGCCATAGTCGACGAGCGCCGCATCGTCCGTGCAGTCGCTGAGGTTGTGCAGCAACCACCTGGGAATCTCGGCCCCCGCTTTGTCGCTGAATCGAATCAGCGACTCGACATTGGTGATCGGCATGATGCCGGGTGTGATCGGAATGTCGATGCTGCGTTTGGCGCAACGTTCCAGAAAATCGCCGTAAGCATCGGCGTTGTAGAAATACTGGGTAATCGCGCTATTGGCGCCGGCCTTGACCTTGCGCTCGAAGAAGTTGAGGTCGTCGTTGGCGGACTTGGCGTCCGGGTGAATCTCGGGGTACGCGGCGACCACGAGATGAAAACGGTCGCCTGTGTGTTCGCGGATCACCTTGACCAGCGCTTCGGCGTTGTTGGTAAAACGCTGGTTGCCCAAACCCGAAGGCTGATCGCCCCGCAGGGTCACGATGCGTTCGACACCGGCTTCGACATAGTCATCCAGCAACGCCGTGACCGCGGCGCGATCGTCGGTGCCCATCGATAGGTGCGGTACTGCACGCATGCCGGCGTCGATGAGTTGGCTGACGGTCTGCTTGGTGCCGTCCCGGGTGGAACCGCCGGCACCGTAGGTCACGGAAAAGAACTCGGGGTTGAGCGTGGTTTTGAGCTTTTGCGCGACGTTATCCACGAGCTTGTCGCGACCGGGCGCGTCGCGAGGTGGGAAGAACTCGCAGCTGATGGTCATGTTGTCGAGACTTTGGGCATTCATGGGGTGACTACTCAACGATTGCGCGCCGGTCTGGGTCGGCGCGGGCGATTCGGTGCAGCTCCGCTCAATCCGCTCGATCTACTCAAACAGCTTGAGCCAGTGCCTCGGCTTTGTCTGTACGTTCCCAGCTGAAGGCCTCTTCGGTGCGTCCGAAGTGCCCGTAGGCTGCTGTTGTCCGGTAGATAGGCCGCTTCAAGTCAAGCATGTCGATCAAGCCCTTGGGGCGCAAATCAAAGTGTTCACGCACAAGTTGAATGATTTTTTCGTCGCTGACCTTGCCGGTACCGAAAGTGTTGATGCTGATCGACGTCGGTTCGGCGACCCCGATGGCATAGCTGACTTGAATCTCGCAGCGCCGTGCGAGACCCGCGGCGACCACGTTTTTCGCAACGTAACGGCCGGCGTAAGCCGCGCTGCGGTCCACCTTGGAGGGGTCCTTGCCGGAAAACGCACCCCCCCCGTGACGGGCCATGCCGCCGTAGGTATCGACGATGATCTTGCGGCCGGTCAATCCGGCATCGCCCACGGGGCCGCCGATAATGAACTGCCCGGTGGGGTTGATGAATACTTTGGTATCCGCAGACATCCAATTCGAGGGAAGCGTCGGTTTGATGATTTCTTCCATCACCGACTCGCGGAGGATTTCCTGACCGATCTCGGGGTTGTGTTGCGTGGACAGGACCACGGCGTCGATGGCGGTCGGATTGCCTTGTTCGTCGTAGCGAAAGGTGAGTTGGCTTTTCGCGT
This sequence comes from Candidatus Azotimanducaceae bacterium, assembly GCA_965216005.1. Lineage (GTDB taxonomy): Bacteria > Pseudomonadota > Gammaproteobacteria > Pseudomonadales > Azotimanducaceae > UBA4421. The sequence goes on along the minus strand of OZ244143.1, from coordinate 2,587,017 downwards.
CGGGGCGCAGGAAGCTCAGAGACGAACGTCGTGCCTTGGCTTGTTGCTCGACCAGGCGGTGTGCATAGGTGATCGGGGCGGGCATCAACACGTCGGTCTCGTCGGTGGCGTAACCGAACATCAAGCCCTGGTCGCCGGCGCCTTGCTCGTGATCCGAAGTTTCGTCCACCCCCATGGCGATGTCGGAGGATTGCATTCCCAGCGCATTGACGACGGTACACGATTCGGTATCGAAGCCGTTGCTGGCGTCGTAACCGATCTCGGCGACCACTTGGCGCACGAGTTGGTCGACGTTGACCTTAGCGTTGGTGCGGATTTCACCGGCGACCATGACGATGCCGGTCTTGATCAACGTCTCGCACGCTACACGCGATTCGGTGTCCTGTTCCAGCATGGCGTCCAACACGGCGTCTGAGACTTGATCGGCCACCTTATCCGGATGCCCTTCGGAAACGGATTCTGAGGTGAATAGCGAATAGTCTGACATGCGGCTTTTGTCCTTTTTGTGTAGTGAAAGTTGTGTGTTGAACGCTGTCCGTGCACACGGGCTAGCCGCGTATTCTACTGTATACGCAGCGCCGCGCATGAGATTTTCGTACCGAATTGATGCGGTTTTGTTGCAGCGATGTAAACAAGTGATGACAATAGCGCCGGCTTGGGACACAACCTCCGCGACGGATCTCTTGTGCTCGCGGCAGATCTTGAGATCTGTGGATCTAACAAAGCGCGTACGAAACCGCGCCGAACAAACGACGAAAGGGTCTTCATGACATCACGAGTAGAACGGGCCAACGCGATCCGCGCGTTGTCGATGGACGCCGTACAAGCGGCCAACAGCGGACATCCGGGGGCGCCCATGGGTCTTGCGGATGTGGGTGAGGTGTTGTGGCGGGACCTGCTCAAACACAATCCGGCGGATCCCCACTGGGTGGATCGCGACCGCTTCGTGCTGTCCAACGGGCACGGCTCCATGCTGTTGTACAGCTTGTTGCATTTAACGGGTTACGACGTCGGCCTCGCGGACCTTCAACGTTTTCGGCAATTGGGCGCCATCACGGCGGGGCATCCGGAATTCGGAGAGTGTCCGGGGGTAGAGACCACCACGGGACCGTTGGGTCAGGGCTTGGCTAACGCGGTGGGTATGGCTTTGGCGGAGCAAAAACTGGCGGCGGAATTCAATCGGGAAGTCGGCGGCGAAGCACTCGCGATCGTCGACCACCGCACCTGGGTGGTAGCCGGTGATGGCTGTCTGATGGAAGGTATATCCCACGAAGCGGCGTCGCTGGCCGGCACACTGGGCCTCGGCAAGTTGATCTGTCTCTATGACGACAACGGCATTTCGATCGACGGAGAAACGGCGGAGTGGTTTACCGAGGATGTCCCGGCACGATTTGAGGCCTACGGCTGGCGGGTCATCCGCAACGTCGACGGACACGACGGAGATGAAATTCTACAAGCGCTCAGCACCGCGGTCGATTCGGACGGGCGACCCACGTTGGTGTGCTGCCGCACCACGATCGGCTTCGGTTCTCCCAACAAAGCAGGCACTGCCGCAGCCCATGGTGCGGCTCTGGGCGAGGAGGAAATCGCGCTGACCAAGGGCCAATTGAATTGGGGTGGCGCGGCATTCGAAGTGCCTGAGGCGGTGCGTCTCGATTGGGACATGCGGGGACGCGGACGCGAACTGCAAGACGCGTGGGCCGCGCGTTTCGACCGCTACGCTCAGCGCTATCCGGAACTCGCGGCAGAGTTCCAACGGCGCATGCGCGGTGAGTTGGCGAGCGGTTGGTCGGAGGCAATCGATGGGCTGGCTGAAGCGGAACAGGCCAATCCCACACCACTCGAGACGCGCAAGTCGTCGCAGAAAGCGATCGGTGCGATTGCCGCCGGAGTGCCGGAACTGTTCGGGGGTTCGGCGGATTTGACCGGATCCAACGGCACCAAGTGGTCGCAAGCGCAACCGCATCAATACATGAGCTACGGTGTACGCGAGTTCGGCATGACGGCGATCAGCAACGGTATGTTGTTGCACGGTGGAATGCGACCGTTTACCGGAACGTTCCTGGTGTTCATGGAGTACGCGCGTAACGCGGTACGGCTGGCAGCACTCATGCGCATCGGCAACATCTTCGTCTACACGCACGACTCGGTGGCCGTGGGTGAGGACGGACCTACCCATCAGCCCATTGAGCAGCTCACCAATTTGCGCACCACGCCCAACCTCGCCACGTGGCGGCCTTGTGACACGGTGGAGACCGCGATTGCCTGGAAGCAGGCGATTGCCAGTCGCGAGCAACCGAGCGCGCTCGTCTTTACGCGGCAGAAGACCCAGGCGCAGCGGCGGGATCCTCAGACTTTCGCCGCGATAGAACGCGGCGGCTATGTTTTGGTCGATTGTGACGGTACTCCGGACGTAATTTTGCTCGGTACCGGGTCCGAGGTCGAACTCTGTGTCGAGGCGGCCGAGCAGCTCACCGGAGTCGGCAAGACGGTGCGAGTCGTGTCCATGCCCTGTGTCGAACGCTTCGATGAACAGGATGATGCTTACCGCGAGGCGGTGCTGCCGGCCGCGGTTACCGCACGGGTTGCGGTCGAAGCCGGGCATCCGGACTTCTGGTATCGATTCGTGGGTCTTGAAGGCGAGGTGGTCGGTATCGACCGTTACGGTCTGTCAGCACCGGGCGGCGAGGCGATGGCCGCGTTGGGCATGACCACCGACCAGGTGGTTGCGGCAGCGCAGCGTGTAACGCAAAGCTCATGAGCGTTATGTCCATGTCCCAGGTGGAGCTCGCCGACAAGCGCGTGCTCATTCGTGCCGACCTGAACGTCCCGATCAAGGAGGGTATGGTCACCAGCGAGGCGCGCATCGTTGCATCGGTGCCGACGATCGAGCAGGCGCGCGATGCCGGAGCGCGGGTCGTGGTGATGTCGCACCTCGGTCGACCGCAGGAGGGTGTGTTCTCCGCCGATGCTTCTTTGCGTCCGGTGGCGGACCGCTTATCTGAATTGTTGGGGATGGAGGTGCCGCTTCTGTCCGAATTGGGTCAGTGCGGTGATGTGCAACCGGGACAAGTAGCGCTGCTTGAGAATGTGCGATTCTTCGAGGGCGAGAAAGCCAACGATGATGCGTTAGCACAGTCCATGGCACGGCAATGCGACGTATTCATCATGGACGCCTTCGGTACAGCTCACCGAGCCCAGGCATCCACACACGGTGTTGCCAAGTTTGCGCCTGTCGCGTGTGCTGGTTTGTTACTTTCGGCAGAATTGACAGCGCTGGGAAAGGCGCTGGCTAATTCGGCGTCGCCTAACGTGGCGATTGTCGGTGGGTCCAAGGTGTCGACCAAACTCGAAGTGTTGGAATCGCTGGCGAAGCAAGCAGACCGGATCATTGCCGGCGGAGGCATCGCCAATACGTTCATTGCCGCAGCCGGTCACAATGTGGGGACGTCGTTGTTCGAGTCGGACCTTATCGATGTCGCCCGCAAACTAGCAGCATCGGTCGACATTCCCATCCCGGTGGATGTTGTTGTCGGTAAGAATTTTGCCGCCGATGAGCGCGGCATCGTGCGTCTCATCGACGAAGTGCGGGATGACGAGATGATCATGGACATCGGTCCGATGACAGCGCGTGCCTGGGGCGAGATCTTGCAGGATGCCAAGACCATCTTGTGGAACGGCCCCGTCGGGGTCTTCGAGTTCGATCAGTTCGGCGAAGGCACGCGGATTCTGGCGGAAGCGATTGCTGCGAGCGCAGCGTTCTCAATCGCGGGCGGCGGTGACACGCTCGCCGCCATCGACAAGTATGGCGTGCGCGACGACATTTCCTACATATCTACCGGGGGTGGTGCGTTTCTCGAGTTCGTCGAGGGTAAAACCCTGCCTGCTGTGGAGATACTGCAACAGCGCTCGGAAGGTGAGGTACCTTAGCTATTCGAGGCCGCGGCAATCGCGCCGATGGCGGCGTCGAGTGTCTTGTTGAAATCCGCATCTGATTGATCAGCACTCAACCCTTCCGTCAATGCGCGGGAGAAACTGGCGATCACGCCGTTGTTCTCGCCCAGCATCTTGTTGGCAGTCTCGCGACTGTAACCGCCTGACAGGGCTACGACGCGGGCGACGTTGGGCTGTTTGACGAGATCGGCGTAGTAGTTGGCTGCATTCGGCAGCGTCAGCTTGAACATCACCGGCGTTTCGCCCGTCACCGCGCTCAACCCCTTGAGCAGTGCATCCCGCAGAATCTCTTCGCAAGCTGATTTATCCGACGCGTTGATGTCCACTTCGGGTTCGATGATCGGCACCATCTGAAAGTCGAGAATGTCGAGTGCGGTTTCGAACTGCTGGTCGACAATGCGCTGGATTGCGGCAGGATTGGCAGCTTTGATCACCGAGCGCATCTTCGTGCCGAAGATATTCAGATCGCGCGCGCGCGCGAGAAGATCGTTCAGACCGGGATTCGGCTTCATGACCTGAACGCCATCGTCCTCATCGGCTAAGCCCTTGTCGATCTTAAGGAACGGCGCTACGTTTTTTTCGCGCCACAGGTAATCGGGCGTGGCCACGCCTTCCACCTGGCGATCCATGGTTTGCTCGAACAGGATCGCCCCGATGATGCGTTCTCCGGTGAAGGCTGGACTCGTCATGATGCGCGTGCGCATCTGATGAATGAGGTCGAACATCTCGTCCTCATTGGCGTAGGCCGCCTCGTTTACACCGTAGTTGGCCAGTGCCTTTGGCGTACTGCCACCGCTTTGGTCGAGCGCGGCAATGAAGCCCGGTGCCGTGCGCACCTTGGCGAGTTGGTCCTGGAAGGTCTGGAGATTGTCTCCGGTACGCGGCTCGGCCATCAGCATGGGTCCAGTGCATAAAACCGGGCTATTGTAGGTTCACCCTCTGGTTATGCAACGACTTAGCTCGAAAAATGGGGTCGGAGACACTTTCGCCATTCAAAATGGGGTCGGAGACACTTTCCCCACCAAAAATTGGGGTCGGAGACACGGTTTGGCTATGCTGTCTCCGACCCCAATGTGACGGCGAGTAGGCCGATTCAACGAGCGACCGCACAATTCGATGCCGAGGCACTGCTCGACAAGCTCAGCCAAGTGGCAGACGAGGCTGTGGCGCCTGAGCTCCTGGGCGAATACCGTGCATTTTACGATTTGCAGGCCGGTGGGCGAGAAGACCGCAGACACCGTGTTTACGTGCTGGGCGTCGGCGGCGAGCGCATCGTCGCGCAGCACTTCGTGCCCGCCGTATCGCACGGTGTGGTGGTGATGTGTCACGGTTACTACGATCATGTCGGGCTTTACGGACACCTCATCGAATACCTGCTCGGCCGCGCCCTCACCGTGGTGGCTTTCGACCATCCGGGACATGGTCTGTCTACGGGTCCGCGGGCCGATATCGACAGCTTCGATCGTTACGTACAGACCTTGGATGCCGTGCGTCAGCACGCCGAGGGTGTGCTTCGACAACGGGCGACGGGCTGGCATTGGTTCGGTCAAAGCATGGGGGGTGCCGTGATCTTGGAGTACTTCGATCAGCGTCCGCCGGACGCCGAGGAGTTGGGTCATGTCGTGCTCTTTGCGCCGCTGGTGCGGCCATACGCGTGGTGGCTCAATCGGTGGGTATTTGCGGTGGCCAAGCTCACGATCACCGAGCGTCCGCGCCTCATCGCCCCGAATGCCGACAACCAGGAGTTTTTCAATCTGCAAATCAAGGACCCGCTGCAAGCGCGAGTGCTGCCCGTGCGGTGGGTCCAGTCGATGGTGGATTGGTTCACGCGCTTCGAACGCCGTGGGCAAGTCTCAACCCCGGTCAAGATTCTGCAAGGCTATGCCGATCGCACCGTCAGTTGGCGCCATGGCTACCGGGTCTTGACCAAGCGCTACCCCCACGCCAGCTGGCACTTGATCCCGAACGGCCAGCATCACCTCGTCAATGAATCCGCAGAGATCCGTTCGGGGATGTGGCAATGGCTGGACGCTCAGTGTGACTGGGACTGATCTTGCCGAGCCGCGATTGGGGGATAGCGCAGCGCCCATCCCAGCCAACAGGCGGGCAACACGGCGACGATGAGCCAAGCCCAGCTAAAGCTCGAGCCGCCCCAGGCCAGTGCCTGGATTGCCGCGATGCCGCCGCCGACCAAAACCACCGAGAGGGTGCGTGTAGGTAGGCGCACGATTCGTTGAGTCGCCCACGCGACGAGTGCGTAAGCGACAAGCAATGCCAACACGGTCGGTACCAGCAGTTGGAGCATGACCGTGAGCCACAGGAAAACGCTGTATCCGAACGCCTCCTCGACACCGCGCATATCGAAAAAACCGCCGATCAAGCCAACGATTAGGGTTAGTGGCAGGTAGCCTAGCAAGAACAACGCCGCATTGACGAAAAACAGTTTCACCGGCGCCTCGGACGTGCAAGGTGCTCACGGGCGAGCTGAATCGCTTGCAGTAGCTCGGCCTTGTTGTGCTGCAGATGTTCCGCACTCACGCCATCGCTAAACGGCAACCAGTCCCAGATCAGGATTTCATCCAACGGTTCGTGATTGAGCAGCGCATCGAGACGGTCGAGTCGTTCCAGCCACGCCTGCTGCGAAGTGGCGTCCAACTCAGGTGTGCGCCCCAGATAGATAGGTGAGGTGTGCGCAAAGCTTTCGCGGTGCACCCGTGACTGAAGGTACTCGGTGATTTCCTCGCCGCCACCTCCGGCAATCCAGCGGTCGAAGCCCACTTGCACCCAGGCCGGTACGTTATTCTGTTCGGGCACCGTTTCGTTGCTTTTACGGCCGCGGCTGCGCAAGGCAAACCAGGACGGCGTACTGGCCGGATGGGTCAGCTCGAAAGCGAACGCGTGGAACTCGGAAGTATCGCTTGCCTGCCAGGTATGGATGACCTGACCGTTCTGGATCAGCTCCAGCGTGTGCACTTGATCTTGTGCAGGATCGAACTGCAATGTGCCGGTGATCTCGACGTCCTTCGTTGTCGAGGGGTCGAAGGCGATGCGGCTGCCGATGCCCTCGCCGTCGACTGCGAGCGAGAGCATGGGGCCGTTTGTCACAAAGGTACGTCCCTGACGTATGGCTTGCACCAGCGTAGCCCGGGACGGTGCGCTCTGTAAGTTCACGTAGAAGCGCTCGCGGCCCGGCACAGATGGCAGGCACGGGTAGTCGGTACCCGCCGTCGCCGTGATGGCCAGTCCCAAGTTGAGGAGTTGATACCACACCTCGACATGGAGAATCTCGAAGCTCAAGACCTCGAGGAAATCGACCAACCCCACTGGGGCATTAACCGCCAAACCCAGCGCTGCCGGTCCGGTACCCCAGTGAGCGAATCCGTTCACTCCTCCCAGCGCCCTGCTCCTTTCGAATGTGCGCGAATAAACGATGTAGGCGTCGCGTTCGTCGATGGCCTGGGACGCACCGATGTTGATCGTGTGGCCCAACAAATGCGTTCTGGGGTGTTCCTGGCCGCTGAGAAGCACAACGTTGTCGCTTCTATGCATGCCGGCATCGCCGAACGCATACTGTGGCGTCACGGCGAACTGATCTGCAGTACCCATCTGTAACAAGTTGGCGAGATCGAGACCTTCGGCACTCATCCATTGACCGATTGAGGTGTTGTGCTGAGGCGATGAGCGAGTGACGTGCAAATGACCGTCTGCGGCATACCAGGCATCGAACTCGGTATCCGTCCAGCGGTGCATTTCTATGACCAGTTGTGTCGGTCGGCCCTCGCTAAGGGCAACTTCGGTCTCGAAGACACGATACTGCGAGCCAAGGAACGCACGGACTTTATAGGTGCCGGTGGGTATATCGTAACGCCCCACGCCGTCGATGTAATGCTGATACGTGCCTGTGTAAGGGTTGAAGAGCTCAGTGGGTGCAGGTTGCGCGAGCCAGTCAGGCAGCGGCGCGAACACACACTCCCTGCCGATCGGCACCGCGTTGTTGGCCACGTATGCCCGTCCGGTCAAATTCAACAGCTCGATGCGTGCCGGGGTGAGGCGGTTGCTGGCAGTGTCGATCACGCGAATCGACAGATGCGTGCCGTGTGCGGCAAGCGCAAATACCATGCTGACCAGACAACCCACCACGACGGCGCCGCAACGCAGCACCTGTGCACGTTTGGGGATGCGCGTCATCAAGGCCGCTCACAAGGCGTGGGTAACCGGGGTGCCAACGGTCGTTGCATTGCGTAACCATAGGCGATAACGCAGGCGGAATCATCGCGCGTGTTAAGATGCAGATGAAAAACCGGACTTTGTGGTGTTTGACGACGTTTTAGCAACCCAGCAGATCAGTACCGATCCTCAGGACTTGGCGGTATGGGGTAAGGACTGGACCAACGGCTACGAGGTGGCGCCGAGCGCTGTGGTCTTTCCGGAAACCAACCAGCAGGTGGTGGAAGTCGTCAAGTACGCTTTGGCTCACGATCTGTGTCTGGTGCCCTCCGGCGGACGTACGGGTTTGTCCGGCGGAGCCGTAGCCGGTAACGGAGAAGTCGTGGTCTCCTTCGATCGCATGAATCGCATCCTCGACTTCCGCCCCGAAGACCGTTTGGTAACTTGTCAAGCCGGTGTGATAACGCAGACGCTGCAGGAGTACGCCGCATCGAAGGGGTTGTTCTATCCCGTCGACTTTGCCTCAGCGGGCTCCAGTCAGATCGGCGGCAACGTCGCCACCAATGCCGGAGGCATCAAGGTCATCCGCTATGGGCTCACCCGCGATTGGGTGGCGGGACTGCGCGTTGTAACAGGAACCGGTGCACTGTTGAGTTGTAACGACGGGTTGATCAAGAACGCCACGGGCTACGACTTACGCCATCTCTTCATCGGCTCCGAAGGCACGCTGGGTCTGATTTGTGAGATCGATTTGCGTCTGGCGCCTGCCCCTGCGCCGCAGACGGTCATGGTGGTGGGCGTGCCCAAAGTACGTGACTTGTTGAGCGTCCTCACGACATTCGGTGAGGCGCTGGAATTGTCGGCCTTCGAGTTCTTTTCCGATCTCGCGTTGGCGAAAGTACGAGCGCACCGCGATCTGCCTGCGCCGCTGCAACAACACGAAGACTATTATGCGCTCATGGAGTTCGACAGCGATGCGCTGGACGCGGCCAGCACAGCGTTCGAGCAATGCATGGAGGCGGGGTGGGTGACCGACGCAGTCATCAGTCAATCGGACGCGCAGGCAGCGGCGCTGTGGCAGCTGCGCGAAGGCATTTCGGAGAGCATCGCGCCGTACACACCCTACAAAAACGACCTCTCGGTATGTATCCATCAGGTTCCCGAGTTTCTTGAGGATGTCGACCGTTACGTACAGTCGAGTTACCCGGACTTCGAAGTGTGCTGGTACGGGCACATCGGCGACGGCAATCTGCATCTGAATATCTTACGGCCCACCGATATGAGCGTGGTCGAGTTCATGGCCAAGGGCCACGCGATGAGCCCGAAGATATTCGAGCTGGTAAAAGCACGACGCGGCAGCATCTCGGCAGAACACGGTGTGGGACTGGTGAAGAAGGACTTTCTGGGGTACTCGAGGAGTGCAGCCGAGATCGAGCTGATGCAAGGATTGAAAGCGCTATTCGACCCGCATCAGATTCTCAATCCTGGGAAAATGTTGCCCACGACGGCCGGGTGAGCTGCCCATTCAACGCTAGAAAGTCCGTACACCCTCGGCGCCGGCGACGATGACGGTATCGGCAGCATTGAGTGCGAAGATGCCGTTGCACACCACACCGGCGATGTTATTGATGTGTTGTTCCGTTGCCAGCGGGTCGGGAATCTCGAAGTCCATCACGTCCAGGATCCAGTTGCCGTTGTCGGTCTCCACACCTTCGCGCCAAATGGGTTGGCCGCCGAGCTGGACCAACTGCCGGGCCACGTAACTGCGGGCCATGGGGATCACCTCCACTGGCAGGGGATAGCCGCCTAAGGTGTCGACCAGTTTGCTCTCGTCGACGATGCAGATGAATTCGTCGGCGGCGCTTGCGACGATTTTTTCTCGCGTCAGCGCAGCGCCCCCGCCCTTAATCAAATGCCGCGCGGTGTTCGCTTCGTCCGCGCCGTCCACATAAACGTCTACCGAAGGGGCGGCGTTCAGGTCGATGACGGTAATGCCGTGATTGCGCAGACGTTCGGTAGACGCATGGGAAGATGAGACGGCGGCGTCAAACATGTGTTTAATACCTGCCAATGCGTCTATGAAGCGGTTGGTGGTGGAGCCGGTGCCCACTCCGACGATACTCTTCGTGGTCAGCTTCGGCGTAATCATTTCAAGCGCCGCCTCCGCTGCTCGTTGCTTGAGCGCGTCTTGATCGACGGATGAGGAAGGCTGGGGCGAGATGTTGGTAGTGCCGAGAGATAAGGAAACCAAAAAAGATGGTGCCCATGCTGGAAAGCTATGTAAAGAAGATTCTCGGGTCGAGGGTGTACGACATCGTCGAGGAAACGCCGCTGGCACGTGCAGGAGGGTTGTCTGAGCTGCTTGGGTGCGATGTCTATCTCAAACGGGAAGACGTACAACCTGTGTTTAGTTTCAAGTTACGCGGCTCCTACAACAAAATCGCACAGTTGAGTGCGGCGCGGCAGGCCAAGGGCGTGATTGCAGCTTCGGCCGGAAATCATGCACAAGGTGTGGCCATGGCGGCAGCGAAGCTCGGGATCAAAGCGACCATCGTCATGGGCTTGAACACACCGAGCATCAAAGTGGATGCCGTGAAATCGTGGGGTGCCAAGGTGATTCTGCACGGCGATACGTATGACGCCGCGGCTGCCCACGCACGCCTGCTCAAAAAACGCGATGGCGCTGTGTTCGTACACCCCTATGACGATGTCGACGTGATCGCGGGTCAAGGCACTGTCGGCATGGAGATCGTCAATCAACACCCGGGGCAGCCGGATGCGATATTTGTGCCTGTCGGCGGTGGTGGGTTGATCGCCGGGATTGCGGCGTATGTCAAATATTTATATCCACGCACGCGCATCATCGGCGTGGAAGCGCATGGCTCTGCTTGTCTGCACGCGGCTAAGCTCGAAGGTAAACGGGTGACCCTCGACAAGTCGACGTTGGATCTATTTGCCGACGGTGTATCGGTGGCGCGGGTGGGGGCGGAACCTTTCAAGATCGCCAAGGACTACGTCGACGATGTCGTGGTGGTGACCATCGACGAGATCTGCGGCGCCATCAAGGACATCTTCGAAGAAACGCGAGTGGTCGCCGAACCGGCGGGTGCGCTTGCCGTGGCCGGTATGAAACGGTACCTCGAACGGTCACGCGGCTTTAAGTCCACCGTCGCTGTCGTCAGTGGCGCCAACGTCAACTTCGATCGTCTACGCCACATCTCCGAGCGGGCGGAAGTGGGTGAGCAACGTGAGGCGTTGCTGGCCGTGACGATCGACGAACGCAAAGGCAGCTTTCTGAAATTCTGCCGCGCACTGGGTAAGCGCGGAATCACCGAGTTCAATTATCGGTTGTGCGCCACCGGTAACTCCGGTCGCGAAGAAGCCCACATCTACGTCGGTGCCAAATTGTCGGGTCCGGGCGATCGGCAGCGCGTCATTCGGGATCTCAGGCAGGGCGGTTACCGTGTGCTCGACATGACGGACAACGAACTCGCCAAGCTCCATGTGCGTCACATGGTCGGAGGTCGCAATCCGGATCAACCTGCAGAGCTGCTGTATCGGTTCGAGTTTCCGGAACGACCGGGTGCGTTACTGGAGTTCTTGAGCGGGCTGGGTTCGCGATGGAACATCACCTTGTTCCACTATCGCAATCACGGTGCGGCATTCGGTCGGGTCTTAGTGGGTTTCGAGGCGCAACACGGTGAGCAAGCACAGCTGGCCAAGTTCTTGAGCGCCATCGGTTATCGGTTCTGGGAAGAGACCGATAATCAGGCTTATGCGATGTTTCTCAAGTGACCCTCACTGCTTGGACCCAACGTGCTTCATCCAATTGGTGACGTCTTGAACGATCGGTTTGTCACTTTCGAACCGCTCGACGAGCTTGGGTAGAATTTCTGCGTACATCCCGAAGGCCTTCTCGTGTTTACCGATGAGATCGAAACCACGTGCAACCTGTGCCAGGTATACGCTTTGTCTACCGACGTCTTTGGGCCAGCGAGTTTTCGCCATAACATAAGCCTTCTCACTCAAAGCCAGTCCGTCGTGCGGGTGGCCGGTCGCGTATAAGACTTGCGCCAGTAGCCAATTGGTATTGATGGTCGAATAGTGTTCACTGTGTTCGACTGCTTGGTCTTTTAGCGTTGCCCGCAGGATCTTCTCTGCCTTGTCATAGTGCCCCGCGCGCAAGTGCGCGTGACCTTGTTGTTGTCGTGCTGAAAGTGTCCGCCAGTGTGTCGCTCCCAATGTGGCTTCCCATTGTTGTTCGGCATCGCGGAGATAACCCAACGCCTCATCGAATTGTTGCGTTTCGATGAGATAGATGCCGTAGTTGTGATAAGCGTTGGCGAGGTCGGGGTGAGGAGGGTCCAATATTGCAGTGGTTTGCGTTAGTAGTTGAGCGTACCGCGCACGTGCCTCATCCAGCAGGCCGCGCTGGCGTAGTTCTAGGGCAAGGTTATTGAGCACGATTAGCGTTTGTTGGTGTGTTTCGCCCATTAGTTCGGAGAACGCTGCATGTGCTTGGGTCAATCTGTCGATTGAGCCTTGCCAGTCGCCTAACTGGGAAGCCAGGGAGCCGATATTGTTGAATGATGTGGCGATATCGACATTGACGGTTGAGAACAGTTTTTCTCTCAACGTCAGGGCGCGCTCCATGTATTTCCGCGCGTTTTCGAAATCTCCCATAAAGAAGTAGGCAGCGCCTATATTGTCGCAGCTGTGTGCAATCTCTGCTGACCCCGGTGCCAGGGTTTCTCTGATGGCGAGTGCATTTTGGTGGAGTTCGATGGCGTCGTGATAGTTGCCCAGATGATGGTTGGCGACGCCGATGTCGGACATGATTTGAGCCGCACTCAACGAACCGGGATTCGCTTGCTGTTCGTGTACTAGCGCGTCGTCTAGGGTATCGATGGCGCTCTGGTAAAGACCCAGGTTGGTGTAGATCGACGCTACAGTGAGCATCAATGTGACGCCGGTATCGGCATCGCTTGCCATTGCCTCGGGGATTTTTGAACTCGCCTTGTCGAGCAGCTCTCTTGCAGTGACGCTGGATCCGCGCGACTCGCTCGGATCCGAGACGCGTAAGACATCGACTAGGAAATCTACGGATTGTTCCGCTTTGGCGCGCTCCTGCTCCGCGATCGCACGTTCCGTGTAGGCGTCGTTGCGTGCATCGATGGCCACGATGGCCAGACCGATCAAAGCGGCTGAAACAGCGGCGAGCGTTCCGAGTCCTGCCGCGAGGCGGCCGTGTCTACGTCGTGCCTCGCGATCTTGGAGGCGCCCCAAGTTGATATCCAAAAGTGCCGCAACGATCCGCAGCACAGCGTACCGTTTACCATCCGCATGCGGTCGCGGATCGACAAGAAGAGGACCGTGTTCGCCGCGATCGCGCATCACTAAGGGGAGGCAGGTCGGATCTTCGGGTTCACCGTCTACTAGCACGCACAGCACTCGATCCTCTCGGTTGAGAGCTTCAAAGTAACCCACCTCTCGATTGACCCATTGGGAACGGCCTGCTTCGGCGGAGCAGATCACGATGAGAAACTCGGCGTCTGCCAAACTTCGCTGGATGTGCGTTGACAAGTCACTCGCGGCACCAAGCTCTGCGGCATCACGAAAGATGTCACCCAGTCTGGAAATGTCCGCGGCGGTACCGATGTTTTTGGGCACGCGGTAGCTCTCCAACGCGCGGTGGAGCCACTTGGCCCACTTGCCGTCCGAGTGGCTGTAACTGATGAAAGCTTTGTATCGGTAGTGACCCAACGAAAGATCTTCCGTCACCATTAGCGGGGCTACCGATCCGGCGGGAAGTACCGCGCGAGTTCTTCCTCGTACGCAAGCTTGGTGGTGTCAGCGATACGGTCGATATAAAGCTTACCGTCGAGGTGGTCGATCTCGTGCTGAAAAACGGTGGCGAGAAAACCCTGAAACTCTTGCGTCGAGGGTGCATCGAACCGCTCGGGCGTGGTGTAGGTGACATCGATGTGCTGTGGACGTTCGACGAAACCGCGCAGGCCGGGCACCGATAGGCAGCCCTCCCAATGCCCCGCCGGTTGTGGATTCAGCACTTCGATGGTGGGATTGATGAGCGCTGTCAGCGGAACGGTCGGTAGCTCGCCGTAACGGCTCGGTCCGCCTTCGATGTCCACAATCACTATACGTAAGGGAACATCGATTTGGGGTGCGGCTAAGCCGATACCGCCGTAGTCGTGCAGTGTCTCGACCATATCTTGCAACAAGCGGCTGAACTGAGGGTCCTCGATGTCTCGGGGCGTCACAGGGCGTGCTACCTTGCGCAAGTTCGGGTGCCCCATACGAATGATTTTGCGAACGGCCATAAGCTGGTGTCTAGAAAGTTTGAATACCTTGCTCGGTCACGACGAGGTCGAGTTTGATGTCCCAATGTTCTTCTGGCAATACATCCGCACGTTGGCAGGAGAAGGCGATACCCGCAAGTGTAGGTCTGTCTTCGAGTCGGCCGAAATACCTATCGTAGTAGCCACCCCCCATACCCAACCTGCGCCCGTCGTTGTCGAACGCGACCAACGGCGCCAGAATCAGGTCGATCGCCTCTACGCTCACTTCCCCCGTGCCCTGCGGTTCCGCGATACCGTAGCGATTAGTCTGCATCGTGCCGTTTGACTCGAAAGTGCGGAATGTCATCGAGCCTTCAGCAGCGACGACCGGTAAGGCAAGGTGTTTGGAATTCTCTTCTCTCAGTGCCGCCAGCACGTCCGGCTCACCATCTGCGGCGACGTAGGCCGCCACACAATCGGCTTGTTGGTAATGCGGGCTTGCCAGCAGAGCGTTACACAAAGCGGTTTCAAGGCGCTGTCTCGCGGCGCGTGTGATGCTCTTGCGACGCTTGCGAAACTTCGCGCGCAACGTGCGGCGATCGTGGTGCAAAGCTTTATTCGGGGTCGGCATGTGCGCTGAACAGGCAGGCAAGATGTGAATGAATAGCTCCCGGAGATGCCGCTACTGGTTTGCCCTGAACCGTTATGGTTCAAGGCGGAGGTCTGTGTAACGCCTAAGGCGACCCATCAAGTTGGGTATGCACACGAGCGTTATCGCCAGAGTCTCCTGAGGTTTCTCTAACGGCTCAAGGACGCGACCAATTGGCAAACATCCCAGGAGCTTGCCTTAAGTATAACGCGAATCGTCTGCTTCCGAACACATCCAGGGGAAGGATAAGCAGGCTTTAACCGTTAACTGAGAAGCGGTCGGCGGTTTGGTGTAAAACTGCGATTACAAATCGAGCTGTTTGTGCTGCGCTAGAGCGGAGCTCACCTTCTCGGACAGGTGGGTAATGCGGGAACCGATGGCGTCTTGAGTTTCTGATAAGGTGGTTTCGCCGTGTAGATAGTCATTGGCGATGTTGAGTGCGGCCATCACGGCAATTCGATCCAGGCCGACGACTTTGCCGCTCGCGCGGATATCAGCCATTTGCCGATCTAGGTAGCGAGCTGCCTTGGTCAAGGCTTCCACCTGTTCCTCCGGGCAGGCGACCTGGTATTCCTTGTCGAGGATCGTGACGGTGACGGTGCTCATCTATGTTTAGTCTCGTTTAGTCTCGCTCGAGTGCTTTGAGCCGAGTGATCATCGATTCGACCCGCGATTTCGCCAGTTCGTTTTTTTCGATGAGCTTTGCCCGTTCGGTGGACCAGTTCTTCTGTTGCGCGCGCAGTGCGCGGTTTTCCTTGCTCAGTACCTGCGTCAATACCAGCAGTTCATCGACTTGTTGCTCTAGGTGGTTGAGTTGTTCTGTTTGTGCCACTGTGCTTGCCCCGTCTATATGTGCAGCGTCCCGCTCTTTTGTCCTGTGTCGCGTTCTTTTTTTCCGCCTGCACCCCGCCTTTCTCTGTGCTTTCCGCTCTGCCTGCGTTATCTACCTACAACTGGCCACGCCGTTGAGCGCCGTGGGGCGGTCATTATAGCGCCGGTAGGAGATTGGATGGCTAGGCGCTATCATCCAAAACCGATATATACACGCTAATTCCACAGGCTACAACGTGTCAAACCCTACACTTTCGGTCGCAGATCTCGAGCTCAAAGCCCGGGCTGCCTCCAACGTCATCGAACCGGCTGAACTGCATGGCCTGGTGTGCGGTCTTGCGGCGGGTGGTGCGGAAACGTTTCCCTTCGCTGAATTCGTGCAGTTGGCGGGTACGGATGCGTTGACGGACGAAGAGGCTGTTGGCGGCTTTGTCAGTGACGCGCTGCAGATGTTGTATGCACCCGATCTCACGTTCGTACCGTTGGTCCCTGACGACGGTGAGGTGCTCACGGCGCGTGTGCGCGCCTTGAGCGAATGGTGTGCGGGGTTTTTGAGCGGTTTCGGAGCCACGCTATCTCCAGATATGCAACCGAGTGCGCTGCCTTTGGACGTCCAAGAGATTCTCAAGGACTTCGTTAGCATCAGCGCGCTGGATGATGGGCAGGATGATCAATTGGATGACACGAGCGAAGAACAGGACGAAGCCTCATTCATGGAACTGCACGAATATGTAAAAGTCGGCGCAGTACTGACCCTCACGCTGATGGCCGAACGCCAAGACAGTGACAGCGACAGAGGTGGTGCATGACAACGGTACCGATGCGCGAGTTCAAGGCGCGGCGGGAGCGCCTGATGGCGATGATGTCACCGGATTCGATCGCGATCATTCCCGGTGCGGCACCGGCGCGGCGCAACCGCGACATCCAGTACCTGTTTCGCCAGGACAGCGACTTTTTCTATCTCACGGGATTCGAAGAGCCGGAGTCGTTGCTGGTCCTCGCGCCTGGCCGCGAGCACGGTCAGGAACTGTTGTTTTGTGCCGATCGGGATGAGGTTCTAGAACGCTGGGACGGAGAGCGCTTGGGCCCCGAACGCGCGACGCAGATGTTGGGGGTAGACGACGCGTTCGGCTACGCGGACATGGACGATATCGTGCCGGGCTTGCT
The DNA here is from genome assembly GCA_965216005.1 of Candidatus Azotimanducaceae bacterium. Taxonomy (GTDB): domain Bacteria; phylum Pseudomonadota; class Gammaproteobacteria; order Pseudomonadales; family Azotimanducaceae; genus UBA4421. The sequence goes on along the minus strand of OZ244143.1, from coordinate 2,569,953 downwards.
GGAAGGACGCGAACGGATCTACATTACCCTGGGCGAGTACGCGGATTTCGATGCACGCCTGTTGCAGTGGGTGGCGGACATCCGCAAGCGCGAAGCCGGCGGCGTGCGTCCTCCCGGTGAATTCGTGGCGCTCAAACACTTCCTGCACGAGCTTAGACTGTACAAGACCGCCAAGGAGATCGCGTTAATGCGGCGGGCCGTGGAAATTACCGCGCAGGCGCACATACGCGCCATCAAGGCGTGTGAGCCCGGCATGACCGAAGGTCAACTCGAAGCGGAACTGACCTACGAGTTCATGCGCCACGGGGCACGCTCTCCGGCTTATCCGTGCATCGTCGGCAGCGGGGCCAACGCGTGTGTCATGCACTATGTCGCCAACGACGCGTCGATCAAGAAGAACGACTTGGTGTTGATTGACGCCGGTTGTGAATACCAGCATTACGCGGCCGATGTCACACGCACTTTTCCTGCCAGCGGACAGTTCAGTGCCAGCCAGCGTGCGCTATACGAAGTGGTGCTGGCAGCGAATCAGGCGGCGATAGCGCAGTGCCGTCCGGGTAACCACTTCAACGCCCCTCACGAAGCGGCGCTGCGCATCATGGTTCAAGGCCTCGTAGCGCTCAAGATTCTGAAGGGTAACGTTGAGGAACTGATTGCGGAGGAAGCGTACAAAGCTTTTTGTCCGCACAAAACCTCGCATTGGTTGGGTATCGACGTGCACGACGTCGGTGACTACCGCATCGAAGACAGCTGGCGTGAGTTCGAACCCGGTATGGTGCTGACCATCGAGCCCGGCATCTACATCCCCGACCGTCCAGGGTCCGCCAAAGTGCCGGTCAAATACAAAGGTCTAGGCGTGCGCATAGAAGACGATGTGTTGATCACGAAGAACGGTTGTGAGGTGTTGAGCGACGCCGTACCCAAGAGTGTGGCCGGCATCGAGAAACTGATGCGCAAGCGCCGCCGCAAAACCAATTCCACCAAGACCAATTCCACCAAAGCCAATTCCACTAAAAGCAGGGCCACCAAAACCAGCGTGGCGAAGAAACGCGCATGAGCCAGCATGTCGTCGTGGTAGGCGGTGGTTTAGTAGGTGCGAGTGCCGCATTGGGTCTTGCCCAACTCGGACTGCAAGTCACTTTGATAGAGCGGGCTGAGCCCGAACGGCGGATGGGTCGGTTGGGCGTCGACGTGCGCAACGTGGCGCTGTCACCGGCTTCGACTGAGTTCTTGGCGAGTCTCGGCGTGTGGCAGAACGACCTGGGCGCGGCCTACTCCCGCATGCATGTTTGGGAGCAGTGGGGTAATGCTGAGCTCGATTTCACGGCCGCAAGCGTGGGCGCTGAGCAGCTGGGGTGGATTGCCGAGCAGAGCGAGCTACTCACCCACATCTGGGCACAACTTAAACGGCATGACGCCTTGGCCGTCGTTCTGGAGGAGGTCGAAGCCCTCGATGGCGGCACCGATGCGGTGGAGGTCGCCTTGAGTAGCGGGCGGGTGGTGGCCGCAGATCTCGTGATCGCTGCAGACGGCGGGCGCTCGAAGGTGCGTGAGCGGGCGGGGTACAGGGTCGATGAAAAGCCGGTTGGACAGGCGGCGCTGGCCACGGTTGTACGTGTTGACGGATGCCACGCAGATACCGCTTGGCAGCGTTTTTTGACGGATGGGCCTTTGGCCTTGCTACCGTCGCGACGCGCGGATATCTGTTCCGTCGTGTGGTCGCAGCCGGACGCGCTCGCTGCGGCCCGCAAAGTCCTGCCAGCGGATGAGTTTTGCGCCATGCTCACGCGGTTTACGGAAGCCCGGCTCGGCACCGTCGTCGAGATCGACGAACGGATGGTCTTTCCGTTGACGCAACAGCTTGCCAACCAAACGACGTTCGATCGGGACAAACGGGTGCTGTTGATCGGCGATGCACTCAGAGTCATCCATCCGCTTGCGGGGATGGGGGTAAACTTGGGTTTTGAGGACGTGAACGCCTTGTTGCACGTCATCGAAGCGGCACGTTCCGGCACCACGGACGGCGTCGAAGGCATTAGCCGACCGGAATTGTGGCGACGCTTTCTCCGGCAGCGTCGTGTACGCAGCCAAATGGTCATCCAAGGCATGGCCTTTCTCAAATCGATTTATGGGCAATCCCACCCCGGTGCGGCTCTGGCACGCAACGTCGGTGTTGGCCTCATTCAGCGTGTCGATCTGCTGAAGCAACAAGTGGTTCGCGAAGCGATGGGCTTAGGACCGCTGGCCAATTTCTAGAGAGTTTGGAGCGAGTTTGAAACACTTGAACAACGAGGTCGTCGGTGACGAATAAGACTCCCCTTTATGACAACCACGTGGCTCTGGGCGGCAAGATGGTTGATTTTGCGGGTTGGGCAATGCCGGTCAACTACGGCTCGCAGATTTCGGAACACCACGCGGTGCGTCACGCTGTCGGCATGTTCGATGTGTCGCACATGACGATAATCGATGTGCAAGGACGCAGCGCCGCGGATTTTCTGCGTATCGTGGTGGCCAACAATATAGATAAGCTGCAAGAGAACCAGGCTCTGTATGGCGCCCTTTTGAACGAACGCGGCGGAGTGATCGACGATCTCATCGTTTACCGGTTGAGTGAGGGGTATCGCTGCGTGGTGAATGCCTCTACCCGTGACAAAGTGCTCGCATGGTTTACGGCACACCAGCTCGATGACATGAAGTTTTCCGAACAGGACGAGGCGATGATCGCCGTGCAGGGCCCCGCTGCGATCGCGACGATGATCGACGTAGTGGGTGTGCACACCTTGGAAACGCTCGAGGGTTTTCGCTGCATACGCCACGGCAGTTGGTTGATTGGGCGCACCGGCTATACGGGTGAAGACGGCGTGGAGATCATGCTGCCGCCGTGGGAGGCGGTCGAGCTCTGGCAGCAGCTCGTCGACGCCGGTGTGCAACCGGCAGGCTTGGGCGCCCGCGATACGCTGCGCTTGGAGGCGGGTCTGAATCTCTACGGTCAAGATCTGGATGAAGACACCTCCCCGTTAGCTTCGAATATCGGCTGGACGATCGGTTGGCGCCCCGAGGATCGCGCGTTCCTGGGGCGCGCTGCCATAGAAGCCGATCGCGGCAAGCATCCCATGAAGTTGACGGGCGTACTGCTGGAGGACAAAGGCGTGCTCAGGCATGGCCAAACACTGAAAACGGAACATGGCGATGGCGTGGTGACCAGCGGGTCGTTCTCGCCAACGCTCGAGCGCAGCATCGGCTTGGCGCGCATGCCTCGACAGGCGCGGGACCAGGCGTACGTGGATATCCGCGGCAAACAAAAACGCGTTAGAATTGTGAAACCGCCGTTTGTAAGAAACGGCAAAATACTGATCGAGCCCTAAGCCGGCCAACCTTCGACAATTAGAACAAGCGACTCAGAACAGGCACATGAGCGAGACTCCTACAGAATTAAAATATGTCGCGACCCACGAGTGGGCGCGCCTGGACGAAGACGGTAGCGTCGTCGTAGGCATTAGCGATCATGCGCAAAATGCCTTGGGCGATGTGGTCTATGTCGAATTGCCGGAACTGGAAACACAGCTCAATGGCGGTGACGAAGCGGGGGTCGTTGAGTCAGTGAAGGCAGCGTCGGACATCTATGCGCCGGTTGCCGGCACCGTCGTAGCGGTGAACTCGGATCTCGAAGACGAGCCGGAGCGGGTCAACAACGACCCCTATGGCGACGGCTGGTTTTTCAAACTCAAGCCCGATGACGTGGCTGATTTGGAAGAACTCCTCGATGCAGAAGGCTACATTGAAGTCTGTGAGTCCGAGGAACACTAGCAACACCAGCGCACTCGATCGCTCGAGTATTTGAGGAGAACGCGTCCATGCCTTTCGTGCCCCATACTGAGGCTGATGTCACCGGCATGCTGGAAGAGATCGGTGCACCGAGTATCGATGCTCTATTCGATGAGATACCCGAGCACCTAGCGAACGGGCAACTCAACGCAGTGCCCGAAAGCATGAGCGAACTCGCACTGATGCAATTGATGCAGACCCGCGCTGCCGCGGACGACGGTTACACCTGCTTCATGGGCGCGGGTAGCTACGATCATCACATTCCGGCGGCAGTTTGGGACCTGACGGCGCGCGGTGAGTTTCTGACTGCTTACACGCCGTATCAAGCGGAAGCGAGTCAAGGAACCTTGCAGCTCATCTACGAGTACCAGTCCATGATGACGGCGCTGACCGGCATGGACGCTTCCAATGCGTCGGTATACGACGGCGCGAGTGGGTTAGCCGAAGCGATATTGATGGCGGCTCGAGCCAACAAGAAGAACAAGTCGGGGCGGGTGGCTGTGGCGGGCTCGGTGCATCCGCACTACGTTGCCGCGAGCCGCGCCATCGTTGGTAACCAGGGCATCGAACTTGAAGCGCTGCCCATCGACGCACACGGTGTCATCGATGCGGGTGCACTTGCGTCCGGTGATGAGCCCAGCGACTTTGTCGCAGTGGTCATCGCTCAACCCAATTTCTTCGGCAACCTCGAGGCAGTGGATGCCATCACGGACTGGGCGCACGGTATCGGTGCGCTGGTCGTAGCGGTCGTCAATCCCATGAGTCTGGCAGTACTCAAAGCACCTGGAGACTGGGGCAGCGAAGGCGCAGATATCGTGTGCGGTGACGGTCAGCCGTTCGGGGTGCCGATGGCGTCCGGTGGACCGTCTTTCGGGTTCATGTGCTGTAAGGAGAAGTTCGTACGGCAAATGCCGGGACGCATCATCGGCCGCACCGTCGATCTCGAAGATCGGGTGGGATTTACGCTGACCCTGCAAGCACGGGAACAGCACATCCGCCGGGGTAAGGCGACCTCGAACATCTGCACCAATCAGGGATTGTTGGTCACGGCCGGAACGATCTACTTGAGCTTGATGGGGCCTGAGGGTTTGGCCGAAGTCGCCAGGCGCAGTCATGGGCAGGCGCGCAAACTGCGCGACATGCTCACTGCCATCGATGGAGTCAGCGCCGCGTTTGACGCGCCCATGTTCCATGAGTTTGTCGTCCAGCTACCGACAACGGCTGCGGGGGTGGTGGCAGCCATGCGGTCGGAGCGCATCCTCCCAGGCTTGGCGCTCGATGCCGTATTGCCCAACGATACAATTAAGGGTGTTGAAAACATGATGTTGGTGGCGGTGACGGAAAAGCGCACGGACGCAGAACTTGCGCTCTACCAAGCGACGCTCAGGCGCGTGCTCGAGTCCCGGGAGTAGTACTTTGACTGCTACGATTTTCGACATCAGCCAGGACGAACGCCGTGCGTCAGGCCAGCGTATCGAGGGGACCGTCGCGCAAGATCTGGACGACATTCCTAAGGAACTCTTGCGTGCTGCACCGCCGGGGTTGCCTCAGGTCAGCGAGCTGCAGGCAGTACGTCACTACACTAACCTCTCTCGCAAGAATTTCTCTATCGATACCCAGTTCTATCCGCTGGGGTCGTGCACGATGAAGTACAACCCTCGGGGTGCGCACAAAGCGGCCAGCCTGCCAGGCTTTCTGGGACGTCATCCACTTGCGCCCGAGGCGGCGAGTCAAGGGTATCTGGCGTGTCTGCACGACCTGCAGGAGATCCTCAAAGACGTCACGGGAATGAAAGGGGTGTCGCTGACACCGATGGCGGGCGCACAAGGAGAATTCGCCGGTGTGGCGATGATTCGGGCTTATCACGATGCGCGGGGCGATCACGAACGCCGCGAAATCCTGGTGCCGAACGCGGCGCACGGCACCAATCCCGCCACGGCCGTCATGTGTGGTTATAAGGTGACGGAGGTCGCGGTCAACGATAGCGGCGATGTGGACCTTGCCGCGCTCGAGAAAGCCGTGGGTCCTCAAACCGCGGGCTTGATGATGACCAATCCGTCGACTTGTGGCGTGTTCGAGCGGCAGATCGAAGCTATTGCCAAGACAGTGCATCAAGCCGGGGGTTTGTTGTACTACGACGGCGCTAACCTCAATGCGATTCTGGGGCGCGTCAAACCCGGCGACATGGGCTTCGATGTGCTGCACATGAATTTGCACAAGACGTTCGCCACACCGCATGGCGGCGGTGGGCCGGGCGCAGGTCCTGTAGGTGTGTCGGAGCGATTGTTACCGTTTCTACCGCAACCGATGGTTGCAAAAGAAGACGACGGTACCTACCGCTGGCTTCAGGAGGCTGACTGCCCCCACAGTATCGGTCGCTTGTCGGCGTTTGCCGGCAATGCCGGGATATTGCTTCGCGCTCTAGCGTACGCGCTCTTGTTAGGCCGCAGCGGCCTGCACAGAGTGGGCGAGTATGCCACGCTCAACGCCAACTACATGGCTGCGAAACTTGCACAAGCGGGCTTTCAGCTGGCTTATCCGGAGCGCCGTGCAACACACGAATTTATCGTCACCTTCGCCAGGGAAGCCAAAGAGCTTGGGGTTAATGCCATGGACTTTGCCAAGCGTTTGCTCGATTACGGCATGCACTCGCCTACGACGTATTTTCCACTGCTCGTGCCCGAGTGTTTTCTGATTGAGCCTACCGAGACGGAAACGCGTGAAGAACTCGACGCCTACGTGGATGCGCTGATCGCGATCAGAAACGAAGCGTCGAAGGATGCCGAGTTTGTGAAGATGGCGCCTTATACCACGCCGGTGCGGCGCCTGGATGATGTCAAAGCCGCGCGCCAGCTCGATCTTAAGTGGACTAAAGTGCGCGTTTGAGGTCCTCGACGTCCGTTATTGGCAGCGAGCAGGACAGTCCGGTGCAGACGAATCCGGTAACGGTGGCCTGGGTTTTAGCATCGACCAGTTTCGGTAGATACGAGGGGACCACGCCTGGCCTTTCGTATGGAATAGCGTAGACCTCGCGCCAAGGCGCATAGTCGCGCGGCAACTGGGCCGTCCACTCGTGCATGGCGTCGGCCGGTCCTCTGAGGACGATCTGCTGTGGCGCGTGGACCTGACCCTCCAATGCCGTGAGCAGGGTGCAATGTCCAGCCGGGACGCGCTCCATGATGCCTCGCGCCCAGGCGAGCGTGCGTTCGGCAGCCTCGATGTAGCGCACCTCACCCATCAGGTGCCCGAGTTTGAGCAGTACGTTGGCCACGGTGCCGTTGCCCGGGGGCAGGGCGTCATCCATGGTCGGTTTAGGTCTGTGAATCAGGTGTTCGTGATCGTGAGCGGTGAAGTAGAAACCCCCGTTGTCCGGATCCTCGAACTGGTCCAACAGGATATCGGCCAGCTCTAAGGCCAATTCAATGTCTTGCGCGCGCCACTTGAGACTCAACAGCGCCAGTAATCCCTCGAGCAGATTGGCGTAATCGTCGAGATACGCTGCCGGTCGTGTATCGACAGCCGCACCCATTACCGTGGAAGCGTACAAGCGCTGTCCGTCGAAATTGTTTGCGCGTAAGCAATCCACGGCGTCCAGCGCCAGCTGCAGCCAATCGTCGCGACGGAACTGTCGAGCGGCATCTACGAGCCCGCGGACTAACAAACCGTTCCATGCAGTCAGAATCTTATGATCGGTGCCGGGACGCGGGCGCAGACTACGGACCTGGAAGAGTTTCTGCTTGGCGGATTTAAGGTGTGCATTGGCCGCATCGGCATCTAGGGATAGGCGTTCGATGACGGAGCGCCATGAGTCGTGGCGGTGGAAGTTCCACTTGTTCTCGAAGTTAGCCGGTTTGTCGAGGCCATACAAAGTTTCGACGATCAGATACTCTTCTGACGTCAGCTCTTTCTTGACCTGTTCGCGCCGCCACACGTAGAACTTGCCTTCTGCTCCTTCCGAGTCGGCATCGATGGCTGCGTAGAAACCACCGGCGGAATCGCGCATCTCGCGCTGCAACCACGCGATCGTTTCGGTTACCGCGTCCTCGAAAAGCTGATCTTCGCCGAAGGTCAGAGCGTAGCTGTACAAACTCAGAAGCTGTGCGTTGTCGTACAGCATTTTCTCGAAGTGGGGGATCATCCACTTACGGTCGGTGGAATAGCGGCAAAAGCCCCCGCCGAGGTGATCGTAAATCCCACCCCGTGCCATTTGCGTCAGCGTGATCATGACCATGTCCAACGCCGTGCGGTCCCGTCCACCGCTGCGGCGCGTGTATGTCCAATGCCGCAATAAACGCTGAATGGCGTGGGGCATGGGAAATTTGGGCGCCTTGCCGAAACCGCCATCCTGCGGATCGTACTGTCGCTCGAGTTGCTCGCGCGTATAATCGAGCAGGGCGGTATCTTCCAGTTCTGCATCCAGAAGGGGCGGCGTAAGCTGGTCGAGGGCGTCGCGAATCTTGCCACCTTGTTCGCTGAGTTCGTCGCGCTGGGTGTGGAACACTTCGTTGACGCGCATCAAGACATCGGCAAACCCGGGTAACTGATATTTCGGTTGCTTCGGAAAGTAGGTGCCGCCGTAGACTGGGACTAACGTTTGCGGATCGAGAATCATCGTGAGCGGCCAGCCACCGCCTTGTTGGGTCAGCAGCGTCAAGGCCGTTTGGTAGATTTTGTCCAAGTCCGGGCGTTCTTCGCGGTCCACTTTGATGTTCACGAAGTGGGTATTCATGACCTTGGCAGTGGCCGGGTCTTCGAACGATTCATGGGCCATCACGTGACACCAATGACAAGTCGAGTAGCCGATGGACAGCAGAATCGGCTTATCTTCGGCTTTCGCAAGCTCCAGCGCCTGCGTATCCCAGGGATGCCAATCCACCGGATTCTCGGCGTGTTGCTGCAGGTAGGGGCTCGATTGCTGAGCTAGGCGGTTGGTCATTTAACCCGCAAGTCTTTTGGGAAGAAGCCCATCTTAGGCCAATTGCAGCCAATTGGGTCGGTTCAGGCTCTGTTCCGGCACTGGTCCGGGTTGGGGCAATTTGTGCTCACCCTGCATTTAGGTTACAAGGGCCCTGGAAGGGGGCGTGACCACGAGGTGCCAGCGCGTATATCGACCGACGGCGGCAACGTCGTCGCACGTGCCCATATGAGTCGGTCATATGGGTCTGCGAAGCGCTGGGTACCGTGAATGCTGTTGCGCCGAGGGCTGCGTATGGCGGCTTATTGCATAGGACCAGGACTATGGTTGATGCGGACGGCTTTCGACCCAATGTCGGGATAGTGATTGCGAACGGTTCAGGCCAGGTGTTGTGGGCGAGAAGGGTCGGAGGTCACGATGCTTGGCAGTTTCCTCAGGGCGGTATCAACGACGGCGAGGAGACGGAAGACGCACTCTATCGTGAGCTCCACGAAGAAGTCGGCCTGCAGCGCGAGCATGTGGAAGTGCTCGGCCGCACGCGGGGTTGGCTGAGGTACCGGCTGCCGCGGCGCTTGCGCCGCCACAACTCGACACCCGGATTCGTGGGGCAAAAACAGAAGTGGTTCCTGCTGAAGATGTTGACGGACGATGCGTTGATAGACATGGCGTCGGGTGACAAACCGGAGTTCGACGGTTGGCGCTGGGTCAGCTACTACTATGCGCTGACTCAGGTGGTGGATTTCAAGCGCGAGGTCTATCGCCGCGCGCTGACCGAACTGGCGCCGCATTTGCCCGTAGAAGGGCGGCGTGCGGATGCCAACTCCGAGGGACCGTCCTAAGTCATCATGGATTCCATGCTCTCCACACTGCGTAAAATTGTCCAACAGGTTGCGCTGCGCAGTCACTTCGCGGATGCCGTTCGCTATCTTGTCAGTGAAGTCAAGGAAGCCATGCACACGGACGTCTGCTCGATCTTTCTGCTCACGCCCAACGATCGAGGTTATCAGCTCGCTGCCACCGACGGGCTCAACCCGGAGCAGGTCGGTAACGCGCTGCTGGAGCGAGACCAAGGCGTGGTCGGTCTCGTCGGGCGTCGTGCTGAACCCATTAATCTGGACGATGCCAGCGATCACCCGGACTTCTATTTCCTCGCGGGATCTGGCGAGGAAGCCTTCAAGGCCTTTCTGGGCGTGCCGATCATCCACCAGCGTAAAGTGCTGGGTGTGTTGGTGGTTCAACAAAAGGTCGCCCGTCGTTTCGACGAGAGTGAGGAAGCGTTCCTCGTCACGCTGGCCGCGCAACTCGCTTCCACCATCGCTCATGCGCAGGCGGTCGGCGACAGCGCGTTGGTCGCGACCGAGGGCTTGAGCCTGGATGACGCGCGGTATCTTGGCGTCGCAGGCTCACCCGGGATCGCCATCGGTCAGGCGGTGGTCGTGCACCCGGCAGCCGATCTCGAGGCGGTGCCCGAACGTGAAGCCGAGAACGTCACGGTGGAACTGATCCTCCTCGACCGGGCGATCGAAGCCGTGCGCCGGGACATACGTAATATCACCGAAGAGTTCGCCTCCAGCTTGCCGCCGCAGGAGCTTGCACTTTTCGAGGCCTACTTACACATGCTGGACGACAACGCTTTGGCGGGGGATATCCGCGAGCGTATTCAGCACGGGCAGTGGGTGCAGGGCGCGCTCAAACAAGTCATCCGGGAACACGTCAGCCGCTTCGAGGCGATGGAGGACCCTTACCTGCGCGAACGCGGTGCCGATGTCAAAGACCTCGGCCTGCGGGTGCTCGCCTACCTGCAAGACATTCGGGACAAGAAAACCCAGTTCCCTCGCAATACCGTTCTCGTGGGCGAAGAGGTCAGTCCGTCGGTGCTGGCCAACATTCCGTCAGACCTCCTGGTGGCGATCGTTTCGCTGAAGGGTTCCGGTTCCTCGCATGTCGCCATCCTCGCTCGAGCCTTGGGTATACCGGCGGTCATGGGTGCGGTGGACTTACCGGCCTACGATCTCGAGGGTGAGACGTTGTTGGTCGATGGTCACTACGGCGAGGTGTTTACGCGCCCGTCCGAGAAGCGTCAGATACTCAACCGCGAGTTGATGGAACAAGAGCGAATTTTCGATGAGGAGCTCGACGAACTCAGAGACCTGCCCTGTATCACGAAGGATGGGTGGCGTTTGCAATTGTGGGTCAACATCGGGCTGTCGGACGACATTACCCGCTCCCTCGATCGAGGAGCCGAGGGTATTGGACTCTTTCGCACCGAGATACCGTTCATGTCGCAGGATCGCTTTCCAACCGAAGCGGAGCAGCTGGCGATCTATCGCGAGCATATGGAAGCCTTCGATCCGCGCCCGGTGACCATGCGTACGCTCGACATCGGCGGCGACAAATCCCTCAGTTACTTTCCGATAGCCGAGGACAATCCTTTCCTCGGTTGGCGGGGTGTCCGCGTGACGTTGGATCATCCGGAGATATTCCTCGTGCAAGTGCGCGCGATGCTCAAAGCCAACGCCGGGCTCGAAGGCATACTGCGTATCATGTTACCCATGGTGTCGGATCCCAACGAGCTGGTTCAGGCGAAACAGTACATCGATCAGGCTTATCGCGAAGTAGTCGACGAAGGCGTTGAGGTGAAACGCCCGTTGATTGGGGTGATGGTGGAAGTGCCTGCCGCGGTGTATCAAGCCCGTTTGCTCGCCAAAGAAGCGGACTTTCTAGCGGTCGGTTCCAACGATCTAACTCAGTACATGCTGGCGGTCGACCGCAACAACCCACGCGTTGCAGATCTCTATAAGGAGATCCATCCGGCTGTCATCACTGCGCTTCGCGAAGTGGCCCGCGCGGCACACAAGGAAGAAACCGGTATCGGTATCTGCGGAGAACTTGCCGGTACGCCGGTTGGCGCGGTGTTATTGATGGCGATGGGTTATCACGTACTTTCCATGAACGCCACGCACCTGCCCAAGGTCAAGTGGGTGATCCGCAACATCAAGCGCAGCGATGCGCGGCGTATGCTGGCCCGCGTGTTGAAAATGAATTCTGCCGACGACATTGCGGAGTTCATGAACCGTCAATTGGAAGACGCGGGGCTGGCACGGGCGTTGCCTCATGCGCGCGAGGCAGAGGCGGAGGCGGAGGTCTAGACTACTACGTGGATATCCCTGCTGGAATCCCTAAGACAGACATGCTCGCACTGGTAGAACGCGCAGCGCCCCGGGCAGGTTTGTACATATCATACATCGGCGGTTATTCGCGCAACAAGTATCCCAACTCCGTGCACTGGCACTTCAAGCGGAATGCGGGAGAACCGGGCTGCTCGACGCGACGTTCTGGGATGTCGAATCACTATTCTGGTTAATGATTCGCCATCGCGAGCCGCAATGGGTCAAGGACACGGTACCGAAACTTCTGCGTGCACTGCGGAGAGAAATCCGCTTGTTGTCCGATTAGGTCCCCTTGAATTCCACGACCGAGAGCAGGTTGCCGTCAGGATCTCTGAACCATGCGACACGCGAGCCGTCCGGGGTGGTCAGTGTGCCGTTGTCGTTGTGTGGGAAACCCTCGAACCGTTCGAACTCGACACCCCGCGCCAGCAGTCTCGCGACGGTGTCATCGACGTCGGTGACCGCGAAGCCGGCGACGGTGTGTTCGGTCGGCTGAGTGTCGGGCACGGGCGATACTCTGAGGTCGCCGCCACCCACACTGAATACCAAAGCGCCATCGGACTCGTTCGCCAGTGGAAGCCCGAGCACGTTGCAATAGAAGTCCCGCGCCTTCTCCACGTGGGACGTCAGCACGATGGTTTGCAGTTGCGCTTGTGCCAGCATCGAATGTCCTCTACACGACCTTGCTCAGCCCGCCGTCCATGTTGATCGCGCACCCGGTGATGTAGGAGGCGGCTTCGCTGGCCAGGAACAGGGCGAGGTTGGCGGCTTCATGGGATTCGCCCATGCGGCCCATGGGTAAGCGTTCGCCGGATTTTGCGACGAACTGCTCGAGGGTCAGCGATTGGTCGCTGGCCTCGTGCATGCGCCGCACCTGATCGCTCTTGATGAATCCGATCAACATGGCGTTGACGAGTATGTTGTGGGGGGCGCCTTCGGCAGCGAGCACCTTGGTCAGCGCCATACCGGCGGCACGCGTGACACTGGTCGGTGCGGTGCGTGCATCCGGGGCTTTGGCGAAAACATTGAGAAGATTGATGATGCGCCCCCACCCCTGGGCTTCCATGTGCGGCCACACCAGACGGGTCAAGCGCACCGCAGCCATCAGCTTGAGGTCAATGTCTTCCTGCCATTCGTCGTCGGTGATCGCGGCAAACGGCTTGGCCGCCGACTTCCCGGCGTTGTTCACAAGAATGTCGACAGGACCGAACCGTTCCACCACCGCCGTGTGCGTCTCACGCAGACTGTCGGCGACGGCCACATCACAAACGAATCCAGCGATCTGACCAGTGTTTTCATACGTTGCGCTGATCTCTGCGACGGCCTCATCCAGCGGCGCCTGGCGGCGTGCCAGAATGGCGACGTGAGCGCCTTCCGCGACATAGGCGGCGGCGGTCGCTCGCCCAAGCCCCAAACTGCCGCCGGTAATGATGGCGGTTTTACCCTTCAGCGATGTCTCCACTAGTGCCCACCTTCGACTTCGAATTCAAAACTCACACGACCAGTGGCGTGCCCGCCACTGACGAAACTCTGCTCCACGAACTCGACCCGATCGTCGAAGAGGGCCACGACCGTGCTGGCGCGAGTGCCGTATTCGTCACCCACGATGAAACGCGGTGCGACACGTCGCTCCAGTTCGAGCGGTCGGCCACGATGAGGCAACTCCTCATCGGGCGGTACCGCACGATTTTCCAGTAGGCTAAGGAGGGCCGCCGGCTCGATCTTCTCGCTGCGTGTCGCCGCGCGTTTGAGCGCGCTCGCGCCTTGTACGCACTTCGGCCACTCCGCGCCGAGTTCCGCATTGCTCAAGCCGTAGAAGCCGGAGTGCAGGATGTCCGTGGTGGCCTTGTTCGAGGTGTAGACCATGTCGTCGCCATCGAACAGCAACAAGTTGAAGCCGGCATAGTCGACGCCGCTGATGTGATGTGCGTAGTGCGCCGCGGTATCCGATCCCGTGAGGAACTCTTGCACCAGGGTGCCTCGCGAGTACTTGGCCGGTGGATCGTCGGGATGTGAGAAATTCGTCAGCGCAGCGAACCGTCCGGTGCGCGTGCAACCGAGCCAGGTGCCGCCGGCCTCGAGATCGCGCCCCGCCAAAATATGTGGGGAATCGGTCCAGAAATCGGCCGCGGCTGAGGCGCGCCCGTGAAACTCATCGCGATTAGCGGCGACGAGCAGGCGCAAGTCGGAGGGGAGTTCGAGTGAGGCCGATTCCGACGGCAGCGCAACGCCGAACAGGATTAAACACATCGCGTGGACTTTGAAGAGGTGACCTCGCCGAGTTTAACGCAAATCGGGTATGCTCGTGCGGCAGTCAGCTCAGCGGTCCTCCATGCACTACCCCCAGATCGACCCGATCATCTTCCATCTCTTCGGCTTGCCCGTGCGTTGGTACGGACTGACCTACCTGGCCGGTTTCATCGTGGTGTATCTCCTCGGCACCTACCGCGCTAAACACCCGCCAACAGGGATTGCCCCGGCGCAGTGGCAGTGGTCCAAAGAAGCCATCAGCGATCTGGTGTTTTACGGAGCCCTGGGTGCCGTTGTCGGCGGTCGGGTTGGGTACGTGCTCTTCTACAACTTCGGCACTTTCGTCGACGATCCACTGTATCTCTTTCGCACATGGGAAGGCGGCATGTCGTTTCACGGCGGACTGCTGGGTGTGATCGTGGCCATGGTGTTGCTGGCGCGCAAACTCAAGCGCGACTTCATCAGCGTGGCGGATTTTTTGGCGCCCTTGTGCCCCATCGGTATAGGCTTTGGACGGTTAGGCAACTTCATCAACATGGAACTACCGGGGCGCGTCAGCGATGCGGGCGTGGGCTTCTATTACAAGTGCTCGGCGGTGCAAGCGTTGAACCCCATGTGTGTCGGTGAATGGGAAGACGTCCTGCGCCACCCTTCGCCGCTTTATCAAGCCATCACCGACGGTTTGATTCTGTTCGTGATCGTGTGGGTGATATCGGCGAAAGCACGCAAGCCGGGCGTTGTCACCGGGTGTTTCCTGATCGGTTATGGCGTCATGCGTTTTTGCACCGAATTCTTCAGGTCGCCGGATGCGCATATCGGCTTCATAGCCTTCGACTGGGTAACGATGGGCCAGCTTTTATCGATACCGATGGTGATCGCTGGTATGCTACTCATCCTCTTCTATCGACAGACCGACCCCTCGCGATGAAACAGTATCTGGACCTCATGCGGCACGTTCGTGATAACGGAACCTTTAAGGGGGACCGTACGGGCACAGGCACTTACAGCGTGTTTGGCTACCAGATGCGTTTTGACCTCAAGGCGGGATTTCCGTTGGTGACTACCAAGAAGATGTTCCTGAAGGGCATCATTCACGAGCTTCTGTGGTTTCTCTCCGGCTCGACCAACATCAAATACTTAACGGATCACAACGTGCACATCTGGGACGAGTGGGCGGACGAGCACGGCGAACTGGGCCCTGTTTACGGTTCGCAATGGCGCTCCTGGCCCGGTCCCGACGGCGGTACCATCGATCAAATCTCGCGGCTTGTTACCGACATCCAGCGTAATCCCGACAGCAGGCGTCACATCGTCAGTGCCTGGAACGTCGCCGAGGTCGATAACATGGCGTTACCCCCGTGTCACACGTTGTTTCAGTTTTACGTAGCCGATGAAACGCTGTCTTGCCAGTTGTACCAACGCAGCGCGGATATTTTCCTCGGTGTGCCGTTCAATATCGCCTCCTATGCGCTGCTGACGATGATGATCGCGCAAGTCGCGGACCTCAAACTCGGCGATTTTGTGCACACCTTCGGTGACGCGCATCTTTACGCCAATCACCTCGAGCAAGCGGACAAGCAGCTGGACCGTCTGCCGCTGCCGTTGCCGACGATGACCCTCAACCCCGCGGTGAAGGACATTTTCGGCTTTGAGATCGGCGACTTCGAGCTTTCCAACTACAAGAGTCACGACGCCATCAAGGCCCCCATAGCGGTCTAGCGAGACGTGGACATCTCTCTGATCTGGGCGATGACCGAGAATCGGGTCATCGGGCGCGACAACGATCTGCCCTGGGATTTACCCAAGGACATGCGCCATTTTATGGATACCACTGTCGGTAAGCCGGTCATCATGGGACGGAAAAATTTCGAATCGATGCCCCGGGCGCTCCCTCGTCGGACCAATATCGTCATGACCCGCGACCAGAACTGGCGCGGTGAGGGGGCGGTGGTGGTCTATGACATGGCCTCGGCGCTGGGACACGCGCGCGATGTGGCCCGTACCGATGGTGTGGATGAAATTATCATCGCAGGGGGTGCGGACATTTACCGCCTGGCGCTGCCGATCGCGACCAAGCTCTATGTGACCACCATTCACGCCACGCTCGAGGGTGACGTGTTTTTCCCCGAGTTCGACCTAGACAACTGGCAGCTCACTGACGAGGTGCGGCACGCGGCGGATGATCGGCACTTCGCTGACTTCACGATCGCCACCTATCGCTTCAAAGCTGCCTAGCGTCCGTGCCTGCGGGCTCACCGGTAGTGTGCGCACGCAAGCTATGGCCTCGATCATGATTCTGGTAGTGTCGCCCCCCACATTTGCGCATAACAAGAAAGCTCTATGACCAACCGTATTGCTTACCTTCTAGCCGTGATCGGTTCTCTGCTCGCTGGAGGGATCGGTATCGATGCCACGGCTGAAGAAGCCGGCGTGGCGATCCCTCCCAATATCGTGACCCACAATGTCCCCGCGTTGCCGCGCGCGCTCGGCGAGCGCCTCGCTCGCTACGGGCACACACGCAGTGCGGACGTGTACGGGTGGCAGGAGGACGCGCTGTTGATCGGTACCCGTTTTGCCGACACCAATCAGTTGCACCGGGTACGGCAGCCACTGGGCTATCGCGAACAGCTGTCGTTCCTGAGCGAACCGTTGGCGGACGTGTTTGTGCCGCAAGGGGGTGCCAAGCAGCACGCCATCATCAGTTGGGACGTTGGCGGTTCCGAGTTCGACCAGTTGTTTCTTTTCAACCTCGAAAACGGTGAGAGCAGAATGGTCAGCGACGGTAAGTCGCTGTACGCCATGGTGCTGTGGGCACCCGATGAGCGCAGTTTCATTTACGTGACAACGCAACGCAACGGCCGTAATTGGGATATCCACCACCAAACGCTGGACGGCCAGACGCGGGCCATACTGGAGACGGAAGAGGGCTACTGGTTACCGTTGGACTGGTCGCCCGACGGCAAGCGTGTCCTGGTGCTGCATCGTGTATCGATCAATGTGTCTTCGGTACATGAGCTCGACATCGCCAGCGGCGAGCTGACCCTATTGTTGGGTTCGGGTGTGGACGGTCGTGAGCAAGTATCCGTTCCGCTGGCGAATTACGACGGTCATCGGGGCGTGGTGTTTGCCTCCGATGCCGATAGCGAATATCTCACCTTGCGTCGCTACGACTTGGAGAGTGGCGAGACACGCAGCCTCACCGAAGACATTCCGTGGAATGTGGAAGGTTTTGCATTCTCACCAAACTACGATCGCTTGATGTATTCCTACAACGAAGGCGGCTTGTCCAAACTTGGTCTGAAGTCGTGGCCCAGTGGACGGGACCGGCGGCTGCCGGAACTTCCCCAGGCGATTGTGACCTCGATGGCGTTCAACGGTGCGGGAGACAAAGTGGCCCTGGGTCTGGCCAGTCCGATCTCGCCTGCCGATGTATATGTGGTCGATTTGAAACGCACCAAGCTCGAACGCTGGACTCGCAGTGAGGCCGGCGGACTGGATGCAAGTCAGTTTGTCGGGGTCGATCTCATCGAATACCCCACCTTCGATGGTCGAGAGATTCCGGCCTTTGTTTACAAACCGGAGGGTCCCGGCCCGCATCCGGTCATCGTGTACATTCACGGTGGCCCTGAGGCGCAATACCGACCGTTCTTCTCCACCACTATGCAGTCCTTCGTGAGCGAGATGAACGTAGCAGTGGTGGCGCCGAACGTACGTGGCTCCAACGGTTACGGTAAGACGTACCTGACGCTGGACAACGGCAAGTTGCGGGAAGACTCCGTAAAGGACATCGGTGCTTTGCTGGACTGGATTGCCACGCGAGAGGATCTGCGCAGCGATCGTGTCGCGGTCATGGGCGGCTCTTACGGTGGCTATATGGTGCTGGCCAGTATGGTGCACTACGGTGAGCGACTGGCTGCCGCAGTGGAATCGGTCGGTATCTCCAATTTCGTCACGTTTCTCGAGAACACTCAACCTTATCGTCAGGATATGCGCCGGGTGGAGTATGGCGATGAACGGGATCCGGACATGCGCGCTCACTTGGAAGTCATCTCGCCACTGAATCACATCGACAATATGGTCACGCCGTTGTTGATTTCACAAGGCGCTAACGATCCTCGCGTACCGGCCTCTGAGAGCGAGCAGATTCGTGTCGCTCTCGAGGAAGCGGGAGTGACGGCTTGGTACATCTTGGCCAAGGACGAAGGGCACGGCTTTCGCAAGAAGGTGAATCGCGACTACGACCGCGTAGCCAAGTTCGCCTTTCTCGAACAGTACTTGAACCGGGACTAGCGTAAGTCCTTGAGTAAACTTGGGCTAGTCGTCAATCCGATGTCCGGGCGCGATGTGCGCCGCCTGGCTGCTCGTGCAACGAACATGACGCACGAAGCCAAACGCGACATCGTCGCCCGAGTCGCTGCCGGCGCGGATGCGATGGGTGTCGAAGAAATATTCATCACAAATGAACCGTTCCGCATTTCCTCCATGGCGTTGGAGCACATGGCACTGACCGCTCGCGTTCGCACGGTGAAACACAAGCTCGACAACGATGCGCGAGACACGGAACGCACGATGCAAGCGTTTATCGAAGCAGGTTGCACTACGTTCGTTTCCTTAGGCGGCGACGGCACCAACCGCGCGATCGTTCGCAGTGCGGCAGCGCTGCAAAAGGACATCGATCTGGTACCGCTGAGCACGGGGACTAACAACGTATTTCCGGTATTGGTGGAGCCGACGGTTGCAGGTGTGGTCGCCGGCTTGAATGCCTTGGGGCGCCTTGACGAGGCCACCCGCATCAAGGCGCGGGTCAAGGTACTGCATGTCAGCCACGAAGGGGGTACGGACGTTGGGTTGATCGATGCGGTGCTATTGCGTCGCGATCACGTCGGTAACTTTCTGCCTTTCGATCCCGAACGCATCGAACTGGTGATGCTCTCGCGCGCCGAGCCGAATTCGATCGGTATGTCCCCCATCGGTGGTCTCATCGCGCCCGTGTACGCCGAGGACGACGCTGGCTTGCTGGTGAGCGTCGGGGGCGGGCAAGAGGTTGTGGTGCCCGTATCGCCGGGTTTGTTCAAGCCCGTAAAAATCAAGGACGTGACGCCGCTGGCGTTCGATGTCGCCGTGCCTTTTCGCGGCCCTGGGGTGATCGCTTTGGACGGCGATCGCGACATCAAGCTCAAAGCAGGCAGCAACGCGGCCGTCACCTTGAGACGCGATGGGCCTTATGTCATCGATGTGGAGGCCGCCATGCGTTGGGCGGTAGCGCAAGGTATGATGGCGCCTCCCGGCCTCACGCGAAACCGGAACTAACCAGGACAAACAGAACGCATGATCGTCAAACCCAGAATCCGGGGCTTCATATGCACCACTGCGCATCCCACCGGCTGTGCGGCCAACGTGGGCGAACAGATCGGCTACGTGCGCGCGCAAGGGGCGGTGGCAGGCGGGCCCAAGAACGTGTTGGTGTTGGGTTGTTCCGGCGGTTATGGACTGGCCTGTCGTGTCGTTGCCGCGTTCGGCTGCGGTGCGGCTACCCTGGGTGTTTCGTTTGAAAAACTCCCGGAGGGTAAACGCACCGCATCGGCAGGTTGGTACAACAACGCCGCGTTTGAAACCGAGTGTGAAGCGGCGGGTTTGTACGCTAAGACACTCGATGGCGATGCCTTTGCCGATGCCATGCGCGAACGTGTCATCGAGACCGTTCAAGAAGACTTTATCCAGGCTGGTCGCGGCCCCATCGACCTCGTGGTTTACAGCCTTGCCTCGCCCGTGCGCCAACACCCGAAGACTGGCGTGTTGCATCGCTCGGCCATCAAGCCGTTGGGTGAGGCGCTCGATATCAAGTCCGTACACGTGGACCGCGGAGAAGTGGTGCAGGTGAATCTCGAGCCGGCCACTGCGGAAGAGACCGCCGACACCGTTGCCGTCATGGGTGGTGAGGATTGGGAATACTGGATGGATGCCCTGCAAGATGCGGGTGTGTTGGCACAAGGCGTGCGTACGCTTGCCTTCACTTACATCGGCACAGAGTTGACATGGCCGATCTATTGGGAGGGCACGCTGGGTCAGGCTAAACTCGATCTGGATCGAGCGAGTCGAGCGATCACCGACAAACTCGGCCCCTTGGGCGGAGAAGCGCGCGTTGCTGTGCTCAAGGCGATCGTCAGTCAGGCGAGTTCAGCCATTCCGGTGGTGCCGTTGTACGTGGCGTTGCTATTCAAGGTCATGAAGGAGCAAGGCATCCACGAGGACATCATCAGCCACATCCATCGCATGTTCGCCACACAGCTGGCGGAAGGCTCGACACTGCGGTTGGACGATGCGGGACGTATTCGCATGGACGACGTCGAGCTGACGGACGCGGTACAGGCGGAAGTGCAACGACGCTGGCCGCTGGTGACGACGGACAACTTGGACGAACTGGGTGATTTGAGCGGCTTTCGTGAAGACTTCCTGAAGATCTTCGGCTTTGGTTTCGAGGGAGTCGACTACGAGGCCGACGTCGACATCACCTTGGGCAGAGAGATCGGTAACGAATGACTGTCGTGGAAAAGCCCTTCCTGAATGCCTGTAAGGGGTTGCCGACGGCATACACCCCTATCTGGCTGAACCGTCAAGCCGGTCGCTACATGCCGGAATATCATGAGGTCAAAGGCGACATGCCGAGCCTGGAGTTTTTCAAAAACCCCGAGAAGGCCGCGACCGCGACGTTGGATGCACAGCGCATCCTCAACGTCGATGCCGCGATTATGTTTGCTGACTTGTTACCAATCATGGAACCGATGGGCTTACAGCTCGACTATCTCGAGGGACGGGGTCCGGTGTTTGCCAATCCGGTGCGTACGGCCCGCGATGTGGAAGCATTGCTGGTGCAGACCGCCGAAGAAGCCACACCGTACATAGCCGAAACGGTTCGCAACATCGCCGGAGAGCTGCCTTCCCACGTTGCGCTGATCGGTTTCGCCGGTGCGCCGTTCACGCTCGCGAGTTATGCGATCGAAGGGCAAGGCTCGCGCAACTACGTGCACGTCAAGAAGTTCATGTACGAGAGCGGGCAGCTTTGGCACGATTTGATGGACAAGTTGGTGCAACAGGTCTCGAGTTACGTGGCGCTGCAAATCAAGAGCGGTGCCGAGGCCGTGCAACTCTTCGACACCTGGGTGGGTAACTTGTCCGTCGCTGACTTTACCGCCTATGTGCAGCCACATTTGCGGGCGTTGATCGATCGCCTCAAGCAGAACGCACCGGATACGCCGATCATCTACTTCGGCACCGGTAACCACCACCTTTTACCCGAAGTCGCTGCGATGCCGTTCGACGTCATCGCGTTCGATTGGCGCACGCCGCTTGCGCAGACGTGGCAGACGCTGGGTCTCGGCGCGGTGCAAGGTAACCTCGATCCGATCGTACTCTGTGCCGACGTCGCTGCTATCGAGCGGCAGGCGGGTGACTTGCTCGACAGCGTACGAGATCGGCACGGTCACATCTTCAACCTGGGTCACGGCATCATTCCCGAAACCCCCGTTGACAACGTAAAACACCTGGTAGACTTCGTGCACGCACATAGCGCGCGTTAGAACATGGAGACCGCGTGAAACTCGTACTGAAAATACTAGGCGGAATCGTCGCCGTCCTTGTTGCCCTGTTCGTCGTTCAGATGATTGCCTCGGAGAGCGGCGAGGTGGTGGTCGTGACTACACAGAATGCACAGGGCGACCCACAGGAGACGCGGTTGTGGATCGTCGAGCACGAGGGATCGTCTTGGCTGCGGGCGGGGGTGGAAAGCTCGGCTTGGTACCAGCGTTTGGCCGCCAATCCCAAAATCACCGTTAAGCGCGGAGGCACGGCGTTTACTGCGACCGCCGTGCCGGAACCTGCGGCGGTGGCCGATATCAACAGACTCATGAACGAGAAGTACGGTTGGGCCGATGATTTCATCGGCATGTTGTTCGGCCGTGACGGCTCGGTGGCCATCCGGCTGGAACAGTAGTCTCTTAGAGTGCGTGGTCGCTCGGCGGTGAGTACACCCTAGGTAGCAGTCCGCGTTCGTTACGATCCGGAATCAACAGACCGCCGCGCTCGAGTGCGCTGAAGAGCGCTGCTTCCCGAGACTTTGGCCACCCACCTTCGGCGCCTTGCCAGCACGGCGTGCAGACATGGACGTTGTAGCCATGCGCGATCTTGGCCGCGGGGGCACCTAAACAAAGGTAACAAAGATCGTCAGGCATTCAGCAAGATGCGCAGATAAGCCCGCTGCTCGAACCGCCCCGTCAGCTTCGCACCGATGTCGGCGAGTCGCATTTGCCAACCGTACTTGGCGCGCAACGCTGTGAGGGCGGTTTGTTCATCCTGCGGGTTCGCGATGATCTCGGCGCGAGCGTCGATCCAGTTCACGGTATCGGGTAGTCCACCGCGGGCGTCACACGGTGCGAGTTGCGCCCGAGCACTCGTCCGCAGGCGTTTTACTTTGCCCGCTTTGCTTTCTGAAAATACATAGAGCGCTTCACCTGCCGGCGCGATCCATACGGGCGTTTTGACGGCGACACCGCTTTTACGGAATGTAACGAAACTCACGTAGCGAGCTTTCGCCAGTGTTTCGAAGTCCGCGTCCGACATATCTGCGGTTAGTCCAGCTCGTCGCTGCGGTTCAATACCTTGTCGATGAACAGTGGGGGAATGTCCAGCTGACCCGCGATCTCCACAAGCACGTTACGTTCAGATCCGGTAACCGGGTGTTCCGCCTTCGAAATCTGGCACAGATCTCTAATGATCTGCATGCGCTGCGGCACGGTGGTGACTTCTTTAGTCTGCCGGGCGCGATCGGCGACTTCGGCCTTGAGCTTGTCGGTGTCCAGCTTGTCGGAGAAGGCGCGGGAACCGAAGAAGTCTTCGAACACCTTGATTTCGGCGTCGCTGATGCCGTCCGACGCGTCGGCCACGGCGATGGCGGCAGCGAACAGAAAACGCCGCATCGTCTCCGCGGTATCCGTTTTGCCTTCTAGATAGCTCGGCTCCATCAGACTCATCAGGTTTTCGACGTCGAGGTCCATATCGTTCAGCGAACTGCCGCCCTCCCGCATGAGTTCGGATTCGTGAAAGAGTTTGAGGGCTTTGACGCGCAGGGGACTGAATGGATGGGTCAAGAACCAGTCCTCTGTCGGTGCCCCCTGACCGGGTTCTCCGTCCTCCAATTGCATCTCGTCCACTTGAGCCAGGAAGTCGTCCAGCGAAAACGTGGCGTAGCTACCGCTCAAGCCGCTGGCCAACTTGAACAGCGAGTGCGCCACTGCTTCCAAATCGTTGGAACAGTACGCACCGGCACGGTCGGCGGAAATCTCTGCGTAACGCGACCAGCTGGTCAGGGCGAGGGCAAGCTTGGGGTTGGGGCGGTGTTGTCCGCGCATGATATAGCCGATAGGGATATCGTGATGATTGAAGAGGTGGTGGCCCAGCTCGTGACCCATCACGAAACGAATCTCTTCATCGGTAAAGGCTTCCAGAATGGCCGAGCTGAACATGATGAACAGACGACCGGCTTCCGGCTTTACGCACGCCGCGTTGAAGGTCGGGCTCGAAAACACGTAAAGCTCCAGCGGGATGTCCAGCGCCAGTTTTTCGATACACTCCGCCGCGGTTGTGTGCAGCGATTTGGCCATGGTTTTACTCAAACGCACGGAGGTGGACAACAGTCGACGTCGGACTCCGAGGTTACCTTTTTCTTCATGGCGCGCAATCTGTTCGTTGACGCGCTTAACGTCCGTGTCTTCCAGCAGTTGTAGAAACAACTCCAAATCGTGCTGACTACGCAGTTTTTGTGGATCCATTGTGGTTCTCTTGTCGTTTGTTTGGCTGACTCAAATGTTCTCGATCAGATCTAGTAAGGCGCGAAACATCATCACCCACAGGGCCAAGCTGGCAACGGCGTACAAGGCGAAACGGACGATAACGATGTTCACGGTGCAGTGCATTGCGCTGTGTAGTATACGAAACGCGACGAACACCCAGGCGAGGATGATAAAGAGCTCATCGACACTACCCACTGCAAACAAGTAGATGCACAACGCATAAAACAGCACCGGCAGCTCGAATAGGTTCTTCAAGTTGTCGGAAGGATTAACGACGTCAGCGGGAGAGCGCCGGGTGAATTCTTCAGCACTGATGGTGCCGATGTCGAAGTCTGCGTTCTGGATGAAAGGAATGCGCTTCGAGTACATGTATACCCAGACGACGAACGTTAGAACGAACATGGCAAACATGGGCAGAAAAATGGCAAATTGCGACATACTAGTGGTCCCCTTTCTGGTCTTTCGCCAGCTCGGTGCGGATACGCTTTAACTCGCGTTCGCGTTTTTGTTGTTTCCGCCTTACATTGGACCAAATCACGAGAGCGGAGACCACCACGATTGCCACGAGGAGAAACTCGATCATGGTGTGGTTTCGCGGCCGGGGATGAGTAGCACGAAGGGTATCGCCAACGGTCCGAACAGCGCACCTGCGACGATCCACCAGCGCACGTTGAAGCCCTTGCGCTTGGCTACGTAGTGGCAGATGCCGGTGCTGATCAAGACCACTGCAACGATGATCAAAGCCATGTGGACGGTACCGTTTCGTTTATGACTACTCTACTGCGGCGGATGGGTCAAACATAGTCTCCAGCGCGGAATTCGTAGTGATGTTCACTGACCCCATCGCTGTTCCGGACGGTCCTCACACGCGTGAAACCGAGACGCTCCAATAACCGTATGGATGCGCGATTTTGTACATCGGTGATGGCAGCGATGCAGCTCAAAGAGAAAGTGTCCAACAACCAGCCAACAACCGCACTGACCGCCTCCGTAGCCAGCCCCGCACCCTGGCATGAGCGGTTCAGGGTATAACCGATTTCCGCTGTCCCGGCGCCGTGCCAGCCGATGCCGATGTCGCCGATCAGCCGTTGATCGCCCGTCCGCTGTTGAATGCCGAGTTGCAACCACTCACCGTCGACGAAACCGGCAGCGTTGGCCATGGTGCTCAAGAATTGACGTGCCTGCTCGTCGGATTCGATGTCCCAACCTTGGTATCGGGCCAGCTCCGCGTCGGTTCGATACGCCTGAAAGTCGCTGAGATCGCGAACGCGTAATCTGCGCACGGTTAATCTGGGCGTTATGAGCGGCAGCGAGGCGTCGGGGTTAACGGCCATCGGGTGACGAGCGCTTACTGACGAAGGTGTAGATCACGGTAGCGACAAGGATCACGGGCCAGCCCAACACCGCCTTGGAGATCCACCCGGCGCTGGGTGTCGAGCCGAATACGCGATCGATGACAAAAAAGCCGATACCCAAATCGACGACGAACAAAGCCAGAGCCAGTTGAATGACATAGGCTATGGTCGACCACCGCCGGCGGGCACTGCGGTGCACGTATTGGTGCAGAAGTCCTACGGCCAGCGCGACATAAACCAGGTGGTAGACGTTACTGACGTGCAGCATGATTAAGACACGACTGGAATAGCGGTGGCTATGGGGTGATCACGTTGCGCTCCGCGACCGCTCCGCTTTGCAGCTTAGTACCGAGTTGGATGGCCAACCAGGCCATCGGCAAGTAGGCGAACATGATGTCGACGACGACGAACCATGCGGGCGCGGGGATGAGGTAAACGTTGGCGATTCCACCGCAAAGAAACAGGATGCCGACGGCCACCGCGAATCGGGTTTTGTGTGTTGCTGCCAGCAGGAAGGCGATCAAAGCGCCCACGAACGTGCCCAAGGCGTGAGCGAGAAAAGGAAAGATGAAGTGCTCGAGCTCGAACTCGTGGATGGCTGCCGCAATGCTTTCGCTACTCGTGACGTCGACGCCCGGCGGTGGCGGAACCAGGGCGGAACCCGTGGCGATCAACGCCATGTTCACTGCCGATCCGACAACGACACCCAATACGAGCGCGACGATATTCCTGACCGTTTTCTGCATCACCCTATTCCAAAACGAGATATTTGATGTTCTCTGCGTCGTAGCCGTTGCAGGTTTTTAAACCGATGACTCGCACCGAGAAGTCGTTTTCCAGCGCGGCCAACAACGTGTCGAAAGTCACTCGACCGCCGGGTTGGGCGAGATTGATGGAATATCGTGCAGACGTGTTACAACGCGCCGGATCTGCGTCGGTGCCGTTGACGGTAAACATCACATGTTGTGATGAAGGCGACGCCCAAACCTCCCCGATCGTGCCGCGAATTTCACCGGCGAACGACGGTGCGGTAACCGCGGTTGTGAAGGCGAGAACGCACAGGGCGCGAATGGTGCACACTCCGATGCCCTATCCTCAAGTGACCAGACCGCTACTATAGCCCTTCAAGACCTCGAGTTCAGGCGCAGGGTCGTGGCGAGGTTTGCAGTGGAGAGCTGTTGGTGGGTAACCGCGTATCAGTACCGATAGTGCGTAGGCTTCGGTTTCAAGGGCGCGAGCAGCAGGTAGAACACCCAGGCGAACCAGGTGACGAAGATGACCGCTAGAATCCACGCGAGTTTTTCACCGCCTTGGGTACGGTCGGAACCCGCGATGAAGATGATCGGCAAGAGCCAGATCGCCAAACAGACGAGTATGCCGAAAAATGCGAAGATTGCGCCGAAGAAATCCATAAGTTGCTCCTTGTGTGCTCGCGCCTTTACCGTGATCGGTGCAGTTATCGGGCCAGAATATGATGCTTAAAATCAATCACTTAGGTAGTGGTACGCGCCGACGGCTCGTGCTTTTGACCGCATGATAGCCAAGTTGACCAACGCCACCGGGCCCTCACCATGATCAAATTCAAATTCATCGCCCGAAACGGCGAAGAGACGCTCCCCATCGAAGTCAGCATGGCCTACAAACCCGGCAAGCAAACTCAGCGGGCCAGGCGTCTGGCGGTCGGGGAGTTGCTGGCCACGCTCGCCATAGAGCGGGCGGAAGTCGACGCGACGGGCGAAGATCTGGTGACCGTGGTGACGGACGATGCGCGTTGGGTGATTGCCGAAGGCGGTGGCGTCGGGGAGCGTCGCGGCGGCGTCTAGCGCGCTGGGTCTAGATCTGCGGAGACCAGGGACCGGCGGTGGTCACGATGCCTTCGGCCTCTCCCGGCCACGCGGGCGAAGTGGTGATCAGAAACTCGAGGTCCGCACTCCCGGTATTGCGAAACTGGAACACTGCACCGACGGGCACGGCAAAGCTCAGACCTGGTAAAACTTCGAACGGCTGTTCGTTGTTGAGGCGTTCGCAGAAGAATTCGCCTGTCCCCGACAGGGTGTACCAAATCTCGTCCACGGTACGGTGCTTGACTGCACGAGATGTCGCACCGGCCGGAAGGCTGGCCAGGCACTGCGAAGCGGAACTGGAGCGCGCTAGAATGCAGACCCAAGATCCGTCGGGTGCTTGCTCGCGCCGGGCTTGATTTCTATGTGTGGGTGTGTTCATTGACTTGTCAAACCCTCTACGAGCGAGTCGATCTCTTTTTGCGAAGTCAGGTGGATAAAGTGGATATGGCCGTAACGTTTGGCATGCACAGCCTGACCGTAGGCTTTGCGCACACGTGCGTGGGACGTCAGCGACCAGAGTATGACCGAATCGCGTGAAAAAAAACCTTTCGTGAAGGATTCCCTGTTTCCCGCCCAAAGCACTTCATTGCGCCAGGAGCGTGTGAGCGTACGTTTGGTGACACGCCACAACGTATTGAGCAGATTGAGATCGATCCAGACAACGGCGTGGGCGCGCGACCACTTGATGGTGTGTGTACGGCTGTAATTGCCGTCGATAACCCAGCGGTCCGTGTCCGCGATCGCTTTGACCCGAGGGAGGAACTCCTCATCTTGCGATTCTTCCCAGTTGGGCTTCCAGAACAACTCATCCAGTTCCACATAGGGTAACTCGAGAGCACGGCTCAAGCTTCGCGCCAGTGTGGACTTGCCGCTTCCTGAAACCCCAACAACGTTAATACGCTGTGCGGCCGCCAACCGCTCGATGTCAGAGCGCGACAGCGGCAAAGTCCCCTCTCAATCCTATCTCCCGCACTGTTTTGTTCGCTATTGACGGTTTCTGCGGTACTTGGCTTCGCGCTCGTTGCCGTGTTTGAAGTGACCTGTGGCTTTGGCCATGACCATTTGTTGTGTCTCGATCGATTGATCCCGGACGCGATCGAGAAATCGGGACGCCGCTTTACCGGCAAGCACGGTGACAGTGCCCCCCGCATAGGCGATGTGAACTCGCCCGTCCTTGGTCTCACGATATGTAAAGCGCTCGTTCACGGATCCTGCCACAAATTGAAGGCCACGTGGTTGGGATCCTCCATGAAACAGACGCCGCCGGCGCCCTCCCACTTGAGCACCTTGCAACCGTGCTGTTGCAGAAGTGCGCGTGCCGCTTCGACGTCCTCCACCACCAGTTCGAGCACCATGCCTTTGGAAATCGGCTCGGGATTGACGTGGATGTCCAGTGCTCCTGCGTTCACGACGGTACCTTCGGGATACTCGGTCACCGGAAAGCCCATGACTTCATGGTACAGGCGGTGAGCGGCTTCCGGGTCCGTGGTCTGGATGGCCGCGCGATTGGATAGGCGGAACTTCATAATCGCTATTTACTTGTAGCTAATGTGGCGTGGATAGAATCGCGTGCAGCATCATCTGTCAACTTGGATCCAGCGCGACACGCCTTGGCCCGCACCGGTCAGCCAATGCCAGTCGAGCCGTAACACGAGGCCGGAGTCGGTCTCCTCCACGGTCACGTGCGCGCGACCTGCGCTGAGCACGCCGTCTTTGTCGAGCGCGTGGTAGAGCATTTGTCCGTTGTGCTCTATGGCCTGACCGCAGGCGATGTTGGCGCCTTGGTACGTGGCGCGATGAGGGTCGGTGTGTGCGGAGAAACACATCAGCGTATCCGTTGCCGCGTGACCCGCGTCATTATCGGTGAGTCTGAATGTCAGTCCATTTAGCGCGCGTGTCATTGAATCCAGCTCAGCCGTCACCCGGATATGTGGAGTGCTGCGGAAGTTGGGCGTCGATGGTGCTCCAGACCGGCTTGGATTTGACCCAGATGTGCATCACCGGAGGTTCGATAGGCCCGGTGTCGATGCTGCCGAGGGGAATCATCACGATGTCGGATTCGTCGATGGACTCGAAAAACAACGGCGAACCGCAGCGGGAACAGAAGTTGCGGAGTCCTCGCCCGGAATTGTACTTGGCAATCTCCGCCTCGTGGTTGGTGATCATGACTTCGCTCGTCCGGGCCATCGCCCACGCGCCGTGTGCCGTGCCCGAGAACTTACGGCAATGACTACAGTGACAATACCGAGGAGCCTCTAGCTCGCCATGGACAATGAATGTAATGCCGCCGCAGAGACAGGAAGCTTCAATCATTGAATCTGGCAAGTTGCGTTTTGGTGGCCGAGCGTCGCCAAGCGCGACTCAACAATCGTTCGAACGTCGCTGGATCCACGGTGGGTCTCACCAGCACGGCGGGATAACCTGCATAGTGGTCGGTGATGAAAAACGTCATGGGGTCATTCTCGATCAGCGCCTGTTGCTCTTCAACCGATGCAAGCATCATGACGATTGCGTCTTCTTTCTGATGCAGCCTGAGCAGTAACTTCTTGCCCAGCTTGATGGCCGGTGTGCCGTAGGATGTGGACTCGACGGTGCCGGGATACGATGCGGCGATCTCGCTGATGTCCTTGAAGGTCATCATGCGGACACGCTCACGGCACCGGCAGGTACTCTGCTCTGTTTACGAATCATGAGTAGGCGCATCGCGGAGCTGATCGAGAAGCCCCGTTTCGGCATTGACCCACCAGTGGTTGCCGTCGGGATCGATCGTGGTGAAGCTGTACGCGATTCGGCTTTCTTCAGGGCCTTGCACGATACTTGCGCCCGCGGCTACGGCGCGTTCGTGGAGCGCAACCACCGTGGTGCGATCGTCAATACGAAGTGAGATACCTGACGGTCCAAATGCCGTGTAAGGATCGCGTTTGATGTTGAGGGAGATCTTGCCGCCTCCCATGTCGGGGTGCCAGTGCAGCTCGACATGCTCGGTGATTCCATTGTCGCCTGTCGCGCGCCACGACTCACTTAAGCCAAGTATGGCGACAGCCCAATCCGCGATTGCCCCCGGGTCGTCCGACCAAAGCAATGGAAACGCTTCAGCGATTGGCAACGATTCGGCCATAGTTGATCCCGAGCGAAATAGAGGATTAAGACAATCACATGGACCCGGCGAATGCAATCCGGCCATTGGCTGATCTGTGTCAATCGGGCGCGAACCGATAGTGTCCTTTCAACGCATATTTGAACAAGACGTCTTCCCGTTCCGGTCCGCGGCCGATGTTGTGGATGACGTAACGCCGTTCCGTTCCCGGCACGCGTTCGTGACTAACGATTCCTATGTGTGGCAGAGTACCGTTGAGCCGCCAGCTCACCACGTCGCCGGACTCATAGTCCTTTGCGGAGGTCGTGGGCGTGAACGATTGCCCGTGCCGATGGAAGAAAACTTCGAGGTTGGGCACGCGACGATGATCGATGTTGGCATCGGCGCGCGTTAACCCCCAAAATTGCGGGTAGGCGCCGAAGTGGCTCGTCATGTCTTCGTGCACCAGCCGTTGAAGGTCGATGCCCAGGGTGCGGTAAGCGCGTACGATGACGTCGGTGCAGACACCGATGTGTGAGGGTACATCCCCGTGCGGATACGGTATCTGCCGATACGATCCGTCGTAGACTATTTCCTCGTGAGTTCGCTCGAGAGCAGCTTCGGCCAGGCTGAGCGCGAAGTCGGTGTCGGCTTGCGTCTGCGGACTCGTTACGAGGAACACGGCCACACTGGTGAGTAAGACAAGCCGCATGGGGTTACCTTGGCTGCTCCGTTTTAGACACAAGCCAATCTTGTGCTTGTTCGGTGGTCTCAAAAAATCGCACGCTTGGATGACTGGCGTGATCGCGCGCTAGTTCGACGACACGCGGGCCGAAATCTTCCGGCCGGGGGATGACCAGCGCCACCGGGAATTGATAGTTGACGAACTTCTGCAAGGCAGCGCCGGCCATACCGTTGGCGAGGTCTAGGAAGTCGGGGTGGAGATCGTCTTGCGTGAAGATGCAGCCGGGTAAACTGGAACTCATGACGTCCAAGGCGTCTTCCTCGGTGCCGAGCGTTAAGCCGGCATCTCGCGCAAGAAACGATTGCGGTGGCATGCGCTGATTCTCAATGGGGGATGTCAATCGTACGGCAACGATTGAGGATCGCAATCGGTGTAGTCGGGTTCGGGGTCTTCGGAAAACTGCACCGCATCGATGGTGGCAAGGTCTTCCTTCAACGCCTTGCAGATCCTGTGCATACCGTCCATGACTCGCCCGGACGCGTCGAGGATAATCGGGAAATCGAGGTCACAGGCGTCGATGAGTTGCGCATGCTCGACGATGCTCAGCGGTGTCGGCTCTGCACCTGCGTGCCAATACCAGTGGTTTTCGTGAAGCTCGGCCAGCGACCGGGGATCGATCTTGTTGACGGGAAGTTCGCGGGCGCGATCGATGAGCCGCCGCACGTCCCACGCGTCGATGCCGTGCGGTGTTTGACGAAAATGATATTGCGGTCGAACCTGAGCCATGGCGGCAGCTTACACCAGAGATTTCCTGAGCACGGTGTTGGGTGGACGGTCGCTGTGGATGGTCCATGCCAGCTTCAAGTAGAGCTCGGGTTTGTCCGTATACACATTGAGCAGGTCAACGCCATGCTGCAGCGCACTTTGCTCTGCGGCAGCGATCAGCTGGGAACCAACGCCTGAATGACGGTAAGCCGCGCTGACGTACAGCGCGTTGATCCAAACCGTAGGTTGCCGTGTGTCGTCATAAGCGCTGGTAAAAGCGAGACCGCCGATCAAGCGTTTGCCCAGCGTGGCGATCAAGGGGGCGGGTGTCGTGATGTGTGCAATCGTGCCGTCGAAAGGATCGATACTACCCCACTCCTGTTCAAACCATTCCATGAGTTGAACGGCATGCTCGGTATTGGGTTCGAGCGTGGTGACGTGCACTGGCTGCTGATCGCTCACAACGTAGACGCCGAGTTAGCGAGCTTCCATGCGGTACACCCACATGCCTTCCGGATGACCCTGACCCTCAGGCATGCTCATGATGTTTTGCATTTCGTGCGGGTCCTCGACGCGCACCGCGCGACGCGTGTATAGCTCACCGTTCACCTTCAGTGTTACCGCGTTGTCACGCGCGACGTGCTGCGGCCATATCTTGGTAGCGCAACGACCGCAGGGTACATACAGTTGGCCGTCCTTCACCCAAGAGGTCGTGGTGACTGAGTGAGGGATGCCGTACCAGGTCGACATCTCCACGTAAATCTGATTGCGTCCGCTGAGAAAAGACCAATCGGTGTCCTGATTCGCCGCTACGTCACCGGCCAGGGTCAGACCGGGCCGTTGCTCTTGTGGATCCATGGGTAAAAAGAGCGCGACCAGGTAGAGCGCAACCACTGCAACGACCAGGAACAGAGCGAGCTTTTTCATGACGTGGAGTCCCTCGTATTCAGCGCGTTGGTCATTCCTCGGCCTTGCCAAAGCAGATGATGTATCCGTCGGGGTCGCGGATATAGAAATCGGTGACACCCCAGGCTTGCGTCTGCCGGTCGCGAATGATGGTGACCGCCGACGCTTTAACTTCCGTATAAAAAGTCTCGAAGTCGTTCACCCAAATGTAAGCATCGATGTGGTCGTGAGTTTCGCGATGCGCGCGCTCACCGGGAAGTTGTTCAGCGACTTTCAAGTGAATCTCTGCGTTGTCCCGCCGTACGCTGGCATAGAAGTCCTCATAGCGGATGTTCACTTCGAAACGCAGCTGCTCACAATAGTACTGAATGGCGTTGCTGAGATCGGCCACTAGAAATTGCGGTGAAATACTGTTCAGTGTGGCCATCTCAACTCCGGGACAAACGAACGATACGAGCGCACTTCACGGCGCATAGTGTCGTATGCAGAGCGTTGTTGGCAAGTATCGCTCGGCGGACGCAAACCCGGAGGCCGCAGCGGTTAAGGCGGTGCGTGTTCCGCAAACTGTGGCGCCGAACCACCGATGTGATCCCAGGGCGCTTTGGAATCGACGAAGATGTGCTTTTCGATGTCCACACCCGGGTCACCGTCGATGCAGCCCAGGGTGAGTCCGTGCACATTACCGTTGTGAAGACCGCACAGGGTAGAGCCGCACTGCGTACAAAATGCCAGTCCCCATCCCTGGGCCGACTCGTAATCGCGCAGAAGCTCATGGCCTTTGGTCCATTCGAATCGGGTGGATGGGGTCAACTCGGCGTAGGCAGATGAGGGGCCACTAAAAGCTTTGCGGCACTGAGAACAGTGACACGCGCGGGCATGCTGCAAGCTGCCAGTGGCTCTGTAACGTATGGCGCCGCAAAAACAACCGCCTTCCAGCGTTTCTTGTCTCATCTTAGGTGTCTCGTTCAGTGTATGCGTACACGCGGCGTCCCGTCGCTTTGACCCACATCGTTTTGGCGCGAGGATAAAATACCACGTCGTTGTCGTTCCGTTCCCCGTAGACTAAGAAGGTCAGGTTGTCTTCAGAGGTGTTTTCGATGTGATGGGCGCGCGCGTCCCCGGCAGCGAAACAAACGTGGTCTCCGGTTTCGATAGGAATCTGTTCGTCTCCTGAAAACAGCGTGCCATTGCCGTTCAGCACGAACACGTGTTCTTCTTCCGCGGTGTGGTAGTGGTGTTCGCTAGAAGCCTGGCCGGGCGGAATGTCCTCGATCCGCGCGCCGATGCGGATTCCGGATAGCGCTTTAACCCGGCACGTCAGGTTGCGGTAAGTCTCTTCGACCCAAGGGATCGAGTGAGTTTTGGTGATACGGGTTGAGTCTGCCATCGCGTTCACGCGCCTCGTTTAGGTTGGGTCGCCACGTCCTCGCGGACCTCGACCATGAAGGACTACGATGTGCGCTTCACCCGATCGCCTTACGCGTTGCAGGCGACGTGGAGTTCTTCCACTAGCGCTTTTTCGTCGGGAAACGTCCCGGTCTGGAATTTCGAGTAAATGAGTTTGCCGTCTAGCGCGACATCGAATATTCCCTTGCCCTCCGGGACGAGTGTGGGCTCGACGCCCAACGCGGCTTTGATCTTGGCAGCCAAACTGACCGCCTGAGGTTTATAGTTTCACTGGGCGCAATAGGTAATAGAAATGTTCACGGCCACCTCTCAATGCTATGTCTCACTCATTTCAACCGCCACGCATTCGTCCGGCACGTAAACATGATCGAAGCCGAACTCGGTATCTTCAGTCTCCATCGTTAGGCGGCAAAACTCAACGTTACCGTGATAAACGCGGATCGCGTAGGTCATCGCCAGCATATCCACGGCGCACCAGGTGTAGTCGAAAGTCTCGCCCTGGCCCGCTTGTATGGTGACGGTGCCCTGCATAACCTCCTCATCGCACGCCACCACGGCGTAGATGCCGTCGGGGAAAGTCTGCGAAGTTCTGGGAGCGACGATTTCGCCCCACGCCATTCCGGTTTCTGTTGCGGCTGCATAGGACAGGCCGGCGGCGAACAGGCATGCTGAAAGGGCGAGCCGAGAACTCCACCTGGGATGTGGTCCGACCCGTTTGTAGTGGGTTCGGCCGAGTGTGACTGCGAAATGCGTACCGGTGGATGTACCCGGCGATGGCGCGCGTGCCACGGAATCTTCGTCGGAGTAGACGTGCGTCTGGTAGCGACCGAAGTCGTCGCGGGGTCGAATGTAGCGGGTCATCGTACGAGAATACAGTTAAAACGCAGTGCTAAGCCACTGGTGGCTAGCTGCACCTCAACTGCTCACGATCGGGTTCGAAGGTGGCTTAGTCTGCGTCGAATCTCACCGCGGTCCAGGCCGGTAATTCTTCTTTGAAGCTCACTTTATCGGCGGCAAGATCGTGAGGTTCCTGCATGCAGGCGACAGCCATGTGTGTTTCTCCGGGCCACTTACTAGAGCGAAAGAACAACCGTGTACCACAGGATTTGCAAAACCCCCGCTCAGCGTCGGCGCTCGACCGGTACCATTCGAGCGCCGCGCTGCCTTCGTCGAGTTGGAATCGCGCCGTCTCGACGCCCGTCCAACAGACAGAAGATGCCCCGTGCGCCCGGCGACACGATTCGCACACGCATTCTGCGACGAACTTGGGTTGTCCTGGGAAGGAGAACTTCACCGCACCGCACATACACGCACCGCTATAAGTCTTTGCCATCGCGCTCTCCTATGTCTTGCTCTCATGACCACGCCCGGGTCGAGAAGCGTACATCGCCGTCGGTTCGAGCCAGGCGTAGGGCATCTTGCCCCAGTAACCCCAAGCGTCATAGGTAGGCCCGTAAATCTCCACACAGTAGTCGTGCAACGCCTCGTGGCCGGGCAAGCTCGTGTCTACTTCATGCGCCACCCCATGAATGACGATCGATATGTCTTCCCCCTGTGTGTAAGCCGCGCTAACTTGTGGATTGGTGCGAATGTGTTTGAACCGCAGCGAGTTGTGGCTCGAGGCAAACCACAGAGTACTTTTGAGAAACAACCCATCCACGGGTGCGACGTAAGGCTTTTGAGCGGAACTGACCGTAGCGAGGTCGAAGATGGCAACGCCGGTGAGCAGTTCGCACACCTCACTTGCCGTTAGTCGCCAGCCAGGCACGTGAATCGAGCGATAGTGTTCACCGGCATTGGCAAAACTCCTGTCGAGCAGTGCTTGCAGTGACTGAATCTCGGCTGGCGACTCATGCATGGGAATTACCGTAAGACCAGCGACGTCCGCTCAGTCTTCCAGCGGAATGAAGATACATGTCCGCGGTTCGTTGTTGACGCTGCGGCTGATGTGGCCTTGTCCGGTGAGATCCTCAGCCAGAAGAATGCTGCCGGGTTCCATTCGTCGCACGGTGCCGTCACCGACTTCGATGTCGACGGACCCCGTCAGATTGACCACGAACTGACGCCGCGGCGCGTTGTGATAATCATAGTTATAGTCACCGTCCACTTCCCTGAACATGGCGCCTGGACCATTCCACAAAGCGGAGATTCTTCCCCGGGCCCCATAGTCATCGAGGTCGAACTCGACGTCTTCGAAGTGCGATTGGCCGTCGTCGCCGGAATAGATTCGCGTGTACTTCATCGCCCCCCCTAAGCAATGGGCTGTTGTCAGGACGCTAGGGTTGCTTCGAGCCTACCTGTTCGAGCACGTCGCGGCTGGCCCACGTGTCGAACTGAGGAATCCCATCGTCCAGCTTGTCCCAATCCGCCTTGTCGCTGACAAAGGTATGCGCCTTGGGTCGCTTTGTGAAGCGGGAATCCAGGGTGCCCAGGCGAATGCGCACCAGTTCCGGGCTCGCTTTCAGGTACGCCAGTATCGGCGACCCGCAATGGGCGCAAAACGCACGTATCTTGCCTGGACTGGACTCGAATTCCTTGAGTAATGCTTGTGGGTCACTGATGGTCAGACACCGTCGGTGCACACCCGCGTTGGCACCGTGCGCCGAACCGCTGGCTTTCTGACAGCTGCGGCAGTGGCAATACCCGAAATCCGAGAGTTCTTGCGAGATCTCGTATGAAATACGCCCACACAGGCAGGATCCCCGGTGAACGCATTCGTCGTCACGAGGCGGTGCTGATTTTTTCGAGGATGGGTTCATGAGCTTTGGGGTCGGAGACAACGAAGTACTTGTCAGAGGATGCCGCTTCTTGCAGCAACACGGGCCTCAACGTCGTGGGGTGCATCAGAATCATGCGAATGAGCTTAGGCAGAATCAAGATCTCGGGGCAGCGTTCGGGCAACCCAGGTCGAGAGCGAAACAGGTACGGCAGGTTGCGGCGCAAAGCTTGACGCAGGCATTGGTGCCAAGGTGGGTCCAAGACCACGACCACGTCGGCAATGTCACGTACGGTAGCGGAAACACCGTCAATCACCCAACTGGGCTGTCGGGTGATTTGTGCCTCGAGCGCTGCCCTCAGCGGGGTTGGCGTTTTGCGCCAGCCGGGCTGCCACACGATTGCGTCCAGATGGTATGCGGGCACACCCAAGTGTGCCGCAACCACCTTTGCCAGAGTCGTCTTACCTGCACCCGCGCTGCCGGTAATGTTGACACGCATGGGTGTCGTCTAGCC
This sequence comes from Candidatus Azotimanducaceae bacterium, assembly GCA_965216005.1. Lineage (GTDB taxonomy): Bacteria > Pseudomonadota > Gammaproteobacteria > Pseudomonadales > Azotimanducaceae > UBA4421. The sequence continues at coordinate 2,532,679 of OZ244143.1, read as the reverse complement.
TCCGGCCGACATGGCGCTTGTAAACGTTTGCATATCGAAGTAGTCCCGCCACACGTGGATCTTGCCTTCGCGCATTTCGAACACACCGCAACACGGTAGGTCGACGTTACCGGCTTGGGTTTTCGTACGGTCGAGACGCTCGCAAAATACCGTATCGCCGTGCTCGGCAATACGAATGATGTCCCACTGTGTCTCTGTCCAGCCGGTTAGAAAGGCCGCGATGAACTTCTCTATGTTGTCCTTTCCGGTCACTGCCTTGGCGGGCATGTTGTAGTAGGTGCCGTCCTCGGTGAAGTAGTCGGACAGCAATTGGGCGTCCAACGAACTCCAGTGCTCGACGAACGCTCGGATCACTTCTGTATTGGAAGGCATGGATTTGCTCCTGATAATCGCGGACGAGCGCTGACCGGTTGATCAATCGCGGCCGGAAGCTTGATCTTGATCTTCTCGCGCCTGCTGGGTTTTTTCGAGGTGCTTGCGAATATACCGCATTAGCAGGATGGCTTTCTCCTCATGGTTCAGCGTAGCGGAGCCCGCATCGTCGATGGGTACGGGGAACTGAAAGCCATTATCCGTCTCGTAGAACAACGCGCGGTCACGGTAGAACACGAAATGCGCTTTTTGGTTCTTAACGAGGTCTTTGATTTGCATGGCTTTCTCCTGTCATGTTTTCACTCACACTATTGCCACCCTGATAAAGAAAAACCCCGGGAGCATTGCTGCTGCCGGGGTTTTCTGAATCGATCGATGTAGATGATCACGTTCCTCCAGGCAGCACGATAACCGCACGTTCAAGCGCGCCGATATCTATGCTCGTCACTAGGTGACCGATGAAGGAGTGGATCATGTGCGTATGCTATTGTGCCGTGTCGGATGTGTCCAATTGAATGGCTGTGTGAGCGCGTTCGCCCCTAAGGACAATTGGCCGTCAGCCAGGCACATAGCTCCGTGCAGCGCTTCTCGCCTTGTGATGCGGCTTTGGCTTTGTCGAGGTATTTGTTCGCTTCGTCTTCAAGTTCCGATCCAGCCGCGATGTTTGCCAGTCCGGCTGCGGCAAGTCCGACGGTGAGCGCAGCGCCACCCAACGTTCCCGCCACGGAGCCTGCGATAGCTCCGGCGGTTTCGGTCACGCCACCCGCGGCGGCGTTGGCGTAATTACCGGCAGCCGCTTCGGAGACCAGGTTGCCACCGGCGTAAGCGTTCGCCGCTGCACCGAATAGATCCGCAGCCCCGTTGATGTAAGAGGTGCCGTACCCGTAGAGATCATCGGCGGTGTCGCAGATGTCGTCCTTCATACGACAGTAGGCTGGGATCTTTCGCATCTTGCACTGATTGCCGAGTTCCGCGGCGGACGGATTGCTTGTGGTAATCAGAGATTTCGCCGAGACACTTTGCAGGGGAACGATGAGTAAGGCGACTAAGAAGTACGCTGGAAGTCCCCAAACGAGTCTGAAGTAGTGCGTTGGCCTGGCCATTCGAGTTCTCATGTTGCGATTGCCTAATCACAAATTAAAGGCCATAACCGGAGGTTACTATAGGGCAGGTGTACTAAACGCGGTCGCGACGGGTGCGGGTCAGCCAATAGAACCAAAGTGCCGCAAAAACCAAATCGCCTGAGACGACGAACAGCGCAAAGCCCGAAAACTTACCGACCGCGAAAAGCAGGGCCGACGTCGCGACCGCGATCGTCTTACCAGTCGCGCCGAATGCGATGATGGGTCTGACCAGATGGGTTTGTAACGCGGCCCATACGTACATACCTCCAAAGAGCCCGACCATTCCCCCGGCAAAGACCGTGTAGAAGCTGTACGGTTGTTGTGGAAGCGCCAAGAGCTGACCCAGCGCGGAGGTTGGGAACGCGAACGCGTATGCAGCCAGAAAGTTGAAGGGCGCAGTCAACCACAACGAGTAACGGACCCAGCGCTCCACGTCGTGGCTGGGAGCGGATTTCACTGGGCACTGTCGTCCGGTCTGTAGCCGAGGCAATAAGCGACGAGTTTGTTGCCATCCAGATCCCGAAAGTAGCCCCCGTAGAATCCCATGGTGGAACCGCGGTCGTGGGGATGTCCTTCATCCGTTGCCCCGAGCTTCAATGCCTTCGAGTAAACGCGTTCTACGTTCTCCGGCGTCTCGACGTCTAGGGCGATCATCACACCGTTGCCGATTGTCGCGTCCTGACCGTCGTACGGCGTAATGACGGAGAACATCGCTGCGCCTGGCGTTGTGCCCCAACCGAGCATGCGCTCGTCGGTCATGACGCGCTTCGCGCCGATCTCTCTAAAAAGGGCGTCGTAAAACGACGCTGCGCGTTCAAGGTTGTTGGTACCCAGCGTGATGTATCCAATCATTTTTCTTTAGGCAGTGTTTTAAGGGAGCTTTGCGTTGTTCCACGAGATCACTCTCGCCGGTGTAAACACAATCCACCGCCGGCTCCGGCCGGACGCGGACGCGGAATAGGGCGCGATCACGCCGTCCTTGGTTAGATTGTGCTTTGCGCCGAGATTGAGTCGGGCCAGCGGTAGGCTGTCGTCGTTCTCTTCTTCTGACGCAGATTCCAAAACTTTCGCGGTGCCCGGCATCATGATGCCTTGCAGTTCGCGCCAAGCCGACCCCGTGTCCACGAGTATCGTAGCGGACGCATTACGGCGGAGGTTCGCGATCTTCTGACCTCTGCCGAAAATATACACCTTGCCTTCAGCCCATCCGAAAGTCATCGGTGTGAGGTTGATTTCGTCTGCCGGGCCGTGTGTGGCGATGCGCAGTCGTGACTCATCGGACATGATGGCGTCGATTTCGCCGGCCGTGAGACGCAAACTGGGATCGATCTTAGCCATGAACGTTGCCGCCCAACGCTTTTAATTCGAGTTCGGAAAGGCTCGTTTTCATCGAACCTAGCGGCGGTCGAAGCCGTACTTTTGCGTGCATGTCACTCGAACACGAGCGTTGCCGTCGATGGCCGGTTTGAACTGCCAGGTCTGTACGGCTGCACCGGCTTGGATTTTAAAACCCTCGGTAGTCGATCGGATCACTTCGATGTTTTCGGTGGTGCCGGATTCTGTAACGTCGAACTTGATGACCACCTCGCCGGGTTTGTTGTTGAAGAACTCCGCGGCGGGGTATTTGGGTAAACGGGCGTTTTGAACGATGGGACCGACTTCGGTGGCGGGCTTGCACTGTTTCAGCTCCACTTTAGGAAGGTGGCGACCGGCGACACCGGATCCGACTAGGTCCGCGTTGGCATTCGTGTTGTTGTTCGAACATCCCGTAACGCCGATGGCAGTTGCGAACATCCATGTCAGTCCGGCTCTTATGTGTGCTGGCATTGGTGAATCCTGTCCTTCGGAGACGTTTGCACCGGAAACTAACGCAACTCTGATGAGTACGCTAGTTGACTCGTCATTTCATGTCGCTGCCTCGAGAACGTCCCTTGCGAACTGGTCCCACCCTTCAGCGGATAAGGCAATGGGTCTGACAGCCATCAACCGGGAAATGGCTTGATCGAGATCTAATCCGTAACGCCGGCGCAGGTAGTACGCCATGAACAACCCGGTCCGATCTTTGCCTTGCCTGCAGTGGACGAGCACGGGTTTGGCGGCGAGCGCATAGCTGGAGACGAAATCGAAGGCTTCGGGAAGGCGCTCTAGGCAAAGGGCTTTCTCCCCCGGTCGTGGAGGTGCATTTGCGGCGAGTGGGATACACCGGTGATCGAGGCCCGCTGCCGCAAGTTCGTCTTCGTAAACGGCGTCGGCAGCGTTGACCGATAGAATGGCGTGTATCCCGGCTTGCTCCTTGAGCTGGATGAGATCCCATGGTTCGTGATTTGGGCCGGGCCGACCGCAAAGCTCGTTCTCGACGAGCCAGAAGATGTGCTTCATTTAGATGGCATTCTTACCTAGAAGGCGTTTTAACTTAGCCGGGTCGCCGTCTCGACACTCAATCGTCATTGATTGATGAAATCTTTCCACACCCCTACGGGTTCCCAGATCTTGTGCAGGTCGATCCTTGCTGACCCTTCGTTCTCCGCCAACACACCGCGGCGGTATCTATAGGCGAACGCGGATACTCGCATGTTGGCTGCGCAGTGCACCCAGGTTTTTGCGGGTTCGGCATCGCGCAGGCGTTCGACGAATGTGTCGAAGTCTGCATCCGTGGGGTGCTTGAAGTCGACGGGAATGTGCACGTACTCGATACCAAGGCGGGACAGTATCGCGCGTTCTTCGACCACTGAATTTTCTAGCACGCTGCTCGGTGCGAGATTGATGACCGTCTCGTAACCGGCATCCTTGATCAATTCGAACTGGGCTTCGCTCGGTTGTCCGGAGGTCGCGAAGAGCCCATCGATGGGGAGGTAGTTGTAGATGTCCGTGAGCTGTTGGCTCTTAGCCAGAAACGGCAGCCACCGGCCCAGCACCGCACGGAAAAATCCCGCCATGGTTTTCACGGTGCTCGAATGCGCGCTCATGGTCGAAGAGTACCCGGCCTGCGCATCGAATTCGATAGCGCCGCAATGCAGGAGCGCCGGATCCATCGAGGACGGGTGACTACCCCAGCGCGAATGCGTTTAGCTTGTTGCCTTCGGGATCGCGGAAATACCCGGCGTAGAACCCGTCGCCTCTAGCACCGGGTGCGCCTTCGTCGGTACCGCCGAGTTCGATGGCTTTGTTGTAGAGTGCATCGACTTCGTCTTGTGACCGGGCGCGAATCGCCACCATGACACCATTACCAACCGTCGCCGGGTTCTGGTCATAGGGTTGTACAAGCGCCAAGGCGGAGTCCTCCATCGATGTCCCCCACAGAATGAACCCGTCCAACTCCATGATTCGCGAAGCGCCGCAAACTTCGAATAGGGCGTCGTAAAACGATGCCGTGGAGTCGAAATCGTTGGCGCCTAAAGTGGTGTATCCAATCATTTGTTACTCCTAGTTTGATGCGATTGATTTTCAAGTAACGGTTCGCTGCAGAGCGATGTGCAATATGAATCCGAGCAGCAGTGCAACGATCGCAAAAACATCGACCCATGCGATTTGCATGAGCGAAGAATTGCTCGTTTTCAGGAATAAGACAAGAACGATGAAGGACATCATACTGACGAGGCCTGCGATGGCTGCGGCTGTTCTCAAGTGCGGCAGAAATGCGGCACCAATGATCAACGTGCCGACGATGCCAAATAGCACGGCCCGATGCCTGAGTAGTAGCGCAACGTCCCGGTTGAGTATGTCGATTTGATACAGCTTACCCAACTGTTCGACCGAACTGACACCGATGAGAGGTGCGAAGTTGACGATACCGGCGACGAGAAACAGAGACGCGATGAAAGAGTTCATAGGCGAATTGTCTCAATAGGTGAAGACGCGGCAATTACCTCTGAGATAGTCGTACGTCGGAAGGCAAAAGTCAGTCTGCCGGTTCCTTCGCTCGAGCGAGCGATTGCTTGTTCTTCTCGTCCCAGATCTTCGGTTCCCACAATTCGATTTTGTTGCCCTCCGGATCCATGATCCATGCAAACGCGCCGTTTTCGTGGTACTCGGGTCCGGCGAGGATATCGATCCCTGCGTCTGTCAGTTGTTTAATCATCGTTTCGAGATCGTTGACGCGATAATTGATCATGAAGGGTGACTTGCTTGGACTAAAGGGATGGGTGGCTGGGTCTTTGGCGTGCCACACGGTCACGCCGCCGTCCTCGGCTGTGTCGTCTTTCCATTGCAGAATCGCGGCACCGAAATCTTCCATCCGTAGTCCGAGGTGCTGCTCGTACCAGGCCGACAGCGCCTTGGCGTCATCTCGAGACAATAAGAACACGCCGCCGATCCCCGTAACTGCAGCTTTGCGTTCACCGTCTTCAGCGACCGCAACTCTGTAGTCGACTGTGCAGACGAGAATCATGGCGATTGCAGCGAGTAACAAGGATTTCATGGCTAGTTCTTCCTCAATTTTTTGGACGTGTCCTGAGAGGATCTCACGCGGATGCGCATGTGTACGAGCAAAATGAACTGCTGAAATGCACCTGCTGTTATCAAGGTCAAAGCCAGGAAAAACGGCCAAGCTTCATGCATGACAAAGGCGTTGTACAACTGAAGTAGCAGGGCGATTGCGGCGAGGGAATCGAACGCAGTAACGAGGGCAAGGTTTATAGGTTCCCCTTCGCTGGCCAACCCTCGTACTTTCGATATGTCCCGTAGCAGCCACACGGTCCCCAACACGAAAACCAGTCCGCTGCCTAAACTCCAGAGCGATTCCGGCTGTGTGTTGGCCACGTGAAGTATCGACATACCGAGCAGGGAGACGATCAGAGCGAAACCGGAGAGCATGAACAAGTTTGCGAGTCTGCGCACCTCCAGCGCAGAGAGTACCTCGACGGAACGATAACCGAAGGCGATGACGATGCCTGAGAAGCCTGCCAGCGCGATGGAGACCTCAGCGAATATGGATAGAGTTTCGTGTGGATCAGGAGGCACTTTGTTGGATGCTCGACGACGTGTTTCTTAGTCCTCAATCTCTAGGTGCGAGGGTATTCTCGCCCAACCGGGCGCTTGAGAGGTGAACACGGCCTTGGTTGGATTGAAAAGTTCGGGGTTGTCCAGCGTACCGGCGGCGATACTCACCAGCCCCAGTGCGGTCTGGCCCCAAACGGTCGTTCCGCAGTTGGAACAGAAATGCCGCTCAACCCGCCGGCCGGATTCGGCGATTCTGCTGTGAACCGATGTGTCTCCCGATGTGACTTCGAAAGTGTCGTTCGTAAACATCATGCCCGGATATCCGTCACAACCGTAGGCAGCCAGACAGTCGCTGCAAAAACACAAGAGCGACAACACGGGTGCTGCTCCAGCCCGGTACCTGACTTTGCCGCAGTAGCATCCGCCTTCAAACTCTGAGTCGTGGTTCATGCCTAACGCCGTGTTCCGGGATTGCGGTGGGGTACTGTTCGTGCCGAGAGCCTCTGCTCCGGTACGCGTCTACCGCTCACTTATGAGTTTCGTATTGAGGAATGTCCGAGCGCAAAGTGGACCATTCCTGACGGCTCTTTGTCCAGTACTGCGCGTCCGGTCTAAGTGATCTTGTATCGTCGAGCGTGCCCGCTTTGACACTGCATAGGGCGGAAGTGCGATTGTAGATGCGCACGCCGCACTCGGGACAAAACCCACAGGTCTTGGTTCGACCGCTATCCGCTGTCAGTTCAAATTCCTTGATCTGACCTGATTCCATACGGAGCGAGTCGGGATCGATAACGAGGCTCATGCCAAACGCGCTTCCAGATTGCTTCTGGCAGTCGGTGCAGTGGCACACATTGAGGCGAATGGGCGATTGCGTAATGGAATAGCGGACGCTGCCGCATTGGCATCCCCCGGAAAGTTGGGAAGACATTCCTAGCACCTGGCTATGTTGAAGGGTTGCATGGTACCTCCAAAAGCAGCTTCGGTAGCGCAGAATCAGGCCCGATTGTGAACGACTGCGTCCAGTTCAATTTCCACAAGCCATTCTTCGTCAATGAATCTTGAAATCTGCATGATCGTGCTTACCGGCCGTACCTCACCGAACACTTCTCCGTGCGCTTTCGCACATACCTCCCAGTCTTCGATGCGGGTAAGCATGAGACGAGTGCGAATAACGTCGTCAATGGTCGCGCCCAGATCCGCAATGGCCTCCAGTGCGATCTCGATGCATCGCTTTACCTGGGCCGCAGGATCGCCGACCCCGAAATTGGACCCGTCGGGCGCGAGTGGGGCAGTGCCACCTACCGCTATTACGTTGCCGATCAGAACGGCTCTCGATATGCCAACGACAGGTTCGAAGGGGCTGCCGGTTGCAACGGAAGATCTTGTCATTGAGCTGTCCTATGTCTAGTAAGTGAGATGCAGCCGCTCAACACCTTCGTTAGGTGTTGCCTTCGATGCTTAGTGTCATGGGTTGCGACATGATGCCCGAGCCTTCCCTGAGCGGCTCTGGTGAACCGGTGTCTTGAAACCCGGCGGATTTGTACATACGCCACGCGGCCGAATCATCGATGGTCACTGACAGTAACACTTGAGCCGTCCTACACGCTTTAGCCCAGTCAATGACGGTATTCAATAGTCCGTGTCCTGCGCCGAAGCCCCTGGCGTTTGGGTGCACCCACATCTGAAACAGATGTGCGGTGGTCAAATCGGTTGGGAAGATCTTTCCCCAGGCCAGGCCGATGACGCGATCCCCGTCTCTAGCGAACAGCGGCAAATCCAAATCGGCCGATGCTTGGACGATCCTCGACTGCCACTCTTTGTCGGAAAGCAACAACGCAGATTCGAGGGTGCTGCCGAACGCGGTCGGCGAATCTCTCAATGCGCCGATCCTGGTGGCCTTGTAGGATCGCCATTCGGAGTTATTGATGCGCGAAACTCTGAACGCCGAAGACACTGGATTCGATGCGGCTTATTTCAGGAGTGGATCGTCTTTCGGTAGCTGCCGCATGTGCCACAACACCAACCGATGACGAATCGATTTCTGCGACACCTGTTCTTCCGGCAGTGGCACCAGCAGCTTGTCGTGGACCAACAGCCGATAGATATACAACGCTTTTTCGTTCAGCGTGTCGGTCTGATCGAATTCGACCACACCCCTGCTTTCCCCATACTTCGTGCCCGCTGCAACGGCAGCTTTAAACAACGCGGCCTCGTTCTTAATCTTTTTCATGTGCTACCCATTCGTTATTCAGGGTGAGTCATCGATCATTATCAAGTTGCCACAACCATCTTCGAACAAATTGATTAAACCAAATTCCGGCCGATCGAGATCCGGTCGCGTCTTTACTCCCGCACCTTGCAATCGATCCATTTCCGCTTCCGCGTCGATCGCGCTAAAGATAACAATAGGCAGATTGGCCTCATATGCGGCTTTTTGGTAGTCCTCCGCGAAACTTCCTCGACAGGGTTCGAGCAAAATCGCGGTTGCGTCAGGGGCTTCGGGAGAAGCGACGATGGCGAGCAAGGCTTCCGGGTCGAACTCCTTCGATACGAAACCCAACTTTGTTGTGTAAATCTCGTGCGCTTCCTGAGGGTCTTGCACAGGTACGCTAACAAGTGACACTTTCAATTGGCAATCCTCTTCGTTGGCAACCCGTGACCGCTAAGCATGGCGTCAAATCCAGTCATCGTTAGGTGCCGTTAATTCACCACCGGCATCTCCGGTGTTGGTGATGCCCTTGGGTTCGATGATCACAGCCTCACAGCCTTGGTCCGATATGGGTTTGTGTTCTACGCCTTTGGGTACGACAACTAACTCGCCCTTCTTCAGGGTGACACGAGCGTCTCTGAACAGGATGTCCATTTCGCCGTCGACGCAAAGGAACATCTCATCGGTCTCATCGTGCTTGTGCCAGACGAATTCACCCAATAGTTTCACGACCTTAATGTGATAGTCGTTGAGCTCGGCGACGACTTTCGGTGTCCAAGCCTGCTCGAATTTCGCCAGCTTTTCCTTCAGGTTGATTGGACGGAAATCCATGCCCGTTAACAGGGTTCCATACATAGAAGACACTTCAAAACCCGAGTTCCTTCTGCTTCTGCTGGGTCAAGCCGGACACGACCAAGCGATGAGATTGCTCGATGTAGTATTTGAGTTGATCGTCATCATCGTTCATGCAGGTGTACTGTTGTATCCACTTCATGCCGCGCGAAGCCATGTAAGGTGCAGGCCTATACCCGGGTTGGTCTTTTAGAACGTCGAAATTGAGTTCGGACGCTTTGAAAGTGAATGCGGGCTCTTCGGTCTTTTCCCATCCGCCGATGGCGAACACCCGCCCCCCTACTTTCCAAACGTGCGCGTCTCCCCACTGAACGACATGCGACGTTGCCGGTAGGGCCTGACAAAACTCGTTGAACTCATCGTACGTCAAGGTAACCCTCTTACCGCACAACTCGCGAAGCGCCGCTCCTTTATCTGCTGACGATCGAGACACCTGTCATCGCGACGTCGACCATATCGGGTAAGTCTGCGAAAGGCCACCATTGACACAGGTCTGTCGTGCCGTCGATTTCATTGCGCAGTCGACCGCCCTTCGGGATCGCTGAATAGAGGATTCGAAAACTGTGAATGTCGGCGTTTGGTGTATCCACTACAACAGAGTCGATCAGCAGAAGCCGATCGATCGAAACGGCGAGGCCGGTTTCTTCCTCGATTTCCCTTAGAGCAGCTTCCTCGGGTGTTTCTCCGAACTCGATACCGCCCCCGGGGAGTGTCCATTTACCATGGTGTTGTGGAAGCTGGTCTGAGATTCGGCACAACAGTATCTGATCGTCTCGGGTGATCAAACCGTAGGCGGCAACGCGTGTGCGTTGATGGCGCGATCGGCCGGGTGTTGGTGTCATACAAGACGCTCAGTCGCTAGGGATAGGTAGCCACACGGATACCTGACGCTGTGAATTCTTGTGCAGCCTGAGTTTGCCACGAGTACTGCGGCTTGCAAACGAAAGTAGGCGGTACGTTTGGTCCGTCTGGCACATTGAACGACGGTCGTTAAGAACGTTCGTCATAGCGAGTCGGATCGCTGGCATAGTCCTCAGTCCAGTCTCCCGCGGCTGCGAATATACGATGCTGCTCGGGCAGAACGACCCAAGGTAGCTTGCGTTTCACCCAGATGTGCGCCGACACCTCTACCGCGTGCGGATCGTCCAGAGAACCGACGTGAACCGTGCGTACTCGCGGCCTGGCGGAGTTGTCGATGTACAGCGTCGACCCGCAAGCACCGCAAAACGCCGTGTTCAGAACGTTCCCGGAATCGGCGATGCGATCGCGCGCACGCGGTTTTCCGGTGACGAGTTCGAAACTTTCTCTAGGAATTTGCATGCAAGACAGAAACGCGCTCGCGGTTAACTTCTGACATGCGCGACAGTGGCAGGTGTAGGCAACGTACGGAGATGCACTAATCAGGTATCGACAGGATCCGCACAGACATCCCCCGCCTGCAGGTAGGTCCTTCACTTGCTGTCTAGCACCTGCAAACTACTCTATTGCCGTAGCTGTCTACAGAACGCGAGCAGTGAGACCGTTCAAACAGACCGGTGACTTTACTGCGCCGAAGATTGTGCTGTCTCAAGTCGTTGAGCCGTTTTGGTAAGCATTCCATCCGTTGGGAACAAACGTGTTCGGCATCGAGACAGCTCTGGCAGAAGCCAGAACATGACGGGGAAGATTGCCCAAGGGAAACCGCCGCCGAGTATGTTCATTACGACGAGTCCCGTGCATGCCAATGCCGGCCAAGCCAACGTGGCTAGCGCCTTAGTGCGCCATTCGCGCCGAATGGTCTGCTTCTTGGATTCTATTTTGCGTCGTTGGAGAGTTTTCTCGAGCGTTTCCAAGTCGACGCCACACTGCTTCGCGATATCTTCGAGATCCGCGTAGCTGATCGAATGGGCCTCTTCTGAATGCCGTAGCTGTAGGGCTTCGCGCACGATGGCGCTGACTTCTTCTGAGGTGAAGCGCTGGTTACGATCCATTGCCGACCTTCAAAATCCGTAGGGTAAGTCAGGGTAGCGAAAATTCGCGAATAGAACCACCTCGAACCGCAGAGGCGTTACGTTAGCTGCCTGACGTCGGGTCAAAGGTTCATTTTGCACGTTCTTCCATTAACGCCAGCGTGTGACCGTCCGGATCGTCGAAGAAAGCCATCCAAAGCTCGTGGTCCGGCATGTCTGCAATGAGGTGCGGTGGCTGGGTAAAGACCAACGCGCGCGTTTCCAAGATGGCAACGGCGTTGTCTATGTCATCAACGCTGAAGTAATGGCAGACACCCGAACTTGCGATCTTGTCCTTAGTCCCTTCCAGCATCAGGCGCACACCATCGCAATCGAAAAAGACCAGGTCGTCGAATCGAAACAGCTTAGTCAAGCCCAGGGTCTTCTCGTAGAACGATTCTGATCGGTTTGCATCAGAAACCGGGAGCGCGAACTGACCGAGTTTGCCTAGCTGCATCGAAACTGAGCGTTCTAGTCTTCTGGCAAAGCGTCGAACTCCGCACGCTTCGTCTCGAACCAGGTCTTCATTCCATCCGGATTCTTCATCAACTCTTGCATGGCCTCCATCGCTACCAAGTGTGCAGTGTCCTGTGCCTCGTGCATCTTCATGCCGTGCTGTCTGCTCAACTCCGCCATTTCCTCGAAGGTTTCGGCGCGGAAGACTTCGCCGCAAGCGCCGCCGAGTTGACTGCAGGTCATCGATTTCATTTCTTCCTCCCGGTTCTACAGGGCATACCTGGCTGTTTCTAGCTTACCACGAGGTTTTCGACCGTACTGTCAAAGAGCCGGTGTTGTGGAGACGACACGGAAGTGGGTTTGGTACGATACTGACGCGGTTTCACGAACAAGTCGGATTATGCGCAGGATTTCATCAGATTTAGTGTCAATTTTGACTATGTGCGCTTTGCTCTCAGGGTGCGGTCCCAACCTGCCGGGGTCGGACAGGGTAGAAACGGATTTCCACACGGACTATCCCCGAGCTGAATTAGTGGGTGTTTCTATTGGAGAAGGGCCTCGCGAGTCCGCGTACGTTCACTATCACTTCAAGGCAGAAGGGTCCGTGGAGGTCAACAAAGTCGTGTGGACGTACGACCGCAATGCAGATGGCGACTGGCAAATCGCGAATAAGGCTAAGCCGCTGCTGCCGCTGGACTAGCCTGACCAATGTGCAAGGTTCAATGGTTGTGAAATGCAACGATGGGCTCGAAACCGCCTAGAATCATCCGCTTGCCGTCGATGGGCATCTCGCCGATCGCCTCCATACGAGCATCGGCGAACATGCCTTTATGCGCTCTGGCGCCCGTTTCGCGATCGGGCCAGATGGTCCATGACACGACGATTTTCTCGTCGGGGCCGGCGTTGACTGCTTTGCGATAATCGGTGTGGGCACCGTCCGGTACTTCGAGTTCCCAGTTCTCGAAGATCTCGAGCGCTCCGAAATCCCTAGCGATTTCCGCAAACATTTGTGCCTTACGCGTGTATTCCTCTTTCTTGTTTTCAGGGACTGCAAGAACGTAAGTATTTATGTACATGTGCTTAATCTCCTGTTGTGACGATTCGTTGAGCGGCTGTGTCCGGCTATTTTCTTTTGGCATTGATCGCGGCGTCTCTAGCTTGCATAGCCCACGTGGCCAAAACATCAGGATCTTCGACGACGTGCTCAGGGACTTCGTAATATGGCATTCCAGCGCCTTTACCGCCTGCGAATTTTTCCATGGCTTCGTTTTTGAAGTCGTCGATATTGTTAGGACCCACGCGTAAGTAGAACCGATTGGATGAGCCGATGATTGCGCAAAATACTCCGTCGACGTAGATGCCGACCCCACCGAACATCTTACGGTGTGTGATTTCACCGGCACCGGAGATCTGTTCCAAGATGTAATCTGCGTATTCGGGACTGGTCGCCATCGATCTAGATGCCGACCCATTGGTTAAACGACCTCATAAGGATGGTTTATCTAACCCGGTGAGGCCATCTATGCTGCGTATGTGTCAATAAGTTTGGGTGTCGGTTCGTCGTATGTTTTGCCCACTATTTACTCCTCGCGTAAAGTTTCGCTAGCGTAGCAAAATCGATACTTCAAAGCAGATGCACGCTTCATTACGGAAAGGGGTGTTTAAGTACCATTGTCCGGCGACCGACGATAGCGTCTATAAACCGTCAAAAAGTATACCGTCGCAGCGACATACAGTCCGAGAAACAGAAAGATACCCCAGCCCACCGACACTCGACTTCGGTGTGATAGGTAGTGTGTGCACATCCATACCCAGAAGATCATTGCGAGCACTCCGCAACCGATCGTCAAAGTAAGCCCCGAGCTTGATGTGAAGATCTGCCGCCACGTTTCACCTTCAAACGTCGCCCAACCTAATGCATAGAAAAGCAGGAGAGATACGGAGATCGCGCAGGCACCGTAGCCGAGCGCCATGGAGAATCGGTCCATGACGCCTAACACGGTGTTAAGCGGGGGCACCGGGTCCGCACGCTCATAGTTTTCGGAGCTAATCTAGAAACTGCCAAGTGTCCGCTCCGTCGAAGCGCCTGATCTGGAATTGACTGACGGTTTCAGGGTCGCACATTCGAAAGTTAACGGCCATGTGTTCGCCGTCGGTCAGTCGGTTTTCCCAATGTGTCGTGCATCCGCAGGTTGCACAGGTGTGGGTCGCTAGCGTCTTGTCGCCTTGAACGTAAGAGATCGTGGCGTCTGCGGGGGCGTTCACGACCACGCTCTCGATAGGCACATGTCCCCATAGAGCGCCGATACGGCGGCAGATCGAACAGTTGCAGTCCATGAGGAACTGCGGGTGAGTAGACAACTCGAAGTGAACCGTCCCGCAATGACAACTGCCTTTGATCAAAGGCGTTTCTCCCTTAATCGTCGCTTTGTACCAAACAGGACTGATCCTCAGCTAGAGCTTCGTAGCCCTCGATGGCGTTTTGAACGAGAGCGTCGCCTTCGCTGCGATTCGATTGAAGTATTCGGTACTTCGTGTCCGCGAATTCTCCAATTTTGCAACGTAAGTGGTCTGGCGGGGTATCGAGCAATATCAGGTCCATGGATAGAAATGACGCGATGCCTGACATTTGTATCTTTCTGCATTCGGCGAGCTGCATATCCGTAACCACTGCCGTTGCCATTTCGGTAATACGTGTACTCGCTTCCTCTTTGAGCCTGTCATAGATCCAGTAGTACCAAAACAGGCTGGCAAGAAAAGCGCCGATCAGGAGATACACGACTGATTTTATCAGAGAGGTCCTCGACCTCTGCCGCTCGTTAGGTGTCACGATGGGTCCCACCTTGTGTTGGATAGGATTTTGTCATTCTCAGGCGTTCCACTTTGAATCCGAGCGATTCGTAGGAAGCGACAGCCGGTTCGTTGGAAGCGGTGACGTCTAGCGTGATGCGACTGTGCGCGTGTGTCTGTACGATCGAATTCAGTAGTTTTTCGACGTTCCCTGCACCTCGTGCTCGAGGTGCCAGATATAGGCTTTCGACGTAGATATCTACGATGGTACCGTCAGTCCTCTTTGAGAAAACGACATACCCCATAGGTTCGCCCTCGTCGAGCACCGTGCAAGATACACGCTTGCGTTCGATTGATCTGATTCTGGACGTAACGAGATCGAGAGGGACAGTCGATCCCGGATATGAATTGGTAAAGGCTTCGACTTCGCCGGCAACCAGCAGATCGAAGTCTTTGGCGGTATCGAATTTGCGAAGCATAACTGAGAGAACGACGTAGCGTTTCCTTCAAATGTCTAGATGCACCCACTGAGGCTGATGTTGCTCGTACACAGCGCGGCTGGGCGGGGGAAACTCCGGATCCGCAAAAGCGCCGACAGCCACTGCAATGACGTCCGGCATGTGGTCTCGTTCCCAATAAACGGTAGAACCGCAGTTAGGGCAAAAATGAAAGGTGATTGCATTACCGCTGTCGCCGAGGCGAGTATAAGCTGTGGAACCGCCTTGAATCGTCAATTCGCTTTTGTCGTAGAAAGCGGCTATACCGAAAGCGCTTCCGGTTCTTCTCTGGCAATTTATACAGCTGCACAAAGATACCTTCACAGGGTGGCCCTGACACTGCACCCTTAATTGCTGGCAATCGCAGGTCGCTGTGCTCGTCTCATCTCGATTCATGGGGCATTCCTCGGACGGTAAAACGCCAACAACATGTTACGTTTCACCTTACGATACGTCTGTCTCGTACTGTGGGGCGTCATCGCCGATCACTTCCCAAGTACCTTTACTACCGACATAGATGTGTTGGACGACTTTGATGTCAGGATACTCATCGAGTGACCCGATGGGGATCCATACCAGCTTGCCGTCAGGCGTAGACATGGGTAGCGGACTGCCGCAATTACGGCAGAATGTCGACGACCACCCGTCTTCCATCTCATAGCGCTGGACCAGGTCTTCGCCCGCGTCCCAGCGGAAACGTTTGGCGGCCGCCATCACGACGCCGTTTGAGTTCACCCCGGACACTTTCCTGCATTTCGAGCAGTGGCAATGACCGATGTCGCTAATTCGCCCATCAACCGAGTATCTTGCGCCCTGACAAAGACAAGATCCTCTAACCACGTTTGTTGCCCTCCTTCGAGCGGTGGGTAGACATTTTTATGCACCCCTCAGCTATGCACCCCTGCGCGCCCAAACGTTTTGCATGGGACACCTTGAACCGGTCGTGAACGCGATCGTAGCCCAAGCTGGTGTAGAAGGCATCTGCTGTGGCGGAGGATGTAAACAGCTGTAGCAGGGTGAAGTAGTGGGATGCGTAGGCTTCAATAGAACGCATTAAGACGGACCCCACGCCTTTACGCCGGTGGCTGGGATGTATGAACAGTCGTCGAACTCTTCCAGGGGGTGACTGCGGGTAATACGGGTCAATGTTCAGACCGCCCACTCCGATGAGCGATCGGTCGCCGCCGCGTATGACGAACAGCGCCTCACCGGGTCTGTCGAATCGATTGATGCCGGCTTCGAATTCACTAATCAGACGATCGAGGTGATTATGGCCCAGATGACTGGCGAGTCGTGCGAGACGCTGCGCGTCTGCAGGTAGCTCTGTTTCTCGAGTGATGTGCACTAGTCCAACCGGCAGGCCGCTCCAAGTGTCTATACGGTGTCGATGCGGGTCTGAATCTGAGTGGCGATCCTCATGTTTTGGAATCTAATGCCATTCGTCTCACTGACGGGCCCGACAGGCGAGAATCCGAGTGACTCGTAGAAGCTGATGGCATTCAACGAAGCGTTGAGACCCAGGTCGGGATGGCCGAGTTGCGCTTGAGCGGCAGCCAACAAGCGCTTACCGATTCCCTTGCCGCGTTCTGAGTCCAGTACGAACAGATGGTTGACATGGCCGTTTGTACGATAGCCGCAGACTCCGAGAAAACGCTCGCTACCGGCAACAAGATAAGTTCCGTTCTCAAGAATGCTGTTAACGTCAGTGGCTAGCGAGTTTCGAAAAGTACTTTGCCCCTCTGCGTCTAGCGTAGGGAAGACGTGCTGGATCGCGACTCCCAGTATGAGGTCATGAATCGCCGGTGCGTCGTCCATGGAGCCTTCGCGGATGTTTACTGGTGCCATCAGAATGTCCTAGATCATGGGTTCAAAGATAGCGACTCTCACTCCGGAAAATTCTCAAAGGGATGGTCGGTGCTTTAGCCATAAATACCTAACTCACCGTGAAATCCCGTCATGAGTCTAATCACTGGCTGCGTATCCGGCGTACGAGCCAAATAACCCATCCGATAACAGTGGTGAGAATGCCGATCAGGAACAACACGGTTTTCAGTGGCGTTAAGTATGCTTTCGCATCGATCCAATCCGCCACATCGGTCAAAGCAAAGACCTGAACGACCCCTTCGAGCAGATCGACGGGCACCAGCACGAACACGGGACAAGCGATTAACCAGCCGAATTTTCCGTAGAATTTATACCCGGACCCGATAAACAACGCACCGTAGGTGATTGGGTACGCTACATCGAGGGTTGCCGTGATCCATGCATGGACGAGGTGCTGATCTGACGACATGGACGAGATGGCCTGTCTTACCTCGGAAGGATCAGAGATTGCATCAAGCAATTGTAGATCCCATATCGATACCGCGACCTGAAAGGCAATCGTCAGCAGAATCGTTGCGACAAACGAAATCCAAAGGTTTCTGTTTACGGTAAGGGTGTTCTTTAGGTCCATTGTGTTCTTCCCTGTGCAGTCCGCTGCATCTGTCTGTTAGATATCATCGGTTTTCGTCTGATAGATTCGCTCAACCATGATCGTTTCCATGGTTGAGTTTGTCGTCCAGAGTTTGTGGGCCTTGCCTCTCGGCCAGAAAATAGTTTGCCCCAACGATACTTCAGAGGTTGCCCCGTCTAAGGAGACGAATCCCGATCCCGCCATGACGATGACGTCGATGTCCATGGGCGCATCATGTTCGTCTATTTCGGCGCCTTTGCCGAACCGTAGGTTGGCGATGGTCAGCCCGTCTCTGTTGATAAGGACGCGAAATTCTACGTTGGAACACCCGGGTCTCGGGAGATGCGCCCACTGGGGTTTTGGCTGTGAAGCGATTTCATCCATGACACTTGGCGCAGCCGGGCGAACTGCTCGTTAAGCATGGCGCGCGATTCATGAG
Organism: Candidatus Azotimanducaceae bacterium; assembly: GCA_965216005.1. Taxonomy (GTDB): domain Bacteria; phylum Pseudomonadota; class Gammaproteobacteria; order Pseudomonadales; family Azotimanducaceae; genus UBA4421. The sequence goes on along the minus strand of OZ244143.1, from coordinate 2,514,559 downwards.
CTAACGCCGTTGAAAAGGAAATAGGTCTGCATACTCAGTGAACAGGGCGTGGATGTCTACAGGCTCTCCGGATTGGATGCGGCTGCGCAGCGTCGAGATAGGGAAAACAAGATGCTCGGTCGATTTCCAGCGCAAAGCGGGACTGGTTCCGTGTTTGTCTTGCACCATGACCCATTTCAGACGTCCTTCAAACGACTGGTGTAAAGCGTCGCCGAAAAGCAGTCCCAAAGCAGCGAGCTTCCACACGTTTTTGGATGTGACTCCCCCTGCGCTGATCTGGACCTGGATGAGGTTGAGTTTCCCGGCAACGCTGACAGTCTGGTTCGCAGTCGCTATCGATGAGACCCAATCACGCATTGCATCTAGATTGGCTTGTTCTTCCGTAGTCGTGTTTTCGAAGATCTTTGGAATGGACATGGCGCAATCCCCAACACTTACTCCTGAAAGCTGGGTCTACTTTCCATATCAGAATGCCAGCGTCGAAAGTGGAGAAGGTCTTCGGGTACTGCAATGTCGTTGAATCGTACCCCGAAGTCGATCGCAACTTTCGTCGTGATGTCCGCCACCGAAAACGCCGAGCCCGCTATGAAGTCGTGGGTGGCGAGCTCTGCATCGAAGAGCGTCAGCATTTTGTCGACTCTCTTGCGCGCACCAGCGGCGACGTCTTCACCCAGAAACCCACCGGCATACTCAATGGGCAGGTAGAAAGCCAGCTCTGATCGACGGTTCCACATTTCGATTGTGGCGATTTCGATTGGGGTCGAGCCAAAAAGGCTGGGTGCCGGGGACAGTGCCTCCAAGTATCGACAGATTGCCAATGATTCTGAAATACATGTGCCGTCGTCGAGTTCGAGAACGGGTAAGTTGCCCATTGGATTTTTCTTTCGAAATTCGTCGGTGCGGTTTTCCTTGTGTAGTTCCATTTTCACCACAGCGACATCCAGACCTTTCTCGACGATAAACACGCGCACTCGCCTGGGGCTGGGTGCTCGTCCTGATTGGTCAGAGTAGAGTTTCATCGTCAGGTTTCTCTCCCTGCTGCAATGGGAATGCGCAAGCCAGGATCGTGCGCAACGCCAGGTCAGGTGTTATCTGAAGTCAGTGTCGGCTGGGTTCGCTCACGTAATTGTGTCGACATGCTCGGTCCTGGTGCTTAAAGGTGTACCTTAGCGCCAGTTCTACCCAGCACCTCTGCGAGTTTCTCCATATCCGGCGGTCCGTCAATGAATTCGTCGTTCAGATCTGTGAACATCTGCACCGCGGCGCTACCCGCCCCAGTGATTTCGAGCATCTCTCCACCGCCTGGGCCGTATTTGAAGGAGTGTATGGTGCCACCAGGTACAAAGGCAAACGCACCCGGGCGGCAGACTGTGGTTTCATTACCGCAGGTGATTTCTACACTGCCACGAATGACAAAAAAGGCTTCATCCCAACCGTGACTGTGCGGCATTGGGCCGGTGCCTTCAGGTCCGGATTGATGAGTGAATTCCTGACCTTGGGTCTCGTTTGCGGATGCAAGTACAGTCACCTTTGTGGCGGCCACGTTAAGCGGTGGATCGTAGGTGTCTGGCATAACAAAGAGCGGTTTTTTCATCAGGGGTCCTCGCGATGGCATTGGTTATGGTAGTTGCAATCTCGGTCTTGAAGAAGTGTGTCTGAAACAGATCGATCTCTACGTCCATGAGGATTTACTACAGGATCTTTCCACACGGACGTAGGATGTAGGAACGCGAGTCGCGTCTACTCGTGCCTAAGGCTGATAGGCTCGCTCGAGCGTCATGTTGATGACACCTCTGTTCACTGTTACGACACCGCCGATCGGGCTGGTGAAGAAAGACGTGGGATCAGTGGGGTTAGGCAAAAACGGAAAATCGCCGAATGGTTGATCCGGAAGCGCACCGTAAACCACACCGTCAAAATGTTCGGCGAGGTCGAGCATCATGAGTCGATCACCGTCTGCATCGATATCCATCGGGCAGTAGCCGAGTTCGCGAACAAAGCGTCCGTTGCCATGCTTGTTGATCGGTAAGACGTTCGGTACGCCACCGAAGGGCTGGGGAATTGGAGCTGGGTCTACCGCGCCTGGTGGTGTGGTCAGCCATATCGCCCACACGGTGACCAGAGCGTTGGGTCTAAACCCTGCGACCTTAATCGAGACTTTGGCAGTTCCATTGCGGTGACATCGTAGTTTCATATGGCCGGTTATCTCGCGGAATTCGCCTAAGGTCATCGCCTCGGCCGGCAGGCTTTGCGTCGGAGGCAGTCCGGGAGATGTAGCACCTTGCGGCGGTAGCCAAAGGCGTGTGCCGTCCGGTAATGCGGGCTTGGGGACTTCATGTGTGCGCAGATTTTTCAGCCGAGGATCGACATCCGGGAAGCCATTGATCGTTCGAAAGACTGGATTCGTTGTAGTGGCGATGGCCCTGTCCAACGAGTCCGTACAATCGTTCGGACTCAACGCATCCGCATCCCGCGTAGGGTCGGTGGGATCGGTGGCGTCGGCGTTGTGAAGTCCAATGAAGTCGAAGTGGCCCTCTGGAAATAGAGGCGCTGGAAGAGTGAATATTGGCGTATCGCAATCCGAGTTGAATCCCGTCGAAGGCAGTAGGGGTTCGTCGTAGACGCGAGGGTCTGCGTTCGCGGAGACGGTGACTACCGCAGCGAGCAGGGATGTGAGTATCAGGTGACTTAGTGGCATATCAGCTCCTTTCGCTTAAGTTGTGCCTTTTTCAAGGCGAGTGTGTCCGCAGCGTGTGCACGACACGTTGTTTAGGTCGAGATCTGGATTTCCGGCATGAGACCGGTAACTGGATTAACCAGTGATCAGGCGTTTGGCCTCTGCATCGGTTAGTGCTCCTTTTCGGATCTCATTCCATCGAGGTGGAACTCGTTTTGTGAGACAATTATTTCTTTACGAGATTAATGTCTCATAAACTCTCACATTTTTACTAATAAGACAAGCGTCTCATGAACGATTGTTAAGCTCACCATAAAGCTGGATAAGGAGAGAGCGTGGTCACCAGAGATCGCCAAAAAGCTCGTACTCGGCAAGCCATTGTGGATGGCTGTGCAGAACTCATCGATCAGGGCATTACGCCGACCATAGACGACATCGTGACGCACACAAAGATGTCACGAGCAACGGTCTATAGGTATTTCAAGAAAGCGTCCGACATCGTATTTGAGGTCATGAGTGACCGTGATACGGAAGCGACGATCACCCAAGTCGATGAGGCTGGGGATGACGTGTTAGCGAGAGTGCAAGCGGCCGAACGCGCGGTTAACGATTATTTGTACTCCAACCCTACGCGATTACATCAGTTTCAAATCGGAGTGTTGCAACGCCAATTGGAAGGGAACGATCTAGCCGACGACCGCAAGGCCCGCAGGCTTCAATACATCGATCGTGCGATAGCGCCATTGGATGGCCAACTTCCTAAAAAAGCAAGGGAACGGCTGCGTTATGGCTTGGCGCTGGCGATCGGAGCCGAGTCGTTTGTCTCGCTCGTGGATGTATGCAAACTGAGTGAGAAGCAAGCTCGGGCTACAACGCAGTGGGTGTGCGAGGTCTTGATCGAGCAGGCGTTAGAAAATCGAAAGATCAAGCGCAAGGACTGAAGTCAGCCTAGCTATGCAGATCGACCTTATCTCCGATAGACATCGTCCCTGGATGTAAAACCTCGGCATAAAACCCAAATCGCTTTTCGGCACAGCCAACGATTTGCTTGAGAATTCTCGGATCGGACGGCAAGTCTCGCTGTTTAAGGCTCACCATGCGGCAACGCTCTGCTTTTCGAGTGATTCGAATGACGACATCGTCGCCGATGCGAAGATCGCGTTCCAGCCATTCTTCGCCATCCAAGCTCTGCGACTGTTCGTCGACAATGATGTTGGGTCGAAATCTAGCCTGCGGGTCTTGCAGGTCGGGTATGAGAGACTTAATCCAGCCTATCTGGTTGCTCGTAATGACGTGTACTGCGCCGGCGTCGAGATGTGAGATTTCCGTTTCTTCAATCAGTTGAACTTCTGTGTTGAGCTCCCCGGACAGTGCTCGGTTGGTCGCGGGATCGTCTCCGCGCAGCTCCCGTCCATCCGGGAAGACGATCGTTGGCCAATCCGCCGAGGCGGATTTAGATTGAAGGTCGAGCAAGCCGTCGATCTGCCTGAATCGGCGTGTATCCTTCCCGCTACCCAACTTACCGGAGGCGTCTTGTAGCGCAAAAAGGCGGTCGCCTTCTAGACCCCGTTTGTTCAGCGTCGCGTGTTGCAGCCTCTCCCCTTGCATGGACTTGACGGGATAACGCCACAACTCGGAGATGACACCGGTCACCGTCTCAAACACCCTGTTTCGCCTAACCGCGTCATGCTAACCGGCCAGACAGTTGCATTGGTTCGAAAGTGGCATCAATTCAGTCTTCGAGGTGGTTTATCAGAGCACCGATTGAATCGAAGACCGGGCAACCCAGCGTCGTAAGTCGTTCGTATGAATGGTGCCCGGTGGCCACCAGGACGCAATCGATACCTAGCGTCTCAGCTACCTCCCAATCATGTCGTGTGTCACCTACCATGAGCGTTTTGGAAACATCGATGTCGTGCGTGTCAATGAGTGCCTGTCCGATGCCTGCTTTTTCGCGTGCAAGACCATCCGGCATCCCTCTGATACCGTCGAAGGTGGAGGCGATGCCAAAGCCGGATACCATGCGCAAGAGCGCCTCGTGTTCGGTTGCCGATAGCACATACTGTTCGATTCCGGCTTGCCTTATTTGAGTCAATGAATTCGGCACGTCTCGAAAGAGTTGCGCGGTATCGATGTTCTTCTCGAATGCCAGGCAGAATCGTTCACTGATGGACTCGAAAGAGAGTTCAGAGAAATCCATCCCTGCGCGCTCGTAGTAAAGCTGTACGGGAAAGTCGAAAATCTTCCTATATCGCTCAGTGGTCAGTTCTTCCAGTCTATGGTCGAGTAGAATGTCGTTGACGACGGCCACCGCGAGTTCGACGTCATCCAAAAGTGTGCCGTTCCAATCCCAAATAATACTGTGGTAGTGCATGTAATCTAATCTGCGTTCATTCACCCGGAAGCCATAGACCGTTTTCCGCCACGATGTCCAGCACGCGTTTGCGCACGCCGGATTTGTGTCGAAACCAAGCCTCGTTGATGTGAATAAACTCCCTGGAAGATCGAGGAACCTTACTGTCCGGGTAGATCGCACCCACCACACATGCCGCCATGCAAGCGCCACAATCTGTGCAGCGCGCCGGATCGATGTATGACATTAGATCGGCTGGTTCTGTAAACACGCAAAACTCGGGGCACACCTCCATGCAAGCTTCGCCTTGCACTCCAATACAAGCCTCCGTGACCACGTATGTCATCGCTTCCTCTCAGCTGCGAGTTCGGCACGAGTGCCCCTAAGCGACATGTAAGAAATCCATGCAGTTTGCGATTGTGTTGCCGAACGACCGATTGTGCAGTAAATGGTGAACGGTTAGTAGGTGTTAGAGTGGCGCTATGAAAATAGGTATGTTCCTCGTTTTTCTAGGGATTGTTTTGTTTCTCAGCACCATCAAACGACCTACCTGGTTGGGAGGTCCACGAAGGCGTTTTGCCGCTGACGACACGGCCAATGCGATGTTGCGACGGTCGTCGCGCCGCTCGCTCGGGATGTATCTTGCGGGAATTGGTGCAATCTTCTGGAGTTTCGGAGGTGATCTGTGAACTTCTAACGTTGACTCAATACCCATCGTTCTTGGCGGCAGCAGATCTATCACGATTACCTGGAAGACTTGCCTCGCAAAATCTGCTCTAAGGTAGAGGTACCCATCACAGTGCCGTCTGCCGCTAACGTTTCCGCCAATTCGCCTGAAGCTGAGAATAGGTTGAACAAAACAAGCGCACCGTCGGGTCCCCCTCGCTCCATATGTACGTCTCCGGGTTCTTTGCAGGCGTAGTCTCCCGGATGGCGTATTCTGGTCCCAAGCTCTTCCCCGGTGTCGGGATCGACATCGATGACGTGTAGCTCGCCTGACAAGACAGTCGATGTCGTTCTAGCCGTGTGTCGATGGAAGTGGCAGTAGCAATTGGGTTCCCAGCGGTAAAGCAGATCCACGTGACCGTCGTCGTGGGCGCTGAGCAGTGCCGCCGAGTAGTCGATAGGATAGTCGAACTTGTCGTTTCCTGTGAATCTCTTCCATCGGAGTTTGTCGTTGTTTAGTAAGTTCATGCGTGTTCTCTTGCAATGTTGTTCCAGGGTAAGGCTAAAACTCCAGACTAGCTACGATGCGCGTCCGTTCGAGACCCGCATTGCGATGTGCCAGAGCCGTGCGGTATTCCGGCACATGCTCCATAGACAGAATAGCCTCTTGAGCTGGGTAGTGCATGATGGCGATATCATCCCACTCGCCACGAGTTGGGCTCGCGAGCGACTCCCGCACCACTTCGACAATCCTACCGGCTACGATCAGCCGACCGCCGAGACTGTAAACGGTTTTGAAGGCGACGCTACCGTATCGAGCGTAGGCTTCCCGGCCGGTGCTGCCTTTACTGATCTTCGAATTGTCGTAGCGCGCGACCTGAGCGTTGCCACGTTTTCCGGCGATGGACCTAAGCCGTAATCAAAACCGGCCCGTGAGAAGTCATCGCTCACCGCCCCCTCCGGCATGCGCCAGATGCCCACCCGGTGCAACATCGAGTAAGTCCCGGTCAGAAGTAGGGGAAGACGAACAGTCTCGATACGCGCGATGTAGGCATCTGCAACCTCAACCTGTACTTTTCGAGGCGCAGCCTCCTCAGTCCCGGCGACTAGAAAAAACTCTTCCCAATACGGAGGACCGTCACCCACCAGAACACTGTCTGCACGGCTGTGCCATTTGATCTCGTTGTCGCCTTCGGCGAGGGTATCCCGGGAGATTCCCCAGCGTATTTTACGGCGATGAACCACACGAACGGACTGTCGGCGAGATTCGCGAAGGTTGTGTTACGTTCGGATACGTACACTGCTGCGATCGCGACAAACAATAGGACTATGGCCCCAATCAATGCAACGGCACCGCGGTGATATCTTCCTCTGGTTGGTTCCACGCCTTCTCTCTCGTTCAAGTCGTTAGCTTTTGGACTTTCCCACAGATGCCTTAGCCGGGCCATTGATCGTTGGGATGTACTTTTGCACGAACATGGACAGTATTCCCCCGCCCAAGAGAATGGCAACGGCTAGTGCCGCGGATCCGTTGTCATACGTGATCTTGGATAGGACGAGCGCGGTACCGATGATGGGGAGGAGACACGCGACGATGAAGAGTACTTGCCAGATCGAAGTGCGCACCGACTGACCGCACGTCGGGCAGGGTTGAGGGTAGTTGCCGATGTTTTTTGTGAAGTCCGGGCTCAATTCGGACAAACACCAGGGGCATTGTGGCTTCACGCGCGCCGCGTTATTTTGCATCGAAGACGCAGAACTCGTTCCCTTCCGGATCTAGCATGACCGTAAAGTCGTCATGTTTATCGCGGAGTGTAGCGCCCAGTGTGGTCAATCGTTGAACCTCGGCATTCCTGTCGGAGTGTTTGGTATCGAGGTGTATGCGGTTGCGCTTGGGCTTCGCTAAATCAGATTGCTGAAAGAAAAGGGTTGGACCGGGACCGTCAACAGCCACTGAAGGGTCGGTTTCAGGCGTTAGACCCAGACTTGCAAGCCTCGCGACTTCAGCGTCGTCGTAGGGTCGGATCTCATAGCCGTCTAAGGCTGACGCCCAAAATTGCGCTAGCCTTGCGGGCTGGATTGAATCGAACACTATCTCCGTGAGTACGGCCATTTATTGTAGCCAGATAGCTGCGACATAGAGCGTAAGGGATACACTGATGCCAACCAACGGAATTCTAAACCAAAACAACTTCGCGAGTACGAGCAGAGCGACGAGAGTCACCAGTCCGAGAAGCTGGAGAAATAGAGATGAAAAAAATACGATCGGATGCTGAATAGCCAGGTAGCCGAACACCAGAGCAAAGAGAATGGCTCCCAAAGAGTGACTTGAGTTGAAACCCAACCAGGCTTTCCAGATGGTGGTTTCATTGGTGAGTACGGGTGACGTGCGCTTCATGGCATCGGTCACTGAAGCATCTCGGGGCCGCAAGCGCGGTCCTACGAAAGTAAACATAAGGTGGGCTAAACCCAAAAGCCCGATGATTGCCGAACTGATCACAACGAGAACGCTCGGGTTTATGAGATCCATATTCAGACGCTTAGCACGACACTAGTCGTCTGTACGCGTTCTTTCTATACCCATGGAGCGCTCGCTCAGCCATCCGTGCTCTTTCTCCTTGAGGAAAAACAGATAAAGGTCCAAGGTGAGGGTGAACCCACGCAGGTCTGTGCCGTCTTTGGGCACAAGCTGTAATGTTCCGTCAACGCACGCGAATGCGCGGTCGCCGTGAATGTGAATTACAGAAGGCTTCATCGTTGCCTTGGTCGCGTACGGACTCTTGTCAAAGAACGTTCTCAGCACATCAAGGCGTGCTTGCCTACCGGTGGTTGATGTCATCTCACCGTGCAAGTCCTCGTTCATGTTGACGAAGTCCGCGGTGATGAGCTTGCCGTATTTTTCCAAATCCATGGCGTTTACGGCTTCAGCAATGCCAACTATGTTTGCCTCCACCTCGTCTTTCGCGGACTGTTCTGTAGCGTTTCCCATCGCTGTTTCCTCGATGCAATGCTGGTCGAGTGATCCGTAAATACTAGCGAACGTCACAGGGGGACGGAATGCCTGATAGAGGTGACTTTAGCGATCGCCAACGAACTGGCGAGTGATAGATCCTCACAATGTGTCGATGTGGTTTGCGATCAATCGCTTAGCAGTCCTGACGATGCCAATTCCTCATGATGGCGCCGGCGAAACCAAGGGGCGAGTAGAGGTGCGTACTCTTGCTGAATAGGCTCAGGTAAGGTGAAAAAGCTGTACCCGGTCTTACCCCTGCAGCGGCTCGTTCCGCAACGACAGGGCCAGCTGTCTCCACCGGAATTGTTGATTAAATAATCCAAGGTCAGTTCGGATCCCGCCTCGATAGGGCGACGGGCGACGACCACGGTCCGGTCGCTTTCGAATCGAAGGTAAACGTTAGGATTACATGAGTGGTTGAAGTAGCGATCTGGCTCGCCGACTAGAAACAAGCGTCCATCGATCGAAGTGCAGTGATGGGGGTGTTCGCCCGAACTCAGCGGCGCGTCGGCCGTGACCTCACGAACGTACGAGATTTCCCGAATGGGCGTGCCTTCGGGAACTGCAACGGTACAAAACACCCCCGCTTGGCCGATCGCAGATTGCTTGATCTCTACGTCCTGCATAGCTGCTTCCGTCGCAGTTGGGACACCGTGTACTTAGTTTACCGCGATCGAAACCCTTAGCGAACGCGATCCGAGATTTCCGAGTGGCTAGTCGACATGTTTGCTGTTCGGTTCCGATCGCTCCTTGATGATGACCCAGCGTATACCGTCAGGCCCGACGTCAACGACCTGATGCCGCTCGCCGGGTTCGACCATGACCAAAGAATCCGCCTTGAGGGGAACGATAGACCCTTCGACCTCGAGTGTTCCGCTGCCTTGCAGTATCAAGTAGTACTCATGGTAGTCGTGGTAGTGCAGTTGCTCGGTCTTCGGAACGGTTGTCAGCAGTTCAGTGAGACCAATCTCTACCGGTGAGCCGTTCCAATGCCCACAGAATAGATGCGTTCCTGTTCTGTTGAATGTTTTCATCGAAGAAGACTGAATCGGGCCGGTGCCCACCGCCGGAGAAGTTTCATGCCTGAGTGATACTCACGATGTTGCCGTCCGGATCGAGATATCGGGCGGTACGCCCCCATGGTTCGTCACGCGGGGATTGAACGATTGTAACGTTGGACGCGGACATGCGCTCATGCACCTGATCGAAATCGTCGACATGGAACCCGATCTGTGCCGATTGTGAGATGGGTCGATGAGGTTCGTTGGCGGGGTAGATGGCGAAGTGAAGGAATGCGCCGTCTGTCCATGAAAACGCCGCATGCTCACCGCCGTACCAGGGGTCATCCAGCTCCTCGTCGTGGTTCGATGCCTGGATCGGCGAGCCCAGCAGATCCTTGTAGAAGTGCAGGGAAGCAGAGAGGTCTGAGACGTTGAGGGCGATGAAGGTCAGTCGGTGGTTTTGCATCGTATTAGTCTGGGTAAGTGTAGACGTAGCGAACCTCATAAATCCCTTCTCCAAGCCACTCTGGCTGGTCGTCTCTTGCGCCGTCATGGATCATGTCGTGGGATTCGTAAAACTTCCTTGCCCTTTCATTGCCTTCGAGTGTCCATAGCAACATGCCGTCGCGCCCTTGCGCTTTGATTGTGGCGCGTGCGAACTCAAAAAGTTCATGTCCGAGTCCAGTGGAGGTGTCGTTTGGATTCAGGTAAAGATGGGTTAACTCACCGTATCCGGGTGGCGGGCTCATGCGGTCTTGCGGAGAAGCAATGCGGATGAATCCCCGAATGCGTTCGCTGGTTTCTGACACGAACACGAACTGGTCTTTTGCTTTAAACCATTCGTTCCAAATTGTCGTTCGAGATTCAGTGGTAACGCCAGCCAGAATCTCCGGGCTTACTAAAGCCGAGTATGCGGCGTGCCATGCCAGCACATGAATCTCGGCAATGGCAGCGATGTCATCTTCGTTAGCGGCACGGATACTGGTCATTGCTTGCACTGCTTAGTCTGTTCTAACCCCTCCGATAGATTCGCGTCTTGGATGATCGACAACGATCGCTTTCCCCGGGGTGATCACGTTGACTGAGTGCGGTGTATTCGGAGGCACAACAGCTACCGATCCTGCGCTTGCTCGATGAGTTTCACCTGCAATTACGATTTCAAGCTCTCCGTCGATGACGTGCCAGACTTCCTCATTGGGATGGGCGTGTTCGTGAAGATGTGCTCCTTCGACAGTATCGTAATAGCCGAACGTCATTGTTTCAGAGTTAAAGAATCTTCCCGGCCACCCGGGTAGGGGTTCCTTTGCGTCAATCTGACGTGTATCGACAATCGGCATGGTTGGCTGTCACGAGGCGGAAAGCCTGAGACTATCACAAGTACAATTCATCCCAGTTTCATACGCACCGGAAATCAAGGGGCAGCCAGGAAACCGCTCCATGCTCATCAACGTCGGCATACTGCCTCTATCTTGAAGCCGTCGGGATCCAGCACAAACGCGCCATAAAAAGGTTGGGTGTACTCGGGGCGCTCTCCGGGGCCGCCTGCATCTTCCGCACCCGCCAAGAGAGCTGTTCGGTGGAATGCATCGACCTTCTCTCGGGTGTCGGATTGGAAGCTGATGTGCAGACCGATCCCTGCCGTGGCGGGGTTAGAGTCACTCTTGGAGAGTATCCAAAATACCGGCGCGGCGCGGTTCTCGGGGCCATAGCCGATTGCACCATAACGATCTTTTACGCGACGATAGCCGAGGACGTTTAGAACGAGGTCGTAAAACCGAGCTGATCGTTCTAGGTCGGAAACCGGTATCGACGCGTGGTCTAGCATGAGATCGGCCTGAACGCGTAACTCCGTGTACAACTCATCGCAAGGCGTCAACTCGCATCTGGGTTCGTCTGGATTGACTCATAACTCCGCGCCTTTTTTAAAGCCCAGCCGCCAATGAGCGTGCTAACAATGGCGCGAAAAGTAAACAACCCGATGGCTGGCAGATTGAAAATCCAGGTCACGAACTGGTCGTGAAACAGGTAGTAAGCGAGCTGCTTGACCCAGTAGATCAACGGCAGATGAACCTGGAACAGAGTATCCGAACTCAATGACCAGCCATAACTGGAAGAGGTTAGAACAAGACTGAATGCGAAGAGCGCGATTGCAAGATCGGCAATACTTCCAATGACGCTACTCCACCCGACGAATAGAAGAAACCTCCTCAACGTCGGGTGTCGCCGCTCTAGTGTTCTGCCAACTGAATGCCATCGACGCCCACGGTTCTTGCAGCATCCATGACACCTATCAGCGATTGCGTGCTCGAAAGCGGATGCGGGGCAATGATGAGGCTCGCGTTCGGATTCTCGGCATGCAGTCGCGCTAAGTTGGACCTTACATTGCGAATATCGACGAACCTGCCGTCAATGATGACCCGATTGTTTTGATCGATACGGGCCAGGATGTTTTCAGCAGGAATCGGCGGGGGGTTGTGGTTGGGTTCAGGAGGATTGGTGTCGATACCCACTTCGGCCACGAAAGTCGCGGTAACGATGAAAAAGATCAGCATGATGAATACGACATCTAACATCGGCGTTAGATTGGGTGTTGATTCGGTCGTATCGAAGCGCCTTAGCATGGTGAGTCTCCACAACCTCAGTGTGTTGAGACTACAGGAGAATACCTCTGAGTGCTACTTTTTTAGCACTCGATACGGGTGTCGTCTACGACTGGACCCCGTCCATGAGCCACCAAATCAACCAGACCGAAAGGGTAAGCAAAGTGGCGCCGACTGCACGCATCTGCATGATGACCGCATCACCGTTGCGATACCCTAAGTAAACCCAAACGGCCATCCAGGCGGTTATCGCTAGCGGAAATATCCAGTAGGGGATATCAAAACCCAAGCTAGAGACCCGCCAACGGCAAGGCAGATGTCACGAAGCCGTTTCCCGCACAAACGTCTCTACTTGAACGCCGAGCCAATCCACCATCGCGATCATCCCATCCACTTCCATGCGTCCACCGTCTTTGGTGCGTCGAATGGTCGAGGCGCTGACGCCGATCTCTTTCGAGATATCTGCCCAGGTCATTCCCCGATCTTTGCGCTGTTGATCCATAGCTCGATACAAAGCGCTTGCGTCAAATCGTCTCATGAAAGCGGTCGGCTAGCGTTGTGTTGGCCATCCACCGGCGTTTCGAAGCCTTATTCCACTGACGTGTAGTGAAGTGTCCCACGCAGCACGTAGAGATTGAAGTGTTGGAACGACTCTAACATCCACACAGTGATCACTTAGGTGTCCTGGCAGGTCGTGGAGGGTAATCGGCGTAGAAGGTTCAACGGAAGATCGGCTCACCCACATGCCCGCGTCTTGCAGCGACTTAAAAGTCGTCACGGGCATTTCGTAGCGAAACAAAACGCTTTGTTCCAGTTCGCGCTCCCAGTCCTGCTGAATGTATGCCAGCATTCTTGAACTGGATGAACCAAAGTAGTGGGCTTTGTCGGAATCTGTCGTAGAACTTGTCGGCCAGATGAGTATGCGTGGACAGTCTCTGGGGAACATGTACATCGGTTGATGCCACTCATCGATAGCCCAAACAAGAGGACCATTGAGCCAACTCATCCCCCGGGCTCGTGGTGCTGGCGACAAAGGAGGTCTTGGGACAAATGCACCGATTGAGTCGTCATCGCTGAAGTGAAACAGTCGAGTAGTCAGATCCGCTCCAACTATTTGTTTGGCGCTTTGTTAGACGCCAACCGCCAACGCTTTCGGACTGGCCGGATATCTTTTGTACCGGCGTTCTCCCAATAGACCCAAAGGGCTGAGGTTATGCCAAGGTGAAAAATGGGGTCGTCTTTACCGAATGCTGGAAAAGGTATGTCTGACTGAACGCGATCGATGTCCGATTCGCCAGTAAGAAGCGTCGTTGCTCCGGTAATCCTGAATTCCTCGTCGTTGTCTCCAAGAAAGGCATGTAGCGCGTATGCCGGATTCAATGCCAATGTCTTTGCCTTGGGGGTGGCTTTGCTTGCGACTAGATAGAGGCCGGGTTCGGAGAACACCGGGCAAACGGGTGCGATGTGCGGTTGACCTCGGTCCGCAGTGGCAAGAAAGGCAATCGCGACTTTGTCGGATCCCACAAGCAGTCGCTTGCCTGCGGAGGCAATATCTGGAGCGGAGGATTCAAACTCGGACCAGTTGATCATGCGCTCTGGACTTCCAACGCCAGTTAAACGTTATTCTACATGACGAGCAGAGACCGGCACGTTGAGACTCACCAGGCGGCGGTCACCCCATTGCCGGTCGAAATCGAGTTCGGTAATGCTGGCAGAGCTGAGCCTGAATTTTGCATTGCCAAGCGTTTCAATTGGAACGCCAAGCCAAGCCGCGATCGCGAAGGACGTTGCGAAACCGTGCGACACGACAATGGCGGTCTCTTTGTGAGCAGCCATGATGGAATCGACGAAGCGGTAAATTCTGTTGGCTGCGCGTCGGCGAGATTCTGCGCCTTCGCAAATCTGGTGGTCAAGGCGATTACCGGTGAGCGGTGGTGGAACGATGCGTTCGTCTAACCAGGCGTTAGGCCTACCTTCCGCTATGCCACAACTGACTTCTCTCAGGTCTGGTTCCAGTTGAATACCGGTGGAGAAAACCTCACCGATCGGCGTAGCGGTCTGGACTGCACGTTTGAGGTCGGATGAGTAGATCCGAGGTGTTCCTTCGACGCGATTGAAGAGATCTACTGCAACCTGTTGCGCTTGAGCATGGCCGGTAGCAGTCAAATCGGAGTCGTACCAACCGCCTACTCGGTCTTCGAGGTGATGCGTTGCTTCTGCGTGGGTGACGAGAAAGAGTCGTTCCATAGTGCCCAAAACGTTGTTGAATAGCTCTCGAGGATGCGCGTATGTGCCTGCGAACGCAGCGTGCGGTCTAAGGTCTATTCTAGCAGCTCGTTAGGCAGCATATCTCTTCTCCTTTACTCGGAAAATGGTGATTCCGATGGCGGGGTAGAAGAACAAAGCGGGGGTTAACCATGCCCAACCGTTTGGAATGGCGTACCCCATGGTAATGAGTTCCCAGTTAGTTATGAATACCGCCTCCACGAGAAAGAACACAGACAACAACATGCAGGGCGCATGGATATAGAGCCACCTGCGAAAACGACGTTTCGCCGATATGTATGCACCGAGCGTGAATGCATAGGTCAGCACAGCGATAGCGATAAGTGCCGGATCGATAGGATCGAGAGCCAGTAAAAAGCCCGATGCCACCGCAACTAGCGTAGTCAGGTGATAGAACTCCCCGAGGACCGAGTGAGGACCTCTGACTTTTTGAACTGCCAGACAGATCAAACCGAGCAGCACGGAACCTGTTCCAAAAGCGATGTGCGTTGCAAGTGTCATGGTCATGTTGCGCTCGACATCTTGTTAGGCGGCGCGCCTCGGCAACTCGCTAGGCATCTTGATTGCTCGCTGTATTCGGGAAGGGGCCATCGCCACCTTCAATCTGCTCCAGAGAATCACAAATCTCTACCCAGGGCGCCTTCGAGTCAACCATGTAGTGTTGACTCACGAGAAGTTGTGGGTCGACATCGAGTGTGCCCAAACGAAATCCATAAACATCGGGATCAGACGCTTCGTGCTTGAATATCGGCGAACCGCAGCAGAAACTAAGTAGCGAAGTATACCGGGACTGGATTCCCACGATGACAGTAGATGCTCGCCACGGGTGAATGTGAGGTCGTGGGCGTTAACACCGGCAGTCGTACCGAAGCTGGAACCGGAATGTTTACGACAGCGCCAACAGTGACAGTACGTGACGGGCCCTATCAGCGAGCCGTTGATGACATATTCGATGCTTCCGCAAGCGCATGAACCCTTTAGCATGGGAAGTCCTCCTTAGGTGCCGACGCGCTGGTTTCACGGTATGGCATTCCACTCCTACCGTTCGTCAAGCGGTGCCGTGTTGTTTCGTTTGCGACAGTCATGACATTCCACGGCTCTGGCATCTGTGTGCCCCTTAGCCTCTTCGAAGTACCACTTTTGCGAACGTGCTTTCCAGATTTCGCGCTTACCGCAAAGTCTACAAGTGAATGGCTGGTCTATATAGAACTCCGGGACTGCACCGTAGGTGTTGATATGAGTGAGTTTGCTTGCGTCCGCGGGAAGGGCGGTGGGATGATTTCTCTGCTGTTCTGGATGCAGTCGCAGAACGCGTTCCGCTTCGCGCAGCTCCTTTGCAGATGGATTACGTCCGGTGGGTTTTCTGACAGCCACCGCCGCTAAGGCCAAGTCGAGGCAACGTTATCCCGCATCTTTTTCCTTTAACATGCCTCCGATCGCTGTGCGGTTCGCGATCTCCTTTCTTCCGTAAGCGCAATACTTTTCGGCACGGAAGAGGAAAGGTCCGCCATTCTCTTCCATGACTTTCTGAAGGGCTGTGAGGAGCTCGGACGTGGACGTACTCTGAACTTGGGCGTTGATGTCAGTGATGCCGTCTTCAGCGAGCCGACCCTCGAGCCGAGCGTACCAAGCTCTGAAATTCGCTTCGTCGAGGACTAGTTCCTTACAGTATTTCGTGACCTCGTTTGCCATGAACATCGCCACGCGAGCCTCTTTGAGGTACTCGGTAGCAGGTCTCTTTTGTTCAGATGCTCTGACGGTACAAGTTAGGGTCAGGATGAGAATAGCGATGACGATGAGTTTCATCGTTCCGGGACCGCCGCTGCGAATATTGGCGATGTTATGGATTCGCGCGCTTGAACACTGCGATATGAAGGGGCCGTAACCAACGTCGCTCCGGTGTGTCAGAAACCAGGTCAAAGCCGTTGTTGGCGAAGTAGTCGCAGACTTCTGACAACGGCGTGCCGTACTTCTTATAAATCTTACCCTTGAGTCGATCGCGGGTGCGTCGCCGCACCATGTTTAGGCAGCGCGAATTGAAATACGACATCACCACATACTGGTCCGCCACTCGACAAAGCTCGCGAACCACAGTGCTCCTTACCTCTTTGTGAGGGATGTGGTGAAACAGTCGAAAACAGAAGATTGCGTCCAGCGACCGATCGTCCAGGTCCAGCGACTCGACATCCAGCACACGTGCAGCTGCGCTGTGTCCCGCGTCCCGGAGCGTGCGTTCGGTAATGTCGACCATATCGGGCGAGCGGTCGCCGGACATGACCTCGAAGCCGCGCTCGGCGAGATACAGGGAGAATCGACCTCCGCCACACGGAATGTCGAGGATGCTCAATCCAGTGGGCAGCTGGTTGATGGCCACACCTACCAAATCGAATTCGTTCTGATGCGCCAGTTTACGCTCGGCGTAAGATTCTGAGCGCGACTTACCGTAATCCATTCGCTCACGATATTCGGCGTAGGTTTCTTTCATCTCTTAACTCAGGTTCTTAGCTCAGGTCGCTCACTGGGGTTAACTGGGTACTCGACGGCGGTCTAAAGAAATCTTGCTGCGATGTATCTAGGGTGATGCGCGCGTACATCACACCAGTGTTTCAACACGTAGTGCTTGAGTTCTGCCCAGGCTTCCAACACCGTACCGCCGACTGTCAGTTCGCCTGGATCGATGCAGTGCCATGATCTATCCGTGCTCAATACCATGTTGCGGGGCTTGAGGTCTTTCACGACGACTCGTGCGAGCGCGCACCGTTGCATAAACTCGCCAAGCCCCACCTGCTCATCGCGAGCAAGCGCATTGTCGCTCAACCAATCATTACCCACTTTACCATCGATCCATTCCTTGAGCACATAGTCGCGGCCGCTCGACACCACGGGTGAGGGACACACACCACAACGGTCCAGGTACGCAAGGCGTCGCGGCTCCTCCACGATGTTGAAATCATCTGCCACACGCGCAATTTTTATGGCGTAGAGCGCACCGCGAGCATCTGTCGCACGGTAGACCGTGGCGCGTTTGCCCGCTCCGCCAATTCCGTTAATCGTGAGCACACCGACGTCCTCGATGTTAACGCAGCAGCCGGCTTCGATTTGGGTGGTGTACTCGGGGTTGAACGATTCGTCTCCGCGGGTCCAGGGTAACCCCAGCACGCTTACTTGAGCGTCATCTGTCCACTCGGCGTACGGGTGAGGATCCGCTAGGGGTGCGGTCGCCAGCGAGTGTTCGATTTCGCTCAACACGCCGACAAATGACTTCAAACTGCGATATCGCACTCACGGACCGACTGCCTGACAACTGGCGCCACTGTAGTGATCTATTAATCCACACACAAGGTGTATCATGTCGGCCTCATCTGGCACTTGAGATCTCGATGATCAAATGCGATCTGTGCGCCCACAATAGCTACGAGACCTTCCTTGAAAAGTACAACCTCAATTACGTCAAGTGCGCCCAATGCGGGCATGTCTATGCGGATGTAAGCGGCTTCGACTATGTGAGTCGCAACGAAGAGACCATCAAATCCCTGAAAGATGTGCACTCCGCCAAATACCAATCATCGCGACATGCGAAAGCCTATGCAGCTTTGTTGAAGGAGTTCGCACCTTACAGGCAGCACAACCGTTTGATTGAAGTGGGTTGTGCTTCTGGCGCTTTCCTGACCGCTGCAGTCGCTGCGGGGTGGCAAGCCGTTGGCGTGGAACCGGTCGCAGAGTCGGCGCAGGAAGGTATACGTGACCACGGCTTGGATATTCGTATCGGTGTGTTGGAGGAAGCACGGTTCGACAGCGATTCAGCCGATGTCATTTACTCAAATGCCGTGATAGAGCATGTCGACTCACCCCGGCAAGTATTCGAAGAAGCATTCCGCATCTTGCGCCGCGGGGGGTTGTTTTACGCGGATACCGTGAACATCGATTCTTATACGTGGGCATTTCTCGGGAAGCAGTGGAAGCTCGTTGACCCAAGTGTGCACTTGCATCTCTTCAGTCCAAGCTCGCTGCGCAGATTATGTGAAAGCGTAGGCTTAGAAGTCGTTAAAATGACGACCCATGGGGTTCGTTTCCACGCCACAAGGGAGGACCGGCCAACGGGTTACAAGCGAGTGTTGGACGAACTCAGGAAGACGCCTTACAGTGTCGCTGCGCGCCGAAACTTGAAAGGCGACAACATCGCGGTTTACGCGGTCAAAAGTTAAGCGAGCGCTGAACGCCTACCACAACCGGCTTGCTCTATTCCGGATTGTGACAAGCCGCCACGATTTTGTTTCCATCGAGGTCGCGAACGTAACAAGCGTAAAAAGCTTCGTGAACTTCGGAGCGGATTCCCGGCGAGCCTTCGTCAATTCCGCCAAGGTCTATTGCGACGCGATAGAAATCATCGACTGCATTGCGAGATGGTGCGACGAAACAGACGTTTGTCCCGTTTCCCGCAGTTGCGGGTTGTCCATCGAGTGGACGGGTAATCCAAAAGGTGTCGATACCTTGTTCGTTGTCGGTACCATATCCAGCTCCTGCTTCACCTTGCCACCTGCGCTCTTGTCCGATAGTCGCCAAAACGCGATCGTAGAAGTTGATTGCGTTACTCAGGTCGTTCGAACCTAAGATGACATGGCTAATGAAACTCATAGGTGTCTCATCACGTTCTCAGACGCCTGGCACCGGGTTGTGCAGCTTGAGAGCGTGTGCGGGAACTAGAACCATGACATTTCCGATTCCGTGTTTTCGCAAAGAGCATTGAGAGCGAGCAGAGTTTCTTTGGTTTCTTCGAATTCGTTTTGCGTAATCGCCCCATCGTCCAAAGCCGACTTGAGGTCCAACAGTTGCTGTCCGAGAGAAACATCCCCGAGGCTGACGTGGGTGTTGCCGCCATTCCAGCAGGCACTCAAGGATAAACACGCTAATGTGGCGAGAAGGATTTTGTACGTCATTGATCTGGGTCCGCAGTGTTGATGTTGTAATGGGTTGGCATCGCCATAGTTAGAAGTGAGTTTGCCGTGCGCGTAGAAGGGGAGCAAACAAAGTGAAGGTCACGCAAACTACGCTAGATAGTTGACATGTTGACACCATCAGCGCAGCATCGTGAAGGTCGGAACCAGACAAGGCGAGGAGCGTTCGATGAAGAACTTTTTTGCTCTGTGTGTGTTGTGCGTTTTCGCAAGCTCTGTTCACGGACTGCCCTTGCACATGATTACCGAGTCCGATCCGGGGGGGTTGGGTAACTCCATTCTACGCACGTACGATACTTTCGCAGACTTGGATACGGGCAATCAGTCGAGCGCCAACATAATGGGCACCAATCCTTTCGGCTCGGGGGTCAGCATTGGTGGGTTAACGTTCGATGGGTCGCGATATTTGATGATTACCGAGAGCGATCCCGGCGGTATCGGCAACCTGTTCATTCGATCTTACGACACGCTGAACGATTTACGCACGTTGAACCAGTCGTCGGTCGACTCGTTGGGAATCAGCCAGAATCCTTTTGGAAGCGGAGTCAGCGTGGGCGGCATCACCTTCGACGGCAGTCAGTACCACATGATCACCGAGAGCGATCCAGGTGGTATCGGTAATCTCTTTCTACGCTCATACGACTCGTATGCCGACCTGATCGCGTTGAACCAGTCCACGGTTCGATCGATTGGCACTGGCCAGAACATCTTCGGTTCTGCAGTCAGTGTCGGCGGACTGACATACGATGGATCGAGCTACTACATGGTCACCGAGTCCGACCCGGGGGGTATTGGCAATTTGTTCGTGCGCCGCTATGACTCCTTGTTGGACTTAGATCTGGCCAACCAATCGAGTATCTTTGGTATCGCCAACGGTCAAAATCCCTTTGGAAGTGCTGTGAGCGTCGGGGGTTTATTGGCCATGCCCGATCCCGGCCCGATGCCGATATCCGAGCCCAGTACCATTACCCTGTCTCTGACGGGTCTGGCGATCGTGGGATTGCTCCGGCTTCGAAAGCGGCGCGTCATCTCTAGTTGCGTGTAGCGATTGACAACAAAGTGCGGTGGCATGAGCATGCATGCGATGGGGTGGCCATGCACGTGAAATTCGCGGATTTACCAGTCAAAGACCAGGATAGGGCTGTAGCGTTTTACACGGACAACCTTGGCATGTCGGTCGGACAGGATTCTAGCTATGGCGAGGATGCGTGGCGGTGGATAGAGCTGACAATGGAAGGGGCGCAAACCAAGATTCTATTATCCAAATCGACTGCTTCGATACGACCAGAATCGCCGACCTTGGCGTTTATAGTAGACGATGTCGAATCGCTGTATCAGCGTTTGGTCGCAGCCGGAGTTGACATCAAACAGAAGCCACAGACTGCGCAATGGAATCCCTCCGAAACGTCAGCGCTCTTCTACGATAGCGAAGATAATCTCATACTGATTACGTCGACTGATACTGACGATAGCACTTAGTGGTCCGCCCGCCGACCGAGCGATCTAGCGCCATGATTCGAGCTCAAGATACAGGGCGATTTCTCCGTCCTCCATACCGGATTCGATAAATCCAAAGCTGCGATACAAGTTGAGTGCGGGTTCGTTTCTTGGAAGCGTCGAAATCCGAACGACCTCGATCGCCGGTGTCATGCTACGGGCCAACTCCAGTGCGCTTCTGAGGAGCGCTTTGCCGTGTCCTTGCCTCTGATGGTGCTGATCGATCATCAAGCGAACGATGTTTAAACGATGGCGCTCATCTTCAAAGTATGGAAACAGCAACAGGTACCCGACCAACGTGTCGTTGACGTAGGCAAGCCGGAATAGGGATTGTGGGTACACATACGCATCCGCTAACGATTTGGGCACCGTTGCCACCAGATCGGTCTGATCGTCTCGTACGGATAGGTTGAGTGCGTCGGCATAGTTCTGTGGATTTATGACGCGCAGTTCGATGATTAAAGCCTTAGCTGTGGCACGCTGACACTACGTTGAGCCCCTATTCTGGATGCTTCTTCCGGTAGGTTGCGATGTGGGCAGGTGCGGTGAATGCTACCGACCCATCTTTGTTCAGGTATTGGTTCAAAACGCTGTCGGCCTCGGCAAGGATGGCCTCAATGAGATCTTCACTCAGTTCAACGCCCATGACCGGCAGCCATCCTCGTAAGTCAGCCTCCACCATCGTGCGTATGCTCGGGAAACGCGCCTTACCCTGGTAGGTTGTGACGGACACGGTGTCCGCGCCAATATCTCGAAACAGAGATGTGAGTTCATCGATGTTGCCGAGCGCAAAAGGGGCTCGCAAAGCTTGCGCCGCTTTTTCGCCGGCGAGTTTTTCTAGCAACTCCACCTCCTGTGGGTAGGCTTCCGAGCTTTCCAATGATGCCCAAACGGCAACTGCGAGCGAGCCGTTGGGCACCAATACACGCACCATCTCTTTGAGCGCCTTAGTTCTATCTTCGAAGAACATCAGGCCAAACTGGCTCACGACGGCGTCGAATGAGTCGTCCTCGAACGGTAAGGACTCTGCCGCAGCTCGATTCCAATTGATTGACGGCGACAACCGACTGGCAAGGGCAAGCATTCCGGAACCGATGTCCACCCCTGTTACCTCGCAGCCTTCGCCGACGATGGATTGGCAGTGTCTAGCAAGGACACCCGTGCCACAAGCCACATCGAGCACGCGCTGATTTGCGGTTATACGTGCCGCTTCAACGAGGAGAGGCGGCCACTGGTCGAAAATCGCAGGGACGTGGAGGCTTTCGTATGCCTCAGCTGCTGCGAGTTCCTCTTCCGAAGCGTTAAAAGCAGACATGGTTCCTCCGTCGGCAACATGAGAACCCGATGATAACAACTCCATTGGGCGAGTCGTCTGAAAGTTCAGAGCTTACGGAAAGTACCGGTAGCGTGCACGATGACTTTGTCTTCGGCACAAGCCTCACCGCTTACGAACGCCATGGTTTTTCCGGAGCGGACGATCTCGCCGGAACCGATGACCCATACATTGGGAGGACAGGCACTCACAAAATTGATGTTCAAGGAGACCGTGGCGAGCGGAGAGTCGGCCCAGGCCGAATGAGCGGTGCCGAAGAGGACATAGTCCATAAAGGAAGACATCATCCCGCCGTGCACGCGATTCATTGAGCTGATGTAACGCTTCTCGCTGTAGAAGCACAATCGCACCTTACCGGGTCCGTTGTTATTCGCATGGAATAGCGGACCCACGAGTTGATACCAGCTGTCTGCATCGCCAAATGAGGACCAGTTTGGCTCGCCCAGCTCGAATCCGATGGGCGGGATCTCTTCATGCATAAAACCGATACTCAGACGTCGCTTGACGAATTGTGCATGCGGTGGCGCTTACCGAGGAAATTTGAACTTATCCAGAGCGATGTCGAGTTTCCGTTGCGATTCGCGGATTTTCGATACGATTTCGTTGCGGGTGTTTTCGTCCGTTGGTTTTTCGAGCTGTTTTTGCAACTCTGCGATCTCCTTGATCATTTCGACCTCCGGGGGTGTGAAACCTGCATTCTTCAGGACCCGGTAGGCCATTCGATACTTGCGGGGGACGTGCGAGTCATCATCCAGTTCCAACGGTTTGCCATAGCCGGGTAGTTCTTTGATTGACCCGGACTTCTCTGCGTTGCGTATCCAACCGCCTATGATGTCGTCAGTTCCCGCCACGAGTAGCCCCTTGAGACTGCGCTGCTAAGAATAACATGCCGCGCATTTTTATGGTTCGCGGAGCCGCAGCGCCTGCTAGAAGCGTGGCGGCAGGCAGAAAGGGCGATTGCGCTTCAACGGTCGAACGGACCGAAGTCGTCGTCGGGATAGTGGACGGTGTCGTGGCCGGGACGCCTTGAGCCGATTTCTAGAAACGAAGCTGGCTCGCTTCCCTGGTTCAAAATATGATGTGCGTTCTCGACACCGGCGGGAAAGCCGCAGAACGTTCCCGGCTCCAATGTGCGTTCGCCGCTATCGTCCGCAAGCGTCAGCTGTCCGCTTAGAACGTAGATAAACTCGTCTTCGCCTGCGTGCCAATGTCGCAGGGCGGACTGTGCACCGGGTTCGAGAACCGTGTGGTTCACGCCGAACTGGCTTATACCGACGGTGTCGCCGAGTCGCTTTTTACGCCGCCCCACAAATAACTCTTGCTTTAGGTAGTCATCAGCGACGCCTACCCGTTCTTCTACGTTTGCAATTGAGTTGCAATTCGAACCTGTCATTGGATGACCTCATTGAGCGTCGCGAGTTTTGACATGCCAGCCTCGGTAGAAAAATAGACACACTGCGGCTATTGCAACGCCGAGAAATTCGCGTGCAGACTCAATGTGCGGCTTTTCAGTGCTCATCTCGTCGCCGAGTGACGCGAAGTCTTCCAGCCTCAGGTATTCGATGAATCCAGGTAGCGAGATGATCAGACAGGCGAATGCTATTCCGCTAGTGACCCAGAATGCCCCGTGTAAGCGGTGCCCAAGAGCCCGCGCGATCGGCATTACCGCCACGCAGAGGTAAACCGTCACCCACAACAGTGGATCTGGATCGTTTAGTTGCAGCGCAGCCATGGCGAGAAATACGATCGAGACTAGGGCGTGTCCCAGGGACGACTTCATGAAACAGGGATGCCTATCGTCATGTTCTGCAGCCTTGAGGGTTCGATGGGGGCATCTTCAAAGATCAGCGATCTTCCTATGGAGGTTGTATCCCTCGTCGGTGACGATTGCTTCGAGCACCTCAACTCGGGATTGGAGCGTTACCACCAGTTTGTGTAGCGCTTCGTTGTTGGCTTCAGCAACCTTTAGATCCAGCTTTGCCAATTTGCCCGCAACGTCTGATTTGTACCGGAAGTAGTGTTTCAGAAACAAACCAATGAGGAATGGTGACGCTAGTGCGACGATGACAAGGATTAGCTCAAGAATGTCCTTCATGGCTATGTGCCTCGGGGCAGGTATTTCATCTTATTCCGTCGGGTAGAGCGATGAAATAGTTCTGGATCACGAAGCGTACGGCGAGATACCTGCCGACGTGTTAGGCGCCATCGTTGCTCACTTTTAGGACGAGTGTCAGCGCTTCGTTGCCGTTGTAATTTCCCCGAATTTCCCAACACCCTGCTGATGGGAAGTGCATGCCGACTAGCATGGCATCCCAGTCGCCTCCCACACCTCTACCGCTTGTGGTTGTCGTGATCAAGACTGATTCATGCGGTCCATCGAGTCGAATGGCAGATACTGTTAAATCTGGCTTGGGTTCGTCGGACGCCGAAAATCCCTCCCTCCACCACCAGAACTTATCTGCGAAGCTTTTCTCCTCACCCATTCCAGTCCAGACGCCGCTTTTTGGAATTGAAGCTGCCAAGAGGTTGCTGCCATACCAGGCATGGCGAGCGCTTGTACCCATAGGCACTCCGTGGTTGGGCCAGTCTCCGGGCTTCGTGACTGGACAATCTCCCGCCCAAACCGAATGGGATATTGCGAGGAGAAGTGGGACGAGCATCCGACAGGCCGTTGGCGTGTGTGACAAGCGATGTCTAAGAAAACGACTTTTCAACGAAGCCACCTGGATCAGGGATGCGGCCGAGTTGCTGAAGAGCTAGAAGCGTGTCGAGTACGCCGGTTTGGCGACAGGCTTTACCGTCTCGAACCTCGATTATGACGATTTCATCGTACTTGACGTGCTTCCCGGTCGCAGGAACCGGGCCCCAGGGTTTCACTTGACGGCCTGTTATCGTGAAGTGCAGTACGACATGGGATTCGTTGGCGATGACGTTGCGGATGGTCTCGGTAAACCCCTCGAAGGTATCATGTGCAGCATTAACTGCTTCAATGATTTGATCCCGGCCCTTGCGAACTACTCTGGGTGGGTAGTCGGATACGAAATCCTCGGTGTAGTACTCAGGAATTTTCTCGAATCGCCTTTCGTTCCAGATCTCCCGATTAATGCGTAAACCTAGCTGTTCGTTCTGTTGTGTCATGGTTGGACGTGCTCCTGCCGCTCCAACTGGGGGTTAGACATCGCTCGCGCTATTCGGTTTCGGACTAAGTGTTGACGACTGCATATGCGAGATACGCGTAAATTAAACCCACGAGGGGATTGAGGAATGTAACGAGGATGCCTCGAAAGAGCAAAGGCCAAGCCCAAAGTATCGCCCAATCGCGGCGAAAGAGTATGCCAACGCAGGCTAACAGCTTTATGGGTAAATAGACGTACGTCCAAGTGGCTTGCGGCTGGAAGCCCGCCCTAAATATGCTGACTCCAAAAATCAGAGATTCTAGCAGCCAATAGAACGCTAGTAGGTAGATTGCCGCAGTGCTGAGATACCAATTGATAAGCTTCAATGTCTATTGCGTGGTTCCGAAAGATCGTTGGCCGTCATTTGTGTTTAGCTGTTTGTTCCTAGCGAAGTGAATATACGGCAAGCGTAGCAAAAACTGCGAACAAGAAGGTAAGAGCGAATACCTTGTTGACTGTAGCCCTGTCATAAGTGTCGTCCATGAGGCAGACGTACAGACCTAGCATGGGTACCAATATCGAGAGAATCAGCGTAGGTATGGGGAGGATGTTCAAGATGACAAAACAAAATGCCGCTCCTGCCTTTCGTATGAAGGGAATGTCGTAGCCGAACACTTTACATGCGATGAAGATTCCTGCGAGTACGATCCCGAAAAGAATGAATGTGTTTAGAACTAGCAGTCCCACGTCATTGTATGGTGTGTCGTTTCGGCGTTACCGTTAACCGGTAGGTACCGTAGTTTGGTGGTGTCCAGGTAACGGTATGAGAGGATCCGTAAGGAATGGACACCGAAGTCGTGCCCACGAACTCAGTTTCTTCAGCTAGGTAATCGTTGAGTTTGAGGTTGACAAGCACGCTGTCGCCCTCATCTGTGGCCAGCATATCGATGCTTGCAGTTCCCGCCAGATCGGCAGAAGCTTCTTTGTCGAAGTGAACGAGAAACCCAAATTCTGAAGTGGTGATGTCGTCACTGGATCGTTCTTCTTCGAGTTGGTACGAGAAGAGCACGCCTTCGTCGGCGAATGCAGACGTGCCGAAAATCAAGAGTAACGCGGCCATATATCGCATATTCATTCCATTGATGCTTGAACGAGATCTGGATGTTAGCGCGAATCCCACAATGACGCCTAACACTGGATTGAGCAGGCAACGAGGTCCGTTCCAACAAACTGTCAGGGGTCACTCGGTCCCAGGTATGTCTTTACCGCATTCGAACACCTCTTGGGCAACACGATGTTTTTTTTGATTGTTTCTAGTGTGCACCCGTTCAGTACGTTGCTGCGCCTTAACAGACTCGGCTTTCACGGAGCTGGATCCACGAAGGGCGTGTTCGGTTCGCTCACGTAGAAGTCGAGGATACGCGCTACCTTCGTACTACGATTGTATCCAACGACTCGAGTGCGAGCGGGTTCGACGGCGATCTCGCCAGCTTTTAGGGTAATAGGTTCTTTGTCCTCGTATTCAAGCGTGAACTCACCCTCAAGGACGTAAACTACTAAGGGGTATCGGTGTGTGTGCCATCCGGTGGTGACCCCTGGTTCGAGGACGCCGGTCACCAAGCGTATCTCCTGACGCTCCATCGTCGGCATTCCGCCCACACTCTGCTGGAAGAGGAGCTGTGGCTGTGCTAATCGAGGTGAGTCCTGTGCCCAGACCGACACACAGAGGATTACGATTAGACCAAGGCAAAGGAACGAAACCGCTTTCATCGGTTTCCCCTCCGACAGCAGTAAAGAGGATGCTATCTTATCCCTTGGCACTCACCTGTGGCCATCAGTCTCAGCCATCAGGGATTGCGGTTGTCTCGAGAGTCGAAGCTGAATCTACGCAATGTGCGCAATTGCTTCGATCTCGATGAGGTAGTCCGGCGCGGCTAGAGCTTGAACGCCGACGAGTGTACTCGCTGGTGCGTTGTTGGCGTCAATGTATTCGTTTCGAATAGCCATCACGTCGCCCCGACGAGAAGGATCATAGTCCACAACGTATACGGTCAACTTCACAACATCGGAAAATCCAGCCTCCACGGAAGCGAGCGCATGTTTCAAGTTCTCCATGACCTGCCTGGTCTGGGCAATTAGGTCTCCGGCGCCGACAGTTCTACCTCGATCGTCTACCGCTACCTGCCCTGAGATGTAAACCTGTGAACCGCCTGTGGCTCTAGTGACGTGAGAGAATCCAAATCCTCTTACGTCGACTAACTCGTCAGGCTGGATGTTGTCTATTTTGACCATGTTTGATTCCTATTAGTCCTTCACAAGGCACCTAACGCCATGTTGCGGGAACACATGACGCAGTACCGGAACGCGACAGGAGGTGTCGTCGAGGGTCCGCACCAGCGGTGTGTTAAGGGTCGCTTTCACGGTATTCGAAGGTAAGCCCGTCTCCAACTGCCATCTCCTCCCAGCGCGACGCGTAAGTCCCGATCTTATCGCAAATCCGGTCGATGTCTTCATCATCGCAGTAACTCGGGTATCGGAGACCGTAGAGCCCTCGTAGGTGGGTGGGTGACGCATGCAGTCTGCCGGAGCGCACGTCGAGCTCTGTTTGAAGCAGGAGTACCAGTTTTTCGGTCTGAGCAAGCTCGGTGTCAGGGCGGGCGAGCTCGTTCACTAGATATTGATCTAAGCCTGATGCGATGTGCCCATAGAATGAGCTGCGAAGATCGAAATGCTCCTCTACAACCCAATGCACCAGATCATGAGGTACACCGGACGCCATGGACGTTTCCCAACGGTCCGAACTTCCGTCGGACCTGGTGATGTCGAGGTGGGCCGCTTGTTTTGTTTTTGTGCATTGTATGCGCATGAGATCTACCTCAGACGTCTTGTCGCGTTGTGCCCACTAGCTCAAGACTCACGCGACCAAAACCACCCGATCTCACCATGGTCCACGTAACCCAACGTCGTATTTTGACGATTTAGCCCGTCGATCAGCCTGGCGTTGACGCCCATGCGTTCTCGGAACGTCGGATCGGTTGCGATCCAATGCGTCGTGCAACCGCAGTTCGAACAGCTATGGAACTCGAGAACCTTGTTGTTCCATATGTATGCTTTTGTAGTTCCTTCACCTTTCTCAAAAATAACTTCGTCGCAGTGATAGTAGGCCCAAAGTACCCCAAGCCTGCGGCAGATCGAACAACTGCACTCGAATATTTCGGTGGGTTTTTCAGCCAGCCGTATTGAAACGACGCCACAATGGCAAACTGCTTCGTTCAGCATCGCCGGCTCAGAACGGGGAAGTCTGAAAAGAACTCGCTGAGGTCGTTCTGGACAATATCCATGCTGTGATTATGGACTAGCTCGTGTGCCACTCCATGTCGGATATAGTACCGACCTGGATTGGCGTGTATATGCTGTCGCTCCTGGCTCAAAGTAGCACTGAAAGAGAAATTGGTATTGTATTCCTGGCTTAGTGGTGCCCACACTGGGAGGTTTTTCACTGTGAAACGCTCGATTAGCCCTCATAGTGACACCGAAAACTGTGCAGCACGGCCTAAGAGGGCGTACGCCTGTTCCAACCAATTGTTAGGCGTCGACTTTATCAACACTGCGCAGTACGACATGTGAAACTTCTCCTTGTTCGTTTTCCAGGCGTAGAACAGTAAGCTCGAAGCCGGTGAATCCATCGTATGTGTGACCTTGCCCGTCGTGTGAAAACGTACACGGTTCATCGACAGAGCATTGCTTTATCTCGGTTAGAGTAAATGGGCCCTTGGGACCAAAACTGCCCACGACGACCCACTCAGACCACTCTTGTGAGATTGCGATTGAATCGATGTCTTTGTAGTGAGCACCAATCGGACTTGAGCAGGAGAGGACAAACACAGCAATAGTACTTAGAACTAGATAGCGCATTGAGCTATTTGGCGTGTTGCCAGCCAAAACTGAGCCCGCGTCTAAGAAAGAACTTTTGAAAAAACGTAGAGATCATCTCTTCGCTCCCATCCCAATCGAGACCAGAATAACTCAGCATATGGATTAGATCTAAAAACGAAAGCGTGGCACTTTTTGATACCTGCGGATTTGAGGTGTTCTAGAGAGGTGTCGAGTAGTAGAGACGCGATACCCTCTCGACGTGCGGGACCGCTGGTCGCGAGATGATAGATGTAACCGCGTCGTTCATCGTGTCCGGCTAAAACCGTTCCCATCAGTTCCGATTCCGGTTTGACGATGAAGCTGAAATCGCCGTGTCGAGAGAGGAACCGAGACAAGTCCCCAACCGTGTCAGAATCTCCGACGCCCAGGTGCGCTGTGTTGCTCCAAAGTTCAAGAGCCTCTTGGATATGGTCTTCGCTAAAACGAACCACTTCATGCATAACCTAAACACCTAATCTGCAAGCAAAGTGATTACAGGGTTCACTGTTTCGGTGTCGATCGGCAGGCACGTGTGCGTTCATTCTACGAGATGACCGCCAAAGGCGATTCGTCCTCTCGCTGACGGTTCCATTACCAAATGCACGTTAACCAAAGGATGGCCTGTCGCCTCGGCCATCGCGTTCGAAAGGTCCGTAACCTGCTTTCTCAATGCATCACCGGCGGGAAGGTCCGCCTGAATCACAGAGACGATGACGGGTTGGTCACCGCTAGCCATACCGCCGTTTTCCGCATAGCGATGCAGTGAGAGAAACTCAAGTTTCACCCAGGTGCCTTGTTTTCGCGATTCAAGAGCTTCGCCCGCGAGGTCAGCGATGCGCTGCGCCAGGTCGGTGGCGTAGTCTTCGGGATTTCCGACGATGGCTACCCTAAGAATTGGCATGTCTTACCTCCCGCACCCATCATTATGTCGACCGATTGGATAGTCAGGCGTCGCTGACTTGTTCATGACATACAAACTCCAGGTTGTGTCCATCTGGATCGAAAACAAAAGCGGCATAGTAAGTTGGATGATAGTGGGGACGTAGTCCCGGCATTCCGTTGTCTTTGGCTCCGGCGGCTATGGCCAGACTGTACAGACGATCTACATCGGCCCGAGTTGGGAACCTGAATGCAATATGTGTGGTTTGGATAGTGTCCGTCTGTCGCACAAGTGCGAGCACAGCGTAGTTTCGATCTCCGAAACCTACTGCGATGTCTTTGAATTCGCGATTAACGACAAGTCCTTCTGCAGGCAACAGTGCTTCGTAGAACGCTCTGCTGCGTCCCAGGTCGGAGACGTAAAGATTGATGTGGTCCAGATGCACCGGCCTAGATACCTGACGGCGTGACCCGTGGGCAGTTTGTCTTCAAGCTCTTGCTATGTGTCGTCCGGGATTCCAAGGCTCTGCCTCCTACTTCCATCGAATATGATCCACTCAGAAAGCGTATCAGCCTCCAAAGTGGCTTTCCAAATGACACTTTCGGGTACGGACTCGAGTTCGGCAGGTACGTGAGACCCTTGAGTGTGCCCGAGCAGATAGAAAACGCCGTGGTCCTCGTAGGACGAGTCGATGTAGATCTTGTAGCTCGGGAAAGAAGAGAAGTAACCCCGCCACGCCCGTCTATTTGCCTCGACTCCAATGGTCGGTGCTTCACCTTCAACAAAGAAAGTGTGATTCGATGACATGTGAGCTGCGAGTCGATCTAGATCCTGCGAGTTTATGCTCTCTATCCAGGTACTGATCGCTGCGGGGATGGAACACGCTTTCATAGCTGACGATTAGACGATCCGTTCCGACTACTTGTTAGGTGTTTTGTTGAGCGTCGCTCTTGCCGGACTCCCAGGATTCGTTCGTACATAGTAAGCCGAAACTATCGCAAATAGGATGAGAAAGGGAGCGGTATAAGCCCCGGGAAAGTATGTCCCTTGAACAAAAGCAACGGTTAGGTGCGTCACGCCATTGACGAGTTCGAGAGCGATCCAGAACCAGGCCAGCGCGGGCAACAGGTAGTTGCGGGCTAAGAAAACAAGGGCAGAAGCGAGCATCGCACTGACAAGAACGATATTGAGGACAGCGAATGTAAGCGCCGGATCGGAACCGATCGACTCGGCTACAAGTCTAGCGGGATAAAAGACCTCCCAAAGACGAAAATGGTATTCCTCCAGCGAATGTGCAGCTTGAGCCGCCACGAGTAGCGAAAAGGCTCTATGGCCAGGTGAGGCCAACGCTAGCCGCCTAACATGGTGGTGCGCAGCATTTTGAGGCAGGCGACTTCGAGCAGCGGCGAATGGAATCTGCGATCAAGGGTCCGTTCCATGAACTTATTCGGCCTCATAGTCTCTAACCAATAAACGCAAGAGGGAGGGGTCATGTCAATCCCAAGATATTGGCGCACTAGGGGAAATCATCGGAGCAGTTGCAGTCCTTGCGACACTGGTCTACCTGCCAGTGCAGATTCGACACAATACCGCGGGAGTCAAGTCAGACGTCCTTGAATGGCTTTCACCAATAAGTGCTGCTCCGCCTTCGTCGTTGCTGGAAGGCGCTCGAATTCGGGAGGGTTCAGCCTTACGTCGGCAAAAACCTCGCCATCATGTTCATGGAAGTGGAGAAACGCTTTTGATTTGAGGTAGAAGACGCCGGTTTTCTTCTCCGTTAATTCAGGAAGTTTTCTGAGACGAACAAACAGCGGTTCGAGATAAGCTAGGGTTTTGGGAGTGGCATGCCGCATCCGTAGACACTTAAAACCGCGATACATGCGAACGAAGTGACCGGTAGGCAGTACGTTCCAACTGCTTGTTAGGCGTCGTCACTTCTTTTCTGTTTGATGGGTGAGCGCTTGTTCCTTCGACGGTACTTACTTTGGTAGTCACGGCGTTGTTTTGTGACTTCGTATAGGACGATCCCGGAAGTTGTCCCAAGGTTTAGACTTTCGATCATGCCAAACATAGGGATGCTAATGCACATCTCACTGCGTTCGATGGCGAGATCGCTGATCCCGCGAGATTCGCTCCCGAACCACACGGCCGGTTTCGTGAACGCCGTATAGTCTACCTCATCTAGGGTTTCGTTCTTTCGGCCTTTGACATGCGGGGATGTGACGATAGAAGTAAATCGATTTTTTTCTAGATGTCTTACGCAGTCTTCGGTTGAGTCGAATCGTTTGACAAAACTCCACTTAATCGCAGAGACGGAAGTTTTGGACAATGACTTTCGTTCACGCATGTCCTGCCAATCGTCGGGTAGCGAGTTTCGGGGGTCAACGATGTATGCTTTTTCCACGCCCAATGCGTTTACATTGCGAATGACCGTGCCTATGTTGCGTATGTCGTGAGGGTCTTCGGCACCGTGTTGAGGAGTCTCTACTGGCGAACGAAGTGGAGCAGCAGCGGTCCACTCCTTACAACTCGTAAAGCGTCACCTCATGCCAACATTGAAGTCTATTTGGTGAGGATTCTCCTAGCGACACGGTAGGACAGATAAATGAACAGTGCTGCGAGCGCGCTGACTACGAGGTGTGAGCCGGTAAAGTAGTGAAAGAAGGAATACGTAGCGCCCGCATGATCTAAGTGTGCATATGTTGCTGATGGGATCAGTGCCAGGATTAAAGCAACCAATTTGTTCATAAAGCGTGCCCTCGGGATCTGAAATTTGTTAGTCGGTGGTCTCCATCATAGCTAACGAGGTTTGAAAGGAATAGGTACAAGACGAAATTGGCCACCGTTCGTACGGATGAAATTTTAGTCATTCCAGGGGGACGCCTAGAACCGTGTTGAACGTCAGCTGCTGCACTTGATTTCAGTGCCGTACGGTATGTACAAGGTGAGTTCGTCGACGCTTGTTCTCTCCCAGGTTACTCTGCCCTCGAGGCCGCCCACGGTTATGGAGCAACCCTCGCCTAGAATTTCACGAATACGACCGTTTTCGTCCGTAATCTTGCGTAAGATCTCGTAGCGGTACTGTTCGGGCCCGACAATACTCAGCCCAATATCTCCTCTCGGTTCGATCTCCGTTCGACCGCTCAGCTTCTGATTCGAAATGAATGCGCGCAGCTTTGAGATCTGGTCTTTAACAGGCGTAGAGTCCGTAACCGAAGATTTGACGTATATGTCCAAGTAGTTCGTATCGACTCGACTCCGATCGTTGATGAGTTGAAGCGAATCGTCGGTCAGATCAACAGGCAGTAGGAAGTCTTCACCATACGAGAGTTCTATTTCCTTCGACTTGCGTGCGGCGGCCAAGAACGCACCAATGCTGTCGAAGATCTCTTTCTTTCGAAGTTCGGGGGAGCGACTGTCATTTACGAATCCAACCTCTTGCACGAGGAAGTCTGCTTTCCGTTTCAAGGTTATCGCGGGCGTGTCGTAGTAACCGTCCGATGCCATAGAGGCGGTCACGACGACTTCTTCAATTGCATCGGCATTGATGTGGCCTGCACCAAGAATGAAAAGAACCCGAGCAGTCTGACTTGACCCGTGGATACCGCCTGAATTGACGCCCAACAAGCAGTTGGAGCGGGCTACTTTAAGTCCCAAACGCAGGAACGATGATGGCGACCAGCATGAACAAAGCAAAGAGTGTATACAAGGAGCTGACACGATCGAGGAAAAGATAGCTAGACGGAGGATTGGTTTTCGAAACTATTCGATCTGAAAGATAGAAACCGGCCAACATAAGGCAAACTCCAAGAATAGCCGTGGAGAGTGTTTGCAAAGCGAAGAGGATGGCTGCGCCAACGTTGAGTATCGTGCTAATGGTGTTTTGGTCCGTCGGTCGTTTCCATTTCGGGTATTTGAGAAGAATGATTTTTTGCATGCGGTGGAGCGCGTAATAGGGGACTACCAAGAGTATTAGATAAAACCAGAACACTTGACAGGTACGACTAGGCGCTTAACACTAAGTTGAGAGGCTCGTTGTAGCGTAGTTGTCTGGTGCGAGATTTGGCGAAACTAATGCGCCAAACGGTCGCGGAATTGAGGCCGTTCCAACTACTTGTCCGCGCTTGAATCACAGCCACTGGTTAGACGTCGTTTTCTATCTTGTGTAGCCATATCTTAGCCCTGAGAAGCGCATTGGGTGGAACAGCGCCCGAACCCGTTGAGCCGTAACCTAGGTGAGGTGGAATGACGACCTCACGAAAGCTACCCGGGGTAAGACCAGTAAGGGCAACTTCTACGCCAGCGATAGATTGCCTTTTTCCTAGAATGGTAGTGTGTTCTATGAGTCGGACCTCTTCGATCATTCGAGTTGGGATGCGATCACCGTACAGTTCGATGGACTTGAAATCGTTTGTGACTTCATCGCCTCTGTTCAGAAAAAATCGAGCACTGTACGTTACGTGGTCTCCCTTCTTAGCACCTATGCCCTCTTGTATGGATTCTCTGATGATCTCGATTTTGGCAGGCATATCACCAGAACCTAGCACTATGTTCAGGGGCTCATTGTAGCGCATAGTTTTTGCGCGATAATCGGCGTAGCCGATGCGCAAAAGATGTAAGCGGAAATTGGTCCGTTCCAACAACTCGTTAGGCGTCGACAGAATACAGCGCTCATTGTCCTAGGCCTCGTGACACACTACTTCAATGTTGTGGCCGTCCGGTCCAATAACGAACGCAGCGTAATACCTTCCACTGTATTCTGGGCGTATGCCTGGTTCGCCATTATCTATTGCTCCGGCATCAAGCGATGCACGATAGAAGTCATCAACCTGGTCGCGATTCTGTGCAACGAATGCGAGATGTAGGTGTCCGGGTGTTTCCTCGACTCGACGGATACACAGTGATGATTTGCCGTCAGAACTGAGCTCAATGCCGAGGGACCCCTCTGAAACAATTTCTATTCCGATTGGTTTCAAAGCTCTAAGAAAAAAGGTTTTACTGGCTTCATAGTTGCTGGTGCCAAAGACTACGTGATCAAACATTTTTACTCCTAAAATGTGCGATCATGGAGTTTGCGGCGCGCGGAGCGAACCGAATACAACCGAAGTGGCGACTAGGCATCCGGTTCAACGGTTCGTTAGGCATCACGACCATCTCCCTTTCGATCCTTGTAGAGGAAGAACAGTGCTGCTCCACTACCCACCACCATGAGCGTGAATCGAAGAGCCCCCGATACGACTGGCAAGTCGAATGGCAGACCCCTGGATTGGATCTCATCCATCATCGCAACCATTTCAAGTCCTTCCCGGGCCCACCGGGTCATGATCATTGCAGTGAATATCACGTAGAGAATCGCAACCAGAATCCGATAGAACTGCCCTAATCTTGTACCTGCGAGAAAAGAGGCGGCCACAACCGCGAACGTGGCCGTGAGCCAAAACTGTAGCTGCAGATCAAGCGAACTTCTCTGCATCAGAATAAGTTCTACGATTTCAGCTGACGATAGTGATTCCATGGATAGTGACGCCTAACACCCTGTTGAGCGGTGCACGTCAACGAGCCGCCTGAGTTTGCCGCGAGCGACAGCGAGCGAGTTGCAAACGAAGTGGCAAGTACTGGATCCGCTCCAACTTCTCGTTAAGCGGGCGCGCCAAATGACCTGAAAATGTGCCACACGAATACCGGTAATGAGAGAGTAGCCAAAAGTATCACCAAGGAAAGTGCGATGACAATGCACCCTCGCCGAAGGGCTGCGTTGCCTTCCACTACCAACGTATCGCGAATCACCGAGTAGTTAGGAGGAGGTATCTGTCTGGTTTGAAGTGCTCGGTAGCCGTATAGCAGCAAGTAGCTAGAGATAAGGAGTACAGGAAGAACAAGTCCAATCGTGACCACAGCTGGGATTACGGGGTAAGTGATGAATAGATCAATGTTCGTATCAAGCCAATGCAGTATCTGAGTTTGGGATGATTGGAAGATTGCTATGAGCGCAAGACCGAATGTGAGAGCGAGAACCAGTAACCAGATTGCCACTCTTCGTGCATGAGGGTCTGCTCGACGAATGCATGACACCTCAACGACCGCCTAACACCATGTTGAGGGGCCCCTGAGGGCGGGCGGCCGTAACGGTAGCGAAGGGAGTGCGCGGTCATGGGTCCGCTCCAACCACTGGTTAGGCATCATGCGGTTGGCTTCCTAGGATTCCGGCTTTACGGATGGGATATCGCCCAACGGCCAATCACCGGCGTACATCTTGTTCCATAGACCAGATGGCCCAATCATCACAACGTTAACGCCGTCTGCTAGAGAATCACCTGAAGCTAACCCCTCTGCAAGTACCGCTTTGAGTTCCGGGTGGGCATCAAACTGCTCAATGGATCGGCTCATCCGCGTGATGGTAATAAGAAAGTCATCTTCTCCGTCACAGTTAAGCGTCCACCTTGTTACAGAGCCGCCGCTTTCCAGAAATTCAGGATCTCCCATCTCCAGACTAGGAGAAGAACATTCACCGCCACTAGCTTCGACCCACTCCATTGCTAGTGTTTCTGGGTCGTTTGATCCAGAACAGCCAGACAAAGTTATGCTTGCCAATAGCGAGCTTGTGAGTGCAAAGCGAATCACCGCCCCGTTAGGCGTCGTTTTGGTTAATGTATTCATCTATAAACACGCACCAATCTTGGCTTTGGCGATCCGGAACATTGTTGTTGCCTCGAACACCGAGTTTAAACTCTATCACGGACTTCCATTCATCTGATGCGATATCTGGTCCGTGACCTTTATCGTCACTGGTTCGTATCTGAGCTTCAATTGAGTGAAACCAATCCTCGGAGCAAGGATACAGTCCTGAATCCGACTGATCTGTAGCGCATCCTGATGCGCATAGAGCTAGAACATTGAATACTAGCGCTAATCGAACGGATGCCACTCTAGACACCTAACACCATGTTGAGGGGCCGCTTGACGACCGCGACTGGAGCGGCAGCGAAAGGAGTTCGCGGTCAAGGGTCCGTTCCAACAAATCGTTGTGCGTCAGTTGCATTTTCTCAGCCCGATCTCGCGATTTCGCTGCATACATGGTCTGCTACTTGCGTGGGAGTGAGATTGCTTGTGTCGATTTTGATGTATGGGAGATCTGCTATCAATGAAAGTCGACTCATTGCATATTCAATACGCTCCGGCTCTCCTCTTTGGGTGAGACGTTCTTCGAGTTTATCTGGAGAGCAGATAAGATAAATCTGCAGTATCGAACTCACGATATCTTTGAGCTCCGCAATCACTGGCCCAAACAACTGAGGGCGAGCGAATACCCAAGCTAAAATACCAACATCGCATTCAGCTTCGAAGTAGCCTTTCATGACCGAAACGACGTTGTGAATCGCGATTTTCCGGGTGCCTTCAACAGCTAAATCCGGAGAGACTCTCCATACATCGTCCGCATCTAGGAGAGCGCCGTGTGGGAAACGATTTTCTAATGAGCCAAGTACTGTTGTTTTGCCCACACCGGTTGGTCCGCCTAGCAGGACAAGCTTGCTCATTCTAAACGTTCGATGTATCCATGACGCCTAACACCAAGTCGAGGAGCCGCTACCGGCGAACGAAGTGAGCAGTAGCGGTCCATTCCAACTACTTGTTAGGCGGCAGATTGGTATGTTCGTACGGAACGAGTTGAACACGCTTGTTACCCCACCAAATGATAGAACCAAGAATGGCGTAGCTGAGCAATGAATGGAATAGCCATTCTGTCCCTTCGAAGTACATGAGACCAGTAAGTAAAAGTGCGATTAAGGCAATGAAGATCGCAACGCCTTGCCTGACCTTAGTGATAGGATCGACGGTGAAAGCCTTATTGCATTTCGGGCAAAGACGATGGCTTGCAAAAAGGGATGGGTGAGGGAGTTTGGCTAAGTCGATGTCACTTTGACAGTGTGGACATGGAAGCACTATCTAATGCCTCCTAACATCATGTTAAGCGTACCTCAATCATTCCACTCCATTGCACCGATAGGCCAAGTATCGCTTTGAACCGGAACGACACAAAAAGGGTGGCCGCCAGGATCAATCATTACCCACCATCCTTTCACTCTATTTCTCTTTCTTGCGCCTAGTGCTTCAAGCCGGCTCACTTCGGCTTCTACGTCATCTGTT
Source organism: Candidatus Azotimanducaceae bacterium (assembly GCA_965216005.1). Classification (GTDB taxonomy): domain Bacteria; phylum Pseudomonadota; class Gammaproteobacteria; order Pseudomonadales; family Azotimanducaceae; genus UBA4421. The sequence goes on along the minus strand of OZ244143.1, from coordinate 2,476,122 downwards.
TCTATGTCTATGTGCACACCTTGTCGGCCCGGATCAGCGTTTTGTACCAAGTAGTCAAGTTCGCCTCGAAGTTCTGCGTACTTCTTTTCTGGATCGAACTTAAGTTCACGACCCAGTGCGCCGGCCCAAAATCGAGATTCAGCTTCGAATGAAGCGGAATCCACGTCGAATAAGACTGCACACACTCGAGATTTGTGGGTCATGGGTGTACGCCTACCACTGTGTTGGGGGCCCGTTCTAACTGTTGGTTAGCCGCACTAGAACACAAAGCGCAACCCTCCCGCTGCTTTCCAGGCCACGACGACAACCCAATGAATGAAGATGCTAGACCAAAGTGACCCGGTTCTAAAGCGGGCTAGAACGCAGCATAGGCCCAAGAGCGCGACCAAGGCTAAGAACACGAGATCGAGGAATAGTGGTTGGGCCTCGGACAAGAAAAGCACGGCATTGATCGGGTGCCAGAGTACGTATGCGATTGTAGAGATGGAAATCCATAACCAGGTGTATCTAGGAAGGAGGATTAGACGAAAGAAGATCTCTTCGAGTAAGGCTGGCACGACCGATGCGACGAGGGCGACAAAAGCTAGGTCTGATACGGACGGAGTATGCGCGAGGTTAATAAGTTCCGGCTTAGCCAGATAAGCCACCAGAAGAAAACCGAATGCGAGTCCCAGACACAATAACCATTGGTTGAGCGAGGGGAGTTTACGAAGAGGCTCTATGAATCTGGATTGCACTAAGCAGTGCGCCTAACGCCATGTTGGCGGCCCTTGCGGGCGTGCGACTGTGGCGGCAGCGAAAGGAGTGCCCGGTCAAGCGTCCGTTCCAACTGTTCGTTAGGCGTCTTTCTAGAATTCATACGAAATACTTAGCTAGCGCGACCTCTGATAGAGTTTATGTACTCGACGAATCTAGAATCCAGTTCTCGATCAGCGTTTCTCGCCCACCAATCTTGCACTAGATCGGTGTTGAGGAAGTTTAGAAAAGACTGCTCGCGACCGTCCAAGAACTGCACATCGATCGCCCCGTTTTTGGTTTGAAAGTAAAGCGCTTCGATTGTGTTCATGACATTTAGAACCAATGCATACACTTGGAATTGTTCCACTTCAGACAAACTCTTTGAATCGTTGAGTGCTTTAGCAAACGTGGACGTAAACTCTGCCGATTGTGGAAAGAGCAGATTTTGGACTGAATTCATCGCAACCCACTGTTGGTGAGTATCGGACCTGATCGCGCGAGTATTTTGTCTTACTTGAATTGCGAGATAGACCAAGCTGACAAAGACAACAGCACTCCCTAATACTTCGCCGATCGCACCTATGGCTTCCCAGTTCATGAGTACCTACCTCAGACGCCTAACACCAGGTTGAGCGGCACTTGAGGGGTGCCGACTCGAGCGTAGCGAAAGAAGTGTGCGCTCCAGGGTCCGTTCCAACAACTGGTTAGGCGTCATCGGTGAAACCTTCGGTTGTTCATCTATGAGTGCCACAAGACTAAAGGATATCTCGCTTGTTTCAACGTCGACCTACTTCTGGATCAATTATGTACTCGCGTTGCGGGTCCGCATACGATGGAAGACCGGAGTATTGGGGAAGGTTATGAGTGAGGAAATCCATAAGGGGAGTTGCCTCTGTGGCGCGGTGCAGTTTGAGGTGGTTGGTGAGCCGATCACCATGACCTACTGCCACTGCGAGTCATGCCGTCGTTGGGTCGGCGCGCCGGTTCACGGCGGATGTCTGTTTCATACCGAAAGAGTCAGAGTTCTAGAAGGTGCTGACAAGTTGGCGGTGTTCAGACGGACCGAAAGCTCAGGAAGTCATCGACAATTCTGCCAATCCTGCGGCTCAGCGTTGTTCAATGAACATCCTGGTATTCAGTTGACTGATGTAATGGCGGTAGCGATCGAAGGTTTGGCCTTCGAGCCAAAGCTTCATACGAATTATGCTGAGAAGGTCATCAGCATCTATGACGGGCTTCCAAAATACAAAGACTTCGACCCAGCTGTTGGCGGAACTGGAGAGACGATTCCCGAATAGCTGTTCCTAAACCTCTGAACTTGATGGTTGGCTGGTAGGCAGTCCGTTCCAACTACTGGTTAGGCGTCGCATCTATTGATCAGCAGTGAAAAGAACATATCTGTTTTCTGCGGCTGCTCGTTGGTAAAGCTCTCTAACACCTTGAAACCATGACCAAGTATATTCGAAGTCTTGCTCGTCCAAATCAACATCGTAATCCTCTGGTGGGATAGCAAAATACCTTTTGCGGAATGTCTCCGTGTCAATGGAATTGAGGCTCTCGTCCACATCAGAAACCTGGTTGGGGGACTTTAAGCTCATGATGTAGTCGTCGCCGGAGTAGAGAGCTTCGCCGCCCAATACAGTGTGGTTCAAAGGGTAATCCCCGCCATCCCAGGTTAGATATCCATTTGTAAGGGCGCGATGCATGGCGTCCCAAGACTTATCGGAGGGAGCCGAGCGATCTGTGCCATAGAGATTTTCTTCCAGATGTTCGAGCACAAATTCTAATTTCTGCCGATCCGACGCGAGTGAACGCAGCTTTTCAGCATCGCCCGCGTCGATCGCGAAATGAATACCTAGACAGCTCATGAAGCCTCCGCTAGACGCCTAACATCCTATTGAGCGGCCCATTGTAGCGGGGGAGTTTGGTGCGATAGTCGGCGAAGCCGATCCCCTAAACGAACTCGCTGAAATGGGTCCGTTCCAACTGGCTAGACGTCGTCCCATACTAGCTTTGATTCCAGAGCGCTTGGCAGATCATGAGCGAGTATCCGTTAGGTTCCCTTACAACAAACTCATGCATGTTTGCGGTTTCATTGAAGTGAAGGTCGGAAATAACGTCTAGGTCTAGTGACTTAGCCTTCTTGTACAGAGTGTCGGCGTCTTCCACGTAGATCACAACGACAACGCCATGTCCCAGGGGATCAGTTGTCGAAACCTCATGATCGTGATGGCCTTCTTCGATTAAGTGAAGTTGGAGAAAGAGACGGTCTTCCGAGAGCAACATTTCGAATTCTCGACCACCGTGCCCCGACGTTACGCCGAGAAAGTTTTGAAACCACTTTGATGCGACTTCTACATCCTCTACGAAAAGCATCGTCGTTGATTGCACCTAAATTCTCCTGGCAGGGTGAAGATCACAGCCTAGACGCCTATACCACGTTGAGCGGCTGCTACCGGCGAGCGAACTGAGCAGTAGCGGTCCGCTCCAACTACTTGTTAGGCGTCGTTTTATCACTTAAGAAGCCGCGCTCTCAAACAGTTCGATTACGTTACCAGAAGGATCAATACATAAGATCTGTTTACCGCCGGGTCCTGAAACAACATCGTTTTTAAACGATACGCCGTTGGACCTCAACTCCGCTACTTTCCGTTCAATGTCCGAAACTGGAAGAACAAATCTAGACCAACCTCCGGGTTCGGGCTTGTCACCGTTTGGCATGGGTTTAGAAGCAGATGCTGACGGACCGGCTAACCATAGCTGAATGTCCTCAAACTGGACGATCGCCATTGCTGGCCCAAACTGCTGATTTAGTACAAAGCCGAGTTGTTGAGTGTAGAAGGCGATAGATGCTTCGACATCATCGACTATGTATCTGATTTGAGCCATCTTCGCCTCCTAGACGCGTTGCTAAAACGCCTAACACCGTGTTGAGCGGCCCTTGAGGGTGTACGATTGGAGCGGCAGCGAAAGGAGTGGCGGTCAAGGGTCCGTTCCAACAACTGGTTAGGCATCATTTACAGGTTGATATCTCTGTAACGAATGGCTGGTTGGCCATCGAAAGTGAGCTCCTCACGGAATTTGAAATCTAGTTTTTCGAGGATGCTAATGGAAGCACGATTTGCGACAGCTGCACCAGCTTCCATGTTCTTCATCTCTAAATGTTCGAGACCGTAGGCTCTGACGGCTATCGCTGCCTCAAGGCCGATACCCTGCCCCCAAGTGTGTCTGGCGTATCGATAGCCAAAGTCGATGAAATCACCTGCAGGACGGAAGCCACAAAACCCGATGAGTGAACTGTCTCGTTTGAGCTCGACGGCGTATCGTCCAAGACCGGAACTCGCAGAGAGTTCAATCATTTCGGTCAGGTAGTCCCTTGCTTCGTCTCTTGTTTGTGGGCCACCAATAAACTTCATCACGTCAGGATCCGCAACGATAGGCGCGTACTGAGCAAGGTCATCATCGCGGAAATATCTTATCTTCAGACGCTTGGTGTCAATTTCCATTAGCGCCTAACACCATGTTGAGCGGCCATTGTAGTGTGGTAGTTTGGTGCGACAATCGGCGCAGCCGATGCACTAAACGAACTCGCGGAAATGGGTCTGTTCCAACTGCTCGTTAGGCGTCACTAGCGATCCATTCCGACTTTAGTATTGCATAGAGCACGTGATCTACGTAGTGATCGTAAAGCCACTCAGCCTCCCGTGCGATACCTTCGATCTTGAATCCTAATCTTTCGGAAACTGCTCGGCTCTTTGTGTTCTGCTCAGCGACTGGAATGCAGACCTTATTCATTCCCAGATCAGTAAATGCGAGATTGATGAGGGTAGCGGTGGATTTGGTGACGATGCCGAGTCCTTGGTGATCGGCATCGATCCAGTAGCCAATTTCGCATACTCGGTGAAGCGAATCGATCGAGTTGAAGCCTATGACACCGCATATCGAATCCCGATAAACGATGGTCATAACCTGTGCGGATCTATCGGCCGCTTGTTTTATCGAGTTCTCGATGAAGATCTTCGAATCATCAATAGATGTGTTGAAATCTAGCCACGGCAACCACTCCCTAAGATGACTTCGGTTCCTTTCGATGAGGGCAAAGATCGACTGAGCGTCCTTACGCTCAATTGAAGAGAGGCGCAGAACTTCTGAAACCTTGACCTCCTGAATCATGTTGGTGTGACGCCCAGCACTATATTGAGGGGCCCATTGTAGCGTGGGAGTTTTGCGCGACAATTGGCGTAGTCAATGCGCAAAACGAGGTCGCGGAAATGGGTCCGCTCCAACTACTGGTTAGGCGTCGTTCGCGCACTGATATGTAGATGGCTCGGGGACCTGGGCTCGAACCAGGATCGACAGAGTCAAAGTCTGTTGTGCTACCAATTGCACCATCCCCGAAACGTAAAAACCTCGATGACTGTGTTGTCTATCGAGGTTTCCTTGGTTTTCGAAGACAGCACAAACACCGCCTTCTTGATAAGAAGTCGGTCAACTAGATCTGTTGCTGTTCTCGGAAAATATTCATAAGGCGGCGCATCCTACTCCTATGGCCATCAGTGTCAATAGACATCATATCGATGCCTAACACCATGTTGAGCGGTCAAGGGTCCGCTCCAACTATTTGTTAGGCGGTGTTGAATCATAGTGAGATTTGACCTTGAACTCATCAGGAAGAGATTTTCCATGGCGGAATTCGTAGAGCTGCCTGATCGTGTACTGTGGCAGGGTATCGGAGATCGAATCCCAATCAGGAGTGAATTCAACAAAGATGTGTTTGTCTGGTTTGATTCCTGGGTCGCTATCCAATAAACCGGCTGGAATTTCGAAGAACTCGGATGGACTAGGAGGTGGAGTAGGGCTGCCACAGCTTATGCAGAAGTATGTCTCATAAGGGGGCCCTTCATAGAGGATCGGGGCTTGGTAGGTGCGAATGAGGTCTGCACCAGCAGTCAACTGATAGTCAGCACCAAGGACGCCTATTGCGGCCATGTCATTGGAGCCAGAAACCTTCCTACATCTATTGCAGTGGCAGATCTCAAAGGGACCAACTGCTTTGGAGATTTCGAATATTACGGAACCACAAAGGCAGCTACCGTGGATCATGTATGCATCCTCTCAGACGCCTAACACCATGTCGAGCGGCTGCCGTTAGCAGGCACGCCGTTTGCCGGGAAGCGAAGTGACGTGCAAGCGAAGTACCTGGTAGGCAGACCGTTCCAACTGCTTGTTAGGCGTCGCTTGTTACTTGTAGATACCATAACCCAAGTTTGCCAGAAGAAACGGAATGAGGGCCATTTGAAACCAAGCGATGCGCCATAGCTTAGGGTAAAACAACAGGGTTCCTAGGAAAGTCAGCCAACAGCTAAAGATAAGAACGCCAAGAGTGAGAAAGACGGCGGATCCGATGGGCGATACCCACAAGTGCCACGACAAAGCTACGGCTGTGGTTATGAAGATAAGGGAGATGTGATACCACGAAGCATAAAAGCTGGCAGGTACAACGTCGTCGATGTCTGATTCCCGCATTGCCTTTATTGGATGGACGATTCCCCATCCGATGTGCCCCAAGCCTAAGATCAAGCAGCACGCAATTACTATGATTAGTGAGAGCACTTGATCAGACGCCTAATACCGTGTCGAGCGGCTGCCGTTTGCGGGCACGCCGTTTGTCGGGGAACGAAGCGACCTGCAAGCGAAGTGCCTGGTAGGCAGTCCGTTCCAACTGGGTAGGCGTCTCTAATTGGGCGATCACGGGTTCGGTGGCATCTGAGTTTGGATTATTGACTGCCTCGCTTGAAGGCGTTTTACCCAACCATGTACTCGAGGTCTCTTCGTGACTTCTTCGCCAAGGTCGACTCGATCAAGAACAAGTACAAATGGTGCGTAGCAGACGTCTGCAAGCGAAAAGTTTCCAACCAGCCAATCATCATCTTCTAATTGTGCTTCCAAAACATCGAGATGCATGGAGATCTGCTGTTTTCCATCTGAGACCGATTTTTCGGTCCAAGGATCTGCCAAGTATTTTGGGAGTCGCGGAGCCATCCATAGTTTCCAAGCAGGTGGCCAGTAGTCTGTACTCCAACACATGAGTTTTCTAATAGTGGCTCTGTATCGCAAATTCTCAGGGGGTAGCAGGCAGGGGTATGGAAATTTTTCTTCGAGATATTCTAGGATCGCAATGGATTCCGCGAGGATGAATCCTTCGTCATCTAAGACAGGTATCTGAGCGAAGGGATTCATTTTGAGAAAATCGGATGTGGGAGATTTGGTATAGAGATCGGTCTCAACTATTTCGTAAGGCAACTCCTTTTCGTGCAATGCAATCCTCACCCTCCATGGAACGATGGAAAAAGGATGTGTAAAGAGTTTGATCATCGGTCTGTTTAGATTCTACGACCTAGCATGCGACGCCTAACACCATGTTGAGGGGCCCATTGTAGCGTGGGCGTTTTGCGCGATAATCGGCGAAGCCGATGCACCAAACGAGCTCGCGGAAATGGGTCCGTTCCAACTGTTGGTTAGGCGTCACTATCAATATCTTCAGTAGATTGTCCCGAATTAACTTCCGGCAAAATCTCACTTTGAACGAAGGATACGAATCCCTTCCCCAAACTTGGTGATATTCGATCCCATCGTCTACGATAGCCTGGCGATTGAAGCACGGTCTTGATGCTGACGAGTTGGCCTTCCCATATATCTGTTTCAAGAGCGCGTGCCTTATGGCTATAGAAGCTCCTTTGCCAATTGTAGATTAGGATATTCGCCAGCCCGTTAAAGCGGCTACGTTCTTCCGGGTCCAAGGACGACGGATCAACCGCTCCACGCATGAGAATGGCGTTTACCTCAGCGCTCTCTATCGGCATACGGTTAAGCTCCAATATGCTTTCCGCGATGGAGTCGGAAGAAGCGAGTTGCAGAGCCTGTGTGTTTCTACGTACCTGAACGGAGAGATAGAATAAGGTTACAACAACTACAATGGCCCCGATGAATTCTCCGAAGTTCCCGAGTAGTTGGGCGGTAACGTGAATATCCATATAGAGTTCCTCCAGCGAATCCGCTAAGGCTACATCTAATTGCGTGGCTCTGCATCGTGATGCCTAACACCATGTTGAGCGGCACATTGTAGCGTGGGCGTTTTGCGCGATAATCGGCGAAGCCGATGCGCAAAACGAACTCGCGAAAATGGGTCCGTTCCAACTATTGGTTAGGCGTCGCTTATGTACCGGTTTTCTTGAGTTCTTCGCGAATGATTCGGCGGAGTGTACGTGCATCTAACGGCTTCTCAGTTGATAGTATCTGTGCCCGAAGTGTCTCGTTGATGAGCGTTTGGTAGCCCACGCCGGTTTTTTCGGCACGGGTGCGAAATGCATCAAGCACTTCATCATCAAGATACATAGTGACTCTAGATTTACCCTTTGATTTTACGACAGGACCTCTCTTGCCTTTACTGAAGTCATAATCTTTCTTCATACACTTTCACCTCGCGGCGCGTTGCAAATCGCGCAGAAATGAGACGAATATCGTCGCCACGGTAGGTATAGACGACGACCAGAACACGGTCGAATCCGTCTGTACCTACAGTGACGAAGCGTTCCTCTTTCGAGTATTCGTCATTGATCGTTAGCGCATATGGATCAAAGAAAACTGGCTCAACATCGGAGAATCGAACCCCATGCTTCCGTTCGTTTTCTAGAGCCTTCTTAGCATCCCATTGCACGTAGGTATTATATGCATAATATATGTATACGCAAGGTGCATCTCTAGACGCCTAACACCATGAGCGGCACTTGAGGGGTGCCGACTGAAGCGGTAGCGAAAGGAGGCAGCGGTCAAGGGTCCGTTCCAACTGTTGGTTAGGCGTCGCTAGCGTCTGTGTATTTGTATATTCGATAGCCATCGTGCTGTGAAAATCCATCGGGCCACCAGTCTCTCGCGAGGATGGCATCACTGACGATGGCCATGTTAACGCTTTCGTCGTCATTCATGCGATCTGGGATAAGAAGCTCAAATTCGGACGCTGATCCAACATGCGTCTGGATTTCTATTAGTGTGGTTTGGATATCTTGGAACGTATAGATCAAAGACCTAACTCCTCAAGCGCTGAGGTAACGAGCTTTTCCCGATGGGTCCAGGTTTTTAGATGGTCATTTCTGGTAGCTATTCGCTTGCGGCTACGAATCCAAGTGAGTGACCATTCTAACTCGCTTCTGTTTCGTTCCGAGATAGCGCGCTCCATGCGTCTGAGTTCTTTATAGCGGGTCACGTAGGCAGCCCTTTAGACGCCTAACGCCATGTTGAGCGGCACTTGAGGGCGAGCTACTGGAGCGGTAGCGAAAGGAGTGCGCGGTCAAGGGTCCGTTCCAACAACTTGTTAGGCGTCGCCTCCACTTCTGTTTTGATAAGCCTTGTAAGCAATCGAAATCTCTTCGTCTGTTATCGATCGGAGCTTAGTAATATTGAAGGAAGAAGACCAGTTCTTCGATAGCCATTTCGTACCTTTGGATGGAGTTTTGAATAGGCCACCCGGCTTTGCGTATGCTGAGGCTAGTGATTGGAGGTGCCGTTTTGAAATAACGAAACCTAGTTCAGTTTCAATGATGATCTCTAGCGTTAAGAGTTTGGATATTGATGCGCTCAGCTCAGTTGCGGTTGGTATCGCGTGGTTCATAGCGTCCGCGGCGGCGATAATATCGGGTAGCTGAGAAGGGTGATCTTTCGAACTGAGAAAGATAGACATGAGAATCCACCCATCTTCGAACTCCCAGGTTGAGTGAGCTTTCACTCAGACGCCTAACACTATGTTGAGCGGCCCATTGTAGCGCATAGCTTTTGCGCGAGAATTGGCGAAGCCAATGCGCAAAAGGTATAAGCGAAGATGGGTCCGCTCCAACTACTCGTTAGGCGGAAACTAGAGTTAGGTACAATAGGATTCATAACGAATTGAGAACTAGTCTTCCTTGCTGTTTACGATGACGAATACTAGAGCGCAAGCTACAAAAAACTGAAATGCATCATCCATGGAATTTCCGCCAATCTCTGTTTGCCACATCTGGAAGGCAGCACCTCCAAATACGCCAAACAAGCCAAACCAAATTACAATTCCAACAGTGCACCCCAATAAGGCGTACTTTTTGGACGAGTGAAATTCATTGGCTGGAGAACTCTTCGCATTCCACATATCCCAGGCTCCTTTGGCTGCAACTAAGCCGCCGATAAACTCAAGTGCCACTACCAAGGTGAGCATTGACCAGATGATCAGCGGACTCTCGATGATAGGAATTGCGGAGGCGGCGTAAACCGAATGATCGGCAGCACTTAGCACATAGGAGAACGCCTGGTAGCATGCCTCGAGATTGATAACATTTTGCAAGGCGTAGAATAGACAGAGCAGAGAAACTAGTAGAACAAATACTATTTTGGAGTAGCGTATAGTCATAGGTGGCCCCCTCGGTGTTTTGTGTTGGCGTCTTTGGTCGAATACCTGGTTATGTATGTTGGAACTAGAATATGGTGGATGCGCTTTATCCGCCTAACACCATGTTGAGCGGCTGCCGTACATTGGGCGGACTTTTTGCGAATGCAAAAAGTGTGACCAATAGGCAGTCCGCTCCAACAACTTGTTAGGCGTCGTGTTTGTTAAGTATATGGAAATCCAATTCTGCACCTCCCGCTCGAATGTGTGATGTTCCTGATAAAGTTGCCTCGCTAACTCGCGTTTCATCTACATAAGTACCATTCGGGCTTCCCGCGTCTAATAGGGTGAAGGAGTAAAGAGCATTAGAAGCGTCCTTTTCCGATAAAGGATTGATCAGAATTCGAAAGTGAATTCGAGATACTACGTTGTCCACGAGAACTATGTCGTTATCGGCAGACCTACCCGCTGAGATGTTTCTTTGGTTGGATGAGATTATATAGCTCCGACCAGAATCCTTACTGTCCCGAACGTAGATATGGGCTATGGGGCGAGCGTCTAGTACTGTGTTTGGTATTTCGTTAGCGCTAGGAGACTCTTGCGGGTTAGGCGTCCCCAACGTGCTTGATGCTTTTGCTCCGATGCTTGGTGGCCATAGTGAAACTTCGCGTCCACTGATTGCTGCCCAGATCACTAAGCACAAAAGGATGACAAAGGAAGTGGTTAATACCACAGCAATGATGGTTAATAGTTGCGGAGGTAAGATTTCCAATATTTCGATCATTGGTGGATCTGTCTCAGACGCTTAACACCATGTTGAGCGGCTGCCGTCGACTGGTAGGCAGTCCGTTCCAACAACTTGTTAGGCGTCATCTGTGGATACACTCTAGCCTGTTGAATAATCAGAATAACTAGAATCAAAGCGATCGCAAAGTTGACTCATGATAGTAGCCAAGGTTCGTGCACCTAGTGTAAGTCAATGAATTTTGAAGCCAATAAATACGAGAATTAGCGAAACCACCCAGACTCCTAGGCTGGGAAGCAGGATAATTACACCGACGACCCTTCGCCACCAGATAGGTTTGTCGAAGACCAGCCAGCAAGAACCGCAAATAAGTCCCGCGGGAAGTGTAAAAATGCCGATGTATTGCGGGATTTCTTTAGCTAAGAACGTGTGGTTCGAAACAGCGATAATCCATACGACGCTGGTGACTAGGAAGACCGGAATCAACGAATACTTGATACTCTTTGGCACCTGCTTAGACGCCTAACACTATGTTGAGCGGCCCATTGTAGTGGAGGAGTTTGGTGCGACAATCGGCGAAGCCGATGCACCAAACGAGGTAGCGGAAATGGGTCCGTTCCAACTATTTGTTAGGCGTCGACGTTGGATCCGAGAGCTTGGCTTCATTCGTCTCGTCATTTCCCTTCCTTGTCCGGTGGCAAGTGCTGATTCTGCAACAGTTGGACTGCGTTGCAACAGTCGTAAGCTACTTGGAGAAGCGTTTGCTACGCCTGCGCCACTCGATGGTGAAAAAAGTCGCAAACACGACAGAAGAGATAATCAGAAGCCAATTGCTTACTTTGTTCAGATCGATATGAAAGACAAAGCTAGCGAGCATCGCTAAACCAAAAAATGCAGATGCATACACTGACATCATGCCGAATTGCATAGCTTCTCCTAGACGCCTAACACCATGTTGAGGGGCCGCTACCGGCGAACGAAGTGAGCAGTAGCGGTCCGCTCCAACTACTTGTTAGGCGGCAGCTGTAGAACGTCTTGGACCAACGAAGATATGTCATGCTTTGAGTTTACTCTGATAGTTGGTGCAACCGAATTGGTAATCCATTGCTCGTGCAGGGCCAGACTGCGAATGGGAGGATGGGCTGAATCATAACTTCTTGCCCATGCAATGAAATCTAGATGGTTCGCGTACATGTCACCGCCAGGCTCTATGCGCTGGCCAAATTCTTCTCGTTCTCGTGATCTCAGCCGGTCGATTCTAGTCTTTTCATCTAGATATACGAAAACGGATAGATCGATATCCGTGAGTAGAGATTCTCCCCAACTAGCGACGCACCCGGACAAGACCCAGCCATGGTCTGATGCGCCTAGATCCTTACCGAGTGCTTGGATTCGCAGAGAACGCCCAGTTTTCTGTTGGTAAGGTGGATCCGTCGGCTGCCAAAAGTAGTTGTCTGCGTCAAAGTGTGGAAGATCAAGTTTGTCTGCCAAGTGTTTAGCTAGTGTAGTTGTCCCAGCCCCAGAAGCCCCAAAAACGTGAATCTTTGATAGTTGTCGCACTTGCCGCCTAACACTTAGTATCCGTAAAAATTCCGCCTAATCCCAAGAAATCCGGAAAAGTCCCACCATCCCTTTGACTACTCTCACAAAATCCAACCCCTCTCGATTCGATCAGAACTTCCACCCCTCCTCCTTACCCGGGCATGTGTGCCCGATAACGCCGAATTCTTCCGTCTAAATCAGCAAACGTAAGAAAAATTCCAAATAACCCCAAGCGCGCATCTTACGTTAACTGCGGTGCTGACTGAATCTATCCGTCCAACGTCGCTCATACACTTCGAGCATGCCCAAGCTCCTCGACCAACTGCGAGCAGCAATTCGCGCCAGACACTACAGCATACGCACAGAACAGGCCTACGTAGCCTGGGTGAAGCGTTTCATACAATTCCATGGCCTACGCCACCCTTCAGACCTCTCCAAATCAGACGTCGAAGCCTTCCTCACCCACTTGGCGATCAACCGGAAGGTCGCCGCAAACACACAAAACCAAGCTCTTTCCGCACTCGTCTTTTTGTACACGCACGTACTCAGACAGCCACTGGGTCCGCTTGCGGCGGTGCGGGCAAAGCAACCTCAGAAACTGCCAACAGTTCTGGATCGAGGCGAAGTCCGAGCGGTATTGAATGAACTGACGGGTGTGCACAGATTGATCGCGGCGCTCTTGTATGGCTCTGGTCTGCGTCTCATGGAAGCGCTGCGCTTGCGGGTGAAGGACCTCAATTTCGAATACCAGAGTATTCACCTGCATGAATCGAAGGGAGCGAAGGACAGAGTAGTGACGTTTCCCCGGCGATTGCATGCGCCGATGCGCCTTCAGTTGGAGATGGCGAAACAGCTTCACAGTAGCGATTTGGCAAGAGGATTGGGCGCGGTATATCTACCGTTTGCGTTAGCACGTAAGTACCCTTCGGCGGCGAGAAATTGGTCTTGGCAGTATGTCTTTCCATCTCACAAATTGAGCCAAGACCCGCGATCCGCGCGCAGATCGCGGCACCATGTCAACGCCAGCACGTTTCAGAAAACCCTGTATCGCGCGGTGGCTGCATCGGGTATCACCAAACACGCTTCAGCGCACACGTTACGTCATTCCTTCGCGACGCATGCATTGGAGAATGGCCTCGATATCCGTACCGTCCAGCAGCAGCTTGGCCATGCGTCGTTGGAAACGACTGAGGTCTATACCCATGTGCTCAAGCGGGGTGGGCACGCAGTGCGTAGTCCCTTGGAAGACATTTTTCCGGGACGCGAGGAGGACCCGTTTTAGCTTTCCTCGGATGCATCGCGTGGCTTCACATTTCGGAGATTGGATTCCCCGTTTCGAAGGTGCTTCAACAATGGAGTGTGACCCACGTAACAATCTTTGGCCTGACCGAAATCGCTGCCTCGCGCGGTTGTCTAGGTTTAAGTGTGAAGTAATGTTTTTTTTAGGAGCGGTCATGCGAGTCTCACACATGCGCTGGTGTGCCACGTCGGGTTGGACGGGCGAGCCCCTGGATAACGCCGGACTACTGTTGGTTTTCGGAGGCGATGGGCAGGCAGACGTTTTAGCGGCCTTGTCGGATCTCCGCCGGCTGCACCCGCAGGCTCGGTTGGTAGGGTGCTCGACGGCTGGAGAGATCCACGACGTCGAGGTTTCGGACGACACCTTGAGTACGCTGGCCGTGGCGTTCGAAGCCACCTCCATCGAAGTCTGTTCGGTGCGAGTGCAGGATTTCGACGACAGCGTCGGTGCCGGTGAAGGCTTGGCGCAATTATTGTGTAGGGACAACCTCCGTCATGTTCTCGTGTTCTCGGACGGATTAGGCGTGAACGGCAGTGAGCTTGCCCGCGGCTTGAAAGACGCACTGCCGGCTGGCGTGCTTGTCACGGGCGGGTTGGCGGGTGACGCCGATAAGTTCGAGCGCACTCAGATCTTTGTCGACGACGTGGTCGACACCGGAGTGATCGCATGTGTCGGCTTCTACGGTGACGCCATTGTCACGGCGTGCGGATCGCTGGGTGGTTGGGACGTGTTCGGTCCCGATCGAGTGGTTACGCGGTCGGAAGGGAACGTGCTCTATCAGCTGGACGGCGAGTCGGCGCTGTCCCTCTATCAACGCTATCTCGGTGACTACGCGCAGGAATTGCCGGGCAGTGGACTCTTGTTTCCGTTGAACATACAGACCAGCGATAAGAACGAGCGGGTTGTGCGCACCATACTTGGAGTAGATGAAGCCAATCAAAGTCTGACGTTTGCCGGTGATGTGCCGGAAGGTGCTCGAGCGCAATTGATGCGCGCCAACTTCGACCGATTGGTGGACGGTGCAACGGGTGCTGCTTCCATTTGTGAAACCCAGCGTCGTGCGGACTTCAGCTGGGAGTTTGCCTTGCTCATCAGCTGTGTCGGTCGTCGGATGGTGCTGCAACAGCGGGTTGAGGAAGAAGTAGAGGGGGTGCGGGACGTGCTCGGTCGTGACACACCGCTGGTCGGTTTCTATTCGTATGGCGAACTGGCTCCGTTTGCAAAGGGCGACTCCTGCCGATTGCACAACCAGACGATGACCATCACGACGTTCGCGGAGCGCGTGAATGCATAGACTGCTCCGGCGTCAGCTTCGCAAACATCTAGGCGAAGACTGGCATGCCGATGGACCCTTGGCCGATTTTTTATCGGCGATAGAACTGGCGTACGAACAGGCCGACGAAGATCGGTCGCTGTTGGAACGTTCAATCGAGCTGAGCTCGAATGAATTACGCCAGAGCAACGAAGACTTGCTGGCGCGATTGACCGAACTCGAGCAGACGCAGGTGCAGTTGGCGGATTCCAATTCGCTGCTGCGCTCGACACTGGACTCTACAGTCGATGCCATTGCGGTAGTGGGCAACGACGGTGTGATCAAGGCGCACAACCGGCAGTTTGCGCTGATCCTGCCGACTGGTGTACAGCGTCAAGTTGGGACTTCGGCGATACCGCTGCTGAGAATGGTGATTCGCGAAGCGAAAAACTCGACGATTTTGCGAGATAGATTCCGGGAAGTGCGTCGTTACCCGAGCGCGCGGTTCAAAGAACTGGTGGAGTTGCGGGATGGTCGCTTCTTTGAAGTCACTTCCATTCCACAGATACAAGATGCGCGCATCGAAGGACGTGTCTTTAGTTTTCACGACGTTACGGAAAAGCGCATAGATGAAGAGACTATTCGTCATCAGGCGTACCACGACGCGCTGACGGGGTTACCGAATAGATTGCTGATGACCGACCGTTTACGGCACGCGATTTCGCTTGCCGAACGCGCCGGGTCCAAGGTGATCTTGTTTTTTCTGGATCTCGATCACTTCAAATCCGTGAACGATCATTTGGGTCATGCCACGGGCGACTTGTTGTTGAAGGAGGTGTCGCAGCGGCTGAGCAGCAGGTTGCGCTCCAGTGACACCATTTGTCGCCTTGGCGGGGATGAGTTCACCGTGATCCTCGAAGGGTCCAAAGACGATTCGGGCTGGAAGGTTGCGGCATCCGATCTCATCGACGTCTTGTCGCAGCCATACATGATCAACGGTCATGAAATCTGGATCAGTGTGAGCATAGGCGTGAGCTGTTATCCACGCGATGCGCAGGCGGCGGAAGACCTTGTTCGTCACGCGGACATGGCGATGTACGAAGCCAAACAGCTGGGGCGCAATCGGTATACGGAGTTTTCTTCGCTCTTGAAAATGGAGACGGATCGCAAAGCGGAGGTGGAGTCGGAGCTGCGCTATGCCATCGAGAGGGACGAGTTTCATTTGGTGTTTCAGCCGAAATACGATCTTCGCTCCTTGCAGGTAGTCGGATTCGAAGCGCTGTTGCGTTGGACGAACGACAAGCTCGGGCCTATTGGGCCGGACGAGTTCATTCCCATCGCCGAACAGTCGGGTCTCATCGTGCCCATCGGCCGGTGGGTGATCGATTCGGCGTGCCAGCAGTTGCGCGCGTGGCGTACCGCTGGCCATGTCCGCTTGACACTGGCGATAAACCTTTCCACGCAACAGTTCAAGCACCCGCTGTTGCTCACGGACATCGAAGAAGCGCTGAAACAAAACGGCCTGAGCGGACAGTATCTGGAGTTCGAAATCACGGAGTCGTCGGTCATGGACGATGTCGATGTGATGATGTCGATCATGTTGCGTTTACGACAGCTCGGTATTGCCTTGTCCATCGACGATTTCGGTTCGGGTTACTCGTCCATGAGTTACCTCAAGAACCTGCCGGTCGACTTTCTCAAAATCGACCGCACTTTTGTTCAAGAGATCGATCAGTCACAGGAGGACTACGCCATTGTCGCGTCCATCATCACGCTGGGCCACAACCTGGGGCTCAACGTCGTTGCGGAGGGCGTCGAAACGGACGGGGGTCTCGAGGTTCTGCAAGGTTTGGAGTGCGACCTTGCGCAAGGCTACAGACTCAGCCGGCCGTTGAGCGTCGAGGACGCCACTCAGTTGCTGAACGAGACCCCGGCCCGTTGCTGACCTCTGATGACTCTGCTTCAAGCGTTCGTCGGCGGCTCCGTCTCGTTCAACGTACCTTCACCGGGCGTCACGAATAGCATTCGAGTGGGTGCGTGCGGGCGTGCGGTATGCCATGTCCCTTTCGGTACGATGACGTAAGCGCCGGGTTCGGATACGCGCACGGTTTTCTCACCGCCCGGCAGACGCAATAGCAAATCGGTGTCGCCTTCCAGCAGGTACACCACCTCGTCACCGTGTGGATGCACTTCCCACGTGGGCCAGGGAGTGTCGAACTCGAACGTCATCACCAGAACGTGCCCTTCGAAATTCGCGAAGTCTCGGTCTAGCTCTTGAAAGAACGTCTCCGTGCGCGGCTTTGCCACGGCATCTCCAGACGGCGTCATGATGACCGGTGTGGCGGTGAGTCTATGGGGTCCGGGATCGACAGGCATGGGGGCTCTCCTGCGTGGTGGATCTGCCGGTTTACCACAGTTCGTGTATGTATTCATGCGGTGTGTTTTGTGGGTTGCCTCGCACATTGGAGTGGACGCTCAACGTAAAATTTCCGTTGCTATGTGCAACACGGAAGTTTGAACCATGTCACGTCTTCGCAGCATTTTGCTGATTGTGAACCTCAAGACACTGCTGATCGTCGTGTTGTCGATCGTCTCGACGTACGTGTGTACGCAATACGGGCTGGTGGCCGACTTTCCGTTGACACTCATTGCTACTGCAGTGGTATTTCCTATCGTCTTTTCCATCGGCAATGCCTACAAAAGACGCGAGGCAGCCTTGGACGAGTACGGTGCGATCAAAGCCAACGGTCGGGCCATCTACTTTGCCGCGCGGGACTGGATTCCGGATTCGACCGAGGAGCAGCGGCAAGCGCGTTTGGCGGAGTGTTCGCGCCTGCTCGGCGATCTGCTTGCGGATTGCCGTGCACTGTTTTCGGCGCCGCTCAAATCTATCGAACAATACGAACCGCCGGTGTACGGGCGTTTCTCCGACTTGTCGATCTTCGTCAAGGAAGAACTACGTGCGCAGGGACTCCCGTCGGGAGAGTGTTCGCGGTGCAATCAGTATCTCAGCAAGATGCTGATCGCTTTCGAAAACGTCAAACATGTCTATCAATATAGAACCCCGCGCACGCTGCGGGCGTTCAGTGACTTGTTTATCGTGCTGTTGCCGATTGTCTATGGGCCGTTCTTTGCACACGAAGCCAGCGAATATGCTTCGGGTCTGGCGTACGTATTGCCTGCGTTGTTCGCATTGATACTGGTCAGCCTCGACAACATTCAAGAGCACTTGGAGAATCCCTTCGATCAAATCGGCGAAGACGACGTCATGATCAATGCCGAGAAGTACGTGCGTCGGCTGAACGGCGTGTCGGCCGCATCGCAGCTGGCGTAAGCGCTACCTCTCGGTCAACGTCTCCAGCGGCAGAATGCGCGAGTCCGCCACCGAGGCTTCCCGGTGGCCAATGCCTTTCAAGTATTCTTCGTTGCTCGCGAAGGCGATGAAGTCCTGCACGGAGTTTTGTTGCACCAGCATGGCCAAGTCCCAACCCTCGCCGATGGGACCGATGAAGTAGTCACCCCCTTTGCCGAAGTAAAGGAGCTTACCGCCGGTTGCTTCGAGGAAGGGTGTGGTGTGCGTGACGTAGCGCTGGTAAGCGTCATAACCGCTGATGTCCGAGTCGGGGGCGAGTTCCGGATGCTTCGAATAGTCGGCGACCTCGCGGAGTTTGATGAGGTTCAGCATCACCAGCTCGCCGTCGATGTTGCGGGTGAAGAGCGCCATGGCGCTCTCATCCGTGGGATCGATGTAGGTTTCAGTCATCCAGGTATTTGTCCGTCACCGCACCTTCGCTGGCGCTGGCGACCAGTTGTGCGTACTTCGCCAATGTGCCGCGTGTGGCGTAGGGTGCCGGCCGTTGCCAGGCTTGTTTGCGGCGTTCGAGCTCGTCATCGTCAACGTGCAGCGTGATTTCTTTGCCTTCCGCATCGACGGTCACCTGGTCGCCGTCTTCGACCAGGGCGATGGGTCCGCCGTCGAAGGCTTCGGGGGTGACGTGCCCGACGACGAATCCATGAGATCCGCCGGAGAAGCGCCCGTCGGTGATCAGTGCAACGTGGGCGGACAGCCCGCGTCCGTTGATGGCGCTCGTTGGGCTCAGCATCTCCCGCATGCCGGGTCCGCCGCGGGGTCCCTCGTAACGTACGATCACCACGTCCCCTTCGCGGATTTGACCGTCCATAATGGCCTGCATGGCGGCTTCTTCGCCGTGGAAACACTTGGCGGTGCCGGTGAAGGACAAGCCTTCGTGGCCGGTGATTTTGGCAACCGCACCTTCGGGTGCAAGGTTGCCGCGCAGGATTACCAAGTGGCTGTCTTTCTTGATGGGGTTGGACAAGGGCCGGATGATCTCTTGACCTTCGGGATAGTCTGCCGCGTTGGCGAGATTGTCAGCCAGAGTTTGTCCGGTTACGGTCATGCAGCCGCCGTGCAGCAGACCCTCCTGCAGTAGCGTTTTCATCAGCGGTTGGATGCCGCCGATGTCGATGAGTTCGCTCATGGCGAATTGTCCGGCGGGGCGCATGTCGGCCAACACCGGCACACGGGCGCCGACACGGGTGAAGTCGTCCAGGGTGAGTTCGATACCCGCGGCGTGGGCGATGGCTAACAGATGCAGCACTGCGTTGGTCGAACCTTCCAGCGCGATGCAGACCGTAATGGCGTTCTCGAACGCTTCGCGGCACAGGATGTCGCTGGGCTTGATGCCGCGGTCGATCAGGTGATAGACGGCGGCACCGGCGTTGTAGCTGTCCTGCATCTTAGCGGCACCAATGGCGTTTTGTGCCGAGCTGTTGGGTAGAGAAAGACCCAGGGCTTCCAGCGCGGAGGCCATGGTGTTGGCGGTGTACATACCACCGCAGGAACCGGGTCCGGGGATGGCGGTCATTTCCACTTCTTTCAGCTCGATGTCGGAAACTTTCTGCGCGGCGTGTCCGCCCACAGCTTCGAACACGCTGACGATGTCGCGGCGTTCTTCGCCGGGCATGATGGTGCCGCCGTAAACGAAGACGGCGGGGCGGTCCAGACGCGCGATAGCCATGCCGCAGGCGGGCATATTTTTGTCGCAGCCGCCGAGTGCGACAAAGCCGTCGAAACCCTGGGCGCAAACGACGGTTTCGATGCTGTCGGCGATCACTTCGCGCGATACCAGCGAATAGCGCATGCCTGGGGTGCCCATCGAGATGCCGTCGGAGACGGTGATGGTGTTGAATTGCACGGCTTTGGCGCCGGCGGCGTCGGCGCCTTTGACGGCCTCGTCGGCGAGCTTGTTAATGTGCATATTGCACGGGGTCACCATCGACCACGTAGAAGCCACGCCGATTTGCGGCTTTTTGAAATCGGCTTCGGTAAAGCCGACGGGGTAGAGCATGGCGCGGCTGGGTGCTTGCTCGATACCGTCGACCACTATGGAAGAATACGGACGCTTCTCGTCTGTCACTGTCGGCTCCCTTACTCGCTTAACGCTTTGACCATCACTCGTGAACCCCGCTGCCAGTTGTACAGCACCTGACGCTCCTGCGGAAGTATGTCCAGCGTGGTGTCGGTAAAACCTTGCTCGATAAACCAGTCACGGGTTTGCGTGGTCAGCACGAACATTTGGCTTAAGCCGAGGTGTTTAGCACGCTGTTCCGCTGCAGCCAGCAGGCTGCTGCCGATGCCCTCGCCGGATTGGCTGCGGTAATTTTCGTGCACGGCAACACAAGCGAGTTCCGCTTGGCCGTCGAATGGGTACACGGCACAGCAGCCGACGACGATGCCGTCCAGTTCGGCGACCAGAAAATGTTCGACTTCCTGCTCCAGCCGGTCGCGATCGCGGCGTACCAATATGCCGGCTTCTTCCAGCGGTCGGATGACTTCAACGATGCCCGAGACGTCTTCCAGGCGGGCCGGGCGCACGGGTTTACGTTGTTGCTCAAGCACCTGCGTGCCGATGCCCTCGGCGGTGAAGAGCTCCGCCAAGAGGGCACCATCGTCGCAGTACGAGACCAGGTGCGCTTTCGGCACGCCGCCGCGCACCGCCCGGATGAGTGAGCGCACACAAGCCGGAGCGTCGGCGTTGTGCTCGGCGTGTTGTTCGAGGGCGGTTGGGGTAAAAGTACTGATGCGTGCACCGGACTGGTCTGCCACGTAGGCGGCCTCATTGAGAACGATGAGCTTGTCGGCGTGGATGTCTAGTGCCAACTGAGTGGCCAGCTCTTCCGCCGTCAGGTTAAAGGCCTGTCCGGATGGGGAATAGCCGAGGGGCGACTGCAGCAGGAGGGCGCCTGCGTTCAGGGCATCGTGCAGACGGTCGATCTCCACGCGCCGGATTTCGCCGGTCAGCAAATGGTCGACGCCGTCGATGATCCCCAGAGGTTGTGCCGTGACGAAATTGCCGGTCAGCACGGGAATGTCCACGTTGTGCAGCGGTGTGTTGGGTAGGCCCGTCGAGAACAACGCTTCCAGACGTGCGCGCAGCTGACCGTGTACACCCGTGATCGCGGACATGGCATCGGCGTCGGTGACGCGTCGATGGCGGTGGAACCGTTGTGCAGTCAAGGTGGCGTCGATTTGCGGCCGCGCACCGTGCACGAGAATGATCCTGACACCCAGGACGTGCAGCAGGGCGACATCGTGGATAATGTTGGTGAGATTGGTGTGCTCGATGGCCTCGCCGGGTAACAAGACGACGAACGTTCTCTTGCGATGAGCACTTATGTAGGGGGTGGACCCTCGGAACCACCTGGCGTAATCAGTGGTTCGCATGATCAGGTGCAATAACGCGCGATAGCGTGCCGCAGCACGTTTTGCGCGGGTTCGATTTGATCGCGGTGTAAATACTCGTTGGGCTGATGGGCCTGGTCGATGCTGCCGGGGCCGAAGATCACGGTTTCGAGCCCCAGGCTCTGCAGGTAGTGCCCTTCTGTGCCGAAGGCCACGGTGCCGGGTGCGTTGCCGGAGTGCTTGGCAAGCGTTGTGACCAGGTCGCCGCTCTTGTCGGTTTCGAACGGGGGCACCGGGGGGTAGTGCGTTTTGAGCTCCAACGTCGTGTCACACCGTGCAACCGCTTGTTGCAGACGATACAACAGCATCTCGATGGTGGCGTTGGTGTCCATGCCGGGGAGCAGGCGCAGATCGATCTGCAGTTCCGCGTGAGAGCAAATGCGGTTAGGGCTGTCGCCTGCGTGCATGCAGCCGAGGTTCATCGTTGGAATGTGCACATCGAACGCGGGATTTTGATTCTGCTCGGCCAGTTCGGTCCGAAAGGCAATGAGCTCACCCATGACGTCATACATGGAATCCAGCGCGTTACAGCCGAGCTCGGGGTTGGACGAGTGCCCGGACGACCCCTGCAGCCGCACGCTCATGAAGGCGATGCCTTTGTGCGCATAGACGGGCATGAGTCCGGTAGGCTCGCCGATGATGGCGTAGGCGGCGCGTCGCCCCAGCGTGTCGTTGCGTGCCTGGAGGTCGCGAGCTCCGGCCATGGAGGACTCCTCGTCGGAGGTGGCCAACACCGTGATGGGTGCGTTTAGGGGTTTGTCCAGAAACGTGGTGACGGCTTCCAGCGCCACCGGGAAGAAGCCCTTCATGTCGCAGGTGCCGAGGCCGTAGAACTTATCGTCCGTAGCGCTGACCTTGAAGGGATCGCTCGTCCACTTCGACTCATCGAAAGGCACGGTGTCGGTGTGCCCGGCCAGCACCAGACCGTCCTTGCCGTCCGTCTCCTCTCCCAGCGTCGCGATCAGGTTGGCTTTCTTGGGGTTGTCCGGCAGCGGGCTCAACTCGGTGGCGAAGCCCAGCCCATCCAGCCAGTTGGCCAGATGCTCGATCACGGGGAGATTGCTGCGGTCGATCTCCGGTGAGGTGGAACTCACCGAAGGCTCACCGACCAAGGTGGTCAGCATCTCGTCGAATGTGGGCAGGGAGCGCATGGTGTCGGGTGTCAGTTTTTTGCCAATTAGGCTGTCAGTATGTCTATCGATGTTGGGTGGTACGGGGCAGCGCATTGTAGTCTAGACATGCGCCCGCGTGCACCTAAGTCTTTTAATTTACGGGACTTTTCCGGTGTGAACCGCGTCAAAGGCAAGGCGCTGGGCGCTTGCAAAATGGGCTAGGCGGCACATACTTGCCGACCGGAACCCTAAATGGATTGGTGCGTGGCCACTTCCCCCGTTCAACCTGTACCGCAAGACTCCGTTCAGAAAGAACGCGTACAGCAAGATCAGCCCTCGGGTGAGGACACTCATCTCGACGAACTGGCGTCGAACTTCGTCAACGACACGGACACCGCCGAGGCGGTTGAAGACGCCCCGTTAGGCCCGCCACCGCCGATCAAACCCGGCTTCGGTAGCGCCCCGATGGACGACGCCAGCGAGCTGCTGATCGATCTGCCGGTGCTGTTGGAAGCCTTGGTCGGCGATGCCTTCATCAGTCAGCGCCAGGCGGAAGACATTTTGATCGCGCCACGCACCAAGCGTGAGCTCTCCATGCACCCCATGGAGATCGTCGCCACGCGCGAATACGAAAACCGCCGCGAGCCTGGGCACACGCTGGATCTCGAAACCATGACGCTGTGGATGGCGGAGAAATCCCGGCAGCCGTACGAGCGCATCGACCCGCTCAAGATCAACGTCAACGCCGCAACGGAAGTGATGTCCTACGCGTTCGCGCAGCGCCACAACATCTTGGCGTTGGAAGTGGCGGACGATCACGTGGTGATCGCCAGCGGCCAACCGCTGATGTATCAGTGGGAGAGCATGCTCACGCAGACGTTGCGCGGGCGCCGGATCAATCGGGTGGTCTGCAACCCGGCGGACATCAGCCGCTATCAGCTCGAGTTCTACACCATCGCCCGCTCGGCTGCGAAGGCCGAAGAGTCGGGGATGGAAGTCTCCACCATCACCAACTTCGAGCAGATGCTCGAGTTGGGTGCGCTCAAGTCGCCGGAGGCAAACGATGCGCACGTGGTCAACATCGTCGACTGGCTATTACAGTATGCGTTCGACCAGCGCGCGAGCGACATCCACATCGAGCCGCGCCGCGACAAAGGCCTGATCAGATTTCGCATCGACGGCATCTTGCATCATGTCTACGAGCTGCCGACTGCGGTCAACGCGGCGGTGACCAGCCGGCTGAAAATACTGGGTCGCATGGATGTCGCGGAAAAACGCCGACCGCAGGACGGACGCGTAAAAACCAAGGCGCAGGACGGCAACGAAATCGAATTGCGTTTATCCACACTGCCGACCGCTTTCGGCGAAAAGATGGTCATGCGTATTTTCGATCCGGACGTTTTGCTGCGCAGCTTTCAGGAGCTGGGCTTGGGCGGTGCTGACCATCAGCGTTGGCAGACCATGACCAACGCACCGAACGGCATCGTGCTGGTCACGGGCCCCACGGGTTCGGGTAAAACCACCACGCTGTACAGCACGTTGAAGCAGTTGGCGACCGACGAAGTGAACGTGTGCACCATCGAAGACCCCATCGAAATGGTGGAGCCCACGTTCAACCAGATGCAGGTGCAGCACAACATCGATGTGTCATTTGCCTCGGGGGTGCGGGCACTGCTGCGCCAGGACCCCGACATCATCATGATCGGTGAGATCCGCGACCTGGAAACCGCGGAGATGGCCATTCAAGCCGCGTTGACGGGTCACCTGGTGATCTCCACCTTACATACCAACGATTCGCCCACGGCCATCACGCGCCTGCTCGACCTCGGCGTGCCGCCTTACATGATCCGCGCGACGGTGCTCGGCATCATGGCCCAACGTTTGGTGCGCACGCTGTGTCCGCACTGCAAAGTCGAAGAGGAAGTGGACGAGGAAGCGTGGCAGCTGTTGACCAAGCCCTTCCGGGTCAAGCCACCGGCACATATATATAGTCCCAAAGGCTGTCTCGAGTGCCGCGATACGGGGTATCTCGGTCGTATGGGTATTTACGAGATTTTGCCGCTCACCGGCAAGGTGCAGAGCATGATTCGTGCGGAAACGGATCTGGACGAAGTCCGCAAAGTTGGCTTCGCCGAGGGCATGCGTACGTTGCGCCTGTCGGGGGCGCAAAAAGTCGGCGCGGGGCATACCACCATCTCCGAAGTTCTGCGCGTCTCACCGGTCTCCCAGGAAGCCTGACACGGCTTAAAAACACTGCCCATTTGTGGTGCAATACGCGCCCTTTTTGGCAGTGAAACCCGTGATGACGGACCCTAACTTTGCCGACCGCGACGGTTGGATCTGGATGGATGGCGAACTGGTGCCCTGGCGCGATGCCAAGGTGCACGTGCTTACCCATACCCTGCACTATGGTCTCGGCTGCTTCGAAGGCGTGCGGGCCTACGACACGCCCAACGGTCCGTGCATCTTTCGGCTGAACGAGCACACGGATCGTCTTTTCGATTCTGCGCACATTCTCGGCATGACCATCCCCTACACGAAGGCGGAGGTGAATCAGGCCCAGATCGACGTGTTCAAAGCCAACGAGCTGGACGAAGGCTATCTGCGGCCGATGGCCTATCTCGGCAGCGAAGCCATGGGTTTGCGCGCGCAGGGACTGAGTGTGCATTTGAGCATCGCTTCGTGGCCCTGGCCGGACTACATGGACGCCGACTCGCGCGAGAAAGGCATTAAGGTGCGCACATCCTCATACACGCGGCATCACGTGAATATCACCATGTGCAAGGCGAAGTCGAACGGCAACTACATCAACTCGATACTGGCCCTGCACGAAGCGCTGGAGTGCGGCTGCGACGAAGCGTTGTTGTTAGATAACGAAGGCTACGTCGCTGAGGGCAGTGGCGAAAACGTTTTTGTGGTCAAGGACGGCCAGATCCACACGCCGGAGCTGACCAGTTGCTTGGCGGGTATCACGCGCGACACCGTGTTCACGTTGGCTGCCGAGCTCGGCTTGACCATACACGAGCGGCGCATCACGCGGGACGAAGTCTACATTGCGGACGAAGCCTTCTTTACTGGCACTGCGGCGGAAGTTTTACCCATTCGGTCCCTGGACAACCGCCGCATCGGCGACGGCAAGCGCGGCCCCGTGACGGAGCAGCTACAGACCGCCTACTTCGACCAGGTGCGGGGGCAGCGTAACACCTATCCCGATTGGCACACGCCGGTACGCTAGTGCCCAGTGGGCACTAGGCACCGCTAAAACAACTGGACCTCAACCGGGTAAGATACGCAGCCAATCGAGCCTGTCGGACCTAAGCCATCTCCACCTCGGCGAGTACCTTGAACACCTCGGCGCAGCACAAGTCGTTGATCGTGGCACCGGCCTGGGTGGGAGATATGGTGATGGCCCATTGCCTCGTGCAATTGCTGGCTGCGCGTGACACGGAAATACACCTGCTGGCTCCGCCCGCGACGGCACCGGTCGCCGAGCGCATGGCGGAAGTGGCACGCGTTCATGTCGTCGATTTCGCGCACGGGGAACTGGCACTCGCTAAACGGCGGGCGGTTGGACACAGCCTGAGGGGTTTGAGTTTTAGGTCGGCGTATGTGTTGCCGAACAGTTGGAAGTCCGCGCTGGTGCCCTGGTTTGCCAACATCCCGTCGCGCACCGGGTGGCAGGGCGAAGCCCGCTTCGGTCTCCTGAACGACCGGCGGCGGTTGGATAAGGCGCGATATCCGCTGATGATCGAACGCTTCATGGCCCTGGCCGATCCGCACGGCGATCTCCCTGAGCCATATCCGCAACCGCGTCTGGATGCCGACTCCGACAATGCCAAGCGGTTGATCCGTGAGCTTGAGCTCAGCATCTCAGGACCGATTGCGGTGCTGTGCCCGGGTGCCGAATTCGGCGCTGCCAAGAAGTGGCCGGCGCGACACTATGGTGCGCTTGCGCGCAAATTGCTGGATGCCGGGTCCGCTGTGTGGTTGATGGGTTCGCCCAACGACCGGATTGATGCCGAGTTGATCGAAGAGCAGGCACCCGGTGCGGTTAACCTCGCCGGGCGTACCTCGCTGCAGGATGCCATCGATCTTTTGGCACTCGCCGATCAGGTGGTGTGCAACGACTCCGGACTGATGCATATCGCGTGTGCCCTGCAAGTCCCCACGCTCGGCATCTTTGGCTCCACGTCGCCGGGCTTTACACCGCCACTGGGCACGCGCGCGCAAGTGGTCGAGCGCACGCTGGATTGCCGCCCTTGCTTCGAACGCAACTGTCCGCTGGGGCACTTGGACTGTCTGAACAAACTCGAACCCGCAACGGTGATTGCCAAGCTGGCCGAGCGTCCCGTGGAGCCCCTGTGAGCCGCGTGTTGGTCGTGAAAATGTCCTCCATGGGCGACGTCGTGCACGCATTGCCGGCGGTCAGCGAGGCGTTGGCTCAGGGCCATCAAATCGATTGGGTGGTGGAAGAAGCCTTTGCGGACATTCCCCGGTTATTGGACGGTATTGGACAGGTGCTCCCGATCGCCTGGCGGCGCTGGCGCCGTGAGATAAACCGTTCCGGTGACGAGATGCGGGCCTTTTGGCGCACGCTGCGCGCTTCGACCTATGATGTCGTGTTGGACAGTCAGGGGCTTATCAAGAGTGCCATGGTCGGAGCGCTGGCAAAAACGGCCAACGGCGGTCGGCGGCACGGTTTTTCACACACGGTAGCGCGCGAACCGTGGGCGGCGTTTGCCTATGGTGCACACCACGCCGTTGCCAAAGAACAACATGCCATCCAGCGCCAACGACAACTCTATGCGGCGGCGCTGGGGTATGACATCGATCCAGAGCGGTTGCCCACGGTCAATTTGTGTATGACCGCGGCGCCCGACGAACGGCGTCGGGTACTGTTCCTGCACGGCACGACTTGGGCGAGCAAACACTGGCCCGAGACCATGTGGCAGGCGTTGGCGCGTCTGGCGGTAGCCGACGGATACGAAGTGGTGGTCACCGGGGCGGCGGAGGCGGAGCTCGAGCGCGCAGCGCGTTTGGCGGTTGACGATGGGGTCACGGCGCTGCCGCGAATGCCGCTCAAACAGTTGGCGCAGGTCATTGCCGGATGCGAAGGTGTGGTGGGTGTAGATTCCGGTCTGGCGCACTTGAGTGCCGTAATGGGAAGGGCGACCTTGGGCTTGTACGGACCTACCGACGGCCGCTTAACGGGCCCGCTCGGTCCCCGCGCGCGGTGCTTACAGAGCCGCTTTGCCTGTGCGCCGTGTTTGAGTAGTCGTTGCACGTATAAAGGACCGGCGCGGAGCTGGTCGGGGGCGAGTGTCGAGCCTGCCTGCTTTGCCGAGCTCGACCCGCACCGTGTCTGGCAGGCAGCGCGTGAACTGATGGATACGCGTTGATGGAAGAGGATTGATGCGTTTCGCGTTCTGCATATTCAAGTATTTTCCCTACGGCGGCATTCAGCGCGATTTGCTGAAGGTGGTACGTGAATGTCGCGCGCGAGGACACGCGGTAAAGGTTTTCACCTTGCGGTGGGAAGCCAATCCTGTTGATGACTTGGATGTGGAAGTGATTCCGATCGTCGGATTGAACCGCCACTCGCAGTACGGGCATTTCGCCGAAGCGGTGGCGCAGGCGGTGGAGAACGACAACTTCGACCTGATCGTCGGCTTCAACAAGATGCCGGGCCTCGACGTCTACTATGCGGGTGACTCGTGTTACGTCGAAAAAGCCATGGAGCAGCGAAGCAGTTGGTATCGCCTGCTACCGCGTTACAAGAGTTTTTTCCGGGCTGAGCGCGCTGTGTTCGACCGCGCCAGCAATACCCAGATACTCGTGCTGTCGAACGTCGAGATCCCGCGCTATCGGCACCACTATCAGACGGCGCCGGAACGATTTCACCTGCTGCCGCCGGGGATAGAGCGCGATCGCATCGCGCCGGAGGACAGAGAAGCCAGGCGGGCGCATTTCTTGCGCGAACACGGTCTCGCCGATGACACGCTGGTGTTGCTCTTCATTGGCTCAGGGTTCATCAAAAAAGGTCTGGATCGTGCGCTGCTCTCGCTCGGCGCGCTACCTCGAGAGGTACGCGATCGCGTGCATTTCTTTGTCATCGGCCGGGACAAAGCAGAAGCCTTCGAGCGTATGGCCATGCGCATGGACCTGACCAAGCAGGTGACCTTCTTTGCGGACGGTCGCGAAGACGTGCCGCACTTCCTGTTCGCGGCGGATGCGCTGATTCACCCGGCATATGACGAAACGGCCGGCATGGTCATCATCGAAGCCATGCTCGCGGGTGTGCCGACCGTCGTGACGCGCAACTGTGGCTATGCCCGCTATCTGGAAGAACACGATGCCGGCATCGTACTGCCGCAGCCCTTCTCGCAAGAGCAGCTGAACGAAGCGTTACTTGAGATCCTGACGTCCGACAAGCGCCATGTGTGGCGCGCGAACGGCATGGCCGCCAAGCAGGATGAGGACCTGTTCAATTTGGTGCCGCGCGCTGTCGACTACCTGGAGCAGTTTGCCCGCGCCCGCAAACCGTTGCTGATCTTCGCGTTGTTCCGCTATTTCCCCTACGGTGGCTTGCAGCGCGACTTCATGCGCGTGGCGCTCGCCTGTCGCGATAGGGGCTATCGCATTCTGGTGTACTGCTTGTGGTGGCAAGGCGAGGTGCCGGACGGCTTCGACGTGATCGAAGTCGATGCGGCGGGGGTTGCCAATCACACCAAGTACCAGCGCTTTGCCGAACACGTCGAGCGCGATGCCATGTGGCGTAAGGCCGAAGCCGTGATCGGCTTCAACAAGATGCCGGGGCTCGATTTCTACTACGCCGCGGATCCGTGTTTCGAGCACAAGGCACAGCAGATGCGCTCGGGTTTGTATCGGCGCACCGAACGTTACCGGCTGATGTCGCGTTTCGAGCGCGCGGTGTTCAGTCCGGATGCGCCCACCAAGATCATGTTGATCGCACCCGACCAGCAGGAGCAATTTGTGCGGTACTACGGTACCCAGCTTGAGCGTCTGTGTTTGTTGCCACCCGGTGTGAGCCGCGATCGGGCGCGCGGTGACGACTGGCGCGTGCAACGTGCGGCGATACGGGCCGAGTTCGGTGTGGCGGAGGATGAGTTTTTGCTGCTCCTGGTGGGCAGCGGCTTTATCACCAAGGGCTTGGATCGTTTCCTGCACGCCGTAGCAGCCCTGCCTGAGGCGTTGGGCAAGCGCTGCCGGCTGCTGGTGATCGGGCAAGACAACCCCAATCAGTTCGTACGTTTAGCAAGATCATTGGATTTAGCCGAGCGCGTTGACATCGTAAAGGGGCGCGACGACATCCCGGCGGTGCTGCAAGGGGCCGATTTGATGGTGCATCCGGCGTACATGGAGAGTGGCGGCATGGTCTTGATCGAGGCCATCATCGCCGGATTGCCGGTCATTGCGAGCGGCGTGTGCGGCTTCGCCAACTACATCGATGAGGCGCAAGCGGGGATCGTTTTGCGTGAGCCGTTCGACCAAAGCGAGCTAACGGACAGCATTCGCCGCGTACTGGAAGACGACGCCTGTCGCAGCCAATGGTCCGAAAACGGCGTGCGCTTCGGGCAGACACGCACCGATCTCTATGACATGCCTCGCCATGCGCTCAACTACATCGAGGGTTCCCTCGAGGAGTGGTTGCGTGAATCCGCCTGACGCGAGCGCACTCGTCGTGAATCGCGCCACACTCTTCTTGCGCGAGGAGATCAGCGCACTGTGGGGCGATCAGAATCCCCTTGAAGCAGCCTTTGCACTGAGCGGCGAGGTATACCGGGATGTGCCCGGTCGGCGCACGTTGAGCGTGCAGGTGGGTGGCCGCGACTACTTCGTGAAACTACACTACGGCGTCGGTTGGGGGGAGATGGTCAAAAATTGGCTGCAATTAAAAGTGCCGGTGGTGGGCGCGCGCAACGAGTTCGTCGCCTGCCGCGCGCTCGAGGAAGAAGGACTGACGGCGCCGCGGGCCGCCGCCTTTGCGGAGAGCACGGCGCGTGCAGCGCAGCGGCATTCCTTCGTAATGTGTGATGCGTTGGTGAATTACCTGAGCTTGGAAGATGTCACCGATGCGTGGAGCGACGCGGCCCCCTCGAAGTTGCTGCGTCATCGGCTGCTCGACAGGGTCGCGCGATTTGCCCGCCGATTTCATGGCGCGGGATTCATCCACCGCGATTTCTATATCTGTCACCTGCTGGTTCGTCGCGAACAGCTGCAGGCGGAACTGGCAGATCCGCAAGCGGAGCTGGCGGTGCTCGATCTGCATCGCGCCCGGCGCTTCGAGGACATTCCCGAGCGCTGGTTGAAACGCGACCTAGCCGCACTGCTGTTTTCGACCCTGGACCTTGGATATACACGGCGTGACTGGTGGCGCTTCATCGCATTGTACAGCGGGCGCTCGGTGCGTGAGGAATTGCGCGAGCGCGGAGCGTTCTGGCGAGCGGTGCTCAAACGCGCGGAAAAACTCTACCGCGAGGGGCAGCGCAAAGGCATTGTGAAGGGGCGGTACGTAGCGTGAAGTACACCACCAAGGGGCTGGCGCTGGCGGGTATGGACCTCATACCGCCGTTTTCGGTGACGATGCGCGCCGATCCCAGCGGCGACATTTACGATCAATCGCTCGTCGACCTCGAATACGTTTCGGTCGGCCGCGCGCTTGCCGGGCGTCGCTTGAGCGGTCTGGCGCGACTGGACGATCGGCTGGTGTTCGCCAAACTCTTCTACGGCAAAGACGCGCGGCGTTACTGGCAGCGGGAGCTGAACGGTGCGCAGCGGCTGAGTGCGGCCAACGTTGCCAGCCCTGCAGTGATCGGCGGCGGTGCGACGGAGGAAGGCGACGGCCTGTTCGTTTTGTACGAGGGTATTCGCGACGCCGAGCCGTTACAGGCGGACCGCATCGAACACATCGACGCAGCAGTGAATCTCACGGCGCAGATGCATGACGCGGGTTTGATACAAGGCGACATTCACCTCAACAACTTCATCGTGGCCAACGGTGAGTACTATGTCATCGATGCGGACGCGATACGTCGCGCGCCATTGTTGCGCCAACAGTTCGCCAATCTAGCGCTGCTTTTAGCCCAACGCGCGCCCGTGCACGATCAGGAAGTGTTTCGTTACTGGACGCGTTATGCAGGCATTCGCGGCGAGTATGTGCAGCGCATGGGCAGTGCCGAGGCGATGCGCAACCTGGTCCTCAAACAACGCGCGGTCCGTGTACGCAGGTATTTGAAGAAGACCGAACGTGCTTGTACGGAATTTGTGCACAAATCGTCGTTTCGCCACGATTGGCTGTGTGCCCGCCAGCATGCACAGCGTCTGCAACGCTTCATGGTGTTCCCGGAAGAAGTCTTCGGCGAAGGAACACCGCTAAAGCTCGGGCGCAGCGCGACGGTGGTGCGGATAGTGGTGGACGGTCGGGAATACGTGGTCAAGCGCTACAACATCAAGAATTTCGCTCACCGTTTGCGCCGGTGGTTCAGGCAACGCGGTCGTAACGCCTGGCGCAACGGCCATTGGATGAAATTCCTGTCCATCCGCGTCGCCGCCCCTGTAGCATTGCTGGAACGTAAGTTCGGTTGGTTTAAAGGTGTGAGTTATCTTGTCATGGAAGATGCCGGAGACCACCACTTGGGTGCGCTGTTGTCGACGTCGCTCGATGACTTCGATGCCATTGCGGCACAAACGGTGGAGATCATGCGCGGGGTCAAGGCCGCGGGTTTACGGCATGGCGACTTCAAAGCAACCAACTTCGTCCTCGATCGCAGCACCGACAAGCTGACGCTAATCGACTACGACGCGGTCACTATGGGGAGTTTCGACGACGATCGGCACCGTTTCTTGCGCAACTGGGAGGAGTCGAGCGAACTCAGGGTGCGATGGGAACGTTGTTTGGAGGCAGCAGGCATATGATCGTGTTGGGTCTTTCGGGTGCGTTGAATCACGATCCATCCGCGGCGCTGGTGATCGATGGCGAGACCGTGGCTGCCGCCGAGGAGGAGCGTTTTACCCGCGACAAGCACGCTAAGAACACCCCGCCGCTCGAATCCGCGCGCTATTGTTTGGAAGCGGCGGGCATCGGTCCCGGGCAGGTGGACTGTATCGCTTTCCCGTTTGCGCCGATCCCGTTGACGTCTCCGGCCCGCTGGCACTTTGCCAAGCGTTATTGGTACGCTCCGGACCGGGCGTTGGATGCTTTGTTCAACGGCAACCGGCGTTACCGGCGTCACCGCCGCACGGTGCACCAATTGGGCTTGGATCTCGGCATCGACTGGGGCAAAACCGAATTCGTGCCGGTTGAGCATCACCTGGCGCACGCCTCCAGTGCCTATCACCTGTCGGGATTCGACGGGAAATGCGCCATCCTCGGGGTGGACGGTAAGGGCGAGTACGCAACGACGTTTTTTGGCGTTGGCGAGGCCGGTCGGATTCACAAGCTCAAAGAGTTCTACGATCCGGACTCATTGGGCGGCGTGTACGGCGCCATCACGGAGTACCTCGGCTTCGAGATGTTGGATGGCGAATACAAAGTGATGGGCATGGCGCCCTACGGGGATGCGACACGCTACGACCTGTCCCGTCTGATTCAGCCGCGTGGCGACGGCTTCGAAGTGGACACGCGTTACGTCAACACCGTGGGTTTGCGCCGCTACAAGGAAAACGGCCAGGGCTTTTACTTCAGCGACAAACTGATCGACTGGCTCGGCCCACGCCGGCAGGGGGATGTGGCGGACGATCCCTACATTCACTATGCGGCCAGCATGCAAGAGCTCTTCGAAGACTGGGTGATGCGGCTGATCGATGAGCACCTGGGCGATGTACTGAAAGAGACCGGTAAGCTGGCGTTTGCCGGTGGCGGGGCATTGAACGTGAAGCTCAACCAGCACTTGCTGGACCGGGGCGACATCGAGGAACTCTTCGTGCAACCGGCGTCGGGCGACTCAGGCACCGCCTTGGGAGCTGCAACCTTTGCGGCAAAGGCAAAAGGCGATTCCATCGCTGCGATGCAACACGTCTACCTGGGTCCGCAGTTCGACAACGAAGATTGTGCCGCGGCGCTCGAGGAACACAAAACGCAACAAGCCAACGGTACTTTTAAGTGGCACAAGATGGCCGATCCCGTAGCGGAGACGGCCGATGTATTGGCGGGCGGTCATCCGGTCGCCTGGTTTCACGGACGCATGGAGTTCGGGCCACGAGCATTGGGCGGACGCAGCATTCTAGGATGTCCCAATGCGCCGGGGATTGCCGACCGCATCAACGAACAGATCAAATTTCGCGAGCGCTGGCGCCCGTTTTGCCCGAGCATGCTGGATCGCGTCGCACCGGAGATACTCCAGACGGATCACCCGGCGCCGTACATGACGATTACTTTTGAAGTGGCTCAGTCCTGGCACGAGCGCATTCCGGAGGTGGTGCACGAAGACGGTACGGCGCGCGCGCAGGTTGTCAGTCGCGACGGTAATCCACGCTACTACGCATTGTTGGAAGCGATGGAAGCGCGTACGGGGAACGGTGTGCTGCTCAACACCTCGCTCAACCGGCGGGGCGAACCGATGGTGTGCTCGCCGAACGATGCGCTCAATATGTTCTTCGGTTCCGATCTTCAGTATCTGGTGCTGGAGGATTGGCTCGTCACGAAAGAGCGCTAGTCCTCGTACGTTAATCGTCATACAAAGAGGCTTCACCGGGCGGGCGCGTCTTAAAGCGTTTGTGCAGCCACAGGTATTGTGCCGGGTCCAAGCGGATCTGTTCTTCCAGCAGCGCGTTGATGCGGGTGGCATCGTCGACGTCGTCGCCGGTGGGAAAGTCCTCGAGTACCGGCGTGAAGTGCATGTGCCACTGCGCCCGGTCCCGTTCTCGCGACAGCCTCAGAAACAGTACGGGTGAACCGTTGAGCCGCGCAAAGCGTGACGTGGCAGTGATGGTTGCAGCGTCGATCCCGAAGAACGGCGCGAATACCGAATGCTTGGCGCCGTAGTCCTGGTCGGGCGCATACCAAACCGCTCGGCCTTGCTTCAAGCTCTTGAGCACCCGGCGGGTATCCTCCCGCTCGATCACCCCGTCGAAGTACTGAGCGCGTCCCTTGACCTGCAGCCACTCCCACACCGGATTCTTGTTGTAGCGATACATCACGTCGATCGGTCCCGAAGCGGCGATCGGCGCGCACATGACGTCCATCACCAGAAAGTGGGCGCCGAGCAGCACGACGCCACGTTGCTCGGCGATGGCACGTTCGAGATGTTCGCTGCCTGTGATTGTCGTGTGCGCGGCAAAGTCGCGTCGCGGGTTGAGCCAGGCTGTCAGCGATTCCAATCCGCCGATACCGAGATTGTGGAACACCTCTCGAACCAGTCTCGTGTGTGCGTCCGGGTCGAGTTTCGGAAAACAGAGTTCGATATTGCGTTCGGTGATGCGGCGTCGCGAGCGGCCGAACCGATAGAGCAGTCGCCCAGCCGCTGCACCTAAGCCTTGAATCCAAGACATTGGCAAACGTGCGATCAACCACGCGAACCCGACGAGTACCCAGGTGGGCCAGTACTTGGGCGAGTAGATGCTGCCCGGGTTGTGACGGTGTCGAGCCATTGCGCGCGGATCATAGCGGCTTTGCGGCGGGTACGATATGCGCTGTGGTAGACTGCGCGCTGCTTCGAAGCGTGCCGATTCCCAAACACGAGCCGATCTTGACTAGCTCCTCCGCCCCACAACCCATCGAGTTGCCGAGCCTCAGTGACGTGCACGTCGTAGTGATCGGCGATGTCATTCTGGACCGCTACTGGCACGGCCCCGCGGAGCGTGTGTCGCCGGAAGCGCCAGTCCCCGTGGTGGACGTTACTCATACCGAAACCCGGCCGGGCGGTGCGGCTAACGTCGCGCTCAACATTGTCGGACTCGGGGCACGGGCGACGTTGATCGGCTGCGTGGGTGACGACGAGGACGGTCGGGTGTTGCGCGAGACGCTGGAGGCGGCCGGTGTTGTGTGTGACTTTGTTACGGTAGAGGCGTGGCCCACTATCGTGAAGCACCGCGTGGTCGCGCAGCGTCAACAGCTCGTTAGAGCCGATTTCGAGCACCCGATCCCTCAAACGGGGGCAAGTGAGCGGGACGCGCAATTACTCAACAAGGTCGAAAAGGCGCTGCAGGGCGCAGACGTGCTGGTGCTCGAAGACTATGACAAAGGCACTTTGGATGCGCCCGCTGGATTCGTGCACGCGGGTAAGCAAAGTCAGGTCCCGGTCCTGGTCGACCCCAAACTCAAACCGTTGTCCGTGTACAGCGGGGCCACCGTCATCAAACCCAACGAGAAAGAGTTTGCCCACGCCGTGGGCGGCATCGGCGATGTCGCGTCGCAAGCGCAGGCGCTCTGTGAAACCCTCGAGGTCGCGGGTCTGGTGGTCACCCGCGGTGGCGACGGTATGGAAGTGTGTACGCCGGACAGCGTTCGGCATCTGCCCGCGCGCCCAGTGGAGGTCTTCGATGTGACCGGTGCGGGGGACACGGCAGCCGCGGTGTTGGCGGTCGGTCTGGCTGTCGGTTGGTCGTTGCTGGATGCGGCACGCATGGCAAACATCGCGGCGAGTCTGGTGGTGGCGAAGCTCGGCACGGCACCCGTGACCGGTCCCGAACTGCGTGCGGTGTTGAACGGCATGCAACAGGATCGCGGTGTAATGACGCGCGCGCAGTTGGCTCAAGCGGTAGCAGATGCCAAAGCTCGCGGCGAGCGCATCGTCTTCACCAACGGTTGTTTCGACATCTTGCATGCCGGTCATGTCGTATATCTGGAAGAGGCGGCAGCGTTAGGCGACCGGTTGGTGGTCGCGATCAATGACGACGCTTCGGTCACCCGGCTCAAAGGCCCCGGACGCCCGGTGGTGCTGGTCGATGGCCGCAGCAGGGTACTGACGGGTTTGAGTTGTGTCGACTGGGTGGTCAGTTTCGATGAAGACACTCCCGAGCCGTTGCTCGAATTGTTACAACCCGATGTACTCGTAAAGGGCGGTGACTATTCACCCGAGCAGGTGGTGGGTGCGGACATCGTTAAAGGTTACGGCGGGGACGTGCGGGTGTTGAGTCTGGTCGATGACGTCTCCACTTCCGCCATAGTTGACAAGATTATCAACGCAAAATCGAACTGACGTTTTCAGCCAGGTGCTTGGGATTGGCAGTCCCCACCACGATGGTACTCACACCCCGCATGCCGGCAATCCATTTAAGATCCCGGGGGGCGTCTTTATCCGCACGGTGACCGCTGGCCAACGCCTTTTTAATCATGACCCCGACCCCGGCGCCTGCCGCTGCCTCGATGACCGGTAGCTGCGAATCGTCGTCGCGATTGAGAGTAGTCATGAGCACGTCCGCTTCCCTCTCGATAGCGAGCAATCCCCCCGCGACGGTCTTGTGTGATATGCCGGTGGCGCCGATTTTGCCGGCGCGTTTGAGTTCGTTCAAAGCGTCCAATGTACCGAAGCGTTTCAGTATCTCTTCGTCCCGCCCGTCGGAATGAATGAGCACGACATCCAGCACGTCACGCTTGAGCCGTCGCAACGATCGTTCGACGCTCGCGTTGACGTGCTCGGGCGTGAAGTCATACGTCGACTCGCCCTCGACGAACTCTTCTCCGACCTTGGTGCACACGCGCCAACCGGCGTCGAGCAGTTCTCCGAGTCGGGTCTCCGATGTGCCGTACGCGGGCGCGGTGTCGATGAGGTTGATCCCTAAATCGCGCGCAAGCGCGAATAGCGCGCGCGCTTCGCGATCGCTGGGAATGATCACCGCGGTGGGGTATTTCACGCCCTCGGCACGCCCGAGCTTGACCGTGCCGAGGCTGAGCTTGGCGACGTCGATGCCCGTACGGCCGAGCGGTTGTGTGGTGAGTTTAGGCGGTGTCATGAACGGTCCTCAACAGCGGGTCCAAGGCGCCTTGCCTAAGTCGGCACGCGCATGTTGCGTGGTGAAGGCATCGTCACGTTTGGGTGGCTCGAGTAGCGCTAATACCTTATCGCCGAGGTCGGGCGCCAGGGTCAGCTTCGTGGGAAAACACTGCACGAAGCACCCTTCCCGCTCAGCGTAGGCGGCATCGGGACGCAACCGCTGCTTGCTGTACGGTTCCGCCCGGTTGACGGTCAGTGCTTCGAACGAGGCATCCTGCCAGTACAGCCAGGGTACGCAGGCTTCGAGCTCTTGCCGGGCGAATTCGATTTGTTCGGCATCCGAGCGTGCCACACCCGTCGTTGCCAGACGCCCGCCCAAGTACCACACCGTGTGATCTGCAGAGGTATGCGTCGTGATGGTGAGACGCGGTTCGTTATTGGACACTCCGGTGAGGCAGTGGGCGAACAGTTCAGTGGCATGGGTAGGCCGTACGATCACCTGCTTGAGCGGTCGTTGCTGCATCTTGATGCCAACGTGTAAGAGTTTGAGCAGTGCGGCGCTGCCGTTACCCGCGCAACTCACCAGGTGGTCCACATGCACCAGTGCGTCGTCGAGTTCGATGGCAAATCCATCCGTCGTGCGCGACACGGTGCCGGCATCGCAGGCGAGCTTCAGCACGCGGTCAGCGAATGGTGCCGCCAGGCGCTCCAGTAATTCGGCGGTGTCCACAACGAAATCGTTCAGCGCATAGACTACGCCATCGAAGCCGTTGAAGGCACCCGGCCAGTGCGGTTTCTTGAGCGCCTCGATGCGTCCGCGCAACGCCTTCGCTGCGAAGAAGCTCGTCAACTTCCCGAGTGCTGAGCCCTCCGCAAACATGTAGTAGCACTCGCTAAGCAGTGGGAGACCGCTCAAGTCTATTTCGCCATTGCCGTCCAAACAGGCGCGCCAACGCTGCGGCATGGCGGCGATCGCTTCAGAGGCAGGATTTAGCGCGCCGGCGAGCGCATACTTGAGCCCGCCGTGTATCATGCCTTGCGATGCCAGTGTCTGATCGCAACCCAGAGCCTCGGTTTCGAGCAGCACGGCGTTATAACCCCTGGAGGAAAGCAGGTTGAGCAACCAGACCCCGGCAATGCCGCCGCCGACGATGGCGAGATCGAGATTGAACGACGGTTTCGAGCTACTCACGAGAAATGTTGTCTCAAGGGGCACCACCTGGGGTATCGGTGCGACAGTTTAATGATGGCAAACAGCGTTGCCCAGGAACTTATCACGTGGTGGGTTCGTGACTGAAGGCGCGCCACTAACCCTCCCGCTCTGGTATCGAGTGGCGCTGTGGTGCGCGTTGCCGCTGGTGTGGTTACGTCTCAAATGGCGGGCGCTCAAGGAAAGCGAGTACGGCGCACGGCAAGCGGAGCGCTTCGGCAACGTACCTGATGACGTGCGTGGGAGGCCGGTGTGGATTCACACGGTGTCTGCAGGAGAAACCATTGCCGCAAGCCCCTTAGTCAAAGCGTTGGTCGATGAGTTTCCCGACGCACCGTTTCTGGTCACGACGATGACACCGACCGGATCGGCGCAGGTGCTCGAACGTCTGCAAGGCAGTGTCGATCATTGTTATGCGCCTTACGACTTCGGCTTTGCGGTGGAGCGTTTCTATCGCCGCGTGCAACCGCGCATGCTGATACTGATGGAAACCGAGTTGTGGCCGAATCTCATCCGTAACGCGGTGAACAATGACGTACCGGTCTTGCTGGTCAACGCCCGTTTGTCGGAACGTTCGGCCGCAGGGTACGGACGCATTCCTAAACTCACCCGCTTCATGCTGCGGAATCTGGATCTCATTGCCTGCCAGGAAGCGCAACACGTTGAGCGGTTTGTCGCGCTGGGGGCGCCTTCTGACCGTGTGCACCGTACGGGCAGCGTCAAATTCGATGCGGAACTACCCCCAGGATTCAACGAAGAGCGAGTGGAACTGCAAGACAGGTGGGCGTTAACGGACCGACCCGTGTGGATTGCCGCGTCCACGCATCCCGGGGAAGACGAACTCGTGCTCGAGGCTTTTCTAGAGGTGCGTCGCGCAGTCGCGGACGCGGTCCTGCTGTTGGTGCCGCGTCATCCGGTGCGTACCGATGACGTCGTCCAACTCGTGAGTCAAGCCGGGCTTGCGGTACATCGGCACAGTGCGGACGCAGGTACGGTGGAGGATGTGCTGGTCGCCGACGTGATGGGCAAGCTGCAAGTGCTGTACGGTCTCGCGGATGTGGCTTTCGTCGGCGGCAGCCTGGTCGAGCTCGGTGGACACAATCCTGTCGAGCCTGCGTTGTGCGGCGTGCCCATGCTCTGCGGACCCCATCAATTCAACTTTGCCGATGCGATGACGCAGTTCCAAGCTGCCGGTGCTTTGCTGACCATCGACAGTGCCACCGAACTCGGCAGGCGTGTCGTCTACTGGTTCGAACATCCGGATGAGCGCCGGGCGGCCGGGCAAGCGGGATTAGCGGTGGTGGCGCGCAATCGAGGCGCGCAGGCTCAGCTTCTCGAGTTGTTGAGCGAGCGAATTCGCGCGTGTGTTACTGCTGACCCGTGAGCGAAATGATCCGCTCGACCTGATCGTTCGGATCCGTGAAGGTGTTGAGTTCCTCGAGATCGGCCGGTTCCAGAGTACCGGCAGCCTGCTTGAGGCGCATCAGATCGATGACGTAGTTGTAACGTGAATCGGCGTAGTCGAATTGACTGGAAAACAAGCGTTGTTGCGCCTGCAGGACGTCGACGATGTTGCGGGTACCGACTTCATAACCGGTCTCGGTGGCCTCGAGCGCCGACTGGGACGAAGCGATGGCTTTCAAACGCGCCTTCACGCGAACGACATCCGTGGCGACGGCTTGGTATAGATTGCGCGTGTCACGCGTCACCG
Organism: Candidatus Azotimanducaceae bacterium; assembly: GCA_965216005.1. Classification (GTDB taxonomy): domain Bacteria; phylum Pseudomonadota; class Gammaproteobacteria; order Pseudomonadales; family Azotimanducaceae; genus UBA4421. The sequence goes on along the minus strand of OZ244143.1, from coordinate 2,435,443 downwards.
TGCGTTGTTGATTCAGGAGCAACTCCTGAGCCTGATCTTCCAACGCCTTGGCTTCCTTGGCGCGACTGCGCGTGAACCCGCCCGAGTAAATCGGTAAATTGAACTGCAAACCGTAAACGGTTTGATCGGTGGTATCGGCACCGAAAAAGTTGGGTGCGCCGGTGACGTTATGTACTTGCGTCACGGTGGCGTCGATAGTAGGTAAGTGTCCGGAGCGTTGTGCGCGGACGTTACGCCGTGCGGCGGCCAACTGCTCTTGTGCGGTCTTGATGCCGAGGTTCTCGGCCAACGCGGTGCTCACCCACTCCTGTTCGTCCAACGGATTGGGATTGACCACGGGGAGGGTCTCTGAGATACGGTCCAACGCGTCGTAGGATTCTCCGCTCAAAGTCGACAGCGTTTCGAAAAAGATGTCGTGATCGCCGTCGGCTTGAATGCGGCGAACCACAGCGCTGTCGTAAGCTGCCTGTGATTCCAACACATCGGTGATGGCCACCAGACCTACGTCGAAGCGTTGTTGGACTTGTTCGAGCTGGCGCTTGACGGCCGCTTCTTCGGCGTTGGTGCTGTCCAGTAGATCCTGCGCGCGTAAAACGTTCAGATACGCTTGCACGACACGCACGATCAACTCTTGCTCCGTCGCGGCGAGGTCGTGTTCAGCCGCCCTTACGTTGGATCTGGCGCTCGACAACCTGAACCAGTTGCTCAAGTTGAGGACCGATTGACTCAGTTGCGCGTTCCAGCCGTGGTCGTTGAAGTTTTGATCGGGCAGCGGTTGGCCGAACAACGGGCTGGTCGGATCTGCAAACCGACCGCCGGGAAATTCGCGTTCGGTGTAGGAGGTGTTGGCGCTGGCGTTCAATTGCGGCAGCAGAGCAGCTCGCGCCTGGGGGACGCCTTCGCGGGTCGCATCGTAGCCTGCACGGGCAGCCCCGAGGACGGGGTCGCTGATTTTGGCGGCCTCGTAGACATCCAGGAGATTGGTGCCGGCGGCAGGCAAGGAGAGCGTCAAGGTCAAGGCGGCAATGCTCAAAAGCCGCAGTTTTGCGTACGTCATGTTCAGCGTGTTGTTCTTACCGTCCAGTCCGGTCCGGTTTGCCGGTCCGGTTCGAGTTTCGTGTCCTTCCGAATCCCGCTCCTTCGCGCGGAAAATCCGCAGCACGAAAGAGGCAATGTGGGTCGATGTTCGGGCCAATGTCAATGGTACACCAGGTGTTACTAATTAGTCGGAACAGATCGCAAAACAGTTCTTTCGATATGAAAAAGTCGTGAAAGAATGTGCGCTGGTTCGTTGTTTTGACGCGCCGGTATCGAGTCCCGCCAGGAAAACGCTCGGTCGTGATGTCGGGCTAAAATTTCGCATGTATTGCGTGACCGGGCGACCAAAGCTCTAGTATATTCAGGGTCTGAAGATCAAGAGACAGACCGTTTTGGTCGAGCTTAAGGAAACGTAACCCGTGTCGGAAAAACGCCCGGAAACATCGATGGACATCGTCACGCGCTCGCGTCGCGTCGCCCTCGATGAGCGCGCGCTCAAGCGGCGCAGAGGGCAATCACGAGACAGATACTCCGTCGATCTGAAAAGCCACATGGCCGAGTGTGACGCCAACTACCACCGTCTCATGCGCTTGTTCCCGGATCTGCGTGAGCGTGGCGACCGGGTGATCGCACTCCCGCTGGCGGGTTTTGCTACCGATGTCGAGTTCACGGTGCTGGAGAAAGGGCCTTACACCACGCTGCTCAGGATCGTGGTCACGGCAGAGGAGCGCTGGGCGCAGCTCGCTACCGACGTAAAACTGACGGTGCGGGTGTATCATGACGCACACAGCGCTGAAGTGGTGTCCTACCAGAATCAAAAGCGCTTTCACGGTGTGTACGAATATCCCAACCGCAACATGCGCCAACGCGACGAGAAAGTGCAGATCAACCGTTTCTTGAGCGAGTTCCTGGATATTTGTCTCGCGCACGGCGCGACCGATCAACCGGTCACTTTCTAGCAAACCTCTGCTCATAAGCCTCTCGCCAACTGCGGCTGAGTTTGCGCATTAGCGGTTTCTTCTTGTAGGTACGCAGGTACAATGGCGCGCGAATCCCGCGCTGGTAGGAATTAATTCAAGTCAATGGCAGAGAAAAAATATTCTGCTCAATCCCTTCAAGTTCTTTCCGGTCTCGAACCGGTCCGTCGCCGCCCCGGCATGTATACCGACACCACTCGTCCCAATCACCTGGTGCAAGAGGTGGTGGACAACAGCGTCGATGAAGCCATTGCCGGCTATGCGCGGGAAATCGAAGTCACGCTGAAGAAAGACGGTTCGGTGGAGGTGATCGACGACGGTCGCGGTATGCCGGTGGACAACCATCCCCAGCACAAGATTTCCGGTGTCGAGCTGATCCTCACCCGCTTGCACTCGGGGGGCAAGTTCGACAACGAGAACTACAATTTCTCCGGCGGTTTGCACGGTGTGGGCGTATCCGTCGTCAACGCCTTATCCGAGTGGTTGGAAGTCGAGGTCAAGCGCGACGGCAAGGTGTACCAGCAGAAATACGCCAAAGGTAAACCGAAGAGTAAGCTCAAGGCGACCGGTACCGTTGGCAAGCGCAACACCGGCACCACGATTCGTTTTTTACCGGAAGCGAGCTACTTCGATTCGGCCAACATTTCGCTGCCGAAGCTCAAGCACCTTCTACGCGCCAAGGCAGTGTTGTGCTCCGGTTTGCATGTGAGTCTCAGCGTCGAAGGCAAGAAAGACGAAGGTGAGACCTGGTATTACGAAGACGGTTTGCGCGGCTACCTCGACAATGCCTTGGCGGGTGCTGCTGCACTTCCCGCTGAAACGATCTTGCACAGCGCGGAAGGTAACTCTGAAGCCGTCGACTACGCGCTGAAATGGATTGTCGACGGCGGTGAGCTGGTGCAGGAGTCTTACGTCAACCTGATTCCAACGCCCCAAGGCGGCACGCATGTGAACGGCCTGCGTTCCGGATTGAGCGAGGCGCTGAAAGAGTTCTGTGAATTCCGCGATCTGATTCCCCGCGGCGTGAAACTTACGGGCGAAGACTTATGGGAACAGTGCAGCTATGTGCTGTCCGCCAAGATGGCCGATCCGCAGTTTGCGGGGCAAACGAAGGAGAAGCTGTCTTCGCGTCAGTCCGCGGCCTTCGTGTCGGGCGTGGCGAAGGATGAGTTCAGCTTGTGGCTCAACGAACACGCCGAGGAAGGCGAGCGCATTGCGGAGATCGCCATCAGCAACGCGCAAAAGCGCGTGCAAGCCGCGAAGAAGGTCGCGCGTAAAAAGATCACTGCCGGTCCGGCGCTGCCGGGCAAACTGGCGGATTGTTCGGGGCAGGATGCCGAACGCGCGGAGTTGTTCCTCGTCGAGGGAGATTCGGCCGGCGGCTCCGCTAAACAGGCGCGCGACCGGGAATATCAAGCGGTGCTGCCTTTACGCGGTAAAATCCTCAACACCTGGGAGGTCGAATCCAGTCAGGTGCTGGGCTCGCAGGAAGTTCATGACATCGCCATTGCCCTCGGCGTAGACCCCGGGTCGAGCGACATATCCGGTTTGCGCTACAGCAAAGTGTGCATTCTGGCCGATGCCGACTCCGACGGACTGCACATCGCTACGCTGCTGTGTGCGTTATTCGTGCGGCATTTTCGCGCGCTCGTGGAGGCAGGCCACGTTTACGTCGCCATGCCGCCGCTCTATCGGATCGACATCGGCAAGGAAGTGTTCTACGCGCTGGACGAAGCTGAGAAGGAAGGCGTGCTGGATCGCATTGCTGCCGAGAAAAAGCGCGGCACGCCGATGGTGCAGCGTTTCAAGGGTTTGGGTGAAATGAATCCGATGCAGTTGCGTGAAACCACCATGAGCCCCGATACGCGCCGGTTGGTGCAGTTGGCGATCGAAGGGGTCAAGAAAACCGAGGAAACCCTCGACATGCTGCTTGCGAAAAAACGCTCGCAAGATCGGCGTAGTTGGCTCGAAAAGAAGGGCGATCAGGCCGAGCTCGCTTAGTTTTTTACTTAAAGGCAATCCCTACAACGGCAGGAATCTCATGAGCGAACCGTTAAGCGACGTGGAAGTCATCCCGTTAGCGCGCTATACCGAACAGGCGTACCTCGACTACTCGATGTACGTGATCAACGATCGCGCGCTGCCGCACATAGCGGACGGCTTGAAACCCGTGCAACGCAGAATCATCTACGCCATGGGCGAGCTCGGGCTCAACAACCAGGCGAAGTTCGCCAAATCGGCACGCACGGTGGGCGACGTTCTCGGTAAGTTTCATCCGCACGGGGACAGCGCCTGCTATGAAGCGATGGTGCACATGGCGCAACCGTTCTCGTTTCGCTACCCGTTGGTCGACGGTCAGGGCAATTGGGGCGCGCCGGACGACCCCAAGTCGTTTGCCGCCATGCGTTATACAGAAGCGCGCTTGTCCAAGTACGCGGATTTGTTGTTGGGGGAGGCGCGGCAGGGCACTGTGGACTTTTCGCCGAACTTCGACGGCACGACGGACGAACCGCAGCTGTTGCCCGCGCAGGTGCCGTTCGTGTTGTTGAACGGCAGCACCGGCATTGCCGTGGGCATGGCCACGGACATACCGCCGCACAACATCAACGAAGTCATCAGTGCGTGTGTGCATTTGTTGGACAAGCCCAAGGCCACGATCGCGGATGTCATGACGCACATCAAAGGGCCGGACTATCCCACCGAGGCGCAAATCATCACGCCGGCGAAAGAGATTCGCGAGGTCTACAAAACCGGGCGCGGCAGCATCAAGTCGCGTGCGGTTTACCATATCGATAGCGGAGAGATCGTCATTACGGCACTGCCCCATCAGGCTTCTCCCGCGAAAGTGCTGGAGCAGATCGCGCAGCAAATGCACGCCAAGAAGTTGCCCATGTTGGTGGACCTGCGCGACGAGTCGGATCACGAAAACCCGACGCGCCTGGTATTGGTGCCGCGCTCCAATCGGGTCGACACCGACCGCTTGATGAGCCACCTGTTTGCAAGCACCGATCTCGAACGCAGCTTCAGGGTGAATCTGAACATCATCGGGCTCGACCAGCGTCCCCAGGTCAAAAATCTGGTCGCCATACTCAAGGAGTGGCTGACCTATCGTCAGGGGGTCGTCACGAGACGCCTCAATTTCCGCCTGGACAAGATCAACGACCGACTGCATATCCTCGACGGCTTGTTGATTGCCTATCTCAACATCGATGAGGTCATTCGCATCATTCGCGAAGAGGACGATCCCAAAGAAACGCTCAAGAAAAAGTACAAGCTGACGGATATTCAAGCGAATGCCATCCTGGATCTGCGCTTGCGGCAGTTGGCTAAGCTCGAGGAGATCAAGCTCAAGGGCGAACAGGACGAACTTAATGCAGAAAAGGCCGATCTCGAGAAAATTCTGAAATCCAAAGCGCGCCTTAAAACGCTGGTCAAAAAAGAACTGCTGGCGCTGGCCGAAGACTATGGCGACGAACGCCGTTCGCCGCTGGTGAAAGCGGACGAAGCGACCGCTTACGCCGAAGAAGATCTACTGACCAACGATCCCATTACCGTGGTGCTCTCGGACAAAGGATGGGTGCGCGCGGCGAAAGGCCACGACACGGATCCGCGCGAGCTCAACTACCGTGGCGGCGATCGGTTTGCGCAGTTTGCGCGGGGGCGCAACAACGACACGCTGGTCTTCGTCGACTCCGCTGGCCGCGGTTACACCACAGCGGCCCACACGCTGCCATCGGCTCGTGGCCAAGGCGAACCGTTGACCGGGCGCTTCAAACCCCCGGCTGGTGCGCGCTTCGTGGGTGTGGCCATGGGTACTGCCGAGACCCCGCTGCTGATGGCTTCCAGCGCCGGTTTCGGCTTCGTCGGCCGCCTCGGCGAAATGGTGACCAAGAACAAAGCCGGTAAGGCAGTGTTGACCGTCCCTCAGGGCGGTAGCGCATTGAAACCCTGCGTCATCGACCCGGAGCAGTTCGACACCAGTTTAGTGGCGGCGGCTACGGATCAAGGCCGGATGTTGGTGTTCCCGCTGAAGGATGTTCCGGAGCTCTCCCGCGGTAAGGGTAACAAGCTGATCAACATACCCACGGCGGCGTTCAAAGCCGGTGAGGAAGCGATGATATCGGCGGTGGTCCTCACGGAGGAACAAGAGCTGCTGGTGCATGCGGGCCAACGGCACTTGCGCATGAAGCTGAAGGATCTCGACAACTATCTCGGTGAACGCGCTCGCCGGGGCCGCAAGCTACCGCGTGGTTTCCAGAAGGTGGATGAGCTGACGGTAGAAAACTAGTTGCTCAGGCGGTCGCCTGAAAACCCAGAATCAACTCGACTTGGTTGTTCACCAGGGTTTCCTGCGGTTCCGGAAGCTCGGTGACGATATACAACGGATCGGTAATCGCCACGTCCTCGACTAACGGATGTACGAACGCCGTTGCCCACGACCGGTCGCGCTCACTCAATTGCTCGAAGACGTCGCTCGACAGCAGAACGCTGTCGGGACGCGCCAGGGCGGCGAGTAGCAAGGCATCGTCGATGCCCAGGGTGTCCGTCAGATCCGTGTGCGTGAGTTGGGTGATCTCGCCAGGTCGTCCCGGGGCGATCGCTTCCGTCAGAAACACCCGATAGCGGCCTTGCGTTTCGAATTGGGCGAGCAGGCGTTGCACTAAGAAGGCGGCGCACACGGCCTGGCTCGGGGTCACGACATGACTTGCAAACAGTACGATGACACCGCGTTCGGCAACGTCCGTGGCGATGCCCTGGTGAATTGCGCAGACTTCTCGTGCCATCGCCAAAGCATCGTCAACCGCACGTTCGCGGTCGCTTGCCGTCAGCTCGATCTGATTGTGCAGGTTGACTGTCAGACAATAGGAACGTTCTGGATCGTGAGCGACGGGTTCCGGAACGGAGACGATGGGCAGCGAACGGTTACCGCGTCGACTGAAATGCATGACGGCCAGGGTCAACAGCGGAGCGATCACGAGCGCGGCAATACTCAACAACCAGCGCAGCCCGCGGCCCTGGGGGGCGAATGCCTGCGCGTCCAACACCACGCTGACATAGCCTGTAATGGTGTCCTCGATGGTGGCGGGTGCGGTGAAGTGATTGAAACGGTCGTTGACGCCGCTAATGGCGATGATTTCGTTGTTCACGCTATAGAACACGATCCCCGTGATCTCTTCATGCACGATGGCTTGATTGGCGAGCACCGCCAGTTCGATTTGATCGCGGTGCAACAGATGCGTCGCACTCGACTGCGCCAAGGTCAGGGCCATGACCTCACCATAGCGCTGCATGTGTCGTGGTTGTTCATCCACCCCTGCCCAGACCCACAGCAGCGCCGCGCCTGCGATCAACGCAGCGAGACCGGCGGCGATGAGATTGGAGGTGTTAGGGATGTAGCGTGCAACGTTTGCGAACAACGTTTCAGCCCGCGTAGCGTGGAGCTTGGCGCGTAATCTATCACACATCGCTTGTGTGCGTGAGCATCTAACATGAGCGACCGATGCCGCTACAATAGCGCCCGATGAACACGGGTTCCCCAGAGGTATGGTGACCACCGAAGTGATCCTGATCAATGTGTCCGGGCAAGACAAACCCGGACTGATGGCCGCGCTGAGCTGCGTGCTGGCCGATTTCGATGCGCATCTGGTCGACATCGGGCAAGCGGTGATCCACGAAGACTTAGCGCTCGGTATTCTGGTGCGTGTATCGAGCGCTCACCGTCAGGCATTGAGTGACGCCGTCATGGCCACCCTCGACGAAGCGGGTTCTGTGGGGCGGATCTCACCCGTCTCGGAGGCCAATTATCAGGCGTGGCTGGAGGCGTCAGGCAAGCCGCGCTACATCCTCACGTTGTTGGCATCCGGGGACGGGAGCGCACCTTTGCATGCCGTGAGCGCCGCGACCCAACGTTTTGCTTTTAATATCGACACAGTGCGGCGGTTGACGGACAGAGGCGGGTCGGCGGCATCGACCGATGCCCGCCTGTGCGTCGAACTGCGCTTACGCGGTCGCAGCGAAGGTATAGAGGACTTGAGTGCCATACGTAGCGAACTGCTGGCGGCAGCGGATCGCTTGGATTTCGACTTCAGCTTGCAGGAGGATACCGTGTTTCGCCGGAACCGCCGGCTGGTGGCTTTTGACATGGACTCGACGCTCATTACGGCTGAGGTGATGGACGAGCTCGCGCAACGCTATGGCGTCGGCGGCGAGGTCAAGGTGATTACGGCGCAAGCGATGAACGGCACCATCGATTTCAAGGAGAGTTTCCGTCAACGCGCCAAACTGCTGCGCGGCATGCCGGTAGCGACACTGGCCGAGGTGGCGACGAAGGTCTCACTCAACGTCGGGGCACACCGCTTGCTGCGTGCGCTCAAGCACTTCGGTTACCGCACCGCACTCATATCGGGAGGGTTCCAATACGTCGGTGAGCACTTGCAGAAGCAACTCGGCATTGATTACGTGTATGCCAACGACCTGGTGCATGAGGATGGCTTCATGACCGGCGAGGTCAAAGGAGAAATCGTCGATGCCGACCGCAAGGCGCTCGTGCTGAAAGACATTGCCGCGCGCGAAGGGATCGCCCTCGCCCAGACCATTGCTGTTGGCGACGGTGCCAACGATTTACCGATGCTTCAGGCGGCGGGTTTAGGTGTGGCGTTTCACGCCAAGGACGTGGTCAACGAATCGGCGCGTAACAAGATTTCGAACTTTGGGCTCGACGCGATCCTCTACCTCATCGGTTTCAGCGACCGCGACATCTACCAGGCGTTGGGAGAGCGCTAGAAGCGCAAGCGCTTCTAATCCTCAGTACTGAAGTCGTAGTTCATCTCTGTGGACGGCTCTTGCAAATAGTGGCCCTGGATGTAGTTGGCGCCGGCTTGCCATAGGGTAGACAGCACGCTGGCATTCTCCACCATGGGTACGATGGTCAGCTTGCCGTTGCCCTGCAGCTTCTTGATGGTTTCGACGATGTTTGACGATGAGTCGGCGTCGTCTTCGCCCATCTTGATTACGCTGGCACCGTCGAGCTTCACCATATCCACCGGCACGTGACGTAGAGTCTCGAACGGGTCGTCGATCAAACCAAAACGCGAGAGCGAGGCGCGGCAGTGCATGTTGCGCAGCCCTTCCACGAATTCCCGCGTTTGGCGCAGATAAGTCGTGGCGTCCTTCTCGGTAATCTGAAAAATCACCGCATCGCTCGGCAGCCGCGCCGCTTTGATGGCGACGGTCAGCCACTGCAGAAACTCTTTGTCGGTGACGCTGTTGCTGGTGAGGTTGATCGTCAAGCGTGTGGCGTGGCCTTTTGCACGATGCACGCTCAGCATCTTGATGGATTGCAGTATGACCCAACGGTCGATCTTGCCGGCGACGTTGTTGTCGATGGCGGTTTGAAGGAACTTGGAAGGTTCCAACTGCTCACCGAGATCGTTGGTCATGCGCAGAAACACTTCGTAGTGTTCGTCGGAATCGCCGCGCAGACTGATGATCGGCTGGAACAGCAGGACGAACATCTTTTTCTCGATGGCTTCCGTGATCTGATTGATCACCACGCGTGCGCCGTCGAGCTGGTTAGCGTCATCCGCTTCCGGTGAAGGTATGTGTACGCTATTGGTTTGACCGCGGTCGATCACTTCCACCCACAAATCGTAGGCTTCGTCCAGAGCGTCTGCGACCTTGCCGTCCAGTACCGGTACACCGGTAATGGTGACCGTAGGACGTACCGTTTTGTCGCTGGACTCCAGCACCAACTCACTGATCGTACGGCGCATCTCGTCTGCGATCTCATCGGCGTTGTGATGGTCGTCTGCGGTGATAGCGATGACGAATTGCTGCCCGTTGAACTTCGCCATGGGGTAGTGTGCTGCCGTGGCACTCAGGCTCTGCCACACTTTGCGACTGATCCCTTCAACACCCAACAACGTGTACGCTGACTTGAGTTCGGAGAAATGATCGATGGCGGCGAACAGCACGAACGTCTCACTGGCGCCGTTGCTACTCAGCGTTTCTGCTGCCTTGACGAAACCCGTGAGCGCTAGCTCATCGGCGGGGACGACGCTGACGCCGTTGCTCTGATTCGAGCTTTGCTCTGGTGCATCGCCGACTTTGGTGCCGGTGGAAGCAGCGGCGGATTGGCTCCGTACCGTGACCTGCAGACACGGTTCGCCTTCGTACTGCGAATGTTCGAGCGTCATCGAACCGCGGATCTCGGCATCGGAGTCGTCGGCCGATTTAGCGACGAAGTCGAACTCGGCTTGCTCTTGTCCGCCGCGAATGTTCTTCAAATGGGTTTTCAGCTGCGCCGCACTTTCCTCGGACAGGATGTCGACCAGAGAGGCGCCACACAGATCGTCGAGATCCGCATAACCGAACAGGTTCAGGTAGCCTTCGTTGGCATGAATGTGCATGCCTTCGTGCACATACGCTATGGCAGCTTTCGAGCCTTGCAACAGGAGCTGACAACGTTGCTCGGCTTCGTTCAACGCGCGTCGCACCTGACTCAAGTGTTCGCGTTCGCACACATGTTGCAGCTCGCGCTTGACCACGAGCGCCAAGTGCTGTCCGCAGTCGCCGCGCACGACATCCGTCGCCCCCAGTTCCAGAGCGGTAGCCGCGTCCAGAGTCTGGTCGCTATCGGTGTGCTCGTGGCTGTTCAACACGATGAGAGGAACGTGTGGAGAACTCTTGTGCACGCGCGGAAGAAGCTGCGCAAGTCCGTCGATCTTGTCGGTCAGAAGTGCGATATCTGCCTCGCCTTGCGAGACGATCTGCGCCACGTGCGCAAGATCGTCCGTCACGGTGAGCTTGGTCGCGATGCCGGCGTTGCGTAGGATTGAATCGATTTCGTGGGCAGCGTTTTCTGATTTTTCCGCAATCAGCAAACGCGTGGTAACGTGCTGTGATAGCTGTGCCGACATGTCCTTTTCGCCCAAGGTTAGCCGCAAGCCCCAATCGGACAGTTCAAACGCTTCCTGCGTGAACTTGGGACTCAAGAACCTTGGTTAGTGTCCTCTCTAGTCATAGCTGACAGAGCGTCAATGGTGTGGCCTTGCCGGTTACTTTCCAAGTAACCATCCAGCATTCGAAATGTGAACTGGTTAAAACTTTCAGTGTTTAGTAGGCACTCGATTAGTTGCGCAGTGCCTTGAATCCCCTGGCGCTGCAGCTTGATTTTCTGCGCTGCCGCAAAGGGCACCCGTGGCGTGATGATCGTGGCAGGTTGCTTGAGCATCGGTATTTCGGGTAACAGCAAAGCCCTAGCCGCATCCGTCAAGCCGCCGACCGTTTGAATGACTCGTGCCGCAACGGGGATGGCTCGCGGCGCCAAGAGTTCCATGCCTAAGAGCTGACTGCCACCCTCGCGACGCACCCAACGGACGACTGCGATACACCAACGTGGATCGGCCTCTTCACGCAGCGCTACGATTTCGCCGACCTTGGCGCGCTGATCCGAGTCGGTGTCCCACCTGATGCAATAGCCGCCGGGGCTGGTGTTGACCCCTTCGGCTTCGAAATGGTCGAACGAGTACTCCTGCTCGGGAGCGGGTTTGTTGACCCCGCCGCCAATGAGGATGCGCTCGGGCGTCTCGATGTTGGGATTTTCCGGAATCTTGACCTTGAGATCGTGCGCCTGAGACCAGGGATCGTCGTCGATGGTCTGAGCACTTTCGTACTTCACGTCCAGGAATGGATTGATTTCACGACGTAACAAGGCATCGGTGCTGGCGACTTGTTCGGCAAAATCCACCCCGCCGGACAGGAAATAGTGGACTGCGCGTAATCCCACGCAAACCCGAATACTGCCTGTGGTTGGCAGCCGGCGGAAATCACGATCCTTCATCGAACCCCACGACTCCACCAGTTGTGTCAGTAGCGACGTAGACAGGTTCTTGGGGATCGCGATGCTCGAATTGACGTCTTTCAAATAGGCTTCGATCTCGTACGCGAGCACTTCGGTGCGCAACGCGCGAGGCTGAATCTGGTTCTTGGCGATGCGTGCATAAACCGGACCGTCGTCTTTACTCAAGTCGATGATGATCGATGCATCCGTAATGTCGCCGTCGAGGATGACTTTCTGGGCCCAGTCTTCCAACGCGTTGTAGACGCTGGCGATTTCCCGAGCCTGCAGCTTGTTGGGATCGCAGGAAGCAATGAGCAGCGCACGCAGGTACACCACGTCGATGGTCAGGTCGTGATTGGACTGGTTCTCGGCATCGTGCATGCGAAACTGATTGGCATCCATCGACTCGCTCAGCGTGTACAGTTGATTCAGCTCACTCCAGAACCCGCTTCGTGGGGGTTGGTAGGTCTGCAGCGAACGCAGCAGCATGCGCGCGGCGTCCGAAATCAAGCGGTGGATGACTTTGGGTGTCAGGTCCCTGGGTAACCCTCGTGGTTTGGCGCCCGCCTCGAGGATACCGAGCAGCACCGACTTGTAGCCCGAGCGCAGATTGCGCATGAGGACCTGCGCCGAAGGTTGGGCTTGATCGCCGCCTGCGTCGTCGCCCTGCCGGTGGCTTTGTTGTTGACTTCGGTATTGGTCGAGCTGTTGGCGGTCTAAGCGTACGCACAAATAGTGAACAAGCGGGCGCACGGCTTCCAGATAGTCGAACTTGGCTTGGGGAGTGGCGATGAGCTGGCTGAGTTCTTGGGTTGCGAGGTTTAAACGCGTCGTAGTTTCGAGGGTGTTGACCAACGGCAAGTTGGACACCCATTGATTGAGCGCACCCACATCGGCTTCGGTGAAGGACAGTTGCTCCAGTGTTGCGGGCGGAGCGTCTAGGTGTATGGGGCGTACCTCTTCCATGCTGCGCAATTATAGGTGAACTGGCAAGTCAGGGGGTGAAACAATCGGCAGAACTCGCAGCGAAAATACGCTGCTAAACGAACGCCCGGTCTCAGTCGGCAGATGCGATCAGTCGTTTCGAGGATTCGCCCGGTACCTCGCGCACCAATCGCGGCAGCAAGTATCCGGACAATGCCGCCTGCATCTCTTCGTAAATGTTAAAGGCCTCAGTCGCGTCGACGTAGAAATGCTGCGTGCCGGTCACCTTGTCGGGCAGGTGCAAGTAATAGGGCAGGACACCCTGCTTGAACAAGCCGTTGGCCAACTCGACCTGCGCGGCTGCGCTGTCGTTGACGTTTTTCAGCAAGACCGCTTGGTTGAGCAGCAGCAAGCCGGCATTGCGTAAGCAGGTGAAGGCACGGTGCGTATGGTGGTCAAGTTCATTGACGTGATTGGCGTGCACCACGATGACCGTGTGCAGCTTCGTACCTGTGAGGAGATCGATGAGACCTTGCGTCACCCGCTCCGGCACGACGATCGGCAGACGCGTGTGGATGCGGATGCGCTCGAGGTGGTCCATGCACTCGAGCGATTGGACGAGATCGGTCAAGCTGTTGTCATCCAACAGCAGCGGATCGCCGCCGGAAAGAATGATCTCGTTAATGGCCTTGTTACCGGCCACGTAGTCGAGCGCCTGATCCAGGTCGCGGCGTTTGTGTTGCGCATAGGGAAAGTGACGGCGGAAGCAGTAGCGGCAGTGCACGGCACAGCCCGCCGTTGTGATCAAGAGCGCACGGTTGGCGTACTTTTGAATCAATCCCGGCGCTTTCTGGAAGCTCAAGTCGCCGGTCGCCTCACCTAGAGCATCGTGTGCGAAACCGGGAGCGCTCATGCCTTCGGCCGGGGTGGGCAGTACCTGCAGCAACAGCGGGTCCGCGCGGTTCCCGTTTGCCATCCGCGCGGCGAAACCTCTGGGCACCAGCGTGGCGAAACCGTACTCGTCCGCAGCCGTGGCGTTGAGTTCCGCCAAGCCGAGGGCTTCGAGCAGAGTGCCGGGCGAACGATAGGCCTCCGCTAAAGCGGTACGCCATTGGCTGGGCTCCCACGGGGTCGCGTTCGGCTGTATCATGCGCGGCGAGTTCTTGAAGTGGTGGTCGAGATGGCGAGCTATTCTACCAACGAATTTCGATCCGGATTAAAGGTCCTTCTGGAGGGTGATCCTTGCGCCATTCTGGAAAATGAATTCGTCAAACCCGGTAAGGGGCAGGCGTTCAATCGCGTGAAGTTCCGCAATCTGAAAAGCGGACGCGTGTGGGAACGTACGTTTAAGTCCGGTGAGTCCATCGAAGCGGCCGACGTGATGGACCGCGATATGGAGTATCTCTACACCGACGGGGAATTCTGGCACTTCATGCAGACCGACGGCAGTTTCGAGCAGGTTGCCGCCAGCGAAGCGTCCGTAGGCGAAGCGAAACAGTGGCTGAAGGAGCAGGACGTGTGCCAGGTGACATTGTGGAACGATGACCCCATTGCCGTCACGCCACCGAACTTCGTCGAGTTGGAAGTGACCGAGACCGATCCCGGGCTCAAGGGCGACACCGCAAGCGGCGGCACCAAGCCGGCCACGTTGTCCACGGGCGCCACCATCAAAGGTGTACCGCTGTTCGTCAATGTCGGCGATGTCCTGAAGATCGACACACGTACGGGGGAATACGTCAGCAGAGTACGCTGATCGTGCCGACGACATCCTGGCGGCCATCGGCGGATGTGGACACGCTGCGGGCACGTGCCGAGATCTTTGCGCGATTGCGTACTTGGTTCGCCGAGCACAACGTGATGGAAGTGCATACACCGGTGCTGGGCGGCGCGACAGTGACCGACCCCGACATAGAAGCCCTCATCACCGACGACGGTCGTTTCCTGCAAACCTCGCCCGAGTACTATATGAAACGCATGCTCGCCGCCGGTGTGCCGGATTGTTACGAGTTGGGTCCAGTGTTTCGGCGGGAAGAACAGGGACGGCTGCACAACGCTGAGTTCACTTTGTTGGAATGGTATCGCTTGGGCTGCAACGACATCGAACTCATGCACGAGGTTGGCGAGCTGGTAGATGCGATCCTCGGCGAAGCGCCCTACAGCACGATGACCTACCGCGAACTAGTCGGAGACGCAGCGCTCGAGTTGCCCCGCGAAACGCTGGATCTCCAATTCGCCGAAGCCAGTGCGGGCCTAACAGGCAGAGCGTTCATCACCGACTATCCCGCGGATCAGGCGGTACTGGCACGGTTGCGGCCGGACGACTCGACATTCGCGGCGCGCTTCGAACTGGTGATTGACGGCGTGGAGATTGCCAACGGCTACTGGGAGCTGACCGAGGTTGACGCACACGCGGAACGTTTTGCGCAAGACAACATCGTACGGCGTCAGCGTGGGCTGACTGAGGTGTCCGTCGACCGGCAGTTCATGGAAGCCGTCGCACATGGTCTGCCTGCATGTGCAGGCGTTGCGCTCGGTGTGGATAGACTTGTCATGCTGGCTTTGGGTAAGTCGAGCGTCGGGGAGGTGCTCAGCTTTTTGGATTAGTGGTCGTGGCAATGGCCTGCCCCATCCGGACGCTGTCGCCTGCGCTCAGGGTCTCCGACAGCGAAACGGTGTCGCGCGGAAAACAGCAGATCACCGTAGAGCCCAGCAGGAAGCGGCCCAGTTCTTCGCCGCGATCGAAATTGAGGCCATGATGAGTGAGTTCCTCGGCGGTGTACGGCGAGTGAGGGCCCGGCCAGACCGTTTCGATGGACGCCACGATTAACGCACCGACGAGAACCACCAGCATGGGTCCGAAACTCGTGTCGAAGCGACATACCAATCGCTCGTTGCGGCAAAACAGACCCGGGATCGAGCGCTCGGTAACTTCGTTTACCGAGTACAACGCGCCGGGCACGGCGAGGCTGGCGGTCAATTCGCCCGTAAATGGGTTGTGTACGCGGTGGTAGTCGCGCGGGGCGAGGTAGATGGTGACGAAGCTGCCGCCCGCCATGCCATCGCTCAGGCTTCCGGCAAGTTGGTGGAGGGGATATTGATGCCCTTTAGCTTGGAACAGCTGCCCGTCCTCGATCGCTCCTAGTTGGCTGACTACGCCATCCGCCGGACTGACGATGGCGTTTGCGTTGGCGTCGATGGGTCTGGCGTCTGTCTTTAGCGCGCGTGTGAAGAACTCGTTGAAGGAGCTGTAGTCGTCCAGGTCCTCGACCAGTGCTTCGCTCATGTCTACGTCGTACGCCTTGGCAAACGGATGTATTAAGGCGCGGCTGAGCCACGGTGTGCGGTTCGTCGCCAGAGTACCCAGCAGCCGCGACATGGCATGCTGGGGAAGCGCGTTTTGTAGTTTGGCGAACCAGTCGGTCATAAACTTTTGTGTCCTTCGCCGACTTCGATGGGGGTATCTTCGCGGTTACCCCACTCCGACCAGGAGCCGTGGTAGGCGCGGATGTCGAAGTTCAGGAGCCGTCCCACCATGTAGGACAAGCCGGAGCGGTGGTGGGTTTGGCAGTGGGTGATGATGCGTTTGCTCGATTCGACACCGATGGCAGCGAGGTGGTGTCCGAGATTGGCGCGCAGGCGGTGTTCGTGATCTTTCAGTAGCAGCCAGTCGTAGTTGACCGCACCGGGAACGTGACCGCTGCGTGCGGCGGCTTGTTTTTCTCCGCGGTATTCCTCTGCGGAGCGTACGTCCCAGATCACGGTATCCGGGTCGTCGATGGCCGCCAGCACGTCGTTGAGGTCGGCGATCGGGGTGGTGTCGACAGCAAGCTCTACCTTGCTGGGCAGGGGGGGTTCCTCCAGGCCGGTCGCAAACGCCAATCCGGCGCCATGCCAGGCCTGCAAACCGCCGTTCAGGTAACGCCAGCTGCGGTGTCCGATCACGTCCAGCGTCCAACCCATACGACCCGCCCAGCCGCCGCCTTCGTCGTCGTAGACGATGACGTCTGCTTCGGGGGTGTATCCGATGCGCCTGAAAAGGGCGTTAAGCGCGGCGAGTGTCGGCAGGCGCCCTATGGCGGGAGGCTCGCCGCTCACAAGCTCTTTGGGGGTGACCAGGACAGCCCCCGGTAAGTGGGCTTGGGCAAACACCTCGTTGCTCGTGACCTGCAGGAGCAAAAGCTCGGCGGGCGCGGAAGCGCTCAGAATCTCGTTGAGCGCCATCGGCTCGATGGTGGACACCGTTGCAGCGGTGGGCGGTGATTGGGACACACACTTATCTCATTTACGCTAAGGTAAGGAGTTTACGGGTCGTCTTTGTCGGAGAACAAGTTGAAGGGACATATGGTGTGGATGGATCTCGAAATGACCGGGTTGGATCCCAACGTAGATCGCATCATCGAGATCGCCACGATCGTCACGGACAGCGAGTTGAACCTGATCGAGGAGGGCCCGGTGCTCGCGGTCAAGCAGCCGCCTGAGTTGCTTGCCGGGATGGATGACTGGAACCAACAGCATCACAGCGCTTCGGGTCTGCTCGATCGCATCAAGCAACAAGGCGTGAGCGAGAAGGAAGCGGAAGCGACGACGCTCGCGTTCATCGAAAAGCACGTCGAGGAGAATCAGGCGCCGTTGTGCGGCAATACCATTTGGCAGGACCGGCGCTTTTTGAGCCGCTACATGCCCGCCATCGAGCAATACCTGCACTATCGTCTGATCGACGTGAGCACCGTTAAGGAACTCGCGCGGCGCTGGCGTCCGCAAGTCGCGGACGGGGTCGTGAAGAAGAACGAGCATACCGCGCTGGCCGACATCCGCGAGTCGATCGAAGAGTTGCGCTTCTACAAAGAGCACTTGTTTCGCTTGGACTAGCCGTGTTGTGCGAGCTGTTGCAAAGCCCAATCGATATGTTCTTGCACCATCGGGCTTGCGTTGATGCGTTTGTTGCGCAGTAGTTCGAGTGCTTCGCGAGTAGGCGGACCGTTACCGATAGCCACAGCGAGGTTACGTTGCCATTGCTCGAAGTTGATGCGACGTATGGCGCTGCCTTCGGTGATTTTCAAAAAACCCGCCTCATCCAGTGCAAACAAGGTCACGAGATCGGCCTGATCCAAATTGTGGCGAGGCACAAAGTCGGCTTCTGCGGTGGTGGGCGCGTCGCGATTCCACGGACAGAACAGTTGGCAGTCGTCGCAGCCAAACACTCGATTGCCCATCGCCTTGCGCAGTTCTTTGGGAATTGCACCCTTGTGCTCGATGGTGAGGTACGCGATACAACGTCGCGCATCCAGTGTGTGAGCGTCGACGATGGCGTTGGTGGGACACACCGTCATACATGCAGTGCACTTACCGCAGCTTGAGACATCGTCCGCTGGCGGATCCAAAGGCAACGGTGCGTTCGTGAAGATTTCGCCCAGGAAGAACCAGGAACCGGCGTGTTTGTTCAGGATGAGGGTGTGCTTGCCCATCCAGCCGAGTTGGGCTTGGGCTGCCAGCGGTTTCTCGAGTACGGGCGCGCTGTCGGTGAAGGCGCGGTATCGGTGTGGAACTCTATTCGGCGGTACCAGACCCTGAATGGCCGCATCGATTTGGCCGGCCAGACGGGCTAGGCGGCGGCGCAGCACTTTATGGTAGTCGCGTCCCAGTGCATAACGGGAGATGTAGGCCTTGGTGGCGTCGTTCAGGATGTCGACGGGTTCGACGGTGTCGGTCAAGTAGTCCATGCGCGCCGCGATCACGCGGATCGACTCCGGTACGAGTTGGTCCGGCGCCAGCCGCAACGCCACGTTGCGCTCGAGATAACCCATATCTCCGGCAAAGCCCCTCGCCAACCAGCTTTTGAAGCGCTCGCCGTAGGGTTCGACGTCAATACCCGTGATGCCGATGTCGGCAAAGCCGAGCGCGCGGGCCCACGAGACGAGGGTGGTGCGGTCGGGTAGTTGGGGATGGGTCAGGATCGGCTCGGATGATGGGGGTGCCAATCAGTATAATGCCAGGCCTTTTTCTAGAAAGTGCTGTCGGCACCGCTGAGGATCCAGAGAGCGAAAATGTCCATTGCTGCGTCAACGCGCCTGTACAACGCAGATCAATCACGCCGCATCGACGCGATAGCGATCGAGACCATACCCATTAGCGGGTACGACCTGATGCAGCGGGCCGCGCGGTTTGCGTTTGAGTGTATTGTCGAGCGTTTTCCCAACCTGAGTCGGATTTCGGTCTGGTGCGGTAAAGGTAACAACGCAGGCGATGCCTACCTGGTAGCGGCGCTGGCAGCGGAATTCGGCATGAACGTGCAACTGGTGTCAGTGCCCGGCGCCACGACGCCACCGACGTTGAGCGGCGCTGCCGCACTCGCCCATGCGGCGGCGGAATCGGGCGGTTTGACGGTCGTCCCTGCCGCGCAAGCGATGCAGTCGCCGCATCCCGAAGGGGAAGTCATCGTCGACGGTTTACTCGGCACAGGCATCAGCGGTGAGATGCGACCCGCTTATCGGCAAGCGATCGAGTACTTAAACGCCGCACCGCAACCCGTCGTCAGTCTCGATCTGCCGTCAGGTGTGAACGCCGACACCGGTGGGATCCATGATGTGGCAGTCAGAGCCGCGCTGACGGTGTCGTTTATCACCAGGAAAATCGGCTTGTATACGGGCCCGGGCGTGAGTTTATGCGGGCAACGGTTGTTCAATACGCTGGGTGTTCCCGACAGTTGTTACTCGGGCGACGGTGTAATCGCACTGGAATACGAAGCCGCCAGCGAAGCGGTGGATGACAACGCGCACAAACACCAACGCGGTGGCGTGTTGGTGGTGGGCGGCGACGAAGGTATGCCGGGTGCGGTGATCTTGGCATCGAGTGCGGCGTTGCGTGCGGGCGCCGGTCTGGTGACAACCGTCGCCCATCCCGCGCACCACAACGCCATCGTGGCGGCGCGTCCCGAAGTCATGGTGGCGACACCCTCCGCGACAGCGGACCGTCTGGCAAGCGCCGACCTGGTGGTGTTGGGTCCGGGCTTGGGACGCAATGATTGGGGCGCTCGGAAGTTCGCTGAAGTGGAGGCTTCGACCTGCCCTGTCGTGCTGGATGCAGACGGTTTGTGGTGGCTGGCGGAACGCGGTGAGTGGCGCGGAGGAGACCTTTACCTGACACCACACGCGGGCGAAGCAGGGCGCTTGCTCGGCACCGGCTCCGCGTCCGTGAATCAGGACCGTTTGACAGCTTGTCAAACGATTGCTGAAAAGCTTGGTCATTGTGTGAAGGGTATTGTTCTAAAAGGTGCGGGTTCGGTGGTTTATACGGGCGGAGAGCTTGCTGTATGCATGCATGGCAATCCCGGCATGGCAACGGCAGGCATGGGCGATGTGCTGAGTGGGATCGCAGGCGGACTCTTGGTGTCGCACTACGCCCGCGCCGACACCCCACCCGGTGCTTCCGTGCTCGGCGACGCCTTCAGACGGGCGGTGGCTCTGCACAGCGCGGCAGGCGATCTTGCTGCGGCGCGGCTTGGCCAACGCAGTGTCATCGCCAGCGATGTCATCGATGATCTGGCGCCACTCTTGCGCGGATCTAGGGTCTAGGGAAGTGGCCGCGTGAAGCTTAAGCACATTGTCAATGGCATCCCAACGACTCGTCGGTGAGGCAGACACCGTCGTCTTTGGTGCATGGCTTGCGGGGGAGTTGCGCGAGCGGTACCAGGGCCGCGCAGTGGTCTATCTCCACGGAGAACTCGGTGCCGGTAAGACGACGCTCGTAAGGGGCGTGCTCAGGGCCATGGGTCATGAGGGGACAGTCAAAAGCCCGACGTATACGCTGCTCGAGCCCTACGAACCCGAAGGGGGTCTCGTGTACCACTTCGACCTCTATCGGGTCGAAGATCCGACGGAACTCGAGTTTATCGGGGCCGATGAAATCCTCGACGGTCCGGGGTTAAAATTGATCGAATGGCCGCAGCGTGCTATGACGTGGCTGCCGCGTCCCGACGTCGAGGTGACGTTGGCGACGGTAGCGAGTACAAAGGTAGATAATTCGACAAGAAAGGTGCATGTTGAGTTTTATTAGCGCCTCCCCGCAGCCGCCGATCCCCATGTCTGTATTGTTGGCAGTGACCGGCCTACTCCTGCTGGCGCCGCTGATGTCGGTTTTTGGCGCTACTCTGAACGGCGTGCGGATGCATGAAGCACCGGATTCCACGCGAGTGGTTTTCGATATCGATGCCGATGTGAAATACGATATCTTCAAGCTCGACAATCCCCGTAGGGTCGTTGTCGATCTTGTTAATGTGCGGCCGAAGTCGGGTTTCGATCCCGCTCATGTGGCCATCGGACGTAAACGTGTGGGTGGTTTGCGTGCCGCGAACCGGGGACAAGATTACCGAGTGGTCATTGAGATCAACCGCGCGTTGGATCCGAAAGCTTTCACGCTGAAACCGATCAAACCCTACGGGCACCGCTTGGTGGTCGATCTTTTCGAGCGCGGCACGCAGTCCGTTGCGACGGTGAAGCCGCGGGCTCCGGACCGCGATGTCGTCATTGCCATCGATGCGGGTCACGGGGGTGACGATCCCGGTGCCATCGGTCCGAAGAAGATTTTGGAAAAGCGCGTAGTTCTGCAAATCGCCAAGCGGGTCAAGAGCAAACTCGATGCGCTGAAGGGTTTTCGCGGCGAATTGGTGCGTACGGGAGACTACTACCTGGGACATCGCAAACGTACGGATATCGCTCGTCGAAAACGTGCGGATCTCTTCGTCTCCATTCACGCGGACGCGTTCAAACAAGCTAGCGTACGGGGCGCGTCTGTCTATACGTTGTCGGACAGCGGTGCGACGAGTGAGACCGCCAAGTGGCTGGCGGAACGAGAAAACCGTTCGGATCTCTTGGGCGGTGTCGGCGATGTGAGTTTGACCGACAAGGATCCGGTGCTGGTCGGTATTCTGCTCGATCTGTCCATGGACGGTAATCGTTCGCAGAGCATCGATGCCGGGGCGGCCGTCCTCGCTAACTTAGGGCGTGTGACAAAGCTACACAAACAACGCGTGGAACAAGCCGCGTTTGTCGTGTTGAAATCGCCCGACATGCCGTCGATTCTGGTGGAGACCGGCTTCATCTCCAATCCCGACGAAGCCCGGCGCCTGTCTCAGGCAGAGCATCAAGACAAAGTGGCGCGAGCCATTGCTACGGGAATCGAACAGTTCATGCGCAGCAACCCACCGCCCGGCACGCTGCTTGCCAGCGCGGACGGTGAGTTGCGCTACACCATCGTGCGCGGCGATACCTTGTCCAAGATCGCTCAGCGTTATGGCGTCAGCTCACGCATGCTGCGTTCGCGTAATGGTCTGAACGGCGACAGAATCCGCGTCGGCCAGGTCATTCTCATCCCGGCGGGGGGTTGATCGGTGACCACAGATGCGTCGCCGCGCGTGAAGCGGCTGTCGGCGTACGTTGCCGACCAGATCGCCGCCGGTGAGGTAGTCGAACGGCCCGCGTCGATCGTCAAGGAACTGGTGGAGAACAGCTTGGATGCGGGCGCTCGCTCGATCGAAGTGCGCACCGTTGGCGGCGGGTTGAAGCAAATCTGGGTCAGAGACGACGGCTGCGGTATTGCGGCAGACGATTTACCTCTGGCGCTCGAACGTCACGCCACCAGCAAGATCGAATCTGCGGACGATTTGCTCGGGGTGGCCAGTCTTGGCTTTCGCGGCGAAGCGTTGGCCAGCATGGCGTCGGTAGCCGGTGTCGTCTTGAGTTCGAGAGCGCGCGATGCCGAGACCGGGTACATGATCGAGGTGCGCGGCGGTGAGCAAGTGCGCGAAGGACCGACTGCGCACAACGTCGGCACCACTGTCGAGGTACAGGATCTTTTCTACAACACACCGGCACGGCGCAAATTTCTCAAAACCGAACGCACGGAAATCAATCAGATCGATCAGGTCGTGCGGCGATTGAGCCTTGCACACCTGGATGTGGGCTTTACGTTGCTCAACCTGCGTGACGACCCGGCATCTGCATCGCTGAAAGCCGGCAGTAATGCCCGGCGCTTGGAGCTGCCGAGCGGTCGAGTCGAGGAGCGTTTGGCGAAGGTGTTGAGCAAGGAGTTTGTGGCGCAATCGATGCACATCGATGAGACGCGTGGCGACTACCGTCTGCGGGGTTGGGTAGGATTGCCGCAGCATCATCGTCGAAGCGCCGACCAACAATTTTTCTACGTGAACAATCGCACCGTTCGCGACAAGGTGGTCGGCCATGCGATACGCCAGGCGTATACCGACGTGATGTTCCATGGTCGCCAGCCTGTCTTCGTGCTTTTCCTTGAACTCCCGCCGGACAGTGTCGATGTCAACGTGCATCCGACAAAGCACGAAGTGCGTTTTCGCGAAGCCCGCAGTGTGCACGACTTCATCTTCGCATCGTTGCACCGTGCGTTGCGCGATGTGCGCCCGGAGTCGGGCGATCGTGGCACGGTATCTCCGGCACACACCCTGTCCTCTCCTCAAGTGGTTCCGCGCAATCTCAACCTGTCCTTCGCTCATAACCCGCAGCCAGGCAGCACGACCCCGGCGGCGGACCAACCTGCGGGTGGGTTGTTGCAGGTGGTTGCGGAAACCGCGCCTGACTGGGCCTCGTCCGTGGGCGGCAGCACGGCGGCGGCTGTGCCTGATGAAAGTCCTCCCTTGGGTTACGCCATTGCCCAGCTCATGGGCGTTTACGTGCTTGCACAAAACGCCCAGGGACTCGTCGTGGTCGACATGCACGCAGCTCATGAGCGCATCACCTACGAACGGCTCAAGCAGCAAGCCGCGCAAGGAAACGTTCCACGGCAGCGCCTGCTCGTACCCATCGCCATTGACGTCAAAGCCACCGAGGCGGACTTACTGGAAGACGCGGCCCACGAGCTGGGTGAAATGGGGCTGGCAATAGGTCGTACCGGCGCGGAAGTGCTGACTGTACGCGAAATTCCGGCAGCGTTGAGCAGCGATGACATCGCTCAAACCGTGCGCGACTTTGTCAGTGAGCTGGCCGACGTGGGCGCCAGTGCGGAGTTGGTGAATCGCCGCAACGCCTTGTTGGCCACCATGGCCTGTCACGGCTCGGTGCGTGCCAACCGGCGTCTGAGCATCACCGAAATGAACGCCTTACTGCGTGACATGGAACACACCGAAAACGCCGGCCTGTGCAACCATGGCCGCCCCACGTACTTCATATACGCCATGGACGACTTGGACCGCATGTTCTACAGAGGCAGGTAATGGGGTCGGAGACAAACCGCGACACGAAAAATGGGGTCGGAGGCAGAATGGCGTCTTGTCGTGCTCAGAACGCGCATTATTGCGGTGCGAGGACGTGGGGTCGGAGACAAAAACTGGGGTAGATTTTGGGGTCGGAGACAACTTCTCAGGCTGCACGTGGGGTCGGAGACAGCCGTAAGCTCGTCATCCTGACCGGACCCACGGCGACCGGAAAAACGGCCGTCGCCTGCCGGTTGCAGGACGCTTTGGGCGGTGCGAATGCCGTGCGTCTGATCAGCGCTGATTCGGCCATGGTTTACCGAGGACTGGATATCGGCACTGCCAAGCCCAGTGCTGAAGAGCTGGCCCGGTACCCGCACGACCTTATTGACCTCTGCGATCCCGCAGAGCGCTACAACGTGGCTGACTTCGTCGCCGATGCGGATGACGCCGTGTGTGCGGCCTGGCGCTGCGGTCAGTTACCCATCCTGGTGGGCGGCACCATGCTCTACCTAAGACGTTTCCTGGCCGGGCTCGCCGACCTACCCAAGGCCGATCCGATGACTCGTGAGCACCTGGCGGCGGAGCTCGAATCCCGCGGTGCGCTTGCCCTGCACGCTGAACTTCAGCAAGTCGATCCGGCCGCTGCGGCGAGCATTCACCCCAACAACCCTCAACGGTTATTGCGCGCCCTCGAAGTGGTGCGGCTGACCGGTCGTCCCTTGACGGCATTGTGGCGCGAGCGTGGTGGTCTGCCCGCCGCGTCTCGACTGGGTGCAAACATACACAGTTTTGCGTTCATCCCCGAGGCGCGCCGAGTGTTACACGAGTCGATCGCCCGGCGTTTCGAGCAAATGCTGAGCGCGGGATTTCTCGATGAAGTGCGCGGTTTGCGGGCGCGCGGCGACCTCCACCTCGAATTGCCGTCGATGCGGGCGGTGGGCTACCGTCAGGCTTGGCAGCACTTGGATGGCGGCACCGACGCGGCTACGTTTCGCGAACAGGCCCTGACCGCTACGCGCCGGCTGGCGAAGCGACAGCTCACCTGGCTGAGAAGCTGGGACGGTCTGAACACGCTACCTTGGCAGGATGTGACCGGGGCGGTGGCACTCATACGGTCGAGTGTGGCCTCCTGAACAAGTGCAGCCATATCGGCGCACACGATATCGTGTTACGCTTGGTATCACTCGGCGGATGAGTATCGGCCGCAGTACCGCCTCAAACCCCACCTTGAATTCACGATATCGAGCGTGACGGTGTTTAGGCGACCGTGCATAGTCCACCAGTTAAGAATACTAGTGAACAACAACGAGTGGGATGTGAAAGGAGAACACAACGATGTCAAAGGGGCATAGTTTACAAGACCCTTATTTAAACGCATTGCGCAAGGAAAGAGTGCCGGTGTCCATCTACTTGGTCAACGGCATCAAGCTGCAGGGTCAAATCGAATCGTTTGACCAGTTCGTTGTGTTGCTTAAAAACTCGGTGAGTCAGATGGTCTACAAACATGCGATATCTACCGTAGTTCCGGCGCGAAACGTAAAGATTCCTTCGGGCAACGACGAAGAGGGTTAGCCACCCGACGACACCTTTGGTCGTTTGGGTGAGACGTGACCCGCTTACACAGGATCGACGTCTATGTTATTTGAACGACCACAAACCGGCGACCGAGCCGTCCTCGTCAACATCGAGTTGGAGCGGCAAGCCAACCCTGAAGCTAGTGAATTTGCGGAGCTTGCGCATTCCGCGGAGCTGACCGTGTGTGAGACCGTAACCGCACGCCGCGCAGCACCGCATCCCAGATTGTTCGTGGGCCAAGGCAAGGCGCAAGAAGTCCGCCAGGAATTACGCGCGCATCGCGCGCACATCGTGCTAGTCAATCATGAACTCTCGGCGGGGCAGCAACGCAATCTAGAGCAACTGCTGGACGCGCGCGTCATTACCCGCACGGAGTTGATATTGACCATCTTCGCCGACCGAGCGCGCAGCTACGAGGGTCAGTTGCAGGTGGAGCTGGCACAACTGAAACATGCCCAGACCAGATTGGTGCGGGGCTGGACCCACCTCGACCGGCAAAAAGGCGGAATCGGCCTGCGCGGTGCGGGTGAGAAACAGATCGAACTGGACCAGCGCATGTTGAACACGCGCATCAAGGCATTGAATAAGAAGCTCGAGGAAGTCTCCAAACGGCGCGTGCAAAATCGTCGCGGCCGCCGGCGTCGGGGCACGCCAACGGTCACGTTGGTGGGCTACACCAACGCCGGTAAATCCACGCTCTTCAATCAATTGACCGATGCCGAGGTGTACGCGGAGGATCAGCTGTTCGCAACGCTCGATCCAACCATGCGTAAAGTGCCGATCCCAGGCGTGGCGGACGTGGTGTTGGCGGACACCGTCGGTTTCGTGAGTCTGTTGCCGCACTCGCTGGTGGAAGCTTTCAAGGCCACTTTGGAAGAAGTGGTACACGCCGATCTATTGCTGCATGTGGTGGACGCAGCCGATGCGGACTGGCAGTCGAAGATGCAACAAGTGCGAGACGTTCTGGCCGATATCGGCGCGCAGGACATTCCCGAACTGATTGTGTTCAACAAAGTCGACCTGCCGGATGCTGTCGGACAAGCGGGCGCCGAAGTGGGGACGACACCCACGTGCCGGGTCAGTGCGCTCACCCGGGCAGGTTTTGCGGAGCTCTTCACCAAGCTGGGTGATGCCTTGGGCGTGGTCGCACCGCACGAAGTGTTGCTGGAAGCCGGTGACGGCGCGACGCGGGCGTGGCTGTATCGCAGCGGTGCGGTACTGGAGGAAGAGGTGCTCGACAATGGGCTCTTGCGGCTGACGCTGCAGGCCGACGAACACCTCCTCAGTGAACTCGAACGGGCCGGTGTGGTCGCCTTGCGCGCCAACAGTGGCCTCCCTAGAATTCCGAGCCCGGACCGTGCAAACGGTCTACAATGCTAAGTCGCGCGCAGCCTAGAAAAGGCTGCCTGTAGGCGAGCCGCGCCTGAAGACGACCAATTTCGGAGTACATACATGGCTTGGAATGAGCCCGGTGGCAATGACAAAGATCCGTGGGGTAATCGCGGAGATCAGGGGCCACCCGATTTAGATGAAGCAATTCGCAAGCTGCAGGCCCAGCTGTCCGGCATCTTCGGCGGGGGACGGGGTGGCAGCAGCGGCGGTCGAGGCGGTGGTTTGTCCGGCGGTGCACTGGGTCTCGCTGCGTTCGCACTGATTGCGGTGTACGGTTTCTGGGGTATCTACCAGGTCGATGAACAGGAGCGGGGCGTCGTGTTCCGTTTCGGCGCGGTACAAGAAGGGCTCAAGGATCCGGGCCTGCATTGGAATCCTCCCCTCATCGACGAAGTCGAGCTCATCAACGTCACACAGGTGCAATCGCACAGTCACCAATCGCTCATGCTGACGACGGACGAAAACATCGTGGACGTCAGCCTCACGGTACAGTGGGTGGTCGACAATCCGGTGGACTTCCGGGTCAATGTCAAAAATCCTCAGGGCAGTCTCGATCATGCCACGGAGAGCGCGTTACGCCACGTGGTCGGCAGCTCGACCATGAACCAAGTCATCACGGACGGACGCGAAGCCATCGCTGCGGAAGTTCAATCTCGTTTGCAGCAGTATTTGAATTCCTACGGCACGGGCATTTTCATTCGCAAGGTCAACATCGATCGTTCCGCACCGCCGTCGCAGGTACAAGATGCGTTTAACGATGTGCAAAAGGCCAAGGAAGACCAGCAACGCTTCATCAACCAAGCCACTGCCTATCTGGAACAAGTTGTCCCGGAAGCACGGGGTCGCGCGCGTCGGCAGGTGGAAGAAGCCAACGCCTATCGTGATCAGGTTGTGGCGCGCTCAGAAGGTGAAGCACAACGGTTCGAGAAGTTGCTCACGGAGTACCAGCAAGCCGAAGAGGTGACTCGTAATCGCTTGTATATTGATGCGCTGGAATCGGTCATGAGCAATTCGAGCAAGGTCATGGTCGATGTGGAAGGCGGCAACAATCTCATGTACCTGCCGCTGGATCAGTTGTCCAGGCAACGCAGCACCGGTCAGCCCGAGATCGATCAGACGATGATGGACAATGCCGTCGAGCGAATCTTGCGTGAAGTCAACAGCACCACCCGTAACAACAGCTCCCGGATAAGGAACTAAGCCATGTCTACCAAAGCCTTAGTGGGATTGATCGTACTCATCATTGCGATCGTGTTGCTCACTCAGTCCGTCTATAGAGTGCACGAAACGGAGCGAGCAATTTTGCTCGAGTTCGGTAATCTCGTCGAAGGTGACGTGCAGCCCGGCTTGCACATGAAGTTACCCATTGCTCAAGAAGTCAAAAAGTTCGACGCCAGGGTGCTCACCCTCGACTCCAATCCGGAGACCTACTACACAATCGAGAAAAAGCCGCTCATCGTGGACTCCTTCGTGAAGTGGCGCGTGGACGATACGCCGAGCTTCTATAAGAGTGCATCGTTCGATGAGCGGCGCGCGCAGCGTCTGATTCAAGAACGTGTCAACGAAGGTCTGCGTAACCAGATCAGCCGTCGTGACATGCACGAAGTCATCTCGGGAGAACGTGACGAGTTGATGGGCGAACTGCGCACTGCTCTGGACGCCGTCATGCGTAACATGGGTGTGACGGTCATCGACGTGCGCGTTAAAAAGATCGACTTACCCCCCGAGGTCTCCTCAGCGGTCTACGACCGCATGAACTCGGAGCGTGAGATCGAAGCGCGCCAATACCGTGCAGAAGGCCGAGAGCGGGCGCTGGCGATTCGGGCTGAAGCCGATCGTGAAGCCGTGGTCATCGAAGCCGAAGCGTATCGGGAAAGCGAGCAGATCCGCGGCGATGGCGATGCCAGTTCCGCGTCCATCTACGCGCAGGCGTTCAACAAGGATCCGGAATTTTACGAGTTTTATCGGACGATAAATGCGTATACTTCCGTCTTTAGTGACAAGGGTGATTTACTGGTACTTGACCCTAACAGCGAGTTTTTCCGCTACCTGGAGAAGAAGGCCGGCGGCTAAACGGAAAACCGTCCGATTGGGTTGAGCCCAGACCCGCAAACCAACGTAAACCAACGTAAACAGTCGTCTAATACAGCCAAAGAGCCGATGAATACACACTGGCGCCTACCCAGAGGCGTTGACGAATTGTTGCCGCCCAGGGCTTGGCAACTCGAACAGCTGCGTCGTCGTGTGCTGGACCTCTTCGTCACCTGGGGGTATCAGTACGTCGAGCCGCCCGTCATCGAGTACCTCGAGTCTCTGCTTGTAGGCAGTGGCGAAGATTTGGACTTGCAGACACTCAAAGTCATCGACCAGATAAGCGGTAAACAGCTGGGGGTGCGTGCGGACATGACCTCGCAAGCGGTACGCATCGACGCCCACAGTCTGCCGACCGAAGACGTCCAACGATTGTGCTACGCGGGACCGGTGGTGTTTGCTCATCCGCAGATCACCAACACATCGCGCGTACCGTTCAAGGCCGGTGCAGAACTCTTTGGCGCGCACGAACTCGAGGCTGACATTGAGATCGTCAACTTGATGTTGGCGGCTGTCGCTGCGGCGGAAGTCGAGCACCCGGTGGTATTGCTGGGCCACATGGGCATCTATAGAGCCTTGGTCACCGCGCTGGTAGAGGGCGGTGGACTCGAAGCCCACGCTGAACCGGAGCTGTTTAGACTCATCCAGAGGAAATCGCGAGCCGACATAGCAGATCTGTTGGCGGGTGCGGAGACGGGCTTGCGGGAGGTCGTTGCGGCATTGCCGACGTTGATGGGAGAACCGGCTAAGATTGCCGAGTTCCGTGACGTATTCGAGAATGCACCCGGTCCGGTCCGTGATTCTGTAAATACCGCGATGGACGAGCTCGAAGCGTTGGCGCAAGGGGTGGTCGATCACGACAATTCGGTGACCGTGCGCTTGGATGTGTCGGAATTGTCCGGCTACGGTTACCACACAGGACCCGTATTCGCCGTCTATCATCCGGAACTCGGCCGCGCGCTGGCGCAGGGTGGACGCTACGACGGTGTCGGCGAGGTGTTTGGGCGAAGTCGTGCCGCCACCGGTTTCGACGTTAATTTGAAAGCCTTGCTTGGCATGACGGATGTCGGCGATGGACAGCCATTGGTGTACGCGCCGCACGTTGCGAATAGTGACGGCGGCGAAGGGCGCGCGCTGCTGCAGACGATCGCCGCACTGCGAGCAGAAGGGCGCAGCGTACGCTGTGCTCTGAATGAGAATGAAGCAATACCGGCAGCGTGCACCCATCGCCTGGAGCAGGTCGATGGTGCATGGCAAGTTGTCGCTTGTGAGTAACGACGGGGAAACTATGGGGCGCAACGTAGTCGTCATCGGCACCCAGTGGGGTGATGAAGGTAAGGGTAAAGTCGTGGACCTGCTGACCGAGCAGGTGGCGGCAGTAGTGCGCTTTCAAGGCGGGCACAATGCAGGACATACACTGGTCATCGACGGTGAGAAAACGGTGTTGCATGTCATACCGTCGGGAATCTTGCGCCCCAACGTGCAATGCATGATCGGCAATGGTGTGGTACTGGAACCCCAGGCGCTGATGAAAGAAATCACCGAACTCGAAGAGAAAGGCGTGCCGGTGCGAGAGCGCTTGCGAATTTCTCCGGCGTGTCCGCTGATCCTGCCGTATCACGTGGCGCTCGATCTCGCCCGGGAGGAAGCGCGCGGTCATCAGAAAATCGGCACGACCGGCAGAGGGATCGGTCCAGCCTACGAAGATAAAGCAGCGCGTCGTGGGGTGCGCTTGGGCGATCTCTTCTATTGGCAGGACTTTGCGTCGAAGTTGAAAGAAGTCATGGACTATCACAACTTCATGTTGACGAAGTATTACGAAAAACCACCCGAGGACTTCGAGGCGACGCTCGATCAGTGCGCGCAGGTGGCGGAATCCATAGAACCGATGGTCAGCGATGTGGTCGCAGAGCTTCATAACATGCGCGCCAACGGAGACAACATTCTTTTCGAAGGTGCGCAGGGTGCGTTGCTGGATATCGATCTTGGCACCTACCCCTACGTGACCTCGTCGAACACGACCGCGGGCGGCACGGCAATCGGCAGCGGCTTTGGTCCGCGCTATCTCGACTACGTGCTGGGTATTACTAAGGCCTATTCCACGCGTGTCGGCTCGGGGCCATTTCCGACGGAACTCTTCGATGACACGGGCAAGCGTCTGGCCGAGCGCGGCGCGGAGTTCGGTGCGACCACCGGTCGTGCCCGGCGTTGCGGCTGGTTCGATGCGGTAGCGCTCAAGAAGGCCGTGCAGATCAACAGTATTTCCGGTTTGTGCCTGACCAAGCTTGATGTGTTGGATGGCCTGGACACCATTCGTATCTGTGTGGGTTACGAAGGTCCGGACGGCGGCCAGGGCAGTGCGCGCTTCAGCAGCGAATACTATTCCGCGCTCAAACCGGTCTACGAAGAATTGCCTGGATGGCAGGAGTCGACGGCAGGGATTTGCGACATTGCCAGGCTGCCCACCAACGCCCGCCGTTACATCGACCATATCGAGCAGGCCGTGGGTGCCCCGATCGATATCATCTCCACCGGTCCGGATCGCAGCCAAACCATCATCTTGAAGGACCCGTTCCACGTTGCATAATGGGCCATGGACTCGAAACTTCTAGAAATACTCGTCTGCCCGGTAAGTAAAGGCTCACTTCACTACAAGCGCGAAGAGCAGGAGCTATGGTGCCGGTTAAGCCGCCTGGCGTATCCCATCAAAGACGGCATACCCGTCATGGTGGAAACCGAGGCCCGCACCCTCACGTCCGAAGAATGTGACAGCTTACCTACCTAATTGGGGTCGGAGACACTTTTTCGCCAAGCGTTTTGTCTCCGACCCCAATTGTCTTGAAAAAATTTGTCTCCGACCCCAATTCAGTAATATCCGGGTAAAAGGCCTTTTGCCGCGCGCGATCTGATACTCCGCCGCGGGCGGCGGGGTGCCTGAGTGTGTACAATCGACAGCCTTTGCCGCTTTTTAGATACTTATGAGTAAACCAACTCTCGTTTCGAGCCAGGAGATGCCCGACGTCGCGCGCCGCACGATGGGCGAGGCTCAAGACACCCTAGACTGGGTGGGCATGAGCCATGTGCATCAACCCCTGTTGGTCAAAGACGGTGAGGTCTCGAAAGCCGTTCAGGCCAAGGTTCAGGTGTACGTCAATCTGGCGGACCCGATGGCCAAGGGCATTCACATGTCGCGGCTGTACCTGCTTCTCGATGAACATGCCGAGAATCGGCCGCTCACCGCTGCCGGCTTGAAGCTCCTGCTGGGGTCCATCCTGGAGTCGCACCACGACCTCAGTACCAACGCCTTCGTGCAGTTCGAGTTCGACCATTTCGTCCGGCGGCGCGCGCTCATCAGCGACAATCAGGGCTGGGCGTCCTATCCCGTGATGGTCAAAGGCACGCTCATCAACGGTGAGATTGCACTCGAGCTGTCGGTAGAAGTGCAGTATTCATCTACCTGCCCGTGCTCGGCAGCATTGGCGCGACAACTCATTCAGGAACAATTCGAAGCCGACTTCGGCCGCTCCGGTAAGGTCAACGTACACGATGTCAAAGCTTGGCTCGGCACCGAGGAAGGCATCAAGGCGACGCCTCACAGTCAGCGCAGCACCGCAAAAATTCTAGTGCAGCTAGCCAGCGAGATGGACGAGTTTCCGCTCACCGAATTGATCGATCAAGCAGAAGCGGTCCTCGCCACACCCGTGCAAAGCGCAGTGAAGCGTGAAGACGAGCAAGAGTTTGCTCGCTTGAACGGTCAGAACCTGATGTTCGTCGAAGATGCGGGTCGCCGCTTAAAGTCGACGTTAGAAGAAGATGCCAAATGGTGCGACTTTTGGGTACGCATCGAGCACCACGAGAGCCTGCACGCCCACGATGCGGTCGGCGTGTTTACCAAGGGCGTGAAAGACGGCTACCTGCCGATTCCCTGAGGTCAAGGGTCCAGAAAAAAGCCGGAATAAGAAGTCGTAAGAACACCATAACGATCAGCTAAGGGTCCAACATGCGTTCAGTCGTGATCAGCGGCTCGGGTTTGTGGAAGCCGCAACAATTCGTCACGAACGAAGAACTGGTCGAAGCGTACAACACCTATGCTTCGCGCTATAACCAAGACAATGCCGCTGCCATCGCCGATGGTGAGATGTCGGAAAAACCGCTCTCGAGTGTCGAGTTCATCGAGAAAGCCAGCGGCATCAAGCAGCGTTATACTTACTGCAAAGAAGGCATTCTCGACCCGGAACGAATGCGCCCGATCATTCCCGAACGGGGTGACGACGAGTTGTCGCACCAAGGGGAGATGGCGGTTCTGGCTGCCGAGCGCGCGCTGCAGGCCGCCAACAAGCAGGCGAACGACGTGGACATGGTGGTCGTGTCCTGCGCGTACACGCAACGCGCCTACCCTGCCATTGCCATCGAGGTTCAACAAGCGCTCGGCATCGCCGGTTTCGGTTTCGACATGCTGGTGGCGTGCTCCGCCGCGACCTTTGCGTTGCACCGGGCGTATGACGCGCTAGCGGCCGGATCTGCAGAGTGCGTTCTCGTCATCAATCCAGAACTCACCACGCCTCAAGTCAACTTCACCGACCGCGACGGCCATTTCATTTTCGGCGATGTCAGTACGGCGACGATCTTGGAGACCGTCGACACCTGCACCTCAAAACACAGCTACGAAGTATTGGGCACACAGGCGTTGACTCAGTATTCCAACAACATCCGCTCGAACTTCGGTTACCTGTCGTACGCAGACGACTCGGATCCGTTCGGCGATGCCAAACTTTTCAGGCAGAACGGCCGCAAGGTGTTCAAGGAAGTCTGTCCACTGGCTGCGGAACATCTCACCAATCAGGTGCACAAGGTGGGACTCCAGGTCGCAGACGTCAAACGTTGGTGGCTGCATCAGGCGAACATCAACATGAACGAACTGATCGCACGCCGGCTGCTGGGTCGTGATCCGCACCCCGGCGAAGCACCCATTGTGCTGGATGAGTACGCTAACACGGCCTCGGCCGGTTCCATCATCGCGTTCAACCTCTACCATGAAGACTTGCAATCCGGTGATATCGGCGTGATCTGCTCCTTCGGTGCGGGTTACTCAATTGGATCGTTAGTCGTACGCAAGCGCTAACAGTGATGGATCGAGACTGAGCATGGCGGGGTCATCAAAAAAAGCCATTTACGCGGCACTCGCCGGTAACTCGTTGATTGCGATTACCAAGTTCTCCGCGGCGGCCTATACGGGCAGTTCCGCGATGCTGAGCGAAGGTATTCACTCGCTGGTGGACACCGGCAATCAGGTGCTATTGCTTTTCGGACTGAAACAAAGCGCCAAACCGGCCGATGCGGAGTTTCCGTTCGGGCACGGCAAGGAAGTCTATTTCTGGTGTTTTGTCGTTGCCATGCTGATCTTTGCGCTTGGCGGCACGTTCTCTATTTATCAGGGATGGCAGCATTTAACGCATTCGGAGCCGATCACCAACGTGATGGTGAACTACCTGGTGCTCGGCTTCGCCATGGTGTTCGAGTTCGGTGCGCTTTACGTTGCCTTCAAGGAATTCAATTTGAGCCGCGGTGAGCAGAAGGTTGTGGAAGCCGTGCGGGAGGGTAAAGACCCGACCCTGTTCGTGGTGGTGTTTGAAGACTCGGCGGCGATGCTGGGTTTGATCATCGCGTTTGCCGGTTTGGTGCTCTATCAGCTCACGGGCAACATCATATTCGACGCCATCGCCTCCATACTCATCGGCGTTGTTCTGATTCTGACCGCGTGGTGGCTCGCCAAGGAAAGCAAAGGCCTGCTCATTGGGGAGAGTGCGAGCATTAAGATTCGCGAAGGCATCAACGCGGTGTTGGACGGTCACGAGCAGATCAAAGTGGTCAACGAAATCGCGACGTTACACATGGGACCAGATACGATACTGGCCATGGTCTCTGTGGACTTCACCGAACGCATGAGCGCCGACGAACTGGAAGACGAAGTTACACAACTCAATCGCTCGATCAAAGACTTAGACCCCCGCATCACACGCGTTTTCATCGAAGCCGAGCGCGCGGAGAACCACCCATCGACATACTGAAGGCGTTACACATGGCGCTGGCGCTCTTGAGCGTGTCCGGTTTCGTCCTGCGCGTGGGTTGGAGTTTTACCGCTCCCGATCTACTCAAGGAAAAGTGGGTACGCATCGCGCCGCACACCGTGGATACCTTCTTACTCGTTTTCGGCTTGGTGATGGCGTTCAATTTGCCAGGCGGCTTTGACCAGCCGTGGTTGATCGCCAAGCTGATCGCGCTCGTAGTCTACATCGGCTTCGGCGTGATGGCGTTGCGCGGCTCGGGTGCGACACGTTACGTCGGCATTATCGGCGCATTCACCGCTGTCTCATACATTTTCGTCGCTGCTTTTA
Organism: Candidatus Azotimanducaceae bacterium; assembly: GCA_965216005.1. Lineage (GTDB taxonomy): Bacteria > Pseudomonadota > Gammaproteobacteria > Pseudomonadales > Azotimanducaceae > UBA4421. The sequence continues at coordinate 2,399,992 of OZ244143.1, read as the reverse complement.
CGCGGCACGCGTGGGTATTCGGATAGTGCTCGGGACAAAGCGACGTTGTGACGCCCGCGCCAAAACTCGACAGCAACTCCGCAGGAGTTGCCATCCGAATACAATGTGTCGTTCGAGGACAAAGCGACGTTTTGGCGCAAAGCGTCAAAACTCGACAGCAACTCCGCAGGAGTTGCCATCCGAATACAATGTGTCGTTCGAGGACAAAGCGACGTTTTGGCGCAAAGCGCCAAAACTCGACAGCAACTCCGCAGGAGTTGCCATCCGAATACAATGTGTCGTTCGAGGACAAAGCGACGTTTTGGCGCAAAGCGCCAAAACTCGACAGCAACTCCGCAGGAGTTGCAATGGTGCCCAGGAGAGGACTTGAACCTCCACGGGGTTACCCCCACTAGCACCTGAAGCTAGCGTGTCTACCAATTTCACCACCTGGGCATACTCTGTACGTCAGCCATCGAGGCGTGTACAAAGCGGAGGCGGACTGTACTGAAATCTATTCACGGGTGTCAAACCACCCCAAGGGACCCCATTGGCAAAAGCGAAAAAAGTAAAGCAGTCGAAGAACAACTCGAACCGCAAAGGCTCCAAGAAGCGCGTCGCTAAGCCCCAACTCCCTAGGCGCGTGACCAAATCAGACGTTTTGACGGTCATGCCGGAAACCAGCCACATCACCTGGGCGGACCTCGTGGAGGCTTTGGGCGTAGATCATCCTGCGGGCATCACGCAGCTGCGCCAGTTGCTGAAAGGGCTGCAACGCAACGACGAGATCGTGCGTGACAGAGCCGGACACTTTTTCCTGCCGAAGGCCAAGGCGACCTTCGAGGGCGTGGTGGCTCGCAAGGGTAAGGTGTTCGTCGTGGACGATTACCTCCTCGAACGGCCACCCCGGGCGCTGCGCGATGGCGACAAGGTGACCTATACGGTCACCGACGGAGCGGCGGCGATCGTGGCCGTGACGGATATGTCCAAAGAGCTGATTGTCGGTGTCCTCAAACGTCGAGGACGTTATCCGTATGTCGAAGCCCTAGGGCAGGACAAGGGGAGGGTGGGATTGACGGACCCACCGGCGTTCGGTGACGACGAAGATACCGTGGAAGTGCTGGTGACCGGGAGGGATCGACGCGGCTTGGTGGGACACGTAGTCGGCGTCATCGAATCGACCAATACCCTGGATCAAGCGATTGCCACGGCCGTCGCGAGCGGAGGCATTCCCCACGAATGGCCGCAAGCGGTGGAGCGCGCTGTGGCTAAGTTACCGAAGCGTGTGAATCCCAGTCAGCACAAAGCCCGTACCGATCTGACCGGTATGGCGCTCGTCACCATCGACGGCGAAACCGCCAAAGATTTCGACGATGCGGTGTTCGCCGAACCGTTACCCGGTCGTGGCCGGGGGTGGCGGTTGGTCGTCGCCATCGCGGATGTTGGCCAATACGTCAAACTGCACTCGCCGCTGGATCTCGAAGCCGTGAATCGCGGTACCTCGGTGTATTTTCCGGAACGGGTGATCCCGATGCTGCCTGAAGCGTTGTCTAACGGTTTGTGTTCGTTGCGGCCCGCGGAATACCGTCTGACATTGGTGTGCGACATGCACGTCGGCCGCAATGGCAAAGTGAAAGATTTCGATTTCTACGAAGCGGTCATCTATTCGCATGCGCGGCTAACTTATAAAGAAGTGCACGGCTTCCTCTCTGACGGCGCAAAGTTACCGATTGACGATGCCGGAGTGTTCAAGGCCGTCGCCAAGTCGATCAGAACGCTGCACAAGGTGTTTAGGGCCATGCACACGGCGCGCGAAAAACGCGGCGCGCTCGATTTTGCGACCCATGAAGGTGCGCTGATGCTCGAGCAGGGTAAGGTCACCGCCATACAAGCCGTCGAGCGCAACGACGCTCACCGGCTGATCGAGGAAGCCATGATTGCCGCTAACGTGTGCGCGGCGGAGTTTCTGGAGTTCCACGAGCGCGGCGCGCTCTATCGCGTGCACGAGCCGCCGGATCCGAGCAAGCTCGAAGAGCTGAGGCAAGTGCTTGCCTATGCGGGTGTGACGTTGGCCAAAGGCGCGATCGAACCGGCGGCGTTGCAGGCGGCGTTGGAAAGACTACCGCAGCACGCCAACCGGTGGCTCTACGGTCAATTCGCCCTGCGCTCGCTGCAACAAGCCATCTACACACCGGACAACCAAGGCCACTACGGGCTGGCCTTGGAGCGCTACATGCACTTCACCTCGCCCATACGCCGGTATCCCGATCTGGTCGTGCATCGCGCCATCAAAGCCGTGTTGCACCACAAGCGTCAGAAGTCGCCGACGCCGGACGAGTTGCAGTATCTCGGCGAGCAGTGTTCGACTTACGAACGGCGCGCCGAGAGTGCCGGTTGGTTGGTGGAAGGCTGGTTGAAGTGCGAGTTCCTGGAACGGGAGGTGGGTAATGTCGTGGAGGGCATTATTGCAGGGGTCACCGAGTTTGGCCTCTTTGTGGAACTCGGGGGTTACTTCGTGCAGGGGCTGCTGCACGTTTCCAACCTCGGTGAAGATTATTACCACTACAACCCCCGGTCTCTGAGCCTGGAAGGCGAGCGCGGCGGTCGGCGTTTCGTGATGGGCGATCAGATACGCGTCGTGGTGGCGGACGTTGACGCCCCACTCGGCAAAGTAGACCTGCAACTCGCCCAGGGCAGTACCGGGCGCTCGAAGAAAAACAGGAACGCCAAAACCTCGGGAAGCAAACCCCGCGCGCGACGCAAGCGATGACCGACGTCTACGGAGTGCAGGCCGTGCGCGCGGTGTTGACCCGGACACCGGAACGCGCGCGCGTTTTTTATTACCAACAAGGGCGTCGCGATGCACGGGTAAACGAGCTGATCAGTCTGGTGAAGGCACAAGGGGTGCGTTTTCAGGCCGTCGACAAGCGTTGGTTGACCGAGCGGCTGGGCGAGGCGGTACACCAGGGGGTTGTCCTCGATTGTCACGAGCTTGAACTGGCTCGCGAAACGGCGTTGTTCGAGGCACTTAAGTCCTGGACGAAGCCGCTACTGTTGGTGCTGGACGGTGTCACCGACCCCCGCAACTTCGGCGCTTGCCTGCGCACCGCCAACGCGGCCGGGGTCGATGCGGTGATTGTGCCGAAACGCAAGTCTGCGCCGCTCTCCAGCGTGGCGCTCAAAACCGCCCAGGGGGGTGCCGAGGGATTGATGATCGTGGAGGTCGCTAACCTGGCCCGAACCCTGGAACGGCTGAAGTCTGAACGGTTGTGGGTCATTGGCGCCGATGGCCAAGCTGCTGCCACAGTCTGGGAACTGGACGCCACGACGGGTCTGGCACTGGTTGTCGGCAGCGAGGGTAAGGGCCTGCGGCGTTTGACTAAAGAGCGCTGCGACCAGTTAGTCTCCATCCCGATGGCGGGTACCGTCGCCAGCCTCAATGTCTCTGTCGCCACCGGGGTGCTGCTGTTCGAAGCCGCCCGGCAACGCTCGCGGGGCGTGGCTGGACCCGGCTGACTTGATAAGGGCAGTCGAACTCCCTACAATCGCGCTCCCGATAAATCCTTGCTTCACGCTGGCTGTGTGGCCCAGATGAGATGGGCGACACCTCCCACACACCGTGGCCCCGGCGGAGGTGACACCGAAAGGAGAAAGCATGTCTCAACAGCGACACTACGAAGTCGTGTTTCTGGTCCATCCGGACCAAAGCGATCAAGTTCCCGGAATGGTCGAGCGCTACCACGCGATGATTCAGCGTGGGAACGGTGTGGTGCATCGCACCGAAGACTGGGGCCGCCGTCAGTTGACCTTTCCCATCGCGAAGATCCACAAGGCCCACTACATTCTCTTCAACATCGAGGTGGATCGTCCCGTGCTGGAAGAGCTCGAAAGCGCTTTCCGCTTCAACGATGCGGTGATCCGTAGCTTGATCGTGCGTCGTGACGGGCCCGAAACCGGCAACTCGAAAATCTACGAAGAGGAGCTCAAAGAGCAAGAGAAGGAACGGGAGCGCGACCGCCGCCGCGAAGAAGAATACGCGTCGCGGCGCCAATCCAGGGATGAGGACAAGGATGCCGACGCATCCGATGAGGGCGGTGACGATGACAGCGACGCGTCTGCGCCCAAAGCAGAAGCAGCCGTGGCCACGGCTGAGGGTGATACTGAGGAGAGCCAAGCATGAGCCGTCGCCGCATCGCGCAAGCCCAGAAAGAAGTCGATCTCGATTACAAAGATCTCGATACCTTGAAGCAGTTCATCGGCGAGACCGGCAAGATTGTGCCCAGCCGCATCACCGGGACTTCCGCCAAGTTTCAGCGGACGCTGGCTAAAGAAATCAAACGTGCGCGGTACCTGGCGTTGTTACCGTACACAGATCAGCACAAGTAGCTGTAGACAGGAATAAAAAATGAACGTCATCTTACTCGAGCGTTTGAACAATCTCGGCGATCTCGGCGACGAAGTAGTCGTCAAGCCGGGTTATGCGCGCAACTATTTGATCCCTCAAGGTCGAGCGGTGCAAGCCAACGAAGCCAACCGTGCGGTGTTCGAAGAGCGTCGTGCGGAACTCGAGCGCGCTGCCAACGAAAAGCTGGGCGAGGCGCAAACACGCGCAGAGAAGCTGAAGGACAAGATCGTGACCATCGTCGTGAAAGCCGGCGAAGAGGGGCGACTGTATGGCTCGGTCGGCACTCAGGACATCGCTCGGGTGCTCAGTGAGGACGACGTGGAAGTCTCTCGCAGTGAAGTGCGTATGCCGGAGGGTGTCATCCGGGTGGCTGGTGAGTACGATCTCAGCGTACAGTTGCATACGGATGTCAGTGTGGATATCCACGTCAATGTGGTCCCTGAATAACCGGGGTAACAAGCGCACGTCAACAAAGTTCGCTGGCTGGCTTGCATTGCCGATGGGTTAGGGTCAATCTGACCTGCCCGGCCGATGAATAGCCATGTCCGAAATCGCTCACGACCCGCCGCCGAGTCCTCCGGCGAACCTCAAGGTCCCTCCACAGTCCACCGAAGCCGAGCAATCCGTACTGGGTGGCTTGATGCTCGACAACCAAGCCTGGTTCGACGTCGTCGAAGCGCTGTCCGCACACGACTTTTACAGTACACCTAACCGCATCATCTTCGAAGCGATGATGGCGCTGGGCAACAACGACGAACCGATGGATGCCGTGACGGTAGCGGAGCGCCTGCGGTCGCAAGGGTTGCTGGAGCGTGTCGGCGACGTCACCTATCTCGCCGAGTTGGTTGAATCCACGCCAGGTGCAAGCAATGTGTTGGCTTACGCGCGCATCGTGCGGGAACGTTCCGTCATGCGCCAGCTCATCGGTGCAGCTAACAAGATTGCAGACGCAGCCTTCGCGCCTGATGGACGCGACGTCACTACGCTGGTGGAGATCGCCGAACGTTCGGTGTTTGAAATCTCGGAGAGTCACGATCGTGAGGGCGGTCCCGAGAAGATTGCCCCACTCCTGCAGCGCACCGTGGAAAAGGTCGACTTCCTGCGTCACAACAAAGGTGCCATCACGGGCGTGCCGACCGGTTTCACTGACCTCGACAACATGACTGCCGGGCTGCAGGAGTCCGATCTCGTCATCATCGCCGCGCGGCCATCCATGGGTAAGACCGCATTCGTAGTCAATATCATGGAACACGCAGTGATGTCGGACCATGCGGCGCTGTTGTTCAGCATGGAGATGCCGTCCGAGCAGATCATCATGCGGATGCTGTCGAGCCTCGGTCACATCGATCAAACGCACCTGCGTACCGGCGATCTGGAGGCCGACGATTGGCCACGATTTACCAGCGCAGTCAGCCAGTTGCGTGACAAGAAGCTGTATGTGGATGACACACCCGCGCTCACACCGGGGGAAGTACGCTCCCGGGCCCGCCGCGTGTCGCGCGAGTGCGATGGGCTCGACCTAGTCATTGTCGACTATCTGCAACTCATGCGTACCGCGGAAAAATCCGAATCGCGCACACACGAGATTTCCGAGATCTCGAGGTCCTTGAAGGCGCTGGCCAAGGAAATGCGCTGTCCGGTCATTGCATGTTCGCAGCTCAACCGTGCATTGGAATCGCGCCCCGACAAACGGCCGATGAACTCCGATCTGCGTGAGTCGGGCGCCATCGAACAGGACGCCGACGTGATCATGTTCATCTACCGCGACGAAGTGTACAACGAGAACAGCGAAGACAAAGGTACCGCGGAAATCATTATCGGTAAGCAACGCAACGGTCCCATCGGTAAGACGATGCTCAGTTTCCGTGGCCATCTCACCAAGTTCGACAACCTGGCCTCCGATATCTACAACGAATACCTATAGTGGCGAAAGCGAAGGTCAAATCGGCCTACGTGTGCAGTGATTGCGGTGCTGAGCATGCGAAGTGGCAAGGCCAGTGCAATACGTGCGCGGAATGGAATACGTTGTCGCGTGTCAGCGTCGGCCCGATCAAAGAGAGTCGAGTGGGCTTCGCCGGGGAAACGGCACAGATCAAAAAACTGGCGGAGGTGGAGGCGCAAGAAACCGCGCGCATCGATACCGGCTTCGCGGAATTCAATCGGGTGTTGGGCGGCGGTCTGGTGCCGGGGTCGGTGGTGTTGATTGGCGGCGATCCCGGAGCCGGTAAGAGTACGCTGCTGCTGCAAGTATGTACCGAGCTGGCCCGTGACCGTGTCGTCCTCTACGTCACGGGCGAGGAATCCTTGCAGCAATTGGCGATGCGCGCCCAACGCCTGGAACTGCCGCTCGCAGACTTGAACGTGGCTTCCGAGACGCGCGCGGAGATCATCGCCGGACACATAGAAGCGCACAAACCCGAGGTGGTGGTGCTGGATTCGGTGCAGGTGCTTGAGATGCAAGGCCTCGATTCCACACCCGGTTCGGTCAGCCAGGTGCGTGAGACTGCCGCGTTTTTCACGCGGCTGGCCAAACAGACCGACACCGCCATTATTCTGGTCGGGCATATCACGAAAGAAGGGGGGCTGGCGGGACCCAAAGTGCTGGAGCACATGATCGACTGCTTCATGATGCTCGACAGTCCGGCCGGCAGCCGCTATCGCACATTACGCGGTCACAAGAATCGCTTTGGTGCGGTGAACGAACTGGGGGTCTTTGCCATGACCGACCTTGGCATGAAGGAGGTGGCCAACCCTTCGGCTATTTTCTTGCAGCGCGGTGAAGTGGACTCACCCGGCAGCATTGCCACGGTTACCTGGGAAGGCACGCGCCCGTTGTTGGTCGAGCTTCAAGCGTTGGTGGACGAGGTGGCTGGGGGATACCCCAAGCGAGTTGCGGTGGGTTTGGATCAGCAGCGCCTGGCCATGCACCTGGCGGTACTGCATCGCCATTGCGGCATCACGTTGTCGGATCAGGATGTGTTCGCGAATGTGGTCGGCGGAGTACGTATACAAGAGACAGGTGCGGATCTCGCGCTATTGCTGGCGGTGTTGTCCTCCTTTCGGGACCGGGTTCTGCCGCGTGACTTGATCGTGTTCGGTGAGCTCGGACTGACGGGTGAGTTGCGCGCGGTAGCCAACGGACAAGAGCGGTTGCGCGAAGCCGCCAAGCACGGCTTTAAGCAGGCGATAGTGCCTTATGCCAACCGTCCCAAGGCGCGCCTGGCCAACATGGCCGTCCATGGGGTGAAAACGTTGAGGGCTGCACTCGATACCTTGTCGAGCTTCTAACGAGGCTTTATCGGCGAATTTAGTTCCGATGAATGGGTTTGTACTTGACCCGCGTCGGTGCGGCGTCACCGAGCCGCTTCTTACGATCCGCTTCGTAGTCCGAATAGTTGCCTTCCAGCAGTAAGACCTCGCTGTCCCCTTCGAAAGCCATGATGTGCGTAGCCACGCGATCCAGAAACCAGCGATCGTGGGAAATGACCAGGGCGGTGCCCGCGAAACTCAGCAATGCCTCTTCGAGCGCGCGCAGCGTTTCGACATCGAGGTCGTTGGTGGGCTCATCCAACAACAACACATTAGCGCCGCGTCGTAGCAATTTGGCAAGATGCACGCGGTTGCGTTCACCGCCTGACAGGTCGCCCACACGTTTCTGTTGGTCGCCGCCCTTGAAGTTGAAACGTCCCACGTACGCGCGGCTTTGAATTTCGTGCTTGCCGATCTGAATGACATCCTGACCGTTGGCAATCTCCTGCCACACCGTGTTGTCGGCAGTGAGATCGTCGCGACTCTGGTCGACGTAGGCCAGATCCACCGTCGGTCCGATATCGATGCTGCCGCTGTCCGGCGTTTCCCGGCCTGTCAGCATTTTGAAGAAAGTCGACTTGCCTACCCCGTTACCGCCAATGATGCCGACGATGGCCCCGCGGGGAATGATGGCGCTGAACTCGTCGATCAGCAGGCGCTCGCCGAAGCCCTTGGACACGCCTTTGATCTCGATGACTTTTTCGCCCAGCCGCTCGCCCGTGGGAATGAAGAGTTCCGTGGTCTCATGCCGGGCTTCGGCTTCCTGGCTGACCAGCTCGTCAAATCTCGCCAAGCGGGCGCGGCTCTTACTTTGTCGGGCTTTGGGGTTGGAGCGCACCCACTCCAGTTCCGACTTGATCGAGCGTTGGCGCGCCTTTTCCTGGGCGGCTTCCTGGGCTAGACGCACCTCCTTGTTCTCGAGCCAGGCGCTGTAGTTCCCTTCGAAGGGAATGCCGCGGCCGCGATCCAGCTCCAGGATCCAACCGGCAACGTTGTCGAGAAAGTAACGATCGTGGGTCACCGCGACCACGGTCCCGGGGTATTCATCCAGGAAACGCTCGAGCCACGCGACACTTTCGGCGTCCAGGTGGTTGGTGGGTTCGTCCAGCAGCAGCATGTCCGGCTTGGAGAGCAACAATGCGCATAGCGCCACGCGCCGTCGCTCGCCTCCGGACAGGACGTTGACCGGCGTCTCCCAAGGGGGCAGGCGCAGCGCGTCGGCGGCGATGTCCAGGGTACGGTCGATATCCCAGCCGTCGACGGCATCGATCTGGGTGGAAAGGTCGCCCTGTCGTTCGATGAGCGCGTTCATTTGTTCGTCGTCCATGGGCTCGGCGAACTTGTCGGAGATCTCGTTGTATTCCGTCAGCAAGGACATTACTTCGCCGACCCCGAGTTCCACGTTGCCGCGCACGTCCAGATTGTCGTCGAGTTGCGGTTCCTGAGGTAGGTAGCCGACATTGATGTCCTTCTGTGGCCGCGCTTCGCCTTCGATCTCTGTGTCGAGACCGGCCATGATGCGCAGCAGGCTCGACTTACCTGCGCCGTTGAGCCCCAGCACCCCGATCTTGGCGCCCGGGAAAAACGACAGGTTGATGTCCTCCAGGATGATGCGCTTCGGCGGGACCACCTTGGTCACCCCCTGCATCGTATAGACGTATTGAGCCATTGCGGACAGCTACTCCTCACTCAGCGGCGAAAGCTGCGAAGTATACGCGCTCAGATTTGGGGTCGGAGACAAAATTTCGAGGCAAAAACTGTCTCCGACCCCATTTCCATGCGAATTGTCTCCGACCCCATTCTTCTCATGATTATCTTGAGCGAAATGCCCATCAATGCGGGGGGAATTTCGCTACAATGCGCCGCTTTCTTACTCCTTGAGGCACAGCATGTTTTCGGGCACTGAAACGATTGCGGGTTTTGATGATGATTTGGCGTCGGCAATTGCCGAGGAACAGCGTCGCCAGGAACAGCACGTCGAGTTGATCGCATCCGAAAACTACGCCAGCCCGCGAGTCCTCGAAGCCCAGGGCAGCGTGTTGACCAATAAATACGCGGAAGGCTATCCCAACAAACGCTACTACGGCGGTTGCGAATACGTCGATCAGGTGGAGACGCTGGCGCTCGAGCGCGTCAAAGCCTTGTTCGGGGCGGACTACGCCAACGTGCAGCCGCACTCCGGTTCGCAAGCCAACTACGCGGTGTATCTGGCACTTCTGGAACCGGGCGATACCGTGCTCGGCATGAGTCTGGCGGACGGCGGCCATCTCACCCATGGCGCCAAGCCCAATTTTTCCGGGCGCGTTTACAACGCGGTGCAGTACGGCCTCGACCCGGCCACCGGAATTGTGGATTACGCCGAGATCGAGCGGCTGGCCGAGGAACACCGACCGAAGATGCTGATGGCGGGTTTTTCCGCCTACTCGCGGCAGATGGACTGGCAGCGATTCCGCGACATCGCCGACAGTGTAGGCGCCTACCTGGTCGTCGATATGGCGCACGTGGCGGGCTTGATCGCAGCGGGGGAGTATCCCTCGCCGGTGCAGATCGCCGATGTCACGACCTCCACAACGCACAAAACCCTCGGCGGTCCCCGGGGCGGCATCATCCTTGCCAAAGCCAATCCCGACATCGAGAAGAAACTCAATTCCGCATTGTTTCCCGGAAGCCAGGGCGGCCCGCTCATGCACGTCATCGCAGCCAAGGCGGTGTGCTTCAAAGAGGCCATGAGCGACGAGTTCAAACACTATCAACGCCAGACCATTGCCAATGCGCAAACCATGGCCAATGGTTTTCTCGACAGGGGCTTCGATGTCGTTTCGGGCGGCACAGACAACCATCTGTTCCTGCTCGATCTCATCAGCAAGGACATCACCGGCAAAGATGCGGATGCGGCTCTCGGTCGCGCACACATCACTGTCAACAAGAACGCGGTGCCCAACGACCCGCGTTCGCCGTTCGTCACGAGCGGTCTGCGGATCGGCTCCCCAGCCGTGACCCGGCGCGGTTTCAAAGAAGCGGAGTGCGCAACTTTGACCGGATGGATGTGTGATATCCTCGACGACATCGCTAACGACAACATGATCGGGTCCGTGAGACAGCATGTCACCAAACTGTGTGAGCAATTTCCGGTCTATCCTGGCCGAGCATAGACTGAGAACAGAACGACTCAGTCATCTCCATGGGATGATCGCGCGGTTGCGGACTCACCGCCGGACTAACCACCATGCACTGTCCTTTCTGTACGGCTGACGACACCAAAGTGATCGACTCGCGTTTGGTTGCGGAAGGCGATGCCGTGCGCCGGCGCCGCGAATGCCAAGCTTGCGGGGAGCGTTTCACCACGTTTGAAACTGCTGAGCTGGTGATGCCGAGAATCATCAAGCGCGACGGCAGTCGCGAGCCGTTCGATGAAGAAAAACTGCGTTTCGGCTTAACAAAAGCGTTAGAAAAACGGCCGGTAAGCGTCGATCAGATTGAATCCGCCGTCAATCACATCAAACATCAATTGCGTTCCACCGGCGAGCGCGAACTGCCGTCTCGCCAGGTCGGTGAAGAGGTCATGAACGAGCTGCGCAAACTGGACCCCGTCGCTTACGTCCGTTTTGCCTCGGTATATCGCGATTTTCAGGACGTGAGTGAGTTTGCCGAAGAGATTCGCAAACTACGCGATGCGGACGCGTCGTGAGCAGCGCCGACCGGGCTTTCCTGGCGGCGTGCGTCGAACTCGCTGAGCAGGGCCGTATGACGTGCGCACCCAATCCTACGGTGGGTTGCCTGATCGTGCGTGACGGCAAGGTGTTGGGGCGCGGTTATCATGCCCGCACCGGAGAGGGCCACGCAGAGGTTAACGCCATTGCCGATGCCGGTGGCGAGGTCGGTGGGGCGACGGTGTACGTCAGTCTCGAACCCTGCTCCTTCGAGAGCCGCACGGGCGCCTGTACGCAAGCGTTGATCGAACACAACGTCGCACGGGTGGTCGTGGCCTGCCTCGACCCGCATCCCAGAGTGAGCGGTGAAGGGATGCAGATACTCGAACGCGCGGGCGTGGCCGTCGAGTTGATCTCGCTCGAGAGCGCTGCACGGTGCATAGAGGGCTATGTCAGTCGAGTCACGCGCGGACAGCCGCTGGTGCGCCTCAAAACCGCCGGCAGTTTGGATGGCGCCATGGCGCTTGCCGATGGCACCAGCCAATGGATCACGGGTCCGGCGGCAAGAGACGATGTGCAGTACTGGCGTGCGCGTAGCGACGCCGTCGTCACCGGTGTGGAGACGGTCATTGCCGACAATCCGGCCTTGACGGTACGCTCGGAAGCATACGCGCATGCGCACGCACCGTTACGGGTCGTACTCGATAGCCGCCTGCGCATCCCGGTCGATGCGCAGCTGCTCAACGATGGCAAGGCGACACTGATCGTTCACCACGAGAACGCGCAAGTGCCTGACACACTCCAAATCAAGCCCAACGTAGAGTGCGTGGCACTTCCTCAAGGGCCTCACGATCTCCACGCTGTTCTGCAACAGCTCGGAGAGCGGGGTTGCAACGAAGTGCTGATAGAAGCGGGTCCCCGCGTGGTCGGCAGTTTCATCAATGAACAATGCTGGGATTACTGCGTCGCCTACGTGGCGCCAAAGTGGCTTGGCAGTAGCGCCCGTTCGCTGGCGGACCTCACCGTCGCCCGCCTCTCCGATGCTCCGCAAGGGCAGATGATCGACACGTGTATGATCGGCGACGACATCCGTATGACGCTGAAGCGTAGATAGTGACGTGAGCAATACCAAAACAGGCATCTGGGCGCGGCGCAAAGCCCGCCGAGCGCTGGTGCAGGGCGTGTATCAGTGGCAAGTGTCCGGCAACGGCATGAATGCCATCAAAGCGCATCTCGATGAATCGGGTGCGCTCAAGAAAGCCGACATGGCATTCTTCGAAGGCGTGCTGGCGACGGTGATGAGAGACTGCGATGCCTTGGACCAGGCCTACTTGGACCTCCTGGACCGAGACCAAGGTCGGCTCGATCAGGTCGAACAAGCGTTGCTGCGGCTTGCCGTCGTAGAGCTGCGCGATTATATCGAGGTGCCCTACAAGGTCGTCATCGATGAGTACGTAGAGTTGGCAAAGACATTCGGTGCGCAGGATTCCTATAAGTACATCAACGGAGTGCTGGACAAGTTGTCGAATCGGCTGCGGCCCGTCGAGACGCACGCCAATGGATGAGTTTGAGCTGATCGACGCCATCGTCGGCAGACTGGGTGCACGCACGGCAGGCCGATGGGTACAGCTCGGACCCGGTGACGATGCAGCCGTCATCGAGGTGTCACCCGGAACCGTCGCTGTGGCGTCCATCGACACTCTGCTCGCAGATGTCCACTTTCCGCAAGACGCTCCGGCGGCGTGCATTGGCTATCGCGCGCTGGCTGTGGCGCTGTCCGATCTGGCGGCCATGGCAGCAACCCCGCGCTACGTGTTGGTAAGCTTGTCACTAGAAAGACACCGGTTGGAGTGGGCTGTCGGCCTCGCTAAAGGCATGGCCGATGCTGCTGAACGGTTCGATGTGTATCTGTGTGGTGGTAATGTCACCGAGGGACCACTAAATATTACCGTTAGCGTGCATGGCGAGGCATTGCCGCAGCACATCCTCAGGCGCGATGGCGCGCGAGCAGGAGACATCGTCTACGTGAGCGGTCCCTTGGGGGCTGCAGCTGCGGTGGTGCGTCAGCGAGCGTTCCACATTGACGGTAATCTCGCGCCGGAACAAACCCGTTACTATAAACCCAACCCGCGTTTTGACTGTGCTGAACAGCTACATCGTTGCGCAAACTCAGGCATCGACATATCCGACGGCTTGGTCGCGGATCTTCACCACATTGCGGCGGCATCACGCGTGGCCATCGATGTAACGGCTTCACTCGTTCCGATCGGCCCCGGCGCGACGCTTGAGGATGCGCTGTATGGCGGCGACGATTACGAATTGGCGATCACCGCCAGCGCACAGACGTTGGCGGGTTTTACCAGAATCGGCATCGTGCAGACCGGCGCAGGGGTCACTCTCGACGGTGAGCCTGTCGCGGCGCGCGGCTACCGGCATTTCAAGGATGCTTGAATAGGGTGACTAGAATTACGCTACGCGAACTCCCCCGTCCCGACGTGGTTTTTGCGAGCAGTTGCGGCATCGGCTTCATTCCGCACGCACCAGGTACATGGGGTGCGGCGGTCGCGACGCTGCTGTGGTGGCCAATTGCAAGCACATCGCTGTGGACGCAGCTCGCCGGCATCTCACTTTGCTTTCTCCTCGGTTGGTGGTGCAGCGCCCGTATCTGTCAGCGCTACGATGTCGAAGACGCGCCTCAGATCGTGGCCGACGAGGTCGTCGGCATGTGGATCGCGTTAGTCGCGTTGCCAACGATCTGGTGGCTGTGGCTGAGCGCTTTCGTGCTTTTTAGAATCGCCGACATCGCCAAACCGGGCCCTATCGGTTGGTTAGACAGAAACGTCAAAGGCGGATTGGGGGTAATGTTGGACGATGTTTTGGCCGGAGTGCTGACCGGTGGTGTGCTCTACGTCTCAATCAGCGTCATGCAGCGAATGGGAATGACTGTCTAGTCGACTACAGCGGCGCGGTGCAGGTTAAGATAGCCCGGTCATGTCGAATCCGTCGAAGTTGAACGTTGTCCTCACGAGTGTTGTCCTGTGGTGCGCGAGTGCATCGGCCTGGGCGAACGCACCCGTTGAGGTAGTGGCACTATTCAAGGATCGTGCCGTGGTGCGCACGGCAGCAGGCCAACGGATGCTCAAGGTCGGCGAGACCTCTGAGTTCGGCGTCACCCTCCTCGCGGCCGATCCCTCCTCTGCCAGGGTCCGCTACCGGAACACCGAATATCGATTGAGCTTGAGCACGCGTGTCGGTTCGCGATTCACCGAAGCCCAGGAGCAGACGATTCACATCAACCGCGATCAACACGGGCAGTACCGTGTGCGCGGCACTATCAACGGACAGTTCGTGAGTTTCCTGGTTGACACCGGCGCTTCGATCGTCGCCATGAGCCAAACTCAGGCGCAGCGGCTGGGACTCGATTACGAGCAGGGTCAAAAAGGTACGGTGCAAACCGCGCAAGGCGTAGTGGGCGCTTATTTCCTACAGTTAGACCGCGTGACTGTCGGCGGTATTACCCGCGATCGCGTGCAAGCAAGCGTGATCGAAGGAGCTTACCCGACCGAGGTGCTTTTAGGCATGTCGTTTCTGAATCAGGTGCAATATCAGGATCAAAACGGTGTGCTGGTGCTCACCGCCACTTATTGATCACGACGAACGCTCGACCACCATACGGGCCACCGCTTCCAGTCCGCCGGTTTGGATACGCACCCGAGGGAGTATCGCCATCGCCTCTTCGACCAACGTGAGCGCCATTGCCCGCGCCTGTTCGACACCCATCAACTTCGGAAACGTGTTCTTGTTGCGCTCGACATCGGAACCGGCAGGTTTGCCCAGCGCTTCGGTGGATTGCGTGACATCGAGTATGTCGTCGATGACCTGAAAAGCGAGTCCGATGCGATCGCCGAACTCCGACAACAACAACATCTGCTCCTCGCTCGGCCCGACACGGCTCGCGCTCAATACACCCAGTTGGATAGCCACGCGAATCAACGCGCCGGTTTTAGCGCCGTGCAACACCTGAAGTTGCGACAGGCTAAGGTCCATCTTTTCGGCCGCAATGTCCAAACATTGTCCGCCCGCCATGCCGGCCCAGCCCGCCGCAGCGGCCAGCAGCACGATCATTTCCAGACGCGTGGCATCGTCGTGTTCTTGCGCACCGGCAATCGTCTGGAACGCGAGACTATGCAAGCTGTCACCGGCGAGAATGGCATTGGCCTCGCCGAATTCGACGTGTGCGGCCGGTTGTCCATGGCGAATGTCGTCGTCATCCATGGCGGGTAGGTCGTCGTGGATGAGCGAGTAGGCATGGATGAATTCGACCGCGCTGCCTGCGGGGTAAGCGAGCGTTCTATCCACGCCGAACGCTTCGCAGGTTAAACAGGCGAGCATCGGACGGATACGTTTACCGCCGCCGAGCACGGCGTAACGCATGGCATCGACCACCGGCTGGGCAATGGCGGACTGTGCGGGTAGGTAGAGATCGAGTTGGTGTTCTATGTCCTGGCGTAAAACGTCGAGACTGAGGTCATTCGAACTCATCGAGATCCAGGTCTTCCAAGGTACCGTCCTCGGTCAGTGTCTGCACCTTGAGTTCGGCGGCGGCCAGCGCAGCTTGGCACTGGCGGGTCAGCGCTACCCCGCGCTCGAAGGCTTTAAGCGACTCGTCCAGCGAAAGGTCGCCCGCTTCCATGCTTTCCACCAGTTTCTCAAGTTCCGCCAGGGCGTTCTCGAAATTGATTTCGGGCGTCAAATTTTCGTCACTTACAGGGGTTTTCTTCTTCGCCACTTATCTTAGGACTGGGATCGCAAAGGTGCACCGTAGCAAGCCGAACACCACCGGGAAACCCCGATGGTGAAAAAACTCGTCCTGTAGGCGCCAACGTTCAGCGGGTTTAAAAGGCGCTGCTAGACTTACTTTGACAACTACTGGATCGATAGATGGATCTAGCGACCCTAATAGGTTTGCTCGGCGCCTTCGGCATCGTGATATTCGCCATGCTGTCCGGCGGATCGGTGGCGATGTTCGTCAACGTGCCTTCTCTGCTCATCGTCCTGGTGGGCTCGTTGTTCGTAGTCCTCATGAAGTTCAACCTGGGACAGTTTCTGGGTGCCATCAAAGTCGCCATCAAAGCGTTCAGTTTCAAAATCACGGCACCTAAGGATCTGATCGAGGAGGTCGTCGAACTCGCAGACGAGGCACGTAAAGGCGGGCTTTTGTCCCTGGAAGGCAAGGAAGTTTCGAATGGTTTCCTGGACAAGGGCATCCAACTGCTCGTCGACGGTCACGACGCCGACGTGGTGCGGTCGATCCTGTGGAAGGACCTGAAGCAAACCCTCGACCGCCATGAATGGGGTGCGAAGATCTTTTCCTCCCTGGGCGATGTCGCCCCGGCAATGGGGATGATCGGTACGCTGGTGGGTTTGGTCGCCATGCTCTCCAATATGGACGACCCCAAATCGATCGGCCCCGCCATGGCCGTCGCGCTGCTCACGACTTTATACGGTGCGATGTTTGCCAACATGATTGCCATACCGGTGGCGGACAAGCTCGAGCTGCGGCGCACGGAAGAAAGCCTGGTGAAGACCATGGTGATCGATGCGCTGTTGGCGATTCAGGCGGGACAAAACCCGCGCATCATCGACTCGTTGTTGAAGACTTATCTGCCGGAATCGGAGAGAGCGGAAGAAGAGTAACGCCGGTCAATCGCGTCGCGCTCAACGATCATCATGGAGGAAATCGAAGAATCATCAGACGAAGGCGGTGGCGCCGGATGGGTCATGACCTTCGCGGATCTGATGTCGCTGTTGATGTGCTTCTTCGTGCTCCTATTGTCTTTTTCGGAAATGGACGTCCTCAAATTCAAGCGCCTCGCAGGCTCGATGAGCCAGGCGTTCGGTGTGCAACAGAAGTTTCGTGCCGACGACCCGCCTAAGGGGACAAGCATCATCGCGCAGGAGTTCTCGCCCGGCACGCCCAGACCCACGCCGCTAAACGAAATCTGGCAGAAGACGACGGATGAGTCCCGCAACAGTCTGGATGTGGCCTGCCAGGATATGGGTTCGAGCAATACCGGCGAGAGCGGCGATGCGCAACGCATGATCGTGGTGGACAAGGTTCAGGACCTCGTCGGCGAAACCGAGGAAGATGCCATAGAGCTGGCCACTGCGTTGTCTAAGGAAATCGCCGCCGGTGTGCTCGAGGTGGAAACCGCGGGTCGCGAGATTACCATACGCATTAAGGAGCACGGCAGCTTCACGTCCGGGTCGGCGGATCTATCCTCGGCGTTCAAGCCGGTGTTGAAGATCATTCGCCAGCAGCTGCGCGACATAGAAGGCTCGATTATCGTCGAAGGTCATACGGATGACGATCCCATTGCCACCAGCCGCTTCCGCTCCAACTGGGCGCTGTCGAGCGCCCGAGCTGTGTCCGTGGCGCACGGCTTGTTCCAAGATCCGGAGATCGACGAGGGTCGCTTCACCATCACTGGATTTGCTGAGACCAAACCCTTGGTGAGCAACAGCACAGCAGCAGGCAAGGCGCGCAATCGCCGGGTGGAGATTGTGGTGCACCAGGGGCTGGGTGCGCAGGTGGAAGAGGAATTGGAGGTTTTGAAGGCAGAGTTCCCGAGCGTCTATGAAAACGTCCGGCGCGAACTGATCCAGCGCTTCGAGCTGTCGCCGGAAGAAATTTTCTAAGGATTTTACACGGTGGGTGCTCTGCCGAGCGCCGCATTAATTGCTATCCTTTGCGCCACGAAGAGCTGGCACAAGCCAGCCGAGTAAACGATTTAGACAAGGGATAAACAAGATGGACGAAGAAGAAAAGCTTCGTCTCGCGCGTCTGTTCACGGAGACATTGTCGACGCCGGACGAGATTCGCGATGATTGGGGCAAAATGATTGTGGACACGGTCCTACCCAACGGCGTGTGGGCACGCGAAGGGTTGAGTCAACGGGACCGTAGTCTGATTACCATCGCTGCGTTGACGGCACTGCATCGACCCAACGAACTCAAACTGCACATCCCGCGCGGGCGTCACAACGGATTGTCTCGAGAAGAAATCTGCGAGCTGATCATGCACATGGCGATCTATGGTGGCTTTCCGGTCGCTGTGGAGGCCATGGCGGTTGCGAAAGAGGTGTTTGATGAAGAATAAAAAGGCGTTGCTGCTCTTTTTGAGTGTCGTGTTCGTCGCACAGAGTGCCTTTGCCGATCTTATCGACGATCTTGCAAAGCGCGCTGAAGTCTCCCAAGTCAGATTTTCACCGACAGGGGAGTATCTGACAGCCGTCAAGGAAGAGGACGGCAAACGGGTGGTCGCGGTATTCACCTATCCCGACATGGACCTGATCAACGTCATCGATTTTCCCGGGCGCAGTGAAGTGGGCGCTTATTGGTGGGTCAACGAAGAGCGAATACTCGTCAGCGTCGCTGTCGATTGGGGTAATCGGGAAGCCGACTCCCGTTACGGAGAGCTATACGCGGTCAATGCTGACGGTAAGAAGGGCAAGTACTTATTTGGTTTGCGCGGCAATCAATCCGCCAAGACCAAGTCCCGGCTCAACCAGGTCTCGAGAGAATTTGCCAGTGCTTCGTACTTGCACCCGATCTGGAACAAGCGCAAGGAGATCCTCGTCGGTATCCGCGAATGGAGCCGAGGCTACAAGGATGTGATCAGCACCGCCCGGCTGGATGTGTACTCCGGTCGCGTGACCAACCGCCTGCTTGCACCGAATCCGAATGCAACGCCCATTCCGGACTTCGAAGGTAACGTACGCTTTGCGTCTTATATAGACGACGATTTCAACAGTATCGTCTATGCCCGCAACGACGATGGCGACTGGTACGAATTCTCCAAGGCAGCTTACGGTGAAACCCAGATCGTACCGATCGAGCTCGCGGCTGACGGTCGCATGTACGTCTACAAGTCGGAGGACGGCGGTCCTCGCGGCCTCTATCTCATGGACGAAGGCGGGAAGCAATTCGAGCACCTGTACAGTCACGAGCGAGTGGACGTGCTGGGCGTCTATAGAGATTTCAAACGGAACATCTACGGGGCCGTATCGGTGCCGGATTACACCGAACAGGTCATACTCGACAACGAACATCCACACGCGCAACTCATGGCTGGGTTAGCGAATGCCTTTCCCGACGCTATCGTGTCGGTGGGTTCAACGACGCACGACTTTCGTTTATCGGTGGTCTTTGTCGGTCATCCGCAAAAGACGACCGAAATGTTCGTCTACGACCGCGAGCGTGGGCAACTCAGGCCCTTGTTCGATCTTGCCCCGTGGATCGACGATACAAAGCTTCCCATCGACAGACCCATCCAGGTCACTGCGCGCGACGGGATGCCGCTGCACGGTTACTTAGGTTTACCCAGAGGGGTGGAAGCGAAGAATCTGCCTCTAGTGATCGTTCCGCACGGCGGTCCGCATGGACCGAGGGATTTCTGGGGGTTGGGCTTCGAAGCCATCTTCCCAGCCGCCGGTTACGCTGTGCTGCGGATCAACTATCGCGGTTCGGGCGGCTACGGCCAAGCGTTCGAAAATGCGGGACACGGTGAGTGGGCGGGAAAGATGCAGGATGACCTAACGGATGCAGTAAGGTGGGCGATAGAAGAAGGCATTGCCGATCCGGAACGTATTTGTATCAGTGGTTGGAGTTATGGCGGTTTTGCCACGGTCATGAGTTTGATTCGAGAACCTGATCTTTATAAGTGCGGTGTTGCCGGTGCGGGCGTTTACGACCAGGACATTCAATACACCAATTCGGACTTCGCAGAAGACACCCGGTGGGGTCCCAAGTTCATCGACAAGGTGATCGGACCCACGGCGGAAGACCGTGCGGCAGCCTCGCCGATCACCTATTTGGACAAGATCAAAGCGCCGCTGCTGTTGATTCACGGCGAGGACGATCGTCGTGTGCCGGTCGAACACGCACACGAGCTACGCACAGCGATGAAAAAAGCCGGAAAGCCCGTTCCGGAGTTGATCCTCTTCAAAAACGAAGGTCACTCGCCGAGAAAGGAAGAGAACGTGCGCAAGTGGTTTCGTTCGAGCGTAGAGTTCGTCGAAGAGCATATCGGGCCAGGCGTCAAGGCCAAGCGTTAGAGAATCAGTCGCGGAGCGGGATCGCCGCTTCCAGCAGATCGAGTCTTTCACGGCGTGCGCCCGGGATGGTTTCGATGTTGCGCGGCTCGGCGCCGATAAACTGGGTTGCGTGATCGGTCGCGGTGTATGGGCGCCAACTCGGGCTGTCTGCATCGTTCGGGTCGCCGGACTTGGCGAAATTGGTCCAATAGGTGGCGGTCTGTGCCGCGATGACGTGGTCGCTCTCGTTCCAATCGAGGCCGACATTGCGGGTATTGCCGAAAACGTAAGCCAGATCCCCCGAGTGATAAGCGCCTGACGCTCGTGGCCCGCCGGGTTGCTCGAGGTCCGGATCGTGCGGCATGTACAGGCGAAACGCAGGCGGCTGGTGGTCCATGTAGTAAAGATAGGTCGCTTGTCCGGCGCGGTGCTGGTAGCTGGCCCATCTGCGCATGCCGTAGGTCATAAAGAGATCTGTGGCAATCTCGCGCTGGGTATAGGGCGGAGTCGCATCGGACCCGTATGCCGCAAGAACTCGAGGCGCCAGCTCGCCGAACGTGCGCGCGGCGAAGGCTTCCAGATCGTCTTGCGTCAATTGGTCATCGAGGGGGAACAACCGATGCCCCTCGTTCGAGAGCGAGCCGATCAACAGGGGTATCTGCGCTTGCTTGCCTCGGGCGAAAGTCTCCTCCTGCGGTTCGCTCACCACCCAACCGTCCACGACGATTCTGCTTTTTGCATTCCACTGTGTGTCGATACCGGCTTGCAGCAGTGCTTCGGGCTCGAGTTTGCGCATGGTCTCCAGCGTGGGACGCTCGAGTAGCGCACCGATCAGTTGTGCGCCGCGTTCGCGTCCGTCGATGTCGCGCGGGCTTTGTGGATTCACGCAGGCAGCCGATTGGCCGATGGCTTTGTGGAACAAACCTTGCGCGAGCGGAGACGCCATGAGCGTGCACACGCTTTGCGAGCCGGCGGACTGACCGAAAATCGTGACGTTGTCCGGATCGCCGCCGAACTGCGCGATGTTGTCGTTGACCCAGTTCAATGCGGCGACCTTATCCAGCAGGCCGTAATTGCCGCTGCTGCCGTGATCGGATTCTTCGCTCAACAGTGGGTGGGCTAGAAAGCCGAGAGGCCCCAATCGGTAGTTGACCGAAACGAGCACCACCCCGCGCTTGGCCAACTCAGTGCCGTCAAAGATCTTGTCGTGGCTCATGCCACCGGTATGTGCGCCCCCGTGAAACCACACCATAACGGGGCTGTTGGCGGCTGCGTCGGGGGTTGGGGAACGGGACCACACATTGAGATACAAACAGTCTTCGCTGCGCTCGAAGTTGCCTCTGGACCATACCCATTCATCCACCGTACCCGGCTGCCAACAAGCGGCTCCGAACTCCGTCGCCTGCCGGGTTCCCTGCCAGGGAGGCATCGCTTGCGGGGGTCGCCAGCGCAAATCGTCCAGCGGTGGCGCGGCATACGGAATGCCGCGGTGTACGCGTATGTCGTGATCCCGATCGGCCCAGGTGCCTCGCACCGCGCCTTGATAAGTGACGACCTCGAGCGCGGTCGTGAGTGGCTCTGGTGGTGCAGCTGTCGTTGTTTCGTTCGCGGTACGGCTATCGCAACCACTCATGAACAATCCCCCCGCGATGGCGAGCGTTAGGGCGCAGTGGCATGGTGCGTTGCTAGTGGCGCGACCCATTTTCGGCGCGACCGTTTTCCGCCTGAATCTTCTCGTAGATCTCTTCGCGATGAACCGCCACATTGCGCGGTGCGCCCACACCTACGCGAACCTGGTTGCCCTTTACCCCAAGGACGGTCACGGTGATGTCGTCACCGATCTTTATCGTCTCGCCAATACGGCGTGTCAGAATGAGCATGGGTCCCCCGTTGATTGTAGTTATAAGTCAGAGTGCCCGGTCTGTGCCCAGTGTGCTCCGTTCTGGTGACGAGTCACGCGGGACTTGGCGCATTATACATATCTACAAACGTGTAAATAGCTCTCCCATGTCCCGGTCCAACAATGGCTTTGGCTCGGACGCAGTCGAAGAAAAGGCGGGCTGGTGCTACTTCAACAGCGAGCCCAACAACCCGCGGACCAACTTGCTGCCCAGAGAACGGCCGACACTGCGTACGGCACTCTTGAAAAACGCCTCACCCACGCTTTGGCGATTCGAGCGCCGCTTGCTCGAACGCTGCGACTTCTCGCGTTTCTTTCGCGCTTGTTCTTCGCGTTCCATCTCTTGTTGGCGTTTGGCAGCTTGTTTGGCTTTTTCTTCGAGAATTTCGTAGGCACTTTCGCGGTCGATCTCTTCGTCGTAGCGCCCCGACATCGGTGAGTTCTTGATCGCTTCCTTGCGTTGAGCTTTGGTGATGGGACCGATCTGTGATTCCGGAGGTGCCATGGTGGCTGGAAACGCGGATGACGGCGCCCCGTCTTCGTCCAGTGCCGATACCAACGCTTCGCCGACGCCGAGGGTCGTCAGAATCTCCTTGATGTCGAGATCGTTATCGTTGCGAAAGCCTTGAGCGACACCGCGTATGGCGCGCTGGTCCCTAGGTGTAAATGCGCGCAAGGCGTGCTGCACTTTCAAACCCAGTTGGCCGAGCACGTTGTCGGGGATGTCCTGGGGACTCTGGGTGACCAGGTAGAGACCGATGGCTTTGGAGCGAATCAATCGAAAAACCTGCTCGACCTTGTCGAGTAGGCCGTCCGGCATGTCCTTGAAGAGGAGGTGGGCTTCGTCGAAGAACAGTACCAACTTGGGGCGCTCCTCGTCGCCGGCTTCGGGCAGTTCCTCGAAGAGCTCCGACATCAGCCAAAGCAGGAACGCGGCGTAGAGCTTGGGTGATTCGCGCAGTAACCGTTCGGCATCGAGGATGCTGATGACACCGTTGCCGGAAAAGTCTCTCTGCATCAAATCCTGCAAGCGGATCCCGGGCTCGCCGAAGAAACGTTCGCCGCCTTGCTCGTCGAGAACCAGAAGTCGACGTTGTATGGCGCCTACCGACGCTGCTGAAATGTTGCCGTAATCTTGTCGCAGAGACTTCGCGTGTTCCGACATGAAGCTCAACATGCGGCGTAAGTCCTTGAGATCGAGCAACAACATCCCTTCATCGTCGGCGATAGCGAAACAGGCATACAAGATACCGGTTTGCGTTTCGTTGAGATCGAGCAACGAGGCGAGGATGTCCGGCCCCATCTCGGAAATCGTCGTGCGTACCGGGTGACCGCGCTCGCCGAAGATGTCCCAGAACAGTGTGGGGTAACCGCGTAACTGATGTTCGCTCAAACCCAGCAGGTCTTTACGTCGGTCGATCTCTTTGTGCGGTTTGCCGGGTTTGCTGATACCGGACAGGTCGCCCTTTGCATCGACGGCAAAGACCGGCACGCCTGCTCGCGCGAATCCTTCGCTCAGAACTTGCAGGCTGACGGTTTTACCGGTGCCCGTGGCGCCGGCGATGAGGCCGTGACGGTTGCTCATGTTGGTCAATTGGATGGCGTGTTGCTCGCCGTCGCCGCCGAAGACGAGTTGGGTCTTGTCAGTTGCCAATGTTTATTAAGCCGATACGGGTGTGCGTCGAATTGTGACGATATTGCAGGCATAAAAAAAGCGCCGAAGGCGGATGCCTAGCGGCGCTTTAGGTGGTAAGCGGTGCTTTTACAAAACGCTACTGAGCGCTGGCAACGGGGTTTTGTACCTCTTGTTGCTTAGCTCTGGCGGTAGATTCTTCTTCGGTCAGGAAACGCAGAACAAACGCACCGAACAACATTTCTTCCCAGGATTGCTCACCCCAGGTGACTTCGATGCTTGGATCCGGGTTGGCTGGATTCTGCGCGGAGTTGTCCCACCAGTTGGCTTGGACGATCTTGGTGCCCGCCGGAATGAACTTGGGTTCCTTCAATTCGTAGGACGTCTGCCAATTGAAGTCATAGTTCGGTACCGACAGCAACAGCTCTTCGCTGCCGTCCGGGTAGACCGCGCGGAACTCGGCAGCCTTGCCGCGGAAGTGTGCGTGCGGCAGCAAGCTGTAGAGCAGCGCATCTTTCGGAATCTCCTGCTCGACGATTTCTTTGTGATTTTTGGCGCCCGCCGGAATCTTGATGCGCGGGTTGGCCACAAACATTGAAATCATCTTGTGCTCGGGTGTCTTTTTGGCAAACCAAAGTCCCATCTTCGATTCATCCACGGTTTGGCGCCCGACCGGCGTGTAGTGCATTTGGAATTCGAATTTGGCATCGGCAGGCAGGAACACCCCTGTGTTGTCCGGGAAGGGCTGGTTGGTGATGCCGGGTGCATAACCGCGCAGGCCACCCATATGCTTCATGCGACCCTTGTACTTGCCTTCTTCCATGATATGCCCGAAAGCGGTGATGGTGTGGTGCAAAACGCCGCGGTCGCCGGGCTTGATCTCCGCTGCTTGGACCCACACGTCATCGCCGATCGGGTTGTCGACGTAGTGGTACTGGTAGTCGACGACACCGGTGGCCGGAATTTCCATGGCCGGAATGTCGACGATAACGTCAGGCGGGCCGAGCGTGTTTTCCAGATCCCAATCGGTGTGTTTGATTTCGAGATTGGCGAGGTAATCGTCGCCCTCACCGCGGGGCGCTCCGGCCTCGATCCAGTGAATCAGGGTTTTGATCTCTTCGCTGCTGAGAGAGCGGTCGTTGGCCCATTCGCCGTGTGCCGGATCGGCGTGCCAGGGTGGCATGCGTTGCGTGCGCAGCACTTCGCGAATCATCAGTGAGAACCCCCGCACCATGTTGTAGTCGGTCATTGCCCACGGTCCGATGCCGCCTTCACGGTGACAGTTGACGCAGTTATCGGCGAGAATCGGTGCGACGTCCTCGGTGTAGGAGATCTGCGCATGTTGCGCGCGACGCTGTTTTTCGGGGAAGTTGATGAGACAACCCAACGCCTCCGTAGTCGCCACTTTCACAGCTTCGCCGGTTAACATGTTGTCCAACGCATCTGTCAGAAAGTGTTCTGAAGCCTTGGCTTTCTGGTTTTCGTAGTGCAGGCGATCGTCAATCGCACCCTGGTAGGTGACCTTCCACGTCTTCGGATCGATCACGAATACCTCGCCGGTACGCACCAAATCCAAGCTTTCACCGATGATTTGTGTGTCGTCCATGAGAATGGGAATGTCGTACCCGAACTCCTTGGCTTCCTTTTCGATGGTGCTGCGGTTGTCTTGCAGGTTGGAATTCAATAGAAAGAACTGTACGCCCTGACTGGCATAGGCGTCGCGAATCTCTTTAAAGCGTGGCATGGCGTTACGCACGATAGGGCAACCGTTGCCCTGTACCATCACCGCGATCGCCTTCGCGTCGCTATAGTAGTACAACTGGTGTGAGGCGCCTTGGTGATCGAGTAATCTGAAGTTGTCGACGCGGTCGTCCACTTTGATTGCCCAGGCTGAGGCAGTAAGGGACAGCGCGACGAATAGACTCAAGGATCGCAGCATGAAAATCTCCGAGATTGTGCCCAGGGTGATCGAACACTGTATCAGACAATTGGTATGACCAAAAGCGAATTGTTTCGTTTCTACACACTTACTGCCGGAAAAGAGACCCAGGTGACCCGGGTCGGCGGCCTATACTGCGCGCTGAGGAGAGGATTCGGAGGATCGGCATGAGTACAGCGATGGGATACCCATTGGCAGGGTTGAAAGTATTGGATTTTACCCGGGTTTTAGCGGGACCTTTCGCCAGTCGCATGCTGTGCGATCTGGGCGCCGACGTGGTCAAGGTCGAACCCCCGGACGGTGACGTCACGCGGCTGTGGGGGTCCGTGAAAGGCGGGGTGCCGGGTTATTACCATCAACAGAATGTCGGCAAGCGCAATATCTGCGTGGATTTGCGTGCTGACGGGGCCGAGCGGCTGATTTGCGAATTGGCGGCCGAGGCGGATCTCCTGCTGGAGAACTACCGACCGGATGTCATGCCGCGTCTGGGCTTTGGCTATGAGACCCTGGCCGAGGTCAATCCGCGCCTCATCTACTTGTCGATTTCCGGATTTGGCCAAGACAGCCCTGAAGCCCATCGACCGGCGTATGCGCCGATCGTGCACGCTGAAGCCGGGTTGATGTACCGCCAGTCCCAGCGTACGGGTATTCCCTACAGCGAACTGCCGCTCTCGGTGGCGGATACGAACGCATCCTTGCACGGCCTGGTGGGCTTGTTGGCCGCCGTGATCCAGCGGGAGCAGACCGGTCGAGGACAGCACATCGATATCGCGATGATCGATGCAACGCTGTGCACCGACGATCAGATCCACTACGCGCTCGAGGACTCGGAGCACACTGGAACGCTGCCCAACGACACGTGGGAAACGGGCGCGGGACCGATTTTGGTGTCCGTGGATTTCCGCTATTTCTGGCGCCTCTTGACCACTGAGCTCGGTGTTGAAGACCCTACCGATGCCTCGATGGATCTCGAACGGAAAATCAAACTCCGTCGCGCGCGGGTCGGCGAGTTCATGGCGGGCTTGCAAAACCTGGATCGAGTCGAAGCCGTGATGGCCGAGATCAACGTGGCTTGGGGGGTAGTGCGCGATCCGCAAAAAATCGGCGAACAAGCCAGCGTAATCAGCCGGCGGTCGGTGGTGCAGGTCGATGATCGTCAAGGGGGGACTCGCCCGGTGACGCAATCGCCGTATCGCTTCTCCCATGCCACCAGCGGTGTGCGCGGACCGGCACCGCATCGAGGGGAACACAATCGTGAGGTATTGACCGACTGGTTGGGCAAGGACGAGGGTGAGATCAACCGACTGATCGGCACCGGCGTGCTGTTGCGTGACGATGAGACCTTGGCTTAAGCGGCGTTTCCTTAACTGTTCAACGCGTGCCGTCTATGGGGCGACGCTGACTTGCTGGCTTCTCGCCGCCTGCCAGGGTGATGAGCGCGCCTTCGAGCCGGACTCGAATCCCATCACTGCCGCGGTATCCGGTGCTGCTGCGACGATCAGCGGCGAACTGCTCGAACGGCACATCCGCGAATTGTCGTCCGACGCCTATGGAGGACGCAGCCCGGGTACGGCCGGTGACCGCAAAACCCAGGCGTACATCGTTGAGCAAATGCAATCACTCGGCTTGCAGCCGGGCGCACCCGGGCGCCGCTGGCGGCAGGCGTTTGAATTGGTGGGCCTCAATGCCGAGCAACCCGCGACCTGGCGGTTTCAATCGCGCGCGGATGGTCGCGGTGAAGTGCAGTTCGAGCAGTCCACCGACTTCATTGTCGGGTCAGGTGTCCAGTCGCGCCGTGCAGCCGTCGAAGACGCGGAGGTCGTCTTCGTGGGCTTCGGCATTCAAGCGCCGGAGTACCATTGGGATGACTACAAGGGCGTCGATGTGAGCGGCAAACTGCTGCTCATGTTGAACAACGACCCGCATTGGTCAGAAGATTTGTTTCAGGGGGAAGCGAGGCTCTACTACGGGCGTTGGTCGTACAAATACGAGATGGCGGCAGCGCTTGGCGCGGCAGGGGCGATCATCGTTCACACCGACTATTCCGCCGGGTATCCGTGGCAGGTCGTACAAACCTCGTGGAGCGGCACGCAGTTCGAGTTGCCCAATCAGGGTGAAGCGGTCACCCAGGTGAAGGCCTGGATGACTGAAGACGCCGTGCGCCGTCTGGTGGCGCTGAGTGGCGGAGAATGGCAGCAACTGGTCGAGCAGGCCCGCTCGCGCGACTTCCAACCGGTCGAACTGGCGCTTCGGACATCGCTGTCCATGCCGGTGACCCTCACACGCACCGAGACGGCCAATGTGCTGGGCGTGCTGCCGGGTAGCGACGTGGCTAAGAGCGACGAAGTCGTCGTCTACTCGGCGCACCACGATCATCTGGGAACTGACGAAGACGCCACGCTTGAAGATCGCATCTACAACGGCGCCATGGACAACGCCGCGGGGGTGGCCTCGGTTCTCGCGATAGCCGCCGCGTTCAAATCCATGCGCGCACCACCGCGGCGCTCGATATTGTTTGCCTTCGTTGGGGCTGAGGAACAAGGTCTACTCGGGTCGTTGTACTACGCCCGCCATCCGACTTATCCGCCGCGGGCTATTGCTGCCAACGTCAATATGGATGGTGGCCAGGTCCATGGGCGCACGGCGGATGTCGCGTACATCGGCTACGGGCGCTCAGACCTGGATCGCGTTGCAGAAGCGGTAGCCGCTCGACAACACCGGGTCATCGTCGGAGATCAAATGCCTCATGCCGGGTATTTCTACCGCTCGGACCACTTCAGTTTCGCCCGCATCGGCGTACCGAGCATCAACTTCCGCGGTGGCAGCGACTTGTTGGACGGCGGTAAGGAGCGCGGCCGCGCGCTGCGGGAGGCGTATATTACTGAGCACTATCACCAGCCGGGCGACGAGGTGAGCGATGATTGGCGTTTCGACGGACTCGCCGAAGATGCTCAGTTTGGATTCTATTGCGGTCACCTGATTGCGGATCAGGACGCACTGCCTGCGTGGTATCCCGGTGATGAATTCGAAGCTGCACGGCTGCGAGCGCTCGAGTCGCAGCTGAACTAGCTTCCGTCCAGAAATGGCCGTCATAACGCGGTCGGGCTTACATTCCCGATGTAGACGCTCCTGACCAACAGGGTTATTGTGATCGGCCGCCTTTTGCGGGCACGGTAGATGGACGGAGCGGAAACAGGACGTCGCAGCTGTACCGTAGGCAAGGTCAGTGGCGAGTATATGCAACTTCACAATTGCGTATAGACGCACGCCGTGGGCAAGCTCTCTAAAAAAACGAGAAGAGAGCGGCATGGATAATCCCAGCCATCTGGTTATCCGAGTACGACGACTTCGGGGGAAAGTGTGTTGTCGCTTGGCGGATGTGCGGATCGCCAGATCGGTGGATGGGTGCTCGCGTTGCTCGTGGCGATTGCGCTCCCGCATGCCTACGCCCAACCCGCGACCGACACGGCCCGGATCGGTCTGTCCAAGAAGGTCTTCGAAACGATCCGCAATCCGGACGGTACGTGTAGTGTCGGCTATGCCATCCGCGTCCAGAACGTCGGCACCGAGAAGCTTCTGGACGTACAGGTCGTCGATCACCTGGCGGCGGAACTGGCGCCGGCTGAGGTGTTGGGCGTTCGCAATCTGGGGCGGGCTGGCGGCCTGCGTGAGGTAAATCCGGCGTTCGATGGTGTCAACGACGTTAATTTGCTCCCTCCGGGGACGTTTCTGACGATCCACCGCGAAGGCTGGATTACGTTTACGGTAGATATCGATCCCCGTGGTCCGAGCGACATCTTCTACAACCAAACTCGTGGCGAAGGCACGGGTCAGCAGTCGAACGTGCGAGTCGACGACTTGTCGACCGACGGTCCGGATCCGGATCCGGAGACGCCCGGGGAAAAAGCCGAGGACAATCCACAACCCGGTGACAATGCCGAGAGAACGCCCGTGGAGTGTCCGCCCACCGGTACCGACCCCGTTCCCGCGATCGGTGCGAGTAAGCGCCTGGTGGAACAGCGGCAAATAGCGCCGGCTACCTATCAGCTTACGCTGCAAACGACCGTTCAGAACCTCTCGGAGGAAGTCCCGTTAACGGACGTCGGCCTCGTGGACGACCTCTCCGAGGCGTTTGCCGGGGCTGAGACGGTGGCGGTGATCGGCAATGTCGCGGTGGTGGAGGGCGATTTGTTGGCGAATCCGGGCTTTGACGGCACCACGGACACCCGGTTGCTCGCGGCAGGGCAATCGCTTGCACCCGGTCAACACGCAACTTTAGAGTTTCATGTTAACATAACCGTGGACGGCGCAGGAATGTTTAGCAATCAAATAATTGCTAATGGCGATTCCGCATTCGGACCGACGACGGATCTCTCGGACGACGGCATCGAGACGGACCCCAACGGCAACGGTAGAGCCAATGACGAGGGGGAAGACGATCCCACGCCCATTGAGGTGGCCCCCATGCGGCTGGGTCTGGCGAAAGTGTTGACTGCCGTACGGCGGGTGGGTCCGCAGACTTTCGAGGTGGACTTCCGACTGACGGTGGACAATCTGAGTGCGACGCTCCCGGTGCATGCTGTGCAAGTCACGGACGATCTCGCTGCGGCGTTCGAACGGGAGGGGACTCGCATCGAGTCGGTGAGCGCGGTCTTGGTGACGGGAGGCTTGGATACAGCCAATGCGAACTTCAATGGCACGACCGTGACGGAATTGCTCTCCGGTACCCAGACCCTGGCCCCGGGCGGGCGGGCGTTGGTGAGCTTTACCGTAAAAGTCGTGTCCGCGGGTGGTGAGTTCTTCAATCAGGCGCAGGTCCTGGGCGGACAGGAAGAGGAGGGTACGCCGTTGACAATGGATCTCTCCGACGATGGCGAGGTGCCGGATAGCAACGGCAATGGGCAAGCAAGCGAACCTGGAGAGGACGACCCGACACCGATCGTTCTGGAGGTGGATGCCATCGGAGTCATTGCAGCCGCCAAAGAAGCGTTTGGTATAGAGGTCGTCGCGGAGGACGATGCGCGTGTGAGCTTCCGGGTTCGGGTGGCGAACATCGGTGCGGCGCCGTTGGCTGAGGTGCAGATCTCAGAGGACTTGTCCGCGGGCTTTCCCGCCCCTGCCAGCGCCGCGCTCGTGGGTCCCATTATCGTCGTGCAAGGGCCTTTGACCGAAGTGAACGCTAACTTCGATGGTCTGACTGACTTCAATTTGCTAGATGGCACTCAGGGGCTCGCCGCTGGCGAGACCGCCGTATTCGAATACACGGTCAGTGTCGTACGCAACGGCATCAACGAGTTCGAGAATCAAGTCACTGCCACGGGTTCGCGTGAGGATGGCGGCCGTTCGTTCGACCTTTCCGATAACGGCACCGATCCGGATCCGAACGGCAACGGCGACCCTTCGGAACCGGGTGAAGACGACCCGACTCCGGTGGTCTTCCCTGCTGCCCCAGCCCTAGCAGCACTTGTCGGTACTGTGTTTCTGGACGCGGATTTCGATGGTCAGTTCGATACGGGCGAGCCGGGTGAAGCCGATTGGCTGGTCGAACTCATCGATGCGCAAGGTTCGAGGGTGGCCAGTGCCACGACGGGGGATGACGGCAGATATGCCTTTGGTGAGTTACCGGCAGGCGATTACACCGTGCGTTTCGTCAATCCTTCGGGCGTGGTGTGGGGAGAGGCGTCGGCGATGCTGGCGGAGGGCGAAACCGCGGAGCGCAATTTCCCGGTGGTTGCCGGGGGCGTGGTTTACAACGCGCTAAGCCGATCGCCTGTTGCCGGTGCGGTCGTGCACTTGACCGACATTCAGGGCCCGTTGCCGGATGAATGTTTGGCGGACGGTCAGCAGGGTCAAAGCACCGGAGAGGACGGTGAATACCGTTTGGACCTGCAACCCGGAACGCATCCCCGTTGTCCGTCTTTGACCATGACCTACACCGTCGAGTTGGAAGTCGATCCGGCACGATACCGATTCCCGTCACAACGCATCCCTGTACAGAATAGCGCTCTGGACGTCTCACTGTGCGCCGTCGACCCCACAACCGGACCGCCCTGTGTCGTGCAACCGCAAGCCGCCGCACCTGCCGTGGGGATGCAGACGACCTATTTCCTCGATTGGGTCATGGGCGGTGACGCCACTGCCGTTGCGAACAATCACATTCCGTTGGATCCACGCAGCGAAGTGCCGGTGCCTGAAATCGTGGTCACCAAGGCTGCGGATCGTGACACTGCGGTGATCGGAGATCTGGTGGGCTATCGGGTGACAGCGCGCAACATCTCGCCGCGCGAACTGTTCAATCTGGATTTCGTCGACAACATTCCGGCGAGTTTCACCCTGGTCGAAGGCTCCCAACAACTGTTTCAAGCGGGTGCCGATGGTGAGCTGTTTACCGGCGACGATGTGGAACTGCCCGTCGTCGCGACCGGCACCGATCCTGTCCGTTTGGGTTCGGTGGCTTTGCCTATTGGTGCAAGCGTTGGGCTCACGTATATGACTCGCGTCAACGCGGGCGCGGTACCCGGCCCACAGATCAACACGGTCACCCCGTTTGTCGGTAACGTGGCCGTGGGCAATAGCGCGCAAGCCACTGTAGAAATCGTTGACGATCCACTGCTGGCCAACACCACCATCATCGGCAAGGTGTTCCACGACGAAAACGGCGATGGCTGGCAGGATCCTGACGAGGACGAAGGTGTGCCGGGTGTGCGTTTGGCCACGGTCGGCGGGCTCATCGTCGAGACGGACGCACATGGGCGTTATCACATTGCCGATGTCGAGGTGCCACGGTCCGAACGGGGGACCAATTTCATCTTGAAACTCGACGACACCACTTTGCCGCCGGGTAGTGAAGTCCTTTCGGAAAATCCGCGTGTCGTGCGCTTGACCCAGGCACTCGCTTCGAAAATCAATTTCGGCGTTCGACTGCCACCGAAATATGAAGTCGGCAGTGAGACCACTTACCAGTTGGTGCGCACGGTGGTGGCAGACGACGTGATCGAGCCGGTTTACTTCGTATCCGGACGCGCGGAGATCACCCAGGACTACCTGGACCGACTGCAAGGCGTATTGGCGCAATACGAGTGCAAGGAGGAAGTCACGCTGCGCTTCACCGGGCATACCGACATAGACCCGCTCAGCGACCGGTTGGTCGAGCAGCACACCAACAACTGCGGGCTGTCGAAGGCGCGCGCGGAGTTCGTCAGGGACAAAGTCGTCAGCGCTTTAGGCGGTACGTCGGACAACGGGGGCGGTACGTTGGACAGCGTGCCCGATGTCGTTGGCATGGGTGAGTTCGAGCCAGCACAATGCGGCGCCGCAGTGTCACACGATCCGTGCGCGGACAACGACAGCAACGAGCGCGTGACCGACCCCGCAGTCGTTCAGTGCAACATCAGCGCGGCTCAAAAAGATGCCAACCGTCGTGTCGAGATCGCAGTGGTGTACAAAGATTCAGGGGTCGTGGAAAGCTGTGTAGTGGCTGGGATCAAGCCGGTCGACCCGCCGTTGCCGCCACCGGTCAATCGCTACAAAACCAAGAAGTGGCAGAAACTCAACACACACATCCGCTTTGCCTTTGGATCGAGCGTGATGGATCTCGATTCGCAGGAAAAACAGGCGTTGGACACGGAGCTTGCTTACTACAAGCAGCTTGGGCAAATCCGTATCGGCGAGAACGACAAACCCCAGGGCGTGTTGCAGGCGCGTGTGTCGGGTCATACCGATCCCGTCAAGTACACCCTCGGAGCCAGCGGTAACAACACGCAACTTTCCGAAGACCGCGCCGATGCTGTCGCTAAGTATTTGAGTCAGGAACTCGGCTTGGACGTCGACAGTATCTACACCGAGTTCAAAGGCGATACGGAACTTCTACCGCGGCTCGAAAACGAAAGCGAAGAGGACTATCACGCGCGCCTACGGCGGGTGGAGATCGAGCTCACCTACCGGGTCAAGATCGGGCAGGCTCAGACCAGTTTCGCCTACGAACCGTTGGGCGATCCAACCGGGGTCCGAGGCCGCGTGTGGATGACGCAGGATGCACTCGCTGCCGGCCCACGGCTCGATGTGCTGGCGTTGCACGACATCCCAGTGAACGCGGCCGGCTTGATGGCCGATCCTGTGGAATTCGCGGCGTACACCAACTATCAAGCGCACATCGAACATTACGATCTGCTCCTCTACCGTGAGGACGACACTGACCTGCTCGACCCGATAGCCGAACTCAAGTCCAATCGGCTGGCTTACCCGAATGCTTTCGTCTGGAAGGATACGGTACATACCTACCAACCCGGTCAGCGGTTAGCCTATGTGCTGCGTGTTCGCCGCGGTGACTTATACGACGAGACGGCACCGCGACTCGTCAACGTCGTGAGTGAAGAGCGTAGCAGCTCGACCGGTGTAGCGCCAAGTAACGTGTGGGACGGTGACAACTTGGCGGAACGCTCGCGCTTGGCGGAAGGTTCGGTCGTGCGGGTACATGGGGAAGCCTTCGACGGTGCGCAAGTCGTTGTGATAGACAACGTCGAGGTACCGGTCGACCCGAAGGGCCGTTTTGCGTACGAGCAGTTCCTGCCGGCGGGTCAGCGCACGGTCGAGGTGATGAGCGCCTCCGGTACGCGCTTGGCTGAGCCCATCGAAGTCGACGTGAAAAAGAACCACGCGTTCTGGGTGGGGCTTGCGAACTTGACGGTGGGCGATCACAGCGTCAGTGGCAACTTCGAACCGTTGTCGGCGGACGATCACTTCGATGAGTCGGTGTATGTCGATGGACGCTTGGCCTTCTATGCTAAAGCGAAAATCCAGGGCAAGTACCTGATCACTGCGCAGCTCGACAGCACCGAGGACGAACTCAAGAATTTCGGTGACAACCTCGAGCGTAAGGATCCTCGTCGCTTGTTCCGACAACTCGACCCCGACCGCTACTACCCGGTCTATGGCGACGATTCGACAACGGTCAGCGACGTGGACACGCAAGGTGCGTTCTACGTCCGTGTCGATTGGGATCACAATCAAGCCCTATGGGGTAACTACAACACGGGGATGACAGACACGGAATTCATGCAATATAACCGCACGTTGTACGGCGCCAAGTTTGCGCACAAGAGTAAGGCGGTTACCGAACACGGCGATGCCAAGCGTGCATTGACGGCGTTTGGGTCCGAAGCGCAGAGCGCGAGCGCGCACGTCACCTTCGGTGCGACGGGTGGGTCGCTTTACTACTTGAGACACACGGACATTGTGCAAGGGTCGGAGAAGGTGTGGATTGAAGTGCGTCAAAGGGATACGGAGCAGGTAGTCGAACGCCAGGACCTTGTCGAAGGCGCCGACTACGAAATCGATGCCATCCAGGGACGTATCATCTTGCGTCACCCGTTGTCGCAGGTGGTGAACGATCGGGGTCCTTCGATCATTCGTTCCCGTGGTCTCGAAGGTGACGACGTCTATCTGCTGGTCGACTACGAGTATGTCCCCGATGCCTTCGCCGCGGAGGACGCCACCTACGGGGTTAGAGCCAAGGGTTGGCTGGGCGATCACGTCGGTGTCGGCGTGAGTAAGATCGTCGACGAGCGCAGCGGTAACGACTTCGACCTCGAAGGTATCGATGTCACTTTGAAGGCGAGCAACGGGACCTATCTCAGTGCCGAGGTAGTACAGAGCGAAGCGCGACAGAACGGCGCGAACTTTGCGTCACCGGACGGCGGATTGTCGTTTGCGTCCCAGAACTCTGTGCTGCCCGATGCGCTGCAGGAAGGGGATGCACGGGCGTTCGAAGGCCGGATTAACTTCGAAGACATGAGCGAGACCATCGAGGGTGACGTACGAGCTTGGTGGAAAGAACAAGACGCCGGGTTCTCTGCCGGACGTTTGCGTCAGGGCATGGAGGTGACGGAGAAAGGCTTCGATCTCGTCCTCGAACCGACGGCAACCGTCAAGATTACCGGCGGCTACGCGGAACTCGAAGAGGATGGGATACGGCACAACAAAGTCGCACGCTTGCAAGCAGACGTCGAATTGAACCGCGTTACACTCGGCGGTGAGCTACGCCATGAAGATCTCGAGAGAACCGTGCTTGGCACGACACAAAAGGGCGACGGTCTGATGGCAGGTGTGCGCCTGGGTTACGCCTTGAACGACCAGCAGACCGTATACGCTTCCGTGCAACAGGGCTTGAACGAAGACGGCCAGTATCGCGACAACGACTTGTACGCCGTCGGCATCAACTCTCAAGTGAACGAATACACGGCGGTCAGTGTCGAGGTTGCGGATGGCGATCGCGGCGAGGCCTTGACGGGTGGTGTGCAGTACTCGCCCGACGACAACTCATCGTTCGGCTTGAGCAGCGGCGTAGGGCCCGGGGCAATCAGTCAATTTTCAGGCAACTACCGGTTGGCGGAAGGTCACGAATTGTACGGCAGTTATGCGGTGGATCCGGATCGCACGTTTGGGGAACGCAACCTGCTTACGTTCGGTCAGCGGCGGGACTTCGGTAATCGTTTCGGTATCTTCACCGAATCGCAGTTCGGTAAAGACGACACTTACGGAGGGGTCAGTCACGCCTTCGGTCTGGATTACACGACGGATCAGGAATGGGTGTTGTCTGCTTTGTTACAAGCCGCAGAGGACGACAGCGGCCCGACCGATCTCGAACGCTCTGCTGTGTCGTTCGGTGCCAGCGTCACTCGCGAGATGTACAAGTTCAGCGCCAAGCTCGAGTACCGCGAGGACGATAGTCCGCTTCGCGCCAGCGAACAATACTTGTTGAGTTCGAGTTATACCCACAAAGTGAACGAAGCCCGCCGCTGGCTGGGACAACTGAACGTTGCGTGGACCGACGATGACATCAACGGTGGGCGCGACGGGCGTTTCGTCGAGTTCAACGTGGGTCAGGCGTTGCGGCCGTTCGACAACGATCGCTGGAACGTGCTCGCCAAGTACGGCTACTTCTACGATCTCGTCAGCGAAGGACAGAGTGCCACCCGCCCCGACCAGCAGGTACATATTCTTTCGGCTGAAGCCCTATATGCCTTCAACGCGCGCTGGGAACTGGGCGGTAAAATCGCCCTCAAGGAAGGCCGCGTGCGCATGTTCCGTGACTCGGGTTCCTGGGAAGATTATGGGGTCGGGCTCGGTGTGCTGAGAGCGCGTTACCACTTGACGCACGAGTGGGATGCGCTTGCAGAGTACCGTTACCTTAATGACCGTCACGGCGAATCCGATCGGCATGGGACCTTGTTGGGCGTCTACCGACATGTCGGTGAGCATTTTAAAGTCGGTGTGGGCTATAACTTTACGGATTTCAGCGACGACATCCGCGATGCCGAATACGATCAACACGGCTGGTTTATCGATTTGATCGGTAAGTTCTAGTCTCAGCCGAGCTTCAACTCGTCCAAGAGTTTGATGTGGCTCGAGACGAAAAAGTCGGAGACGGCGCGCTTTGTGATGGTCTTAGACTGATCGATGAGAAACGTGGCTCGACGCACCATGCCCATCATGCCGTCAACGCCATACGCCTTGATCGCTATGCGGTTCACGTCGCTGAGGAGTGTGAACGGCAGGTCGAAGCGCTCGGCAAAGCGTTTGTGGCTGGCACTGTCCTGCGGACTGATGCCCACGATGTGACTACCCTGTTCGGCCACCTCGTCGACATGATCGCGAAATGCGCAGGCTTCCGCAGTGCACACCGGTGTGAAATCTGCCGGGTAAAAGTAGAGCACCAGATTGCCCTGCTCGAGAAGTCCTTCGAGTGTCTGCTTGCGACCGCTCTGATCGGGTAGTTCGAAAGAGGGTGCGTTGTCGCCTTCTTTAAGCATCGTCTGTCTCTCCGGTAGCGTAAGCACGCGAGCACGTTGGAGGGTAGGCGTGCGGTATATGTCGCCCGCTGCGACAGGATATACTGGCTGCGTGACAAAGGGGAGAAGACCCATCAAGTTCGGTATTTTTTTCGAGTTATCCACGCCGCGACCTTTCACACGCGATAACGAGTTGGCGGTTTATCACAACGGCTTGGAACAGTGCCGTTTGGCAGATGAATTGGGCTTCGATCACGTGTGGGCGGTGGAGCACCACTTCTTGGAAGAGTATTCGCACTGTTCGGCACCCGAAGTGTTTCTTGCCGCGGTAGCCGCGCAGACCGAACGCATCAGAGTGGGACACGGTGCCGTGGTGTGCGTTCCGGAGATGAATCATCCCATCCGCGTCGCCGAGCGGGCAGCTGCGCTCGATCTAATTTCCAACGGGCGGTTGGAGCTTGGTACCGCACGTTCATCCACGTGGACCGAACTCGGCGGCTTTGCCGTGAATCCCGATGACACGAAGAAGACCTGGGATGAATTTGTCCGAGTCCTGCCGCGTATGTGGATGCAGGAAGAATTCGAATGGCAAGGCAAGGCCTTCAGCATGCCCTCCCGCAACGTACTGCCAAAGCCCCTGCAGCAGCCTCACCCACCCATGTGGGTCACCGTGACGTCACCGGGAACCGAGCTCGACGCCGCTGAGAGGGGTCTGGGATGCTTAGGCGTGTCCGCTGCGGGGTATGAGGAGCAGGAGCGTCGTACGAAGGAATATCACCGCGTCATCCAGCAGTGCGATCCCGTGGGGGGACTTGTCAACGACCAGGTTCACACGATGAACTTCTTGTATTGCCATGAGGACTACCGGCAAGCCCGGGACGTTGGTGTGCCGATGGTGAATGCCTTCAACGTGGCCAATCAGCACCTCTATTGGACCCGCGAAGCGCATCCCACTCGTGCCTACCAAACCCTCGGCAATGCCGGTGCGGCGATGAAAGCCAAGAAAGCGCCCGCGGACGATCCGAGCGTGGCCAAGGGTCTGCCCGAGGGTGTGGGGGTCGGCGATCCCGATCACTTGGTAGCGACGATCAAACGTTGGGAGTCTATCGGTGTGACCGGAATCAATTTCCTGCTCAATGCCATGGAGATGGTGCCGCAAGAACAAGTGCTGGAGAGCCTGCGCCTGTTTGCTCGAGAGGTCATGCCACAATTTCGCTCACCCGGCGAGCAGCGCACAAGGGTGTACACCCCCGCTGCCGTAGGAGCGTCATAGTGTTGGTGGGTAACGCCGATCTAGATGCGCTTGCGGCCCAGGCGCCGCAAGTCCCTGCATTCGTCGAGTCTGCCATCGATCTTCAAGACGTGACGTGCTTCCAGCTTACTGCCGAAATGCGCAACAGTGCCCGCGAAGCCGTGTTGCCACCGAGTTTGCATCCGACGGTTCCCGCCGCGTTGTCCGTGCAGGTCTACGAGGTGGGTGCTTCAACGTGGGGCTCCTTCAAGTTCGCAACGGTGCGCGTGTCTTGTCGCAGCGGCGTGCGTGCACGCGGTTTCACCACCGCCACCTATGTCGATGCGAAGAACGCGTGCGCAGGCTTGCGGGATCGGTTGGGTTTCCCCGCGGAGCTTGGTGAAGTGGCTTTTCGGCATGGCTACGATGGCGTTGAAATCGCCGTGCAACGGCAGGGGACCACAGTTCTAAAGATAACCGCGATCGATCCCGAACCGATGGCGAACGACGACGTGCAGTACACCGGCACGCTCAATCTGGCGCACACACCACTGGGATTGCGGCTGTTGCAAGTCGAAACAACAACGCAAGCCACCCAGGTAGACCGCCTGACGTCGCGTTTACGGGTGTTCGATGGCGCGGCGTGGGGTAATGCGTTGCTCGAACCCTACATGGTCATCGCTGCGACCGTGGTGAAAATGCAGATGCATTTCGCGCCGATTCGCTTTGTCTGCAAAGCCGATGAGCTGGCGTTCACCGGCACCGAATCCGTGCGCTAGCCGGGGTAGGGGAGCGGCAAATGATTGATCTAACCATAGCCTTCTTCATGGCGGTGGTGTGCATTCTGGTGCATCTGGAAGCGCTGAATCTCTTGGAGAAACTAGCGGGCAAGATTCACAGCTTTCGCGCTTCTTTGTTGGTTGTGTGGGTTTCTTTGTTAGCCGCCCACATTATCGAGATCTGGCTGTATGCGGTTGCGTATTGGGCGTGCGAACGTTATGGCATCGGCAGCATCAGCGGCGTGGTTTCGAATCTGGACTACGTCTACTTCTCCTCGGTGGTATACACCACACTCGGCTTCGGTGATCTGCTCCCCGGTGACGGCGTGCGTATGGTGGCTGGTTCGGAAGGTCTGGTCGGATTGTGCCTGATTGCCTGGTCGGCAACGATTACCTTCAGCCACGTGCAGGAATTCAAGCGAGCCGCTGAATTGCGTGAGAAGCACATGCGCTAAAAACTCAAGTGGACGGCGACCACCAATTCTGCAGCAGACTGAGAAGATCGCCCGACCTGAAGGGTTTAGCGAGAAATCGCGTTTCGTCCGTAGCCTCCCATGAAGGTACATCCGTTTGCGTGTTGCCCGAGATCAGCAGCACTCTGAGATTGGGGAATCGTTCCCGTAGCCGCTCTGCTAGCGCTGGCCCGCGGATGCCCGGCATGGCCACGTCAGTAATGAGCAGATCGGGTTCCAGAACTTTGGCGATCTCGATGGCGTCGATGGCATTGGATGACGATTCGACATTAAATCCCGCATCGCGCAACGTGCGCGATAACAACGCTCGCACGGGTGTGTCGTCCTCGACTACCAGAATCGTTTTCGTGTTGCCTTTGATGGGTGCGGCGTGTTTGTCGAGTCGCACGGCATGCAAAGGCGGGGGATCCTGCACGACGGGCAGCACGATATCGATACTCGTGCCTTCGCCTGCGGCACTCGTGAGATCCAGGGTACCGCCTGCTGCCTGTACTAAGCCGTAGACGCTGGCCAGGCCCAGCCCTGAAGAGCGAGTGCCGACCTTGGTGGAAAAGAAGGGGTCGAAGGCGTGTTGCCGGGCGTAGTCATCCATGCCCGCGCCGTCATCGGTAACCAGAATGGAGACGTATTGCCCATCCGCCAGTCCTAATGTGTTGTTCTGATCGAGGTCCTTTTGCGAGGCGGTGATCCTTACGTGTCCGCCTTGAGGCATCGCGTCCCTGGCGTTGGTGCAGAGGTTGACCAGAATCTGATGGAGGTGCCCCGGGTTGATCGCAGCACTGACGGATTCAAGATCGAGGGTGAGGCTGACCTCGGTTTCCGCCCCCATGAGGCTTTTCAGCATCGGTAGAATATCTTTGAGCGCTTGAGTGACATCGACAAAGCGTTCGTCGTTGTGTTGCGGTCGCGAAAACGACAGTAGCTGTTGGGTGAGCGCTGCCGCTTGTGTCGAAGCCTTCACAATCTCTCGTTGCGCTTCAGAGCCATCCAGGGTTTCCGCGAAACCCATAATCACCATGAGCAGGTTGTTGAAATCGTGAGCGATACCTGCCGATAACAGACCTACACTCTCCAGCCGTTCTGCCTGGATCCAGCGCTCACGCTGAGCGCGTTCGTCATCGATATCGCGAGCCGCGAATATCCAGCCATCGGGACTGGGGCCGAACGGAATCGCGAAAGCCTCCAACCACTTCCAGTGTCCGTCCGCGTGACGCAAACGCACTTCACGGCGGAAGCCTTCCGTGGGGTAATTGGTCATGCGGGTAACGATTTCGCCGATTTCTTCGGGATGCAGATACTCTGTTAAATCGCGCATCTTGAACTGTTCGGGTGTGTAACCAAGGATGGATTCCACGCCCTCGCTGGAATAGAGAATGTTGCCCTTCTCGGTTTGTGCAATGCCGGGGAAGGCGTTATTGGCAAACGCCATCAGACGCTGTTGTTGGCTGGCCAGTGCTTGCGTAACGCGCTCCATCTCCACGCGTGCATTCGTGCGGGTGGTTTCCAACAAGATGAGGGCGAAGCCAACCACCAATGTGACGATAGCGGCGCTCCAGACGACGCCGAAAAACAAGCTGTCGGACGGATCTGTCTGCACACCGATCCAGGCAATCCAAGAGGCGCCGACCAGGGTCCAAAACATTCCGGCGCGTTCGCTGATGACGGCGCAGGCAATAATGGGGAGCGCGAATACGGCCAATATGCTGTAACCGTTGTCACGGCTATAGTCACCGATCACTTGAATGAACACGATGGCAGTTAGATAGTGGCCTGCAATCGCCGTAGAGCGAGTGATGTGCAGGATCACGAGTGTAATGGCCGCCGGGAGGATGCCCAACAGTATCATCATCGAGTCTCTAGAACCGCCGGCAAATTCCACGACGAACGCGACGGGTATTGCAGTGGCGATCGTAAACAGGACGGCGTACACGACCAGGCGTGAGCGGCGATAGGTCTCGGCCGGCCCATGGACGATGGAAGCGGGCAGCAGACTATCGACGACGGTTGTGATCAATGGAGATTGGCCTCCACGGTGTTGATGAGTTGTTCGGCGCGAAATGGCTTGGCGACGATGGGGACGTCGGGGAAACGGTTGGCAATGGCCGGTGGGTCGCCGGTAAGAAACACCACCGGCGTGTGATCCTCCCGAGCCTTGAGAGATTCGTAGAGGGCGTCCCCTGACAACTTGGGCATGTGGATGTCCAACACCGCGACATCGAATTGTTCGTGATTGAGACACGACAAGGCTTCGGCTCCGTCGGAGGCGCATTTCACCACAAACCCCGCTTGCTCGAGAATGCCGCGGCTGATGCGGCAGGTCAGGCTGTCGTCGTCGGCCAGCAGTAGGGTGCGTGGTGTGCCGTAGTTTCGCGTGTGTGAGCGCCGGGGTGCGACTTCGACGGGTTGCAGTGTGTGACCAGCTTTTTCGATGTTCTGGGGCTGCGTCTCCTGTGGACGCACGTCTAGATGCGCCGTGATACCCCAGGTGATTTCCGACGTCGTATCGTAGTGGTCAACGTGGCACACCACCGGTACATACGATCCGTCGACACGCTGCCATTCGAAACTGTGCTGACCGCTCGGCAAGGGGCGCATTTGTTCGAAATACCGCTCGACGACAATGCGATCGGCGCTCGCGAACAGCCGCAGGGGATCTTTCTGCACAGCTTGGTGCGACAAACCCAAAAACCGTTCCGGATTCCCGGAGAGCCTGACCACGCGGTTCATGCCGTCGAACTCCAGCGCCAGCGCGTCGAGCCGATTCAATGCCTGAGCGAGTTTCTGGGCATCCTGGGCGCCGTGAGTTCGTGACTGGTCGAGCTTGACCCATGCATCCCTTAATAAAAACGTACGATCGATCAACGCTCGGTAGACGCCCATGAAGTTCAGGTGCACATAAAGCGTGTGCAAAGTTCGACTGACGATGGACTTTGTCCGGTAGAGAAGACCCGTGCGCGGACTGAATGTAATGTCGTATTGCAGACGATTGCGTTCTATTTGAGCGACGACTTTGGCGTCTTCGTAGCCAAGCTGGTGAGTTGCCGCTTCGGCCGCACCCAGCATGACGTAGAAAAAAGCCCGGTGGGGCTCGTAACGCTCCTGAACGACAGCCGTGACTTCGATGTGCCCGGGCCGAACGCGCACCGCTGCCATGATACAGGCAAAATCGATGTCGCCATGCGGAAACACCATGAAACGAAACGCATCCTCCAGGGTTAAGAAGCGTTTGGCGAAGCCCATGCGTTTGGCGAAGCGGCTGGCCAGCAGTCCGGCGCCACCGATGGCTTTCAGTTCATCGGGACTAAAACATTGTTCCGCGGCATCCATGAGCGCCAGCGCCGTAGTCCAGTTGAGGCGTGAGTCCGGCTCTTTGAAGGTTTGCGGTGGCGGGAACTGTTTGGGGTTGCAACCGGCGTCGAGCAGCGCGTCATAGAGAACGCTCACCGCTTCG
Source organism: Candidatus Azotimanducaceae bacterium (assembly GCA_965216005.1). Taxonomy (GTDB): domain Bacteria; phylum Pseudomonadota; class Gammaproteobacteria; order Pseudomonadales; family Azotimanducaceae; genus UBA4421. Next base: position 2,356,359 of record OZ244143.1, on the reverse strand, counting down.
GCGGACACTTCACGTCCGACGTATTCGTCTAGCACCGGCTCCCCCGTTGCTCGTTCTGCAAGAAGTTCGTAGATGCGCGTTAACGCGTACGCAAGATATTACTTTTGGGGTTGGTAATCTATATCCGTAAAGCTTCCTGTATGCTGTCCCGCCACCTCGAACCAGGGATTGATTGCGATTGGTCGATGTAAACCCTCAAAACGTGGGTATCCAGGCAGACAAAGCCGCGCACAGTAAAGGTTTCATGGGGTGGCGGGTGGTTGTGGTCAGTGCTGTGGCCAACGCGATCTCGATGGGTCTGGGTACGCTCAACTTCGGCCTGTTCATCCAACCTATGGAGGCGGAACTCGGCATCCTGCGCCGGGATTTCGGCATTGCCGGAAGCTTGCGGCAGATTGCCGGCGCGGTCACGAGCCCGTGGATAGGACGTTGGATAGATCGGTACGGCGTTCGCTTCCTGCTCCCTGGCGCGACACTAGTGGGCTGTGTGTGCTTAGGCCTGGTCGCCGTGATCGATACGGCATGGCAGTTGCTCACTCTGTTCGCCTTGGTCGGGATGGTCGGCATACTCGGACCAGGACAGTTGCTGACCACCGTGCCGGTGACCAAGTGGTTCGTGGTCAAGCGTCCGCAAGCGATCGCGTACATGTCGCTGGGCGTGCCCGTTGGGGCGCTGGTGTTCATGCCACTCACCCAGGTGCTGATCGATGGCTTCGGATGGCGCACGACGTGGATCATCCTGGCCGTTATCGGCATTGTGGTGATCTGTCCGCTGTGTCTGATCTGGATGCGGCGGCTGCCTGAGGACCACGGTCTTCACCCCGATGGCTCGCCAACGCCCTATGTGGACGGAGACGGGGGTGAACCGACGTGGTCTCTCGCAGACGCGCGCAAAACCGTTGTCTTCTGGCAGCTCGCGTTCGCCATGGGGATGGTCGCCTTTGCGATATCGACAGTAGCGCTGCACCGGCTACCCGAGTTCGTGGACAAGGGCATCGATCCCCTGCATGTCGGTCTGGCCATCGCCTGGGATGCCGTGTTAGCTGGGGTCGGCACCTATCTCTTCGGCATGGCAGGCGGGAGAATCTCGGTACGTTGGGTAGGTTTTGTCGGATTCTGCCTCTTGAGCATCGGCATCGTGCTCACCATCTATGTGGACGGGTTGACCACGCTGCTCATTGCCATGACGGTATGGGGCATCGGCATCGGCGGCATGATGTACGTCGCCAATATCGTCTGGGCGGAGTACTTCGGTCGTGAGAACGTGGGCGTCATACGCGGTTTCGTCACACCCATCACCATGTTGTTGGGTGCCAGCGGCGCACCCATTGCGGGATGGATATTCGATCGCGTCGGGAGTTATGACGCGATGTGGTGGGCGAGTGCGGCACTCATGTTGTTGAGCGCGGTACTGATCTTGACCAGCCGGCCTCCACGGAGCGAGCCATGACCGTACGGCTTACGGTCTTTGTTCTTACCTGCCTCTGCGGTGGCGGCGTTAATGCGAAAGATGCGCTACTCGAATCGCCGTGGCAGCTACTGGAAGGCCCAAATTTCAGCGTCGCCACCAACCTGCCGCGCGGTGGCGAGAAACTGGTGCGCGAACTCGAGCGGTTCAGAGCGGTGGTGTTGCACTACATGAAACTCGAACCGGTCCCCGAGCGGCTTCCCACCCGCGCGGTCGTGTTCGCGACGCAGGGACAGTTCAATCGTATTACGAACCGGCCTCAGGGCTTGGGTTTTACCCGCACGACGCTGCGCAACAATCGCCTAGTATCCTCGGGCGGCAAGCTCGATGTGGCACGGCGACACATCATCTTTCACGAGTATGTGCACTTCCTGCTGCGGGCAGCGTTGCGGGAGAATCAGCCGACATGGTACGACGAAGGTCTTGCGGACATGCTGAGTACCGTGCACGAACGCAAAGCGCAGATGTTTATCGGCGCACCGCCACCTTCACACATGCAGTTCATCAACTCGACAAATACGCTGGCGTCGGCGGGTCGTGTCGTGCACAGCGACGATTTGACGAACTGGCGCCCGCTGTCGCTCAGCCAGTTTTACGCCTACTCCTGGGCGATCGTCAGTCACCTGCATGCCGATCCCAGGGGACGGCGTCAGTTGCAGCTTGCAGATTATTTGCAGCGCCTGCGTGACGGAGAGGAGCGGGAAAACGCATTTCAGAGTGCATTCGGCAAGTCGCCCCGCAGAATGCTCAAGGCCGCAGTGAAGAGCGCGCGTAAGCGCCGGCGCGGATTTGAGACTCTGCCTGCCGAGCGGTTCACCAACGACATCGCCTTGTCGGTGCGGCCGATGACACAACGGGATGCCGCCTACGAACTTGCGCATCTCGCGATGTTCACCAACCCGACCCTTGCACGTGAGTTGTTGCAAGACGTATTAACGGAATTCCCGGAAGATCATCGACTGCTCACTGGGCTGGCGGTGACTTATCAAGCGGAACAAGACTATGCAGAGGGCATCGAACTGGCTCGACGAGCGGCGCGTGAGGCGCGTGCTGGCGGCGATGTGGATGTGATCGCCGAGATCGATCTGGCAGACATGCTGATGGTCTGGAACACCGATGCGTGCGCGAGTCAGGCACACGAGCGTAAGAAACGCAACGGCGACGGCTCCAAGCGCAAGGCGGTGCAACAAGACTCCGAACGGATCTGCGACGCTCGTTATCGAGAGGCGCGAGCGGCCTATGAACGTGCGCGAATCATCGAGCCCTCGAATCCGGAAGTGCTGAGTGGCTTGGCCTGGGCGTTAGGTAAGCTCGGTGAGGATGAGGAGGCTGCGCTAGAACACATCGCGGTCGCACTCGATTATCAACCGTGGGCACAGACGCTGCGCTATCGAGCGGGCGTCTTGAATCATCAGGCGGGTCGTTTGAGAGAAGCCGAAAGACATTTAGAAAAGGCGGTGTATTGGAGCAAGGATGCTGAGGTGCGGGAGAATGCCGTGGAACGCTTAAACGTGGTCCGCGCGGAACTGAGCGAACCCTAGCGCTGATGCAATCTCTCAGATTATTGCGTATGAACAGACATTATGAAGCTGAATCCGAATTGGAGACATTAGTTGCAGCCTTGCCGAAGACGGAGACTCATCTGCACCTCGAGGGTAGCGTGTCGTTCGAGCAGTTGCACCGCTTCGATCCTGAGAAGTACCCCGATCCGCCTCCTTTTTGGCACCCCGAATTTAGGTACGAAAGCTTCGACCACTTTCAATCTACGTTCAATGACTGGATTGTTCCCTACCACTCCAGTATCGACCGCTATCGAGAAACCGCCCGCTATGTCTTCGCGCAATGCGTCTCACAAGGTTGTCGGTATGTCGAGACGAGCTTTCATCTGCCGACAATTCAAGTCCTGGATGGCGATGGTCCGGACTTGATTGCTGCGGTTTCTGAGGTCGTTCCCGATGGTCTGGAGGTGCGCTTGTTTGGCGGAATGATGCATAACGATTATTCGCGTAACAAGGAATTACTGGAGGCCGCGCTTGGCTGGGATGACTTAGCCGGGTTTGATCTGCACGGTCCCGAAACGTGGCCTGTCGAAGACGCGATCCCCGATTTTTGGCGACGAGCCCGTGAGCAGGGGAAGTTTACAAAGGCACATGCCGGAGAGTTCATGCCTGCGTCCTTTGTTGACTGGGTGATAGAAAATCTAGGGGTTTGTCGTATTGAACATGGTGTGCGTGCCGTCGAATCACCGGAACTCATCGATAAGTTGGTGGATCAAGGCATCGTGTTAGATGTGTGCCCCATATCGAACCTGAAGTTGGGTGTTGACGGGGTGGACCACTTGTCGTCCCACCCCGTTCGAATACTCGTAGATGCCGGAGTTTGCGTAACGGTGAGTACCGACGACACATTCATGTTTGGCAACACGCTCGCAGAAGAATACTTCGCGCTCTCTCAGGAATTGGGCTTTACTTCCGAGGAACTCATCCAGATTGCACGAAACGGTTTTAATTCGGCGCTGATTGAGTCTGCGCAGCGCGACGAATTCCTATCTGAGCTACGTGTCATTGAGAACGGGCTTGGCGAATAGCTAGCCGTTGTCAGCGGTTGCTCAACATCGATACATCCGTCGCGCTTCGCTCTTCAACTCCTCGCGAAAATCCGGATGGGCGATGTCGACCAGCGCGTTGGCACGCTCCTGCAGGGTCTTGCCGCGGAGTTCGGCGATGCCGAATTCCGTCACCACGTAGTCCACATAGGTCCGCGGCACTGTCGCAGCGGCACCCGGTTGCAACGCGGGCACGATACGGGAAAGCCGCTGATCTGAGCCTGTCGGCAACGCGCTGGCGGGCAGCACGCTGACCGATTTACCGCCGGGAGAGTATGCACCGGCCAGCATGAAGACGGTCTGTCCGCCCACCCCTGTGTACGGACGGTGGTCGAGCGCTTCCGCGCATACCTGGCCGGTCAAGTCGACGGAGAGTGCGTTGTTCACCGCAACGAAGTTTTCCTGTTGGATCAGACTGCGTAAATCGTCGGTGTAGCCGAAGTCGTAGAGCTCGAATACCGGATTCTCGTGCATTCGATTGAGTTCTTCCGGCGGCATGACCACGCACGCACTGCCTACCACTTTGTTGGGATGCCAAGACTTGCGCGCGCCGGTGACATTACCTTTCTCGACCAAGTCGACCACGCCGCCGGTAATCAGCTCGGTTTGAATGCCGAGGTCGTTGCGAAAGTCGAGGAAGGGCGCGAGTGAGGCCGACACGGTGCCTACGCCCATTTGCAGGGTATCGCCGTCGTTGACGAGATCTGCCGCGACTAAGTTACAGATGACCTCGACAGCGGCCAGATCTTCGTCACTGGGTGGCGGCGGCGGGTCGCCGGCTTCCTGGGGCTGCGCCTCCACGAACAAATCGATCTCATCCACGTGAATGTAATTCTCACCGCCCGTGCGTATGAATTCGGGGTGGACTTCGGCGATGACGCGTTTGGCCTTTTTACTGACCGTCGGAGAAAGCCAGACACCGGACCCGTAGCTGCAAAAGCCGAGTTCGTTGGGCGGTGATACCGGCACCAGAAACACGTCGGGCGCTTGGTGAAATCCGGACGGGATCTCCCAACGCTTCCAAATGCCTATAGGCAAATAGTCCGTCTCGCCCTCATGACAAGCGGCCCTGTTGAGCGGTGTTGCGTAATTGTCCTTGAGACGGAGCTTGCCCAATAACTCAGGCTCGGCCCATCCGCAGGCGGCGGCAGGGTGATCGATGCGTAATTCGCGCGCACCGCCGAGGGCGACATACGCTTTCAAGGCATTGCAGAGGGTCATGGGCGTCGTGGAGTAGGGAGCGACGTGAACCACTTGTCCGGACTGGATGGTTGCAATCGCTGTATCCAGATCGACGAGTTTGCCCTTGTACTTATCCCGTGCGTCCCGTGCGGTCATCCGCTGCCCTCCTCAAGCATCGAACTCTAACGTGCAGTGTAGCCCCCATCGACAGGCAACACGACGCCGTTGATAAAACTCGCATCGTCGCTCGCGAGAAACGCCGCCGCTGCGGCAATTTCCTCCGGTTGGCCGAGACGAGCCATGGGATGCAACGAACGTAAATACTCCTCCGTTTCGGGATCCTCCCGAAATTCGGCGGTCATCGGTGTGACGATGTAACCTGGTGCTATGGCGTTGACTCGCACCCCGAAAGCGCCGAACGTGACAGCGTACTGCTTGGTCAGTCCAGCCACGCCGTGCTTGGCGGCAATGTAAGCGCCGCTACCCGGTTCGAGGTTCTCAATGTCCAGCGTCGGCCCGGTGAGTCCCACCAGGCCAGCGATCGAAGCGGTATTGATAATCGCGCCACCGCCTTCCTTGGCGAACTTCTGTGCCGCGTAAAACAAGCCATTGAACACGCCGGTGAGATTGACTGCGATAGTCTGATCCCAGTCGAAGCCGCCACCGACACCAGCATTGTTGAAGAGTACGTTGACTTTGCCGAAGCGCGCGGCGGTGCCGTCGATGGCATCCTGCACTTGCCCGGCATCCGTCACATCGAACCCGGTGCTGGCGGCGCGGCCGCCCGCTTCCTCGATCAACGCTACAGTACCTTCAGCCGCTTGTGTGTCGATGTCTGCACACATGACGGCGGCACCCTCGGCAGCAAAGCGTACGGCGCTGGCACGTCCAATACCGCTGCCTGCACCGGTGATGAGGGCGACACGGTCACCCAAGCGTTGATCGTTCATTGTGTTCCCCAACCCAAAAAAGAAGGCAGATACTAAACCCAAGCCTGTTCAGGGGGTCAAGGGGTATTGCCGTCTTTAACGATCGGACGACAAAGGGTCACGGGGATCTGCACAAACAAAGGACTAGTAGGTGCGCGTCCGTTTGATGTTCAGTACTTTCTCTTCAAAGCGCCTACGAGCTACCAACTGTGATTTCGTGTATCTACCGTTGCGAGGCGTGAGTTCGATATATCGACCTAGGATCAGTTTCGTGCGCAGTGCTTTATACGACTTCAAGTGTGCTTGTACCTGTTCGAGTACGGCGAAAGCTTGGCGGTTGTAAACGCTATAAGTGTAACTGGGGAGATGTCGTGAGGAGTACACTCGCTTGTTCGTAATAATCCCGACGCCGGTCGTGATCTTCACGAATTCGAGCATCTTACGTTCGGTACTGCTGATTGAAACTGCGAGTTGCCGATTGTCCCTTTTATGCTTTCTTGCGAGTGTTACGGTCCCTTCCCCGTCGATCAATCCGGCAATGTAGGCTCCATCTGCGTTGGAAAGAACTCTTGTTCGTCGATACATCGTGCCGAAAAAACCCATTCAATAAAAAAGCCGGCTAGCGAACTAACCGGCGCTTGTATGGTGGAGGCGGCGGGACAGCTGGATCCATACCTTTCGATATGGGCTGGACTATTCCTTCACCTGTCCGGCACGTTATCCGGCAGGGGAGGGCGTGTTATGAGCGTTTGCCCATCCTAGTACTTCATGGAGCCGAAGCTCGTTAGAAGCCTATGAGTCTCTAGCCGGCTTACTAGTTTCCCATTCACCGGACGGCGTTGGCGTAGGACAAGATCCCTTAGCGTTCACCGTATGAGCCCTCTTTTTCCGTTGGAGATCACTCTCCAAGGCGACCATTCAAAATCGAACCCGCGTCCGCTGATCATCCACTGTTGGCTCTACATGCTTAGAGTCCGTCTACTGATTTAGCGTCGAACGGCCCGACGGTCAGGGCGTTGTCAGCGAGTCCGATTGGGTTTAATGCTTCAGCCCCGGACGAGGCATCCACACGATCCTGCTGCTTTGCCGTCGATTTCTCCTAGCAGGAAACGGATCATCGACGTAAGCGGGTTTTTTAGGCCGCTAGTGCGTAGTCTTTGTCGTTGGCAACTATAAAAGTTACAGCGATTGTTTAACGAGAGTCACTACCCTCTCGACATGCACCGCGAGGTTCAGTATCCGCGTCGAAGCCAAGTCGCCCCCATAGTCATTTGGGGGCTGGTTGGCTTCGACGCGGTACGCGTGTGAAGCCAAGTCGCCCCGAATTCGGGATGCTCGGTCAACAGATTGAAGTGCTGCTAGACCTCCTATTAGTCAATTTAGTTAATCAATTCTCACGTCTAGTTTACCACAGCCGCCGTTCCAGCCCCCGTTCACCCCAATCCGCAGTAGGCTGCGTTAGAATGAAGTGCTTATGGTCGGAAATAATCGATTAAATCGATATGTTTGTCGGCGCTGGTCGACCGTCCTGTTCTTATTAATGGGGCTGAACCTCGTCGGTTCAACAGCCCATGCCCTCGATCCGCGGGTCAATATCGCCAAGGCTGCCGAGTTGATGGAAGCACGCCAGTACAGCCTGGCCCGCAGCTATCTGGCACCGGCGCTCATCGCGCCGTCCTTGTCGTCCGGTGAACGGGCCCAAGCCTATTACTACAGGGGCTTCACTTTTCTTGCTGAAGACATGCCGGTGTCGGCGCGCAAGGACTTCAATCGCGCGCTGGAATTTGCGCCGGATTACCCTGCGGCACTCGTCGAGCTCGGTCGGTTGCACCAATCCGGTTCGGGCACCGAGCGTGATCCGGAGCTTGCGTACCAACTGTTCGAACGCGCACTGACAAACGATCACACGGGAGCGCGTTATCAGGTCGGCCGTGCGCTGTTGGATGGGCTTGGGGTTGAGAAGAATGTCGTCAAAGCACGCGAGTACTTGACGTTGGCGGCGCAGGACAATCACGTCTACGCCATGTTGAGCCTGGCGTCGAGTTATCGGCAGTCCCATGTGGCGGACCCGGAACCTGAAATCGCTCTGGCTTGGTACGAAAAGGCCTTCACAGCCGGAGAACCGGGGGCGCTCCTCAGCATCGGTTTCATGCATGCCAACGGTGAACTGGGTGAGCCGAATCACTCGCTCGCGGTGGATTACTATACACGGGCCGCGGATGCAGGCGTGGGGTCCGCCGCGGTGAGCTTGGCTTATGCCTACGTGACCGGCGACGGCGTCGAAAAAGACTACGCACGCGCAAAAGCGCTGTATGAACAAGCCAGCGACGCCGGAGTGGCCTCGAGTTACATGGGGCTTGCGTATCTCTACGAGGCCGGCTTGGGCGTGGATGTCGACTTGCCAGTCGCACGGAGTTGGTACGAGCGTGCAGCCGGTGCAGGTGAGATGAGCGCGGTATCCCGGCTCGTGGCTTTGTACTTGCGCCAAGGCGACGACCAGGGGCGCACGCAAGCCTTGGCATGGTCGAAGATCGGTGCGGCTACCGGCGATGCGCAAGCGTGTAACGACTATGCCTGGCTTTTGGCCACTTCCAAATCACCGACGTTGCGTAACGGCACGCTGGCATTGGATCAAGCGAGCAAAGCGGTGGCACAAGTGGCCACGGCGTCTTACTTGGATACGCTCGCTGCCGCATATGCGGAACTGGGTAAATTCGAAGAAGCGGTGGCCACGCAAATGCAAGCACTCGAATCGATGACCGCTGAAGAAGCCGCACTACAGGATGAATTCGAACTGCGTTTGGCGCACTATCAACGCAACCAACCCTGGCGGGAATAAGTGCTTTCTGGTACAAATCGCCCGCTCGCCGACTACCGATAAACGAATCGCAGACTGAGACCAAGTTGAGCCTAGCCCACAGACGTACAGAAGCCGTGTTCAGTGTGCTCAAGGAGCTGTATGAAAACGGCAAGACCGACTTTCGTCCCGGTGACGTCAACACGGTGCTGCGCGAACGCGGTGAGCCGCTTGGCACCTGGGAAGTGAGGGCGGAGTTCACCGAACTCGAACGACAGAACCGGATTGTCTGCAACGAAGATACGGGCATGTGGCACCTCGCCGAGAATGCCGAGAATGCGTCGCTGCAGGACGCGGGCTAGCGATCCGGCTGGCGGCACGCCATGAAAAACACAATCGACCTGTCAGCATTGCCGAAGATTCAACAGCTCGGACGCATCGCCATCCTTCAGTCCAAGTGGTATCCGGAGCTGGTGGGGAGCATGACCCAGGCTTGCGTCAGCGTGTTGAACGGTTATGGCTACGAGAAGATAGAAAAACACACGTTGCCGGGGTCTCTGGAGCTGCCGCTCGCTGCGCGCGATTTGTTGGCCACGGACGTGGACAATTCCCTCGATGCACTCATTTGCTTTGGTGTCATCGTCAAAGGCGACACCTACCATTTCGAGATGATCAGCGACGAGTGCATGCGAGGCCTCGGCCAGGTCATGCATGAATATCGGCGCCCCATCGTGGTTGAAGTGTTGCCGGTCTACGACATCAAACAAGCGGAAGAACGCACGGGTGATGATGAGTTCAACAAGGGCTACGAAGCTGCAGCTGCAGCCATCGAGATGGTAGCTTGGCGCCAGAGTATCGGGGTGTGAATGACCGTTTCACACGGCATGAAGGGGCGATGAGGCGGCTGTTAGCGGTGGGTCGCCTTCAATAAACGCTGTTTGTCGCGCTGCCAGTCTTTTTCGCGGGTAGATGCGCGCTTGTCGTGCTGTTGCTTGCCTTTGCCCAGCGCGATCTCACACTTTACTTTGTTGCCCTTCCAGTACAGCGCCGTGGGTATGCAGGTGTAACCTTTTTGTTGAGTGGCGGCGAAGATGCGCGCTAGCTCGTGCGCGTGTAGCAGCAGCTTGCGCGGGCGTTGAGGATCGGCCACCACGTGCGTGGAGGCGCTATTCAAAGGCGTGATGTTGGCGCTGGCGAGGTAGGCCTCCCCGTTGTGCAAGTTCACGTAAGCATCAGTCAGTTGCACACGACCGTCGCGAATACTCTTCAACTCCCAGCCCTGAAGAGCGATACCGGCTTCGAATTTGGTCTCGAGAAAATAGTCGTGTCGGGCACGGCGGTTCTGCGCGATGGTGCCTGACGCGTCTTTCTTGCTAGATGATTTCTTTGACTTGGCCATGCACAGATCGGCTGCAAAGTAAGAACTTTGGGCGGCGCAGTATACCAGTAGCGAGTACAATGCTCGCCCAATTCCATCGATGAGAATTTGATCATGGCATTGGCCTCCGAATCGCGTCACGGCAGCTGGTCCAACCGCTGGCTGTTTGTGCTCGCCGCCGCCGGTTCCGCGGTCGGCTTGGGCAACATCTGGAAATTCCCGTACATCGCCGGTGAAAACGGCGGCGGTGCCTTTGTTTTGATTTACCTCGCGTGCGTTGCCTTGGTGGGTATACCGATTTTGATCAGCGAAGTGATGTTGGGCCGAGCTGGTCACAAAAGCCCGATCAATGCCATGCGTGACCTGGCGGAAGCCTCCAAAGCGTCGAGACTATGGGCGGTGATCGGGTGGATGGGGGTGATCGCGGGATTCTTGATCCTCTCGTATTATGCCGTGATTGCCGGGTGGGCACTCAACTACATCTGGTTGATGGGTGCCGGATCCTTCGAAGGCGCGACGGCGGACTCGGTGGCGGCGACCTTCGGCGATTTCACCGGCAATCCCTGGCAAGTCATCGCCTGGCAGACCGTCTTCATGATCCTCACGATTTGGATCGTGCGCGGAGGTGTTAGCAAGGGGTTGGAACGGGCGATTCAGATCTTCATGCCGCTGCTCTTCGTGCTCTTGATCGTGCTGCTGGGATACAGCGTTACGTCCGAGGGGTTCGACGAAGGCCTGGCGTTCATGTTCGATCTCAAGTTCGATGCCGTGACACCCGAAACGTGGCTGATTGCCATGGGTCAGGCATTTTTTACGCTGAGCTTGGGCATGGGCGCGATGATGGCTTATGGTGCCTACGTGACCAAAGAGACCAATATCGCCACCACGGTAGTGACGATTGCTGTCTTGGATACGGTGGTCGCCATCGCCGCGGGCTTGGCGATCTTCCCGATCGTGTTTGCCAACGGCTTGGAACCGAGCTCAGGGCCGGGATTGATGTTCGTGACCATCCCACTGGCCTTTGGTCAGCTGCCTTTGGGTGCCATCTTCGGCACTGTGTTCTTCGTGTTGGTTAGCTTCGCGGCCATCACTTCCGCCATTTCTCTCACTGAGCCCGCGCTCGCTTACCTCGTTGAGGAATACAACGCCAAACGTTCGCGCGTTGCAATCAGCCTGGGCGTGATCTGCTGGTTGATCGGGTTGGGGTCGGTGTTCTCGTTCAATATCTGGGATGACTTGCACATCATCGGCACGTCGATGACGATATTCGATTTCGTCGACTACGTATCGCAAAACATCATGCTGCCGTTGGGCGGCTTGTTGATCGCAGCATTTGCAATTTGGGTGATGCCTAAGGCACTGCAACAGCAGCAATTAAGCTTGTTCCATGGCGGTACCGGGTGGGTGTGGAAGTTCGTTGCCGGTGTGATCGCACCCTTGGGTGTCACGTTCGTATTTCTGAATACGCTCTTTCCGCAACTGCTGCCATACCTTCGCAGTTTGCTCGGTTAGCGTCGCAACCCGTGACCAGGCTGTCTCGATCCGCGCTCCTCGAAGTGCCGGTGCCGGCGGCGTTCGCCGTAGTGGCTGACGTCGAAAGTTATCCCGAGTTCGTGCCGGCCTGCGATGCTGTCGAAGTGCTCGAGCGGCAAAGTGGAGGTGTGTTGGCCCGGGTCGCAGTGAGCGGCATGGGTTTGTCGGAAACCTTTGTCACGCAGAACGCCCTGAATCCGCCCGGCGAGATTACTATGAGGCTTGAACGCGGGCCCTTTCAGACGTTGGAAGGACGCTGGTCGTTTACGCCGATCGGCGATGTGGGTTGCCGCATCGAGCTCGTTCTAAACTATGTGCCGAAGGGCGTGCTTGCCAAACTGCTGAGCGGCATGGCGGACAGCGTTGCGAACAAGTTGGTCGACGCTTTTTGTGAGCGGATTCTCGCCGTTCACAGCGGTGGAGATTGACGCGGTGCGAGTGCAGGTGGCTTACGCCGCACCCCGGCAGCAACTTGTGGTCGAGTTGCGGTTGGTGGAAGGCGCAACCGTCGCCCAGGCGCTTGCCGCGGCATTGCCGCAGCTGCCTATCGATGACTGGCGGAATCACGCGGTGGGTGTCTATGGCGAAGTGTGCGCGGAAGATCGGGTGTTGCGCGAAGCGGATCGTGTAGAGATCTACCGGCCGTTGGTGATGGATGCGAAAACGGCCAGGCGCGAACGCGCCGCAAAGCAACGGAGTGAGTAGCTCTCAGCTCGGTTCGTCTTCGGTGTCGGGGGCGGTTTGGGGGTCTGAGCTGTCGACAACCCCTTGTGCGTCCGTGGGGGCCAGGTCTCCCGTGAAGTAGGCGAGAACATCGTTCTCGAAGAAGAGACTCATGCGCACTTCGTTGTTGAAATAGCCCGGAACGTCGATGGTGTAGATGTAATCCCAGCGGGAATCGTCGAAGGTATTGCGTAACACCGGCTCGCCCATCACGAAGGCTACCTGACTGCGGCTCATGCCGGGTTTCAGCTTATCCACCATCTCCTGAGTGATCACGTTGCCTTGTTGCACCGTGACTTTGTGTACGCGCGGCACCTTTAGCTTAGGTAGGCTGCAGCCGCTGACGAGCAGGCTTGAAGAGATGATCGTGATCAGGAGTAGGCGCACGGCTACAGACAACTCAAGAGCTTGGGGCCGCGATATTAATGAGTTTATTCGTTGGCTGCCAGCAGTAACGATTCGGCATATTCCCGGGTTTTCTTGGTGATGTCTGCTCCGGCCAGCATGCGCGCCAGCTCTTCAATGCGCTTAGGTGTGTCCAGCGAATGGATATCGGTGTTGTTGCCGAGCTTCACCACGCGCAAATGATTGTTGCCGAGGGCAGCGACTTGCGGTGCATGCGTGACGCAGATGACCTGTGTGTGGGTGCCCAAATCCCGCAGAATGCGACCGACGGTGTCGGCGGTGGTACCGCCCACGCCGACGTCCGCTTCGTCCAACACCAAACAGGGCAAGTTGGAATGCTCTGCGGCGATAATCTGGATGGATAACGCGATACGAGTCTGCTCTCCGCCTGAAGTGATTTGATTCAGCGGTCCCGAAGGGAAATCGGGATTGGTGGTGACGTGAAACTCCACGCGGTCGATGCCTGTATCGTTTTCCACGTCGTCGAACGCGATATCGAAGTCGCCTTCTTTGATCCCCAACAAGTTCATATAGTGGGCTACCTGTCTGGCGAATTTGGGCGCGGCTTTCCGGCGTTTGACAGACAGTTTTTCTGCGGCTTCCCGGTATGCTGCATAGTCGTCATCGACCTCTTGTTTGAGTTGTTCGAGAACGTCGGAATCCTCGCTGAAGTTTGCGAGTTCTTCGCGCAGAGACTGACAGTAGTCCGCCAACTGTTCCGGCGCGATGCGATGTTTGCGGGCGAGATCCTGAATTGCCGACAAGCGCGCATCGATGTCCGCCAGTGCCTGGGGATCGTGAGTGGTTTGATCTCGATAGTGGCGCAGATCACGCGCGGCATCGTCAACCAAGCCCACTGCGGTAGCGAGAGTATCGCGCGCGGTGATGAGCTGTTCGTGGTCGTCGTCGAGGTCATGCAAGGTCGCACTTGCCGCGCGTAACTCATCGAGCCGTTCGATGGCATCCAGCGCGCTTGATAGTGTGTCCAGCGTAGACTGAGCGTTGGCCAAGCGCTTGTGCTCGCGTTCCAGGGAGGGAACCTCGTCGTCTGCTAAATTCAGTTCGTCCAGTTCGCTCAACTGGTAGGTCAGTAGTTCCTGCCGGTCGGTAGCCTTGCGTTGTTTGGCTTCGAGGATTTCGATCTCACTCCGCTTACCTTGCCATGCGTGAAAACGTTGCGCGGTCTTTGCGCAAGCCTCGCTCGTCTTTGCGTAGTCATCGAGCATCTCGAGTTGAGTCGGCCGGTCCGCTAAACGCAGGTGTTCGTTTTGGCCCTGGATGTCCACCACCTGGCCGCCCAACTGCTTGAGGTACGCAGTGGTGACCGGTGTGCCGTTCACGAACGCCCGCGAACGTCCTTGGCTGGAGACGACTCGGCGTACCAGACAACTGGGCTCGCCGTCGATCAGTAGTTCGTCCTCGGTCAGTTGCTCCGCCAACATCGGCAAGTACTGAAGGTCGAACTCCGCGCACACGTCGGCTTTGTCCGCGCCCGGGCGAATGACCTCGGTTTTGGCACGCTCTCCTAAAAGGAGACTCAGCGCGTTCAGAAGAATCGACTTGCCGGCACCGGACTCACCGGTGATGGTGGTCAAGCCGGGATTGAAGGCAATATCGAGGGACTCGACCAGAACAAAATTCTTGAGGGTGAGCTGCTTCAACATCGCCGGTAGGTTACCTGCGATAATTAGAAAAGAACACGGCGCTGTAGTATAAGAATTGGGTCGGTACAGTGATGAAAGACGAATTACAGACGTTCAAGTAATGGCTCGTAAAGAACCCCAAGCCGGGGCACAAGTTGGCGATAGAGCGCAGCATCTGTTCAAGTTGCTCGTCGAGCAGTATATCGCCGAGGGTACGCCGGTGGCATCGAAGGCCCTTGCGAAACGGCCGGAAATTGCCGTTTCTTCGGCGACCGTACGCAACATCATGGGTGAGCTCGAGTCCGTGGGTCTGGTGACCTCGCCGCACACCTCTGCCGGTAAGATTCCAACCAGCCAAGGCTTCCGTTTTTTTGTCGATTCGTTGTTGCGGGTCGAACCTTGGGAACAAGCGCGTGTTGAGGCGTTGGAAGCAGAACTGAATCCGGATCTCGCACCCGCCGACCTCGTCGCTTCGGCTTCACAGATGCTTTCGCATATCACTCAGATGACTTGTCTGATCACGACGCCGTTGCGCAATCACGTCACGTTGCGTCACCTCGAGTTTGTCGCTCTCGATCAAGAAAGGGTGTTGGTGATACTGGTGCTGAACGACCGTGAGGTGCAGAACCGGGTCATTCACACCGACCGCGAATATACTGCCAGTGAATTGACCCAGGCGGCCAACTTCGTCAATCGCGAGTACGGCGGTGAATCGTTGATTGCCATACGCGCGGCCATCGTCGAGAGCATGCAGGCTGACAAAGACCGGATGGACGATTTGATGCAGGCGGCGCTCGACGTGGCCGCCGCTGCTTTCGCCGAGGACGAAGAGGACGACAGCAGTCAGGAGTTGGTGGTCAGCGGTGAGAGCCGTCTGCTGGATTTCAGCGAAGACACCGACACCGTAAAATCCCTGTTCGACGCCGTCTCGCGTAAGGGCCGAGTATTGCACCTTCTGGACCGGTGTCTCGAGACGACCGGTGTGCAGCTTTTCATCGGTGATGAGGCGGGCTATGAACCACTGGACGACATGTCGCTGGTCACGTCTTCCTACAAAGTCAGCGGTCAGGTGGCCGGAGTCCTGGGTGTGATCGGTCCCACGCGTATGGATTATAAGGATGTCATACCGGTTGTGGACGTGACGGCGCGGCTCTTGAGTGCCGCGATGCGCAACGGCTAAACCGGTCCATCCCCAGTTTTTTATCGCTACCTACTTGTAATTCTCCGCGGTAACCCCCATATAGCCCCTCCACGGTGAAGGTGTTGGAACACCCTGTATGGCGGAAGAAGAAGTCAACGATAAGAACAATCCCTCCGAAGACGCAGAAAAGCCGGATGGGCCAGCTGCTGGTGAAGACGCAGCCGTCGAAGCTGACGGTGGCGTCTTCGAGGAAGAGGCCGCGGAAGAGGATGCGCAAGCCCAGGAAATTGCGGGTCTGAAGGACCAGGTCCTGCGCAGCCTGGCGGAGATGGAGAACGTCAAGCGAAGAGCTCAACGCGATGTGGAGAACGCCCACAAATTCGCCGTCGAGAAGCTCTTGAACGACCTCTTTCCGGTGCTCGATAGCCTCGAAAAAGCGGTAGAGACGGCCAATGAGACGGAAGGTGCGGCGGCTATCGCCGAAGGGGTCAGTCTATCGCTGAAGCTGTTTCTGGACACGCTGACTAAGTCCGGGGTGGAGCAGGTCGACCCTCTCGGTGAGCCGTTCGATCCTCAAAAGCACGAGGCCATGACCATGGTGCCCAATCCGGATGCCGAGCCCAATACCGTGATGGAAGTGATGGCCAAAGGCTACATCCTGAACGGACGCCTAGTGCGGGCGGCGAAAGTCATCGTCGTGCAGGGTTGAAGTCCGCCGGTTTGCACAAATATAGAAGGTTGAGGAACGAGCCAGGACGACGTTAACGGGATCCGGCGAGTCGGTTATTTCAGAGATTAAGGCAAAGGTAAAAAGGTAAAAGGAACATGGGCAAGATTATCGGTATTGACCTCGGCACCACCAATTCATGTGTGGCCGTCCTGGATGGGGGCGACCCGCGAGTCATCGAGAACTCGGAAGGCGATCGCACCACCCCTTCCATCATCGCCTATACCGATGATGGGGAAATTCTGGTTGGCCAGAACGCCAAACGCCAGGCGGTGACCAATCCCGCCAATACGCTTTTTGCGGTCAAGCGCCTGATCGGGCGCAAGTACAAAGACGATGTCGTACAGAAGGACATCAAGATGGTGCCGTACACCATCACCGAGGCCGCCAACGGTGACGCCTGGATCGAAGTGAAGGGCGAGAAACTGGCCCCGCCACAGATTTCCGCGGAAGTCTTGAAGAAGATGAAGAAGACTGCGGAAGAATACCTCGGCGAGGAAGTCACCGAAGCCGTCATCACGGTGCCGGCGTACTTCAACGATTCTCAGCGTCAAGCGACCAAGGATGCCGGTAAGATTGCCGGTTTGGACGTCAAGCGCATCATCAATGAGCCGACAGCGGCCGCGTTGGCGTATGGTTTGGATAAACAACGCGGCGATGCCAAGGTGGCCGTCTACGACCTCGGTGGCGGTACGTTCGACGTCTCCATCATCGAAATCGCGGAAGTCGACGGTGAGCACCAGTTCGAAGTGCTGTCCACCAACGGCGATACCTTCCTCGGTGGGGAAGATTTCGATCTTAGAGTCATCGACTATCTGGCCGATGAGTTCAAAGCGGAGAATGGTGTCGACTTGCACAACGATCCGCTGGCCCTGCAGCGCCTCAAGGAAGCCGCGGAAAAAGCCAAGATCGAGTTGTCCAACAGCTCGCAGACGGAAATCAATCTGCCCTACATCACGGCCGACAACACAGGCCCCAAGCACCTGGTGTTGAAGTTGACCCGCGCCAAATTAGAATCGTTGGTGGAGGATTTGGTCGAGCGCACGATTGGACCGATTCGCACAGCTTTGGACGATGCCAGCCTGAGCATCAACGATATCGACGATGTCATTTTAGTCGGTGGTCAAACGCGTATGCCGTTGGTGCAAGAGAAAGTCAAAACGTTCTTCGGCAAAGATGCGCGCCGCGATGTTAACCCCGACGAGGCAGTGGCCATGGGTGCTGCAATTCAAGCGGCGGTGCTTGCCGGTGATGTCAAAGACGTCTTGTTGCTGGACGTCACACCGTTGTCGCTGGGTATCGAAACGTTGGGTCAGGTGATGAGTGTGTTGATCGAGAAGAACACCACCATTCCGACGAAGAAGACCCAGGTGTTCTCAACTGCGGACGACAATCAAACCGCCGTGACCATTCATGTGTTGCAGGGTGAGCGCAAACAAGCCGGTCAAAACAAGTCCCTTGGACGCTTCGACTTGGCCGACATACCGCCAGCTCCCCGCGGCATGCCGCAAATCGAGGTTGCTTTCGACTTGGATGCGAACGGTATTTTGAATGTTTCGGCCAAAGACAAGGCGACTGGCAAAGAGCAGTCGATCGTGATCAAAGCTTCCAGCGGTTTGTCCGAGGACGAGATCGAGCAGATGATTCGCGACGCCGAAGCCCACTCCGAGGAGGATAAGAAGTTCGAGGAGATGGTCACACTACGCAACCAGGCCGATGGATTGGTGCACGGCGCGCGCAAGGCGGTAGAGGAAGCCGGCGACAAAGCGACGGACGAGGAGAAGTCGTCGATCGAAAATGCCGCGGCTGATCTCGAGGAAGCCTTGAAAGGTGACGACAAGGAAGCGATCGAGGCTAAAATGCAGACCCTTTCACAAGCCTCCGCAGGTCTGGCGCAAAAGATGTACGAGGAACAGGCAGCCGCGGCGGGTGCCGATGCTGCCGGTGGCGCGGATGCTGGTGCCGGCACCTCTGGTGAAGGCGGTGATCCCGATGCCGTGGATGCGGAGTTCGAAGAGGTCGACGACGACAAGAAGTAAGTCGCCTCCGCAAGTCGCGTGATGCCCCGGGTTCGGTTGCCGGTTTGGTGACCTTTATGGATCCGGGGCGTTTTGCACTTTAGGGTAGTTTGGAAAAGTAACGAGGAGATAGGATCTAAGGGATGTCAAAGCGAGACTACTACGAAGTCCTCGGCGTCAATCGCGACGCCTCCGATGACGATCTCAAGAAAGCCTATCGGCGTCTCGCGATGAAGTACCATCCCGACCGCAATCCCGACGACGAGGAAGCGGTCGAGAAGTTCAAGGAGGCCTCGGAAGCCTACGAGATCCTGCAAGACCCTGAAAAGCGTCAAGCCTACAACCAATTCGGACACGCCGGGATCGATCCGAGCCAAGGCGGCATGGGTGGCGGTGGTTTCAACTTCGAAGGCAACTTCGGCGATATCTTCGGCGACGTCTTTGGCGACATCTTCGGCGGCAGTCGAGGTGGACGCAGCAATGGTGTGTCGCGAGGTTCGGATCTGCGCTACAACATGAGCCTCGATCTCGAACAAGCGGTCAATGGCGATACCATCGAGGTACGCATTCCCGTGCTGGCCGCGTGCGAGGACTGTGACGGTTCGGGCGCGGCACCGGGGACCACACCCACGACCTGTCCTGATTGCAATGGGGCCGGTCAGGTGCGTGTATCGCAAGGCTTCTTCTCGCTTCAACAAACCTGCCCGAGATGTCGCGGCCAGGGTCGCGTGATTACGGACCCGTGCCGTTCATGTGGTGGCGCGGGACGTAAAGAGAAGCGCAAGACGCTGTCCGTGAAGATCCCCGCGGGTGTGGACAACGGCGACCGCATCCGCTTGTCCGGTGAGGGCGAAGCGGGCATGAACGGCGGTCCCCCGGGCGATCTCTATGTGCAGATTGCGGTCAACGACCATCCCATCTTCGTACGCGAGGGACGCCATCTCTATTGCGAAGTGCCTATTTCGTTCCCGGATGCCGCGCTGGGGGGGGAGTTGGAAGTGCCGACGCTCGATGGCCGCGTCAAACTAAAGATTCCCGCCGAGACGCAAACCGGCAAGGTGTTTCGACTGCGCGGTAAAGGCGTCACACAAGTGCGGGGGGGCGGTGTAGGCGATCTCTTGTGCAAGGTTGTGGTCGAGACGCCGGTCAGGTTGACGGACAAGCAAAAAGCGCTGATGGCGGAATTGAAGGAATCGTTCGGCAACACGGACAAGCACTCGCCGAAGGAAAAATCTTGGCTCGATGGCGTGAAAGAATTCTGGGATGGGTTAAAGTCCTAGTTCGCACGGTCTTTTGGTCCCGATCATGATTCGAGTAGCGGTTACCGGCGCATCCGGGCGCATGGGTCAGACGCTCATCCAGGCGATAGCGGATGCACCCGATCTCGAGTTGGGTGCGGCCTTCGAGCATCCCGAGCACGACTCGGTCGGTAGCGATTCCGGTGAGGTAGCGGGCACCGGCAAGAATGGTGTGACGATCAGCGGTGACGTGGCCGCGCAGACCGGTGCGTTCGATGTGATCGTCGATTTTACGGTGATCGACGCCACTCTTGCGTTGATCGACGTCTGTGCCGAGGCAGGCAAAGGCATCGTTATCGGTACCACCGGCTTCACGGACGCTCAGCTTGCGAGTATTCAGGCCGCAGCGGAACGCGTACCCGTCTTCATGGCGCCGAACATGAGCGTCGGGGTCAATCTCGTCTTCAAGCTGATAGAGGTCGCAGCGCGTGCGCTGGGTGACTCGGTGGATGTCGAGGTGCTGGAAGCACACCATCGTCACAAGGTAGACGCGCCATCGGGTACCGCTGTGCGGATGGGAGAGATTCTTGCTGAGGTGCTGTCTCGAGATTTGGCGACGGATGCAGTCTACGGTCGCCAAGGCATCACGGGCGCCCGCAATCGGCAGACGATCGGCTTCTCGACCCTACGCGGGGGTGACATTGTCGGCGAGCACACGGTGATGTTTGCTGGCGAAGGTGAACGCATCGAAATCACGCATCGCGCCTCCAGCCGCCTGAATTTTGCCAACGGCGCACTGCGTGCGGCGCGCTACGTCGCCGAGCAACCCCCGGGTTTCTACAACATGCAGCAGCTGCTTGGCTTGTAGCGGGTAATAAAAAGCGTTTTACGCAGCTTTTAGCTGCACCTTCGGCGCATCTTAAGTACACTACCGCCCCCAAGCTCGATGGGGTTTCTCCCGTCGTCACCACCGCCGCCGGCTCTAGCTATAAACAGACTGGACACAAGGACTGGATTCAATAAATCCAGGGGCTGTGGTGGGCACACTGGATGGACTGAACGAATAACTTGATGGGCGCTTGAGTTGGTACCGGCTTTACTAGCACTAGAAGACGGTAGTGTTTTTTACGGCCAGTCGATTGGGGTCGAAGGCGCTACCGTTGGTGAAGTGGTGTTCAACACCGCGATGACCGGCTACCAAGAGATCTTGACCGATCCTTCCTACGCGCAGCAGATGGTCACGCTCACCTATCCGCAAATCGGCAATACCGGTGTCAATCCCGAAGACGCAGAGTCCGACCGGGTCTGGTGCGCCGGACTGATCATCCGCCAAACACCGCGTCGCGTCAGTAACTGGCGCACCACACACAGCCTGCAGCGCTATCTTTCCGACAACCGGGTTGTGGCCATTGCCGATGTGGACACTCGACGCCTGACGCGACACATCCGCGAACAGGGGGCCATGGCTGGATGCATCTTGGCTGGGTCGGCGGCCGCTAAGGCGGGTGCGGACAAAGAAGCCGTGCAAAAAGCGCTGGAATTTCCGGGTCTCAAAGGCATGGACTTAGCGCGCGTGGTCACGGGTGAGCGTCGCACGTGGACGCAGACGACCTGGGACTTGGAAAAGGGTTATGGCGAAGTCGGTGAAACCCGGTTCAAAATCGTGGCCTATGATTTTGGTGTCAAGCGCAACATATTGAGGCTGTTGGCGGAGCGCGGTTGCGAGCTGACGGTCGTACCGGCGCACACCTCCGCAAAAGAAGCAATGGCCCTCAACCCTGATGGCATCTTCCTCTCCAACGGTCCCGGCGATCCGGAGCCGTGCGACTATGCCATCGCGGCGATTCGAGAACTGTTGGACACCAAGATCCCTATCTTCGGTATTTGCCTCGGTCACCAACTGTTGTCGCTGGCGAGTGGCGCACGCACTGAGAAGATGCCGCACGGGCACCACGGCGCTAACCACCCGGTGCAGGATCAGGACACGCAAGCAGTCATCATCACGAGTCAAAACCACGGCTTTGCCGTCGACGGCAAGACCCTACCCAATCACTTGCGGTGTACGCACCTATCGTTGTTCGACGGCACGGTTCAAGGTGTCGCGCGCACCGACGTCCCGGCGTTCAGTTTTCAGGGCCATCCGGAAGCGAGTCCCGGACCGCAGGACTGTGTCTATCTATTCGATAAGTTCATCGAGCTGATGACAGAGCGTCAGGGTAAACATGCCTAAGCGTACCGACATTCACGCAGTACTCATTCTGGGAGCGGGTCCGATCGTGATCGTGGCAAGTACGCTTGCCCTGGGGCGTAGCAATGCCTAGACGTCAGGATATTCAGTCGGTACTTATTCTGGGAGCGGGTCCGATCGTGATCGTGGCAAGTACGCTTGCCCTGGGGCATAGCAGTGCCTAGACGTCAGGATATTCAGTCGGTACTTATTCTGGGAGCGGGTCCGATCGTGATCGGGCAAGCGTGCGAGTTCGATTACTCCGGCGCGCAGGCGTGCAAGGCGCTGAAGGAAGAGGGTTACCGGGTCATTTTGGTGAATTCCAATCCGGCGACGATCATGACCGATCCGGCGATGGCGGATGCCACCTACATCGAGCCCGTCGAGTGGCGCACGGTCGCCAAGATCATCGAGCAGGAACGCCCGGATGTGCTGCTGCCGACCATGGGTGGGCAGACGGCGCTCAATTGCGCCCTGGATCTGGTCCGCGAGGGCGTGCTCGACGCCTTTGGCGTGGAGCTGATCGGTGCCAAGCAGGAAGCCATCGACAAAGCCGAAGACCGCGAAAAGTTCGACATCGCCATGAAGAGTATCGGCCTGTCGACGCCGCGGTCAGCGATTGCGCACAGCTTGGAAGAAGCCTTGCAAGTGCAAAGTCAGCTCGGTTTTCCCTGCGTCATCCGCCCGTCGTTCACCATGGGCGGCAGCGGCGGCGGCATTGCCTACAATCGCGAGGAATTTGTCGAAATCTGCACGCGGGGTCTGGATCTGTCACCGACCGACGAATTGCTCATCGACGAATCGCTCGTCGGATGGAAAGAATTCGAGATGGAGGTGGTGCGCGATCATCGTGACAACTGCATCATCATCTGTTCGATAGAAAACCTCGATCCCATGGGTGTGCACACCGGCGACAGCATTACGGTCGCACCGGCGCAGACGCTGACGGATAAGGAATATCAGTTGCTGCGTAATGCATCGATTGCGGTGTTACGTGAAATTGGTGTAGATACCGGCGGCTCGAACGTGCAGTTTGCCATTCATCCGCAGAACGGCCGGATGGTGGTCATTGAAATGAATCCGCGTGTGTCGCGCTCCTCCGCGCTGGCGTCTAAAGCCACGGGCTTTCCCATTGCCAAGGTCGCCGCCAAACTGGCCGTGGGCTACACGTTGGATGAGCTCGACAACGACATCACCGGTGGCATTACGCCCGCGTCTTTCGAGCCGAGCATCGACTACGTGGTCACGAAGATACCGCGCTTCACCTTCGAAAAGTTCCCGCAAGCCGATCCGCGGCTCACGACACAAATGAAATCCGTCGGTGAGGTGATGGCGATTGGACGCACGTTCCAGGAGTCATTACAAAAAGCGCTGAGAGGCCTGGAAACGGGGATGGTCGGCTTCGATCCGGTGTTGGCTGCCGACGCTACCGATGACGAGGCCGCGGCGGTATTGAAGCGCGAGCTGGCGACCCCGGGTGCTCTGCGAATCTGGTATGTGGCGGATGCGTTCCGCGCTGGCTGGTCGCTGGAACAAGCGTTCGAGGCGACACAAATCGATCCCTGGTTTCTCGCTGAAATAGAGGACTTGGTGCGGGTCGAGGCGACGCTTGCCAACCGAGCGGTAGAGGCCTTGGGCAAGACGGAGTGGTTTGCGCTCAAACGCCAGGGGTTCTCCGATGCCCGTTTAGCCAAGCTGTTAAGCAGCAGCGAATCACAGGTGCGCAGCTTGCGCCAGGGGCTGGGTATCAAGCCCGTGTATAGGCGGGTGGATACCTGCGCTGCCGAGTTTCCGGCCACCAGTGCTTACATGTACTCGACCTATGAGGACGAATGCGAAGCGGCACCGACTTCCAGACAAAAAATCATGGTGCTGGGCGGCGGACCCAACCGGGTCGGGCAAGGCATCGAGTTCGATTATTGTTGCGTGCACGCGGCCCTGGCCATGCGTGAAGACGGCTACGAGACCATCATGGTCAACTGCAATCCCGAAACCGTCTCCACCGACTACGACACCTCCGATCGGCTCTACTTCGAACCCGTGACACTGGAAGACGTCCTGGCGATCGTCGAGGTGGAGCAGCCGGTCGGTGTGATCGTGCAGTTCGGTGGACAAACGCCGCTGAAATTGGTCAACGATTTGGAAGCAGAAGGCGTGCCGATCATCGGCACGAGTCCCGATGCCATCGATCGCGCGGAAGATCGCGAGCGTTTCCAGCAACTTGTCGAGAAACTGGCGCTGCGCCAACCCTCCAACAGGGTCGCTACGGATTTGTCCCTCGGCTTGGAGCGCGCGGCCGAAATCGGTTATCCGATCGTCGTGCGGCCTTCTTACGTGCTCGGCGGGCGGGCGATGGAAATCGTCTACAACGATGCGGAACTCAAGCAGTACATGCAGAACGCGGTGGACGTTTCCAACGACTCTCCTGTGTTACTCGACCGTTTCCTGGACCAGGCTGTAGAAGTCGACGTGGATGCCGTGAGTGACGGGGAGCAAGTCGTCATCGGCGCCATCATGCAGCACATCGAGCAGGCGGGTGTTCACTCCGGAGATTCTGCTTGCTCGCTGCCACCCTACAACCTGAACGCAGGTGTGGGCGATGTCATCAGGGAGCAGGTCAAAGCCATTGCGCTGGAGCTGGGTGTCGTCGGACTGATGAACGTGCAAATGGCCGTGCAAGGCGAAGATGTGTACGTGCTCGAAGTCAATCCGCGGGCGTCTCGCACGGTGCCGTTCGTCTCGAAGTGTATTGGCACTTCGCTGGCCAAGGTGGCTGCCCGCTGCATGGCCGGCACTCGGCTGGCACAGCAAAACTTCACGACTGAGATCATCCCGGACTGTTTCAACGTCAAAGAGTCGGTCTTTCCGTTCAACAAGTTTCCAGGCGTAGACCCGATTCTCGGACCGGAGATGAAATCGACCGGTGAGGTGATGGGGGTCGGAGCGACGTTCGGTGAAGCGTTCGCGAAAGCATCGATTGCCGCCGGCGATGCGCTGCCGGATTCGGGCCGTGTCTTCGTCAGTGTCAAAGACTCGGACAAAGACCACTTGGTGGTGGTGGCCAGGGATCTCGAGAATCTTGGGTTTCGCCTGGTTGCAACACCCGGAACACAACGCGCTTTGGCGCAAGCGAATATCGAATGCGAAGTGATCAGTAAGGTCAACGAAGGACGCCCTGACGTTGCCGATATGTTGAAGAACGAACAGATAGATCTGATCATCAATACCACGGAAGGCCGTCAGTCGATCGCCGACTCCGCGGTGATCCGCAGGCTCGCGCTGCAGAAAAAAGTGTGCTACACCACCACCCTAGCAGGCGGCGAGGCGATCGCGATTGCCATACGTCAAGGCGAGGGTGAGCGCGTACGCAGACTGCAGGACCTGCATGCCGAGCTACGGGCGCAACTTCAAGTAAGTTCAAGTCGCTGAAACGATTCGTTAGAGTAACGTCATGCCAATACCGATGACAGTCCAAGGGGCCGAGAGCCTGCGTGAGGAGTTGCAACACCGTAAATCCGTGCTGCGACCGGAGATCACCCAAGCGATTGCCGAAGCCAGAGAGCACGGCGATCTCAAAGAGAATGCCGAATATCACGCTGCGCGCGAACAGCAGGGATTCAATGAGGGACGGATTCAGGAAATCGAAGGCAAACTCGCTGACGCGCAAGTGATCGACGTTGCCAAGCTGCCGCCGGGCGACAAGGTCATTTTCGGTGTGACGGTCGCACTCATTGATGTGGAGTCGGACGAAACGATCTCCTATAAGATCGTCGGTGAAGACGAAGCGGACCTCAAGGAAGGCAAGATCTCCGTCATGTCACCCATAGCCAGGGCATTGGTGGGCAAGAGCGTCGGTGATGCGGTCAGCGTGGTCACGCCCGGCGGCGAGAAAGAATACGAAATCGAAGGTGTGAATTACGCTTGACGTGGGCGTTACGTGTAGCGTTGAACGTTAGACAAGCGGGCGTTGGCCTTTGGGTTGTGTCTGAATAACACGACGATTTTGCCGATGCGCTGAACGAGTTCCGCCTCCAGGGTATGTTGCAACGCCGTGGCGATGTCGTCGCGTTCGTTACGATCGGCCGAGTGGATGCGCACTTTGATCAGCTCGTGGTCCTTGAGTGCTCGCTCTACCTCGGCCACGACCGACTCGACGAGACCGCGGTCACTGATGGTAACGACGGGATCTAAGTGATGCGCGATCTGGCGCAACGATTTTTTGTCTGCAGTGTTCAGCATATCGGCATTGTACTCGTATAGAGTTCATGCATGACAAAAAAAGGCCGTGGTAGAAGTCAGACCGCGAAGCGCAGCAAGTCCAGTCACCGCTGGCTGAACCGGCAGAAGCGCGACTACTTCGTGCGCCAGGCTCAGGAACAAGGGCAGGTGTCGCGTGCGCACTTCAAGTTGGTGCAGCTCGATGAGCGCTACCGGTTTTTGCGCTCAGCCCGGCGTGTTTTGGAGCTGGGTGCCGCACCTGGAGGGTGGACGGCCTATGTTGAAGAACGCTTGCTCGCGCGCAAGGGTGAGGGCATGTTGATCGCCGTCGACCCCCTGCCGGTGACGGCGAGTGCGGCGACGCATGTCATCGAGGGTCTTGTCGGAGCAGGCGAAGTAGATACCGCCATTGCGGAGCTGTTGGACGGGGCCCGGCTCGACCTTGTTTTATCGGATATGGCCCCCAATATATCCGGTGTGAGAGCCGTCGACCAAGCTCGCGCCATGGATCTGGCCGACCTCGCGCGCGACGCCGCTGAGCGGTGGTTGGGGCCTGGTGGGCATCTGGTGTTGAAAGCATTCCAAGGCGAGGGACTCGATGAGTGGGTGGCGCAATTACGCACGAGCTTTGCACGCGTGCAAATGACCAAGCCGAAAGCCTCTCGGCCTGAGTCGCGCGAAGTGTTCGTGGTGGCCCTGGACTATGGCGCTCGGGCCTGATCGGGGGTTAGGCGGGACGCTGTCGGCAGTTTGGTGTACGCTTCTGCGTGTATATTGGTAACGAGCCTCGGGCCATATATGACAATCATATTGCCTATGTATGGCAGAGTGAGTTCAAGATGGCCTGCTGAAGAAAGGCCGATTTAAGAGGATAAGCCCTTGTCAGATATGGGAAAAAATCTGCTGCTATGGATCATCATTGCGGCAGTCTTGCTGGCGGTGTTCCAGAATTTCGATGTAGAGCCGCAGAAGCAATCGATGGCCTACTCCGACTTCGTGAAAGCCGTGCATAACGGTCAGATCGATAAAGCGGAGATTCAAGGCAAACGCATCTACGCGATGGACGACAGCGGCACCGCCTACGTCGTCAATTGGTCGGGTGTCGATCAAAAACTCGAAGACGAGATGATCAATAACGGCGTTGAGGTCGAGTGGCTGGAAGAAGAAACGCAGAGTGTGTGGACGCAGTTGTTTATCGCCAGCTTCCCGATTTTGATCATCATTGCCGTATTCATGCTGTTCATGCGCCAGATGCAGGGTGGCAGCAGCGGTCGCGGCGGACCCATGGCCTTTGGCCGCAGCAAAGCTCGTCTGCTGTCCGAGGACCAGATCAAAACCACGTTTGCGGACGTAGCGGGCGTGGACGAGGCCAAGGAAGAGGTGCAGGAACTGGTCGAGTTCTTGCGTGATCCCGGCAAGTTTCAACGTCTGGGCGGACACATCCCCCGCGGCATATTGATGGTGGGTCAACCGGGCACAGGTAAAACCCTGCTGGCCAAGGCCATCGCCGGTGAAGCGAAGGTGCCGTTCTTCTCGATTTCAGGCTCTGACTTCGTAGAAATGTTCGTAGGTGTCGGCGCCTCCCGTGTGCGCGACATGTTCGAACAAGCCAAGAAACAGTCGCCCTGCATAATTTTCATCGACGAGATCGATGCGGTGGGTCGGCATCGCGGCGCCGGTTTAGGCGGTGGCCACGACGAGCGCGAGCAGACCTTAAACCAGTTGTTGGTGGAAATGGACGGGTTCGAGCCGAACGACGGCATCATCGTCATCGCCGCCACCAACCGACCCGATGTGCTGGACCCTGCATTGTTGCGTCCGGGGCGCTTCGACCGTCAAGTTGTCGTAGGGTTGCCCGACATTCGCGGCCGCGAACAGATTCTGAAGGTGCACATGCGCAAAGTGCCGCTATCCGACGATGTGGATGCCAGCATCATTGCGCGGGGGACACCTGGATTCTCCGGTGCGGACTTGGCGAACCTGGTGAATGAGGCGGCACTTTTCGCGGCGCGTGCCAACAAACGTCTGGTCGAGATGGAAGAATTCGACAAAGCGAAAGACAAGATCATGATGGGCGCCGAGCGCAAATCGATGGTGATGTCCGAGAAGGAAAAACGTAACACCGCTTACCACGAAGCCGGACATGCCATCATCGGACGGCTGATGCCGGACCACGATCCCGTCTACAAAGTAACGATCATTCCACGCGGTCGCGCGTTGGGTGTGACGATGTTCCTGCCGGAAGAAGACCGTTACAGTCTCTCTCGGCGTGCCATCCAATCGCAGATCTGTGCAATGTTCGGCGGGCGCATCGCCGAAGAGATGATCCTGGGTGCAGATCACGTCACCACGGGGGCCTCCAACGATATCCAACAGGCCTCGCAGCTTGCCCGCAACATGGTGACGAAGTGGGGCCTTTCGGAAAAGATGGGTCCGCTAATGTATGACGATGACGACGGAGAGGTGTTCCTGGGCATGTCCGGGGGTGTCAAACCTAAGGCGCATTCGGATGACACGGCGCGCGACATCGATGAAGAGGTACGGCGCATTATCGAGAATTGCTATCGGGAGGCCGAACAACTCCTCAAGGACAACGAGGACAAGCTTCACGCCATGGCCGATGCGTTGATGGAGTTCGAGACGCTCTCGTCCGAGCAGCTCGACGACATCATGGCCGGTGCCAAGCCGCGTCACCCGAGCGATTTGCCGCCATCGTCGGGTTCGGACGATGCGTCGGGTGAGTCTCCCATCGGAGGACCGGCGGAAGAAACCTAACGGGCGAGTCACTTCCGCCGCGTGCTACGCTAGCTAAGCACAGATGAGTCGAAGAGTAGAAGAGCAGAAGAGCAGAAGAGCAGAAGAGCAGAAGAATAGGAAGACGTGAGTAGAAAGCACTTCGGCACGGATGGCATTCGCGGTCGCGTTGGAAAGGACCCGATCAATCCCGAATTCTGCCTGCGGCTCGGTTGGGCCGTCGGCAAGGTGTTCGCCCGCAAGGGTC
The DNA here is from genome assembly GCA_965216005.1 of Candidatus Azotimanducaceae bacterium. Taxonomy (GTDB): domain Bacteria; phylum Pseudomonadota; class Gammaproteobacteria; order Pseudomonadales; family Azotimanducaceae; genus UBA4421. The sequence goes on along the minus strand of OZ244143.1, from coordinate 2,327,126 downwards.
CGGCGCATATTTTGATCGGCAAAGACACGCGCATCTCGGGCTACATGCTCGAGTCCGTTTTGGAATCCGGTTTGGCTGCGGCGGGTGCCGATGTGACGTTGATCGGTCCGATGCCCACGCCCGCAATCGCCTACCTGACTAGAACGTTGCGCGCTGATGCCGGTATCGTCATCAGCGCCTCACACAATCCCTACTACGACAACGGCATTAAGTTTTTCGACCGCCATGGTAACAAGCTCCCAGACGCAGTAGAGCTTGAAATCGAAGCGGCCATGGAAGAGGAGATGGAGTGCGTCGATTCCGATCGGCTTGGTAAAGCGGCGCGTATACCGGATGCAGCCGGTCGCTACATCGAATTCTGCAAAGCGACCGTGCCTCGCGGGTTTAGCTTGCGCGGGATGCGCATCGTATTGGATTGCGCTCATGGTGCGACCTATCACGTTGCACCGGGCGTGTTCGAAGAGCTTGGCGCGGATGTGGTCGTCATTGGCGCCGAGCCTAACGGCGTCAACATCAACGAGGATTGTGGCTCGACACACCCGGATCAGCTGATCGCCAAGGTGAAGGAGTTTCGTGCCGACGTGGGTATCGCTTTCGACGGCGATGGTGATCGAGTCGCTATGGTAGACGGCAACGGCCGGCTGCTCGACGGCGATGAGATCATCTTCATCATCGCCCAGCACAGACACGCTCAGGGTGCGCTGGACGGCGGTGTTGTCGGTACTGTGATGTCGAATCTCGGTTTGGAAAAGGCGCTGGAAGGTATGGGCATCCCGTTCTCCAGAACCAAGGTCGGTGATCGCTATGTCACCGAGCAATTGCATCAGAAGCAATGGTCCCTGGGTGGCGAATCGTCCGGTCATATCCTGTGTCTGGATCTTGCCTCTACTGGAGACGGTATCGTCGCCGCGCTGCAAGCGTTGGTGCCGGTGGTGGGTAACGGCAAGACACTGGCAGAACTGGTCTCCGGTATGCAAAAACTGCCGCAGGTCATGATCAACGTCGAGGTCGACGATCCGGTAGGCACGAGCGAATGTCAGCCACTGACGGACGCAATCGCGGCCAAAACCAGCGACTTGGGCGATCGGGGACGCATCCTCGTGCGTCCCTCGGGAACGGAACCGCTCCTGCGGGTGATGGTCGAGGGTGAAGACGAGACCGAAGTACGTGATATCGCCAAGGAATTGGCGATGGTCGCCGAGAGCCAATAGGCGCCTACCTTCTATGCAACATGCGGTGGCAAAGGCCAAGGCTTGCGTATAACATTGCGCGCCCTGTTCAAGTGCGCCTTCACGCCTAAGGTACTCTATGCGTAGTCCACTGGTCGCTGCGAACTGGAAAATGCATGGCTCGATAGAGTTCGTCGAGCGTTATGTTGCGGAGCTCGAACCGAGCGCCGGGGTGGACACTGTGCTGTTTCCGCCGGCCGTGTTTCTACATGAGGCGCTTCGGCAAGTGCAACAGCGCGCATTAACGGTGGCCCTGGGTTTGCAAGATGCAGGGACCGCCGCCGAGGGCGCGCATACGGGCGAAATAGCGCCGGAAATGATCCACGCGTTGGGCGGTCAGTGGGCCATTGTGGGTCATTCAGAGCGTCGCCTGAATCAGGAAGAGAGTGACGACTTGGTTGCCACCAAAGCCGCAGCTTGTCTGCGTGCACAGATTCGCCCGATCGTTTGCGTGGGCGAAACCTTGCCGCAGCGCGAAGCCGGTCAGGAACAGGAAGTCGTCGCACGGCAACTGGATGCCGTGTTGGACCGCACCGCTTTAGAGGCGTTGTCCGAGGGTGCGATCGGTTACGAACCGGTGTGGGCAATTGGTACGGGTGTGACCGCCTCACCCGCGCAGGCGCAAGAGATGCACGCCTTCATCCGTAAACGTATTGCGGACGTGGATGCCCAGGCGGCGGAACGCATACGGATTATTTATGGCGGCAGTGTGAAGCCCGGCAACGCCGCCGAGTTGTTCGCGGAGAGCGACATCGACGGCGGTCTGGTCGGTGGCGCGTCGTTGGATGCACAAGAGTTCTCGGCCATCATTGCGGCCGCGAACCCAACCGGGTAACGGACGGAGTTAAGTACAAATATGTCGAACATCGAGACGATACTACTAGCCTTGCTCGTACTCGACGCGTTGGCGCTGACGGTGTTAGTGCTGCTGCAACAAGGAAAAGGAGCAGATGTGGGCGCAGCGTTCGGCAGCGGCTCCTCGAACACGATGTTCGGCAGCGTAGGCACCACGTCGTTTCTGACCAAGATGACCGCATGGCTCGCCATTGGTTTTTTCGTCATCGCCTTCGGCTTGGCCTATCTCGCCAAACAGCGCGCTGATGCTTCGGGCACGATCGGCATTCCGACGGTGTCCACCGATATCCAGCAGGACCTGGACGACAGTGCGGCCGACGCGGTAAATTCCACCGCCACGGACGACGAGGCGACGAGCGACATTCCAACGCTGGACGCCGGTGACGTGCCCGAAACATCCGACATCCCGGCACTGGACGACGGTGCGGGAGACAGCGACGGGAGCGGCCCCTGACAACGACGGACCGACCTTGCCGAAGTGGTGAAATTGGTAGACACGCTACCTTGAGGGGGTAGTGAGCTTATGCTCGTGCGAGTTCGAGTCTCGCCTTCGGCACCATCCACCTGTTCATTGATTCATCGCGTCTTCGATGGGCCTCGACTTCGAGTCAGATTCAAACCCCCGCCATCTGCCGCTCGATCCGCTTGGTGCATCGACGCGATGATCACTCACGCACGACTACCGCACCACGAATCGCAGAGTTGATCGACCCAGATTGTCTCCGACCCCATTTCAAGACGCTTAATCCGTCTCCGACCCCACCTCGCAACATCAAACAAAACAAGCAGTTACAGATTGAGCGCAGGCAAATCGTCTCCGACCCCATTTCAGAGACCTTCAAACCGTCTCCGACCCCAATTGCGAAGACTCGAGTTGTCTCCGACCCCAATCTCGAGCACAGCGAACCTCAGTCGAGCGTGATCCAAGATTGGGGTCGGAGACAGGTTAGGGGTTCTTTGAAATGGGGTCGGAGACAATCAGAGCAGCTCAGTTTGGGGTCGGAGACAATCTGGGTCGATCAACTCTGCGATCTGTGGCGCAATAGTCGAGCGTGAGCGGTTATTGCGTCAATGCTCAAGGCGGATCGAGCGGCAGATGGCGGGGTTTTGGATCTGGCTCGAAGTTGGGCTCTATCCTGGACGCGATGACTGGCGGGACAAGCGCTGCAACCTAGTTGCAGCGCGTAGAGCGCGTCCCTATAATTCGCCCCCTTGCTGATGCGGGGTGGAGCAGTCTGGTAGCTCGTCGGGCTCATAACCCGAAGGTCGTGGGTTCAAATCCTGCCCCCGCTACCAAAGGAAGAAGGGCCCCTCCTTAGTCGGTTCCGACCGGCAAACAGGGGCTTTTTAGTACTTACAGTACGCGGTCGTCCGTACCGCGTATGCGAAATCCTCGCAGGTACCCACTATTCCTTGGTGGCCCGCCTCGTTAGGCGGGTGGTCGTGCGTATCGGTTACAGATCGTGCCGAGCGTTGGCCGGCGTGTAAGGAGTAGGACGGTAGACGTCTGAACGAACATGCTTTGGGTGGGCTAAAGGCCCTTTTTTTTGTGCCAGTTTTTTGACGACTTGGGTGAACTGGAACTACGGATTGAGATTGGTATCTCATTGAACAGAAAGGAAAAACAGGTAGAGGAATTGTTAGCGCCGACGGTTGGATCCCTGGGGTGTGAAATCTGGGGGGTCGAGTATTTGAGTCAGGGCAAGCACAGCAAATTGCGACTCTATATCGACCGCGAAGGCGGCGTGGATGTGGACGATTGTGCCAATGTCAGCCGGCACGTCAGTGACATTCTCGACGTCGAAGACTTCAGCCATTCCGCGTACACGCTGGAAGTGTCGTCGCCCGGTATGGACCGAATCCTGTTTAAGGAAGATCAGTACGTCGACAGTGTCGGCGAGCAGGTTGAGGTGCGCTTGAACTACGCATTCGAAGGACGCAAAAAATTCCTCGGCGTGCTGACGGGTGTCGAAGACCGCTGCGCGCTCGTACAGATCGATGATGAGGAGTACGCCTTGCCGCTTGAGAACATTCAAAGGGCCAGGGTTGTACCGGTGTTTAATTAGGTGACGGCGAATGACTAAAGAAATTCTAATGGTCGTTGAATCGGTATCGCTCGAGAAGGGCGTGCCGAAAGACGTGATCTTCGAGGCGATCGAGTCGGCCCTGGCGATGGCGACCAAGAAACGCTATGGCGAGGACGCCGAGTTTCGCGTCGCTATCGATCGTGAGAGCGGCGAGTACGAGACCTTTCGCACGTGGCGGGTGGTCAACTACGAGGACGAGGAAGAGCCGAACATCGAATCGATGTACAGCGTCGAGGAAGCGCAGGAAATTAAACCAGGTGCCGTTCTGGGTGACATGTTGGAAGAACAAGTCGAGTCCGTGGAATTCGGCCGCATCGCAGCGCAAACCGCAAAACAGGTCATCGTACAGAAAGTGCGCGAAGCGGAACGCGCGATGGTCGTGGACGCTTACATGCCGCGCCTCAACGAGTTGGTTAGCGCGACAGTCAAGAAGCTGGGTCGCGACAGCGTCATTGTCGATCTAGGTAACAATGCCGAAGGCATTCTCACGCGAGAGCACCTGATTCCGCGCGAGACGTTTCGTGTCGGCGATCGCCTGCGTGCATTGCTGGTCGACATTCGGCCTGAAAACCGTGGTCCGCAGTTGATTCTGACTCGTACAGCCCCGGAAATGTTAGTGGAACTCTTCAAAGTCGAAGTGCCGGAAATCTCCGAGGATGTCATCGAAATCCGCGGTGCGGCGCGCGACCCGGGATCGCGGGCCAAGATCGCAGTTAAGACCAATGACGGGCGCATCGATCCCGTAGGTGCCTGTGTGGGCATGCGGGGTTCTCGGGTGCAGGCAGTATCCGGCGAACTGGCGGGGGAACGCATCGACATCGTGTTGTGGGACGACAATCCGGCACAGCTCACCATCAACGCAATGGCCCCTGCCGAGGTAGCTTCCATCGTTCTCGACGAAGAAACACACTCGATGGACATCGCGGTGACCGAGGAGAACCTGGCGCAGGCCATCGGCCGTGGTGGCCAAAACGTGCGCTTAGCCAGCGATCTGTGCGGATGGTCATTGAACATCATGACCGAGGAAGAAGCGGCGCAGAAGCAGGAAGAAGAGGCGATCAAGTACATCGAGGAATTCATGGAATCTCTGTCGGTGGACGAAGACGTCGCGGGTGTGCTCGTCGAAGAAGGATTCTCCACCCTGGAAGAGATTGCTTATGTGCCGATCGAGGAGATGATCGCCATCGAGGGGTTCGATGAAGAGATCGTTCAAGAGCTGCGCAATCGCGCGAAAGACGCGCTGCTTACCAAGGCCATCGCCAACGAAGAAGCCCTAGGGGATAACAAACCTGCGGACGACCTGTTGGAAATGGAGGGTATGGAGCGCCGCTTAGCGTTCAAGTTAGCAGCCAACGACATTATGACGATGGACGATCTTGCAGAACTCGCCATCCCCGAGCTTTTGGAAATCGAGCCGGAATTGGATGAAGGGACAGCAGGAGCGCTCATTCTCAAGGCGCGTGAGCCATGGTTCGCGGACCTTGAAGAAGACGAGGAAACAGCCTGAGGCGCACTGAGCGTAGCGCTAGATAGGCGGGAGTAAAGAATGGCAGAGCAGACAGTTAGACAACTCGCGGACACGGTAGGCACACCCACCGACCGCTTGTTAAAACAGATGCAAGACGCTGGACTATCCCATGCTTCAGAAGATGATGTTGTCACCGAGGACCAAAAGCAGACGTTGCTGGCGCATCTGAAAGCAAGTCACGGTGAGTCTGCGGAAGCGCCCAAGAAGATCACATTAAAAAGACGCAGCCAAGGCGTATTGAAAGCTGGTCAAGGACGTACCGGTCGCAACGTCACCGTCGAGGTGAGACGCAAGCGTGTTTACCAGAAGCGCAGTGAAACAGAACCGGAAGTAGCCACTGTCGAAGCGGCGGCGACGCCGCAGCCCGCGCAACCCAGCGAGAGCCAGTTGGAAGCACAGCGTACGCGCGAGCTCGAGGAAGCACGTATCGCAGCGGAAGAACGCGATCGGCAGGCTGAAGCAGAGCGCAAAGCCGAAGCCGAGCGGCGTGCACAAGAGGAACAAGCCAAGGCAGAAGCCGAGCGTCAGGCCAAAGAAGAGGAAGCCCGCAAAGCCGAATCGGCAAAGCAGGAAAAGGCCCCAGTGTCGGCTGCCGATCTGCAAGCGCAAGCGCAGTCCCAAGAAAAAGCCGGCAAGCGTACCAAATCCAAGGACAAAGAGCGGCGTGGTGACGATTTCGGCGACGGCAAGAGCCGCCGGCGCGAGCTATCCCTCAAATCTGAGCGGCGCACCAAGCGCAAGCAGACCCCGCGCCAGGCAGCGTTACATGTCGACCAACAGGGTGGCGAGTTCAAGCCCACTGATTTTATTTCTCGCGAGGTAGAGATCGGGGAAGTGAATAGCGTCGGCGATCTGGCGGCTGGCATGGCCATCAAGGCCGGTGAAGTCATCAAAACGTTGATGGGCATGGGTGTGATGGCCACCATCAACCAGACTATCGATCAGGATACCGCGACGCTGGTGGTCGAAGAGCTCGGGCACCGCGTTAAGATCATCAGCGAAGATGCGCTCGAAGAGCAGCACGTGGCGTCACTGCAAATCGAAGGCGAGGCCACCTCGCGGGCACCGGTAGTGACCGTCATGGGCCACGTCGACCACGGTAAAACCTCGCTCCTCGACTACATCCGCAATACCCGTGTGACCAGCGGCGAGGCGGGCGGCATTACACAGCATATCGGTGCGTACAGCGTGGAGGCTCAAGGCTCGCAGATCACGTTTATCGACACTCCCGGTCACGCGGCGTTTACTGCCATGCGGGCACGCGGTGCGAAGGTCACTGACATTGTCATTCTCGTGGTCGCAGCCGACGACGGCGTGATGCCGCAGACGGAAGAGGCCATTCAACACGCCAAAGCCGCCGAAGTGCCGATTATCGTGGCCATCAACAAGATCGATTTGGACGGCGCGGATCCCGACCGGGTCACCAACGAACTGGCGGCTAAGGAAGTGGTTCCGGAAGACTGGGGTGGCGATACGCAGTTCATCAAGGTCTCGGCGATCACCGGCGAAGGCATCGATGAGCTGCTGGAGGCCATCGTCCTGCAAAGCGAAATCATGGAGCTCGGCGCCATCCACGAAGCGCCGGGTCAAGGGGTGGTGATCGAATCGCGTTTGGATCGAGGCCGTGGCCCGGTGGCGACTATTCTCGTGCAAAACGGCACGCTCGCTCAGGGCGACATCATCATTGCGGGTGAATGTTACGGCCGCGTGCGGGCGATGCTCGACGATCAGGGGCAACAGACGAAGCAGGCCGGCCCATCGCAACCCGTAGAGGTCCTCGGCTTGAACGGCACACCTGCCGCAGGCGACGACTTTTCGGTCGTCTCGGACGAACGTTCCGCGCGGGAGCTGGCTGAGTTTAGAAGCGACAAGAGCGCGGAGAACCGACAAGCCGCACAGCAAGCGGCGAAGCTCGAAAACATGTTCGCCAACATGGGTGAAGGCGAGAAGCGGATTCTCAAGCTCGTGGTCAAGGCCGACGTGCGCGGCAGCCTCGAAGCCATCATTCAGGCACTTGCGGACCTCGGTAACGATGAAGTGGGCGTGCAGGTGCTCGGTTCCGGGGTCGGAGGCATATCGGGATCGGATGTCACCATGGCCGTGACGTATGGCGCCGCCGTGTTCGGCTTCAACGTGCGAGCGGACAAAGCTGCGAAGGAGACCCTGGAGCGCGAGGGTGTCGACCTTAGATACTACAGCGTCATCTATGAACTTCTGGATGACGTAAAGAGCGTGCTGTCCGGAATGCTCACACCCGAGGTGCGGGAAGAGATCGTGGGTGTCGCCGAAGTACGCGACGTATTCAAATCGCCACGCTTTGGCGCCATCGCCGGATGCATGGTGACCGAAGGCACAGTGTTTAGAAATAAACCGATTCGCGTGCTGCGCGACAATGTCGTGATCTACGAAGGAGAGCTCGAGTCGTTACGGCGCTTCAAAGACGACGTCAATGAAGTGCGCAGTGGTACGGAATGCGGCATTGGTGTCCGCAACTACAACGACGTGCGCGAAGGCGATCAGATCGAAGTGTATGACGCCAAGGAAGTCGCGCGTGAATTGTAAGCGCGCGCGGCTCACGTTTGCGGGACGCGTGAACTAGGTGACGGTGGCCGTGTCACGTGACCTCAAAGTTGCCGATTTCATTCGCGACGAATTGGCGAGCATCCTGCTGTATGGCGAGATGCGCGACCCGCGCGTTGGTAGCTTTGTCAGCATCACCGACGTACGCGTGAGCAAAGACCTCGCGTTTGCCGACGTCTATGTCACCTCGCTGCAAGCACACGATGCCGAGGCGCGTGCCGAGCTGATCCGCGTACTCAACGGTGCGGCGGGATACTTGCGCTCAGTACTCGCCAAGCGGCACAAAATGCGCACTACGCCCAAGCCGCGGTTCCACTACGACGACCTCGTCGAGGAAGGTCCGCGACTCGAAAAACTGATCGGTGAGGTGGTTGCGGCCGATGAAAAAAATCACTCGACACCCGACGGCGAATCGTCTCGTGGATGAGTTCATGAGTAAACCTCATGGGTAGAAGAAGACGCGGGCGTCCGGTCAATGGCATGTTGGTGGTCGACAAACCGCAAGGGTGGTCGTCCAGCGACGCGGTGCAGAGGGTAAAACAGCTCTATGGCGCCCAAAAGGTGGGGCACACCGGCAGTTTGGATCCGCTGGCAACGGGCGTATTGCCGATGTGTTTCGGCGAAGCCACCAAGTTTTCACAATTTCTGTTGGCCTCTGACAAGCGTTATTGGGCACGCATCCAGCTTGGGGTGGCCACAGAAACCGGTGATGCCGACGGCGAGGTCCGGCAGGTACGGGATGCCACGGGTATCCAGCGCACTGAAGTCGAGCATGCCTTGGCTGATTATCGCGGCGAGATTCGCCAGATCCCGTCCATGTTCTCCGCGTTGAAGCACAATGGCCAACCGTTGTATAAACTCGCGCGTCAGGGCATCGAGGTCGAGCGCGAACCCCGCTGTGTAACGATCTATCGCAATGAATTGGTTGCGTTCGAGGGCGATGTTGTCGAACTCGAACTACACTGCAGCAAAGGCACCTATATTCGTACGATCGCCGAAGACTTAGGCGAGCAGTTGGGCGTAGGTGCCCATGTCATTGCACTGAGGCGCCGCGGTGCGGGCCCGTTCGATGAGAGTGACGCCCTGACGATCGAATTCCTGGAAAGCGAGCGAGAGAAAGGCTCGCTGGATAAGTTTCTCGAACCCACGGCCAGTGCAGTGGGTCAATGGCCTGAGGTAGTGCTGTCGAACGATACGGCGTACTACTTGAGGCAGGGTCAGCCGGTACTCGTGCCACACGCGCCGACAAGCGGGTGGGTACGTCTGGCTGAAAACACCGACACCGAAACCAAACAGTTTCTCGGCGTCGGTGAAGTACTGGATGACGGCAGAGTGGCGCCGAGGCGCTTAGTCAGTTAGTCGTTGGAAAATTTGGACAGTTGGATACAGGTAACGAAATAGGGCAACTGTAAGTATGCACGGTTGACCCCGTAAGACGATTGCATATTGGAGACTACACTATGGCGTTAACAGCCGAGACGAAAGCAGAGATCATCAAAGAGTACCAACTCGAAGAGGGCGACACAGGGTCGCCAGAGGTACAGGTTGCTTTGTTGACTCATAACATCAACACACTACAGAACCACTTCAGTGATCACAGTAAAGATCACCACTCGCGACGCGGTCTGATAAGAATGGTGAATCAGCGTCGCAAATTGTTGGATTATTTGAAAAGTAAAGATAACGCTCGTTACAGTGAATTAATCAAGCGACTGAATTTGCGTCGCTAACGAGTGCTCGTCAGAGCCTAACGAGCTATTGGAGGTATTAGATTGAACCCAGTAACAAAGACATTCACGTTTGGTGACCATGAAGTCTCGATAGAGACCGGCAGAGTGGCCAGACAAGCGACAGGCGCGGCAGTCGTCACTATGGGCGACACGGTCGTGCTCACCACGGTGGTGGGTGCCAAAGGTGTCCGGCCCGGACAGGACTTCTTTCCGCTCACTGTCAATTATCAAGAAAAAACCTACGCCGCAGGCAAGATCCCGGGCGGATTTTTCCGTCGAGAAGGACGGCCCAGCGAGAAAGAAACCCTCACGTGCCGTTTAATCGACCGACCGATCCGACCCTTGTTCCCGAAGGGCTTCATGAACGAAGTGCAGGTCATCCCGACGGTGATGTCGGTGGACAAGGATCAAGATCCAGATATCGCCGCGATGATCGGCACGTCCGCGGCGCTTGCCGTCTCGGGCATTCCTTTCAACGGTCCGATCGGGGCCGCTCGGGTCGGTTACAAGGACGGCACCTACGTACTCAATCCGGGGTACGCGGCACTTGAAGAGTCTCTGCTCAGCATGACCGTGGCCGGTACGGAGAGTGCGGTGTTGATGGTGGAATCGGAGGCCAAGGAGCTGAGCGAAGACGAGATGTTGGGTGCCGTGTTGTTTGCGCACCAAGAGATGCAGGTCGTCATTCAGGCGGTCAAGGAACTCGCCCAGGAGGCAGGCAAGCCGGCTTGGGATTGGCAGCCGGAACCGACGAACGAGGCGTTGCTCGAGCAGGTGAGCGGGGCCGTGCAAGCGGACCTGGGCGACGCCTATCGCATCAGCGACAAAATGGAGCGCCAAGGTCGCGTCGGCGAGTTGCGCACCCGGGTGGTGGAGCAAATTGCGACCGAGGCTGACGGTGCACCGAATTCGGATGACGTAGCAGAGATCTTCGGCAAGGTCGAAAAGAACCTGGTTCGCCAGCGCGTGCTCAATGGCGAAGCCCGCATCGATGGCCGCGATTTGCGCACAGTGCGTCCGATCGTGGTCGATGTCGGCGTGTTGCCCAAGACGCACGGCTCTGCGTTGTTCCAACGCGGTGAAACGCAGGCCATCGTCGTTGCCACGCTCGGCACACTGCGGGACGCCGCGATGATCGACGCGCTGGAAGGCACTTATAAAGATCAGTTCATGTTGCACTACAACTTTCCGCCCTACAGCGTCGGTGAAGCGGGTTTCATGGGTGGTCCGAAACGGCGTGAGATCGGTCACGGTCGGCTCGCGCGCCGTGGCGTGGCGGCGGTACTGCCCGATCCGGAAGAGTTTCCTTACACCATCCGTGTGGTTTCGGAGATCACCGAGTCCAATGGTTCGAGCTCTATGGCAAGTGTGTGCGGAACGTCGCTGGCGTTGATGGATGCAGGCGTGCCCTTGAAGACTCCGGTGGCCGGTGTCGCCATGGGTCTGGTCAAGGAGGGCAACAAGTATGCCGTGTTGACGGACATCCTGGGTGATGAAGATCACCTCGGCGACATGGACTTCAAGGTAGCCGGGTCCAAAGACGGCGTGACCGCGTTGCAGATGGACATCAAGATTGACGGCATTACGGAAGAAATCATGGAGGCTGCGCTCGCGCAGGCGCATGAAGCCCGAGTGCACATCCTTGGTGAGATGAACAAGGTCATCAGCGCATCGCGCGAGGAACTGTCTGAGAACGCACCGGCGATGACAAACATTAAAGTTCATCCCGACAAGATCCGCGACATCATTGGCAAAGGCGGCGCGACCATTCGAGGCATCGTGGAAGAGACGGGCGCCGAGGTCGACATCGACGACGACGGCAACGTGCGGATCTATGCCGACAACGGCGATTCGAAGAATGCCGCGGTTGCGCGCATCGAGGAGATCGTTGCGGAAGCCGAGGTCGGTAAGATCTACCACGGCAAGGTAGAACGCATCGTCGACTTCGGAGCGTTCGTCAACATCCTGCCGGGCAAGGATGGTCTGTTACACATCTCGCAAATTGCTGAGGAGCGTGTAGAGACGGTAACGGACTACCTGTCGGAAGGCCAAGCAGTGGACGTGGTGGTGCTCGATGTCGATCAGCGCGGCCGCATCAAGCTGTCGATCAAGGAGTTGCCCAACTACCAGGACAGCAATTCGGCGGAAGCCGCGGAGGGATAAGAGCGCAGAATTGGGGTCGGAGACACTTTCTCCGACCCCGATTTGTCTCCGACCCCAATTTGTCACGGAGCAATTGTCTCCGACCCCATTTCCTACTCTTCCAAATTGCGCACGAACATGTGTGCACTCGCCTCGGGTGCCATGCGATACAGCATCGCCGGCCGGCCCGTGTCCGAGCGTTTGTCCCCGGTCGGGGTGATGAGCCCCGCCTGCTCGATGCGTCGTCGGAACGACTTTTTCTGCAGCGGTTTACCGATTAGCGCTTCGTGAATCTCCTGCAGTTCCGGTAACGTAAAGGTCTCCGGGAGCGCGTAGCCGGGGACGATGGAATACAAGGCTTTTTGCCGCAAGCGTTCGCGCGCGTCCTTCAGGAGGATCTTGTGGTCGAATGACAGCGATCGCTTGCTGGCCTGGTCGTCGGGCACCCAGCGTGCATCCGCCACATTCTCAACAAAACTCTCGCAGGCCTGGTGCGCGATCAGCGCGGTATAGCAGACGGTGACCGACCAGCCGCGTTTGTCGCGGCGCGCGTTACCGTAAGTGGCGAGCTGTTCGACGTAGGGAGGCGTCACTCCGGTTTTCTGCTTGAGTACCCGCAGCACGGTGTCCTGCAGGGTCCGGTCCCGCTCAGTGTCTACAAATCCACCCGGCAGGCCCCACTTACCCCGGTCCGGATGGGCTAAACGCTTGACCAGCAACGTCTGCAACGATTGCTCGTGGTACGTGAACAGCACGGCATCGACGGTCAGGAGCGGGCTTGGAAACGCCCTCGGATCGTACGCAGCCAGAAATTCGGTCTCGCTTTGGTCGTCAGCAGCGGTCATATGTGAGCAATTTGTGACTTTTCGACACTTTATTTGCATCTTATAGGCAGCTCGACTTGACTTCCATTCCTTATTCGTGTCTTATAGACACTAATTAGTAAGTGACATTAAGACACTAATAACGAAGCAACAAGCAGGAGATCAGCCATGTTAGGAATCAGTTACTACAAAGCGGATGCATCCACCTATGTCATCCGCAGTGTCCAAGGGGACATTCGAGCCAGCGGCAAGGGTTTGAGCTTCTTCTACAACCAGCGGACCAACTCCATTGCCGCGATACCGATCAATGCGCAGGACGCTCCGTTCATCTTCAACCTGCAAACCGGAGACTTTCAGGAAATTTCCGTGCAGGGACAGGTCACGTTCCGCATCACCGAACCCCTCAAAACCGCAGAGATCTTCAACTTCACGATCGAAAATGCCCCCGGTAAACGCAAAGGCGCCTACGTCTCGGAAGATCCGTTGAATCTCAACGAGCGGGTCGTGCGAACCGCACAGCGCGTTGTGCAGGATCACGTGGAAGGGCGGGCATTGCGCGAAGCCTTGACGCTGACAAACGCCATCACGCTAGCGCTTAGAGAGGGTTTGACAGACGCGTTACCGGCGTTGGGGTTGAGTGTGCTGGAGGTGAACGTGGCGAAGATCGCGCCGACCCCTGAGACTGCCCGTGCCCTGGAAGCTCAAACGCGCGAAGCGATCCTTCAGGATGCCGACGATGCGACCTATAGCCGACGCAAATCGGCGGTCGAGCAGGAGCGCACCATCAAAGAAGCAGAGTTGGACACGGACCGTTCCGTGCAGGAGAAACAGCAGGAGATCGAAGCACGGCGAATCGAGAACGAACGCGACATTTTCCGCAGCCAGCTGCAAACCGATAAAGAGCGACTACAAGCGCAAATCGAAGCGGAAGAGGAACGCCGGGCGCTGGTCGAAACGCGTGTTGGCAACCTCAATCAGGAAGCGGATGCAGATGCTTACGCGATCCGCACCAAGATGGAAGCGGTGCAGGCTCTGCCAGTCGAGCATCTGAAGGCAATGGCGCAAGCGCAGATGCAACCCGATCAGTTGATGGCCCTGGCCATGGAGTCCTTTGCGCAAAATGCGCACAAAATAGGCGAACTCAACTTGGCCCCCGAACTGCTGCAGCAGGGTTTCAAGAGAGCGCTGCGCAAATCCAAGCTGCAGGGGTAACCGACATGGAAAGAGAAGAACGACGCTACGTCTTAGTCACTCGTAAAACCCGCTTGGAAGAGCTGGTAGAGCGCTTCAACACTTGGCCGCAGGCGAAGTTTTATCTGGAGCACAACGACATAGATCCTCGGGACTATGTCGTTGAGCACGACCGCTATCGACATCAGCTGGTGATGGCCGAGGAGATCCTGCGTCAGAGCGGACGCCTGCAGATCCTGGAACGGAGTTTCTTACCGTCGTATCAATTTCACGAGGACGACGTAGTCGTGGTGGTCGGTCAGGACGGCTTAGTGGCCAACACACTGAAGTACTTGGATGGTCAACCGGTCGTAGGGATAAATCCGGATCCCGACCGATGGGACGGCGTGTTGTTGCATTTCGTTTGCGACGAACTCGCCGCTGTGTTGAAGCGGTTGGCTCGTGATCGCGCTCACCGCCGGGCGGTGACCTTCGCGCAAGCGTCGACCAATGACGGACAAGTGTTGCGCGCGGTCAACGATCTTTTCATCGGCCCTCAGTCGCATACTTCAGCGCGTTATCTATTGTCGTGGAACGGCCGCTGCGAGCAGCAGAGCTCTTCCGGTATCATCGTTTCGACCGGGTTCGGCTCGACAGGCTGGTTGCAATCCATTTTGGCCGGTGCGCGCGGTGTCTATGCGACGCGAGCACACGAACTGACAGATGGTTTCGCGTGGGACGAACAGCGTTTGCAGTTTAGCGTCAGAGAACCCTTCCCCAGTAAAACCACGGGCACAAGCCTCGTCTTCGGCAGCATTCCCAAGGGCGATCGACTGATTATCGAATCGCATATGCCGGAGCGTGGGGTCATCTTCTCAGACGGTATGGAGCAGGATTACATCACCTTCAATTCCGGTACCGTGGCGACGATCGAAGTTGCGCCGGTGACCGGTTGCCTAGTGACGGCATAAGTAACGGGCTAGCGATTTTCCCGGTTGGCGATCAGGTCGTCCACCACGCTTGGGTCCGCGAGTGTCGAGGTGTCGCCGAGGTTGTCGAGTTCATTGGCGGCAATCTTGCGCAAGATGCGCCGCATGATCTTGCCGGAGCGTGTTTTGGGTAAGCCAGGCGCCCATTGGATGACATCCGGCTTCGCTATCGGCCCGATTTCAGAGCGCACCGACGCGACAAGTTCTTCCAACAACTCCGCTGGGTCGCGATTATCGCCCACCATCAGCGTCACGTACGCGTAGATGCCTTCGCCCTTCACATCGTGCGGATAGCCTACCACTGCAGCTTCCGCCACTGACGGATGCAACACCAGCGCGCTTTCGACTTCGGCGGTGCCAATGCGATGACCGGACACGTTCAGCACATCGTCGACACGCCCAGTAATCCAGTAGTAGCCGTCTTCGTCGCGACGCGCACCATCGCCAGTGAAGTAATAGCCTGGATAGGTCGAGTAGTAAGTTTCGACGACCCGTTGGTGATTGCCGTACACGGTGCGAATTTGTCCCGGCCACGATCCGGTGATGACCAAGTTACCGGCTGCGGCGGTGTCATCGAGAATCTTACCGTCAGGGTCGACGAGTGCAGGTTTCACGCCGAAAAAAGGTCTGGTGGCAGAACCCGGTTTCAAGGCGGTGGCGCCCGGTAGCGGGGTGATCATGATGCCGCCGGTTTCGGTCTGCCACCAGGTATCGACGATGGGGCAGCGGTGATCGCCGACCACGCGGTGATACCACTCCCACGCTTCGGGATTGATGGGTTCGCCGACCGTACCCAGGAGCTGCAAGGTCGAGCGGTCGGTGCGGGTGACGAACTCATCGCCCTGGCTCATCAGCTGCCGGAGAGCCGTTGGAGCGGTGTAGAAAGTATTGACCTTGTGTTTGTCGATGACTTGCCAGAACCGCGAAGCGTCGGGATAGGTAGGCACGCCTTCGAACATCAAGGTCGTCGCGCCGTTGGCGAGCGGACCGTAGACGATGTAGGAATGGCCGGTGATCCAGCCGACGTCGGCAGTGCACCAATAGATGTCCCCGTCGTGGTAGTCGAACACGTATTTGTGCGTCATCGCGGCTTGCAACAGGTAGCCCGCCGTCGAGTGCTGCACGCCCTTGGGTTTGCCGGTCGAGCCCGATGTATACAGGATAAACAACGGATCTTCGGAGGACATTGTTGCCGGCTGTGCAAACGTGTCCTGGTCGGCGATGAGCTCGTGATACCAAACGTCGCGCGACTCAGTCCATTCGATGTCACCCCCGGTGCGCTGGACGGTGACTACAGTGTGGACGTTCGGACAATCGGCGAGCGCTTGCTCCGTGTTGGCCTTCAGAGGAATGGCTTTGCCGCCGCGCACCCCTTCGTCGGCGGTTATCACGACAGTACAATCGGAATCGAGAATGCGGTCCTTGAGCGATTGGGGCGAGAAGCCGCCGAATACCACGCTGTGGATGGCGCCGATGCGCGCGCATGCGAGCATGGCGTAAGCCGCCTCCGGTACCATCGGCATGTAGATGCACACTCGGTCGCCTTTGTTCACACCGCGCGCCCGCAGGCCATTGGCCAGACGACCGACGGCATCCGCAAGTGCCTGATAGGTGATGTGTGCATCCAGGCCCGGGTCGTCGCCTTCCCAGATGATGGCCGTCTGCTCGGCTCGATCCGGCAAGTGTCGATCGATGCAATTGACGGTGACATTCAAGGCGCCACCGTCGAACCATTGGATATTACCCTTGGGCAGGTCGGCAGTGACGACGGTGTGCCATTTCTGTTCCCAGTCCAGGAACTTATCGGCCTGTTCCGCCCAAAAGGCTTCGGGGTCTTCTACTGAGCGTTGATACATCGCCTGGTATTGCTCGTCGTTGATGTAACAACGTTCCAACATGAAATCGGGCACTGGGTACAACTCGCTCACTGATCCCTCCGCGTGGGCAAAGCGAATATTGTACCGCCTACCCCTTTGAGCGGACTAGGGATGTTCCGAGGGTCCTTAGCGGCGCAGCCGTTCGATGAGGATTTGCGTGCTTAGATCCTGGGTCTCCACGGAGGCGCCGGGATGGCTCAGTTGCTCGTAGATGGGCACGGCCAGGGCTTTGCCCAACTCGACGCCCCATTGGTCGAACGAATTGACCCGCCAGATCGCGCCTTGTGTGAATACCTTGTGTTCGTAGGTGGCGAGCAGACCACCAAGCTGGTGTGGTCCCAGTGCATCCAGCACGATGGTGGTGGTCGGGTGATTACCCGGCACCTCTTTGAAGGGTTCTTCGGGGTCTGCGGCGTAACCCTGCGCCATCGCCTGGGCTTGACCGAGCGCATTGGCGAGAAGCCACCGGTGATGCTCCGCGAGGTCGCGGTCGTCGCGGGCGACGACGATGAAATCGGCGGTGAAGTTGCGCGTGCCCTGGTGCAGGAGCTGGTGGTACGCGTGTTGGCCGCGGGTACCGACGCCACCCCATAGTATCGGCATCGTGTGATAGTCGAGTGCGTTACCGTCGACATCCACCGACTTGCCGTTGCTTTCCATCTCCAGCTGCTGCAGATACTCCGGGAGCAACGCCAGACGCTCGTCATAGGCCAGCACCGCCAGGCTTTGCGCACCGAGAAAGTTGTAGTTCCAGGTGGCCAACAAACCACTCAGGGCAGGCACGTTGGAGAGTGCGGGTGCGGTAGCGAAATGCCGGTCGACTTCCGCAGCACCGGCGAGAAACTCGCGATAAGCGCTCTCACCAATGCTCAGCAGAATGGGCAAACCCACGGCCGACCACAGCGAGTAACGTCCGCCGACCCAGTCCCAAATCGGGTAGATGTTGGACTCCGCTAAACCGAATTCGGTCGCGGCCTCAACGTTGGACGTCACGGCGACAAAATGTTTGGCGATCGCATCCGTAGAACCCATGCGCTCGAGAAACCAATTGCGGGTGCTGACGGCGTTGACCCTGGTTTCAAGCGTACCCCACGATTTGGAGACGACGATAACGAGTGTGGTTTCCGGATTGAGACGAGTCAGTTTGGACGTTAGATCGTTGGCATCGATGTTGGCGATGAAGTGAACGCGCAAAGGCGAGCATCGATCATTCGCCAAAGCGCGGGTCACGAGTTCGGGACCGAGGTGCGAACCACCGATGCCGATGTGCACGACATCGGTGATCGCTCGGCCCGTCGCACCTCGCCATGTTCCGGAGTGCAACGCATCCGCGAACCGCATCATGGATTGTTGGACCGCTGCCACGGCATTGGCGATGCGTTCATCTGGATGAGCGCTGCGTAGCGCGGTGTGCAGCACAGGACGATTCTCGGAGGCGTTGATCGGTTCCCCGGAGATCATCGCTTGGATCTTTTGCGGCAGGTGGACTTCCTGCGCCAAGCGGCCAAGCAGCGTCAGGGTGTTCAGATCGATGCGCTGTTTGGAAAAATCGTAGTAGGCGCCCGCTAGCTCGTGAGTGAGTGCCGCGCAACGCGCGGTTTGAGCATCGTTGTCCGGGTCGAGCAGTTCGGTTAAGTGCGCGTCCAGGGCTGCAGCAGCGCGAGCAAGCTGCTGCCAGGCCGCCCCTTCCGTCGGTTTCACAACGACAGGCCGAGATTGTCCGTAATAGGGACTCCGTTCAAGGTCACGTTGCCGACAATGCGAAATTGGTGGGTGTCATGACAGGCATCTTGCAAGGTCCGATCGTCCAGCACTTTGCAGAGGATACTATCAAATCCCGCACCCTTCAGAGCGATGCGGGCAGTTTTTTCGAGGTTAGCGAAGTTGCGCGCGCCGGTACGAATAGCGTGCACGATATTGTTAAGCGTTTCATACAGTATCGGTGCTTGTGCCTGCTCGTCGTGTGACAACAATGAAGTGTCTGACGACACCGCTAGCCCGTTGGCGTGGCGCACGGTGGGTATGCATTGCATTTGCGTACGGATGTTCAGATCGCGAACCAGCTCGCGCAGCCAGTGAAACTCGAGGTAGTTTTTCTCGCCCCACACCATGATGTCCGGCTGGACGGTGTTGATCAGCTTCAGGTGCACGCTCAAGTTGTGCGTTGGGTTGTCGACGAATTCGCACAGATGCGGGTAATCGAGTTTGACCCGGCACGCGTGGCCGTGTGGGAACAGGTAGGTTTCGTCCGGGATGTACACCACGTCGACGTCATGTTGCTCGACGAAACTGATGTCGTGAAACTCCGGCGCCGACACGACATTGCCTTGGCTACGCCGCGGTGTTGTCTCGGGCGGCGTGATGGCGACGATGACGATGTCGCTGACCGTGCGCGCCGCGTGGATGACGGAGCCGTGCCCGTCGTGCAGATTGCCGCGGGTGCTGACCAAGCTGACGCACCGCCGCGCGCCGCGAAAGCGCATGGCATCCAGTTCGTTTATGAGTTTCTGCGGGCTATGGGCAATCAGCATAAGTCCTGTCTGCGATTGGTGACTAAGGGGCTATTTTAAGGACCCGAGCGGGATGCATGTGTGCACGGTCTATTGTCAGATTGCGACCTGGGTCACACATTTCGTTGAATGTCGGTGGTTGGGGCCCGGCTCGTGCCAGGGAAGCGTTATAGCAGCGTCGGGTGAGGATTGAAGAAGTGCCGCATGTCGTCCATCTGGATGATTTGATCCAGCAGGGCGCTGAAATGGTCGTCGTTGTTGGCGAAGTCGATTTCGGTGGCATTCACAATGAGCAAGGGGGATGCATCGTAATAGTGGAAGAACTCTGTATAAGCGTTTGCGAGGGCGCGTAGATAGTCGTTTTGAATGTGTTGCTCGAATTCGATACCGCGACGTGAGATACGCTGCTGCAGCACTTGTGTGGGTGCTTGTAAGTAGATCACCAGGTCCGGTGTCGGCGGGTGCAGATTCAAACTATCGTGAATCTGGCTGTAAAGATCGTATTCGTGGTCGTCAAGGGTGAGCTTGGCGAACAGTCTGTCCTTCTCGAATAGAAAATCGGCGACGAGTTCCGGTCCAATGAGGTCGTGGGTCGGCATGTCCGCGACTTGTCGCGCGCGGTGCAGGAGAAAGAACAGTTGTGTCGGCAGTGCGTGTTGCTCACCGTGCAAGTAGAAGCGATCGAGGAACGGATTCTCCGTCACGGGCTCGAGCATCAGCGGGTAGTGCAAGGCTTGCGCCAGGCGGCTGGCGAGCGTCGTTTTGCCGACACCTATCGGGCCTTCCACGGCTAGATACCGCGGTAAGCGCTTGGCTTCGGCGGCGACGTGCACCTTCTTGGCGATGTGTGCTGGGGTGTCTATGACTTCGGGCTGGGGACTGCTCATAGCTGGTGTGGAACGTTAGCGGTTGGTCCAGGGCGAGCCCGATTGCCAAGCATCGGCGCCGGGCTGGCGGTCCGGATCGAGCTGAGCCTGTCCATCCGCACCCTGGCGACGGTTTGGGCGTCGATTCTTGTTGCGATTGTTCTTGCCTTGGCGTTTGCCGCGTTTTTTTGGCAGCGCATCGATCATCTTCTGTTGGCCGTCGGCATCCAAGGTTTGAATTTCTTCCCACCAGCGCCCGATCTTGCTCAGGTTAGGGCTTGAGTCACTGGCGGCTTGTATCCGTTCGATGGCTTGTGCGGTGCCTCTCAACAACAGAAAGTCGAACGCGGCGCGAAACCGCTTGTGCCCCAACAATCTCTTCACGCCGCGTGGATGGCGTTCTACCAAACGGTCCTGGAGCTGCCAGACTTCGCGGGCGAAGATGCTGTAGCGGCGTGGTATCGCGATGTGTTGCTGTTGGATTGCCAGTGTGTCCATGGCGATCTCAAAAGCTTTGGTGTGGCGCTCCTGAGGTTTGAGGTGCGCGCGGCGGCTGTCGAAGTCGTCCCACAACAGTACCGCGATGAGAAATCCGGGCGTCACAGGGAGGTCCTGTGCGATGCGCTGGTCGGTATTGGCCATCGCTTGGCTGATGATGGGGTTGTCGGGATTGCAGCTCGGGAAGAGGCTGTACACCAGCGGTGTTTCGCGCAGGGCGCCCCAAGCGACTTCGGCACTGCCGGTCAGGAACAGCTTCAAGAATTCGTCGAAGAGTCGCGCCGACGGGATGGCCTCCAACCGGTCAGCGGTGTCGTCGATCAGTTCGAGGATCTCGGGATCGATGTCGAAGTCGAGTTTTGCGGCGAAACGGATGGCACGCAAGATGCGCACGGGATCTTCCGCCAGACGAGCCTCCGGTTCACCGATAAAGCGCAGAGTCTTTTGCTCGATGTCCTTGAGCCCCTCAACGTAGTCGATGATGACGTGGTTGTTCGGATCGTAGTAGAGCGCGTTGATGGTGAAATCGCGCCGGAAGGCATCGTCCGCGAGAGTGCCGAACGCGTGATCCTTGAGGATGAGGCCTTTGTCGTCCGTTTCCAGGGAATCGTGCTCACCCTGGCGGAACGTGGAGACTTCGATCAAATCCCGGCCGAAGCGCACATGGGCAATAGGAAAGCGTCGGCCTACCAGACGCGAGCGCTTGAATAGCGCCTTGACCTCTTCGGGGGTCGCATTCGTCGCGACGTCGAAATCTTTCGGGACCTCGCCGCACAGAAGGTCGCGGACGCAGCCACCGACCAGATAAGCATCGAACCCGGCATCGGACAACGTATCGATGACCGATAAGGCGTTGGCGTCGAGATGATTGGCGTCAATGCCGTGGTCCGAGACACGTTGCGGCTCGTTGATGTCGTTTGTCTGTTGTTCCATGGCTTCTCTTGCTGCTACTAACGACCGCACTTCAATACGTTCAATGTACGCATGTTCAGTCAATAGGGTGCGGTCTGGCTGACTATTTCGTCGTCGGCTCTCGTCTTGGACCACGCTTTTTAGTCTTGCGTCGCGGTATGTTCAATCGCTGACGCCTCTCCCAAAGGCTCTTACGGCTGATACCCAGCTTTTCGGCGAGCTCCGTTTCGGTGCAGTGATCCTGATTGTCGAGGACGAAACGCACGAAGTAATCTTCGAGCGACGTTTCTGCATCAGGTACGGGCTCTACATCGTCGCGCTGCTCGGCGGCGGGTTCGATCGCCAGCAGGCTCTGGGTAATCAAGCCTTCATTGTCGCTCAAAATGACCGCGCGTTCGATGGCATTTTCCAGCTCGCGAACATTGCCCGGCCAGTGGTACGAGCGCATCGCCTCGAGCGCACTGGTGTCGAATTTCAGCTTGGGCTTTTGCAGTCGCGCACTGGTGCGACTGAGTAGCCACTCGGCGATTTCGATGACGTCCTCGCCTCGCGAGCGGAGCGGTGCCAGCTGGAAACGCACCACATTCAAGCGGTAAAACAGGTCCTCGCGGAATTGATCGGCTTGTGCGGCGTCGGCCAAGTTGCGGTGGGTGGCGGCGATGATGCGGACGTCTACGGCATGGGTAACAGAGGCCCCCACGGGTCGATTCTCCCCCTGCATGACCCGCAAGAGGCGCGCTTGCGCGGCAGCGGGCAGTTCGGCGATCTCGTCGAGAAAAAGTGTGCCGCCGTTAGCCGCGTTGACGAGGCCTGTGGTGCCCGTTTCGCTGGTATCGAATTGCTCGACACCAAAGAGTTCAGTTTCGATCAGATTGGGCGGGACTGTGGCGCAGTTGATGGTAATGAGCGGAGCGTTCGCTCGCCGGCTTGCCGCGTGGATGGCTCGGGCGACCAGCTCCTTACCTGTGCCTGAAGGACCTTGTATCAACACGGTCGAGTCCGTAGGCGCCACCTTTTCCACCCCTTCCTTCAAAACACGCATCTGTTCCGATGAACCGATCAGCGAGAACTGCTCGAGGTCGAGTGTCGTATGTGCAGAGGCGAGTGAGCGGGCGCGCTCGACGGCGGCGACGAGTTCGTCCGGCGCGGCAGGTAACGCCAAATAGTTAGCCGCGCCCCGGTGAATGCAGGCCACCGCCGCCGGAATCGAAGCCTGTTCGGCGATGACGATAACGGGAATGAGCTTGGCGACGTCGGTGAGTTTGGCCTCGATCGTCTCAGCGTCGATCACCAGGCACTCGTGACGGCGTTCGGCCAGCTGTGCAAGCGAAGGTAAAGCCGTGAACGAAGTAACCTCAATCCCGTATTCGCGCAGCGCGTTCGTCGTGGCGGCACAACGATCTGCATTGGCATCGACTAGGAGTACGTCAGTCATATGCGGCGGTATGTTAGCACGTCTCTTACCACATTAAGGCCGGGGGTAGGGCGCAAGCTGCGCGGGAACGTTGGCAAGCGCGAAGTGCTCCAGACCCCAGGTGAGCCACTCGGCAACGCTGCGCCGGGCATGGCTCGGGGGGGTCAGGCCGAGGTACCTAAAGGCGGTGCGCAGGTTGTCGGCAGCGTCTCGATCGTCCAGCGCTGGCGCATGGGTCTGCTTGGACAGCTTAGCGCCATCGGCAAAGCACAAGGTTGGTATGTGGGCGTATTCGGGGATGTCCAGTTTCAGTTGACGCATGATGTGGATTTGCTGCGCGGTGACCTCGAACAAGTCGCTGCCGCGCACGACGCTGGAGAAGTCGTGGCCGTCGTCCACGGCCGTGGCAAAGTTGTAGGCCCAGAGCCCGTCGCGACGCCTGATGATCATGTCGCCGCCTTGCCGAGTCAAATCGCGTTCCACGGCACCCGCGAGACGGTCGGTGAAGCCCACGTGCCCTTCCTCGATGTGGAGGCGAATCGCGGCATCGGGCCGCTGGGAGGTGAATGCACGACAAGTGCCGGGATAGGCTTTTTCATTGGCGAGAGATCTGCGTGAACAACGGCACCAGAAGATCTGTGAACGCAGCTGCGCCAGAGCGGCCTCGTAGCGCTCCTGGTGCTCGGCTTGATAGTCGATGGGTGCATCGCTCACCAACCCGTGGGCGGTCAGGGATTGCTGAATCAGCGTAATGGCGTGCGGATCTTCGCGTGGGGGATCGAGATTGTCGATGCGCACCGCCCAGGTGCCGTGACGCTGCTTCGCGTCCAAGTAGCTCGCCAGTGCCGTAATGAGAGAGCCCATGTGTAAAGGTCCCGTGGGCGATGGCGCGAACCGACCGGCGATAGACATGCGTCCGCGCGGCGATGACTAGCCGAGGATTTGACGCTCTTTGATTTCGTCGAGAGATTTACAGTCGACGCACTGGGTGGCGGTGGGGCGCGCTTCCAATCGGCGCAAACCGATCTCGATGCCGCAGGTGTCGCAATAGCCGTAGTCTTCTTGATCGAGCCGCTCGATAGTCTGATCGATTTTCTTGATCAGTTTACGTTCGCGGTCTCGTGTTCTGAGCTCGATGCTGAATTCTTCTTCCTGGGTGGCGCGATCGGCAGGATCCGGGAAGTTCGCCGCTTCGTCCTGCATGTGATTGACCGTTCGGTCGACCTCCTCCATCAATTCGTGCCGCCAGTTCGTCAAGATCTGGCGAAAGTGCACGAGCTGCTCGTCGCTCATGTAGAGTTCGTTGCCCTTTGGCTGATAGGGGGTGAAGTTCTGGAACTGAGAATCTCCGCTTGGGAGTACGTCTGGCGTTGCGGTCATGGATGTCAGAATTGGGGCTCTTGCTATCGGTCTTGCTCGTCTCGTGGCAGTTTTCTTGCTCGTTGGCCTTGACGGTGTCACGCTGACTTTCGCCTTGACTTTGCTGACGGACGATTTGCGTGTTGTGGTTTTGGCCTTACTTTGAGTTTTACTCTTCGGCGCGGCTGTGCTTTTGCTCTTGGACTTGGCTCGGGGGGCTGCTTTTTTGGTCTTCGCCTTTGGCTTGGCCTTGGTCTGCGCCTTTGCTGCGGCTTTAGTCTTTGCCTTTACCTTCGACGGCGATTTGGCCTTCTGCTTGGATTGGGCTTTCGCTTTGCTCTTGGCTTTTGGCTTGGACGCCGCTGCCTTGGTTTTTGCCTTTGTCTTAGGCTTGGCCGTTTTTTGAGCCTTTTTCTGAGACTGGGCCTTTGTTTTCGCTTTTGCCTTCGCTTTCGCCACCTTGAACCGTCCTGTGTGGGTGTCGCGCGACACCCGACTTAAGAAGGGCGCGTAAACTACCAGAACACATTCGGGAACACCATATTAAAATCACCTCATTCGGACCGTATTTGTGTGCGGATTTGACTTTCGTCTAAGCTGCCCAGAGAGGATGCGAGCGTAGTTGGAGGCGGCATTGTTCACCGACAGAGTGGGCGCTATAAAGGCGTTCGAAGTCATGGAAGTCCTGGCGCGGGCCCAGGAATTGGAGGCTCAAGGCCACCGCGTCGTCCACTTCGAAGTGGGTGAACCCGATTTCCCGACCGCCCAGCCCATCGTCGACGCCGGTCTCGCAGCTCTGACCGATGGTCAGACCAAATACACGATCGCCACGGGTATCTTGCCGCTGCGCGAATGCATTGCTGAGCACTATGCCGATGCCGGTGTCAATCTGAGTCCTGAGCGCATCGTCGTCACGGCTGGCGCCAGTGGCGGGTTGACGCTCCTGACCGCATTGCTACTCGGCCCGTCGGACCAAATGCTCATCACCGATCCTGGTTATCCCTGCAATGAAGTGTTCACACGTTTGGTCGGTGCTGAGCCTGTGCCCATCCCGGTTGGTGCCAATCAGCGCTTTCAACCAAGTGTAGAGGATATCGCCGCACGTTGGACGCCGCGCACGCGAGGTGTGTTGCTGGCATCACCGGCGAATCCTACCGGCACTATGCTATCGCGTAGCGAACTCAGCGGAATTGCCAACGAGGTGCGGCAGCGCGGTGGTTTCTTTGTTTTGGATGAGATCTATCAGGGCATCACGTGGCACGGCGAGTACGACACGGGCTTGCAAGTCGCTCCGGACCTCTATGTGTTGAATAGTTTCTCGAAGTTCTTCGGCATGACCGGATGGCGCCTGGGTTGGATCGTGGTGCCGGAGGCTGCGGTAGAGCCGGTGACGAAACTCGCGCAGAATCTGTTCATAGCCCCGAGCACAATTGCGCAACACGCCGCTGTGGCTGCGTTCTCCGCGGCCGCGATGAACATACACCGAACTCGAGCACGAACTTTCGAGGAGCGTTGCCACCTGTTGACGAATGGGCTGGCGGCGCTCGGCTTTCAAGTGTCCATCGAACCGGACGGGGCATTTTATTTGTACGTCGACATATCGCACACAGGGTTCGACAGCCACACGTTTTGCTGGCGTTTACTCGACGAGTTTCATGTCGCTGCAACCCCGGGCGCGGACTTCGGTCAACACCTGCAAGATCGGTTCGTGCGCTTTGCCTTCACGACCGACACTCAATCCATCGAGCTGGGTATCGAAAGGATCGCAGCGGCGTTGAAGCAGTGGGGTGCGCGCGCATGAAACTACCGGTGCTGCAGGAAGCGCAGTTGGTGCGGCGCTACAAACGTTTCTTGGCGGATGTGTATCTCGTGGATGGCACTGCGGTGACGGCACATTGCCCGAACACAGGCGCCATGACCGGGTGCGCCGAGCCCGGCAGCCGGGTTTGGTTGTCGCGTTCCGATAATCCCAAGCGCAAATACGCACATACGCTCGAACTCGTGGAGACCCCGCGCGGCATCGTGAGCGTGAATACCAACCGTGCCAATCGATTGGTGGCTGAGGCGCTTACCCACGGCACCATTCGAGAGATTGGAGGCGAGGATGTGCAAATTGCAGCCGAAGCGAAGATTCCGGACGGCAGGGGGCGCTTCGACTTTCTGGTGACTCGGGCTGGCGCCAAGGTCTGGATAGAAGTAAAAAGCGTGACGCTCCTTGTCGATGACGAAGACCAATCAGCAACCAAGCGCGCGGTGGGTGCGTTTCCCGACGCGGTAAGCGCACGCGCGTTGAAGCATGTGGAAGCGCTGGCGGACAGAGTGCAACAAGGCGATCGCGCCATGCTGTTGTTTTGCGCACAACACTGCGGCATACAGCGCATCCGCACCGCCCGGGAAATCGATCCGACCTATGCCGAGGCAGTGACGCGGGCGTTGCAGGCAGGCGTGGAGGTTGTCGCTTACGGGTGCACGACGGATCTGCACGAGATGCGCATCGACCGGGCACTGACGTTCATGAGTTGACCGGCCGGCGACACGCCGGGTGCTGAGATCAAGCGGTATAGTGCTTCTGCAGTTCCGCGTATTCGCGAGGGGACTTCAGCCTCGCGCCGTACTGGCTCACGAGATGTGCAGCGCTGTAGTTGGCGAACCGTGCGGCGTCCACAGGTTCTGCACCGTTGCATAATGCGGTGAGACAGGCACCGGCATAAATATCCCCGGCTCCGGTGGTGTCGACCGCGTGTGCCGCAACACCTTCGGCTGTTTGGCGGTGGTGGCTCGACACTGCCATGGAGCCTGCCGCTCCCAGCGTGATGTATACCTCGCGGGCGATATCCTTCAGTTCGTTGATGGCGACGTCCAGGCGATCTGAGCTTGCCCATCCCAACGCTTCTTCTTCGTTGCAGAAGAGCACATCGACGCCGTTACCTAAAATGGTCTGCATGGGTTCGCTGAAAATTTCTACCATAGATGGGTCAGAGAGCGACACGGCAACTTTCACGCCGGCCTGCTCGGCGTTCTGTCTGCAGGCGATGGCGGCCGCGGTGCTCGACGGTGATGAGCTCAAATAACCTTCGACATAGTAGTAGCGTGCGTTTGCGACGTGATGATGATCGACGTCGTTGGCATGCAGTTCGCTCGAGACACCAAGATCCGTATTCATGGTGCGTTCGGCATCCGGGGTAATCATCACCAAGCACTGCCCGCTTGCCCCGGCGCCAACGTTGACGTTGTCATTCAAGACAACCCCGGCCTGCTGCATCTCGTTGACGAAATACTGTCCACTTGCATCGTTCGCCACTTTGCAGGAGTAGGCGGTGGCAAGGCCGAAAGATTGGATGGCGAAGATCGTGTTTGCCGCAGAGCCGCCGCTGCATCGTGCCATCTTGGCGCCGTCCAGGCTATCGATGAGGTGGTGCATGCGTTGCGAGTCCACCAGCGTCATGTGCCCCTTAGCGATATCGTGGGACTTCAGGTACTGATCGTCGACGCTCACCTCGATATCGACGATCGCGTTACCGAGACCGAATACATCAAACATCTATTGTCCTTGTCGTTCGTGTTTTGGTTTGTTTTATATAGCTAAAGTAGCCCTAGCGCTTCTTCCGCCATGGTCAACGTTTTATCGATGACGGCATCGGTGTGCTCGGTGGAGATGAACCCTGCTTCGAAAGCGGAGGGTGCCAGGTAAACGCCACGATCGAGCATACCGTGGAAGAAACGATTGAACCGCTCAACGTTCGAGTTTGACACATGATCGAAGTTGGCGACCTGTTCGACGTCAAAAAACAGACTGAACATTCCGCACACGTGATTCGTGCACGCCGTAACACCAGCCGCTCCGGCGCGCTCAACAAGTCCTTCGGCGAGCCGTTCGGTAGCCCTGGCGATTTGAGTATAGAGATCCGCATGCAAGTGGTTGAGCATGGTGAGACCGGCGGCCACGGCCAGCGGATTGCCGGAGAGTGTCCCAGCTTGGTACACGGCACCTTCCGGCGCGATGCAGGCCATGATGTCGGCACGACCCCCGAATGCACCTACGGGCAGACCGCCACCGACGATCTTTCCCAGCGTAGTGAGATCGGGAGTCACACCGAAGTATTCTTGCGCACCGCCTGGTGCGAGCCTGAACCCGGTCATCACTTCGTCGAAGATAAGCACCGTGTCGTGTTTGGACGTAACGTTGCGCAAACCCTCTAGAAAACCGGCGGTCGGCGGAATGCAACCCATGTTACCGGCTACCGGTTCCAGAATGACGCAGGCGATCTGCCCGGGGTATTCGTCAAACGCGCGCTCCACTGCACTGAGGTCGTTGAACGGCAGGGTGAGTGTGTTGGCTGCCACGCCCTCCGGCACGCCCGGTGAATTGGGAATACCCAGGGTCAGCAGGCCGCTGCCTGCCTTGACCAGCAAGGCGTCCGAGTGACCGTGATAGCAGCCGGTAAACTTGATGATGAGATCGCGCTCTGTAAACCCCCGCGCCAAGCGGATGGCAGACATCGTTGCCTCGGTGCCGGAGTTGACCATGCGCACCTTCTCGACACTCGGCACCAACTCGATGATGCGTTCGGCTAACGCGATCTCCCCTTCGGTCGGTGCCCCGAAGCCCAATGCCTGTTGTGCTTGCTCCACCACGGCGTTGATCGTGGCCGTATGTCCGTGACCCAGCAACATGGGACCCCACGAGGCGACGTAGTCGATGTATTCATTGCCGTCGACGTCGTACAGGTAGGGACCTGCGCCGCGCGTGAAGAACACGGGGTCGCCCCCAACGCCTTTGAATGCACGCACGGGCGAATTGACACCGCCAGGGATGCTCTTGCGTGCACGCTCGATGAGTTCGCTGGATTTGTTTCTTTGCATCGTCTTGTCGGGTGCTAGTTGGTGTTAGAAAGGCTTGACCGTGACAAGTATGACCACGGGAATCAAGATGAGTACGGGTATCTCGTTAAATACTCTGAAAAACTTCTCGCTGTGCGGTACTTTGTCGCGCGCGAAAGCCCTCATGATCATGAGGCAGTAGTGATGATAGCCAACCAGTACAACGACAAGAAGTATTTTGAGCCACATCCACACGGACCCAGAGTAGGCGTGCCAACTCTCGACCAGCATCCAGACACCCAGCACGAGCGTCACGAGCATCGATGGATTCATGATGATCCGGTAGAGCTTGGCTTCCATGACCTTGAACCGATCGCGACCGCTCTGTTCCGGTGTAGTCGAGTGGTACACGAATAGTCTCGGTAAGTAGAAGATGCCGGCCATCCAGCAAATGACCGCGATGATGTGGAATGCCTTGAGCCACAGGTAGAAGCTGTTCATTGGAAACTGAGGTTCCTGTAATTGTCGATATGGTTCTGCGTCACGATACCGATCACGGGTGCGATCATCGGTGCGCTGGTGCGCACGATACAGCAGGCTTCCACGTTGGATTTAGTCAGTTGGTTCTGTACCTGGGCGACGGTGGCACGCGCGTTGATGGTGGTGACGTCCATGCGCTGCCCCGGCAGTTCCAAAAGGTCGATGGCGGTATCGATTTGGGTACGCTCGTGGCCGTCTTCCTCGTCATCCGTGTGCACCGGGTAGCGGTCCTCCACGAATACCGCAAGGTCGCTGGGATTCAGGAGTGCGCAGGGTTCTCTCTCTGCGTTGTCCACCAGGATCCAATTGGGGGCATCGTCAAGGAGTGTGCGTGCTTCGTCCAGGCTTATCCTGGGGGGCAGGCGGGCGACGGACCGATCCATGATGGCCGTCACGCCCACACGTTGCAGGTGTAGCGTCACCGGGCTCGGCGGGTACTGCAGGCCTAGGGTGTTCAAGGTAGTGATGAACACTGAGCGCTGCTTGAAGAGTTGTCCTGTGACCAGGGTTGCGACGACGATGATCAACATCGCCGGCAAGATGAGGTTGGTGTTCGCCGTCATTTCCAGTACCGCCATCAGTGCTGCCAGCGGGGCTTGTAGGACCGCACCCATCATCGCGCACATGCCAAGCATGACGTAGAAGCCGATTGAAATGTCGGCGCCCTGCCAGTGGAGCAATGCATTACCGAAGATGCCGCCGACCGCGGCGCCCAACAACAGCGAGGGTCCAATCAGCCCGACCGGCATGCCTAGGCCGACGGCGGCTGCACTGGTGACGGCTTTACCGATCAGCAACAGTACCAGCAGCGCGATGGACAGTTCCGAAAGCATGATCTGGTTGACCGTGTCGTAACCGACGCCCATCACCTGTGGTAGAAACGCCGCGCAGCCAGCAGTCAGAGCGCCAGCCACCAGGATGCGCAACCAAAACGGTTGATCGTTAAAGCGCGCGAACGCTTGGATGAGTTGTATGTAGCCCGCTGCGAGCGCACCGATCAGAAAGCCGCCGAGAAGCAGGTAAGGGATCTCGAGCAACGAATGCATGTGCGAAGGCGCGACGTTGAAGGCGGGTTCGGCGCCGTACACCCATTGCGTAATCAACGTCGCCGACACGGAAGCGACGATGACCGGAATGAAACTGGCAATGGTGTATTCCATCATCACGACTTCCATGGCGAAGATGACGCCGGCGATGGGGGTATTGAAGCTGCTCGCAATGGCTGCGGCGGTGCCGCAAGCAACCAGAGTGCGAACGCTGTTGTTGGGCAAACGCGATGTTTGTCCGATCAAGCTGGCGGTGGTCGCGCCGAGATGAATGGCGGGACCTTCGCGTCCGCCGGATTGACCGCTGATGAGCGCGATGGCTCCACCGAAGAACTGCACCACGGCGTTCTTCAGCGGCAGCGAACCCTGGTGTCGCGACAAGCGTTCCATAACGTGCACGACGCCTACCCTGCGCACCGAGGGGCGATACCTTTGCATCAACACCGCGAGCAGCGTTGCGCCGATCATGATCAGCAGCGTGCGTTGAGTGATGGAGAGAGATTCGAAATTCTCCGGTCCGATTCCAAGCTGCAGGAGCGAGCCGTCGATCATCGCCCTGAATCCAAGAATTACCCCGGAGGTCAAGATGCCGGTGACGACACCCAGCAACGCCAGCTGAGGAATGGCGTCCACCGTCGCGAGGCGACGTCGGAAAACATCTAGCGAAACGCGAGGGAATTTCACCGCTGGTTGCTGCCTTCTCGTGCAGACTGGGGGAATGCAGCGCTTTTACGGGACACCAGGCAAGCCTGCATTGACATTGCGAGCTATTATACACGCTTAACTGTTGACTTAAGGTGTGGATCATCGCTTCGGACGTGCCTGCCCCCGGGGATCTCAAGCTCGTGCGCCATCAACCCTGGCGGCGCGTGGCCTTGTTTGTCTTGACCATCGTCGTGGGCGCGGTGTGTTTGTTTGTGGGATTCAAGCTCGGCGACAATCTCTCGAACGGCGCGGCTCGACCGCAAGGCGAGCTGGTCGCGGAGCTAGCGGATGCCAAAGAAGAACTGCGCACGGTACGGGACGAACTCATCGACGTACAGTTGACCGCGCAAGTACACCGGGACGCGGCGGATACGCTGCGTGTCGACATGACGACGCTGCGTACCGACAACCGGCGCCTGGAAGAAGAGGTGATCTTCTACAAGAGCCTGATGGCGCCGAGTGCGCTGCGCAAAGGCTTGCAAGTGGCGGAACTCGAGGTGCGTCCGGTTAGAGGCAAGGCCCGACAATACCGTTATGAAGTGCTGCTGACTCAGGTGGCGTTGCGACGCACTTTTATCAGTGGCGTGGTGCGGCTGGATGTCGTCGGCCGCAATGCGCGTGGGGAGAGTGAGGTGAATGGCGAAACCGGCGAGATAGGCGAGAGTGGCGAGCGAGTGGTCTCGCTCACAGAACTTGCTGAAATGAAGGAGTATCCTCTCAAATTCAGGTTTCGGTTCTTCCAGGATCTGGGCGGTCGTTTCACGCTGCCGGACGAATTCGAACCGCTACGGATCATTGTGACGGCCGAGCAACGCGACAAGGAGCCTCTGCAAGCGTCGTTTCCCTGGCCTGCTGAGTAGGCCAGCGGTCCATCCTCCACAAGACAACGAGTTCAACATGTTTGGTAAAAAAGTGGACAAAGGCGTGACGTTGATCGCGGCCCATACGGAGATCATCGGCGATGTGAAGTTCACCGATCAGCTCTATATTAGCGGTCGAGTGGTGGGCAACGTACTTGCGGATAACGCTAATGCGACGGTCGTGATCAGCGACGATGGATGCGTACAGGGCGAGGTCAGAGTGCCGAACATCGTCATCAACGGACTCATTCAAGGCAATGTCTATGCCGGCAACAAGGTCGAGTTAGCGGGCCGTGCCCGCGTAGAGGGCGACGTGCACTATCGCATGATCGAGATGCAGCTCGGCGCGCTGGTGGATGGGCAGCTGATGCACGAGGAGGAAGTCCTGGAACCGGCCCCGGAAGAAGGGGCTGCGATGGTGCATCCGATCGGCGGGCCGAATCCGGGGGAATCCGGCGCGGGTTAAGATCCAAGGGATTGTTATGTGCCTTGACCGCAAATTGTCACCGCGAGGATAATCCCTGCGAGGCACCATTCATCATGCAAGCTGACATTACTTTTACAGACCGGGCCGTGGACAAAGTGCGCGCACTCATCGCGATCGAGGGTGATGAGGCACTGCGCCTGCGCGTGTTCGTGACCGGTGGGGGCTGTAACGGCTTTTCCTACGGTTTTACGTTCGATGAGGACGTTGCCGACGACGACGCCGTGGTTGAGGCCGAAGGGGTGGGCATGGTCGTGGATTCGATGAGCTATCCCTATCTCGAAGGCGCTCAAGTCGACTATGTCGAGGACCTGAACGGTGCTCAGTTCGTGGTGACCAATCCCAACGCGTCAGCCACTTGCGGCTGCGGGAATTCCTTTTCGATTTAGCGTCCCGTTTAGTTCATTTAGGGCGCGTAAACGGCGCCTAGGATTCGATAGCCCAAAGCGCCGGTGACGGCGGGTTCGTTGGCAGGTTGCTGAACCAGCGTGCGGTGAGCGAACCAGGCGAATGCCGCGGCTTCTATCGCGTCACCGTCTATGGAGAACTCGTCGCTGGTCGCCACGGGCTTTGCGCTGTTCGCGCGAAGTCTCGCCAGCAAGTGTCGATTCAAGCGCCCACCACCGCACACCACGATGGTGTCGACATCCATCTCAGCGATGGCATCTGTGGTGGCGCGTGCCGTCAGTTCACAAAGTGTGGCCTGCATATCGGCCGCCGGAACCTCCGGGTGTGCTTGCGCAATGCGATCCAGCCAGGCTGCGTTGAAGTACTCGCGCCCGGTGCTCTTGGGTGCCGGCAGCGCGAAGTATGGATCTGCCAGCATGGCGTCCAGTAAAGATCGCTGCACGTTTCCCGTGCTGCCCCATAGGCCCTGATCGTCGTACGCACCCCGGCCATGTTTCTGGCACCACAGATCCATCAAACCGTTACCGGGACCCGTGTCGAATCCAGTAACTGCGACGCCGGGATGCAGCACAGAAATATTGCTGATGCCTCCGACGTTCAGAATGATCTGGGTCTTGTCGTGGGCTAACTTGTTAGCGAACAACGCGTGGTGGAACGGTGGGA
The DNA here is from genome assembly GCA_965216005.1 of Candidatus Azotimanducaceae bacterium. GTDB lineage: Bacteria > Pseudomonadota > Gammaproteobacteria > Pseudomonadales > Azotimanducaceae > UBA4421. The sequence continues at coordinate 2,293,029 of OZ244143.1, read as the reverse complement.
CTAAAGGCGCGCCCTGGCCTTCAGCGGCCATGTCTCTGCGCCGGAAGTCGGCCACGGTGCGTATGCCCGTGATCTCCGCGATTCGGTTCGGATCGCCGATTTGCAACGTAAATGCATCGCTACCGTTGCGTCCTTCCGGCCGATGCCTGACGGTTTGTCCGTGACTGCCGATGGCAGCGATTCGGCTACGGTCCAGCGAGTGGTCGGCGATGAACCGTTCCAAGCTCCGGCCGATGAACGTGCCGAGCGCGGCATCGGTGAAACCCAACAAATCGAGTTCGCCCTCGGTGGGATTGGCGAGCTTCAAAAGATCGTCGCGTAAATCGGCGGGTAGCTCGGCCGTCGTTGCCGCGCCGATGCGTAGGTCCTCGGAAGTGACTTCGAGCAACGCTATGTCGAGTCCATCGACACTGGTGCCGCTGATGCAGCCGAGGTAAAGGTCTGTGCTAACGCTCATGCTGCACCATTACAATCGTGTGCGAAAACATATAGAACGAACTGGGAGCGGTGACGATTGCCCGCTGCGCGTATTCCGCGTTGTACGCCAAGCCGAGCTACTGCGCTGCGACGAAGTTGGTCTGGATCTTGTAGTTGTCGAGCAGTGCGAGGTACTGCACCGAATGCGCGGTGAACCGCTGTTTTTCAGCCGAGGCGATAGGCTGTGCATCCGGCAAGCTGACTGTCCGAGGGTTCTTGTGTACGCCATTGACCAGAAACTCATAGTGCAAGTGCGGAGCCGTCGCCCAGCCGGTAGCGCCTACGTAACCGATGGTCTGTCCCTGACTGACTTTAGCGCCGGAACGGATGCCACGTGCGAATTTGTTCAGGTGTAAGTACTTGGTGACGAACTGCTCGCCGTGTTGGATAACCACGTAATTACCGTTGGCCTTCGTGCGCGATGCTTTGGTGACGCGTCCGTCACCTGCTGCGAGAATCGGGGTATCCTTGGGCGCCGAGTAATCTATGCCGCGATGGGGCCTGACTGTCTTGAACAGGGGATGCACGCGGCGCAGGTTAAAGTTGGAACTGATGCGCGAGAATTCCACCGGCGCTCGCAGGAACGCTTTACGCATGCTGTTGCCGTTGGGCGCGTAGTAGTCGGATGTGCCGTCGGAGTTTGTGTATTGCACGGCTTGATACATTTCGCCCTGGTTCAAGAACTCCGCTGCCAAGATGTCACCGTAACCGACGAACTCGTCGTTCAGGTACAGCTCTTCGAAGAGAACGAAGAACGCATCGCCCGGTCGAATGTCGAGCACGAAGTCGATATCCCACTGAAAGATCTGAGCGAGACGCATCGTCAGGCCATCGTCTAATCCGGCTCGTTGGCTGGCAACGAACAGGCTGTGATCTATGGTGCCGTGCTTATACGCGACGATGCGCTCCGGCTCCATGGAAATCTGTGAGCTGCTGAATTCGTCACCGTTGCGCACGAACTCGAGCGTATCGAGCGGTCCGGTGGTGTACTTGAGGTTCATCAATCGTTTTTGTGCGTCCACATGCAACGTGAGTGCATGACCCGGAAATATGTTACGCAAGCGTGTTCCAAGGGGCTTGCTTTGACTCACCAGGTAGACGTCGCGCGGGCTCAAACCGTGACGTTTGAAGATGAGCGCTAAATTGTCACCCGGCTTAACCTCGGTTTCGATCTTACTCCACTCGGGATGGATAGGATCTTGCGGTGCGGGCTTAACCACAGCGTTTGGTGGTGCGGGGAGTTCACCGAGAATCTCGAGATCGGTGTCGACCGGAGCAACGCTCGAACTGGTGGGCAGAGCCAGCAGGACCGACTCGGTGGTAAAGCGCTGGCCGTCGTCTTCATTGAACTTTGCAATGACCATTGAGCAGAGGCCAAAGCTCAGGATGGCAACCAAGTAGAGATGCGTTTTCGGAAACTGCATACGGTACCGCTTATTGTTAGAAGTCTATTTCTAAACCGTCGAAAAACCGTTCTAAAAACCGTTCAAAAACCGGGGGTTACGAGACATTCTCCGGCCCTTACCCAGGATTTTGCAGTATACGAGTTTAGCTCGCGGGCGCCAGTGCTTTTGTTCACATCGGGGCGGTCTTTGGTTTCGCGAACTCAGCCGGATTTGATAAGGTGCGCTTCCTTTCAACACCCGGGTGTGAATCGGAACACGGTATGACGGCGGATCTGATCGAAGAGTTGGAGTGGCGCGGCCTCGTGAGCCAGGCTTCCGATTTGGAAACCCTGCGCGCGCACCTCGGCCGTCGTTCCCGGACGCTGTATTGCGGCTTCGACCCCACCGCGGAAAGCCTGCATATCGGCAATCTGGTCCCCTTGCTGACCCTGCGGCGCTTTCAGCAGGCCGGACACCGGCCCATCGTTCTCCTGGGCGGGGCGACCGGCCTGGTCGGCGACCCTTCGGGGCGGGACGACGAGCGGTCGCTCAATGACGAATCGGTGGTGGCCGGGTGGGTCGACAACATCCGTCGGCAAACCGAGCGCATCGTCGATTTCGAAGCGGGGGCGGTGCTTGCCAACAACCTGGAATGGACGGCGGATATGGGGGTTATCCCCTTTTTACGCGATATCGGCAAACATTTCTCGGTCAATGCGATGATCCAGCGTGAATCGGTCAAGGCCCGATTGGACCGCGCCGAACAGGGCATCTCGTACACAGAGTTCAGCTACATGCTGCTGCAGTCGATGGACTACCTGGAACTGGCGAAGCGCTACGATTGCACTTTGCAGATCGGCGGCCGCGATCAGTGGGGCAATATCGTCTCGGGTATGGATTTGGTGCGTCGGCATCTTGGGCGCGAAGCGTTCGCGCTGACCCTGCCGCTGGTCACCCGCGCCGATGGGGCGAAATTTGGCAAGACCGCGGCGGGTGCGGTGTGGCTGGATGAGAAGCAGACCTCACCCTATGGGTTCTATCAGTTCTGGCTGAACAGTGCAGATGCTGATGCGGCAAATTACTTGCGCATATTCACCTTTCTGAGCCAGGAGGAGATCAGTGCGCTCGATGCGGATACCCGTGAAAACCCAGGGTTGCGCGCGGCACAACGCCGACTGGCCGAGGAAGTCACGGCCACGGTGCACGGTGAGGCGGCGTTAGCGTCAGCGCAGCGCATTAGTGAATGTCTGTTTGGCGGTGATCTTCAGCAGCTGACCGAGGACGACCTCGGTCAACTGCAACTCGACGGACTCGAGACCACGGCCTGTGCGCCGGGGACCGGATTGCTCACCGCGATGGCCGAAGCCGGGGTGGCCAAATCCGTGGGCGAGGCACGTAAGTTGGTACAGAGTGGCGGTGTGAGTCTGAACGGTGCCAAAGTCGACGATGCCAAGCGCGCTCTCGACTTCAACGACGCGCTTTTCGGTCGGTTCTATATCATGCGGCGCGGGAAGAAGGTCTATCATTTGCTGACCAAGCGCGATTAGAAGCTATTTAGGGGGAATTCCCTGGAATAGTTGTTGCGTGGCGGAGAACGGTACGTATAATTCGCCTCCCTGCCACGGGGCGAGTTTTCCCGGGGCCGCTCTTTAACAACAAAAAGTGAGTATGAGACCGTTGGTTCGACGACTTGGCCGTCGCCGCACCGCACCCTCAAGGCAATGCAGCTGGGGTGATTGATGCCGCATGAAACTTTGATGTTTGCGACATCAGCGAGATGGTCTTATACAGACAAGCCATTCGTGTGGGAACACGTAATTCATTTCGAGCAAATGATTTCGGGCGATCATGAAGACGCAGCAGTATTGCGTCATCAAATAGCCCAACCTTCATTAAACTGAAGAGTTTGATCATGGCTCAGATTGAACGTTGGCGGCAGGCCTTATACATGCAAGTCGAACGAGAAAGCACTTCGGTGTGAGTACAGTGGCGGACGGGTGAGTAACGCGTAGGAATCTACCTAGTAGTGGGGGACAACTCGGGGAAACTCGAGCTAATACCGCATACATTCCTCTTCTTATGGAGAGGAAAAAAGTGGGGGATCTTCGGACCTCACGCTATTAGAGGAGCCTGCGTTGGATTAGCTTGTTGGTGGGGTAAAAGCCTACCAAGGCGACGATCTATAGCTGGTCTGAGAGGACGATCAGCCACACTGGAACTGAGACACGGTCCAGACTCCTACGGGAGGCAGCAGTAGGGAATCTTGGTCAATGGGCGCAAGCCTGAACCAGCCATGCCGCGTGTGCGAAGAAGGCCCTAGGGTTGTAAAGCACTTTCAGTCGCGAAGAAAAGCTTAAGGTTAATACCCTTGAGTCTTGACGTTAACGACAGAAGAAGTACCGGCTAACTCCGTGCCAGCAGCCGCGGTAATACGGAGGGTACGAACGTTAATCGGAATTACTGGGCGTAAAGCGCGCGTAGGCGGTTTGTTAAGTGGGATGTGAAAGCCCCGGGCTTAACCTGGGAACTGCATTCCAAACTGGCAAACTAGAGTATGGTAGAGGGTGGTAGAATTTCCTGTGTAGCGGTGAAATGCGTAGATATAGGAAGGAATACCGATGGCGAAGGCAGCCACCTGGACCAATACTGACGCTGAGGTGCGAAAGCGTGGGTAGCAAACAGGATTAGATACCCTGGTAGTCCACGCCGTAAACGATGAGAACTAGCCGTTGGAACCCTTGAGGTTTTGGTGGCGCAGCTAACGCGATAAGTTCTCCGCCTGGGGAGTACGGCCGCAAGGTTAAAACTCAAATGAATTGACGGGGGCCCGCACAAGCGGTGGAGCATGTTGTTTAATTCGATGCAACGCGAAGAACCTTACCACCCCTTGACATCCTCGGAACTTTCTAGAGATAGATTGGTGCCTTCGGGAACCGAGTGACAGGTGCTGCATGGCTGTCGTCAGCTCGTGTCGTGAGATGTTGGGTTAAGTCCCGTAACGAGCGCAACCCTTATCCTTATTTGCCAGCACATTATGGTGGGAACTCTAAGGAGACTGCCGGTGACAAACCGGAGGAAGGCGGGGACGAGGTCAAGTCATCATGGCCCTTACGGGGTGGGCTACAAACGTGCTACAATGGGGAGTACAAAGGGCTGCGAACCAGCAATGGTAAGCGAATCCCAAAAAACTTCTCGTAGTCCGGATTGGGGTCTGCAACTCGACCCCATGAAGTCGGAATCGCTAGTAATCGCGAATCAGAATGTCGCGGTGAATACGTTCCCGGGCCTTGTACACACCGCCCGTCACACCATGGAAGTTGGTTGCACCAGAAGTAGGTAGTCTAACCCTCTTTAATAGGAGGGAGGGCGCTTACCACGGTGTGGTCAATGACTGGGGTGAAGTCGTAACAAGGTAGCCGTAGGGGAACCTGCGGCTGGATCACCTCCTTAAAAAGATCGACCTTGATTCAATTCACAAGCTAGGTACTTGTTCCTTTCGGACGTTCGCCAACCCGCGAGCGCCGATTAGTAGCTTCGAATGAGTTGGAAATAGTAGGTCCAGCCCGATCTGCGTTACGTTGTTTCCACACGAATGGTTTTGTCTGGCCCAAACTCACTTTGCGCCGAGATAGTAGCGCAGGAACTAAAGTTATCACTAGTTTTGCTTCCTAAATAAAAGAGGCAAAACTAGGTAAGCGTTTGCCTTGGCAAACGCGACCCTGGGTCTGTAGCTCAGTTGGTTAGAGCGCACCCCTGATAAGGGTGAGGTCGGTGGTTCAAATCCACCCAGACCCACCAAATGTTACTGCGAGAGAGCGTAACCAACTAGAACTTATCGCAGAAAGTTCTAGGGGCCGTAGCTCAGCTGGGAGAGCGCCTGCCTTGCACGCAGGAGGTCAGGAGTTCGATCCTCCTCGGCTCCACCACTCACGTCGTGATGCTTTAGAAGAGCTCACACGGAAGGAATCTACACAGATTTCTTCTATGTGGGATCTTGAATCCCGCGAGTTTTGCTTTGTAAAACTCGACTACGACTTGCTTGCAAGTCGTGTTCTTTAACAATTCAGAGATTGATGATTAATCGCTTGTTGTAGGTTACGCAGTATGTAGCCAACAATAAGGATTAGCCGCATTGTTATCTCCAATTTCTTCTAGAGATTGGATTTTATCAACGCGGGTACATACATGCGTGTTACCCAACACGCATGTCTACAAGTGTGCTTCGCACACTTGTTATTCTTTCAATAGATTCGAACTTGTTCGAATCTTGCGATGTGTCTTAAGTATTCTTGTCACACCTTTGTGGTGTGAACCAAGAGGCGACGATATGTACATATGATCTAGCGATCGAACACCGACACAAAAGGGGTGTTTGATAACAAACAAGTAGTACGTTGGATTATATGGTCAAGCATAGAAGTGCATCTGGTGGATGCCTAGGCAGCTGAAGGCGATGAAGGACGTTGTAGCCTGCGATAAGCCTCGGGGAGTCGGCAAACAGACTTTGATCCGGGGATTTCCGAATGGGGAAACCCACACCATTTGGTGTATCTACACCTGAATCCATAGGGTCGTAGAAGCGAACCCGGGGAACTGAAATATCTAAGTACCCGGAGGAATAGAAATCAACCGAGATTCCCCCAGTAGCGACGAGCGAACGGGGACCAGCCCTTAAGTTTATGGTTTGTTAGTGGAAGCTTCTGGAAAGTTGCGCGATACAAGGTGATAGCCCTGTACACGAAAACATTCTGTAGATGAAATCGAGTAGATCGGGACACGTGAAATCCTGATTGAACTGTCTTCGGACGAGGGGGGACCATCCTCCAAGGCTAAATACTCTCAGCTGACCGATAGTGAACCAGTACCGTGAGGGAAAGGCGAAAAGAACCCCTGTGAGGGGAGTGAAATAGAACCTGAAACCGGATGCATACAAGCAGTGGGAGCACCCTTCGGGGTGTGACTGCGTACCTTTTGTATAATGGGTCAGCGAGTTACTTTTACCGGCAAGGTTAACCGTTTAGGGGAGCCGTAGGGAAACCGAGTCTTAATAGGGCGACCTCTTGTCTTCGGATGAGGAAAGTCTGTAGGAGTAGACCCGAAACCGAGCGATCTAGCCATGGGCAGGTTGAAGGTGCCGTAACAGGCACTGGAGGACCGAACCCACTAATGTTGAAAAATTAGGGGATGACCTGTGGTTAGGAGTGAAAGGCTAATCAAGCTCGGAGATAGCTGGTTCTCCTCGAAATCTATTTAGGTAGAGCCTCTCGTATTACCACCGGGGGTAGAGCACTGTTTGGGCTAGGGGGTCACCTAGACTTACCAACCCCATGCAAACTCCGAATACCGGTGAGTACAGCGAGGGAGACACACGGCGGGTGCTAACGTCCGTCGTGGAAAGGGAAACAACCCAGACCGCCAGCTAAGGTCCCTAAATTACAGTTAAGTGGGAAACGATGTGGGAAGGCCCAGACAGCCAGGAGGTTGGCTTAGAAGCAGCCACCCTTTAAAGAAAGCGTAACAGCTCACTGGTCGAGTCGGCCTGCGCGGAAGATGTAACGGGGCTCAAACTGTATACCGAAGCTGCGGAGGTGCGTCCTTTGGACGCATTTGGTAGAGGAGCGTTCTGTAAGCCTGTGAAGTCGAACCGGAAGGTTCGGTGGAGGTATCAGAAGTGCGAATGCTGACATGAGTAACGATAAAGGGGGTGAAAATCCTCCTCGCCGAAAGACCAAGGGTTCCTGCGCAACGTTCATCGGCGCAGGGTGAGTCGACCCCTAAGGCGAGGCCGAAAGGCGTAGTCGATGGGAAACAGGTTAATATTCCTGTACCTCGCGTAACTGCGACGGGGTGACGGAGAAGGCTAGGCTAGCCTGGTGATGGTTATCCAGGTTTAAGCATGTAGGCCGTGGGTTTAGGTAAATCCGGACCCATCCTTTTAAGTAGGAAGGCCAAGGTGTGATGACGAACCGATCCTATACGATCGGGAAGTAGTTGATGCCACGCTTCCAAGAAAAACCTCTAAGCTTCAGGTTACGCGTGATCGTACCCCAAACCGACACAGGTGGTCGGGTAGAGAATACCAAGGCGCTTGAGAGAACTCGGGTGAAGGAACTAGGCAAAATGGCACCGTAACTTCGGGAGAAGGTGCGCCGTTGATGGTGATCAAACTTGCTTTGTAAGCTGTTGGCGGTCGAAGATACCAGGTGGCTGCGACTGTTTATTAAAAACACAGCACTCTGCAAACTCGTAAGAGGACGTATAGGGTGTGACGCCTGCCCGGTGCTTGAAGGTTAATTGATGGGGTTAGCGGTTTACCGCGAAGCTCTTGATCGAAGCCCAAGTAAACGGCGGCCGTAACTATAACGGTCCTAAGGTTAACCAACGCTAGCCTTAGTAAAACTGAACCATATGCGGGAAACTCCTCCAAAACTTGTCGGTACTCGTTAACCAAAATCGCGAGGTTTAGGTTCTCAGTAAAAATCCGCAAGACATGGGGACAATCCGCAGGGAAGACTAGGATGTACCTAGAACCCTCAGAGACTTTACGTTCGGGATCTACTAATGAAGCTTGATGCACAATGGATCACAGGATTTGTGGACGGTGAAGGTTGTTTTCACGTTGGCATAAACACTAACAAGACAATGACCGCTGGATACCAAGTGTTACCGGAATTTACCGTGGTACAACACAAACGCGATGTGCAGATACTCCACGCTTTGAAAGACTATTTTGGATGCGGAGTGGTTCGAGTGAATCACGGCGACAGAATGGCTTACAGAGTGAGAAGCAAAGAACATTTGCTGGAGCACATCGTTCCATTTTTCATGAAGCACTCTTTGAAAACGAAGAAGAATGTGGACTTTAAAAAGTTCAGGCAGATTCTTCTGATGATGGAGAAGGGTATTCATCTGACGACGGATGGTGTCGAAGAAATTCGGCAGATTTCGTCGAAGATGAACAGAGGTAGTTCAAGATAAAGTCCGACTTTTCTGGAAACAGTTAAGAGTAATCGAGCGAAATTCCTTGTCGGGTAAGTTCCGACCTGCACGAATGGCGTAACGATGGCCACACTGTCTCCACCCGAGACTCAGTGAAATTGAAATCGCGGTGAAGATGCCGTGTACCCGCGGCTAGACGGAAAGACCCCGTGCACCTTTACTATAGCTTCACACTGGACTTTGATCTAACTTGTGTAGGATAGGTGGGAGACTTTGAAGCGTTGTCGCTAGACAGCGTGGAGTCGTCCTTGAAATACCACCCTGGTTACGTTGAGGTTCTAACTTAGACCCATTATCTGGGTTGAGGACAGTGTGTGGTGGGTAGTTTGACTGGGGCGGTCTCCTCCCAAAGAGTAACGGAGGAGTACGAAGGTACACTCACCATGGTCGGAAATCATGGAATGCGTATAAAGGCAGAAGTGTGCTTGACTGCGAGCCCGACGGGGCGAGCAGGGACGAAAGTCGGTCTTAGTGATCCGGTGGTTCTGTATGGAAGGGCCATCGCTCAACGGATAAAAGGTACGCCGGGGATAACAGGCTGATACTCCCCAAGAGTTCACATCGACGGGAGTGTTTGGCACCTCGATGTCGGCTCATCACATCCTGGGGCCGAAGCCGGTCCCAAGGGTATGGCTGTTCGCCATTTAAAGTGGTACGCGAGCTGGGTTTAGAACGTCGTGAGACAGTTCGGTCCCTATCTGCCGTGGGCGTTTGAGATTTGAGAGGAGCTGCTCCTAGTACGAGAGGACCGGAGTGGACGAACCTCTGGTGTTCCGGTTGTCACGCCAGTGGCATCGCCGGGTAGCTATGTTCGGACGGGATAACCGCTGAAAGCATCTAAGCGGGAAGCCCCCCTCAAGATGAGATCTCACTAATCTTTGCGATTCTGAAGGGCCCTCGAAGACTACGAGGTTGATAGGCTGGGTGTGTAAGCGTTGTGAGGCGTTGAGCTAACCAGTACTAATTGCCCGTGAGGCTTGACCATATAATCGAGCGTATATTCGCTTGTTGATTGTATGTTCAGTCGCAACTTAAGAACTTCGGAAAGAATAGCTACATCATCAATCTTTGGATTTGTTAAAGAATCAGGTTTTCCTGGGTTGGCATTGCGCCTGTCGATCGAATCAGCAGGTTCGCGAAGCGAATCCCGGAACTCGGTTTCCCGCGCGAGTTTGCGAAGCAAACTCCACGGGCTTCGGTCGAAGGCCGAAGACCAGTTTGCCTGACGACATTAGAGAGTTGGAACCACCTGATCCCATGTCGAACTCAGAAGTGAAACGACTCATCGCCGATGGTAGTGTGGGGTCTCCCCATGTGAGAGTAGGTCATTGTCAGGCTTTTAACACAAAAACGGCCCCGCATTGCGGGGCCGTTTTTGTATTGGCGTCTGAATAACGAACCGACTTGAGGTCAGCGAGTAGGCGCGGCTTTTTATGCGCTGAAGCAGTGTGTTAAGTCACCTTTACAGGGATGGATGGGATGCTGCGGCGAAGGTGTAAGGTATTCCGACAGGCGAGCATCGGCTGCGCGCAACTTATTGATTTTTAAACATGTGCTAACGCTGGCACGATCCGTGCATTCTTCAGGCCGTTAAACCATAGCGAAACCATCACGGAACGACTTTATTTATGCAGATGATTCGAAAAGTACTACTCGCTGTAATCGCACTAGCACCGACATTGGTGTATGCCGGTGTGATCGATTTTGTATCAGGCACGGACGATCGATGCCGGTTGCAAGCCGCCGGGGGGCCGAACATGGGCTCGTGTGGTGGGGTAACCTCAAACGCTTGGCCGACCTGGATCTCCGAGGCTGCATTCAACGCTGCGGCAGGGTCCACGGGGGCAGAGTGGATCCAGGCTCAGGGCAGCTTCAACATGAGCAACATCAACGATTACCGGATCTTCGAGCTCGATTTGAACCGCACCGGCCAGGACATGACGATTACGTCTCTGTGGGTATCCGCGGATGATTACGTATCCATTCGAACGGGCGGTGTCGAGATCTGGAACTCTCAGACGGCAGGTTATGTGAACCTCTGGACACAAGCCGTCGACGTCATTGCCGAGGTGGGCGAATTCCTAGTAGGTGGCAACAACCGCCTCAACTTCTACGTCCACGATATCGGTAACCAAAATCAAGGTCCGACCGGACTGATCTTTGCCGGTACGGCCACTATGGTGCCGGAACCGGGTACCCTCGGACTATTCGCTCTCGGGCTTCTGGGATTGGCTGTCGCTCGACGAAGCGCGCGCTAGCTTCCGCATTGAGTTCTCTGTAACGCACAAAACCGTGGCGATTGCCGCGGTTTTTTTCTGCTCGTAAAAACCCGCCTCGCTCGGCACTATGCTGGGCATGTACTCCGCACTGGATCCGCTACTGGAAAGAATAGCTGTCGGCCAGACGCTCGAGTTCAGCGAGTGGCCGAGCGGTGACGTGCGACCCGAAGATCTGGGTTTGACGGTGGTTAAAGGCAGGATTGTCGCACCCGCAACTATCCAGCGCTTACATCTCGAACGCTTAAATCACTCGTTGGAATCTTTGGGCATCACCCTTCACCAAGTGGTGGACTCGACCAACACGATGATGTTGGAACGCGCCAAACGGGTGTCGGTGGGAGGTTTGTTGTACCTGGCAGAGTGTCAGGTCGGTGGACGGGGCCGGCGCGGCAAGCAGTGGATTTCGCCCTATGGCCGCAGTCTGTCGATTAGCCTGGGTTTCTCCACAGGGCGTGAGCTCAAAGAACTGGGCGGATTGAGTAGCGTTGTGGGCTTGGTGCTGGTGCAGGCGTTGAGCGACATGGGCGCACGGGGACTACAACTGAAGTGGCCGAACGATGTGCTTGCAGGTGGACAAAAACTCTGTGGGATCCTGGTGGAACTGGTGCCCAATCCGCAGCGCAATCAATGCGTGATCGGGGTGGGTATCAACGTCGCGTTGACGGATCGCGAGATCGAAGCCGTGGATCAACCGGTCATCGATCTTCAACGCCTGAATGTGGATGACACCCGCACGGACATCACGATTGGCGTGGTGAAGGCGATGCAAAAAGGTCTCGACCAGTTCGAGCGCGAGGGTTTTGCGGCATTCGTCGAGGCTTTCAACCGTGTGCATTTATTTCACGGCGAACCCTGCGTGGTCTGGCAAGGCAGCGAGCGTATAGAGGGAATCGTCAAGACAATTGGTGGTGAAGGGGAACTCGTCATGGTCACGTCCACCGGTGAGCAACGTTTTTTTGGGGGTGAGGTCTCACTGCGCCGCAGCTGATACGGTTACATTAACGGGGTGAGGGTTGCTAGCCGTGAGTCTCAATGACACACTTGCGCGCGGTTCCCTCCCCAAGGTGCTGAAGATCCAATTCCAACTCCAACGATTTGAACAGTGGTTGATGTTACGTAGTCGCTCAGTCCTCGCCGGACTGGTTATCTCAAATGTCCTCGTCGCGGCGCTCCTCGTCGGGTTTAGAGAGGCACCCGTACCCACGGAGCCGGCTGTCAGTTCTTTCGCCCCGGAGATTCAGTTGTCTATGCCGCAGATCGCTGCAGCACCCGAGCAGAGCCTCATCGAACCTGCTGAACCGGTGGCTGAGTGCCGGTTCTGGGGACCGGAAGCTTCGGAAGATGCGTTTGCCGGTTTGAAATCCGAGCTCGAACAGATGGGGGGTGTGCCGCACATCGTGAAGAGCGAAATCGAGGGTACACCCGACTATCTGGTTTCGGTGGTGGGCCTGCGTTCGATCGAACAAGCCAAGCAAATTGCCAAAGAGCTCACCGCTCTGAACATCGAGAGTTACGTGCTGCGGCGGGAAGATGCCCAGCCGGCGCTGTCCGTGGGGGTGTTTTCGCGTCAAGATCTGGCGGAAACGCAGCAGCAGAGGGTGCAGAAACTGGGGTATCAGGTCAGTGTCGACGCCCTGATCCGTACCCAGACGGTCTACAATCTGTGGGCGCACGTGGTGGCTGATACGGAACTCTACCGCAGCTCCATCGCCCCGTGCCCCACGATTGCACACAACACCTAGTTTCTATAGAATCCCGCTCCCATTTTAGCCGCCATAGCTCAGCTGGTAGAGCAGCTCACTTGTAATGAGAAGGTCCGGAGTTCGATTCTTCGTGGCGGCACCAGGTATTGGTCCGGATTCGTTACTCGAGAGATTTGCAGGCTAAATTGGGGCGAATTGGGATAGCGTCGAGTGTGCAATTGACGGAAAATGAGCATTCGCGATGCGACTGTAAGGCCACCTTAGAACCGGCCGGTTCTAAGGTGTTTTTGTGCTGGTAACTTGTCAGCAATTTGGATGAAAAGGTGTGTGTTGCGGGTGGGGTTCCCGAGTGGTCAAAGGGATCAGACTGTAAATCTGACGGCTTAGCCTTCGAAGGTTCAAATCCTTCCCCCACCACCAATAGATGATCGGGCAGTAGGGATCGGTAGGAAGAGACGACCGCGGGTATGGTTCAATGGTAGAACCTCAGCCTTCCAAGCTGATGATGCGGGTTCGATTCCCGCTACCCGCTCCAAGCCGGTTTTGTCCTTGAGGACAAAACCTCATTGGTTAACCAGGACATGGGTTGACCAGGGATTTGATAGAGATGATGAGAGGTCAGTGCGAGTTTGGCGGAGCCAAATCTCGACAAAGACTTGCTAATGGAACATGAGTGTGGTCCACACTGATGTTCCATTAGCAAGTCTTAGCTCACATAGCTCAGGCGGTAGAGCACTTCCTTGGTAAGGAAGAGGTCATCGGTTCAAATCCGATTGTGAGCACCATTGGTAATGCGGTGCATGTGAGTGAACCGCGGGACACGCCAGGCAGTTTGGGTGTGTATATAGAAGAAGCAGTAGGCAAGCGCCTACTTGTGACGACAATCTGGCAAATAGCAGTAAAGGCATACGTTTTAAGGAAACAAGATGGCCAAAGAAAAATTTGAAAGAACCAAGCCTCATGTCAACGTGGGGACGATAGGACACGTAGACCATGGTAAGACGACGCTGACGGCGGCGTTGACGCGGGTGTGTGCGGAGGCGTTTGGTGGAGAGACGAAGGATTTTGACCAGATTGACAATGCCCCGGAAGAGCGTGAGCGAGGGATAACGATTGCGACATCGCACGTGGAGTACGAGAGTGAGCAACGCCACTACGCGCACGTGGACTGTCCGGGTCACGCGGACTATGTGAAGAACATGATTACGGGCGCGGCCCAGATGGACGGTGCGATTCTGGTGGTGAGTGCGGCGGACGGTCCGATGCCGCAGACCCGAGAACACATTCTGTTGTCGCGTCAGGTGGGCGTGCCGCGGATTGTGGTGTTCATGAACAAGTCGGACATGGTGGATGACGATGAGCTTTTGGAGCTTGTCGAAATGGAAGTGCGCGAACTCCTGGACCAGTACGAGTTTCCCGGAGACGACACGCCGATCGTGATTGGTTCGGCGCTGAAGGCGTTGGAAGGGGATGCGGAGCATGCGGCGAAGGTGAAGGAGCTGGTGGAGACGCTGGACAGTTATATACCGGAGCCTGAGCGTGCGGTAGATCAGCCGTTTTTGATGCCGATTGAGGATGTGTTTTCGATTTCGGGTCGAGGCACGGTGGTGACCGGACGCATAGAGCGCGGTGTGATTAATGTGGGCGATGAGATAGAGATTGTCGGCATTAAGGACACGGAGACGACGACGTGTACGGGTGTGGAGATGTTCCGTAAGTTGTTGGATGAGGGTCGTGCGGGAGAGAACGTGGGTGTTCTGTTGCGTGGGACGAAGCGAGAAGAAGTGGAACGTGGCCAGGTATTGAGTAAGCCGGGGGCAATCACGCCGCACACGAAGTTTGAGGCGGAGGTGTATGTGTTGTCGAAGGATGAGGGTGGACGTCACACGCCGTTTTTCAAGGGTTATCGTCCGCAGTTTTACTTTCGCACGACGGATGTGACGGGGAGTGTGGAGTTGCCGGCGGATGTTGAGATGGTGATGCCGGGAGACAATGTGAACATGGTGGTGGAGCTGATAGCGCCGATTGCGATGGACGATGGGTTGCGTTTTGCGATCCGTGAAGGCGGTCGCACGGTGGGTGCCGGGGTCGTCACCAAGGTGATTGAATAGGACCGCTTCGCGGTCCTTGTCGAGTTTCGCTGCGCGAAACATCGCTTTGATCGACAAGGCAGATTGGTTGTTCGAGTGTTTTACAGAAGTTTTTCGCAAAGCGAAAAACTTCAAACAACTGGATTTCTCTATCCGTTTTGCGTTCCGCAAAACGGATCGAAAATCAAGTTGTAGGCCAGTAGCTCAATTGGCAGAGCAGCGGTCTCCAAAACCGCAGGTTGGGGGTTCGATTCCCTCCTGGCCTGCCAGCCCCTGACGAGCCGGGGGCGAACGAGGTATCGAGCCGGTTCGTCGCGGCAATACAGGACATGATTGGAACGGTATTGAGCACAAATACAGAAAATACGGCAGGCAGCGCGCTAGATTGGCTGAAGTGGTTGGTGGTCGCAGCGTTGCTTGGTGGGGCTGTGTACGGCAACTGGTACTACCAGGACGAGTCTTTGCTGTTGCGGGTCATCGCAATCCTTGTCGTTGCTTTAGTGACTGTATTTGTTGCAGTGCAGACGGAACGCGGCCGCAACACTTGGAACCTGATGAAAGAAGCCCGTAGCGAGATACGCCGTGTCGTGTGGCCGACCAATCAAGAAACAACCCAAACCACCATGGTGGTATTGGTTTTAGTGTTGATCTTTGCCTTGATTTTGTGGGGCTTGGATTCGCTACTCAGTTGGATCGTTAGTTCGGTTATCGGGTAGCTGGAAAACAGAGAGTCATGAGCGAAACCGCAACAAAGAAATGGTACGTCGTCCACGCCTACTCGGGGTTTGAGAAGAACGTGGCACGCGCGCTGAAAGAGCGCGTCGAGCTGTCGACTCTCGGCGAGATGTTCGGCGAGATTCTGGTGCCCACCGAAGAGGTGGTGGAAATGCGCGCCGGGCAAAAACGCCGCTCAGAGCGTAAGTTCTTTCCGGGGTATGTGCTGGTCGAGATGGAACTCAACGACGACACGTGGCACCTGGTCAAAGAGACGCCGCGGGTGATGGGTTTCATTGGCGGTAAGGCGGATCAACCGGCGCCGCTCACTGAAAAAGAAGCTGCGGCGATTCTCGACCGCGTCGCTGCCGGTAGTGAAAAAGCAACGCCGAAGACAGTCTTTGAACCGGGCGAGATCGTTCGCGTCATCGATGGTCCGTTCAACGATTTCAACGGCGTGGTCGAAGAAGTGAACTACGAGAAGAATCGCCTGAACGTTGCGGTCACGATTTTCGGGCGTTCGACGCCTGTGGAACTTGATTTCGATCAGGTGGAAAAGGGGTGAGGAACGGTAGCGAACGAAGTGAGCTAGGCGGAGCACTGCTCCGCCAGTTCCGAACGGGCACACACGGATGTGTGCCCTGGGGTGACTCGAGCGTGCTGAAGTTGCGCCATGGATGGCAGAAGGTACCGTTGACGAGCAATTAGTGAGCTAGGCGGAGCACTGCTCCGCCAGTTCCGAACGGGCACACACGGATGTGGTCGCGTTCACCTTACGGTGAACACTTACCGAGATTTTTCGCTTTGCGAAAAACTCGTGATTTGAAAATTGAGGAGTGTATCGGGTCTTAAGTCCGGCACGTTTGAACTCACGAGGAGATAGATAGCAGTGGCAAAAAAAGTAGAGGCCTACATCAAGCTGCAGGTACCTGCAGGCCAGGCCAACCCCAGTCCGCCGGTCGGTCCGGCCTTGGGTCAGCACGGCGTGAACATCATGGACTTCTGCAAGGCGTTCAACGCGCAGACGCAGTCGACCGAGCAGGGACTGCCGATTCCCGTGGTGATTACGGTGTATTCGGATCGTAGCTTCACCTTTATCACCAAGACGCCACCCGCGGCGGTATTGCTGCGTAAGGCGGCGAAAATCGCCAAGGGCAGCGGGACGCCTAACACCGACAAGGTGGGTAAGGTGAATCGTGCGCAATTGGAAGAGATCGCGACGATCAAAATGCCGGATCTGACGGCCGCCGACATGGACGCGGCCGTACGCACGATCGCCGGCACGGCACGTAGTTCCGGAATCGAAGTGGAGGGTGTGTAATGCCCAAGCTTACAAAACGCCAGCGATTGTTTGCGGAAAAAGTCGATGCTGAAAAGGCTTACCCGATAGATGAAGCAGTCACGCTATTGAACGAACTGTCCAAGACGAAGTTCAAGGAATCCCTTGACGTTTCCATCAACCTCGGCGTGGATCCACGCAAGTCCGATCAGGTGGTACGCGGGGCGACCACGCTGCCGAACGGGACCGGCAAATCGGTGCGAGTTGCGGTGTTCGCGCAGGGTGATAACGCCGATAAGGCCAAAGCCGCCGGTGCGGATGTGGTGGGTTTTGAAGATCTTGCCGAGGAAGTCAAAGGCGGCAAGCTCGATTTCGACGTAGTGATCGCGACACCGGACGCCATGCGCGTCGTGGGGCAACTGGGTAAAGTTCTGGGTCCGCGCGGATTGATGCCCAATCCCAAGACCGGAACGGTGACACCCGATGTCGAGACGGCGGTCACCAATGCCAAGGCCGGTCAGATGCAGTTCCGCACCGACAAGGCCGGCATCGTTCACGGCAGTGTCGGCCAAGTCGGCTTCGACGCCGGTGCGGTGAAGCAAAATCTCGAAGCCCTGCTCGTGGACTTGAAGAAGGCGAAACCAGCGTCCGCGAAAGGGGTCTATCTTAAGAAGGTGACACTTTCGACAACCATGGGGCCTGGGATCGCGATTGATCAGGCATCACTGGAGATATAGGCAGATTTCATGATTTGAAGACTTGGGCGGCGTACAACCGGCCAAGGTCGTCAAAAACCGTGGGTGCGCTGACGAGTCTCTCAAGGCGCTTAATCTCCCACGTAGACGGCGAGTGCGACCCACTTAACGGCGGGTTGCTTGATTTCTTCGAAGTAGCGTTGGGCTCAAGCACGTTACCGAGAATGACCTCGCCATTCAGCGAGCCCGGGTTGCAGTAGCAACACGACTCGGTAACAGGTGACCCTCTCAAACTAAGAGATGTGAGGGTCGAGGAGAAGCAAGTGGCTTTAAAGCTCGAACAAAAGCAACAGATCGTTGCCGAAGTGAATGAGGTGGCCGCAACTGCTTTGTCGGCGGTGGTTGCTGACTATCGTGGCATGACGGTAGAAGAAATGACGCAGATGCGCTCTAAGGCGCGCGAGAATGGCGTCTATCTTCGAGTCGTACGCAATACGTTGGCGAAACGAGCGATTGAAGGAACGGATTATGCGTGCCTGGATGAGTCCTTCGTTGGACCCAGCCTGGTCGCGTTTTCGACCGAAGATCCCGGTTCCGCTGCCCGTTTGTTGAAGGATTACGCCAAAGATCACGAGGCACTTGAAGTCAAGGCAGTGTCGATTGGTGGAGAGTTGTTCGGTGCGGATCAAATCGACCGCGTCGCGAAACTCCCCACGCTCGACGAAGCACGGGCTTTATTGATGGCGGTGATGCAGGCACCCATAGTGAAGCTGGCTCGCACTTTGAACGAAGTGCCCGGCAAGTTGACACGAACGGTGGCGGCGATTCGGGACGCAAAACAAGCAGAAGGCTGATTCGCTTAACTTACAA
Source organism: Candidatus Azotimanducaceae bacterium (assembly GCA_965216005.1). GTDB lineage: Bacteria > Pseudomonadota > Gammaproteobacteria > Pseudomonadales > Azotimanducaceae > UBA4421. The sequence goes on along the minus strand of OZ244143.1, from coordinate 2,274,538 downwards.
CGCAAGAGCGAAAAGATACTAGGAGAAATCTAAATGGCATTGTCCAAAGACGATATTTTGAACGCGATCGCCGATATGAGCGTAATGGACGTGGTCGAACTCGTTTCCGCTATGGAAGAGAAGTTCGGCGTATCCGCGGCGGCGGCTGTAGCCGCAGCACCTGCGGCAGCTGGCGGTGACGCCGGCGGCGCGGCAGCAGAAGAAAAGGACGAATTCGACGTTGTCCTGTCTGCTGCGGGCGACAAGAAAGTCAACGTGATCAAGGCGGTGCGCGCCATCACGGGCTTGGGATTGAAAGAAGCGAAGGCTCTGGTCGATGAAGCACCTTCACCGATCAAAGAGGGCGCAAGCAAGGACGAAGCTGAAGACTTTAAGAAGCAGTTGGAAGAAGCTGGAGCAACCGTCGAGCTCAAGTAGCTTACTTGAGTCTGGCGTTGCCAACCTCTTCGGCAAAAAGAGGGCCAACCTCTGCAACGAAAAGTTGTGGGGCGTTGGCTCTTGTGTGTTTGAAAAAGTGTGTTTGATCGGCGGTCGTTTAAGACCTGCACAGTACATCGCTAACAGCGTGGGAGATTCGCATGGCGTATAGCTTTACTGAAAAGAAGCGTATTCGAAAGGACTTCGGCAAGTTGTCGGAATCGATGGAGTTGCCATATCTATTGGCGATTCAGGTCGATTCGTTCGATAAGTTCTTGCAAGAGAACACCAAGCCCGAGGATCGCGCCGAGTCCGGATTGCATGCCGCCTTTCGGTCGGTGTTTCCGATCGTCAGCTACTCTGGTTCAGCTGCGCTCGAATACGTCGATTATCGCTTGGGTGAACCCGCGTTTGACGTCAAAGAGTGCGTCTTGCGCAGCATCACTTATGCCGCACCGTTGCGGGTCAAGGTGCGCCTGATCATTTACGACAAAGAGTCGTCCAACAAGACGGTCAAGGACGTCAAAGAGCAAGAAGTGTACATGGGTGAAATTCCACTCATGACGGACAACGGTACCTTCGTCATCAACGGTACGGAGCGGGTAGTCGTCTCCCAGCTGCATCGCTCACCGGGTGTGTTTTTCGATCACGATCGCGGCAAAACCCACTCATCGGGTAAGCTCCTCTACAATGCGCGCGTGATTCCCTACCGCGGTTCGTGGCTGGACTTCGAGTTCGATCCCAAGGACTGCGTTTTCGTCCGCATCGACCGTCGCCGTAAGCTACCGGCCACGATCATTCTGCGTGCCCTCGAGTACACCAGCGAACAGATTCTGGAAACGTTTTTCGATTCCAATACCTTCTTTATCGAAGGTGAGGACGTATCGGTCGAACTCGTTCCGGAACGCATGCGCGGTGACGTCGCCACATTCGACATCTGCGACGATAACGGTGAGGTCATCGTCGAGGTAGGACGGCGCGTCACGGCGCGTCATGTGCGCATGCTGGAAGAGAGCGGCATGAAGTCGCTGGGTGTGCCGCGTGAGTATTTGCTCGAGCGGGTGACCGCGAAAGACTTGGTGGATGAGTCGACTGGTGAGGTAGCCATTCCGGCGAACACGGTGATTTCCGAAGAAGTCGTCGAACGACTCTTCGAGTTGAACGTGCGCCAGGTGGAGACCATCTACACCAACGACCTCGACTGCGGTCCCTTCATTGCAGATACACTGCGTATCGACCCCACGCGCAACAAGTTGGAAGCGCTGGTCGAAATCTACCGCATGATGCGCCCCGGTGAGCCGCCGACCAAGGAAGCCGCCGAGAACCTCTTCAACAATCTGTTTTTCTCGAACGAACGTTACGACCTCTCCGCGGTTGGCCGAATGAAGTTCAACCGCCGCTTGGGTCGCGAGGCCATCGAAGGCGAAGGCATCCTCTGTGCGGAGGACATCGTAGATGTGCTGCACACGTTGCTCGACATCAGAAACGGCAAAGGCTCAGTCGATGACATCGACCATCTGGGTAACCGCCGGGTTCGCTCGGTCGGTGAGATGGCTGAGAATGCCTTCCGCGTCGGTCTGATTCGGGTGGAGCGAGCCGTCAAGGAGCGCCTGAGTCTCGCGGAGTCCGAAGGTTTGATGCCGCAAGACATGATCAACGCCAAGCCCGTCGCGGCCGCCATCAAGGAATTCTTCGGTTCATCCCAGCTCTCGCAATTCATGGATCAGAACAATCCGCTGTCGGAGGTGACCCACAAGCGCCGCGTTTCGGCACTGGGACCAGGCGGCCTGACGCGCGAGCGCGCAGGTTTCGAGGTGCGTGACGTGCACCCGACCCACTACGGCCGTGTCTGTCCTATCGAGACGCCTGAAGGTCCGAACATCGGTTTGATCAACTCACTGGCCACGTACGCGCGTACCAACGACTATGGGTTCCTTGAATCGCCTTACCGTAAGGTCGTCGACGGTGCAGTCACCGACCAAATCGAGTACCTTTCGGCAATCGATGAAGCGAACTACGTGATCGCGCAAGCCAGTGCGCCCATCACCGCCGAAGGTCGGTTTGCCACCGAACTGGTCGATGTGCGACACCAGAACGAATTCACCAAGACGGCACCCGACAACGTGAACTACATGGACGTGTCGCCTAAACAGGTCGTGTCTGTGGCGGCGTCCTTGATTCCGTTCTTGGAGCACGACGACGCTAACCGCGCGTTGATGGGTTCCAACATGCAACGCCAGGCAGTGCCAACGCTGCGTGCGGAGAAACCTCTCGTCGGCACCGGCATGGAGCGTGACGTGGCGCGCGATTCCGGAGTCTGCGTGATCGCCGGCCGTGGCGGCTTGGTGGACAGCGTCGATGCCGGTCGCATCGTGGTGCGGGTCTCGGACGAAGAGACGGAAGCGGGCGAAGCGGGTGTAGATATCTACAACCTGACCAAGTTCACCCGCTCGAACCAGAATACTTGTATCAACCAACGACCCCTGGTGAAGCCGGGTGACATCATCGCCCGTGGCGACACGTTGGCGGACGGCCCTTCCATCGACATGGGTGAGCTGGCGCTCGGACAGAACATGCGCATCGCCTTCATGCCTTGGAACGGTTACAACTATGAGGATTCCATTCTCGTCTCCGAACGGGTCGTGCAGGAAGATCGCTTTACCAGCATCCACATTCAGGAGCTGACCTGCATCGCGCGCGACACCAAGCTTGGGCCGGAAGAGATCACTTGCGACATTCCCAATGTGGGTGAAGGCGCGCTGTCGAAACTCGATGAATCGGGCATCGTCTACATCGGCGCGGAGGTCGCTGCAGGTGACATTCTGGTCGGTAAAGTGACCCCCAAGGGTGAGACGCAGCTTACGCCGGAAGAAAAACTGTTGCGGGCGATCTTCGGTGAAAAAGCCTCTGACGTTAAGGACACGTCACAGCGCGTGCCGACCAGCGTCAAGGGTACCGTGATCGATGTGCAGGTCTTTACCCGCGATGGCGTCGAGAAGGACCAGCGCGCGCGTGACATCGAACGTGCGCAACTGACCCAGATCCGCAAGGACTTGGACGATGAATACCGTATTGTCGAGGCGGCGACCTATGAGCGCTTGCAGCGTGCCTTGGTCGGACAGAAAGCGGCGAGTGCCCCGGGCCAAAGCCGTGGGTTTACGGTGGATTCGGAGTACCTGCAAGGCATTACCGCTGACGATTGGTTTCGACTGCGGATGCAGGACGATGCGCTGAATGGCCAGTTGGAGAAAGCCGAAGCGCAACTGAAGGCACGCAAGGAGTCGCTGGACGCCATCTACGCCGACAAGCGAGCTAAGCTCGAATCCGGTGACGACTTGGCGCCCGGCGTGCTCAAGATCGTCAAGGTGTACCTCGCGATCAAGCGCCGTATTCAACCCGGTGACAAGATGGCTGGGCGTCACGGTAACAAAGGCGTGATCTCGGTGATCATGCCGGTGGAAGACATGCCGTTCGATGAGCACGGCGAGCCCGTGGACATCGTCCTCAATCCACTGGGCGTGCCGTCGCGCATGAACGTCGGTCAGGTGCTTGAGACGCACCTGGGCTGGGCGGCGCGCGGCGTCGGTCAAAGGATCAATGAGATGCTCGATCAGCAACGTCAAGTCGCTGAGGTGCGGGGCTTTCTTGAGCAAGTCTACAACGAAGTGGGCGATCCCAACGTGGATCTGAAATCGTTGAAAGATGCGGAAGTGTTGGAACTGGCCACGAACCTGCGTGGTGGCGTGCCGATGGCGACACCGGCGTTTGACGGTGCATCGGAACCCGAGATCAAGAAGATGTTGGACTTGGCCGGTCTGCCGAGCAGCGGTCAGGCGCAGCTCTACGACGGACGCACGGGCGATCCTTTCGACCGGCCCACGACGGTGGGTTACATGTACATGTTGAAGTTGAACCACTTGGTGGACGACAAAATGCATGCACGCTCCACGGGGTCGTACAGCTTGGTCACGCAGCAGCCGCTGGGCGGGAAGGCGCAATTCGGCGGTCAGCGTTTCGGTGAAATGGAAGTGTGGGCGCTCGAAGCTTACGGCGCGGCTTACACGTTACAAGAGATGCTGACGGTGAAGTCGGATGACGTCACGGGCCGTACCAAGATGTATAAAAACATCGTGGACGGTAACTACGAGATGGAGCCCGGCATGCCGGAATCGTTCAATGTGTTGGTTAAGGAGATACGCTCCTTAGGCATCAACATAGAGCTGGAAACGGAATAGGTAACCCTGGAACTAAAGGAGGAAGATCTTGAAAGACTTACTTAACTTATTGAAGGCCCAGGGTAGCGTTGACGAATTCGACTCCCTGCGAATCGGCTTGGCATCTCCGGAGATGATCCGTTCGTGGTCGTTCGGCGAGGTCAAGAAGCCGGAAACCATCAACTACCGGACTTTCAAACCCGAACGGGACGGCCTCTTCTGCGCGCGTATCTTCGGCCCGGTCAAAGACTACGAATGCCTGTGCGGCAAGTACAAGCGCCTGAAGCATCGAGGCGTCATCTGTGAAAAGTGCGGTGTCGAAGTCACCCTGACCAAAGTGCGCCGCGAGCGCATGGGCCACATCGAGCTTGCCTGTCCGACAGCGCATATCTGGTTCTTGAAGTCCCTGCCTTCGCGTATTGGCCTGCTGCTGGATATGACCTTGCGCGATATCGAACGTGTGTTGTACTTCGAATCGTTCGTCGTCATCGATCCCGGGCTCACCGACTTGGAAGTGGGTCAGCTGCTGACCGACGAAGAGTACTACTCGAAGCTCGAAGAGTTCGGGGACGAGTTCGACGCACGCATGGGCGCGGAAGCGATCCAGGAGTTGCTGTTGGCGCTGGACTTGGACGGCGAGATTGCCCATCTGCGCGAAGAAATACCGGCGACCAACTCGGAAACCAAAATCAAGAAGTTCTCCAAGCGCTTGAAGCTGATGGAAGCTTTCGTCAAATCCGGTAACAAGCCGGAGTGGATGGTGATGACCGTGCTCCCGGTTCTGCCGCCGGATCTGCGGCCGCTCGTTCCGTTGGATGGCGGGCGTTTTGCGACGTCGGACCTCAACGATCTGTATCGGCGGGTCATCAACCGCAACAACCGCTTGAAGCGATTGTTGGACTTGGCAGCGCCGGACATCATCGTGCGCAACGAGAAGCGGATGTTGCAGGAGTCGGTGGATGCGCTATTGGATAACGGTCGTCGCGGTCGAGCGATAACCGGCTCCAACAAGCGTCCGCTCAAATCGCTCGCCGACATGATCAAGGGTAAGCAAGGGCGCTTCCGCCAGAATCTGCTCGGCAAAAGGGTCGACTACTCCGGCCGTTCGGTCATCGTAGTCGGACCGACGTTGAAGCTGCATCAGTGTGGTCTGCCGAAAAAAATGGCGCTCGAACTCTTCAAGCCCTTCATCTTCGGCAAGCTCGAGGATCGCCAGCTGGCGACCACGATCAAAGCGGCCAAGAAAATGGTCGAACGGGAAACGGCGGAGGTATGGGATATCCTGGCGGAAGTCATCCGCGAGCATCCGGTGCTGCTCAATCGCGCACCCACGCTGCACCGCCTGGGCATTCAAGCGTTCGAGCCCGTGCTGATCGAGGGTAAAGCCATTCAGCTGCACCCGCTCGTGTGTACGGCGTACAACGCGGACTTCGATGGCGACCAAATGGCGGTGCACGTGCCGCTGACGCTCGAAGCGCAGTTGGAAAGCCGTGCGCTGATGATGTCGACCAACAACATCCTGTCACCGGCGAGCGGTGAGCCCATCATCGTTCCTTCTCAGGACGTGGTCCTGGGCGTCTACTACATGACGCGCGAGAAGGTCAACGGACGGGGCGAAGGTTCGGTATTCGCCGACGCCGAAGAAGTGCATCGCGCCTATCACGCGGGTCAGGTGGACCTGCACGCGAAGGTCAAGGCGCGCATCGAAGAGCACAACTTGAGTGAGGAAGGCCGACTGGAAGTCACCCGCAAAGTCTACGACACCACAGTAGGTCGTGCGTTGTTGTACAACATTGTGCCCAAGACGTTGCCTTATGAGTTGGTTAACAAGGCAATGGACAAGAAGTCGATCTCCAACCTGATCAACGACTGCTACCGGCGTTGCGGTCTGAAGGATACGGTGATCTTTGCCGACCAGCTGATGTACACGGGCTTTGCGTTTTCGACGGCTTCAGGGTCGTCCATCGGTGTCGAGGATTTCGTTATCCCCGAAGAGAAAGCGCAAATCATCGGTGAGGCGGAAGCCGGAGTTGCCGAGATCGAGTCGCAGTACGCCTCGGGTCTGGTGACGCAAGGTGAGAAGTACAACAAGGTCGTGGACATCTGGGGCCGGGCCAACGATTTGGTGGCGCGGTCGATGATGGAAGGCATTTCCACCGAAACCGTGAAAAGCCGCGATGGCGAAGACGAGCAGCAAGACTCGTTCAACTCAGTGTACATCTATGCCGATTCCGGAGCGCGAGGCTCACCGGCGCAGATCCGACAGCTTGCCGGCATGCGCGGACTGATGACGCGACCCGACGGTAGCATCATCGAAAACGCCATCACCGCCAACTTCCGTGAGGGACTGACGGTGAACGAGTACTTCATCTCGACCCACGGCGCGCGCAAAGGCTTGGCTGACACCGCGCTCAAGACGGCGAACTCGGGTTATTTGACCCGTCGCTTGGTCGACGTGGCCCAAGACGTGGTGATCACCGAAGACGACTGTGGTACAGCGGAAGGTCTGCACCTCACCGCGATCATCGAAGGCGGTGACGTGGTTGAGCCATTGGGCGATCGAGTGCTCGGACGTATAGTGGCCAAAGATGTCCTCGAAGCCGACGGCAAGACGGTCGTCATTCCCGCGGGCACCATGATCGATGAAGCCTGGGTCGACCGATTGGAAGACTTGAGCGTCGACGAAATGTGGGTGCGCAGCGCGATTACCTGCGACACCACTTATGGGGTTTGTTCGATGTGCTACGGGCGCGATCTAGCTCGAGGGCATCGGGTTAACGTCGGTGAAAGCGTAGGGGTCATTGCCGCGCAATCCATCGGTGAACCCGGCACCCAGTTGACGATGCGCACCTTCCACATCGGTGGTGCGGCATCTCGAGCCACCGCCATCGACAATATCCAAGTCAAGCACGGCGGCTCGGTGCGACTCCACAACCTGAAAACGGTGAAAAGAGAATCCGGCGAACTGGTGGCCGTCTCGCGTTCAGGTGAGATCGCTGTCGCGGACGATCACGGTCGCGAGCGCGAGCGCTACAAGTTGCCCTACGGTGCGGTGATCTCCGTCTCGGAAGGCGACGACGTGGAAGCGGGTAAGGTCATTGCTCAGTGGGATCCACACACGCACCCGATCGTTGCCGAAGTCGGCGGTGTTGTGCAGTTTGCCGAGATGGAAGAAGGCTTGTCGGTGAATCGTCAGACGGATGAGCTGACCGGATTGACCAACATTACCGTGCTCGATCCCAAGGATCGCCCCAGTGCCGCGAAGGATTTGCGTCCCGCGGTGCGCTTGATGGACGGTGCCGGCAATCAGGTGAACTTACCCAATACGGACGTTCCCGCGAATTACTACATGCCGAGCGACGCCATCCTCAATCTCGAGGACAACGACACCATTGGGGTCGGAGACATCATCGCGCGCATTCCGCAGGAAGGCTCAAAGACTCGCGATATTACGGGTGGTTTGCCGCGTGTGGCCGACCTCTTCGAGGCTCGTAAGCCGAAGGAACCGGCGATCCTGGCGGAAGCGACGGGCACCGTTAGCTTCGGTAAGGAAACCAAAGGCAAGCGTCGGTTGGTGATCACGCCGCCGGAAGGCGAGCCTGTCGAAACCTTGATCCCGAAGTGGCGCAACATTGGCGTCTTCGACGGCGAGCAGGTGGAGAAGGGCGAAGTGGTCTGCGACGGCCCGCTGAGTGCGCATGATATTTTGCGTCTGAAAGGCGTCCCGGAGCTTGCAGCTTACATCGTCAACGAGATCCAGGAGGTTTATCGCCTGCAAGGTGTGACCATCAACGACAAGCACATCGAAGTCATCGTGCGTCAGATGCTGCGCAAGGTGGAAGTACTGCGGTCCGGCGAGAGCGAGTTGATCCGGGGCGAACAGTTGGAATACACGGGGATTCGCAAGATCAATGCCGAACTCGAAGAGCAAGGTAAGGAACGCGCGCAGTTCCAGCGTATTCTGTTGGGGATTACCAAGGCCTCTCTGGCCACGGAAAGCTTCATCTCCGCGGCGTCGTTCCAGGAGACCACCCGGGTGCTGACCGAAGCTGCCGTCACCGGCAAGCAGGATTGGCTGCGGGGTCTCAAGGAAAACGTCGTTGTCGGCCGGTTGATCCCTGCGGGAACGGGCTTGACCTATCACAAGGATCGCAAGGACCGTCGAGCCGCCGAGATGGCTGCCGAACAAGGGCCATCAGCGGACGAAGTGACCGAAGCGCTGACCGCGGCATTGTCCGCGCAGGACGCAGCGGACACGGATGAGGAAGAATAGCGATCGAATGGTGGTCGCTGCGCGGCCACCGCTCAATCGCTGTCGGGTTTCGCGCCCCTGGGCGCGAAACACCGATTTGACCGATGAGCTGAACCGCTTTGACTGATAGACCGAGTTGTGGACGGCGGTTGTAATCCGAAAACCGCTGCCTATAATGCACGCCCCGGCCGGATTTGCAGTAGAGGTCGGGGACTTTTAAGGGTAATGAATTTATATGGCCACAATTAGCCAGTTGGTCCGCAAGCCACGCAAGCGGAAGGTGAACAAGAACATCGTTCCGGCTCTGCAAGCCTGTCCGCAGCGGCGAGGGGTCTGCACGCGTGTGTACACGACCACACCTAAAAAGCCGAACTCGGCGTTGCGTAAGGTCTGCCGTGTCCGGTTGACGAACGGCTACGAGGTGACGTCCTACATCGGTGGCGAAGGTCATAACCTGCAGGAACACTCGGTAGTGCTCATTCGCGGAGGACGCGTTAAGGACCTGCCCGGTGTGCGTTACCACACCATCCGCGGCACCCTGGACACCTCCGGAGTCGCCGATCGCAAGCAAGGGCGATCGAAGTACGGAACCAAACGACCTAAATAACTACACGTTTAAGAAAACGCAGTAAGGCCCTAGTCACTGAGATCTAGGGGGTACCTGAATAAGGAGTCAAGATGCCACGACGTCGCGTTGTCGCTAAGCGGGAAATACTTCCCGACCCGAAATATCACAACCAAACCGTAGCCAAGTTCATCAATCACGTGATGGTGAGCGGCAAGAAAGCGGTGGCCGAGCGCATCGTTTATGGCGCCTTCGATCGCATTCAAGAAAAGGACAACCCCGATCCGGTCGAAGTCTTCGACAAAGCGCTCGAAGCCATCGCACCGATGGTGGAAGTCAAATCTCGCCGTGTCGGTGGCGCGACCTATCAGGTGCCTGTCGAAGTGCGTGCTTCGCGCAGGACTGCACTGGCTATGCGCTGGCTGGTTGAAAGTGCGCGTGCCCGCAGCGAAAAATCCATGGCTGCGCGGCTGGCGGGTGAATTGCTGGATGCAGCAGAAGGCCGCGGCTCTGCGGTCAAGAAGAAAGAAGACACCCACAGAATGGCGGAGGCCAACAAAGCTTTCGCCCACTACAGGTACTAACGACTTCAAGTCTTCATTCGCCAAAGTAGAAACGCCATGCCTCGCACGACACCGATAACTAGATACAGAAACATCGGGATCGTCGCGCATGTCGACGCAGGCAAGACCACGACCACCGAGCGGGTGCTGTTTTACACCGGTCTCAGTCACAAGATCGGCGAGGTGCACGATGGTGCGGCGACCATGGACTGGATGGAGCAGGAGCAGGAGCGCGGCATCACCATTACATCGGCCGCTACGACCTGTTTCTGGCGCGGCATGAACCAGCAGTACGATGAGCACCGTATCAACATCATCGATACACCGGGGCACGTCGACTTCACCATTGAGGTAGAACGCAGTTTGCGGGTGCTGGACGGGGCTGTCGTCGTATTCTGCGGCACGGCGGGTGTCGAACCCCAATCCGAAACGGTCTGGCGTCAAGCCAACAAATACGAAGTGCCGCGAATGGTGTTCGTCAACAAGATGGATCGCCAGGGCGCTGATTTTCTACGCGTTGTCGCCCAGATCAAAGATCGTCTCGGGTCCAACCCGGTGCCCATCCAGTTAGCAGTGGGTGCCGAAGAGAACTTTCGCGGCATCATCGATCTGATCAAGATGAAAGCCATCGTCTGGAACGAGAGCGATCAGGGGCTGACCTACGAAGAGGAAGACATTCCGGCGGATCTCACGGACGAGGCTGATAGGTGGCGTGAAGAGATGGTCGAAGCCGCGGCCGAAGCCAACGAAGAACTGATGGAGAAGTACCTCGAAGGGGGCGAACTGACTGCGGAGGAAATCCGACAAGGGCTCAGGATCCGCACCCTGGCCAACGAAATCGTACCGGCTCTGTGCGGATCGGCGTTCAAAAACAAGGGTGTCCAGGCGATGCTGGATGCGGTCATCGACTACTTGCCCGCACCGACCGAAGTCAAAGCCATCGAAGGGACGTTGAAGGACGGCGAGACCGACATACGTGAGGCCGACGACGATGCCCCCTTTGCAGCACTCGCATTCAAGATCGCAACGGACCCTTTCGTGGGTACGCTGACCTTCTTCCGCGTGTATTCGGGTGTGCTCAACACCGGGGATCAGGTGTTCAATCCGGTGAAGAGCCGCAAGGAACGTATCGGCCGCATGGTGCAGATGCATTCCAACAACCGCAACGAGATCAAAGAGGTGCGCGCGGGCGATATTGCGGCAGCGATCGGCTTGAAGGATGTCACTACGGGGGAAACCCTGTGCGCGCAGCACAAACCGATCACTTTGGAGCGTATGGAGTTTCCGGATCCGGTCATCTCGGTGGCCGTCGAACCCCGTTCGGTTGCGGATCAGGAAAAGATGGGCGTGGCGCTCGGTAAACTCGCGCAGGAAGATCCTTCGTTCAGGGTCGAAACGGACGACGAGACCGGGCAGACGATTATCTCCGGCATGGGCGAATTGCACCTGGATATCATCGTGGACCGCATGAAGCGTGAGTTCAGCGTTGAAGCCAACATCGGCAAGCCCCAGGTGGCCTACCGCGAAACGATCAAAGCCGCCGTCGAACAAGAAGCCAAGTTCGTGCGGCAAACGGGCGGACGCGGTCAGTACGGGCACGTGTGGGTCAAATTCGAACCCTTCCGTAACGAAGAGGGTGACTACGCCTACGAGTTCGAGGACAAAATCACTGGAGGGGTCGTTCCTAAAGAGTACATCCCTGCGGTCAACAAAGGCATCGCGGAGCAGATGCAGACCGGTGTCGTGGCCGGTTACCCGCTCATCGGAGTCAAAGCGACGCTGTACGATGGCTCTTTTCACGATGTCGACTCGTCAGAGATGGCGTTCAAAATCGCCGGTTCGATGGCCATGCGGGAAGGTGCGGCAAATGCCGATCCGGTATTGCTGGAACCGATCATGAAGGTCGAGGTCGTGACGCCGGAAGAGTACATGGGCGACGTGGTAGGCGATCTCAATCGCCGTCGCGGCGTCATATCCGGGATGGATGAGAACCCGGCAGGTAAAGTGATCCGCGCGGACGTCCCCTTATCGGAAATGTTTGGGTATTCGACTGACTTGCGCTCATCCACGCAAGGTAGGGCGACCTACACCATGGAATTCAGTGACTACGCAGAAGTTCCAGCGGCGATCTCCGATCGTCTGACCAATCGTAATTGAAAATCTGTTTGAGGATATAGATCAATGGCAAAGGAAAAATTCGAACGCACCAAGCCTCATGTCAACGTGGGGACGATAGGACACGTAGACCATGGTAAGACGACGCTGACGGCGGCGTTGACGCGGGTGTGTGCGGAGGCGTTTGGTGGAGAGACGAAGGATTTTGACCAGATTGACAATGCCCCGGAAGAGCGTGAGCGAGGGATAACGATTGCGACATCGCACGTGGAGTACGAGAGTGAGCAACGCCACTACGCGCACGTGGACTGTCCGGGTCACGCGGACTATGTGAAGAACATGATTACGGGCGCGGCCCAGATGGACGGTGCGATTCTGGTGGTGAGTGCGGCGGACGGTCCGATGCCGCAGACCCGGGAACACATTCTGTTGTCGCGTCAGGTGGGCGTGCCGCGGATTGTGGTGTTCATGAACAAGTCGGACATGGTGGATGACGATGAGCTTTTGGAGCTTGTCGAAATGGAAGTGCGCGAACTCCTGGACCAGTACGAGTTTCCCGGAGACGACACGCCGATCGTGATTGGTTCGGCGCTGAAGGCGTTGGAAGGGGATGCGGAGCATGCGGCGAAGGTGAAGGAGCTGGTGGAGACGCTGGACAGTTATATACCGGAGCCTGAGCGTGCGGTAGATCAGCCGTTTTTGATGCCGATTGAGGATGTGTTTTCGATTTCGGGTCGAGGCACGGTGGTGACCGGACGCATAGAGCGCGGTGTGATTAATGTGGGCGATGAGATAGAGATTGTCGGCATTAAGGACACGGAGACGACGACGTGTACGGGTGTGGAGATGTTCCGTAAGTTGTTGGATGAGGGTCGTGCGGGAGAGAACGTGGGTGTTCTGTTGCGTGGGACGAAGCGAGAAGAAGTGGAACGTGGCCAGGTATTGAGTAAGCCGGGGGCAATCACGCCGCACACGAAGTTTGAGGCGGAGGTGTATGTGTTGTCGAAGGATGAGGGTGGACGTCACACGCCGTTTTTCAAGGGTTATCGTCCGCAGTTTTACTTTCGCACGACGGATGTGACGGGGAGTGTGGAGTTGCCGGCGGATGTTGAGATGGTGATGCCGGGAGACAATGTGAACATGGTGGTGGAGCTGATAGCGCCGATTGCGATGGACGATGGGTTGCGTTTTGCGATCCGTGAAGGCGGTCGCACGGTGGGTGCCGGGGTCGTCACCAAAGTGGTTGAGTAGAACCGCCAATAGGGTGCAATTTTACGTTCCTCGTCAATAAGTGAGAGCTAATACTCGATAACACAATGTGCACTCCGCTTAACCTCTCCTGTGAGAGTAGAGGGAGTGCGAAGTGTGTTGTATCGTGCGTTGATTTTCATTTCTGTCTTTTTTCTTGTCGAAACCGGCCATGCCAAGCCGGGCAAAAAGCGCCCGGGTGACGGATCGTCTACGACGATTTTCGTCTCATTGAGCGCCGAAGCCACCGCATTGGCGTACGGCGAATCCGCGACGTTGAGCTGGGCGTCTAGTGGCGCCCGATCCTGCGTGGCGGGCGGCGCTTGGGACGGACGGGTCGATCTTGCCGGGGTGCATACTTCGGACCCGCTTCACGCCGATGCCGTGTTTACGCTGACCTGTAAGCGCAAGCAGGAATCCGTCGTGCAATCGGTTGCGATTAGTGTTGCGGCGCCCCAACCTACTCCAGAGCCAGAGCCAGAGCCAGAGCCAGAGCCAGAGCCAGAGCCAGAGCCAGAGCCAGAGCCAGAGCCAGAGCCGTTGCCGGTCGTGACTTTAGATTCCGATGTGGACGAGATCCAACCCGATGGATTCGCGACGCTCACCTGGCATTCGAGCCATGCGCAAGAGTGCATCGCGGAAGGCGGTTGGTCGGGGAGCAAACCGCTTAATGGGCAGCAGTTGTTGGGTCCGCTCGTTGAGTCCGCAACGTATTCGCTCAGGTGTAGCGGTCCGGGCGGTGAGGTCGTCTCGATGTTGGCGGTCACGGTGTTAGGGACGCTGACGATTCAATGGCAGGCACCCTCCGAGCACGTCGACGGCACACCGCTTGAGACCATTGCGGGGTACAAAGCCTATGTCGGAAGAGCATCCGGTACCTATGACGAAGTGATCGAGATCCCGGGTGTCGCGACGCAACACTCGATTCACGTTCACGAGGGTCTGCACTATGTCGCTCTATCGGCGATCGATGACCTGGGTCAGGAAAGCGCGTTGTCCAACGAAATCGTGACGGTATCCGAATAACCGTACGTCACGCCGTTGTCGCAAAGAACCGGGCAATTTGACGCGAACGTCTCTCATCTACATACTCCCGCACGGCTATAACTGGTATTTGCGAACCGGCAGTACTTGTTCGACAAAAAGCCTTAAAACAGTCACATCAATGGGAGAGTAATGATATGACTCGTTCGATGTCTCGATTTTGCCTGCGCGTCGCGTCTGTGATGCTGGTCCTTTCCGGTAGCTTCTTTGGGCAGCTCGCGCTCGCCGCCGAAGATACCGCCGTCATTGAAGAAATTGTAGTGACCGCTCGTAAACGTGAGGAATCTGTCCAAGATATTCCGGTGGCGGTCACCGCGCTGACGACGGAACTTGAGAACGCGTCAGTAAGAAATTTGACAGATTTAACCGGATATTCGCCCAATCTAATCTTCAGCGAAGATGGCAGTCGAGGTGGCGGTGGTGCCAACATCAACATTCGAGGGATCAGTCCCACTCGATCTGATGACAACTCGTTTGATGCACCGATTGCTGTGGTCGTAGACGATGTTTACTTAGGGACGCTCGCTGGCCAGGTCATGGAGAATTTTGATCTGGAGCGCGTCGAGATCCTGCGCGGACCCCAGGGCACACTTTTCGGTAAGAATACCGTCGGTGGGGTGATTAACGTCGTCCGTAGCCGGCCGACCGGTGAGCTCGGAGCAAAATTCAACGTCACGCTGGGCGAAGACGGTCAGCAGGAACTGCGGGCGGTCGTCAACATGGCCCTCAGCGACCAGTTGGCGCTTAAGCTCTTCGGCACCGACATTCAATATGACGGACATATTAACAACATCACTACCGGTAACGATGCGGGTGAGCGAGATTATCAGAACGTCGGCGCGACGCTTCTGTGGGAAGCGAGCGAGAATTTCGAAGCGCTGTTTACTGCAGAGATATTTCGCGACGAAGGTATCTTGGATGCCTTCCAAACCAACTACAACACTGCACCCGGCGTATTCGCACCGCCACCTCCAGGGTCTCCTGAGAACGACTTTAGTGGCGGGTTCACGACTTGTCTTGCGTTTGGTCAGTGTCGTACTTCGCTAAGTACTCCATCCGTGTCCACGAATAACGTGGACAATGATTTCTCCTTAGATACGGACGCTTTTACCCTCAGAATGGAATACGACCTGGATGAAAACCTGTCGTTGGTCTCCATCACCGGGTACAGAGACGTCGAGGAATACAGAATCTACGACTTCGACGCATCTGCGGCACCGTTCATCACTATCGAACGATGGAACGAGTACGATCAATTCAGCCAGGAACTGCGCTTGGATGGCCAGTACGACAACGTGTCGTTCACCACAGGTGTTTACTACTTCACCAACGAGTTCGAACAGGACTGGGTAACGGGCGACAGTTTTTGGAATATCGTATTCGGATCCTTCGGCTTGGGCCCGGCTTCCGACCCGGCGGCCTGGGCACTGTGCGTCAACGGGGTGCTTGGCGCGTTAGCGTGCGACCCGGGGTTGACCAGTGTCGCGGGTAATGTCACGCAAATTCTCTATGAGACACAGGAAACCAAGTCCACGGCGATCTACGGCCAAGTGGATTGGCGGTTTGCTGAACAGTGGACGGCGACCTTTGGCTTGCGGTGGACCAAGGAAGAGAAGGATTTCGTTGCAGGCCAAGCCTATTTATCCAATGAAGCTCGCCAGCTGATGCGCGTGTTCCCGCAGGGATTTGCCGATCTGAATAACGACTGGACGGAGGTGTCTCCGAAGCTTGGACTGTCCTATGAGATCAATGACAGTTCCATGGCTTACTTCAGTTATGCGGAAGGTTTTCATTCTGGCGGTTTCTTTGGTGTGAACCAAAACATCGCCGACTTTGAGCGCGACCAATATGACCCAGAATTCGCCAAGACCTACGAGCTGGGTTACAAAAGTCAGCACTTTAACGACCGACTACGTTTCAACCTCACCTATTTCTACAACGACTTTGAGGATAAACAGGAGTCGTTCGTAGCGTTGGATCCAACCACCAATACGGTGGCTAGCGTATTCGACAATGCAGGTAGTGTGATCTACCAGGGGTGGGAACTCGAGACACAGTTTGTGATAAATGAGAACTTCCGGGCCTTCTTTAACTATGGGTACCTAGACGCGGAATATGACGAGTTTGACACGGACATCAACCCGAACGATGGCCAAACGATTATCGAAGATGCAACGCATCTTGAGCCCCGGAATGCGCCAGAGTTCACCTACGCGATCGGTGGAACCTTGAGTTTCCCACTGGGCGAGGGGGCACTTGAACTCTTCGTTAAGTACACGAAGATCGACGATTTGGAATCCAACCTCCTAAACACCGGAGGCGGGGTGGACGATCGCGAAGACTTGGCAGCCTCAATCGGGTACTACTCTGACCGCTGGTCGCTGTCTGCCTACGGCCGCAATATGACCGATGAGCAGTCGGAGGTCTTTATACCCATCGCCACCCTGTTTGCGGCGGGTAGCATTACTCGGCCTCGCTCCTATGGCGTAGAATTCACCTATCATATGGGCGGTGGCTAAAGAGAGGGACGAGACTCTCGAGCTAGAAAAGCCCGGTCCGCCGGGGTTTTTTACAGTTGCCGCAAAGTGGGGCAGGACCTAGGTCCAGCCCTGTTGCACTCCGATATCTAGACCCATCGTCTCCGACCCCAATGCTTCGATTCCTCACCCTGTTGCGCCCCGATAGGTAGGTATGTATAGTTCGCGTCCCGCTTTCGGGGTGTAGTGCCGTGCCTGGCAGAACCGGGCCGGTGCGGTGGAAGCGGATATCGTTTTTGGAAGTCGATCCTAGCCAGTGCTGGGGCCTGAATTTGGGCGTCGCCGAGGTGGTTGGAGCGGATTACTCAACTTCCAAAAACCGTTCATTAAAAAGTTATTTATGGGTTGGAGTACGGTTTAGTGCAGAACCAGCGTATTCGCATACGCCTGAAGGCGTTCGATCATCGGTTGATTGACGTGTCGACACAAGAAATTGTGGATACGGCCAAGCGCACGGGTGCGCAAGTCAAGGGACCGATTCCGCTGCCGACGCGCAAAGAGCGCTTCACGGTGCTGATTTCTCCTCATGTGAATAAAGACGCGCGCGACCAATACGAAATTCGCACCCATAAAAGACTTTTGGACATAGTAGAACCCACTGAAAAGACCGTCGATGCGCTGATGAAGCTCGATTTGGCGGCAGGGGTAGAAGTACAGATTAGTTTGAATTAGTGCAGTTTGAATGAGTGCAGTTTGAATGAGTGCTGACCGCGTTTTTAGAGAGGTCGGCGCTTTGGCATCTGCTGAAAATCCGTTTCGCCTTCTTTAAGTAGAGGCACGGAAAGAGTAAGCAGGACTTTCGAGCCGAAGTATTAGAAGTAGACAGAGCTCGGGAGTGAAACAACAAGGCTCCAATAAGGTAGCCGGTGGTAGGCAAGAACGCCGTCTCAGCCGTGGCATTGATAGGTGCCGGGCGAGGCGTTTTTTACGTTTGAGAATTTATTGACGCACCACGTGCGTTGAAGGTGAAAGAGCGATGGCGATTGGATTGGTAGGCAGAAAATCAGGTATGACGCGCGTCTTCACCGAAGAGGGTGCTTCCGTGCCTGTCACCGTCGTCGAAGCCGCGCCCAACCGCATTACTCAGCTCAAGACCGTTGAAGTCGACGGGTATGCCGCTGTGCAGGTCACTACAGGGCAAACCAAACAGAACAACGTGTCGAAACCGATGGCTGGGCACTTCGCCAAAGCCAACACCGGTGCCGGACGTGGCTTGTGGGAATTTCGTTCCGGTGAATTGGAAGAGCTGGAAGTCGGCGGTGACCTGACGGTGGGACAGTTCGAAGTGGGCCAAAAGGTCGACGTCAGCGGCGTCTCAAAGGGTAAAGGTTACGCCGGTGCCATCAAGCGGTGGAATTTCCGCGGTCAGGACAATACTCACGGTAACTCGATCTCGCACCGTGCCCCGGGCTCCATCGGCCAATGCCAAACGCCTGGTCGCGTGTTCAAAGGTAAGAAGATGTCAGGCCACTTGGGTGCCGAGCAAGTGACCACCCAGAATCTGGAAGTCATCAGTGTCGATGCTGAAAAAAATCTGATCTTGATCAAAGGCGCCGTACCCGGTCCGACCGGCGGTGACGTCTACATTCGCCCGGCTGTGAAAGCTCCTCATTCAGCCGGTAGCGCGAAAGAGCAAGGAGGAGAGGGTTAGTATGAACTTGGATTTGGCTGCAAACGGCGGCAGTGTCGAAGTATCGGACGCTGCATTCGGTCGCGAATTCAACGAAGCGTTAGTCCACCAGGTGGTCGTCGCGCACATGGCCGGCGCTCGCCAGGGCACGCGCGCGCACAAGAACCGCGCGCAAGTCAGCGGTGGCGGACGTAAACCTTGGCGCCAAAAGGGCACGGGTCGTGCCCGCGCCGGTACCATTCGCTCACCGATTTGGCGCAGTGGCGGGGTAACCTTCGCGGCGCGCCCGCAGGACCATTCGCAGAAGGTCAATCGTAAGATGTATCGTGGCGCGCTGCGTTGTATCGTGTCCGAACTCATCCGCCAAGACCGCCTGGTCGCCGTAGAGTCCTTCAACGTCGACGCCCCCAAGACCAAAATCCTCCTCACGCAACTCAAATCTCTAGATCTCACAAGCACTTTGATCGTCACTGAAGAAGTGGATCAGAACTTGTACTTGTCTGCGCGCAATCTCAAGGGTGTCGATGTGGTTGACGTGCAGGCAGTCGATCCGGTGCGTTTGATCAGCCACGACAAAGTGCTCATCACCGTCGGAGCGCTCAAGAAACTCGAGGAGGCGCTGTCATGAACCCGGAGCGCGTCTATACCGTTCTGTTAGAGCCGCACATCTCGGAAAAGGTGTCGATTCTAGGCGATCGCGTCAATCAGTATGCGTTCAAGGTCGCTAAGGATTCGACAAAGGAAGAGATTCGCGAGGCCGTTCAGACTTTGTTTAAGGTCGACGTCAAGAAAGTCACGACGGTCAACATGAAAGGCAAAGTGAAACGCACCATACGGGGCGAAACCCGCAAAAAGAACTGGAAGAAAGCTTACATCACCGTGGCGCAGGGTCAGGAAATCGACTACATGGTGGTCGACTAAAGGTCGGAGCTGCCAAAGGTAACTAAAGGCATTTAAAGAGACATTATGGCTGTTGTAAAAGCAAAACCGACTTCTCCTGGGCGACGCTTCGTCGTCAAGGTCGTCGATCGTGAGTTGCACAAAGGTGCGCCTCACAAAGCGCTCCTCGATCGTCAGAGCAAGACCGGTGGACGCAACAATGCCGGGCGCATCACCAGTCGTCATCGCGGCGGTGGGCACAAGCAGCACTACCGAATCATTGATTGGAAGCGCAACAAGGACGGTATACCTGCGACGGTCGAACGCTTGGAATACGACCCGAACAGAACCGCGAACATCGCGCTGTTGAAATACAAAGACGGCGAGCGCCGCTACATCATTGCACCCAAAGGCGTATCTGCGGGCGATGAGCTGATGAGTGGCTCCAGTGCACCGATTATTGCCGGTAACGCCATGCAGCTGCGGAACATTCCGGTCGGTAGTGTGATTCATTGCGTGGAACTCAAACCCGGCAAAGGCGCACAGATGGTGCGCAGTGCGGGTGGGTCGTGTCAGCTCGTGGCCCGTGAAGGCAACTACGCCACCCTGCGCATGCGTTCCGGTGAAATGCGCCGAGTGCTGACCGAGTGCCGGGCCACGCTTGGCGAAGTCGGCAACAGCGAACATAACCTGCGCTCGCTCGGCAAGGCCGGCGCCAGCCGCTGGCGTGGTCGTCGACCGACTGTGCGCGGAGTAGCGATGAACCCGGTCGATCACCCACATGGGGGTGGTGAAGGAAAGACGTCAGGCGGCCGGCATCCGGTATCGCCTTGGGGTGTACCTACCAAGGGCTACAAGACACGCAAGAACAAGCGCACGGACAAACTCATTGTGCGTCGCCGCGGTAAGCGTTAATCGTTGGAGGAATAAGTGCCTAGATCGCTTTACAAAGGTCCGTTCGTAGATACCCACCTGATGAAGAAGGTGGAAGTCGCGGCGGCCAACAATGAACGCCGTCCGATCAAGACCTGGTCGCGTCGTTCCATGATCGTGCCGGAAATGGTCGGTCTTACGATCGCGATCCACAACGGCAGACAACATGTCCCGGTGCTGATCAACGAAGACATGGTCGGTCACAAACTGGGCGAATTCGCGGCAACGCGTACTTATCGCGGTCATGCCGCCGATAAGAAAGCGAAACGATAACAGGTAGATCGGTCATGCAAGTCAGTGCACACGCCAGAAGATTGAGGATTTCGCCCCAAAAGGCGCGATTGGTTGCGGATCAGGTCAGAGGCAAGCCGGTGGCCGATGCGCTCGACATCCTGAATTTCAGCACCAAGAAGAGTGCCGTACTCGTGCGCAAGGTCGTCGAGTCGGCGATTGCCAACGCGGAGAACAACGAGGGTGCAGACATCGATGAGCTGCGCGTGTCGGAGATCTACGTGAACGAAGGCATCACCATGAAACGACTGCGTCCTCGAGCGAAGGGGCGCGCAGACAGAATTTTCAAGCGGACCAGTCACATCACTGTGACTGTATCCGATACTTAGGTAGCTAAAGTATGGGTCAAAAAGTACATCCAACCGGTATGCGCCTCGGCATCGTCAAGGACCACACATCGGTCTGGTATGCCGACAAAAAGAGTTATGCGGACTACTTGCTGAACGATCTGGAAGTACGCGACTTCTTACGCAAGCGCTTGGCGGATGCCTCGGTCAGCCGTATCGATATCGAACGACCTGCGCAAACTGCGCGCATCACGATTCACACTGCGCGTCCGGGCATCGTGATCGGTAAGAAAGGCGAAGACGTGGAGCGCCTGCGCGGCGAACTGGCGATCAAGATGGGCATGCCCGTGCACGTCAATATCGAAGAAATCCGCAAGCCGGAACTCGACGCACAGCTCGTCGCCTTGAACGTCGCGCAACAGCTCGAGCGACGGGTGCAGTTTCGCCGAGCGATGCGACGCGTCATTCAGAACGCGATGCGCTTGGGCGCGGAAGGCATCAAGGTGCGCGTCGCCGGTCGTCTCGGCGGTGCTGAGATTGCCCGTGCCGAGGTGTACCACGAGGGTCGCGTGCCGTTGCACACGCTGCGTGCCGATATCGATTATGCGACTGCCGAAGCGCTGACCACGTACGGCATCCTGGGTATCAAAGTGTGGATCTTCAAGGGAGAGGTGATCGGCCAGGCAGAAGAAGCGGCGCAGCCTGCCCCACAGGCGTAAGGCACAGGCGCGGGACGAGAGCTAGAACATGTTACAACCGAAAAGAACGAAATTTAGGAAGCAGCAGAAAGGCCGTAACCGCGGTCTTGCCGAACGCGGCAGCAAGGTGAGCTTCGGCGAGTACGGGTTGAAGGCCGTCGGACGAGGGCGTTTGACGGCACGCCAGATCGAGGCTGGCCGTCGTGCGATGACCCGACACGTGCGTCGTGGCGGCAAGATCTGGATTCGTGTGTTTCCTGATAAGCCCATTACCAAAAAGCCGCTGGAAGTTCGGCAGGGTAAAGGTAAGGGCAGTGTCGAGTATTGGGTCGCGTTGATCCAACCGGGGCGTGTGCTCTACGAGATGGAAGGTGTGCCGGAAGACGTTGCGCGAGAAGCGTTTGCGCTCGCGTCGGCGAAACTGCCTTTCAAAACGGTGTTCGTCAAACGTACGGCGATGTAGCGACAAACGTTGCAATCAAGAGCGATAGAGGCTGATGGGTAGGTAAAGTGATGAAGGCGCAAGAATTGAGAGACAAAACTGAGGATGAGCTGCAAGACGCGCTCCTGGAGCTGCGCAAAGAGCAGTTCGGGCTGCGCATGCAGTTCGCCAGTGGCCAGTTGGGTCAGCCTCATCTAATGAAGGAAGTGCGACGTAACATCGCGCGGGTTAAGACGATTATGCAGGAGAAGGCGGATGACGCAGACAACTAATCCACGCGCGGTGTCGGGCGTGGTCGTCAGCGATGCCATGGACAAGACCATTACGGTGCGCGTGGAACGCCGTGTGAAACATCCGGTCTATGGCAAGTTCGTACGTCGCTCCAGCAAGATCCACGCCCACGACGAAGACAATAGTTGCAGCGTCGGTGACACGGTGACCGTGGTCGAGTGCCGGCCGCTGTCGAAGACCAAAACCTGGATGCTCAAAAGCGTCGACGAGCGCGCTGGTGGAGTGTAAGGCGAGATGATTCAGACAGAAACCATGCTCGACATCGCCGACAATAGCGGCGCGCGCAAGGTGCAGTGCATCAAGGTGCTCGGTGGCTCCAAGCGACGCTACGCGAACGTCGGGGACATCATCAAGGTCACGGTCAAGGAAGCCATACCGCGCGGTCGCGTGCGCAAGGGCCAGGTGATGAACGCTGTGGTCGTCAGGACGCGCAAAGGCGTGCGCCGCGCGGACGGCTCGTTGATCAAGTTCGATCAGAATGCTGCGGTGCTACTCAACCCCCAGAACCAACCGGTGGGGACGCGCATCTTCGGTCCGGTCACACGAGAACTGAGAACGGAGAACTTCATGCGCATCGTGTCACTTGCGCCGGAAGTGATCTAAAGAAGGTTAGCGAAGAATGCTGAAGATAAAGAAGGACGATGAAATTGTGGTCATCGCGGGGCGCGACAAGGGTCGGCGGGGCGAAGTTCTGCGAGTGCTCAAAGACGGTCGCTTGCTGGTAGGCGGTATCAATACCGTCAAGAAGCACAAGCGCGCCAACCCCAACGTTGGCGAGCAGGGTGGCATCGTCGATCAGGAAGCGCCGATCAATGCGTCGAACGTCGCGATTTGGAATCACGAAGAAGAGCGTGCCGACAGGGTGGGATTCAAATTCGAAGACGGTCAAAAACAGAGAATTTTTAAGTCGACCGGAAAGCCGATAGACGAGTAATTGCCAATGTCGAACTTGCAAAAGAAATATGTCGAAGAACTGCGTCCTCGGCTGAAAGAAGAACTGGGCCTGACCAACATCATGCAGGTGCCGAGGCTTGAGAAAGTCACGATCAACATGGGCGTGGGTGACACCACGGGTGACAAGAAGGTTCTGGATGCGGCGGTTGCCGACATGACTGCAATTACCGGTCAAAAGCCCAAAATCTGTCTTGCGCGAAAGTCCGTCGCGGGCTTCAAGATTCGCGACGGCTACCCGATCGGATGCAAAGTCACGCTGCGACGTGAGCGCATGCTCGATTTCATCGAGCGTCTGGTGGGTATTGCCATCCCGCGTATTCGTGACTTTCGCGGCTTGAATCCGCGTTCTTTTGACGGGCGTGGCAATTTCAGCATGGGCATCACCGAGCAGATCGTATTCCCCGAGATCGATTACGACAAAATCGATCGCATTCGCGGTATGGATATTTGTGTCACAACGAGTGCGGCCACCAATGAGCACGCGCTGGCGTTGTTGAAAGCGTTCAACTTTCCTTTCAGAGGATAGTTAGAGACGTTTATCGGTTTAGAGACAGTTAAGAGAAAGGTAAGAGAAAGACAAGAGCATGGCAAAACGATCGATGATCGAAAGAGAAAAGAAGCGCGAGCGCACTGCGAAGAAGTACGCGCAGAAGCGCGCGGAGCTGAAGGCCACGGTCGGCAATCGTAACCTGTCCGAGGAAGAGCGTTGGGAAGCGCAGCTTAAGTTACAAGCGTTGCCGCGCAATGCCAGTCCGTCCCGTCATCAGCGGCGTTGCGGCTTGACGGGTAGGCCGCATGCTGTCTATCGCAAATTTGGGCTTGCGCGCAATAAGTTGCGCGAGGCGGCGATGCGCGGCGATGTGCCGGGTCTCGTCAAGGCCAGCTGGTAGAGGGCGCGAACGAATGACGATGCAAGACCCGGTTGCAGATTTACTGACCCGCATGCGCAATGCGCAGATGGCGAGGCACGACCACGTTTCGATCCCTAATTCGAAAATCAAACGCGCCATTCTGAAAGTACTGCTGGATGAAGGTTACATCGAGGGCTTCAGTGCTGGCGACGAGGCCAAGTCGATGATCGATGTGACGCTCAAGTACCACAAGGGTGTCGGCGTCATGGAGGAGATCAAGCGCATCAGCCGCCCAGGGTTGCGCATCTACAAGCAATGCGAGGAACTGCCTCGTGTGCGTGGAGGTTTGGGCGTGGCGATTGTGAGTACGAACAAGGGCGTGATGACGGACAAGAGCGCGCGTGCCGCCGGTATGGGCGGCGAAGTGCTCTGCACCGTATTTTAGGTGCGAGTGTAGGTTAGGAGCGAAAGATGTCTAGAGTGGCCAACAACCCGATTGCCTTGCCGAGTGGCGTTGAGGTCAAACTCAGCGGTCAGGATCTGGAAGTCAAAGGCAGCAAAGGTCAGATGCGGTTGGCGGTTCACAACGCCGTTGCCGTAGAGCAGGACGACGGGGTGATCAAGTGTGCGGCCAAGAGCGGTGACAGGGAAAGCCGGGCGTTAGCCGGGACGATGCGTGCGGTCATCCAGAACATGGTCACCGGCGTGACAGACGGCTTCGAGCGTCGCCTCGAGTTACAGGGCGTGGGTTACCGTGCACAGGCTCAGGGTAAGAAGCTCACGCTTCAGCTCGGTTTCTCCCACCCGGTGGAGTATCAGCTACCGGATGGTATCGAAGCCCAGACACCGAGCCAGACGGAGGTCGTGCTGACGGGCATCGACAAACAGTTGTTGGGTCAGGTGTGCGCCGAGATTCGCGCGTTCCGGCCTCCCGAGCCTTACAAAGGCAAAGGCGTTCGCTACCAAGGTGAGTACGTGCGTCGCAAGGAAGCCAAGAAGAAGTAGAACCAGATAAACAGCTACTTATATAGACGAACTGAGATTTAGAAAGTTTAGAAAATGAACGACAAGAAAAAGAGCCGAATGCGTCGAGCCCGCCGTGGCCGCATGAAGATGCGTGAGCTGGGCGCTTCGCGATTGAGTGTCACGCGCACCCCTCGGCATATCTACGCGCAGGTGCTTTCTGCCGATGGTGCTCAGGTTTTGGCGCAAGCCAGTACGCTCGAGAAAGCGCTGCGCAGTGACAGAACCGGCAACGTGGAAGCAGCCACTAAAGTGGGTGCGTTGGTAGCCGAGCGGGCGAAAGCCGCCGGTATCAGCTCCGTGGCGTTCGATCGTTCAGGGTACAAGTATCACGGCCGGGTCAAAGCGCTTGCAGATGCTGCGCGCGAAGCAGGTTTGGAGTTTTAGATGGCGTATACCGAAGAAGTGCGCGAAGAAGGGTTGGTCGAGAAGCTCGTACAGGTCAACCGTGTCGCAAAAGTGGTCAAAGGCGGACGAATTTTCGGCTTTACGGCTTTGACCGTGGTCGGGGACGGCAACGGTCGCGTCGGTTTCGGACGCGGTAAGGCACGTGAAGTGCCGCTGGCCATACAAAAGGCCATGGAATCCGCGCGCCGCAACATGGTGGACATCGAACTGAACGGCAGCACGCTGTGGTATCCGGTGACAGCGCGTCACAGCGCGTCGAAGGTGTACATGCAGCCTGCATCCGAAGGTACCGGAGTCATCGCCGGTGGCACCATGCGGGCGATCTTGGAAGCTGCCGGCGTGCATAACGTTTTGGCGAAATGCTACGGCTCGACGAATCCGGTCAACGTGATTCGCGCCACGTTCAAGGCGCTGACCGAGATGCAGTCTCCGCAGCGGGTTGCTGATAAGCGCGGTAAGCCTGTTGATGAAGTGGTTGCTTAGCGGAGCAAGTAGGCGCGTAAGGTAGTAGTGACATGAGTGACAAGATCAAAGTAACGCTGACCAAGAGTCCGATCGGACGCCTGAAGAAGCACAAGGCGTGCCTGGCAGGGTTGGGTTTAAGACGCATCGGTCACACGGTGGAGGTGGAAGACACACCTTCCGTCCGCGGCATGATCGACCGTGTGAGCTACATGGTGCGCCTGGAAGGAGAATAGTCATGCGCTTGAATGAATTACATCCGCAACCGGGTAGCCGACGCAGCAAGCGTCGCGTAGGTCGTGGCCCGGGTTCGGGCTGGGGCAAGACCGCTGGTCGGGGCCAAAAAGGGCAAAAAGCGCGTTCCGGCGGCGGAGTACGGCCGGGTTTTGAAGGCGGTCAGCTGCCTTTGCAGATGCGTATCCCCAAGTTCGGGTTTCGCTCACGTGTGGCGATGACGACTGCGGAGGTACGCACCGGTGAACTCGGCGCCATTGACGGCGACGAGGTGACGCTCGAGAGCCTCAAGGCGGCTAACGTCGTGCGCCGGGATATGCTGCGGGCCAGAATCTTCTTGAGTGGCGAAGTCGCGCGCGGATTCAAGGTCAGCGGCGATGACATCAAAGTGACCAAAGGTGCTGCGGCGGCAATTGCAGCGGCCGGAGGGGAGATCGCTTAGGCGGCTTCCGGGCGGTTTAAGTCGAACTAGGAATAGGTTATGTCGCGTAACGCAACAGAAATGGCCAATCAACTGGCAGGCAATCAAGCCGGCGTTGCCGAGTTGCGCAGCCGCTTGCTGTTCGTGTTGTTTGCCTTGTTGGTGTATCGCGTCGGTACGCACATCCCGGTACCGGGTATCGACCCCAACCAGCTGGCGGCGCTGTTCAACCAGAACCAGGGCGGCATCCTCGAGCTCTTCAACATGTTCTCCGGTGGTGCCTGGGAGCGTATGAGTATCCTGGCGTTAGGCGTCATACCGTACATTACGGCCAGCATCATCATGAATCTCATGACGATGATGTATCCGCAGTTTCAACAGTGGCGCAAAGAAGGCGATGCCGGTCGCCGCAAGATCACCAAGGTCACGCGCTATCTCACGCTTGCGATCTCGCTCGTGCAGGGTGTGTCATTGACCGTGACGTTGGCCAACCAGGGTCTCGCTTTTTCCACGGGATTCACTTTCTACTTTGTCTCGACGCTCACGTTGGTCACCGGCGCCATTTTCATGATGTGGCTGGGTGAACAGATTACCGAGCGCGGAGTAGGCAACGGTATCTCGCTGCTGATCTTTTCCGGCATCGTATCCGGGTTCCCGGCAGCGATCGGACAGGTCTTCGAAGCGGCGCGGCAAGGCAATATCAATATCGCCGCGCTGTTGTTCATGACGGCTTTGGCCATCGGGTTGGTGTGGTTCGTCGTTCGCGTGGAGCGTGGGCAGCGGCGTATTACCGTCAACTACGCCAAGCGGCAGCAAGGTCGTCGGGTCTATCAAGCGCAGAGTAGTCACTTGCCGCTGAAGATCAACATGGCCGGCGTGATTCCCGCAATCTTTGCCTCCAGCTTGTTGTTGGCACCTGCTTCCATGGCCAGTTGGTTCGGCACCAATCCGGGCATGGGCTGGTTGCAGGAGATCGCGCTGGTACTCTCCCCGGGACAACCCCTGTACATCATGTTGTTTTCCGCGGGCATCATCTTTTTCAGCTTCTTTTATACCGCCATTATGTTCGATCCGAAGGACGTGGCGGACAACTTGAAGCGCCAGGGTGCGTACGTGCCGGGGATACGTCCTGGCCAGCAAACCGCGCGCTACATCGACGACGTCATCACCCGCCTTACGGTGTTCGGCGCTTTGTACGTGACACTCGTGTGCTTACTGCCCGAGTTTATGATCGTCTTTTTCGATATTACGTTTCAGTTGGGCGGCACCGCGGTGCTGATCGTCGTGGTAGTGGCGATGGACTTCATGTCGCAAGTGCAATCGCATCTGATGTCCAGTCAATATGCCAAGTTGATGGAAAAGTCCAACTTACAAAACTTCGGCCGGCGGAGATAAGTACGATGAAAGTGAGAGCATCGGTCAAAAAGATGTGTCGCAACTGCAAAATCATCAAGCGCAAAGGTGTGGTGCGCGTGATTTGTAGTGCTGAACCACGGCACAAGCAGAGACAAGGTTAGTGCGTTTAGAACGCGAGAACGGAGAATAGGTATGGCGCGTATCGCCGGAATCAACATCCCTGATAACAAGCACGCACGTATATCGTTGACGTACATCTACGGAATCGGGCGTACGACGGCAGAGAAAATCTGTGCCGAGGCTGGTATCGATCCCGCGAAAAACATCGGTGAACTCGACGAGGCCAACCTCGACGCGATTCGCAGCGAAGTATCCAAGCTCAGTGTGGAAGGTGACTTGCGCCGGGAGACGTCGATGAACGTAAAACGCCTGATGGACTTGGGTTGTTATCGCGGTTTGCGACACCGCCGACACCTACCTGTACACGGTCAGCGTACGCGCACCAATGCGCGTACGCGAAAGGGACCGCGTCGTCCGATTCGCAAGTAATTCAAGACAGGATCAATAGGCATGGCAGAACGTAAGAAAGCCAAACGGGTCGTGATCGACGGCGTTGCACACATACACGCGTCATTCAACAACACGATCATCACCATCAGCGACAGGCAAGGCAACGCACTGTGCTGGGCCACCGCTGGCGGCTCAGGCTTCCGCGGTTCGCGCAAGAGCACGCCTTTTGCAGCACAGGTGGCGGCGGAACGTGCGAGTAATACCGCACTCGAGTTTGGCATGAAGAGCGTGGATGTATTCGTTAAGGGCCCTGGACCGGGTAGAGAGTCCGCGGTACGCGCGTTGAACGCGGCGGGTCTCAAGATCAAC
Source organism: Candidatus Azotimanducaceae bacterium (assembly GCA_965216005.1). GTDB lineage: Bacteria > Pseudomonadota > Gammaproteobacteria > Pseudomonadales > Azotimanducaceae > UBA4421. The sequence goes on along the minus strand of OZ244143.1, from coordinate 2,245,544 downwards.
AGCATCGCGGACGTGACACCCATACCGCACAACGGTTGCCGTCCACCCAAGAAACGGCGCGTGTAAGTCACGTACGCCGTAGAGTAAGAGTTAAACCGAAGAGGTAAGTTATGGCCCGCTATCTAGGACCAAAACTCAAATTAAGTCGACGCGAAGGCACGGATCTCTTTTTGAAGAGCGGTGTGCGTCCGATCGACTCGAAGTGCAAAATCGATCATGCACCGGGACAACACGGCATCCGCCGCGGGCGTTTGTCGGACTACGCGGTGCAGCTGCGCGAAAAACAGAAGGTGCGCCGCATCTACGGCGTGCTCGAGCGACAGTTTCGCAATTACTACAAGAAAGCCGACCGGCAAAAAGGCGCCACCGGCGAAAACCTGCTGATGTTGCTGGAATCGCGCCTGGACAACGTGGTGTACCGCATGGGCTTTGGCGCAACGCGTGCCGAGTCACGCCAGCTCGTGTCGCACAAGGCAGTTTCAGTCAACGGTCAGCTTGTCAATATTGCGTCTTATCAAGTTCGGCCTGATGACGTTGTCGCGATTGTCGAGAAGGCGCGCGGGCAACTGCGCATTACCGCTGCATTGCAATTGGCCAGTCAGCGAGCGCCTGTCGAATGGGTGGATGTTAACTCGGAGAAATTCGAAGGCGTGTTCAAGCGACTACCTGATCGGGAGGAACTACCGGCAGAAATCAACGAGAACCTGATCGTCGAGCTTTACTCGAAGTAAGCAGAGACTCGAACCAGTAAAGATCTTTTTGTACTTGCGCTCTTAGGAGACAAATATATGTCACAGTTGGTGAATGAATTTTTAACGCCCCGCAACATCGATATCCAATCGGATAGCCCGACGCGGGCCAAGGTGACGCTCGAACCGCTCGAGCGTGGCTTCGGTCATACGCTGGGCAACACGTTGCGGCGCATATTGCTGTCGTCCATGCCGGGCTGCGCAATTACGGAAGTTCAAATCGATGGCGTTTTGCATGAGTACAGCACGCTCGAAGGGGTGCAAGAGGATGTCATCGATATTCTCCTGAATCTCAAAGGCATCGCTGTCGTGTTGCACAATCAAGAAGAAGCGATCATCAGCCTCTCCAAAGAGGGCGGGGGTCAGGTGACCGCCGGTGATTTCCAGTTGACCCAGGATGTCGAAGTGGCCAACCCGGATCACGTGGTGTGTACGCTCAACGACAACGGCGCCATCCGCATCGAGGCGCGCGTGACACGCGGGCGTGGTTACGTACCGGTAGATTCCATCGTCGAAGAGGAAGAGACACGACCGATCGGTGTATTGCGCCTGGATGCGTCCTACAGCCCGATGAAGCGCGTGGCCTACAGCGTGGAAAGCACACGTGTGGAGCAACGCACCGACCTCGACAAGCTGATTCTGGATCTCGAGACCAACGGCACCATCGATCCCGAGGAAGCGATTCGCCGTGCCGCGACGATTCTGCAGCATCAGCTTGCCGTGTTCGTGGATCTCGAGAGCGAGGGCGAACAAGTCGTCGAAGAGAAGGAAGACGAGATCGATCCGATCCTCATTCGTCCGGTGGACGATTTGGAGCTCACCGTACGCTCGGCCAACTGCTTGAAGGCCGAAAACATTTACTACATCGGCGATTTGATTCAGCGCACGGAAGTGGAGCTTTTGAAGACGCCGAATTTAGGCAAAAAGTCGCTCACCGAAATCAAGGACGTGCTGGCCTCTCGTGGCTTATCGCTCGGCATGCGACTGGAGAACTGGCCGCCGGCTAATTTACAGGGTGGCCGCGTAGCATAGCGACTTGCTTTGATCGAAGAGACTTAACGTTAGGATATAACAATGCGTCATCGCAAAAGTGGCAGGCATCTCAATCGCACCAGCGCGCATCGTCAAGCGATGTTCCGCAACATGGCGGCGTCTCTCATCGAGCACGAGATCATCAAGACCACGCTGCCGAAGGCCAAAGAGCTGCGTCGTGTGGCGGAGCCGCTGATTACGCTGGCTAAAGAAGACAGCGTCGCAAACCGGCGCCTGGCTTTTTCCCGTACGCGCGACAAGGCCGCTGTGGGCAAACTCTTCGCTGAGCTCGGACCGCGCTATCAGGACCGTCCAGGCGGCTATACCCGCATATTAAAGTGTGGCTACCGCGCCGGCGATGCGGCCCCCATGGCATTTATCGAGCTCGTCGATCGGCCGATCGCTGAAGTCGCTTATGACGATGACTACGATGCCGACGAGTTCGAGGACGCGGCAACAGAGGATGCCGAAGTCGAAGACGCTGAGATTCTCGAAGAAGAGAAAGCGTAAGTACCCAGTTTTCGCCCATTGAGTAACCACTCGAGTTTCCACCCCACACCCCGCACGCTGATGGGTCCCGGCCCGTCGGACGTGCACCCGCGCGTGCTGGCAGCGATGGCACAACCTACCATCGGGCATCTGGATCCCGAGTTCGTGGGGCTGATGGACGACATTAAGGCGCTCCTACGGTATGCATTTCAGACGGAAAACAGTCTGACACTGCCGTTGTCGGCACCTGGATCCGCCGGTATGGAAGCGGCGTTCGCCAACCTCATCGAGCCCGGTGACAAAGTCGTCGTCTGCATCAACGGGGTGTTCGGCATGCGCATGGCGGAAAACGTTCGTCGCATGGGTGGCGAACTGGTCGCGGTGGAAGACGCGTGGGGAACGCCAGTCGACCCCGACAAACTCAGCGACACGCTGCGGGATCACCCGGATGCCAAGGTGGTCGCCTTCGTACAGGCGGAGACATCGACCGGCGTGCGTTCCGATGCGGCGGAATTGTGCAATATCGCGAAAAACGCGGGTTGCCTCAGTATCGTCGATGCAGTCACTGCGTTGGGTGGTATTGAGCTGCGAGTGGATGACTGGCAGGCGGACGTCGTCTATTCAGGTACCCAGAAATGTCTGTCGTGCCCGCCGGGGATCAGTCTGATCACATTCAGTGAGGACGCTGCGCAAGCGATCCAGTCCCGCAACCGTCCCGTGCAAAGCTGGTTCTTGGATGTATCGTTGCTGATGGCCTACTGGGAAGGCGAGGGTGCGCGTACTTATCACCATACGGCCCCTGTTAACGCGATGTACGGTCTGCATGAAGCGTTGTTGATGCTCAACGAAGAGGGCTTGGAGCAGTCGTGGCAACGGCATCGTGCGATGCACGAGCAGCTCGTGATCGGCTTGAATGGCCTCGGACTCGAGTTCGTTGTCGATGCAGCATACCGGCTGCCACAGTTGAACGTCGTTGCCGCGCCGGAAGGCGTGGAGGAAGCGCAGGTTCGCAAGCGATTGCTTACAGACTACAACCTCGAGATCGGTGCCGGATTAGGTGTGTTCGCCGGACAGGTGTGGCGTATCGGGTTGATGGGTTATGCCGCACGCCAGGAAAACGTGAGCCTCTGCGTGTCCGCGCTGCGCAGCAGCTTACCCGGCTAGTTCCGTCGTCTTAGCTAAGTGCCAACCAGGCTAGGAAGCCGGCACCGGCAATCCAGGCGTACCAGGCAAACGCGAAGAAGCGTTGCGACTTGAGCAGCCACACGAAGGCCACCAACGCCGCCAACCCGCTCACGAACGCCGCGCCGCCCCCCGCTAGGATACTCGACATCAGCTCGGGTGAGGCGTTGCTGATTTCGGGCAGCAACAGGACGGCAGCACCAGCCATGGCGATGACGCCCAACAAGAAAGAAAACTCCGCTGCAGCCAACGGTGCCATGCCGAGGGCCAACGCTGTCGCCACCGTGGTGCCGCTGCGGGTGATGCCCGGCAGGATAGCAAACGCCTGCGCGCAGCCGATGATCAACGCCCCGCGCCAGGTGGGCTCCTCTGCTGTGCCGCGATTGATGGTGTAGCGTGTCGACCAAACGATGAATCCGGTTACGATCAACAAGCAACCGGCAACCACCGGCGAGGCAAACTGCTGTTCGATGAACGAACGAGCGGTCAAGGCGACGGCGATGGCAGGTAAGGTCGCCACCGCGAGCTTCAGGACATAGCGCCAGGACTCACCGTGACCGGTAAAAACCCCTTTGGTCAGGGCGATGACACGTTTGAAGTAGAACAACACGATCGCAAAAAGAGTGGCGACGTGGACCGCCACTTCGAAGATGATACCGCTCCCCGGTTCGGTGCCGAGGAGGGTTTGTGCCATCACCAAATGGCCGGAACTCGATACAGGCAGAAATTCTGTCAATCCCTGTACGATGCCGAGCAAAATCGAGTCGAATGCATCCATGCGTGGATGTTAGCGGGAAAGCCACGGGAATTCTGTGGTGTGTTACTGAACTTACGCCTGTGTCGCTTGTTAGCTCAGCCAGCCGCGGGTGGTCGAATGCTTCGCGAGTATCAGCAAGGCGATGGCGATCCCGATCGTGAGCGTGGGCATGACGAGTCCTGCCGTACCGAATACCTCAAACCCGTCGGCCAGGAGGTGTGAGTGCGCTACCTGCACGACAATGCCGAGCAAAGACAAGGCGAACAACACACTCGCCCAGGTTTTCCGCAGGAGCAAAGCCACGCAGCCGAGCGCACCGGCGAATACGGCGGTGGCAAATGCTGCCGTTGCCCAAACTGGGATCAACTCATAGAAAACGCGTTGTCCCGCGGGTAGTGCGCCGAGGTCCAGGGTCATCCGCGCAAAAAAAGCGCCGACGCCGAGCAGATTCCAGACGAGCGCAAGCGCGGACAAACTCCAGAACCACTTGGGCGCCGGTGACTGACTCACGCGGGCTGAGTTGCGCAGCGCTCAGCCGGCATGCCGGTACGCTCGCTGCAACCAATCGATGAGTTCTTTGTCAACGTTGGTCGCCGCAGACAGTCGAACGCGATGACTGACCATGGCGTTGAAGCGACCAGACAATTCCAAACGTTCTGTGGCCTTTGCATCGGGAAGGTTGAGCCCCACATCCAGACGCGTTTGGGTAGACGGTTGGAGCAAGGCGAACTGCTTGGCACGTCGTAAGCTGACGTACGCCTTCTTGGGCGCGATCTCCACATCGTTGCCAAAGCTCGTCACGACTTCGACTAGAGCCTCGTAAATCGGGCGTAGTGCGGTCTTTGCGCCTGAGTACTGCATCGAGACGAGATCGTCGTCGGTGACTTCGTCGCGCTCGCGGAATTTAGTGACGATCAGGTTCGCGAAGCCGTGTGTGACGCCATGTTCTTTCTTTAGAAGACTGACGAGCTGCCCGTGTTTCTCGAGCGAAGACTTCGTGAGTATGCTGTGCCATGCCGCTAGAGACTTGCCGGTCTTTTCGGGTAGGTTCTGCAACATCGCGGCGGCCATTTCGTCGGGTGACGCCATACTTCGACCTTGGGATCAGGATGCGCAACCTTATCGCCGGTGAGCGCGCCGTTATAGAAGCAAATTAACCGCGATCCAGAGGGAAAAAATTGCTGGCGTCGCCGTCTCTGCCTTCTCGAATGAAAGACTCGGGGTGGAAACCGGAAAAGTGTTTGAATTCGCGGATGAAGTGGGACTGATCCGAGAAGCCACAGGAGTCGGCGATGTCCGTCCAGTTGACGTGCTGGTCGTTTTGCATCTGTACGAATACATCGTTGAAGCGCAACACGCGCTGATATTGCTTAGGCGTGAGTCCGATGAATTTCTTGAACTGTGAGATGAGATGTTTCTGCGAACCGGGGAAGCGGGCGACGATGTCATTGAGTTTTGTCGCCGGTTCCAAACCCAGCTGTTGAGCCACCTCAATCACGGGCTGTGGGACGCTGTAGCGATGATCATAGCGTGCCTCCAGCCAGACTTGGGCGACGGCGAATTTGTCCTTCGAAGCGTCGGCCGCTTTGAGATCTTCCCGCAGCGTTAAAAGAGTGCCGTCGATAATGTTACCGCCGGGAACGATCTGGTCGGTGAGCCCGCTCATATTCATGTGCAGATACGGATAGGCTCCGAAAGCCTTGAACTGAATGACGAACATCTCGGAGTCTTCGTGTGCGGAGATCGAGATGTAATTGCGTTGCGGGCCGCTAATCCAGGCACTGGAAAAGTCGGCATTTGGTTGCAGCGTTTTGTTATCGAAGGTGTGGCGCAGCATGTCATCGAGTTCGAAGAGGATGAAGACGTGCCCCGTTGGCACGACGCGCTCGATCGAGTGATCCGGTTGGAAGTGCTTGTAGTGGAAGATACTCTCCACAAAGGCGCTGTGCGGCGGACCGGGATCATGGGTTTCGAAGATCAACGATGGTCTCCTACGGGTAACCGACTAGCTGACGCGCATGAGTGCCAGCACAGCCTCAAAGTCGTCTTGAACGGTGTTCATGGCAGCCATGTTGGGGCGTTCTGTGCCGCAAGCCGTGCATCTGTGCAGAATCTGCAATCCCTTTTTACTTTGCCTGATCCCAATCGGTTCCATTAGCCCACGGCACTCACTCATCCGATCGCCTGGACGATGTGAATCGACGTGCAGCGACCACAAACAATATGGGCAGTGATTGCGGTAGCTACCGTTCGTCACCGGCTCGACGTGTCTTTTACAGTGCAGGCACGCAAAGCCCGTGTTCTCGTCTTGTCTCGCCAAATCCGTCTCCAACCATGCAAAAAGGCATAGGCAGGAAACGGGTTCGGTTTGCTCTTACCTGTATAGGCTCCGGGCTTACTTAGCGTCTGTCAGGCTAATTCAAAGAACTAACGGACAGGGCATAAGGGATAGGTCGATTCACCGTGCTTCTTTAGGAAGCTCGATTACTTTCGATTCCGACTTCATCGAAGCGTCGTTTCATCTTCGAATCCGGACCACGACCGGGTTTGTCGTTTTGTACCGGCCACTGTAACGCGGAGCCGCACTTGCTCCACGTTCCACCGATAGACGTCACCTAAGCTCACCGGCAACGGCGTCCTCCCCGATTAAGGGATCTGGCGAATGGTTTGGCTGTGCTGTTCGATACAATATCCTCGTGTATGAGGCTGAGTAGATTAGCAGAAACCCCGTTAAAACTGCGGCAAGGAGACGTCCGAGGAGCGCGAATATTCGCACTCGGCGACGTGGTATTCTCACCCGACTGACAGGAAGCTCCCATCCATGACGCTAAAGTCCTGGTTTTACGATCACTTCGTCGCCGGACGCTATGACGATCAGTTAGCGGACATTACCGACGATTTTCGGCGGATCTGCATCGATCGCGTGGCGATCGAAGCGGGTCAAACGGTGCTCGACCTCGGGTGCGGCACCGGGCTCAACCAACCGCACATTGCCTCGCGGGTGGGGTCCACGGGAAGGATCATAGGTGTGGACGCTGCGGCAAACATGTTGACGCGTGCGCGAGATCGGGCAAGCAAGGAAGGTTATACGGATAGACTCGAACTGATCCACGGCGACTTACGTCGCCTGGACGAACTTGTGGACGGTCCCGTCGATGCCGTTGTGGCGACATTGATATTCAGTGTCGTGCCGGACTGGCGCGACGTGTTCGCGAAGTCGTTTCGCTTGCTTGAGCCCGGGGGACGTTATGGCGTGATGGACAATTATTGGCCGAATCCGTCGTTGCGGCTTTGGTTCCTGAGTTGGACCTTTGCCGCGGATGCGAAGCGACCGGGCTTTGAACCATTGCAACAAGCCGCGTCCGATTTCGTGCTCGAGTACCACCCGCCGGATGCGGATGTGCAGTTTTATGTTGCGCACGGCACTAAACCGCAAGCAACCGAAGGACCAGGGACGTCATGAGCCGATATTCAACTGTCCTCGTCGGCATCGACCTCACAGACGAAGCGCCCGAAGTGCTCGCCGGTGCCCAGCGCATCGCCGGTCGGGATGCCGCGCAACTGCATGCGATCGTCGCCATTCCTCCGTTCAGCTATGCCTACACCGGTTTCGAAGCTGCGGGCATTGTGGAGAGCGTATTCGACCTGGAAACCCGTGCTCGAGCCAACGCGGAAAGGGCGTTGGCGTCGCTCTGCGAATCCATCGGCGTGGACGACGATCACAGGTATGTGGTCCTTGGCCGTGCCTCCGACGAAATCAGTGCAAAGGCGTCGGCCATCTCCGCTGACTTGATCGTGGTAGGGTCGCACGGCCGGAGCGGTGCTGCACGTCTGATAGGTTCTACCGCCTTGGACGTCATGCGCAAGGCATCCTGCGACGTCTATTTGGTCCGCGTCCAGGGGGAATAGTTTTGTCTAGTGACCTGTCGATGCATCCGTAGAACCACGCATATCTCGTGACCCCAATGTTCTTATCGTATCAAGTCAGCGCTTAGCGAAGTGGATCCATGGCCAGACAGCGGGAGAGGTGGGCAGCCAGTGTAATTCGTCACTTTGCCGGGTTCGCTCTACTCCTTGTTTTAGAGTCGGATGATGCGTGGGGCGGTACGTTACCGACGCAGGTATCTCACGACCCAACCTGTGTCACCGCGCATCGCTACCCGGATAGCGATTTGTATCTCACGGAACCGAGTCAGTTACAAAGCAGTGCGGTTCAATCGGGCGTGCTCGGCGACATCAGAATTTTTCGACAAGATATTTTCCCTGGATCGCGGCGTTGGTTGTACGTGAGGGCGAATCGGTGGCACGTGCCCACGAAGGAGCGCGTGATTGTCGATGCGCTCCCGTTCGTACCCGGTGACGCGGTAAGTTCCGCGGACCTCGACGAGGCGGAGCGCTTGCTTCGGGCCAGGCCCTACTTCTTCGACGCCAGAGTGTTGCCGCGCACGATCTGCCGCGATCGTGTCGATATCGACATTGTCGTTCGCGAAGTTTGGACACTCACACCGGCCCTCTCACTGACTCGTTCCGGCGGTGAGAGTGACGCCATGATCGGCTTGGCGGATTCCAATTGGCGCGGTACCGGCAGACGTGTGGCGTTGGTGCTCGAACGCGAGCCGACCCATACCGGCGTGGACTTCACACTGCAGGATCCCGTCTACCCGAAGCGCTGGGCACGAGACCTGTCCCTGACGGTTGCCGATAAACGTGAGGGGTTTCGTATCGGTGCTCATCAACCGTTTTACGCGTTGGACACGCCCATGGCCCAGGGTGTCAGCTTGAGTCACAGCGAGGTGGAACAGAGTCTTTACCTGAATGGCCACAAGGTGTTGACCTACGATGTCGAGCGGAACGAAGCCAACCTGTACGCCGGACGTCGTTTGGCCACTGAGTCTGCTGCCGTCATCCGTGGATTTCTCGGCCTGCGTTTGATCGACAAGGAAGTACAGCTGCAAGACAGCCCGGCAGAGACGCAACGCTATCGTTTTCGGTACCCGTACTTGCGCATCGCCTGGTTGCAAAATGATTTTACGAAGGTTCGTAATCTCGGGCGTATCGGGCTGGTGGAGGATCTCAATCTGGGCTGGGAAGGTTGGTTGGAGCTCGGTGTTTCCACCCAGTGGCTGGATGCTTCGGCCAATTACCTGCACTTCAACTCGAGGCTGGGCAAACGCTGGTTGTACGACACGGTGCATTATCTGAGTACCGATGTTTCGATTGGCGGCCGGCTGAATACCGACACGAACCGATCGGAGAACGTCCTGTCGACGATGGGCGTGCGGTATCTTTACAAGGCTTCCGAACGATGGCGGACGCATGTGGCGGTAGAGCTCGCCAAGGGAGAAAACCTGGATACTGCAACGACGTTGCAGCTGGGTGGACGGACCGGGCTTCGCGGCTTTCCCAGGAATTATCAAGCCGGTTCGAAACGCTATACGGTGTCGTTGGAGCAGCGCTTGCACACGCGACAGGAACCGCTGGATCTGTTTCGGATGGCTTACGTGGCGTTCGTCGATGTTGGTCGGTCGTGGTACTCGAACCGCAACGACGAGTTTGGTACGCCGGAGACCCGCGGCGTTATTGCGGATGTGGGTGTCGGCATTCGATTGGAATCGATTCGCACGGGCAGTAAACGTGTTCTACACATAGACGTGGCTCGCCCGGTACGCTCGGACAACGGTACGGACGGTTACGAATTCGGCATCACGGTTCGCCAGGGCTTGTGATCGGTTGAATGTGCAGTGTCCCTTCAGGTTTTACGTGCGATCAAGAATACGGCGATGTCATTCTTGGCGTGGTGCCACTGAGTTTCGATCGTAAATCCGGCAGCGGTGATTTCCGCCACGAGTTGCTGTTCGGTCATCACATAGACGTCCGGCATCAAACCTAGCAACTTACCCAGGGGAGCCACCAGTTTGATGAGGCGTAAGAACGAGTTACCTATGCATACCGTGCTGCTGACGAACAAGCCCCCCGGTTTGAGGATGCGCGCAACTTCCGCGATCGTTGCTTCGCGGTCCGGCAAGAGGTGTAAGATGTTGAGACCCAGAACGACATCGATGCTGGCGGCATCCGCGTTGAACTCAATCAGCGTGCCGTGGGTGAAGGCGATGTTGTCGATGCCTGCGGCGTTAGCCTTGTCGCGGCCGATGTCGAGCATGTTTGCGGAGATGTCGATGGCATCGATATGTCGGACGTGCGGGGCGTGGTGAATCGCAGTGGTGCCGGTGCCGCAGCCGAATTCGACAACATGCATGTCTGGTGTAAGGTGGGCTTGTGTCTCGGCCAGCTTTCTTGCATAGGTCGCCTCATCGGATACCGGGCTTTTGGCGTAGCGTTCGGCGGTTTTGTTCCAAAATCGTTCAGATGGTTTCTCTGATGGATTCACTGGCCACCTCGTAACGAAAACTTGCGCGACACGGGCAGTGTCGCGCATTTCCAAAGACATTTCCTCAGACAGGCTAACCCGGCGCGGGACTAGCGGCTAGGGGTGTCGCTATCCGCTGCGGTGTCCGCGTCGGTTGCCAACCGTTCCATTCGACGATTGCGGCGGCGCTCGATGGCAGCGCCGGCCACGATCGTCGTGATACCGATCCCCGCCAGGGTGCCCCAGTGCGTGAAGTCGATCAACGCCAATAAATCCCACGCTCTGGGGATGAGCGCGATCAAGATCGTGCCGATACCGCCTGTGGTCATGGCGACATTGCCTTCGCGGTGGCCAAAGATTGCGACCATCGCGCCGACGCCGGCACCGATGACGCTGGCACTGATCGTGTCGTGGCCCAACAGATTGACCAGCGCCGTCAACAACATCAAACCGCAGCCGATGACAGTGAAGACGGTTTGACCCGCGCTTTCACCGTCACGATAGTCCCGGCCTTTGTGCCAGATCACCAGACCGGCGATGATGCCGAACAGCGGTAGGTACGAGTCGCGGGGTACATACGCTTCCAACAGCGACACGCTGAAGCCGCCGAGCGCCAAAGCAAGCAGCACATAGAGTGCGCTGTTGGCATGTCGCCATGCGGAAGTTCCCGGTATGAGGTGGCCGAGGTAGCGATTTCCGGTCAAGGCGATCGTCGTCAGAATCCACAGGATTACGGTGTCTGCTTCGTACAGCCACAACAGGCGCGCAAGCATGATGGCTGCAGGTGCGAAGAGTGCGGCAAGGGCGAAGCGACCCTCCGCGGTTTGAAACTCGATCTTGCCGGTGGCGGCGTTGCGCCAGTAAAGACAGGGTATCGCCACTGCAGCGGCGATCAGTAAGCCGACAGGCAAAGACTCGCGAACCGGAACCAGAATGAGACTGTTGGCGACGGCAAACGTGGTCAGCAGGCCGGTGGCGTGGTCTCGCGCAAAGATCTTGAAGCTGAACCAGCTCAACGGGAGAAGGATCGCGATTGCCGTGATGATCAACGTTGCCAGTGAGACGCTATCGCCCGCTGACCAATCAGCCCAGGCAAAGCTCTGTATTTGCGCCTCGTCCCATGGCATGGCCGAGTGTAACAACCCGCCCAACGTAGTGGCGTTGGCAACGACGGACAGAAGACCCAGTCCGAAAAAAACTCGTGCGCTCTTGTTTTCTTTGAGCCAGTAGCTCATTAGAAATCCACAGACACTGAGCACGGCTGTGCCCCCGAGCATGGCGTAGTAGCGACTCACGTCGCTCCACTGTTGCCAGCCCTCCAGCAGTAGGGAGCACATAGCCGCGACCACGACCATAGCACCTCCTATGCGCAGTAAGCCGGCCAGGCCCGACTCCCGGACTTTCTCTTGCGGTGTGACGGCGAGTGATTCATCGATCATCGGTATCTCCTTGATGCTTTTCTTGGCGTGAGTGTTTTTTAATGAGCGTGGCGAGTTCCGACCGCAGGCTCGCTAAATCGTCGGCTTGGACAGCGTCGTTCCGGGCGGGAGAGACGTACTGCGAATCGAGCACCCATGCGTCTTTGTCGAAGTCATCCAATTCGTGTAAAGACGCTTGTGCCGCTGCGCTGTGCACCCGTATGCGCTGGCCGGCGGCGGCCGTGCGGTAGCGTGTCCAGGCTTGGAGTACCAGCGGTTCGAGTTCGGCGATGTGAGCGTCACATTGTGTGACGGTATCTTCTAGGCGCTCGATCTCGTTGCGCAATCTACGTACGAAGCGGATGCAATGCAGCGCAGTGTGCTCGTCTGCTTGTGCAGCGTTCACGGCTTGTGCTTGCCACTGGTGAACTTCGGCCCGCTTAGTGGTCAGGTCTGTGTGTGCCTCGGCGCAAGTTTGCTTGAGGTGTGTCAGCTGCCGCTCGGCCTGTTCAGCGTGAAAGCGGGCTTGCCTGTGACGCGCCTCGGTGACCGCTTCGGTGTTTTCCAGGCGAGCGATGATGCGCTCGACCCGATCGAAAAACTGCTTGATCCGTGGCATGGCTGATCCCGATATCGTTTCGAGCGGCCATTGTCATTTAAAGGATCGTATTACAGTATTTTATTGGCAAACGTTGTATAAAACACGCCAATAAGTATCTTTATATGATACTTATTGGCCAAGCTTCTCATTGTGCTCGCGTCTGTAGCGGCCAGGCGTTGCACCCATGTAAGACCTGAAGGCTTTACGAAAAGCCACCTCGGACAGATAGCCGACTGCGGCGGCAATGTCTGCGACGGATTGGCGGTTGCCGCGCAGCAACTGCGCTGCCGCTTGCATGCGCCAGTGGCGGACATAATGGGCGGGACTCATGCCTGTTGCCGTCTTGAAGCGCTGGGTCAACGCACTTTCACTCAGGTTCGCCCGTGCGGTGAGTTCGGCAAGTCCGTGTGCAGCCCCGGGATCGGCGTGTATACCGGCGAGTACGGCACCGAGGCGTGAGTCTGCCAGCGCGGGGATGAGGCCTGTCAGCCTGCCCGCACTTGCTTCGGCGCGCAGCATCTCGATAAATACCAGTTCAGCCAGTAAATCCACCGCCAGATCGGTGCCCAGCCGATCGCTCGCTGCCTCAGCGATCCACAGTTGCACGAGCGAGCGTACGCTGGCCGATGGTGAATCGGACAGGTTGATCACCAGATTTTCGGGCAGGGTGTCCAGTAAGGGTCTGGCCGCGTCTCGGTTGAACCTGAAAAAGCCGCACACCAGGCGCGTGGAAGGGCCGCGAGCCTCGGCCGACGGACCGCGGTTGATCAACGCTGCAGCAGGCTTGTCTTTGGTTCCGGTCAACACGTGCTGGGTGTCCCGGGGAAAGAGCGCCAGTTCGCCGGGGAGCATGCGTTCAGGCGGTTGCTTACCTGAGTGCAACCAGCCCTCGCCCTCACACACAAGATGAAAAGGTACGTGGGCCGAGCCTGAAGTATCTACGGCCCAGTGACCGCAGTAATCGGAGCGGAAGAACACCTCGGCGGAGAACTCGAGCCTGCGTAAAAGGTGACTTAAGGGATCCCCTTGCGGGCGTAGGTCGACGGTTTTGGTCATAAAAATAGCGGAAACAGGCATAGTTACAGTTCCTACGGAAGAATAAAGTACCTATCCAATGCGAGCAACATCTCGCACACACTTCACTAATCACTGAGGAACAACTCATGACTTCTATCTTCAACACCTTGGCAGCTGCCGCGTCCCTGTTCGCCGTGGTGGCTCACGCGGACGTGTCCACTGCAACCGATGCCAATGACGTCATTCTCGCCGGGCACGATGCCGTTGCGTACTTTACAGAGGGTAAGCCGGTACTCGGATCAGCGGAATTTACGGCTGAGTTTCAAGGCGCGGTATACCGTTTTGCCTCGGCGGACAATCGGGATGCGTTTCGCTCGGCACCGGAAAAGTACGCTCCCGCGTACGGCGGTTACTGCGCGCTCGGCACTTCGTTCGGCAAGAAGTTCGAAGTGGACGGTAAAGCGTTCGAAGTCGTCGAGGGGCGCTTGTACGTCAACAAGAACCTGAGTGTCTACAAGAGTTGGCGCAAAGACATTCCCGGCAACATCGTGAAAGCCGAAGGTCACTGGCCGACGATTCGTAACGTCGCCGCAGACGACCTTTAGGTCACAGCGTGCGCTTCAGGAACTTGCCCGTGTGTGATTTCCTGGTCTTGGCCACTTGCTCGGGGGTACCGGTCGCCACGATGGTGCCTCCCCCCGAGCCCCCCTCCGGACCAAGGTCGATGATCCAATCGGCGGTCTTGATGACATCCAGGTTGTGCTCAATCACCACGATGGTGTTGCCGTCGTCTCGCAATCGGTGCAGCACGTCCAGAAGTTGTGCGATGTCGTGGAAGTGCAAACCGGTCGTCGGTTCATCGAGGATATACAAGGTTTTGCCGGTGTCGCGCTTGGACAATTCGCGGGACAACTTGACGCGCTGAGCCTCGCCGCCCGACAAAGTCGTCGCCGACTGTCCGAGCCTTATGTAGGACAGCCCTACATCCATCAACGTTTGCAGCTTGCGGGCCAGCATGGGCACCGCGTCGAAGAACTCGCGCGCTTCCTCCACCGTCATGTCCAGCACTTCGTGGATGTTTTTACCCTTGTAGCGGATATCCAGAGTTTCGCGGTTGTAACGCTTGCCGTGACAGACGTCGCAAGGGACGTAGATATCCGGCAGGAAATGCATCTCCACTTTGATGACACCGTCGCCTTGACAGGCTTCGCAGCGGCCGCCCTTGACGTTGAAACTGAAACGCCCGGGTTTGTAGCCGCGCGCGCGAGCTTCCTGTACCTGAGCGAACAGTTCGCGGATTGGCGTGAAGAGCCCGGTGTAGGTGGCGGGGTTGGAGCGCGGGGTTCGCCCGATGGGGCTCTGGTCGATGTCGACCACCTTATCCAGGTTGTCGATGCCTTCGATGGCCTCGTACTCCGCGGGTTTCAACGTGGATGATTTGTTGAGCAAGGTGGCGGTAATCGGATAGAGAGTCTGGTTAATCAGAGTGGATTTACCGGAACCGGAAACGCCCGTTACGCAGGTCAGCAATCCGCAAGGGACAGCGATGGTGACGTCCTGCAGGTTGTTGCCGGTGGCGCCGACCAGGGTCACCATCGCTTCCTTATCCACGGCAGTGCGCTGCTCGGGCACGGCGATGGACCTGTTCCCAGACAGGTACTGACCGGTGATCGAACGCTTGGCAGCGACGATGTCGTCGATGGAGCCCGACGCCACAATCTTGCCGCCATGGACACCTGCACCCGGGCCGATGTCGATCAGGAAATCGGCGGCTCGTATGGCTTCCTCATCGTGCTCCACCACCAGCACGGTATTGCCGAGATCGCGCAGATGTTCGAGTGTGCGCAGCAAGCGCTCGTTGTCGCGTTGATGCAGACCGATGGAGGGTTCGTCGAGAATGTACATGACGCCGACCAGACCGGCACCGATTTGGCTGGCCAGTCGTATGCGCTGCGCCTCGCCACCGGACAACGTTTCCGCACTACGGTCGAGGGTTAGGTAATTCAAGCCCACGTCGACCAGAAATTGCAGGCGTGCCTTGATTTCTTTCAGGATCTTGTCGGCGATGGTCGCGCGCTGGCCTTTGAGCTTGAGCTTCTTGAAATAGTTGAGCGTGCCTTCGACGGAACCGTGCGTGACCTGGGGCAGGTTGGTATCGCCGATGAACACGTGCCGCGACTCCTGACGGAGCCGGGTCCCCAAGCAGGTGGGGCAGTCGGCCACACGCAGATACTTCTGCAGGTTCTCGCGCACCATGGTGGAATCGGTCTCGTGATAGCGGCGCTCCATATTGGGAATGACGCCTTCGAAACGGTGCCGGCGTTTGATCACGTCGCCGCGATCGTTGGCGTAACTAAAGTCGATGCGAGTCTGGCCGCTGCCGTACAGAATCGCCTGCTTCTGTTTCTTGTTGAGCTTCTTGAACGGTTTTTCGACGTCGAAGCCATAGTGATCGGCGAGCGAAGACAACATGTGGAAATAATAGACGTTGCGCCGGTCCCATCCGCGGATGGCGCCTTCGGCTAGCGTCAGGTCCTGATCGGCGACGACCAAGTCGGGATCGAAGAAATTCGTCACACCCAAGCCATCACACGCCTCGCAGGCCCCGGCTGGATTGTTGAAGGAGAACATGCGCGGTTCGAGCTCGGATATCGCGTAGCCGCAGGTTGGACACGCAAAGCGCGCTGAGAAGACCATGGGGGGCGCCGCAGCGTCGTCCATGTCTTGCACCAACGCCACGCCGTCGGTGAGCTGCAAAGCGGTTTCGAAACTTTCGGCGAGGCGCTGCTGCAAATCGCCGCGAATACGGACTCGGTCGATGACCGCTTCGATGGTGTGCTTTTTGTTTTTGTCGAGATCCGGTGTGGCATCGAGATCCACCACGATGCCGTCGATGCGCGCCCGCACGAAGCCGTTGCTGCGCAACTCCTGAAAGACGTGCAGGTGCTCACCCTTGCGCTCCGTCACCACCGGAGCAAGCACCATGATCCGCGTGCCTTCGTCCATTTCGAGGACCTGATCCACCATTTGACTGACCGTCTGAGCGGCAAGCGGCGTGCCGTGGTTCGGACAGCGGGGTTCGCCGACCCGGGCAAACAACAGCCGCAGATAGTCGTAGATCTCGGTGATGGTCCCGACCGTCGAGCGCGGGTTGTGGGAGGTCGATTTCTGCTCGATGGAAATGGCCGGTGACAGCCCTTCGATGTGGTCGACATCGGGCTTTTCCATCATCGACAAGAACTGCCGGGCGTACGCGGACAGTGACTCCACATAGCGGCGCTGGCCCTCGGCATAGAGGGTGTCGAAGGCGAGGGAGGACTTGCCCGAGCCGGATAA
Organism: Candidatus Azotimanducaceae bacterium; assembly: GCA_965216005.1. GTDB lineage: Bacteria > Pseudomonadota > Gammaproteobacteria > Pseudomonadales > Azotimanducaceae > UBA4421. The sequence goes on along the minus strand of OZ244143.1, from coordinate 2,228,596 downwards.
CCCGGTCACGATGACGAGCTTATCGCGGGGAATCTCGATGTCGATGTTGCGCAGATTGTGGGTGCGCGCCCCGCGTACGGAGATGTTTTCCAAAGTCTGAACTTGTCGTCGACGAAACCGACCAAAATAGCGCTAACCTAGATGAGCGGCAAGCCTATCGCTCTTTTTTAGGAGAGAGTTACTGACACCGCGGTGGCAGTAACGCGCACGCCACGGTGTGGGGGCTCGGACAACAGCAGCCGCGACAAAAGGTGTACACTAGCGCTTCTGCAAATGGACGCGAGTTCGCGGGGTTAAGGCGATGGCACGGGGTATCAACAAAGTCATTCTAGTGGGCAATCTGGGCAGAGACCCGGAAACCCGCTATGCGCAAAACGGCAGTGCCGTCACCAGTTTCAGCGTGGCCACTTCCGAAGCTTGGCGCGATAAGACCTCCGGAGAGATGCAAGAACGCACCGAGTGGCACAACGTGGTGTGCTTTGCGCGGCTTGCGGAGATTGCGGGCGAGTACCTGCGCAAAGGTTCCAAGGTCTACATAGAAGGGCAGCTGCGCACCTCCAGTTGGGAGCAGGACGGCATCAAACGCTACAAGACCGACATCCATGCACGCGAAATGCAGATGCTGGACAGCCGTGGTGGGAGCGGTGGCAACTTCCAGAGTTCAGGCGCGCCGTCCGGATTCGAATCCAAACCGCCGGCCGCAATGCAGGACAATGCCCCTACGTTGTCCGACGATACCAACTTCGAGGATGACATCCCGTTCTAGAGGCGATCGAGCGCTACACGCCGTTCGGTTCGAGTATCGGGTAATCCGGGTCCCACACTTCGCCGACCAGGGCGGCTTCCACTTGTTCGGCTGTGGACTGCGTCGCGCCTGCGGCGATGGCCTCGTGAGCCACCGCGCGTGCGACATTCATCGTCACTGCGCGCAACCTCGAGACTTCGGGAAACAACAAGCCCTGGTCGAGTTCGTCCCGGGTCAGTGACTCGGCGCAGGCGCGAGCCGCCGCAGTGACCATGGTGTCGCTGATGCCGGTGGCATTGCTCACCAGTGCGCCGAGCCCGAGTCCCGGAAAGATGAAGACGTTGTTGCCTTGGCCGATCTTGTGCGTCTTGCCCTGATAGACGACCGGGTCGAAGGGGCTGCCTGTGGCGATCAACGCGCGACCCTCGCTCCAGGCGATGACATCCGCCGGAACGGCCTCCGCGTGATCGGTCGGATTCGAGAACGGCAAGATGATTGGCCGTTCGGTGTGCGACCCCATAGCGGTGACGATCTGCCGGCTGAACGCTTGGGACTGCCCCGAAGCGCCGATGAGAATGTTCGGTCGATAGGCGTTGACTGCGCCGGCCAGCTCGCGAACGCCGCGTTCGCCCATCCCGAAACTTGCGGCGAGCTCGGCGGGCCAGGCCATTTCAGCCTTGTACGCATCGCTGAACGGGTGGTCATCGACGATCAGCCCGCGACTGTCGAGCACGCCCAGACAGCGGATCGGTTCGTCAACCCCGGCACTCTCGAGTGCTACGCGAATCTGCCGGCTGATGCCAATGCCGGCAGCGCCTGCGCCGTGGATCAACACACGGCTGTCTGCCAGGCGTTGCCCGGTGATTTTGAGTGCGGAGAAAATTCCCGCGAGGGCCACCGCGCCCGTGCCCTGGATATCGTCATTAAAGGACAAGATGTGGTTGCGATGCTTCTCCATCAAACGCAGGGCGTTGTCTTTGCGAAAGTCTTCCCACTGCAGCAGCGCTTGCGGAAACACTGCGCGCACGGCCTGTACGAACTCGTCGATGAACGCCTCGTAGTCGTTGCCCTGCAAGCGCGGTTGACGCCAGCCGAGGTAGAGATCGTCGTCGAGACGCGCTTGATTGTTGGTGCCCACGTCGAGGGAGATCGGCAAAGTCGCTGCGGGATGTATACCGGCGCCCGCGACATAGAGTGCGAGCTTGCCGACCGAAATGGCCATGCCGCCTGCGCCTTGGTCGCCGATACCTAAAATGGACTCGTTGTCCGTGGCCACGATCAAGCGAATGGTGCGGTCACCTACGGCGGTACGCAGTACCTCTTCCATGTGCCCGGTCATGTCCGGATTGATCCAAATACCGCGGCCGCGCTGAAATACTTGACTGAAGTTCTGTGTGGCGAGCCCGACCGTCGGCGTGTAGACGATCGGCATCAGTTCCTCTAGATGGTCCATCAGCACGCGATAAAAGAGATGCTCGTTGCGATCTTGCAACGCTGTGAGACTAACGTATTTTTCTAGGGGTTTTGTGAGCTTGCGAATGACGCCGAATGCGCGCTGCGCCTGCTGAGTCTGAGTGTTGGTTTGAGGCGGTAACAAGCCATGCAGGCGGAAAGCGTCTCTTTCATCGGCAGTAAAGGCGCTACCCTTGTTGAGCAGGGGGTCGCGGATGAGCGCATACCCTTGTTTGTCAGTCTGTACGGTTCGGTTTGGCATATGAGCAAAGTACCTAGAGTAGCAGTCTATCTTTGAAGTAGGCGATCACGTCGTTCAGCTTATCCTGTGCCTCCGTGCCGCGCCGGTAAAGATCGAGTGTCAACACCGAGTGACCCTTGCCCTTGAGTTCGATGAGCTTGATGCGTTCGGCATCGTCATTGAAAGTACGCTTCAATGCGTCGAACTTCACCCGTGTGCACAGTATATCCTCGGCAAAACGCAGCGCCATCATTGGGCCCTTGGAGTCCAGACCGGCGCGGACTGCCTGTATGTCGTCGGCGGACATGTGTAACGCACGTTGTTTGTTCAACGGCATGGAAGGCTGCGATGCGACCCCGGCGAGGACGCTGTCGTCAGCCATCAACGAAATGGCGAAATTGCCGGTCAAGCACATGCCGATGACGCCGATGGCCCGAACGTCGTGTGTGTCGCGCAGATCCTGACACAGCGCTTTCAACCAGTCGACGATTGGACTGGACTGATTACGTTCGAAGAGCTTGAACTCCTTGCGCAGGCAGAACACGCGGATCAGATTCCCGCCCAACGCAGTCTTACCAAGAGGTCCGAACAAGTGAGGTAACACAACGCTGAAGCCTTCGTCGTGCAGGCGCTCTGCCAGACTCAATGTTTCGGGTCCGATGCCGGGGAGTTCCTGAACGATGACAACGACCGCATCGCTCGTGCCTTTGCGGTAAACATCGTGAGTGATGGTGTGGCCTTCACTTGTATTGGCCGAAAAGCTGTAGGCATCGAAACCTGGTAGCATGATTTCACCGGTGGGATAGGGATTGAGAATTATAGTATGAACCGAAGACAGTTCCTGATGGCTTCCGGCCACGCGTTTTGGGCCAGCGCATTGGCAGGGTGTGCGGCGCCCGGTCAGCGGTCGAGTGCGGTGACCGATTTGACCCGTGCGGACGGTGTCGCGTTACTGCAGATGATGCGTGAGGGCCGCACGTCGAACGTGGAGGTGCTCGAAGCGCTCATCGCCAGATGCGAAGCCGTGAACGGTCGAGTGAACGCGGTGGTGTACAAGAGCTACGAGGCCGCGCTCGATCAAGCGCGCACCAACCCTGCGGGAAGAATCGGCGGCCTGCCCTATCTCATCAAGGATCTAACCGATGTGGCGGGTATGACGACCACACATGGCAGCCGCGCTTTCGTCAATCGAACTGCAGAAGAAGATGCACCTTATGTACGCGCCATCAAAGCCGGCGGTGGGGTGATATTCGGCAAGACCAACACCCCCGAGTTCGGCTTGATCGGCACCACCGAATCGATCGCCCTGGGTCCGTGCCGCAACCCGTGGAACCTCGATCACTCGACGGGTGGATCCAGCGGCGGGGCTGCGGCCGCTGTGGCGGCGGGGATCGTTCCTGTCGCTCAAGCGAGCGACGGCGGCGGTTCAATCCGCATTCCGGCTTCGTGTTGCGGTTTGGTCGGACTCAAACCCACACGGGGCAGAATGGTCGGCGAAGAAGGCCAGACTAAAATGAACGAGATTGCGGTTCGCCACGCGGTGAGTCGCTCGGTGCGCGACAACGCTTTGTTGCTGGCTGTGACGGAGGGTCGCGGTAGCGATGCCTTGCCACCCGTTGGTTTCGTCACGGAGCCGCTCGACCGGCCTCTGCGTGTGGGCGTGTCGGTGGCTTCGACCAAGGGCACCCCTCCCGACCCGGATGTGGCGCGTGCCATAGAGGCGACAAGCCGTCTATGCGAAACGCTGGGTCATCATGTCGAACCGGCGACGCCGGCTTGGGACGGACAGGCGTTCGAGGATGCCTTCCTGGATCTTTGGTCCCAGGGGGCTTGGTACGTGCGCAACAGTATCGCCGAAAACGACACGCGTCCGATCGAAGAGTTATTGGAACCTTGGACCCTGTTCTTGGCGGATCACTTCGAACGCAACGTGAGCGATGCCGGGATCGAGCGCGCGATGGCAACGTTTGCTGCCGTGGCGCGTCAGGTCGAGACGTTCATGGAAGGGTACGACGTGTGGCTGACACCGGTATTGTCGAGTCCCCCGCCGCCGATTGGACAACAGGCCCCGACTGTGGCGGTTGAGACGTTGCTCAGGCGAACGTTCGACTATGTTTCCTACACCCCGCTGGCAAACGCCATGGGCACCCCGGCACTGTCGCTGCCTCTCGGTCAAAGTGCGAACGGTTTACCCATTGGCAGCATGTTCATGGGACAACCGGGTGCGGATGGCTTGCTCTTACAGCTGGGCTATCAGTTGGAGGCTGCCGCCCCTTGGCTGGACCGCTGGGCAGCGGCTGCAGAGGCCTTGGAGGACGCCTAGACCCGTGCCGGTCGAACTGACGCCCTTACCGTTGTTTCCATTGCGCACGGTACTGTTTCCGGGCGGGGTGCTGCCGCTGCGGATTTTCGAGCCTCGCTACGTGGATATGATTGGTCGATGCATGCGGGAGGACACGGGTTTCGGGGTGGTGCTGATTCGCTCGGGCTCTGAAGCCATGTTGGGTGACGATCCCCAACCGCCGGAGATATTCCAGGTCGGCACCGAAGCCCGGATCATCGACTTCAATCAAGCGGACAACGGTCTGCTCGGCATCGTGGCGCAGGGTCAGCGCAAGTTCGAGATCAGGTCCACGGAGCTTAGGAAAGATCGCTTGCTCACCGCTGACGTGCGCATGTGCGATCCGGAACCCGCTGGAGAGCTGACCGCGGACCATCAACCCCTGGTCGACGTTCTGCGCGAATTGACCAACCATCCTTTGGTGAAGAAATTGAATGTCCAGGTGGATTTCGCCGAAGCCCGCTCGGTGAGCTTGAGATTGGCGGATCTGCTGCCGCTGGAGCCTGAAATCAAGCAGGCGCTGCTGCAACTGCGGTGGCCGAAGGAGCGCCTGACCGAGTTGTCGCGGATCGTGACGAAGTTCCAGAGCTAGCGGAAGGTCACCGCTTCCGTCTCATAGGGCGTATAATCGGCGCCATGACCGAAGACCTTGCCAGCTATGTACAGGAGATGGGCCGTGCGGCGCGTGCCGCCTCGCGCGTGATCGCGGCTGCCTCCACGCAGGTCAAATCCCAGGCGCTCAGAGCCATTGCCGCGGCCACCGACGCGGAGCGCGATGCCATCAAGGACGCCAACGCTCGTGACATGGACGCGGCCGAGCAGAGCGGCCTCGACCAGCCTTTGGTCGACCGGTTGTATCTGGACGACAGCGGCATCGACCGGATGATCGAAGGGATTCGCCAGGTCGATGGCCTCAAAGACCCCGTGGGTGAAGTCACGGATCTGGCCTACCAGCCTTCGGGCATTCAAGTGGGCAAAATGCGGGTACCCCTTGGAGTGATCGCGATGATCTACGAGTCGCGCCCCAACGTCACCGTGGATGCAGCCAGTCTAAGCATCAAGTCCGGCAACGCCTGCATTTTGCGCGGCGGTTCCGAGGCATTTCATTCCAATCAAGCCATCGGTGAGTGTGTGGCAGAGGGACTGCGGGACGCCGGTTTACCCGAGGCCTGTGTACAACTCTTCAAAACGACCGATCGTGCCGCAGTCGGGGAGTTGCTGAAGCTGGATCAGTTTGTGGACGTGATCGTCCCGCGGGGCGGCAAAGGCTTGGTGGAGCGCGTGACGCGCGACTCGACCATTCCTGTCATCAAACACCTCGACGGTATCTGTCATGTCTATGTGGACGATGCCGCTGAGTTGGACATGGCCGGCGACATTGCCTTCAATTCGAAGGTCGAAAAGTACGCGGTGTGTAATGCGTTGGAAACGCTGCTCGTGCATGGTGGCGTTGCCACGGCGCTCTTACCCGATCTATCCGCGCGTTTTCGTGAGGTTGGTGTTGAGCTGCGCGGTTGCGAACGCGCTAGGCAGATCAGTGCTATGGAAGAAGCTTGCGAAGAGGACTGGTTGGCAGAGTATCTGGGCCCGACCCTGGCTGTGCGCGTCGTCGACGATCTGGATGCAGCGATTGCACACATCAACCACTATAGTTCACAGCACACCGATGCCATCGTGACGTCGAACTATGAACACGCCCGCCGTTTCGTCACCGAGGTGGACTCCGCATCGGTGCTTGTCAACGTCTCCACTCAGTTTGCGGACGGCTTCGAGTACGGCCTGGGTGCGGAGGTGGGGATATCAACGGACAAGATTCACGCGAGAGGTCCCGTCGGCCTTGAAGGTCTTACTTCGCAGAAGTTTGTCGTTTACGGTGGCGGAGAAATTCGCCATCGCTGATCCAACCTGTTGGCGGCTGATAGACGGGTAATGCTGGTCGGACTATACGGTGGCACTTTCGATCCGGTTCATATCGGACACACACACGCCGCTCTGAGCGTTTGTGTGAGACTTGGTTTCAAAGAAGTGCGCATGGTGCTGTCGGCGCGTCCCGGTCACCGCGAAGCCCCTGCATCGCACGCCGAGCATCGCTGGAACATGTTGCGACTGGCTTGTGACCAAGATGACCGGTTGGTGCCCGACGACATCGAACTAGTGCGTAGCGGTGCGTCCTATACGATCACGACCATCGAAACTTTGCAGCAACGCGACGCTGCGTTGGTGCCTTGTTGGATCATGGGGCAGGACGCGTTTGCCACGTTGCCGATCTGGCACCGGTGGCAGGATTTGCTCGACGTCTGCAATCTCATCGTTACGGATCGGCCGGGCGACTGCCGTAAAGAACCGGCTGCAGTGCGCGAGCTCTGTGCGCGGGCCGAGGTAGCAGATCTCGACCCTGAACGCGTCGGTCAGATTCATCGCGTCAAAGGGCAGATGCTCGATATTTCAGCCAGCGCCGTCAGAGCGGCACTCGCTCAGGGTGAGCCGGTCGAACATTTGCTTGACCGCGAGGTCTACGCCTATATTAAGCGGCACCAGCTCTACCAGTGTGTGCCGTAACTGAGTACGTAATTGTAGTGATGCGTATATGAACAGTAACCGGAGGTATTGTATTTGAGTCCACGAACCCTACGTGATCTCGTTGTTGACGCGCTGGACGATCTCAAGGGCAACGATATCCTTGCGCTCAATGTCGAAGGACTGACGACGATCACCGATTACATGATCGTGGTCAGTGGCACATCCAACCGGCACGTCAAGGCGCTAGTGGACAATACGATCGAAGCGGTCAAAGCCGGGGGCGCCGAAATCTTCGGCGTGGAAGGGCGCGAGTCGAACGAGTGGGTTCTGTTGGATCTCGGCGATGTCATCGTGCACGTGATGCAGAGCGAAGCCCGTGGCTTCTATGAACTCGAACGACTGTGGTCGGAGCTTCCGGAGGTTTCCTCGCAGGATCGCGAACCGCAGCATTCGCAGGAATAACGGCGCCGGAACTGCCTTCATGAGAGCGCGAATCTTGTCCGTCGGCACCAAAATGCCGGCATGGATGGCGGAAGGTGTAAAGCAGTATGTGAGGCGGCTGCCGCGTGAGTTCTCGTGTGAGCTGGTGGAGGTCCCGGCCGCTAAGCGCCTCAGAAACGCATCACCATCCAATGTGCGCAAGCACACAGTCATTGAGTCCGATAAGTTGCAAGCTATGTTGAAGCCAGGCGATTGGGTGGTTGCGCTCGACCAGGCCGGGCAGGCATTGGACAGCCTGGAGCTTGCGCGCAGAATGGCGCAGTGGCAGGAGCAGGGCCGGGATGTGGCATTCTTGATCGGCGGTGCGGACGGACTCAGCGAGGCTTGTGTAGCCCGGGCTGACGAGTGTCTTTCGCTGTCGGCTATGACTTTTCCTCACTATTTGGTTAGGGTCATTTTGGTCGAAGCGCTGTACCGGGCGTGGAGCATTGTGCGTGGGCATCCTTATCATCGAGAATAGGGCAGATCCGTGGATTCACGGTAGCGCCAAAGGATAATAGGTGGTTCGTTCAGCCATTAAAGATCCCAATCTGGAACGGCAGCTCTTCGCCAGCCGTGCCGCGTTGCTGTTCCTCCTCATCCTCATCAGTGTGGGTGTGCTCGTATTCCGCTTCGTGCAGCTGCAAGTGTGGGAGTTCGACACCTATCAGACACGGTCGGACAAAAACCGCATACAGGTGCAGCCCATCGCCCCGCCACGGGGGCTGATTTTCGATCGGCACGGCCAACTCCTAGCAGACAACCGGGTATCGTCGAGCCTCGCGCTGGTCACCGAGCGGGTCGAGAACATTGCGCAGACCATCGAGAGGCTCAGCCATTTCGTAGGCGTTACACCGGCGGATATTTCCCTGTTCGAAAGCCGCTTGAAGCGAAAGCGGCGGCCGCTGGAACCGGTCGCACTGCGCGTCGACCTCACGGAAGAAGAGATCGCCATATTGTCGGTCAACCGGCACAAATTGACGGGTGTCGAAATCACCACGGAGCTGGTCCGCCATTATCCGTTCGATGCCTTGTTATCACACGCGGTGGGTTCCGTGCGGCGCATTACCGAGGATGACCTGACCAGATTGGACCCGGTCACGTACAGCGGCACCAAGTTCATCGGCAAACGCGGCATCGAGAAGTTTTACGAGCGATCGCTGCATGGTGAGGTCGGCTACCAGCAGGTTGAAACCGACGCGCACGGACGGATTCGTCAGGTGCTGGAGATCAACCCTCCGGTTGCCGGTCAGAATGTGACGTTACATCTGGATAGCCGTCTGCAAATCGCCGCAACGGCAGCGTTGGGTGACCGGCGCGGTGCGGTGGTGGCTTTAGATACCCGTTCCGGTGGGATTCTAGCCTTGGTCAGCCACCCGGGATACGACCCGAACCTGTTCATCTCGGGTATGACCGGCAATCAGTTCAAGGAGCTAAGCCATTCGGTATACAAGCCCTTGTTCAATCGGGCGATCAACGGCCAGTATGCACCGGGCTCGACGTTTAAACCCGTGGTGGGTTTAGCCGGTGTCGTGCACGACGCTATCACGTGGGACGAAACCATCGAGGACAGAGGTTTTTTCAAGTTACCCAACCAGGATCGCATCTATCGTGACTGGACCTGGACGGTAAACAACTCCGGCGGTCAGGGTACGGTGGACCTGAATCGCGCCATTTACCGTTCTTCCAACGTGTATTTCTACGACCTGGCTACACGGATGGCGGTGACCGACTTCATTCAATTTGCCCAACAATTCAATTTTGGGGTAAACACGGCAGTCGACGTTGCCGACGCTAGCTCGGGGTTGATGCCGGACCCGAGTTGGAAGCGCGCGTACAAGGGTGAGATTTGGTATCCGGGCGACTCTGTCAATCTGGGGATCGGGCAGGGCGACCTGTTGGTCACGCCGTTGCAGATGGCAACGGTCGCGGCCACGATCGCCAATCGAGGCAGGCAGGTTCGGCCTCGACTGCTGCTGGCGAGCGATGCGGTCTTGATCGAGAACGATCCCCCGCCGCGGCTGTCACACATCCAGGGTCCGGAAAGCGAAGACTGGGAGAAGATGGTCGATGCCATGGAAGACGTTGTCCATCGCGGTAACAAAGGGTTTCGCGGTAATGGCACCGCGTGGGCCTACATCGGACGCGACATTGCTTATCGCATGGCGGGCAAGAGCGGCACTGCGCAAGTTGTCGAGATTCGTCAAGGCGAGGAGTACGACGAAGATCAAATCGCGGAATTCAATAGAAAGCATGCCTGGTTCATCGCCTTCGCACCCGCGGACGAACCCGTCATTGCACTGGCGGTGCTGGTCGAAAACGGCGGTGGCGGCAGCTCTGTCGCCGCGCCCGTGGCGCGTCAGGTGCTCGATGCCTACCTACTGCCGCAGCTGGCTACCAGATAGATGAGCCAGGACTTCATTCGCAGCTTGCCGGGTTATGAGCGCGAAGTTCGCTCGGGGTGGCTCTATGAGATACACATCGATCCCGTGCTCATGCTGCTGCTCGTGTCGGTCATCGGCTTCGGTCTGGTGGTGCTCTACAGCGCGGTAGGCCAGAACGATGCCATGTTCCAAGCGCAACTGGTCAGAATGGCACTCGCGTGTTTAGCCCTGGTATTTGCCACCCAGCTGGCACCGCGTTTGTACGTGAGCTGGACCCCGTTCGTCTACCTGTTCGGTCTTGTGCTGCTCGCGCTGGTGTTGGTCATGGGGGTGACCGTCAAAGGTTCGCAGCGGTGGCTGGAAATCCCCGGCGTCTCACGCTTCCAGCCATCGGAATTGATGAAGATCGCCGTGCCTATGGCGGTCGCCTGGTATTTTCACGACCGGCCGCTACCGCCCTCGTTCAAGGACCTGTGCGTCGCTCTGTTGATCGTGGCGGTCCCGGCAGGGCTCATCATAGTGCAACCCGATCTCGGTACCGGCATCCTGGTGGCGTGCGCGGGCTTGGCTGTGGTGGTACTCGCCGGTTTGCAGTGGCGATGGATGTTGGCCGCAGGCGTGCTGATCGCGGCAGCAGCGCCGTTTCTGTGGTACACGTTACAGGGTTATCAGCGGCAGCGGATTCTGACGTTGTTCGATCCCGAGAGCGATCCTCTCGGCGCCGGTTGGAACATCATTCAGTCCAAAACCGCGATCGGTTCAGGCGGTGTATTCGGTAAAGGGCTGTTGTCAGGTACGCAAAGTCACTTAGACTTCCTGCCCGAAGCGCAAACGGATTTTATCATTGCCGTGATCGGTGAAGAACTTGGGCTAGTGGGCGTTCTGACACTACTGACTTTATATGTGTTGGTGATCGGTCGCGGGCTATATCTCGCAGCCAGCTCAGAGAGCACGTTCGGCAGATTGTTGTCAGGCGCATTAGTGTTGACTTTCTTCGTTTACGTTTTTGTCAACATCGCCATGGTCGCCGGTCTGTTGCCCGTGGTCGGTGTGCCTCTGCCGCTGGTGAGCTATGGAGGCACGTCCGCGATTACCCTGTTGGCTGGTTTTGGTATCGTCATGGCGATCAGGACACACAAGGCATGGTAGCGCCACACCGTTTTGGCCAACGGCGCATTCGCACCTCTATCGTGGTGAGCATGCTACTCATTTCGTCTTGCAGCGCGGAGAGCGAGCCCGAGGTTGCAATCAACTATGCGGGCAGGGCTGACGTGGCTGCGTTTAGCGATGCGGTCGTCGCCGAACATGCGCTGGACCCCGAGTTGCTTGTGCGTGCCGCGCGGGCTGCACACTTTAGACAAGACATCATCGAACGCATATCGAAACCCGCCGAGAAGGTTTGGACCTGGGGACGTTACCGCGATCATCTGGTCGATGAAGATCGCATTTCACAAGGGGCTGAGTTTTGGCGCGCACACCGCTCGACGCTCGATCGTGCAGCCGCCGAGTATGGTGTGGCACCGGAATACGTGGTCGCCGTCTTGGGTATCGAGACGCGCTACGGACGGATCAAAGGCGGTTATCCGGTATTGGATGCCTTGTTCACGCTGGGTTTCGACTACCCGCCGCGCGCCGAGTTTTTCCGCAGCGAGCTCACGCAATTCCTGTTGCTCGTGTCCGAAGAAGACAAGGATCCCAGCGAAATCAAAGGCTCGTACGCGGGCGCGATGGGCTACGGTCAGTTTATCTCCTCGAGCTACCGGAACTATGCGGTCGACTTCGACGACGACGGTGTCAGAGACATTTGGGACAATCCGACGGATGCCATCGGCAGTATCGCGAACTACTTCGAACAGCACGGCTGGCATGACCGAGGGCTAGTGGCCGAAGAGCTGCTGGTCACCGATGAGGCGGAACGCCTGGCCTTGAACGAAGTGGCGCAGACGGATCTCAAGTTGACTAAGACAATCGCCGATTTACGCACGGCCGGTGCGCCCGTGGATGAGGAATACGCCCCCGACAGAATCGCGGGTGTGTTCGCGCTCGAAACGGATGATGGCGTGGAGTACTGGTTGGTGTTCGACAACTTCTATGCGATTACTCGCTATAACCATAGCCACCTCTATGCCATGGCCGTGCATCAACTCGCCCAAGAGATCAAACAAAGACTGTGAGTGTATTGTCGTCAATGAGTATCCGGAATTGCGTACTGACCCTTTGTGCACTGCTCCTGAGTGCGTGTATGAGCTATACGCCCACAACACCCAAACCGCAGAGTGATTCGGCACCGGCCACATCCCAGGCGCTGCGCCTCAAACTCGAGCGGCAACCGGACCCGGAAGTGGTACCGGTCAAACGCGGCAAGCGCGGTAATGGGCCGGTGTATACGGTGCTTGGCAGGTCCTATCGCGTCATGACGGACGCGCGAGGCTTCACACAGCAGGGGACTGCGTCCTGGTACGGGGCCAAATTCCACGGGCGGCTCACCTCGAGTGGAGAACCGTTCGACATGTACAAACTGTCGGCGGCACACCGGCACTTACCGTTACCGACATTCGTCCGCGTTACCAACATGCGCAATGGCAAGCAGACCATTGTGCGTGTGAACGACCGCGGTCCGTTTCATAGTGAACGCATCATTGACCTTTCGTACGGGGCGGCGGTAAAGCTCGGTTTCCAGGAAAGCGGCACGGCTCCCGTCAAGATCGAGGTGGTTGAGCCCCGGCCGGAACCTTCGCGGTTTCTCGTGCAAGTCGGCGCCTTTGCGCAGCTCGACAACGCCGATCGCAATGCCGCGCGGATCAAGGGGTTGACCGGGTTGCGGCCGGTAGTGCTGAGAACCTCACGGGACAGTCTATACCGGTTGCAACTGGGGCCTGTGCCGGACGGCCCCGAACTCGAGCGCGTCAAGGCGCTGTTGCAGACGGCAGACTTCGGTCCACCCAGTCTGATCCCCGTTTCGGGAGGCTGACTGAAGTTGCTAGAATTGCAAGTTACTTTGGATTCGCGGCGCCGAGCCAGCCCAAAGCAGGCGGGCTCTGATCCGCAACGATCAAGTGGAAGGAACACTAAATGACCCGAAGGCGCACTGTTAACCGTTTGGCGTTGGCCGTCGTGGCAAGTGTTACCGCGTTCGTGAGCGGCGCGAGTCGAGCGGGGGAGCCGATCATTCCACCTGCACCCAAGATCGACGCCTCCTCGTTTCTGTTGCTCGACGCCAAAACCAACAAGATTTTGGTCGAACACAACGCGAACGAGCACAATCCTCCAGCGAGTTTGACGAAGATCATGACCGGGTATCTCGCGCAGCAGGAGATTGCCGCAGGGCGCATCGCCATGGACGACGAGGTGTTGGTGAGCGTCAACGCCTGGCGCAAAGGTGGTTCCAAGATGTTCATACGCGAAGGCACGCGTGTGTCTGTCGAGGACTTGCTGCGCGGCATCATCATTCAGTCAGGCAACGATGCCAGCGTGGCTATTGCCGAACACATCGCCGGATCCGAACCCGCGTTTGCGGACATGATGAATCAACAAGCTGCCGTGCTCGGCATGCACGACACGCTATTCGAAAACGCCACGGGGCTGCCCTCGGCGAATCACTACACCTCGGCATGGGATCTCGGGATTCTGACGCGTGTGCTCATCGAGCAGCACCCGGAGCAATACGCCATGTACTCGGAGCGGTCGTTTACCTACAACGACATCCCGCAAGACAATCGCAACAAACTATTATGGCGGGACAAGACCGTGGATGGGGTCAAGACCGGTTACACGGAAGAAGCGGGCTACTGCCTCGTGGCGTCTGCCGAACGCCAGGGGATGCGGCTCATATCCGTGGTGATGGGCACGGATTCCGATGCCGCAAGGATGCGGGAAAGCCAGAAGTTGCTGTCGTACGGCTTCCGCTACTTCGAAACCCAGCGAATCTACGAGGGGCAGACTTCGCTCAAGAACAAGGAAGTGTTCTACGGAGATCTGGAAAACGTCGATCTCGGGGTGGACGATGACATCGTCGTCACGATCCCCCGCGGCTATTACAATGACATCGAGACGGAACTCGTCGTCAAGACGGTGCTGGAAGCGCCGATCGATCGAGGCCAGAGTGTGGGCGAAGTCAAACTACGATTGCACGATGACGTGATCTACACTGCGCCGCTCGTGGCCATGCACGACGTACCGGAAGCCGGCATGTTCAGCCGCATGGGTGATTTCCTGTATCTCTTTTTCGCAGAGCTGTTGGGCAGCGTATAGGTTTACCCATGCCGACGGTGAGTATTCAGTTTCCTTGTGCATACCCGATCAAGATCATCGGCGAGGCGGATCGTGCCGGCATCCGTAAGATCCTCGAAGTGGTGCGCAGGCACGCCCCCGAAGTCACGCCGGATGATGTGAGCTACCGCGATAGCCGGCACGGCAATTATCAATCGATCAGGGTCAATATTCGGGCGACCGGCGAGCCACAACTCAAGGCACTGCACAGTGAACTGATGCAGATCGACGTCGTCAGGCTGGTGTTGTGAATCTCGTCGTTCGCAACCTTGAGCGCACGGCCTATACGCCCGTCTTTACCGCCATGCGCGAGTTCACGGACACGCGGCACGAAGGGACTCCTGACGAATTGTGGCTCACTGAGCACGATCCCGTGTTCACCCAGGGACAAGCAGGGAAAGCCGAGCACGTCCTGGCGCCCGGCGCTATCCCGATAGTGCAAAGCGATCGCGGCGGGCAGGTCACCTATCACGGTCCCGGTCAGATTACTGCCTACTTCCTGTTCGACTTAAGACGCCTGGGACTGGGCGTGAGAGATCTTGTTACCGGCATAGAACGATCGATGGTTCGCGTGATCGAACCTTACGGTATTCTGGGTGAGCCGCGCGCCGACGCTCCCGGTGTCTATGTGAACGGCAACAAGATCGGGTCCTTGGGGTTACGTGTAAAGCGCGGATGTTCTTATCACGGGTTGAGCTTGAACGTCGACATGGACCTAGAACCGTTCTCGCGTATCAACCCCTGCGGTTTGTTCGGAATGGAAGTCACACACATGGCCGCCCATGCCCAAGTACGGATCGATACCGTACGCCGGGAACTTGTGGACGTGATCGAAGACTATTTCGGTTTTACGCACTGCAAGTGGGACAGTCCGAACGCCGCTTCAGCTTGAGCTTGCGCCATTCGAAGTACTTGCCGTCGAAGTAATGGACGAAACCGGCGGAGCTCGGACCGATCTTCGCGATGTGCTTGACCGCTTCCAACGCCTGCGCCACGCCGATCAACCCGACCAGCGGTGAGAGAATACCGTTTTCTGCACAGTTCAGCGCGCCGTCATCGGCCTCGATGTATAGGCAACGATAACAGGGCGCGCCGTCTACGTTGGGGTCGAACAAGGCGAGTTGCCCTTCCATGCGGATAGCCGCGCCCGACACGACCGGTGTGCCCTCTGCCCAGCAGGTGTCGTTGATCAAGAACCGCGTAGAGAAGTTGTCGGTGCAATCCAGCACCACGGTCGCTGCTCTGGCCTGCTGCGCGAGCTCTTCAGCATCGAGCCGGTGGCTGATCGTGTCGACCCGGACCATGCTGTTGAGTGCGGCGATGTGTGCTTGCGCGGATTTGGTTTTAGGCGCGCCGATGTGCGCCTCAGAATGCGCGATCTGGCGTTGTAGATTCGACAGCTCCACCACGTCGTCGTCGACGAGGACGAGCTTACCGACGCCCGAAGCCGCGAGATAAACCGCGGCAGGTGAGCCCAACCCGCCCAAGCCGATGACGACGACGGTGCTGTCGATCAATGCTTGTTGCCCGTCGATCTCCACGTCGGGCAGCATGATGTGACGGCTGTAGCGCAGGAGGGCGTCGTCATCCATGGGTCAGGTGCGCTCCGTAGGTCAGCCGTTCGATACCGGCTAAATCCCGTCGGGTATCGACGCCAGAGAAACCGGTGGCGGTCAACATGTGACGGACCCTTGCGGCTTGATCGTAACCGTGTTCGAGTGCAAGCAGACCGCCGGGTGTCAGGTGCCGTCGCCCGCCTTCGATGATCAGCGCAATGCTGTCCAGACCTTCCGTGCCGGCGACGAGCGCTTCGGTCGGCTCGTAGCGCAGTGCGGGCAAGTGTTCGTCACCGGTTGCGACATAAGGCGGATTCGCCACGATGATGTCCCAGCGATCCGAGAGATGGTTGTACCAATCGCTGCGCGCAAACCGCACACTTACGTTGTTGCGCTGTGCGTTGCGTGCGGCAACTTGCAGGGCTTCAGCGCTATTGTCACAGGCCGTGACCTCGATGTCGCCGCGAGTATGTGCGATGGCAATGGCGACGGCGCCCGAGCCGGTACCGAGATCGAGTAACTTACCTTGCGGCGGACAGTGCTCGATGGCCCACTCCACCAATAGCTCAGTTTCGGGTCTCGGAATCAGTACCTGTGGATTCACATGAAGCGGCAAACTCCAGAACTCCCATTCCCCGATCACGTAAGCCAGGGGCTCGCCGCGGCGTAGTGCAGCAATGCCGAGGTCAAGACGTTCCAGATCAGCCGCGGAGATGGTGCGCGTAGCATCGGCCATGGCCGCGGCGGTGGAGTATCCGGTGACATGGTCGAGTAGTACCTCGCGATCACGTCGCGCGAGATCCTCTGTCGAACCGAACCAATCGCCGATGATCACTCTTGTCCGAGTTCCTTCAGTAAGTCTGCCTGGTGTTCCTGAATCAATGGCTGGATGACCGCGTCTAAATCGCCTTCGATGACTTCGTCGAGCTTGTACAGGGTGAGGTTGATGCGGTGGTCCGTGACACGCCCCTGCGGGAAGTTGTACGTGCGTATCCGTTCCGAGCGATCACCCGAGCCGACGAGTTGACGGCGGCTTTCGGCTTGCTCCGTCTCTTGCGCGGAACGGGCTGCGTCCAACAGCTTGGCCTGCAGCAGGGACAGGGCTCGAGCGCGATTCTTATGCTGCGAACGCTCATCCTGACATTCGACCACGGTACCGGTCGGCAGGTGCGTCAGACGAATTGCCGAGTCGGTTTTGTTGACGTGCTGACCGCCGGCGCCCGAGGCACGGAACGTGTCTTCGCGTATGTCTTTTTTGTCGATTTCGATGGAGTCGATTTCATCCACCTCCGGCATGATGGCGACCGTGCATGCGGAGGTATGAATGCGACCCTGTGACTCGGTTTCCGGCACGCGTTGCACGCGATGCGCCCCGGACTCGAATTTCAATTGGCTGTAGACATCCTGACCTTCGATGCGCGAAATCACTTCCTTGTAGCCGCCATGCTCGCCTGGCCGCTCGTTGAGCAACTCGATCTTCCAGCGTCGGCCCTCCGCGTACTTCGCGTACATGCGGAAGAGATCACCGGCGAAGATGGCCGCCTCGTCTCCGCCGGTACCGGCGCGGATTTCCAGAAAGACGTTGGAATGATCGTTGGGATCGCGCGGTAACAACAGCGTTTGCAGACGCGCGCCTAAATCGTCGAGCTGCTCGCTGGCTTCTTGAATATCCTCTTCGGCCAGCGCCCGCATTTCGGCATCGTCTTCGGCAAGTAAAGCGCGGCTGTCTTCGATCTGCGCCTCGAGCTTTTGCACTTCGCGGTAGCACTTAACGACCGGTTCGAGTTCTGCATATTCCTTGGACAGGCCGGTGAATTTGTCGCGATCGCCCATCACTTCCGGATCGGATAGTAACGCGGACACTTCTTCGAAGCGGTCGTTCAGCCCTGCCATTTTGCTGGCCATGGAACTCGAAAGCGTCATGATTTAGAGCTTCTCTTGGTCTTCGTTGGCGTCAGGCAGCGCGTAGATGCGTCGCAGATATTCTAACAGGTCGGTTCGCCCGTCGGCGCTCGCATCGCGCATGGCTTGCGTCGGCGCGTGTATGAGTTTGTTTGTCAGATTGCTGGCGAAGCGGCTCAATACGTCCTCGGGATCCGCGCCGTTCTGCAAATCGCGCAACGCTCGGGACAGTGCGGCACTTTGCACAGCGTGGGCTTGCTCACGAAAATCCGTCACTAGATGTTGCGACTGGCGGCGGCGGCGTTCGCGCAGATACTCTTCAGCACCTTCGATGACGAACGTCTCTGCGCTGGCCGCAGCTTCACGGCGTTGTTGGACGTTGGTTTCGACGATTTGGGTCAAATCGTCGATGGTGTACAAGTAAACATCCGGAAGTTCGGCGACTTCGGCTTCGATGTCGCGCGGAACAGCGATATCGACCATGAACATGGGTCGGTGCTTACGCTGTTTGATGGCGGCTTCCACCGCGCCCTTGCCGACAACGGGGAGCGAGCTCCCGGTGGAACTGACTACGACGTCGAAATCCGCCAAACGTTCGGCCACCTGCGTGAGCTGGATGGCCGCTGCACCGGATTTTGCCGCAAGCAACTCAGCGTTCGACAAAGTGCGGTTGGCGATCGTCAAATCGCCGATCCCCTGGCCGATCATGTGGTCTGCCACGAGCGAGACGGTTTCGCCGGCACCGATCAACAACGCCTTCTTCGTGCTCAAGTTTTCGAAAATCTGTTGAGCAAGCGAGACCGCCGCGTAGGCGACCGAAATCGGATTCCTGCCGATTTCCGTCTGGGTGCGAACTTCCTTCGCACTGCGGATGATGATGCCCGAGAGCAGTTTGAGTTCGGGCCCCATGGTGCCGGAGTCGTGGGCAATCTCGTATGCGGTTTTGACTTGCCCCATGATTTGCGGCTCGCCAAGCACCTGGGAGTCCAGCCCGGAGGCGACTCTGATCATGTGTTTGGCGGCATCCTGGTCCCAATGCCGGTACGTGGTGTCCGTCAATTCGGAGGGCGTGACCGGTCGGTGGTCAGCCAGCCAGCGATGTAGGTTGGGTTCTGCGCCGGCTTCGATGGCGCAATAGAGCTCAGTACGGTTGCAGGTCGAGATGATGGCCGCTTCGCTCAAACCGCTGACGTCGTGTTTGATCTGGCGCAGGGCAGCGCCGATGCTATCCTCCGGAAATGCCACGCGCTCGCGCAAGTCGAGCGACGCGGTGCGATAGTTCAAGCCGTATGCCAAGATGCCCATATCGATCTAAAGGTCAACGCCGTGCGAGGATCAGTCATCGAGCCCCATAAAAACTGCCGAATCATAGCAGATTGCCCGAATCTTGGCGTCCATAAGTCCTTATTTTTCAACGCGATTTTCGTAACGATCGCCTTGATGGGCTGCGCTCATCAGTCGATTGAGACGCCCGTCACGTATGACTTTCGCGTGCTCGGCAAGATCGGGGTGGTGGACGACGGGCGAGGCCAGAGTGCGCGAATCGACTGGCGTCAGACCGGAGCGCAATATGCGGTGGTAATTTCGGGCCCCCTCGGCCAGGGGCGCACGGAACTGCGAGGCGACGAGAGGGAACTCGAGATTACCCGCGGGAGCGAGGTGTTGGCGTCGGGACCGCCCGAAGCGGTCATGCACCACCATCTGGGATGGTCGATACCGATCAGCGTGGTGTCGCACTGGATCATGGGCGAACCGGATCCGGAAATCGTCTTCAGCGATCCGAGTCGCGACGACGCCGAACGCCTCACCGGTTTTCATCAGGCGGGTTGGCAGATCGCGTTCGACCGGTTCACCGGCGCTGCCTCGGATGCACTGCCCAGGCGGGTCAAGGCGCAGTCGGGGACACAAACCGTGACGATCGCCATCCATCAGCGATAACTCGTTGATTCCAAAGCCGTATCGTTTGACACTGATCGACGCGATACGGACAATAGCGCGCTCCCGAAATTGGGCTTCTTAGGCCCATGAAACATGGGTGGCAGGAAAGAATATTGGGGTGTCGCCAAGCGGTAAGGCCCCGGGTTTTGATCCCGGTATGCGCAGGTTCGAATCCTGCCACCCCAGCCAACTTCAAGAAAAGCGGTGCCGAACTGAGCACCGCTGTGAAAGGGGAAGAGTCTTGGCGAACTTAATGTTGTTCTCCGGTGGCGCGAACGTCGCATTGGCTGAGCGTGTGGCCGAGGAGCTGCACGTCGGCCTCGGTTGCGCCGAGGTCGACCGGTTCAGCGATGGTGAGGTTAGGGTCGAGATTCACGAGAACGTGCGTGGCCGTGACGTGTTCCTATTGCAGTCGACCTGCGCCCCCACGAACGACAGCATCATGGAATTGCTCATCATGGCCGATGCCATTCACCGAGCTTCGGCGACGCGGATCACCGCGGTCATTCCGTATTTCGGTTACGCCCGCCAGGATCGCCGACCGCGTTCCGCCAGGGTGGCGATCAGCGCGAAGGTCGTGGCGGACATGATCAGCACGGTCGGCATCAATAGAATTCTCACCGTGGATTTGCATGCGGATCAGATCCAGGGCTTTTTCAATATCCCGGTGGATAACGTTTACGGTTCTCCCGTGTTGGTCGATCACATTTTGACCAAGCACTACGAGAATCCGATCGTCGTGTCACCCGACGTAGGCGGTGTGGTGCGCGCCAGAGCGATCGCGAAGCAGATCAACGATTTGGATTTGGCGATTATCGACAAGCGCCGTCCGCAGGCGAACGAGAGCAGGGTCATGAACGTGATCGGTGACGTGCATGGGAAGACCTGCATCTTGGTGGACGACATCGTCGACACCGCCGGAACGTTGTGCACTGCCGCGGAAGCTCTGAAGGACGAAGGCGCGATACAGGTCGTTTCGTACATCACGCACCCGGTGTTTTCCGGTCCGGCGATAGAACGTATTGCAGATTCACAGCTCGATGAAATCGTTGTAACGGACACGATCCCGTTGTCGGACGAGGCGCGTGCGTGTAAGAAGATCACCCAGCTAAGCCTGGATCGTTTACTGGCGGAGAGTATTCGTCGAGTAAGCAACGAAGAATCGATATCGGCTATGTTCAGGTAGCCGTGTCGAAAAAACGAAGCGTGTTGGTCGCAAACGCGCTGAGTCATCATCAACTAGGAGTGACAAATGTCAGATAAAATTTCGCTGACGGCGGAACTCCGCACAGACGTGGGGAAAGGTGCGAGCCGCCGCCTGCGTCGACGCGGAGAAAAAGTTCCAGCCATTATCTACGGATCCGAAAAAGATCCGCAAACCCTCACGCTCGCGGTCAATGAGCTGTCCAAGGCCATGCAGCAGGAAGCCTTCTATTCGCAAATCCTCGACGTGGTCGTAGAAGGCGCAGCCCAACAAGCGATCGTTCGTGACTTACAGCGTAATCCAGCCAGCGGTAAGGTGCAGCACATCGATTTCCAGCGCATTAGTGCCGACAAGGAAATCCATGTCAACGTACCACTGCACTTCATCAACGAAGAGGCTTGTGTGGGCGTCAAAATCGACGGCGGTAACATCGCGCACAATCTGACTGAGGTCGAGATCAGCGCCCTGCCGGCTAACCTGCCCGAGTTCATCGAGGTGGATATGGAAGAAGTCCACGCCGGGTCGTCCGTACACCTCAGTGACTTGCAACTACCCGAAGGGGTGACCATCGTGGCGCTGACCTATGGTGAAGATCGCGACATTCCCGTAGTGAGCGTTACGCTACGTAGAGGTGGTGCCGAAGACGAAGTACAAGAAGGCGATGTAGCCGAAGCGGTAGGAGACGATGAGGCTGCGCCCACCGAAGAGGGCGATGCTGAGGGCGGTGACAGCGAGTAGAGACGTGTACGCTCTCAGCGCGACTAACCGCTAGGTCAGTGAGCAGCCTCCAACTCATCGTGGGCTTGGGCAACCCAAGCCCGGAATACGATCACACGCGACACAATGTCGGCGCGCTGTGGGTGCGTTGCCTCGCCCGTGATTGGAATATCGATCTGCGCGCTGAAGCCAAGTTCAAAGGCGAGCTGGGTCGTGGCGTGATTGGCGGTGTCGACCTCAGGCTGCTGATACCCGATACCTATATGAACCTGAGCGGCGAGTCGGTGGGTCCGCTTACCCGCTTCTATAAAATCGAACCCGCTCGCGTGTTGGTGGCCTACGACGAGATGGCGTTCGATCCCGGTATTGTGCGGGTCAAGTTGGGTGGGGGCGACAACGGTCACAATGGCGTAAAGAGCGTTAGAGCCGGTTGTGGCAGCGGTGAATTTTACCGCCTCAGAATCGGCGTGGGTCATCCCGGCGACAAGCGTCGAGTTACCAACTACCTTACTCAGCAGAAGATGCCGCAAGCGGAACGCGAGTTGGTTGAGGATGCGACACAACTCAGCAATGCGGTTTTGGGCGATCTGGTCAATGGACGATGGCAGGCAGCGATGAACGTCATTCATGCGGACTGAATTTATGACAAAGGAGCAAACACTTGGGCGTTAGCTGTGGAATTGTCGGCATGCCGAACGTCGGTAAGTCGACGCTGTTCAACGCGCTCACGAAAGCGGGTATCGATGCGGAAAACTTTCCGTTCTGTACGATCGATCCGAATACGGGGGTCGTTCCGGTCCCCGACCCGCGCCTGTATAAACTCGCCGAAATGGTCAAGCCGGAAAAGACCATTCCGGCGACGATGGAATTCGTCGATATCGCGGGATTGGTAGCGGGCGCCTCTCAAGGTGAAGGGCTCGGGAATCAGTTCCTGGCCCACATTCGCGAGACCCATGCGATCGCGCACGTGGTGCGATGTTTCAAAGACGACAACGTCGTGCACGTCGCCGGACGGGTATCTCCGCAGGACGATATCGAAATCATCAACACCGAACTGGCGTTGGCCGATCTGGAAACCCTGGAACGCGTTTACGATCGCACCCGCCGGGTCGCGGGTTCCGGCGACAAAGATGCCAAAGCGATGATCGCGATACTCGACAAGGTCAAGCCGGTGCTCGAAGCGGGATTGCCCGTGCGTACAGCGCCCCTGGAAGCGCATGAAGCTGCAGCCATTATGCAGTTTCATTTCATCACGGCAAAACCCGTGCTCTATATCGCGAACGTTGCAGAAGACGGTCTTACCGACAACCCAATGGTCGACGTTGTACGCGAGATCGCCGATCAGGAGGGGTCGGAGGTCGTGGTAGTCAGCAATCAAATCGAAGCCGAGGTGGCGGAACTCGAAGACGAGGAGCGCGATGAATTTCTGGAGTCGTTGGGTTTGGAAGAACCGGGACTGCATCGGGTCATTCGCGCCGGATTTAAGTTGTTAGGACTGCAGCAGTTTTTTACCGCAGGACCCAAGGAAGTGCGCGCTTGGACGATTAGAATCGGTGCCAAGGCCCCGGAAGCTGCGGGCGCCATTCACACGGACTTCGAGAAGGGCTTTATCCGGGCAGAGGTGGTGAGCTATGAAGATTTTGTAGCGCACGGTGGCGAGCAGGGTGCGAAAGACGCTGGGCGCTGGCGCCTGGAGGGTAAGGATTACGAGGTGGCGGACGGCGATGTTGTCCACTTCAGGTTTAATGTCTGAAGCGTATGAAGACTTTTCTGAAAATTGGACTTGGCACGCTCCTTCTGGTGGTCGCCGCACTTGCGGTTATGCATTTCTATGGCGCTTCCCGCATGGCCGCCGCCCCGTTGGTCGAACCCGCGTCGGTTGACATATTGAGTGACGCTGCTGCGCGGGAGCGCGGCAGGCACTTGGCCAACGCAGTGGCGGGTTGCGCGGATTGTCACCGCACCGATTTCGGCGGTCGAGTGATGGACGATATGCCGCCGAATGCGAAGATGGTCGCACCGAACCTGACCAGCGGGCGAGGCGGATTGGGGGCCGCATATACGGATGCGGACTGGGTAAAGGGTATCGCGCACGGTGTCGGCAGTGACGGTCGCGTCCTGGGGATCATGCCGTCGGAGTACTACGCACAGATGTCAGCGTACGACCTGGGTGCCTTGATCGGCTATCTCAAGACCTTACCCGCGGTAGACAGCGACCTCGGCGCTACGCAAATCGACTTTCCTGCGACCGTCATCTTTGGGGTACTGGACTTCGCCAATATGCCCGTGAACAAAATCGATCACGACGCTGTCGGTCGATCGAACGCATTGGCGGAAGTCGAGTACTTGTTGACGATGTCAGGGTGCGTTTCGTGTCACGGCGCGAAACTGGCGGGTGTGGTCAGCCAAATGGGTCCGCCGCCCGGTCCCAATCTCACCACCCTCGATTGGACGACCGAGCAGTTCGTTCAAGCGCTGCGCATCGGTAAACGGCCGGACGGGACCACAATGGCCGTAACGATGCCGTGGCCGACGCTCGGCAACATGACCGAAGAAGAAATGCGCGCGATCTGGGATTTCGTTTTGGCGCAACCGGAGCGTACGTTGGGCGACAACGACTAGAATTGGGGTCGGAGACAATTTGTCTCCGACCCCAATTTCGCTAAGCGTTGGCTTTGCGTTCTTTGACCTCGGCAATCACCGCTTCGGCGACATTGGCCGGAGATGGTGAGTAGTGCGAGAACTCCATGGAAAACTGCCCACGACCCGAAGTCATGGTGCGTAGATCGCCGATGTAGCCGAACATCTCCGCCAGCGGACAATCCGCCTTCACCCGCACGCCAGTCGCGCCGGGCTCCTGCGATTTGATCATGCCGCGGCGGCGGTTGAGATCGCCGATCACATCGCCCACATGATCCTCCGGCGTAAACACATCCACCTTCATGATGGGCTCGAGCAGCTGCGGTGCCGCCTTGGGCACGGTTTGGCGGTAGGCCGCCTTGGCAGCCAACTCGTAGGCAATCGCCGATGAGTCGACGGGGTGATAGCCACCGTCTGTCAACGTCACTTTCACGTCCAGCAAGGGGAATCCGGCCAGAGTGCCTTCTTCCATGGATACGCCGAAGGCTTTCTCGACCGCTGGCCAGAATTCGCGCGGTACGTTGCCGCCCGTCACCTTCGATTCGAATTCGTAGCCGCTGCCCACCTCGCCGGGTTCGATGATGTAGTCGATCTTCGCGAACTGACCCGCGCCACCGGTTTGTTTCTTGTGGGTGTACGTATCTTCGACACGCTGGGTGATCGTTTCGCGATAGGCCACCTGAGGTTGGCCTACATCGACATCGATCCCGTGGGTGCGCTTCAGAATATCGACCTTGATGTCGAGATGCAGTTCGCCCATACCCTTCATGATCGTCTCGCCGGACTCTTCGTCGGTTTCGATATAAAAGGAAGGGTCCTCCTGCACCATCTTGGACAGCGCGATGCCCATCTTTTCCGCGCCGGCTTTGTCCTTGGGTGCAATCGCCACGGAGATCACCGGATCAGGGAACACCATCGGTTCCAGAGTTGCCGGATCGTTGGGATCGCACAGCGTGTGGCCGGTTTTGGTGTTCTTCATGCCCAGCAAGGCGACGATGTCCCCGGCTTGTGCCGAATCCAGCTCTTCTCGCGAATCGGCGTGCATTTCGACGATCCGCCCGATACGCTCGGTTTTGCCCGTGAATGTGTTCAGCACGTTGTCGCCCTTGTTGAGCGTGCCTGAGTAGATGCGCGTAAAGGTGAGCGCACCGTAACGGTCGTCCATGATCTTGAAGGCGAGCGCGCGCAGCGGTGCGTTGGGGTCGACTTCCGCCTTGCCGCCGGTCTCGTTGCCTTCCAGATCCACCTCGGGCTGCGGGTCGACCTCGGTAGGATTGGGCAGGTAGTCGATCACGGCGTTCAGCACGTTCTGTACACCTTTGTTCTTGAACGCAGAACCGCAAAACGTCGGAAAGAAGTCGAGATTGATCGTACCCTTGCGCAGGCAGGCCTTGAGCTGCTCGACGGTAGGCTCCTCACCTTCCAGATAAGCCTCCATGATGTCGTCATCCTGCTCGACCACGGTTTCGATCAACGCCTCACGATATTCTTCTAGCTTGTCTTTCAAGTCGTCTGGACACGCTTGGACTTCGTAAGACTCCGGATTGCCGGTGTCGTCCCACACGAAGGCTTCGCGGGTCAGCACGTCGACCACGCCGACAAAATCGTCTTCTTCGCCGATAGGCAAAGTCATGACGACCGGGTTGGCGCCAAGCACATCCTTGATCTGGTCGACCACGCGGTAAAAGTTTGCACCCAGGCGATCCAGCTTGTTGACGAAGATGATGCGCGCTACTTCGGAGTCGTTGGCGTAACGCCAGTTGGTTTCGGATTGAGGCTCCACACCGCCTGAGCCGCAGAATACGCCCACGCCTCCGTCCAGGACTTTCAGCGAGCGATACACCTCGATGGTGAAATCCACGTGTCCGGGAGTGTCGATAATGTTGAGACGGTGGTCGTTCCACGAGCATGAAGTCGCGGCGGACTGAATAGTGATACCACGCTCTTGCTCCTGTTCCATGAAGTCGGTAGTGGCCGCGCCGTCGTGAACCTCACCGATCTTATGGATCTTGCCGGTGAGTTTCAGAATCCGCTCCGTCGTCGTCGTTTTGCCCGCGTCGACGTGGGCAAAAATACCGATATTCCGATAGCGCGTTAGGTCAGTCATGTCAGTTCTCAAAAAAGGCTTATGAAACCGGGCTTGATCCGTAACTTATTGAAAAATAAGAACTTTTATTGCGGCCCGAATTACGGAGCGCGTACCTTACCACGAAACCGCGACAAAGCTTAAGTGAATTCGTCAAACGCTCTCCGTGGTTCGGAACTGAGCTCGAGATGGGGTCTTGGGTGGTCATTTCAATGGCTGTCGTACGTGGTCTACAAGTCTAGATCAGCGTAAACAGGGGCGTGATCGGAGGCGGTCAGCCCGGCTTGCTTCTTGCGAAAATCGCGGTCGATGACGACATCGTGGAGTCGGCTGACGAGCGCATCGGTGCCCAACACGAAGTCGATGCGTAATCCTTGTTTGCGGTGGAAGGCACCGCCCCGGTAGTCCCACCACGAGTGCTCGCCGCCGTCCGGATAACGGTGCCGATAGAGGTCGGTGAGTCCGCCGGCCAAGAGCTCGCCCATCGTGGCGCGTTCTTCTAACGTGTGAAAGATGTTGCCGTCACCCGACTCGCCACGCCAAGTGTCGATGGGCGCCGGTACGATGTTGAAATCGCCGCACAACACACGACGCGGATGGTCTCCGCCGGACCAGTGCGCCTTGAGGCTGTCGTACCAACTCAGCTTGCGGGGAAAGTCGTCATGCTCCAGCGTCTTACCGTTCGGGCAGTACACGGTGGTGAATTCGAATCCGTTCACGTCCCCGGCTGCGACCTGTGCCGTGATCAGACGGGCGCCCCAAGCGTCTTCACCAGGCAGACCGACCTGTGTTGCGTCGGCAGGCAGATTGGTGAGGATGGCGACACCGTTCCAGCTTTTCTGCCCGTGCACCAGCGCTGAGTAACCCAGGTCTGCGAAAACATCATGGGGGAAGTCCTCGGTGGGCGTCTTCAGTTCCTGCAGTCCGACCACGTTGGGTTGTCGCGCTTCGAGCCACAGTTTGATGAAATCCAGACGCGCACGCAGCCCGTTCACGTTCCAAGTCGCCACCCGTATCAATGTCGTCATCCCGATTACAAGAATGACGCATGGTAGCGAGCCTGCCGGGGTAGTGCTATTACGAAGCGCTCGCAGCCTCCGGTTCGCGGTAATCGATCTTACCGGGTACATACGTGGCGACGCGCGGAACGCTGTGCACGAACATGCAGAAGTCCTTGAAATTCTTGCGCTCCGCCTGATCCTCCACCGTCGCGCAGATGTGAGTGGCCGTGTCTTCATCCGTAATACAGCGCAAGAGACCATGTTCCTGGCTCAGATGCGATCCCGACGGGTGGCTCGAGTCCGCTTCAGAGGCATAGAAGCGTGCGTAGTTCAGATTCAACCCGGGCGCTCCGGCATCCAGCAACATGTCCATGACGCTCCCGCAGTGGTCGCGCGGCACGATAGCGGACAGACTGACCTGGTGATCGAGCTCTGTGATTGGGCTCTTCAAGCTGTCGATACCGATGCCTCGACCTTGGCCGCCGACGGCAAAAATGGATTGGTCGCGCCAATGTGTGTGTCCGTTCAGGTGATCGATCGCGTGAATGATTTGTTGCATGCTGGCGTCGTAGTGGTGATGCGACACTCGGCTTGGGAGGTTGAACATACCTTTGTCGATATTCAATCGATACATGAAGCCGCGTCCGGGAAGATGCAGCTCACCCGCCTTTGCCATCGCGTCGAAGACGTGATCGGCATCGTCGGCATCGGTAATCACCATCAACACTTCTTTTTCCGCTTCCTTGGTGATGCGCAGCCAACCCAAGCGGTCGCGCAAACCGCGCCCCTCGCTGAAGTAAACGATCGGTCCGTGCGCCCCGGCGTTGATCGCCGCCTTGGATACGCGTTCCGAATAAGCACGTGCGACGATAGCGTAGGTAATGCTCAGATTCTCGGTCAGCGAGTGGCTGGCGTTCGCGACTCCCGCACCCTCACGAAGGGGCCATGACTTGAAATCGGTACCGAAAAAGACGTGATCGCAGGGCGTGCTGAATACGGCACCGGTCGCTTGCTGGTGGAGGCGTCCGTGCTCGATGATGGACGTGACCAGATGGCTCACTTCAGAGTCGGGCACAAGCATCTGCAGTATGGTTTTCGGTGTGCTGATCGGGGGGAACCAGCGCTTCAGCCAATGATCTTGTAACAACGTACTGCGAGCGCGCCAGGTTAGCGCGCTGCTGCCGGATTGACGCAGTAACTCCGGCATGACGTCTTGCGTGCGGTTGGTGGGCAGTATCGCCGTGACCATCGAGACGGCGTTGCTCGTTTTAAACATGTTGAGCTCCTTAAAACCAGACAGAGAGCGGACGGAGATCAGCCGGCCGCTTCTACGGGATTCAAATCTTCATGGGCATCGTCTGCCTGTTGATTCGCGCGGCGTTGCTTGGCCTGGGTGTACAAGCCCACCGCCAGGACCGTCAGAATGGGTCCCACCGAAGCGAGCGCGAGTATGCCGAAACCGTCAGACACACCGGGTACGTTGGCGCCGACGCCGAGACCCATCGCCAGTACCAGAGGCACTGTGATCGGACCGGTCGTCACACCGGCGCTGTCCCAACTGAAATTCACGAAGCTATGCGGAGACACAACCGTTAAGACGAGGACCAGTAGGTACGGAGGCAGCAGCATCCAGATCAGCGGCAAGTTGTACGCCATCTTCAATATGCCCGCGGCGATACCGAAGCCGACTCCGATCGCTACCGCCTGCATGAGGAGTTTCTTTCGAAAGGCTCCGACAGTGATACGCTCGACCGTATCACCCAATGCGTTCAGTGCCGGTTCCGCCAACGTTGCGCCATAGCCTAAGAAGAACGCGAATCCGATCGCCGCAAACTTACCCCATTCGCTATCGAATAGAGGTCCTTCGACGTGGTCTAAACCCCAAGGCAGAATCTCAGCAAAGGCAATGGGCACGTTGCTGCCCAATTGACTGCCGAGTGGTGTCAATCCCAGGGCGATACCGAGACCGAACAACATCATGCCCAC
This sequence comes from Candidatus Azotimanducaceae bacterium, assembly GCA_965216005.1. GTDB lineage: Bacteria > Pseudomonadota > Gammaproteobacteria > Pseudomonadales > Azotimanducaceae > UBA4421. The sequence goes on along the minus strand of OZ244143.1, from coordinate 2,199,134 downwards.
CAGCGCGAAGGTGATGCCGATGCCGATATCGTTGCGTTCCGCCATGCGCTGTCGCAGCACCACACGCAAGACAATGTACAGGAAAAGACAGAGCGGGATGATCGCTCGCAGCGCATCCAATGTTGCCTGAGAGAGTTGATCGGCGAGGTCGGTCTCGCTGTCCCACGCGGCGTCGGAGATCAGTGCAAAGTCGCGCTGATAGAGTTTTTTCACGATGACATCGGGGTTCTGGATCTCGATCTTGCCACCGACCAGCTCGGCGTCACCGCCTCGAAAGTCGACCTCGTAACCCTTGGGTAGCTTGCCGGATTGCAGGTACGCGCCGAACTCTTCGAGTGAGATGGGCTCCAGTGTCTTTTCCATGACCGGTGCAGATTCGTCGGAGTGCGTGGACACCTGAGCGTTTTGCACCTCAAACGGATAGTTGGGTGCCCCCCAGAAGTCTTGGTTGAAGTAGTGGACCCAAGCCAGCAGCAATACTGCGAGTATGGGAAACAAAGAAGCCAACGTAACGATGCCGAATCCCGAATGCCCACCGCCACCAGAACCCGAACTGACGACACGGCAGACACCGATGCCGAGGGCCAGCACGAGTGGCACGGTGACGGGCCCGGTCGTGACGGCACCGCAATCCCAAGCCAAGCCCAGCACGGCGGCCAGCTCTGGCACTTGTGAGAAGTAAAAAGAAAGGCCCAGCAGAAGCGCGACGGCAGGAATGGCCATGTGTTTCAAAGGCCATGCGAAAAAGAAGCGCAGTACGCCGAGCATTACCGCGAAACCTACGCCGACACCAACGGCAGTGACGAGCTGACCGGAGTAGTCGTTGAGGAGGCTGTAGAGCAGTGGCGCATCCTGTGGCTTAACCCCGGCACCGGCCGCCTTCAAAACCGCTATCGCGGGCTCGGCGAAGGTAGCGCCCATGCCGAGCAAGAAGGCGAATACCAGGATCACAGGCATGCGGCTGTTCTTGGGTAAAACGCTGCCGATCTCTTCACCCAGCGGCATCAAGCCGAGACGCAAGCCCTCCATGAAGAACATCAAACCAAACGCGACGATAAGAATGCCCACGCCGATCATCCCCGCGTATACGATGGGCAGATGGAGTACCAGAAGCTGGAACACGACGAGGTACACGACGATGAACCATATTCCTTCGACTTGGTTCATGAAGTTGCGTTTCACGTAAGGCCATATCACGCGAAGAGAATCGCGCAATCCGAGCTGGAACCTGGGATTGGGGGTTTGCGACATGTTGTGCACCGAATTAGGGCGGCGTGATGAGTATCGGCCTACCAGCCAAGAGCTTTAATCCACGTTAGAATCGGGAGCGCGAGGAGGAGAGAGTGTGTTCAAAACCTATTTTTTCATAGAAGGCAATGAAACCGGCGGTAGCAGTCCGCTGGATCCTTTCCGCTATCATGACAAAGAAGCCGCAGTGCAGATTCAGCGGCGGTTGCCGGACATTCGGGGTTACACCCAAACGAGCACGTTCGTCGAGGCAACGGACGCACCACCGGACTATGTCGGCGTCTGCGAAGTGTGGTGTGAACGACGCAACGCGGCCCTGTCGAGTTCGGTGCACGCAACCGAGCTCGAACACATGCTCCAACCCGATGTGCGTATCGGCCCCATCGTGACGGGGTTGGTGCGGACGGTCATTCGCGTTCCGGAATACTATGAGGTGGACAGTGTGAAAGGCGTGTTTCCATTTCGCCGCAAACCGACCATGGATGTGGACGCGTTTCAGCGCTACTGGTGGGCAATGCATGGTCCGATCGCAGCGAAAACAGAAAACGCTCTGCTTTATCTGCAGTGCCATCCGCTGGCCGAATCCTACGAAGGCGCCCGTCCTCCCTTCGACGGCGTCACGGAATTGCATTGGCCGAACATGCAGGTCGCGCGAGCGGCAATGAGTTCGCGGCAGATGACTCAAGATCAGTCCAACGACGCGAAGAACTTCGTCGAGCCCGACAGCGTGGGTCTCTTCTACGCCAAAGAAGAGATTGTGTTGGCGGCCTAGTTGGGAATGGCGTAGTTTCACCTTGAGGTCGTTGAGCAGCTGTGGCAATGTCGAACGATGCTGAATGAAATCTTGCTCAACTTTGCGCGTTGGTTGGATAGCCAGGCGTGGAGCACCGACATACACGAATCGTACTATCTGTATGCATGGATCGAGACTACGCACGTTCTGACCCTGATGATTTTTCTAGGCATGTTGATCGTCATCGACCTGCGCATGCTCGGTTGGGCGTTTACCAGCACACCGGCTTCACGCCTTGCGCAGTGGTTGGATCGGCCGATGATGATCGGCTTCGTGGTGATGGTCATCAGTGGGGTGCTACTGTTCTATTCGATCCCGGTACGATCCACGCAGAGCATCTGGTTTCGTATCAAAGTGGTGCTGCTGATTGCGGCAGGCATCAATGCGCTGTTGTTCAGAAGCAAGATGCGTAACTCGACGCTCGATTGGGACAACGATCCGGTACCTCCAAAGCGTATTCGTGTGGGTGCTGGCTTGTCATTGGGGTTATGGACCGGTGTCATTTTTACGGGTCGAGCGATTGCGTACGACTGGTACGATTGTCACAAAGAATTGTCCACGTTCATGTACTGGGCGGCGGGATGTGTTGACGAACTTGCCGCTTTACAAGGTTCCTGACGATGCTGCCCTTTTTTGAATGGTTGGATACTTCACTGCTCGCGCAGATGTCCAAGGCGTATGGTGGCGTATTCGCTGTCGTGCAAATGTTTCACCTGGCGGCGATGGCCATGCTGGGCGGCATGGTACTGGTGAGTGATCTGCGTTTGTTGGGTGTCGTTTTACGCGAGGTGCCGAGCGAAACCGTCGTCGCGAACACACGGCGCTGGTTCAGCTGGGCGTTGATCGTGATGATACTCAGCGGCATCTTCATGATGTCGGCAGTGGCCATTAAGCTCTATTACAATGAGATGTTCTGGGCGAAGATGGCATCGTTGCTCACGGGCATCGTGTTTTTCTACTTCGTCCGGGCGCCTTTGCTGAGAGGTGACCATTCGCTGTTGAATCCAATGGTCGTGAAGGTGACGGCCATAGCGTCCATCGTCATTTGGTTTACCGTCGCTGCCAGCGGCCGTTGGATAGGGTTTTCTTAAAGTATGGGCAAATCCACGCAAGAAAAACTGGCGTTCGCCGTGTCTATCGGTGTGTTGGTTGTCGCCGCAGTATTCTGGGTGTATCAGATCGGTGACGTCATCGATGTTTTGCGGATGGCCTACGGCTGACCGACGGGCCGGTTGTCGTTTGCGTCGTTTTGCATGTTTTGCATCGTGCCCATGACGGTGGTGACAAGAGACGCAACGTCTCCAAGTTGAGCGGGAATGATCATGGTGTTGCTCGTTTGCGCGAGCTTGCCGAATTCTCCTACCCATTGTTCAGCGACACGTAAGTTCACGGCATCGCGTCCACTGGGCTCGTTGATCGCATTGGCAACCTCGCGGATGCCTTGCGCTGTCGCTTCCGCAATAAGGCGGATTTCCTCCGCGCGTCCCTGTGCTTCGTTGATTTGCTTTTGTTTCTCGGCTTCGGATAAATTGATGGTCTCCTGTTTGTCGCCTTCCGAGACGTTGATGCGCGCTTGGCGTTCACCTTCGGATTCGGCGACGACGGCACGGCGTTCGCGTTCGGCGCGCATTTGCTTCTCGAGCGCATCTTTCACCGATACCGGTGGAACGATGTCTTTAATCTCATAGCGAAGGATTTTCACACCCCATGGTTCCGCGGCACGATCGACCGCATCGACCACTTGAGCGTTGATCGTTTCGCGTTCTTCGAAAGTCCTGTCGAGATCGATCTTGCCGATTTCCGAACGCAGCGTGGTCTGTGCGAGCTGCGAAGTAGCGAACATGTAGTTGGTAATGCCGTAGCTGGCGGAGTGGGCATCGACCACCTGCAGATAAATCACCCCGTCGATCTCGACTGCAATGTTGTCTTTGGTGATACAACTTTGCGAAGCGACGTCGAAGGTTTGCTCCTTGAGGGTGTGCTTGTAAGCAACGACGTCGATGAAAGGAATCAGGATGTGGAAGCCGGCATCCAGCGTACGTGAGTACTTGCCGAGTCGTTCGATGACAAATTGCTCTCGTTGCGGCACCACGCGTGCGGTCTTGATGAGGGCAACGACGACGAGGATGGCGACGAGCGCACCGAGAACAAAGCTAATATCCATTCGTTATTCCTTTCTTTTCTTGCTTAGTCGCCGGACTCGCTGGCGTCGGCGATTTCGCCAGGCGAGTGATCGGCGATCGTCAACATCGCACTCTTGCGGGCCACGATGGTGGCGTAACTGCCCGGCTCGAACAGTCCTTGCTCGCTGCGCGCATCCCACGACGCACCGCGATAGCTGACGCGGCCGCGCCCCGGCGATGCATCATCGAAACCGCTTTCTATTTTGACGTCGCGCCCGACGAAGTCGTCGTCGCTGTCGAGGTCGGCCGTCGAGCCGACAAACCAATTTTGAAACCTCGCCCGTAAGCCGAACAGCAATGCCAGCGACAGGACCGTAAAGAGGATGAGGGGAATACCCGAGGAATCCGGCATGCCTGCCCACAAAGCCAGTCCCACTAAGACGGCGGCCATGCCGAAAAACACGACGATGAAGTTAGTGACAAATAGTTCGACGAGAATCAACAGAAACCCACCGATGATCCAAAGCAGTTCGGTACTCATGGGGTTAAGATACCGCGACTCATGGGCAGGTGGCTAGAACGGATGTTTAGAGGAATGGGTCTCGTGGTGTTGCTGTTCACCGCTGCGTGCGGGACGAATTCACAACTTCCGACCGGCAGTCACACGGTGCTGGAGCGTGCGGCCGCGGCCGTGGTGTCGATCGGAGACGGCTCCAGCACGCTTGCGAGCGGTTTTTTTGTCTCCGCTGATCTGCTTGTCACGAACGCACATGTGCTCGCGAAGCAACCCTTGTACATCGTTCTCGAGGGTAAGCGTCACGCGTTACAGGTAGTGCGAAGCGATGAAGCGCTCGATCTCGCTGTGCTGACTTCGCCGAACTTTACGGCTGCCGGTCTCTTGCGCTTTCGGGCCGGCGCCCCGGTGGTTGGAGAGCGAGTGTATGCGCTGGGCAGCCCGTTCGGGTTGGGGATTACGGCGACCGAGGGGATCGTCAGTGCGCTGCCGCGCGCGATCGGAAAAAGTCATCTGCTGCAGACCGATGCGGCCATCAACCCGGGTAATTCGGGGGGACCGCTGATAGATGCTCAAGGGCAAGCGCTCGGAATCGTGACCAGCAGGGGGGCCGTTGGCAGCGGGATCGGTTTTGCGGTGCCCGGTGCCGAAGTAGAACGGTTCGTTCGTGTGTCCGGCAACCTGAAGGCGGACTAGCGCGCGTATGCGTGTCGTAAGCGTCGTCGACTCAGCAGCGCGAGCAGACCCAATCCCAGCAGCGCACCGGTGGCCGGCTCTGGTACGCCGGTGGTTTGACGTAACTGTGTGAAGTCGGATCCAGCGGGATCGAAGAAAGGGTCGTCGAAGAAGTCGAAAGGCTGACTGCCCGGCGTACCGATGCCTCGCCAGATGAAGGTTACCGAGAATCCGGTGACTGCGTCGCCATCCAAAATCTCGCCGATCGGGTCGAAGAAAGCCTGGTTGATGATGAAGATGCCGTCCGCGAGAAAGAACGGATCGTCGGGGAGCATGAGTCCCTCCCAGCCTGCCGGTGCGGAGTAATCGGCCGGATCGACCTCGTCACCGAGCGGCGTCGAGACCAAGTTGAAATCGTAATCATCGATATCGAAAAAGACCTCGAAACGATCCAACACTAAGCCGGTTTCGTTCGCCACTTCGTAGTCGTAGCGCCATAGATCGTCGCCCACGGTCGTGTCGGCCAAGTCTGTGGCCGTGTAGTAGATGGGCGATGCTTGCAGCGCGCCTGCGCTGATAACGCCGACGAGGGCCAGTGCGAGTGTGCGGATCTTCATTCTACCTCCCGAATTCCTAATACGCCGATAGGAACATGTTGAACAATCTAATCTAGAAAGCGCAAAACGCGGCGATTTCGGGTCATCAATTTACAAATCGCTTACGTCCGCCCGGTGTCTCAGACATCGTCACGTCACACGCCTTAATACACCACATACCTTAAGAGGGTTGAGCCATCGTAGTGCGAATCCCTATGCAGACTACTCGATGGCTCGCTCCGCTTTCCGTGCGAACAGCTTTCCGTACCACGGATGATCTTTCGATTAACCTACCCCATATAGGCGTAATTTGACGGTAAAAGGGGTCAAATATGCCCGGGTGGGTGATAGTGTGACCGAGTGAAATCCGGGGTGAGTTAGTGGCAAGCAGTGGCGACATCACGCAGTTGTTGCGTTCTTGGCAGGAGGGAGACCAAGCTGCCCGAGATGAGTTGTTTGCCCTGGTGCATGACAACATGCACGCCATTGCCCGCAATATTCTGCGGTCCGACCGGCAACGGCATGTCCTGCAAGCGACAGAACTCGTCAATGAATGTGTGATCCGCATGTTCGGCATCAACCAGCTCGAATGGCGCGACAGGGCGCATTTCGTCGGTGCCGCCAGCACCATCATGCGGCGCATCCTCGTCGACGAAGCCCGACGCCAGAACGCCCAAAAACGCCATGGTGCCGAAATCACGCTGGTGACCGCCAAGATGGGGGAGAACGCCCGGCCTCTGGAGATCGGTGAGCTGGACCGGGCGTTGACGAGGCTCGGAGAGGTCTCCCCGGATCTGGTGCAGGTGGTGGAGTTGAAATACTTTGGTGGTCTGACCAACGAGGAAGTCGCTGCCGTGCAAGGTGTGTCCGACTCCACCGTCAAACGCTCGTGGCGCACGGCCCGCGCGTGGCTTTTCAGCGAACTCACGAAAGACGACGACTAACCGACTGGGGTCGGAGACAGTTTGCCGCCTCGAAATTGGGGTCGGAGACAAAATCGCTCCCTCAATAGTGGGGTCGGAGACAATTTACGGGCTCAGTTTTGGGGTCGGAGACACTTTTTCCACCGCGCAGCGAGGCGACAAATAGTGGTCGACGACATGCTGAAGGTGGGTGCAGTCGGGCAGGAGCATAACGACACCCCTACTTCGTCGTGCGGAAGATCTGGAACGCCGTTCGCGTACACGAAGCGAGGAGAGTCCACCATCACGCAGGAGTAAGGTTGCCACACGAATCGTAAGGTGGATTAAGTGGGTTGCGTTCGAGCCGAATGAAAGTGGTGAATGGAGTCAGTTCTCGACAAGGCGCTTGCTACAATCCCGGAAAGCTAACGCCGTCCGGGACCAATCGCACCCGTCTCGTAGGGGAGAGGCAGCTGCAACTTTGCGCAACCCGTCTCGTTCCAGTTCCAGCGAGAAACGTAAGCTTGCGCCAGCTCGAAGGTAACAATGCAGTCGACGCCTTGCAGAATCAGTTCCGCATTGCCGTAGACAAGCGGGGTTTCGTCATTGTGGGCGATATCTTCGCGCCGGGGTAAGCTGAACGCGTAGACACGGTTGCCCGTTGGGTTGATGAACACACCGGTCGGGTCGCCGAATGCGGTACGCAACTCGTCGAACGATGCGTTCAACCAGACAGCGGGTGTGGGTTGGGCCGTGCAAGCGGTTGCTATTGCAGCGACGCACAAGACCGAAGCGATCGCTTTTCTCATGAAGACTATTCTAGCCCCTATCCGTCTTGATTGAGCGAGATGGCCCGATCGAGCTGCGCCTTGTAGGACAGCGTACGGGGGTGGTCCGCGCCGTAGCGTTTGACGTAGTAGCCATGGGCTTTCTCGAGCAATGGTATCGCTTCGTGCACCCGGTGCGTTTCGATGTACACCCGACCCAGACCGTGATCGGCCGCAGCGTGCCAGTCGACGTACGCTTCTCCTCCGGACTGGCGAATCGCCTTGAACGCCAGTAGCGCTTCTTCCGCTTTCGTGAATTCACGTCTCTTGAAATTCAATTTGTAGTCCGTGAAGTAGACCAGCGAGTAGAAGTGACCGTTCTCCGGCGCATGCTCGAGCAGTACTGCTTTCGCGGGCGCAAAGGTTGCGGCGGCTTCTTCCAGCCGGTTGACGTCAATCAACCGGTCTGCGTGGTAAAGCTGGGTATTCGCATAGACGATGCCGTCCCGGGACAGTCGGGACTTGTTCGCGGCTTCCAAAGCCAGACCCGTGTAGTGCACAGCCTGTTCAAAGTCCGTCAGCTGGTTGTGGTAGACAGATTTCGATATATAAAGGTAGGACAATGTAGCGAGTCCCGTATCACCGAGACCTTCAGCGAGTGCGATAGATTCATCGAGTAACACGTTGTACTCGTCGGTCTCGCCGATAGAAGCATAGATTTCCGACAGTTCCGCCACCGTCACGGCCAGTTCATGATTGGGCAGTTCAGCGCGATGCCGGTCCAACAACACACGCGCCGCGCGCGCCAGTTCTCGAGTCCGTTCCGGATTCCCAAGGCGGAAGTGAACGTTGGCACAGGTATATACGTGTTGAATGTCGTTGACCGATTGTTGCGAGTCATTCAGCAGATTGGATCGTTCGCAGAGCTCTGCTGCCTCCTTGACCTTACCCATACCTAAGAGCGCCGAGACCTTGGCGTGATGTAGCGCACGGGTAGTAGGCTGCGAAACCGCTGATGTGCCTTGAACGATTCGCTGCCCGCGATCGATAAGACGCATAGCACTGTCTGCGTCGGAAATCCTGTTATAGATAGAAGACAGAGTTGCGTATAACGCGGTTTGTAGCTCAGGGTCTTGACGCGGTTGGTCCTCGATCAGGTCTTCGGCGTTACGCAGCATTTCGCCGAGGGTCGCATCCCGTCCTAGAGGCATGCCGCTGTACGGGTCAGCAGCTCTGAAGATGGAAGACAGAAACCCGCCGATGGATTCGGCTCGGTCCTTTTCGCGCTGCGCCACTTGGGTCTGGTTGATGGAGTAGGCGAGTGCACCGATGAGCGCGACCACGCTGAATGCGGCCATGGCGAACACGGCCTTGTTGCGGCCTATGGCCTTACGCAGGACATACCGCCAGTCATCGCCTCGCGCTAAAAGCGGGCGATTGCTCAGGTATCGGTCGATGTCCTCCACCAAGTTGGCCACCGATGCGTAACGCCGCTCGGCATCAGGGTGTGCGGCAGTGGCGATGATGAGCGCTAACTCATCGTTGCCCCGGCGGTGCCTGTGGCGATGTTCAAATGCGTCGAGCACGATCCGATGGGCTTCCGGATACGGCTTACCGGATACGTCGTAGGGCCGTTCACCATGGATGAGGAAGTGCAGGTAAATACCGAGCGAATAGATATCGCAAGCCACGCTCGAAGGCTCGCCCAGGAACCGCTCTGGGGCGGTGTAGTTGGGTGTCAGAGGTACCGCGGCGAGCTGGGTCAGGTCGCTGTCGCCGGACTCGGCGATTGTTTGACTGATCTTGGCGACGCCGAAGTCCAACAGTTTTGGTTCGCCGTTGTCCGTAACCAGAACGTTTTCCGGCTTGATGTCACGATGCAACACCAAATTGTTGTGTGCGTAACCGATTGCTTCGCAGACCTGTTTGAAAAGCTGCAGGGCCTCAATAGGCGATCGATTCGCCTCGTAAGTCAACAACTCGCCTTCCACGAATTCCATCGCGATAAAGGCCACCCCGTCAACTGTTCCGCCATCGATCAGCCGGGCGATGTTGGGGTGTTCCAGGCCGGCGAGGATTTGTCGCTCGTTGTTGAAGCGCGCTTGACTGGCGGTCGATGTGCTTTGCTGTGACAAGATTTTGATGGCGACGGTCTGCTCGAATTCGTCACCGGCCCGCTGAGCTTTGTAGACGGCGCCCATGCCGCCGACACCGATGAGTTCGTCGATTTGATAGCGCCCGAATGGTTGTCCGGGTTCCAATGTTTCGAGATGTTGCCAAGCACCACCTGTGGGAAACATCTCCTCGGCGGACGAATCTACGCGGCACAACGCCAGTACCGCTTCACTTAACGTCACATCGTCACCACACGTCGAACGCACCCACTGCTCTCGCGTGGCGTCCGGTTGCCGCATCGCTTCGGTAAATAACTCAAAGACTTGCGTGTTCACAGGTAGATCCTAGCACGATGTCTAACGAGTGGGTTCACGTAGTATCCTTAGGATCAACGAGTGAGAACGGATGCCCTTCTCGAATGGAAGCCGATCGCTTACAACGGGCCCTCGAGCTATTCGAACAAGCGTTGACCATGCGCAGAGCGGAGGTTGACGAGTGGATAGAATCACGCACCGGCGCGGACATAGAGCTGCGTTCGTACGTGTTGAATTTGTTAGCCGTTGACGAGCGCGCGCAGGCGGCGATCCGCACTGCAGCAGGAAACACGGGTGTTTTAGGGGCTGCCGGTGAGTGGATCGGCAGAACGATCGGGCCGTATCGAATCAAGGAGCTGCTCGGCGAGGGCGGCATGAGCGTGGTATTCCTCGCCGAGCGCACGGACGGCACTTACGAAGACACTGTAGCGCTCAAGTTGATCAAGGACGCTGCCGCCACCGACGACAGCCGGCGCCGCTTTGAGCTGGAACGACAGGTGCTCGCCAATCTACGCCATCCGAACATTGCCACGCTGTTGGATGGCGGTCGCGAAGACGATGTCGACTATGTCGTTTTGGAGCACATCGAAGGCGAGCTTTTTGTGGATTACCAAAAAGATCTTACGATCGAGGCAACATTACGTCTGTTCCGAGACGTATGCAGTGCAGTCGAGTACGCGCATCAGTCGCTCATCGTGCATCGCGACATAAAGCCGGCCAACGTGTTGGTGGACCGTCAAGGTGTGGTGAAATTGCTCGACTTCGGTATCGCCAAGGATCTGTCGCTCCAGGATCAAGGGGCCACGGTGTGGACCATGACCCCGGCTTATGCCAGTCCTGAGCAGGTGAGCGGTCAACCGATCACCGTTGCAACGGACGTTTATTCTCTCGGCGTGGTGTTGTACGAATCGCTTGTCGGTGAGCGTCCCCATGACATAGCCGATCTGGCACCGGCTGAGGCGGTCACGGTGCTATTGCAATCCGCACCCGATCTGCCGTCGCGGGGCTCTCAGCGAATGCGGGAGCTGTCCCGCTACATGCGAGATGACCTGGATGCCATTGTGATGCGCGCGCTGTCGAAAGATCCCGCGCGGCGTTATCCCTCGGTCACTTCTTTGATTGCTGACTTGGATGCCTTTTTTGAAGGCCGCCCGGTCGCCGCGCGGATCGACACCGCTTGGTACCGCGTGGGCAAGTTTGTCAGACGACACAAAGCGGTTGCGGCGGCTTCTTTGATTGCGATCGGCTCTGTGTCCATTGGTCTCGTCGTGGCTTTGTCGCAGGTCCGCATCGCCAATGAGCAGCTCGCACGTAGTGAAGCGGTGAGTCGTTACTTACAGGACATTCTGACTTCGCCCGATCCGACCTGGAACATCGGGATCCGCGGTGGGCCGGATGTGACGGTCGCGGAAACGCTGGAGTCGGCGGAAGCGCAGCTGGACAACGACTTGCTCGATCAGCCTCTGGTGCGGATCGAGCTCTACGATGCCATCGGCGCAGCGCAGATGTGGCTGGACAATCGCGACGCGGCGCTGAGCGCACGGCGCAAGGCGCTGGCCCTGCGTCGCGAAGCGTTTGCAGGAGACGCCCTGCATGAGTCGGAAGGTCTCATGCGGCTTGCCGAGGTACATGACGATTGGGATGAGTCGGCTACCTCGATCCCCATGTATTTCGAGGCGGTTGCGGCGTTCGAGCGGGCCGGTAGTCCCGCGACGAAGTACGGGTTGTTGTTGCTGAACGACACTTCGGTAGCTTTGATGAATGTGGGGCGCTATGAGGAGGCGGTCGAGTACCAGCGCAGGGCCAAAGCACTGGCTGAAGCAGGCGCCGTGGCGGAAGGCGATGTCGATGACGGCATTTTGCGTATCAATCTGGGTCGTGCGTTGTTGGAAGCGGGAGCCGTCGAAGAAGCGGAAGCGATGTTACAGCTGGCGCACACTCGGTTTGCGCATTCGACACTGGTGCCTCACTACTACAAAGCCAGACTGTTGCGCTCGTTGGGGCTGGCTGCGCTGATACGCAAGCAATACGTGCAGGCCGCATCCTGGTTTGCTGACGCGGTGAGCGCGTTGAGAGACGATCCTTCCCGTCACGTGCTGACGGAAACAGACACGCTGGATAATCTCGGCTGGCAAACCTATGCGGAACTCATGGCAAGGGGTACGCTGGAAGAGGAAGCGCGTGAGCGTCTCGCGGTGTTGAGTGACGAAGTCGGTACCTTACCTAACGATACGGATGTGTGGATTTACTACTTCGTGCGCGGCGTTGCCCAGGAATTGGACGGTCGTAAAGCTGCCGCGCAGAACGCTTTCGAAGCCGCGGAGAGGCTGGCCGCTGCGCGTGAACGCAGAATCAGCGCCAGTGAGCGCCAACTGCTGGCCAGGCACACGGCAACTGCCGATGATTGAGCAGTAACCGTGCGCGCCGCTGAAGACATGCCACGTGCCGACTTCATCGTCGTAGGGGCGGGTTCTGCGGGCTGCGTGCTGGCCAACCGCTTGTCCGAAAACCCGCATCGGTCGGTCATCCTGCTCGAAGCCGGTGGTCGCGCGGACAAGTTGATCACGCGCATGCCGTCTGCGTTTTATTTGCCCATAGGTCATCGTGTGTTGGATTGGCAGTACGTTACTCAACCGGCGGCGCGGCTGGATCACCGGCTTATCAGTTGTCCGAGGGGTCGGGGACTGGGCGGTTCGTCTTCCATCAACGGCATGGTGTACGTACGCGGACACAGGTCGGACTTCGACCGCTGGGAGCAGTTGGGCGCAAAAGGGTGGAATGCCGACGCGGTGACGCCGTTCTTCGAGCAATCTGCAGTACAGCTAGGAGTGAGTAACGGCGAACAAGCGAACCCGCTGTATCACTTGTTTTTGACGGCCGCGCAGCAAGCTGGGTATGCGCTGTCTGGCGATCTCAATCAGCAGCAGGAAGGTTTCGGAGCGCTACCGATGACGGTGCGTGCGGGCGTGCGGATGTCGACGGCGCGCGCCTACCTCGATCCGGTGCGGCAACGTAGCAACCTGAAGGTCATCACGAACGCCGAGGTCGAGCGTGTTGAGTTTGACGGTAAAAGGGCCTCCGGGGTGACTTTTATGTGTGGCGGACGCCGGACGCTTCGGGCTGACCATGAGGTCATCCTGTGTGCGGGATCGATTGCCTCACCGTTTTTATTGATGCGCTCTGGAATCGGTCCAGGGCAACATCTTCAGGATCGTGGCATAACTGTCGTCGCCGACGCACCGGAAGTCGGCTGCAATCTCATGGACCACCTCGAGATCTACGTGCAGCAGCGCTGCACGATGCCGGTGTCACTCCATAAATACTTAACGCCATGGGGTCGTTTCAAGATCGGGCTGCAGTGGCTACTGACAAAAAGAGGCTTGGGCGCGACCAATCATTTCGAGGTGGGGGGATTCGTCAGAAGCGGGCCGGATGTGCCGTACCCCGACATTCAATTCCACTTTCTCCCGGCGGCGATGTCGTACGATGGCGCAGTAAAGGCGGATGGACACGGCTTCCAAGCCCATGTTGGCCCCATGCTGTCGGCCAGTCGCGGCACCGTCACGCTCGACGAGTCAGCGACGGCAACTCAGCCTGTCATCGACTTCAACTACATGGCGCACGAAGAGGACTGGGTTGTGTTTCGTCAGGCTATCCGCATTGCTCAAGGGTTGTTCGCGCAGCCGGTGTTTGACGGCGTACGTGGTGAAGCGTTGCTGCCGGCACCCGGTGTCACCACCGACGCCGACCTGGATGCGTTTGTCCGCGCCCACGCGGAAAGCGCCTACCATCCTTGCGGGACCTGTCGCATGGGCAACGATACGCGTGCGGTGGTAGACGTGGCCGGTCGAGTACAAGGCGTGACAGGATTACGTGTGGTGGATGCGTCGATTTTTCCTCACATCACCAATGGCAACATCAACGCCCCGACCATCATGGTGGCGGAAAAGATTGCGCACGAGATGTGTGCGGAGGTTTAAACGAAGGGCACTAGTTCAAGTTCTTGCAGACCAGCACATCGCACGGGGTCTGGTTGAGAACGCCGCGACTGGTGGAGCCGAGTGCCAGGCGATTGATGAGGTTGTTGTTGCGGCTGCCGATGACGATGACGTCCGCCTCGTAAGCTTCGGCAGTGTCCGTGATGACCTGCCGCGGATCGCCGCTTTTGATATGCAGATCGTCGGCGTTCATACCGCTCTCGCGAACCGTGCGCGTGACTTTCGCTTCGACTTCTCGGGCTAAATCTTCGGTGATGGATTCATAGGACAGATCCAGTGACCGCCCACCGGCCGGTGAGGCGTAGACGTTCATCAGCGGTTCCTTGACCGCCAGAATCTGCACTTGTGCATCCTCGGGGAGAAACGCCATCGCTCGCGCGAGCACGGTGCTTGCGGTATCGGAGGTATCGATGGCGATCAAGGCGCGCTGGTGCGGCGTGGAGTCGGATTCCGGGTGCACCGCGAGAATGTCCTTTTCGGTGTGGTTGAGAACGCTGTGGGTGGTCGAGCCGACCAACCGCTGAAATCCACGTCGGTTGTGTACGCCCATGACGATCAACTGCGCACCGATGTCGTCGGCTTCGCGAATGATCTCTTGCGCCGGATAGCCCTCGATCACGTCGATGCGTGCAGCGGGCTCGGCGAGCTTTTCCAAGAAGCGCTCGTGATCTTCCATCACGATCTGACGCCACTCGGCCGTACGCTCTGCCAGCGGGGTAAAACTGAGATCTGCGTAAGTTTGCGCCGGAGGGCGGACGACGTTGATGAGACGCAGATCGGCCTTGGCACGGGCAGCGACGTGGGTGGCGACACGATAGACGTGAGCCCCTTCGTCGTTGGGCTCCAGAGCGCAAAGGATGGTAGGTGGGGTCTCAGACTGACTCATGCGCACGCCTCATCCGTTGATGCTGGCCTAGCATGATACCGCTTCGGGGCGGCGAACATACGAATATCCCGAGTCAAGCGCTACGGGGAATCCCCTAGAGACTGGGAGAAAGACACCCGCGTAGATTGGCGTTTGATCTCAGGAAGTTCCAAGAATGCGGTTAGGCCCCTTTGCCATGCGCTGGCGTTCACCCTCTATATATTTGGCGCTAGAGAGCGATGCCGCTAAGCTTGCGTGAAGTTTTCTTTAGAAGGGTGACCGTGGACCTACGGGGCCAGGAGTGGCTGAGCGAGAATGCCGAGGTGGTGCTGGATGCGGTCGTAGACGCGATCGTGACCATCGATTCGCACGGCAAGATACTGTCTCACAACCAAGCCACCGAGCGGTTGTTCGGCTATACATCGGCGGAATTGGACGGTCAGCCGCTGAACATCTTGATGCCGGAACCCTACAAATCCCAACATCAGCACTTTGTCGATCACTACTGCGCGACAGGCGAGGCGAAGATCATCGGTGTTGGACGCGAACTGGCGGCGGTGAAGCGCAACGGCACCGTATTTCCCGTGTATCTTGCGATCAGTGAGTTCAAGACGGCGGATGAGCGTTACTTCGTCGGCATCATTCGGGATTTGACCGAACAAAAGAACGCGAGCAACGCCTTGCTCGAGCAAAAGGACCGCGCCGCGCAAATGGGACGGTTGACGACGATGGGAGAAATGACTGCCAGCATTGCCCATGAAATCAATCAGCCGCTGACCGCAATCTCGATGTATGCGCAAGCATGTATTCGCTTGTTGAAGCGCGATGATGTCTCTGTGAACAAGCTGTTGGAAGCGCTGGAGAAACTAAATACTCAATCGATCCGTGCAGGCGAAGTGATCGAGCGTATTCAGCGTTTCGTGCAGAATGTGGGAGGGCAACGCAGTTTTGCCGACATCAATGCGCTGCTTCGTGACATCAGTCATTTGGCGGCAGGCGATGCCCGTCTGCACGGTATCCAATTGGTTTACGATCTGGACACGAGCTTACCGGAAGTGTTTTGCGACCCGGTGCAGATTCAGCAGGTGGTACTCAACCTGGTGCGCAACGCCATTGATGCCATGCACGAGATCGATTGCGCGAACGGCAACGAAATCAAAGTCATCAGCGTCAACCGGTCGGGCAGCGTCATGGTTCGAATTGAAGATCAGGGACCGGGGATTTCGCGCGCCAGTCGGGAAAAGTTGTTCAGCCCGTTTTATTCGACGAAAAGTGAGGGGATGGGTATGGGGCTCGCCATCTGTAAAACCATCATCGAAGACCACGATGGTTATATGGGCGTGGAAACTTCGAGCAGTGCCACACCGGGTGCCGCATTCTATTTCGAACTACCGACATTGAGTGATCAGGACAATGAGTAACGGCATCGTCTACGTCGTTGATGACGACGAAAGCGTTCGCGATTCCATCGGTATGCTGCTCGACTCGGTAGACATCGAACACAAAACCTATGCGGGGGCCGACGAATTCCTGGAGGATTACCAGTCTGAGGAGCACGGCTGTCTCGTACTGGATATCAGGATGCCGGGCATGAGCGGGCTCGATTTGCAAGATCATCTGCTCGAGCGTGGTGTGCACATTCCCATCGTGTTCATCACGGGGCATGGCGATATCCCGATGGCTGTAGAAGCGATGCGCAAGGGTGCAGTCAACTTCATTCGTAAACCGTTTCGCGATCAGGAGTTGCTGGACAGCGTCGGCGAAGCGCTGGCAGTCGATGACGATCAGCGGGAAAAACATCAGGCCGTGGACGATGCTCGCAGTGCCGTTCAAGATCTGACACCGCGGGAACTGGAAGTATTCGAGCGCGTCTGCCGTGGACAGGCGAACAAAGTCATTGCGATCGAGCTGGGGATCAGCGAGCGTACGGTGGAAATTCACCGTAGTCAGGTGATGCAGAAGACCGGCGCGCGTTCGTTGGCGGCCTTGGTCAGGCTGAAGCTCACATTGGAGAATAGCGCATGATACGCGAACCGGTTAAGAGGAGTAGAAACATGACGACGAAATACGGCCTGGCAAAGGAAGCCCTGCAATGGCTTGCCGACAATGCCGGTGAAGTACCGGTCACCGTGGATGAAGCCGAAGAAGCTTTGTTGATCAGTCTGATTCAAAACATGAAAGAGAATCGGGGAAGGGATTATCTGCGCGGTGTGCTTCAGTACGAAATCGATAGCCTGGGTAGCGGCGGTGTGTACGAGATCGCACGCGGAGGCGGCCACTCGTAATTCAATCGGCGTGGTTTTTCTGCGCCTGACCCCAACGGGCTTTTTTGCCTCGCGTGTCGACATGCACGAAGGGTCCGTGAAACTCCGTGGCTGGATAGGCGCTCAGCCCTCCGGTTAACCGAACGAAGTGATCGTCTTGATGGCGTTCGATCAACGCGGCGAGCCAGCGCGCATCTTCGACGTCGATTCTGCCATCCGCGTTGAGATCGTCCATCATCTCGTCGTTGTCCGCATCCACGAAGATATCCGCGGCGTCGCCGTAGATGTGCCGACTGAAAACCGCGTTACCTAGACTGGCGTTGTACGCGGGCGTGCGGTAACCGCTCATGACATGCAGGGTATCGGTGTGGATGTCGTGTTCCCGCAGCAGGGCATGGATCTTCTCCAGCATTTGCAACAAACGGTCTTCGATGACCACGTACTTCGGCCAATCGGACTCTTGCTTGCACAGGAATTGGCGGAGCTTGAAATGTTTGGAGACCGGCTGATCTTGGTTCTGCTCGGTCACTTCTATCAACCGAGTGGGCGTCGCGTAGTTGGCGCCGAGATGCCGGGGAGGCTTGGGGTACGCACCGATCAAGTACCCGTTGAGACGCTTTTCGCCCTGGTAGGAGATCAGCGCATCGCGGGCATCGCTGTTGCCTGCAATTGCGGTCATCGTCACGAGGACGACAACGGTTACTTTGAGGCGGGTCAACACCGGGCAGTTAGCGTGTGGGTTGTATGGAGTGCGCCGCGACGGTCTGTCGTGTCGACGGACTCGCGTGACGATCGAGGTCGTAGACATCGGATAAGAAGCGTAGCGCGCCATTCTGCACGGTGACGGTTTGATAGGTGATAAAGACCGGCAGTTTCTCCTCCAGTGGCACGTAGGTGGGACGGCGTGCGTTGAGCATCTCGTGTAGCTGTCCTTCGATTTGCGTGTGCGACCCGCCATTCTGCAAGCTCAAAATGGTCTTCGCCAGCGTGATCGAGTCTTCGACTCGGACGCAGCCATGGCTGAACGTTCGCACGCTTTGATTGAAGGCGTGTTTGCTGGGGGTGTCGTGCAGATAGATGAACTCGGGATTGGGGAAGATGAACTTCACTTGGCCCAGCGAGTTGTTGGGCCCCGGACGCTGGCGCAGACTGAAAGGAAAATTCAGCGCCGATAGCACCGACCAGTCGATGCTGGCCGGATCGACGAGATTACCTTCGCTGACGACATCCAACTGTTCACGAGACACATACGTTGGGTCGGCCTGGATCTTGGGAAGGATTTCGTGGCGCGAGATCGTCCTGGGAATGTCCCAGTATGGATTGAGCATCAGGTATTCGAGTTCCTCGACCATCACGGGGGTCGGAGACGACGGTTTGCCGACCACGACGCGCATGTTCAACATTTCACGGTGATCGTCGAACACACGCAATGTGTACTCCGGGATGTTCACCCACACGTAATCGGGCGTTTCGCTGACCGGCAGCCGTTGCCACGAGGCCATCGCCCGTTCCACTTGAGCGATGCGGGTGTCGATTGGCACGTTGAGGTGCTCGCGCGTGCGCCGCCCGACGATGCCGTCCGCGTCGAGACCGTGCGTGGCTTGGTAGCGCTTTACCGCGGTTTCGAGGGTCGGGTCGAAGTAGGCATCCAGCCACGTACCGGTCGCTACATCGAGCCGCCGAGCGAGTTCGACGACTTCGGCACCGGAATCCCCGAGTTCGAGGGTGCGATGACTGGTCACCCTGTCCCAGCCTGGGCGCTTGCGCAAGGCGGTCAACGCCGCGGTGAGCGCGTCGAGCTGATCTTGGCGCGCGGCATCGACCCTCGACCCGCTGTTAGCGGGCAAGCTGTCGAGCACGGCCATGCGCACACCCAACGGCGCCGGGCCGGCGTGGGCGTGGACGCACGCCAGATGCGCACCCAATAGTAAACCGGACAGCAGCATCCCCCTTGCCGTCCGCACGAGTCTCTCAATCCCCACCATTGCAAAATGACTTGTCTAATTGTTCTGCCGGCTATGGTAGGCACTGTGCGGCCGCGTACTGTGAGAGGTCGTAGCAGAAGTGTCAGAACCTTGTAACGTAGCCCTACGGAATTGGGGTCGGAGACAGTTGAAGCGATGCAGATTGGGGTCGGAGACACTTGTCGCGTTCGCTGTAAAACTTTTTTACAGCAGATCAGCAAGATTCTGGCGTATTTTGTAAAATAATCCGACGCCTCGCCACCTTTATCAACGTAACCAGTTGATTTATATATAAATTATGTACGTGGCACGCTTAATGCTTGAAATAATGATGCGCACATCTGTGGGGGAGGCGATATGGCTGAAGCTGAAATAAAAGTGGACAAGCATACGGAAGGGTCGAGTCTAAAGACGCTCGTCAATCAACCTGTGGCTGTTACCAGCAGCATGGCACTGCTCGGTGGATTGTTAGCGGGTACAGACGCCGAGGCGGCACTGATCACGACGGAAGTCGATCTTCTAGCGGACAATTCGTTCGTCAAGTTCGATCTCGACGGCGATGGCTTCGAAGACTTCGGTTTTGGCGCTGCCGATAAGATCGGGAAAATCGGCGGTGGTGGTAAAGGCAATTCAAAGGGCAGCGTTTCGATTACGAAACTCAAGGTCAAGGGTGAAACGCTTGACAAGGGGAAGCGAACGAGCAAGTTGTTGCCCTTCGCCAAACCTTATGCGCTTGGGGATTCCGTTGGACCGGCAGAATACAACAGGGGTGCGTTTCTGTACCTGCTCAAGGACTTCAAACTATTCGATGGACGCGAAAAGTTTCAAGTCACCGACGACTATGGTCCCCTCAAGGATGTTGGTAGCAGCATGTATGTGGGACTTTCGCTCACTTACGAAGGCGGCAACACCAACTACGGCTGGATTCACCTAACGCGTGGGTCCATCGCAGCGGATTGCATCGGTTTCGAAACCGATCCCAACACACCGGCACTCATCACGAGTTGCGACAACGGGCAGCAAGTTCCGGAGCCCTCCTCATTGGCCTTGTTGGCTGGAGGCGCGTTGGGTATGGCTCTTTTGCGTCGACGCCGTAAAGCGCAGACTGTCTAGACGAGTCTGTAATCGATCGAGGCGCGGCCGTGACAACATATGACACGGTCGCGCAACATTCTATTGCTACATTGGCCTGGCGCTGATTGGCGGATCGTTCAACCGCTGGTCGACGCCGGTCAGATGCCGGTACTCGAGTCACTCATTTCACGGAGTGTCATCGGTAATCTTAGCGGGGTCCGCCCACTTCTACCGCACGTCACCGCAACCACGCTAACGACGGGTGTCGGGCCCGATCGTCACGACATTCTAACGAGGCTGATCCCCGATGCTTCTTCCGAGTTAGGGGTTCGGTACGTCTCCAGCAAAGACGTGCGCGCACCGACACTATGGCAGTACGCGGCGGCAGCTGGATTGGATGCAGCGTGCGTGGGATGGCCGGTCACGCACCCGGCAATGGATTCGCGTGCGCTAGTTGTTTCGGGCGCCTTTGGATGGCATGGCAATCACCCTGTGGACGACTGGCGCTTGCCTGAGCACACGATCTCGCAACGATCCCACGAGGAGGCATTGTCGGAGTTCCGGTTCCACCCCTCTGAAATCACAGCGGACATGCTGCTCCCTTTTCTAGAGGATCCTGCAACCATCGACACTGAGACCGACGAACGCCCGGGTCTGCTTGGCTCCGCGCTGGCCCGCGCGAGCAGCTGCCACGCAGCAGCGACCTGGATCGCCGAACACGGGGATCACCAGTTACTGATGGTCCACAACGACTTCATCGAACGAGTCAGCGACCGCTTCATCCATTACAGGGCCCCGCAATTGGGCAGCATCACGGACGCGGACTTTGCGCGTTATCAACACGTGGCTGAAGGCGCGTACAGATTCTGCGACATGATGCTCGCGAGTTACCTCGATCTGATCGACGACGACACTTACGTGTTCATTGTGTCGGGTCACGGTTATACCTCCGGAAACGAGCGATCCCGTCTAGCGGATACCGGTGCGCTGTATCGGGAGTTCGGTGTGCTGCTCGCGAGCGGACCTGGCCTCAAACAGGATGAGCTGATTTTCGGTGCGCAGTTAACCGATATTGCGCCGACGTTGTTGGCTCTGCTCGGCCTGCCCGTTAGCGCGAACATGCAGGGCCAATTGCTTACGGATCTGTTCGTTGACGAAGCTCCGGAAATCGTCACAGGAGACGCAGAGTATGAACTCGGCGTGATGCCGGTAAACGTCAACACTCCAGTAGCTGATGCGGTGTTCGATGCAGAAGACGAAGACGATTCGAGTCTGGACGTAGAGAGCCTATCGGCCGAAGTAAGAGCGGATCGAAGCCGCGTGCTGCGCTTCTTGACGCTGGCGCGTTATCACCACGTGCAAAAAGAAAATGACAAGGCACTCGACGCGTTGGCAGCGCTTTTTGAAATCCATCCGGACCACGAGAGCGGCCGTTTGCTTCAAGCGCAATGCTTGTTTGCCTTAAAGCAGGATGACGCTTGCCGGGAAGCGCTCGAGTATCTCGTTAACATTGGTTCGCACGGACCCGCGCTCGACTTTCTATATGGGCAGTTACTCTTGCGGCTCGGGGATGAAGACCAAGCACAGGTGCACCTGGCTGAAGCAGAAGCCGGGGGTGTGGGACATAGAGGGCTGGTTCACCAAATCGGACGTGTGCATCTGAACAGTCAATCTTGGCAGGATGCTGAAAGAGCTTTTCGTTCCGCGCTGGAGATCGATCCTGACTTTGCCGCTGCATATACTGGATTAGGTGCGGCCTTGGTGGGTCAAGAACGTCCTGTGGAGGCCGCAGAATACCTGCGCACATCGATTAGCTTATTGCACCTGCAAGCCGATGCTCACTTTCTCCTTGGCACTTGCTACTCGGCACTTGAGCGCCGCACGGAAGCCGTTGCGTCGTTGAGACAAGCCAGTAAAATCGCTCCGGACCAACAATACATCAAAGACGCGCTCTCACGCGCCGAACGCCGTCTCGTCAAGTCGATGGCTGAATCTGCTGAAGAACAGGGCGATTAAACGCAAGAGGCTCGCCACTCCACACCATGCTATCTACCCAGTCAGCAATCCACGATCTAGTTCGCGACCAGCGTTGGTCGGCGGCTGAACTCGCGCGTCAGATTCACGCACGCGCCGGTGTGCTCGCGCGATTCATTGAGCCGGGTAAGGACAATATGTTTGTCATCGCGCATGGTAACTCGTGCGATTTTTTTGCTGACCTGTTCGCGGTTTGGCAAGTCGGCGGCACTGCTGCATGTGTCAACGCCGGGCTCACAGGCACGGAATTGGAAACGGTGGTCGAGTTTACGTCTCCGCGCGCTGTGTTAGTGGATGCCGCAGACGTCTCTGCCAGCGTTCCGGTGTTGCGTACAGCCGACGAACGGACGACTGACGACAAAGTAGAGGTGACGCGCGGTTCGTTGGATCAGGCGGCATTGATGCTTTTTACTTCCGGAACTACCGGAGATCCCAAGGGTGTGGTGCACACCCATCGTTCGTTGCTAGCGCGGCTTGCGCTAAACCTGGCAGAGATCGGTGCGGATGATCTCGAGCGATCATTATGTGTGCTGCCTACGCATTTCGGTCACGGTCTCATCGGTAATTGCCTCACGCCCCTGGCCGCGGGTGGTACTGTCTATCTATTTCATGGCGCTGGTCTAAAGGGTACGAGTCAGTTGGGCGCGCACATAGACGACCACCAGATTACTTTCATGAGCTCGGTGCCGGCGTTTTGGAAGCTGGCGCTGCGGGTGAGTGAAGCCCCAGGCAGTAACTCACTGCGGCGTGTGCATGTGGGTTCTGCCCCATTGGCCGATGTCTTGTGGCACAACATCCTCGATTGGTGCGGTACGCAACGTGTCGTCAACATGTATGGCATTACGGAGACTGCCAATTGGGTAGGAGGCGCGTCTGCGACGGACTTCGACCCGGAAGACGGTCTCATCGGCACTTTGTGGGGCGGTTCAGCGGCTGTGCTGAACGCCGACGGTAACCTGGTTCCACAGGGGTCAGGAGAGTTACACCTGCGCGTACCGTCACTGATGACAGGCTATTATCGCCGCCCCGACCTGACAGATGCTGTGTTGAAAGACGGGTGGTATGCCACCGGAGACGTCGGGCGCATCGATGAAGCTAGTGTACTGAGGCTGACCGGGCGAAGCCGGTACGTCATCAATAGAGCGGGCATGAAAGTGTACCCCGAGGAGTTGGATCTTCTGACGGAACGACATCCGGCGATTGCCGAAGCCTGCGCGTTCGCGATGGCAGACGATGCCAGCGGCGAAGCCGTCGGGTTGGCCGTCTCCCTGCGAGCGGAAGCTGAACTCGACAGTCGTGAGTTGCTGGCATGGCTGAAGGAGCGCATTCGAGCCGAAGCCATGCCTAACCGAGTGTTCGTCGTTGACGACATTCCCAAAACCGATCGCGGCAAGCTCAACCGCGACAACGTGGCGCAGTTTTGCAGCGCCGAGCCAACGTCATGACGCCGTGGCGGAAAGGCGATCTATTACGGCTCGAAACCGAGCGCTTTGTGGTTCGCTCGATGACCCGAGAAGACATGACGGACGCCGTCATCGGCTGGATGGCGGATCCTGCAGTCATGGTAGGACTCAACATGCCCGCGCGTAATCTGACCCGTCCGCAAGCAGTACGCTGGGTGCTTAGCCACGACAACGCCAGCAAGTTTTTTCTAGCGATCTGCACCAGTGATACAGAGCAGGTTATCGGGTTCTTTATCGTGACCATCAACACGAATCAAAACGTTGCCGAAACCAGTGTCGTGCTTGGTAATCAAGAGTTTTGGGGGAAAGATGTCGTGCTCGAAACGCGCTCTGCGTTGCTCGACTTCCTATTCGACACCATCGGCGTCTACAAAGTGATCGGTCGTCCCCACGGGCGCAACTTCTCTTCGATCTATAACTACAAGGCGCTTGGTTTTACCTGTGAAGCCATACTGCGCGAGCACATGCGCGCCATCGAAGGCGACCAGCGCTTGGACCAACTCATCTTCGGCATGTTGAAAAGTGAATGGCTGGCCCGGCGTGAGGACGCAGGCCAATGAGTGACGACGTGGCGAGAAAGGTCTTAGCCGAAGCTCTGCTGCTGGATGAGCGCGATATCGACGAAAACACGCGTCTGGGCGATACCAGTGAGTGGGACAGCGTGGCGCACGTGCGGTTGATCGATTTGGTGGAAAGCCACATTGGCGCGCCGCTTACGCCTTTAGCCATCGTCTCGATTGAGAGTCTGGCCGATGTCGAATCCGCGTTGGCTGGCGAGATCTAAGCCGGCGAAGCCCACATCCCGTTACCGATGGGGTTTTGATGTTTTGATGTCTAGCATGTGATGCTATGATGCACACATGCGCACCACTTTAACCATTGATGACGCTATCGCTAAAGCCCTAAAACAAAGGGCGTTTGAAACCGGCATGAGCTTTAAGGCTGTGGTGAACGAGGCATTGCGGAGAGGTTTAGAGCCTGCGGCACCGAAACGGATGTCTAAGCAGAAGTTCCGCCAGCGGAGTTTTGCCCTGGGCTTGCCAAAGGTGGACCTGGTCAAGGCGAATGCACTCGCCGCCGAGCTCGAAAACCAAGCGCTCCTACAAAAGCAGGAACTTGGTAAATGATCGTCGTAGATACGAACTTGCTTCTGTATGCGGTCAACAACGACGCACCGCAGCATTTCGAAGCGAAGAAATGGCTCAGCAGACAGCTATCGGCTGGCGTTGAGGTCAGGCTACCGTGGTTAGTGATCGTAGCGTTCGTAAGAATAAGCACTCATTCACGAGTGTTCGATACACCCATGACCGTAGAAGAAAGCGTTGGAGTTGTTGCTGAGTGGCTTGCGCTGGACAACGTGCAAACCTTGAACCCCGGTGCCCGACATTGGGAAATACTCAACCGCTTACTCTTGCGTACGGGTACCGCAGGAAATCTCACCAACGACGCGCACTTAGCCGCGATTGCGATTGAGCATTCGGTGCTCCTATGTTCAGCGGATACTGATTTCCTACGCTTTGAAGGTGTTCAGTATCACAATCCGCTGATAGATTTATCCATTCAGGAGCCTGCACTCGCGTATATCGCATAACAACACTCATCGTTTCCGCATGATTGACAGTTTGATGATGCGCAGGGAAAATGCGCGTCCCTCGGCACGCAGGCCGAGCACTTGAAGTACGGCTAGGTAGCTCAGCTGGTTAGAGCGCAGGATTCATAATCCTGAGGTCGGGAGTTCAAGTCTCCCCCTAGCTACCAAACACTGGATGAACGTTCTATTTGCGTGTTCGCTCCAGCAAGCTCTTTCACTCTGCGAACGAAAAACTCTTCCTCTAGATTGCCGTCATCCGCTATCTGAAATCGAAACTGATGTGCCGGTAATAAGTCCATCAAACAGCTCCCTCTGAAACCGCGGAACCCGAGGAGTTGGTGCTAAGTATCGTTGCATCTTTTCCCTGATCCGACCAACTTCTGATCGATGCTCATGGATTGAAGTTAAAGCACTCTTAGGGTCTCCACTTGTAAGGTTGACTGGTCTGTTGATCAGTTCGCACAACCTACTCATAGTTGTTAATATTTAGTCGATGACTAAGATATTCGCATGCCAGATTCAAACGATACCAGCACCAGAGAAACCAACATGGGAAAGCGCCGTCAGCGGATTCTCGCTGAGGCACGGCGGGCAATTGCAGAACATGGATTTCAGGAGTTAAACACCCGATCACTCGCCAAGGCGGCAGGTGTGAGCCAGCCGACGCTCTACAACCTGATCGGCAACAAGGATCAGATCCTCCTGCTACTGATCTCCGAAACCATGAAAACCCTGGATGGCCGGTGGGACAACATCCCGGACGTTGATGCAGTAATGATGGCGGAAGTGATCGCGGACGAATCCACGACACTCTTTAGAAAAGACGAGAATTTTTATCGGGGTGCGTTAATCGCAAACGAGTATTTTTCTGACCAGGAAATCGTCTGGGGTAAGAAAGGGCTTTTCATGCGTTGGGCGTTACCCCTGACCCTCAGTATATATAGGAAGGCTCAAGCAACGGGTATGACTAGGGGCCAGATCAAGGCAGAGGACTTGGCGGAACAGACCCTCGCTGCCGTACGCGTTGCCTCACGCGACTGGGCACTGCGTCTGATCAGCATCGATCAGTTCCGTGCGCAAATGCTCCGGTCCATGTACATCGCGCTCGCCGCAGACGCGAAACCTGCGCTCTACAAACAACTGATCGACAAACTCAACGCGCTGTAGTTCCCAGCGGCGTTGAATACCACAAATGGGTTTTCTCCGGGTCTTCCCGGTAAAGGCGTATGTGATCGACAATCTCGTCTGGCAAAACTGATGGTTTGTCCACTGTCAGCCTCCCAGATGAGCTAATTGCGTAGCATCCGCCCAGCTTCCGTGAACGCTGAACGGCGTGCGCTCATCCAGCCACAGGCGCGCATACGGTTCCTGATCAATTCCCCGTGCGTCGAGAACATCAACACCGGTCCGATCATCTTTCGCGTCATAGCGCAGTACTAGAATGAAGCCGTCGTCTTCCTCTGAATCTTGGGTGCGGGGGACAAACACGGGTTCACTGACAAATTGATCTTCGAGGTAAGCTTGCTCCGCGAGAATCTCGCCAGATATGGTGTATTTGACCAGACCTCGAAACGTCCCCGCACCCGGTTTCCCAACCGATGCGTAACCAAAACTGCTCTCATAACCAAGCCTCCGATCGTCAATGCGAGGGAGTTCCGCAAGGAGATCGCTTAGTTGTGTTGCGGTACATGTGCCCTGGTCCAGATCGAATTCATAGCGATACAGATATGAGCCGGACCGAACATCCGCGTGCCCACTGCGCAGATGTTTCAGGTTCTCGATCATGCCTTCCATGTCCACGAATGTGCACGCGTCCATGAAGATCTTGCTGTTTTTCTCAAACGCGTTGCCGGTGTGAAAAATGTAGTGACTGGACGGCGTCTCGAACCATCGTACTGGACTTCCAGCGGCGCGATCTTTAATTCCAAAACGCAGGTTCAAGTCAGGTCTTGCCCGCAACGCTTTGAGACCTGCCAGTGGATCCTGCTTGTCGTGCGATCCTGAATCGATATCTACAGCTCCTACAGGGATTACGACATGGTTTTCGGTAATGGCCACTTCGTGAAACTTGCTGGCCCAAGGCACATCCACATGTTCAGCTGATGAAACGTTGCCGTCACTCTCTATAACATAGAGTTGAAGATTAGGCGCCTGGGGTCGGTAGCCGCACTGGATCATCTGCCCGGTCCGCGGGTCGATCTTGGGGTGTGCGCTGGTGGCGGATCCCAACATCTGTCCGTCGTAGTCCCAAAGCCCCTGGGATTCCAGCGTCCGCGGATCGATCAAGAAGGGCGGCATGGTTTCCTGCATTGCATATAGCCGTCCTCCGTGGAATACGGCATTGGTGTTGGCCTGGTAGTTGGGCGGTGGATCTTCGAGCGCAACATCCGCGTCAGCGCCCAGCGTCCCCAAGCAGAACGAGCCCTCCTCTTGTTCACGCGTAAAACTCGGGGTTTTTGCATAGCGACTTTTAAACTGAGCTTTACCGTCTTCGAAGGTGATGGCACTAATGTGCCCGTCACCATCAAACAGATGGAGTGCGCCCGAACCACCCTTGGGTAACACCTTCTGATTGGGGGCGTTCCTATACAAAGTCCCATTCAACTCCCGTGGGATGTGACCTTCCACTTTGGTAATGCTGTAGTCGCTCTCTACCGGATTGGGGCGCATGATGGTGAGCAGATTGGGAACCGGAACTTGCATAGACGGTGACCGTGTCGACATGGAGGACAAAATATAAGTCAATGACTAAATTTAGTCAACGACTAAACTAAATTCTGCCAGTCTGCGTCGATCAGTTCTCGGAATCGCAGCTTCTAGTCGAGAGCGCCCTCATTGAGTACTTCCATACCTTCAGAAACGGCCGTCTGGTTTGATTGGTCATTTTGGCGAGTTCTCATTTGGGGCGGAGACGTCACCACT
This sequence comes from Candidatus Azotimanducaceae bacterium, assembly GCA_965216005.1. Classification (GTDB taxonomy): domain Bacteria; phylum Pseudomonadota; class Gammaproteobacteria; order Pseudomonadales; family Azotimanducaceae; genus UBA4421. The sequence continues at coordinate 2,170,912 of OZ244143.1, read as the reverse complement.
TAAGCACAGCCTTGGCGGCAGGTCTTTCTCGATAACGCTCATCCCAAGCTCTCAACACAGGACGATCGCCAAAGACATCCACCTCGATGTAGCGCATAAACTGGAGGGAAGCCTGCAATGTGCAATCGGCAATAGAGACCTGTTCGCCTAACAACAACGGTCGGTTGTCTTCTAACAGCTTTTCCAAGTAATCCATCGGTGCTTGCATCGCTCGCTCCATCTGCGAGGCCTTTTCTTCATCTTTCGGATAACCGAGTGGAGAGTTCACAGCGTGTCCGTACGCTCCCATCGGTCCGGCGAGACGCAAATCGATGATTCGCTCAACGTCGCGCGCTAAACCGTATTCTTCGGCAAGCGTAGGCAGTAGGACGTTGTCTGGAAACTTACGCTCCAAGTAGTCGATGATCGCTAAGGACTCTACCAGGTAGGAACCGTTGTCCAGTTCCATTGCGGGTACAGTGCCAAACGGATTTCTTGCTAGATGCTCGGGTTCTTTGTGACGACCTTTAACAGTGTTTACGACGATCTGTTCTATGCCCATGTCCACACCCAGTTCGGCGCGCTCGGCAATATAGAGCATCACTTTGGTCGGATTTGGAGCCAGGGGCACCATGTATAGTTTCATCTACAAACCCTCCATGAGATCGATGATGTTTTCCAGCAACTCGTAGCGCTTTGGACCTATCGGTCCAGCGCTGTCGAGTCCCAGTTTTAATGTTGTGACACCGACATCGCGATATCTTCTTAACCGCTCTTGCACCATCTCGCGCGTTCCGAGCGCTTGAAACTCAGTGACCATGGCGTCGGGTACTCTCTGTGCGGCTTCGTCACGCTTACCCGCGATCCAAAGTGATTGAATGGCGCGGGCATCATCTTCATAGCCTGCGCGCTTGAAGGCGTCGTTGTAAAAATTTGTCTTCTCTGAACCCATGCCACCCATATTGAACGCGACACCTTGTTTGCGCCTAGCAATCATTTCGTCTACGTCTTCACCGATTTCAACGCGGACCGACACGCAGAGGTCTACATCACTCAACGGTCTGCCGCTATCTGCCGCACCGGCATGTAGGAAATCCATGTGGGCTTCTGGGTGGTCTGGAGAAAACGAAGTGCCCAACCAGCCATTCGCGCTTGCGCCCGTGAAGCGCAATGCGTTGGGTCCTAAAGTCGCAAGATAGATGGGAATGTCCGTGGGTGCGTGTGCGATGCCGATAGACTTTCCTTCACTGTCCGGAAGCGGAAGCTGAAATACCTTGCCGTCATACTTCACTTTTTCGCCGGCGAAGATCATGCGGCAGATCTCGACTGTTTCTTTGAGTCGTGTAAGCGGCATCTTGTAGCGCACGCCGTGTAGACCTTCGACGACTTGAGGGCCACTTGCACCTAGTCCCAGGATGAATCGGCCATTGGTTAGATCATGGAGTGTGAGCGCAGTCATGGCAGTCATGGCCGGTGTCCGAGCTGTGACCTGCATGATGCCTGTTGCTAACTTGATCTTTTCTGTCTTGTCGGCGAGATAGGCTAGTGGTGTCACCGCATCGCTCCACCAGGCTTCCGCCGAAAAAGCCATATCGACTCCCAGTCGTTCCGCCAGCTGGACCCATTCGACGGAGATGCCAAGGTTTTCCGGTTCGGGCCTACCCAGTTCGATCGCCAGTTTCATATCAGTTCCCTTTAAAGTCTGGTTGCCGCCGTTCGCTGAAAGACTATCAAGTGCCACTGCTTTCCGGAACGATCCTCATGTGAGCGAACCCTGTATGCAACTTGCAGTCTCAAAACTCCCCCGGTAGGGAGTTCCTCCTATATTTAGACCAGACTCGAATTATTGGTTGGCGGCGATTGTGGATGGGTGTTTCGGCGGACAAGGTCAAGGCGACCGAGTATCTCAAGCCGCAGCTTCACCTGATCAAGGGTCATCCTCGAGACGTCGTCCCGGCGTGCGCGAAAGAGATTGGAGCTGAGCTCGCCGTCATGGGTCTCCTGCCATCGGATCGGACAGCGTATGCCAAGTGCTTGGTACGCGGAAGATTCGCGTTTTGACATATACTGATGATGGGGATTTAGAAGGCGTAAACATCGAGGGGGTGGCTTGAAACGCAGGGACATATTGGCGGCGCTGCCGCTGGGTATACTGAGTACGGTAAGCACCGGTTGCGCACCGACGGACCCAGGGGACAAAGACGTGTCAGACCAGACGGCAAAAGTATCCGCGCGCAAGCTCGAGCAGTTTGGTTTGCAGCTCTCCACCGTCACGCCGCAGCTCATGGCGGACTTTGAGGGGACCTTGGCGCAAGTGGCTGCTATCGGTTATCGCCAGGTGGAATTCTCCGCCCTAGGGTTTTTAGGCCGACCCGTGTCGATGATTGCGGAACTCCTCGAGGCACATGGTTTGACAGCACCCGTTGGGCGCATCTCGCCAAAACTACCCGAGGGCTTTGCGACCCTTTCCCGCGAGCAGCAGATGGCCGCGTTCCGCACCTATGCAGGTCCTGAGTATCTGCTCGACAACATTCGCTATGGTCTCGAGGGTGCCGCACGGCTTAACCAAAAGCACTTAGTGCTGCCTGCGTTGATGCCGAACAACTTTGCCACGCAAGCCAAGATCGACGAGAGCATCGAGCTGTTGCGGCAAGCGGGTGAACTCTGTGCAACCGCCGGTGTTCAATTCGGCTATCACAACCACGACTGGGAGTTCAAAGCGATTGAAGGTGTGGTGCCGTTTGACCTGATGCTCGAGACGATCGAACCGGACTTGATGGCATCTCAATTGGATGTGTATTGGGTGACAAAGGGGGGGCGCGATCCGCTGGATTACTTTGCCCTGCACTCTGATCGAATCCCGAGTTGCCATCTCAAAGATATGGACAGTGATGGCGATTTCGCAGATGTCGGTTACGGTACGATCGACTTCCCGGCCGTTGTCGCAGCCGCGATGGGTGCGGGAACGGAGTACTATTTTGTCGAGCGCGATGGACCCCCGGAGCCGATGAATACGGCGAAGCGCGCCTACGCCTACCTCAATGAAATGACGTATTGATGCGGGTGCGAACGGCATCACACTCAATTGCGTGGGTCTTTTTGTTAGGTTGTTTCACGGGGTGTGCCGAACGCGAAGATATAAAAGCGGAACTCGAAGCGCCCACCAACGATCAGTCGTTTTATCAGACCCTGGACACGCCGCCGGCGCCGATCCTCACCCCCGAGGAGGCGCTCGACACGTTTGTCATCGGTTCGGGATTTCACGTCGAGTTGGCGGCTGCGGAACCGCTTATCGAGGACCCGGTCGCCGCTGATTGGGATGAAGATGGCCGCCTTTACATCGCGGAGATGCGCGGGTTCATGCGGGATGTCGAAGGCACAGGTGAAGACCAGCCGATTGGCGCCGTTGCCCGCCTGACGGACACCGATGGTGATGGTGTCTTCGATCAACGAGATGAGATCCTTGGCGGGCTGGTATTGCCTCGAGCCTTGCGCATTGTGAATGAGGGTCTTCTCGTGGCGGAAATGGGCAAGCTGTGGTTGTGTCCGAGTGCAACCGGTTGGTCGAGTGACATCGATTGCAAGCGAAAGCGTTACCTCGGAGTCTATGGTGAACACAAGGGATCCGTTGAACATGCGGAAAACGGACTTCTGGTGGGCGTAGACAATTGGATCTACAGTGCTAAATCAACACGACGCCTGAGAATTGTGGGTGACGAGCTCATAGAAGAACCGACAATCTTTCGAGGACAGTGGGGACTTACCCAAGATGATCGCGGACGGTTGTTTTACAACACCAACTCCAATCTCCTGCTAGGCGATCTTTATGACGCTCAAGCCGTGGTTGAGGCGGGTAACCGTACGGCGCCTGGATTGAACACGCGCATCAGTGCCAACGACGAAGTTTTTTCCGTTCGAGTGAACCCGGGCGTCAATCGAGCTTACCTACCGGGTGTGTTGCGAGAGGATGGCAGATTGCGCAGCGCCACCTCGGCCAGCGGCATGGTCATCTACCGCGGAGGGCGCTTTGGCCAAGACGATCCCAATGCCTTTGTCACGGAACCCGCCGCTAACTTGGTGGCGGCGTTCAAACTGGTTGAAGAGGGTTTGAACGTTACGGCCGAACAACGACTGTACCCCGATGAAAAGTGGGGTCAGCGCGATTTTCTCGCCTCCACCGACGAGCGCTTTCGCCCGGTAGATGTACTGAACGGGCCAGACGGGGCGCTTTATGTGATCGACTTTTATCGAGGCATCATTCAAGACCACGTGTACCTCACCGAAGAACTCAAAGCCCAAGTCAAAGAACGCGATCTGGATCGCCCGTTGGGCATGGGGCGAATCTGGCGGATCGTCAAATCGTCGGATGAGCCGGCGATGCCGCTCCCCGCGTGGCAATCACTGTCGACGGACAGTTTGACGACACTGCTCTCTGCTCCCGACATATGGCGGCGTGCCACGGCGCAGCGGTTGCTTCTGCGCAGCGAGGCCGAAGGCGTCACGGAGCGGCTACAAACAGCAGTAGCTGGCGAGTCGCTGAGAGCGGCGGCTCACGCGCTGTGGACCTTACAGGGTCGGGGAGAGTTGTCAGAGGGATCGATCCGAACTGCCCTGAGGCGAGGTGGTGCTTTGGGGGAGGCCGCGCTGCTTGCCGGCGGGCATTTGCTGGCGTTGGATGACGTGTTGGATGTCTTGTCGCAGTCGCAGCCGGGTTCGGCTTTGCACCTCTATGCTATTGCAGCGCTGCGGCATTCGACGCCTGAGGACAAAGCACTGGCTGAGGCTCGCGATGCGCTCCTGGAACAGACCGACAACGCGCATGTTCTTGCTTTTGCACAAGCGGCTGTGCGAGGTGAGGAGCCGGCGTTGATCCGACGACTGCTGGCTGAAGATCGTTGGACGGCGGATCTGGAAGCACAAACCAGTGCGATTGCGCAGCTCACCCAGCAATTCTTCCGTGCGGAAGGTGCTGTGGCGATTCAACTTCTCGACTATGTAGCGGCGCTGTCGCCAGAGAAACTGTGGGCACAGCAAGCTGTGTTGACTGGCTTGTTTGAAACCTCCCGCGAACCTGGTTTTGAACGAGCGGTACTGGATGGTCCGCACCCGTTATTCGAAACCGCGGATGAGGCGCTGTGGCCTGCGGTCGCGCGTGCGCGACGCGGCTTCACTTGGGTAGGCGATACATTGGCTGCAGATGCCAAGCCCCTGACTCCGCAACAGTCTGAACTGATAGCGCAAGGTGAACAGTTTTATACCTCAAGCTGCGCCAATTGCCATGGGGCGGACGGTGCAGGCATTGCTGCATTGGGACCACCGTTGGCAGATTCGCCCTGGGTCACCGAAGCGCCGGAAAGGCTGGCGCGCATCGTATTGCACGGTCTTGCGGGTCCGGTCGAAGTGGCAGGGGAGGTGTGGGATTCAGCGATGCCGGGCCATAAAGACTTTCCGAACTTCGACGATCGTGTCGCAAGCGGGCTTTTGACGTACCTGCGTCGTGCTTGGGGTCACGCCGGGCGTGCGATCGATCCGGAGTTCATCGAAAAGGTGCGGGAGGCGACTGCGGGACGCACGGCGCTGTGGACGGTTGCCGAACTCGAAGCCGTCGACATCAATACCCACTACGTCAAATACGAGGGTGCGTTTGGCCGATCGAGTGCGCCCACGTCGTTTACCTTCGATGGTAAAGATCTGAATATCGACGGCGGTATTCTCGTTGGTGCACTCAAAGAGCTGAAAGAAGATCACTTTCTTTTCGAGCCGCGTGGCATCGAGTTCGAGTTTGTCGTGGCGGACGATGGTTCGGTGCCTGCAGTAAGATTCACTTCGGGGGACGGGAGCGTGACGATGCCGCGGGTATCTCGGGTCCAATGAACAACGTACGCTTTGCTGTCGTAGGGTTTGGGAACATAGGACGTACCCACGCTGAGACGCTTGCTCAGGGGGCGGTCAAGCGTGCCAGCGTTACAGCCGTGGTTGCCCGTGATGATGTTGAACTGCCACAAGGCATGACACGCTTCGGCACGCTGGAAGACCTCCTCGCTGCAGAAGTGGCCGATGCTATTGTCGTCGCGACACCGACCATGACGCATCCATCACTGGGTCGCACGATACTCGACGCACACTGTCACCTGGTGATGGAAAAACCTGTTGCAATGTCCGTTCTCGAAGCCCGCCGGTTGCTCGACGCACGACCGGATGGTGTGCAGGCCGCCGTGATGCTCAATCAGCGCTATCACCCGGTTTACCGGGAGATTAAGAACATTGTTGCAGGAGGCCGGCTTGGTCGGATCGTCCGCTTCAACTGGATCATGACCACGTGGTACCGGCCCGATGTCTACTTCCAGGTCAGCACTTGGCGGGGAACCTGGGCCGGCGAAGGCGGCGGTGCGCTGCTGAATCAATGCATCCACAACCTCGATGTATTGCAATGGATACTGGGTCTGCCTGAAACAGTGGTGGCAGAGGCCCGGTTTGGCAAGTTTCACGACATCGACGTCGAGGACGAAGTCTCGGCCATCTTGAGCTACGCAGACGGTAAAACCGGAGCGGTGATTGCCTCGACAGGAGAAGCGCCGGGGATCAACCGGTTCGACATTGTCGGAGATCTAGGCACGCTGTCGTTCGACGGTGCGACGCTCGGCGTTGCGACCACGGACCAGAGCGTGAGTGAGCACTGTGCATCCACCCGTGAGATGTTCGGCATGCCCGAGTTCGATCGGCAAGAAATCCCACCAGCGCCGATGCCCAACCAACATGCCGAAGTCTTCAACAATGTTGTGGACGCGATTCTCGGGGAAGCGGATCTGGCCACGCCACTTAGTGAAGGGGTTGGGTCCATAGAACTTGCCAATGCCATGCTTCTTTCCGCATGGGAGGATTGCAAAGTAGCACTGCCCCTGGATGCGGAACACTATCAGGTATGTCTGAACGAACGCATCGCCAACTCTGGATTTCGCCAGGCAAGAGAAGTGGATGTGCACATTGACATGGATGCATCGTACCGTTGAGCACGGTATGGGAGAACGTACGCGCCGGTGGTCCTGGTTGGTTGCAGGGTGCGATGACCTTGGGCGGTGGCTCGGCGATAACTTCGCTGACCCTCGGGACTGTATACGGGTATGAGTTCCTGTGGTTGCAGCCGATCTCCATGGCGATCGGCTGCATCATGCTGTTCGCGCTGTCGCATCAGACGCTGTCTACCGGCGAACGGCCGTTTCAAGCGATGCGGGTCCACGTATCCATCCCGTTGGCGTGGCTCTGGGCAATTGCCGCTTTGGCTTCCAGCATCATCTGGGGTTTCTCTCATTACCCGTTGAGCGCCGGCATGCTGGAGGAAGCCATCAACGTTGCTACAGGCTTCGGGTTCAACGCGGACGACGAAGCGATCCAGAGGGAGATCTATCTTTTTGGTCTAGCGCTGGCTGTATGGGCAGTCTGTGCGTATACGGTGTGGCACTATAGCCGAGGCGGTGCCGCCGTTCGTTTGTTCGAAAATGGCATTAAGCTCTTGAGTGGGGCGGTGATTGTCAGTTTTGCTTGGGTGGTGCTGCAGGCGGGGCTCCAGGGTCAGATCGATTGGGCGGCAATGCTGTGGGGATTGGTGCCGCACTCCCTGCCTGACGATGCGTTTGGCGTGACCACGTTGATGGCTGCCTTGGGTACCGCGGTGGGGATCAATATGACGTTTGTTTATGGTTACACGCTACTCAACAGGGGCTGGGGCCGCGGTGAACGAACGCTGTCGCGATACGACATTGTGCTCGGCCTAGTGATTCCCTACCTCCTCGTCACGACATTGATCTCTCTGGCCGCCGCGGGCAGCCTGCACGGTGGCGAAGGGACGGTCCAGAGTCGTTTGAGTCCGCAACTCGCAGGAGCCATGTTCGCCGACGCAGGGCTGGGTAGTTTTGCGGGTCGCTTGGTGTTCCCGCTGGGTGTATTGGGCATGGCGGTGGGTTCTTTAGTCATGCATATGTTGACCTGTGGCGCGGCGGCAAAAGAGATGTTCGGCTTTGCCGACGATTCTCTGGCGTACCGGTTGTCCTGTCTGCTACCCACCCCGGCTGTACTGGGTGTCTTTGTCTGGACCACCATGGGTCCCTACGTCATCCTGCCAACGTCCGCCATCTGTGGCTTCTTACTGCCCATCGCCTATATCGGCTGGCTCATACTGAACAACCGTCGGGACTATCTGGGTGATGCCATGCCGCTTGGGTCACGGCGAATGGCTTACAACAGCGCCATGCTGCTCTGTATCGTGACCGTACTTGCCAGTGTGACTTATAGTACGTCGGTCGGTTTGGGCTGGATCTGACATGTCGATCAAGGATGGTGCTAACTACGCACCTGAAGCTAAATCGAAACCGGTGGTCAAGCCAGGTGAGTTTCGTTTTGCCGCGGCGTATCTGGACCACGGACACATCTACGGCCAGACCAATGGCTTGCTGGGTGCAGGTGCGACGTTGACGCACGTGTACGATCCCGATCCGCAGCGACTAGCGGCCTTTGTCGAGCGCTATCCTGATGTTCAGGCCGTCTCCTCGTTCGATGTGCTGCTGGACGCAGATTCACTGGATCTCATTGCAAGCGCTGCCGTACCGAACCGACGCGGTCCCATCGGTGAAGCGGTGATGCGAGCAGGCAAACACTACTTCACGGATAAGTCGCCTTTCACGACGCTCGAACAGCTGTCGTCCGCGCGCGAAGTCGCCAAAGCCACAGGCCAGCGGTATTTCGTTTACTACGCAGAACGCGTGCACAACGAAGCCGCTTGGCACGCGGGCGAGATCATTGCGGCCGGGGACATCGGGCGGGTACTACAAGTGCTGACACTCGCGCCGCACAGACTCTCGAAAGACACTCGTCCGGATTGGTTTTTCGATAAACGAGCCTACGGCGGTATCATCACTGACATTGGCTCACACCAGGTCGAACAGTTCTTGACGTATGCAGACTGCGCAGATGCACAAGTGAACTTCGCTCGTGTGGAGAACTTCAGTCATCCAGACAAACCGGATCTGGAGGACTTTGGCGAGTACAGTCTGCAGGGGGATAATGGCGCTTCGTTTTACTCACGGGTCGACTGGTACACGCCAGATGCGCTGCCGGTGTGGGGCGATGGGCGCACGTTCGTGCTAGGCACGAAAGGTACACTCGAAGTGAGAAAGTATGTTGATCTAGGCAGACAGGCGCCCGCGAGTTTAGTGTTCAAAGCCAACGATGGTAGCGTTGAGACCGTAGATTGCCTGGATCGGGTGGGTTATCCCTTCTTTGGACAGTTGATTCTCGATGTATTGAACGGGACTGAAGAAGCTATGAGCCAGAACCACATCTTCAAGGCGGCGGAACTCAGCATGCGAGCCCAGGCGATCGCGGAGCGGTAAAGGAATCGCGGAGCAGCAAAGGTAATGAAGATGACCGAATTCGAAGCGAACCTTAAGCAAGTTGAACCGTACCTCAAGCGATTCAAAGACCAGGCACTGGGGCATGTCATCGCGGGGGAGCGGGTCGTTCCCGACAACGCGGAGGTGTTCGCCAATTTATCGCCAGCGGACAACACGTCGCTGGGGGATGTGGTCGCAGGGCGTGTCGCGGATATGGATCGCGCTTGTGAAGCCGCGGCCGAGGCGTTTGCGGATTGGCGTGATGTCTCCGGCGCGGAGCGTAAGAAAATTCTCAATTACTTTGCCGACAAAATCACCGAGCGCGCCGACGAAATCGCGCTGGTTGAATCGATGGATTGTGGACAGCCGATACGCTTCATGAAGCAGGCGGCGATCCGCGGTGCGGCTAACTTCAGGTTCTTTGCCGACAAAGCGCCAGAGGCGGAAAACGGTCAGGCGCTTTACCAAGCTGAGCACACCAACTACACCATGCGGTCGCCCATCGGTCCCGTCGGTATCATTACGCCGTGGAATACGCCGTTTATGCTGGCTACGTGGAAGATTGCACCGGCGTTGGCCGCGGGATGTACGGTCGTGCACAAACCCGCGGAGTTGTCACCGTTGAGCGCCAGTCTGCTCGCTGACATTGCGCACGAAGCGGGGATTCCGCCTGGCGTCTGGAACACAGTGAACGGCTACGGCGAAGTGGTGGGGAAGCGGCTGACTGAACACCCTGCCATCAAAGCGGTGGCTTTGGTGGGTGAGTCAGTGACGGGAAGCCGTATCATGCGCCAAGCTTCCGATACGTTGAAGCGCGTACACTTCGAACTCGGCGGAAAGAATCCGGTGATTGTGTTCGACGATGCTGATTTCGACCGAGCTTTGGATGCCGTAGTGTTCATGATCTACAGCCTCAATGGACAGCGATGTACCTCGTCGAGTCGCTTGTTGGTTCAGAACGGTATTGCCGAGCGCTTTATCAAAGCGGTGGAAGCGCGCGTACACAAATTGATAGTCGGCCATCCGCTGGATCCGACGACCGAAGTCGGACCGCTTGTGCATACCGATCATTGCGAAAAAGTGTGTAGCTACTTCGATGTCGCAAGGCAGGACGGCGCTAACATTCTGGTAGGGGGTGAACGGCGTAAGGACCTCGGAGCCGGGAATTATGTCGCCCCAACCCTGTTCGTGGATGCCGACAACGCCATGCGCATCGCGCGCGAAGAGATTTTTGGACCGGTGCTGACGGCGATGACGTTCGCTAGCGAAGCCGAGGCGATCGCTCTGGCAAACGACACCGACTACGGTTTGGCGGGCTACATCTGGACGGAGAATACCGGCCGCGCGATGCGCTTGGCGCGAAAGGTGGAAGCGGGCATGTTGTGGGTGAACTCTGAAAACAACCGTAATCTGCCTTCGCCGTTCGGCGGCATGAAAATGTCGGGCATCGGTCGAGACGGCGGTGACTACAGTTTCGACTTCTACATGGAAACCAAGAACGTGTGTATTGCGCACGGCACTCACAAGGTACCGGTTTTGGGATCATGAGCCTGTATTACTTACAAAAACTGCTGTACGAACTGAATCGAGACGAGGTAGTGCAGGCTCGGTTCAAATCCGACAAAGAGAGCGTCGTTGCGTCATACACGCTCACAGCCGAGGAATCGGCGGCGGTACTCAACGAAGACATCGGCCTGCTCTATATTCTCGGAGTCAATGGACAGATTTTGATGCACTTTGCGGCGATGTGCGGCTACGCCTGGCCCGAGTACATCCAAGCCATGCGCGATGCGCTGGCGGTGCATGGCAATGTGCGGGCTGGACTGTATGCCACTACGGACGGTAAGGGCGCGATATGAGCCTGGTGTTCGCTGGCGTGTGCTCGCACGGGCCTGGCATTACAGGTCGCAAGGACATGGCGGAACCACGGCAGGTGGCGGAGTTGTATGCAGCGTTCGATACGATGCGTCAAGAGCTCGAAGCGGCTCGGCCGGATGCGTTGGTGGTGATTGCAGCGGAACACTTTGCCAACTTCTTCATGAATAATATGCCGGCTTACTGCGTGGGTATGGCGGAAGAATATCCGGGTCCGATAGAAGACCCGGATTGGCTGGGGATCCCGCGTACTACATTTGCTGGCGTGCCGGATCTTTCGAGGAGGCTCATTCAGAGCATCCTCAACGATGTCGACGTGGCTTATGCGCAGGAGTGGAAATTCGATCATGGCATCAGTGTGCCGTTGCACTTCCTAGTCCCGGAGGCGGATTTGCCGATCGTGCCAGTAAACATCAATTGTCAGGGCCCGCCGTTGACACCCTTGCATAGGGCATGGGCCTTTGGCGAAGCGCTCAGTGCGGCTTGTGCCAGCGTTCCCGAGCGAATCGCCATCGTCGGCACGGGCGGCGTCTCTCATTGGCCGGCAACACCGGACTCAGGGAAGATCAACGAAGCATGGGATCTCGAGTTCTTGAACCGCTGGCAGGCCAATGACAAAGAGAAGCTCCTGTCATACTCCGATGCGGAAACCTACGCCGATGCGGGTCAGGGTGGATTCGAGATCCGCACGTTCATTGCCGTCGCCGGGGCCACGCGCGGCATGACGGCTAAGGTGCATTTCTATCAGCCGATCCCCATATTTGCCGTGGGCTGCACCATCGGCACGGTACGGATTGCCTGATGTTGAGCGAGCAACAGATCGAACAAGCGGCGGCGGATCTGCGCGCGGCGGAAGTAAATCGCCAGACCATTGAACCGCTGACGCTGAAGTATCCAGACATGACACTGGACGAAGCGTATGCCATCCAACGACGCATCGTTCAGAGCAAGCTCGCGGAAGGTGATCGCCTGGTGGGATACAAGATCGGCTACACGTCACGAGCCATGCAGAAGGCGCTGAACATCAGCGAACCGGATTTCGGTGTACTTCTGGACAGTATGGTTTTTGCGGACGGCGGGGAGATCGAGGCGGCCCAGTTCTGTGATCCACGGATCGAAGCCGAGCTTGCCTTCGTGCTCAAAGATCGGCTGGCGGGTGAGCATGTGACAGTGTTTGACGTGCTCAACGCCACGGACTACGTGGTACCCGCGTTGGAGATCATCGCCGCGAGAAGTCACCGCAAGCATCCGCAAACCGGTTACACCCGCAAGGTGGTGGACACCGTGGCTGACAATGCCGGTAACGCAGGGATAATCATCGGCGGTCGACCGATCAAACCTTTGGACATGGACTTGCGCTGGTGTGGTGGCATTCTCTATTTGAACGGCGTCATTGAAGAGACTGGTCTGGCTGCCGCGGTTTTGAACCATCCGGCTAACGGTATATGTTGGGTGTCGAAGCGATTTGCCCCTCATGGTGTGGCGCTCGAACCGGGTCAAATCATTTTGTCGGGCTCGTTTACTGCGCCCGTCGCGGTGAGCGCGGGGGATACCGTGCATGTGGACTACGGACCGTTAGGCGGTGTGTCCTGCCGGTTTGTGTGATCGTGTCCCTAGAGCGACTTATACGGGAAGCGCATGTGAGTATTTCACCACCTGCAAACTAAACGCAGACTCCACATGCGCGACGCCCGGATATTTCAATATCTCCTGCATGCACAGCTCAGCAAAGTGGTCCATATCGCGGGCGACGACCTTCATAACAAAATCGTAGGCGCCCGACATGGCATGGCACTCGACGATGTGTGGTTCGTCCGCCACGCACTGGTGGAACTCATGCTGATCGCGATCCGGTTGCTTGTCCATCCGCACACTCACATAGGCGGTGACCTGAAGGCCAAGCTTGCGCTGATCCAATAGAGCGACATATTCCTGTATCACCCCTGAGGCTTCGAGTTGTTTCACACGTCGAAACGTCGGCGATTCCGAAAGGCCGACACGCTCGGCCAGTTGTACATTGGGCATCCGCCCATCCTGCTGCAGAGCGAGCAGAATCTGTCGTTCGGTGTTGTCCATGGGTTTGCCCTGGGTCGTTGGCCGGGAAAGGTTAAATTTTGCTGAAAATAGCGATTAATTGGAAGAAATAACCTAATTTTAGGACGCTAAAGCCACAAATAGGAGAAATATGCTGATCACGAGCCTCTAGTATCAGACGACGTATGGCACTTGGAAGAAGGTAAAGATGGACAATCCAATGGGGCTCGATGGCTTCGAGTTTGTTGAGTTCGCGGCTCAAGAGAAAGGCATCTTAGAGCCGGTGTTTACGCAACTCGGTTTTCTAAAAGTCGCGGAGCACCGATCCAAGGCCGTGCATCTGTGGCGGCAAGGCGACATCAACTTCGTTATCAACTATGAACCGCGAAGTCTCGCCTACTATCACGCTGAAGAACACGGACCCAGCGCCTGCGGTCTTGCGTTTCGGGTCAAAAATGCGCAGCGAGCGTACGAACGGGCCATAACATTGGGTGCGCAGCCGCTGGATATTCCTACCGGTCCGATGGAATTGCGTTTACCGGCGATCAAGGGGATCGGGGGTGCGCCGCTATACCTGATAGATCGCTATGCCCCAGGTAGCACCATCTACGACATCGATTTCGAGTACCTGCCGGATGTCGACCCGTATCCAACAGGCGTTGGGCTCACCGCCATCGACCATCTGACCCACAACGTCTACCGGGGCCGGATGGATTATTGGGCGGGTTTCTACGAGAAGTACTTCAACTTCCAAGAGGTGCGCCACTTCGATCTTCAGGGTGAACAAACCGGTCTGCTGTCGCGTGCCATGACAGCGCCCGATCAGAAGATTCGCATTCCTCTCAACGAAGAAGGACGCGGCAGCGGTGAGGGGCAGATTGAAGAGTACCTATTACAATACAACGGCGAGGGGATTCAGCACGTCGCGCTGGCATGCGATGATCTGGTTGCTACGCTGGATAAACTGACGGCTCTTGGGGTGAAATGCATGACGCCTCCACCGGCTTCATACTATGACATGCTCGACGAACGCCTGCCGGGACATGGCGAGGCAGTCGACGAACTGCATCGTCGGGGTATTCTCCTGGACGGGTGTACTGAGGGCGGGCAGTGCAGGCTGCTTCTGCAGATTTTCAGCGAAACCATGGTGGGGCCGATTTTTTTCGAGTTCATTCAACGCAAAGGCGACGAGGGGTTTGGCGAGGGGAATTTTCAAGCGTTGTTCGACTCTATGGAGCGAGATCAGATGCGCAGGGGTGTGCTGGAGAACACGGGATGACCATCGAACGTATACATCACGTTGCGTACAGGTGTCGCGACGCCAAGGAGACGGTAGATTTCTATCGCGACATCTTGGACATGGACTTCCAACTGGCAATCGCCGAAGACTCGGTACCATCAACGGGGGAACCGGATCCTTACATGCATGTGTTTCTTGACGCAGGTCAGGGTAATGTACTGGCGTTCTTCGAAATCCCGAATTCCCCAGACATGGATCGCGACCGCAACACCCCGGAGTGGGTGCAGCACATTGCCTTCAAGGTGGAAAGCTATGATGCGCTGATGCGCTATCGGGATAAGATCGAAGCCGCGGGGATCGAAGTGCTTGGTCCGGTTAACCATGGCATTTTCGATTCGATATATTTCTTCGATCCCAGCGGTCATCGATTGGAACTGGCAGCGGACAAGGGTACTCCGAATCAACTGCGTCAGTTGCAGGAAGTCGCGGATGAGATGTTGGAAGAATGGTCGCAAACCAAGCAAGCACCCCGACATGCCGCTTGGCTGCACGAACTGACGTGATCGGATGGCATTTGAAATCCTGAACGTGGACAGACATCCTTGGCATTGTGGAATCTCATTGCTCGAACGGCTCGACAAGGTAGGAAGGCTGGATGACTGAAACGGTTTTGACCTGGCTGAACAACGGCGTATTGCACTGGTCGTGGACCGCGATTGCGGTGTACACACTGGTGACGACGCACATCACGGTGCTTGCCGTCACGTTGTATCTACATCGTTCTTCCGCACACCGTGCCTTGGATCTGCATCCGGCGCTGCAACACTTTTTTCGCGCCTGGCTTTGGCTGGCCACGGGCATGAACACCAAGGAGTGGACGGCGGTACATCGCAAGCACCACGCTCGGTGCGAGACCGAGGACGATCCGCACAGTCCCGTCATCCAGGGCATCAATGAGATTCTGTGGCGCCAAACCGAGGCGTATCAAGCTGCAGCGGCGGACCCCGAGGTACTAGAGCAATATGGGGTAGGCACTCCGGAGGATTGGGTGGAACGCCACCTCTATACACCCCATGGGTATCTCGGCATTTTACTGATGTTTCTGATCGATCTGACGCTGTTCGGGTTGCTCGGCATCACTGTGTGGGCCATACAGATGATATGGATTCCACTCCTTGGCGGTGTCATCAACGGCGTTGGCCATTGGCGGGGTTACCGCAACTTCGAGTGTCCTGATGCGGCACGCAACATCATGCCGTGGGGGGTGCTCATCGGCGGCGAGGAGCTGCACAACAATCACCACACGTACCCGAATTCCGCAAAGTTCTCCGTTCGCAAGTGGGAGTTCGACCTGGGGTGGCTCTGGATCAGGGGCTTCATGTTGCTGGGGCTTGCGCGGCCCATATCGGTAGGGCCGGTGATCGATAAACAAGTCGACAAAGGGGCGTTCGATCTCGAATCCGCCACCGCGCTCATCAACGATCGCTTCAATGTGATGGCCAAGTTTGCGCGTAGCGTAGTGGCACCCGTCGTGGCGGAGCATGCGGGCGCGTCACGAAGCACCAAACGGCTCTTCAAACGTGGCGAACGGGTGATCTGTCGAGAAACCAGCATCCTCGATGATGCCGGCCGTGCGAGACTCGAACACCTATTGGAAACACCGCAACTCAAGGCAGTATATGACCTGCGTTTAAAGCTTCAGTCCATCTGGGAGAAACGGACTGGAGACTTACACGAAGTAGTGAATGCCCTAAAGGAATGGTGCGCGGAAGCGGAGGCTACTGGCATCGAGCAAGTGCATGACTTTATCGAGGAACTCAAAAGCTACGCGCTCCCCCCGCGCAGCGTTGTTTAGCGTATGGCTAATCTCTACGAAAAATACATCCTGCCTCGGCTGATAGATGCCGCTTGCAGCCAACCGCCAATGACGGAACTACGCGCGCGGTATGTATCGCAGGCACAAGGCAAGGTGCTGGAGATCGGTATCGGTAGCGGCCTGAACCTGCGCCACTATGGGGATGCGGTCGAATCGATCACCGGTGTGGATCCCTCCGAAGAACTGACCGTCAAAGCGCAAGCGCGCGCGGATGCGATTAAGGCACCGGTAGAAGTCATCGGCGTATCCGGAGAGTCCATGCCGGTGGACAGCGAATCGTTCGACACAGTGGTATGCACGTGGACGTTATGCAGCATTCCTAATGCCGAGGCGGCCGTCGCCGAGATGTATCGCGCCCTCAAGCCCGACGGCAAGCTCATATTCGTAGAACATGGGCGCTCGGATGAAGAGCGCATATATAAGTGGCAGCGACGCATCGAGCCGATGTGGAAGGTCATCGGCGGCGGCTGTCACCTGACCCGGCGCGCCGATCAGCTCTTGGCGAACGGTGGGTTCGCGGTCGAGCAGTTCGAAAGCGGCTATCAACCGGGACCCAAATTCGCGGCCTTCATGATGCACGGCCTCGCCGCTCGGCACTAAGACTGCGACCACGTCGCCTGCGAAAGTAAGGATTTTGTAAGCCGCTCCCAAAATTTGACCCTCTTTGACGAAAAGGTACGCCTTTCCGAAATAAGGCGATCTGCGCCTTGTGACGTGATTATCGGGGGTGGTATCCATGCTGTTGTTGCGAGCGGTTTCTATTTGGGGTGTGTTGGTAGGGGCGGCCCTGTGGTCGTCCAACGGGGTTGCGGGTGTAGAGGACCTGAGCGTCACCGACCTGCAGATGGTCAGCGCGCAGCGGGTAGGCCGCACGCTCAATCGTTATAGCTATACGATTACCGTCAACAATGCCGGCGGGCCGCTGGACAATGTTGTCGCGACCGTCGTCTCGCAATCCGGCGCCACCACGATCGACGAAGACACCGTCGTGCTCGGCGATATCGGTTCAGGATCGGTCCAGTCGACGGATACCTTCACCTTTACGCACAACCGACGCTATGTCTTCGACGTCAATAACCTGGTGTGGTCGTTCACCGCGGATGAGCCAGCGGGAAACAATCCACCGATGGCAGTCGCATCGGCACAAAGCACGATCGTTGACGAAGGCGACACGGTGAGTTTGGACGGCTCTAGCTCGTCCGATCCCGATGAGGATCCGCTCAGTTATCTGTGGTCGTTGAGCACACCCGCGGGCTCGTCGGCGGCACTATCCAATCCGACTGCTCAGTCACCGACTTTCGTCGCGGATGTTCCCGGCGTGTATACGGCAACTCTTGTGGTCAACGATGGCGATCTCGACAGTGCTGCTGACAGTGTATCCGTCACCGCCAATGCAGTGTTCGTGAATACGCCCCCGGTGGCCGACGCCGGACCCGACCAGCAGGCCAACGTCGGCGAAAGCGTGGTGCTCTCCGGCGCAGGCTCATCCGATATAGACGAAGATCCGTTGACCTACGCATGGAGCCTCCAGGTCCCGTCCGGCAGCAGCGCCAGTTTGTCGGATAGTACGGTCGCGGCTCCCACTTTTGTCGCGGATGTCGTGGGTACGTACTTGGCGACCCTCGTTGTCCATGACGGCACTGATCCGTCTGCGCCCGATACGGCCGAGGTCACGGTGGTGTTCACGGGGGAGAATCCTCCTTCTATCACCTCGCAGCCGAACACCCAAGGCAGCGTCGGTGAACAGTACATCTACGACGTCGATGCTGTAGATCCGGATGTGGGTGACACCCTGACTTATTCACTGCAGCTTGCACCGGCCGGCATGACGATCAACCCGCCGTCCGGTCTCATTTCATGGGTGCCCGGCACCACCGGACCGGCAGACGTGGATGTTCTTGTCACCGATTCGACGGGGTTAACGGCTCGCCAGATATATCTGGTAACGGTCAACAACGGCGAAGGTGACGAACCGCCGGTGTTGGATCCGATTGCGGACCAATCGACAGTGGTTGATCAAACCATGATGCTCACAGCAACCGGTACTGACCCGGAAGGCGAAGACCTGCGCTATGGCGTCAGCAGTTCGCCTGATGGTTTGGTGATCAACACAACCACTGGCGAACTGTTCTGGACCCCCGATGCGAACCAGGTGGGCATGTTTGCGGCCACGGTAACGGTGACTGATCCCGGTGGTCAGAGTGACTCGCAATCGTTCGCAATCGAGGTGTTGGCTGAGATACCAAACAATGCGCCGACCATCGATCCAGTGGCGGATCAATCCGTGAACGCACAGAACTCGCTGCAAGTCACGCTGACCGCGACCGATCCGGACCCTTTTGACGTCTTGACGTTCAGCCTCAGCGGTGCCCCGAGTGGGATGCAGTTTGACCCGGCGAGTGCAACGCTATTCTGGATTCCGGGCAGCGCCGATGCGGGCACTGTCAACCTGACGGGCACTGTGACCGATAGCAACGGCAACGCTGACAGCACGAGCTTCACGGTAACGGTGCTGGAGCCGCAGCTACCACCGGTGGCCGTGAATGATGCGTACACCATAGACCGAGATCTGCAGTTGCAAGTGCCGGCGGACGGTGTGCTTACCAACGACACCGATCCGAACAACGACGTGCTATCTGCCGCTGACACATCGCCACCCATGCTCGGTACGCTGGACAGCTTTCCTGGAAACGGTGCGTTTGATTACACACCACCGGCCAATCCGCCGATTACGCTCGGCATGGCAGAAAAATGCCGATCCCCCGTCGCGGGTGTAAGTGAAGGCCGGCACATGCCTATCGTAGGAGACATCGACGCTGACGGTGAACCGGAGATCATCAACTTTTACCCCAACTCGTTTATCACCAACATTTTCGTGATGGACGGTGATTGCAACATAGAGTCACATGTCCAGATCAATTCCCAGGTGAGCGGGGTTTACTCTCAAAAGACGCAACCTGCGCTCATAAACCTCGATGCAGACCCTCAATTGGAGTTAGTCGTTGTTCGTACAGGCCCCCCTCAGTTAGGTATTAATCGCGCGCGCTTGGTGGCACTGAACCAGGATGGGTCGTTTGTTTGGACCCATCTACCCGATGGCGCTTCGGAAGCCATCGGGTTGCCGGTACCCGCCGCGAGCTTGAACTACTACGATGCGATCGGACCGACGATAGCGGACATTGACGCTGACGGTACGCCTGAAATCCTCATGAGTTTGCACTACTCGAGCGGTGGCGGCATCGGCCACGTGAGCGGAGTGATCGTCTACAACGCAGATGGAACGATCAAGGCGGAAATCGAAGGCGTTCGTCAGATCGGCGACTCAGACAACAAGCCACTGCACGTTGTCGATCTGGATCTCGACGGTATGCAGGAAATCATCTACCACACCAACGTCTATCGATGGAATGGTACGGGATTGGAACTGGCATTCAATCTGCAAAGCGACGCGGGTGGAAACTTCTTTCCGCCGCATCTGAGTGTCGCCATCGCCAACTTCGATACGGATCCGTTTCCTGAAATCGTTGCCCGCGACACCGGTTTTATCTATCTATTCGAACACACCGGGGGTACGCCGACATGGCAGATCCCGCATGCGAACGGGGCGCGCTCCGAAATCACCGTCGGTGAATTCGACGGCGACATCTTCCCTGAGTTTGTGATGCACACCGGCTTTGGCACCGGTAACAACGCCAGCTGGCTAACGGCGTTCGATACCGACGGCTCAGTCTTGTGGACGCATCAAGGCACACCCCATGATGGACCGGCAACCGCACTCGATCTGGGGTGGAGCGCCACGGCGTTCGATTTCGACCGCGATGGCATAGATGAATTAGTGATACCCATGACGACGCTGGATGCGGGCGATAACTTGTTCATGTTTCGCGGCGACGACGGTACTGAGATCGCTCAGTTCGGGATCAACCTTGCCACGAATTCCATCGTGGGTTTGAAAATGCAGTTCCCGCCGGTGGTCGATATCGATCAAGATGGTGCAGCGGAAGTCCTTTTCCTCGATGCGAACACCATTAGCGACAACTCGATCGTGGTCCTAGAGGGTCTGCCAGGCAATCCGTACCCGCCTGCGCGACCGATTAAGCACCAGCGCAACTATCAACCGACTCAGGTGAACCCGGACGGTTCCATTCCGAGTTCGCCGCGCCCGCACTGGTTGATCCCGGGATTAAACAAGTATCACGCGGCACCTGTCTTGCCATTCGAGGATCCCGGAGCGACGGATAGTTTCAATTACGTGGCTAACGATGGCACTGCCGATTCGAACGAGGCGACCGTGACCATCGCGATCACGAATGTTAATGCGCCGACCATCATCTCGACACCCGTGCTTGGTGCCTCACCGGATTTTCCCTATCAATACGGGCTGCTTGCAACTGACGGTGATTTTGGCGATGAATTCACATGGACGCTGGTCGATGCGCCGACAGGGATGACCGTTAACGCGCTTGGTATCATCGACTGGCTGCCGCAGCCGGGTGATTTGGGTAACCACCGGGTGCACGTGGTCGTCACCGATTTGCAAGGCAATTCAGACGAGCAGTCCTACGCAATTGCGGTGGTGCCACCGACGACTGTACCGGAGTTGGTCGGTACCGATGAGGCGGATGCGGCTGGTACGATAGAAGGTGCCAACCTGGCAGTCGGTAAAGTGACGCAATCTTTCAGTTTCACCGTACCTGCAGGCGAGATCATTTCGCAGAGCCTTATTGGTAGCTCGCAGAGTGCCGCCGGGGCGTTTCTCGACTATGTAGTGTCGTTAGGACCACCGCCTATCTATGTACCTGACCTTGCACAGTTGAGCCAGAGTGCGGCGCAGGCGGTGCTGGAGGACGATGGATTGTTGTTGGGCGCGGTCACGTTGGAAAACAGCGACAGTGTTCCTGCTGGGCTGGTCATCAGTCAGGGTACGGCACCTACAACCCAGGTGAGTTTTCAATCGTCGATTGACGTGACGATCTCCTCTGGACCCTCGCTCGAAGTAGAGACAGACCGGGCGATGGTGGGCTCAGGTGGCGCCATAGCACTAACGATCACCGCCTTTGATTCGGCAGGTAATGTCGTGAATCCGCAACCGCAGATTTCATTGACTATCGTTTCGGACGAAGGCGCGCTGGGTACACCGCCCACTGCGAGTACGTCGTCGATCGCGACATCTGCTGACACGCGGGGACCTTTTACCTTGGAAGTGGACGCCGGTGTATTTGGTACGGCGTCTGTGCCCTTTATCGTACGCGCGGGCTTGGTGTCTGGCGATTACTTTGAGCCGATCGCGAACCTCGCGCAGACGATCGACGATGCACAGGACACCTATACGGCCTTGGTCACCGCGGTGCAAGCAAATGACTTACCGGCGATACAAGCCTTGGGTGCTAATCTGATTGCACTGAGAGACAGCATCGATCTCGAAGATCTGCAGGCTCGTAATCCGAGCGCACCGGAAAGCGGGTTCATTCCCACGTCGCAAGAGGCGGCTGCCGCTGGATTCCCTGTTGGCTTCGGTGAGAGCGAGGCAGGACCGATACTCTATGCCAATCTTGAGCAGCGCATCGAAGAAGCGGCGAATTTCTTGGATACCCTCAATCCCAGTGTTGGACGTGACGATGATTTACGTGCTCGATCGATCAACGCCGCACTGCAGGATGCGATCACCGCTTTCATGGGTCTCGACTTCTCGGTAGGAGCGCGGGCGCATTTCAACGCGGAAAGTTACGTGTTGTTAGCCCATCTGGTCCCACGGTTGGTCCATGCCGATCTGGCGGCGATGATTAACGTGCTGCAAACCAACGGTTTGTTGGCTGCGCGAGAGCACCGCGGTGCAGCGCAGATGATCGCTAGTTCCCAGTTCTACGCGACGGAGCAAGCCACGTTCTTCACGCTTGGCGGCATGATGTCTGCCAGCGCAATTCGCTCGCAATTGATTCAAGACTTGTATGTGCCGCACATCAAGCGGCTCGTCGCTTCGGGTTTGGTACTTGCCGAAGCTCAGGCGTTGATTGCTGAAAAGGATGCGGGTCCGATCTCCGGACTGATTACCGGGTCTTCGCTCGCGCTGCACGTGTTTAAGGCACCCAATTCAGTCGCGGAGATCCTAGGGCTCAGCCGGGATTCGCGCTCGTTCAACGTCAAAGTCATCGGTCCGGATAAGTACCAGGCCTGGATCGACTTTGCGACGAGCTTCTCCATTCCGACGAGCTTTAAAGATGTGGAGGAGCTGGCGCAAGGAGCCGCGAACGCCGCTGCTGGAAGCCTGGCGGGAACGCAGATCGGTGTTGTCCACGATCGGATCCCTGGCTGTGTCATAGAGGTCGCTCAAGATTGTTCGCAGTTGGTATTTGGCTTTGGATTCCCGGTGGTACATACCTCCGGGCAATTCCCAGCGCCAGCGATAATCGTGGTGCACGATCGCACTCAAGGAAAGATCTATGCTGGAGTATTCGCGTTTTTCCCAAACTAGTGCTTGTCCGAACCTGCCGACCCAACTGCGCAATCGATGCAGGAATGCTACGCCACGTTGTCGGGAATGTCCTCGTCGGTCAATAGATCGGCGAAGGCCCGGCAGGCGTCGGTCACGGTGAAGATCCCGGCCAGGTGTCCGTTTTTGGTGACGATGGCGGCGCCGATGTGGCGCTCCGCCATCGTTGACAAGACCTCCCGCAACATCGTGGTGATGTCGACGACGTAAGCTTCCGGTTGGTACACGTCGCCCACGGTCAACGAGTAGGGATCCGGGTAGTCGAATTCCGGGCCGAGCACCAGCTTGATGTCGCGATCCGAGATGATGCCGCGCAACTCGTGACCGTCCACCACGGGTAAATGGTGCACCTTGTTCTCGAGCATCATGTGGCGGGCTTCCAGCAGCGGAACCTTGGTCTCGATGGCCTGTGGAAACGGCGTCATCAGATCCTTCAGATAAGGATGATCCACCGTCGCCATTAGAAGAGCGAGCCGACGAAGGGTGCGCCGAGGCGACGCCCGGTGACCTGTGTAGGGGTGACGGCTATCCACACGTTGTGAACGCCTCGTGCTACCGGTTTGGGTAATTGATCGAGCTGCTGCAGCAGATCCGGCACATCCTCAGCGGCGATTTCCCGCGCGCTGCCGCGAGCGAGAACGCTCCACCCGGTACCTTCCTCAGGGTGCAGATCGTCCACTTCGAACGCCACGGCCGCTTCCAGTACATCGCGCAGATGCGATGCCTGATCGACGCGGAAGACGATTTGCTCGTCGTTCAAACCGTAATTCACGGGGATGGCTGCGGGGCCGGATTTGTCCGCGAAAACAAAGCGACCGACACTCTGCTGATGTAGTTTCGACCAGCAAGCCTCGGCGTCTAGTACTTCTATTTCTCTTTGTGTCATTTGTTTACCGGTTCCGTTTTTGATTCTCCTTCCGCGCGCTCTAAGTCTTCGACGACTTCGGTATAGATCAAGTCGTATTCGGCTTGCCGTTGGTCGAAAAGCGGGTCTAGCTCGGCTACGAGGCGCGCATGCAATTCCTGCCAGTCGGCCTCGCTCAAATTGGCTTCGGCGGCGGGAAAGATCTCGCGGCGTTCCAGCGACATATGCGTGCGCTGCAGTGTGAGATAGTCGGCCAGATGGCGTTTGATCTTGCCGATCGGCGTGACGATGTCGTTGAGCACATCGTCGATGTCTCGTTTGAGCTTCAACGTAGACGCCGTGATCTCCGCATGCTGTCTGCGCAGGGTCTGCAATACGCGTTGCATTTCGATGGATGAGATCGAATCGAGGCAATCGAACATGCGTTCCTCGACAGGATGGTGCACTTTGTCGGGGTACGCTTCTATATAGGCGAGCGCTGCGGCGATTGCGGGTAGGTTTTCGTCTTGATCGTCGTCATCGAACTTGGCGAGCTCACGCTCGATGAGCCGGAGGACGAGTTCGATGCGCTCATGATCACGATTGAGGTGATCCATGACAGAGCCCGATCCCAATACAGACATACACCCATTCCACTGTCAATGGCAGCTAGTAAAGCCCAGGCCCAAAGGTGTGTGTATAAGGGTTTTCCGTGGTTAAGGGATATCCCGAGGAGACACCGCCTGGGCGCTGGGGTGAAATGAACGAATGTTCGAACCCGATGCACTGCTTGAGCCCGATGCCTACCCGCATCCCGTAACAGCGCTCGAGCGGATAGAAACGCACATGTCCTGGGTGTTTTTAACCGGCGCGATAGCCTACAAGGTTAAAAAGCCGGTAGATTTCGGCTTCGCTGATTTCAGCTCCCTCGCGCGGCGTGAGCATTTTTGTCGCCGCGAGCTCGAGCTCAACCGTGCTTTTGCGCCGCAAATCTATCTCGACGTAGTACCGCTTTACCGGTCCGATGTGGGTTGGCGTGTAGGTAGCGCCGACGCTACCGACGAGAGTCGAGCGGCGGAGTGGGCAGTGCGTATGCAGCAGTTCCCTTCAAGTCAACGATGTGACCGGTTGCTGGCTGCTGACGCGCTGAACGCGGTCGATCTCTTCCACTTCGGCAAGCGGTTGGCTGTGCAGCATGAAGCTCTGCCAGCTGTATCGCCAGGACCGATTCGCACTGCGGTGCTCGACAACTTCGCCACACTCGAAGGCGTGGCGTTCGATGAGCGCATTCGTCGCGAGGTAGCCCGCGCGGAAACGTTGGCCAGGCGAGAGTTGGACGTCCATAGCGATCGGCTGAATGAACGTGCTGCGTCGGCTCATGCCAAACGCTGTCATGGCGATCTGCACACGGAAAACCTGGTGTCGTTAAACGGTGAATTGCAGGCTTTCGATTGTCTCGAGTTCAACGAGGCGTTGGCGAGCATAGACGTGTGGGCGGATGTCGCTTTCTTGTTTATGGACTTACACCTGCGTGGGCATGCAGGTTTGGCATACGCGTTTATCGATGGGTATCTCGACGTCGCCGGAGATTATGAAGGTGCGGTGCTCTTGCCGTTGTATGCCAACTACCGTGCGATGGTACGGGCCAAGGTGGCCGGATTGAGATTCCATCAGGCGCAAGCGCAAGCGTCGTTGTCCAGAGTCAGGCGTTACCTCGATTGGTCGCTCACACATTCGCAACGAAGTCCGGGTGAGGTGTTGCTTACCCACGGCTTGTCCGGATCGGGTAAGTCTTATTGGTCGCAGCAGCTGGTCGAACCGCTGGAGGCGATTCGCATCCGTTCCGACGTATTTCGCAAGGTGCGGGCAGGACTCAAGGTGGATGCGCACACCGACTCACCTGTGGGCAGCGGCCTCTACGCGCCGGAAAGCTCTCTGGCGATTTACGGAGAGTTGGCCGCGCTTGCGACGGACCTCGCCGCGCAGGGCGAACGAGTCATCGTGGATGCGGCGAGTCTAAAAAAGGCACAACGCCAGGCGTTTTATCGCGTAGTCGCGGCACGCGGGATCGATTGCCGGGTGATTGCTTTCGTTGCCGAAGAGGCAACGCTTCGAGAGCGGATTCGCGCGCGCTGCGGCAAGGGTAACGATCCTTCCGAGGCGGATATACAAGTACTGGAATGGCAGCTGGAACACGCGGACCCGTTGTCATCCGATGAGCCTGTGATTACTTTCGATACGCAACGCCACAACTTAGCCGAATTGATGGCAAGTGTTACTCAATCCGGTTAGTACTCTCCGGCTAGACGAATCTCTTCCCGCAATCCCTCCAGCTTGGCGATGTTGACCGTGCGGTCGTGAATCTCCAGAGTGCCGTCGCTCTGCAGCCCGTGCAGAATCCTCGATAATGTTTCCGGTTTGATCGATAGCTTGGAAGCCAACACATGGCGCGGCAAGTCGAGTTCGACGGTGGCAACATCGCCTTCGGCGCCAGTGGCCAAGTCCAAGAGGTAAACACACAATCGTGAGCGGGCGTCCAGCAGGGTGGTACGTTCGATCTCCGTCACCAGCCTGTGCAGGTGTTGACACACATTTCCAAGCAATGACATGCAGGCATCGGGATTACCGTACAAGATGTTCACGTAGGCACTGTTGGGGATGCGGATCAGCTGCGAGTCCACCAACGCCTGCGCAGACACCGGATAGCGCTGTTCGCGCATGAAGGCGATGGCCTCGGCAAACGTGCGATTGAGGGTGAACACCTCGATGACCTTTCTCTTACCGTTAGGGGCGGTTAACACCAATTCGATCTGCCCTGCAGCGACGTAGAAGAACGTATCTGCGGGGTCACCGCGTAAGAATAGCACTTCGCCCTTGGCCAAGTGTTGCAGCGACATCTGGCGGGCAAGGTCGCTGAAATCGGCCTCGGCGAGGCCTGAAAACAGATAGTGGCGCCTGATCCTCTGGATCAAGGTCGGGGTTAGCTCCATGTGCGTGGAGTCTAGCACCTATCTACTCTACGCAGGCGGTAGATCTAGGCTGCGACGGGCTCCGGCGCAAATGCCTGAACGGGGCGGGTCTCACGGCTGCCGATGGTGAGTAGATCCCAGAGCAGTAACACCAACCCGGCCGCAGTCACCCAGCCGAAGATCGCTCGCCACTCCATGCCCTGTACGAACCACTCCGTCTGTTGTGCTTGGAAGTAAGCGCTCCAAGTGGAACCTTCGAGCGCACGCTCGACGAACGACTGTTCGTAGCCGGCGATCAACAATGCGACGGTCATGCCAAGAACACCGATGTTGAGTAAGGCGAGCGACCACTTCCACCGCCACCCGTTACCGGGCAGATCACCGGACATCCAGACGTCACCCCGTGCTTTTTGTATGGCCAGGTAGATGACCGCGATGACGATGGTCGCGTAAGCTCCGAAAAAAGCCAGATGCCCATGCGACGAGGTCCATTGTGTGCCGTGTGTATACAGGTTGATTTGCGGTAGCGTGTGCATGAAGCCCCATACTCCAGCACCGAAGAAGTTGCCGAACGCGTGAGCGATCAACCAAGCAAGGGCCGGGTGATTGGTGCTGCGAAAGCCGTGGCGGCCCGCGTCGTACACGGCATGAACGACCATGGCCACCAGGGGAATCGGTTCCAGCGCGGAGAAAAAACCGCCGATAGCCAGCCAATACTCGGGCGTCCCAATCCAGAAGTAGTGGTGTCCGAGACCCAGAATGCCCGACCCGAACATCATCGCGACTTCTATGTAGAGCCATGTGGTGACGATTCGGCGATTGGTTTTGAGCGTGCGAATGAGCCCCCAGGCCATGATGCAACCGACCAGCACCTCCCACGTCGCTTCGACCCACAGGTGCACCACCCACCACCACCAATGCTGGTCCACGGAAATGTTGGGCGTGAAGTACATGCCCGCAAGATACAGCGCGGCGAGGGCGATCAGATCCAAAACGAGTACGCCTGAAATGCCGCTCCACTTACCTTTCATGAAGGTAGCGGCGACGTTGTAAAAGAAGATCAACACACAAACGACAATGCCGATGTCGGCCCAGCGCGGTGCCTCGATGTATTCTCGGCCTTCGTTGATCAACCAGATGGACCTGAGTTCGCCCGGGCCGATCTGCACAAAGAGGTACACGACCACCACCACGCTAACCGCGGCCGTCAGTATCCAGAAGTTTACGAAGGCGAGTTTGGCGCCTACCAGGTCGCAACCTGCCTCGTCTTCCACCAACCAATAAATGCAGCCCATGAAGCCCATCAACAGCCACACGATCATGGCGTTGATGTGCACCATGCGCACTACGCTGAAATCGAGTACGTTGAAGAGAAGGTCCGGATAGAGATACTGCAAACCGGCGATAATGCCGAACAGGATCTGTGCAGCGAACAAGACCATCGCTGCCACGAAGTAGTACATGGCCAGGCGTTGGCCCGGTCTGGCGCGGCTGCCGTCAGCGGATTCCGTTACAAATTCCTCGGCGGTGGCTTCGCTCATGACCTTTCCTCCTGGTGAAGCGGCGTAAAGCCGCGCGGGAAGCCGTTGGTGTCGATGGTGGCCATCCACTTCAGAAACGCGATGATGCCGCGGGCTTCTTCCTCCGTGATGTCGAGATCCGGCATCCTTCGACCGGTACCGAAGGTGCGGGCGTTACCCGGGGGATCTTGTAGGAAGGCCAGCATCAGTCCCTCGCGCTGAGTCTCGTTGATCCATGCAGGATCCAGCCAGGCCTTGGTCAGATCGGGTGCGTAATAACTGCCGTTCCCCAAGAGCGTGTGGCAGTTCATGCAATTCTTCGCTTGCACCGTCAGCTTGCCCTTGGTGACGAGTGCCTCCGCATCGGCTTCCGACAATACGTTGCCGAACAACGGTGCGGGTGCGCCGATTCGGGGCACTTGGTAACCGCGTGCCGAGTCCAGTTCGTAGAAGACTTTGTGGTTGATACTGTTATAGGCAGGCACCCGTTCCGAACCGGCGGTGATCTGCCTGACGGTGTCGAACGTCAAACCCATGAGGATCACGACCATGACAGCGGTCACCCAGATGGCGCACTTGCGCCACAACGATTCGGAAGCCCACCACGGCTGACTCATTGTTGCCCCCTTGCCTGTCTAAATAGCCTTTTGACCTGTCTATGTATGCACGCTATGCATGCACGCCGACGCACAAACGCCAAATGAGCCTTGGCGCGACGAAATAACCGATCAACATCACGGCGGTGACGAACAACCAGAACCCGCTGAGCTCGAGTGCAACCACTAACACGTACGTCGCTGCCGCCAGACCTGCGTAGGCGAGCAACGATACGATGTGAGCGATCCGATGGCGGTGGATTTTGCTCAGTGCGAAAAACAGCGCATAAAAGGCGCCAAGCAGTACGATAGCAGCGCCCGCCATCGTGCCCATGAACAGATTCTGCAGTGCTATTGCGTCCGGCATGTGGTCTCACCCCCCTCGACTCTCCCATCGACACCGACCTGGAACAGTGTCTTGCTTATGTCAGATTCTGTCCTTGATCTATGTCAAGGCTCAGGTGAGTGGTTCGGACTATCGTGGCTGCTTAACGGTTTGCGACGGTGATAGTGGGCAAGGGAGCATCGGTCGAATGAAAACGGTTTACGTGAACGTCGCTCTGCTTTCCGGGTATCTTGTACTTCTGGTTTCCACAGCAGTGGCTGCGGATGCCGATCTGACGCGGGGGGAGCGTTTGTACAAGGTATGCGCGGGATGTCACGGCTTTGCGGGTGAGGGTAACGAGCTCGTCAACGCGCCGGGGCTTGCCGGATTGGAGTCATGGTACCTTGCAAGACAGATTGACAACTATCGAGCCGGCATTCGCGGCGGCAGTGAGGATGACGCAGCGGGTCAGGCAATGGCAGCGATGATTGGGTCGTTACAATCGGAAGACGAGGTGCGCGATGTCGTCGCGTACATCGATACACTGCCAAAGTACGCCATTGCCAAGACACCACCGGGGGATGCAGGTAAAGGCCAAGCGCACTACGCACCGTGCATCGCTTGTCATGGCGACAAAGGACAAGGCAACCCGGCGCTGCAAGCACCGGGATTAGCGAGTCTCCACCCCTGGTACCAGATCCTGCAGCTTGCGAAGTATCGTGACGGTCGGCGTGGGACGCACCCTGAAGACACCTACGGTCAGCAGATGGCGCCAATGGCCAAGGTGCTGGCAGACGACCCTGCCGTCCTTCAGGACGTCGCCGCGTACATCGCAACGCTGGGCGACTGAAACTTACGCACATTGTCGCGACCGTGTGCGCGGGTCGACGATGAGACCGCGTTCGAAGCTGCTCTCTGGGAAGAAGAGGGCAGCGAAGTGACGAGGGGG
This sequence comes from Candidatus Azotimanducaceae bacterium, assembly GCA_965216005.1. Classification (GTDB taxonomy): domain Bacteria; phylum Pseudomonadota; class Gammaproteobacteria; order Pseudomonadales; family Azotimanducaceae; genus UBA4421. The sequence continues at coordinate 2,140,829 of OZ244143.1, read as the reverse complement.
CAAGAGCAGACGTGATACTCCGGCGCTAACGACCTTGCCGGGGCGTCTATCGGTTAGGGTTAATACGTATACTCCGGTGTCGCGCCGAACTCCCACAGCAGTACCGTTGCAACCAGTAATCCGACAAAGGACACCAATGCGACGGCAAACACGGCGCTCGCGTACAGAAATGCGCGTTCGCTGATGGTCTTCATGATGGGACTCACACCCGTGTAGAGCAGATAGATGCAGTAACACGCGACAGCAAGGCCGATGATGATGTCGATCCACAACACGGGATAGATACCGATGAATCCAGCGACGAAGAACGGCGTCGCCGTATAGGAAATCAACGTCACCCCCTGGGCGATCGTGGACTTGTCGCCGTAGGTTTCGGACATCCAGTGAACCATGAAGCCTAGAAATGCTACTCCAAAAACGCAGGCGAAGTAGAACAGTACGCACATCGGGAGAGCGCTCTCGGTGGTCAGACGCACCGGATCCCCGGCGACTTGCCAGCCGAACTGTGTGACGCCGAAGTACCAGCAGATGGCGGGTATCAGCGCGAGCGGTGCGGTGTGCAATAACAACACTTGCATGAGGCTCGGAGCGTCGTCGGCGATCTGCTGCCAACCGCGCTGCCCGAGAAACAAAAGGCGAATGCCGTTGATGAGTGTCTTCATGAGCGAGTGTCCTCCACCTCGTCTACGAGTGCTTCCGTCGCGTTGCGATCGAGATCTTCGAACTGGGCGTGATTGACGGCCCAGATGAAACCGTAAATGGCCACGCCCACGAGGGCGATCGAGATTGGCACCAACAGGAATAAGATCTCCATGGGCGACTCCTTAGTTTTTTAGTAACCGACATGCATTCAGCATGACCAGGATTGAACTCAACGACATACCGAGTGCGGCCAGCCAGGGCGTGGCCAATCCTATGACGGCGAGCGGGATGGCCACCACGTTGTACGCCACGGCCCAAAGCATGTTTTGGCGCATCACTCTGCGGGTCTGCCGGCTGACGTCGATCAAATCGTTTAAACCGCTCAAGTGACCGGACATCATGAGCACATCGGCTCGCGACTTGACAAGATCGATGGTTTCCAGCGTAGAGACGGAAACGTCCGCGGCAGCGAGGGCCGGAAGGTCGTTGATTCCGTCCCCAACGAACATGACACCGTCAGTCGCTTTGACTGCCGCGCATTTCGTTTCAGGTGTCAGACCGTGTGTGAAATCGACGCCGAGTTCGGCGGCAATCGTTCGGCAGTGACGCTCGCCGTCGCCGCTCGCAATCTCGACTTGCAATCCGCGTTGCGTGAGTCCATCGACGGTATCGCGGGCATCGTCCCGTAACACAGAATCCAACACGAAGTAGGCTGCCAAGCGTTCGTCTACGCTCAAGTAGATGACAATGCCGTCGATTTTGGCGGCACGCTCAGGTGGTTCGATACCACAGAATGCAGCACTACCGATGGCGCACGGTTGACCGTCGACCAAACCCCGCACCCCACCGCTGCGTTCTATCTGTACTTCGCTGACTGAAAGCAACGGATCCTGAATCTTGAAAGGATAGGCGAGTGGGTGACTGGAGTGGTGCTCCAGCGCAGCAGCAATATCTTTGACGGCGTCCTCGTTCCATGCAGAGACCGGATGAGTCGCAACGAGCTGGGCGTGGGGTCGTGTCAGCGTACCGGTCTTGTCGAAGTGCACTGCCTTGACGTTGCCGGCGCGCTCGACGGCTCTTGAGTGGCGCACCAGCAGTCCTTTACGCCGCAGCTTCGTCAGTGCCGCACTGATCGCCGCCGGGGCGGCCAGGGAAAGCGCGCAGGGGCAACTGACGACTAACACGGCGAGTGCCGCAGTGAGTGCCGTGCCGCTGCCTTGGCTTGTACCCAACCACATCCAGTAGATATAGGTGGCGGTTGCGATGAGCAGGATGCAAGGTACGAATACACGCGCGACGGAGTCCGCCACACGCGACAAACCATGCTTGTCGAAACTGGCGTCCGCTGCGATTCGGTGAATGGCCGAGATGCGTGTCGCGTCAGCAACTTGCGAAACGCGCAAGGTAAACGCGCCGCCCTCGTTGATCGTCCCGGCAAAGAGTCGGTCACCGCGCCGATGTTGCTGCGGCCTCGACTCACCGCTCAATAGCGCGCTGTTGATATCGGCACGGTCGCTTTCCAGGAAGCCGTCAACCGGCAGATGTTCACCTTCGCCGATCCACAACGCGTCGCCGACCTTGAGGTCGCTGACGCCCACCTTCGTGTGCACACTGTCGATGACGCGTGTCGCAAACTGCGGCAACGTCTCCGTGAGTGAGGCTTCAACCTGCAGCTTTTGCCGCAAACGCTGGTCCAAATAGCGGGCACCCAGCATGAGAAACGTGAACATGGTGACCGAGTCAAAATAGACTTCGCCTTCACCGGTCAGAGTCGACGTCAGACTGACACCGAAGGCGATGGCGATGGCGAGCGCAATCGGCGTATCCATGTTGATACTGCGTCGTTTTGCGTCCGGGAGGAGCGCGTCTGGAATGACCCAAGCAAAGCCATTCACGAAGAACGGTACGGCAGCGTAAGCGAACACGGGGATCGTGAAAACCAGGGCTGCGAACGTCAGCAAGCGGTGGATGCCGGCGTCCATGCCTTGGAAGAAACCCGCGTACAGTGCGATCTGAATCATCATCACCTGCATCGTGCAGATGCCGGCGACACCGAGTCTGCGCAGCAGCTCCCGATCGATATCCTGGTCGGGTGAGTACACGTCCGCCAGCCGAGGTTGAAACCCGAGCTGCTCTATGTCGTGCACGATGTCGACCGCGGACAGCTGCGGATCGTGCGTCACGAAGATCCGCCGGTGAATGGGATTGACACTGACATTGTGGATATATTCGTTTTGGTTTAGTGCGTTGGTTATTTTGTTACTGCAAGTGGTGCAGTGCATGTCTGCAATGTTGACGGAGGTAGTCGTCATGTCGACTGCTCCTGCCAGCTGGTTTTGGACAGCGGTATCTCCTCGGGCGCGATGATATCGTTGGCACCGCTGAACGCGAGAACGATCATGACGATCCCCAGCAACACGCTGGATAGCGGTATGAGGACGATCAAGGCGAGCAAAACGCGCTTCATGATGTTGCTTGCGGCTTACGCGTGCCGTCCGGGAGTCCCGTATCCGGTGCCAAAAACCGCGTCTTTTCCCGTACGCAGTCCCCGTTGGCGACCGAGCAGAGTTCGATGAGCACTTCGCTGTTGACGTTGTCGACGTCGTATGCGACCAGTGTCAGAGGTACGTTCAACAATTGCCCGGGTGACAACGCCAGTGATCGTTCCGAGCGAATGGCGACGCCGCTGGGGCTGACCACATTCAGGGTATAGTCCTGAGGCTCGTGGGTCTTGTTCATGACTTTCAGCTGGTAATCGTTGGCAATGGCGCCGTCGTTGAGCTCAGCATACAAGGTGCCGCGGTCGCGAATGATATCCAGGTCCATGGGCGTGCGGGATAGGACGGTGACCAGGAACGCCCCGGCAATGGCCAAACAGGCGGCTGCGTAGCCGAGACTGCGCGGTCGCAGCCACCTGAACTTGCCGCCGTCCAATACGTTGAGTGTGGTGTAGCCGATAAGATTGGGGGCCGAGTCCATTTTGCCCATGACCTCGTTGCACGCGTCAATGCAATGCGCGCAACCGATGCACTGATACTGCAGACCTTCACGGATATCGATGCCGGTGGGACACACCTGCACGCAGAGTTGGCAATCGATGCAATCGCCTTGATCGGAGCCGGTTTGTGCGCGCCGCTTGCGGGACCCACGGGGCTCTCCTCGCTCGGCGTTGTAGCTGACGATCAAAGTGTCGCGATCGATCATGGCGGATTGGAATCGCGCATAGGGACACATATAGATGCACACCTGCTCGCGCAGCCAGCCTGCGTTGACGTAGGTGGCCAGCGTGAAGAACACGGTCCAGAATAGTGCCCAACCGCCCAGAAAGGCAAAGTCGAACGTCAGATAACCCCAGGTGAGTTCACGAATCGGCGTGAAGTAGCCGACGAAGGTGAGCCCGGTGAAGAACGCCCAACCCAGCCACAGAATGTGCTTCAAGCCGCGCTTGCGCAATTTCTCTAGACTCAAGGGTGCCGCGTCCAGGCGGATGCGTTGGTGGCGCGAGCCTTCGGTACGCTGCTCGATCCACATGAAGATTGCGGTCCACACGGTTTGTGGACAGGTATAGCCGCACCACAGACGCCCCACGACGTTGGTCACGGTAAAGAGCGCCAGCGCAGCCACCATGAGCAACCAACCCAATAGCCACAAGTCCTGGGGCCAGAAATTGAACATGAAGATGTTGAACTGGCGGGCGGGAAGATCGAACAGCACGGCTTGGCGACCGTCCCAGGTCAACCACGGAGTCAGAAAGTACCCGAGCAACAGCGGCCAACCGGTGTAAAAACGCAGTTTCTGGAATCGACCGCCGACGTGCCGGGTGATGATCTTCTCGCGTCGTTGGTAGAGATCGACCGGCGCAAAACCCTCGACTTCCACAGGTGCCTCGCCCGCGACTTCGACCAGCGGCACCTTGTCGCGGGCGTTCATTGAGACAAACTCGTCACGTAGGATGCCAGAATCTTGCGCTGCTCTTGATCGAGGATCTCGCCGTACGCGGGCATGACGCCTTGTCGTCCGGAACGGATGGTTTGTGCAACGTCTTCCAGCGTGGTGCCGTAGATCCACGAACCGCTAGTGGTGATATTGGGTGCGCCCAGCAACGGATTACCTTTCCCCTCTGTGCCATGACAAGACACACAGAACACCTGGTACTGACCGGCACCGGCTTGAGCGCGAGCTTCGTTGTGCGGCAGTCCTGCCACGGACATCACATAGTTGGCGACATTCGTCACGCCGTCGTCCCCCAGCGCCGGACCCCAAGGCGGCATGGCGGCGGTACGTCCCTCGTTGATCGTCGTTTCGATGTCGGCAAAGCTGCCGCCCCAGATGGAGTGTTCGTCGCGCAGGTTGGGGAAGCCTGGAGCACCGCCGCCGTTCACGCCGTGGCAGGTGGAGCAGTTGTTCAGAAACAAACGTCTACCGACTTGCATACCTTCCGTATCGGCCGCCAGCTCCTCAGGCGACAGGCTGGCAAGACGGGTATACAAAGCAGCGAACCTTTGCGAGTGCGCCTCGGCGCTGGCGTTGTGCTCTCCGGTGGATGTCCAGTCGAGCACGCCCTGGAAGTTGCCCGCACCCGGGTATATGACAAGATAGCCAACGGCAAACACGATAGTGACGACAAACATGCCCACCCACCAGGCAGGTAGCGGGTTGTCCAATTCCTCGATGCCGTCCCACTCGTGTCCTGTTGTGCCTCCTTCAGTGCGGCGGTTGTTCAACAGCAGCCACAGAAAGAATGCCAGGCTCAGCGCGGTTCCGGCGATGATGAACCAGTGCCAGGGTTGCGTCATGACTCGTTCCTTTCTTGTGGTGTTACTCGGGCGTCGGTGTCTTCAGGGAATCGATCCAGCGGAATGTTGCCCATGGCGTCGAAGTACTTCTTATTGCGCGGCGCGAATGCCCAGATAACCAGACCTAAGAAACCGCACGTTACGACGATGAGTCCGATCACGGATAAGCTCATGGTCCCGCTCCAGCACTGCTGTATCCCAGCATGTCTTTGCCCAGGGTTTGCAGATACGCAATCAGCGCATCGCCCTCGGAAACTCTCTCGACAGCCGCTTTGGCGCCATTGAGTTCCGCTTCTGTGTAAGGCACGCCGAGGAGTTGCAGGGCTGCCATCTTGGAGGCGGTGTCCTCGCCATCCAATGCACGTTCGAAGAGCCAGGGATACGCCGGCATGTTGGATACGGGCACTACACTGCGGGGATCGAGCAGATGCAGGCGATGCCACTCGTCACTGTAGCGACCTCCGACACGCGCCAGGTCAGGTCCCGTGCGCTTGGAGCCCCATAGGAACGGGTGTTCGTACACATCTTCACCGGCGACAGAGTAGTGACCGTACCGCTCCGTCTCCGAATGCAACGTACGCACCATCTGGGTGTGGCAGCCGACGCAGCCCTCGCGAATGTAGATGTCCCGGCCCTCGAGTTCCAAAGCGCTGTACGGCTTTAGGGTGTCGATCGGTTGCGTGCCTGCTTTGTCGAACACCATCGGGAAGATCTCGACGATCCCGCCGATGCTGACTGCAAACAGTGTCAGGCCGATCAGGAGGGCGACGCGTGTTTCGATAGTCTTGTGATTCATTCGCGCTCTCCTTTACGCCGCTGACGAGCCGACCAACGGGGTCGCCTGTGCCGGGGCTTCTTCGCGGTGCTTGTGCCTGGCGGTCATGTACACGTTGTAGGCCATCACGCACATGCCGATGAAGAAGATGGCACCGCCGATGAAGCGTGCGTAGTAACCCGGGTAACTGGCTTCGACGGATTCGGCAAAGCTGTACGTCAACGTGCCGTCCGTGGTGGTGGCGCGCCACATCAGACCCTGCAGCAAGCCGTTCACCCACATCGAGGCGATGTAAATCACCGTACCGAGTGTCGCCAGCCAAAAGTGCAGGTTGACGAGCCTGATGCTGTACATGTCACCGGCTCTGCGGTCGAACAAGATGGGAATGAGGTGATACATGGCGCCCATGCTCACCATTGCGACCCAGCCTAAGGCGCCGGAGTGTACGTGACCGATGGTCCAGTCGGTGTTGTGAGAGAGCGCGTTGATCGTCTTGATCGACATCATGGGTCCTTCGAACGTGGACATGCCGTAGAACGAGACCGAGACGATGAGAAATTTGATGATGGGGTCGGTGCGCAACTTATCCCACGCACCCGACAGGGTCATGATGCCGTTGATCATGCCACCCCAAGAAGGAGCCAGAAGTACCAGCGACATCACCATGCCGAGGCTCTGCGCCCAGTCGGGCAAAGAGGTGTAATGCAGGTGGTGCGGTCCGGCCCAGACATAAATCGCGATCAGGGCCCAGAAATGGACGATGGACAAGCGGTACGAGTAGATCGGACGCTCCGCCTGTTTCGGTACGAAGTAGTACATGATGCCGAGAAAGCCAGCGGTCAGGAAAAACCCCACAGCGTTGTGGCCGTACCACCATTGCACCATCGCGTCCACGGAACCTGAGTAGATGGAGTAGCTTTTCGTCGCGCTGACCGGAATAGCGAGACTGTTGAAGACGTGCAGCACGGCGACACCGATGATCAACGCGCCGAAAAACCAGTTAGCGACGTAGATGTGTTCGATCTTGCGTTTGCCGATGGTGCCGAAGAAGACGATACCGAAGGCGACCCACACGAGTGTGATGAGAATGTCGATCGGCCACTCGAGCTCCGCATACTCCTTGGACGTGGTGATGCCCAGAGGCAACGTGATGGCAGCGGCCACGATGACCGCCTGCCAGCCCCAGAACACAAACCAGGCGAGCCCGGGCGCAAAGAGCGCAGTGCGTCCGGTCTTCTGCACGACGTAGAACGCGCTCGCCATGAGTGCGCACCCGCCGAAGGCGAAGATCACCGCATTGGTGTGTAGCGGTCGCAGGCGTCCGTAGCTCAGGTAAGGAATATCGAAATTGAGCGCAGGCCAGGCAAGTTGCGCTGCGAGCAACAGACCGACGGCCATCCCGACGATGCCCCAAACGACGGTGGCGATGGAAAAATAGCGCACTACGCCCATGTCATAGTCTGAATCGTTCATCGCGGTCCTTAAGGAATTAGTGAATTCGAACGGTAAGTACGTCGCAGGCTGCGCCGTGGAGGACGCCGTTGGCGGTCGATCCCAGCAACAGGCCGAGACCGTGCCTGCCGTGGGTGCCGATGATGATCAGATCGGCCTGCACTTCGTCAGCGAGCGCCTTGATCTCGGCTGCCGGGTTGCCGGTTCTGATGTGCGTATTCTGTGCAGGTATGCCCATGTCACCTGCGTATCCCAGAATGGCTTCTCTGGCGCTGTCATGCAGTTGCTTGTCCAGACCTGCAGACGCGGCGGATGTGCCTACGTCCAGGGCGGCATGGGTGTGGTGGAGGGGTTTGACGACGTTGACGAGGTGCAACACGGGTGACTCTTGATAACTCGCCTGTTGCTGTGCGGCAGCCAGAACTTCGGAGGCTTCGTCGGACAGATCTATTGCGACGAGGATGCACTCGTATGCCATTTACTCTTCCTTAGGGATTGTTCTTTTGCGCGGCGAGGGTACTCGGTGCCTGGGCGCTGCCCCATTAGGGAAGTTCCGGCATCGCCTAGTGGAAACTACGTAGAGCCAGAGGCTTCCCCTGGCAGTAGAAGAAAGGTTGCAATCGAAGTTGCGTAGCAATAACAAATGGGAGTCGTTCGTGTCCGAAGCCAATTACCAAGATGTCTTGATCGTCGGCGCCGGGATCTCCGGCATTGACGCCGCTTATCATTTAAAACAGCATTTTCCGGAAAAGACCTTTGCCGTCCTGGAGACACTGGAGAGTTTCGGTGGCACCTGGTTGACGCACAAATACCCGGGAATTCGCTCGGACAGCGACCTGTTTACCTTCGGTTACAAGTGGAAGCCGTGGATGAGCGCACCGATCGCCACCGCCGATGAGATATTGAAATATTTGGCGGAAGCGCTCGAGGAGCACGATCTAGCGCAATACATCAGCTACGGGCAAAAAGTCAGGAAGGCCAGTTGGTCCAGCGACACCGCATCCTGGTCGGTCGAGGTGGAGGACATCGCCACCGGCGAACGGCGCCAACTCAACTGCGGTTTTCTGTGGATGTGTCAGGGCTACTACCGCCATGCCGAAGGCTATACGCCGGAATGGCCGGGGATGAGCGAATTCAAGGGACCGATCGTGCATCCGCAAACATGGCCGGAAGATCTCGATTACAGCGGTAAACGGGTCCTGGTCATCGGCTCTGGAGCCACGGCGGCGACCTTGGTTCCGGCGATGGCGGGAGACTGTGAGCACATCACTCTGTTGCAACGCTCGCCTACCTACTTCGCGCCGGGTTTGAATCGCAACGAGCTGGCGGACACATTACGCGAACTCGATGTGCCTGACGAATGGACCCACGAAATCGTACGGCGCAAGATTCTCAGTGACCAACAAGAGATCACACGACGTTCCTTCGAGGAACCGGAAGGTCTGAAAGAGGAACTGATCGAAGGCGCACGCGCTTACCTCGGCGCCGACTTCGACATAGAGGTGCATTTCACGCCGAATTATCGGCCATGGCAGCAGCGGTTGGCGTTCATCCCCGACGGTGATCTGTTTAAAGGCATTGCTGCGGGTAAGGCCTCTGTGGTGACGGACCAAATCGATCGCTTCACGGAACGTGGTATCTTGCTGACCTCCGGTCGGGAGCTCGAGGCAGACATCATCGTCACGGCGACGGGGTTCAACCTGTGTGTGATGGGGGATATCGAATTCAGCGTCGACGGTCATCCCGTGGATTTCGCCGAGCGTGTCGGCTATCGCGGATTCATGTTCAGCGGCGTACCGAACCTGGCTTGGGTATTCGGCTACTTCAGGGCCAGTTGGACGCTGCGTGCCGACCTCATCTCCGAGTTCCTGTGTCGTGTGTTCGCCCACATGGAGAGCGTCGATGCAGACGTGGTGACGCCGCGGTTGCGCGACGAGGACGAGGGTATGCAGCTGAAGCCATGGGTGGACCCCGACAACTTCAACCCGGGCTATCTCACGCGCAGTATGCACCTGATGCCGAAACAAGGTGACCGGTCTCCGTGGGTGTTCACGCAGGACTACTGGCACGAGAAAGACGAATTTCCGGCGGCGGATTTGCTAGACGGTGCCCTGGTGTTCAGTCAGGCACGCACGGACCAGGTAGCGGCCGGGTAGACCGGTTCTACTCCATACAGAGGGACGACAACACGTCGGCGATTTTGTCGTCGTCGTAGTTGAGGATTTCGGCGAGCACCTGGATGTTGTGTTCCCCTGTCGCGGGTGGACCGCGCTCGATGACGGCAGGCGTGCCGTGTAAGTGGAAGCGTGTGCCTTCGACAATCACATCGCCTGTTGTGGCATGAGGTACATTGATGAAGTGTTGCCGATGCTCGAGTTGCGGATCATGCCAAGTCATCTCGGAATTCTGCACGATGTGAGCCGGCACGCCTGCGGCGATCAAGTCCGCCTGTAGTTGTTGTGGCTGTTGTGTCGCCGTCCAAGCAGCGAGTGCGTCGTCCAGTTCGTCTTCGCTGGCTTTGCGGTCGGCCAGGGTGGTCAGCCGATCTGCAGGTACTCGCTCGCCCAGTAGTCCGGCTAATGCACGCCACTGTGCTTGCGTGGCGCATGCGATGGCCATCCACACGTCGTCGCCTGCTACCGGGTAAACGCCGTGCGGACACATGTTGAGATCGCGATTGCCGTCGCGTCCCCAAATACGGCCGTTGACCCCGTAGTCGAAAATCGCCGGAGTCAGTAGGTGGATGGCGGCCTCGGCTTGAGAAACGTCGATGTGTTGCCCTTCACCGGTGCGATCTCGCTGGTGCAGAGCAGAGAGTAGAGACGCCAGCATGAAGCGAGGCGATACACCGTCCGTGTAGGCGAGGTACGGTCCGGCCGGGGACCGGTCCGGCCAGCCGGTCAGCTCGTAAAATCCGGTAACGGCAGCGGCCATGTTGCCGTAGCCCGGTACCTGAGCGCGCGGCCCCGTTTGACCCATCAGACAACTCGACAACATGATGATTTTAGGGTTGACCGATTTGAGCGTGGTGTAATCCAAGCCCCAGTCCTTCATCGCCTTGGGCGAAAAGGACTCCGTGACGACGTCGGCCCAACGGACTAGATCCAAAATCACTTCCCGCCCTACGGGATTGCCGGGATTGATCGTGACGCCCAGTTTGCCGTTGTTGAAATCCATGAAAGGCAGCGCATGTTCGGGCGTTTTTTCGCCGTCTTTGAAAGGCGGTGAGGTTCGAGCCGGTTCCAGCTTGGTAGTGGATTCCACTTTGATCACCGTAGCGCCGTAATCGGCCAGCACCCGGGTGCAGAACGGTCCGGCGATCACCCACATGAAGTCCAGTACCTTCAGACCCGCCAACGGTGCGACTGAGGGCAAAGCCGGCTCCGGCTGTTGAATGTGGCGTGTGGTCTTTCTGGAACCAAACCCGGTATGTGCGCCGAGGTCGGGTGCGGGCGCGGGTTCAGTCAGCTCCGCATCCGACAACTTCGCGAACGGTCCAGGCACGGGAAATGATTTGGCGTGTGTTCGCCAGAAATGTCTTGCGTGGAAGTGTTGCTCTTTGAGTAATCCCTCGATGTCCAAGGTGGGCGCAATGTAGATGCCCCGGCTGAGGCCTTCTTCGAAAAGTTGCGCTTGCGTGCGCGTTTTTGTGAACGCTTCGATTTTTGCGCAGAGTGTCTCGTATGCGGCCGGTGGTTCCTGGCCGAGGCTCATGGCGAGAATGCGCGCCCCCCAATCCTCTTCCACATCTTCGATGCCGCAGTGGCCATTGTCGTGCACCCACTGCAACAGACGCCGATTCGGCTCTGTGAACGCTGGGCCGAACAGCAGCGTGATCGCTACGTAGCCGTCGGCGCAGGGCCAAGTGAGTTTTATGGGGAAGGCCGCGGCAAGCCCGCCTGCCACTCGTCGCACCGTGGTGTCGGAGCGGTTGGGGAAGGACAGAATACTCGATAAGGCGGCTTGCGCGGCAGACTGTTGCGCGGAGACATCGACCTGTTGACCCAAGCCGGTGCGATCGCGCGCACGCAGTGCCAACAGTATTGCCACCGCCGCATCGGCGCCGGCATGAAGGTAAGTTTGCGGCACGCTCGTGCGCACCGGTGCACGATCCGCATCACCGGCCAGGTCGTGGGTTCCGCTGGCCGCCCACACGGTCAGATCCGTGGCGGGCCAGTCGGCTTTCGGCCCATCCATGCCGAATGGCGTAATGGCGACGCAGATGAGGCCGGGATGGGTGTTCTCGAGCGTTCGATAATCCAGACCCAGGCGCTCGCGATCCGTCTGGCTGGCGGATTCGATCAACACGTCGGCCTGGGCCACCCACTTTTCCAACTGGGTGCGTCCGCTCGCTGTGCTGAGGTCCAGCTCTATACTTTGCTTACCCTGCGCGTAGGACGCCCACCAAAGTCCCTCACCGGTATCCTGATCGATGGGGGCCAGACGGCGCGCCGTCGATCCGCCCGGGGGTTCGACGGCAATGACCTCGGCGCCTAATTGAGCGAGCAAGTATCCGCAGAATATGCCGTTCTCGTCGGTCAGATCCAGTATGCGAACACCGTCCAGCATCGTCTCCGATCACTGTCTGTTTGTGGTGGTCAAGCGAAAATGACGAGTAGGGTCATGTCTTCCTCGATCTCGAAGAAAGAGTGTTGCTCCGACGCTTTGATGTAGAGCACCGTGCCGGGTTTTGCCACCTGTTCGGTGTCGCCTACTTGGAGCTTGGCGCGACCTTCGATGACGTAGTACATCTCGTCTTCGTCGTGCGGGGTTTGCATATCGGTGGACCCCTTCTTCAGGTGATAGAGTCCGCACTGCATGGATTCCGCGTTCAAGAATTCTTGAAAACTGACATCGTCGTTCGATTTTTGCTGCTTGAGCTCGAATAGATCGAAGACCTGCCAAGCGTCGCTCATGAGATATCTCGTCGTTGGTTGTCAGGGGACAGCGTAATACGAAAGCGGTCACCCGGAAAGTCTCGAGTGTCCTGCACTAGGGACGTAACAACGCCACAGGACTGGCGGGGTGCGCCCTTCGGGTGGCCCAGAATCGCCAATAACCGCGTTGTGTCCCTTGCTAATGTGTCCGACATGAGCGGCGGTAACCCGCGCGGAAAGCGCTGTTTTCTGCAGCGCAATCGGAGATTGCGCACCTTATCTCTTGACGATTCTGGGCACATCATAATTCAACGAATTAACAAGACAGGACACTAGCCCATCTGCACGGTTTTTAAATTCATGAACTCGCGCATACCTTCCACGGCGAGTTCGCGTCCGTATCCTGATCGCTTGACGCCCCCGAAAGGCAGAGCCGGAGCGGATGCGACCATGGCGTTCACAAAAGTCGCACCGGCTTCGATTTCTGCCACGGCGGTGTCGATCTCGGTCGGGTCGTTGGTGAAAATGGCTGACCCTAAGCCGAATGTCGTGGCATTGGCCACATGGATGCCTTCGGCCAGATCGTTCACACGGTAGAGCTGGGCGATCGGACCGAAGAATTCTTCGGCGAATATGTCGGCATCCCGGTGGAGGGTGGGAACCGTGAGAATGCCGGGGCTGACCAGATTCGGCCGGTCGGGGTCCCGCTGCGCCTCAACCAACCAGGCGGCACCGGCGTCGATGGCGCGCTGGCCCTGGTCGACCAGTTCGTCAGCGCCGCTCGTCATGGCGAGCGGTCCGATGTCGGTGGTTTCTTCGAGAGGATCGCCGACTCGTTGTGCCTCGAACGCCGCAGCAAACCTTAGAGCGAACTCGTCGTACACTGCATCGTGCACGATGAAACGCTTCGCCGCGATGCACGACTGGCCGTTGTTCTGCAACCGCGCACGGGTCGCGACTTCGACGGCTGCGGAGACATCCGCAGAAGCCATCACCAGAAATGGATCGGAACCGCCGAGCTCGAGCACGCTCTTCTTGATTTCACGCCCGGCGATGGCGCCGACCTGACTTCCCGCGCCTTCGGAGCCGGTCAAAGTGACTGCGGCAACACGCTCATCGCACAGCAGCTGCTCCACGCGAGCGGATTCCAATAACAAAGTGGTAAAGCAGCCTTCGGCAAAACCGGCTTCGCGAAAGACGCGCTCCAGGGCCAACGCGCTTTGCGGTACGTTGGATGCGTGTTTCAGCAGCGCAACGTTGCCGGCCATCAGCGCGGGAGCTGCGAAGCGCACGACCTGCCATAGGGGGAAGTTCCACGGCATGACGGCAAGAACGACGCCGAGCGGTAGGTAGTGCTTGTAACCCGCATCGCCGCTGGCTTCGGGGGCGAGAAACCGCTCACCGTGTTCGGCGTAGAAATCCAATGCCATGGCGCACTTGTGCACTTCGCCCCGCGCCTGCTGGATGGGTTTACCCATCTCTTCGACCATCATGGTCGCGAGCGAATCCACTTGCTCGCGCAGCACGGCGGCCGCTTGTCCAAGTAATGCCGCCCGAGTCGCGACCGACTCTTTACGATAGATCCGGGCGCGTGCGTAGGCGGTGGCGCAGGCGTCGTCGAGAGCGGCGTCCGAGAGCGGCGTGAACGTTTCCATTACGACGCCGGTGTAGGGATTGGTGCTTTGTATCGCCATGGGTGCGCTCCTGGCCTTTCACCCCGAATGTGCCGTACCCTGAACAGCTACGCAAGAGGTCTGTTCAATTGGGGGTCACATGCCGAGCATCGATAGGGACGGGGTCAACATCTACTACGAAGTGAGCGGGGAAGGCCCGGCGCTGCTGTTGACACACGGCTATTCGGCGACATCGCAGATGTGGGCTCGACAACTCGAAGCGTTCAGCACCCACCATACGGTCATTGCCTGGGATATGCGTGGGCACGGGCAGTCGGATTCGCCAGCGGACGACAGCGCGTATAGCGAAGCGCTGACGGTTGAAGACATGGCTGCGTTGCTGGACCACCTGGGATTTGCCTCGGGCATCGTCGGTGGGCTTTCACTCGGCGGATACATGTCGTTGGCGTTCCATGCGACGTACCCGGAGCGTGTCGATGGCTTACTAATTATCGACTGCGGACCTGGCTACAAAAAAGACGCCCCTCGTGAAGCTTGGAATGCCACAGCGTATGAACGCGCGCAGGATATCGAGGTGCGCGGCTTGGCGGCTTTGGAGGGCGGTAGTGCGGAACGCGCGACAGCGGTTCACAGTGACGTGCGTGGGCTTGTCTACGCCGCCCGCAACATGCTCACGCAGTACAACTCGCGTGTGATCGAGTCACTGCCTGATATTCGCGTGCCGAGCATCGTTGTCGTGGGCGCTCAGGATGAACCTTTCCTCGCAGCGAGCGACTATATGGCGGCAAAGATACCCAACGCCGACAAGTTGATCGTTCCTCTGGCAGGGCATGCGGTCAATCTGGATCAACCCCAAGCTTTCAACGAAGGCATCGAAGCATTCTTGAGCAAGCACTGCCTGTGAGCAGGGCAGTTAGCGGGCGCCGTCCAACAGTTCGGTAAATCCCGCCGGTGCATAGGGTCCGATTACCATCTGCTCCAGCACACCAATGCCTTCACGCTTGCCGTCGGTGGCTTTGACGACCTGTTGCACGTGTACGTTTTCCAGACTCAATAGATCGAGATCGGCCGGATCGAACGATTCGTGACCTAAGGTCAGCTCGCCCTGCCAGGCACCTTGACGCCACTTGGGGTGACTGTAGCCCAAGCCCTTGAACTGAAAGCGTAGAGTGGGCTCGAGGGTGATCGTGCGCCGATGACCTTCTAGATCGATGAGGTCGAGCTCGCACTTCCTGGCCAGCCGTGTACCCGGATGATAGGTCACCCGGTGTGCGGTGGCGGCCATGCGCACGGCCTGGCCGTCCTCCACACCCGGCACGGCAGCTTCGCTGGCGTATAGAGGTGCCGTTAAACTTTCACGCACCAAAGCCTCGCCTGAAGGGCTATCGAAAAAGATCGCGTGTGTGATGTGGTCTTCCCAGAACAACGGCGCCCATAAGAAAAAGAAGCCGCCGCCTTTTCGTGGCGCACCATCCATCACAGGTTCGCCCACGCCTCGTACCCCCCAGGACCTATCCTTGGTAGCGCGACACACATCCGGTGTCACTTTGATTTCGCCGTCAGGCGTAACGACGGTGCCCTCCCAGGCTCCGAACTGATCGAAACGCGTGGCATCCATGATCCGTTGCGGACCCTGCCAGAGGATTTGGCGTTGTTCCTGAATGCAGGCTGTGCGGCCGGAAAAGATGAGATCACATGCCAAACCGCTGTCGTTTTCTTCGAGTACCACACGCGATCGCAGCATAGGTTCCTGGACTTCGATGCGTAACGGTCCCACGCTCATGTCGGTGCGTTCGGACGGTGCGCGCCGCGAGCCATAGAAGCAATGCTGCAAGCCGCCCGGCGTGACGACGCTGAAAGCGGCGTCCAGCACTTGCCTGTGTGGGTAAATTGCCATGCCGAGGCCGAAATAGTAGGAGCTGTCGTTCGCATAGCCGTTGAACCATGTGCGGTCGTAGACGTTGCGATCGGAGGTTGCCGCTTGTGCGAGCGGTTCCGGAGTTTGGTGAACGGGGTAGTCGTCTAACTTGTTAAGCATAAGAGTGCCTGGCTAGCGGTTTTGTTTGCGTCGCCACGTCCAGCCTTCTTGGGCACTCGACATGTCGAACAAGCGTTCGCTGTTGGCTAACAAGTCTTCGTACGTAGCATCGATGCCGAGGTCGAGTTCCTCGTTGTTGAAAATGGCGCAGACCGAAAAGCGTCCGCCGCTGGCTTGAATGACTTTGCCTGTAGGCGCGTTTTCGCTTGCCATCAGTATGACGGCAGGGGTCACCAGGCGCGGATGTGCCGCGGGATCCGGATTGTCGGGATCCAGATCTTCACGGCCTGGAATCGTGGCGATCAGACGCGTCGCCGCCCCAGGCGCCAGACCGTTGACGCGGATGTTTTTGGTCGCGCCCTCTATAGCGAGCACGTTGATGAGTCCAAGCATGCCCATTTTCGCGGCACCGTAGTTGGCTTGACCGAAATTGCCGTAGATGCCGGAAGTAGAACTGGTCATCACGATGCGTCCATAGCCTTTGTCGTACATGATCGGCCATGCTGCATGAGTGACATAAGCGGTACCGTTCAAGTGCACGTCCATGACGATGTCCCAATCGTCCAGCGGCATCTTTTTGAAACTCTTGTCGCGCAAGATACCGGCGTTGTTGATGAGTATGTCCACCGTACCGAATTCGGCAACGGCGTCGTCGATGATGGACTTAGCGCCTTCGCGCGAAGAGACACTCGCCTTGTTCGCTATGGCCACGCCGCCGGCCTGACGGATCTCGTCGACAACTGCATCCGCCATGTCGCTCGCACCGGTCCCGTCACCGCTGCCGCCCAGGTCGTTGACCACGACCTTGGCGCCGCGCGTGGCGAATTCGAGTGCGTGCGCCTTGCCGAGGCCTCCGCCGGCACCGGTGATCACCACCACTTTGTCTTCAAATTCACTCATCATGCTCCCCCTGAACTTGCACAGCGTCTATTCAGGCTATGGCATGACGGTAGGCGATTCAAGTTAGGTATACTCCGGCGTGTCTATTGGGGTGGAACAATGTTCACAGAAGATCAAGAGCAGTTCAGGGATGTGGTCGCACGCTTCCTGACGGACAAATCACCACCGTCAGCGGTGCGCGAGTTGATGCAGTCGCCTGAAGGGTACGATACGGCGGTTTGGCAACAATTGTCGCAGGAAGTAGGGCTCGTTGGTACGCATCTTCCGGAAAGTTACGGCGGCTTCGGCTTCGGTCCCGTGGAACTCGGCATCGTGTGTCAGGAAATGGGACGCCATCTCTTTTGCGGTCCGTATTTTGCCACGGCG
The DNA here is from genome assembly GCA_965216005.1 of Candidatus Azotimanducaceae bacterium. Lineage (GTDB taxonomy): Bacteria > Pseudomonadota > Gammaproteobacteria > Pseudomonadales > Azotimanducaceae > UBA4421. The sequence continues at coordinate 2,123,349 of OZ244143.1, read as the reverse complement.
GTCATGTCCGCCTATGCGTTGCTGATCGGTGCCGATGAATCCCAGAAGGCGAGGCTCTTGCCCCGAATTGCATCCGGCGATTTGAAGGCCGCTCTCGTTCTGGACGATATCGGCGATCCGGCGGGTATCGGTCGTCATATCAAGGCGGATGGGAAGCGGTTGACGGGTACTGCCAAACTCGTCGTGGATGCCCAAGTAGCGGACACACTCATCGTGGCGGCCGGCGACGATTCGGGTCTGGGTCTGTTTAGTGTGCAACCCGCAGACGTCGAGATCGAACCGCAAGTAGCATTGGACCCGACGCGCAAGCTCGCATCGGTGACGTTGGCGGGTGTCATTGCTGAACCGCTGGGACGGCTCGATGGCGCAGGGTTACAGAACTTATGGGATCATCTATCGACGGCGCTGGCGCATGAAATGATCGGAGGTGCCGAACGTCTGTTTGAAACCACTATCGAGTATATGAAGATGCGCGTGCAATTCGGCCGCGCCATCGGTTCGTTTCAATCCCTCAAACACCGGTGCGCAGACTTGTTACTAGATCTCGAGCTTGCCAAGGCAATGACGCATCAAGCCGCACGTTATCTCGCGACCGGCGCAGGCGACGACTACTCACCCAATATGGCCAAAGCACTTGCTAGCGACACCTACATCAGTACCGCCAAGCAAGCCATTCAACTACGCGGCGGCATAGGCTTCACGTGGGAGGAGGACACTCATCTGTGGTTTAAACGCGCTAAAGCCTCTGAGGTGTTTCTGGGTACGTCCAACTGGCATCGCGAGCGCATGATGCAACGTCTGGAAGCGAAGGCCAACGCACCGGGGGCGCAGCGTGTCCGGGAGGCGGCCAATGGCTGAACACCCGGACATTAGTCTTGATGCGATCAGAGCGGAAGTGAACCAATGGCTGGAGGCGCACTGGTCGGTCGAATTGAGCCTTGCCGCATGGCGCGAAACATTGGTCGAAGGCGGTTGGGCGGCGCCATCGTGGCCGCAAGCATTCTATGGGCGCGACTATTCGCCGGAACAGGCCGCGGTGGTGGCACAAGCGTTCGCCGAGCATGGCGCGGTCGGTGTGGCGCAAGCCGGTCCTGGCAGGCTCGCCTCACACACCATCCTCGTACACGGTAACGATGCACAAAAGCGCAAATACTTGCGCCCGATTCTCACCGGTGAGCATGCTTGGTGCCAACTATTCAGTGAGCCCGGTAGCGGTTCCGACCTCGCGGGTCTGACCACCAAAGCCGAGAAGGACGGCGATCGTTATGTCGTCAACGGGCAAAAAGTTTGGAACACCAGTGCGCACCATGCCGATTACGGCATATTAGTGGCACGCACCGACTGGGATGTGCCCAAACATCAAGGCATTAGCTACTTCCTCATCAACATGCGCCAGCCAGGTGTGGAAGTGCGGCCTCTAAGACAAATGAACGGCCACGCGTCTTTCAACGAGGTGTTCATGTCCGATGCCGAGGTTTTAGCGGAGGATCTACTCGGTGCCGAAGGTGAGGGATGGAAAATAGCAGCCACGACCCTTTCTGCGGAACGTCAAGGCTTCGGCGGCGACCGCAGCGGGGGTGCGATTAAAGACTTGGATGGACCCATCTACGAAGAGTATCGTCAGGAACTCGCCATAGCGCTGGAACCCTACACATGGTATCCGCAGCGCGCGGGTCGTGTCGATTTGGCTGTACCGCGCGCTTTGGAAACCGGAGCGATCAGCGATCCGCACATACGCCAGGAGTTGGCGCGACTCATCGCTATGAAAAAGGCCGCCGACCTTGCCGCTGAGTCAGCCGCACACAAACGGCGCAGCGGCAATACCAACGTGATCCCCGAAGGCTCGATAGGCAAGCTCGCCGCGAGCGTGATCGCGCGGCAGGCGTCTCACGTGCATACACTTGTTTCAGGTACGGATGCGATGTTGAGCGGCAGCGAGTCACCGATGGAGGGTATCATCGCCGAGATTTTAGTATCGGTACCGGCCATCAGCATCGCCGGAGGCACGGATGAGATTCAAAAGAACATCATCGCTGAACGCGTACTCGAGCTGCCCAAAGAACCGCGGTTCGATACGGGTCCGTTTCGCGACGTGCCGCGCAACATCGCGGACGTCTAGCGGGGGTTAGATCAGGCCGATTAGAAAACTCAAAAACCTGTAACCCAGCCAACCGACTGCGACCAGGAGAGCGAGGACCACCGCGACCAACAAAGCAAAGGCGATACCGATTTTACGCGTCGGTAATCCTTGGCGGGCGACGAATGCAGAGGGTGCAGCGGTGAAACTCTCGGTGAGCAACGTGACGTTACGCCGGTTGGCCTTGAATACGAAGTCGAAGAGGTCCCCCAAGACCGGTACTACACCCACGAGCAGCTCAAGTACGACGTTACCTGTCATGCGCATCAGCATGGGCGCCGGAGCACCCAAGCGGTAGGCTTGCAGAATCACGTAGCTCGATGCCACAAGCCCTGCCGCATCGCCAATGCCGGGAACGAGCCCAATGAAACCATCGAGACCTACCCGGTAACCGCCTGGCAACCGAAAGGCATCGTCCAACCACCATGCGATGCGGTCTAACCGGCGTCGAGCGTGCTCATCTTCCATTAAGGGGTAGGCTTATGGAGCCCAGTCGTAATGCTGATACTCACCAGGCTCCTTGATGCACACCATCGAACTCATGTTCGAACCGGTTTGTTTGGCCTTCTCACAACTCACGCCTTGCGCAGCCATGCCGTAACGGGCGATGTAGTAGGCGGTTTGATCCTTGACGGGTTGTTGATACTTCTTTGGGATCTTCTTCAGAGCAGCCTTAAAGTCCTTCTTCAGCTGCCAGTCGCCGGATTCGGCAGCGAGTCCCAAGAGCGCGACACCCACCAAGACGTTCTGCTCGACTGCGTGACCATTGATGTGCATGAGCGCTAGGCAATGCTGAGCGCTTTTGAAACCGTGGCTAGCCGGTTCGGCTAAGAGTTCGTATGCCCGCGTGTAATCCTCGCTGCGAAAGGCCGTTAGTCCACGCTCTTCCTGCTCGTGCATCTTGCGAATGAGGTCATAACGCGGATCGTCCAATGGATGACCTTGTTTGTCTACCAGCGTCTCGAACGTCGTCTCTGCTCCGAACGCGGCGTTGGTAGCGTTGCAAGACAACAGAATGGCGAAGATAAGCAATCGGATCATACGAAACTCATTAGCGCGCGTTTGTGGATAAGAACAACAGCAGGAACTGTTCGACGGTGTCGGCAAACGCAGGCACGTAGAGCAGGCCAAGCACCAGCGCAACGGTGATACCCGCGCAAAGGATAAGATAGTTCTTGGTTTTCACGACCGCGTTCTCCCCTGGTGCCTAGGCGCCATCTCGAATATCCAAGTGTCGTTGTCGGTAACGGACTGCTTGATAGCCGTCACCGCTTCGGGCGATTCGCCACCGGCGTACTTCTGTGCCAGTTTGCGGGCGACACCCTCTATGACACCGTCGTCTTTGACTCGGATGAGCTGCCGTTCGTAACGCACACCGTTGATGCGAGCAACTGCCAGGCCGCTACCGGCGTCGGCTTCGAATGCCCAATCTTTCCACAGCCGCCCCAGGAACGAGTTCATGTAGCCGGAGGGCACGTAGACTTTACCGCCGCTCTCCATCACGAAGATCCTGCGTGAACTCATGGGTTCGTCGGTTTGCAGCTCGATCGTGAAGACATCGTCGGTGAAGTCCCAATCGGGCTCCGGTCCTGTGTGGAGTTCCCCGGAGACGAGCTGTCCACCCGGGAACAGGATCGACGGGCCGTCGGCATCGCGGTGGTCGAGGCGCAGCGTGATGAGGGTAACACCTAGGATGAGCACGACGATGCCAAGCAGTTGTAAAACGATTCTAAACATGGTCTTTAACCCGACGCTAAGCTTGTGAACCGATCTTAACAGGCAACGGGCAGCTTGCGCCTGCCCCATAAGAAAAACGGAGCGATGCGTTCACCGCTGCCTCGCAAGCTCAGGTTGGGTATGCGTGTGGCGATTTGGCGCAGCGCGATTTCGGCTTCCATGCGCGCCATTGGCGCGCCCAGGCAAAAATGTACACCAAGCCCAAATGACATGTGTCTTTTCCGGTTGCGGTGAATGTCGAACTCGTCCGGGCGTTCGAAGGCGTTCGGGTCGCGATTGGCTGCTGCATAGTTGATGAACACTTTGGCATTGGCCGGAATGACGGTGCCGTGAAGGTGCACTTCACGTGTGGTATTGCGGTAGAGACCCAAGACCGGGGGGTCGAATCGCAAACTCTCTTCAATCGCGGCCTCGGCGAGGGTCGGGTCGTCGACCACCGCCCGCCACTGTGTTGGGTGTTCCAGTAGACGCCAAATCAGGTTAGTGATGAGCGACGTGGTCGTTTCGTTGCCGCCTACCAGCAGCTGCATCAAAATCGATTGGGCGTCCGCATCGCTGAGTAGCCGACCTGAAGGATCCTTTGCGTCCGCGATCGTGGTGAGCAGATCGTCGGGGACCCTATCGCCAGCCGCGATAGCTTGCCTGCGTGTTGCAAAGTGCTGGTACATGTACGCAAAGAAGCTCGCTTGCTCTTGAGCGTATTGGCTCGGATCCTCGGCACCCATCGCCGCAACTTGGATATCGGACCAATGTTTGAATCTCTCCAAGTCTTCAGTTGGCACGCCCAGCATACCGGCGATGATGGTGACCGGAAGCGGAAAGGCGAAATCGTCGTGGCAATCGAACTCGCCGCCGGCGGCGAGGATGTCGTCCAAAAGTTGTTGCGTGAGGGATGTTATGCGCGGCTGCAGCTCGGCCAACGCCGGTGGAGCAAAGGCTTGCTGCACGAGTTTGCGCATGTGAGTGTGCTGCGGCGGGTCGCAGAGCATACCCTGCGGTTCGCTGAAGCGCGGACCTTGCCCGTAATGTGAGGAAAACGTTTCGACGTCTCGAAGCGAGTTTTCCACATCGTTGTATTGTGACAGCGTGTAAAACGGTGGGTCGAATTCTTCGCACTTGTGCACGGGGCAGTGTTGCAACAGTTCACGGTGCCCGTTCGCCGGATCAGCGAGCACTCTTGCCGTAAACGGACTCCACGTCATGCGATTGTTCGCTTGTTTCGTCGCTTGCTAGGAAGCCTTGCCTGGTCCGGAATAGTCGCGTAGCAATTCGTACCAACCCGAGCCGCCGATCTTCATGGGAATGCCACCCAAGCGCTCGCCGGTCTCAAGGTGACGCTTGCGGCCTTCCCATGCATTCGGGTCAGCCTGCCATTCGTTTAACACGCGTTCGGCCTCTTCGTAGCTGTCGGCTTCGACCTCGTAAAAGGAGATGTACTTAGTCGCGTTTTCGATGTCGAGGTGCGGTCCCTGCAGCTTGAAAACCCGCCCACGAACAAAGTTGGGGCAATGTGTGGTGTCCTCTATGTGCTGATCGATGAACCACTCGTCGAACGCATCCTGACCGTCATCGTCCAGAGGTTCGCACAAGCCGATCAACATGTACTGAGGCATAGCAGCTAGCTCAAGTGACCGTTGACAGTGTTGCGCCCGGGACGCTGATACGCCTCAACGGGATCCGGATTGTTGCCAACCCAGACGCAAAGCTGCGGGTCGGCGTGTTTGATGTCGCCGGATATGTGAACGCCCTGGGCTGTGAAGATACCGACACGATTACCGTTGCTGACGCGGATGTTACCGTCGTCGTCTGCCTGATAGAGCGTGTCCGGATCGAACGGGTGAGTGATACTAGCCATTATTCGCCTATCCATTCAGTGAGTTTCGTGTGTAGCCAGCGCACCTTCGATTCCTGATAGCCCGCCATGACTACGCCGGTTTGGTAGGTGCTTTCCAAGCCCGCTTGCACCTTGGGCATGTTGAAGGAATCCTGATCGAACACCTTGCCCAGGTAGCCGAGCGCACTGGACCAGGACTCGCCCTCTTCGAGCCAGCGCACTTCAGCGGCCGGTGGGCGTTCGCCCTGGAACGGTGAGAGCATGATGCATTCCATGATGGCACTGCGATGATCGTTGCCGTTCGGCCGGAAGCGATACACGATGCCATTGAAAGCACCCCACGGATGGAAGTTCGGGAACAACGTGTAATCGAGACTGTCGACCAATTCCGCATCGCAATATAGATCGGCTTTCTCACCGGCGATCTCGCGCAATCCCTCGCGCGCGCGAGCGGCCATGAATTCGCGCATGTGCATACCGTCCGGGACCTGCGGTACCTCGGCGTCGTGATCCACATCGAGCAGCGTGCGTAACATATCGTCGTTGCTGGGCACGTAGTCGAGTAATGGGCTGTGCGTGGAGCCCGGTGTAATGACCCGCGCACAATTGTCCCAGATATCAACCTGGCTGTTGACGTCACCGAGGCTCCTCAGGATCTGCGGGTGCGTACCGTTGACGTGGTAGGCCTCGCAGAACGCCTCCTGAGCAATCTTCCAATTGCATGGCATGATCTTGGCGACATGTGAGGCTTTGAACAAACCCCCGAGGTTCCAACGTTCGAATTGAGGCGCAAGATCTTTGATGAAGTCCGCGAAGGGAGCGCAGTTCTGGTCGGGATTGATGAAGATGAATCCGGCCCAGGTCGCTACCGGAAGCTCCGGTAGATTGAAGTCGCTTTTATCGATTTGCGGAAAATCCCACTCTGCAGGAATGTCGCACAGGCTACCGTCCAGATTCCAGCAGAAGCCGTGAAAGGCGCAACGCAGTTCCACCGCATTGCCGTTGAATTCTTTCAACATACGTCCGCGATGCAAGCATGCGTTGGGGAAGGCTTTGACATCTCCAGACTCGGTTCTGACGACGAGGAAGGACATGCCGGCGATGTCGTAGCGATAGTGGTCGCCGACTTCGGGGATGTCTTCTTCGCGGCAAGTGAATTGCCACACCTTTTTCCACAATCGCTCCACTTCCAGGTCGTGGTAAGCCTTGGTGGTGTAGCGGGTGACCGGAAACTCGTTCAAGCCCATGTCTTTGGGAGACTGCAGACGCAGTACGTCCGGCACCTCGTGTGAGTCGAGGTCGAGCAATTCCTGGTAGGTTATACCGGGTGAGCGCGGCATGGTTTGCGGGTCCAGGTCTTTGTAGGCTTCGGCCATTACGGTGCCTCCATGTCGGTTGCATTTGATTTAGCGGTGATTTGCGCCGGATTAGGACGATCTCCCGGTGGCTTGGCTGTGAACTCGATGTTCAGTTCCTTAAGTGCGCGCAGGGAAAAGTTGGGCGCCACCTCGAAGGTGTTCTTGCCCTCGGCGAAACGCATGTCTTCGACACGATCGACCAGGGCCCGAAATGCCCAATACATCTCACGCCTTGCCAGTGGGGCGCCGAGACAGTGATGCACACCTGAGCCGAAGCCCAAATGCTTGCCTGGCTTGTCACGTTCCAGATCGATCTCGGCGGGACAATGGAATTCGCGTTCGTCGCGGTTGGCCGCGGCGTAACGTACGTTGACCATGGCGCCTTTGGGAATGGTCACGCCGTGCAGTTCGATATCTTCGCCGGCCATGCGGAACAACCCCTGCACAGGACCTTCCAGGCGCAGCACTTCTTCGCAGAACGTGCGCATGTGTTTGTCGGGATCCGCCTTTAGCTGCGCCCACACGTGCGGGTTTTCGATCAATAGCTTCATGCCGAAGCCGATGGCATTGGTGGTGGTTTCCGATCCGCCGACAAAGGTGTCTGCCATCATCTCGGCGTGTAGCTCGTTGTCGTTGAGGGTCCGGCCCCACTCGGGAATGACGCGATTGACCATATCGGACAGTAGCGTGTCATCCGGGGCTTTGCGCAGCCGCTCGAAGATGGGTTGAAAGTAATGCTGTGCTTCGATTTCCATCTCGACGGACCAACGCTCTTCCTCTTCAGTCTGCATCATTCCGAGGCGTTGTATCCATGCATCGGTCCACGCTTTGATCTGCCAGATATCTTCTTCAGGCACGCCCATCTGCCTGCCGATTATGATAAGGGGAAGCGGCACGGCATATTGATGAATCCAATCGCAGTGTCCATCGTCGACGAACGCGTCGATCAGCTTGTAAGCCGTGTCGCGCACGAACGGATCCATCGCGTTGATCTTCTTCGGTTTGAAAGCCTCGTTGAACATGGCGCGCATTTGTTTGTGGTTTGGATCGTCGCGCCCGGCGAGGGTCGGGGCGGGGACCCATCCCTTTTCTTTGTAAAGCGCCATCATGCGTTGGGCGCGCTCTGCGTCCAGGCGATCGCGGCTGCCGCCCTGGCCACCGCTCATACTGTTCCGATAGCGCTCAGGGTCCAGGAGTAGAGCGCGGAGGTCATCGAAGCGTGTGATGACGTAGAACCCGGTGATGGGGTCTTGCCACACAGGTGCTTCGTCACGCAGCATCCGGTAGGCGTGGTAGGGACAATTCTGCAGGCCCTGGTCGAGAAAGTTGATCTTCTCGAGGTGCTCTGGTTCAACCGGTTCGTAAGGTTCTTGGTTTGGTTCAAGAGGCATAGGCTCATACAAGCCCGGTCTGGGCTGGTTGTGTGGCTTATGGGAGCAGAGTAGTCTACTTGAAAAAAGTGGACCTTGGTACAAAAGAGCGGCAGGTGAGGGGAGGATGCATAAATGACGCTTGAGGAACTGCTCGAGAAGGAAACCATCAAGGAGCTGCGCATCATGTACAGCCACTACTTCGATGGTAAGGACCTGGATGGGCTCGTGGACCTATTTACGGACGATGCGGTCTGTGAGTTCGGTCCCGATTACGGCGGCGACTGGGTCGGCAAGGCCGAGATCCGCAAAAACTTCGCGACCTACGCCGAGGCGGAAGGTGAGCCCTTCGCGGTGCTGCACGCGGTCACCAATCCTTGGATTCGCTTGATCGATGCGACGACAGCCAACGGGCGCTGGTACTTGCACGACCTGTTTACCTCGGAAGGCACCGAGAATCCGCTCGGCTTGTATGGCATCTATGACGACCTGTACAAGAAAGTCGATGGGCGCTGGTTGATCCACCGCACCCGTATCGACTTCTTGTGGCCCAAGCGGCAGGTCACGGGGTTTCGTGACTTGTAATCCGGCTCCGGGTTCACGCTAGTCATGAGCGCGGTGGCTCAGCCTGCTGCTTCCAGATTGCGGCTGTCGACGCTCGTGCTGTACGGGTTACCTGAGTATGCGTCATATCTCGCGATTATCCCGATCGCGTTGTATCTGCCGTTCGTGTACTCCAAGGACTTCGGGCTGGATCTCGCCGATGTCGGACTGATCCTGATGCTTTCCCGCATCACGGATGTCATCACCGATCCTCTGATTGGCTACTTGTCCGATCGCACCCGATCGCCTATCGGTCGTCGTAAACCCTGGGTCATCGGCGGCGGTCTGGTGATGATGTTTTCGGCGTATGTGCTGTTTAACCCCGGTTCGCTCGGACTCCCGGTAGACAACTGGTATCTGCTGACGTGGTCGGTCTTGTTATGGCTGGGATGGACCATGGTGATCATCCCCTACTACGCCTGGGGCGCTGAACTGTCCGATGACTACGATGAACGCACGCGCATTACCGGATGGCGCCAAGCGTTCGGCTTCCTGGGCAACGTGAGCGTGCTTGTCGTGCCGGTAACCGCGGGACAGTTGGTGGGCTATGGCGATGCTCCGAGGGAGGGGCTCGCCATCATCGGCAGCATGGCGCTGATCGCCTTGCCATTACTCATTGGCATAGCCATCGCGGGAGTGCCGGAGCGACAGGCGCTTACGCCCCCCAAATCGTCGTTGTACAAGAATGCCGGGACGATGTTCAAGAACGGCTCGTTCAAGTTGTTGTTTGCAGGGTTCATGATGCAGACACTCGGCACCGGGTGGGGCGGTGCGACGTTTATGTTGTTTGCCGCATTCGTCGTGGATGCCGAGAACTACACGCAAGGCATCTTGCTGGGGTATTACGGCGCTAACATCTTGTCCTTACCGGTATGGATATACATTGCCTCGCGTATCGGTAAAAAGGCCACCTGGTTGATTGGCGGTGTACTCTTTGTTTTCGTAACTCCGTTGTTTTTGTTCCTGGGCGCTGGCGATCTGTGGCCGTTCTTTCTGACACTGGCTCTCTATGGGGTCGCCGGCGGTAATTTCGGCGCCTTGTCGATGGCCATGAAGGCCGATGTGATCGAGATCGCATCACGGCGCCAGGGAGAGGATATTGCGGGTTCCTATATCGCCGTATGGTCCCTTGGTCAGAAACTGATGGGTGCGCTTGCGTTGGGTACCGCGTTGCCCCTGCTGCAGTATCTAGGTTTCGATCCGTCCGAAACCAACGGGCCGGAGGCAATCAACATGTTGAAATTTGTCTACGTTTTACCGCCCTGGTTGTTTTACGCGTTGGCGGTGGTGTTTATCTGGCGCTATCCGATCACGTCGACGCGCTTGGAGCGGATACGCGCAGCATTCGACCGGCGTGATGCGCGACGCGCGACCATCTAACTAGTGCTTGTCCCAAATACGTAGTATTTGGCGACCGCGTTAGGGAGGGCAGGATGCCCGAAACAAAGAACGGAAGGTTTTTTGGGAGGTTTCCTTTAGGAAACCGTTGGGAAGAAATGGCAAGGATGCCATTTTAGGACAGGCACGAACTAGAACGGGAGAGGCGTTGTGACGAATCGGTGGATGAGCTTGTTGTGGATTGTGGTGTTGGCGGGTTGTGGCGCGGAGAACCCACAACAACTGCAACCAGAACAGCAGGAAGAGAACGGTGCGATACAAACAGCGCAGTTCGATCCGCAAGCCGAGTTCGATACTCGTTGTGCACACTGTCACGACGGCAGCGTGGCGAAGGCGCCCCACCAAATCAAGTTCCAGATCATCGGTGCCAAGGCGATCAAAGCTTCGCTGACGGACGGACTCATGGCTGTGCATGCACAAGGACTGGATCCGCATCATGTCGATGCACTGGCAACACACCTCGGCGGCGCAACGGCGGCGCAAGTGCCCGTGAAACGGTGTGCAGAGGCGTTGGTATCGACGGCCGAACCCTCCACGCAAGGCTGGAGTTTGAGTTACGAAGGTGATCGTTTCATACCCGAGAGCGTGGCGGGACTTGCCACCGAAGATATTCCCAAGCTCAAGCCAAAGTGGGTGTTTGCCTACCCGGGGGCGACACGAGCGCGCAGCCAACCCGTCCCTTACGGGGATGCGATTCTCGTTGGGAGCCAGGACGGCACCGTGTATGCGCTTGACCTCGAGAGCGGTTGTGCGCATTGGGCATACGCGGCCGATGTCGAAGTACGTAGCGCTATCGCCGTCAGCGACGATGGGCAACAGGCGTACTTCGGCGACATCGCTGGAACGGTGTATGCCATAGATGCACGCTCAGGTCGGGAGCTCTGGCGCGCACAAGCGGATGCGCACCCGGACGTGACCATTACGGGTTCGCCGCGGCTGTTTGAAAACCGTCTGTTCGTACCGCTGTCATCGACGGAGTGGGGCAGTGCGGCCGATCCCGGGTATGCATGCTGCACGTTTCGTGGCGGTGTCGCCGCGTTCGAGGTCGCGACCGGGCGCAAACTGTGGACGACGTATGCCATTCCCGAAGCGCCAAAGCCACGAGGCCGGCAGAATGAACTGGGTGTGGAGCTATACCATCCCGCGGGTGCGCCGATCTGGAACTCCCCGACGATCGATACGAAGCGCCGGCTGCTCTATGTGGGTACGGGCGAGGCCTATACCTCACCTGCTGCCGATACCAGCGATTCGGTACTGGCTATCGACGTCGATACCGGCGACATCGTTTGGCACTACCAGTCTATCTCCGGAGATGCGTGGAATATGGCCTGTTTCATCGGCGGGGGTCCGAATTGTCCGGAAGAGGATGGACCGGACCTCGATATCGGGGCGCCGCCGGTTTTGCAAACGGTCGACGGACGCGATCTCGTGATTGCGGGTCAGAAGTCGGGCGATGTGTTCGCATTGCTACCGGAGGACGGTAGCCTGGTGTGGCGTAAGAAGATCGGCCGCGGGGGTTTTGCGGGCGGCGTGCACTGGGGACTCGCTGCGCACGACGGAGTGATCTTCGCGCCGAACGCAGATACGGTGTTTACCGGGCGCTTCAAGGGACCGCGCAAGCCGGGTCTGTTTGCGCTCAATGCGGCGGACGGTGAAGTGCTGTGGTACAGCGCAGCTCCGGACGCCTGTCAAGAAGCGGATAAACCGGCCTGCGATCCCGGTTTGTCGGCTGCCGCTACGGCGATTCCCGGTGCTGTATTCGCCGGTGCTTTCGACGGACACTTAAGAGCCTACGACTCAGTCACCGGCGAGGTGTTGTGGGATTTTGACACGAATGTCGAATTCGACTCCGTGTCGGGTGAAGTCGCGCACGGCGGCAGCATCGAAGCCGATGGCCCGGTCGTTTATCGGGGACATGTACTCGTGAACTCAGGTTATCTGTTTGGCGATAGAATGGCCGGGAACGCGCTAATCGTATTTGCAGTAGACAGGGAGAACTCATAATGACCGCACCTTTGAAGATTTACGGCGTGCCGTTTTCGCAGCCCGTACGCGCCGTGATGTGGCTGATGCTCAACAAACGCACACCGTTTGAAATGGTGCTCACCAATCCAGGCTCGAAAGGCGACAACGGCAGTCGCAATCCTGCTTTTCTCGCCAAGAACCCCGCCGGCACGATTCCTACTGTGGAAGAGCCGGACACGGGATTTGTCCTGGCCGAAGCGCACGCGATCATGTGCTACCTGTGCAACAAGCACGGGTGGGACGATGTGTATCCAACTGCACCGCAGGAACGCGCCATCGTCGATTGGTACCTGAACTTCCACCACCGCAATGTGCGCGATGCGTCCATTGGCTTAGTGGCGCCCAAGATACGCAAAGACCTGAATATCCCGGAGGACGTTCAACAAAGCGCTTTGAACACGCTGACCAATGCGCTGCAGGTGCTGGAAAGCGGGTGGCTGGCCGACAGGAAGTACCTGACAAGCGACAGTTACACAATTGCGGACTTCGCTGCGTACGTCGAAATCGGTCAGCTACAAAGCGGTTTCACGAACGTGTTCGATTTCGCGCCCTTCCCGAGAGTTCAGCGCTGGTTGAACGACATGAAACAAATCGATGGACACGACGACGTGCATGTCGTACTCACCGAGCTTGGTGACATCAGCGTTGAACCGCCGTCCATGGACACGATCAAGAACGCCAACAAGAGTGCGCTGAGTACACTTAAAGCCCGGCTCGCCGAACTCGGCTGAAGTAGCAGCGGAGGTTCTCTAAAAAGTCAGTGTGACCTTGAGTGCGTCTTCGTCGCGCTCGTGTGCCAGATGCATGGCTTGATCGATCGCCTCGAGGGACAAGCGGTGGCTGACCATCTGCGAGACGTTGATTTCGCGCCGGGAAATCCAGTCGAGCGCCTTGTGGAACGATGAGAGGTCTTCTTCGGCCTGCGCGCCGACAACGCCGTACATGTTGAGCTGTTTCATGAAAAACTTCGCGTAGCTGAACGGCACGGCTTCGACGGTATCGGGTAAGCCGAAAAACACGACGTTGCCCAGTGGCTTGGCGATGTCGATGGAGTGCTGGATGGTTTCGCGCCGGCCCACTGCCTCGATGACGATGTCGGCGCCTTGACCGTTGCTGGCATCCATGACCGCTTCGCGAACGGCGTTGCCTTCATTGTCACCGGCCACAGCGATGTCGGCGCCGAAATTTGAGGATTGCGCGAGGCGTGCCGGTGACAAGTCGGCGACCACAACTTGAGCGGCGCCCAGGTGTTTGGCTTGCCAAGCGAAAAACTGACCCGCGGAGCCTTGCCCGAGCACCGCCACGGTCTTGCCGACGAAATCCATATTGCCGCGGCGCAGTGCGTAGATGGTGGTGCCGAACTGCTGAGCCATCAACAGATCCTCAACGGGCCCATCGTAGTCCGGCAGTTTCAAACACCAATGTCCCGGCAAGGTTTGATAATCGGCGAAACATCTTTGAAAGCCGTAGCCCGGCACCGTGAGCACCTTGTCTCCGACCCCAAGTCCGGGGTGTTTGGACTCGACCACTTCGCCCACGCCTTCGTGTCCGGGCCAACCGGGTTCGGCAGGATAGTTGATGGTGCCGAGACTCTCGAAATAGACCTGGTGCAAATCCGACCCGCAGATGGCTGCCATGTCGTTCCTGACGATGACCTGGCCGTCTTCGGGTTCGAACAGCGGAGTGTCTTCGCAGACGATTTTGCCGGATTCCACCAAGCGCGCCGCGCGCATCCTGTCCATCGCCACTCTCCCGTGCTGTGTAGGCTAAGTGGCTCATTATAAAGCGATCGAAGGCGACCGCGCTTGTCTGACCAACGCTCACGGACTGGCTAAAGCGGTCTACACTTGAGCGTATGGCGATAAAGACCCGCTATCTCGACAAGCTCGATGTGGTGGTGCACATCGGGTCGGAGACAGTGACTCCCGGCCAGATCCTGCAAGCAGCCAGGGACTGGGAGCAGCATGTGGACTTCCATCCAGGCACGTCCACGGTGTGGGACCTGGTCGCAGCCGAGTTCGAGGTGGATTGGGCGCGGATCAAGGAACATGGCCATGAGGTGGCGGTCAGCTTTCAGGACGTCCTGGATCCTGGTTCCAAAACCGCGTGGGTCATTTCGGACGAGGTCACCGGCATCATACTAGATAGCATTCACCTCGCCTTCCCCTGGCCGACCCAATGGAAAACTTTCGACGATGCCGAAACCGCCATCGCCTGGCTCAGAGGCTGCGATTAGTCCGACAAGTTGCGGTCGTTCCCATAGCGAGTAAAGTCAGACGGCACTGACCTCTTGGTGGTGATGCTATGACTGCGCGCATTGTACAGACGGTGTTCGGATTGTGGCTCCTCGTGATGTTCGGGATGACGCTCTTCGGTTGGCGACCCCCGGAATCGATATTGTCGGAAGCCGGCGCACGATGGGCCGAAGTGAACTTGCGTCCGGACATGATGGCCGCGTTGTTGGTCATTTATGGAATTGGCGCCGCCACGTTCTTGAGTAATCGGTTTGTCGCGCTAGGCGCAGCGGTCCAGGCACCGCTGGCCGTGAACATGGCGATGTACCACATGTTCGTCAACCAGGTCCTCGTACCGGGCGGGTTGATCGCCGGCGTGTTTTGCGTGTTCGTCGTTGCCCTGTTGTGGTTCAATCGTCAAGCGTTTGCGCCCTTGTTTGTGGCGCGGCCGGGGCTGACCGGCCGTTAGTTGGGGTGCGCTTTGAAGTATTCCAGCGGGTCGGTGTAGTCGACGCTGCCATACAGGAAATTGACCTTCTGAAAGCCTAGAAGGCGTTGCAGGCGCTCTGGCAGCGACAGCCAGGTGGCGCGGGGGATGCCCACATACTGGTTTTCCTGCTGCCGCAACCAGGACAGGTTGAAATTGAAGTTGATCGAACGGCGGCGCTGGTCGGTTGTGGTGTTACCGCCACCCGCATGCCATAGCGCGCCGTCGAACACTAACAAGGATCCGGCCGGCATCTCGGCAAAGTCGACCGGTGCGTCTTGCGCGACGGGTTGGGTCCACAAGTGGCTGCCGGGCACGATCCTCGTCGCGCCGTTTGCCGGGGTGAAATCATCGAGTGCGATCAGGGTGTTGGCGATGAACGGGGGACGCGGTCGAGGTAAGGGGTAATGTCCATCGTCCTGGTGCAAGCCTTGCGGATCCACACCGGGATCGGGGCACATAGCGGTGGCCACTGAGAGCTGAAACAAGGGTCCGAGCACACCTTCGATGATTTTGAGCAACACCGGATCGATAGCCAGTTCGTCAACCGCCCGTGTTTTAGCGAATAGGTTGTGTACGTGCACGGCTTGCTGTCCGGCATAGCCGCTGCGTTTGCTTCCTGAGTGTTTGTCGAGATCCCGCGTACCGGTCTGTTCAAAGATCGGCGTCATCGCATTGCGAACACGCTCGAGTCGTGCGGGTGATAGAAAGTCCGGCACGATGGCGTAGCCATGTGTTTGCACCGCAGCGACGGCCGTCTCGACGCGGGTGGTATCGATGCGGTCGAGATCGATGCCGTGCGTTAGCGGTTTAGGTGCGCGCAACGCTTCAACCCGCGCGACGTTGGCTGCTTGTTCATCCAGGGCTTTGGACACCGTGCTTCTCGTGACGCGGGCTACTGCCGCAGCAAGCCCTTGAACCAGCTTGGCATCCAGGTTTCATCGTTAACCCCTTCTCTATCTTGTTTTCGGGCCGCCTTCAGCACCAACGGCATTGAGTAGTTGCCTTCGTGGCAGGCGTACTCGTACACATCGTCGGTGGTCAGCTGCATCTGTTGGCGTGCCGTAAACGGGATGGGGTAGGACTCGGGGTCGCTGATCGTCCACTCGTATTCCAAGGTGTCCTGATCCAGGCGTTTGAAGCGCTCCGTCAGCACGGCATCGTCGCCCGTACCGAAGGGGGCGGCGTAAGGCTTGAAGTGGGTCGTGGTGACGACGAAGGTGTCACCGTCCCACTGCCCGGTGGAGAAGCCTTTCCAGAATCGTGCGTTGCTCGGCACGCGACCGGACCCGTCCGTGGGGATGACGCGATGGTCATTGACCATCTCGACCTGAATGACGATGTGGCCTTCCGATTGCACGATTTGCATGATGTTGTTGTACGCACCCGAGCGCATCGGATTATTGTTGAAGCCGGTGAGGCAACGGTCCGTGAGGTTACGCATCTCAGGACCGTCGGGAGGCAAAGACTGCATATGCCAATACGGCCGGTTCCGCTCGCGCGCGGATTCGGTCATTGGCGGCATGCGGCCATCGGGCGGATCGACAATGAGCGATGTGCGTAGGCTGCCGTCCAGCTGCGTCGCCAACTCTAGAAAACCGGAGTTGTAACCCACATCCACATCCGACTGGCCGTCCAGTCCTTCGCGAACATCCCCTTCACGGCTGGCGGCGGCGGCACGATTACGGCGTATGTCTTCTTGGATCTGCGCGGCTTCTTCGGGAGTCAGAAATTCCTTGTCTTTCCATCTTTCGGGGCGATTCAACGGCGTGGCGTTCTTGAAGTCCCAAGTACCCTGCAGGCTCGGCTTGCCCCAAGGCTTCATCGGCACTTCGGCGAACACGGCGGGTGCAAACAAGGTTACCAACACAATTGCGTATATCGACCTGATCATTGGGCTGCCTCCTAGTCCTAATATAGATCCTTCAAAGCCGGCTTATCCGGATCCGCACCTTTACGTAAGTGTTTATACATGGCGTCTTCCGCGAAGGGGATGCACTTGTACTCCAAAAGGCGCGCATTGGACTCCAGACGACGGTACAGCGGTAAGCGGATGGTCCAGGGTTGTGTAAACACCTCGGGATCCTCGATGGTGGCCTGGTACTCGATGTGATTGTCGCCGACGGGGGTGTAGCGCTCCGTCACTTTCAATTCGTCGCTGTGCCAGGTGCCGGTGGCATCGAGCCAGGTATCGGCGACTTGGTCGGTCACCTCCACCACCAATGTCTGACCTTCCCACCGACCCACCGAATGTCCCATCCACGACGGCAATTCCGCCCGCGATCCGGGGCGGTCCATGTGTATGACGCGGCTGTTACTCCCCCACTCGTAGGCGATGAAGATTTTGTCGTCGGATTGCACGATATGAAAGGGCAGCGGCATGTAAGTCTGCCGGGGGATGCCGGGCATGAAGCACTTCACTACGGGGTCCCACTGGTGCCATTCAACGCGGTACGTCTCGCGTTTGAGGGCGGCTTCTTCCGTATAGGGAATAGGACCGTCTGCAACGTAGCTGACACCGGCAGGGATACCTCCCAGCGCACCCAATGTGTGGGTTGCGGGTCCGCTGATGGCGCTGCCGCCTTCGAGATTCCAATGCGCCGTGCCGACCGCCTGCCACAACCCGTTCAAATCCGGCGTTGTCGGTGGGCTCGGTTTGGCGTTCGTACTGGAACTGTCCGTGGTCATGCACCCGCCGAGAAGGAGTAACCCAATGACGACGCTACACCGCCACGAGGAGGCTTGGCTATTTGTCATGCTCAACTCACTCCTCCGGTAGCTTGTCTTCTGTCCCGCTCTCGCTGGGGTCGGCCCCGTCTCGCGGCGCACCGGTTCCGGAGGAACCCATGAACAAGCGGCGCCCATCGACGAAAGTAATGTCGCGCCCGCTACCGCGACATTTCGGAGTGCAATCGGGGTCTTTGCTTTGATAACCCCGCACGATGACCTCGGAGCCTACCTTCAACAAGCTGCGGGTGAGACCTGCTCGAAGCAGGGAGTTGGGTGTGCCGCCTTCCATCATCCAAGGTACGACCGTGTCGTCCTCCTGCTTGACGTCGACGTGTATCCAACTATGCGGGTTGATCCACTCCACTTTCACTACCGTGCCCTGTACCCGGAAAGGCTGGTTGGCATCGAATTCCGAGGAGAAAGCGTGATGCGCCGAACTCGCCAGCGGTGTCAGCATCAGCGCGATGCAAGACAGGGTAAGCAGGCGTATGCGTGGGGTAGTGGTCATGTGGGTGATATCCATCGTTGTTGTGCGCACTATTGCGCGGTCGCCTGTTGCGCCCTGCGCAAGGCGTTGGCCTCGACAATAAGGAAGTGTCTGATCGCTTCGCTGTCGCTTTGTTCGAAGACCTCGGCAAATCCCGCCATGCCTTGCTCGGCTCGTGTCCCTTCAAGCACGATGGCGTGAAATTCTGCGTGAGCCGCAGGGGTCATTGCACGCAGATCAGGGGCGGTGGTGAGGACTTCGGATGCCACACCGATGCCCCCGTGGCAACTGGCGCATTGTGCGTCATAGAGGCGCTCGCCCAGGACAAACTGCTCCACGTCGTCATCGACTTCCGGTTGTTCAGGCACCTCCAGAGTAATGCGCTCACTGACAGGCATGCGCGCGGTGCCGTCCAGCTTGTAAACCAGCAGTGTACCACCGAGGTTCAGGGCGCGATTACCGCTCACCATCGTGGCAACGTATTGCGTGTCATCGATCTGATAACTGACCACCGCTGAGCTGAAGTAACCGAGCGCATCGTGCTCCCAAAGCGGTTCACCGGTCTGCGTACTGCGCGCCACGAAGCGGCCGTCACCCTCGCCCTGAAACAGGAGGCCTGTGACGGTGGCCAACACGCCGCCGTTGTAAGTCGCCTTTAACCGGTGGCGCCAGACATACTGCCCCGTGAGCGGGTCGAATGCACCGATGTAACCTTCGGTCGGTGGCGGCGGGTCGGCTTGTTCGATGAGTTTGCGGCGATACTCACCCTCACCCCAACCCAGGCTCAAGCCGCGTTCCCTAATCTTGTATACGCCGGTTTTGACGAACTCTTCGTCGAGGGAGTAGAAGTTCGGCATGTCGTGGTAGTAGAAATACATGATGCCGTTCGCTTCGTCCCAGGACTGCGGTTCCCAGTTATGCGCACCGGAGTTGGCCGGGATGATCCACTGCGGCTTTTCTTCGTACACGACTTGCGGATTTTCCACGGGACGTCCTGATTGCATGTCGATGTGCGTGGCCCAGGTAATGGCGTCGGTGTAGCGATGCGCGCGCAGTAACTCCCCCGTTTCACGATCGATGACATAGAAGAAACCGTTCTTCGGCGCTTGCAGCAGTACCTTACGTTCGCGACCGTCCACATTGAGGGTGCTCAACGTGATATCCATGGCAGAGCTGTAGTCCCAGTTGTCACCCGGCACGGTCTGGTAGTACCAATTCATGCGAGCGGTTTCCACATCGACGGAAATGATCGCGGTGAGGAACAAATCGTCGCCGCCACCCGGCGAGCGGATATCGCGTGGCCAAGGCGCGCCGTTGCCAACACCGATATAAAGGCTATGCAATTCTTCGTCGTACACGAGTGCATGCCACGCCGTGCCCCCGCCGCCGTACTGCCACCATTCGCCGCCCCAGGTTTTGGCGGCGAGCGCCATCTCCGGGTGTTCGAACGGCTGGCTGGGGTCGCCGGGCACCAGGTAGAAACGCCACACCACCTCGCCGGTGGCCGCATCATAAGCGGTGACGTAACCGCGCCGGTGGCCCGACTCAGAGCTGCCTTGTCCGATGAACACTTTACCGGCCGCAGCACGGGGCGCGCCGGTGATGTTAAAGCGGCCCAGTGCGGAGGGATGATAGGTATCGACATCCCAGGCAACGGAGCCGTCTTTGGCATTGAGCGCGACCAGACGACCGTCAAAAGTCGCGACATAGACTTTGCCCCGGTAGACGGCCACCCCGCGGTTGTGCGCGGGACCGCAGCAAGCGAGTTTGACATAGCTGCGATCGACCTCGGGATCGTGACGCCAGATTTCGGTACCGGTGGTGGCGTCGAGCGCGTATACCACGCTCCAACCGTTAGTGGCATACATCACGCCGTCGACCACGAGAGGCGTGCCTTGCATGCGCATGTTGAAATCGCCGAGCTGTCTGGTCCAAGCCAATCCCAGGCGCTGAATGTTGTCCCGGGTCAATTGTGTGAGACGTGAAAATCGTTGTTCTTTGTAGGTCTGACCGTAAGTCAGCCAACTACCGGGTTCGGCCTCGGCTGCGGCAATGATACGGTCATCGTCGACAGCGCCGGCAGCGATGCTCGCTCGAGGGTCCGGCGATGGCTGCAAGGCGTCTTGTCGGGCGTCGTTGCACGCCGTAAGCGCCAGACAAAACGCAACTCCAGCTCCGAGACAAAGAGCGCTACGCTTGCTCTGAGTTGCGCCCTGCCACATGTGCTTCTATCACCTCGCTACCCAGCGTGCTGCCGTCGTTGTTGCCGATCGTCAACGCGGGCCAGCGCCCGTCCTTGAACATGAATAACACTCTGGCGCCGTCGGGACCGGCTACCAATGGTCCGTATCCCCGGTTGGCCAAGCCGAGGCGAATATCGCCGGCATGGTGCCAGGTGGCGCCGACTTTTTGTGAGCCTTCCAGAATGATCTCCGTGTAGTCGGTCGCGTGGGTGTGTGCTTCCACCGTACACCCCGGCGGATACCAGACATTGAAGACCGTCGGTGCGTCTTCAGCGTCACTCAACCGGTACATCGATGTCACGATGCCCGAAGGCAGTTCGATCTGATCGAGATCGTCCCAGTTGAAGGCTAGATGTCCCTTACGTGCCAACTTCGTTGCAGACTCGGGATCGGTGGCCGGATCACCCATGGTGCACCTCTTTGTTTACTCTCCAGAAGGATAAACTTGCCAGCTGTGGCGCCACACGCGCCATTCCCCAGCGTCGTTCTTGCGTAGCACGTCGAAGTAGCGCGAGGACGTTCGCGTGTCGGTTAGCGCGCCGGGTTCGGAGACGCCGACGTCGGGGTCTATCAGTGTCAGCTCAATGGTGTAATCGTATTCGGCGATGGCCATGTCGCCAACTATTTCTATCTGTGGTGGTGTATCGACGACGATCTTGTAGGTTGCCGTGGCGAATACTGGCTTTAGAAAGTCTCTATAGGCTTCCGCACTGACGATGGCGGGTGCGCCGGGAGGCAACAGGCGCACATCGGAGTGCAGCGAGTTGATATAGCCGTCGATGTCGCTGGTTTCAACTGCCGTGCGCCATCCTGCGTAGAGCGCATCGATCTGTTCACGATCCCCCGCGAGCGCTTGCGAACTCACTAACAATAAACCTACAACCCATACGCGCATCGCTTCCTCCCCTCAATCTGCGCTCGGCAGCTTGACGACCATCTTGCCTAGATTTTTCCCTGTATACATGTCCTGGAACGCCTCGGGAAAGGCATCTACATCTCCAATGTGTACGTGTTCGGGAATCTTGAGTTTACCGGCTTCAATCCACCCTGCCATGCGCGTGCGCGCTTGCTCGTAGCGGTCGGCATAGTCGAAGACCACGAAGCCTTGCAGTCGTGCGCGCATCGTGCCGAGCCAGATGTAGTTGGCGGGTCCGTGCATCGTCTCGGCGGGGTACTGCGAAGTGGAACCGCAGAGCAGCACGGTGCCGCGCATGCCAATGAGCTTCAGGCTGGCATCGAGCACGTCGCCGCCGACGTTGTCGAAGATGATATCGATGCGCTCGGGCGCCGCTGCCTGCAGCCGTTCGAAGAGATTACCGTCTTTGTAGTTCACTGCGATGTCGTAGCCGAGTGTTTCGGTCAGCCACTTGCATTTAGCATCCGAGCCGGTGATGCCGATCACTCGGGCACCGGCGAGCTTGGCGATCTGGCCCGCCATGGAACCCACGGCTCCGGCAGCACCGTTGACCAACACGGTTTGGCCGGGTTGCGGTTTACATTCTTCGATGAGCGCGAAGTAGGCGGTCAACCCTGAAACGCCGAAACCGCCTAACCAGGCGCTCAGAGGCGCTTGTTCGATATCGCAACGCTCCAGCTCCGTGCCGGTCATGGCCGCGTAGTTTTGTACGCCTGTCGATCCGATGACGTAATCGCCCACTGCGTGGTTGGGATCGTTGGACTCGATCACCCGACCTGCGGCGGAGCCGTGGATCAGATCGCCGGGTCGCACGCGGAACAGAAACTCATCACTGTCGCGAACGATCAAGCGCAGCGCCGCATCGACCGAGAGGTAGTGGTTCTGTACCAAGACCTGGCCGTCGCCGATCTGTGGAATTGCGTCTTCACGCGTTTCGAAGTCCTCAGGCGTGATTGCACCGTGAGGAATGCGCGCCAGATAGAGTTGTTGGTTGGTGCCTTCGTTGTGACTCATCGATGGGTTCCTAGCCGGGTTTGTTCCCCAGGAGCTGTTGAATCCGTCGATGAGCGGATCCGCAGGTGACGGGGAGTAGGGTGGTGAGGTAAGCGGTGCGCAGTTCGTCTTCTAGATCCTCTACGTCGAGCACGCCGGTGGTCCATAGAAAGAAATTTGCCCAAAAAACGCCGACCAAACGGGTAGCGAGTGTTCCTACGTCGATCTTCGGCCGCAACTCACGGCGCCGGACCATCTCTTCGAGCGCTGCGATCACGGCATGGCGTATGCCGATGACGAGCGTGGCAACGATCTGATCGTCCGGTCCCGCGCGAAACAACGCGCGGCAAATAGCCTTGGCGTAGGCCGGCGCTTCGAGTGTTTGTTGCGCAGAGGCGCGCATTTGGGCGAGCAGCCGCTCGAATCCGAGCTCCGGCACCTCTCTTGCGGCTTGTGCCCAGCCCTCGGCAATACTCTCCCTCAGGGCCTCCAGCAACAATTCGTCTTTGGTGTTGTAGAGGTTGTAAAGCGTGGTTGGAGAGACGTCGGCCAGAAGCGCGACATCGCGCATGATCATGCCGTCGTAGTCGTTTTCCGCCACCAATTGTCGGGCGGCATCGAGGATGCGTGCGCGCCGGATTTGCTGATTGATGGTGAGTTTGCGCGGTGAAGTAGTCATGTGACCGATGCATCGCCTTCGGCGATGGCCGCTACTTTCGCGCGTGTACCCTCCTTGTCGGTGAACCACTCCGCGTTGAGTGCGATGAATCCTTGCGCCTCGGTGGGTACGTCATCGTCGCGAAAGATCGCGCCGACCGGACAAGCCGCCTCGCATACCGCGCAATCGATGCAGTCATTGGGTTCGATATAGCACATGCGATCGTCATCGTCGTCACCGTAGATGCAATCCACCGGGCAAACCTCGATGCAAGATTTGTCCATGACGTCAATGCAGGCGCTGGCGATAACGAAGGTCATGGGTGATGTCGAACTCGGCGTTGTATAGGGGGCATTTCGCGAGTAGTCTAATTCAAAAATGAACCCTACTACAATTTTGCTGGCGAGCCTGTTTGGCACAAGCGCGAGCGAGTACGAGAAGGAGGTGACCATGTCGATCATCGAGCAGCTGGCCACAGCGGCGGATGCGGATGCGGATTCGGGTGATGACCTTTTTCCTTTGATGCCGGTCGGCGAAGCCGTCGACATGGGGACAGCCGCGGACGGTACGCCGCTGATCGACCCGCGCATCTTCGATTCGCCCGAGTTTTTTCGAAACCCGTATCCGTACTATCGGATTCTGCGTGACCATTACCCGGTCTTTCACGACAAACTGCACAACTGCTATTGGGTCACCCGTTACGACGACATCGCCGAGTGCTACTTCGATGATGAGGGATTCAATACCATTCCCAAAGGCAGTTCCAGTGGAGTGTTGGGCAACACCCAACTCGAGCTGTCGGGAGTTGAACACCGCCGTCGCCGTAATCTGTATGGTCAACACTTGGTGGGCAAGTCCTTGCAACTGCGCATCCCCTCCATCGAACGGTTAGCGCGGGAGATGATCGGCGCGTGGGATGACATGGCTGCCGGTGATGCGGCTCATGTCGCCGACAACGATGGCACGCGCACCATCGAATTGGGTAAGGCGTTTGCCGACGAGTTTCCGATTCGCGTGGTGTGTGAGGTGTTGGGCTTTCCCAAAGAGGCACAAGCTGATTTCTACTATTGGTACAACTCGATGATGAGCGGGTTGGGTGGATCGGCAACGCACAAGCAAGGTGTCAAGGCGCGGCAGCATCTGGAAGACTATGTAGCCGGAATTGTCGAAGAACGGCGTAAAACGCCGACATATCTTTATGACGAAACGGGTAAGGAGATCGGCAAGGACATCATCACCAAGCTGTGCGAAACGAAGGTGGATGGCGACTTCCTTTCCACCGAGGAAATCACGTCCAACATCGCGTTGATCGTCGGTGGCGGCGGAGAAACCACACGCGGCGCGATCATGAACATGTGGTGTCTCTTGCTGCGTCACCCCGAACAGTTTCAAGCCGTGCTGGATGACGAAGCGAACTGGGACAGAGCGTTTCACGAGATGTTGCGGCACTCGTCCTCCATTGGCGGCCAGCCGCGACACAACACGTACGACATCGAGATGCACGGCGTGCATGTCCCTGCAGGGTCGCTCATGCAAATGGTGGACTTCTCCGCCAATCACGATGACCGCATATTCAAAGAGCCCGAAGCGTTCGACATCTTCCGCGATGACTTGTACTCGGGAAAACTCCTGCGCAGTGGCTATCGCAAGGAGGGACGTTGCAGCCACATGGCCTTCGGTGTGGGGCCGCATCTGTGTCCCGGGGCGTGGATCTCGCATCAAGAAGCAGTGGTAGGTTCCAAGATTCTGAGTCGTCACATGCCTAACGTGCGTATTGCCGAAGACAAGATGCCAAAGGACATCGATGGGACGAGTCCCGCACCGATGGGTATCGTCTCGGTGCGGGAACTGTGGTTGCAGTTCGATTTGAAGTAGGTGCTCGTCATGCCAACTACTGCCAACGAAAAAGTGGAAGGACGCAACGGCGTCGTCGTACCCAAATTCGAACGGGACGAGGATCGACCTGTCGGTTATCGCACTTATGAAGTCCATCAACGGGAGCGCGTCGGTGAGAGCACCGAGAAAATTCAGGCGATCAAGCTGCAGTCCGATGATTTCAGGCGCGACCCTTACCCGTATCTCGAGATCTTGCGCAGCCACTACCCGTTCTATAGAGATTGGCTGGCCAACTGCTATTGGGTGACGCCCTACAACGATGTGACTTCCATTTACGTCGACGACGCCAATTTCGAAACCCGCTCGAAACTATGGCGGTATGGGCTGGAAGGCATGGGCCGTGATCTGGGTACGGCACTGCCGCTGCTTGAAGCCGAGGCGCGATACACCGATGCGCACGCGCAATCCGCGGCTGAGCGGCTACTCGCCGGTATGGGTAAAAACACCGGCGATTTGGCACGTGACTTTGCCGCACAGTTGCCGCTCGAACTGCTGTGCGGTTTGCTCGACGTTCCAGCGGAGGATCGAGCGCGGTTCACAGCGCTGTATTGGCGCATGCAACGCGGCGTGTCATGGTTGCCGGCGCTGCAGCAGGACGGTCGGGTGGCTCTCGATGAGTTGGTTGCGTATCTCGAAGCGATGATCTCTGAGCGTGGCGACGGCGATGATCTCCTCTCCGTCATGCGGTCTTTGGACATCGAGGGCGGACCGGTCACGGCAAGGGACATGGCGGTAACGCTGCTGGAGCGAGATCACGAAACCCTGCATGGCGCGCTGGCGAACCTGTGGTTTTTGTTGTTGACGCACCTTGACGAGTTTTCCAAGGCGCGCAGCGAACGGCGTCTGATGAAGCTTGCCTATCTGGAAACGTTGAGACACTCGACACCGGTGCTTTGCGTCGATCGGTTTGCACGTCACGAAGTTGAGCGGTTTGGCAAGTTGATACCCGAAGGGGCGCGCCTCGTGTGCGCGGCAGCGGCGGCCAACCGTGATCCGGGTGTGTTTCGCGATCCGGATCGGTTCATCGTCGACCGCCGCGACCTCTGTCAACGCGAACCCCGCGGACAATACCGCGCGGACGGCTTGGCTACGGGTATCGCCTTCGGGTTGGGCAAACCGTCCTTACACCCAGCCATTCCGGAAGATCGTCCGCGATCACGGTATGCGCTGGTCCGCGATACAGCCGTCACTGCATCGATGCAGGTTGTAGAGATGCTCGAAGACTTGCGGCTAGTAGCGGACGCCACACCCCATCTTACTGCGCTGACAGTGGGCGAAATGCACACGTGCTGGGCATTGCCGGTGAGCTACAGGAGGAGCCATGGCTGAACCCGTCGCGGACCTCGGTCCGGATCTCGATCCTCGCGTGTTCGACTCCGTGTCGTTTCAACGCGACCCTTTCCCTGTTTATAAGCAACTGCGCGACTATCATCCGATCTACCACGATCGTTTCCACAACCGGTGGATCGTGTCGCGTTACTGGGACGTGGACGGGGTGTTTCAGGACAACGACAGTTACGACCGGGCCATGTACAAACCCGACGGACCCTACGAGTTCGGCTCGAATCACATCTTTGGTCCCAACATCTTAGAGTACGGCAACAGCGATGAGCACCGGCGTTTACGCAACATCGTGGCGGGTCAATTCGTAGGGCAAAAACTCAACGACTTTTTACCGATGATCGACCAGATTGCCCACGAGGTGATCGATCGGATTACTGCTGAGGGTGCCAACGAGGTCGAAATCGTCAAGCAGTTCTCGAGCCAGGTCCCCATTCGGGTGATTTCCAACATGCTCGGCTTGCCACGCGAAGACGAGGATACGTTCGTCGACTGGTATCAACTGCTGATCGCGGGATTGGGATTCGGCGGGGAACATCTGGTGCGTGGACTCAAGGCGCGCAACGACATGTGGGACTACATCGATCCGATGATCGAGGAACGTTCGAAGCAGCCCGGTGAGGATCTATTGTCGCGCATTTGCGTCGCCGAACTAAACGGCAGCCGGATGAGCCCGGAAGAAGTCAAAGGGTTCGTTGCTTTATTGTTGGCCGCAGGCGGCGATACGACCGACAAGGCCATCGCCAACATGTGGTACCACCTGATGTATACGCGGCCCGATCAGTATCAAGACGTGCTCGACAATCCGGATTTATGGGAAAACGTGTTCACGGAAATGATGCGCTACGACCCCGTCGTGCACGCGCAATTTCGTTTTACCACCCGCGAGGTGCAGATCCACGATCAGGTCATCCCCGAACGTGCCGGTGTGCTGCTGTACCTGGGCGCCGGTAATCGCGACGAACGTGCGTTCGATGAACCGGATATGTTCGATATACACCGTAGCGATTTACACATGGGGCGGGAAAACCGTTCTGGTCGTTACAAGGACGGTAAGAACGGTCATCTAGGGTTCGGCATCGGCCAACACTTCTGCATGGGTTACGCGATGGCGCGCCAGGAAGCGTCCATCGCGTGCAAGCTGTTGGCGGAACGGTTGCCGAATGTACGGCCGAAGTTCGACGAACACGACGGCATCATAGCGCCTTCCATCGATTCGGGGGGATTTCGCGCGCCGAAGGAACTGTGGCTGGCGTTCGACCGATGAAAGTCATCATCGATCTGGACAAGTGCTACAAGTCGGGTGAGTGTTATTACAACCACCCCGAGCTCTTCGCCTTAAGCAAAAAAGAGGGCGAAGAAGGTTTTCCGGTGGTGATTGTCGATCAACTCGATCCTGACAGCTCGACCGAACTATTGCGACATGCCCGGGAAGCCATCGAGGTGTGTCCGGCTGTGGCAATCAGTTTGGAGTGACTAGGACTGCTCCATATTTAACACTTTGTAGATGCGCTTGGTGAAAAACCAGCGTCCATCCTTCTTGACGTAGTCGTCCTCGTACTGTCCCGTGATGTTGAGCTTGCCCCCGGCCTTTTGGTGGAGAAACTCCTGCTGGTACCAGGTACCGTGCGCGGTGTCGCCGTCGACCAGGATGGGGCCGGCCGAAGCAAAGAAGCCGACGAATGAGAACCCGGACATGGCTTCACGCCACACCGGCACAAAGACCTCTTTACCCGTCAGAGCGCCGTTGCCCGTATCCCACGTGGCGTCGTCGGTCCAGTTGGATGCCCAGGCTTCTTCGTCGAAGCGCATAACGGCGTCGTTGTATGACTCGACGAGTTCGCGGATGGCGAGTCGGTCTTCGAGTGGTCCTGTGCTGATCATGATGAACTCCAGTTAGGTAAAAGTTATTGTGCGGCGGCCCATTCGCGGGCATCCGCGGAGGCCAGCCATCGAAAGGCGTTGCCCAATAGCCGCCGGTAGCTTGGGTCGTCGTAGGCGAGCGGGCTGTCACCGACATCGGAGACGATGACCGGCGAGTTTCTGCAGGCGTTGGCCCACACAATCAAATTGCTGCCGGGCGGATGATCCCAGTTGGCTTGCTCGTCAGGGGGCGCCAACGGCGGTGGCGTGAAGTTGTCGACGACGAAGTCGTAGTCGCCGCGCAAGAGCGGGAGCACGTTCGCCTCGTAGTCCGTGGTCTTTAGATATAGCTCATCGGTGATGTCGAAGCCGTCGTCCAAACCTTCAAGTACCGGGTGCGCGCATTGCGGCAGGAGTTTGATCGTTGCCGACTCGAGGGGACCGTGGCCGCCACGATAGCCAGATCCCGGCACTGGTTTGCCCTGTAGTTCACCTGCGGAAAGCATGAAGGAAGAGCCGTGAATCTCGCGCCACAGGGGCCACAACGGCCAACTGACGGTGGCGTGGTTGACTAGCAGCAGGCCCTTGCCGCTCTCGACCAGCGCCTCGACGGCGCCGACGTAGGCGGCCGGGGGCGTGCCGGTATCGTTGGCGCCGTCGTGCAGCAAACCGATGCCGGGGATGCCGCACATGTCGTAGAAGAACACCACGTCGTAGGGGTCGACGTTGCCGGGTTGCAGGACGATCTGCGCGGCGGGTTGTTCGACCAGCGTGGGTGTGATGCCGTCCATGCTGTCGAACATGGCCAGGAACGAGTCGTGTGCGTAGTCGTGTCCTTTGGAGACGATGAGAACGTTGATGTTGGTCATGCGCGCTTAAGTCGGTTGGCCGCCAGCCACGTCGATGTACTGGCCGGTTATCCAGTTAGCCGCCGGAGAAGCAAAAAATACCGCTGCGGCTGCGCAATCTTCCGGTAGTCCTGTACGTCCCAACGGTATCTGTTCGCTGAAGAGCGCTTCAGCCTCGTCGCGTCCGATCTTCATGGTGTTCACCAACATATCCGTCACGACGATTCCAGGCGCTATGCAGTTGACCGTGATCCCGCGCGGGGCCAGCTCCACAGCAAGGGTGCGGGTCATGCTGATCATGCCCATGTTGGCAGCTGAGTACACGCCGAAGCCGGGTGAGGGTTTGTGCGCGGCGATGGAAATGATGCTGATGATGCGACCGCCGTCATTCATGCGTTTAGCCGCTTGTTGCGCGCCCCAAAACTTGGTCTTCATGTTCAGGTGCAGTTGCTCGTCGAATTTCTCGATGGATATGTCCGGCAGCGCATGCATCTGGTTGTCCAGATTACCCCCGGCGTTGTTGACCATGATGTCGAGTTGACCGAACTCGGCAACGACTCGGTCGAGCGCTGCCGGAATCTGCTCCCAGTCCATCACGTCGGCAGAAATGCCCAGACCGCGTTGACCGCGAGCTTCGATCTCTTCGGCGACGGCATCGACGTCTGCCTGACGCCTGGCGATAACCACCACATCGGCACCGCACTCTGCCAATCCCAGTGCGATGCCGCGGCCGATACCGCGACCGCCTCCGGTCACGACGGCGACCTTGCCGTCCAATCTGAAATCTTCGTACAAACCCATGACTGCCCCCTGTCTTTATCCTGTTATGCGTCTGTGTAGAGGCGGTTGGTCGCCGATGCTGATCGGTTCTCCCACCCAAGCGCCGAAATTCTCACCGGTGCGTCCGCTCGCAATGATGTCGATCATTTGCTGGGCTATGTCCCCCGGTTGCATCACGGGGCCGAGGCTCGCCGGTAGTTGGCGGTCGGGGAACAAGCCGCGCAGCATGTCCGTGTCGACCGCACCCATGCACATGCCGTTGACCTTGATGTTGTCTCCCACCAAGTATTTTGCCCAGGCGTCAGTGAACCCGTTCAACGCCCACTTTGACGCGTTGTACAGGTCGGTGTCCGGTTGGTTGGTGCCGTCACTCTTTGCCGGTAGCACATAGTACGTGGAGATATTGATGACGTGTCCACCGCCGTTGTGCTTTAACAGCGGGATGGCTGCTCTCGAGAGTAACATCAGCCCTTTGAGATTGGTGTCCATAATGAAGTCCCAATCTTCCAGCGCCTGTTCCCAGCCGGAGTCCACGGGCGTGCGCCGCCACGTGCCTGCGTTGTTGACAAGAATACTCACGGAGCCTAGCGAAGCTGCGCGTTCGACGACAGCATCGACGTCACCGCGCTTACCGATGTCCGCCACGATATTAGTGATGCCTTCTGCGTCCTCCGCCTCGTCGAGGTCGAAGCCGAGTACCTGGTAGTTTTCCTGTGCTAATCGCTCAGCGAAGGCGCGGCCCAATCCACGGGCGGCTCCACTGACGATCGCGACGCCCCGGGTCACGATGACGCTCCGATGCGGATCTGTTCCGGCTTGATGTAGATGTGATCGTGAGGCGGTTCCAGCTTGACAGGACGGCCGACGCAGAAGTTCATGTTCTGCGCGTTGCGCCCAGTGGGGCCTTCTTCCAATAGCGCAACCAACGCGGCGGCGTTGTCCTCCGCTTTCATCCAGGAAGCCACCTCTTCGTCGCTGGGCTTGAAGTTGTGGAACGAACGTAACATGTAGGAGTCCGTCGCGCCCATGCAAAATTGATTCACGCGAATGCGATAGGGCGCCAATGCCTTGGCCCATCCGTAAAGCAGTCCGTTCAATCCCCATTTGGCGGCGTCGTAAAGATCCATCGCCTCACCCCCACCGGTGGGTCGAGGTGCATCGGCCCAGGGACAGGCATCCAGGTGAGGACAGACGTTCCAGGGCGTGCCGCACGTGACCATATGGTCGGTGGCAATGTTGACGATTTCTCCGCCGTCAGCCCGGCCGCTGGTCACCTGCTCGATCATGATGGGGATGACTGCGCGACCGAAAAGGTATTCGCCCTTGAGATTCGTGCCGACGATGTGGTCGTAATCCTCGAGTGACTTATCCAACGTGTCGTCAGCCACGCTCGCACCCCAAACCCCGGCATTGTTGACGAGGACGTCGATGCTGCCGAAGTGTGCGTACGCCTCATCGACGACTTTGCGCACATGATTGGGATCGGCCACGTCGCCTTGCCACACTTGGGTGTCGATCTGGAAACGAATCAATTGGTCCGGCAGGCGTGAAACTTCGTCGCGGGCATCGGTCATCGCCAAGTTGGCTCCCGCCTCAGCCAGCGCCTCGGCATAAGCTCGTCCCAGGCCGACAGCGGCGCCTGTCACGAGCGCGGTCTTGCCTTTTAATCGCGAAATCCTGGAAGACAAGGAGAACCTCCCACTCACGTGTCTTCAAGAGGGGTATCGACTGTAATGGAATTTTGTAGTGCGATCCAGAAACGGTCTAGAATCAGCGGTCGACATGTCGTGTGACGGATGCGGCGAAACGCTAAACGAGGGGTAGGCAATGGCAGAGACGAGCGGCAAGACACCCAATCACGCGTTGAGCGCTATGCGTTGTCCAATGCATCTGGACGATGTCGACCTCTTCAGTGCCGGTGCGCAGGAACACTGGTACGAAGCCTACGACATCCTGCACGACGAAGCGCCGGTACACTGCATTCCCGGCGAGGGTTTTGCGCCGGGCACCGATGCCTTCATATTGAGCAAACACGAGGACATCGCTGCCGTGGTGCGCGACCAGGAACGTTTCCCGCTACCAGGTGCCATGTTGGTGCAACAAATGGTGGACTCGGGTGAAGATCCCTTTGCCGCCGACAACGTCAACGTGCTGTTCGCCTCCATGACCACTTTGCGTCCGAACCCGGATATGTGGCGCACGCACCGTCAGGAGTTGACGGATCCCTGGGTAGGTCCTGGCGCGGGCCGCAACGAACCGATGGCGCGGGAGGTGGCGAACGCATTGATCGACAAATGGATCGATCGCGGCACGGTGGATTTCGTCAGCGAATTTGCCCAACCATTGCCGCACACGGTGATGGCCAACGTACTGGGTTGGCCGAACGAAGATTTGGCGTTGCTCAAGTACTTCGGCGACGGCACGGTAAAGCCCTTCGTTTACGGCAGCGGACACCGCAATATCCTGCCGGATGAGGAAGTCGCCAGCCAGTTCGACGTCCTCAACGAGTTTCGCGACTACACCGACGCGCTGATCAAACGGAAGCGGGCGCATCCCGAGGACGACATGATCAGCTTTTTGACCGATGTCGAGTACTCACCGCTGGGGCGCAAGCTGACCGACATGGAAATCAACGGCATCGTCTACGCCATGGTCATCGGCGGGTTGGAGACGACCCAATACGCTTTGTCGGAGCAGGTACAACTCCTCATCGAGCGGGAGGGAGTGTGGGAGACGCTCAAAGCGGATCGGTCGAAGGTACGCGCGTTCACCGAGGAGGGCATGCGCTTGCGTTCGCCGACGCAAGGACTGTCGACACGCATCACCAGCCGGGACGAAGTCTTCCAAGGCGTGGAAGTGCCCAAAGGTTCGTTCCTGCACTTGCGCTGGGCAGCAGCCAACATCGATCCGCAGGAGTGGGACGACCCGCTCGATCTCAAACTGGACCGCAAGGCGGGTACGCGGCACCTGACTTTCTCTCAAGGCACGCGGGTGTGCCCGGGAGCGCATTTGTCCCGGATGGAACAGATGGTGGCCTGGAATACTCTGTTGGATAGAGTCGAGAAGTTCGAGTACGCGGACGACAACGATTTTCTGCATCAACCGGGGATCATGCTCGGCACGCTGAAGCTGAACTTGAAGGTAACGACTTGATGCACCAAATCGCAATCGGCGAGTAGTTGAAGCCGATGCGTGGGTAAAGTGAATGCGATTAAGTACGAAGCCCTAGTCTGGTACGCCCGCGCCCTCGAGCAGCCAGAAGCGACGCGGACTCGATGGATCAAGGAAAACTGTCCTGAAGGTCTCGTGGAGCAAGTAGAGACCCTCCTTGCAGTGCAAGCCAAAGCAGATGAAGTCTTCGTCACAGGGGGATTGTCTGTCGCGCCCGAATCAGAAGATATCCAAGCCGGCTACCACTTCGGTCCTTACCGCATCGCTAGACGCCTTGGGCAAGGTGGCATGGGCGTCGTCTACCTCGCGGCGCGAGCGGACGGCGCCTACACGCGGGATGTGGCGATCAAGGTGGTAAGCCACCATTTGTTAAACGATGAACTCCGTGCACGGTTCGTCAACGAACGGCAAATCCTTGCAAACCTGCAACACCCCAACATAGCCCAGTTGTTGGACGGAGGGACGGAAGATCACCGTACGTACCTCGTCATGGAGTATATCGATGGCGATGCGTTTCGTTTTGACGGCGGCCGACCAATAGATGAGACCTTGCAGCTGTTTGCCAAAGTCTGTAATGCGGTCCAGTTTGCCCACAACAACCTCGTGCTACATCGAGACATCAAACCCGAAAACGTGCTCGTTGGCGCGGAAGGCGAACCAAAGCTTCTGGACTTTGGTGTCGCCAAACTCAGCCAATCGCTACTCGGAGACAGTGGTCTCACGCAAGGCGATCCGGCGCCACTGACCGTCAATTACGCAGCGCCAGAACGTTTAGCCGGCGAGGATGCAACGATCGTGAGCGATGTCTACTCCCTGGGGGTGTATCTCTACACGCTTGTGTTCGGTGAACAACCTTACGACATTCGTGGTCTAGGCTTTGTCGAGGCGTACAAACAACTGTCGGAACGGCAGCTCAACATTGACAACACGGACGTCTCGACCGTCATCGCCAAAGCAATGCATTTGGATCCGATGCGCAGATATGTTTCAGCGGGTGCCCTTGCCGAGGACTTGCGAAGAATTTCCCAGGGAAAGCCTATCACCGCGCGGGCTGACGACTTCTGGTATGTACTGAAACGCCAGCTGCAGCGTCACAAAGCAGCGGTCGCGGCAGCGGGGATTGCAGTTGCGGCATTGGTGGGGGCGACGCTCTACTCCATTCAGCAGGCGCAGGTTGCCCTCAAAGCGCAGCAGGTGGCCGAGACACAGGCCAGCCGGGCAACGTCTCTCAACGAATTCATGCAGTCGATGTTTAAAGCTGCCAGTCCAGCAAGCGGTTCTCAGCTAGGTATGGATTCGTCGATACGGGAATTATTGTCTGCGGCAGAGTCGGGCATAGATGCTGCGTTTGCGGGTGATCCAGCGCTTGTAGCTGAGACTTACCTGGTGTTGTCGTCGATTTATAACGTTCTTTTTGTAACGGATAAGAGTCCTGCGCTGTTGCGCAAAGCACGCGAGGCGATGGACGCGCTACCTGAATCTGAGCGCGTGGAACTCGAACTGGAGTTTGCGGTAAACACCGTGCTAGCGAATGCCAATACCCGCCTGGATACGGCGAAAGCGAACTGCGAAGAGTTCCTGCCGATTCACGGAGCGAGTAACCGCGATGCTTATCAATTCGCCATGTTGAACGCGTGGTGTGCTGATGTTTTCGTTAAGACCGGAGATGTGGCGGCTGCTAAACGCGCGGCAGTGACAGCAGAAGCCACCATCGAAAAACTGGAGTTCTCCTTACCGATAAAGGATCGGGCATACGCATACGCGTCACTGGGCGGTGCTCAGATTGTCACCTCACCGGAGGATGCTGCGCGGTATCTGGATCGTGCCATCCAGTTGTATGAGGAGCTAAACGATCATTCGGTGTTACTGCAGATCTACATTGTGCGGTCGTCGATACCCAATTTAGTAGGAGACGCGGAAGAGTCCTTACACTTTACAGGGCGAGCGTTAGCCATGTTGGATCGTTTGAATTACTCCAGTTCCGGTTACACCTTTGGACTGGTCCACATCTATCACGCGGATCGTCTTGTCGATCTTGGTCGAGTCGACGAAGCCAAAGTGCACCTAGCCAAAGCACGCGAGCCATTGCTGGCATCAGGAGCCGAGCATGCAGGTATGTTGGTGTACTTTACCGACTACAAAATCGCTTTCAGGCAAAGCGACTATTTGAGGGGGGAGCAAGCACTGCTGAAATTCAAGGAGGTCATGCGGGCAAGCGGTGTTGCGTACTCGAATTGGATTGCATCCGCAGACCTTGGTCTCGGCAAGATCTATCACCAACTGGATCGCCCCGAGGATGCAGTGCCCCTGTTGTCGAAAGCGCACGATTACGTGCAAAACCTGTACGGTGCTGATCACTCCAGCGTCCTTAAGTACGCGCAAGCACTGAAGGATGCGCAAGCAGCACTGGAACAGGACGCTACTCCGAGGGGCATGTAGGTGTTCTTAAGTCATATAATGTATACCTAAATACTGTATACTGCATACACAATATGCTTTGGGTTTGGGCATGCGCTTATCCGCACACGATGCGTCGTTTCTCTATACCGAGACCGCTAGCGGTCCCATGCATGGCGTGGCGATCACGGTTCTGGATGGACCTGCGACGTTTCAGGAGATTTACGACTACTACGCTGCGCGCGTGCACCTGGTGCCGCGGTTCCGTCAAAAGCTGGCCTTCGTGCCATTCAACCTGGCACATCCGAAGTGGGTGGACGACCCGGATTTCGACCTGGCCAACCACATCAGGAAGCACGAAGTACCGCCCGGTACCACTGTGGCCCGCGCGCGAGAAATCGCCCTGGAACTGGGTGAGCCGTTGTTGGATCGCAGTCGGCCGCTGTGGCTGCTCTACGTGTTGGAGAACATCGAAGGGAAGACGCTGCTGGTGCAGGCTTCTCACCATGCGTTCGTCGACGGCGCTACAGCCGTAGCGATGTCGACCGTTTTGACCGATCCGCGACCGGATGCACCACCGCCGAATACTCCACCCGCGTGGGTGCCCGAACCCGAGCCTACATCTTTCGAACTATGGCAGGAAGCCGTGGCCGAGAACGCCCGCGGCGGAGTGGAACAAGCACAGCGTGCGATGCAGGACGCCCAGCAGCTGGCTGAAATTGGAGGACGCAGTCAATCGCTCATGCAGCGAATGGCGCGGCCCGTCATGCAAGCGCCCTGGAACGCAAGCTTGGTGGGACCGAAGCGAAAACTCGTCACGCTGGAATACGCGCTGGACGACTTCAAACCGATCCGTCAGGGACTGGGAGGCACGGTCAATGACATTGTCGTTAGTGTGGTCAGTGAGGCGGCCGCGCGGTACCTGCAGCACAACGGCGAGGTCGTTGCCGATCAGCACCTGCGCTTGATGTGTCCGGTCGATGTACGGGACGCCACGGACGATCCGCTGGATATGAGCGGCAACCGCGTCTCGGCGATGTTTCCGGTATTGGCGGCGTGGCCTATGACGATGGAGGAGCGGTACAGCGCAGTGCGCGAAGAGCTCAACGACATCAAGAACAACGACGAGCCGGCCATCATGGATCAGTTCCAGCACCTGCAACCCAACGTTCCGCCTGTGGCGATGGGACAGACCTTGAGTGTAGGCACCCAGTGGGATCCCACCGTTGCCGCGGCGCGGGCTCCGTTACCGGTCTTATCCACATCGGGTCAGCAACGCCCGCAACAGCTCGGCTTCAATTTCACCTGTTCCAACGTACCCGGGCCCAACTGGACTCAATACGTGGCCGGCTACCAGGTCCTTTCCACCATCGGCACGCTGATGTTGGGCGGAAATCTCGGATTTGGTGTGGGTGTCGGAAGTTTTAGCGGTAGAATGACCTTTGGGTTCACCGCCGATCCGCGGCTGATGCCGGACGTGGATTTATTTGCAGGTTACGTGGAGGAGGCGTTTACTGAACTCACGCAGGCTGCAAGTGCAGCCTCATAAGACTCGATGAAAGGGAGACTCTCATGGCACAAGACAATCAGCAAAACGCCGCACAATCGTTCAGCGCCATGGTGACGGAGTGGGAGCGCAACTTTGACGCGTTCGCCAATCAGGTCATGGGCACGGAAGCGTATTCACAGGCAATGAACGAGATGCAGAAGGCGCAATTGGGCGCACAGCGTGGCTTTTCGCAAATGATGGCTCAACAACTCGCCGCTATGAACGTTCCCTCACGGGACGATTTGCTAAAGCTGACCGAATTGGTGCAACAGATGGATCTGCGCTTGCAGCACCTCGAGGAAATGTTGGCGACGAAGGGCAGCAAGGGCGGTAAGAAGTCGAAAGCGCCTGCTCGCAAGCGACCTGCGCGCACTAAGGTGCCGCCGAATCAAGACAAAACCGGGAGTGAATCATGAGTGAGACTTCGACCGGCGATTCAGCCCAATCCACCGCAGATCTTCAAGCCAGCATCCAGGCATTCGTTCAACAAGCAATCCAACGGGGCCAACGTAGCATCGAACTCGCCAATGCCCCGCCTCATCCCGTAGGGCTGACCCCGAAAGAAACCCTCTACTCCCGTGGCACGCTACGCTTGTATCACTACGCGGCGCAATGTGATGAGGTGTATCGCGTACCGGTACTGTTGGTCATGGCTACGACCAACAAGGCGTTTATCTTCGACCTGGCCCCGGGCCGCAGCATGGTCGAATACATGGTCAAACAGGGTTTCGACATGTATGTGATCGACTGGGAGCCGCCGACGTATGCCGAACGCGGCCTCACGCTCAAGGATTACACGCAGGACTTCATTCCCACCTGTATCGAGAAGGTCCAGAAAGACAGCGGCGAGAAGGATGTGTCGGTCATCGGTTATTGCATGGGCGGTGTACTTTCGCTGATTTACGCCGCGACCCATGCGAAGGGACCGCTCAAGAATCTAGTGTGTTTGACTACGCCGGTGGACAACCATCGCACGGGGATCACGCAGGTCTGGAACGATCCGCGGTATTTCGATGTCGACTACCTGGTCGACACAGTAGGAATCCTGTCCGCTGAATCCGTGACGCAGATGTTCGAGATGCAGCGGCCGGCACAACGGCTGGCCGGTCAGCTGCGGTTGTGGGATCAGATGTTGGATGACGATTTCGTCGACAACTATCGGGCGTTCAACCGCTGGGGTGAGGAAACCTTGCCACTGGCCGGTGAATACGTCCGCGAGACAACCAAAGAACTCAGTTGGGGTAACAAGCTATACACCCAAGAATTGGTCGTGGACGGCAAACCCGCCAAACTCTCCAGCATCAAGGTGCCGTTATTGAGCATTGTGGCTGAACACGACCATCTTGCTCCGCGGGAGTCGACAAAACCGCTGCTGGATCTCGTCGGTTCCGAGGACAAGGAAGAGATATTGCTCAAGGGCGGGCACGTGAGCTTGATTGCAGGGCCGAATGCCGCCAAGCGCATGTGGCCCCGCTTAAACGAATGGTTGGCGCAACGTTCCGTCTAAAGCGACTTTAGAAGTCTCGTGCCTCAGCCGGCGCTCATCGCCTGTTCATCGGTGTTGTTATCGACGGCACCGTCAGTGGCGGCGAGACGCTCGGTGACTTGATCCAGCCACTTCTGGAGATCGGTGACAACAACGTCGCGATTTGTCTCGTTGAACATCTCGTGACGTCCGTCCTCGTACCATTTCAAAGTGACATTGGTCAGACCCGACTCGCGGTAGGCTTCCACCATGCGCTCGATGTCTTCACGCTCGCTATGCACGGGGTCGGCTGTGCCGCTGAATATGTAGACCGGTAAGTGCCGTGGAATCGTGTCGACACTGACCGGGTCGCTGGCGACAGCGGCACCCGCGTACAGGTCTTTCAGCGAACCGGTGGCGATGACGAAGCCGCACATGGGATCGCCCACGTAGAGTCGCACCTGATCCGGGTCGCGAGACAGCCATTCGAAGCCGGTCGCCCCGGGGCTCTCAAAGGGCTTGTTGGCGCTGCCGAACAGTAGGGATTGCATCAACGGGCTGGGATTCTCCCGGCCTACTCTGCGTGTCTCGAAGTTGAGAATCCAACGCGGAATGGGATTGATGGACTTGGCCTTGAATCCCGGAGAGCCCGACAACACCAGAGCATCGATGCTCTCGCCGTAGCGGGTGATGTACTGCTGCGACATCATCGCACCCATGCTATGTCCTAATAAGATCAGCGGTATACCGGGGTGCTGGGCGCGGATGTGGTTGTTCAGCTCATAAGCATCGGCCAGCAGACGGTTCCACCCGTCCGGGCCCATGTACCCCAAGTTGGCTTGGCCGGTGAGTCCGTGTCCCCGATGGTCGTTGGCGTACACGGCGTATCCGGCGGCGCTCAGCTGTTCGGCCACGTCAGCGTAGCGTTTAGCGTGCTCGCCCATGCCATGGGCGATTTGTACCGCCGCGTGCGGTTGCTTAGGGACGTGCTTATAACATGCGACTGTCGCGCCATCGCTGGCGCGTAGCGAGAATTCATACATCATGGTGTTTTGTCTTGCTTGTTGTCTTCTGGAGGAGGTGACGACGATTGCGGCTGACTGGCTTCGAAAGCCTGCCGCATCATCGTGAGTGGATTCATGTTGTTGAGTTGACGCAAGTGGTTTTGCATCTGTTCCTGGTGATCCAGGAATGCGACGATGCTTTGCTCGATGTAGCGTGCTGCCACGCCGCCGAGCTGATCGCCGTAGAATCGAATCATCTGTTCGATCACACGATTGGTCAGCACGGTGCCGTGCCCACGCGCCTCTTGCTCGGCCAATATCTGCAGCAATACGCTACGGGTGATGTCTGAATCGTCCTTGCTGTCGATGACCTCGATGCTCTCGCCTCTGGCGATCAGATCGCGGACATTGTCGATTGTGACATAGCGGCTGTCCGTCATGTCGTAGAGGCGTCGATTGGGGTATTTTTTGAGCTTGTGCATGCTCGGTGGCTAGCGCCTAACAGTTAGGATAAGTAAACCGCCGACATCCCTTTTGCGTGTCGAACTTGGTCCAGTTGTCTGGGTCTTGGGCCAAGCGGTCGGCAACGATGCTTAGTATGCTGGGGTTCATGGCCATACCGACGTGGCTGCCCATGACGCGAATATTCTCCGACCGATCGGTCTCCGGCTCAATGCAGGTGTGCCACGCAACCACGCCGTCTTCCTTGCTGTAAACCGACGTCGTTGGCATGGGTAGGCCCGTCAGATCACGATCGGCCGGCATTTGTGCGCGCATCTCTTCGACCGTCAGCCCGGACATTTGCTCGAACATCCTTTCCACCATCGCATTGGTCGTTCCGGAATTGGTCGCGCCGTAAGGGCTGCCCAGAGTGATCACGCAGCGCACGGCGTCCGGGAATTCCTTGGCAATCTCCCGGGCATACACGCCGCCGAGGCTCTGTCCGATCAGGGACACTTTCGTGCCCATGGAGTGATGCAGCCGGTAGAAGCGTAGCAGCGCGGCTTCGAGCTGTTTGGGGTTGCCCGAGTTGCGGCCCTGCAGCCAAGGTTCGGGTTTGTAACGCAGTCGCGCCAGGAAGCGGCGCAGCATGAGCGTGGAATCGTCCCCGCCCATGAAACCGGGCAGCACCATGACAGGGTGCGGTTCCCCCTTGGGGGCTTCCTGCAGCAGAGGGAGCCAGAGCAGCGAGAGTGAGGTGACCTCGAGTAGGGTGCGGGGAAACTCGGTGAGTGCATCCAGCGTCCGGGGTCCCTGAGTACGCTCCCGGCGAGGTGGCTGTTGATCGCGGCCTTCAGTACTGATCATCTTTCTGTCTGGTCGTGGCGTGCCTCACGGTACCCCTCAACACCATGCCATAAGCCTTATATGACAGTGTGGTGACTATTCACACTTGCGTCAATATTTTTGTTGCAGTGCAAAAGCAACCAAATGTATGCACGTATACATTTTAATGTGAGGATATTCTCACTAAGTAGGGAATTATGGGATTTCGTGTAGGTCACGATTCTTGAGCAGACGCTACGGTATTGTGCCTCGCACAATCCGCGCTTGCGCCGAATGTGACCTGTTGCACTTTACCCGAGGTGGGCGCAGGATGCGGATTGAAGAGGGGTGTCAGGAAGGAAGGGGAGTTCTATGGCCACCTATATCATGCTCAGCACGCTGACCGACGAAGGTCGCAAAACGCTCAAGTCCAGACCCGAGCGACTCCAGGAGGTCAACAAAGAACTGGAGGAGATGGGCGCGCGCGTGATCAATCAGTTCGCGGTACTTGGGAGCTACGATTTCGTCAATGTCATCGATGCGCCCAGCAATGAAGTGATGGCGCGTATCTCGATGGAACTGGGGGCTCGGGGGACGATCAAGATCGTCACCCTCCCGGCGGTGACCATTGACGAATTCGTCAAGCTGATGACGGCTGAGCCGCCGCGTACGTAAACTGTTCGCGGACCCTTGCGGACGATGGGTGATTAGATGGGCGATTAACAGATGGGCCAGTTCATCTTACTGATGCGAGACCATTCCAGCGGTCTCAAAGCCATGCACGACAACATTGCGGCCCTCGGGGGAATTCGTGAAAGTCTGGCGCGGTGGGAGGCCGAAGTCCTCGAGAGCTATCGATTGCTCGGTGAGTGGGACCAATGCTACATCATCGAAGCGCCCAATAATTTCATGGCCTACCGCGCGACGTTAGCGCAGGAATGGAGCGTCACCGGCGAGACGGTCATCTTGCCGGCAGTGCAAATGCCGCTGTTTCAGCGCTTGCTGCAACAGGAAATCCGCACGGCAGGACCTTACAAGTGGCAAATCCAGTGGTGGGCGCGGCTGGTGCGTTTAATCATGTACGACTACACCTATGCCAGACACGCACGTAAGTACTTTACGCAGCACGATGTGTTCGACATGGGAAAGTTCGATCGCATCCAGCGCCAATGCATCGTGATCGCCAATCATGCCAGTCATTACGATCAGTATTGCTTGATGAAAGCCATTCCGTGGCGTATCCGCACCAACTTGTTTTTCGGTGCCGCCGCCGACCGGTGGTTTCTACGCGGACGCAAGGAAATCCAACTACAGCCTTGGTACGCATCGCTGGTCACAGGCACGTACCCTATTCGTCGCGGCGGCGGATCGAAAACGTTGGAGTATCCGAAGTGGTTGCTCAGTAAGGGTGCGAACTTGATGTTGTTCCCCGAGGGTACGCGGGCACGTGGCAAGTCCATGTCCAGGTTCAAACACGGCGTGTCGATTCTAGCGCTCGAGAACAAGGTACCGGTGGTGCCGGTTTACCTTCAGGGGCTGCAGAAGATACGCGCACCGGGTCAGAAAGAAGTCAATCCGGGACCGGTGGCGGCTCACGTTTTGGATCCGATTTTCTTCGAAGATGGCACGACCGTCCCGGAGGCCACCGAGCGCATCTATCGCGCCATGGTCGATAAACAGAACGAGCTGCGCTGACGTTCGTCGATCGGACCCGTACCGTGTCACTCTGTAGACAGGGTTGCATTACCACTGTGCTATAGTATCCATGGATACAACGACTCGGACAGGCATGGCGCAGCAGCTTAATCAGGAATCCCGCGACTCGACCCAGGAAGATCCGGCACATAAAGCGCGCGATTTACCCGCGGCGACGGAACGCACGCTCATCGGTCTGATCACCGACGTACAGAACGGTCTCGCGAAGATCTTTCGGGATCGCACGCGACATCTCGGTATCAGCCGTTCGCAGTGGCGCGTGTTGGCGGCATTGTCCGGAAGGCCGGGCGCCACGCAAACCGAGTTGGCCGATCTGGTGGGTATCGGTCGTGCGCCACTGGGTAAAATCATCGATCGGTTGGAAGGTCAGGGCTGGGTGGAGCGTCACGCGGACCCGAATGATCGGCGCGTCAATTTGTTGTATCTGACACGCGACATTCGACCGATCACAGAACCGACTCGTGAAATCTCCAAGCAGATCATTGGGGAACTGATGGAAGATTTTCCCGAAGAAGATCGGCTGGCGTTTGAGCGCGGCGTGCAGCACCTGCACAGCAAATTGCACTTCGCCAGCATGCCGCACTACATAGATTCGACGGGCGACGGTTGAAAAGCAGGCACAAAAAACCGCCTCCGAGAAGGCGGTTTTTCACCGACAGGCAGGGCGCTTAAGCAGCTTTTGCGGCGGGCTTCTTCTCTGCAGGTTCTTCGGTACTGAAAGCATTGCGCAGAACTTCGCCATTGGCTTCTGCAGCTTCGCGTACCATCTCACCGCGCGTCTTCAGGACTTCTTGCGCGTTGTTCCACAGGGTCTCGCCGTATTCGCGCTGAAGGTCGACGAAAGACTGGAAATCACGGACTTCCGGCAGCTTCTGAGCGAATTCTTGGTTGACTTCCACGTACTTCTGAAAGTTTTCGGTGTCGAACTGGGCAATCTTTTGAAACCACTGAGCGTTGAGTTCCATCAGCTCGCGACCGATTTGCATTTGCTTTTCGATAGGATTCATTGTCGTTCCTCTTCGTTTCTCTTGAGAACAGCTGCTTTGTTACAACTGCGTTGATACAACAGCTTCATGACTATGCTAGAACGCGCTAGCGGTTAAATTAGTGTGCACTGCACAACGGGGCGCATTGTGCATCACAGCATATCCCTGTGCAAGCCTTTTTCGCTAAAAATGGTCAAAAAACGCCTGGAAAACGCTCTTGAAGTAAAGATATATGACGATATGTCGCGTGATGTGTTGCTGTGCAACACAAGATCGTTGGATTTTATGATGCGAACGCTCAGGCTTGGGTTAGAGCGCGAGCGGTGCGTCGACCTGCCCGGAAAGGCCGTCCATGGCGTAGGACATGATGGCCAGGTCGTGAATACCGCCGTCGCGGTCTTCGATGTGATCCGTGAGCACGGCCTCGTGGCGAAATCCGAGCGCGGTAAATGCCGCCTGCGCGCCCATTTGGTCGGGGGTCATCATCGCGGTCAGTTTTTGCAGGCCAAGGTGCCGGGCGATGTCGAAGATCTTGCCGATCAGATGACGACCGAGCCCTAGACTGCGGTAATCGGGCGCGACGTTGACACGAATCTCCCCCACCCGCCGGGTCCATTTGGCCGAATTGCGATCGACGGTGCAGTACCCCACGACGCTGTCGTCACACCACGCGAGAATCGATACCGTTTCGCCCGCGGCAATGTTGTCGAGCCAGTTGTCCACGACGTCGCCTTGCGTGATGTCTACTCTTAAGAACAACAGATCCTGCTCATCCAATCCCTTGGCGAATTTGACGATGGCATTGCGATCACCCTGGCGGGCGGGTTTGAGCTCGAGAGTCTGACCGTCCTTGAGCTTTATGGTCTGCGGATATTCTTCGAGCGCCGTCGTGACGGTGTCGAGTGCGGACATGTGTGTTTCTCCAGGTATTGAATCAAGTGTTGAGTTAAGCGGCGCGAGATGCGGATGCTGTCAGTAGTTCTTCTAGGACCTCGTCAAACCGATCACCCATGTAATCGAGGTCGCCGAGCAGTTGAGGATCGGCAATCAGGTTGAACGTCAGCGTCCTGTGATACGAGTTCACCGCGACACCGAAGCCGAGATTGCCGGC
This sequence comes from Candidatus Azotimanducaceae bacterium, assembly GCA_965216005.1. Lineage (GTDB taxonomy): Bacteria > Pseudomonadota > Gammaproteobacteria > Pseudomonadales > Azotimanducaceae > UBA4421. The sequence continues at coordinate 2,078,746 of OZ244143.1, read as the reverse complement.
CAGCGCGGGGAGGATGTGCTTGGCGATGACTTCGTGACCGGCAACATACTGCTGGGTCTGCGAGCCCGGCGTGAACGCGCAGGTGAAGTTGAATCCCGCCATATTGGTGTTGAACAGTGGGTTCATCGACATGCCGGGTACCTGGCCGAAGTCGGGCATGAACTGCCTTAGAAATGCGGCGGGATTGAATGTCGGTAAATCCAAGCCGCTGGTGCCGAACAGCTTGGCAAGCGGGTTGTCGCCGAGTTGGGTCGGTAGTGCGGGTAACGGCGGTACCAACTCGGTCAAGAGTTGCAGCGCTTGTGCTTCACGGCTGTGTTTGATGGATGCGGTTTCCCAACGTACTTCGCGCAGGCGCTCCAACGCAGGCTTTGGCTCTGCATCGACCAGCGGAAAGATGGCGGAAATTCGCGAAGATTTTACACCACCTTCGTCTTCGCGGCGCACGCGTACGGGACACATCAAGCGCAAGTGTTGATTTTGCACATCATCGCCGTGGTGGCGGATGTAACGCGCGGCAGCCTCGGCCACCACAGTCAAGGCGATGTCGTTTTCGGTACAGCCCAATTCGCGACGCAACGCTCTCACCTTGGAGTGATCGCACGAGCGGGAGGTGTAACGACGACCCTGATGGACAAAGCCACGGTTCCAGGGCGCTGCGTAGACCGGTTCGGATATGAACCGTGTGACCGATTCAGTGGCGCGCCGCACCAGTTCGCTGTTGTCGTCGGAGAAACCTTGCAACTGACGGGTGCGTACGGTGAAGTCGAGTGTATTTTGCTGAATGGCATCGGTGGCGAGTTGCAACGCACTCGCGGCCGGCTTGGGTGTCCAGTCGGGGATCTGCGGTGGCTGCGGTGGGTTCGGAGTGATGTCCAGAAACAGTTGGGCATCGTCCTCGATGTTCACGCCTTCCAGTAATGTGTGGTGCACGACCATGACCAGCAGCGTTGTGTGCAATCCGACGTGGACCAGGTGCATGTGCCACAGTGGACGTTCTCGAAGCAGTGGGGCAAGTCCGAGTTCGATGGCGAAAGGCAGAGCGTTGCTCGCCTCGTCCATCGAGTGCGTGGAGACATGTTGCTCGACGGCGAAGTCTTTGTCGTCCACCCACACCGGGTGAGCTAGGTTGAAAGGGACGGGCGCCAGTCGTTGACGATAGCGGGGCTTGTGGTGCAAACGCGCTCTGATCTGACTAACGAAAGCTTCTTGCTGCAATTGACCTTGCAAACGATAGATCCCCACGGCGTTCATGGGGGTGCGGGCGGAATCGAGATAAAGAAAGGAGGCGGATTGATCGGTTAAGTGCATGTGTGTCGGGCTCTATTCGACGCGTCGCTAATCGGACTTGTTGGCATCGCTGCTGGTGCTCGCGCCTGTCAACATGGAGTAAAAACCTTGCCAGGGCGCGAAACTGCCGGCCATCAAGTTGCGCACGAACTCTTGCTGCTGCTCCTGGGAGTTGGCGAGGTTGTCCGTGAACGACTCCAGCATCTGCTGCTGCCAACCTTGTACGTCCGGCAAACCCATGAAGCGGCGTAATTCCTCGGGGGACAGATCGACTTCGACATTGATTTTCATGGTATTTACCGCCTTACCCGGTTAGAAGGGCGCAGAATCTTACCCGTGTGCCGTTAAAACCACGATTGTTTCAATAGATAAGATATTTTTCAATACAATAACGTGAAACTACTAATAGAATATTATATCCTTAGATACATTATTGGGTTGGGATTACTGTGGCATGAATATGCGCCTTAACAATCAGGGCCCTCAGTTGTTGCAACTGCTGACGGACGTACAGTCGGGAATGGTCCGGCTGTTCGATGCGCGTGCCAAACACCTGGGTTTGACGCGTGCCCAGTGGCGCATTCTCGCCGGACTGCATGGGCGTGGGGGGATGACTCAGACAGAGCTGGCTGAGCGCACCGCCATCGCGCGTTCGCCGCTGGGTAAAATCATCGATCAACTGGAAACCAAGGGTTATGTGGAGCGGCACAGCGACCCGGACGATCGGCGCATCAATAGACTGTTTCTGACCGATGCCGTTGCGCCGTTGTTGGCCCCGGCGCGAGAAGTGGCGGATCAGCTCGAGCAGGACGTCTTCGGCGGTATCGCCGAAATCGACGAAGCGTCCGAGTTGTTGACCAAACTCAGCGAACGCTTGCATCGACTGCTTGACGATGAGATTTATACTCCCGCTGCCTTTTGATGAACCCGCACTGATTCGAGACACCAAACGATGAAATACAAAGCCTATGCGATCGACCTGGATGGCACGTTATTGGTGGGTGAAGATCTACCGCCAGCGAATATCGAAGCCGTGCAGCGGGCGCACGCTGAAGGGGTGCACGTGATGATCGCTACCGCGCGATGGTGGCAGATTGCCGATCGCATTGGCGATCGGATGGGCATTCAGGATCTGGTCATCGCCTGCTCGGGCGCTCAGGTTCGCGATCTGGCCACGGGCGAGGACATTTTCGATCGACGCCTACCCCACGATTTCACCGAGGAACTGTTCGCGATCTGCAATTCGCAACGCTGCATCGCCACCGTGACCTTCAACGATGACGTGCGCTTGAAGTTGGACGGCGAACCCGACCTGTCACAGATGGGTGACGAGATGAGCTGGGTCCGGCAGCTGGACTTGGCGCCGGACAACCTGCCGCGCATCGCCGCGATACAGGGCACGGCTTGCATTGAGCGCATTCGCAAGGAGCTTGCCGAGCGTTACGCTGAACAGGTGAATATATTCGATTCGATCGGCCCTTCGGGTAAGATCATCATCACGGTGACCGCGAAAGACGCCACCAAGGGCACCGCCTTGCAGGCTGCATGCGCTCACCTGGGGATCACGCGTGCAGAAACTGTGGCTTTCGGTGACGCGGAAAATGACCTCGAAATGTTCAGTGCTGCAGGTGCGGCGGTTGCTATGGGGCAAGCCGATGACATCACAAAGCGCGCGGCGACGTTCGTTACCAAGCCGAATACAGAGGCAGGGGTCGCTCATGCCATCCATCATCTCCTCGATCACGGGAGCTTTGCGTAAAGCACTGCTGCAGGCGCGACCGCGTATGGCAGGGTTGGGGGCTGGAGGTTGAATGGCCAGTCAGGAACACAACCCGTTACAAGAGTTCCGCGTTGCCTCCGAGTACATGGCGCTGCACAATTCGCCGGTGTTTCAGGGTCATGGTGTGCCTCATGGCGAAGGGATGCCGATCCTGGTGGTTCCAGGGTTGTTCGGCAACGATCTGTATCTGGCGACGATTCGTAATTGGTTGACGCGCATTGGGTATGAACCCATTGCCTCTGACATTCACTGGAACGTAGGCTGTCCTAAGCGGTTGCTCGGTACTGCGCAGGCGGCGGTTGAACGAGTGGGCCTGAAATCCGGTGATGACATTGCCATAGTCGGGCACAGCCGCGGAGGGCTGTTGGCAAAGGCGCTGACATCGCGCCTGGACTTGAACGTGCGTTCTCTTGTTGTAGTCGGATCGCCGCTGGGTGGTATGTTGCGCGCAGGACCGAACGGCATGCAAACCTATGCAGAGCGTATGCAGGCCGGTAGCACCAGCCGTCAATTCATGTTCACGGCCAGCCGCAACTTTACGCGATTGATTGATCCGGACTGCAAATCGCCGATGTGCGATTGCGAATACATGGACGCGTTGTTCGATCCGCTGCCGAGTGCCGTCAAACTCGTTTCGATATACTCTTCGGACGATCCCATCGTGCCGCCAGCGTCGAGTGTCGTCTCGCCCGGGCAAAACGTCGAAGTCAGCGGTTCGCACGGCGGCCTGATGTTCAACGAAGCCGTCTACCCCCACATAGCCGATGCGTTAGCACACAAAGCGGGTTAGCCGCCCGGCTAAGCCCACGGTTTGAGGGGCATCATGATGAACTCCCACGGCGAGGTTTCCGTATCGGGGGTCAGAGGCACTTCGATGACGGTGGGCAGTGTTTCTCCGAAGGCGGCTTCCAGAGCGATCTGCAGTTCGGTTGGGTTCGTGACGCGACGACCGATGGCGCCAAACGATTCCGCGAGTTGCACGAAGTCGGGATTGTTGAGGTCCGCGCCGCTGATGCGCCCGTCGTACAAGCGTATTTGATCGCGTCGTACGTTGCCGTAGGCTGAGTTGTTGAACACGATAGTGACGAGCGCGATTCCGTATGCAACCGCCGTGGCCAGTTCTTGTACACCGAACATGAAACCGCCGTCGCCGGTCACGCAGACCACGGACCGGTCCGGGTGAGCGACTTTCACACCGAGTGCCGTTTGAAAGCCGAAGCCTAGCGTTCCTTGATACCCCTCGGTGACGTAGGTGCGAGGCTCATAAACCGGGAAGCCGAAGTAAGACGTAAAACCCATCTGCGATAGTTCGGGGACGAAAAAGCCGTCACGCGGGAGTACGTGGCGGATCACATCCAGATAGGCCATTTGCGGTTGGATCTTGGCGATCGCTTGATCCGTCTTGGCTCTGGCAGCGGCGATGGCTTCACCGCGGTTGGTATTCGGAGTAACGCGGGTTTGGAGTGCATCATACAGTGCACGGCAGGCGTCATCGGCGTCGCCCTCAATGCCGACATCGCCCTGCAGGCGATCGAATTCTTGGGGGTCGATGTCGATGCGCACCAGCTTCGGCCCTGTGGATGGTTTCGCTTCGTACCGTTCCATGCTGCGCCAGCGCATGTAGATCATTTCGAGACGGGAGCCGATACCCAACAGCACGTCGACATCGTCATACAGTTCACGCGCCACAACTGACGAAACGCCTAAGGGGTGGTCTTCCGATACAATGCCTCTGCCGGAGCGAAAGGCTGTCACCGGCGCCTGGAGCAGTTCCGCCAAAGCACGTACTGATTCGCCGGCGTGCTGAGCACCTGCGCCACACATGATCATGGGGTTCTTGGCGCCTGCCAGCAGTTGGGCTGCTGCTTCTATCTGGTCCGGGTCCACCGGCGGTCGTGGGTTGGCCGATGCGGCCGGTGAAACTGGGATGGTGTGAGTCTGGGCCATCGTATCCCAGCACATTTCGACAGAGACAGGTCCAGGACGCCCGGTCTGCATCGTGTCGAAAGCATTGTTGACGATCTCGTAGGTTGCGGTTGGATCCGCTATGTGCAGCGCGTCTTTGATCAGCGTTTTCAGGGTACCGGTTTGGTCCGTGAGCTCGTGCAAATGCCCGCGGCCGCGGCCGAGGTAAGCGGAGGGGACCTGCCCGGTCAGGCACAACACCGGCGCACAGGTCCCCATGGCGGTACATAGTGCCGCAGCGGTGTTGAGCACGCCGGGACCCGGTACGACAGCGAAGGCCGCCGGTCTCCCGGTCGCGTTCGCATAGCCCATGGCCATGTACGCAGCGCCTTGTTCGTGGCGGGTGGCGATGAGCTCGATGCCGAGTCTGTGGATGGCGTCGAACATTGGATAGATCTGCGCGCCCGGTAAACCAAAAATTGTCGTAATGCCGTTCGCTTGCGCAGCGTGAATCATCGCCTCGCCGCCGGTAAGTTGCTCCGTTGCCAATGGTGTCTCCTGCCAGGAACGCCAGACCTTAGAAGATCGCAGGTCGATTTGCACTCTGCACAGCATTGGGGTCGGAGACAAAACCTAGATTGGAAATTGGGGTCGGAGACAAAAACCGGAGGGAAGCTTGGGGTCGGAGACAAAATGCGAAAAAGGACGGTTCGCAAACAGGGGCTGAGTACAGGTGATTTAGCGAAAGCTGGGAAGGTTCGCGACGTGTAGGACATGGCCTACAAAGCTGTCTCCGACCCCAATGTCTAGCTCATGATTTGTCTCCGACCCCAATCCGTGGCGAAGGGGTTGTCTCCGACCCCATTTAGCGGCGTGCGACCGTGAAGATCCGCCAATGGGGGCCGATGCGTTGATGGTAGTAGAGGCGTGAGCCATCGGCGGTCAGGGTGGGTGCTTCGAAGAGTCCGGTGAATACCGTGAGGCGTTGGGGTGATTCGAATGCGCTGTGCACGTTGGATCGGGAGCTGCGGAGGATCTCGAAACGTGGCATGGCGTTGCCGTTTCCTCTAATCAGTCGGGTGAACAGCAACTCCAAGCCGTCCTTCGAGAGGGCGTTGGCGTAGTGCACTGAACCGGAATCGTTGATACGACGCATGATCCGTGTGCTGTCCGGGTGTGTCGTAAAGGTCCCATCGTTGTCACGGTGGGCGACCTCGAAATAGCTTTCGAGCGGTGCTTCCACACCGGTTTCGAAGCGCGATTGTGTGTAAATCAACGTATTACCGTCGTGGCTGATTTCGCAATCCATGTTGATCCACCCGGGGGCGCGTGGGTGGATGCCGGGCACCTGGTGCACGTCCGCCACACGTCCTTCGGAGAAGCGCCCACGGTAGATGATTTGGTGGGAACGGGGAAACATTCGTGGGCTGACGAAATAGAAGTGCGCGTGCCTATCCATAGAAGGCACACCTTCCAAGTAACCGGTGTTCACTCCTTCGACCTCGCCGAGATATTCGAACTCGAAGTCGTTGATGCGGCGCGCATGGTACAAATTGGTGTTAACGCTCGACTTGTTCAGGTTGTTCCAGAACAGATACTGCCCATCCCGAGAAATGAAGGGTTCCATCGCATGTTTATCCGCCGGATAACCGTGGATCTCGATGGGTCGCGGGTGTTTGAAGAACCGCCCAACTCGTTGCGGATTCGGTGAACCGGCGATCCGATCGAACTCCGCGCCGACTTCAGCCAATTGGGCGAGTCCTTTATCCAACAGTGCTTCCGCTTCGGCAAGACGCTGAGCCTCGGCAAGCGCCTTGACACGCTTACCCGTAGCAACAAGCGAGGCAACGTCGGCACCGGTCGCATGCAGGCCTTGCAGTTGGCTTGTAAACGCTGCCGCTTTGTCCTGTACGCGCTTTACTTGCTCGTGCGAGGGCCGGGGCTGAGCGCTGCAAGCACACGCGAGCATCATCACGCTGAGCCATGTCACTAGCTGGAACTTCATAACGGTTAGTGACGATAGCGACCGATCGGTTTACTGCTCAGAGCCTAACGAATTCGATGTGCAGCTCTTTGAGAATCCTCAGGCTATAGTTCGGCAGGTGCCGCAGGTCGTTCTTACCGGGTACCAGGCGAAACGACTCTATGCGGTCGATGAACGCCTTGAATGCCCAATACAGCTCCCGCCGCGCAAGGGGCGCACCCAGGCAGTAGTGTGTGCCGGTACTGAAGCCGAGATGCGCTCCCGCGTTCTTGCGCTCCAAATCGATGCGTTCAGGGTGCTCGAACTGCTCAGCATCACGATTGCCCGACGCATAACGCAAGTCGACGAGCGCACCCTTGGGAATCTTTATGCCGTGCAGTTCGTAGTCGTGTTTGGCAGTGCGCATCATGCCTTGCGTCGGTGTTTCCAAACGCACGACTTCGTCGCAAAATGTCCTGAGGTACCGCTCTGGATCGCCACGCAACTTCTGCCAGGTGTCAGGATCTTCGGCGAGCAGCATGATACCGGCACTGATCGCATTTGTGGTGGTTTCCGAGCCGCCGACGAACGTGTCCTGCATCATCTCCGCGTGCAACTCGTTGTCGGTTAACGTGCGACCCCACCCGGGTACTTCGAGATTCACCAGGTCCGACAACAACGAGCCGTCAGGGTTTTTACGCAGCGCTTCGAATATGGGCTGGAAGTAATGCTGCGCCTCGATTTCGAGGTCGGTGTAATACAGCACTTCCTCCTCACTCAATCCCACACTCAGCCCTTTGATCCAAGCATCGGTCCACTTCTTGATCTGCCAAACATCGTCCTCGTTTGCGCCCATTTGCTTGCAGATGATGAAAAGCGGGAGCGGCACTGCATACTGCGCAACGACATCGCAGTAGCCATCGTCGATGAAGGCATCTACCAGTTGATAGGCCAGAGCCTCTACTTCCGGATCGAGTGCCTCGATGCGCTTTGGCCGGAAGGCTTGATCGAAGATCGAACGCATCTGCTTGTGCTCGGGGTCGTCGCGCGCAGCGAGAGATTCGCCCGGTACCCAACCTTTTTCCAGAAAACGCTCGTACGCGATACGAGCATTGCCGGTTAAGTTGGCGTGGTCGTTGCTGGGGCGAAAGTTGCTGAAATTGTCGTAGTCCAGTGCCACCTTGCGCTGGTCGGCATAACGGGTGATCACAAACACACCCGTTAGAGGATCTTGAAATACCGGGGCTTCTTCGCGCAATAGTGCGTAAGTAGGGTAGGGGCACTCCAATACTTCGATGTTAGCAAGTGTCACCTCACTCAAGTCTCGAGGACAGACTGGATCCGTCATGCGATTGATGGGTTTTTCGGTCATGCAACGCTCAAGGGCTCATAGATAGTATGATGACGTTTAGTTGTGCCAAGGTAAATGAAAGATGCGGAAACTCGAATTGAGGCTGTCTGTGCTCACGCTCCTCATGGTGGTGTGCCTCGGCGGCTGTGAAAGCAATGCCATTCTCGACGACCTGTTGAAGGGCACTGCGTCCAATGGCACTTTGTCAAAAACCACCATCACACAAGGTCTGCGCGAGGCGCTCAACGTCGGCTCGTTACGGGTCGTGGATACCCTCAGTAGAGCGGGTGGCTTCCATCGGTCACCGTTCCATATCCCGTTGCCGGACAAGTTGCAACGCGCCAAGGAAGTCGCCGGTCGGTTCGGCTTGGAGGGACCCTTCGAGGATTTGGAACTCAAGATGAACCGGGCTGCGGAAGCCGCTGTGCCGGAGGCGCGTGGGGTGTTTGTGGCAGCGGTCGCGGCAATGACTTTCGATGACGTGATGGGCATCTACGATGGCCCGGACGATGCCGCGACACAGTACTTGCGCCGTTCAACCGAGAGTCAGATTGCCGATAAGATGTCCCCCATCATCGATGCGCGCCTGGACAGTGTCGGAGCGGTTCGCACACTCAAGGATTTGATTGCCAGATACAATGCCTTGCCACTGGTCGACCCGATTGACGCTGATATCGGCGGTCATGTTCGCGACTATGCGATGGACGCGTTGTTCAGTCGGTTAGCTTTTGAAGAAGCGGCCATTCGCAATGAACCGATCAAGCGTACAACTGCTTTGCTGAAAACAGTCTTTGGTTGATAGCTGATCCCGTGGAAGATTTTGTTATAGCGGATCAGCGCATTGCACCTGGCGAACAGCGGCGTTTCGACTTGCCGATGGCACAGTTGTATACGCACACGCAACTCGAAATGTCGATTGAGGTGATGCACGGACGCAAGCCCGGCCCAGTACTGTTAGTGTGTGCAGCCATCCACGGTGATGAGCTGAACGGGATAGAGATCATCCGCCGGTTACGCGAAATCAGATCGCTCAACCGCTTGCACGGTACGCTGGTGCTCGTGCCGGTGGTCAACGTGTTCGGACTCATCCATCAGTCGCGTTACCTGCCGGACCGGCGGGACTTGAACCGGTGTTTTCCCGGTAGTCCGCAGGGTTCCCTCGGTGCACGGATGGCGCATCTCTTCTTCACCGAGGTTGTCGAGAAGTGCTCTCATGTCATTGATCTGCACACGGCAGCGATCCACAGAGACAACCAACCCCAGATTCGAGCCGCGCTAGACGAGGTGGAAGTCGAAAAGATGGCGTTGGGCTTTTCCATTCCGGTCATCATCAACTCCGGATTGATCGAAGGTACGTTACGCGCAGAAGCCGGTAAGCGTGGTATTCCGGTGATCACATATGAATCCGGCGAAGCGCTGCGGTTGGACGAATCCTGCATCATCACCGGCGTGCGCGGCATCGTGAACGTGATGCGCACGCTGTCGATGTTGGCGCCTCGGGGTCAACGCAGCCGGGCGGAACCCTATGTGGCCAACGCTTCGTCTTGGCACCGCGCCCCGTTGGACGGTTTGTTTCAAGCATCGGTGAAGCTCGGGGCCAGGGTCGAGAAGGGACAGGCGCTGGGCACTATCAGGTCGCCGTATTCCCAAGATGAGGAGATCGTCCCTGCTAGAAACGACGGCATCATCATCTGCGTGAACAAAATGCCGCTGGTAAACGAAGGCGACGCTTTGTTTCACGTCGCTCGCTTCAGCAAGCCTGATGAGGTCGAAGACGAAATCGACAGTCACGGCCAGGTCATAGAAAGCGACCGGCTGTTCGGCTTGTAAGGCGGCAACCAAGGTGTCTGCGCCGACTCATTTCATACCGCTGGATCGTGAAGAAGTGGCTGCATTGTGTCGCGACCGTTTGGCGTCCCATGGCGCAGATAAGGTCACGCGCCTCTTCACGATTTTCGGGGCGTGGTATCACCATCGTTTACACGCCCAAGCCCAGGCACTGAAGCAGCGTTATCTGACCGATCCTGAAAGATTTGCCGAAGTGCTCGGTGAGGTTGTGGAAACCGCAAATTTCACGGAAATCACGCGCGCAGACCTGCAGCGGGCTTTGTCCGAAGAGTCACTCTTTCGCTTGAGGCTGGAAGCGGACTTCGACGACTTTGAAGAAATAGTCTTCTACCGGCGCGGTGCATCACGGCGCACCGCAGAAATCAAACGATGGCTGGGTTTGAGTAAACAGCCGGTCGAGTTCACCAATTTCGAGCTCGTGCTGGTCTACGTGCGTTTTCGTGACCTACATCCGGGTGAGAAGCGCGACGATCTCGACTTCGAGCCGGGTACTTCGTTGCTCAAGCTGTTCGCCAACGTACCGGAGGCGGATCTCGAGATGTTGCTGCCGAACACAAAGGTGCGTATGCGGCTCATGGACAAGCTGTTGATCGGTGTCCCGGCGTTCTTTAGTGGCGTTGCGGTGTTGACCACCAAGCTTGGGGGTACGCTGTTGATTCTTGGCGGCGTGTTCGCCTTTTGGTTGGGATTGTCCGGTGAGCCGGTCACGCTCAACCAGCCGGAACTCGCCGCCTTGTTGACTGCTGCTGCAACGTTGGGCGGGTATTTGTGGAAGCAATACAGCAACTTCAAGAATCGCAAGATTCGGTTCATGAAGACATTGGCGGAAAACTTGTACTTCAAAACGCTCGCGCACAACGAAGGCGTGTTGTCCTACTTGATAGATCGAGCAGAGGAGTCGGAGTTCAAAGAGGCCTTACTGGCGTACACCGGATTACTGGTGCTGAACACGGCGACAGCCGCTGAATTGAAAGCCTGGGTCGATGCTCAACTCGACGGACGCACTGACTTCGAGGTTGCCGATGCGCTGGCCAAGCTGTCTATGGCGGGATTGCTCCGCAACACCGGCGCCGACGGTAAGTTGAGCGTGTTGGGATTGGCGGAGGCTTACCAAGCAATCGACAGCGCCTGGGACGCGTTGTTCCAGAGCTGACGCCCACCTCTTAGACTAGCTGTTGGTTGTGCAGATCAACTGTCCGCGGAAGCGAGGCGGTGATTCAAGTCTGCGAGCACGTCGCCTTGGATCATACCCTTGAGTTTGGCTTTGGCTTTTTCTTCGGCCATGACCAACTTGGCGCGTTGCTCGGCGTTTTCGGAAACCACGACGATCTCTGGAACTTCTGGTGCCGCCTTGGACTCTTCATTGGCTTCCTCGGCGATTGCGCCGATGGGTAATGCAAGTAGCGCGCCCAGGATCATGGCGTTGCGATGCTGCTTGATTCGCATGTTACTTTTCTACACAGGTTCGATGTTGGCGTGGATTGTACGGATAACGCGTGGCGATGCTGTGACCCAGTTGGCATCCCGGCAAGCGTACGTGTCTACGAGCATGTACTATGCGGCGTTTGACAGACGAGGCAGGCGTGAGGCGAAGCTGCGACATCTTTTTGGCGGTGACGCTGCTCGTGTGGGCGGTGAACTCGACGGCGGACCCCGTGCCGAGCAGAATCGTCTCCATCAATCTGTGCGCGGATGAAATGTTGCTGGCGTTGGCCGATCGTGACCAGATTGCTTCGGTCACCTGGCTTGCGCACGATCCCACGATGTCGTGGGCGGTAGAACAAGCGCACGGTATCCCCGCCAATCGAGGCAGCGTCGAGGAAGTCCTGTTGTTCGAACCGGATCTGATTGTCGCTGGCGTTTGGTCGACGCCCGCGACGGTCGCGGCACTCGAAAGACTCGGTCTACCTCTGGTGAAACTGGACCATCCAGCCAATCTGGAAGCGGTGGTTGCACAGATTCACCGGCTGGCGCTGGCCGTCGGTCGGGTGGCGCGCGGAGAGCAGGTGGTCGATGAGATGCTGATGCGTATGCGTCGTGTCGAGCGAGCTGCAAGTCCCGTGACGGCACTCTATCTGCAGCAGAACGGTGTCACAACGGGCGCGGGTTCGTTGGCGGATGACCTGTTGCGCCGCGCAGGCTTGACCAATGTTGCAGCCACACGGACGGCGTCCAGTTACGCGACTTATTCGTTGGAAGCGTTGGTCATGGATCCTCCCGATTTGCTTGTGGTCGATGACTTACGCGGCAGCGATCCCGCGCTAGCCAACCAGATTCCGCAACATCCAGTGCTGCAGCGCGCGTTTGGTGAGATGCGCACATTGGCCGTGCCGGGACAGGCGTGGTCGTGCGGATCACCGTTTATCGCGACTGCCGTGGAGATGTTGGCAGCGGCAGCGGTTCGTATCGCCAACGCACAGTAGTCGTTTGTAGTGCTCGTTCTCCTACTTAGTGTTGCAGCGTTTACGCTCTTCATTGTATCGGCGCTGGTGGGCCCGGCGCCGCTCGCGTTGTGGGAAGTGTTGAGCAGCATCTGGCGGGGTGACAATTCACTGGAAGCTTTGGTGTTTGTTGAATTACGTCTGCCCAGGGCCATCCTCGGTGCCGCGGTGGGTGCCAGCCTGGGCTTGGCTGGGGCAGCGTTGCAGGGTTTGTTGCGAAATCCTCTGGCCGAGCCGGGTGTCATCGGCGTTTCCGGAAGCGCGGCACTTGGTGCGGTGCTAGTGTTTTACGGGGGTTTAGCGACAGCGTTTCCGCTCGCTCTGCCCCTCGGCGGGATTGTCGGGGCGTTCGCGGGCGTGGGTGTGCTTTTGCTGTTAGCGCCCTACGGTGCGGGTACGCTCACACTGATACTCGCAGGCGTAGCCGTCAACGCGTTTGCTGCGGCGTTGACGGCTTTGGCGCTGAATCTGTCTTCCAACCCCTATGCCACGCTTGAGATCGTGTTTTGGCAGATGGGGGCATTGACGGATCGAAGTTTGTCGCATGTGTGGATCAGCCTGCCACTGATGTTGGTGGGTTGGACCCTGTTGATGAGTACCGGACGTGGCCTCGAAGCGTTGTCGTTGGGTGAAGATGCTGCAGTCAGTCTGGGTACGAACCTCGGCACTCTACGACAACGTGTCGTGTTGGGTACCGTATTTTCCGTCGGTAGTGCGGTGGCCGTCAGCGGGGTCATAGGTTTCGTCGGCTTGGTGGTCCCACATTTATTGCGGCCGCTGATCGGCTTTCGCCCGGGACGCTTGTTGTTTTTGAGTGCTCTGGGGGGTGCTGCCCTGGTATTAGCAGCAGACATAGCCGTGCGCCTGATACCCACCACTGCCGAATTGAAACTGGGTGTGCTGACCGCACTGATCGGCGCGCCTATATTTGTGGTGATCGTACGTGGCTTGTATCGCGGCAGGGGGGGATGGTGAGTCTGCTCGTCGCCAGCGGTGTTTGTCACGACCTGGACCACCGGTCGGTTTTGGACGAGGTGTCGGTTGAGTTGGCACGCGGAGAAGTCGTCGGTTTGGTGGGACCGAACGGGGCAGGCAAATCCACGCTGGTCAAGTTGCTCGCGAAGGTGTGGCCGTTGCAGACCGGAGCCGTGCAACTGGATATGCGGCCGTTTGCGGAGATCGGCGCTCTGGAATTCGCACGACAAGTGAGTTACTTGCCGCAGAGACCGGAGGTCGCGTGGTCGCTAAGTGTCGAGGATGTGGTCGCGCTGGGAAGGCTCCCGCATGTCGGAGGCTGGGCGACCTTGAGGGAGCGTCAAGCACAAGATCGTGACATCGTTGGGAGCGCTATCGAGAAAACCGGGATGAGCGCCTACCGCTCACGGAATGTGCACACGTTGTCCGGCGGCGAATTCATGCGCGTGATGCTTGCCAGGCTGTTGGCTGTGGATGCGGGCATCGTGCTGGCCGATGAACCGATCACGGGCCTCGATCCCTATTATCAGATTGAAGTCATGCAGCTCTTTCGCGAAGAAGCCGCCCGTGGGCGGGGAGTATTGGTGGTACTTCACGACTTGGCGATGGCGGCGCGGTACTGCGACAGAGTCATCGTGCTACAAGAAGGTCGCGTGGTGGCTGAAGGGAGTCCCCGCTCTGTGTTGACTGAGACGTTGCTGCAGCGAGTGTATCGAGTGAGCCCCGACCAAGTGGGTTTGATCTGAGGCGCTTGGGTATAATGTCGGCATTTCAATGGAACAATAGATGTTCAAAAAGGTTCTGATCGCCAACCGGGGCGAAATCGCGCGCAGAGTGTTGCGCTGTCTCGACAAGCTGGGCGTGGACACGGTGGCGGTTTATCACGCGTTGGACCGCAAGGCACCGTGGGTAACGAACGCCGGTCAAGCAGTGGAAGTCACCGGAGCTACGCCGACACAAGCCTATTTAGACGTGGAACAGATCGTTGGGATCTGTAAAAGGCTCGACGTGGACGCGGTGCACCCGGGATACGGCTTCCTTTCCGAGAATGCCGCCTTTGCCGATGCCGTGGCCGGGGCTGGAATCGCCTTTATCGGTCCCAGCACCGATGCATTGCAACTGATGGGTGACAAACTGACCTCACGACAATTTGTCGCCGACCTCGGCTATCCGGTACCGCCGTCTGTCAGCTTGAGTGCGGACGACCCGCAGTTCGCTGCGGCGGTGGCGGCGCTCGGTTTTCCCGTAGTGGTCAAGGCCTCCGCCGGTGGTGGTGGCAAAGGTATGAGTATCGTGCACTCGGCAGATGAACTCGAGGCTGCGGTGCGTGTGGCGGCGTCCGAAGCACAACAGTATTTCGGCGACGATCGAATCTATGTGGAGCGCTACTTTACCAACACGCGTCACATTGAAGTGCAAGTCGTGGGCGACGGTGAGCGTGCAGTGCACTTTGGCGAAAGGGAGTGCTCTATTCAACGGCGTTTCCAGAAGGTTATCGAAGAGGCACCGTCCCCGGTGGTGGACGCCGAGAAGCGTAACGAGCTGGGTGCAGTCGCTGTCGGTATAGCGCAGGCTGCAAAGTACTCGAGCGCCGGTACTGTCGAATTCCTGTTTACTCAAGAAGGCGAATTTTACTTTCTGGAAATGAACACTCGGATTCAAGTCGAACACCCGGTCACCGAAATGGTCTACGGCGTCGACCTGATCCAAATGCAAATCGAAATTGCCGCGGGAGAGAAGCTCGACATCGATCAAACGGATATCCAACCCACAGGACACGCGGTTGAGGCGCGTGTCTGCGCTGAAGATCCCACCAACGACTTCCTCCCGGAGACGGGACGCGTACATTTTCTCAAGCGTCCGGACCTGCCCGGACTTAGAATCGACGATGGGCTGTATGCGCAGCAGGAAGTGAGTACTGCGTTCGATTCCATGTTGGCCAAAGTGGTCGGTTACGGTGCTGACCGTGAAACTGCCATTGCCAATGCAGTGGCCGGGCTGCAGGACCTGGTGGTGTTAGGCGTGCATACCAATGCGCAATACCTTGTCGAGATCCTGCGTCATGCCGATTTCGTGGCGGGGAACACCGACACCGGATTCATTGACCGGCATGGCGACATTGCCGAGCGTGTGAGCGATATCGACTGTGTTGTGCCGTTGGCGACAGCATACCTTGCCGATCGGCAAACGCAGCTGACCATGGAGCGCACCCCGGCTCTGTATCTTGCCATTGGCGCTTGGAGAAATTGATGTTACCGAGTTATACCCTCCGCGGTGATACCCACCACGTGATTCCGGTGCGCACGAGCGAACAATCCGTACTCGAGATCGGTGGCGAAGCAATCGTCTCCAGTTTGATCTGGATCAACGAACATGAAGCGCTGCTGACCCTGGACGACGAAGACTACGTGGTCTACGTCGCGCAGGACGATACACGCATATACGTTCACTGCGACGGTCATACTTGGTGTGTAGAGGCGGACCACGGCTTTGGCACGAGCGGCGACCTCAGCGGCGCCGGCGGTGGTCAAGTACACTCACCCATGCCCGGGGTGGTTGTTGCCGTCAACGTTGCTGTGGGACAAGCAGTCGAGGACGGCGACGTACTGATGATGATTGAAAGTATGAAAATGCAGACGGAAATCAAAGCAACGTCAAGCGGGACCGTCAGCGACATTCACTATGCGGCGGGTGACAGTTTCGATAAAGGCGCGCTGCTGATTGAAGTGACGGCTGCCGAGGGAGATGCTTGATGCGTAGAATTCAATCTCACATCAGCACCAACTCGGAAACGTTTCAGACTTATCGACGTCACAACTTGAAGGTTGTCGGTGAGTTTCGTGAAAAACAAGAACGCGCACGCTATGAACGGCCACAGCGCGATTTCGACCGGCTCGCTAATCAAAGCAAGCTGCGTCCTCGAGAGCGGCTGGATCTACTGCTTGATCCCGGTACCCCGTTTCTGGAATTTTCCTCGCTCGGCGCCAACATGGCCTATGAAGGTGGGTCTCCCTCAGCTAGCTGCATCACCGGTATCGGTGTCGTGGGCGGACGCGAGGTGGTCATCAATGCGAGCGACAGCACCGTCAAGGGCGGGGCTTGGTATCCGCTGACGGTCAAGAAAACCATTAGAGCGATTGAGATCGCCATCGAGAATCAACTGCCGATGGTGCATATGTGCGACAGTGCGGGCGCATTCTTGCCGTTGCAGTCCGACCTCTTCGGTGACAAGTACATGGCCGGGCGTATTTTTCGCAATCAATGCATTCTCTCCAAGATGGGGTGCAAGCAGCTGGCCCTGGTATTCGGTCACTGCACTGCCGGTGGTGCGTACATCCCTGCGTTGTCTGACTACTCCGTGATCGTAGAAGGCACAGGGGCTGTGTTCCTTGGCGGTCCGCCGCTGGTCAAGGCGGCTACGGGCGAAGACGTGACGGTGGATGAGCTGGGCGGTGCGCGCATGCATACGTCGATCTCGGGCGTATGCGACTACTACGCGGCCAACGAACACGAAGCCATTGCGATGGGACGCGAGGTCGTCATGCAGTGGGAGCAAGGTGCCAAGTTCGCTTTGCAGCGCGAAACGCCGGAAGCGCCGTATTACGATCCTGAAGAACTGTACGGCATTGTGCCGGACGACGTTAAGAAGCAATTCGACATGCGAGAGGTCATTGCGCGCATCGTTGACGGCAGTCGCTTGCAGGAATACCAGCCTGACTATGGCGAAACGCTCGTCTGCGGATTCGCTAACCTGTGGGGGTACAAGGTCGGCGTGCTCGGCAACAACGGCGTGCTGTTCAACGATAGCTCACTCAAAGCCGGACACTTCATGCAACTGTGCCACCAGAACCACGTGCCGTTAGTGTTTTTCCAGAACATCACGGGCTACATGGTCGGTAAGGACTACGAACAGCGCGGCATCACCAAAGACGGCGCCAAAATGATCATGGTCCAGGCGTGTTCCGAGGTGCCGAAATTCACCGTCATGACCAATGGCTCGTTCGGTGCAGGCAACTACGGCATGTGTGGTCGAGCTTACGATGCACGCATGTTGTTCAGCTGGCCGAATAGTCACATTTCAGTGATGGGCCAGGAGCAAGCGGCCAATACGTTGGTGACCATTAAGCTGGCGCAGCTCAAGCGTCAGGGGGTTGAGCCGGATGAAGCGGAATTGAACGAGATTCGTCAGGACGTGCTGGACAACTACGAGAATACGACCAATGCTTATTATGCGACCTCCGAACTGTGGGATGACGGCATTCTTGATCCCGTAGATACACGCAACGCGCTCGGCATCTCCATTGAAGCTTCTCTAAACGCGCCCTTTGGAGATTCTCGCTACGGTATTTTGCGGTTTTGAGTTGCGTCGAAGCAGATGTTGGTAGTCAGAGACGCTACGACAGGAAAAAGACATGTCCAATCAATTTAGTCTGACCGACGATCAGCTGGGACTCTTGGATCACGTCGACCGCTACGGTCGCGAACAGTTGCTGCCTCTCGCCGAGAAGATGGATAACGATGAGTGGTGGCCGCAGGACATATTTCGGCAGCTGGGTGAGCTGGGTTTCATCGGCATCACAATTCCCGAAAAGTACGGCGGCGTCGGACTCGGTATGGTCGAGTCCGGCATCGTGTTGCAGGCGATATCGCGGTACAACCACGCCTTGGGGTTAAGCTGGATTGCGCACGATAACCTCTGTGCGAATAACATCTATAACAACGGCGACGAGCGCATCCGCGAGAAGTATCTGCCGAAGTTGTGCTCGGGTGAATGGACGGGGTGCCTTGGATTGACCGAACCCGGCGCCGGGTCTGATGCGTTGGGTTCCATGCGCACCAAGGCGGTATTGGATGGCGACAACTACATTGTCAATGGCGCCAAGATGTTCATAACCAATGGGCCAGTCGCCGATGTCTGTCTGCTGTATGCGAAGACTCAGGAAGGCAAGGGGTCCAAAGGCATCACCGCGTTCGTTGTGGACACGAACACTCCAGGATTCAAAGTCGCCCAAAAGCTCGAAAAGATGGGCTTTCGCGGCAGTCAAACAGGCGAGTTGGTGTTCGAAGACATGGTCGTGCCGCGTGCCAACATCATCGGCGAAGAGCATGAAGGTCACAAAGTGGTCATGTCGGGGCTCGACTTCGAGCGCGCGACTATTGCACCGATCAATGTCGGGGTCGCCGAGCGCGCGCTGGAACTGTCGATCGAGTACGCGAACACACGAGAACAGTTCGGCCAACCCATCTCGCAGTTTCAGATGATTCAGTCGCGCATAGCTGACATGTATGTATGGGTGGAGACCATGAAGACTTTCTGCTGGCAGGTGCTTGCCGAAGTGGACAGCCTCGAAAGCCACGAAGCCGGCCGCGGTGAAGCGCATGCGCGTACTGCCGCGTCGGTCATGTACTGCGCGGATATGTGTAACAAAGTGCTCGACAACGCCGTGCAGATTTTCGGTGGCTACGGGTACATTTGGGAGTCGGAGATCAATCGCCTGTTCCGCTCGACAAAACTGTTAGAGATTGGCGCCGGCACCACGGAAGTGCGCAAGATGATTATTGCGGGTGAGTTACTGGGGCGCTAGCGGCGCTCAATAGTGACTTAAGTCGCTGTGAAAACGGGCAGCACGCCCCCATCTTCAAACGTCTCGAACGCAGCCTTCACCGCCATGCCGGATTTGACCTCGCCGGGATCGACATCGATCAAGTTGGTCATCAAGCGTAAACCCTCCTCGATGTCGACTTGGGCGAGTACCAACGGCAGGCGATCTTTGTGGCGCGGATGATAGGCACGTTGCAGGCGTGCATGTGCGTATAGAACCCCGTGACCGCTGGCATCCTGCCATCCGATGTCGTGACTGCCGCACTCAGTGCACAACGTTGCAACCGGGTACAACCAGGTACCGCAAGCTTTGCACACCTGCAGTCGCAGCTTGCCGACCTTGGCGCCTTCGAAGAAAGGTGCACTCGCCTCGGAGGGTTCCGGAATCCACGTATCGTTCGACATGTTTATTGCGCCTCCGGAGACAGCAGAAGATTGGAATGATAGTTGAGTACGCCGCCGTTACCAGTCACTAGAACTAGGTCGTTAGCACATTGACGTTCTCCCGCCTGGCCACGTGCTTGGATGACGCCCTCGGTAACAGGTGTCATCCCCCACATATAGAACGACGACAGTTCGCCACCGCCGGTATTGGTGGGTAGTGAGCCGCCAGGGCCGAGCCTGCCGTCCTCGACGAAAGCCCCGCCCTCACCCTTGGCGCAAAAACCGTAATCTTCGAGCGTGACTAACACCGTATACGTATAGCAGTCGTAGAG
This sequence comes from Candidatus Azotimanducaceae bacterium, assembly GCA_965216005.1. Lineage (GTDB taxonomy): Bacteria > Pseudomonadota > Gammaproteobacteria > Pseudomonadales > Azotimanducaceae > UBA4421. Next base: position 2,058,875 of record OZ244143.1, on the reverse strand, counting down.
CTGACATTGCGTGATGTCTTCGAGTTTGGCATCCGCCATCTCCAGCGCGCGCGCGCCGGCTTTCTTGCCGGGACCTTCAAGTAAGGGATCGTGGCCGGTGCGACCGACGTCGTGATTGTGTTGCTGCGCAAATCCGCGTACGTAGACGGGTGGTTGAGCCATATCGCGGGCGCGTTCTGCAGAGGTCACAATGACGGCCACACCGCCGTTGGAAACGAGACAACAGTCGACGATGTGGAAGGGCTCGACTACCCAGGGCGAGGCGTGGTAGTCCTCCATCGTCATCGGTTTGCGCATGGTTGCGGCCTCATTCATGCCTGCCCACTCGCGTTGCGAGATGGCGATTTGACCCAGCTGCTCCTGCGTGGTGCCGAAACTGTCCATATGCCGTTGCGCGCCCATGGCGTACATGGGAATTGCACCGGCGTAGCCGTAGATCGAATAGAGGCTGGCCATCGCCTCCGGTCGCCGCGACCCGGTGTATGCATCCCCGGTCCGCTTGCCTTCCTTTAGAGGGTCGTCAGCGAAAACACAGGCGACGTAGTCGGCCATACCGTTTTCCACAGCCATTGCCGCGTACTGGATCATCTGCCCCGCGCTCGATCCGAACCCTTGCATGAACGTCAGTACGTTGAGTTCTTTGAGCCCCAGTTGCCGGTGCAAGCCGAGATTGACGCCACGGGTGGTGCCCGCGTTGATGAGCAGCCCATCGAGCTGCGACTTGTCGAGACCGGCGTCCTTGAGTGCCAGAAACACCGCCTCCGCTGCAAGATCCGTGGCACTGCGATAAACGCGTCCCATTTCGGTCATACCGAGGCCGCATATTGCAGCCCGGCTACTCATCTTGCGGGAAGATGATTGAGCCATGATTACTCCTGTTTATCTAAATAGATGAAGCGAGCGAATCGGGTACTTCAATGTGTTTCGCACGCAAATACTCGCCCAGCGATTTGGCTTGTTTGTCGATGCGGTGATTGGACACGGCCCCGGTCCCGAGCACGCCCTTTACGTAGAAGTTAAGGGCCCGCAGGTTGGGCATTACATAGCGTTCCACCTCGTATTGCGCCATGTCGGGCAGCAAGCGCTTGAACTCGTCGACGGTCAAATAGTGATACAGGAATGCGTAGGCTTCGTCGGTCTTGGCCCACACACCGCAGTTAGCGTTACCGCCTTTGTCACCGGACCGTGTGCCGAACAATCGCCCGAACGGGAGGGTGGTGGCGGAACCACTCGGTACCGGTGCCATTTCGACAGGCGTTTCCTGATAGTAGATCTCCTCCAAATCCAGGCGTTGTGTGGGCAACACTTCGGTGGTCTGTCCGCCAACGTGCACTTGTTCCGTGACCAGCTGACTGTCGATGGTGGTGGGCCAATGAATGATCACCGGTGCGCCGTTGAATCCAGCGCCGCCGCGTCCCGCGTTGCCCGGCAGGCCGGCGAGACCGAGCTCGATGACTTTGGCATCGAACAGGCGTCCGACTTTTTTGGGGTCGTTAGTGGTCACGATGATGCGCAGAATGGCGTAGGCGGCTTCGTTGCAATCGGGGTCTTCGTGATCGGTACGGATGAGCTGAACGTCGACATCGTCGAACTGTTCCTGGCCGCCTAAGTTATGGAAGATCTGATCGACGTAAACCTTGGCCTTCTCCTCGATATCGAGACCCGTGAGGTGCACCTCCGTCATGTGTTTGTGAGGACCGCGCGTGTTGATACACACCTTGTGTGTAGGGGGTGGCGTGCTGCCGCGAGTGCCGCTGACCCGCACCCGGTCTTCGCCGACCTGTTCGACCTTCATTGTGTCGAAATGCGCGATCACATCCGGATTCATATAGGCAGGTGTGGAAATCTCGTAGAGCAGCTGCGCGGTCACCGTACCGACAGAGATCAAACCGCCGGTGCCCGGGTGCTTGGTCACGGTGAACGATCCGTCGCGCTCAATTTCGGCGATGGGGTAGCCGACGTTGTGAAACGTCGGTACTTCTTGAAAGAAAGAGTAGTTGCCGCCGCAACACTGCGCGCCGCACTCGATGATGTGTCCCGCCGTCAGTGCGCCCGCCAAGGCGTCGTAGTCATCGCGAGACCAGTCGAATTTCCATGCCGCAGGGCCAATCACGACCGCCGCGTCGGTGACGCGTGGACAGATGACGATATCCGCGCCTTGGTCCAGTGCTTCCTTGATGCCCCACCCACCAAAATAGACATTGGCGGTGAGCGTTTGTTGGTCGCTATCGGCGAGCGCCTCGCCGGTATCGAGATTCGTGAACGACTGACCCTTGTCGGTGAGTGCGGGCAGGCTGTCCAATAGACTGTCGCCGTCAATGTAGGCGACCTTGGCCTCGAGGCCCAGACCGTCGAGAATTTTCTCGACTTCTGCCGCCATGCTCTTGGGATTTAGACCACCGGCATTGGAAACGATCTTGATACCGTTCTGGATACACAGCTCGGCTACGTCCTGAACCTGTTTTAAAAAAGTACCCACGTAGCCCATGTTTTCGCCACGCGTTTGCTGCTGGTTGTACAGGATCGACATGGTGAGCTCGGCCAGATAGTCGCCGGTCAACACGTCGATCGGTCCGCCTTCCACCATTTCACGGGCGGCGGCAAGACGATCGCCGTAGTATCCGCTGCAGTTCCCGATGCGAATGATGTCGTTGCTCATTTGCTTTACTCCTCTGTGATCCAGGAAGCTTTGCGCTTCTCACGGAATGCCGCCATACCTTCTTGACCTTCCTCGCTCTGGAACATGCGACCGCTCCAGGGTCCGGTTTCTTCGAAGCCCTGCTCACGGTCGAGCTGCGCTACACGACGGACGAGCTTCTTGCATTCTTGCACGGCGATGGGACCGCCCAGCGCGATCATGTCGACTTCTTCTTGTACGGCTTGTTCGAGTTGGTCGCCCGGCACCGCACGGTGTGCGAATCCCATTTCCACAGCTTGACGCCCTGTGAAACGCTCACCGGTAATGAAGAGTTTCATCGCATGGTGCGTGCCAAGCTTGGGAATACAGACCACGGAGATGACGGCGGGGATGACGCCGATGCGGACTTCGCTAAAACTCATCTGCACGTCTTGATTGGCGATCACGATGTCGGAAGCGCCGACTAATCCAAGTCCCCCGGCGAATGCCGCACCATTGATTGCCGCTATCACGGGCTTGGGACTGTCTTGAATGTCGGCGAGCACTTCGGTATACGCCACGCTGCGACCGCCTACGCCTGCAGCACCAGGTGGGTTCTTGAGGTCCGCCCCTGCGCAAAAAGCGGGTCCTGTGCCTGTGATGACGATGCAGCGCACATTGTCATCCGAGTTTGCCGCCTTCAGGTGATCGTAAAGTTCGGTGACGAGAACGGCGGACAAGGCATTGCGATTCTCCGGCCGATTGAGCGTAATCCAGGCGGCGCCGCCTTTTTTGATCTCATAGAGTGTTGCTTGCGTACCAGCCATTGCAGTTCCTTAGTGGTTATTCGGACAAGGTCACGAGGAGTTGGCCGTTGGCGACTTGTTCACCGGTCTCGACGTGAATGGCTTCTACCGTGCCGTCGCGAGGTGCGGTGATGCGGTGTTCCATTTTCATGGCTTCGAGAATGATCAGAAGATCGCCTTTCTTAACAGTGTCACCCGCAGCAACGTCCGTTGTAAGCACAGCACCCGGCATAGGTGCGGTCAAGCCCCCGCCTGCGTCGTCGCCGCCTGCGCGGGGGTAGCGCGGTTGCTCGATCAAGTCGATGCCACCATGATTGGTTTGCACCAACCATGTGGTGTCGGTTGTATGAGCATGACAAGCGACTCTACGCCCATCGATGGCGACGTCGACCGTGCCTTGCCCACACGCGAATACTTTGACACTGAGAGATTGGCCATCGACGGTCACGGTGAATGTGCCGTCGCGCTGTGATTGGTACTCGAAGGCTAACGGGTCTTCGTCGACTTGATTACTGTGAAACGTGATGCGTTCGGGTGGCATGGTCGAGTTGCGCCAGCCGCTGCGAATCGAGCGGTTGATCTTGGCCGCGGCTCGTCGTTTGGCCTGCCCTTCGATAATGACGGCAATACCGGCATCGACGAGCTCCGCACGCGGAACGTCGCGAGACAATGCGGGTTGCACCCGTTCGATGAAGTCGGTGGTCGTGTCTCCGGCGAGATACTCGGGGGTGCGCAAGGTGGCCACCAGGAAGTCACGGTTGGTCGTCAGCCCTTCTATGCGTGTCGTTTCCAGCACTCGCGCCAGGCGACCTGCCGCTTCGCGGCGGGTAGGTGCGTGCACGATGACTTTGGCGATCATGGGGTCGAACTCCGTGGAGATCTCGCTGCCGGACTCGACCCCCGAATCGAAGCGTGCGTTGGCGACCGTTGACGGTGTCCAGTTCACGACCGTGCCGGGGGATGGCAAGAAGCGTTTAGCCGGGTTTTCCGCATACAGCCGCGCTTCGATAGCGCAGCCGTCGATAGCGAGCTCGTCCTGTGTAAAAGACAATCGCTCGCCCTCCGCAACGCGAATCTGTTCACGTACGAGGTCTTTGCCGATGATTTCTTCGGTGACCGGATGTTCCACTTGCAGCCGTGCGTTGACTTCCAAGAAGTAGAAGTCGTCTCCTGCCAGCAGGAACTCCACGGTACCCGCTGATGCATAACCCAGCTTGCGCGCAGCGGCGATAGCGGCTGCGCCCATGCGCTGACGGATATCGTCCGTTACCGCAGGAGAAGGCGCTTCTTCGATGATTTTTTGGTGGCGGCGCTGAATGGAACACTCTCGCTCAAAGCAGTGCACGAGATTGCCGTGAGTATCGCCGAGGATCTGCAACTCGACATGTCGTGAAACGGCGAGCCACTTCTCTAGAAATACGGTGTCGTCACCGAAAGAACTCCCGGCCTCGCGCTTTGCGCCGGCTACGGCGTCCGCCAGATCTTCCTCGCGTTCGACCACCCGCATACCGCGCCCACCGCCGCCGGCGGAGGCTTTGACCAGCACGGGATAACCAATGTCGCGCGCGGCAGCCCGAAGGTCGGTGCCCTCGTCTATCTCGATAGCAGGCAAGGTAGGTACATCGGCCTCCTGCATCAGTTTCTTGGCCGACAATTTGTCGCCCATCAGGGCGATGACTTCAGGAGAGGGGCCTATCCACTTGATGCCAGCGTCGATCACGGCTTGCGCGAAATCCGCGTTCTCGGAAAGGAAACCGTAGCCCGGGTGCACGGCATCGGCACCAGCCCGCCGGCAGGCGTCGATCACCTTGGTCACGTCCAGATAGGTTTCTGAGGTGGTGCGCCCGTTGAGAGCGATGGCGCTGTCTGCCTCGACGACGAATGGCGCTCTGGCATCGCCGTCTGCATAAATTGCGACGGTGCTGATGCCCATGTCGTGCGCGGTGCGAATGATGCGGCGAGCAATCTCGCCGCGGTTGGCAACGAGGAGCTTGGTGATTGGTTCCACCTGGTTATCTACATCCGCCACGTGCCGAACTCCTTAGTCCCTTCCACCCTGTTGTTGTAACAAGCTGACAAAGACATCGCGATGATGACTCGCGTATCGCGCGGGTCGATGAGGCCATCGTCCGACACTCTCGAGGTGGCATAAAGTCCTTTAGAGCGCTCTTCAGCCCAATGCTCGGCGACAGCTGCACGTTGGGCATCGGCTTCCTCGTCGAATTCGATGCCTCTTCGCTCAGCGGCTGCGCGACCGACGATGGTCATCACTCCGGCCATCTGCTTGGGTCCCATCACGGCGATTTTCGAAAACGGCCAAATGTAGGTGAAGCGGGGTCCAAACGCGCGCCCGCTCATGCCGTAGTTACCTGCGCCGTAAGAAGCCGCCGTGATGATCGATATGTGCGGTACGGTGGAGTTCGACACCGCGTTGATCATCTTGGAGCCGTTTTTGGTGATGCCGCCTTCCTCGAATGCCGTGCCGACGATGTAGCCCGTGATGTTGTGCAAAAAGATCAGCGGTACGTCGATCTGGTTACATAACTGGATGAACTGCGCGGCTTTCTCAGAAGATTCCGAGAAGAGCGCGCCGTTGTTGCCGAGAATGCCGACAGGATAGCCGTGGATGCTGGCCCAGCCACACACCAACGTCGGCCCGTACAGCGGTTTGAACTCTTCAAAGTACGAAGCGTCGACAATGCGCATGATGACTTCGCGCATGTCGAACGGTGTGCGTAAGTCCTTCGACACCAATCCCAGCAGATCTTCCGGATCGTGGATGGGTTCTTCGAAATCGGGATTGGGTTCGCCTCCCAGCTTGCGCCAGTTCAAGTGTGCGACGACTTCCCGGCACATTCGTATCCCGTCCATTTCGTCTTGCGCCAGATAGTCTCCAAGCCCCGAGACTTGCGTATGCATGTCCGCGCCGCCCATCGCCTCTGGATCGGCGTCTTCACCCGTCGCCATTTTCACCAACGGTGGGGAACCCAGGAACACTCGGGCTTGGTTTTTCACGAAGATATTGTAGTCGCTCATACCGGGTTGGTATGCGCCCCCGGCAGCAGATGCACCGAACACCAACGATATCGTTGGAATGCGCATCTTCGAAAGTTCTGTGATCTCGTAAAAGAGCCGGCCTGATTCCGCGAAGTGCCCTGTCTCCCGTTGAATGGCCGCCTCCGGATCGTCGCCCGCTTCGCCGCGCAAGTCAGCGCCAGCGGATTCGACGAACTGTACGTAAGGCAGGCGGTTTTCGCGCGCCAGTTCGAGCCCGCGCATGAGTTTTTTGGAGTTGAACGCGTTGAAAGCGCCGGCCCGTACGGAGGGGTCGTGACCCAAGATCACACACTCGACACCCTCGATCAGTCCGATACCGACTACGAATCCGGAGCCGACTGCGAAAGGAGTGCGCCATGCTGCTAAGGGACTGATTTCTAGAAAGGGTGCGTCGCGGTCGAGCACCGCGGCGATACGTTCGCGTATGGGCATTTTGCCTTGCTTGGCGAGGCGGTTGATCGCCTCCGGGCCGCCGCCTTCGGCAGCTTCGTCCAACAGTGCTTGAATCTCGACGAGCAGCTCGTGCATGTCGGTTCGATTTTCTCGAAACGACTCTGCCCTGGTATCGAGCTTCGATTCCAGTACGGGCATGAATGCCTCTCCCCAGGATTTTATTTTTTTCGAACCGCTTAAAGTACCAGATCCGTACGCGGTCCATAAGGCTTTGTGATAGGGTTCACGCGGCTTATGGGGGAGAACAGGCATGCCTAGCGAACAGGAACTCGAAGAATTCGCACATGAGGTCGATGCTTGGTTCGCCGAGAACAAGCCAGCCGATCCGGGTTTCATCCTGCCCGAAACATTCATGGAAGTGGGTACGGATCAGCAGTTCGAGTTCTTGCGCGACTGGCAGAACAAAGTCTATGAGGCAGGCTATGTGGGGATGGCTTGGCCCAAGGAGTACGGCGGCGGTGGGCAGCCGCAGGCATTGCAGGATCTGGCGACGCAAGCGATGGCGAAGAACCGCACACCTTTCCTGCCCAATACCATCGGCCTGAACTGGGCGGGACCGCTCATCCTCAACATGGGCAGCGAGGAGGAGAAGCAGAAGTACATTCGCGGCATCCTGAGCGCGGAAGACATTTGGTGCCAGGGGTTTTCCGAACCCGACCATGGCTCCGATCTCGGTAACGCGCAAACTCGCGCAGTCAAGGAGGGGGATGAGTATGTCCTCAACGGCTCCAAAATCTGGACGAGCCTGGGTTCCTACGCCAAGTACATGATTCTCTTAGCACGCACGTCGACCGAGGGTGACAGTAAGTACGCGGGTCTGAGCTACTTCTTGATTCCGATGCACGTCGATGGCATCGATCCGCAGCCGATTAAGAAGCTGACGGGGGAATATGGGTTTTGCCAAACGTTCTTCGATGACGCGCGCGTGCCTGCATCGACTTTGTTCGGTGGCGAAGGCAACGGCTGGAAGGTTGCGATGTTGACCCTGACGTTCGAACGCGGCGCCAGTGGCGGCCAGGCAGGAGGCTTGTCCTCGATGGACATGAACGTGAACGATATCGTCGAATTGGCACGGCGTGCGTTACGCAATGGTCGTTCGGCCATCGAAGACCCGTTGGTGCGAGATGAACTGGTGCAACTGATGATCGAAAGCACGGGTTACCAACTGATGACCGAACGCAGCGCGATACCCGGACTTGCGACGGACTGGCCGGCAGCCGTCGCGATGTCCGGAAAACTGCGCGGCAGCGAGCTCAAACGCCGCATGTGTAAGCTCGCCATTCAGATGCAGGGCGCGAACGGTGCGCGGTTTGTCAGCGCCGATGCCTTGGATGGGGGGATGTGGCAGCGTTCCTACTTCAATGCGTTTTCTGCGACCATTGGCGGAGGTACAAGTCAGATACAAAAAAACATACTCGGCGAGCGCGTGCTCGGTCTCGCCAAGGATTAGCCATGGCGCAGATAGAGTTCAGCGAAGAACAAGCCATGTTGTTGGACACGGCCAAGGAGTTTTGTCGCAACAAGTCGCCGATCGCCACGGTACGCAGGAATATCGAGACGCTTGAGACGCACGATGCCGTGCTTTGGCAAGAAATGGTCGATCTGGGATGGCTGGGCATCGCCGTTCCGGAAGCGTATGGCGGTTTGGGCATGGGCGTGGGGAGTGTCGTACCCGTCGTGGAGGCGATGGGCGAGCATCTGTTGGGGTCGCCCTATCTTGCTACGACACTTGCGCTCAGCGCGATCGTGAGTTCTGGTAGCGATGAGCAGAAACAAGCATGGTTGCCGGATTTAGTCTCGGGCAAAGTCGCGACCGTAGCTTTGACCGAAACCGACGGTAGTTGGTTGCTCGATCAGATCGATGCCACGGCGACAGCGATTCCAGGTGGGCACTATCAGCTGGAGGGGAACAAGGTATTTGCGCTGGATGCGGTGGAAGCCGAGCTGATCGTTGCTTCCGTCTTGCTCGAGGGTCAGGTCCGCTTGGTGGCGATCAAATCCGGCGATCTCGCCGAGGATGCCATACGCCGGGAAGTCGTCATTGACGAAACGCGCCGCAGCTATAGCGTATCGCTGGACGGTGTGCTGATCGAACCGTTTCAGATTTTGCCCGGAGCGGATCTCGAGTCCATCGAGCGAACTGCGTTGCTGTTGCTGAGTGCGGAAGTGTCCGGCGGGCTGTCGGGTGTATTGAAAACCATCGTCGAATACCTCACGACGCGCAAACAGTTCGATCGACTGATCGGCAGCTACCAGGCGCTCAAGCACCCCACGGTAGACATACTGCTGGCATGCGAAGCAGCGAAATCGCTTGTATACAGTGCAGCGACGTTAGTGGAATGCAACGATCAACGCGCCGAAGTCGCGTTGCGCATGGCAAAAGCGCAAGGCAGTGAGGCATTTGCCTATGCCGGTGACCGGGCTGTGCAATTTCATGGCGGTTTCGGCTTTACTTATGATTGCGACGCACAGCTGTTCCTGCGCCGTGCGCTTTGGTGTCAACAACAGTTCGGCGACGAAAAGTACCATCGCCAATTGCTGGCGCCGCTGCTATTGGATGCAGCGGGTTAGGGCTAAGACGGACCGATGATAAGGAAGCCTATAAAAGGAAGCTTATAAATGAAGCTATACCACTGTCCCGATGCGAGATCTCTTCGACCGCTGTGGGCGCTCGAAGAGATGGGTTTGGAATACGAGCTGATCAACATGGAGTTTCCCCCCAGAGCGACGTATCCCGGATACCTCGACATCAACATGCTGGGTACGGTACCGACGTTCGTCGACGGTGACCTGACCATGACGGAATCGTCCGGGATCTGTTTGTACTTGGCCGAGAAGTACGGCCCCACCGACTTAAGCTTGAGCGCGGACGAGCCACAGTATGGTGAGTATCTCAATTGGCTCTTTCGGAGCGACGCCACACTCACCTTTCCGCAAACGATCGTTCTGCGTTACAGCCGGTTAGAGCCGCAGGAGCGGCAACTGCCACAAGCGGCGGAAGACTATGCCATCTGGTACCACTCCAGACTGAGGTGTGTGGAAGCGGCCTTGCAGGACGGACGGCCTTATCTACTGGGCGATCGTTTCACCATGGCGGATATCGCCATTCACTATGCGCTCTTCTTGGGTGTGTCTCTAGGTTTGCATGAACGCTACAAACCTAATTGTAAGCGCTACCTGGAAAGTCTGATGGAGCGAGAAGCTTTGCAACGCGCCAGACAAAAACAACAGGCGTAAAATCATGAAAATACTCACCTCCATTACGGGGATCGACCTCAACGAAGTCGGGGGGCACGTCAAGTGGTTAGAGTCCAGTGGTTTCACTGCTGTGACTACGCAAGAGAACCGCTTCAACCCGTTCTTGCCGCTGGCAGTTGCTGCAACAAGTTCGCGTACGCTCGAATTGCGGACAAGTGTCGCTATCGCATTTGCGCGCAGCCCCATGGCGTCGGCGAACCTCGGCTGGGATCTGCAAAACGCCAGCAACGGGCGCTTCGTGCTGGGATTAGGCAGCCAGGTGAAAGGTCACAACAAACGGCGATTCAGTGTGCCTTGGAGCGCACCCGCACCGCGTATGCGCGAGTACGTCCAGGCGCTGCGAGCGATTTGGGATTGCTGGCAGAATGGCACGCCGCTCAACTACGAAGGCGAGCATTATCAGTTTACGCTGATGACCCCCAACTTCACTCCGGACGCGTTGGCGTGTGGGTTGCCGAAGATTCAAATCGCCGCGGTCGGCCCGGCCATGATGAAAGTCGCAGCCGAGGAGTGCGACGGTGCCATGCTGCACGGCTTTTGTACCAAGAAGTACCTGGATGATGTCGTGATGCCGAGGTTGACCGCCGGACTGGAAGGCGCGCAACGCAGTCGTGAAGAATTCGAGATCTCCGGTGGCGGGTTTATCGCCACCGGTGCGGATGACGAGGCTGTTGAGAAGATGTTCGAGTGGATTCGTCAACGCGTTGGCTTCTACGGCTCTACGCCGAGCTATTGGCCGGTGTTCGAAGTTCACGGACTGGAAGAACTCGGTCACAAGCTCAATGATATGTCGAAAAAAGGGCAGTGGACGCAGATGACACAGGAGGTGCCGGACGATGTGGTGCGTCTGTTTGCTGCGGTTGGACGTTTCGATGAGATCAAGACGGCGGTCACCGAGCGTTTTGTCGGATTGGTCGATGTGATCGGTATGCCTGAAAATACCCCACCGGACGTTTTGCAGGACTTACACTCGATCTAGAGGAGAGCAGGGTGAAGCACGACAAGTGGACATGCCCGAAATGCGGTCACGATGACTTCGATACGGATACGTTGCGCGCCACGGGCGGTATATTTGCGCGCATATTCGACGTGCAGAACCGCAAATTTACCGTAGTCACCTGCGAGCGTTGCCGCTTCACGGAGTTGTATCGCGCCGACTCGTCGATGCTTGGGAATATCTTCGACTTTTTCACGCAGTAAACCTCTTACCCCTTAGAATTCGCTCTGCGTGACGCGGTGGCAGCCCTGGCCTCCGCCGCTGCAGTCCTTGTTTTGCTCGATCGTGCCGTTTTCTCCGCCGATGTGCCTATCTTTGCGTTCGAATTCGTTAGCGTGGCAAGCGGCGCAGAACGGAGCATATTGCGGATACGGATAAGGAATGGTGCTGCTGATGGTCGCACCGTGACACTCGACACAGCCGGGATCCCGGCGGTGGTCACCAGGGTAGTTGCCGTTTGGATCGTGACTGAAATTGGTCGGCGCCCAACCGGTAGTGACGTGGCATTGATCGCACTGTGCCGTGGTAGCGAGATGGTTTTGCGGCTTGAAGGTAGCGCCGCCTCCACTGCTGTGGCAGTCGTCGCATCGGCCCGCAGTGCTCGCATCATGGACCCAAGTACCGCCCACGAAGATCGCTGTCGTGTGACAATTATGACAATCGAGACTGGTGTCTATGTGGTCGGCGTGTTTGCCCACAGCGGTACTGCCGTCGTGACAGGACTCACAGTTGTCTACGATACCCGTGTGGTCGAATCCGGCACCGATGAAGGTGGTGGTCGTGTGGCAAACGCCACAATCCTGATTAGTGGGCAGATGATCGCTGGGTTTTCCCACCGCAAAGCCTGCATCGTGACACGATGCGCAATTGTCGACGATGCCGGTGTGGTCAAAGGCCGCTGGGACGAATCCCGTCGTCTGGTGGCAGTCGACACAATCCGTATTGGTTGGCACGTGATTGGCGTCCTTGCCGATAGCCGTGGTGCCGTTGTGGCACGATTCGCAGTTATCCACGATGTTCTGGTGGTCGAAGAAGGCGTTGGCAAACGCTGTTGTGGTGTGGCACACAGAGCAATCCTGGCTCGTGGGGATGTGCGGTGGATTAACCTTTGCATCTTTACCCGTGGCGTCCGTTCCGTTGTGGCAAGACGTGCAATTGTCGACGATGCCGGTGTGGTCGAAGTTCGCCGGTACGAATGCGCCACCGGCTTGATGGCAAGTGCCGCAGTCTTCGGTCGTTGGCACATGATTCGCATGTTTGCCTATCGCGTCTGTCCCGTTGTGGCAAGAATCGCAACGAGCATTCAGCACCTCGGGAGAGGTGTGATCGACGAACGCGTCTGCGAAGCTTGTCGTGTCGTGGCAAACGGAACAGTCCGCGTTGGTGCCGTTGTGAGTGGGCGTATCGGTTTTACCGAGCGCGCCTAAGCTAACGAAATTGGCGCTGCCGTCGTGGCATGATGCGCAGTTGTTCGATATGTCGACATGCGCAAACGTCGACGGCGTAAACGCCGTGTTCATGTGACAAAGATAGCAGTCTTGTGCCGTTGGTAAGTGAGCCGCGTCTTTCGTCAAGTTTTCCGCTGGCCCGAAGAACGATGAATTGTGGCAGCCCTCGCAACCGCGAGATATATCCATGTGTACCGCGACCAAGAATGTGTTGGACGCGAACACATCGGTGCTGTCGTGACATACGCTACAATCGTCTTGCGTGGGAATGTGATCGATGGGTTTCGGGGTGGACACACCGGTTGCGTGGCATGAAGCACAATCGTTCGGGTCGATGCCTTGGTGATCGTATTGAATACCGGCGAAGGTCGTGAAGTTGTTTATGGTATGGCACGCTGAGCAATCCAGCGCAGTCGGTACGTGACCGTTGTGCTTGCCCAGGGCTATTGCACCATTGTGGCAACTTGCGCAGTCGTTTACATCGATGCCTTGGTGGTCGAACGTTGCGCTGGAGAAATCTGCCGTGGTGTGGCAAACGACACAGTCTTGCGTCGTTGGCAGGTGGTTGGGTAGCTTGCCGAGTGTGATGACATTGTTGTGGCAGCCTTCGCAATTATCCAACACACCTGCGTGATCGTAGGTGCCGGTGGCGAACGTTCCGGGTGTGTGGCAAACGCTGCAGTCTTCTGTGGTCGGCATGTGATTCGCATGCTTGCCGGTTGCACTGACGCCGTGACACGACGCGCAATCGTCCACGATGCCGGTGTGATCGAATGTAGCGTCTGCAAACGAGTCGGTGTTGTGGCAAACACCACAATCCTCCGAGGTCATGGGATGCGACGGTACGGCAGAGCCCTTGCCGGGTGCGTTGACACTATTGTTGTCGTTGTGGCAGGACTCGCAGGGTTGCAAGCTCGGATCGATCCGGTGTGAGAACGCCCCGCCCAAGCTGAACGTCACGATGCCGTGGCAAGACGCACAATCGACCATGGGCGTTGGATGTCCTGCGGGAGGTCCGCTGGCTGTGATGCCATGACAAGAGTCGCAACGGTTGCCTACCACCTCGGGGCCGGTGTGATCCGGATAAGGTGCTGTGAAGGTGTCTGTAGAGTGACAAGCACTGCAGTCGGACTGAGTATCGGGGTGGGGGGGTGCAGGCGTTTTACCGACTGCTACGGTGCCATTGTGACAACCTTTGCAGGCGCGTACGATCGTGGAGTGATCGAAGCTTCCGTCTGGCAGTAAGGTTAGAAAGCTCGTGGTGTTGTGGCAGTCATCGCATTCTGCCTGCGTGGGAATGTGGAATTCCGACTTACCGACGGCGAGCACGCCGTTATGACACTCACTGCAACCACCAAAAATCTCCGCGTGATCCACATAGTGCACGGCAATGAAGCCGTCCCGGGATGCAATGTGGCACGTGGCGCAGGTGTCGCTGCTGGCAATGTGCAAAGCTTTCTTGGGGAATGCACCTGCGACACCGGTGCCTTCTTCATGGCAGGTGACGCAATCCGACGACAAACCTTGGTGAAACGCAAGCTCGGCGGACGTAGTGACGGCGACGACCTGTTCTACGGCGCGGCGACTCGAGACACCCTCGGCGCTGACGATCAGTTCAGCGATGTACACACCAGGCTCGTCAGCGATGAAACTGGGATTGTCCGTTGTAGCGTCTTGTAAGACGGCAGCGCTCTTGTGAGGTTTGGATGAAAACGACCATTGGTAGGTGAGTGGTTGATCGGAAGAGGTGAACGACTTACTGCCGTCGAGCGCGGCGGTCTCACCCATCTGCACTTTTACGATGCCACCAGTCCGGGCGACGACGTTAGCCACGCCGTCGGCTGTGTTGATTGGGTTTTGCGGGGTAGAGCCGCTAGGCGAGTCTCCGTCCGAACTACCGCCGCCACCGCCGCACGCGAACACAAGCCAGACCATCGCCGCGAAGAGCGAATAGCGTAACGATTGCCGGGTCGTCGTCATGGTGAATAAAACCGTGGTCTCTCGTGATTGGCGGTCAGCTATCCTTGGCGGATGCGTTGATAGACCTTTGCAAAGCAGCCCACCCTCTAATCTGCTCTTGATTTATACCGACATCCCTTTGCGTCACTGTGATAGAAGTCTCAGGTTCTGCCGGTTGGAGTTGGAACAAATCGCGCATATATGAAAAAGGAGTGAAAAAAACGGGACGAAGCTATTAGGCGGGCTGGTTGTGAACTCTATTTAGGAAAAAGCGCATCGTCTGCTTAATTTCTACCAAATACGGTGTGCACTAGGATCATTGGACAAACTGCGCCACCATTGCAGTTTGTTCGCTTGCATCCCATTCGCGCGCACCAGTGATCTTGCGGATGACGACACCGTCGGCATTCACAAATACTGTCAGCGGAATGCGTGATGCTCCCAGCATGCGTTCGAGCCGTTGTCGTTGATCGATGAAATGTGGGATTGTCGCATTGGTGTGGTCAAGCAATGCCAACGCGCTACGTTTTGAGTCGTCCGTGGACACACCGATGATGGCAAACTCGCCCAAGCCTTCCATCCAAGCTAATCTTTCCAGCGATGCCATTTCCGCGCGACAAGGTCCGCACCAGCTTGCCCACACGTTGATGATCAGTGGCTGGCCGTTAAACGCATAGAGCGATTGGTCGATCCCGTTCAAACCGATTAGCGGTACGTTCGGTAACTTGTCACCGACATCGACGAACGGTTGCTGAGAAGCCGGCGTAAGTGTAGCCGGTTGCGCAATGGTGAGGCATCCCATCAGACTCGCGAATGCGATCGAGCCGACGGTGATCGGCCAGTTGACTTTCCTACTCAACTCGCCGGGCTACGACCAGCGTAGTAGTTGCATCGTCGCCTGGAGTAACGACAGCAGGCTCACTTTCCCAATCGCCGGTGCGGCGCTGGGTTTGTCCGCTCTGGGACAACCTGGCCAGTACTTCAACTTCTGGCATGGTGCTGAGGCGGGTGAGCGTTGTCATCGCGTCGCGATCCGTCAAGACAATCTCATCGGGAATCGCCCTGGGGTCGAAGGCCTTGACGGCCACCGGCATCGGCATCGACGAATTGGGGATCTTAGCGATGATGAACAAACGCGCGGGTGCAGCGGGTGTGATCTTCGAGTCCAGCTGAACAGATAAGGCGAGTTGAGCTGCAGAGGGGGTTCCTGCGGATGTTGTTATGGGCGGATGGGAGGGAGGCAGGTATGCGACTGCCGCTCCAGGGGTTGGCGCAATGGTCAACGGCACGAGTTGACTGAACTCTCGTATGTCGATGGCGTCGCTCACGACCTCGAGGTCGTTCGGTTGTTTTGTTACGGCACCCGTAAGAGATATTCGAGCGACAATCTCTACTTGGTCGACGTCGCCTGTCGGATGCCCGAAACCCACCTGAAGAGGCAAGTCCGCTGGTACGAAGCTGTCCACGGCCAGCGGCATCGTCGTGCCGATAGTGCGCACGTACACAAAGACCTTGGCCGTGTCGGGTAGCTGACCGATGTCACCGGCGAACGCGACCTTGGTCATCAGCACGGGACCGGGTGTGTTCATTTGGGGGTGAGGGGTTTCGATTTGACTTCCATCGCCGGAATTCGTCGTTGGCGCGGTGGCATCTTGGCACGCGCACAAGCAAGGCACCCAGAGAAACAAAAGAGCGCGACTCAGCTGGAATCGAAGACGAGTGTGGGTCCCGGTCAATCGGGTCGATCGTATACTCATGTTTAACGTCTCACTAAGTCCCAAAAACCGCTGCGTTCTGCAAAGAGCCTCTGCCACCGCTCTTCGTCTTTCTTCTGGGCGAGCGACTGAGCGCTTTCCAGCCTGAAGTTCTTGGCGCCGATACTGGCATCGCGCCTGACTAACATTTCGGCAACGTCGAAGTGGTTCATCCGTACGGCCACGATGAGCGCGGTATCACCCGCAGAGTTTTTCAAGTCGATTCTTGCCTGTGCGTCGAGTAGAAGTTCGGCAATCGCAGTGTGGCCCTTACCCGCAGCCAATAGCAGCGCGTGATTCCCGGCCTTGTCGACTTTGTTGACGTTTACCTGCGCAAGTACATAGCCCTTCACGAGCGTTTCGTGACCATGCCGCGCAGCATGCATGAAGGGCGTAACACCTGACTTGTCCGAGAGGTTGTCGGTACCGTACTGCCAGATTGCGGAGGCAATTTCCTCATGGCCGTTTCTAATGGCCCAACACAGTGCGCTGCAACCCGCAGAGTCTTTGTTGTTCACATCCACTCGACTTGCGAGTAACACGTCTACAACGTCGTGCCAGCCTTGCTTCGCAGCGATTGTGAGTGGGT
Source organism: Candidatus Azotimanducaceae bacterium (assembly GCA_965216005.1). Classification (GTDB taxonomy): domain Bacteria; phylum Pseudomonadota; class Gammaproteobacteria; order Pseudomonadales; family Azotimanducaceae; genus UBA4421. The sequence continues at coordinate 2,041,937 of OZ244143.1, read as the reverse complement.
AGTGGTCCTTGCAGGTCTTGTCTGCCCGCCATCGTAGTGTGGTCGCTTTCTGCACTAGTGGTGCGATGCCCGCCCTGACTGCGCTGCAACCGAAGGTCTCGAGCGTCTCTGGATCCTGCCCCACGCGTTCGATGACTTCTGCCAACAGGCGTTCATCTTTGGAATTGAACATCTTTGCGAGATCGCGGTGATCTATGGTTGCGCCATGGTCCAGCAAGATGATCGCGACGTCATAGTGTTGGTGTGTCACTGCGCGATTGATTGGTGTATGGCCCGTTGCGTCTGCTTCCGACACCGAGTCAACGACCGATTTGGAAGCCAGCAATCTCTTGACCAAGTCAGTATCCCCCTGCCAAGCCGCGACGCTCAAGCGCGACCAACCTTCGAAGCGTTTCGAACCGAGTGCTTCATCGAGGTGTCTTAAGGCGGAGCTGCGCGATGTGTGAGGGATTTCGAGCAATGACAGTAAGGCTTCGTCGCCAGATCTCACGGCGAGCATTTCGGGGGTCCATCCTTGCCTGTTCTTTGTCGTCTTCTTGAGCCCTCGATTGATCAAGAACTCGACAAGTCGTGCATCTCGGGAAGCAATGGCTTTGTGTAGTAGCGAGTCACCGGCATGATCGACAGATCCCAGCCTCACTCCTTTGGCCACAAGCACTTCGAGGATGGCGAGTGCATTGTCGCAGTGCATCGCCAGGTGAGACAGATCGCTTTGGCTGTGGAGCGCATGAGATCGCTCTAGCGCACCGAGACTACAGGCTACGACAGCATCGCGCGCGGCCTCGGGATTGCGGTCGGCGGGGCGCCGTTCGTCCATCTGCTCTAATGAGCGGTTTGCACGGGCGTGATTCTCGGCAGCCGCTGCCGCGTACCACTTGCGGGCGGCTTCAGGATCTTTCTCTACGCCAATACCCTTCTCGAAAGCGCGTCCGGTTTGATACATGGCGTCGGCGACGCCGCCATCGGCCGCGTGCTTGAATGCCGTGAACGCACGCTGCTTGTGGTTCGTTCCCGGGGTCAACTGCTGACGATGTAGCTTACCTAGCTGATAAGCCGCCATGGCATCGCCGTTATGCATGCGTTCGGACAGTATTGTTGCGGCGGCGCCAAAATTCCCTGCGCGAATCAAACTCGCGACGGTCGCATCGAGCTCTTCGGGCGAAGTAGCGTCGCTCCACGCGTTTACGGCGAGGCTGGCCAGTACCAGGAACGCTAACCGCACCGCGCAGAGCAGAGCTCTATGCCGTGCCATACTTGGTCTCTACCTGGATGCCGATCTCCTTGAGGAAACCCGTTGGCAGGATACCGCCGACGCAAACGATCACGCTATCGTTGGGCAACACTTCCGTACAGGCGTTGTCGGCACTACGCACCCCTATTTCTATGCCGTCATTACTGATCGCCACAACGTCGGAGTTCATGATGACCCGCAATCGGTCTTGTTCCTGGAGCGCTGCCACTTTATTCCGATTCTTACGTTTGGCACGAGAAAACGCACCGGAACGATACGACAGAGTGACCGTGGTGTCGCTCTCCTCTGCAATCGCGCATGCAGCCTCCAGCGCAGAGTCGCCTCCACCGACTACGCAAACGTCCTGACCAATGTAATCTGACGGATCGATCATGCTGTAGACTACCTTAGGTAGATCTTCGCCTGGCACTTCCAGTTTGCGAGGCGTACCACGCCGTCCTAGGGCCAACAGCACCGATGCGACGCGATAGGTGCCTTTGTTGGTTGCGAGGGTAAAGCCGCTTGATTCGCGGGTCAGTGTCTCGAGTTTTTCGTTGTAGCGCACCTTGATTTGCGTCTCGGCAGCGACGCTTTTCCAGAAGTCCATCAGCTCTTCTTTTTGCGTCTCGCGAAACTTCATTTGTCCATACAGTGGCAGATCAACCGGCGCGGTCATGACCAGTTTGCCTCGGGGAAAATTTGCGACAGTCCCACCCAGCGAATCCTGTTCGATGGTGACGTACTTAAGGCCCCGCTCTTTGGCGGCCAGCGTTGCGGCAAAGCCCGCAGGCCCGGCGCCGATGATGGCGACGTCCTTGGCGTCCGGGATAGAGGTTAGGCGGTCCGCCAAGTTGTTGAGCGCCTGGCAACCTTGTTCGACCGCGTTGCGAATCAGACCCATTCCACCCAACTCACCGGCGACATAGATGCCGGGTACGTTGGTTTCAAAAGTGGGACTGACATTGGGTATGTCCACACCTCTCTCACTGGTGCCAAAGACCAGTGAAATGGCATTGACCGGGCAGGCGGTTTTACATGCCCCATGGCCGATACAGTCGGTCGGCGAAATGAGATGTGCTTTTGCTGAAATGATGCCGAGCACGTTGTGAGCCGGATATTCGGGACAAGCGTGTACACAAGACTCGCAGCCAATGCAGATATCGTGATTGATGACGGGGTGCAACGAAGGCGGTGAGGTCATCCCCGAGTCGATGGATTCCTGGAATACCGAACGACTATTGAGTTCGCGCTTGCGCCGCTTACTCAGATAGATGCCATATATCAGTAGTAGTGGTATCGCGTAGTAACTCAGAGTTAGAACTTCGTCACTCATCATTCAACTTAGTCTCGGGATCTCCCGATTATCCTTACCCAAAAGCCACATGTGTGCGAAGCGGCTCTCAATTAGCGGCCCTCCCCGACGGTTATAATCAGCGATTCCTCCAACCGGGAACCCAATGTCGACACAACCGCCTATCGAAGATACCCGCCGTCATAAATTGTTTACTGCAAGCGCCTATGCGCTCGTTGCGATAGTGCTTCTCATGGGCTGGCGCTACGCAGAGCTGGATCTCATCACCGCGAAGCAGGGTACCGGTTACTGGCTAGGCATTCTCGGCGCTTCGCTGATGGCGCTGTTGCTGCTCTATCCGGCTCGCAAGCGTGCCCGATCATTCCGTAACCTTGGTCCCGTGCGCTATTGGTTCCGAGCCCACATGATTTTTGGGGTACTTGGACCTGTCCTCGTCATTTTCCACAGTAATTTCGAACTTGGCTCGCTCAACAGCAGGATTGCACTTTTTTGCACAATAATTGTGGCGCTGAGCGGGATTGTTGGACGGTATCTGTACGCACACTTGCATTACGGGTTGTATGGGAAGAAGGCGTCGCTCGTTTCGCTACGCAAAGACATATCTGAAATGCGGGGGTCGGGCGTTGGAATCAGCAAGCTCATTCCTACCATTCATGAGGAACTCAACGATTGGGAAGATGAGGTGCTCACGCAGCAAACCGGCTTACTGTCGTCGTTCTGGCAGGCGCTGAGTATCGGCGCGCGTAGCCGCTGGAAGTTTTACAAATTACGTCGCGAAGCGCACCGGCTGATCATGGGCGCTACGCTTGAAAATCCGATCATCGATCAACACCGTAAGCGGCTACAGGGCAATACTGACCTCTATCTGAAACAAAGAGTGTCGCTATTGAGAAAATTTGCACAACACCGGGTGTTTGAGCGCCTGTTTTCGTTGTGGCACATCGTTCACTATCCCTTGTTCCTTGTTTTAGTTCTGGCCGCCACTACTCATGTTATCGCCGTGCACATGTACTAAGGTGCCGGGCTCACGCATTTTTTCCTTCATTGGGCGGCATCTAGTTGCATTCGTGCTGGCGTCGCTGACTTCGTGTCCAGCCGTGGCTGCGAGTATTGAATCGCTCATCAGTCCCGGTCCAATGAGTACCGCTCACGCCGAATGGGAGGAGGAGTGTGCGGCTTGCCATGCCACCTTCGATCAAGACCGGCAACGGCAGCTGTGTTTGGATTGTCATGAAGAAATTGCGGCGGATTTAGAGCAAGGACAAAAATTCCATGGCGTCAATCCGGCGGTCGGTACGTCTCAATGTCGTACGTGTCATGTCGAGCACGAAGGGCGGGAGTTCGATAGTACCGGGTTAGTGGAGGCGACTTTCGATCATTCGTTGACGGAGTTCGAGCTGACGGGGGCGCATGTCGGCATTAATTGTCACAGTTGTCACGATTCCGAAGTCTTGTACCGGGATACCGAATCTACGTGTTTCAGTTGCCACGAAGACGATGACCGACATGAACAAGGGTTGGGTGACGATTGCGCGACGTGCCATTCACCGCAGGCATGGTCGAATACGACATTCGATCATTTGGAGAGCACTGATTACGAGTTATTGGGCGCACATGCCGAACAGCAATGTAATGGTTGCCACATCGATGAGCAGTATGAAGACACGCCTACAGATTGCGTAGATTGCCATAAATTCGATGACGTACATGAGGGGGCTAGAGGTGCCGAATGTGATCAATGTCATTCGAACGACGACTGGCAGACCAATAAATTCGACCACTTCGAGGAGACTGGTTTCGAACTCGTCGCGGGTCACGATGAGCTCAGTTGCAGTGCTTGTCATCTACGGAATATGCAGCTGGAGACCCCGCCCACGACCTGTGTGGGGTGTCATAGTGCTGACGATGTTCACTCAGGTGCGCGCGGTGAAAATTGTGCGGAATGCCACGAGACGACCACGTGGAAAATAGAGTTTGATCACGAAGATAGAAGCGGTTTTGCCCTCGCCGGCGCGCATGCTGAGTTGCGTTGTGAATCTTGTCACGGGAGCGATATCTCAGCGCCGTTGGAAGCAGATTGTGAGGGCTGCCACGAACAGGACGACCCTCACGAAGGGTCGCTTGGAGCCTGCGATAGTTGCCACAGTGATGTCGGGTGGTACGAAGAAATCGTGTTTGATCACGAGTTCATGCGTTTTCCGCTGGTCGGGCTGCATAAACTTGCCTCGTGCGATCAGTGTCATGAAACACTGCGCTTTGATACCGCGCCGGATCAGTGTATCGAGTGTCATCGAGAGGATGAAAAGCACTTCGGCAAGTTCGGTGAGGAGTGTGCTAACTGCCACAACTCAGGGGGATGGGAATTGTGGCAGTTCGACCACGACACTCAGACCGCATTTGTGCTTTCTGGAGCACATGAAGATCTTATATGCGCTTCGTGTCACAGCAAAGACAGTCCGAGAGCGGAAAATCTGGAGACGGGCTGTGTGAGTTGCCACCTGGCGGATGACCGACATAACGGACAATTCGGACGCAGTTGCGATCGATGTCACACAACGACCGCTTTCGATGACAACGTGAGGTTCCGGTGAGCAGTCTCCACTCAGGGCAGCGAGTTTTCTGGATCGCTTCAGTACTTTGCGCGGTGTTGGGCCTGGCACATGCAGAAGAGTCGGAGTACGACCACGCTATCCACGGCTTCGATCTCGAAGGGGGTCATCAATTCGTCGACTGTGAGTCTTGCCACAGAGGCGGCGTGTTTCAAGGAACGCCCCGTGATTGCGCCGTGTGTCACGACGGCAGCAACTTCTACGCCGAGTCCGGAATCGATAACCGTCATATGCCTGTTGCAGGATTCTGCGATAGCTGCCACATCACCGCCGACTGGGTAACTGTGTTACACGTCGATCACGCGGAAGTATTCGGTAGTTGTACATCCTGTCACAACGACACCTTTGCCGAAGGTTTGCCATCTCGTCACGTGCCCACCAATCTCGAATGTGATCAGTGCCATCTGGATCTGGCGTGGCGGCCTGCGGGCTTTGACCACACAGGCATAACGGTCGGTTGCGCCAGCTGCCACAACGGTATTGATGCGACCGGTAAGAACGCCAGCCATATCGTCACGACGAATGTCTGTGAAGATTGCCACGCGGTCGACTTCTGGGATCCTGCCATTTTTGTCGACCACACTCAGGTGGTCGGTACCTGCGTGAGTTGCCACAACGGTACGATCGCCGTTGGCAAGAATGCGACACATATCCCGAGCAGTGAGGTATGTGACGATTGCCATACGACCGACGCTTTCCTGCCCGCCTTTTGAAATGAACGCAAAGCTACCTTTATTGGGCATCATCAGGGCCGTTTGGATCCTGTGTTTGAGTACGTTTTCCCTGCCCTCAAATGCAGCAAATTGGCTGGCATCCGTTCAGGAATCCAAGTCCCTAGAAGGCGTTACCAAAGTAGATATCGGACTCTTGCAGCCTACACAGCTGACGACAAACTTTAGTCGAGTGGGGGACAACACCTATCAAGCCCGGGCAGAGTTGGACAAATCGGTCAGCAACCTCGACTGGCAATTCGTCGAACTGTTGTTCGAAGAAGAATCGCGTTTTGTCGTCCGTGTGAGCCTGGAGGGTGCCAAAGCCAAAGGTTTCTTGTTAACCGTCGAGTTCGCGGACGAAGTCGAAGTGGTCGAAACCAAGCTACAACGCAATTTGCAGCTGGTTGAGCTGGCAGTCGTGACACCTCAGGTTTTTGACGCGCTCATTGCGGACGACACCGGCGCATCTGGTTATGCCGTCGAATTCCTGGAGTCAACGGTGTTGACGAGCCAATCGCTACCCAAGGTCATCATCGATAGCAAATTTGTCTATGGCGCGCCGCTCTCCACCGAGGCGAAACGTATCGGTTTTTACCCGACTGAGACCGCGGCTCGGGTCGCGCTGCGTGGCATTAGAGGTGCACACCCCTCTGCACACGTCGTCGAAGTGTCGGCAGGCGAAGTCAACTATGCGTCGGCTATCGCATTTCGACCCGTTGGACAACGCCCGGGTGTGCCTTTACCCACACAAGAACCCGCAGTGCAGACTCGCGCGGTGACGCCATCGACGATCGATGAAGAAGATCCACCGCCGAAAGTGGTCGTAGAATTCACGCCTGAACTCGACAGGAGTTTGTTGGACGCAGCGAGAGCGGCATACCTAGCTCGAGATTGGCCCGGGGCGATCGACCTTTACGCCAGGGCTGCTGGTGAGCCGCGACTGCGTGAAGAAGCCTTGGAGCGTTTGGGTGTGACGTACGAACGTGGCGGTGCTCCCGACAAAGCTCAGCAGACGTATGAAAATTTCCTTGTCGAATACCCAGAGGGCGCGAGTGCATCCCGTGTGAGGCAACGACTGGCGTCGCTTGTGGGAAGTGATAGACAACGTACGACATTCAGAGAAGCAGGTCGTAAAAGACAGAAATCATGGCGAACGCTAGCGCGTATCTCACAGTTTTACCGACAGCACGCCTACGAAGTCGACGGTACTGAGAAACGCATCCCGGTGGATGCGCTGTTTACAGACATCAGTGCACTTGCGCGCAAGCAAACCAATGATGGATACCATGAAGCGCGCGTGGCACTTGGTCACATCGAAGACTTCTCAGACGAGGATGATCAGGCGGATCGTTCGAGTCAGCCTGACTTTCGCGTTCTGCGTGCCCATTGGGAGTCCTACGTTGCCAAATCCCGATTAGGATTCAAAATTGGTCGCCAGTCACGCAACAGATCTGGCGTGTTGGGTCGATTCGACGGCATTGCGGTGTCTTACGGCCTATCCAGCAATGTGCAGTGGAATGTTGTCGGCGGTAACGTGGTGCAATCGAGCTATGACGATACTTCGGCCGACAGGCCGTTTTATGGAGTAAGCGTCGATTTGAAGTTCCTCGATGGGCGCGTAGAAGTATCTCCATTTGTGATCGAACAGGAGTATGACGGCGTACTTGACCGGCGGGCTGTAGGCACGGATCTCTTCTGGACGACGGATAGCACGGTCGTGTCCGCTTTGATCGACTACGACCTTCACCACGAAGCCCTAAACAACTTCTATGTCATGGGCGCTTACAACTTGAACGAAAACTGGCGTGTCCACGGCGCGTATGATTTGCGCCGCAGCCCGTACCTGACGACCAGTAACGCGTTGATCGGTCAACCAATCAGCGATCTTTCCGATCTGGAGCAAGAACTCCTGAACTTGGAGTTGACGGACATCGCAGAAGATCGGACAGCGACCAGCACGACGATTCGAGCCGGGCTCGATGGCACCTTGAGCGATACCTGGAGTGTGTCAGTAGACGCGTCGTCGGCGAAATACGACAGCACCGACTCTTCGATCGGTGTCAGCGGTATTCCCGAGCGGACCGATTACTATCTCATCACACAGCTACGTGCCCGCGACCTGGTGGGTACCGACTCGTTCAGTGCGTTACAGATGCGCTATCAAATCTCGGAAAAATCGGAAACCACGACTTTAGTGCTCACAAACCGGTTTGCGCTTTTCGAGAACTGGTTGATCCACCCGCGCCTGACGGCGACGCACAGAATCTATGATGGGACTGATCTTGAACAACAGTTCGTACGCCCCTCGTTGCGTATTGACTACAGACGTTTCAAACGTTTTCAACTCGAAGCAGAAGTCGGGTACGACTGGAGCACTAGGGAAACGCTGCGTGACGACATCGATGTAACGGGATTGTTTTTCCGCGTTGGTTACCGTGCGCGGTTCTGATCTCATCTTGAACCTCTAGGCCTTAGCTCGGCCGCACGTCGAAATGAAAATGAGACTGATACTCAATATCGAGCGCGCATCCGTATGTGTTCAATAATGCGCGAATCACGTATATGCGACATTTCCCTTTGGACCGAAAATGCGCATGTATGGAAAGCAAGCAGTCTGTCACCAATGCGTTGAGACTTTTACTCAGACCCATCGTGCGGCTCTTAATCGAGCTGGGGCTGAGTTATCGGGATTTCAACGAGATCGCCAAATTGGTTTACGTTGAGGTGGCTTCGGAAAATTACGGAATCAAGGGCCGACCCACCAATATGTCGCGGGTTGCCATCATGACCGGATTGACGCGACGGGAGGTATCGCGTTTGCGTCGCGTGATCGATCACGATCCGCTCGTCCTCAAATCCGCCAATACGGTTGCGGGAAAAATCCTCGCGATTTGGCATCACGAGGCGAAGTACTTGAGCGCAAGCGGTGAGCCTAAACCATTGCCGCTCGAAGGTCCGGGATCTTTGACGGAATTGATCGACGCGATTCGCGGGGACATACCGAGTACCGCGATCATCAAGGAACTCGAAAGAGTGCAGGCGATCGCTGTTCGAGGACAACATGCACGTGCACTCTCACGCTACTACATGCCTAAAGCACTTCACGATGCATCAATTGAGCGCTTCGGTGCGGTTTTGCACGATGTTGGCCAGACGATCACGCAGAACTTATTCGCACAGAACGGTACGGGAACGATTTTCGAAGGACGTGCGAGTAACGACAACGTATCCGTGCATGCGCAGGATGCATTCAAGCACTACCTCGAAAGGGACGCTCAGACGTTTTTGGAAAACGTCGACGATTGGCTGAAAGACCACGAAGCCGAAGGCGGGGATGGTGAACGGGTTCGATTGGGGATTGGCATCTACGCCATCGCCAACCCGGTAACGCAGCACCACAAGCGGTAAGTAGATGCTCGGCCATAAAAGGAAAGAGATCGCGTGTGCTGGCCTGTGTCTCTGGTTGTGCCACAGTTGCAGTTCCGGTAGCGGCACTGTGTACTTGGATGAAATTGATCGAAGCGGTGTACGCCTTGGTGTCACTGTCGGCAAGATCACTGCATTCGGGAGCATCTTTGTCGACGGCACGCGGTTCGACACGGCGAACACGGAGATTAGCTTGAACGGCATCGCTGTAGCCGAATCCGAACTGCGCGTCGGTCAGGTGGCGCGCATTCGCGGTACGCGTGAAGCTGCTACGGGTAGCGCGGAAACGGTAGCGGTAGACGCACTCCTGGCCGGGCGGCTGACACTCGTTGACGTGCTTGCGAAACGCCTGACTGTAGGCGGGACTACAGTTGTCTACAACCAGAGTACGGTCTTCAAGCCCGACGCCGCACAACTGACAAACGGACAACGTGTGACCGTGTACGGTTACGAAGGGGTGGGGGCGACGATTGAAGCGACCCGCGTGGAGACGGCCGCGGTCAGTGCAGATCTAGTACTCGGGGTTACCAGCAACGTCGATTCGTCCAACTTGCGTTTTTTCGTACGTCAAACGGAAGTCGATTATTCGTCTGCCGAGTTACGTGGGATGAGTGAGGTCGTCGAGGACGCTCGTGTCCGGGTGACGGGGGAGGAACAGAATGGGGTGCTGGTGGCGGCGCTTGTCGAAAACGTGGAGACGGCGATTGCTGAAGATACGGAGGTCGAGATTGAGGGTGTAGTGACCGAATCTCTGAGTAACGACGAATTCTCGCTCGGCCCTGATCGCATTCGTATCGATAGCAGCACGAGTTTCGAGAACGGCGACGCGATGAACGTTGTCGAAGGACAGGAGCTTGAGCTCACCGGGCATGTTGAAGGAGCGCTGATACGGGCTGTCGAAATCACTTTTGTCACGGAGGCTGCCACTTTTCTCATTTCATTCATCGATGCCGTAGAGGGACAAACCATCGACATCCTGGGACAAAGCTGGACGGTCGATGCGGAGACGGTGCTCATTGACGATACGGAAGAGTCGGGCCAGACGTTCTCCGTAGAGGATCTTCGAGTCGGTGATTGGCTCAAGCTCGATGCGACGACGGATAGGCGAATCGCGAAGTTGAAGCGCATCGGTGCCGAGGACAAAACTGAGCTTCACGGCGAGGTGACCGCGGTAGATCCGGCGTTGGGGATTGTGGAGCTGTCAGGTGTGAGCGTGTTTGTGAGCAGCACCGCGGAGTACCCGGAAGCCGGATCGCAATCCGTCGCGGAATACTTGTCTTCTTTAACGGTGGGTGACGGATTGAAGGCTGAAGGGAGGAATGATGGCAGTGGTACGCTCAACGCCACCAAAGTAGAGCCGCTGTGACGGAGTCGGTACGAGGCAGGCGGTTGCAGTAACGCTCGTGCCGTAGGGACACGATGTTCGTTATCATCGGTCCGGATGCAATTTTTGATCAAGGGGATGAACCCAAGTTTTGTGACGCACGTCACCAATCCTGTGTTTGCGGCGCACGACTCCTACTAAGATGGTTCGAGGCGGTTTACATCGCAGGGGTTAACAAGCGATCCTACGCGAGGCAACAGTGATTTAGCTCAAGGTCTTATGATCGCTACGATAAAGGAATATCCAGAGCACCAGCGCGAATGGGCGTATTGGTTCCTCAGCTTGCTGGGATTGCTGCCGGCGCTAAGGTCGGGCCTGTTGTTTCCGTGGTCCTGGATGGACAATCTCAGTTCTCAGTACGCGCTACCGGCATGCGAAAATCTCTTCGGCTTAGGCACGATCGCCATCGCCTTCGCAGTTGGAATTTTGGCTGGACTCTCAGGGCGCCGATGGCACTTTCTTGGCGTCTTGCCCCACATCACCGTATACGTTGCGGATTTGACCGTAGGTACGGCGTTTCAAGGCTTTGCAAGTGTCTATGCACTAAGCGCCTTCGCGGTGTTTGCCTACTTCGGCTTGGTGGGTAGCGTACTCGGTCCAGCGTTCTTGGCGTTCGTCGGTTTGCTGGTGGTCTGGCAGCCACTCGACGGCCTGTTGACTTGGCCGCAAGTCATGCTGTTCGTTGCCAGTATTTGTGTCTTGCGACTCAGCGTGGAGGCGTTCACTCAGAACCTACCGCTAGCCAAGCAGCTTGGGCGCCAGAATCTGCGTATGCTCGTGTGGCGTACGCTGGCGCTATGGGCACCCGTGACGGTGCTCATTGCCATCGGCTTCTGGTTCAGCAGTCGCATCACGTCAGCGGCTGAAGAGATGTTGTACGAGCGCGGCTTCGTCGAGCGTTATTGCGCATTGGATCCCGACGATGACGAAACGATCGTGTTGTGTCCGCAACTCGAAGACGCCGCAGATGCCGGCGCAGATTCCACATCGGGATTTGTGCTACCCCGCGATCGTTTGATGTGCGAGGGCAGCGCTGCCGACCAACCCCGGATGTGTACCTTGATGGATCGCCCGATCGTTCACCGCGAGGCGTACTATTGCCCGACACCCGGTGACATTCAACCTACCCGCCGACCCTTCAAGTGTCCGGATTTGAGTGTCGAGTCGTCTGTACTGTATCCCGTGCCCGTGTTTGTCAGCCTTGATCGGACGATCGAGCAACGCTTCAACGACACCCGAGCGCGGATGCATCGTCAGATCGATCGTTTTGGCTACCAAGCACTCGAGGCTGGGGAAACGGTGGGTGGTAAAGCAAAAGCTCTGTTCGCTATCGTGCCCAAAGACACGGGCATGTCTGGCAAATCCTGCGGCTTTTTGGATGTTAAATGCGGTGCATCGAACCTCGTCATCGGCGAATTGAATGGGGCTTACGACGTCGCGCGGGAACGCGCACGTATCGACTACGAGGCATATGTTGATGAACAAGTGCGCGCCGGGGTAACCGAGACGACGGTGATGGCAGAAAAAGTCAGAACGCCATTGGCTGAACAACTCTTCGAATTCGAAAACCGCACGCGTCAAGCCGTCGACCGTGTGCACTCCGCCGCCAGCATCCTGCAAAAGGTGTTGATGCTCTGGTTGATCGTGATCGTCATCAAGAGCCTCCTCTACGTATTTGCGCGTGTGATCTTTGACAAATCCACGGACATCGATGTCGATCTGCTCGAAACCGAAGCTTCAGAAGTGAAGGAGGGGCGCATCCGCCAACTGCAAGAGGTCAATGTGCCGGGACACTATCCGAACGATCTCTACTACAAGGCCAATTACCAACCCATCGGCCCGGCACCGCGCTTCAGCATTCCGCAATGGCGAGCTTCGCTGTGGTCGCGTTTGCGTTTCGGTGCGTGGAACATGAGCCGGGTGGTTATGCCGTTTGAAGATGAGCGAGGCGTGACATTCAACTCTATCGAAGGCGAACACCTGATCGATTGGCAGTTGGAAGAAGGTGAGGAAGTTGTATTCAGTTACCGCAACTTCGTTGCCATGGATGACCGCATCGAACTGCGAACGGTAATCAGCCTACGCGTTGCGACGCTGCTCCTGGGACGGATTGTCTTCCACACCGCGCGTTGCAGGGAGGGACATGGCCGGTTGATTTTAAGAACCAGAGGGCGTCCCGCGACGGCAGACCAAGTGGAACAGAGCATCCCGGCGGCCAGGCTCGTGGCGTGGAACCGTTACGCACAGTTTTCTGTCGACAGCCATCTCACGCGAGTGGATATTTTCTTGAACGGCTTCAACTTAAAACGCAGCGCAAATAACGAGGAGGGTAAGCCGCGCGGGATTTTGGTCGTCGAAGCCGACGCCCGCGATGGCGGTGTACTCGTCGGTACGCTGCGGTTCGCCAGAAACTTTCTGTTACCGATCTAGTTTTTTAGTAGCGGTGTCGAGCTTGTAGGTGACGATGGCCGTGGCGACTTCTATGCCCTCAGGATTCCTGATCGACACGTCACCGGTACATAGAGTCCCGCCGCGCCGGCGAATCGAAGCACGCGCGGTAAGATCCGTTGCCACCACCAAACTCAAGAAATTGACGGTAAACCCCACCGTAGCGCCGCGCGCATCCTCTCCGAGATCCGGGTTAGCCCAGAAGCAGGCAGTGGCCGCGATGTCCACTAGCGCGCTGATCGCTCCGCCGTGAACGCGGCCTTGTCCCAAAGCGGGTCTATACGGCATTCGCACCACGACGTCATCGGGAGCCGCGCTCTCCAACTCGACCCCTAACAACTGCGCGAACGCGTCCTGCTCGACGATCGCCTTGGTACGCTCCAACACGGTCAGTTAAGCCTCTGGAAGCCGGTGGTGGAAGTGGCGGTCGCACAGTGCGAGAAAACGTTTGGCGCCCGTGGATAATGATTGGTGTTTCTTGTAGTAGATGCCGACGCTACGGGGAATGCTGGCTGCATCCAGCTTGTCGATGGCGACCATGCCTGGCGTGTCGGCCAACAAACGATCCGATAAGTACGTGATGCCCTTGCCTGCCCTGGCCAGTGCCAAGCGCAAATCCAAGTTGCTGATTTCCCACACTGCCGAGAAGCGGTTGCTCAAGCGGCTCTGGTCGGGACGCTTGGTGGCCTCGTCAAGATAGGAGGTCAGGAGGGTTGTCTCGGCGAGTTCGGTGGCCGGATCTGCCATCAATGCCTGGAAGCGTGGATGATTTTCGTGAACGCATAAAATGCGCTGTTCGGTGAAGTAGACTCGCGTCTCGAAGTGTTGAGGCATTTGTGACTGGAAAGGTCCAAAACCGAGTTCCCAACGTTCCTCATCCACGCCGTAGATGATCTCCTTGCTTGGGATGACATCCAGCTTGAGTCTCGTGAGGGGATTCTGTTCGCAGAACTCGAGCATCAATTTACCCGTGAAAAACCGGTTCACCATCGAGTTTGTTGCGAGGCTCAGTGTCGACAGAGCCCCGGTACGAATGAGCGCCACGTCTTCAAGCGCCTGGTGCTCCTCGTTGAGTACGAGACGTGCGTAAGTGTAGATACGCCGCCCGGCTTCCGTCAGCTCGGGCGTGCGGCCGCGTCTTACCAGTTGAGTGCCCAGCTTGTGTTCGAGGTTGGCAATGGTCTGGCTGACCGCGGACTGAGAGAGGTTCAGGCGTTCGGCTGCCCGGCTGAAGCCGCCGCTGTCGATAATGGCATCGAATACGCGTATTTCGTTGCGCTCGACCTGTAACAGTTGGCGTTTCATGCCGTCATTCTAACTCGCGGTTCTTCATAGATACATAAGAAAAACTGAATAATTGTACATTTTGGGCTAATAGAAGCAGTAAATATCTAAAAAATCGATAGATAGGTCTTATTTTCACGCTTCAAGAACCAGTGCCGGCCACTTATGGTGAACCGCGTGCGATCGAACAGCAGGCGACGAGACGATATGACGGAACGAATTGCGAAGGGGCTTGCAGGTGTGGTGGTCGAAGAGACGGCCATCAGCGACGTGCAGCCGCGCGGCGGCTTGAGCTACCGGGGAAGAGCCATCGAAGACCTGGTGGGGCTGCCGTTCCACAAAGTAGCAGCGTTGGTGGTGACTGGGTCCGAAGACAATGCATGGGGAGAATTGTTGGCGCAGTTTGCAAATCTCAGTCCACGCGAAACGACGCTAGTGCTCAGTATGCCGGAAGAGTTGCACCCAATGCGGGTCATTCAGGCTGTGGCCTCCTCCCTCGTGGCACCGGAGTGCGACGTCGGATTAGGTGAAGCCAACCCTGGTTTCGCGATCGCCGCCAAGCTTCCGGCGGTCATCGCGACGCACTTACGCCGCGAACCGGTTGCGATGGATGCTGATCTGGACTATGGCACACGATTCTTGACCGCTATTGGCAAGCAGCCGGAGCCAGGGCTGGTGGATGCGTTCAACACTGCGCAAATCCTGCAGATAGAACACAGCCTCAATGCCGGAACCTTTGCAGCGCGCGTGGTGGCCTCCACCCTGGCGCCGGTCAGTGCAGCGATCACCGCAGGGTTTGGCGCGTTGTCGGGTCCGCTGCATGGAGGTGCTGATCAAGCTGTGCTCGACATTGCCGATACCTTGGCCGATACGCATGTTGCTCGCCGCCACGTAGAGCGTATGTTGGAGAAAGGCGAGAAGCTGCCGGGTATGGGGCATCGTGAATACCGGGTGCGCGATCCTCGTGCCAAGATATTGCAAGGTCTGTTGCAAGAGTTATTGCAAGACGATACCGGGCGACTCGGTGAACGCGTGGGTTTGCAGGCAACCTACGAAGTCCTTACGACCATGGAAAAGACGTTCCGCGACCAGATGCAGGCCAAGGGTAAACCGCTGCATGCCAACGTCGAGTTCTACAAAGGTCTCGTGTACCGGGCTGCGGGCTTGCCCAACCGCTTCTTCACGACTGGGTTCGCCATGGCGCGTGTGTTCGGATACATCGCACACTTCATCGAAAGCCGCCGCGACAATCGCATCTATCGTCCCGCCGCCCGATACGTTGCCCCCGTTTGCGTGGAAGAAGGGACTGCCTGATACGGTGGGCTTTTCCGTCGCCCGGCGTTAGGCTTGACCCACGCGGCGAAGGAGAAAGAAGGTGGGTGAGGTCAGCACGGCAGCGCACGCGGAGCAACCCTACGCGGCGGTGAGATCTAGCGTAGCGCTGGCGGACATCGGTGGGATCTTGCCGCAGCATTGGCCACGGGTTTTCGGCTGGTTGGCCGGGCAAGGTTTGGCACCGGCCGGAGCCCCCTTCATTCGGTACCTGGAACTCGATATGCAAGGCCAGTCGTTGGTGGATGTGGCCATCCCGACTGCCGGACAACTGACGCCTACCGACGACATCGTGACAGCGTCACTCCCGGCGGGGCGTTATGCATCGATGATCTACACCGGGAACTACTCCGGATTGCTGGAGGCCAACGCCGCTTTGCAGGACTGGGGTAAGGCGAACGAGATCGATTGGGATTACGAATCCCAACAAAATGGCGATGTCACCACGGAACGGTGGGCCGCACGCATCGAAAGTTACATCACCGATCCGGAGACCAACCCGGACCCGAATACATGGCAGACGCTCCTGATGTACAAGTTGCGTGACTAACAACGACAAGAGCGAAAGAACAACGAGGGAGCTTTAGATGGGGGACCGACTCGAGGGGAAAGTTTGCTTGATCACCGGTGGTGCTCGCGGACAGGGCGAAGCCGAAGCGCGGTTGTTTACCGAACAGGGTGGGCGTGTATGGATTGCGGACGTGCTGGACGATGAAGGTCAGCGACTTGCCCGTGAGATCGACGCCCAGTACAGACATCTGGACGTGCGCGATGAGACGGCCTGGACGCAGTTGGTCGACGAGATGGTCGAGACCGACCATCGCGTGGATGTACTTGTCAACAACGCAGGTATATTTCGTAGCAGTCGCATGATTAACACGACGACGGACGATTACAACCTGGTCATGGACGTCAACGCCACCGGTGTGTTTCTCGGCATGCGTACGGTGGCACCCGTCATGATAGAGCACGGCAGTGGCTCAATCGTCAACATATCCTCGCTGGCGGGTATGCGTGGCGCGGCCGGATCGATTGCCTACGGGGCGTCCAAGTGGGCAGTGCGCGGTATGACCAAGGCGGCGTCCATTGAACTCGCGCGCAAAGGCGTGCGTGTGAATTCGATACACCCGGGGTTGATCGAAACACCCATGGCTGAGCAGTTGTCGAGCGCGGCAGAACGCATCGCCCAGCGCACGCCACTCGGGCGTGTGGCCGCGGCAAGGGAGGTCGCGAATATGGCCTTGTTTCTGGCTAGCGACGAGAGTTCTTACTCGACCGGGAGTGAGTTCATCATCGATGGCGGTTTGAACGCGTTATAGGGATCTCAATCCGGTTGCACTCGAAGACGATGGCAGTCAGGGTAGTGACACAAGACATGTTGGGATAAGAACAAGGGGAAGCGTCATGACCACAATCGCCGTTCTCGGATTGGGCAACTTCGGCACGGCACTTGCGCGCAATTGGCTGGGCAACGGCCACCAAGTGTGTGGCTGGACCGTCGAGGAAGAGGTGTTTGAGAGTATTCGCGACACCTCGATCAACGCGAAATACCTCCCGGGCGTGGTGATGGAAGGGCTGGCAGCCACCATGTCCATTGCCGATGCGGTCAAAGGCGCTGATCTGGTGGTCCTCGCGCTGCCTTCCGGGGTTGTACTCGATGTGGTCGACCAACTCCTGGACCATCTTGAAGACGGTCAGGTGCTGCTGGATCTGGCCAAGGGTCTGGCACCGGGAGATCGGCTGATCTCGGACGTGATCGAGGAGAAACTCAAAGCCAAGGGTTTGAGTAATCCCCTGGCGGTGATGATGGGGCCGACCATCGCCCCTGAACTCGCCCGCGGGGTTTACACCACGGCACTTGTGGCCAGCGCCGATGCGGCTTTGGCGGAGCGTTTGGCGTCGATGTTGACGACGACTTCGCTGTCGCTGGCCGCAGCGACAGATCCTCTGGGCGCGGAGTACTGGGGTGCATTTAAGAACGTCATAGCGCTGGGTTGCGGTGTGGTCGACGGTCTGAAGGAAGACGGTCGCGGGGGCGATAACCTCAAAGCGGCCGTCTTCACCGCCGGGTATAGAGAAGCTTATCAAGCGCTCCCGCAACTGGGCGCGCAGCCGGATACGGCACTCAGTGCGGCCGGGATCGGGGATCTTTTTGTGACGGCGACGTCACCGCATGGGCGCAATCGCGAGATGGGTGAACGGCTGGGCAAAGGCCAGTCGTTGGAAGAAGCCCAAGGTGCGATGGTCATGGTCAGCGAAGGGGTCCGCGCAGCACGCATGTTTCGCGATATGTTCAGTGCGGCAGGTATCAAGGCGCCCTTCGTGGACAGTGTGTGCGATCTGCTCGACGGCAAAGAGGACATCGACGGCTTTCTGACCCGCATCATGCAGGGAAAATAGCGCACATTCTCCCTGGCACTTGAGCTTGGGTCCGCTAGTGGGCATAGTGCGGTCCCTTTTTCGTTTCGCTCTGCCGACTCGTGTTGAACTCTGTCAGACAGTTTTGTTGCACTGTTGCGTGTGTCTCGTTGGCTGCGGGCGCGTGGCTGGCGAGCCCAGCGGTGCAGGCGCAGTCACCGGATCAGTCACCCGATCGGACCCTCCATGCCGGTTCTCTGAAGAACGCCCCTGCCATCGACGGCAAAGTGAGAGACGATATTGCGTGGCACGGCGTCACCCCGGCCAGCGACTTTACTCAGGTGCGGCCGTTCGAGGGGCGCCGGGCTTCCCAGCGTACCGAAGTCTACGTCGGTTTTACGGATGAGGCGTTGTACATCGGCGTGATTTGTTTCGACGAAGAACCGGACAGAATCATCGTCACCGACAGTCGCCGCGATTCTTCCCTGGACGATACAGATAGTTTCAGTGTCATCGTCGATGCGTTCCACGACGGTCAGAATGGTTTCGTGTTCGGTACGACGCCCTCGTCAGTCGAATACGATGGGCAGGTGACCAACGAAGGCACGGGTGGTTTTCGCACCACTGGCGGTGCGTTCAATCTCAACTGGGATACGACATGGCAGGTGCAGTCAACGGTTCACGAGGCAGGCTGGAGTGCTGAATTCGAGATCCCGTTCAAGTCGCTGCGTTATGGCCATCAGGACGTGCAAACTTGGGGGGTGAACTTCCAGCGCAACATCCGGCGTAACAACGAAGTGGTGTATTGGGCGCCGCTGACGCGGCAGTACAATCTGTACCGGGTATCCGATGCTGGAGATTTGAGCGGTGTGCAACCGCCGAGTCAGCGCAACTTCAAAATCACCCCGTATGTGCTGGGCCAGGTCCGCCGTGGGGGCGAGCTGCCCTCCGGTAACCACTTCGACGAAGAGTTCGGCTTCGACGCCAAGTACTCGATCACGCCCAGCTTGACATTGGATGCCACCTACAACACCGACTTTGCGCAAGTCGAAGTGGATGAGCTGCAAGTCAACTTGGATCGGTTCAGTTTGTTCTTTCCGGAGAAACGGCCGTTCTTCCTGGAAAACGCCGGACAGTTTGCGGTAGGCACGCCCAGGGAGGTGGAATTGTTTTTCTCGCGGCGGATCGGCATCGGCACGGACGGCATTCAACAGCCGATCGACGGCGGCGTGCGTTTATCCGGCAAGGTTGGAGCGTCGACCAACGTCGGATTCCTGCACATGCGTACCGATGGCGTCAGCGGCGAAGTCGGTGCCAACGACTTCACGGTGGCGCGGGTCAATCAGGAGTTGCCTAACCGTTCGGCGCTTGGGCTCATGTTCGTCGAACGGGACGGCGACGGCAGCCTGACGGGCGATGCGGATTCAGACTACAACCGCACGTATGCCGTCGATGGCAAATGGGGCATCGGCGAGTACATGTCCATCAGCGGCTATGTCGCGAAAACCGAAACACCGGGCATGCGCGAGGACGACATGGCTTATCGGGTGCGGAGCAACTACAACTCTCCGGCTTGGAGCCAGACCCTCGGCTATACCAAGGTGGGTGAGGGCTTCAACCCGGAAGTCGGATTCCTGCGGCGTACCAACTACGAAAAAGGTGAGTTTTTTGTGCTGCGTCGCTATCGGCCGGCGGATTGGATCGGCATGTACGAGGTGCGTCCGCACATCGCCTTTAACGGGTACTGGGACGACACCGGTTTCTGGGAAAGCGGCTTCACGCACATCGATTCGCACTGGGAATGGCACAACGGTATCGAGATCCATACGGGTGTGAATCTGCTGCACGAGGGGGTCAGAGAAGCTTTCGAAATCAACGAAGGCACGTTCGTGTTACCGGACGAATACGATCATAAAGAGATGCAGCTGGTCTTCGAGACCGACGAGGGCAAGCCTCTGAGTTTTTCCACGACGTTGCGCAAAGGCGGATTCTTCGGCGGTGACCGCACCAACCTCGATACCAGCGTCAATTTTCGCTGGGGTGATCGCTTCTCCAGCGCTCTGGTCTGGGACTACAACGACATCGACTTACCTGTCGCGAACGGACAGTTCGAAGTCAACGTAGCTCGATTGCGGTTGTCTTATTCCTTCACGCCGAAAGTGTTGCTGCAAGTGCTCGTGCAATATGACGACCGCTCGGATCTGGTGGGTACGAATATACGCTTCTCGTGGTTGCAAACTGCCAACGCCGGTCTGTATTTAGTCTACAACGAAGTAGACGACGACACGGTAGGAGGTCCTATCGAAAAGCGCCGTGAGTTTGTTCTGAAATACAGTCGTATCTTCGACTTACTTTAAAGACCGACTTTATAGCTGCAGATTGCCAATTTTCGTTGGGTAATTGTGTATGCTTAACTGCCGGGGAGGGGTAGTTAAGCCACATTGCCTGAGTCCAAGCCTGAACGCGCGACGCCTGTTGGTCGGCAGCAACGATGGTACGTTGCCGTGCTGTACGTTGATTTGTGTCGTTCCACTGAGCTCTCCCAACGTGTCGACGCCGAAGTGTACGCCGATATCATGGACGTCTTGAAAGCGTTCTATGGCGAAAAAATTGCAGCGCACGGCGGTACGCTCCTGCAATTGCATGGCGATGGTCTACTGGCGATGTTCGGTTTTCCCGCAGCCGGTGAGGAAGACGTGCGTTTGGCGGTCAATGCGGCGCTGGATTTACACGAACACGTCGAAACGTTACACGCTCAACTCCCCGAGCTCGCCGAGATTAAATTCTCGTTGGCATTGCACAGTGGGGTGCACGCTGGTCTGGTGGTCGTGAAAGACGGCGACATCTACGCGGGAAGTTTTCAGCTACGCAGCGAAGTCACCAATATCTGCGCCCGGTTGTCGGGAGCTGCGGGCGATGGGGAGATCTTGGTCAGCGAAGAAAGTCTCGGCGGCTCCACTCCCTACTTCAATTGCGGACCTCGGCAAGAGCTGGATCTACGCGGAGTAGAGGAACCGGTCAACGTCGTCTCGGTACTCGGCAGGTCGAGTCTTTCCACCCGCGACCAAGCCAGGCGCAAGCGCAGTCGCCTGCCCTTCGTGGGTCGTCATGACGAGCAAGCGCTGCTCAATGAATGCCTGCACGAAGTGCGTCAAGGCGGCTTGCATGTGGTCGGGGTGACTGGGGCGCCTGGTGTGGGTAAGAGTCGGTTGATCGACGAATTTGCCCATGAGCTCGGCGTGGATCTGGTGGTTCGTGTCGCCGCCGATCCCCCGGCGACCGCGCGCCCTCTGCATCCGTTTACGGTCATGCTCGAAGCGTTACAGAACACGCAAAGTGCATTGCTCGAGTCCTGTCCGGAACGTGACTGGGAGTCCGCGGACGGGATCTATGCGTTCTTCGGTGCGGTGCTCGCACGGCAGTCTCTGGTGCTGGTCATTGACGATTGGCATTGGCTGGACGATGGCTCTCGCGACCTTGTGCGCCGTCTTGTCGCCAATCGAGAGTGGCCGCTGTTGATTCTATTTTCGTCGAGATACGTCGAACCCACGGACACCACGCTTCTGAAATCGCTCACAGAACTCAAACTCGACGGTTTGAGTTCGCTCGAAGTGGATCAAGCGGTGAAGGCTTTGTTGCCGCACATCGACCCTTTCATCGCGGACAAAATCGGCGCGCTGTGCGGTGGCAATCCGCTGTTTTTGGAGGAGTTGTGTCACTCTGACACCATAGAGAAGTTGGACCACGCACCGAGCCGGGTCGAACACGTACCGCAGTGGCTGTACAGCGTGGTGCAAGCCCGAGTAGCTCGGCTCAGTCAAGTCGACCTGCAAATCGTGCAGACTGCCGCGGTGATCGGCAAGCAGGTCCCGCTGTGGTTGTTGTCGCGGGTCAGTGACTACGAGGCAGGTGGCGACCTGACGGCGCTGGCGGCGGCCGACTTGTTGTTTCCTTCCGAGGTCCCCGATGAATGGCGTTTCAAGCACGGTCTGACGCGCGAAATCGTCTACGATCTCGTCGGTCTGAGAAAGCGCCAGGCCCTGCATCGTCATATCGCTCAGGCCTTGCACGAAAGCGGCAGTCGGCAGGATGAGAACCTTGCTTACCACTACTTTGGCGGCGCCATGTACGAAGAAGCGGTACCGCACGCGCTCGGTGCCGGCGATCGCGCGATGCGGTTGCCGGCTTTGGATGTGGCGGCCGTGCAATACCGTTTGGCAGTGGATTGTCTGGACCGTGGTGATGTGACTGAGGCGACCTATCAGCGCGTGTTCGGACTTGTGCGCAAACTCAATAATGTCAGCATGCTGGACCCGGACCCTGAGCACATCGCTGTGTTGAAACGCGCATTGGACCTCGCCAAGACGTTTGATGACAAGCGCGGCTTAGCTTTAGCGAATTATTGGTTGGGGACTGCCTATTACGGGATCGGCATGCCGCGTGAAGCGCTCAAGTATCACTTTCGCGCGCGTACGCTGGCGCAGGAGGTGGGACATCATCGGCTCGTATTGGAGACCAACAGCACGATCGCGCAAACGACGGCCGCTAATTGCGATAATCGCGTCGCTTTACCGTTGCTGGATAAGGCGATCAATGCCCACGGGCCGACCGAAGAGGGATCTGCCGACCGCATGTCGGTCTGTTACACGCTCGGTTGCAAAGCCATGGCGCTCGGGGACATGGGTGACATCGACGGCGCGACACGGGTGAGCGATCTCGCTGTGGAGTGGCTGGCGGGCTCCGGCAATCCGGTGGCTGCGAACGTGCTCGCCATGTGGGTGTGTGTGCGGATCTGGGGTGAAGACTGGCGGCAAGCCGAAGAAGGTGCCGCGCGGCTTCAACAGCTGACGCATAAAATCCGCAACATCTACCTGTTCGGCATGGCGCGCTCTCTGGGTGCCTACACGCGATGGCGTGTCAGCGGTGAGCAGGCGGCGGCTGAGGAATTGGTCGAAGCCACCGGGTGGTTGGAAAGCTACGGTAAGGGGCAGTTTCTCTCGCTCAACTTCGGTTGGCTGACGACCATCTGTTGCGAATACGACGACGTTCCGCAGGTGCGCAAATACGCGGCGAAGGCCATCAAGCGTGCCCGGATTGGCGACCGCTTTGGGGAAGCTATGACCTATCGTACCTTAGCGGAAGTTGCGCACCGGAACGGGTGGCGCCAACCCTGGCAGGCCTACCTGGACCGGGCTGACCATTCCGCAGAGGCACGCGATTCGACAAGGGATCGAGTTTTGAATGCGGCTTGTCGAGATGCGCTGAGCAACTTGTGAAATGGGTGCGACGAGTTGCATTGCTTCTGCTCGCTCTGCTCGTCGTGTGTGCGCTTGTTTATGCGGCGCTTCCGTGGCTTGTCGATAGGCTGAGCCCGTCGCTGGCGTCAAGGCTAGGTGTCGAACGCCTGGCGCTGAGCATGGACCGTCCTGGATGGCGCCAAGTCAAGATAGCGCAGCTGGAAATCGAAGCGGGGAGCACGGCGATTAGCGGCGAAGAAGTGACGCTCACCTATACACTCGCGGGCCTACTGGACGGTCGTCTAGAGGAAGTCGACATTGGTCGGCTCGATATTGCCATTGCGGCATCGCCCGATGTGGTGGCCTCGACACCAACGACGGACGATTTATCTCTTGCTGCTGCATTCAATGTGCTGCCTGCCCAACTCGTGAAGGTGAAAGAGGTGGTCCTGCGTGTCGAAGAACCGAACTTCGTTGGCTCGGGTGCGGTCGAGCTGGCACCGACCCATGTCCTGATCGAGATGAACGGTGTGGAGCCCGCGATCGCTCGAGACATCGCGCTCGAGTTGCGGTTGACGCCTGAGGGGCAGTTCGCGGCATCGCTCATTCAACCGGGCTCTGGTGAGCAGGTGCCGGAAAAAGTGCTCAGCGCCGCCGGTCAGTTGAAGGAGCGACAGATCGAAGTGGTGGGAGACGTTGCACTGCGCGGCTATCTGTTGTCGTTGGTCGGTCGGGTGCTTGGCTATCCGGTGGAATCCGGACAAGTGGTAAGCCGCTTTCGATTGGAGTCCCCGTTACCGGTCGACGATTCGCTGGATCGTAAGGCGCTTGTGCTGCAACTTACTGAAATGAACGTAGACTGGCACGATGCAGTTTCAGGGATACGGGTGCTGGGTCTCACCGGACGAACAGAGTTGCGTGCCGGTCGTTTACAAGCTGCGCTTGCAGGACAAGTACGCGCCGCCGACGATGCCTACGCATTGAACGGCGCGTTGGATGTCGATGCCGACGTCGATCTAGAAGGCCTGGACACAGTGGAGGGCGATGTACGCTATCGGGGTCGGCTCTCAGTCGACGAGACTGAGGTCACCGGCGACGTTGCAGGACGACTGAGTTGGACACACCCAAATATTCACTTTCAAGGTCAAGTGAATACACAAGTATTGCAAGATGTGGGTCTTCGGGTTCGCCACGATCTGCAGAGTGCGGTTGGCAATCTCTTCGCTCAAGGTGTGATCGACATTGAAACGCCTCTTTTGGCCACGGTGTTGCCGGAGTGGAGCGAACCCTATGACTTCACTGACGGCCGCGTTCATGCGGGGGTCGAGGTGCATTGGCAAGACGGTGCGCTCGGGGCGTCCGTCGTAGACGCCAAGCTCGACGACGTGGCTGCAAGTTATGAGGACTATGTGGCGTCTGGTATCAATGGTGAAGTCGAAATGGATGTCAGCGCGTGGCCGGATTGGTCGATTGCCCCGCTGCGCCTCAAAGTCGATAGCATCGACGTTGGCTTGCCGCTACAAGACACCGAGATAGAGTTCGCAGGGCGACAAGATCGGCTGGAATTCACGGGCATTAGGACTCGACTCTTGGGTGGGCACGCGAGGACGCCGCGATTTGTTTATAAAATGGATTCAGGCTCGGCAGCATTCGATTTGTGTTTCGAAGAACTCGATCTGGCCAAGGTGCTGGCGCTCGAAGGCGAAGACGTCACGGGCACGGGTACATTGGAGGGGTGCATGCCTGTCGTGATCAAGGACAACGCCGCCGAGGTGGTGAAGGGTCGCATGAGCGCGCTCCCTCCGGGAGGGACCATCCGGCTGAGTGAGTCGCTGGCGCGTCCGACGGGACAGGCTAGCCTCGATTTTGCGTTACGGGCGCTGCAGGATTTCGCTTACACGGAACTGATCGCGGGAGTCACATACAGCCCTTCGGGTGAGCTGGATCTCGCCGTTGAGCTCAAGGGCCGTAATCCGGAAGTCGAACGTGGACGACCCATTCACTACAACCTCAATATTTCGGAAAACATCCCGGTTTTACTTGAATCGTTACGACTTCAAGATAAAGTGACCGAGCGCATAGAAAGGCAAGTCAGGCAATAGATGAGCGAACGCAAGCAAGTGTGGAACGTGCTGGTCATCCTGTTGGTGGCAACGGGGTGTACACCAACACTGAAGGTCGCGACGGACGAACCCATCACCATTAACCTCAATGTGAACATCAAACACGAGATTCTCGTCAAGGTGGATAAACAATTGGATGACTTATTCAGCGATGAAGGGGATCTGTTTTGAACAATCGTCTACTCAGAGGCGTGCGCTATGCACTAACCATCGCAGTGCTCACGATTTGTGGGGCAACTTTCGCCGAGGACCTGGACCAAGCCAAACGTGACGGCCTGGTCGGGGAGCGAGCCGACGGCTACCTGGGATTGGTCGACGAGTCGGCTCCGGCTGCGATCGTTGCGTTGGTCGAGGATGTGAATGCGCGGCGCGAGAAAGAGTACGCACGAATTGCCGAGGCCAACGAACTCAGTATGGATCAGGTGCGCGCACTGGCCGGTAAGAAAACGGTGGAAAAAACCCGCGATGGCGATTGGATTTTCGTCAACGGGGGTTGGACCCGCAAGTAGCTACCCGACGGTAAAAATCAGAGGCGCCGGCTCGGCCGTAATCTGACCGGCGTCCAATAAAGACGCCGTGATTCCCAGCAAAACGCCCATGGCGATCTTCTGACCCGGGCATCCGTGAGTGGCCCCGTTCTTACCGCTGCGTTTGCTCTTTTTGTCATATGGGCAGTAGTCACCGCCGAACACCCAGGTCACATCCGTCTTGCCTTGGTCCAGGAGTTCCTGAGAGGCGGAATCCACACCCAGCACGACCACGTCGCCGGCGCCGAGTTTCTCCCCGCCGATTGTGACGTTACGATCTACAACCAAGCGATGTAGCGCTGCGGGCATGGGACGATACTGCATGGTGCGCATGAGTGGGGTGCGCAGTGCGGCGTTGGCGCGGGCATAGGTATTCTCAGCGGTAGCGGCGAGATAGTCTTCCTGCATGCGCCACAGATTGCCATCGTCAGTCCAGACCGCGACAGCGCGCAGAACGTTGCCTAATGTCGAGGGCAAGAATCCGTGCATGACGCCGATCAACTCACTCGCGAGCTGAGCCGGTTTGTGACCCAATAATTCGAACATCGGTCCGCCGATGGGCGTTGGGTTTTTCTTAGGGTTCCCCTTGAGTTGTCTTACCCAGGCTTCCGTCGTGGCTTGGAGCCTCGACCCGTGATTGTTGCCCTCATCCGCGACGATTGCAGATGGGTTCGGCGAGAATGCGTAGCGCGAGGAAGTGATGAAGTGATAGGGGCAGTGCAGCGTACGCGGGTTCTTGATCGTCGGCTCACCGGCTACTTGAATGCGTTTACCGTCGGGGATGCCGAACCAGGCCTTGGACAACATGCCGAGAACGACGTCGACCAGATTGCGGACACGTAGATTGCCCTGCACACCCTTGGGCAGCTGCGCGAGGTAGCCTGCACCGATTTGATAGGCTTGCTCAAATGCCCACTCCTCGCTGAAACTATTGATCAGTGCATTGATGTCTCGAGCACGGCGCGCGTATTCACCGGTTCTCACCTGTTTGTGGTAGGGCCGTTGCGGCTTCGGTCGGGTGGGATCGCCAGCCCAGGCCTTGGGCCGTGGGTCCATGGACAAATAGATGTCCCCAAACGATTTGCGTAAGCGCCACCAGTAGCGTCTGACGCTGAAGCGTTGGCCGTCGTCGCCCAGTACCTCGCGTACGTGAGCCTGTTTACCCAACAATACGCCAAACGGGGTGCGCAAGACCCCGTTGTGGTTTGCCCGTATCGCTGCCCATACGGCGTCTACCTCCTCTTGGCGTGCAGGTTCGAGATCTTCGAGTAAGGCCTTCCATCGATTGAAGGCGGATACTTCGTGAGGCGCCGGATCGAAGTCGAGTTGGTCGATGGCTTCGCGGCGTTTGAGTTCCTGAATGATGCGTTCGCCGCGCGCCGCAAGGTTCGGTCTGCCGACCGGCTGAGTAATGATATCGAGGGCTTTCGCGGACGGAGCAAACAGATATAGTCCCCATTCCAACTTGACGAGTGGTTGGGGGTCTTGTGGATCGTCGATGGCGACGTGCTCGACCTCTTTGCCGTCTACGTAGCGGAACGTTCGAGCGGTACCGCGTTCGGGTGTGCCGAGGAACGGATCGGATTGACCGCTGAAACCACCGGTGGAATTCGCGCCGTTTACCCAGCGTTGCACAATTTCGAATTGCTCAGCAATGCTTGCGTTGTAGGCCATGAACACCAACCCGCGTTCTTGGCTGGCGGTGGCTTTCGTGTACCTTGGACCGTACGACATCCCCCTTCGCACCAGACGTGGTACTTGAATCATGCCGCCGCGGTCGGCGCCCACAACGGCAGTGACTTCGCGGGGGTTGGTACGCCGAATGTGTGAGTGCAACGGGCAGCGGTCGCCGTTGCGATCGCCGGCGTAGTCGAAATCGTTTTGCGTATCCGGGTCGTTGAAAGGTACTAGTGGCTTGCCGTTGCGAAAGCGTCCCATCATCTTGGCCAGCATGCGTTCGCGCGCGCGGCCGCCGCCTTCTCTTGGCTCGAGTGCGTTGAAACGAGCGACGTCTTGTTTGAGTTTGCGTATCACCAGGAAGCTGCCATTGTCCATCAAGTTATTACGGCGCTCGGGTGGGTACGCGGGGTCTCCGTAAGAGTTGGTGTGGCCGATCAATACATCGCCAAGAGCAACTTCGTTGTGCCATTGTTCGTCGCCCAGGTGTTTTGGATCGTGGACAATGTCGGGTTGGCTCAAACCGTCGAGAAAGCCGAAGTGTTCGCGGATGCGGTGTTTATAGCGTTTACCTCTATCGCGTTGATGCGCCATTGGCTGGAGCGACAGCAATTGCACGCCGTCGGCGTATGGACTCGCGAGTAGGGCGGCCACGGTGCCGAATAGTGGGTGCTTTCGCCCCCACTTCACGTTGGGTGAGGTTTCGTAGTCGGAGATTCTGAGTTGCACGACAAAATCGATGCTCTGGGTCTGCACGACAGGCAGCCGCGCTTTTTCTGCGGCGGTACCGTGTCGCGCGGGCAGGTTCCAGTTACTCGGGTGGTTGCACCGTAAATCGCCCAACATGCCCGCTCGCGACTGCATACCTTCTTTGAACTCTTGCGGTAAGGCGACGATTTCGCTCGGATCGACCTCGAGCTGAACGAGTCCCGAATAGGTGAACGCGATGTTACAGCGTGGCGTGGTGCGGGTGCGTTTGTCGAACTGACCGAACGAAAGGGGCAGGTCTTTGATGAACTTGCATGCCTGGTCGCGGTCGACGACCCGCATCAAAAGCAGCGCGCCATGCGTGATGCCGGGATACGGATTGAGGATCCCTCCTTGAACGTTGTCCGGTTTTGGCATGGGACGCGGTTTGGGCCTGCGCGGCGGTTTGATGACTTGTTCGTACCATTCGAGCTCTGCCTTGAACGGTCCCTTGCGTAATTCTACGTCGATGAGTTCTGTCTTGAATCCATCTAACAACCGTCTTACGGCGTGGTGGTAGTAGGTACTGTCGGAAACACCCGGGGCCTCGGGGTAGTAATCGTTCAGGCGATACAACACACCCAACGCGCGCAAGCCGATGGCGATGGCTTCAGCCGGATCGCGCTGGCGTTCGGCTTGGGCTCGTCGTTCGATGTCGGGTAGCCGGGTACGAGCTATTTCGATGGCCTTCTTGTCTTCGTCACCCTCGCGTTGCAACCGTTCGGTTATCTCCAGGTACTTGCGGTCTTCGACCGTGAGATTGTCGGCGATGTAGAAGAAGTCCGTGGCCACCTGAGTTTTACGCACCCACTCGGCGAAGGCTTCGAAACCCTTGGAGCTTGCGTGCCGTTCGTAGTCGATGCAGTTACACAGGATCGAATCGAGGAAAGGGCCGGTGTCGCGCCATATATGACGGATGTAGGGTTCCCAGGGTTGATCGAAGGACACCGCCAGCATCAGCTTGGTGTCGCTCTCGAGTAGGTTCAGCCGGTAGGACTGAATGGTCTTGATGCGCTCCACGACGTCGGCGAACGGATGCAGGTCGGCGGCTTCGCGAGACAGTTGCCGAAAGCCGTTGAACGCGTTCATCAGTAAACGCGCGCGTGTAGCATAGGTGACGGTGTCGCGCATGGGGATGAAGCCGGGTTTGACCGGCATCATCAGGGTCAGCTCGGTGTTGTTGGCGATGTTCTGGCTGACGACGTTGGGTCGGGTGCGCTTGGCGCCGGGTAGCGCTGTGGTGCCTGGGCGAGCCGGGATGGGTTTACGATTCCTTGTCATTGAGTGCCTCCTTGGCCGTTGAGGTGCGCGCTAGTTGGGATGTCCCGGATCGAGGTAATAGATGTTCTGGTCAGGGTCTTTGAACAGCGCCAGCGTCCCGCCCCATGGTTGTTTCGTTGGTGGCATTTCAAATTCTACGCCGGATGAGCGCAGTCGCTCGTATTCGGCATCGATGTCGTCGACGATGAAACCCACACCGGTGTGACGACCGACGAGGGTGGCATCTTCGGTGACTGCCAAACCCAGAGTGAGGTGCCCGGCGTGGAAGGAGGCGTAGCCGAATTCAGAATCTGCGGCATTGACCGCTAGGCCGAGCCGCTCGGAGAAAAACTCCACTGCGCGATCGAAATCGCTCACGAAGACGTTGACGTAGCCGACCTTCATGCCGCTCCCCTCCCAAAGGCCCGGATGCGTATCAGTATCCGTGTCGACGCACTGATTATCAACTCATGGGGTCGGAGACAATTTGTCTCCGACCCCACCGTCTCCGACCCCATTTGTCTCCGACCCCAATTTACAGCGATCGCAATTTTTGCTTGTGTAACAATGAGTTATGTGCGCGGCACTAAAACGGTCTCCGACCCCAACTGCCCTGCGCAGTCGTGATGGCCAGCGGTTTTTGACAAAATCACGCCAGAAGCGCAGCCTTGGAGCGGTAACGGCTGACCCCATAGGAGTGACTATGAGTGGATACAGGCTCTTACCCGTCACGCGCTTCTGCGAAACGTCGACGTTGTGCCAGCCGAGCGCAAGCCCGGACACTCGCTTGGATTCCCCGGCGACGGACATCTTTACCGATTTCAAGTTTCATGCCCCTCGCGTGATCGAGAGCGGTGTGTCCATCGACGAGGCTGAGCAGATGATGCGCAAAGCCCATGTGAAGCTGAAGATCGTCGTCGACGGCGACGATCGTATTCTGGGGATGTTGAGCTACGGCGACCTCTCCGGCGAGCGCTTTCAGCAGCTGGTGGGCCAGGGTTTTACCCAGGGTGACATCAATGTGAATCAGGTCATGACACCGCGGCTCGAGATCAGGTCCTTGAGCTACCGAGAGCTCACCCAGGCCAAGGTAGGCGATGTCATCGAAACGCTCCGGCATGAGCATTGCCAGCATTTCCTGGTCACAGACAACGAGAGCGGTTTGGTGAGAGGGGTCATATCGGCGAGCGATATTGCCCGGCGTTTGCACATTGCCATCGATATTTCGTCAACACCGTCGTTTGCGCAGATTTGTCACGAAGCTTACGCACAAGCCCATCGCTGAGCGAGTGTCCACTAGTCGCTCAGATACACCAGTACGGCAGCGTTGACGATGACCATGAGGTCGCTGCTGTCGTCGCTCGGCACGTTGAGTCCGCCTAGTTCGGGCCGCACGGTGACGCTGCCGTAAGGGAGTTCTTCCGCGACGGCGATGGTGTCGACGGCCTCGGGTTCCGCCGCGCCGATGTTGACAACAATCTGCATGTCGTCGGGGGATTTGTTCAGGGCTTTGAAAAAGTTCAGGCTCGAATGGCGTATGGCGTCCGCCACCGCCCGCTTAGCCGCCTTGGTGTAATCGCCGCCATGGACGTCGACGCCCATGCCCATTTCCGTGACGTAGCGTTTGCCGTTCTTCATATTCAACCCGTTGTTGCACACGTTCGTCAGCCATAGTACGCCTTCGTCGAAGCGCTTCGAAAGGCGCGTGCTCTCCCATGCGCGCTCAAGGCTGTCCATGCGCGCTCAAGGCTGTCCATGCGCGCTCAAGGCTGCTTTGCTAGACTCGTTCGTCTTGTTGAGCAGTATGGGCGCAGAAGCACTGGCTGAGCACACACAAGCCGTTACGACCGACAAAAAGGCATTGTTGGACGACTTGAAGATCGATCGGAATGCGCCTGCACAGACATCGGGACGCCGACCGTTGCTGTGGCTGTTGCTGTTCGCTGTCATGCTGGTCGGCGGAGCGGGATGGTGGTACTTATCGAGTATCAACCAAGCGCAAGCCTTTACGGTTGATACCGTTCTAGCCAGGGCGGCTGCGGCGGCTAGCGCCGGGTCCAGTGTGCTCGATGCCACGGGTTACGTAGTGGCGCGGCGTCAAGCCACGGTCAGCTCCAAAGCCACGGGCAAGGTCGTGGAAGTGCTGATCGAGGAGGGTGTGGTCGTCGAAGAAGGCCAGTTGCTCGCACGCCTCGACGACAGCATTCCACGCGCGCAATATCAGCTCGCGGAGTCTCAACTCAGCTCAGCGCAAGCAAGCCTTGCGGAACTCGAGGTTGCACTCAAACAAGCTCAACTCGATCTCGACCGTACGCAGGGTTTGGCGCGGCGGCAACTGGCGAGTCAGGCGGATTTGGATCGAGATTCGCTGTCGGTCGAATCGATGATTGCGCGACTCGAGCGGGCCAAGAAGGACATCGACGTGTCGCAGCGAAGTCTTGCTGTGCAAAGTCAGGTGCTCGAAGACATGCGCATCCGTGCTCCGTTTGCCGGGGTCGTCATCGCCAAGGCCGCACAGCCCGGCGAGATGATTTCACCCGTCTCGGCAGGTGGCGGTTTCACCCGCACCGGCATCTGCACTATCGTCGACATGGCGTCATTGGAAGTGGAAGTCGATGTGAACGAGTCGTACATCAACCGCGTGTATGCGGGCCAGCCGGTGCAGGTCGCGTTGAACGCTTACCCCGACTACCACTTCCCGGCCGAGGTGATAGCGATCATTCCAGCGGCCGATCGTAATAAGGCGACCGTGCGGGTGAGGGTCGGTTTTTTGGAGAGGGACGAGCGGGTATTACCGGACATGGGCGTACGCGTCGCCTTCATGGAGGAACGCACGGACGATCAAGCACAAGCCGAAGCGGCGGAGGCACCTCAGGGTGTGTTGGTACCCAGGGATGCCATAGGTACTGACGAGTTAGGTCAATACGTTATGCTGGTCAGCGGTGAGACGGTGTCTAAGCGCACGGTCAGGTTGGGCGGCGACGAAGGCACACGGGCTCGCGTGTTGACCGGGTTGAACAACGGTGATCGCGTTGTTGCCGGCTTGTCCAGGCCGGAGTTGGCCAACATGAAGGATGGCAGCCGTATCGTAACCAATTAGTATCTGTCCCCAGATTCGTCGAAGAACGTCGATAAGGAGTCGAGCGATGGTAGCAGCAGTACGGTGTCGCAATGTCGAAAAGCAGTATGTGAAAGGCAAGGAAGTGGTGCCGGTGCTCACTGGCATCAATCTGGATATCGAGCAGGGCGAGTTTCTCGCCTTAATGGGGCCGTCAGGTAGTGGCAAAACCACGTTGCTCAATCTCATTGGTGGTCTCGATCATCCGACGAGTGGGGAGATCTCGGTCAGCGGTCAGAGCTTGAACGGAATGAATTCCTCGGCGCTGGCAAAGTGGCGTTCGGAAAACGTCGGCTTCATTTTCCAGTTCTATAACTTGCTCCCGGTCTTGAATGCACAGCGCAATGTCGAGCTCCCGCTGCTTCTTACCAAACTCTCGCGCAAGCAGCGGCAGGCCAATGCCGCTACTGCGCTCGAGATCGTCGGACTTGCAGATCGGGCTAAGCACAAGCCCAGCGAGCTGTCCGGGGGACAACAGCAGCGCGTTGCCATCGCCCGTGCACTGGTCGCGGACCCAAGTCTGCTCGTTTGCGACGAGCCCACCGGCGACCTGGATCGAGACACTGCGGATGAGATTCTCGAGTTGCTCCAGACACTCAACCGCGAGCACGGCAAAACCATCATCATGGTCACTCACGATCCGCGCGCGGCCGATCATGCACAGCGCACGTTGCACATGGACAAAGGTAAGCTGGTGACGGATGCCGGAGTAGCTGCATGAACCTGATGGGTTTGATGTGGGCCAACCTCTTTCGCAAGCGCACCCGGACGCTCTTGACACTGCTGTCGGTTGCGGTGGCTTTCTTGTTGTTCGTGCTGCTGCAGGCGATAGCCGCAGCGTTTGCCAGCGGCGCGACCGTAGCGGGAGCGGATCGACTGATCATCGGCGGTAAGTATTCGCAGATCGATAACCTGCCCTACAATCAAAAACAGCAGATTCTCGCTGTGGATGGCGTCGAAGCCATCGCCCATACATCCTGGTTCGGCGGCAACTACCAGGACCCCAAGAACTTCTTTGCCAAGTTTCCCGTCGAGCCGTTGGAGTTTTTCGACATCTACAGCGAACTGGACGTCGAGCCCGCCAGTGCGCTCGAAACCTTCGCCCAACGACGCACCTCAGCTGTGGTGGATATCGCTTTAGTCGAACGCTTTGGCTGGGAGATAGGCGATGTGATTCCTATCATGGGCACGATCTATGCGAAGGCGAACGGTGATCGGTTGTGGGAATTCGAACTGGTCGGCACGTTCTCGGAAGGCGGTAAGCCGAGTGGTTTCCCGATGTTTCTCTTCCACTACGACTACTTCAACGAGGCAGTGCCCGATTGGGCCAAAGACCAGGTCGGTCAGTGGGTGGTACGGGTTGCCGAGCCGGAGCACGCCGACGAAGTTGCGCAGCAGATCGACGCCCTGTTCGAAAACTCGACGGATCCCACACGTACAGCGACCGAGGACGAATCCAATCGACAGTTTGCCCGGCAGCTGGGCGACATGGGCTTCATCACCACTATGATCATGTCTGCGGTATTTTTCACGATCGTTCTTCTGACTGCCAATACCATGGCGCAGGCGCTGCGCGAGCGGATTCCGGAGCTTGCCGTGCTCAAGACGCTGGGGTTCAGCGACACGACTGTGATGTTACTCATACTGGGTGAGGCCGTGTTGCTGTGTCTGGTGGGCGGGTTGATCGGCGCGGGCCTCGCCGCACTGATGGGCCCGGGCATCTCGGGCGCCGTCGAAGGTATATTCGGCAGTTTCACTGTGACTCCGCAAGCGGTCGGCATGGCGGTCGGGCTCAGTGTATTGATCGGTCTGGTCATAGGACTGGTGCCCGCCATCAGCGGCCAACGCCTGGCGATCGTCGATGCCTTGAGAAAGCAATAGGGTCAAACACGGTGTTCGCGCAAATCAAGGAAATCACCCTCATGAATCTGCTCAACCTGCCGTCGCGATTGGGCTCTTCTTCGGTGATCGTCGTCGGTATTGCGGGTGTCGTGGCGGTGTTGGTTGGGTTGTTGTCGATGGCCGTGGGGTTCAGTAAATCGCTTCAAAGCGCAGGCAAGGCCGAGCGCGCCATCATCATGCGTGACGGCAGCACGAGTGAGATGAACGGCAACCTGACACCTCAGGACCGAGCGACACTCAAAGCTATGGACGAAGTAGTGCTGGGTAGCGGTGAAACTTACGTCGTCGCGGCAATCAACAAACTCGGCGCCGATATACCGGCCAACGTCGTCGTGCGCGGCGTCGAACCGGAAGCGTTTGAGATTCGATCGGAGGTCAAAATCGTCGACGGACGAGCGTTCGAACCCGGTCGCGCGGAAATCATCGTGGGTGTCAAAGCTGCCTCGCAATTCGAGGGATTGCTCATCGGCGACGAACTACCTGTACGCGATCAGACTTGGACCGTGGTCGGTCACTTTACCGCCAACGGCAGTTCGACGGAGTCCGAAATCTGGGCGGACCTGGCTAACGTGAACTCCGCCTACAGGCGCGCAGGTGTGAGCAACACAATGCGTATCAAAGTCGAATCGCCGGGTGCGGCAGAGGCGTTGGATGCGCGGTTGAAAGACGATCCCCGCTTCGATCTGATGGTGGTCTCGGAACAAGCTTATTTCGCCAATCAGGCGGAAGATCGCGCCAGCCTCATCAACGGTTTTGGCGTTGCGGTGGGTATCATCATGGCGGTCGGTGCGGTCTTTGCGGCACTCAATACGATGTACTCGGCCGTCAGCTCGCGCACCGTCGAGATAGCCACCCTGCGTGCCCTGGGTTTCGGCAGCGTACCCGTGGTCGTGAGCGTGCTCATCGAAGCGTTGGCTTTGGCATTGCTGGGCGGGTTGATCGGCGGTGGCCTGGTATGGCTTGCCTTCGACGGGTACACCGCGTCGACACTGAACAATGCGTCGTTTTCTCAAGTCGCGTTCGACTTTGCGGTCACGCCGGAATTGTTGAGGATGGGGCTGACTTGGGCCTTGGCGCTGGGCTTCGTGGGTGGCCTCTTTCCGGCGCTGCGGGCGGCGCGCCTGCCCATCACCACGGCGTTACGCGGCGATTAGCGTCACTCGCGGCTGAGTTCATGTCGACCAAACACTGGACCGATGCCGAGCTCGACAGGCTGGTGAAAGTCAAAGGTTTTCGCCAACGCGGTGAGCAGATGACCCGGCTGGAAACCTTCACGGATGCGGCTTTCGCCTTCGCCGTAACGTTGGTCGTCATCCTCGTCGACGCGGTGCCATCCAACTATGCAGAGTTCGTGCACGCCCTGGAATCCGTTCCGGTGTTTGTGATCTGTTTTGCGCAACTCATGGTTTTCTGGTGGGGGCACCATGTCTGGAGCCGGCGATACGGTTTGGAGGGCGGTTGGGATATCGTGTTGAGTCTTGCGTTGGTGGCGACGGTGTTGGTCTACGTCTATCCTTTGCGGGCCATATTCACGGCGTTTGTGTGGAATTTGCAGGGTGACTCGGTACAGGAACAATATGCCGTCACGCTGCCTGAGATTGGCCACATGTTTTTGGTATTCGGCATCGGCTTCACCATACTCGCAGGCTTGGTGACTGCACATTTCGTCAGAGCGTATACGCTGCGCAGGCACCTTGGTCTGAACCCGCTGGAACGAGCGATGACGTTGGGCGATGCTGCCTCGTGGTCGACGGTGGCGCTCACGGGCTTTGCGTCGGCTTGTCTGGCCTATTGGCTGCCTGATACGCACAAGCAAGCAGCTGCGTATGCGTATTACACCCTGGTGATTACGATGCCACTGGTGGGGTACCTAACCGCGCTGGCATGTAAGTCTCTGCTGCCGCGGTAGCCTAGCTCACCTGAAATTCCTCGCGGTTCACGTTGCGTTGCTCGTAGATGAAGCGCGCTGCTGAATACGGCCACAGCGTGAAGTTGAAATCGTTGTCGTCCGTGTACCAAGAATCACAACCGCCCGCGAATACCATCTTCGTCATGTCGCGTTGCAACCGTCCGTTGTATTGTTCGACGAATGCCGGGTCGGGATCGAGGTGTCGAAGACCGTGGGTGTTCATGAGTTCCATGGCTTTGATGACATAATCGACGGTGGACTCGATCATGATCAATGCCGAGGTGTGTCCGGTGGCGCTATTGGGTCCCAGCATCATAAAAAAGTTGGGAAAGCCGGGCACCATCATCGTGCGGAACGAATCGACCCGGTCGCTCCAAACGTCTTGCAGTTTGATTCCATTGCGGCCCTGGACGTCGACGTATGCGGTGATGTCGAACGGTTTGAACCCCGTCGCTTCGATGATGACATCGACCTCATGCAGGCGGCCTTTGTCGTCGCTTATGCCGTTGGGTTCAATGTGATCGATCGCAGCCGTGACCAGATGCACGTTGTCGCGGTTGAATGTCGAGAGGTAATCGTCGGCGATGACACGACGTTTGCAACCCGCGGCGTAGTCGGGTGTGAGCTTGGCGCGCAGTTTCGGATCCGGAACGGATGCAGCCAAATGATCGAGAGCCGTCTTTTTCATGCGGCTGGAGAGCAGGCCGTCTTTCTTGAGCGAAAGTACGCCGACCACATCCATCATCGACCAAACGAACCAACGGTACAGGCGCATCAGCCACGGGTGTTTGCGGAAGCGTTCGCGCCTGGATTCGGGAATGTCGTGCGCCAAACGCGGAAACACCCACGCGGCCCTGCGTTGGAACACCGTGACGGATTCAACAATGGGCGCGATTCCGGGCAACGTCTGCGCAGCGCTCGCACCCGTGCCGATCAATGCCACACGTTTGTCCGCGAGGTCGTAGTTGTCATCCCACTCCGCGGTGTGAAAGCGGCGTCCGTTGAATTCCTCCAAACCGGGCGCGGCAAAATGGCTGGGCTTATGTAGTCCGCCCAGACCCGAGACGACGATTTCAGCAGCGATCTCCAGACCTTGCTTCGTGGCGATGCGCCACAGCGAGCCGTCGAAGTGTACGGACTCGATGTCCTGGTTGAATTCGATGTAGGGTTCGAGGCCGTACTTTTCAACGCAACGCTCGCAGTAGTCGAGTATCTCCGCGCCGCCGCTGTAGGAGTGGCTCCAGTTGGGATTGAGTTCGAAGGAAAACGAGTAGACGTGTGATGGCACGTCGCACGCAACGTTGGGATAGCGGTTCTCGCGCCAGGTCCCGCCTACCTGATCGGCTTTCTCGAGGATCACGAAGTCGTCGACATCGCGCTGCTTCAGACGCATACCCATGCAAAGACCCGACATACCTGCGCCGAGGATGGCGATTCTGACTGTTTTCATGCTGCTGGTTACCTCGAGCACCCGTCGTGAGACAAAACGAGGATGTTACCTGTAAGTTAGCTTCGATACACTGACCCGGCTTATTGGAGCGCACCTTGTGACGATCCCCGTGATATTGGATACAGATATCGGTTTCGATGTCGATGACGTTTGGGCGTTGGCATTGCTGTTGAAGTGTCCTGAACTCGACGTCAAGTTGATCACGACTGCCACAGGCGACACCACGTATCGGGCTGCGGTGGTGGCGAAGATGTTGTGCGTGGCGGGACGTGAGGACATTCCGCTCGGAATCGGCCTGCCGCTCGA
The DNA here is from genome assembly GCA_965216005.1 of Candidatus Azotimanducaceae bacterium. Classification (GTDB taxonomy): domain Bacteria; phylum Pseudomonadota; class Gammaproteobacteria; order Pseudomonadales; family Azotimanducaceae; genus UBA4421. The sequence continues at coordinate 2,003,584 of OZ244143.1, read as the reverse complement.
CGATTCTCCAAGAACGCACGCGGCGTGGCTCGGTGACTTCTCGCTACGGGACTTCCCGGGTCAAGTGTATCGCGACGGCATCGGCGCTATCTGTGAGACAGCTTTGGATTGCGACGAACGCGTCACGATCATCGGCATCGGCCCGCTGCCAAATCTCGCCGCTGCGCTGGCTCGCGAACCGGAGCTCCCGACGGCCACGCGTTTCGTGGGAATGCACGGCAGCCTGCGCAGAGGATACCTCGGTGCACCCAAACCCATGCGCGAATACAACGTTAAGCAGTATGCCTTGGCGGCACGTGCTGTGTTGTCGGCCTCCTGGGACAAAACCATCACACCCCTGGATACGTGCGGTAACGTGGTCCTGGATGGCGAGCGCTTCAAGGCTGTGTGCGGCAGCGAAGACCCGTTGACGAAGGCCGTGGTGGACAACCACCGGCTGTGGTTCGAAGCCGTACGCGAATGGCCTGTGCTGAACGGTATGAATCCTCATACGCAAAGCTCCATTCTTTACGATAGCGTCGCGATCTACCTGGCACTTTCTGAAGCTCATCTGGACATCGAAACGTTAGGCATCACGGTGACGCCGGACGGCAAGACACTGATCGACGAAGATGGGTCTTTGACGCGCTGCGCAACCGAGTGGCGTGACAAAGAGGCTTACTTGGACTGGTTGGTCGAGCGTCTCGCGTGAAACCGCCTAACGTCATTGTCGTTTTTCCGGATCAGCTGCGCGCGCAATCGCTGCCGCTCTACGGCGAACGGCAGATATCCACCCCTAATCTAGATCGTCTAGCCTCTGAAGGGGTGGTGCTCGATAACGCAATCTCCAATTGCCCGGTGTGCACACCGGCTCGTGCCATGTTGGTCACCGGCCGCTATCCTCAGACCACCGGGCACCTCATGAATACGACGCGAACCCGGCACGGTGAGATATCTTTGGGCGATGCTTTTGCCCACCGCGGTTACGAAACGGCTTGGATCGGCAAATGGCATTTGCACACGGGTGCGTGGCCGGCGGTGGATCGGATGCCGATGCAGCCGGATTGGGTGCCGAAGGGTCGCGACCGGCTCGGCTTCGAGTATTGGCGGGCTTACAACCAGCACATGGTGTACTTCGACGGATTCGTCAACAAAGGGGATTGGAACTACGAACGCTGGCAAGGCTACGAAACGGAAGGGTTGTTGAAGTATGCGTTCGAGTTCATGGACGGCGCGGGCGACAGTCCATATCTAATGTGCTTGTCGCCGCACCCGCCGCATTACACGCCGGGTGAATTTGCCCCGGCACGATTCTACGAGGCGTTACCGCAGCGGTTGGTTTTACCGGTAAATGTTCCTGAAGCGCAGGAGGCAGCCGCGACCGTCATGTATCGTCACTATCTGGCGATGACGCTGGCCGTGGATGAGATGTTGGGTCGGCTGCTGACCTACCTGGATGAGACTCATCGAAACGACGATACGATTGTCGTCTTCACTTCCGACCATGGAACCCAGGGGGGTTCGCAAGGTGTGAATCCATGGTCGAAGAAGCATCCGTACGACGCCTCGATCAAGGTACCGGGCATCGTGCGTTTTCCGCGAAAGATTGCCGCCGGGTCGAGATCCCAACAGGTCCTATCCATGGTGGATTGGTTCCCCACGCTTTGCGGTCTGGCCCAGATACCCATCCCGCGCACGATAGAAGGCATCGATAGATCCAGCGAGCTTACGACGGGGACGACGAACGACGTCGCCGCGTTCATCATGAATTTCTCGAAGTGGTTCGACTGGCTGAAAGACGGCGCCGAATGGCGGGGTGTGCGCACAGCCACCCACATGTACGCCCGCTGGCTCAATGGCAGGGTCGATCTCTATGACATAGAGGCGGATCCGTGGCAGACGCAGAATATCGCGGGACGCGGGCTGGAGGTGGAGCGCACGCTGCAGGAAGCACTGAAGGCGCAACAGGCCGTTCGCGGTGACGAGCTGGTGCCTTGCACAGCGTGGGCACATTGGTTGGATGAGCAGCGTCGCGTGGTGCGCAATGCCTTCGGACCGCTCGATCATCCGGAGCGCGAACCGGATTGGTCGCTGTTGGAGTAGGTATGACCCTCAAGGCGAGCTTTCCGTACATTGTTCCCGGCGCACTCATTAGAGAGTTTGCGGAGCGGGGTTTTGTCATAACGCCGAACCTGCTCACCGCAAATGAAATCGCCAGATACGGGACCGCGATAGACGAAGAAGTGGCGCGCAGGACGCGAGACGATCACCGCTCGGTCGAGGACAAGACCACCTATGAGCAATCGTTCATTCAGTGTATGCGGCTGTGGGAAACGAACCCGGACGTCCGTCCACTCAGTTGTCACGCAGGACTTGCAGGCACCGCCGTTCAGCTCCTCGGGGTCGAAGGCGTGCGCATGTGGCAAGATCAAGCGCTTTACAAGGAAGCAGGCGGTCGTGAAACGACGCCGCATCAAGACCAGACGTTCTGGCCGCTCGGCGACGAACCCTTGGTCAGTGCCTGGATTCCGCTACAAGACGTCACACTCGACACGGGTGCCATGGCCTACGTGCCGGGCTCGCACCGAGCCGGCAGATTGAAGGTCGTGGACATCACGCACAGCACGGATCCCTACGACATACTAAAAGATCCAGCGTTGACCGGGGTCCGACCCGTGGATGTCGAGGTAACCGCGGGGTCCGTGGTTTGGCATCACGGCTTGACGGTTCACCAAGCTCGAGCGAACACATCTGATCGAGTGCGTCGCGTGTTCACAGTCGTTTACATTAGCGATCGGGCTCGACGCATGCGCGAATGGCCGGCTTTCCCCCTGGATCGGGATGGTGTCGGGGTCGGCGAACTCGTCGAAGGACCGGGCATGCCACGTTTGTGGCCCCCGCCCAACGAATTGCCTCAGCCCCCCGCGGAGATTGGCGGAGCTACCGGCCCCCAGCACCACTAGCGTTGGTGACCCTCGATTCGAATTGTGCCTGCATGGCGCGGTAGCGGTCTTCCCGCGCTACGCGGCGGCTGTGCGTCGCCTCGTGACCGAATGCCATCTCTCGCGGCTCGAGATCGGCAAAGCGTTCCCAGCTCGGCAGATGAGCCTCGTTGGGGTCACCGGTCTCGGCGAATGTGGTCCAATACGCCTGCATCTCGGCTTGCAGGGCATTGTCGCGTGCGTCGGTCGGCCACAAGGGAATGAAGCCTCCGAATACGTGATTGAGCTCCAAAGCGTGAGACGCACCGATGGTTTGATGTTCGGAGGGGGGCTGGCGCTCGTAGAAGTAAAGGTACGTCGGATGCCCGGCGGCACTGTGTTTTTGCGCCATGTAAAAGGCATGACGGCCGAACCAGGTATCGCCCATCAGTTGTTCGGCGGCCTTTTCGACATCGGCATCGGTGTCCACTCGATAAGCAATGTCGACCTGCTGAGCTTGCTCGCCGAACTGCTCGCTGAGGAGCGCATTCCACTGGGTGACCGTCTGCGGCGACCGCACGGGTCCGCCGTCCACGGGGGCCAATCCGAAGTAATACAGCACAGAGCCCTCGTCCGCGTTGCTGCCGACGACCAACGGCACTTGCGCTTGCAGACCTTCCGCGAAGATTTCTGCGGTGGACGCGGGGAGTACATAGCCATCGATTTGCGGATGGTAGGTCGCGGACAACACGGCGTCGGTGGCAGCCTCTTTGAGTGCTTCCGTGGAGAAAGTGCGCAGGGCTGCGATTTCATCCGAGCCTGCCACATCCATCAGCTTGGCCACTTCTCGACCCGCGTCGAAACCGCTCAACCGCTCGTGTGCCGCATCGACGGCTTGAAACTGATAAAACCCGGTGCCGCTTTGGGCGATGGCACGGTGAAAAAGATCGGCAGCCAGGGGTGTGGCCATCAGCTGTCCGACCGAATGCCCCCCTGCGGACTCGCCGAAGATAGTGACGTTGTCGGGATCTCCTCCGAAATTCGCGATGTTGTCTCGGACCCACTGGAGGGCGGCGATCTGATCGAGCGTGCCGTAGTTGCCGGTGGAGCCATGAGGGTGTTCCTCAGCCAGTTCCGGGTGGGCTAAAAAGCCGTAGAGACCCAGGCGGTAGTTCAGGCTGACCAGCACCACCCCTTCCTTGACCAAACTCGGCGATTCGTAGGGCCCTCCACCGGAACCGAATTGATGGCCGCCGCCGTGTATCCAGAACATCACCGGTAGCGACGCCTCGTGATCCGGTGTCGCCACGTTGAGGGTCAGGCAGTCTTCGGAGACTTCCGGGGTGGCTAACGAGGTCGCGGTCGACAACAGCCATTGCGTAAAGCCGCCCATGCCGGCACCGGCCGTCAAGAGGGTCATGAAGTCGGCATTGCCGCCGGCTGTATCCTGCCAGCAAAAGGCGCCGAACTCGTGGGCAGCCAGCGGTTCCTGCCAGGCGGCAGGTGGCTGGGGTGCCTTCCAGCGCAAATCGCCGATTGGCGGTGCGGCGTAGGGGATGCCCCGATAGACGGCGACACCCTCCTCGTCGATGCCGATCACTGGACCATACTGCGTTTGCGTGGGTGGCGTTGTATTCGGTCCACATCCTGTCAGCATGACACACAGGGTGGCGAACGCGACGAGGGTCAAACGTAAGTTGGACATGGCAACCTCTTGGGTTTGGGCCGGGTGAACAGTGAGGAGTCTATCCAATCTTGTCCCGAAAAGGGCGTCCTCCGCGTGTGATTGAGGCTTCCAAATACTGCGTATTCCGGGTCGACCGTTTCGGGTATGCGCTCACCGAGACTTGGCGGAAACGCGCGCGCCACGTAGTCTAAGCGCTCTGTCCGACGCTTGCAGGGAGGGGCTGTGGCGCAACCGGTGCTTCGAATCTTTTCGTATTTACCCAATCCACGGGTGTGGAAGTCGTTGATTGCCGCTGATCTGTGCGGTGTGACGGTGGAGGTGCTCGGGGACAAACCTGCGCAATTGGGCACCTGGCTGTGGGACTACGACGCGCGGCCACTCAAAGTTGAGGAACGGACGCCGGAGAATCCGCACGCTCGCGTGGGTCGCCGCGGCTTTTCGGGAACCTTGTACAAAACTGCGGCGTTTCTAGAAGCCCACCCGTTCGGCACCGTACCGGCCGCATTCGGACCCGGCGGCGATACCGGTGTCTTCGAGTCCAACAGTATTCTGCGCGCTGTTGCGCGTGCCGGTGCGACCGGTCGTCAGCTCTACGGCGAAGACGGCTATGAAGCCTCGCGCATCGACAGTTTCCTGGATGCGGACTTGGTGTTTGCGCGCGAAGCGCAAGTGTACCTGCTCGGCATGGACGAACCGATGCCTCTCGTTCACGAGCGCATGGCGGCTGCTTACGAGTTTTATTTATCAGGCATCGAGAGTGCGCTCAGTCATGGTGGCTATCTCGTGGGCGACACGTTGACGATCGCCGACATCGCTTTCGTTTGCGACTTCGCACAGTTCCTGAGGGAAGGCCACTACGCCGAACAGCTCGACCGTGCGGGTTTGTCGCTGGTCAGTGCAGACGGGTTGGAGGAGTACCCCAAGGCGTTTACCCACATGTTAGCGCTTGCGGCGACGGACGAATTCGCACGGCACATGGGATCCTACCTGGACTGGTTTCGTACGGCGCACGGTCTGACATCGACCCGAACACGGCAAACGGTACAGGTGGGGCAAGCGTGAGCTCGCGAGTTGACCTGGGCGGTTCGCCCACCGGTCCTTTGAGCGGTGTGCGCATCGCGGACTTTACTGCGGTGTATTCGGGACCGTTGGCGTCGACGATACTGGCCGATCAGGGTGCGGAGGTCATCAAGGTAGAACCCGCCAACGGCGATCTCATGCGGCGCGGATTGCCCAAAGTCAATGGCATGGCCAGTGCGTATCTGACGCTGAACAGAAACAAGCGTTCTCTTTGCATCGATTTACGCACTCCGGAAGGCCAGGACATTGCCCGCCGCCTCATAGGAAGTGCCGATGTCGTGATGGAGAATTTCCGTCCGGGTGTCATGGATCGATTGGGTCTTGGTTACCAACGCTTCAAAGACAGTCAACCCAAGCTCGTTTACGTGTCTATCAACGGCGTGGGTCCGACGGGACCTTATGCCAACCGCCGGGTCTACGATGCAGTCATTCAAGCGATCTCCGGGTTCGCCACGCTGAAGCCCAACGAACCCCCACAGCTCGTCAACAGTCTCGTATGCGACAAGGTGACGAGCTTGACTGCAGCCGAAGCTGTGGTTGCCGCGCTGTTCCGGGCAGAACGGAGCGGACAGGGCCAGAAAGTCGAGCTGTCGATGTTGGACTCGAATCTGTTTTTCTTGTGGTCGGATGTGATGGCTAACTTCACGTTCCTCGATGATAGCGCCGAGAAGATGCCCTATGCCGACTTGAGTTTGTTCATTCGACAAACTGCGGACGGTTGGGTTGCGTCAATGCCGGTGCAGCAAGCGGAGGTATTGGGCGCTTTGCGTGCGCTTGGGTTGGAAGCGCTGATCGATGATCCACGGTTCAGCTCGTTCGAGGAGCGCGCCAAACATCGCAGTGAGTTCAAGGCCATCACCGACACCGCCTACGCCAGCTTCACGACCGATGAGATATGCCAACGTCTCGAGGCCAACGATGTGCCTTACAGTCGCGTGAACCTGCGCCACGAAGTGGAGTCAGACCCGCAGATTCAGGCGATGGAGGCATTGTGGTCATTCGACCATCCGACCGTAGGCGAGGTACAGCAACCGCGACCGCCGGCACAGTTCGCATCTACGCCGTCCAACATTCGCAGGCATACAGCACGGTTAGGCGAACACAACCGGGAAATCCTGGCAGAGCTCGACATCGACTCGCACCGTGTGGATGAGCTCATGGATGCCGGGGTGGTCTATGCGGAAGAGCCACCAGACACAAGCGACCTAGGGGACACATCATGACCGACAATCATCAAGTACTGATCGATCAGCTGCCGAAAGGCAAGTTGGAAGCGGGGCATTATCGTCTCGCGACCACTGCGGCGCCCGCACCGGAGCAAGGTGAAGTGCTGGTGCGCACCATTGCGTTTGCGATTACCGCCGGCACACGCGCGGGATTGCAGGGCAGCGCAAGCTATGCCGGTGCGCCGAAGACAGGCATTGTCATGAACGGTACCGGTGTGGGTGAAGTCGTCGAGAGTCGTGACGAGACCGTCGCAGTGGGCAGCAAGGTCATGGCGCCGACCGGCTGGCAGCAATTCTCGGTACATAAGGCCAAAGATGTCTCGCGCATTCCGAACCACCACGACCCCATCCACTATCTAGGGCCGTTGGGGGTTAACGGGCTAACGGCATACTTCGGCTTGCTCGATGTAGCTGCACCGCGGCCTGGAGACACCGTGATGGTGTCCGCTGCCGCTGGCTCGGTGGGCCACTTGGTCGGGCAGATCGCCAAGATCAAAGGTCACCGCGTGGTCGGCGTGTGCGGCAGTGACGCCAAGGGCGCCATGTTGACCTCTGATCTCAATTTCGACGCCTGCGTCAATTACAAAGACGCGGGATTTCGGGACGCGCTGAAGCAAGCCACACCCGACGGTGTGGACGTGTACTTCGACAATACCGGCGGTGCGATCCTCGGTGCAGCGTTGTTTCGCTTGAACATCGGTGGCCGCATCGCCTGTTGTGGCGTGGTGTCGCAATACGATACGGATCGGCCGGAACCGGGGCCCAAGGGCGTTCCGGGTTTGTTGATCAACAAGCGCATCACGATGCGTGGCTTTCTGGTGTTCGACTTCGCGGACCGCTATCAGGAGGCGCGAGAAGAGATGAGCGGTTGGCTCGATAGCGGACAACTGAAAAGTCTGACCGATGAAGTGGAAGGGTTGGAAGCGGCACCCGATGCGTTTGTCGACCTGCTCGCGGGCGGCAATGTGGGTACGCGTATCGTTCGTGTCGGTTGAGTAAGCATTAGGAGAGAAACAGTGATGCGTTGGATAGTCGCCACAATAGCCGTGTTCATGAGTGCAGCGGTCCTCGCAGAAGACGTACGACAAGCTTGCCGCGATCTAGTACTCGACTACGCCTACTATCGCGACCGACCGGACGCGCAGGGCTTTGCGAACGTGTTTGCGAAAGATGGAGAACTCACTGTGTTGGGTGAAACGTTCGCCGGTAAGGCGGCCATCGCTGCACGCTTGAAAGACGCAGAGGAGGGGCCGAGCTTCCGTCATTTGATGAGTACGATTCGCATCTTTCCCGTGGATGCCGATACCGCGACGGGTGTGAGTTACGTGACGGTATATAGCGCACCGCCCGGAGAGACCACCGTGGAAGGTTTTCTCGGTGTGGGGGAATACCACGACGAGTTCGTGCGCACCGTGGACGGTTGGAAGATCAAAAAGCGCGTGTTCGTGCCCGTCTACAGCTACGAGGACGAATCTTAGCCGCCTCCGGTGTCCCTGGCGTTCATTGATTTGACGGTCATTGTTGCCGTCATGGCAGCGGTAACCTGGATGGGCCATCGTCTTTCGGGTTCGATTCGTTCGCGGCGGGGGTTTTTCGAGGGTGACGGTACCCTGCCCTGGTGGGCGGTGTCTGCCAGTGTGGTCGCAACGTTGGTCAGCGCCGTGACCTTTGTATCGGTACCCGCCAACGTGTTCGCACCCGGCGGCAATCTCAACTACTTCCAGGTCATTCTAGGCTTGGCACTCGGCAAGATCGCGGTCGCGGCATTATTGGCGCGACCGTTCTACCTGTCCCAGGGCATACGCTCGAGCTACGAGTACATCGGTGCGCGTCTGGATCGCCCCTCAGGCGAACTGTCCATGTACTTGGGATTGGTGCTGAATGTGATCAACTCGGGGGTCAAGCTCTTGACCGCGAGCTTGGTGCTGGATGTCATCACCGGATGGGGGTTAGCCGGTAGCGGTGCCTTCGTCGTGCTGGTCAGCATTGTTTGGGGGGCGCTCGCCGGTATCAAGACCGTGATCTGGACCGATTTCCTCTTGTTCGTCCTTTTCAGCGTCAGCGCGCTGTACTTGGTGGGCTTTGTGGTGTTCAACGTCGAGCTATCGATGACGGCCGCGTTTGCCGAGTTGGACGCACGAGCGAAGCTGGTATTGTTCGATTTTTCGACGGATACGTCTAAGAGCTACACCATCTGGGCGGCTGTGATCGGTGGTATCGCGCTCAACATCGCCCAGGGCAGCACGCAGGGGACGTGGCAACGTGTGCGTGCTTGTCGAAGCGTGGGTGATGCATACAAGGCCTATGGCTTTGCGGCTGCGTTCTACGTCGTGCACCTGATCATATTGGCCGTAGGGTTGAGCCTCGTCGTGTTCTATTCAGAGCGCGCGATCGAGCCTGACGTCGCTGCGGCGCTCATCGAACAACCCGACCGCATCCTGCCGCACTTCGTGGTGAGTGAAATCCCTGTTGGATTGTCGGGACTGATCATCGCCGGTATCTTTGCGGCAGCGATCTCGACGTTGGACTCGGCTCTCGCCGAAGTGTGTGATTTGTCGATCACACACATCTATGCGGTCATTGTGAAAGCCAAGACCGAAGCACACTATCTGCTGGTGTCGAGGTGCCTGATGGGGTTCTGGGGCCTGGTCTTTCTGATGCTGGCACTCTTCTTTGCCCGCTATTCGGCGGAAGGTCTACTGAACCTGACGTTCAAGCTGCCAAACTATGTCTACGGGGCCATCTTCGGCACGATCGTGCTCGCGCGAATGGGTGTGGGGCGGCTCTCGACGATCTTAGCAGGCATTGCCGTTGCAACGACGGTCACGCTTGCGCTCAGTGCCAACGATATCGCGTTCTTTTACTGGTGCCCGGTCGCCGGCCTGGCCATGTTGATAACGGTCTTGGTATTAGAACGCGCTTCTTCGCGCTGGCGTGGCTGCGATTGGCGCGGTGTCGTTACCGCGCCTGTTACCTGACTTGACGCTGACGGTTGTTGTGGCGGGCGTTGGCATGACTGCTGCCCGACCCTCGCGCGCGTCGCTCCACACTGCGTGGCTGACTTCGCGGTTGTGAACGTTGCACTTGGCGTGCAGGGCGCTGGATCTGACGCCGTGCCTGGGGTGCGGTTTGCGCGCGTTGTCTGGTTTGTGCGCGGGCAATGGCTTGCCGGTTGGGCCGAGCCTGGCGCGGTTGGTTCATGACTCGACGTTGAGGTACCACGGTGCGTTGACGGGCTTGTCGCTCTGCTCTATGCCGCGCTTGTTGCCGGGGAATTTGCCGGCGTTCGCCGCGTACTTCCGCTCTGCCCGCTGCGCGTGCCGCATCAGCGCGCCGGGCAAGTGCCGTCGTGGCATCGCGACGCGTCCCGTTACGGCGAGACTCGGGCCTTCGCGACTCAGCGCGCCGGTGGGTCTGTCGTTCTTGCCGCTGTGCACCTCGGCGCTGGCCCCAGCGCTCGTCCCGACGCTCACTATCGTGAGGGCGCTCAGCCCGGCGTTGGCGGGCCAGGCGACGTGGATTTTCGACGCGCCCGGCGCGCTCACGGCGAATTTGGGCGAGACGTTCATCACCGGTCATCCGTCGGGCGCGATCGGCCTGACGCCTTTGTCCGCGCGGCACGTGTACCAGCGCGTCGTTGTCGTAGCGGTGTCGCGCATTGCGCCGCAAGTGCCGTCTCGTGTTGCGGTCGCGTGCGTGTGCACGGTGCTCGGCACGGTGATATCTATCGCGGTGCGGTCGTGCACCGGCGTAACGATCGTTGGCACGCCAGTGGTGACGATTGTAGTCATGATTGCGCCGGTAGTGACGTCGATGGCTCCAGCGACGCTTGTGTGCCCAAGCCGCGTGGTAATCGTGCGTGCGGCGAAAGTGATTGGGATGGTACGTGCGTCCGTAGTAGCGGTGCCCGTGATGATTGTGGAAGTAGTGATTCAGGTGATGGTGTCCCCACGCAAAAGAGAAGTAGGAACTGATGCCCCAGAATCCATAATCGTAGAAGTGGTGGCCGTAGTGATAGGGGCGATAGTAGAGCGGATAGGCGCGTGGATAGTAGTAATAGACGGGTTCGCTCTGGTAAACGATGACGCGTTGCGGTTCGTAGTACGGCACATAGACGACTTCCGGGTCAGCCGGTTCGATCGTGATGGCGTCGTCTTCCCGCACCACCTTCTGTCGCTCGTCGCTCGTCAAGTTTCCCGCAGCGTAAGCTTCATCGCGAAATGCCTGCACGGCCGCCAGAGTGTCGGCTTCTTGACTCAAGAACGCTTGACCCAGTTCCCAGGTCCAGTCGATATCGTCGTTTAAGAGGGCCAGAACTTCGGGATAGTTGAGCAGCGCGACGACCGCTTCGTCCCAGTCTTCGTCCGGTTGCAAATCTTTGTCGGTGGCGGCCCGTTCTCGATAGCGGGAAGCCGCGACGATCTGTAGCGGGTAGGCGGAAGCCGGCAGGACGATTGCGAGGAGATCATCGGGATAGAGGGCGACGGGGCTGACGAGTTCGCGCAATTCCTCGGCGGTCAGTTCTTCACCTTCCTCGACAGCTTCGACGGATACGACTTCGCCTGCTGGCACTTCGACAACAAATTCATCGACGGCGTAAGCCGTCGGAGCCGTTACTATCGCCACGAGTGCAGCCATCAGCCAGGCCGCCAGCGTGGAGCGTCGTTTGTAGAGTTCAGTACGCATCTCGTACCCCCTGATCATTGCGCGCCCTTTTGTCCCATTGCGCACTCTACAGAAGATAGCTGAACTGGAACTTAACGTCAGTAAACTAGCCTTTCGCTATATTCCGGCCGCCGCCCCTCAATCGTAAAAAAGCCCGGTAGAATGGGGGTCTCAAGGGAATCGAGTGCCAAGAACATAGCGCCATGCCCCCGACTTTCAAACGGCCCTTGGGTCCGCTGAAGCACAATCCGCGCAATCAGGTCACCGCTGGGATCGAGCGTATCGAGTGGCGGGGCAGCACCTGTGTGCGCAAAACACTGTCCAAACGTAATGCTGCGGATGCCCAGCCGCAATGGTTGGCAAGCGAGACAGTCGATCAATGGAATTACTGGGCGCGCGAACGTGACGTGTACCGGAGTTCGTTGAGCACAGTGCTCAACGGCACGGGCGTTCGATTGCCGAAGGTGCTGGATGAGGAAGCGACGGCCGACGGGTGTGCGCTATACCTCGAGGATGTCGACGGACGCACAGGGCATGAACTCCAACTCGAAGACTACCTGCAAGTTGCGCAGGCCTGGGGCCGCGGTCAAGCACGTCTGATGAGTTCGAAGCTTGCGGACGCGCCGTGGCTGAGTCGTGATTTCATTCGCGCTTATGCACGCAGTAAGAACGCGCCGTACCAGGCGTTGTATGACGACGGTTGTTGGCGCGCTCCGCTGATCGAGGAGAACTGGGATACTCGTGTGCGCCGCGCGCTCATATATCTTCATGAACACAGTGAGGTTTTGTTTGCTATCGTTCAAGCGAGCCAACGTGCCCTGTGTCATCTGGACCTTTGGCCCAACAACGTATTTCTCGATGCCAACGACACACTCATCCCTGTCGATTGGTCGTTCTTCGGCCTGGGTGCACTTGGCGAAGACATCGGTAATTTCATCCCCGATGCGGTATTCGACGGGTTCATGCCGCCCGAACGGCTGTCGGAACTCGATGCGACCCTGTTCGACGGCTATGTCGCTGGTCTACGCGAGGGTGGCGTCGACGTGCATGAAAAGGAATTGCGCCGCAACGTGCAAGCCAGTGCCGTTAAATACGTCTGGCTGGGCCCATTGCTGCTCGCGCGAGCGCAATCTGACCAACAGTTTGCCTATGGGGACGAATCGTTGGCGGACGCAAATGAACAGTACCGCGTGCGCGGGGAAACCCTGGTCTATCTCGGCGAGTGGGCGCGGCTGGCGCTCTCCCACTAACTGAGCATTTCGTGTGCGCCCACCATGCGCTCGCGAATAGGAATCCCCTGAGGACAGCCGTTGGCGCACGGGGCTGCGCATTCCACACAAGCCGATGCGTTACGTTCGAGCTTGGCGTAAAGCTGCATGGCTTGCTTCTGGTCGCCGTAGTCTTCGAAGTACATGCGGTGACGCAGCACGTCGTGAATGGGCACATTGCTGGGACACTGATCCAAGCAATCCCCACAATGCTGAAAGCAATGGGTACCGGCAATCAGTTCGTCGTACTTCTCAAGTACTGCGACGTCGTCGTTGGTCAAGGTTTTGCCTGAGGCAAACAGATACTCGTCCACGTGTTGATCGTTGTGGAAAGAGATCACCAAGTTGGCGACATTGGAATTCGATAGCACCCACTTGAACGCCGCTTGCGTATAGCTGTCGGCTTCCACGCGAAAGTCAGCGAGACCGTTGTGCTTTGCACCTTTGAGGGTCTTCATCGCGACGATACCCATTCCTTTAGCGGCTGCCCGTGCAATGATGTCCTGTTGATTGGGCCAGGCCCCGTGATGATAAGCCAGCATCATCACTTTGAAGCGGTCACTGTCGATCGCGGTGTTGGCCACTTCCTCCAAGTTCGGAGTGTGTGTCGACACGCCGAGATAACGGACCTTGCCTTGTTCGGCGAGGCGGTCGAAGGCTTCGTGCAGGTTCTCATCCATCAAGCGTGCGACGGTGTCGCAAGCGTGAACGTGTGCCACGTCGACATAGTCGGATCCGAGGCGAGTGATGGCCGATTCCATCGACTGGATATAGTGTTTGACGCTGCTGCCTTGGCGTAAGTGCCCATCCGCAGTGCAGAATTTAGTCGCAATGACGAGCTTCTCGCGATCCCGACCTTTGATGGCGTCGCGAATGATCCCTTCACTCTGTGGTGCATAGTCGGGTGAAGCATCGATGTAGTTGACGCCGCGGTCGAGCAAGGCGTTCAAGAAGCCCACGGGATCGGCATTCTGATGCAATCTCGTGGATCCGGCGGAAATATCGCTCACCATCAGGCCTGTGTTACCGAGCGGTCGATAGCGCTCGATTTTCGCACCCTGCCAGGCTGCCTTGGGATTGGGTGAGGTTTGTTCGGTCTGCGTGCCGATGGCGGGTCCGGTGACGGTCGCCCAGCCCTGCACTCGAGCGACCGTAGCACCGGCAACGCCGATGGCGCCTCCAGTTAATGCGGCACTGCCCGTAAGAAACCTACGCCGTGCGGACGCGGGGAGGGTTGCGGCGCCGTCAGGGGCTTTCTTGGTCAATGTCAGTGCCCACCAGATGGTCAGGCAGCCGCTGATCAAGCCGCACACGCCCCCGAGTAAGGAAGGCCACTTGGGAATCTGGGTGTGATCGGTACCGACCAGACGCTCGTTGAAAAAACCGCCGAGTGCGAAATAGGCGAATAGCAAGGTGGCGATCCAGAAACCGATCACCAGCCAAGGTGACAGCCATGCGGGCCGGGACAGTTGCGACATATCGTTCTCCCCTAAGTGAACTCGATTCTATTAGCGACGGCCGCTGCGGTGCAAACGGCCCTCTATAGCACGGCGAAGAGCCATGCGGTGGCGAGCAAAAACAGCGTAAAGGCGCCTGCGCGTTGTTGATCGGCTGTAGTCACGCCTTCGATATTGAGCCTGGCGACACCCAATCCCATGGCGATACCGCTTGCGAAACCGAATACGTGACCGAGCACGTCGATCTGCACACCGCCGAACCCGGTGTAGGTCAGCAGGCAGATGGCGCCGAATATCGGTGCAAAGCCGCGCTTGAAGCCCCTACCCTTGAAGTAGCCACGTCGCCAGCTGAAAGCCGGGACGAGTCCCAGTGCTGCGAAGGTTGCAGTGGAAGCGCCGAGGGCACGGAAACCGGCGTCTTGCACGAACGCGTTCAGAAGATTGGCGATGGACGCGCTGATCAACACCAGCAGCCAACCGAGCCCCGAGCCGATGTAGCGTCCGACAAACAGGCCGAACACGATGCCGAAGACGGAGTTCGAGACGATGTGAGCCAGGTCGCTGTGCAATGTCAGCGCTGTGGCGATCCGCCACCATTCCCCGGAAACCACGGCGCCGGCCTCGAGTAGACCCAATGCCTTGATGGTGCTCTGCGGTTGTGCGGTCAGCGCAAACAGTAGCCAGATGGCCCCGAGGTAGCCGACCACCCCCGGCCAACCGCTGTCGACGACATACGGGGTCACCCCGACGATGCCGCTTGGGCGATTCTCTTCCCAATACAGCTGCAACTGCCGATGGGCGCGCGCTTGGTCTTCCGCGTCGACGACCAGTGCCCAGCCGAACTCGGTGCGTTCGAACCGATGCTCGATGTCCATTGCGGACATGACCAGGCCAGCGTCGCGAACGGGACGCTCGGCGTCTGCGACAAAAATGGTCTGAGGGCTTGCTAGCAATGAATGCGCTCGTTAGTGGGGTCCACCATTGCCCGCAGCGAAGGCGTTACGGCACGTCTTCGGTCCGCGACTTCGATGGTGTAGCTGCCGGTGAGCACCTCACTGCGGGTCATGCCGGTAGCGTGTGTGACATAGCCGAACGCCAACGTTGCATTGAGTGTATGGCTGTAGGCCGATGAGCGCACGTAGCCGACGATCTCGTCGTCGCGCCAGATGGGCTCGTCGTGCGTGAGTAGTGTGTCCGGGTCGTTTAGTTTGAAAAGCGTGAGTCTCTTTGTCATCCGCTTGCCTTCGCGGGCGCGCGCCTCGAGTAGTGCGTCCTTGCCTATGAAAGGTTCCGGCTTGTCCCAGGCCACCGTAAACGATAAACCCGCTTGTAGTGGGGTATCTTCGTCCGTGATGTCATGTCCCCAGTGCCGGTAACCTTTTTCCATGCGCAGACTATCCATGGCATGGTACCCGGCGTGCGCGATGGGTTGCGCGGTGAGGGCATCGTAAACGCGCAGGGCGTCTGCCCGTGCAACATAGAGCTCCCAACCCAGCTCGCCGACATAGGTGATGCGCGTGGCGCGCAAATCCACGCCGTTGATGGCCATGCGACGAGAAGTGGCGAACGCAAAGTCGTCATGCGCAAGCGACGTTTCGGTAAGCGGCTGTAGGCGCGCGCGTGCTTCGGGTCCCATGATGCCGATGACGGCATAGTCGTCGGTCATCTCACGGATCTCGATGTCTTCTTTCAAACGTTGTCGGCGCATCCAGTCGAGATCGCGAACTGTACACGCGGCGGCTGAAATGACCCAGTACGTATTGGCGTCGATGCGGGTAACGGTGACATCGGCCTCGATACCGCCGCGCTCGTTCAGCCACTGACAATAGACGACTTTGTCGACCGGTACATCGAGGTTCGCGGTGCTCAATCGGTTGAGAAAGGCACATGCATCGGGTCCGGATACCAAGTACTTGGCGAAACTCGTTTGATCGAACAGCGCAACCGCGTTGCGCACAGCGTGGCACTCACGGCGACACTGCGCAAACCACTTGGGCTTGCCATACGTATAGTCGTAGGCGCCTTCGCTGCCCGCAGCGCCGTACCAATTCGCCCGCTCCCAACCGGCCAGCTCTCCGAAACAGGCACCTCGTGCTGCAAGTCGATGATGTAGGGGTGACGTGCGCTGGCCGCGAGCGCTCTGCGGTTGAAAGTAAGGCCAGTGCATGGCGTATAGCAGGCCTAGACTCTCGGCAGTGCGCGGCACCAGATAGCCGAGTCGATTGTGCATCGGCGCGAATCGTCGTACGTCCACCTCCCAAAGGTCCATCGGCGGTCTTTTGTTCTTCAGCCATGCCGCCATAACCCGACCCACGCCGCCCGCTGATTGGATGCCGATCGAGTTGAAACCGGCAGCGATGAAGAGACCTTCGACCTGGGGACTTTCACCCAGCAGGTAACGCCCGTCCGGGGTAAAGCTTTCCGGTCCATTGAACCAGGTGCGTATGCCGATGTCGCGCGCGCTCGGGATACGTTTGAGCGCGGCGTCGAGATAAGGGGCAAAATGCTCGAGGTCGAAAGGCAGCTCACCGTAGGCAAAGTCGTCGCCGATGCGCTCCGGCGCTAACGGCTTCGCTTCGCGTTCGAAACAACCGATCAGTAACCGTCCTGCATCCGGTTTGATGTAGATCCCGTCATCGGGAACGCGCACGATCGGCTGATCGCCGTCCATTGAGACGGGTTCCGTCACGGCGTAAAAATGTTCAGCCGGGTAGAGCGGGAAGTCGGCTCCTACTGAGAGACCGAGGGCGCGGCTCCACAGACCGCACGCGATCAACACTTGTTCGGCGTGGTAGGTGTCTTCCGGGGTGCGCACGCCGATGGCGCGCCCTGAACGGGTGAGGATTTCGAACACCGGGCTGTGTTCCCGGATGACGGCGCCGTGGCGTTTGGCTTCACGCGCCAGCGCCAGGGTCGTGTCGACGGGATTGGTCTGCCCGTCGTTCGGCATGTAGACACCGCCCATTACATCGTGAATGTCGATGTGCGGCCATCGTTCGCCGATTGCCCGCGGCTCGAGCCACCGGCAATCGACCGCGTTGGCACGACCCATGGCTGCAAGTTTCTGCAATTCGTATTTACGCGCTTCGTTCGTCGCCAGAGTCAAGGCGCCCACGCGCCGGAATCCCGTCGCCTCGCCCTGATCGGTCAGGCTCTCATAAAGCTCGCCGCTGTAGCGGGCCAGTCGCGTGAGATTAGCCGATGCCCTGAGTTCGGCGACCAGCCCGGCAGCATGCCAGGTGGTGCCGCTCGTGAGTTGCTCCCGTTCGAGGAGAATGACGCTGCGCTCGGTGTCTTCGGCGACGTGCAGCGCCGTGCTGCACCCTACGATGCCGCCGCCGATGATGATGACGTCACACTTTTGCACCGTATTGCTGACGATCCGTGTGTTGGACAATGGGCACGGTAATGGCAGGGCGTGAGACTTGCTAGACTTGCAATTAGAGCAAATAGCCCCAAAATTAACGTCTGATTAGGCATCCAAGTAAAGGTATTTAACCATGGCAGACAACAGATTCGGACCAACCAGAGTGGGCGAGGTGGCAGCCAAGATGCCGGCGTCACAGGCGACCACTGCGGGTCTTTCGGAGTTAGAAACCAGCAAGGTCCTGCGCAATACCTACATGTTACTCGGCATGACTCTGGCGTTCAGCGCGGTTGCGGCAGTCGCATCCGCCGTCATGGGTGTCGGCATGATCAATCCCTGGCTGTTCCTGATCGGCGTATTCGGTCTCAGCTTTCTCGTGCATGCGACGGCCAATAGCGCCTTCGGGCTCGTGTCCGTATTCCTGTTTACAGGATTTGTCGGCTTTTGCATCGGACCGATGCTCGCAGCGCTGCTGGGTGCCGGTTTCGGCGAACAGGTGGCCATGGCGTTAGGATTGACCGCGGTGACGTTCTTCGGGCTGAGCGCTTACGCGGTCATGACGCGCAAGGATTTCAGTTTCATGACCGGCTTCATCGTAGTCGGCCTGTGGGTCATGTTGGGCGCCATCGTGCTCAACCTGCTCTTTGACCTCGGCGCATTTCAGACCGCGATCAGTGCGGGCATCGTATTGCTGATGAGCTGTCTCATCCTGTGGCAGACGAGTGCCATCGTGCACGGGGGTGAGACCAACTACATTCGCGCCACCGTCACGTTGTTCATGTCGATCTACAACCTCTTCATGTCGTTGTTGCACATCGTCATGATCTTCACGGGCGGTGACGACTAAAAACCACCGCCGGACGGCTCCGATGAGAAGTGCTCACCGCGCGGTCAGCGCGGTGTATACCTTGGACAGCTGGTCCGGTAGGTCTTCCATCTCCTCGATGACTAGATAGCGCGCATCCGGGCACATGCGCTTCAGATAGTCCTGTCCGGACCGGTCTACCGTCACGCAGAACGTTTCCACGCCTTTCTGGTGCGCCTCGGCGAGCGCTTTGGCGGTGTCTTGCAAGGCGTATTCGTGGTCGCCTCTCGTGGGCCCGTAGTCGGCGTCTTGGGGAAATCCGTCGCTGATGACGATCAACACCTTCATCGCGTGTCCGGATTGCATCAACTTATGCGTGCTGTGGCGAATGGCGGGTCCCATCCGTGTAGAGCGTTTGGGCTTCATTGCCGCTATGGCATGCAGGGTCGACAGCGACAACGCATCGTCGGGTTCTTTTGCGACAAAGATCTCCACGCAGTCTTTGCCGTAGCCGGAGAAGCCGTAGATGCCGTAACTGTCGCCCAAGGCATCCAATGCACCCGCCATCACCACCATGGCTTCGCGCTGCACGTCGATGATCTTGCGTTTCGGCGCTTCGTCGACGAACTCTTCTTCTGCCGCCTCGTGCCACGGATCGCGTAAGTTAGGGCTTGCGTCCTCGTCGTAATCGGACCAATCCGTGGGTTCGGGCGGATCGATGGGGTCGTCGGTGGATGCGGACAAGTCGACCAGGAATACGGCGCAGACATCGCGATGCATGCGCTCCTTACGCGAGTAAAACCGTTCGCTGGGGCTGTGGCCCGCGCGGATGTCTTGGCGTGCTTCGATGATGGCGTTGAGGTCGAGTTCGTCGCCGTCTTGGACCCGGCTGACCCTTTGCAATCCTGTGGGACGAATCTGCTCCAGCTGTTTCTGTACCGAAGGTTGGTACTCGCGAATGACATCCCTGAGCTGATCGATATCTTCGTCTTCGCCGTGTAGCGTTTCCTCGAATACCCGACACCAATGCACGAGGTAGCGCCGTTTGAGGTAGTCCCATTCGTCGTACCTGAAAGAACGTGCCGTGCCGCGATCGGCACCGAGGGCGTGTTGCACCGAGGAGCGTTCCATGTCGATGCGACGCTGAAGCGTATCGCGCTCATCGACGAGGGTTTTGATGTCCATGTCGGCGTCGCGCACGGCCGCGTCGGTGGCCTCGCCCCGCTTGGCGTCTACATCCTCGGCTTGCAGCATTTCGACGGCTATCGCCATGTTGAGCTCCTCGAGGTTGTCCTCCCATTCCTCCACGCGTTGCTCGCGATTCAGCCAATCGGGCAGCGATTCTTCCTGTGGTGCGTAGGGTGACGTCTCGGTGAACACGTATGCGCCTTCGATCGCATCGTACACGTCGACGAGGCTCGCGCAGGTGTCGTAAACGCTCATCCCGTCGGCGGCAAGGCGATCCAGGTGCCGCGCCAGGGGGTACCAGGCCGGATGGTGCACCGGCTCGCCCCAAAGGTAGCGCTGTCCGGTGACGAGGGGGTCGGTGGAGGCCGATGTCAGGCCTAAATTGTGGGCGTAGTAGCGCTTTATGTGACGAGCGATACCGGGATAAGTACGTTTGAGGTGGGCGAGTACGCGGCCCTTTTCGAGCAGGTTGAAGACATCAGCGGCCAGCGTGGGTTGCGAGAACGCGCCGAACAATAAATGAAAGTCACCGGTGCGAGCGGTCAAACCTCTTGGCGCGGTGTAGCGCTGTGCGAGTGCGGGGATGCTGGCCAACGCGTGCGCCATGCGGAATTCAAACGTTCCGCACTCCCGCAGACCGAGTTGTTCGAGTGCCAGTACACGGTAAGCGGCACGGTCCGGTGCGTCCAACGCTTCAGGGAGAAACAAGGTATCGCTGGATTGACCGGTGCCGTCGCCGCTCAGACTCAAACGACGGTGATTGGCGAACTCATCCGAGGCTTTGATATGGAAGTAACGTCCGGCAATGCCCTCGCAAAACAACGCCAGTGTGGCTTCATTGTCTGCCAGCGTTTGCACGTCAAAGAACTACGGCAGGATGGTATCGACGATATCGGCGACCGCTTGTTGCACAGTAGCATCGTCGGATATCGCCGTGATGATACCGACGTCTGCTGCCCGTCGTGCGTCGATACCCGACGCCATCAGTTGGCCCGCATAGATCAGCAACCGGGTGCTGACGCCTTCTTCGAATCCGTGCTGTTTCAAATTGCGCACGCGTTCGCCGATGACCGCCAACCGCTCGGCATGCTCACGATCGATCTGCGCTTCGTGCGCGATGATGTCGGCTTCGTGTTCTACCGTTGGGTAGTCGAACTCGAGACTGACGAAGCGCTGGCGTGTGCTCGGTTTCAGATCCTTCAGCACACTTTGATAACCCGGGTTGTAGGAAATGACGAGCAGAAACTCCGGGTGTGCGCTGACCAGCTCGCCGGTTTTGTCGATAGGCAGAATGCGGCGGTGATCCGTTAGAGAATGGATGAGGACCGTCGTATCCTTACGAGCCTCGACAATCTCATCGAGATAGCAAATGGCCCCAGTGCGGACAGCACGTGTGAGGGGACCGTCGGTCCAGACAGTTTCATCGCCTTTCAATAGATAGCGGCCCACCATGTCCGTGGCTGTGAGGTCTTCGTGGCAGGATACGGTGATGAGAGGCACCTCGAGCGGGTTCGCCGTTTCCTTGTACAAGCGCCAGGTCATGTGTTCGATGAATCGCGTCTTGCCGCAACCGGTCGGACCTTTGAGCAGTACCGGCAGCCGTGCTGCATACGCGGCGCGGAAAATTTCCACTTCGTCGCGCAAAGGGAGGTAGTACGGCTCAGTCTCTGCCGAGAAGTAATTGACGGCTTCGGTCATGTGCGGGGTGCCGGACTGAACTGTTCGTTGCCGCGACGGTAAGTAAAAAAGTTGGTAGCGGGGTTGCGGTTGACAAGGGGACGTCGGTACATCGCGTGGCTCAAGCTGCGTACTTCGTGCTCAAGCTCATACAACAACTCATTGCTTTCGGGGTCGACGATGTGCGTGAAGCGATATTGATATTGATCGGATTCTTCGTAAATCAAGCCGCGTTCGTTCAACCAGCTATGCGGTCCGGAGAAGTCTGCCACGTAGATCGCGATGTGATGGCCGTCGTATGCGGGGATGGGTGCATCGGTTTCGGTGAAGATGAGCGACTGATTGTGCCCCATCGCCACTGTTGTGACGCCGTTCTCGCACACGGCGGGACAGCTCAGTACTTGCTCGTAGAAGCGCGCGATACCCGGCGCGGTGCCGGGCGCCGTGTCCAAATTGACGTAAGGCATGCCGAGGTCCATGCGTGGGAAGCCCGCTGGTGCGTAGGCGCGTATCGAATTCCCGAAGGGGCAAGTCAGGTCCAGGTAGTCAGGCCCTTCCTTGCAAGCGTAGCGTGTGCCGTCGAGCCCCTTGGCGGCAAACTTGAGGCGCTTGGCCAGTCCTTCCAGCTCCGGCACGACAACGCCGATGTGTCCGCGTAAAACCTGTGCGGTGTTGGTCGGCAAATGGAATTGTTGGTCGCCCAGATTCACCCACATGTTGAATGTGCCGAAATCTATGTAGGGATCTCGCGTGAACCCTAGGCCCGTCACATAAAAGAGCGCGGCAATCCCCTGGTCGGGTACGGTCAGGTTGACGTGTTCCAACATCGCTACGTTGCCGACGTCTTCGGCAGACCGATCATAATTGCGTTCCGGCTCGAGGGCTTCGCTCATCGCAGGTTCTTTTTGCCGCTACAAATGACCACTATACAACAATCGCAATCCGGCAGCTTGTCGGATAAAAGGCGCCTGTTTAGCAGCGCATTCCTGGAGTACGATGAGCAACGGCATGCAGGAACGCGCGAATGAACGACGAAACCGACCCACTCCTCGAGGCGACGACGGCACTCATCCCGCCGCTATTGACCGGCATCGACATGATGTCGCACGCAGGTCGGCACATGCACCCCCCCAATGTCCCGTCGTTGGCTCAGCAATTGGAACCGTTTCGTCAGCCTGTGAAGGACGGGCTCGAGACTTTCGATGCAACGGATTGGCCCGATCATCTCCAACACTTCGTTGCGCACGCCCGCAAGTCTGCGAGCCTGCTCATACAGAGTTTCGATGAGTTCTTGAGCGCACCCAATCAAAGCAACCCGGCGATGGGTGCTTACCGTGCAATGGGTTACAACACCAAGGCCACCGAGGCCATCTATCCTGTGGCGGCAATGCTGCCTCCGGTCAGCCGATTCTTTCTGAATCTGAATGAGCGTGATGACGTTGAGCTTAATGACAAGATCGGCAACGCAGACGGCACACGTGACAATGTCGGCGTCATGCATGCTGCCAATGCCAGCGACGAACGCGGCGGTTTTTCGATGTACGTGCCCGAGTACTATGACGGTGAGGAAGTGCCGCTGATCGTCGCACTGCATGGGGGTAGCGGTCATGGACGCAGCTATCTGTGGACCTGGCTGCGCACCGCGCGCAGTCGCAATGCCATCGTGATCAGTCCATCATCCCGCGATGGCACCTGGTCGCTGATGGGCCCCGACATCGATTCGGAGAATCTCGATGCGATGGTGGCCTATGCCAAGGAGCAGTGGCGGGTCGATCCAAAGAGGGTCCTGCTCACCGGTATGTCCGACGGGGGCACGTTTAGCTACGTGAGTGGGTTGCGAGCAGACGCGCCTTTTACGCATTTAGCGCCCAGCAGCGCCTCCTTTCATCCGATGCTCGCTGATGCAGCGGATCAAGAGCGGCTCAAAGGACTGCCGATCTATCTGATGCACGGCGCGCTCGATTGGATGTTTCCCGTCGATGTCGCGAGGATGGCCAACCAGGCGTTGACGCAGGCCGGCGCGCACGTCGAATATCGAGAAATCGACGATCTGTCGCATACGTACCCCATTGAGGAGAATCCGCGCATATTCGACTGGCTCATGGAGTCTTGAATGGCTGAACCCGTTGAAGTCGTTACCTTCCGACCGCGCTACGCACCGGATTTTGCCGCGCTCAACTACCAATGGATCGAGCAATACTTCGAGGTGGAAGCCGAGGACCGCAAAGCCTTGGAGAATCCGTTGGCCTACGCCATCGAGCCGGGTGGCGAGATCTTTTTTCTGCTCGAGCGAGGCATCGTTGTCGGCACTGTGGCCATGGTGCCGAAGGCACCAAAAGAAAAGCTGCCCCACGCACCGCGCGTTTACGAACTCGCCAAGATGGCCGTGCGCCCGGATTGTCGCGGCAAGGGGTACGGCGGTAAGTTGATGCGAGCTTGTGTCGACTACGCAGTGCAGCAGGGCGCCGATGAGATCCTCTTGGTGACCAATGACGCATTAGGTCCGGCCTTAGGCTTGTATCGTCGGGCTGGCTTCGTCTCGCAAAGTCAATACCGCGACCCTCGCTACTTGCGAGGCAACTTGGAAATGCGCCTCAACCTTCGAGACGCGAGGTGAAGTCAAGCGCCGGCGCTGATACTGAAATTGAGTTTGGCTGCGCTCTTGAAAGCAGGGCGTGCGGTGTTGCGTTTGCTGTAAGCGGCGAGCCCCGTACTCAGTTCGACACCATATGCATCAGCCCATGTGAGTACGCTTGTCATCATCAGATCCGCGGCGGTGAACTGCTCGCCGATTAGAAACTCCCGGTCCGTGAGCGCTGCATCGGCGACAGCCACCTGTTTGTCGAAACCGGCAAAGGCGGCATCAATCGCAGCCGGGGCCTCACCATACAGGTCTTGCAAATCGCGGTGCTTGCGCACGACGTACAGCGTGTGGGCGTCCAGTTCCATCTGCACGAAGGCGTTCCACTGGTTGTATAGCGCACGCTCACGGGTGTATGGCGCTGGGACGAGCCCTGTATCGCGCCCGTAAGTGTCGCCAAGGTAGGTCACGATCGCGGCACTTTCGGTCAGCACCAGATCGCCATCGACCAACACGGGTATTTTTTCCTTGGGATTGAGCTGGCGGAATGCCTCGGTCTGGGTAGCGCCGGTGCGGGAGCCGATGAGTTGGGGTTCGTATTCGAGGTCTAACTCGTGGCACATCCAATGAGCGCGCATGGTCCGAGCGGTAGCGCCGCCCCAAACGGTAATCACGTGGTTACTGCCTACGCGCCCGGTGGCGCTACTTCGGTGACCTCGTAAAACTTGGCGTCGACACTGCGGGGCGGATGCTTGGCCATCACGGCTTGAAACTCGGCCATGTGCGGTGTTGCGAAGTGCGCCCCGAGCGCATCCATGCTCTCCCAACGCTCGGTAATACGCATGACCGCGGGGTTGTTCAACTCGACGCTGAACGTGTAGTCGTGGCAGCCATCCTCGGCGCGACTGGCCTGTTCCATTTTATCGATCGCCTCCTGCATGGCGGCAATCGTATCTTCGGTGGCTTCGATAACGGCGTTGACGACGATCATGAGATGCTCCCTTAAGCGCGATTGGGTTATTGCAGCCGCCACCCCTCGGTACTTTGCTGCTTGGCGTAGTCTACCCTAGCATCGGTGCTCATTCGTCGGGTTTGTTTGGCCTCGATGTGCTTGAGGATGGGGAGTAGGCCCCGGTCGTTGGCGATTTGAATGCTCAACCCGGGACGTGCGTTGAGCTCCAGGATGAGCGGTCCACGCTGTTCGTCGATGACGATGTCACACCCGAGGTAGCCGAGTGTCGTCACCTCATAGCAGCGGGATGCCAGGCGTAGCAGTGCATCCCAATTGGGGATGCTGATCTCGCTCAAGTCAGCGCCCGTGTCGGGGTGGCGGGTGACTAAATCGTTGTGCTGAACGGCTGCCAACGCCTTGCCTGTCGCGATATCCAATCCGACACCGATGGCACCCTGGTGCAGATTGGCCTTGCCGTCCGACGCTTTGGTGGCGAGGCGCAACATGCCCATTACCGGAAAGCCTTTGAAGACGATGAGCCGAATGTCCGGCACACCTTCGTGGCTGAATCGTTTCAGGTCGGGGCTGGTCTTCACCAGCGTTTCCAGAAAGGCCACATCGGGACGGCCGCCGAGCGAATGCAGTCCACTCAGCGTATTGGTGAGGTGTCGTTTGACGTAAGCGATATCGATCACGTCGCCGCTCGACTTGACCAACCCCTCCTCGCTGCGATCGGTGACGACGAGAATACCCTTACCGCCGGAACCCTGAGCCGGTTTGGCGACAAAGGAACGCAGGTCGGCGATCGTTTCGGCGATGTGTTCGACTTCGTGTTGAGCACTGACGGTGGCGATGCGTTCCGGCACTGCAAGGCCGGCCTCTTCGGCGATCAGCTTGGTTTTTAACTTATTGTCCACCAACGGGAACTGGCGCCGGTCGTTGTAGCGGCTGATGTAGCCGACATTGCGCCGGTTCATGCCGAGAATGCCGCGGCTCTTGAGCTTGAAGGGACTGACCCAGTTCATGGTTGGGACCTGAACACGGCAAAACGCCGTAACTCGAGCAGGCGGTAACCGGTATAACGTCCGGCCAATAACATGGCGGCCAGCAGCACCAGGTGCAGTTCGGGAAAGTTGAAAGCGAGGTGCTCGACCACGGGGGTGCTCATCAGCAGATAAGCGAGCATGGCCACCAGCAGGCTGCCGCCGCCCTGGATGAAGACCTCTTTTGGACCTTCTTCCTCCCAGGTGATGGACATGCGTTCGATGGTCCACGCCAGAATGATCATGGGAAAGAAGGTGATCGTGAGCCCTTGGATCAAGCCGAGTCGATAGCTCAGGATACTGAAGATACTGATGATGCCGATCACGATCACCACCAAGGTCGCGATGCGCGCCACGAGCAACAAGTTCAACGCGGACAGATAGGTGCGGATGAACAACCCGATCGCCACGACGATGATGAAACTGGCGAGACCCGGCAGCAAGTCGGTCTGTAGGAACGCGAGTGCGATCAGCACCGGCATGAACGTGCCCGACGTGCGAATACCGACCAGGACCCGCAACAGAACGACCACGAATGCGCCGACAGGCAGCAACATGATGAGCTGGAACATGCCCTGCTCGGCGATAGGCAGGTTGTATAAGGACAACGCCAGTTCCCCGGCTTGTTCCTGTGCCAGCAGCAGCGCCGAACGCGTCTGGCTGATCATGGAAAAACTGACGCGGCTGTTACGCCCACCTTGTACCTCGAGCACCGCGGGTGTACCCGTCTGCCAGAGCAGAAGATCGTTGCGTGGACTGACCACGCCCTCATCGGGGTCGAAGAGATGCCAATTGTCGTCGTGCCACACCTGTAGGTAATCCGTCAGGCCTTGCCTGCGGCGACCGTCCTGGAGCTCGAGCACCTGGATGCGGCGTGCGGGCGTTCCGGTGGTTTGCACGATTCTGGTCAGCAATTCCACGCGGTCGAAGTCGTCTAACAGCAGGTTTAAGTTGGGATCGACGGGTGTGCGGTTAAAACTCTGAATGAGCTGTATCGTCAGCGTGAGCGGGTCTGCAGTAGTGGGGATGACGGTGGCCAGCAAGTGATTCACCGCGGTGGCGTACGGTTCGTCCCAAACGATGTTACCGGTCGGCTCGGGTTCCTCCGCCGACTGCGTGGCGTCGTTCGTGGTGAGGACCAACTTGTAGAACAGGGTTTGTTCGCCGTTAGCCTGACGTTGCGACCATTGCGCGCGGCGTTGCGACTCTGTCGAGTCGATGCTGAAACCCCAGCCCGAGGACGCCGCCGATTCGCCGATGACTTCGAAACCGCTTTGCGGCGGCGGTAGCGTGAGTAAAACTTGAGCGGGTGTGTCGTCTGCTGTGAATTGAATGCGCGCCTCGACCTGCCAGATGCGCGATTCACTGCCGGGCAACCAGGGAATATTGTAGGTTTCGTGGCGGAACGTTGCCGCCCCGATGCCGAGCACGATCAACATGAAAACCAGAAAAAGGAAAGGACCGCGTTGCGTCATGTCACGTGTATTGGATGGCTACTCTAGCCCTTGCTCGGGTCTTTGTGACGGTTGTATGAACTGTTGGGAGACATCGATCAGCGCCATATCCGTCAGAAAGTTGCGTCCCAGGATCATGCCGTGCTCCAGGTGGCTGCGGTCGGCAAGCGTAAAGTCGAAGGTATCGCTCACGTCGCCGAGCTGAATGCGCATCGCCACGACCGGCCGTCGCGTACCCTGCTTGTCTGCTTGTTGAATGACACGAACATAACGTTCCACCCTGCGTTCAATGACTAATTCAATGTCCTCGAAATCGACTTCGAAGCGCACCCAGTCTTCGCCGTCGCGCTCGAATTCGGTGATGTCCGCGGCGTGGAGCGAACTCGAACTGGCACCGCTGTCGATACGCGCGATGACCTCGTACCCGGGCGGATCCAACCAAACTCGCTCGGTCTCACCGAGGATCAATTTGTCGGTCTCGCTTTTGACGATCGGCGTGCTGGCTGTGGGGCAGTCGGAGGACGTCGTGCTGGGTGGGTTGCGCACGGAGCAGGTTTTGGCGATCTGCGCCTTGAGATTGGCAATATTGTTGTTCATGCCGACGAGCTGAGCATTGAGGTCCGCTTCCGACTGCAGCTCCAGTTCCTTGACTGAACTCGTCTGCTGTTCGGTGTGGGCGAGTTGCTCTTGAAGCAATTGTAAATTAGCGCTGATGCGATCCAGGGCCTGCTGTTGCTCGAGTTGCGCGCAGCCCGACGACAGCACGATCGTGCCCGCCATTAGCCCCAGTCCGAGCAGTTCCCTCGCGTGCATTCTTGTCTTGTTTTTCAGGTGTCCGTAAGGGCGCATAGTCTAAAGGGCGCTATGGGGGCTTGATACTGTATATATATACATGTATAACGTTCAACCCGTGTCGTGAGTGGAACGATGAGTTCGACGCCACCTCGAGAACCACCCGGACCTGGCGGCATCCCAGGTGTCATAAAAGGCCGCGGTGCGACCAGTAACGAAGCCAGCCGCTATCTCAGCACCCGCACTGAGGCTGTGGATGATGGCTGGATAGATAGTCGGTACGCGGAGTGGGTCGAACCCTCGCATCCGGACACGCATGCGTACGCAGATCGTACCCAAAACATCATTGCCACTAACAAGTCACCGGACATACCCTTCAGTCAGTCCATCAACCCCTACAAGGGCTGCGAGCACGGTTGTGTCTATTGTTTTGCCAGACCCACTCACGCCTTTCTGGATTTGTCACCGGGCTTGGACTTCGAAACCAAGATCTTCTACAAAACCGATCCACGCGAGCATTTATTGAAAGCGCTCGGCAAGCGTAGTTACGTCTGTAGCGTTCTCGCGATGGGCACCAACACCGATCCTTATCAGCCCCTGGAGAGAACGCACCGCGTCATGCGCGAGATCGTACAAGTGCTGGCGGAACTCGATCATCCTCTGAGTATCGTGACCAAGAGCGCGCTGGTGCTCAGGGACCTGGACTTGCTCGCGCCTATGGCGGCGAAAGGGTTGGTCAACGTGAATGTGAGCGTCACTACACTGGACAAAAAATTGAAGACGCAACTTGAGCCTCGAACGGCCAGCCCCCAGGCGCGTTTGCGCACCATCGCAGAGCTCCAGGCCGCGGGCATTCCTGTCGGCGCCATGGTGGCTCCTGTGATTCCGTTCGTGAACGACCATGAAATAGAAGAGATCGTTGCAGCTTGCGCACAAGCGGGTGCGCAGGCGCTCAACTACATATTGATTCGTCTGCCGTTGGAAGTTAAACCGCTATTCGAGGAGTGGTTATCGCATCATCTTCCCGACCGCGCCGAAAGAGTGATGGCGGCCATACGCGATACCCGGCGTGGACGCGCGTATGAGGCCAAGTGGCATAAGCGGATGGTAGGTGAGGGACAAATCGCCCGTTTGATCGGCAGCCGTTTTCACAAGGCGGTTCGGCAAGTCGGTTTGGCGGGCGCGGAGCTACCGCCGCTGAACACCGCTCTATTCCAACCACCACAAAGTCCGGATAAGCTGCAACTCGAGTTGTTCTAGAACAAACAACAATTATAAATCGGGGGGGTGTGTGGACTTAACGGTTTGGTCGTGGGTATTCCTGATGGGCTACATCGGGATGATGTTGTATTTCGGTATCGTCGGTCAGCGCAAAGTAGGCAACGCCGACGACTTCGCAACGGCGCGCAATGCCTACGGGCCCTTGTTCCTCGCTTTTGCCTTCGCGGCGACGACGGCCAGTGGCGCTACGTTTGTCGGCTTTCCGGGCATTGGCTACAACGCAGGTTTTTCAGCAATGTGGTCGGTATTTCTGTATCCGATCGGAGTCTATCTAGGCGTCCTCATTTGTTTGCATCTGGTTAGCAATAGCGGGCACGAGTTCGGTAGTCGGTCTATCCCGGAATATCTGGGTGAGCGGTATCAATCCGACTGGATACGCATCTTGGTCTCGTTGTTTTCCTTGTCACTGTTCTTCTATCTGGCCGGACAGCTCGTTTCGGGGCTGGTGATGTTCGAGATCATGCTGGGTGTATCGCCAGCCTGGGCATTGGGCATCACTGCAGGGGTGCTCTTGATTTACGTCGTGATGGGGGGCGCGCATGCAGACATTCTGACCGACGGCGTGCAAGGGTTCATCATGGTCGCCGTGGGTTTGCTGGTTATGGTGATGTTTTTTACCGGTTTTGGCGTGGAAGGCGGTTTCGGTGGCATGGTCGAGCAACTCGAAGCCAAGGATCCGCGACTTGTCAGTGTGCTGAACGAGGGTGACGTCCTGTATCACTCCTGGTGGTCGGTACTGGCGATATTGCTGGCACACATTCCGCTCGGTCTGCTGCCGCACATCGGCAACAAGCTCTGGGCACTGAAAGAACCGCGTCAGCGGCGTTCGTTCATCCGGCTCGCTTTCACCTTCGGTATGATTCTCGGCATGCTGGGCTTGGGAGGCATTCTGGCGCGGGTCGTCCTCGGCGACGACGTCAACGGCAACCAAGCGCTGGCGCTGCTGTTCATAGAGCTGTTCCCAACCTGGTTCGCCGCCTTGCTCGGCGTAGGCATCCTGGCCGCGGTTATGTCTACGGCCGACGGTCTCGTCGTGTCGTCCTCGCAAATCGTCGCGAACGACCTCTACCGCTTGAGCTTCGTACCCCGTTATCGGGCCGATCTGAGCGCTGAAGAGGTAGAACGGCGAGTGCTCAAGATCAGTCGGATAGCGACGGTCGTCATCATGGTGCTTTGTACGGCGCTGGCCTGGTCCATGCTGGACATGAACGTCACGATCATCGTGTGGATCGGCACGGGCTGCATGATGGCAGCGTTTGCCGGACCGTTGATCCTGGGAGCGGTCTGGCGCGGGGTCACGAAGGCAGGCGCGTTTGCCGGACTCTTGAGTGGAGGAATCGTTTTTATCGTCACCTTCAATGCGATGATCCGTCCGGAGTGGTTCGAACCCGGTGTCTTGCGCTATGCGGCGCAGTGGCTGGAAATCGAGTCGCCTAAT
The DNA here is from genome assembly GCA_965216005.1 of Candidatus Azotimanducaceae bacterium. GTDB lineage: Bacteria > Pseudomonadota > Gammaproteobacteria > Pseudomonadales > Azotimanducaceae > UBA4421. The sequence continues at coordinate 1,972,723 of OZ244143.1, read as the reverse complement.
CCGTGGTCGTGCGCAGCGATGGGTGAGATCGTCTCGTTAGCAGTGACTGTTGTCGTCTCCAAACTGACGGCACCTTTGCCCGCACAACACCTGACCCGGCTATTTGAACCGGTGAGCCAGGAAGAGCAGGCCGCCTAGCACCGTCCATACGACGATGGTCAGCCATTCTTGCGGCCATTCGAGGGCGCTGTCACTCCAAGGCAGGTAGGCGGAGAGCAGCCCAAGCGCCAGCAGCACCGCACCATAGCCGACCAGGATGGGGTGTTTGACCTTGAAGGGGCGCACCATCTCAGGCTCGGTGCGTCGCAAGACGATGAAAGAAATGGCGACGAACAGAAAAGCGATGGTCACGGCGAAGCTGCCGCTGTTGATGAGCCAAACCAGAATGGTCCTGCCGAACAGTGGCGCTAGCGCGGACAATCCGCCGATGACAAGAATGCCAACGTAGGGTGTCTGATACTTCGGGTGCAGTTTGGCGAAAACCGGCGGAAGGTGGCCGGACTTGGCGAGCGCGAACATCACGCGAGAAGCGCCGACGATAAAGGCATTCCAACTGGTCAGAATGCCGGCGATTCCGCCGAGCACGAGCAACGTGCCGGCCCAGGCGCCCCCCCAAAGTGCGGTAGCGGCGTCGGCAGTCGCCATCTCCGCGGTGGCTAGATCCGATGCAGAGAGTCCCAAACCGACAGCGGCTGAAATCAATATGTACCAAAGGACAGCGCAGGCGACGGAGATCACGAGCATCGAACCGATTTGCCGGGGCGGTAGGTCGATCTCTTCCGCCGATTGCGGTATCACGTCGAAGCCGATCAGCATCGCCGGCACCATGACGAGAACGGCGAGAATACCGGTGGCGGGTGTTGCGAGCCACGGTTCGGCGTTGGTGAGTTCGCCATTGAGACCCGCTCCGGTGAACAGCAGGCATCCGGCCGCGATGATCAAGCCGGTGACGACGGTCTGAGTGTAAGCTGCTATGCGGATACCGCGATAGTTGACGATAGTCACAAGCGCCGTGCCCAACATGCCGACGATAACAAAGCCGAGATCGATCTCCGCGCCGAGAAAATGCCAGAGCGTTCCGATACGAATTTCGGGAATCAGGTACTCAACAGCGGTTGGCAGGGCCACCGATTCGAAGAGACTGACATTCAAGTACGAAAACAACAGCGCCCACGTGCAGACGAAACTCCATCCATCGCCTAGAGCGCGGGCCGTGTAGACGTGCTCGCCGCCGGCCTTGGGCATGGCGGACGCCAGTTCGCTGTAAGTAAGACCGATGAGCGCGATGGCGATACCGCCAACGGTAAACGCGATCAACGTCCCGGCGGTGCCGGCTTCGACGAGCCACACTCCGGTCATGAGCACCCAACTCCAGCCGATCATCGCACCCAGCGATAAAGTGATGACTTCACGTCGTTTGAGGACTTTAGCGAGACTCAGGCTCGCCTCGGCGGGTGGCGTAACGGTGGACATAGAATTCTTGTTTGTGTTTGGGTTAGCTTAGCACTTACCGCCTTTGCGTTTGCGTCGATCCATGCAACAACCTGCCAAGCTAGAATTCCAGTATCGCCGTGGCAACTTCGCCATTGCGCTCGACGCCAGCGGTGCGCTCGATCTCTACCTGAACAACTGTCTGCGCAAACGCCGGGAGTTCACCGGGAAAGAACCGCAATATGTCTGGACGAATGTGGAGCTCGAGTGGGAGGAGCATCATTACGTGGAAGCGCGCTATTGGGCGAGCGAACGGCGTCTGTTGGTGACGGTCAACGGTGAGCCGCTAGCCGACCAGACGTTTCCTCCGACCTAACAAGCCTACTGAGCCCAGGGCTTGACGATGACCTTCGCGTAAGTTTCGGGATCGGCCAGCGCTTCGAAAGTGGCGGGGGTTTCACCAAGTCCCACTTCGTGCGAAACCATGTCGAGAATGTCGAACGTGCCGTCGGCGATGTACGTCAAAGTTTCTTCGAACTCCTCGAGCGAGTAGCCCAGCACAAATTGCAAAGCTAGTTCCTTGTTGATCGCCACGAGCGGTCTGATGTGATCGCGCTGCAGGCAGACACCGACCACAACGATGCGAGTATGGGGTGGCGTGCGCTTGAACACGTCGTCGAGCACACCGGGCACACCGACACATTCGAATACGACGAGCGGGCGCTGACGAATGTCCGGATGCTGGAACACGTCCTCCGTGCGCGGATCGCAGACGACATGCGCGCCTTGCTGTGCCGCCCAGCGGCGGCGGCCCGCCGAGAAGTCTGCTGCGATGATCGGCCCTGCCTTGCGTGCGACCAACGCGGTGATCACTGCGAGACCCACGGGTCCGGTGCCGATGACGACGATCGCTTCGGTGCCGCTGAGATTTGCCTTGTTCACCGCGTGCAGACCGACGGCCATCGGCTCGGTCAGCGCTGCGGCGGTCGCTGGGGTGCCTTCGGGTACCGGCAACGTGAGCTGCTCGCTAAGCACCATATATTGCGCGAACCCGCCCGGCACGTCGTCGCTGTAGCCGATGGCTCTCGATGGACCGGATGCCGGCCCTCCCGGTAACACTGGCACTGAACACACCAGGGTGCCGGGAGCCAGATGGCCACGGGTGTTCGGACCGTAATCGACCACCTCCGCGCAGAACTCATGTCCGAGCACGACAGGGTCGAAGGTGGTCAGCTTGAAAGCGCCACCGGCTTCCAGACTGGTTTGGACGAAATCCTCCGTGAACTTGGCCGCATGGAGATCGGATCCACAGATGCCGCACGCTCGCGACTTCACCAGGATTTCACCGGAACCTGGTTCAGGAATCGGGATATCGTCTACCCACAGCCGCCCGCGCTCCATCAACACGCCGCGCATGGCATCGCCTGATATACTCACTCGCTTGCTCCGGGGCGCTGCAGTGGCGCCCTAACTTTGTGTGAATCGAATGTAACAGGACGCCAACAGGCGGTGAAGTAGACTCAAGATGTGCGCCAGAGCTTTACCACGCCATGAGCCAGCGGATGCGTTCCTCGAAAGAGGTTACGTAGTATTTCGCGATGTGCTCGATGCGCGAACGCGTACTGACATACAGCGTGTGGTGGAAGCAGCACTGACACCGTTGGTGGGCCCGGTCGAGTTCGAAGCGGACGTAGGTTACCCGGGCGCACCGCGCAGCCGCGAAGAGCCTGGAGGGGGTACGCCGCGGCGTTTGCTCTACGCGTATGCGCGCCACGAAGTGTTCCGCAGGCTGGCTCAGCACCCGACCGTGGTGGCGGCACTGAGTGAATTGTTGCCGGGCGCTCGTTCCATCGAGGACGTACGCCTCTCACAGTGCCACCACAATTGCATCATGACCAAACACCCGGGATTCAGTAGCGCCACGGCGTGGCACCAGGACATCCGTTATTGGTCGTTCGACCGTCCAGAACTCATTTCGGTGTGGTGGGCGATCGGTGACGAAGATCGCACTAACGGCGCGTTGAGAGCGATTCCCGGGTCTCACGAGTTGTCGCTCGACCGCGTGCGTTTCGATAAGGATTTGTTCCTACGTCACGACCTGGGAGAAAACAAGGCATTGATCCGTACGGCGGAAGCGATAGAACTCGATGCCGGCGATGTGCTGTTGTTCTCCTGCCGATTGTTTCATGCCGCCGGTAAGAACTTGAGCCAGACGACGAAGATCTCCCCTGTATTCACCTATCACGCCTGCTCCAACCAGCCTATCCCACAGACGCGATCGGCCCAGTTCCCCAGCGTCCCTGTCGCTGAAGTCGCTCGTTCATGAACCGGGATGACGACGACGCGGTGCAGGATGACTTCGCCGCGGCGATGCAGGACGTTGCGCCGCTCAAGAAGAACAAGCAGAGTCAGCGCGTCGCGCGCGACACCGCAAAAGCGCCGACCGCGGCTCAGCTCAAGCGACGCAAGGCCGCACTGGGTTTGGACGATGAGGAAGATCCGAACTTCCTGACATTGGGTGAAGTGCCATCGCTGGCGCCGCTCGAATACGTAGAGTGGAAAAAAGACGGCGTACAAAACGGCGTTTTCGAGAAGCTCAAGCGCGGCGAGTATCCTCTCGACGCATCGCTCGATCTCCATCGTAAAACCGTTAAGGAAGCGCGTCATTTGGTGTTTGCCTTCCTGGCTCGAGCGAGCGCTCGGCACCATCGGCATGTTGCGATTGCGCACGGCAAAGGTGAACTGAGCCAGACACCGGGTCGTCTAAAAAGTTATGTGGTGCATTGGCTGAGTCAGCACCCTGAGGTGATCGCTTACTGCTCGGCTATACGCCAAATGGGTGGGGTGGGGAGCGTCTTTATTCTCTTGCGTAAGTCACGTGACAGTCGCGAACACAATCGCGAAGCGCATGGTCAAAAGACCGACCACGATTCGTCTTAGCGCATTCGTCGCCATTTGCCCGTCGGTACCTATTCGCCGGTACCTATTCGTCCGTACAAAGATAGGCGTTGAAACGCTGTTTGCCTTCCTGGTGGGGTCCGATGGGCACGATAGCATTGGCACCTAGTTCCGCTGCCCGATTGCGCGCCAGTATGGCAAGTTCGGCACGTACCTTCTCGTCTCCCCGTGACAGCACCACCTTGGATTGCGTTTGTGCGTCGACCTCACCGACCTTAGTGCAGTTGGCGACATCACCCGCGCCCGCCTGCGCGACAGTGGCGCCTGCGTCGGTCAGTTGTACGAACTGGCAGCCGACCGCTGCAAACGATAGCGCGAAGAGACTCACGCGACGCCCGATCAATGGCATTCGTGCATTCACTAGATCCTCCCTTTGCCCAGTTCCAGGATACCGCGGCCGATGTTCAGTCTTAGAACATCGCTCGCACCCTCAGCCAAGCGCCATGCACGAACCATTCGATAGAGCCGCGCCAGCGGATGACTATCGATGAGCGCATTGCCGCCGACCAATTGAATGGCGGTATCGACCAACTCTCCTACCGCTTCAGTCGCAAATACTTTGCACGCCATGGCTTCGTTGACGACGTTCTCACCCGCATCGGCCAGACGAGCCGTTCTGTAGAGCATGCTGCGGGCAGCGAATGCCTTGATGCGTTGATCTGCATAGCGCCACCTGACGACGTCTTTGTTGCCGCGAGGCTGACCCGATGTGTCCGGAGCGGTGAGGTGATTCGTCAACAGATCCAACACCCACATCATGTAGCCGCTCGCTTGCGCGGCGAACAGCAGACGCGTGTCGCCAATCTGCTTGAGTGCACGAGGCAGACCCTTGCCTGGCTCGCCGATGATGTTGTGCACGGGCACCTTGACCTCGTCGAATCGAAACGCGGCATGAGTAGACCCGTCCAGAGAGGCGAACTCCCGTTCCGTTTCCACGCCAGGCAGACTTTTGTCGATCACGACCATCGACGGTCCCTTGTCCTCTATCTGCACGAGCGTGTTGATGAAATCCGCGGTGGGACCGCCGGTGACGTAGGACTTTTGTCCGGTCACGGTAAGTTGGTCGCCATCGATCGTGCCAAAAGTCGGGCGTCGGACATCATCGGGCTCAGTGAAGCCGAAGCTCGCGCGTTTCTCGCCCGCCAGCATCGGCGTCAGGTGACTGCTGCGCAGCGGTTCTTCGACGCCCGCCAGGACGCCTGGGCCGGGACCGAACACGCCGTCGGTCGATGCGGGATTAGCTGTAGCGAGGGTCTCGCGCACCACGGTGAGGGTCAATGTCGTGGCTTCGGTACCGCCATGTGTCTTAGGCTGAGGTAGGTAAAATAGGCCGAGCTCCTTGGACCGTTCGCGTACTTGTTGAGGCGTATGCTCACCTGTCAGAAATTGCTCGGCGAATGTCTGACAAGTGGCGCGTAGATCGAGAAGATCCTGTGGCAGTAGCTCTGGCATGTTTAGTGTCGTATTCCTTCTAACTATCCCGTACTTAGACGTTGGGCGCGATGGTCAAGACAACGATGGTCAACATGATGAAGACCATGAATCCGAATGCATACAGCAACCACGATTCGCGCTTTGCGTATTTGATCAACAGCGCTTCGTTCTCCTCGGGCGTGCGAGTCGAAGCCGTGGTGGTGACACGGTAGCGAGTCAGTCCGTCGCGTTTCGGCAGCTTGACGAAAAGCTCGGGAGTGGCGTCCAAGCGGCGTGCCACCTCGGCAAAACTGATGCCAGTGCGCTTGGCGATCTGAGTAGGGTGTAATGCGACATTGCCTGCGTCGAGAAAACAATAATAGATGTCCAGGATTCTGCGTACTTTGCCGCGGAACCTGAACTTGAATGGAATGATGCCGAACATCGTGAAACGAACCAACGCCCCGGTTTCGTGCAACGCTACCCTGTCGCCTGTGATGTGTCTAGAGAGTGCGGTTTTTGGGCGATGACGATGGCCCGTTGCGGCGCGCTGTACCCTTCGATGGTTTTACCGGGGTCGGCGGGATCCAGAGCCTGCTCGAGAGACTCGAACGTCATCCACGGTGTGCTGCGTTGTTCGTCGGTGGTGGTAATTACGTTGCTGACAATCAGCGGTTCGACGAAGCCAGCCCGGGTCAGCCAGTGGGAAAGGTCGCTGAGCGCCGGGATACACCACACGTTGCGCATGCGCGCGTAGCGGTCCTTCGGTAGGAATGTGCGTTCGGGACTGATGAGCGATTCGAGAACCACTTCCCCGCCCGCACGGCAAAGATCGAACAGTTGCTGCGCATGAGTGAGGGGGGTCGCGTCGGTGATAAATCACGCCTAAGCTCAGCACGGTGTCGAACTGTTGCGTGGCGGGCAGCTCCTCCACACGTAGTGGCAACACCCAGTTGCGGGTGTCGCGCACGTAGTAGTTGATGAGCCGGTGCTGCATGCAAAAGAGCAGCGTCGGGTCGACACCGATCACTTCCGCGGCACCGCCCTCGAGCATGCGCCACCCAAAGTAACCGTTGCCACACCCGATATCGAGTACTCGTCTGCCGTGCAGTGACGAGATGTGGGGAGCAAGGCGTTGCCACTTCCAATCGGATCGCCACTCCGTGTCTATCAACGTATCCGCGATGCGAAACGGTCCTTTGCGCCAGGGATGCAGCGCGGCTATGGACTCAACGAGTCGCCCATTGTCATTGCTGTCGCGGAAGCGACCATCGATGGATACCGTGGCTTCATATCGAGCCTCGATGTCGTCGAGCGCGGGCAGGTGGTCGATGGCTGACTGCCACTTGGCGAAGTCACTATTGTGATCGGTCGTGTAGCGCGATGCCGCGAGGTCCAGGGGCCACCCGGAAACGTGTGTGGGTAGGGGATAGGCGGCAGGGCTCAAGGGTAAACCAGAAAGGACGCCCAGTTCAGACAGCGGTACCACTGTATTGCGCGGGAAAAACCGGCGGCGGCAAAACGCGACAAGTGCTCGGCCTCGCTGTCGATACGCATGACGTTTTCCAGCGCGTTGCGTTTCTGGCTGATCTCCAGTTGCGAGTAGCCGTTCGCCGCCTTCCAAGCTAGATGAGTCTTGTCGAACAACTCATGCACAGCGGGATCGTCGGCTGCGACTTTTTCCGAGACGATGAGTAGTGCATCGTCTTGCAGTTCGCGTCGTTGTCGGGTCAGCACCTCGAGACGCACTTCGGGGTCCAGGAACTGCAGTACAAAATTGCAAACGACAACATCTGCACCCTCGACGGAGACGTTCACGAGATCTTCCAACACGAAGTCGATGCGCGGATCTTCGTTCAAGGCCCGGGCGCGCTCGATCATTGACGGCGAATTGTCGATGCCGGTGATCCGCACGCTCGGCGAGGCGTTGTGGCGCGCAATGGCTACTGCCGTGGCACCCAGCGAACAGCCTAAATCCAGGGCGTGTCCGGCGTCTCCGAGGCGTTGTGCCGCGATCAAGCCTGTAGCGGGGATCACGGTTTCGTAGCCCAACACCGAGCGTCGGATCATGTCGGGAAATACCGCGGCGACGTCGTCATTAAAGGCGAAGTCGACGATGTGATCTCGGGCATCCCGGTACAGCGCATCTTTTGGGGAATCTGCCATCTTCAAGCGGTCTGTCAATTTTGTTGGATTTGTAACACGTGGCATGCCGGCCCGTGCTAGGGTTGGGCTGCTGCCTAATCGATCTGAATGTCCGTGACGACCGAACTCACCAACCCCGAATTGTACATTAACCGAGAGCTGTCTCAGTTGGAGTTCATGCGCCGTGTGGTCGCGCAGTGTGCGGACGAGCATGTGCCCCTGCTGGAGCGTCTGCGTTTTCTCTGCATTGCCAGTTCCGTGCTGGATGAGTTCTTCGAGATCCGTGTGGCAGGTCTGAAGCAGCAGGATGCCTACGGCAGTGTGCAAACCGGACCCGATGGCCTGTCACCTTCCGACCAACTGCGTCACATCTCCAACCTGGCACGCAAGCTGGTCAAGCAGCAGTACAAGGTGCTCAATGAGGAACTGCTGCCCAAGCTCGATAAGCAGGGCATACGCGTCCTGATCGAAGACAGCTGGAATTCCAAACAGGTCACGTGGATCAAGCGCTACTTCAATCGGGAGCTTGCGCCCATCGTGACCCCCGTGGGTCTGGATCCTTCACACCCATTCCCGGAGCCTTTGAACAAAAGCCTCGCTTTCATCGTCACATTGACCGGCAAAGACGCATTCGGGCGCAATAGCGGGAAGGCCATCGTGCAAGCACCGCGCTCACTGCCGCGGGTGGTGCGTCTGCCTGAGTCCACATCGACCGGCGCCAACGATTTCGTGTTGTTGTCCAGCATCATGTCGGCACACGCGTCAGACCTCTTTCCGGGCATGAAAGCGACGGGGTGTTACGCGTTTCGAGTGACGCGCAACAGCGATCTCTTCGTGGACGAGGAAGAGATTGACGATCTACTACGCGCCTTGGAGGGCGAATTGTCGTCTCGACGCTATGGCGACGCCGTGCGTCTGGAAGTAGCCGACGACTGTCCCGAAGAGGTTGCCGCGTTCCTGACTGCGCAGTTCGGGCTCAGCAAGGAGGATGTCTACCGCTGTGGCAATCCGGTCAATCTCATGCGACTTGCGGCCATCCCGGATTTGGTGGAGCGTCCCGATCTCAAGTACCCGGGCTTCACACCGTCCATTCCCAATCGCGTGCGCAATCACGAAGCGATGTTCGATGCGATTCGCAATGGCGACATCTTGTTGCATCATCCTTTTCAGTCGTTCGCGCCTTTCGTCGATTTCCTGCGTCAAGCCGCGCGCGATCCGTCTGTGTTGTCGATCCGTCAAACGCTTTATCGCACGGGTACGGAATCAGCTGTGGTCGAGGCGCTTGTGGACGCAGCCACGCGCGGCAAGGAAGTGCTCGTTGTCATCGAACTGCGGGCACGATTCGATGAAGAGGCCAACATCGAGCTTGCCACCAAGCTGCAATCTGTCGGTGCGCAGGTGGTGTACGGCGTGGTGGGTTTAAAGACACACGCCAAGATGTGCATGGTGATACGCCGTGAAGGTCGCTCGCTGAGCCGCTACGTACATTTGGGTACCGGCAACTATCACATCAGGACCGCTCGGTTGTACACGGACTACGGCTTTTTCTCGTGCGACGACGATTTAGGCGAAGATGTGCAGAAGGTCTTTCAGCAACTAACCGCGATGGGTAAGGCCGGGAAGCTCAAGAAAGTCCTGCAATCGCCTTTTACGCTTCACGCTACGATGCTCGAGTACATTCAGCAGGAGATTGCCAACGCGAAGAAGAACAAACCGGCAGGTATCTACGCCAAGATGAATTCGTTGGTGGAACCTCAGATCATTCAAGCGTTGTATGAAGCTTCGCAAGCCGGTGTGGAAATCGAGCTGATCGTGCGCGGTATTTGCGCGCTGCGTCCGCAAGTCAAAGGTGTGTCGGAGAACATTCGTGTGCGTTCCATCGTTGGCAGATTCTTGGAACACACTCGTGTGTTCTGTTTCGAGAACAACGGAGATCGCAGGGTGTATTTATCCAGCGCGGATTGGATGAGCCGCAACTTTTTTTCCCGAGTGGAGACCTGCTTCCCCATCGAAGACCCGAAAATCAAACAAAGGGTTTTCCGCGAGACGATCGAACACTACCTGAACGACAACTCGCAAAGTTGGGAACTCAATCCCGACGGCAGTTACTCTGCCATACGCTCAAAGCAAGACCGCCTTTCAGCGCAGGAGTCACTGCTCCAGGAGTTGAGCTAGGCGGCTTGACGCGTCCGGGTACTAATCGCTGAACGCGATTTCCAGATTGATGCCCGCGCTGCTCAAATATCTCGCTTCGTTTTCGATATCCAGCAGCGTCAACTGATGACGCTCCGCCCATGTCTGCGGCAGTGTGATCGTCAAGCGGTTCGACGCGGCAGCGAGTTCGATATGGGGTAGGGTGTGCGGGCCACGATTGCGGTGCAGCACCGCGGCCAAGCGCAGCACCACCATCAAGCGCAGACTGCGAGGCGCCTTGGTCCATTCGTCCAATACCAGTTTGCGTCGATGGTTGCGCACCAATGCCGCCAGTAGATTTTGTTCGGAACGGGCAAAGCCGGGCATATCGAGGTGCTCGATGAGATAAGCGCCGTGTTTGTGGAATCCCGTGTGTGAAATACCGCGTCCCAACTCATGCAAACTTGCCGCCCATCCCAGCAAGTGACGGTCGTCCGCCGTGGTGACATCCCAGGATTTGGCTACTTGAGACAGCAGGCCGATGGCAGTTTCTCTGACCCGTTGAGCTTGAGCGGCGTCGATGTAGAACCGCTCGAGTAAGCCTTCCACGGTGTGATCGCGCGCGTCGTCGTGATGCTGGCGTCCCAGCAGGTCGTAGATGAGGCCTTCTCGTAGTGCACTTTGAGCGGCGCGCATCTGTTCGATATCGAGTGCAGTGAACAACGCAATGAGAATCGCCACACCGCCGGGGAATACGGGCTTGCGTTCGTCGGCTAGAGATTCGAGCGCGATGTTGCGCACGTCACCGGCTTTGATCAATGCCTCGCGCAGGATCTGTAAATTCTCCGGCGCAATCGTTTCAGCGTCGACGTCGAGATCTGTCATGACCGACAATACAGCGTTAATGGTACCGGACGCGCCGATCGTCGTGTCCCAACCGTGGTCGAGGAATTCCTGTACCACGGGCTCCAATTCCAACAGCGCGTCGTTGATGGCCGCGTCGAAGCGCTTTGCAGTAATCTTGCCGTCGCGGAAGAAGCGTGTGGTCATCGACACACAGCCCATGTGCAGACTCTCGAGGTGCACTGGTGTGGCCATGCGCCCGAGGATGATCTCGGTACTGCCGCCACCGATGTCGATCACCAGACGCTTGTCGACGTCGAGACCGATGTCGTGGCTGACCCCGAGATAGATCAGCCGCGCTTCTTCGTAACCCGAGATGATTTCGATCTTGTGGCCAAGGGCCTCTTCGGCTTGTTTGATGAATTTCGCCGACTGCCCGATTTGGCGCAGCGTATTGGTGCCGACGATACGGACGTTTTCCGGTTCCAGAGGCCGTAACCGTTCGCCAAAACGGCCAAGACAAGCCAACGCCCGCGCTGCGACGGAGTCGTCCATTTGCTGCTTGTCGGCATCCAAACCCTCGGCGAGACGCACCATCTCCTTGTGTTTGTCGAGAAACTGAATATGTCCCTGGTGCTCGCGAGCGACGAGCAGGTGAAAGCTGTTCGACCCGAGATCCAACGCGCCCAGTTGTTTTCCGGACCCGCTGTGCGCTTGTGTGTCGTCCGCCTGACTGAGGGTTTGTGTATCAGCCTTACTATTGCGAGCGGCGCTGGACCTTTTTTTAGCCGAGGATTTCTTCTTCTTTTTACTTTTGTCGGGAGCGATTTTGGTTTTAGGCAAAACGGCGGACTTAGTTGGTGTAGATGCTGGGAGGAAGCGGACAGTCGAGCGTCGCGGCGATCCCTTGCAGCAAGGCCCCCTCGTTGGTGCCGATGCTGCCGTCGGCAGTGACAGTAGCGACACAGGCTTTAATGAGCGCAGGCTTGCTCAGCGCACGTAGCTTGCGCAACTGCCCTAGTGCCGCGTTGATACGTCGATAGTCGAAGAATTCCTGCTTGGTGAAAGGTTCACCGAGACCGAGCACCTGTGCACCCGCCTGGTAGGCGCGCAGCTGCTCCTGCGGCGCGTGGTGACTGTGGCTTGCCAGTATTGACAGCAAGTAACCGGCTTCCTTGGCAACCCGGTCGATGTTGCGCAACCGACCGTGATGGCGTTGCGGGCCTTCGAAGTGCGGTTGCAGTTCCTTGACGAGCAGGCGGTGCAGCACCCACTCGAAGACGTCGACGTGGCCGTCGGCGGTGATCAGCGCTGCGGCATTGTCCTTGAAGCGTTTGTACTGGCGCGTCGATAGTTCTTTGAGCGCGGGCATGGCTTGCTCGAGCAGTGTGAGCAGATGGGTCGGATCGCTGGCGGCCACCAACGGTCGCAACTCGGCGACGTGTTTCGATAAACCTGCTTCGGCTTGCGCGTTGAGGGTTGCAAACTGTGCGTCGGCAACTTGTCGATCGTGATCGATCAGCATGGCGTAGATCAATGCGCGCGCCTCATATGGGTCGTGTGCCGCATCCTTCAGTCGCTGTCCGTTGTCGCGGATGAGTTGCTCGGCAACGATCAGCCCCTCGGATGTCAGTGTACCCACCTTGTTAACGATAGCGTCCGAGTTCGTCATACGCATCGTGCCGGTGAATCCGGCTGTGCCCGGCGGCTGCATTGCCTCGGTTGCCGTCGGCGCTCTCGTACCCCCATCGACGGCGATGAATTGACCGTCCCAGCTAGGTTGAATGGCGCGGATACGCTGATCCAGAGGTGGGTGGGTGGCCAGCAGGCTGGTCGCGAACTTCGGCGCCGCTGCGCCGAAGAACATATGACTCGCTTGTTCGGCAGCCCGATTGGTCATATGCGAGCCGTAGCCACCGATTTTCTTGAGTGCATTGGCGATGCCTTCGGGTTCGCGAGTGAACTGTACTGCCGATGCGTCCGCTAGAAACTCTCGCTGGCGACTGACCGCAGCCTTGATGAGGTTGCCGAAGAACGTGCCACCGTACCCGATCACGATCAGTCCGACGCCAAGGACCAAAAGGGGTGCACCGTTCTTACGGCCGTGACCGGCTGCACGCATGAGACCGTAGCCGATCATGCCGAGGAACAGAATACCGTGCAGAATGGCAATGAGGCGCAGGTTGATGTTGGTATCACCGTTGATGATGTGGCTGAACTCGTGTGCGACCACGCCCTGTAGCTCGCTGCGATTCAAAGCATCGAGCGTGCCTTGGTTGATGCCGATCACGGCGTCGTCGGAATTGAATCCAGCGGCGAAGGCATTGATGCTCGGTTCTGGGATCAGATACACCGGCGGGACGGAGAGGCCGGACGCGATCGCCATTTCCTCTACGACGTTGAGCAGTTGCCTTTGTTGTGGCTCCCGGGTGTTTTGATGAATGAGGTGACCGCCCAGGGCCTCGGCGATGACTCGTCCGCCGCCTTTCAGCGAAAGATACTTGTACCCGCACGCCATGCCGACAACGCCGATAACGCCTAAGCTGATGAAGAGCCACGCATCCCAGGGCATGGCCGACAGCGCGTGAGTCCAGGTCAGGCCCGTCTGAATGCCGGCCCAGCTGATGAACAGTGCGATCAGCAGGTTGGTGAGAACGACCAGCGTGAGCACTGCCAAGCCGAACAACACACCGAGCTGTAGGGTCTTACGTCGTGCGTTATCTTGAGCTTGAAAAAAATTCACAAGACGAAAAACACGTCCGTCTGGCCGGGTTTTTTAGTTAAAGGACACCTGCGGCGCTTGTTGTATGGCTTCGGAATCCTCGAATTCCAACAGCTCCGCATCGTCGGCGTGACCGAACATACCGGCAAAGACGACCGGAGGGAACGATTGACGGTAAGCGTTGTACTCGGTGACCTGGTCGTTGTATGCCTGTCTTGCGAAGGCGACTTTGTTTTCGGTGGTGGTCAACTCTTCGCTCAGCTGCATCATGTTTTCGTTGGCTTTGAGGTCGGGATAGGCCTCGACCACGACGTTCAAGCGGCCCAGCGCGCTACCTAACGCACCTTCGGCGCTGGCCAGTTCCTTCATGGCCGCCGCGTTGGATGGGTCTGCCGCTGCAGCTTGTAGTCCGGCGAGAGCTTGATTACGTGCCGCGATCACGGCTTCCAACGTTTCTCTTTCGTGGGTCAGGTAACCCTTGGCGGTTTCCACCAGATTAGGAATCAAATCGTAGCGTCGCTTGAGCTGCACCTCGATTTGCGCGAAGCCGTTCTCGTAGCGGTTTTTCAGGGCGACCAGTTTGTTGTAGATCGCCACCACCCAAAAAGCGAGGGCGGCTATGACGGCAAGAACGATCAAGAATTCCATGTGCTATCCCGTGTCTGTTTGTGACCTTCCAAGGCGTATTATCGCGGTAAAGGCGTTAGTCCGGCAATCCCAATACGCGTTTGGCGATCACGTTCAACTGCACTTCGCTCGTGCCTCCTTCGATGGAGTTTGCTTTCGAGCGCAGCCATTGCCGGGTGGTGCCGATTTCGCGATCGGTGAATGCCTCACCCGACCAGCCGACGGCTTGCGTACCCATGATGTCGAGCAGCCGTTCGTACTTCCGTTTGTTCTGTTCGGTGCCGTAGTACTTGAACATGGAGGCGAGGTTGCCGTCGGGATTCCCGGCCTTGGCTTCCTCGGCGCTGCGGCCCATGGTGATCTGGAACGCTTTGTCGTTCATGCGATGTTCGCAAACGGCGCTGCGAATCGCGGGATCGGCGATGCTGTCGCCGTCGACTCCGATGTATTGCTTGGCCATGTCTTCCATCTTGGTACCGGACCCACCCAGCGCCGAGTTGCCGCCGATGCCCGAGACCATCTGGCGTTCGTGCTGCAGTAGGCGTTTGGCAATCGTCCAGCCTTTGTTGAGATCCCCGACCAGTTGGGTTTTCGGTACTTTGACGTCGTCGAAGAAAGTCTGGCAGAAGGGCGAGGCGCCGCTGATGAGCGGAATGGGCGAAGTACTCACACCGGGACTTGCCATGTCGAACAGGAGGAAGCTGATGCCTTCGTGTTTGGGTGCATCGGGATCCGTGCGTACCAGGCAGAAAATCCAATCGGACATGTCCGCGTAGGAAGTCCAGATCTTCGCACCGTTGACCAGGTAGTAGTCGCCCTTGTCCTCCGCGCGAGTCTGCAAACCCGCCAGGTCAGAGCCGTAGCCCGGTTCCGAATAGCCCTGACACCAGCGGATTTCACCGCGCGCGATCTGCGGCAAATAGTGGCGTTTCTGTTCTTCGCTCGCGAATTCGAGCATCGCCGGTCCGAGCATCCAGATGCCGAAACTCTGCAGGGGCAAGCGGGCGTTGATGCGCCGCATTTCCTCATGAAGAATCTTCTCCTCATCGGCGCTCAACCCGCCGCCGCCGTATTCGGTGGGCCAACGCGGTACTGTCCAGCCGCGCTCCGCCATGCGTTCCATCCACACTTTGGAATCCGGATTCACCCATTGCTGCTTACGTCCGCCCCAAATGACCTCTTCCTCGGGAGTGGAAGTGCGCATCGATTGTGGACAGTTGGCTTCCAGCCACTCGCGGGTTTCTGCTCGGAAGCTATCGCTCATGTCGTACTCTCGCTAAAAGTAAGGCATTTTACGCGATTGACGCACAGTTCTCACCGCGTGATTGGCGTGAGCACGTGGTTGTGGGGTTATCGGTTATAGTGGGTGCAATGTCTCAAGCAGGTTGATCGATGGCGGACACTTTTGACGAACGCGCATTCAGAAACGCGATGGGTAATTTTTGTACCGGTGTGGTCATCGCGACGGGAATGAGCGAAAACGGCCCGGCGGGGTTCGCCGCGCAATCGTTCGTATCCTTGTCGCTCGATCCACCGCTGGTTGCGCTCTGTCCGGGCAAACAATCCTCGAGCTGGCCGAAGTTGCGTGACTCTGGCAGCTTCTGCATCAACCTGCTGGCAGCCGATCAAAGGTCGGTGTGCGACGCTATGGCCAAGTCGGGTGGCGATAAATTCTCATCCTTCGACTGGACGGCAGCGGCCAGCGGTTCGCCCGTTTTGGATGGGGTCTTGGGTTACGTCGATTGCAACCTGGAAGCGGAGCATGATGCAGGCGATCACACGATCGCCATTGGACGGGTGCGCGCCTTCGAGCTGTTTGAGACCAACAAAGCGCCTTTGTTGTTCTTCCGAGGAGGCTACGGCAGCTTCGACGCGCTGGGAGATAGTTGAGTCTATTTCTGTGGCGACACAGGTAGACAATGACATCTGGACGCTGGACGGCCCGGAAGTGGTATTCGCGGGTGCGTCGATGCACACGCGGATGACGGTTGTTCGACTCCAGGACGAACGGTTGTGGGTGCACTCGCCCATAGAGTTGAGTGGAAGCGTTAGAGAATTTATTAACGATATCGGCGGAAACGTCGCGGCGCTGGTTGCCCCGAACAAGTTCCACTATATGTTTATGGAACTGTGGCAGGAGTCGTATCCGCAAGCGCAAGTATTTGCGGAAGAAAGTCTCGTGCGCAAGGTTCCATACCTTTCGAACGCGGAGATCCTCACGAACTCTACACCTAGTATTTATTCACGTGACATCGAGCAAGTGATCTTCGGTGGCAATCGGATGTTTCAGGAGGTTGTGTTCTTCCACAAAAGCAGTCGTTCCTTGATCCTCACCGATCTGATGATCAACCTGAAGACCGTTGGTATTGCTTTTTTACCCCGAATGTTTCTCGAGTTCGAAGGTGTTACCTTTCCGCATGGAGGTGTACCTCGCTTGTACCGATGGCTTACTAGCGATAAGGAAAAGGCGCGAGAAGCGCTGGGAATCATACAGCGATGGAAGCCGAAACACATATTGTTCTGTCACGGGGAGCCGTTCTCTGAAAGTGCCGAAGTCGTTCTTGATCGCGAGTTCGAATACCTCTCGAGATGAACTAGCCGGTTTTAGGCGCCAGCGCCTCCAGGGCTTCCCAATGCAAATCGCCGAACTGGCCGTTGGGATTCACCGGCTGAATGCAGACGTGGCTCGCGCCTGCGTCGAAATGCGCCTGTAACCGATCACTGATCGCCTCGACGCTCCCCCATGCAAAGGTTGTGTCTATAAACTTGTCAGTCAAGTCGTCGATGTCTCCCTCGGACAATCTCATTCTCAGCCAGTTGTTACGGTAGTTGGGCAACTTGTGGTAGATCTTTGCTACCGGTTTGGCCAATTCTCGCGCTTTCGCGGGATCCGACTCCAGGATGACCTTCTGTTCCACGCAGAGCATGGTGTCGGGTCCGACGATGTCACGTGCGAACCGGGTGTGTTCGGGGGATGTGAAGTAGGGATGCGCACCTTGGCACGCGGACGCCGCCAGCTCGAGCATTTTGGGTCCGAGTGCAGCGATGACGGTGGGCGGAGACTCGGACGGCATCAAAGCAGTATAGGGTGCCGCTGCCATCCGTTCGAGGTAGGTGCGCATGGTCGCGACGGGCGGCCCGTATTCGAGTCCTCGTACACCCTCTACCAGAGGTTTGTGGGACACCCCGATGCCTAGAAGGAAACGCCCGTCGGACTGCTCGGCGAGCGTCCGCTGGCCCGCCATCGTCACGCCGGGTTCACGGTGGTAGATATTCACAATACCGGTGGCGAGGTTGAGTGTTTGCGTGTTGGCCAACAGCCAAGAGGCAACTACCAGGGGGTTCTTGCCGACGGTTTCCGGAATCCACAGCGTGCCGTAACCGAGCGATTCGATGCGTTGAGCGACACTTGCGGCGGCTTCGGAAGAAATACCGTCGAAGAAGTACCAAACGCCGAGTTTACCGGTGTCCATTCTGCGTGTGCCTGTTAGTCTGTCTTGTTTAGTAGTCTATTCGACCATTGACGGAAATCGAAGAACAAGTAGCGGAATCGGACACGGAAGGCGCACTCGCGGTCGAAGCGCATGAACAAGAGCGCCCCAGCATTTGGGAACTCGCGCTGCCGTCAATTCTAGGCAACCTGTCGTACACCATTGTCGGCATGTTTCAAACCAAGTTCGTCGCAGAACTCGGCGCGGAGGGATTGGCGGCGGTTGGGGCGGGTCAACGCATCTTCTTTGCGATGCAGGCCATTCTGATGGCGGTGAGTGCGGGCACGACGGCACTGGTCGCGCGCGCGTGGGGTGCCGGTGACTATACCGAAGCGAGCCGGGTCACCATGGCATCGCTGGTGTTGGCCGGCGCCATGGCGGCGGTGATCGCGGTACTGGGAATATTGTTCGCGTCCCCAGTGGCAGGCGTTTTCGGGCTGGACGAGCAGACCTTGGACATGGCGAGTCGCAACATAAGGTGGTTGTCTGCGTTCAACGTGGTATTTGCGGGTATGTTCATCTTGAGTGCCGCGTTGCGCGCCTCTGGGGATGCATGGACGCCTCTGTACATGGGTATCGGGGTAAACATCATGAATATCCCGCTGTTGTACGCGTTCATCTTCGGTAAATGGGGTATGCCGGAGATGGGGGTTGCAGGTGCCGCGGTAGGTGCGGGCATATCTTTCACCATCGGTACTTCCGTGTTGCTCGTCATGTGGATCAAACAGAAGTTTCGCGTCAAGCATGTGAGTGGCGGGTGGTGGCGGCGCGAGCGTTTGCGCAGATTATTGGACATCGGCTACCCGGCGGCGCTGGAGCAGGGCGTGTTTCAGGTCGGTTTTTTCATCTTCCTCATGCTCATCGGTAACTTTTACGGTACAGAAGCGTTTGCGGCCTACAATATTGGCGTCAATTTGCTCGCGATCTGTTTCACGGTGGGTTTCGGTTTCTCGATCGCGGGATCGACGCTCGTCGGGCAACACCTCGGCGCCAACGATCACGACGGTGCCACCCGCAGTGGCTGGCGGGCATTGCTATTCGCCGTGTTGTCCATGGGCGGTCTGGGGGTGGTCATCATCATTTTCGCGACTGAGATGGCGACTTTTTTCATCGGCGATGAGCCGTTGACTGTTCGCTACACCGTACAGTTCATCTATATGCTGGGCGCGATGATGCCGTTGATGGCGGTCGACTTCGCCATCGGTGGCGCGCTGCGGGGTGCGGGTGACACGCGCTTTCCCCTGATTGCGACGGTGCTGGGATTGTTAGTGATGCGCTGCGGCTTAGCGAGCATTGCCACCTATTTGAAGCTGCCGGTGGTTTACGTGTATGCCTCGCTGATTGGAGATTACGTCTTGAAGGGGGTGCTCTTGATTTGGCGCTTCTATCGCGGTAAGTGGAAGACTGTCATTACCACGCACTGACATCGACATGCCGGAGCTGCCCGACCTGACCGTTTACATCGATGCGCTGAACGAGCGCGTTACCGGTGCGGAGCTCAAGAGAATCGTGCTGGCCTCTCCGTTCGTGCTGCGCACAGTGGAACCGCAGGTCGACGAGTTGATCGACCGCAAAGTGTTGGGTTGCAGCCGGTTGGCCAAGCAACTCGTCTTCGAGCTGGAGGGCGACTATTTCTTCGTCATCCATCTCATGATCTCCGGTCGCCTGCGTTGGCAGGAAGCCTACAAGCCACCACAGAAACGCAACGGCTTGGCTGCGTTCGAGTTCTCCACCGGCACCCTGCAATTCACCGAAGCCAGCAAGAAGAAACGGGCAAGCCTGCGCCTGTTACACGGGCGTGATGCGCTCGAGCTACTCGATCCCGGAGGACTCGAAGTCCTCGTCATCGATCTCGCGGAGTTTGCGGAGCGGCTCAAACACACCAATCACACACTCAAGCGCGCGCTTACCGATCAACGGGTTTTTGCCGGTATTGGCAACGCCTACTCGGATGAGATCTTGTTGGCCGCCAGGCTTTCGCCTTTTAAGCGGGCAGGTAAGCTCTCTGATGTCGAGACCCAGCGGTTGTTCGAGGCTTGCCACGATGTCCTGCCGCGATGGACCGAGTTGTTGACGGATAAGGCGAAGGGCAAATTCCCAACGAAAGTGACCGCGTTTCACAATGAAATGGGCGCGCACGGCAAGTACAAAGCCCCATGTCCGCAGTGTGGATCACCAATCCAACGAATCGTCTACGCGGAGAATGAAGCCAATTACTGCGCTCAGTGTCAGACAGAGGGGCGCTTGCTGGCCGATCGTTCGTTATCGCGTTTGTTGAAAGACAATTGGCCCAAGACACTGGAAGACCTGGAAAATCTCTAGCCTGGCTTATTCATGAAGAACCTACCGCGAACTCCGATAGCAGGAAAAAACACAGGGCTCTGGAACTCGCCTTGCGAGTTCCTTGGCAGTTTGCAGAGCACACCGCGAGCGCGTTTAGCGCGCTGCCCGCGCGCTACGGTTCTTCATGGATAATCCAGGCTAGACGCTTTGCCGTCAGTCCAATTGCCGTAGTGCCGTCGATGAGACGTCATTGCGAAAATGCGCTTCCGCAACGCCGGATGCCCGCGCAGTAAGAATATCGGGGAGTTCGAGATCGTCCAGCGTCTTGAACCGACCGTCGATTTCGCGCCCAAATACGAGAAAGTGTGTGTTCTGATCGTGGAACGTGTGTAAGGCTTGGTCGAATTCCGCATGCGAATCGTTGTAGAAACGCAACTGTGCAATCCGCTCCATCGTGTCCACGCCTAGCACGAAGGTCACGTCCGGGAACAGTTTGGCTTTGTCGGCGAATTTCGGTGTATTGGTAAGCCATACCGGTGTTGAACCGATTTGCGCGAGTCGTCGCTCTAGGCTGACGTAGTCGATACTGGCTTTGTCGGCGTTGTGGACGGTGATCTCCAGCGCGCCAGCGCGTTGTGTGAGCGACTCGGCGTGTTCCAGCATCTGGCGATGACCGTCGTGGATTGGATTGAAGGACCCGGGCAGCAATAAGCGTCCATCGTTGGACTCTGTGCACGCACGATAAGGCTTGGGTCCGAACAACTCATGCCATGTCCTGGGTGCGTGGACGTGAATCAACTCAATGTCGGGATCTTTCCCCAGCGGATGTGCATCGTCTTCGAAGACGAGCGCCAGCGTGTGCCACAATTGTTCGCGTAACTGCGCTTCTTCCGAAGCTCGATCGCCTGCGTAACTCGTCTCGAACAGATAAGTGTCCGTTGCAGTGTGAATGGCCCAGTGGGCTCGATGGGTACCTTTTTTAACGCGATTGGTGCCGAGCGCAGCTGTACACCCAAAGCCGAACAGGGGGCGTGTGTCGGTTGACCTTAGAGTCAGAGTTTGCGCTTGTTCGTAAGCCGTCACCGCAAGTTGCAGAGCCGTTGTCCCGGAAGCCGCTTGCTCGGGAGCACGCCCCAATAATTCCGTTAGAGCGGCTGAAGAATACGGCACGCGGACATCGAGTACCGTATTGGAAGCACCGGGCGTGCTCAACATTTCGGCTAAGAAGGGCGAGCCGCCGCCGGTCACGTAGAACACACCCAGCCAGGGGTTGGCGTGAAAGCGCGTCGCCCGCTCGCTCACCGCAGTTCCGTCGCAGACAAAAATCTACTTGGCGAGAAACGCACGGGCCGTGTCGACGAAGAGTTCGAGTTGATCGTGATGCACCCAGTGTCCGGCATCGGCAAACGCCTCGACTTCAAGCGGACAAGTGAAGTTCTTCGCGCGGCCGTCGGCAATCGGATCCGACGCCCAAGACTCCAATCCGCGCACGAGCAACGTGGGGCAGGTTATGTTCTTGAACATCGACCATGTGTCTTCCAGCGGTATGCCGGTCGGTGGGAACGAGCGCACATAGTTGTCGAACTTCCAACTATAGGTGCCGTCCTCGTTCTGGTTTGAGCCATGGATGGTCAGATGACGGGCTTGCTCTTCGGAAAGATGTGGATTCTCTGTCTGCATCCGGTGAAACGCTTCCTCAAGGGTAGCGTAGCGGCGAGGGAGACGGCCCGAGAGCTTACGCAGGTCGTCCATCCAGCTGTGCAGGCGCTTGTCCATCGGTTGTTCGAAACGCTCCTTGACCATTGAAGGCGGCGGCCCCATGCCTTCGATGGAGATCAGTTTCTCGACGCTGTCTGGATGGAGAGCCGTATACAGCAACGAAATAGAGCCGCCGAGCGAATGTCCGATGATCGTGACCGGTGTCATCTTCTTCTGGTGCAACAGTTGAGCGATGTCGTAGACATAGTCGATCTGATTGTAAGCGCTGCCGATCATCCACTGACTGTCACCATGACCGCGCAGATCCGGTGCGATGATGTGGTAGTCGTCGCGAAAACGTTCAGCCACCCAGTCCCAATTGCGGCAATGGTCGCGCCCGCCGTGGATCATGATCATCGGCGGTGCATCCGGATTACCCCAATCGATGTAGTGCAGGCGCAAACGTTGTGAAAAGTAGCTGTGTGATGTCGGTCCGAGCATAGGTTGAGTCAGGGTGGTGGCAATAGGATTGCGTTAATTATAGCGGAGCGTACGGGCTGAAGGCGTTCCTTTCAGGCAGCTTTCCTGTTACGGCGCAGGTCCGCTACGGTGCAGGAAAGACCCGCTTACCGTGCGAATAAGTCTGGCGCACTTCGACGCCCAGCAGGTCTTGCGTGGACACCTCGAGCGGATCTTGCGAGAGCACGACGAGGTCGGCGAGTTTGCCTACTTCGAGGGTGCCCTTGCGAGATTCTTCGAAGTGCTGATAAGCGGCGAGAATGGTCACGGCACGAAGTGCCTGATAGGTGGATATTTTTTGCTCGCCGCCGAGGACCTTGCCCGTGCGCGTGAGGCGGTTTGTCGTTGCCCACAGCAGACGCATCATGTCTGGCGGCACGACGGGGGCGTCGTTGTGTACGGTGAAAGCCATTTGCCGCGATAGCGTCGATGATGTCGGGCTGATGCGCTTGCCGCGTTGAGGGCCGAGCACCGAGTCGCGGTGCCAATCGCCCCAGTAAAAGGTATGCGCGGCGAAGAAAGAAGGGATCATACCGAGAGTTTTCATGCGTGTGAGTTGGTCTTCGCGCACGGTTTGTGCGTGGATCATGACCGTGCGGTGGTCTGTGTTAGGAGCCGAACTCGTGGACTGATCCACGGCGTCAATCAGCATTTCGGCGGCGGCATCGCCGTTCGCGTGGGCGATGATCGGAACGTCGGCTTGCATGAACTCGGCCACCAGTTCGTCGACACGTGCCTGCGGGATATTGGGATACCCACGATAGTCGGCATCCTGGCCGTGCGGCGGCACATGGTAGGGCTTGCTGAGGTAAGCGGTTTTGCCTTGCGGAGAACCGTCGAGCATGAGTTTGACGCCGCCGACCTTGACACGGCCTTGATACTCGCCATAGGCGTAGTCACTCGGTAGCGATGCCAGTCCTGCCTGACCCATCGGATAAGCCACCACATCGAGTGTCACGAGACCTTGTTGGTCCGCGGCGCGCAACAAGCCGACGGACTCTGGATTGCTGGCGCCGTCCTGTGCGGTGGTGATGCCGTTCTTTGCATAGACGGCCATGGCCTGACCGACTGCGGCAAGGGGCTCCTCGTTGACTGACGCCATCACTTCGCGCAGCGGATAGGTCGCGGTTTCTTCCAGTACGCCATTGGGCTGCGAGGTACCGCTGCGGCGACGGATGATGCCACCCGGCGGGTTGGGGCTTTCGGTGGTGATGCCCGTGCGCGCCAGTGCCCTGGAGTTAGCGGTCGCAAGGTGCCCGGAGACATGCATGAGGGCGATGGGATGGTCAGTCGATACCGCATCCAGATCGTCGCGGTCGGGGTGTCGCTGCTCGGCTAGCAGCGAATCGTCGTAACCGCGCCCAATCACCCATTCACCGGGTGGGATGGAGCGTGCCTCGATGTGCTCGCGTAGCGTGGCTTGGAGGCCGGCGATGTTGTTGACCGGACCAACAGGCGGTGCCGCGACATTGGCGAGGCTTGCCATGAGGCCAACGAACACCACGTGGCCGTGTGCATCGATAAACCCGGGTAGCACGGCCTGAGTGCCAAGCTCAACCACCTCGTTGGCGAATTCCGCTTTGCCACGTCCGTCCCGGTGCGAACCCAACCAAACGATCTTGTCGCCAACAATGCCGATCGCCATGGGTTCGCTGGCGTGGTCGCGGCGGTGCGTCATCGTCAGCACATGATCGCTGAATATCAACGTATCGAGCCGCTCACCGGCGGCAAGCAGAGGTGACGTGAGCGTCACGAGAGTAGCGAAGGCGATGTATCTAGCGCAGATGTTGTTGCTCATAACGAATCAGTTCTCGTTTGATGAGTGGGGCGAGCAGGTAGAGACCCAGCAAATTGGGGATGGCAACGATGAAGACCAGCGCATCGGATAAGTCGATCAAGGACTGGAGTTCGATGCTGCTGCCGAGGATCACGAAGGTTAAGAAAAATATCTTGAAACCCAGGTCTGCGATGCGGCTGGAGCCGGCGAGGTAGGTAAATGCTTTGAGCCCATAGTAAGACCAGGCGATCATTGTGGAGTACGCGAACAAGATGGCTGCCACAGAAAGCGGGATGGGCGACCACGAAATAGTGCTGGCAAACGCACGCGTGGTCAGCTCGATTCCGGCCACGCCTGCGTTAGCGCCGGGTTCGTATACTGTCGTGATGATCACCAGCGCGGTCATCGTACAGATCACCACGGTATCGATGAACGGCTCCAGCAACGCCACGAATCCTTCGCTAACAGGCTCTTTGGTGCGCGCGGTGGAGTGCGCTATGGCCGCAGAGCCGAGTCCGGCTTCGTTGGAAAAAACCGCCCGCCTGAAACCCAAGATCATGACACCGACGGCGCCCCCGGCAACACCTTGTGGATTGAACGCCCCGTTCCAGATAGCAGTTAAAGCGCCCGGTATGGCTTCGTAGTTGAACGCGATTACGAATAGCGAAGTCAGGACGTATAACAGCGCCATGCCGGGTACCAGGCGCGAGGTCGTGGCCGCAATGGACTTGATGCCGCCGATGATGACCAACCCCACAGCAATGGCCAGAAGCACACCCACCACCCAAGTGGCATCGGCGAAGATCGATTGTGCCCCCCCAGTCACGTCGACGAGTATCGCGGCGGCTTGGTTGGATTGAAACATGTTGCCGATGCCGAGGCAGCCAACGACCATGCTAAGGGCGTAGAAAACGCCCAGCCCTTTGCCCAAACGTGGCCAATTCTTTGCCGTTAGCCCGTACTGTAAGTAGTACATGGGACCGCCCGAGACCTCGCCTCGATCGATGCGGCGGTACATGACTCCCAGGGTGCACTCAGCCAGCTTGGTCGACATGCCCAGCAAGCCGGCCACGATCAACCAGAACGTGGCTCCCGGCCCACCGATGGAGATGGCGACGGCGACACCGGCGATGTTGCCGATGCCTACCGTCCCGGACACCGCTGTCGTTAGCGCTTGAAACTGACTGATCTGTCCCGGGTCGTCCGCTTCGACATACTGACCTCGTATGAGCCTCACCGCGTGGCGAAAGCCGCGGATGTTGATGAAACGCAGGTAAACGGTGAAGAACAATCCGCCGGCGATCAGCCACACGACGATGAGGGGAACCTCCACACCGAAGACCTCGACCGCGTAAAAAATGAAACTGGAGGCGGCGTCGGCTACAGGACGTATGAATGCGTCGATCTGCGCATCGATCTGCCCATGGACGGAAGCGTTGGCGGCAGTCAAGACTTAAAGCGCTTGTTCGGGAACCACGGAGAATGTCAGGATGAACGACACTGGAACGACCTGACTAATGCTGGGTAGTCCTGCAATTTCTTGAAGCTTGGCCACGCCCGGGCCGAAGCCGATGGACGTAGCGTTGAGTAAGATCGGTTCTATGGTGCTGACCACAACCGTGTCGGGATTGAGACGCAACACCACCACCTTAGCGATGACTTCGGCCTGACGATCCTTGAACCCCACCGTCACCGGTATTTGCTGCACATAGCCTTCGCCAATGGACTGATCGTCGAGTTGTGCCGTATCGACTTTTGAGGTCACCGTAATGTTGGGGAAGATTTCGGATTCGAACAAGAGCTCGCGCATGCGCTCGTCACGGATGGCAATCATGGTATCGACACTGGCCGTGGCGATGGCCACGGAAACCTCCCCGGTCGCGGACACTTGGCCCTCGATGTGCGTAAAACGATGGACTTCACCGATGTCGCCCGCTTTAACGGAAATGAACGTGAGCTCAGACCGATCGTTGTCGAGCGCCCAATCGGCAGCGTGCGCCAATTGAGCATATGCCAGCACGACACTGACGAATAGCGCCAGCAAGGTTGAAGGTCCGCTGAGTTTCATGGTGATACCTTTTGCATGTCGTTAGGGCTCGAGCGTTCGGCCGATGAGCTCCTTCATGATTTCGTTGGTGCCCCCGTAAATCTTTTGGACGCGAGCGTCCCGGTACATCCTCGAGATTTCATACTCGTCCATGTAACCGGCACCCCCATGAAGCTGCAGGCACTCATCGACGATTTCGTTTTGCTTCTGGGTGCACCAGTACTTGGCCATGGACGCCGTCGAGGCATCCAGTTGGCCAGCGATGTGCTTGATCAGGCATTGGTCGACGAAGGTGCGCGCAATCAGCGCTTCGGTCTTGCATTCGGCGAGTTTGAATTTGGTGTTCTGGAAATCGAGCACGCGTTGGCCGAAGGCTTGGCGTTGGCTCACGAAGTCGATGGTGATGGCGAGCGCGCGTTCCATTTCGACAACGGCTGCTTGAGCGATATTCAGACGTTCTTGAGGGAGTTGCTGCATGAGCTGGATGAAACCGCGACCTTCTTCGTCACCCAAGCGGTGGCTTTGTGGCACGCGGCAATCCTCGAAGAACATCTCGGACGTATCCGCAGCGGATTGTCCCAACTTGACTAGATTGCGCCCGCGTTTGAAGCCGGGATTGTCGGTCTCGACGACGATCAAACTGATCCCCTTAGCGCCTAGGTTGGGGTCTGTTTTCGCAACCACGATGACCAGGTCGCAGTGTTGTCCGTTAGTAATGTAGGTTTTCGCGCCGTTGATCACATAATCGTCACCGTCCTTGATTGCTGTAGTGCGTACGCTCTGCAAATCGGAACCCGTGTTGGGTTCGGTCATCGCGATGGCACCGACCGCGTCACCGCTGGCCATGCGCGGCAACCAACGTTGTTTCTGTTCTTCGCTGCCGTAGTTGAGAATATAGGGGGCGACGATTTGACTGTGCACTTGGTTACCCCAACCGGCGACGCCCGCCCTGAGTTGTTCTTCGGCAACGACGGTTTCGTGCAGATAACTGCCGCCACCGCCGCCGTACTGCGTCGGCACCTCAGCGCACAACAAACCCGCTGCACCGGCCTTCTGCCATGCACTGCGGTCGACGATGCCCGCCTTAGTCCAAGCCTCGTAATGCGGTTGCATTTCGGTCTCGAAGAACTTACGCGCGGCATCCTGCAGCATGCGGAGCTCTTCGTTTAGCCAAGGGGATTCGTAGTTTTCAAAAATATCGGTCATGTCAGTCAGTCTATCGGGTTACGGCCAGCCGGCTTTCTCGAAAGGTGCATCGTACACTTCCACGCGAGCGTCGCGGCGTTCGATGCACTCTGCGGGGATCGAAGAACTGGACGTGAGCACATAGAGCTTGCCGTTGCCGATCGTACAGGCGTAGGCCCCCCGCTCGAGATTGATGTGGTGGGTGACATCGCCGTTCTCTACCTGCCGTATGCAGTCGTTGCTGGTGGGTGACGCAGTCCAGATCCCGCCCCCGACGTCGAGGCAGATCCCGTCCGGGACGGCGCCGTGCGGCAGTTCCGCCCAGTCTCGTTTACCGAACAGACTGCCGTCCTCGGCGATGGAAAACGCGGTCAGCTTACCGGCGAAGGTTTCGCCGACGATCAGGGTCTTGCCGTCCTCGGTGATGACCGTGCCGTTGGGGAACATCAGATCGTCGTCTTCGACGATCGGGTGGCCGTCGGGTTCGACGCGAATCAACTCGGCGGGTCTGGGTTTCGCGCGATTGTGCAGGTCGAAGCCGAAATTCCCGACATAGGCTCGGCCCTGACCGTCGACCACCATATCGTTGCAATACCAGCTGGCCAGCTGGCTCAGATCGCTGTGCACACTCAGACGCGTCCCGTCGAATCGCAACAGTTGACGTTTGGTCATGGCCACGATCAAGAGATCGCCGTCGGGTAACCAGCCCAGTCCGGAGGGTTGGTCGTCTTCGAGTGTGACAACGACGGAACGAGCGCCCGTGTTGGGATCGACTTTGATCACTTCCTGGGCATGCATGTCGGAAAGCCACAACGAGCCATCCCGCCAGCGCGGACCTTCACCGAAACAAAGTCCGTCCAAAAGAATAGAGTCAGACATAGCAAATGGGTGGGTTATTGATCTTGTAGATCGTGAGTGTTCAACCAAGTCGAGGCGTTTGCAACGATTTTACGTTATGTATGGATGCACAGGGCGATTGCGTTTGTACTGGATTGTAGGCGTGGGTATCATCGTCCGCGCAGATCACAAGTGGGTTACGGAGTATAAGAATGAAATTGATCAAGGCGTTTGCAGTATTACTGCTAGTGGGTGGGCTTGTTGCGTGTGCGGAGGAAGCGTCCACCGCAGGTGACAAAATGAAATCCGCGGCCGACTCAGCCGTCGATGCCGCAAAAGATGCAGCGGATTCCGCCGGCGATGCGGTGGGCGATGCGGTCGATTCGGCCAAAGACGTTGCGGGTGATGTCGTGGAAGGCGCTAAAGACGCAGGCAGTGATTTGGTCGAAGGCGCCAAGGACGTGGGTTCCGACGCAATCGAAGGGGCCAAGGACATGGGCAATGACTTGGTGGAAGGCGCCAAGGATATGGGCGATGACATCGTGGATGGCGCCAAAGACATGGCCGATGACATGGGCGACGAAGCCGACGCAGCACTGGACGGACTCAAGAACTAGCGCTCGTCACTGACGCTGCAGGTGGTAAAGGGGTCAGAGTATCGCTCTGACCCCGTAGCGCCGCCCTGCAGCACTTGTATGAGCGGCACCTGTGTTAAAGGGTCGCCGCAATCTCCTCCGGCGTCGTTTGTGGCCCAAAGCGTGCGGTCACCGTGCCATCTCCTTCCACGAGAAACTTTGTAAAATTCCAGGGAATATCCTCGTTCCCGTCATCCCCCGGCTGTGCTTTTTTGAGCATCTTATAGAGGTCGCATGCGCCGTCGCCGTTGACCTCGATCTTGGCGAACATGGGAAAATTGACATCGTAGTTGCTTCGCGCAAATTCGAGAATTTCCTCGTTCGAGCCCGGCTCCTGCGCACCGAATTGATTGCACGGAAAGGCTAACACGGTCAAGCCGCCAGCGGCGTGTTGTTCTTGCAGAGTACGCAACCCGGCGTACTGTGGCGTCAGGCCTCAGCGGCTGGCGACATTGACCACCAGGCAGGGCTGGCCTCGGTATTGGCTGAAGGCCACTTCGTCACCGCTGATGGATGTCATGGTCAGGTCGTGAAACTGGGTCATGGGGGCTGTCCTCTCGTTGTTGTCCATTCGTTGTTGTCCATTCGTCGTTGTCCAAGGTGGTGACTGTCCATTGTGGCTGTCCACTGCGGCCGTCGTTTTGGCCGTGTATGGCGTCGCTGTCTGGATACCGGTACTATGCGCCGGCTGGGGATTGTATATCACACATACTTAGACTTGAGAAAGGAGAGCGATATGCGCGATGTCGTCATCGTAGATAGTGTGCGGACCGGCCTGACAAAGGCGTTTCGCGGAAGTTTCAACCTAACCCGTTCCGACGATATGCTGGCGCATTGCATCGACAGCCTACTGACGCGCAACGACAAGATTTCGCCGGAAGAAGTCGAGGACGTCGTCGTCGGCTCCGCCAACCATACCGGCGAGCAGGACGGTAACCTGGCGCGGCTTGCAGTGATCTTGTCCAAGTTGCCTGTCACCACCGCAGGACAAACGATCAACCGGTTCTGTTCATCGGGTTTGCAATCCATAGCGATCGGCGCCAATCAGATTGCGTCTGGCCAGACCGAAGTGGCCATCTGCGGCGGCGTGGATTCCATCTCCATGCGCACACGACAGAAGCCTGGTGAGGCGGAGCAGAATCAGCGCCTGTTAGATGAAAAGCCCGAAATTTTCATGGCCATGGGCAACACGGCAGAAGTCGTTGCGCGGCGCTACCAAGTCACGCGCGAAATGCAGGACGAATATGCCTTGCAGAGTCAGCAACGCTACGCGGCTGCGGTCGAATCCGGCAAGATTGCCGAAGAAATTGTCAATATGAAAGCCACCATGCTCAAGGTGGACAAGGAGACCGGCGAGGAAAGCCGCGAAGAAGTGCTCGTCGATCGCGACGAATGCAATCGTCCGACCACGACGCTTGAAGGGCTCGCTTCGTTGCCTCCGGCTTTCGAGGAAGACGGTTCGGTGACGGCGGGCAACGCTTCGCAATTGTCGGACGGCGCCTCGATGACCCTATTGATGAGCGCAGAACGCGCCGCGCAGCTGGGCGTCGAACCGCTGGGCATTTACCGGGGCTTTACGGTGGCCGGCTGTGAGCCGGACGAAATGGGTATCGGTCCGGTCTTCGCCATCCCGAGGCTGCTCAAGAATGCAGGTCTCGCCCAGGACGACATCGACCTGTGGGAGCTCAACGAAGCGTTTGCGTCCCAGTGTCTGTACTGTCGGGATGCGCTCGGACTCGATAACGAAAAGTACAATGTACTCGGCGGCAGCATTGCGATCGGCCATCCCTTCGGCATGACCGGTTCGCGTCAGACCGGCCTTATTCTGCGCGAGTTGCAACGCCGCAATAAGAAGTACGGTGTCGTGACGATGTGTATCGGTGGCGGACAGGGCGCGGCTGGATTGTTCGAAGCGGCCTAACACGCGCGCTGCCGCGTCGCATTGCGACCGGTAACAAAGTGAAACAGACGGGAAATTGGTGTGTAACAGCCCGGGCACACAATGGTCGGTTAGCCGGTGTCATACAATCGAGACGGACTGATTAGTGAGCACGAGTGATCGATAACACTCAAATATTGGCCAACAACCGCCACAGGTGGAGGGGCGCTGTCGTGCGCGTACTCGCAGGCTGTGCTCTCCTGCTGGCGGGCGTTGCCAACGCTCAAGTCCCGCAAGAGCAGAGCGCGGGTCAGCAGCCACCGGAAGCGGACGTGCTCGATGAGATCGCCTTTGGCAACCTCGCTGCAAAGACCGACGCCGAACTCACGGCGCTGACGGCGCGGTGGCCGCAGTTGTCCCCGGTGCAGAGGCGGATGCTGCTTGCAGAAGTTCGGGGCCGGATGAAACGGAGCCAGTCGCGACCTCGCTTGCGTCTGCGTTTACCCGTACAGAGGCAGTATGGCCGTGTCCAACGCCCACCCAGTCAAGGCGAGACGAACGCGCAGGACGACGCGCCGACCTCTCAGGGGCGCGGCGTTGTGCGCAAGACTCTGCGCATGCGGCAAGCGGACGGCACAGTGATCACCCGCACCGAAGTGGTACAACTCGACGCCGAAGGCAAGCCGGTCAGCGTGCAGTCTAGAGTGACGTTCGGGACAGGATTCGAGAAACGCTCGGCTCGCGCCAAAACACCGCCAGTAGATCCCCATCAGCCGTTACCGCCGCCAGTTCAACCCCCAATAGTTACAGTCAAAGAGACTAACGAAGCGCCTCGTTAGGATTTGACTGGCAACAAGACCGCCAACGTTCGGACGGTTAGACCGTGACAACCGAAAGCGAAAGTGCCAACCTCCTCGTCGTTGATGACGATCCGGAGTTGCGCGAGCTTATCCAGGCTTATCTGGAACAGCAAGGTTTCAACGTTACTTGCGTCGAGAGTGGCGAAGCGATGGACGCCTACCTGCGTGAGCACGACATCGATCTGCTGATTCTGGATCTCATGTTACCCGGTGAACACGGCTTGTCGATTGCGAAGCGGGTGAAGGATCAGACCCGCTACCCGATCATTATCGTTTCGGCCCAGGGCGAGGACGTTGACCGTATTGTCGGGCTGGAGGTAGGGGCGGACGATTATCTGTCCAAACCCTTCAACCCGCGCGAACTCCTCGCCCGCGTGCGCGCGGTCCTGCGGCGCACACAAAACCAGGCGCGCGCGGAAGCGGGTTCGGGAAAGCGCATCGAGTTTGGTCAATTCGCACTGGACACCAATTCGCACCGTCTCACTCGCGACGGTGAGGTGGTGCCGCTGACTTCGGGCGAGTTCGATCTCCTGGCCATTCTGGTCTCGCATCCCAACAAAGTACTCGACCGCGACCGTATCCTCGACTTACTGACGGGCGCAGAGCGCTCGCCGTTTGACCGTTCGATCGATGTCCGCGTCACGCGATTGCGCTCCAAGATAGAGCCCGACCCCGCCAGCCCGATCTACATTCGCACGATATGGGGTAAAGGGTACATGTTCTGCCCATCGGGAGATGGCTGAGGCGCACCCCGCCAGCAGTTCGGCCACGCGCGGTCCAACGACACTGTTGGCCCGCACCAATGTCATATTGGGGGTCGGGGCGCTCTTGATAGCCGCCATCGCCACGCTGGCATTGTATGTATTCGTCATCAACCCGATTACGGAGCAATCGGCGGAAGACGAGGCCGCGTTGCTGGTCTTGTCGGCCCAAACCTGGGTGGAGCTGCCACCGGACGCGCGCCCATACTACGAGCTGGAAATGGCCGAGAATCACGACTTGATCATCAGCCAAGTACAGCAAACCCTGCCGACACTGGAAGATTACCCAACCTACTTCTCGCAATTAAAGGAACAACTCGCGCAACGCTTGGAGATTCCAGTGGAGTTGCTGGTAGGCGACGATTTGTACTGGGTGGATGTGCCAATGGGTGGATACGACCTGCAGATTGGCTTTTCGCCGGAGCGGCGCGACATACAACCGTTGTACGGCGCCATCGTGATTGTCGGCCTGGGTGCCGCGATCGTGTTTTTCAGCTCGCTGCTCATCGTGCGCAGAATCGCACGTCCCTTGGTGAGAGTGGCGGAGCAGGCCGAGCATTTTCGCGGCACGAAACAAATCGAGCCATTGCCCGAGACCGGGCCCCGCGAACTTGCCTCACTTGCGCGCAACTTCAATACCATGGCGCAGGAGATCTCCGTACTGCTCGACAACCGCACCACCTTGCTTGCCGGCATTTCTCATGATCTGCGCACACCGCTAGCGAGAATGCAGCTGGCATTGGCGTTGTTGCCGGACACGGTGGATCCCTCGCTGATCGAGCGGTTCGAACGCAATCTGGAGTCCATGGACGAATTGATCGGCGATACGTTGCGTTTTGCTCGCGGGACTTCCGAGGCAGCAGCTACCGTCGCCGTGGAGCCGTTTGTTAAAGAGATTGTCGAGAGTTTCGATCAGCCGGTGCACTACCGCTGCGAAAGTCGTGCGAGCGGTGCTGACGATGTCGTCCATGAGGCGAGTATTGCGCCGAGTGCTTTTCGGCGCGTGTTGACCAATATGATCGAGAACGCGCTTCAACATGCGGGCCGCGTCGAAGTCGTGGTCAAGCATAAGCAGGTGCGGGTGGAGGACGACGGACCCGGCATTCCCGAGGCGCATCGCGAGCAGGTGTTTCAACCCTTCTACAGGATGGAGGGTTCGCGCAGTCGCGCGACCGGTGGCAGCGGATTGGGTCTCGCTATCGTTGCGCAGTTGTGCCAGGTTCACGGGTGGCAGGTGAGCATCGAGACGAGTCGACTGGGCGGCGCAGCGATGGTATTGGATTTCTAAGCGTAGGGCTTACGAGAAAAGGTGACGTGGAATACAAAGGTATAGTGCCGTATCTCTTTTATGACGATGCCGATGCCGCCATGTCGTGGTACGCGCGCGTCTTTGGGTTCGTCGAAATCGGTCGTTGGCCGGATGCGCGAGGCCGTGTACAGAACGGTGAGATGCGCGTTGGCGAGACGGAGCTGTGGCTGGATGGCGGCGGGCGACGCCAAGACGCAGATGAACGTCCGGTGTGGATCGGCATTTGGGTGGACGACGTCGATGCCATGTATACCCGGGTCCTCGCTGCCGATGTGGAATGCGAGCCACCGGTGACGCGAGAATTCGGAGTACGCATGCTGACGGTGGATGATGGGATGGGACATTTATGGGGATTCATACGACGTGAGGGCGAGGGCGGGTAACAGCCGCCGAGCGTTTCACGCAAGAAAGCTGCCGTTACAAATTGACACAAAAAACCGAGCGCGCGAAATGGTCCTGTAACGAGTTTTAGGCATAGTAGCGCCTGTAGACGTTAAGGCGATCTATATCCCCTTATTACCTGAGCTTGGCGTCTTCTTCCGACAATGACCGTGTGCAAACACCCGTTGTCAAAAAGAAGTCCCCGGCAAAGGTCTACTAAAACCGCCAGCTCCCTCTCCAGGCTGGCGGTTTTTCTTTTCTTCCCCCTGAATCGTTCCCCCTGAAGTCGTCGCCGCTTTCCAATCGTTGAAGAAATTTAAGCCAGATTTTACATACGTTTTTAAAACCGGGTGTACAGCCAAAGAGGCTTCCCTTAATCTGCGCGCACTTTAGGAGAGTAGGAACGAAATAGAAGCTATGAAGACTTGGAACGTGCTTGCCGCTTTCACCTTGCTGCTGTGGATGAGCAGTGCCCTAGCGAACGATGAGAATAGTCCGATTCGGGGGCAGTTCTACATTTCACCCGGCGCGATTGCCTACGAAGGACCCAGCTCCAGTCAAATCGGACACGACGGTATCGATGTCGGGGGCGGCCTCATTCTGGGTTATGCCTTGTCCGAGAATTGGTCGGTCGAGGTATTGGGTGGCCAAGTCGAGTCGGATTTCGAGAACAAGTGGGGCAGCGGCGAAGACGACGTCGATCTGAAGTGGCTGGACTTCCTCTACAAGCTCAATCCCAGCGGCGGTTGGCAGCCGTTCTTCCTGGTGGGCGGTGGCCGCACTGAGTACGATTTCGACGGCGTGCGCCCCGATGCCAAAGACAATCAAGCCAACATTGGTCTCGGCGTATTCCGCTCGCTGACCGATCACATCGCTTTGCGCGCTGACGTGCGCGCGTTGACGTCCACCAAGGCGGGTAAAGTAGCCCCCTTTGCGTTTGTGGGCATCACAGGATTTCTGGGTGAAGGTCGACCGTCGACACCGCCCGCAGATTCCGATGGCGATGGCGTACCCAATTCCAAGGACAAGTGTCCGACCACGCCGCCTGGACTCCAAGTCGACGAGGA
This sequence comes from Candidatus Azotimanducaceae bacterium, assembly GCA_965216005.1. Taxonomy (GTDB): domain Bacteria; phylum Pseudomonadota; class Gammaproteobacteria; order Pseudomonadales; family Azotimanducaceae; genus UBA4421. The sequence continues at coordinate 1,937,722 of OZ244143.1, read as the reverse complement.
CGGCTGTGCGATCGACAACGATCAGGACGGCGTTCTGAACGTGAATGACAAGTGCCCCGACACACCGCTCGGACGCAAGGTCGATGCAGATGGTTGTCAATTCGACACGGACGGCGACGGTGTTGTCGACGGTGATGACGATTGCCCCGACACCCCTGCTGGTGTGCAAGTGAACGATCGCGGTTGCCCGCTCGACAGCGATGGGGACGGCGTGCCTGACTACCTCGATAAGTGCCCGGGCTCGGAGGCCGGTGCCAAGGTCGATGACGAAGGTTGTTATCTCGAACTCGAGGAAGAAGTGACTATCGACATGGCCATCGAGTTCGATTCCGACAGTGCAGAGATTCGACCGGATCACCTGTCGGAAATCAACCGTGCCATCAAGTTCCTGCGCGAGTATCCTACGGCCAACGCGGTCATCGAGGGTCACACGGACAGCGATGGGTCTTCCTCCTACAACCAGGGATTGTCGGAACGTCGAGCCAAGGCCGTGTACGAGTACTTGATCAACGAAGCCAACGTCAGAGCGAACCGGCTGGATTGGGCAGGCTTCGGCGAAAGCCGTCCGATCGCGCCCAACACCACCCAGGAAGGCAAGCAGCGCAATCGACGGGTGACCGCCGTAGTGTCCGGCACTCACACAGTACGGCAGCAATAGGCGACGCTCATGCAGACATCGATGCCGACACTATCGCCGACCCTTTGGCGTAGACACTGGGTGTTGCTGGTGTTCGCCGTGGTCGGTCTTGCCGGTTGCGAGAGCGCATACTACGGCTTGAACGAGCAGTTCGGCATTCTGAAGAACGACATTCTGGTCGACCGCGTAGAAGAGGCAATGGAGGCGCAAGAGGACGCCAAGGAAGAGTTCAAGAATGCCTTCGAGCAGTTCGAAGCAGTGGTCGGCGTACCGGACAGCGAGCTGAAGTCGGTATACAGAAAGTTGGATGCGGCGTTCGAGGACGCCGAAGGCAAGGCGACGGAAGTGACTGAGCGCATCGAATCTGTGGAGGATGTGTCCGCCGATTTGTTCGAAGAATGGGAAGAAGAGATCGAACAGATCGGCAATGCTTCTTTGCGCAGTAAGAGCAAAACGCAGCTCCGGACGTCGAAGCAGCGCTCAGCCAACTTGATCAAGGCGATGCGCAAGGCGGAGTCGCGCATGCAACCGGTGCTCGCATCGTTTCGCGATCACGTGCTGTTTCTCAAACACAACCTCAACGCGCAGGCGATCGCATCGCTGAAAGGAGAGCTGAGCGGTATCGAGTCCGACGTTGGCCGTTTGATCGCGGAAATGGAGTCGAGCATCGCTGAGGCGCAGAAATACATCGAGGCGGAGACGGGCTGATGCTAAAGGCGCTGGGTTGGCTCCTCGGTATTGTGGTTCTGGCCGTGATCGGCATCGGTGCCTACATCGTGTTGAACGCCGGCGGGCTTGCGAAGGACGCCATGGAAGAGTTCGGCCCGCAGTACCTCGGGGCGAGTGTCAGTGTCGATTCGGTAGATGTTGCCCTGGCGGACGGTGCGGCGGAAATTAGGGGGCTCGCCATCGGCAATCCGGCCGGATACGCGGGCACACACGCGATGAAGGTCGGCACGATCAAGGCGGTGATGGACCCGCAACGCACGAGCGAACAACTCATCGTTTTGAAGCGCGTGGACATTGATGGCGCCGATATCGCCGCCGTAGCTCAAGGCCAACGCACCAACTTCCAGGCGTTGCTGGATCATTTGGAGCGCGAAGTCGGCGACGACCCTGCCGCCAACGGTGCCGGCGGTAGCGAGGAAGTCAAATTCATCGTCGATCAGCTCAATTTCACCAATGCCAAGGCGTCGCTCACGTCCGACGTCCTGGGTGAGGTGGCGATGGAGATTCCGCCGATCAATCTTGAGAACATTGGCGATGCGACCGGTGGAGCGACTGGGGCGGAAGTCGCGCAGCAGCTGCTTAAGCCGTTATCGTCTGCCATCAGTCGAGAGGCGGTCAATCAAGGGTTGGATATAGAAGGTGTGAAAGGTCGGGTTCAGGATAGAATCCGCGATAAGATAGGTGAGGGCTTGCGCGGACTTACCGATCGCTTGAAAAAGTAACAACACGCCGGAACACACCATGAACCTGGAGCTGTCCAACCTCCTCTACGAGGTGCAGGGGCCGTTGGCTCTGATCACGATCAACAGAGCCGACAAACACAACGCCATTTCCTTGGATACCCTGGATGAGTTGCATCGCGCGGTCGATGAAGCGGCCGGCGACGATGCGGTGCGGGTCATCGCGATCACCGGTGCCGGCGGCAAGTCGTTTGCGTCGGGATCGGACTTGAGCGAGGTGCTCCATCGCGACTTCAAGAAAGCGTTGGAGCCGATCGTCCAGGGACTGGCAGACAAGCTGGAACGCACCCCCAAGCCCACCATCGCCGCCATCGACGGTATTTGCATGGGCGGCGGGTTGGAGGTCGCGTTGGGCTGCGACTTGCGGATCGCCACGCCCAAATCCCGGTTCGCCACGCCCGAAGGCAAACTTGGCATCATTCCCGGCGGTGGCGCAACCGCGCGCCTGCCCCGCATCGTGGGCCGGGGCTGGGGTATGGAGATGATGTTGATGGGGGAACCTATCGATGCCGAACGCGCGCTGCAGATAGGCTTGGTGACTCGATTGGTCGAAGCGGACGCGCTCCTCGACGAAGTTCGCGCCATGGCCGATCATCTCGCAAAATTCGCGCCATTCGTGCCACGCACCATGAAAGCCATGGTTCACTTCGGCATGGAGGCGAGCCTCGCCGGTGCTTTGATGTTCGAAAAGTACGCTCAAGGCGCGCTGGTGCAAACGGAGGACAAAGTGGAAGGCATTACGGCCTTCCTGGACAAGCGCGATCCGGAGTTCAAAGGCCGCTAGTCGGCAGCACGCGTCTCGGCGGCCGCCTTGAATGTCGCCAGCTCCTTGGAGATACTCACCGTCCGCTTATTTCTAGCTCTAATCTTGTTCTTAGGGGGGACAACAATGGCTGTGGATAAATTTCCCGTGGAAGCGAGCCACATCATGATGTTCGCGCGCTCAGTCGCGGACGACAACCAAATCTACTACGACGCCGATTACGCTGCATCGACCGAACCGGGCAAGGTGATCGCGCCGCCTACGTTCGCGCAATCCAGTGCGCAGTTCGACCCGGATTACTTCTTGCGCCCGAAGATCGGCGAGCCCTGGTTCGGTTCCGGCGGTTCACCGACCGGTATCAAGAAAGAGTCGTCCGGAGGCGGCGGTGGTGGCGGTGGCGGTGGCCTGCACGCCGAGCAGCACTTCGAGTATCACCGGCACATCAGTCCTGGAGACGTGTTAACCGCCACGACAAAACCCGGGAAGACCTGGGAAAAGGAAGGCAAACGCTCGGGCAAGTTGGTGTTCTCTGAAACCGTCACCGAGTACCGCGACCAGAGCGGCGAGCTCGTCATCACCGCGCGTGGTGTGGGTGTACGCACCGAACGACCCGTCGATCAATAGGAGGCATCGCAATGGCTTTGAGCGCAAGTAATCTGAAAGTAGGTGATACCTATACGGAATGTCTGGTCGAGGACCTCAAACGCACACAGATTGTGCAATACGCTGGTGCCTCAGGTGACTACAACCCGCTGCACACAGATGAGATCTTTACGGTGGAAGTGGCGAAGTACCCGTCGGTTTTCGCGCACGGCATGTTGACCATGGGTATGACGGGCAGAATGCTGACCAACTACGTGGGCGACGGACGCCTGACCAAATACGGTGTACGTTTCACGAGCCAGGTATGGCCGGGGGACACGCTCAACTCGACGGCAACGGTCGAGAGTGTGGAAGACGGCCTCGTCAAGTTGAATGTCGCCACCACCAATCAAGACGGCGTGACGGTGTTGTCGGGGTACGCCGAGGCGCGCGTCGACTAACGCCCTGACCGGGCGGTCAGGCCGGTATCACTTGTCGAAACGGTCGGATCTCGACCGAGTCAAACAGGTCCGCTAAGCGGTAAGGATCGCCTGCTGCAAATGCGTCAGCAGCAGCGCGGTCCTGCGCTTCGATCACGATGATCGAACCGATCATGGTCTGCTCGTCGTCGTCCAACATGGGTCCGGCGAAACGCACATCGAAGTCTTTGATGTAGTCGAGATGGGCCTCTCGTGTGGCTTTGCGCAGTGACTCGCTGGCGGGTTTGTCGAGACAGATCAATGCGTATTGCATGGGTGGGTCCTTTGCCGTCAGGTAAAAGTACATTCTAAACCACACTGGTTCTTCCGACCTTCTTCATATTGGCGTGGTGCGTTGACAAACATGTTGTCAAACACCCCGCGGTCAAACGTCGAGGGGCCGGGGATTTTAGCCGACCCCCTGCGGCAACGTGAGGTTTCTAGAAAAAGTGGGAGGCAATTCGCGTCATTGGCAGTGGGCTAAGCTAAGATACCGGGCGATTAAAATCCGTCTGTCGATGTGCAGCCGATCGGACAGATGTCGCTACACTTCAAGCATGCCGGCAAGGAAACTGGAGCCCAAGACTATGACACTTTTTCGATTCAACTCGAGACGATTGATGCGTGGATTATTGACGCCTTTGTTGCTCTTGACGTTTGCCGCGTGCGGTGGCGGTAGCGGCGATTCGGTTAGGTTCTTTGATCCGGATGCTAACGGCGGTACGGGAGGCACTGGCGGTACGGGAGGTACTGGCGGCACCGGCGGCACCGGCGGCGGTACGACCACAGTTAGTTTTGGAGCTGTCATTGGTGGGACCTTTGTAGAGGGTCAGGCCAACGTGGCGGTAGCTAATCTCTCTGCAGGTGGACAGACGGAGGTCACGGTTAATCTCGTCGACCAGGCGGGTAATGCGGTGACCGATACGCTGACTTTCTTCTTCACCTCTGGATGTGTCGCGGATGGCACGGCTGACTTAGAAACAAATATAGAAACGAGTACGGGACAGGCGACTGCACAATACACCGCGCAGGGTTGTGTCGGTTCCGACGAAATCCGGGCCACCGTCACGGTAGACGGGACCACATACACGGCCATCGGCACAGTCATCGTCGAACAGGAAACTATCGGTTCACTGGAATTCATCAGCGCCGACCCCGACCAGATTGCTCTAGCGGGTACCGGCGGTGATGAGACCTCTCGCGTCACATTCCGTGTCGTCGGCGCCGCCGGTGCGCCTATTCGCGATGCGACTGTAGACTTCGTGCTCAATTCCACGACAGGTGGTATGAGTGTAGCGCCGGCGTCTGCAGTATCGAACAGTAACGGTGAAGTCTCGACCATCGTGCAAGCGGGTACGATTGCGACGGCGGTGCGAGTGACGGCGACCGAACAGTCCACGGGTATTGCCACGCAATCGTCGCAGTTGGTGGTCTCGACGGGGATACCCGATTTCGACAGCTTCAGCCTCTCACAAGATCTCTTCAATGTGGAAGGGTTGAATTTCGATGGGGTCGAGGTGGATCTTACCATTCGTGCGGCGGATGCATTCAACAACCCGGTGCCCGAAGGCACGAGTGTTTCGTTTTATGCGGAAGGCGGCTCTATCGATCCTTCATGTAGCACGGGCAGTGACGGTGCTTGTACCGTCACCTGGCGCAGTCAGAATCCACGTCCCGCTGACGGTCGTGTTGCGGTCTTGGCCACGGCCATCGGCAACGAGTCCTTTTCGGACCAAGACGGTGACGGTCGATTCGATGACGGTGAAGCGTTTACCGACTTAGGCGAGGCATTTGCCGACGAAAATGAAAGCGGTGCGCACGATCTCGGTGAGTTCTTCGTCGACTTCGGTACGCCCAATGGTGTACGCGATGGGGCCGATGGTATGTACAACGGTGTACTGTGTTCCGCGACCGCCACTAACTGTTCAGCCGAACGATCGGTGACCGTCTTCCAAGAAGCGACGATCCTGATGTCCGGTTCATTTGTGGCGCTCGACGAAGCCGGCGGTGTATTCGTACTGTTCGATGATCTGGGCACCGGTGTGGCCGTCGGCAGTCTTATCGATGCAGACACGAGTCCAGTCTTTCAGATTGCCGTTCAAGACGCGAACGGTAACCCAATGCCGCAAGGTACGCAGATTAGCATGAGTGTCACTGACGGCTTCGAGTTCAGCGGTACGTCATCTTACGAAGCCACGGCGCAAACGATAGCCGGACCGTCTACCGCACCCGGTACGTTCATGTTGTCGAAGGAACCCACGGGTACGGAAACGTCCGGAACCATGACGTTGACCGTGACCACGGACATGAATCAGGTATCCATCTTCAATTGGCCCCTGGTCGCGACGCGTCCGTAGCTTCGCCTTACTTTAAATGTTGGGTAATCGCTCGCACGGTGGCTTCAAAGCCGCCGCGTGAGCATTCGAACAACGCTGCCGTTGCAAAAAAGTCGTGTACCAGGCCGTCGTAGCGCACGGCGGTCGCTTCGGTTCCGGCAGCGTTTAACGCAGCAGCATACGCTTCCCCCTCGTCACGCAGCGGATCGAACTCCGCGGTCACTACCAGTGCCGGCGGCAAGCTGCTCAGATTCGGTGCACGAGACGGCGATGCATAAGGTTCTTCGCGACTGGCTTTGTCGGGACAGTAGGTATCCCAGAACCACACCATGGATTGCTTCTCCAACAGATACCCTTCGCCGTTTTCCGCATAAGACGGCTGTGCCATGGTGCAATCGGTAACGGGGTACAAGAGACATTGAAAGTCGATCTTGGGTCCGTCTTCGTCACGCGCTTTCAAACACACGACTGCAGACAAGTTACCGCCCGCACTTTCGCCCGCAACGCCGAGCTTACCGTTGGCGTTCTCGATATTGGCCGCCGCCCACACGGTCGCGTCGTAACAGTCGGTGACGGCTGCGGGGTAAACGTGCTCCGGTGCCATGCGATAGTCCACGGAAACGACGATGACATCCCCCAGCGTAGCAATTTCCCGGCAAACGGCATCGCAGGTGTCGAGATCGCCGATCACCCAGCCACCGCCGTGGAAATACATGAGCACGCCAAAGGGTCCGGCGCCCGCGGGTCGGTAAATGCGCACAGGAATCGAACCGAGAGATCCTGGAATCTCGCGATCTTCGACGTCATGAATGGGCAGTTCCGCAATGAGTGGACGCATCGCGCGATACATCTCGCGGCCTTGCTCCGGTGTCAGTTCCCAAAGTGGCGGCGGCGCAGGTTCGGTATCGGCCAATTGTGCGAACATCGCCTGGTACTCAGGTGCCAGCGGCATTGAATTTCCTCCCTATAGTCACCACATTGAAGCTACACTAGGCTCAAGCCAAACACTACTCTCTAACGACAGCCGGAGACCCGATATGACAATACTGGACAGCGAAAACGACCTGGCGGAAGTGGCCAAAAACTTCAATCCGCTGGATTCGACGCTGATGAAGCACCGCACGTTGACGCTATTCGGTGAGGTGACTCAGGAAGTATCGCGCCGGTTGTCGGAAAAGCTCCTGAGCCTCGCGTTCGAATCGGACGATCCGATCACGCTGTACATCAGTTCTCCGGGCGGACATGTGGAATCGGGGGACACCGTGTTCGATCTGATTCGTTACATCAAGCCGACGGTGCGCACGGTCGGTACCGGCTGGGTCGGCAGTATTGCCACGCACATTTATCTCGCGGCGGACAAAGACAATCGCTTCAGTTTGCCGAATACCCGGTTTCTGATTCATCAGCCGGCCGGTGGCTTCGGCGGGGACGCATCGGATATCGAGATTCACGCACGCGAGATCATCAAAACCCGGGAACGCATCAACCAGATCATTGCGGAGCAAACCGGACAACCGTTGGAGCGGGTCAACGAAGACACGGATCGCGATTACTGGATGAGTGCCGAAGAGTCGGTGGAGTACGGCTTGGTGGGTAAGATCATCAGCAGTATCGACGAGTTGCCGTAACGCCATTGCTGCGCTGTGAGCTGCGCTGATGTTGGCGGAGAGCGTAGCGGTTCCGCTGAGCGCCGGAGTACCTGCAGTGGACGGTGCTTGGTGGGTTCCCGACAACCCGAAGGCGTTGCTTGTGTTTGCGCACGGTGCGGGCGCCGGCCATGTTCACAAAACGATGCAGGCACTGGTTGAAGCGTTCGCAGCGAACGGTATCGGCAGTCTTAGGTTCAATTTTCCATACATGCAAGCGGGTCGACGGCGTGTCGATAACCAAGACATCGCTGTCGCTGCCATTGTCGATGCGTGTCGATTTGCCCGGAGTGCATTTCCGCAGCTACCGCTCCTTGCTGGCGGGCACAGTTTCGGTGGGCGCATGACGACGCATGCACTGGTTGACCAGGGTGATGCACTGGCTGATGTGAACGCGCTCATCTTGTGCTCGTTTCCGCTGCACCCGCCAAAAAAACCGAGCGTGCAGCGTGCGGCGCACCTTGGCGATGTGCAACGACCGATGCTGTTTTTGAGCGGCACGCGCGATGATCTGGCCGGGTCGGAATTGTTGTGTCGGGTCACCGACGAACTTGCGCATGCCCGGGTACATTGGTTGGAGACAGCCAATCACTCGTACGTCGTGTTGAAACGTACGCGCCAGAATCCGCTCGATGTATTCGAGGAGATCGGTCAGCAGGCTGGACTATTTCTTGCCGAAGTCCTTTAAGCGCTCTTCCATGTCGGGACTGCGGCCAGGGCTCTCGGTTCTTTCGAACTTGAGACCGTCCGCCAGGGTGCGATCGAGGCCGCCGTTGACGAGCATCTTGTCGGCACGCAGGGTAAACCAGGAGTTTTTGAGAAACCCGGCTGCCATATCGATGGCCGCCTGTTCGAGTGCTTCATCCGCCACGCATTGGTTCGCCAAGCCGATTCGCGCGGCTTCTTGTCCGTCGACGACTCGTCCGGAGAACATCATTTCCTTAGCCGCAAGCAGCCCAATGCGCCGCGGCAGGCGCTGACTCATCCCCCACGTCGGGGACATGCCCCACTTGCCGTGGGTGTCGGCGAGCTTGGCGCTGTGTGCTGTAATCATGAGATCGCATGCCAAGGCCAACTCCAACGACCCGGTGTAGCAGTGGCCCTGTACCGCCGCGATGACGGGTTGCGGCAAGCGCTCGATGGCATCGAGGGTTTCGGCTTGAAAGTGCGCGCTTGGCGCACGCTCACCGGCTTGGATCGCCTTGATGTCATTCCCCGCCGAAAACGAACGACCGTTGCCGCGCAGGATCACACACCCTACATCGTCGGTTTGATTCGCGATGGTGTCGATATGCTCGCGCAACTCGATGAAGAGATTGGGGCTCAACGCGTTGAGCGCATCGGGCCGATTGAGCGAGAGAATGGCGATGCCGTCTTGGTCGCGGCGTTCGACGAGTGTCATGGTGTCCCTCCAGAAGTGGTAGTGAGACTAAGTTAGAGGCCGAGGACGAGTTTGGCAACGATGTTGGCCTGCACTTCATTGGTGCCTCCGGCGATGGACGAGGCGCGCAGGTTGAAATAACGCGGAAATGCCGTCACGCCGTCGGCGGGTCCTATACATTGGGCATCACCACCCACCGTACGCGCGTCCGGTTGGTCGACGATGTTGTAAAAAGCCAAAGCCTCCACCATCAGCTCGCTCATGAGTTGACCCATATTCGCCCCCATGGTTTTCATGATTGACGATTCCGGACCTGGACTGCCACCTTTGGCCATCGCAGCCATGATGCGAAACTCGGTAAACTGCATGGCCTCGAGCTGTACGTTCAACATGTCCAGCTTGCGGGCGAAGTGGGGATCTTGGGCGAGAGCATAGCCGCTGGCGTGCGTTTGTTTTGCGAACGTACGCAGTTTTTGCAGTGATGTCTGATAACGCGCGGCACCGCCGCCGCCGCGTTCGAATTCGAGCAAGTACTTGGCGACGGTCCAGCCACGATGCTCTTCACCGACAATATTGGTTTTAGGGACCCGCACGTTGTCGAAAAAGACCTGGTTGACTTCGTGCGTACCCGAGGCAAAGACAATCGGTTCGACGCTGATGCCCGGTGTGTTCATTTCTAACAGCAGAAAGGTGATGCCGTCCTGGGGCTTGCCGCTGTCGTCAGTGCGCACCAGCAGGAACATGTGATCCGCATAATGGGCGTGTGTCGTCCAGATTTTGGAGCCGTTGAGCACCAGATCGTCGCCGTTGGTGTGCGCCTTGAGCTTGAGCGAAGCCAAATCAGAACCGGAAGTGGGTTCTGAGTAGCCCTGACACCAGTAGTGCTCGCCGGAGAGGATCTTGGGCAGGTAGTGGGCTTTCTGCGCGTCAGTGCCGTGGCCGATGAGCATGGGTCCGCACATGCCGAGACCCATGGGTGCCGTACTCGGTGCATTGGCGCGCCCACATTCTGTGGCAAAGATATAGCGTTGCATGAGGTCCCACCCGGTGCCGCCATATTCCTTTGGCCAAGCCGGTGCAATCCAACCTTTCTCGTAAAGGGCCCGGTGCCACTGCATGTTGTATTCGTAGTCCAGAAAAATGCCGGGACAAAAAGCAGCTGCCTGCTTGAGTTCATCGGTGAGCGCTGCGTTCAACCAACTGCGTACTTCATCGCGAAACGCTTCGTGTTCCGGGGTGAGAGAGATGTTCAAGGTGGACTTGCTCCTGACTTATGCGGCCATCACTTCGTGAGCGCCAGCACACGCTCTTCGAGTTCGAAAACGTGACGATCGTAGGCGCCGAGCTCGCGGAGCGCGTCGGCCAGCTCGAGCAGATAGTCTACGTTACGACCGCTTGGTCCGGAACTGCGGGCGATCTGCCGAGCGATAACGTCTAAGGGGGCATCGCCCAGATAGGCGAAGTTGCCCGCCTGAGCGATGTAGGTGAGTCCGTTGACCGATTCGTCGTTGTCCAGGGTCAACATGACATTGTGTCGCTCGTAGCCGTTCTTTTCCCGATGATCCAACGCCTCGAAGGTGGCGACGACCACCTGCGGTTCGAGCAGGTAAGCACGCCCGAGGCAACTCGCCCTAGGCTTAGGGATGAGCGTAACCACACGCCCTGGAGCTTCCGGTACGCCTCGATGGTCGTGCGAGCCCTGCCAAAAACGGCGTTCGTAGTTGAGAAGATAGGCGGGTCTGGATTCGATGTAGGGCATATCGGGACGCCAAATGAGCGACCCATAGCCGAACACCCACTGAGCCGTATCGTTAGCGACTGCCGGCGCTCCCTGCAGACTTAGTCCGATCCGCTTCGAGGATACGTGCGCCGCGCATGATGTTGCCGAGCGCGTAGTTACCTTCGTGACAGGCGTACTCGTACACTTTGTCTTCGGGAGTAGAGCGCCAAGGGTAGTCACCGCTCCACGGCTGGGACCAGATCGTGGGGTTGTCGACTTCGAAGGTATAGTGCAGATCGCCGTTAGCGGTCTTGGTGAAGGTCTCCGTGACCCTGAGGTGTTCATCGGCGCCGGACAATGCCGGTGTTTCGCTGAAATTGGCCGTCTCGACCACGAGGGTGTCACCGTCCCAATGACCGATTGAATCGCCCAGCCAAGTGTCGAAGCCCTCGGGCCGATGTTGCGCGTTGAGGCGAACGATGCGGGCGTCGTGGTTCATTTCGGTAAGAATCATGATGTGGTCCGCGGTCTGCACGATGCGCTTGTGATTATTGTAGAAGTTCGGGAGTAGAGGTGGACCCGCTGTCGAGCGCGACCCGAGGATGCATCGTTCGGCCAACGGACGCTGCTCGATATTGTCGTACGGTCCGATCGGGTCGCTGTTATCGAGCCACCAGGCGACGCCGGAGGTAATGCTGGCCGTCGGGTCCGGATTGCGCCAAACGATACGCCAGGCATCCAGAAACCCTTGTAGACGTTGGGCGCCATACTCGGTCATCGGCGGTCGCCGACCGTTGGCAGGCTGCGTAATCAGACTGGTGCGATATTTGCCGTCGACATTGATCGCACCCTTTCCGGGGTCGACCCAAAAAAGGTTGTAACCGCCGACAGCTTTGCCGGCCGGTGGTGCCGCTCGATTAGGATCTGCGGGCGCTGCGTCGGCCTGCATCGCGCCGGCCATACGCTTGGCGATGTTGTCGGCTTGCTGCTGGGTCAGATACTTGTTTTCGCCGAAGGCCTCAGGTCGCTCGAGCGGGGTCAGCGTGCCCACGTCGTAAGTGCCCGTAAGGTCCGGCACGGCATGGGCCGAAAAGCTGCCTACGAAGCCTAGACTCAAACCCGCTAGCAGTCTCATGAAGTGTGTCATCGGCAATCCGCTAATCCGCCAGACCTTTGGACACCGCGTAGGCGTGTTTGGCCTGCGCCTGTAGAGGTGGCGATAATAAGAAATCCGCCGCGGTCAGCGCGAGCGCCTTGGCGCCATCGATAACGGCCTGGTCGCCCTTGTCCGAAGCGGCCCATTCGGCGAATTCCGGGTTGTGAATCACGACATTGGGCGGGGCGACGGCCAGCATGGGGTGAATGGAGGGTACGCGGTGGCTAACATTGCCCATGTCGGTGCTGCCTGCGCCGAACTTCAAAGCTTCATCGTGGGCCAGGAACTCTCGCCCCAACCCTTCTGCGTGCGCTTGAAACTGGTCAGCCAAGGGCCAGTTGGTGTTGAGGTCGAGGTAGTCGACGTTAGCCCAATTGACTTCGACTTCGCACCCACTGCCTTTTGCACCTGCTTCAAAACAAGCCTGTACACGCGGCTTTAACTTCGCCAGATGGTTTTCGTTCGCCGCCCGCACGTAGAACTGGGCCGCAGTCCTGTCCGGAACGATATTCGGCGCACTGCCACCTTCGCTAATGATGCCGTGTATGCGCTCCGTGCCACGGATGTGCTGGCGCAAATTGCTGATGGCCTGGTATGCGAGCAGGACGCCGTCCAAGGCGTTAATGCCCTTGTGCGGCATGGCGGAGGCGTGAGCAGACTTGCCGTGGTAGATGACTTCCACCTCTGCGACACAAATGCAGGGCATCGTGGTCAGATTGACGCCCGCCGGGTGAATCATGAGGGCGGCATCGACACCGTCGAAAGCCCCGTCACGCGCCATCAATTCCTTGCCGCCGCCGCGTTCTTCGGCGGGCGTACCGAGTAGCCGTACAGTGCCGGGCAGCGTCTCGGTCACGGCGCTCAAACCCAATGTAGCGCCGAGGGCGGTGGTGGCGATGATGTTGTGACCGCAGGCATGGCCGATGCCCGGCAGCGCGTCGTACTCGGCCAGGATCGCGACGGTGGCGGATTCATCGGTGCCTTGCACCCGCGCTTCGAAGGCGGTATCCAGGGTGAACACGCCGAGTTCCGGATCCAGATGGTGTCGCGCTAAGCTGGCTGTCAGGGTTTCTGCGGCGAAATGTTCCTTGAAGGCGAGTTCGGGGTTGGCATGAATCGCGTGCGATATCTCGATCAGCTCGTCGGCCACCTCGTCGATACGGGCATTGATCTTGTCATAAGTGGCGTCGGACATTGGCGTTCTTCCCTTCTTGGTTGTCATGGCGGGTTGCCCTGGTCGGTCTTCGCGGCGCGGCTCAACAGATGGCCACAGCGCCATTCATGCAAGGCTCCCCAGGCCATTGCAGCCACCGTGGCGTACAGTCCATAGCGAATACTATCAATTCCCACGCTCGGTTCCATGTAATCGCTGATCGCGCCGACGGTCAGTGGACCGAGGCCCAAGCCGATGATGTTGAGCACGAACAGATTGATAGCGGCGGCAACGGATCGCGTTTCGAGCGGCGCTTGGGATTGCAGGATGGCGAAGTTGGTGCCGATGTAGACGGTACCGAGGATCGCAGGCGGCAGGAACCAGAACATCGCCCAGAATGGATCCGACGTTGAATAGCACAACACTGCCGGCACGGTCGAGAGCATCAAAGCGACGACCACGACCCAGCCGCGCCAGCCCTCGTCGATTCGAGCGAGCTTGTCCGACAGATACCCGCCGAAAAAGGTGCCGATGCCGCCGCCCACACCGATGGCCAGCGCCAGATAGGTGCCGGATTCGCCGGTAGACAGGCCCTGCACTCTTTGAAAGTACACCGGAATCCAGGCGACGGCGGCGTAACCGGAAAAGGCGATTAACGCGTTGGCCATCAGGAGTTGTCGAATGATCGAGCTCTGCCACATCATTCTGGCGACGGTCCAAAAGGGTGGAGCAGGCGGTTTGTCGGCAATGCCGTCAGCGTAGCCTCGCGGGGGATCGGTCAGCGTGAAGCGCACTAGCAAGGCGATCAACAATCCCGGCACACCGGCTATGATGAGCGCCCATCGCCATCCCCACCACTCGTTCACCCAACCGCCGATCAGGTAGCCGAGCATGATGCCCAGGTTCACCCCAAGCCCGAAAATGGCAAGGGCGGTACCGCGATCGGCCGCCGGGTAAAGATCCGAGATGATGGAGTGCGAAGGCGGATTCGATCCCGCCTCTCCGACGCCCACTCCGATTCGTGCCAGTAACAGTTGCCAGAACTGGGTAGCTACCCCGCAGAGTACGGTCATCGCACTCCATAGACTGATCGCAAAAGTAATTAGGTTACGGCGGCTGCGACGATCCGCCCACATGGCCATGGGCATACCGAGAGTGGCGTAAAAGAGCGCGAAGGTGACCCCGGTCATCAAACCCAGTTGCCAATCCGCCAGCGCAAAGGTGGTTTTGATGGGTTCCTGCAGGATGGTGATGATTTGGCGGTCGACATGGCTGGACGTGAACACGAGCACTAATAAGAAGAGCGTGTAGCTGCGCTGCCGGTTGGAGATGTTGATCGGTGGGTTGCTCTTTTTCTTTTAAAACACAAGCACGGTATAGTGATTGGTTGCGGCTGGCTATTCAATCAATCAGAGGTCCCTTTAGATTATTATGGCTTACGACTACAACTTGCTCAGAGTCGACATCGAAGGGCGCCTTGCCGTGGTCACGATCGACAACCCGCCCATCAATATTTTTACGGTGCCTTTGTACCTCGAGATGGCGGCCTTGACTGCTGAGCTGAAAGCCGACCCGACGCTCACCGTCGTCGTCTTCAAAAGCGCGCATCCGGAATTTTTCATCGCACACTTCGATGTCGAAGAGATTCTCAAATTTCCAACTGCAACGGATGCTGAAAAAGACCAGGAGCTCAGCCTGTTCCACCAGATGTGTGAGCGGGTGCGTACCATGGACAAGGCCACCATCGCACAGATCGAGGGCCGGGTAGGCGGCGGAGGCAGCGAATTCGTATCGAGTATGGACATGCGCTTCGGCGTCAGGGGCAAGACTAAGGTCAATCAGATGGAAGTGCCGCTCGGCATCCTGCCCGGGGGCACGGGTACGCAGCGGCTGCCGCGTCTGGTCGGGCGCGGACGGGCGATGGAGATCGTGCTCGGTGGCGATGACCTGGATGCAGAAACGGCGGAGCGTTGGGGTTATCTCAACCGTATAATCGATGCCAACGATATCGATTCGTGGGTAATGCAGTTGGCGCGGCGCATCGCCAGTTTTCCGGTGGAAGCTGTGCGCTTGGCGAAAGAGGCAGTCAACGCAGCGGAAAAACCGCTGCAGGAAGGCTTGGTCGAAGAAGCCTACCTCTTCCAGCGCTTGCTGCGCACCGAGGGCGCGCAAACCAATATGCGCCGCTTCATGGAAATAGGCGGACAGACGCGAGAAGGTGAGCTCAAAGTAGGCGAACTCAATGCGGAGCTCGGTCGAGGCTGAATAAAGTTGCAGGAATCTTAGAATGGCAAGAGAACAAAAACCGCAGGAGTATTACGACGAGATCAAGCGTAAATTCGCAGAGGAGCGTGATTTGCGCCTGGCGTATCGGCCCGAAGGGACGACGCAGTTCACGTCGGAATTGAGTGGAGACCTCGAAAAGTACGCGGTCGATCCGTACGCCGATGCCGTTCCCGGGCGAGAGCCGATAAACGACACGGTGGAGGTCCTGTTCATCGGCGGCGGTTTCTCCGCGCTCCTAACGTCAGCGCGGCTGCGGGAGCGAGGCGTGGAGAGCATACGTATCGTTGAACGGGGCGCGGACGTCGGCGGCACCTGGTACTGGAATCGCTATCCCGGCGTCGCTTGCGATGTCGTCGCGTACGATTACTTGCCGTTGCTCGATGAGATGGATTACGTGCCGGTCAATCACTATTCCCGCGGGCCGGAGATTCTGAGCCACTGCCAGGCAATCGCGAAGAAGTACGACCTTTACGACCTTGCCGTGTTCAATACCACGGTCACCTCGACCGTATGGGACGAAGACGAGCAGATGTGGCATCTCGAGACCGACAGGGGCGATCGCATGCGCGCGCAGTTCGTCATCTGTGCCAACGGGACGCTGTCGAAACCAAAACTCTCTAAGATTCAGGGCATGGAACGCTTCCAAGGTCATTCGTTTCACACGTCTCGGTGGGATTACGACTACACGGGTGAGACGCTGGAAAACTTGCACGATAAGGTCGTGGGCATCATCGGTACCGGTGCCAGCGCCGTGCAGGCAGTGCCCGAGCTCGGCAAGACCGCTAAACAGCTGTATGTATTCCAACGCACTCCATCGTCTATCGATATTCGTGACGACTGGCCGACGGACCCGAATTGGGCGCGCAAACTCAAACCCGGTTGGCAAGCTAAGCGCCGAGAGAGAGTGCTGGCATTGTCGGAGCCGAGCCCCGAGCAGAAAGCGAAGATGGCAGCTTTATCGCGCGAAGAGAAGATCCGCAAACAAGAGAACGCCAACATCGACTACATGATGCGCATCCACAAGCGCATCGAA
Source organism: Candidatus Azotimanducaceae bacterium (assembly GCA_965216005.1). GTDB lineage: Bacteria > Pseudomonadota > Gammaproteobacteria > Pseudomonadales > Azotimanducaceae > UBA4421. The sequence goes on along the minus strand of OZ244143.1, from coordinate 1,921,081 downwards.
GCGGAAGTCGAAGACAAGGACACTGCTGAAGCGCTCAAGCCATGGTACATGTTCATGTGCAAGCGTCCGTGTTTCCATAACGAGTATTTACCGACGTTCAACCTGCCTAGCGTGCAGTTGATAGATACGCACGGTAAAGGTATCACGCAGATCAATGAACACGGACCGGTTTTCGACGGTGAGCAGTTCGAGCTCGATCTCTTGATCTATGCGACTGGTTTTGAAGTGCAGAAGACCGGCATCTACAACAAGATCGTTGGGAAGGGTGGTGTGGACCTGCAAGAGAAGTACGCTGAAGGGATTCGCACGCTACTTGGGATTCACACCGAAGGCTACCCCAATTTATTCATCATGGGCGGCTACCAAGCGTCCTTTCAGTTCAACCTGACGGATATGTTGCAAACCCAGGGCGATCACATTGCAGCGTGCATCGATTACGTGCGCCAACATGGCTACCACAGCATGGATCCGACTGGTGAAGCTGAAGAGTGGTGGGTGCAGGAAGTGATCAAACATCGCGGCAAAACGAGTCGTAATCAGGAATGCACGCCGGGTTACTACAATTTCGAAGGTGAGTTCAATCGTCGCCAAGATGGTAACTACAACGGCGGTTTTCGACAGTATTTCAACCACCAGGGCGAGGTGCGCGAGAACATGGCGGAGAACTTTACGTTCACGACCAAATAGCGCCCGCGACGGAATACGAGGAACTCAACGCAGTCCTCGCACAGCTCGTCGAGGGCGCACGCGACATATTGGCGGAAAACTTCGTGGGCGCTTACCTACAGGGGTCTTTCGCGGTGGGTGACTACACCCCCTATAGTGATTGTGACTTCATGATCGTCATCCGCGAGGATCTCTCGAAGGAAGCGGTTGCCGGTCTGGGCAAATTGCACATCGATGTGCATGCGTTGACGTTACCCCACTGGCCCAAAAATCTGGAAGGCTCGTATGCGCCTGCGCCGGTATTGCGCCGGTGGTCCGCGGATCCTCGTGATCCGCCTGGGGAAGCGCGCACTGAGGACTGGGGCGATCCGGGGATGTCCGGCAGCCCGCCGCTGGCTTACCCATTCTGGTATGTAGACCGCGGTTCCACGGACCTCGTGCGTTCCGAGCACGACAACTCTCGTGTCGTGCGCCGGATATTGCGAGAGCGTGGGATCGTCTTGACGGGCCCCGACCCGAAAACCTTGATCGATCCAGTGCCTGACGATGCCCTACGGGCCGAGGTCAAACGCGTGTTGGATCTAGCGGCAGCAAGCGAATTGAAAATGACGCATCGCGCTGGGCAGGCATTTTGGGTGGGCTTGGCTTGCCGTGTGCTGCATACACTCGAGACCGGCGAAATTGCTTCCAAGCCCGCTTCGATGACTTGGGCGTGTGCCGCGCTGGAACCGCACTGGCATGGGCTTATCGAGCGTGCGCAAGCGTTGGGCAAAGGCGACGATGCCCAGACCGCGGCGCCGGTCGACCGAGCGGAAGCCAGTGCTACCCGAGCCTTTGTCGCCTATTGTCGGAATCAAGCGAATGTTCGCTAATGCCGAGATCGTGGAGGGGGTAGTTTTTAAGTTCGGACTCACGTGATGTGGCGGTCCGGGCAGGCAGACGACCGACGCACGGTGCGCAGCAGTGAATGGTTTCGTTTGGGTTGCAAGCGATCTTGGGTCAGTCGCCGCCTGATGCGCGAGACTTGTTATTATAGGTAGGGTGAACGGTAGGGGTACAGGATTGCCAAAGGTTTGCGGGCGAATACACCGGCCCATCGTCGAATGGGTGTTGGGCGTGGTGTTTGTGGTGCTGGCGACAGGGTGCGGTGAACCCGATCGAAAGAGGCTCGAGATCCGGGTTGAGCGCGCTGCACCCACCTTAGAGGCACGCCACACCGCAGGAGCGCTCGTTGAGCAACTGCGTCATTCTCGCCGTATCGCCAACAGCACCGGATGGTTCGAGATCCTGGAGTTACCGAACCGGGTGTACGCCCTATGGGAGCCGGGGCACCGCGAGAAGGTCAATTCCTTTCTAATTGCAGGTCGCGACAAAGACATCCTCTACGATACCGGGATGGGCATCGGTGATATTGCACTCGCCGTGCGAGAACTCAGAAGTGTCGAAGGTCTGGATGACAAACCGTTGATGGTCATCAACAGCCACAACCACCTCGATCACAACGGCGGTAATGCGCAATTTGAGGCAGCGTGGATCATCGAGGATGCCTGGGCCATCGAAAAGTTGACTCAAGGCGTTAGTGAGGGATTTACAGAGTACTGGGCCGATCTTACCCCTCATCCCGGAATCACGCCCATCCCGGAATCACGCCGCCCGTTGGCTTCGATCCTGCAACCTTTGCGGTCAAACCGATGCGGAGAAGCCAACTGCGCTTTCTTGCCGATGGCGACACCGTCGACCTGGGCGACCGGCAGTTCAAAGTGATCCACACGCGCGCACATTCACCGGATGGGTTGGCGTTGTACGACGAAGCGCAACAGCTCTTCTTCGGGGGCGATACTTTTCTCGGTGCGCAGTACCTCATCATCGATATGGCCCAATTGGCGGATGATCTTCAGCGCATCAGTCGGCTGACTGTCGCCTGGCACTATTCATCTCATGGCGTTCAACTCATCGAGACCATGCAGGAAGGCCGCCACCTTGCCGTCGTACGGCGCATGTTGGCGGGTGATGGCGAAGTTGTGACGACTCAATTCGCGGGCATGGAATTCCCGATGCATCGTTTGGATGGTGTGGATGTAACCGTAGCAAGCGACTTTCTAACGTACTGAGGGTGATTGCGCTCGCTCGACATTCGTTCGTGTTGCTTGTGCTCGTGTGCGTGCTGGCGGTAAACGCCGAAGAGCGGCAACGCGTCGTCGTGCCGTATTTCGCACAACCCGATATCGACATCGATGGTGTGCTGGACGAGGCATTGTGGACGCAAGTGCCCGGTTATGACGACATGCGGGTGATCGATCCGGACACGTTGATCGAGCCACGCTATGCCACGCGCGCGCACTACCTTTACAGCGATCATGGTCTTTATGTGGGTGTGCTTCTCGAGCAGCCCAAAGAAACGTTGGTAGCACGGTTGTCGGGTCGCGACAGCTTTATCTCGCGGGACGAGTTCGGTATCACGTTGGACACGTCCGGTGAAGGTCTGTACGGATATTGGTTTTCCACCGCACTCGGCGGGTCGGTGAAGGACGGCAAGGTGGCGCCCGAACGGCAATTCTCCAGCGAATGGGACGGCCCTTGGCGCCGGGCGACGGCCGAGACCGAGGATGGTTGGAGCATGGAGATGTTCCTGCCATGGAGCATGATGGCCATGCCGGAAATCGATGATGAACGCAGGATGGGGTTCTGGGTGAATCGCAAGCTCGCCTACGCCGATGAGCGCTGGAGCACACCGGCGTTGCCGTTTACGGGGAGTCGCTTCATGTCGGCTTTGGGGCAGCTCGAATTCGGCAAGGTGGATCCACGTCAGCAGTTCGCGGTGTTTCCCTACACGAGTTTCGCCCGCGACGATATTGACGAGGAAGATCACTACCGCGCAGGCGTTGATGTCTTCTGGCGACCCTCTTCGAACTTTCAGCTCACGGCCACTGCGAATCCGGACTTCGGTGCGGTGGAGTCGGATGACGTGGTAGTCAACCTCACCGCTTTTGAGACGTTTTTCCCGGAAAAGCGGCTGTTCTTCTTAGAAGGGGAAGAGGTATTTCGAACCACGTCGCGCAGCCGCCCGCGGTCGCGATCGGGTTCGTCCGGCGCGCGTCAGACCAAGTCGACCTTCTTTCCGACACCGACAACGCTCGTCAACACACGACGTATCGGCGGTCTACCGGAGATCGATGTGCCGGATGACGTGGACGTGCCCGGCGAGGAGCTTGGCCGGCCCACCGAGTTGGCGGGTGCGGTGAAACTGACCGGTCAAAGTGGGGGTTTGCGGTGGGGTTTGTTGTCGGCGTTCGAGGAGGATGTGAAGCGCAACGGCACGCGCAACGGCACGCGTATCAGGCTCGAGCAGGAGGGCCGCAATTTCGGTGTTGGGCGCTTGTTGTACGAATCCAGCCAAAGCGGTGGCCGGCGTTCGATCGGCTACATCGGCACATTGGTGGACAAGCCGGACGACGAAGCCATCGTTCACGGCATCGATACACACTATTTGTCGCGCGACGGGAAATTCTCATGGGATACGCAGTTGATCGCCAGCGAGGTGCTGGATGAGAAAGGGTACGGAGCCTTCATGGACTTCAGCTATGTCCCCAACCGTACCATCCAACACAGTTTGACCGTGGACTACTTCGACCGCGATTTAGACATCTCGGATCTCGGGTTCATTCGCCGTAACGATGCTGTAGGTATGGTTTATGGGTTGAATACTAACAAGACGGTGAACGGAAACGTTTTACGCAACAGGCGAACGTCCGTTGTGTTGAGCTACGAACAAAACATGGACGGGGATCCTGTGCGCGGCGGCATCTTTCTGCGCAATAAGTGGCAGTTCAACAACCTATCGGAGATAGGCACGGAGCTCGATTGGTTCCCCGGACGGTTCGACGATCGTAACAGCCGGGGTAACGGTACTTACAAAACCGAAGATCGATGGGTTGCCGAGGTGTCCTATGGCACCGATTCGGCGAAACCGCTGAGTTTCAGTGTGCTCGCCGGTATGCGCCAGGAAGAGCTCGGAGACTGGACGACACGCATATCTTTTGGCGCCACGATCAAACCGGTGGACCGGTTCTCGGTGGACTTCGACATCAACTACTTTCGTCGCGACGGTTGGTTGGTCTACCAGGACGATCGGGACTTCACGACCTTCGAAGCCACGGATTGGCAGCCGCGGCTGGCCATGGACCTGTTTATCTCGGCGCGCCAGCAACTGCGCCTTACGATGCAGTGGGCCGGTATTCGCGCGCGGGAGCAGGAGTTCTGGCGTACACCGGCCGACATCGGCGACATAGAGCGCCGCTTCAAGGATCCGGGTGAGCCTGCCGACGACTTCACCATATCCCGGCTTACCGCACAGCTGCGTTATCGCTGGGAAATCGGCCCGTTGTCGGATTTATTCGTGGTGTACACGCGCGGGAGCAACCTCGACAATCGCGTATACGATGAGTTCGGTGACCTGTTCACGGACGCGTTGGCGAGTCCGGTGATCAGTGTCTTCATCGTGAAACTGCGCTATCGGTTTGGTCGATGAATTGGGTCGCAACACGCTGGAGGTACGATGACTAAAGTGGTCTTGTTTGTGGTGCTTTGGGTATCTCCGGCAATCAACGCCGTTGGCGCCGAAGAACTGACACGGGAAGAAGTCCTGGCCCGGGCTGCGGTCACCGAAGTCTGGCAAGACGAGCCGCCCATAGTGACCCCGGGTAGCCTCCAGGCGCCGCCCTCCGATGCCATCGTGCTTTTCGACGGGGATGACCTGAGTGCCTGGCAATCCATGGATGGCGATGCGGCTGGATGGTTACTGGAAGACAGTGACTTGGTGGTGAAAGCGGGTGCCGGGGACATCCGCACCGTTGAAACATTTACCGATGTGCAATTGCACATCGAGTGGGCAACACCGAAAGAGGTGGTCGGCGATAGTCAGGGCCGCGGTAACAGCGGTGTGTTTCTGATGTCGGAATACGAAGTCCAGGTACTCGATTCATTCGACAACCGTACGTATAGCAACGGTCAAGCGGCAAGCGTGTACAAGCAACATATACCCCTCGTGAACGCGTCGCGCCGACCGGGCAAGTGGCAAACTTACGATATCGTTTTTACCGCACCTGTTTTCGGCACACACGGACGCGTGGTACACCCCGCCCGCGTGACCGTATTTCACAACGGCGTACTCGTGCAGAATAATGTAACCCTTCACGGACCGACGGAGTTCATCGGTGAGCCACAATACAAGGCTCATGGTGCGGCTCCGCTCAAATTGCAGGATCACGGCAATCCTGTCCGCTATAGGAACATCTGGATAAGGCGTTTGTAGTGACCGCGACCCTTACTGTCATCGTTGGGCTGATGCTGGGGTATGCAATATGGATATACAATCGACTCATTCGCGACAAGAATCGTGTAGCCAATGGTTGGAGCGACATCGATGTACAGCTCGTGCGTCGTCACGATCTGCTACCGGCACTCGTCACGTCGGTGAAGGCTTACGCCGACTACGAGGCCGCTACCCTGGAGGCAGTGACAGAGTTACGCGCCCGTAGTCGGGTCGAAACCAACCTCACCACGAAAGCCGGCATTGAAGACACGATAGACAAGGCGGTGGGGAAGTTAATCGTTTTGGCCGAGGACTATCCCGATTTGAAAGCCGATCAAAACTTTCGTGACTTGCACACAAAGCTCACGGAGATCGAGGACCACCTACAGCATGCCCGGCGTTACTACAACGGCGCGGTGCGAAACCTCAATACGCGCATCGAGTCGTTTCCTGATCTGCTGCTGGCGCGGGTGTTCGGCTTTGCCCAAGCCGACTTTTTCGAGGCCGACCCTTCCGAGCGCGACCGCATTGCCGTAGACCTCGCTCTATGAGGCGCTCAATTCTTGCCGACGGAATTTCTCTTTACAGTTTCTTAATCGATAAGCTTCTCATCGGCAGTCTGCTGGTGCTGTGTACGTTTGGGACCGTTGCAGCCTGGGCCGCTGAAGAACGGATCCTCAATTACGATGTAGAAATAGACATCGCGCACGATGCGTCCATGGAAGTACGCGAAGCCATCGAGGTGATCGCGGCGGGTCAGCAGATCAGACGAGGCATCTACCGCGACTTCCCGACGGATTACGAGGACAAGCTAGGCAACTCGATCCGTGTCGACTTCGACGTGATCTCCGTGACTCGCAACGGCGAGCCCGATGACTTTCGCACCGAACGGCTCAGCAACGGCGTGCGGGTGTACGTCGGCAATGCTGACGTGTTTTTGACACCAGGCCGGTACCGCTACGTGATCAGCTATCGAACCGACCGACAGCTAGGATATTTCGAGGAACACGATGAACTCTATTGGAATGTGACGGGCAACGGTTGGGGTTTTGCCATCGACCACGTGACGGCAACGGTCGAACTGCCGCAGCGCGTGCCGCAGGCGGACATTGCCACCTACGGATACACAGGCCGAGCGGGTACGTCAGGCACGGATTATACGGCACGCGCCGTCGATGGCGGTGCACACTTCGCTACCACGCGCTCGTTGCCGCCGGGGCACGGTATGACGATCGTGGTCGGCTGGCCGAAGGGGATAGTCGCGCAACCTTCGACACTGCAGCGCGTGTGGTTTCTACTGAAGGACAATGCCTCCTTACTCCTCAGCGGCGGAGCGTTCTTCGGCTCGCTGGGTTACCTGTTGTTTGTGTGGCGCAGGTTCGGTCGCGATCCGGAGCCCGGGGTAATCTATCCCCGCTACGAACCGCCGGAAGGCTACTCACCGGCGTCGTCTCGCTACATCGCGCAAATGGGCTACGACCCGGAGACGCTGAGTGCGGCCATAGTCAGCCTGGCCGTCAAGGGTCACCTCGAGATACAACAGGACGATAGCGACGACTATGTGTTGAAGCGTGTGACGGCACAGACGACGCTCGCACCCGGCGAAGAGCGTTTGTTGGCTAGCTTGTTTTCCAACGGAGACGTCCTTGAGCTCGATAACAAGAACCACGAGGTGTTGCAGGTCGCACGGCTTGCGCACAAGCGTTCTCTGCGTACCGACTATCTGCACACTTACTTTCGCAAGAACAGGGGTTTGTTGTTGCCTTCGATTGCGTTGAGCGGTTTGGCCGTTGTGATCGCGGCGAATATTGGCATGACGTTCGTCGCCATGCTGTTCGTTGCGGCAAACGCGATCCTGCATCTTGGATTTATGTATTTAATGAAAGCACCGACTGCGCGAGGCCGCTGGCTACTCGACCAGTTGGACGGTTTTAAACTCTATCTAAATGTGAGCGGTCAGGAGGATCTGGGGCTGCATGAGGCGCCTCAGAAGACGCCGGAACTGTTCGAGCGCTATTTACCGTACGCCATCGCGCTGGGTGTCGAGAAAGGCTGGGCACGACAGTTCACCGCCGTATTCGAGGCACTGAGTCGTGAGCGCGGTCGGGAATACCGGCCTAGTTGGTACCGCGGCCGCTTCCATCACTCGGACCTGACGCGATTCTCCAGCAACGTCGGCGCCAACTTCTCTTCTGCAATATCCTCCGCAGCGACGCCGCCGGGATCGTCATCCGGGGGTGGTGGCGGCGGCTCCTCCGGAGGCGGCGGAGGCGGCGGCGGGGGTGGCGGCTGGTAACCGCCTTACTTGTTGGGGAAATTCAACCGCGCGACTTCCGCCATCGTCTGAATGGCTTGCGAGTTGCCGGTGATCGTGAGACCGGTCACCCCGCAGTCTTCCCAGGCCCTATAACGCTCGGCGATGCGCTCTTTCGACCCTACCAATGCCCCGCTGTCGACGAATTCATCCGGCACGGCGGCAATGGCTTCGTCTTTGCGTTTGGCTAAATACAGTTCCTGTATGCGCTCGGCAGCATCGCCAAATCCGCGGCGCACCATCATTTCTTTGTGGAAGTTGATGTTCTTGTGCCCCATCCCTCCGACATACAGTGCGATGCCCGGTTTCATGGCGTCCAGTGCGCTCTTTACATCGTCGGTGACCTTGACGGTGGTCATGGCCTGACGCTCGAACTGATCGAGCGACTTACCGCCTTTGGCCAGGCCTTCGGCGATCCAATCGTCATAGAAGTGTGCGGACTCCGGTACATACCCGAGAGGCAACCACCCATCGGCTATTTCTGCGGTCATGCGCACGGTGGCTTCCATGCCGGTACCGAGAAATACGGGGATGTCGGGGTTCATGTGCAAGATGGACTTGAGCGGTTTGCCGATGCCCAGCGCGCCTTCGCCGGTGTAAGGCAACGAGATTTCTTTACCGTCGTGGGTCACCGGTTCTTCGCGGGCCCATATCTTTTTCATGATGCTGACGTAGTCTTTTATTCGATAGTACGGCTTGCCCCAGGGCTGGCCGTACCAACCCTCGACGATCTGCGGCCCCGATACGCCCAGACCGCAGATGGCGCGGTTGCCACCGGCTAATTGATCGAGCGTGGCCATGGCCATGGCTGCGTTTGCAGGTGTACGTCCGGCAAGCTGCAGTACCGCGGTACCCAAACGAATCCGCTCCGTATGCGCAGCGATGTAAGCGAGCGGGGTGATGGCGTCGGATCCGTAGGCTTCGGCGGTCCAGACGCTGTCGTAACCCAAACGTTCGGCGAGTTTGACGTCTTCCAGTGGAATGCGCAGCTGCGCACCGGAGTATCCGAGCATCAGTCCGAGTTTCATTGGTTCCCCTTCGTTGCTTTTGTGTCGTGTTGTGAGTTATGCGTTTTTGCGGATCAGCACCCAGGCGACCAGCCAATACCCCGCAATTGGGATCAGTATGGCGATAATCGCGGGAATATTGAATACCATCGCGCCGGGTGCGAAGAGATCTTGCAGGTACTTAAAGCCCAATCCGGCGAAGATTCCCACCGTGATGCGCAAGCCTACACCGACCTCACGTAGCGGACCCATGACCACACCGAGTGCGAAGAGCATCAGGCCGAAATAAGTGACGGGTTTGAGGGCGCGCGACCAAAACGCGAGCTCGTGTTCCGATGTGCCGAAATTTTGCGCACGACTGAACTGGATTTGATCGTAGAGTGCGCGCATCGACATCTTGTTGGGTTCGAGGAACGCTTGACTGGCCAGCACTGTTGGGGTGATGGGGTTGTTCCAGGTCCAGCGCTCGAACTCGGCGGTGTAGGCCACGTCAGTGCCGAGTTCGGTACGCCGCCCGTTGAGCAAGATCCACTGCCCGAGCTCTTCGTTGTAGATGCCGGACTCCGCCGTCAGCGACTCAACGAGCTCGCGTGATTCATTGAGCACGTATTGGTTGATACCCAGAAGATGTCCTTGTTCGTCGATGGCGCGAACTTGCATGTAGGTGTTGGCATCTCTCAGCCACAGCCCTCCGGCGTTATTGAGTGCATCGTTGCCGAACTGCGCTTCCAGTTTGTTCACTTCGGCGGCGCGTTCGCTCACCGGTGCGATGAATTCGGCGACGACGATGCTGATGGCCAGCCAGAGCAGTAATGATGGCATCAAAGCCAGGCACAGGCGGGCCGGTGACATGCCGCTAACCCGGCACACGGTCAGCTCGTTGGATTCTGCAAAATAACCGAGTGCGATGAGGAAACCCAGAAAGACACCGTACACGAGAATTTCATCCAAGCGCCTTGGCAGCGTCATCAGTACGTATTGCAAGGCTTCTGACAAGCCGTAAGTCACTTGTCGCTCGTCGAGCTCTTCGAAAAGTGCAAAGAGAGAAATGAGCGCGAGTAGGCTCACTACAACCACGGCGATGGTCGTGTTGGCGCGCGATGCGATGTAGCGGTCGATGGTGTTCACCGCTATTCAGCCTCCACCGCGGAGGCCGGGTGGGTGTCGTTAGACGCCGAACCGTCCCGGGTGCGCCTGCGTTCTTCCAACTCTGCGGCAAAGTGTTTCATGGCGCGGTGTGCCGTGAAGAAGATCTCACCCGTCATTGCGCCAGGTAGCCCCGCTGCGGTTAGCGTCGGCATCAAGGTGCCTTTGACGTCACACATATTGAATGTGATGCCGGCCTGCGCGAGGTTGGTGTTCAATCGATGTAAAGATTGTAGGCCGGTGGCATCCACCACGTTGATCGAACTGCACACCATCAGCACATGCTCTGTGCCCTTGCGGCGCTGCGCCCGCTTTAAGAACTTGTCTTCGATCTGGGTCGCGTTGGCGAAATAGATATTCTCGTCCACGCGCAAGGCAAGGACATGCGGCAGCGTTTCCACATCGTAACGCTTGATGGAGCGAAAGTGCTCCGTATCACCCAGACGACCCACCTGGGTAATGTTGGGTTTGGATGACGTACGTATCCAGAACGCGATGGATAGCAACACACCGGCACCGAGTCCCAGTTCTACGCCGAAGAACAACACCAACACCAAAGTGGCGTACTCGGTGATCACGTCGTGGCGGTGAATCGCCCAGTGACTGCGTGAACTCTTCAAATCCATCATGCCGACCACGGATACCATCACGATGGCGGACAATACTGCGTGCGGCAGGGCGGCGAACACGCCGGTGAAGAACAGTAGGACGATGACGATCACCCCCGCACAGAACAGATTACTGACGGGTGTTTTCGCGCCTGCATAATAATTCACGCTGGAGCGAGAGAAGCTACCGGCCACTGGATAGGCCGCGGTAAAGGCCGCACCGATATTGGCGGCACCGAGCGCGATGAGTTCCTGGTGCGAATTTACTCGGGATTGTTGCCGTACGGCAAGAGTCGTGCCGATGCTGTAGCTTTCCACGTACGCGACCAGAGCGATGATGACCGACGGCGGCAGCAATGCCAGCCATAGCGCTAAATCGAAGGGCGGCGGTGCGATGTCCGGGAGCCCGCTCGGTACGTTGCCCACGACGTTCAACGCCGTCGCGTTGTCCGTCAAAGTCACCCAGAGGATTGCCAAAACGGCCACTACCATGGGGCCAAGACGAGTCAGTGCGTGTTCCTTGGAAATGAGCACACCGCATTGCTCGAGGATCCACACACCGGCCTTGGGAAAGACCAACAACAGTGCGAGTGATATGGCGCCCACAGCCAGGGTCAATGCATCGACGTCACTCAGCGACTGGAACACGTGAACCAGAATATCCACAGGTTGAGCGGTATCTGGTGAGCTAATACCGGCAAACGCCGGTAGTTGGCTGACAATGATGAGGATGGCCGCTGCATTGACAAAGCCGGTGATGACCGGGTGACTGAGCAGGTTGACCAGCCCACCCATACGCGAGAGGCGCAATATCCACAGGAAGATGCCCGCCTGTAGACTCATGATCGTCGTGACCCCGAGATAGGCGTCGCTGTAGCGGGGTGCGTGCTCCGCTGCGGTCGCTGTGACCATCAAGGCGGCGACAGCCACTGGACCGACAACGAGTTGCTTGGAACTGCCGAACAACGAGTACAATACCATTGGCAGCAGGCAGGCGTAGAGTCCTGCTTGGGGCGGCACGCCGGCTAGAAAGGCATAAGCGACTGCTTGCGGAACCGTCACCATGCCTACGACAAGTCCGGCCACGAGGTCGTGGGTGAAGTGTTCGCGTCGATAATCGATGAGGGTCGGGATGAGCGGAACATAGTTCGGCCAATCGCGCAGCCCCAGCTTGAACCACAGACCTAAGCGCATGAAACACGAATGCCGAGCAACATGGCGCGCAGTCTATCATCTACTGCTGTCTACTGCGGCAAAGCTCGGTTGCCAAGCGGGTGGTTGGGCGCTCATCATAAGGCGCACGTAGTCGAATTTAAGGGAAATCCATGGACACTAAGGCTGCGGTGGCATTCGCTGCCGGTGAACCGTTGAGCATCGAAACTGTCTCGTTGAGTGGACCTCAGGCCGGTGAGGTATTGGTGGAGATCATGGCTACGGGTCTCTGCCACACGGATGCCTATACCTTGTCCGGTGCGGATCCTGAAGGTTTGTTTCCGTCCATCATGGGTCATGAAGGCGCCGGGATCGTACGCGAAGTGGGTGCGGGGGTCACGTCGGTGGTCCCGGGTGACCACGTCATTCCGCTGTACACGCCCGAATGCCGGCAGTGTAAGTTCTGCACCTCCGGTAAAACCAATCTGTGCGGCGCGATTCGCGCAACCCAAGGCCAAGGCGTGATGCCGGACGGCACTTCGAGGTTTTCGCTGAATGGCGAACGCCTTTTTCATTATATGGGGACCTCGACGTTCTCCAACTTTTCGGTCATGCCGGAGATTGCGGTCGCAAAAATTCGCCAAGATGCGCCGTTCGACAAAGTTTGTTACATCGGGTGTGGAGTCACCACCGGGTTGGGCGCGGTGATGAATACCGCCAAAGTCGAAGCGGGTTCGAATGTCGCGGTATTTGGTTTAGGCGGCATTGGTTTGAACGTCATTCAGGGCGCTCGTCTGGTGGGTGCCGATAGGATCATTGGAGTGGACCTGAACAACGATAAGAAAGCGCTGGCAACGCAGTTCGGCATGACCGATTTCATCAATCCCAGTGATGTCGATGATGTCGTTGCCGCGATCGTGGACATGACGGATGGCGGTGTAGACTACTCATTCGAATGTATCGGCAACACCGATGTCATGCGTCAGGCGTTGGAGTGTTGTCACAGGGGGTGGGGTGAGAGCGTCGTAGTCGGCGTCGCCGCCGCAGGGAACGAAATTGCCACCCGTCCGTTCCAATTGGTCACCGGCCGCGTATGGAGGGGGACTGCGTTCGGTGGCGCGAAAGGTCGCACGGATGTGCCGAAAATAGTCGATTGGTATATGGACGGCAAAATCAATATCGACGACCTCATTACCCACAAGCTCAGTTTGGAGGACATCAACAAGGGTTTCGACATGATGCACGAAGGAACCAGCATTCGTTCGGTGGTGGTCTATTGAGATGAGGAATGAATGGCTCGCCCAAGTCAGCGAGGACATCATCGAGCCTGATCTGCCGATCTGCGATCCGCATCATCATCTGTGGGACAACGACACCAATCCTTATCTCTTACCGCAGCTGCTCGATGACGTGCGCAGCGGTCACAATGTGGTCAGCACTGTGTTTGTCGAGTGTTCGTCGATGTATCGAGCGCACGGCGACGACGCTATGCGCCCTGTCGGTGAGACGGAATTCGTGAACGGCATTGCCGCCATGACGGCGAGTGGTTTGTACGGTGACTTTCGCGCGTGCGAGGGCATCGTGAGTTATGCGGATCTCACGCTTGGCGCCGCGGTTGGACCTGTCTTGGATGAGCACATGCGTTTATCGGACCGTTTCCGAGGCATCCGCCACGCAGCTGGGTGGGATGCCGATGATGCTGTGCGCAATTCACACACCAATCCTTCGCAGAGTTTACTGTTGCGCGATGACTTCCGCGCGGGCTTTGAGGAGCTGAATAAAAGAAACCTGACCTTCGATGCCTGGTTGTACCACACGCAGATACCCGAACTCACCGATCTTGCTCGAACTTTCCCGGACACTACGATCATCTTCGACCACTTTGGCGGTCCGTTGGGGATCGGGCCCTATGTAGGTAAAGGGGATGAGATATTTACGCAATGGTGTGTGGATGCGGCGGAGCTTGCCAAGTGTGACAACGTACACCCGAAGCTGGGCGGGATCGTCATGCCCATCAACGGTTTTGGTTGGCATAAGCGAACGACGCCCGCAACGTCGGATGAGATTGTCGAAGCCACGGGACGTTATCACTTGAAAGCCGTCGAGCTCTTCGGTCCTGAACGGTGTATGTTCGAATCTAACTTCCCTGTCGACAAACAGAGTTGTTCCTACGCGGTGTTGTGGAACGCTTTCAAGAAGCTGAGTGCAGGATTCAATGCCGACGATCGCCGGCATCTATTCCACGATACGGCGGTGCGTGTCTACAAACTATAGCGCTCACTCGTAGAAAGCGGGCGCCTTGCGTAATGTACGCGCGAGTGCGGCGTTGTGTTCTATCCACAAGGTGGCTCCCTGCTCTTTGAGAATGTTCTCAATGCGAGCCATCGAGGCGAGCGTCTGTTCGGAGTCGGTATTGAACACAGGCACACGCTTGAGCCGGCGCGAAGCCTCAAAGTGATACAGGTCGCCAGAGAGCATCACGGGACCTGTCTGATTCAGGGTCACCAGTAAAGTTTGATGACCCGGCGTATGGCCGGGTGCTGAGTAGATCGTTACCTGACCGTCGCCGAACACGTCATGGTCACCCTCCAGTAATTGGCGCGGGGTGTTGCGTAGTTTTTCGTAGAGGGCCGCGTTGTAGACCTCGTAGTCCTCCGCGTGATTGAAGGCAGCATCGTATTCCGCGCTTTGGATCAGGAGCGTGCTGTCGGTAAAGACGTTGGCGGCACCGACGTGGTCGAAGTGAAAGTGAGAAAAGGCGACGAACTCGATGTCACGGGGCGTGAATCCGATCTCGTCGAGCTGGTCGACGACAGAGCGTGCGTAGGTCATGGTGCCGCCTGTTGGCAAGGCCACTGCTCCCTGCCCAACAACGCCAAGCGGTAAGCCACCGTCCCAGAGTAGTTGTTTGCCTTGGTGATCGATCAGATAGCAGGGTACGAACATCGTACGCACTGAGGTTTCATCGTTGGCGAGACCGAAGGCCGTGACGTCATCGAAGGTGAGGGATCCGCAATCGAGTACATAGAGTTTGGGCGTGGGATCGATCTGGGTGCGGCTCGGCGGTGGGAATTGGCAGCCAATCAGACTCAATGTGAGGGTGAGCGCCAATGGTTCGATAAAGGAGCGTCGCATAGCCAGACCTTTCTAAACGGATTGCCGAAATTAGCGCAGTCTCCGGTGTGTAGGCAATCTTTAACCTTTCATTGGCGCCGGAATAGTGCTAAAAATGTAGCACTCAGGTAAGTCAGTGGGCCAGGAAGGGTTGGGGCGTGGGGTGACGATTTGGACGCTCACATTCGCTAATTTGTACCGAACCCCGATGCGTCTCGCGCTGTCGGCAATTGCGTTGGTCGTCGCGTTTCTTCTGTTTGTCTTATTGCAGGCGATCGCATCGAAATTTGATCTTGCAGCTGCCGCGAGTTCGGATGACCGGGTGCTGATCAGCCGGCCCAAACACACCAGCGCCTACAATCTGCCGGCAACGCATATCGAGCATGTGGTCTCGCAACCCGGAGTGGCCGCGGTTACGCCCATGCTCAGTTTTACGGGCTACTATCAAGACCGCAAACACGGTTTTCAGTCATGGGCCGCCAATCCGGAAGCGTTACTGCAAACCCTTCGGGATTTCAGAGTGGATGAAGACGCGAGAGCGCGTTTCCTGCGCACGCGTACCGGCATGTTGGTCACAGCACCCCTTGCGGACGAGTTTGGGTGGCATGTGGGTGACAAGGTGAATCTGCAGAGCCAGATATATCCGCAGGAGGACGGTTCGCGCAGTTGGGAGTTCGAAGTGGCTGGGGTGTTGCTGCCCAAAGATGGCCGTCCCATAAGCCCTGCGTTGTTCTTTCACTATGCCTACTTCAACGAAGCGTCGCGCATCAACCAACACCGCGTCACCTATTTTGCTGCGCGTGTCGATGAGCGCGTGGATATGGCTGCAGTGGGTCGAGCGATCGATGAAGCGACGGCGATTACGCCCGAACCGACAATGACCGTGAGCAGGGAATACCTGGTTCGTAGCCGGGGCAGGCAGTTGGGAGATATCGGACGCATCACGAGTATCATCATCGGCGCGGTCTTTTTCACCGTACTATTGGTGGCGGGACATGCCGCGGTCCAAGGCTTGAATGAGCGTATGACAGAACTCGCGACGATGCGCGCGCTGGGTTTTTCTCGACGCTAACTTGATGGTTGTTGTGATTGCCGAGCAGTTGATACTTTGTCTCGGGGGCCTCTTCTTGGGGATTGCGGCAGCCTTTGTGATCGAACCGCAAATCAACAATGTATTAGTGGGCTATGTAGGCGATTTCGAGATCACGCGCGGTCACGTCGTTGCCGCGTTTGTCGCAGCGGTTGGCGTCGCGGTGGTCATCAGCCTCATCCCGATCATGCAACTCTCTCGTTTGGATGCGAGCCGCGCGATGGCGTTCGATTAGTGTGTCTAGACTAGGGACGCGCGGCTGATGCTCAAGCAGATCGTCGACGTTGCCTTCGTTGGCCTGCGCAGTATTAGGTGGCGCATTGGTGCGGCGATGGTCACCGTGGTGGGCACCGCCGGGGTAGTCGGTGTGCTTTGTGGCCTGTTTGCGCTGGCGTCAGGTTTGGAAGAGGCTGCGCGCAACACCGCCCGGGGGGACCGTGGCGTCGTGTTGCGTGACGGTGCGCAGTTAGAATCGATGAGTTACTACTCAGGTGATGCCGTAGGCAAACTATTGCAGATCGACGAGATCGTCAGTGCGAGTGGCGAACTGTTGTTTCACATACAACTCCCCGACCGGCGCTCGGACGATGCATTGGTGATGCTGAGAAGTGTCGACAGTTCCTGGCGCGAGATTCGACCGGAGATCCGTATCGTCAAGGGGCGCGCGTTTATACCCGGGAAACGGGAAGTTGTCGTGGGTCGACGGCTTCTCGCACAATACCCGGCCTTTGCACTGGGTTCGCTCATTCCGATCTATCAAACCGAGCTTGCCGTTGTGGGTGTCTTTACTGCCGA
Organism: Candidatus Azotimanducaceae bacterium; assembly: GCA_965216005.1. Classification (GTDB taxonomy): domain Bacteria; phylum Pseudomonadota; class Gammaproteobacteria; order Pseudomonadales; family Azotimanducaceae; genus UBA4421. The sequence continues at coordinate 1,903,878 of OZ244143.1, read as the reverse complement.
TGGGAGTATGGACGAGTCGGCGATGTTCGCCGATATCGAAGTGCTGCGCGATGTGTACAAACGCGGTAACGCGGTGAATACAGTCCGTGTAGTGCTCTCGGATGCGACTGCAGAAGCACAGGTGCAACGCCGATTGCACGATGATCCTGAAGCGAACGTCAAACTGGTCATGGAAACGAAGTTATTCGAAGAACACATTCGTGAGCGACGCAATCTCATTGCTGCCTTTGCTTACTGGGTAGTGGGCATTATGTGCGTAGGCGCGGTGGTGGCTTCACTGTCGACGATGTACAACGCTGTCAACAGCCGTATAAGAGAGATTGCCACGCTGCGTGCGCTCGGTTTTGGCAGAACCGTTGTTGTCGGCGCTTTGTTGATCGAGGCGATTTTTTTGGCGTTGGTCGGCGCGGTTTGTGGTGCTCTGGTGGTGTATCTGCTGTTCGACAACGTGGAGACAGCGACTCGGAGCGGACTTAACACGACGCTGGTATTTGCGTTTCGAGTCGATGGCCGAATTATTCTCTGGAGCATGGTGTTGGCTTTGGCGGTGGGTGGCTTGGGCGGGTTGGCGGCTGGCGTGCGAGCCGTACGTTTGCCGCTGACGAGTGCTCTACGTCGATAGTAGCGCCATCAGGTAAAGGTGAGATAGAGCGTCAATTGAATAGCGATCAACAAGCTCGCCCACCAACGAATATCGCGCCACTTTGCCGAATCGCTCGCCTCCGAGTAAATCAGCCGGCGCGGGATGCGCCAGACGAGGACCAACAGGAAGACAAAGCCGACGATAGAGAGATAGTTGGCCCATTCGACAGGGAGATTCACGATGCTTCTCCATGGGCGGCGGTTGTTGCACGTTTCTCTCTGGAGAAAGGCCGGTAGATCAAGTTGCTGAGATCATCTTGAGGATGCGGTGCCGTATAGCCACTCAATACCCAAAGGGCCACCAGTGAGTAGACGAAACTGGCGAACGCGACGTAGAGCATATTGACACCTGTCGCGAGGATGGCAGCGGCGATGGCGACTCCGCTCAGCAACGTCCACAGGCCTGCGGTCGGTGTCGCTCTTCGGGTGAAGGCGCCGAGTAACAAGAGCGCTAACATAGGTCCTTGAAACAGCGACAGCATTGTTTGAATGAACGCGTAGATACCGCCAAGTTCGGCAACGAGCGGTGCAAAACCCATTGCCAACAGCAATATGATCAAGGTGAGATAACGACCGATGCGCAAATCGGCTTCTGGGTCGGGGTTGCGTGCCAGCACGTGTCGAATGTCCCGTGTGATCATGAGGGACGTGGAGTTGATGCCCGAATCGATACTGGATTGCAGGGCCGCGATGATGGCGATAAACATCAAGCCGGACAATCCAGGGGGCAGCACGTTCTTGATCACCCAGGGTAGGGCCATATCGGGATATTCGATTTGTGCATGCATCACGAGCGCGAGCATGCCTGGAAACACGACGAGGAGTGGGATGAGCGTTTTAGCGAACGCGGCAAACATCATCCCCGCGCTGGCATCCCACTGGCTGCGCGCACCCAGGCTACGCTGCAGTATCGCTTGACCGGCACACCAGTACGCCGGTGACAAAACGATGCCTAAACCCAGGATGACGCCAGGCCAGGGGAAGGTCTCGTGATCTGCGGGGAGATAAGCCTGCAGATGATTGGGGTTCTCCGTGGTGAGGGTGTTGGCGAATCCGTTCAATCCGCCGGTTTCCGCAATACCCAGGGCGACGATGGCGAGGCCGCCTAAAAACATGATGCAAACCTGCAGCGTGTCGGTGAAAGCCACCGCCGCTAGCCCGCCAGCGATGCTGTAAGCGCCGACGACGGTCCCGGTGACAAGAATGCCCACCCAGATAGGCCAGCCGAGGTATGTTTGCAGGGTGAGGGCAAGCGCCCAGAGCGCGACACCGATGGCGAAGACGGCTACCACACTGGTGATGAGTGCTGCCGCCACGCGGACGGCTTGGTTGTAGCGTAGACCCAGGTATTCGGGGATGGAGTAAACGCCAGCCTTCCAATACAGCGGAATGAAAACCAGTGAGGCGGCGATCATCGCCGGTATGGCGCCGATCCATTCGAAATTGGCTTGAGCGATGCCGACGTTGTACGCGTTACCCGACGCGCCGACGTAGCTGTCTGCGCCGATATTGGTGCCGATGATGGAGAGACCAATGATCCACCACGTGAGGGAGCGACCGGCGAGAAAGAAATCGTGGGCGGATTTTACACGCCCGCTCAGACGTAAACCGACGAAGACGATCAGGCCGAGGTAGGCAACGATGATGAATAGATCGAGGGGGTGCACGTGTGGCGGAACTACCGCGTGGGTGGTCATGTTGGGCGACGGCGTAGTTTAGCGTCAATTCGGGGCGGAGCGGTATGCCTCAGGCGGATGAAAAAAGGCCACGACGTGAGACATGAACGTCGTGGCAAGACCTTGTCCGGGCGACTATCGCGGAGCGATGACGAGAGACATTTCGGAGGCGTCAATCACCTCGACGATAACCCCTTTGGACAACGGCTCATCAGCGCGTACGCGCCACATGGTGTCGCCGATCTGCACCTTGTTGTTGCCTGGCCCGATGTCGTGATCGAGTTCGAACGTATGACCGATCAATCTGTGGCTCGCCTTGTTGAGTTTGGGTGGCGCTCCATTGCTGTGATAGGCAAGGCTGGCCTCGCGAAACAGCTTGAAATACAGCAGTGTTGCCGTGATCGCAGCTGCTGCGTAGAGGCTGAACTGCACGGTCGCACTCAAGTCACCGACGAGTGCCGTGAGCACTCCCATGGCGATGGCAGCAACCGCTGCGCCGATGAGAAATCCGGCGGCACCCAACATCTCCGCGCAGAGTAGGATCAAGCCGAGCGCAATCCAGTGATAGGGAGTGAGCGTACTGAGAATTTCCATTATGGTCTCCAAAGACTAACGAACTACTATCGCGGCACGATGAGCAGGCTAAGCTGCGCTCGACTGCAGCGGGGCTTTCGCAGCGGCAGTTGCGTCGGACATCGCTTTGCTCGTCAATTCGCCGATTCCGGCAATGCTGCCGATGACGCTGGCGGCTTCCAGAGGAATCATCATGACTTTGTTGTTGTCGGATTCGGCCAGGCGCCCCAAAGCGTCAACGTATTTCTGCGCAACGAAGTAGTTGATGGCGAGCGGGTCACCGTTGGCGATGGCTGTCGAGACGGCTTCGGTCGCGCGCGCTTCGGCTTCTGCCAGTCGTTCACGAGCTTCCGCTTCGCGGCGTGCTGCTTCGAGTTCACCTTCAGCTCGAAGGATTTGCGAAGCTTTCTCACCTTCAGCGACTTGGACAGCCGCTTCGCGCTCACCCTCGGCTTCGAGAATTTGCGCACGCTTTTCGCGCTCTGCTTTCATCTGGCGTGCCATCGAGTCCACCAGGTCGCGCGGCGGTGAAATGTCGCGGATTTCGACGCGGGTGACCTTGACACCCCACGGGTCGGTGGCATCGTCGACTTTGTTCAGCAGCTCGCTGTTGATGCGGTCGCGATTGGAGAGCATCTCGTCGAGTTCCATAGAACCGAGGACCGCACGAATGTTGGTCATTACCAAGTTTTGCATGGCGCGCACGAGATCGTTGACTTCGTAGGACGCCTTGACGGGCTCCAGGACTTGGTAGAAACACACCGCGTCAGTCATGACCTGGGCGTTGTCCGCCGAAATGACTTCCTGTGGGGGAATGTCGAGGACCTGCTCCATCAGGTTCTGTTTGTGACCGATGCGGTCGATGAAGGGAATGACGAAATTCAATCCGGGCGCGAGCGTGCGCCGGTACTCGCCAAAGCGCTCCACGGTCCAGCCGTATCCCTGCGGCACAGACTTGACGGTAGTCAGGATCAGGATGGCCGCGAAGACCAGCAATATACCTGTCGCAATTAAGTCCATATAGGGCTCCTCTTTGTCGTGATGGATATTGTTCTGTTACCTGTTTTATAAGATATATGTCTATTAATATAGACATATATTGCTTATTAAGGACGTATTGGATATTATTCGAACAACTGTAAAAAATCAATAAAAATCGATGATTATTGACTTATGTCTGTAATTCAGGACACTACACCGTCTTTCTAAGCGCAGGATTCGCTATGGCCAAGCAGCTTTTCGACTCACCGGCAATGCGGGAAACGCTACGACGGGTCATCCGCGGCCGCATGGCGCTCAAGGGATATGAGTACCGCGACTTGAGCCGCGCTCTGGAAGCCCTGGGCGTGGTGCAGAGCGAGAGCAATCTACGCTCGAAGGTGAACAACGGCTCCCTGGGCGCGCAGTTGTTCGTCTACATTCTCCTCGCAATGGACACACACTCTCTCGAGCTCGGCCAGGTCCGCGAGATATTGGCCGACGTGGAAAGTGATTCCTGACGATCCTTGCCTGACTTGGACACACAGATTGGTGATTCCCGACTGGATTCCTGACTCGGACACACAGATTGGAGGGGATCGGTGCGAACGACTACTAGATGTCACTCACCGGACGTAAGGGTGACGCTCGGCGTGAGGAGCCACCTGCCGGTGAGGTCGCTCACATATTGAAGGTAAGGATCCGATAGTCCGTACCAATTAGTTGGTACAGGATCAACGGTTGAAGATTCGAGGCGCTGTAGGCTTGTCCGTACTGGTGGACGTACACGCAAAACGAGGCACCGGCGCCCAATGCGCTCCAGGCTTCGGGTGCAGCAGCATTCACATAGGGCACAATCGGTTCTGCATTCGCCAGTATCCGGTTCCACACTTCGATGCAGCCGGCAGTACCGGCCGTTGTGGAGACAGGCCAACCACTGGCGTTGAATTCGACCAGCACGCCATCCACCGTGAACGAGCTCGGCTGTCCGCGCACCTGCCATTCGCTGTGCAAGGAGACCACTCCGGTGGCGAATGCCCCCGAGGTGTTCTTAGCGGCTGCGATTCGAGCTTCGTCATCGACGTCAATCAGGTTGGGCAAAGCCACGGCGGCGAGCACGCCGAGCAGTAGAATGACGACCACCAGCTCGACGATCGAAAAGCCGCGGTGCCGCTCCCCATTTTCGACCGGCCAGCGGCGGATTGATGTGTGGCACATACTCTCAGTGTAGACCCGAATGCAAAATGTGCTCTTGCATCCAATCGGACACACAGATTTGAATCCAATCGGACACACAGATTGGCTGAATCCAATCGGACACACAGATTGGCGGCATTTGTGAAGGGGGAAAGGTGTTTGCCCACCCGAGGAAGCCGAAAGGCTAGGGTATGCGCATCTGAACATTGAAGGTGGACAGTCCCACTGACGGAAGACCGCTACCGGCGTCAGAGAGTGGCACGAACACCAGTAGGCCTAAACCGCATGACTGCGCTCAAGGCAAAGCCGACTCCAGGGCGCGAAACCCCCGTGCTTGTAGCCAAGTGGCCAATACCGACTGCGCTCCATAAGCGCGCTGGTACTTACCAATGCTCGCAATACGCGCCGGCCAAGGTGACTCTGCCGGCAGGGGGGCTGGATGAGGCGACACTAAACTGTCCAACAAATCGAGATAAGCAGACAGCGTCATACGAGATCGAGGGGCCTGGCTGAGCCCCGAGACCAACGGCCTCAGCGCACGTTTAAGACGCCGAGCGGAGTGCTTGATCCCCCTTAAACGTCGGTGTACTGAGGTATGTTCACAGTGTTCGATGGATTGGACGATCTTGGCGCGAATGGGGTTCAAATCGACATAGGCCATGGCCGCGATCAATCCGTCTTCATCGAGAATAGCACCGGAATAGAAGCGTTGTTCGAAGAAATGACCCTTACACCCATCCTCCCGGTTCGCCCGCAGCGCGATGGGTTGCTTGAGATACTTCTTGAACATGGAGACCGAACCGAGGTGTGCCCGATATTGTTGGGCCAGCTGGGGATCTGCTGCGATGCTCTCGCGGCGTTGTTCGGTGGCGATCGGGTCGATGTGCCCCTCGTGAGTACGCACGGGGAAGGCCCGCATCCAGCGTTCTGCGACTTCACGATCAGACCAATGTTGAGCCGCCTGGGGGTCGAAATAGACCACCAGGTGCAGGTGATTGCTCATGATGGCGTAGGCATGGACCTCTAAGGCAAAAGAGGGCACCAGGTGATACAGCCGCTCTTCGATCCAAGCTTTGCGATGCGAGTAGTCTTTGCCGGTACGACGGTCACGGCCACAAAGGAAGCTATGACGGACACAGGAGGAGACCAGGTGGTAGTAGAGGGCCTGCTGGTCATCGATGAGTTTGTGGCGAGGTGTGGCCATGGTTGGGGAGCTTGGCACAAGGGATTGTTGAGCGGTGTCAGCGGAAGCGCCAAGCGGTGTAGGTGTGCGGTGTCCAGCGGTGTCAGCTTAGGCTGACACCGGGCAGGTGAATTGAAAATTCCAAAGTGTGTGTCCGTCTCGCTGAGGTTAAACCTGTGTGTCCGTGTCGGTGAGCCACGCGCAGAACGCGGTCGCCGCCGCGGCGCCGGCTAGCTGCGCCAGCACGAAACCCGGGATGTCCGCGGGTAGGATGCCGGAGAAGGTGTTCGTCAGCCCGCGCGCGACGGTGACGGCCGGGTTGGCGAATGAGGTGGAAGCGGTGAACCAGTATCCGGCGGAGATGTACAAGCCGACGGCGATGGCTACGGCATCGGGACGTGCCCTGAGTACAAGAAGGATGGTGCTGACCAAGCCAAAGGTCGCGACGGCTTCTGCCACCCATTGACCCATGCCGCTGCGCCCCTGGGTGGACCATTGCACCAGCTCTTGTTCGAACATGATGTGGGCGAGCAGTACACCGGCGATGGCACCGAGAATCTGCACAATCCAATAGGTCACCGCGCTGCCGACAGTGAGTTCGCGCTTTAACAAGAATCCCAACGTGACCGCCGGGTTGAAGTGCGCGCCGCTGATGCCGCCGAACATGAGAATCAGGACGATGAGGATCGCGCCGGTGGCTAAGGTATTGCCGAGTAGTGCGATAGCGTCGTTACCGTCGGCGAGGGTCTCGGCCATGATTCCGGACCCGACGACTGTGGCGAGCAGTAGCGCGGTGCCGACGAACTCCGCCACCAACCTGCGCGCGCGATCAGGATGCATCAACAACCGTCCTCGTCGCGACAGCATTCGTCTACCAAGTAGCTCACCAGACCGCGCATCGTCACGAAATTGGCACGGCACCGCAGCACGCGGCCTTCGCGATCCTGCGACACCAGGGTCTGTTCGATCAACTGGTGCAGGTGGTGGGACAGTGTCGAACCCGGTATACCCAAGCGCTTTTGCAGATCGCCCACCGCCAGTCCCGGTGACCCTGCTTTGACCAGCTCGCGAAAAATTTGCAGACGGGAAGGGCTGCCGAGACTTTCCAGCCGAGCTGCTGCCTCTTGTGTGGTCATCGTCATGATTTTTTGATATTTCTATCGTTCTGGAAATATTGAAATATTATAAGCAAAACCTTGCCATTTCCACAAATTTCGAAATAATTATATTTCGAAATCTATGGAAATGTAACAGGAGAATATAATGCGTCTACAACTAGCTCTCAACGTGAATGACCTCGCCCGTGCCATCGACTACTACCAACGCTTGTTCGGCGTGTCCGTCGCGAAACAAAAACCCGGCTACGCCAACTTCGAGATCAGCGAACCACCGCTGAAACTGGTGCTGTTCGAATCGTCCGACACCAAAGACCGGCTGAATCACCTCGGCGTTGAAGTGTTCGATAGCGCAACGGTCAGAAACGCAGCCGTGCGTCAGCGCGAGGCAGGCTTGGAGGTCACAGAGACCGTTGACGAAGGTTGCTGTTTTGCCAGACAGGATAAAACCGTCACCTACGCACCGGACGGCACGATGTGGGAATGGTACGTCAAGAAAGAAGACCTGGAGAACTTTGCCGGCGATGCGCCTGCATCGGCTACACAGACGAAGAAGTCGGTTACCGGGTGTTGCTGAACGCCGCGATAAATTGCTCGATGGCCTCCAGCTCGTAGCCGGCGTGCAACTTGGCCTCACTTGCCAACTGCTGGACTTCGCCGCGGTCGAACCACGCGAGATCCAGCAGTTCGCCTTCATCGTAATCGGTGATGCGCTCGGTGATATCCGCGCCGTAGACCAAGTGGTCTGTACCCTTGTAATGGAAGGCGCCGATTTCCTGAAAACGATCGTGAAATAGATCCAGCTCTTCTTCCAGTTCACGGCGCACCGCCTGCTCAGGGGTTTCGCCCCGCTCGATACGACCGCCGGGCAACCCCCAGCGACGCTCCTTGCGCGCCCAAAAGCTCGAATGGACGGCGAGCATGAAACAATCGTCGTGGCGCAATACGCATCTGGCGGTCTTGTATCTAGATCTGGCTTTAAGCATGCGGCACCGCACTAGTTGAAGGTCGGGTCTCATAGTGTGCCGTCGCCGCTTCGAAGGTGTGGGCGATACGCAGCAGCTCCAGATCCCCGCGCGGCTTCCCCACGAGTTGAATGCCGACCGGCAACCCGGTCGACGTGAAGCCGCCGGGAATGGAAATGGCGGGGAGGCCGGTCACCGTGATGGCGCAGCAGACAGTCATCCAGTCGATATACGTGTCCATCCGCACACCGTTGATCTCTCGAATCCACTCGACATCGACGTCGAAGGGCGCTACTTGCGCAGCGGGTAAAACAAGCAGATCCACGTCCTGGAAAAAATTCGCCACGTTCGCGTACAGGACACTACGTGTGAGCTCTGACTTGATGATGTCCGCGGCAGTGAGTGTCTTACCCCTCTCGATGTTCCATATGGCAGTGTCTTTGGCGTAGTCGCGCCAGTCCGGAATAGTGCGGTCTAACGCATTGCCGACATTGACTAGGCCCGCGGCGCGCTGTGTCTGAAACACCTCCATGGCATGCGCGAGATCCGGCCCGTGTTCGCTCACCTCGGCGCCAAGTTCGGACAATACATCCGCACCGCGGCGCATCACTGCCATCACCTCCGGTTCGATGGGTAAGCCATGCAGGGTAGGGCAAAAACCGACACGCACACCTCGCAAGTCGTCACGCGGCACCATGGCATCGCGAAATAGGGATCCGGGTTCGGGTAGGGTCAAGGGATCGGTAGGATCCGGACCTGCCTGAACCGAGAACAGCAGCGCCGTTTCCGCAACCGTGCGCGCCATGGGTCCGGTAGTCGCCAAACGACCGAACCAGGCAAACCCGCGACTATTGGGAACCCGGCCAATTGATGGCCTGAATCCGACCACGTTGCAAAAACTCGCAGGATTGCGCAACGATCCGCCCATGTCGCTACCGTCCGCTAACGGCAACATTTGCGTCGCCAGCGCCACCGCGGCGCCACCGCTACTCCCTCCACACGTCTTCGTTGTATCGTAAGGATTCAAGGTGGTGCCAAACAAGCGGTTGAACGTATTCGACCCCAAACCGAACTCGGGCATGTTGGTGCGCCCGATGAAGATGACACCGGCGCGCCTTAACCTTGCTGCCTGCCCGTCGTCGACGTCGGCGACGTTGTCGCGCCACGGCACGAAACCCCATGCCGTTGCAAACCCTTGAACTTCGACCGCGTCTTTCGCCGCCCAAGGGAGACCGTGCAAAGGGCCGCGCTCTGCGACAGGTACGGCATCGGCTGATGCGGCGAGTTCAAGCGCGCGATCTCTATCGATCAGACCAACGACTGCGTTCACCTGCGGATTGACACGCTCGATGCGAGTGTAGACCTCGGCCATGACATCCACTGCACTGATGGTCCCCCGCTGTAAGTCGCGGCACAGGTCGATAGCGTTGGTCCACACGATAACGTCCCCTATACCCTCGTGACCTTACAGGCGCTCCAAACGCCAGACGGGATAGGCGAGAGGTTGCTTGAGATACAAGCCTCCGCCGACGGCCACGAAGTAGTGGCTCAAGTGTTTCTGGTACCAATCGAAAGAGCGGATTTTCTGATCCATGTCCGTATGTTCCTGATCGCAAATGTCCAGATCTTCGAGCGTCAGCACCGAAAGATAAAGCGCCGAATTCGTGAGGTCGGAGAGATTACGAATTGCACGACGTGCGTCGCGTTTCGACAGATACCCGAGCACATCGGCACACACCACCAAGTCGTATGGATCGTCGGCGTAATCGACGACACTGCCGTGCACCCATCCGTAGGTATCGCACAGGTAGGTGCTGGTCTCTACACCGACGCATGTGGCTTCGGGAAAGCAGTTGCCGAGACCGGATAACAAGCGTCCCAGACCACAGCCGATGTCGACGATGCGAGACACCTCGACGTTTAAATAACGCAAATACGCGGCAATGAACTCGGCTTGCAGCGTCTGTTCGCTTTCCGAAACCGCACGGGTCGCAGTGTCGCGATAGTAGCGGTCGTAGTAGGCTTCATCGAATTTACTCATGCACAGTCGCACACTTTTGGCGCGCTCCGGCAAATAAGCGGCAAGTCAGTGATCATGCTGGTAGTGTAGGGCTTCTTAGTAGTTTTTTCCTCAGGGCAATCGGCTAAATGGCAGTAAATAGTGATGAGTTAGCTCGACCGGGTGCTGCGCCTATGCAAGCTGCCGATAATCAGTCTACCCGCATCGATTGGTTCATGTTTGGCACCAGCGTCTTGGTGTTGGTGGGTTTGATAGCGCCGCTGGCGATCTTCCCGGAACAGGGCAGAGTGCACCTGATCAACGCCTTCGACTATCTGACGCACAACTTCGGCGTTCTCTATATCGTAGCAGGTGTTGCTGCGTTGGTATTCTTGTTGTATCTGGCCTTTGGTCCGCACCGTCACGTGCTGTTTGCCCGAGACGACAGAACTCAGATGCTGCCCACACCCAGCTGGGCCGCCATGCTGTTTTGTGGCGGCATCGGCACCAGCGTGCTCTATTGGGGTACGGTGGAGTGGGCGCACTACTACGCCACCCCACCGTTCGGCATCGGTCCGCAGACACCGGAGGCATTGACGTGGGCGATGAGCTACCCGGTATTTCACTGGGGTTTCATCGGGTGGGCATTCTATTGTCTGCCTGGTATCGCAATGGGCTACGTGTACTACGTGCGCGGCGCGTCCTCCTTGCGGCTCAGTGAATCCTGTTTACCCATAATTAACCCCAAGCACCATGTTTATGTGGCGCGAGTCATCGACATGATCTTCATCGTCGGGCTGGTCGGTGCGGTTAGCACCGGCTTTGGTTTGGCGGTACCCCTCATCGGTGCACTGGTTGCCGATCTTCTTGGTTTGAACCGCGAGGCGCTGGGTTTTGGGCTGGATGTCGTCGTGATCGTCGTCATTACCTTGCTGTTCTCCGCCAGCGCATGGCTGGGGTTACAACGCGGTATCAAGCGGCTCAGCAATCTGAACATTGTATTGGCATTCTTGTTACTCGCATTTGTGCTGACGGTTGGTCCGACGCTATTCATTGTGGAACACAGCCTTTATACCGCCGGACATCTGCTGCAGAACTTCCTGGTGATGACCACTTGGACGGATCCGCGCGGACAGGGCATCTTCGTCGAATCATGGACGGTGTTTTACTGGGCGTGGTGGTTGGCTCTGGGGCCGTTCATGGGGCTGTTCATTGCCAAGATTTCGCGCGGAAGAACCATCCAGCAGGTCATCCTGGGTTGCTTGGGATATGGCACCTTGGGCTGTGCCGTGTTTTTCATGATCATGGGTAACTACGCCGCTTACCTCGAGCTCTACGAGATCGTGGATGTCGTCGGCGCACTCAACGGAGCGGGAGCGAACGAGGCGATTCTCAGCGTGCTCAAGTCGCTGCCCATGGCCACTGGCGTGCTCGTGTTGTTCTGCATAGTCTGTATCGTCTTCGCGGCAACCAGCTATGACTCGGCAGCCTATACCCTGGCCACCGCGGTCAGCATAGACCTGGGCGAAGAGGAGGACCCGGGGCGCGGTCACCGCATCTTTTGGGCAGTGCTGCTGGGCTTTTTACCGATTACACTCATCTTCATGGGCGGTTTGCGGCCGTTGCAGGCGGCAGTCACGTTAGCGTCGGTGCCGCTGCTTGCCATCATGGTACTCATGTCGGTCGCGCTGTGGCGGCAGCTGCGCGACGGTTGATGTCGGATTTGCACCCGCTGATTCGTCGGTGGATAGACGCTGGCGAATACACTTGCGCATACTGGGGAGAGTAAAGATGCAATACCTGTTGTTGATCTACGAAGCCGAAGAAATCTGGGAGAGCAAAACCGAGGCGGAGCAACGCGAGGTATTGGCGAGACATGGTCAGCTTCATGAGGCGCTGGAGGCAGACGGCGTCGAATGGGCGGGCAACCCGCTCATGTCCACACCCACGGCTGTGAGCCTGCGCCACAGAGCGGGTCAGTTGCAAGTGACCGACGGGCCTTTTGCCGAAACGAAAGAAGCCCTGGCGGGTTACTATCTGGTGGATGTCGACAGCATGGAAGACGCGATGAAATATGCCGCACTGCTACCGAATGTGGATACGGGGACCATCGAGGTACGGCCCGTTGCCGATCACAGCCACTTGATGTGAACGGCTTGAGCGGTTGAGGCTCCGACCGTGACTACCGATCTGGGTCCGGTTCTAAAAGCGGCGTACCCGCAGGTCGTCGCGACGCTCACCCGGGTGCTCGGCGACATGGACCGTGCCATGGACGTCACTCAAGACGCGCTGGTGACAGCGCTCAAGAAGTGGCAAGTCGAAGGGGTGCCGGAACGCCCGGTGGCCTGGCTCGTCACGGTGGGACGCAATCGAGCAATTGATCAGTTCCGGCGCGAAGCCAAGGCGGTTAGTCTGGACACGAGCGCCGGATCGAAAGTGGTGTCCATCGTCGACCAGGCGGCGCCCGAACCCCAGGACGAAGACGTACACTTCAGCGATTTCGACGACGACTTGTTGCGCTTGGTGTTCACGTGCTGCCATCCGGTGTTGAGCGGACCCGCGCAAATCACTCTGGTGTTGAAGGTGGTGTTGGGCCTGTCGGTTGAGGAGATTGCCCGGGCACTGCTCACCTCCCGTGCCAGTATCGAGAAACGTATCACTCGTGCCAAAGCCCGGCTAAGTGAAGCCAATGTCGAATTCGAAACGCCGGCGAGAAACGAAATCGGCCGTCGCATGGACGCAGTTCTAAAAGCGATCTATCTATTGTTCAACGAAGGCTATTCGCGGCTTGCCGACAAAAACCTGGTGCGCAGCCGCTTAGTCGACGAAGCGATCCGCCTGGCGCGTATGACCTGTCGGGCGACGCGGCACAATCCCGAGCCTCGTGCCCTGTTGGCGCTCATGTTGCTGTCCGCGGCGCGGCTGCCGGCTCGTGTCGATAGTAGCGGTGCCTTTGTGCCGCTGGCGGAGCAGGATCGCAGTCTGTGGGACGCGGGGATGATAGCGGAGGGCGCGGCGCTCATCGATGCCATATACGTTGCCCGTCATGCCCCGGGTCCTTATCAGATACAAGCGGCTATATCGGCTCTCCACAGCAAAGCTGAGTCCAGCGAGTCGACGGATTGGCTGCAGATCGTGGCGCTGTACGAAAAACTCAAGGCGTACGATCCGTCGCCCGTCATAGGGGTTAACCAGGCGGTTGCGCTGGTCTTTGCCAAAGGCGCACCCGGCGCTCGAGAGGCACTCGACGTGCTCCACGAGCTGGCGGATGAGCCCGTGCTTGAGGAGTATCAGCCGTACTACGCCGCGCTCGCTTTTGCCTACGAAGCCACCGGTGAAGTGGCCGCCGCTGTGAATGCCTACGCTAAAGCGAGCGACCTGGCAGGAAGCCCCGCGCAGAGGGTGTACCTGCAACAGCGTGTGCGTGGTCTGCAGCATGGGGTACAGTAGGCTCGAACTTGCTTTGAGATAGCAGTCACATGCAGGACAGCTTCTACACCGATCATTGGCGTGAGATCGAAGACGAACGCATCGCGCGCTATGAGGAAATGTTCGTTTGGCGCGACGCGCAAAAAGTGCTGCTCGAACCCGCCGAGCTAGAGCGTGGGCAGACCGTGCTGGACGTTGGCGCCGGTCCCGGATTCTTTGCCCAGGGCCTGGCATCTATCGTGGGTGACACGGGGCACGTGCACGGCGTGGATATCAACGCCCGCTTCGTAGCGGATGCACAAGCGCGAGTTGCTGCGATGGCAACCGTCGATTTCCATCATGTCACTGACCACATCCTGCCATTCGCGGATGAGACCTTCGATCGAGTGATTTGCAAAAACGTGCTCGAGTACGTGCCGGATCTGGACGCCACGCTCGGTGAAACGTTGCGCGTGTTGAAAACAGGCGGCCGCATTCAAGTCATCGACAGCGACTGGGGATTCGTCATCGTCGAACCTTGGGACAAAAACAGGGTAGACGCCTTTTTCACTGCAGCCGGACCAGCGTTCAAGGAACCCTACATCGGTCGCAAGATAGCGGGTCGATTGAGGGACTCGGGCTTTGACGCGGTCAACGTGCGTTTGTCTCCTTTTGTCGACCAGACGGGGCGTGGCCTTCACGTACTGCGCAACATGGCGAGCTACATCAAAACATTTGCGACCATGCCGGAAACCGAAGTCGAGCAGATGCTCGACCTCGCGGAAACTGCGTTGAATGAGGGGAAGTTCCTGTTCTGCCTACCGCAGTTCCTGGTCACCGCCGACAAGAAGAGCCGTGAGGGCTAGGCTAGCTGTGGGGGAGCCTTCCGGACTGCATTACCAAACCCTGTCAGACGTTTGTCGCACGATCAAAAGCGGTGAGTGCACGTCGGTCGCCGTCACCGAGCATGCCTTGAGCCGCATCGAAGCGCTCGAACCGGAGCTGCACAGCTTCGCGCTGGTGTTCGGTGACCAGGCGCTGGCGCAAGCACGTGCACTTGATGAGAAAACGCACTCGGGCGCATTACTCGGCCCGTTACATGGCGTACCCATTGCCATCAAGGACCTGATCTTTACACAAGGCATCGTCACCGCCAGCGGCACACGCGTGATGGGAGTTTCGGCCGACGTTCGACGCCACGGTGCTTTCCAGGTTACGCGATGCGGGTGCGGTGATCATCGGCAAGACCCAGCTGACCGAAGGCGCCTTCGGCGCTCATCACCCGGACATCGAAGCACCGAAGAATCCCTATGGTAAGGCGCTTTGGCCCGGTGTCTCTTCATCGGGCTCTGGTGTGGCAGTCGCTGCAGGGTTGGCCTACGGAGCATTGGGTTCGGATACGGGCGGTTCCATACGTTTTCCCAGCGCGTGTTGTGGTTTGGTGGGTGTGAAGCCTACTTACGGGCGTGTGAGTCGCCATGGTGTGTTTCCGTTGGCGCCCAGTCTCGATCATGTCGGGCCGATGGCACGCAGCGTCGAGGACGCGGCGAGGATGCTCATGGCGATCGCCGGTCACGACCCGGCCGACTCGACATCGCTGATCGATCCGGTACCGAACTATCTAGAGTTGACAGTGCCCTCGGCCGTTCGCATCGGGGTGGATTGGCAGTACGTCAGCAGCGGGGTGGATGCCGAGATCGTGCAATTGATCGAACGTGCCTGTGCGGACTTCACCGAGCTGGGCGCGCAGATTGTCGACGTCGAATTGCCACCTGAGTACCGCAGGTTAGTGGACGATTGGGGCGTCACGTGCGGTGTGGAATGCGCTGCGGCACATGCAGACTATTACCCCGCGCGGCGCAGTGAGTATGGCCCGGTTCTGGCTAACCTAATCGACCTCGCCTTATCTTTGCCGCCGCAGATCTACCAAGAGCTGCAACAGCTTCGCAGCCGTTTCACTAGTGCATTGGACGACTTGTTTTTAGACCGCATGGATGTGTTGTTGGCGCCGTCGATGACGTGTTTGCCGCCTTCGGTGGAATTGATGGATTCCGGTGGATTTGAAGATGCCGATCGCGCACCGTTCATTAACTTCACAGCGCCGTTCGACTATTCGGGGCACCCCACGCTAAGCCTGCCGGCCGGACTCAGCGGCGACGGCCGTCCCCAGGGGTTCCAATTGGTGGGCAAACACCTCGATGAAGCGACGTTGCTGGCTGTCGGTGCCGCCTACGAACGGGCGGTCGAGCCCATTAAGCATCCGGAACTTCAGCCGAACGGATAGTTAAAAAATGTGTGTCGGCAGGCCGTCCAAGCTGGTTCGGTTGTTTTCGTCCCAATAGGTACGAATGCCCTCTTCACCGCGTTTGTGCGCCCACCGCGTGAGGGTGTCGCGCTGTTCTTGAAACGCCATGAGCGGTACCGCATAGCCGCAGGAAGTCTGCACCAGTTCGATCGCAAGTTTGTAGTATTGGCGTGCGCCGAGCGGCGCTTGCAGGTGCCGGCTGCAGGTCTCCCATTCCGCGTCGCGCGGGTGGATCGTCTTTGCCGTCCCATACACGCGTAGGATACGCGGTGGTCCCTCGAAAGCGCACCACATCAAGGTCATGCGATTGGAGTTGGCGAGATGTGCCGCCGTTTCGTTGCCGCTGCCCGTGAGGTTGAGCCAGAGCAAGGTGGACTCATCCAATATGCGCAGACTGTCCTGGCCTTTGGGTGAGACGTTCACCCGGCCGCTCTGTGCCGCGGTCCCCACGAAAAAGACACGTTGTTTGTCAATCCATCGTTGAAGCGCGTCTGTGAGGGCGGGGTATTGCTCTGCCATGGATGATCCTTGGGTCGTGGTTCTGTGTAGTGGTGGGAAATGTTGATCAGTGCACAGATCATACGTGTGGCACGACGAAAATAGCGTAAAAGCTTGTCGGTTGAACGTAGATGAAATGGCTTGTGGTCCTGCTGCTCGTACTACTTGCACCCAGCGTGTTCGCACATGAACCCATCAACGGGGTGTGCATCGCCCCGGAACGCCCGCACGACGATCAGGACGATGTGCTGTGGCAACGTTTTCTGGCCGACATCGATGCGTTCCGCGCCTGCATCAACGACCTGAAAGAATTCCACCAAGCCTCGTCCGCTCAGCACCAGGCCGACGCACGCTTGGCGGTGGAGGCGTGGAATGAGTTCGTTCACACGTCATTGAACGCACCTCAGGATTTTCCTCACAACCCTGAGCGGCATCCGCAACAACCCTAGCCTGACCGCAGTGGTAACATTACCGGCAGGTTTTCGTCCTGCGGTTCAAATATGCACGACTTAAGAGCACTAGGGTTAGTGCTGGGAATGATGTTGGGACCTACGTCGTTCGCTCTCGACGTAACGAGTCACATCGACAGTGTCACCGTATACGGTGAAGGGGCCACGGTGACGCGTATTGCCGAGACCGATCTGAAGACGGGCGCTAATGCCGTCAGCCTCATTAGCCTGCCCGGCGAGATCGAACCCGAACAGTTGCAGGTCGAAGTCGTGGGCGAGGGTGTCGAACTCGGCCAGGTCAAACTCGAGACCATCTATCGTACGGATGCCTTCAACGCGCAGGTCAATGAACTCGTCGGCGAGTTGCAAACGGTGCAACGCCAGCTCGCGGCAATCGCCGACAGCACGAAGACAGCGGAACTCAAACTCAAGTTCTTAAACGGTATTGCCGAAGGCTACGCCAAGGAAGCGTGGTTCGAAGGTGCTCGAGGCAGTGCCGACACGACGTCTTGGCGCGGCGCTCTCAACGTACTCGAGGAAGGCGCGGATGCCGCTCGCGCAACACAGCGCGAAAACGCCGTAAAGACCGCCGAACTCAACAAGCAAGTGCAACGCTTGCAAAATGAAATCGCGGTCTTGCGCGGTGGGGAGCGCGCGGCGTCTCGAATCGATCTCGAGCTCAATGCGACGCGAGCGGGTACCGCGACATTGAAGGTACGGTATTTCCAGGGTCAAGCTCACTGGCAACCGCTGTACGAGGCGCGTCTCGACAGCGAAGGGCGCAGCTTGCGACTAAGTCAGAAGGCTATTGTTGAACAGACCACGTCGGAAAGCTGGCGCGACGTCGCACTCACGTTGTCGACCAGCGAACCGAGCGGCGCCTTGCAAGCCGGTGACTTAGATAGTGTGTTCGTCGATCTCGAGCCTGAACGGAAGTCACGAATGTTAGCCATGGAGGATCGTGCTGCGGGCGTTGCTTCAAGCCCGGAAGTATTGGAAGAAGTCGTCACGATGGCAAACAGGAGAGAAGCAGACACCAGCGTATCCAATTACGCCGTGACCTATCGCGTCCCGGGACGCGTCGACGTCGCCAACGAAAGCGACGATGAACAATCGTTCGAGCTCGATCGATTTGCGTACGACGTGGACTTGATCACCAAGATCGTGCCGGAGCTTAGTGGCGATGCCTTCCTCACCGCACGCTTTACTCACGATCAGTCGGCTCCGCTCTACGGCGACGACATGGTCGTGTATGTGGACGGTGTATACGTCGGCGAGACCTACATGCCTACCGCATTACCGGAAGCCGAAGTGACGATTCCCGCCGGTCAAGACCGTCGCGTGGAGCTGACCGTACGCGACCAAGGCGCGCAGAGCAGCGAGGGCGGGTTTATCGGGCGTACCAAAACGGAACGCACACACTTGCTGTTCGACATTACCAATCGGCGCGCGTCACCGACCCGCTTGGAAGTCTACGGTCGCTATCCGGTGTCGAAGACCAGGGACGTCGAGGTGACAGTACATCGCGACGCTACCGAGCCGGATGAGACGGACTTCGACGACAAACCGGGAGTCATTGTGTGGCGTAATACCCTCGAAGGAGGTGGCAGCTGGCGCATCGAGCACCGCTACGAAGTTGCCTATCCGGCAGACCAGCGCCTACGCCGTTACTGAGGTAACCCTACGACCGTCATCGGCACTTCGCTCAGAATCACGCTGATCGCGGCGACCTTGAAGATGACCGCCCGGATTTTTTCAACGTCACGCGAAGCGGAATAGGCCCTGGTCTATCACGGTATCCCCGTGTTGATTCTCGGTCTTGAAGAGCGCTTGTTGGCCGTCGACCCACATGCTGACCGTGAGTGTGTCGCCCGGCATGACCGGCTTGGAGAAGCGGCTGTTCATGGCTTTGAAGCGGCTCGGGTCGGAGTTGCACAAGGTATGTAACAGTGCGCGCCCGGTAAATCCCCAGGTACACAGTCCGTGGAGGATCGGCCGATCGAATCCGCCCATTGCGGCAAACGAAGGGTCGGAGTGCAACGGATTGCGGTCTCCCGACAATCGATAAGTCAGCGCCTGGTCTTCGCGGGTCTCGAAGACGACGTAGTGATCCGCGGCCCGTGATGGGAACGCCAACTTGTCGGTCGGTCCGCGCTCGCCACCCCAGCCGCCTTCGCCGCGACAGAACAATTGGGTGCGGGTCTTGAGGAGCGGTTTGCCGGTTTGGGTGTTCATCGATGTCGACTCGAATTCGACGACGGCGGCAGAGCCCTTGTCCCACATAGCCGTGCACTGACCGACACTTTCGATTTCCCCGTCGGGTGGAATCTCGTCCATCAATTCGATGCCCTGTTCGCCGTGCACCATCAACGCCGGGTTGAAACTGCCGATCTGATCCCAGGGACTGCCGCCGCCGCCGATGATGACCGCGAAGGTGGGCAGTACCCGTTGCGGTGTGTCCTTGGTGTTTTCCGTCGTAAAGGCGAGTTCTTCCGTTCCCGCCCCGACGCCGACCGCGTAGAGCAGCGCGTCTTTACTGGTCCAGCTTCTGGTGGTGGCTTTGCCTTTGGCGCCGACGGCTTCCGGATTCAGGGGCATGAGGGGGGTCTCCCACGAGTCTTGGTGTCAAGTCAACGATAACCCAATGGGTACGCGGATTGAAATGACGCCGTGTTCGCATGTAGGGTGGGCGGTCTTCCATCGCGAAAGTGCGGATCGGGTACAGGGGAATACTATGGGTGACGTTCGTGGCCAGGTCGCGGTAGTCGGCGTGGGGGAGACCGAATACTACAAGCGTGGACAAGCGCCCGACGCGGAGTTCAAGCTGGCATTGGATGCCATAGGCCGAGCCTGTGCCGATGCGGGTATCGATCCGAAGGATGTCGATGGCTTCGCCTCCTATAGCAACGATCGCAGCGATCCGTCGCATTTGGCGGCGGCGCTGGGTTGCAAGGAGTTGCGCTTCGCCAACATGCAATGGGGCGGCGGTGGCGGCGGCGGGTCCGCCGCCATCGCCAACGCTGCCGCAGCGATCTACGCCGGACTGGCGGAAAACGTGGTGGTGTTTCGTGCATTGGCACAGGGGCAGTTCGGTCGGTTCGGCCAAGGACCGCGACGCAACACGATCGCCGGAGACATGGCTTACACCGTGCCTTACGGATTGATGTCACCGGCACAGATGTTCGCGATGAAAGTGGTGCGCTTCATGTACGATCACGGTGTGCGGCAAGAAGCGTTGCGCGCGATCTCGCTGGCGGCTTACCACCACGCTCAAAACAATCCGCGCGCTGTCATGCACGGCCGGCCGCTCGATGAAACCAAATACGATGAGTCGCGTTGGATCGTCGAACCCTTCCACCTATATGATTGCTGTTTGGAAAACGACGGTGCGGCCGCGATGGTGCTGACCAAAGCAGAGCGGGCGCGTGATTTTCCCAACACACCCTGTTACGTGTTGGGTGCGGTCGCAGGATCGCAATACCGGTCCGGCGCCTCGGTCCACAATACACCCGACTACGCAAGCTCCAGCTTCAAGCCGTTGGCGCCGCGCCTCTATGAGATGGCTCGCGTCAAACCCGGTGATGTCGACGTACTGCAAAGTTACGAAAACTTTACCGGCGGCGTGCTGATGAGTTTGGTGGAGCACGGCTTTTGCGAAGGCGATGAGTGCAACGAGTTTTTTACCAAAGAACGCTTCATCGCTCCGTCGGGAGAGCTGCCGCTCAACACCAGCGGCGGTAATCTAGCTGAGTGCTACATGCACGGGCTTGGTCTCAATATCGAAGGCGTGCGACAAGTGCGTGGCGAGTCCACGAATCAAGTGGAGGGGGTCGACGTATCCATGGTTATTTCAGGTCCGATGGTGACACCCGTGAGTTCGTGTATCTTCGGCAGTGAGGCAGCGTTATGAGCGATTACTACCTCAACCCCGGCTTGGCGCAACCTGCGGCGACGCCTTTGGATGCACCGTATTGGGAGGGTTTGCGTAACAATGTTCTCAACGTACAACGTTGCGATGCTTGTGACGGTTGGCAATGGGGGCCGGAGTGGGTTTGTCATCGTTGTTTGAGCGATCGGCTGAGCTTCGTCGAGGTGGAAGCCAGGGGTGTGATCTACAGCTACGAACGTGTCTGGCACCCGGTGCACCCCGCGCTGGCGGAGCAAGGTCCCTACGTGGTGGTGTTGGTGGAACTCCCACACGCCGGTAACGTTCGCATGGTGGGGAACTTGTTGGGCGACGCTGCACGAGACGTGACTATTGGCGCCGAGGTGGCGGGTGTTTTCGAACATCACGAGGACGCTGATCCACCCTACACACTGCTGCAGTGGCAGCGAGTCTGAATCGAATCCAAAAACTAAGGAATAGACTATTGACTGACATTCATGGCTATTGCGATGACCGCTTCGCGGCGGTGCGTGATCGATTCGCCTACAACTTCGAGGAGAAAGGCGACGTCGGTGCATCCGTTGCGGTCAGTCTCGAGGGGGAGATGGTCGTCGACCTATGGGGCGGCCACAAAGATGCGGCGGGAACGCAACCCTGGGAAGAAGACACGATCGTCAACGTCTACTCGACGACCAAGACCATGGCCGCGTTGTGCGCGCTGGTATTGGCGGATCGGGGTGCCATCGATCTGTACGCACCGGTGGTCGAATACTGGCCGGAGTTCGGTCAAAACGGCAAAGACAAGATCCAGGTCCGGCACTTCATGAGCCATAGCGCGGGTCTGTCGGGCATGGACGAACCCATGCGCGGAGAAGCGGTCTACGATTGGGAGCAGATGGTGGAAGCGTTGGCGCGACAGAGCCCTTGGTGGGAACCAGGCACTGCGAGCGGCTATCACGCGCTGACACAGGGCCACTTGATCGGCGAAGTCGTACGCCGCGTCACGGGCAAATCGCTAGGACGCTTCTTTGCGGACGACATTGCCGGTCCGTTGGGCGCGGACTTTCACATAGGGACCGATGAAGCGCACTTTGCGAGAATCGGCGAGTTGATTCCGCCGGAATCGAACCTTGCCGCGCAGACCGGGGGTGACCCGGATTCCATTGCGGCGCGGACGTTCAAGAATCCGGCCGCGGACGCCGGAGTGTCCGGTACGCCGGGGTGGCGCAAGGCGGAGATTCCCGCTGCCAATGGACACGGCAACGCGCGCTCGGTCGTGCGGGCGCAAACTGCGGTCGCCAACCGAGGGTCGGCCTTCGGTGTCGACTTACTGAGTGAGGCGGGTGTTGCGAGGATCTTCGATGAGCAAACCCACGGTAAGGACTTGGTGCTCGGCGTGCCGATGCGCTTTGGGATGGGCTACGGCTTGACGGCAGACGTGATGCCGATGGGGCCCAACGAACACATCGCGTATTGGGGCGGTTGGGGCGGTTCCACCATTGTCGTCGACACCGATGCCCGCATGTGCGTGTCCTACGTCATGAACAGAATGTTTGCCGGTTTGTTGGGCGACACCCGTGGCTTCGCACTGCTGCAGGCGAGTTACGAGTCACTGAGTGCGACGTGAGCAAGACACTCACTGGCGTTCCAGGATAGCCTTGGCACTGGCCAGCGCCGTCAGCTGCTTCGGGGTGGGTTCGGGATAGGTGAGCGGTAGTGCCTCGAGTCTGTCGGCCACGATCTGCGCCACCAGTGCACGCATCGTCGGTTTGTCGTCGGCAGGAATGACGTACCAGGGGCACCGCTCGTTGTGTGTGGCGCTCACGGCGGCGGCGAAAGCCTCGCGGTATTGATCCCACAATTCGCGTTCGTCCATGTCGGCGGGATTGAACTTCCAGTTCTTGTGCGGGCGGTTGATGCGCCCCAGCAGGCGATCGCGCTGCTCGTCCTTCGACAGATTCAGAAAAAACTTCACGACGTGGATGCCATTGCGACCGAGGTGATCCTCGAAGCCGATCAAATCGTCCATCCGGGATTGCCAGAAGCGGTGGTCGATCTCGGGCAGCGGGATCTTGCGCTCTTCCAGAAACTCGGGATGCACGCGCATCACCAACACTTCTTCGTAGTGTGAGCGGTTGAACACCCCGATTGTGCCGCGGCGGGGCAGTTCCCGCCAACAACGCCACAGAAAGGAATGATCGGTTTCGCGCTCGCTCGGCACCCCGAAATTGGCGACGTGTATGCCTTGCGGATTGACGCCGCTCAACACGTTTTTGATGGTGGAGTCCTTACCGGCGCAGTCCATGCCCTGAAACACGAAGAGACAGGCATGGCGCCCGTCTGCGTACAACACGTCCTGTAACTTACTGATGCGCTTCACCTGATCGTCGAGAATTTCATCGACATCGTCCGGGGCATCGATGCGGGTGGGGAAGTCATCGATGTGACCCTTGAATAGAAATTTATCTGGATCGGGAAAGTGCTCCGTGCCCATGCTTTGTGTCTCTTGTTAGTGAGTGGATTGTTTGTGTTCGGCAAGATGTGCTTCGACGACATCTCTCCAAGCGCTGGCGTTTTCGTACTGGGGGCTATGTCCCGCATCCCCAATCACGGCTAACCGGGCGTTGGAGATGGCTGCAGCCATCTCCTTCGAAGGGGGCACGAAGGGAACGTCATTGGCACCGACGAGAACGGTGGTTGGGACCTGGATTTGTCTCAAGCTCGGGAGGATAGAGGGGTGGTCTGCGAGAACGGCGCCGAGGTCGATGAAAGCTTGTGGGTCCATCTGCTCGAGCTTGACACGGATGCGCCGCCAATGCTCCATCTCACCCAGGTAGTCGATGCCGCGCCTGATGGCTTCACTTTGTGGTTGGCCTTGCATGTAGTCGAGCAGCGCTGCACAGCCGTGCTCTTGCACGATGTCGTTCAGCCGACTACGCACGTGTCCGGGCATCAACCCCGGAGCGTAGGGTGAGGTGCCCATCAGAATGGCCGACACAAAGCGATCGTGGTGTGCAAGCAGCGCGCGCAAGACGACCATGCCGCCCAACGAGTGGCCGAGGACGTGGCAGCGATCGATGCTCAATGTATCCAACAGGTTGATTAAGTCGGACGTCAGCGTATAGAGGTTGTAGGGGCCGGTATTGCTTGTTTCGCCGTGTCCGCGTTGATCGTAGGCGATGACGCGATTGGCTCCGGCGAACCAGGGAATCTGATTTTGAAAGTCGAGTTTGCTGCCCGTGAAGCCGTGGACCAGGACAAACGGCTCACCCTCGCCGAGATCCTGGTAGGCAGTTTGAATCTGGCCGTTGGCAACGAAGTTCACCGTGAGCATGCTCGTCTTCCTGCAAACCTCAGCGGTCGGTGACGGCGATGGAGAAGCGGGTGGCGGTGTTGTGGAATTGCTCGCCCTCGCCTGAGGACCAGGCGAACGCCTTGTACGGAATGAGCGCAAATACGCCCTCGCGAATGTCGTCCAAGGTGAAGTTCCATTTGTATTTGGGGTTGTACTCTGCCAGAAACTCCTTGAGCGTTGCTGCGTCATCGACCTCTGCCGCGTCGCACTCCATTGAGAAAAGTGCCTCGGTGTCGGCTAGATGCACGGTGGCATGTGGATTGTTGCGCAGATTTTGGGCCTTGGTGCTCTTTGGGTAGGTGGAGAACAGGAAGGCACTGTCATGCCAGATACCCCAAACGGGCATGCTGTGAGGGATCGGGTCAGCGGTGACGACCCAGTAGCTGCGCTCGGCGGCAAACTTCCATATCAACGTGTCCCAGGAGAGGAAACCGTGTTCGGCGGGACCGAAGTAGAGCGATGGCTGTGGCCTGGTGACCTCGGTAATGACCAGATTGCGCACTTAATCGAACTCGAGAATCGCCCGACCCTGGATGCGGCCAGCTTGAAGCGCGTCGGTCGCTTCGTTGATGGCATCCAACGCGAAGCGTTGAGTCACCAGGGCGTCGAGGTTGAGATCGCCGTTCTCTTGCCACTCGAGGAATCTTGGAAAGTCGCGATCCGGCGCGCAGGACCCGCCGATGCTACCGATGAAGTGTTTTTCATTGACCAGAACGTCCACCGCATTGAGTTCGACATTGGTCGTCGGTACGCCCACCAGTACAGCCGTACCGCCGTCGTTGACGCCGAAGCGCCCCGAACGGCAGGCAGGCACGATTTGCTCCATGGTTTGTTTGATGCCGATGCAATCGAACGCAAAATCGGCGCCGGACACCCCCTGCTTGAACATCGTGAACTCGCCGTCACGCTGTGTCATCTCGTGTATTTTCGCCACGGGGTCCTCCTTGGCAGCGTTGATGCCGTGCGTAGCGCCGAAGGATCTTGCGAATTCGAGTTTAGCGTCGTCGAGGTCCACTGCAATGATCGGGTCGGCACCCGCAACGCGTGCGCCGACCACCGCCGAAAGCCCGACGCCGCCCACGCCGAAGATGACGACACTTTGCCCGGGTTGCACCTTGGCGGTGTTGATGACTGCCCCGGCTCCGGTCATGACGGCGCAACCGACGATGGCGGTGACGTCCGTTGGAATCTGGGGATCTACCTTGACGACGTACTGTTGATCGCAAATCGTGTGATCGGCCCAGGTAAAGACGTTCTCAGACACCGCGATGCCGTCGCTGACCTCGATGCGCGCCCGCGCAGGTGCTTGTCCTGCGGCACTGGCGTTGCGCGGTACCCAGGTGACGAGCACTGTGTCGCCTTCTTTGACGTGATCCACCGCGCTGCCGGTTTTCAGTACTACCCCGGTGGCTTCGTGTCCGAGCACCACGGGCGATTCGCGCGGGCGGTGCATCTGATGCAACTGCGAATGACACACACCGGAGGCGAACTGCTTGACGACAACCTGCGTCGGTTCGGGGTCGGGCAGCGTTAACGTTTCGATTCTGAGTGTGGCCGTGTCTTTAGGCAACACGGCGACGTTGGCTTGAGTACCCATCTAGCTTTCTCCTCCCAGTGTGTTAGGGAAGCTCTGAGCATGCGATAACTGATTAGAGCTTCCCTAGCCGAGAGTTTGTCTTTACTAGAGCTTCAGATCAATCGCGTGTACGCTCGTCGCATGAGTGAAGGGTATCGGTTGGTGTTCTCGGGCGAGGTGCTCGAGGGGCAACATGCGGCAGTCGTCAAGAAGCGCCTCGCCGCTGTATTGAAGCTCGACGCCGAGCGCATGGAGGTGTTGTTCAAGGGCCAGCCCGTCGTAGTCAAGAAATCCGTGGACAAGCAAACCGCCGGGAAGTATCAGCAAGTCTTCAAGAAAGCCGGTGCGCGCCTGCGTGTCTTACCTGATCAATCCGAAGCTGCGCCGATCCAGTCCGCGCAGACCACGCAAACAGACGCTGAAGTCCGGCCGTCAGCACCGCCATCCTCGCCATCTGGGACGGCGGACACCGCGTCGGAATTGAACGTGTTGCCGGCCGGGACGGACGTTCTCAATCCGAGTGAGCGGGCCAGTACGGAGTCGCGGGATATCAATACATCGCACCTGACCGTGCAAGGCGCGGTTTTTGCCGCGAACGAAGTCGATGCGGAAGAATCCGACATTGAAGCGCCGAACGTCGACCATCTTACTCTGGCAGAATTGGGCGCGCAGTTGGGCGTACCGATCACGGAGGACTCGGCGTTGATCGATGAGATCGAGACGGACTTCGACCTCGCCGACGTCGGCGCGATACTCGGCGCCTTAGACCAAGCGGGGGACGTTGCGGGTGATCCGGATCCAGCCGTTGACATCGCTGCCGTCAATTTCGAGGTCGCCGAACGCGGGGCGGATCTCGGACAGCAAACCGCACCGCCTACGCCGCCACCGCCGGATACGAGTCACCTCAAGTTAGACGACTGAACCGATCACCCAACACATACGAGGAATTCCAATGAAACTGTATGAATCGCCATCTCCTAACGCACGGCGCGTGCAAATGTTCATGGCCGAGAAGGGCATCGACTGCGAAAGAGTACCGGTGGACATCCGCGCCGGTGAGAATATAAAGGCGGAGTATCTGGCCAAGAATCCGGGCGGCCGCGTGCCGGTACTCGAGTTGGACGATGGCACCTTTCTCGCCGAATCCGTGGCGATTTGTCGTTACCTCGAAGGTCTACACCCGGAGCCCAATCTGTTCGGCACGACACCGCTGGAAACCGCGATGATCGAGATGTGGCAACGCCGGGCGGAACTGAACTTCATGAGCGAGGTCGCGGGTGCGTTTCGCAACATCACCGGATTCTTCAAGGATCGTGAAACGTGCGTCAAGGAATGGGGCGAGGTTTGTGCCGAGAAAGCGCCGAAGGCGCTCGTCATGTTCGACGACCGGCTCGGTGAATCCGAGTACCTGGCAGGCGAGCGCTTCACCAATGCCGACCTGACACTGTGCGTCGGCCTTGATTTTGCGCGCCAGGTCAAAGTCGTGCAGATACCGGAGCTGGCCAACCTCGAACGCTGGCATAAACGCATGAGCGAGCGACCGAGTTACTCAGCGAGTTAGTGTCCTGTCTCGGGAGGGCACACCCGTTCAAGCAAGATTGACTTCCAGCGAAGCGTAGCCAGCGGCTTTCATCGCATCGCGAATCGTGCGGCTGCAACCGGGGTCGCTGTCCGGGATCAGCGCAATCATCGAGCCGCCGCCGCCACCGCCGGTAAGCTTCGCGCCGACAGCCCCGTTGGCTCGCGCAATGTGGATGAGTTCTTCAAGCTCCGGCGTGGATATCTGTAGCGCGTTGAGATAGCCGTGGCAAAGATTCATCAACTCCCCGAGGTCTTTGATTTGCCCGGACCGCAACGCGTCATATGCAGCGTCCGTCAGCCCGGCGATCTGATCGAAAATCCCCTCGTAACGGTCGGGGTAACGCTGCCAGGACTCGCGCACTCTGGCGACGGTCTTGGCGGTGAGACTCTCCTTACCGGTCATGCCAATGACCAGGTGCAGCGGCTGACCGAGCTTCAAGTCGTCGAACATGGGTTGGTCGTCGACCCTACGGTAAATCAGCGGCGTGCCGTAAGTCGCCACGGTGTTGTCGACACCCGATGGCGTGCCGTGGGCGGCTTTTTCACACTCGAAGGCCAGTTCGTTGATGCGCCCGTCGCTCAAACCGAGAGAAAAATGGTGATTCAGCGCGCGGAGCACAGCCACCGCTAAGGCGGAGGAACCCCCTAAACCCATCGCTTTGGGCACATTGGGGAACACCTCGATGGTCATATCGCGATCCGCAACCCCGAGCTGCTTGAGAATGTTGGCGAGGATGCCGCCGATGCCCTGGGTGTTGGCGTGGACTTTCTGCTCGAGCCCCCACCGAGGGATGACGATGCTGACACCGTCGCCGCCATCGGCGATGGCGGCCTCGACGGCAAGAGGTATGGGTAGGGCAATGGCCGGTCGGCCGTACACCACTGCATGCTCGCCGAGGAGCAAGATCTTGCCGCATGCGCTTTGCCGGTCGGCGCGTTCCGGTTGTACGGTTTTACGCGCTAAGTTCTTGGTGATCTCTTGTGCTTTCCAGACTTTGATCTCACCCGATTCAATCAAGCCTTCGACGACCTGCTCAAAGTACTCTTCGGGTACACCCGCGGTGCTTGCGACACTTCGGGCATGCAAGGTCATATGGTTCTGTTGGATGCCGTTGGTGGACAGAGCGCGGAGTGCGGCGAAATTTTGCGCTAGCCCGATGGTGCCCATGATCGCCGCCAGTTCGCGGGCGTTCGGCGAGCCGAGCAAGCGATGATTGATGCGCACGCTGGGGTTGGTTTCGAGGGACCCGCCCACCGTACCTACTTTCATGGGTATCTCGATCTCGCCCACCAGATCACCGCGAGCGTTTTTATACCAACGAGTGAGCGCGCGGTAGCGACCGCTACGTGCAGCATAGGCATGCGCCGCTGCTTCGATGGCACGCCAATCGTTGCCCGTGGCCAGCGCTACGGCGTCGACGCCGTTCATGATGCCTTTGTTGTGGGTGGCTGCCCGGTAGGGATCGGCCACGGCCAGGTCGTTAGCGAGAATGATGCCGTCGCGTACCTGTTCGCCTGTGTACCCTTTACCTTCTAGATTGGCAGTCGGGATGCACACGCTGGCGCGGGCGATGGCACGGTCGGTGAGATTTGACAGGATGCGCAAAAACACCTTGCCGCCGGTGATGGATTCCACCAACCCGGCGATGCCTTCGCACATGGTGTTGACGAGATTTGCGCCCATGGCGTCGCGCGTGTCGACCAGCAAATGCAGCACCACCATTTGTCGACCGTCTTGTTCTGCGACGTAATTGAACACTTCAATGTCGCGGGCGCCGCCGCCGCGCGCCACCATTTTAGGGTGCAGGGAATTGGCCAGCGAGACGATGTCTTGCGTTTTATCCAGCAAGGCTTGCATCGCCGCTTCCGGATCGCTGCCGGGTTCGAGGACCGACTGAACCTGGCCGATCAAAATCGGTTCGGTCGAGGTCGCCGTGTACCCGCCTCCCAAGCGGGCCAATCGAGCGGCTCCGGATAAACCGGCCACGATCGACGGCTCTTCCACGACCAGGGGGATGACGTAGTCGCGGTTGTTGATCAGGAAGTTGAGCGCGACGCCCATGGGTAGACCGAAGACGCCGACGACGTTCTCGATCATCTTGTCGGCAACGTTCAGTTGCAGTTGGTGGCTGGCACTGACCAGCTGTTGGACATCCTCGCTGCTCAACAAACCCCGCGAGTGTAACGCGGTGATGCGTTCAGCGATGCTCATGCGAAAGAAGTTGGGGATTCTGGATGAGGATTGGTCAGGCGCTGAGTTTGACGCCATGTGCGGCTATCTCCGATGGTAATACGACATAGCTCTCCTTGGAGACGATGTCGGTGAATGCTTCTAATGCCCC
The DNA here is from genome assembly GCA_965216005.1 of Candidatus Azotimanducaceae bacterium. GTDB lineage: Bacteria > Pseudomonadota > Gammaproteobacteria > Pseudomonadales > Azotimanducaceae > UBA4421. Next base: position 1,874,150 of record OZ244143.1, on the reverse strand, counting down.
TGCGTCATTGCTGATGGCGATGCCGATATCGCCGCCACCTGCGCCGCAGGGCTTGTAGATCACGTCCGATCGGGCGGCAATTGTAGCTAACCTCAGGTGATCGTGGGTAAAAATGTTCAAGTTCGCGTCGTGGTCGAAGGCGCGCAGCGCGTCGATATATTCGGCCAAGTATGCAATAAATTTGACCGAATCCAGATGGGCGCGCAGTCTGCCAGCCGCATCCGCCAATTGCTGTAACGAATTTGTATGCGCAGCGGTCTTGCGCCATTGATCGAAGTGAGCGACATGGTCGGGGGTCGAAGCCGGTGCCCCGGTCCACACCAGCTTGAAGCGCAGATCGATGGGCCAAGCGAAGGGCTCGCAGCGTCCCTCTTGAAAGTGCAGCAGTCCTCCGTGCCAGCTCGCCGCGACGTCCAAACCGCTGCCGTTGCCGCCTTGCCAGCGTTTGTGAATGTCGATGGCTTCGGACAGGTGTGCAGGTCGCTCGAAGTACGTGGCCAGGACGGTGTAGGCGGCGACGCAGACTGCCGCGGACGAACCGATCCCGAGTTTGCGCCGTTGGCGCTTTTCGAGCCCGGTGGGGAAGGTGTTCGAGTAAAAAGCATGGCTGTCGATGTGTAGTGCCGCACCTCGATCTTGAGGATATTCAGCGTACCCCCAAGCTTTGAGTATCGCCTCGGGTAACGCTGCAACCGAGGCTTGCGTAAATCGACGGTGCGCGATGAGCGAAGGAGCCAACAAACCGGTTGCGTCGAATCGCCAGCCGTGGGCACGTGCGACTAGATCGATGCGTGCAAGATGATCTATCGCCATGACGCCGGCCGAGGCACCTACCAGCACTGCATATTCACCCCATAGCACGACCTTGCCTGGCGCGCTCGCGCTCAACTCGATGCTGGATGGCTTGGCGGGCATGTGCGGACGTCAGGCGTCGACGAGGATCGGGGCGCCACCGATATCGCTACAAAGGGTGGTGGCGACACCGGGCAGAGCGCTGAGTGCACGGTCGACGGTCTCGGCATGCTCGGGTACGCAGATGGCTTTCACCTGCGGACCGGCGTCGATGGTGAAAAACACGGCGACCCCGCGTGATCGCAGGCTGCGGACCTCGTCCATTATCTCGATGGTCGCACTGTTCCAATAGGCAAGCGTGGGCTTACTTGTCAGCATCACACTATGCATGCCTAAGCAATTTGCTTCGGCAACATCTGCCAGTGTTTGAAAGTCTCGCTGAGCGACCGCAACTCGTGCTTGTTCATAGTCGGTCACGCCTTGTTGGAGCCAGCTGTCGTAGAACGGCGAGGTCTTGCGTGAGCGTTCCATACCCTCGCTGCTGGATACGGACTTTGTAGCGTTGCTGGTGATGGCAATGACAGTGGTGAGCGGCCAGGTGTCCGTCGCGGCGATGGTAGAAGCTTGCCAGTCCGGCGGGCCCATGGTGACGTAGCCACCGAACAGCGATCGCGCCGCACTCGCCGAGCCTTGCCGTGCCCAAGCGGCCATTTGCACGGGGTCGAGGTTCAGGCGGGCCTTGGCGTTCAAAGCGTAAATGAGCGCCGCAAAGCCGGATGCTGAGGATGCGAGTCCCGCCGCCGTAGGAAAATCGTTGGATGTGTCGATGCTGACGGGTGCGATGGCATGTTCCTCGCGTAGCGCGGCGAGGAAACGTTCAATCTTCTGGTCCGCAACGACTTTACCGTTCAGCCGAACCTCGTCACGGTCGTGATCCGTAATGGTGGTCGTCGTGGTGAGAGCACTGAGTGTAATAGACAGGCTGGGCGTGGCTGGAAAATTACCCGGCCGCTGCTGTTTGCCCCAGTACTTGACGAGCGCAATGTTCGGGTGAGCGAGGGCAGTGACCGAAGCGGACACGGGGCGGTGGTTAATCCAGATAGTTCGGTGGCGGTACGAAATTGAATCCGTCGGCTTCCAGATGGCGTGCCACGCCGATGGTCCTGAGGTCGCTGTACTCTGCGCCGACGATCTGCACGCCGATCGGCAATCCGGCATCGTTGAGTCCCGTCGGAATCACTGTAGACGGAAGGTAGGCAACACCCGTCAATCCGGCCCAGAAAACTTGCTCGAAGTACGGACGCTCTTCGTTGTCCACCTGGATGGTGCGCTCTTTGAACTTGCTGTGATCGTGGGGGAAGGCGGCGGTAGCCATGATGGGTGTAATCAGGATGTCGTAACGTTTGCCGTTGCCGCCGTTGAAGAACTCGTGCCACTGCCAGCGTAATTTGTGGCGGAGCTCGTTCGCAGCCCCCCATTCCTTGAAGCTCGATACTTGTGCGCGCAGCACCCGTGCCGCTTGGCTGGAATCGTTCTCGTCGAGTTCGGCGACGTAGGCTTTTAGAGAGTCGTATTCCGCATCCGGCATGCGCATCGCCATGGTCGCCTGCAGCAGGCGTTGATAAGTATCGTGGCTGTGTGCGGCGCTGAAATCAGGGCGTGCATCGTAGTCCACCGAGGCACCGGCGTCGCTGAGTGCGGTGGCCACGCGCATCACGCGCGCTTCTACTTCCTTGGCCACGGGTGCTTGTTCGTCGTTTGGCCAGACGGCGACGCGAAGCTGCTTGAGCGCCTCCACGCTGCCCGACCACTCCGGGAGATCCAGTTTCATACCGCGTGCTGCAATGGGGTCGGGCCCCGCCATTTGCCGCACGGCGATGTCCAAATCTTCCGCAGAACGGCCGAGGGGCCCGATCACGGAGATGTCGGAACTCGCGCGAACGTCTCCGGGAGGTGCGTGTCCCCGCATCCACAAGAGGTTGTAAGTGGGTTTGTGGCCGAAAACGCCGCAGTAGTGCGCGGGATTGCGGATAGAACCGCCGATATCCGAACCGGTCTCGATGCCGGTCAGTCCGGCCGCTAGAGCGGCGGCGGAGCCTCCGGACGAGCCACCGGCGCCGCGACTGTGATCGTACGGATTGTTGGTGGTGCCGTAGACATCGTTGTAACTTTGAAAGTCGGCTAGACTCAGCGGCACGTTGGTTTTTCCGAAGATGTTGGCGCCGGCTTGTTTCAGCTGCTTAACGGATTCGGCATCTTCGGTGGCGATGTTCTCGGCCCAGTCGGGATTGCCCCAGGTCGTTGGTGTACCAGTGACATTGTAGGACTCCTTGACGGTCATGGGCACGCCGTGCAACGGTCCGGTTGGCGGCTGGTTGTCCAACTGCTTGGCGTTGTCCAATGCTTCGTCGCGCATGTCTACGACGATGGCATTCAGGTCGCCGTTGTATCTATCGACCCGTTCTAAGTAGTGTGTGAGTAGTTCGACCGCCGATAGCTCTCTGTTGGCGATTTTGTCGGCGAGCTCTGCCGCCGATAGAAAAGCAAGTTCGCTCATGTCGTCTCCCGCAGTGTGCTCAGTCGCGCTCCGCACGACCCTGAGCTTTGTGTTCCAGCGTCACCATCCAGTCTTCTATTTTGTGCCGCAGGAACGGGATGTCCAGTGCAACGAAAGCGACGCCGAGGGGTAACATCCAGAAGCCGAGCACGGGCAGGAAACCGAATACGCCGCCGATCATGAACGCTACGCCAATGATGCTGCGCACGCCTACCGGGACGTGATCGCGACCCCACTCGAGGGTGCGGAGTGTCCAGCCGGCGATTTTCTGACCGAGCGTGGGATCGTCTTGGCGTACTTGCGTGCCGTCCGCGTCGCGAGCGCTGTCTGCTCCGCGATATTCCGATGGGTCTCTCACTGAGATCTTTGGCGAATTGGCCGGTTACACCATCACGGGCCCGTCGCTCGGTGCGTCGTGGGCACCGGGATGGGCTCGGCGGGTGAGGTCCGGATCGATGGACAGGAAGCGGTATTTGCCGTCCTCGTGCAGTGTGCGTTCGATGCGATTGCGGTGCATGAGCAGGTGGACGTGTGCGATCGCCTCACCGAGGGCCATCATCATCTGACGCGGGTCGAGCTCGCGTGCGAAGAGGACGGGCAATAGCTCTTTGGCCACTTTGGGTTCAACGCAAGCTTCCTCGATGGCCAGCATGCGGTCGTCGTGGTGACTAATGAGTCCACGCAATCGCTCGCGTACACCGTGGAACGGCAGATTGTGTGCGGGAAGTACGAGTGTATCCGCAGGTGTGTTCAAGAACTTGTCATGAGAATCCATCCAGTCCTTCAGCGGATTGGCATTGGGTTCGGTCGGGTGCACGCTCACGTTGGAGGTGATGATGGGCAGAATCTGATCGCCAGAGATCATGATCTTCAGGGAAGCACAATACAGGCACGCATGCTCGGGGGAGTGTCCCGAACCGACGACCACTTGCCAATCATGTCCGCCGATGGAGAGGACACGTCCGTCTTGAAGACGTTCGTATCCCGACGGCATGGTCGGCATGGACATTCCTTCGTTAGAGCGTTGCTCGAACATCTTCGCTAGTTCGGTGAGGTACTCCGTGGGCATGCCGGCGCGCGAGTAGAATTCCTGACCCATCCAGCTGGAGTGATGCCCGCCACCGCTATTGGCGAAGGACCGCGCTTGATAGTACTCCGCACGTGTCATGTAAAGCGGGCAGCGGAATTGGTCCGTGATCATGGCCGCTTGGCCGATGTGGTCCGGGTGCATGTGCGTGCAGATTACGCCGACCACGGGTAAGCCCTGCAACGTTTCAGCGAAAATGGTTTGCCAGAGGTCCGCTGTCTCCCGGTTGGAGAGTCCGGTGTCCACCACCCACCAGCCATGGGTATCGCGCAGAAGATAGAGATTGATGTGTGTCAAAGACCCGCCCATTGGCATAGTCAGCCAGTGCACACCCTCGGCGATTTCGCGCGTAGTGCCGGGTTGCGGGTGGTCGTCGTACGGGTACTCGAGGTTGTTTTGTTGGGTCATAAGCGGGACAGTATACGCGAATTGAGGTGCCGCAATATGACGGCTTTGTAGACGTGCAGAGGGGACAGCAGCGATGGGTATGAACGTGAAACCGATTCCGACGTTGGACAACGAGGTCAATGACATTCGTATGCGGACTGCGGAGATCGTCAACGAAAGGATCGTACCGAACGAAGGTAAGTTGTGGGGATGGCTTGCCGACAGTGCCAATGCGACCAATGAGGTGAAACACGAAGCGAAGGCGCTGCGCGCGGAAATTCAAGACACGGTGAAGGAGGCCGATCTGTGGGCGCCGCATCTGCCTAGAGAATTCGGCGGCATGGGTCTGTCGTTCCTGCAGCACGCCTACATGAACGAGATCTTGTCTTATAGCCCGGGCGCTGCGGCGTTGTTCGGGGTGGTCGCGCCGAACTCGGGCAATCAGAAGATTCTGGTGAAGTACGGCACACCGGAGCAACACGAACAGTGGTTGAAACCGTTGACGGACGGCACGATGCAGTCCGGTTTCTCAATGACGGAGCCTGACAATCCCGGCTCCGATCCGCGTTCGCTTACGACGCGCGCAGTGCTAGATGGCGACGAGTGGGTCATCAACGGTCACAAGTGGTTCACCAGCAACGGCCATGCCGCCGATTTTCTCATCGTCATGTGCCGTACCGCTGATCCGGACGATCCCAGCGGCCAGAACGAGAAGATGACACAAATAATCGTGCCGAAGGACGCACCCGGAGTGAATGTCGTGCGCGGCGTGCCGGTTTGGGGGCGTGCGTCCAGTCATTGCGAGATCAAGTACGAAAACGTCCGTGTACCCAAGTCCAATCAACTGGGCAGGACGGGGTCTGGTCATCAAGCCGCGCAAGACCGCTTGGGCGCCGGGCGTGTCTATCATTGCATGAACTCGATCGGTTCGATGTGGCGTGCCTTCGATTTGATGGTGGATCGTCTGACCACCCGGGAAGTGCACGGTGGGGAGAAGCTCGAAGAGAAGCAGTTCATGCAGGGTTTCATTGCCGAAAGCTACATGGACATACAATCGGCGCGCCTGATGACCATTCACTGCGCTGAAAAGATGGAAGCCGGCGGCGACCCGCGTACGGATATCTCTGCAATCAAGATCTTCGTGCCGGCTGCTTATCACCGGGTTGTCGATCGCGCCATTCAGGTGTGGGGCGCGGCGGGCGTCTCCGGAGATCTGCCGTTGGCCGGAATGTACCAAGGCGCACGCACCTTGCGCCTGGCCGACGGACCGGACGAGGTGCACAAGATCCTGATCGCCAAACTGATCCTGCGCAAGTACCACGCGGGCGAGACTTGGGATTTCGGCAACTAGGTTCTCCCCAAACGGACACACACATTGGGCGGGCCCGTGTTTATCCCGAAGCGCGGAGGTGTCAATGTTGCGCTGCGGTTTTTTTTGGTCGAAGGCAATCGGCTCGGTCGGTAACACCGACCAAGCTGGACGGGCGCACTTCTTTCGGATCATCAAAAGCGCGAGCAAAGCGATTGTGTTGGCAAGCGCGATCGGGTGTGACGCGCCAAAGACCTGCGACTGCGTAAGTGATTGACTTCAAAAAGGCGCGTTTTTCACGCACATATTCAATGTGTGTGTCCGATTCAGGGGAATCCTCTAAAAGTGTGTGTCCGTTTCGGGAGAGGTTTGGTGCGTACGTGCGGTGTGGCTAACTCTTTGATAAGAAAGAAGATATTCACATTGTCGGTTTGGTGATAAGATCGTTGGATGCCGCTTCAGCAACGACCCAAAGACTTTTTCAGCAACGCTGAGATCGACGAGCTGCGCGCTTTGTCCGCATGGCGTGCCACGTGGGCGCTGGTGCATTGCTGGGGAGTGATCTTGGCGACCTGGGTGGTGGTTTACTATTGGACCAATCCGTTCACCATCGCCGCAGCGGTGTTTATCATCGGCGCTCGGCAGCTGGGGCTCGGCGTGCTTTCCCACGACGGCGCGCATTTTACGCTTTACGAGAATCGTAAGCTGAACGATTGGGTGTGCGAGTGGATACTGAGTCGTCCCTTCACCAGCGGTACCATCGACGGCTATCGCAAGTATCACATCAAACATCATGCGCACACGCAGCAGCCGGAAGATCCGGACCTCCCCTTATCCAGCCCGTTTCCGATCAGCAAAGCGTCGTGGCGGCGCAAAGTGTGGCGGGATCTCAGCGGGCAAACGGGTGTTAAGCAGTATGGCGCGATGTTCCGTGAGGCGTTTTCTCGCGACGAGAAGAAGCATGAAACGCATCTGCAGGCTTTCAACAAGGGCATGCGCCGCTTTGGCCCCAATATTCTCATCAACCTCGTGTTCCTGGCTGGATTTGCCATTGCCGGTAAGTGGTATCTCTATTTTCTACTGTGGTGGCTGCCGGCGCTGACCTGGAATCGTTTCATCACCAGGCTGAGGAACGTCGCGGAGCACGCCGCCGTGCCCGACAACGACGACCGTCTGCGCAATACACGCACTGTGCAGGCGTCTTGGTGGGAGCGCGCATTCATTGCGCCGTATGCCGTGAACTACCATTTAGAGCATCACCTCATCGTCAATTGCCCGTTCTACAAACTGCAAGACGCGCATCAGATATTGCTCGGCAAAGGTTTGCGTGAGCAGATGGAGGTGCGCACCGGCTATGCCGACATGCTGAAGGTGGCCGTTCCCGCGACCTGATCGCCGACAGAAGGAAGGACACCATGCCGACGCTGAGTCACTCGGAACTTCAAACGTTTTTAGATGAGCGCGGCATACTCATGCGTGTGGCGGTCGTCCGGGAAGACGGCAGTCCGTTGGTCACACCCATCTGGTTTATTCACGAAGATGCGGCCATCTATTTCACACCGCGGGAAAAATCGGAGTGGTTCGCCTGTTTGCGACGCGATCCGCGGGTGGCGTTGTGCATCGATGAACAATCCCTTCCCTACCGCAAAGCCATCGTTGAAGGGGTGGCGGAGTTGGTTCACGATGTAGGTGCGGATGACGTGTGGCGCGACCAATACAGGCGCATCGCCAAACGTTATGTTGACGATGAAGGGGCGGAAGCCTATGTGCAGAACACCATCAACGAGCCGCGGGGCCTATACAAGGTGACGCTCGCGCAAGCCACCGTAAAAACCTGGCGCATGCCCGTCGAAGGCGAAGACGGTATGGGGATTTGGCACCAACGCTACTATCAACCGGGAACCCAGTTCTGAGGTCGTCCGATGCGCTGTCCTAAATGCCCTGGCACCATGACCACGATCTCTTTCGGGCGCAAGATTTCGTTGCGTCGCTGCGACAAGTGTGGCGGTTTGTTCTGCAATCCCGACGTGCTCTTGGAAATGAAGCGCGAGTGGATGTCGGAACTGGTCATCGACTCTGGCGACCCCAAGCTTGGCGCCAAGCTGGATCAGCTGGACGACATTAATTGTCCCGAGTGCGGCATTGCGATGGAGAAAACGTCGGACCCACACCAGAAACACATCTGGTACGAGCGCTGCGATCAGTGCGAGGGGATGTTCTTCGATGCGGGAGAGTTTTCCGACCTCAAGTACGACACGCTGATCGATCGCGTTCGTGATCTGGTGAAGGGCTCACGTCCGGCCGAGAGCTAGGGCCTTACAGTCGTTTAATCGAAGAGGGTCTCGAAAGACCGTGCCTCGTTGCTGGTGCGTGCTTCGCGGATGCAACGCGCGAGGATTGGAACGCCGGCCTGAATTTGCTCCTCGGTCAGATGTCCAAACGCCAGCCGGAGGTAAGGCTTGTTGCGGTTCTGATAATGAAACGCAGTGCCGGGAAGGTAATTCACGCCCGCGGCATGAGCGCTCTCGTAGAGTTTCTTGCGATCCACGTCATCGGGCACACGCACCCATATGAACAGCCCCCCCACCGGGTTCGACCAGGTGCAGATGTCGGCGAGCTCCTCTTGCAACCCACCCGTTGTGAGATCGCGTTTGCGTTTTAATACGGGATTGGTCACGCCTGCGTGTGCCTCGATCCCGGATTTGTAAAACTCAGCAGCGATGGCGGATGCCAAGTAGTTGCTGCCGGCATCGTGTCTCCTGGCAAGGATGCGTTCGAGCATCGGCGGGCGGGCGTAGATGTAACCAAGGCGAAAGCCGGGCGCTAAAATCTTCGACAGCGAACCTAGGTAGATATGCTCCGGTCGGTCATCCAAGGCAAATATGGCCGGTTCGATGCCGCCCTCGTAATGCACGTCTGCATAACAGTTGTCTTCCACTATGGGAACTTCGTATTTAGCCGCCAGCTCGATCATCTGTTCGCGCCGTGCGCGCGGCATAACAAATCCGGTGGGGTTCTGGTACGTGCTGATCGCATAGATGAATTTCGGGCGGCGACCTTCACTTTCCAGGCGCGCAAGCTCCTCTTCCATGTGATCGATGCGCATCCCGCCTTCATCGAGCCTGATGCCCACCATGTCGTATTTTAGTGAGCGATAGGCACCCAGAGTACCCGGGTAGCTGAATTCTTCGACGATCACGGTGTCGCCGTGGTTCTCTTGCAGCGCCTCGGCGGTCAGCGTTACGGCCTGCATCGAGCCGTTGGTCAGCACCAGGTGATCGGGATCGATGGACACACCTTCGCGGACGCTTTCGCGGTGGGCCATGGCTTCGCGCAGGCCAAGGTGACCGAGCCCACCGGGATACATCGTCAGCGCCTCGGCTTGTTCGCCGATCACTTTGACCGCAGCTTCTTGCAGTGCCTGGGTGGGGAAAGTGCTGGGATCGGAGCGTCCGGTCCCGAAGTCGTAAAGTATTTCAGACATTGCCGTGTGCGAATCCTTGGTCGGTGAGGTATTTGTAGCTTGCGGCGACGGCGGTGAGCATGTCGGTCTCGCACTGGTCGAGTTCGACAACCGCCCATTCGAAAACTTCGGGATTCGTGGCGTCGAACACTGCCTCGAAGTCCATTTTCCCGCTGCCGACCGCAACGTGGGCCTGGTCGGCTTGGAGCGGGCCGTCTTTGATGTGTGCCAACGGCGTGCGGGTGTTGACGCGCTTGAGCTCCGCTGCCGGGTCGTTGCGCCCGAAATTCGCCGCCCAATAGGTGTCGATTTCGAATTCAACGTCGGGCACGGCGTCCTGCAAGGTGTGGTATGCCGTGCGGCCGTCGATGACGTTGAACTCCCAGTAATGATTATGCAAAAACAGTGTGAGGTTGTGGCGCTTCAGCCCGTCGACCAGGGCTTGAGTCGTCTCGATGGTGCGCTTCAGCGCATCCGCATCTTTGAAATCGTCGGGGCCGAAACCGCCCGGTGCTCTGGTTAAGCCCAGAGTTTGCACAACGTCCGCAACCTGGTTGAGGTCGTCGCTGCGGTTGGACCAGGGAAAGTGGGTCGAGCTCACGGTCATGCCGAGGTCTTCGACTTGCGTGCGAAATTGTGCTGCCGTTTTACCGAAGAGATGGAAGGGCTCGACGCCTTGGTAGCCGATCAGGCTAACTTTCTCCAAGACTGCATCGAAGTTGTCCTTGGACGCTTCACGTAAGGTGTAAAGCTGCACCGAAATCGGGTAGCTGCGGTTTGCCATGTGCCCCTCCTTTTACGGTATCGTAGCCCAGGCAAGCTCTGGGAAGGAAGGGTCACTGCCGTGAACCAGCTAGACATCCTCGCGCGTCCGGCTCGCATCTTGACGGACGCACAACGCCGGCACTACTTCAACGATGGCTACGTTGGTGTCGAGGCATTGGTGGATGAGGCTTGGCTTGCGCGCTTGAACGCAGTGACCCAGGCGTTCGTCGAGATCAGTCGGGGGCTGCAAGGCAACGGCGAAGACCGGCGCTTCGACTTGGAGCCGGACCATACGCCCGACAATCCGCGGATCCGGCGGTTGAACTCACCGGTGGACGTACACGACACCTACTGGACCTTCGCAAGCTCCGGGCCTTTCGTCGACGTGGCCGAGGACTTACTCGGACCCGACGTGAAATTCCATCACGCTAAGCTGAACTTCAAATGGGGTGGCGGCGGAGAGGAGGTGAAATGGCACCAGGACATTCAGTTCTGGCCCCACACCAACTATGACGTGCTGACCATCGGTGTTTATCTGGACGACGTAGACGCGGGCATGGCACCCATGGGGGTGATTCCCAAGAGCCACGATGGGCCACTCTATGATCTCTACGACGAGCGCGGCCGCTGGACCGGCAACATACGCGATGATGAGGTGCCGAGACTCGGCGTTGAGCGGGCCGAGTATCTCTCCGGACCGGCGGGTTCGATCACGGTGCACAATTGCCGCAGCGTTCACGGTTCGCCACCCAATATGAGCGAGCGGCCGCGACCCCTTTTACTGTGTGCTTATGCGGCGGCGGATGCGTTGCCGCTGACGAACCTGACTGCCGGGGGCAAGTACGCCGAGCACGTTGTGCGTGGCATGGCCGCACGCTGGGCCCGGTTCGATCCGCGTCCTGTGCTGATGCCTCCGGATTGGTCGAAAACCGGCTACAAGTCGATCTTCGAACACCAACAGGGCGATGGGGCGATGTAGCTTTGTCCGAAATCGATGGCGTAGTGCGTCAAGTATTTAATGATCTGCGACGGACCAAGATAAGAGACCAAGACAATGAGCTTTCCCAACGAATCAGCGGAATACCGCGTAAAACGCGATGAGTTACTGGAGGCGGAGATCGCGCTCCGCGCCAAGATGGAAGAAGTTGCCCAGCTGCGCCGTGCTCTGCCCATGGGCGGTGCCGCACAGAATTACGAGTTCGAAGGGCGCTCGGGTGCGGTGACTTTAGACGACCTCTTCGGGACGCATGCAACGCTGATCGTCTACAGCTACATGTTTGGTCCCGGTGACGATAATCCTTGTCCGATGTGCAGCGCGTACGTGGACAGCGTCAATGGGCAGGTCAAGCACATCAATCAACGTGCAGCGTTTGCTCTCGTGGCACGTAGTCCGTACGAGCGCATTGCCCAACTGGCCGCAGCGAGGGGTTGGGACGATTTGCCGTGGTACTCGGCGGCGGGTAACTCCTACGCCCAAGACTATCGTAGCGAGATGCCGAACGGTGCTCAGGTTCCTATGGTGAACGTGTTTACCAAGCAGGATGGCGAGATCCGCCACTTCTGGAACAGCGAAATGTTCTTCGCGCCGTCGGATACCCATCCCCGGCATGTCGATCTGTTGTGGCCGCTGTGGAGCTACTTCGACTTGACCCCGGAGGGGCGTGGGGATTTCATGCCGGGCTTGAATTACTAGGACAAGTGTTAACCAGGTCATTGACAACGCTTGCGCTTGAGCGCAGTATGCGCCTCCCATTGACTGATGCCCCTCGTTGGGGTCTCGAGTTTTATAAGAGTCAACCAAAGACAACGCCAAAGACAACGCAATGAACCGTAACTGGACGACAGATCTAACCACCGACATGCAGGCACACGAATGTGTGGATCGCCTGCGTGGTTGCGTGCGTATGCCGGTTGTGGTCGACATGACTGTCACGTCAAAAGGCTTTAACGCACACGCCATTGTCGACAGGTGGCGAGGCTCCTAACGGTTGCAACGAGAACTCTTAACGTTCGATTCGAAAACCCTGAAGAGCCACAAGCCTTCAGGGTTTTTTCGTTTCAAGGCACGGGTTTTAAGCAAGGAAAGTGAGATGAGTTTCGAAGAAAGACTAAATCGCAACGTAGCAAGGACGCTGCTGCTGGGATTCTTCCAGGTGTTCCTGGTGATCATCCCCGTCGCGGTGCCGTTCTTTCAGAGCAAGGGCCTGAGCATGCAGGAGGTATTCAGTCTGCAGGCGTTGTTCGGCCTGGTGGTGCTGTTGTCCGAAGTGCCCAGTGGTTACGTGGCCGACCTGTTCGGTCGCAAGAACACGCTGGTTGCGGGTGCCGTCATCGCGGGTGTTGGGCACTCGTTTCTCTTGATTGCCGATGGTTTTTGGACGCTTGCGTTATTCGAGTTTTGTCTCGGCATCAGCACGTCGCTGATCAGCGGTGCCGACTTGGCGCTGTTATACGACACGGAGTTGGCTCTGGGTCGTGACGAGGACGATCAGCGCCAGGTCGTGGGCAAGTTGTACGGTGCGCGCACGTTCTCGGAAGCCATCGCTGGTGTCGCTTGTACTGCAGTGCTCCTGTTCGCCACGCTCAATGAGGTGGTGTACTTGCAGGTGATCGTGGGATGGATTCCGGCGTTGTTGGTGTTGCGGCTTGTCGAGCCACCGGGCAAACGCCTGGACGGTGAGAGTCACCTCGGCAATGTGGCGACGATCCTGCGTTACCTGATGGGTCATTCGCGCGTGCTGCGGCTGGTGTTGGCTGCACTCTCCATCTGGAGCCTCACTACATTTTACGCCGTTTGGCTGTTGCAGAAGTTGTGGGAGTTGCAAGGCATAGACCTCGCGCACTTCGGCTGGTTGTGGGGTGGTTTGACCTTGATTGCCGCGTTAGCGGGGCGTTGGGCCCATCGCGCCGAAGCTTTCTTCGGTCCCCGGGCACTGCTGGTGTTCATTGGCCTGGCGCCGGTCCTCGGTTACATCGGTATGGATCGGTTCGGCCTGATCGGAGGCTTGTTGGCGAGCTCGTCGTTCTTCGTAGCCCGTGGTTTTGGGCTGGTCGTGTTGCGCGATGCGCTCAATCGGCGGGTGCCGAGCGAGTTTCGCGCGACCGCGAACTCGATCGCGAGTTTCGGCTTTCGCGGTGCGTTCGTCATCACCGGACCCGTCGTGGGCTACGTCTACGATCTGTGGGATATGAGTACGACGTTGGCGGTGCTCGCGATTGTGACGCTGGTGATTTTCGTGACGCTCATCGTGCCCCTGGTGGTGGCGGTGAGGTCGCAAACGGTGCAACCCGAGTGCGCCTAGCCCGACCCATGCGGGCTAAATGGCTGTACTCGATTGGAGTGGATGAGATAAGTGGACATTAAGGAGGTGCTTCATGAACAAGGCAGTCGATGAACGGCAATTGGCGCGACAAGCGCGACGACGCAAGGAAGGCGTCGATTACAAGCTGCGTGTCATCCCGCACTCCGGCGGGATGCTCGAGCTCGTGGAAGTCGAGCCGCGTCCCAATCCGTTCCTGGAATGGGCACGGGTCATGCAACTCACGGGCTGGAGCTTGTAGCGCCAGCCAACTAAAGCCTCGGATCTAGTCATTCTTCAGGAGCAGCAGCAGGCTGCCTCCAACCCGCTAGATCCGTTGTCCGGAGCGGCGCCTATGCCGCTCCGGACTTTTTTCTCGGCTCGCTTGAAGTGCGCTCAACCGCCGCTGACATCGACGACGTCGATCCGCTCGCGTACGGCCGCCTGGCTATCCCCTTCGTTGCGAACCAGGGTCGATGAAGGCCGCTTGCGTTCGTATTTCTTCGCCGGGGTGTTAACGATTTCCAGTAAAGATCCCGCCGACAACCCGGCTTGTTCGCGTTCCTTCGCGACGTTGCCGTAGACGGTGTTACGCTGTCGTGGATTGCGATTGAGCGTGCGGATGATCCGGCGCATCTCGGTCGATGACGTTTCCTGTCCATGCTGGGTGCCCGCCGCACGGCTGATGGACTCGTTCATCAACGTTCCGCCGAGGTCGTTGCACCCTGCGTTTAAGCAGGCTTTGACGCCTTCATGGCCCATTTTGACCCAGCTGGTCTGAATGTTGTCGATGTGGGTGTGGAACGCCAGGCGAGCCACGCTGTGCATGAGGATGGCTTCCCTGAACGTGGGTCCTTTGCGCGCTTTGCCTTTCAGATACATCGGCGCTTCCATGTGCACGAAGGGGAGCGCGACGAACTCGGTGAATCCTCGGGTCTGCTTTTGCAGATCGCGCACACGGATGAGGTGGCGCGCCCAATGCTCCGGTCTTTCGACATGGCCATACATGATCGTGGCAGTGGTTTTGAATCCCACTTCGTGCGCTGCGGCCATGACGTCCAGCCACTGTTGTGTGTTGATTTTGTCGGCGCAGATCACGGCGCGTACCTCATCGTCCAGGATCTCGGCCGCGGTCCCCGGCAGGGTGTCGAGTCCGGCATCCTTGAGCATATTAAGGTAGGGCTTCAGAGGCATGTCCAACGTGGCAGCGCCCTGCCAGACTTCCAAAGGCGAGAAGGCGTGCACGTGCATCTGCGGTACGGCCGCTTTAACGACTTCGAGTATGTGCGCGTAAGTCTCACCCGTATATTCGGGGTGGATGCCGCCTTGCATGCACACTTCCGTGGCACCTCGGTCCCAGGCCTCCTGCACTCGACGCGTGATTTCATCGTCGCTGAGGTCGTACGGACGTCCTCGTAAGTTCTCTGCCAGTTTGCCCTTGCTGAACGCGCAAAACTGGCACTTGAAGTAGCAGATGTTGGTGTAGTTGATGTTGCGGTTAACAACGAAGCTCACGGTATCGCCGTTGACCTTGCGGCGCAGTGCATCGGCCGCTTGCGCAACGGCAGTGAAGTCGTCGCCGCGCGCGGTAAAGAGCCGCACGATGTCCGCCTCGCTGAGGTCTTCGGCTGCTTCTGCTCTGTCGAGTATCTCCAGGATGTCGGCGGAGACTTGGCGGGGTGCATCCATGATGGCCGTCATCACGTCTGTCGGCGGTTGGACATCGACATCTCCAGGACACCAATCATCGGTGCGCGCAAACCCTTCTGCGTCGATCATCTCCAGGACACGAACGTGCAAGTCCGGATGCATCCAGCGGTTCAAGTCTTGTGTGTAGGCAGGATAGATGGTCAACCGCTCGGTCAAATACTTACCCGCGGCAGCGGTTTCCCGGCGCAGATCTTCAAGATGGGGCCACGGTGCCTCGGGATTCACGAAGTCGGGTGTGACCGGCGACACACCGCCCCAGTCGTTGATGCCGGCGTGCACGATTTGCGGCAACACCCCGGGACTCAAGTTGGGCGGCGCTTGTACGCTCATGCTGGCACCGAAGACGATGCGCGTCATCGCAATGGTCCAGAGCAGCTCGTTGAGATCGGGTTCCGGTGCGTTGACCATCTTGGTGTCTGGCTTGGCGCGAAAATTCTGCACGATGATCTCTTGGATGTGCCCATACGCTTGGTGCACGTCACGAATGGCGAGCAAGCTCTCGATCCGCTCGCGGCGTGTTTCGCCGATGCCGATCAGGATGCCCGTGGTGAAGGGGACTTTGGCGATTCCCGCGTTGCGTAAAGTCTGCAGGCGCACCGCTGGGACCTTGTCGGGTGACCCGTAGTGGGGCATACCCTTTTCGGTGAGACGGTCCGAGGCGGATTCCAACATGATGCCCATCGACGGGGACACGCTGGCCAGTTCGCGCAATTCCTCCGGCGTCAAGTTGCCGGGGTTGAGGTGCGGCAACAGCCCGGTTTCCTCGAATACCGCTTTCGCGGCCGCATACAAGTACTGGGTCGTCGATGCAAAACCCATTTCGGCCAGGGCCTCGCGGGCGGCTTTGTAGCGCAACTCCGGCTTCTCGCCTAAGGTGAAGAGCGCTTCCTTGCAACCCATTGCGGCGCCATGGCGCGCCACTTCCAACACCTCATCCAACGTCATGTAAGGGGCTTGCACTTTGCGCGGAACCTGCGCAAAGGTACAGTAGTGACAAACATCCCGACACAAATGCGTGAGGGGAATGAACACTTTGCGCGAGTAAGTCACTGTGTTGTGAAAACCGCGGTCGCGCAGTGTTTGGGCGACATCGGCTAACACCCTGGTGTCGCCGCACCGTGCCAGCGTGAGTGCCTCGTCATGGGTCGGAAGTTCACCGTCGAGCACGCGCTCGAGAATGTGCTGAAAGTCATTCTGGTTCATATCTTGTCTCTACCCGGAGTGGGATTGAGCGCTTTCGCGCACACGTTTGGCGATGCCGGACTTCTCGAGGTAAGTGGCGGTTTGACTGTTGGGCTGTTCTTCGAGCACCCGTAACAGATCTGCCGGTGTGTCGATATCCAGGGAGAAACGCGTGCCGGGTACGATCTTAGGTGTAATGCCGGCTGTGAATGCCGCGTCGACGTGAGGTTTGAAACTCTTGCCGTCGAAGATGTATGGCATGCACAGGGGCGGCGTGCACACCAGGCCGTTGGTGCCGATATTGTCGGCGTCGGGCATGACGGTCACTGCGGTGTGTGTCGCCAGGATGTCATCGAACTCTTCGGCGTAGATGCCCGGGACGTCGGCGGGGACGATGGCGACACCCTGTGCGTCGAAGTGGGCGATGAGGTGCTGGGTGGCTTGGGTTAGCGCTTCGGCGAGGTTGGCATCGGGACTTTCGGCAAATCGTTCGGTGGCGAAACTTTGCGCCAATGCATCGGCTTCGGGCGCCCGGCTGACGATGAGAATGCCGGTGAGTCGAGTGCATTTGGAAAGACAAGTCAGCACGTCACGTGCCATGGCCAGCATGAGTGAGCGTCGCTCTTGCTCGCTTAAGACGTTGGAAAGACGCTGCTTGGCTCGATCAAACGTCTTTACGGGAACGATGGCCCACATTGGCTTCTCCCATGTCAGTTCAAGATATGACCCTATGACCCCTATTTGCGATCCTTGTGCTTCGCAACTGAGTTGTCACGGTCAACGGATACCTGCCGGTATCCGAACCAGTGCGCAACCGTATCACGTCTAATGCGCTCGGCATAGCAGGCCGGGTCGGTGCTGGCAGGCCCGGCTGGCTTCAGCACATCGCTTTAATCGAATTTTACAGTTCGGCGAGGAAATCCACGCAGGCTCTGGCCAAGGCGGTCTTCACGGCCAGCGAGTCCATGACGGTATTGGTGGTCAGCGTTCGCACCGGGATCTCGCCGGCCAGATGTTCATCGGTGGAATCGAGCACGAACCCGTCGAGCAGGCCAGCGTAGTGCGCGGCCACGGCGGAGGCTGTGGAGGGGACATTCAGTTCCCGCATCATCTTGGCGGCGGGACCCTTGATGGCCAGACCGCCGACAATCGGTGACACCGCAATGACCGGGTGGCGGCTCAACAGCTCACGCGTCTCACCGAGCGCTAACAGAGGCTCAACGGATACATAGGGATTGCTCGGGCAAATGATGACCCCGTGGCAACTGTCCAGCCAAGCTTCGATCAGGGGGTTGAGTGAAGCTGTGGCGAGGCCGTCGAATTCGAATCCGGTAACGGCGGGTCTACAGCGTTCGCGCACAAAATAGTGTTGGAACGGCAACATGCCTGATTCCGTGTTGACAAGCGTACGCACGGCGTCATCGCTCATGGGTACGACCGCGTGTTCGATACCCATCGCTTGCGTAATCGTCTCGGTCGCTTGCGTCAGCGTTGCACCGGCCTTCAGCAGCTGTGTACGGCGGATGTGCAGGGCGAGGTCCTTGTCACCGAGCCGAAACCACGACTCGCCGCCGAGACTCTCAAGCGTCTCTATGAATTGCCATGTTTCCCCGGCGCGGCCCCAGCCGAGTTCCTGGTTGTTCGCTTCGGCCAATGCATAAGTGAGGCTGTCGATATCGGGAGAGATGTGCAGGCCGAGATGCTCGAAGTCGTCCCCGGTGTTGACGGCGAAGAGTAACTCGTCCGGCGCCAATATCTTGCTGAGCCCCAACGCCAGCTTGGCACCTCCGACACCGCCGGTGATCGCCAGGATACGCCGCTTACTCATCAGCGGAAGAGGTCCTCTTCCAGTGGGCGATTGATCATCTGAGCCGTGTGGTCTGAATCTTCTGCGGGACATCCGCGAACCAACGCCAGCGGAATCTTCTCGGTGGTTTCGCCCATGACTAAGGTGGCGGCAGCTGCGAGGGCATCGGCGCGATTGATCAGCGTAACTTTGAGCTCGCGACCGTACAGGTCTTGCCCGCCACGATGATCATCCAACACCGTTATACCGGCGCAACCGATTGCGGCACCGACGGTGCCCATCCGCCAAGGCCGGTTGTGCGAGTCGGTAATGATGACGCCGACACGTGCGCCAGTCGCCGCGTACAGTTTTTTGCGTAACCTAGCCGCACTCGCATCGGGATCCTTGGGCAGCAGTAAGGCATGTTCGTCCTCGCCGTCGTCTCCATGGGCGATGTTGGATTGATCGATGCCAGCGTGCGCGCCGACAAAACCGAGCTTGTGACGCATGATCAACACACCTTCGCGCTTGCGCAGCAGGTCGCTGGATTCATCCAGGATGAGCTGCACGATGCGCGGATCCTTGTCGGTCTCGGCGCCAAGATCGATAGCGGCCTCGCTTGGCGTGATACTGGATAGCGCGACCAGCTGACCCTCTGCCTTAGAAACGATCTTTTGGGCCAGACAGAGAATGTCGCCGTCCACTAACGCAACGGCGTTGTCTTTCAGTGCCGCCAACACTAGAGCGCTCAGGTCGTCGCCGCCTTGCACCATGGGCAAGCCTGGAATCGGCAGCACAGAAAAACCGTTGGTCACGCCGCTTAGTGCTCTTGGCCGATGATCTTGATGCCCGAATGCGCAATCTGACCGCCGCGATTGATCTGAATCAGAATCGAAGTCAAGGCTTCCGCTGCGGCGGAATTGGCGACGGGTCCCGCGTGCCACCCTGTCATGCCGGCTTCTTCCGTCAGTTGTATGACTTTTTCACGAGCGGCCTTTTTGTCACCACACACTAAGACGTCGCATTCGATGCTGACGTCTTGCTGCAGCAGATGTGCGGCGATGTTCTGATAGGCGGTCACCACCATGACGTCATCGCCCAGGAATTCTTGCGCGCGTTTACCGGCGCTACCTTCTGGAGGCAGTTGTACGGTGCCCACCTTGGGCGGGACCAGTGGGACGGTGACGTCGATGAGAATTTTGCCTTGGAGGTTGTCTTTGACGTAGCCGAGGGTGGAGATCTGGTGTTCTGCTGGGACAGTCAGCACGACGATGTCGCCTGCGGCGGCCGCATCTAAATTCTCTGCGGCATCGGCGGGGGTTTCCGGACTCACTTCGTGCAACGCGGCTACCGCTTTCTGGGCTTTTTCCAGGGTGCGTGAGCCGATGACGATCTTGTAGCCGGCTTTGGACCAGCGTATCGCCAAGCCCGTGCCGAGGTCGCCCGTACCGCCGAGGATGGCGATGGTTTCTTTATCTGACATATATCGTCCCAAATGCAATAAGGCGGCGGATTATGCCGTTTTTGTCGCTTGAATTAAAAGCAGCAGTGGGGGAGCCTAGCAGCCGACACGAAGTACTAAACATAGGATAAGGAAGGACCATTATGCGTATCGGCATCATGATCGGCGCCGACGGCACCGACAACACGCTGGACGACGTTATTCGCACGGCCCAAGAGGCGGAAGCTGCAGGGCTCGATAACGTCTGGCTCGCCAACATCTTCAGTTTCGATGCGATCTCGACGCTCGGCTTCATCGGCCGGGAGACGCAGCGCATCGGTCTTGGCACGGCGGTGACACCCACTTACCCGAGACACCCGACCGCGATCGCGCAACAGGCGCTCACCACGGCGGCAGCTTCAAACAACCGCTTTACGCTGGGCATCGGCCTGTCGCACAAGATCGTGATCGAAGACATGTTGGGCATGAGTTATGACAAGCCGGCGAGGCATATGCGGGAGTACTTGAATGTCTTGATGCCGCTTGCACGGGGCGAGGTAGTCAATTTTTCTGGGGAGCAATACAAAGTGCAGAACGTTGCGCTCAGCGTTCCCGGTGCCGAGCGCTTACCGGTCGTTGTCGCGGCACTTGGACCTACCATGTTAAAGCTTGCCGCGACGCTTGCCGATGGTACCAACACCTGGATGGTCGGTCCCAATACCATGGAAAACCACATCATCGCCTCACTCAAAGATGCGGGCAATCCCGATCCTACGGTGGTGGCGGGTTTGCCGATCGTGTTGACGACGAACGTGGATGAAGCCAAAGCACGCATTGCGCAAGATCTGACGATTTACGGCCAGCTACCCTCTTATAGAGCGATGCTCGATCGCGAGGGCGTGGCCGGACCCGCCGACATCGCCATTGTTGGTGACGAAAACCAGTTGCGTGGCGCGATCAAACGCTTCGAGGACATGGGGGTGACCGATTTCAACGCCGCCATCATGGATGTGGAGGAGGGCGCGCGCGACCGCACGCTCGAGTTCATCGCGGGCTTGAAAGGCTAACGGCACCCTGAATGGATTCCCTCGCTGCCACGCTCCAGGGTTTGGCGAAGGTGGTTTTCTTACGCGGTTCGCCCGAGCGGATCTTCTACACGCGCCGCCGCTTCATCGTCAGCTTGTTGTTGGCGGTGGCGGCAAGTGCCGCGGTGCAGGCGTTTTACTTCAATGACCATTTGGTGTTCGTGATATTGCGGGTCTTCGCGGAGTTGACGATGTTCATGCTCGCCATCGTGTTTTTGACGCGCAAGATCGCTCGGTTTCGACTCGCCTATGCGATGTTCGTACTGGTGCTGATCAGCTTGGCGGCTGACCTAGTGCTGATTGTATTGTCGGTTCCGGTGCCGGAATCCGTGCGAGGTGGTGTGGGATACGGTGTGGGTTTAGTCGCGCTGTACGGGGCGAGCAATACGGTGGCATGGGGCTTGCGCAAACCGCTTCATCATGGGGCTGGAGTGATGGCGCTGTACGTTGCCGCTGTGGTGGGACTGGACAGCGCATTTAGATCGTTGTATCAAACGATGGCTGGGGGATAGGAGCGAACGTGCTCGAATTGCTATTCCAATATGTGGCAATGGCGCTGGACACACTGCCGGTAGGCGGTCGCATTGCCCTGCTCGCCTTTTTACTTGCTCTGACGCTATGCGCTTTTTCGAATCGTCTGCAGACTGAACTCGGCTCGCGCCTCAATGTCATGTACCGCAAAGGTGCACTTGTATCGATGTTGGTGGTACCGCTCGCGGTGTTTGTCTTAGGTGTGCAGATGCCGGTGTATGTCGACGAGTTCGCTCGATTTCAAACAGTTGTGCCTTACTATCTAACGGTTGGATTTAGCGTGGTATGGATGGTTGGCGCTTTCGTGCGTTTGCGGCGGGTTTGGATGGCTGTAACCGCAACGCATCGAGCCCTCGAGCAAGACGGCCTCTCAGACCCCTCAGAGAAGTTGCGCGCGCGTGTAGCGCACTGGTGCCGACGGCTGAATCAATCGGATGCCATTGCAGTTCACGTGGGTGGCGGGGAGCGTGCCTGGCACGCCTCTGCGAGTAGTGCGCACGTTGTGTTGCCGGCAGCCGCGGTGAATTGGCCTATGGGGGTCGTTGATGTGTTGCTGCTGCAGCAGCTTGCGCAAATTCGACAGCGCGCGTGGTCGTGGAGCCTGTTTGGTGCGTTGGTTGCGGCGGTCTACTGGCCCATTCCATGGGTCAAACGAATGGCGGACCAGCTCAGTGAACACATGGCCGCCGGTGGCGCTAGCCTTGCGCGGTCAGCGTATCGGGATCGTGAAGGTTGGCGGCGCGATGTTCGTAGTTTGGCCCAGCGTAGCGACACCCTCGGTGCGCACGACACTCCGGGTGTGGATGGTCTGTTCCGTCTGCCGAGCGTTGAATGGATCGAGCCGGAGCAGGCTCGTCAAAGGCGCGGCGAAGTGGATGATTCGTTTGAAGATAAGTGGGCGTTGACCAAACATCGGCGCTCCGAGCGCCATCGCGATCCCTATGAACAGGCTTACTGGCTTATCGCGGTCGCCTGCTTGCTCGTTGGCGTGGCCACCACGTTAACCGTGGTGAAAACCCCGCCTGAGTTCGAGCCGCAGTTTCTCGAGGTTAAGTGGCAGGACCAGATGGGACGTCGGATCAGGGAAACCGATAGTGCCGGTAAGCCGAGTGAGTAAAGCGACTAACACCCCGCACTGCGACTGCTGAAAAAACACCGTCAGAATCTTATCGACCGCGGTTGCCGCGAGATTTTACGTTCGTTTTACGTTTAGTTCGCTAAGGTATAAACGAAGTGTTGGGGAGAGTGCATCTTGATAGAAACTCGTTGGGATGCAGATGGCGTGATTCGGTACAGTTGCTTCGGTACCGTACAAATCCAAGATTTCGTGGCGACGCTTCGGACGACGGTGGAAGATGAAAGGTATGCTTCTACTCGTGCCTCCATTTGGGATCTGCGCGGCGGTCAGTTCACTGTGAGTTACTGTGATCAAAAAGCCTTCGCAAGCGTTTTTCTAAACATACTGGATACACCCAAAGTCGTGCGCAAAGTCGCATGGGTGGTTCAATTCATGACGCTTGCCGCTATTGTGGATCTCTACTATCGCGAGTACGAGTGGCCGGCAGAGTGGCGCACTTTTAGTCAATATGAAGAAGCGGAGAGTTGGTGTCTGTCGTTTTAGAGCGATGTCACAGTGAGGTTAAGAAAATAGGGTAGCAGCCATGAAATTGAAACGCGGTGTTTTCGCTATCGGAGTAGGCGCTCTTGTCAGTTTCGTTATCGGCGGTGCGTTGTACGGATTGGTACTCCACGATGTCTTGGTCGGATTGTCGCTCGACGGCTTTTACCGTGAAGGACCGAACGTCCTTGGGTTGGGTGGTGCGAGCGTTCTCCTGGCGGCGGCGATGACGCTGGTTGTCAGTCACGCGCCTGGGAGGCAATCCGTTGCGGGAGGGGCGCTTGCTGGATTGATCCTGGGTCTACTCATTGGGGGCTCCGTCAACCTTGCGCTTTACGCCGCCTCCAATGCCTTCAATTCGTTACTCGGCGTTGTCGTCGAGATTTTTGGGACAGCCGTAGTCTGGGTGGCAGCTGGCACAGGAGTTGGTTGGGTATTTGGGAAGCAGAGTGACGACCTTTAGCGTGTCGTTTGAACGTTCAATTCCGATTCTCGCGCTTCGTGTAACGGAGGTTTGATGGGTCGTGACGCTATACGAGTACATTGCCGTTGCGTCTTCGCTGGTTCTTTCTTTAAGTGCCGTACGACTCATTTCTGGATTCTCGGTAGTTTTCCAAAGCCCTCTTAGGTATTGGTTGCATGCCGCGTTAGTGGCTTACATCCTGTTGATACATGCTCTGACTTTTTGGGGGTTGTGGTCTTACAGTACTGTCGAAGACTGGAATGCAGGACGTTTCCTGCTATTCCTCACCATACCGGCGTTAACTTATGCGAACGCATCTTTCATCATCCCGTCAGAACCTGAAATAGATACTGATTGGAAGGTCTACTTCGAAAACAACCGCTTGCCTTTTTATTGGACTGCAATCGGCGTCGTAACGATGATCGCTGTAAACGGTGTGGTGACTCTTGGGGTTCCCTTTTTCAGTCCGATAAGGCTTTACCAGTTGATCATCATCACGGTGTGGTTGGTCGCGGTCTTGCGTCCATCTGAACGAAAAGATCAGATTGCGCTGACGATCAACGTTTTCTTCACCGTGATTGCTTTCGCAACGGTTCTTGGCAGTCCAGCCGGGCCGACTCGATAACACACAGCGATTGCCAAACCAGAACTATCTGCGGATTCTCGTACTCAAGCGTGATTGTTAAAGATCTGTAATAAGCGGGTACGCAATGTTGTCGCTTGCATGTGGAAAGGAAACAATCTAATGCACGCAATATCAGGATCTCGACATGGATCTCATCATTTCACTGTTACTCGGAGCCCTTGGCGGCAACGCGGCTGGTGCCTTGTTCAAAAACATCAGCCTCGGTCCACTTTGGAATTCTGTCGCTGGCATATTGGGGGGCGGATTGGGCGGTACTGTTTTATCGATGCTGGGACTTTCGATAAGCGGTGGGGATATCGCTTCCATCATCGGCTCTGTGGTTGGATCCGGTGTCGGCGGTGGTGTGCTGCTTGCAGTGGTCTCTTTGATCAAGAAAGCGATCAGCTAACCGTCTTCATGCGGGATGTCGTCCGGGCGGCACCCGGACGATGTCTACGCGTCAACACTCTCGGCTATTCTGCGCGAAGTAGTCCTCCAGCCGTTTCCCGGGTTCGTCCGGCACCAGGCTCGTCAACCCACGTGCATCTTCGATGCGGTCGATCCTGAAATTACGAAAGTCCTGGCGTAACTCACACCAGGCGCCTAGCGCCCAGCTCTTGCCCCAGTAGAGCAATGTCATCGGCCATACGATGCGCTCCGTAGCCGTACCTTTCACATCTGAGTAGGAGAGGAACAGGCGCCGTCGTTCGTTGATGGCATCGCGGACCTCACCGAGGCGTTGCGTGGTCTCTTCCGATTGAAAGCTCGCCATCTCTGGCACCACCAGGGTTTGTGACGTTAGATGGGGTCGCATCTTCTCCGGCAGTACGGCGTCGATCTTGTCCATGATGCGCTCAGCCGCTGCGGCCATGTCGTGGTCGCCCCAGCGTTTGGCCACTTGGGCGCCGAACAACAGAGCCTGCAATTCGTCCTGATCGAACATCATGGGCGGGACCTGGTAGCCGCGGTGGAGTCTGTAACCCACGCCGGCTTCGCCGTCTATGGGGACACCCGACTCCATCAAGTTCTGGATATCGCGGTAGATGGTGCGCTCCGACACCTCCAGCTTTTCCGCCAGCGCCCCGGCGGTCAACACCCGGCCGCGGCCGAGTTGCAGCACGATCTGAAAAAGTCTGTCAGCAGGTCTCATGAGGGTACTTTAGCAGGAAAGTCACCAGCGTAGAGACTGCTACTGACATACCGTTGTCAGCATAGATCGCAAATTTGTTGCGTCTTAGAGCTCAACTGACACCACGTTGTCAGTAGTTGGCAGTTAGTCTGGCACCAAGTAACAGCACTCACCCCAGCTTGGAGAGCGATCATGGCCTTAACCTTTTGCCAGTTCCTTTTTCAGAGTAGAGACGTCCTCGTGTGTGCCGTCCAGGCCGCCGTGGACTCATGGATGGCGCTTTCGGAGAAGCGCCTGAACCGCCGTCTACGCCTGTGGGGCGTCGCCGCTCCGGCGCCTGAAAGACCGATGCCGTGCCAGTCGGCTGGAGAGGCTAGGACGGCGGCAAATCCGTGCGATACTTCCGACCTCGGTAATCGGGATCGATGATCTTTTTCGGGTGTTGCCCATCCACATAACCCATGAAGCCGGGATCGATGATGTTGTATCCCAATAGACCCTGAACAGTGTCGCTGTAGCGACCGGCGATGTCTGGCGGAACCGCCAGCACCATGTTCTCGATCTGCCGCAATCCCGGTGCACAGTACTGCGGCGTAATGCCCAGGCGTACGGACTGACTGCGGTTGGCGCCGCCTCTGTGTAGCAGTGTGCCCAAAAACACGACCACGGAGCCGGCTTTCATGGTGACCTTGCGAATCTCGTCTTCGCGAGGCTCGCGCCCGCTTTCCCAGTGATGACTGCCCGGCACGACTTCCGTCGCGCCGTTGTCGTCGGTGAAATCGTCGAATGCCCAGATCGTGCTGATCCCGAAGGTCTGGCGGGGTTTGGGTACCGGTAAGCCGCCGGCCCCGTCGTCGATGTGAAACGGTTGCGGTGTTTCGCCGGGATGGACGTTGATCGCCAACGCTGCCGACAGAAGGAAGTTGTTGGGCAGGAATGCGCCGACGATGTCGAGTATGAGGGGATGTTCGATCAACTCAGCCATCGACGGTGACTTGGCGAGCAGTGCATAGACCCGTTCAGTCTGTTCGCCCTCGAAATTATTCCGGCCCATCTTCTCGCGCTTAAGATAAGGCGCAAGTTCCTGGCGAATGCGTTGCATCAACTCGGTGGGCATCAACGCTTCGATAACAGTGTAGCCATCGACCTTCAGTTCAGCGAGATAGTTCTCAAGTTCTAAGTTGCTCACCTTTCGCTCCTGTGGCTAAGTGCCAATATACCTAAAAAGCCAAAGTAAGGGAGCGCAAGCATGTTGAGGGATTTGCGGGATAAAGTGGCGTGGATTACCGGTGCGGGTACCGGTATCGGCGAAGGTGGCGCGGTTGCGCTGGCTGAGGAAGGGATGCACGTAGTGCTCTCCGGCCGGCGGCGCGACAAACTCAAGGAAGTTGCTGCGCGCTGTGGGGCGAATTCAGCGATCGAAACTTTGGATGTCGCGGATAAGGGGGCGGTCGACGCGGTTGCTGGGCGGATCTTGGACCACTATGGGCGCATCGACGTTCTGGTCACGAGTGCCGGTATCAACGTCAAGGAACGCAACTGGCACAATGTCACGTTGGATGATTGGGATTCCGTCATTCGCATCGACCTGGACGGTGCGTTCTACTGCTGCAAGGCGGTATTGCCGCAAATGAAAACTCAGGGCGATGGTCTCATCATCAACATCTCCTCTTGGGCGGGTAAACACGTCAGTATCGTCACAGGCCCTGCCTACACCGCAGCAAAGCACGGCATGAATGCGATGTCCGAGAGCATCAACATGGAAGCGGGCCACTACGGAGTACGCGCGTGTGCCGTCTGTCCGGGTGAGGTCGCCACACCGATTCTGGACAATCGGCCCATTCCGGTCAGTCAGGAGGATCGCGACAAGATGGTACAGGGCGAGGATTGTGGCGAGCTGATTCGGTTCCTTGCCAAACTGCCCAGCCACGTGTGCATCAACGATCTCACGATCAGTCCGACGTGGAATCGGGGCTATGTGGCGTCGGCTCGCGCCAACAATATCTGACCGCTAGTGATTCAAGGCATCGATTGCTGGAATCAGCTCATCAACCATCAGTCGGGTTTGGGTCAGCATCTCTTCCGTACCGGCGGCGATGGGTCGCAGGATGAACTTGTGTACCCCGGCATTACGGAAATCGTGGACCAGCGCCATCATCTCGTCGACTCCGCCCACTGCGGTGAAACCCTCGGGGGCTTTGCCCAGGCGTTTGGTCAATAGCTCGTTGTAACGCGCAACGATGGGTTCATCGGCTGTCCCGAAGCGAAAACCGAAACCGGCCCCGAAATGGTCGTCGTCGATCCTGCGGCCGAGTTCGCCGGCACGCTGTTTGATGGCGGTGATTACCGGTCCTACGTCCGCGGCATTCTCGATACCCGCCTGCCAGCCCGTAGCCCATCTCGCCGTGCGTTCGATGGCTTGTTTTGCAGAACCGCCGACCCACAAAGGCAGTGGGTTCTGTATCGGTTTAGGCGCAATGCTGGCTTCATCCAGAGTGTAGTACTGACCGTCAAAGCTGACTTTGTCTTCCTGCCAGAGGCGCGACATGATTTCGAGACCTTCGTCGGTGCGTTTGCCGCGCCCCTTCGTGGGCGTACCGGTGGCGGTGTAGTCTCTCGACAGGGCGCTGCCGACACCGAAGGCGGGCAGTAAGCGGCCTTCGCTGAGCACGTCGATGGTGGCGCACTGTTTGGCAGTTAACACCGGATCGCGCAAGCCAAGACTCAATACGTTCATGCCGAACTTCAAGCGTTGCGTGCCGCCCGCCAATGCCGCCATCACGCTCATGGCCTCCAGGTTGGGCGTGGGGTCGATGATGCGGTCGCTCTGCCAAATGGAGTCCACGCCGCCGTTGTCGCACAAATCGACCCACTGCCAGAAACCGCGTGCGTCATCGAATGTGAAGTTGGCAATACCGATACCAGCGCCTATACCCATCGATTCATAGTCCCCTCAATCATTGGCATTACCGTTCATTGGCATTACCGTTCACGCCCGACGCTTGTTTGTTGAGGATCGAATGCGTCTCGCAAGCGATCACCCAGCGTGTTGAACGACCATACGGTAGCAGCCAGGAACAATCCTGGGAACAATAGCAACCAAGGTGACGATTCCATAGTCTGCACCCCATCGGCCACGAGCACGCCCCAGCTGGTATCCGGTTCCTGGATGCCGAGGCCCAAGAAGCTGATGAAGCTCTCGGCGAGGATGACACCTGGAATGGCGAGGGTTGCATAGACGAGTACGGAACCCGAGATATTGGGTAACACGTGGCGCCACAAGATATGCGGGGTGCGCGCACCCAGCCCGCGGGCGGCGTCGATGAACGGCGCTGAACGTAGAGACAAGGTCTGGCCGCGGACGATGCGGGCGATATCCAGCCAGAATACCGCACCAAGCGCAGCAAACAGCAGGTATTGGTTGCGACCGAAGACCACGACTAACAAGATGATCAACAGCACGACGGGTAGGCCGTATAAACCATCGACGATGCGCATCATGATCTGGTCGGTAGCGCCACCTGCAAGTGCGGCGACGATGCCCCAAGGGATGCCGATCAGCAAGCTCACACTGATCGCAATGAAGGCAACAGACAGAGAAACGCGTGCGCCGAGCATGGTGCGTACGAATTGATCGCGTCCGACGAGGTCGGTGCCAAACCAGTGATTGGCGGACGGAGCGGTTTCCAGAGCCTCGAAGTCCATGGCGTCGGCATCCCACTGCGACACCTCGGGTCCGAACACGGCGCAAGCACCGATGCTGATCAACAGAGTCATGGCCACGATGGCCAACGGCATGGTGCAAAGTTGGCGCAGTGCCTGACTCACTGGGCGCCCAGTCGAATACGCGGATCCAGCCAACCGTAGAGCAGATCGACCAGGAGATTGAAGACGACGATGGCGGTGGCATAAACCACGACGACGCCCATGACCAGGGTGTAGTCGCGATTGATGGCACCTTGCACGAAATAGCGGCCGATGCCGGGCAGGTCGAAGATTTGCTCCACGACAACCGAGCCTGTCAGCAGTCCGGCAGCTGCGGGTCCCATGAATGACACCAGCGGCACCGAGGCGATCGGTAGAATGTGATGGGTTACGATGCGCCGCCGACCGATGCCCTTGGCCGTGGCTGTGCGGATGTGCGGTGCGGTGACGACCTCGGCGACACTACCGCGAATGAGTCGAGCGATGGCGGCCAGATAGGGTAGTGCCAGTGCGACTGCGGGAAGCACAAAGTGGTGCCAGGTTCCGGTGCCGCCAGCCGGAAACCAGGACAGCATCACCGCAAAGATCAACACCATGAGCGGTGCGGCGACGATGGTGGGGATGGCGAGATTGATGTTGGTGAGCGCCATTAAGATTCCGTCGATCTTGGAGCCCGGTGACAGGCCGCTCCACGTGCCGATAGCCAGTCCGCCGCTCACGGCGATCACCACGGCGAGCACACCTAACAGCAGGCTTGTGGGTAGTCCCGTCGCGACCAGATCGTTGACGGAAAAGTCCTTGCTGCGAAAAGATGGGCCGAGATCTCCCTGTAACAGCCCGCCGAGATAGCTGACGTACTGGACAGGCAATGGGTCGTCCAGCTTGTATGCCGCCATCAGGTTGGCTTCGATTTCCGGCGGCAGTCTGCGTTCGCCGTCGAAGGGTCCACCCGGTGCGGCACGCAACAGGAAGAACACGACCGAGATGACCGCGACGATGGTGACTAGGCCGAACAGACAACGACGGGCGAGGTAGCGCGACAAGGGCTTACCAGCTTAGATAACGAACTTGGTGAACGTCTCGGGCGTTCTCGAACCATCCTTTCAATTCTGGATTGACAAGCCGTCGAACGGCGGATGTATAGAGCGGTGCCACGGCATAGTGCTCGGTGGCCAGCCTTTCGGCTTGACGAAGCTTTTCGTTGCGTGACTGGAGATCCGCTTCCGACTGAGCTGTAGCCATCAGTGCGTCGAACTGTGCGTCGGCGAAGCGTCCATAGTTGACGTTACCGATAGTCGACTGCAACAGCGAGAGATAGTGTTCGGCATTGTTTTCCCCAACCCAGCCGGCCCAAGCCACATCGAAATCGCCCGCACGAAGATCGGCGAAGTGCGTGCGCACTTCGCTCTGGTGCAGTACGGCTTTGACACCGATAGCTTTCCACATTCCGGTGATCGCCAGGTTAACCTTCTTGTTTTCTAGGCCACTCACGTGGCGCAAGACGATTTCCAATGGATTGGACGCATCGTAGCCGGCTTGCGCGAGCAGTTCGCGCGCTTGTTCCAAGCGTTCCGCATGGGGAATGGCGTGGTGCGCAAACGGCACGGGTTCGTAGCTGTCGATCAAGTTTGGTGCAAAGCTGAAGGAGGCTTCGTTACCCGAACGCAGCACTTTGTCCGTCAGGGTCGGCTGATCGATGGCGTACGTCAGAGCTTTGCGTACGCGGACGTCATCGAGGGGGGCGCGCTGCGTGTTGAAGACCATGTAGAACATGGACAGCAGTCCGGACATACGCAAGGCATCGGGATACTCGCGACGCGCCGTCTCCAGCTCACCGATGGGGAACAACCCGATGGCATCCAATTCGCCGTTACGAAAGCGGTTGTACGCGTTCTGCTCGGTTGCGGTCGGGTGATAGCGCACTTCGTCAATCGCCACGGTGTCGATGAAATGTGGGTTGGCTTCGAGGTGAACGTAACCCTGAGGTCGCCAGTCCTTGAGCCGATAAGCGCCGTTGGACACCCAATGCTCGGGTTTCACCCAATCGTCTCCGAAGGCTTCGATCGCGTGACGCGGCACGGGAAAAGCGGTCGGGTAGAGCAAGCGTTCGAGAAAGTAGGGGTAGGGTTTCTCGAGTTTGACGACAAGTGTCGTCGGTCCAGGCGCGCTGACACCCAGTGTTTGGGGTGGGCTCTGACCAGTGTTTACAGCTTCGGCGCCTTCGAGCATGTACATGAAGTAAGCGAGGCTGGCGGCAGTCGCGGGATCCAACAAGCGCCGAAATGAATACACGAAGTCGTGCGCCGTCAGTGGCGTACCGTCGGACCAGGCCAGGTCGTCGCGCAGGGTAAATGTCCAGGTCAGCCCGTCGGCACTGGTTTCCCAGGAAGTTGCGGCACCCGGCACTTGTTGTCCTTCGGCGTTGAAGGTGGTTAAGCCGAGAAACAAGTCGTTCAGCAGCGTTTCTTCCAAGCGCAGATTGTACTTGTGGGGATCGAGTGTTTGCGGTTCGCCGGCGTTGCCAATGGCAAGACTGCGACCCTCAGTCTGCGGCACCGCTAGCGTTAAGAACGTGCCGACGGCCAGTGCGCAGGTGAGTAAGGCGATGAGGGTCGGTCGGGTCATGTTCGAAGCAGCTTGTCAGTTGCGTATCGCCATACTAACAGCCGTGAGCGCGACATTATCGCGATCGCGCCTGAGTCAAGTGACTAACATTGACCGTTCGGCGTTTGAAGTGTATCGGAAAAGGTTTAATGTATAGCGCGATCATGTTGGATGAAAGCCCTGAATGGACGAATCCGCGGGCTCAGGGTGAAGTGCAACTCGTAGCAGACATCGGTGCGACCAACGCACGCTTTCAGTGCAGTGAAGGAGGCATGCTCGTCGGTCAGCCGGTCGCGTTTGGCACACGACACTACTCACGGGCCGAGGACCTAGTGCGAGATGCATGCGCTGAACTGGCATGCCAGACCGTCGACGCAGCGTTGTTTGCCCTAGCCGGTCCTGCCACGGACTCCGGCCAAGTCACGATCACCAACACGGGCTTAGCCTTCGGCCGTGACACCATTCAAAAGCAACTGAAGTGCCCGACGTATCTGGTCAACGACTTTTATGCCCTCGGCCACGGCGTGCCGTACTTCGACGCACTCCATCAAATCGGCGGCGGGGTTGCGAAGCGCGAAACCAAGTGTCTGCTCGGCCCAGGTACCGGTCTCGGCATGGCGACCATTGCACCGCGAAAATCCGGGTGGTGGGTGTTGGCGAGCGAAGGCGGACATGCCGACCTGGCGCCGGGCAACCCGCTGGAAGCACAGCTTTGGGAAGTACTCAGCATGACGCATGCACATGTGTCCTGGGAAACGGTGTTGAGTGGACCGGGGCTCGTACACTTGTATCGTGCCATGTGTCAGGTGTGGGGAGGCACACCGGAGGCGCTGAGCGCGAATGAAATCTCCACGCGTGGCGTGTCCGTGGAAGATCCGATTTGCCATCACACGCTAGAGAGTTTTTGCGGACTGTTGGGTACCGCGGCCGGCAACCTGGCCCTGACTGTCGCTGCGACTGGCGGTGTTTACATTGGCGGTGGCATCGTGGGACAGTTTGTCGACTTCGTCACCGCGAGTCCGTTACGCCGCCGCTTCGAGGAACGTGGGGACTTGACCGAGTTCGTGAGTGCGATACCTATTTATCTGGTGGTGGAAGACCATCCAGGGTTAGTCGGCGCCGCGCGCTGTCTGCAAGCTCAGCTCGCCGCATAACGCATCGGCTGCGGTATTTTATGAATGGCTTTGTTCGCGACCGCGCGCTTGTATACCGGCGCGTCGTCGAGCGACGTCTGCGGCGCGCACTTCTCGCTTACCGTGCGCTTTAGAGGCGGCATCTTCGAGTTCTAAGCCTTCGTTGAGATCGGTATGCCAACCGGCGTCCATGATGCGCAGGATTTCCGACCGTGTGACACGCTCCGTGCTGACGATGTCGCGTGCCAGCGCTTCACAAGTGGGTAGGAGTTCGTCAGCGGGAACGACGCGGTTCACCAGTCCCCAGTCGCAGGCGGTGGCGGCGTCCAGGTAGTTACCGGTCAAGCTCAACTCTTTGGCTCGATTGATGCCGATCAGGCGCGGCAGGCGTTGCGACAGTCCCCATCCGGGTACGACACCTACCCGGGCATGAGTGTCCGCGAATCTGGCCTCGGTACTGGCGATCAGAAAATCGCACATCAGTGCGATCTCAAAGCCTCCCGTGATGGCGAAGCCATTGATGGCGCCGATAATGGGTTTTTTGAGGCTGCGCATGGCCGTGCTCAGATCGCGGCTGGATTGCGCTGCGTCAGGTGCCACCTCTCCGCCCAGTTCTTTGAGGTCGAGTCCTACTGTGAAGGCGCGCCCGGCGCCGGTGAGGATGACCACCTCGGTGTCGTCATCGTCGGCGAGTTCGCCGAAGGTGTCTGCGATGGCGTTGCGTAACCCGGCAGATAGGGCATTGAGGGCATCCGGGCGGTTGAGCGTAACGCGTGCGACCCCGGAGGATTTTTCGACGAGGACGAGTTCGTTGGGCATGGGCGGATCTGTGCAGTTGAAGGCTTGAGTGAGTGTCGACAGGGGCGGCGTGTTAGTCAAGCCACGGACGCTATATGCGGACGCTCGAGTCAAGCCGGGTCCAAAGATGCTAAAATAGGCCCATCCAGGTTTGTCCCGAGGTATGCGGTGCGGTTGGCAGACTTCGTCGTGAGCTACTGCTTGCAAATCAACAACGATTGCCTGCGCTATCTGGCAGACAACGAGTTCGACGTGCTCGATCCCAGGCTCGCGAGCCAGGGGGACCGGGGTGAGACGCTCACGGTGTATTCGGAAAATCTCTTGGCGCGAGAAACTCGGCGGCTGGCCAGCATGTGGGTGCTCGTCGACCCAGCCGTTACCCACACCGAAGACCAAACGAACGGTGCCGGTGACATCGCTGCGGGTGCTAGCGTGGACCGGCACTTGCAAGACCTCAAGCTCATCTCCAACGCGCTTGCCGAATCTGCCTCACCGGCACGTCTTGCATTGCGGCTTGCGGGTATTGCCGTCGATGAAGACGACGCGGCGGCGATGCTCAAACTCGCTAGAGCGCTGCCGCAACCGACCTCTTTTGCGTGGGACGAACTCAACCACTTGTTTGCCGAGGACAGTCGCCTGTGGCGGGGTGGGGTCGACCTCCGTTCGATGTCCGATGAACAGTTTGCCCATCGCATCGCCCGCAGCTATCGCAAAGCCTTAAAATGTTCGCGGGTGCTCGAGCGCGTCGACAGCAGGGACTGGGCAGCGGGACAGCTGGCGAGGCTCAATCAATGGACGGAATTGGCGGCACATCAATTTGAACTTTTACGGTCTGGGCTGTCTGACAAAGGGAAGACGCGCCTGTGGTATATCGGCAAGCTGTCGGATTCCATGCGCACGCGCTCGGGGTTGTTAGCGTTGCGCAACACGCTGGGTTCGCCGGATGTTAAAAAAAGTGTTAAAAAGTCCGGACTTGCCCTTGCTCGCCGGTTCGTTGACCAGCAAATTGGTAAAACCGACAGTCGTATCCAACGCCTCGCCCATGACGGGTTCAAAACCAAACCCAAGCGCATGCGACGCAAGATCGACGAGGCAGTGGAAAACGTGGTGGAGAGTATGGACAAGCGTGCCGTCAAACTGATGCCGAATCCCTCCCCGCAATGGGTGGAAGTCGGTTAGAACAGGCACGTACGGATCCCCCATTTGCTTGGACAAAAGTTGTTTGGATTAAATATGGTGCTCAATAAGTTTCGGACCGTAGCGGTGCATTGGACGGCCTTTGCAGGGTTGCTGCTGACACTCCTCGTGCTCATGGCAAGCCCCGCCCGGGCGGACGACTATGTCAATGAATGGGCGCCGCCGGTTGGGTCGCCGATGCCGCTGTTGGATGCCCCCGATCACACCGGGAGTCAACGTAATCTTGCCAGCTTGAGCGGCGAACAGGGATTGTTGCTCTTTCTCAACCGCTCCGCGGATTGGTGACCCTTTTGTAAGCACCAGTTGGTTCAACTGGAAGAATGGCGCGAACGTTTTGCAGAAATTGGTGTGAACGTGGCCGGTATGACCTATGACAACCAGGATGTCCTGGCGGACTTCCATCAAAAGGAGAATCTCAACTACCCGTTGTTGCGTGACATCGATGCAAGGCATGTCAATGCCCTGGGCATTCGCAACGAGGAGTACGAAGAAGGCTCGCGGGCTTTCGGCATACCCCATCCCGGTGTCGTATTTGTCGATGCAGGCGGCGTGATACGCGCGAAACACGCGGTTCCGGGATACCGGCGACGACCACCGTTCGATGCCTTGTTCGAACACATTCAGGGGTTGGTGCAGTAACCTCCAACCTCGACGGTGTGAGATTAGCGCATAGGTTATTGGCTGTGGGATGCCTGTTAGGTCTAACGGGCTGTAGTACTGTGGTCTCCAGCGTGACGCAGGGTTTTGCGGAGAACTTATCCGCCGCAATACTCAACAATCCCGATGTCGCGATGGTGCGCGATGGCGCACCGTCCTATCTCATACTGATCGATAGTTTGCTTGCTCAGTCTCCGCAGGATGTCGATCTGCTCGTGCAGTCGTCCACCTTACATTCTGCCTATGCGGCCGCGTTTGTAGACGACCAAGCGCGCGCCAGCTACTTACACAGTAAAGCCAAGGATCAGGCGCTGACAGCGGTATGCCTAGCTCGCAAGGACAGTTGTGAGTTGGACAAACGTCCTTTCAAGGCCTTTGCAGCTTGGGTGGATGAGCGTCGCGCGAAAGAGGTGCCGATATTGTATTCGCTGGCTTCGGCGTGGTCGGGTTGGATACAAGCTCACAGTGACGATTTTGCCGCCATTGCCGATTTGGCTCGCGTCAAGGCGATTATGCAAAAGTGCGCCGAACTGGATCCGACCTACGATAATGGCGGTATCTATCTATACTTAGGCGTGTTCGAGACACTGTTGCCGCCAGCGATGGGGGGTAAACCGGAGCTTGGCCGGACGCACTTCGAGAAGGCCATAGCGTACTCGGATGGACGAAATTTGATGGCTAAAGTCATGTTTGCCGATCTGTATGGACGGCTGGTGTTCGAGCGCGAGCTGCACGATGAACTCTTGCGCGAGGTCGTGGCAGCAGAGGGCAAGGTGCCTGGATTGACGCTCATGAATACGGTGGCAAAGGAACGTGCGGTTGAGTTATTGGAAACAGCGGATGAATACTTTTAGTGATTGCACGCGGCGCTTGAGTCGCTGGGTACTGTGTGTCTTGTTGTGCACCCTGGCAGCGCAGGCCGGCGCGGTGACGTTGAAGATCGCCACGCTCAGCCCGGACGGTTCGGGTTGGATGAAGGTGTTGCGCAAGTATGCGAAGAACGTCGAAGAGCGCACCAACGGCAACGTGAAGTTCAAGTTCTATCCCGGTGGCGTGATGGGCGACGACAAAGCCGTCATGCGTAAGATGCGCGTCGGTCAGTTGCACGGTGCCGTGGTGACGTCCGGCGGTATCATGCACGCCTATCCCGACATCGTTATCTACGGCCTGCCGATGATGTTCCAGAATGCCGAAGAGGTCGATCGCGTGCGTGCCGTGATGGATCAGCGGCTGATGCAAGGCTTGGCGCAAAAGAAGTTCATCGGCTTCGGTTTGGCTGAGGTCGGATTTGCCTACCCCATGACGCAATCGAAGGCCAGTTCCGTCTCGCAGATGCGCCAACAGAAAGTATGGACGCCCGACAACGATCCCGGCGCGTTGGCGGCCTTCGATGCCTATAGCATCACACCCATTCCACTGCCGATCGCTGACGTCCTGGCGGGTCTGCAAACCGGTTTGATCAACGCCATCGCCACACCACCCATCGGAGCGATCGCGCTGCAATGGTACACGCAGGTAGAGCATGGCTTGGAAGTACCGCTGCTATACGTATATGGCTTGCTCACCATGGCGGAACGTCCGTTCAAGAAGTTGACGAAAGAGGAACAGGCGATCGTCCGGGAGGAACTCGGCAAAGCGGTAACGGAGGCGGATGGCAGCGCTCGACGCGATCATGAAAGCGCGTTGGCAGCCTTGACCGGGCAAGGCATACATTGGCAGACACCGAGTCCAACGGAACGACAAGAGTGGATAGACCTCGCCGAGGAGGCTCGTTCACGCCTGATTGCCAATGGCTATGTGTCTGAATCCCTCTATCGCGAAATCGAGAGTCTCCTAGCCACGATTCGAAACGGTGGCTGAGCACTTCGTCGAGGTGCTGCGGCGTATCGAGGATGCGTTGTTGGCGATCTTGTTAGCAGCCATGATCGGTGTGGCCGGGGCGCAAGTCCTGTTGCGTAATTTCTTCGATAGCGGTCTGTACTGGGGTGACAGTGCGGTACGCGTCATGGTGTTGTGGGTGGCGATGCTGGGCGCTATGGTAGCGGCGAGATCGGACAACCACATTCGCATAGACATCGCCGGTCGGTTTCTGCCGGAACGGTACAAGCCGTACGTGTCGCGATTTGCCCATCTGTTTACCTGCGTGCTGCTCAGCCTCTTTGCGTGGTACAGCTACGATTTCGTTCGCTTCGAGTACGAAGACCAGACCATCGCTTTTGCCCAAATACCGGCGTGGATCTGTGAAGCCATCATGCCGGTCGGCGCCGCTATCATGGCGCTTCGGTACGCAGTGCACACGGTACGCGGGACATGATCTGGCTGGGTGTGGGTGTCATCGTGCTGGCGGCGATCGCCGGTGCGCCTCTGTTCGCCGTGTTGTTGGGCGCGGCGATGCTCGGTTTTTATAGTGCCGACATCGATTTGGCCATCATCGCCATCGAACTCTACCGGATTGTCGATACGCCGTTGCTGGTGGCATTGCCGCTCTTCACCTTTAGTGGCTACCTGTTGAGCGAGTCGAATACCTCTAAGCGGCTGGTCAACCTGGTGCAAAGCATCTTCGGTTTCCTGCCGAGCGGTCTTGCGGTAGTAGGTTTTGTCGCTTGTGCCGTGTTCACGGCATTGACGGGCGCTTCCGGTGTGACGATCGTTGCGTTGGGCGCCTTGTTGTTGCCTGCGCTCAAAGAAGCCGGTTTTTCAGAGCGGTACAGTCTGGGCCTGGTGACGACATCGGGCAGCTTGGGTTTGCTGCTGGTGCCGTCGGTACCCCTCATTCTCTACGGGGTCATTGCCCAGCAACTGGACGTGGGCGAGCCGTTTACCATCGTCGATCTGTTCATTGCCGGCATTGTGCCGCTCTCACTGATGCTGGGGCTGCTGGTAGCGTGGACGTTGTGGCGTCACCGTGGGGGTGTCATACCGCGTACGCCGTTCCAATGGTCACGGGTCAAGCAGGCGCTCATCGATGCGCGCTGGGAACTGCCGCTGCCTTTCATCGTGTTGGGTGGGGTTTTTACCGGGATCTTTGCGGTATCGGAAGCCGCTGCCGTCACCGCGGTCTACGTGATTTTCGCCGAGGTGATGTTGTACCGCGAGGTGACTTGGCGAAACTTGCCGAAGGTGATGGTGGAGTCGATGGTGATGGTGGGTGGTATTCTGCTGATCCTCGGCATAGCGCTTGCATTTACGAATTTCTTGGTGGACGCGGAAGTTCCGCAACAGCTTTTCGACTTCATGCAGAACTACATCGAGTCGCCGCTAGGTTTTCTGCTGCTGTTGAATGTGCTGCTGTTGGCGTTAGGTGCGGTGCTGGACATCTTCTCGGCCATTGTCATCATGGTGCCGCTGTTGCTGCCGGTGGCGGCGAGCTACAACATTCATCCTGTGCATCTGGGTATCGTCTTTCTGGCCAACATGCAGATCGGTTATTTCACGCCGCCGGTGGGTATGAATCTGTTTATCGCCAGCTATCGCTTCGAGAAGCCGTTGCTCGAGCTGTATGGAGCGACTTGGCCGTTTATGGTCGTGCTGCTGATTGCACTGCTGTTGATTACGTACTTCCCGGTGCTGAGCCTCGGTTTGATCACATGAAAGGTGCCTGGACGTGTTGAGCCGCCTCTGCGCCGTCGTCACGCTCTTGCTGTGCGCTTGGATGGCCGGTGCGGCTGATGCCGAGGGAGAGACGGCCGTAAATCCACGGGAGCTCATCGAGAGTTTTCACGAGACCCTGATTACAGTGATGCAAACGCCGACTCACCCCGAGCGGGAATCGATGATGGCCGACGCTGTAGCGCAATCGTTCGACCTCCAAAGGATCGCCGCCGTCAGTCTGGGCCGCACCTGGCGCTCGATGCCGCAGGAGCAGCGTAGCGAGTTCGTTGCGTTGCTGGGCGAGTTGGTGAGTGCGACGTATGCGGATCGTTTTGACAGCTTTGCGAACCAGTCGTTCGCGACCGGCGAAGTCAAGGAACTGCGCCGCGGCACCGTCGTGAAAACGACGCTGACCAAGGCCGACGGGGGCGAAGTGGCGTTGGATTACTTCGTTGCTGATGGCGGAATCTTCAATGTCGTGGCTGACGGGGTCAGCGACTTATCCTTACGCCGCGCAGACTATAACAGTATCATCAAGCAGGAAGGATACGCGGTACTCGTCGCGCACATTCAAGGTAAGATAGCTCAAGCGAGAGGTGTTGAATGAATCTATGTGTCGTTGCCCGACGTTTCACGTTTGGCGTGCTGTTAGCGTTCGCCGGATGCAGCAGCATACCGGATACGGTCGATGAATTCGGTGTCTTCGATCCGCACGAAAGTCTCAATCGCACGAGCTACGAGGTCACCGACGACCTGGACCGTGTCGCGCTCAAACCCGTAGCGCAAGGTTACAAGGAGATCACCCCGGACTTGGTAGAGCGTGGTGTGGCCAACGTATTTCTAAACTTGCGCACCTTGCCCAGCAGCGTCAACGGGTTTCTGCAAGGTAAGCCTGTGCGAGGCGGTACGGATTTCGCGCGTTTTGTCATCAACTCGACGATCGGCATTGCGGGTATTTTCGACGTCGCTTCTGCCTGGGATTTGGAGTATCAAAACGAGGACTTCGGTCAGACCCTGGCGGTATGGGGCATGAAAAAGTCGCGTTACATGTACGTGCCGTTCATGGGACCTACGACCATGCGTGACTTACCCGGAGCGCTTCTGACAGCGTACGTACCGCGCCTCATCCTGGGTTCCGACTACCATTGGGGCATTAGTGCCGTCGATGTCGTCAGTGCCCGTGCGGAATTGTTGTCGGCTACGGACGTTCGCGACTCGAGTGCGCTGGATCCTTATGCGTTCACTCGAGATGCGTACTTTCAACGGCGCAAGTTTTTGATCTATGACGGCGATCCGCCGTTGGATGATTTGTTTGACGAATTCGAGGAATTCGACGAGTAGGTTTCGAGAAAGCTGCGTCGCAAGCCCGTGCTCCAAGGCAGTGGGCAGCCCTTTTCAAGGGTAATGGGGCATAATGCGATGAGTGATTTAGAGGAACCATAGACTTGTCGAGTCTTGTGGCCTGGGTACGTTGGGTTGCAGCGCATCCGTTGAAGATCCTGGGTGCGATTGTCGTGATCACCTTCGTCGCCGGCTGGATTGCGATAACCCAATTTCGAATCAATTCCAACCTTACTGATCTGATCGACCAGAATGCCCCTTGGCGCGCAGATTTCGATGCCTTCGAGGCTGCCTTTCCCGACTTGGTGCGTACGGCAGTGGTGGTGGTCAGTAGCGAATCGAGGCTGGCCGTGGAGGACACCACTCGAGAGATCTTGGCCTACCTGAACGAACGCCCCGACCTGTTTCGCGCAGTTGCCGCTCCCGGTGCACAAGCTTTTTTTCGCGATCATGCGCTCTTGTACATGGATGTCGACGATCTGGACGATACCGCGGACCGTCTCGCTGAAGCGCAACCCTGGTTGACCGCAGTAGCCGACGATCCGAGTCTGCGTAGTGTCTTCCGCTTGCTCATGGATGCGCTGGAAAACGATCCGCCAGCCGGTATCAATCGGGTGTTGCGTTTGCTCAACGTTTCTCTCGAGCAACGCTTGCAAGGTGTATCGGGTCACATTCGATGGGGGGATGAGTTCTTCGAGTCGGACGGTCGCCACTATCAACAGATTTTTCTAAAGGCACAATCCAGTACGTCGCGTTTCGAAGAGACGCTCCCCGATGCGGCCATAGTGGGCGCTTTGCGGGAGATGATTGCGCAGCTCCCGCATAACGGTGGTGGCGTGGCTGATGGGTTAGTCAGTGTCAAAATGACGGGAGAGTTGCCGCTACAGCACGAAGAGATCGAAGCCGCTATGACGGGGGTGACCACAGCCGGATGGCTGGCGGTCATCCTGTTGTTCCTTGTGCTAGTGGTCGGTGTGCGCTCGGGGAAGATCATATTCGCCACGTTCACGATGTTAGCCATCGGTGTGGTGTGGACCTCTGCGCTGGCCATGTTGACGGTCGGCGAATACAACACCTTGTCAGTCGTGTTCGTCGTGATGTTTTTTGGTCTGGGTGTGGACTTTGCGCTGCACTATTCGCTGCGTTTTCAGGAAGCGGTCAACGCCGAAGTGGACGGCGGCGATGACGTCGATATTCTGCATAACCGGCAGCGCATCGGTGCGGCTTTGGCGGCAAGTACCACGAGTGTCGGCCGAGCCATCGCGTTGTGTACGGCCACCACAGCGCTCGGTTTTTTGTGCTTTACGCCGACGGACTA
Organism: Candidatus Azotimanducaceae bacterium; assembly: GCA_965216005.1. GTDB lineage: Bacteria > Pseudomonadota > Gammaproteobacteria > Pseudomonadales > Azotimanducaceae > UBA4421. The sequence goes on along the minus strand of OZ244143.1, from coordinate 1,832,577 downwards.
TCGAGGCTTAGCGGACCTCGGCATGATCAGTGCGGGCGGCATGATCGTGGCCTTTGTGTTGACCTTCACTTACTTACCGGCATGTTATGCTGTTTTGGGTGCGCCCCGTGCGCATACTATGGACATGCCGACCAGCGACCGTATCGTGCACTGGTTGCTCGATCACCGGCGTGCCGTGTTGGGTGTTGTGTTGTTGGCAACTGCAGCGGGGTTGTGGGCAGCCAGCCTGGCCAAGTTCGACTACTCTACTCTTGCGCTGAAAGATCCGCATGCGGAGTCGATGGTGACGCTGCGCACGCTGCAGAGAGAAGGTTTGTCCACCGACTACCAACTCGTTGTGGTCAGCGACGGTACTGTCGACAAGGAGCGATTGCTGGCATTGCCGTCAGTCGATGAGGTGCGGACACACTTGGATTACGTTCCCGATGAGCAAGAGGATAAGTTTTACGTCATTGACGACCTCCACAGTTTGTTGTGGTCCGCACTCGAGCCGAGTGAGACGGAACCGCCGCCGTCGGTGGCCGCATTGCGTCCGGCCGTGCAGGAACTCATCGAGGCGAGCGCTGCGGATACATTCAGTGGACAAGCGTTGGATATCGAGGCGGTGCGTCGCCTTGGCGTGCAGTTGGAGAGGTTGACGCACGCTGACGATGACGTCTGGCGGGCCTGGCAACATGACGTGATCGACAACTTGATCGAAGAGCTCGCGTGGGTACGCCGTGCCCTCGATGTGCGCAGCGTGCAGTTCGAAGACTTGCCTGAAACGCTTCGTCAACGTCTTGTCACGCCGGACGGACGAACGTTGACCGTGATCATGCCCAGCGAGGACATCGCCGACGTGCGGGCTCTGTCCAGATTCATAGACGAAGTCAAGGGCGTAGTCGGGCAGGCTACCGGCCGGCCAGTGATCGAATGGGGTGTGGGTGGAATTGTTACGACATCGTTTATCCAAGCTCTATTCTTTGCCATTGTCGCCATCACGCTCGTGCTGTTGATTACGATGAAACGCATCCGCAATGTCTGGTTGATTCTGATGCCGTTGCTGTTGACGGGGATCTTTGCGCTGGCCTTCACCGTCGTCTTCGATCAGCCTATCAACATGGCAAATGTTCTGGTGCTGCCCTTGATTTTCGGACTCGGCGTCGATAACGGCATTCATGTCGTCGATCGCTATCTAGGCGAAGGCGATGTCGATCATCTAATGCACTCCAGTACGCCTCGCGCGGTACTGCTGTCGACCATGACCACCATTGGCGCGTTTGCCGCGCTGTCGCTGTCGCCACATGCAGGTACGGCATCCATTGGCTTGCTGTTGACAGTGGCTGTCGGCATCCTGCTTGCGTTGACGATCTTTTTGTTGCCGGTATTGCTTTCGGCGCACGCGGTCAACGCCCGAGTTTGATGACGCGCTTCCTATCGAGGGCATTACTGCTCTGGCTTGTGCTTGGATCCTCGTTGCGCTCGATTTTGTGGGTGTTGTATCCGGCAGATACCCAACTGCCGTCTCTATCGAGCTTCTTGGTTGGCGCGCTCAACGATGTCATGAGCTTCTTGCTGGTGGCAGGTCTATTCTCGCTCGTAGCATGGCTGCCCAGACAAGCCAAACAGGTTGCGGCGGCAGCGTTGTTTGTCGTCGTCATCCTCGTGTTCATTGCCGAGGTGTTCTTCTGGACAGAGTTCGAAGCGCGCCTTAACAGATTAGTGTTCCACTACCTAGCCTATCCGGTCGAGGTGCTCGTCTTCTTGCAAGACCAGTTCTTCCTGGGACTCTTGCTTATACCGGTAGTGGGCCTGGCACTTTTGATACTATGGTTCACCGGAGTACCGAGTGCCGAAGACGAAGATCGTTATGTGTCGCTGTCCATCATTGTGCTGGCCGTTGCGGTACTCGTGTGGGGGCAACCATTCGGACAAAATGACTCCCGTGTGCGCAGCGCTTTTGCGAGCAACGGTTATTTGGGTGTACTCGTAGACGCACGCTATGACGTCACAGACGTGCCCTGGCTCACGCGGTCTGCAGGACAAGCGGTGCAAACCGGCGTTGAGCGGGTGGGGCCCTTCCCACGCAGCGACTTGCACACACGACTCGGGGCAAAAAAGCACGTCGTACTCATTATCGAAGAGTCGTTTGCCGGTCCGGTGTGGAGTGATCCGGCGTTGTCTGAACGCTACTTACCGGAGTTTACCGCCCTGGCAAAGGACTCGCTCTCGTTCAACAACCTGTTCGCCACCGGTAGCCGCACGACTCGAGGCATGGAAGCCATACTCAACGGGTTTCCACCACTGCCGGGAATATCCACAACGGCACGTCGTGGATTTGACAAGCTTCCATCGCTGGCACGCGCGCTCGCCGCCGGTGGTTTCGATCCGGTCTTTCTCTACGGCGGCTGGCCCGACTTTTCCAACTTCTCGAATTACTGGCGGGCAATGGGCTTTCGCAAGATCTGGAGCCGCGAGGATTTCGGCGAGACTTTCGAAACCAGCTGGGGCGTGTCGGACGATGCGCTCTTTGAACGCCTGCTCGAAGAAATGGACACCTTGACTGAAAACTCGGAGCGGGTGTTTTTGAGCACCCTGACTGTTTCCAACCACCGGCCTTATGATTTTCCCGATGGGATCGTTGAGTTTCCCCATGACGAACGCAAACTCGAATACGCGATGGCGTTCGCTGACAGCAGCTTGGGTCGGTTGTTTCGCGCTGCACGCGCCAAAACCTGGTACGACGATACGTTGTTCGTGATCGTCGCTGATCATGGTCCGCGACCCAAAGGCGATGCCCTGTTTCCAATAGATGGGTATCGCATTCCGCTGGTGTTACACGCCAGCGGTGTCGAACCGCGCGAATTCAGCCATCTGGGGTCGAGCATTAGCTTACCGTCGACGTTGGTCAACCTGTTCGATATCGACAGTGAAGAGACTTTCTACGGAGAGGACTTGTTGTGTGACTGCGATACGGTGGTACCTGTCGAGTTCAACTACCACATCGGGCTGTTGTCCCGTGAGCGCCTCGAGGCGGTCACGAGCGACGGCCAATGTGCAATGTGGTCATTCGACGTAACGCAAGGGTTGGATACACAGAGCCGTGTGCGCGCGGGTGATTGCGCGGTACGCTCCCCCGTCAGCGCGTATTTTGCCGAGGCTTTCGAGCGATTCTACCCGGGTGTCAAGCCAGGCGAATAATGCCGGTATTGCTTTCTATGAGCGCCAGGATGTCCTGCATTGGCAGCGCTTTGCTGAACAGCCACCCTTGTGCGTACTCACAGTCATGCTGATCGAGAAAGTCCAGCTGTGCCTTGGTTTCCACGCCTTCGGCAACAACCTCCATCTTGAGTTGGTGGGCCATCGCAATGACGGCGCGGGTGATGGCCATGTCATCGGTATTTGACGGAATGTCCATCACAAAGCTGCGGTCGACTTTGACGGTGTTGATCGGGAAGCGTTTTAGGTAATTCAAAGAAGAGTAACCCGTTCCGAAGTCGTCGATAGCGAGATTCACACCGATTTCGGACAGGCGCATCACGGTCGTCTCGGCTGCAGCGACATCCTGCATCAACATCGTTTCGGTGATCTCGATTTCGATGTTTTCCGGGTCGATCTTCGATTCGCGCAGGCTGCGTCTGACGGTGGTAATCAGGTTCGGATCGCGAAACTGACGGGGTGAAATGTTGATCGCTACTTGAATGGGCCGACTGCTGATTTCGTTGAACGCGCGACTGGCCTTGCACGCTTCTTCGATGACCCACGCCCCGAGGTCGATGATGCTGCCTGTGTCTTCGGCAACGCCGATAAACTCATCGGGCGTCAACAGTCCACGCTCCGGATGATTCCAGCGTATGAGACTCTCGACACCGACGATCTCGTGACAATCCAGCGCCACCTTGGGCTGGTAGTACAGCTCGAACTCCTGGCGTTCGATGGCTTCGCGAATCTCGTATTCCATCCGCAGGCGCTTGACGGCGTTGGTGTTGAGATCTTCGCTGTAGAATTGGTAGTTGTTGCGCCCGCGTTCCTTGGCCTTGTACATGGCGAGATCGGCGTTACGCATCAGTTCGTTGGGTTCGTGACCATCGCTGGGGATGACCGTGATGCCGATACTGGTCGTCACGATGAGCGGATGACCGAGGATGTGAATGGGCTCGCGTAAGTGATTGAGGATTTTCTGCGCAACCAGACCGGCGTCGGTAGGCGTGCCGACCTCGTTCAGAAGAATGGTGAACTCGTCGCCTCCGGTGCGGCCGACGGTGTCCTCTTTGCGTACGCAGTTTTGCAAACGCAGCGCCACTTCCTTCAATAAATTGTCCCCCGTTTCGTGACCGAGGGTATCGTTCACCCGTTTGAAGTTATCGAGGTCGAGATACAGTAGGGCGCTAATCTGTTCAGAGCGCATGCTGTGCTGAATAGCCTGGTTCAGACGATCCTGGAAAAGGCGGCGATTGGCAAGATTGGTCAGCGTGTCGTAGAACGCCATCTGCTCCATGCGCTGCTGACCGCGCTTGATCTCAGAGATGTCAGCGATCTGCGCGATGTAGTACAAGCCTTGATCGTTGCTGTCTTTTTGCAGCACGATGTTGAAGTTGGTCCATATCTCGAGCCCGTTCTGACAAACGACTCGACGCTCGGCCTGATGGGAATTGAGACTACCGGCAGATAAGCCGGCGATTGCTTCTTTCAGGCTGGCCCGCTCGTCACTGGGTACGATACGCGACACGTGAATACCGGCCATGTCTTCTTCATCGTACGCTAGAAATTCCGCCGCCGTGCGATTGGCTTGAGAGATCTTGCCTTCAAGATCGATCAGGATGATGCCGATGGGCGCGTTCTCGAAGATGCCGCGGAAACGCTGCTCACTGCGGCGCAAGCGTTCCTCGGTGGCCTGTTGCTTGCTGATGTCTTTAGCAATGACCATGACGTAAGACTCACCGCTGAGCTCCAGCGTGCTCCCCGAGATCAGTGAGGGAACTTGATTGCCCGATTTGGTTTGAAAGGTGACGGCGTGATTGGTGAAGCGACCTGCGCTCGTGAGTTCGTTGAGAATACCCTTAGGATCGCCGTCCTTCATGTATTCGTTGTTGCTGAAGATCGACTGACCGATGAGTTCGGCCCGTGTGAATTCGCTACGTTCCAGGAAAGCATCGTTCAAATCAGTAATGACGCCGTCAGTGGAGCGCACGATGGCCATGCCGTCGGGGCTTTCGGTGAAAACCTTCTCGAACTTTTCTTCGGTTTCGACGAGTGCCGCTTCGGCGGAGATGCGCTTCGTGATGTCCCGACCTGTACACAGCACACACAACTGGTTGTCTATCTCTATATAGCGAAGGGAGATATCGACGTGAACGAGTTCGCCGTTGGCCTTTTTCAGTTTAGTTTCGTAGTCCGTCACTTCGCGGTCTTGGCGCAGACGTTCGATCACCGCGGCACGCTCTGCGGCGTTAGGCCAAAATGTAGTATCCAGATCGGCTTCACCGATGGCGGTTTCGCGCTCGTATCCGAGCAGGCGAGTGAACCCGGCATTGAAGTCGACCACGACGTTGTCGCTGACCCTGATAATCAGAATCGCATCGGGGCTGCCGTGAAATACCTGCGACAAGCGGCTTTGCGTGACACTGTCCTGCTGGAGGTCGAGAAGTGCATTACCCGCGCGGCGGAAGGTGATGGTGAAGCCACCCTTGTTGCCTCGGGTTCTGACGATGTGCGCGTTCATGGCAACATCGCCGCAAGCCTCCAGATGCATTCCGGAGACGATGGTGTCGACGAGATTGCGTTTGGTAGCTTGTTGGCACGCGCGTAGTAATTGGCTGCGATTACCGGATTTTACGTAGCCGTAGAGCGGTTGGCCGACGATCTGGGCTTCTTCGGCGCCAAGGAATTGACATGCGATTTTGTTGACGAAAGCGACCTTCAGCGTGGCGTTGACACCGAATACCAGATCGGAGCTGTGCACCAGCACTCGTCGCAGCTGCGTAGCGGTTTCGGCGATCGCGCGCTTGGCGTTGTATTCCTGTGTGAGGTCATCGACATGAATGATGTAACGTTCGAGTTTGCCGCGCCGGTTGGTCGCGACTTTGACGCTGCCGCGATAGTGACGGGTCGTGCCGTCGTCATCGCGATTGGAGACGAACTCGAGCGCTAGAGGTTCGCCTTGTATCAGTGCGAGCTCATGCTCGGCAATGGACTCCCAAAGCGTGTTGTCTACCGTGGTGCTCAGCGGCCGTCCCTGCACCTGGCCGGCGTCGACGCCCCACATAGAAGCCAGTTCATGGTTCATGGCGAGGACGCGTCCGGGTGGATCGAGCACTAACAATGCGGTGGGTGCATTGCGTACCAGGTCGTCGAGGTCGTGCTCTGCTCTCGCGGCTCGGCGAATAGCCAGCAGACAGATGAGACTTGCGAATGTCAGACAGCCGTAGCCGAGGAGTTCCTGCGGTGGGGGTAAGGTCATCGTCGTCGCGTGGGGCCAGACGAGTAAGGCGAGGCTGGCAGCCCACGTGATCACACAGTATGCGCAACTTCGGGTGAGTAGCGTGCTGGTGACGGCGACGCTGAGCAAGGCGAGCAGCGCCCAGCGTTGTGCCGGAAACCACCAGGCCAATGCCATCGCCACCCCGAGCAGGGTTACTGGCACAATAACGGTCCAGGCAGACGCAGTGGTCCGCCTGATGCGATGGGTGCGCCCGGCACGAGCGGTCCTGACAGGGGCCGCCGTGTGCCTTTTGTTTTCGGTCACCAAATCACCGCTAATCACGAGAGTGCTGGAGTCATCCTTGAACGCCATCATCAACTTATCTGTCGACCACCAGGGCCTCTATGACATTACGCACAAAGTGCTTGGCGTCGTGGAACGCTCACCGGTTAATGAGGGGTTGGTCACACTTTTCATACGCCATACCTCCGCGAGTCTGCTAATACAGGAGAACGCAGATCCGGCGGTATGCCGGGATCTGGAGGCGTGGCTCAACCGCCTGGTGCCGGAAGGTGATCCGCTCTACACCCACACCCAGGAAGGTGCCGATGACATGCCGGCGCACATCAAGGCAGCGCTGACACAATGCAGTCTCAGCATTCCGCTGATGTCGGGTCGCTTAGCGCTCGGGACCTGGCAGGGGATCTATCTGTGGGAGCACCGCCATCACCGCAAGTCCCGGGAAGTCATTGTGAACGTCACGGGTGAGTAGCTTTTCTTAGTCAGAACTTTCTCTTGCTGTCTTGTTGTTCGCGGATGTGGTCCAGGTAGCGCCGGTGGCCGTCCGGATCCAGGATCATGCTGGCAAAGTACTGCAACAGGTCTTTGTGCGATTGGGTCAGGCGCGCTTCCCCCATGGCTCTTTCGCCGTCCTTGGTGGTGATGAACTTGAAGATCTCGTGGAGCGAATCGACGCTACCGATCGCATCGGAAATCTCTTCGGTCACGATGTCGTGCAAAAGCTCCAGATCGTCCTCCTCCACCCCGACTTCCTCGGGCGACAGCACGACGTTGGACCACAGCGTGGCCATGTAAACACGGTACAAGTCTCGATCCAGGAATCGATCCGTGACCGTCGAGCGTTCGCGAATGTCGGCAAATACGGGGGCAAAGTGGTCTTTGAGCTCGGACATCGCGTTATTATAGGGGATTGTGGACAATTTCATGGGATTTAGGTGCTGCAACTAGATCGGATTGGGCTCGACGGGGACACCGAGCGACTGCGCAAAGAGGTGCGTGAGTTCCTCGAGGACGAGCGCGAACACCTTAACGTGCCGAACTCGGATTTCGTGACTGGGCACGATCCCGCATTCTCGAAAAAGCTCGCTCGAAAAGGCTGGATCGGCATGACCTGGCCGCACGAATACGGTGGCGGTGAGCGCTCGTTCTTCGAACGCTACGTAGTCACTGAAGAATTGTTGGCAGCGGGTGCGCCGGTCAGTGCGCATTGGATTGCCGATCGCCAGAGTGGACCGCTATTGCTGCGTTACGGCACGGACGCACAGAAAGAAGCCTATTTACCTAAGATCACCGCGGGGGATGCGTTCTTTTCCATCGGCATGAGCGAACCGGACACCGGCTCGGATCTCGCATCGGTCAGAACCACTGCGAGGCAGGACGGGGACGAGTACGTCATCAACGGCACCAAAATCTGGACTACGGATGCGCACCGCAATCACTACATCATCTGTCTGGTGCGCACGGAAGCGCCGACGGAGAATCGACACGCCGGTCTTTCGCAGATCGTTGTGGACCTCAAGAACGACGGCGCGCAAGTCAGACCCATTGCCAACATGGCGGGCGGTGAGGACTTCAACGAAGTAGTGTTCGAAGACGTCCGCGTGCCGGGTGACCGCATCGTCGGTGCGCCGGGGAACGGATGGGCGCAAGTGACTTCGGAACTGTCTTACGAGCGGAGCGGACCGGAACGCTTCCTCTCGTCTTTTCGCGTATTCGTGGAGTTGGTGCGGGCTTGCGGGTCCGATCCTGCACCGCACGAGGCGGCTGCCATTGGACGTATCGCAGCACACTTGATGACGCTACGACGTATGTCGATCTCGGTGGCCGGTATGCTCGAAGCGGAAAAAGACGTGGCCGTGGAAGCAGCCCTGGTCAAAGAGTTGGGCAACAACTTCGAAAAACTACTGCCGGAGATTGCGCGATTGACGACGCCGCTGGGCCATCGCACGAGCGATTTTCGTACCGCATTCGAGACGACGTTGATGTTGTCTCCATCGTTTACGTTGCGCGGAGGCACGCGAGAGATATTGCGCGGGGTGATTGCACGCGGATTGGGGTTGCGGTGATGGGTAGCGAGACAGACATGGATACCGACATGGACACTAGGGTACTCATTCTCGAGACCGCGGCGAAGATATTCTCCGATCACTGCGACAAGGCGCTGCTCGATGCCGCGGAAACCGGGGAGTTTGCCCGAACGCTGTGGTCACAACTGACCGGCAACGGATTTCATCAGCTGGGTAGCCCCAATAGCGGTACGGACGCCAAGGACATGTACGCCTTCATGATGTTGTGCGGCCAGTACGCCGTGCCCTTGCCGATCGCCGAGACACTGCTGGTGAATCGATGGTGCGGTACGGATGATGGTGTCGGCTCGCTGGGTCATATTGACGGTGCATCGATAGTCGACGTGCCGTGGGGCCGTGTTGCGAACCGCGTCGTCGGGATTGATGCAACCGCGGTCAAAGTCACCAGCACGCTGAACGTGCAGAGCGAGCACGTGAGCCTGGCGGGCGAACCACGGGATGTCGTGGCGCTGGACGCGGATGCGCAAATCGTGCAGGTGCAGGACGCCTTTGCGCAGGTGACGCTGGCCCGCATCAACCAGATCGCTGGCGGCTTGCAGGCATTGCTGGACCTAGGATTGCAGTTTGCGACGGAACGCGCTCAGTTCGGGCGACCGATCGCCAAATTCCAGGCGATACAACACAGCCTGGCGGTGGTGGCCAGTGAGGCGGCTGCGGCTCGGCGTGCTGCCGATGCTGCAGTGGATGCCATGGACGGACCGCGCTTTGTGCTCGAGGTCGCCGCAAGCAAAGCTCGTGTCGGTGAAGCGGTTGGACTGGTCGCGGAACAGGTCCATCAAATTCACGGGGCGATGGGTTTCACACACGAACATCGCCTGCACCACTTCAGCCGTCGCGTATGGTCGTGGCGCGACGAGTGGGGTAACGAAGTCTACTGGCAAGGGATGCTGGGAAGGCATCTGGCGACACTGGGCGCGGATCGCGTCTGGGACTTCATAGCCACCCCTGCCTGAGTGAGCCTACCCCCTCGTCCGGCAGCACCGCTAAAAGTCGGTGTGAGTCAGTGTTTGATGGGCGACGCGGTTCGCTATGACGGCACGGGTGCAAAGTCGTCGATGCCCCACGATGCGTTGGCGGGGTTGTTCGACTGGCAGCCTATTTGTCCTGAAGTTGGCATCGGAATGTCCGTGCCACGCGAGCCCATTCGTTTGGTGGGCACTCTCGATGACTACCGAGTCGTAGGTGTGAAGGACAGGCGCGTCGACAACACCGCGGTGCTCAAACGCTACGCCGACAGCCAAATCGAACAGTGCCGGGACTTCGCGGGCTACGTGTTCATGCACAATTCGCCGAGCTGTGGGTTGTTTCGCGTGAAGGTCTATCCTGAGAACGGCGGCGTGGGCACGCGCGGCGGGCGGGGGATATATGCCGCTGGCATCACCGGCGCCATCCCCGACATGCCCGTGGAGGAAGCCGGCAGACTGCACGATCCGGTGTTACGCGAAAACTTCGTGACGCGTGTATTTGCATATGGCCACTGGCAGCGCGTGGTACTTGATCTAACTCCCGCACGTTTGATCGCGTTTCACAGTGCGTACAAGTATTTACTGATGGCACACAGCGGTGTGTCCTATCAGCAGGCGGGACGGTTGCTGAGCGATCTCAAAACAGATTTTGCCAACAAGGCTGAGCGGTACATTGCGTTGTTGATGAACGGCTTGCGTTCTCCGGCAACCCGTAAGAGTCACGCCAACGTGATGGCCCATCTGCAGGGATACTTGAAGAAAGCTATTCCGAGTGGCGATAGAATCGAGCTCGACCGCCTGATTCAGGCTTATCGTCGAGGCGAGCAGCCGCTGGAGGCCGCCTTGGCGCTGTTGCGGCACCACTTCCGCCGTCACCCTAACGAGTACATCGAGGGGCAGGTGTATCTCGATCCTCATCCGCGCGAACTCGGCTTACGCCGGAATCTCTAGCGCCCATAGTGTCAGGTGGCGCTGGGTACCCAATCCCGGCTCGATTCCTGCAGACTCTGTTGTCGGTACAGATCGTAGTAGTGTCCGCGGCTATCCATGAGCTCCTGATGATTGCCCATTTCGGTGATTCTGCCCGCCTCGACCACGACAATGCGCGTGGCGTTGCGCACCGTGCTCAAGCGGTGGGCGATCACCAGCGCGATGCGACCGGCCAATACGCGTTGCATGCCTTCACCGATGCGCTGCTCGGTTTCGGTGTCGACTGACGAGGTTGCTTCGTCCATGACCAGCACCTGCGGATCCGCAAGAATGGCGCGGGCGAACGATACCAGTTGCTTCTGGCCAGCCGACAAGCGTCCGCCGGATTCACCGGCGTCTGCCGCGTAGCCCTCGCCTAGTTCCATGATGAACTCGTGGGCCCCGGCGATCTTGGCAGCTTCGATCACCTCCTCGTCAGTGGCGTCCAGGCGTCCGTAGCGAATGTTCTCCAGAATCGATCCCGAGAAGACGTGGGCATTTTGCAGCACCATGCCGATATTGGATTGCAGCCAATGCAGGCTGCGGTGGCGGTAATCGAGACCGTCGATCAGCACCTGACCGGAGGTCGGTTCGTAGAAGCGGCAGATGATGTTGACCAGTGTGCTCTTACCGCCACCTGTAGGGCCGACGATGGCAATGGTCTCGCCGCGGCGGATGGTCAGGTTGATCTTATCGAGCACCGGTTTGGCCGGGTCGTAGGCGAAGCTCAAGTCTTTGAGCTCGATGGTCTCGATGCGCGCGGCACCGCCGTCTATCGCGTACTCGGTTGACGCCTGGGGGCGTTGGGCTTGTGTGTGCATAGCGTCAAGCACGTCTTGCGAGTCGCGGATCGCGGGCTCGGCTTCGATCAAGCTCAAGATACGCTCCGCAGAAGCTTGCGCCATCTGCATTTCGGCAAACCAATGGCCGAGCTGTTCGATAGGATCGAAGAAGTGTCGGGTGTAGGCCATGAAGGCGATCAGCGTGCTGACGGTGATCACGCCGCCGATCATATCGATGCCGCCAACGGCCAGTGCCAGACCCGTGGCAAGACTGGCCATGGTGATGACGATGGGTAAGTACACGGCGGCATGGGTCAGGTTGGTGACCGAAGCGCCGTGCATCTTGTGCGTGAGCCCGCCGAATTCGCGGCTGTTAGCATCTTCGCGCACGAATGCCTTGGAGGTGAGTACGCCCATGATGGCTTCGTTGAAGCTGCCGGTGATGCGCGAGTTGGTCGCGCGTACGGTCCGGGCACTAACGAGAATGCGGCGCTGGAAGCGCATACTGATCCACGCCAGTATCGGAATGACGGAAAACACTACGAAGGCGAGCTTCCAGTTCATCACGAACATGGCGATGGCGATGCCGATCATCATCGTGAAGCCCCAGACGAGGTCCAGAAAGCCCCAAGCGAGAATGTTGGACAACCGCTCCGAGTCGGAGGTCATACGTGCCATCAGCCAACCGACGGGCCGATAATCGTAAAAGCTGAAGGACAGTTTCTGTAAGTTTTCGAATCCGTCCTCGCGAATGTCGTGCGCGATGTGCGTGCGGATACGCCCAGCCATCCAGATGAAACCGCCGATGGCGATACAGATGGTGACGGTACAGGCGAGATAGACGAAGCCCCAGAACCACAGGTCCGGCTGGGGTCCGCCCTTGACGAAAGTGTCCACCTCGTCGACCACACCTTTGGTCACGAGCGGAAAGGCGACTTCCATCAGCGCTGTGACGAAGGCGAATCCAGCAAGCCACCTCACGTTCGCGGGGTAGCGGCGAGCATAGGCAAACAGCTTTTTCCACAGCGTCACGTTCAGGTTCGCGGCCAACGCCTCTTCGTCGAAGCCATCGTCGTAGTTTTCGTCATCGTACATGGGACATGTCCCTGCTGATTTGCCGATCCAGTGCACCCTGAATTTCACACAGGCGCCGGTAGGGACCCTCGACTGCCGCGAGGTCCCGGTGCGTGCCGAGCTGCACACAGCGCCCTTGATCCAGCACCATGATGCGGTCGGCGTGCACCACGGAACTCAGACGGTGCGCAATGACGATGGTCGTGTGCTGACCCTGACGCTTGCGCAGCGCATCCAGGATGAGTTTCTCGGTGCCCGTGTCGACCGCCGATAGCGAGTCGTCCAGCACGAGGATGGGTGGGTCTTTCAGTAGCGCCCGAGCCAGCGCCAGTCGCTGGCGTTGCCCGCCCGATAAAGTGACGCCGCGCTCGCCGACCATTTCTGCATACTGCTTCGGAAAGCTCTCGATGGACTGGTGGATAGCGGCGTCTCTGCAGGCTTGCTCCACTTCGTCTAAGGGGGCGCTCGGTCTGCCCACTGCCAGGTTTTCGGCAATGGTCCGGGAATAGAGGAAGGGGTCTTGCAACACCACACCAATTTGTGCGCGCAGCCAGAACCGGTCGAGCTCGGCGACTTCCTGCCCGTCGATTTTGAGGCTGCCCTGCTGGTACGGGTACAGTCTCAGCAGCGCGCGGATGAATGTGGTCTTGCCACTGCCCGGCGGACCGACGATGGCGAGGGTTTCACCCGCTGCAATGGAGATGGAGAGGTCGTCGATGACGGCCTCATTGCCTGCATAAGCGACACAGAGCCCGGTGGCTTCGATCGCGCCCTGCGTGCGGCCCATGGGTGGCGTGAACTGCGGCGTTTCTTCCTCGGCTTCGAGAATGTGGTTCACTCGACCTAATGAGATCACCGCCTTGCCGGTGTCGGTCAGCACCCTACCCAGTTGGCGGACAGGCCAGATCACGATGGACAGACACGTCATGAAGATGAAGAGATCACCCACAGTCAGCGAGCCTGTCATGGCGAAGTATCCGCCAGCCAACAGCACGATGCCGATCTGCGACATGGAAAAGAAGTCCGACACACTCCAGTAGTAGCCCATGAGTTGAATGAGACGGTTGTTGTTGTCACGGAAGTCACCGTTCTTCTCTGCGAACTTGCCGATCTCGTAGTCTTGACGAGCGAACGCACGGACTACGCGGATGCCGGTAAGATTCTCTTGCAAAGTGGCGGTCATGGCGCCTTCGGATTCGTCGGTTATGAGGAACGCATCTTTCACCTTCTGGAAGAAGATGTAGGCGCCTACGATCAGAAACGGCATCAAGCACAACGACAGCCAGGCAAGCTGGACGTGAATGGCGAAGAGCACCGGGACCACGCAAACGACCAGCATGATTGCGCGGCCGATTTCGATGACGTCGCTGACCAGAAAGACACGCAAGGTTTCGACGTCCGAGCTACAACGCTGGACCAGGTCGCCCGTGTCTGCGGTGTCGTAGAACTGAGCCTGCAGGTGGTGCAGCCGAGCATAGAGCCGTTCGCGCAGTTGTCGCGCGATGTTCTCCGATGCCAGGGCCGCTAGACGACCGCGTGTGTAGAGAAACACACCGCCCACCGCGGTGGCGAGAATGCTCGCAAACGCCGCTATCCAGAGATACAGGGTGTAGGTGATTTCGCCGTCCGGTCCGATGAACGCCCTGGCGATGACCATCAGGGTTTGATCGGCGTAGCCGAAATCGCCTTTGTTGATGACGTCTATTGCATGGCCGCCGATGATCGGTGCCGCAAACATGCACACGTTGGTGAGCGCCATCGCAAAGATCGCGCCGAGATAGCGCAGCCGCTGCCCCTTGGTCAGGCGCCACAGCCCGCCGTAGTCGGCGGCCTCATCTTGCTGTGATAACGCTTCAGTCAATTGATTCATAATCGGTCTTCATTCGTAACAGTTGCATCACGGGTACGGCATAGGCCGCAGCGCCGGGTCTGGCGGATCAGGGCGTTCGCGATGGATTGACGGTGCTAGCGGGGTAGTTCGCGCTAGCTCGGACGTGGGCTTAGCCTAATGGGTGGCTAACGCGGTCCAATATCGATATCGATTGAGAAGGGCTCGACCGACGTAATCACGATTCCCTGAGACAGCGCCGTTATCAGGGTTGCCCGGCGATACCCAGGCGGTGGAGCTGATAATGTGCATCGTTGCCTCCCTTCGTGATCACGAAACGTGAAGGGACGTATCCTAATGAGGGCAAAGGGGAAGCGCAAGCCGGGATTCTGAAACGGACACACACTTTCTGCTGCAAGGGACACACACCCTGCATACCTACGTGTCCGCCGTCATGCTGCAAGGGACACACACCCTGCATACCTAAGCGTCCGCCGTCATACCGCCGGGTCGTTCACCTACGTCGGCGGCGCGGTGGATTGAATAATCTAGCGGCTACTGCATTTCGACGATCCGAGCAAATGCGGTACCGTCCACGTCACCCGCATTCGCGCGGCGACGCGCCTTCGTTCGCCTCCACAAAGTTGTCACGAACTCGCAACAACTGGCTTTGTCTTGTCAACGGTGCAAGTGTGTGTCCGTTTCGGAATGCAGGATAGAATGATGCGAATGTGTGTGTCCGTTTCGGCAATATGATCACTCGCCACGCGATTCGCGCGGATCTGCCCGCGATGACTGAGATCTACAATTTCTACGTGCTCGACGGGGCGGTGACTTTCGACATCGAGCCGCGGACCGTGGCAGACAGGTCCGAGTGGTTCGACACGTTCAGCGCGGATTCTCCGTATCAGCTGCTGGTCGTGGAGGAGGCGGGGACTGTGGTCGGTTTCGCGGGCAGCCAACGATTCAAAACCAGGGCGGCGTACAGAACGTCGATTGAAACCACCATTTACTTAACGGCGAATACGCAACGGCGCGGTGTGGGCACGTTGTTGTACTCGGCTCTCTTTAGCGCTATCGCGCCGTTCGACCTGCATCGCGCATATGCAGGGGTGACCTTGCCGAATGACGCGTCGGTAGCCCTGCACCGCAAATTCGGCTTTACACCGATCGGCGTCTACAAGGAGGTCGGCCGCAAGTTCGGCCGCTATTGGGACGTGCAGTGGTTCGAAAAAGCGTTGAACTAAACGCGCGTTAGGCTAATCACGGGAATGACTCGATCGGTTTTAGCCGCGTAGTCGGCGAAAGCCGACATCCGCTCCGCCATCCTGGCATAAAGGTCCGACCGCTCGGGTTCGTCGATGGTGACGGCCTGGGCCTGGAATGTCTCGGTGCCGACTTCCACGGTGACTTCGGAATTCGCGACGAGATTGTGATACCAAGGCGGATGTTTGGGAGCGCCGGCATAGGAAGCGAAAATAATCATACGCTCGCCGTCGGGTAGGTAAACCAAGGGATTGGTTCTGGATGCGCCCGATTTTGCACCGATGGTGCCGAGCAGCAACATCGGCGCACCTTCGAAGGGTCCGCCGACCACACCGCCGTTGGCGCGAAATTCCTCGATGATCTTCTGATTGAATGCTTGGGCTTCGTTCATCGTTTGTTCCTCGCTCCTGTCCGGATTTGTGACATTACTCGTTTGAAATGGTGATCTCTTTGTCGGTAATAAATTCGAGCAACGCGGGTTGTCCTTTCTCGGTCGCCTCGATGCCGCGCTTGAGCGCTGCAACGATCTCGTTCGGATCGGTTACACGTTCGCCGTATCCGCCGAAGGCTTTGGCCATATCGGCATAGTGCCCCGATATCTCCGTCGCACCGTACTTTTCTTGCGACACCGGCATGATCGGAATCTCGATGGCCATGGAGAAGTTGTTGAAAAGAATCGACAGAATCGGGATCTGTTCGCGTGCGGCGGTCTCGAAGTCCATGCCGGTAAAGCCGATGGCCGCATCGCCCCACACGTTGATGCACAGCTTGTCCGGTTCCGCGAGCTTCGCCCCCATGGCCAGACCCAGCCCGTAACCGAGCTGGGTTGTCTTACCCCAACCGATATAGGAAAGCGGCGTGACGGCTTCCCAGAACGGGGTGGTCTGGTCGCGCGGGCTACCGGCGTCGTGAGTAATCACGGTCCGGGCTTTGTCCACCAAATGGTTCAGCTCCCACAGCACGCGGTACGGATTGATGGGTGCGTCGTTGTTAGTGAGTTTGGGCATCCACTCACCCAGCCATTCCTCACGTAACCCCGCAATCCGTTGGGGTTCGTTGGCACGTGCATCGGCCTTGCTGCTATCCAAACCGCTCAGCGCTTGGTTCAAACCAGCCAGTGTCAGCTTGGCGTCGCCGATCAAGCCATGTTGCGCGGGGACGTCCTTGTTGAGATCCAGCGGATCCAGTGTTGCGTGAATGATCGTCTTGCCCCGAGGCATCGGGACGCCGAAGCCGGTCAAAGCAAACGAACAACCAATGCCGAGAATGACATCCGCTTCTTCCAGATAACGCTTCACGGGACGCGGGTTGGCGCGTCCGCCGCTGCCGAGCGACAGCGGATGATTTTCGGGGAACGCGGATTTCCCCTCGATGCTGGTGGTTACCGGAATACTCCAGGTCTCAGCCAGAGTTTTGAGCTCGTCCCACGCCTGAGCGTAGTGTACGCCTTGTCCGGCATAGATGACCGGACGTTCCGCATCGGCGAGCACTCGAGCGGCATTGGCCAAATCAGCGGGATCCGGGGCGGTCTTCGCAGAAAATGCCGGTACGTATTCCCAGGTATCGGGGACATCTTCGCCAAACACATCCATGGGCACTTCGACAAGCACCGGTCCCGGTCGGCCGTTGCGCAATTGGAAGAACGCTCGGCGCATGATTTCGGGAACCGCCTTGCCCATCGTAACGGGTTCGGCCCACTTGGTGATGTGCTGCATGTTCAAGGTGGAATTGAAATTCGGGTAATAGTGCGCCAGGCGGCGAGGATACCCCGCAGGGATCACCAGGATGGGCACGGACTCAGAGTAAGCTTGCGCCACCCCACCGAACGCGTTTTCTGCGCCGGGACCGTGCTGCATGCAGAAGACACCGATCTTGTTGCCGGAGGACAGACGTGAGTAGGCATCCGCCATGTGTAAGCCAATGCGCTCCTGACGCACGATCACAGTGCGAATGTTCACTGCCGCGGCAGCTTCGATCAAAGGATTGACCGGGTAGGCGAACAGAATATCCACGCCTTCCGCCTTCATCGCATGCGCAATTGCGTCAACTACTTTCATTGCTTGTCTCCGTTGGGTGTTCTGTTACCAGCTAATCGCCGGTTCGATGTCTGCATTGCGCCATGCGTGCTTGCGTCGCTCACTGATGTCCGCGTCGGCAGCGCCGCTTTCCGCCAACGCCAGCTCCAACCCATACAGCGACCACGGGTTATGAGGGAAGTGTTCGAGGTCTTCTTCGAAGGTGATCTGTGCCGCCGTGGCGTCGGCGTGACGCAATTGCGCTTCCCCGAGTGTCTGGCGCACCGGGTAATGCCACAGCGGGGGCTCCGTATAGGGCAAGGCATCTTGATGGCGCACCGCTCGTTCCAGTGCCTTCAGCTCCTGCTCACGGTCCTGCTCCGCACGGGCGATGCGGGCCGTGATCAGTGATTGAGCGATGCCCACGAGATCCTGCGTCACACCGGGTCTACGCATGACCATGAAACGAATGTCGTCGGTGACACTGAGGGCGTCCAAGGCTGCCAATTCTTCGCGTGCACCCGCGGTGTCAGCGAGTGCTGCGTGGGCGAGTCCGCGGCCATAGTGGTGCATGGCTTGCGCGAACGGTAAACCTTCAGCGGGAGCAGGAAGCGCCAACACTTCTTCCCACATGCCGAAGCGCACGTACGTGTAAACGGGTACTGCGAGATAGCTTTGCAACGCACCCATGGTTTTTGCCACCTCCACCGGCACGCGCTCGGCAAGTTTCAGCGCGCTGGATACCGCCAACGCCTTGCGACCTTCCATCATGGCGGAATACCACAGAAAGTGGATGTTGTGCGGATAGTAGGCGGCGGGATATAGCCCCTGCGCGTTGCACTGAGCGATGTAATCTTCGTCCGCTTCCGAGGCTTTGGCGTTCGCATCGACCGCATCGGCGTAGCGGCCCACACGCAGGTAGATGTGCGATGGCATGTGCACCAAGTGTCCTGCCACCGGGACGAGCGGCCCCAACGTGTCGGCGGCATCTACCGCCTTGAACGGTTCGAATCGTTCCATCGCGTGGATGTATAAGTGCAGTGCGCCGGGATGTTGTGGATCCTTGCCGATCACGTACTCCAGTTCGTTCACGAGTGTGGTCGTGTGCTCGTTGGCCGGCGCACCGTCGTCGTTCCAGTATTCCCAGGGCATGAGATCCATCAGAGCTTCGGCATGCAAGGTGCGCGCATGCAGATCGTCGGGATAGCGTTCCGCCAGCCCCGCCATAGCGCCCGCGTAAACCAGATCCAGAGTGGGCCGATCATCGCCGCTATCGCTGTATCGTGTCGCGATGGCGTCGATGTAAGCTTGCTCGTGTTCGTTTTCGAACGGTCTCAACTCAATGGCTTTCTGCACGGCTTCCCAAGCAGGTGCCACGGCGTCGTCGTTCATTGGTGCGTTGATATTGGGGCCCAACGCCAACGCGGCTCCCCAATAGCAGATGCCGCAGGTCGGATCCAGGCGCGCCGCTTCCCTAAACGAACGAATCGCTTCAGCGTGGTTGAACCCGAATGCCAGGGTCAATGCCTGATTGAAATACGCTTGCGCACGTGGGTTGGTGGTACTGATGGGAAACTCCAACGGACCGATACCCGTCAGCAACGGAGCCGTTGGTGCGTTGGTTGGCGGTGATGCTGATTCCGGTAGTGGAGGCGGTGCGGTGGACTGTTCCGATGTGGATGAGCACGAAGTGCACAGTACGAGTGCCATCAGACAGGTCAGCGTTTTCGTCGGTATCATGGTGTTGGTCCTCTGGTGCCCGGCGCTGGAGGTTCCTCCGGCGGTCCTGCGAAACATTGTGCGATAGACATCCATGCAGCGGCGTTGTCGCCATGCACTTCGAGTTGCGTGTCTGCGATATTGCGGGTCTGCGTGACCACTTGGCAAAACTCGACGGCATCGCCTTTCACCCAGTGCTGTGCGTCCGCATCGTTCCAGACCCAGGTTGCACCGGACGGTGCGGTCAGCGCGACATACGGCGCAACGTGTGGCACTTCCAACTGGCGATTCGCAAAGGTCCAGCCGTAGGTGCGCACGCCGATCTCTGCGATGTTCTTGATGCGGTCCGTGTGGGTGCGCTGAATGCGCATCAAATCGTAGATCTCCCAACCATGAGCCCAGGTTTCCATTTGACGAGCTGTGGCAAACATACGCGCTTTCATGCCGGGTCCTGCCCACGCGAAACGTGCTTCGGGGTCGGCGGCTGCCAGTTTGTCGGCAAGTTCCAGAAACATGGTGCGCCAGCGTTCCAGCAACTCGGGTCCCGTGGCGGGATGTTCGCCGACCGTGAGCCAGTCGGCCGTGTAGTCGCGCATGGAACCTATCGCGCCCATGTCGGCCATCAGCTCGCGGAACGCATCGGCGCTCTTGAGCGTGGTCAACGCCATGTAGTCAGAAAAATGCAAGTGGGCAACGACATCCCACACGGTCCAGTTCTTGAACGCGGATGCTTGCGTCCAGTAGCCGGTGTCCATGTCCTTGAGCAGCCCGTAAAGCTCATCGCCTTCGGCGGTTAAGTCGGTGACGATTTGCCGCAGTGACGCTGCCGCGTCGTCGACGCTCATGTTCTCTTCCGATTTCCCCGGGGAACAGAATTTACCAACTCTGGGAGTCGCTTGCGAGAGCGGGTAGACTGGCTGAGTACTGTGAGCGTGGGTGAGGCACGGCGATGGCTAAAACTGTTTTTGGACTGATGTTGTGGGCAACAGCTCAGTTATCGGTAGCGGCGACCATACTGTATGAGGGGGGTGCTACGGTGGTGGATCGTACGTTGAGCGACCCAACGGATCTGTGGGTAGCATCTACGGACCTGCCGCGAGTCAATGGCTTCGAGCTCAAGCCCGAGGGTGCGTGCCTTGACGATATTTGCGTACCGATACGCCAAGAAGAAGACAGTGACATCTACGTCACCCGCCAGGACGTCGGCTGGGTCAACGTCACACAACTGGCCGCACGCATTCAACAGCCGATCGTCGCGGACTACGACACGCAAACGTTCAGCCTCGGCGCCATCCCCGTGCAGCGCCAGGGCTTTGTACGCGACGGCATCGCGCCGGATTTCACCCTCGGTGATTGGCAAGGTGACACTTTTAGTTTGAGCGACTTCAAGGGCAAGAAGATCATGCTCTTGTCCTGGGCGAGCTGGTGAGGCTGCCGTTTTGACCTGTCAGGTTGGCAGGCCGTTTATCAAGACCTCAAAGATCAAAATTTCATCATCGTAGCGGTCGCGCAAGACACGCAGGGCATCGACGCCGCCGCGCCCTGGTACAAGCGTGCCGGAGTGGACTTTGTAGGCTTGGTCGATCCCATGCACCGTGTCAGCGCGCTGTACAATCTGGTCAACGTACCCAGCGCGGTATGGATCGACGAGCAAGGCCGCGTGCGCCGGATCGACGAAGGCACCTATGCCACCACGCACAAAATGGGCGAGTTTGAATTTGGCCGCAAAGACTACGCGCCCATGGTCGCCGACTGGGTCGAGCGCGGTGAACAAAGCGCCCATCTAAGACCAGCCGGATCGTTGAAGATTGCGGCGAAAACCGCAGACGAAGGCAAGGCGGAAGCAGCCTTCGTTCTAGCCGGTCACTTTAAGCACACGGGCGACGCGGAACGAGCAGAGCAGTATTGGGCGCTGGCTCAGCAACTCAACAAAGACAGCTGGAACTATCACCGCCAGGACTGGGCGTACACGCCGGAGGAGGCTGGTGCTAACTGGCAGAGAAAGGCAGAGGCGCTCGAGAAACCCTACTACAAGCCGATCGAAGGATTAGACAGCCCAGAGCCGGCTCGCTAAGGCCGTTACTCGCTCCGGCTTAACGGCGGACAAGGCTGGGTGTGGTAGTGCGCAGTGAATGCTTCAGCGCTCCCCGCGAAGCGGCGAGCGCAGTTTCGCAAATCCTACTCCTTGATGAGCGGTCCTAGAACTGGTTCATCGTGTTTGCCGCGCCACCGGCTAGCAGTGCTTTCTCACCCAGGAAGTACTCCTTGTGATCGTCGCCGATGTTCGAGCCGGCGAGATCCTGGTGCTTCACTGCCGCCAAATCATTGCGGATCTCCTGGCGTTGTACGTCGCGCACATAGGCGAGCATGCCTAAGTCACCGAAGTATCCACCGGTCAGTGTGTCCGTCGAAAGCGCTGCGGTGTGGTACGTGGGCAACGTGATCAAGTGATGGAAAATGCCCGCCTCGCGTGCCGCGTCGGCTTGGAAACTGCGAATGAGCTTGTCGGCCTCTTTGGCCAGCTCCGAGTCGTCCAACGCCACATCCATCAGTCCTTTTTCGTTCACGGCGGGGTCCGGATACTGGGACACATCTTTGCCAGCAGCCTTCCAATCCTGATACACCTGGTCGCGGAATTTCAACGTCCAGTTGAACGATGGTGAGTTGTTGTACACCAGTTTTGCTTCGGGGCGAACCTCGCGCACGGCATTGACCATCTCCGCGATTTGCTGGACGTTAGGCCGCTCGGTCTCGATCCACAGGAGATCAGCGCCGTGCTCGAGACTGGTGATGCAGTCGAGCACCACGCGATCGAATCCGGTGTCCTCCTTGAAGGCATACAAACCGTTGTCCAGGCGCTTAGGCTTAGCCAACTTGCCGTTGGAGTGAATGGTAATGTCTCCGTCCTTCAACTCGGACAGATCATGGACTTCTTCCGTTTCAAGGAAGTCGTTGTACTTGTCGCCCAGGTCACCGGGAGTAATCGACACCGGTACTTTTTGTGTGAGACCCGCGCCGAGTGAGTCGGTACGGGCGACGATAATGCCGTTGTCGATGCCCAGTTCCAGAAACGCATAGCGCACGGCGTTCAGTTTCGACACGAAATCTTCGTGCGGTACGGTGACTTTACCGGCTTGGTGACCGCACTGCTTGGCATCGGACACCTGGTTTTCGATCTGAATGGCGCACGCCCCGGCTTCGATCATACGCTTGGCTAACAAGTAGGTAGCTTCTTCGTTGCCGAATCCGGCGTCGATGTCGGCGATGATCGGCACCACGTGCGTTTCGTAGTTGTCGATGCGTTGAATGATGCCGTCGACATCACCGCCGTTCGCGCGAGCGTTGTCGAGGTCGTCAAAAACGTGCCGTAACTCGCGTGCGTCCGCTTGTTTCAAGAATGTGTAAATCTCCTCGATCAGATCGGCGACCGTGGTTTTTTCATGCATGCTCTGGTCGGGCAACGGACCGAACTTAGAGCGCAGTGCCGCGACCATCCAGCCAGAGAGGTAGATGTAGCTGCGATCGGTGGTCTGCTTGTGGCGCTTCACGCCCATCATGACTTGCTGGGCGACAAACCCGTGCCAGCAACCCAGGGATTGCGTGTATTTGCTGGTGTCGGCATCGTAGGCCGCCATGTCGCGGCGCATGATATCAGCGGTGTATTGGGCGATTTCCAAACCGGTTTTGAAGCGATTTTGCATCTGCATGCGTACGGCATATTCCGGATTGATGGCAGCCCACTCTTTGTGCTGCGTGATGTTCTGGCGTGCTTTCTCGATGGCGTCAAGATAGGCAGACATAGGTGCATTCCCCTGAAAAATTGAAATAGATACGCGATGCGGCGCGCAAAATACCAATGCCTGGTTGGCAAATAAATGGAATAAATGAAAAGGAATATATTCCGATTGGGAAACTAGCGAAAGGCGAGTGGGCGTCTAGGGGTTACGCCAGGTGCAGGCCGGCGTGTTCGAAACTGGCGAAAAAAGCCCGCAGTTTGTCGGCCTTGTCCTGGGTGGCGACCGGGGTTGAGACCAGACCCTGTGTCAGAGCGTCCTTCAGCAGCAAGCGGCCGCACAAGACCTCTGCCCAGGTCTCGAAGCTCATGACCAGGGTTAGATCAGTGTCGTCACCGTCGGTGGGGACGGCCACACTATGGCGCAGATGGAGGCCGGCTCGCCGACCGTCCGAAAACTGCCAGCCGACGTGCAGATCTAAGTTTGCGGCCAGTACCGGGTCGACCATGACCCTCAGGCGTCTGACGGTTTGTTCCGGTGCCAGCTGGAGGATATCCGCGTAACGAAAATGGTGTTTGCGGAACCGGTTGAGATCGATGCTGCCGTCGAGTTCCAGTGCACGCGTCAGACACCAGTTGCGGATGTTCGCTGCCGGGGTGCGCTGAGCGATGTCCCGCAGAACACCGGCTAGGCGCTCCGCATCTGCGTGTGACGCAGCCGTCCGTTCCACTAGCCATGTGGCGAGCTCCAACGCCCAGCGCCAGTCCTCGCGTGCGATCGCTTGTTTGGCTTGCTTGGCGACTTCGTCCTCACCCCCGAATCCTTGTATCAAACGTTCGTGTCGGTCGTGCGGAGGAAGCGGCAGTAGGTTGCGCTCGCGCTCGTCGAACCAGCCGAACAAACCGTTGTAAATCTGTCTGACGTGATGTTCGGCAAGCCCGTAAAGCTGTTGGGTGAAGTGACTGCGTTGGTAGTGCTCTGGCAGGCGCACGCTGTGAACCAGCTCGTCCATCGACTCGCCTCGATTGATTCCTCGAACAGTCTGGTCCCACAGGAATTGAATCGCATCGCGTGCATCGATCAGCGCCGGCATGACTGCGGCGCCGGAAAGCGGCGGGCCGTGCGTGCACAGCAGATGCTCGGGTTTAAGTTCTAGGATGGCGTCGATACCTTCGAGTAAAACTCGAGGGTCGCGGAATTCCTCTCCGCGAATGGCGTAGACGTTGAAAAGCGCGGGCCACACCAAGTTGTTGATACATACGCTCAGGTCCGGCAGCCAAAGCGTCACGGAGTCGTCGGCGTCGGATGGCGCCGGGATGATATGTACATCCAGACCGGCCAGATTCAGCGCGGTGGGTTGTGTGATTTCGATCTGCGCCGGAACGTATCCCGGCGTGTACGGGGCGTGATTCGGATTGCGTAAACTGAGGCCCAAACCGCAGTGCAAGCTTGCATTGGCGCCCTCAGGCGGTAGTTGTGTGCCGAACTGGTAGATCAACCCCCGTGTCGCCCTTGGGGCGATCTCACCGGCGACCCGCGCACGGTTCACCGGTATGTTGGCGTGCCCGACAACCTTGAGCGGCCGGCCGCCGGTTTCGGGAGCGAGTGCCGTAGTACCTGCCACGTAATGAAAGTGCGTGTAAATGCATGCCAAGATGGGTGCGTTCGTGTGCTCTCGCAACGCCGCAACGGCTGCTTGCATTTCCTCGACGCACTCCCCACTGTCGACGGCGATAACCCCCTCGGGACCCTGAATGAAGGTTTGATTGGACAAGCCGTTACCGACAAGGCACCAAACGTTGGCGCATGGTTGGTACAGCTTGGGAAGCAAACGCGCAAGTTGATCGATGGCTTGCGGATTGGCCTGCTGCCCCTGTGGCCCGGTGGCGGGTGTAACGCTCGGTATCGAAGGGTCTAAGGCCATGTTGGCAACGGGTTCTGTGGCATGATGGCACCTTATAACAACTATCGGCGCCACCCCAGGCTTTTCACGAGGCACTTAGCCAAGACGCATGCTCGAGCTGGAAGAACTACGACTCACTGCAGACGCAGCACCTTTTTCTACGGTATTTGCGGACAGCACCATCAATGTCGTTCTCGGCTCCAACCGTTCCGGTAAAACCAATCTTTGCCGTTTCGTCACAGGGTTGATGAGCGAAGCGACCGGACGCCTGGTTCTCGACGGGCTCGACATCACGGCAGTACCGCCCAGCGAGCGCCCGGTCGGCATGGTGTATCAGGACTTCGTGAACTATCCGAACCTGACGGTGGCGGAAAACATCGCTTCGCCGCTCATTGCTGGCAGGGGAGCCGGCAAGGGGACCCGCAAGAAACCGAGCGGGGCGTCGCGTGCGGACATCGATGCCGCAGTTCGCGATTGGGCGCAACGCTTACAATTGAGCGAATTGTTGGATCGTTACCCCACGGAATTGTCCGGGGGCCAGCAGCAAAGACTGGCGATCGCCCGTGCACTCGCGAAGCGCCCGCAGGTATTGGTGTTGGATGAGCCGCTGGTCAACCTGGATTTCAAGTTGCGCGAAGCGTTGACGCTCGAACTCCAAGAGCTGCTCGTGGAGCAGGCGGTCACCGTGATTTACACCACCAGCGTGCCCTCTGACGCATTTGCGCTGGGGCATAACCTGCTGTTGTTGGGCGATGGCGAGTGTCTGCAGATTGGGGAACCCATAGCGGTTTATGGAGCGCCGGTGTCCGTCGAAGCCATGGATCTTTTTACCGATCCTGGCGTCAATCGAGGCACCTTGGCCGGACGGTCGTTTGCCGTACGGCCCGAGCATGTCGGTTTTAGCCCCCTTGACGATGCGCAGGAGTTTGCCATGGCCGTTAGTGCCCGTGAAACGAACGGCAATGAGTTCTTCGTGCACGGTTTGGTGGAAGACGAAGTGTGGGTCGTGCGCGGACTCGGCATGACCGAAGTACACGCGGGTCAGCAGGTGCAGCTTTACGTGCGCAGACAGGACCTGGTGCATTTTTAGTGGCCAGTGTGGTGCTCGAAAACCTGTCGTTTACCTATGCCGGAAGCGATGCCCCGACGATAAGGTCTCTGAACCTCGAGATCGCCAATGGCGAGGCGCATGCGTTGCTCGGTGCCTCGGGAACCGGCAAAACTACCCTTCTCAACCTCCTCTCCGGGTTGCTACTGCCTACGTCGGGCCGCTTGTTACTGGATGGCAAGGACGTCTCCCGGCTTACGGGTCGTGCACGCAACGTGGCGCAGGTGTTCCAGTTTCCCGTGCTGTACGAATCGATGAGCGTTGCGCAAAACCTCGCTTTTCCTCTCGGCATCACGAAAGCGCGTGCAGCTCTGGCTTCGCCGCGCGTCAATGCCGTGGCGGAGCGGTTGAACATCGCTCACTTGTTGAGGGAGCGTGCGAGCCATTTGGGTCTTTTCGAGAAACAGTTGGTGGCTGTGGGTAAGGCGCTGGTACGGGATAGCGTGTCGCTCGTGTTACTGGATGAACCGCTAACCGCTGTGGAACCCAAAATCAAATGGGAATTGCGGCAGACGCTGCTGCAAACTCAGCACGATACCGGCGTCACCATGATATACGTCACCCACGATCAAACCGAAGCGCTTACCTTTGCGGATCGCGTTTCCGTCTTGACCGGGGACGGCATCATGCAAACAGCCACGCCTTCAGAGGTGTACAACGCACCGGCACACGAGTTCGTCGGCCACTTTGTCGGCAGTCCGGGCATGAACTTCCTTCCGGCTACGAGTCTGCACGTTGATGGCGGAGACAGCATAGGCTTCAGACCCGAGTGGGGTGAACTGAGCAACGCCCGGAAGCAGGACGATCACGCATTCGTTTGTACCGTTGAGCGTCAGAGAGTACAGGGTACACGGTCGGGTGAAGCGGTAGGCCTGACCGATTTAGCGACACCGCAAGGTGAGGTGAGTGTGTTCGGAGCACTAGCGTGGCCGGTGGGTACGCCTGTGACGCTGCGCTTGCGCCGCTACGTTTTGTTCAAAGACGGGTGGAAGGTCGGGGAGTTCCCGGATGCTTAAGCCGTACACCAATCGCGCTTGGCTGGGCGTCTTGCCTGTCGTGCTGGTGGTTGCCTTCAGCGCCATCGTGCCACTCATGACCGTCGTGAATTACTCCGTGCAAGACATTCTCGACTTCAATACGCGTTTCTTTGTGGGCTTCGATTGGTACAAGGAGACGCTGAACGATCCGCGTCTGATCGAGGCGTTCGGCCGTCAGCTGGCTTTCAGTGCGACGGTGCTGTTGATTGAAGTGCCGTTGGGGATCCTCGTTGCGCGGGGTATCTCCAAAACCAGTCGAGTCACACCTTTCGTGCTCATACTGCTCGCAGTGCCCTTGCTCGTGCCCTGGAATGTGGTCGGTACCATCTGGCAGATCTTCGCGCGCTCCGACATCGGGCTCTTGGGGGTGACGATCAATGCGCTGGGACTGTCGTATAACTTTACCGCGGATCCCTGGCACGCTTGGCTGACGTTGGTGGCGATGGATGTGTGGCACTGGACTTCGCTTGTCGCACTGCTCAGTTTTGCCGGTTTGACGGCAATACCCAATCAGTACTATCAAGCGGCGGAACTCGACGGTGCAAGTTCGTGGCAGATCTTTCGCTATGTTGAGTTGCCTCGTCTCAGGGGCGTGCTGGTGATAGCGGTGCTGCTGCGTTTGATGGACAGCTTCATGATCTACACCGAACCGTTCGTGTTGACCGGCGGCGGTCCGGGCAATGCCACTACCTTCTTAAGCCAGTACCTCGCCACCATGGCGGTGGGACAGTTCGATCTCGGTCCCGCGGCGGCTTTCTCGGTGATTTACTTCCTGTTCATCCTGCTGTTTTGCTGGCTGTTTTACACGAGCGTGACGAACGCATCCGGAGGCAGTGATGAACGGCGGTAAGCTCAGTCGCATGATCTTGATGGTGTATTGCCTCTATCTGCTGCTGCCGTTGTATTGGCTCATGACCATGGCTCTGCGGGACAACCAGGACATATTGGGAGAATTCGAGGTATTGCCTTCTGCACCGACACTCGCCAATTTCGCTGAAATCTTCTCCAATCCGGTGTGGTACCAGGGGTTTGCGAACTCGTTGACGTATGTGGCGATCAACTCCGTGATCTCGTTGTGCGTTGCCGTACCCGCGGCTTACGTCTTTTCGCGGTATCGATTCCTGGGTGACCGGCAGCTGTTCTTCTGGTTGCTGACCAATCGTATGGCGCCACCGGCGGTCTTCCTGTTGCCCTTTTTTCAACTCTATTCCGCCATCGGTTTGTTCGATACGCCTCTGGCGGTAGCGTTGGCGCATTGTCTGTTCACTGTGCCGCTCTCCGTGTGGATACTGGAAGGTTTCTTCTCGGCAACGCCGCGCGCGCTGGATGAGATGGCGAGAATCGACGGTCACAGCTTTCTCTATTTCTTTTTTCGCATATTCATTCCGATCAATCGGGGCGCTATCGGCGTGGCTTTGTTTTTCTGCTTCATGTTCAGCTGGGTTGAGTTGTTGTTGGCGCGAACGTTATCCGGCAGCACGGCTAAACCCATTGCGGTGGTGATGACCCGCACGGTCAGTGCATCCGGACTCGATTGGGGCGTACTAGCAGCCGCGGGCGTGCTGACCATCTTGCCGGGCGTGATCGTCGTGTGGTTCGTACGCAAGCACCTGACTCGCGGCTTTGCCTTGGGGCGTGTGTCGTGAGTTGGATGGCGTGGACCACACCGACTGCTCTGTTCTTCGCTGCGATTGGGGTTGGTGTTCTACTAATGACCGCTTGGGAACTCATTCAGCCGACGGCGCATCGGCGCGGTTTCTTACCCCTGGCGACGACCAGGGGTGACCGGTTCTTTATCGGCCTGCTTTCATCTGCGTTTGTTCATTTGTTGTGGTTGGGTCTGATCGGCGATTACGTAGTTGTGGCTTCTCTAATCTGTCTGGTGTGGCTGGCGGTCGTGCTGCGCTGGGGTTAAGCTCCCGCGTAGCAGATTTGACAGATAGGCGGCACGCGTGGGGAATTACAGATCGGTACTCATTTGCATGGCAGTGTCGTTGGTCGTGGCGTGCTCCGACCAGCCCGCAGAAAGGGCGGCGTCGGCAGATATCGACTTTGCGGCGAACGCTGCGCGTTGGATCGACGAGGAATTCACGCCTTCGACGCTTTCCAGGCAGGAACAACTGGCGGAGCTCGCCTGGTTCACCAAGGCGGCAGAGCCATTCCGCGGCATGAGCATCAATGTCGTCTCCGAAACGTTGACCACCCATGAGTACGAAAGCCAAACGCTGACTCGAGCCTTTCATGACCTCACGGGTATTCGCGTGACCCATGACCTCATTCAAGAAGGCGATGTGATCGAGAAGCTGCAAACGCAAATGCAAACCGGCGAAAACGTGTACGACGCCTACGTCAATGATTCGGATCTGATCGGCACGCACGCCCGCTACGGGTATGTTGTGGCGTTGAGTGACTTCATGAGCGGTGAAGGCGCATCAGTGACCTCGCCCACGCTCGATCTCGATGATTTCATCGGCATCAGCTTCACGACCGGGCCGGACGGCAAGATTTATCAATTGCCGGACCAGCAGTTCGCCAACCTGTACTGGTTCCGCTACGACTGGTTCAGCGATCCGGAACTGCAAGCGCGGTTCGAAGCACGCTACGGCTATCCGTTGGGTGTGCCGGTCAACTGGTCTGCCTACGAAGACATTGCAGAGTTTTTCTCCGTGCACGTCGGGGAGATCGACGGCCGGAAGATTTACGGTCACATGGACTACGGCAAGAAAGATCCGTCTCTCGGTTGGCGTTTTACCGATGCCTGGCTGTCCATGGCTGGGGCGGGCGACGTGGGTATTCCTAACGGATTGCCTGTCGATGAGTGGGGTATCCGCGTTGAGAATTGCCGACCCGTGGGTTCGTCTGTCGCTCGCGGGGGAGCCGCGAACGGGCCAGCTGCGGTGTATGCGCTCAATAAATACATGGAGTGGTTGAAGGCGTACGCACCGCCCCAGGCATCGGGTATGACTTTTTCCGAAGCGGGACCCGTACCCTCACAAGGCAACGTCGCGCAGCAGATTTTTTGGTATACCACGTTCACGGCGGACATGATCAAAGAAGGTTTGGCTGTAGTGAATGCTGACGGTACGCCTAAGTGGCGCATGGCGCCTTCGCCGCATGGGCCGTACTGGCAGGAGGGCATGAAGCTCGGATATCAGGATACGGGCTCCTGGACGTTGTTGAAGAGCACACCGCTCGAACGGCGTCAGGCGGCTTGGCTTTATGCGCAATTCGTGACGGCAAAATCCGTCAGTTTGAAGAAGACCATCGTGGGTTTGACGCCGATCCGCGATTCCGATTTACGCTCGCAAGCCATGACCGACCTTGCACCCACTCTTGGTGGGCTGGTGGAATTCTACCGTAGCCCTGCGCGCACTCTGTGGACGCCGACCGGTACGAACGTGCCGGACTATCCCAAACTCGCACAACTTTGGTGGGCCAATGTCGCCAACGCCGTCAGCGGAGAAGTGAGTGCGCAACAAGCCATGGATACGCTGGCCGAGCAGCAAGACCGGGTGCTTGGGCGGTTGGCGCAACACGGTGTATTGGGTGAGTGTGGACCGCAACTGAACGAGCCCAGAGATCCGCAACTGTGGTTGCAGCAACCGGGTGCCCCCAAACCGAAACTCGCCAATGAGAAGCCGCAGGGAGAAACCGTACCTTACGACGAACTCATCGACGTATGGCAACAAGGTTGAGTACGGAAAGCACCGCTAGATTTCGAATTCGATCGAACCCAGCGCGCCGAACTCGGCCGCGTAAACGCCTGTCTTACCCGGGTACATACCGCCGACAGAGCCCGTCATGAAGAGGTCACCCTCGCTAATCGCATAGCCGAGGTCGATGACTTGATTGACGAGCCACGCCAATGCGGATCGCTGACCCGCCATGATCTCGTCGCTGCGACCGGTTAGCACGATGTCGCCGTTGTGAGTGAGCTGCAGTGCTTGAGCGTCCACGTCGATTGCGTCGGCTGCGACGGGCTGACCTGCAATGTAACCGAACGAGGCGCTGTTGGTGGCAACGAGATCCAACCCGTTGGGTTTGCCGCTGAGGTTGGGGCAAGCTACTTCGATCATGGGGCTCACTGTGCCGAAGTGAGTCAGCACGGTTGCCTCGGTCACTGACTGCGTGATCGCCCGATCGGCATGGAAACCGAGCTCGGTCTCGAGCAGCACGTTGTAGGGTGCAGTATCGATCTTGCCGGGACTGCGCGCTCCCGATTCGAATAAGACGCCGACAATGGGTACGTCCACACCCATCGACGCCTGTGCTTGCGAAGCCGTGAGTGCTGCCTTGAATCCGGCAATGGGTTCGTTACGCAAGGCCACATAAGCCCGTTGTATGGCGTAAGCACTTGCAAAATCCAGTCTCGGATCGGCCGCGACGATACTGGGGTAGGGTTCTCGCGCTAGGTGTTGCGCTAACAAGGTAGCGGGCCAATCGGTCATTTTCTTGCCTCCAACGCGATCTTTGGCTGCGGATGTGTCACAGACCGAACACCGCTTTCAGACCTTTCTCGTAGAATCGCTGTCCCATCGTGACGTAGCCCTCGCCGTCCGGGTGCAAATCATCGGGCAGATGTGCAACGTCAGCCTGTGAAAAGAGTTCCAAACCGTCGAGATAATAGAGCGCATCGTCACCAGCGGCATGCCGCGCGGCGACTACTTTCGACAGAATTTTGCGAATCCACGTCAACGTCAGGCAACCGGCACGCAGGTGTTCGTTGCCCGGAAAGGTGACGAATTTGCCATTCTCGTCGGGCAAGGTGGGTCCGGGATGTTGCTCGGCGCTCGGGCAATAGATCGGCGAGACGATGAGAATCGGTGTGCGCTCGTGCTTTTCCCGTATGGTGTCGAGAAAACCGTGCACTGCCGGCGTGAAAGTGCGCTCACGCATCGAGTCCATATTCACGACATTGATCCCGAGTTTCAAAGTGATGTAGTGAGCTTGCAGGTCGCGAATGGTGCGCGCGACGAACGCGTCGAGTTGACAGTTCCCACCTAACCCGAGGTTCAATAGGTCGAGATCGCCCAGCCGCGCTGCCACCGCGGGCCAGGTTTGCGTCGGACGAGTGGCTTCGGCGCAGTGGCTGATCGAACTGCCGTGGTGCACCCAGAGTTTTTGAGCGACAGGCGGTGCCGCGGTGAATGAGGCATCGTCATCCACTGCTAATGCTTGCAGCTCCACCTGCGCCCCGCTTGGCAGCCACAGTTCGCACGTTTTGGTGCCTTCGGGTAAATCTGCGAACAGGACCGTGCCGGTATCGCCTGGGATGAACTCCGGTTGTGTGGGCCGGGCCAAATCCACTGCCAGCACATTGCCCGTGCTGAGTTCCTGCGAGTTGGCCAGCTCGTTATCGCAAACGAGGTCGAAGACGGCTTTGCGGGGCTCGCGGTCCGCCATCTTGAGGCGGGTGAGCAACACTTTGAGTGCGATGTTGCGCGAGTCAGTGGTGAAGCGTAAGCGCACGCCGGAAGGTTGCGTCACCATGAGTTCCATAAAGACGGGTACCTGCGGGCGCGTCCAGGCGGGCAGGCGGCGGGGGGTGATGCCGGTGGCGCGTTTGTCGAAATCCAAGGCACCGTGAATGTCGATAGAAGGGGAGTCTAGTGATATGTTCTGCATGGATTGCGTGTTGCTCAAGTTCGAAATTTAAATGGCAATAGGAGAGAGTCTTGGTCGACGAAACCGCACTAGAACATGACATTACCTCGGTTGACGAGTTACGCCAAATCATTGGCAGCGAGGTGCCTGGACTGGCCGAGAAAAACATCGATCACATCGATGAATTCGCGCGGGCGTACATTGCCCGTTCGCCGTTTCTGGTGTTGGCAACGTGCGATCGAGGCGGTCGACTCGATGCCTCTCCCAAGGGCGACGCTCCGGGTTTCGTTGAGGTCGTCGACAGCCGAACGCTCTGGGTGCCCGACCGCCCCGGCAACAAGTTGGCCTACGGTCACCAGAACGTCATCGACAATCCTCGCGTAGGTATCATCTTCATGGTGCCCGGAACGCCTGAAACATTACGGGTCAACGGTCGCGGCGTGTTGACGGCCGACCCTTCACTACTCGATAAAATGGCGGCGCGCGGGAAACCCGCCACGTTGGTGCTGAAAGTCCAGGTCGAAGAAGTCTTCTTTCACTGCGCTAAAGCCTTTATTCGCTCCAAATTGTGGCAAAGCGGGAGTTGGGGCGAGCGACACAAGATATCGTTCGGGGAAATGTTCGCCAGCAAGCGCGCCAAGTCACAGGAGGAAGCCGGTGCCATGGCCTCCGCCATCGACGCGGCGATTGCGACTGACTACGAACGGAACCTGTAGGCATGTGTCATCTAGATGGGAAGTCGGCTTTCGTGACGGGTGCGGCCAGCGGCATTGGCTTGGGTATGGTAGAGGCGTTTCTCGCCCAGGGGATGCGGGTCGCCATGGCGGACATCGACGCCGATGCGCTGGTTGAGGCCGCCTCGCAACTGTCCACCAACGCGGTGTTGCCGGTGCCGTGCGATGTCTCTTCCGCTGAGTCGGTGACGGAGGCTGCGCAAACCGCAATCGCGCACTTCGGTCGTGTCCATGTGGTTTGTAATAACGCCGGAGTAAGCAGCGGTGGTCTGGTTGAGGAACTGGATGCCGGAGACTGGGCGTGGACGGTCGGCGTCAATTTCCTAGGCGTAGTGCATGGCTGTCAAGCGTTCGTCCCCCACATCAAGGCGCATGGTGAAGGAGGACATGTCGTCAACACGGCGTCCATTGCGGGGTTAATCGCCAGCGCTCCGGGGTGGAGTCCTTACAACGCCACCAAGTACGCGGTGGTTGGGTTTACCGAAGTGCTGCGCGAGGAAGGTAAGCTCGGCGGTTTTAGCGCTTCGGTGCTGTGTCCCAATGCCGTGAACACGGACATCCTGCGTGCGGACCTGCACAGGCCGGAACGGTTCGGTCCGCAAGTCTCCAAGGTGTGCTACAACGACATCAGCGGCGAACTCGCGCAAGGATTGGCGCCTCGCGTGGTGGGTGACTTGGTCGTGGAAGCCATCGAAGCCGATCGGGCGCACATCTTCACCGATCCACGCTCCCAAGACGCGGTGCAACGCCGCTTTATGCGTATTGCCGACGATTTCGCCTGGGCAGCCCAAGCGCGAGCCCTTCGAGATGCGGGTGCGCCGGGTGTGGAGTAGCGCTTGAAGGACGAGGGTGACAAGGCTGCGGCGGAATTATTGAAAGTGCTCGATCTCGAACAGGTCGAACAGAATCTCTATCTCGGTACCAACGAGGCACGCATGCACGGACGGTTGTTCGGCGGGCAAGTGCTGGCCCAGGCGGCCATGGCGGCATCGAGAACGGTTGAGAACGTGCAACTCCATTCGCTGCACGGTTACTTCATGCGCGCGGGGACCACCGAGCGACCGGTGTTGTACGAGATCGAGCGCATCCGCGACGGACGCAGCTTTGTCACTAGACGGGTGGTGGCCATTCAGAACGGCGAAGCCATCTTCAGTATGGATGTGTCGTTTCAAATCGAGGAGATGGGCTTCGACCACGCGCTGCCGATGCCCAACGTACCGATGCCTGACGAATTGACCGACGATGTCGAGCTTGCTCGGCAACGAACCGAAATCGATGCCGGTAAATTGAGCCCGATAGCGAAAGTAGTTAGACCATTCGAGTCACGGTCGGTGTTTCAAATAGACGGCGAGGGCTGGGATGACGACCGTCATTGGAGTCCGACTTGGGTCAAGTTTCGTGGCGAAGTGGATACGCAAGACGTGCGGTTGGGACGCTGCCTGTTGGCTTATGTGTCGGACATGAGTTTAGTGTCCACCGCAAGTTTGCCGCATCAAAGCCGCATCGGGCGTGGCAGTTTGCAAATAGCTTCGCTCGACCATGCGTTATGGATTCATCGACCAGTGCCCATCGATGAGTGGCTGTTGTTCCACAAGCGGACGTCTAACGCACGCGGATCCCGCGGACTCGTGCACGCCGATTTTTTCTCAGCCAACGGTGTGCTGCTGGCGTCTGTCACCCAAGAAGGGCTGCTACGGCTGCCGCGCGACGACAAGTAGCGCGCTCAACTGTCGTCGTAGCGGATGTCCACGATCTCCAAGGCGATCGTGCTGGAACTTGCCGCCATCACCATGGCCGCCGCTTGCGATTCGCTCAAGGGCAGGTGAGTGGCGTCAGTGATCGGCTGATTCCACGTTGGATCGACAGCGCGCCAGCGGTCGTTGCTGAATATCTCGTTCCAAGCATGGAACATGAAGGACGGACGATTGCCGTCGCGGTAGGCCAGACCGTAGACCGTTCTCGCCGGATAACCGGCTGCACGCGCGGCGGTGGTGAAGAGGTCCGCAAAGTCGGTGCACTCACCGCGCCGGTCAGTCAAGGCTTGCTGAACGGAACCGGCGGGGTCGTCTTCCGCATAGTCGAGTGTCGCGTTGACGGCGCTGACAAGTTTCTCAACGGCGTCGCCATCGGTCAGCGCCTCTGCGGTACGTACGAGGCTACGTATACGGGTATCGTTGATCGGGTAGCGTAGCTCCTCGCCGGTGTAGTGGCTTGCGTCTCGAGTTGTCGTGACGATATTGCGCTTCAGGGTGAGTCTTCTAGGGACACTCGGCGGCGGGTTGGTCACGGCCAGCTTCAAAGACGCGATCTTCTCGCGATCATGTATGCGTTCGTTCAAGGAGATGAGGTATGTCGTCTTACGAGGCAGCCGGTGTAAGGCTACCGCTTCGGCTTGCGTCGACTCGGTGACGTCGAATATACCCGCCATGCTCAAGCGTAGGGGTCGGTAATTGCCGTCGAGCTGGGTGCGCGTGGCGTCCCAGGGTGCGTTGGTGCTGATTAAATAGCCCTCTGCGTTGTGCTCGACAATGGAGTAGGTGCGTTGGACGATTCTTAAACGTTCGAAATCCGGCATCTTGGCGATACGGCTGGCGCCCGCCTCGGGCCGATCGGTATGCAGCCAGGATTCGAAATCCACGAAGTCGTTCAAGGTAAACTGCCAATCGAGATCGGTTTCGTTGGCGCGCCCCTCACGCACGAGTTCGGCTGTGTAACCGGCGTAGCTGCGGTTGATGGCTGTGATGAAAGTACGAGCGTTGTCGTTGGCGCCTTCGCGGTTGCGGTATATGGCACGCTTGAGTTCGTGGGGCGGGGTGCTTGCGAACACGAGGTGTTTATCGATGGTGTTCGGGGCGCCGGCTTCGAGCCGAAAGTGTGTCAACGAGCGAAAATGCCATTGGCCGTGGACGTCTCTGTGGGCATGGTTGTGCATGAAACCCACATGATCGTCGCCGAGTCGGATGCCGTACCAGCTCTCGCCCAGGAGGTTATCGGCGATTTTCAGATGTGTCGGTGTGCCACGTTCGAGCCAAGTGATGGCCCCTGCCAGTATCACGAGACCACAGACCACCACAGCCAGTCGCGAGACGAGCGATGACGGATCTGCAATTGTGCGTGAAAAAAGACGCTTGATGGGCGCACTCCGGTCGAGATGACCGCGCGGATTCTACCGTATTCGGCGCTCGCGTTATTCGAATACCCGGGAAGTGAAATTGTCGATGAGTTGGAGCAATTCATCGGTACCCTCATAGGGGCCGCTGCTCAAGGTTCGCCAAAGGTGTTTCTCGGGGGGTTCTCGCAGCGAAGTGGCAAAGACCGCTGCGGCGGATACACACACGGCGAAGTTACCGAGACCTTTGGCGTGTAAGGGCGCCAAGCACACGTCGAATTGAGGCAGACCTTCCTGGTGCGGGATGATCTCCATCGGCCGGGTCGTGCTGCCCTCTTCGTTGTTGGTCAGGATCCGGCCGATATTGTCGGACCAGCCTGCCTGGGTGAGGATCTGGAGCAATTCGGACCTGCGCTTCTGCGCCTCGTTCAAAGCCGGAACGACATCATCAACCCCATCGACGTGCTCGACGCGCTTGCCCTGGGCCAGATCCTCCATTGCCGCACTGACGGCCTTGAGTTTTTGAATTTCTTCCTGATCGTGGGCGCTGACTTTCTTGAGATCCAGCGCGTCCACCAGTTCGTGAGCGCGGCGGGCGGAGTCGAGCAAATCCCCCAGGGTAGGTTCATTGTCGGCGGCGTCGGCTTGCTCCGGCGGTTCGGTTGGCTTGGAAGGGTTCTCTTGAGCGGGGTTTTCCATTGATTCAGTGTAGGGCAAGATGCCCAACCCAGAAGTAGGACACTATCGAAGTGTGAGTTGGTTCAAATGGTGACGACGAGCGACCCGATCGATGCAGACGAGCCCAAAGACTTCATTCGTCAGCGGATCGAAAGCGATCGGGCGGAGGGCAAGATTCCGGACGGTGTGGTCACGCGCTTTCCGCCGGAGCCCAATGGCTACCTGCATATTGGTCACGCTAAGAGTATCTGCCTGAATTTCGGGGTGGCGGCTGAGTATGGTGGGACGACTTATCTGCGTTTTGACGACACCAATCCGCTCAAGGAAAGCAACGAGTACGTCAACGCCATCGCGCACGACGTCGAGTGGCTCGGTTACGAATGGGCCGAACTGACTTACGCGTCCGATTACTTCGAAGAGCTGTACCGTTTTGCCGAGGATTTGGTGAAGGCAGGCAAAGCCTACGTGTGCAGCTTGAGCGCGGAAGAGATCAGCCGCGGTCGCGGCACGTTGACTGAGCCGGGTGTCAACAGTCCGTATCGCGATCGTTCGATCGAGGAGAATCTGGATTTGTTGGCGCGTATGCGTGCGGGGGAGTTTGCCGATGGAGCGCATGTGCTGCGGGCCAAGATCGACATGAGTTCGCCCAACATCAATATGCGCGACCCGGTGCTGTACCGCATTCGCCACGTGTCTCATCACCGCACTGGGGATGCCTGGTGTATCTATCCTATGTACGACTTCACGCATTGCATTTGTGATGCGCTGGAAGGTATTACCCACTCACTGTGTACCCTGGAATTCGAAGACCATCGGCCGCTGTACGACTGGGTGTTGGACAATAGCAATGTCAACTACCACCCGCCGCAAATCGAATTCTCGCGTCTCGGGCTGGAGTACACGGTCATGAGCAAACGCCTGCTGCACCGTCTGGTCGAAGAGGGCCTGGTTGACGGTTGGGACGACCCGCGTATGCCGACCCTTGCGGGTCTGCGGCGCCGGGGTGTGCCGCCGCAAGCTATTGTCGAGTTCTGTCGCCGGGTGGGTGTGACCAAGCAGGACAACCGCATCGAAATGAACTTGCTGGAATTCTGTGTACGCCAAGCATTGGAGGAGACCGCGCCGCGCGGTATGTGTGTCACGCAACCGCTAAAAGTGACCCTGACCAACTGGCAAGAAGCGACGATCGAAGTGGAAGGGCCCTGGCATCAAAAGCACAAAACATTGGGCCAACGTGCCTTGCCTTTCGGTCGGGAGTTATTCATCGAGCGTGCTGATTTCAGCCTGGCGCCACCCAAGAAGTGGAAGCGTCTGTCGCCGGGTGCGATGGTGCGCTTGAGATACGGTTACATCATCCGTTGCGATGAGGTTGTGAGCGATGCGGACGGGCAGCCCGTGGAGCTGAAGTGCACGTACTTTCCGGATTCGAAAAGTGGGCAGGACACGAGCGGGCTCAAACCCAACGGGGTGATTCATTGGGTCAGCGCAGAACGAGGCGTGGCGGTGGAAGTTCGCAGTTATGAGCGTCTGTTCAAAGTACCGGATCCGAGCAGCGAGACCTTCCTGGACGACATCAACCAAGACAGCCTCGTTAAATACCAAGGGGTCGTGGAACCCGCCATCGCTGCGTCCAGTGTAGAGCGTTTTCAGTTCGAACGGCTCGGCTATTTTTGTAAAGACAGCGAACTGGATGGTGTGTACAACAAAACCGTATCGTTGCGTGAGGGATTCTGATGCGTTTACCCGATAGCGTCACCGTCATGGAAGTCAGTCCCCGTGACGGTCTCCAGAATGAAGCCACCTTGCTGACGACCGAACAAAAACTCGACCTGATCGAGCGGGCGCTGGCCGCGGGATGCCAACGCATCGAGGTGACGAGCTTCGTGCATCCGAAGCGTGTACCGCAGATGGCCGATGCTGAAGCAGTGTGTGCAGGCTTGCCGCAGCGTGGCGACGTAACGTACACCGGTTTGATCTTGAATCAACGAGGCTACGATCGTCTGCGTCAAACGGAACGATTGGACGAGGCAGGTTTGGTCGTACCGGCGACAGACACCTTCGGCGAGCGCAACCAGGGACAAACGGTGGCCGAGTCTGTAGAGCAAGCCAAGCAGATCTTGCGTCAGGGACGCAGCGGAGGTTTTCCTGTGCAGGTGACGATCGCCGTGGCCTTTGGCTGTCCGTTCGAGGGCGACGTCGAGATGGAGCGACTGCTCGATATTGCCGCCTCACTCGCGGAAGAAGCGCCGATCGAGATCGCCTTGGCGGATACCATCGGCGTGGGTGTACCGATGCAGGTATTCGACACCTTCAGTGCATTGGCCGAGCGTGTGGGCGATGTCCCCTTGCGTGCGCACCTGCACGATACGCGCAACACCGGTATCGCTAACGCCTACGCCGCTTTGCAAGCGGGAGTGGCGACGTTGGACTCGAGTATCGGCGGCATCGGCGGCTGTCCGTTTGCACCCAATGCCACCGGCAACGTCGGTACCGAGGATTTGGTGTACATGCTCAATAGATCGTCCGTGGCCCATGGACTGTCGTTGGAACACTTGTTGGAAGGCGCGGCTTGGCTGGAGACTGCGTTAGGCAAGACCGTTCCGTCGATGTTGTCCAAAGCGGGCGATTTCCCCTAAATGACGATGGCTATAGGACTGGATGATGTTGGAGATGCGACCGAACTGTGAGCGCTGCGATTGCGATTTACCGGCGCAGGAATCCGGCGCGGTGATTTGTTCGTTCGAGTGCACGTTTTGCCGCGATTGTGCCCAGGTACTCGACAGCGTGTGTCCGAATTGCAGCGGCACGTTGGTGGCGCGGCCAACCCGGGCTGAATGTTTGCATGCCAGATTTCCGCCTTCGACTCAGCGAGTGCGTTCGAGTGCCTGACGGTTCTGTCACTACCGGCTCCCAGGATGCCGAAGTCCGCACGTTCATGGGTCATCCCCGCGGCCTTGCGGTGCTGTTTTTCGCTGAAATGTGGGAACGGTTCAGTTTCTACGGGATGCGGGGGCTGCTGATTCTCTATCTCACGAAGCATTGGCTGTTTGGTGACGCCGAAGCATCGAGCATCTATGCAGGCTACGCCGCGATGGTGTATCTCATGCCCGTGCTCGGCGGGTTGATTGCGGACCGCTATCTTGGCTTTCGCCATGCCGTCACCATGGGTGCGGTGCTGTTGTGTCTCGGTCATCTCGGCATGGCTTTCGAAGGGGTACCGGCGAGCCTGGTCGACGGTGTCGTCGTCAAGGACGAAGTGGCACTGCAGGTGTTGTACTTGTCGCTGGGTTTGATCATCGTGGGTGTGGGTTTGTTGAAACCCAGCATTTCCTCGATTGTCGGTCAGCTGTACGGTCCCGACGACCCCAGACGCGATGCCGGCTTCACGATCTTCTACATGAGCATCAACATCGGCGCGGTGCTGGCCACTCTGACCTGCGGCTATTTGGGTGAGACCTATGGGTGGGCATACGGCTTCGGTCTTGCGGGTATCGGCATGTTAGCGGGGCTTATCACTTTCGTCAGGGGCCGGGATCTGCTCGAAGGCCGGGGTGAGCCGCCAGATCCGGAACTGCTCACCTTAGCCAGGTTCGGTCTGTCCGTTCGTACGCGTATCTATCTCGGCACGGCCGCAATGGTGGTCGTGGCGTGGTGGTTGATGCAGAACCAGGCCTTGGTCGGCACGCTGTTGACTGGCGCATCGGCGCTGGCGGTGGTTGGCGTGATCGCCTTCATATTGACGTCGTGTGATGCCCAGGAGCGCAAAAGCATGACGGTGTTGCTGTTCTTGACCGCTTATTCGGTGATTTTCTGGGCGCTGTTCGAGCAGGCCGGCAGTTCCATGAATTTGTTTGCCGACCGCAACGTCGACAAAGCGTTCTTAGGCCTGACCTGGACGGCTTCGCAACTGCAATTCTTCAATCCGGGATTCATCGTCCTATTGGCACCGTTGTTCTCAATGCTGTGGCAGTGGTTGGCGTCACGGGGCTGGGAGCCGAGCACTTCAGCCAAGTTCGGTCTCGGTGTTACTCAGGCGGGCCTGGGCTTCATGTTGTTGGTCTATGGTATCGATCACGCCGACGAGGCGGGACAAGTGGCGATGGTGTGGTTGGCGCTCGCCTACCTCATTCATACGACTGGCGAATTGTGTTTGTCGCCCGTTGGCCTGTCGATGGTGACGAAGCTTGCAGTGACACGGGTGGTCGGTTTGATGATGGGTGTGTGGTTCTTGGCGTCGAGCGTCGCCCACTATGTCGCGGGGCTCATCGCCGCTGTGGCAAGCGTGGACGGTGGCGCCGAAGCCAATGCGCAACACTCCCTGGCCGTCTATCAAGACACCTTTTACACGGTGGGCGTCGTCGGGATTGGTACGGGTGTGCTGCTCTTACTGCTCGCGCCCTTCATTACCCGCTGGGTGGCGGTGCGGCGCTGAGGCTGCGGGCGTCCAACGCTTCGCGGATTTCGGCGTGGCGTTCTCGGTTGATGCGGTAACCGGCGTAGAGCGCGGCACCCACGAGGGCCGGGATGATCGTCAAGGGTGAGTCCATCACGCCAAGCCGAAAGACGATATCGGGATCGACTTCGCCCGGCACGGCTTTGGCCGGAAAAGCGATGAGGTCCAGGGCGATACCCGCCAGCAGCGTACCCAGCGCGCGGTCCGCTTTGGAAAAGAAGTTGCGTGCCGAGTACAGCATGCCTTCCTGGCGTTGACCGAATCTGACCTCGTTTTCATCGGCGACATCGGCCAGCGCCGACATCACGCTGATGTTGATCACGCTCAACCCGGCGGCTCCGACGACATGAAATGCCAACACGCCGGGAAATACCCACGGATCGCCGTTTGGAGGAAACAGCTCCAGCAATCTCAGAATGACGGGAAAGGCATCGCCGAAAGCG
Source organism: Candidatus Azotimanducaceae bacterium (assembly GCA_965216005.1). GTDB lineage: Bacteria > Pseudomonadota > Gammaproteobacteria > Pseudomonadales > Azotimanducaceae > UBA4421. The sequence goes on along the minus strand of OZ244143.1, from coordinate 1,790,369 downwards.
TAAGCCAGACAGGCCCACACGATGACGCGGCGCTTGTCGAATATGCGGTGCAAACGTGGCGTTAACAAAAATCCGAACAGGTAGCCGATGATGCTGCCGAAGACCAAATTAGCGATCAGGCTGGTATCGAACTCCCAGAAATAGATGTTCATGTAGTTGTTGAAAGCCGAGCGCATGCCGAGTGTGATGCTCAGAAACAATAGACCCAGCAACAGGTACAGGTAGTTGCGATTACGCAGCACCTTGCCGATGTCACCGAAGAAGTCACGAAAATTGAAGGGTGCGATGGTCTCGGTCGGTTGCGACAGAGTGGGTATGCGATCGCGAGTAAACCAGGCACAACCGTAGAGGGCGAAGAATACGATGACCGAGGCGATCGTGGAAAACTGCTCATAAGCCTCAGGGACCAGCAGGCCGCTGGAGTAACCGGCGGTAGCGACGAATATGAACTTCAGGGAAAAGAAGTGCGATCCGGCAGAGCCGATATAGGTGCCGATGTTGTTGTAGGCCATCACCGAGCTGCGCTCGTGATAGTCCTTCGACATCTCACCGCCGAAGGCGAGGTGCGGTACGAAGTAGAGCGTCATGGAGGAACGCACTAGGATCGAAAAGACCATCAGCCAGGTGAACAAGCCGGCCGTACCCAGTCCGGAAGGTGGGTTGAACACCATGTAGAAACTGATAACGATCGGAACGGGTGCGATCAGCATGAAGAGGTGGCGGCGCCCCCAACGTGCCGAACGGAAGCGATCGGACCAAGAGCCCATCAGCGGGTCCGTGACTGCATCGACTACGAGCGCAATCGTCGGACCGAGACCTGCCATCCAAGCGGGGAGTCCCAGCACTTGGTTGTAGTAAAGCATGATGAAAAAACCGAACGAGTACAGCGCGATGTGCTCGGCCAGCGCGCCGAGCCCGAACAGCGCTTTAGTTCGAGTGGGTACCCTTTCCACGTGATCTGGCATTAGCCGCTCGTCGTAAATGCAGAGTCAAAGAAGTGTACGGCGTAATCATCCGCCCAACTAGATAGCGTCCAGTCCTTCAGATAGGCACCGTGCCCGCCTTGCGTCGTACGTTCCAACTCGAGTGAAGACGGTAGCCGCACGTATTGCGCGGCAGGAATGATGGGGTCGTCCTCGGCGATGAGAATACGCGCGTCGAGGCCTCGTAGGGCATCGCCGGTCAGCGTGTAGGCATCGAAGTAGTCGTGGCTCGAAGCGAACTCGGTGTAGCGTCGAACGAAGTAGTCGGTCAACGCGCTCACGGTGCTGAGGCGCAATGCGGCGGAGAAATCGTAGCTTGCAAACGCGGCTTGTTTGGCGAGCCAGGTGCGTCGCCACTTGTTCACGAAATATCTTTGATAGATGAAACTCTGATCGATGCGGTACATGGTTTCTGCTGGATCGAGCGCGGGACAGATTGCCAGGGTGGGAATCGTAGGCAATGCGCGTTTCGCCCGCAGGGCAAAGTTACCCCCTAGGGAATAACCGATAAGGCCGACGCCGTGACTGCCGTGCTGTGCGCCGAGATGCGCAACGAGCGCCACCACCTCGTCGATCATGGCTGAATTGAACATGCTCTCGTTCAGGTGTTCGGTGCCGGGGTGATCCCGCAGCGTCAAGCGCGCGACGTGATAGCCGGCAGCGTGCAGTTTTGCGCTCGCTGACACAACGTACGATGAGTGATCGTTTCCCAGCCACCCTGGGACGACGACGATGAGCGGGGCGTTGGCGGCCTCATTGAGCGTGATCGCAACTTGTAATGCTTTATCGTCGATGGCGACCGTGCTGCGTTCGCTGCGTGACTCGAGTGCGTCAAAGGCATCGGCGTGGGCGGACCGCTTCAAACCGCGGCGTGCGACCTTACGCCCGACGCTGGACAGGATGGTCTGAATGTGGGGACTCGACAGACCCCAGCCGGGATTGAACTCGGTCAAAGACACAAGTCCGGCTTAACCGCCTGCGCTTGCAACGGGGCGGGTCTGCATGCGCTCACCTGAGAGTTGCTTGGCGCTCAGGAGGTCTATGATGTTGTTCGGACCGACATAGTGTCCTGCGCCGATGACGACAAAGTAAGTACCGTTGGTTTTCAGATAGGCAGCGATCTTGTCTGCCATGCCGACATTCCGCTGATCCATCAGTTGTCGCGTGAACTCCCGGGTTTCTTCCGAGCTACCCGCCTGCTCCGCGAAAGTTTCCTCGAAGGTGTCGTCATCGCCGTTCAACCAGGCCGTGATCAGCGTGGCCGTCAGCGGTTCGAAATCGTCCATCTGCTCGATCATCTCTTCCACGATCTTGGTTTGCACGTTGAGGGGTTGGTTCATCAACAAGTCCAGCTGAAAGTCGATGCTCTCGAGTTGCAATATGTCGCGTTCACCGGCTTGCGCGATAAAGTGCATTTCCACACCCTGTGTCGGGTCGTAACCGGCGGACATGAGCGCCAGTACCGCCAGTTGCTGTGTAATGAATGCAGGTTTGAACTGGTTGAGTTGTTCGATCGGCAATCCATATTGCTGAGTGACTGTGGCGAGTTGCGCGTAGAGCTTTGGATCGAGGACCGAGTTAAGGGATTGCTCGTCTTCGAGCAACCCGTACTGCATGACCTTAAATTGCATTTCCTGGGGGGTCAGCGAATTGGGGTCTACCTCGAGCACCAGATAGTCCGCCGTGTCGAACGCATCCATGAAGGGCTGGGGTAGCGGGTAGAGGCCGGGCTTCAGCACGTGAATTGAGCCGGCGAGGTACACCGTCGCGCTCGGTGAGGTGTATTTCCACAGAAACAAAGGATGGGGTTGCGCGTCGACACCTGCCCGGATATCGGAAGTTGTGCTGATCTTGCGATCGTCGCTGTGGGTAAGCTCACACCGTCCATTGGCGTTAGTCTGGTTAGGGTGAGCCGTGGTGCATTCGGCAAGTACCGCGGTGGAGGCAGCGAGCTTGTTGGGTTGCGAACTCGCAGTGTAAGCGATGGTATCTTGACCGTTGAAGACGGCCCGAGCTTTGTACGCGGGTAGCGTCGTGTACGTGGCCGGCTCGGCGGCATGTGTCGCCATGCTCGACAGAGCCAAGCAGAACGACAGCAGGATGCTTGTGGCGGTCCCCGGGTGTGACATGTCGATATCCTTAATTGTCGAATGCGCTCGTTAAATCGTTTCGCCCAAGTCTTCGGGTACCTCGCCCAACAGCTCGACGGTGTCCATGATGGCGGAAGCGACTTGGTCCAGCACGTCGGCGTTCGTACCGCGGATCACCAAGGTAGTGCCGTAACGGTCGTGCTGATAAAACGGGTAGCTGCCGATATCCACGGTAGGATGGGCATCTTGAATGTCACCGAGTTGCGAGGCGATCTGACTTTCACCCAGGTACGCTCTAATAGAGCGTGAACGGACGACGTCGCCGCTGCGCAGTTTCCCCTCCAGGCTCGATAGCATGGCGTGCATGACCATCGGGATACCGGCCATGACGTAAACGTTCTCGATTGAGAAACCTTGAGGGCCCCCGGTGGGATTTTCGACCAGCGTGGCGCCTTCCGGTACCCGGGCCATGAGCAGGCGGTTGGCCATCACGTCGTCCGGTGCCGGACGCTGGCGGATGCGTTGCGCAATTTCCGGGTGTTCGATGAGGGGGACGCCGAATGCTGCCGCCACGCACGCAGCGGTGATGTCGTCGTGCGTGGGACCGATTCCCCCGGTCGTGAACACGTAATCGTAGGTAGCCCGGCACTCGTTCAGCGTTGCCACAATCACGTCGGTCTCGTCCGGGACTACGCGGGCGTGTTTCACCTGGATGCCCCAACCCCCCAGTGTGGTGGCGATGTGGTTGAGGTTGACGTCCTGAGTGCGCCCCGAGAGGATCTCGTTACCGATAATGAGAACGCAGGCAGTCACGGCTGTGGGCATCGAGAATAATCCGACAAAACCCGCATGGTAGCAGTGTTTGGTGGTCATTTGCCTGAACTACTCGAGCCGCTGATTGTCTGACTGCCAGGCAGTGTAACGGCTCGGACCTTCAAAACGGGTAGAGCGTTGCGTACAGTGCCGTGCTTGCGAACGGGTGCAACCGTTGCCACCGTGGGGCAACACCACGGCGAGGCAACTGCTAGAGACAACACTGCAAGGTTAAAGGACTGCAGATTCATGGACAGTGGGTTAGTAGCAGGTAGAACTTCGATTTGGTTCGTTGCAGCGAGCCTGTGCGTCCTCAGCGGATGCGACAGTAGCGGATCCTCCGGATCCGCTGCGGCGCCGAATACGACGACCGCCGCACGGGCCGCGGGTCCGAGCGTGGACTTCGCAGCGTCGAACAACAACGTCTCCAGGGGTGGCTCGGTAACGCTGTCCTGGAGCAGTCAGGGCGCCGAAAAGTGCGAGGCGGGTGCCGGCTGGACCGGCGTCAAGGCGACCCAAGGGCAAGAAACTGTCGGACCTTTGCAGAGCACAACGGAGTTTTCGTTGAGTTGCTCCGGTGTTTCCGGGGCTGCCTTGCGCACCGTCACGGTGCGCGTTGCAGAACAAGCAAAACCCGTCGTCCTCGAGTGGCGGGCACCGACGGAAACGACCACCGGTGGCGTGCTGACGGATCTCGTCGGGTTCGAGCTCTATTGGGGCAGCGTAACAGGTGTTTATGACGACAGCGTGAGCCTGGACGCCGAGGCAAGAAGCTATCAACCCAATCTACCTAGTGGACGCTACTACTTTGCCATCACCGCACTCGACAGCGATGGCGAAGAGAGCGAATTGTCCAACGAGGTCGTTAAGATCGTCCCATAGACGGCTCACCCTGTTACCGGCCGGGTTAAAAGAGCAAGCTAAGCGCCTTTAGGACCTTTTCTCGGGTCCTGGGAGGTCGGTACCGCTACCGGCGTGCCCCAGTTCTCAATTTCCGCAACTACTTACAAACACGTGCCCTGTGTCACAGGGATGGGGTGGTGATCTCCTTAGACTGCATCGGAGCGCTTTGTACGGGACACCAAAGTGCATGACTCGTTAATTGCCAACGAAGTAGTAGTGAGGAGATTGGCGAAATGGGGATTGAGAGATGGGTGCGCGCGCGCAAATGGTGCGCGCCGATTGTGGGGATACTGACTCTGATGGGTTGTTCCGACGGCGTGTCGCCACCTAGCGGCGCTAACGGCGTGACCGGGAACGGCGATTTCACGATCAGCGGCAGTGTCGGCGACGGACCCATCGTCGGTGCCCAAGTGACCATTTCTGACGCAGATGGCGATGTAGTCGCGACAGCGTCGAGTTCCTCTCGAGCGAGATATTCCGTCCTAATCCCTGCCGATGCCAAGTTTCCGCTAACGGTCAGAATCAGTGGCGGTACCGATCTAGTGACGCAGCGAGGACCCGACTTCGACCTGGTAGCGACAGCGACTGAGCCCGGTAATCAGACCATCAACGTCTCCCCCCTCACCACCTTGGCCGTCAAAGCGATGCAGTGCGCTGACGACAGCACGCAGGATCTGGAATCGATCTGGCAGGCGGTCTATGCGGACTTGGACATAGGGCTCGATCCCTCGGTGCTGCCCAATCCCATGCGCGTGCATATTAATGCGGACAACGTGGAGACGGTGGTGTTGGCCAACGAAGCGATCGGCGAATGGGTGCGCCGCACAGGCAGTGTGCTGTCCGCCAACGGCATGACGAATGACACCGTTGTGGCGGCTCTGGCTTGCGACCTCGCCGACGGTGCGATGGATGGTGCCGGTGTCGCCGAGGTCAGTCTCGACGATGAACGTATTCTTGCGGTCGCCAAGGCTGCAGAAGTCGCCGTACGCTTGGAAGTGATGGCTGGGCGGCTGAAGGTAGACGGTCAGGACGCGACCCATCTGATGAACGAGTCCATTCAGGCGATCATGCCCGAGTTCACGAGCCCGGATGTAAAGGGTGTGCCGATGAGCACTGCGGACATTACCCAGGCATTGAAGGCACTGGCTGTAGTTTCAGGCGTGCTACCGGACGAGGAACTCGTGGACCTGATGGCAGCGTTGGAAGGGACCTCGCCCAGTCAGGTCGAGGACGTACTCAATGACGCGTTGGACACCTCAACGGAGAATACGCTGGATGGGCTGGCGGATCGTATCGGGGTGGCGGATGCCACACAGGTCACCTCCATCAATGATCGCGCCAACGAGCAACAGGACAGCAGTGCACCTGTGGTCTCGTTTAGTGCGGACAACGAGTCGGTGGATTCCGGTGAACGGGTGAATTTGAGTTGGGCGACAAACGGTGCGGAACAGTGCCGGGCGTTCGGTGCCTGGCAGGGTAACCTCGGCATTCAAGGTACCTATATATCCGATCCTATTTCCGAACACACGCGCTTCGTGCTCTCGTGCTCCGGACTTGGTGGGGTCACGACGGCGGCGGTTGACGTACTCGTCAACGGCCTACCGTTACCTGAGCCTCTGCCAGAAATCGATCCACCGCCGCAAGAACCGAATCCAACGCCGACAGAACCCACGGATCCCTCGGCACCTCAGCCCAGCGTCAACCTCGACGTAGACGCGACGCTGGTTGGTGCCGGGGACGTGGTCACCATCAGCTGGAGCAGCAGCAATGCGGAGTCTTGTACCGCCAGCGGCGCATGGTCCGGCACCAAGGCTGTCCAGGGCAGCGAATCGGTCGCGGTGTCCGCTTCCGGTAGCTATACATTGACCTGCGAAGGACCGGGTGGCAGTGCGGTCGAGCTTATTTCGGTGGATGTGTTTGCCAACCTGTTGGTGGAGTGGCAGGCACCGACCGAAGATACGAATGGCAATCCACTGTCGGCGATAGACAGTTATCGAATTCACTACGGTGCATCCAGCGGTGTCTACGACGACGTCGCGGTGGTGGCTGGGAATGTGACGAGCCACTCCCTCAACCTGCCGCCCGGCACCTACTACGTGGCGATGACGGCGCTTGACGACGATGGCGCCGAAAGTGCGCTTTCCAACGAGATCATCGCATTTGCGAGGTAACCTGCGAGACGCTTGACGGGAGCTGTGTCACCTTCCAATTGATTGTGAAATGACTACACTGAGCGGGACGAGCACCCGTTAAATATTCAAAAGGACACTAGATGTTCATGTTGCCAGGACTGCAATCCGCACAGCGCCGCGTATGGCTGCTCATTGTTTTGTTCACTAGCCTCGTCGGGTGCGACAACAAGACGGTAGCCGATCATTTGACGGACGCGCAAAACGCCATCGCGCAGGGCGAGTTGCGTGTCGCCGTGATCGAACTCAAAAATGCCATCCAAAAAGAACCGACTTCCGTTCCAGCACGATCGTTGCTCGGACAAATGCACTTCGAATTCGGTGATTACCCATCGGCGCTCAAGGAATTGGAGCGCGCTGTCGATCTGGGTGCAACGGACGACACGACGCTGGTGACGCTTCTGAGAACCAAGAACAGTCTCGGCAACTACTCGGAAGTAGTCGGTGAACTGGAAGAACGTTCGTCGCTGACACCGGAGTATGCGGTCACTCTGGCGCAAGCCTATCTCTACGCGGGCGACATGGCGCGCGCTAAACCCTTGTACGAACAAGGCGCACACCTGGATGAAGGCTTGATGGGTTTGGCGCAGATTGCACAGACTGAAAACGACATCGAACGCGCGTACCGCTATCTCAAGCAACTGACAGAGCAGAATCCCCAGCATCGTGACGGTTGGTTGTACAGAGCCGAAATTGAGCTTGGGCGTAACCAACCGGCGGAAGCGCTGTCCTCCTTCCAAACGGCGGCACAGCAGCCTGGCGGCGACGTGTCGGGGAGACTCGGTATCGTCCGCGCGCATTTGCTTGCGCAGGACAATACCGCCGCTCAAAAGGAAGTCGACGCGATCATCGCGAAGCATAAGGAATTTCCGCCCGCACAGTATTTGAAAGGGCTGATCAGTTTCCGTCAGGGTAATCTGGAAGAGGCAGAGGTGGCGCTGCGGGTCGTCCAGCAATTTGCCCGCGATCACCTGCCGACGCTCTATCTCATGGGTGCGATCAAGGCGCAGCAAGGTCAACTGGGACAAGCGGAAGACAGTCTGCAGCGCTACTTGTCGCATGACCCCGATAACGTATCTGTACGCAAACTCATTGCTTCGGTCTACAGCGATCAAGGCAAGTTCGATGACGTGGTCGATGTGCTCAAACCGGTGGCGGATCAGCATTCGGATCCGCAGCTGTGGGCCATGCTGGGTTCCGCCCAATTGCGCAGCGGTGCGATGGCCGAGGCTACCGAGGCGTTCCAGAAAGCGGTGGAAATCGCGCCGGACATGGCGCCGTTTCGCAATCAACTGGCGTTGAGTCTGCTCTCGACTGGAGACAACAAAAACGCCATGGCGCAGTTGAACAGCGCCATCGACGTCGATGGCGATCAATATCAGAGCGATTACATCCTGGTGATGGTCCGACTGCGCGATGGCGATCTCGAAGGTGCCACCGAGGCGGTGGAGCGCGTGATCGAGAAGAGTCGCGACATACCCATCGGCTACAACCTCAAAGGTGCCATCGCCTTAGCACGGGATGACCAGGCCGGCGCCATCGCGTCGTTCGAGCAAGCATTGGAAGTGGCGCCCGGATTCTTCCCGGCGGCACAAAACCTCGCGCGCATCGCAGAACAAGAAGGCGATGCGCAGAAAGCCAAAGCCATATACGAGGCGTCGTGGAAAGCCGGAGGCAGTGAAGCCGCAACCCTCGCCCTCGTTGACTTGGCGGTGAGGGGCGGCGACGTCGAAGGCGCCCTGACCCGCCTGAACGAAGCCGTCAAAACCTTCCCCAATTCGGTACGCGCGCGGCTCGGCTTAATGAGATTGTTGGTGGCGAGCAGTCGTTTAGAGCAGGCCGAGGCGGCAGCCGACCTGGCAGTGACCGACTTCCCCAACGTTCCCGACATTCTCCTGCTCAAGGCTGAAGTCGATATCCGTACCGGCGATCGCAACGATGCGCAGACCGCGGCCGCGCAATTGCAAACGTTGTTGGACCAATACAAAAACAACGGACAACTGCTCGCGGCGGCCGGAGCGCTGCAGCTGCAGTTGGGTAACCTGACCCTCGCCCGGCAGAATCTGGAGCTTGCTTTCGAATCAGGCCGTACTCCGCCCGGCGCGCTCCTGAACATGGCGCGTCTGGAAATTGCCGAGGGTAATCCATCCAGGGCGCAGGCGATCATCAAGGAACTCGAGGAGAAGGGCGCTGCGGGAGAGGAATTGGAGTTGCTCAAAGGCGACGTTCTGGCAGCGGCGGGCAGGGCGGACGAAGCCTACGCACACTTCAAAGCGCTTGCCGAGACGGGATCACGGGCAGGGACGACTAACTACGCCCTGATGGCGATGTCTCGTGGAGAACGAGAGACTGCCCAGAAGGTCATTCGTCAATGGGTGCAGGACAACCCCGAAGATACGGGTATGAAGTTGTTGCTCGCTAACCTGCAGATACAGTCGGGAGAAACTCAGCGCGCCAAAGCGCAGTATGAGTCGTTGTTGCCCAGCGACGACCCTGTCGTTCTCAACAACCTGGCTTGGATCTACATGAACGAGGGTGACGACCGTGCGGTCACCATGGCGCGCCAGGCTAATGAAGTGGCACCGAACAACCCGGACATCGAGGACACGTTGGGGTGGATTCTGGTACAAAGCGGCTCGTTGCGCGAAGGACTGCGGTTCTTACGTTCGAGTGCCCGCGCGAAACCGGACAACGCGGAAGTGCAGTACCACTTAGGCGTGGCTTTGCACAAGGCGGACAACGCCAGGGAAGCGAAAGTCGCTCTGCAGAGGGCGGTGGACCTGGGTGGCTTTAGCGAAGCGGACGAGGCGCAGGCGCTGCTCGCCGAGCTCGGCGGCAGCTAACTAAAAACAACGTCGCTGTCAAACGCCGTTAGAGCGTAGCGGCACGCTGTTCAATCGGTGTATAGGTGAATCGCGCGAACACGCCCCATTCGTCGTAATTGCGGCGATTCAGATCCGAGTCACTGTCCATCGTGCGATACCGAAAACCGAATTCCGTATTGATGCGTCGACTGTTTTGCCACAGGACGGAAACAAAGGCCGTCACTCGATCCGCTTCGTCGTTCTGATCCTCGTATTCCTGGTTGGTAAACACCAAACTTGCGGACAGTGTTGTGGTTCTCGATAACTGTCGATCTAGAGCAAGCACCGCGCCGGTGGTTTCCACATCCAAAGGTACGTCTTCGTAGTCGGTCAGGTCGTAGAAAACCCCTGCCGTCACGGCGGTGCTGTTGGCGAGGCGTCGCGTGATGCGGAAATCTGCGGCACTATCGACGAAGACTTCAGCGACCCCTGAATTGGTTTGAAAGTCGAGCTCATCGATCGCAAAGCCGGTCAGAAGCTGCGGGGGCTGATCGCGTATGTCACGGTCCAATTCGATAGACACCGTGGTCGCGGGCGTTGCCACCCAGTCGATTGACAGACTACCGATTGCGCCGTCGACATCTTCTCTACCTAGCGTGCGCTCGGCTTTGTTGAACCCCCCCATGAGCGAAAAGCTCACGTCGGGCGATTCGCGAGACAATGTGAGCATGCCGATGGAGTAATCGATGTCCGGTACGATGTCGGCATCGTAGTCGACTTCGTTCTGCTGCAGCTCGAAGGTGAGAATATTGGTGGGTGACCAGGCCAGGTTGTACCGCACTGCGGCATTGTGCAGCTCAGCGTCCGTTTGCGTTCGATCCGTTTGCCGATCGCCAAAACGATACTCGAACTCGAGCTCGTCCTGACCGCGGGGATTGAATCTCAAGATAGGTCCCGCGGACGTATTGCTGGTCTCCTGACGGTTGTCGGGTGCCCCTGAATTGATGGAGCTGATGGTCGATTGCGTGCGCGTATGATCCACGACGAAGTCGAGCCGTTCCGGCAGCGCGTTCCACACCAGATTGGCCTGTCCAGTGGCGACGTACTCGTCTGAGTACAGGTCTTCGGTATAGATTTGGCGGCTGAGGTCGTAGTCCACGGCCATGGCCAGATTAGGTCCGTCGTGGTTGGCAAGCAGACGTACGCCGGGTGTGAAGATGAACTCGTCAGTTTCATCGGTCTCCGTCAACGCGGTGTTACTGGTGTAGTTTGAATCCAAGTAGAGGCTGAGCCCGACGTCGATGGCTTGGGTGTTGACGGCCAGTGAGAATCCCAGGACCAACCCACTTACCTTCCAGATGACACGCATATACCCCTCCACTGCTTTGATAACTGACTTCTAATGCGTTGAACGATGTGTTCGTTGACTTGGTGTACTGTTAAAAAGCGCGTTCGGGCACCGTAATGACATCCCCCGGAATGAGCGCGTAGTTGGTGCTCATGTCGCCGCGATTCAAAATGCCGCGCAGATCGATGGCAATTCTTTCCCCGCTCTTGCGGAACAAGCTGGCACGCGACGGGTTAGCAAAATCGGTCAATCCGCCGGCTTCGAGCACCACATCGAGAACGGTCATGCCCTGCCGATAAGGTGCGGACAAAGGTGCATTCACGGCGCCCGTGACTCGGACCCGAGAACGATACTGATCGCTGCCCATCGTGGTAACGATGACCGTGACGTACGGGTCGCGAATGAACTTGCTCAGAAGTTCCGTCACCGCGCTCGAGACTTCTTCGGGGGTTTTGTTACCGACTTCGATATCGCCGGCCAGCGGCACCGAGATCTTGCCATCGGGTCGCACCGGGACTTGCACGCTGAGATCCGGGTTGCGCCACACGTTGACGGAGAGGGAGTCTCCCACTCCGATCCGATAGACGTCGGCGAAGCCGATGTCCTCCGACTCCGCCGGAGGCGGGGCCGACGAGGAGCCCGCGCATGCGCCCAACAGACCCACCGAGCAGAGTGCAAGTAATCTAACCAAGCGACTGATTCCCTTGTTGTTTTTTGACATGAGTCGGCTTCCTTACTGAGATCGTGACGTTTCGGCGAACCCGGATCATACCTCCTTTTACATGGAATTTTCAGCTGCAGGAGGGGGTTGCTTAAAAGGCGCTTACATCTGATCACAACCACGTGACAGCGTTTTCAACGGCAATATCCGAAACTCCGCATCAACCCCAACGTACGAGTATAAGAGAGACATGGAAAAGACAGCACCATCGGAAAAAACAGCACCACCCGTTGCCCCGGTCGTGAAACTACAAACCGCATTGCACGCCAACCAGTTGGATCAGAGCGATCTGGTCGTGCGGGGCGGTGAACCGCGCCAACTGTGGTATCGCTCCGATCGGATCTTTCGCAGCAATGGGCAGTGGTACTTCCATACCCGCGAAGGTTTTCATGTAGGTCCGTATCGAACACAGTTCGATGCGGAAGTGGAATCGAGCATGTTGGTGAAGAAGTTGCGACAGTCGCCGATCGAAGTTCACGATCGCATCATCCGCGATCACATGCTCGACACGGACAGTGGCGATGTGATCCTGACCACCGAAGAGTTCACGAACTATCTCGTGGAAGTCGGTGGCGTGGAGCTGCTCAGAGACTGAGCGATCGCGCCGGTTACGCGGCGTGCCTTTTGGATGGGCGTTGCAGTTTAACGTCCCTGGAAGTGTGGGGTTCTCTTCTCCCGAAAGGCACGCCGCCCCTCTTCATAGTCCTCGCTATCGAAACATGCGCTGATCGCCTCGCTCACCCGATCGATGTCGTCCTCACGCCCGCCTCGCTCCCAGGCGTCTAATGCCGCTTTCGCGGCCTGCACCGTGAGCGGCGCATTCCCGGCAATTCTCTCCGCATAGGCCAAGCACTTCTGCTCGATGTCTTCACGGGATTCTATGAAGTTGATGAGTCCCATCGCCAGCGCTTCGTCAGCCTGCATGAAGCGCGCGCTGAACATGATATCTCTGGCGCGGCTGGGGCCGACGATGCGCGCCAATTTGGCAAGACCGGTGTATTCGTATCCCAAACCCAGCTTGGCAGCGGGTATACCAAAGGTGGAATCGGGCGTGGCGATACGAATGTCTGCCGCTAACGCGGTGGCTAATCCGCCACCGATGCAGTAGCCCTCGATGAGGGCGATCAGCGGCTTGGTGGTTTTGTTGAGCCAGCGTGTGGCGCGTCCGGCGACCGCGCTATACGTTTTCTGTTGCTCGGCGCTCGAACGTTTTTCATCGAACTCCGAGATATCCGCCCCGGAGACGAAAGCCTTGCCACCGGCACCGCGCATCACGATCACCCGCACGTCGGGATCTTCGGCATAGTGCTCCAGGATGTCGCCGATGCCTTGCCACATTTCCAAGGACAATGCGTTGTGGCGGGCGGGATTGTTGAAGATCATCCAACCCACACCCTTGTCGGTGTGTGCTTGCATGCGCTCGGTAGCCAGGGTAAGTGTCATTGACGATGTTCCTTAGAGGGTCACTATGTGTGTTTACTGCGTAAGACGCTTGATCTCAGCGGCGCGTGCCAAAGTTTTTTCGGCTCGACGCAGGTGCGGGACGTCCACCATCTTGCCCTCGAAGCTGATCGCCATCAGGCCCTGAGCTTCGGCCTCTGCGAAGGCGGCAATCAGTCGGTGCGCCTCGTCCACCTCGTCCTGAGTCGGTGAAAAGGCGGCATTGACGATGTCGATCTGGCTGGGGTGGATGGTGATTTTGCCGGTATATCCCATCCACGCGACTTCCTGACACTCCTCGGCCAAGCCTCGATCATCTTTGAAATCCACAAACACCGTATCGATGGGCGCGACACTACCGGCAGCTGCCGCCAACAGTGTCATCGCGCGGCAGTGTCGGTACACATCGAGGTAGGTACCGTCCGGCTTGCGATTGCGTGGCGCACCGAGTGCTGCGGACAAGTCTTCGGCTCCCCACGACATCGCCGCCACACGACCGCACTGGGTAAACGTGCCGAGGTTCAGCGCGCTGAGCGGCGTTTCGGTGGTCACCAGAATCAGTTGAACGCTATCGGGCGGGTGGCCATAGTGCACTTCCCATTTGTCGAGTTCCGCGCTGATCGTATTGAGCTCGTCGAGCGTCGAAATTTTCGGCACGACGTAGGCATCCGGTGCATGCCGCATGGTCACTTCCAGATCGGCAAGACCCCAAGGCGTGTCTAGCGGATTCATTCTCACGGTGCGTTCCTTGCCCTTGAAGTCGGCGGACCCCAACCATTCGGCGACGGTCGCCCGCGCGGATGCCTTGCGGTCGGGCGTGACGGCGTCTTCCAGGTCGAGTATCAAGCAATCCGCGTTCGACTCGAGCGACTTGACGAGCATCTTTTCGTTGGCTCCGGGCACGAAGTGACAGGAGCGGCGCAGTCGGTCGGCACTCATGCGGCAGACCGCTTGATCATCATGGCGCCGCGTATACAAGAACACACTACTTCGCCGCGCTGGTTGGTGGCGGTGTGTTCGAACGTGACGATGCCGCGGTCCGGCTTCGTGCGGCTTTCGCGCTTGTCGATGACCTTGCTGTGGGCTGTCAACGTATCCCCGAGAAACACAGGCTTGGGGAAGGTGGTTTTATCGAAGCCGAGGTTGCCGAGCGTGGTGCCGAGCGTGGTATCTTGAACGGAGAGGCCGACCACCAGACCCAAGGTAAAGATGCTGTTGACTAGAATCTGACCGTGTATCGAAGCGGCGGCGAACTCGGCGTCGACGTGCAACGGCTGCGGGTTATGGGTCAACGTGCTGAACAACAGGTTGTCGGTTTCAGTCACCGTGCGGCTGGGTTGGTGTCGAAATGCATCGCCGACGTTCAGTTCTTCGTAGTATTTGCCAGGCATGGGCCCTCCCTCTGGGACAAAGTACAATGCCTGATTGAAATTGCCAAGATTCGAGCGCTAACGGATTCGAGCAAGACGAACGAGCGAACGACTGCCGATCAATTTAGAAGAAGGAACGGGTCAAGATGAATTTCGAGTTGTCAGACGAACAGGTTCTCATCAAGGAGTCGGTGACGAAACTGTGTGCCGATTTTCCGGACGAATACTGGGCACAGAAAGACTCGGAGCACGAGTTTCCATGGGATTTCTACAACGCGATGGCAGATGCGGGCTGGCTCGGCATTGCCATCCCGGAAGCGTACGGCGGAAGCGGCCGTGGCATCACCGAGGCGAGTCTGGTATTGGAAACCGTTGCCGCGAGCGGTGCCGCCATGAATGGCGCAACACCCTTGCATCTGTCGATCTTCGGGATGGAGCCCGTGGTCAAATTCGGCTCGGAAGAGATGAAGCAGAAGTACTTACCGAGGGTCGCCAGTGGCGACTTGCACGTGGCGTTTGGGGTCACCGAGCCCGACGCCGGTACGGACACGACCTCGATTTCCACCGCGGCGCGGCTCGACGGCGATCACTATGTCGTCAAGGGGCGCAAGGTGTGGACTACGAAAGCGCTGCAATCGGAGCGGGTACTCCTGCTGGTGCGTACGACAGACAAAGACAAGGTGGCCAAACGCACCGACGGGTTGACGTTGTTGTTGGCCGAACTGCAACGGGACGAAGTTGCGATATCGCCGATCGACAAAGTCGGTCGCAATGCCGTAGCCACCTGTGAGGTGGTATACGACGACCTGCCGGTTCACGTCACGGATCGCGTGGGCGAAGAGGGCCAGGGTTTCAAATACATCATCACCGGATTGAACGCAGAGCGCATTCTGGTAGCCGCGGAAGCCATTGGCATCGGTCGCGCGGCCTTGCGTCGTGCCGTGGACTATGCCAACGAACGGGTTGTGTTCGGACGCCCCATCGGCAAGAACCAAGGTGTAGCGTTTCCGCTGGCGGAGGCAAAGATGCGCCTGGACGCTGCTGAACTCATGGTGCGCAAGGCGTCATGGCTCTTGGACAACGGCCAACCGTGCGGTGCCGAAGCCAACATGGCCAAATGGTTGGCGGCGGATGCTGCCTTTCAGACCGCAGATCAAGCCATGCAGACCCATGGCGGCTTCGGTTATGCGAGCGAGTACCACGTGGAGCGCTACTGGCGTGAGGCACGACTGATGCGCATCGCGCCGATTTCCCAGGAGATGATCGCCAATTTCGTCTCGGAACACGTGTTGGGTATGCCGAGGTCGTACTGAGGAGCCGCGCAGCCCGCGTCGATTTTGATTAGCGAGAGAGCTTCTTGCGTTTGTTTTCTACGTAGTCGACGAGAATGTACTCGCCCAACTTGTCGGGGGAGGTGTAAAACACGCGTCCGCCGTTGATGCGTGCGACTTCCTGCATGAACGCCCGCAGATAGTCGCTGGATTCGAGCATAAAGGTATTGATGGCAATGCCCTTGTTCGTGCAGCGTTTCACGGCGCGAAATGTCGCCCGAATGGTGGCGGGGGTCGGGGGATAGGCGAACATGGCTTGACCGTCTTCCAGGTGAGCCGTCGGTTCACCGTCCGAGATCATGATGATCTGCTTGCTACCGGCGGGGTGTTTGGCCAGCAGGCGTTCCGCGAGTAACAGCGCATGCTGCATGTTGGTGCCAAGGACATATTCGTCCCACTGCAAGTAAGGCAGGTCGTGGGGCTTGAGTTCTTTGGCGTAGGCGGCAAAGCCGATAATGTAAAAGTTATCTTTTGGATACTGGCTGGTGATCAGATTGTGCAGCGCCAGAGCGACCTTCTTGGCAGCCTGGAACGAGCCGCGCAAAGCCATGGACCATGACAAGTCGACCAACATGGCCGTTGCGGTGGAGGTGATCATCTCACTGCGGTAAATTTCGAAATCGTCGGACCTGAGGTGCACCGGTGCGCCCGGTCCGTTGCGGTCGATGGCGTTGCGGATGGTGCGCGGCATGTGTAGATGGAAGGGGTCGCCGAACTCGTAGGGTTTCGTGTCTTCGACACGCTCGCCGAAGCGTCCCTCCTCGGGGATCGCGTGATTGCCGAGGCTCTGGCGTTTCAGGCGCTGATAGATCTCACCCAACGCTTTTTGCCCGATGACGCGTGAACCTCGCGGAGTGAGCTCCCAGCCTTCGTCGTCTTTCGAGCGAATGTAGCCCGCGTCTTCCAACATCTTCATGAGTTTGTCGAGCTCATCGAGGTTGTCCGCTTGCTCGTCGCCCAGCAGTTCCCGCAGCAAGTCACGATCGATGTCATCGAGATTGCCGCCTCGCTCCGCACCCTGCATCTGGTCGAGAAGGTCGTCCATCTCGTGCATTTCCTGCATGAGCTTCATGGCCGCCTCCAGGTCGATGGACTCGTTGCCGTCGAAGCGGTAGCGCTCACCGTCGGGATTCAGGAAATCGAGTTCCTTGGCGAGCTTGGCCATCTCGGCTTCGAGCTCGGGATCGCCGAAGCGCCCAGCGAACATGTCACTCAGCGCTTGACGTTGTTCGGGCGACAACGAATTCATCAGCGCTTGTGCCGCCGCCATCTGCTGCCGCATTTGCTCCAGTAGCTCATCCAGGCTTTGCGGTGGATTGTCGCCGAACATATCGCCGAACTTTTCCATGAACTCATCGAACCCGGGATCTTCGCCGGCGATCTGCTTGACCAGCATGTCGTTCAAGGCCTTGACCATCTCCTTCATACGCTCGATGTCGCCGTCGGAGAGATTGTTGACCATGTTCTCGATGTCTTTGAAGAACGTATTGGTCATGGCCTTGCGCAATTCGTTGAGCAATTCCAGGAACTTCTTTTGTGCGTCCGGATTGATGAATTCGAATTTCTCGAGCGTGTTGATTTGTGCAGCGATGTCGTTGGGTAATTCGTCTAACTGCTGTTCGTTGCGCTCGGCGATGTCTTTGAGGAGCGTATCGCTGAAGTTTTCGGCATCGTCCGCGCGCTGCTTCCATTCTTCGATACGGTCGCGCTCCATTTGGACGATTTCATCCAGGCGTTCCCGAAATCCTTCAAAAATGGAATCTAGGTTGAAACGTTTCAACTGCCGTTGTTTGCGTTCGCGCAGCTCGCGAATCATGTCGCGTAAACCCTGCAAATAGCCACCTTGAGGAATCTGCATGCCGTGTGACATGAGGTTGCGCATGGCCCAGCGCAGATCGCCATACTCGATCAGGTCGTCGGCAAGCGCCTTCATCACCTCGTCGGGATCGAGGTTTGGCGCTTGTGAACCGTCCCAGGCGGTGTAGCGGTTACGTTTCGGCATGCATCACCTCATCCCGAAAAAGTCGCGCGTCCGGAGACAGAGTACTTGTTGAGCAGCTTATTCAGGTGCAGCCCCTCGAGAATGAACTCTACTTCAGCAGCTCGGGTGCCGGGTGTGGTGGCCGTAAGGCGTTCGTCCATACCCGGAATCTTATCGATGATGACCGAGTAGTCGTCCGCGTACACCGCTTCGCCGATTTCGATGGTCAATCCGTCGTTGAATGCTTCTGCAATGGGCGTCAGATCCGCCAGTTCATAACGGCGATCGAACACAGCCTTGGTAGCCGCCTGAATGATCTTGTTGGTGATCTTGTCTTCTTGGCCTTCTTCCATCGCTTCGAATTCGACCTTGCCTTGAAATGATGGTGCGATGTAGTCGAGGTCCGAAATGCGGGGCACAACTTCTGCTTCGTTGAGTACCAGCGCACGGCGGTAGGCGTTGGCCACCAGGACTTCGTAGTTGCTGATCGAGGCGCGAACCGAAACACCGGAGCGCTGGTTGAGATCGGGAGAGCGGCGCGCGTGGTGTGTGACTTCGGCAATGACCTCGGCCATGAAGTCCGGAACCGTCACTTTATAGTCAGACAGTGCAAGCACATTGGCTTCCTGCTCGACAATGGCGAGTTCCTGTTCGATGAGCTCGGGGTAGTGCGTGCGGATCTGGGCACCGTAACGGTCCTTGAGCGGCGTGATGATGCGGCCGCGGTTGGTGTAATCCTCCGGGTTCGCCGTCGCTACGATGAATACGTCGATCGGCAACCGTACTTTGTGTCCGCGAATTTGCACGTCGCGTTCTTCCAACAAGTTGAGTAAGCCGACCTGGATGCGTTCGCTCAGGTCGGGCAGCTCGTTGATGGCGAAGATACCCTTGTTCATGCGCGGCACGAGACCGAAATGTAATGTCAGCTCATCGGAAAGATAACGGCCTTCAGCTACTTTGATGGGGTCGACTTCGCCGATGATGTCCGCAATGGTGATGTCCGGAGTCGCTAGCTTCTCACCGTAGCGTTCGTCGCGATGCAGCCACTCGATAGGGGTGTCGTCCCCCTGGGCGGCAATGAGTTCGCGCCCCTGTTGCGTGATGGGCTGCAACGGATCCTCGGGGATTTCCGTGCCGGCGATGATCGGTGTCCACTCGTCGAGGAGCGAAGTGAGACTGCGAACGATGCGTGACTTCGCCTGGCCGCGCTCGCCGAGAAAGATGATGTCCTGACAACCGAGTATCGCGTTGGTGATATGAGGAATGACCGTTGCGTCGTAACCCACAATGCCCGGAAACAAAGGTTCGGCACGCGACAGCTTGAGAATGAGATTTTGTCGGACTTCGTTTTTAACGGTCTTCGGCGTGTAACCGGTGGCTTTGAGTTCCCCAATGGATGTTGCTGTGGGCTTTGCAGACTCAGACACGTAAAGAACCTCCTACAGCTTCTACTGGGTCTTTTAATAGACGTTCCAATGGACTGCGAGTCTAACACTAATTCCCGAGGATCTTTTTTATCCGTCCCTTGAGTTGCGGAACGAGTTCGGCTTCCACCCACGGATTGCGGCGCAGCCACAGGGTGTTGCGCGGGCTTGGATGCGGCAAAGGCACCACGTGCGGCCAGTACTTCGGCCAGTCGGCGACAATTTGAGTGAGGGTGGCGCGCTTTTCGGGTGTTAAGTGCCAATCGATTGCATAGCGACCGATGGCCAGCGTCAGTTCGATCTTTTTGAGGTGGCCGAGTAGTTGTTGGCGCCATGCCTGCGCGCACTCGGGGCGGGGCGGTAGATCGCCGCCGCCGTTGGCGGCGCGCCCGGGATAGCAAAATCCCATCGGTACCAGGGCGATGAGCTTGTCGTTGTAAAATGTCTCTTTGTCGACGCCCATCCAACTGCGCAGGCGCTCGCCACTGGGGTCGTTGAAAGGGATACCGGTCTCGTGCACGGCGGTGCCGGGTGCTTGTCCGACAACGAGGATCCGGGCGCTCGGACGCGCCTGGAATACCGGCCGGGGTCCGAGCGGCAGGTGGGCGGAGCACAGTGTGCAACTGCGTATCTCTTTGGCGAGCTCAACGAAGCGGACCACGATGAATAGGTTTACGTTGCGTCGGCGTTCAAGCGTTGGCGCGCTGGGTGGGCTTGCCGAGCAGGCGATCGGATACGATGCGCAGTTGAATTTCACTGGTACCCTCGAAGATCTTGGTCAGCCGTGCATCGCGCCAGTACCGTTCCATGGCATGGAGCTTGGTATACCCCGCCCCACCCAGGATTTGCAATCCGTCCGAGGTGACACGTTCGGCCATCTCAGCGGCGTACCACTTCAACATGGAGGCTTCTTTGTCGCACGTCAGCCCTGCATCCATCTTCGTGCACACATCGTACATGAGTGCTCTTGCGGCTTCGATTTCACTGGCCATGCGCGCGATCTTGAAACGGGTTTCTTGAAAATCGCTGATGGGTACACCGAATTGCACGCGCTCCTGAGCGTAGGCCATGGCATCTTCCAACGCACCACGGGCCAGTCCTATGGAGCGCGCTGCGGTGTGAGCACGGGCGACGTTCAACATGTTGACCGTGTTCTTGAAGGCTTCCTGTCCGGCGTTGTCGTTGCCGGTAACGATGTTCTCTTTGGGGATGCGGCACCCGTCGAAAGCCAGTTCGTAGGTATTCCAGCCGTAGTAGCCGATCTTGGGAATCGGCGCGCCCTGACAACCTACCGGTAGCTCACCGCGCGGCTTTTCGATGATGAAAGAACGTAACCCCTTGTAGCGCGTCTCGTCGCCGGGTGCTTCGACACGGGCCAGAACGTTGAGATAGTCCGCTTCGTCGGCGAAGGTGCACCAGTACTTGTTGCCGGTAAGCACCCAGTTGTCCCCGTCGAGAACGGCTTTGCAGCTGACGGCGGCAAGATCGCTGCCGACATTGGGTTCTGACAAGGCCACTGCCGCTAAGTATTCACCTTGCGCGGCTTTGGCGGTCAGCTCCAGGCGCTTGGCTTCGGGCCAGCCCCCGACCCCCATCAAAGATGCCGCGCGGGCAATGATGCTGGCGACGCTCATCCAGCCACGCGCGAGTTCTTCAGCGATCAAACAGTACTCGAAGACACCGAGACCCAGTCCACCGTGTTTTTCGGGCATGCGAATGCCGAAGTAGCCCATCGCACCCAGTTTGTCGCGCAGCTCCATGGGAATCTTGCCTTGCACCGGATCCAATTCGTTAGCGACGGGCAGGACTTCTCTCATGGTGAAATCGCGTGCGACTTCCTGGATCATCGCCCGCTCTTCGCTGAGATAGTGTGCTGTCATGTCAGACTCCCCCGGTGCTGAGCGCTTCGAAGAGCGACGTTAAGTCGTCCAGTTCATCCATGTGCCGACAGAGGTCTATCAACGCCCGACAGCGCTCAGAGCCGAGACGGGGTGTCACCAATGCGTCGAATTTGTGAATCAGCTTGCTCCATTGGGCTTCGAGGTCGGTCATCGGAATGGCGACGTTGTAGCGCTCGCTGAAAGTCCGGCCATCCGTGGTGTCAACGGTGACGATGGTGTCGGGGTTGCGGTCCTGGTGCGGGACAACGGTCACGAGGTCGCGAAACTTGACGAGTTGCGGATCCTGAGTGAGCGCATTGGTAAACAGATCGATGCTCGACGTATCGACGCCCGCCAGCGCCATGGCTGTCGTCAGGCGCAAGCTGAACTTGGCTTCCAATCCCGTGGCGGGTTCTTGAATGTTGCAGACTTTCAAGTGCCCTTTGTCGACGTTGACGGTGATGCCGCGAATCTGCTGCGGATCGAAAGCGTTGCTCGCACAGAGTTTGGCCGTCGCCTCGATGGCCGAATGTGTCAGGTAACAAGCCGCGTGATACTTGAAACAGATGTCCTGTGCGAAGGCCTCCTGAGCCATTGCCGAGGCAAACTTGTCGGTGCTGGCGGAGGTGCTTTGCGTCTCCATGAACCCCTGTGCGGCTTCGAGAATGTCTTCGCGGCTGCTGAAACCCTTGGCGGCAAGCGCTGCCGCCTGCGCACCGGTGGCAGCGGCGTGTCCGGCATGCAGGGGTTTGCACATGGTGCCGAACTGAGCCTTGAGACCGGCAGTTTGAGTGCCCGCGATGCCGAGCGCCCGTGCGGTGGTCGGCGCATCGAGCTGCAGCAACACAGCAGCTGCGGCAGTCGCGCCAAAAGCGCCCATGGTGCCGGTGGCGTGCCAGCCTCCCTGGTAGTGAGAGGGGCCCGCGTATTTGCCGATGATGCATTCGGTATCGACACCGGTGGAGAACGCGGTGATTGCATCTGCCCCGCTCAAACGGCCTTGCTCGGCCAACGCCAATACGACCGGGGCGACGGGAACGGTCGGGTGACCGATGAAAGCCATGTGCACATCGTCGTAGTCGTGCGCGTGTCCGGCAGAACCGTTGATCAGTGCAGCCTGTTGCACCGACACCTTCTCGTCCGTGCCGAATACGATCGCCTGAGGATGACCGCCTTGTTCTGCGACGTCCGCTCTTAAGATTTTAGCGAGCGGTTCGTCCATTCCGGCGATGGCGACGCCGACGAAATCGAGCAGTGCCTGTTTGCTGACCTCTTTGGCGGACTCCGGTATTTTATCGAAATCGGCGGAGGCGATGCGCTCGGCGAGTAACGTAGTTGGGGACATGTCTGGTGTCCTAAGCAACTTCGGCGTCGTTTACGCTAACTCAAGCATGGGTTGGAGGCAAAGAGAAGTCCGTGTCGAACCGAGTTTGTCCCTTGGCCAAATCGGTCACCACAAACTTACGCAGCGCCGGCGTGAGATCGTTGGGATCCGCATCGCTTAGCACAGGCGCACCGATGGTCAGCTGGTACTTCTGTCCGGTCTTGTTCATCAATTCGCGAAACAACGTCATGTCTTTGAGCTCAGTGTTTAGGAACCACAGTAAATAGTAGAGCGCACTGTTGTGACCGGCGATGTGCATCGGGACGATCGGGCAATCGTATTTTTGCGCAAGGCTGACACCCGAAGTGAGCCACGGCCGTTCGATCAAGCCGACAGGGGTAGGGCGTGCGAGCCGGCCTGAAGCGAAGATCACGATCAACCGCTCGTCGCGAAATGCGCCCAACATGTTGCGCACCATTTCTTTACTTTTCGAATGATTGCGTTTGTCTTCCATCCACTCCACCGGAATGATGATTTCACTGAGCCGCGAGTGTGCGCGTACGGCATCCCGGTTGGCGAAAAAGGTCACGTCAGGGCGAATGTCCTTCACGGCATCGAATACCGCAATGCCGTCGGCGATACCTGCCGGATGGTTTGGCATCAACACGGCTCGGCCGGTTTTGGGAATGTGCGGGAGACCGGCTACCGAGACGTTCATTTGCAGTAGCTGGGTGAGGTGTTCGAAGGTCTCGAACCCGCTCATGGCCTGTACTTCGTCCACCAGCTCGATGGTGCGCCGATAGCCGAGTATGGGGTACATGATGCGTTTTACCAACGACCATAGTCTGGGGTGGCGGCGCAATTTGGTGGCTCGTTCTTCGATCAGAACATCGACGATATGGCTCATGACCGCACCTGGTGGACCTGGCCGGGGCGGGTGGTAACGGTGTAGGCGAAATGCTCGAACAAGGTGGTTAAAGATCTACTGATTATGCACATCCTATCATCCATCAAAGGCTGGTAATATTTGGGCATCAATCCATCTGGGAGGGTGAGGAAGATGGCGTATGACGTGTTGATCAAGAACGGCATGGTCGTCGATGGCTCCGGTGGAGCGGGGTATGCCGCCGATGTGGCGATCCAAGACGGCAAAATCGCCAAACTGGGGCGCGTGAATGCAAAGGCCAAACGTACCATCGACGCCGAAGGCCATGTCGTGACCCCGGGCTTTGTCGACGGCCACACCCACATGGATGCCCAGGTATTCTGGGATCCGATCGGGTCTTGCTCGTGCTATCACGGGGTCACCAGCGTGGTGATGGGCAACTGCGGATTTACGCTTGCGCCGTGCAAACAGGAAGAGGCCGACCTGGTGTTCCGCAATCTGGAGCGTGCCGAGGACCTGTCCCGCGACGCCATGTTGGAAGGTATCGACTGGACGTGGGAGAGCTTTCCGGAGTTTCTCGATGCGGTAGAAGCCCTGCCCAAAGGCATCAACTACGCGGGCTACATCGGCCATTCCGCGCTACGGACGTATGTCATGGGTGAGCGCGCTTTCACCGACGAAGCGCTCGAAGACGACGTCAAGCAGATGCAGCACCTCGTGAAGGAAGCGATGCAGGCCGGCGCGATCGGTTTTTCGACTTCTCGGACCTTCAACCACACTACGGCCGATGACCGACCCGTGGCCAGCCGGTTGGCCAATTGGGACGAAGTGCGCGCAATCGTCAACGCTGTCGGCGAAACGGGGAAGGGTATTTTCGAAATCGCGGGCGAAGCGCCAGGACGCGATCCCGAACGGATTCGCGATTACCACACCCGTCTGCGGGATCTGGCCGTCGAATCGGGGGTCACGCAGACGTGGGGAATGTTCAGCGTCAAGGTCGCTCCCGATTTCTGGCGCCCTTATTTCGATTTACTGGACGAAACGGCTGCAGCCGGTGGCCGCATGTTCGCCCAAGTGCACAGCCGTGCGTTGAACAACTTGTTGTCGTTCGAGAGCAACCTACCTTACGACAATTGGGACGTGTGGCGGGACATTCGGCAGCTGCCGCTTGCCGAGCAGAAAGCCAAACTCGAAGATGCCGCCATCAGGGCCAAGCTGGTCGAGGTCGCCAATCAAGAGTACACCGGACCGCGCATAGTCGGTGCCGAGTTGCGTCCGCCCAATTGGGATTACGTGTACGCGATGGAAGACATGCAGTACGACAGACCCTCCATGGCAGAGCTTGCGCGAGAACGGGGCGTCGACCCGGTGGAGCTGATGATCGACATGGCACTGGAGCGCGATTTCAAGATGTTCTTTCGCACGCCGATTGCCAACGAGAATCAAGATCACGTGCTGGAAATGATCAAGCACCCGCGTTCGGTGGTGACCTTCTCCGACTCCGGCGCACACGTATCGCAGATTATGGACAGCTCGCTGCAGACTCATCTCTTGAGCTACTGGGTTAGAGAGAAACAAGCCTTGAGCCTGGAGGAAGCGGTGCGTCAGATTACCTACAACACGGCCACGCTTTGGGGGCTGCACGACCGCGGCTTGCTGCGCGAAGGCATGGCTGCCGATGTAGTCGTCTTCGATCCGGATACGATCGGTCCGCGCATGCCCGAAGTGGTCACGGATTTGCCGGCCGGGGCGAAGCGACTGAAGCAGACGGCCGATGGCATCCTGCACACACTCGTCAACGGCGAGGTGTTGCTGACGAATAACGAGCATGAGGGCGCGACGCCGGGAAAGCTGCTGAGGAGTTAGGGGCCTGGCGCCCAGAGCCAAGCGGGCGAGCTGAGTGTAGCGTGCGTCACGACGCTCGGTGATGCGAGCCTTGGGGTTGACCGAGCGCGTTACCGTTGCGCCATGGATGGCAGCCGTTCCTTTCCTAGTGATCACGCGACGCGTGCATTGATTTAGCCCAACGGCTCCGGCAACATGCACAGCCCACGCGCCCGTAGTTCAACTGGATAGAGCACCAGGCTTCGAACCTGGGGGTTGTAGGTTCGAGTCCTACCGGGCGCGCCATACAACCGCTGCGCGGTTGTTGTCGAGTTTTTGGCTTTCAGCCAAAAACATCGCTCTGATCTTCCGACGCTCACCCAGTTCCTGACCGCTTTGAGTTCGAGGTCTATCCTCGTGGGCGCGCCATACAACCGCTGCGCGGTTGTTGTCGAGTTTTTGGCTTTCAGCCAAAAACATCGCTCTGACCTTCCGACGCTCACCCAGTTCCTGACCGCTTTGAGTTCGAGGTCTATCCTCGTGGGCGCGCCATACAACCGCTGCGCGGTTGTTGTCGAGTTTTTGGCTTTCAGCCAAAAACATCGCTCTGATCTTCCGACGCTCACCCGGTTCCTGACCGCTTTGAGTTCGAGGTCTATCCTCGTGGGCGCGCCAGCTCCCTCTACCTAAATTGCCCCCGTCACTGTGACCCCACTGAGCGCCCTCGGACTCGAATGTGCTCGCTCTATCGAAATCGCGTACACGCGATTTCGCTCAATGACGGACGCTCGACGCCGATGTTCAACAAAGATGACCCCACCGTGATACTTCCGTGACAAATCGCCCGGACGATACCTCGCACCATTCTTATACGAGGAAAACCAATGTATTCACGACACGGTCAGTCGCGGTTGGGTGCGGTGTTGGCGGGTGTGTGTATCGCACTGATCGCCAATAGTGTGCACGCAGTCGATTTCTCGGTCCGCATCGTCAACCTGACGAATGGGATCTACTACACGCCGTTCTTGGTGGCGGCCCATCCGGAGGGTTCGAGCTTGTTTGCCAGCGGCCAGGCAGCGTCCGCCTCACTGCAAGCCATGGCCGAAGGCGGCGACATTTCAGGATTGGTAGCCGACCTCACCGCGCTGAATGCAACGATTGTCGAAAATCCGGCCGGGGGGTTGCTGGCACCGACGGAAAGTACCACCGCCGACTTGAATACGGACGGTACCGACAACGTCCGGTTGTCCGTGGTGGCGATGTTGTTGCCCACCAACGATGCGTTCATGGGGTTGAATGCGGTCAGTATTCCGACCGAACCCGGCACGTACGTCTTTAACGTGCCCGCCTACGATGCAGGTACGGAAGCCAACGACGAGATCGTCAACGGCGGCGGCGCGCCTGGTGTCGCGGGAATTCCGGCAGCGCCGGGAGGGTCAGGAACGGGTGCATCCGGCGCTGCGGGTGCCGACAACAATCCGACCGTGCACATTCATCGGAACACGCTGGGCGATACCGATCCAACCGGTGGCGTCAGCGATCTGGATGTGACGGTGCACCGTTGGCTGAACCCGGTGGCTCGCGTCATCGTGACCGTCAACTAGGAGAGCGGCATGAATCGTTTACTATTGATTGCGTCGTCGGTCGCAGTGTTGACGGCTTGCGGCGGTGGCGGCAGCGGCGATCGCGGCACGTTCGGTTCAGCGCCCCCCGTGGCTACGTCCACGTTCGAGATCACGGTGACCAATTTAACCAACGCTCAACCGCTATCCCCATTGGGGGTCGTTGCTCACGACGGTACGTTTTCCGTGTTCGGGCTTGGCGCTGCTGCGTCCGCCGGCTTGGAAGTGCTCGCCGAAGGGGGTGACAACGGACAGTTTCTGAGCGATGCAGCGGTGCTGCCCGGTGTATTCAATACTGCTGGAGGTGCCGCGCCGATCGGGCCGGGTGGATCCGAGACGTTGTCGCTGACGTTCAATGAAGCTACCCGAACTTCCCTGTCGATGTCGGTCGTGACCATGTTGGTGAACACCAACGATGCGTTTACGGGAATCAACGGCGTGGATCTGAGCGCGTTGGCCGTCGGTGAAGAGATTGCGATGCGCAGTATCGCTTACGATGCTGGCACTGAAGCCGACTCCGAAGGCCCCGGCACCATTCCGGGTCCCGCCGATGGTGGCGAAGGGTTCAACGCGGCGCGCGACGACGACTTCGACCGAGTGTCGATGCACGCAGGTGTCGTCAGCGCTCAGGATGGACTGTCCACCTCGGTGTTGACCGAGCAGCATCGCTTCGACAATCCGGTTGCGGCGATTACGATCGTTCGAGTGAACTAATTCCGTCACCCGACGTCGAATACTGTTACGTGTCGTGAGGGAGACTAGGAGCATGGAAGGTAAGCGTGTGCTCGTTATCGAAGACGAGCCTGACATCGGTCGCTTGTTGCTCCTGCATCTCAATGATTTAAACGTAGCCGCTGAACTCTGCACCGACGGCGCGCTGGGCTATCGAGCCGCCAATGCACGCACGTGGGATCTGTTGATTCTCGATCTGCGGCTTCCCGGACTCGACGGGCTGGAGGTGTGCCGACGCCTCAGGATGGAAGGCAATCACGTTCCTATTCTGATGTTGACGGCCAAGACCTCGGAATTGGACCGCGTGCTTGGTCTTGAAGTGGGGGCGGACGACTATGTCACTAAGCCGTTTAGCGTCATAGAGGTGATGGCCCGCGTGAAGGCGTTGTTGCGAAGAGTCTCATTCGAGCAACGCGACGACGGCGCTGCCGTAACCCTAGAATTCGGCCAGCTGGTGATCGACGAAAGTCGCCGACGCGTGACGCTACGCGGGGAGTCGGTGGAACTTACGGCTCGCGAATTCGACTTGTTGTTGTTCTTCGCTCAAGCGCCGGGTCAAGTCTTCAGGCGCGTACAGTTACTCGATCGAGTCTGGGGTTTCGGTCACGAAGGCTACGAACACACCGTTAACTCCCACATCAATCGGTTGCGCGGCAAGCTCAACGCGATAGACGACTCACTCGAATATATCGTGACCGTCTGGGGCGTCGGCTACAAGTTCAATGACGAACTCATAGACGAACATGTCGCTTAAGTGGAGGCTGGCGTCCACGCTGGCTTTGCTGCTACTGGGTTTGGGGCTCGCAATAGCCTGGGTGGGACGCTATTCCAGTCAGCTCTATTTTCAAGAGGTCAATCAGACCCTGAACGCGAGTCTTGCAATGTACGTCGTCAATCGGCTGACGCTCATCGAGGACGGTTCCGTGAATGAGCAAGTTTTCAAACAGCTTGCGGAACAGGCGATGACCGTCAATCCGAGCGTCGAGGTTTATGTGCTCGATGGGGACGGTGCGGTGGTCGCGCATGCGTTGCCGGTAGATAGCATTGTTAACGACGTTGTCCCGCTGGCTCCGATCGAAGCATTCGTCGATGGGCGCCAGGAGCGTTTGATCTTGGGTCAAGACCCTCGATCGGATAAACCGAAAGCTTTTAGCGCGTTTCCAATTGAACATGCGGGAGCGCTGCAAGGTTATCTGTACGTCGTTCTGGGCGGTCAGCTCTTCGATGAGGTTCAGAACACGTTCTTCGGTTCCTTCATTGGACGCATGGCGGCGGCGAGTTTGCTGGTGGTGCTCGTTCTGGGTGGCATTGTCGGGCTGTATTCTTTGCGGCGCATGACACGTCCGCTCGAACAACTGGAGACCGCGCTCGAGTCTTACACGGACAGCGGATTTGCGGATGCTGCGGCTATAGAGGCGGTGCCCGAAAACACGCTCGAAGTGCAACAACTCAAGAGCCGCGCAATACAACTCACCGATCAGCTGGCGTTGCAGTTCGAACAGCTCGACACTAACGATCGGCTGCGGCGCGAGTTGCTGGCCAACGTCTCTCACGATCTCCGCACACCGTTGGCGTCCATGCAGGGCTACATTGAGACGCTGCTGATTAAGGACACGCAAGTCAGCGCGGAAGATCGACGCAGATTCCTCGGCATTGCACACCAACACACGCAGCAACTCAATCGCATGGTGGGCGATCTTTTCGAACTGGCCAAGCTCGACAGCGGTGCTGTGCAACTCGAAGTGGAACCATTTCCTGTCGCGGAATTATTGCAGGACGTGCTGCAGGAGTTTTCTCTCATCGCGGCGGAAAAAGGCGTTGCGTTGAACAGCGAGCAGGCGCGATCGGCGATCCGAGTGAACGGTGACATTCGCCTGTTGCAGCGAGTTTTGGAAAATCTGATCAGCAATGCGCTGCGCTATACACCTGAAGGCGGGTCTATCGACATTGAACTCAGAGAACACGAGGAAGCCGTGCAAGTGGAGGTTGCCGACACCGGGTGTGGCATAGCGCCCGACCTTTTGCCGAACATTTTCGATCGCTACGCCAGCGGTGCTGCGCAGGAGGACAATGCCGGTCTCGGGCTCGCCATAGTCAAACGCATTCTCGAGCTGCACGACAGCAACATCAGTGTGTCATCGACGGTAGACGTCGGTACCCGTTTCTCATTCGCACTGGACCGAGCGGTTGCTTAGTGTCCTGGCGTGTTAATTCAACGAGTTAGCAAGACAGGGGTTAAGGCCGATCCATCCACAGCATCGCAGGATGCTCCAGCAATACTTTGACAGCCTGGATCAGTGACGCGCCATCGAAGCCGTCGATAAAGCGGTGGTCGAAAGAACTCGATATGTTCATCATCGTGCGCACCTCTATGCGGTCACTGACTACCACGGGGCGTTGCGTTGCCCGGTTGACGCCGATGATGGCGACTTCGGGGTAGTTGATGATCGGTGTGGACGCGATGCCTCCGAGTCTACCGAGGCTCGATATGGTAATGGTGGAGCCGGTGAGTTGGTTGACTCTGGCCTTGCCTGTGCGGGCGGCCTCACTGACGGAGCGAATGGCACTCGCCAACTGCCACAGCGTCATGTTGCTAGCGCCGTGGACGACCGGCACCTTCAGGCCGTCGGGTGTTTGCGTGGCAATGCCTAAATGCATATCGCGAAACTGCTTCAGCTCGCTGGTTTCTGCATCGTAGTGGGCGTTGCACTGCGGAAAATCCTTGAGAACGCGCGCCAAAGCTAAACCCAGAAACGGTAGGAGTGTGAGTCCGCGATCGTGCTGTGCATTCAAACTCTCCCGCAGCGCTTCCAGCTCGGTGACGTCGACTTCTTCAACGTAAGCAAAGTGCGGTATCTCGTCCATGCTTTGCGCCATACGCTTGGCGATGACGCGACGCACACCCATGATCTTGATCGCATCGAACTCGCTGGACGCCGATATTGCCGCTGGCCCCGGGCTTTGCGGTGGCAGGGTCGTGGCGCCATCGCGTATATACGCATCGAAATCTCGGCGCAGAATGCGCCCGCCCGGACCGGTCCCGGCAATGGCAGCCAGATCCACGCCGGCTTCGGCGGCGCGACGACGAATCGATGGAGAGGTTAGCGTTTTACCCGGGCCGGTGCGTGGGCTAGCTTGTTTTAGTTCAGGCTCAGGCTCAGGTTCAGGTTCAGGCGGAGGTTTGGGTATATCCTCCTTCAGTTTTGGCGCAGGCGGTTCGACGGGAACGGAGTCGGAGGTCGTGTTGATCGCAAGCAATTCCGCGCCGACCGCGACGACGTCGCCGGGTTCGCCGGTAATCCGCAGGATGGTGCCGCTGACCGGGGCAGGGACTTCGACATTCGCCTTGTCGGTCATAACGTCTGCGACCGTATCGCCTTCCTCGACGCTATCACCGGGCTTTACGTACCACTCGACGATCTCCGCTTCGACGGTGCCCTCGCCTAAGTCCGGCAGTTTGAAAACGAACTCGCTCACTCGGCGTCCAACACTTCTTCAATGGCGCTGATGACGCGGTGTTGGCCGGGAAAGTACTCCCACTCGAAAGCGTGCGGGTACGGTGTGTCCCAGCCGCAGACGCGACGGATGGGTGCCTGCAAATAATAGAAGCACTCTTCCTGAACGGTAGCGGTCAACTCAGCACCGTAGCCCGAGAAGCGTGTGGCTTCGTGTAATACAATACAGCGACCGGTCTTTTCCACGGAACGTTTAATAGCAGTGACATCCAAGGGGAGTAAAGTGCGAATGTCGATGATCTCGACGGCGGCATCGACGTGATGTGCGGCGGCTTGCGCGACGTGCACCATAGTGCCGTAGCACAGTATCGTGATGTCATCGCCTTCTTCGACGACCTCGGCGCGACCGATCGGCAGGCTGTAGTAGTCTTCGGGCACCTCGCCCCCGGGGTGTGAACTCCAGGGCACCGCCGGTTTGTCGTGATCGCCGTCGAACGGACCGTTGTAGAGACGTTTCGGTTCGAAAAAAACCACGGGATCATCGTCCTCGATTGCGCTGACGAGCAGCCCTTTAGCGTCATACGGCGTGGACGGCATGATCACCTTTAACCCGCACACGTGCGTGAACAGTCCCTCGGGGCTCTGTGAATGGGTCTGACCGCCGCGGATACCGCCCCCGCACGGTGTGCGTACCGTGACAGGGGCGAAAAAGTCACCGGCGGTGCGGTAACGCAGCTTGGCCAGCTGACTGGCGATCTGATCGAAGCCCGGGTAGATGTAGTCCGCGAACTGAATTTCGGCGACCGGCCTCAAGCCATTGACCCCCATGCCGATCGCGGCGCCGATGATGCCACCCTCTGCAATCGGCGCGTCGATCACGCGATGCTCACCATACTTGCGTTGCAAGCCGTCGGTGGTGCGGAACACACCGCCGAAATAGCCGACGTCTTCGCCGAGAATCACGACGTGCGGATCGCGCATCAGCATGATGTCCATCGCCGAGTTGAGCGCTTGCACCATGTTCATCTGCGCCATATCAGTCTCCACCGCCCGGTTGATTGAGGCTCTCGTTCAGGTGCGCTTCTTCGTCCAACAAACTGCGCAGTTCTTCGCGTTGGTCAATGAGGTGCGTGGGCATGTCTTTGTACACGTCTTCAAACAGTTCGTTGCGATCCAGGAAGGGGCCTTGCGTCATGGTGCCGTAGGATTGTGCTTCCTCCCAGCAGTCCTTCGTGTGTTGCGTTAACTCTTCTGTCAGCGCGGCGTGTCGTTCATCGCTCCACTGCTGGTTGTCGATAAGATGTTGTTTCAATCTGTCGACTGGATCGCCCAACGGCCAAGCTTCCGCTTCGTTTTTCGGGCGATAGCGGGATGGATCGTCGCTGGTCGAGTGCGGTCCGACACGATAGGTTACGTGTTCGATCAATGTGGGGCCGTGGCCGCGTCGTGCGCGTTCGGCAGCCCACCGGGTCACGCCATACACCGCCAGGAAATCGTTGCCATCCACGCGAATACTGGGGATGCCGTAACCCAGGCCGCGTGCGGCGAAAGAGCGCCGCTCACCGCCGGCAAAACCCTGGAACGTGGAGATCGCCCACTGATTGTTGACGATGTTGAGAATGACCGGCGCTTGATAGACGGTGGCAAAGGTCAGGGCATGGTGGAAATCCGCTTCTGCGGTGGAGCCGTCACCGATCCACACCGAGGCGAGATCGTCGTCGCCCTTGATGGCTGCGGCCATTGCCCAACCGACGGCTTGCGGGTATTGCACCGTTAGGTTACCTGTTACGGAAAAGATGTTGCCGCGTTGCCAGTGATACATCACCGGCATTTGTCTGCCTTTGCACATGTCCTTGGTGTTCGACAGGCACTGGCACATCAGATCGACCAAACTGCGTCCGCGCGCGACCTGCAAGCCTTGTGTGCGATAGGACGGAAACAGCATGTCGGATGGCGCCAGCGCCATCGCTTGGGCGACGGCCACGGCTTCTTCACCACGGGACAGCATGTAGAACGAGATCTTGCCCTGGCGCTGCATGCGCAACATGTGATCGTCGAAGATACGGGTCTGCAGCATGTGCCGTAGACCGACTTGCAGTTCGTCCGGGGGCAGGTGCGGGTGCCACGGCCCCTGGGCGTGAGCATCGTCGTCCAATACCCGCACCATCTCGGAGGCGAGCTCGGCCATGTCCTTGACGCGGCTGTTGACCTCCGGCCGGGGCACCGCCCCCGCCGGGGAAACGTGCACGAAGTCGAAATTCGGGTCATCCCCGGGTCGGGCCGGGGCTTGCGGTACATGCAATTTCGGCTGTCGGCTCATAGACGTAATCCTGCGTCGAGCACTAAGGATAGCCTAGCAAACCGACGTGTTTATCCTAAATAGTCACTTTTTTGACGGCTTAGTGGGAGGAAATGACTACTCAAGACAGATACCCCTTGAGCAGTTCACATAAAAAGGGGGAAATGATGCACGCTGTAGCTACCTAATACCGTCTCACCCGGGAACCGACCGTGGTGCCGAGATTGACCCCGAACGCGTCAGGCTTGAGCGAATCAAAACTATTTCAATTCTCTGAGCGACAAGGATAACTGACTGTGTGGGATCGTCACCGTATCTCGTGCAGTCATGTTTATCCCTTGGAATCGTTATTGGTTCAAAGCCCGCGGTTGCGGGCTTTTTTTCTTTGTATTGTCCGTAGCGTCTTTGTCGGGGGTGTGTCAACGATGGGCGGTCAAACGAAGTTGGAGACCAGCGCTCGATTGAGGATGTGCATCGACGCTACGGTTTGATCGATTGACACCCGATGTTGTCTAACGTGACACTGGTGCGATGAAACGAAGTTGGGGCCAGCGCTCGATTTAGGGTGTGCCTCGACGCTGCGGTTTGATCGACGGACGCCTTCCATCGTCTAGGGTGATCCTTTTCGGCTGTGAAACGAAGTTGGAGACCAGCGCTCGATTGAGGATGTGTATCGACGCTACGGTTTGATCGATTGACACCCTATGTTGTCTAACGTGACACCGGTGCGATGAAACGAAGTTGGGGCCAGCGCTCGATTTATGGTGTGCCTCGACGCTGCGGTTTGATCGACGGACGCCTTCCGTCGTCTAGGGTGATCCTTTTCGGCTGTGAAACGAAGTTGGAGAGCAGCGCTCGATTGAGGATGTGCATCGACGCTACGGTTTGATCGATTGACACCCTATGTCGTCTAGCGTGGCGCCGGTGAGCGATGAAACGAAGTTGGAGCGCCGCTGTTGTCTGTGCTCGGGCTGCCGGGCGGTGCGTATGCTAGAATCGGTGCTCAAAACGACGAGGCCGCTCGCATGAGCCAAGTAGAAAAACTGCACGCCGCCCCCCAGTTCGACACCATTGAATCAGCCATCGAAGCCATTCGTGCCGGCAATATGGTTGTGGTGGTTGACGATGACGATCGTGAGAACGAGGGTGATCTCATCATGGCGGCGAGCAAGGCCACGCCCGAGGCGGTGGCGTTCATGATCCGTCACACCAGCGGCATTTTGTGTGCGCCGCTGTTCGAAGATCACGCCAAGGAACTGCACCTGGATCCGATGGTGGCACGCAACGACGCGCCCATGAGCACGGCATTTACTGTGTCGATAGATTACAAGCACGGTTTGACGACCGGCATTTCCGCCGAAGAACGCGCCGCGACAGTACAAGCGCTGACGAATAGTAATGCGGGTGCGCAGGACTTTGTGCGTCCCGGCCATATATTTCCGCTGGTTGCCCGGCAAGGTGGCACGCTGGTGCGTTCCGGGCACACGGAGGCTGGGGTCGATCTGTCCGTGCTGGCTGGCCTCCCCCCAGTCAGCTTGTTGGCTGAATTGGTCAACGATGACGGCACCGTGCAACGCTTGCCTCAATTGGTCGAGTTTGCCAAGGAGCACAAGCTCAAGATCATTACCATCGCGGATCTCATCGCCTATCGGCAAGTCCGCGAACACTTGGTGGAACGTGCCTATGAGTTCGACGTTGCAACAAAAGTCGGTCAAGCATCGGCGTTCGCTTATCGAACGAAGTTCGAAGACGCTGAGCACTTAGCGCTGGTGTTCGGCGACATCAGCGTCATGGACGCGGTACCCGTGCGAATCCATCGGGAAAAGCTGGTGGATGACGTATTCGGTACACAAACTCATCACGACCAGAATTTGTTGAATGCGGCACTCGATCGCATCAACGAGCTGGGTGGAGGCGTGTTGATTTATCTGCGCACGGGCTTCGTCGGTGTGCCATTGGAAGGCTTAGCCGAGCAAACCAAAGAAGAAGAACGCCGCAGCGAATGGTTGGAAGTCGGGGTAGGCGCACAGATCCTGCGCGACCTCAACATCACCCGAATCAAACTGATCGCCGGACGCGAGGTCGAATACAAGGGTGTCGGCGGCTTCGGCTTGACGTTGGAATCCACTGAAATTCTTTAACTCTTTAACCGCGACCGTGGTGCGCGTGTAACTACCGCGCGTAGCGAAACGACTTAGCCCGGCCTTGGGGCCCGATGTAGACGATGCGCAGTGCTTGCGTACGCACCTTACAGGTATTGCAGAATAGCCGTTGCCGTACGTCGTCGATTAGATACTCTGGACCGTACTTATCGATCAGTAGCGTGAGATCGACAGGTGCCGTGCGACGGCAGGTGTCGCACACGGCGTAGAGTGCGAAACTTTCCAGGAGTTCACCGAGTGCTTTCATACTGTATACATATACAGTATTTCAGCCTCAGAGGCAAAAACCCATGACGCAACGTATTGCCATCACACTAGGGGATCCTGCCGGTATTGGTCCCGAAGTGGCGGCCAAGGTGCTGGCGGCGAACGCGGCACGATCGGACTGGTTGGTGGTGGGACCCGAGTGGGCGCTCGAATCCGGTGCAGAGGCGGCCGGCGTCGCGCTTCCGGAAGTGAGTCTGATCGACATCGACGTGGCGCAGCCGGCCGATTTCCGATACGGCAGTGTCCAGGCGGCATGCGGTCGAGCCGGTGTCATGGCAGTCGAATGGGCAGCTCGCGCCGCCTTGGCAGGCGAAGTTGCGGCCATGGTCACATGCCCGCTCAACAAAGAAGCGATTCACGCAGCCGGGTATGTGGATGACCTGGGGCACCAGGAGATTCTGGCACGCATCTGCAATGCGTCCTGGACCGCC
This sequence comes from Candidatus Azotimanducaceae bacterium, assembly GCA_965216005.1. Lineage (GTDB taxonomy): Bacteria > Pseudomonadota > Gammaproteobacteria > Pseudomonadales > Azotimanducaceae > UBA4421. Next base: position 1,754,090 of record OZ244143.1, on the reverse strand, counting down.
ACCATGTTGATGACGCCGGGGCTGCGGGTGGCCCATTTATCCACGCACAAATCTCTGCTCGAGGCTGCTCGGTATGTGAAACGTGAAACAGTGGCGGAAAAGCTGCGGCTCGTGCACACGACACTGCGTAACTGGGGCATCGCTCAGCCGCGTATTGCCGTGGCTGCGCTGAATCCCCACGCAGGTGAGGGAGGATTGTTGGGTCGTGAAGAAATCGAGGAACTCAAACCCGCGGTGGCCGACGCGCTCAACGAGGGCATCGATGCGACGGGTCCGATTCCATCGGATTCGGTGTTCAATCGAGCGATAGCCGGAGAGTTCGACGTGGTCTTGGCGCTGTACCACGACCAGGGTCATATCGCAATCAAGGTGCATAACTTTCACGAATCGACGACTGCGACCCTCGGTATTCCGATCGTGCGTACGTCGGTGGACCATGGCACGGCGTTCGACATCGCCGGACGGGGCAGCGCCGACCCCCGGGGCTTGCAGGCTGCGATCCGCACAGCGGAGCAAATCGTTGCCGGCCAATTGCGCTAGCGCATTCGACTGATTTGTAATGTAAATATGACTAACACCGATACAACATCCATACAAACCTCTCTCGGATTCATCGTAGTGTTTGTAAAATAGAATGGCCAAAAAGACCGTCTGGGGGGACGGCTGATGCTGAAGTCGACGGACAATACGTTTACGCGCGAACAGTTTGTGATGCTGAGAAAAGCGCGCTCCTTGATCAAGGGTCAATTTGACGCGGAATTGTCGTTGCATTCGGAGCATGTCGTTAGAGATGTGTACGCATACGCCGTTCACTCAGATACCAATGAGCTGTTTCGCCTCTTCACCGACCTCAACGAACTGTCCGGTAACGCGCTAGAGAATCCACTCAACGAAGAACAATTCATCTTGCTGCGCGAAGCCAAGGGCTTGATAGCAGGCGAGTTCGCTGAGGAACTTGCGCTCGTTGATCCCGACGTCATGAGTCGCCTGTATGAATTCGCGTTGTGGTCTGAAGCGGAAGTGTTATTCGACATTTATCGCTACCTCATGACACGCGAACGTGAGTGCGAGAAGAGCGACCCGCTTGGAACGGGATCGTATTACGGTGAGCTTAGGAAACTTTTGCGACTGGCGATCGTGGAGTTTCAAGATGAGGTGCCCGCCTCTTATGAAGCCATGCTTGCGACCCTGCCGAGTATCGCAGATCGATCTAATCAACCGGCGCTGGTTGAACTGATTTCGGGCATCAGCCAGTGGCAGATCCTTCCGCCAAGCGGTACGGAGCTCCTCTTCTCCGAATTGAGCGCACCTGACTTTGAACGCCTGCGTGAGGCAAAGCACGCGATCGAACATGAGTTTGCCGAGCGGTTTTCGTTACACGCCAAGACCACACTCGATGAGCTTTATGCGTATGCGCTCAAGTCGGAAGAAGAAGAGCTGTTTGACCTGTTTTGTGACTTGTTGACGACTCAGGTGCTGACAAGGCGGGATGCAGCGATCCCCGGTGACTGGATCGATAAGGACCAGTTCAAGGTGCTGCGCGGGGCCCGCGCAGCGATTCGGGATGAATTTGGCGAGACTATCGAGTTGCGCTCGGCGCAGATTGAAGAAGAGCTCTATCAATTCTCGCTGCGGGCGGAAGATGAAACCCTATTCGGCCTCTGTCGGGAGTTTCACGATCTTTGCGATCCTAAAGCACGAACCATTGCATTACCGCCCAACGAAGAGTTTCGCCTGCTTCGCTTAGCGCGCACGTTGGTGAACGAAGAGTTTGCCGAGCCGCTGTCGTTGCAGGCCAACGTAGTGGAATACGATCTGTATCGGTACGCAGTGAACTCCGAAAACGACAACCTGTTCGATCTATACACGGAATTGATGGCGTTGCCTGACAAGCTCGAGACGTCAGCTTTCGAAGGCATGCCGTTGCTATTGTCAAAAGACGAATTTGTGGCCTTGCGCAACGCGCGCCGGTTGATTCGCGAAGAGTTCGGAGAAGTGCTCGCGCTTGAGTCTGAGCATGTTCTCGATGCACTGTATGGCTTTGCCTTGGATTCGGAGAGCGAGGCGCTTTTCGATATCCATGCTGAACTGAACGCGGATGCGGTGGAAGTTGAACGCAACGAAGTGGGACCCGTGCCAAAGGTTGCGCGAAAGCCGGAGATTGCCGTTTTCGAGACGGAAAAACCGGCAGAGCCAGCTGTCGTGGAAGCGCCGCCGGCAACAACGCCCACGGGTCTGCGTCGATTCTTGAGCGTATTCAATTCACCGGCCGAAGACGCGCCGGAGCCGAGCCATGCGTCAACGGCTCGAGATTCCGACGAAGCCGAGCAGAACGTCGACCGGCAAGGGGAGCCTGACAAGACACCGCAAACGAACGAGGACCTCCCACCTGCAGACGAGCCGCCAATCGGAGAGGTCACCGTCGCGGAGGCACCCGCGAAGCGGCCAAAGCCGGACATGATCCCGAGGGCCATGTCGCAACAAAATGCGAATCCACTTCAGCCCAGAGATCGTGACGACCATGAAAAGCCGGCAGGCGCAGAATTACCATCCCAACCGAAGGTGAGCCTCCCCCCGTTGTCTTCGGTGACGGTCGACTCATCTCAAGGCTGGTACGTAGCGACGCTAGATGAGCGTTTGCGGGTGCGACTTTCCAGTGAGCTCAGTCTGTCCAGCACAGGTGAACTCATGCTGTTCGCCGACGAAGACGAACCGTTGGGTGCGGTGATCAACCTGAGCGAGGAAGGGCCCATCCTCATTCCTAAGACGACCGGGCTCCTGATAAACAACGAACCTGCAGATAATCAAAACATCCTGGAACACGGCGACAAAATCACCGTCGCAGGTGCCACGCTCTTTGTGGAATATGCAAAAGACGAGGGGCAGTCCTTGGGCGAACTGAGCTCCTCGCAGAGCTAGTGCGCCTTCAAGCAAATCACGTCAACCGATACGAGCATGGAAGTGAGCGTGGATAGATTCATGCCCGATGAGGTCGCCTTCCTCGACATGATGGCGGATTCTCAATATCGCGCTGGCCTGCCGCACCGCTCGGCCGGACTCAAACGAACGTTGCTCTATGCGTTTACTCAGAGCGCGCAGGCGCCTGCGCTCGAGCCGGTGCAGACGCAGGGCGGGGAGGAGATCTTCGTTCTCAATCTTATGCGCTTCAAACCCGCGGGCGGCCGCGAGGCGTATCAAGAGTACGGCAGTGTGGTATTGCCGATAGTGCGTGAGCGTGGCGGTGCGCCCGTGCTGGTGCTCGATGCCGAGCAGCCGCTTGTCTCGGAGGAAGTCTGGGAGGACCTGTATCTGGTTCGTTATCCGACAATGGAGGCGTTGCAGGGAATGGTTGAGACCGACACCTGGAAAACTGCCAATGTGGCTCGCGAACGTGGGCTCGACCTGACCTGGGCTTTTCCGACTCGGCCCTGACGTCGCCCTGGGGGCAGCTGCCGCTATCGCTCCCCACCCAAGCCAACCCCGACCGTCGACAGGCGTGCGATCTGGTGTCCGGTAGGAGGTGCCTGGTAAGCTGTGACCAAAGTAAGACCAAGGGGAGAGACTGAATGAAAGCCGCTGTTTTTCGCGAAGTGAACGTGCCGATGGCGATCGAAGAAATCGCCGTCGACAAGCCAGGCCCCCGTGAGGTGCTGGTGCGCACCCAGGCCGCGGGCATCTGTCACAGCGACATGCACTTTTGGAATGGCACTTATCCCGGTCAAACGCCGATGGTGTTGGGCCATGAATCTGCGGGTATCGTCGAGGCCGTGGGCAGCGATGTGCACTACGTTAAGCCGGGCGATCACGTCATTACCTGCCTGTCGGTGTTCTGCGGGCATTGCGAAAAGTGCCTGACAGGCCATCTGTCGCTGTGCCAGGAACCGGAAACCAACCGCAGTGCCGAAGAGACCCCGAGACTCTCTCAGGGCGATCAGACGCTCGGTCAGTTTGCTCAGCTGGGTTCGTTCGCGGAGATGATGCTCGTACACGAGCACGCCGTGGTGAAAATACGCGAAGACATGCCGATGGACCGCGCCGCATTGATCGGTTGCGGGGTCACCACCGGCGTGGGTGCCGTCATTCACACTGCTGCCGTAGAACCCGGGTCGACTGTGGCTGTGATCGGCTGTGGCGGCATCGGTCTATCCTGCATCAACGGCGCGGCCATTGCCGGAGCCGGGCGAGTGATCGCGGTCGATATGGTGCCCTCTAAGCTCGAGCTGGCGCGCAAATTCGGCGCCACGGATGTAGTGGATGCCAGTGGGGGCGATGCGGTGGCCAAGGTCGTCGAAATGACCGGCGGCGGCGTGCACTACTCCTTCGAGGCCATTGGTTTGAAAGTCACCGCGGAACAAGCGTTCCAGATGCTGCGCAACGGCGGTACTGCGACCGTGATCGGCATGATTCCACCGGGCGACATGGTCTCGCTGCACGGTCCTGATTTCCTGTTCGAGAAGAAGATTCAAGGCTCGATGATGGGCTCCAACCGTTTTCGCGTCGACATGCCGCGCTTTGTCGATTTCTATCTGCAAGGCCGCCTGCATCTGGACGATCTGGTGTCCAGCCGCATCAAGTTGTCCGACATCAATGAGGGCATGGCGGCGCTGGAAACGGGAGAGGTGGCGCGTAGCGTCATCATGTTCGAGTAATGCGCTGGCTTTCGTTTGAACGTGACGGCAACGTCACGTTCGGCTATGTCACGTCGGACGGCGCAGGGGTGGTCGACGCGGGGGCGCGCTCGGCGTATGCGGGTTTGCGCGAAGCGCTCGAGGCGGATGCGCTAGAGACACTGCCGGATCAGTGTGGTGACGAAGCGGACGTCAAGCTCGAAGGCCTGGTGTTCGCGCCCACCATTCCAGACCCGAAGAAGATTCTCTGTGTGGGGTTGAACTATAAAGCCCATCAGGAAGAAACCGGCCGGGGTGGTGAAGGTGTGCCTACCATCTTTGTGCGTTTTGCCGCGGCTCAGGTCGCCCACAATCAACCTATGATACGTCCCCGCGAATCGAATACGTTAGATTTCGAGGGCGAGATCGCCATGATCATCGGCCAAGGCGGGCGGCGGATCAAACGAGCCGATGCCATGTCTCATGTCGCCGGTTTCGGTATCTACAACGACGGCAGCGTCCGCGAGTATCAACGCCACACCAGTCAATTCACGCCCGGTAAGAATTTTCACGCTACCGGCGGTTTCGGACCTTGGATGATGACCCTCGATGAGATCGGCGATGTGACGCAGATGGAGATCACTACGCGGCTCAACGGCGAGGTCATGCAAAACGCCAAAGCGGAATTGTTAGTGCATGGGTTCGAAGAGCTGATCGAGTTTTGTTCGACCTTCGTCGAGCTCGAACCGGGTGACGTGATCGTCACCGGTACCCCGGGCGGAGTCGGCGTGGCCCGCAAACCGCCGGTATTTATGGATCATGGCGATCTGATAGAAATCGAGGTTACCCCTATCGGGACGCTCTCCAATGCTGTCGTCGGCGAAAATTGACCTCGATTAGACGTGTCTAACCCGGAAGTACGTTGAAATTCGGTGTCGGTCAAAGCGTTCCCCGCAAGGAAGACCCGCGGCTGGTCACGGGTCGGGGCGAATTTACTGACGATGTCTCCTTCGACAATCAGCTGTACTTGCGTATCTACCGGTCACCGATCGCCAACGGGCGCATTGCCTCGATAGACGTAGCAGCGGCACGGGTCGTGCCCGGTGTCATGGCGGTTTACACCTCTGACGACTTAAAGGACTTGGGTGCGCTGCCGTGTCGCGCCGTGCTGACCGACCGCGCAGGCAATCCCGCTGACATCCCCAGACGTCCGATACTGGCCGAAGGGCAAGTCCGTTTCGTGGGTGAGGCCGTAGCCGCGGTGGTCGCCGCAAGTCCCGAATCCGCCGCGACGGGGGCGGAGTGCATCGAAGTAGAGTTCGATGAGCTGGCGGTCAATGCCGATCCTGCCCGTGCGCTCGATCCCGACAGCGCCGTATTGCATCCGGGTCGTGAATCCAACTTATGCGTACACTACGAGAATGGCGATGCCGAAGCCGTGGATCGCGCACTGACGGACGCGCCGCACGTGGTCACGGTCGAACTCGTCAATAACCGGGTGGCGCCGAGTCCGCTCGAGCCACGTGCCAGCGTGGGGGTGTATCGCGACGCACAATATGTGCTCTACAACCCGAGCCAAGGTCCGTTTGCACAACAAGGCGTGCTGGCCAAGTCGATCTTCAAAGTCGATCCGGACCGCGTGCGTGTGATCTCCCTCGACACCGGAGGTGGCTTCGGCATTCGCGGCGAAGTGCATCCTGAGGCTTGCCTGGTTCTTTTTGCCGCGCGTGCGCTTGGCCGTCCGGTGAAATATTCAGGGGACCGGTCGGAAATGTTCCTGGCCGATTCCCATGGCCGCGACAATTTGACCAGGGTGACCGGTGGCTTCGACCAACACGGCAGCTTGCAGGCGCTGCGGGTCGAGACGATCGCCAATCTCGGTGCGTATTGCACCGCTGTCGGTCCGTTCGTGCCGACCATGGCTGGTGGACGCGTAGTGGGTACGGTGTACCGGGCGCCTTTCGTTCACCACTCGGTGAAGCCGGTGTTCACGAACACAATGCCGGTTGCCGCGTACCGCGGAGCGGGACGTCCGGAAGCTTGTTATGCGATGGAACGCCTGATGGAAGCCGCGGCGCGGGATATGGGGGTGAGCAGTATCGAGTTGCGCAAACGCAACTTCGTCTCACCGCTTGATATGCCCTACACCATGCCTTCCGGAGTAGCGTTGACGAGCGGTGACTTCGGCCAGACGCTGGATCTGGGCCTTGAGGCCGCGAACTGGGCGACGTTCGCCAATCGCTTGACCGAATCCAGAAGGCGCGGCCGTTTGCGTGGCATCGGTGTGGGTTACTACGTCGAGTCGAGCGGTGGCGGACCGGAGGAGGAAGCCAACCTGACGATCAACGCTGACGGCACGGTGGATGTCATCGTGGGCACGTTTAGTCACGGTCAAGGGCATCGTACGACCTATTCGCAAATACTGAGCGAACTTCTGGGCATCGACTTCGAAAACATCAATGTCATTCAGGGCGATACCAGGGACGTGAAATTCGGTGGCGGCACCGGAGGTTCCCGATCGTCGCAGATGGGCGGCCTGGCAGTACGCCAGGCGTGTAGCCTCGTGTTGGAGAACGCCCACGATGTGGCTGCTGACCTGCTGCAAAGTCAGCGCGCCGATGTGACGTATGCAGACGGCGAGTTTGCCAGTGCCACGAACCACTCCACCGTCACGCTGGGACAGGTCGCTGCTGCAGCCCGGGAGCCGCAGTTCGGGGGCGGTGGTTTGACGACGGTGCACCGCTACAACCGCGGCGGTGGATTCACTTTCCCCAACGGGTGCCATGTTGCCGAGGTCGAGGTCGACCCCGATACCGGGGGCATCGAAATCTTGGCCTATACGGCGGTGGACGATTGTGGGCGCGTGATCAATCCACTACTGGCGGCGGGTCAGGTGCACGGCGGTGTCATGCAAGGTGTGGGTCAAACGCTGTATGAGCAGAGTGTGTACGATGCCGGCGGGCAGTTGTTGACCGGCAGTTTCATGGACTACGCCATGCCGCGCGCCAGCCAGATGTGCGACATCGATGTCAGTTTCAACGAGGTGCTCGACCCTAACAACGAACTCGGCATCAAAGGCATCGGCGAAGGCGGGGCATGCGGCGCACCGCCGGCAGTGGTTAATGCCGTCATTCACGCCCTTGAACCCTTGGGTGTGCGCGAGCTCGATATGCCGCTGACGCCATTCCGCGTTTGGCGGGCGATCCAGACGGCTGGGGACTCGCCGTCTTAAGGCTCGCTGATTCTCTCAACCGTCGCTAATCCCCTAACCACCGCTAATTCTCTTAACCACCGCTAATGGCTTCTGAATCCGGTCGCCCCGTTACGCCGGCCACCATGTCCCTCGCTTCTTTGGTGGACTTTTGGGTCGGCTCGCGACCACGTGAGAAGTTGAACGGTTCGGTGTCGATGTCTTCGAGGACTTCTTCACCGGCTAAGACCGCTCGTTTCCATTCTTGATGCTGATCCTCCCGTGCCTGGAACTCGGGCATCACCGCTTTGGCAAAGAGTTCCAGTGACTCGCATATGTCTTGGTGCGTGTTCTTGCCCGCTTGATTGAGCAAAATGACCTGATCGACATTCGCGTCTTCCAATTCCTTCAAGCGCTGACGAATCGTTTCTGGCGAACCGATCAGTTCGCTGCCGCTGCGCTTTTGTCCGGCCGGTGTTTGTTTCCACTCCTGATAGCGTTCCCAAAAGTTGACGCTGCCCGGCTCGAAAGGACCCTCTTTACCATACAGCTGCAAAGCGAACTGAAAGAATGTCCAGCCATCGGCCTTCGCCCAGGCTTCTTCGTCCGTCTCAGCGCACATGAATCCGCTCACAACCGCGATGTTCGGATTCGTCTGATAGTCCGTGAGCACTTCCTGGTGGTGGATGAACGTATTGTAGTAGGCATTGACCCAAGCCTGTGCAGCATCCAGATTGACGAACTTGAAACACAACGAGCCCATGCCGCGATGCGCGGCATACTTGATGGTGTCGAGTTGCGAACACGCCACCCACAACGGCGGATGCGGTTTTTGTAGTGGCTTTGGAATCACCGCGCGTTTCGGAAATTTGAAATACTCACCGGAATACTCCCAACCGTGGTTGTAGAACATCGGCAAGGTGCAGCGGACGGCGTCTTCCCAGATATCGCGTTTGTCGCGGAACCGCAGGTTGAAAGGGTGCAGCTCAGTCACGGAAGCGCCTTCGCCAAGGCCCAACTCCACACGCCCGTCGGAGACGAGATCCAGGGTCGCCACCTTTTCCGCGACGCGGGCCGGATGATTGGTCGTGAGCTGAATAATGCCGTGCCCCAGACGAATGTTCTTCGTCCGTTGACTCGCAGCAGCGAGAAACACTTCCGGCGCCGAGGAGTGCGAGTACTCCTCTAGAAAATGATGCTCGACTTCCCACGCGTATTCGTACCCGAGTCGATCGGCGAGCTCGATTTGATCGAGTGAATTCTTTATCAGTTGGTGTTCGCTGAATGCTTCCCAGTCGCGCGGCAGTTGGTGTTCGTAGAAAATACCGAATTTCATGGTTGCTCCCCTGTTGACCGCATCGATAGTATCACCATTGGCTCCCAGCACACCGGATGAACTTTATTAGATTCGCATTGTTACTGGTGGCGAGTATTGCAGCCGCTTGCGCACCTCCCGCAGACCGCGTGGTCGAAACGGCGGACCTGCTCCTGCGTGGCGGGCAGGTGCTGTCCATGGACACCTCGATCGGTCGCACGCAAGCCGTTGCCGTCAAGGGGCATACGATTCTTGCGGTTGGCAGCGACACTGAAGTCGAGCGTTACCTCGGCAGCGAGACGCAAGTCATCGAGCTTGAAGGACGCACCGTCATCCCGGGATTGATCGAAGGGCACGGCCACTTTCTAGGTTTGGGTCGTGCACAGCAGGTACTGGATTTGACCGCCGCCCCCGACTACGACGCGATCCTTAAGCAAGTCGCTCAGGCCGTGGATCGGGCGGAACCCGGGGCGTGGATCCTCGGCATGGGCTGGCATCAGGACAAGTGGTCGAGTGTGCCCGCAGAGCAAGTGGAAGGCGTGCCCGTCAACGATTCGTTAAGCGCGCTCTCGCCTGAGAATCCAGTGCTGCTCAGCCACGCGAGCGGTCACGCAGCCTTCGCCAACGACATCGCGCTGGCCGCGGCAGCGATCGCGGCGGACACGGAAGACCCCCCCGGAGGCACCATCGTGCGTGACGAGCGGGGCGTTGCTACCGGGCTGTTGCGCGAAACCGCGCAACGTCTGATGGATGCCCCGTTAGCGCAGAGCGATGCGCAGTTGACCGCAACACAGCGCACAGCGATCGTCCGCGAACGAGTACGCCTTGCAGGTGACGTTGCCCTCAGCTTCGGTGTCACCAGCTTTCACGACGCCGGTGCATCGTTCGGAACGATTGATACGTTCAAAGCCTTCGAAGCAGAAGGCCAGCTGCCCGTGCGTTTGTACGTCATGATCCGCGGTGAGGCACTCGACGTTCTCGCCTCGAAGCTCCCGGACTACTATTTGCCCGCGGAGGGTAACGATTTCTTAGCGGTGCGTTCGATCAAACGGCAGATCGATGGGGCATTGGGTGCACACGGCGCCTGGTTGTTGCAGCCGTACGAAGACCTGCCCGACAGTCGTGGGTTGGTACTGGAGCCGGTTGCAGACATCGCTGCCACCGCGCGTTTGGCCATCGAGCATGGTTTCCAGGTCAATACCCATGCTATCGGCACGCGAGCGAACCGCGAGGTGTTGGATCTATACGAGCGGGAATGGCGACTGGCCGAAGTCGCAGGTAAGAAGCTGCGCTGGCGTATCGAACACGCGCAGCATATTCATCCGGCCGATGTCCCGCGTTTCGGTCAGATGGGGGTCATCGCGTCCATTCAAGGTGTGCACTGCACGTCGGACGGTCCTTGGCTGCCCAAGCGGCTGGGTGCAGCGCGCACGCAGTCGACGTCGTATCGCTGGCGTGATTTGTTGGATAGTGGCGCGCGCATCAACAATGGCACGGACGTGCCGGTGGAATCCATCGACCCTTTCGTTTCGATCCAGGCCTCCGTGACGCGTCTGATGTCCGACGGCACTGCGTTTCACCCGGCGCAGGCGATCACGCGCCTGGAGGCGTTGAAGAGTTACACGCTGGACAATGCCTACGCAGCCTTCGAAGAGCACATCAAGGGATCGATCACGCCGGGTAAGTTGGCGGATCTCGTCGTGTTGAACGGGGACTATTTGACGATCGAAGCCGATCAGCTGAGCACGCTGCGCGCGGAAGTGACCATCCTCGGGGGTCGAGTGGTCTATCTGGCGAGGTCGCCTTGACACATCAGGAGCGCCTCGCGATAGTCGTTTGAGACGATCGATCCTTGGGGGAGGGCGAGTATGGCAGGGTCTAGAGCGTTTCCGGTAATCTCGGCTGATTCGCACATCACGGAACACCCGGATACCTATTCGAAATTCATCGACGCCGAATGGCGCGACCGCGCACCGCGGATGATCCATTCGAAGGATAAGGGCGACTACTTCATCGTCGAAGGCATGAAGCGCCCGATTGCGATGGGCTTGGTGGCCGCCGCCGGACGCGCACCCGAAGAACTGGCTGAAACGGGTTCGCGCTTCGAAGATCTCCACCGTGGCGGTTGGGACCCGCAGGCGCGGCTGGGGGATCAGGATCGCGACGGTGTGGCCGCCGAGATCATCTATCCGACAGTCGGTATGGTGATCTGTAATCACTCCGACTTCGACTATAAGAAGGCATGTTTCGACGCGTACAACCGCTGGATTGCAGAGTTCTGTGCCGCTCACCCCACTCGCCTGCTGGGTTGCGGGCAAACGGCGATGCGTACACCCGAGGAAGGCGTGGCCGATCTTCACGCGATCAAGGCCCTTGGGCTGCGCGGGGTGATGCTACCGGGGGATCCGGCGCAGGAAGATTACGATTCACCGCTCTACAATCCGCTCTGGGAAACGGCCATCGAGCTTGAGCTGCCGCTGTCCTTCCATATCCTTACGATGAAAAACGCGCACACGCGCGGACCGCGTATCAACACCTTCCTTTCGATCATCCGCGGTAATCAAGACATTATGGGGACGCTGATCTTCGGTGGCGTGTTCGAGCGCTACCCGGATCTCAAAGTGGTCTGTGTCGAAGCGGACGCCGGATGGGTACCGCATTATCTGTATCGCATGGACCACGCCTACAAGCGGCACCGCAATTGGTTGGCGCCGGGCATCGCGCTGTCGAAGTTACCCTCGGAGTATTTCAGCGAGCACATCTACACGACCTTTCAGGACGACTGGGTAGCGTTTCAGTGCGTCAATCAGATGAACTGGCGGCGCTTACTGTGGGCGAATGACTTTCCTCATAGCGATTCGACCTGGCCGTGGTCGCAGGAGATGTTGACGGAACATACCCAGCATTTAACAGACGAACAAACGCGGGGAATTCTCTGCGAAAACGTCGCCGACTTATACGATATCGACTTAACAACGCTTAAGGTTGCAGCATGAGTTACACGGGTGCGGATTTAATTGCAGATGCGCTGGCTCAATTAGGCGTCGAGCACGTCTTCGGCATCGTGAGCATTCACAACATGCCGATCATGGATGCGATCAACCGTTTGGGCAAAACCAAGATCATCGATGTTCGGCACGAGCAAGCCGGCACGCATGCTGCCGATGGGTACGCGCGGGCAACGGGCACACTAGGCGTGATGATCGCTTCCACGGGCCCGGGTACTTCCAATACGGTAACTGGACTGTACGAGGCGCAGTACGGCTCCTCACGAGTCCTCGTCATCACCGGTCAAGCGGAGACCGCGTTCTACGGCAAAGGACTGTCCTACGTACACGAGGCTGAAAACCAGGTACCCATGCTCGCCTCAGTTTGCCGTCGCGTCGAAAGTCCCCGCCACATCTCGCAACTGGGCCTGGCGCTTGACCTTATCGTCAACGATATGTTCACGGGTCGAGCGGCACCCGGGGCGCTCGAGATTCCCATCGACCTGCAATATGCAACCGCGGAAAAAATGCAGTTCTCACTGCCGAGTCAGCAGTTCGGGAGCGATGACAAGCAATTAGCCGCGGCGATCGATCGTTTGAAGTCGAGTTCGAAGCGCATCATCGTTGCTGGCGGTGGCGTCATTGCGGCAGGTGCGACGGAAGAGCTACAAGCGCTCGCGCGTACGCTCGACTGTCCGGTACTGACCACGGTCGATGGTCGCGGGGTCATTCCGGAAGACGACGAACTGTGCGTGGGCAATTACTACAACAGCGCAGGGATGTATAACGCCATTCAAGGCGCCGACGTCACTCTCGCCATCGGCACCAAATTCGCCGTGGGCGTAGACGGACAGTTTCAAGCGCAAACGCCGCCAGGGGATCTCATTCACATCGATATCGACGGCAACATGATCGGACGAACCCACCCGGCGCACATCGGCGTATTGGCTGATGCCAAGGCGGCCCTCACCGGGATCAACGCGAGCCTGACAGAATCGTTGCCCAATGACGGCCAATTCAACCAGGTGGTCTGGGAGGCGCGAGACGGTTTGCGCACGGCGATGCGTGCACGCCTCGGTGAGGATTGGCCGCTCGTGATGGATTCGATCCGCGCCAAGCTGCCGCGCGATGCCGTGTTCGTCAGAGACCAGACGATCTCCGCTTACAACTGGGGCAATCAGCAGTTTCCGATCTACGAGCCGCGAACGTCGATCAACCCGACGTCAGGCGCCATCGGTCCGGGATTTCCCATGAGCCTGGGTGCCGCGGTAGCGACGGGTCGCAAGACGGTCGTCATTCACGGTGACGGAGGGTTCATGTTCCATGCCACGGAACTCGCGACTGCGGCCCAGTACAAGGTGCCGCTCGTCGTTTGCGTGTTCAACGATTCGGGATACGGCGTGTTGCGTTGGTTGCAGGACACGCGCTTTGGGCGCATCAACGAAACCGATCTGGGTAAGGTCGCCTTTGCCCAGATGGCACAGAGTATGGGCGTGCCCGGTGAACGGGTGCAAAGTGTGGGTGAGTTCGAAGCGGCCTTCGATCGGGCCATGGAAGTGGACGGGCCGTATCTCATCGATGTGGATATGGAACACTTCAAGCCGATGGAGATTTCGGTGATGCCGAAAAAGAAAGTCGAAGTCGACGTGAAGGCGCAGTAAGGATCTGTGGCGGTTCGACTTACGAAAACATGGCAGCCCGTGGCAGAGGTGATCGCGAAACTGCACGGTCATCTAGGGGTATTCGAGCTGGCCGATGCCAACGAAGAAGTGGTCTATATCGGCTTTGCGGGGGGTGCCAGCGCCTTCGGATTGAAGGGCGAGGTCACGGCAGCGTTCGAGCGGTGTCCGCAAGCGCGCTATGCCCGGGTCGAAGTCAATACGGCCTACCGCACCCGGCATCGCGAGCTGTTGATGGCCCACGTGGCCGATCACGGCGGGCTCCCGGCCTGCAATCCTCCGATTAACCTCGGACGCTTGAGTCCGGCATAACGCGAGCAAGGGTATGGATCTCGATCTCACCGAAGAACAAACGTTGATCGTCGGTACGGTGCGCCGCTTCGTACGTGAAGAGGTGTTGCCTTTGGAGCTCGACCTCGACCCGGATGCCGACGAATTGGCACCCGATGATAATGCGCGTTTGACGGAGATGACGCGCGCTATGGGCCTCTACGGCATGGGTATACCGCCCGAGTACGGCGGCCCCGAGATCGACCTGGTGACCCGCACACTCATTGCCATCGAGATGTCTCAGCACCGTGCCGGTCTCTACGCACCGTGTTACGGCACGTTTGGCGGCGCGGGTTTGGCGCAGCTCTTCGAAGCCACCGATGTGCAGAAGGAACGGTACCTGTACCCGACCCTGAGCGGTGAAAAACGCGGCTTCTTCGGCCTGTCGGAGCCTTCCGGGGGATCCGATCCGGCGAGGGCGATTCAAACCAAGGCCGTCAAGGATGGCGACGAATGGATCATCAACGGCGGCAAGTTGTGGATCAGTGGCGCTGACAGGGCGGACTACGGCCTGGTGTTTGCGCGCACTGACAAAGACAAGGGCCGCAACGGGGTAACTTGTTTTATCGTCGATACCGACACGCCTGGCTTTCACGTGCGGCGTATCGTGCACACGTTACGCTCCGCGCACTATGCAACCGAGTTGCAATTCGAAGACATGCGGGTACCGGAAGAGAACATTCTCGGTGAAGTCAATCGCGGGTTTGCGATTGCCAACGATCGCCTCACGCGCCAACGAATACCCTATGCCGCGGGATGTATCGGCGTCGCCATCAAAGCGCAAGAGATGGCGTTGGAGTACGTGCCGCAACGTGAAACGTTTGGCGCGCCGCTGTCCACAAGGCAATCGATACAGTGGATGCTGGTCGACAACGAGATCGACATCCGTCAGTCGACGTGGATTACGCTCGATGCCGCCAACAAGGCGGCGAAGGGACAACCCTTTCGCAAGGAAGCCGCTATGGCAAAACTGGTGGCTACTGAAGCCGGCGGTCGCGTGGTAGATCGCTGTATGCAAATGTTCGGCGGTTTAGGGGTTGCCAAGGATCTGCCTTTCGAGCGCTGGTA
The DNA here is from genome assembly GCA_965216005.1 of Candidatus Azotimanducaceae bacterium. Lineage (GTDB taxonomy): Bacteria > Pseudomonadota > Gammaproteobacteria > Pseudomonadales > Azotimanducaceae > UBA4421. The sequence continues at coordinate 1,738,914 of OZ244143.1, read as the reverse complement.
CCGTGAGATGCGTATTCGCCGCATAGGCGAGGGGCCTAGTGAAGTGCAACGTCACGTGATCGCTCGTGAGTTACTGGGGGCACCTCTAAGGTAGTAGAGCGTCGATTGAACGCTAATCGGTGTAGCTCACGCGCCAGATAGCGCCTCCCTTGTCATCGGAGATCAACAGCTCCCCGTTCGGTGTGAACAGCACGTCGTTCGGTCGTCCCCAGTCCTTCTGGCCTTGCAGCCAGCCGTCGACAAAAACGGCATACTCGAGTCCGGATGCGGTCGAGGTGAGCACGCTCACCCGGTAGCCGACTTTCTCACTGCGATTCCAGGAGCCGTGTTCGGCGATGAACAAGGCGTTGTGGTAAGGCGCGGGAAAAAGCGACCCGGTATTGAATGCCATCCCGAGCGCCGCCGAATGGGCTTGGATCTCGATGGTGGGCGGCGTAAGAATTAATCCATCGGCCGCTTGGTGTTCGCCGAATTTAGGATCGCGGATGCCGGTGCCGTGGACGAATGGGTACCCGAAATGTTGACCTGCCCGTTCGGCGACGTTGACCTCTTCCGGAGGAACGTCGTCGCCCAAGAGGTCGCGTCCGTTGTCGGTAAACCACAGTGCGCCCGACTGTGGATGCCACGCAAAGCCAACGGTGTTGCGAATACCGCTTGCCCAAACCTGTGTGGTCCCGGTCGTTGGGTCCATACGCAGCAAAGTGGCGAAACGCGGATCCTTGGATAGGCAGATGTTGCACGGGGCGCCAACGGGTACGTAGAGGTGCTTGTCAGGTCCGAACTTGAGGTATTTCCAGCCGTGGTGGCGTTTGTCGGGCAATTCGTCGGTGACGAGCTCTGTGGGAGGCCGTTCGACGAGGTGATCGTCGATATCGGGTATGCGAATGATCTCGTTGGTCGCACCGATGTAGAGGTCCTCTTCGTGAAGCGCTATGCCGCTGGGCATCGCAAGTCCCCTGAGTAATGTGACGACCCGCGGTTGGGCGTCTGTGAGCGCATCGGGAACGGCGTACACTTTGCCCTGCCGTCGGGTACCGACGATCAATGTGCCAGCGGCGGTGAGCGCCATCTGCCGTGCTCCGGGGACTTCGAAAGCGAGCCGCTGAATGGCGAAACCGTCAGGCAAGCGCAGCCGCGAATCCGCGGCGGCATGCCCGCAGAGGCAGGCGTTGAGGGCGATGAGTAGGAGTGTTAGAGAGATTTTTTTCATCAACGCAATGTCTCACACGCCCATCAGTCCCTCAACTGTGGCGCCCCATCGACTCAGCCATTAAGCTGGTTGCAGATGAACGCCCCTGAACCCTCCGCCACCGCTCCTGCACCGTCGCCTACGCCCTCCTACCTGACAGACGCATTGAAGGAAGAGATTCAAACTGCCTATCGAGCCTGGCTCGAAGCGCGCGGGTTCAAACCGCGCCGGGGGCAGCGAGAGATGATCGCTTACGTAGCGCGCACGCTCACGGGAGAGGCGCCGCGCATTGCGGTCATCGAAGCGGGTACCGGAACCGGCAAGACCGCGGGTTACTGTATGGCCGCCATTCCCACGGCCAAGGCGCTCGGCAAGACGGTGGTGCTGGCAACGGCGACAGTAGCCTTGCAGGAACAAGTGACGCTGCTCGATATCCCCGATCTCAAAGCGAACGCCGAGTTGGCCTTCTCGGTCGCCCTCGCCAAAGGCCGCGGAAGGTATTTGTGCGTGAAACGGCTGGATGATCACCTTAAATACAACGGACAAAAAGACATCCCGCTCTTCGAGGAACTTTCGAGTGATCACACGGTACTGTATCAGTCGATGCTCGATCAGTTCGGCAAAGGCGAATGGGACGGTGAAATCGACAGTTGGACCGGCGAATTGCCCGATGGCGCTTGGACCGGGGTCACCACGGACCATCGCGGCTGCACCAACAATCGCTGCACTTACTTCAAACAATGTCCGTTCTTCAAGGCGAGGGGCGCGTTGGAAGGCACCAACGTCATCGTCGCCAACCATGATCTGGTGCTCGCGGACTTAGCGCTGGGCGGGGGTGCGGTGCTGCCGGATCCTGAGGACAGCATTTACATCTTCGACGAAGCGCATCACCTTGCGGACAAGACCCAGAATCATTTCTCCGCCAGGACTCGCATGAGCGGCACGGTGCAGTGGCTGGAGCACGTGAACACGCTGTTGGGCAGCATTACCCAGCGCTTTTCCCGACCGCAGGAAATGGTCGGTCTTGCCACGAACCTGGCCACCGAAGGGGCGGCGCTGCGGGAGCGTATGGACGCTTTGCGGGCAGAATTGGAGCAGCTCGAATTTACGCCACGCGACGACGAGCTGGACACACATCGCTTCGTCTTAGGCGAAGTGCCGCAAGCGCTGAGCGACTTGGCCGCCGGGTGCGTGCCGCACATGGGTAAGATCAACGACGACATCGAGCGAGCTCACAAGCTACTCAACGATGTGGCCGCAGGGGAGCTGAGTTGGCCAAACGGTTACGAGGCCGAGGACTGGCTGGGACCGGTGGGACAGCTCAAGACACGGGCTGAAGCCACCCACGCGCTACTGCTCGACTTTGCACAAGGCTCTCCTTACCGGCATGCGCGGTGGGTCAATCGCACGGCGGCAGACATCGAGGTCGTCAGCGCGCCCATCGAACCGGGATACATCCTGGACGAAGTGCTATGGCAGCGTGCTTATGCGGCGATTTGCACGTCCGCCACCCTCACGGCCCTGGGTCGCTTCGACCGCTTCGTGGAACGATCGGGTCTTGGCGACGATGTGACCGTGGTGCGTATCCCGAGCCCCTTCGACTTTGCCAACATCGCCGAATTCAGGGTGCCGAACATGCGTTCCGACCCGCGTGACTTCGAAGCTCACAGCGATGAAATCGCCGAGTTGCTGCCGAGTCTCATGGCGCAAGAACGCAGTGCGCTGGTGCTGTTCACTTCCTGGCGGCAGTTGAACACAGTGGTGCGGGCGCTGCCGGATGAGGTGTCGGAGCGTCTGCTGGTGCAGGGCGAAGCCGCCAAGCAGGTGTTGATTCGCGATCATAAGCAGCGTATCGATGCCGGCGAATCGTCATTCTTACTGGGGCTGGCGAGCTTCTCTGAAGGTCTGGACCTGCCGGACGACTATTGCCGCCACGTCATTATCATCAAGATCCCGTTTGCGGTGCCCGACGACCCCATCGATCAAGCCATGGCGGAATGGGCCGAAGCCCGGGGACGCAACGCCTTCTATGAAATCTCCGTGCCGGACGCGGCGCTCAAACTCGTGCAAGCTTGCGGCCGTTTGATTCGCCACGAGGGCGATCACGGCAAGATCACCATTCTGGACAAACGTATCGTGACGCAGCGTTACGGCCGCGCGCTCTTGGAATCGCTCCCGCCTTACAAAGTTACAGTCGAGCGCTAGCCCGACGTGGAGTCGAGCCAATCCGCGGTGGGACTGGCTAAGCGTTCTCCGGCCGTGGGCACTTCCTCGAACTGACCTTGCGTATAGATCAGCAGGCGTTCGGTCTGTAGTTCGCGCACCAGGCGATCGAAGAAAGACTGCATGGACGCTGCATCCAACTGCGCAACCTCGGCGGCAATTTGCTCGCGGCTGTCGAAGGTGAGGTGACCGTCGATCAGGTCGGACCAGTACTGTTGCGACTGCTCGTTGAGGTTCTTCGGGGCTTGCGTCAGACGATTGATGAGTCCGGCTTTCTGTTGTGCGAGGTCCGCCTGACCGTGCTCCGACCATGACGCTGCGAAACGATCGACGAATTCGAGAGTGGCATTTTCAAGATATGCCGCGGACTGTACCGGCGACTGGATAATGAAAGTAACACCACCGCGGTTGACGACAGGCCGATTGGTGACGCTGACGACGTAGCCCAGTTGTTGCTCGGTTCGCAACTCGCGGAAGTATGCATTGTGCAGGAGTTGTGCGGCCAGTGCGCTGCGTGCCCGGGTCGGAAAGGACTCATCGGGGTCTTGTACGTGCAGGACCATGGACGCGTCGTTGTGATCCACGGCAACTTCCAAGCGTAGGGCATCGTCGACGTCACGCACACTGGCTTTGTTGAGGGGATGGTTGGCGAGCTCGAGTTTGGCACGCAGCAGCGCGGCCAGTCGATCCGCATCTTGCGGTCCTACGTTACCGTGGAGCAATGCCCTGACCCGCAACTTGGCGAGCTTCTCTGAACGCCACTGCGCCAAGGTGGCCGCATCCACGTTTTTTAGTGTGTCGGCGAGCATGAGACGCGGCCATCGGGTGTTGTCCAGCGTATCGCCGAGTGCGCTGTAAGCTTGTCGAAACGGCCGTTCTTTGGTGGTGTTGCGCCAGTCTTTAATGAGCGAATCGCGCAGACTCTCGACGCGGGCGGCGTCCAACGGTGTACCGATTAGAGCGTCGAGTACGGGTTGCAGCAGATCTTGCTGTTTGTCCGCATAGCCGCCGATACGAATCTCGAAACCGACGTCGGGAACGGTAACGCTGTAGCCGAGACCGGCCAGGTAGGCCGGGTAGGTGAGGGCGCTGAGACTGTCTTCCACGACTGCGCGATAGAGTTGTGCATAGGCGCGATCCGATGCACTGGACAAACCGCCCGGGGTGGCCAATTGCAGATACAGATTCGCCCGGGGTGAGCCGAACCGCACATCCGTATCCAGCCAGAGGGTCAAGTCATCGTCGGCGATGTGCTCACTGATGGCCGCCGTATCCACGGGTACGAGCGTCAAGGCATCCGGAAGAAACGGGTTACGCACGGGCAGGTAGAGTTCCGCTTGAGAATGGCTGGCCTCCGCGATGGTCTTCGCATCGAGTTTTTCCAGTTTGTAAGGTACTTGGAACCATGGTTCCAGCGCGTCGCCTTCCACGTCCGGCGCTGTGTACTCGATGAGGACGTTGGTTGGGCTCAGATAGTCCATGTAACGCCGGATCAGCTTTGCGTCGAACTCTTCCATCAAGTAGTTGGCGACCAGTAAATCAGAGGCAGGGTATTCGTCAATGAGTGGTGCGAGTCGATAAACGAGACCCATCGGGCGCGATTTCTCCTGAAATCGAAAGCCCACGTTCGCGACAGTGGCTTGCTCGTCGTACAGCCACTCACTGGGCGGGGTCGCTTTGATCAGGTCGATGTACTTGAACAGTGCATCGGTGATCTGCTGTTGATGCCGATCACCCTCGGGCGTCAACTCGATGCTGACGTTGAAAATGCTATTGTTGCGATCGAAGTCATCAATGGAGGCCGCCAAGGACTCGATCCACCCACGTTCTTTGAGATATTGGTGAAGACTGCCGTCGCCTTCGTGACCGATGAGGTTGGCGAAGTATTGCTCGGGTTTTTTCCGGTATTCGGCGGCGCTGGGCGGCATCGGAAATGCGTAGACGAGGCTCGCACCGTCTTTGAGGGACTGGTAAGACACTTTCGCAGGCAACTGGTCTTTGGTGTACACCGGCACGTTGGGATGATCGGCGCCGATATCGGTGTTCTTGATTTGGCCAAAGAGCGGCGTGACCAGCGCCTCCAGATCATCGAGCGACTTGTTGGAGAGCACGACGAGTCCCATCTGGTCAGCGGAGTAGTGGGTTTCGAAAAATTCGACTAAGTCTTCGTGTATGTCTCCGTCCAGGGTGTCCAGCGAGCCGATGGTGAATTTGGAGCCCGGGTGCTGCTGGTTGATCACCTGTTTGCTGACCATGTAGCCGCGCCAACCATCCTGCTTGATCTGCATCTGATATTCGGAATGCACCGCGTTTTTCTCGCGTTGCGCATATTCGGCGCTCAGGATGGGATCGATGAAAAAGTGTGCGAACCGACTCACCGCTTCGTCGAAGGCGTCCGGTTGAATGTCGAAGAAGTAGTTGGTGTGATCCAGGGACGTATAAGCATTGCTGGATCCGCCGTTGGCCGAAATGTATTCCTGAAAGCCATCGATCTCGGGATAGGTTTCGGTTTGGATGAACAACATGTGTTCCAGAAAGTGGGCGAGACCGGGGCGATTGTCCGGTTCGTGAAAACTCCCCCGGTAGACCGCGAGTGCAGCCGCAGCTTTGTCGCTGCTCAAGTCCGAGACCAACAGCGCGCGGAGTTTGTTGGGCAGTTCGATGTAGCGATAGGTGCGATCGTCGTTGGGGCTTTTACGTACCGTCCCGTCTAGCGCAACCTCCGCAACGTCGGTGCCGTCGTCGACGCTTTGCGGGGCTTGTTGAGCGCACGCTGCAATGAGCGTGAGACCGAGCAGCGGGATTAACCAGCGAAGTGGGGATTTGAGGTTCGACACAGCAACTTCCTTAGAACCTGAAAATATAAAGTCCGCGATTATAGCGACAGCCGTCAGTACATGAACACGCCGGATGCGTTCTCACGGTCGTGACAACCGGGCCAGAATCCACGGGGCGAGCGGCGCGACGATCAACAGATCGAAGATCACCACACCGTAAGCTATGGATTGGACCGTCCACCAGTACGGGAGTTCGTAGGGCAGGCTCAGGACTAGCGCCAGGGTAATGCTGCCGCGCATGCCAAGTAGACTGACGATGCTTCGCTGACGTCCGGGTAAGCGTTCGGAGGCGCGCAAACCGGCGATGGCCAGGAGGGTGTGAACGCTGACGAACCGGGCGAGGAGCGTGGCGGCAATGGCGATCAGCATGGCTAGCCAGCGCTCCGTGAACATGTTGAGGGACACCGTTGCCCCCATGAGGGCGAAGAGCGTGCCATTTGCGGTGTTGGCGAGCAGGTGCCAGGAATGCGCCGTGAAGTCCGGACTCGAGGCGGGGTCCGCTGTCTCGCGACCCTCCTCGCTCCGTGCCGCATTGAGCCAAAGTCCGCAGACGAGACAAGCGATGACCCCGGACACGTGGAAGGCCAGCGCAAGGTGGTAGGCACCGAATGCGAGGGTCAGGCTGATCCAGAATTCGACCTCGCCGTTCCTAATGGCGCCGGGTGAACGTCGGTCCATTCGGCTTGCGATGATTTTACCCAAGAAGGCAAAGACGCCGCCAATGGCAGCGCCGCCGAGCAGTTCCTTGACGAACGTGAGTCCGGCATGACCGAACATCTCCATAGGGGCGGCACCGCTCATGGGAGACATTGCCAGGCCGAGCACTACCGAATAGAGCACCACCGAGGTGGCGTCGTTGACCAGGCTTTCGCCCTCAAGCACGAGATGGGTGGACTCGTTCAACTTGAGCGTACCGGTTTGACCGGTCACCGCTGCAGGATCGGTCGCGGCGAGCAGCACACCGGTCAGTAATGCCCCCAACCAGGGGAACCCCGTAGGGTGCCCGATGCCGTAGTAAACGCCGCAGGCGATCAAACCCGCTGTGAGCACCAGACCGATCAACGCCAGGCCGCTGATACTGAGTACGACCCTTGTCAAAGCGCGGATGGGCAGCACGAACGCCGCAGCAAAGACCAGAATCGGCAGGAACAAATAAAACACGAGGTCGTGAAAGTTGTGATAACGCAAACCCGTGTCGATACCGAACATGACCACCACGTTGGTGAGCAGCCCACCCAGCAGAAATTGCAGGCTGGGCGTGGGCAGCGGTATGTACTCCGAGAGCCACCTTGCACCGACCAGCACTGTTAACAAGCCTGTAAACGCAATGACGATGGCTTGCACGGTCATGTCGGTAGGGCCTAAGTACGCTTCTCTAAGGAGAGCTTCTGGTGCCTAGGAGTTTCTTGATGTAGTAGTCGACGCTGAAATAACGCCCGCCGCCGATAACCAACAAGGCAATGAGCATCGCCAGGTAACTGATCGCAAACTCCATGCCGCTGTTGAGTTTGACGATGGAGCCGCTGCCGTTCAGGTATCGATAGTTACCGTGTTCGCGCAATATCGACTTGGCACGCGAGAGTCTCTTAGAGGCTTCGATCGTGCGTTCGTTTACGTTGTAACATTTGATGTAGCGTTCAAATACATTCGATTGCGCGTGTGCCTCGCTCTCCGGTACGCAGATGCTCGGCGGGTTGGAGGGGGCGATGGCGGGCCATCCGTTGTCCCAGTGTACCGATACCGCAGCGACCCACATGGTAACCGCCATAGGGATCGCCCAAAACCGCACGCCGAGACCCACCAGCAGGCAAATGCCACCCAGAAACTCGGTCCAACTGGCCAAGAACCAGGACAACTCCACGGGTAAGACGCTGAACGGAAATGGCATCATCTCTTGTGAAAACCAGTTTTCACCGGTGATTTTTTCCCATCCGGCGCCGATCAGTACCGGGCCCAGTATCAGCCGCAACGCCAGCGAAGCGACACCGTCCAGATGAGAAATCCAATACACGAAACGGTCATAGACCCCGTTGAAGGTCATAACGAGTTGATTCATTCTTATTTGCTCCTGTCCTCGGTACTTAGACCCTCAATCTTTAGATGGTTCCAACGACATGTATGACTTTGCCAGTGTGACCGAACACCTGGCTGCTGAGTTCGGGATTCCGCTTACCGAGCCGCTGGTGCCTGTCGGCGAATTTCCAGAGTGGCAATGCGTGGCACAGCTTGTTACCCAGATTATTGGACGAATCGAAGAACAGCGCGATGCGCAGGTGCGGGTCCTTGCCGTGAGCGGCAGTCAGGGCAGTGGCAAAACGACCTTGGCGAAGTGTCTGGCAGAAACGCTGAGTGCTGGATCGATGGCTGCCGCCGCTGTGTCGTTGGATGACTTCTATCTAACTCGGAAGGAGCGTCGGCATTTGGCGGCGACCGTACATCCATTGTTGGTTACGCGTGGGGTGCCGGGGACGCACGACGTGTCCTGGCTAAGGCGCGTCCTGGCAGCGGCGCGCGATGCCGACCGGCTAGAGGCGGGCGGTCCACTCGTGGTGCCGAGATTCGACAAAGGCCTGGATGACCGAGCGGGGTCGGTGGAGATCCGTCCACGCACACTCATCCTCGAGGGGTGGTGTCTGGGTGCTCCGGCTCAAGACGCCGAAGGGCTGTCCGAACCCGTGAACGCCCTCGAACGGACGGAGGACGCCGAAGGGATCTGGCGGCGCTGGGTGAATCGGAGATTGCTCGAAGACTATGTGCCGCTGTGGTCAGCGGTGGATTTCTGGGTGCATTTACGTGCGCCGAGTTTTGCCCAGGTACGAGCCTGGCGCGCGCAGCAAGAAACGGATCTGCCGCGAGACCAACGCATGTCTGGCGAGCAACTCGAGCGTTTTCTCGCCCACTACGAGCGGATCACGCGGTGGATGTGGGCAAGTCCTTGGCGCGGACCGGGTGTCATGATCGAGCTGGACGAACGTCACGGGATCGCGCGGGTGGCGGCAAAGCCTTACGGATAGCCGCATAAGTAGGGGGTGACATTCAGACGCCGTTCAGGTGCAGAACGTAGGATTAGCTGCAACGGTCGGTAATGGATCGAAGAAGTACGCAGATCATCGGAGCGAGGTAACTGATCATGAACAAGGCAAATCGACAAAACGACAACGGCAACAAACGGACGTGGACCCGTGCCGTCAGGACGCTGGCCGTACCGGCCGCGTTGGTCCCTTTGATTTTCATGTCCGGTTCAGCCACCGCGGCGACCACCTATGATCGAGCGGATGTGGTGAGCGTACATCCAGTCTACGAGACCGTCGCCTTCAGCACACCGGTGGAACAATGCCATGAGGAACGTGTGGCTTACCGGTCGGGTCGAGCATCGGCGACAGGTCCTATCCTCGGCGCGATCATCGGCGGTGCCATCGGCAACGCGGTGGGTCACAAGAAACGCAACAAACAAGTCGGTACTGCCGTTGGTGCACTCCTCGGCGGTTCCATCGGCGCGGACGTTTCGCGCCGTAACCGATACGGTGAGCGCGTCAGTTATCGCACCGAGGAAGTGTGTGACGTGGTTCACGAAACCCGTGAGGAAGAACGCCTGATGGGGTACGACGTCAGTTACGTATACGGCGGAACGACGTATCGTACACGAATGAACAGACATCCCGGCGATACCCTTCGGGTACGCGTTCGGGTCAGCCCTGCCGAGTGAGACGAAGCGGGTAGATTCCCCGGCGGGATGGGTTCAGAATAGTTTGAGCTTAGCGCCTCGCCGGGCTCCCGCGTAACGACTTTGTCCGACCGTCTTGCGCAATGGATAGCACCGCGACTGCGCCAATGATTGCGCTTTGCGCCAACGACTGGCTTTGCGACAACGAATGGCTTTACGCTAACGACTGAATGATGCACACAGCTAAATCTAATCTTTACAAATCACCGATTGCCCGCCTATGGTTCACATGGACCCGTGGGATTGCTTTGGTGGCCTTGTTAGTGACGAGTTTGAGCGGCGCGTACGCCCAAGATGCCGACGTTCCACCGGGCCTTGCGAAAGACGCCAGTTCCAGCTATTTCAGCCCGTCCCCCGGTATCGGGATTAAACAAGCCACCGCGATCGTGCGCGAGTCGATCGGGGGTCGCGTATTGTCGGCGAGCCCGCGCCAAGTCGGCCAACACATGCAGTATAGAGTGCGCGTACTTGTAGACGGAGAGCGCGTCATCACCGTTACAGTCGATCAGAACGGTCGTATTCTGCGACGCCGGTAGGGGATAACGCGATGCGAACGCTAGTCGTTGAAGACGAAGACAACCTGCGCGACCAACTTGCGTCCCATTTGAAGACGCAAGGCTTCGCCGTCGATGTCGCTGCGGATGGCGAAGAAGGTCTGTATTACGGCCGTGAGTACGACTATGACGCTGCCGTCATCGACCTCGGTCTACCGAAGATGGACGGTATCGACCTAATCGCCAAACTCCGGGAAGAAGAGCGCGCGTTTCCGATTTTGGTGCTCACCGCGCGCAGTCATTGGCAGGACAAGGTTCAAGGCCTGGAAGCCGGTGCCGATGACTATCTCGCGAAGCCGTTTCAGATGGAAGAGCTGATGGCGCGTCTGAACGCATTGATACGGCGTGCGGCGGGCTATTCGTCGCCCGTTTTGATTCAAGGGGACTTGCAGCTCGATACTGCGAAGAAGGAAGTTCGTGTCGACGGGGACGCCGTGGAACTCACTGCGTACGAATACAAAGTGTTAGAGTATTTGATGCTGAATCCTGATCGGGTGGTGTCCAAGACGGAACTGACCGATCATCTCTACGAACAGGATTTCGATCGGGACAGTAACGTCATCGAAGTCTTCGTGGGTCGCCTGCGAAAGAAAATCAGTCCTGTAGATTTGATCAAGACCGTTCGTGGTCAGGGTTACCGATTCGTGACTGAGTGATCAACTCGATACAAAACCGCCTGCTCGTCACCACGACGTGTGTTCTTGCGTTGTTCCTCACCATTACGGGCTGGGTTCTGGATCGTTCTTTTACCTCCAGCGTGGTCAGCGGCGCTCAGGAACAGCTGCAACTGGTGATCTACTCATTGATGGGATCGATCGATGAGAACGCCGGCACACTCAGCATAGGCGATAGTCTATCGGAACCGCGACTGACCCAGCCGGAATCGGGATTGTACGCGCTGGTGGCCGACGACATCGGGCAATCCATCTGGACGTCAACATCCGCAGTAACGACGGGGGTCGAGTTTCCACCGGCGGATTTGCAACCGGGGTTTTTTCAGTTCAGTGAAGTCGCTGGAGACGTTCCCCGGTACGCACTGAGTTACGCGGTGATCTGGGAAGATGTCGATACCGAACGCGTGGTGTTCAGTGTCGTGACCGACCAAGCCCCCTATCGCGCGTCGATTCGACAGTTTCGTCAATCTCTGGGCGTCGGCTTTGGCGCCGCTACGTTGCTTTTCATCATTGCACAATTGTTGGCGTTGCGCTGGGGGTTGCTGCCGCTGCGCACGATGGCGGAGGAGGTTCAGCAACTCGAATCCGGCGAGCGCGAAGAGCTGAGCGACGGTTATCCTCGCGAGTTGGATGGCCTGGCACAAAACCTGGATAGGTTTGTGGTGCATGAGCAGCGTTCCCGTTCGCGTTACCGCAACGCCTTGGAAGACTTGGCCCACAGCCTGAAAACGCCGTTGGCCGTGGTGCGGAACAGTTTGCTGGAGCGCGAACCCAACAAAACCCTTTTACAAGAACAGCTCGATCGTATGGAAACCACGGTCACCCATCAGCTGTCGAAAGCCTCCGCGTCCGGCCCTGTTGTGGTCGGTAAGGCAGTCGCGATCGCACCGTTGGTGCAACGCCTGTTGCGCGCACTCGAGGCGGCCTATGTCAGCCGTGGTATCGCCGTGACCGATGAGTGCGACAAAAGCGCAGTGGCTAAGGGAGACGAGCGCGACTTTCTGGAGATTCTCGGCAACCTCATCGAAAACGCCTTTAAATATACTCAGACGCGGGTCCATGTTCGCGTGGCTCGTCCCGAGGCGGGTGAGTACACCGTGATCGTCGATATCGAGGACGACGGTCCGGGTATCCCTGCAGATCTGCGTGCAGAAGTGCTCAATCGTGGGCGTCGTCTCGACGAAATCGAAAACGGGCAGGGTATCGGATTGTCCGTGGTGGCGGAGTTGGTGGCGCTCTACGAGGGAGAGCTGATGATCGGGGTGAGCAAGTTGGGCGGCGCGAAGATCAGTGTGACGTTGTGAGACGCTAACGTTCTACTCATGCTGCTCGACGAGCTGCTTGAGCGCAAAGAAGAAGCGTTCCCGGTAGTCGTTCGCTTCGCGAGTGGCGGGTCCGGCATGGCACCACTGAGACATTAGCTCTTTATAGCTGCGCTGCGGTTGGCGTTCGTTCATCAACTCCACTTGCAAGCGCAGACGGGCTTCACGGTCAGGGTCCGGGCTCGACAACTCGGCGTAGATTTCCGCGAGCAAGGCTAAGCGCTGCCAATCGGTACTTTGTGCTTCACCCTGTGCGCGCGCCGTGAACCAGTCATGCGGCGCGTCCAACTCGGCGCCTGCGGCTTCCGCGGTGGCGAGTTCACCGTCCCAGCGTGCGAACGCGTCGACTTCATCTCGATCTTTTTGTCGTTGCGCTTGTTTGAGCGCGGTACGGTACGCCGCCTGGGCGTCACGCAACTGGTGTTCCTGGTGCTTCGATAGTCGTTCCGAGTCCGCCGCGTTCCGCACTGCCGCCGACAAATCGTCCAGGCGTTTGGCCGTGGGTGGTCGGTCGGTCGAGATAGCGTCTCGCAATTGGGATATGGCAGCGTCGATGGCTTGTTCGCGATCTCGGCGTGCGGCTTGAGCGGATGCGTTGGCTGCGTCGCGGCGCGAGAAAATCTCATCGCAGGTTTTGCGGAACTCCCGCCACAGCCGCTGATCGATACCCTTAGGCATGGGGCCTACTTGACGCCATTCTTCTTGCAGGCGCTTGGCTCCGCTGATTTGTGTGTCGAGTGGCTCCTCCGCCAGCGCCTTGGCGCGCTCGATGATGGAGCGCTTCGCGTCGGCGTTTGTCTCCCAAGCGGCTTTGATCTTGCCGTGTAATTGCGATTGCAGTCCTTCGAAGCGTTGCTCGACGGGCTTCAATGCTTTGCGATCGCAGGGATGATAGCGATGCCACTCCTCGCGCGCCGTGCGCAGAATGGTCTCAGCGGCTTGCATGTCTGCCTGCTGCCAATCCGTGTTGGCGATGTAAGCTTCCAACTGTTCGCACAGCGCCTCACGTTTGGTGAGGTTGTCTTTTCGTGTGGCAGCTTCGGCTTCGAAGAAACCGCGGCAATGCTCGAATGCAGCTTCCGCCAGCGTGTCGAACCGTTGTTGCTGTTCGGCATCGGCTGCATTACGACCTTGACCCAAAGCCCGCCATTCGCCCCTTAAGGTCTTCAACTTTTCGACCTGAGCGCGAGGTTCCAATGGCGTGTCGACTATTGCGGTCAGCGCATCGATGAGCGCTTGTTTCTTCGGATTGGTCGCAAATTTCTGCCAGTCTTGAAGTTCTCGAAGTTGTGCGCTTAACGCATTGACGGCTTTGTCGTGATCGGTGGCCCCTTGCTTCTGCAGGCTGCGGGCTTGTTTCATCGTGTTGACGGCGTCTTTGACGTGACCTGCTTCAATGTCCGACTCGAGTTTGGGTAGAAGCTCCGCCAACCGAGCGTTGGACTGCTCGATGTCGTGGCGCAGTTCTGTTGTCTTGTTAAGGCTCGCCTGGCGCTGTTGCTCGATCTCGAGCAGTTGTGTTGGGGGATCGAAGCGTGCAGGCCAACTCACCTTGTCGAGGAATCGCGTGCACTGCTTGGCACGTTGTTCGTATGCCTTGAGCAGTTGGTGTGCATTGCCTGCCGCACCACTACGAGGAGTGGGGTCGGCCGGGACCGAGAGTGATTCGAGACGTTCGACCGCCGCGGCGACGTCGTTGAAGTCTGCGCTGACCCTGCTCAGCAGTTGGTGTTGCGGATCGGTAGGTGCGTGCAGGTCGGCCAGAGTCAGCCACTGTTCGGTAACTTGGTGACGTTTTGCGTTCAACGTGGGGGTGTAACCGGGTCCCGACAACTCATCGTGTAGTTGCTGAAGCTGCGTGACCAGCTCTTCGAAAGGATCTGTCGTGTGTAGATCTTGCCACTCGTATCCTTCCAGCGGGTCTGGCGGGATCGTCTCGCGCTGAGGGTCGAGGTGCTGTTTGACTGTATCGAGATCGGCTAACAGAGTCGTTCGTTGTTCCTGTAATTTACGCAGTTTTTGCTGGTGAACGATGATCTGGGCGACGTGGCTCGGTGTTTGAGACAGTTCCTTGCGCACAGCTTCGTCCAGCTCATCCACGCGCGCGACAGTCGATGTCCATACCTTGCGCGCAGTACGAATCGCGTCGAGGTGCGTGCGCGCATGGCGGTTACACAGTTTGTCCCTGGAGCGGCTGGCACGCTCCAACTGCACGAGGCCAACCTCGGATTGCAGGTATTCATGCTCGAGCACCCGCTCGCGAGCGGCGTCGCGTAGTGCGATGGCGAGGTCCGCAAGATGTGGTTCCGTCACGTAGCGCAGGACCTGCTCGAGATTGTCGGCAGTAGCGCGCGCAACGAGCGCACGTTGCACGGACTGATGGGTCACCGCGGTCGGCTGAGTCGTATCGGGAAGATTGCCTAGCGTGACGAGCCTAGCGACGCGGGCCGCAAGCTCATCCCCCACGATGGGTTCGTCGAGGTAATCGGTGAGACTCGTCAGATCCTCCGCGGGAAGCTTCGTCAGTGCAGCCACCCGTACCTCTGCCGACGTGTCCTCGCGAACCAAGGTAACCAGTTCCACGCGCTCCGCATCGCTCAAGGTGGTCTCGAGTGCTTCGATAGCGCGGAGACGTACCTCCGGGTCTTTATGTTTGAGCCGACCACGTCTTCCCCACCATCGACCAAGCATGTGGATCCCTAATCGAGCTGGTTGTGTGAACCGTCACACAGAGGTGCACCCGCCGTATGTTTGCACCCACAGAAGTACAGTGTGCGATCTTCTTCCGCGGTATAGGTGTGCGGGGTGAATTCCGTGCCTTCGTGCGAACCGTCGCAAAAGGGCTGACGTTCGCTTTTACCGCAGGCACACCAGAAGTACTTCTTACCGGTAGTCACCTCCACGGGGTAGGGGGCTTTCTGAGCGATGTTGGGTTCGGCCATAAAAGAGTCCTCGTTGATTGTTTAGTCTGATGTACGCAGAAAAAGGTTCTGCCACGCTCATTCGAATTCGCGCTGGGCCCACCACGGAAAGTACTCGGGCATGTCGCTCGAGACCTTACCGCTGAAGGCCGCAGGGCGTTTTTCGAGGAACGACTCGACCCCTTCCTTCGAATCCGCCGATCTGCCGCGGTAGTAAACGCCGCGCGAGTCGATCTTGTGTGCTTCCATCGGATGGTCCGCGCCGAGCATCTTCCACATCATGTGGCGAATGAGTGCGACGGAGACGGGTGCCGTGTTGTCGCGTATCTCCGCGGCTATGGCACGTGCCTCGTTCAATAAGTCGTCCTTCGCGTACAGTGCTTTGACCAATCCCCCGTCCAGCGCTTCCTTCGCAGGAAACACGCGACCTGAGTAACACCACTCCAACGCCTGGCTGATGCCTACCGCCCGTGGCAGAAAATATGACGAGCATGCTTCGGGCACGATTCCGCGGCGGGCGAAGACGAAACCGAATTTGGCGACGTCGGCCGCCAAGCGGATGTCCATCGCCAGAGTCATGGTGACACCCACCCCGACGGCGGGACCGTTGATGGCGGCAATGATCGGTTTGTTCAGCTCGTACAGGCGCAAGGTCAAAAGACCGCCGCCGTCGGGGTGCAAACCGCTTTCCCGGTCGTCACGACCGTCGGCGTTGAACGTATTGCCACCGCTCGAGAGATCGGCACCGGCGCAGAAGCCACGCCCGGCACCGGTGACGATGATGGCCTTGACGTCGTCATCGGCATCGGCGCGGTCGCAGGCATCGAGCAGTTCGCCCAACATGTGGCGATTGAAGGCATTGAGGGCTTCCGGACGATTCAACGTCAGGGTAAGGATGCCGTCCTCTACCTCGTAGAGGATGGTCGAATAACTCATGGTGTTTCCCCAGACTAGCGAAGTATCCGCGCTATGGTGCCTGGGTTACTAGGGCTCCTTCAAGACGCCAATTTTAGAAGGTGCCAATTCAGGCAAGGTGTGCGTATTCGATAATTCACGGGAGGTTCCTTAACATTGCCGGTGTGGATTACACGCATCAACTCGATCGACTCAGGCAGCTGAGCCAGGCGTTACCCGACAGTGACCCGCTGCATGCCCGGATCGTCGAAGCCGAACATAAGATCAGTGCGCTCAATGCGTTGCAGTGGCGTTGGCAGAGCGCTCTGGATGAGGGCCATCAGGCACCTTTCCCGCAGGAGCTCATCCAGCTGCGTGCCAGCGAACTCGCGGTCAATCTGGGTGAGCTATTGATCGAAGGTTTCGGGTATTATGCTCTCGCTTCGCCCGACGCCAGGCTCTCCCATAACGAGCCACCGATCGGCCCCCCGGACGTGTATACCGGAGTCGCTGGAGAAGTCACTGGTGAAGTCACTGGAGAAGAGAATAATCCCGTGGCGCAACACTTAGCGCTGCAGGCACGCCGTGCAACGCAGAGTGAGATGGCGGCCAGGTTACGAATCTACCGGTATTTGGAAGATGGGTCGGCTGAGCGCGGCGTGAAATGAGTACACAGTGTCGGTGAATCGCACTGTGGGATAGAGAATAGCAAGACAAGCAAGGGGATTTGGATGGATTTTTCCTTTACCGATGAGCAAACGCTTCTAGAAGAAAGCGTGGCTCGTTTCATTCAAAACGACTACGGCTTCGAAGACCGCCAGAAGGTGATCAAATCCGACTTAGGTTTCAATGCGGAACATTGGTCGACCTTTGCCGAGCTGGGTTGGTTGGGTGTGCCATTTACGGAAGCCGACGGTGGCTTTGGCGGTGGCGCTGTGGAATCTATGCTGATGATGGAGAACTTCGGCAAAGGCCTGGTGGTCGAACCCTATCTTGCCACGGTAGTGCTCGCAGGAGGTGCCATCGCTTATGGCGGATCTTCGGAACAAAAAGCCAAGTACCTGCCGGGTATAGTCGACGGCACCAAACAAGGCGCACTCGCGTATGTCGAGCCGCAGGGCCGATTCAATCTCGCTGATCTCGTGACCACCGCGCAGAAAGACGGTGACGGCTACGTGCTCAACGGCTACAAAGCGGTCGTGCTCAACGGGCCGAGTGCGGATGTGTTCGTCGTCAGTGCGCGCACGGCGGGCGATCAGCGGGATCAACAGGGCGTGTCGCTTTTTGTTGTCGACGCGGATCTCAAGGGTGTGGGGCGCCGTGACTATCCCACTGTGGACGGCATGCGTGCCAGTGAGCTGACGCTCGAGAACGTCAAGGTCGGTGCGGACGCTCTACTTGGGGACGAAGGTGCGGGATTGCCCCTGATCGAAAGGGTGATCGATGAAGGCATCATGGCAGTGGGCTCCGAAGCCGTCGGCTGCATGGAGGTGTTGTACAAAGACACTGTCGAGTATTGCAAAACGCGTGAGCAGTTCGGTCAACCCATCGGCAAGTTTCAAGTCTTGCAACACCGGATGGTCGACATGTTCATGGAGCATGAGCAATCGAAATCCCTGATGTACATGGCAGCGATGCGTCTCGATGAAGGCTATGGACCGGAGGCGCAAAAAGCGGTGAGCGCGTTCAAGGTGCAGGTCGGCAAATCGGGTCGGTTCGTGGGGCAAAATGCGGTGCAACTGCATGGCGGCATGGGCATGACCGATGAGCTCAACATCGGCCACTATTTCAAGCGGTTGACCATCATCGATACCCTGTTCGGCAACGTGGACTATCATCTGAAGAGGTTCGGCCGTCTGTAGACATCGGCGATCGACAACCTCGGGGGAAGGCTATGGCACGATGGGATAGAGGCAATACCGGCAGCACGATACCGGACTGGTTTTGGGCGGCAGTAGAAACCGAGGCGACCACGCACCGTGTCGAGGTCGACGAATGCGATGTCGTATACCGTCGCTATTCGAGCCCGGGCAAGCCTGGCATGCTGCTCATCCATGGCATGAACGCGCACTCGCGCTGGTGGGACTTCATTGCGCCGCAACTCATGGACGAATACGACATTGCCGCCATGGACCTGACGGGCATGGGCGACTCCGACTATCGCTACAGCTACGCTGCGGACACTTACGCACAGGAGATCGTCGCGGTACTGGACGACGCCGGATTCGACAACGATTGCATCGTCGTTGCGCATAGTTTCGGCGGATACATGGCAGTGCACGCGGCGTCCAAGTATCCGGGACGCTTCGGTGCGCTGGTGCTGGTGGATTCCGGTATTCGCCATCCCGACGATCCGTTGCCTGAGCACTATGCCACCATGATGAACGTGCGTGCCAAAGTCTATCCGGACAAGGACAACGCTATCGCCCGATTTCGCCTGCAGCCTCCGCAGCCGTGCGCCAATGAGTACATTACTCAGTACATCGCACGCAATTCGCTGATGCCGGTAGACGGCGGCGGATGGGCTTGGAAGTTCGACGAGGACTTACCCAGCGCGCTCAAGGATACCGAGCGGCAACCTGAAGACTATCGCGCCTTAACGTTACCGCTGGGATTGATCTACGGTGAGGAGAGTGAACTCTTTTCCCAGCGTACTCTAGACTACATGCGTGAACTCATCCCTCAAGATTTCCCGGCCTACGGTATTGCCGAGGCGCAACATCATGTGTTCTTGGATCAGCCGCTCGCTTTCATAGAGACGCTGCGCAAGGTGTGCACTGAACTGCACTAACAAGACAGGACATGAGTGGCGATTCCTCACACGCGGGGACGAATGATGAGTTCGATGCGCCGATTGGCTTTGCGGTTGGTGGGTGAGTCGTTCTCGACTCGCGGCTTGAATGGACCGAACGCATGCGCTTGCAACCTGTAGGGACTGACCCCGGCAGCGGAGAGCGCATGCACGACATTCAGCGCACGTTTTGCCGATAGCTCCCAATTGGTGGGGTAGAGTTCAGCGAGCGCGCCGCTGATCGGCACGTTGTCGGTGTGGCCTTCGACGACGATCTCCAGATCGCGGTCGTGGCGCAGCTGCTGACCGAGTTCCTCAATCAAGTGGGTGCCGTCGTCTGACAGGGACGCAGACCCGCTCGAGAAGAGGATCTCGTTGTCGAGAATCACGGTCACGATGTCCTGTTGCTGTTCGATATTCGCCGCGTCTACGTCGGCCAATTGCGATTTCAAATTGTGGAAGGTCTCCTGGTTCTGCGCGCAGTAGCGAATCTCGAACGTCAGGTCGTTGGTGTCCGTGGCAAAGTATGCAAGGGTGTTGCCGCGCCGTACCCATTCCCCGGGGCGGTTGCTGTGGTACTCGAGCACGCGGAAGTGCTCGGGAAACACCCATGCGATCGCGAAATAGGAATAGTCGTGCGGTGAGTTCCAGTAGCCGAAGTGGCCGTTGGCTGCGCGCGTGCCGTCCCACGTCGATAGCGTGTAGATACCGTCGCCGTCGACCGTGACCGATGAATTGTCCGGGTCCTCGTGATCGATGTAATCACCCTGGCTCATGAGCGCGTAGCTACCTTGCGCAAAGCGCAGCACGTTGTTATCGCGGCGGGAGTCGTCGTAGTCGTACTGATTGGGACTGACAAACAGGTAGTCGTTGAGGCTCGCGTCCTTGTCCATGAAGACGGCGTAGCTGTCTTGTCTGGAGCGGGTGGTGGCGTAGTTGACGTAACGGTGCCCGTCGGTATCGATGAAAGTCACCGTTTCGTAGCTGATCTGAGGGCTGGCCGACACCTCCGCATCGTCCGCAGCCTTCGGCAAAGTCACGAATGGCCATGCGCATAGGCAGGCAATCAGTACCGGTGTCCTTCCCAGTGTATTCATCATTCCGTGATGTGGGACGCGCGACGGTGCACGCCGCATGACCCTGCAAGTGTCAATTAATTGGCAGGAACCAGCTTAATGGATAGCGCGCGATTTTTTTCGACCGCAGTTCTCGAATAGAGCAACGGAAATTGCCGGTCGGTGGCCCAGTTGTCTAATAAATTGTCGTAAAACGGCGAGCGGGGGTCACCAGACTGTCCGGGCGCGTTGGTCCCCAACGCCGCGTCCCAGTTGCCAACGTCGAGCACCATGCGGAATGAGGCTCCGGCGCGCACGTCGAAGTCGGTCCGAGCGTAGCCGGTATTGTTGGTCGTATTGGCGTTCCCCCCGCGCGGATAAGCCGGCATGGTCATCTGTTCGCGGAGAGGCAGGTCGGCCAGATCGTGTAAAGGATGCCGAAACTTGATTTGGTGCAGGTCGCCCCAGCGCCAATGGTCCGGGTCCTCGCCTAGAAGTGCCTGGGTCTCGGTCCACGCAGTTGCCATAGATTCGAGCGCCAGTGCGCGCGCGCGGCGGGTGTCGAGCAATTCCAGAACGGTCAGGGAATCGAGACTGGGGCTGTCGATGACCGGCTCAGGCGGTGCCGTTGCAGGCTGCTCGGAGTCCGTTTGGGGCGGGGATTCGATCAAGGCGCTCAGCGCGGGGATCAGGTGCCGAGAATACCAAACGTTCCAAAACGCACCCGCTGCCGAATCCGGTGTCATCGCATAGTTCCAATTGCGGAGCAGCTTGCCCGCAGCGGTACGCGGCAGCCTGAGGCGCTCGATGACCCGTCGTGCCAGCACCGAATGGTAGTCGCGCTGCAGTTCGAGCGACGCAGCGAGATCGTGTTGGTCGTCTTGTCGCAGTACTTCCCACAGCCGCTCGTAGCGCCAAGGTGCAGACCATTCAAAGCCGATGCGATAGGCATCGATCGGATAGTCGCTCGGTAGATTCATGGAGTTGGCGGTACCCGTAAAGCCGCGTTCGGGATTGAACTCCTCCGGCAGCACGTCCATGTCGAAATAGCCGTCCCACTCGTAGCGGCCGTCGCCCGGTACGGGCAGTAACCCGTCCCAATTGCGCCGGATGGGAAAGCGGCCCGCGGGCTTGTAGCCGATGTTGCCGTCAGTGTCGGCGTAGACTTGATTCTCCGAGGGGGCCCCCCAACGATTGAGCGCCCCGATGAATTCTCGAAAGTTTTGTGCCCGCATGTACTCGATGCTGCCGAAGTAGGGGGCCATGCCCGGCTCCAGCCACGCCGCACGTACTGCGAAAAGGTGGGTCTCGGTCTGGGCCACGACGGGTCCGTGACGGGTGAAGTGCAGCTCAACGGCGTCACTCGGTTGCCCGCGCACTGCGATCGTTTCGGTCACACTCGTAAGCGGTTCCACGCGGCCTTGATACAGGTACCCGCCTTCGCGTCGTTCGTATACGTACAGGTCTTCCTGATCGATGGGAAAGATAGTGAGCCCGAAGGCAATCTTCTCGTTGTGACCTATGGAAATACCGGGTAATGCGGGTTCACCGGCACCGATGACGTCAATGCCCGGACCGGACAAATGAGCGATGTAGCGGAGCGAAGGCGTGGCGTGGCCGCGATGCGGATCGTCCGCGAGAATGGGCCGTCCGGTTTGCGTGCGCGAGCCTGCAACAACCCAGTTGTTGGAGCCGAGGCTCTCACGCAGCAGCGCATCTGGCGGCAGGGCAGCGGTGTCGTTCGCTGCGAAAGCGACAGGGGCTTTAGCCAATCGATAACGATCCAACACACCGGCCGGGACTGAGCAGGGATCGAAGCCTTCCGGCACGACGGTTGTCCACGACGGCTCCAGTTGCTTGTATTGAGCAGCTAAAGGGAGTTGTTGGCGGCAAGCCATGCGCGCGCGCCACACCTCGGCGGTGACGTTGCGCCACAAGCCGTTGCTGCGGATGCGTACCACGTCCTCGGGCTGCCACGGGTCGGGTGCGTAGCCTAAGAGCGCAAACTCCGGTGGCAGCAGATCGGGCTGCGATCGGGTCAACGCCACGTAGGCGTTGATGCCCGCTACGAACGCCTGAGTGATGCGTTTGGCGTCGTTGCCGTAGGCCAACCATTCGGCGTACATGTCGCCGCGATAGAGGAACAGCCGGGTGGCTTTGTCCTGCTCGAGGTACTGCGGGCCCAGTGCTTGCGATAGTTGTCCCAAGCCGCGCTTGCGCCACAGATCGATCTGCCACAAGCGATCCCTCGCGGCGTTGAAACCCTGCACGAAGAAGACGTCGTAGTGGTCCTGCGCGTACAGGTGGGGTATGCCCCACTTGTCCACGATGATCTCAGCGGGCTTGGAGAGACCGGCGACGGTGTAGGTCTGTGGCTCGGAATCGGCCGCGGCGTGTGCGACACCTCCCCACAGACATACTGAGACCGCAACGAGTACGGAGAACTGTGCGCAGTGTTGCGCTAGTCCCAACTCAGCGCACCGCCCGTCTGATATTCGGTGACACGAGTTTCGAAGAAGTTCTTCTCTTTCTTCAAGTCCATGATTTCCGACATCCACGGAAACGGATTCTTAACTCCCGGGAATTGTTCCGGCAGACCGATCTGCGCGAGTCGCCGGTTGGCGATGAACTGCAGGTACTCCTCCATCATGTTGGCGTTCATGCCGAGCACGCCACGTGGCATGGTGTCGCGTGCGTACTGCACTTCCAACCGCGTACCGTCCAGGATCATGTCGCGAGCCAGTGCCTGCATCTCGCTGTCCCACAGATGCGGGTTTTCGAGTTTGATCTGATTGATGACGTCGATGCCGAAGTTCACGTGCATCGACTCGTCGCGCAGGATGTATTGGAACTGCTCCGAGGTGCCGGTCATCTTGTTGCGTCGACCCATCGAGAGAATTTGCGAGAAGCCGCAGTAGAAGAAAATGCCTTCCAGTACGCAGTAGTAGGCGATCAAGTTCTTCAACAGCGCTTTGTCGGTTTCCACCGTGCCGGTGTTGAAGGTCGGATCGGCAATCTCTTGTGTGTATTTGAGTGCCCACGACGCCTTTTCGGCAACGCAGGGGACTTCGTGATACATGTTGAAGATCTCGCCTTCGTCCATGCCGAGCGATTCGATGCAGTACTGATATGCGTGCGTGTGGATCGCTTCTTCGAACGCCTGGCGTAAGAGATACTGGCGGCACTCCGGGTTGGTAATCAACCGGTAGATGGCCAAAACCAGGTTGTTGGCGACCAGTGAGTCCGCTGTCGAGAAGAATCCGAGACTGCGCTTGACGATGGTGCGCTCGTCTTCGGTCAGGCCGTCATCGGACTTCCACAAAGAGATATCCGCGGTCATGTTGACCTCTTGCGGCATCCAGTGGTTAGCGCAGCCGTCCAGATACTTCTGCCACGCCCAGTCATATTTGAACGGCACCAGCTGATTGAGATCGGCGCGGCAGTTGATCATGGCTTTCTGATCGACGGTCACACGCTCGTTGCTGACGGACGGAGTGGCGTAGGTCACCGGGGCCGCCGCGGGTTCGGGCGCTACTGCAGCGGCGGATTGTGCGGGTTCGGTTGGTATGGGCTCGGCTTGCACTGTCTCAGCTTGCACTGTCTCAGTTGGCACTGTTCCAGTTTGCACTGTCTCAGTTTGCACAGAGGGTTGCATGAGAGTTGCGGCTGGTGCCGGTGCTTGGGGTGGTGCGGCTTGCGCCGCAGTGACTTGTGCCGCTGCTACGACGGCGGGTTCCGTGACCACCTCTGCAACCACTACTGCAGGTTCGGTGAACGTGTTTGCTACTTGATGGACATGCTCAGTAACGCCGCGGTCTGGTTGCAGTTTGCTGACTTCAGGGTTGCGTTGCGCGTTGCCCGCGATGTCTTCGTCGTTGTAATCGTCCCAACTTAACATGACGTTGTCTCCTTATGATTACTGGCAGGCTTCGCAATCAGGGTCATCGATCGAGCACGCCATGGGCACATCTGCGGCTTCGCCGAGATCGATGTCCACCGCAGCTGGCTGCGCGGAGGCTGCCGGAGCGGGGACGGGTTCGGCGGTCGAACTCACCGCGTTCAGCGTGCCGCGATCCAGCGTGGACTTCTCCGTGCTGGTAGCGCCGAGCGCGCGCAAGTAGTAGGTGGTTTTCAATCCGCGCAGCCAGGCCATGCGATAGGTGATATCGAGTTTCTTACCCGAAGCTTCGGCCATGTAGAGGTTGAGCGACTGCGCTTGATCGATCCACTTCTGGCGCCGGCTGGCGGCGTCGACCAACCAGCGGGGTTCGACTTCGAAGGCCGTGGCATAGCGTTGCTTGATGTCCTCCGGAATACGCTCGATGGCGCGCACGCTGCCGTCGTAGTACTTGAGATCGTTGACCATGACCTTATCCCACAGGCCAAGGGCTTTGAGATCCTTCACCATGTACGGATTGACCACCGTAAACTCACCGGAGAGGTTCGACTTCACATAGAGGTTTTGGTACGTCGGCTCGATAGACTGCGAGACCCCGGTAATGTTGGCGATGGTCGCAGTCGGGGCGATGGCCATCACGTTGGAATTGCGCATGCCGTGGTTTTGTACCTTTGCGCGCAACTTGTCCCAGTCCATTGTCGTGTCGGTGTTGACGTCGAGGTATTCAGCGCCTCGCTCCTGGCGCAAGAGCTGGATCGAGTCGATGGGCAGAATGCCGCGACTCCACAGCGATCCGGAGAAGCTGGCGTAGCTGCCGCGTTCTTTCGCAAGTTTGCACGAGGCGTCGATGGCGTAGTAGCTGATCGCCTCCATTGAGCGGTCTGCGAAATCGACGGCCTCGTCGGAGGAATAGGACGAACCGAGTTTGTAGAGCGCGTCCTGAAAACCCATCACACCCAGACCGACGGGTCGATGCCGCATGTTCGACGTACGTGCTTGCGGCACCGAGTAGTAGTTGATGTCGATCACGTTGTCGAGCATGCGCACCGCGGTCTTCACGGTTTTCTTGAGCTTCTTCATATTGAGTTTGCCGTCCTCAACATGCTGCACGAGATTGACCGAACCCAAATTGCACACTGCGATTTCTGCTTCGGAGGTGTTCAACGTGATCTCGGTACAGAGGTTGGACGAATGCACGACACCGACGTGTTGCTGGGGCGAACGCAGGTTGCACGTGTCCTTGAAGGTGATCCAAGGGTGACCGGTTTCGAACAGCATCGACACCATCTTGCGCCACAATTCCACCGCTTTGATGCGGCGAAACAGCTTCAGCTCGCCGCTCTCGGTTTGCGCTTCGTACTGTCGGTAGCGCTGTTCGAACGCTTGACCGTAGAGATCATGGAGGTCCGGCGTATCGCTGGGTGAGAACAACGTCCAATCGGCGTCTTCGCTGACCCGCTTCATGAAAAGATCCGGAATCCAATTGGCGGTGTTCATGTCGTGGGTGCGGCGCCGGTCGTCTCCGGTGTTCTTGCGCAGCTCCAGGAACTCCTCGATATCGAGGTGCCAGGTTTCCAGGTATGCACAGACGGCACCCTTGCGCTTGCCGCCCTGATTGACCGCCACGGCAGTATCGTTGACGACCTTCAGAAACGGCACCACACCCTGGGATTTGCCGTTGGTGCCCTTGATGTAGGAACCGAGCGCACGCACCGGCGTCCAGTCGTTGCCGAGCCCACCCGCCCATTTTGAGAGCATGGCGTTGTCGTGAATAGCTCCGTAAATGCCGTCCAGCTTGTCGGGCACGGTAGTGAGAAAGCACGACGAGAGCTGCGGGCGCAGGGTGCCGGCATTGAAGAGCGTGGGCGTGGAGCTCATGTAGTCGAATGAGGACAATAGATTGTAGAACTCGATGGCACGCGCATTGGGTTCGTCCTCTTCCATCGCCAAACCCATGGCCACCCGCATGAAGAAGATCTGCGGCAGTTCGAAGCGCACATCATCGCTGTGAATGAAGTACCGGTCGTACAGCGTCTGTAAGCCCAGATAGGTGAAATCGAGGTCGCGCTCAGGCTTGAGCGCAGCACCGATGCGTTCTAGATCGTAGTGATGCAGCTTAGGGTCGAGCAGCTCGAGCTCGACCCCGCGCTCTATGAAGCGCTGCAATGCCGATGGATACACCTCGCTCATCTGCGATTGCGTGGCGCGTTGTTCGATCCCGCTGCCGTTGACATCCAGGAAGCTCAACGCTTCGGTGCGCAACTCATCGAGCAGCAACCGTGCGGTGACGTAGGTGTAGTTGGGTTCTTCTTCCACCAGGGTGCGCGCGGTGATCAGAATGGAGGTGGCCACATCGCTGGCGCTGATGCCGTCGTACATGTTGTTCAACGACTCGTCGATGATACGTTCGGCCTCGACGTCGCTGAGATTGGTGCACGCCTCGTTGATGATGGTGCGAATGCGAGCGACATCCAGCGGTGCTGTGCTGCCGTCGTTTTGCACGACACGGATACTGGTGCCCGGATCGATGGCGGCGGTCGTCGCGTCAGGCTCGGCGGGTGTCTTTTCCGCACGGGCTCGCGCACGCTCTTCCCGGTACAACACGTAAGAGCGCGCCACCTGCTGTTCGCCTGAGCGCATGAGCGCCAGTTCGACCTGATCCTGGACGTCTTCGATATGCAGCGTGCCACCCGAGGGCAGACGGCGTTTGAACGTGTTGGAAACGAGTTTGGTCAGTGCACCGACCAGTTCGCGTATGCGAGGCGAGGCTGCGGCGGTGCCGCCTTCGACGGCCAGGAACGCTTTTGTCAACGCCACGGCAATCTTGTCGTCCGTATATGGGACGACCGTGCCGTTGCGTTTGATGACTTTGAGTTGCCCGGGTGCGGTGGCGGTCAGTGACGGCGTCAGCGCCGGTGCTGGTTGAACCTGTTCGGTTTGTTCTCCAGCGGGTTGAGTCGGTCGCGGTGGTTGGGATTCTGCCTGCCTGTCTGTATGCATGACTTGTGTGTTAGCTCCTATGATCCTTTTTAATCTGCTATCTATTTAATCTGCTATCTATTTACTAATTGCTAGTGACTAGCTGCCATTTACCGGCGTCTGGTCTCGTACGAACCACTTCGAAACACCGCAACGTCGAAGAGACACCGTGGAGGACGCCTTGGCGGTGACTCCAAAAGTAGCTGTTGCCAATGTCCAGATAGCTCCCAGACGCGCTAAACGGTGGGAATTTGACCGTGTCCTTGTCCGCCAACGTCCATCCATCGTCCACCAATCGCTACAGAAACTGTCTGCCAATCGCTGCGGCAAGTGTTGGATGAACGTGCGCCAAATACCCTGTTCGGACCCTCCGTGCCGAACAAAATGTTTGACTTGGTCAAAGTGCGAAAACCCCCATATATAGGGGTTTTCGTTGCGAGCTACACAAGATAATGGGTTCATTTTCGTTTTGCAAGATGCAGGATGGCAAACCCTGTGGATAACCTGTGCACTGTACGTGGACGCCCTGGGGAGGATGTTTTTTTTACATTTTTGAGGTTCGAAAGTCCCATTGGCAGCCTCTATACACCGTTCTGATTACCTCTCCAGCACCTTTTCAATCACCTCTAAAATTACGTCCATAGACTGTATTTATATACAGTACATACTACCATAAAAGACGTCTCGCAGATCCCTCGCGCATCTGTGAGGTACATCTAACAAATACCTCTATGGGTAGGATTGCGCCCACCTATACTCAATGAACTCGCCAGTTGAGAGTGTGCATTGGACGCAGTAGATTCCACCTCCGGAGCCGTTGCTAACAAGTTTATAAACGTGAATATGGATGCCGAGCACGGTGGCTTCGAGTGCGTTGCACGAGACAAGCGGGCAATGCTCGTGGTGGAGGACGACAAGAGCTTCATGGAACTCACCGAGAACTGCCTTGGCAGTGACTACGTGATTCACGGTGCGCGGTCTGCGAGCGAAGCAGTGCGCATAGCGCTCAACACGTCGTTGGACTGCGTGTTGCTGTCTGACAAGATGGCGCACACGGATCACGGCTGCGTTGCCGATCAGCTTCGTGAAATAGCTCACTTGCGCTATACACCGATCATCATGCTGACATCGAGGGAGCGGTGGGAGGCAGTGAGCGGCGCAGCGGTGGACGATTGTCTGTCACGAGCCGATCTCAAGACACAGCGATTACGTTACTCGATTGAGCGCAGCTCTCGCGAGAAACGACTGCAGGAAGCGCTCGACGTTGAGCGGCACGCGTTGACGCAGGAGCGCCACGATTTGCAACGCCGGCATGTATTGCTGACAGAATACTGGGACGAGATCGCCCGCCAGTTAACCCGCAGCGTAGCGCAAGGCGAACGTGCTCAGATCCAGCGGAGCGCTGCAAGGATCGTCAACATGACTGGCCGTGCACGCAACCGCGGGGAGATGATTTGGACAGCGACGGATCTAAACGCCGTCGTTGGGCAAACGCTCGATGAGTTACGTGTGGAAGCTGAAGTGGGTAAAGCGCGCCTCCAACTCAAGGCCGACGAGCGAGCCATCGTCTTTACGGACGAATTGTTGGTGTCGCGCATCGTGTCCCTGCTGATCCAACAGGTGTTGGCGCTCACCCCGACTCACCGTGAAGTGCAAGTGCTCATTCGATCCGCAACCGCGACTGGCAAAACCAATGTGGAGGTGCGTGGGCATAGCGGCAGCCTCCCCACCCGCCAGACACCTCCGGATTGGCGATTGCACGAATTGCTGCAAGCGGCCAACGCAAGTGCGCTCGTCTCAAAAGTAGCGTCGGACTGGGTGGAATACAGTTTCGAACTCGTCGGGTACCGTACGGTGCGTCCCGCCCCAGCCATGCCGGTTCCGCGCTTCTAACGGATCTCCGCATCTAGTACGGTTACCCGATCGTTTTACAGCGGAGTTATGGGGTTGGAGCACAGCGAAGCGCAGCATCCACGCTATGTCATGGCGTTGGATCAAGGCACGTCGAGCAGTCGCGCCATCATCTATGCAGTCGAGCCTGCCCCTGAGGCAAGCCATCGCATACGGCCGCTCGCTATCGTGCAGCACGAGATCGACACGCACTACCCGGCAGATGGCTGGGTCGAGCAAGACCCGGAAGTGCTGTGGCAAACCACGTTGCACTCGGGACGCGCGGCTATTGCGGAAGCGGGCTTAAGCGGCACCGACATCGCCGCCATCGGCATCACTAATCAGCGCGAAACCACACTGGTGTGGGAGCGCGCGACGGGTGAGTGCGTCTACCCGGCCATCGTCTGGCAAGATCGGCGCACTGCCGCGGAATGCGACGTGTTGCGACGTGCATCGATTGGTGGGGAGCACGCCACTGCGTTCATTGCGGCGACCACGGGACTCGTGATCGATCCGTACTTTTCCAGCACCAAGCTCGCGTGGATCCTCAATCACGTGGATGGCGCAAAGGCTCGAGCAGAGGCTGGGGAGCTCTGCTTCGGCACCGTGGACACCTATCTGGTCTGGCGTCTCACGCAGGGTGCGGCGCACCTTACCGATGCCACCAATGCGAGCCGTACGCAGCTGTTCGATATCCACGAGCAGCGCTGGTCGAACGAGCTGCTCGAGCACCTGAGCATTCCCAACCGTGTGATGCCCACCGTGGTCGACAGCGCGGGGCAATTGGCCCAGGCGCATACGGAGTGGTTCGGTGCCGAGATCCCGATTTGCGGGATTGCCGGTGATCAGCAAGCCGCGTTGGTGGGGCAGGGTTGCCTGACGGCGGGGATGAGCAAGAGCACCTACGGCACCGGCTGTTTCGTGATGACGAACACGGGCGCGAAAGCGCCGCGATCGACGCAACAACTGCTGACTACGGTGGCTTATCGCGTGGGCGGACAAACCACCTATGCGCTCGAAGGCAGTATCTTCGTTGCCGGAGTGGCGATCAAATGGCTGCGCGATCAGCTGGGTCTGATCGCCCAGGCGGAGGAAACGGAGGCGGCTTTTCGACGCACCGAAGGCGACAGCGGCGGGGTGGTGGTGGTACCGGCGTTCACCGGCCTGGGCGCCCCGCACTGGAAACCGGACGTGCGCGGCATGATTACCGGCTTGACCCTGGACTCCACGCGAGACCAGCTCATCACCGCGTTTCTACAGGCGGTGGGCTATCAGACTCAAGAACTGTTACAAGCGATGGCAGGTGACGGCGCGGTCGTGCATGAGTTGCGCGTGGATGGCGGCATGGTGGTGAACGATGCCGTGTGTCAATTTCTCGCCGACATTTTGGACGTTGATGTACAAAGACCCGTCGATACGGAGACCACCGCGCTGGGTGCAGCGCTTTTGGCGGCAGTTGGCGCCGGTTTATTCCCGAGCGTGGAGGCCGCCGCCGGTGCATGGGCTTCGGAGCGGCGTTTCGTCAGCGGGATGCCGCCTGCTACCCGCCAACGGCTCTTGGACGGCTATCGTGCTGCGGTACGGCAGGTCGTGAGCTAGTTGGCATTTCGCCATCCGCAAATTTACACATCAGTTACACACCCACACACCGCCATGCAAACACCGCAACCGCGGTTCTCTAGTATGACAAGGTGGAATTCGAGTCTGAACAAACCCGCGCGAGCGCTATACGTTTCCTGCTGCTCGCAAGCGGCTTGGCGCTGTATGTCGCCTTAACGCTGTGGCTTTTAGCGCAAGGCCACATGCGCACGACGCTGGCCGACTTGGCGCCGCTGGTCGGGATCTGGGTCTTTGGCGTCGCCGCGTTGACGGTGTGGCGTCACCTGAACGTTACCGATCAACTGGAGGTGACCGGCGACGTGCTCATTCTGTCGCGCGCCACGTGGGCCAACCTCGGGGTGGTGATCATGGCGGCGTTGGTTTGGGATGCCACGCGCTGGGTACTGTTGATCGCGCCCGTGTTCGGGGTACTGTACGCCGCGTTGTACTTACGTCGCGATCAGATCCTGCTGATCGCCGTGGGGACGTGGTGCGCTTACTTTCTCTGTGACGTCGCGCTGACCGTCTTCGGCGGCGGTGCTCGTGAGTTCGAGTGGATTACGCTGCTCGCGTTCGGTGCGATGTTGGTGGCCGGTGTCTTGTTGGGCGGCGAGGTCATTCGCGCTCGTGACGTCTTGGCGGCGCGCAATGCGGGACTGCGCAGTGCGTTGGAGCGCCTGCAGGAACTTGCGTCCAAGGACGAACTCACTCAAGTACACAACCGGCGCTTCATCATGGATGTGCTCAAGCGCCAAAAGGCGTTGGCGGACAGAGGTCAAGGCACATTCAGCGTTTGTTACTGCGATCTCGATCACTTCAAGCTCATCAACGACCGCTACGGTCATGCTGCCGGCGATGCGATGCTCAAGGAGTTCGCCAACGTCGCTTTCGCGGTCGTGCGCAATGTCGACTACGTGGCGCGCTACGGCGGTGAGGAATTCCTGCTGGTGTTGGTGGATGCCGACGAAGCGGAGAGCCGCCGGGTGGCTCAAAGACTGGCCGACCGCACACGGCAGATCTGGTTGCCGGGGACGCCGACGGATCAGGTGATGACGGTATCCGTCGGCATTACCCGCTACCGCCGGGGCGAACGCGTGGATGACCTGCTGCGGCGTGCAGACCGCGCGTTGTATACCGCCAAAGCCGGGGGCCGCGACAGAGTGGTCGTGCACGGAGAGTCCCTCGATCCGCCACCCCAGCCATCGCCGTCAGGCACCAACGGAAACGTGCACACGTCACAGTAGCTGGGTTAACTGCGTTCAACGCCGTATTCATCGATCGGTTCTGTGCGGTGCTTTAGTTTCACGCGGTACCGTAATGGGTTATCTTCCTACGAAAGTGTGTAAATGGATCTCACTCCTTTGAATCGACGTAAGTACGCTCGTCAACCTATCCAACTGTCCGCACTGGTGCACCCCGAACAGGGTCGATCCTGGCTGTGCTCCATTCGCGATTTTTGCGAAGAAGGCATGTTGTTGACGGGCGGTGGTGGCTCTCGGTCGCTGGAAGCGACGGGTGCCGATGTGCAGCCCGGCGACAAGGTCGCGCTGCACTTCTCGGTCGCCACACCGACGGGACAAGAGCACTTTCGCACGCAAGCGAGAATCGCGCGCGTACTGGACAGCGGTAACGGCTTGGGTGTCAGTTTCGAGGAGGGGCTCGAGGCTCGAGCGTTCGAGACACTCGTGGAATTCGCCGTCGCTGCCGGTACGGCAGTGCCCGATGAGTTACCTCAGCCGGATGTCGAGGAACTGCCGGACGTGGCCACGGTGGAAGCCACCGGCGGCGATCTCGAGGCCCTGCGCGACAAGCGCGTCCCGGCTGCCGAATCCAAGCGTCTGCTCGAGCGCATCCGCGCAGTGGTGCAACGTGCCACCAGCCGTTTGGGCTCTGCGTTCGTGAAAACCGCCAGCGACGATGTGTTGGTCAAAGCACGCGATGCCGGGACCAACGCGGTACAGACCCGCTACTTCGAAACCTTGGATGTGCTTGAGAAAGGCGGCGAGGAACTCGTCGGCGATTTCGTGGGCGGGGTGATGGTACAAGTGGAGCGGGTGTCCGACTTGGAAGCCGTCCTGGAGCGCCGGCGCAAGCGCGATTCCGGTAACAGCGCCAAGCTCGAGTTAGTCGACACGGAGCAGTTCGAAAACTGGCTGTTGGTCGCCGAAACGATTTCCAAGGCTGAGAACCGTTTCAAGGATCAGCTGCTGGACATGCGCGCTCAGTTCGGTCTGTTGGCCAAGCCGTGGAGTCACAAGGACGTCATTCCGGTAGGACCATCGGCGATCTCCTGGGCTTTCGACGACGCCATGCAGCGACTTCCGCTACGCGCCGATGTGCGCAAGGAATTGTTCGAGATCTATCAACACGAATTGGATCAGGTGCTCGGCCACCTTTACACGGCGTTGGCGAAACTACTCGGCGACAGCGGCGTGTTTCCCTCCTTGGAAGAGTTGCGCGAAGCGATTCAGCCCAAGTACACCATCCGCAACCGCGCGGGCGTCACCGTCAGTCCCGGCGAGTATCAGGAGATGGATCAGGCCATGCGCGAAGTGGCGATGGCCGCAGACGGCGTTGCCGGACACAAAGTCGACCAGAATCCCTTCGAACAAAACGGTGGTGTGGGTGCGCCGGCCTATCGCACCGCCCGTTCCATCCTGGACATCAATCGGCGCACGCAACAAATGCTCGGACGCCCGCGCGAAGACGTGTTGGCGCCGCAGAACGCCAGTCCTAACGAGACTTTTAAGGGTGCCGAGATCATCGACGCCTTGGCGCAGATTCAATCGGAACTCGGCGATGCGCCGCTTTCGGACACACGTCTGAAACCGCGTTTGATTGAGGTGTTGCGTGACAAGCACGGTGAGCACAAAGGCTTGACCGAGGACGACTTCGACACCTTGGAGGTAATGGAGAACCTGGTCGAATCGCTGCGCGATGACCGTCTCATCACACCGGGTGTGCGGGACTGGGTTCAGCGCCTGGAGGTCACACTCAACAAATTGGCCGCGCAAGACCCGGGTTTCCTGGAAAGCGATCCGCAAGCACCGCACAGCGCCGTGCAAATGCTCAACCAACTCGCCCGCTTGGGCAACACAGGAGACATTCGCGAAGGCATCGACCGCGAAGTCGGTCGGCGGGTGGACGAGCTGTTGCAGCGAGTCGTGCAAGACTACGACCAGAACCCCAACATCTTCGACGAGGTGGTCGATGAGCTGCACCCCTTAGTCGATCGGCAGTCGCGCACCTACCGCGGCAACGTCGAACGCACGGTTCGCGCGAGCGAGGGTCAACAAAAACTCGCACGTGCACGTCGGCGGGTGGTCAAAGAAGTCGAGGAGCGGTTGGGCGGCAAGGAAGTACCCGACTTGTTGCTGGAACTGCTCAATCCGGGGTGGCGCAACCTGCTGGTGCATACACATTTGCGCCACGGTGCCGACAGTAACGAATGGCGCGATCAGTTGGCGATTCTCGAACAGCTGCAAAGCCAGCTGGACGGCGAAATAGAAGAAGGCAGCGAGGGTTATGTAGAGCCGGAGCAGCTCTTGAAGCGCGTCGTGGAAGGGCTCAACAGTATTTCGTTCGATCCGAGCAAACGGACCCCGCTGGTCATGAAGATGTCCAGTACGCTCGTGGGCGATACCGCGGGCAACAAGGTCGATGTCAACAAGGTGCCGATCGAGGACGGGCAGATCGAAGAGTTGCTGGGACTCACCGAACTCTTACCCGACGTCGACCCCACCATCGAGGCCGGTGACGAGCAAGTGCAGCAGAGCTACGAGCAAGCCGTCAATCGTGCCCGTCGCATCCAGGTCGGTGAATGGGTGGCCGCCTCGGACCGGGAAGGCCGGCCGTTGATTCTCTCCGTGGCCTTCGTCGGCGACGACTCGAGTTCCTTCGTGTTCGTCAACCGTAAAGGTGTCAAGGCGTTGGAGCGCACCCTCAAAGAGATGGCGGACGATCTCTTTGAAGGACGCATCACGCTGCTGGACGACTACGACCTGCCGTTGATGGAGCGCGCTTCGCAACGGATGTTGGAGAACATGCACAACCAACTGGCCTTCCAGGCCAGTCATGACGACTTGACCCAGCTGATGAACCGTAAGGAGTTCGAGCGGGTGATCGAGGAAGGTCTGACCACGGCGAAGACCAAGGGCATCCAGCACGGTTTGCTGTATCTCGACCTGGATCAGTTCAAGATCGTCAACAACACCTCCGGACATCGCGCCGGAGATGAATTGTTGCGCATCGTCGGTGAGAAGCTAACGACCCTGTTTGGGGGCGCTGCTTACGAATCTTCGAATCAAACGATCGCGCGGCTCGGCGGTGACGAGTTCGGCGTTCTGCTCGAAGACATCGAATCGGTGCGCGCGCGAGAAGTGGCAGAGGAAGTGCTGGAGGCCATTCGTTCGCTCAACTTCGAATGGGAGGGACGCAAGTACAATCTCACGGCGAGCATGGGACTCGTATTCGTTGATCAGAGCACCGACAGCGTCGATTCGCTGATGCAACATGCGGATGAGGCGTGTTTCTCCGCCAAGGACGCCGGTCGCAACCGCGTGCAGGAATACGAGCTCGGCGATAAGCGCATGGTGCAACGTCATGGCGCCATGGAATGGGTTACACAGCTCGACAAGGCGCTGGACGAAGACCGTCTCGTGTTGAATTGCCAGCGCATCGAACCGATCGACAATCAGCACGATCACAATGTGCACTACGAGATCTTGTTGACCATGCTGGATGAGCTGGGCGATGTGGTGGCCCCGACCGAGCTCATCAACGCGGCGGAAACCTACAATCGCATGACGACCATCGACCGCTGGGTGATCTCCAAGACTCTGGAATGGATGGCGGAGAATCGCAGTCTGCTCGACAACTTCGGCGGTTTTGCCATCAATGTATCAGGCCACTCGGTTAACGATACGACCTTTCCGGATTTCGTTCTGGAGCGGTTCGCCGACACTCAGGCACCGACGGGTAAGGTGTGTTTCGAAATCACCGAAACCGCCGCCATTGCCAATCTCGACAATGCGGTGGACTTCATGAACCGCATGCGCATCATCGGGTGCAGTTTCTCGCTCGACGACTTCGGCACCGGCTTGTCCTCGTATTCCTACTTGCGCAACCTGCCGGTGGATTTCGTGAAGATCGACGGCGTGTTCGTCAAGGACATCGTCAACAACCCCGCCGACTACGCCGTGGTGCGCTCGATCAACGAGATCGGACACTACATGGGTAAGAAGACCATCGCCGAGTACGTGGAAGATGCGCAGATTCTCGACAACTTGAAAGAGATCGGCGTGGACTACGCTCAGGGCTACCAGATCAGCCGCCCCATGGAGCTCACTCAACTCGCGGTCTAACGATTTTGAGCGCGCGGCCTTATCCGACGGGACAGAGCGGCGGACTCCATCCGCGTCTTCAGCGTGTATACGGTTACGGGACCGGGGGTGTTAACGATACATCCATGGGGTCGTGTCGCGTACAATCATAGAAGTTGCGTCGGTCCTGCGCTTCGAAGGTACAAAGAACAGTTCGTGGCGGGACACTCCAGGGAGGAGTCGCTATGAATCGCACATGGAAATGTGCCTTATCCGCATTCCTGCTGTTTGCAAGCTGTGCAAGCTACGGGTTGGAAGATGGCACGACTGAGCCTATCGAATTGGCCGTGATGGAGCTCCATCTCGGTGCATCGACCGCGATTCCGATGTCCGCCGATGACTGGGATACGGTGGGGTTTCCCGATCTGTGGTATTGGCCCAGGCGGCGCATTGCCGCCGAAGGCTGGTACCGGGGTACCGTCGAGCTTCCGCCACAGGCGGTCACCGAGCAACTTGCAGTTTATGTCCCAGGGCATTCCGGCAAACTGTCGGTGTATTGGGACGGCGAGTTGATCGGCCATGCCCGTCCGTCACTCGGCGAGGGCATTCCCAAAGCTGCCGGGCCTTTCATTCAGATTCTACCGGACAGTCTGGCTGCACCGGGGCGCCACACACTGCATATACGGTTTCAGGGCAGTCCGGGGATGCTCGATTTCCTCCGCGCGCCCGTGGTGGGCCCCTATGCCGAACTCTTGGACGCGTACATGACGAAGCGGTATTTCACGCGCGATATCCCGGTTGGGTTCGGCTTATTGAGTGTCCTCGCTTCGCTTCTCATCCTGAGTGCGTACCTGCGCGATCCGAGTGCACCGGGCGTAGGCTGGGCGGCTGTGGGCATTCTGCTGAGTGCTTTCGCGTTGCTCCTTCTTTACTTCCCCCTGCCGGGAGCATTCACAGACGCCGTACGTATCACCATTTGGAACACCAGTATCCTGTGCCTGGTCCTGGCCTTGCACAGGATCCGCGCGGTTGCGCGGCGGGTGTTGGAACCGGTGTTGTTCGCGACATGGATGCTGTTCGCCATTGCAACCCTGTCCGTGCCTTTTATTCTCACGGGGTTGGTTGGACTGACCTGGTGGTGGTTGTCGGTGTCGGTTGGCATCTACGGTGTCGTTCAGTTCATTCTGCACGCACGGGAACTGGAGCGTACCGGTTGGATTGTGATGATCTTCGGTGTGGCCTGCGCGGCCATGGTGTTGCACGACATACACGGACTGTTCAATCGAGGGGTATTTCTGGCGGACCAGGCGCTCATTCTCTACATCGCACCCTCCCTGGGTTTCGCCCTGATCGGCATGATCGTACTTCGGGCGCGGCGCTTCCTGGCGACGACGCTGGCGCTCAATGCCGAGCTCGAAGCACGGGTCGAAGAGAAGCACGCCGAGTTGCAAGACAACTATGAACGCTTGGCGGAGTCCCAACGGCGTGAAGCTGCGGCCCTGGAACGCGCGCGCCTGATGCGTGACATGCACGACGGCTTGGGCGGACAATTGGTGCACGCGCTCGGCCTCAGCGAACAGGCGCGCAACCCCGAACTCAAATCCGCGCTCCGGTTCGCGTTGGACGATCTACGGCTCATCATCGACTCCCTCGCGCCGGAGGAAAACACCTTGCAGGCCCTTTTCGCGTCGTACCGTCACCGCACGACGCGCGCGATCAACCGTCAGGGTATCGCGCTCAACTGGGCGCTTGAGGAACTCACTGAAGACATCGCCATATCCCCCGAACATGCGTTGGGTCTGATGCGCATCGTGCAGGAAGCCGTGACCAACGCGGTACGCCACGCCCGATGCGACACGATCACCATCCGGGCGATACATCGCGACGCGCAGCTCACCGTCGAGGTCTGTGACGACGGCCACGGCATCGTTGGCAACCGGCGCGGCCGGGGCCTTGCCAACATGGAGGTTCGCGCCAAGGAAATCGGGGGTGCCTTGCATATCGACAGCTCGCCGGAGGGGTCCACCGTGCGGTGCGTCGTGCAGCTCGACAACCAGGACCCACCCCTCGAGGCGAAGATGCGTTAACTCGAGGAGTTAACCGGGCACTAGGGATTCACCGTCGCGTTAATGATGCGGAAGTTGGACGGGCTCGAGAAGCCGGTCGGTGCCAGCACTTCCACCGTCGTCGCACCGGGCGCCACCGGTGTGAAGATGGTGTTCATCGACGTATCTCCGGCACTAAACGACAGGGGGTTTGGACTCAACGTGCCAACGCCGGTGTCGCCGATGGACAGCGAGACTGCCGCGGACAGTCCACCGCGCAGCGCTTGCGTCTGCGCCCAGTTCAGCGTACTCGGATTGAGTCTTGCCGACACCACTTGGACATTCCGTGTCGAGCCCACCGTTGTCGTGATGGACGATGGCGAGTTGATGATAAAACCGGACGGATCCACCGTGATCGCGGAGACCTGATCGGCATAGCCGGCCGCCTGTGCAGTCAACGTCGTGCCGCCGAGACTCCGTCCCTGCACGTAAACCGTACCCACCGTAGTACCGGTCACACCGGTGAAGGTGAGGGTGGTCGATCCCGCTAGGGTCGGGTCCGTGCTGAGCGTGGCGACAGCGCCGGAGGCCACCGTCAACGTCACATCGACAGGGCTGGGCGGCG
The DNA here is from genome assembly GCA_965216005.1 of Candidatus Azotimanducaceae bacterium. Taxonomy (GTDB): domain Bacteria; phylum Pseudomonadota; class Gammaproteobacteria; order Pseudomonadales; family Azotimanducaceae; genus UBA4421. Next base: position 1,700,373 of record OZ244143.1, on the reverse strand, counting down.
CTGATTCGAGGCGCACGAACACCGTGGATTGTAGATCCAGACCGACGGCCAGAGTCGCCGGTAACAAGATGTCCGGCGCGGTGACATTGGCGTTGATCTGGTTGAAATTGGCCGGCGCTTCGAAACCGGCGGGCGTTTGCACACTGATCACTGTCGTGCCAGCTGTCAGCGGGTCGAATGGCGCGAAAGCCGACGTAGCACCGCCAGCCATGGCGACCGGGCTCAGAATCGTTCCGACGGTCGTGTCGGAACTCGTGAGGTCGACGTCGACCGAGAAGCCGCCGCGCACCTGCTCGTTGGTAGCCCAATTCAAGGTGGCGGGGTTCAACCGTGCAGGGGTGATTTGCACGTTGGTGTCCGCGGCAAAGGTCGTGGTATTGACGACGCTGGGCGAGTTGATGATGAACCCCGACGGATCCACCGTGACGGTCTGGGTCGCATCGGTGTAGCCGGGTGCGGCGTAGGTGATCGTCGCCGTGCCTTGAGAGAGCCCCTGAATGAACACGCTCCCGGCAAACGTACTGCTGACGTTCGGCAGGCTGACAGAACCGGTCCCCGCGGCTGTTGCACTAGTGGACAACCGCACCGTGGCCGGATCGCTCGAAGTCAACGTAACCGTCACCGGCGCCGGTGGTGCAGCCTGCAGAATAACGCTGCGCGCAACTTGCAGATCATCGCCCACCTGAACGTCGTTTACGTTGAAGGTCGAACCCGTCACCGTCGCCACGATGCTCTGGAAGTTGGTCGGGGTGTCGAAACCGGCGGGTGGGTTGACACTCAATGTGGTCGTCCCTGAATTGAGCGGGTCGAAAGACGCGTTGGCCGATGTCGATCCCCCGTTCAGCACGGCGGCACTGACGGTGCCCACGTTGGTATCGCTGCTGGTCAGATTTACCGTGACGTTCAATCCTGCGCGCAGCGCCTGCGACGTGGACCAGGCCAGGGTGGTTGGATTCAGCCGTGCCGATACGATCTGCACGTTGGTGTCCGGCGACAACGTCGTGGTATTGATGGCGCTGGGCGAATTGATGATGAATCCCGAAGGATCCACACTCACCGACTGGTCGACGGATGAGTAGCCGGGTGCGGCGTAGGTCACTGTGGTGGCACCCTGACTGATGCCCTGAATGAACACCTGCCCCACGAACGTGGAGGAGACGTTGGCGTAGGTCACCGACGCGCTGCCTGCCCCGGTGGCGGTCGTGGACAGCAGCACCCGGGACGGGTCGTTCGAGGTGAGCGTCACCGTGACGGGACTCGGCGGAGCCGCCTGCAGGCTAACGGTTCGAGCCAGTTGCAGATCCTCACCGACCGCCGCACTCGATACGTTGAAGGACGAGCCCGTGACATTGGCATCGATGCTCTGGAAGTTCGTCGGCGTCTGGAAACCAGCGGGTGCCGCTACACTCAGCACGGTGGTCCCAGCGTTCTCGGGATCGAAGGCGGAGTTCGCGCTGACACTGCCGCCGTTGAACGCGACCGGGCTCGCGATCGTGCCCACATTAGCATCGGAACTCGACATGACCACGTTCACCGTGAGACCGCCGCGAACGGCCTGGCTGGCCGCCCACGCGAGGGTGGCGGGATTGAGCCGCGCCGAGACCAACTGCACGTTGGTATCGGCCGCGAACGTCGTGGTGTTGATGACGCTGGGAGAATTGATGATGAAGCCCGAGGGCTGCAGCGTGACCGTCGCGGTCTGGGTTGCGTAGCCCGGTGCGCTGATGCTCACATCCGCTGTGCCGCTATCGTCCAACGCCTGCAGCACCACTGTGCCGAAGAAAGCCTGGCCCGCGGTGACGTTGAACACCGCCGAGGCGGTCCCCGCCGTGGTCGTGCTGTCGCTGACCAGCAACCGTGTAGGGTTGCTGCTGGTCACTGTGACCGCAACTCCGCCCGCTGGTGCGGGCGCACCCAGAACGCCATTCGTCTGAGTCTGCAAGTCGTCGCCAATGATCTGATTGGCGAACGTTATCGCCGGTGCCGGGGTGATATCGACGGTTGCACTCGCAGGGGTCAAGCTCGTGCCGCTTGCAGTGACAGTGGTTGTGCCGACGCTCACCGCCGTTACAGTAACCACGGCGGTCGTCTGTCCTTGTGGGATGTTGACCGCGGTGGGTACGGTCGCAACGGCAGGATCCGCCGAGAGCAGATTGACGTCGAGACCGCCTGTCGGCGCAGGCGCGGAAAGCTGCAGTGTCAGATCGCCGGTGTCGCTTTCCGGCACCGTCAGCGATGTCGGCTGAAAACTGAGACCGATCTCGACGTCGACAGTACCCGAGGCGGATGCAAATCCGGGCGCGCTGGCCAGCACGCTGGCAGTACCGAGCGCCACGCCGCTCACTTGAGGATTCGCCGCGGGAATCTGTTGTCCCGCGGGAATGAAAACGCTGGCATCGACAGTGGCAATTGCACTATTGCTGCTCGTCAGCGCGACGGTTAGACCACCGGCAGGCGCGGGCTCCGACAGACTCAGAGGCAGACTAGCCGTTTGCCCGGGTGCGACCGCGGTCACAGTGGGCAAACTGATCAGGGCCGTCGTCACCTGCACGTTCACGGTGTCGGTGACAAAGCCGGCGGCACTGGCCGAGAGTGCCGTGCTGCCTGCACCCACGCCAGAAATGGAAAACGGTGCCTGAGTCGCCCCGGCGGTAACGGTGACGTTGGGGGGCGATACCGTGAAGACGTTCGCGTCGCCGCTCTGCAACGCAACGTTCACACCGCCCGCTGGAGCCGGATCCGCCAGCACGACTGTGCCTGCATTTGTGCGACCGACGCCGAGCAGAGTGTTCACGACGATACTCAGCGCGCGGTCGCTGATGGTGACGGTGCCCGTGCCGTCACTAAAGCCGGACGCGGACGCCGTCACGGTCGCGGTACCTGCCGCGTTTCCTGCGGTTACGGAGAACGTCGCCGCGCTCGAGCCCTGTGCAACCTGCACGTTTGCGGGTACCGTCAGAGCCGCGCCGCTTGCGGACAGATTGACCGTGACCCCTCCCGGACCCGCAGCTTGCGATAACGTCACCGTCATGTCCCCGCTTTCGCCGGTCTGTAGTGACAAGTTGGTCAACGTAAGCGTTGGTTGAGTATCGTCGTTGACGATGGTGCCGGTAGCCTGCGCTACGCCCAGGGTTGCGTTGGCCGGGTTGGTGAGATTGACATCCAGGGTTTCGTCCGGCTCTGTATCGGTGTCACCGTTGACGACGACGGCCACCGTCTGCGAAAGCGGACCCGCAGGGTCGAAGGTCAAGGTACCGTTCCGCGCTAAGTAGTCCCCGTCCGCCGTGGTTGCGCTCCCGTCCGCAGTGGCAAAGTCCACGGTTACGGTCTGGCCTGGTGCGGTGCTGAGACTCACCGTGAAGTCGAGTGACGCGGTGCCAGTGTCCCCCTCGGTGACGCTGGTATTGGCGATGGAGATCTCCGGTACGGCCTGTACCGTGATCGACACAAAATCCGGCGGACTTGCGTCAGTGCCGTCGTTGACGACGAGCGAAAGAACGTAGACCCCTGCAGTGTCGAAGGTCACGGAAGGTGACACCGCAGTTGCGTCGGAATAGGTGGCAGTGCCCCCCGCAGGTGCCGAGTCCGTGGCCCAGAGATACGTAAGCGCGTCCCCTTCCGGATCTGAGGAGGCACTGCCGTCGAGACTGATCGTATTCGTGGTGAGCGTGCTCTGATCCGGACCGGCCTCCGCAACCGGCGGGTCATTGACCGCGTTTACGGTTACCGTGACGTTCCCGACGTCAGTGTCGGTGCCGTCGCTCACGGTGTAGGTGAACGTGTCTGTCCCGTTGAAATCGGGATCCGGTTGGTACTCGATCTGATCGCCCACCTGGGTGGCGGTGCCGTTGTTGGGCTGTGAGAAGCCGTCGATATTCAAGGGATCGCTATCTGGATCGGTGTCGTTCGCCAGCACGTCGATCTGAATGTCGACATCTTCATCCGTGGTGACGGTATCGTCGGTGGCCTCCGGCGGATCGTTCGGTCCCACTTCGACGGTCACCATGGTGGTGTCAGGGGTGCTGTTGACCGTGCCGTCGTCCACTACGAGCTGGGCAATGTAGATGCCTGCTTCGTCTGCATCGAAGGTTGGAGTGGCCAAGGTGGGATCGGACAACACCGCCGCACTTGCTGCCGGTACGGTAGTGAGCGACCAGGCGAACGTCAGCGGGTCGCCGTCGGCATCGCTCGAATTGGTGCCGTCCAGCTGAATGGTATCACCGACGCTGCCGGTCTGATCGAGTCCGGCATCCGCCACGGGTGCGGTGTTGCCCGGCGTGGTGGTCACCACGACGGTATCCGATGCGCTGTCCACAGTGCCGTCGTTGACGATGAGCTGGACGACAAACTGACCGGGGACGTCGGCGGTAAAGCTCGGCATCGAGGTATTGTCCGCGGCCAATAGTGCCGTGCTGCCCGCGGGTCTGGCGACGAAGCTCCAGGCAAAGGCGAGCGGGTCGCCGTTGGCGTCGCTGGAGCCGCTGCCGTCGAGCTGCACTAGAGCGCCCGTTGTCACACTCTGATCGGGACCCGCGTGCGCGTTCGGCGCCGTGTTACCGGGTGTAGTGGTAACTGTCACGATGTCCGGCGCACTGTCCACAGTGCCGTCGTTGACGCGCAAACTGATCGCATAGGTGCCATCCAGATCGGCAAAGAACGTCGGCATGACGGCGCTTGGATCTGACAACGTCGTGGTGCTACCGGCAGGCGCGGAGTCCATCGCCCAGGCGAAGCTCAAGACATCTCCGTCCGCATCGCTGGATCCGGAGCCGTCGAGCGTGATGGTGTCGCCGGTAGTGGCCGACTGATCGGGCCCTGCCACGGCGACCGGCGGTGTGTTACCCGGTTCGGTGGTAATGACTACGCTGTCCGGTACGCTGGGGTCGATGCCGTCGTTGACTACGAGTGAAGCCTCGAATGTGCCGGAAATGTCTGCCACGAAAGTGGGCATGACCGCAGTCGGATCGGACAGCACCGCAGCACTCCCCACTGGTGTCGTCAGGCTCCAGCTGAACGTCAGCGGATCCCCGTCACCGTCGCTCGAACCGGCACCGTTCAAAGTCACGGTCTGTCCTTCCGTGACAGTCTGATCGGGTCCTGCGTCGGCGATCGGCGCGGTGTTCGCCGGTAATCCGCTGAACGTCCACACGAGCACGTCGGGATCGAACAGCACGCGGCGATCGTGACGGATCGTAAATGTGTCCGTCGACGTGATCTGACTATTCGCAGGGATTGTTCCCAACACCACCGTATCTTCGAGAATTTCGGTGGCTGTGGAGGTGCTCGAAACAAGCCCTGTAACGTTAGTCAGCGCCTCGGCGGCGTTGTCGACATCGATCGTGAGTGTGTAATCGAAATGGGTGCGGCTGACCCGGGTACTGGTGATGACGTCGGTACCGGTCACCGTCAGATCGCCTGAAGCCGCCCAGACTTGAGCGGCGGGAAGCACGAGCGCGGTCACCAATAGAAGCCCCAACGCGTTGCGTGACACCAGTAGGCGACGCCGCGAATGCAACAGCGCCAAGCAACCCAACGCCAGGAGTGTGAGCGTACCCGGCTCGGACACCACGGCGTTGGATTCGGTGACGCCCTGGCTGATCGCGGTTGGTTGAAACGGGTCACCCGGCGTGGGGGCGTTGATATCGAACGGCTGCGATCCCGGCGTGCCGGCGCCGAGGAAGTCGAAGGTAACGCTGAAGCCCGTCAGTATGTCGTCCATCAGCACGCCGGCGCCCAGACTGAACCAATCGACAAATCCATCGGCGGCTAATCCCGGATCCGGTTGGATCGCAAGGGGATCCCAATCCGTCGGCGAAGCGACTATGGCAATGTTGGTGTACTGCTCTAGGTCGAAATAGACCGTGAACCAGCCGATGTCCGGTGCGACGTCATTGCCGAGCGTGTAGTCGTAACGCCACTGCGTACCACCGAGGTTCTCCACATCGAAAAAGATGGGGTTGGCCTGTGTGGCAGTCGGCAGCATCAGGGCGCTAAGACCGATCGTCACTACGACGGCAAGAGTACGCAAGGGGAGCTGGAAATCGAGTTGGCAACTGAGAAAGGAGCGGCGCATGGCGCGATACAACATCTTCAAAACCCTCCGTTGGTAGCAGACCACGCATCATGCGCGGGCGGTGCGGCGGCCGCGTCACCTGAATCAGTGACAAGCGCGGCTGGATAGGACGCCGGGCAAGTGCGACCATGACCAGCGTTACAACACAGCCGTCAGCCGCTGAGGAATCCGGAAGGCCGTATGAGCATCGGTGTATATGTCGTAGAGGACGACGGCGTCACGCGTGAGGCGCTGGTGGCCAAGATCGCGTCGAGCGAGCGTCTGGAAGTCGTCGGTGCGGCGGCGGATCTCGCCGGCGCTCGGGATGGGCTCGAGCACGTCACACCCGACGTTCTGCTGGTAGATCTGCAGCTCCCCGACGGCGACGGCACGGATCTGATCCATGCGCAAGCCGAAGCCCACCCGAGCCTACCTATCCTCGTGATATCGGTGTTCGGCGACGAGCAGCGTGTAGTCGGCGCCATTCGGGCCGGCGCGCAGGGCTATCTTCTGAAAGACGATGACATCGAGGAGATCGAAGACGCCATCTGTCGGCTCACCGAGGGTCAGTCACCCATCTCTCCTGCCATCGCCACTCACCTCATTCGACATTTCCAGCACACCCAACCCGCCCACGTGGCCTCCGATTTACTGTCTGCGCGGGAATTGGAAGCGCTGCAGCTCGCCGCGAAAGGTCTGACCTACCAGGAAACCGCCGAGGCGATGGGGGTGAGCCTGAACACCGTGGGCACCTTCACGCAACGGATTTATACCAAGCTCATGGTGAACTCGCGGGCCGAGGCGATCTATGAGGCGCGGTGCCTCGGGCTCATGCCGGAGGATTGAGAACGTACGAGAAGTCGTGTGTGTGAATGCTTGTTAAGTTGACTAATTAATCCACGGGCCCAAGCAGCAGGAATTCCATCAATGCCTTCTGGCTGTGCAAGCGGTTGCCGGCCTCGTGCCACACGACGCTGCGCGGGTCGTCCATCAGCGAGTCGGAGACTTCCTCGCCGCGATGCGCGGGCAGGCAATGCATGAACAGCACATCCTTCGACGCTTGATCCAGTAGGCGCTCGTTGATCTGGAAAGCGCCGAACACGCTGCGGCGATCGACTTCCTGTCCTTCGTGGCCCATCGATGACCACACGTCGGTCACCACCAGATCTGCAGCGGCGACCGCTTCTTCAGGCGTTTCGACCAGCTCGGCGTTGTTGGTACCGGCGAGGATCTCCGGATCGGGTTGGTAGCCTTCGGGGGCGGCAATCTTCAGGTGAAAGCCCCACTGTCGTGCCGCGTTGATATAGGAGTGGCACATGTTGTAACCGTCGCCCACAAAAGCCACGGTCGCACCGGCGATGGGGCCGCGGAGTTCCTCGAAGGTCTGCACGTCGGCCAGCAATTGGCAGGGGTGTAAGCGACTCGACATCGCATTGATCACGGGAATCGTGGCGAACTCGGCCAGTGCGGCGATGTCGCTCTGTTCGAGGGTGCGGATCATCAGGATGTCCACCATCTCCGACATGACCCGCGCGAAGTCACTGATCGGCTCGCCCCGGCCAAGCTGTGTATCCGCATTGGCGAGGAACACGACGTGACCGCCCATTTGCGCCATGCCGGCCTCGAAAGCGACACGTGTGCGTGTGCTTGAGAGCTGCAGGATCAAACCGGCGGTGCGTCCGATCAAAGGCTGGTACAGCGTCCGGCTTTCGTGCATCTTGCGCAACGCCCGGCCGCGCTTGACCAAATATTCCAGTTCTTCGCAAGTCAGATCGAGTAGTGACAGGAAATCCCGTTTTGCTGGTGTTGCCTGATTAGCCATGACGAAATGGTCTTCCGGGCAGTTAGTTTTGGATGAGGTCGACGACCTTAGCGGTGAGTTCGTCGGCTTCGGTATCGCTCAAGATCAGCGGTGGCAGCAGGCGCAGGATGTTGCCTTGCGTGACATTGATCAGCACGCCGCGGTCGAGACCCGTGGCGACGAGTTCCGGTGCGTCGTCGTTGAGTTCCACTGCAAGCATCAATCCTAGACCGCGAATGTTCTTGACGCGATTGTTGCCGGTCAGCGCCGACTTGAGTCCATCGAGTATACGTGTCCCAACGGCTTCGGCGCGCGCCGCCAAGTCGTTTTGTTCGATTTCGTCGAGTACGGCGTTCCCCGCGGCACACGCCAATGGATTGCCGCCGAACGTCGACCCGTGATTACCCGGCACGAACAGCTCGGCAGCCTCGCCGCGAGCCAGGCACACGCCGATGGGCATGCCGTTGCCGAGTCCTTTGGCGGTGGTGACGACATCGGGAACGCAGTCGGTATGTTGATAGGCGAAGTAACGGCCGGTGCGCGCGTTACCCGTCTGAATTTCGTCGAGCATCATCAACCAGCCATGGTTGTCGCAGATATTACGCAGGGCTTCCAGGTAACCGTCGTGCGGAATGACGATGCCGCCTTCGCCGAGCACGGGCTCGACCAGCAACGCGACCACTTCCGGGTTGTTGTCGGCGATATGTTGAACGGCCGCGATGTCGTCATAAGGCGCGCGCGCAAATCCTGACAGTAAAGGCTCGAATCCGGCGTGCACCTTGCGGTTGCCGGTGGCGGTCAGCGTGGCCATCGTGCGCCCGTGAAAACTGCCGTCCATGACCAGCACTGACGGGTTTTTCAGACCTTGCTTGTTGCCTTTCAGGCGGGCCAGCTTTATAGCCGCTTCGTTGGCTTCCGCGCCGGAGTTGCCGAAAAACGCCTTATCCATTCCGGCGATGGCGCACAATCGATCCGCTAAACGGGTTTGTTCAGGGATTTCGTACAGGTTGGAGGTGTGAGTGAGCGTGTTGGCTTGTGTTGCGATGGCATCCGCGACCCGTGGGTTGGCATGCCCGACGCCGGTGACCGCGAGGCCGGTGAGACCGTCCAGATAAGCTTTGCCATCTTCGTCGTACAGGTAGGCACCTTTGCCGCTGGCGAACGCCACGGGCAATCTGGCATACGTGTTCATCAGATGGCTCAACTAAACCGTCCCCCTAAACAACAACAGGCAGCGATCTGCTGCCTGTGGAACGGCGAACCTTAACTTAGGCGTCACCGGGCTTCAAGTGCTGCCGTCAAGCGCTCGAGGCCCGTGCGTAGCGTGCTTCGCGCAGTCCCGAAGTTGAAGCGGATGAACCGCTCATCGCCGAACTGAGCACCGGGACTGATGCCGATGCCGTGCCTGGCGAAGTAACTTTCGGTATCGTCGAGGGCTAAGTCCTCGACGTCGATCCAAGCCAGGTAGGTCGCATCGTGCACCCCCATGCGCTGACCGACAGCTTCGCGAACCAATTCGAGATTGCCTCGCAGATAGGCAACGAGATCGTTCATCCACGGTCCACGGTCGTTGAACGCGGCCTCCGACGCGGCGAATCCGAGTGGGCCGGCGTTCGGCACCAGGCCTTTGCGAGCGTCGAGAAAACGCGTTCGCAATGCCGTATCGGGGATCACCGCCGCTGCGCAGCTGACACCGGGAATGTTGTAGACCTTGGTCGCGCTGTAGAGAGTGATGGTGCGTGCTGCCAAAGCCGGATGTTGTTTGGCGATGGGTACGTGGGTGAGCGCCGGGTCGAGCACGATGTTGCAATGGATCTCATCGGACACCAGCAGTAGATCGTTGCGCGTCACGAACTCTGCAAGGGCGGACAGTTCGGACCCGCTATAGCATCGCGCAGTGGGATTCTGAGGATTGCAGATCAGCAGCATTCTAGTGGCAGGTGTCACGGCAGCCTGCAAGGCATCGAAGTCGAACGTCCAGCAGTCCTTATGACCCACGCGTTCGCGTGCGAGGGGTACAGTGATCTCAGTGGTACCCGCGTGAGCCGCAAGGTGGAGAAAGGGATGGTAAACGGGCACGGGAATCAACAGAGCCTCGTGTGGCGCGAGTACTTGTGCCGCCAGGTTGAGACCCGGCACCACCCCGGGTAGCCACACCACCCACTCGTCTTCTACTTGCCAGTCGAAGTGATGGGTCAGCCATCCTTGAAACGCAGCCGTTAGGCTCGGCGGGTTTTGCGTATAGCCCAAAATTGGGTGGTCGAGGCGCTCGCGCAACGCGTCGAGAACGCACGCCGGTGCCGCGAAATCCATGTCCGCCACCCAGAACGGCAGCACGTCGCGGGCAAATTTTTCCCACTTGGAAGCATGCGTGTTGCGCCGGTCGATCGGGGTGTCGAAATCAAAGGTCATCTGTCGGTAGATCAGTCATAAAGTAATGGTGGAAAGCTCTAAAAAACGGGCCTCAATCAGCTACAATAGCGTCACGTAGGTCACAAGTTCAGTACGATGTCAGAAGCCGAAGTCGTCGACACCATCAAACAGCAGATTGCGGACAACCCCATCATCCTGTACATGAAAGGTTCGCCACAAGCACCGCAGTGTGGATTCTCGGCGCAAGTGGTGCAATGTATGGTGGCTTGCGGTCAGCGTTTTGCGTACGTCGACATTCTGAGCAATCCGGAAATTCGCGCCACGCTGCCCGGGGTCGCCAACTGGCCGACCTTTCCCCAGTTGTGGGTGGAAGGCGAACTCGTCGGCGGGTGCGACATCATCACAGAGATGTTCGAAGAGGGTGAGCTGCAAACGGTGCTGGACACAGCCGCCGAGAAGTTTGCGGAGGAAGGCTAGCTACCCCCATTAGTCGGATTTGCGAGGGCCGCGACGCGCCGGTAAGGCGCACGCGATTGCAAACGCTCGAGATACCCGGCCGCATTGGGGTGGCGCTCATCGAGCAAGCGTTCGATCATGGCGATTGAATAACCCATCATGATGTCAGCGGCGCTAAATGCGTCGCCCAGCAAGTAGTCCCTGTCTTCTAGCGCGACCTCCACGGCGCTCAACGAATCTCGAAACTTCTGCTCTGCCTCATCGATGAGTTCGTCGTGCGGCGCCTGGCGTGCACGGAGTATCCGATGGAGTCCGAGCGGTCGAATCAACGTGGCTTCCGCAAACCAGCACCATTGACGGTACGAGGCACTCTCAGGCGTGCCCGGCTTCGGTTGCAGCCGTCCGTCACCGTAGCGTTCGAGTAGGTAGTCGACCATCGCTCCGGATTCGAACATCGTAAGATCGCCGTCGGTCATCGCCGGCACTTTGCCTGCCGGGCTGATCTGCCGCCACTTCGGTGAATTGCGATAGGTGGGCGAGAAATCGATCTGCTCGACCTCAAGCGGTATGTCGAGTTCGTAACAGAGCCAGATGGGCCGCACGGATCTGGTTCCTGGCACGTGATAGATCTTCAGCATGGCGGTTCTGCATTGAGCCGGGTGCCCCATCGTAGGGGTCTGCCACGGTGGCGGCAATATGGTGCAACGTGCTTGTGGTGCTGTTTTTGTAGCACTATGCTGTTGGCACAGTGACTTCCCAGGGCAGCCATGAGAGTCGTGATCCTCCAAGTCGTCGTTTTCGGCATGCTTGTGGCGGCAAACCCGGTTGTGGGCGCAGTGCAGGAACGAATCAACGAGGTGTTTGCGGAATTTGACGCGTCCACGCCAGGCTGCTCAGTCGCGGCCGCGTTGGATGACGAGGTCGTATACACGGGGAGTTTCGGCGCCGCAAATCTAGAACACGGTGTCGAAAACGACGAACAAACGCGGTTCTACGCGGGTTCCGTGTCCAAACAGTTCACCGCCGCTGCTGTGGGCATGTTGGCACTGGAAGACAAAATCTCGCTGGACGACTCGCTCCAAGCGTACTTCCCTGAGTTACCGGGCTATGCTGGCGAAATCACCATTCGCCAGCTGATCCACCACACCAGCGGCCTTAGGGACTACACGACCTTGTTCGTCTTGATGGGCCGGGACATCCACAACGCGATAACTCAAGACGAGATCATTGATCTGATCGCGGCGCAGGAACGGACCAACTTCGACCCCGGCGCGGAGTATTTGTACAGCAATTCGGGCTACTTCCTGCTGGGCGTACTCGTTGAACGAGTGACTGGGCAGTCACTGCGTGAGTTCGCCGACACCAATATCTTTGCGCCCCTCGGCATGACTAAAACGCACTTTCATGACAACCACCTGGAGCTGGTTCCCGACAGAGCGGAAGGTCATCTGCGATCGGAGCAAGGCTGGTTGGGGAACCGCACACGCGTTGCGCAGGTAGGGGGTGGGGGCTTGATCACGACAGCTTCAGATCTATTGCGTTGGAATGCTAGGTTGCACGGCACAAAGAGTCCGCTCAATGATCTGCTGCTTTCCAAAGGCAAGTTGAACTCGGGTGAGGAAATACCCTATGCATTTGGCGTGGCTTACGGCAAGCACCGCGGGCTCACCACACTTAGTCATGGCGGTGCACTCGGTGGATTCCGAGCGCACATTGCGTGGTATCCCAATCAGCGCTTTTCGATTGCCGTGTTGTGTAACCTCGACCAAATAAGCACGAAAACCAAGGCGGATCGGGTGGCAGAGATCGTGTTGGCCGATCACCTGACTGCTCCGGTGCTCCATCGCGCTGAAGTGCAGGTGGAGAGTGAACACCTAAACAGATTGGTTGGTCGATATGCTTTGTCGCCGACCTTCGAAATTGAAATCACGCGCGAGAAAAATCAGCTGTATGCGCAAGCGACGGGACAGGCTAAACACCCGATATACCCCGAGACTGCATCGAAGTTTTTCTACAAAGTCGTCGATGCGCAGATCACGTTCGGCGTAGGCGAAAGTGACGAGATCGATCAATTCGTCCTGCATCAAAACGGAGCCGATATACCTGCGAGACGAATCGGACGAGAATTCGCGTTGAAGCGCCCGCGTGAGGAATATGTGGGAGATTATTACGCTCGGGAATTGGCCGCCAGTACACGACTGTACACGCAGGGAGAACAGCTCTGGAGTCAGGTAGGCTACGGTGAACCTACACGATTGACTCCCGTAGGCGATGATGAGTTTGTCGCCAACACTGCCGTCGTGACTTTCTTACGCGATACGAACGATCGTGTACATGGCATGCAGGTCACGCTACCGAGGGTTCGTAAACTCGTCTATGAAAAGCAGTAGGTTCGGAATGTGCTCGGTACACTGAGGGAATAGTGGCGGATCGTAAAACCATCGACTACTACGAGGCGAACGCTGACCACTATGGCGATGTTGCACCCGATGCGGGCGGCAACTTCGTCGCCTACCGCAATACGTTTATTCACCAACTTCCTCCGCGAAGCAGAGTTTTAGATTTGGGTTGCGGTGGGGGTCACGCTGCACTGGCGTTCATTGAGGAAGGGTTTGACGTCGTGGCGTTGGATGGCTCTGCAAAGCTTGCCGGAATTGCCGGTAAGCGCACGGGCACCGACGTGGTCGTCAAAGATTTCGCCGAACTCGACTACCAGGCGGAGTTCGACGGTATCTGGGCGGCGGCTTCGTTGACTCATGTGCCGCTCGTCGAGCTGGCCGACGTGTTTGCGCGAGTTGCCGCCGCGTTGCGGGAAAGGGGTTTGCTCGTAGCGTCGTTCAAGTGCTCCGAGGCGGATTGGCGAGATGGGCGCGGCCGGTTTTACGTAGCGATGAACGCGGCCGACCTCAGCCGCTACGCTGAGCGGGCGGGTTTCGACATACACCAAATCGATGTCGTTCCCGGTCGAGGACGTGACGACGAAACCGCTTCTTGGGCTTGGCTGTTCGCCACGCGCGCAAGTTAGGGAGACATGGTTAATCAGAGCTTCCGGAGCCCGTTCGTGATCTTCAGAAGCTCGTCCATTGCGGCGTCTTCCTCATCGGCACGCATGAGCACGCACCCCGTTAGTTCCTCCTCGATGAAGTGAAAACAAGATGCACTGTATCGAGGTCCGCTGCCGTTGTGTCCGTACCGCACGCCTGGATCGACGATGAGCCCGTACCCGTTGTGTGGATCGATCCATTTTGGGTGCTCGAATGGCACTTTCGTCAACGTGCTGAGTAGCGGCTCGATCAATGGCGACATCATGAAGCGCACCACGTCGCTCGCGGTAGAGGTCAATAGGCCGTGCCAGACCCATTCCGCGGGATACCAAGGAAGATCGTCGGCGAACTGCCCGCGAGCCACCTGGGTGGCGGAGAGCCGAAGCGGCTCGACGACGAAGCGCCTAATCGCATCGTCGAAACTCAATCCTGTTTGCGTCTGAATGATTTTTGAGAGAAGCCAGTAGCCGGGGTTTGAGTAAGCCCAGCCTTCACCGGGTTCGAATAACAGGGGTTTGTGCAACGTGCGTTCGGCGAAGACTTCGTCCGACCATGGTGACTCGCCGGATTGTATGGCCTGCGAGTATTCCGGGAGAGCGCCATAGTCGCGTAGCCCACTCGTATGATGCAAAAGGTGTGCGACGGCAATGTCGTCGGCACGAGGCACGATGTCGGACCCTATCCAGTTTGCGACTGGTGCGGTGATGTCGATGCCGGTTGTGAAGACCATGCTGGCGATGAATGGTTTCGTCAGGCTGTAGATCGGCAGCCGCTTCTCGTCGGTCTGCAAGAAGTCACCTCGAGCATCCGCAATTGCGATTGACTTGAGCGCCACTAGAGTGAGCCCATCGTTATCAGCTGACGGAACCGTTGGTGGCCTGCGGCCACTGATTGACGATCCGTAAAAAGAGCTGTGCAGTACGCTCGCAGTCGTACGCTGCCGTGTGTGCGGATTTGTCATCGAACTCCAGTCCCGCCAGCTTGCACGCTTGGCTGAGCACGTTGTGGCCGTAGGCCACTGCAGCGAGGGAAGCCGTATCCAGCACGCTGAACGGGTGAAACGGGTTGCGCCTGGCATTGCATCGTTCGACGGCGGCGTTGAGGAAACCTTGGTCGAAGTGAGCGTTGTGCGCCACGATGATGGCGCGCGTGCAAGACTCCGCCTTGATTTGTGCCCGTACCACTTTGAAAAACGCTTTGAGCACCAGATCTTCGGCGAGCGCCTCGCGCTTGGGATCGTCGAGATCGATACCCGTGACCTTGAGGCTTGCCGGGTCGATGCTGGCTCCGGCATAAGGCTCGATGTGCCACGAATGCTGCGCCTTGATGGTCAAAGCATCGCCGCGAAACTGCAGGAGCACGCAGGATAGCTCCAGCAGCGGATGACAGCGGTGATCGAAGCCTCCGGTTTCCAGATCCAGAACGACAGGCAAGTACCCCCTGAAGCGTTCGCTCAACTTCATCGAGTGTCCCGTAAAAGCAAAGCGGGCAAGATAGCAGTAGATGACCGAGTGCGCTCAAGGTTTTAGGCGCCCGGCCGATAAACTCCATGTGAAAGTCCATCTAACCACCGCAGCGATCTTGGGCTTGGCCTGGCAGGTGCATGGCCATGCACATGGCTTGAAGGAGTACTCGGCAGGGTGGGAGAGCCAATGGGTTGCTCAGAGCGAGGGGGATCCGCAATGCGCTTTGCACAGCGATCTCAACGAGTACGGGCGCGCCAGTTTTGTGACGGACGACCGCGGTGCTCTGGTGTTCGAGCTGCAGGCGCATGCCGATCTGCAGTCAGGGGAAAGTGTCCGGGTGAAGAGCCTGGCCCCGCCTTGGCACCCTGATTTCCCGTCGAATGACGATCTCGGCGAAGCGCTGCACATCAGCGGGGGTGGTTTGATCGGTCGCGATGCCTTGGCCAGGCGCATGCTGCATCGCTTAGAGGCGGGTTTCGAGCTGCACCTGGCAACCGCAACCTGGTTCGACGAACGGCGGGAAGTGCGGCTGGTGTTGTCGCCCGTGGCGCTGCGTACCGCGTTGGCGGAGTTCCTGGCGTGCGCGAAGACCCGCGTGTCGGTGTCGTGGACCGCGCTGTCACGTTCACGGGTGAGTTATCCCGTCGACGTGCACGAACTGAGCGCTGCAGATCTTCTAAAGCTCGATGCTGTCGTGCGCTACGTGTCGGCCGACAGCAAGGTCGCAAAAATCTACGTCGACGGCCATGCCGACGCGAGCGGGATGAAGCTCAGCAATCATCGCTTGTCTCGCCGTAGGGCAACGCACGTCGCCGACTATCTGCACACGGCGCTGACTGCGCAGGATCGGAATGGGGTCGAGATCGTGGTGCGCTATCACGGGGCGGAATACCCGGTGGCCGACAATCGTACTGCGGCGGGTAAGGCGCTGAACCGGCGCACCACGATTCGACTTGAACGCAAAACCGGGACGCACACCGAGACACAGCTCGCACATAAATAGGCGCAACCTGCGAATCGTGAGCCGGATAAATAGGCGGCTCGATTGCAACTTGTCGGGTAATGCATAAGATGGCGTGCCCCGCAACCGACATGAGAGCGCTTTAAGTGGCCCAGAAAACCAAAATCGTACTGGCCTATTCCGGAGGTCTGGATACCTCCGTGATTTGCCGGTGGTTACAGGAAACCTATGACGCGGAAGTGGTCACCTTTACTGCGGATCTCGGTCAGGGCGAGGAGGTGGAACCTGCGCGTGAAAAGGCGCAAGCCATGGGTGTTCAGGAAATCTATATTGAGGACGTGCGCGAAGATTTTGTCGCTAATTACGTGTTCCCGATGTTTCGCGCGAATACCGTTTATGAAGGTGAGTACCTCCTCGGCACCAGCATCGCCCGTCCGCTCATCACCAAACGTCTGGTGGAAATTGCCCGGGAGACCGGCGCGCAAGCGGTGTCGCATGGCTCCACCGGCAAGGGTAACGACCAGGTACGCTACGAGCTCGGAGCGTATGCCTTGGATCCGGACATCAAAGTCATCGCACCATGGCGTGAGTGGGATCTGACCTCACGTGAAGCCTTGATGGACTTCTGCGAGAAGCATCAGATTGCCGTCGACTACAAGCGCGGGGAAAAATCGCCTTACTCGATGGACGCCAACTTGCTGCATATCTCCTACGAGGGCGGTGGTTTGGAGGATCCCGCAGCACCGGCCGACGAGGAGATGTGGCGCTGGACCGTGGCTCCGGAGGCAGCACCGGACAGCGGCGAAACATTAACGCTGACGTATGAGCGGGGCGATCCCGTGGCACTGAACGGCCAGCGTCTGAGTCCTGCAACTATGTTGACGAAGTTGAACGAACTGGGCGGCAAGCACGGTGTCGGGCGCAGCGACATCGTGGAGAATCGCTACGTGGGCATGAAGTCGCGGGGTTGTTACGAAACGCCGGGGGGCACGATCCTGCTCAAGGGCCACCGCGCGATGGAGTCGATCACGCTGGACCGCGAAGTGGCCCACCTCAAGGACGACCTGATGCCGCGGTATGCCAAGTTGATTTACAACGGGTACTGGTGGGCGCCGGAACGCAAGGTGTTGCAAGCTTTGATTGATGAGTCACAGACTTCGGTCAATGGCGAAGTTACGCTCAAACTCTATAAAGGTTCTGTTTCTATAGTGGGACGTAGTTCACAGAGCGACAGCCTGTATGACGCCGATGTCGTTACCTTCGAGAACGACGAGGGTGCTTACGACCAACGCGACGCCAGTGGCTTCATCAAGTTGAATGCGCTAAGGCTGCGATTAGGGGCTAAACGCGGACGGGACTACTCGTAGTGGTTAAGAGCGGTATTAATGGCGAATTATCAAGTGTTGTTCAACGGCGAGGTGGCCGAGCAAGCCAACCTGGACGGCGTGCGGGACAACCTTGCGCGAGAGCTCGGCCTGGACGAGCGCAAAGCACGGCAACTGTTTAGCGGCCGCACGGTCGTCATCCGTTCTCAGCTGGATAAGGAAGAAGCCCTAGTCTGGCAAGAAAAGCTGGCGCAGCTCGGTGCGATCTGCCGGGTCAAAGACATCGGGCTCAAAGCCGAAAAAGCCGCTTTCGAATCGGGTAAGGCGTTGCCTGATCAGACGCTGCGGGACATCACGGCTGCGCACACCGAGTGCCCGCGCTGCGGACATCTTCAATTGGACTCTTCGCACTGCGCGCGCTGTGGTACGGATCTCGAACAAGCCTTCAAGATGAAGCGCAAGGAAGATCTGTTGATCGCGAAGAAGATTCGCGAGTTGCGCGCGAAAAACGAACCCAAGTCGGCCACCGAACCCGAGATACCGATTCTCGAGACGGCGCATGGGCACGACGGGGGACGCAAGAAAGGCGTGCTCGGCTGGCTCAAAAAGTAACTTACGATCGGCAGTAGCGACAGCGCCCTGCCTACGGTTTAGTATGGCCGCGCTTTTTTACCTTCTCTTTCGCCTTCTTAGGAACTCACAAGCTGCTCAACGATCTGCCCACAGACAGCTCTGCTGCCATTGGCGTCTTCGATTCCGGGATGGGGGGGTTGACGGTCCTGGCAGCGTTGCGGCAACGCTTGCCACACGAGGACTTCGTGTATCTCGGAGACACCGCTCGACTGCCGTACGGCACCAAGACCCCCGCGACCGTATTGCGTTACGCGCAGCAGGCTGCCAGGCGCTTGGCCGATGAGCAGATCAAAATGCTGGTGGTCGGCTGCAATACCGCGTCTGGATTCGCACTGACCGATCTCGCAGCACGCTATGGGTCGGAGCGGGTGTGCGGCGTGATCGAACCTGGTGCCGCGGCCGCGGCTGCCTGTGCCGATGAACGCGGTGTGTTGGTGCTGGCGACGGAGAGCACGATCGCCGGTGGTGCGTATCAGCAGGCGTTGGCTCCTTTACTGCACAACGCACCGGTCAGGGGCCGGGCTTGCCCCTTGTGGGTAACGCTGGCCGAGGTTGGACCGTCCAGCGACACGCTGGTAGAGGCGGTGTTGCAAGATGGGCTCAACGGCATCGAAGGCTACCTGCCTAGTGTGGTGTTGTTGGGGTGCACGCACTTTCCGGTCTTTAGGGATCCGTTGGTTGGCTTGTTGAACAGGCTGGAGCGAACGAGCGATCAGACCGTCAGCGTCGTCGATTCCGCTGCGACCACTGCCGACGTCGTCGTGCAGCGGCTGCAGGCGTCAGGGTTGGCGCGCGATACGCAGTCTGTCGATAGCGCGGCGGGTAGTGTGCGTTACCTGGCAACCGACGGTGTCGAACGGTTCGCGCAAGTCGGTGCCTACTTTCTCGGCGAACCGATCGGTGAGGTCGAACTCATCGATCTTTGATCGCCGGTCAAGGCAGATCGGTCTTGTCCTTGAACTCGCACAAATCTTCGATACAACAAGCCCCGCAACGCGGTTTGCGTGCGATGCAGACGTAGCGGCCGTGCAGTATCAACCAGTGGTGTGCATCTTTCTTGAACTCGTCCGGCACGAACTTCAATAGTTTGTCTTCTACTTCACGAACGTTTTTACCGGGCGCAATCTTGGTGCGGTTGGAAACACGGAAGATGTGGGTATCGACGGCTATCGTGGGATGACCGAACGCCGTGTTGAGGACGACATTGGCGGTTTTGCGGCCTACGCCCGGCAGCGCTTCAAGCGCTGCTCGATCTTCGGGAACTTCGCTGTTGTGCTCTTCGATGAGGATCTTGCACGTCTTCATGACGTTGGCCGCCTTGGTATTGAACAGCCCGATGGTTTTGATATAGGACTTTAACTTCTTAAGACCCAGAGCTTGTATCGCTTCGGGTGTATTGGCGACGGCGTACAACGGCTGGGTGGCTTTGTTTACACTCACGTCGGTCGCCTGCGCCGAGAGAATGACGGCGATCAGCAGCTCGAACGGCGTGCGATAGTCGAGTTCGGTGGTAGGTGCCGGATTCTGCACCTTGAGCTTGGCAAAAATCTGCTCACGCTTCGTTTTGTTCATGCGAAGGATCTTCTGTCGAGGTTGTAGTGGGTCGGACAAACGCATAACCGCAAGCCAATACCAGTCCGGCCACCAGGAACGCGCCCGGCGGGTAGGCGGCGAGCGGCAGCGCGCCACCATCCATCACAGTGAGGCGCCACGCGGCGGCAGAGACGCCGAATAACCGCTCGGCCCCGGCCAACAGCGTACCTTGTGCCAGCAACTCACGCACGGCACCGAGCGCGATCAGGGCGATGGCGAAACCCAGTGCGGTACCGAGCGCGTCGAGCAATGCGCGTACAAACGGTTGACGGCTGGCGAACGCTTCGGCGCGTCCGAGAATCATGCAGTTGGTGACGATGATCTGCACGAATAGGGCGATGGTGAGGTAAGTCTCGTAGGCGAATGCTTCGAGGAGTTGGGTGACTATCGTCGTAAACGTCGCGATGATCAACACGAAACAGGGCAAGCGCGCGAAGTCGGGAATGATGCCGCGCAGTAGAGATATGAGACCGTTCGACGCAATCACAACAAAGGCGCTCGCGCAAGCGAGGCCCAACGCGTTGACGACGCTGTTACTTACAGCCAGTAGCGGACACAATCCCAACAACATGACCCACGCCGGGTTGTTGGTGACGGCGGCGCGGGTGAAGTCCTGCAGGCTTGCTGGTTTATCGCTCACAGTATCGGCTCGTTCGCTCGAAAGCCCGTTGGGACGCCTCGATGTAGGCGCGGTACGTAATCGTTGCGCCCGTCACGCGATCCAGACCGGCAAGACCGGTTAGCGTGATATCGTCGCGATCCGGCAACCAGCCATCGATGCGGTGGTCGATAAAGTCGCCGATACCCGGCGTTTCCCTGTGCCGTGTGACCCTGGACGAGACGGTGAGCGTCTCTCCCACCCAGCGCGACAACGACAGGAACTCTACCGGCCCTGCGTACCCTTGGGCTTCGGTGCTCTGTAATATCCACCGCCCGCACAAGCCGGTAATGGTCTTATCGATTGTCTCATCGAGCACTTCTCCTTTCGTTGCGTCCAGCATGAGTTCCGCGATGGCGCGTGTTTCTGCTCGACGGTTGCTGTCGATGTAGGGTGCTGTCCAATGATGGGTGACGGCTAACAAGCTGCTACACACGAAACCGATTAGCGCGAGACTCATAATGCCGCGAATCACGACGTGTGCTCCGTCGCTGCAGCATGGGTGGATTGCTGCAGGTGCCAGCGGTTCAGCAACGGGGTCATGCAGTTACCCAGCAGTACCGCGAAAGCAATGCCGTCCGGGTAGGCGCCGAATGCGCGAATGAAGTATGCGATGGCGCCGATACCCAGTCCGAAGCACCACTGGTGCGATGGTTTTAGGGGATGAGTGACCGGGTCTGTGGCGACGAACAAGGCTGCCGCGACGAAGCCCCCGGCCGTCCAATGAAACCACGCTGAGCCGGAACTGCTCGAATCGCCGCCTGCGTACCCCAGCATGGCCGTGATGCCGATACCGATGGCCATGGCCAGCGGAATGCGGTGGTGGATGATCCTGCGCCACAGTAGAGTGGCGCCGCCTAAGGCGAACGCGCCGACAATCAGGAACTGCAGCGCCAGGGCGTTTGCGTGCAGGTCGGCGAACTCGCTCACCGTCAGTCCGTTGCGGTACCGAAATTCGGTTAGCAACGTTGCTCCGGTGAGGGCGTCGGGGGTGACGTTCACTCGGGTCGTGTCCACCGCCGCAAGAGCGGGCCAGTGATCGAGGCTGCCGGGGAAACTCACCAGTACGACGGCAAAGCCCACCATAGCCGGGTTGAAGACGTTGCGGCCCAGTCCGCCGTAAGCGTGTTTGGCGAGACCGATCGCGGCTAGACTAGCCACGACAAGCACCCACACTGACGTCCACGGAGGCAGGCAGATGCCGATCAAGGCCGCGGTCACGAGCGCGCTGACATCGAGCTGATCGCGTGTGAAGCGGCGAGTCCGCAGACCGGTGCAGCCGACGTCCAGAGACAAGCAGAACACCGCCAGCAAGGCAACGTTCCAGACAACGCCCATGCCCCAGACATACGTCATCGCGGCAATGCCGGGGGCCAGTGTGACCAGGACATTGCCCATGATGCCGTTCGTGCTGGCTAGATGATTGCCGTTCATGAAGGCGTGCCGCTCACCAGTCGTTACCTGTCTGGCGGCGCTCTTTCAGGCGCGCTTCGCGCTGGTTCTCTCGTTTTTGTTGTCTTTCGAGCAAACGGCGCTGGTGATCGTGGTAGCGCCGTTGCAGGTCTCTCTTGGCGGACTCGGCCGCATTGGCCTGCTCGATGTCGAGCTTGACTGCGCCAAAGTGCGCAGCCAGCGGGATATTGCTCGGACACACGCGGTCGCACTGCTGACACTCTATGCAATCCTCGATTCTGAGCTGCTCGGCGACGGTAACTTGTTCGCGTGCCAAACTCAGCACCAGCTTGTGCACCTCAAGCGATTTAGGGCAGACGGGATCGCAACGACCGCAATGGATGCAACGGCCGGCACTCACGTTCAGTGCGGCAGGAGTGCGTGGATCGACAGGTGGCGGTATCGGGTGCATGTCGATGCAGTCGACAGGGCAAGCCGGCACGCACAACTCGCAACCCGTGCACTGCTCGCCGATGACGGTATGCATCTGTCCGGAGGCGCCGACAATGGCGTCCACCGGACATGCCGGTAAGCACAACGCACAACCGATGCACTCGATCTCCCTGATCGCCGCCGTGCTTGGCTGGGGTGCGCTCGGTGGCCCCTCCTCGGCAGTTCGATCGAGCAAAGCGGCGAGCTCGGTGTACAGTTCTTCACCCCCGGGAGGGCACAGGTTGGTCGCGACTTCGTCATCGACCAACGCCTCAGCGTAGGGGCGGCAGCCGGTGTAGCCGCACTGGGCGCACTGCGTTTGTGGCAGCATGGCTTCCACCGTGTCGATCAGCGGCCTCTCGTTTTCGGGATAGAAACGGCGCAGCGTCAAAACGGCGATGCCGAGACTTGCCAGAATCGCCGTGACGATCGCTGGGCCCAACAAGAAAGACAACGCCATCACCTAAGCCAGCCCCTGAAAGCCCATGAAAGCGAGGCTCATCAACCCCGCGCTGATGAGGGCGAGGGGTGCGCCCCGCAAAGCGGCCGGCACGTCCTGGTGATTTAATTGCTCGCGCATCGCGCCAAAGAGCACCATCACCAAACTGAATCCGGCAGCAGCGCCCACGGCGAAGAAAACGGTCGCGGTAAATGTCAGGTCATGGTCGATGGCCAACAGTGCAACACCGAGAACTGCGCAGTTGCTGGTGATCAACGGCAAGTAGATGCCAAGCATTCGATGCAGTACCGGGGACACTGCCTTGATGTAAAAGTGCAGCGCCTGAACGACACCGGCAATGACGACGATGAAAGTGATCAGCCGCAGGTAGACGAGCCCCAAAGGCACGAGCACCGCGTGGTACAGGAGGTAAGCAAGCGTCGCGGCGAGGGTGAGCACGAACGTGGTGGCAACCGAAGTGGCCAGTGCGGTGTCGTAGCCGCGGGTGATTCCCATGAAAGGGCACAGACCCAGGAACTGCGCAAGCACGAAGTTGTTGACCAACAGGGCGCTTAAGGCGATGAGCACTAAGTCGAACACACTGATCCTAAATATTCCGCCAAGCGTCACAGGAGAGGACGGAGTTAAGTCACCTCCATGCCCGGCACCGCACCCGCGTCGGGCGCTAGAAGAAATATGTCTTTGCCGCCTGGACCTGCAGCCAGCACCATACCCTCGGACACGCCGAAGCGCATCTTGCGCGGTGCCAGATTAGCCACCACGACGGTCAATCGCCCGACCAGAGCGTCGGGCTGGTAGGCTTCGCGTATCCCCGAAAACACTTCACGCTGGTGGTCGCCGACGTCCAAGGTCAGCTTGAGCAGCTTATCCGCCCCGTCGACGAACTCGGCGGCAGTAATCTTTGCCACTCTAAGCTGTACTTTGGCGAAATCGTCGATCTGAATGTGGGCCGAAGGCGTGTCACCCGCGTCGCCGTCATTGGACTGTGGCGTTGTGCCTTCCGCGGAGGCCTCGACCAATTTGTTCACCGCTTTCATGTCCATGCGTTGCAGCATGGCCTTGAATTTGTTGATCCGGTGAGGTGCGGTAAGCGGCGTTTGTGCGTCTTCCCACGCCAAGGGCTCGACGTTCAAAAACGCCTCCGCTTTGCGTGCCATGCCGGGCAGGATAGGTTTTAAGTAGACCGCCAGTACGCGGAACATGTTGATGGCTTGGCTGCATACAGCCTGCACGTCGTTCTGCCGTTCGGGATCCTTGACCATGTTCCAGGGTTCGTGCGCGGCGATGTACTGATTGGCCAGATCGGCCAGCGCGGTGATTTCGCGCACGGCTTTGCTGGTGTCGTCGCGTTCGTAGTGCGCGGCGATGACCTCGGAGGCATCAGTGAAAGCGCGCCACAAATTCTCGTCATGGATCTTCTCGCTGAACTCTCCAGCGGCTTGCTTGAGCAAAAAACCCGCGCAACGGCTGGCGATGTTCACCACTTTACCGACGAGGTCCGAATTGACCCGCTGGACGAAGTCTTCGAGGTTGATGTCGATGTCGTCGGCAGTGCCATTCAGCTTGGCAGCGTAGTAATAACGCAAGTACTCAGGATCCAGATAGTCCAGGTAGTCGTCGGCGAGGATGAAGGTGCCGCGCGACTTCGACATCTTGGTGCCGTTGACGGTGATGAAGCCGTGAGTATGTATGCGGGTGGGCGTGCGAAACTCCGCGGCGTCCAACATGGCCGGCCAGAACAACGCGTGGAAGTTGACGATGTCCTTGCCGATGAAATGGTGCACCTCGGCGTCGCTCGCCGCTGCCCAGAAATCGTCGAAACTGACCGTGTTGCCCCGGTTGCAGAGATTCTGGAAGCTGGCCATGTAGCCGATCGGCGCATCGAGCCACACATAGAAATACTTGTCCGTCGTCCCGGGGATCAAGAAACCGAAATACGGCGCATCGCGAGAAATGTCCCAGGCACGCAAGCCGCCGTCCAACCACTCCGCTAACTTGTTGGCGACCTCGGTTTGCACGGTACCCGAGTTGACCCACTGTTTGAGGAAGTCGCCGTACTTAGGCAGGTCGAAGAAGTAATGCACCGACTCTCGAAGCTCTGGACTGGCTCCCGAATAGACGGACCTGGGGTCGATGAGATCGGTCGCGTCATAGGTGGCCGCACACGATTCGCAGTTATCGCCGTATTGATCCACTGTACCGCAATTGGGGCACGTGCCCACCACGAAGCGATCCGCCAGAAACAACTGACGCTCTGGGTCGTAGAGTTGTTCGACCGCTTTCGTGAAGATCAGACCGCGCGCCTCGAGACGCCGGTAAATCAACTCGGAGAAGTGCTGATTCTCATCGGAGTGCGTCGAGTAGTAGTTGTCGTACTCCACACCGAAGCGGTTGAAGTCCTTGACGTGGCTATCACGCATGTCGGTGATCAAATCTTCAGGCGTCACCCCCTCGGCCTCGGCGCGGATCATGGTCGCCGTGCCATGGGTATCGTCGGCGCAGACGTAATACACCTCGTGCCCGCGCATGCGTTGAAAGCGCACCCAAATGTCGGTCTGGATGTGCTCGAGCATATGACCCAGATGAATGGGACCATTGGCGTTGGGCAGAGCGCTGGTGACGAGTATGCGGCGCGACATGACGGACATCGGCAAAAAAACGGGCGCTCAGTGTACACACCCGAACCCGGAGTGGCGATGCATGGCTGAATCAAACCAAGATCAGTTCAGACCGGATCGATCTAATACAAAATCTGCGTATACTGAGCCGATCAAACGCCACCGTCCCGATCGAACGCCAGACTGCGTCATACGCCCGATAGATCAAACGGTAGCGTCCGATTGGCCGCGTGCTTCGAGCGTTGGCTCCGTCTTCGTTCCCTCGCTCATTGGCGCAACGTGCTAGCAAGGGACGCTACCGGGGGTAAACAGGCACCAACTTCGTTTCATCGCTCCTTGGCGCAACAACCCAGCAAGGGACGCTCCCGGTAGGTAACCAGGCACCAACTTCGTTTCATCGCCAACCGGCGCAAACCCTGCCAGGGGACGCTACCCCTAGGGAGCGATCGCCAGGTAACATCACCCATTCGATAGATCCAACGGTAGCGTCCGATTGGCCACCTCGTTCGAGCGGTGGCTCCAACTTCGTTTCATCGCTCCTTGGCGCAACAACCCATCAAGGGACGCTACCGACTATATGAAAATAGAACAATTCACAGATCCCTACCTCGGCAAATCCTGGGGCCAGCTCGGCGCGCGGATCCTCACCTCCGGCAAGCACATCGCGGTGACACTGGGTTACCCCGCTCAAGGGATGGTGGACGAGCTCAAGCGTGCGCTGGGTGAGTATCTCGGTACGCAAGACCTCGAACTCGAAGTGCGTTTTGCACCGCCACCGGGGCGCAACGAAGGCCAACTCTCCGGTGTGAAGCACATCATCGCGGTGGCGTCCGGCAAGGGCGGTGTGGGGAAGTCGACCACGGCGGTCAACCTGGCGCTGGCGTTGGATGCCGAAGGGGCTAAAGTCGGTCTCCTCGATGCGGACATCTACGGGCCCAGTCAGGGCATGATGCTGGGCGTCGCGGCCGGGACCCGCCCGACCGTGCGTGACGGCAAGTTCTTCGAGCCCGTGAAAGCGCATGGGCTGAAGGCGATGTCCATGAGTTT
The DNA here is from genome assembly GCA_965216005.1 of Candidatus Azotimanducaceae bacterium. GTDB lineage: Bacteria > Pseudomonadota > Gammaproteobacteria > Pseudomonadales > Azotimanducaceae > UBA4421. Next base: position 1,674,002 of record OZ244143.1, on the reverse strand, counting down.
CATGGTGACGGACAATACACCCATGGTCTGGCGCGGACCCATGGCGTCGGGTGCGTTGCAGCAGATCTTGAACCAGACACTGTGGGAGGACGTCGACTATCTCATCGTCGATATGCCGCCGGGAACCGGTGACATACAGCTCACCTTGTCGCAACAAGTGCCTGTGGCCGGTGCGGCCATCGTCACCACACCGCAGGACATAGCCCTATTGGATGCCGTCAAGGGTGTGGAGATGTTCAAGAAGGTCGACATTCCCGTGCTCGGCATCATCGAAAACATGTCGGTGCACGCTTGTCCCAACTGCGGACACATCAGCCACCTGTTCGGTGAGGGCGGCGGTGTAAGAATCGCAGAGCAACTCGGTGTGCCTTTGCTCGGTGAGTTGCCTTTAGCACTCGAGATCCGTGAACAAGCCGACGGGGGCACACCGAGTGTGCGCGCCGATCCCGAATCGGCGATCAGCCAGACCTATCGCAACGCAGCGCGGCACATGGTTGCGCGACTGTGGGATACTCAACACAGCACCACGAAGATTTCGATGGTGGATGACTAAAGCAGGTAAGCAGTGACGATTAAATCTGATCGGTGGATCATCGAACAAGCCGAGCGCGGCATGATCGACCCTTTTGAACCGGGACAAATACGCCATCACGGTGACCATAAAGTCATCTCATATGGCACTTCGAGCTACGGTTACGACGTGCGCTGTGCGGATCAGTTCAAGGTGTTCACGAACATCAACTCCGCGACGGTAGATCCCAAAGCCTTCGACGAAGGCAGCTTCGTCGACGTCTCCGGCAATGTCTGCGTCATTCCGCCGAACTCCTTCGCGTTAGCCAGTACCGTCGAGTACTTCCGTATACCGGAGGATGTCTTGACCATCTGTCTCGGCAAGTCGACCTACGCGCGCTGCGGCATCATCGTCAACGTCACTCCGCTGGAGCCGGAGTGGGAGGGCCATGTAACGCTCGAATTTTCCAACACCACCACGCTGCCCGCGAAAATCTACGCCAATGAGGGCGTGGCTCAGATGTTGTTTTTCCAATCCGACGAACGTTGCCAAGTGTCTTACAAGGATCGTGGGGGGAAATATCAGGGCCAGCGCGGCGTAACGCTGCCGCGGCCCTGACCGCACGTAAAAAACGCTAACCGATCACGATTTGCCCCGCACCGGGTTGAGTCGATGCGGGTACGATCTCGCCGATAACGGTAGCAGCGACGTCATGTGTCTTGAGATGCGTGATCGTTGCCTCGACGTCATCGGGGCTCGCAATGACCACAAAGCCGATACCGCAGTTGAACGTGGTCAGCATTTCCTTCTCGGCGATGTTGCCGGCTTGTTGTAGCCAGTTGAACACATCAGGGCGCGACCACGCATCCAAGTCGATCATTGCGGCGTGCTCTGGGCGGTTGAGCACGCGCGGGATGTTCTCGTAGAACCCGCCTCCCGTAATGTGCACCATGCCGCGTACGTCGACATGTTTGAGTAGATCGAGTACCGGCTGCACGTAGATTCGAGTGGGCGCAAGTAACGCATCCAGCAGCGCCGCGTCAGGCGTCATGTCTTGGCGCTCGATGACCTTGCGAATCAGCGAGTAGCCGTTGCTGTGAGGGCCGGTGCTTGGTAAGCCGATGAGTTTGTCGCCGACGTCTATCGCGTCGCCACTGATGATTTTGTCCCGTTCGACGATGCCCACGCAAAATCCGGCCAGGTCGTACTCATCGCCATCGTAGAAACCGGGCATCTCCGCGGTCTCTCCGCCGGCGAGCGAGCAACCGGCAAGGCTGCAGCCGGCGGCGATGCCCTTGATCACACGTTCGGCGACATCGACATTGAGCTTGCCGGTTGCGTAGTAGTCGAGAAACAACAACGGTTCCGCACCGGTGACGAGCACGTCGTTGGTACACATCGCCACTAAATCCTGTCCCACGGTATCGTGGCGGTCGTGATCGATGGCGAGCCGCAGTTTGGTGCCCACCCCGTCGGTGCCGGAGACCAACACGGGCTCTGCATAACCCTCGGGGAGTGCGGTCATCGCCGCGAACCCGCCGAGGCTCGACAGCATCTCGCTGCGTTGCGTGGCTTTACACGCAGGACCGATGCGCTGCACGAGCTCTGCACCGGCATCGATGTCCACACCGGCATCCCGGTAGCTCAGCGAGTTCTGGGATGAGCCTTGCGAGTTCTGATCAGCCAAGTGTCGTCATGGGTGTCGGTGGAGCGCGGAGTGTAGCAGAGTCGGGGCTCTCACAGATTGCGGAATTTCGTTACACTGCGGTTTTTTGTCACTTGAACTCGCGCGCATGGAGTCCTGCTCAAACAAGCAAATGCCAAGAACAAGAATAAGAACGAAGCTTTGCGCCGTTGCTTTGCTCATAAGCGCCATCGGCGGATGGGGGGCAGCGGCTCATGCCATGGAAGTGCCGCCGTGGTTGTTCTCAGTGGATGTCGAAGTGTCGGCGCAGACGGAGGACGAACGTCGGCGCGCGGCGCAGGAAGGCTTGCTGACGTTGCTCACGCGACTGACGGGTCTCGTGTCGATTCCGCGCAACGACACCATCAGAGCCGCCCTCGGTGCACCGCAGCGTTATTACAATCAGTATGTGTTCGACAGTAAACGCGTGGACGGTGTGCAAACGACGGTCGTGCGACTGACCTATGCGGAACCGGCGATGACGGCGCTCATCAAGCAAGCACAACTGCCGGTATGGGGCGCGCGGCGGCCACGGATTGTTGCCTGGATCGCGGTAGAAGTAGACGGGCAGCGAGGTGTGCTCGACGCTGCCAGCGACGATGCGCTCGCGATCGCTTTCATGGACCGCGCCAGGCTCAGAGGTCTGCCGGTGATTCTGCCCGAGATGGATGAGCAGGATACGTTCGAAGTGTCTGCCGACGACGTGTGGCGGCGTTCGTACAGCAGCCTGCAATCGGCCTCTGCGCGCTACGGCACCGACATCGTGCTGGTCGGACGTGTACGCCGGAACGCATCGGGCCTATCGGCGGATTGGCGTTATTGGATGGACGGCTCTGCGGTATCGGTGCCGCGCCGGCAAGGCGGCGAGTCGCAAATCGTGCAGGGCGGCATCGACCGGCTGGTCAGCGATTTGACTTCGCGTTTTGCCGTGTTGCCTCGCTCGCTGCGACAACACCGTCTGCAGATCTACGGTGTCGACGATACGGCGAGCTATGCGGCGATGATGAGTCATTTACGCGGCATGGAGTTCATCGATGACATTGCGGTCGAACGGGTCGAAGCCGAACGGCTGCAAATTGCGATTACGAGTCGAGCCGAACCGGGGCAATTGCTGACGCTGCTGACCTTGCAAGGCAGGTTGGCCGAGTACGATGCGCTCGGTGTCGGGCTCGGAGTAAAGCTGAAGTGGCAGGGCTAGCGCCGAGGCACATCCCCAACATCATCACTGTGCTGCGCCTGTTTCTGGTGGTGCCCACAGCGTGGCTTTTGTGGATCGGTCAGTACAAGGACGCTCTCATCCTCATGGCCATCGCGGGTGTGTCGGATGCCCTGGACGGGTACTTGGCGCGACGGTTTAACTGGATGAGTAAATTCGGTGCCGTGCTGGATCCGTTGGCCGACAAATTGCTGGTCGCGGCCATGTTCGTGATCTTCACCGTGCAGGGTCACATTCCCCTGTGGGTGGCGGTCATCGTTCTGCTCCGGGATTCCACGATCATACTCGGTGCCGGTGTGTACAAACTGCTCTACGAAGAAGTCGAGATCGCACCCACCTTCATCAGCAAGGCCAACACGGCCATGCAGATCGTAACCCTGTTGCTGCTGATGTTCAGCTTGGTGGGCTTTGGCGCGTTCAGCGACATCGCCCGCACATTGAGCGATCCATACTGCTTCTATATTTTGGCGATACTCGGCGTGGGCAGCGGGGTCGACTACGTCATCACCTGGGGATCCAAAGCGTACAGAGAAGGTAAAAAGCGCAAGGAGTACCCACAGTCGCTCAAACCCTGGATCGACCGGCAACGGCTTGACCGGCGGCTTGACCGGGAAAGCCGCGACCGGAGAACCACCGACGAATGAGTCTTCGTAACAAGTCGCAACCAGCGCTACCGGAACAAACGACCCTGGAACTCGGGCTCGTGCAGGAACAGAGCTTCGACAGCTTCGTCGTGGGTGACAATCGGGAGTTGGTCGATGCGCTTCGTAACAGAATGCGTAACGGAAATAGAAACGGCGATTTCGTCGGTTATTGGATTTATGGGCATACGTTCAGCGGCCGCAGTCACTTGCTGCGTGCGAGCTGTTTGCACGCTCATCGCGAAGGTCGCCGGTCTGCCTATGTCGGCGGTGCCGATTATCCACGCGGTTCACCGACGTTGCGGCGGTCATTGGACTACGTCGCCGACCACGGCGAACTTGTGGCCTTCGATGACTTCGAGCACGTCTGCGGTGACAGTGGTCTGGAACAGGCGATCATGACCATCTACCAGCGTCTGCTCCAGGAACGAGGCACGTTGTTGATTGCCGATCGGCGGCCTGCCGCAATCCTGAATTTTGCGACGCCGGATTTGGCATCACGGATGAAGAGCCTGCAACACTTCGAAGTGCGCCCGCTCGATGACGAGCAAAAAGCACGGCTGCTGCACAACCGCGCCCACGCTAAGGGATTCGAATTGACGCAAGCCGTGTTGTCGTACTGGTTGGCCCGTGGGCCAAGAGACGTGGGGGCGCTGCTGGCCGATCTCGATCGTTTGGATCGCGCATCCCTTGCGCACAAACGCAAGGTGACCGTGCCGCTTCTGAAGTCGGTGCTGGGCTATTAGGTTGAAGGATCACACGTGAAAGTCTTATGCGTCGGCGGCGGCACGGCCGGGCATGTGCTGCCGGCCGTGCCGGTGATGGAGCGTCTCATGGCGCAGGATCACGAGGTCGCTTTTGTCGGCACCCGTTCGGGCCTCGAGCGCAGCTTGCTCGCGGAGACTGGCATTGAAGTCCACGAGATTCATGCGGGCAAGCTGCGCCGTTACTGGTCGTGGCAGAACGTGACGGATATCGGTCGCATATTACTCGGAGTCGTACAGGCACTTGTTCTGCTAGTGCGCCTCAAACCGGCAGTGGTGTTTTCCAAGGGAGGGTTCGTGTCTTTCCCTGTAGCACTGGCTGCATGGATGACGCGCGTACCGGTCGTCGCGCACGAGTCGGATTTGACGCCGGGTCTGGCCAACCGCCTGGTGTCGAGGTTCGTCAAAACGCTTTGTGTGAGTTTCCCGGAGACTCAGGTAGCACGAGCGATGCGTGTGGTGCACTCGGGTACGCCCATTAGACCGGCCATGCTCCATGGCGATGCGGCACGGGGAAGAACCCTGCTCGGGCTCGAATCGACAGCCAAACTGCTCGTCGTGACGGGCGGGAGTCTGGGTGCCGACACACTCAATGCAACCGTTAGAGAAGATGTCGAGCGCTTGACGTCGCAATACACGGTCTTGCACGTCTGTGGCCCCGGTAAGGTGGTGCCGTTGGACATCCCCGACTATGTACAAAGAGAATTCGTGGAAGAGGGCTGGGGCGATATCCTCGCGGCGGCGGACGTCGTGGTTTCGCGTGCGGGGGCCAATGCGTTGTTCGAGCTACTGGCGCTGGGTAAGTTGAATGTGCTCGTGCCGCTGTCTGCCGAGGCTTCGCGAGGCGATCAGATCGAGAATGCACGCTATGCGGAACGCCGGGGCTACAGTGTCGTGATTGCCCAGGAACACTTGTCGGCGGACGAGCTGTGGGACGCACTCACCGAGGTGGAAGCGAGGCGGTCCGAGATCGAGGCAGCCTTGGGGACATTCGTGCTACCCGATGCGGCGCAGGTCATTGTCGATGAAATCGAAGCCGCTTGCCGCGCGCCCGCCACTTAACGTAAGTGCGGCGCTCAGAGCCATGAGATCTGCTCACGACGATGCCGTGAAATTTTCAGCGCGAAATGGGACACCTGTCGCAGCGTCGTCTTGACAAGGCCAGGGCAGCCGCCTAACTTGCGCGGCTTCGCAAGAGTTCCACACTAAGCTCAGTCATTTGCTGTCGGGCGTTAGGTTAATCTCAAGAGGACGCTGCTATTTTCAAGGTACGCACACACAACGCGATCGCACAGGTAGGTCTCGATCGATTCGATTCGGCACTTTATGAAGTCGGTGCCGATGTCGAACATCCCGACGGGTTGCTGTTGCGCAGCCACAAACTCTCCGCCGAAGATTTACAGCCTGGTCTGTCGGCGATTGCGCGGGCTGGCGCCGGCGTCAACAACGTACCGGTACAAGACTGTTCCGAGCGCGGGATCGTCGTCTTCAATACGCCGGGTGCGAACGCCAACTCGGTCAAAGAACTGGTCGTGACGGCTTTGCTGCTGGCTTCTCGCGACGTGTTCGGCGGTATCAACTACGTTCGGTCGCTGGCCGCCATCGAAGATGAGGCGGAGCTCAATCGTCTGGTCGAGGCGGAGAAAAAGCGCTTCAAAGGTCGCGAACTCGTCGGCAAATCTCTCGGTGTGGTGGGGCTCGGTGCAATTGGCTCTCTCGTCGCGCGCGCGGGACTCGATTTAGGCATGAAGGTCCTCGGCTACGATCCGGCCTTGTCGGTGGAAGCTGCATGGCGCGTGCCTGCCGAGGTCGAACGCATGGACAATCTACCCAGTCTTTTCGCACAAGCGGATTTTGTGACGCTGCACGTACCTTTGCTCGCGGCAACGGAAGGGCTGATCAACGCCGAATCGCTGCAAGCGTTCAAGCCAGGCAGTGTCCTGCTCAACTTCGCACGCCAGCCCATCGTCGATAGTGCCGCATTGGCGCAGGGCTTGGCGGCCGGTCAGGTGGGTTACTACGTGGCAGATTTCCCGGTGCCGGGGCTCATCGATCACGAACGCGTCATGCTGACACCGCACCTGGGTGCGAGCACCGAGGAAGCTGAAGAAAACTGTGCAGTGATGGCGGCGGACCAGCTGATCAACTTTCTCGAAACGGGCAGCATTCGCAACTCGGTGAATTTTCCGATCGTCAGCATGGAACGCACCGAAGGCGCACGGGTCGCCATCAGCAATCGCAATATCCCCGGCATGTTGGGTCAGATCACGACCGTGCTCGCCGCACGCGACATCAACGTGATCGATCTCATCAACAAGAGCCGCGACGATTTGGCGTACAACATCATCGACCTTGCCGATGATCCGGATCAGGGTTTGCTCGACGCACTCTCAGCGATCGAGGGGATCATTGGGGTGCGCGTGGTGTCGCTGCGCGACTGAGCCGACCCCGGCGCGCCTGTCTACGTTGAAAGCGTACAGGATGCAGAGCCTCCAGACACGCATTGGATACCGGTGGTCGTTCACCGCAAATCAGACTCGTTAGAATTGCGGCCGCCAACGGTGCGGCGGTAGTGCCCATCGAACCGAATGCAGTGGCGATCCACAGGTTGTCACCGAGTTGACCGACGATCGGTGTGCGATCGCTGGCGATGGCGCGGGTGGCCCGCTGACGGCCGATCCAGACTAAGTTCGCAGAACTCAAGTGCGCGGCGTTGAGCTCAATGTTGTGCCGGGTGGCGCGCGTTGGAGCCCACGGCGCGTATTCGTACGTGGACCCCAGCACCAATTCGTCGCCTTGGGGTACCACGTAGCCTGATCCGACCAGGGGCCCCTTGAGCGCCGTGCGCTCGCCAGAGTAAAAACGGTCGAGTTGTCCGCTGACGCTATCGATCTCCAACCAGTCGAATCCCGGCCAGTTCACGACGTCCGGCGTGCACACAACGGTAGGCGTGGTCTGCGCAGTGAACTCGACGGATGCACTCGAGTCGCTCAACTCGATGCGCGGGTGCTCGAGCAGTTGCCGGCAGGCGGTGGCGATGTCCAGTGTGCCGGCAGTCGGGAAGTATAGGGCGTCGGCATCGTTGACCCGGACTCTTTGGAGCCAGTTCCCCTGAGGATCCGCAGGCTTATTCTCCCCACCTTCGACCATTGAGCTTGCGGCGTAAAACTCGGCGATGCGCGCAAGCTTGGCGGCGTCGAGATTCGGCCCCGGACACTGGGTCACGCCGCTGCGGGCAATGGCGCGGGCACCGTCTGGACCCGGCGGCAGCATCGTATCGAGGTAGGCGGGCGCGTAGTGCAGAGCGGCGACGCGTAAGTCGGCCTGCACGCTGGCATCGCCCAACAAACGGGCGTGTAGAACGGCGGTACTGATTTGCGAGGCACCGCTGGCCACGCCGTTGGGATCGTGTACGCAGACTTCGCATCCCCGGTCGGCCAGGTGTCTTGCCACCGTCGCCCCTGCCAGCCCGGCTCCAAACACCTGCACAGCCTTCGGCGGGCTTGCGGTGACGGTGAGCGGTGGAGCAATCGCACGGCGCGGCGCGTCAAACCAGCCTGCCAGACTTTCGCGTTTGAACGGCTGTTGATCGATCTTGCGCATCCGAAATCCCGCCTCGGTGAGTCCCCGGCGCACAGCCCCTGCTGCCGTAAACGTCGTCACGCTCGTCCCAGGCCGTGACAGAGCGGCAAGGTGAGCAAAAACGTCAGCGGTCCACATGCGAGGGTTTTTCGCCGGTGCGAAGCCGTCCAGCAACCACGCATCCACAGGCCGTGTTTGTGCGGCGCCGCAGTCGATCAGCCCATCTTCGACATCGCCATGGTAGACCGAAAGGGTCACCCGACCGTCGAGTAGCACACGCCGATGCCAACCGGTCAGTGCCGGAAGTGGATGCGCGGCGAGCGAGCGGTAGACATCGAACTCAGTGGCACGCAAACGAGCGAGTGTCTGCCAATCCCGGGTGTTGAGTGGATGTGCTTCGAAGGAGATGAAGTGCAGGTGCGTTCCACCCGCTTTAAGCAGTTGTTGGCAACAGACAGCGAAGTTGAGCGCCGAACCGAAGCCGAGTTCGCCGATGACGAGATGATCGGCTCCGAAGTCGAGTGCGACCGGTTCGAGGAACACGCGCCGCACCTCACCGGCAGCATCGGGTCCGTGGTAGATGTCTGCGTAGCGCTCGGAATAGGGTGTCGGAGTGTCTTGCCCGTCATGGCCGGTGCGCCACTGCAATATCGCGGGCGCGAGGGGCCTGATCGACGCGGCTGCCGTAGTCAATTATTGGTCCGTCGGCGGCTGCGCATCCGGCGAGCGGGCGACGGGCCGGCCGGGATCGGTGATCCATCCGCTCCAGGAATCGGCGTAGAGTTTGACCGACCGGGCATTGGCGATGCCGGCGACGGTCAGTGCCAGCACGTTGTGGGCGGCTGTGACCCCTGAACCGCAGTAACAAATCACCTCACGCCCCACGCAGTCGGCGAAGCGTTTGCGCAGCGCAGCGGCGGTTTTGAAAAATCCGCGCTCGTCCAGGTTGCCCTGGAAATTGCGGCACACGGCACCTGGGATGTGCCCGGCAACGGGATCTATCGGCTCTTGCTGACCGGCCCAGCGTGCTTCAGCACGGGCATCCAGCAACAGGGGACTATCGGGCGAGTCCGGCGCAGCGGTATCGACCAGGGCCAGAACGTCGTCCGTGGAAGCGAGCCCGACCAACGGTGCCTTCGCCGTGAAGCGAGGTGCCTTGGACGGACTGGCGGCGGTGGGTACGTGCTCGGCGCTCAAGGGGTGTGGCCAGGCAGCGAGCCCGCCGTCGAGCAGGACTGCGTCCTCATGGCCCAGCCAGCGCAACATCCACCAGGCCCGTGCGGCGAAGGCACCGCCGGCATCGTCATAAACGACAATTTTTTGGTCATTTTGTGCGCCCAGCCTGCGCACCGTGGCCAGCCAGTCTTCCCGTCGGGGCAGTGGGTGACGGCCCTGAGTGCCGGGTGGTGCGGCCAAGTCGCGATCGAGGTCCACGAACAGCGCCCCCTCGATGTGACCCTGCCGGTAGGCCCCGTGGCCCCAGTCCGGCTCTCCAAGACGCGAGCGGCAATCGAGCACCAGCGAGTCTTCCAGGGATTGGGCGAGGGTCGCTGCGTCGATGAGGGGTGCGTTCACGGTGGCCGAAGACATGGTGATGTGCTGATTCCTGCAGAGCGTGGCAGTGTGCGTTGTTTCACGAATAGTACCCTCCAACGAGCCGGCGTGGGATTTCTATGCGGGTCCGCACGCCGGAGTTGGAGGATTCCATTAGACTTGTGCCAAGGGACGTCCGAATCTACATACTGAATTTGGGGACTGGATATTTAAGGACACCATCCCCACAATGCGCCCCTCGGGGAACACTGCGAAAGGAGTGCGATCTACATGGATTTGACGCTTGTAGGCTGGCTGACTCACGGACTTTTGAACCTCTCACCGTGGGGGCTGGTGTGGGTGACACTGGGATTGACTCACGTCACCATCGTATCGGTGACGGTGTATTTACATCGCCATTCATCTCATCGCGCGCTCGAACTGCACCCCATCCTCAAGCATTTTTTCCGCTTCTGGCTGTGGTTGACCACTGGCATGATCACCCAGGAGTGGACGGCTATACACCGCAAGCACCACGCTAAGTGCGAGACGGAAGAAGACCCGCACAGCCCCGTGGTTAGAGGCATCGGCGAGATCTTCTGGCGTGGCGCTGAGGTGTACGCAGAAGCCACGCAAGATCGCGAATCGATCGAAAAGTACGGCTCAGGCTGTCCGGAGGATTGGTTGGAGCGCAACCTGTACGGGCGCTTCAACTCCATCGGTATCGTGCTCATGCTGCTGATCGATTTGACGCTCTTCGGCGTGCTCGGGTTGACGGTGTGGGCGGTACAGATGATTTGGATACCGCTGACCGCAGCCGGGATTATCAACGGCATCGGTCACTGGTGGGGTTATCGCAACTTCGAGTGTCCCGATGCGGCGCGCAACATCGTCCCGTGGGGCATCATCATCGGTGGCGAAGAACTGCACAATAATCACCACACGTATCCCAATTCGGCCAAGCTCTCGCATAAGCCTTTCGAATTCGATCTCGGTTGGGGGTGGATTCGCCTGTTCGAACTGTGTGGGCTGGCCAAAGTCATCAGCAAAGGCCCGGTCGCGGAGCGTGTCCCGGGCAAATCCGTACTCGACAAAGATGCAGCGTGGGCGCTGTTGAACGACCGCTTTAGGGTCATGGCACGGTACGCCGAAGAGGTGGTCGGCCCCGTCATCGAAGGCGAGTACCACAAGGCCGATCAAGCCTCGCGTAAACTATTGAAAAAGGTGCGCAAGGTATTGTGCCGTGAGGAGTCGCTGGTGGATTCCAAAGGCCGTGCGCGTATCAGCGAAGCGGTAGAGAAGAGTGCTGACATCCGCTTGATCTACGAACTGCAACAGGGTTTGCAAGCCATTTGGGCGAAACGCGGCGGAAACGTGGACGAGGTGATCAATGCACTGTCCGAATGGTGTCACCGCGCCGAGCAATCCGGCATGCAGGCGCTACACGACTTTGCCGACACGTTGAAGTCTTACGCGACCCCGGCACCCAGTTCCGCCTGACCCCTTCTACATCTTTTCAACGACGCCGATTCCCAACAGATCCAATCCGGCGCGTAACGTCGTGCCCGCTTGATGAGCCAACACGAGACGCCGGGTTTTGTCCGCTTCGGAAGCGGCCTTCAGTATCGGGCACTGATCGTAGAATTGCGTAAAGCGGGTGGCCAGATCGTATAGATAGCCGCACAGATAGTGCGGATAGCCTTCCTCGGCCACTTGCTCTACGACGTCGTTGTAGCCGGCGATGGTGACTGCCAGGCGTCTTTCCGGTTCCTCGGCTGCAACGGCCGAAGCCGGCAACGTTGCGGGGTCGATGCCGCCCTTGGCGAAGACACTCACGATGCGCGTATAAGCGTATTGCAGATAGGGGGCTGTGTTACCTTCGAAAGTGATCATCTGTTCCCAATCGAAGACGTAGTCGGTCGTGCGGTTTTTGGACAGTTCAGCGTATTTGATGGCGCCAATGCCGATGACGCTGCCGAGCGCCGCCGCTTGTGCGTCGTCTAGCTGCGGATTCTTCTCCTGCACCAGCTGCGTAGCGCGCGCGACGGCTTCGTCCAGCAGCTCGGCGAGTTTAACGACGCCGCCGTCGCGGGTTTTGAAAGGCTTGCCGTCCTTGCCGAGGATACTGCCGTGCGGCAGGTGTTCGAGCGTAGCACCGTTGCGGTTGAATCCGGCACGTTGCGCAACTGCGAAGATCTGGCGGAAGTGCAACGACTGGCGGGCATCGGTGAAATAGAGTACGCGGGTGGCGTTGAGCGTTCCGGTACGGTAGTCGCATGCCGCCAGATCGGTGGTCGCGTACAAATAGCCACCGTCCGATTTCTGCACGATCACCGGCAGCACGTCGCCCTGCTTGTTCTTGAACTCGTCCAGAAACACGCACTGCGCGCCGTCGGAATTCACCAACAGATCTTTCTGTGCCAACTGCTGGATGATCCCGGGTAGCGCCTCGTTGTACGCCGACTCGCCCATGACGTCGTCCGGAGTCAGCAAGACGCCCAGCTTCGTGTAAATCTCCTGACAATGCGACAAGGAGATGTCGATGAAGCGCCGCCACTGCCGCAAAGCTTCGGTATCCCCCGCTTGCAGGTCGACGACGGCTTGACGCGCCTCGTTTTGGAAATCCGGATCTTCGTCAAAGCGCTGCTTGGCGGAAACGTAAAAAGTCTCGAGATCGGCCAGGGCATCGCTGTCGGCGCCGGTCGTCTGCATGTAGGTGAGCAGCATGCCGAATTGCGTACCCCAATCGCCGACATGGTTTTGCCGCACGACTTGGTGACCCTGGGCTTGCAGCACGCGTACCAGGCAATCGCCAATGGTCGTTCCCCGTAGGTGGCCCACGTGCATCTCTTTGGCCAGATTTGGTGCGGAGTAGTCCACCACGACTGTCGCACTCGGCTGCACGGGTTCGATGTGTCCCGGTGTTGTCTGTGCCACGAATTCCGGCGCCAACGTGATGTTGATGAAGCCGGGTCCGGCGACCTCAACTTTCCGGGCGATGCCATCCAGTTCCGCCTGTTCGATCACGGCAGCGGCAACCTCGCGGGGATTTTTGCCGGCTTTTTTCGCCGCCCCCATCACGCCGTTGGCCTGATAGTCGCCGAACTCGGGACGTGCCGCGGTTTGCACGAGCGCAGGACCGTCCAAACCGAGCGCGGTAAAAGCGCGCTCGATGGCTTGCGTCAGGGTGGCGCGAAGGTGCACGTTGTCTCTAACGGGCTGACTTAATCGAGGCCGCGCACGTTCTCGGCTTGATCGCCTTTTTCGTGCTGGGTGACGTCGAAGCTGACTTTCTGGCCGTCCCGTAGCGAGCGGCCGCGTTCGCCGTTGCTCGCGACGATCGCCCGTTGGTGGACAAAGATCTCGTCGCCGTTGTCGCGCACGATGAAACCGTATCCTTTACTGCGGTTGAACCACTTCACCGTGCCGCGTTCGGTGCCCTCGCGACCGCTTGCAGCCGGGCTGGCTTCGCTTTTCTCGGCGTCGCGGCGCTTATCCCCGCGGCGCTTGTCGCCGCGGCGGTTCTGACTGTTACGCTGCTCGTTCCGTTGACCGCTACGATCCGAACTTTGTTTGTGCGGACTTTTGCGGGTGGCCTGCCCCCGTGCAGGTGCAGCCGCCGCAGCAGGTGTCGGTCTCATGCGGGCGTTGAACAAACCGTTGATGAGCAAGGCAATGCCGGTGATGAAGAGTAGGGCCAAATAGTCATTAGGCCAGAAACGACTGGTGATTTCGGTGACGAGTGCCGCCAGCAAAAGGGCGCTGGCGACGGCGATGAGGGTTGTGCGCATACAGGATCCTGATTGGCAAAAAATCTAGATAGTATTCTCGAACGAATCTTCGAAAAAGCGCCGCATTCTACTCATCTGTCGTGAGCATGAACACTGCCGCGGTTTAGAACGGCACTGCGGCTGAAGGCGCGGTTACTGCAGGCGCTCGATGCTGCGAATGATCACGGGTTCTTCGGGGACCGCGGCCATGCCGTGGCTAAGGTGAGTGTTCACCAGTTCGATCTGGGTGACCACGTCCATGCCGTCGACCACACGGCCGAAGACGGCATAACCGGCTTTGTCGCCGTCCGCGTCCAGGTGCGGGTTGTCTTTGACGTTGATGAAGAACTGCGTGTCCGCGCTATCGGGATCGCTCAAGCGCGCCATCGCGATGGTGCCGCGGCGGTTCTTGACGCCGTTGAACGATTCATTGGGAATCGTCTGAGGACCGGGTTTGTAGGTCATTTTGTCCGTGTAGCCGCCGCCTTGAATCATGAAATTGGCGATGACGCGATGAAACACCAGGCCGTCGTAGAAATCGTTATCGACCAATTCCAGAAAGTTACGCGTGGTGACCGGCGCCAACTCGTCCATGAGTTCGACTTCGATAGCGCCGAAATCGGTGTTGATCTTGACAAGTGTGTTGGCGCCGTAGGCAGTGTCGGGGCTCGATGCTAACAAAGCCGCAAACGTGGTAGCGGCGAGAACTGGATATAGGCGTAAGTATCTGTGTGCATTCATGCCCGCTATGATAGGCGGGCGACTAGGCGCTAGGCAATGCCCTGGGCAACCATCGCGTCGGCCACTTTTACAAATCCAGCGATGTTGGCACCCCTGGCATAGTTCACGGGCTCACCTGCAGCGCACTCACCGTAGCCCACACACTGCTCGTGGATGCCCGCCATGATGTGTTTGAGCTTGGTGTCGATTTCTTCGCTGGTCCAGTTGAAGCGCTGGCTGTTCTGGCTCATTTCCAAGCCGGACACGGCGACCCCGCCTGCATTGGCGGCTTTCGACGGCGCCAGCAGTACACCGGCATCGACCAGGGTGCGAACGGCGCCTGGTGTGGTAGGCATGTTGGCGCCTTCCGAAATAGCGGTAACGCCGTTGCCGACCAGCGTCGCTGCGTCGGCTTCGTTCAGTTCGTTCTGTGTCGCGCAAGGGAAGGCGAGGTCGCACGGGACCTGCCAGGGCCGTTGACCGGCGAAGTAGTCGCATCCGAATTCCTGTGCGTACTCTTCGATTCTGCCGCGTCTGACATTCTTGAGATCCATGACCCATGTCAATTTGTCGGCGTCGATGCCCTGCGGATCGTGAACGAAGCCGCCGGAATCGGACAGTGTGACCACCTTACCGCCGAAGTCGTTGAGTTTTTGTACGCAAAAAGTGGCTACATTACCGCTACCGGAGACTGCACAGGTCTTGCCGTCGATGCCGTCGCCGGCGTGCGTCAGCATGTTATTCATCATGTACACGGTGCCGTAGCCGGTGGCCTCCGGTCGCATCAGGCTCCCTCCGAAAGAGGCACCCTTGCCTGTGAGCACGCCTTGAAACTGACCCGTGAGTCTTTTGTACTGGCCGAAGAGGTAGCCGATCTCACGGGCGCCCACGCCGATGTCGCCTGCCGGTACATCGCAATCCGGTCCGATGTACATCACCAGCTCGGACATGAAGGCCTGGCAGAAACGCATGACTTCCGCTTCTGATTTACCCTTGGGATCGAAATCGGCGCCGCCTTTGCCGCTACCCATGGGTAACCCGGTCAACGAATTCTTAAAGGTCTGCTCGAACGCCAGAAATTTGAGTACACCCTGATTCACAGAGGGGTGAAATCGCAATCCCCCTTTATAGGGGCCGATGGCATTGTTGCATTGAACGCGGTACCCGCGGTTGATTTGCACTTGACCGGCATCGTCTTGCCACGCGATGCGAAAACTGACGATGCGGTCGGGTTCGGCCATGCGTTCCAGAACGCCGAGTTCGCGGTAAATGGGTTTATCGGCGATATAGGGAAAAACATCTTGTGCCACCTCGTGCACGGCCTGCAGAAACTCAGGCTCCGCGTTGTTGCGGGCGGCGATGTGGTTCATGAAATCGTCGAGGTTGGGCACCTTCAGAGCCTTTATGCCGTGGATGGACTGTGACTGGGTGTGTGTTTCAGCGGACATGCCGTTCCCTTAAGCGAAAGTACTGCGAGTCTATTGAGCTTAGGCGGCTGAACGCGGGTTTCACTCAGTGAGTCGTAAATATGCGCGCACCGTCGCAAAAAGTCCCTCATCTAATGCATCGCAAATCAATGCGTGGCCGATGGATACCTCGCTGACCTCTTCAATCCGTCGAAACAACGGCAGATTAGTCTGGTCCAGATCGTGACCGGCGTTCACGCCCATGCCGAGTTGGACCGCATATTGAGCGGCCCGTTCGTATGTAGCGAGCGCGGTCAGGGTGCGGGTGTCGTCGAGCCCGTGATTGAGCACCATGTCCGCGAACGGGCCGGTATAGAGCTCTATGCGATCCGCACCATGGGCCTTGGCCTGTTCGATCTGCTCGGGATCGGGGTCCATGAACAGGCTGACACGCGCACCCCAGGTTTGGTACCGGGCGATCTTCTCCTCGAGCTCCGCGTTGGGTGCGCTCAAATCCCAGCCGTGATCCGAGGTCAGTTGTGCGTCGCTGTCCGGAACGAGGGTGGCCTGCGTCGGCCGTGTCGACTCGATCAGGGCGTCGAATCCCGGATAGCCTGCGTCGGTGGGTTCGGCGTTGGGATTGCCTTCGATGTTGTACTCGATGTGCGGAAACTCCTGCGCGATGAGCCGGGCGAGGTCGTAAACGTCCTGTGGGCGAATGTGGCGCTGATCGGGTCGTGGGTGCACGGTGATTCCCCGTGCACCTGCTGCAACCACGGTGCGGGCCGCTTCGACCACGTTGGGGCGATGGCCGTCGCGCGCGTTCCGCAACACGGCAATCTTGTTCAGGTTGACGCTGAGCACCGGCATGGACCCCTCCCGTTTAAGACCAGGCAGATCGTTGCGGTCTGGATTTGATCAACACCCCCGCAATGAGGCCTAACAATACGAATCCGGCGCCATAGAGTATGGCTTGATTTTCGGCATTGGCTTCCAGTCGATTGCGTTCCTCGGCCATGTCATCGAGTTCGTCGCGCAGTCGCGCATTACTTTCTTTCAAGGTGAGGTTTTCGTTGTGCGATTCGACGGCGTTGGCGGAGATCTGTTTGATCTCGTTTAATTCGGATTGCAGGTCGGCGATCTGCGTGGCGTCCTTTTGACTGGCAGACGTTTGATTGGCGTTGCTCGTGCGCAGCTCGCGAATCTCCGCCTGTGCTTGGGCCAGGGCGTCTTTGGCGCGGTTGAGTTCGCGTTGCGCACCGGCCAAGCGCATCTTGGCGATCGGCTGACTGACCAGGTATTGCGTGCGCACCCAACCCTCGGTACCGCGTGTGGTGCGAATTTGACTGAAGCCCGCTGCCTCGTCGTTGGTGAGTATTTCCAGCCTCGTACCGCTCGGCAACCCTCGATGCAGAATGCGATGCTGGCTGGATGGACCGGAGCGCAGCGGTACTGTGAGTTCATCTGAGATATAAGCGGTTTCGGCGCGCAGATCGTCGGTGGTGAGCGATGCGATCATCAGGCCGAGCAACGCCGCCAGCAACCGGGTCGGGGTGAATGCGTTGGAGCTCATGTTAAGGGCCCTCACTTTCCGTCGTGTCCGCGACGGCGTCCGGGTCGAGCAGATTCTCCTCGGCCAAGAGACCCTTGCTGGCGAGATAGCCGAACGTTGCCACGACATAGAGCAGATTCAGCAGTAACAACCCGATGAACTTGAACGTCACCCAGGTATCCATGGAGTAGGTATAGGCTACCCACAAGTTGAGCGCACCGGCGAAAGCAAACCCGAAGATCCAGCCGTAGGTCAGGGTGCGCCACGTCTCGCGCGGGAGAGAAAGGACCTTGCCGAGCATGCGTTCCAGCAGAAAAGTCTTGGCGAAAAGGTGAGCGCCGAGCAAGGCGCCGCCCAGGGCCCAGTTGACGATGGAAGGCTTCCACTTGATGAACGTATCGTCACGGAAGATCAGCGTCATGCCGCCGAGAATCAGCGAAGCCCAGAAGGTCAGCTTGAGCTCGGGGCCGATGGGTTTCTTCAACAGCCAGTACAAAGCCACCTGCAGTGTGACGCCGATAAGCAACACTGCGGTTGCGATGAAGATGTCGCGGGTCACAAAATAGACGATCACGAAAGCTGCGATCGCAATGTAGTCGATGAATTGTTGCATGTGAGGGGTGTCCGGTCCCTGTTCGAATCGGCCGCCAGCGGCTGCTTTGGATAAACGACACAGTCGCTTTGCCGTGATGGCGCGGATGATAACCAAGGCAGGGCATTATTTCCGCGTTATTCATCACCCTCCGTCTCCTTATAATCGTGTTGTATGACGCAAGTACTCCACGTTCATCCGACCCACCCCCAACCGCGCTTGGTCAAGCAAGCTGCTGCGTTGCTGGGTGACGGCGGGGTGGTGGTCTATCCCACGGACACCAGCTATGCGCTCGCCTGCCATATCGGCGATAAACCCGCGCTGGAGCGCATCGTGGCGATTCGCCAGCTCGGCCGGCGCCATCGCTTCACGCTGGCCTGTCGTGACTTGAGTGAACTCGGAGTGTACGCCCGCGTCGACAACGTGGCTTACCGGCTGCTGAAACGTTGCACCCCCGGACCCTATACCTTCGTGCTCAAAGCCAGTCGGGATGTGCCCAAGCGTCTGTTACACGAGAAGCGGCGCACCATCGGTTTGCGCGTGCCTGCTAACGCCATCGCGCAGATGCTGCTCGAACTCATGGGCGAGCCGATTTTGACAACAAGCCTGCGTTTACCGGGTGAAAAGGAGCCATTGACGGACAGCGACGCCATTCTCGACGCCATCGGCTCGCAGATCGACCTCATCGTGGATGGCGGCACCGGCGGCACCGAACCCTCGACGGTCGTCGACCTCACCGGCCCGGCACCGGAGATCCTGCGCACCGGCATAGGTGACGTCAGCTTATTCTGAACAAGGCCTCCGACCCCAATCGATGGAAGATAATTGTCTCCGACCCCAATTAATGGTCAGAGAATTGTCTCCGACCCCAATCGATAGAAGAAAATTGTCTCCGACCCTAATTCGCGGTCAGAGATTTGTCTCCGACCCCAACTGCTGGATTTGCCTTCTGCAGCGCATCAGTAAGATACTAGCGGCTTTCCAGCACCTGAGGCTCGTTTGAGCGGTAACGAATCGAACCAGAGAGTTCTCTCTGGTATGCGTCCGACTGGACGGTTGCACCTGGGGCATCTGCATGGGGTGCTCAAAAACTGGGTCAGACTCCAACACGAATACGAGTGTTTCTTCTTCGTCGCCGACTTTCACGCGCTGACCACTCAGTACGAAGCGTCCGAGACCGTCGGACAATACACGTACGACACCGTCGTGGATTGGTTGGCTGCGGGTATCAACCCGGGAGCCGCTACGGTGTTTGTGCAGAGCAAGGTGCCTGAGCACGCGGAACTGCACCTGTTGCTGTCCATGATCACCCCTGTCAGCTGGCTGGAGCGCGTGCCGAGCTACAAGGACCAACAAGCCCGCCTGAACGATCGCGATCTGGCCACTTACGGCTTCCTGGGTTACCCGCTGCTGCAATCTGCGGACATTCTGATGTATCGCGCGGGCTGGGTGCCGGTGGGCGCGGATCAGGTGGCTCACGTCGAGCTCACTCGTGAGGTTGCGCGGCGCTTCAACCACATCTATGGACGCGAGCCCGGATTCGAGGAAGCCGCCGAAGCGGCAGTAAAGAAGATGGGTAAAAAGGCCGCCAAGCTCTACTCGCAAATGCGGCGCAAATATCTAGAGCGCGGCGACACGGAAGCG
Source organism: Candidatus Azotimanducaceae bacterium (assembly GCA_965216005.1). Lineage (GTDB taxonomy): Bacteria > Pseudomonadota > Gammaproteobacteria > Pseudomonadales > Azotimanducaceae > UBA4421. The sequence goes on along the minus strand of OZ244143.1, from coordinate 1,654,387 downwards.
CTCGAGCGGGCGCGGGCTCTGCTCGGTGAGCAACAGAACCTATCCATCGGCGATCGCGAGCGGTTGTTTGGGTATCTGGAAGGGGGTGGGCGGATCATCTTGCCGGAACCCCAGGCTCTGTTGACGAAAGCTGCCAAAGTGCCGGGACTAGACGGTGAGAAGATGTCCAAATCCTACAACAATTACATTTCGTTGCGGGAGGATCCGGACAGCGTTGCCGAAAAGGTCAGGACCATGCAGACCGATCCGGCGCGAGGTCGGCGCAAGGACCCTGGCAATCCCGAGAATTGTCCGGTGTTTGCGTTGCACGAAGTGTATAGTGACGACGCCACGAAAGCCTGGGTCGACAAAGGCTGCCGCAGCGCCGGTATCGGATGCGTGGATTGCAAGAAGCCGCTGACCGAGGCCATCAATGCAGAGCAGGCAGAAATCCGCGCGCGCGCCGCGCAGTTCGAGGAGGATCCGGACCTGGTGCATGCCATATTACAAGAGGGTTCCGACAAGGCGCGAACCGTGGCGCGGGAAACGTTGGATGACGTAAAGGCGGCGATTGGCATTTAACCCTCAATGCAGCGTTCGATGAAAGACTCGACGAGCTCCATGAAAAGACTCAATGAAGAGAACAGCATGACCGATCAAAACCCGAGGCTTGCCGACGCGCGTTCGAGCGACAGCGAGACGATTGCCATCGTCAAGGGCGAAGCGGTCGCGGAGTTGCCCACCGACTTGTACATCCCTCCGGAAGCCATGGAGGTGTTTCTCGAGACCTTCGAAGGCCCTCTCGATCTTTTGCTCTACCTCATCCGCCGCCAGAACCTCGACATCCTCGACATCAGAGTGGCGGAGATAACCGAGCAATACATGCGCTACATCGACTTGATGGGCGCCCTGCAGCTGGAACTCGCCGGTGAATATCTCGTCATGGCCGCGATGCTGGCCGAGATCAAATCCCGGATGCTGTTGCCTCGTGTCGATTCGGACGACGACGATGAAGGCGACCCCCGCGCCGAGCTGATCCGGCGCCTGCAGGAATACGAGCAGATCAAAACCGCGGCGGAAGACCTCAGCGAAATCCCCCGCATGGAGCGGGATCTCTATCCGGTGGCCGCTGGCAAGCCGGAACTCGTGCGGCAGTATGCGGATCCGGAAGTCGACTTGAAGGAAGTACTGCTGGCCTTGTCGCAAGTACTGCACCGCTCGGAAATGTTCGCCACGCACGAAGTGCACCGCGAACCGTTATCCGTGCGGGATCGTATGAGCGGAATCTTGCAACGCGTCAATCAGCAGCAGGAGTTTGTCGACTTTTATAGCTTGTTTACGCCGGAGGAGGGCCGTCTCGGTGTGATCGTGACGTTCCTGGGCGTCATGGAACTCGTTCGCGAGGGATTGATCGAGTTCGTGCAGGCCGAATCCTATGGTCCCATTCACGTACGTGCCGTGGTGGGTGCCGTGTCCGGTGCGCCCGTGTTTGACACGACCTATGGCGGCGAAGATTACGATCCAGATACCCACACTGACACAGACAACGACGAGGAGCAGGTGTAGTGGCAGATCCCATCGAAGCGCAGAAGATTCTTCAAATCGTCGAAGGTGCCTTGCTTGCCTCGGACGGTCCGCTGACGGTCGCCAACCTCGTCAAACTGTTCGCTCCCGGTGAGCTGGACAAAGAAGACGGCAGCAAACAGATCCGTGCCGCTCTCAAGACTCTGGAGGAACAAGCCAGCGAACGGGGTGTGGAGCTCAAGCGAGTGGCCACCGGATATCGTTATCAGGTGCGGCAGGAATTGAGTGAGTGGGTCAGCCGGTTGTGGGACGAAAAGCCGCCGCGCTATACGCGTGCGTTGTTGGAAACGTTGGCGCTGATTGCGTACAAACAACCGGTCACGAGAGGCGATATCGAACAGGTTCGCGGTGTCAGCGTCAGTCAGAACATCATTCGCACCCTGCTCGAGCGGGAGTGGATCAAAGTCGTAGGGCACAAAGAAGTGCCGGGCCGACCGGCGCTACTTGGCACCACCAAGGCGTTTCTCGACTACTTCAATCTCAAGGCCCTGAACGAGCTGCCGCCGCTCGCTGAAATCAAGGCGCTCATCGAACCGACCCTGGTCGAGGAAGAACCCCCGCCTGTACCGCAACCGGTGGAGCTGTCGATCGACGGACCTGAAGCGCAAGAGGACATCGACGCCGATAGCGAGGTCGAGGATGCAGGAGATGACGAAACGGGTCATGGGGGCACCGAGGGTGGCAGCGATGCCGAAGTGCAGGCACACACCGCGGATGTCGGGGGCGTAGAGGTCGGTGCAATCGAAGAGGATGACAAACCTGCCAACACCGCAGAAGTCGTCCAGTTCCGCACGAGCTAGCCTGAATTATCCAGGCGAGGTATGTCCCCTTGGCTAAACGTGGACCCCAAAAAGCGGCAGCGCCGCGGCTTGATCGAAAGGCGCGGCTTGACCGAAAGGCGCGGCTCGATCGCAAGACGCAGCGCGCCCGAGAAGGGCAATCCGTCGAACGGGGCGAGAAGCTCCATAAGGTCCTTGCGGCCCGCGGCTTAGGCTCGCGGCGGGAAATCGAGCGTTGGATTAGCGAAGGGCGCGTTGCCGTCAATGGCGATGTGGCGCATGTCGGTCAGCGGGTATTTTCTACGGATACCATCGAGGTCGACGATCGTCGGGTGGCAGCGCCAAGCAAACTACGGCCACAAGTGATCTTGCTCAACAAGGCAGCGGGAGTGGTCTGTACACGGCAGGATCCGGAAGGACGCACTACCGTCTTCGACGACCTACCTCGCCTCCCTCACGGCCGGTGGGTCGGTGTCGGTCGTCTCGACATTCAAACCACGGGATTGTTGTTGCTCACCAACGACGGAACGCTTGCGAACCGACTCATGCATCCGTCCACCGGGCTCGACCGTGAGTACGCGGTCAGAATCGACAAAAAGCTCGACGCGGCCGTGCTGGCCAAGCTCTGCGCCGGTGTAGAGGTCGAAGGCGAGACGCTGAGGTTCTCCGATATCCGTTTCTACGACGGCAGCGACAACAACGTGTGGTATCACGTGGTCCTGATGGAGGGTAAGAACCGCGAAGTACGGCGCTTGTTCGAGGCTGTCGGTGCTAGCGTCAGTCGGCTCAAACGGGTGCGCTACGGGCCCGTCATCTTGCCGAGTTGGCTACGCCACAAGCAGTGGTGCGTGATGCAGCAGGACGATGTTAAGGCGTTGTATAAGGTGTTGGGACTCTCTCTTGCGGCGGTTCAAGGCGACGGTAAGCGGCAGAGTCCATTCAAAGTACCGCGCGGTAAACTCGCTAAGGCGAGCTGCTTGCTGCCGTATCCGCGGCTCGAAAGATAGCCGTCTGATTCAATCCCCGTGCCTGTGCTTGTGCGAGTGCGGTACGGGCATGCTCCATCACCGCTTCTGCTGATGCCGCATGCGCAGCAGAGCTGATACCGATGCTGACCGTCAACTGCTGACTGACATCGCCATCGTCGGCATGGCTGCGAAGGTGCAGGCTTGCCACCAGCACGCGAACTTTCTTGGCCACTTCCGCCGCCTGGGCGGTCGTCGCGTTGGGTAGCAACACTGCGATCAGATCATTGCCGATGTGAAAGATGCCGTCAGCGTGACGCAGGCCGTCCTCGATCTGTTGGTGTACGCTTGTCATAAGGATGTGCGCCCATTCTTCACCGTGCGTCGTGCGAATCGCCTCGTACCCATCGAGTGCGACCAGCACGAGTGCGTCTGCGCTCGGGTCTTCGATATGGTTACGGGACGTACGATCCAGCAGCAGCACACAATTGCGCAGGGAAGTGAAAGCGAGACTCAACACGTCCTCGCACGTTTGAATGTCGCGTTCGTGCTTGGGTGATTTGAAGTAAAGCGTCAGTTCGCCTAGATGGGTGTCGTGAAACTCTAAGTTGTAGCTTGCTTTGTGGCGCTCGCGGTCGCCCAGCGTCATGTCGAGTGCTCTCTCGGCATTGACGTAATGCAGGCCACGCACACCTGCCAGGCTTTTGAGCTGACGGGCCAACGCGCCCAGCAGGGATTCGAGGTCGGTTTCGGTGGCGAAGGCTTGCGATAGGTGCAGCGCCGTCGCGTCATCCAAAAAAGCGTAGCGGCCGATAGGGGCGACATTGGCAGCAGGAGTTCCTTGATCGCGATACTTACTCATGGGCGTGGTGTGCGCTTAAACGTTGAACTTCGTGACGGATCATGGTGTGTCATTTCAGTTACTTTGCCAGTCAGTTACTCTGCCAGAACCTGCCAGAATCGTGCCAGCTCAGAGCTACCGAAAATCAATGAGTTAGGTGCAACCGCGGTCGCCGAACGCGTCAATTCGTTGACGGTTGCGGCATCACCTTGACACTCGTCCGATGCCGCCGAGTTCAACCGGGATGAAAAGCCGACCAGTCGCGGGCATCCAGCGCGTCACCGGTTTGTGGGTAGCGCGGTGACGAACGATTCTCACAGAGTAAGTAAAGCAGCAAATCCATGTGTGTCTCCGGAGTCGCGACCGAGTTCGGATCTTCCAACGGATACGCTTCTGCGCGCATGCGGGTGCGTGTCGCGCCGGGATTGACACTGAAGACACGAATTCTCCCGGCGTTTTCCGTTTCGTCAGCCAATATCTGGCTGAAGCCTTCCAATGCGAACTTCGATGCGCTGTAGGCCCCCCAGTAGGCGCGCCCTTCGCGACCGACACTGGAAGATATATTGACCACCGTAGCTTGCGCGGCGGCGTCCAACATCGGGAACAGCGCTTGGGTGAGTAGAAACGGGGCGGTAACGTTGGTTTGAAAAACGTGTTGCCACGTATCGGCAGGGTAGTGCGCGAGCGGCACCTTGGGTCCGAGCAGCGAGGCGTTGTTCACCAGGCCGTCTAAGCGTCCGTACGTGGACGAGATGGATTGAGCCAGGGTGGCCGCCGCATCCGTGTCCAGACGTTGCAAGTCGGCCGGCACAATGACGGGTTGAGTGTTTGTCTCTGCATCGATCCAGTCGAACACCGCTTCGAGTTTTTCGCGTGAGCGGGCCAGCAGCACGACGTTGGCTCCGAACACGGCGCTCGTTTTGGCAAGACAAGCACCGATGCCATCCGAAGCGCCGGTAATGACGAGGGTCTGTCCGGCGAGCGCATTAGGTGCGGGTTGGTAGTGCCAAGACTCGGCTGCGCGGTCGAGTTGCGGCCAACTGGCCGAGCCGTTGTGAATGTTGTCTGCCATGGGTCGTGACTGCCGTCGGATGCTAACTTTTAGGTTTAGTGGCGTGGACGATGTAGTTGGCGTCCGTATCGCGCCCTATGGCCGCCTTGCGGCTGAACGGATTGTAGGTCATACCGCTGATGTCCTTGAGCTCTAAGCCCGCGTCTCTGATCGCGCGGGCCAACTCCGATGGCTTGATAAACTTCTGATACTCGTGCGTACCGCGCGGCAGTAGTTTCAGCACGTATTCCGCGCCGAGAACCAACAAAGCGTACGCTTTCGGGTTGCGGTTGATAGTCGAGAAGAACAGGTGCCCACCCGGTTGGGTGAGACGAGCGCACGCCTCGATGCTGCTTGGATAGTCGGCGACGTGTTCGAGCATCTCGAGACAAGTGACGACTTGGAATTCACCGGGGTGTGCCGCGGCGTACGCTTCGGCCGTGCTGGATGCGTACTCGATGTCGAGCCCGGCTTCCAGTGCGTGAAGTTTGGCCACGCTCAGTGCTTTGCCGGCCATATCGATACCGGTCACGCGGGCCCCCGACTGCGCAAGCGATTCGGTCAAGATACCGCCACCGCAGCCGACGTCGATGACCTTGCTGTTCTCGAGTGTGCAGCGCTCGCTGATGTAGGTGAGTCTTGCGCCGTTGATGTCGTGAAGCGGTTTGAAATCGCCATCGGGATCCCACCATCGGTGGGCCAGCGCATCGAACTTCTCAATTTCTTGCTCGTCCACACTCATGGACCGGTCAACCTGCGAATTGTCCGTGGGCGTCATAGTCCCGCCTCCCGTTGCCAGGTTTGCACGGCGGCGATCAGTTCCGTGCCGTCGAGGTGGGTGAAGACGGCGTCTTGAACGCACAAACGACCGTCGATACACACGGTATCCACCGCGTGACCGGCGCCGCCGTGTACCAATGCGGCAAACGGGTCGTGCAGCGGCAACAAGTTCAGACGATTGACGTCCACCGCGACGAAGTCGGCCCGCTTGCCGGGTTCGATAGATCCGACCAGATCGCCGACCCCTAACGCGTTGGCGCCGCCGAGCGTCGCCGTCTTGATCATCTCGGCGGCGGGTGCGGCGGTGGGATCGAGGTTTTCGTGTTTAGCCAAGAGCGTGGCGAGACGTGTCTCGGCAAAGAGATCCAAATGGTTGTTAGACGCGGCACCGTCGGTGCCAAGACTGAGATTGAGTCCGGCTGCGCGGAATTTCTCGAACGTGCAATAACCTGAAGCCAGTTTCATGTTCGAAGACGGGCAATGCACCACTTGCGTGCGCGATTCCTCGATCATGGCGAAGTCTTCATCGTCCAACACGGTCATGTGCACGGCTTGCACATGGGGGCCGAGAAGACCGGTATCTCTCAACAACGCGATATTGCTATATCCGAGGTTCTGGTGTGCCTCCTTCACTTCTTGCGCGTTCTCGTGCACGTGAATTTGCACGCAGCTGTCCAATTCGTTGGCGTACATGCCCACTTTGGTCAGACTGTCATGCGAGACGGTGTAAGGCGCGTGGGGTCCAAACGCTGTTTTCACCAACTCGTCATGTCGATAGGCGTCGTGCAGCGCCAAGCCCTTGTGAAAGCACTCGTCGACGTTTTCGCTGTAAGCGTTTTTCATCTCGATGATGGGGAAGGCAATCTGGCAGCGCATGCCCAAAGACTTGGCCGTGGCGGCCACCACCTCGGGGAAGAAGTACATATCCGAAAACATGGTGGTTCCGGATTTCATCATCTCGGCGATCGCCAACGTCGTACCTAAGCGCACAAATTCCGTGTTCATCAACCGCGCTTCCAGCGGCCAGATGGTGTCGGTCAGCCAGGCTTGCAGCGATTGATCTTCGCCTGCGCCGCGCAGCAAGGTCATCGCGGCATGACCATGGGCATTGATGAGACCCGGTAGGACGATATGGTGATCGAAATCGAGGACTTGCTCCGGCTCGAATTGCGCCTCCAGCGAAATCCGTGGCCCGACTTCGACAATGGCACCGTCGGTGACGGCGAAGCTCCATTGCGACAACGCAATGTTGTCCGGCGCTACGGGTAACAAATGCGCCGCATGTATTAAAAAGTCGCAAGCAGTTAGAGAGGTGGTCATGCAGAGCAGTATAACGTGCGGAACGGGCCGGAGAGATTCTGTGTGCTTTCGTGCCCCCAATTTTTTCTTAGACCGCTATGATAGCGCCGGGGAGTGACTATGACCGATCTAATACGCGTTCTGGAACTGGGCGACAGCGTTGCGTCGGCGTATGCGGCGAAGCTGTTGGGCGATCACGGTGCCGACGTGGTGAAGGTGGAGCCGCCGGAAGGTACCCAGCAACGCCGTCGCGACGCGCTGTTTCGAGTGTTGAACGTCAACAAGCGCAGCGTGGTCGCCGAACCGCACGACTCGGCCATGTTCGGGCAATTGATCGACTGGGCCGACATCGTGGTCCACGACATGGGCGCGAACGACGCTCAGAGCGCCGGCTTGGACGCGGCTGCGGTCACGGCAACCCACCCGCATCTGGTCGTGCTGGCACTGACGCCGTTTGGTCAATCGGGGCCTTATGCAAACTTTGCAGCGACGGAGCTCATTCTCAGCAACGCAGGGGGGTGGGCCAACTTGTGCCCGTCGACGCATACCGATCCCGACCTGCCGCCACTCAAAGTCGTCGGTGAGCAGTGTCAGCTGATGACGGCCATTGCCGGGGCGGCAGCTGCCCTGGCGAGCTATCGTGAAGCACAACGCTGCGGTGTGGGCGAGCATATCGATCTGTCGGTGCAGTCTTATGTCGCTTCCACGCTGGAGGCGGCGTTGCCGACCTACAGTTATCGCGGGGAAATCGTCAACCGCACGCATCAACGCAGCCTCATTCCCTGGCGGATCTTCCAGGCACAAGATGCGCCGGTGTTCGTCGTGTGTGTCGAGGAAGATCAGTGGCAGCGTTTGGTGGCGTTCATGGGTAACCCGGACTGGGCCGAACTCGAGCTCTTTGCGACGCATGCGGGTCGCGCCGAAAACCAGGACCTCATTCACGGCTTCGTACAGGAATTTGTTAGTGAGTGGCGGGCGATGGAGTTCTATCACGCTGCGCAAAAACACCGTATTTGTGTCGCACCGGTCATGGATTTGCAACAGATAGCGGCGAACGAACATCTGCGCGAACGCGGTTTTTTTGTGACTGTAGACGGGAACGAATACCTGTCTGCGGCCATCATCGGTAACGCCGGGCGCGCGGCTGTGCGGATGGCACCTCCCGCACTCGGCGAGCATCAGGATGCGGTGGTAAACGACATTGCCGGCGCGCCACCGCGCGTGCGGGCTTCGACAAACATCGAGCCAGCGAACAAACCCCTGCAAGGTGTACGGGTTCTGGACATGACCTGGGCTTGGGCGGGTCCGTACTGTTCGATGAACCTCGCCCACCTGGGCGCAGAAGTCATTCGCCTGGAGTCGCCGACCCGCCCCGATCTTTATCGACGGCTGCCGATCTATCCGACCGAGGTCGTTGAAGCGATCACTGCGGCGGTGGAAGCCGAGGGTCCGCAAGCCTACGACCCCGGCGCCTATCTGAATCAGTCCGGCATGTTCAACCAATGGAATCAGGGTAAATACAGTATGGCGCTGAACCTCACGGATCCGGCGTCCATCGACATCATTAAGCAACTGGTCGCCGTCAGCGACGTTGTCGTACAAAACTTTGCGACCGGCGTGTTGGAACGTTTGGGACTGGGCTATGCAGTGCTCGCCGACATCAACCCGCGGATAATTCTGGCGAGCGTCAGCGGCTACGGTCAGTCCGGACCATACAAAGACTATATGGGTTACGGTCCGGCCATCCCTCCGTTGACCGGTTTGTCAGCGGGAACCGGTTACCGCGGTGGCGATGCAGAAGAAGTGGGCTTGTCCATGCCCGACCCGACAGCTGGAATCACGGCCACCTGGGCCGTCGTGTCGGCACTGGAACAACGCGACCGCACCGGGACGGGCGATCATCTGGACGTCACCTTGTGGGAGTCGACCGGCGTCCTCAATGCGGAAGCGTGGATGGACTACGCAATGCACGGCCAGCTGCCGGTACGCAACGGCAACCGCAGTGATCACATGGCACCGCACACCGTGGTACGCACGCGCGATGAAGCGCCTACGTCGCCAGCGAACACGACAGTCGAAGAAGCGGACGCCACGCGCTGGATTGCGATCGCCTGCGAAAACGACGCGCAATGGCAAGCCTTGGCCGGCATGCTCGGCCTCGAGCGCGATGAACGTTTCGCCACATTGCGCGGTCGCAAAGCCAACGAAGACGAACTCGAAGCGCTGTTGGCGGATTGGACCGCAGACCAAGACCGCTGGGCGTTAACCGAACGCCTGCAGGCGGCAGGCATTCCCGCATTCCCTTCACTCGATTGCGCGGACGTCGTCAACGACCCGCACCTGAACGCGCGGGGTTTCATTGAACGTCTAAAACACCCGGAAGTCGGCGTACGCGCCCACGCCGGTATCCCCTGGCGCTTACACCGACGCCAAAACGGCGTTACCAAACCCGCCCCCTGCATCGGCGAAGACACCGAGAGACTACTCAACGAACTTCTCAACAAGTAAATCGAACCTAACTCTAGGAACCGCATTCACCCGAGCACAAATCTCTGTACCGTGAGATAGCAGATAGGTCAAACGGTAGCGTCCGATGTATTCCCTCTATCGAGCGGCAGCTCCAACTTCGTTCTTGGTCACGTCATCCAACAACGATTGGCATCCCGGCGCCGTCACACGCTGGATAGATCAAACGGTAGCGTCCGAGGCGTCCCCTTAGTCGAGCGGCGGCCCCAACTTCGTTTGATCGCTCCCTGGAAAAACGACCTCGAAAAGGACGCTACCGACATCAAAAACTGATAAAATTGTCGGTTTTAGGCCCGCCCAAACTTAATGTCTGAAACCGGTTCCGAAGACAGCAAAGACATCCACCCCGTAAACATCGAAGACGAACTGCGCCAGTCCTATCTGGACTACGCGATGAGCGTCATTGTCGGTCGTGCGTTGCCCGACGTGCGTGATGGATTGAAGCCCGTGCACAAGCGGGTGTTGTTCGCCATGAACGAATTGAACAACACCTACAACCGCCCGTTCGTGAAATCGGCGCGCGTCGTCGGCGAGGTAATCGGTAAGTACCACCCGCACGGCGATAGCGCCGTGTACGAAACCGTGGTGCGCATGGCGCAGGATTTTTCCATGCGTTATCTCCTGGTCGACGGTCAGGGCAACTTCGGCTCGATCGACGGCGACCCGGCCGCGGCCATGCGCTACACGGAAGTGCGGATGACCAAGATGGCGTCGGAGTTACTCGCCGATCTGGACAAAGACACGGTCGAGTTCGTTGCCAACTACGACGACACTTTGACCATGCCGGAGGTGCTGCCGACGCGGGTGCCGAATCTGCTCATCAACGGCAGTTCAGGTATCGCGGTGGGGATGGCCACCAACATTCCGCCCCACAATTTGACCGAGGTTGTGAATGCCTGTTTGGCGCTGTTGGACAACGAAGCCATCACGATCGACGAACTCATGGAGCACATCACGGGACCGGATTTTCCCACCGCGGGCATCATCAACGGTCGCGCCGGTATCGTGCAGGCGTATCGCTCGGGGCGTGGGCGCATCTATGTGCGCGCACGGGCGGAGGTCGAGGAAGATCGGTCCGGCCGCGAACGTATCGTCGTGTCCGAGATTCCCTACCAGCTCAACAAAGCGCGCCTGATCGAGAAGATCGCCGAACTCGTCAAGGACAAAAAGATCGAGGGCATTTCCGAACTCAGAGACGAGTCGGACAAGGACGGGTTACGAATCGTCATCGAGGTACGCCGCGGCGATTCGGGCGATGTGATCCTGAACAACCTCTACGCGCAGACTCAGCTGCAATCGGTGTTCGGCATCAACTGCGTGGCATTGGTCGACGGGCAGCCCAAGCTTCTGAACTTGAAGCAGATGCTGGAAGCGTTCCTGCAGCATCGCAAAGAGGTCGTCACCCGCAGAACCCTGTATCTGTTGCGTCGCGCGCGTCAGCGCGGGCACATTCTGGAAGGCCAGGCGGTGGCGCTTGCCAATATCGATGCGGTCATTGAACTCATCAAATCTTCGGCGTCGGCGGCCGATGCCCGCACAGCGCTCATGGAGCGGCGTTGGGCGGCGGAAGCGTTGGATGAGTTGCTCAAGAAAGTCGGTAGCGATGCCTGTCGACCGGAAGGTTTGTCGGAGGAGTTCGGTTTCACGGACGGTTTGTATCGTCTCACTGAAGAGCAGGCGCAGGCGATTTTGGAAATTCGCCTGCATCGTCTGACCGCGATGGAACAAGACAAGCTCATGGAGGACTATCAGAAAGTACTCGATGAGATTGCCGACCTGCTCGAGATTCTGGGTTCGCACGATCGCTTGCTCAGTGTCATCCGCGAAGAGCTCGAAGAGATCAAGAAAGAATACGGTGACGAACGCCGCACCGAAATTGTCGCCACTCAGCAGGATTTGTCCGTCGAGGATCTCATCACGGAAGAGGATCTGGTGGTCACCATCTCGCATCAAGGGTACGGTAAGACACAGCCGCTGGAGATCTACCAAGCACAACGCCGCGGCGGGCGCGGCAAAGCAGCCACTACGGTGAAAAACGAAGACTTCGTCGAGCACCTTGTTATCGCCAACTCGCACGACATGCTGTTGTGTTTCTCCAATATGGGCAAGGTCTATTGGTTGAAGGCGTTCCAGATCCCGCAAGGCAGCCGCGGTGCCAAGGGCCGGCCGATGGTCAATATCCTGCCGCTGACGGCGGATGAGCGAATCACGGCCATGATGCCCATCAAAGAATTCGATGCGGATCATTTCGTCTTCATGGCCACTGCCAACGGCACGGTGAAAAAGACACCGCTGGAGCAATTCTCAAGACCGCGCCCGTCGGGCTTGATCGCTCTGGAGCTGGAAGAAGGCAATACACTGGTGGGCGTGGCGATCACCACAGGAACGTCGGATGTCTTGTTGTGCAGCAGCGCCGGTAAGGCGGTACGCTTCAAGGAATCCGACGTGCGAGCCATGGGCCGCACCGCGCGCGGAGTTCGCGGTATCAAACTCACCGGCAACCAGCGCGTTATTTCATTGATCATTCCCACCCAGGACGGCTACGTACTCACGGCGAGCGAGAACGGCTTCGGCAAGCGCACTGCGATTTCCGACTTTCCGGTCAAGGGTCGCGGTGGGCAGGGCGTCATTGCCATGCAGACCAGCGATCGCAACGGTCAGCTCGTCGGTGCGGCGCAAGTGTTCGGCGGCGACGAATTGATGTTGATCAGCAACATGGGTACGTTGGTACGCACTTCGGCGGACGAGGTGTCGGTGCTGGGGCGCAACACGCAGGGCGTGCGGTTGATCAACTTGAAAAGCGGTGAGCAGCTCAACAGCGTCGAACGCATCGCCGAAGAAATTGCCGACGCCAACGGCGACACTGCCCCATCGGACGAATAACCGCCCATCACCATAGCGAGGCATAACTTGTCGAGAACATTCAACTTTTCGGCCGGGCCGGCGGCTCTGCCCGATGCGGTATTGGAACAGGCGAGCGCGGAGATGCTCGATTACCGGGGTACCGGCATGTCCGTCATGGAGATGAGCCACCGTAGTGCCGAGTTCGTGGAAGTTGCCGCGCGTGCCGAAGCCGATTTCAGGGAATTGCTCGGTGTCACCGATGACTATCACGTACTCTTCCTGCAAGGCGGCGCCACCGGACAGTTTGCCGCCATTCCTCTCAATCTGACGCAGGCCGGCGATACCGTCGACTATGTCGATACGGGATCGTGGTCCAACAAAGCCATCAAGGAAGCGGGTAAGTACTGCCACGTCAACGTCGCCGCCAGCAGCAAGGACACCAACTACGATCGTATTCCCGCTGTCCATACCTGGGCCCTGTCGGATAATGCCCGCTACGTACACATTTGCTCCAACGAAACCATTGGTGGGGTGCAGTTCGACAAAGCGCCGGACACACAGGCTCCGCTGATCGCCGACATGTCCTCGGAAATCCTGTCCGAACCCATCGACGTTTCGAGCTACGGCCTGATCTATGCCGGTGCGCAGAAGAACATCGGCCCGGCGGGTTTGACCGTCGTGATCGTGCGCAAAGACTTGTGCGGCAATGCGCGGCCGGAAACGCCGACGTTCGTCGACTATGCTGTGCAAGCGGACGCCGATTCCATGTCCAATACGCCGCCGACGTACACCTGGTATTTGGCCGGATTGGTGTTTCAATGGCTGAAGGCGCAAGGCGGCTTGACCGTCGTCGCGGAGCACAACGCGCGCAAGGCGGGTAAACTTTACGCCGCTATCGATGCCAGCAACTTCTACCAGGCACCGGTGCAGGCAACTGCTCGCTCGAAGATGAACGTACCGTTCACGCTGGCCGATCCGGCGCAGGATGCCGAGTTTCTCAAAGGTGCCGAGGCACGCGGACTCATGAATTTGAAAGGTCATCGCAGCGTTGGAGGCATGCGCGCAAGTATCTACAATGCGGTATCCGAGGCAGCGGTGGATGCATTGATCCAGTACATGAACGAGTTCGAGCATGAGCGCGGATGACGACAAGCTCAAGCCGTTAAGAGAACGCATCGATGCGATAGACGGTCAGCTGTTGGACTTGCTCAATGCCCGTGCACAGTGCGCGCTGGAGGTGGGCGAGATCAAGCAACATCAAAGCACCCCCCCCGGCGCCACTGACGAACAGCCGGTGTTTTACCGGCCGGAGCGCGAAGCACAAATCCTCAAAAGCCTCATGGCGCGCAACCAGGGTCCGCTGGCCGACGAGGACGTCGCGTCTCTCTTCCGCGAGGTCATCTCCTGTTGTTTGAATCTGGAGTTGCCGTTGACCGTTGCCTATTTCGGACCGGAAGGCACCTATACCGAGGCCGCCAGTATCAAACAATTCGGCCACTTTGCCACGACCAGACCGCTGGCTTCGATCGACGAAGTGTTTCGAGAAGTGGAAACGCAAGCTGCCCACTACGGGGTGGTGCCGGTGGAGAATTCCACCGAAGGCATGGTCAATCACACGCTCGATTGTTTTCTTTCGACGCAAGTCAAAATATGCGCCGAAGTAGAGATGCCGATTCACCACGCGCTGATGCGCGCACAGAGTGCCGACGGTGACGTCGAGAAGATCGTTTCGCATTCGCAGAGCTTGGCGCAGTGCCGCACCTGGTTGGACCAGCACTACCCGGGTGTGCCGCGCGAAGCGGTGGCCAGCAATGCCGAAGCGGCAAAACAAGCTGCCGAACATGGCGGGCTCGCCGCTATCGCCGGAGAGATGGCCGCTGACCGTTACGATTTACGCATACTGCACACGCGCATCGAAGACCAACCGGACAACAAAACACGGTTCCTGGTGCTGGGCCGCCAAGACGTCGCGCCCAGCGGCAACGACAAGACCTCCATATTGGTATCGGTGCGCAACGAACCGGGTGCGCTGTTGCGTGTGCTGACCCCCTTTGAGGAAAACAGCATCTCCTTGACCCGCATCGAGACCCGTCCGGCAAGGTCCGGAGACTGGTCTTACGTCTTTTTCATCGACTTCGACGGCCATCAATCCGACGCGGCGGCTCAGGCCGTGCTCGACAGCGTGCGCAAGGTGGCCTTCGAGGTGCGCTCTCTGGGCTCCTACCCGCGGGCCGTGGTGTGATGTACAGCGTCTCTAACGTGGTCGCTAAGGTGAAGGGTTGGTCATGACGGATCCGTTTTCGCGCGTGCACAAAGGCATCGCCGGTCTCAAACCGTATCAACCGGGTAAACCCATCGACGAACTGGCCCGTGAGCTTGGCATCAGCGACATCGTCAAACTGGCCAGCAACGAAAACCCGCGCGGTCCGGGCGAGCGGGTCAGACAGGCGATTCGTGAAGAAATGGCGCAGTTGTCGCGCTACCCGGACGGCAGTGGATACAAACTCAAACGCGCCTTGAGCAGAACGCTCGGGGTGCAGGACAACCAGATCACGTTGGGCAACGGGTCCAACGATGTATTGGATCTCATCGCTCGTGTCGCGATCGGTCCGGGTCAGTCGGGCATCATCGCCGAGCACAGTTTTGTGGTCTACCGCTTGGCGATCACCTGCGCGGGCGGCACCATCGTGGAGGTTCCGGCGGTGGACTTCGGTGCCGACCTCGACGGCATGCTCGAGCGCATCGATGCGACGACCCAGGTGATCTTCATCGCCAACCCCAACAATCCGACCGGAACGTGGGTGACCGAAAACGAGCTGACCGGGTTTCTCGGTGAGGTGCCGCAGCATGTGTGGGTCGTGCTGGACGAAGCGTACTTCGAATATGCTCACGAGCTCGCCTATCCCGATGCCACCGCCCTGCTCGCCGATCACCCGAACCTCATCGTCACGCGCACGTTCTCGAAGATTCACGGCCTGGCTTCGCTGCGTGTCGGCTATTCGGTGTCGAGCCCCGAATTTGCCGACTTGCTCAATCGCGCGCGGCAACCTTTCAACGTCAACAGCTTCGGTCTGGCCGCCGCGACGGCGGCGCTGGACGATCAGGAGTACGTCTCTGAAAGCCGGGCACTCAACCAGAGCGGCATGGCACAGTTGGAAGCAGGCTTGCACGATCTGGGCTTGGCGACCATCCCGTCGCTCGGGAATTTCTTAGCGGTCGACTGCCACCGCTCCGGTGTGGAGGTGTTCGACGCGCTGTTGACCCAAGGCGTGATCGCCCGGCCCATTGCGGAATACGGATTACCCAACCATCTGCGCGTCAGCATCGGCCTACCGGAGGAAAACGAGCGGTTCCTTAACGCGCTGGCCGACGTGCTGGGATGAGACGGCCTCCATGAGTGCTGCCGTGCCCGTCATCGCCATCGATGGCCCCAGCGGCTCAGGTAAGGGCACCTTGGCCCGGGAGATCGCTCGGCGGCTCGAGTGGCATCAACTCGATTCCGGGGCGCTCTACCGCATCATCGGCGTTATGAGCCAGCAGCGTAAAGTCGACGTGAATGACGAAGCCGCGGTAGCGCGGCTTGCCGAGGCGCTGTCGATTCGGTTCGAAGGCGAGCGGGTCTGGGCGGATGAGCTCGAACTGACCGACGCCATTCGCACCGAAGAGGCCGGTGAAGTCGCCTCCGTAGTGGCGCAGATGCCTCGCGTTCGCGAGGCGGTATTCAAGGTACAGCGGCAAATGGCCCGTGCGCCGGGCCTGGTGGCGGATGGCCGTGATATGGGCACCGTGGTGTTCCCCGAAGCGAGCTTAAAAATCTTCCTCGAAGCCAGCGCCGAGGAACGTGCGGACCGTCGCTATAAACAGTTGAAAAACAAAGGGTTAAGTGTTAGCTTGCCCGGCCTTCTCGCGCAGATCGAAGAACGAGACGCGCGGGATCGAGGACGCGCCATTGCCCCATTGAAGCCTGCACCAGACAGTTGGGTCATCGATAGCACGCACATGTCCATCGACGTCGTCGTCGAGTTGGTCATGCACGAGGTGACCGAACGCGGTTTGGCTCCCGCAACTCGTCGGGATCCTGCCGAGGATAGCCATGGTGATCATGACCATGACGATCAGAGCGAGGGCGGGAACGAGGATGGGAACAATGATGGGAACAATGATGGGAACAATGACGCTTAACATTAACTAACCAAACGGAGAGCGAGCGCTAATTGCCTCCTACAGCCGGCACACCCGGCAGGCCTTACGCAATCAGCGACGCCCACACTAAATACATGAGCGAATCTTTTGCCGATCTTTTTGAAGAGAGTTTACAGACCATCGAGATGGCCCCAGGGTCCATCGTTACCGGCACGGTGGTGGATATCGACGACGACTGGGTGGTGGTTCACGCCGGCCTCAAGTCGGAAGGGGTCATTCCCAAAAACCAGTTCCTGAACGAACAGGGCGAATTCAGTTTAGCCATTGGCGACCAGGTGAAGGTGGCCATGGAAGTCGTGGACGACGGCTTCGGCGAGACGCGGCTGTCGCGTGAAAAAGCACGTCGTGCGGAATCGTGGCAGAAACTCGAAACCGCACACGAAGGCCACGAAGTGGTCACGGGCATCATCAACGGCAAGGTCAAAGGCGGCTTCACGGTCGACATCAACGACATCCGCGCCTTCCTGCCGGGATCTCTGGTCGACATACGGCCGTTGCGCGAAACGGCGCATCTGGAAGGTAAGCCGCTGGAATTCAAGGTCATCAAGCTCGACCAGAAACGCAACAACGTGGTGGTCTCGCGCCGCGCCGTGCTGGAAGAAGAAAACAGTCACGAGCGGGAAGCGCTGCTCGCGTCCTTGCAGGAAGGTCAGGACGTGAAAGGCATCGTCAAGAACCTCACGGACTACGGTGCGTTCGTCGATCTCGGCGGCGTGGACGGTCTCTTACACATCACGGACATGGCGTGGAAGCGCATTCGCCATCCCAGCGAAATGGTCAACGTGGGCGACGAAGTGCCCGTGCGCATTTTGAAATTCGACCGGGAAAAGAACCGCGTCAGCCTGGGCATGAAGCAACTCGGCGACGATCCCTGGTTGAACATCGTCCGCCGTTACCCAGAAGGCTCGCGGGTGCTGGCACACGTGACGAACCTCACCGACTACGGTTGCTTTGCCGAAATCGAAGAGGGCGTGGAAGGGCTTGTGCACGTGTCGGAGATGGATTGGACCAACAAGAACATCCATCCCTCCAAGGTGGTCAATGTCGGCGACGAGGTCGAAGTCATGGTGCTCGACATCGACGAAGACCGCCGCCGCATCTCGCTCGGCATCAAGCAATGCCGTCCCAACCCCTGGGAGGAGTTCAGCCTCAACAACGCCAAGGGCGACAAGATCCGCGGCAACATCAAGTCGATCACCGATTTCGGTATCTTCATCGGCTTGGAAGGCGGGATCGACGGTCTGGTGCATCTCTCCGACATCTCCTGGAACGAACCCGGCGAGACGGCGGTGCGGCGTTATTCCAAGGGCGAGGAGATCGAAACTTTGATCTTGTCTGTCGATCCCGAGCGCGAGCGTATTTCGCTGGGCATCAAGCAGCTGGATCAGGATCCGTTTTCCGATTACACAGCGGTCAACGATCGCGGCTCGATCGTCAACGGCAAGATCGTCGAAGTCGAACCCAAGGAAGCGGTGATCGAACTCGCGGAGGAAGTCAGCGGTGTACTCAAGGCGTCGGAGATCAGCATCGATCGCGTGGAAGATGCGCGCAACGTACTGACGGTAGGCGATGCCATCGAAGTCAAAATCATCAGCGTGGATCGCAAGAACCGCACCATCGGTCTGTCGATCAAGGCCAAGGAGATCGACGAGGAACGACAGGCGGTACAAGATCACCGGCGCACGGAAACAGAACGTCCAGGTGCGGCCACGCTCGGCGACCTGATCAAGGCGCAAATGGATCAAAAGGAGGGTGACGACTAGCTCGCCACACAAGACCGGGCGTCACGAGCGCTCGACTTGGCGATGTAGTCGCAAGGCCATATGTCTGAAGGTACGTCTGAGGATAAGCCTGATCGCAGCATGACCAAATCCGAGCTGATTGAGCGGATCGTGACGGCACAAGCACAAGTGTCGGGATCGCAACTCTCCAGCAAGGACGTCGAGCTGGCGGTCAAGACCATGTTGGAACAGATGTCACAGACATTGGCCTCCGGCAACCGCATCGAGATACGCGGCTTCGGGAGTTTCTCCTTGCACTACCGGGCGCCGCGTATCGGCCGCAATCCCAAGACCGGCGAGTCTGTGGGATTGGCCGGCAAGTACGTGCCGCACTTCAAGCCGGGCAAGGAACTGCGCGACCGGGTCAATGCGGCGCTCGCCGCCGAAAAGAAGGACGGCCACGGTTAGCAGCGTCTTCGCTCGCCACGTCGTGCGCGACACGTAATACGCGAATAGCGTCTTTGCCTCGGCTATAATTGCGTCGCATGAACGCAGTGACAAGGTAGAGATCCTCTATGCGGTTGGTTAAATCGGTCGGGCTGGTGCTCGTGATGTTGGTCGTTTTCGTTGCGACCATTCCGGCAGTCAATCAGGAAGAGTTGCCGCTGCGCTTCGCGATCTGGGAAACACCGCCGTTGAGTAACTTCTGGTGGTTGCTGGGTGCGTTTCTCATCGGTTTGGCCGTCGGTGTCGTCAATGGCATGTGGGTCAATACCCGCCACCGCTTGCAGCTGCGCAAACTTCGGACGACGTTGTCCAAAACGGAGTCGGAAGTCGAACGGCTCCGGTCGCTGTCGACCTAGCCTGGATTATTTATGAAGAACCGTAGCGAGGGCTTCGAGAGTAGTGGAAACACAGGGTGGCGCGGACTGGAGGGCGCGGAGGCGTACCCGGTGGTACGTCGAGCACCCGTAAGGAGCATGCACTGTGTTTCCACTGCTATCGGAGTCCGCAGTAGGTTGTTCATGAATAACCCGGGCTAGGGAGCCTCCGGTTGACGATCGTGTGCTCAGCGAAGTGTCGAATCGGAGATTCGGCCGCGCAATCCACAGCTGCGCACGCGACACGTAGACGCACGTGAGTAACGTCCTCCTTTACGTCATCCTGGTCGTCGCCATTGCGGTGGGCTACTTGTTAGGCAGGCGCGAACGCAAACGCGCCCGGCCTCAGCAGGCGGTAATCAAAGACTACTATCAAGGTCTCAACTTTCTCCTCAGCGATCGCCCGGAGCTCGGGGTAGAGCGCTTCATCGAGGCCATGGAGGTCTCTGACGACACGGTCGATGTGCATCTCGCCATGGCCAGCGTCGTGCGCCGGCGCGGTGAAGTCGACAAAGCGATTCGCATTCATCAGAACATGCTGGCCATGCCGAACCTGAATCGGTCGAACAAGCAATTGGCTGAGTTCGAACTTGCGCGCGATTATCACGTGGCGGGCTTGCTCGATCGGGCCGAGAATTTGCTGACCAAAATCACCGACTCGCGCCACGCGCAGGAGAAACCGGCCCTCGAGCTGCTGCTGGATCTGTATGAACAGGAGCGCGAGTGGGGTAAGGCGATTGTGGTCGGCGAAAAACTGCTGCGGACTAAGCCTGAGTATCGCCAGCGTGTCGCTCACTTTCACTGTGAAATCGCGACAGAAGCGCTGGACGAAGACTTAAAGAAGGCGCACGCGCACATCAAGAGCGCTATTGCGGTCGAGCCCAACGAACCGCGAGGGCACTGGCTGTTTGCGCTCCTGGAACAGCGCCAGAAGCGTTATAAACAAGTGCTCAAACACATTCAAAAGGCGGCCGAGCTGAAGCCGGAGCTGGTTGGAGAGTATCTGGAAACTTTCAAATACGCGTGCGACAGTCTCAACGACGACGAAGCCTACGAACGCTTCCTGTCTGCCAGCGCTGCCCGGCATCCCCACCCCAAGGTGATGCGGGCGCTGATCAACGAGCAGCGCCGTTTCGGCAAACTCAGCACGCAAGAGCTGACGCAAGAGATCGCGCGTGCCCCCGTGTTGGAGCATGTGCCGCTGCTTTTGGAGATGGCGGAAATCGGCGGCACGCCCATGGAAGACGGTGTGCGCGAGCAGATCCATCGAATTGTAAAAGACCAGGCGCGATTGCAATGCGGCAATTGCGGCTTCACGACCCACACCCTGATGTGGCACTGCCCGACATGTAAACATTGGGGTAGTTTTACTTAAACGCACGTAACGCACGGCGAGGTGCGTACTGCGGTCATCGATCATCGCCTACATTGCTACCTCGAGGCTGCGAGCTAATGTACACGCACATGAATTGAGTCCTTGGAGGTACGTTATGAAGTGGATGTGGGTCGCGGTTTTGGCCGTAGTGTTGAGTCTGACGCAAGCAGCGCTGGCTCTGGAATCGATCAACGTCAATACCGCGGGTGTCGAACAGCTCGCGCAAAGCTTGGAGGGCGTTGGCATGGCGCGTGCGCAGGCCATTGTCGAGTATCGCGACAAGTTCGGGCCGTTTGTCGATCTCGAAGATTTACAAGAAGTCAGCGGTATCGGTCCGGCGTTGATAGAAACGAACAAGGACCGCATCGTTTTTTCCGAGTAGCCGTCAAATCCCTTGAGGGTTGGATAGAGCCGAACGCGAGTGGGGCTTAGGCCTCGCTCGCGTGTCCGTTTGAAATAAGATCTGTTTGGGATTGCGGGTGCGTATGCCAACATAGACAATGTGCGCCCCATGGATTCCATGCCGCGCATTGCGCACATCATCGTTCGTTTACGGACCGGAGGTGCGGAAAAAAGCCTGCTGCGTCTGATCGAGCACACTCATGCCGAGTACCGGCATCACGTGATCTGTTTTGGCGAAGTGACGGCGCTCGGAGAGCGCATCGATGCCGTGGCCGACAGCGTGCAAGTTTCGTATGTCGATCTGCACAAAGGTCCTCTCGGGCTGTGGCAGGCGCACAAGCTGCTTACGCAAGAAAGACCGGCGCTCGTGCAAGGCTGGATGTACTACGGCAATGCGTTGGCCTCGTTGTTAGTCAAGGCGCTTCGGCGCGATACTGCCGCCGTCAAACTCGCATGGAACATTCGCCAGAGCCCTGAGGACTACTATGCCGAGAAACGGCGTACTCGAGTGAGCATGCAATTTGCGAGGCTGCCGCAACTCAAACCCGATCTCGTCATCTACAACTCCTTCGCGGGCCGTGCATCGCACGCGCACTTAGGTTACAACCGCTACCGCCACACGGTGATTCCCAACGGCATCGACACCGCGTTGTATCGACCCGATGCCGCCGGGCGCGCGGCGCAACGACAGCGTCTGGGTGTGGGCGACGACACATGCGCGATCGGGCTGGTGACCCGCTATCACCCTTTGAAAGGCGTCGACCGCTTTCTTGAAGCGGCTGCGATACTGGCCAAAATGCAGGTGACGGGGAACCTTCCCAAGCCGCTGATCTTTGTGCTGGCCGGTACCGGTCAGTCCGAGGCAAACGTTGAGCTAGCTGCTAAAATCAAGGCAGCAAATCCGGCCAATGTCATGCTGTTAGGGCTCATCGACGATATGCCGAGCTTTCTTCCCGCCTTGGATCTGGCGGTGGTAGCCTCATTGCGCGAAGGCACCCCCAATATACTATTGGAAGCAATGTCGTGCGGCGTTCCCGTGGTGTCGACACGGGTGGGCGATGCGCCGCGCATCTTGAGTCGGCGGGGCGATGAAGACCGCCTCGCCGTACCGGGTGACGCACAGGAGCTCGCCGCCAAGATCGCAGGGTTACTCGACAGGCTGGACGAGCTTGGAGATGCGGATCGACGTTGGATTGAAGCCCACTACCGCATCGACGAGTGCATCGCCAAGTATCGGTCCACCTACGCGGAGCTATTAGCCGCTTGAAAATACTCTTTGTCGTCAACGAGGCACGTTTCTTCGTTTCCCACCGCTTGCCGTTGGGATTGGAAGCGCAGCGGCGCGGCTACGAGGTAGTCGTGGTGGCGGCACCCGAGACCGGCGAGGAATTGCTCGCGGCGCATGACATTCGTTTTGTGTCCGTGGGTATGTCACGCAGCGGTTTCAATGTGTGGCAAGAGATGAAGACCTTCCGCGATCTGCGCCGGCTTTACCGTCTGGAGCAACCGGACTTGGTACACCACGTGACGATCAAACCGGTCATCTACGGCTCGTTCGCGGCGCGGCACGCTCGTGTCGATGCCATCGTCAACGCTGTGCCGGGTATGGGCTTTGTGTTCACGCGTCGCGGCGTGGTGGCGGCGGTGCGGCGGGCAGTGGTCAATGCCCTGTATCGGGCTGCGTTTGCCGTGGATCATATGCGTGTCATATTCCAGAACAGCGAAGACATGCGCGCGTTCATCGGACATGCCATTGTCGATAAAGACCAATCGGTGTTGATCCGCGGTTCGGGTGTCGACCTGACTGCGTTTCAACCGGATGCGGTTGGACCCGAGAACATGACATTTCTCATGGTGTCGCGCATGCTGCGTGACAAGGGCGTGCACGAGTTTGTCAGAGCAGGATCGAGCGTGCGCGAAACGCATCCTGAATGGCGCTTTGTGTTGGCGGGTGATGTCGATCCCGGCAATCCGAGTTCGCTGACGGAAGCGGAACTTAAGGAGCTGGAACGGCAATACGGCGTGCAATGGTTGGGTCATTGCGATCGGATCCCGGAATTGATGGCGCAATGCCACGTCGTGTGTCTGCCTTCCTATCGTGAAGGATTGCCGAAGACGTTACTTGAAGGGGCGGCGGCAGGGCGTGGCCTGATTGCGTCGAACATCGCCGGTTGTCGCGAGGTGATCACCCACGAGGTGACGGGCTTGTTGGTGACCTCGCGGAGTGTGCCCGCGCTTGCTGAAGCCATGCTGCGCCTCGGCGAAGACGACGAGTTGCGCGAACGCTGTGCGGAGTCCGCGCTGCAGAAAGCGCGCGCAGTATTTTCGATCACCGATGTTGTCGAGCACCACTTTCGCGTCTACCAGGAGCTGGTGGGCGAGGCCGGCCTGGGCGCTACGCTTTGAACCCGAGTGAAGGGAGCGCCCAGGTGTGTCTGGTGACGGGCGCGACGGGCTTCATCGGCAGTGCCCTGGTACAGAGGCTGATCGGCGAAGGGTGCAGCGTCGATGCCGTGGCGCGTGACCCGCAGCTCGCCCCGGCGGGTGTGCGTCGCACGTACAGTGAGCTCCCCGAAGAAGGTGTCGAGCTGGAAGGCGTGCAGTGCGTATTCCACTGTGCGGGTTTAGCGCACGAAGCCGGTCGCGGTGCCGATCTGGAACAGCTGACTGAGACCAATGTGCATGCGACCACCGCACTTTATCGCGCCGCTCGCGACGCCGGTGTGCGCCGTTTCGTGTGGTTGAGCAGCATCAAAGTGCTGGGTGATCAGGCGAGCGAACCGCTGACCCCGGCGACACCTTATGCGCCGGTGGGTGCGTATGCGGCCAGCAAGGTGCAGGCGGAGCAGGCGCTTGCCGCACTTGCCGATGCGCGCTGCCGGATCATTATCGTCCGGCCGCCGCTGGTTTATGGACCCGGTGTGAAAGCCAACTTCTTGAGCCTTCTAAAATGGGCGCGTAGCGGCATACCGTTGCCACTGGCGGCAGCCACGCAACCTCGTGCGTGGTTGAGTGTCGGCAACCTGTGTGATCTGCTGGTTCGTGTGGGGATGGAAGGATGTTCGGAGGAATCTCTTGACGATGCATTGCGCATTTTCCACGTGCGCGATGCCGAGCAGACCTCGGTACGTGACATGCTCGTGCGGTTGCGGTGCCTGCTCGGTCAACCGTCGCGGCTGTTCACCGTTAGTTCTAGTCTGGGCCTGGCTTTGGGGCGTTTGTTTGGACGTGCCGAGGTCACGGCACGGTTGTTCTCACCCCTCGAGATAGACATGCAAAGCACGCAGGCGTTGCTCGACTGGCAACCGCCGCAAACACAGGAAGACGCGCTCGCGCAAACGGTAGCATGGTTGCAAACGCAAGCTTAGTGGCCATCGGCCTGATCGCGGCACTCGTGCTGGGCTTCGGCGTGTATGCACTGGTCAGCCAGCCGCAGTTGTTGGTGCATCCCAACGCGCGCAGTTCGCACGAGCAGCCCACCCCGACCATGGGGGGTGCGGCCATCGTGGTGGTGGTGCTCGCCTACCTACTGACCCTGACGGCCGATGGCGCGGCCTGGGCGTGGGGGTGGATCGGTATGCTGATTCCGCTGGCGTTGGTGGGGCTGTGGGACGATCTCGCGGGGTTGAGCGCACGCGTGCGCATGGTGGTGCACGTGGCTGCGGTCGTCGGCGCTAGCGTCGTGTTGCAATTACACGTGGCGGTTCCTGTCTGGGCCTGGGTTGTATTGGTGGTCGCGCTGGTGTGGTTCCTTAACCTGTTCAACTTCATGGACGGCATCGACGGCATTGCCGGTGCACAGTGCATGGTGTTTTGTGTCGGTGTGCAATTGGTGGCCGGTGGCGTGCCGGGCTGGAGCGGTGATCTCTTGTGGTTACTGGCCGGGGCCACATTGGGGTTTCTGGCGTTCAATTGGCCGCCGGCGCGGATTTTCATGGGCGATGTGGGCAGCGGCTTTCTTGGCTTGCTCATCGGCGCGTTGGCTGTTTACTTTTGGCAAGAAAACATCCTACCGTTGATCGCCAGTTTGATACTTTTGACCGCTTTTTGGTTTGACGCTACCTACACCCTTTGTGTGAGAATACTGACTGGACAGGAGTTTACCCAGGCCCATCGCCAACATCTGTATCAACGGTTGGCGCGGCGTCGAGGTCATTTATGGACGACTGCAGCGTTTGTGCTCTACGCTTCTATATGGTTACTGCCATTGGCTTTTGTGGCCACCCGCTTTCCCGACTATCAATACATCGCATTGCTGGCGGCTGTGCTGCCGGTGGCTGTCGCGTGCAAAGTGGTGGGAGCCGGCAGCAGACCGAGTGAAGAGCTCACGCATTGAACTCAAGGTGACAGTAAGGACCGCTATTTAGCATGCAACAGTTCTTGGACGAGTTGTCGAGGCGCAAGAAGCAGGCCGTGGCCGTGGTGTCGGATATGGTCATGCTGCCGGTAGCGCTGTGGAGTGCACTGGCGTTGCGACTTGGGGAGTGGAACCCTGCCGTCACGGCCTATTGGCCGGCGTTCGTCATTTGCGTGTGCGTCGCCATTCCGGTGTTCGGACGTCTGGGGTTGTACCGCCAGGTCATCCGCTACATGGGTAACCACGCCATGCTGACGGTCGTGAAGGGCACCATGGTCGCGGCGGTGGCGGTAGCGATTGTGCCGTACATGTTGCAGCTGAAGGGTTTTCCGCGTTCGGTGCCGATCATCTTCTGGATGTTGGCCTTGATCTATGTGAGCGGGACCCGTTTTGCGGTAAGAACCTACGTGCAACGCGCCACTCTGGACAAGTCCCGTCCCGCGGTCATCATTTACGGAGCGGGTTCCAAAGGGGTGGAACTGTCGCGTCTGGTCGTGCAGCAGGGCGACTATCAACCCATCGCGTTCCTCGACGACAATCGCGCCCAGCAAAAAAGCAGTATCGACGGCATCTATGTGTACGCGCCGCGAGAACTGCCCAACCTGTTGCGCAATTCCAGCGTCGATCAGGTTCTGGTGGCTGTGGGAGAAGATGCGACCGGACGCCGCAAGATCCTCGATTTCCTCTCGAACTTCTCGGTCCGCGTGCGTTTGATCCCCGACATTCGCGAGCTTGTGACAGGCCGCTCCACGTTGGCTAATCTGCGCGACGTCGGTATCGAAGACCTCCTGGGCCGCGATCAGGTCGAAGGCTTGCCGCATTTGCTGGAGCAGTCGGTCAGCATGAGCGCCATACTTGTCACGGGTGCCGGTGGTTCGATCGGCTCCGAGCTGTGCCGCCAGATCCTGCGGAACAATCCCAAGCTGCTGGTGCTGCTGGACCAATCGGAATTCGGGTTGTACGAGATCCATCGCGAGCTGTTGGCCATTGCCGAAGAGGAGGGTCTGGGAGCCCCACTGGTGACCGTACTCGGCTCGGTCACCGACAGCGCGTTGCTCGGTCGTACGTTCAAGCGCTACAAGATCGACTCGGTCTACCACGCTGCCGCGTACAAGCATGTCAGCCTGGTGGAAAACAACGTCATCCAGGGCCTTAAGAACAACACGTTCGGTACGTTGTATTGCGCGCAGGCCGCGCTCGATTGCGGCGTACCGAATTTCATTTTGATCTCGACCGACAAAGCCGTACGCACGACCTCGGTCATGGGCGCGAGTAAACGCCTGGCGGAGATGATTCTGCAAGCGCTGCAGGAAGAAAACAGCGGTACACGATTTTCCATGGTGCGCTTCGGTAACGTACTCGGCTCGTCGGGCTCGGTGGTGCCGTTGTTCACCGAACAGATCGACAACGGCGGACCGGTGACCGTCACGCACCCCGATGTCACACGGTACTTCATGTCCATACCCGAAGCCGCGCAGCTCGTGCTGCAAGCCGCGGCGATGGCACAGGGCGGCGATGTGTTCCTGTTGGATATGGGCCAACCCGTACGCATTCTGGACCTCGCGCATCGCATGATTCACTTGAAAGGTTATACGGTGAAGAACGACGCCAACCCCAACGGGGAGATCGAGGTGCAATTCACCGGTCTCAAACCCGGCGAAAAGCTCTATGAAGAGCTGCTGGTCAGCGGCAACGTCACCGGCACCGACCACCGCAAAATCATGCGCGCGCAGGAAGGCTTCCTGCATTGGAAGGAGCTCAGAGGTGCACTCAACACGCTGGAACAGGCGTGCGAGACGTTCGACTACGAAGCGGTGAAAACCTTCATCGAAGGTCTCGTGGAAGGTGCCGATTTGGAATCGCAGCTCGGCGATCTGTCACCGCGCGCGGATGTGGTGCAGTTCAATCCGGCGAAAGACAGCAACTAGACGCTCACTCAACGATAACCCGCCACCTTGGACTTGGTCAGGTTGAGCGTGCGCACGGCGTCCGCGCCGTCCGGGGCGGTGTGTACGACGCCACAGGGTTGACCGTTGCAGACCAGATCGGGTGACGCGAGCCGCGGTAGTCGGGCGGCGTTGAACTCATTGGGCGACGCCATGATGGTGGCGAAGTCGTTGTCCACGCCATGCCCCACCGCGTAGGCGAACGTGCCGCCTTGCGGGTCTTCGCGCCGCGAGTGTGCCAATCCCAAGTTGTGCCCGATCTCGTGTAACAGACTGTAGTCGCTGCAATTTGCGCCTACCACCGAGTAGCCGAAGTCCGCTTCGGCCGGATTGCTGAAATCGCCTTGTGTGCCGTGCCCGCCGATCCACGCATAACCGCAGTACCCGTCGTTGGCGTAGGGTCTGAGCAGCACCACGAGGTCCGCATTCGCAGCATCGCGCCATTCGCCGACGGGGTCGAAAGCAATGTGGCGGGCGAAGGTCACGTCGTCCAGCGCTTGCACCATACCGAAATCGTCAGGGTAGTCGACGCGTTCCGTGCGGCTGATGACCAGGGTGAGTGCCACGGCGTTCTGCGCCAGCACGTCGTTGGCTACGTTGACCAGATGGTTAATGCGCAGTTCCGGTTCGGCGAATCGGTCGGCGACACCCTGTGTATAGAGCGCAAGGACGTCGATGTGCGTTGTCGGGGGCGGTGGCGGTGACTGTTGCGGGGGTTGAGGGGGCGTTGCAGGCGGTGGCGGACCGGCGCTGGTGACTGCGCTGGTGGAGGTGCTCGAAGGCTCGTCCGCGGAACTCGACCCGCCGCCACCTCCGCCACAGGCGGCACACAGTAGCGCGGTGAGGATGAAGCCGATGCTGCGTTTAACGCACACGTCGAAAATCGTCGGCGAATCCGATGGTGCGTTGGTCGAGGTGGCGATGATCTACCGCAGTCGTGCGCCCGTGACTGTGCGTGAGTTGAAAGGTGCTGGCCGGTGTCGCGACGGTGGCGAAGAACGCCGTGTCGTTGAACGTGAAGGTCGAGACCAAGTGTGCGGCCTGGGCAGTGATGACGGCCTGCGTACCGCGGTGGTGCCGGGCGATTACGGTCAGGTGTGCAGACCTGCCGTCAGGCAGCTCGATCGCGAACTGGTCCTGAGGCTGGAGCGTGCGTAAGTCATTGAGTGTCAGAGAGATTTCCTCCGCCTCGACCGATGTGACGCTGATGAGGCAGAGGAGCGGCAGGGCAAATGTCTTACACATAAAAGCAGTGTAGACACCAGATGCGATTGCGCTTGCGGATTGCTATAGTGAAGCGGTCTTATTGAGCTCGCGAACAAGAAAAGCGCATAAATTCAGCGAGTTACGGTCGGAGAGAGCCCGGGGGGATGTGGTGAATCGGCAGCAAGAACAACTCATATTGCGTCTGTGGCGGGACTGGTGCCGGGTGTGGCCCGAGCACTATGGGCGCGATTCTTTGCAGGTCAAACCCGAAGGTTACGATCCCGTGTTCGACGTGATTCCCAGCCAAGCCTACCGCGACTTCCTGCTGGAGGTGGTGCGCGATCATCCCCAGCTCAAGCAACTCAATCCGTTCGAAGTGGTCGATGCCGCGTTGAACCAGACCCCGGCACCGGAAGCGCCGTCAGGCATTCAGAGCCCGGCGGTGGCTGAGGTATCGCTCGAAGGAGCGGTGGACAGCCAAGTTGAGGGTCACGAGGAAACGGGTACCGCTGCCGACTCCGCCTAACGCACACATGCCCTCAGTACATCGACGATCTCGACTCTGGAGTCCGCTTTGCGCTTCTCTCGGCATCGAGTATCCGATTTTCGGTTTTGCCCACGACGTCAACACGGTCGCTGCCATCTCGAGAGCCGGGGGTTTCGGGGTGTACGGCGCGACGCGCCGCTTTCCGGAAGAGATCACCGAGGAGCTTGCGGCCATTCGCGAGTTGGTGGGCGACAAGCCGTTTGGAGTGGACCTGGTCTTGCCGCCGGGGATGCCGGAGCACAATTCCCGCGAGGCCATCGAAGCCGAGATTCCTGCCGATCACAAGGCATTCGTTAAGCGCATCATCGACAAGTACGAGGTGCCGGCCGCGACGGAGCCGGGCATGCGCACCCGTTTCATTCGTTCCACCGAAATCGAGGAAGCGCAGATTCGAGCCGTGCTCGATTCCTCGGTCGACATGTTTGCCTGTGGGATCGGTGCGCCTGGGCCCGTGATCGGTGAAGCCAAGGCGCGCGGCAAAGTCACGCTCGCTTTGATCGGCAGCCCGCATCATGTGCCGAGAGCGCTGGGTGCGGGTGTGGAGTACATCGTCGCGCAGGGTTATGACGCCGGTGCGCACACGGGACCGATCGGCACCTATTCGTTGGTACCGCAGATCGTCGATGCCGCTGGCGATGTGCCGGTGTTGGTCGCAGGCGGGGTGGCTACGGGCAGGCATATTGCGGCGGCGCTCGCGATGGGTGCGCAAGGGGTATGGATGGGTACGGCTTGGTTGTTGTCCGAAGAGCACCAGGGGCACATGCACCCGGTGAATACGCGCAAACTGCTGGAAGCGGGTAGCGGCGACACCGTCATCACCCGTTCGGAGAGCGGCAAAACTTTTCGCCAGGTGCGTACCGGCTGGAGTCAGGAGTGGGAAGCGGAAGGTGCGCCGCAGCCGCTGAAGATGCCCTATCAGGACGTCTTGGTGGGGGACCTGCTGGGCGCCATCGAAGAGCATGACATCGAACCGTTGATTCACTCTGGCGCCGGGCAATCGGTCGGGTACTTCGACAAAATACAACCGGTCGCTGAGATCATGGCGGAGTTGGTGGACGAAGCCAGCCGTGTGTTGAGCGAGCAGTCGAGTTTCTTAAGGGAGCACTGAGTGATGCAGATCCCGAAAAAATCCTTCGCTATGGTGCAGACCGCCAAGCGCGAAATCACGCCGATGGATGTCGACATACCGGACATTGACGACGACAGTGCGCTGTTGCGGTTGGAAGCCTGCGGCATCTGCGGTAGCGACTACGAACAGTTCGAAGACTTGTTACGCACACCGCTGCCTGTGGTGCCCGGACACGAACCCCTGGGTGTGATTGCCAAAATCGGTGATCGCGCGGCCCAACGGTGGGGTGTCGATGTGGGCGATCGAGTGGCCGTAGAGACCATGCTGTCGTGTCGGCACTGCGATCCGTGTCTGGGCGGTTCTTATCATTTGTGCGATAACCGCAAGATCTACTCTTACATCCCTCTGTCCGAATGGCCGGCGTTGTGGGGCGGGTATGCGCAGTACATGTACTTGCACCCCAACAGTGTGGTTCACAAAGTCGATGCGTCGCTGCCGCCGGAACTTGCGGTGATGTTCAACCCTTTGGGTGCGGGCTTTCGCTGGGCGGTAGAGATGCCCAGAACTCAGCCGGGCGATACGGTAGTGGTGTTGGGACCGGGTCAGCGCGGGCTCGCCAGTGTGGTCGCTTGTCGTGAAGTCGGAGCCGGTAATATCATCGTCACCGGCCTGGCTGCGGATGCCAACAAACTCGCTATAGCGCGGGCTTTCGGCGCGGATCACACCATCGACGTAGACAACGAGGATGCGGTGGCTCGAGTCAAGGCGCTCACCGGCGGGCGCGGTGCAGACGTGGTCATCGACGTGAGCGCTTACGCCACCCGACCGATTACGGATGCGCTCAAGATGGTGCGCAGCGGCGGGCGCGTGGTTTTTGCGGGAATGAAGGGCTTCAAAACCATCGAGAACTTCATCTCCGACTACATCGTCACCAAAGAGATCAACGTCATGGGGGCCATGGGCGTGACCTCCACAGGGTATCGTGCGGCGATTCGCCTCATCGAAGCAGGCAAAGTCGACCTCATGCAGATGCACACGCACAACTTTGCCTTGAGCGAGGCGGAGCTGGCGATAAAAACTCTGGCGCGCGAGATTCCCGACGACGAATCCATACATTCATGTTTGATACCGGAGCACTGATGTGGCTGACATTGCCTTCAACGAAAAAGTAGCGGATCGATTCAAGGGGCCGGCGACCGGCCAGGGCGGCATCGTCGAGTTTCTCGGTTTCGAGATCACCGATGCAGGGCCGGGCACCATGGAAGCCAAGATGGTGGTGCGCGACGAGCTGATCACTGCCTTCGGCAACATGCACGGGGGTGTGTTGTCCGCGTTCTGCGATCATTTACTCGGCTGTGTGTGCTACCCGGCCATGCAAAAGGGTCAGTGGGCCGCGACGACGGAGTTCAAGGTCAATCTCACCCGGCCGGTCAGTAAAGGTGTCGTCACCGGGCGTGCCGAGATTCTGAACATGACCCGTACGCAAGCCGTGGTTCGCATCGACCTCGAAAACGAGGGGCGTTTGTGCGCGATGGCCCAAGGCACGTGCACGATACAAGACCCGCGATGATGACCGTGCGCCTGGCAGTAGCGGCGGGTATCTGTATTTCGATTGTGGGTTGCTCGAGCATCGAGCTCAGCGACATCAACGCCAACGGGGTCGTCTTTACGGGCGATTGGGTGCTCGACGCGGACAGATCGGATGTCTCTCCCAACTTTCGCAAAGCGGTGCGCCGGGGCGAGGTACGTGACGGCGTAGAACCGCGTGCGAGAACAAGAGGGCGCAACGGTGGCGTCAGCCCTCTGGGGTCGGGAATCAGTTTTGTCACCCACGACTTCCAGGTGTTGGACGCCGAAGCGTTGGTGATCGAGCAGAGCGCCGACTCCATGGGTGTGCGTTACACGCCGGGAGTCTACCGCGATGTCAGTTGGGGCGAGCGCCAGCGGGGTTTGTGGGAAGTCTACGCGGGCTGGGAGGGGGACGATATCGTCATCCTTTCAGAAGCTCCGGACCTCAGAGTGACAGAGCGCTTCGCGCTGCGCGATCGCGACCGTCTACTCATCACGGTCGAGGTCCGTGCCGACGGCGAGGAGTTCGAGGTCAATCGCCACTTCACGAGGCGTTGAGCGTCTCCGACGATCAGTATCTCCGACCCAGCCTAGCTGACGCAGTCTCCGACCCCACCCAGCTTGTCTCCGACCCCTACCTCGCTTGTCTCCGACCCCACACAGCTTGCCTCCGACCCCACCTCGCTTGTCTCCGACCCCAATTCGCTTGTCTCCGACCCCATGCTCTGTCCGACACGCCTTGCGGTAGTGCGTGGCCGGGGCCAATATGGGTGTATGCGCGGACTGGTGGTACTGGCGATCACGGGCGGTTTGGCAGCGTGCCTGAATACGGCGCCGCAGCCCAAGCTCGACTACGATACCGAGTTGCTCGACGGTCATATTCTATTTGCGGAAACCGTCCCGGCGGCGCCGCAGAGGGACCTCATCGGCGTGAGTCCGGCGATGGCCGAGTTCGTCGATCTGTCCATCACCAGACCGTCCAACGGCTATATGCGTTTTCGGCACCTGATGCGCAAGCTCGAGCGCAACGGCTACTTCGTCGATCAGTACCGTCCCGATGCGACTTACACCGCGGCCCAAGCGTTCGACACGCGCAAAGGCAATTGCTTGGCTTACACCAACCTGTTTGTGGCGCTGGCGCGAGAGGCGGGCCTGGTTGCGAAGTTCCAACTGGTGAAATCCAACCCTTCCTGGGACGTGGAATCCGGCTACCTGGTGCGTAACAACCACATCAACGTCACGCTGCAGAGGGTGAATATGCCCGGTTCGCCCGACTCCAAGATCACCGTCGACTTCAACCTCGTGCAAGCCGCGGGTGACGCACGAACCGAGATCATCAGCGACGGTCACGCAGCGTCGCTGTACTACGCGAACATCGGCATCGATCATCTGCACCGCGAGAACTACCGGGATGCTTTTGCCAACTTCAAGCGCGCGATTCTCGAAGAACCCAACAACATCGATGCGTGGAACAACCTGGCTGTGTTGTACTCCGTGCTCGGCCGCTTCGCGCATGCTGAGCGCACCTATCAGACCGCGCTGAGTCTGGATGCGAACGACAAGACCGCCATCAGCGGCATGGCTAAGTCGCTTTTGCAACAAGGCCGCGAACAACAAGCGCAGGAATACGCCGACCTGGCAAAAAAATACCGGTTGAAAAACGCCTTCTATCACTATGCGCTGGCCAAGCAGGCTTTTCAGTCCGAGTCGTACGAAGCCGCCATTGTCGCCGTCAACGATGCCATTCGTTTGAAGCGTAAGGTCTCGCGTTTCTATGGTTTGCGCGCCAACGCGGCCAGCAAGCTCGGCGATCAGGTGCTGGCAGAGGAGAGCGTACGGCTGTGGCGTAAGTACCGGGAGCGCGAAAAGAACCCTCCCCGGCGCATACGCACGGACCGAGGATCGTTGATGGGTGTCGATCTTTGGGTTGAAGGTCGCGACGGACGGTTCTAATCTCTGTTCGAACGTTCTTGGGGTAGGGGATGACTGTGCTGCAACGCGTCCACAGGTTATTCGTGTGTGTGCTTCTTTGGTCGCCGATCGGCTGGCTCGCCGGTTGCGTCAGCATACCGTCGACCGGCATGGCCGCGGACACACCCGCTGCAACGCCGGTGGATATGTACGGCAAACCCGACCTCAACGGCATCTGGCAGGCGCTAGGTACCGCACATTGGAACCTGGAACCTCACGAAGCCAGCATGGGCCCGGTGGTGGCAATGGGTGCAGTCGGGGCGGTGCCGGCTGGGCTCGGTGTGGTCGAAGGGGGTGAGATTCCGTACCAGGATTGGGCGCGTGCACAGCAACAAACCAATCAACGTGAGTGGCTGGCCAACGATCCCGTCGTCAAGTGCTTCATGCCCGGCATCCCCCGCGCCACGTACATGCCGTTTCCATTCCAGATCATTCAGGGTGACGACACTATGATCTTCGCGTACGAGTTCGCGAGTGCGGCGCGAGTGGTCTACATGAACCGCCCCGACTTCGAACATCCCTTTGAAGCGTGGATGGGTCACTCACGCGGCAGTTGGGACGGTGACACCCTGGTCATCGACGTAGCCAGTCACGTCCCCGATACCTGGTTCGACCATGCGGGCAACTTCCACAGCGAGGAGTTGCGCGTCGAGGAACGCTACCGCTTAGTCTCGGAAAACGTGATCGAATACCAGGCCACTGTCTCCGACCCCAAAGTCTTCACACGGCCGTGGACCATCAAAATGCCCCTCTATCGCCGTCTTGAGGAGGGCGCGCGATTGCTGGAATTCAAATGCGTGGAGTTCGCCGAAGAGTTGATGTACGGACACCTCGTGAAGGAGCAAGCGTCCGAAGAGTGATTATTGCTCGCTCGGATCTGCGCCGTCTTGCGGTGCGCCCGTGCCCGAAGAACCCATGAACAACTTACGGCCGTCGGCAAAGGTCATGTCGCGGCCGTTCGCTCGACAAGCGGGACGACACGACTTGTCCTTGCTCTGATACCCGCTCACCAATATCTCCGCGCCGACAGGCAGCGATTTGCGATTGATACCCGTGCGCATGAGCGCATTGGGCGTGCCCCCTTCAATCATCCACTCGGTGGTCGAGCCGTCCTCGTTTTCGGTTTGGATGTGAATCCAGGCGTGTGGGTTGATCCAGCGGACGCGTGTCACTGTCCCGCGCAACTTGAGAGGCGCGTTCTTGTCGAACTCCGCCGAAAACGCGTGGTGGGCCGTCGTGCTATAGGGTAACAACAGCAGGACCGCGGCCAGGACCGCGGCAAGCGCCCATCCAATCGAGCGGATCATTCCTCACCACCTGAGCTGTTCGCCGCTGCTTCCGCCTCGGCTTCCTCCGCACGGGCACCGGCCAATATGCCGACCATCGACTCGTTGCCTTCATGACACGCGTATTCGAAGATGGGATCGTCGGATTTCTTCAAGTTGATCACCAAAGTCCACGGCTGCACCCACGTGTTGGCATCTTCGACGGTCACGGCCCACTGCAGCGTGTCTTCGTCCAGGCGCGTGTAACGTTCTGTCAGATTCAGGTGCTCCGCGGTATGCGCGAGGAAGGTGGCCTTTGTGGAAAAGTTCCTGGTCTTGACGATCAAAGAGTCGCCTTCCCAGTAACCGATGGAATCGCCGTTCCACTGACGTACGTCGTCAGGTAGATGTGGCCGGTTGTCGACCGGGATGATTCTGGTCTCGTGTGCCATCTCTTGCATGATGGCGACGGTGGAAGCAGTTTGTGCGATCTGAAAGTAGCCGTTGTAGCCCGCCGCGATGAACGGTACCCCGAAGGTAATGCAGCGGTCCGAATTGATTCTGTCGGTGTAGGAGTCCGCCGGGTGCGCCTTCATGTACTCGGCGCGCGCTTCGGCTCGCGCGGCGGCGGCTTCGGTCAGCTGCGGCATGCGTCCATTGGGTGGATCGACAATCAGCGACGTGCGTTTCTCGAACTCGCGGTCGACGACCCAGAAGTGGTTGTAATTGCCGGTGTCGGGATCGTACGACTCGTGTTCTTCGTCGTCGTTGACGATGGAATTGAATACGGAATCCCCGAAGGCGGCCTCACCGGCGCCGCTGAAGAGTTCATCGTGCTTGGCTTCGAACTCCGCAATTTCGTCGTCCGTCAATGTCGCCTTGTCGCCCAGAGCCTCTGGCCGTTCCAGCGGTGTGGCGGCGTTGTTGGCCCACACGCCTTGCAGATCGGGCCGTCCGTCGGGCGTGCGCGGAACGTCGGCGGAGACGGACGCGATGGGCGCTGCCAGCACCGCAACGAGGACAATGTGAACGTAGCGACAGGACATGAACCAAGATTAGCGCTAGCGCGGCGTGACTGCAACGCACACGTTAGTGCGGTAAAATACAGGGTTCTTCAGCACTTACAGAGCAGCTGCCATGCGCAAAACAGTCTTGGCCATCGCGCTTGCCTTACTCACTCTGCCGATGACGGCTGACATCAAACGCACCCCTTCGGGTAAGCCCGACCTGTCGGGCATCTACGACACCGGCACGCTGACGCCGACACAACGGCCCGAGTGGCTGGGCGAAACCGAGTACCTCTACACCTGGTTCGCGAAGTGGTTGAACTGGGTGTTCGGCATCGTCTCCGATTGGGCGATCACCGATGAAAGCGATCCGGACCGCGAGGCACCGCCCGCGGGTGGCGACGGCAACAACACCGCCGGTGCGGGCGGGGTGGGAGGATACAACCTATTCTGGGTCGATCCAGGCAGCGAGTTCGGCACCATAGACGGCAAGGTGCCGACGTCGATCATCTACGATCCGCCGGACGGCCGTTATCCGGAACCGCAGCCCGGCTTCGCAGAACGCATGGGCACCTACTATGCGAGCTTCATCCACGAAAATACCGGCACGGCAACGTGGCTGGATCACGACGGACCGGGCCCCTTCGACGGTCCGGAATCGTTAGCGCCTTCGGAGCGTTGCCTCATCTCTTTCGCATCGACTGTGCCGACCATTCCGAGTCTCTACAACAACTACAAGCGCATCGTGCAAACCGAAACGCACATCATGATTCTGCAGGAGATGGTGCACGATGCCCGCATCATCCGCATCGACGGCGAACATACCGATGAAGACAACCGCACGTGGATGGGCGATTCGGTCGGACGTTGGGAAGGCGATGTGCTAGTGGTAGAAACCAAGAATTTTCGGCGTGTGAACGGACTACCCGGCGCCGACGAAAATCTGCACGTCACCGAGCGTTTCAGCTTGACGGAAGACGGCGAGCTCTATTACGACTTCACGGTGAGCGACGCAACAGCGTGGACCGCCCCGTGGAGCGGGCGTTATTTGTGGCAGTCGAAGCCCGACAGCAAGGTGTATGAGTACGCTTGTCACGAAGGTAACTACGCGATGGGCAACATCCTGCGCGGCGCACGTTTGCTCGAGTCGGAGTACGAGCCGCCCAGCGCCTCGACAGGCGGCGACACGGGCGGTCAGGAGTAGCCAAGCGCGATCTAGTTATAGAGCGCTCAACTCCAGCGTGAGCCACGCTTTGGCCTTCTTCCAGTCCTGGCGTACCGTACGCGGCGCCAGACCGAGCCCCTCGGCGATTTCGTCGTAAGTCATCCCGCCGAAGAACTTGCACTCCACCACGTGTGCCAACCGTGCGTTGGTTTGTTGCAGCTTAGTCAGCGCCTCGTCGAGAGCTAGAATCTGCTCATCGTCGATCTCGGTGCTGATCTGGTCCTCCACGAGCGTGACTGGAGATTGCGCGCCGCCTCTTTTTTCTGCGGTGTTACGTCGGAAGTGATCGATAATGATGTGCCGCATGGCGGTAGAAGCCACCGCAAGAAAATGCGTGCGGCTCTCCAGTCCGCTCTCGTTTTGCTCGACCAGTTTGAGAAACGATTCGTTGATCAAGGCATGTGTCTGCAGAGTCTGCTGTCCGTGGCGGCGTAGCTGCGCGCGCGCCGCATGTTCGAGTTCGCGAATGAGAATGTCGTAGACGGACTTCAAGGCGGCATCGTCGCCTTCACGCGATCGCATGAGTATCTGCGTGACGCCTGGGTCAGTCACCGGTGGAGGTCAACTGAGTCAGTGCGGCCTGTGCACGCAGTGCCAGGGGCGCGTCAGCGCCCAAGACACTTTGGAAAGTCCCCAAAGCGCGTGCGAGATCGGCCCGTGCGGTCTCGGGATTTACACCGACATTGGCAATACCGCGCCACATATACGTCTCGGCCAATCGCACATCCTGCTCCGGCAAAATGCGTTCGTAAGCTGCGGCGGCTGCGTCCAGCAGCGGTAGCGCGCGCGCGGATTCGCCCAGATGCGCCAGAGCTCCGCCAGCCGCCATCTGTGCCGCCAGTACAGCCGGGTGGTTGGCGGGCAGTTGGGTTTCGCAAATCTTCAAACCCGCCAGGGTGTGCTCGACAGCTTCGCCGACGCGGTTTTCGAACAGTCGCAGGCGTCCGAGATTTGCCAGCGACATGCCCACCGTGGCGTGCTCCGGTCCATGCAAACGGATGCGCATGTCGAGGGCTTGTTGGATGTAGCGGTCGGCTTGCGCGAAATCGCCCAGCTCGCGATGCATCACGCCCAGGTTGTTGAGTCCCGCCGCAACGATGTTGTCGTCCTGTTCGCCCCAGATGTTGCGTGTGACTTCCAACGCATCGTGTTGTGCGTCCACCGCGCCTTGTAGATCGCCCAGCCGATAGCGCAGGGCTGCCAGATTGCTGAGCATTTCAGCGAGCGCGGGATGTGCGCGGCCAAAGCGCTCGTCCCAGGCAGCCAGGGCTTGTTCGTAATACTCGCCCGCCTCGGCAAAGCGCCCCTGGCGTTGAATGGCGGCCGCCACGTGGCTGAACGAACGGGCGATATCCGGGTGACCGCGCGGATAGATGGCGCGACGGATGTCGAGAATTTCTTTGTGCAGCGTTTCGGCTTCTTCGAACCGCGCGGTCTTGAGCATCAACTCACCTAAGTTCCACAACACGGTGGCGACATCCACGTGGTTACGCCCGAGCGTGGCTTCGCGCGATTGCGCCACGGTGCGCAGCTGATCTTCGGCGGCCTGCCATTGTTCCTCGTGAATCAGCAGGTTGCCGTACTCCATCCGCGCTTCGTCGTATGTCGCTGAACCGGGCTGGTTGTCGGTCATGGCGATGGCCTGGTCCAGGTGCTCACGTGCTTGCGTGTAGTCGCCGCGTTTTGCGAGCGCTGCGCCGAGCTGTGTATGCACTTGGGCTGCGATGGCCGCACTACTCTGTGTCAGCAAGGGGGTGGCATAGCGTTGCGCTTCCTCGGGATTGCCAAGCTCGGCATGGTGGCGAACGAGCGCAAGTTCGATTTCGTGGGTGATGGGTGTGGAGCCGAGTTCCCGGCGCGCTCGTGTGGCCGCCTCGCGCAGCAGGGCTTCACCTTTTTCCACTTCACCCAGTTTGGCGAACAATTGCCCGAGGATACGCCGCATATCCACGTCGGTTTGTGTGCCCGCCTGCAGGTGTTCGATCTGCGCTGCACCCGATTCCAGCAGGTCGAGCGCGCTGGGGGTGGCTCCCGGATTCACGCTGGGATCCAGGTCGTCGAAGAGCTTGAAGAGAAAGTCGCTGACTGCTTGAGCGCGAGCCGCTTCGTTGCGCGCGGTGTTCGCTTGCCAAGTGGCGATGATCGTGCCTGCCAACAACGTGACTGCAACGATCGC
The DNA here is from genome assembly GCA_965216005.1 of Candidatus Azotimanducaceae bacterium. Taxonomy (GTDB): domain Bacteria; phylum Pseudomonadota; class Gammaproteobacteria; order Pseudomonadales; family Azotimanducaceae; genus UBA4421. The sequence continues at coordinate 1,614,819 of OZ244143.1, read as the reverse complement.
GGCCGCGGACACCGTGATGCGGTTGCGTTGAAAGAACTTGCGCCATCGATACCCGACCGTTGCGGGTCGCGCCGTGATCGGCCGGCCGGATTTGTATCGTGCGACGTCCTCGACAAGCGCACGCACGCTGTTGTAGCGCAGCTCAGGCTCTTTGCGTAGCGCCTTGAGCGTGATGACGGCGAGATCCTCGGGAACCGCTCGTTCAGTTGAAGACATCGGTGCCGGTTCGACTTCGCAAATGACGCGTTCGACTTCGCTGGGTGACAAGCCTTCCAGGTCCAAGGGGCGCTGTCCCGTCACCAACTCGTACAAAACGACGCCGAGGCCGTAGACGTCGGTGGCTGTCGTCACAGGTTCGCCGCGCACTTGTTCCGGCGCCGCGTACTCCGGCGTCATCAGGAAGATGCCGGTGCGGGTCATCGGGGCATGGAGGTCGTCGATCACCGTCGGGTCCAACAGCTTGGCAATGCCGAAGTCGACGAGCTTCACATGCCCGTCTCTAGTGACCAGAATGTTGGAAGGCTTCAGATCGCGGTGCACGATTAGTCTTGCGTGCGCATAAGCCACCGCGTCGCATGCCTGCAGGAAAAGATCGAGGCGTTGGCTGAGCGTCAGCCGATGCTGTGTGCAGTAGTCTGTGACAGTCGTGCCATCGACGTACTCGAGTGCGATGTATGAGGTGCCTTGCGGGGTCGTGCCCGCATCCAGGATGTGTGCGATACCGTCATGGCGTAGCGACGCCAGAATCTCCCGCTCGGCATTGAAACGGGATTCGGCTTGCGAGCCGATCACGGGACGCAGCACTTTGACGGCGACAGTCTGGTTGCGCATGGCGTCGTCACGCTGGCCTAGCCAGACGTCGGCCATGCCCCCTGTGCCGAGATGCGAGGTGAGTTGATAGGGTCCTATCATGGTGCCCGATTCGATGGGGCCGGAATCGGTATTAAGTTGCCCGAGCGCTTTTTCGCCTCGGCCGCTCAATGCGCTGGCTTCCAAGAACGAGGCTTCGTCTTCTCCGGCCTCCAACAAAGCTGCCAATGCATTGGCGATTTCCGGATCTTCGGCGCGAATGCGTGCCATCCGTGCCGTGCGCTGCGATGTTTCCAGCGGCAGCAATTCGTCCAGCAAGCCTTCCAGCTCCGCCCAGCGGCGCACGTGAACGGGATTTTTTGAAGCGTCGCGATTCATGTCGAATTAAGTATGCCGCTTTTACCAGCCGATTGCGTATAGAGCAGTAACGGGGCTTTTTGGAAGCGACTATGGAAACGTTGTTGGCCGCAGTGGTGTTGTTGCTGGTGATCGTGGTGCCGATATACATCGGTTATCGCCTGGTGCGCAGCATCTTGAACCGCGGCAAAGAGCTCAACACGCTTGCGCAGCACGGCATCACCGTGACCGGCTACATTAAAAAGCTGGAGCGCATCATACGCAGCCGTGCGGGCACCGATGAGCTGTACCTCACCTACCAGTTTCAGGACGGCAGCGGGCAGGAACACATCAAGCGTCTGAGAGTGCTGTCCAGTCAATACAAAGCTTGCTCGCAGGGCGATCCGTTGGAGGTCGTCTACTTGCGCGACCGGCCGCAAATCAACGCCACCCTCGATATGGTCGAGAAGATGCGGGCGGGACTCGCCAAGCACCAGGGGAGTCCCTCGTGAACCTTCGCGTTACCGTTCGCACAGGGCTGTTAGTGCTCATCACGGGCATTGTCGGGTGCAGCGAAGACACAGCACCCGAATCCTCAGGTTATGCAATGAACTCCGTCGAAGTCATATCCTCGACATACGAAGTGGACTTTGTAGATGACACCAATGTCGTCGGCGAGGAAGCGATGGACTACTTCCAATCGGATATCGAGTCACCGCCCGAGGTGCTGGTGTTCGATGCTGCGGCCAAGGACGCCCTGAACTTGCGCGAAGGCCAGGTCACCGTATTTCCGAATGCAGCACTGCGCCGCATCGACTCGTGGCGCGAGGTCGACGGCAAGCTCGAAATTCAGACCAGCCCTGCGCTCTTTACGGACGCCTTCGAAAATGCCGATATACAACTCATCTCCAAAATCGGCTGGCAAACACCGCCGGGTGAGTCCGTCGATATCGCCTTCGGTACACCGACGATCACCCTGTTTCCGGCCGCATATGCCGCGGACGGTGGGTCGCCCTGGAGCATCAGCCGTTCGCTGTCGCTCCGCGGCGTGCAGGTCAAATTGAAGTTGACGCCAAAAAGCGCCGACCGGCTGGAGTTCGAAGTCAGCGGCAACATCAGCAAGTCGGCCAAGATGAAAAGCATCATTCCCGAGGATGCCCTGCGCGCAGCACCCGTGCAGACGGTCGATTACCGCGGCAGTTATCACCCCGACACGCAGTGGGACAACACGCGTGACGGCAGCGGGGCGGTGGGCGATACCGGTACTCCCACCGCCACGACGCAGGTTCTGGATCAAGACGAAACCCCGCAGTACGCGCCGGATTCTTCGTCCTCCGCGCCGAGTCCCAGCGGTAGCTTCGGGCTGAAAGTCGGCTCGGTGAAAGCGTCCGGCTATATCAGCGGGTTCGAGCAAGCACTGAATCTAGGCGTGGCCAACCGTCAGCTCGAGGATTTCCAGTTCAAAATCAGCGATCTCGAAGGCGAGATCAAACTGGAAGGCGCCGGTTTGACGGATGCGGCAGGCAGCTTCAGCTTGAAGATTCCGTTGGAAATCTCCATGCCGTTGCCGACGGGCATCATCCCCACGCGGCTGAAGCTGGGCGCCAGCATCGAAATGCGTCCGCAGATCCATTCCGGTTCCAGCAAGTTTTGCTTCAAAGCCAAGTTCGACGGAGATACCGGCTTTTCCTATCGCAACGGCGAGCTCAAGAACGAGTCGAATTCCGGCTCGCGCAACGTCGGTCGCTGCGAGGAAGAGGAAACCGTTTCGGCCGGAAGGATCACGGTGGCGTTCGGTGCCACCGCCAAGGTCCCGGAGGTGTCGCTGCAGATCTTCGGCAACACCCTGGTGCCCAGCATGGGTCTCAACTATTCGGGGCTGACCCATTACGAGCCCGGCATCCTGAGCGCGCAACCCGCGTGCCAGTCGGGTAAGACGGATCTCAAGATGCTCATGAAAGTGGTGCTCAATTTCCTCGGCACCAACTTGAGCAAAGAATTCAAGCTGTGGCAGAAGAAGCGCGAGTGGAAGTGCGACGGTACGGTCACGGACTCGAGCTTCGATCCGATCAACGGCGAACAGACAGGGAGCTAGTCGATGCGGTGGATGACTTGTTTGTTATTGGCGTTACTCATTGGGTGTGGCGACTCGTCGGCCCCCGATTCTCAAATTACCGGGCAGCCAGACAAGCAGGAGAGCGCGGCAGGGAACGACGAGCCGGGCGTCACGATAGATTACATGGACATCACGTTCGTCGGTCCTCCGTATGACAGCGAGGAAGACGCGATCGAAGCGCTGACCGACGCCGTCGAGGGGGGTAACCACCAGCGTATACAGGACGTGTTTTTGCGCATGCAGCCGAGTGAGAAGTTGGCGGCGTACGAAGAGATCCGCGAGTGGGTTAAAACCCTTGAAGATGATGAGTACGAGCAAATCGATGAAGGTTATCAACTACTCAAGCGTGCGGATTGGGCTGGCGTGCATGCCCTTAACGAAGCCGTAAAAGCAACGGCAGGTATGGTGTTCGGTGGTCTCCACGGCAGGGTCGTCGACCCGGAAACCAACGAGCCCATAGAGGGGATGGCAATCAACGCGAACCACCTCGAACACGGATTGAGCGCAAAGATGTCGCTGAGCAAGATGCAAGCGGAGACTGACGCCGATGGGCGCTTCGAGCTGACACACATCCCCATCGGCGAGATTGCAATGATCGGCTTAAAGCCAACGCACACACTCAAAGCCCAAGTGCAGATTCTCGCCGACCAGGCGGTGGAGCAGGATTTTACAGCGGAACGGCTTGGCAAGATCAAGGTCGAGGTGCTGTTCGCGGGTGAGGTCATCGATGCCGAGACCAAAATGCCGATCATGAGCGCCAACGTTTACCTTGGTAAACGAGTCAATCGCACCAAAGGCAACGGGCGCTACATCTTCAACACGCCGGCCGGCACGTACAATGTCCGGGTGGAGCATGCCGACTACCACACGCACACCGAACAGTTCACCACGCCGGCTTCGGGCGCTTTCCGTCAGGATTTCGAACTGCAGCCCATCACCACCGGCATCATCGCGGGCGTGGCGGTCGACAAAGAAACGGGTGCAGTGTTGGCCAACGCGACCATCAACGTCGGTGGCCAGGTCATCACCACCGATGCGCAGGGACGTTTTCGTGTGGAGGAGGTCGAATCCGGCGACGTGGAAGTCAGTGCGAGCAGCGAAGGTTACAAAGTGTCCCGCGATTCGGTTGAACTCGCCGCGCGCACCACGGCTCAGACCAGACTGGAACTCGAAGCCATCAAGATCGGCACTGTCGAAGGTGTGGTGCGCGATGCCGCCACGGGAATGGCGTTGGAGGACGTGTCAGTGTCGGCAGGGGGGATCGCTGCACAGACCAATGCCGACGGACGCTTTCAGTTGACGGATGTACCCATCGGCGACGTGTCGGTGGTGGCCAGCAAAGCAGTTTACGAAGACGCCTCAGCACCGGCGGCAGTGCCGCCCGGCAAATCGGTGGCGGTTGAGCTCGAACTGCAACCGATCACCTACGGCACCGTGCGCGTGGCGGTATTCGACGCCGTGACGAAAGCACCCCTCGCGGACAGCGAAGTGAGTGTGAACGGTGCTGAAGCGCTGGTCACTGACGAGGCAGGTGTGGTGACGCTAGAACGCGTTGCCGCGGGTGACCTATCCGTGACGGTCCAACGTCCTGTCTTTCACAGTGCGGTGGAAAACGCATCGCTGGAACCGGCCGCGGTGCTCGAGGTGCCTGTGTACCTGAATCCCGTCGTCGTTGGAACAGTAACAGGAGTCGCACGACATGCGTTGACGGGTGAACCTTTGGGCGGGGTCCTGCTCACCGTGGCCGAAGGGCAGACGCGGTCCGGGCCGGACGGACGTTTTACGCTTGCCGAGGTGAGCAAAGGCAACGCGACGTTGAAAGCGACCAAGGACGTATTCGTCAGCGCGCAGCAGGAAGTGGCCGTACTCGCCGGTGAAACGGTCGAAGTTACGATCGAACTGACGCCGATCACGACCGGTAGCGTGCGCGGAAAGGTCGTGGACGCCGCCACGCAGGCACCGCTTGCCGAAGCGCAAGTGAAGCTTGCCGGTTTGTCGGCAAGAACCAACGCGCAAGGGGAATTCGCCTTCGACGACATCGCGGCGGGTGAGGTCAGTGTGCTCGCCTCGCAAGCGGTGTACGTGAACGATTCCGTGACAGCACGTGTCGCCGCAGCGGAGACCGTCGACGTGACCATCGCCTTACATCCGATCACGACAGGCACGGTCACGGGACGTGTGCTCGATGCGAGTTCCGGAGCGCCCATCGCGGATGCCGCCGTCTCCATAGCCGGTGAGGTTGTGAAGACGGACGCGGACGGCTACTACACCATCGATGACGTCGCTGCGGGCGAACACACGCTCGGCGCGAGCAAGTCATTGTATGAATCCAACAACGCGCGCGCGGTGGTGCTGGCTGCTCGGACAGCGACCGTCGATGTACAGCTGGTGCGCATCACTTACGGCACCGTGAGTGGACGAGTGTCCAATGCATCGACGGGCGAACCCGTCGACGGCGCGGCGATCAACATAGGGAGTTTGAGTTCGCAGAGCGATGCAGAAGGCCGGTTTACGCTCGAACGAGTACCTGCGGGCGCACTCAAGCTGGCTGCGAACAAAGCCGTGTTCGAATCTCACCAACAGAGCCTCGAGCTCGAAGCCGGTGAGGCTCGCGCTGTCGAGATCGAACTCGAACCCATCACGTACGGCACGATCTCTGGCACGGTGGTGGATGCGGAGACGAACGGGCCTCTTGCCCATGCCTCCGTCAATGTGGCCGGTCAATCGCTGACCGCGGACGGTGCGGGTAAGTTTGCTTTAGAGCGCGTAACCGCCGGCGACGTCATCGTAGCTGCCACGCAGCCGAAGTACGTGGATGGACGCGTTACGGTGGCTCTGGCTGCAGGCGGCGCGCAAGAGGTGACGGTGCCGCTCGATCCGATCAAGGTGGGTAACGTCACAGGCATTACACTGGATGCCAAGACCAACCAGCCTATCGGCGGTGTGCGGGTCACTTTGTCGGGCCAATCCGTGGAAACAGGCGCGGACGGCGCCTTCGAATTCAACAACATTCGTGCGGGCGACCAATTTGTCACCGCACGACACGCCGATTATGGCGATGGCAGTGCAACAGGGCAGTTGGAACCGGCAGCCACCCTGGAGCTCACTCTGCGTCTCGACCTGCGCCGCGAAGACGTCACGCAACTGGAAGAAGCGCTTGCCACGAAAGGCACCATCGATCTTTACGGCATTCATTTCGATTCCGGTAAAGATCAGTTCAAGGCGTCGTCGCTCAGCACGCTCAATGCCGTGTTGAAGGTCATGGAGCGTGCGCCGAATCGCCGCTTTGTGGTGGCGGGGCATACGGACTCCGACGGTACAGATGCGTCCAATCAAGACCTTTCCGAACGCCGTGCACGCACGGTCATCAACTGGCTGGTGGAGCGAGGTATTGCCGCGGATCGGCTGGAGGGCAAAGGCTTTGGTGAGCAACAACCTGCAGCGCCCAACGACACTGAGTCGGGTAAAGCACTGAATCGTCGCGTGCAGCTGAGATACGCGAACTGAACCTAAGTAAAAGGAGTCGTAATGAGAAGTAAAACGTTAATGCTGTGCCTGGTAGGACTGTTCGCGGCAGCATGCGGTGATGGCGCCGGCCCACCGGATACCGGTACGGGGCAAAGCGCCAGTGGTGACGCAGAGTACACGTTTTGCGATTGCGTCATTCACCCGCCAACGACAGACGCCAAAGCTAAGGCGTGTGGGGACTTGATCGAGGCCATGGGGTACGAGCAAACAGCAGTAAAGTCGCTTGAATGTAAGAAGCAGATTCCCGTTCCAGCGGGCGGACCCGATGCATGCTATTGCATGACCGCGAACAGCGACGACCCGGAAGTCATGCAAATCTGCGAAGACTTGTTCGAAGACATCAGCGAAACCGAGATGTTCGCATTGACTCGCACCTGTGCGGCGCAGCGAGTGCGGTGAACAGTTTGAAGAAAGGCTGTCTCGTTGTGGGCGGCCTGGCGACCCTGGGTGTCATCGGCATCGTCGTGCTGTTGCTCACCTCCGATGCCGACGGTCGGGCACCGACGATCGATTTCACCGACTGTTCCGCTGACGAAGAAGCGCATATCACCGCAATTTACCAGGGGGTGTTCGAAGACAGAGAGCAGTTCTACGACTTTGCAGGGTTGAATCGCCTGAGCGGCAAAAGCAATCTCGAAATGCAGCGCAAGTTGATGCGCGTGTGGCCGTTGGAGATCGCCTGTGAGTTCGACAATGATTGCCCGTACGGCGCCAACACGCGTGGCTGGGTTGTCGGCGGAGACGCCAAGCTCACGATGTGCGCGTACACCCGACCGCAGGAGAACGACTGCGACACTTACGCCGGCATTGCCTTTGCCAATGCCTACACCCGCGGTTTACGGGACAGCGAATCAGCCGGGTTCTTCGCCTACGCGCGCCAACTGTGTATGGCAAGGTTGGCGGCTAAGCGTAGCCCTCCGGAGCAATGAACCCGCCCAACTCACGCTCGATCAAGCGCGCAAACTCGATGGTGGTGTAGTCGAAGTATTCGCCGGCGACCGCCTGCAAACCGATGGGCAGACCGTCTTTGGAAAGTCCTGTGGGGAACACCGTGCTCGGTAAACCGGGGAACGAGAACAATCCCGCCCAGAACGAGCTTTCGAAGTAGGGTCGCGTTTCTCCGTTTACCTGGAGCGTGCGTTCGTTGAACGGTCGATGATCGTGTTTGAACGCAGTGGTCGCTGAAATGGGGCAGATGAGCACGTCCCATTCGGTGAAGAACGCTTTCCAGGCGAGACGCGTCATCGTCTGCATGCCCTTGTGTCGGCCCCATTCGTGATGCGACTGCACCGCGGCGCGGGCGAACAAAGCGTCTATCGACATGTCGTCCGGAGCGAACGCATTGGCCCGCTCCAAGTTGTGTTTGTACACCTCGTCGGGCACGCCGGTGTTGTTGACGGCCTCCATTAGATACAGATAGCTGAGCTGCTGCGCCTGATAGTCGATTTGCGGCCGCGCCGTCGTCGACACCGTGGCGCCCATCGTTTCCAGACGCTTGCCGATATCCAGCGCGCGTGCGGCGATTTCATCGTCGACTGGTGCCATGTCTTCGTTTGCCCAGATGGCGATGCGCAGATCGCGCAAAGCCCGCATCCGCGGCGGCGGTAGGTCGACCCGCCACGCCGGTTGTTGTAGCGGCAGCGGACCCGTGATCAAGTCCATGGCCAGCTTCAAGTCGTCGGCGCTGCGCGCCATGGGTCCCACCACGGCGAGATCGACACCGTTGGAAAAGGGCACTACCGGCGGCTGATGCCCGGCCATGGGTACCACTGCGTGCGTTGGCTTGTGACCGTACACACCGCAATAGTGAGCCGGATTACGGATGGAACCGCCGATATCGGAGCCCGATTCGAGACCGCACAATCCCGCAGCAAGTGCTGCCGCGGAACCCCCGGACGAACCGCCCGGCCCGCGGGTTTGATCCCACGGATTGTTGGTCGTGCCGTAGATCTCGTTGAAGGATTGATAGTCGCCGAGCATGAGCGGCACGTTGGTTTTACCCAGGAACGTCGCACCCGCGGCTTTGTAAGACTGCACCACCATCGCGTCTTCCTTCGCGACCATGTCTTCCCACGCCGGTAAGCCCCACGTGGTTTTGAGTCCGGCGATGTTGTACGACTCTTTGATGGTCATGGGCACGCCCTGGAGCGGACCAGCGGCGGCACCTTTGGCCAACGCCGCGTCTGTCGCGGCCGCAGCTTCGAGAGCGCGATCGAAGTCCTGCACGACCACGGCGTTGAGATCGGAGAAACGCTCGATGCGCTGGATGTAGTACTGAGCCAGCTCCACGGCGGAGATCTCTTTCGAGGCGACCATAGCGGCCAGCTCGATGGCGGACTTGAAGGCGAGCGAATCGGACGTGGTCATGGCGGTGGTCGCTAAGGTGGGTTGCAAGGCAAGGGCCGCCGTGGCGGCAGTCTGTTTTACAAATGTACGTCGGTTGGTCATGGTGGCGGCTTGGGTGTACCCAACGCAGAATACTCAATTTCTCCGCGCGCAAAAAGAACCCCGGACTATGCCGGGGTTCTCTTCAAGCGTTGAAGAAAAGCGACCGCTTGTCAGTCGTCGCAGCTTGACGCATGCAATTGCAGGTTGCCGCCGGTGATGGTGACGGGATCGTCGATCGTGCCGACTTGAATCACAACCTCCGGTACCGGTCCGGGTGCCGTGACTTCGAGGAAATAGCGGTCTATGTCCTCTCCGGCCGAAGAATGCTCGTTGCCGGGCTCGTTGCGATCTTCAACGCGCGCAATGAACGTCACGGGTGTACGGGATACTTTGTTCCCGCGAATCCCTTGAATCCAACCGATGCCTTCGAACTCGATGAAGTTAAAGGGCGTGACCGGCGATTCGGATCCGGGTTCGATGCCGTCCACGTTCCCGCATCGAATCACGGAAATGTCCGTACCCATGAAATGCAGCTTCAAGGAGTGCGCCACGTGATTCCACTGACCGCCTTCGCCGGGTTCGGAACTGCAGCTGGGATAGACATTGCCTCCGAATGTGTCCTTAGGTCCATTCTGCGCAAGATCTTGTGAGACGAGCGGTTCGAACTTGACACCCCCGGCTGTCATCCAACAAGCGCCGGTTGTCGGCTGGCAGGCCGGATCGTTGATGGCGAAATCGACATCCTCGACAAAGGCACCCGGCAGGTCGACCTCGACCGTCACTTCGTGAGTGCCGTCTCCCGGTACCAAGACCGTTGCTTCCGCGCTTAATCCGTCGGAGATGCTCACAACCCAATCACCGGGTGAGGCAGCGCTGCCGACCTGCGCTTCTAAGTCGATCGAGTAAGTTCCGTCCGGCCCGGTCATGACGGAGGCCGTGAGTCCGTCCTTTGTCGCCTCGACCGTGATCCCGCTCAGCGGGACGTCGTCACCGTCGAAGACGCCGTTGAGGTTGGAATCGCAAAAGACAAAACCGGCAATGTGATAAGCCAGGGCTTGTGACGAAGCCCCCAGCAGTAATAGGCACAGAATAATCCGCTTCATGATGTGTTCCCCCAGAGTTCCCTATGTGTTTACCCAAACGCAGTCTTGGATGGGTAAAGTCCAAATTTCAGGGTAGCGAACTCACCCGTCAATAGCAACTTTCTTAACAAATCGATCTTAACGTATCTGGGTACTAGCGGAACTGCTCCGGCCGGCGGCTGCACATAAGTTGCGCCCATCCGCGCACCAGAAGGTGACCTGCCAAATCGTGTACTTCGCTTTGCGTGGCAATCAGGCTGTCGCACGCAAGGTCCGCCCGGTTTTTCTGGTGTACCCACTCGTGTTCGCCGGTGGGCCGGTGAAACTGATAGTAGAAGTCCAGGTTCGGCGCGATCCACGGCGAAGGTCCGTTCGAGGGATGTGCGGCATATGTGGCGAGCCACGCGTGCGTGTCCATGAACATCATGATGCGTCCCGCATCCACGAAGGGATCGTCCGCAGTGAGACCTTCTTCACCCCAACGAAACAACGAGTTGATCTCGGGTTCCCGAGGTGTGAGGTCACCCTCAACGGCCGGATCGATGGGGCGCTGCTCCATCTTCGACATGAAGGGGTGGGCCGGGCGGTCCGGGTACAGCTCTGCATAACTCTTCAGTTCATCCGGAGCCGGGATGACCGGCGTGCCGCTATAGTCGTGCATCATCATGTCATCGCCACCTCCTGTGCCCGTGGCCCAGACGTTGGCGGTGAGAATGAGCTTGCCGGTTTGCGTCACGTCGACCCGCAATGCCTCACTGCGCTTGCCGGCGCGCAAGGAAGTCACCTCGAGCTCCACCTCTTCGAACCTGGCGATGCTCAAGAACTGACAAGCGAAACTCGCGGGACGCGCGAAAGCGGTCGCCTCACCAGCGGCGCGAATCGCCAGTGCCGTCATGAATCCACCGGCCGGACCCCACAGCGCCCAGTCTTCATAGACCTGTGCGCGCCAGCGGTGCTCGCCCACGTTACTTAAGCCGGTGGCCACCCGGAAATCGTCCATGCCTGCGCCCATACCCATTGGTTAAGGCTATCTTGCCTACGAGAAGGCGTTTGCACTTGAACAAAACGGCCAAGCGGGTGTTCGCTCGAAGTGGTTTTACATTGTCAATTTTGTTTAGTTTTTTTACAAAAGAAGCGTCGGGTTATTTACAAGTTTCTTGCATAATATAGGCAAACGAATAAGAAAACTGTCACCAATGCCAAGTCCTGATGGGTTCTCATGCAACATCCGCAAAACCGCTGCACTCGCTAGCCTTTGGATGGTAGCGGCGCATGCCTCGATAATACTTGCCGAGGAAGCCTCCGACCCCATGAGTGGTGACTGCTCGCCACATCGTTTGTTGAGCCCTATCGATGTGGGCAGCCGAGTTTGTTCGAACTATTGCTTTGTCAGCGAGACGTTCACGATGGATGACGGCGGTGCTGACACGAGCAATTGGACGGGACAGCTGGTCGCCAGCGCGGTTAATCCGCAGGGCGCGACGGCAAACTTTGCTGTGGCGTTTGCCGGATATTTGGATGCACTGGTAGCGCCGGATACGTTCAAGCAAAAGCAAGGCTCGCCACACTATTCCGCTGACTTCGATTTTTACGCCGAAAGCATGGGTGTGGTTGAAATTGACGCGACGAGCGACAACATGAACGAATCTAGAGGATCGCTCGCTTTGATCTTCACCGGATTGTTGGGCCTTGCCGCACGACGCCTGCTAGCCAAGTAGGGCTCGGGCTATCTCATCAGATCGTACTGGGAGTCACCCCAACCGGACAGTATGATCGTCATCTTTAGAAGTTACGGGTCTCGCCTTGAGCAGAGCCGCTGCACAAGCCATCAATCGCGGTTATCGACCGCTGCGCACCAGCGTGGATCTGTGCGGGGATGCGATACGCACGACGCGCGCTAAGCCGCCGCTGGATCTGCAACCGTACGTGATGGAGTTCTGGGAGTATCGAGTCGACCCGGCTCAGGACTACGTGCCCGTGCAAGTGTTCCCCAACGGGTGCCTCTCGATTCGCTTCAATATCAGGGCGTACGGTGTAGAGCCGATTCTTTACGGGCCTTCGGTATTGAACAACATGAAGGGGCTGTTCTATAGCGACTGGACGATATTCGGCGCGGCGTTGTGGCCGGCCCGCTCATACCAGTTGTTGGGGTTGTCTGTGGACGAAATCAGAGATCTCAGAATCCACCTCGATTGTATCTGGCCGCACAAAACTTCAGCGCTGTGTGAGCAAATGCAGATAGCCGAGGACATGTCTGCACGCATCGAGGTGTTGAGTACATTCCTGCGCGACACGCTGCGTGCGGACAACCCGCCCCAAGCAGATTTCCTGAATGCCTACCACGAACTGGTGAAGCATGCGCCGCACGCGTCAGACATCGGATTGATCGTGAAAGAATCCGGCACCAGCAACCGCTCGCTGCGCCGTCACTTTCACAAGTACTTGGGCCTGGGACCTAAACAGATGCATCGGCTCATCAAAGTGCAACATGCGCTCAAAAGCCTCACACGGTGTCCACGTCAAGACCTGGCGCAGTTGTCTGCCACTGTGGGGTTCAGCGATCAGGCCCACTTCAATCGATGCTTCCGCCAATTCGTCGGCTTGAGCCCCGGCCGGTTTGCGAGCCTGGTCGGCACCATGCATGACAAGGAACTCGACATCTGGGCCGGACTCGATCCGCGGTGGCGCGACGAGCCGACCCCCAAAGTCATTCGCTTCACCTGAGCAAGTACGCCTCGACTGACCTGTCCGACGTCTAAACCGGCTCGTTTGTACCGAATCGGACCGGGGAGTACCATCAAGATCGGAGAGTTCAGGGGATATAGGGGAGAGGCTATGAAACTTGCTGTGATATGCATGGGCGTCTTTTGCGCTTGTGCTCTGCTGACCGGTGGCGCGTCGAAGGCTCATGCAGCCGAGGAAGCGTCGAGCGGTCTCATCGAAGAGGTGGTGGTTACCGCCAGACGCCGCGAAGAAACCGTGCAGGATGTACCCATCCCTGTGACGGCATTGTCATCGAGCGATCTGCGCGATCGTGCCGCCGACGACATCCGCGATCTAACCCGCATCACGCCTAACTTGGATTTCCAGCGTTCGGGTTCCAACAAGAACACCGCACAGGTGTTTCTGCGCGGCATCGGTCAGGTGAACTGGGGGCCGACGCAAGATCCGAAGATTGGCACCTACTTGGATGGCGTTTACCTTGGCCGTCCGCAAGGCGGTGTTTTCGATTTTCTGGATGTGGACCGCGTGGAAGTATTAAGAGGGCCGCAAGGCACGTTGTTCGGACGTAATACGACAGCCGGACTGGTACATGTGATATCCAAGCGGCCGAGCAGCGAAGCGTTCGAGTTCAACGCCACGTTGGGCGTAGGCAACGAAGGTGGGCGTAAAGGCGAGTTTGTGGTGAACGTGCCGTTCACCGATACGTTCGCGGGACGCCTGGCCGTGCAGCATCGCGAGTCGGACGGGTATGTCGAGAACACCGGTACCGGCGAGGACTGGAATGACGAGGACTCGCAAGTAGCACGGCTGTCGTTTCGGGCCACGCCCACGGAGTCGCTGACGGCCGATCTCATCTTAGATTACCAACGCGTGCGGGAGAAAAGCGGACTCGGCAGCTGCGAATGGGGCGAACCCGACAACGGAGCGCTGTCGACCGCGTTCCTGCCTTCCATTGCCTTCATCTTCGGCGTGTATGACGAAATTCGCGACACGTGCAACGGTACGCGACCGTACAAGTCTAACGAGAACGATCCGTCGGATTCGAACATCGACGCCTACGGCGTGACGCTGGACCTGAATATCGACCTCGGCTGGGCGGATCTCACATCGATTTCTTCTTATCGGGAAGTAGAAGATTTCAACGGGTCCTGGGGCTGGGCGTCGGACACCGTCGGCACGGCATCGTTCCTGGAAGTGATCGGCATTCGCGACAACGAGGTGGATCAGTGGTCGCAAGAGTTCCGCCTGGCGGGCACATCGTTGGACGACCAGCTGGATTGGGTGGTCGGCGTGTACGCGTTTGAAGAAGACGCCATCAACTATTTAGACGTACCGCTGTTCCGCGGCGTGGCCGCACCCGACTGTGCTGTGTGGCCTGTCTTCTGCTTCCCATCCGGCATTCCCGGCTTACCGACACTCGGCGATTTTGCGCAAGCCATTCAAGTCGGCGGCTCGCGCACGCAAACGCTGGACTCGATCAACTCATCAGAGGCACTCTTCGGTGAGGTGACATGGCGCTTTGCCGAAGATTGGTCGGTGACAGCGGGTGTGCGTTATTCCCGCGATGAGCGCGAGTTCGTGCGCTCGGAAGTATTGATTATCGGCTTTCCTGATCCCGCGTTGGCGTGTCCGCCGGGAACGCCGCCGCCGCGCAACGGCACTACTTGTGAGATCGACAAGGATTTCACCGAAACCACACCCAGGGTGATACTGAGCTGGGATGTCTCCGATACGGCGATGCTGTACCTCGGTTGGAGCGAAGGTTACTCGAGCGGGGGCTTCAACCAGGACGTGCGCATGCGTCCCTTCGAGCCCGAGATTTCCGGTAACTGGGAGGGGGGCATCAAGTCGACTTGGTTCGACAACCGCGTGCTGCTGAACGTGACGCTGTTTCATAACACGTACGAAAACCAACAGATCACCGTGGGCCGGCTTGTCGACGGCAATCCGACGGCGGATCTCATCAATGCACAGGAAGCGACGTTGTACGGCGTGGAAGCGGAGTTTCGCGCAGAGCTGCCCGGCGGATGGTATGCGCTGGGTTCGTACGGCTGGGTGGACGGGGAGTACGACGAATTCACCGTGCAGGACAACCAGATCGGTCCGCCACCGGATTTCGTAGAAACCATCATCACGCGGGACCTTTCCGATACGACGGTGGTGAGAGGCGCACCCTACACGTACAGTATCGCCGTGGGTAACACGCACGTATTCAACGACGGCAGCTCGCTGACCGGGCAGGTCGGCTGGGCGTTTCGCGGACGCACGTACAACACGCTCGAAACCGTGCGCTCATCGCGTCAAGGTAAGTACGGGCTGTTGGATGCACGATTCGTGTATACGTTCCCCAACGATCGCACTTCGCTGGCGTTCTGGGGCACCAACCTGCTCGACCGGGAGTACTACGAGTCGGCCATCGATCTGTCGTCAGGCCCTTCCCGTTCCGGCACCATCACCAAGTATTGGGGCGAACCGCAACGCTTCGGCCTAGAGCTGACGCACCGTATGGGAGGCTAACGTGCGCAAGTGCTTGCTGATGACGGTCGCCGTGTGGGCGGCTTTGTGGATGCAGACGGCGGCGGCAAACGAGGATTGTTTCAACGCGTACCGCTTGAGTAACAACGAACGCGCCGTCGAGCCCGGGGTGGTGATTGCAGCGTCTGAGGGCGTGCCCGAACACTGTGCCGTGCGCGGCGTGATCAACCGCGCCATTCGCTTCGAAGTGCGCATGCCGACATCCGGCTGGGCCGGCCGCTTTCTCATGGAAGGCACCGGTGGTAGTTCGGGGTACATCGCCGACACCACGCGCGACCTGCATCGAGGCTTTGCGATTGCATCGACAGATACCGGGCACGTTGGCACGGACGTCGATTTTGCTTACCAACCCGAGGCAGCCCTGGATTATGCATTCCGTGCCGTCCACCTCGCGGCAGTGACGGCTAAGGACGTGGTGCAAGCGTTTTACCAGCGTGATATCGACTATTCGTACTACCAAGGTTGCTCCAACGGCGGGCGGCAAGGCTTGGTGGAGGCGACACGCTTCCCGGATGATTTCGACGGCATTGTCGCGGGCGCCCCTGCCTTTCAAGTGATGCGTGAGTTTTTGCCTTGGTCAATCACGGTGCACCGTGCGCAAGAGGCGCACCCGCTGACCGTGGCGCATCTTCAATTGCTGGACCGCGCTTCGCGCGAAGCGTGCGATGCCCTGGATGGAGTGACGGACGGTGTCATCAACGATCCCCGCGAGTGCACGTTGGAACACTACGATCCTTCTGATCTCGTCTGCACTTCAGGCCAGAACGACACGTGCTTGAGCGAAGGGCAGTTGGAAACCGTGATGACTCACTTGCGCGGTGTGGTCGACGAAGATGGGTCCGTGATCTCGCCCGGCTACATGCCCGGCGCGGAAGGGGCCGGAGACTGGCGTATGTGGGCGTTACCGGGTGCAGCAGTGCCTACTACCGGCGAGCGTCTGGAAGGCACGTTGAACGGCGTTGTGACAGACATGTTGAAGGTGTGGGTGTACAACGATCCCAACTACGACCCCAACGAGTTCGATGTGTTGAAGAACCGCAAGGACCTGGAGCGCGCATCGGCGATTCTCGACGTAAACACCGCAGACCTGGATGCATTCAAGAGCCAGGGCGGGAAGATCTTGATGTATCAAGGCTGGAACGATTATCCGTTGCGCCCGCAGCGTGCGATCGACTATCTCGAGCAGGTAGAGGCTGCGAACGGCGGTGCGCGCAAAGCCAGAGATTTTTTCCGCCTCTTCATGGTGCCCGGCATGGTGCATTGCGCCAACGGCCCTGGCGCGTGGGTGACCGATTACCTCGATCCTCTGGTGGCGTGGGTGGAGCAAGACAAAGCGCCGGATACGATCGTGGGCCAACGACCGGACGGGGCATTTTCACGGCCCCAATGCGTCTATCCGAAGCTTGCACGCTACAGGCGGGGGCCCGACACCGACGCGGACAGTTTCGTCTGCCGATAGGTTCAGCTAAAACCAGGAATCTAGCGGGTGCTCTTGCGCACGCGCGCAATCGGCGTACAGTCGACCCTCAAGACAGGCGCAAGCGCGACTTGCGCCCAATAACATAACAATTCCAGTTCTGGGGGTGGTGATGAAACTATATCGTCATATTGCGCGCGGCGTGGCCGTGTGCCTGGTAGCCATTGCGGGTACCGTACTTGCTAATTCCCACGTCGATCCCGACGCGGCACCGTATCTCGTCGTATCCGACGGCGATCCCAACAATCCGACACACGCGAATGCCGGAGAAAACTTACGCACCGGGGTGGGGTCCATCTTCATCGGATTCGACAACGGCGGTTTTATCTGCACTGCAACGGCGATTAGCCCAACGCATATCCTCACCGCTGCACACTGTGTACGTAATCCGGGCGGGACCATACAGGAGCTGATCTTTGTGTTGAATGCAGGGCTCGGCGCTCCGCAGTTCATAGACGGCATCGGCTTCTCCGTCCCGCCGCTCTACGACTTGTTGTCCGGCACCTTTGGTGCGTTCACGCCCAACGACATCGCGGTGATCGAGCTCGGCAGCGCGCTGCCGGCCGGCGTTGATTACTACCCTTTGTACGAAGACAGCGATGAATTCTTCGAGACGGCCAGACACTACGGTCACGGCCGGTCCGGTGACGGGAAACAAGGCGCGACGTTGGATGCCGACTTTTTCATCGGCCGCACGGGGCTGAACATCTACGAAACGACGCTGGGGAATCTCTTTTTCGGAGGGAACCCATTTTTCAACAATCAGATGCTGTCCGACTTCGACAGCGGCGGCGCGCGCCACAACGCCATGGACTGGTGGTTTTCGCCATTCGCCTGCCACCCGAGTCATCCCAACAACCCGCCTCAGGCGCAGGACGGGCGCTGCACCACACAACGCTCGAATACGTTTCCCGATAAGGGCTTCAAGAAGTTGGAGGTAGGAGTTGCACCCGGAGACTCCGGCGGTCCGGCATTTATCGACGGTAAAATCGCCGGAGTGCACTCATTCGGCTTTACGAACTTGTGCGAAGGAGAAACCAATCAACCCGATCGCGTGTGCGGACTGCAAAGCTCGCACGGCGAAATGTCCGGCGACACTCGCGTGTCGGGATTCGTCGATTGGATTAACGGTGTGGTAAGCGAAGGCACGGACTCGAGTATTCCGGAACTGCAACCGTTGGCTGCGCAACCTGCCGACGGCGCGCTCGACGATTTCGCCGATTTGATCCCCCAAGGCCGCGCGGCGCTGGACGTTGTGCTTGCGGCCACGATGCGTCGTGCGTTAAGTACCCGGAACAAGCCAACCGCGTTTGCAAAGGACGAGTGAGCGACAGGGCAAGTTGTAAAAATCCGGCAAAACGCGCACTGGTATGTACCTATACGCCAGCAGAAGGGATAGCGTTAGTCTCACTTAAAAGTAGTTTGCGGAGACGCACATGAGGAATGTGAGATTAGGCGCAGTTGTGGCCCTTGCGATGATGCTGGCAGCCACGGGAGTGCACGCCAAGCCGGATCAACCGGGCAGCGGTAAAGGCAAAGACAAAGCCGCCAAGGAGCTACGCAAGGAAGCCGACCGGGAACGCGAACGTGCGATGGAGGCACGAGAGTACGCAGAAGAGCGTGCCGAGCGTCAACGCGAACGCGCCGAGGAGAACGCCGAACGCGAGCGTGAGAGAGCGGAAGAGCGGTCGGCCTCCGGACGCGACACAGCAAGTGCGGCCGGTAATGAACGGTCTCGCGAGATGCGCGCGCGTAGCGAAGAGCGTAAAGCGATGAAGGAAGACTATCGAGCGGAAGTCGAAGCCGGTGGCGAGCGCGTGAAGGGTAAGAAACCCTGGTGGAAATTCTGGGGTTCCGACGAAGAGTAATCCCATCGGCCCTGACGTGAGCGCATGGCTAGGCTTCCCTCGCCTCGGCCAACATCGACTTGCGTTGTACCGCCAACCGGGCCTGGATTTCCGCGACTCGTTTGCGATCGAGCCGGTAGGATAAGTAAAACGCGAGTATCAAAATACCGATTACCGAGGTGATCGGTCCCGCGACCAAGCCGAGACGAAATAAAACATCGGCGGGCACTTCTCCCGGTGCAGCGCCGCGCGGGAACTGGATGAGGTCTAACGCCATGCCTCCAAGAATGCTCGCTAACGACGCGCCGGCTTTGAACGCAAACGACCGCGCGGAAAAGATGATGCCTTCCTGACGCTCGCCCGTGAGCAGCTCCTGCTCGTCAGCCACGTCGGCGAACATCGCATTCACCGTGATGAGTACAGCAGGGCTGCACAGCCCCGCTAAGAAGACGAAGGTGAGCAGCATGCCGAGTAACTCAGGCGTACCGTTTTCCGGCAGCCAGTCAGTGAACAAGCGCAGGACGATCATGATGTTGTTGCTGAAGATGATGATGGTGGACAACATGATCAGCGCGATGCGCTTGTCGAGGAACCGCGTCAGCCAGGGGGCGGCCATTACCGACAGCGGCAGCGCGACGAGCGAAGCGGGGCCGATCCAACGCATGTGCTCTGTTTCCATGCCCCAGAAGTGGATGTACATATAGACCATGAACACCATTTCAATGCCCAACAGAATGATGGCGCAGAAGAGCCCGCACACGAGCATGCGATAAGAATGGTTAGTGAAGGCAGTACGCAGCTCGCGGAACAACCGGCGAGGGTGCAAACGTTCCGCTGCCTTGAAGCGAGCGACCGGCAGGTGTGGGATTTCCTTGGCGGTGCCGAACACGCACAAACCGATGGACACAGCAATCCCCAAAGCCGCCACGACGGACAGCACCGGATAGCCATTCACGTTCAGCATGCCGTGACTGAACTCAGCGGTGGTGGGAAACACAAACGACAGCATCAGAAATCCGAACCCCCACTGACCCAGCGTGCCGAAGAGCTGGCTGTAGCTGTACACACGGGTGCGGTCCAGGTAGTTCTGCGCCATCTCGGCACCCAGTGCCAGATGGGGGATGTGGTACAGGGTCAGGCACAATCGCGTGAGCACGGCGAATGTGACCAGCCAACCGAAGTAGAAGTACTCCGACATGCCAGCCGGTGGATTGAACAGCGCTACCAGGCACAAACCCATCGGCACCGCAGCACCCGCCATCATCGGATGACGCCGACCCCACCGCGTCTGCAGACGGTCTGAGATGCTACCAGCCAGGGGATCGGTGATGGCGTCGAAAAAGAGGGCAATGCCGAGGGCGATGCCGGTGAGGGTGCCGGGGACACCGAGGATTTGATTGAAGTAGAAGAGTACGAACGTCTGGAACACGGCGAGCGTGATGCCCTCGGCGAGCTGGCCGACGCCGAAGCCCAGCTTGGAGCTGAAGGGCAGCAAGCGGGGTGCGGTGTCAGCGCTGGGGTCGTTCATGCGGTCTTCCTCTCCCAATGTGGTTCGAGGATAGCGCAGATGGGTGGTGAGAAGTCGAGTGTGTGTCTGGGCCCAGGTGTTGTCGCCGAGGATTCGCTTTCTGATCTCGGTGGGATGGAGGTATTCTTGAGGTCGAATCCATCGAAACAAGGGCACGTCCCGTGATCGGACAGACTATTCGGTTAAAGGTGTTGGCGGGTAAGGAAGCGGAATTCGAAGGCTTGGTGGCGCAGCTGATGAAGGATGTGACCTCCAATGAAGCGGGCTCGATCTACGATGTGCGCCGCGTTCGCGGGGAGCCACGGACCTATTTCTACTTCATCTCGTTTCCGGATCAGGCGGCGTTCGATCGGTACATGGAGGCCGACTATCACACGCAAATGTCGCCCAAGGCGGTGGCGTTGTTGGATGGGGATCCGGTGTTTGAGGATTTGGAGGCGTTCTGAACGGTCGTTTGGGCGAGGTTTGAGGGTCCCGGATTCTGGCGGCTTGCAATTGGATAGGTGGGTATTAAACTAGCCGGCCTTGCTCGCGGACCTTGTTCTGAAGGTCCCGATCAGAACTACTCCGCCTTAGCTCAGTTGGTAGAGCAGCTGACTGTTAATCAGCGGGTCGCTGGTTCGAGCCCAGCAGGCGGAGCCATATTTCCCCAAAGAAATCAGAGAGTTAATGACCGGATGGGTCCATTGGCTCGTTGGTTCCTGGTCGACTGGTAGGATATAGGTAGGGTTTGCAGTTGTCAGAATCCTACCAGGTTGGATGCCACCTCCCGGCTACCTTAGTTGCTCCATCACTTCCACTACCGTGGCTTCGCTTGGGTATTGCTTCACCACTCAAATGCTTGGAGGCGAGGTTCCCTAGATTGCCCCTGAGTCTCCATGAGAGATGGTTACGTTGGTGCGGGATGGTTGGGATTGATGAGCTGTTGTAACTAATTGAAATTAATAAAAAATATCTAAGAATAGTATTAAAACAACCATCACCATCATCTTTGCCGGAAAAAGAACGGAAGCCTACCGGAATCAATAGGGCGAAACGCGCTGATCGACGGTCCCGTTGGTCGCTAACTCGATATTCACGACGTTGAATTGAGGAGAATCGCACGCTCGATTAACGTGGCATCTGGTTTTTCTATCTCTCTCAGGCTGTTCAGCATTATGGGGTGAATCACGCCGGGTTTTCCGGAGGCTCCAAAACTTGAGAGGATTGGAGCATGAACAAACAAAAACGATATTCACCGGAGGTGAGGGAACGAGCGGTTCGTATGCTGCTCGAACATGAACAGGAGTATTCATCGCGATGGGCAGCCCTGGAGTCGATAGCGGAGAAGATCGGTTGCACACCCGAGACGCTGCGCAGCTGGGTCAAACAGGAGGAGATCGATACGGGCCGTCGTGATGGTTTGACATCGGATGATCGTGATCGGATCAAATCTCTGGAAAAAGAAGTCCGAGAACTGCGTCGCGCCAACGAGATTCTGAAAACGGCTTCCGCTTTTTTCGCCCAGGCGGAGCTCGACCGCAAACTGAAGAAATGATCACCTATATTGATGATTATCGAGATCGATTTGGGGTCGAGCCAATCTGCGACGTGTTGCCGATTGCCCCAGCGACGTACTACGAGCATAAAGCCCAACAACGAGATCCGGATCGACGTTCGGATCGTGCGAAGCGAGACGAGCAGTTGAAGCCTCAGATCCAGCGAGTGTGGGACGAGAACTTCAAAGTGTACGGTGCACGAAAAGTATGGCTTCAGTTGAACCGAGAAGAGATCGAAATGGCACGCTGTACTGTGGCTCGTCTGATGAAAGATCTTGGTTTACAAGGGGTTAGGCGCGGCAAGAAGGTCATCACCACGATCCCAGGACTCATCGAGGATCGGCCCCGGGACGCAGTGAATCGAGATTTTTCTGTGGACCGGCCGAATGCGCTGTGGGTGGCCGATCTGACGTACGTGGCGACCTGGCGTGGCTTCGTCTACGTGGCATTCGTCATTGACGCGTTTGCACGTCGCATTGTCGGCTGGCGTGTCTCCACGTCGCTTCGAACCGATATTGCCCTGGATGCGCTGGAACAAGCCCTGTCCGACCGCCAGGTTGAGCAGGAGGAGTTGATCCATCATAGCGACCGCGGTGTTCAGTATGTCTCGATCAAATACACCGAGCGACTTGGCGAAGTGGGCATCACGCCATCGGTCGGAAGTGTTGGTGACTCGTACGACAACGCTCTGGCCGAGACCATCATTGGATTATACAAGACGGAGCTGATCCGTCAGCAAGGCCCTTGGAAAAACATCGAAGACGTCGAGTTTGCGACACTCAAGTGGGTGGATTGGTTCAACAATAAACGGCTTTTTGAAACCATTGGTGACATCCCACCAGCGGAGAAAGAACAGGCATACTATGAACAACTAACCGAGTCGGCCATGGCGGCATGACTCAAACGAAAGAGCCTCCGGTGAACCCGGCGTGATTCAGGGCCCCAGTTAGGCTTGTTCTTTGTGAACGATAAGTTCTCCACCAGTTGCGCGAACGGGATCCATTTGTCTCTAGGTAAAGTGCACGTTGGTGCGGTCAGAATCACGTTGGTGAAAGGCTCGTCATATTCCGTTGGATGGTTCGGTCTAACGGTTGAATCGTGCGTCGCCTGCCTTGAGCCCGCGATAGCACTAATGCCAGAGGAAACGTAGACGAAAATCTGATCTCCAGCAGAGACCTTCTTTGCTAGGCCGACCTTCCTGTCAGGGATTCCGAAGTGTCTAAAACCAGTTCTCTCATCTGCCTGCCAGTTCTCAATACGCTCGACTATCAACCAGTACTTCATCTGAAGTCCGAAAGTCGAAGTTGAATACGCTGGCCGAATACTTCACCGTTCATTGGTAAGTAAAACCATTGTTTCCGCTTTGACGCTGTTTGACGCGTGAAGCCCATAACGCTGGTAAGTTTGAAGTGGGATCATGTCTGCTTCCCTCCACCCCACACTGATCGCCAACTCGCGAAGTAAATCTGGGGTATCGATATCGAATCGCTGGCCCCCTAGTGTTGTGTGGTTGTGTCCAACCAGCAAAGCGAATGGCGCTGAAGGCGCCATAAGCGATCGCATAGATCTGAACATTTGCATCATATCCGACAGGTATCGGTACAGGAGTTTTGGTGTCGCTTGTCGCCTGAATCCATCGGACTGCGACAGCGCGTTTTCGAGCTCAAGACAGAAGTCGAAACATGAATCAGGAAGCGAGTTTGTGTTTGATAACAAAGCAGATTTCCAATCATCTCTTTCTCGTTGCCTGAACTCTCTGCTTCCCGTTAGACGAGCTTCGGTACGGGCTATGTCACAAGGTTGAATTAGCGAAAGCCATACAAGGCTCAGCCTTTGGGTATCGATGTACGGCAAAGCAGTAGCGTATGGGGGGCTTGTTATGGCAGCATCAAACGGTGGTTTTGTAGACCAACGAGCGTTGTTATTCGGTGGCTTTCGGCAGTCTGCGAGGTATGCGCGAGCAGGCGAGGTAGCTGCTATCTCGTTTCTAGTCCGCTCAATCTGGTCACAAAACTCATAGGCTCGCTGCAAGAGTACTTCAATGAAATCCTTATCTGGCAGTGGAGTCTTGCGTCTTCGAATTCGAAGGTCGGCGGGTTCTTGTAGTGAATAGTCTCTAAGTTGGTCGCTAATCAATACTGAGAGTACTGCGCGAGGTTTGCTTGGAATCTCGTTCAGGTAGAGCCGTAGCTGTTCGATTAATCTGAGGGTCTCATCTGGGAACCAATCGCGCAGATATCTCTCCCTTTCGTTGAACTCGTCAAACTTGGACGCGCCGCTGAAGCGTATCGACCTAATTCCATCGACTGCTTTGCGTAGGGAGCCCGTTCTCATAGATAACGCAGCGATTTTGGTATTGGCCACGTAAACGGCAAGCGGATTGACGTCCATTCCAATCGCTCGTGACCCAATGTGGGCGCACTCTACTAGGGACGTTCCGCTGCCGCAGAATGGGTCGAGGACGGTGGATGCTGAATCAACGCCTAAAGTGTTAAGGACTCCTCTAACGATTTGTGGATTGAACTTGCCCTTGTATTCATGGAGCCCATGGACGCTGTATCTAGTTGCCTGTCTAGATCGGCCCTGGTGTTTGAGGCTGGTTGCTTCAAGTCTGGCCTGAAGCGTGTCTTGCAGTGTGCCGTTGTGTCGATAAGCACCGAAGTACACAAGTTGTGAGAGCTGGCTATCGTCGGAAGTGCAGTTCTTCAGTAGATATCCGTTATCGATTTTTTTGCAAGACTCAAACTCGAGGACGCTATCAATCTCTCTTCTAGCAAGCTCAAGCTCATATTCAAAATAGCGGTAAGGATGGTATTCGACTGAGATTGTTCGTGTCATAGAGGCTTCTGGAAGACTAGTAACGTTTCGGATTTGATATTCGCATGCGAGAGATTGAACGATTTTCGATTTGAATTGATCTGGCGGACAGGACTTGCGATCTCGGCCAAACCTACCCTTCCGGCCGCAGATCGAACTATCTCAGCATTGTCTATTGTTTGCCCTCGGACCACAGAACGACCGACAACAAAGCAAGCGAATGCACCGGGGAGCATCGCTTCCTTACAAATGCTAGCCACATGAGACATTTGGTTTTCGAAGTCAGACGCTGTGGGGGCATTTTTCTTGAAGTAGTGCGCACGCGCTCCGATCTCTTTGTTCTTTACCTCAATCGGATCGAAATCCAACCAGTACATTCTGTACTTGTGGTACAGCCAATACTCATATGCGTTCGGATAGGGTGGAGAAGTTACAACTAGTCCGATGTTGTTGGGTAGTTGCTCGGGCCCGACATCCAGAATATTGCTCTGGACGACGGTACTTTCCCCTGAAACAGCTAGGGACGCAGAGACTATTCGTTCCACCGACTTCAAAAAAAGTGAAGATGCGTCGCCTGTTTGTACTTTTTTGTCACGTGCCGCATAGCGAGTGTCGCTATCCTGATTGGATACACGCACGATAATTGCGGATAGAGCGAGGTTTAGTGCTTCTTTGTCGGCATTGTTCAGATCAGCGTCCTCGATGGATACGCGAAGAGCCGCTAACTCACTTTGCACATTTGGTTGAAACCAGTGGTCTAAGTTAGGGATATCGGGTATCGCAGCCGCATCAAGCTTACTGTTTGCTTCCCAGACAACTTCTTGCGCGACTGTTAACAGATTCCTGCTGATTTCTCTCGTCTTAACCCTGCTGATAAGGCATGCGATTGGGTTGAGATCTATCCCAAACGCGTTGAGTCCGCTTTTGTTTGCTTCATAGAGTGTGACCCCGCTTCCGCAAAAGGGATCAAAAACAATGCTGTTCGCCGGCGGATCGAGAATTTCTATCAACGTGCGCGGGATTTCAGGAATGAACTTTGCCGGGTAAGGATGGATGTTGTGAATCGATCTCGCGGTATTGGACTCTGGAAAATTCCAGTCAACTTTGGATAACTCCGCAACAATCTCGCTCTTCGATTTACTTTGAGCATCCAAGTTTGCAAGCCCCACTATTTCTGGCCTCTCTTCAAAGGGACGTTGAAAAGTTCACCTTGATCTGGGATCTCAATGCCTTGTTCGCTGCAGTAGTCACGTATTATCACTTCGATCATGTTGGCGACGCTTCTTTGCTCAAGGTCCGCGATAGTTTTCAGACCAGCCTTAACTTCAGGCTTGATTCGTACGGTTAGTGTCTCGGATTTGGTTGCAGTCATTAGCCCCCCTGCAGAGTCGAAAATGTACTGCGATGCGCAGTGCACTACGAACGGTAGTACTGTATCAAACTACAGCATCGTGAGTAAACCTCGGGGGCGCAAAGTGACTCTACTAAACTCTGGTCAAAGTCTTGCGTGGACAAGTGCCCGATGATCTGTACGTAATCACTGCAGATTCTGTTGCCTAATCGGCACCCCCGTACATTTTCTGGATCCAAACCTCGTTTCGTTCAGGCTTACCCCTAGCACCTCTGTGTAGTTCTGGCAGACTACTGCCACCTGAACCATGAAGTGTCCCAAAGAGCTTTGATGAAACTCACTATTGCCAATCAGCCATTTGCACCGTCGGGCGCCAGATCGTCCTTTGGTGGCCAGC
The DNA here is from genome assembly GCA_965216005.1 of Candidatus Azotimanducaceae bacterium. Lineage (GTDB taxonomy): Bacteria > Pseudomonadota > Gammaproteobacteria > Pseudomonadales > Azotimanducaceae > UBA4421. Next base: position 1,588,345 of record OZ244143.1, on the reverse strand, counting down.
TGATATCGGCATTGACCAACGAGACCTATCAAAAGGTCCGTCTGTGTGCGGCATTTGCAAGTCTCAGTGGAACGAGTCAAATCATCGAGCCACTGGATTCGGCGATTCAGCGAGGTGCAAGTGTCCAAGCCATGGTGGGGATTGGAAACGGGGTAACGACTGTGCAGGCGGTGGAGCACCTCTCCAGCGTTGGTGTCGAGGTGGTTGGCTGCAAGGTCTCGAACGTCTTATATCATCCGAAGATCTACCTGCTTACCGGAGAGAATGCGGCTTGGGTTGGACTAGGAAGCTCGAACCTAACCGGGAACGGACTGTTTAGAAATGTCGAAGCTAACTTCGTCGCTTATGCGCAGGACTCTGACGAAAAGGACAAGCTCTTCATTCAACGAATCGAAGAATGGCTTGATCGGATTGAGGATGGTTGCGGGTCCGTGCTCCCCTCTGCCCCAGAATTGCTGAGTGAGTTAGTGGAGGCTGGAGACCTTGTCGATGAGACTAAGTCAAAAACAAGAATTTCAAGCTCGAAAAAGGGAAAGCGTTCGGTAACTCCTCCGCCATTCGATATCCCTTCGTTGCCGCTACCAGCGGTTTACGATGGTGCTTTCTCGAAATCTCCAACACCGGGAAAAAAAGTCCAGGTAGAAGGTGAACAGCCTGTTGGAGATGGGGAATCTGTTGGTACGCAATTCGCCATGGTGCTGTCAGCATTTGATTGCTCACATAAGTCGGGCGTGAAGGGTACGCCCGAAATATCCATACCTGAATCGGTAACTTCGTTCTTCCCAGAGGTCGAGCTTCAAGGCAGAAAGTACCCAGATGCATACTTTGAAGCGCTTGTTAACACACCAGGTGGTGCTGTTGCGGCAAACTACAGAATCTGGCAACGCCCTCCTGGATCCGAAGCGGGTCACGCAGACTGGCGCATAAACATCGGCCATGTCACAACTGACCTGACCACAGATGGCGGTGGTGACATAATTTTGTTTGAGAGAAGCCAATCCGAGGATTCCGAGACGCAGTACGAGGTATGGATTGTCAGGCCTGACGATTCAAGGTATGCCGATCTTCAGCAGCGCTGCTCTGAAACAGTATCCACCACCGGAGCAGCTGGGCAAAAAAGCTACGGCATATTCTGATCAGTGCTCGGCATTAGGTGAGGACAAGCTCCAGGTATCTACACAGTCCATTCGCCATCTTCATTTGCTTCGGCGTACTGAATCACGCCGGGTTCACCGGAGGCTCTTTCGTTTGAGTCATGCCGCCATGGCCGACTCGGTTAGTTGTTCATAGTATGCCTGTTCTTTCTCCGCTGGTGGGATGTCACCAATGGTTTCAAAAAGCCGTTTATTGTTGAACCAATCCACCCACTTGAGTGTCGCAAACTCGACGTCTTCGATGTTTTTCCAAGGGCCTTGCTGACGGATCAGCTCCGTCTTGTATAATCCAATGATGGTCTCGGCCAGAGCGTTGTCGTACGAGTCACCAACACTTCCGACCGATGGCGTGATGCCCACTTCGCCAAGTCGCTCGGTGTATTTGATCGAGACATACTGAACACCGCGGTCGCTATGATGGATCAACTCCTCCTGCTCAACCTGGCGGTCGGACAGGGCTTGTTCCAGCGCATCCAGGGCAATATCGGTTCGAAGCGACGTGGAGACACGCCAGCCGACAATGCGACGTGCAAACGCGTCAATGACGAATGCCACGTAGACGAAGCCACGCCAGGTCGCCACGTACGTCAGATCGGCCACCCACAGCGCATTCGGCCGGTCCACAGAAAAATCTCGATTCACTGCGTCCCGGGGCCGATCCTCGATGAGTCCTGGGATCGTGGTGATGACCTTCTTGCCGCGCCTAACCCCTTGTAAACCAAGATCTTTCATCAGACGAGCCACAGTACAGCGTGCCATTTCGATCTCTTCTCGGTTCAACTGAAGCCATACTTTTCGTGCACCGTACACTTTGAAGTTCTCGTCCCACACTCGCTGGATCTGAGGCTTCAACTGCTCGTCTCGCTTCGCACGATCCGAACGTCGATCCGGATCTCGTTGTTGGGCTTTATGCTCGTAGTACGTCGCTGGGGCAATCGGCAACACGTCGCAGATTGGCTCGACCCCAAATCGATCTCGATAATCATCAATATAGGTGATCATTTCTTCAGTTTGCGGTCGAGCTCCGCCTGGGCGAAAAAAGCGGAAGCCGTTTTCAGAATCTCGTTGGCGCGACGCAGTTCTCGGACTTCTTTTTCCAGAGATTTGATCCGATCACGATCATCCGATGTCAAACCATCACGACGGCCCGTATCGATCTCCTCCTGTTTGACCCAGCTGCGCAGCGTCTCGGGTGTGCAACCGATCTTCTCCGCTATCGACTCCAGGGCTGCCCATCGCGATGAATACTCCTGTTCATGTTCGAGCAGCATACGAACCGCTCGTTCCCTCACCTCCGGTGAATATCGTTTTTGTTTGTTCATGCTCCAATCCTCTCAAGTTTTGGAGCCTCCGGAAAACCCGGCGTGATTCACATGGTCGATGGAGAACTTGGATGATAAGAAGCATTTCTATACGTACCTTACCTACGGACACATGCTGTCTCTTGCGAGATCACTCGAACGCCTCATTGCAGTTAGGCACTACGTCGGAGCCATTGCCGTGGCGAGATCAATGTTGGAAACCTATGCAGACATCATGGGTCTCGTGAGAAACGACAGCTATCCGGCGTTGCTAGATGCGATATCAAACAGAGAGCTGGAGAAGTATCTCAACGTTGCTGAAGAAAATCCGGAACTGCCTGTATTCGAGGACTTGCTCGACGATCCCGATTTAGAGCAGATGAAGGAGGACATCAAAAACGCGATCGAGGCAGCCAAGGATGAACTGGATAACAATACAAACCTGTCCGTGTTCGCGAGGTTCAGTTTGGCCGGCCTAAGTGATTTCTACCAACAGTATTATCGGGCGTTGTCTCAACCAGCGCACGGTAACGTTACTGATCTTGTTAAACGCTATCTGACATTCGGCAGTTCTTTCGTCAAGTATAGATGGCCACCTCTGCGTAACTCGTACGGGTCCGATATGGTGATGATTGTGACTTTCATCCCGAGGGTGCTGATAGACAGCGCTAGTGCTTTCCTAGAGCTTCATGGTGCTGAATCGCACAAACGGATTGAAGATAGTCTTGAGTTATTGCAGAGAACAGAAGCGAAGTACGAAGAGGCGATTAGAGCTATTAACGAAAAGCGGCGACGCGATCAGGACGAGTTGGCGGCCCGCATGCAAGGATCTTAGGCCGTCGGATTTTTTCCGATCAAACTGGTCGGATATTGGTAGGCGGTGGATGGTTTCCAACCGTGCAGACTTAGCGGCTTTGGAATCCACCACGAATTGGCCTTGTTGGAGTCCGCGTTGAAGGCTGCAGTATCTGCGGCGCGCTCGTCGAGGTGCTGCCGCTGTTAATCAGCGGGTCGCTGATTCGTCACCTTCTTGGGACAAGCCGTTTGTTGCCAGCTAAAGCGAGCCGAGCCGACGCCGGATCTTGCAAGTCTCATCGTAGTACTGGGTACCTAGTATCGAGGTAGATTTATGGCCTCAGCGCTTGGATGCATCAAAGTCGTGTAGCATCCGCGATTGGGGATACGTCGGCGTTGTCGGTGCCAAAGTGCCATGAATGAGCGACCGGATATTTTTATTAGCTACGCACGTCTCGACCGTGAGGCCGCTTTGGAGCTTCGAGACGTATTAGAGAGCGCTGGATTGTCTTGTTGGTTTGACGAAGCGGGTATTGATTCGTTTGACTCGATCCAGGAGCGAATTCGAGAGGGGTTGGCTGCATCGAAAGCGCTCGTTGCCTATTACTCGGCCCGCTATCCCTCGCGTCCCTATTGTATGGCGGAGCTCACTGCCGCGTTGATCGCTGCGGAACAAGGACCGAAAGCCCAAACCCGGGTGTTCATCGTCAATCCGATGCCCGACGTCGACCACGTTTTTCCAGCAACCCTGCGCGACCGGCTGCTAGGGTCAGCGACTCCAGAGTCGCTACCCAACACTGCGGCTGAAATTTCGCGCAGGCTTCAGAATATCGACACCAGTCTCGGTGACGTCGGAATTGCCAGTCTGCCGGAGTGGCACCCGGTTCCCCGGTTTTCGTCCAGCCGGTTTGTGGGGCGAGTGAGAGAGCTTTGGCAGATCCACGATGCGCTCGTTTCGCCTGATCTGCCGTTAACGGGTGAACCGCTGTCTCGAGGGATATGTCAGGTAGTCGGCATGGGCGGTCTCGGCAAATCACTGTTGGTAGAAGAGTACGCGTGGCGATTTGCTGCTGCTTGGCCGAGAGGCGTCTTTTGGTTAGATGCGGCGGGGGATCGCGCGCGCGGCTCGGGGCCGGTGCTATCGCAAGAGGTGGAATTGCAGCAAGCGCTTACTAGGCTGGTTCAGAGTCTCGGTCGCAATCCGACGTCTGTAGGTGATGGCCAGGATCCTCACGTCATGGACTCTGCTGACCTGCGTACCGAAATCGGAAACGCAGTGGGCGATGGGCCGGCCCTGTGGATTGTCGATGATCTGCCTGAGGGGATAGGAACAGAAGGGCTTAGAGCATGGCTGCCACCAGGCGCCGGTTTCCGTACGATCATTACATCGCGGTCTCACGCCTACTCTGGTATCGGATATCGTCTGCATCTAGACGTGCTCAATCCGAGTGAAGCGATTGAACTATTGTCGCAGACGGAAGAGACAAACCCTAAAGAACCTTGGCCCGCGGAAATGGCGAAGTGTTTGGGATATCACGCGCTCGCGTTGGATGTCGCACGCTCTGCACTGATTGCGCTCCGCGGGCTGAAGTCGCCTCAGGATTTCCTTGGCGAAATGCGGGCGCCGGGCGATGACGTGCTGGAACTTGCTGCAGAACTGGCTGATTCGCTGCCAAACGGACATGAGGCGAACATCGCATCGACACTTCTTCAGGGCCTGGAGCGTTTGGGAGATGACGAAACACTGATCCTGTTGATCACGTCAATAGGCGCCGAGGCACCGCTTCCCATGGAGTGGCTCCGGTTGGTTTTCCTGGAGCTGTTTGCCGAGGAAGAGCCACCTCTTGAGGCGAGACTCCTTAAGGCTGTGGTCAATCTAGCTCGCCAATCGCTCGTGCGTCGGGACGATAAAGGCGCTGTTTCAGTGCACTCCCTGATCAGCAGATCCGTAAGCTACCGGTTTCAATTGGAACCTCAGATCCAAGACATCCGTGCAGCGTGCCGCCGTTCGCTCGTCGAATTGATGGGTGTTGCCTCAGATGCCCGCGCTCACGACCAAGTTCAACCATTGCTAGCGCATGCACGGCACCTCGCAGACGTCGAAGACGAGTGGACGTTGTCACTGCTGTCTTCAATCGGAGACTACGAATTGGGGATGTGCCGCTGGAGCGATGCGTGCGATGTGCTTTTCGAGGCGTCGCAACTCGCACGGGAACTCGGACGAGACAACCACCTCCAACTCGGATCCATTCTAGCGCGATTTGGGATCGCGGCTGTATATCTTGATCGCCATAAAGAGGCGCTCGACGCACACCGGGAGTACGAACGGATCGCCAGTGCAACAGGTAGCTTGGCGGACGTGTACACCGCGAAGGGTAATCAAGCTCACGTGCTGGCCAACATGAGTGAGACTGCCAGTGCGATCGAACTCGAGGAAGCCGTGCTGGATTGGCGCCTCGAAAATCTAGGCACCGATGCCAGTCGGACATTAGTGAGCATGCACCAGCTCGCAATCTACCTATACCAGGAGAATCCGACGAATCCACGGATTTGTGAATTGGAACGTGAAGCCTGGAACAGGCGTATCGCTTTGTTGGGTGAGGATCATCTTCACACGTTGTCGTCGCTACAATTCCTCGCTCAAGCCGAGATGCAGCAAGGTAACGTCGTATCGGCACGGGAACTTGCTGACGAAAATTTACGGCTTAGAATTTCATCGTTAGGCGAAGACCATCCCTCGACCCTATCAGCGTTGCGAGTAGCTTTAGCAACCGGATCGGTGAATTTCGCTGAGCGCGAGCTGGGTCTCGACCGAATCTGGAGAGAGGCTTGCCGACAAGAAGCGTCGGCGATCGATCGCAGCAATATGGTGTTGTGCTTCTGGCGGATGGGCGAATTCGACAAAGCGTTCGAGCTGGCAGATACGATTGAGGACGAGAGTAACCCGGTCACCGTTGTGACCGCGCGGCATAATCGGTTTGCACTCCTGGTGGATGCGGGCAGAGGCCAGGCGGCGGAAGCCGAGTTTCCACTATTGCACGACATGGAAGTGAGCGTCCTGGGCGCTGATCATCCGAATACACTGTCGAGCTGGTTTTTTTGGGCGGTGAACGCTGACAACCTGCGGGGTGCGGCGCTTACAGTTTCGCGACTTGTTGAAGCAGAGAGCAAGGCCGCGAGCGTACTTGGAGCAGAACATATTTTCTCAATTCGTTGTACGCGCGAGCGTGCGCTGCGACAAGCGCTCGCCGCCGATGAGCCACCTTTGCGGGTAGAAGAACTCGATACGCTCGTTCGGGTTGGAAGTGGGGCAGTCAGCCCCGAAGACGCTGCGCTATTGCTGGCCGCCCTCGGTATCGCGCGTTGGTCTACCGGTGATCTCGACAAGGCCAATCACGACCTCGCCGAGGCAGAGCAGGTGCTCTCTTCGATCTGGCGCGAATACCATCCGGAGCGTATCCGACTGGAATGGTTTCGCTGTCGTTTGGATCGAGAAAACAACGGCACCGAATGGGCCGCGCGCCTCGATAACCTTGGACAGATTTTGCGGAAGGGTGGCACGTCGGGACGTATTCGATCGCTCGTCTCTAACGAAATTGGTCGAAGCGAGTGGGCGCGACACGTGCTTGAATCCGGCTAAATTCCGTAGTCTCGATTTAGCGGGTCCGCTGAGCGACGCGCACGCCGTATAGTGTCTGTTTCGCTAAGTCCACAGTCCCAAGCAAGAGAGCTCGCTGCGGGTCGAGTGTTACATCAAAGTCATGGAGCGGCTTGCCGCCGTAAACGATCTGGATACAGCGGAAAGTGGGGTCATCACGACGCCGCTCGCGAATCCATTTGCGTTCGAATCGCGTCCATCTCGTGTGACCGAAGTCTTTTGTCTTCACGACAATTGCCAAGTCGGCGTGATCTATTCCCAGTTGGATGAGCTGACGAAGGCGCACGACGTCGCGATGCCGGCCGCCTTCAAGATCGAATCTAGGGATCGCTAGCGCGTCGAACCAGGGGCGGAAACCATGCTGCAGGAGTTCGATGGCGAGCCGGAACGCGAACGGTGCTCCTTGGGCGTGTGTGAAACTGATGAAGACAGTCGGTTTGTTTGATGTGCAGCTCCTGAAAGCGGTTGTCGCGTCCTCGGCCGGTACAAGACGATGCTTGTGCAGACCGAGCTCCTGCATCGTGATACCAAGCTCTGCTAGAGCGTTGCTTGCATCGTTCAGTTCATAAAATCTACTGCTGCGAGAATCGGCGACCGTGACGTTTTGCCACTGCTCTAGCAGATCGTCCAGCTCTTTGGTGCGATCGGGGCTGTTGACCGTATAGGACTGCGTAGCGTGTATCTTTGCGACTAAGGTCGGGGGTAAATCGCTGTGTTTCGGTTTCGTCACGACCCAGATCGTGCCGTGTTGCCGGGAGATGCTCGCGAATGCGGAACTGGCGGAGCCGTATCCAGCAGGCGCAAATTTTTTAGAAGCTGGACGGGGTAGTGACAAGATCTTCCACGGTGCGACCCGATCCCAAGTGAGCAAGGAAATCATCGCTTGTGGTGTTTTCGTTATCTTGTCGACCAAACGATTCACCGCATTACACGTGAGGGGGCGGAATACGGGCGGGTTTGCTAAGTATCGGCTAGTCCCAGAAGCAATCAGGCTTCGTTGTAGTCTTGCGCCGTTAGCTCATTCCATCCTGTCCAGAATCCAAAAGCATTGTGAATAACAATACCTAGAGGTTCGGCGAACGAGACCATCTCTGGAATACGTTCAATCAACCGATTCCGAATTAGCTCTACAAATAACATCGTGGTCGCTGCTCTGAGTTCACCACCAGTATCTTCGTGGAACCCCAATTCGCCGAGCCGTGGGATAAATTGTTGCATCTCTTCGCCCATGTCCTCGCTTAGCTTCACGGTATCCGGGTCATCCTCGAGAACGCCTGTCGCGACGCCAAGATCGAGCAGGAAATCCAACAATCGCTCGTGAGCCTCGTGTGCAAGAGACACTTCCTCCTCCTCGGTGAGACGTCCGTCTTCGATCGCATGTAGCACTGCGAGGCCAGAGTACTCCTTCCAGTCACTAAAAACTTCGTCAGAAAAATAGATTGGCCGGCCCCTTAGCCACCGCGCTCCATAAGTTCGCAGTCGCTCGGCGACCTCGGCGCTGAAAACCAGTTGGCCGTTAAAATCGCGAAGCACGCCAACATCTAGCGCCAGTTTTAGGTTCTTCTTGGTCCATGGCCGTCTCTGGTGTCTGGGATGGGCCCAAGATCGTTCGAGGGTCCACACGAGACGCTGGAGGCCGCGCGGATATGAACCCCTTTTGACGAAATGTACGGCCTGGATCTCTCTTAAAGCCGGCGGAACAGTGCAGTCCTTGAGGAGCAACGGAATGAGCTTAACTCGACCTGCCTGCGTACCCTGGGCGAGCGCCTCGTCGATCTCGAATTGGACCCAAGTCGAATCGACGGAGGCGGGGGTTAGAACGACGACCACAAAGTCGTGACCGGATATGGCTTTTTTTAGTTGTGGTTTCCAGCGCCCGCCCGGTTCCAGCGCAGCTTCGTCCAGCCATGCCGTCGCGCCATGTCGTTTCAAGTCCCCGGCAAGTCGACGAGCAAAGCTCTTGTCTTGGGAGCTATGAGATAAAAACACCCGAACGTTAGGTATCACAAAAAGATGCCTTGGTACTGGATGGGTAGTTTACGGATCGTCGATCGAAGAACAATGTTTCAAATTCATGACACAGTCAAGTCGTCGAGGTTAATATCCCTTAATTTCCTGCGCTCGAACCCCCAAAGGCCTGGCCGTGAACGAAGCTGATCAAGTTGCCGACGATCTCTCGCACTATGGTGACGTCCACCTTCCGCACTATTTGCTCCGGTCGGGTCTGTACGAACATCTTCTATTCCTACTGAATGATGTTGATTTTCAGGCTGCAAAGGTTGGAGCAGTCGGCGCGAACGAGTTGTTGGTAGATCTTCGAATTGCGCGAGATGAGGTCCCCACAGAGTTCGATTCTAGAGTCGATGAATCCACGTTACGCTCGCTAAGGCAGCGGCTTACTCATAACGTGCGATTGTTTGCCCGAGAAGGACCTAAGTTTAGCGGCGATGGCGGAAAGGTCACTCGGGAAAAGTTCGACCGGCAGTATGTTTATGGGCTCCAACGTTGGAAGCTAGACAAGTTGGAGCCGTACGCCCGAGAGTGGTTTGAGGAAACACGGAAATCTACCTGGGCCTTGCATTGGATCAGCGATCGGGAAGCGCATGCGCTGGAAGAATCGCGCGTTTTCCACGGTGCGAAACACTTTCTGCTGGTCAACAGCGGGACGCATCTTCTGGTTGCTCGAGATGAGAGTATCGATGTCTACGACATATCTACTTGGCGGATGGTTGATTCGATTCTATCCGTCGGAAGTACGTTTCTCGAGAAACTCGGGGGTGGCAATCTGATCCTTGTTGCAAACAAAGAGGCGGTGGAAATTTGGAACACGGAAACGTTCGAGCGCGAGCATATGATAGAAACAACCGCAGCGAACGGCATGGTGAAGATGAAAGTGATCGGAGACCGGTGGGCTTTCGCTGGTGGCGATACGACGATTACACGAATCGATTTGCGAGATACCAAGCTACGCGAATGGAGCACTGAATCAAGAATTGCTGCGTGGTGTCCGCATCCGAACGGCGGCGGTGTGTTTGTCGGCGATTTTGAAGGCGTCCTTCGATTGCTGGATAACGACGCAACAGATCAAGCGACTGTGGTCGGGAACCACGACGACATCATAACCGAGATAGCGGTAACGCTAGACGCGAATACAGTAATTAGTGGATCACAAGATGGCCAAATACGGCGCTGGGATCTTCGTAGCCGCATGCGCTGTGAAGAGGTTGCTACTACGCAGTTCGGCATACAGCAACTTAGCATTAGCGGTGATGGACGGTACCTCGTTGCGACGACGCATCCCTATGGAAAGTATGCTCATTTTACGCCCAATCATGAGGATTCGGAGCCGGGGTGGGCGACAATCATACCCGGCACCCAAAAGGAAATGCCTTCGGAAGCGCTAGTGTGGGATTTGTCCGACTGGCGCTTTTTAGGCGACCTAGCGGAAGTAAGCAGCGAGATTGGTGAGGTATCGTTCTCACCCAGTAGCCATTGGCTGGCGATCGGTTACGTTAACGGCAGCATCGACGTGTGGGATCTGCGCAACCATGTAGTGGTAAACGGCCCACAATCCGTATCTCAGCAAACTGATAAGGGGGATCTGCGGCGACGTATACGCAGTGGGGTAGTAGCAACTAATGCGATCTTGTTGGCCGGGCTGATTGGGCTAGCAATTGCCCAGGCGTCCTCCTTCTGGAGAGGACTGGGCTTTGTGTTGCTGGGAATGATACTGACACCTGCGATTAGCTTCGGGTACGGCTACCTGAGTTCTCGATTCGTGCGTAGACAAACGACTAGCGGCGATATGGAAGCTGCGCTCGCAGGTGAGTTTCGCAGAACGATACCGATGTTGGTTGCTCTCGTCGTTTTGGTAGGTATCGGTTCGATTTGGGTCAATCTCTGGTTCACAATATTGAGCTTGGCGGCAGCGCCTGCGGTGGCAGGATTTCTCGCGAGTTTGTTTCCTGCAAAACCAATCGAACCTGAACCCGCACCGGATCGTTCTGGTTCAACTCCGCGTTGGTTCGGAGGACACGGCTCCGCAGTTAGCTGGCTTGGATACGCGCCGAACGAACGAAGCTTGTTCAGTGCATCCAGCTCAGATCAGACATTGAAGATGTGGCGCATCGATTCTGCTGAATCTGCAAAAGCCAGCTCGCGCCAAATCCATGACGGAGCAGTCGACTTCATTTTACCGATTCCTGGAACGAGCGTCGTTGCATCAGCAGGCGAGGACGGGCGCCTGGGGTATTGGAACGTCGACGGTGGAGAAGGACTTGGTTCGGCTAAAGGGCACGACCGAGAAATCTCTTCGCTATCTGTGGCACCAGGCGGCGAACTTGTCGCAACAGCCAGTAAGGACGAGAAAGTCATTCTTTGGTGGCTAAATGGACAAGCGAAGGTCTTCAGCAGGCACGATGTCATTGTTGCTGACGTAAAAGTTCTCTCGGACGATCGTGTCGCTTCTGTAGACGTGGATGGCAACTTACTGCTCTGGCGCCCACAAGATGGGGAAGTGCTACTGTCGCATCACTTTTCCGGCCAGCAAGACCAGGTCCATGTTACTGACCTAGCGATATCCCCGGATCAGTCTTTCCTAATAGGGCTACCCGCGAGTGGCTTTAATTTTTATAAAGTACTTGGTGTCACGCTTAACATGGATTATCCGGCTACTCCCGTCATCGATTTGGAGTCCGGAGCTGAGCGAGCACGTCTTCCTCATGCGAGTGGTGCTCGCTTTCTGACGGATACTGAAGTCCTGTTATTCGTCTCTAATAGAGTTCACCGTTGGAACCTAGCTACGGGTGAGTCGATCGTGTTGGCAGCACATGAGGCTGATATTGTGGATGTGGTGGTAACGTCCGAAGGCGGTAGCGCAGTGCTTGCAACTGAGGACGGGACGTTGCAATCCTGGAACCTGCGCCAAAACCTGCCGCGAGATACCTCCCGGATCTCCGGAAAGCCAACGGTTATGACGATATCTAAATCAAGCTCCATAGTAGCCATAGGAACAGCAAGCGGCGAGATTCGCGCAGTTCGCACCCTAGACTTGACTGAAACTGCGACACTTAGCATTGATAGCGAGCCGCGTTGCTTGCAATTTGTTCAGTCCGAAAAAAGCGCAGCTGGAGAAGTTCTGATGGTGGGCGACGATAGCGGAAGGGTTTATTGCTTCGAGTTGTTTATTCCATCCTAGCTGTTCTCCGAATCCCGTGCACGCTCCTCACTGATCTTGTGATCTAACCATTCGCTAAGCCCCGAACCGTGCCGGTTCTTCCACAGCGATTCAGCGATGCGGCGCCGCGCACTCTGCCGGTCTATTCGCTCATCCTCCACTTCCTCCTGTGCAGCAACAAAGTCCCTGAACGAATCGTGGTAAATACGGTAAATGTACTCGCGTTCGCTACCTTTTGATCGAAGTGTTCTATGAAGAAACTCGGTCCAGTCGTTTAAAACCGCTCTTACTCGAGAGCGGCTTGAAACACCTGAAAACTCCATTAACAACTCTATCGATACGGACTCTAGCGCTTCGCTTAGCGCGAGCAGAACGGGTAGCTTGAAGTCGAACCAAGCTCCATCGTCGGTGGTTCTGATGCGACGCCAGTGTTGAGCGTAGTAATCTTTAAGGCCAGTGGGAAGCTCGGCGAAGTCTAGCGCTCGGAAAAGGCCGCTTTCAATATCCTTAAGCACGTGCCGCAGATACATAAAGTTGCCTTCACTTTTTTGCTCAAGGGTGGTCGTGAATTGGATTGGGTCTATGTTTTGGGCTTGAATGTAATCTTCGATACCGGCGCGGCCGAGCGTCCGTTCCAGATAGAGCCTGATGTCACCCAGATTGTTCTTGGAATCGTGGTCGATATCGAACGTTTGCCGTTCGCACTCAAAAGAGAGTGGCAGAACCTCTAAGCGACGGGAGGTGAGCACGAAATAGATATTGTCTGGCACAGTCCGAGGAAGGTAGAGCAGGTTAGAGCCGTCGGCCTGAGCTTTGAGATCGACTTCGTCCAACGCATCTACAACCACTACGATTGGTTCGGAGGCGTCTACTTCCCGCAACAATAGCTCGAGAAAAGTACCATCCGTACCGATGTCCGTTGGCAACTCACGATCAAGTGAATAGCGTACGATCACCTGCGCGCACAAGTTTTCGAGAAAGGCCTTTGCGGTAACAATTCCAGCAGACCGAACATTGAAATGATGTAGATACCCTCGAGCCTGAACCAGGTGTGCCGCCATCGCAGACTTACCAATTCCTGGGTCTCCTCGCAATAGAAAATATCCTCGCGGATTGTCCTGAATGAACTGGTCGATTGCGTCGAATACAAATTGGCGACCAACGAACGTCCGGGTACGGTCGTCAATGAGTTCGCCGAAGTTGATGATGCGTTTCCCTATATCTGACGGCGCAGACTTGAAAGCGGCTAGTAGGTCACCAAAGCGCTCACCCAGCAAACTTCTATAGTCACATTCGCCGGTTTTCTCTACGCCTAGGCTCTCGATGCGATGAGCGATTTCATATTGATCTTCGCGACGGTGGTCTGGCCGAACGACCATGCCTTTGCTAGCACTTAGAGAAGCTATGCTGTCGGGTAGCGGCCGCGTAAGAATTTCACCCCGCATCCCCCCGACTAAGACGGGGATAATGGTGGTATTCGTTCGCAATGCCATCTCTATTTCTTGCCGCACCCAATCCTGTTCGCGGGAGATGCACAGCTCTCCAGTCTTGGGATGGGTTGCGGAGTGCCACTTTGGACCGATAACCGTCAAAAGTACCTTCGCACTGTCAACCGCCGATTCAATGACGTTACTTAGTTTCTCGCCGCCGTCGATGTCGTCCACATCGACGAAAACCTGATCTTCGCCGAATTCAGTCTTTAAGGTGCTCGCGAGCCATTGAGCGTCGGCGTCGGCATCAACTCTGCGATAGTTAACGAAAACTTGAGTTTCCGATCCCATAGCGACTCCCCGGATTGAACTCAGAATACCATGGGCCGAGGCCTTACAGGACATACCTATTTACTTACAAGCTACTGTACGCAATCTTCCTGATTCGATGGGGTTTCATTGGGTATCAGTTATTTTGTCGTCAAATGAGCAAAATAGGCTGCGCCGCTTTTCCCATTGCAATCGGGAAGGGCGGATACGGTGAGCTTCGCGGCTTGGGAGCCCGTTTGATGTTTGCCAATATTGCGCAGCAGGTACTCAGCCTGTGCCCCATCCAGAGTCAGATAGTCGTTTTCTTCCCCAGCTAGCGGTTTGCAGAGTGCTTGGGCGAACTTGTCCCAGGTCTGTGCGGCAAGCGCGGACGAATCAGGCGGGTTTTTGAGAATCGGAAGTGCCGATCGGAGATCGTCATATAGCGCGTTGCGCGATACTCGTGCGCCGAGCGTCTCGAAGTGTTCTTTCAGCGTAGATAAGTCGATTTCTTCTTCAGACTGGGCGCGGAAATCGCCTAACGTTTGATAAACGTCTTGCTGTAGCGCTGATTCGTTCTTGGTGATCTTAACGACGAAATAGGTGTATTGGCGGTATTCCTCACCAGCCTGACCGAGCACAATATCTTCGTTCGATTTTTTGGGGATGGGAGTGGACGGGCTTTCGCCTGGTGGCGTGCAGTTAGTCAGAGCCTTGTCTCCACTGCCTAGGAGTGCGACGCGGCAACGGTAGTAAAGGCGACCGTCTGTGTGGTTGAGATAAAACTCCTCCCAAGGTATGGCTTTGCTGCGATCCCATTGTCGAACGAACACGTAGTTTCCCCACGCTAATGGTGCGTGACTCGATGTTTGGGTGCCTTCACCATCGAAAATCATGTCGTAGCGAAACTCGAGGTCGTTCCCGTTCTGCGCGAAAAACACACCACCGATATCCTCTAGCGCACCCAATAGCGGTGAACCGGGTGGATAGGCTTGGCCACCGAGACGAGCAAGCTCTGAGAGCAGCGACCCTTGCGCTTGCAGTTCGTCTTCGTCTAGTTCGATGATCATCAGCTTGAGATACAGAGGGCGACCGTCATAGGTGACCGGCCCGTAAATAGGCAGATTGGAAAGGTTCAGAAACTGACCGGTTTCCCGAACGTCGTCATCGTAGTAGACGATGCGCGCTTCATTTGGTGCTAGGTCCTTCGTGAATTCGATTTTTCGATCGCCACCCATCTCGAAAACTGTAGCTAGTACCGCCACTTCGCCTTGGGTGTTTCTTGTGATTTGGCCTGAGTCATAGTAAGCGCAGCGATCTTCTCGGGCTGCATTCCGAGCGGTGATGCGTTTCGGTATTGGCACGCCGAGGAAGCTGTAGTTCTCGCCTTCGGCGAAGTCGCAAATGAAAGCTTGCAGAAGTTTTACGCCTACGCTCGCACCTTTGGTGATAATCCGGTCTGCTTCGGCAAGTGACTCGGCGCCGGGCGGTGTGTAGTAGCGAAAATTCACCATGGAGGCGTCTTTCCCGTCGGGCTCGATCATAGGGCGGTAGTCGATGGATCCGGTGTCGAGCTTAGGACTGTTGCAGCCCGAGACGAAAAGAATAGAAGCGACCAAAATCCAGCGCGCTAGTGGTGGCATGTTGACGGCTCCCTGTCAATTCGGTGTACCAGATTATCGAAGTCGGAAAAGCGCTGCAATCTCTAGGAGGGTGTGTCGAGACTGTTGGCTGCGGTTCCCGCTATTCGAATTGCAACACGTGCGCTTTGCTCCTGAAGCGCTTCGAGAAACAACTCGTTAGGGACTCCAGAGATCGAGTTGCCACTTCGCAATTGATCTCTGAGAACTGAGCAATTCTCTATTAGTCTGTCGTATTGATTCTTCAACGCTTCTTTGTTTTGGTCTTCCACTAGAGCGAGATAGTCCGGCGACTCGCAGCAGTAAGTGAACGTCAGCTGTTCGGGCCACTCTTCTTTTTTGGAACTCAAATACTCAGCGATGAGTTGTGCACAACCTCCGAATCCCCCCAAGATAATTGTTGGTACTTCCTGCTCAAGGGAACACAGCAGCTCTTCGGCGATTCCGGCCATCCAACCCGCAGCGCCGGATATCTTTCCTCCCCAAACGATGCGCATGTCTGCGTCGCTGGTTGAAAGCTTCCTCATTTCCGAGAGGGCGTTTGCCGTGTGTCGACGGGCGTCGATGTTGGTTTTCCATTCCTTTAACAGGGGTCGAAGCTCTACCGCGGACCGCTCCGGCGGTAGGACTGGAACGAAATTACAAACCCCAACCAGCGATGCCTCTTGCTCGGGAGTTAGAAAGGTGTAGTAGGGCCATGCGCCATAGTTTGTTAGTGGCCATGTTGCGGTATCGTTGACGTCGGCGCCGCCCGCAGAATCTTCGTTAATCCAACCCATCGCCGAATTAATCAGCAGCTGGGTAAGTTTTTCGTCTGGCTGTCCGAGGGTTCCGCCGAAGCTCAAGCGATGGCCATCCTGCAGCAAGCGCCGCGACATGCGAACGAGTAACTCATCGACGTGTTCGATGCCCAAACCCTGGCGCGCAAGCTCTGTGTTGTCGCCGCCGGCGGAAAGCGCAATCAGCTTGGCCATCACAACACCTCCTCAAAGGTACTAAGCTCAACCGACGCACCATAAGCGTTAAGCGCAGACGCTAGTTCGGCACGCTCAACGGTGCGCAATCCGTGCCCAGGATACACGATTTTTCGGACGTCCTTAGACTTTGAACCCAGCTGCTCGCGCAGTTCGATGAGGGTCCACGTGTCAGGTACCCATGTGATGCAAATGACGCCGTCTTCCCTTTGTTTGAGTATTGCCTCCGCGATTCGCCGGTGTGCCTGCGTGAGCAGTATTTCCAATACGAGACGGTCGACGACATGTTCGGTTTCGTAGTGCGGACTGCCGTTACCCCAGCCTATTCTTGGCACGCCATTCAGCATCGACATCTCGCGCACCCACTTTTGCTCGGGATTATGTACGGCCAGTACTGGTTGTACCGTCCACAGGCCAGGCTTTAATTGGAGCGGTGTTCGCGCAAGCCGTGCTTCCTTTCGACACCAAGGTCTTGTCGGATAAGCGTCCGTCACCGTTGCAACCATCGATGCCGTGCCACTTGCGGCTGCATGTTCCATAGGAGATTGCCAGTTCGAACCATATGGCAGATCGTTTGCGTCGTACCAGGCAACCAGCTGCCCGAAGTTTCTCACGCCGTCTCGCAAGCTTTTAGCAATCTCGGTACCGTCTGCCTTGGCGTGACTAAGAAAAACGTTCAGGGCCGGCGGACTATCCGTGCCGAGTTCCAATCCGCGGAGCGCGCGAGCAGAAGCCTCCGTCGAGGATCTGCGCAAGACCGGCAGCATCTCGTCGCTTTCGAGCTGAATCAGGCGCACGGGATTGAAGTTTTCGTATAGCGAACCAGTTTGATAAAAACTCTCGTGCAGTGCGACGGGAATCAGCAGTGCACGATGTCGCGTGGAATCGCGTCGAACCCGGACTTGATCTGCCATTTGAATCATTGCCGCCCGCCAGTGGGGATCCAATACGGCGCGGTGATCGACGAGCAGGATCACCACGTTCAGATCTGCATCTTCCCAATGAATACTTGGATCGATTCCGTTATTGGCGATGTTGCGGCGAAAAAAGACCGGCAGTCCCGCGGCTGCGTATTCACCGGCTAGGTCTCCAAGTCGGAACCAACTGAACAGACTGCTGGACAGCTGCTCTGCTTCTGAGCAGTCTGGGTGATGAACGAGGTAAAACGTGATCGGTGCAGTGAATTCGGACATAGTGCGCAACCCTATGCTCTGGGCGCGGACTCGTTCGAGTCGGGCAGCAGTTCGTTAACCAGCTGCGAGACCCATGCGTCGACAGTGAACGCGCCGGGTGGGATAAGCTCGCGCGTAAACAGATCGTCCATCGCGTGTTCGCCCAAAGCGCGATACGCCTCAAACTGTTCTTCGTCGAAAAGCTGATCCGCGGTGGTTTGATGGGGGAACGTTGGATTGTGCTCCCGGTATTCTTTAACGTAGCTTGACTCGTTGCCGGTCACAGAAGACTTTATGTACAGAAGATATCCGGTTTTGTTCGCGGGGTAGCTAATCGTCCCAAAGGCAAAATGATCCTGACTAATGCCTTCGTCGTCGATGTTCAGCGCGGAGAAATCGATGTCGATGTTGACACCGAAATCGATTTTCGCGAGGCGAATAGCCTTCGTCAGTGCCGCACAAGTGCGCCCTTCGTCGCACTCGCCGTCTACCGCGACGATGAAGTTGCACTGGCGCCTTAGCAGCTCGTAGACGCCTAGATTTTCGACGAACCCGCCATCGGCTAGGTTCACGTGGTTGGCGGTCTCGTCCAGTCGACCTCGGAACTCGCGGTATTTACCGCGCCATCGCGAAAGCGCCCCGGGACTGCCTCCTTCAGCGACCACTCTCGGATTAGGTAACCACATTCCGAGGCGTAGGTTCGCTGCCGACATGATCTTCGATACAGGTCGCTTGGTTTTCATCCCCATGTGCGGCGAAATGGCTGCGCCGGAGGTAGCCACCGCGCTTGCAAGATCCATATCTTCGTGCACTTCTTCCATCGCTTCGGCTTTACAGTACCCAGTTGATACGCTACCGATATAGTGCGGTGTGATCGCAAAGAAGTCCGAGTCGCGTCCACGCAGTTCCTTGTTCTCGCTGCCTGGGAGGTTTATCGCGGTGTTGATGATCGGGTAAGGCGCTTTGGAATCGGTCCGAGCTAACTCGGACATCTTAATGTTTGGGTCTTCTTTGTTTTCCTTTAAATAGGCCGTAGCCAGTTTGTCGCGATAGTATTCATGCAGCGTACGCGGACCAAAGAACACGCGCACAAGTTCTTTGCGCGTTTCGCGCTTCTCCTCCTTGTTGTGGCCGATAAGGTATTTGCTGTTGTTGCGTAACCACCTCACAAAGATAGAGTCACCCGTACCTGTAGCGGGCTCAACGAGCAGCGATTTCGCGCTCATACCGCGTCCCGGCGCTGGATTCAAACTGGCTGATAAGAATCCACCGAAGTACCCACCGCCTGACACCGTAGACAAATAGTCGATTGCATCGAATACGTCACTTTTTACGAGACTTTGAACCACACCAAGGCAAAAAGTAGCCGAGCGAATACCGCCGCCTGAAAGCGATAAACCGATTAGACCAATTTCGGTTTCTACTTTTGCATTTTTCCGGCGAGCGTCTATCTGTGCGAGTTCAGACCGAATTTCGGCAGGGTACGTTGGGTGGGCCGTACCGAGGTAGCCATCAGGTCGCGAGCCCCTTGTGCTCCATTCGACACTGGTCTGAGCGGTGTCGACGGAAGAGAACTTCGTTTGACTGTCTGTAAGAACTTGTAGAAGGTTTGCGAAGCGTTCCAGCTTTGGCTGCAATTCTCGCAGTGCCTGCCGAAAGGCACGACGTACGTCATGGTTTCTGAGCGAACCGTCTTCCTTCTTACCGTGCCAGTAGCCGGTAAAGGGCCGAACGTGTTGTTCGAACATCTGTCTGGTTGTCGCCGAAAAGTGATGAGCGCTGCGCCCGCGTTCTGCGATGAGCTCTCGCGACTTGGTGAAAACGTTGTAGATGCTTGTGAGCGCTGCTACTTCGTCGCCCTCTTTGTATTTAAGAGGCGCAACCGACACGCGAGTACATAGCTCGGTGTATATAATCCAGGCTGCCTCTCGATCATCCTCATTCGGCTCATAGACCTCGTCTAAAGCGAGTGCTTGCAACTCCGCTGTTAGGTCTGCGTTGCCGATCCACTCCTTCCATGTTTTTGGGATTGATCCTGCCATCACAGAGCCTCCGTGTTGTTAAGAGCGCGAGATAGCTGGCGAATCGCGATCGTAGAGAGCGAAATACTATTGCCAGGAACAACCGGTTTCAACGCAGCGAGCGAAGCAACCCGCATTTTTTTCGAACTAATTTCGCTTTAGTGTCACGAAGGTGACATTGGCTAACCGTTAGTTGTGCAACACTGGGGCCGCTAGCGGCAGCGATTGTCGTCATGCTACCCTCACACGATTATTCGAAACGGGGGACGATTTGGCATCTAGGAAAAAAGCTTGCAGCAACCGCAGACGGGGCGCACCTAAAGCGCCGGGTTACGTTGTCGAGCCGGTCGCAACACCATCAACGAAAGACTACGTGGTCTGTGAGTTGAAGCGCACAAGCCAGGTTGGCTATTCATCGGCAGGTTTCGATGGTTCGCAACCTGCGCGCGAAGAAGCCGCGCGGCTAAACAAGATCCTCGACAGCTGCGGCGTCAAGAGCGTCGCATCACATTTCGATTCTACTAAGCGTGAGGTCAGCGACCGAGTCGTTGCTGCGCCGAGCAGTATGCGAACAGCTGTAACAGCTGAATTTGAGCACAGTGGTTTCGTACAGCTAGAACCACGCAATTCTCGTGATATCGAATCGATGTCGCTCAGACTGAACCGTAGCGATGCCGTGTGGCAAGCCTTGTTGCACCTAAGCCGGTGCCCTCCGCGATTGCCACCGGAAGTTAACGCGGCAGCCGCAACTTCGAGCCCAGCCAGGGTTATTTGATGTCGGCTCCGGATGGTATTGGCGCAGAAGCAGTGTGGCCCCAGTCGGGTGCGCGCGGTCAAGGTTCATAGGCATCTAAGAAAAATTCAAAACTGGGACATGGTAGAAGAAGCCTATACTAATCCGACACTGTCGCTACCGACTTTCCCGGACGCTCATTAGGAGGCTAAATGGCCGAAGCAGAAACCAAGGAAGTGCATGTCTTCATTAGCCACAAGCACGAAGACCAAGGAATCGCTGAGCTTTTAAACCAACGCTTGGAGCTTTACGGCGACGGCAGAGTGTCTTGCTTTATATCTGAGCGTATCGCGCCTTCTGCGGATTGGTTCGAAAAGATCCGTGAAAACCTGGCCAATTCTGACGTGTTGATTCTTTTGTTTACGGCCACCCACGCGTCCTGGGACTGGCCCCTCTATGAGGTGGGCTTGGCGACCAATCTCGACGATGAAACGCCGTGTAAGATCGTCTGTTTCCATCCGCCAGATGCCAGTCCGCCCGATCCGATCAAGTTTGCGCAATCTGTACGGGCCGACCGAGATGGGATAGATGATTTTTTATATAAGTTTTTTTGCACGCCGGAGATCACTGGGTGCGACCCGCCCATTAATCAAAAACTGGCCGATGACCGACCGATACTGGCGGATCTTGCAAAGCAAGTCGCTAAAGGGTTCAAGTCCGTTCAGCCTTGGGAGAATTACTTCACGAATTTTCTGTGGATTGTTGTTTCCGAGGGCCAGATGGAAGGCGAACAAGTGCCCGATAGTGCTTGGATTGATCCAAAGAGCGAGGGGCTTTCAGCCTTTGGGCTCGCACCGAAGCCACCTGGCAAAGATCATTGGGTGTGGAGTGATCTGCTCGAAAAAGCCAATAGACCGGAGGACGCGGTGTGGATCCGCGAGCTCGGAGAGCGCTTTTTCTGGGCGAGTAAGGGCGAGAATCTAAAATCGATGACCGAGCGATTCGTATCACCGGCGAACGGGCAGGTCTTTCGCCCGCTAGTACATCGGGTCGATCTAAGATCGGATAGTTCGATGCTTTTTGAGGTCATCCTTGTGGAGGAAGACGGTGCGTAGAGTATAAGCTCGAAGAATGTTCGTCTCTTACCAGCGCAGCGATACTTTACATGCGGCGCATGCCATTGGTTACGCGATGCAGGCTGCCAATAATGAGGCGTTTGTTGAGGAGCATTGGTGGCGGGAAACTCTACCTTCAGGAAATCGGTCGTTGAACCTTTATTGGAGGATCAGACGGAAGGCAGCTGTCCACTACGTACGGGCTTTCGTTATTCACTCGCTCTGATGTTGATCATTCCCCCAAAACCCCGTAAGAAGCATCGGTTCTGTCCTGCATGCCCTTATACGTTAAAGATGTGAAAAGTGCGTTCGGATCAGCGCCGGTAAACTCGGAAGTTCTGCTCCAATCGATAATGTACTGCCGCATAACGATTCGCCAGTCCCTTTCCCGACATTCATATCGGTCAACGTACCGCCCGGCAACAACATACTCAAAACCACCATCAGATTCTTTCTCTTTGTAGTTTTCTACGGCCATAACGTCACCGGCCTGTGACGTCGACAGAAAAGCTAAAACGTAGATCTCTCCAACACCCTTGTCTGCGGCGGCATCGATGTCGTAATACTCATTCAGTACGGTATGAGTCGTGTAGTTCATTGCCAAATGTCCGGCGACGACATTTTCACAAAACTCGGCATAGTGACCGTCATAGCTGCCGTATCTGACCTCAGCATCATCGTGAAAAGCAGATTTAAGCAGCTCAATATCGCATCTATCTGCACCCCTTGAATAGCAGGTTATTGCCTTTCTTACCGCCTGCTCTGCGAGTAAATCGTCAACGGTTTTTATTTTTGCCATGGTGAGGAATCCTCGAAAAAATCAATAAAACACGGACCAATGTGGGCCGCTATGGAGGCAACGCTGGTCCGCCCCGGATAATGTTGATCTGTATCGCTGGACAGATTTAGCATTGATGTGAGCTGCGTCTTTGGCCAAAGGGAAAAACCGATATGACCCAGGATATGACCCAGATTGACTTACACCCTCTCGCCATGGATGGCAAGGACCCTTCGAACCTGCGCGGTGATCCCATTCCGCAAGATCGCTATTACGATCCCCATTTCATGCATCAGGAATGGGAATACCTTTGGACTAAAATCTGGCATCTGGCTGGAAGAGCTCAGCAACTGGAAGAACCAGGCGATTATATCGTTCACGATTTCATGCACGAATCTGTCGTGATCGTTAAACAAAGGGACGGTTCGCTGAAAGGTTTTTACAACGCATGCGGTCATCGTGGCGCAAAACTGGTTTGGCAGAACAGCAGTCAGGCCAGCTTTTTTTGCCCATATCATGGTTGGCAGTGGGGGCTGGATGGCGTCTTGGAAGCCTGCCCGGATTCGGATGACTACCCTCAGGGGAACCCGGTTGGCAAGCTGAAGCTCATCGAGGTTCGCGTTGATACATGGGCTGGACTCGTCTGGTATACGATGGATGACAGTGCACCAGACCTGATGCAGTACCTTGAACCCATCCCGGAACTTTACAAAGCGCACCAGTTCGAGAAAACCGTCAGGGTTAGCTGGTTGAGAGTTGCCCTCAATGCGAACTGGAAATTCTGGTCAGACAACTTCAATGAGTCCTATCATACCCGCACCGTGCATCCGCAGGTCCCGCCAATCATTGACCAGGATCACTTTACGTCACGATACGAGATGTTTCCTATGGGCCACAATCGCATCGTGCAGATGGGCCGGCCATCGCTTCGGGATCGACTGCCAGATGGACAACCGCATCCTTTCGACGAGGCACTGCGTACCTGGGACATTGATCCGGAGAGTTATCCGGACTATGAAACGAAGGTCATGCAGGGGTGGCTTGATCTCAAAGCAGCAAAGCGCAAACGCTGGAAAGAGAAAGGTTACCTTCACTACGAACACTTGAGTGACGAGGATCTTACGGAGAGTCCCTTTGGTGTGATGTTTCCCAACGTAGCGATTGCACCAGGGGCAGACTCATTTCTCGTCTGGCGCTGGGAGCCACACGCGACGGATCCTGAAAAGTGCTATTTCGATCAATGGACGATGGCTTACCCGATTGAGGGTCAGACAGATTTCGTGAACCGCACAGCTGAAAAGGTCTTGCAGCTCGAAGAAGCTGAACTCGACTGCTTCGACTACTCAGATAAAGACAGAGTAGAGAAGTATTCCGATCAGGTCGTTTATCAAGACTGGCAGCTAACGGAAGGGCAGCGCACGGGCTGGAAGTCACGTGGCTACCAGGAGCCCTATCTGGCCGCGCAGGAAACGCGTGTACGGAGGTTTCACGAAACGCTCAACGACTACCTTGATGGCAATCCACCTGGCAGGACCTAGACTGTATGAGTGTTGATCCTCCTTCATAGTGCGCTAAGCCAAGGCCGGTAAAAGAGCGCCGCCTGTGCCATAGTCATTTCTCGTGAGTAGCGGGCGACGAGATGGGGGATTGGCGCAAACGTTCGGATGCACCGTTCGCGACGGAAAAAATCTCCGCCGTTGGCTCTCTGGGTATGGTGGTGACAAACAACCCGCTGGGCTCCGCCGCAGGCGCCGAGATTATAGCCGGTGGTGGCAACGCCATCGATGGCGCGATCGCTTCGCTCTTTGCGCTCACCGTGGTCGAACCCATGATGGTCGGTATATTCGGTGCAGGCATGTCGACGGTCCGCCTCGCCTCGGGTCAACATCAGTTCATCAACAACTACACCACGGCACCCGCCGCGGCGAAAGCCGCGATGTACCAACCGGTTTCCGATACCTGGCCCGATTACCAGGTCGTCGAAAGCCGGGAGAATGACATCGGCGTGCTGGCAACGGGGGTACCCGGCACTCTGCTCGGCTGGCAAGAGACGCTTTCTGCGTGGGGAACCTTGTCGCTCGAGGAGGTCTTGCAGCCTGCGATCCGTTATGCCGAGAAAGGTTTCCGGGCAACCGGCTACCTCTGTGAGATCATCAACAAGAACGCGAATGACATCGCCCGATTTCCCGAGACAGCCAGGACCTGGCTGCCGCGTGGCAACCCCCTCAAAACGGGCGAACTTGTCGTGCAATACGACTACGCAGAGACGCTGAAGACCATCGCTGCGGAAGGTGTCGGCGCCCTGTACGGTGGAGCCATCGGACAGGCCGCGGTGGATTACATTCAGAAAGAAGGCGGCATCCTCACCATGGAGGATCTCACCGGTTATGCCACTACCCACGCCAACGTGGTTCGCGGGCGCTACCGTGGCTACGACATCATAGGGCCGCCCCCGCCCACTGCCGGTGGTGTGCATGTCATCGAAATGCTCAACATCCTGGAAGGTTTCGATGTCGCAGGGCTCGGGTTTGGTACAGCCGACGGCCTGCACCTGCTGGCTGAGGTGTTGAAGATCGGCTTCGAAGATCGGCGCCAATACATGGGCGACCCGGCGTTCGTCGATGTACCGGTCGCCGTGCTGATCAGCCAGGCTCATGCCGATACCTGGCGCGAACGGATCGACATGCAGCGGGCGCGCAAAGTGCAAACCGCTTACATTGCTGAATCACCCGCAACCACCCACATGGCCGCCGCAGATGCCGACGGCAACATGATTTCGGCCACGCATACCATTCACGCGGTGTTTGGCTGTAAAGCCACCGTGCCGGGAACCGGTGTGATCTTGAACAACACAATGAACATATTTGATCCGCATCCTGGCATGGCCAATTCGATTGCACCCGGCAAGCGGGTGACATCCAGCATGGCGCCCATCATCGTCGAAAAGGAAGGCCGGCCGGTTTTCTGCGTGGGTCTCGTTGGTGGCATCCGGATATTCCCCTCCGCCCTGCAGGCAATCGTCAACGTCATCGACCACGACATGACACCCCAGGAAGCCGTGGAGGCGCCGCGAATCTGGACTCTAGGTGAAGAACTGGAGGTGGAACCCGGCTTCAGTGGTACGGTGCTGAACGAGCTGGATCGGCGCGGGCATCAGATCGCCAAGCAACTGATCGTCGGCGCGGGGATGGGGATGATTGCGCAAGATGGCGCTCGGCTGTCGGGTGCCAGCTGTTGGCGCGCGGACGGCACGCCGATTGGGATTGGCGGAGGGATGGCGCGGGCAGGCATCAGGTTTAGCGTGTGATCCGTGTAACGGTCGACTTACGGTTCTGAGTTCTGCAACCACGAAGCCACAAAGCCACAGAGACACAAAGCTTGAAACGCCTCTTCGCTGAACCAGCTTACCTCTCAACCGCTGGCGAGTACCAAATCGGTGAGGTGTATGCGCGCTCCTGCAGTGTCATGCGCGTCTCAGGGCTCGGCTCATCCCCAAAGTACTTGGCGTCGTATGCTGTCCACCGCGGTGTTGGAATTTCGATTACGCGCGCGTAATAGACGGCAGGTTGCGATGGATCAAACTCTGGGTCTGCCCAGATGGCGACGAGCTCCGCATCACCGATGGTGTTTGACCAGGTTGCTTCGGCGATATCGACGGTATTGCCCACCGGCGGCAGGCTGCCATCTGATGCCATCTTTCGAACCGCTGGGTCGCTCCAAGCCACGTTGAAGATTTTCTCGTGTGTAGCGCCTTCGGCATCCAACCAGCCTTTGATGATTTGGATACGATCCAAGTGACCACTCATTGGGTCCTTTAACGCACCGACCATAAATTTGGGTGCAGTCATACCCTCGATCAGGTGCAACGTCCCGCCCATGGGCACACCATTTGAATAACCATTTGCGGCAAGCTTTTGGAAGCTCGCATCCGTTTCGTTGAATTCCCAGCCACCAAAAAACCGCACAGTCATGCGCGGCCCGGTGGTGGCATAGACTTCTCGGCGTTGCATTGCGTCGAAGATCGCTTCACGTGTATTTTCCTTGGCCCACACAGCGGCGTACCCGGATGCGCTCATCTCCCAGGTATTCCACCGGTCGGGTATGTCGCGGCTGACCATGGGTGTGTGCATGCGCCCTGCCACAGGTTCTTCGTGGGTGAACTTGCCGAAGAAGTAGTTTTCATCGGCGGTGGAGAGGCCTGTGTGGGTGTCGGTGGAACCGACCATGCCAAATTGATAGGGGTTGTTGCCAAGTTGACGCTCGAGCTTCAGACCGTTTTTTAACGCTTCTCTTGCATATTCATAGGGCAGCATCTCGGGTGTTTTTCGAATGGCCATGCTCGCGTTGCCACGGTCCCAGGTTTCGAAATCTGCAAATTCATCGTCTGGTGATAAAGCGGGGTGTGCCTCGCTGTCGCCTTTAATCTGAGTGACTTCGAACAGGGGTTCCCACCGAGCTCGGTCGCGAACATATTCCGCGTCGATCGCAAGTCCGGTATTGGGATTCGTTTCGACGGGAAACATCTGTCCGTTTGAAAGGTTGCCGTTGTGTGCCAGAGCCAGCACTTTGCCGCCTGTGGTTTCTTCGTAACGTTGCATCCATTGCCACAGATCTTGCGGGTTAATACTCTTGTTGGCAGTGAAGGGCATGACCTTGCGTGCAATGTCTGCCCCGTCCCGATAGAGCACGTTACGATGAAGCTTGTCGCCGCTCTGGGTAGGGGTCCATTCATAACCGATCAGCGTGGTGAAGCGTCCCGGTTCGTTGTAGCGGTCCGCTGTGTCTACGTAATCTTCCCAGACAGAACGCATCACCTCCTGGTCTAAAAGCGGGCCGGTATAGTTTTCATCGATCAACACCGAAGTGATGACACCAATGGCTTCGGCGGTGCCGCTACCGCCCGATATCAGCTTGGTTCGCAGATCTTTAAGTTCCGCGTTTTCCATTAGCTTGGCATTGCCAAGAATCAGTTGATTTACCACACCCATAGCGTCGGAGTGATCTGACACCACGAGAAAGTCGAGCGGTCGTTGCAACTGCGCTCTGTGTCCCGTACTGGTCACCACTTCATCCCCGCGTGCGAACGCATAGGAGTCGGCAGGGTCCAGGGTCACCCCCAGGACACGAGCATCTAGCGAATTGGTGGTATGCAGGTGTGTGTCGCCCCACAGGACTTCGGTTGGGTATTCAGCGATTGCGTAGCCAGGCTCGGTGGCCTTAGTGGCCTCAGAGGCGTTTGCCGTGATCGTAGCCAGCGCTAATGTAACTAAAATCGTTAACAACGCTGCCCACGGCTTCGATATTGAATGCACCTGATTGGCTCCTTGGTAGTTCTGGAATGACTCAGTGGGCCTTGTACCGTATTTCAAGTCGTTTGGAAAATACGCGTTGCCTCGGTGACTAGGGGCCGGGCGTGAGCGCCAGCTCCCCGATTACGTCGGAAATTGTGTTCACCACCCCGTCATGCAGCGGTGTTTTAGCCCCGTCGCCGTGGTGCACGAGCTGTATATCTAGCGTTAGATTCAGATCCGCGAGCGTGAGTGCAACAAGGTCCTGTTTTTGCAAAGCGTCTTCGATCCGTTCCAACCTGCCTTTTATTACGTACGCACAATCGAGATCCAAACACCGCGATGGCCGGCCTATGACGCGATGTTTTTCGGTGAGTCGATGCCGAGCGACGTGCCCATGACAACCCAAGAGCGAGCGTATACCTCACCGATCTGGTACACGCCGAAGTAACGGCTGGCGCGGACGCGGCGCGGATGCGGCGAGTATGCTCACAGCTTTGAGGCGCAAGTAGGCTCTCCGATACAATCGCACGTGGGGACTCTTGCCTCACGCCGTGTCGTGTATGATTCATGCATAATAGAAACGCAGCCAGCATTCAAAAAGCCTGCTGGTTTTCACTGAAAAGAAGTCATCGATGAGCGCAGCACTAGAAACAGAAGAGTTCCGGCAATACTGCCGTGCATGGTTAGACGAAAACCGCCCTCCACCGACCGAACTGCCGTTGCCGCAAGCGGCGTACGAAGTCACATATGATGACCATCGCAACTATCTTTGCGACTGGCAGGCCAAGTGTTATGAAGCGCAATTAATTGCCACGGATGTTGCGGCGGAATATGGCGGCCACGGCCACAGTGGTCTGCAGAGTGTCGCAAGCGCCGAAGTTGTGCGCGCCAAAGTGCCGTATTTTATTAACTGGATTGGGCTGGGCATGACAGCGCCTACGTTGCTCGTTCATGGCACCGAAGAACAGAAAAAACGCTTCCTCAAACCCATCTTCACCGCTGAAGAAATCTGGTGCCAGGGCTTTAGCGAACCTGGCGCTGGATCCGATTTGGTATCGCTGCAAACCTCGGCTGTGCGCGATGGCGATGAATGGATCATCAATGGCAGCAAGGTGTGGACCAGCCTCGGCGCGTTAGCCAGTTGGATGTTGTTACTCGCAAGAAACGATAAAGAAGATAAATACAACGGCATTACCTACTTTTTGGCGCCCATGGATCAACCTGGTGTCATGGTACGTCCAATCCACAAGATGACCGGCGAGGCCGGTTTTAACGAAGTGTTTCTAGAAGATGCGCGAGTGCCCGATCATTTACGTGTTGACGAAGTGGGTGCAGGTTGGAAGGTAGCCATGTCCACACTCACCAGTGAGCGAGGCGCGGCACAAGGCGTGGGTGCGGTGGCTAGCAGTGAATCACCCATGGCTGCGATTCACCAAGCGATCCAACTGGCAAAGGATACCCGCCGCAATGGGCGCCGCGTTTGGGATGATCCAGTTTGGCGGGATCGCTTGGTTAAACTCTATGAACGAACCGAGGCATCCATCCAGAATGCGCGCCGCTCTCGCCTTGAATCGTTAAACGGTGGTGCGATGCGGATCCCGTTGCAAGGCAAATTGGTGGGTAGCGAAATTCGTCAGGCGGTCGGTGAAGCTGCCCTCGGCATTCTGGGGATGCGCAGCAGCCTCTACGTTGGCGACAACAACGCGGTAGATGACGGTCGTTGGTCGCTTAGCTATATGAACTCTTACACAGGCACGATTTCCGGTGGTAGTAGTGAGATCCAGCGCAACATATTGGGTGAGCGAGTGCTCGGCTTACCTAAAACGAAGTAGGGGACGTTATGGCACAACCGGCAGATTTTGGCTTCAACGAAGAAGTGCGCATGCTGAAAGATGCGGCACAACGTTTCTTTGAAGAAAAACAAACGATCACACAGCTACGGCCGCATGTTGACGGGACCGAAGACCCCCACATTCATGGTGACCGACCAGGCTGGTATTCGTCTGATGATTGGCAGGAAATGGTTCAGCTGGGTTGGCATCTGCTGGCTGTCCCGGAAGCGGCCGGTGGCATTGGCATGGGCATGGTTGCTGCGGTAGCGTTACAGGAAGAAGTTGGACGAGCAGCAGCGCCCACACCTCTCACTGGTACCCTGCAGGCAACTCTTGTGCTGCGTGAGGCCGAAGCCATCCCGCAACTGCAACGGATTGCGGCAGGACAAAGCATGGCACTGGCGGTGCATGGTGAAGATGGTTCCCTGGAACCCGACTCAACATGTGTCACAGTAACGGACAACACACTCTCTGGTGTGAGTTGGTATGTACAGGATGCGCAAAAAGCCGACGGGTTTGTCGTCGCCGCCAAAACAAGCAGTGGCATTGGCCTTTATTATGTTGGTCGCGATGCAATCAAGCTTGAACCTGATCGGATCGTGGACTTAACCCGCGATCAAGGCCGCCTGGTCTTTGATAATGTCGCTGCCGAGGAAATTGCTGCACCCGGCGAAGGTGATGAAGTCTTAAAGCAATCGTTACCAGCTGTGCTCACCTTGTTAGCCGCAGATATTGCGGGTGCTGCTGAATGGCAGCTGCAAGCCACTGCTGAGTACGCCAAAGTACGCACGCAGTTCGAGCGCCCCATTGGCTTTTTTCAAGCGGTAAAACACCCCATCGTCAACATGATGATCGCAGTAGATGAAACCCGTTCGCTTGTCTACAATGCGGCTTGCGCCTGGGACACAGACCCTCAAGATGCGTTACGTTCAGCATTACTTGCGCAATCCAGCGCATCCGACTGCGCCTCTTTCTGCTCCAATCGTTCAACCCAACTCCACGGTGGCATAGGATTCACTTGGGAATCGGATGTGCAGATCTATCACAAGCGGCAGATGCATAGCCAATTCCTTTATGGCGATGCCAGTTGGCACAGGCAACAGTTAGCCGCATTACTCTGAACCGACCCACCATATCGTGCGTTTCTTCGGTTGTAGTTGTATCACCTTCTCCGGCTATGCGTCCCAAGAATGATACAGGTTACTGATAACCCCCATCCACAGGACGTCGGGGTAAAGACCACCATGCGGCTTCACAAGCGCCTGTCAATTCTTCGTCAAAGGTCACTTCAACAGCCGCTAAGTTCGCGTCCAACTGGTCCGGATTGGAGGCGCCAATGATCGCTGAGGTTATCGCAGGTTGATTTAAAACCCATGCCACAGCGACCGATACCATATTGAACCCTTTAGCTTCGACGACTGCTTTGAGCGTCTCCACCGCTTGAAACTGGGCATCGTGCCAGTAGCGGGCTTGATAGCGATCAGCAGCGGTTCCCAGGGTAAAGCGCGTACCGTCTTGTGGATCCTGGCCAGGTTTGTATTTGCCAGAGAGGAAACCGCCCGCTAGTGGGTTGTAGGAGATCACGCCAATGCCCTGGTCGAGGCAAAGCGGTAGCAGATCAACTTCGATGTCACGATAGAGTAGGTTATATCTGGGTTGCACAGAAACATAACCACTCGCGCCCAACCGGTCCGCTGTTCGCAATGCTTCGCCCAGTTGCCACGCACGATAGTTTGAACAGCCGACATAGCGGACTTTGCCCGCGGTAATCAGGTTTTCAAAAGCACGCAGAGTCTCATCCAACGGGGTGTGGGGGTCGAATCCGTGGGATTGATAGAGGTCGATGTAATCCGTGCCTAAGCGCTTAAGGCTTTTGTCGACAGATTCCACAATGTGCTGCCGCGACAATCCCCAATTGTTCAGGCCTCGTCGGTTCGGCGCAAAACACTTAGTGGCGATGATCAGATCGTGCCTGTTGCCTTTGTCTTTCATCCAGCGCCCGAGAATGGCTTCGGTCTCTCCCATGGTGTCCAGTGTTCCACCCAGGGGGTAGGCATCTGAGGTATCCAGAAAGCTCAGCCGGTTATCGAATGCCTTATCAAGAATGGTCCGTGATTCTGCTTCGGGTACTTGCAAACCGAAGGTCATTGTTCCTAAACACAGTGCCGGTACTTCGAGTCCATATCTGCCCATTCTGCGCTTTTCCATAATCTGGCTCCGTCGGATGATTGATAAGGCGAGGTATAGAAGGTTGCTTAGTAGACCAACATTCCCAAGGTGAGGAAAGGCGCGAAGGTAAAGAGACTCGCCGTGTCGATGAGCAACGCGGTTGCGAGGATTACCGCAAAGTAGATTCGCTCGCGACGTGCGAGCTGGCTAGTCGTCCCGCCGACGCCGATCAACCAGATCCGCATCGGTGACGTTCAACCCCATTTTCTTCAAGGCGCGCATGATAAAGCCACGCATTGTCATGTCGGATTCAAACGCCTTGCGTGTCAGCTCCCGGTGTAGTGATTGCCGCATCTGGAGCGTCACCTGCGATTGACGCTCGCGAGCGAGTGGCCTCGAAGGATCTTTGGAGGCCGCTGAATCCTTCGAGGTCGTCTGCTTGGGGATGCGTTGGCTGGCGCGAGCCTTGCTCATAGATTGAGAGTCATGAAGCGCGTTTGAGCGCTTGTATAAACGGTAGGGCGCCTAGCTGTTCGATTTCTTGCACCAACAGTTGTCCCTGTGCGCCGGCTGTGCCTTTGTTTGGAACTTTGCCTGAGAATGTTAGCTCTTTGAACGCCACCAGGTGGTGCAAGCGTGTTTTGAACGCGGGCAAACCTGCTTCTTTTACGCGCTGTCTGACTTTCTTGGCGATTTTTGTCCGCGGCGTGTAGTCGGTGAACAACAGGCGAGCAGCGATACGGCGGTTTGTGAGGTTCGCGGTGCTTTGAATCAAATCATAGGTTTTCTGCGCTTGGACGACGTCACCCTTGGAGAGCTGTAACGGCACGATCACCAAGTCGGCGCAGCCAATGGCGAACACGGTTAACTGTGAGTGCGCGCCGGGTGTGTCGATGATGACTAAATCGTATTTCGCGTTCATTTTTTGCGCCGTGTCGACAATTTTCGATTCGTCGAGTACCAAGCGCGCGTCAACCTCTATCTTGCTGGTGTTTTTCAGCCAGTTCGAAAGGGTTTGATTTTCGTCGGTATCAATCACGCCGATGCTGTAGCCCAGTTCGTGCACGGCGCCGATGATGATTTGTGCGACGGTGGTTTTGCCCGCACCGCCCTTGGTGGTTGCTGTCGTGATGATGCTCATCGGTTCGTTCCTTGGTGAGTTATTGGTTGTTCGTTATTGAGTCGATCTGTGGTCGCTGGTTTGGCGGTCTAGGTGCTGCGCGAGCCGCTCCGTCCTCTGGCCCCAAAGCAGAATACTAGAGAAATGTATATAAGTAAAATTGTAGATATATAAGTACCTATATACATAAATATGTAAGTACATAGACATAGGGGAGGTCGATGAGCCAAGCGAGACACTAAAGGTGATGTCGCGTCAGATGTCGAAGATGTGGCTGTATTTCAGGATAAATTCGCGCCGGGGCCGACCTGGCGCGTTTCGATCGTCGTCGGTTTCGTTATACACGATGAAGAGCCCCGAGTTAGCCGATTGCAGCCACGAAAAGCGAACGTTCGTCGCTAGCAGATCGTCCCGGTCGTTGTGTTGCACAAAGGCTTGTAGCGAGATCTTGGGGGTGAACGAATAAGACAAGCGCAGCTGAGTAAGATTAATCTTAAAATCACCGTTTGGTAGATCCACATCGTTGTGGTTGAGCGACAATCGCGCGCTGAAAGTCTCGCCAACTCTATAGTTCACGTGCGGGCTAGCGGAGAACCTATCGCCACCGAAAAAGCCGCCGGCGACGAAATTCAGACCCGCGCTCAACGGCGCGCTAGAATCGGTACTGGAGAAGATACTGATCTCCTCTTCGTCGTATTCCCCCGCATCGACGAATACGCCGCGCACGATCTCAAACGGTTCCTTAACGCCCTCGTGATTCAAGTTCACGGCGGTGTGTAACTGCGCGCCGCTTTTCCAGATGGTCGACCAATCCAGATGAATTCGTCCGGTCTCGTAAAACCCATCGAAATCCCAGTAACCGTCGTAGCTGGCGTGGGGGAAAAACTCGAGCAAACGGCTGTATTCACCCATGCGCATGCGCCGCGAACCAAATAGGCTGACGTGGCGGTAACCACGCCGGGTGAGGAATCCGACTTCTGGATTAAAGCCTTCGCCCACTTCGGTGTAGGCACCCGAATATCCCCACAGGTCGCCATCTTTGTTCGCGCGGATACGAAAGGCGTGGTCATCGTCGTCGATACCGTCTGTTTCGGTTTTGGCCGCGAACCCGCTCAGCGCGGCTTGCTCGCCGATGCCCCATTGCCCATCGACTGCGTAGGTCTGGTTATCGCCCAGCTCGCTGTCTTTGTTGACCATCAGCAAGCCAATGGAAGAGCGGTTGGCCAGCTCTTCTTTGATGCGAATGACGGAGAAGTCAGTGGTCGGTGCGACCCCATTCACATCCTCTGCGCGCATGTGCAGAAGACCGATATTGGTGGAGTCACGCACTTTACCCGATATACGCATCCCGCCTTCAATGGGGATCTGCTGACCGGCCGGTCCGATGCCGATGCGCCGCGAGAAAAACAACTCTAGCTGGCTTGGCACGCCCACAGAAAACTGATTGGCGTTTTCGAGAAAGAATGGTCGCTTCTCCGGGAAGAATAGGCTGAAACGATCGAGATTGATTTGCTGCTGATCCACCTCTACTTGCGCAAAGTCTGTGTTGTAGGTGAGGTCGAGTGTCAGGCTGGGGGTCAGTGAATACTTGACGTCCACGCCGATCTCGGTGTCATCGTCGTCGACATCGTTCACGCCGCCGCGCACTTGACTGCTGAGCACGTACGGGGTGACTTTTAAGTTGCGGGCAGACGGCACCTCGATGCCTTTGACCATGCCGGCTAGTGACAAGCGGTTCAATGCAAACTGCACAGGGATCGGCGACCAGTACGAAATCTCGTTCTTATGGCGAACGATGCGTTGAAAATTGAAGCTCCAGTCCTGCGCCCCGCGCCCGGAGTAGCGCAGCGACTTAAACGGGATCGCGAATTCAGCACTCCACCCGTGATCGCCGCGCGTCGCCACGACATCCCACGTGGTATCCCAGTTCTTGTTGAAGCCCGTGTCGAAGAAATCGGGTTTATTGGTGTGAATAAGCTGCGCATCATACTCAATTCCCGCAGCGTTGGTGCCGAACAGAAAGCCGTGTTGTTCGCCGCGGTACGCGTCGACGACAAATTGAAAACTATCTTCTTCCGTGAGGTCGCTGTCGCGCCGGCTGTTAGAGACAATGATTTTTTCCGGTGAGCGATCAAAACAGATCACCCCGACGTACAGCATGTCGTCGGTGTACCCAATGTAGACCTCGGTGCGCTCACTTGCCCGATTACCTTCGAAGGGCTGGACCTGTGTGAATGTGGAAAGCGGCGTCAGACCCCTCCCACGCAGGGTCCGTAAAGACAACGCCGTCGAGAATCGGGGGGGTGGACAGGCGTGTGGCGGCACCTTCCGAGCGCGCCACGGCGTCGCTCATCCAAAGCACCCACGGTAAACAGAACGCCAACCATAGTGTGGTTTTGCGTCGGTGCGCTGGGCGTTGCTGCAGGGCAGACTTGGATGTACCGGTTGTTGCTGTCATGTGTGCGTGCTCCCGGTGTGCGATCTTACCCGCATCGCTGGTGGATGTTCACACCGGTCGTACCCAACCGCTAGAGGTGCGCTGCTGCGAAGTTTGGCGCTGAACACCGCTTAAAGCTGGTGCTTTTTTCTCTCTGGGTTAAGCAAATGGATCGGTGCCTGTTCTCGAATCCGGGCAACCGACCTTAGTCGTCGCGATAGTCAATTAGAAAGGCTGAAACATTATCGCCATCAATTGGCCGATCATTCGGTACCTCTCCACCGACCAGTTGCGCCCACGAGGGAGCCAAGTTTAATGCGTGAATAATCTGTGCGCGCCCGCCGGAAGCCAGCCCGCGTATAATCCGTACGTTTAGAGATTGAACGCGCTGGCTGACTGAAATCAAAGTTCATCCAGCGCTCAAACAGACGGAGAAGGTGAGTAGTGAAATCATTCAAAGGCAAGACAGCCGTCGTGACTGGTGCCGCCAGCGGCATTGGCCTCCGCGCTGGCACAGCGTTTCGCCGAAGCGCAGATGCAGGTCGTCCTTGCGGACATTGAGGAAGATGCGCTCAAACGTGCCGTAGAGAAGCTCGAAGCACGCCAGGCAAGAGTGCTCGGTGTGTCTGTCAATACGATGTTGGAATCCTCCGTGCAGGCGCTGGCAGAGGCTGCTATTGCCGAGTTCGGCACGGTACACGTCCTGTGCAACAATGCCGGTGTGGCCAGCACCGCGATCCGGACTACCCCGATCTGGGAAATCCCGCAGGCGGACTGGGACTGGGTGATGGGCGTTAATTTCAATGGCGTGCTGTTCGGGCTGCGCGCGTTTCTGCCGCACATGTTGTCGCATGGCGAAGAGGGTCACGTCGTGAACACGGCCTCTCTGGCCGGATTGATGCCCGGCGGCGGCACCTACGGAGTGAGCAAGCATGGCGTGCTGGCGCTTACTGAAACCCTCTACAACGATCTGCACGCTCGCGGCAGCGTAATTGGGTCGTCAGTGCTGTGCCCGGGTTTCGTGAACACGCAGATCTTCGATGCCGAGCGCAACCGTCCGGCGGAGCAGCGCGTGACGTCCCGAGCGGCGGCGTCCGAGGTCGTGCAACAAGCACGCGCCATGCTGGCCACGGGTAAGCCTCCCGAGGAAATCGCGCAGGCCGTATTCACCGCCATTAAAGAAGAGCGACTCTATGTCCTGCCGCACCCGGCTTGGGACGACTTCGTCCTGGAGCGAACCAAAAAGGTGCTCGCCCGCGGCGTCCCAGCGGAGATGGATTTCGCGGACATGATGCGCAGACGAGAGGCAGGCGAGCAGTTTTGACCTAGTGGCTTGTCCCACAGTTCAAGCGGATCGC
This sequence comes from Candidatus Azotimanducaceae bacterium, assembly GCA_965216005.1. GTDB lineage: Bacteria > Pseudomonadota > Gammaproteobacteria > Pseudomonadales > Azotimanducaceae > UBA4421. The sequence goes on along the minus strand of OZ244143.1, from coordinate 1,551,882 downwards.
CGCGTGAACCTCTCGAAACTCGATCAATCGTCGTGGCGAGGCGACCGTTCTTGCAGAACGCCCTATGACACCCGCACGAGCGGAACGCCGAAGTTCTCGCCGCGCAGAATTCGTATCAACGCGGTGGGTAGGTTATCGATGCCTTCGAGAACATCCTCGGCGTAACGCAGCCGTCCGTCGCGCAGCAGCGTGGTCAGCCGCGACAGCGACTCGTCGAAGCGGTGGGAGAAGTTGGAAACGAAATAGCCGCACATCTCCGCCTGCCTGTACACCAGATTGAAGTAGTTCTTCGGCCCGTACCAATCCAGATCGTTGTTGTACTGGGATGTCCCGCCGCAAAGCACCACGCGCGCGCCGAACGCAATCTGACCGAGCACCGCATCGAGGATCTCGCCCGCCGACGTTGTCGAAATAGATGTTGATGCCATCGGGGCACGTCCTCGCCGAGACGTTGTGCAATGTCTTCGGTTTTGTAATTTATGGCGGCTTCCGCGCCCAACTCGTCCACAACCCACCCACATTTCTCGTCGCTGCCTGCGATGCCGATCACCCGGCAACCCTGCAGCCGGCCGAGCTGGCAGACAAGCGAACCCACGGTACCTGCCGCAGTGGAGACCACGAGTGTATCGCCCACCCGTGGTTTGCAGTATTCGATCATGCCGAAGTAGGCGGTGTGGCCGCTGCTGCCGAGCACATGCATAAGCGTGGTTGGTGGCAGGCCTTCGGGTACTACGACCTTGCGAACCGCTCGCCGGCGAGCTCCGTCAGAAATCACGTACTCCTGCCAGCCGAGGTCGCCCATGACCAGGTCGCCGGCTGCGAAGCCTGGATGCTGAGACTCCACCACCTCGGCCAGACCGTTGCCATACATGGTCCGTCCGATCGGAATCGGACGTCCGGCGATACCGCCCGAAACCAATGCCATGCGCATGGGCGGATTCACCCCGACGTACCGAGTTTTCAGAAGCATGTGGCCGGGTGCCACCGGCGGTACGGGCTCTTCGTGCAGCTCGAAGTTGCCTGGTTCCACCTCGACCTCTGGTCGTGATGCAACCACCCAACTTTCTGTTCGTCAGCTCACTCATTCACAGTCTCCTTGGTCAACTCACCGCTAGCTCGATGAGATCATCGTATCGCTTGCCCTATGCCTTCGGATCCAGGTCCGCGGGTGATCTCAACAGCCAATCTCACCGAGCAAGCCGTCCGCGTTTGCCAGCAGTAGCGGCAAGCGTTCTGCGATCGTCGCCATGCGTTCATCAGTGGAATCTCCCACCACCCAGCGATGGTGTAGTTGTTGTACCACCGTAGCTGTTTTCCACTGAGCGAAGGCGTCGTACCAATTAGCTGCTGAGACATCCAGCCCGGTTTGCTCGCCGTAGCGCCGGATGATTTCGGATCGCGCCGGTAATCCCATTCTGGCCATACCATCGTGACTGCCGCGCTGCAGTTCAGGCGGATCCGATGGGTCCGGCCAGTAATTCAGGAGCGTACCCAGATCGATCAGCGGGTCGCCAAGGGTGGTCATATCCCAGTCGAAGAATGCGGTTACGCGATCGGGATTTGACGGATCGAACATGCAGTTGTCGAGCTTCAGATCATTATGCACGAAGCTCACACGTTGGGATTGGGGTAGCGACCGCTCCAACCGCTGATGTAAGCCGGCCATTTCTACGTCATAGTTTGCGTCAGCAACCAAATCCCAGCGCTTTTTCCAGCCGGCCACCTGGCGTGCGACGAAGCCGTCGGGTTTACCCAGATCGGCAAGCCCGGCTGCCCCCGGGTCGAGCAGGTGAAATTCCGCCATGGCGTCTACCAGCGCGCAGCCGATCCGTCGCCCTACATCTGCATGCTGGCGCATCGCCGGCGGGATCACACCGCGAATCACATCGCCCCCGACGCCGTTCCATGACAAAGAAGTCAGCACCCGCCACATTGTGATCGTCGCAAAAAAGATACGCGCGCGGAGCACGGTCGAAAACTCGCCACAGTACCGAGAGTACTTTGTACTCACGCTTCATGTCGTGCGCGCCGGGCGCAAGGTTGCCAAACGGTGGTCGCCGCAGCACGAGTTCGGTATCTGCGAAGCAAATCAGATATGTCAGGTTGGCGCTACCGTTGGGAAATTGCAGTACCTCTAACGGGCCGTCCAGATCGAGCTCGGGAGGGAGGTGCGCGCCCAGGTATTGCTCTACCTGTTGCCAGTCCAGAGCTTCGCCGGCGCGTACATCGTTCAGCTCTGGCGCTGCGGCGTCGGTAAAGGGGTCAACTGTTTGCGTTGTGTCGGTATTCATGTCGAAGAGATCCCCAATGTCTTTCCATGTCGGCATACTCGCGCTGTCGAGAGGTATTGTGTGCCGGATTGCGCCAGGTTTCACTCATCGGCTTGTGTGATCGGTCGGTGAGGTGCTCGCCTGATGTAGCATCAGGGTTTCGATCACCAGCTGGAGAGTCTAATGCGGCTTAAAAACAAGGTTGCCTTCATTACGGGCGCAGGCGCGGGTATTGGCCGTGCGTGCGCAGAGCGCTTTGCCACCGAGGGTGCATCAGTGGTCATCGCCGAGATCGACGAAGACAGCGGTCGTGCCGCCGAAGCATCCGTTCGTTCGGACCATAGTATGTTTGTGCAAACGGATGTGACCGATGAGGAGAGCATTGCTGGCGCGCTCGCCGCTGCTGAAGAGCGGTTTGGCATGATTAACGTGCTGGTTAACTGTGCCGGTGGATCGATAGCCGAGGATAACGCGGTTACCGAAGTGACACCGCAGGTGTGGGATCACACCATCAATCTAGACCTGAAGGGACCTTTCCTGTGCTGTCGTCTGGGTATACCTCTGCTGGAAAAGGCGGGCGGCGGCAGCATCGTCAACTTCACATCGGTTGTCGCGCTGAAAGGCGCCTTTGGCGGTCACGTCTATACAGCGGCAAAAGGCGCAATCATATCGCTCACCCAGGCGCTTGCCGGTACCTACTGGCGCCAGAACATACGTGCCAACGCCATCGCACCGGGCATCGTCCTGAGCGATCGTGTTGCGGCACGCCTGCAGATGAATCAGGCTGCGTCGGCCGAACAACAGATCGCGCATTCAATCGCTCAGGACAATCGCTTGGTCGACCGTCGTCACCCGTTCGGTCATGGCATGCCAGAAGACATTGCCAGTGTCGCGCTCTTTCTCGCGAGTGACGAATCGAGGATGGTCAATGCCGCCGTCATACCCGCTGAGGGCGGTGCTTCACATTACTGAGTTCTTCGTCCAGCCGGTTTCCCACGGTGCGTTGTGGTAGCGGATGTAGTGACGTTCCGCGAAACGCCACTGGCCATTCTCCTTGCGATACCTGTCGTGATAGTGGCCCGATTGAGTATACGCCCGGTCATCCTGCCACACACGTATCTCCACCGAGCAGCGACCGGTCGCATTAGCGTCGTCTTCGAACTCGATGACGTGGTTTTGCACGAACGGCTTGTGCGTTTTCTCGCCGACACCGGCGCCGTAGAAAGCCAGCAAAGCCGCATGGCCCTCGGGTGCAAGTGTATGGGATCGGAATACGCCGTCCGGGCAGAACAGCGACACAATACGTTCAGCATCGCCATCCACGACCGCATGGCAGTACTTCGCTGTCAGTTCTCTGATTTCGTCTTTCGCGGCAAGTTTCTCTAGGATATCCATAGTTCCCCCTCCTCGTGCAGATGACGTACCTTGAGCAACCGCAATTCGTTCTCGACCTGCCGTCGATGGCGTGGAGCCTCGGTATTGGGCGGGCATTAGCTCCCCGTCGGCACCTCACTGAACGGGATGCCTTTGTCCATTCGCGGCTCCTGCGGTAAGCCCAGCACACGTTCGGCGATGATGTTCGCCATGATTTCATCGGTGCCACCTGCGATCCGCGAACCAGGTACGGACATATAGGTGTCTTGAAACAAAGCCGCAAACGCTTCGTCGAGCGCCGCGTCGCGCACAATACCTTGTTGCTCCAGCAAATCGATGGCGAACGACGCCATGTCCTGGGTTTTCCTTGCACTCACCAGCTTGCCAATGGAGTTTTCCGGCCCGGGGACCTCGCCGCGGGACAGCGCGCTCAAGGTGCGCAGGAACGTGTATTTCAAGCCAGACTCCTGCACGTACCAGGATGCCAGCCTTGCACGCACATGGCTGTCTTCGATCGCCGGTTTGTCGCCGATCTTTGCGGACTCGGCCAGGCGTTTCACTGACTTGAAACCAGTGCCGCCGCCACCGGGCCCGATGCTGGCGCGTTCGTTCATCAACGTCGTCAGTGACACCTGCCAGCCTTGCCCGACTTCGCCGAGTCGCTGCGCATCGGGAACACGCACATCGGTGAAATACACCTCGTTGAAATTGGCGTCGCCGGAGATTTGTTTGATGGGTTTGATCTCGATGCCGGGGCTTTTCATGTTCACGTAAAAGTACGATAAGCCCTTGTGCTTAGGCACATCTGGATCGGTACGCACGACCAGAATACCCCAGTCGGAATAATGTGCGCCGGACGTCCAGATCTTCTGTCCGTTGATCACCCAATCGTCGCCGTCCCGCTCAGCTTTGGTGCGCAGCGCAGCCAGGTCAGACCCACCGGCCGGCTCGCTGAACAACTGGCACCAGACATCTTCACCACTGGCCAGTCGAGGCAGGAAACGTTGTTTATCTTCCTCATTGGCCCATGTCATGAGCGTGGGTGCCGCCATACCCTGGCCGATGAGAAAGACGCCAGTCTCCGGCGTGCTTACTTTGGACTCTTCTTGGCCCAAAATGACCTGCTCGATGGTGCTGGCGTTCCGCCCGCCATATTCCGAGGGCCAGCGGATGCACGCCCAGCCCGCATCGGCCTTGCGCTTTTGCCAAAATTTCGCCCGCGCCATGGCGTCCATACCGCTCAGTTCCTCTTCCGTCGGCGCGTTGGCGGTCAGCCAGGCTCGAGCCTCTTCTCTAAACGCCTTCTCTTCCGCAGTGTCTTCGAAATCCACAATCCCTCCCCGGGCGTCAGGCTTTTCCAGACCACCTAGCGTACAAAATCAAAAGGAGGGTTGACAAACCTGAGGCGCTCCCGGGCCGGAGCGACGCGTTGCAGATCAACCAACGATTGGCCCACACTGAATACATGCAGATAACCGAAGAGATGAGACACACGTTCGCTGAAGACGGCGTCATCTTATTGCGGGGCGCCTTGGACTCGAGGGATCTCGCCCTTTGCGAAGACGTCTGGCAGTGGAGCCGCAATCACCCCGGCCCCCTGGCCAGTGGTCTGCTGCCTGGTAGCGAGAACGCGTTTCAGGATCTGTGCAATCCCGGTGCGCTCGAGGTCTACCGTGCAGTGGTCGAGACGACGCCTCTTGCCGACTACGCGCAAAATCTGTGGTCCGCCAACGACGTCTGGTTCATGTATGAACAAGTGTTCGAGAAGAGTGGCGCTGTGGGGCGCACGCCATGGCATCAAGACACGTCTTATCTCGCGGTGGCGGGCGATCACTTGATTGCCTTCTGGATATCGTTCGAGCCGATCCCTGCCCAAGCTTCGCTGGAATTCTTGCGCGGCTCGCATCGAGGACCACTCTACAACACTTCGCGATTCGAGCCGGAAGACCCAACGTTGCCGATTTTCCCATCGGACACCATGCCTAATCTACCTGACATCGAATCGAATAGAAGTGCGTGGCCTATCGTGTCGTACGAGACGGAACCTGGCGACGTGATCGCGTTTCACACGTCCACCTTGCACGGCGGTGGCGCTGTCGATAGCCACACCCCGCAGCGACGCACGCTCACGCTGCGGTTTTTTGGCGATGACGTGGTGTTCGCGGAACGGCCAGGTGTCGCGGGTCCGTTTTATGCCGACATCAAAGACTTGCGGCCCGGCGAACCCTTTCGCCACCCGCGCTTCCTCCAGGTACGGTGATGAAAGCCAACGATAACCCTAACGAATGATATCTGCTTTCTGCAGCCGCGCCATATCCTCGTCGCTCAAGCCGAGGATGCCGCCGAAGACGGTGCGATTGTGCTCACCCAGCAGCGGCGAAGGACCGTTTGGACCACCTGCGTACCCTGGGATGCGAAACTGATTACCCGCATAGGGTACCCGGCCCATGACAGGATGATCGTGAAAGCGGTGGAATTGCCGGTGCAGGTACTGCGGATCCCGGGCGAGTTGTTCGCTGCGCTGTAGCGCGCCTGCGGGGATGCCTGAAGCGGTGAGGGCGTCCATCACCGCGGTTGGCGTTTGCGAGCTTGTCCACGCACTCAAGTGTTCATCGATCAAATCGTGTGCATGCAAACGGCCGGCTACCGTGTCGAGCTCGTTGTCAGCGGCCCATGCTGGTGCACCTAGCACCTCGCGCAACGCCTGCCACTGTGCGTCGGTGTCGACGCCGATGGCACACCATTGATCCGTACCTGCACAAGGATAAATTCCGTACGGTGCGGCGTCGCGCCGACGATTGCCCATGCGCTGCGCCACGTAGCCGGTCGCCTCGGCTTCGAGAATTTCGGGCGCTAAGAACTGCAGTGCCATCTCAAACTGTGCTGCGTCGATGTGCTGCCCGGCGCCCGTGCGGCGCCGATGGTCGATTGCCGCGCCCACGCATGCGGCAATAAAGTGCGGCGCAATCACGTCGGTGTACGCCATCCAAGGACCGTGCGGTGGCATGTCAGCCCAACCCGTCAGCGCGTAAAACCCGGCCATGCCCGCAGCGTGGTAACCAAATCCTGCAATGTCTGCTTTGGGGCCGTACTGACCCAACAGGCTGGTGCTGACCATGATCAATTGTGGATTCACTTTGGCGCACGACGCATAGTCGATGCCTAAGCGTTCCGTGGCGCCCGGTGCCCAGTTCTCGATCAGAACATCGGCCCATTGCACCAAACGCTTGAACAGGTCCAACGCTTCCGGGTCTTTCAGGTGCAGCTGCGCACACAACTTGCCCGCATTGAACTCACCATAAAAATGCGACGTGTTCCAACCAGGCTCACCTTTCACCGGACCCAGCAGACGCAAACCGTCCGGCCGCAGTTCAGATTCGATCTTGATCACTGTCGCGCCGTGGTCCGACAGGTAACGTACCGACACGGGACCCGCGATGATCCAGGTCAGATCCAACACCTTGAGGCCTGCGAAGGGTTGGTCGACACCGGCAACCGGCTCAGGTCTCGGTTCGCGTGCGCGCACCCCGGCCTTGGCTTCCGTTCGAATCTCATCCCCATGCTCATCAAGCCGTGGCGGCGGGTACCGCAGGGCCATGGGCGCTTGATCAAATTTGGCAAAGATGCCCGGTGTCTTGACCCGTTGTCCGTTAGGTAAAGGTACCTCCTCCCAGGCCTCGCGGGCATCGAGCTGGTCGAATTGGGTGAGGTCGGCGACTGTATTGATGGGTGCCAGCGTGACACCTGCTTCGTGGCCGAGCTCAAACAGCTCTGCCTTGGTGTGCAAGGCAAAATACCGGACAAAGAGATCACGAATCTCCTCGCGGGTGAAGTTGACGTCCTCACCCGCCATATAGCGTTGGTCGAAGGTCTCCCAATCTTCAATCAGCCACGCCTCGTCCAATAACCCATCGCCGGCAATGTGGCCCAGAAGCGCGTTCAGCACCGTGCCGATCGGCAACGCAACCAGATGCCCGTCTGCACAGGCAAACACCGGATCAACTTCGCGAGTACCCATCTGCACCGTGGAGCCCATGCGCTCGAACTCGAAGCCTTGGATGGCGTGTGCATCCATGGCGTTCATCATTGTCCAGGTCATGGCGCATTGTGCCGACACATCGACGAGTTGCGCTTCGCCCGTCACCCGCATGCGTGCGTGGGCGATGATGGCTGCAGCTGCTGCCTCGGCGCTTGCATGACGCCAGGCTTGCGGCACGGACATGCGTACCGGCGGTCGATCCGGCGAGCCCTGCAGACCCGCTTGGCCACCCAGGGCGCTCAGGGTCAAATCATTGGCCACTCGATCCGCGGCAGGGCCATCGGCGCCAAACGGCGAGACAACTACATGCACGATGGTTGGGTTGAGTCGGCACAAATAGTCGTGATCGAGTTGGAATCCCGCGTCCGTCGTCGGATAAGAATCGAGGATGATGTCCGCACCCGCGACCAGTGTTTCGAACACGGCACGATCGGCATCGTCGCATAAGTCGAGCGCAATGGACCGCTTGTTACGGTTGTACGCAAAAAAACGCAGGCTGCGTTCGGCGGGATCACCCTCTTCGAGGAACGGCCCCGATTGTCTACCCGCTGATCCGCCGAGTGGTTCGACCTTGATCACGTCAGCACCCAAATCGCCGAGAATCATGCCGCCGAGGTCGCCGCGATGATCGGTGAGGTCGAGTACTCTGTAGGGTTCTAGAATGACGGACTCCTTGTCTCGATCATGAAGCGGCCGCCGCATCAGCGCCATGATGCGCGTCGTACATCAGCTTGGTGTCGAAATAATACGGTCTGATCTCCTTCACCTTGCTGCCCTCGAAGCGCCACACAGCCGCAAGCGGTACTGTAAATACTTCTCCGCTGCCCCGGCCGCGCCCGGTCATTTCGCTTAAGATAACCACGTGATCGCCGTCCGCCAGGGTGTGGTGGATCGTGTTACGGCTGTCTTCCCAGGTGCTGAATACCTGTTGGTTGAGGGCAATGAACGCCTCGGGACCGACGAATTCACCCGCGTAGGGCAGTGACTGCGCTTCGATCACGCGCACATCCGCATGCAGATGGCTTCTGACAATGTCCCAGTCCTGGGCGGCGGATGCATCGAAGATGGCCTGAACGGTTTCTCGATTAGCGTCTCGATTAGAGGCGGTGGTCATAAGGTACTCAGTGTGGTGTTGGGACGGGGTCGTTTAGGTCCAGATCCGCCGACGAGATTGGGAGCCCTGCTTTTAGCCAGGGGAAATAACGTTAGTCATTCCCCCAAAACCCCGTAAGAAGCATCGCTCCTGTCCTGCATGCCTCTATACGTTAAAGATGTGAACAGTGCGTTCGGGTCAGCGCCGGTAAACTCGGAAGTTCTGCTCCAATCGATAATGTACTGTCGCATAACGATTCGCCAGTCCCCTTCCCGACATTCATATCGATCAACGTACCGCCCGGCAACAACATATTCAAAACCACCATCAGATTCTTTCTCTTTGTAGTTTTCTACGGCCATAACGTCACCGGCCTGTGACGTCGACAGAAAAGCTAAAACGTAAATCTCTCCAACACCCTTGTCTGCGGCGGCATCGATTTCGTAATACTCATTCAGTACGGTATGAGTCGTGTAGTTCATGGCCAAATGTCCGGCGACGACATTTTCACAAAACTCGGCATAGTGACCGTCATAGCTGCCGTATCTGACCTCGGCATCATCGTGAAAAGCAGATTGAAGCAGCTCAATATCGCATCTATCTGCACCCTTGAATAACAGGTTATTGCCTTTCTTACCGCCTGCTCTGCGAGTAAATCGTCAACGGTTTCTATTTTTGCCATGGCGAGGAATCCTCGAAAAAGTCAATAAAACACAGACCAATGTGGGCCGCTATGGGGGCAACGCTGGTCCGCCCCGGATAATGTTGATCTGTATCGCGGGACAGATTTAGCATTGATGTGAGCTGCGTCTTTGGCCAAAGGGAAAAACCGATATGACCCAGATTGAACTACACCCTCTGGCCGTGGATGGCAAGGACCCTTCGAACCTGCGCGGTGATCCCATTCCGCAAGATCGCTACTACGATCCCCATTTCATGCATCAGGAATGGGAATGCCTTTGGACCAAAATCTGGCATCTGGCTGGAAGAGCTCAGCAACTGGAAGAACCCGGCGATTATATCGTTCATGATTTCATGCACGAATCTGTCGTGATCGTTAAACAAAGGGACGGTTCGCTAAAAGGTTTTTATAACGCATGCGGTCATCGTGGAGCAAAACTGGTTTGGCAGAACAGCAGTCAGGCCAGCCTTTTTTGCCCATATCATGGTTGGCAGTGGGGGCTGGATGGTGTCTTGGAAGCCTGCCCGGATGCGGATGACTACCCTCAGGGGAACCCGGTCGGCGAGCTGAAGCTCATCGAGGTTCGCGTTGATACATGGGCTGGACTCGTCTGGTATACGATGGATGACAGTGCACCAGACCTGATGCAGTACCTTGAACCCATCCCGGAACTTTACAAAGCGCACCAGTTCGAGAAAACCGTCAGGGTTAGCTGGTTGAGAGTTGCCCTCAATGCGAACTGGAAATTCTGGTCAGACAACTTCAATGAGTCCTATCATACCCGCACCGTGCATCCGCAGGTCCCGCCAATCATTGACCAGGATCACTTTACGTCACGATACGAGATGTTTCCTATGGGCCACAATCGCATCGTGCAGATGGGCCGGCCATCGCTTCGGGATCGACTGCCAGATGGACAACCGCATCCTTTCGACGAGGCACTGCGTACCTGGGACATTGATCCGGAGAGTTATCCGGACTATGAAACGAAGGTCATGCAGGGGTGGCTTGATCTCAAAGCAGCAAAGCGCAAACGCTGGAAAGAGAAAGGTTACCTTCACTACGAACACTTGAGTGACGAGGATCTTACGGAGAGTCCCTTTGGTGTGATGTTTCCCAACGTAGCGATTGCACCAGGGGCAGACTCATTTCTCGTCTGGCGCTGGGAGCCTCACGCGACGGATCCTGAAAAGTGCTATTTCGATCAATGGACGATGGCTTACCCGATTGAGGGCCAGACAGATTTCGTGAACCGCACAGCTGAAAAGGTTTTGCAGCTCGAGGAAGCTGAACTCGACTGCTTCGACTACTCAGACAAAGACAGAGTAGAGAAGTATTCCGATCAGGTCGTTTATCAAGATTGGCAGCTGACAGAAGGGCAGCGCACGGGCTGGAAGTCACGTGGCTACCAGGAGCCCTATCTGGCCGCGCAGGAAACTCGTGTGCGGAGGTTTCACGAAACACTCAACGACTACCTTGATGGCAATCCACCTGGCAGGACCTAGACTGTCCGACCCTTAATACAGGTTAATCAGCGGGTCGCTGGTGGCAGGCGGTCGTCTACCCCGCCGCCTGCGCCGCTGCCGGCTGCAACGGCGCCGCATCAATCTCCTTCAACGCCGGCAGCACCTCGCGTGCAAACATCTCGAGACTCTGCTCAGCGCGCTCGATGGGCATGTTGCCGTATTTGAAGGCGAACATGATCTCGGAGGCACCGAAGGTTTCCGCCAGGTAGCGCGTCTGCGCAATCACCTGTTCGGGGTTGCCGAGTGGATGATCGCGCACAAAATTCTTGCGGAAGGCTTCCGGGTCGGCGCGCACGTTTGCGGCGTTCTTCGCGTAGGTCTCGTAACCCTTGACGTTGTCGAGGTGCGTACCCGCAAGCTCATAGTGGCGCAGCGCCGTGTCCGAGTAGTCCACCACCCATTCCAGCGCTTCGTCGACTTCGGCTGGATTGTCCGAGCAGTATGTCCACAGCGCGAGCTTGTTGTGCACCGGCTCAAATCCGTTCTCGTAGCGCAGATTGGCGTAGTTGAGCGCCCCCTTGAGCGCGAGCTCCACCGAACTGGTGGGTACCGCGAGCGGGCTGATGTTGTGTTTTGCGATCACCTGGGTGGTCTCGGATGTACCCCCGGCGCAGAACAGCTGCGACGACAGGTCGCGTTCCGGCTGCGGGCGCAAGTGCAGATTGTCCAACTGCCAGAATTCACCTTTAAACGAGCACTTACCTGTCGCGAGTAGCTCTCGCAGAATCTCGATGCCTTCGTCGAAACGCCCGCGCGCTTCCGCCTGGTCAATGTTCATGCCGTCGTATTCGCGGCGGCCGAGCCCCCGACCGACGCCGCACAGGATCTGACGGTCCGGTCCGAGGAGCATGTCGAGCATGGCCACGTCTTCGGCCACGCGCACCGGATTGTGCCAGGGTAAGACCACCACCATGCTGCCGAGATCGACGTGCTTCGTCACCCCCGACAGGTACGTCAGCAGCTGCAGCGGGTTGGTCACCATCGTGTAGGGTGTGAAGTGGTGCTCGACCGTCCACACGCTGTCGAAGCCGAGGGCGTCCGCCATCAGCGCGAGGCCCAATTCTTCGCGAAAGATCTCCGCGTCAGCTTTGTTCGGACGCGCGGCAACATCCTCACCACGCTCTTCGGCTTCGTATCGATCCCAGTCGCCAGCGTTCTGGCAGAAGATGGTCAATCCAACGCGCATGTCGTTCCTCCTTGCGCGCCCTCGCGCCCCCTCGTAGATGATGTGTTGAGTATCCGCCGATAACCGGCAGCCTTTCAAGACGTGTTCAAAACAGCGCCGCTTGTGCCATAGTAATTTCTCGTGAGTAGCGGGCGACAAGATGGGGGATTGGCGCAAACGCTCGGATGCACCGTTCGCGACGGAAAAAATCTCCGCCGTTGGCGCTCTGGGTATGGTGGTGACAAACAATCCGTTGGGCTCCGCCGCAGGTGCCGAGATGATCGCCGGTGGTGGCAACGCCATCGATGGCGCGATCGCTTCGCTCTTTGCGCTCACCGTGGTCGAACCCATGATGGTCGGTATATTCGGCGCAGGCATGTCGACGGTCCGCCTCGCCTCGGGTCAACATCAGTTCATCAACAACTACACCACGGCGCCCGCCGCGGCGAAAGCCGCGATGTACCAGCCGGTTTCCGATACCTGGCCCGATTACCAGGTCGTCGAAGGCCGGGAGAATGACATCGGCGTGCTGGCGACGGGGGTGCCCGGCACTCTGCTCGGCTGGCAAGAAACGCTCTCTGCGTGGGGAACCTTGTCGCTCGAGGAGGTCTTGCAGCCTGCGATCCGTTGCGCCGAGAAAGGTTTCCGGGCAACCGGCTACCTCTGTGAGATCATCAACAAGAACGCGGACGACATCGCCCGGTTTCCCGATACAGCCAGGACCTGGCTGCCGGGTGGCAACCCCCTAAAAACGGGCGAACTTGTCGTGCAATACGACTACGCAGAGACGCTGAAGACCATCGCTGCGGAAGGTGTGGGCGCCCTGTACGGAGGTGCTATCGGACAGGCCGCGGTGGATTACATTCAGAAAGAAGGCGGCATCCTCACCATGGAGGATCTCACCGGTTATGCCACCACCCACGCCAACGTGGTTCGCGGGCGCTACCGCGGCTACGACATCATCGGGCCGCCCCCGCCCACTGCCGGCGGTGTGCATGTCATCGAAATGCTCAACATCCTGGAAGGTTTCGATGTCGCAGGGCTCGGGTTTGGTACAGCCGACGGCCTGCACCTCCTGACTGAGGTGTTGAAGATCGGTTTCGAAGATCGGCGCCAATACATGGGCGACCCGGCGTTCGTCGATGTACCGGTCGACATGCTGATCAGCCAGACTCATGCCGATACCTGGCGCGAACGGGTCGACATGCAGCGGGCGCGCAAAGTGCAAACCGCCTACATTGCTGAATCACCCGCAACTACCCACATGGCCGCCGCAGATGCCGACGGCAACATGATTTCGGCCACGCATACCATTCACGCGGTGTTTGGCTGTAAAGCCACCGTGCCGGGAACCGGTGTGATTTTGAACAACACAATGAACATATTTGATCCGCATCCCGGCATGGCCAATTCGATTGCACCCGGCAAGCGGGTGACATCCAGCATGGCGCCCATCATCGTCGAAAAGGAAGGCCGGCCGGTTTTCTGCGTGGGTCTCGTTGGCGGCATCCGGATATTCCCCTCCGCCCTGCAGGCGATCGTCAACGTCATCGACCACGACATGACCCCCCAGGAAGCCGTGGAGGCGCCGCGAATCTGGACTCTGGGCGAAGAACTGGAGGTGGAACCCGGCTTCAGTGATGCGGTGCTGAACGAGCTGGAACGGCGCGGGCATCAGATCGCCAAGCAACCCATCGTCGGCGCGGGGATGGGGATGATTGCGCAAGATGGCGCTCGGCTGTCGGGTGCCAGCTGTTGGCGCGCGGACGGTACGCCGATTGGGATTGGCGGAGGGATGGCGCGGGCGGGCATCAGGTTTAGCGTGTGATCCGTGTAACGGTCGACTCACGGTTCTGAGCTTTAGACCCCTGCAGCGAGAGGTACTGTCTTACAGCTTTCGTAGATTTAGCCAATCCATCGGTGAGTGTCCGACTTACCCGCCATCTGCAGAGGGCGCTACGTGGCCCGGGCGCACAGACGTTGCGTGAGATAGCTTGTCAGACCCGCGCAGGATGGGGATGATCAGCACGCAGGCTACGCCGATACAAACTGCGGCCACGTAGGCGCTGGCTTCAAAGCCACCCTGATCGCTCACCCACCCGCCGATGAGTGGTGCGGCGGCGCCTCCGAGCATAACGAACGCCGGGTGTGCGGCCGTGATTTGGCCGCTGGCATCAACCTTGGCGGCGGCACCGAGAAATACCGGCATGATTGCGGTCGGCAACGCCGCGAATATGGGTGCGGTCAGCGCAAACGCGGTTGCGTTTGCGCGCGGCAGATAGAGGCCTGCCGCAAGCATCACCGCCAGTAAGGCAAGCACGATGGGCGTGGCTCGGACGCGTGCTCCGAAAAAACCGGTGAGTAGCGGGGCGACGATACCCACTGCACCGGCGGCCATGAGCACATAGCCGATCGCTTTGGCATCAAGGCCGGTTTGCCGCCCGATGCGCACGAGAAAGACGGCGAGCAGGGCATGGCCGAAGAACACCAACCCAAGGCCCAACAGCGCCACCCAGCGGTTGCTACGCGCTTTCTGTTGGGTGCCCGGTTGGATTGCGATCGACGCGGGTCGGGGTGTGAAACGGATGAAGCCAAAAGCCACAACAGCTGCCAGCGTGTAGGCCGCGTAAAGTCCGTCCACCGGGGATAGCATCCACTGGGCTGGTGCGACCTCTCCCAATTGCAGCGCCCGCGGGAGCGTGTAAGACACCGCGATCCCCATAGCACCGACGGACGCATTGATCAGTCCAAACGTTTGCTCAGGCGTAGAGGATCGCCCGGCAGTTGCCATGATCGTTGCAACAAGCGCTCCCAGCGCCAGACCGGCAGGTAAACGCAGCAATATCAGCCAGCCGAGTTCAGCGGCGAAGATCGACAGCGCGTTGGCGCAAGCGATAACAAAGATGCAAACTAGATAAAGTAGGTGCTGGGCGATGCGGCCGACATATCGCGCAGTAATCAAGTTGCCGATGGCGATCGACGCCATTTCCAACGTGGCCACGAGACCGGCATCGGAGTTGCCCACGCCGAACGAGAGCGCAATGGCGTCGATGTTGAATGCCATGCCGAGAGAGGCGCCGAAAGCCAACAGAAGCACCGCAGTGAGGCACAGTGTCTCGGTGTGGGAGAAACGAATCCGATCTGTTGTAATCATCGAATGGCTTGCAGCGCGAATCCGATCAACCACCCCTGCACGAAGATGTAGATCGGCGGCATACTGATGTAGAGCCCGATAGTTCGATTGTCAGTGTTTTCGTAGTAACCGAGCGCGTACATAGGCACCCTTGGTTTCGCTAGGATTTAGAGTATCAGATGTTTGCGACGATAACGGCACGACGCTGGACGGGGAAAGGTCACGTTCTTACAGCGCGTTCAGTCATTATCCGTAATGGCAGGTCTAATCGGGTAAGCTCTCAGGCTTGATTGATCAGATTACGCCGGGGGAGACAATGGCAAACTGGGAAGAGCGGCAACAACAGGCAAGCGAGACATTCACACGATTTGTACCCGAGGCTGAACCAACTCGAGTGCTGGCTTCGATGGAACGCAACCTGGGGGCGTTGGGAACGTTTGCGTTTACCGCAGTGGGTGAAATGTGGAGCCGTCCAATCCTCAGCCGCCGCGACCGCAGCTTGATGATCATCGCCGTATTGGCCGCGCAATCCCGGGACGAGGAACTTGTGCTGCATACCGGGATTGGCTTGCGGCACGGCTTGACCCGCACCGAGATCGAAGAGATCAACCTGCACGTAGCTGCCTATGTTGGATTCCCGGCGGCTATGGCGGCCAGCCGGCGTATGGATCAGGCGTTTTGCGATGCGGAAGGTGTGGAAAAAATCTCAGGGCGAATCGGCGCCGAACACCTTGGTGATGACGAACGACTGGAACGCGCCGCCGAGGTACGCAGCACATTAACCGCAGGCACGGCGAGTGCCGATCCCAAGCAGGATCTTGAGAATATGCACAACCTCCTCGGCGATGTAGGCGATTGGGCCATGCTCTGGGCGTTCGGCGAAATCTGGGCACGCCCCGAACTGTCACGCCGGGACCGTTCACTGATTGTGATCGCTATATTGACCGCGCTCGGGCAGGAAGAGGAATTGGCCTTCCATGTTCCAGCCGGCTTGAACCATGGACTCAGTCGAGACGAGATCGAGGAAATCATGACGCATTTGTGTTTATACGCAGGCTTTCCCCGAGCGGTTGACGGCATGCGGGCTGCCAGACGCGCGTTCGAGACCGCATCGAACACACCGGAGGAGGCAACCTCATGACAAAAGAGCTCACGGAGCAGGAGTCCCATGCAGCGGCAGATAGCGCGCATTGAAGACGTGGGTGTGTAAGTCGGTGATAGAGAAGCGGGTGCACGCTTAGGGTGGGCGCTGCTCGCGCATACGGCCGAGGGACGTTCAGGTTTTCAGTCTAAAGGCTCTAGCGTCTCGGGTGACATATCCTGCTGTCGGCTTTGGCCAGTGCGTGCCGATCACCAACACATCCTCATCGGCAATGTCTTTGAAAACTCGCTCTCGTGTCGCGACGGACTCGGCGCCGTCATAGTCCGTGGTCACCGACCATTCGGGATGCGCGAGCTGGCAGGGGTGGTGGATGAAGTCGCCGGTAATCAATGCGCGCTCGCCCTTTGATTCGATCTCGACGCTCACGTGGCCGACGGTGTGCCCGGGTGTGGGGATCAGGCGCACCTCATCACAAATCCGGTGGCGGCTATCAACCAGATCGATGAGTCCGGCCTTAAGCACCGGGCGTATGGAATCGGTCATCACGTCGCGATTGGAGTCCTTCAGCCACTGCTCCACCTGTTCGTCTTCTGCTTCTTCGTTTAGGTAGGCAAACTCACTTGCCTCGATCAGGTAGCGCGCGCTCGCAAATGTTGGCACCCACTGGCCATCGACCAGCTGGGTGTTCCATCCGACGTGGTCCAGATGCAGGTGCGTGCACAGAACGGTATCGAAAGACTCCGGCGGAAAGCCCGCGGCGGTGAGATCTTCTAAGAAACTCGTCTGCAGCATGTGCCAGTCGGCAAACATCTCCCGGGGTTTGTCGTTGCCCACACAGGTGTCGACGATGATGCGCTTGCCGGGGGTGTCAACCACCAGCGCGTGTATGCTGAAGCGCAGCACCCCTTCGGGTGTGATGAAGTCGGGCCGCAGCCACTCGATGGGTAGCACGGCCTCCGGCGTTGCCTGGGGCAGAAACGCGTCCAGGCCCTCAAAGGTCAGCTCAACGAACTGAGTGATGGTGACGTCGCCGATTTGCCAGGTGCTCATACGCTTTTACCTACGACTTCCAGTCGAGCAGCGTGCGGACCGTTTTGCCCAGCAGCCAGTCTTTTTCCGTGTCGGTGAGCGTGGAGCAATCTCGAATGTAGAACAAGAGCTCCGCCCAGGTCTCACCGGTCTGGTTGCCGCCCATGTCGCTGGCCCACATGACCCGGTCAGGACCAAACGCATCCAGCGCACGGCGTAGGTAAGGCATCAAATCGTTGAAGGGATAATCCAGTACACCGAACATGCCCTGGGCGTGGCTCCACTTGAGCGAAACGTTGGGGTACTTGGCGATCTTCAGCACTTCATCGAAGTAGGATACATCCGGCCCGCTGTGATCGCTGACCCCTGCGGATTGATCGGGTGTTTCTGCATCGAGAAAACTGATGCCCTGTTCCATCGGCATGCCGCAGTGGTCAACTATGAAGCGCACTTGTGGAAACCGTTCGAGGTAGTGCGGCAGTAGTTCCACGTGGCCCGCGATGTAAAGGAACACCGGTAGACCGACGCTGCCCGCGGTTTTGAATACGTCGGCGTAGGCGCCGTCTTCAAAGGCGGCCAGTTCTTCCGCCGTGAGGCTCGGCAGCATGCGGATGGCCCGGATACCCGGCGCATCCGAGGCCATGCGGACGAGGCTCTCGACTTCGGGGTCCCGCCGTTCCACCCGCAGCACGTAGCTGAAACGGTCCGGATGAAGGGCCGCTGCCAGCTCTGCCGTGGGTGCGGTCACCCGCAGCACGCCGTTAGCCAGCCGGTAGCCGGGTCCCCAATTGTCCAGCCCCCAGAATTCATCCGCGAGCACCGCGTTGATGCCGAGCGCATCCATCCGGGCCAACAGTTCATCTATGCCGCCCGGACCGAAGTGCACCTGTGAATCGACGATGTCCACTGTATCTTTCCCGTTATACCGAGCCCGTTATACCGAGCCCGTTATACCGAACCGGCCAGATTGCCTCCGCCCGAGATGCTGACACATTCTCCGGTCACCCATTCGGACGCGGGGGAGACGAAGTACAGAATCGCATTGCCCAGATCCTCCGGCCGGCCCAGGCGTCCCGCAGGGATCTGCAGCTGTTCCTCAAGCGCGGGCAGGTCTTCGTCGCTCAACTGCAAGGATTCCATGACGATGTCGGTGGGCACCAGACCGGGAAGCACGGCGTTCACGCGTATACGCGGCGCCAGCTCGAACGCAAAAGACTCGGTCAGCGAGTTTACTCCCCGTTTGGCCGCGCTGTAGTGACCGCTGTTGGGTACGATGCGCGCCGCGGCGATGGATGACACATTGACGACCCGCCCGCCGTCGTTCATCAGTTTGGCTGCGACGCTGGTGCAGTTCCACACGGCAGTCAGGTTCAGTGCGACGGTGTTGTCCCACTCCTCGCGGGGCATGTCCACCAGCGGCGCCTGGATGGGCGAACCACCCGCATTGTTGACCAGGATGTCGAGCCGGCCCCATTGATCGACGGCGGATTGCATCAGGTGCTCGACATCTGCATCGACGGTCACATCCGTGCGCACGGCGATGGCTTCGCCGCCTGCTTCGCGGATGTCGTTTGCGACGCGTTCAATCTCCGCTTCCCGGCGGCCGGCACATACGATGCGGGCACCGGCGTTCGCCAACACGTGAGCGGTGCCTTCGCCGATACCGCTGCCCGCGCCGGTGATGACCGCTACGTCGCCGTCTAGTAAGAATGCACTCGTTGTCATTGGGTGGCCTCGTCATCGCGTGTGTTCGAGATGAACCCGAGCCTACCAGGCTGCGGCATCAGCCGCTTGCCGGGTGTGAGGGGTTCCGGCGGATATGCACCGGGAGAGGTATCAAAGCTAATGCTCGCCAGGTGCACCTGGCGTCAACCAACGAAGTTGACACCCGTGACCGCTGGTAACTGAATCCTCAGTTGCACATAGATCTCAGAGGATTGCCGGGAACAGTGAGACATCGTTGTGCATCGTTAGGCATATAGGTGCAACAGAGGCCCCGTAAACTATAGATTGATAAAACCAAACGTCTCCGTTGGCGCAACTGTCAAGCAGCGCAGTGACGTTTCTGCGATCGCAAACGCTTCCTTACCGTAGATGCGGCCGGGACAGGCGTGTTGCCGACCATGTTGTAGACCACATCGTCGTGATACATATCGAAGATGGTCTCGAAATCGCCTGCCGCCAACGCCTGGTACCATCGCTCAACAATGTGCCGGTTCGAACTACAGCGCACCGTGGCGAATCGGGTCCCGGCCGTCCCACTCGAAAGCGGCTTCTCTGACGCTCCTCTGAAATTCCCGAAACGTCTCGCTGTTGTCCCACAACTCCGTGAAATGGCCGAGCGTCTTGAGCGTATCGAAATAAACCAGATCGGTACCGCCGATGCTGCACTCGAAGGCCGCCTCGAAACCCAGCGAGCGGTATAGCGCGCAGGTCTTTGCATAGTCTTCCGGCATGAGGCCGAGGTGGTGCACGCCGGATCTACCGGCATCCAGAAATTCCCTGTACACCGAAGGGGCGTCGTTTTCACAGTAGATGAGCTCTATCTGCGTGTCCCCGGAATTGCCGACTGCCAGCGTCACGTCCACGTCAGACGGGCCGCCGCGATAGCGCTGGTTTTCCAGGCTTGCGTGCTCAAACACGAAGAACGGGCCCGCATTCATCACGTCAACCCAGTATTTGAGCGCCTGTTCCATGTCTGTAACGACGTAGGCCACCTGGCTGACCGTGCCCAACGGTGGCGGCTGAATCTGTTCGGGCATGTCTTCCCCCTCTCGATTTGCAACGACTCTAGGGCAATCCTACTGAGACATACAACGTCGACGACAAAGATCCCTCACGCGTTCGACCCACAAAACTGCGGTATGCTCCGACCCACTCGGCTGACAGGTAGCAATCAAAATGGCTTTCGAACACCCACGCCTCATGCCCCAGTTGCTGGCCACACGCGCAGCCGAGTGTGCCGCCGACATCGCGCTGAAGCATGCTGATGGCTCGATTCTCAACTGGGGCACCGCGTACGAAAACGCCCTCAAGGTAGCCAGTGGCCTCGAGGGTTTAGGCGTTGTGCGAGGCCAGCCAGTGGTCACAATTTTCGCAAACGGTTTCGACGCTTACGCCGTCTGGTCAGGCTCAGCCTGGCTGGGCGCGATCGAGTCGCCCATCAATACCGCCTACAAGGGAGAGTGGCTCCGCCATGTGGTGAACAACACTGAGGCGGAAGTCATCCTGGCGGACGCACGCTTCGTAACCCCTGTGTTCGAGATCGCCGACCAGCTGCCTCACGTCAGGCACGTGGTCGTCTACGGCCCGATACCCGAGGTACCCGCAAAGCTGCCTTTTAACGTCTTGTCATCGACGGAATTTCTGGATGGTGCTGAAGCGGTCGAACGTGCGGAGCCAGGTCCCTGGGACATCTCATCTCTCATCTACACGTCGGGTACAACAGGCCGCTCGAAGGCAGTCATGGTGCCCTGGGGGCACATCCAGGCCTCCCTGGAAAGCGGGTTCATCCCACATGACCGCCTCGACGACGTACGTCTCTATGCCCCTTATCCCGTATTCCATATCACGGGCAAAGGTGGGTACTACTTCGCCACTGTATTTGGTGGCGCCACTGTAATCCGCGAAGTTTTCTCGTCTGGAGACTACTGGGACGATGTTCGCACCTACGATGCGAACGCGACGGTGCTGCTCGGTCCGCTGGCGCAGATGCTCTTGAACCAGCCCGAGCAGGCAGATGACGCCGACAATCCAATGCGGACCGTCTGTATGGCACCGGTGATACCTGAGGTGGACGAGTTCAGCAGACGTTTTGGCGTCGATGTTTTCACCACCTACAACATGACTGAAATCAATTGCCCGATCATCCGCGCCGACGCACCCTGCACCGGCGACAACTATCGCAGCTGCGGCCAGGCGCGCCCGGGGGTTGAGGTGCGCATTGTCGACGAGCATGACCGCCTGGTGCCGCCAGATACCCCCGGCGAACTCATCGTCCGGGGCGAACCCTGGGAGTTGAATACCGGCTACTGGAACATGCCGGACAAAACCAACGAAGCCTGGCGAAACGGATGGTTCCACACGGGTGATGCGTTTACCTACGACGAAGCGGGGAACTACTACTTCGTCGATCGGGCTAAAGACTATATCCGCCGCCGCGGTGAGAACATTTCCAGCTTCGAGATCGAAGCCATCGTCAATACCTATCCCGGCATCGCTGAGAGTGGTGCCGTAGCCGTCCCGGCTGAACAGGGCGAAGACGAAGTCAAAGTGGCCATTGTTCTCGACGCAGGCACAGACTTCGAGCCTGCCGACCTGATCGAATTTCTCGTCTCGAGAATGCCGCGCTTTGCCATTCCGCGGTATATCGAGATCTGGGATGCGTTACCGAAAACCGAAGCCACCGCCCGCATTCAGAAGGCGAAAATACGCGACGCTGGTGTCAGCAACGACACCTGGGACCGCGTCGGCGCAGGCCTGGAACTGCCCCGCTGAAAAGCGTTCAGAGCGACGCTTCAGCCTTCAACAACCTGCTGGAATTGCTCATTAGCGGCGTCGAAGTTCAGGTTTCCAGATCCATCAGGCGACCGTCTTCATCGCGAACCTCAGGGCCAATTACCCGCGCCCGGCTGTCGCCGAACGGTGCGTCACGGTCGTGCAATGCAGCCCGCAGACCTTCCGTAGCAATTTGTTTGAACACATCCCGCGCTGCCTGGGAGGTGTGCGCGCGGGCATCGTTTTCCGCAGCCAGGCGCTGCAGGACCTGCGCACCCATCAGCTCCATACCGACGTTGATGATGCGCTTGTTGGTGGAGAGCATTTCCGGGTCGATCCAGCTCATGCGGTCGGCTAGGCCTTCCACCTCCTGCTCCAGATACGCTTCAGGTACAGATTTCAGAACGAGACCAATACGGGCAGCGTCTTCACCGCTCAACGTATCGCCGGTCAGCAGCAGTCTTTTGGTCCACTGAGGCCCACAGTTGTAGAGCCACATCTGATTGGGCGCGGCGCCCATGTTACGCAATGCCGAGTAGCCGATGTTCGCGTTGTCCGCGCAGATCAGAATGTCGCAGTACAAAGCAAGATCCGTCCCACCAGCCAGGCAATTGCCGTGGATTTGTGCAATCGACGGTTTGTGCATCTCCGTGAGCGTTCGCAGGCTGCGCTGGAAGCGTTCGATCTGCCAGGCGTCATCGTCGATACCGCGGCCACGCCGCCGCTCGACGCCATCGTCCGGCTTCGATGAGCCCGCGGTCAGATCATAGCCCGCGCAGAACGAGCTGCCCGCCCCTTTTAGAATGACGCAATGCACGGCCTTGTTGTCATCCGCCTCCCAGAGCGCATCGCGCAGCTCCTCAACGAGGTCGATGGACAGCGCATTACGCTTTTCCGGGCGGTTCAATGTGATGCGGGCTCTGCCATTGTCGACTTCGTATTCAATGTGTTGGTAAGACATAGTGCCGTTCGCTCCCTTGGAAAAACAATGTACGCATACTAATATCGACAATCCCAGTGAAGCAATCCGGCGAGAACACAGCATGACGGGAACACCGATATTGCGGGCGGTAAACGACGAAGAAATCCATGACTTCGATCGCGATGGCGCCATTCTGCTGAAAAACATCTTAGGCGCTGATTGGACAGAACTTCTTTGCGAAGGTGTCGAATACGCCCAGGCGCATCCAGACGGTATGTCTGCCGGTGTCGATATGCCCCTGCGCATCGATCAATTTCCGGCCACGCACGCACCGGCGCTGAAGCGACTGCTGGATGAATCACCCATCGCCGAGATTGTGGGTTCAATCCTGAACGCACCGGTGCGTTTCTATATGGATCAGATGTTCTACAAACCCGCGGGCATGATCGCACCCAGCGCCTGGCATCAGGACACCTGTTACTACAACGTCGAAGGACATCAGCTGATTCGTGCGTGGGTTTGCGTGGATCCGGTGCCCCGGGATGTCAGCCTAGAAGTCATCCGTGGCTCCCATCTCTGGAACGTAACCTATCGTCCGCCGGTAGGCATGGACCCGGCGTCCGATCCGGAGGGGGCAGCTGAACTCGAAAAGGCTTATGCGGACGGCAAAGTGTTGATTGGTCCGGAAGCGTTCGAACAGTGGACTTACTTCGACTCCTTCCTGGATGCCAGCCTGCCGGCATTACCCAACATAGAAGCCAACCGCGACTCATTCGACATCCTTGGCTGGGATTACGAGCCCGGGGATGTGCTCTTGTTTCACGGCCACATTGTTCACTCGGCGCGGGGCAACGTGGAACTACCCCATCCGCGCAGAGCACACGCGTCACTCTGGGCCGGCCCCGACGTCCACTATCTCAGACGGCGCAGTCAGGCCATTCCAGACCCACTGCCGCTCTACGAATACGCGCCTCGTGACGGACAGTTTCTGCAGGATTTTCCCGAGGTCTTTCCGGTGGCTTGGGCACCCACACAATGACTACCTGAGATTCAGGGCTTGCGGCCTTCAATCGCCATCTCTGCCGTCATCTTGACCAGCAGGTCCTTGATGAAGTGCAGCACGTTCTCAGTCTTTTTATCGTTGATCTGACCGTTCAACCGGCCAAATGCGAGTCCTTCCATCTGATACTGACCAATGTCGCAGATCAACTCGAATCTGGCCCGATGGCCGTTCCATTCGGGAACGATACTGAGCGCATCACGGCGCCAGGCTTTGACGAAACTCTGGTAGGCGGGTTTCAACACCGCCGCCAGCTCCGGGTGCGTTCGGGCGGCTACGACAAGATCCTGATAGGCGATGTAGTGCCCTTCGCTCAGGTGTCGCCAGTAGACATCGATGGCGTGCGCCATCGGATCCACACCTTTCGGTATGTTCTCCAGATCGCGCTGATGATCCGTCAGTCTTTTTGCGTGCAGATAGTGAATGGCGGCTTTTATTGCATCCAGCTTGGCCGGAAAGTGATACTGCATGGAACCCTGACTGACGTTCGCCGTTTGCGCGATCTTGGCCATGGTGGTGTTTTCGTAGCCGTACTCCACGATGCATTCCAGTGTTGCTATGACGATACGATCCCGGGTCAACGCGCTTTTCTGCGCCTGCCACTTGGGTTTGTCTGCCGTAGTCACCTGCTGTATCCGCCATCATCTCGAACATGCCGCATGGATGTTAGAGCGTCGTAAAAGGTCGAACAACTCGAGCTGTTGATTGACGCATGAAAAATAATACGTGTACACTAATTTTTTTCATCATTAGGGGAGAGTGATGATGGCCCGCATAATCCAGGCGTTCGTTGCCGGATCGATAAGCTTACTTTTTTCGCCTTCTTTGAGTGCTGCTGAACCTGAACGGGACTACACCGGCACCATCGAAGAAGTCATCGTAACCGCCCAGAAACGGGAAGAGAGCATCAACGATGTCGGCATGTCCATTCAGGCAGCGACGGGAGAGCAGCTGACCGATCTCGGTGTGACCGATGCCGCTGATCTCTTCAAAGTCGTTACGGGATTCAGCTCCAATGTGACCCAGGCTGGCACGCCGATCTATACCATTCGCGGTATCGGTTTCCAGGAGACTTCCCTGGCAACCAGTCCAACGGTGAGCGTCTACATTGACGAGGCACCCCTGCAGTTTGCCCCCATGACTAGAGGCGCGTCGCTGGACATACAGCGTGTGGAAGCACTTAAGGGACCGCAGGGTACGCTCTTTGGCCAGAACGCCACCGGCGGCGCCGTCAACTTCATCACTAACAAGCCGACAAACGAATTTGAGGCAGGTATTACGGCCGGCTATGGACGATTCGAATCCCTGGATCTGGAAGGCTTTATCAGCGGCCCGCTGAGCGAGTCCTGGAGCTACCGGATAGCCGCCCGGATGCAGAATTCCGGTGACTGGCAGAAAAGTTACGTCACCGGCGAAGAGGCAGGCGAGAAAGACGAAAGCACGTGGCGCGCGATGCTCGCCTATGACGCCGACGAACGCCTCCGCGTGCTGTTGACGATCAGCGGCTTCCAGGACGAAAGCGACGTCCTGCGCCCACAACTGGCGGGCAAGGTTTCGCAGAATCCATTGAATCCGCTACCAGCGGGTTTCCTGGCCGTACCACTCGCGCCACGCAATGCGCGTTCCGCGGACTGGAGTCCCTGCACAAACATCTCGAGCGTCACGCGTAACTACGACAACTGCATTCCCAACCGTAACGATACCTCGATGTTGTCCACGCAACTGCGCATCGACTACGACCTGACCGACGACATCGTATTCACGTCGTTGACGAGCCTGCACGATTTTGAACGCGACGGTTCCGGTGTGGATCAGGATGGCACCGTGTTCCAGATCTACGAAACTTCTCAGCGTGGCGATCTGGAAACCAAGTTCCAGGAATTCCGTCTCACCGGCTACTACGAGCACGGCACTTGGGTAGTGGGTTTAAACTACGAAGAAACTGAAACATACGATGAATTCGTGCAGTCCTACGGCGAGTCCTCGGTATCTCCGATTTTCGGCTTTATCGACTTCGGACCGACCCGTCCGAACAACGCCCAGGAGGCTGAGACCTACGCCATTTTCGGCAACATCGAGTATGCGCTGAATGACGACGTCACTCTGCACGCCGGTATCCGCTATACCGACCAGGAAAGGGACTTCGAGGGTTGCACCAATGATGGTGGCGACGGCAGCTGGTCCTTGACGTCCTCGCTGATACAACCCTTCCTGGGATCCACCTCCCCTATACTTCCCGATCCGGGTGCGTGCGCGACAACCGGCGCAGGACCCACGTTCAACCCACCAGCTGTCGGTGGCCACAAAGGCTCCTTGGATGAAGACAACATCTCCTGGCGGGTGGGCGTCAACTGGGCGGCGGCCGACAGCACCCTGTTGTACGCAAACATCAGCAAGGGTTTCAAGAATGGACAGTTCCCGACCCTGCCCGGCTCGGCTTCGATCCAGCTCGAACCAGTTGTTCAGGAAGAGTTGCTCGCCTACGAAATCGGTGTAAAAAGCACGCTGCTGGAAAATACGTTGCAGGTGAATGCCGCAATCTTCTACTACGACTACACCGACAAGCAGATCCGCGGCGCTCTGGAAGATCAGATATTCGGATCGCTGCCCGCGCTCGTGAACGTACCGGATTCCCGCGTACAGGGTGCGGAAATGGTCGTAACCTGGATCCCGGTAGACGGATTTCGTATCTCTCCTTCCATCAGCTGGGCAGACAGTGAAGTGGAGGGAACTTTCCGTAATTTCGACCCGTTCTTCAAAGCCGGTAACGCGGGCACCAAAGACTTTTCCGGGCAGGATTTTCCTCAGGCACCCGAATTGCAGTGGAACCTGGCTGTTAGCTACGACTGGCAACTCACCGGCGAATGGCGGGCTTTCGTTTCCACCAATGTGAACTATCAGGATGAAACGACATCGTTCTTCGTCGATGAGTGTAAAGAGCCTGGAGTGCCCTGTACGCGTACCGATGCGCAGATCATTGTTGGTGACTCGGATCTGCCGATCCCGGATCGCACACTGGTAGACGCCCAACTGGGTGTGGAAAACAGCAACTGGCGGATCTGGCTATGGGGTAGAAACCTGACGGACGAGTACTACTGGACCCGGAACAGCAAAGTAAACGATTCCATCGTCCGGTTTGCTGGTATGCCCGAGACCTACGGCCTAACGGTGAACTACGCGTTCTAGATAATCGAGAATGGCGTAAGTCACAAAAAGGGCCACTATAGCGGCCGTCTGGGGGAATGGGAATTCGATCGTGAATGATCGTTAGCTCCCTCTGTAAGGCAAGCTAATCTGACCTCGGTCTGATGCTCTCTACGTAGTCGACAAACTGCTGAGGATAGATTTCTTTCCCCGACGTATCCCACCAGGCTGCGGCGCGGCCGCCATAACGATGAAAGATGCGCTCGAGTGCCAGCTTGTCACTGGGGGCCCAGGCCGCCGTGTAGCCAATCTGCAGTTGCACATATTCGCTGAACAGTAGATTCCACTGCAGATTGATGTGGTTGCCGATTCGATATTCTTCTTCGTCAGTGAGCGGCTCGTGATTATCTGCCTTGATGATGATGGGGGCGATTTGGGAGTCACGATTCGCCAGCATGATGCTTTGAAACTGCACACGGTTTGTCTGCATCGTTGATGCGACCGTTGCGTTGCGTGTTTGTCGAACCTGTACGGCGAGGTAGAGCAGAGTGATCAAAACCACGATCGAGCTGACAAATTCGCCGATACTGCCTAGTTCTTGAATAGTCATTAGTTATAGCCTGTGGGGTCAGGTATCGATGAGTTCAAACGAACGCTTGCCGCGAGTCTTGCCATTGACCACGAGTTCAACGTGGTGCGTTCCTAAATACAGGGTTCGCGTCGTGATCGGTTTAAACGAGATCTTCTTTTCGATCACGAACGACGCTTTACCCGCATCTATTTCTTTTACCGCGAACACTTTGACCGAATGCTCACCGTTGGCTTTGAGGAAGTGAACGCGCAGGCCAATTTTCAATCTTTGTCGGGCTCTGGATTTGAGTGTTCCCCGCCAGTGCAGTGCATCGCCGATGGCGACGGATTCGCTGGCCGAAACCTGCCCCAACGAAAACTTTGGTTCTGCTGGATAACCCAACAGTTCCAGTGCCTGCGTGTCGTCTGCTTTGATCAGTGTCCGCAACGCGTGGCGAGTCATCCAGTCGAGTTCGTCTTTTACTTGAGTGGAGGATCGATGCCACAGCTTAAGCGTATCGATCACAAGCTCGGGATCGTCTCGCGACAAGTCATTCATGGTGTTCGCGACCGAGCGCGTCACGTATCGAGTCGGGTCCGCGTGCAGGATGTTCAAAACTTCGATGACGCTGTCGCTGGGCAATCTGATTCTTTGTGCCCAGGGTAGATACGGACGAATACCCTCCGAGGCGAGTCGCCTGACGTGATAGTTTGTATCGGTGGCACAGCTATGGATGAAGCGCATCGTCTTCTCTGGGTATTTGTCGAGAAAAGGTCGAATCGCGTTCTCTACGCTAAACCGCATCGTGGCTTGTTTCAGGAAACCCAGCGAACGGTCTAACCGATGTTCTGTGCAACCGTGTTGTGCCACCCACTCGGCAGGTACAGCCCAGATAAAGTGACCAAAGTCATCGTCGTGCAAGTTGGGATCGAGTGGCGCTGGGAGGGCGGATTCAAGAACATCGACGGCTTGGTCAAACTCATCCGGCAGCTGCTCGTCCAGCCGATCAACCATGTAGCTGATGCGTTGTTTCAGCTCGAGATCCGGGAACGCCGCCAGGCTGCCTTGCGTGAATTCTGCATGGTCGAACTTCGGCCACGTTTTCGCCATTGCGTCGGCAAGCGTACGGACAGACGCTGCGTTAAACAGTTGATCTGCGAGTGAAAAAGAGGTTTCGGCCTTGATTGCCATCACGGAGACTATAGCTTGTCTGTTCGTGTGTTAAAGACCCACCGCGTCCAGCTAACCGGGCCCGGCATCCGATCAAGACAATGGTTGAAACTGGAGGAGGGGAGCAATGATGGACGACTATCGTGACCTGGATGCGCTTGGGCTGGCGGAACGGATTCGGAACCGAGACATTACGGCACTAGAAGTACTGGAAAGCGCCATGGACCGAGCCCGGGCCCGGAACGGCGAAATCAACGCGGTCACAGCTTTTTTTGAGGACGCCGCGCGGCAGCGGGCTGCGGAGCCGTTTTCCGAGACACCGCTTGCCGGGGTTCCCTTCCTGGTCAAAGACCTGGTCTACATGGAGGATGTCCCCTGCACCTACGGCTCTCGCCTGTACACGGAGCATGTGCCGGATCATGACGCCACCGTGGTGCAGCGGGCTCGGCAGGCCGGGCTGGTGATCTTCGGCAAGACCAACACACCGGAGTTCGGGCTGAACGTGGCCACGGAACCGGCTCTGTTTGGTCCGACCCGCAACCCCTGGAACACCGGTCATGTACCCGGCGGTTCCTCGGGCGGTGCGGGCGCTGCCGTGGCGGACGGCTGGCTACCGGCTGCCCACGCAACGGATGGCGGCGGTTCGATCCGAATTCCAGCGTCCTGTTGCGGTTTGGTGGGGCTCAAGCCGTCCCGGGCCCGCAACCCCCAGGGCCCGGATGTGGGTGAGGGCTGGAGTGGGATGTCCACAGGTCACGTGGTCACCCGCTCCGTGCGTGACAGCGCTGCTTTTCTAGATGCCTTTCACGGTCCGGCCCCGGGCGATCCCTACGCCGCACCGCATTTCGAGGGCGCGTACCTCGAGCGGCATTGCGAGCCGCTCAAGCGGTTGAAGATCGCCGTGGATCTGAATGCATTGACCGGCCAGGAGGTTCATCCTGAATGCATCGCCGCTGTTGAGCGGGCGGCCGCGCTCTGCAAGTCGCTCGGGCACACGGTGGCGGAAGCATCCCCGGAGTTCGACCGGGAACCTTACGCTAGGGCCACCTCGATCTTGGTGGCCGGCAACATCACGCTGAACGTTAACAACCGGCTCCAGGTCCTGGGCCGGGAGCTTCGAGACGATGACATAGAGCCCCACACCCGGATGATGTGGCAGCTTGGAAGCTCGCTGTCGGCAGCGGACTACGCGAAGGCGCTGCAAGTCATACACCAGACCGGCCGGGCAACGGCACGCTTTCATCAGGACTGGGATCTGATGCTCACCCCCGTTCTGCTCTCTCCACCGGTGCCCATTGGTTGGTTGGACACGGTCAATTACGACCAGGCCTTGTTCAACGAGCGTTTCGTTCGCTTCTGGGGGTTCACCAACCTGCAGAATGCCACCGGCCAATCGGCCATCAGCCTGCCTCTGCACTGGAGTGCCGACGGACTGCCGGTGGGCGTTCAGTTCGTGGGCTGCTACGGGGACGAGCTGACGCTTCTGAAGATCGCGCGGGAGCTGGAGGAAGCCCAGCCTTGGTTCGACCGGGTGCCGGGGAGCTGAGTCGGTGTCTGAGTGTCAGAGATAAAACTCGCGACATAACTTGGTGTCATGGTGTGGACCCGCCAAGTAGTTGTGCTAAAGCACAATCGATTCCCACTCGGTAAACGCGCTATCCAAGCGGCCGACCATGTCATGCATTTCGTCGGCGGTAATAGTAGGTGTTCCTCCGGGGTTGGATCAGAGCTCGTCGTTCGGGAGAAAAACCAGGCGGTCGCCACGGAACGTGCCCAGCCACAGGCCGTCGTCTGTATCGATCGCCACAGTGGCGCCGGAAAATCCCGCGCTCGGTTTTTTCACGGCGCGTGTTTGCGCTGTCATGGTGTCGGGGTCCACTTCCGCCACTTCCCACTCCGCCATGCACAATGGCTGTCCACAGTCTTGCGCGTCTGACATGCGGTGGCCTACTGCATAGAGCGTGCCGCGTTTGGACCAGCGCAAGTTGTCTACGCGGAAGTTCATCTTCAATGTACGCTCGAGGGTCAACCGCCCCTCGGTGGAGCGACCGAACCGCGCTACCTCACCCCGTCCCCAGGAAGCGACGAACACCTTGGTGCCGTCGGGTGATACCTCGATGCCGTTGGGTCCGGACATCTCGGTGCCCGCCACCGCGTCGACAACGCCACCCGGATGCCAATCGTACAAATAGCCTGTAATATCGCCCGCTATGATCTCATCAAAGGCGTCCGGCCCTTCGGTCATGATGCGCGTCGTGATGAAGCCGCCGCTCGGCAAAGGCGCGACTGAGTTGATTGACGCGTGCTCCGGCATCACCACGCAACCGACCCAGGCGATCGCGGGTTTCTCTCCGCGCGCATCCACCGCGAAGATCTCGACTGCCTCGCGCGCGCCGTGACTCGTGACGTAAAGCCGGTGTAGACCGTCACCGAGCGCGCGGATGGCTAGTCCGTGCGCGGAAAAGTTGGCCGTATTCAACTCACCGGGACACGCAGCGAACTCGTCGCGGTTCCAGCGATGCACCGGCGAGCTTCCGGGGTATAACTCGTCGTAACTGCGTTCGGCGGGATCGAGCAGGTAGATGTGCCCTGGAACGCCTTCGCCGGACATGCCGCTCGCGATGATCCAGGACGTTTTCTCTACGCGGACCAGGTCTTCCGCATTCTGGGGCCCGCAAACAAAAATCATCCCCTGTTCCGGAGCGCAGGCCTCGTGATGTTCTGCCATGGCTGCTTGCGCGACAAACGTAGCCAACACGGCAGACGACACTGCGATGCTCCGGGTCCAAGCTGGAATCTTCACAATCCTCTCCTTCTAATGAGCGCTCGCTCGCTAAACACCCTATCGGACGAACTCACGACTATGGAAGGGGAACAATGGCGACCTCCCGTACCCGCTGACTGACTCGCGGTGGGCATTTAAATCAGGAGAACATTTGCCGAATCTCAATGCCGTGCTCTCCGAGGAGCGGTCCGGGACTGTCCAATTTAGGAGGCGTGCTCGAGAACTTAGTGACGTGACCGTCGAATTGCACCGTACCCATCTCCGGGTGATGCAGCGTTTGAAAGAATTCGCGATGGGTGAGCTGAGGATCTGCATATAGATCCTTCGGCCAAAGCACACAGTGTGCGGGCACGCCGTGTGCCTGACAGCGAGATTCGACCTCCTGTGCACTGCGCTGCGCTACCCAGGCCGCTATTGAGCGGACCAACGAGTCCTCGTGCTGGGCACGCTCAGCGGCGGTCCATGTGGCGCAATCGGGCAAGCTGCATAGCTTCGTCAGGGCCTTCCATTGTGCGTCGGTCTCGATCGATATGGCCACGTAAGATTGCTCTCCGGATGCGGCAAAGACGCCCTGGGGAGAGGCGTACATCGATCGCATGCCGGGTGATTCGACGGGCTTGCCACCGGCAAAGGCATGCGGAATCAGCGGTCCCATGAAGTGAATGCCGGTCTCTATCTGCGATAAGTCGATGTGTTGTCCCCGACCTGTCGCACGGCGCGACAGGAGAGCCGCTGCGATGGACGCGACGCCGAAGCGCGGTGCAATAAAGTCCGTGTATGCGCCCCACGGACCGGCGGGAGGTCGATCTGGCCAGCCAGTGATCGAGTACAGTCCAGCCAGCGCTGCCCCTTGGTTGCCGAACCCACTATAGCTGTTCTGCGGTCCACTTTGACCGCGCATGCAGGTGCTCAGCATGACCAAATCGTCGCGGTCCTGGCTGAGTGTTGCGTAATCGAGACCGAACCTCGCCATGGTGCCCGGGACGAAGCTTTCGACAATGACATCGGCCCAAGCGGCGATCTTCTTCGCGAGCGACAGGTCCTCCGGATCCGTCAGATTGAGGTCGATGCTCTTCTTGTTTGTATTGAAGTTCGCAAAGAAATGCGATCGGTTTAATCCCGGGATCGAATCTTTGAAGGGACCGATGGTGCGTAATACGTCGAGCCGCTTGCTGGATTCCACATGTATGACCGTCGCGCCGTGATCTGCGAGCGCTTTCGCCATGATGGGCCCAACGCCAACCCAGGCGAAGTCCGCAACCTTGAGTCCCTCGAGCGCCCGGGTGGCGGGTGCCTTGGGTACGGCGGCGGGAGGCGGCGGCGACGACGGAGCATCCACCAAAGCCTGGTCAGCGCCCGCTCGAGGGGCGCTGTGGCGGTAGACGATCGGTGTTCGCGACAACTTGGCAAAAGGTCCAGCGTAGGTGAGATCGTCCACCGTCTGCCAGAACTCCCGGGCTAAGAGCTGCTCGTCGCGTTGCAGATCGTCCGTATTCAATATGGGCGCCACCAGGAGCTTGCGGATCACCGCGATAGACAGGAGCTCGAGCTTCGTCGTGCGTTTGAACGCTGCCTCAATGGCATCATAGGCATCGTTGAATCGCTGGACCGGGAGGGTGCCTTCTCTGATCTGACTGATCCATGACGACCAGTCGACATCTTCGAAATCGTCACGGAAGAGATCGGGATGTGCTTCCTCCAGCCACACCATGGCGCCGGCCATGGTGCGCTCGCCGACTCCGGGGAGATGAATGCCCAGGGTCGCGTAGCCATCCTTGCATGCGAAGAGTCGGTAGGGTCGTATGCCTTCTGCAATCGCCGGTCGCCCTTGTTGCCGGTTCTCACAAAACCCCGGGGGATTGGTGCCGACCACCGACGGCCATCCGGTTGCGTTCATCAGCGTCCACACGACAGCACTTTGCATAGACACGTCCAGGTGCTGCCCGCTGCCGGTGAGGTGCCTCGCGTTGAGCGCGATCAAGACATCAGCGGCCGCTTGTACCCCGGCGTGCAAACTCGCTTGCGGCATGCCGATCGGCAGCGGCGGCCGGTCCACATCACCTTGCATGCCCACGAGCCCGCCACACGCTTCCACTGTCAGATCCGTTGCAGCATCGTTGGCGCGTGGGCCCGTTTGTCCGAACGGTGAAATGCTCGCGACCACCAGCCGTGGATTGACTGCGCGCAGCGAAGGGTAGTCGAGCTTAAGCGCCGCGGCCCTTGCCTTTTCGAACGTCTCGATGAAAACGTCGGCGCTCGCCAGCAGTTGACCCAGCCGTCGCCGGTCGTCCGGTCGGTCGACGTCCAGAAGAACGCTTTTCTTGCCGAGCGCAAGCGTCTGCCACCAAATCGATTGTCCGTTGACATGGAACGGCGGACGCAATCGCGACGGTGATCCCGCCGGCGGCTCCACGCAGATCACCTCCGCGCCGAGATCGGCAAGGACTCTGCCTGCCATCTCGCCGCGAGGGCCCGCCATGTCGATGACACGAATACCGCCTAGCGCGTCGCGTTCACTCATGGTTTATGAATCACTGCTCTGACACGCGTAATCTACACAGATTGGTATCAGAGCAAAAACTCGCATGGTTTGAATGGTTGCTCTGACACGAATTTATCTGACGAGGTGGAAACTCGAGGTCTGTCCAGAAACTGTTCACCAACATAGGCCGTCCCGAGGTGACCTGTCGCTTCCGCTCGGCTCCGGGTTCGATGGCGATGTGGGACAACCGTGCTGTGCAGCACTGTGCAACCGCCGACTCCTGGCCGCATCGACGTGGGATGTAACGGGTGACCATTCTGGATTCGGGTCGTAGGATGCCGTACGACGAGGGGTAATAGACTGGAGACAGCGAAGCTACATCACCTGAGGCAGCCCAAGCTCACATGCTTTCTGCCGGCAACCTCAACAGCGCAAGCGCTGCGAGCGAGACAGCAAAGAGCGCAATAAGCACCGAAAACGCCGGCACATAACTGCCTGTAGTCTCGAAGATGTAAGTCGTAAACGGCAATCCGATCAGCGTGAATGGCATCGTCATCGGACTCATAATGCCCATGACTCTTGCAAATGCGTGACGACCAAATAGCGCTACGATGAGGACTGACCACATGGGCAACCCCGCGCCGTATCCAAGACCATAGAACACCGCGGCGATCATGAGACCGGCATAGGTATCAGAAGTGATGATGAGCGCAAGCCCTGTGATCTGCGAGACGATGGCTATCGCCATGACAAGTCGCTGGTTGAGGTAGTCGGCCAGTGTGCCGAAGAGGGGCTTGGCGATTGCGCCGAAAAACGTCATCAAAGCGACGACCGATGAGGCTTCGATCGCGGTCATGCCCAGATCCGTGACATGTGAATGCATCGCCACCAACACGGCGCCAACACTCAAGAAGCCCGGCCCAAGTATGGCGACGAGTTTCCAAATACGCGGATCGCGCAGCGCGCGAGACATGGTCCAGTCGTCTGTTTCCTCGGTATGCATCTCTTTGGGTGGATCGTTTGCGCCGTCTGGATGCAGGTCCAGTTCCTCCGGTGTGCGAACTGCGAATCTCAAGATGAGCGGCAGCAATACAAGGAGTGGTATGAAGCCGAAGATGCCGACCGTTGTCCGCCAGCCAAAGTCCATGACTAGGTAGGCAGCAATCGGAACAATGACCGTTCCGGAGATGGAAACGCCAAATTGCGAAATACCCAGCGCCATGCCGCGTCGTTGGAAAAACCAGTTGGCAAGGATGGTGTTGTTAGGGAGTGGACCGATGAGTGCCATACCGATCCCGATCACCAGGCCGAATGCGATGCACAACTGCCAGAACGATTGCACCTGAGACATGGCGAAAAAACCCAAGGCCATGGCTAACGCGCCTACGCCCATCAACTGGCGGATGGGTCGTTCACTGATGAGTCTGCCGACTGTCGGACTCACTAAGGCAGCGACGGCCATTTGTAGTGAAAGCGCCAACGAGACAATGAAACGGTCTGCCTCCAATGCTTCGGTGAGCGGTTTCAGAAGGACACCAAACGCATAAAACGTAGTGCCCATCGCTATGAACTGTGCGACAAAAGTGAATCCGACGATGTACCAGCCGAAGAACACACGGTCGTCGTGCTTTGTAGTAGAGGGGGAGATCGGCGTATTCACACCGTGACACTATACGGAAAATCTGTGTAGATTGAGTGTTGGTACTCTCTCTGTGAGTGCCCGCGCGGCCGCGACGCTCAACAGTTCCTCGAAAAGAACGGTAAAGCTGAAGAAAGAGATGCGTTGAATGCCGGATTTGGGTCCGCGATCCATGACGCGCCTAGATGAAATACTTCAGGCGTGATAACGGCCGCTCCCCTTTTCCTCAGGGATAGGAGGCTTTTTTATCGCTTTGGCAATCCAGTTCCAGGCTAATGCAAGAAAGTGGTACCGGCCTTTAGCTCGGTTGAGCATTTACTCTTGAAGTAGCCGAAAATAACGACCGGTCGGTCTGGACGCTCCAGCCGGTCCAGTCGCCTGAAAGACGGCCAAAAGACACCGGATACCAAATGCTTGGAAAGTTTCTTACTTACCACCAGGCGGATTGGTAGTCGGAGGGTCGCAAACATCCCCCGTGTTGGTATTCCCGTCAGCGAAGGCTTCATTGATCAGCGTTGCGCACTGGTTGCTCACTTTAGCGTCTATCTGAACGCCGCCCGGGGTGGTGCCGCAGGCAGGCTCTCCGCTCAACACGCAATTCGCGGCATTCAATACCTGCTGCACCGTCATGCCTTCGCACTCGCTGTCGGAATTAGCGATGACCATATTGGCTAAGGGGATAGTGCTTGGGCTGAACGCTGGGTCAGCCTGGTCGAAGCCCACGTTGAGTGCCAATGTGGCAACTTGTCCACCGAGCACGCCGGCCTCGGTCCGCCCTATCGGGTCCACGTAAACGCACGTTCCCTCCAATGACCTGGGTCTGCCGCCTTGTGGAAGAAATTGCTCCACCGCCTCGGAGGAGGAGAGCGTTACGGAACACCCGGTGTTCATCCCGATCATCAGCGGACCGATCAGGTCGAAGTTTGCATCACGATAGCAACCAGGGTTACCGCCACGACACTTAGTACCCCACCCGCCCTGGGTTTGAGTGCGATGCTGTGAGCAGCCTGCGATCTCCGCGTCGTTGGAAGCACGCGGTGCTGCCTGTGTCGAAGTGCTCATGAGTGTCACCGTTGCAAACACCAACGGACCCAACCACTGTGGCTGATTCATTTTCTCTCTCCATAATTCGTCCCTGCAGAGACTCTATGTATGGGAGGCGTTGGGAACTGAGAACGAAGTCACAAAGTGACAAAGCCTCCGGTACGCCCAGATACCAGCCATTCTGCGAATGCGATCACACCAACCGTTCCGACTTTCCGAGACACTGTCCGTTGAGAGCGAAACAGCGGACGGCAGATCCGCTGATGGAGAGACAAATGTATAGTGACTTACCAGTATGGCTGGCGCTCGCCGCGGCCATTGCGTTCAGCTGTCCTGCGTGGGCGGTAGAAGAGAAGCGTGAGGAAATGCGCAGCCTGGACGACCAGGTGCAGCAGATAAAATCCGATGTGCTCGCAATTTCGGCCGAGCTTGCATTGTTGGAAGAGCAGCTGTTGTTCCCTGCCACCACCCAGATGGCGCTTTTCGTCGCGCTCGAACCGGGCGATGAGTTTCGCCTGGATGCGCTTCATCTGTGGCTGAACGATGAACCCGCAACGCATTACATCTACAGTTTTGACGAGCTGGATGCGCTGCGCCGCGGTGGCATTCATCGCGTGTTCGACGCCAACCTGCCGCGCGGTGAAAATCAGTTACAGGTCGAGGTGGTTGGCAAAACCCCAGCCGGTAAGGCCGTGACACACCCGCATACTTTTACCTTCAGCAAAGGCGTTGAGCCCGCCATGTTGGGCTTGACATTGAGTGACGCGGGCGCCTCTGCTGAGCTGACGGACTGGTAAAATGCGTTTTTGGTGCCTGAGCCTGGCTCTGGGTTGCTTGTTGTGGCCGCGGTTGTCTGCGGCTGCGGCGTTGGACGACGTTGCCGATCTGCATTTTGCTGAAAGCTACTTTTACGCCCAACAAGGCCGCTACTTCGACGCGCTCGAGCGCATGGACAAGGAACTCCTCCAGCATTACGGGCTGGATGAGCCGACCCGGGATTCGCTGTACGTGCATCTGGGTCACGCGGAGTTTGCGGTGGGTGACTTTGAGCTCAGCTACCGCATGCACCACCGGGCGGGACGGGCGATTCAGGCGGTGCTGGACGGTGACGTACCAGACGAGGTGCGCAACGAGGCGGCCTTACGGCTGGCGCGCATCCACTTTCAGAAGGGACAAATGCCCGCGGCCCTGGCCGCGTTGGATCGCATGAGTGACAGCGACTCGGCCGCGGTGCGACAGGCAGCCGGTTTCCTGCGCGCCAATGTCTATCTGGCCACGGGTGAACCCGAGGCGGCGGCGGATATTCTCTCCGGGTTACAGGGTGCGCAAGCCTACGCGGGCTTTGCGGCCTATAACCTGGGCATTGCGCTGTGGCGGGCGGGTGAGCATAAAAACGCGTTTGACCAGTTGTCGAAGGCCGGCACCTTCAAGGCGAAGCTTGAAGAGCAACAGGCCATACGCGACAAAGCCAACCTCGTGCTCGGGTCGCTGTTGATGGATGCACAAGAGCCCGTGGCAGCGGTACCGGCATTGAATCGAGTACGTCTGCAGGGGCCTTTTGCCAACCAGGCGCTCTTGAGCGCAGGCTGGGCAGATGCCCGGGCCGGCCGTTTCGAACGAGCGGTCGTGCCGTGGAACGTGCTGGCTAGCCGTGACCCGACCCAGCCAGAGGTGCTGGAGGCGAAACTTGCATTGCCTTACGCATACGGTGAGCTCGCCGTGCACGGGCGCGCGGCAGTCCTATACAGCGACGCGCTCAATACCTTCGGCGCTGAAGTGGCCAAGCTGGACGCATCGATACAAAGCATTCGCGCGGGGAGCTTTTTGAATGCACTGATGCGTGAGGAGGTACATCACGACAAGGAGTGGGTGGTGCGTCTGCGCGAGCTGCCCGACACCCCTGAAACGTACTACTTGACCGAGCTGCTGGCTTCCCACGAGTTTCATACCGGCTTGCAAAACTATCTGGATCTGGAAGATCTGCGTCGCAGATTGACGACTTGGCAACGCAGCTTCGCGGCTTACCACGACCTGCTGGATGCCCGTCTTGCCTACTACGAGCCGCGCCTGCCGGAAGTGGACGCGAAGTTTCGTGCGCTCGATTCGCGGATACGTCTGCGGCGTCAGCAGAGTGAGTTGATTGCGCGCCGCTTGCAGGAACAGCTGGTGATGCCGCGACCGCAGATGTTGGCCACGGCTGGGGAAGCTTCCGCCAATGCGCGTCTTGCGCAGCTCCGCGAACAGCTGGGCGAGGCGACCGACGCGCAGAGTGAGCGCTATCGTCAACGTATCGCGCGCCTTGAAGGCCTCCTCACGTGGCAAGTACGCACCGCTTATCACGAACGTTTGACAGAGCTGCATACCCATGTCAGCGAACTCGATGAAGTGCTCGCAAAGCTCGATGAAAACTACACTGCATACGTGCGGGTTCGACAAGCCGCCGAACACAGCTACACCGGATTCAAACGGCCGTTCAACAGTCTGGCGCAACGCGTGGCAACCGCGCTCTCAAGGGTCGAAGCGCTGATGGGTCAGCAGGGAACATTGCTGGAACAGGTGGCCATTGAACAGCTGCAGGCGCGGCGCAAACGCCTGCTCGATTACCAGAACACTGCGCGGTTCGCCATGGCCGACAGCTACGACCGGGCCACGAAAGCACTGCAGGCGGGTGGCCAATGAAGCGCGTCTTACTTTGTCTGGTTGTTTTGGGGATCGCGAGCTGTGCGACAGACCCGGACCGGCTGACTCTGGCGGAGCTCGAGCACGTTGAAGCGGATGTGTCCGAAGTAGACGTAACACAGAGCTTGGAAATGGCGATGGAAGGGTATCGTCAGTTCCTGGCCAACACCGAGGTCAACGCGCAAACCCCCGAAGCGCTCCGGCGTCTGGCTGATCTCAAGATCGAAAAAGAGTTTGGCGCGCACGTTGGTCCGGAACGCGTTGGTCCGGAGCGCGTCAGTCCAGAACGGGTAGTGCCGCCGGATTTTTCCGGCGACGGCACCTCGCAGGTCACTTCAAAGGATTTCGTTAGTAGCGATGATGTCGCCGCCGCCGATGTTGGCGCAAGCCTCGAAGCGCGCAGTGCGGTGCCTGCATCGCTCGATACACTGGCATTCGAGGCCGGTGACGACTCCGGTCTGGCAGCGACTACGTCGCCACGTGAAGCGATTGCGATTTATCAGCGCATCCTGCGGGATTACCCGCACTACGCGCGCAGCGATCAGGTGTTGTACCAAATGGCGCGGGCTTACGATGAGCTGAGTGAACCCGACGACGCCATGCACGTGATGGATCGCCTCGTGCGCGACTTTCCGCAGTCCCGCTTCATCGACGAGGTGCACTTCAGGCAAGGCGAGTTCTATTTCGTCCGACGCAAGTACCTGGAAGCAGAACACGCGTACGGCGTGATCATCGAGTTAGGCAAAACCTCTGAGTTTTACGAGTTGGCCCGCTATAAAATGGGTTGGAGCCTGTACAAGCAGGAGCTCTACGAAGAGTCGCTGCACCACTATCTGGCGCTCCTGGATTTCAAGATGGAGCAGGGTTACGACTTCGATACCGCGGGCTCTCCGGCGTCTGAGTCGGAAGCGGAGGAGTTGGAAGAGGAACGCCGGGTGGCGGATACATTCAGAGTGGTGAGCCTTGCGTTCTCCAATCTGGGCGGTGCGCAAACGGTGCAGGACTATTTTGCCGGTAACGGCCATCGTGCCTACGAAAGCCGCATCTATCAGAACCTGGCTGAGTTCTATGTCGAGAAACTGCGTTTCAACGATGCCGCCGAAGTTTATGCTTCTTTTATAGACCAGAATCCACTGCACGCCTCGGCACCGCAATTCAGCATGCGGGTCACTGAAATCTATGCGGAGGGCGGCTTCCCGCAGCTGGTCGTGGCGTCCAAGAAAGACTTTGCGCAGCGTTATGGTCTCGACTCTGCTTACTGGCAGCACTTCGCCATTGCCGACCGGCCTGACGTACTGGGGTTCTTAAAAACCAACCTCAAGGACTTGGCGCAACACTATCATGCGGTGTACCAGGACGAAGAGCTGGTCGAAGAGCGCCCCGCCAACTACGTCGAAGCGGGTCACTGGTACGGTCAGTTCCTGACTTCTTTCCCCGACGACGAAGCATCGCCGGGCCTGCATTATCGCCTCGCGGACCTGCATCTGGAGCAGGGCGCGTTTGCGCCTGCTGCCGAGGCCTATGAACAGACCGCCTATGCGTATCCCGTCCACGAGCGGTCAGCCGAGGCGGG
Organism: Candidatus Azotimanducaceae bacterium; assembly: GCA_965216005.1. Taxonomy (GTDB): domain Bacteria; phylum Pseudomonadota; class Gammaproteobacteria; order Pseudomonadales; family Azotimanducaceae; genus UBA4421. The sequence goes on along the minus strand of OZ244143.1, from coordinate 1,510,903 downwards.
TTATGCGGCAGTGTTCGCCCATCGCAAGCGGTTGGTGACGACTGCGGATGCCGAAGCAAATGTCGCGGCAAGCGCTACGGCAGATGCGACCGAAAGCGCTGTCGGAGCGGATCCGGCGGTTCAGACTGCCATTCTGCGCGAAACGGTGGCGAGCTCACTGAAATTTGCCAGCACCTTCCCCGATCACGAGGAAGCCGCACCGGTGCTCGGCCGCGCCACCGACGATCTCTATGGTCTGGGTGCTTACAGTGAAGCGATCGCGGCGGGCACGCAGCTGGTGGAACTGCATGCCGATGCGGACGTGTCGCTGCGCCGGCGGGCGTGGACCGTGATCTCCCACGCACACTTTGATCTTGCGCAGTTCGCGGACGCGGAAGTGAGCTATCTGCGGGTGCTCGATCTTCTGGCAGATGATGCCGAAGAACGTCCGGACATTGTGGAGGCGCTGGCGGCAGCCATATACCAGCAGGGAGACCTGGCTCGCGCCGCGGACGATCATGCGCTGGCGGCAGAGCATTTTCTGCGGGTGAAAACCCTCACCCCGGATGCCTCTATCCGAGCGGAGGCTGAATACGATGCTGCCGCGGCACTGGTGGCGCTGGCGGCATGGGACCGAGCGGCGGACATCCTGAACGATTTCCGTGCCGTGCACTTGGATCACGAGCTGCAGGGTGACGTGACCAAGCAGTTGGCGCGCGTTTACCGCGAATCCGGCCAGCACGTGCATGCGGCTGAGGAGTATCGCCGCATTGCAGACAATGCCGATGACCCGGAGCAGCGCAGCACATCGTTATTGTTGGCAGGTGAGTTCTTCGAAAAAGGTGACGCGGCCGAGGAAGCGCTCGCAGCTTACGGCGACTACGTCGAGGAATTCACCGAGCCGCTGGAAACGAACGTCGAAACGCGACAGAGCATGGCTGAGCTCCTGAAAAGTATCGACCGAGACGCCTATACCGCCCAGCTGGAAGTCATCGTTAGCTTGGACGCCCAGGCGGGTCCCGCGCGCACGGACCGCACGCGGTATCTCGCCGCGCACGCCGCACTGGTGCTGGCGGAACCCGCATACGAGTACTTCACAGGCATGGATCTGGTGTTGCCTTTCGAGACGAGTTTGCAAGACAAGCAGGCGCGCATGGACAAGGCGATGGCCGTCATGGAAAACCTGGTGACCTACGAGGTGGCGGGCGTCACCGCCGCGGCCACCTATTATATGGCTGAGATCTATCGCAACTTCAGTGAGTCGCTGATGGATTCGGAGCGTCCGGAGGGCTTGAGTGACACCGAGCGCCTGGAGTACGACATGGTGTTGGAAGAGGAAGCTTATCCCTTCGAGGAACGCGCCATGGAGGTGCACCTGGCAAATCTTGAACTGCTACGCGCTGGCACCCACAACGATTGGGTCGAGAAGAGCCTAGATGAACTCAAAATTCTGAATCCGGCACGTTTTAACAAACGCATGGTCAGTGCAGGATTTCTGCAAGCGATCGACACCTACGCCTATCACTCGCCGCTTGAGGATGTGCTCTTAGCGGCCGAGGAAGCTGCCGCGCTGGCGGATCAGGCGGGCGTCAGCGAACCACCTAGCATTGACGCCAGCATCGAAGGAGCGCTCGCCGATGTGCAATAACGGTATACGTATGGGCTTGGCAGCCTGCCTGGTTGTTCTCGTCAGTGCTTGCAGTTCCGTCAGCACACCAGAATCCGGGCAAGACGCGGTAGCCGATACTGTGGTCAAACCCAAGCGCCCGGCAAAAGTCGATACGCGCTCGCCCTATGATCTAATCATAAAGGAGGGAGTGCGTATTCCCGGCAGCGTGCGGGCTGATTACGATCAGGCGATGCGCCACTTGGCTGGCGGCGAGCAAGCAGCGGGGATCACCCTACTGGAATCCATTGTGGCCGAGGCCCCGCAACTCACGGCGCCGCACGTGGACCTGGGGGTGGCGTACCTCAATGCAGGCCGGTTGGCGGATGCAGAAGCGCGGTTGCAGCACGCGCTGATGCTGACCCCCGACCATCCGGTGGCGGCCAACGAGCTCGGTCTGGTCTACCGTCGTACGGGTCGCTTAGCGCTTGCGCGCCAAAGCTTCGAGCGCGCGCTGGAGACATTTCCCAACTACCACGTAGCCCAGAAAAACCTGGGCGTGTTGTGTGACGTGTTTCTTACCGACCTGAATTGTGCCTATGACAATTACACGGCGTATCAGCGGGCATTTCCCGATGAGCGCGAAATTCAGCTATGGATCATGGACGTGGAGCAGCGTCTGACCCTGCGAGGTGGATCATGAAGCGGATGCATTGGGCTTGCTTAACCATGTTGTTGGCACCGTTGGTAGCGGCTGACGAGGGCGTTACCGAATCGACCGACGCCGAGGTGAAGGCGCTCTCGGGCATGTCGGTGCTGGGCAACAATGAAGCGCCGAAGTCTCTGGTGATTGTGCCGTGGAAGAGCAGCGAGCTGGGTGACGGTTTGGGTATTGAAAACTTACTGGACGAGCGTGCCCGGCCCGTAGACAAAGAAGTGTTCGTGCGCGAGCTCAGCTACTACCGTCTGCGAACCTTAAGAACTGAGGAATAGGTCATCATTTTTGGCGGTTGAGCGCGTTGAAGCGGAATTAGATCACGTTTTTTTGCGCGTAAAACCTTAAAGATTTGGTTGTCGACGGTTGGGAGCCCGTCGTTGGAGAGACGCGTTTCGGTTCAGCCGAACGCAAATATCGTGGATATCGCAGTGTGCAGGAAACCGCTGGCTCCACATTGGAGAGAGAGGGAGCGAGACTATGGATACGCTGTATTCCGTCGTGGGATTTTTCTCGACGGGCGGGTTGTTCATGTACCCCATCCTGATCGTGGCTGCCGTGGGCACTGCGATCGCCGTTGAACGCTACATCACGCTGCACCGTACGACGGTGGCCAACCAGCAAGCCTGGCAGAAGTTGCAGCCCGTGCTGGACGAAGCAGACTTCGATACAGCGCGCGAAATGACCGAGAAGGACGACACCGCTGTGGCCAAGGTTCTGCACATGGGCCTGTCGCTGCAGGGTGCGGTGCGACGCCGTGAGGACGTCGAGATCGCCATGGAAGAGCGCATGATGGAGGTGGTGCCGCAGCTCGAGAAGCGCACACCTTACGTTGCGCTTGCGTCGAATATCGCGACACTGCTGGGCCTACTCGGCACCATCATGGGCCTCATCCAGGCGTTTACCGCGGTGGCCAACGCCAATCCGGCCGAGAAGGCGGATTTGCTGTCGGCCAGTATTTCGGTGGCGATGAACACGACCGCGTTCGGTCTGATGGTAGCCATTCCGCTGCTCATCACCCATGCCATTCTGACCAGTAAGACCAACGACATCGTTGATGGTCTGGAAATGGCGTCGGTGAAGATGTTGAACGTCCTTTCGCGTACGGCCAAACGCCACATGCAGCTCGCTGCCTGAGGCAGTCATGACCAGACGACATCACTACCGACGGCGCTCGAAAGAGCTGACCGAGCTGGACGTGACGACCTTTCTGAATCTGATGGTCGTGCTCGTTCCGTTCCTGCTGATCACGGCTGTGTTCTCACGGCTGGCAGTGGTGGAACTGCATCTGCCTTCGGCAGCTGCGGGCGCCAACACCGACGCGCCGCCATTCCAGCTGGAGGTCATCGTTCGCGATGTAGGGTTTGAACTGACTAACGGCAGTGCGGTAATTGCCGCGCTGCCCAAAGTCGAAGACACCTACGATCTGGAGCAACTCGCAGATTACGTCTACTCACTGAAGCTCGAGTACCCGGACTCCAATACGGCATCGGTGCTGATGGAGCCCGACATTGCCTACGATCATCTGATCCAGGTCATGGACGTGGTTCGTGCGGTGCAGATGCCGGCCGAGGAGGGAGGCGAGGAGGGAGGCGAGGAGGGAGGCAATGAACCGGTGATGTTGGCGCTCTTCGATCAGATATCCGTGGGGTCGGCGCCATGAAGAACTCACGCCGGATGAAGCGCATGGGCCGCAAGAAGGGCATCATCACCAAGGTCAATCTGACCTCGTTGATGGATGTTTTCACCATCCTGGTGTTCTTCCTGCTGGTCAATTCAGGCACGGCGGAAACGCTGGAAACGCCGAAGCAAATCACGCTGCCGGAATCCAACCTGCAAATCAAACCTCGCGAAACCGTGGTGATTTTTGTCAGTCCCGAAGAGGTGGTGGTGCAGGGCGAAGCAGTTGCGAGCGTGGAAGAGATTCTCGCAAGCAACAAGCGCGATATAGACGGCATCAGTGAGCGCCTGGAAGTCGTGCAGCAGCAGATTATCGGACCCAACACCCACGCCGTGGCCGACAGTCAGGAGATCACCATTCTGGCCGACCGCGCAGTGCCTTTTACGGTGATCGAGCGGGTAATGGGGACCTGCACTCGTCAGGGATATGAACACATCTCCCTGGCAGTGATGCAAAAGGAAAGCGTTGCTCAAATTTGAGCGGCGCTAACCTCGATAGAGGGTCGTTATGAGAGAGACGACGGAAGACACACTTGCTAACGAGCCCGACCGCGAAGAGTTTGAGCGGGAAAGGGCTGTCGTTGGCGATCAGATGGACGGTGCTCGAGCGGAGCTGGCACACAGTGAAGCGCGGCTCGAGGCGCTGGAAGCCGATCTGACCGCACTGCTTACCCAACAGGAAGACTATGCCGCACTCCAGCAGGGCGTGGTGGCGATGCAACAGTTGGCCGAATCCGGATTGGATGATCGCTTCTGGGGCGATACAGCCGCTATCGCCGAGAACCGCGTGCGTCAGGTTGTTTCCGATATCGAAGCCTACAGCCAACAGGTGGCGGATCTCGAGGCGCAGCGCAGTGCCCTTTGTGAGACGGTCGATGACCACCACGCCTCGCTGGACCTCTTGGCGGATGCGCTTGTTGAGCTCGAGCGCGATCAGGAGGAGAAACTGCATGAGTGGGTTATCGAGCGGGAAGAAACGCCGCGCGCTAAGCTCGCCCAGATCATGCCCTGGACGCGCGGATTTGAAGACGATGCGCGCTTCCACCGGTCTCTCTTGGGCAGCGCTGCTGCAGCACTCCTGCTGGGACTCATCATCCCGTTCGTCGAGATCCCTTTCGTTGAGCGCGATGAGACCATAGAGGTACCCAAACGGTTTGCACAGTTGATCGAGCGCAAGCCCGCACCGCCGCCCGTGTCGCAGCCCGTTCCGACGGTACCCGAGGAGTTGGCGCCGCCGGAGCCGGATGAGACCAAGCCCGAAGAACAGCCGCAGGAGGTAACGCCGCAAATCGCTGAAGAGGCGGCACCGGCAGTGACGAAACAAAAGTCCGCACGTGAGCAAGTGGCGACCAAAGGGATCCTCGCGTTCCGTGAAAGCTTCTCGAATTTGGCTGATACGCGACCGTCGGCCCGGCTGGGCGCGCGGGCAGCCATCAACAACGCGGGCAGCAATGCCTCGCAGCGCCCGCAGCGCAACATGATCACCACACAGGCGATGGGATCCAGCGGGGGTATCAATCTCGCCGCGGTCAGCCGTGATCTGGGTGCGGGCGGCGGCGGTGCCATGTCCGGCGTGCAGACGACGCAATTGGAAAGCACCATCGCCGGTGTGGGCGGCGTCGACCGACCCTTGAGCGCCGGCGCCGTGGCCGGTCGGACCGATGAAGAAATCCAGATCGTGTTCGACCGTTACAAGGCTGCGCTGTACCGGCTATACAACCGCGAACTGCGCAAAGATCCGAGTCTGCAAGGTCAGATCGTGCTGCAGCTGACCATTGAGCCTAACGGTTCGGTTTCGTTCATCGCCGTGCGGTCTTCGGACATGAATGCGCCGGAGCTCGCGCTCCAGGTGGTGACCCGGGTGGGTGCGTTCGACTTTGGCGCGAAGGACGTGCCCGCCATCACCATTGTTTATCCGATTGACTTCCTACCGACTGCCTGAGCACGTGCGCGCGATGAAGACAGTGAAGCACTCAATGAAGCAGTCATTCACCGTTTTACTGGCATTGATTATCTCGATGCTTGCGGTGCTGCCGACGGCGAGCGTGTCTGCCGCCGACATCACCTACTTATCCGTCGTCGGGAGTTGGCGCGACCCGGTGGACAATCTACCGGGAAGCCAGCCGGGCGATCCGGTGATTACCAACGGCGATCCGACGTCGACCATCGTCTGGGGGACCACCACCGGCCAGCAGAGTGGCTATGACTTCACGGCGACGGTACCGCCGCCGTTCCAGTTACCCGGACCGATTCCGTTTTTCTCGTTGGGCAATTTTCAGCATCGGAACTTTGAGGTCGACGACCCGTCGCTGACGTCGGTTGAGCTCGACGTCGTGCTGATGCTTGCGGTGGACGGTGTGCCGACCGGGCCTTTGACGTTCTCGTTTACCTTCAATCACGAGGAAACCCCGAACAATCCGACGCCGCCGGACACCTGTCCGTATCCGACACCGCCCGGCGAAGGGTGTACCGACCGCGTCACCATCGTCGCGTCGGCGGACCCCACGACGTTCAACGTGGGGGGCGTGGATTACACGCTCGAGATGAGCTTTCTCGACAACGGCAATCCCGTGGATGAGTTCATTACTCGTGAAGGCGGCACCGTCAACAGTTCGGGCCTGGTCGGAGAGTTCACCCTGCCGCCGGGACTCAGAGTCACGAAAACCGGTCCGGCGACGATGCGTCTGGCGGAGTGGGGTAACTTTCTGCTCGACGTGCAGAACGATGGGGAGTCGGACGCGCACGACGTGACCCTGCTCGACCGGTTTCCGGACGGCCCAACCGGTGGCATGTGCGATACAACCCCCGAAGTGCTCAGCGCCCAGGTCTTCGCCGCGGACGGTGTGACCCCAGTGCCTGGCAAAGGTCCTCTAGCTGAAGGTTCGGACTATGCACTTGCTTACGACGGTGCGACTTGTGAGCTGACATTCGTAACGCAAAGTGCGGCTGCCGTCATCGGTATCGGCGAACGCCTGGTGATTAGCTATCGCACACAGCTCGACACCGATTCCGAGGATGGCGTCGTGTTGACCAACCTCGCCGGTGCGACTGCGTGGTTCAGCGACGATGCTGCGAACCCCGACCGCATTTCTTATCTGCGTAGTGTAACGACCGGAACGGTCGGCGTTGTCGACCATGAGGATGCCCACGACGTGACGGTGGACCTGCCGGAACTACGGTTCGAGAAAACCGTCATGAATGTGACCACGGGCGAAGACCCTGCCACCGTGGCAACGCCGGGCGATACGCTGCGTTACCGGCTCTATGTCGAGAACCTGAGCGATGTCACCGTTACGGATTTCCGGATAATCGATGTGCTGGACGGGCTCAATGACCCGCCCGCATTTGCTGCCGATACGCTAAATGTGACAGCGGCACCTGCCGGTGCAGACACCACCAACACGGATCCCGCAGGAGGTCCTAACGGGACGGGCGTGCTCGATGTGCAGGGGCTGAACATCGGCGGCCTTGGAGAGGCGGTGCTCATCGAGTTCGAAGCTGAGCTTGCACCGGCCATCGCCAACGAATCCTTTGTGTATAACCAGTCTGCACTCTCGACCGGCGGCATCCAGATTGCAGTGAGCGACGACCCCAACGTCAACGGGCAGGCTGATCCCAACGTCGAGGGCGACGAAGACCCCACCCAGGTGCAGATTGAATCCGCACCCTACTTCAATGTCGACAAGGTGTCGGCCGTTCTTGACGGCGACCCCGCCGTACTGCTCGCAGGAGAGCGATTGCGCTACACGATCACAGTACGCAATGAAGGCACCGACAATGCGGCCAACGTCGTTTTGCGGGATCAAATTCCGCCAAACGTGACATACATGCCGGATTCGACGACGCTGAATGGTGCACCCGTTGTCGATGTGAATGGCACTACACCGTTGGCCACCGGCATACTCATCAACACGCCTAGTGATACGACGCCCGGCGCGATGCCGGTGCTTACCGACCCACCTTTGCAGGCCACCGCGACGATCACTTTCGACGTGCGAGTCGATCCTGACCTCATCGATGGGACGATCGTCTCCAACCAGGCGTTTCTAGACGCGCCGGATGCAAACATCAACAACATCCCCTCGGACGACCCGCGTACGCCAGAGCCGGACGATCCGACTGTGGATATCGTCGGCAACGTACCGATCCTGTTCGCGGCTAAATCCGCGGTTCTGGTGGTGGACAACGACTCGCCGGGAATCGTCGACCCCGGCGATACGCTGCGCTACACCATCACGGTGTACAACAACGGCACGACACCGCTGACCGAGGCGCGTGTGCAGGATGGTGTGCCGGGCAATACAAGCTACGTGGCTAACAGCACCCTGCTGAATGGCGAACCGGTGGCCGACGTTGGCGGTGCATTCCCCTTGCAAGGCATCCTGCCGATTTCGAGTGCTGATTTAACACCCCCCTTGCCCGGCGTCGGTGAAGGTGAACTATCGCCCGGGGCTTCGGCGACCGTGCAGTTCGACCTGTTGGTGAATGCAGATACCGCGCGCGGCACCGTCATCTCCAACCAGGCGCAAGTGTACAGCGCGGAAGCGTCACCGCTTCTAACCGACGGTGACGGCGATCCGACCACGGGTCCCGAACCGACCCTCGTTCTCGTCGGCGAAGCGCAACAACTGCGCATCAATAAACAGGTGGCCGTGGTGGGCGGCGGCGCGGCTGAGGCCGGTGACACACTCGAATATCTCGTGCGAATCACCAATTCGTCCCCGGTCCCCGCTTACGACGTGGTCATCCAGGACTATCTGGACGACCCGGTGCCGGGTCAGCTGACTTTCGTGGCCGACAGCGCGACCCTGAATGGCAACAGTAACGGTGTGACCATCGTGGATACGGTACTCACAGTGAACTACAGCGACCTCTACGGACCGCTGCAGCCGGGTGAGGAAATTCAGGTGCGTTTCCGGGCCGTCATCGAACCCACACTGCCGATCGGTACCACGGTGATCAACCGCGCGCAGGTCATTTGGAATACCGATCAGATGGCTGCCGCTGAAGTTCGAATCGATGTTGGCGGTGTGGTGGGCACCGGTATCCTCACCGGTACTGCCTGGCATGACACCAATTTTGACAACCAGCAGGATGGGGGCGAGCAGGTATTGCCGGGCTGGCGGGTAGATCTCTACCGCAACGATGCGGTGCTCCTCAGCACGGTGACCGATGGCGAAGGCGTGTACCTGCTGCAAGGTGTGCCGCCAAACTACCTCACACCCGATATCTACCGACTGACTTTTACCGCGCCGGATGCGGGTCCGAGCGCCGCCAAACTGGGCTTGGCGTATTCCGAAGATTTCGAGAACCGTCTGCAGGAGATATACGCCATCGAAGTGCGCTCCGGCAGCAATCTGATCAATCTCGATATGCCCATCGACCCCAATGGTGTGGTGTACAACGCATTGATTCGTGAACCCTTGGCCGGGGTGACATTGACCCTGGTGGACGCCGCGGGCGTGGTGGTGCCGGAGGTTTGTTTCGATGACCCGAACCAGCAGGGACAAACCACCACTGCCTCCGGATTTTACAAGTTCGATCTGAATTTCGACGATGCGGGTTGTCCCAGCGGTGAGGTTTACCGCATTGTTCCTGGCGCGCCCAACAGCACGTTCGTGCAGGACTATTCGGAACTCATACCACCGGCCTCCACACCGGCAACACCGCTGGACGTTCCCGCTTGTCCGTTGAGTGCTAACGACGCCGTGCCTGCGACCGATGCGTTCTGCGAAGTGCAGGCAAGCCCCTCGCAACCTGGTGTGGCGGCGGCCTTTGACGATCCGCAAACGGTCTACTACGCACACCTGATTTTCAATGACAGCGATGTTCCGGGCTCCAGTCAGGTCTTCAACAACCATCTGCCCATCGACCCGGTGTTGACCGGCGTGGTGACCGTTAGCAAAACCACGACCATGGTCGATGTGCAGCGCGGCCAGCTGGTGCCTTATACGCTGCGGGTGGGCAGTAACTGGGAAATCGATCTTGCGGGCATCAACGTGATCGACCGCTTCCCGCCCGGATTTCACTACGTGCCCGGCTCAGCGCGGCTGGACGGCGAGCCGCTGGAACCGGAGCAGACGCCCCGCGAACTGATCTGGCGCAACCTGACGTTGGATGCCGAGGGCACGCACACCATAGAGTTATTGTTGGGCGTGGGTGCAGGTATTGCCGAAGGTGAATACATCAACCGCGCGTACGCGGCACTCGATCAGAACGGCGCCATCATTTCCGGCGAAGGTACGGCCACCGTCCGTCTGGTTCCCGATCCGACCATGGACTGTACCGACGTCACCGGCAAAGTGTTCGATGATGACAATCGCAACGGTGTGCAGGACGAAGGCGAATTGGGTATTGCGCAAGTGCAGGTGGTCACGCCGCGCGGTCTCGCGGCCAGCACCGACGCTCACGGCCGCTTCCATATCACCTGTCCGATTATCCCCAATGAAAGTCGCGGCAGTAATTTTGTCCTGAAGCTCGACGATCGCACGTTGCCGTCCGGCTATCGTGCTTCCACGGGCCGCGTGCAGGTCAAGCGCGCCACCCGGGGTAAGTCACTCAACTTCAGCTTTGGCGCATCCATTCACCGCGTGGTGGGACTGGACATTGCCGATCCGGTCTTCGTGCCCGACAACACTGGCATTCGGCCCCAGTGGGAAGCGCGTTTTGGGCTCTTGATCGAAGAACTCGAGAAACATCCAGCAGTGCTGCGGCTGTCTTACCTTGCCGACACCGAAAGCGAAAAGCTGGTCAAGGCGCGTTTGCGTGCGTTGAAGAAGCGCATCGGCCGCGACTGGCGCACGGCAGAGGCAGACTACCGCCTGGAAATTGAAACCCAGGTGTTCTGGCGTATGGGTCGCGAGGCGGAGAAGGCTGTCTCTGCTGCCGGCGGGAGGACACCATGATCTTGCGTGCGTTAGTCCTTATTGGGTTCTCTATGGCTGGATTATTCGCGGTTGCTGACGTGCGCGAGTCGATTTTGAGCGGCGGCGTTGAGCGTCATCTATCGGAAGACGATCCCCGTACCCAGTGGGTACATGATCCGGATCTGATCAACGAGAATCACAGCGATATCCTGGCGAGCATCGACGTGGCCAGTTCCGACGCTGACATCGTCAAGCTCAAGGGTCTGGTGCCGCCGGTACGGTTCCCTTCCGGGGTGGCACTGATACCGCCGAGCACGGTGCGCGAACTTCGCACCGTGTTGGAGGGGCTTGCGTCACGGCGTAACGTTCGACTGCACTTGGTCGGGCATGCGGACACTCAGCCGCTGTCGCCGAGACTGGCCGCCGTGTACGGCGACAACGAAGGGCTGTCCCGAGAACGCGCTGGGGAAGTAGCGGAGTTTTTCCAGCAGGCACTGTCGCTTCCTGCAGAGTCGATTGCCTACGAGTGGCAGGGCGACACACAACCCCTCGCCAGTAACGCAACACTCGCCGGACGCCAGGAAAACCGCCGTGTTGAAGTGGAAGTCTGGTATGACAAGGGTGTGGCGGACACTGAAAGGGTGGATTTGGTCATCCAGAATCCGACGCGCCGGGTCAAGGTGTGTCGGATGGACGATGTCTGCAAGCTAAGCTATCAGGATGGACACGACAAGCGGGCGCGGGTACAGAACATGATTGCGCCGCTGCACTACGAAGCCGCCGGAATTGAGGTGACACCTGGTTTTGTCGAGCGTATCCGGCGCGTGTTCGCGAATCTAGCCGACCGGCGCAATGTCGTGGTTCGATTCATTGGCCACACCGATAGCCAACCGCTAGACGGTCGAGCGGAGAAGATCTACGGCGATCATGCAGGACTCTCGAAGGCACGCGCCTGGCGTGTGGCCTTGGATGTGCAGGAAGCGCTGAGCCTACCCACTGCGGCAATCGACGCTACCGGTCGCGGCTCATCCCTGCCGTTGGCAAGCAATAAGACTGCGGCGGGGCAGGCCACCAATCGCCGCGTCGAGGTGGAATTCTGGTACGACGATCCGCTGCAGGAATTGCCGGATGAGCCTCAGCTGTGCCCGTCAGAGGTAGACGACGATGAGGTTGTTCAAGTGTATCAACCCCCTTGGGGTGAGCTACCCCGCTTGCAGGTCGGTCAGGGTGATGTTGTGTTACCGGCGGACCTCGCACCCAAGGTTACGCGAGCGCTGGACGATGTGGCCGACCGTGCCAATGTGCGCCTGCGGTTCGTCGGCTTCGTCGGTAATCAGGCGCTCAATCGACGCACCGCGCGCATTTACGGCGACGACATCGGTTTGTCCGCCGCGCGCGCGCGCCGCGCCATGTTGGTGGTGGCCGAACAGATGGGTCTGGCGCCCGAACGACTCGAGCATGAAGGTCGCGGCTTCGTACATTCACAAGATGTGGTGAATGCGGGATTTACGCAAGAGCAGGACTCTTACGTTAAAGTCGAGGTGGTGTATGACGCTGAGGCCGTGAATGACGACCTCGAGGGCATTAATGTCATTCCGCTGCGCCGAGAGTTGAAACCGGAAAATGCCTTCGCCTTGAATATGATGCGCATCACCGTGAACGGCGAACCGGTGGACGACCCGGGGCGTAGCTCGGCAGATCTGCAGCGTTGCACCGATGTCGCGCTCAAAGACACCGACATACAGTTTGCGTTCAATAACCTGTCAGTCGAGCGCCGATTGAGTGTCGATGCGTATCCGCTTAGCCCCGCGGTCGCGGCGGACGGTAGGGAGTTGGTGGATCCGGTGACTTTCCGGATGCACAGCAACTACCTGGCTTTCATCGAGCGTGCTGAAGTCCGGATGTTCGAGGACGGTGATTCAGCGCGCGCCGAGCCACTGTTGGTATTGCCGCTGACCGACGACGGCACGGCCGTGTTGTGGAAGACCGAATCCGCGTCGCTGCAACCAGGCAAGCTGGGCTTCGTGCTGCGTACGTATGGCGAAGACGGTGCCTTCGATGAAACGCGGCTCAAACCCTTGGAACTGCTACCAACGGCGGCAGCGCCGCAGGCGGAGCAAGTGGCTGGTGCTGAACCGGCGGACGCTCAACTGCTGTCTGAACTGAACAAACCCGAACTCTTGAGCACTTATGGGGACGATCAGTTGGCCATGACCAACATCCGCCTGAGCAGCGGCACCGTGCGCGTCAATGGGACGGCGATCCCTCAAGACCGCGACGTGTGGGTTGCGGGTTACAAAGTACCGGTGGACGCTGCGGGCAATTTCACGACCGAACAGATTCTGCCGGAAGGCGCGCACACGGTAGAAGTGGCGGTATTGGACCAGGAGGGTAACGGTGAGCTGTTTCTGCGTGACTTGGAGTTTGTTGCTAACGACTGGTTCTACGTGGGTATGGCGGATGTGACGTTGGCCACCGCCGATACGAACGGTTCGGCCGAATTGATCGATAGCAACGACGACCTGGACGATGGCGTCAGCGGCCGTTTGGCGTTCTATGCCAACGGCAAATTCGGTGACAAGTGGCGAATGACGACCAGTGTGGACACGCAAGAAGGCGAAGTCAGCGACTGGTTCAAGGATTTTGTCGACAAGTCTCCCGAAGCACTGTTGCGTCGCGTTGACCCGGACTACCACTACCCGACCTTCGGCGATGATTCGACCGTGATAGAACATGCACCGACTTCCGGCAAGTTGTATTTAAAGGTCGCACGGCGCGACACACATGCGCTGTGGGGCAACTACAACGTGCACTACGATCAAAACGAGCTGGCGCGTGTCGATCGAGGCTTGTACGGCGTCAATCTACACCATGAGTCCGCCGCAACCACTTCTTTTGGCGAGCGCCGGTTCGGTTTCGACGGTTTTGCTGCAGAGCCCGGCACGCTCGCGACCCGGCAGGAGTTTCGGGGCACCGGCGGTTCTTTGTACTTCCTGAAACATCAGGATCTCTTGATGGGCAGTGAACGGTTGCAAGTGGAGTTACGCGACGCAGTGACGGGTCTAGTCACGGGCGTCGTACACCTGCAGCCGTCCATGGACTACGAGATTGATTATTTGCAAGGTACGGTGCTGTTGGCTGAACCGCTGATGTCGACCGTAATGGATGAGCAACTGGTGCGCAGCGGCGCGATCTCCGGCGACGAAGCTTTCCTTGTCGTGCGCTACGAGTATACGCCGGGCTTCGATGAGATCGACGCGGTCACCACCGGTACTCAGGCACACTACTGGTTCGGCGACTACGTCAAACTAGGGGCCACCCTGAACGCGAACGAGCTGGATGACACCGATGGCAACGTACAGGGCGGTCAGCTCGTCCTGCGCAAAAGTGCTGAGAGTTGGCTGAAGCTTCAGACCGGTGAGGCCGAGGGACAGAATCTGGGTACGCTACAATCGCTGGACGGCGGGTTCGGTTTCACCGATGCCTCACCGCTACCGACGGACGATACCGCGAGTGCCTATCGGGTGGATGTCAGCGTCGGGCTGGAAGACCTCTACGCCAAGTTCGACGGCCGCGCGACGTACTACCAACAACAAGCCGATGCCGGATACCACGTACCAGGGTTCATCAGCGTCGGCGAAACCGAACACTCCGGCGGCACGCTGACGCTGCCCCTCGGCGAAGCCGTCGAGGTCAACGCGAAGTCCGACCAGATTCAACAAATGGACGGCTTGCGCAACGAGCGTCACGAGATGGGTATTGAAATCGACTTGAACGACCGCTGGCAGTTAGCCACCGGCGTCCGCCACGAGCTGGTGGAAGATAATCGTGCCGTCCCGCTGCTCCCCGACGACATCGGTGCGCGCACAGACGCGGTGATCAAGGTGGGTTATCAGTCGGACCAACGGTGGTCGATGTACAGTTATGTCCAAGATACGGTCAGCAAAGACGACAACCTTGAAAACAACGATCGCGTCGGTGTCGGCGGCAGCTACAACTGGTCGGACGACGTGACCTTTGAAGGTGAATACTCCACGGGTGCCAACGGCGATGGCGGCTGGGCCGGCACCCGATTCAATGCATCGGAGCGGACGAGCCTCTACCTGAACTATGCGCTCGAAGAAGAGCGTACCGACAACGTCATGCGAACGGTGCGCGGCCGTCAGGGTAATCTGGTGGCCGGTGCCAAGACGCGCCTTTCAGATACCACCAGCGTGTTTGCCGAAGAACGCTATCGTCACAGCGCACAATTCAGCGGACAGACGCATGCCACCGGCGTGAACTATCAACCCACGCAGGCGTGGAACCTCGGGCTATCGTCCGACATGGGTGTCTTGCGCGATCACGAGACCGGTACCGAAACCGACCGCAATGCGATGGGACTACGCGCCAGCTACAAGTTGGGGGATGTGTACTTTTCGGGCGCGGTGGAGTACCGCCAAGACGAGCGCGAACAAGGCGGACTCGCGGCTGAACATCGCGAAACTTGGCTCTACCGCGGCAACTTCAAGTGGCACCTGTCTGATTCGAACCGCCTGCTGGGTAAGGCAGGGCACGCCACCAGCGACAGTTCGCTGGGTGAGTTCTTTAACGGCGGGTTTACCGAAGTATCCGTCGGCTACGGCCTGCGTCCGGTCAACCACGACCGCTTCGATGCGCTGGTTAAGTACACGTACTTTTATAACGTACCCACAGCAGACCAGATCACGCTTCGCGGTACTGCGGCTGAGTACATTCAGAAAAGCCACGTCACCTCCGTGGATGTGAACTACCGATTAACCGATCGATGGTCGGTGGGTGGGAAGTACGCCCATCGGTTGGGTGAAATCAGTCTGGACCGGGAAGATGACGATCGCGAGTTCTTCGATAACCGCGCGCACCTGTATGTGTTGCGCAGTGACGTCAGGTTGTGGGAAAACTGGGAAGTCATGCTCGAAGGCCGGCAGCTGGAAATGATCGATTTCAAAGAAACGCGTGCGGGCGCCTTGGTGACCGTATCACGCTATCTCGGTGACCACCTCAAAGTGGGCGTGGGCTACAGCTTCACGGACTTCTCGGACGATCTGACCGACCTTGACTTCGACCACCGCGGTGCGTTTTTGAATATCACCGGTGTGCTTTAGCGGGACCCCTTTGTGAGAAGAGTTTCTCCCCTATAAGGACCCGCCGTTCGAAGAAACGCCGTCCCTTGTTGTTGCGCAAGGTGCACTAGGTTACCCATCGCCAAGTGCATATCGATCAAGTGTAGTCCCCAGTCTGCCGCAACCTCGCCATCAATAACGACATTGCCGCCAATATCATCGGCGCGCGGATCGTCGGGATCACCATGCACGGTGACAGATAAATAAGAAAATTCACCGTCAACCACGCACTTTGCGCTCAGCAGTCCTGGCACCGAAACGAAGGGTGTGTTTACTTGCTTGCCACTCGATGTCCAGGGTGGCTGAGGGGAACTCGATCCGAGGCTGTCGCCGCTTGCTGAAAGATAGGCATGCAATGGCACTTCACCATTCGACATGGCACCGGGCAGGTTACAGGCCGCTTGAAGATGCCGTTCGCTTGTATCGCGAGCTCGTCCGAAGCGAGTGTTCGGCGGCGGCGGAATGGTGTCGCGGAATGAAGCGAATGTGACGATACACTGATTCTGATCCGCTTTGCGGCATAGAGGCATGTGCTTAAATGAGCCGCCTACATCCTTCCCAGGCGGCGTTAAAATCACAGATCCTATTAAATGGGCAGAGATGATCTGGTTTTGAATGGGTTTGCCTTCAATCTCCTCGCGTATCAATGTGCCCAGCATGCCGGACCCTTGAGAGTGGCCAACTAGAATCACCCCGCGTCCGTCGTTCTCGTGTGCAAGATAGTGCTGCCAAGCCGCTTTTACATCGCCATAAGCCATGGCTCCATCGAACGGTATTGGTTCACCAGCAATCCGAGAACGTAACGAGGTCAATGTGATCTGGCGATAGATAGGCGCAAAGGTGCGGCAAGCCGCGCCATAGCGCGCAAACTGCGCCTCGATCACCCGTTCCTCTTCCCGATTTGGTTTTAGATCCGAATTCCCGGTTGGATCCATTGATACAGTGGGATAGACGTAAAAACAATCGAACCCGGGATCGACTATCGGTCTGAACTGTTCCTCACTGAACGACCCATCTGCGTGGATCACCGTCGTCGTCTGATCTCGTGCACAAAAATTGGGATTGTCCGCATGGCATAACCAATGCGTCAGATCGCTGTAGTCTGGAGCGTCATGATTGTCGGCCAGAGAAGGGTTGCTGAATATGAGCACCGCCAGAACGAATAGGTAAAACACGATGATCCACCGACGCATGGTTGTGAGGAGTCACCGTCATCATACTACCGGGATCATCGCTTTCGAAATAAAGGTATCAGGGTGACCCAGTCAGATCTTGGCGATTTAGAAGATGAAGTCGAAAGTGACTTGCACCACCGGAGGTGTGTGCGATGTGTTGTTCCACCACTGGATTTTTCTTAGTCCGAGTACAACATTGAACTAAGCCTGACTTTCATCGTTGTTATTTACCAGAGAAAATATATATATTTCAGTAGGTTAGGTTGCGCAAGCGGGTCAAGTTAGTCAAGCGGATGATCGTTTTGTTGTGCAAAGCCATGTCAAAGGGGGCGTTTCCCGGTCCATTGCAAGTTGGGTCATCTGCCTAATCCAACGAATTGCAAACACTAACGAACCAAACTAACTTAACCTACATTCGTAGACCTAACCAACATGATCGAGGTGATCTGCATGAAACCGCTCGCAATTGCCGGACTTCTCTCAATGTTTGTAGTGGCCGGTTGCGGCGAGAACTCGGACTCCGCGACCAAACAAGCACCTGCAGCGTCTAAGCCTCAGCCTCAGCTGGGAGGTCTATTCAGCGTTTCCGGCAACGAACAGTGGGACACGATCGCTGAAGCGGCACAACTCAACTGTCAGGGTTCATTTTCTGGAAGCCCGTTCCGGGCCCAATGGTTTGACCCGATCAGCCGCACGGGGATCCTGGTGACCGGCTTTCCCTTGGAAGACGGTAGCGGTGGTACCCGGGTCGACAATTTCCAGCTGACATCACTGGCAGGCTCTAATCAGCGAAACGCTCGGCTAACAGAGGCCAGCCTAAAAATCAGTGAGGTGTCCCGTGATGGTAGGTCTGCAGTTTACGAAGTCACTGCGAAGGGAACACTTGCCGAAGGGGGTTCGTTCCAAGCGTCGGGGCATTGCCGCGCTTGAGTCTGCTCGCAATCCGAAAGATCGGAATATGTCGCCCATCCTGTGCCTTGTCGTAACGCGATTAATTGGATTGTTTTTGCCCGTTGTCAATGTGGCCGCTGTGGTTCTGGCCGCATGCCTTCTGCTGCCAACCGCCTTCGCTGCCGACTGGGAGATCGATGAATTCGAGGTGCTGCCCGTGGCACCTGCTAGCGGTATTGACGGGTCGGTTCGTTACATTACGCCATTGATCATCCAGGCTATGCGACAGACGGAAGTCTTCGATCCCGATTTACCCGGCATATTCGACCCAGTTGAGGTTGAGGCCGGTACACTGGCCGCCATTGAGGGCTATCTCCACGAATCTGCGCAACTGATGGCCCAGTGGGGATTTCCATCACCGGCATTACACCCGGTAGTGAACTACCGGGGTGACCGACCTGCTTATCGCATTTATCTGGTCGAAAATCTGGACAATGCAGGGGAATACCATGTTGACTGTGACCTGCTCGCCGAGCGCATTATTCTGCTGAACGCAAATAGCATTATTTCGGGCGGTCGCATCACGCCCCGAGGCCATTCGACGATTGCCCACGAGCTATTCCATGCTGTGCAGTACGCCACACCGTTTTTTGCCTGCAGCGACGGAAGCGTCGGAGATTGGATCACGGAGGGTTCAGCCCGTGGCGTGGGTTGGGACGTGGCGCAAAAGCTACGGCCTAGTGGATACTCTACTCATGAGAATGAACGTTGGGGCGCACGAGACTACAACCGCCGCCTGACGATTCCTAGTACGGTTGATGATGATGAAAACGTCGCCAACCCGATGGCCTTCGGCACCTCTTCATTCTGGCGCTACCTGGCCGAGTTCCACGCGATGGGCTCCAAGCCAGGACCCGGAGAAAATGCCACCCACTACGGCTACCTGGCGCAGATGTTTTCCCAGGCGCCCGTGGACCGGGACTGTCTGAACATTAGTGACAGATGCCATGCCGAAATCAACTGGTTGGCCGACCAGGTCAGTCGGCTGTTCGGTGAACCGCTGCGTATCATCTACACGAATTTTGCGGAAATGCTCACGGTCTATGGCCATTACCGGCGCGGAATTGACCGCGGATCTGGCGGGCGCGGGGATCCTTGGCGAAGGGAGGTGTATCGGCATCAATGCACGAACGTCGTACTCAGGCCGACGGACGAGCAGAGAATCCACGAGGAGACACTCGTTAATTTTGATGAAGACGCGGCCGTTTGCTTTGAGCTGGATGTCAACGGTTTCGACCGGGACATCATCCTGGAAATCAAGGCAGACGCTACCGAAGACGGTTTGAAAGTGGAGCATCTGAACGCCACCATTGCCGATCAGCCAATCGAAGCTCGAAAAGGGGACGTAGATCCGCTGGACCCGCAGACCGGTCACAAAAGCGCCACTTGGCACTTCGAATTGCCGGATCAGGAAACCTCGTTCCTGGTACTGACGAACATGGCGGACATTCCCGGCCAGAGCACGTTGCTCGATGGGTTGAAGGTGTCCCTGGTTGCCGTTGAGCAGTACGCTCGCTTCGGTACCGGTTCTCAGGCCAGCGGTCCGACGGCAGCGGAGATCGATGCACCACTGGCGATGGCAATCCCAGAAATCAAGGAAGCCTACGTGATGCCCGGTCCGTTGGAGCAACACCTGAATGCAGGGATGAGCGATGTTTGCATGATGCAGTTCCAGTTCCAAAATCCGGAGTTCGGCGACCACTTGCTGCTCAAGATGGACCAAGAAGGCCCTTTCCGCCCGGGCAGCTATGACGTTCATCCGGGCGGGTCATTCAAAACCGAGAACTTTCCTGGCCAGTTTGCAACCTTGATGACATGGGGTCCTAATAATCCGAGCACCGCGGGGTGGACGTTAAGCTACAAGGGAGATGGTGGCGTCGTCCGGCTGAAGTCGGTGTCGAAGCACTTCATTACCGGCGAGGCCACGCTGAACATGACTTACAGTTCGGCCCGCATCTGCATTGATCCCAGTGGACAACGACCAAATCTGGAAAACCGAATCATATGCCCGCCGCACCTCAAAAATCTCGTGATACAGGTTGAGTTCGGCGTAAAACCTCAGTTGGTATCCCAGACCGAAATACTTGGCCTGTCTGTGGCGCAATGCACGCAAGATCGACCTCCGCGGACAGCTAGCGGTTCACCACCTCGTAGCCCCGCCGCCGCTGCTTCCTCATCACCAACCCGTCGTCAGCATGGGGACAACACGCCCACGGGTCCTGGGACGGGTCCGCCAAGTAACGGGCTTGAAGAAGAAGAGGAGTTCACCAGTACCGGCACACCCGTAGCACCATCTGCGGAGGCGGGAACGGAACGAACACCTAGCGCGCCTGCCGATCCTTCTTCCAGTCCGGAGCAAGTTGCGCAATGGGGTTACCTGAACGAGCCGGGCGGACCATTTGGTACAGCGAATTTCCTAGAAGTCAGTTCGATAGGCGATGTTGTTACCCGGACCGTTATCGGGGCAGAGAATCTGTCATTGACCGGCGGTTGTGCGCCTTCCACCACTCTGTCCATTGGCCTGTTCAGGGGCACCGTCCAAGACGAAAGCTGGTTTCAATTGGCTTTCGACTCCAGCGAGAATCTAGCGACAGGGCAGATTGGGGTGGTTGCATTAAAGGAAGTGCGTTGGGACAACGGGACGGATTCACCTCCAAACATCCCACCGGAAATGAACATCCGGGTACCCAATCGGTTCACCGGCACCGGCACCCTGGAGATCACCAACCACGACGCGACCACGCAGTCGCGTCGCATGATCGGACGGGTGCGCGCTTCGCTGCACAGTCGTGCTTCTGGCGAGGATGCAGAACTTGAGGCTCGGTTCGATATCAATATGTCGTGTGGTGTTCAGTGACCCGGAACTACCCGCGGAGAGTGACAGGTAGTGATCGCTACGTTGGGTGGATCCGAACGGGTAACTGGCTGTAGCCGCGAACGAAATTGGAGCGTACGCGGATGGGATCGCCGACCACTTCGACGTGTTTAAATAGCTTTATGATCTCCTCCCAGAGCACGCGCAACTGCATCTCGGCGAGCCGATTGCTCATACATCGATGGATACCGAATCAGAACAGAGATGTGGTTACGCGCGATCGATGATCAACCGATTTGCATCTTCATGTTTTTCCTCATCACGATTACCAGAAGCGTACCACTTGATCACTTTGTGGCTTTGCTGGGTGGTCTTGCCGTTCAGTTCATAGTCTTCAAGTGTGGTGCGGCGCATAAAAGAGGTGTTTGCCAATGGATCATTTCCGCGACCATGTTCGGAATGAGGGATTCATTTTCACGCAGCTTATTGTGCTCGCTGGGGAGTTGACTTAGCGCAAGGAGACTGCCACTGATCGAGTTTCAGGTAGTGTCGTTGTCACGAACGATCAACAATAAGGTGTTGCCAAGGTACTCCATCGGGTTGTTGATGACTTTCTGCGTATAACCGGTGCGCTTTAGCGAAAGTACGAATTTTTGCCAAAAGTGTATGAATGCGACCTAATCTCGAGCCGGTCTCGCCAAGAATCCGTCGCGAGTTATGAAGACTGAGGTCCAGGTCCCTGTATCCCTGATCTCAGGCCTCTACTATCTCGCCAACGAAGATCACTCCATCAACCAACGTGGTTCACACAACGCCTGTGAACTACGCACGCGTGTATCCGCGCGTATAAAGGAGACCGACATGCGCAAGGTTATTACTTTTCTCCTGGCTGCCCTCACCGTTGGGTGCGCCACCTCGAGTCAAGACAAGTTGCAGCCTTATGATGGACAAAGCGCCATGTCCACGGCGGAGCTGCAGGTAGAGCTTCTGCCACCCGAGGAAGACATTCTTAGCACGGGTGAGGCGGTTTATCTGGACGTTGAAGGCATGGCTTCAGCGATCGGCGGCGTTCGCCATATCGACATCATGCTGGTGATGGACCAATCCGCCAGTCTGAAAAAGACGGACCCCCTGGGCTATCAGCCTGCGGGTGCCACCGGCTTTGTCGAGAACCTGTCACCGAAGAGTGATGCCAACATCGGCGTCGTCGGTTTCAACGGCAAAAGTGCATTGCTGCAAGGTCTGACGACCCATCGTGACGACGTCGTGGCCGCAATTCAGGACATGGAACGCGTTGGCGGGACAAACATCGCCGCCGGCATGCTAACGGCACTAGAAGAACTCGAGACCAGCGGCCGGTCCGGCTCGTCCCGAATGATCATGCTTTTTACCGACGGCAAATCCAACCAGCGCAAAGCGCGTGAAGCGACGCGTCAGGCGCTCGCGCTAGGTGTCACCGTCCACACAATGCTGCTGGGTGCCAGCAAAGGCGGCACGCAGATTCTCGAAGAAATCGCACTCGCCACTGGCGGTAGCTTCATCCAAGTCACCGACCCCGCGAAACTACCCGAGGCGTTTCTCAATTTGCGCACCACCGGCGTTGAACAGGTATCTTTGAGTGTCGATGGCGCTCAGCCGGTTGTGTCTCGCCTCACCGGCGGAACGTTCCAGGGACGTGTTCCCCTCAAGCTCGGTACCAACCGCATCGTCGCGCGTGCCACCAGTCTCGACGATCAGGTGCGTGAAACCGCGATGGAGGTCACCGTGCACGACGCCAGTTGCGCAGCACTCGAAGTAGACGCCCTGACAGACGGCTTGCCGGCCATGTCGCTCAACGAACGCGCTGTCGAAATCATCATCGATGCCTCGCGCAGCATGTGGGGCCGTATGGAAGACGAGCCGAAGATGACCATCGCTCAGAATGCATTGCTGGAAGCCGCCGACTGGCTGCCCAAAGACCTCGATCTGGCGCTGCGCGCGTATGGCAACACAAGCCCAAGCGATGCCAACGATTGTTCCGACTCCTCTCTGCTCGTACCGTTTGGCAGCGACAGCCGTGATGACATTCGCACTGCGATCAGTGCCCTCAAGCCTAAGGGCCAAACACCCATTGCCTTTGCTCTGCAACAAGCCGCAGAAGACCTTTCTGGATTGACAAGCGAGCGCACAATGGTGCTTGTCACGGACGGTATAGAAAGTTGCGGTGGCGATCCAATCGCGGCAGCTAGCGAACTACGCGAGCAGGGCATCACCATTCACGTCATCGGCTTCGGCCTCGATCGCGCCACAGATGAAGATACTGCGGGTCTCGAGGAGATCGCCAAGAGGGGCGGCGGACGTTACGTGACAGCAGGAAGTGCGGCGGAGCTGAAGAGCGCCCTACAGGAAACGGTTGGCACGCAATTCCGCGTTATTCGTGGTGATGACATCGTTGCACAGAGTATCTTGGGGGCTGATGAGAGTTTCCTTCTCCCCAAAGGCGAATATCGGGTTGAGCTGGATAGTCTGCCCCCGCGGTCCGTGGCGATTAGTCTGGCACCGCGCGACGCGCTGACGCTCACGCTTAGGAAGGACGACGGCGTCTTTTCAACCGGGCAACGGCGCGGCGAGCTGCCACCCACCGGGTGTGAGGAAGCGGTGGCTGAAGGTCAAGGTTCCAAGACAGTGGTACCGGCCTTTAGCTCGGTTGAGAATCGTTTCCTGAAGTAGCCTTTGTCCAGGCTAACACACTGCCACAGTTATTCTGTGGCCTCGTAACCCTGCACAGCATTTCTCGCCCGGCGTGTGCCAATCTCTAGCAGCGCAATGCGGGCCCTCGCCCGATACGATTTGATGTAGTTCTCCATGTGCACAGATACGAATTCCGATTTCGATTGCGGCATTGCGCGCTCGTTGTTTTCAGCCCATCGTGCCATTTGGTCGTAACTTTGCGCGAGCCCATCTCGTCGGGTTTTAAGTAGAACCGTCGGCGGTCCTTGTTGCAATGCCATTCCAAGGCTGGGGACGACTGCGTTGCCATATCTGGCCAACTCCGCCAGCTCTCCCTCGTTGCACTCCTCGCAGGTGAACCAAGCGAGCTGCGCACCAAGCGCCGTCTGTACTCTCGCGGGATCTGCGACCGGATCTAATCTGATGCCACTGCTCTCACAGCCAGCGGTGAACACTACAACGATGAACCAGTAACGGGATTTCATCGGTCGTGGTCTACGGTTATGCACGTGTCGCTCTCCATAAAATCTGGACAGTAACGCTGTTTGCCGGCACGATTACCATTGATGTTCAGCATCGACTTTGGGCTCGCGTTCATGCGAAAGCATTGCCCTTCGGTGAACTCTTCCCTGACTTCGTCGCTTTTACCATGCATCACGTTCAACCTCGTGAAACCGGGTAGATCGTTTATGTGGTTCAAATTGAAGGCATGACCTATTTCATGGGAGAGCGTCGTCGAGTTGAAACTTTTGGAGACCAGGATGATGTTGCGATCGGCGAAACAGTTCATGCCGCGGTATTCATCGTCATGTTCTGTGTAGTACACGTTGAGTGCACCAGGCGTGTAGGCGCCGGAGTTGTAAATCGCCTGAAACCACTCAGTACCCCAACAAGCACCGTCCCAGCCACCTTCTGTGATGTCGTCGGCTATATCCTCAGCACGTTTATCCTGCACGACGGCAGAAAACTCTATGCCACAATGTTGATCGTCGTAAGTCGTTGATGCTTTGATCACGTGGGATTGTATGGTCGTCAATGAGATGCCGTCCTGCATCAACCAGATTGAAAGAGGGACCGTAATGCGGTTGCTTATAGAGATTTTCTCTTCATCGCCGGTCGCATTGGTCCACAGGGCGGCATCTTGAAACTGTACGGCGTCTCCGTCAGAGAAGACGAGTGTTTCGGCGGCACAGGCTCCGGGGCTTAGGATGTTGGGGACCGACTCGGTCGTTTGAACGGTGTGGTCTTCGTCTTCGAATCCGAAGCATCCCGCGTTCCGTCGGCCGCTTAACATCACGACTGCTTCGTCGCCCTCTGAGTTACTCGAAAGCGTTACCTTGTCTTCAGCAGGTTCCAAGTCGCAAAAGTTGAGAACGAAAGCGTTCTCCTGTTTTGCGACCACGACTTGGCCGATCATTTGCTCGATGGTCAGTTCTAACCGAAAATCCTCGCCCTGTTGTCGCGCGATAACCTCACGCAACCAAGTTGGGTCTAGTTTCGGAACAATCACGGCTTCCGCTACCTCGCCTCCCACTTCGGTGCGCACATCCCACACCGAGACCGACGTGGTCTCGTCCGTTCTCGATGCAGGTGATCGCACATGTTCTGCATCAGTCGCTTGCAACGCAATGTCAGTCACCGGCACGCCGGTTGCAGTTACTCGAATATCGACGGATTTACCGTCTGATCTACAACGGGGGCAGCAATCGGGCGTGCGGCAACCGATCACGGTACTGACTTTGATCAGATCATCGAGCAGGTTGGGGGAGATGCAGAAGCTTGTGACGGCCGCGTGAGCATTGGTGAACGAAAGCGCGGTGGCTAGCACCAGGCCGATGAATGTGAATTTCGATAGCGGTAACATAGGGGCCCTAGACCTTCGGTTCGCTTTTCATGAGTGATCCAGATCCGAAAATCATCGTCCACAGCAGCTTCTATCTGGGTGGCTTCCATGTCAATAGCCGCCTTGACGAAGTGACGAGCGCGGAAGGTCAGCGATGCGCACTATCGGACGATGCAGGCAGGCTCCTGCTAGCGCTTGTATCGGCTGAGAGTGGGCGACTTACGTTTGAGCAGCTGGGGAGTCGATTCACGCGCACAGCATTCATTGAATTGCAGAGCGCCTTCCCGGCGAGTGGCCTGTTCCTCGAAGACGATGGTGGGATCGGGCTGAATGAGACGCCTGAACTACTGACAACGTCACTCTGGAAAGAGCTATCGCGACGTAAAGTGATCCGCGTGACGTCGACGTACGCCGTCATCGCGTTCATTCTGTTGCAAATAGGTGATGCGACATTCGAATCAGTCCCCTATTTTTCCAATGCGATGCCGGTACTTCTTGCTGTGCTGATCGTTGGCTTACCTATTGTCGTCGGACTAGCGTGGGTGTACGAGATTACACCCGGTGGGTTAATCGTCGACGCATCGCGCACAGAAAAACGACGGGTCTTGACCTTTGAACGCATGGTTATTGCGGCATTGTTCGTCGTTTCCGTCTCGATCGCCTTGTGGCTGTTAAGCAGTCGCGATGCCCAACCTGCACGACTCAGCAACTCTCCCACGCTCGGTGTTCTGCCGTTCAAGAACTTCGGGCCGAACCCGGAGGACAGCTACATCGGCGACGGAATTTCTGAAGAGTTACTCAACGTATTGGCACAGATCGGCAAATTCCGCGTCATTGCGCAAACCGCGTCGTTCTACTTCAAGGACAAAGACGTCGACTTCGACACGATTATCGACCGCTTGGGCGCCGAGCTTCTTGTTGAGGGGAGCTTCCAGAAAATCGGTGATCAGCTTCACGTAACCGCCCAGCTCATCGATGCCAATGGCCATCATCTTTGGTCGCAAGATTACACCGAAAAAGTAGATGACGTTTTACTCATCCAGAAACGCCTCACTCGTGACATCGCGATTGCGTTGAGTTCGGTCGTGCGTCCCGAAGTTGTAGAGGAAGTAACGGCGAGCTTTACCGAGAACAGCGCCGCGTATCGGTATTACCTTCAGGGCAAAGCATACCTACGTCGAACGCCGGAGGAGCGTAACATCGACCAAGCTGAACGCATGTTTCGAAACAGTCTGGCAGAGGATCCGAACTATCACCGTGCTCGGGTGGGGCTGTGTCAATCTCAGCTCGCTAGATTCAGACAAACGTTTGACCCTTCTGATTTCAACACTGCGGCTTCGAACTGTGCCCGTATTGTGGGACTTGAAAGTAGTCCTCTCGATTCGATGCTTGCGCTTGCTGAACTGAATCGGGTTGCCACGAACTACCAAGACGCAGCTCGACTGTATATGGATGTGCTTGAGAAAGATGACGATTCCGTCGACGCGCTATTGGGGTTGGGTTTTTGTCTGGAAAAACTCGGAGATGTCCAGGAGGCAGAAGCGCGCTTCAGGGAAGGTGTGAGAATCGATCCGGCGTACTGGTTACCCTATCGACATCTTGGTTTGTTTCTGATTCGCCAGAATCGGATTGTGGAGGCCGCGGCTAGTTTTGAGAAAGCAGTCGCGAATGCACCGGAGAGCGCAACCGAGTATATCAACGTGGGGCTCGCCGACTACCTTCTCGACAATTGGGAGGGGGCTGACGTTGCCTGGCGGAAGTCACTCGAGTTGCAGGAAAATCCGATCGCGCTCTACAACTTGGCGACGCTTTCGTACTACAACGGTCGGTTTTCTGAGGCCGCGTCACTCTTTGAACGGGCGATGGCGCTTCGTGGTGAGAACTACTTATATCACGGCAAGCTGGCCTCGACCTACAGGTATCTAGAGGACAAACGGCATCTGGTTGAAGATCACTATCGTCGCGCGATCGGACTTGCTGAACACAAACTCGCGATCGCACCAAAAGATGCCAAGGTGTTAGCGTATTTGGCTTCCTATTACGCAAATCTGGGAGACTTAGACAACGCCCAAGCGTCGATTGCACGAGCGCTCAGCACAGAACCCGAGAACGCCGAGGTGCACTACTTCGCAGCCATCGTTCACAAGTTTGCCAACGACAAAGAAAACGCGCTTAAGTCGTTAAGGGATGCATCCGACCTCGGGTATTCGAAGAAGCAAATCCAAAACGACCCGCAGTTTGCAAGTCTGTTGGAGAAGCGTAACATCTGATAGTCCGTAACGTGGGGAGATCTGTCATGGCAAATGGCGACGGTCGGGGCGGCGAAGGAGACGGAGGGCCTCGTTCGGGCGATCCAGACGGTGGGCCTCGCTCAGGTGATCCTGACGGCGGACCTCGATCGGGGGAACCGGACGGCGGACCTCGTTCAGGTGATCCGGACGGCGGACCTCGTTCAGGCGATCCAGACGACGGCACTGAATCCGGTTCGGGCGACGGCGGACCCCTATCCGGTGACCCGGATGAGGAGGAAAGCCAACCGAAGAAATCGTTTCTCTACATCATTATTGTCATTCTGCTCATCTTGTTGATCTGGTGTTGGACGCAACCCGACTGTTGTGATGAACCCACGCTCACATGCGGCGAAGGTACGAAGATGGTGAGCGTTGCGTCAGGTGGGCGTCCTGACGGTGGCGTGCGTCGCGGCGATCCTGATGGTGGCCCGCGCACAGGTGATCCCGATGGTGGTGGACACTTTGAGTGCGTACCTGAGTAGGCGGAAGCTGGACACTCCTTCGCGGTGAACCTCACTCAGGTGAGATGGTGAATCGGCTCTCTCCCACAAACGGTGAGCTCCACGATCGGTGCTCCCCGTTCGGCCATACCATCGCGAATCTCGTCGAAGAGCTTGGCGTACTGATAAAGAAGAATTTGGTGTCAGAGTAAAAACCCCGCAATGGTTGAATTGTTGCTCTGACACCAATCTATACTCATGCAGAGTGCGAACAGCTGAGAAGCTACGTAGAGCGGGTGTGTGCACGGTGGTGGGTGGTCTATCAGATTAGTTAGCCCTGCAAGTGCCCGCAGCAATTCTCCGGAGCCACCCCATACTCTTGCACTTCACTTCTGAGGCGCTGGCGAGTACCAAATCGGCGAAGTATATGCGCGCTCCTGCAGCGTCATTGTTGTATCTGAGTTCGGCTCGTCCCCGAAGTACTTGGCGTCATATGCCGTCCACCGCGGCGTTGGAATCTCGATGACGCGGACGTAGTAAACGGCTGGTTGCGATGGATCGAACTCCGGATCTTCCCAGAGTGCGACCAGTTCCGCGTCACCAATTGTGTTTGACCACGTTGCCTGGGCGACGTTAACGGTGTTTCCCACCGGCGGTAGGCTACCGTCCGATGCCGCCTTTCGCTTTTCTGGGTCGCTCCAAGCCACGTTGAATATCTTCTCGTGTGTGACATCTTCCGCATCTAGCCATCCTTTGATGATTTGAATACGGTCTAAGTGACCGCTGTACGGATCCTTTAAGGCGCCGACGAGAAACTTTGGCGCGGTCTCGCTCTCGCCTTGTTGTAAGGTTCCACCCATGGGCACGCCCTTTGAATAACCACTCGCGGCAAGCTTTTGGAAGCTGGCGTCGGATTCCTGGAAATTCCAGCCGCCAAAGAACCGCACGGTTATGCGTGGGCCGGTGGTGGCATACACTTCTCGGCGTTGCATCGCGTCAAAAATCGCCTCGCGCGTATTGTCCCTGGCCCAAACGGCTGCGTAGCCGGATGCACTCATCTCCCAGGTATTCCATCGGTCGGGGATGTCGCGGTTAACCATGGGCGTGTGCATGCGGCCAGCCACGGGTTCTTCGTGGGTGAACTTGCCGAAGAAGTAGTTTTCATCCGCAGTGGAAAGCCCCGTGTGGCTGTCGGTCGAACCGACCATGCCGAATTGGTAGGGGTTGTCGCCAAGCTGCCGCTCCAGCTTCAGCCCGTTTTTTAGCGCTTCCCTGGCGTATTCGTACGGCAGCATGTCTGGGGTTTTGAGGATGGCCATGCTTGCATTGCCGCGATCCCAGGTTTCAAAGTCGGCGAACTCGTCATCAGGTGACAGTGCGGGGTGTGATTCGCTGTCCCCTTTGATCTGCGTCACTTCAAACAGCGGCTCCCATCGGGCTCGGGTGCGCACGTATTCTGTATCAATCGCAAGTCCGGTGTTCGGGTTGGTTTCCACCGGAAACATTTGGCCGTTGGAAAGATTGCCGTTGTGGGCCAATGCCAATACGTTTCCGCCGGTCGTTTCTTCGTAGCGTTGCATCCATTGCCACAAGTCCTGCGGGTTGATGCTCTTGTTGGCGGTGAAAGGCATGACTTTACGCGCGATATCCGCGCCGTCTCGATAGAGCACATTGCGATGCAATTTGTCGCCGCTTTGCGTGGGTGTCCATTCATAACCGATCAACGCCGTGAAACGTCCGGGTTCGTTGTAGCGATCCGCGGTGTCCACATAGTCTTCCCAGACGGAACGCATCACGTCCTGGTCCAGCAGTGGTCCGGTATAGTTTTCATCAATCAACACCGAAGTGATGACGCCTATGGCTTCTGCCGTGCCGCGGCCCCCGGAAATCAGTTTGGCCCGCAAATCTCGAAGCTCGGCATTTTGCATGAGTTCGGTATTGCCGAGGAACAACTGATTCACCACGCCCATGGCGTCGGAATGATCCGTTACCACCAGAAAGTCGAGTGGCCGTGTTAACCGTGCTGTTTGTCCGGTGCTGGTCACTACCGCGTCGCCGCGCGCGAAAGCGTAGGAGTCCGCAACGTCCAGGGTAACGCCCAGCACACGGGCATCCAGAGAATTAGTGGTATGCAGGTGTGTATCGCCCCAAAGAACTTCCGTTGGGAAGTCAGTGTTGGCGTAAGCGGCCTTCGTTTTTTCCGCAGCGACGACAATTGTCGATGCCGGTGAAATGGCGACGATCAATAGCCATAACCATGGTTTCGATTTGAATGACTGCATTGTTTCCCCTTCGAACTCCCTATTGTTTACGACGACACACCCGGCGTTAAGGCTTGTTCCGCCAGCACGTCTGCAATTGCATCCACCACACCGTCATACAGGGGTGATCGTATTGCATCCTTGCGGTGCACCATCTGCATGTTCACCGCTAAGTTGAGATCGGTAGGAGTCAATGCCACGAGCCCTTGTTTCTGCAAAGTATCTTTAAGCGAGCTCAAGGTCGAGAGAATGATGTGGTCGCTGACCCTGACGAAATCCTCCATCAACCAAGGTTGCTGCAGCGCGATTGCAGGATAGTTACGGCTTAACAGCTCGAATTCATAGGCGGATGACAACAGTGGATATAGCTGGCGCTTTAGAAACGAGCCGTCGTACGTAATCGCTGGGAAGTTGATGATGTCCAGATACGTCAACTGCTCGACATGACTCAACGGATGATCGGCTCTACAGACGATGACCAATTCCTCCGCATACAGCGATTCGCGTACAGTATCTTCGTCGTGATACTGCGGGTCGTCCGCAGCCAGGAAAAACTCAATGTCTCCGGCCCGAAGTTTGTCTTGAAGCTCAGATGGCGGGCCGACAACAACCTGTACCTGAGCATGCGGAAAGCGTTCGTGGATTTTCAACATAATCGGATTAAGCAGGTGATTCGCCGCAAAAATACCGATTCCGAAGGTTAGATACCCCGTGCGTGAGTCCCGCAACGCTTCCGTATGAATTTGGAGACTCTTCATGGTGTGTGCCACTTGCTCTGCGTGCTCAGCGACCAGATGCGCGACGGGAGTCGCATTCACTGAGCGGCGGTTCCGTTCAAACAACTTAAGGCCAATACCTCGCTCGATCTTGGCAATCGATTGGCTCAGGGCCGATTGTGAAATGCCGGCCAGTTCCGCGGCTCGACCAAAACTCAAGGTTTGCGTTAGCAAGGCGACATGCCGAAGTTCGTTCAAACTCATGTTTGCGATGTCTTTGTTTTGGAGTGGGCTCGAAACGGGTTGCATGGAGGGCTGCCTGTTAATAAGCGTTTCTAATATATATTGTTTGCATAGTTAATAAAAATTATAACTCATTGATTTTATGGAGATTTCTTCCGGTCTTTATTGTTCCCTCTACGTTAAATCAATATGATGCCAAGCGAAACAGGAGAGGAGACTTGCAAGATGTTGCGAACGACAGCGTGTTGCGCCCTGCTACTGGTGGTTGGTCTTGCTGAACCCGCCACCGCTGAAGAAGATATGGCTCGGGACGAATCGGGTGTGATTGAGGAAATCATCACCACCGCTCGCAAACGCGCCGAGCCATTGCAGGACACGCCGGTGGCGTCAACCGTGCTTGGCGGCCAAGCCTTGGACCTGCAATTTCACGGGGACTTAAAAACACTGCCGTTCCCTGCGCCGAACGTGAACATCGCCACTGTGAGCGCCTTTCAGAATGCGGTGTCTGTGGCGATTCGAGGAATCGAAAACGCAGAGATCGACTCGACCATTGACCCGGTGGTTGGCATTTTTGTCGACGGGGTTTATCTCGCGCGACCCGTCGCAAGCAGCATGGATTTATTTGACGTTGAGCAAATTGAGGTGCTGAGAGGGCCGCAAGGTACCTTGTTCGGGCGCAACACGTCTGCCGGTGCGTTGCAAATTCGTACCCGCCGTCCGAGTGGCGAATTCGGCATGCGTGGGAAAATAACGGCTGGTGAGTACGGCAGGACCGATATTCGCGCGGCGGTCGACATTCCAATCGTACAAGACCGAGTCAATGCGAAAGTCGCTGTGATGAAACAGCAGATGGACGGTTATTTCGATAGCGCAATCAACGGCAGAGATTTAGGCGCGGAAGACATTCTCGCGGTCCGTCCGATTATTCAATTCACCCCGAATGACCGATTGGACATTACGCTCATCGGTGAGTACCACCGGAATAAGAGCGAACCGCGTCCTCAGCAGAACGAATCGCCCCCATCCAGACTGCTGTGTGTCTTGCATGGTTTTTGTGGATTCCCGTTCGGTGCCGGTGACGAGTTTGAAGTCGAATCGGTGGATGTGGGTTTCATTGACGCGACGATTTGGGGGATTACCGGCGAGGCGAATTACCAAACGGACAATGGTATTTGGACCGTCATCGCCAACTTTCGCGACACCGAAGAAGATGTGGTCTATGACCCGGACGCAGTGCTGTATCCGATGTTCCTCGTCGATCGTAAACAGCCGCACGAGCAATGGTCTACGGAAATACGATTTGCTTCGACCGGATTCGAGAATTTCGAGTTCATAACCGGCGTGTACTTTTTCCACCAGGAGTATGACCTCGAACGAAACACGACACTGGGTGTTACGGCACCTGATCCGCTGACTCGGTTGTTGAGCTTCACCGGGCAAGACCATGACGCCTACTCCATCTTTGGCGAGGTGAACTATTTCGTCAACGATGCGTTGACCCTGACTTTCGGTGCCCGCTACAGCGATGAAGAGAAAGACTTTTACCAGGAGCCGTTTGGACCGGCTCCGAACGCAGGGCCGCGAACCACGAACAGCGAGTCATGGAACGATTTTGGTCCGAAATTCGGGTTGCGCTACCAGTTCAGCGACGATTTCATGACCTACTTCAGCTACCAGAAAGGGTTCAAGAGCGGCGGGTTCAATGGCCGGTGCGGGCAGACCGCGACGTGCTTACTGTCTTTTGATCCCGAAGAGGTTGACGGTTACGAAATCGGATTTAAAGCGGATTGGTTCGAACGACGCCTGAGAACGAACATCGCGATATTCCATTCCGAGTATCAGGACTTACAGCGCACGGCGATCGTGCCGCTGCCGCCAGGCGCTGCGAACCCTCAGGAAACCGTAACGGATAATGCAGCGGAGGCGACCATACAAGGTATCGAGCTCGAGTTGACGGCGTTAATCGGTGACCTGCAATTGGATGTGAGTGTGGGTGCATTGGATGCCGAGTACGATGACTTCTGCGCGGACATAGACGGGGCTGAAGCATTCCCCAGCATGCCCGTTTCCGATTGCGGTGGTAGCGTGATTCAAACGACCAATCTCGGTGATCCGGGCGGCGCTGCGTCGTACTTGGTCGACGAAGATCGAACCGGCTTCGATCTCGGTCGTGCTCCGGAACTCAACTACTCCATCAACGCTACCTATGACCTCACCCTTGGAAACGGCGCGAGTCTCGTTTTCAATGCGCGATACACTTGGGTAGACGACCTCTTCACCGACGATTCGGAAGTTAGTCTGCGCGAAGATACGGAGTTGCTGGATGTCAGCGTGAGTTATGAAGCGCCGGATGGGCAATACCGGATTAGCGTCTATGGGAAGAACATAACCGACGAGATCTACGTTGACTCACGCACCATCGTCCCACCGTTGTTCGACACGCGGGCTGTGAGTGCGCCTGAGCGTTGGGGTGTTGAGTTTGCATGGGAACTATAAAGAGACGGCTCAAAGATAGATATCCGGCGGTATGATTGAAGGGGACGAATGTCCCCTTTTTTGTGAGGCTTTACGATGCGGCGTACCGCAAAACAACTCTATTTGATGGTGTTAGGCCTGGTCGCTTGTACCGCATTCGCAACTGAACACGTGCCGAGCTATTCTCCTAATCTGAAACAGGAGCACCCTACCAGGCTCTTGTGGGGGGACACTCACCTCCACACAAACTTGTCGGTGGATGCAGCTGCAGGTGGCAATACGCGGTTCGGTCCGGATGAAGCCTATCGTCTTGCGCGAGGCGAGCCCGTAAAGGCTCACAATGGCATGACGGTTCGCTTAAACCAACCCCTGGATTTTTTGGTGGCTGCCGACCATGCGGAGACTATGGGCCTTTTTCCCGGTCTCGCCTCCGCCGATCCGCTGTTGTTGGCGACCAAGACCGGCAAACGTTGGTACGAAATGTACCGAGCGGGCCCGGAAGAAGCGGCAAAGATTTTGGTTGAATTCGGCAACTCGCTGCGCGACCAGAAAGATCTACTCGGTAGCCCGGCTTATACGGCGGGTGTGTGGCATCGTGTCACCGCCAACGCGGACAGGTACAACCAGCCCGGGAAGTTCACAGCGTTCATCGGTTACGAGTGGAGTTCCGGCCGCGGCGGCGGCAACATGCATCGTATCGTGATGTTTGCCGACGGCGCCGAGCGTGCCAATCAAGTGGTGCCATTTAGCTCCTACGACAACGATCGGCCTCAGGCGCTGTGGCGTTATATGGCTGACTATGAAGCGGCAACGGGCGGGCAGGTTCTAGCCATTCCCCACAACAGCAATGTCAGCGCGGGGTTGATGTTTGCGTTGACCGATTCGAATGGCAATGAAATCACTAGTACGTACTCGGAGGAGAGGGCTCGTTGGGAACCTCTTCTGGAGGTGACTCAGTTCAAGGGCGATAGCGAAACTCACCCCTACGTATCTCCAGATGATGAATTTGCCGACTATGAGTCCTGGGACAAATACGCGGGATTCAGCAACAGCCGGCCGCACGATAACGACATGTTCGCGGGTGAGTATGCTCGTCCGGCATTGCGCCGAGGCTTAGCGCTTTTCACTCAGGTAGGTGCGAACCCCTACAAATTCGGCATGATTGGAAGTACCGATTCGCATACAGGCATCGCCTCTGCAAACGAAAACAACTTTTGGGGGAAGTTCAGCTGGCATGAGCCTAAGGCAGGACGAGCGACCGAGCGGTTTGTAAACATTCCCGACATCGTCCAATTGGAGTGGGAAATGGCGGCCTCCGGTTACGCTGCGGTTTGGGCACAAGACAACACCCGCGAATCCATTTTTGCGGCCCTGAAACGCAAGGAAACATATGCCACAACGGGCCCGCGCATGGCGGTCCGTTTTTTTGGAGGATGGCATTTTACGGCAGAGGATCTATCCAGACCTGACTGGATTGATGTGGGTTACGGCAAGGGCGTGCCGATGGGCGGTGACTTGGCAGTCCGCCCGGATGACGGTGTGCCTACGTTTCTTATCAGCGCAATGAAAGATCCCGTTGGCGCCAACTTGGATCGCGTCCAGGTGGTCAAGGGGTGGGTCGAAGCAAACGGCGAGACTGCGGAGCGAGTATTCGACGTGTCACTGTCCGATGGTCGGCGGGTTGCACCGCGCACAGGCAAGGTGCCCCAACTGGCAAGCACCGTGAATGTGGAAAGCGCAAGTTATACCAACACCGTTGGTGCGCCCTTGTTGCAAACGGTTTGGCAAGATCCCGAATTCGATGCATTTCAACCCGCCTTTTACTACGTTCGCGTGATCGAGATTCAGACACCGCGATGGCCAGCTTATGATGCGAAGTTCTTCGGCGAATCGATGCCGAACGACGTACCTATGACAACTCAAGAACGCGCGTATACCTCGCCGATCTGGTACACGCCAAAGTAGCGACCGCTAGAGCACTGCGAAAAGCTTCAGTTCTTCGCCTATGTGCTTTAGCAGATAGACGGCGCTCCCCACATGAATAGACACACCATCGCTATCGAATTGCTCGTAGTTCATTGTCAGCGAATGGACGCCTGGCCTTAAAATCGCCACGTCCAGACTACTCACCTGCGTGCTGGCGGCCTTGGGTGCGGCTGCGATCAGACGTTCGTAGGTCGAAGCTAGGGAGGTTGCGTCCGTTGCGATGGCGACGTCATCGAGAAAACCCTTGAATACTGCCGGAAAGGTGAATTGCTCGGCTACGCCGGTAAAATCGCCTCTACCCAGCGCAGCCATGTAGTTGGCGTGAACTTCCCTGATTTGCTTCTCTTCGGCTGATGTCGGCATGAACGGAATCTAACCTCGCAGGCTGTTGATGCGGTCATTGATCGAACTATTGTAGCGAAGATGGGTGGGTATCTGGCTACTCGCGCAGCGCCACTCCGTAAATCCGCGTAGTGAGGCGATGCCACTATCTGCTAGTCTCGTCGAACTCAAGTCGAATGGATGGAACTATGAGAGCCTTTTTCGTTTTACCCCTCCTCGTGCTGCTGGCCAGCGGTTGTGCCTCCGGTGGAGTCACTGAGCGATTGGATAGCCTCGAAGCCGAACTCCGGCAGGTGAGGGGCATGGCCGACCAAGCATTGAACGCCGCCCGGGGGGCCGAAAACGCTGCATCGAACGCGGCGAGTGGGTCCGATGTAGACGCTGCACGCCAGCTTGCGCAACGCGCATTGGACACGGCCAATGAAACGGCCGAGCGCATCGCCCGAATTCAAGAGGAATGCTGCGGCGTAAAATAGGTTGCCTGCGTCGGTCCGTTAGCGGTCGGCTCGAAGAATCGAAATAGGTAGTCCTTGCGCTTCGAGCGCTGCGTTGGTCGCGAGATCCCAGTCAATCGAACTACTGGCGGTGCCTGCGGCCGCAAGAATTTTTCGTACGACACCCGTTAGATTGCGTTGACCGGGCTCGGTGCCGTCGGGATGCGCTTCTAAATAGAGCACGCCATTGTGCCAGCCGACTTTGATGGGTTGCTCGACGATTGTGACCTCAGTGCCGTTGTCGACGGTGTCGATGAGATGCCGTATGTGGCTTGCATACAAGCGAATGCATCCGTGCGAGACACGGCGCCCGACGCCGATGGGCTGGTTGGTGCCGTGTAGAAAGTATCCTGGCGCTGCCAGTCCAATGGCATACCGACCGAGTGGATTGTTGGGTCCGGGCGGTACCGTTGCCGGTAAGGGGCTTCCGCGCTCGACATGCTCTGCACGAATGCTCTCGGGCGGTGTCCAGGTCGGGTTCTCGATCTTTGCCACCGTCCGTGTCTTCATCTCCGGCGTATCGAAACCTTCCCGGCCGATACCCACCGGAAACACCCGAACGCTGCCGCTCGTCTCGTCGTATTGATACAGTCGACGCTCGCTCAGATTGATGACGAGACCGGAACGAGGACCCGCCGGGAGTAGGTAGGCGGACGGTATCGTAGCCAGGGCGCCTTCGCTGGGCAACCACGGATCGATATCCGGATTAACCCTGCGCAACGCGTCATATCCGACACCTTGTTCACGCGCCACCGCAGCGAACGTGTCTTCATGGCGTAGGCGGACCTCGACCACGCCGCCCAACAAGTCGTGACCGGTTGCTGGCATCGGATATTCGGCGATTGGCGAGTCTTGTGCATCGATTGTGCGGGCGCAGACGACAAAGAACAGCGCGAACGCCGGTAAAAGCAGCAGTAGGGTTTTGCTGAAGCGCGTTTGCCGATCTGCAAATCTCGCTGCGTTGTCGTCCAATACATTGTCGCCTGTTATGTAGGTAGGCGAACATTATGAATCGTAAACGTGTGCGATAGGCAAGCGAATCGACACTTAGCGCAGCAATTCTAAGCATCTAGGCGCTACCCGGATCCTCTGATTGCATCATCCAGCTCCTCCCGCGTGATCACCCGCGAGCTGTGGGCGCTGACAAGGTGCTCGACATCGAGCCCGAGTCGCTCAATGGCATCGTGCAGAGCCACCGCAACGGGTTGTGCAGGTCCAGGGGGGCCTGTTTGTGGAAAGCCCGAATGATCGGCCTGGAACAGAATCTTATGCTCCGGCAAGTAAGCGACCAGTATGTGTTCCGCATGGGGCGTCGGACCGATATCGTAAAGCTCGACGCGGTTCGCCCCTTTCCCCAGGTCGTGTTTGTCTCCGACGCGACGCAGGTCGATATCCCCGGACGCTGCGGCGCGAATGACTTTGGCGTGAGATTTGTGGCCGACAATGGTTGCTCCTTCGTCGACGTACGGCGCGACGCCCACGACATGGTCGTTATGGTGATGCGTCATCACGCCGAACCGAATCGGTTTGGTGACACCGATTTGGCGTAACTCTTCAATGCGTTGCGGAATGCCCGCGGTGCCGCCAATCGCGACCACGTAGTCATCGTTTTCGACGAACATGGCATAGGTACCCGTCCCGCCGATTAGGTGCACGCCGTCCGCGAGCTTGTAAGATTTCAATGGGTCTGGTGTAAACCGTGCTACTCGCGTCAAGTCCTTGGGCACTTTCAGGTAGTTGGCTATCGGCTGGTTGATGACGAGCGGCTCCAGCTCAATCGTGAGGTTGGGTTCCCCGTTAGCGAACAACTCGAAGGCGCGGTTGACGGGCAAGCCGTTTACAGTCTGGTAGTCGAGATAGTGGTACTCGACTTGCCCGAACGGCGCGAGCACTCTTTCGGCTTTAACCAGCAACCCGCTCTTGCGATCGATATAGAGAAACAACGCAGGTCCAACTTCCATCACCAGACTGACGATGTCTGCCGGTGCATCGTTCACCTCGGCTTCACCCAGCCAATTGCTGGTGTGCCGGCGCATCATCAGCGTACGCACGAGCAGCGGGGGAGTGATCCGCACAAACGGCCCCACGGTTGTGTTGAAATCCGGTTGTGCGATTGGTGTCACCGTACCGGCGCGCCGGTCGATGTTCACGTTTTCGTCCGGTGAAATCAGCGTGGCTGCGTCGGTGATGAAGCCACTCCCTTCGCCTTTGTTGCTGGTAAACGCCGTTTCATTTTCGAAATCGACGGCGTAGAAGTTGTCTGTGTAAGAGACATCCCAGGGCGGACCGGGACGGCGGCTCTGGAAGCTTGCGAAGTTCTTGAAACGTGATCGCTGCGAGACGGTCTTGATATCTCTCAGCGTTTTCGCGCCGCCGTGGGCTTCAATGGCGCGGTCGATGACCTCAGCGGCTCGATTCACCGCGCTCAGCGGTATCGACTCGGACCAGGCCGACAGGGTCAGTAGCGACGCGCACGATAGGACAAATAGTTGGACATAGCGCGGGTGGGTGCGCATTGCGATCTCCTCAAAACGAATTCCCCTAAGGTGAAGATGCACCAGCAGGGCAAAGGGTCGCAGAAGTCAACTCTCCAGCGTTTGCGCCCAGTCCACGACCTGCGCATAACCGTCCAGCACCTTCCAGCTCTCGTCGGCGTCTGCGGTGGGTAAGGACAGGATGATGCGATTCACGCCTTGCGCATGGAGCTTTTCCATCTGATCTCGATCACCGGGTTGCGTCAGCAGGGCGATGTCGATGTCGTCAATCGAGCGGCCGCGTTTCTCGCATGCAGTCTTGAGATCGGCGAGTTTTTCATCGAAGTCCGGGACGTGCACGGGGTACCAACCCTGAGCGTATTCGGCGATACGCTCGATCGCCCATTTAGAGGTGGCGCCGATGTATACCGGCGGATGCGGTTGAGTGACGGGTTTGGGTTCCACCCAGACCGGATCGAAGTCCACGAATTCGCCGTGAAACTCCGCGTCTTTTTGTGTCCAGCAGGCTTGCATGGCGAGCACGTGCTCGCGCAGCACTTTCCAGCGGTCGTCGTAAGACACACCGTGGTTCTCGAGTTCTTCGGCCAGCCATCCCGCACCGACACCGAACAGGAACCGCCCGCCGGACATGGCGTCCAAGGAAGCCACTCGCTTGGCCAAGGCGATCGGGTGGTGTTCGGGCACCAGGCAAATACCCGTTCCCACTTTTAGGCGCTTGGTGACAGCGGCAGCCTGAGCGAGAAAGGTGAAGGGCTCAAAGCTCTCCCAATAGATGCTGGGAAGGTCGCCGCCCATGGGGTAGGGCGTGCGACGGGAAGCGGGGACATGCGTGTGTTCAACGACCCACAACGAGTCGAAGCCGCGTGCTTCCAGTTCAGCGGCCAAATCCACGGCTGACACCGAGTAGGCGGTGGGGAAGTTCGAAATCCCGATTTTCATCTAAGCTGCCTCAGTATAAGTTCTTGTATCGCTATTGCTTACCCCACACGTCCGCCACGCGCCGATCACGCCCGCATCCGTTTCGATAGTATCTATATCTTATGGGGTTTTTCTTGTAGTAATCCTGGTGATACTCCTCAGCGCGCCAGAATTGGTCCAGTGCCAGAACACGCGTGACCACCTTTTTGCCCAGTACCTCTTCTGCTTGCTCGATGGCGGCCAGCGCGGCGGCCTTTTCCGCATCGCTCGCATAGAAGATGGCGGTGGTATAGCTATGTCCACGGTCGCAGAACTGTCCATCGGCATCCAACGGGTCGATGTGGCGAAGAAAATAGTCCACCAATTTTCGATAGCTCACCGTATCGGCGTTGTACGGCACGCGCACCACTTCCAGGTGATCCGCGTGGTTCTCGTAAGTCGGCGATTGGCTGGACCCACCGGCGTACCCGGAAATGGCGTCACCCACGCCATCGAGCTTTTCGAAATCGGATTCCACACACCAGAAGCAGCCACCGGCGAGCACGACGCTTGACTCGGTAGACGTATTGCTCTGTTGCGCCGACGCCTCGCTCGCCTCGGGACCTTGGCAGGCTGTGACCGCGAACACTAACAGGAGCAATAGCGCATTCGTGCGAGAAAAGGGGAAGCGAGTGAACACCATCGGGATTAGTCCGTTTGGCTGCGGAGAGAGAAGCCACCATAACCCAAGTGGCGTTAATAGAGCACACTCGGTCGAGCTGTGCTCCCGATGAGTACAGTGGGCAGCGGATCGTCGCTGACTTCCAGTTCGATCAAAGCCTGCGCCGGTACGC
This sequence comes from Candidatus Azotimanducaceae bacterium, assembly GCA_965216005.1. Taxonomy (GTDB): domain Bacteria; phylum Pseudomonadota; class Gammaproteobacteria; order Pseudomonadales; family Azotimanducaceae; genus UBA4421. The sequence continues at coordinate 1,469,929 of OZ244143.1, read as the reverse complement.
CCCACGCCATGCTCGACTGGCCCTCGTCTAAGCCGCCCAATGCGATGGCCACCAGCTTGCGATCCTCGTTGTAAATCGCCGCACCTCCATAGCCGGGTACCATCGTTCCCGAGAATAAGTAAATTGGGAAGTCGGCGCTTGGAGTGCCGAATGCTTCTATCTCGTTGAGCGTTTGCCCGCTACCCGAACTCAAGAAACTTCGCAGGGGTTGGATCCCCCTCATTTCAAGTCTGGCCTTAGAGAACGGGTCGCTTCTCAACCAGGTCCAAGCGGAGAGTTTTGCTCCGATTTCCGGTTGGCGTGTGTCGATGTCTTCGGCGAGCCATGGATTGCAGTCCGTCAGCGGCTCCGATGTTCGCAACAGCGCAAGATCGGCTTCACGGTGAACTTTGACCAGCCGCGCGAGGACCGTTCTTCCGGCACAGGCCACCGTTGTCGTTCCCAAAGAAAAACGTTCTCCCATGATCGAGTGAAACGTGGTCACGACTTGGTCATTTTGTTTCCATAGAAAGCCGACATTGTCAGCGAAGTCAGTGCCGTCTCTGATCAATACCATTCTGCGTTCGATAGCTTCCTGGGATTCAAAGGATGCGTCTGATCCCGTATCGGTACCCGACGAAACATCTAGGATGGGTGGGGCCGGGGTGTCGGCTGGTTGTGACACAGTTCTGGTAATCTCGTTGAAAAACCGCGACTCGTTGCCGTCCGCGTCGATCATCGTAGAAGTGATAAACCACGTTCCAGGCGGCAGGTCGATGGCAACCTCCCTCGGGGACAAGCCCACGTCCATTGTGTGGTCGTATTGGCCGGAAACGGAGCCCCAGTAGACTCGATACCCCACAATGTTGGTTATGTTGATTGGCTCGCCAAACGCGGTCGTTGTGGGTGCCGGTAGAGGTACGATCGTCGCGTTCGGACTGGGACCGATGTCCGCGATAGGAGGTGCCGGAGTATCGCGCGAGATGCAATGAAGACCGACCTGATCGAGCAGGTCGCCCTGACGGCCGAAGAGGCCATACGCGATTTGGTTGGGCGGGCAATCGAGATTGGTCACCTGCATATCTGACGACGGCACGCCGACAAGCTCCAAGTCTCGCACCGTTGTGCCGTCGCTGCAGCGCACCCCCAGGCCGTCCAACCACGAAAACGACGCGTTACGATAAGTCCCCACGCGTAATCCGACCATGGTTTCGCCCGCACGGCAGGACAGCGTGGACTGATAGTCGCTGCCGCCCATACCCCCGACGGCGCCCGCGCTGACGATGGTGCCGATGGGATTCCTGCATATGAGCTCCGTGCGGTCGATGTCGTCACCGGCGCGGCCTCGCAAACCCACGGCGACGCCTCCAGGACAGGTCAGATCGAACGGCGTCCCCCCTTCGCCGCCGATGGTCATCGTTCTCGATGGGCTCGAAACGGGCGAAACATCCTCAGGAGCGTCTTCTTGCACCGGGGAGAGTGTCCACACCAGCGTCTTCTCCGGTTCACCGGCAACGTCGCGGAAAGTGATGCGTACGTACTGGTTGGATTCATGAAACGCAAGGCCGGTGATAGTCGCTTCAGCACTTTCAGCGGCTTCGATCGTCGCCACCAGCCGGGGGCGATCCGCATCCCATAATCTAGCCCACCGTCCGCCGTCGGTAGTGACAAGTCGAGTTGTGTCGGCCGAAACGCTTCGCAGCGTGGCGTCTTGTACCAGGTGTTCGTCTTCGAACTTAGCCAGTACATCGGCCGAAGGCGGCGTCGAAATCCAGTCGTCAGAAATTGCGTCTGCGGCGTCCGGCAGCATCGCATCGAGCGGGGTCCATAGGCTGCTGACGTGCGCTCCCGGAGGGTCGTACTGGGTAGTGAGGTCGATTGCGTAGACCAACAAACTAATCAACAAGATGGTCAACGAAGCCACGAACAGCGGATGCAAGCCGAGTGCCGCTATACCTCGGTCGTAGACGAATCGCCGCCAGCCATCCGGTGCCTGAAAGGTAAGACGGTCGGCGTCTTTGCCGAAGAGGAAGCTCACGAACACCTGATCGGCCAGCGGACTGTTGTCGGGTTCGGTGCTGAAGAAGTCTTTCAGCACGCGTTGCCAATCGCGTTCTTCGTCCTCGTCCGTGCGCGCTAAATGCAGCTCGAATGTTGCGTCGGGCTCCAACTGCTGTTCGAGAAGATTGCGCAGCAAAGCGCGCACGTCCGTTTCGTCGGTCTCGCTGAGCGAATTCAACAGCGGTACGCGCAGCCAGGCTGGCATGCTGCCTCTGCGCAACCATGGCAGGCGGGTCAGGTCGATAAGGGAAGTTTCGTCGATAAGCGCGGAACCGTCCGATTGTGTGAGGTGGATACCGAGGTGCAGGGTCAGATGCCAATGCAACTCCGGGTATACGGCGAGCGCGCAGAGCCAGCGGTAGCCGCGTGCGCCCAGAAAGGTGCGCAACTGGCGTAAGAGTTGCTCTATATCTTCGGTTGACGGGGCGTCGCGACTGACCCAGCGCTCTTCACGATGGAGCAGTAGCTCCGGATACCGGGCCCGCCACGGATCCTCTATCTGCGCTTCTTCATCGTCGTTGGTGATTTTGGCGAGGAATGCGGAAAGTCCGTCGAGAGATGCTGGAACGACCACAAAGCCGGCGTTCGCCAATCCTACTTCGCGACGCCCCCAATGGTCCGCCGCGACAGGTGTAAGAAGCGCTCGATGTTCCCAGGCGTCCAAGTCGCGAACCGAATCGTTTACTGCACCGGTTAATGGATGCAGGAAACCGCTGCCATCTGAGAACACCAAGAGGCGACAGTCGTTGTAAACGGACAACATTTCCGATAAGGCGCGATAGCGACCGGAAGTGCTAGATTGAAAAAGGCCTGGATCGTGGTCGAAATCGTAGCGCTCGATAATGACACCGGATTGCTCCAGTTCGTCGAGCATCGCGTCGATGCGTGCTGCGTTTTGGTCGCGAAAGCCGCGCCGGTCGACCAACGCCAAATAGACCGGCAGCGTCAACGTATCCGCGTAGACCGGCGTTGGCGCCCCGAGATTGGCCACCGTCGCTTGCACCGTGGCGCCTATGTCCAACGCTTGCTGAGTGGATGCGTGGCGTGTACGCGCCTGTACCGCAAGACCGGCGACTTGCCCTGCGTCAAACATCTCGACGTCGGGTTTGTGAATGCGCACTCGATTAGCGGCTTGTTCCGCGGGGGCGGCGCGCAGGTCGAGCACGACTTGCCGACGATCCCAGCGCCGGCGCATCCATAAACCGAAGACCGCGAGCAACGCAGCCGCTATCGCTGCTTGTAGCGGCAGGGTGAACGATTCGAATTGTAAAAAGAAGGGAGCGGCTGGGGCGAGTTCGAAGAGGGTGTTTCTACGGTCACGTGGCGTGGCTGGTAGGGTCAATGTGTTGTCACCCACCGTGATGTTTCTGGGTACACCCGCGGTGGGTATCTTGGTGTTGCCCAGTTGATCGGTAGGCACATATCGATCCGTCCACCATAGGCGTGCGGTCCCATCTTGTGAGGTCGTGACAACGAGAGTACCGCTCGGATCGAACGTTCCGGATGTTAGGGTTAGATCATTGCGGCGATCCCTGAGCGTTCCAACCAGCTGCCCGGTATGGGCGTCCCAGGTCAGCGCCGTTGCGCTCAAGGTTGATGTGGTTAAGACGCGATCGCCTTCTAAGTTGAATGCCGCTCTTATGTCGCCACTTGTACCGGCTTCCAATACAACGGGAGCTTCATCGGTGTTTAACTTCCAGATTCGAACGGTACCGTCTGTAGAGGTTGTGAGAACGCGGTCGCCGAGGGTATTGAACTCGGCAGAGGTTAGGGCTTCAGTATGACCCCGCAGTTCCCACTGCTTTTCACCGGATACCGCACTCCAGATTTCAGCTGATTTGTCTGCAGAGACGGTAACAACGAGATCACCGGCCGGACTGAATTTAGCTCCGGGGATAGCGACCGTGTTCTCAAGCGCAGCTATTTCTCGTCCAGTATCAAACTCCCACAGACGTGCTGTTTTGTCGGCGGAACTGGTGAGGATTCGAGTACCCGTTGAGTTGAAGGCAACTCGCATTACCTCTCCGGCGTGTCCTTCGAGGGCTCTGATCAGTTCCCCGGTGGTCGCGTCCCAGACCATTGCGGACCCATCGTCCCCTGCGGTGGCGATGCGTTGTCCGCTCGGGTGGTAGTCGGCCGCAAAGATCCCAGCACTTGAGTGCCCACGAAGCCGAAGCGTCAGTTCCCCGGTTGTCGTGTCCCAGACGGGAGCATAGTTCCGCTGTGAACCGGTGACGATCCTGTTTCCGTCGGGGCTGAAATCGGCCTGATAGCCGGGAGCGACGCTTTCGTTGCCCAGGCTGGCGACAAGTTCGCCAGTGTCCACGTTCCACACTTTCACCGGTGTGCCGGGAAACCCTAGTGTGGCCAAGAGATTTCCGGTGGGACTAAAGCTTACGCTTGTGGCAGGTGGCGGATGCGGATATACCGCGAGCTGATTGCGGGGATCAGGTTCCCAGATCCTCGCGCCGTCGGACGAGGCGACGGCCATGAGCCCCTCTGTCGTCGTTGCCACTCCAAAAACGTCGCTTGTGTGACGCCCGAGAAACTCAATCTCGTCCCCAGTGTTCGCATCCCATGCGGAGACCGTTCCATCACTTGAGAAGGTAATCACCTCATCGCCGGATGAGTCGAAGACTGCGAACCGTACCGGGCCGGAGCTCACTTGCAACGAGGTCGTCATGCGCCTCGTGCTCACGTCCCATACCCGCACAGTACCGTCTTTCGATGCGGTCACCACCCGGTTGCCGGTCGAGTTGAAGAGTGCGCTGTTAATCCAATCTCCGTGACCTTCCAGTACGCCGATCTCGTTCCCGTTCAGATCCCAAAGCCGAGCGGTAGTGTCTTTAGACGCGGTTAGCACCAGATCTCCAGTCGGATTGAACGTCGCTGACTGAATGGGAAGACTGTGGCCGAAGATCAGGGGCACTGAAAATCCCGTGTTTATCTCCCAGATGGTCGCAGAACCGTTTGAGATGGTGACCACCCGATTCCCGGCCGAGTCGAATGTGGCTGATTGAACCTCTTGGGCAGGTTCGGTGCGCACGTCGATTAAAGCCTGCGTGTCCGTATCCCAAATCCGTAAAGTGCCATCCGCAGAAGCGGTGACTACGCGATCTCCGGCGGCGGTAAATGCTGCGGCAACAAGTTTCGTGTTCTCGGCTCTGAACGTCGTGGTTGCCATCCCGGTGCCGGCATCCCAAATTCGTGCGGTACCATCGTCGGAGGCGGTGACAATCCGCTTTCCGTCGGTGTCGAATTCAACAGAGCGGGTGGGTCCGTCGTGACCGAGTAGCGCATTGTCGATGGAAATCGAAACTCCTTCTACACGGGCACCTTCGTGATCGACGACATGCAGGTTGGTCGACGGGGCTACGGTAGCCACGAGTTCAGAGGACTGAGCATCACCAATACCGTCTTCCTCATCTTCGGATTGTCGTGGCGGCAAGTCCGTGCATGGGGGCGCTTCGCATGCGCTAGGCGTGGTTTCACCCTGTACGTCAGGTGGAGTTACCACGGGTTCCGGCCAAAAGAAGGTTAACAAGCTAGCGGACACGATGAGCAAGGTCGATAGACTTATCCAAGCAAACCGATTCGAACGCTTTTCCTGACGGGCCAGCACTTCCAGCGCCGGTCGCTCCCTCAAGGGCGGTGGCGGTTCTGTCTGAGCACTTTGCCGTTCATGCCACTCATCGAATAGCTCGTAGAACGTTTGCTGCTGTTGCGGTGTGGTGCACAAGGTTGCAGCGAGACAGTTGCGCAGCGTCTCTGCGTTGCCTGGCTGCCGTGCCTCGGCAAAATGAGCAGCTTCGTGAGCGTTCAGGATTTCGCCCACACCGATGGAAAACCCCGTTTCGCGCAGCTGCTCGAGCAGCTTTAGCAGATCGTCGCGCTCAAGCGGCGCTGTCGCTGCCTGGTCCGCCTGCTCGGGGTCTAGATCTCGCTCTGCCATGTCTCGATCAACGGCCGAGCTTTCTTGCGGTCGTCGGCGAGCTTGACCAACACGCTCAACGCGGGTTCGAGATGGTGGTCGTCACCAAGGGGAACGTTCACCAAGTCGCCATCGGTCGATGTGATGATATGTAACCACGACAAGAGCTCGCTCGTGGCCGGAGGCTTGACCAGTCCGTTCATGGGATTACGGAGAACCTTGAAGAGTTTGAGTGCTTGTTCGCGCGTCTCAGGTTTGTCCTTGATCTGTTCGGCAAGGCGTCGTGTGACGATCTCTTCCAAGCGGTCGTCATCGGGAAACTCGATGTTGTAGAACACACAACGGCGCAGGAAAGCTTCGGGCAGGTTCTTTTCCGAGTTGCTCGTCAATATCAGCACCGGGCGCAGTTGTGCGTCCACGCGACGATTGTCGAGCTCGGGGATGCGAAAGTACATGCCGTCCACTTCGTTCAGTAAGTCGTTGGGAAAGTCGCGCGGTGCTTTGTCGATCTCGTCGATCAATACGACAGAGCGCGTAGGTTCGGTGTGCGGCGTGTCGGGTTTGAAAATATCCTGCACGTTTTTGGGTTCGTTGGCGCGCAGTATCGCTTCGCCGAACGCGTTCCAGGTAATGAAATCCAGCGTTTTGGTTTGCGCCTGCGCCTGACTTGCGTGCAGATGCGACAGGGCGTCGTAGGTGTAGCAGATGTCCTTGGCGGTGCTCACCGACTTGGTCTCGAATTTGAGCGGCGTGCCGTAGCCCAGCTCCCACGCCACGCTATAGGCGAGTTGGGTCTTACCGGTCCCGGGTTCCCCCGTTAACAACAGGGGTTGGCTTAGATGTAGGGCCACGTTGACGGCATCGGCCAGGCCTTTATCTGCGATATAGCCTTGTGGCTCGTTGTGTTTAGCGAGTGGGCTGGTCGGCAGTTTTACCGGACCGCTTTGCGCTGACGATTTACCTTCTCCGCGGTACCAGACCATTCTAGGATGCTCCCTCGAACAGCGTTCGAATCTTGTTGGCTAGGTTGTCACCCAAGTCCTCCATGGGTAACTCGTTTTTGCGCGCGTCGGCATACAGTTTTTTCACGAAGGGCCGCAGCTCGGCGATCATGTGCCCCGGTGTCATGGTCGAACCTGAGCGATAGCCACTGATCTGTTTTTCGAATTCCTTGTCCAGCCAATCGTCAACAACGATGCTTTGCGGTATCTTGTTGAGTACTGGCAGGGTATGAACGTGCGGGGAGGAGAGCAGCGACGCCACACGCTTACCGCGTGAGCGCCAGATTCGCCGCTGATTGACAAAACTCGCTTTGGGTTCCTTGAGCAAGACGAGGGGCATCACCAGCTGACCCTGGGGCAGATTCAGTTCTTCCAGCCAACTGAGCCATTCCTGCACTACCCGCGCAGTAGCGGCGGTCCAGTCCCCAATGCCTATGGAGGTTTTGACGAAGAGCGGGGCAGGAACGCCCGCCAACTTGAGTTGAATGTCCCGGATCGTCGCCGTCTCGCTTGAGTTTAACTCGCGGGCAAGCTGACGTTGCATGGCTTCGAGGTCGTTCGACCAATCGATGGTGATTGGCGCTAGCCGTTCTTCAGTTTTGTTCGCGGCGCCCAGGATTTGCTGCAAGTCCCAAGCGTGCATGCGTTGAAAAAACTTTTCGTGCGCTTCTTCTCGCGGTCCATGCACGAACAGCGAGAGCGGCTTGGTTGGATACATCGACTGATGTTCGTCCAGTGCTTTAGCTACGGCATTGATCTGTGGAGTGCGGTCGCACATGTAGCCTAAGAGGGCCGTATCGTCGCTCGAACCTCGCCCCAATACATCGAGTAACGACCACGTCTTTACGTGATTGGCCTGACCACGTCCATGGGTCAATTGCCAGGGCCAGCCATCAGCTTCATCTTCGTCGATGTATTCGGTGTCACGCCGCACGGTCTCGGGGTTGTCGTCCTTTTTCGCTGCGCCCATCGCGTGATCGTAAGCTTCCTCTAACGACGCACCTTGTTGCACCAGCATGTCGTAGAAAGCGCCACCGAAGTCAGCGGCAACGTCATCCTTTATAGCGCGAGTCGATCCGATCACGGCCAATACACCGTCGCTCAACAGCTTCTTGGCTTGCTCGTTTGTCGCGCACCCGTTCAAGAAGACGATGTCCGGCTTTTTACGTACCGACAAGAGTTCCGCAAACACAGTTGCATTCACTTTGTCAGTGCCGCCTTGCTGGTTTTCGAACAAGAGTTCCTTTGGGCCGGCGTGCCCTGCGTAGTGAAAGAGCACGATGCGATCGCCAAATTGCACGAGTCGCTTCTTGATGCGGTCGAGCGTTGCCTTCTGCTCATCGACGACTTGGACGAGCCCAGCCGTCTGCAGGGGTGTCAGCGCATCCACGATTTGATCGCGCTCCTGATCCAGAGTTCTTAAGGTGCGACCGTCGTGCTCGTTCGCAAACGCAAGGAGAATAACGGGCACTTTTTTGTCAACACCGCGCATACACCGAAGATACCCTAACGGGTGGGTGAACGTAAGCCCGCCAGGTGACAGCCTGTCTGGGTGATTAAGCGGAAGTGTTACTCAGCATCTACCGGACGAGTGTCATCAATGATCCGTTTCTCTTCGGCAGATGTCAGCATGATCGAAATCTAACCCCGCAGACCTTCAATGTAGTATTCGATTCAGGCTAACGGATAGATTGGTGTCAAAGTAAAAACTCGCATGGACTAAGTCGTCGCTCTGACACCAATCTAAGTTCGCAAGCGCACCAGGATTTGCCTAATCGAGAACCGTTGCCCAGGTGGATCGCTCTCCCGGTGGTGACAGGTCGATCAGGGTTGTAACCACTAGCGAATAGCCGCCGCGAGACATCGCAAAGGCAATATCGCCACCACGCCTACCAGCGATTTCGATGCCTTCCCAGCCATCGTCTGAATTGACCGCCTTGTAGCGAGTCTGAATCTGGTTTTCTTGGTGCCAGATCACGCGTGCATTACCGGCCCCGTCAAGCCCGATTCTAACGTCCTGTGCCTCGTAGGCGGGGTTGGTGAGGTTCACGGTCTCCGGTGTATTCCAGAGGTTTAACGCAGTGTCGTATTCTGAAACAAGCGCATCACTGGTGGAACCATCCGACGTTGTCTGATCCCATATGACCAGCGTGTTACCCGCATCGTCCATCGCAACATCAGGCCAGGAAACGTAATTATCGTGAGTCGTTACTATTACTGGATCTGCCCAAGCCAGTAGGGTGGGATCGTAGCGCACCGAGTCGACTTGATGCACAGTGGTGCCGGTATCCTGGTAAATCTGCTCCCAAACCACTACGGCTGCGCCGACGGCGTTGACCGCGACCTTAGCCCGTTCCACGCCTCGGTCATCTGGGTTTGGACGACCAATCTGTGTGGGACTTGCCGCCCATCCGTTGCTGTAACGATTGGCGAACAGTGTTGTTTCCCTGGGACCACCCGCCGTCTTGCTCGAATCGTAGGCCTGCATATCTTCGAACCAAGCCATAATGAAGTTACCGGAAGCATCCGCACCGATGGTCGGTTCGAATACGTTCCTGATGGCACTCGTATGTTGAGTGGGAGCTGACCAAACACTAGACACGTAGTCAAAACGACTGCTCATTATCTCATCCTGCTGCGACCAAGCTGCCATGACGTTGTTCTGACCATCAACGGCGATGTTCATGCTGATTGCGTATTCGTTGCTCATGGGATCTACGCTCACTTCTTCAGGATTACCCCAGGACCCGTTGACTTGACGCCGGCACCAGATGGCAGAACTCTGAATGAAAGTGCCGCCCACCCAGTTGCGAAGCACGTAGCAAAGTGTCACGTCGCCGTTGGCATCGACTACGACTTTGGGCGTGATAGCCCCGGCTGGACTAAGCGTTTCGGATGTGCCCCAGTTTGTGTCATACCTGTTGCCATTAATGTAGGTGTTGGCATCGTCGGTAAATTGTTCTACCCATACCGCATAGGCGATACCGGTATCATTGACGGCCACATCCTCCCCGAGGATATCGTTGCCAAAGAAGTCAATATCGTTTCCGATATTTACTTGTGTGAGTTCCGTTGTGGTAGCCAATGGTGTGGCACTGGACTCATCGGAGGCAGGGCCCTCGCCTGAACTATTGCGTGCAGTGACGATGAAGTAATAGGTCAAACCATTGGTCAGCGAGTCAACTTCGAGCGGGCTGCTGACGTCAATCAAAGCGGTACCACTGGTTGTCGTCACACCTGGATCGGTGCTCCAGTAGACGTTGTAAGACGTCGCATTAGAAGCCGCGAGCCAGCTGAGTGACACACTGGCATTACCTGGTGTAGTGCTTACACCAACCACCTGAGCCGGCAGTGCTTCTGCCGGAGTGTCGGATACTTCTGTTGCCGGATCGCTTTCACCATCGGCGTTCACTGCAGTGACGATTGCGTAGTAGGTGGTGGCGGGGCTAAGGTCGTTGAGTGTGAACGGGCTGGAAACGTCCGCGATTTTCGTGCCGCTGCTGGTGGTAACACCGGGTGTGGTACCCCAATAAAGATTGTATCCGGTAGCGGTCGCTACCGCATTCCATGTAAACGTTAGGGATTCGCTACCAGCGCTGACGGTGACACCCGCTGGCGGATCCGGTGGCGTGTCGGACATAGGAATGGGTCCACCGACGCTTCTATCGCTACCTCCACCTCCACCACAACTAGCAAGTAGCAGTAATAGCAAAGTGAGTAGTGCACGTGATGGTAGTTGATTACTTCTGTATCTAGTGCAGACAGTAAGCGGCATAACGATCAATTCATCGAGCCGGAGGTTCTTCTATCCTCACACGGACCAATATTTCGATGCTGGGCAGCGGTCACAATAACGGTCGTCATGTTTGGCACTCGAAGATAGATCAGTGTCACAAACCAAATCGCTGTCAGAGTAAAAACAGATCGGTGTCAGAGCAAAAACTCACTTTGTTGAATTGTTGCTCTGACACAGGCCTTTCTCTTTCGCACGAGCATTCTCCCCGGCAAGACTCGTGTAGCCGAAACGCAGCATCTCATTGAAAACAACTCGTAAAGAAGAGGAGAAGCGGTAGCCTCGGTGAACCGTTTATAATCGGCAGTCAACGCACATTGTGTTGCCCGCCATCCACCGGAATCAGCTGCCCTGTGATGAACTTCGATGCATCGGATGCCATAAACACCATCACCGGACCAAGATCGTCATCGGGATCTCCGTATTCTTCACCCAACGCGATGCTCTGCAGGTTGCGCCAGTAGCTGTTTTCGTTCTGCTCTTCGGTCATGTTCTTACGGGCTTCGTGGTACATCGGTGTGGCAATGGCGGGAAGAATGGCGTTTACCCTCACTTTGTCCTTGCCCCAGGTACCGGCAGCCGTTCGAGTCCAGGCGTGCACTGCACCTTTGGCAGTAGAGTAAGCCGCTGAAGTCGGTTCGGGGCGCTGTCCGGATATCGAGCCGAAGTTGATGATCGAACCCCCGCCTGACGCTTTGAGGTGTGGGAAGGCTGCCTGGTTGGTGAGCATCGTGCCGCGTACGTTGACTGCAAACATCAAGTCCCAATCTTCCACGGAGACCTCTGTGGCAGTACCCATGCGGTGAATGGCGGCAGGGTGGGCGAGTGCGTCAAGCCCGCCAAGTTGAGTGACGGCCGTCGAAAAGCCGTCTGAAACGCTGGTTGCGTCGGCGACATCTACATGGAGATATGTCGCCTTTCCGGCACCGTTGGCCGTGGCTTGGGTACAGACTTGCTTCCCGTCGTCATCGTTAAGGTCCATACCCACCACGGAGGCCCCCGCGTTGACGTACGCGCGAATCGTCGCTGCACCCATCCCACTGGCGCAACCTGTCACAATTATTCGTTTGTTTTTCAGATCCATGTTCACTCCCTTAGTTATTCCGGCAGCGCGAACGCGATTAAGTGATCGCCTGCTTTATTGAATCCTGTCATGTGCCCGCCTGCGGCCACCAACACATATTGCTTGCCCCCTTCTTCTAACTGGTAGGTCATCGGCGTGGAGTTGGCGGCTGTGGGTAAGCGTGTCTCCCAAAGGGTCTCACCTGTTGCAGCGGAATACGCACGGAACGCGTGTTCCATGGCCCCTGCTCCGAATACGACACCTGTTGCAGTCGTCATCACGCCACCAATCGCGGGTATACCTTTAATCCACCAAAACGGAAAAGGTGCGAGATCACGGGTCGTGCCATAAGGCACGCTCCACAGAATTTCACCGGCCACCAAGTCGACAGCGTCTAACGTCGCCCAAGGCGGTTCGATACAGGGTACGCCCAACGGCGACATTAGCATTGATGTGTCAGAGCAGTAAGGCGTGCCGCGTTGATTGACTCGGCCGTTTTGTTCGCACTCTTCGCGGGGAGTGAGTTTCAAGTAGTTCACGGTCCGCATGGTGATGACGAACATGGTTTGAGTATCTGGATTGATCGCCGGTGACCCCCAGTTGTTACCGCCGCCGTTGCCCGGATAGAACAGGCTACCTTCGACGGTCGGCGGTGTGTAAATACCGTCGTTGCGCAGACTCTCTAGTTTGTCAGCGCACACCATTTCATCCCAGATCATCATGCCCCAGGCATCGTCAGCCGATACGCCCGGCATGAGATTCGGAAAGTGGGTGGGGAACGGCTGGGTCGGTGACAGGTATTCGCCTTCCGCAGGGTTTTGCGGTACCGGACGTTCTTCCACCGGGTACACCGGTTTGCCGGTATCGCGGTGTAAGACAAACGTTAGGCCCATCTTCGTCACCTGCACCACCACCGGGACCATCTCGCCGTTCACCTCGAGGTCCATCAGAGTAGGTTGCGCGGGTGTGTCGTAGTCCCATATGTCGTGGTGCACCATTTGGTAGTGCCAAGCCACTTCGCCGGTTGCGCCATGCAAGGCAACTACAGAGCTCGAGTAGTGATCCAGCCCGTCTCGGTGTCCACCGTAGTAGTCGGGCGAGGTATTACCCGTCGGGATAAACACTAGATCGCGTTCGGTATCCACACTGATAATGGACCACACATTGGTGGTGCCGCTGCGGTACGAACCGTCGGCGTCACGCTGGGCCATGTCGGGTGGAACGGGGTTCCATGCCCACCGTTGCTCGCCGGTGCGTATGTCATAGGCGCGTACAACGCCGCTGGGGATATCGGTGCGAACGTTATCCAACACCATCGAACCGGTGATGACCAAGTCGTTCAAGATGGCGGGCGGCGACGTGATGCCGTACTCCAAAGGACTGTGCCGCGAAATCTCCGGGGTAATATCAACAGCGCCGTTGTCGCCGAAATCTTCGCAAACGGCACCGGTTTTGGCATCGAGCGCGATCAAGCGCGCATCCACCGTACCCGTAACAATGCGATGCACACATAGGCGCTCGTCGGATTCCGTCCAATCCGGTGCCTTCCAGCTGCTTACGCCGCGACAATTCGGCAATACCCAGTTTTGACTGATATCCACTTCTGGGTCGTAGGACCAGACTTCTTCGCCGGTGCGTGCATCTAATGCAAACACGCGGTTGAACGGCGAGCAGTAGAAGAGGGTCTCATCCACCAAGATGGGTGTGACTTGAAAGGCGCTGGAACCCATATAGCCGCCGTCCGGGGTTCGTCCGGCGTCGCGAAAGTCGCCGGAATTGTGCGCCCACGCTTGCTCCAGCCATGCAACGTTTTCAGGTGTGATTTGTGTAGCGGGAGAAAAGTGGCTGCCACCCGGGGTTGCGCCGTAAGCAGGCCATCCCGCTGCCTGGCCGGGGCCGACGTTGGGTGAACCGGGAGGCGTGCTGGGGCCGCAGCCCAACGTTAGTAAAACGAGGCCGGCAAGTGGGATTCGGGCCATGAGAGTGACTATCCAAAGCAAAGGTGCAGGGACGGATTCAAACGCACGCGAGTTTGGGTTGCAAACTGAAGGGGTGGCAAGACGCGGTCAAAATAATAGAATCGATACCATCGCCGCGGCGGGACGTGCTTGCGAACCGTGGCGGTCACATGGACAGTGAGGGGGACCTATGCGGTTGGTCAGTGTTGCGCAATCAAGTGGCTATGCCTCTGTAGTTTGCGATCCGACATGAAAAACGCCGTGCATATCGTCGAGCGCGTCGCTGAGCAAACAGCGCGAGATCTATTGGTGCTGGCGCTCGATCGGTCCGGCTTTTGGGAAGCGTTGACGGACCGGTGTCAATGCGTGGACAAACTCCCTGCGTCACTGCGAATTCTCATCAAGCCGGATTTGAGCGGTTTCGCGGTGAATTCCCCGGTGTTAACCGCACCCTCGCTGGTCGAAGCCCTCATAGACGAACTCCACGACAGAGGGTTCACCCAAGTGGATGTGTGTGGCGGAAGTCGTGGGGATTTAATCTGGGCAGAGAATCGCGAACCCGCGGTCATTGCGGACTTAGTGGGTTACCAATACCAGACCCCGGGTGGGCGCGACTACGATGTCATCGATTTAACGGAAGAATTGGTCGAGTCGGGCGTCGGCCCTACGCGCGTGCTGGGCCGTACTTCAGTGTCCAAAGCCTGGATGACTGCTGACGTCCGCATTTTGTTCGCCAGCAACAAAACGGACCTTCACGAGGGCTACGCGCTCAATCTTGAAGGGTTGCTGGATGTACTTCCTCAGCCGGATGTCGGGTTCGCCTATCAGCAGACCGGCAGCATTGGGGAAATCATTCAAGATCTGCTGGAGATTGGACCGATCAGCTTCGCCCTGATCGATGCTGTGGAGAGCGCACATGGGGAAGGGGGGCGGCGCGTGCCGCTGCCGATCGAGACGAACTGTATCTTTGCCTCAGGCGATGTGGCCGCAGCCGATTTTGTGGCTGCCATGAAGATGGGGCTGGACCCCTACGTTTCGCCGCTTGCCGCTGCGGTTTACCGCGCTGCTTTGGATGTGAGCAGTTTGGAAATCAACGGCAGCGTAAACCCGTACCTGGGTTGGCGTAATGTCGACCCGCTGGTCATGGCGGCGCAGCGGCAAGCTTCTCAAGATGAGGTCACAGCACAGCTTACAGATCCTTGGTTGCAGCAGGTTGATACGGAGCGATTCCCGGTCAGCAACTTAGTCGACGGGAAGATCAATGGTGTTCTTCGCGGCCCGGTACAGAGTTTGTCCCAAGATCCCAGTAAGCAACTCTATTTTGTTTGGTTGAACTTCATAAACGCCGGTATTGCGTATTGGCGCCAAGCGTACCGCGTGTTATTCGACAAAGACTTACTCGCAAGGCAAGAAGTCTCGCTCGGGCTCGATGCGGAAGATTTTGCCGACACCGACTACGCGGCGCTGCGAAGTCTCGACTCATTGCAGACGTTGCTCACGGACGCGGAACCTGCGACGGCAGCATTGAGGTGGCGTCAAATCGACGGGACAACCCTATTCGAGTACCACCGGACGTTGCCCATTCCGTTTGATGTATTTGTCGAGTCCGTGAGTGTGCACAAGACGATTCAGTTTATGAGCGACTACATCGGCGGATGTCAGATGACGACGAAAGTGGACGACAAGGACCGGCCAATCCATCTGCTGGAGCGTAATCTGTATCTACCGCAACCGAATTATCTCGCACTCTATCAAGGCAAACCCATCGATGTGAGCAAAATCGAGTATTGCCGGTATGAGCCGAACCGTCATGCGATGTATTGGAAAACGCTCAAAAGCGAAAACGACTCGGCTACTTATGACGATGGCATTGTCACGTTTGATAGAAGTGTTGAGGGGGTGCGGATACGTATCGTCGGAAAACAGTTGTTCACGCTGCCACCGCTTTGGCAGATGCTGGATCTGAATTTACTTCCGGAACTCAGAAGCTTTCTCGTCACGCATGCCTACACAGAGTTTTTCGATCGGACCATGGCCAATTTTGAGGCGATTGTGGAGGGACGTGAGATCCGCATCGGTAAGTCACAGTTGCAACTGACAACCCCTCCACAGAGGCTCATGGATCGCCTCGTTGAGTTTGGCACCCAGGTGGGTGAGGAGTACGGAGATGTACTGGCCGCACTCGGAGACGCGTTCGCATCACCAGCATCAGTGTCGGCCTACCGGGAGGACGAGGCGGGTTTCCGGCACTTCAGCGGAGTTGCGGAAAAACCTGCCTACGAGTCCCCTCAAGTGGAAGGCGCAAGGCTGGCTGTGGAGAGATACTTCAACGGCCTTAGGTCAGCCATCGAAAGAGACATTGATAGCAGTGTGTCTTTTATAAGCGGCTCATGAATATAGGCGGCTCATGAAAGTTGCTGTCACCGGAGCTAACGGTCTGATCGGGAGCAATCTGTGCCGTGAATTGTGCAGGCAAGGCTTTGAGGTTTGCGCGGTAGTGCGGCAGACGAGCGACTTGAGTCAGATACAAGATCTACCGCTCACGTTCCACAACGCAGACGTTACCACGGATGCCGAAGCCCTCAAGACTGCATTTGCCGAGTGCCGTTGGGTGTTTCACTGCGCCATGACGTTCACTTATGACATGTCTGCGGCTTCGGATCTGGCAAGCAGCGCATCAGCGGGAACGGATAACGTGCTGTCAGCCGCCAAGCTCGCCGGTGTGGATCGTGTGGTGTTGACCTCGTCTTCGGTCGTATTCGGTTATTCGGATTTCCCGGCGATCGTCTCTGAGCAAGCGTTGTCGGCGGACGAAAACAACACTTATATCGCGGCCAAGATTCGACAACTGGCGCATGCGCGAGCGCTGGGTAAAGAACTCGCGATAGACGTTGTCTTTACCTGCCCGACAATCACCGTAGGTGGATTCGTCACAAAATTGGGTCCAAGTAACGGCCAAATCATGAGTTACCTGTCGGATCCTTTTCGCTTCAGTTTTCCCGGTGGATGTAACGTTGTGTCTGCGCGGTGTGTTGCCGAAGGCCATGTATTGGTGGCGGACAAAGGCGAAGTTGGCCGCTGCTACATATTGGATGGCGAAAACGTGACGTGGCGTGAGTTCCATGCGCTGGTAGGAGAACTCGCGGGTATCGGCGAGCCCGGCTACAACCTTAACTACACGCAAGGTTATCTGGCGGCGAGTTGGGAGGAATTGCGTGCTCGATTTGCCGGGCGCGATGCGCGCATTGACCGAGCGCAGGCTGCAATGGCTGGCCGGTACTATTGGTATCAGGGTGTTGAAACGGCGCAGTTGGGATACCAACGAAGTCACGCACGAGAGGCCTTAGCCGAAGCGTTGTCTTGGTTGGTACAGAGCGATCTTTGCGATCGAAACACACGTAGTCGATTGCTTCTGCATCGGGATGTCTACGCGGTTCGATACGGTCGATTTATGGATGATGATACTGTGGAGGTACGATGAAAGTGTTCAAGGATCTGGTCGTAGTAAAGCGACCACGCGAAGAGATTTGGCAAATCATGCGCGACCGTCTTCCGGAGCTTGCGGGTCAATTGGACGATATCGATCGCATCGAGCTCGTCGAGCGCGAGGCGGAACGTGAGCGTAAACACCGGCTAACGAATCGTTGGGTGAGTCGGCAATCGATACCGACTGTATTGGCCAGCCAATTGGGCGGGACGGAAATCAGCTGGCTGGATGAAAACGAGTGGGACGATGAGCGATACGTATGCGACTGGTCGATCACTCCGTCGATTCTGACGGATGCGATCCGCTGCCGAGGCTCGTCATGCTACGAGAAAGCCATGGGAGGACGGGGCACACGCGTGACGTTCGAGGGCGAGTTTGAACTGCTTAGCGGTAGTGAGTCCATGCCACGCATTCTTGAAGGGCCGTTGAACGGATTCGTCGAGTCCATCGTCACCACCCTGATTCCCAAGAATCTAAGAAAAGTGTTGGACGCGGCGGCTGAGTCGAGTTAGCGGTTCATCCGATAAGGAAGCCGTGATGGAAGCCGAGGCGTGGATCGGCGTTCGGCTCGATCCAAGGTAAGTACTCTTGAATTTCCGGCATGCTCACTCGCAATCGTAAGTCGAGAGAAGGGTAGTCGTAGAGCGTAATGTGGTTGAGTCCGCGATTGGCGGTATAAATCAGGTTCTGCGCTCTGTCGATTTGACACGCATAAATCGAGTCGAGAAAGGTGAAACGGCTCGTTCTGAGCGCCCCTAGAATGTGATTGCTGTTGGTAAACAGGTTACCGCGTGCGAGGATGTCATAGACTTGAGTGCCGACTTCTCTCCCGTGGCTGAACTGGGTGATGAGATCGGGGCGTTCGTCGATAACGCGGAATTTCGCGAAGGATGCTCGATCCAACAACACAACAGACTGGCTTGCGCCGTTGCAAAAAATCAATTCGTCTGCGGAAAGCGTAACGTCAGAATTGATATGGGCAGGAATTTCACGTCCGGCAGCCCAATGTCTCAGCACCTGGCCGGTCGTCGCGTCGATTTCGTAGACATATTCCTTAAGAAAGGCCATGGCCCATTCGTGATAGTTGTGTCCATCGGTGGGGGCTACTCGGAAGGACACGCAATAGAACTTATCGTCTGACTCGTGCGGCACAAGGTGCCAGCAAGTCGTCGGGAGTGTGATGACGTTTGTCTTGTCGGTCTCCAGATCGAGCACGCCCACGTGTTTCGCTTCGCCGCGCCTGCCAAAAGCAGGATTGTCCATGCTGCCGTAGCAGAGATAGCGACCGCTCGCGGTGATTTTCATAGCGTGGGGGAGTTTTACGCCATGGGGTACGCATCGTTCAGGGTTTGCGAGATCGTTTAAGTCGAAACGGTAGAAGTGTTTACCGATTGCCGTAATGAACGTGTTGTCGTCGAGCCAGGCGAGGTGTGTGCTTCCTTGAAGCGAAGTGTTGGGTGTTTCGAATCTGAGTGTTGAGACACGGTCTACTTCATCTAAAGTTTTAGCATCGTAGAACAGCAAGTGTTGTCCGGCGTTGCCGAGAAATCCGACTCGTCCCGAAGGATTCACCGAGACCGCGTGTCCGGCGGCAATTCCGTCGTAGTAAGCGATTTTGTAGGCATAGTCGTTGCTCTGCGGATCGAAGAGAAACAAGCACACCCCCGCCATTCCTTCCAATCCGTTGATGCCGTTTCCGTCCAGCGCAATGTGGAACGCATGAGGGTATTGGTCGATGGTTCTCATCGATGCGCCGCAACCGACTTGCCAATCACGTCTGGGCGAGCTTACTCGGTGACATGTACGGTAATCGGGCGGCTAGCGACACCATTGATGAGGAGTGAGCCTTCGTACGCACAACCCCGAACGGCTCGTTCGGGGATTTTCAAAGAGCACCTGACCACTTGGTTGGGTCCGGGTTGGACGGCATAGGTATCCGGTGCGAAGTCACATTCGCTTGGGTCGAGATCATGTCCGGTGGCAGCGTCTTTCAGAGATGAGATGCCCAGTTGCAAAGAGACGACATTGATTTCACCGTGACTTGCGACGAAGCCGTTGCTGACAGTGGCACCCGGAGCACCCCGGAACATGAGCACTTGGGAGGTGGCGGCCGACGCGGGTCTCGGCGGATTCGCGATCTCCACCCCCATCGCTTGATAGAACTGATTAGCGAAGGCGATGCCGGTGTCGAGCAGATCGGAGACATAGCGCAGGTTGGCCTCTGTGAGCGATTGAATCGCCAGTGTGCCCTCGTTCTGGAGAAAATCGACATAGCGCGATGGCCACTGATCGAATCCGCCCCTGTTCGGGATGTCGAGACTCACGGGTGACTGGCCCACCGATCGGGCGAGCATGTTGGCTGCGCTCGCGTAGGCGTCAACGTAGTTCTGCGCGAGGGTTCGGTAGAACTCGACGGTTGGATGTTCTTGAGCCATGGTTCAGTCGCCTAAAAAATTAACGATGTTTGTTACACGGGCGCGCACAATAGAAGTGGTCGTACCAGTGATGTTGATAGTCCGGACAGTCGTCGACGGCGATGCTGTCGCAAGTCTCACCCCCCTTATCCCGCAGCGCTAAGTGCCAGCGAGCGAAGTACTGCTTGCACCCGTCTATCCAAATGATGGCCTCTTCGCAGTGCGGTGTGCACGCGTCACCCGGTGCGGTGATACACACAGTAAATCGCGCTTTCTCCATGGGTCCAACTTCAACGGACTTCGGTTCGATGTCGACAGACCAGTCCGTGGCGGCCACACGCACACCAATCTTGCTGGCTTTCGGTTGACAGTTTGTCACACAGATCTGCAGAGTCGCCGAACCTTTTGGACAAATGGTGGTCGTGACTGCACCGAGATCTTCGGGCAGCCAGCAGGCTGGCGGAATCTCGCACACGGGATTGAGTGAGATCTGATTGACCCAGGGATTCGACTCGACGCCGACTTTCCACAATTCGAGGGCCGAGCGCGCGACAGTGGCATATGAATCGGTGGCGGCTGAGAGAAAAGTTTCTATGCCTTGGGTCAGGGCGTCGGAAGTGTTCTGCTTCATTTCGATTCTCCTGATGGGTTCCAGGTCAGCTCTTGATTGTGTTAGGCGGATTTAGTTTTGCGATTTTTCGAGGTTCTTACCCGAACGGTGATTGCCAAGTCGCGTCCCGGAACCGGCAGCCGCCCGACCCATGTTCTGGTAGGCGCGTTTTCTGGAACCTTGAGCTTCACTGTACGGTTCCCGCGGTACTCCACTGCCAACGTCGTCGTTGCAGGGACAATCGAGTAACCGACCACCAGTGGTTCATGCTCGCTCAAGGCGGAGCCGAGTTTCGCCAGTTTTTCGATGAGGTCGCCTCGCTTGGCCTTGAGATGCTTGCGCACCTCTTTCCCTAGCAAACCCGGCTCACGGAGTGTGAGCTTGCCGCGGCACGCAAGTTTTTGCGGCGTAGCAGACTGGTTGACGAACTCGACTTCGAATTTAACCGTCTCTCCGGGCGCAGCCGTCAAACTCACTGTCTGTGGCACGGTAGTGACCGGATGATGTGACACGGCCGACTGATCCGCGAGCTGGCTCATCGTCGCTCGTCCGGCGGCAGCTGTGCGATCGTTACCTGGCGGTCTTCATCCTCGGGCATCATCATCACAGATTTCACACGGATTCGGTTCGTAGGGCTCGGTGATGATTTGACCTTCCCCGCACAACCGTAATGCGGCGATCTCGACACCAAACACGGAAAAGCCGATTGCGTAGTTTGCCGGCAGGTGCACCCGCACGCTGGGAATTTCGGTGATACGCAGGTTGGTTTCGAGTGGTTTGATCTCTAAGGTGACGGGCTTGAGCGTGACGGTCGACTCGATGGGGTCGATGCCGATGTTGACCTTCGGCAACTCGTCGATGCTGATCGTGTAATCGTCTGGAATGCCTGCAACCGTCACCGGTCCTATCGAACCGAGCGACCCGGTGAGGTTGGAAGTGAGAGTGCCGGAAACGTTGGAATCGATCTCAAGATCTGCCATTGCGTCATCTCCCTGTATCGACACGATGGTGCTGTCTATGGCCGATTGTAGCAAAGAATTCAGACGTGGCGAGGGCTATTTACAGGCACATTTATATCGTTAGCGCTGCGATTCCGAACTTGGATGTGGCTACGCTGCACTTTAGGCACTGGGTCGGTCATAATCCAAGAAAAACCGAAAAATCTTTCCCATTGAGTGAAGAAGACTTGTTTGTTTCGGAGAATGAAAACACGTCCTTCCAACAAGAGAACACACAACATGACGGTTTATCTCTACGGTTCCTACGCATCCTACGTGACCGCAAAAACACGTTGCTACCTCCTTAAGAAAGGCATTCCGTTTGTCGAACGTCTGCCGGGACACCCGCGTTTTCGCGCACATGTGCGTGCCAACACTTTAAACCACCGCATTCCGCAGTTGGAGCTGGCGGACGGTACCGCCATTCAAGACTCCGTAGCCATTATGGACAAGCTGGAAGAACTCCATCCCGAGCCTTCCGTGTACCCGCCCGGTGCACAGCAACAAACCGTGGCGCGCTTGTTTGAGGTTCTCATCGACGGCCTGTTAGGACGCCCCGCTTGGCATTATCGCTGGAACTATATGGACGAGAACTATGGCTTTGTTGGCAGAGAATTCGGTCGGTCGTTCAAGCCCCAAGGCAGCAACGAAGAGATTGATCACTTTGGTCAGGTGATCGCCGAGCGCATGGAGGGTAAGCGTGCCGGATTGGGTGCAACCGACGGAGCGCTGCCCGTGTTCGAATCGTTTTACCTCGACACGCTGGACCTGTTGGAAGAACACTTCATTCACACACCTTACCTCTTTGGTGGGAGACCGAGCGTCGCCGACTTCGCTCTGATGGGTCCGTTGTTCGGTCACCTGGCGCGCGACCCGCAACCCGCCATGATAATGAAACAACGTGCACCGCGTGTGTTTCGCTGGACGGAAGCGATGAACACGCCGCACATCCAAAGCCCTGAGTTCGCGGATTTCGATATGGAATTCGCGCCCAACGACGAACTTCCCGGCAAGACGCTGGACTTGTTGCGACTCTGCATCGAAGCCGCCGGGCAAGCGCTGCCGCGCACGGCGGAGATCTACAACGAGTGGGTGTTGGACAAAGCAGATCAGCCGGAAAACACGATGGTGTCCAAGGAAATGGATGAGCCGGTGATCGACCGCTTCGAGACCGTGCTGCGCGGCGTACCCATACAGAACGGTGCAAGTTTGTACAACCTGTGGGTACACCAACGAGCGCTCAACTGGTTCAACGCGCAATCTGCTGACGTGCAAAAAACCGGGCGTGATCTGTTAGTAAGCGTTGGCGGTGAAGCGATGTTGGATATCAAACTCAATCGGCCGCTCACCCGCGTGCACAGTCATATTGCACTTGGGCCCGTGGCGTCCGGGTAGGCGCGGTTTACGGTGATGACGCCTTGTTCCCCAGAGGTGCCCACGCCAGCAGTGAGGTATCGCCCTCGAAGGTATTCCGCACGAGGTTCGTACCGCTCTCATCAGCCAGCTCCTTGTACTGCATCCAGGATTGCACTGCCGCAATCGGTGTCCCGGGCCCCTCATCGAACTGTACCGGTCCGTAAACGTTGGCGGTGTAGATAAGGTCGTCGTCGCTGACACGTTGAGTGGCCTCGTGTCGAGCCCCGGCGGGTTCGTAAAACCAAACACCCGGGCCATAGCCTTCCGGCGGCCCGGCCCGATAACCGATGCGTCCATTCAACACCAGGAAGTCGGCGGCACCCAGATGGTAGTGAGGTCCGGCCACCCCGTTGTGCCGCACAATCAAGGAGACGACGCCGGTTTCCTCGCTGACACGCAGTACCTTGAGAGCGATATCGGGCAGGCCCGGATTAACAATCCAAGGCACGCTGCGGGTGTCCACGAAATGAGGGTGCGTTGTCCGGCCCGCATCGTTGGCGACGGCTTCCGCGTCAACGAGGGCTTTCGAGTCCGTTCCCGCAATGGACAGTGGTGCTTCGGGTCCTTGGTATGCGGGTGGGCGATCCTGCATGCATTCCGCCAGTGTGTTGGGTACCAACGTGACGCCGCGGTCTCGTGCGAACTGTTGGACGTCGAGCGACGACAGCAACCCAGAGATCGAATGTCCGTCTTCTTCCAGGAACGCCACGGGACCGTAGAAGTTGGCGAGAAACTCACAATCTTCATCGGTGTCGTTGACCAGCCGGTCGATGCGTGCGTTTGCGGGGATGAACCCCCAGGTGCCCGGCGATAGTGTGCCGCTCATCGGGCCTTCGGGATAGGTCATGCTGCCGGACAAAACGATCATGTCCATGGCCCCGAGATAGACGAGACCGTTGAGTTGCGCACCTGCAGCTACCCTGGCGATCACTGAGAACATGCCGCTTTCGCTGCTAGCCCGCATGGGCTTGATCGACATACCCGGTGCGTGAGGAAGGTCGAGCCAGGGGACGTGGTTGGTGTCTACCCCGCCCTCGATGCCGGTGGGATTGAAATCCGGGTTGTAACCAGTATTCATCGCATCTGCTCTCAAAAGGGTATGCGCGCATCGTACACCAAAGCGCAATTGGGCACTCCGGACCGTGCGCACCGTGGGGCAGAGTCGACTTAGGTTCGCGCGATTTGCGCTGTTGCAGGATGACAGCGCAGCAACGACAATACCGGCGCGGTCACTGCCACGGACAGCTTAAGGCAATGTCAACCTATGAACGAAGCGCTAGATTCACAACTGCTCCGAGAAATCTACGCTTCCACCGTCTCCCCTGAACGCTTCGAAGAGCTGCTGAGTACCTGGGAACGACACCTGGTGCAAGGCGCGGACGCTTCCCAGAGTCTCATGGAAACGCCTGAGGTGCGGGATCATCTTGTCATCGCGGCCGAAATTTTTGACCAGGTCTGGACCGATAACGACGACCCCAATGACGCAGCGGAGATCGGTTCGGTAGGCGTGCTCTATCCGTGGCTGGAATGCGACGTTCAAGGGACCGTGCTCGATCTGAACACACCAGCGCAAGAGCGTTACGGAATATCCGAACAATCGAACGTGGACACCCTCCCTTTTACGGCCAACAGTCTTCAAAGACTGCGCACCGCCATAAAGACCACAACGCAAGCGCAATCTCCCGTGTCACTGGTGATGAACCGTGACGATGCCCGTTCCAAATCGGTGAGCGTGATGTCGGTACAGCATGTGTCGAGTGCCCGTGTGCGCATCACGACCAACGACATCGCCTGGACGGACAAACTCAAGGAACTTCTCAAATCCTCCTTCGGACTCTCCACTGCGGAATACGAAGTTTTGCAATTGCTTGCGGAAGGCGCCAACGCCGCACATATCGCGAGCGTTAGAAAGAGTGCCGTGACCACGGTGCGCGTGCAAATTCGCTCAATTTACGACAAGACCGGCGTGCGCAATCAGCCGGAGCTGTTGCGTCTGACCCTCGGTGTCGCCACGTTGATTCAAGAAGCCGATCCACCCGCAGTGCGACCGGCGCAATCGGCCGCGATCGCTCCGGAATCGAATCAGATTCATGACTTGCCACTCAGTGACGGCCGGAACCTGCAGTACGCGGATTTTGCCTCGCCCAGCGGCGATGCGGTGCTGTTCTTGCACGATGAGTATTTCGGCTTTCAGTGGCCGCGGTCCATGGCGGACTACGCGCGTGAGCGCAGTTTGCGCATCGTTGCTCCGGCACGAGGCGGTTATGGGGCGACGGATCGATATCCAACGGACAGCGATTGCACGCAACAGTTTTGCCACGACGTCATCGAGTTACTCCGACACCTAAACATCGATCGGTTTGCAATTTTGGCCCGCAGAACCGGGTTCCGGTACGGTCTGTACCTGGCGCATATGTTGCCGGACAAAGTGCGCGCCTTCGTGGTCCAATCGCCGGCTTTGCCCGCAGACACTGTCCAGCGGTATCGAAAGATGACGCGCTTTGCGCGCTTCATATCGATTACCGCGCATCAGCATCCGGCCCTCCTCGAGTTCATGGTGCGTGCAGGAATTCGCTACTACGAATCAAAGGGCGCCAAGCAGTTCGCCCGGATGTTGAACAAAGGGAGTCCTGCAGACCTGCAAGTGCTTGAACACCCGATGCATTGGCAGGTCATTCAAACAGGCTTGCGAATGAGCTCGACCAACGGCTACTACGGTTATCTGCATGACGTCCGTCACGACCGCCAAGACGCTTGGGCCAAGGTCGTTGCGACCCCGGTACCCATACACTGTTTGATTGGGGACCTCGACCCCAACGATCGCCATGATCGGGCTCAGGAGATCATCGACGCCGGTGCGAACATCACCATCGAAACAGTACAAGACGCCGGTCAGCTCTTTTTTTATACACACCCCGACACCGTCATCGACGCGGTGCTCTCTCGTCTCCACTGACTGACGCGGTCGCCGGGCGACCCATCACAACGTACGTGTGAACGTGCTCACAAGTTCGTTGGCCATCAGCAATTCATACTCAATTTTGCATATGCCCTTTTTTCGCGCATCGGCGGTAATGGCTTCGACCCACAAGTTGGGTCGACGATTCGCAGACAAAGGACAACAGTATGATCAAGCAACCAGGACTTGCGCTCGGACTAGCGGCGTTGCTGGTCGGTTGTGGGGGTGACAGCAGCAGCCGCGCACCCGTGCAGCCGCCCCCGCCAGTGGTCATTAGCGGCTCCGCCGTCAAGGGACCGCTGATTGGTGCCAACGTTACCGCCTTCAGCATCGATCCAACCGCCGCTGATCTGAAAGGCGACACGCTGGCCACCGGCGAAACCGATCAGACAGCGCAAATCACCGGCATGGACATCGACGGCGATACAACCGGTTTGGTGCTGCTCGAGTTTACCGCCGATGCAGATACCGTCGATCTCACCACCGGTGCGGCACCGGTGTTGACGACGCTGGTCACGTTCGCATCAGTGGACGCGCTCGCAGCAGGAGCACCGATTTACGCAACGCCGCTAACCACCATGGTGATGGGTATTGCCGCCGACAACGCCGATACCGCAGGTGTGTTCGGCGGCAACGATGACGGCTCAGTCACGCAGGCTGAGCTGTTGAGCTCGATCGAAGTGGCGGAAAACCAGGTTAAGTCTTCGCTCGGTTTTGGATTGATCGACGACATCCAAGTCTTTGCGATACCCCCGTTACTCAACGACGCCACCAGCACGGCGAGCCAACAGGCGCAAGTGGTGAGTTATCGAATGGCAAACGAGATGCTCACCGCTCTGACTGCGAGCATTCAAGAAGATGCACAGACCAACGGCAGCACCGCTTCGATGCAAGACGTTCTCGCAGCGCTGGCAGCAGACGTTGCCGACGGTTCGATCGATGGGAATCACAATGGTGAAGCGATCCCAACACTCGCAGAGGTGAGCGATCTGGCTCAAATGGTGACACAAGACCCGAGCCAACTCGCCATTCCGGGCACCGAGTTTACCGCTGCGGACATCGTCTCACTGGTGACCGACGAGGTGACGAGCACCGGAACGACAGTGGACGTGACGGCCCTTGAGGACGGCACCGTTGCGAACCCGACGCCTGAACCTGCTTCGCTGGCAGCGGACTCCGACGCAGATACCGTGAATGACGAAGCCGACAATTGCCCAGGTACCACGAACACCGACCAAGTCGATACCGACCAGGATACGCTCGGTAACGCCTGCGACCCCGATGACGACAACGACGGCGTCGCAGACGCGGAAGATGCGTTTGTATTGGATCCCAACGAAAGCGAAGACACCGATAGCGATGGCGTCGGGAATAACGCCGACCCGGACGACGACAACGACGGCGTTAACGACGATGTCGATGATTTCCCGACCGATCCGAGCGAGTCATCGGACAACGATGGTGACGGCATTGGCGACAACGCAGACACCAACGACGACGGAGATACGCTGGCGGATGACGTCGACAATTGCCCGAACGTCAGCAATGAAGACCAAGCCGACAGCGACGGCGACGGCGTAGGCGATGCGTGCGACGAAGACTCTGGCGGCGTTCCCGGCGGAAATCCATCCGCGGCATGGAACGAATTCAACTGGAACGAGGCGGACTGGCAGTGAAGCCAATCGGCTCAACGAATTCGCCAATAACACTTAAGTAAATGGAAGACACAACTATGAACATGAAACAAAACATCTCAACGATCTTGTGCACCGGTCTCTTCTCGGCCGCAGCCCTGGCGGGAGAAGTGGACGATGCGAACGTGACCACTTTTCAAGCCAATACACCCGCCATCGCCGCTGAAGTGAATACCACGATCGGCGCTTTGGTGACCGCCATCAACGACAACGCCCAGCGTATTGCGAGTCTCGAGAGCGGGTCCGCGACAGAAGCTATCGATGTATCGGGGCACAGTTATCGTTTTGCTGAAATCGAGGCCGGTGCGCACGCGAGCGACGATGCTCGCAGCACTTTGGGATCTGTTTTCGGTTTCAGCAGCGTCATTACTTTTGACGAATCCGGCGTTGGTACCATAGCCCAGGCCCCATCGTTCGATCTGGTCATCGATACACGAACCAGTAAAGTGAACAGCCAACAGTTAGGACACGACATCATCGTCGATTCAATAGCAAGCGACTTTTTCTTCAACGATCCCGATTCCACGTCGTTTACCTACACGCAAACCGGGTCACTCGTGCAAATAGATGATGGCGAGGGTACGGTGGATTTCTACGTGGCCGGAGATGGCAGCGTGCTCATTGGTCACTCCATGGAAAGTGACGGACCTCCAGGCTACGGTGGCGGGTATGTATCTTTGCTTGTAGCCGTGCGCGTGCAGTAAGCCGCACAGATAGACTGCGAGGTAAAAGCACCAACTCCGCCGCCGCCGGAGTTGGTGTTTTTTTCTGACACGTTAAAAAGTTGCGGTCATTGGACGGACAAGGGCTCTAGCAAGTGGCTTAACCATTCCGTTGTCGTGGCAACATGCCTTTGATTGGCGATATCCGGGTGTACGAGTAAGCGCAGAATCCTGGTCAGTTCGGGAGTTTCCGACGTCGTGACTTTTTTGAGCCTTTTCGAACCAGACGCCAACAAGTCGGGCAACAGGGCTTTGCCCAAGCCTTGCTCGACCGCAATCATTGAAGCACCCGCATCGTTTGACATCACAACGGCCCGATCGGCGTTGCTCTTACTCCAGCGCTTGGGCGCGGTTTGAGCGACATCCCCTCCATAGCCGATCCAGGGGGTGTTTTCGCTGTCTAAATTGCGTTTTATGTAAACCGAATAAGTAATCTTGCCGATGGGATAACACAGTTCCGTACCCCTGGGCATGATTTCGAATCTCAACGCGATATCTGCCTCGCCTCTAGAAAGACTGCGTTCTCTTACACCGGAGATGGTTTCTATCTTGATCCTCGGGTAGTGGGAGACGAACGGTGGCAGCGCTGGAATGAGCAACCGGTTTACGACCCAAGGCATGGCGCTGATGCGCACCAATCCTTGGGGTCCGGATTCGTCTTCGAGCAGGTCGGCAAGGTTGTCGAACTGGCGTTCCATGCGCTGCCCGAGCGACACAATTCTCTTGCCGGGCTCGGTCGCGGCGAGTTCGAAGCCGTTGCGCAGAAACAGTTTCAGCCCCGCCTTTTTTTCGATCTGCCGCAAACGGCGGCTCATAGTGCTTTGATCAACGCCTAGCTTGTCCGCCGCTCCCGTGAGCGTACCCGCCCTCGCGATCACGGTGACGTATCGAACATCTTCCCAGTTCATGGGTATGCATAATCGCATATCTACACATGCGTATCTATCATTGTCACGGATGACCGAGGACTCGATTATGTAAAGCCAGTGGACTGGTGTCGGTTCACGATTATTCAAGGAGGTCGGCGATCATGGGGACAGTCAAATCGGTCAGAGATAAGAACAAAACCCATCGAAACACCTTGATGTGGGGTGCGTTGTTCAGCACGCTGTTGTTGATCGGTACGCACGTACAGGCTCTGCCGATTATCAGCGCTGACGGGATGCTGCTTGGCGCCACAGACATCGACGTCGACGGTACGCTGTGGGATGTAGAATTCAAGGACGGGTCCTTCGACGATCTCTTTGGGGATGCTTCCGGCCTGGAGATTACTTCACAGGCCGAAGCACAGCGTTTGTCCGAGGCGCTGCTCAACCAGGTTCTCCTTGATTCGGCAGACGGTCGTTTCGATTCGGACCCAGAGTTGACCCGGGGTTGCGAGAACACTTTGGTGTGTTTCGTGTGGACGCCTTGGGGAGTGTCGCCCACCGGAAACGGCTTCTCCGCACAAGTTGCAATCAACCGGCGGGCAGGGAGTGTCAGTCCCGATCTAGCAAGAGAGCTTGTCGCCACCGAGAACCAGGCCACGGATTTCACGGGTGCCGGCACTTGGGTGTTTGGGGATTGGAGCCGCTCGACAGACGGTGAGCCACCGCCTCAACCCACGCCGGTCAGTGAACCGTCAACACTGTCTTTGTTGGCACTGTTTTTGGGGGCTTACGTGTTGAGAAAAACGAGGCGACGATCGTTAAGAGACCGTTAGCAACCTAACGGCAACGGTCCAAGGCATCTTTCATCCGTCGGGCAACGGTGGAGTATATTTCGTAGAATGCAGGTTGAGAACAATGTGGCCAATGCCATGGATTCCCAACCTGTTCACGAAGTGCCTGACGATCCGCTCGCCGCAATCGATTACTGTTTCGAGCAGGGCTGGACCGACGGACTGCCCGTTGTACCGCCCGAGGTGGCACGCGTCGAAGCCATGCTCGCCTTTGAAGGCCGTCCGCGCGAAACGGTCCTCGCTCATCATCCGGCTACCGGTTTGGAACTCACGGTACATGCTGCAGCCGCGAATGCGGTGATGGCTGGGTGTTTGCCTGAGTACTTCCCCGTCATCGTTGCAGCGTTCGAGGCGATGGAGGAGGCACCGTTCAATTTCCATGGCAGTACGGCGAGCACGGGTGGGTCTGCGCCGCTGCTGATTGTCAGTGGACCCGTTGTGGACGAACTCGGTATGAATGCGGGCGTCAACTTGTTTGGGCCGGGAAATCGCGCCAATGCGACGATCGGGCGAGCGGTGCGATTGTGTTTGCTGAACGTGTTCCGCATGACGCCCGGTATTGCCGACAAATCCACACAAGGCAATCCCGGTAAGTACAGCTTTTGCATAGCAGAACGGAACGATTGCAATCCGTGGCCGCCGCTACACGAAGAGCTGGGCTATGGCCCCGACATTAGCTCGGTCACCGTGTACGCGGGAGCCGGGTTTTGTAACATCGAAAATCATGGTGGCGGATCACCGGAAGCACTGCTGTTGAGCATTGCCGATGCCATGGCTAACTACGGCTGCATCAGCCTGGGACAAAGCGTTATCGTGCTGTCCCCCGAACACGCCGCAATCGTGGCGAGTACCGGCTCGTCGAAACCGCAAGTGCAGCAGTATCTTTTCGATCATGCCAAACGTTCGATCGCCGGAATGAAGACCGTTGGCAAGTTTGTCGAACGTGAGTACGAGATACAAGGTGAGTTGCCCGAGATACACCGTGGGCTTGAACCATCGGATATTCTCATTACGGTCGGCGGCGGCGACGCAGGCGGGCATTCGGCCTTCATACCGTCGTGGAGTCGCAGCCGCGCATCGATCATGCAATCGAAACCCATTGGTGTGTGTATAGACTGTTAACTCATCCTCGAAAGGAACAACGTTATGAAACTCGTCGACCCTACTGGTGCGCCCGCACCTCAAGATCATCGTCGTGCACCGCGGCTTGCGAGCCTCGACGGCAAGGTAGTCGGGCTGCTGTCAAACGGTAAGCTGAATGCGGATTTACTGCTCGAGGAAACCGCCAAACACTTCGTCGAAGTCCATGGCTGCAGCGTCAACAAGATCGTTTACAAACGCAACCCGAGTGCGCCGGCAGAGGCAAAGACGATCGAAGATGTGGCGGCGGAGTGCGACTTTTTGTTGACGGCAACCGGCGACTGAGGTAGTTGCTCGACGTGCAGTTTGCACGACGGCATCACCTTTGAACAATTCGGTAAAAGAGCCGCCGTTTTGTGCACGGAACCGTTCGTGGTGACGGCACGCAACATCGCACGGGTGATGGGGCTCGCCGACTATCCGTTCGTCGTGCTGAAGCACCCGTTGGGCAGTCTCGAGGTGGAGCAAGTACGCAAGAGGGCGGCCGATGCATACCGGCAGGCCATCGGTGTGCTGACGCAAGATCAGTGAGTCGAGGCGACTTGCAGAAGTCCTAGGCTGCTCGAAGAATTGATTCAGCAACGCATGGAGCGCTGGTTACAGAACGTGAGGTGGGCACGATTCCCATCATTTGGTTTTTAACATGATCTTTTGAGCGTCGCGAAATTGTGGTGCTCTCGGAAATCTGCGCGTTATGGGAGCTTTTGTGGCGAATTGGGACTACGTCAGCGTTCACTGGTTCTATGGGGGAGGAAACGGATTGCGCCCTTTGATACCGCTCTAGGTACTCAACTGCTTTGGACTCCAGGACATCTAAGCAGCGATCGTCATGCTCAAACCCGGCTTCATGCGCACCCTCATGCGCAATGATTTGAAGTGTCCGTGCGACATGATCAAGCTTCGCAATTCTGTTTCTGTATGGAAACACGATGGTCTTCGCATACGTAGCGGTTCGGTAAATCCGGATTTCGTGACGCTTGCCATCATAGAGGCCGGATACCCATATCTTATCCATGTGCGGTAGGCTTATTGCCGCATAGGCATTGGCTTCTTCGAATGACCCGAACAATTTCGGCCGGCGAAGGTTGCGTGTTCTGCGGTCCACAAGACCAATTGCGAACACGTTGACGAATGTTACATTCGTAGCGAGAACATACGGGTTGTCGCTTGCGAACCTCATGGACTCACTAAAGACGGAAGCTGGATCTGAGTGAGGGCTGCCGAGTTGCCATTCTTCTATCTTTCCGATCAACTGCCCGAATTGCCGAGCACCATCTCCCCTTGCTTTAGCTAAGCAGCGGCGCGGTAAATAGGATATCTCCTGAACATGATTTCTTTGGGCGGGATCACCATCACCTCGACTTTTTGGCTCAGTACCGAGTGCGTTTTGTGCCATGACTAACGCGTTAGTTAACACGAGTATTCGGAGCCCACATCTAACGTTTTCCACCACCACTTCCTCCTCGCAATACAAGCCAGTTTAAGTCATCACTATTTGAATTATTGTTACGAACGCCTATACGGTCCTTATAGAAATTGTTGTACGTGTACATTCTTGTGACTCCGGTTGCTTTGTTTAACAGAATCCAACGCATTAGCATTGAATACGGCACCACACATTAGAGCTCGGATTTGGGTTCCGGGGAAGGTCGTTAGCTCTTCAGTTTGGAGAGCCCTGTACTAGTACCGTTTCAAAGTGGAATTCCAAATTGGAAATGGGTAGCAGGTGGTTTTCAAATTGAGATTTGGGAGTTAAAGCGTGATAGGGTTTTGCTTGAGGGAGCAGCTGGTAAATTCCATTGGCGATACTATCGGAGCGGCAATCCGCAGCGGATCTGTGGATGCGTGTATATTCGAACAGACTAGCAACGTCGAGAATGGTCGACGAGCTGCGCAAAAGCCTGGTTGAAGCCCAGGAAAACGATCCGAAAGCCGATTATCCAGACACTTTCAGCGCGAAGTGGGTTAGGAACCGTTTACCCTTCATTATCGACGGTGATACCTGCGAGAGCCCAAATCTTGGCATCGCCATCCGCATGTTCGAGATCGATGAGCAGATACGTGAGATAGGTAAGGATGCGCATAGTGACTTTATGAGTGAATTAGACGCGCAAAGCGATCGTTCAAATTCCACCTATCGTCGATTTCTTCTTCTTCAATCCCCAACTGGGCCAAGCGTCAAACTCCTAC
Organism: Candidatus Azotimanducaceae bacterium; assembly: GCA_965216005.1. GTDB lineage: Bacteria > Pseudomonadota > Gammaproteobacteria > Pseudomonadales > Azotimanducaceae > UBA4421. The sequence continues at coordinate 1,436,793 of OZ244143.1, read as the reverse complement.
AAGTTGTGGGCTCGTTATGGCGTAAATATGTCAATCCTACGTTTGGCGCAAATGACCTCGAAATTTTCACCCGTACCTTCACAGGCGAATCGGCCTACGACGAGTTCCAAGGTTTTTTGAGGAGCGGACGAGTTCCTCATTGGCTGGATCCCGCACCGACTGTGTCGGACTACTACCAGGTTGGACGAGATCTTAGAACGAACCTTGTAAATGAAACGATAAAGTTTCTCCGAGGCCAGGATAGTTCTTTCCATCTACTTAACATTCACAGTGAGGAAAGTCCGGGAGGACTGACCGCATACGTTAATCAAGTTTACAAGAGTCTCGAACCGGATGAGCGCGCTAAGTGTGTTTACGTATCACTAAATGGCAACGTCGCTGAGAAAGGCCTGGCCACATACAGTTTCCAGGCAGCCGTAGAGAGAATCTATCGGGCAATGTGTAATGCAGAGTCGATGGATATTGACCCTGCGGCGGAAGTTCGAAGGATGATTCGCCGTATTCGATCGGAAATGGCGAGCGGTACGCCAGTGTTTCTAGTATTGGATGGCGTTCGTATTACCGACACGCGTTCCGGGATGAGTCAGGTTCTCCAAGACTATCACTTCGTAGAACTCCTCAACCAACTTATGGAGCCGCTATTCGATCTTTCAGGGGATGGAGGAACGTTAGATAATTTTGGGAAAAGCAAGATTATCGTGTTGTCCGATCGCAAACTAACCGACGTAGAAAATTTCGACTATTCCGATAATGAGATACGCCAGGAGAAGTTACCCAAAGCCCCCTCACTTCGTGCGGCTGAGAGAGCCACTCGCCGCAGTGAGGGCTATCGTTTTACTAAGACGCTAGAGGAAGACGAAGAAACTATTGAATTAGGTCCGATTCCCGAACCCCGCTCTTATCAGGCGGAGTGCGAGTCCGAGTATGCGTTAGGCATCGTAATAGAGCTCATTGCACAGCGCCTCGGTAAACCATCCCCAACCGTGCAGAACGATCAAGTGCCAGGCGTGGATGCAAACCTAGATCTCGTGGCATTGGATTTAGTTCAGATTTTGAAAGATCATGGCGAAGAACAGTGGGCGTTTGCTCTATTGATCATTGCGACATCGCCAACAGGTATTCGTCCGATCACGCTTCGACACGTATACCATCAGTGGCAAGAGTTCGGGTGTGCCTGGGAACGTCCGAGAGAGAATTTCAATTCAACGACCGAAGATGCTTTCGATCAAAAGTTAGAAGAACTTTCTTTTCTATTCGCGCCCATCGTACAAACGCGGCAACAAGAACTGATCTACGGCATCGACACATCTGGCTCCGCGTTCGAGTACCCGCAGCCCCCAATGAGGTATCGGGCGGATGGACAACAATTGGTCACCCTCGACTTTCGATATCCTCAGTTGCGCAAGTCGATACTCAATGCTTTTTACGTACACTTTGGCTACCACCCTATTCGTAGCGCACATCGAATCCTGGCGGAAAGCGCGTTGCGTCAACAGACGGTAGTGTTCCGCCATGCTGATCGCAGCTCGTTTGGCTCACTACGGGAATATAAACTGCTACTGCAAACTTTATACCACGGTCTGCTCAGTCTCCCGACAAGCAGTGAACTAGACGCGGATAATAGACTTGTAGATTCCTCACCGTATCTTGCCATTCCCGACGATCACGTAACCGCGTGGACATGGTTAACGCAGTTTCTGTATCGGGGCCTTTTAGAGAATCACAACATGTGGCAGGTATCTCGCCGTTTCGCGCGTGACCGATTGAAGAGAGAGTTACTGGACCTGATTGTAGAGCCGAGCCGCTTTAGGGAGGTTGGGCAGCATGCAGGGGGCTCAGGTCTGCAACTCGCGGCCCTCAGCGCAGGACGTGGTACGCAAAAGAGATCTCTCGTTGATCAACTCACCCATGAGCTGACTCTTGCAAGAGCGCACGTGGAGTATTTAACAACCGAACAAGGTGGTGGACTAGAACTCCTTAGGAACACTAAAACTGTAGCGCAGAAAAGCGTGCAATTGGGGGTTTGGAAGGACCTTTCTCAACAGGACCGAATAGATGCAGAAAAAAAGGCACTGGACTTTGCGGTGCTAAACACCAACAACCAAGAAGTCTGGCAAAAGGCCATATTGCTACAACTGCGAGAGTTCGAGCGAGGATCATCCCGCGGTATTGTCCAGGAGATTCAGAACGAGTTCATACCAAAAACAAAAGCTGCACTGCTATCTGTGCTGACGTCACGGAACTTTGAATCTAACTTGCGACCTTACTTTCATAATGTTCGCCCCAATCCCGAAACGATGACCGATAAGATTCTTAAGGCATGGTCCCCTGAAATCGCGGGATTTGCGGCTGAGTTTCTCGCAAGGGCGGGTGAAGGCTACGTAGTACTCGCGGATTACAATTACAGTGCACTGCGCGCGGAAAACGGTGGTCCGTTCGAGAATCCTGAGGAGCAAGTCAAAGACGCCATCGATGGCTTTCTAGAAAGTTTCAGCTATCAGATTCTAGCCGAGCAGCTTCGGCGAGCAGCTTTCTTTGCGGATCCGCGAAACCAAAGATTTCAACCAAGCGGACACTACGCCCGTGTCTATGTTAGAACGGCACTTCGTCTGGAAAGGATGTGTCGAGTCTACTACCTGAGCAGTTTGACTGGTGAGGCAGGCTACTTTGGTCGCCGTGCCCGCAGGATGCTGGATCTGCTCACGCGCCATCTATACCACCTGCCGAGGGAACGTGCGTCAATCTATGTGCTTGAAGCCGTGTTAACCAGGATGCTGAGTAACACACGGGATCAAAGTTCGTACTCTCATGATCTACTACTCGCGAATCAACTCTTGGGTCGTGCGGAACATTACGTGTTTATAACGGAACACGATGCCCGGGTAAGGTTTCGCTACTATCTCGAGCGCCATAAGAACCACTGGGCGTTGGCTACAGTTTTCGATGATCAAGACAGTCAGTTGTACGACGACAAGAAGAGTCAAATGTTCAAAGAACGTGCATCTCATGACTATCTCAAACTCGAAAAACTGGCAGCTAAGCACGACAAGTATCCCGCATGGCGCAACATTTCTATCGTCGAAGGTGAGAAGTATCAAAGGGGTGACGTTGATCCCAGCCAATCGAGTAGCGATGCAGCTCAACTAAGCTGAGGTTCAATTGTTGATCCTAAAAGGGTCCGCCGGTTCGATATCGATCGGCGGACTCATTCCGTAGCACCTCCTTAGTGGCAGATCTGCAGCTCTGCTGGTCGTCGAGCGAGTGCGTTGACTTCAACCTGCCGCGGTGCTATTCCTTGATGCAGCCTGAAGGATAGGCAACTGGCACCAAGGATCGAGAGGTAGCTACAGATGACGGTCTTGGATCGCGGCCGCCTGAGCGCTCTACTCAAGGATGCAGAAGCGGACGACGGGGCCGCTGCGAACGCGCTGTTGCTCGAGATTATGCAGGCGGGCGACGCCGAGTTTGCCGCGTTGTCGTACGAAGCCCTCAAAGACGTCATGCAGATTGCCAGCCTCGTTGCCGAGGCAGCCGATCCCGCCCATTTGATTGCCGTGTTCTCCCGCTGTCTCGGCGCAATGCAGAACATAGGTCTCCCGGCTGCGGAATACATCTTGCCGCTGTTCAATCTGCGCGTGAGCCATCTCAAGGCTGGGGCGAACGATCGAGCCAATCAGCTGCTGGACGAGCTGGTCGAGGCGGCCAAGCACTCGGGTGCCGTTTCAGCACCAACGGCGCGAGCGTTGATGGAGCTGGTACCGGCATTTCAGGAACACGGATACCACGAGTCCGCCGCAGAACTTTATCGTCCGGTGTGGCTGACCTTTGTGGAAAGCGACGAGAGCGGCTGGGAGACCCGTGTCGCTTCAACGGGGTTGTTCAGCCGATTGCTGACGACGGCGAATAGAAGTGGCGCGGCCGTCGAGGTTCTGGGTCATGTTCTAGCTCAGCTCGATGAGCACCAACCCGCTGCGGACGCGGACTATCGTATGACGCTGCAGACGATGATGGCGCAAGCTTGCGATGCCAGTGGGGAAACGGACGCGGCTGAGGCAGCGCACATACACGCGGTCGCGGCAGCGGAGCGGAGCAGCGATCCGGATTCGCGCGAAGCCGGAATCCTCTACCACAACTTGGGTGGATGGTGGTTCAAACAAGGCAATACCGAGCAGTTTCCGCGCGCCATAGAGCTAACCGAGCGGGCGGTGCGTATCAGCGAACGCATTGGTGTGTCAAAGAACCCGATAGAATATGCAGCTTCGCGCGGGCAGCTTGGCGGTTTGCGTGCATGCGTCGGTCAGATCGACGAAGCGTGTGCTGATTTCGATGCATGCTTTGCTGCGTTTGCACAAGCTGCAGACGCCAACCCCGAGGACATTGCCGACTATCGCATGGATGAGGGTAAGGCGATGCTGGACGCGCAAGTTCTTGACAGAGCGGCGCACGCTTTCCAGTGTGCCAAACAACTACGGTTGGAGGCAGGCGATGACTTACCTGCCAATCTAGAAGCATGGATCGGTGCTACAGCCTTCGAGCTCGGTAATTTTACGGCGGCCAATGAAGCTCATCGTGAGGTGATACGGGCGCAAACGACCATGAGGTTGAAACGCCGATGAGCAGTTTCCTCGAGCTTGCCGCAAGCGCGTGCGAGCATGAAAGCGCGGGGCGCATCGACGAGGCGCTGGCGGTTGCACGCCAAGCCGCTGCCGCGGGAGATCGCGAGTCTGAAGACACTGAAGTGCTCATAGAGTGGAACTACCTGGGGATGCTGTTCTTCCGGGCCGGTTACAACGACGAAGCGTTGAGTGCTTACGAAGTCGCGTATGCGCGGGGTGCGGGAAAAAACCCGCAGTTCGCCAGAGCCCTGCACAACAACTTAGGTCAAGTCATGCATCGCCTCGGCAAGCTCGATGAAGCCAGTGAGCACCTGCGTCAGGCAGTGTCCTTGTGTGAAGAGCAAGACCCGGATTCCGTGACGATGGCGATGGCCTTGGACAATCTAGGCGCCGTCGAACATCTGTTGGGCCGCGATGACGACGCAAGTGCGCTACAGATGCGTGCGTACGAGCTCTTTGCGGGAAAGCTCGGTCATTTGAGCGTGGATACGGCGACGGTATTGGGCAATTTGGGCCACGTCGCGTTGGAACAGGGCGAACTCGAGAAGGCCGAGGCTTGTTATTTGCGCGCGTTTGCGACGCACCTACTGAAGGCGGGGGCAAACTCACCGGGTGCGTTGCTGAATGCCACGTCTTTGTGTGCGTTCTATTTGACCGTTCAACGCCCAACCGAGGGGGATGAGTTCGTGGATTGGTTGCTCTCCATCAATCCAATGATGGTCAAAGACAGCGATCGTAATCTGGCGGAAACCTTGCTGCAGTTGGCTCAGAGCACGCACACGCATCATCGTCTCGATCTTTCCGAGCGGTTGTTGACACGGGCGCAGGAGATCTTGGCCGTGACAGATGGCGCTAACGCGCCGCCCACATTAGATGTGCGTTTTCAGCGTGCCGTCACTTGGAAAGCGCTGGGACGGCTGTCGGAGGCCGAGAACGAGTTCGTCGAGTTGCTTGCAGCCTACGGTAACGCCGGCAATGAGAGCGCAACCCTGCGTACGGCGATCGAACTCGCGAAGATTTTGCGTGATCGCGGTGCGCTGCAACCGGCGCGCGAGCTGCTCGACCAAACCCTCGAAAAACTAGGCGAGGATGGCGGTGCCGATTCAACGGAGTTAGCCAGCGCACTCGGTAACCTGGGCGAGCTGGCGTTCAAGTCAGACGACTACGAAACGGCAAGGCAGTACTTCGAAAGTGCCGTTGCGTCGTTGCCGGACGAGCGTTCGCTCGATTGGCCGTGGCTGATGCATGGTCGCGCGATAGTCGAGTATCACTTGGGTCACTACGACGAAGCGGCACACATGTACGAGCTGGCCCGCGCCCGCTGGGTCGAGCTGCACAGTGAGGATCATCCGTTTGTGGCGACCTGTTCTGCGAATCTGGCGCTGGTGTACTGGTCGCAAGGCGAGAAGCGCGACGCGCTTGCCGCATTCGAAGAGACAGCGCGTGTGCGAGACTGGTTATACCGCCGCCAGCTGACGCTCGGCACGGAGCACGAACGACTCGCTTATGCGCAAACCGAGGAAGGCGATCTTGGCAAGGTAGTGAGTTTCTGCCTGGCTGCTCAGGACGAAGCCGTTGACGTATTTGCGGCGCAAATGACCTTACGGCGAAAAACACGGGTACTGGACAGTCTTGCCCATACGTTCGGCGAACTACGCGCAGACGATTCTCAAGAGGTACGCGAGATGCTTGCTGCGTTGGCCAAGGTACGCGGTTTGCTGGCGCAGTTGCAGAACCCGCTTGTGGGCTTGGGTAGCGAGCCCGATCCGGCCAAGCTTAGGGCGTTGCACGCAGAAGAGGCGCGTCTGGAGACTACCCTCAGCCACACCAGCGCCCGGATGAGCCAAGGACTGGAACCGGTGGCCTTGGATGCGGTGTGCGCCGAAATTCCGGAGGCGAGCGTGTTGCTCGAATACGTACGCTACCGCCACTTCACGCCAACCCGGGACGGCACATCCCCCTGGCGCGACGATCGTTACGCGGTATTTGTTTTAAGCCGAAAAGGTCAGCCGGTTTGGTTCGATCTTGGAGAGGTCGCGTCCATAAACAGAGCGATCGAAGCGTTGCGCCGCGCGATTCCGGATCGTCATGCTGCGCAGAGGGAGCTGGAAAGAAAAGCTCGGAAGGTGTTTAGCCTATTGGTAGAGCCGTTGCTGAAGGCAGCGCAAAGTTTCGAGCATTGGATCATCGCCGCAGACGGTGTGATCAACGTCGTTCCGTTTGATGTTCTGTTAGACGAATGGTGTGGTTTGGCGGAAGCTCCGCTTTTGAGCTATCTGGTGTGCGGGCGCGATGTGCTTTTGGAAACGTCAGAGAATGCCAGCGACGACGTGGTCGTGTTTGCGGATCCTGACTACGATGTCGTGGCAACTGAAGCCGATGCAGGCACGCCTAGCGTGGCTGAAGGGGGGCTGACCCGCGGTCGGAAAGTCGTTCGGTTGCCGGGTACACTCGAGGAGGCCAAGCGCCTTCAGACGGTGTTTCCAGAAGCGCAGGTGTTGACCGGCGGGCACGCGACGGCGGCTGCATTGAAAACTCTCGAACCCGCGCCAAAGATCCTGCACGTTGCAACCCACGGCGTATTTCGACCGTTAGCAGCACCGAGAACGAGTTGGAGCTCGGATGTCGTTGCGCTGTTCGATCAGGTGATGGTGCTCAATCGACCGCAAACCTATGCGCAAGATCCCATGATGTGTTCGGGGCTGGTGTTTGCGGGCGTCAATGCGGATCAGGGCGGTGCGCGCTGTGTTACCACCGCGCGGGAGCTTGCCGGACTCGATCTCAGGGGTACGGAACTCGTGGTGTTGTCTGCTTGCGAAACCGGGTTAGGCCATGTTGGCGACGGAATGGAGTTCAGCGGTTTGCGGCGTGCATTCGGTGTAGCGGGTGCGCAATCACAGCTCACCAGTCTGTGGCCCGTGTTTGACGAGGCTACTGCGGTCTTCATGCAGGCCTTCTACGCAGAGCTGACAAAGGGTGCCTCCCGAGTCAGCGCTCTGCGTACTGCTCAACTCATCGTCAAAGATTCGCGCGACCGGCCTCTTTGGCGGCGACCCGTGAGCTGGGCGGCTTTCACTCTATCGGGCAAATGGACACCGCTGGAAAGCTGAGTCGACGGCAGGCGTGAGCGTAGGTTTAACCGGCACTAGCGCACACTTTTAAACCGCAATGCCGCCGGCGCCGGCGCATCGTGGTATCGTCGGATAGGCTGCGACTGGCGTTTTCGGTCTGGCGCACCAGTGCGCCTTGAGCAAGGACTACTCATGCAAACCCCCATCGTCGGCGGTATCCTATTCGGTGCGATCTTTTTCCTGATCGGCGGTCTACTTGGAGGCTCTCCTCTGGTCGCTGGTCTGCTTGGATTCGTCGTCGGTTTCAGTTGGTCGACCAACAGACGCATGACGGCGTTGAAGACCGAGACGACCGAAGCGATTGCCGAGATTCGCGCGGAGCTGGCGGCGAGCCAAGCTGGGCAGCGTCCAGCCGATCCCGAAGAGGCGACTCAAGCGGTTGCACCGACACCTCCGAGTCCGCCGGATACACGCGAGACAGCCCAAGCGACGCAAACACCGCCTGTCGCATCCGCCGCGAGTTCGACACCGTCCACGCGACCTGCAGAACCGCCTCCTGCGCAAACCGCGACACCACCTTCCGCGCCACGTACACCTCGCCCACCAAGTGCGTTGAGCGGTGCGATCAGCTCGGTATTCGGTTGGTTTACGAGCGGTAACCTATTCATGAAGGTCGGCATTGTCTTGCTATTTCTGGGCGTCGGCTTTCTGTTGCGATATGCGGCCGGACAAGGCTACTTCACTTTGGAAATGCGTCTGGCCGCCATTGCGCTGGCGAGCATCGTTGCGCTGGTTGTCGGGCAAAGGCTGCTGGCCAAACAGCGTGGTTATGCATTGATGCTGCAGGGTGCGGCCATCGGTGTGTTATACCTCGACATATTCGGTGCTTACTCGCTTTATCAACTCATACCAGCGACATTGACCTTTGCGCTACTTGGTGTCGTGAGCGCGCTCGCTGCGGCTTTGGCGGTCATGCACAAGGCGGTGTCGCTCGCGTTCATTGGATTCGCGGGCGGTTTCCTAGCGCCGATTCTGGCCTCGTCCGGGTCGGGTAACTACGTTGGATTGTTCAGTTACTACGTGGTGTTGGATGCTGCGATCCTTGCCGTTGCCTGGTTCAGATCGTGGCGCGCATTGAATTTGCTGGGTTTCTATTTCACGTTCGGGGTTGCCGCACTGTGGGGGTTGGACAGTTACACGCCCGACAAATACGCGAACGTACAGATTTTCTTGGTGCTGTTTACGCTCTTCTTCGTGGGGATATCCATCTTGTATGCCCGACGCCAACCACCTGAGTTGAAAGGGGTGGTGGACGGCAGTCTGCTGTTCGGCCTGCCCGTGATCGCGTTCACCATGCAGCTGGTGCTGATGCAGCCTTATGAGTACGGAGATGCGTGGTCGGCGTTTGCCTTTGGCGCGTTTTACATTGGCTTGGCGGCAGTGCTTTGGCGGCAACGCCGGGAGGGCGAACGGCTGCTCGCGGAAGTTTGTCTGGCGCTGGGCGTCATTTTCACGACGCTGGTCATACCGTTCGCTCTGGGCGCCGCGGATACCTCGGGCGCATGGGCGTTGGAGGGTGCGGGGCTCGTCTGGATCGGCTTGCGGCAGAACAATCTGCTCGCACGTTTCCTGGGGGTGGTCTTGCAAGTTGCGGCGATGGGCTTTTGGCTCGCGCACATTCCCGCAGCTGAGCAGACGATGTTTATCAATAGCAGCTACTTGGCGGGCGCCATGATCGCTGTGGCCGGTTTTTTCACCGCCCGCTTGTATCGGGAACCGCCCCACAAGATCGAAGCGATGCTCAGCGTGATCTTCGTCGCGGTGTTTGTCTTTGCGTGGTACGGCATCGGCTATCGGGAGATCTTCCTGTTCGCCAACGATGAGTATGTCGCGAACTGGTTGGTGGGGTACACGGTCCTGTCGGCGCTGATCGTTTTCGAATTGGCTCGTAAGTGGCAATGGACATTGATGGCCGCCACGAGCGTGTTCGCCCCGGTGTCGTATGTGCTGGGCCTCGGCTATCTCCTGTTCAACTCCGGTCAGCTGCCTCATGAACACTTGGGGATCGTTTGGTGGCCGGTGGCGCTCGTGGGTTACGGCTGGATTCTGCAACGCAGCGAAGCGATCACTCATCGTGTGCTGCTATCCGCAGGCCATGTTGCGTGGGTGCTGTTCTTACTAGTATTGGTTGAATGGGAAATGGTGTGGCTTGGCGACGAGGTGTTGGAACTCTCCACCAGCTGGTTGGTGGCCTGGTGTGCGCTGCCGCCGCTGGTCGCACTGCAAATCATCCATCACGCTTCTTTATGGCCGATTGTCGACTGGGCCAAGACTTATACAGGGATTATCAGCGCAATCATCGTGGCGGCGGTATCGCTGTATGTATTGGTGTCGTTGCACTTGCCGGGCGATTCCGAGCCACTTCCGTGGGTACCTTTGTTAAACCCACTCGACCTAATGACGTTGATGGCTGTGTTCGTGGTGTATACCGCTTGCAACGACATGAGTCGGCTCTTCCCAAGCATGCTGAGTAGTGGATTGCAAAAGGTCGGTTTGGTGCTGCTCGGGTTGTCGGTGTTTGCGTGGCTGAACGTCACGCTGTTTCGTGGTTTGCACCAATGGCAGGGTTTGACCTACGACCTCGATGTCATGATGAATAACTCATTGGCTCAGACAGCACTGTCGATTCTTTGGGTGACCGTCGGCATGGGATTGGTCATCACCGCCACCCGCATTGCCTCCAGACCGATCTGGATCGGCGGTGCTTTGTTGCTTGCCGCGGTAGTGGTCAAGCTCTTCGTCCAAGACCTATCCAACACCGGTAGTCTGGAGCGGATCGTTTCGTTTCTGGGTGTCGGCGGTATGTTGGTGGTCATCGGCTACTTCTCACCGCTGCCGCCGAAGAAGTCGGGCGAAGAGCCCGACGGTTCAAACTCGGCTGACGGTCCCACACAACAAGATCCGGTCAGGCAGTCATGAAGGTGAATCAATTACCACGAGCCATCCATTACACGCTGCTATGCGTGATTTGCATCGGCTCGACCTGCGTGCAGGCGGACGATGAATCCTTTGAATCGTTTAGCAAACGCGCAGCGATCACTCCGGGCGAAGATTCGCTGCGCCGGGTCGAACTCCCGTACGCGGTACTGCTGGATACTGAACGGTCCGACTTTTCGAACATTCATGTCTTCGATGCCGCTGGCCAATTGATGCCCAGTCGTCACTTTACGATTGCCGGTGAACGCGAATCACTGGAAAGCGAAATCGAACTGCCGCTCTATCCGTTTGCGCAGGATGCGCAAGAAGAGGCGATTCGGGCTTCGTTCGAAGTATCGCAAACGGACGACAATACACAGATCAGCGTCACGTCATCGACAGCGGGCGCGCAGGACATCAAGACGAACTACGTCATCCACGTGGCGAAGGAGGTACGCCGTCGACACGGGAGGGTCGAGTCGTTGGCGTTACATTGGTCTAAGCCGGCCGCCAATCTGATCGTGCCCGTCAAGGTGGAGGGCAGCACCGATCTACAGAAATGGACCACTCTTGCCGAGCGCGTCGTCGTCTCCGACCTGACGCACAACGGCACCCAGTTGTTGCGTAACCGTGTACCGTTACGCGGTTCCGGCAGTACCTATCTGCGCTTGAGCTGGCCGGATTCGATCAAGCAGTTCGATATCGATAGCGTAGTGGGCACGTTCACCCGCAGTCGTGCCCGCTCGGTGACACGACGTCAAACGGTGCCGTGCGAAATAGTCGAAAGCACTCGCGATACCTGTCAATTCCGGGTGCCTGAAAAGGCTACGTTGACGGGGATCGAAATCCCGATCGCAAGTGAGGATTACTTCGTGCACGGCGACCTATACTCATCCGCTGCGTCAAGTGGTCCGTGGGTGCGCCGCTTCGACTTTCAGCAGTATAAATTGACCGTGGATGGTCAACGCGTCGAAGGATTACGCATCAGGCAAGGGCTGACCTCAGGCAGGTACTGGCAGATTCGGTTCGATCAAGGTATCGGTGACTTAACTTCCAACGATGCGTTCAAGGTCGAGGTGCAGTGGCACCCGCGCTATCAGGTGTTTCTTGCGCAAGGCCAGGAACCCTTTCAGTTAACGTACGGAAACCCGCTCGCTTCGAATGGGACGCACAACGTGATCACCAAAGTGCTCAAGCGCACGAACAAGGCGATGGAAGACGTAGAAGAGGTGGCCCTCGGTCCCATAGAAACGGTGCAGCCGGTGACGGAATACTGGACTCGCCAGCGCCTCGAGACTTTCGGGTTGTGGGCTGTCTTGTTGATTGGCGTTGGCGTGCTCGGCCGAATCGCTTGGAATCTGTTTCACAGTCTTCGTGCGGAGGCAGTTGCCGATACGGATGACGGCAAAGACTGATCCTTTATTCCCCCAATGACTATTCCTCCAATGACGACAACGGTTTGCGCATGGCCCCCACGTTGGCCAACAGGGTTGCGGCCTGTTTGTCTCCGCTGGCTCCGAGTTCGCTCAAACGGGTGAGTTGGGCGATGGACGCCTGTTCTTCAGAGGGAAAGTCACCCGTGCATTCGGGACGCGCAAAGTCCGCCAGCGCGGCAAACAACCAGGGTGCGCGGGTCTCCTCATACACGGCAGCGAAGTAATCCTGCCAAAGGCCGGTCAGCGACTCCCCGTTTGCCGCACGCTCCGCCACCAACCGGCCCAATGCCTGGGCCTGCCGGGCTGCGGACGACATACCCTGCCCGTAGACCGGGTTGTTGTGAGAGATGGCGTCCCCGATGGGCAGCAATCGTTCCGGGAAGCGGCTCAACCGTTCGTAATGACGTCGTATGCTCTTCGGGAACTTGAAGTGATGGGGTTCGCTTACCTGCTCGGCCGCACTGATCAGTTCGTGAAAACGGGGTTCGATCAATGTCTGCGCGAACTCCAGGTATTCTGGCATAGTCGATGGAGGCTGGTCGCCGAACCGGCCCGCGATCATCCCCAGCATCAGGCCATCTTCCATACGCACCAGCGCTCCGCCGCGGTTGCGATAAGGGCCGTCTTCTCTGGCACCTACGAAAAAACCGACGTCGGTAAATGCGGATGGATCGTGAGGGCGCAGGAACACGCTGGTGTAGGCGAACTCGCAGTGGATATGTGACTCTTCCGGACGTTCGAAGTCCAGCGTATCCAGCCATCCGAGCGTCCGGCTGACCCGGCCCGTGGCGTCTACCACCAGATCCGCCGCGATCTCTTCACCGCTGTCTGCCAGAACGACGCCGCACACCTGCCCGTCGGTAACAGATAAGTGTCTCACCATGGTGTCGTAAGAGGTGTGAATGTTCGGCACGCTCTCGACGCGGGAGCGCAGACAGCGTTCCAACAAACGGCGAGATTGAATATGGGTGCGGGGGAATCCCGGTGGCGGTGCCTGAGGTTCCGGTTGAAAGCGCATAATCGAATAGGATTTGCCTTCCGCGGTGTAGGCATAAAACTCGTCGGGCTCCGGGGTCAAGCTACCGGCGTCCAGCAGGTCCTGGTCGAAACCCGGGAAGAGTTTCGTCATGACGTCCAGGCCGCCGGGTAGCAGGCCGTGAAAGTGATAAGACTGGGGTACTCCGTTGCGGTCCGCGGGTTCGTCGCTGATGGTGTCGCGATCGATCATCGTGACCCGGTTGAAACTTGGCGCCAGTTCCGCCGCTGCAACCAGTCCTGCCATGCCGCTGCCGACGACTACGGCGTGAGTAAAATCACTACCCACGGCACTAACCACGCCACACGCGCTTGTTCATGGATCCAAACATCTCCGACAGCTCCACACGGGTGGGGGTGATCTTGATCGGCAGGAAGTTGGGATCGTCCGGGCCGGTGGATCCGAACTGCGTGAGGTCGTAGTCGATCGCTTCCCAAGCATGGTTTTTGGTGTCCTGGTCAGTTACCAACTCGGCAGTGCCGCGCACCATAACGTGAATGAAATCCGGTGGCGCTACTTGATACTGAATGTCGACGTGGGGATTGGCCCGCAATTGATTGGCTTTTGGCGATTCAGGTCCTGTGGCAAACCAGAGTACGTCGCCGTCCCATGTAGGATGTACGATGCGCACGCGCGGTTGATCGCCTTCTATCGTTGCCACGGCGCACCAGACGGCTTTCTTGCACGCCGCATCGATGTCCGTAAAAAACTGCGCTTTGTCTAAATCAGAGACGGTAGTCATACCACTTCCTCCAGTCGTTCGGGTACCGAGATCGAACAACCATCATCCGCGTAGTTTTAGGGATGATCAAGTTGTGGTTGTTGCGAACGTTTTCTTGTGCCGGCGGTAGCGGCGACACGATGTTCTAGTCCGTCACAGATTGAAAAGCCGTCGCGCGTTTTCACCCAGGACAAGTTCGCGACGACGTTGCGACATCGGTGCCAGCGCCTCACGCACTTCCTGCATGGCATTCAAGTGTGAATCCACATGCGGATAGTCTGAACCCCAGAGAAACTTGTCTTCTCCGACGAGATCGCATTGGGCATCGATGCTGGCTTCGCTCGGATCCATGACGAACCAGAAGTTTTCGCGGATGTACTCGCTGGGCGGACGCGATAGACAACTGGTCGCGCTGAAGCGTGCGTACTTCTCGTCGAGACGGTCCATTAAATAGCGCACGTAACCGGCGCCCGACTCGACGATGGCCACTTTCAGTTTGGGATGACGCTCGAACAAGCCGTCGCACACAAGTGCGGCAACGGCGGGTATCAGTTGCATGGTACCGCCAAGCCCGAAGGAAAAGACCGTGTCCGGGCGTTCGGTCTCGATGTTCCACCAGTGCGTGTTGGATAGGTTGACCACGCGGTTAAAACGCACGATCAAGTGGATACAGATGGGCAGGTCTGCGTCAGTGAGCAACTGCCAGATGGGATCGAAATCCGGGTGCGAGGGACGTTTGCCGCAGACGGGTTCCGGCGCCAGGAACATGCCTTTGAAGCCCGTGTCCAGGCAGCGCTTCAATTCTCGGTAGGCAAGATCCACGTCATAAAGCGGGATGTGGGCGACCGGCAGAATGCGATCCAGAGCAGGTTTGGCGAAGTCCCATTGCCAGTTGTTGTAGGCGCGGGCATAGGCCATGGCGAGTTCGGGATCGTCTTCTTTGTCCCACAGAATGCCGATGGTCGGAAACACCACGCCCATGTCGACGCCCCATTCGTCCAGGAGTTCGATTCTGGCGCCAGTGTCGTAGGAGGCCTTGGGGCAACCGTCCAGATAGCTGAGGTTGGGGTCGGTAAACGTCTGCACGGCATCATGTTCCGCCCCGCCGAGCGCGGCCAGGCGTCCCTTCAGCAGGACATCGTCGTCAATCATGATGGTTTCCATGCCCTCGGCATCTCGCTCTATGCGAATGGCGCGGTCGCGGTATTTAGGCTCCAGGTAGTTTTGCCACAGATCCGGGGGTTCCATGACGTGGGAGTCCATGTCGACCACGAGTGGCTTCACGCTTGTCATGCCCCATCCCTCAAGCCGTTAACTGGAGGGACATATTAGCACCGAAGCATCCGCTCGGGAGCCGTGGGGCAGGGGAGGCTGTGAGATAGCCACACCCTCCGACGTCATTGCACGTCAGGCAATTCCCTTTTAGCCGCGTCTACTGCCCCCACCAAAACCTCGCCTAAATCATCCAATACGCTGAGCGAACTGGCTGTACACACCAGCGACACGAACCCCTCCGTATGCCAACGCCATGGCGGGAGCGGCGTTGCTAACGATTTTGTATCGGGTGCAGGCCAAGGCGAACAGTAAAAATACGGCTCCGAGTAACTCTCATCTCCCGGAGAGAGCCCAACGCCAATCGACCGTGCGGTCTCGACATCCCCTTCATCGAGCACAAACAGAGCAGCGATGTCAAAGTGGTGGGGCCAACATCGAACAACCGGCTCGGTGACGGCCATCGACCGAAACCTGTCGACGAGGCCATTCAGTGCCACGTGCGCGGCCGCGTACCAGTGCCCGAGCGTTACCGCATGGCGTTTGAGCCCGGCGAATTCTGCATAGTCCACAGCGGGTAACTGGTAGGGCATCTCTGCGACCGGGGTCGCACGTAGGTCGGCAGCTGCCAGATGCTCATCGACCCAGACCTGGACGGTTGCCTCGGAGCCTGTGGTCAAATCGAACGAGCTATCCACCCGACCGTCAACCACCCAGAGGAGCGCCCGCTCCAGGAAGTTGAAGCCCAGCTGTATCCGCTGCTCCGCATCGAGAAAGTGGCTGACGAGACCAAAGTGTTCGTTTACCCAACCAAGATTCGAATGACTGTCATCCACCTTCGGTACGAGGTTGGCGCGAGCGGCTTTAGAAGCCCATTGGACTGCTGCGTGACAGAGCTCACGCGCTTCGACGAGTTCCGTGGGATCGACCGCGAACATATCGTTGTTCAACATATGGCCTCCTAAATCAGTTCGGCGTCAGTCATGACTTCGACGAGAGCTGGACCCGGATGGCGGATCGCGTCCGCGAGCGCACGCGACAGTTCGTCGGGATCATCTACCCGAATGCCCTTGGCACCGCACAACTCGGCATAGGCGGAAAAAGACGGATTGTGCAGATGCGTTTCCCAAACATCCCATTCGCCTGCGCGTTGCTCCTTGGAGATTTTACCGAGCTCGCCGTTGTTGAGCAGGATGTGTGTGACATCCATGTTGTATTTAACCAAGGTGGTGAAGTCCGCCAGGTACTGCCCGAAACCGCCGTCACCCGAAATCGATATCACCTTGCGATCCGCATGCTCGACAAAGTCCTGTGTCGCACACCAGGCGCCTATAGCCGCCGGCAGGCTGAACCCAATCGAACCCAGATAGCCGGACATCAATACCCGCTGGTTCGAACATTCGAAATAGCGGCCGAATGAGTAGGTGTTGTTGCCGACGTCGACGGCAATCACCGCACCGGCAGGGGCGACTTCCGTGAGTGCACCGAAGACGGCGGCAGAGCTGATGCCCCCGCCCAGGTCATCGCCGCGCCGGCTCGCCTTTTCGTCTCGCCAGGCGCGCCATCGCTGCGCGAGCTCATCGGATTGATCGCTTGAGGTCGGCTTAAACTGGTCGTCAGCCAACCATCCCCTTACCGTGCGATCGATCTCGCCCAGCACCGGATGATCCACCGCGTGAAATTTGCCAAGCTGCATGGGGTCGAAGTCGACTTGTACAATCGGTTTCTTGCGTTCTATGCCGGTGTGATTCGAGAACGACGAACCGAGCGCGATGATCAGGTCGCACTCGTTCATGAACCAGCTCGCTATCGGTGTGCCGGAACGGCCGAGCACACCGGCTGCGTTTGGATGGGTGTCCGGGACTTGCCCTTTGGCTTTGAACGTCGTCGCCATTGGTGCTTTGAGCCGTTCAGCGAACGCCGTGATCGCCGGCATGGCATCGCGCGCCCCATAGCCGACGACGACGAGCGGTCTTCGCGCCGCATTGATGGCATTCAATGCTTCGGTGTGACTGTCGACGGCCGGTGCGAGTGCGTTCATGCCGGAGCGGCCGTCGGGTGTCGATGGTGTCGCATCGTCCGCGGGTAGCGTCTGCACGTTATCGGGAAAGATCAGATGTGCAACGTCGCGTTCCACGATCGCGGTCTTGCAGGCGAGAGACATCAGTTCGGCATGTTTTGAGTCGCGCAATACGGTCTGACTGAACTTTGCCACTGCTTCGAACGCGGAGTGGAGGTCGATGTCCTGGAAAGCGCCGGGACCGAATACTTGCACGTCGACCTGACCCGTCAGCGCCAGCACCGGTGCGCGGTCTACCTTAGCGTCCCACAAGCCGGTCATGAGATTGGTGGCACCCGGCCCGGCAATGGTCAAGCATGCAGCCGGTTTGCCAGTCAGTTTTGCATACCCCGAACAGGCGAAAGCCGCGGCACCCTCATGCCGAATGCCGACGTAGTTGAGTTTGCCCGCCACGGTCTGCCGTCGAAGCGCATCGGCCAAGCCGAGGTTCGAATGCCCGACCATGCCGAACACACGACGCACGCCCCAATTCACCATGGTCTTCGCCATTACATCGGTAACGGTAGGTACGTGGCTGGGTGCCGGCTCGAGTTTGACGTAGATACCGTCGGCCGCGACTCTGGTCTCGTACAGCGCTTGGCCGGAATCTTCGTGACCGCCCGGCGGTTTGCCCGTGAGGGGGTCGAAGTCCCAGCCGTGCCAGGGGCAGCGCAGCCAGCACTGGCCGTCCACGCCTTCTTCGATGGAACCTTCGCCCAACGGCCCGCCTTGGTGAGGACAGCGATTATCCATCGCTGCGTATTGACCGGCATAGTGAGTGAGGGCAAGTGTTTTTGTGCCGACGGTGACGGACTTGACGCGCTTGTCGGGCAGCTCGCCCGGCTCAGCGACTTTGATCCACTCTTTCGTTTCTTTGGCGTCAGTGTCGCTCACGGCTCGCTCCTTGTATTTTGGCGTGCTTCGGCAATCAAAAATGCGGTCGCGGCGACCAGCATGGCGACTCCGAGGCAGCTCATTGTTATGACAATGGTTCTACCAGTTTGTGGCCACGATAGCAGCAGACCGCCTATCAAGCTGGCCACCGCATCGATAATGATCCCGTAATACAAACATTGCTGCGCGCGGCGTAACGTAACCGCGTGTCGGCGCGCCTCCGGAGTGTCGACGGACTCCAAATGGTTGACGCGCGCACCCACCGAAATGGTCAGCAGCCCCATGCCCGGTAGCAATAGGAGTGGAGCTACCCAAATACCGAGCGACTCCATCAGTCGTTGTCTTTAACCAACAGCACAACGATGCTCAGCACGATCAACGCGCCTGCGATCCACAACAGGGCGGTCACGATTGCGCCTCACCCAACTCCTGAATTTCTTTGTTCAGAAAGTAGCCGATGACGGTTCTGATCAGCACAATCGCACCGAGCGAGTAGAGGTCTTCAAGCGCGTGACTGATCATCGACGCTACCAGATCCGATACGATCATGAGTTCGAGCGCGAAGACGAGGTACGTACCGAGCCCGCAGCGGATCTTTTGGATCTCGGTCATGGCGGTCATCGGGGATCGCACCCACAGGGTGGGGACAAATTTTGTCACCGCCAGCACAAAGCCAAAGATCATTACGGCTAGACCGGTCAGATCGACGACCAGTACCACCCATTCCAAAAGCTCGAGATGCATCTATCAACGCTTGTGTTCTGGGCTGTGGAAATCAGAGTGGCAGCCGGCGTTCCATGCCTCAGGTTGATTGCCGTGTGCGGGAATACCGCCGGCATCTTTGAGCATGCGCGCCAGGTGCAGGCAGTTCCAGACCAGGAACGTCGTGTTGCGGTTGGTGAAGTCGTTTTCCGGCCCGCCGGAACCGGGGTCCATATAGGAGGGACCGGGACCGGCTTCTCCCATCCAACCGGCGTCGGCCTGCGGCGGTACGGTGTAACCGATGTGTGAGAGCGAAAACAGGATGTTCATCGCGCAGTGCTTCACGCCGTCTTCGTTGCCGGTGATCAGGGTAGCGCCGACCTTGCCGTAGTCTCGGTACTGCCCCTTGTCGTTGAAGTCGTGCGTGTAGCCGTACATGCGTTCGAGCACGCGGTTGCAGACCGAACTTTTCTCACCCAACCAAACCGAGGTGCCGACAATCAGGATGTCACAGGCGTCGACCTTGGCCTGAATCTGAGGCCAATCGTCGCGGGTGTATCCGTCGACGCCGGTATAGTCTTTGTCGAGCCCTGCGGCGATCTCGTAATCGACGGGGCGCAGCATCTCGGTGCGCACACCGTTCGCCTGGAAGATACCTTCGGCCGCCTTGAGCAAACCCTCCGTATGCGAAAGGTTTGGCGATCGGGTTAGCGTGCAGTTGAGCATGAGCACACTGAGTTCGTCGTAGGTGGCGGGTGGGTTGACACACTGCTCTGCAGTGATGCTCTGAAGTTGCTCAGTCATCGATAAATATCCGTTGTTGTTATGTGGAGGCATCACAAAGCGGCCGACATGCATTGGTCGGCGAAGATACGATCTATAGAGTTAGATGCAAGCAGGCTCTTATAGGTTACAGTCTCGTGAAAGAAGGCAGCATTAGGGCATGGATCAGGCGAGTATGGACGGAAAACAGCAACCGGTCGTCGTAGATCGCGCGTTCGTCGAGGCGCACGCGCCATGGATGCTGAAACTGGCTCGTCGGGTGTTGCTGGATGCGCAGCTAGCGGAAGATGCCGTGCAGGAAGCGTTGCTGGCCGCACACGCTAAAGGGGACGGTTTCGAGGGTCGCGCAGACGTGCGCACGTGGTTATACAGGGTGACGGTCAATGCTGCCCTTGCCATACAACGCAAACACATCGGCGAGGAGTTGGACATCGATGAATTGCAGCCGTTGTTCGATACCAATGCCTGCCGGATAGAGGAACCCTGGGATACACTTCGTACTGTCGATGGGGTGATGGAGCAGGCAGAGCTGGCTGCGTTTGTGCGGCAGTGTGTGGACACCTTGCCGGAGGATTATCGGGTCACCCTGCAATTGCGCGACTTTGAGGAGTTGTCAGTCAAGGAAGTTTCGCGGGTTTTGGAAATCAGCGAGGAGAACGTAAAGGTGCGAACACACCGGGCGCGTTCCGCTCTCAAAAGACTGTTGGAACCCTTGCTTAGAGGCAAACCCGTGCAAGAGATCACCGCCGCCCACTTACCGGAAGAGCTCAAACCTTCACCAGCACGAATTGCCAAAGGAGTCATGATGGCATACATGCCGATGATGATGACGTGTCAGCAGTTCGAGGACTTCATCGTGGACTATCTCGAAGACGCCCTGCCGAAAAAGACGCGCAAGGCGTTTGAGTTTCATATTCGCATGTGTCGAGAATGTCGCGACTATTTGGCGGCTTATCAGCGGACTCGAGAGATTGCGCGTGAAACTGCGCGTGTATCTACGCTGGACGACGTGCCGGAGGATCTGCTCGCGGCTGTCATGCAGGCGTTGGATGTGTGAGGTTCAACCGACGAGGAGGATGGCGTGAAAGTGCTTGTTACCGGAATGAGTGGCTTGATTGGCGGGGCATTGCGTGCTGAGCTGCAGGCTGATCACGAGCTAACGGGGTTCAACCGCTCTGCGGTCGACGGCGTACGTAGCGTCAGAGCGGATCTCAGCGATTACGACGCTCTGGCCAGAGCAGTAGAGGGTCAGGATGTCGTCATTCATCTTGCCGCTAAGGCAGGTGAAAACTACACCTGGGAAGAACTGCGCGATACCAATATCGAGGGCACGCGGCATGTCTTTCAAGCAGCGGTCGAGGCTGGCGTGCCGCGGGTCGTGTTTGCATCCAGCGGCGCGACCGTAGCCGGTTACGAACGCGACGAACCCTATCGCACGCTCGTCTCAGAGTCCGAACCACAGGGGAGCTGGCCTTTGATTACCGTGGACATGCCGGTGCGTCCTGCGGGTGTGTACGGCAGCACGAAAGTCTGGGGCGAGGCGCTCGCCCATCACTTTGCCGATACCACCGACACTCAATTTGTCTGCGTACGCATCGGCTATGTCAACGAAGAAGACCGGGCGAGCTTCCCTCGTGCCAGGAGCGTGTGGTGTAGCCAGCGCGACGTCGTTGAAGCGCTGCGTTTGGCCGCGTTCGAACATCTACCGCAAAACCACTCGATCTTCTTCGCGGGTTCGGCCAATGCCAGGAACTACCGTGACCTGACACATGGCAACGACCTAGTTGGATTCGTCCCCCGCGACGGTGCAGAGTAGTGCGCGGCAGAATCGATCAGCGAACGCTAACAACTCAAGTCTCTTAACTTAATTCGACGAGTACCGCGTCCTATGTGTCGTGTGGGTGACACATAGGACATTCGACCGATTGTTGCTTCAACGCACCCGGCCTAACATCGAGGCTACGAGCCGGCCTACAACGACTTGGCGCCTGGAGTCGGTCAAGGTCGGTCAAGGTAGGAGAAACATCGTGTTCGATCGACTCGTGTTGCAACCGGCACAACCGCACCAACACCGACAGTCCGAGCTGGAAAGCCAGTTATACCAGTCGGTTGGCATGGTCACGGCCTTCGCGCTCCTGATTGTGTTGTTGATCTGGGTCGTCTCGCTTTTCATTACGATCAGTCAGTTTTGGGCTTTGACTCTGGTGGGAGTCGGCGCGGTTTTGATCCTGCGTGTCGCTTATCTATTCGCGTTTCGCGTGTACGTTGCCGTGTTTTTGTTGAGTGCAGGACTCGGTTTGTTGATCAGTGGCATGGCCACCTATCTCTTTGGTACCGCGCATTCTCTATGGACGCTACCGGTCTTGTTCTTCGTGTCGGGTTGGTCGTTCGAGCAAGGGAAGTACCTACGTGGTGCATACTTTGAGCCAACGCGTGGTTCATCGATCGTTAGCCGGTTGGCGGGGTATCTGCTGAACAAAGAAGCCCAGGTGGTACAAGACATTCATACACAGGGGATGCACGCGCTGGAAAAGGCAAACCCAAAAGATTTAAGCGAGGCGATGTCTCGCGCACTCCCGGTGTTAGAAGCACAGCTCGAACAGACGCCCAAAGTCAGCATTGAGCGGGTCATGCTGCTCAATGAATTGTTCGGACTCTATCATCGTGAGACGCGCTACCAGGAAGCTCTGAATGTTGCGCTCGAGGCACGAGACTTGGTGGCGAAGATTTCCGGTACGCGTGATGCCAACTACGCCAGCATTCTCAACACGTTGGCAATGGCGCACATGTCACTCATTCAGTACTCCCCGGCGGTCGATTGTTGGGAACAAGCGTTGCACATTCTCGAAGCCGTCGATGGCGCTGACCAGATCAAATTCGCGACGTATTCTCAGTACGGTACTTTTCACGAGCATATGCACGATCCGAAGAAAGCCGCCGAGCTGCATGAGAAAGCGCTGACGTTCGCGCGAGACGAGGAATACTGCGTGTGTTTGAACAATCTCTCTCAAGCCTACCGCCAGACCGATCCGGAGAAGTCACTTGAGCTACTGCAGCAAGCCGTCGAGCTAGTGGAGAAAGGGGGAAGGATCCAAGACCAGATGCTGCTGCACCTTTACTACTCTAACCTCGGTCAAGGTTACCGGGATTTGAATCGCTTGGACGAAGCGGTCGAAGCGGGACGCAAAGCCGTGGCGTTGGCCATCGAGCATGCGAGTTCCGGTTCCGCGCATGCCACCTGTCTGCACAACCTTGCTTTGTCTCTCGACAAGCGCGGCGATTTGGAGGAGGCCGAAGCCTACTTGCGCGAAGCGGAGCAATTGAAGAGCAGTACCTTTGGGGAGGACCACCCCACGGCGATGACCAGTGTCGATGTGCTAGCTTGGCTGCTCATTCGAACCGGACGCGTCGAAGAAGGCGTTGCCAAGTTCGAGCAGATCTTCGAAGTGACGAGCGAAAGGCTGCATAGTGGCCTGGGCGCTCTGGACACTGGCCAACGATTCTTGTTTCTCGACCGCATGCGCATCGAAAGTAACAGCTTTCTCTCGCTGGCCGCCAGCAACGTTTTGTGTGGGACGCACAAACTGGTTGTACGCTCGGTCTTCGAAAGAAAGGGCCTGTCATTGGATGTCGAAGCGCTAATCCCAAGCACCACCGAAGAGGTTGGTGTGTATCGTCGCGAGAAGATGCAGGACGGACTGGATGTATTGAGAGACATCGACATTTCGGTGCCCCAAATCGCGGAGCTGTTACCCGATGGATTCGTTTACATCGACTACGTGCGATATTCGCGTGTGTACCCGGATGCAGAGGAAGGCAAGGACTACTACGCTGCGATCGTAGTCACGCACGAGGGCGGATCCGAGTTCTTTGATTTAGGTCGGGCGGAAGTCATCGATACGCAGATCGCTGCCTATCGGGATTCCTTGATCAGCGGCGCGCGCAGTTTCCGGGACACGGAAGTCGACGACGAGGCACTGGATGCCGCCGATCGAAAGGAACTGTCGTTCGCGCTGTTCGATGCGTTGTTTGCACGCATCGAATCGTTTTTAGAGACGGCGTCCGGATATGCTGGTGAGTGCGCGCAGGGAGGCGTTGCGCCGGAGTCCGAAATACAGCGGATTGTCGTCGCGCCCGATAGCGAAATATCCAACTTACCCTTGGAGTCGCTGACGGATCGCGAGGGACGCTTGCTCCTGGATCGATACGTGTTCGAGTACCGCAACTCTGCGAGGGACTTGTTGAAAAGGGGAGTCACCGGCGCAGTAAATGACGCGGTTGTGTTGGGAGATCCGGACTTTGATGACTCGAGTGGCTTCAAACCGTTGCCGGGTGCTCGAAGAGAAGCTGAGACAGTGGCGCAACTGCTGGGTGTGCAGGCGAAGCTGGGAGCAGCGGCCACTAAAGATCTCGTTGTTGAGGTGGACGCACCCGATGTGCTGCATATCGCCACCCACGGCTACGTAATGGACCGCGATCCAGAGGCAAGCTGGAATGCAGAGGAACGATATCGATCTGCATTGCAGAACTCCGGCGTCGCTCTGGCGGGCGCTCATTTGCTAAAGGGTGAAGGGCTGCTGACTGCCTACCAACTGTCGAGTCTCAACTTGCAAGGCACTCGATTGGTCGTGTTGTCCGCCTGCGAAACCGGTCTGGGTACGCTCCATACCGGGGAAGGTGTGCTTGGGCTGCGAAGAGCGGTGGCCATTACCGGAGCCCAATCGCTACTCATGAGTTTGTGGAAGATCCCCGATCGCGAAACCGAGGAACTGATGACATCGTTCTATCGAGCGTTTCTGGCTCACGGTGATCCGGTAAACGCTTTGCATACCGCTAAAGTCGGCCTTCGTGACCGGTATCCGCACAAGCCCGAGCTTTGGGCTGGATTGGTTTGTATGGTGTGTCGCGGTCGACCCTCTTAAGAGGGTCTTGAGCTGGCGTGCGTCTGTTAGTCCTTTTTCGGCATCCGCGGTTTGGTGCCGATGACACCCAGGTCCGTCAAACGCGCGAGATCGGTCTGCGACAATCCCAGGATCCCTCCCAGCACCTCTTCGTTGTGCTGTCCTAGCGTTGGTGCCGGTGCTGCGATCTCCATGGGCTGGGTCCCGGACCGGTAGGGGGTTGACGGATTAGGTTGGACGCCCACGAAGTTACGTTCTAAGTACTGCCAAAAACCGCGACTCTCGAGTTGTTCGTCATTCAACAGGTCCGCAGCCGAATTGGTCACCGCTGCAGGCACGCCAAGGGCCTGCAGGCGGTGCATGAGCGCGCGTCCGTTCTGTTGGCGGCACCAGTCTGCGAGTGCCGCATCGAGCGTTTGTCGACGTGCCTGTCGATCTTTCAGGTCGCCAAATGCGTTCAGCGCAGGGGCTGCGTGCGCCTGCAGAGTCTGCCACTGGCGTTCGTTGAACACTTGAATGACGAGCCAAACATCGACGTTCGGGTCGTCACCGGGCGCGCAGGGATAGACGCCGTGAGGTGCATACTTTGGATTGTCATTGCCTTGCCGGGGCAGGATCTTTCCGTTGGCCGAATGAGCCAGAATTCCGTGGCTGGCCAGTGCATGCAACGCCTCTACTTGTGACAAGTCCACAAACTGTCCTTCACCCGAATTGTGTTGATGTCGCAATGCTGTCAACAGTGCGGACGCCCCGGTCAAGCCACCTACGGCGTCCCCGTAGGCCACGTGTTGCATGGTGGGTGGGTCTTGCGTAAAGCCGTTCAAGTGCGGCAATCCCGACGATTGCTCAACCGTGGAGCCGTACGCCCGGAACTTGGCCCACGGACCGGTCGCACCGAAAGCGGGCATGGACAGCAGAATTACATCCGGTTTGACTGCCTTGAGCGCTGCGTAGCTCAGGTTGAGCTTTGGCATGACGCCGCCGGAAAAATTTTCGACAACCGCGTTGGCGGTACTGACCAGTTGGAAGAACAAGCGCCGCCCCTCGGCGTGTTCTATATCCAAGGTCACACCACGTTTGTTACGGTTGACCATGTTGAACGCTGAAGACTTTTCCGCACCGTCGTCGGCGATCCATGCTTCCGTAGCTTCCCAGCTGCGCCACCAATCGAAACGCTCGCAGCTTTCGATCTTGATCACATCCGCGCCCATATCCGCTAAATGCCGGCAAGCGAGCGGTCCGGCCCAGCCCATGCTGAGGTCTACGATGCGAATGCCGTTTAAAGCGCCGGTTAAGCTCATCGCGACCCCTTAAGCGTTGTGTTGGCCAAGGCGCGCCACGGGCCCGCCGAAATGAGGAGGTGTCGCAAACAGACGGAACGGTACGGACGGCACAGCGATCTTGCCTCCGTCGCACAATAGCGCGTCGCTGAAAGAACGACGTTCCAAAAACTGATCCACGGTGAAAAGTTCTGCCATGGTCGGGACGCGCGCCAATGGAATGGTGTGCTCCTGCCCGCGGTAAAAAAGTTCTTCGGCACTGTGCTGTAAAAGCTTTTCCCGCATGAGCGGCTCGATGACATCCACGGCTTCCAAGCGGCTGGCCGAAGATTGAAAGAGCGGCACGTCGGCGAGTTCCTGCAAATCCAGCAACGCGCAAAAAGCGTGCCATTGGCCAGGGGTCAGTACGGTAACGCCCAGCCACCCGTCCCGGCACGGAAAGACGCCGAGTGGATAGGTGGGTGGGAACCGATTGACGCCCATGCGTGCTGCTTGCAGGCCCGTGTTGTAATAACCGATGGCGCCGACCTCTGTGAAGCACAGTGCGGCTTCGAAGATTGACGTATGCAAGTGCGTCGGAGCTTGCAGATTCCCCATCTCGCACGCTAACACGTAGCCCAACGCACCGATGTAGGCCGTCATACCACCGACGATTTGGGCTTGTACGCCCGTGGGTATGAGTGGCGGCCCCTCGACACGTCCGATAGTGCGCAACATCCCGTTCAGAGCGAAGATCTGCGCATCGGTGCCTTCGAATCCGGCATACGGTCCTTCATGAGCGTACCAGTTGATGGACATGCGCAGGTGGCGATCGGTAGCAAGCAGTTGCCCGATTCGACCCTGCGGCGCTCCGTCATCCAAGATGAGATCCGCGCGCGCGAGTAGTGCTTCGAGCGACTCGGTATCCAGCGCATCGCGGACAATGCTGCGTTTGTTCGTGCTCAGATAGGCATGTAGCGCACTGTTTTCAGGAGTTTCCAGCGTGTCCAGAAACGGTGCTTCGAAGCGCGTCGGAAATCCCGAACACGGTTCCAGATTGACGACCTCGGCACCGTAATCCGCAAATTGTTTCGCGCAATAGGCCGTGCTGATCGTGCCGCTGACATCGAGCACGGATAACCCTGTGAGTGCCTGCATTTAGGATTCCCCTAAGCGCCGAGCGTCTACGGTCGATCTTCAAGATCGATGTCGGGTGGTTTTCGTGCAACAAGCGTTGCGAACTTAGCCTGATAGGGATTGCCGTTTTCGTCCAGACGATGAAAGGTCCCCATGTTCTCGTTGTATTTGATCAGCGACCACGCGTCGTAGTATCCCTTCAATTCGTTCTCCTTGAAGGTGAACGGCCAATCGATGGGACAAGGGTGTGTATCCGTCGAGACAGGCGCCACGATCAAATTGATACCTTTTGCGTGTGTGTGTGTCTGCATGTTATCGATGACCTTCGGGATGCACTCCGGCGGCAGGAATTGGAACACTACCGTGGACACGATGAGACCGTAGCCGTTCTCGAGGGATGCGGTACTGATGTCGTATCTATCCGCTTGGATACCTTGGCACTCTTTCTCCTCGGAGATGATTTTATTGAGTGTCGCTATCGAGGATTCCGAGTGATCCAACGCTGTGACACGAAATCCGTGTGTCTCGAGAAAAATGCTGTTACGGCCTCGACCGCAGCCGAGGTCCAGAGCGTCCCCGCCCCGTATATGTTCCAGCACGCCAATCACTTCCGAATGCGGAGCAGTCAGGCCGTACTTCTTTTCGTAGTAGCGTTCGGGCTGACAATAAAACTCGAGATAACAACGTAGATCGCCGGAAGCGGGGGCTACCTTATGCCAAGCCTGCGGCTCGACGAACGGTGCGGGGTTGGTTGGTGAAAACGCCTGTGTCGACTGCACCTCACCGGCTTCGTTGAGGGCGTAGAAAGTCAGCGTGCCCTGGAGCACCGTGAGTTTGGCCCAGGTACCGTCCTTGGTGTTGTGTTGTTCGCGGAAACCGGCAGGTAGCGAGTCTGCCGTCCACACCGGTAATTTCTTGTAGGGGACTAACTGTTTCTCCACGACGATACTGTACACCAGACAATTCGGCAGCGTCTGCCATCCTGGTACACTCTGGGTGCCAGAGGGAGGACGCACCATGGTTGACGCCTATTCTTCCGCGAGCGAGCTCGCGCAAGCGATCAAATCCAAGGAAGTGAGTTCCTTGGAACTTACCGATCTCTACATTGCCCGCGTCGAGCAATACGACGACAAGGTCAATGCCGTGGTCGTGCGTGATTTCGAGCGGGGCCGTGCTGCCGCCGTTGCTGCCGACGAAGCGCTGGCGCAGGGCAGGGACCTCGGCCCACTGCACGGTGTGCCCATGACCATCAAGGAAGCCTACGATATTGAAGGGCTGCCCACTACATGGGGGATTCCTGAATTCGAAGGCAACATTGCGACCGCGGATGCCGACAGTGTGCGGCGGCTCAAAGCTGCGGGTGCGGTGTTTTTCGGCAAAACGAACGTGCCTTTGAACCTGGCCGATTTCCAGAGTTTCAACGACGTCTACGGGACCACCAACAACCCATGGGATTTGGGTCGCACACCCGGCGGCTCGTCGGGAGGATCGTCAGCCGCGCTTGCCGCTGGACTCACAGGACTGGAAGCCGGTTCCGACATCGGTGGTTCTATCAGAAACCCCGCACATTTTTGCGGCATTTACGGGCATAAGCCCACGTGGGGTGTGGTCTCGGACGAAGGTCATGCTCTGCCGGGCGTGTACGCACCTGCAGACATTGCCGTGGTCGGACCCATGGCTCGATCGGCTGAGGATTTGGCGCTGTCGATGGACGTGTTAGCCGGGGCACGACAGGCCGATGCACGCGGTTGGCAATTGAACTTACCCAAACCGAGCAGAACTTCGCTGGCTGATTTTCGTGTGGCGGTCATTCCTTCGCTGGAGCACGCACCCGTATCCGCTGAGATGTCGGATCGCGTCGAGCAGATGGCCGCGCTGCTTGCCAAGCTCGGAGCGACTGTGTCGGACACGGCGCGACCCGACATCGACTTCGGTGCCAGCTTCGATACCTATTCCAGTCTGCTTTGGGGGGTGATGGCTCAGGGTTACTCGGAAGAAGAAAAGGCGGAACTGCGCGCTATGGAAGAGCCCGCCGGAGATTCCATCGGCGACATGCTCGCGCACTACATCGTTCAAGAACACGGCGAGTGGGCGGTCAACAACAACGAGCGGCACCGGCTCCGGCAGTGTTGGGAAGCCTTTTTCGATGATTGGGATATTCTCATCTGTCCGCAGATGGCGACCGATGCCTTCCCGCACGACCATGGTGAGTACATGGGTCGCACGCTGACGGTCGACAACGAAACCCAGGATTATTTCCAACAAGTGTTTTGGGCGGGCACGATTACGGTTGCCCATTTGCCGAGTACGGTATTCCCCACGGGTCCGTCTGCAGCCGGACTGCCCATCGGCTTGCAGGCGGTAGGGGCCGAATATAACGACTACCTCACCATCGACTTCACCCGTCTAATGGCGCGTGAGATCGGTGGATTCGTTCCTCCGCCGGAGTTTCCCTAACGCCCAATCGCGTCTAGGTGGTTTCCACCTGGATGATTGTAGCCCGTTGTTTATACTTGGCGCGTGAACAACGTTATTCGATGGTTAGCCTTGCTTGCGTGTGTGCATCTTTTGGCCCTCCAAATGAGTGGGTTGCACCGCCATATCGATACCAGCGGTGACGACGTGGGCTTGCACGGCACGCACATGCACCATGCCGATCCTGACGGCCATGATCACAGCGGAGACATCGACGTGTCCCTGGTCGAACAACTCGGCAAGCCTGATTCCAAACTCATTCCACTGGTTCTGGCCTGTGCCGTCTTCCTGGCGGCGATAACGTGGATAACACAGCGCACTCTGCCGCCGCCGGTCCGGTTCGGCGAGGTGCGCCGTCGCGCGCGTTGGCGGCCTCCGCTCCGCGCTCCTCCAAGTTCTCCTTGATCTTTTGCTAGCACAGTGCAGGCAGCCTCCCGCTGCCTGACTCGTACAGTTTGATCCGCGCGTCACCGACCTTGACGTGCGTTTGGAGGAACTCATGTGGGGACGACTCACGACCCTAGTGGGGCTCTGTATTGTTACCGCGGTTTCCTGGCCGAATTCGATGGCGGATTCGCATGAAGCCACTGCAGTCATCGATCTTCGCGAAGCGATCACGCGTACGCTCGAGCGCAACCCCGAGCTTGTTGTCGCCGCGCTTCATATCGAAGCGCGCCAGGGCCAGGTAACCCAGTCCGGGTTGCGGCCGAATCCCGAGCTGGGTGTCGTGGTCGAAAACGTTGTCGGTACCGGAGAACAGCAGGGATTCGACGCGGCCGAGATCACTTTCAGCCTTGGTTGGATCCTAGAACGCGGCAAGCTCCAGCACCGAGTGGCTGTTGCCAAGGCGGATGTCTCCCTTGCAGAAGCGGATGCCGAGGTCGCACGGCTGGACGTCCTCGCCAAGACCGTGCGGCACTTCCTGGATAGTCTCGCTTATCAGGCTCGATCGGATCAGTTGCAGTCGGCGGTCGCACTGGCGGAGCGCACCGTCACTGTGGTGAGTGAGCGCGTTCGTGCAGGTGTCAGCCCTCAGGCAGATTTGGCACGCGCGGGTGCTGAGCGCGCTCGCGCTCGGCTGGCGCTGGAAGACGTTGGGCACGAACTCAAAGTCGCCAACCAACGCTTGTCGTCTCAGTGGGGTGAGGTGTTGCCGGACTTTGTGCGAGTGAGTGGCGACATCGACAAGATGCCGAGCGTGCCTGATTTTCCCGAGTTGCGTGCGCGTATCGAACGGAATCCTCACCTCAGCCGATTTCTGTCGCAGCGGCGTTTGCATGAAGCCGAGTTACGGCTAGCCCAGGCTCAGGTCAAACCCAACTGGCGGGTGAGCGCGGGCATCCGACATCTAGAGGCCAGCGGCGATCAAGCGCTGGTCGCGGGTATCACGTTACCCCTGGCATGGCGAAACCGGAACCAGGGCCGCATTGCTCAGGCGCGAACCCGGCTGTCGTCCGTCGATGCCTCCGAGCAGGCCGTTCGGTTGCAGATTGAGTCGCGTTTGTTCGCGCTGCACCAGGCACTTGAGCACAGCGTGCACCGGGCGACCACCTTGCGCGAGGAAATTTTACCTCGCGTTGAACGCGCGCTGGCAGACACCGAGCGCGCGTACGCCTCGGGTCGGTACGGCTATCGGGAACTGCAATTGTTGCAAGCCGAAGTGCTGAACACACAAGCCGCGTTGGTGGAGGCGAACATCGAAGCCCACAACTCCGTCATCGAGATCGAGCGACTGACAGGAACCGTTGTCGACCGGCAGGAGGTGCGCCCATGAATACGATCGTTAGCATCGCGAGTGTGGGTGTCGGTCTCGTCATCTGCTCTGCATTGATCGCTTGCAGCCCGCCGCAGCAAGACGACGCGCACGGCCATGCCGACGCTGCCGAAGAGATTGTGCAGGGGCCTCATGGTGGCCGGCTGTTGGTAGATGGCGCGTTTGCCGTTGAGCTGGCGATCTTCGAGGCCGGAGTACCTCCAGAGTTTCGCGCCTGGGTGACGGAAGCCGACTCGTTCATTGCACCGGACGAGATCGATCTCGAGGTCACCCTCGCGAGATTGGGTGGGGTTGAAGACCGCATCGCCTTCTCACCGCATGGTGAGTATCTGCGTGGCAATACCGTCGTTGACGAGCCGCATTCGTTTGTCGTGACGCTCAAGGCCAGTCACGACGGTAAGAGCCACCGCTGGACCTATGACCAGTTTGAGGGTCGCACGCGCATTGATCCCGACATGGCTCGAACGTTTGGTCTCGAAACCGAACCGGCAGGTGCAGCCACGATTCGGGAAGTGGCCGCCGTCTACGGTCGTGTGGTGCCGAATCGGGAGCGGGTACGAGCGGTGAGCGCGCGTTTTGCAGGAACGGTCCAGTCCGTAGAGGTTGCGGTGGGTGACCGTGTCGAGCGGGGTCAGACGCTCGCGCGCGTCGAGAGCAACGAGAGCCTGCAGGCTTACGCCGTTAGTGCGCCGATCAGCGGCGTATTGACGGACCGAAATGTCAATCCGGGGGAACAGACCGCCGATAGAACGCTGTTCACCATTATCGACCCCTCATCAGTCTGGGTAGAACTTGCGGTGTTTCCCGCTGATCGCGCGAAGCTTCGAGTGGGCATGAACGCCAGGATAGTCAATGTCGATGACGGCGCGGACCGGCAAGGCGAAATCACCCAAATCGGTACTTTGGCTGATCCTAACCAATCCGTTGTCGCGCGCGTTGTGCTGGACAACACCGATGGTGCTTTTGTACCCGGCACGTTGGTCAAAGGCGAGCTGCATGTTGCGGAGCATGCCGTGCCACTCGCCGTCAAGCGCTCGGGTCTGCAGAGTTTTCGCGATTTCACGGTCGTCTTCGCCAAAGTCGAAAACGATTACGAAGTGCGGGTGCTCGAGCTTGGGCGCCAGGATGACGAATGGATTGAAGTGCTGGGCGGGCTCGTGCCGGGTACACGTTACGTGACGACCAACAGCTATCTCGTCAAGGCGGATATCGAGAAGGTCGGCGCGGGCCACGAGCACTGAGGGCGGGTTTCATGTTGGATCAAATCATAAAGCTTGCCATCGCGCGGCGTGACCTTGTCCTGTTCATTGTGCTGCTCGTTGCAGGGCTCGGAGTTTGGAATTTCTCTCGTCTCCCCATCGATGCGGTGCCAGACATAACCAATGTCCAGGTGGTGATCAACACGCCGGCGCCCGGTTATACACCGCTCGAGGTGGAGCAACGCATTACGTTTCCGCTCGAGAATGCCATGGCCGGCATTCCGCGCATGGTCGAGACCCGTTCGTTCTC
Source organism: Candidatus Azotimanducaceae bacterium (assembly GCA_965216005.1). Lineage (GTDB taxonomy): Bacteria > Pseudomonadota > Gammaproteobacteria > Pseudomonadales > Azotimanducaceae > UBA4421. Next base: position 1,404,172 of record OZ244143.1, on the reverse strand, counting down.
ACGTTACGGACTGTCACAGATCACTGTGGTCTTCGAGGAAAGCACGGATATCTATTTCGCACGCCAACAGGTTGGCGAACGTATGAGTGCGGCACGCACCGCCTTGCCGGGGCGTGTGGATCCCATGCTCGGCCCGATTGCGACGGGGCTGGGGGAAATCTTCATGTTCACCATCGACGCCTTACCCGGTGCGGTGAATGCCGATGGAACCCCGGTTACTGCAACAGATTTACGCACGGTGCATGACTGGATCGTCAAGCCGCAGCTGATTCGGGTGCCGGGTGTCGTTGAAGTCAATCCAATCGGTGGATTCAAGAAAGAAATCCTGGTCGCGCCCAGGCCCGCGGCGCTGCTGGCCCGTGGGCTCACGATGCAGGATCTGGAAGATGCGTTGCGACGCAATAACGCCAACCAAGGTGCGGGATTCATTGAATCCAACGGTGCGCAATGGCTGATGCGAATGCCCGGCATGGCAGCCGATCTTGATGAGCTGGGCGCCATCGTCGTTGCCGAACACGATGGCGTGCCGGTGCTCGTGAAGGATGTGGCGGGTGTTGGGCTTGGGCACGAGCTACGTGCCGGTGCCGCCACTCAAAACGGCACGGAAGTTGTGCTGTCCACGGTGTTCATGCTCATGGGAGAGAACAGCCGGGCTGTGGCCCAGGCGGTTGCAGAGAGAATTGAGACCATTCGTCCGAGTCTTCCGCCGGGTATCAGCTTGAATGCGGTGTATGACCGTACCGAGCTCGTGGATGCCACGCTTGAGACCATCCGCACCAATCTGCTGGAAGCGGCGTTGTTGGTCATGGCGGTATTGTTGCTGTTCCTTGGTAACGTGCGGGCGGCATTGCTTACAGCCGCCGTCATTCCTCTGGCTATGCTGATGACGGTAACCGGCATGGTTCGTTCGCAAGTGAGCGCAAATCTGATGAGTCTTGGCGCGCTCGATTTCGGGTTGATTGTCGACGGTGCGGTGATCATCGTGGAGAACTGCGTCCGGCGGCTGCGGTTAGAGACCGATGCACAGACCTCGCTGGGTGACCGTCTGGAGGTCGTCTTCGAAGCGACTCGGGAAGTCATTCGTCCGGCCCTCTTCGGGGTGTTCATCATCACCGCAGTGTACGTACCCATCTTCACGCTCTCGGGCGTCGAAGGGAAGATGTTCCATCCCATGGCGATTACCGTAGTCATCGCTTTGTTCTCAGCGATGGTGCTGTCGATTACGTTCGTACCCGCCAGTGTGGCCCTGCTGTTTCGTGGACCGCTCAAAGCACGCGCCGGATCCGTGGTGACCCTGCTCAGATCGGCCTATCGTCCCGTACTGGTGAGGGCGCTGCGCTTCCGGCACGGCATCGTGCTGGCCGGAATTGTTCTAGTGGTGATATCCGGCTGGCTGACGAACCGGCTCGGCACCGAGTTCATCCCGACGTTGGACGAGGGCGACATTACCATGCACGCACTGCGCATTCCCGGCACGTCGTTGAGTCAGGCGGTGGCCATGCAACTGGAATTGGAGCAGGTGGTAGTGGCACTGCCCGAGGTGGAGCGCGTGTTCTCGCGAATCGGTTCCGGAGAGATAGCCACCGACCCCATGTCACCGAGCATGGCCGACACGTTCATCATGATGAAACCGCGAAGCGCATGGCCCGATCCGCAGAAATCCAAATCCGAGCTGATCCGTGACCTGGAAGCGCTGGTCACACCGGTGCCTGGCAATCGCTACGAGTACCTGCAACCCATCGAGATGCGTTTTAACGAACTGTTGGCGGGGGTACGCGCGGAGCTTGCGATCAAGGTATTCGGCGATGACTTCGATGCGCTCATCGAAGCAGGCCGGTCGATCGAGGCGGCCGTACGAGCAGTTGCAGGAGCCGCGGACGTAGCACTGGAACGGACTTCCGGCCTTCCTGTACTCACCCTCATTCCCGACCGTGAAGCGATGGGCAGGCTGGGCCTCTCACTACAAGAGGTGCAAAGCTATGTCGCGATGGCTTTGGGCGGAGAAGTGGTAGGGCAACTCTACGAAGGTGACCGGCGTTTCGACATCGTACTGCGCCTCCCGGAACCGATCCGCAATGCGCCGGATCGCTGGGCGAGTTTGCCGGTTCCTCTAGGCGATGGCGCGTATGTGCCGCTCGACGCAATCGCCCGCTTGGAAACGGTCATCGGTTACAACCAGGTGAATCGGGAAAACGGCAAACGCCGAGTGGTCGTCACGGCGAACGTGCGCGGTCGTGATCTCGGATCCTTCGTTCGCGATGTACAGCGATCGATCGCGAATCTCAACGTAGCGCCTGCGGGCTATTGGGTAGAATTCGGCGGTACCTACCAGAATCTGGCGTCGGCGACCGAGCGATTGTCGCTCGTGGTGCCGGCGACTCTGTTCTTTATCGTCGTGCTGCTGGTCGTGGCGCTCGGTTCGTTTCGGGACGCTTTCATCGTCTTCTCGGGTGTACCCCTGGCGCTCACTGGCGGAGTGGTCGCGTTGTTGTTGCGGGACATACCGCTATCCATATCGGCCGCGGTGGGGTTCATAGCGCTTTCCGGCATTGCCGTGCTCAACGGTCTCGTGATGGTGGCATTCATCCGCGACCTCGTGCTGAACGGACGGCCGCTGGAGGAGGCCATCATCGAAGGTGCGCTGACGCGCTTGCGACCCGTGCTCATGACGGCGCTGGTTGCCTCACTGGGCTTTGTACCCATGGCGCTGAACACCGGTGTGGGCTCGGAAGTGCAACGGCCGTTGGCGAGCGTCGTGATCGGGGGCATTCTGTCGTCGACACTGCTTACACTGGTGGTTTTGCCCGCGCTGTACCGGCTGCTGCATAAGTCCGACGCCGCGGCGAGCAGCGATCGACAGGCGCCATGAAGTTACTCTGCCTGACCACGCAGCGTAAAGCTTGGCATGGGCGATAAGAGCATGATGGTTGGAAGAACCTATAGCGCAACTCGCACATTCTCCACAGGTTCACCCAATGCGCGCGCGCGTTCGATGCGTGTGCGTTCATCCCGCGGCAGGTGCCGTTGGGCGAGGATCAAAAAGAGCAGCGCAGGTAACAGACTCAAGATCGCGAGCGCGATGGCGCTGCGCAGTGCTTCGGCCTCGCTCAACCCCCCTGCATGCAGAATGTCGGAGATTTCGCCGATCACGTAGGGTCCCAGCGCCAGCCCGATGAACGTGTTGAGCAGGATGTAGTAGGCGCCCGCGACGGCGCGCATTCGCGGCATAACGATATCGCTGGCGGTGCTGGGCGGTACACCGCCTCCGCAAGCTGAAAACGCGGTTAAGAAAAAGTTGATTACGTACACTGCGAGCAAGCTGTCCGTGTACAACAACCACAGCAGCAAGGGAACTTTACCGGCGATGACAATGTAGCCGAGCACCAGTCGACCGCTGGGGAAGAGCAGTTTCAGTCGATCGGCGAGCATGCCGCCTAACGTAATGCCCACGAATCCGCCTGCTGCAGCGCCGATGCCCATGTAGAGGCCGACTTCGGCAACGCTGACTTCGTGCAGCCGGAGTAACAGCGGTGGTATCCAGAAACCGGCGCCGTAACCGATGAAAGCCATGGTCGGGAACGCGAGCGTGGTGTACACGAAGGCCTTGGATTTGAACATCATGTGATAGGTGGCCGGATCGCGCACCTTCAGGGACTGGGCCCATGTCAAGGTCACCCACACGCCGAAAACGGTGGTGACCCACTGGGCCACGCTGCCGGTCAGCCAGATCAGTAGGGCGGCGACTGCCGCGAAGCTCGCGGCGTAGAGCAGATTCATGCGCAGCACGTGCGGATGGTCTTTCAAACCGACGAGGTTGAACGGCGGAATCACGGCCAGCAGTTCCTGCCCTAGCAGTTTGAAGGGATGCGGGTGTTTCTCCGCGACCAGTCCTTCACTGATTCCGCGTGTCGGTTCGCGGAGAGTGCGCACCCACAACGCCATCAAAATCCCCGGAATACCTACCGCCATGAACGCCACTTGCCAACCTTTCAATCCGAACGGCGGATTTTCGGGATAAGCAGTGGCCCATGCTTCCAGGATCGCGCCGCCGAGGAAGATGCCAATGCCCGCACCCAGATAGACACCGGATGCGTAGATTGCAATCACCGTTGCGCGTAGCCGCGGCGGGTAATAGTCGGACAACATGGAGTAGGCCGCAGGCGACGCGCTGGCTTCGCCGATACCGACACCGACACGGCATATGGCCAGCATGCTGAACGAACGAGCGAGGCCCGAAGCAGCCGTCATCAAGCTCCAGAATCCCAGGCCTACTGAGACGAGGCTGCGCCGAGTCCAAACATCGGCGAACCTTGCCAGGGGGATGCCGAACACGGCGTAAAAAACGGCGAACACCGTACCGTACAGAAATCCCATCTCGGCATCGCCAATGCCGAGATCTGCCTTGATGTCTTCGGCGAGGATGGAGAGGATATTGCGGTCGATGAAATTGAAGATGTAAACCAGGACCAAAACACACAGGACGTAGTGCGAGTACCAACCACCGGTTTGAGGCGCGTCCTCGTTTGTGCGGTTCATGTCTACGCGGGCCGCTATGCGGATATGCCGCCGTCAATCACCAGCTCGGTACCGGTAATGTAACGCGACTCATCACTCGCCAGAAACAGCACGCCGTTAGCGATGTCGATTGGATAACCCAACTCGCCGGTGGGGACGTTCTCTTTCATCGCGTCGAGATCAACCGCGTTTTCTCCTTCTTCGAAGAATTCAGGATTCACCTTTGTCCATATGGGTGTATCGATGACGCCCGGGTGCACGGAATTGACCCGTATCGGCCACCGGTTTTGCGCGCATTCCAATGCAACGCCTTTGGTTAACAGGCGCACACCGCCTTTTGTGGCGTTGTAAGCCGCGAGGTTGGCAGCGCCTTTCAGTCCGGCCACCGAGGACATGTTGACGATGGAGCCCGAACCCGAGTCGCGCATCGCCGGGATTGAATGTTTTATCCCTAAGAAGACGCCGTCCAGATTGATGGCTTGTTGCTGCTGCCAGTCCGCCAGCGTCATGTCGACTATGCTGCCGCCGATGCCGATACCGGCGTTGTTCACCGTGACGTTCAGGCCACCGAACTCGGCCACGGTGCATTCGACGACGTCAATCCAGGCGTTTTCGTCAGTGACGTCGTGCACCATGAATGTGGCTTTGCCGCCTGACGCGACGATGCTGGCAACGACCTCTTCGCCCATCTGTTGCTGAATGTCGGTGACAACCACCGCGGCGCCTTCGCTTGCCAACCTTTCGCAACACCCACGCCCAATCCCAGATGCGCCGCCCGTCACGATCGCGACCTTACCGGCTAACCGCCCCATGCTGCCTCCCCTTGTCCCCTGAAACACCGTGTGCCCTAATCTATCGTCCTAATCCCCTTTGGGATAGAGTGAACTGAGTATCTGGGGAGAATTAGGCGCCATGAGCGGACCTCTTAGCGGAATTAAAGTGCTCGATATGTCGCGGGTTCTTGCTGGCCCGGCCGCCACGGTGCTGCTCGCGGATCAGGGCGCCGATGTCATCAAGGTCGAGCCGCTGCGGGGAGATGTGGTCAGGGCGATGGGTGGCGGAGGCGTCACGCCTGGGTTTGTGACTGCAAATCGTGGCAAACGTTCGATCGCACTCGATCTCAAGTCGGCAACGGCGATTGATGTCGTCAAACGGCTGGCCGAGGATGCCGACGTGTTCGTGCAGAATTTTCGGCCGGGAGCGATCGATGGAATGGGTCTGGGCGAGCCCGTCATCCGTCAAATCAACCCTAAGATCATCTACGTGTCGATGAGTGGATTCGGTGAGAAGGGACCCTACGCCCACAAGCGCGTTTACGATCCTGTTATTCAGGCGCTGTCGGGTTTGGCGGATTTGCAGGCTACGGACGAAAACGATCGTCCTCGGATGATCCGCACCGTGATACCCGACAAGACCACCGGTATCACGACAGCCCAGGCGATCACGGCGGCGCTCTTCTCCCGAGAGCGGACGGGAGAAGGTCAACACATCAGAATCTCCATGCTCGACGTCATGATCGCCTATCTTTGGCAGGAAGGGCTAGGGGGACTGACCATGGTGGGTCAGGAACACCGTGTCAAACGCGGCCAACGTTCCAAAGACCTGATTTTTGAGACAGCCGATGGTTACATTACCGCGGGTGCGGTATCGGATGCCGAATGGCGCGGCATGTGTAAAGCGTTAGGTCGGGAAGAGTGGCTGACGGACGAACGGTTTGCGACACCGCAGGCGCGCAGCGCAAACGTCAAGGTTCGGCTCGAGATGACGGCCGACGTGTTGCGGACCAACACGTCAGATCATTGGCTGGAGCGTCTGGATGAATGCGAAGTACCGAGTGCGCCGGTACTCTCTCGTCCTGAGGTCATTGCTCAAGAACAAGTACAAGTCAACGAGATCCTGAGTGAGTATGAGCATCCCGGACTCGGCACGATTCGTCAGCCGCGTCCGGCTGCTCGATTTACAAGCACACCGACCAACACGGAACAGATTGCGGCCGCGCTCGGGGAGCACGGCAGAGACATCCTCGTGGAAGTGGGCTTTACAGCGGACGAGGTAGAACGCTTCGTTGAACAGGGCGTCATGGCCGATGGAGTCATGAAAGAACCGCAGACGGGGTAATAAGGGAGTGACGCTGTCGCACGAGTACGTTGCCACACCGGACCCGCCACCCACGGGGGTACGCAATCCCATCCACGACACCGATGGCGCCGATGCGGCAGGTTATGCGGGCGCACTGGTGGCCGGAGTGCGCACATATGGGTGGGCGGCGCTGACCCTTCAAGAAGCTCTAGGCGATGCGTGGTTGGGTGATGGCTGGGTAGACTTCACGCTTAGACGGCCACTTTATGCTGCGGAACCGCTCACCGTCGAAGTGGCGGCTCAAGATGGTGAGTGGCAGTTCAAGGGTCTTGCAGGAGAACGCGGTGAAGTCCGTTGCGTCGTCGATGGCGAGGCAGGTCTTGGAAGAGCGACCTGGTTCGGCACGCTCAACCCGCCCGGTGACGAAGGTTTTGTCGAAAAAACCGCCGGAGGAGACGTGTTGCCTGCGTATGGGTTAGACAATGTGCCGTTGCACCAGCCGCTCGCGCCGCTGTCGGCTTATGTGACGGTGTCCGCTGCACGCAACATGGTCGTTGAGGACTTGGGTGTCGACGCGGGTTTCTATCGGGTAGACGATGGACAACCTCAGCCTGTCCACCCCTATTTTTTGGCGGGTCGGGTTGCACCACTAACAAGACATAATTTCACCTACGGTCCAACTATCCACGTGCGCAGCCAGATTCAGCACATAAAACCTGCAATCGCGGAACGAGCGTTTACTGTCGGCGGGCAAATCGTCGATGCCTACGACCGCAAAGGGCATTGGTATCAGGTGCTCGATTGCAGTGTGCGCGACGATGAAGGTGAGGTTGCGCGGATCAGACACCACACGATTTTCAGTCCTCGCGGATTGCCGAGGACCGGTTGAAAGGCATTCTTTGCATTCTACTTACGTCCCCACACACGAAAACGATGGCGCCAATCATCTCGATTGTTAGCCTGGCGCATAGTCCCGGTAGTTCGGTCGTTCATGTCCGCAGCCGACGGCCACAAATTAGCCACTTTATCGCGCGCGTTGGTCGACAGCGATAGGCGGGAATATTGGCCATGTCGTCGCCTGAGGCATAGTCAACGAAAGAGAAACTTCCTCTCGGTGTCACCTAGGTGACTGTTCTGCCGTAAACGCCTGGCTACCATAGGCTCGCTAGCGGCAGCACTATGTCGTCATGCTGCCCTTCGCAACCCGAACAACGATGTGGAGGAAGTTATGGCAACCAGGAAAAAAGCCAGTGGACGAAGCCGCAAGAGTCGAGCCTCGAGGGATCCCGGTTATCTCGCGGGGCCGGTGGAGATGCCCCCGACCAAAGATTACGTGGTGTGTGAGCTAAAGCACACGAGTCGCGTGGGATACTCGACTGCCGGGTTCGATGGCGCCCAGCCGGCGAGTGCGGAGGCTCAGCGACTCAACCAGATTCTGGAACGGTGCGGCGTCAAGAGTGTGTCGTCGCACCTCGGTTGTAACCGGCGCGAAGTTAATGACCGGGTAGTGGCTGCCCCGAGCAATTTGCGCACGCCGGTAACGGCTGAGTTTGCCCACAGCGGTTTTGTGCAGCTCGAACCACGCAATCCTCGAGACGTCGAGACGTTGTCGCGGTCGCTGAACCGCAGCGACGCGGTGTGGCAGGCCTTTGTTGCGCCGCAACCGGTACCAGCGGCAATCGCTACCGGAAGTCAGCGAGGCAGCCGCAATTTCGAGCCGAGCCAGGGTTATCTGATGTCGGCCCCGAATGGGATTGGCGCGGAGGCCGTGTGGCCGCAAGCGGGTGCGCGGGGGCAGGGGGTACGCGTGTGCGACATCGAGGGTAACTGGAACCTCCGCCACGAAGACCTGCCTCGGGGTATCAGTATGCTGGGGGGTACGCCGATCAACGACATCGGCTGGACGAATCACGGCACGGCGGTGCTCGGCGAAATCATCAGCAAACGCAACGACACAGGCACGATCGGCATTGCGCACCGGGCGCGTGGCGCGGTGCACTCCGCGGTGATTCGTGGCGTCTTCAACACTGCACAAGCCATCCGCAACGCAGCGAGACGCTTGCGCGCGGGCGACGTCATTCTCATCGAGTTGCAGGGGACCGGACCGCGCGGTGTGTATGTTGCCATGCAGTACTGGAACGATACGTTTTCGGCGATTCGCGCGGCGACTGCCAAGGGTATTACCGTGGTGGAGGCTGCGGGCAACGGGGGCGAGAATTTTCAGCGGTCGATCTACAGGAATACAGGACTGCAAAAGGACGCGGGCGCGATCGTCGTCGGTGCAGGTGTGCCGCCGACGAATTACTTCGACAATGACGGTTCCGGTCCCGGCACAGGCTATACGCGGATTGGCAAACCGAGGTCGCGAATTTGGTTCTCGAATTACGGCAAGATCGTCAACGTCCAGGCGTGGGGTTGGCATGTCACCACTCTAGGTTACGGCGATGCGCAGGGCGGTGCGCAGAATCGCTGGTACACCCTGCGATTTTCCGGAACCTCCAGTGCGTCGCCTATCGTGACGGGTGCGGTTGCGGTGTTGCAGGGACACGCCAAAGCAACACGCGGCCAACCATTGACGCCGGCGCGGGTGAGGAAAATACTCATGGACACGGGTACGCCACAAGAGGCTGACGTGGGCGTGCCGTTGTCACAAAATATTGGACCGCAACCGGATTTGGAGAGAGCGATCCGGCGCGTGTGAGGGTAGTGTCAGGACACTAGGTGGTCGTTCAAGGAAAGCGCCGAAAAACACAGTCGCCCCGATTAGCGCCGAGTATCGTTGCGCGCTTAGCGGGGGGATGGCAACTCGATACCGTGAATGCTGCCTTTGTAGAGGAGAAGACGGCAACCCAGTTTGACGTTGGGCGTAGGTTGCCGCACCGGACGCGTATTGAGGAGAGATTCGTGTCCGATGCGCAAGACGAACCCGAAGTCTACGTGCAGTTCGTGTTTCCGCCGCGATCTCACGTGCGGCGCCATCTCAAGAAGATTCAAGCATGGGCTATGGTGGAGGAGGCGTACATTAATCCGTCGGTCTCCCTGCCGGAATAACCGGCCCGGACGATCGGGTCACTTGTTCAGTTTGAGCAGGGCGTCCCAGAATCGAGACGGCGAGAGAGTACCCTGAAAGTACTGCGTTTTATCGAGTGTCTGGCGTCATGGATGACCTATCGACCAAGGGTTCCAACAGTCTTCTTCGTTTCGTGCTTGCCGTGCTTCTTGCCGGTGTGACCAGCCATGCGATGGCGCAAGGTAAAATGGTTGCGTTCGCCAGCTACGAATCCAAGATGTTCGCCAACGAGGCGGCAGAAGCAATTGCCGCCGAGTTCAACGTTGACGTGCACAAAACCCCCACCGAAGTGCGTGGCAAGACGATGGTGCGGCTACACTCGAGCCGCTTACCGAGCGATCAAGCGACGTGGCTACACGACAAAGCGCGTAATCGCGGCTACAACGCCTGGATGCTGAGGTCTACGGGTGCAGAGCGAACGAAACCCATGGTGGTCTGTGAGCCGACCGTAGCCGGTACCTTGAAACGAGATCCTCGGCACACGCCAGAGTATGCCGCCAAAGCCTATGCCAAGCTCAAGCTGCCGGAAGGTCCGCTGCTTGGTGATCTATTCCCGCCGCGACAAAGCGGGAATAGGTAGACGCTGAGACTCAGCCGTCCACGCGTTCGCTGCGAAAGACGCCATTCGGTTGAATGAAAGTCAGCTCGTCTTTCCCAAACACCACCTGATAGCCCGGCAACGATTTCAATTCGAACCTTCCGCCCAGAACGGGCGCAAGCACGTAAGTCGGTTGTTGACCCACCGTGGCTGCCAACTCTGAGCCGCGCAGTTCAACGACTGCTTTTTGGCCGGTCGGCGTCTTGTAAGTACCGACGAATTGTTTGAGATAGCTTGGGTCTCGCAGCATCGAATCCGGCTGCTTGGCGAAGACGATGGGACGAGCGGCGGTATCCATGCGCACGGCAACGGTGGCCACCTCACCGTGCAGGCCGATCCCGAAATGTAGCTTGGTACCGCCGAAAGCCACACCGGACGCGTCGGGGTCTACTTCCCACACGTTGTAGTGCCAGTGCTCGAGGGGCGCAGACATCTCGTTGAACGACACCTCGAGGCGACGCTTATCGACCAACACGTCGAGATCACCGTACGACGGGTGGGAATAACGTCCGGCGTAGTCGTCCGGTCGGTGAGTTGGCTTTGTACCTCGCTTTTGTCGTGGATCGTCTGCGGATTGCGCTTGCGCGCCCTTTGTGGCTTTCTCACGTGCAATGGCCTGATCGAGCCAATTGCGATCGTCGTAACCAAGTACCAGGTCGGCGGCCGTTAGATTCAACCACTGTCCCAGGCTGGAAGAGGTGTTGGCGAAAGCCACGAGCCCGAGTTCATCGTTGGGGAACAGCATGACACTTGTAATGAACCCGTCGATACCCCCTCCGTGATAGACGTGTCGGTGGCCTCGATAGGTGCTGATGAACCAGCCCAATCCATATACGCTGGGTGAGAGCATTGGATCGGGCGAACCGCGGTCGGTCGGCATGTGGTGCGAGAGAATGTCTTTCAGGGTCGATCGGCTCACCAATTGCGTGTCGCCGACGGCACCGTGATCGAGGTTGAATTGCAACCACTTCACCATCTCGTTCAGGCTCGAGTTCACGGCGCCTGCCGGACCCACCATGTCGATGCGCCGATATGGAATTTCCTTCAACTTGTCGTCTTCGTTGCTATAGGGCAGTGCGTGATTGTCGTCTTGCTGTGACACCAGCACGGATAGATTCGTCCGCGCCATGCCCAAGGGTTCGAATAAGCGATCCTCCATCAGGTCTTCCCACGAGTTCGAATCGGCGACCTTGGCGCCGATGTGGCCTGCGGTCATGTACATGAGGTTGTTGTACTGAAACCTTTCGCGTAGTCCCGCGGTGAGTTCGAGGTTGGCAAAACGGCGGATGAGTGCTTCCCGGCTGCCGTCGTTGAAGTTGTACCAAAGCAGGTCGTGTCGCGGCATGCCGCTACGGTGTGTAACAAGATCGCGAACGGTCAGAGCATTGCCAATGCCGTCGTCGGATAACCGAAAGTACGGCAGGTAGCTCCTGACGGGTTTGTCCCACTCGAGCTTACCTTCATCGACCAGCATCCCCAGCACGGTCGCAGTCATAGCCTTTGTCGTGGATCCTATGGCAAACAGGGTGTCTACGTTCATCGGCTTGCGATTCGCGATGTCACGGTATCCAAATGCGTTGGCATACACCAATTCCCCTTTGTACACGACCGCGATCGCCGTCCCGGGCACGTTGAAGTCTTTGATCGCCTGTTTACCGATCGCATCCAGAGCAGCAAGCGCATTGCGAGCGGCGGTCGTTGGATCGCCTTTCGCCACGGAAAAGGGGATTTGCGACCCGTGCTGCGTGAAGGTGCCGGAAATCTCCCGGCTGTCTTCGCTGAACTCACCCTGGAACAGTGGCTTGCCGGGAATGCCGTCGATGCCGAACGTCACCCGCTCGTCGTTTTGCCTGAGATCGATGAGGGGGACGTCTTTCAGACCTTGGGCGGCGATCGAGATGGTGCCTTTCTCGCCGTGAAAACTCAGCTCAATGCCCAGCGGCGTACCGGGGACTTGGATGGCGCCATGCCAAATGCCTTCCAGGTCGTCGGCCGCCGCCAGCGTCGCCCAACACAACAGTCCGAACGCGGTGAAAACACGCATTGCCCTCTCCCTTCCCCGGTGAATTGGTGGCCCTATTACTAGTATATGTCAGACATCCTGCGCCACGTTGGCCTGCGCTGCCGCAATGCGCGCCACTGGAATGCGGTAGGGGCTGCAGGACACGTAGTCCAATCCTTGTTCGTGGCAAAACTGAATCGACCTCGGATCGCCGCCGTGTTCCCCGCAGATACCGTATTTGATGCCCTTTTTTCTGGCGCTGGATTCGGCGATCGCAAGGCTGACGAGACGGCCCACCGCACGTTGGTCGAGCGAGACGAAGGGATCGTTCTCGATCAATTTGGAGTCGAGGTATTCCGGTATGAACTTAGCGGCATCGTCGCGCGAGAAACCGTAGGTCATTTGCGTGAGGTCGTTGGTGCCGAAGCTCATGAACTCGACTGCAGACGCCAGTCGGTCGGCACCCAGACATGCCCGAGGAGTTTCCATCATGGTGCCGATTTTGTAGGCAACGGAGATGCCTCTACCGTGCACCATCTCGCGAATGACAGATTCGATGATGCCGTTGACCAGTCGAATCTCGCGCACGTTGACCACCAATGGAATCATGATCTCGGGATTCGGCCGGTAACCGAGACTGGCCGCTTCGATGGCGGCACCGATGATGGCGCGCACCTGCATTTGTGTGATCTCCGGATAGATGACGGAGAGGCGGCAACCGCGAAAGCCCAACATCGGATTGACTTCGCTCAGCTGGGCGGTGATCTCGCGGATCTTCTCCACGGGCTTGTTGACGGCGTCGGCCAAGGCGTTCATCTCGCGTGTCGAATGCGGGAGAAACTCGTGCAGTGGAGGATCCAGCAAGCGGATCGTGACCGGTAAGTCGTCCATCGCCTGGAAAATACCGAGCATGTCTCCATGCTGAAACTCAAGCAACTGATCCAGGTGTGTCTGACGCTCCTCGCGGTCTTCGGAGAGAATCATCGCTCGAATCGCGGTGATGCGCTCCGGTTGGAAGAACATGTGCTCCGTGCGGCACAACCCAATACCCTCGGCGCCTAATGCTCTTGCGCGCTCGGCATCCTCCTTGGAGTCGGCATTGGCGCGGATCTTCAATCGACGGTGGTTGTCCGCCCAGGACAAAAGCACGCGAAAGTCCTCACTCTCGCTCGCTTCCGCCTTGGGAATGTCGCCGAGCATCACTTCGCCTGTAGAACCGTCGAGCGTGATGATGTCTCCGCCCTTGATGACGACGCCGTGTTGCGTGACGGCTGTCCCCGCGTCGTAGTCGATCGTCAGGTTGCCGCAACCGGTGATTGCACAGACCCCCATGCCTCGAGCGACCACTGCCGCATGCGAGGTCATGCCGCCGAGTTCGGTGAGAATCCCCTGCGCTGCCTTCATGCCGTGGATGTCTTCGGGCGTTGTCTCACGCCGCACCAGCACTACGGGTGTGCCGTCAGCGGCCACCGCGACCGCCTCGTCGGCCGAAAACACCACCGCGCCCGTGGCGCCGCCGGGGCTGGCGGGCAAACCTTGTGCGACGATGTTCTGTTTTGCCGCCGGATCCACCATCGGATGTAAGAATGACTCCACATGCTCGGGCGAGACGCGCATCAAGGCTTCTTTCTCGTCGATAAGGCCTTCTCGAACCATGTCCACTGCGATCTTTACCGAAGCTCGCCCCGTACGCTTGCCGCTGCGGGTTTGCAAGATATAGAACTTACCTTCCTGTACGGTGAACTCGATGTCTTGCATGTCCCGGTAGTGTTTTTCGAGCATCGCCTGTGTCTCGAACAGTTCGGCGTGGACTTTAGGCAGCCTCTCTTGCAATGCCTCGATCGGTTCGGGTGTGCGGGTACCCGCCACGACGTCCTCTCCGGCTGCGTTGAACAGCACCTCGCCGAAGAAACGGTTTTCTCCCGTGGAGGGATCGCGGGTGAATGCCACTCCCGAGCCTGAATCATCACCGAAGTTCCCGAAGGCCATCGCCTGTACCGTCACTGCCGTCCCGAGCGTGGCGGGTATGTTGTTCATTTCTCGATAGACGTTGGCCCGCGGCGAATGCCAGGAGAGAAACACGGCTTCGATGGCCTGCTTCAGTTGTTCGAAGGGATCCTGAGGAATCTCGACGATCTTTCGAAAGTCGCGGATGACCGCCTGCCAGTCTTCGGCGGATAGCTCCACGTCCAGCGTCTTGTTGTTGGCCTTCTTGTATGCGCTGATGGTCGCTTCGAAACGTTCGCTGTCTTCACCGAGCACAACGACGGCAAACATTTGAATAAAGCGCCGATAGGAGTCGTATGCGAAGCGCGGGTTTGCGGTTTTGCGAGCGAGCCCCGCAACGATGTCGTCGTTCAAACCCAGATTGAGGATCGTATCCATCATACCCGGCATGGACACTGGCGCGCCGGAGCGCACCGAGAAGAGCAGGGGATTGTCGGGGTCGCCGAAACGTGCGCCCATCCGCTTCTCCACTAAGTCCAGGGCGACGCGATACTCTTGTTCCAAGAGGTTGGGTAGTGTGTTGCCGTTTTCGAAAAACTCGTGACACGTGGGTGTGGTGATGACAAAACCAAATGGCACCGGCAACCCGAGGTTGGTCATTTCACACAAGTTGGCACCCTTGCCGCCCAGCAGATCGCGATCGCCCTTGCCACCCTCGTTGAATAAATAAACGCGCTTGGCCATAAACGGATAAGTGGTAAAAGAACCCAATCATACGCAGTATTTGGAATACAGCCAGATGGCGAAAAACCCACCATACCCAGGCTTGAGGGAAGCATCATGAGCGATACACCCATACAGGGCCGATGTGACGAGCGGTTCGCATCGGTGCGGGCCGCGTTCATCCACAATTTCGAACAACGCGGGGAGGTCGGCGCCAGAGTGTGTAGTCAAGGACGGCCGGCATGTCGTCGACCTGTTCGGTGGTTTTACCGATCAGAGCCGGACCACACCATGGCAGCGCAACACCTTGGTGAATTGCATGTCCGTCACCAAAGGTGTCGTGGCGCTTGCCGCTCACCTGCTGCACGCGCGCGGGTTGCTCGACTACGACCAACCGGTGGCCCACTACTGGCCGGAGTTCGCTGCCGCTGGCAAGGCAGCCATTCCGGTACGCCAGGCTATGTCGCATCAAGCGTCGTTGGCGATTATCGATGATGCCGAGCCGGGTGATGTGTTGGATTGGACCCGATTCACGCAAAAGATCGCGGCACAAGCACCCAACTGGACACCCGGTACGAACGAAACCTATCACTCTGTCACCATGGGTTACATCACAGGGGAGTTGGTTCGAAGAATCGACGGGCGACCGATTGCGCAGTTCATCCGCGAAGAGCTGGCTGCACCGTTGGGTGCCGACTACATCCTCGGCTGCAGTGACGTGGACCTGCAACGCGTGGTTCCGCACATCTTCAACCCAGCCAACGAACTCATGTCCGGCGGTCTGATCAACGAACGTACTGCGGTGCAGTTCAAACCCATGCCTGACGATCCAGAATTCATGGCATCCGATGAGTTTCTGACGTCCGGCTTTCCTTCGGGCGGAGGTGTGGCTCACGCAGAAGCTTTGGCCAGGTTGTTTGCGCCGTTGTCGCTCAATGGAGCCTACAACGGACACGAGTTATTTGACGCCCGCACGCTGCAACTGATGGCGCAAGAGCAGTGGAATCACGATGATCATTTGTTCGGTAACGATTTCCGTGTCGCCCTGGGGCTCTTGTTACAAACGCCGTTCAACGACTGGGGTAGGGAAGGTAACGTGGGAACGGCCGGGGCGGGCGGTTTTTGTGCGTTCGCCGACCCGCAGAATCGGCTGTCGTTCGGCTATACGCCCAATCGCTACACGAGTGGCTATGGTTTGGGTTTGGAACTGAAAGGTCTGGTTGATGCGGTATATGACTGCGTGTAAGAGCTCCTGTATGGAGAAAGCCCGAGTCGACGAGGAGGCGATCTCCCGCTAGACCCTGATCGAAGGCTGACTGGTCCTAAACCCGCCGCAAGTGAATACTACGTGTACTATGGGCAGCTTGCCTTTTCGACCCACTGCTCTGGAGATGCACACTGAACATTGAACTCGACGTCAACGCGATTCGCGTGCTGGGGTGTCTGTTGGAGAAGTCCGTCACCACTCCAGGACAATACCCACTCACCCTCAATGCCTTGGTGAATGCTTGCAACCAGAAGTCGAGTCGCGATCCGGTGCTTAGCCTCGATCCCGGTACGGTGCAACGAGCCGTTCGGGATCTCGAGGCCAAGCATCTCGTGACCCGCCAGGAGAATTTCAAGAGTCAGGTGGAGAAGTATGCACATCGGTTGTGCAACACGCCGTTTGCGGACTTTCAATTCGACACTGCCCAGTACGCGGTGGTGTGCCTGTTGCTTTTACGCGGACCGCAAACGCCGGGTGAATTACGCAGTCGCAGCGGTCGGTTGCACACTTTTGCCGATAACGGGGCAGTGACGCACACGCTGCAGGGGTTGATAGATTATGAGAGCGGTCCGGTGGTCGCGCGTCTACCGCGCCAACCGGGTCGTCAGGATTTCGAATACACACACTTGTTTGCCGGGACCGTCGAATCCGTCCCGAGTGACCAACAGCCTGTCGCGACTACGCCGAACCCCAACTCCACCCAAGTGCACAGCGTCGATCTCGAGGCGCGGGTAAGGGCCCTAGAGCAGAGTGTGGACGAGTTGCGCGAAGCGCTCCGCCGTTTGGACGACGCACGTGGACACGAGGCATGACCCGGACCGCTTCACCGGCGTTTGCTAAGACTCAAGCACTCGATGTCTTACAGGATGTTTATGGCTATCCGTCCTTTCGCGGAGATCAAGCAGCGATCATTGAGCATGTTTGTGAGGGTAAAGACGCTCTGGTGTTGATGCCTACCGGGGGCGGCAAGTCGTTGTGCTACCAGATCCCTAGCCTCCTGCTCCCCGGGATGGGCATCGTCGTGTCGCCGTTGATTGCGCTGATGCGTGACCAGGTGCGGGCTTTGGACCAGCTGGGCGTGCGTTCGGCCTTTCTCAATTCCTCACTCTCGCTGCACGAACAGAACGAAGTGATCGAACGGGCACAGCGTGGCGATTTGGATTTACTCTACATCGCTCCCGAGCGTCTGATGCAGTCGCAGACGTTGACCCTGCTGGGTGGTTGCGAGGTATCGCTGATTGCGATCGACGAAGCGCACTGCGTGTCGTCGTGGGGTCACGATTTTCGGCAAGACTACTTGACCTTGAATCAGCTGCAGGAAGTTTTTGTCGGGGTGCCGAGACTAGCGCTCACGGCAACCGCCGATGCGCGTACTCGAACCGATATCGTTGCGCGCTTAGGGTTGTTCGAGCCACGGCATTTCGTTGGCAGTTTCGACCGTGAGAACATTTGTTATTCCGTACAGCCAAAGACCGATCCGAAGGCGCAGTTACAGAAGTTTCTTGCTACACATCAAGGTGAAGCGGGTATTGTCTATTGCCTGTCGCGCAAGAGCGTGGAAGCCACCGCAGAGTGGTTGCACCAACTTGGATTCGACGCACTGCCCTATCACGCGGGTCTCGACGCACAAGTGCGCGCTCACAACCAGGAACGCTTTCTACACGACGAAGCGGTGATCATCGTTGCCACTATCGCGTTTGGAATGGGGATAGACAAACCCGATGTGAGATTTGTCGCACATCTGGATTTGCCGAAAAGTGTGGAAGCCTATTACCAGGAAACCGGGCGGGCCGGTCGTGACGGTGAGCCTGCCGAGGCTTGGCTGGTTTACGGCTTACAGGACGTGGTTCGATTGTCGCGCATGGTCGAGGAATCGAGTGCGGGTGACGAACACAAACGCATCGAACGGGCCAAGCTTGATGGCTTGCTGGGTTGGTGCGAGGTGACGACCTGCCGTCGCCGTCATTTGTTGGCTTACTTTGGCGAAACGTTGGATGGCGATTGCGGGAACTGCGACATTTGCATGCGGCCCCCGGTGACTTGGGACGGTACCGAAGCCGCTCAGAAAGCGCTGTCCTGTGTTTACCGCACTGGCCAACGGTTCGGTGCGGGTCATGTCATCGATGTGCTGCGCGGTAAAGAGAACGAAAAAGTCACACGCTTTCGACACGATCGGCTCAGTACGTTCGGCATCGGCAGTGAGTTTTCCGATGCCCAGTGGCGCTCGGTCGTGCGGCAGTTGGTGGTGGGCGGTTACTTGTGGGTCGACCATGGCCGCTTTGGCGCACTCCAGCTCACCGCCTCGAGTCGTGGTTTGTTGCGTGGCGAGAAGACGCTGTTGTTGAGAGAAGACAAAGCCACGTCGGCCAGCCAGAAGAAGGCGAAGAAAAGATCCAGCCAAGGCAGGACGCTGGAGATTGAGGAAGAAACGCTGATGGACGCGTTGAGGGAAACTCGCAAACAGATTGCGGATTCACACGGTGTGCCACCCTATGTGGTCTTTCACGACGCCACGCTGCTGGGCATGATCGAGCACCGGCCTCGAAGTTTAGCCGACTTGCTCGAGATCTCCGGCGTGGGTTTGGCGAAACAGCAGAAGTACGGGCAGCAATTCTTGGATGTGCTGGCACGTTTCGACGGTGTCTACGTCGGCATCGACGCAAATCTGGAATAGCGTTGGTGGCTCGTCTCTTGAGTCACCAGGATCAATGAGGATTGATTTGGATCAAGTCGGGAGATAGCGCGCCCGTTATATTGACTCGATGCTTGATAGAGTAGGGGAGCATAATGGTGCGGGAAGTACATCAGGCACGCCTGGCGAAAATAGAAGAACTGCGGCCGGTCATCCAACGCGGCGGAGACGAAGGCCAGGAGTTACGACGGTTGCCGGACGATGTCGTCGAGCAACTGATCGACGAGGGCTTTTTCAGGTTTACCCTTCCGGAGGAACTGGGTGGCGAAAACGCCAGTTCCATAGAAACCATTGAGATACTAGAGCACATGGCGGCTATCGACGCTTCGGTGGCCTGGAACGTCATGTTGGGTTCCGAAATTAACGCGATGGCCGTGGGCGGCATGGATCCGGAGCTAGCAAAAGAAGTCTACGTCGACAATCCGCGTGTGATTATGTGCGGCGGCGGTGGACCGGGCGGTGAGCCTGCCAGGGCCGAGCGCCAGGAAGACGGCAGCATCAAGATATGGGGTCAAACCACGTTCATATCCGGTTGTCACAACGCCGACTGGTGTTTCATGGGTGCGCCCTTGATGAAGGGCAGCGAGGTTGAACTGGACGGCAATGGCATGCCCGTATTCAACGTCTGGTTCGTACCGAGGGACCAGTGGGAAATCGTCGACACTTGGGATGTGGCAGGCTTGAGAGGCTCGGGATCTCACGATGTCAGAGCCGATGGTGCGGTGATACCTGCGAGATTTGCAGGCGTCAGTCTGTGGGCGGTACCGGCGCACTACCCGAACCCTGTATATCGCATGCCCACTGGTTTACGCCTAGCGTTCAACAAGGCAGCCATTGCACTCGGCATCGCCAGGGGTGCGTTGCGCGTGTTTGCGGACATCGCACAAAACAAGATACCGATGTTGTCTTCATCGTCGCTGGCTAAGCGGGGTATAGCGCAGTGGCGTATGGGTCTGGCGGAGGCCAAGTATCGCAGTTGTCGAGCGTTCTTGATGGAAGCCATGCAGTATCTGGAGGACGAGCTCACAGGCAATGACGAATTGCCGAGCGCGAAAGCTACGCAAGAGGTTCGTCTGGCGTGTGTGCATGCCGGTAACGAGTGTATGGATTTGGTCGACATGTTGCACAACACGGCGGGTACGACGGCCATGCGCATGTACAGCCCGCTCGAACGGATGCTGAGAGACGCGCATGGTACGGCCAGCCACCGGTGGATCGCTCATCCGTTGTATGAAGATCTGGGATCCATCCTGCTCGGCAATGAACCTTCCGCGGAGTTCGCCGGTGGGGCGGGTGTGCCGATCGGACCGCCGCCTCCTAAACAGCCAAAAGGTTGAGAGACCGACATGTCTGAATCCGTAAAAGCGAAGACCAATTACGACGACGTATCCGTCTATCCGCTCGATCAGGAAAAGATCGAGCGCTTGCTGGAGTTGCAGAGCGAATGCTCGGTACTGTGGAGCACGAGAGACGGTTGGCCCGTGGGAGTGATGCATCGATTCGTGTACCAGGATGGCAAATTCTGGGTGACGTGTGCCTCGCAACGTAAACGCGTACCCGCTCTGAAGAAGCGTGACAAAAGCGCGGTCATTGTCTCCAGCGAAGGCACGCCGCTAGGTCGCGATCAGACGTTGACCGTGAAATGCCGCGCCACGGTGCATGAGGACAATCCCGAGGTGAAAGGCTGGTTCTATCACGCACTGGCTATGAAGCTGCAAAATGGCGACGAAGAGGGGGCTGCTGCTTTTGAGCAGTTTCTGGACACGCCTACACGCGTCATCATCGAGTTGACGCCGGTTAAGTGGATCACCTACGACGGTATGAAAGTAGCTGCGCACGTCGCCGGTCAGTGGCAGCCCGGTGAACCCTGGGAACAGGAGCTGCCGCCGGCGCCCGCATGGATGGAGGCAAGGTAAGCACTGTCATCGTTGGCAGGTGGCTGCACGTCGAATCGAGCGCAAGCGCGCGGAAGCTTCGGTAGACTACTAATCGTTTGGAGACACACGAGAAGAAGCCATGTCGTTTTCGGGTCTGGGCCTGCACCTCGGCAATCTACCTAGATTGTCCCCGGCAAAATCCAGGTCGATTAGTCCTGAGAATTTTACGGGTGAGAAAGGCCAAGGTGGGATGTCCACCGATGGTCCGGCGATCAATGCCGCCAGGGATCTGGGCCAGGGTTGGAAAGTATCTCCCTATATCCTGATCGGCCCCGGCGAGACGTTTACTTTAGCGGATATCGAGGGCCCCGGTGCCCTGCAGCAGATATGGATGACGTTAGCCCAAGGCAGATGGCGCCATTCGATTTTGCGCATCTACTGGGATGACCAAGAGCATCCGTCCGTCGAGTGCCCGGCCGGAGACTTCTTTGCCAACGGTTGGGAGACGTATGCACAGGTGATGTCACTCGCTGTCTGCGTCAATCCCGGGCGTGCGTTCAATTGTTACTGGGAGATGCCGTTTCGCAAGCGTGCGCGCATCACAATGGAGAATCTCGCTGCCGAACAGATCTATGTGTACTACCAGATCAATTACACACTGACCGAGGTACCGGACGACGCTGCGTACTTCCATGCTCAGTTCCGGCGTACCAACCCGCTACCTTATAAAGAAGACTACACCATCGTTGAAGGCATCTCCGGCCAGGGGCATTTCGTCGGCACCTATATGGCTTGGGGGGTAAACAACGGCGGTTGGTGGGGGGAGGGGGAAATCAAGTTCTTCATCGATGGCGACGGCGAGTTTCCGACAATCTGCGGTACAGGCACTGAGGATTACTTCTGCGGTGCTTATAACTTTGATCCCGGCACCATGGAAAGACGCTTGCGAACCGGTCGCCGCGAACCTGCTTATCAGGAATTCAACAGTCCCTATGCGGGCTTACCCCAGGTCATCAAACCGGACGGTTTGTACAACTCGCAGCAACGATTCGGCATGTATCGTTGGCACATCATGGACCCGGTAAGGTTCGAGCAGGACCTCAAAGTGACGATCCAGGCGTTGGGCTGGCGTACGGACAAGGATCGTCGCTATCTGCCTTTGCAGGATGACATCGCCTCGGTAGCTTACTGGTATCAGACACTCCCGACCGTACGGTTCCCGGCGCTGCCTGACCGGGACTACCTAGAGATCATCTGAGCGAGCGTGAACACATCAAGCGAAGCGCTAATCACGCAAAGATCATCCAGGCAACGATAGCAACTGGAATGACGACGATCATCTTGAAAGCGACGAGTAGGGAAAGCACGTAGGACATCGCCGGTCGCTCTTCGTCGTTGGGTACGACCTCGTTGTTCGTGAGCAGTGAACACCAGTACTCCTCGACGAAGTCCGCATCGAAAAAACCGCTGTGACCCATGTCGTGAAACCGGTTCACCACGATGTTGCCTTTGTTGAAGCCCAAACGCCCACTGGAACCGTAGCCGAACGTAGCAGTCTGGGCAAAGATGGGCCATATGTCCCGCCAGCCGCAATCGTTGATCACCCGCTGGGTTGGATACTGCGATTCGTCCAACACGGTCAGTCGATCGCGCACCTTATCCCAGGGGTAGCTCCGGGAAACGACAGAGCCACAAAGGATGAGTCGCTTTAACTGGATGTTCCGGTTTCGACAGAGGATGCGTGTAACGATGTAAGTGCCGAAACTGTGAGCGACGACCGATACTTCTCTTTGCGACGGTTCGTTGAGCGTTTGGACGATGGTCTCTTCTACCTCGTCGATGACTGCCTTCTTGAAAAGATCGGTAGGGATTAGAAACCGCAGTACGTCATAGATGCCATAGCCGGTAGGAATGGGGTTTATGCGCGGGTCTACATCGCGGAGTAGTTTAGAGACGGTGTCGAACCAACGGGCCTCCGTACGAATACCATGGATCATGATCACCGCGTGGTCTCGAATCAGTTGTTCTTCCCAACCGCTTTGGTCGACAAAGTGACGGAAGAACTCCAGGAAATTCAAGTTGCTCGCTAGGTTCGGGGGGTGGATATAGAGTTCTACCGTGACGGCGAGCTCGCGTTGGCGGATTTCGTCCGCCACGGTTTGGGCCATGGCCACTGCAACATCCGCGGGGTCGAATCCTCCATAGCCAGTGCCGATGGCTGGAAAGGCGATGGATATGTAGCCGGATGCAGCGAAGCGCGCCATCGATTTCTCGACGATGAGCCTCGTCGTTGTCCTTTTATGTTCGGCGTCCGTGTCACCCGGTCGGGAGCCGTCCAACCTGGAAATTCCGTGATAGATCTCCGAAGCGCTGGCGATGTCTCCCGCGGAGGTGGCGATCACGTCGCCGACACCGTGTTTCCCGGCCTCGCGCCTGGCGCCCTCGAACACGAGACTGCCACCGGCGTCACGGATAGCCTTCGACACACCGCCGCTCATGGAGAAATTGTGATCGTCCGAACTCACCAGGACGTCGGCAGTTGACTCAAGAATGTTCCCGACGAAGATGACGACCTCGCTGTCACCGATAGCGTACCGTTGGTAGTTGCGTTCCATCCGTCCTATTCCTGGATCAATGCCTGGTTACTGGCAGGTGGTCAACTCTGGTTGCCGCCTACTTGCAGGGTCACGGTGGGTCATCCAGGTGTTCGCCACCAACGGCTTGATACAGCTCGAACAGCGCTTCGTGTGCGCGTTCCGCCAGGTGCTTCCACTCCGGATTCTGCTGAACGAGTGGTCGCGATGCCAACTGCTCGTGAACCGATTCGGCGAGAAACAAACTCATGTGGAGTATCTCGTGCCTTGCGTAGTTGTCCGTTTCCGACATGACTCACTCACCTTCACCAAGTTTGTAGATCAATCGTTCCTCGAATCATCCGTAGAAGGATCCTGTGGCAAAACGGCGTGCATTTCCTCATCCGATAACTCGCTCACGCTCACGGCGCGCAGATGATTGTCGAGCACCACCTCCACGTCCCCAAGGGCATCTCTGATGGTGGCGAGAATCGCATCGGTCTGCAGATCGGCCGTACCCTCGAAGATGAGTCGTAGTCTAAGTTCATGTGTTGCCATACTATGTCTACTCTAACAAAACCCTACTGTGAGCCCTGGATCAGGGAGGAGCGATTGACCGAAGATGACCTAGACGTTCGGTATTTCTACCTATCGCCGCGTCACCTGCATCATTTCTTAGCTGATGAATCAGCGCAAGCAAAGATCGCGAAGAGAGTTGATGAGCTCGACCGGAGCGGTCGAATCGCAGGTAAGACACCCATTATCAATCTTCAGACCCATCTGAATATCGTTGAAGTGCACGACGGCAACGCAAGCCTTGTCGCGTGGCTGATTCACGTAAGGCGCATGCGCGTTGCATCGAGTTTAGGCCGACTAAAGGCGGCGTTCGACAAGCTCGTCGTTTTGCATGATAGACGTCACGACAATGGCGAGGTTTGGCATCCTTTTGTCCCCGCTGAGGTCAGATGCTCGGACCGGTTGCAAAAAGTTGTGGACGAAGAACAGGGCAACGTGACCTGCAAGGCGCAGACACTCGAAGATATGCCCGTCTACTTTAACGATACGGAGTACTTTTCGGGCCTCGACGTTGCGCCTGAATTGGGCAGTGTCATCGAGGAATTGGAGCAAGCGATACTCAATTAGAGGGGATGGGCTCAGTTTCCCCTCAACCCATCCACAATGCTCGTTCTCACCGCACCCACAGCCGGTATCAGCCCGCCCACAAATCCGATCGCCGCGCCCCAAGCGAGACCGATGAGGGCGAGATCCGGCGTCACCCGCATGACCGTGGAGATGGCCGTGATCGTTCCCGTCGTAAATGTCGCCCCTTGAAAGAGTAGCGCGGTGATCACCAGACCCAGCACTCCACCGATCAGCGCCAGCACCATCGCTTCTACCAGCACGGAAATGGCCACCGGCAGCGCGCCGAAACCGAGTGCCCGCAATGTTGCAATCTCTTTGGTGCGTGTGCTCACTGCGGTGTACATCACATTCAGCGCCCCGAATGTCGCGCCAATCGCCATGATAGTGCTGACCACATAGGCGATGATGTCGAGTAATGCGCCGGTGTTGGCGTTCTCGAAATAGTCGCTTTCCAACTTGGCTTCTACCTTGAGGCGCGGATCGGCTTGTAGAGCGTCATCGAACGTGTCGATGTCGACCGTGTCGCTCAATTTGACGCGCACCGATGAGTACGCCGTAGATTGCTCGCCCGCCATGACCGTGGTCAGATCTCCAAAAAGTTCCGACTCGTAAGCGTTGCCGTTGTAGGTAAACACGCCGACTACCGTCCACACAGCGCCTTTGGACGAAATTTCATCGCCAAGTCGCAAGCCTAAAAACTCTCGTTGTGCCATGGCGCCGACGATGAGTTCGCGCTTACCCGCGGTGAACATGCGGCCTTCGACGAGCTGAAAGCGTTCGTCCAAAGCACCAGGTTCTAAACCGCGAATGACGACGGAACTCGTCACGGTCGGGTCGTTGGAGCGCGGGAAGGTCACACCGGCGACGTAGTGTTTGTGCAGCAGTCGATCGCCGTTGCTATCGCGTTCGATGCCTTGTGCCGATTCGATCGCAACCAGCGAGGCGAGAGGAATAGAGGAGACGTTTTCGGCAAACGCACCTTTGCGAATGATCATCGCCCATCCCTCGCGTGCGGTCTTGGTGGCAGTGTCGGTTAAACCGAATGACATGGTCATGACCGAGGTCAGCACGGCGACCACACCGGCGACGCCGATAACGATGACCAATGAAATGCCCCAGCGAGAGGGTAGGGCGCGAAGGTTGTTCAAGGTGATGGCGATAATCTGCCGCATTGATGTGTACCTCAGCAGCCTATTCCACACGAATCGCATCAGCGACAGATAAGCGCCGCATCAGGTAGGCGGGTGTAAAAGCGACGGCCAAGGCCATGGCGAGTGCGACGCTCAGCCCGATCAGCCACACCTGGGGGCTCAAGTCCAACCCTGGTAAACCCATTGTAGAGAACACGGACGGAAACACCGCGGCTGCGAGCGTGAGTCCCAGTGCGCCAGCGACGATGCAGAGAAGCGCAGATTCGAGAATGACAAGGAAGAACACGAAGTTGTCGGTAAACCCGACCGCTTTCAGGATGGCGAACTCTCCGGTGCGTTCGCGTACCGACTGCCACATGGTGCTGCCTGTGATGAAGAGCAACGTGAAGAGGACCGCGAACTGTACCGCTAGAACGAACTGGCGGATGTCACCGACGCTGCGGAGCTGGTTGGTGAGAAATTGCTTCTCATCCATGGTCTGAGTCTCGTACGTGGAGTTGGCGAACGTCGCATCGATGCGCTGTGCGATGTCCGATGCCTGCGACGGGTCGTCTATTGCTGACATGAACATGTTGACGGTGTTTTGCTGGGCGGCCCGGGATTCGTTCAGGTAGTCGTAGTGAAAGTAGAGCTCGCCGGCCAAAAGCTGCTCGTCCTCGGGGTCGTCGTTGTGGATTGTAACGATGTCGAAGGTCCAGGTCCGATTGCCGTCAGGTTGAGACAAAAAGTAACTGGTGAGCGGAACGCGGTCGCCCACCTGCCAACCGAATCTTTCAGCCAGACGCGCGCCGACGGTCGCACCCGTGCGTGTGGCGAGTAAGCGGTTGAACTCCTCGTCCGACAACGCGATCTCAGGCAGTACCGCAAACGCCGATTCGAGGTCCATCGCTGCTGCGCTGATCTGGTTGAACTGTTCCTGGTAGTACCCCGGGAAAATCGCCAGAGGGGTGACACGCTTGATGCCTTCGACTGCAGCAATACGCTGCCCATGGGCGAGCGGCAGTGGTTCGATGATGTTGGCGCGACTGATGGTGCGCAGCCGAGCGTCGCTCAACACCTCCAGTGCTTCGTCAAAGCCTTGGGTGATGCCGTTGGTCACGCCGAGCAGCAAAAAGGCGACGAAAATGGACGCCCCGGTCAACAGAGTGCGCGTTAGCTTGCGGCGAAGGCCCAAAGTAATCAGGCCAAAATAGCCCATGGATGAACTCCAGACATCTCAGGGTAGTGTGGATGGGGTCACTTTAGTATGGCTTGGCGATGGGTTCCATCGGCACGGACCGGTAGGCGCGGAAGATGTGCGTAGGAGAGAAATGTAGGCAGTTCTGCGTATGGACCCGAACGCCGCCATTCGGCGACACTCGGTCGGCATCTGATCAGTTGGGCTGAAGACAGATGGCAGGGACTCGCGCTGCGGCGGCGGGTGCTTCTATATATGAGTGGCAGAAGCTCTCGTTGCTTAGGCGTTGGGTCATCGCTTCGCGTGTCACCGTGCTGGTGATGACCTTCAATGCAGCTGCGATCGCGGGATTGCTTGCCGCATTGGACGGTGCATTCGAGCCATTGCGTTGGACGCTTTGTGCGTTGGGTCTGTTGTTGGCGCATGCCACCCACAATCAGATCAACGATCTAGTGGACTCACGCCGCGGCATTGACGGCCGCGACTCTTTCCGCACGCGTTACGGCACTCACGTGTTGGAGCACGGTTTGCTCAGTGAGCGGCAACTTCTGGGCTATATCACTGTCACCGGCAGCTTGGCGTTGCTCAGCGGACTTCTATTGGTGTGGCTTTCAGGCTGGCCGGTGCTCGCTCCGCTGCTGGTGGGGGCTGCGTGTCTGTTGTTTTACACCTACCCCATTAAACAATGGGGATTGGGCGAGCTGATGGTGCTACTGGTCTGGGGCCCGCTGATGATCGGCGGGACTTATCTGGCGGTGACGGACAGCTGGAGCCACCAGGCAGGTGTGTTGGGATTGCTCTGTGCTCTGGGACCCTCGGCCGTGATCCTCGGCAAGCACATCGACAAACGCGAATTGGACCTTGCGACGGGTGTGTACACGTTGCCGGTGCGGCTGGGCGATGGCCATGCGCGTACGCTGACCATCGGCGCGATCTGGCTGCAGCTCTTCGGGATTGTGATCGCCGTTGCTGCCGGGTGGCTGCCGTGGCCGGTTTTGATCAGTCTGGCTGTGGTGCCGCAGGCGCTGCGCTGCACGGAGATCTATCGTCGACCCGCACCACAGACACCACCTGAGGTATATCCCGAGGGGATTTGGCCGCTGTGGTTCGCCGCGTATGCCTTTCGTTTCGCGCGCACCTTCGGACTGCTGCTGCTCGTCGGACTCGCGCTCAGTCTGGGTGTCACGATGCTGTAGACGAGAGACGTCGAGGGGTCCGCCATTTTCGCTTACAAACCCACACACTTCGCGCACTGCGACTTGATTGAAATCAAACTAGGCTCGGGAATCTCCGTCAGCATGATGGGGTTTGCTTAGCGGGTGAAGGGTGATGGAATTTAGTCTCTTCTATTTTGCCAACCACGAGGCCAAAGACACCGATCCGAACAAGTATCGGTTGATCATGGAGAGCGCCAAGTGGGCGGATCGGAGCGGCTTTGCTCGTTTGTGGGCACCAGAGCGACACTTCCACAGTTTCGGCGGTCTTTCGCCCAATCCGTCCGTCATCGCGGCTGCGTTGGCCGCGTCCACCGAGCGTATACAGCTGTGTTCCGGGAGCGTGGTACTGCCTCTGCACGATCCCATTCGTGTCGCCGAAGAATGGGCGGTAGTGGACAACATATCCAACGGCCGGGTCGGGCTGGGTCTTGCCAGCGGCTGGGTTCCCAACGACTTTGTCATCGACGATCATCAGGATGACTTCGCTTGCCGTAAACAGGTGTTCGAAGACAAGATTCGCTTATTGCAGCGGTTGTGGGCCGGTGAAAAGCACAAAGTCGTCAATCCGCACGGCGAAGAAGTTGAGGTGCAGACCATTCCGAGACCCGTCCAACCGGCTGTGCCTATCTGGATAACTGCAGCCGCAAACCCTGAGACGTTCCGCCAGGCCGGTGAGATGGGACTCAACCTGTTGACCCATCTGCTCGGGCAAACCACTCAGGCGCTGGCGGAAAAGATCACCGTTTATCGAGATGCTTGGAGAGAAGCGGGTCATCCGGGTAGAGGGATAGTCTCGTTGATGTTGCACACGCTCGTTGGCAACAATGACGAAGAAGTGGCAGAGCTCACTCGCGAACCGATGAAAGCCTATCTGGCGGGTTCGCTGAATCTGGCGGTAGCCCATCTCGAGTCGGTTCCCTTTCTGCAGAGGGGCGAAGACATCGATGTCAGCGACTTATCGGAAGAAGACGTCGATCGAGTACTGGAGGCTTCTTTCGAAAAGTACTTCCACATGGGCAGCCTGCTGGGATCTTATGAAAAGTGTCTGGACACCATCGAGACACTGGCCGAAGCCGACGTCGACGATGTGGCTTGCCTCATCGATTTCGGGGTGGATACCGATACGGTGCTGGCTTCATTGGAAAAACTGAACGTGGTGAAAGTGCTGGCTAACGAACCGCCTCCGGAGGAGGCATAACCCGGGTTAGAACCAGCGCATATAACTGCACGCGACGAATGATCGTCACGTGCAGTCATGTCTCCATTTTAATCTCGCTCGTCAAACCTTGCGCGGTGCAGAATGTCAGGCGCACTGGTGCGCGACGGACTCGACATGGCGATGATCGGTGCCGCAACATCCGCCAATAACACGCAGGTTCGGGAGCATGTTTTTAAGCTCACGATTGAGCGCGCCGAACTCGTGAGGATGACCGTCATCCAGAGTCTCACTCGCATCCAGCTCCGCATGGCTCATTCGCGATGCATTGGCGCGGATACCACCGATGCGGTGCAGCCACGAGTCGCCTTCGGCTAGATGAAGGTGATCGGGGTGCGCGCAGTTGATCATGTAATAGGTTGGCTGAACGGCGCTGTCTCGATCGACTTGCTCGATGGCATCTCGTAGTGCGGTGCCAACCGGCAGACGACCGTCCGTTTCGACGGTAAACGAGACTACCACCGGGATGCCGGCCTCGGCACCTGCATTGGCGATACCGACAGCTTCCTCGGGATAGGTGATGGTCGTCGCCGTCACCACGTCCGCGTGAGCTTGTTCGAAAGCCATCACTTGGTGCCGGTGGTAGCGTTCGGCCTGCTGCGCGGTCATTAGATGCTGCGGCTCGTAACCGTCATCCTGAGGGCCGATACATCCGCTGATCAGCATCGGCGTCTGCGCCGTTTGGTGACGCACACGCAATTGTTGCATTAACCGCACGGCACTAACGTTCATGCCAAAGACGTCGGTGTCGCAATAACCCAGACGTTTTGCCCACTTCTTGCTGGCTCGCCAGGTGGGCGTTTCGAGAACAAAACCCACGCCGGCGCGCCGCGCGATCTCGATATACTGCTCGTAGTAAGCCGTTAACCGCGCCTTTCCGCCTGCGGTGTTGAGCAGCGGGAACGCAGCGAATTCGGGCAGTTCGTAGCCGTCATGAAAGACCAGCGTCGTTTCCAGTCCGCCGTCGGTAAGGTATAGAGGTACGTCCGGGCGCATCAATTGATTCGTTAGCATTGCTCACATCTCCCGCATCCGTTGTTGGCTGACGCGTCCGCCCAAACGGACGCCAAACGATAACTCGCGATCGTGGCGAGTAGAGGGGGCACGAGCGCCGCGCCCTGACTAAAAAAGCCGCTCAAAGCGAGTTCCAGCATGATTGTCTCCTTTCCATGTTGTGTTACGTGCTCACTTACCATCCTTTGTGGGCACCGCCGAGACCCGCACGACAGGGTCGTCTATGCGAGTGGAGAGCACTTTATGGTTTGAGCCAATGCGGCGCTTGGGGAACTTCTGAAGGTGTCATGAAGATTGTTTGAAGACGTCTTCAGAAAGGTCCACTGGTTCGCCCGGCCAGGTTTTTAGGCAGATATCTGGACGAAATTCGCTCTGCCCAGGGGGCGTTTCGTCAGATCAGGGTGCGGCTCCAAGCCAGGGCGGCCGAGCCCGCCGCTTCCAGCGTCGGACAGTTGGGCCTCGCCTGTAACCGACCGCGCAGCTGGCGGTACACGGCGATGCTGTGAAACATCTGCTGCGGTTTTTTCGACTCGCGGATCGCGCCGTACCAGGCCTCCGCATCCTCCGTTTCACCCGAACGGTAAGCCAGCACGATCGCAGGTACCAGCAGATCAGGCCAAGGGCTGCGCCCTGCACGGCGCAAACGGGCTTCGACGTCCTGCATGAGCCTGACGACGGATTGACCGTCGCCCGCTGAGGCGAACACACTGGCGTACAACACCGTTGCCCCCCACAGGCTGTGCGCCTCGGCTCGTTCGAGTAAGCGATTAGTCCAATCCAGCGCTTGTTCAGCGCGGCTGAACACCAGACTGGCTGCGGTGGCGCAGGCGGCATTGTAGGTGGGGTTGTCCAGTGGGCGAGAGGGGTCCAACAGTCTTTGCGTGAGCGGCTCGGCTAGCGCTACCGCGCTGTCCAGCTGCCCTGTCACTGCGTCGGACCACACTCTGTAGCTCAGTACCAGGTCTTGCGTCGGCGGATGGCCATGTTGATCGGCGATTTGGATCGCTTCGGCAAGCTGTGCCCGCGCGAGCTCCGGATTCAGAAAGTTGTTGGTGAGAGAGGTCAATATCAGCGCCCCGGCAAGACGGGTGGCTTCGTTCACTTCCCGGCACAGCCGTAAGTTAGTCTCGGCTTCGGCTGCCAAGCGTTGTGGGTTGCGAATGGCCTGGGCGCATAGGGCCGCAGTACCGTGCAGTTTACTGCGGTTGAAAACGTCAGCCGTGTCTTGCAGATAATGCTCGATACGTGCGAGTTTAGCGTTCGCCCGTGCGCCATCGTCCAGTTGAATCATCAATCCTGCAGCGCAGCACACGTCCAACGCATCGTCTCGTCGTCCGACGGAGTCGAAGTACAATTCGGCCGCCGTTAAATCGGCATAGTGATCGGCACACCAGCGTGCCTGGGTAAAGCTGTGCAAATGATCCTCGGGATACACCCCCAGACGTTCCTTAACCCACTCGGCGTGGCGCTGAATGTTGCGTTCGCGATCCGTGGGGCTGAGCTTTTCCAGCGCGAAGAGCCGCACAGTTTCCAGCAGTCGCCACCAGCCACCGCTGCGCGACGTGCGGCTCAAGAGGCAAAGCTCAACCAGCCGCGACATCGCGAAGGAAATGCCGTTGGGCAGCTGCCCTGCGAAGACCTCCTCGATGTCATTGACCGTGAACTGTCCGGGAAACACCGCCAGTTGTCCGAGCAGGGACTGTTCCTCGGTATCCAATAGCTGCCACGTGTTCTCGACCACGCTGATCAAACTGTCTTGCCGGTGGTCGCCCTCGCGTTGGCGCCCGGCGAGCAATTCGAAACGCCGATCCAGGCGACCGGCCAACTCGTCGATGGTGAGCTGCTTGAGCTGTGCCGCAGCCAACTCGATGGCGAGCGGTAAGCCGTCCAAGTGTTCGCAGATCTGTTGAATCTGAGCGGTGTTCTGTGACTCGCCGGACATGCCGTGACGTTCTGCGGTGAGCATGAAGAGCTCGACAGCAGGGGATATGCCGTTATCGCTATCGCTGCGGACCGGGAGCGGTTCGATGAAAAAGCGCAGTTCGTCGGCAAGGTCGATCGGATCGCGGCTGGTTGCCAGGAATTTCGGTGCGGAAGTATTCTCCAACAGGTAATCCAACGCCGCGGCGACATCGTCTTCGATGTGCTCACAGTTGTCTAGAATGAACAACACCCTGCGGTCGCGAACCGCTTCGGCGATTTGTGCACGCGCTTCACCGTCCTGTACGCTGATACCCATGACGGAGGCGATTGCAGTATCTATGCCAGGACCATCGTGTACGGGAACCAGATCCACGAACCACACACCGTCCGGATAATCGGACTGCACAGTACGACCGACGGCTTTGGCGAGTCGAGTCTTCCCCGCCCCGCCAATGCCGAGCAGAGAAACCAGCCGGTAATTGTCGAAGGCTTCTATGCACCGTTTGAGCTCGTCGTCGCGGCCAATCAACTTGGTGCGCTCGTAACCGAGGTTGCTGGTACGCAACGCAGCCGGGCTAGGTGTCGGAGTTACCAAATCCTCGCTGACCGGTGCCACAAACCGATAGCCTCGGCCGTGAACGGTCTTGATGATGCGCTGACTTCGACCGTCGTCACCCAGGGCTTTACGCAGTGCCTTGATTTGAGTGGCTACTGCCGATTCACTGACATAGCGGTGACCCCAAAGCTCATCGAGGAGTTCTTCGCGGGTGATCAACTTATCGTTGTTTTGGACGAAATAGGCGAGCAGGGACATGACCTGGGGTTCGAGAGAGACATCGGTGTCGCCCGCACGCAGGGAGAACGAACCCGAATCGAACTCGAACGCATCGAAGCTGTAGATTGGCGCAGTGGTGACCACCCGGCGACCTGCATCCTGTTAACCGACCCATGCTAGCAGATTTACGCTTCGCTCAAGGCGGTCAACCAGTTACTCACTTCGTCGCGAATGGCATCCAGGGTCAAGAGGTCTCCGGCGTCCCCATCTTCGAATCCTATCTTTTCGTACAACTGCCGGTAGATCGTAATGGCGTGGTACATCTGAATGGGTACACGGCTTTGACGTATCGCAGTCAACCAGCGCCGCGCACGCCGATCCTCGCCGCCGCGGTGTGCAAGTAAAATCGCAGTGACCAAAACGTCGGGAAACTCATCGCGGTCGGCACGATTCAGCCGGGCTTTGATGTCTAGACAACGCCGGGCCGATGCGACTCGGTCACCGGAGCTGGCTTGCACGCAGGCCAAGAGATTTCCAATTCCCCAGAAGGACAAGACTGCGGGATAGTCCCGCATCTTCTCCGCCCACTCGGCGGCCACGTCGGGTTCGTCGACCACCGTACAGGCCACTACGATGCCGACGCTGTTGTAAGCAGGGTTGTCGATTGCGTTCGGTGCTGCATCGAACCGGCGTACCAGTTGTTCGGCAAGCTCGCGACCACGCTGATAGTCCCGCCCCATGATGTATTGCCAGGCGGTATAGCAGGTACCTGACTGAACCAGCGATGAGTTGCTGGCGGTCTCCCCCAACTCGATGGCTTGGGCAAGCTGCGCATGCGCGAGATCCGGATCGACGAACCCCGTAGTGAGAGACTGCATCAGCAAGGCATTGGCGAGTAGTTCGGAGTCCCGCTCGGCGCGCGCTAAGTCCAAGAACGACTGGTTGTGCACATTCAGCAAATCCGGCAACCGGTTCGCCTGGGCACAAAGCCCCGCAATCGCGTGTAAACGAGCCCGCCAATAGTTGGACGGTGCGCCGGTGAGGTAGTGTTCAGCGCGCTGTAGTCGCTCCTTGGCCCGGGCGCCGTCATCCAACTGCACCATAAGACCCGTACCGGCGCAAAGCGCGTACGCAGACTCCAGTTGTTGCGTTTGCACAAAGAACTGTTCAGCAGCCTCCAGGTCGGCATAGTGATCTATGCACCACTCGGCTTGACTCAAGTTGTCCAGTTGATCATCCGGGAAACGCCCGAGCTGCATGAGGCACCAGCGTGCATGACGTTCTGCGTTGATAGTTTTGTCAGCGTCGGACAGGTCCCGTGTAGCAAATGCCCGAACGGTTTCCAATACACGCCACCACGCGCCGCGACTGGCGGTACGCTGGATGAGACCGAGATCGACCAGCCGGGAAATACCGGCAGAAATCTCTTGGTGTGACGTCTCGTGGAGAACTTCCTCGACGCCAGTCATGGTGAAACGCGACGGAAAGACCGCGAGCTGGCACAACAATTTGCGCTCAGGCGCCGCTAACATGTCCCAGGTATCCTCAAGCACACCCAACAGATTGCTTTGTCGACCGGAAGCCGTGCGTTCGCGCCCCGCAAGAACCTCGAAACGCTGGTGCAGTCGCTGTTTGAGCTCATCCAGCGTGAGATGTCGAAGCTGTGCTGCGGCGAGCTCGATGGCGAGCGGCAGTCCGTCGAGTCGGGTGCAAATCTGTGCCACATCCATGTGACGGTCCGGACTGATGTTGACACCGTGACGTCTGGCAGTAGCGGTAAAAAGCTCGACCGCGGGTGCGATGCCCGAGGTCTTGTGGGTGATCAACGGACTTAGAAAGAAGCGATGCTCGTCGATCAAATCCAGCGGATCGCGACTTGTGGCCAGAAAGTGCGGTTGAGCGGTGAACTCGAGCAGGTCGTTCACCAGATCGGCCGTGGCCGCACGCAAATGTTCACAGTTGTCGAAGATCAGTAAGAGACTTTTACTGTTGAGGGCTTCCATGAGCTGAGGCCGGGTGTCTTCCGCGGAAAGCGTCATGCCGAGTACGTCCGCGACAGCCGTCTCAAGCGACTCGATACTGGTCAGCGGAATCAGATCGACAAACCAAACCCCATCCGGAAACTGACCGATCGCTTCGCGTCCAACCCGCGCAGCGAGCCGGGTCTTGCCTGTGCCACCGATGCCCAGGATCGTCACCAAGCGGTTGCCGCTGAGAAGATCGAGACAATGTTCGACGTCGTGTTCTCGACCAAACAGCGGTGTACGTTCTCGAGGCAGATTGTGGGAGCCTTGCGTAACGGAAACGGACGGAACCGTTGACGAGAGGGCATCCGTCGGCTGCTCGAGAGTCGCAACGAAGCGATACCCTTGACCGCGCACAGTCTCAATAATGGCTTGGCGGCGGCCGTCGTCGTCAACCGCTCTACGCAGCTTCTTTATCTGTGTGGACAACGCCGATTCGCTGACGTAGCGGTGCCCCCACAGCTCATCCAGAAGCTCGTCTTTGTGCACTACCCGATCGCGATGTTGAATCAAATAGGTGAGCAAACTGAACACCTGGGGCTCGACGGCCACGACTTGTTCGCCCGCGGTGAGCTCATGCGTATACAAGTTGACCCGAAACCCGCCGAATACATATGGGCCGGTCGGTTCTGTGTCGGCTGCAATCGTCTCCAGCATAGCGGACCAGTGTATTCGTTGGCGCTTGTTTACTGAACTGAAGGGTCTCCGGACGCGGTCACGCAGTTGACCACCTCCTGCTGATATGCCTTGCCGCGTTCGTTCACGATATCCAGAACATTGAGTGATGTGGGTACGTAGGCAAAACCGATCCTGTGATCGGGATGCCATTGAAAGATGGAACCGCCCAAACCCATCCATCCGAAATACCCTTCACGCCCACGGTTGAGGCCCGACTCGATCAGCGTTGCGTCCTGGCTCGGAGAGGAAAAAGTCGCCAGCCCACCTTGGGTGAACGTGGTGTGCAACGAGGTCATCCGCCGGCTTTCCGGCGCAGCGTGCAGGGCATCGTATGCCGTGGTGCTCAGAAAACTCCGTCCATTCAGGCGACCGCCGTTTGCCATAACGGCGGCGAGCTTCGCCAAGCCGCGCGCGGAGCATTTGGCACCCGCGGAAGGAATCTCCGCCTTGGCCACATCCGGCTGGTCGACGACGCCGATCTTCCGCATGCCGGTAATGGGTTCGGGAGCTTTTTTCGTCGTACGCGCTCTGAAGGCGGTACTCAGTCGGGCCACTTTGGCGATGGTTTGCGCCAGGTTGAGTTCCATCTTACGGCCCATGGCTTTGGGGATGAGGCCTTGGCGGAGTAGAAACCCGATGTTGAGGGGCGCCACGCTGCTGACGCGGTCGAGGTCGCCTTCTTGCAGAGCGATGTAGACATCGGCGCCCAATGGTTCGCTGATCTCCGAGCGTAGGAACTGACCCATGGTGCGTCCCGAAGGCTCGACGCGTCTGAAGATCTCGTTCGCGATCCATCCGCGCGTCACGGCATGGTACTCGCGCTTGTTGTCGTCGCCGGGTCGAAATCTCTGCGTCTGTCGCTCGACCAGGGCACCCACTGTGTTTTCCTGAATACGCTCCGGGTGGAGATCGCGGGGTGCCAACGTTGTATCGAAGGCTGCCAATCCCGCCTCGTGGCGCATGAGATCGGCAACCGTAGTGCGGTCCTTGCCGCAGTTGGCGAAATTCGGCCAGTAGTCTGCTATCGGTGCGTCGTATTCAAGCAGACCTCGGTCCACCAAGGTAGCCAACAGGATGGCTTCCAGGCTCTTACCGCTGCTGAAGACATTGACCAAGGCATCGCCGTTGAACTCATCGTCCTCGACCGCGCTCGCCCAGAGGTCGACCACACATGCGTCGCCGACATAGACGCAGAGCTGAGTATTGCGCTCGGCCAGGGTTTCCATGTTCTTTTCATATAAAGCCCTAACGGACTCGAAACCCGGCGCGACGCGGCCTTCAATTCT
Source organism: Candidatus Azotimanducaceae bacterium (assembly GCA_965216005.1). Classification (GTDB taxonomy): domain Bacteria; phylum Pseudomonadota; class Gammaproteobacteria; order Pseudomonadales; family Azotimanducaceae; genus UBA4421. Next base: position 1,367,225 of record OZ244143.1, on the reverse strand, counting down.
CAATTTCGCAGGTCCTGTGATTTGTTTCATGTTGAAGGGGCCATGGTAACGCCCGGTCTTGCTGGACCCAAGCGGAAGCAGGACCTCCACTGGCCTTGCTCTACGCTCTTAGGCAAACTGTCGCGAGCTTCCCGTCGACCAAAGGACACACAATGAGCATTTCTTTCTACGAAGCCAGCGTCGGTACATACCAGCAGATTCTCAACAGCATTGCCGGTGTGATGGACAAAGGTGCTGCCTACGCTGCCGAAAACGATATCGACCCGCAAGAATTCGTGGACGCAAAACTGCGTGATGACATGATGCCGCTCCACTTTCAGGTGGTGTCGGTGTGCCACCACTCGCTAGGTGCGCTGGAGGGGATGCGCGAGGGACGCTTTTCACCACCGTCGTTCGACTTGGATAAATCCTACATTCAACTGCAGGAACTCGTGGCCGCCGCCAAAGAGGGCGTGGCCGCTTTCAGCGAAGCTGACGCCGAAGCGATCGCCGATAAGTCCATGGTGTTTGCGTTGGGAGAACGGGAATTGCCGTTTACCAACCAGAATTTTCTCATGAGTTTTTCGTTGCCCAATTTCTATTTTCACGCCACGACCACGTACGACATTCTGCGGATGAAGGGCGTACCGCTGGGTAAGATGGATTACCTTGGGCAGATGCGCATGGGCTGAGCGCGCGCACCGCTGGCAACGGGCACCGCTTTGACGGACAATTGTCCGACGAAGAGGCTGAGATCAAGGGGCGCTTTCGGGGCCCCATGAAAGCCGTGACGGCGCATCCGTACCTTCCTTTCAACCTCCTTGTGGACGGTTATTGCCAATCGAACAGCAGTCGAAGGCAATTAATGATTCATTGAAAGGAGACTGTACGTGAATACAACAAAACGAATAACGCACGCGATCATTGTGCTCGCGCTTGCGGGAATGCCATTCGCGCAGGCTGAAGAGGCGCAGCCACCTGCGATCGTTGAAGCTTGGACTTGTTCCTATAACGACGGTAAGGGCTACAGCGATCTCATGGGGGCGCGGGATTACCTCGTGCGACAAGCAGGCCGAGCGGGTTTGCCCGTCGGGCCGGCTTACACGTGGTCGCTTTACAAGGGCGATCCGGGCTTTGACTTTGTGTGGCTCTCGCCCCATGCCAACATGGGTGCGTTTGCGGCGGCTGCGGACGCGGGCGCTGGGGAGGAAGCCTTGGCCGGTGTCGGTGAGCGCTTCGATGCGGTTGCCCGCTGCACGGCAGGATTTGGCGCGATTCGCCAGGTGTTCGAAAGGGAAGGCGCGGAACCCGATGGGGATACAACGCTCGTCTCTGCATCCGGATGTCGACTGCGTCAAGGCGTGGGTGCTGCCGATATTGCCGATCTGTCGGGTCATATTGCCGATGTCATGACCGGACTGGGCAACAACGCGCCTAACGCCGCGTATGCCATATCCCCGGTGACTGGCGGTCCGACGTCACCGGACCTGGTCCTGTTTACCGTCAACAACAACATGACAGCGTACGCAAACTTCGTTGGAAGTCTGTTTGGCTCCGAGGAGGGCGCCTCGCTGGGACGTCACTTCAATGCAGTGGCGGATTGCAGTCTGGCGTTATGGACCGGCCAGCAGGTGATCGAAGCGCCGGAAGGCGAGTAAGGTCACAAGACTACGGCTTTTGACAAACGAAACAGCGCCCGGCTCGAACGAAGTTTTCGGGTTGGCGCTGCTTTCGCCGTTGGGAAGGCATATTGCCCGCCTGGACTAAGTTTGGCACGCTGTATCAACTTCGAGTTTGGGCGGTCACTTTGAGCTATATCAACATCTGGACTAGTGTCCGAGCCTGACCCTGCTCAGAGTCTGCTGACGCAGAGCCAGAGTCGGCTGCAGCGCCCGCCGGATTTCACGGGCCGTAGACTCAATTCCTTCCGACAGGTGTTCCTGCGCCACGGGATGCCGGGTGCGTTGCTGGGTGCGCTCGTCTTGCTGCACCCAAACGTACGAGTTCTCGGTGAGCGTGGGCTCGAACCTTTTCTGGCGAACCCCGTGCGTTATCTTGTCATAGCTGCTGTCATTCTGATAGCGTTGAGTATTTATGCATGTTACATCGATCGTGGTTGGCGGGCGAAGCAACTAGGTTGGATCGTCTATCTCGGCGCGTTGTCGCTGTGGGAAGAGTGGGTGTTCCGTTTAGCGATTCCGTACTATCTAGACATGCAAGGCGTGGCGCTCTGGTCTGCGGTGTTGTTTACGAACTTGGCTTTCGGCGTCATCCACTACTTCACGCTGCGTTGGCGATGGTATTGGTGTGTCGCTGCCTTTCTGGGCGGCATAGCCCTCAGCCGTCCGATGGATACGCATTTCGACCTGTTGCTGATCACCGGTTTTCACTGGATAGGAACGTTTCTGAATACACCCAGGTCGCCAAGCTAACCCGAACGACCCTGTACCGGTTTCAGTGCAGCCGGTTTATGCTAGCCCGTTTTGGAGAAAAGTGTGGGGGGATCGATGTTCCGCAAGCTCCTAATCGCGAATCGCGGCGAGATTGCCGTTCGTATCATGCGCACGGCACACAACCTCGATATCGAAACGGTGGCGATCTACTCTACGGACGATAGTCAGGCGCTGCATGTGTTTCGCGCGGATGAGGCTGTGGAACTGACAGGCACCGGCGTGGCCGCATACCTCGACATCGAGCAGATCGTGTCGGTTGCCAAACAAACCGGCTGCGACGCTGTGCATCCCGGCTACGGTATGTTGAGCGAAAACGCTGCGTTCGCGTTAGCGTGTAAAGATGCGGATTTGCAATACATAGGTCCAAGCGTCGCCGCGTTGCAACTTTTCGGCGACAAATCTGCGGCGCGCCAGCTGGCAATCCGGAATGACGTACCGGTATTGCGTGGCACCGAACAAGCTACGTCGATGGAACAAGCCCAAGCCTTTATGTCAGCACTCGAAGGGGCTGCGATGATCATCAAGGCGGTGTCCGGTGGCGGCGGGCGCGGTGTACGCGTGGTAGAGCAAGCCTCGGACCTCGACGAAGCTTACGAACGCAGTAGGTCGGAAGCGGCGAAAGCATTCGGCAACGACGCTTTGTACGTTGAAGAGTATTTTGGCAATGCGCGGCATATCGAAGTGCAGATTCTGGGCGACAATCACGGCAATGTGATCGCCTTGGGCGAACGGGATTGTACTTTGCAGCGCCGCCATCAAAAAATCGTGGAAATTGCGCCTGCGCCGTATCTCGATGACGCATTGCGGGCACGGATCATCGAGGCCGCGGTTACCCTTGCCCGGGCAGCCGACTACGAAGGTGCGGGAACCATTGAATTTCTCGTTAACGACGATCGATTCGCCTTCATCGAGGCAAACGCGCGTCTTCAGGTAGAGCACACCGTCACGGAGGAGGTATACGGCGTGGACTTGGTGGCGGCGCAGCTTCAGGTCGCATCGGGTATGACACTTGCGGAAACGGGAGTAAGCGCGGTGCAGCCCAGCGGACAAGCCATGCAGCTGAGAATCAACACCGAGACCATGCAAGCGGATGGCACGACGTTACCCCAAGCGGGTGAGGTGAAGCTTCTTAACCCTCCGTTCGGACCTGGCGTGCGTCTCGACACGTATCTGGTTGCGGGATATCGCACGAATCCCAACTTCGATTCGCTGGTGGCCAAATTGATCGTTCACACGAAGTCGGACGAATTCCCGGCGTTGATAAAGCTCGCCTACCGCAGTCTGGCGGAATTTCAGGTGACGGGAGTGGAAACGAATATCGGTTTCCTGCAGGCGCTGTTGAGTCACAAGAACGTCAACGCCTGGCAAACCCATACGCGATTCATCGATGAAGAAATCGAACGCATCTTGGTGAACGACGATCATCGCCGGTACTACAGCGAACAAGCACTGCAGGTGACGGCAAAAAAAGCGGGTGCTGCAATCGATGCGAGCGATCCCTTGGCCGTGCTGGAGTACGGGCAGAGCCAGGATGTGGTCCAGAGCGATGCCGAAACGTATGACGAGTCTTGGTTGCTATCGCCCATGCAGGGCACGGTCATCGAAGTACAAGTCGATTCGGGTGATGAAGTGGTCGCAGGGCAAACCGTCTTGATCATGGATTCCATGAAGATGGAACATGAGGTCAGAGCCGGTGTCGACGGCCGTGTCGTTGCCATCAACGTAGGCGTTGGCGACACGATTTACGAACAACAGCCGCTGCTGCAGATCGAAGCCGGTGAAGTCGCTCGCGGCTCGCAGGTCGATCGCGATGATATCGACCCGGACTACATCCGGCCTGATTTAGCGGAAGTCGTCGAGCGCCGCAACACCACGCTTGATGAGTTCCGACCGCAAGCAGTCGAACGGCGCCGCAAAACAAAGCAGCGAACGGCGCGTGAAAACGTCCAGGACCTGTGCGACGAAGGAACTTTTGTCGAGTATGGACAGATGGTGCTTGCTGCTCAGCGTCGCCGCCGTAGCATCGATGAGCTGATCGAGAAAAGTCCTGCTGACGGCATGATCACCGGAGTGGGTTCCATTAACGGTGATCTGTTTCCGGAACCGGACAATCGCTGTGCTGTCATGACTTACGACTACACGGTGTTTGCCGGAACGCAGGGCGGTCAAAACCATCGCAAGACGGATCGCTTGATCCGCGTTTCCGAAGAGGGACAGATGCCGATGGTGTTGTTCGCGGAAGGCGGTGGTGGCCGACCCGGAGATACCGACGGCATCGGGGGGGAGGGGACCACCACGTTTGCTCGGTTTGCGCAATTGAGCGGCTTGGTACCGATGATCGGCATCACTTCGGGTCGGTGTTTTGCCGGTAACGCATCGCTGCTCGGCTGCTGCGACGTGATTATCGCCACAGAGAACTCGAACATCGGTATGGGCGGTCCGGCGATGATCGAGGGCGGCGGTTTAGGCATCTACGCACCCGAGGAGATCGGCCCGATGTCGGTGCAGGTCGCCAATGGCGTGGTCGATAAACTGGTGAAGGACGAGACCGAAGCGGTGGTTGTCGCCAAGCAGTATTTGTCTTACTTCCAGGGCGCCACGTCCGACTGGACGGCGCCCGATCAACGCAGGATGCGGCACATCATTCCGGAGAATCGACTACGAGTTTACGATGTGACGGCAGTCATCGATACGCTCGCGGACGAGCACTCGGTCATGTACCTCAGAGAAGGCTGGGGACATGGCTCGGTCACAGCCTTCATTCGTGTGGAGGGCCGCCCACTCGGTGTCGTTGCGAACAACCCCAAGCATCTCGGCGGCGCGATCGATTCGGATGCTGCAGACAAGGCGTCGCGCTTCATGCAGTTGTGCGACGCTTTCGACATCCCTTTGCTCTATCTGTGTGACACGCCCGGCATCATGGTCGGCCCGGAAATCGAAAAGACGGCTTTGGTGCGCCATTCGAGCCGCATGTTCGTAACGGGCGCCAATCTGTCGGTGCCGTTCTTTACCATTATCCTGCGTAAAGCCTACGGTTTGGGTGCCATCGCCATGGCGGGAGGCTCCTACAAGACGCCGTTCTTTACGGTGTCGTGGCCCACCGGCGAGTTCGGTGGCATGGGGTTGGAAGGCAGTGTGAAACTCGGCTACCGTGCCGAACTCGCTGCCATCGAAGATCCCGAAGCACGGCTTGAGAAGTACGAAGAGATGGTGGCGAAAGCCTACGAAAACGGCAAAGCGCTCAACTACGCTTCTTTATTCAGTGTCGACGATACCATCGATCCGGCCGATTCGCGGTTCTGGGTCTCCAACATCATGAAGTCGATGCGCGCGACCAAACGCGTGGGGAAGAGGCGCCCGAGCGTCGATGCGTGGTAAACACTCGTTAGGCAAATAGACCCTCAAACCGCCGTTACTCGTTATGTTGGCGGTAACGACAATCCGAGTTCGGTGAGTTGCTCGTTGAGATGTGCCATCGCCTCTGCGGTGGGGCCCGGGTAGCTACCGGCAATGGGTGTGTTGCCCTGGTAACCTAATTCTCGAACGCCCGCCGGGCTGGTGTAATAAGCGCCAGTGGTGAGTTCGCGGATCCGAACGAAGAACGCTGTAGGACCCGGATGTTGGGATGCCGCTGCGGTGTCGCCGTTGGCGATGGGCTCGATGAGCTCGAGTTGATCGTGTTGTGCCGCGTTCTTGAAGGCGACCCCAAAGTGCTGCCTTGCCGTCGCATCGCACCAGTCGATGCCCGCAAGCAGGACCTTACGATCTTCTTGTTGCTCCGGGTAAGGCGCGCTCACCCATTCGTCCAACACGTCCACCACACCCACTTCGGTGGCGGCCGGCCACTGACCTTCGGCGGGAATCAGCAGGTCAGCCAGTGCGGCGAAGGTATCGCGCTGACGATCGGTCAAAGTCCTCGGCCAGGGCGCAGGTGCAGGATGGAGCAGGTCGGGATCTGTCCCGTAGCCTGGTGCATCGATGGGCGGTAGTTCCGCTATGTGCCACGGCACGATGTTCTGCTCAGCGCAGGCGGCGAAGCTGAACGGCAATGCACCGCCCAGCCCAAGCAATCCGGCACGTCTCAGCGATTCCCTGCGGCTTAGGCCTCTGTGCTCTGTCATACCCGACTCCGCTGGATGTCTCTGCTCAGTCGGTCGGCGTTGCGCATGGCGAGGGTCATGATGGTCAGCGTGCAGTTTTTGTGGGGGTTGGATGCGAAAACGCCGCCGTCCATTACGTAAAGGTTCGGCACCTCCCAAGTCTGCCCCCACTGGTTGGTGACCGACGTTCTCGGGTTGGTACCCATGCGCGTAGTGCCCACTTCGTGGATGATCTCGCCACCTTTCTTTATGGCCTGTACAGGCGGCTGATCGGACTCGAGCATTGCACCGCCCATGGCCTCAATTATTGCGCGGGCGGTTTTCTGCCCGTGTGCAATTTGTCGCAGCTCGTGCTCTGACCATTTCCAGTGAAAGCGTGGCACCGGTATACCCCACGTGTCCCGCACGTGTGGGTCGATGTCCATGTAACAGTCGTCGTTTGCCACCATTTCTCCGCGAAGTGACAAGCCAACGAACGAACCGTACTTGCGTCTAACGGCTTGCTTGAGCGCAGTACCGTAGTCTTCTGCGTATCTGCCCACGCCCATATCGGGCGCACCGAATCCACCGCCCAACTCGAAGTGGTAACCGCGGGGAAAGTCGAGTTTGCCTTCCGCCTGCGCCTGATGTCCCCACCAGGGGATGTAGAGATGATTAGAGGTGTGCCCGTCTTCATTGTAGCGGGGACGGTTTTCCAGAGCCGGAACTTGCCCGACGAAAGAAGCCCCCGTCGAATCCATCAGGTTACGTCCCACCTGGCCGCTGGCATTGGCAAGCCCGTTCGGGAAAGCGTCGGTAGCGGAATTGAGGAGGAGGCGCGCGGTTTCGCAGGCGCTGGCGGCAAGTACGATAACGCTGGCGCTTACCGTGTTCTGTTCGCCCGTCGTTCTATCCACAAAGGCCAGGCCGGTGGCTCGCCCTCGTGCATCGACGTGCACTTTGCTGACCATGGCATCGGTCACGATCTTGAGGTTACCGGTCTCCAACGCCAGTGGGAGTAGCGAGGTGGTCGTTTGAAACGCGGCACCAATAGAACAGCCTCGACCGCAAGCGGTAGCCCAGAAACAAGCCTGGCGATCCCCCAGTGGCTGTGTCAGTACCGCACGGTGCATCGGTGCCGTGGGTATGCCGAGCTTGTGTGCTGCGGCGGCGATCATGAGTTCTGGAATCCGTGGCTTGGGCGGCGGCTGGAGGACACCGGGTGAGGCATCGGGAATATCGTCCAATCCGGGGTTGTTGCCGCACACACCGACCAGCGCTTCGGTTTTGTCGTACCACGGCGCCAGGTCGTCATACTCCATGGGCCAATCGACACCGAGGCCGTCGCGACTGGCTGCTTTGAAGTCGTGGTGACTGAATCGCAAGGACAACCGTCCCCAATGATTCGTTCGACCACCGAGCATGCGTGCCCGCCACCATAGAAACTCTGTAGTGGGTGCTAACGTGTAAGGTTCTCCCGGCACCTGCCAACCGCCATCAACGGTGGCGTCGTAGAATCCGAAGTTCTTGTCGGGCGTTCGCGCACCGCGCAGCGGTGCTTCGCCGTTGGTATTGAACATCGGGGTCTCGGTTACGGGATCGTAGTCGCGACCCGCCTCCAGCATCAACACGCGTACGCCGTTCTTGGTTAAAGCGTGGGCCGCCATACCACCACCGGCACCTGAACCGACGACTACCGCGTCGTAGTCGAATCCTTGATGGTTTTGCATGATCACGACACCTACGTCTCAGGCAGCGTATGTCTGCAGTGTCTGCACGACCAACGCCCACGCCTCTTCATCGTCGATGCGCATACCGATATCCGCGTTGGGAGCAGCGGTCGCACGACTCTCCCGTTGATCGACGACAGTCATACCGCGCGTGAGTTCACCCTCGACTTCAACATCGACGTGTAGCTGCGCGAACTCGAAAAGATGCGGGTGCGTCAAGGCGAGAACGGCGCATGGATCGTGCAGCGCGGCGCGCCGCTCTCCAACGAGTTCTTCCATTCGTGTATGCATATAGGCATAGAGCTGTCCTACCAACTCCCCGGCCCGACTGCCTCGCAGCTGTCTTAGCCGTTCGTCACTGGTCTTGAATTGGCGCGTGAGATTGAGTCCGCACATCTTCAGGCGCGCCCCGGAGTTGAAGACGACCTTTGCCGCTTCAGGGTCTGCCCAGATGTTGAACTCGGCTGTCGGCGTGGCATTGCCTGCGTTGGTACTGCCGCCCATGATCGACAGGCCGGCTATGCGCCGGGCGAAGTCTGGGTCTTTGCGTATGGCGATGGCGATATTGGTCAAAGGGCCGATGGCGACAATCCACAAATCGGCGTTGCCTCTGGATTGGTCAATGAGAAACCCGACGGCGTCGCCGGAAGCCACGGTTCGTTCAGGTGCCGGTAACTCAACGCCGCCGAATCCCGTTTTACCGTGTACGTGCGTCGCGTCGCGTGATGCCCCCGCCAACGGGGCGTCGGCGCCGCTATGTACGGGAACAGGTGCATCGATAAAACCCAGCAATGCCAGGGCATTGCTCGTTGTGTGTTCGAGCGGTGCGTTCCCTGCCACGGTAGTGACGCCGAGCAGATCGGCGTGGCGATATGCGAGCAAGATGGCGACGGCGTCGTCATGACCAGGATCACAGTCGACGATTAAGTTGTGCCGGTGCGCCATCCCGATTCGAGGCGGACTGCGTTAACTCCCCAGGCGATGTAGAGCGCAGATCTTGTTGCCGGACGGATCGCGCAAATAAGCGAGGTACATACCGCTGCCTTCACGTTCTCCAGGCGGATCTTCGCACGTGGTGCCGCCGTTCTCGATTCCGGCGGCGTGCCAGGCGGCGGCTTCCTCGGGGCTTGCCGCGGCGAAGCCGACGGTGCTGCCGTTGCCGGGACCCGCGGCATTGCCGTCCAGGGGCGGGGTAATGGCAAAAATACCTGTTGGGGTCATATAGAAGCAGCGGCCCTTATCGTCCATCGTCCCCGGCGCGTGCCCGAGCGCACCTAGAACGGCGTCGTAGAATTTTTTCGAGGCGGCGACATCAGTGGCGCCGAGCATGACATGGCTAAACATAAGACTCCCTTCAGATCGTTCAGTATCGATTAGCGAAGGCTCACCGTACCTGTATTCGTCATATAGGTCGAGTATTCTGCGAGTGTGTTGAGCGTCTGTGGAAAGAGACGAAGAATCGTGCAATCTTACGGATTGTCTGTGCTCCGGAGGCTGCCCTCCGGTACGACCTCAAGGAAAACGCGAGAAACGACAAAAGATGCAGGAGTCCCAACGACACGAGATTGAAGCAGCCTGCTACCGTTTAGTGACCTCTTACTGTCATTTCGTCGATCACGGCGAGGCAAGCAAGGTTGCCGACTTGTTCGTTGAGTCGGGGATCTGGGCATCGCCAGAGGTCACCATGAACGGAATCGAGGAGATCCGCATGGCTTTTCAGGCGCGGCAAGACAACAAGATGCGGATGTCTCGCCATGTCTGCAACAACTTCCTCTTGTCGGAAGTCGGGGAGGATTCGGCAAGAGGAGCAGTTTACTTGACCCTATATCGACACGACGGTGACGAAGACCGCCGTGTCTCCCCGCTGTTGGGTCCGGTCATCGTCGGCGAGTACCAGGACGAATTCGTCCGCACTGAGGCAGGCTGGCGTTTCAAAACGCGCCGCGTCAAGGTCGATTTCGTGCGTCGCGAGGACTGAGTGACAATGACGAGTGACCGCGAGCTGGATCGCTGAGGCGCTTATGACCTACACTCCTCAACAACTGTCCGACCTGCAGTGTATTCGCGACTGTACACACCGCTATTGTCGTGGTGTGGACCGACTCGACGTCGACCTCATGAAATCAGCCTATTGGCCCGAGGCTAAAGACGATCATGGTGTGTTCGTAGGTAACGCCATGGAATTTTGCGAGATGTGTATGGTGGCGCATCTCAAGTGGCGGTCGACGAGTCACAATATTCTCAACCATGCCATTGAACTCGACAGCGACGGCATCCATGCACGCGGCGAAATCTACAATGTCACCTATCTCTTCCAGAAAGACGCCGATGTTCTGGACACGTGGCACGGCCGTTACCTGGACGAGTACGAGAAACGTGGTGAAGAGTGGCGCATCGTTGACCGCGTGTGTGTTCATGAAGGTACGCACTCGCAGGCAATCTCATCGATGGACATCGATGCGGGTACTTTTCGACAAGGCGAATTCGATCGACCTTCGTCGGGACGTCGTTTGGGACCTTAGTGCAGAACCGCACGATATTGATTACGGGCGTAACGTCGGGCATCGGCCGCGCGACCGCACTCGTATGCGCAGCGCAAGGTGCCCGAGTGATGGGTTGTGGGCGCCGTGAAGAACCGGGTATTGAGCTTGTCGAGGAGATCAAACGGCAAGGCGGTGAAGCCACATTCGTAACCGCGGACGTGACGAGGGAGGCGGATGTCAGCCGCCTTGTAGCCGCCGCGGAAACGATCTACGGCGGACTCGACTTCGCATTCAACAACGCAGGCATCTTTGTGCGCGAGCCGCCACTTGCCGACTACGACGATGTGCTCTGGGACCGTCAAATTGCGGTAGGGCTCACCGGCACCTACAGGTGCATGAAACACGAACTGCGGTCGATGTTGAAAAATACGGACGGACGCCACCGTGCCATCATCAATAACGCATCCACCGTCGCGCATCGCGGCTCCGTAGCCTCAGGTGCAGGTTATACTGCAGTGAAACACGGTATTTTGGGCTTGACCCGTCAGGCGGCGAACGAGCATGCAGACTCGAACGTTCGCGTTAACGCGGTATGCCCGGGTCCGACTTTGACCGAGGCGACAGCACCTTTGCTGGCGCAAAACGCAGCGGAGCGTAAACAGTCATTGTCTGCGCTGAACCCCACGGCGGATTTGGTGCGTGCTGAAGACATCGGTGCTGCGGTTGTGTTCCTGTGCTCCGATGCCGCGCGTATGATCAATGGCCACGGTCTGCCGCTCGACGGCGGCCAGCTTGCCAGACTATAGGCGCGGTGAGGAAACCATGGACACCAAGGAGAGCGTAGGCTCCAAGCGGTAGAAATGGACCCGGCGAGGGCGACGAAGGAATCAAAACGAGGAGCGAAGCGTGGCGGCAACCATCCAAACGGCACAACAGGTGCCTTCAGCCGATATTACGGCTGACCGGTACATCTCCAGAAATTACATGGTGCGGGAGTGGGAACACCTGTGGCCCAAGATGTGGTTGGTTGCGGGTCTTGCGCAGGATGTCGCAGAACCCGGAGACTTTTTCGTATTCGACCTCGAACCGGAGTCCATCATAGTTTCCCGTTCAGAAGCAGGCGACCTGTGCGCGTTCTACAATGTTTGTCAGCATCGCGGAGCGAGATTGTTGAATGTGGATCGCGGTGTGATGGCTTCCTATACTTGTCCGTATCATGCGTGGACTTTTGCGAACGACGGAGCCCTCGTACACGTACCGGATGAAGACCGCTTCAGTCAAGGTGTGCCCTGCGAAAAACTGAGCCTCAAACCCGTACGTGTGGAGAGCTGGGCAGGCATGATTTGGGTATGCATGGACCCACAGGCATCGAGCCTGGCCGAATTCCTCGGACCCATCAAAGCGATGGTCGAACCTTATAGGCCGCAAGACATGCGCCTGCTCGAGGATCAGACTGTGCGACTCGATTGCAATTGGAAGGCGGTCTTCGACAACTTTGGCGAGCTCTATCACGTCGAGCACATTCATCCTCAGCACGAGTTGATTTTCGATTGTCCCGCGTCCACCAACGAACTGTTCGCTAACGGGCATACTCGAGTTTTGATCGATGGATTTACCGTCAACACGCGCCTTCCGCTACCCGAAGAAGTGCCCCCCACGATGTGGGCGCAAATGGAAGTTCTGGGCATGGACAGGGATGCTTACAAAGGACGCGTTTTGGACGTGCGTCGCGATATCCAAATCAAGAAGCGTGAATTGGGGCCCTCGCTCGGCTACGACTACGAGCGGTTGAGTGACGAACAACTCTCAGACATAGTCCAATACAATATTTTCCCCAATTCCATTCTTGTGCTACAGCCGGAAGAGTTCTGGATCCTCCGCACGCGACCGCACGCAACAGACCCTAACAAGTGTTACTGGGACAAGTTTTCACTGCGTATGCCGCCCAGTGAAGACGTGAAGCAAAGTGCCAACATTTCGTTCAACCTGGATCACGAAGGAACGCCTACCGATTGGGAACGGCCCGAGCATGATGAGTTTACGCAGGATGACATCATTGCAGGTTCGAAAACGATGACCATTACCATTGACCAGGACATCCACTTCATTCGCGATGTGCAGAAAGGCATGCACTCACGCGGTTTCGGGCGAGCTTGGTTGAACGATGATGAGATTCGCGTGCAACACTTCCATAACTGGGTCGATCATTTCATGGAGAGCGGCGACGCCAATTGAGCGGCCGTGCTGCCTATACAGTCTTCGAAAAACCCTGATGGTTGAGCGACAAGTGGGCGTCGAACACCATGCAGATGTTGCGGACTAAAAAGCGACCGGCGGCAGTGACTTCGATGCGGCGCCGCTGCAGATCGATCAGGCCTTCCTCTGCCATTTGCGACAAGCTCTCCCAGGCGTGTTCGAAGTATTGCCAGAAATCGATGCCGTGGCATCGGTTGAACTGATCGATATCTACGTTTAGATCACACATGATCTTTTGAATCACATCGGCGGCGATGTCGTCGTCCGCAGTCATCACGTAGCCGCGATCGGTCGCGAGCCGGCCCGCCAGGATGGCTTCGTAGTAGGCATCGAGCGTCTTGGCGTTTTGGGCGTAAGCCTTGCCGACTTTGCTGATGGCGCTGACACCCAGAGCCATCAGTGCGCAATGTCCGTGCGTGGTGTAACCCTGGAAGTTGCGATGCAAAGTGCCTGCCTTTCGCGCCGTGAACAGGCTGTCAGTGGGTTTGGCGAAATGATCCATGCCGACGTATTCGTAGCCTGCCAAGCCGAATCGCTCAACCGCCATCGCCAGCAGGTCCAACTTGGCGGATGCCGACGGTAAATCGGCTGATCTGATTTGACGTTGAGTTTTGAAACGTTCCGGCAGGTGCGCATAGTTGTATAGAGAAATACGATCGGGGTCCAAAGCGAGAATGCGATCCAGAGTACGCGCAAATCCGCGGTGATTTTGCAGGGGTAACCCGTAGATCAGATCGACATTGATGGATCTGAACCCAAGTGCTCGTGCGGTGTGAATGACGTCTGCCGTTTCGGCTTCCGATTGGATTCTGTTGACGGCCTCTTGCACTGTAGGGTCGAAATCCTGCACGCCTACGCTCATGCGATTGAGACCGAACTTGGCGAGTGTCGCGATGCGTTCCGGCGGCAAGCGGCGCGGATCGATCTCGATGGAGTAGTCGCGGTCAGGATCGTCAATTAACGAGAAGTTGGCGTGCAAGCCTTCGAACACGCGGGCGAACTGTGCGTCGTTTAAAAACGTGGGTGTGCCGCCACCGAAGTGCATCTGCTCCACCGGATGGCGATCGTTTAAAAGCCCGGCTTGCAGGCTCATTTCGCGAACTAAGTGATCGACGTAAGTGTCTGCGTGCTTGTGGTTGCCTGTGTTGATCTTGTTGCAAGCGCAGTAGTAGCAAATAGTGGAGCAGAAGGGCACGTGGAGGTACAAAGACAGCGCCGTACCGGGCTGTAGCGACTGGACTTCCGACATGTAGGCTTGCGAGGTGCAATCGTGAAAGACATTGGCTGTCGGATAGGAAGTATAGCGAGCGCCGCTGACGTTGTAGCGGCTGACGAGTTCTGGCGCGAATTGTGCTTTCATTGAGCTGCCGTTGACGTCAATCGCTACGCGGCGGGTTGAGGACGTGCACCTTTCTTAGAAGGCGCGATGGGGCTGGTGCGCTTGCCTGTGAAATCGGTCCAGCAACTCTGGTCGAAGTCGTAGAGCTTGCACCGGTGTGCTGTGTGTCGGTACCACCGCCAGGAAAAACGCTGCTGCGTAATGCGGCCCGGCAGGGTTGTCTCCAACATGCGCTGCGCATCGGTCAGTTCGTACAGTGGGATGCTCATATCAACATGATGGGCGGTGTGCTCCATGATGTGATGAAACACTCGACCAATATGCCACGGAAAAGTGAGATGTACGGTGGTCGATACGAAAGGTGCGGCAGCTGCCCACTCGCTCTTATTGTCATGCCACTCCACGTCTGTATGGGTATGGTGGACGTAGACGACAAATCCGATGAGCGTATTCCAGACGACTAATGGGATGACGAAACCGAAGAGCAGTAGCAGCCAAACGGATTGCGCGGTCCAGGTGGCCATGCCTATTAATAGAACGATCCAGACGACGATCGAACCGATGACGAATATACCGTCGCGTATGAATTCCGGTCGTCTTGCATTGATGTATTGCCGGCGAGGAAAGAACATTCGCAGCCACCACATTTCGATCAGGTAGTACACACCAGAACCCCAACCGCTGCGGTAGATACGCTCCATCACGCGACGAGCGGGCGATAGGGCTCGGTATTCCTCCAGCGTCAACGGTGCCCACACGAAGTCGACGCCTTTGAGATTGGTATACCCATGGTGAACGACATTGTGACCGACCTGCCACAGGCTGTAGGGCGTTAGCGAAGGGATCATCGCGATCCGGCCCAGGTACTTGTTGAGAACGCGGTTCGGGGTATAGCTCTGGTGACAGGCGTCATGCCCGATGATGAACAACCGCCCGATCATGATCCCCGCGGCGAGACCGCACAGCAATTTCGCCCACCAGACGGTGAACCAAATTGTGCCGGTGAGGCACACGGCGAAGCCGATCCAATCCACGACTAAAAGCAGGATCGGTACCAGCGTGCGTTGTTGCGAAAACGGCAACAGCCACGCGCGGATCTCCTTCCGATGAGGTAGGGGTACGTCCAATGTGACCGGGTCGGGCCACGAGTCGGGAGATGAATGGTGAGCCACGTGCCGTGTTGAAGCGCTAGTTGGGCGGATTATCGTACGGTGGTGCAAGTGAGCGTTTGATTTCGATCAACTCATTGGATGACCTGCGGACCGCTCGGTACGGTCCGGCTTGATCGCGGTCAAGGCGCGCTCGATTGCGGATGGGTAGGCTTCACGTGCATTAACGTGTTCTTAGGAACAAATGGAGAGGGTGATGAAAGTAGTGGGGTTGTACATCTCCGCAAAGCACAACTTTGTCGGTCATCATGGTAAAGACGCCGGCACGTGTGGGATCACACCGGTGGAGCGTGTCGAATGCGTGGCGGGTCGCGGTATCCGGGGCGATCGTTTCTTCGATCACAAACCTGACTTTAAGGGGCAAATTACGTTCTTTGCACGAGAAACGCACGACCAGATCAGGCGAGACCTGGATCTCGAAAGTGTGCCCATCTCCGCTTACCGCCGCAATGTGATCACCGAAGATGCAGATCTGAATGCGCTCGTCGGTAAGGAATTCGAAATACAGGGCGTGCGTTTTCTTGGTACGGAAGAGTGCCGTCCCTGTTACTGGATGAATCAGGCTGTTGGATCCGGCGCAGAAGATGCGCTGTCCGGCACGGGCGGATTACGCGCCCGCATTCTTTCGTCGGGGACGTTGCATGTTGAAGCGGATTAGGTGGTACACCTGCCTTACCTCGGTAATCGCGTATATGCAATCGGGGTACTGCTTGTTTCACTGGTTTAAAACAAAAAGTCGCGAGTCGCCTATGGACCTTGTCAGCAAGATCGAAATTGCATCCAGAGGCCGAGCTTTAACCGTGTTAAGCATCGCGGCATTCATCTCGTCGGCTCTCATCTCAGCCCCTGCGTTTGCAGCTTCCGTAGAGGACGACTTCAAGATGGCCTGCGCCGCATGCCACACGATTGGCGGGGGTCGTTTGGTCGGTCCCGACTTAGCGGGTATCAACGAACGCCGGGACGAACAGTGGCTGTTCGAATTCGTGCGTTCATCGCAAGCGCTCATCGCCTCGGGGGACGCCGATGCCAAAGCAGTGTTTGACGAGTACAACGGCTTGATCATGCCGGATTCGATGATTCCGGACGATCGCATCAAGCCGTTGCTGGTCTATATCGAACAACAAAGTGCTGCAGCCTCTGAAACGGCGAGCGCCGATGAGGAGGCGGCCGCCGAAGATGACACGCCCACTGAGCCGGTAGCGACCGCGGCGGTATCCGGCGATACCGCTGATGTAAGCGTAGAACCCGATGCCGCGACCATGGCCCAGGTGGCACTTGGTCAGGAGCTGTTTCAAGGCACCACTCGCTTCGAGTCCGGCGGCCCGGCCTGCAACGCCTGTCATGACATTCGCAGCGATGCAGTGACGGGGGGCGGTGTGCTGGCAAAGGAACTCACCACCGTTTTCTCGACCATGGGTGGGGCGGGTTTAACCGCTGTCATTGGGCAGGCGCCGTTTCCGGTCATGCAAGTCGCCTATGCGGATCACCCCCTAGCCGAAAGCGAAGTCGCGGCTCTGGTTACTTTTCTGGATCACGCGGGTCAACAAGCTAATCAACGCTCACCTAACTACGGCTTGGGTTTGTTCACCGGTGGTGTCGTAGGTAGTGCGGTCGTTTTCGGTTTGTGTGGAGCGGTATGGCGCAAACGTCGGATAGGGTCGGTCAATCAAGACATATACGATCGTCAGGGAAAGTCGAGTTAGCCAACAACAAGTTAAGGCACACAATGAGCTGGATCAAAGATATCGTCGCGCCAGAGACGCGTAAATGGGAAGAGTTCTACCGCAACCGCTTTCAGCATGACAGGGTCGTAAGAAGCACTCACGGCGTAAACTGTACTGGCGGGTGTTCGTGGCAGATTCACGTCAAGGACGGTGTGGTGGTCTGGGAAACCCAGCAACTCGACTACCCATTGCTCGACAATCAGCTGCCACCGTACGAGCCTCGCGGCTGTCAACGCGGTATCTCTTTTTCCTGGTATCTCTACAGTCCCGTTCGAATCAAATATCCGCTTATCCGCAGTGCGCTCATCGATGCGTATCGGGAAGAGAAAGCCAAGACCGGCGATCCTCTGCTGGCGTGGGAAGCCCTTCAGGCCAACCCGGAAAAACGCAGTGCCTATCAAAAAGCACGGGGTAAGGGAGGCTTTCGCAGGGCCTCCTGGGATGAAGTCATGGAAATCATGGCGGCAGCCAACATCCACACTGCCAAGAAACACGGACCGGACCGTGTCATCGGTTTTTCGCCGATACCCGCAATGTCCATGCTGAGCTATGCGGCAGGTGCCCGCTTCTTGCAGCTCTTCGGCGGCGTCAATTTGAGTTTCTACGATTGGTACTGCGATCTACCGACGGCGTTTCCGGAAATCTGGGGCGAGCAGACGGATGTATGCGAAAGTGCGGATTGGTACAACGCCAAGATGATTGCGGACATGGGCGCGTGCCTCAACATGACCCGCACGCCGGACTGCCACTTCTTTGCCGAGTCTCGACACAACGGGACCAAGGCGGTGGTGTTTTCTCCCGACTTCTCCCAAGTGTGCAAATACGCCGATCAGTGGGTACCGCTACACGCCGGAAGCGATGGTGCGTTCTGGATGGCGGTCTCGCACGTCATCCTCAAGGAATTTCACCACGAGAAGCAGACCCCTTATTTCATCGACTACGTAAAGCAATACACCGACAGTCCGATGTTGGTGAAGCTCGAGCGCGACGGCGACCACTATCGCCCTGGGCGTTTGCTTCGTGCCAACGAGTTGCAGCAATTTGCCGATATCTCCAATGGCGACTGGAAGTTTTTGAACATCGATGCCTCTACAGGTGAGTTCGTGGTGCCGAAGGGGGCCATGGGTCACCGTTGGGACGAACAGCCCGGCCATTGGAACATGAAGTTCGAGAACTCAGTGGACAATGCGAACTACGATCCGCTGCTGACCCTGTTGAACGCGCATGACGAAGTCGCACAGACAGAATTTGTCGAATGGGGGCTCGGTCAGGAGGTGTTGCGCGGTGTCCCGGTGAAACATGTGCAGACCAGCGAAGGCACCGCCGCGGTGACCACGGTCTACGATCTCATCATGGCTCAATATGGGGTCGGACGCGGGCTCGAAGGTGCGTACCCGGAAGACTATGCCGACAAAAACGCAGCCTATACGCCGGCGTGGCAAGAAGTATTCACTGGAGTGGATGCAGCGACAGTGCTGCAGTTCGCCAGGGAGTGGGCCAATACTGCCAACGCTACCAACGGCAAATGTATGATCATCATCGGTGCCGGTATCAATCACTGGTATCACGCCAACTTGATGTATCGCGCCGGTGCAATGGCGTTGATGTTGAGCGGTTGTGTCGGGCGCAATGGTGGTGGCCTCAACCATTATGTGGGTCAGGAGAAGCTCGCTCCGATGGATTCCTGGAGTGCGATTGCCTTCGCCAAAGACTGGCAGGGACCGTCGCGTCTGCAGCAAGCACCGTTGTGGCACTACATCAACACCAGCCAATACCGGTACGACGGACAGTTCTCGAGATACAACACCGTTCCGGATAACGAACTCACCCGTCAACATACGGCGGATACGATTTTCCAGTCGGTGCGCAACGGTTGGATGCCGTTTTATCCTCAGTTCAAACAAAACACGCTCAACTTGTGCGATCAAGTGGTAGAGGAAGGCGCTACCAGTAACGACGACATTACTCGGGGTGTGCTCGAAAAGTTGAAGTCGCGTGAAGTGGAGTATTCCGTCAGCGACCCGGAAGCACCGGAAAACCATCCCCGCGTTTGGTATATCTGGCGAGGCAACGCCATCGTCGGCAGCATGAAGGGCCACGAATACGCGTTGAAGCACTATTTAGGGACCCACTCCAACGATATTGCCCAAGACTCCGAAGATCACACTCAAGAAGTCAAATGGCACGATGTGGCGCCGGTGGGCAAAATGGATTTGGTCGTGGACCTCAACTTCCGCATGGACTCCTCGGCCTTGTACTCGGACATCGTCTTACCGGCAGCGTCCTGGTACGAAAAGGCGGACCTCAACAGCACCGACCTGCACTCCTTCATTCATCCGTTGTCGCAAGCCGTGGCACCGGTGTGGGAGTCGAAAACGGATTGGGAAATCTTCAAAGGCATTGCCAAAGCGACCAGCGAGTTGGCCGAGGAGCATTTCGCCGAGCCACGCAAGGACGTCGTCGCGCTGCCATTGGCTCACGACACGGCCGATGAAATTACGCAACCGGAAATCAAAGATTGGTATTCGGGTGAGTGCGAGGCCATACCGGGTAAAACCATGCACAAAATGGCCGTGGTCGACCGGGATTACACCAAGATCCACGAGAAGTTCATCACCCTGGGCAACAACATCCGCTCCGCCGGTCTAGGTGCCCACGGCAATCACTACAACCCCGCGGATCAGTACGATGAGATGCTGGAATCCCACCACTTCCCCGTACGGGAGATGGAAGGGGAGACCTATCCGTCCATAGAAGAAGTCGAATACGCCGCAAACGCGGTACTTCATCTGTCTTCGCTCTCAAATGGCGAATTGACGGTGAAAGCGTACGAATACATGGAAGATAAGAGCGGTCTCGAGCTAGCCGATCTCGGCATGGGTAACAAGAACGTACACATGACGTACGCCGACCTGCAAGCGCAACCGCGCCGTTACAACTCATCGCCGCTTTGGTCCGGTCTGATGAACGACGGGCGCGCGTATGCACCTTACACCTACAACACCGAAAAGCTCGTACCGTGGCGCACGCTCACCGGCCGCCAGCATTTCTACCTGGATCATGAAATGTACCTTGCCTACGGCGAGAACCTGCCCACGTACAAACCTGCGCCAAAACCGGAGCTGTACGGCGATCTCAAAGAGACGCTGAAGAACGAAGAGGCATTGGTGCTCAATTACCTGACACCGCACGGCAAGTGGCACATTCACTCTACCTACATGGAAAACCTGCGCATGCTGACGTTGTCCCGTGGGTGCGAGCCATGCTGGTTGAGCGAAGTCGATGCCGCGAAGCTGGGTATTCAAGACAACGACTGGGTCGAGGTCTACAACGATCACGGTGTGTATTGCACGCGGGCGGTGGTCAGCGCGCGCATCCCTCGAGGAGTTTGCATCGTTTACCACGTACCGGAGCGCACTACCGGCATACCGAAGTCGCAGGTTCGCGGCAACAAGCGTGCCGGTGGCCATAACAGCATTACCCGCATCCATTTGAAACCCAACTTTTTAGCCGGCGGATACGGACAGTTCAGCTACCACTTCAACTATTGGGGACCCATTGCACCGAACCGGGACACGCATGTCACGGTGAAGAAGATGGACAAGGTCGTATTCTAAGGAGAAACAAATGGACGTACGTTCGCAAATTTCGATGGTGTTCCATTTGGACAAGTGCATTGGCTGCCACACCTGTTCCATAGCGTGTAAGAACATCTGGTCCGATCGCAAGGGTGCCGAGTACATGTGGTGGAACAACGTCGAGACCAAGCCGGGCACCGGGTATCCAGGCAAATGGGAGGATCAAGACACTTACAAAGGCGGGTGGCAGAAGAAGGGCGAGGATATAGAGCTCAAAGGTGCGGGCAAGCGCATTGCAGTCAAAAACATCTTCCACAACCCGAACTTGCCGGTCATCGATGACTACTACGAGCCGTTTACGTACAAATACCTGGATCTCATCGAGTCTCCGGCCGGTGACGATCAGCCTACCGCCAGACCGGTATCGCTGATTACCGGCGAGCCCATGGACATCAAGATGGGTCCGAACTGGGACGATGACCTCAGCGGTTCGCCTGATTATGCGCGCAACGATCCTAATCTGGAGAACCTGTCTCCCGTAGAACGCGAAGCGATGTTCCAGCTCGAGCGGATGGCGTTCTTCTATCTACCGCGCATCTGCAACCATTGTCTCAATCCCGCTTGTGTGGCCGCGTGCCCTTCGGGGGCCATCTACAAACGCGGCGAAGACGGCATCGTGCTCATCAATCAAGATGTGTGTCGGGGCTGGCGCATGTGTGTCACAGCTTGTCCTTATAAAAAGACCTACTACAACTGGCAGACCGGTAAGTCGGAGAAGTGCATCCTTTGCTATCCGCGTCTCGAAGCCGGACATGCCCCCGCGTGCATGCATAGCTGCGTCGGCCGCATTCGGTACTTAGGCGTCATGCTCTACGATGCGGATCGTTTGCACACCACGGCATCGGTCCCTGAGGATCAGTTGGTCGGTCAACAGTTGGACATGCTGTTGGATCCCAACGACCCCGAGGTAATAGAGGCGGCTAAACAAAACGGCGTTGCCGATTCGACCATCAAAGCCGCTCAAGCCTCACCCATTTACCGGTTCGTCAAAGAATGGGGTATGGCGCTGCCGCTGCACCCGGAGTTCCGCACGCTACCCATGTTGTTTTATGTCCCACCTTTGTTGCCGGTGATGGCTTCGCTGGGCGAGAAAAAGAACGCCGATTTGAAGCTCAACGAAACTGCCAAGCAGTGGGATGACGCCTGGCTCTACGACACGACCACCAAAGAACTGTG
The DNA here is from genome assembly GCA_965216005.1 of Candidatus Azotimanducaceae bacterium. Lineage (GTDB taxonomy): Bacteria > Pseudomonadota > Gammaproteobacteria > Pseudomonadales > Azotimanducaceae > UBA4421. Next base: position 1,345,199 of record OZ244143.1, on the reverse strand, counting down.
GGGCACCATCGAAGACTCTCGGTTCCCCATGGAGTATCTGGCCAGTCTATTCAGCGCGGGTGATACGAGCCTGGTCGAAATCCGCGTCAAGAAACTCATGGCCGTACGCATTCATCGGCGTTGGAAGACGGTGGGAGACATCTCGGAAGAACGTGCCAAGGAGGCGCTCGCTGAGGTGGGGCTGACTCAGGCCATGGCCGATGACATTTATTACCTGACCTCGTTGGCCAAGTTCGATGACCGCTTCGTCATCCCACCGGCGCACCGCGAAGAAGCCATCGAGATGCTGGAAAACACAGGAGACCGCAAAGGCAATACCGGGTTTGGTTTCAAGGAAGGAACCGCTCAGAGGGGGGCTTGAGGATGCAGCAGTATCACGCGTTAGCTAAGTTGTTCGAATACCCGGATGCGCTCTTTCCCGAGCGTGTGCGGGGGGTACGGCAGCACTTGGATGCCTATCCGCAAGCACTCGAGTCCTTGGACCGATTCATCCAACTCCTACCGGCAGACGATCTGCGCAAGATGCAGGAGCTCTACTGCCGGTCGTTCGATGTCCAAGCACTGACGACCCTGGATATCGGTTACGTCATGTTTGGCGACGATTACAAGCGCGGTGAACTCCTGTCCCACTTGAACCGGGAACACGTCAAGTACGAGATCGACTGTGGTAACGAACTCGCCGATCACCTGCCGAATGTATTGCGCTTGATGGCCAAGCTAGACGACGAGGAACTCCTCAACGAGTTGGTGCAGGAGATAGTCGCACCGGCGGTGTTCAAAATGAGCGGAGAATTCGAAGACCGTCGAGTTCAACAGAAGCACACGGCGTATAGAAAGCACTATAAAACCTTGTTGGCTGCCCCGGCAGAATCTTCGCCTGTAGTGACGCTCTACCAGAACGCCTTGAACGCGCTGTATACCGTATTAAAAGCGGATTTCAACGTCGTAGAACGCATTCGTGCCGACAATGCCGGTGATTTTCTAACGTCCGTCGATGTCGAGAACAAGATTGAGGAGAGTGCTAGTGCGTTCTACTAACGGACTAGGCACCCCGAGCGGAGTGCTGTTTCACCACATTGGAGAGCTAACGCCATGACTTCGTTGGACATCCTGTTATTTGTCGCCCTTCCTTACGCTGCAGTCATCGTCTTTCTACTCGGCACGATAAGACGATACACCCGTGCGGGATTCAGTATCACGAGTCTATCGGCGCAGTTTCTAGAGAACCGGGCGGGGTTTTGGGGCACCGTGCCGTTCCACATTGGCATATTGGTGTTGTTTGTAGGACATATTGTCATGTTCTTGTTTCCGGGTCTCATATTGGCGATTAACAGCGATCCAACACGCCTTATCGTGCATGAGGTCATAGCGTTTACTTTTGGCATCGTGGTTCTCATCGCATTGACGGGGTTACTGATTCGTCGATGGACCAGTGCTCGGTTACGAGCAGTTACCACATCGATGGACATCGCCGTTGAAGTGCTTATCTGGCTACAGGTCCTGTTGGGTTGCTGGATTGCTGTTGGCTATCGTTGGGGATCCACCTGGTTTGCTTCCGACCTATCCCCTTACTTGTGGTCGATTGTCACACTCGATCCGCAGATCAATGCCATCAGTGCGATGCCTTGGGTCATCAAATTGCATGTCGTCGGTGCGTTCGTCATCGTGTTACTCGTTCCCTTCACGCGTCTCGCCCACTTTCTGGTCGCGCCCCTGCACTATCTGTGGCGGCCTTATCAAGTGGTGATGTGGTACTGGGACCGTAAGCAGATTCGTCGCGCACAGACGCCGTGGCAAAGGACCAGACCGCGTAACAACTAAGAAAAGGGTAAGTAGTGGAAGTCGCAACTGCTCAATCTCACAAAGCGCTCTTTCTCAACACATTGGCATTTACCGTGTGCTTTGCCGCATGGATGTTCAACGGTGTGTTGGTCACTTTTTTATCGGCCAATAAGGTCTTCGACTGGGGGCCTGTGGAGATTGGTTGGTTAATGGGGATTCCGGTGTTGACCGGAGCTCTTTTTCGCCTACCGGCCGGCGTGTTGACGGACAAGTATGGAGGCAAGTGGGTGTTCGGCTTGCTGATGTTGTTCTGCGCCATTCCCATGTACCTACTCTCGTATGCCAACAATTTCTGGCAGTTTGCGCTGTGCAGTGCCGGTTTTGGTATGGCGGGCGTGAGTTTCTCGATCGGCATCGCCTACACGTCGGTGTGGTACCCACAGCGTTCTCAAGGCACTGCGTTGGGTATTTTCGGTGCGGGTAATGCCGGTGCGGCGCTGACGACTCTATTCGCACCGACGTTGCTCAACACGCTGACCAACGATGCCACTAACCTGGAAGGATGGCGGCAACTGCCCGTGTACTACGCGGTCATGTTTCTCATCATGGCCGGGATTTTTCTCGTCTTCAGCGAGAACAAGAAGCCGAGGTACGTGCCTGAAACCATCAGCAAGATGATGCAACCGTTGAAAGACGTACGCGTTTGGCGGTTTGGTCTCTACTACTTTCTGGTATTCGGGTGTTTCGTCGCGTTCTCTCAGTGGTTGGTACCTTACTTTGTAAACGTCTACTACCTGCCCTTGGTCACGGCGGGGATTCTGGCGTCGGCCTTCAGCTTGCCATCCGGCGTCATTCGAGCCCTTGGCGGCTGGATGTCGGACCGCTGGGGAGCGCGCGCGGTCATGTATTGGGTCTTGGGTCTGTCCGTCGCCATTAGTTTCATGCTCGTGATTCCCAAGATGCAAATTCAATCTCCCGGCGAAGGTGTTCTTGCCCAGTCTGCGGGGGTAGTGACCGAGGTCACCGAGACCCGCATTGTGGTCGATGGTCAGACCTACATGTTGAAACAGCGTGAAAAGGACTTTGAAGCCTTAGACGACAGCATCGTTGTGTTCCCCACCAAGGACACGTGGCAAGAACCGGCGGTCAAACCCGGTGATGAAGTCAAGCGTCGGCAGTTGCTGGCCAAAGGCATAACGCTCATCTACTTCCAGGCCAACGTCTGGATATTTGCTGCGTTCGTTATCTTGTTAGGAAGTGTTTGGGGCATCGGCAAGGCTGCCGTCTATAAACACATTCCGGACTATTTTCCGGATCAAGTCGGCGTGGTCGGCGGCATGGTGGGCGTCATCGGAGGGTTGGGCGGTTTCGTGTGCCCGATCTTGTTCGGCTATCTGTTGGACGGCACGGGATTGTGGACCAGCTGCTGGATGTTTATGTGGGTGATTTCGGCGATCTGTCTGTTCTGGATGCACAACGTGATCGTACACATGATGCGGCGCGAATCGCCCGAGGCAGTAAGCCGCGTATAGCAGGAGAGGAAAGTGGGCGCAAATATTGATCATTGGAATGTCGAAGACCAGAGATTTTGGGATTCCACCGGTAAAAGGATCGCGACCAGAAATCTGTGGATCTCCATCCCCAGCTTGCTGTGCGGTTTCGCAGTATGGTTGTACTGGGGCATCATCACGGTGCAGATGCTCAATTTGGGGTTTGCGTTCTCGCAAGCCGAGCTTTTTACCCTGTCTTCGATCGCAGGATTGAGTGGGGCCACGCTGCGTATCCCAAGCACTTTTTTTATTCGGATAGCAGGTGGGCGCAACACCATCTTCTTCACGACCGCGCTGCTGATGATCCCGGCAGTGGGTACCGGTCTGGCATTGAAAGATCCGGAAACGCCGTTGTGGACCTTTCAGCTGTTGGCTTTGTTGTCGGGGCTCGGCGGCGGCAATTTTGCCTCTTCGATGTCCAACATCAGTTTCTTTTATCCAAAGAGCGTGCAAGGCACGTCGTTGGGACTCAATGCCGGACTCGGCAACTTCGGCGTGACGACGATGCAGATTCTCATTCCGTTGGTGATGACCATCGGCGTGTTCGGGGGCGATCCGATGACGTTGGTGAATAGCAGCGGCACCTTGGTCGGTAAGATTCCCGCGGGGACCGACACGTACATCCACAATGCGGGTTTCGTGTGGTTGGTGTTTCTGATCCCACTTGCTTTTTTCGGCTGGTTCGGCATGAACAACATCACTACAGCGGACGTCACGCCCACACCCGGCAGTCCGCCTTGGGCGATGGTCAAGATCACGATGTTGTTGGCGATTGCTCTGGCCACCGCGACACTCGGTCTGTACCTCTTGTTGCCGCCACCGTTCGGCAGTGGCTTGTTGAACACCTGGGTGGTGCTGCCATTGGTGATCGCGGGGACGGTGCTGGCGCTGAGGTATACGACCACAGGAGCGTTGCGGGACAACCTGAAACGCCAATACCGCATCTTCAACAACAAGCACACGTGGGCCATGACGGTGATCTACACCATGACCTTCGGATCGTTTATCGGTTATTCGGCGGCATTTCCGCTATCGATCAAAGTGATCTTCGGTTTTACCCATGTGGTCGGCCCTGACGGACAGCTCGTGCACGATGCGGTGAATCCGAACGGGCCGAGTGCATTGATGTTCGCTTGGATGGGGCCCTTCATCGGTGCGCTCATACGGCCGATCGGCGGCAAGATTGCGGACAAAGTAGGGGGTGCCAAGGTCACCCAGCTCGTCTCGATCGTCATGATCATTTCAGCGCTCGGTGTGGCCTACTTCATGAGCGCAGCATACCGCTCAGAGACCCCCGAACAATATTTCTGGCCGTTCTTCCTACTCTTCATCGTGTTGTTTGCAGCGACCGGCGTAGGGAATGGCTCGACCTTTCGCACGATAGCCGTGGTGTTCAATCAAGAACAAGCGGGCCCGGCCTTGGGTTGGACATCCGCTGTCGCGGCTTATGGCGCTTTCATCATTCCCAAGGTATTCGGCGAGCAGATCAATGCGACCACGCCGGAAAATGCACTGTACGGCTTTGCCGTATTTTATGCGGTGTGTCTCGCGCTGAACTGGTGGTTCTACCTGCGTCCGAATGCCTACGTCAAAAACCCATAGGATAAAGGAGAAGTAGTATGGGTTACGTTGCCGCCTTCGCAGGTTGGAGCGTTGCTGTCGGAGTATTGTTGAGTGTAGCCGCGACGTCTGCCTCGGCAGCTGACGTCGCGGATTTCGTACGCGAAGGCAAGGCAGCACTGTCGTTCCGTTATCGCTACGAGCACGTGGATGACGATCGTTTTGGGCGTAACGCCAATGCTTCGACGTTGCGTTCCAGACTGACGCTCACCTCCGGTCGCGTCGCCAATTTCGGATTGTTGGCGGAAGTTGACGATGTCAGCGAGGTGGGAGCTGATCATTTCAATGCCGGTGGGGGAAATACGCCTTCACGCAGTCGTTATCCGGTGGTGGCGGATCCACGGGGGACTGAAGTCAATCAAGCCTTTGTGGAATACCAGGACGGACCTTGGCTCGCCCGTGTGGGCAGACAACGCATCAACTTCGACAATCAAAGATTCGTCGGCGGCGTGGGTTGGCGTCAGAACGAGCAAACTTACGACGCACTCTCGACAGGTTACTCCAACGAGGGTGTCAAGGCGCAGTACGTCTATGTTAGAAAGGTCAATCGCATATTCGGCGATGACGTCCCGGCCGGTGAACACGACCAGGATGGGTCGCACTTGTTGAATGTGTCGGGCTCGGTCGCAGACCAGAATGTCTCGGGCTTTTACTACTATATCGACAACGACGACGCACCGGCGTTCTCAACAGCGACTTTCGGTGCTCGTCTCACCGGGCAACGACCACTCAGCAACAGTGAAGATGCTGCTAAGTTGCACTATGCGGCAAGCTTCGCTCGTCAAACCGATGCGGGCGATAACCCGGTGGACTACGACGCCAACTACTGGCATTTGGATGCGGGTATAGCCTTCGAGGAGTGGGATCTTGGCATTGGCTGGGAGTTGCTCGGTGGGGACGCGAACTCACCTGGTTCTGCATTTCGTACCCCGTTGGCGACTCTGCATGCGTTCAACGGCTGGGCGGACATGTTCCTGGCAACACCTGGCGCGGGGTTGGACGACCGCTATTTGAAAGTGCTGTACACATTGGGTGACATTAAAACGCAAATCAAATACCACGTTTTCGAGGCGGAAGACGGTGGGCAAGATTTTGGCGACGAGTTCGACGTATCGTTTGGCTATCAACTCAGCGAGTGGTTGAAGATGGATCTCAAATACGCTCGCTTTAACGGCGATGCAACGCTACCCGATGTGTCCAAATTCTGGCTGATGCTGAGCGCGAGCTTCTAGTAGATCGGTACTCCCTCATGCATGGAAAAGGTGCCCTCAATCTGATTTGAATCAAATGAGACGCATTCGTTCTCGTCTAGAGTGGTTTGTACAGTCCTTCCGTGGGTTTTGAGTAGCGGAAGGTCACAATACGGTCGAGTGCGGAGGGATTTGAGCATGGGGATACTCGAAGCCATAGAAGCCAGCGCCTTCGCGATGTGGGTCAAAGAATCGTCCACCGCATACGTTGCGGTGCTGGCTTTCCACACGATCGGCTTAGCTTTTCTCGTCGGCATCAGCGGGGCGTTGGCTATGCGCATTCTGGGCGTCGCCCGTGCCATGCCGTTGGAACCGCTGCAGGATTTCTTCCCTTTGATGTTTGCCGGTGCGGCGATCAACGTCTTCACCGGCGCCATACTCATGGTGCTTTACCCGACAAACTATCTCACGGAACCGACGATCTATATCAAACTCGCGGCTATCGCGTTGGCGGTGGTGATTCTGCGCAAGCTCAGAGGGGCGTTGTTCGACGGTCAAGCCAACCCTGAGCGGGTGGCCGAAGCGCGACCGATGAAAGTCATGGCGGGGGCGCTTCTGTGCGCCTGGCTGGTCGCGACGGTGGCCGGACGAGTGATGGCTTATACCATGCCGACCAAGATTCAAACTGCTGTCGCTGTCCTCGTCTTCCTCTCTGTCGGTTTTCTAGTGATTCGCTTGGCCGGGCGGCGCATGAGGCTCATCGATACGGCTGAGGAAATGTAGCGGCGCGGAAACCTCAAGGAGTTTCAATATGTACGGCCTACCGGAGACGTTCTTACAGATCCAGTTCATCGAAGACCTGATCGGTGCGTATCGCTGGGTATGGCCGTTATCCGAAGTGCTGCACTTCATCGGACTCATTTTGTTGGTCGGCATCGTCACGCTGTTCGATCTACGGCTGTTGGGTATCGCCAAGAGAATGCCCTTCGCATCGCTGCGCCTGCTAATGCCTTGGGCCATTTTGGGTTTCGTTTTGTGCGTAGTCACGGGTTTGCTCTTCGTTACCGGATTGTGGGCAAACGTGAAGATGCACCCGCTCGAAGCGTTGACTATCGACCGCTTCCTGCAACTCAAATTGGCGTTCATTGGGTTTGCGGGGTTGAACCTGCTAATGTTCAGCCGCAAGAGCATTGCGCTGCAGGTCGACGGTCTTGGAGCAGGCGATGACGCGCCAATGATCGCGAAGGTCTTGGGAGCGACTTCGTTGGTGTTGTGGGTGGGAGTCGTGTACTGGGGGAGACTGATTCCGTGGGGTCTCTAGAGACAACGGGCTCTTCGCTGTTGGGAGATCAGAATGACCAAAGCATGGCGTAACGTTGCACTGCTGTTGATTCTAACCAGCGTGGCTCTGGTCACGGCCACCTACTTTCTTATGTATGTGCCGATCGAGTAGGTCTATTCGGTCGCGTTGACCTTCTTATGATCAGCGGTCGAATGCGATGCAGCTCTGTCTGTCTGCATTCGCAACGTGGCACGGTGTGCGAATAACAAGGAGTGAAGAGTTATGCGATTTGGCGTTTTTTACGAACTACAACTGCCCAAGCCATGGGGCGATCAAGCGGAATACAAGCTGGTGAAAGAAGCCATCGAACAGGTGCAGCTCGCCGACCGCCTGGGTATTGACTATGCGTGGGCGGTGGAGCACCACTTCCTCGATGAGTATTCGCACTGCTCGGCGTCTGACGTATTCCTGACGGCACTTGCGTCGAAGACTCAGAACATCAGGGTGGGTTTTGGCATTCGCCAGGTGATACCGAATTACAACCATCCGTCGCGCACTGCAGAGTCGGTAGCGATGTTGGATCTCGTATCGGACGGCAGAGTGGAATTCGGCATCGGCGAAGGTGCCACGCGGCTGGAACTGCACGGTTATGGCATACCTTCCAAAAACAAACGCGCGCTATCGCTGGAATCTGCGGAGCAGATTGCCAACATGATGGTGATGGAACCCTACCCGGGTTACGAAGGGGAAGGTTTCAGCATGCCTTGTCGCAACGTGCTGCCGAAACCGCTGCAGAAACCGCACCCCCCGATGTGGCTTGCGTGTACGAACCGTAAGACCATCGAGGTAGCGGCGAGAAATGGCTTGGGCGCTCTGGCGTTTACGTTCGTCGATCCGGAGGAGGCGAAAACCTGGGCCGACACCTACTACGGCATCATCAAGTCAGAGGAGTGTGTGCCGCTGGGTCACTCCGTCAACGCCAACATCGCGGTGGTTGCCGGTTTCTCCTTGCATGAAGACGCAGAGGAAGGCCGTAGGCGGGGCGAAGACGGCTTTGCTTTTTTTCGATATGCCATCAATGCGCTGGTCGCAAACGACATGGTGCCGGGGCGGACCACACTGTGGGAAGAATACGAGGCGCTCCGTGACCGTGACTTGCCGACTATCGCCGCTCCGGGCATCGGCACTCCGGAAGATTTCTCGACATTCATCCAGGAGTTTCAAGACGTTGGTGTCGATCAGATCATTTTTCTCCAACAGGGCGGCAAGAACCGGCACCAGCACATCTGTGAAGGTCTGGAGTTGTTTGGCGCTAAGGTGTTGCCGCGCTTTGTAGAAGGCAGGGAAGCACGCGAAGCTGCCAAAGCGGCGAGTCTAGCACCCTACATCGAGGCCGCGCTGGCGCGTAAGGAATGGATGGCGACACTTGAGGACGATGAAATCCCGGTGGTGAAAGCATCACGGGAACGCGAGGCTTTTTACCACAAGGACTAGGATAGCTCTAAGCATACGGGTCAGCGTTTCCTTAGGTCACCGGTTCGGGGCTGGCCAACGCGGTCGCGTTCGACTTGATGGTTTCCAGCGTTTTCTTAAGAGCTTGCAAGTCGCGCTGAGTAGTCCCGGCAAAGATGCCTTCCAGTACTTCGATGGCGGTTGCATTCATCTTCTTGACCAAGCGTTTGCCTTTGGCGGTGAGGTAGACACGACGCACCCGTCGGTCGCTTGCTGTTTCTCTGCGCTCGATGAGTTCCTTGTCCTGCATCTTGTCGAGCAGGTGCGTAATCGCCATACGGCTGCATTCCACGGTCGCTGCGAGGTCAGTCTGCGAGATTCCTGGTGTGCGGCTGACGTAAGCCATAATGCGCCATTGAGATCGAGTCAACGCGAGCGGCTTCATAGTGACGTCGTAGGCGTCGTTGAGTTTGCGTCCCGCGTCGACCAACAGAAACGCCAGGTCTCGCTCTAGAAGATACTCGGATTGTCTAGTCATTCATCGAATTCGAACAGGTGTGTGGGGTGGCCGCAGACAACGCGACCGCGGCGGCCGATTGGACTCACCTGGGTCATGTCAGTGAGTGTGGATTCATCGCTGCGCGTGTGGGCGACGAACCGAGCACCCGATTCGAGAGTCCCTATCACCAGACCGCTTGTAGGTACGCTATGTCTGTCGAACATTACCGTAAAAGTGTCGACTGTGCCGGGTCCGGACGGCCGGGGATCCATTTGCGGGTGCTCGACTGAAGAGGCGAATCGATTCGGCATTTTCCGGTCTTGTGGAGCGAACGCCTGATTCGGACGTGTTGTCGAATACACACCCAGTGCGTGCTTCGTCAAATACCAACCGTTGGCAGTGACCAGACCGTAGTCTCCGGGTGCAGCGCGAAGACGCTGCATCATGCTCGCGATCGCGTGCATCGAGTAGTTGTTGCCCGCGCCGCCAAAGTAAGGGAGTCCGCCTGTCACGGTCAGAAGGCGTGGGTCGTTTGCCCGCATCTCGAGCAGATCCCTGGTCATCTCGACCACGGCCGGAAAGCAGGAGTACACATCGAAGTGAGCGATGTCGTCGGCGGAGATGCCGGCCATGTGGAAGGTACTGGTCAAGCCGGATCGGAGCGCGGGCGAGCTGTGAAAGTCGATTCGTTCGGATACGTGCCACACGTCGTTAATGTCGCAGTGTCCGTGCAGGTAGATCCAGCGGGACTCATCGATTCCCATGGCGCGTGCCTTGGCGTCCGACATGAGCAGCACAGAGGCTGATTGGTTTACCTGCATGACCGCGTTCATGTATTTGGTGTACGGAAAGCCGACGTAGCGATTGTCACGCGTTGGCGTCGCAATCTCTGCTGCTGAACGAGCTCTGGGAAACCAGGCGTAGGGATTGTCAGCGGCGAGTTCGGTGAAAGGAGCGAACAAACGCCCAACGTGCATCTGGTGGTCCGACAAAGAACGGCCGGCGTGATGTCGTAGAGCGTTTTCGAACAGCGGGTAGGTCACGATAGGTGCGACCATACCGTGTGCACGTTCCGTTGCGTTGCTTCCGGGGCGATCCTCGGAAAATGCAGCCGGCGCCCCGAGATCGGCCGACAAAGCCTTCTCCCAGTTCAAGGGCTGACCCGTCTTTGCGCTCCTCGCCAGCGTGTGTAGCGCCTCGGCCCCGCTCAACAGCACCATGGATGCGCGTTCAGCAGCAATTTCCTTCGCAAAGTGGTTGACCAGCATCTGTGGCGTATTGCCACCGGTCACGGTGACGAATTGTCGTGGGGGGCTGGCGCCAAGGCGTTGTGCCAGCTGCATGGGCGGATTGTTCATGAGCTTGGGGCCGACCGTATCTACCACGACGAGGGTATCCAGCTCCTTCAAATACCTTGGATGCAGGTCTGCATCGATGGCGCAGGCGCGTGCTGTGATGGTCATCATCGCCAGTGGATCGAGCGCATCGGCCGAGTCGGATGCTCTGTCAACGAGCTGGCCAGCGCCTACCAGTACGGGTTGTATTGAGCCGGTCACGGGAACTCCCATATGTCAACGGATTTATAGTAAACCTATTTACAAACAGACGTAAACGCGAGATATTTGTTATCCGAGGATGAGAGGCAGCGCCAATGACCAACGTGTCTCTACGCACGCGGATCTGTGATGTGTTTGGAATCGAATATCCCATCGTGCTGGCCGGGATGGGGGGTGCCAGTACACCGGAGCTTGCGGCTGCGGTGTCTAATGCGGGCGGTTTGGGCGTGCTCGGTGCAGCCGGGTGCGGACCGAGCCAACTGCGGCGCTGGATTCAAAGAACGCGTGAACTCACGGACAAACCTTTCGGGGTCGATACGCTCTTACCGGCATCGGTGCGACGTCAGCAACAGGTCGCGGCAGATGCTTCTTCAAAGCAGGTGACGACAGCAAAGCACATCGAGTTTGCCGCAGCTTTCATGGCAGAGCACGGACTCGCGGTACCGCAGCAGGAATCTCGAACCTCGGCGCGCGTGGAGGAGGATGGCGATCTGGTCCTGTTTTCCGAACCCTTTTTTCGCGCACAGATGGAAGTCATCGTCGACGAGAGGGTTCCGGTCTACGCCGCCGGTCTGGGCAATCCGGGTCCCTGGATGGATCAGCTCAGAGCGAACGATACGAAAGTCATGGCTGTCGTGGGAGCTGTGCGACATGCGGTGCAGGTCATCACGAGTGGCGTGGACGTGGTCGTCGCACAGGGTCACGATGCCGGTGGCCACAATTCACCGGTGGGCACCATGGCATTGATTCCTCAAGTGGTCGATGCAGTGGGCAATACACCGGTGCTGGCGGCGGGCGGTATCGCTGACGGACGCGGCTTGGCTGCGGCCTTGATGTTGGGGGCCTCGGGGGCGTGGATAGGGTCCGCATTTCTTGCGTCCGAGGAAGCCGGCATTCACGGCTTCCAAAAAGAAGCGCTGGTTCAAGCAAGCGAGGATTCGACGGTGATCACTCGTGCGATCACCGGTAAACCGTGCAGAGTACTGCGCTCCAGCTGGACCGACGCATGGCGCCACGGTGATTTGGAGCCGCTGCCCATGCCATATCAATCGATGGTGTCCGACCCTGTCATGCAAGCCGCGGTGCGTGACGAACGTGAGGATGTTTATCCCGGTATCGCCGGTCAGGGCATCGGCATGATCAAAAGCGTGCGCCCGGCGGCGGAAATCGTTGCGGACTACGTGCAGGGCGCGGTGGCGAGATTGAATGCTAAGGTGGGTTGACGAGTGAGTGATTCCGACGTGCTCGGCTTGGAGCGGCTGGAAGATCGAGTAGTGCTATTGACACTGAACCGACCCGAGCATCGCAATGCGCTATCGCTCCAGTTGCGTACGGATCTCGCAAATTGTCTCAAAGCGTTGGCAGCGGACGAGTTTGTGGCAGCCGTTGTCTTACGTGGCGCAGGAGACGTTTTCTGTGCCGGGTTCGACCTCAAGGAACTCAGCGAAGGCGATGCAGCAGCGATATTCAGCGAAGCCCGTGCTTACCATCATGCTGTGCACACATTCAGCAAGCCCTTGATCGCCGCAGTGAACGGTCCTGCGATGGCAGGCGGTATGGACCTGGCATTCATGTGTGACATTCGCCTAGGGTGTCCGGACAGTGCCTTTGGTCAGCCTCAAGTACGTATGGGTATACCTGCTGCTTATGACCTGCTCGCCAGCGTGACCGATGCAGCTACGGCGCGCTATCTGAGCCTGACAGGCGATAAACTGGATGCTTCGACCGCGCTGGCTCGGGGTATTTTGGCAAACCTTTATCCCAACAATGAGACTCTGCTGCACGAAGCCGCCGCCTGCGCGTCTACGATTGCCAAGGGCAACGGTGGAGCGCGCATGAAGGCTCAGTTTGTGGCGACGCAGCCCGAACTGTACGGCCGTGAATAAGATGCATGCACTCAGAAGATCGTCGGTTTCTTTGCTTACGCTGGCAGTGCTGGTCGCGGCGGCGTTGAGCTTGGCGAACGATTCCTGGGGGTGGGAACAACAAGAGGAGGTTTACGAAGAGATGAGCAACGAACAGGTCGTCCGAGATTTTATTGCCGCATGGTCGCGGCTGGACGCAGAAGAGCTGGTGACTTATTTCACCGAAGACGGGACTTACTACAACATGCCGATACAGCCCGTGAGTGGGCACGCGAATCTCAAAGGATTCATACATAACTTCCTCAAGACATGGGAAAAAACCGACTGGGAGATCGTTAACATCGTCGCACAAGACGATCTGGTGATCGCCGAGCGGGTCGATCGAACCGTAGTGGCCGGCCGCAAGGTCGATCTGCCGTGTGTCGGTGTGTTCGAGATGGAGAACGGCAAGATAAAAGTGTGGCGGGATTACTTTGACATGGCGACCTTCACCGCCGGTGCCGAGCAGTAGCCATGCAGACTCGAGCCGCCGTTGCCCGTTCTGCCGACGCCGACTTCACTATCGAGGAGGTGGATTTAGCCGACCCCCAAGCAGGTGAGGTGCGCGTCAGGATGTCGGCGTGTGGTATCTGCCGCAGTGATTTGAGCGCACTCGAAGGTAAGGAGACCATTCAGTTTCCTGCAGTGCTCGGGCATGAAGGTGCCGGTGTCGTAGAGGCCGTGGGTGCGGGTATCAGCCGAGTACGGGAGGGGGACAGTGTAGTGTTGTCCTGGTCGCCTGCCTGTGGCAGCTGTGCAGGGTGCCTGCGCGGCGAATACCACTTGTGCGAACGCATTAATATGACAACGGGCGGTGTGGGGCCGTTGACGATGGGAGGTGTCGGGCTCGACCGGTTCATGGGTCTGGGTGCGTTTTGCGAACATGTTGTCGTCCCGGAGGCTATGGCGATTCCGGTCACGACTCAGCTGGCACCGAGCCACAGTTGTCTCATCGGGTGCGGCGTGACCACGGGGTTTGGTGCAGCGGCGAACACCGCCTCCGTGCGGTGGGGTGAAAGTGTGGTGGTGTTTGGCTGTGGCGGGGTCGGACTGGCGGCCATACAAGGGGCGCGTATTGCGGGTGCTGCGACCATCATCGCCGTTGATCCCATCGAGGAACGTCGCAATGTCGCCTTAAGCGTGGGCGCAACAATGGCCACAACTCCGGAAGATGCAACTAAGCGGGTGATCGCCGCATCCGACGGTGGAGTGGACGTGGCGATCGAATGTGTGGGCAAACCTGCAACCATGTTGCAGGCATTCCACTGTACGCGTGCCGGCGGCAGAACGATCATTGTCGGGCTGCCCGCCTATACCGAAACCCTCGAACTCCCCGCGATCTTGCTATTGCGGGAAAAGTCGATCACGGGTTCGATATACGGTTCGGCCAACCCTGCCGTTGATTTTCAGAAACTCGCGGATCTAGGTGCAAGCGGCCAGCTGAACTTCGAACCCTTGGTGGATGCCGTCTACCCGTTCCACGAAATCAACAAAGGGTTCGCGGAAATGCGCGATGGTACGCACGTTCGCGTTGTATTGACTTTTTAGTTCGTTTCCTCGGCGTTCATATCGACTTGATTGGCTTTGCTCGGCTCGATCGACGACTGTTTCAGTCGAGGGTCACGTAACGTGTCAGGTGAGCTACTTCCTCGTCGCTCACGTATTTGGCCATTTCGCGTTGGAATTGCTCTATCGACTCGTAAGGCCGGTATTCCTCGAACTCATGAGCGAGCTTACCCGGTGACATCGAAGATGGAATCAACTTGTAATCTGCTTCGGCGCCGCTGTTCAACCCGACTCGAATGAACATCGCACCGTAAACCGACCGTTGGGTTGCCGCTGTCAGATCATCGCCGATGAGGGTGTGGAGTGCGGTAGGGGTTGCTAGCGGACGACTCGAGAGAATCTTGGCAATACTCACCTCGTTCAGTCCAGGCACGTCGCTGAGTTGTTCTGCAGATGCTGTGTTCGGATCGATTAGAGGTGCGCTCGTGTATTCGATGGGCGGCGATTCCGCAGCGGGTTCACAACCCATCACTAGCGATGCAAGCAGCAGCGTGAAGCTGAACTGTACGATGCCTTTTGCTTTCATGGATTTTCCTTGGGATTAAATTGCATTGGTTTGGTGCTAAATCGTAGCATGGGTTGGGTAAAGGATGCGTAGCATGAACAAGACTTATTGGTTCTGGGGACTACTCGCTGTGCCAGGACTGCTCGTCGTTTCTCTATATGGCACCGATGCGATCACGTACGGTCAAGCGGTCCACCAAACGGGACAGTGGAGTGTGGCGCTGCTTGTATTGGTACTGTCGATCACTCCGCTGCAGCGCGTATTCACTAACGCCTCCTGGTTGACGTGGCTGCGGATGCATCGCCGCCCGTTGGGGGTTGCCAGCTTCGTTTACGCGGGCCTGCACACCGCCATCTATCTGGAGCGTAAGTGGGGTGCAGGGCTGATTCTCAAAGAAGGCCTCGAAGCGCCGCTCGCCACCGGCTGGCTCGCGGCGTTTCTCATGCTGCTGCTGGCATTGACCAGTAATGGCGCGTCGGTACGAATGATGGGTGCGCGCTGGAAGAGCTTGCATCGAGCGGTCTATCCGGCGGCGGCACTCACTCTCTTGCACTGGCTGCTGGCTTCGTTCAATCCGGTACCCGCCTACTTCGTGGCAGGTTTGTTGTTACTCATCGAGGGATTACGTTATGCCTCGCCGAAGTCGAGTTAGTGTTTGTTTAGCAACGAGTTAGAGCGAGCAACTCTTCTAACGTTCGTCGGGTCGCTGGTCATCGGACGGCACTTCGGGATCTGCTTCGACCTCAGCGTGTTCGACGTTGGGTTCCGTTTGCAAGTCGTCTTCGCGCGGATTCCACTGAGTTTCAGACGGAGCCTCGTCCGGCCAGTCATTGAACGGAAAAGGTAGGTATTCGTCGTTGAACGTGACGAAGTCCAAGATCTGCGCGATGTAGATGCGCAGATTCTTCCCGAAACGCTGAGCTACGAGATTGGTGTGGCCGGTCAATAGGGCGGAGCCCGTTTGGAAAAGCGCAGTCAGTCCGGCCAACAATTCAGCTACGGCGTAAGCCAGCCAAAACAGGAGCATGTACAGGATACGTACCCAGATACGGCGGTCGGCTAAAGGGAGCGTCGATTCGGACTGCATATAATTACCTCGTCGGTGTGATATTTACTTTATGTGTAGCAAGATCCAGACCAAGTATAAAGGTCATATAAATCAATGAGTTGCACCTGAAGAAGGGCGTGGCGGTTAGCGGTTTTGACTAAACTTGAGCCAATTCCGCCTTCGCTGCATCGGCCGTTCAAGCAAGCCGTACAGTGGCTTTGTTGTATGATCGGTGGGCATTTGGAGGGATGAACACGCATGAAATTCGGCATTTTTTACGAGCATCAGCTACCGCGCCCGTGGCAGGAAGGGGACGAGCAACGATTATTCAACGAAGCTTTGGATCAGGTGCAACTTGCCGACGAACTGGGCTTGGACTACGCCTGGGAAGTCGAACACCATTTTCTTGAAGAATATTCGCACTCGTCTGCGCCGGAAGTGTTTCTTGCGGCGTGTTCACAAAGAACTAAAGACATCCGCCTGGGTCAAGGGATTCGCCAGGTTATTCCGCAGTACAACCATCCTGCTCGGACAGCGGAGGTCATCGCGACGCTCGATCTGGTGTCCAACGGCCGGGTCGATTTCGGCACAGGCGAGTCTTCCGCTGAACTCGAACTCGGCGGTTTCAACATACCGGTTGATCAAAAACGAGAGATCTATCTGGAAGCCACCGAGCAAATTGCCAATATGCTCGCAATGGATCCTTACCCGGGCTACGACGGTAAATATTTCTCCATGCCGTGCCGCAATCTGGTGCCAAAGCCCGTGCAAAAACCCCACCCACCGCTGTGGGTCGCTTGTTCGCAACGAGAAACGATTCGTTTAGCTGCGCGGTTGGGCATGGGTGCTTTGACGTTTGCGTTCGTTGACCCGTTAGAAGCCAAAGACTGGGTGGATGAATACTATGCAATTATCAAGAGTGACGAATGTGTGCCCATCGGTCATGCCGTCAATGCCAACATCTGCATGGTTTCCAGTTTCTCCTGCCACGAAGATCGGGAGTTGGCGATACGCAACGGATTAGAGGGGTTCGAATTCTTTGGTTTTGCACTGGGTAGCCTCTATGCGTTCGGTGAGCACAAACCCGGTCGCACGAACTTGTGGGAAAATTTTCAGAAGGCACAAGCAGCCCGAAGGGCTACGGACGCCACCGATTACAACGAAGCGTTGTCCGGTAGCGCGGGTGGTATCGGCACACCTGAGGATTTACGCGAACACTTACGTAAGTTCGCCGAAGTGGGCGTCGACCAGGTAACGTTTATACAACAAGCAGGTAACAACAAGCACGAGGACATCTGTCACTCATTGGAACTTTTTGCTAACGAAGTGATGCCGGAATTCAAGGCACAGGCGGATGAGCGTGAACGAGCGAAAGCGGCTGAGCTCGAACCGTATATCGAAGCGGCACTCGCACGAAAATCGTATATGAAGACACTCGATGACGATGAGATCCCGGTGTTCAAGAGTCTAGGCCGTAAAATCTCGGAAGAATCGGCCACCGCGGAGCGATCGATCTACGAGGAGCCTTCAGCGGGATAGGAGCCTTCAGCGGGATAGGGGCCTTCAGCGGGATGGGAGCCTTCAGCGGGTTAAGCGTCAAGAAACGTCACGCACTCCATCGATCGAAACGCATGATCTCCTCGACGGGGCGCCGGCTCACGGGTCCGAAATTGCCCATCGGATAGCCCACGGGAATCAGGCACAGCGTTGCAAAGGTCTCGGGCAGGTTCAGTACTTCACGTACGGCGTCCTGATCGCGCAGCGCCAGTGTTGTGGGAGCGGCACCCAACCCCAGAGCGCGGGCCGCGAGCAATAGATTTTGAATACCGGGCCACACGGAACCGGCACTGCGGTAGACACCCAAGCCCTCGACTTTCTCGGGGTAGTCGAAGCAGGCGACGATGAGCGCGGGTATCTCGTGCATGTGCTCCATCTGCCAAACGACGGCATCCAACATGCGCTTCAGCTTGGGTGTACGTGGGTTTTCGACATCGGCAGCAATATAAGGTGCGCCGTGTTTGCGATTCAGGTCGGCCAACTGTTGTTTTATGGCAGGATCGCGCACCACGAGCCATCGTGCTTTTTGCGAGTTGGATCCGGAAGGTGCTTGATTGGCGGCGTCAATCAACTGGAGGAGTAGTTCTTCGGGTACTGGATCGGACTTGATGCGGCGCATGGCACGGCAATTGTAGATCGCTTCGTTGAGGGTGAAATCGGGGGCAAGATCTTGTGACACGTCGGCTCCGCTGTGGGTATCGAATTCGAATTGGGTTGTAACACGGTGCGTGACGGTATCCAATAGTAGACGAGTGTTGAGGAACGAGTATGAGTGACCTACTAGAAAACATTGCCCACTGCCCGTTGCACGAAATCAGTCCCATGCATCCGGATTTGTTGCGGTGTCCAGCAGTCCTCAACCGGCGCTTGCGCGAGGAAGCCCCGGTCTTTCAGGACCCTTTGTCGGGCATCTACTTCGTTTCTCGCTACGACGATGTAGTAGCCATGGCTCAGGATCCCAAGACATTCTCCAGCATCATGGGCACTGCTACGACTCGCGCAACGGCATCCGAACACCCCGAGATACAGGCGATCATGGAGGAGGGTTATCAAGATGTACCGACCATGTTGACACAAGATCCGCCCTTACAACGCCGCTATCGCAAATTCGTGGACAGTGCCTTTGCACCCAGTGCGCTCAAAGCGTTGGAACCCATGATCAGCTCGATATCCAACGATTTGATCGATCGGTTCCAGGACCGCGGCGAGTGTGAGTTCTTGAACGAATTCGGGGTACCGTTGCCGCTCACGGTGATTGCCTCACAAATCGGTGCGCCGATCGAAGATCTTCCGAAGCTCAGGCACTGGACGGAAGCGTTCATCGGCAACTTGAGTCAGCAATTGGACCTGGAGGGCCGCATCGCCGCTGCCAAGAGCATCGTCGAATTCCAGCACTACTTCGTGGAGCGGTTGGAAGAGCGCAGGGCGGATCCGCGGGACGACATACTGTCGAAGATCGTCAATGCAAGAATCGAAGGCGATCAGCCCTTAAACAACAACGAGTGTTTGTCGATGTTGTCGCAGATATTGGTTGCCGGTAACGAAACCACGGCGGGCTCGCTGACGGAAGGCATCTTGCTCTTGATCGACAATCCCGATCAGTACGAGCTGATCAAAGCCGACCCATCGCCTGAGACGATTTCGAATTTCGTCGAAGAGGTACTCAGATTTTCGAGCCCGTCCGCCAATATGTTCCGTCGCGCCACGCGCGACGTGGAACTATGCGGTGTAACGATTCCCAAAGACTCCGTCTGCTTTGCGCGCTTTGCCTCCGCCAACCAGGACGATGACCAGTTCGAAGATGCCATGAGGTTCGACATCAGACGCGACAATTTGAAATCGCATGTGGCCTTCGGTAAAGGCGTTCACCACTGTTTAGGTGCGGCTCTCGCGCGACGGGAAATGAACGGGGCGTTTCAGGTGATTTTCGAGCGCCTGGAGAATTTCCGTCTGCAGCCTGGGAAGGCAAGACCGGACTTCTTGCCGAATGCGCTGTTGCACGGACTCGAACGATTAGATTTGGCGTTTGACGTTAAAGGTTAATGTGCATTGTTAGAACCTGCATCGCAGGAAGTGATCGTCTCGCACCGGTCCGATCAATAGGTGGTTCCCCCAAACAGAACCGATCGCTGCGGCGGCTAGGGATTGGCCGGGATCCTCGAAAACGATCTCGGCCTGCTCTTTTTCGAAACGCACGACCCGACTAGGAGCGAACGGTGCTCGCCCGGATAGATGCGCGAGCGCGGCGAACGCCTGCGGGTGTACCGCGGCGTAGAGGCGGCCTTGCCCATCCAGCGCGAGATTGTCGACGCCGCCGGGAGCAGCCATTCGATTCACTCGGTTTAGCACACCGTCTTCGCGGCGCTTGAAGACGTGTACCTCGTGGGTCGCAACACTTCCAACGAAGACTTCATCGTATGCGGGAGTCACGGTAATGCCGTTCGCGTACCCTATGTCTTCAGCCGCGACGGTGACCGATGCGTCTTTCACGCGGATGACGCTGCCGGTTTCGAGGCGCAGCAGCGTTGCGATCCAGCGCCAGGGGGAATCCGGATCCGTAGCGTGCGTGTTGGTGATGTAAATCTCTTGCGGGGCCACCGCAACGACATTGTTCGGAAATCGAATGAGCGGGTGACGGATGGTCCGCAGGTGCTCGCCACTCGGCAGAGCGAAGACTTCTACGCTAGGCGCTGCGTGCCGATTCACCACGAAAAGGTGAGAAAAGGGTCCCGATACCGGAAAGCCGGCAATACCCAGGGGTAGGAAGTGTTGGGGTGTATCCAGAGTCAGAGGGGCTGTCGTTGCGTCTGGCCGATTGAGATCGAGCGTGTAGATCCCGGCTGTGTCTGCACGGTAGCTACTGATATAGGCAACGCCTGTGGTGGGATCGATCACGATATCCTCCGCCGCAGGTATGGAGTCGTCGGCGTAGCAGTGTCCGTCGAAATGACTTCCAACGCTGGTCGTGATGCCCGTCTTCCAGAGTACGTAACCCGTCAATACGAGGAGCAGCGTGGCCCCAGCGGAGACCGCCTTAAGCACGTGAACATGCCCGCTCGTGTGTCGCGATGACAGCGGCAAGTTTTTCGGGCTGAGCAATGACGACCCCATGACCTGCATTGGCGAAGGTGACGAGCTTGGCATGCGGAATCGCGTCTGCGACATACTGTGCGGTGGCCAGCGGTATGACCTGGTCATCTTCTCCGTGCAGTACGAGGGCGCAACCGCGGACCGCTTGAGGGCGATAATCGTCGAATCCTCGATAGCGTTCGTCTGCCTCTCTCGCCCAATTTGTGGGTACGTTGGTCAGGGACAGAGATGCGAGAAATCCTTCCAGTTCACCGGGGCGGGCTTGTTCCGGATACATGAGTTGATTGGAGATTGCCCGGGCCGCAACGTTCATCGTGTAGTCGGTGCCGAACGCCCAGCGTTTGAACAGTGCCGAATTGAACAGGTGGCCGATGACACCTTGTGCACCGTGTTGCTCGCGGCGCTTGCCGATGCTGCTCAGCAGTACGAAATGCCGCACGCTGTCCGGGGCAAGGCGGTTGGCTTCCATGACCACGCCGCCGCCGTAGGAGTAGCCGACGAACAACGGATCGTCGAGGCCTTTAGCAGCGACCAACTCGAGCAGATCCTGAGCATGGGCATGCGGATTAGCGGGTTGATCGTGAGGCCGTTGACCCGAATGACCCCATCCCATGCGATCGTAGCGCAGTACCCGGAAGTCGTGGTTTTCAAGCGCGAGGGCTAACGGGCGCATCATCTGCCCGGAGCCCGGATGACCGTGCAGCAGTACGACCGGACGACCACTTCCGGTGTGATCGCGAACGTTCAATATCCCAGACCTTAACGTAACGGATTCTCCCGGAGGCTCGATCCGCTTCTCGTAGGAGGTTAAGCCGAGCCATGGACCGGCGAACGGCAGTAACAGCGTAGCGATGAACAGTGTCAAGAAAGCGGAGAGTACTTTCTTCATGCGTACGCCTCCCTGGGTTTATTGGGTGAGCAGTCGATTGGCTTCCCGACTCGCGGCCCGTGCCACCGCACGTCCTTCTCTTGCGTCTCCGCAGGCATTGCTGATCAACAGACCGCCGACACACAAGGCGAGAACGGCTCTAGCTTGGTCGATCGGTAGAGGCGGATCATCGGTGGCACCGCGCCTGAATTCGGCGACGACCTGAGCTACTGCATTAGCATACGCGGCTTGTGCCTCCGGTCCCGCACGGGTGGTGTCGACTGCGAGCGAAGCAAGCGAACACCCTCCGATAACCGCGTGTTTGTTTTTTGCAGCCAGGTAGGCGCTGGCAATCGCGGCGGCTTCGTGCCGCAGCTTCGCGGTTGTTGTCCCTTTGCGGGCTTTCAAGCGACGGATGAAGTCGTGGGCGCCGTGCAGTACCGCGGTCAATAGCGCCGCTTTGGACGAAAAGTGGGTATAAAACGTGCCGCGAGTGAGGCCGGCATCGCGGCACAGTTCATCGATACCGACACCACGATAGCCATGCTTACGAAACAACCGCGCCGCGCTGGCGCGAATGGCGTCGCGTGACTGCGCGACCTCCTGGATTGAGTATCTAGCCAAACCTGAGCCTCATTAAATTACATGTCGACCATCATGCAATGGTTTTGTATGATGATCAACATGTAATGAGGGTTTGCCGATGACTATTACGCTGCACCAGTTCGCGTTCTCACATTTCAATGAAAAGGCCCGCTGGGCATTGGCTTACAAGAACGTCGCTCACGTTAAAGAAACCTATTTACCCGGCCCGCATATGGGTGCGATCAAAAAGTTGAGTGGGCAGACGGCAACGCCGCTTCTCGAAATCGATAGCGAGATCATCGCAGGCACGAGCGCCATCATCGATCGTTTGGAGCAAGACTATCCCGAACCGCAGTTGTACCCGTCTGATCCCGATCAGCGTATTGCCGCGCTTGCGGTGCAAACCGAGTTTGATAAAACAGTCGGTCCCGCGGTGCGGACGGTGATCTTCTCGGTCCTCGTCAATGAAGGCAGTTATCTGTGCAGGATGTTTGCCGGATCCAAGAGTCTACCGAAGCGTCTCGCCTATCGGGCAACGTTCCCGCTTGCACGCGGTCTGATCGCCAAAGGCAATGGTGTGACGCCGGAGAACGTACCCGTGTGTCACGAAACCACGCGCAACACGTTGGACCAGGTGGCTGAGCAAGTTGCCGGAACTGGTTACATGGTCGGTGATACGTTTTCGGTGGCCGATCTGACCGCGGCGTCGCTATTGGCGCCGATCGCGAGCGTCGCGCATCCCGACATGAAACGCCCCGAGCCGCTGCCCCCCGCCATGCAGGAACTGGTGGATCAGTTCAGTGCACACCCCACCATTGCCTGGGTGAATGGCATTTACGCTAAACACCGTCCTTGAGCATTGTGAGAGCGGTGCTCACTCGTTAGGATCGCTGCCCAGATTCTAGATTCCTCCGGAGAGTCCGCACATGAGCAACGCGACGGTTGTGAACAGAAAAATCACGTTGATAAAGCGCCCTGACGGATTGCCCGCCGTATCCGACTTCGAACTCGTAGAAGAACCGTTGGGTGAGTTGCCGCCCGATCATGTGCGTGTCGCGGTGGATACGCTATCGATCGATGCCTTCATCCGTACCACGCTGGATCAGCGAGACGACAGTTTGCATGGTGTGGCGTCGCTCGGAACGCCGGTAGTGGCGCTGGGCGTGGGGCAAGTCACCGCATCGACCAGCGCTGCCCTTGCGGTGGGTGACTGGGTATCCGGTCCGCTCATGGCACAAACTCAAGCACAGCTACCTGCAGCCATGCTCAACAAAATCGCAATTCGCAACAACGTGCCACCGCGCGCTTATCTCGGCGCTCTCGGTCTAACGACCGGTATCACGGCGTGGGTGGGGATGGTCTCAGTGGGCGCGGTTGCGGAGGGACAGACAGTCGTCGTCTCCGGTGCGGCAGGTGCTGTGGGCACTGTTGCCAGTCAGATCGCCAAGGCGCGCGGTGCGCGGGTGATCGGCATTGCCGGTGGTCCTGAGAAATGCGCGTTTCTTACCGACGAACTCGGCTTGGACGATGCGATCGACTACAAAGGCGAACCCGTGCGCGAACGATTGCACGCTCTGGCAAACAACGGAATCGATCTTTTTTTCGACAACGTCGGGGGTGAAATCCTGGATGACGTTCTCGACAACCTGGCCGTGGGTGGCACTATCGTGATCTGCGGTGCGATATCTCAGTACCAACACATGGCGGATATTCGTGGACCTGCACTGTATTTACGCCTCGCCGAGCGTAACGCGGCGATGCGAGGGTTTACAGTGGATCACTATGCGGGTGACTTTGAAACTGCGGGACGCGAGATCTCGGAACTCATTACCAGCGACCAACTGCGACTACCCGAGCATATCGTGCAAGGCATCGAACACTTCCCCGAGGCTCTGATCACCTTGTTCACCGGCGGTCATACGGGCAAGCTCTTGGTCACGCCCTAAGCCGCTAGGTTTCCTCGGCTTTGATGCCCGATCTAAACGTCGTGTACAGGTAAATGGGCACATTGAGGTCACCGAGGTGCCGCTCGATCAGCGGCAGCACGTCTTTTTTCCAGTCGAGACCGCCGACACCCGTGGCGAGTTTTGGCAGCGCGATGCTCGAGAACTTCTCTTGCTCGATGAGATGGCGGAGTTCACGTAAGGCGGAATTGAGATTCGGTGTAGAGGCTTTGCCCGGATGACCTTGCTTGTTGGGGGCAGGCTCTTGAATCATCAGATTGACGATGCGTTTGCGATCGGCACCGGCCCATGTCCAGATTTCCCCGGGGCTTGGGTTGTCGAGCTGACAATAGTGACGGAAATCCTTACTCATGGACGGGTAGAGCTTGCGCAAGCTGAGCGCCAATCCTTGGTTGAAGTGATCGCCTGGTGCCACCCCGTGAACGATGACCTGGGCTTCGCTTAATGTAATGTCGCCCGTTACTTCCTTTAGCATGGTTTTTCCTTACAACGAATAGATCATGAGTCAGCGAGCGGCGCGGGAGCTATTGTATGTGTAGTCCCAGCATCTCGACCGCATCCGGTTTGAGGATGCGTATGTGATCCCGCTTGGCCGTGATGATGCCCGCGCGATTCATGCGAGAGACGACCCGCGACAAACTTTCCAAAGTGAGGCCCAAGTAACTGGCGATGTCCGTTCGGGTCATCGGCGTTGGCAGATGATCGGGGTCGAATTGCAACGCACCGAGGCGGTGGCGCATCTGCAGGCAGAAACCGGCGAACCGCGCTTCTGCCGAGCTCTGGCGGAGATTGATCTCGTGGTGTGTGTTCAAGCTGTGACGTTCCGCTAGATGATCGCAAAATGCGGCAACGACCGTACCCGGTGCATCATTTGCCAGGTCGTCCAGTACCAGGCGGCAAGCGGTGGCATCGTTCAATGCCATGGCCCACTCTACGTGCCTGCCGCTGCGGCGCACTGTGCCGAGCGCATCCCCCGGCAAGTGAAAGCCAGTAACGAATTCGTCGCCTTCAGCGTTGATGACGTAGGTTTTGAACATGCCTGAACGCACGTGAAACTGAGCGGTGGCCGGGTCACCGGCAACGAACAGGTGGTCCCCCTTGGTGCAATGCGTTGCGGTTTTGAAGACGTTCGGCAGCGAGCGACGGTCCTCGTCGGACAGGTGCTTGGCGACGCATGCGATGCGCGTGGGACATTCCAGGCAACGCGCGTCGAGGTCTAAACGGCCCTGCTTCTGCGGTTGGTTCATTCACTGACTGTGGCGGACCCCAGGGTTCGCGGAAATAGGGGGAAACACCTAAGACTGTCAGTACTGACGCGTCGGTAGATCCAGGCGTAGCCCGTCCAATTCCTCAGACATGGTGATCTGACAGCTCAAGCGGCTGCGGTCGTCGACCCCGAAGGCGAATTCGAGAATGCTTTTTTCGAGTTCGTCCGGCTCTGGACAGGCTTTTTGCCATTCTTCCGGGACATAGACGTGGCAGGTCCCGCATGCGCATAAACCTCCGCAGTCGCCTTCGATGCCGGGAATGAGTTGGTTGATGGCCGCTTGCATCAGCGTTGTCCCGGTGGGCACCTCCAGGACATGCTCGGTACCATCGGCTTCGACGAAGGTGACGGATGGCATTGCCGCTCAGTTGTCCGGCTGGTCGGGCCGCAGCAATGCGCTGAATACAGCTCGGCCCGAAACGCTCAATCGGGTGATGGAAGCCTGAATGGGCACTTCACGTCCGTCCTTGGTCAGTCCTGTTACCGGTGTACGTTGACTCATCAAACGCGACGGCTGCGGTTCTTTGACAAAGCGCGCCACGTGCTCGATATGAGCTCCTCGAAACCTACTTGGAATCAATTCTGCCAGCGGCTTTCCGACCAGCTCGCCTTGCGCGTAGCCGAAGAGGTGTTCGGCACTGCTGTTGGCGTAGGTGATGACGAGTTCCTCATCGGTCATCAATACGCCATCGGCAGTAATAGATAAGATGCGCGCGGCGACGCGGTGGGAATCACGTTCGGTATGCCAGCGTTCCAGCCAGCGGCTCATGTCGTGCATGGTGACGAGGTAGTGCGGGGTGCCGCCAAGATCGGCACGCGCCACACGCACGCTCAGTTGTTTTTCCTGGCCCGTGCTCGTTTGACACGTGAGATAGACGTAGTCGAGTTCGGGTGCGTTGGGGCTGTTCGCCCACTTTTCCATCCAGGCGAGGGGGTTGAGGCGAGTGCGCTCGTGTTGCGTGAGGAGATCGAGCACACTCACCTCGTCAAAGGGCATCTCGGTATCGAAGAGCTCGGCAGCGCTTTCGTTACCGAAGACGACACGACCTTGGGTCGTTACGACGATGACCGGTGTCGGCAGCTGGGCGAGTAACCGGCCCTCAGAACCGGATTGCCACGAACCAGCTACTTGATCGCTCATCGTCCCCTTACATGAAAGCCTAGAAGACGCTTAGTACGCTGCCGCTTCGGCGTTCAGCACGTTGACAGTGGACTTGCGGTCTTCCATGGCTTCTAGAATCGAGACGTCGGCGTTCACGGGCACGCCGATCTCTTCGAAGAGACCCTTGGTGCGAGGCGTGATCAGCCCGGCTCGGACCAGGGACGGCATCATCAGATCCTTCAACGAATGGATCTGGCCAGGCGGTAGGTCTCGCGTCAGACCTTGCGCCTCGGCCTCTTTCAAACCGGCGCGAAAGTCCTCCGGGTCGATGCCGCTGGTGTCCAGCACTTGCAGAAATCCGGCATCCATGGGACCCGTTTGGCCTTTCACTAGAATACTGACTGCATCGAAGGCGAATTGAGCCATATCCTCGCGTTCGTCCGCGTGCATCTCGGCAATGGTGGGTGCGAGATAGATGTGACCGAAAGACACATGCCGCGATTCATCGCGCATCACGTTGAAGGTGATGGACTTGAGCAACGGTTCGTTGGTTTGGCGATACATGTTGTTGAAGGCGCCGAGGGCAAGTCCTTCGACGATCATGTTCATGCCGATCATCACCTTACAGAAATTGTTGGTGTGTAAGGTGACATCGATCAGCTCTTTCAGCCACGGTACCATTGGATACTGAATGGCGATCTTGTTGACGTAGCGCTCATACGCTTCGACGTGACGCGCCTCGTCCATCGTCTGAGTGGCCGCGTAGTACTTTGCCTTCATGTCCGGTACGCCGTGCGCGACGGTTGCAGCGGTCAGGAGCGCGCCTTGTTCACCGTGCAGGAATTGCGAAAGCATCTGTGCGGTGGAGTGAGCCGTGAATGTCTCGCGTTGCTGGTCCGAGAGTCGACCAAAGAAGGGCATTTGCGAATAACTCGTGTTGTTCGACGTAACGATGGGATTGCTTGGATCGATTTGAGTATCCCATTCGAGTTCTGCCGCGTTCCACTGGTTTTCCTTTGCTCGATGGTACAAATCGTCGAGCTTGTCTACGGCACCCTGGTAGTCGAAATTCCACGAGACTTGCATCAGTGTCTCGTAGGTTTCTGATGTGTCTGTTGTCTGCATAGCGGTATACCTGATTGCAGTGGTGAGGTCGGTCAAAGTGCCACAGCGTTCTTCGCCTCGAATTGATTCAAATCAAATGGCAGTGACGAACTGTCGCCTAGGATGCGTTTGTCCGCCCAATCGTACGGAGAACGACGAGTGGAATTTGCAATTTCCGATGAAGCCCGCTTGCTGGAAGAGCAGGTCGTGCGTTTCATCAACGAGAAAATCATTCCCGCTGAACCCATATACATCCAGCAAGCGGCGGAAGGCGCCAATGGCGAGGATCCGCCAGTCATGCGCGAACTGCGCGATGAAGCAAAATCGTTGGGGCTGTGGAACTTATATCTTCCGGACCCTGACTGGGGACCGGGTATCAGCAACCGGGACTACGCATTCCTTTGCGAGCACATGGGCAAGAGCGTTATCGCGCCCCGCGTGTTCAATTGCCAGGCGCCCGATACCGGCAATGCCGAGATCCTCGCCGAGTTCGGCACGGAGGCGCAGCACGAACAATGGTTGAAGCCGTTGTTGGAAGGTGAGTGCCGTTCCTGCTTCTCGATGACTGAGCCGGATGTGTCCGGGGCCGACCCGACTGGGCTCAGGACTCGTGCCGAACGCGATGGCGACGAGTGGGTGATCAACGGTCACAAGTGGTTCACCAGCGGAGCCATCGGCGCAAGATTTGCAATCGCGATGGTCGTCACCAACCCGCATGCCGCTCCACACGAGCGCGCATCGATGATCATCGTGCCGACCGACGCGCCTGGCTTCAATCTGGTTCGTCCTGTGTCTGTCATGGGTCACGTCGGCGGCGGCGGGCACTGCGAGATTCAGTACCACGAGTGTCGGGTGCCTGCGGAGAATCTGCTCGGTCCTGAGCATGGCGGTTTTAGCATCGCGCAAGCCCGGCTTGGTCCTGGCCGCATTCATCATTGTATGCGTGCCATCGGTGCTGCTGAACGAGCCTTTGAAATCATGTGCAAACATGCCAACCAACGCGAGACTTTCGGCTCCAAACTGGGTGAGAAGCAGTTTGTGCAGGAGTGGATTGCTACCTCGCGGATGGAAATCGATCAGGCGCGGCTGCTTACCCAATATGCAGCTTGGAAGATGGACACGCAGGGTAAACAGCAGGCGCGTCAGGAACTGTCGATGACGAAAGTTGTGGTCCCCAACGTCATGATGAGCGTGCTTGATAGAGCCATTCAGTGCCTGGGTGCGCTGGGCGTCTCCGACGATACGCCCATCGCTGCCCTGTGGCGTAACGGTCGGGCTTTGCGGATTGCCGATGGTCCGGACGAAGTACACAAAATGGTTATTGCGCGACGCGAACTCAAGCGATTTGCGTAAGCCAAATAAAACCAAATCAAATCACTACTCATTGGAGATTTAAGGATGAAGACAAAGATAATTGCTGGCCTGGCTTTGTGGTTGATGGCGACCACTGCATTTGCAGAACAAGGCGATTGGTTGTTTCGGGTCGGTGCCCACTCGGTAATGCCGAAATCAGACAATCATGACGTCGTCGAGGTAGATGACGCGACAATGCTGACATTCAACGCCACCTATTTCTTTCAGAACAACTGGGCGGTCGAAGTGTTGGCGGCGTTGCCGTTTGAGCACGACATCGAACTGGTCGGCGGCGGCCGGGTGGCATCGACGAAGCACTTGCCTCCTACGGTCTCTGCTCAATATCACTTCCGTCCGGATGCGCGAACCCGGCCGTACGTCGGGCTGGGCGTCAACATAACGGAGTTTTTCGAAGAGGATACGACCGGTGCGCTGGCCGGAGCGGATCTGGAACTCGATCGTTCGGTGGGTTTAGCGGCGCAGATCGGCATCGACGTCGACATCACTGACACCGTGTTTTTCAACGCCGAAGTACGTTACTTCGATATCGAGACCGATGCCGATCTCAACAGCGCAAGCCTTGGAACCGTGGAGATCGATCCTTGGGCCGTCGGCATCAACCTTGGAGTACGGCTCTAAGAACCTGCAAACCGGCCTTCAGGTAAGGGAGCAACCCGCTCATCGGCGCGTTGCTCTTTTTTTGGGTGGCTTCTTAGGTTAGTCGATACTCTGATTAGACCGGTGGTAACGCACGACAATATCGGGGTCGGGTGAAATCGTCGTGCCCGCTTCGTCCTTACCTTCGTAGTCCAATGCCGAAAGGGCGTAGCGAATGCTTTCCAATCGAGCCTTTTTCTTGTCGTTGGCTTTAACGATGATCC
This sequence comes from Candidatus Azotimanducaceae bacterium, assembly GCA_965216005.1. Lineage (GTDB taxonomy): Bacteria > Pseudomonadota > Gammaproteobacteria > Pseudomonadales > Azotimanducaceae > UBA4421. The sequence goes on along the minus strand of OZ244143.1, from coordinate 1,315,474 downwards.
AAGGACTGTAGGCGGTGTGCGTTTTGCTGAACATCTCGTCTTTGTACTTGGTGTACAAGTCCCAGTGCTCCTGCGCTTGTTCGTCAACCGGGCTGATCTTCCACTGCTTGAGCGGATTCACGCGTCGAGAATCGAAACGTTCCTGCTGTACCCGTTTCGAAATGGAGAACCAGAACTTCACCAATTCCATGTTGTCTTCATACAGCATGTGTTCGAATTCCGGCACCTGTTGCATGAAGGTACGATACTGGCTCTCGGTGCAGAAGTTCATGACAGGTTCGACCACGGCCCGGTTGTACCAGCTGCGGTCGAAGAAGACGATTTCTCCCGGATTGGGTAGTTGTTCGGCATAGCGCTGGAAGTACCACTGGCCTTTCTGTACTTCGGTGGGTTTCGGCAGCGCCACGATGCGCGCACTCCGAGGATTCAAGTGCTCGATGAACCGCCGAATGGTACCGCCTTTCCCGGCAGCATCCCGGCCCTCGAGGATGATCGCGACTCGACGACCTTCCAGTTGCACCGAGCGCTGCAACTTCACCAGTTCGATCTGCAACTTCTCGAGCTCACGCTCGTAGCGCAACATCACCAGCGCCTTGGTGACGTTGACGTTCTTGGTGGCCAGCAGCTGCAGCAGCCCTTTGCGGGTGTTGATTTCGGCAAGCTCTTGCTCTGTCAGGGCGACGCTGTTTTTAAGCGTCTTGCCCAGCAGCTTCTCTTCGCGATGTTCTGCTTCGCGGGCTTGCGGGTCCAGTGGTGTCACCGTCTCCGAGGTGGCAGTGTTGCGTGTCTCGTTCTCAGCGGCTGACGCCTCGACGGGTTCTAGTTTACTGTCGCTCATGGGGATTCCTCCATCGCCCTTAAAGTCTAGGGTTCCCTACCCAAACTGCCAAATTTACACTTGGCCGCGGGGATTTGAGATGCGTAGAAACCCTTATTGATCTGGTACTGCGTCGCAAAAAAGACGCGCCGGGGCAGAGGCCGTCATAATCGGCGCAGTGGGTGAACGAGTACGCGAAAAAGTGCGAGGGAGGGTTGAGTGCGCTATAAAAACTTCGACATTCACATTGCGCGCAAGGAAGACGGCGTTTACTCGGTCGAAGTCCGTTCGGAAAGCTTCGGTGAGGTCATCGATGCGCCGACGTTTCAGATCAGTGCGGCTGAAATCGACGACCTCGCTCAACGCCTGGGTGCTCGCCAGACCGACCGGGAGTTCATGATTCAAACGGGCACTTCCGTTTACCAGCGATTATTCTCCGAACGAGCCGGAGTACTGTTCGATCGCAGTCAAGGCGAAGCACTGAGTGATGCAGACAAGGGTCTGCGTCTGAGGTTTCACATCCGTGCGCCCGAACTCGCGAGCGTGCCGTGGGAGCTGGTTTACTCGCCAGCGGACGACGCGTTTTTAGCCACCAATGTGGATACACCGTTGGTCCGTTATCTGGAAATGCCTGTTGCGCTGCGCGAGTTGGCAACGCCGTTACCCCTGCGGGCACTGGTTGTCATCCCGTTGGGGCACGACCCCAAGTTGCGGGTGGATGTCGATGCCGAACGCCGGGCTATCGAGCAGTCCATCCAGGGGTTCGAAGGCAAGGTTGAGTTCGACTATTTGCATGAACGCTTCGATGACCAACGTGTCACGTTCCAGCGCGTGCGTGAACGGCTTGCAGAAGTACGCTACCACTGCCTGCACTTCGTCGGCCATGGCACGTTCCGGGGCGATCACGGGTACATCGTGTTGGATGGTGACGGTAAAGACGACATCGTCGAGGACGACCGCTTTGCGCAGCTCTTTACCAACGAACCCAGTATGAAGTTGGTGTTTCTCAACGCGTGCAAAGGAGCGATGTCTTCGACGACGCAGCCGTTGACCGGAGTAGCCGCACAGGTCGTGAAACGCGGCGTACCCGCGGTCGTCGCCATGCAATTCAGTGTCTATGACGCCGCTGCCGTGGCCTTCGCCAGGGCGTTTTATCACAGTCTCTTTTTGAGCCGCGAGCCCGGACGCATCGATGTCGCCGTGGCTCGCGGTAGGCAGGCATTGGCTGTCGACTTCGGAGATCAACGTGAGCTGGCCGCTCCGATCGTTTTTACCCATACCGAGCGTGGCGTGTTGTTTCATCCCGAAACAGGGCGGTTGCTGGCAGATTTACCTAAGAATCGCGATGCGCTCGACACGCTGGAAGCAGCAGCAGCGGAAACCGGTTCGGCGGAGGAACTGGCGCGCTTCAAGCGACGCATTCGCACAGCCAAGGTGGGTGTGGGTGTGGCAGCAGCCATCGTGTGTGCGGTGTTCCTTGCCTCCTACGTGCGACTGCTCGACGTCTTTGCGCTGGATACCCGCTTCGAATTTCTGGTCATGGGCTTGGGCAATGCGTTGGCCGACCACGGCGTGAGCGACGATTTGGCCGTCGTGACGATCGACGATCCCGACTCCACGCCTGCAGGAACCCGTCAGGAGATGGGTCGCGTCCTGCGTCTGTTGGATCAAGCCGGCGCTCAGTCCGTCGTTCTCGCGTTGCACTATTCGTCAGCGAACGGCGATTTCAAGAACGATCCGGATTCCGGCCATGTGTTAACCGCGACGATCGAGGCAGTTGAGGTGCCTGTCGTGATTGGCGCCATTCGGTTGAGGGAAGAGCGTTTGGATATTCCGGATCGGCTCAATGCGGCCGCTGCCGGAGTGGGACACACCTGTGTCGAAACCAAGATGGGTCTGGCGCGTGGTTTGCCGATGGTATACCGCAAAGACCAAAGTTCGGTTCCTGCGCTCGCCCTGATGGGCTATGTCGCGTATAGAGGTGGGTTGATGACCGGTGATGTGCTGCCCACCGTGGTCTCTGCCGATGCACCCTCAACCGAATTCCGCATTGCCAACATCCGACGTGTGGCGATGACCGGTCCCTGCGAAGTGGCAGTAGAGGGGGACTTGGCGTTGGACCGGTTCCTACGGCGCACGCCCGATGCATTGCTCGCACGACTGACAACGTCTTCAAAGCACGTCGAGGAAGTCCTCGACGGTGCACCTGAGCATTTCGTGGGCAAAGTAGTTGTGGTCGGTTTAGCGACCGGCGATGGTCAAGTGATGGATCTGCAAGGTGTCCGTTCATCCGTACTCTGGCATGCGGATGCACTGAACAATCTGCTGCTGAATGAGGAAATCCTGCCCATCCCGCGGCTCACTCAGTTCGTGGTCATGTTGCTGCTCGCGTTGGCCGTCGTCGTGCTGCGTTTGAGCTGGGATCCCGGCAGTCGCGCAACACGCTTTGTTGTCTTGGCTTCTGGGAGTATGCTAATCGTCGTAGTCACTGTAATTGGCTACGGCCGATATGGAATATTAGCGAATCCAACCTACTACCTGATCACATTCTGGTTGGCGTGGTGGGTCGCAGGGAGGTATGGCAGAAGATGGCTGGATTAATCCGAGCGGTCCGTTGCTTCAACACAGCGACATTGCCCCTGGCGCTGTTGCTGTCGCTGACAGCCTGCACAATTCCCTCACGAATAGACTCGATCATCGTTAACGACGCCATCGCCACCGGTGTGTCCGGTGACGTGAAGCTGTTTCGAGGTGACGAAGTGCTCGACACAGCGGCGGGGACCGCCATCGAAATCGGCGACAGAATCGTTACAGGGGCGAATGCCAAAGCCGTATTGCTGTTGGAGAACGGTCAAGTCGAAGTCGTTCTTCTGGAGGATACGGAAGTTCGGATTTCGTCGCTTTTTCTCGCCTTTGGCGAGATCTACGTTCGTATCAAGGACAATTTTTCAGGCGTCTTCGAGGTACCTTCCGTCGACGTTGTTGCCAGTCCGGAAGGCACGGAGTTTGTCGTCAAAGTACCGCGGGCTGGAGAATCCGGCGTGGTGTACCAGTGCGTCGTGCTCGAAGGTCGAGTCAGGGTGCGTCCGGCTACTTCACAAGCGTGGCGACCGGTACTGCTCAATGCCAAAGAAGAGGTCACGCTGACGAGCGCGGGGCAGTCTCGTCAGCGTACCTTGAACCGGCGTGATTACAACGCTTGGATCAAGCGGGTTAACGAAGTGGAAGCGCTATACCGGCCGAATGCCGCCCAGCTCATCGTTCCTGATGCGGTGGGCTTAACGGCGGCTGTCGCGGGAAATCTGCTCAGATCGCACAATCTGACGGTGGGTACGGTAGAGCCGGAGGTCACCGGTAAAGTCCAGATCGGCCAGGTGGCGCGGCTGGTGCCCGGTGCCGGAGAGCGGGTGAGTGCCAGCCAAAAGGTCGATCTGTTCGTTGAAGCCGAACCGACCAACGTGCCCCGGGTGACCGGCATGACACTCGAGGATGCCAAGCGGAGTCTGCGGCGTGCGCGACTGAGTGACGGTAACGTCAGTGAACGCATCACGGGCGACGTCAAAGCCGGGCTCGTGCAAGATCAACAACCCAACGCCAACGAGCGGGTGCCGGTCGGCAGTACCGTCGACCTGTGGGTCGAAGCGGAGAGTGTCAAAGTACCGTCCGTCATCAATCAGACAGAAAGCCGCGCACGCGAGTTGTTGCGCAACGCCCAATTGCGCGTCGGGCGCACGCGCGAATCGACGGGCGCCGGTCAAATCGGAAGGGTGACAGCCCAGAATCCAAATGCCGGCAAACGGGTCAAGCCCAATAGTGCGGTGGATATCACCGTTGAGAAGACCTGCACCGTGCCGAACATCGCCGGTCAGCCTGAATCCACCGCGAAAGCGACCGTTAGAGCCGCGGGTCTGGTGCCTCGGGTGAGTCAACGCAAGCGATATGGCGATGCTGCATCCGGACCAACACCAAAAGCCAATACCAAGGTACGTTGCAACACCGAGGTCAGTTTTGTGGTAGGCACCGACATCGGGTAAGGGCTTACAAGGGAGATGCAAATGCAGGACATCGTAATTCTACTGCCGGGGATCACCGGCAGCTGTTTGGCCGATGAATCCGGCAAGGAGATCTGGAGCCCTAGCGGAGGCGCGATCTGGCGCGCCATCAAGTCGCTGGGCGGTTCTGTGACGGGTCTGGAACTCGACGGCGAGGATGGCGGCGGCGTGCGCGCCACAAGGTTGGTGCCGGACATTACCATCGTGCCGGGGCTTCTTAAGATCCACGGTTACGCCGGGGTCGAAGCGTACCTCACGACCAAGCTCGACGGTCTCGAGCTCGGCAAAAACTTCTTTCCTTTCCCCTACGACTGGCGGCTGGACAATCGCATCAACGCGCGTCGGTTGGCACACGATGCGGAGCGCTGGCTGCACGATTGGCAAACGCAGACCGGCAACGCGGACGCGCGCATCGTGCTCATCGCCCACTCCATGGGTGGGCTCATTTCGCGTTATTATCTGGAGTGTCTGGAAGGGTGGAAGAATACGCGCACGCTCATCACCCTCGGCACACCTCATCTGGGCTCCATGAACGCCGTTGACTTTCTTGTCAACGGAATGAAGAAAGGCATTGGACCGTTCGGGCTGGATCTGACACCCGTCCTGCGTTCGCTGCCTTCCGTGTATCAGTTGTTACCCGTTTATCCGGGTAGCGTGGTGGGGCAAGCGGCCGGGGACTTGATCACCGACGTCGCGGGCTCGGGACCCTTCGCCGAGATCGATGCCGATCGAGCCAAAGACGCGAGGGACTTTCACGTGGAGATTGCGAAGGCGCAGGCTGCGAATGCGGATGATTCGAAGTACCGGGACGATGGTTACGACCTGGTTACGATCATTGGCATAGAGCAGCCTACCTGGCAGTCCGTGCAGGCCAAGGGCGACGAAATAGAACTGTTGTACAAACTGGGTGACGAAGACGACAAAGGCGATGGCACGGTCCCGCGGGTGTCCGCATCGCCTTTCGATGACGTCGGTCGCGACCCCAGGCAGATCTATGCCGCACAGAAGCACGGTGCTCTGCAAAACGATGCCAGCGGTCAGGCCAATCTGCGCGGTACGTTAACGGAGAAGAAGCGCGATTGGGATCGGGTGCTGCGCTCCAGAGACATGCCGACGGAGCTACGCTTGGATTTCGATGATGTTGTGCTACCGGACGAAACACTGCTGGTGCGGGCGCAGACCGTGTCGGGAGACGGTCGTGACATCACGGTGATCATGACGCACATGGAAACCGGCCAACAGATCGGGGCCCCGCTCGAAACGAACCGGCAAACCGGGTGGCGCGACAACGAGTTCAAGCTCGACCCGGGGCTGTGGCAAATCGACGCTCAGGCGGAAAACGCTCAAACCGTGTCCGACATAGCCGTGGTGTGCGAGCGGGCAGCGAGTACTTAACGGAGGAGGCAGATGAGTGAGGGAGAGGGGCTCGGCCCGGTCGAGTGGAGCTATGATTTCCTGGCGTTACGCAGCGATCTTTCGAGCAGCACAGCGCTTGGGCGACTGCAGGATGCGACACAGGCCTGGGTAGTCGTCGACGCCGCCGACGATGACGCCTACTTCGTTTACAGAGCTGATGTCTTGTTGACTCAGCTTGCTGCCTTGGTCGACGAACAGGAAGAGGAACAAGATCAAGCAGTAGAAGAAGAAGCGGGAGACGAATCCGAATCAGGCGACACCGGTTACGGTGGTGTTGAAAGCCCTTTCAGTGTCAGTATCGGTGCGGTTTTGAACCTGGACGCCCTCAAACCCACGCTGGTCATTGGCGATAAGTCGGATGCAAAGCCCATTGCCGGTTGGGCGACCGATGAGCGTGCGCCTTATGTTTTGGTCACCGACGACCAACCGGAGGCCGTGGGGGTGCTCGGTTGGGCGCGGGAAGAATCGGTTCGCGGTTTGGAGCGCGAAGCGCCGGTGTGGGAAGAGCCGGCTACGGATGACACCGCAGGAGTGGACGAAGGCAACCAGCCGATTCGCTATCCGTCGATTGCGGTCGATCGGCCACCGGTGCCCTCGGTCGAATGTACCTACACCGTCGATCTGAAGCGCGAGGCTTCTGCGGAGACCGATGACCTAGCGCTGGAAATCGAACCGCTGGACGATGACTGGGAAGAGTTGCGCCTTGCTGTGCATGTCTTCAGTCCTCAGGTGGACTTCGAAAAAGACGAAGGCGAAGTGACGGTCCGCCGCAATGCCGATTCCATCGTTGCCGAGTTCAGCGGTAAGCTCAATGCCGGTGTAGACGCCAACGAAGAAGTTAAGGTGTTAGCAAAATTTTACCGGGACGCCCGCTACTGCGGAGCGACCCAACGCACTTTCAAGCAGGGTGTGTCGCAGGACGACGAGCTTCCGGAACGATCTGTGGATGCGGGCGAGCCCGGCGGATTGCAGTTGGATCCGCAAGCTAAGGATCCTGACTTTACGGTCCACATCTCGCGGTTCAGCGATGAGCAGCCCAATCGATTGCGGTGGCACCTGATTCCGGAGCGGATGGTTGCCGGTCTACCGGCGCGTTTGAAAGGAGAGTCGACGCTGGGTCAGGATCCTGCAGCTGAAGCGACACGCTTGTTCAAGTCGTTGAGCGAAAAGGCCGATTCGAAACATACTGAGTCCATCGAAGGCTTCGGCTCGCAACTGTGGGAACGTACGCCGGAGTTCTTCAAGAAAGGTTATTGGGCGTTGTGGGACGAGTTCGAGCGTCCGCTCAATATTCAGTTCATCACGGACGAACCGGCGTTACCTTGGGAACTCATGCGCCCGGCCCGAGAGCAGGGTGACGACTACGAAGTACAACAACCCCTGGCGCTACAGCACAACGTGGCGCGTTGGCTGGAAAGCTATGAGGGGTATATGACCAACAAGGTCGAAACCGGCCGCATCTATACCATCTCGCCTAAGTATCAGAGCGTTAGTGTGCGGTTGGCGCGTGCGCAAGAAGAGTCCGACATGCTGGTCACGGACTACAGTGCTCAGCGCGTTACCGGCACGCGCGATGAGGTGACGGCTCTGTTGCGTGACGAACCGGACGAACAAGTGTCTATCCTGCACTTTGCGGGACACGGTTCGTTTGACGTCGATCTTGCGCCGGATGCCAGTATCAAGCTGGAGGACGGGGAATACACTGCCGGCGAAGTCAGCGTACCGGAAGTGAAGCTCGGCCGCCGTTGCCATACGTTAGTCTTTCTCAATGCGTGTGAGACGGGTATGGCCAGTTCGATACTCGGCCAAGTCGGAGGTTGGGCGGATGCGTTCTTGGGGCGCAAGTTCGGCGGGTTTGTCGCACCACTGTGGGCAGTGGAGGACATGGATGCCAAGCAAGTCGCCAGTGATCTGGTACGCGGTATCGTTGTGGACAAACGCCAGATCAGCGAGGTGATGCGGGACATTCGGGCAACGCACGGAAACGTCTCTCCCGCGTTCTATTCCTATCTCTACTATGGAGATGTTACCGCGCAAATTCGATAAACCACGGAGTGGGCCATGGCGGACGAAAGCGTTGAGTTGATTGTCAAGTTGGCAAACCGCGTCACGACCGGGGCTATGTCGTTGGGTGCCGCCCGTGAAGCGGTGGGCGCGAATGTTGGACAAGACTGGACGTTCGAACAAGCGCGGACACTGGCGGATGAAATCGTCCGTCTCTGCGAAGCCGGATCCCGGACAGCGATGGTGATCGTCGAGCTCGCACAGATGGTGCTGGCGCCCGGTGTTGTGAAGGACGAATCACCGCATCCCGCCGTACCGGTGCAACTGGCGGCACTGCGTGCCGTGCGGGCGGCGCTGCAATCGGACGCTGAGTTCGATTGGTACGAGTACGGTCGCGGTGTCGCCGCATGGCTGTTGCGACACGCTCGACATTGGGACGATACCGATACGCTCGGTCGCGCGCTGCAAGCGCTCGGTCAGGTACACCTGCAACCCTTGCTGACGCACACGCGGTCCATGCGCTTGGAAGGCGACACAACGCTTGCCGCCTGGTATGCGCAAGGCCGTCAGGCGCACGCCCAGACTAGGTCTTTCCCTGAAATCGGTCATGCGTTGGCGCTTGCCGTCAATGAATTCTCGCGAGCGGCCAGGCATACAACGGGTGAGGCCAAAGGCAGGGCCATCAAAGGACACGTGAATGCACGTTTTCAACTTGAAGTCATGAATCCGGATCCGGATCTTCAATCGCTTGGCGGGCTTGCCCAGCAAGGGCTCGCACTGTTGCCGCCTGTGGGCAATCTGGTCGACGTCACGTTCCTGATGGGGATGTGTGACAACGCCAAGCTGCCGGTTGACCAAACGCTCGTGGAACACATTCTCGAAACGCCGATCGAATCGCTTGTCGAAGCGGAGGGAGCGGTGGGAGTGATCAATGCGATGATCAACTTGGCCCTGATCCTTGAGTCGAGCGATCCCGGCCGAGCACTCGACACGTTGATCATGGCCGACGCGGCACTGTCCGCCAACTACGACGAAGGTGTGAAGATACGTTACCACCAAACCCGCATACGAGTGTTGATCGCGCATCTGTGTGACGTACCGCTGGAGGTGGAAGGCGATCCGGTCGAGCTCGCCCATGCGATACAACCGCGGGCCGAGGCGGAAAACTGGCCGACGTCGCGCGTTGCGGGTGCTTTTCTCAAGATTGCCCATCATAGCGGCACCACGAACTTCGAATACGAGGGGTTGCGTTTGCTGGACGCGATAAAGCCGGCGATGACGGAAATCGAACAGGCGCACCGTGAGACGCTGATGCAACTGCACATGACGCTCTGGTCCGGGGCGGCTGTGAATGCCTGGCAACAGGGCGCGGTCAGTGACGCGCTCCGACATTATGCGAACGCGTTGAGGCTTGCGCTACAAAACAACTATCCCGACTTCGCCACTACACAGCTCAACAATCTGTTGGGGGTTGCTCAACACGGTGGTGCGGATGAGCAATTACTCTCTGCAGGTCTGCTGTTGGAGCTGGGTGTGCATATCGAAGTGCTATTGGGGGAACAGGCGGCACAGCTGGTGCAAACTCATGTCCGTTTTCTAGTGGACGCGCAGTTAAAGCGTGGCGAAGTCAACGGCAATGTTTTTGCGCTCACTCTACAAATCGCCAAGTCGCGGCGCTTTGCTGCGGCGTTCCGCAACCGTAGTGCACAGGTAATGCAGGAGCAAGGTCAGGACGCGGTGCTTAAGCAACTGGAGCAGACGATCGACATCCTGCGCTTGCAGGTGAGTCTGGAAGAAGAAACGATCGTTCCGGGTACCGGCATCGATCGCGATGTCCGTCTGTTAGCCATGATTCGTGACAGCGTCCCGACGCAGGGGCAATCGCTCGTCGAGATGCTTGCAAACCTCCAACACCGCTACGACAGGAGGGTGAGTCAGCAACTGGACTGGCACGCCATGTCTTACGATGCGCATCTCACCGCACTCAGTGAAGTTCAAGATAACCTGGATCCGCGAACCGCGGTGCTGCAGTTGTTTCTCACGCAGGTCGAAAGCGGACGTGCCCTGGTCGCAGTGCTGACGGATAGGTCCGACACCGTCGCCGAAGTGTCGGTGGATGACGGAAGTTTGTTTGTGGAAATGCCGCAGAGCCAACTAGCCTCGGACTACGCCTACGCTCACTACTTGGATGTATTCAAGGTTCGAGAAGCGATACTGACGAGTAGCGACGAGGCAGCACGAGTGGAACTGACGCAAACACTGGAAATTGCGGGGAGCGCTTTCCTGAGCGATCGGCTCGCGCAGAGGCTTGAGGAACTCAACGCCCGGGGCGTGGACCATCTGGTCATCGTGCCGCACGGCCCTTTCCACTTCATGCCCTCACATCTCTTGACTAAACGGGGCCGCATGCTGGTCGAAGACTTCACCGTAACGACGATCCCGAGTATGGAAATGTTGCAGATTACCGATCGGCCCATCGACATTAAGACGGGTGCCGCCTACGGTATGAGCTTTCAAGGCGGCGAACCGTTTGGTCTGAGTGAACTCAAGAATGCGGTGAACGAAGTCGAAAGAGTGGCGCGAGCGCTCAACACAAAGCCAAAAGTGGACGCGGATGCTACGGAAGAGCGGTTCATGGAGGACCTCGTAAAGCACAATGCGGTGCATATCGCCACCCACGGTGCGCTCAACCTGGATGCGCCCTTCTTTCAGTACCTTCTCTTAACGCCGTCAGCGACGAGCGACGGTATGTTACATGCGCATGAACTACTCACACACGATTTGTCTCACGTCGAACTCATCACGCTGTCTGCCTGCGAAACGCTACTCGGGAGGACCGATGCCTACGATAATCCACGAGGTCTTGCCGCCGCCCTGCTGTTGGCCGGTGTGAAGACCATCGTCGGTACGTTGTGGGAAGTGCGCGGTGATACTTCGCGGGCATTTTTCGTCACACTCTACCAGGGGCTGATGCAGGGGCTCTCGCGACGAGATGCGTTCAGAGCGGCACAGAACGACGTGCGTAAGCGCTTTCCGGAGCCGAGCGACTGGGGCGCTTTTTTTCTGATTGGGGAGTGGAGCTGAGTTGCAGTGTGGAAACCAGGTCGGCACTGATTGACACCGCGCCGCGATAAGCTGATCGTTTAGCGACGCCTCCAAAAGAAGGAATCGATACGATGGTACGCGCTCATCTGGCGCTCAGAGCTGTCATCCTACTTGCTGCCAGCCTCGGGCTTGCCCCAATCGCACAAGCGATGATCCATGATCCTGTGGCACTCGCCGCGGATCCGGCCACTGCGGACAGTCCGATTGCCCCGACTCTTACCGGCCTGGGCGATCATCACTTTCCGATCACCACCAACCACGCTGAGGTTCAGGCGTTCTTCGATCAAGGTCTGCGTTTGACTTACGCGTTCAATCATTCGGAAGCGTTACGCGCCTTCAAGGAAGCAATCCGCCTCGAGCCCGGGAATGCGATGGCGCATTGGGGGGTTGCGTTGGTCCTCGGTCCGAATCTCAACCTTCCTATGGTGCCTGCGGTGAACGAGCAGGCGTTCGCTGCCATCCAGAAAGCCGTCCAGTTGCGCTCGAGCGCCAGTGCGAAAGAACAGGCGCTAATCCACGCGTTATCGATGCGCTATGCGCCGGTGCCACCCGATGATCGTGCGTCGCTGGATAGGGACTACGCGGAGGCGATGGCTGCAACTTATGCCCAGTTTCCGGAAGATCCCGACGTTGCCACGCTATACGCTGCAGCGCTCATGAACTTGTCGCCGTGGGACTATTGGCTGGGCAGCGGCGCACCGCGTGCCAATACGGCGGTGTTTTTACCGGTCTTGCAAGCCGTGATCGACGTCCATTCCAAGCACCCCGGCGCCTTGCACTACTACATCCACGCGGTAGAGGCGGTACATCCGACACGCGGTGAAGCCGCCGCGGATGCCTTGGCGGATTTGATGCCGAACGCCGGTCACATGGTGCATATGCCGTCGCACATTTACATGCGTCTCGGTCGCTATGCGGATTCCTATGCTGCGAATGCACGCGCATCACAAGCGGACGAAGCCTACGTCGCTTCGTGCAAGGCACAGGGGATCTATCCGCTGAACTATTATCCGCACAACCTGCACTTCATGGTGTGGTCGGCGATGTTTCAAGGGCGCAGTGCTGCCGCGTTGGATGCAGCACGAATCGTTCAGGCTAAAGTACCGAAGGACATGCAGGGCAATGCCTTTGCCGCCTTCGAGACCTTCATGTCGCAACCGATGTACGTCCTGGTGCGCTTCGGACGTTGGCAGGATCTCTTGCAAGAGCCGGAGCCGCCACAGGCCAATCAATTCATGCGTGGTGTCTGGCATTACGCGCGTGGCATCGCTTATGCCAATACCGGTAAGCGACGACAGGCACAGCGGGAACTGGCGTCGTTGTCGCGCATACGCAAAGCCATTGCAGACGACTACTTCATCGGCTTCGGTACGGCGCCGACCTTGTTGACGATCGCTGAAGAATTACTCGAAGGAGATTTGTTGGCTAAACGCAAACGTTACGATGAGGCCATCGCGCATCTGTCTCGTGCGGTGCGGTTAGAAGATGGTTTGTTGTACAACGAACCCCCGGACTGGTATTTCCCCACGCGCCACGTATTAGGCGCCGTGCTGTTGGAAGCCGGTTACCCCGGCGAAGCGGAAACCGTCTATTGGCAGGACTTGCGCAAGAATCCCGGCAACGCGTTCTCTCTAACGGGTTTGAAGCAGGCGCTGATCGCGAAGGGAGATGCGCAAGCGGCGGAGTCTCTGGAGCCGCAGCTTGAGCGCGCGCTTGGGGATGCGGATGTGAACTTGACCAGTTCCCGTTTCTAGGCGTTACCATAGTGGACAACCATCTATATATCGTAGGTATTCGATGAAATCAGTCATGTGTGATCTCGTGGGGTGTGAGTTTCCCTTGTTTGCGTTCAGTCACTGCCGCGACGTAGTCGCGGAAGTCAGTAAAGCGGGTGGCTTCGGTGTCCTGGGTGCGGTGGGTCATTCCCCTGAATCCCTCGAGATAGAACTCAATTGGATCGACGCACAGGTTGGCGGTCGACCTTATGGGGTGGACCTCATCGTGCCCACCAGCATCGAGGACAGAGAAGGCAAACTGACCGCAGCAGACCTGCTCGCGAGAGTGCCCGAAGCGCACAAGCGGCATGTCGAAAATATCCTGGCAGAACACGGTATCGACACTGCCGACTTGTGGGATGACACGCTGCCGGAAGGCTATGGCGACAATATGCGTGAACGCGGTGCCAGTGCGCAATTGGAAGTCGCTTTGGCGCATCCGATAAAAGCCGTGGTGAACGCGCTGGGGGCTCCACCGCAGTTCATGGTGCAGGCTGCCCGCGAGAAGGGCATTGCTGTGGGCGCGCTGACCGGTTCGCGCGAGCACGCCATGAAAAACGTCGAAGCGGGAGTGGATTTCCTGGTGGTGTCGGGCACTGAAGCGGGCGGGCATTGCGGCGAAATCTCCACCATGGTGGTGGTGCCCGAAGTCATCGAGACCTTGCAACAACACGGCATGAACGTCCCCGTTCTGGGGGCCGGTGGGATTGCCACGGGCAGGCAGATGGCGGCTTGTATGATGATGGGTGCGGCCGGTGTGTGGTGCGGTTCGGTGTGGTTGACGACTGCAGAAGCGGAGACGCTACCCAGCATCAAGGAAAAAATGCTGGCTGCCAACTCGCGGCAGACTGTTCGCTCCAAGAGTCGCACGGGCAAATACACCCGTCAGCTTCGCTCACCCTGGACGGATGCGTGGCAGACTGAAGAATCGCCGCAACCGTTGCCTATGCCACTTCAAGGTCTCGTTAGCGGCCCGCCGTTGCGGCTGATCGACAAGTTGGCGGAGTCGGGTCACAGCGGTGCGAAACAGCTCGCCACCTATTGGGTAGGCCAAGGAGTAGGCTTGATGAACGATCAACTGTCCACGCGAACGGTAGTGCAGAATTTCATGGAAGACTTTGCGGCGGCGTATGAGCAGTTTCAGCAGGTTGTAGAGAGTTGATTCGACGGCTGAAACGGGCACCCCGAAGGGTGCCCGTTGCCGGCTGTCTCAAAGTTGTCGGCTAGAGTTCGGGCGCATCCTTGTCGTAGCTCAAACCGATTTTGGCGGCTTGTTCCTTGACCGTGTCGAAGAGCTGGTATTCGAGGCTCGCCTCGGCTGCCGGTGCCGGTGCCTGCGCGGTAATGTAATCGGACCGCTTGGCTACCAATTCCTGCATTTTGGCGTCGAGTTCCTCGCGCTTGTCCTGCTTGGCTTTGATGAACTCGTTGCGCTCTGCAACACTGAGATCGCGTAGTGGCTCCGGCAGTGCCTTGGCTTCCAATTCGTCAAGCGCTACTTTCCCGGTAGCCACGGCGTCGACCAGATCGTCCTCGCCGTAGGCGTTTTTGCGTCCGCCTGCCTTGGCGTTGAAGGCGGCACGGCGAGCCCGGACCTCCACTGAAGTGTGCGCATGTACTTTCTCTGTCGCAATCGACTTCGCCGCCGCTTGCGCGAGCTTCTCTTCATCGCCATAGGCTACTCGCGTTTCGTCCAGCTCTTTCGACAACGCGGCAATTTCGTTGTCGAAGGGCGTCGCCATGGCTACCGCCTCTGCAGCTTGATCGACGCTGAAGTACCGACCTTGGGCGAGGCTCGCGATTTGCTGCCAATGCCGTTGGGTCGTGTCATCCGTGCCACAGCGAATCGTATTTACGACGATGTTGCGACCGGCCGCGCGCTTGACGATGGACGGAAACTGCTCCTCACGGTAGTTCATGTGCGGAGGGGCGTCCCCGAGGAGAAAGATGACTTGATAGGTGTCGTCGTTCTGACTCCAGGAGATGTCGTCGACGGCGGCACGTAGCGCCGCGTTCACGCTTTCCGGCGTGTCACCGCCACCCTGGGCTTGATATTCCATGAGCGTGGCGTACACCGAGTCCAGGTCGCTGGAAAGGTCGGTCACGCGTGTGACGTAAGCGTCGCCGCGATCACGAAATGCAACCAGCCCGACTTCTATTTCGGGTGCGTTCTGCGCGGAAGCCATGCTGGAGGCGATGGACCAGATCTTCTGTTTGGCAGTATCGATCAAACCGCTCATGCTACCGGTAGTGTCGAGAACGAAGACGGCTTGGATCTTCTTACTCTGACGAACCGGAAGGTCGATGTGATCCGGGTCGTTATCGTGCAGGAGTTGGCCCAGCCGCGAGTTGGCATAGTGCGGAAGGCTGATGACCAACAAGGCGGTGGTGGTAACGAGTGCAAGTGCGAATAGTTTGGTTTTCATGTGAATATCCTCTTGTGAATGTGTTATGCGCGGGTCATGCGCCGCAACGCAGCCTGCGCATTTTTTGCTGCGTTAGCGAAGTCCTGGTCGGACTGCGTGGATTGCCGCGCACGCTGTTGTGGAATCCAGGTGGCCAGGCTTTGCACTAGGAAGTAGCTCCAAAACGCCATCAGTAGATTGCTGTTGTTCAGTGCCCATAAGGCGATACCGATAGCGCATAGGCTCAAGCCGGCATCCAGAAAACTGGCGAGCAGCCGCGTATGGAGGTAGAGCGAGCGAATCAGCCATATCCAGGCGGTTTGCACGAGCATCATCGTCGCGGTATCGACCAGGAAGAAGCTCGCACCGGTGCCGATCGACCAGACGATGGGTATGACGATACGTCCAGTTTTGACAGGACTCGCTTGCATGAGATAGGCGCAGTACAGACCGGCCGTCGCAGCGATCGCGAGCTTCAATGCCAGCGCTTGTCCAAACCAATAGGACAGGACGACGAAGCCTCCGACGCCAAGAACGGCTAGTGCCAAGCCAACGAGCGCACTTACGGTAAAAGTGTGGCGGTTCATTGCTGCGCTCTCCGTTGCTTCTCTTTGAGTAGGGCGACTTCCACCTGGTCATCCGTAACACTGACGGGTGCCTGGAGTGGATAGTTGCCCGGTTCGACCGGGGAGAGTAAATCGGCTTTCTGTTGCAGCGACTTTAGGTCTTGCATCTGTTCGCTGACGAGTTGGCGCTGCGCGGTCAGCTCTCGGGACAGATCGCTGTGCTGATCTGACAAGGACTGTGCGAGTACCTCGTTCTCGAGCTGGCGGCGGATTACCGCGCGAGCTAGATCGTCGTTCTGCGCATCCAGGCAGACCGCGAGTTCCTCAGCGATCTTGCGCTGTTGCTCATTGGTTTGTGCACAGTGTTCTTCGACTTGCTCGCATTGTACGTGTAAGTGCTTCAGCCGCTGCTCAGAAACGGCAACCGCTTCCTGCATTTCACGCAAACTTTGCTTTAGGAGTAGTTCGGGTTCCTCGATGTGATCTATGACGGCGTTCATGTCGGCGGCAAACAGCCTGCTAACGCGTGTGATGAGTGCCACAGGTGGTCTCCGTTTGTTAAGGTGGCGCCATTGTCGAGCTGGCAGCGCTTAGGTTGTAGGCACAGTTTGGTAAAGATCGCCTGACGAATGTTTACCAAATCTTTACGTGGCTTGAGTCGTTGAGCGGGCTAAACTGCGAGACTATGACTGCGAAACAACACATCCTAATCGTTGAGGACGAACCGGCCATCCATGCCGGGTTGACGGACGTGTTTGTCTATCACGGCTACGAAGTGACCGTCGTGGAAGACGGCGAAACCGCTATTGCTCAGGGCTTGTCGGGACGGTTCGATTTGATCCTGTTGGACATCATGTTGCCCAAGCGCAGTGGTTTTGAAGTGTGTGAAGCGATCCGCGCCAAGCATCCGTCGCAGCCGCTGATCATGCTAACGGCAAGAATCAGTGATGAAGACATCGTAGCCGGTCTGCGGTTGGGTGCGGACGACTATGTGACGAAACCGTTCTCGGTGGAGCAGTTGGTATTGCGCGTAGCCGCCGTGCTGCGCCGCGCTGCGGGTACTGGACTCCCGACACAAGCGCAGATTGCGCTGGACGGGTGGCAAATCGACGTTGCGAGTTTGGCAGCATCCAATTCGAACGGCAGCACGGTGAGTTTCACCAAGCGAGAGATGGAAGTATTGAGCTATCTGGCCGCCAACGCGGACAGACCGGTCGCTCGGGAAGAGCTCCTGGCCAAGGTTTGGGGGTACGATCGTTCCGAGCTGATCGAAACCCGCACCGTCGACATCCACATCGCCAAGATTCGCAAGAAGTTAGAGGCGGACTCCAGTCACCCGCAACTTCTCAAGACAATTCGCGGGGCGGGTTACCGTTTGACGCTCGCGTCATGAACACGTTCGACAAACAGCGCCGCAGGATGCGCCTTGGCCTGGCGTCGGTGTTCGGTTTGCTGACACTCGCGGCGGCGTATCTGATTTACTTCTCGTATGGGCAACTGCGTTACGAAGCCTTTTTCGAACAACGCAACCTGGCGGAGGCGTTCGTCAATCGAGTCGGGGTAACGCTATCGAACTATGTGTCCCGCGAAGCGGGCCGCGCGCCGACGGAATATGAATTCTTGCTGGGCGGCGACGCTCGCTACAACCAACTTTCGCCGTTGTCGACGTTGTCGCCGGACAGCGGCCTGCCGGGTACGCTGGGCTATTTCCAGGTCGATGCATCCGGTCAATTTTCTACGCCGCTGTTGCCGGAGGCAGTGGATGAGCTGGAGCGTGTCGGTTTCTCCGTGGGGGAGATCGAAGCACGCCGTGAAGCACAGCGGAACTTGAGACAGGTGCTTGCGAAAAACCAACTGGAAGACACCAAAAAGGACACCGATGATGCGCTGGGTGCAAGGCTCGAAGCACAGGAGACCGCCACCGGTCTGACGGCATCCAGAGAGCGAACGGTAGCGGCAAACCAACAGATATTCTCCGACCTGAGTCAGACGGAGCCGGGTAAGGAAAGCGCGGACTACGTCTCGAGAGTCGGTCGTGTGGATGAGTTGAAGCTCAAGGTCAGCCAAGCGGCCGCTAAAGCGGCCAGCGAACCTGAGCGGGACGCTAATCTGCAGTCAGCACCGGTACCCGCACCAGCGGTCGCGTCTAGCGCGCCCGCGACGAAGCCGACACAGGATGCGGAGAAGCGCGCAATAGATGCAGCGCCTGCTCGGGAAATCACCTTGACCGAGGCGCAACGCCTGGATGTATTCGAAGATTCCGTGAATCCGTTTCGACTGACCGTGCTGGATTCCGAACACGTGGCTTTTCATCGCGATGTATTTTTGCAAGGGGAACGCCGCATCCAGGGCTTTGTCGTCGCCTTGAATGAGTTTTTTAGCGAGGTCGTTGCCAAGCAGTACGCGACCGATCGGGTCAGCGCCACGAACGACTTGGCCATCGCCCTGGGGTCGGAGGTCGCCATGTTACTCCCTGCGCTCAATCGCGCGCAGTATTCGATCGCTACGGCAGACGTCGTCGGTAACGAACTCGTCCTGCGCCGCTACTTACCTGCACCGGCGCAAGAGTTCGAGTTGATCGTGAGCACACAGGCCCTGCCTTCCGGGGCCGGGATCGGTGTCCTGGTTTTCGCGGGTACGTTGTTGTTGCTGCTTATCGTTGTCGGGTATTTCGCAATCAACTACCTCACGAGGCGCTCCATCGATCTGGCGCAGCAGCAGCAGGATTTCGTTTCGGCGGTTACCCACGAACTTAAAACCCCGCTGACCTCCATTCGCATGTACGGTGAAATATTGCGTGCGGGTTGGGCCGGCGAAGAGAAAAAGCAGAGCTACTACGACTTCATCTTTCACGAAAGCGAGCGACTCAGCCGGTTGATCGGCAACGTGTTGCAGCTCGCCCGCATTACCCGTGGCTCCGAGGAGACGATGACCCTGCAATCCCACTCGGTGGCGAGCCTCATAGAGCGTGTGCGCGCTGCCACCGAAGGTCAGTTCGAAAACAGCGGCTTTGTGCTCGAGAGCTCGATCGACGATGAAGTCGATGCACTTCGCGTGTCCGTCGATCCCGATGGTTTTCAACAGGTGATGGTGAATCTGCTCGACAACGCGCTGAAATTCGCCAGGGACAGCGAGCCCCGTAAAGTGGTCATCGGTGCGCGCAAGCACCGGGATGCGGTCGACTTCTTCGTGCGTGATTTCGGTCCCGGTATTCCTCGAGCCAAGTTGAAGAAAATTTTCGAGTTATTCTATCGCGGCGAGGACGAACTCACGCGTGAAACCGCGGGTACCGGTATAGGTCTGGCGCTCGTCGCGGAGTTGGTTGACGACATGCACGGCGAGATCGATGTCATCAGTCAGACACCAGGCAGTGAGTTCGTGGTCAGATTGCCGCAATGTGAATAGGCGTCAATCCGTCCACAGTGGCGATGCGCCCTTCAATAAGCGATCCATCTTGATCATCCTGGCCACTTCGTCACCGGATTGTGCATCGCGCAGCGTGTGCTTGTGCCAGATGATTTCGGTTTTAGGACTTTCCGATAGGCCGATCGCCTCGCCTTCCGCCAGATAGTCGTGTTCTGCGACGGCAGGACCGTTGATGTACTCGATTTCGATTGCGCCAAACATGCCGACGAATGGACCCTTGATGGGTGCGATTTGCGGTTCGGCCGCACGCATTAAATGCACCAATGCGGCGATAGGCAACACCCGGCCGCCGTGGGTCGAAGGATCCGTGTAGCAATCCATCGGTTCGGTGATGACACGTAGGCGTTCGTCGACGCTCGCGTCCTTCGCGCGAGTGGGTACGGGCGCACACGGCACGCCGGGCGCCACGTCTGCGAACATGCGAATGTCGGTGGCCGGGCGTATGTCGCGTGTACGTTGTTTGAGTGTGGACTCATCGTCGACACCCAAAGCCCCCGTGCCTTGCATTACGGTGACGCCTTCTTCGTTTTCCATCCAGATATCGGCGCGATTATCGGCCGTAGGTTGTAGGTGGCAGCGTACGGGTTGTGCATGCATCGTGGCTGCGGTGAAGTACAGCGATAGACCTCCACGGCGCCACCAGTCATCGCCGAAGTGGGCGACCAACAGTGGAACGAACTGTTCCATATGGATGGACCCAGCGATGGTACCGCCCTCGAAACCGAGGCTGCTGGCGGTCTCGTCGTCATGAATGCCGCCTTTCTCGTCGGCGGAGGTGTTGACTGGACGGCGCCATTCGCCGCTGACTGCTGCTGTTGTCACGATCTATCTACTCCCGATTGCTTTTGTTCGCCGCACCACTTCTAGAAGAAAGACACGATACCCCAAACCGAGGCAACCACGATGGTCAGCGCGGTGATGCCAGCGCCCAAGCCTCTTAACGGGTTGCCGACGTTATCGTTAAAGCCGGCCCAGTGCAGAATTCGCCCCAAAACCAGGGCCGCACCCAACCCGTGAATGGCGGTGCCGGATACGGCCTGCATTTCCAAAAGTGCGATCAATATCAGCGCCAGGGGTACGTTTTCGACGAAGTTGGCATGTCGGCGCATACGTAAGAGCAGCTCTTGATTGCCACCATCGCCAATGGAAATGCCTGCTCTGCCGCGCATCACGCCCGCTGTGGCGCCCAGCCCAATGGCCATGAGGCCGAGTATGCCGGCGTACAAAATCGTGATGTCCGGAATGATCATGTCGCCCCCTAATCCTCGCTGCAGGCAAGAATATCACGATATCGCGGGGGCAATCGAAAGCCTATGGACGAACGGCTTTGTGTCGACGTTCGTAGTAATTCTCACGCGGCTCGAAGGTCTGTTCGGCAGCGAAGTTTTCTTTCACCCACTCCAGTGCCTCGCCTTCGTTCATTGCGATATCCCAGGGTTTGCCTTGGGGTTGAGCGACGTGCCAGGGCGTATCGAAGAACACTTCGATACCGTTTCCTTCCGGATCGTTGAAGTACACGGAGAGCGTATTACCGTGTGAGAGTGGGTTGACATGAATGCCTTCCAGCGGATCCAGTTGTGCGTACAAGTCCTTGACTTCGTCGAACGAGTCCACCCGAAACGCGATGTGGTTGACTGTGTTCGAAGGTTTGTCGTCCTGACGTGTCGCGACCATGGCGATTTGATGATGTTCATCCGGGTTCTGGCTCAAGAAGACGATATCCGGTGCGCCTTCGCCGAGCGGGCCTCGATCGGTAATCTCGAATTGGAGCACGTTGGTGTAGAAGTCGAGCATGTCGTCGAGATCTTTCGCGTATAAAACGGCATGTGACCATTTCATTGGCATGGGAATTCTCCTTTGTCGATTTTCTGAGAAAAAGTCGTGTGTAGTTTCTCCGCAAGGGCGGTGACGAGCTCGTCTGCCGATACGGTATCGGTGGTGTGTCCGAAGACTATGCGGTCGGGGCGTACCAGCACTGTATCGGTTGCGCTGAAACATCGGTCGAAGTGACCGCGTACTTCCGTCAATTGTGCGAGTGAAACGATGCGGGCCTCGAGCTTTTCGAGAATGTGCCGCGAGTTTGAACTGAGCGTTAGATTCGCTGCGTCCTTGGTCACCAGCGCGAAGCCGGATCCAAGCAGCTCATCCAGTCTCAATTCGTGACCGTCCGTGTTACGAACGATCGGTTGGCTGAAGAGATATCCCGTGGCACCGGTGTCGCTGACCTGCTCCACGATGATTGCACCGTCGCGCAGGGGCGGTTGGGCACGGCCTTGTCCATAGCCCGATGACCTCAAGGATTCCGCTGCTTTGGGCGGAGGCTCGCCCAGGGTTGCGGCGCGTTCGATTGCCGCTTGATGTTCCATGAGCTGACCGATGGCAACGGCCCACTGGACTAGGTCGCGGGCGTGCGCATCGCGTTCCTGCTGATAGGTATCGAGCAAGTCCGCACTTGCAAGGCCGCTCAACACTAGCGGGAACTTCCAGGACAGGTTGATCACGTCGCGTAATCCGGCGTTCATGCCCTGGCCTAGGAACGGCGGCGTTTGATGGGCGGCATCGCCGGCGATGAAGATGTTGCTTTCTCGCCAGGATGTCGCCGTGGCGGCGTGAAACTGATACACCGCCTTGCGGCGAATCTCGTAAGTCCCGTCGGGGGTCCACGATTGGATGAGTGCGTGGATCGTCTTGTCGTTCAACATGTCTTCGGCAGTCTCGCCCTCGTTCATGCGAAACTCCCAACGGCGGTAGGGGTCCTTGGTACAGACATAGGTGACCAGTCTGTCCGGGTCGCAGACCTGCAGGGTTTCGTGACTCAAGGTATGCCCAGGCTTGAGGGTGACGTCTACGACCAGCCAATCGTGATCGTAGCCGAGATTGTGCCAGTCCGTGTTCAAGGTGCGGCGTACCAGACTGGCAGCGCCGTCGCAGCCAACGAGGTATCTGCCCGAGAGCGTTATCGTTTCCCGCGTATCGCTGGATTCCGCACTGACTTCGACGTGGGTACCGTTATCTCGCGGTGAGCTTGCCACATATCCCAGGTAAGTCGTCACGAGCGGATGAGCCATGGCCTCGCTGCGCATGTAGTTTTCGAGTTCCGGCTGATCGAACATATTCATCGGTTGCCAGCCGTTGGCACCAAATTCCACGAAGGGGGTGCCGAACAACCACTCGCGCTTGGAGTTGGCGAATCCGGCCCGTTCTCCAGGGCGCACCGATTGCATTAACGCGTCGACTGCTTCACCACGGCCGATACGTTGATAAGCGCGGACGATTTCGCCGTCGAGATTGACCGCACGAGGGAGGCGGTAGACTTCGTGATCGCGCTCGATCACTGCTGTGCGCAAGCCTGCCTCGGCAAACAGCAGGGCTGCGGTGGCGCCCACCGGACCCATCCCTACGATCACCAGGTCGTAGTCAGAATTGACTGAGTTCATAAATGAAGGCTATCATTTATGACTCCAGTCAGTCTAGCGTTGGTTGACTTAAAAACGGTTCGAGCGAGACCGGGCAGGCAGATGATGAGGGCGGGAAGGTGATGAGAGCAGGAAGGTGATGAGAGAAGGGATGGGCCAAACGAAAGTCGTCGAGGTTGCGCCGCAGACCGGCTTGAGTCGAGTCGAGCGGAAGCGGCGTGAGACGCGGGAGCGTATCGTCGCCGCAGCGGAACGTCTGATGACCGAGCGGGGGGTCGACGCTGTGACCATTGCCGACATCACCCAGGCAGCCGACGTGGGCCATGGCACCTTTTATCTGCATTTCGACTCCAAGTACGCGGTGCTGGTACCGATCGTCCGAGAGCGCGCCACGTATTGGGATGCACGCGTGCAATCGCAACTCGGTACCACGCAAGACCCGGCCGAGGTGTTTGCGTTCATGGCGCGTCATATGGCGCGCATCACATTAAGTGAGCCGTTGTGGCGTTGGTTTCTTTCTCACTCAGGTGTGCCCGTCGAGGACATGCTGAAGACAGTGGGGCGTTTCGGAGCGCGGGATTTCCGCCGTGGACTGGAATCTGGGCGTTTCAGCGTCCCCGATATCGACGTGGCCTCGAACTTCATCATTGGTGCCTTCGTCAATGGCTTGTTGGGTTGCTTGGCACTCGATGAGCCGGAATCCGCGCTCGACCAGACAGTCGAACTCATCCTGCGTGTGCTGGGTCTGTCTCCCGACGAGGCGCATCGCATTGTGAGCACACCTCTAGCCGCTCTCACTGCGCAATGATCGCGTTGTAGAACGGTCCGCAATTATCTAACAAGTTGGAGAACGGCATGAAATTGGCAACGTATCTGGACCCGGTAAGCAACACTCGGAAAGTCGGTGTGGTGGTCGGCGATGGACTGATCGATCTAGCCTCCTGTGGTGATTATCCGACAGACATGCTCGACGTACTGAACGCGGGGATCGATGTGGCGGCGATCGAGGCCGATCTCGGCAGAGGTGAACGCGTCGCATTGGAGGCGGTGGCATTGAGCGCACCCGTACCTGATCCCGGGAAAATCCTTGCAATTGGTCTGAATTATGGCGATCACATCGAAGAAACGGGATCGGAAGCGCCCAAACACCAGGTGTGGTTCAACAAGCAGCATAACTGCGCCAACGGACCGTTTACCGACATCAACCTTCCCGTCGTATCAGAGAAGTTGGATTACGAAGCAGAACTGTGTGTCATCATCGGTAAGCGCTGCAAACACGTTCCTCGCGACCGCGCTCACGAAGTCATTGCAGGGTACTGCTGCGGCAACGATGTCAGTGTACGCGACTGGCAGATCCGCGTGCCGACATTCCAAATCGGCAAGTCCTTCGATACACACGGCCCGATGGGTCCCTACCTCGTGACACCGGACGAAGTAGGCGATCCTCATGCGTTGAATATCCGCTGTCTCGTCAACGGTGAGGAACGGCAAAGTTCAAATACACGTCACTTGATATTCGACTGTTTCGACGCTATCGAGCATCTCACTCAAGCGTTTACGTTGGATGTAGGCGACGTCTTGTTCATGGGGACACCATCCGGTGTGGGTGTGGCGATGAAACCGCCTAAATGGTTGACGGCAGGCGATGTCGTGAGGGTCGAAATCGAGAAGCTCGGTTACATCGAAAACACGGTGGTCCCGGAAAGTGCAGAGACGGTCATCGGATGATGCGAAGGCCGTGTGCTGATCGACACGCTTTACGCCTCACTTCGGTACGCCGCCGTCGAAGACATTGATCGCTTTGTTGAAGGGCGCTTCCCGCGCCTCGTCGTAGCCCGAGTGCGCTAAGGCTGACGGCTGCCAAATGATCTCTGCGTCCGGAAAGGGCAGTAGGGATTTGACCTGTTCCTGCTCGGTGGCTCCGAGATCGGCGAAAAGCTCGCGTAAGCGTTCCAGGCAATAGACTCGGTAGCGTGATACCGGGAGGTGCCGGTAGTCGCAACCCTGTACGTGCATCTGAAAGTGCGACTGCCCCTCGTTATACGCTTCTGCGTTGTGTTTGAGTTGGACGAGATGGGTATCTGCGATCTCTTTCAACATCGGCGTAGTTGACTCCGGTACGTGCGCCACGAATTCGGGCGCTTGCTGTGGCGTGCCTTGGTTCCATAGACGCGCCACCCATTCATACACCGCGGGACCCTCGTTGCGCATGATTTCCTGGGGGGTCGGATCTTGGCCGAAATGTCTCGCCATCGGACCCATCAAACCGAAATCCGCAATGGATGGCTGCGTACCCAATAGATACGGACGGTCGGCCAACATCCGGGACATATTGGCCAGTGCAGCGCGGTACCCGGCTTCCACGTGCGGTTGTGTCCGTGGGGTAACACCGTCGTTGACGACAAACCCGGTGAGTTGCCGTTTTGCAATGCGCCTGAGTTTCAAGAACCGCGGCACCTTGAGGTGTTGGGCGACCTCGTCGACCAAGATGCGCGATAGCAAGGCTCGGTCGTGCTCGTAGCTCCAACGAAAATGCATGGCAGCGCGCCACAACCACTCGTCTGCGTAGTCTTCAATGAGTAGGGCGACGAAGCGTACGACTGGATCGGCAGGCATCACAGGGGGGTCGGGGAGTTCCCGCTCCAAGGCCGCGATGATGGGGGTGCTATCGGACATCCACCGGCCGTCGTCGCGCAGCACCAGCGGTACTTGAATGGCGCCGACATGAGGCCGTATCACCTTGGCATTGGCGAATGGAGACTCCATGGTGTAGGGAATGCCCTTGTAGCGAAGATAGGCTTCGAGCTTACCGGTGTAGTAAGACACCGAGACGCCGTAAACTTTGAGCATGACTACCCACCCAAATCCCGGAGACGATACTAGGTCGAGCGCACCGGTTGATCGTTGTTGCCTACCCCGACCGAACTACTTGTCGCGTCGATTTTCGTAGGGATGAGGAAAAAGGCGATGATGGCCGCAAGCGCGAACAGTGCGGCAAAGAGGCGGAAAGCAAAGTCGTAGCTGCCGCTGGTGTCGTAAATGTACCCGATCAAGGGCATCCACGAGATGGTCATGGGAAACATACACAGCCGCAGGGCGCCGTAAGCTCGTGCGTACTGGTCGGTACTGAACAGCCGCGACAAGATGGCCGCGCGCACCGGGACCATCCCACCGAAGCCGAGACCGAAAAACGCACCGGCAACGATTAACAGCCAGAACGAGGAGAAGATCGAGAAACAGATCATTGCGGCCAAGCAACACCCGCAGGACATCATGGTGGCCGCTCGCGGATTCACCCGGTCGATCAATAGGCCGAACATCGGCTTGCTG
Source organism: Candidatus Azotimanducaceae bacterium (assembly GCA_965216005.1). GTDB lineage: Bacteria > Pseudomonadota > Gammaproteobacteria > Pseudomonadales > Azotimanducaceae > UBA4421. The sequence goes on along the minus strand of OZ244143.1, from coordinate 1,289,162 downwards.
GCGATCGCCACTGCAGAAGTAAACGACAATATGGCGGTTGCCCAATAGGCATCGATGCCGAGTTCGGTGTAGTACAAAAACAGATGCACATTGAAGCCTCCGAACGTGCCGGCCATCAGCCCGAAGGTGAACACCACCCCCCAAAAAGGCATCGATTTGGCGAATTCGAGGTACACTCGAAGTTGTTCGACCAAGGCTTCCCATCTGTTGGTCGATTTGCCGGTTGACCGCTCCGGACTCGTAGCCGGTGGATCGTTACTCGAGAGTGCGTCGCCATCCAAACCTAAACCCAAGTCGGCCGGTCTTTGTTTCACTAACAACAAGATGGCCGGTGCGACGATGAACAGCGTTATACCGGCAAAGAGCAAGTAAGAACTGCGCCAACCGAGATTGTCCAATAGAAACAGCGCGATGGGTGCCATCACCGCACCCGCGACGGAATAGCCCATGATGGCAATGCCGAGCGCGAAGCCGCGTCGCCGATCGAACCAGTTGACCATCAGTTTGGTGTTGGCAGCCGTGCCCATGGACCCCATGCCAAAGCCAAGAAACAGTGCGGCAACGACGGCGAACTGAATGAGGTTTTCCACCTGGGACAACAAGCTAAACCCTGCAGCGACGAAGGCGGCGCCGCAGACCATGATGTTGCGTATCGGGTAGCGATCGAGCAGGTAGCCTAGAACAGGCGCGAAGCAGGCACTGACGATGGCGATCGCGGTAAAGACCAATGAGATCTCCGTGCGCGATGCGCCGAAGTCGACGATTTGGTCGCGAACGAATACGCCGCGAGAATACAAATAGATGCAGCCGCCGATAAACCCCAACGAAAACGTCAACGCGGCCAGGTAGTATCCGTAGAAGATGGGTCGTGATTGGTTTGGCACAACGGACCTGAACAGGCAGGGCGCAGCCATGATAGCAGCTATCTCGGTGCGCTGCGGATCGCGCGCAACTAAACGTGCCTACTCAGCAACACCTGCGGTAGAATTCACTCGACTCGAACTGATGGAGTAACGATGCCACGTCGATTGTGTGCGTTTGCGATAGCGCTGTTGATCTCGTCCTCGACATTTGCTGCAGCGCCTCAGGTGGGGGACATCGCGCCACCTTGGGTCCTGGAAGGTTCCGACGGCAACACTCATACGCTGGCTGCCTTGCAGGGACAGCATGTGGTGATCGCGTTCTTCCCCAAAGCCTATACCTCGGGCTGAACTCTCGAATGCAAGGCGCTGCGTGACAGTGACCAAGAAATTCGCAACTACCAAGTCGCCTACTTCATGGCGAGCGTCGATTCCATCGAAGACAATACCGGTTTCGCCCAGAAGAACGCTGCCACTTTCCCGATCCTGGCGGATCCCACCAAGGGCACAGCACAAGCCTACGGCGTGCTTGCAGCGGCGGGATATGCCAAGCGTTGGACCTTCTATATCGATCCGGACGGTGTGATCGTCATGATCGACAAAGATGTGGATCCGCGCACAGCGGGAGAAGGCTTAGTCGCCAATCTGGTCGCTTTGGGTGTGCCGCTAGCCGATGGCGATACCGGTACCGAGTAGTCAGATGGTTTCCATGAAGTAACAGAGACAGTCTTGGCGGATCACATCTCGATCCGTGGTGTACATGGCCGGGATAACCTGTCGAGTCAGGGAGATATCGCCGTGTTCCTCACGCAGGAACTCCGCCGTCACGTCTCGATGCTCCGGGTCGAGCACCTTCAATGCTCGGTGAAGCGGTTTGCGGGTGAATCCAAATTCAGTGCCGGCCAGCACCGGATGGAAGTTGACCGCCTCCATACCGGCGGTGAGGACGAGATCGTCTTTCGATAGACGTGCCGCGTCCGCCGCGTCTGCAAAATCGAACTCGACATTGTCTACGACGTGCACGCGCGCGAGCGAACGCAACAAAGTCAGGTTGTCGGGCCGTTCCTGAGGTACGGTTTCTAGTCGTAAGTAGCGCTCCAGCAGATCGATGGTGCGAGTCACGCTTTGCGGATCGTTGACGGGACCTACTTCGACCGTGGTCGCGGGACAATACGCCTGTACGGCCCGAGTCAGAACGCTGTCCGGTTCCTCCACCAATACGGCTTTGTCGGAAAACAGGTAGGCCAATCCCAACGTCTGAGGCGTGATTTGCGTGATCACGCTGTAGTGTGGATTGCGACCGGTGTTGTTGTGTATGTCCAACGCTGCGAACAACGGTTGGGCTGCGAGTTGCGACAAGAGCGCCGAAACCAGTGTAGTGTCGGCATGCTTTCCCCGCCAGATGCGATTGAAATCCACTTGCCCGGGCAAGCTGCGCACGCATCGAGCTGCAGCTTCGACATTGCCGACAAACAGCATCACGCTGCGGGGCAGAGGTCGCGCGCTTGCGAGTACACTGCGTAGTGCATCCCAACCGCTGGTTTCGTTGCCGTGTAGGAGTACGGACAAGAACAGAGGTGGATCTTGGGCGCCCTGTAAGTAAAGCAAAGTCGGGCCGGGCAGGCGTTCGGCGAGCCGGTCTGCGGGCGTAGCGTACAGATCCGCCGGAGGCGTGTGCAGAACGTGAAGATCGGTCACTACAACGGCCAGGTGTGAACGGGTTCGTTGGTATCCTGCAGCTCGCGATAGGTGCGCACGAGCTCGCGTAGACCGCCTCCGTCCTCACCACCGTTCAGTGCAAGCCAACGCCGCTGCCAGGCTGCCCCGTTCTGTCCGCTGGCCACTCTTGCCGCAATGATATTCAGGTACTCATCGATCTCCTGGTCGGGAATGTCCAGCGATTGAAGACCGCGGCGGGCCAGGGGCAGGAGTTGGTTTGCGATCAATGTCGAGATGCCGACTTCTCGGCGTGTAGTGCCTTCGTACCAGCACGTGCGCGCGTTGAGCCCGTACCGTGCAGCGGTATAGAAATTTTCTCGGGCTTCCTCGAAACTCAAGAGCGCCTCTGGCGGTTGCTCAGTCAAGCCGAAGCCGCGCACCATACCGTAATAGAAAGCAGCGTTGGCCACGCAGTCTTTCAATGTAGGACCTGCACTGGGGACGCGTTGTTCGATGCGTAAATGCAGTTGCCCGTCGAAATCGAACCCCAGCAACGGGCGCACCCAGCGCCATATCGTGCCGTTTTGAAAGCGTAGGTGATTGAATTTGCTGCGCGGGGCTTCTTGCACCACCGGCAACAAGATGAGGTAGTCGGCGCGATTGTCTTCGAAGAGTTCGAACAAGGAGTCAGCCGCGTACTTGTCGCCCAGAGTGACGCGGGATTTGTTGTGCTCGCCAACGTCCACGCTTTGCTCGAACAACGGAATACGCGATTCGTCCCAAAGGGTGTGACCGAAAAGGAAAGGCGAGTTCGCGCTCACCGCGACCAGCGGAGCAGATGCAATGATGCTGGCGTTGAAGTCGCGCACGGCACTATCCGGTTTGCACTGCAGGTGGATTTGAAACGAAGTCGCTGCCGCTTCCAGCATCACATCGTGATGGCGCAAGGACAGCGGATTGTCCCCCTCGATCTCCACGCGTAACTCTTGCCCGTCGCGCAGCGCCATGACGCGATCGTTGAGTGACTTGTACCGTAGCATGCCGGACATATTTGCATCGACGAAGAGCTCCGTCTTAGCGGTCGGCAGGGTGCCGATGGTCAACAACCGACAATCGAGTTCGTCGGCGGTTTCGCGACAACGGCGCCAGGTGGCGGACAGTTCGTCGTGCAGACGAGAGAATACTTTGCCGGTCAGGCTGCAAGGACTGCCGTTGAGCTCGATGTTGAATTTCGCAAGCTCCGGAACGACCAGCGGGCTGCGCAGCGCGTCCAGAAATCTCTCGTTGTCGGCCAGCGGGTTACCGTCCCGATCTATCAGCCAAGCCTCGAGCTCGAAGCCTGCAACGTCACCCCGCTCCGAGAAGCCGCCGTCCTGGAAGACAGTCTTGAGGAGTTCGGTTTCGTCGTCCAGACGTTCTCTGAACTTGCTGAAATCCTCCGCATCGAAAAAACGGTGTGAAACCTCATTCCCCATCCGCCCGACAGGCTCCGTGAATTGAACGTCGAACGAACGATGCTACCGGGACCCGCTCAAGAATGCATGTCGGGGCGCACGGGGTAAATAATCCCTACCTCATCGCGTACACTCGCAGATCATCAAGAACGAGAGTGCCTCCGACATGGCTGAGACTTCCACCGCCGATGCCCGATCCGGCGGCTTTCTGACATGGGTCGAGCGTGCCGGTAATCGTCTGCCGGATCCGGTCTTTCTGTTTTTGTATCTCATCCTCGCGCTCATCGTCGTGTCACTCGTTTGTGTGGCGTTCGGTGTCTCGGCCGTTCATCCCACCGCTTTCGCCGAGGACGGTACGCGCAAAGTGGTGGAGGCGGTGAGTCTGTTGGCGCCGGCGAACATCGAACGATTGTGGGTCGATATGCCGAAGACCTTCACTCACTTCCATCCACTTGGCTATGTACTGGTGGTGATGCTGGGGGCCGGGGTCGCCGAAAGGTCCGGACTCTTTGCGGCAGCGATACGCTCCGCGATGCGCGGCGCGCCAACGGCATACCTCACGCCGGTAGTCGCACTGGTCGCGATGTTGGCCAACCATGCGGCGGACGCGGGGTATGTGGTGCTCATTCCGCTCGCAGCCATCGTCTACGCCAGTGCCGGGCGCCATCCGCTGGCTGGCATCGCCGCATCGTTCGCGGGATTGTCAGGCGGGTTTTCCGCCAACTTGACCCCCGGGCAATTGGATGCGTTGTTATTCGGCATCACCCAATCTGCGGTGGATGCGTCCAATCTCGACCCTAGCTTCAATTCAAACATTGCAGGTAACTGGTGGTTTATCGCTGCGCTGTTGACGCTTTACCTGCCAGTGGTGTGGTATGTCACCGACCGCATCATCGAGCCGCGCCTCGGCAGGTGGATTCCCAGCGGCGATCACGCAGAGCAATACGGTTCGGGTCAAACCGGCTCCGAGCAGGACAGTGCGGAAGAAGTAGAGGAGGTGCTCAGTGAAGCGCAGCGGCGTGGCTTACGCAGAGCGGGGCTAGCAGTCCTCGGAGTCTGTCTCGCATGGGTGTTTATGACATTCGGGCCAGGGACTCCGCTCTTGGTGGACGGACCGGGCACGGGAGACATGGCTTGGTATCAGCGCGCCAATCCGTTTTTCCGTTCTTTGGTTGCTGCGTTCATGATCTTGTTTCTTGTAGCGGGGTGGGCATACGGGGCGGCCGCTGGAACCATCAACGATCACCGTGGACTGGTCGACATGATGACGGAGTCGATGAAAGACATGGGCTACTACCTGGTCCTGGCGTTTGCGGCCGCACACTTCGTAGCGATGTTCAACTGGTCTAATCTGGGTTTCATCTCCGCAGTGCACGGAGCTTCTGCCATCGAGCGAAGCGGTTTACCCTTGACACTGGTGTTGGGACTCATCGTGTTGTTCTCGGGTTTGTTGAACCTCTTTGTCGGTTCGGCCAGTGCGAAGTGGGCGTTGCTGGCACCTGTACTCGTCCCGATGCTGATGCTTCTTGGTATCAGTCCGGAAGGGGCCACGGCTGCATATCGCGTGGGTGACAGCGCGACCAACATGATCACGCCGTTGATGGTGTACTTCCCGCTGGTTCTGATCTTTGCGCGCCGTTGGCAAGCGGATTTCGGGCTGGGCAGCCTTACCGCCATGATGATCCCCTACGCCATGTGGATGCTGATTGCCGGTACACTGCTCATGATGGCGTGGATCTTTTTGGGATTGGACTTGGGACCCGGTGCGCCAGTGGACTATGGCTTACCGCAGCAGTAAGAGGATTAGGGTGTTTAGAACGTTTGTGATTGGTGGACTCTGGGTCATCTTGGGGATCGTGAGCGGTTGTTCGCCGCCGCAAGCCCCGGTCGATGAGACTCACATCGATGCTTCGGTCGAGGAGCCGGTTCCGCCCACGCTTTCAGTGGACGACGCCCGCAGAGCCATCGTCGATCAGGACCGGGACACGTCCGTGGATCTGCAGGAAGAAGCGGCACTGCTGCCCGACATGTTCGGGGAGAAAGAAGCCAAGCGTGTGAGGATGTCCGGCAAGATGTTGACCGACGAGGAGGCCGAGAGTCTGGATGAACAATTGGATGGCGTGGAACTGAAGCTCGAAATGCAAACCAAGTAGGGAGCTTTCGCGATGTTTCCGGGTACCTATACGTTGTACTGCTCCAAACGGTCTTACTTTACGGCCAAGGTCGAAAACATCCTGCGTTTTCAGGGTCTACCGTACACACTGGTCGAAAAAATGCCGCATGACGGATCGGCCATCGAGAAGCGTACGGGCAGCGGTGCGATCCCGGCTCTGGTGACGCCTGAAGATTGGGCTCTGGCGGATTCGACACCGATCGCACGCTTGTTGCATGACCGCTATCCGAATCGCCCGATCATCCCGAGCGGTCCGGTGCAGCGCATCGGTGCGTTGCTGCTGGAAGACTGGCTGGATGAGTGGTTTATGCGTGTCGCCATGTACACGCGCTGGAACTTTCCCGAATCCGTCGAAGCCTTGGTCGGTAGCGGTGCTTCAATGCGCGTATTTAGCAAGCCGTGGCACGCGCTTACTCCTGTGGAACGTCAGCAACTCGAAACTACCGTAGAAGCCAGTCTCGAACGCATTGCCAAGTTTCGCGAAAGAATGACCACGCAAGTCGCACGTGCTTATGGGACGACGCTCAAGCAAGGTAGGGATATCATGGTGTGGTTCGGCGAGTTTTTGGACGACATGGCGCAGCATCTACAGCGTCATTCCTATCTGTTGGGCGATCGTCCATGCGTTGCCGACTTTGTCATCAGCGGTGGATTCGCAGCGCACTTCGGCAACGACACTTGGCCTCGCAACTTCGTCGCCGACAGACAACCCGCCGTACTCGAGTTTGCCGAACGGCTCTGGGAAACGCGATCGACCGACGCCACTTGGATGTCTGACGATCGCCTGCCTGAAACCACCGCGCCCATGTTTGCTGCGATGCAGCAGCATTATCTGCGTTATTTGGCAGCGAATCGCGGCGCCCTGGCCTCCGGCACCAACATGGTGGAGGTGGACTTCGGTTTTGGCGTGGTTGAGACGCCGGCACGCATCTATCAAGAACTCAGCCGGCTCGACGTGCAGGATGAGATTTTGCAGCTGTCCGAAAAAGATCTGGCGCGTGTGCACGATGCCATTCCAGCGGGCGTGCTGGACGTGTACTTAGCACCGCCGGTGGATATGGCCCTTGCTCTGAAAGGCAACAAAGACACTTTCCCCGATCCCGAGGGCATCGGTGTGCTTGATGACTGAGTCGAAACGGGTGAAGCTGTAACTCGAACGCGAGTTTCAGAGGCGATTTGTGGGAGCGAATATGGGTGAGGCGATGATCGTTTCTGCGCAACCGGAAGCTTCTGAGGCGGGAGCGCGCGTACTGATGCGGGGCGGCAATGCGATCGATGCTGCAATGACCGCCGCGTTGGTGCAAGGCGTGGTCGATCCGCAGATGACGGGCATTGCCGGTTTCGGTAACTGCCAGATTTACATGCCGGCCAAAGGCGTGCACACCTGTATCGATTTTCACGGCAAAACACCTTTGGCCGCGACGCCGGACATGTGGGAAGACCGATTGATCGCCGAGACGCGGGACGGGTTCGGCTTCGTGTTGCGAGACAACGTGAACGACGTCGGTTATCAATCCATTACCACGCCCGGTAGCCTTAAGGCCTACGCTGAAGCTGTAGCCGAATTCGGTACCTTCGACTGGCAGGACATCTGCGCACCGGCCATTGGGTATGCAAACGACGGTTTCGTCATTCGTCCTGCCGTGTATGGCTGGTGGGTCGGCGGAGCGAGTCTTGGACGGGTCGATGTGGGGGAGCGGCTGGGATTCAGTGCTACCGGAAGGCGTCTGTACTTCCGCGACGATGGGACGTTCAAACAGATCGGTGAGCGTTTGTGCAATCCCGATCTCGGTCGCACACTCAAACGTGTAGCCGAACAAGGGGCAGAGTGCTTCTACACGGGCGAAATCGCCGAGGCCATAGCTGCGGACATGGCCGCGCACGGCGGACTGCTGAGCCGGGAAGATCTCGCGCAGTACAGGACGACTCGAACAGAACCGCTGCGTTCGAGTTATCGCTCTTTTGAGGTCAGTACCAACCACCCACCGGGCGGTGGTGTCATGCTCGTGGAAATGCTGAATATCCTGGAACAATTCGACCTGCGGGGAGTTGGACACAACACCAGTGAGTATATGCGCATCGTTTGCGAAGCTATGAAGGCCGCTACCGCTGACAAAGAAACACACGTAGGAGACCCGGCCTTCGTCGAGGTGCCGCTCGACTGGCTCACGAGTAAAGCTACAGCGGTGGATTATGCGGGCCGCATCGACCGCGGGGAAAAGATTGCAGTGGATCGCTTCAACGTGCAGGAGCCATCCGACACCACCCACGTTGCTGTGGTCGATGCGCAAGGCAACTGCGTCACCATGACCCATAGCCTGGGTATGCCTTCGGGCGTGATTACCGAGGGATTGGGTTTCATGTACAACGGTTGCATGGGCGTGTTCGACCCGAGACCCGGGCGCGCGGGATCCATCGCACCCGGCAAGTCCCGTTTCAGTTCCCTGTGCCCGACAATTGTGTTCGACAGCGGGCATCCGCGCGTCGTGATCGGCGCCCCGGGCGGCACTCAGATCGCCATGGGTGTCCTGCAGGCGCTGCTGAACATCCTGGATTTCGACATGCCGATCGTCGAGGCGGTAGCTGCACCGCGTTTTTCGGCAACGAGTAACTTGATCGACGTCACGAATCGTATTCCGGAGTATGAAGTAGAGCCTCTGCGTGAGTTGGGTTACAAAGTAGTTCGTTCGCCAAGCACCTTCGAAATTGCCCGGGTCCATGGCATCGAAATCAGGGACGCGAGGCTGAGCGGGGGTGCCGACCCCGGTTCGGACGGCGTTGCGCTGGGCGTGAGTGTCGGTTAGTGCAGCACACCGTACAGGCGAGTTTTCGCGAACTCGTAGAGGCGTCGGTCGAGGCGTTCGATGAACAACTCTTTGCATTTTTCGATCCAGACGAATCGCTCAGCTATGAACTGCGGGTGCCGCGCAACGACAGTGGGGGCAGCGTCGGAGCGCTCGTTTACATCAGTCCCAAGTCGGGTGCCAGCATGCCGGAGGCTTGGGCAGCTGCGCTCGACAAGCACAACCTGGTGTGGGTAGGCGCACATGACTCCGGCAACGAAGTTCACGTGGCGCGACGGGTGGGTATGGCCTTGCTGGCACCCGCAGTCGCGGCACAGGCAGCCACATTGTCGGCAGGGCGCACTTACCTCACCGGGTTTTCCGGTGGCGGTCGAGTCGCGAGTATGATGATGCCGATTTATCCCGAGCGGTTCGCCGGTGCTCTGTTCATTTGCGGCGCCAATCCCATGTTCGCGGTATCGCAAGAAGCGCTCGATGCACTCGAGCGTAGCCCCGTGGTGTTTGTCACCGGCACCGGTGATTTCAATCTTCAAGACACCCAAATGGCCATCGGCACTTTCCATCAAGCGGGTTTGGCGAACGTACAGCTGATGGTGGTGGAAGGCATGGGGCACGAACTGCCCAAAGTGCAAGACATCGACCGCGCGTTGGACTATTTCTCGGGAGATTAACGTAGTGAAAAGGAAACACGTATGAGCTTGGACATACGCGACGAGCGCATGTTGGATGTGGTAGACAAAGCGAGTCGCCGCGAAGCGATCGCCGAGACCTTCGAGTTCACGGAAGGGCCTATCTGGCACCCCGTCGGTCGGCACCTCACCTTCAGCGACATTCCCGCCGACAAACTCTATCGTTGGAGCGAGTCGGCCGGGTTGTCCATTTTTCGCGAGCCGAGTCAGATGGCCAACGGCAACACGTACGACCGCGAAGGTCGAATGCTGAGCTGCGAGCACGCTACCAGTCGGGTTGTGCGAGCCGACGGTCGGGACATCGAGACGCTGGCGAGCCACTACGACGGCAAGGAACTGAATAGTCCCAACGATATCGTTGTACGCAGTGACGGAACCGTTTTTTTCACCGATCCGCCTTACGGTCGCGGCGGTGCACACGGTGTCAAGCGGCCACGGGAACTCGATTTTCAAGGTGTCTTTCTGATTACGCCTGCCGGTGAGCTCAAGTTGTTGTCGAAAGACTTCGAAGGTCCCAACGGTTTGTGCCTGAGCCTGGATGAACAGGAACTCTATGTAGCCGACACGCCACGCAAACATGTACGCAGGTTTCGCATCGATGGCGAGCGGTTATCGGGGGGTGAAGTGTTCTGTTCCTCTCCGGCGCCTGACGGCCTCAAAATCGATAGTCGAGGGTACCTTTTTGCAGGCGGCCCGAAGGGGGTGGGGGTTTACCATCCTGACGGAACGTGGCTTGGCGTATTGCAAACGCCTGCGTTCTGCGCCAACTTCACGTGGGGTGGGACGGATCTCAAAACGCTGTTCATGACGGCGTCCCAAGGCGTGTATCGCATCAAAGTCAAAGTACCGGGTATACCGCTGTTTTGAAGCGACCGCGTAGCGGCCAGCCCCAAAACTGATAAGGAGACAAACACATGCCCAGACTCAAGCAAATGCCCAAAGCGCAAGCAGCGGAAAACGTCCGCAAGTACTACGAAGCCCTTTTCGGTGACCGCGACCCGGTCGCGGAACCTGGTACGGCGACCGGCACGCCGGGGAACTGGTGGACCGTGTTCGGTATCGTTCCTTACGTATTCGACCACGCCACCAGTCACTTCGGCATGTTTGGCATGTTCGCCGACAAGAGCATCAGCGAGCTCGATCCGGCGATACGCGAGTTGGGGATCATGCGCGCCGGTTACACACAAGCCAGTCAGTTTGTGTATTCACAGCACTGCAAGGCGGCCCGTCGCAATGGTGTACCCGAACCAAAGATCAAAGCGATACCCGAGTGGCAAGTAGCTGACGTGTACGATGCTAAAGAACGCGCGGTGCTGGCGTGGGCCGATGCGCTCATTCTGCAGGGAGGACGTGCTTCAGATGAGTTGTTTGAGGCGTTGCACAAGCATCTGTCCGATGAGGACATCCTGGAGCTGACCTATCACATCATGGGCTACAACCTACATGCGGTGTGCTGCAAGGCACTGCGCCTCGAGTTCGACGATGTGGGCGAACGCATCGTCGAAGTACCCGTCCCAGGCGAAGGTGAACCTGCGGACTGGGCGGGGGCTGCCTGGCAGAAAGACAAGTGACGCGACACAATACGTGGCGATGACGTATTATTGATTCAACACCGTGAGGGGCGTGAGGATGGCGATGAAGTCCAACGACAAATTTGAGATTCGAGGCATTAACCACCTTGCACTGGTGTGCCGAGACATGAAAGCGACGGTTGATTTCTACTCCGGTGTCTTGGGCATGCCGTTGACGAAGACCATCGAGCTGCCGGGTGGTGCGGGCCAGCACTTCTTCTTCGACATTGGCAAAGGCGATTCGCTCGCTTTTTTCTGGTTTCCGAACGGCAGGGAAAGCCAGCCCGGCGTGTCACATGCGCCAGCGCTCGTCGGTCAAGGTGACATTACCTCAGCCCATGCGTCCATGAATCACGTCGCCTTCGACGTGCCGGAAGACAAGATAGAAGAGTATGTGGCGAAACTGCGCGCAGCCGGGGTCGAGTGCACCGAGGTGGTAAACCATGACGACTCGGAAACGCAAGCGAGCTCTGAAATAACACCGTCCACTTTCGTGCGCTCCGTGTATTTCAAAGACCCGGATGGCATTCTGTTGGAGTTTGCTGCCTGGACACGCGAGCTCGATGAGCGGGATGTCAACGTCGAGCCGGCTGCTGCCGTTGGCGGATAACCTCGACCCCAAGCAAATCGAGCAGCGCTATCCGAGAACCGGCTATGCCTGGTACGTCGTCTTCGTCTTGCTACTTGCGCAGACGTTTTCCTTTTTAGACCGCATGATCATGGGTTTGCTCGTCGGGCCCATCCGCGAGACGTTTCAAATCTCCGACACCCAATACAGCCTTCTGGCCGGGCTGGCCTTCTCCTTGTTCTATGCCGCCATGGGGTTACCCTTGGCGCGGATCGCCGACAGCAAGAGCCGCCGCAATCTAATCGCGGCGGGTATAACCGTGTGGAGTTTGATGACCGCCTTGTGCGGCATGGCCAAAGGTTTTTGGACGTTGTTTCTCGCTCGTGTCGGGGTGGGTGTTGGGGAGGCCACCCTGGCTCCCGGAGCCTACTCGATGATCGCGGATTACTTTCCGAAGACCGTACTGGCGCGTGCGTTGTCCGTTTATATGGTAGGCGTCACGCTTGGATCCGGCTTTGCCTACATGTTAGGTGGCGCGGTGGTGGCCTATGTCGAGAATATGCCCGAGGTCGCCCTACCAGTGTTGGGAGAAGTCTATGGGTGGCAGCTCACGTTCTTTATCGTAGGCTTGCCCGGCGTGCTCGTTGCCGTATTGATGATGTTGACGGTCCGCGAGCCGCCGCGCCTGGGTGTGAGCGAAACCGATGCGGACAACATTCCCCTAAAAGAAGTTGTTGGTTATCTCTGGTCAAGACGCCAAGCGTACGGCGGACACATACTCGGAGTGTCGATTTTCGTGATGGTGGTTTACGCGCTCAACCTATGGGGGCCGACCTATCTCATTCGCACCTTCGGCTACTCTCGGCCGGAAGCGGGTTGGGTGTTCGGTGTCTTGATGATCGTCGCGGGAACATCAGGGCTCCTACTGGCAGGGACCATCGCCGATGCATGGATGAAACGTGGAACGATGGATGCATACGTGCGCACCATCCTCATCAGCATCGCTTGTCTTCTACCCTGCGCGCTGGTACTCGGTTTTACGACCAATGCCTATGTCGGCATCGCCGCCATAGGCTTAGCCGTCTTCTTTTCTGCGTTTCAAGGCGGCCTGGCCGGCGGTACGTTGCAGTTGATGACACCCAACCGGATGCGGGGTCAGGCGATTGCCGTTTACCAGCTGTTTGCAAACTTGATCGGCCTCGCATTGGGGCCGACGGTCGTGGCGGTTTCGACGGACTATGTATTCGGTTATGACGCGGCCATTGGTAAATCGATCGCGCTCAGTGCTGCAATACTGTGCCCGCTGGGCGGCTATCTGCTCTGGTGCAGCTTGACGCCGATTCGAAGACAACTCGAGTCGCAACTCGGCGGTGAAGCCCGGTTCGTTTAAGTCAATTGCGGCTGAATGTATCGCTCGATCTGTTCGCGAAGTTCTTGTGGCCAATCGATTGCACGGCGGGCATTGAGGTCGATGCACACGCCGACCGTATCGCTGATTCCCAACACACGGTCCGTCGACTTGTCCAGAGCCCAGCGTCGCGACACCCTGGACTTCTTTTCCAACTTCAAGTCCGCGCTGAAGTAGGCGAGTTCGTCGCCTAAACGCGGTTGGCCGAACACCAGGTTGCGGGTTTCCATCACCGCCCAGCCCACACGTCGCCCATCTGCTGTAGTGAACACCGGGGGGCCTTGAGTAGCACCGCTCTCAACGGCCATCTTGGCGAAAGGTAAGAACATCAGTTCCTGGCCCTCGCTCAGCCAGCCGTCGTCGTCGACATCGTCGGCTTCGACGGTGGTTTCACGCTTGCCGCTCATCATGCCGCCGCCTTCGATTTCCGGAATAAGGCGCTCGAGCTCGCCGATGGAAACATCGATGTTGACGGGTCCGAGAGTCAGGCTGCGAGGTCGGGCATGGTTGGGAATGTCGATCTGTTCACGGATTGCGGTGTTCGCAGGTACCGGGAAAGGCAAGACCTGTCGGCTCTTGCGGTCTACGAGCGCGGTCGTGACGATGAATGTAGCCGCCACATCCTCGGTGTCGGGATTGCGAATTTCCACGTAGCTCTGCATCCCCCCTTCGCCCAATGTCAGTAAGCCCCCTACGGCGTGCAGTCGAGCGCCCGCAAACTGCTCTCGGCGGAAACGGGAATAAGTGTCGATGCGGCGTTGCATGCTTTGCTTCAGAGATTGCTCCGGCAGGTCGAGGCGCTGCAGCAGAGCTTGGTTGGCCGACTCCATCCGCATCATGTAGTAACGCACGTTCATGTGTCCGAGTGAATCGATCTCGGTATCTTGAACGACGGATTCGTGTAACAACTGCATTGCGGCTCGCTTGGTGTAGGCAAAGCCCACCATTATACCTGGATTTGCAATCAGGTATTTGATGAGTGTGTATGAGGAGGTAGACGTTGCCCGGCTGCCTGCGTGTGTATAGGGTGGGGCTGTTTAACGAGCTGGCCGGAATGACGGGGAAAGAGGGTTGACGGAGGCGTTCAAAGCGAGTGGCTCGCGAAACCTGCAAGCGCTGCAGATCTGTTCGCGCGACGCGCCCCCCTTCGGTCATGTCTGCAGGATGTTCGAGGCTGCTGCCGGAGCCTTGGGCGGCCGAATACAAACCGTCTTTCTAGACCCACCCACCGACGATCCCCTGCCGAGCGCGACTTACCTGCACGACACCGTGATTCGTGACACGGACGAGATCGTTCGGCGCTTGAATGCGTTTGCATCGACCCCTTGGGATTTGGTGGTGTGTCACCGGTATCGCACTTATTGGTGTGCGGCGTTGTCCGAACTGGATAACAAAAAGTGTGTGGCCTTGGCGCACGAATATGGTCTTCTGCACAAGCTGTCGCGCCGTCTCGGCCGGCGGATACGTGGGCGCGGTGTGCGTTTTGCTGCAGTCGCCCCTGGTATCGCCAAAGAACTGGAGCAGGTGACTGGCGAACATTGGGTACTACCCAACGTGCTGGACTCTGACAACGTAGACTTGCTGTCTGAAGTGGCCGCGCGTGAAGCGCTCGGGCTGTCTGGACCTGAGGTGAACGTAGGTGTAGTGGGGCGCTTGCACTACAAGAAGAGGCCTGCGCTAGCGCTCGAGGTATTCAAACGTTTTGCGGCACTTCACGACAAGCCCGCCAGATTGGTGTACATAGGTCAAGGCCCTGAACGCAGTAGTCTGGAATCTGCAGCGCCACCTAATGTCGTGTTTTGCGGTCAGGTAGGCGATGCTCCGCGGTACTTTACAGCGTTGGATGTCCTGTTACACACAGCCAACGCCGAACCTTTCGGTATGGTGGCGTTGGAAGCGCTCAATGCCGGGGTTCCGGTGGTGACGCTCAACCACCATGGCCCCGAGTACGTACTGGGGGGGTTGGGTGTATTTGCGCAAGAGGACACACCGCAAGGTTTTGCCGAGGCACTCGAGCGAGCGGTAGTGCTCGACCGCGACGACTATATGCGGGCGGCGCAAGAACGGGTTAGAGAGCGTTTCTCCGTCGATGCGTTAGCGCGAAGTCTCTCGCATATGCTAGCTAAGCGTTAAACGTGCGGTACCGGCACCTCAGAGCGTTCGCTCTGGCCTTCGCCGAAGCGGAGCGCGAACTGCCGACCGGCGCGGCTGCTCCCACCCTCGTACGCTCTGAGCGAGAAGGCACCGCACAGGCACAAATCTCGAGCATTCTCGACGCGGTCTGGTACATGGAGGGTCAACGGACCGTACCGGATCCAAATCGACGGTTCGACGAACGTCATAGCGTGTTACTGGACGATCTTGAACTTCGCATCGTAGGTGTCGGCGGCGTGGGAAAGGAAGCTACAGTTTACCAAGCGCGAGATGCTCGACGTCGTTGCTACGCCTTGAAAATCACCCACCCCACCCGTGATCAAACCATGATCGACGAACCTCTGCGCTTCGACAGGCTCAACCGATTGGGTATATGCCCATCGCCCTATATCGCCCACGGATCCGATTACGTGCTGAAACGATGGGTGGAAGGAACGGTGGGGGATGCGTGGTTGAACGACGATGCGATGAGTGGAGATGGCATTCGCGCGCTGGCGAGTTTCGTGCGGCGGTGTGCATCGGCTCACGTATACGTGGCCGATCTCAAACCCAGAAATATGGTGTTGGGTACATACGGCGTCTGGCACTGTATCGATCCTGGTAAAATAATTAAGACTGACGATGCGATGGAGGCGTGGACCAGGCTCGAGCGCTATGTTCTGAAGCACTGGTGCGATGTGCGTCCGTACTATCCCAGGTACTTAGCGGCTCGCTATTTTTAGTATGCAGATATTTCAGGCCTTTGAATGAAAGAAACCTACGTTGAATACCGCAAGCGTATGGAGTTTGACGAGACCTGCTCCGAGACTTATGCGGAACGCAAGCTCGGTCACCGGAACGAATACGATCTGGTTGCCGTCGCCATTGATCAATTGCCATCGGGGTTGAGCATTCTCGACCTGCCTTGCGGTGGAGGGCGGTTTTCGCTGTATCTTGCCGAGCGCGGTTTCAATGTCAGCTCCGCGGATCGTTCACCGGCTATGGTAGACATTGCCACGCGCACGCTGGCTGAGGCAGGCTACAGCCCGGCGGTCCATGCATTGGATGTGGAAGACATCGATCTCGATGCACGCTCAGTCGATGCGGTGTTCTGTTTCCGGCTGTTTCATCACATTCCGGAGAAGGAAGTCAGGACGAAGGTCGTCGCGGAGCTGTGTCGAGTTGCCGATCGTTATGTGGTGATGTCGTATTTCAACTCGCGTTGCCTGAATATGGTGCGGCGGCGGCTTCGCGACAGGCTGAAGGGGAAGTTGTACAAAAAGTATGGTACCCCGTTGTCCGAAGTGTGTGGCTACTTCTCTGCCAACGGCTTTGCACTGATTTCGGACACACCGGAGCGGCGCTGGTTGCGGCCGCTCCATCTTGCGGTGTTCAAGCGGCGTTGACGAACCTCGTTACCAGCGGCGGGGCTCGCGGTCGAGATCGATGTAGTAGTCGCGCTCGCGACGGGCGCGACGATCGTCTCGATAGCCCCACTTGTCATGTTGGCGGAACTTGCGGTCATCGCGATAGTCGCTAAAGCGATGGTGAATCGGCTCGAGGTCGACTCGAATACGACGCACACGAGCATTCTCGAAGTTGAGCATCCATCGTCCGCGGGTTCGTACTCCCGGCATGGGCATGTGCGTCACACCCCTGCGTAAATCGATAGGACCCGTAGAGCGACGGCCTACGACCAACTCGGCACAGGCTCCGTATCTCGACTTGTTACCAATCGACACAGATCTAATCCGGTAGTCGCGCGTATCGATGTTGTAGCGACGCTCGATGAGATTGCGCAGCCCCACTTGTGTCGTGCCGTTGAGACGTACCTTGAGCGACAGCGACAAGGGTTGCGCGTAGTTGGAATCGTAATACTTCGATCCATGGTACGCCGACGCATAGTCTCCTGCGTACGCGAGGTTGCTGTTCGCTAAGAACAACATGAACAGAATCTGAATACCGTACTTGAACATCCAACACCTCCTGATAACGTATCCGTGATGATGTTGGGCTAAAGTACCGTTGCGGGAATGAACGAAACGTGAACTAAAACAGTTCGCAGAACATAGGTGTGAGTGCTTGAGTTACAACTGAGTTGGAAACTTTAATGGTCTGCTTCGCGGCATGCAGGACTAACCGCACCGAGCGGGTTTGTCGGCGAAGCCGCCGGCGTCCTGCCATGCGGGTTTGACGGCTCGAAGATAGGCATCGAAACACTCGCCGAATCTGAAGCGTGGTCCATCGAGGCAGCGCTTGAAAGCTTCGGGCACGATGGGTATATCCGAATCGGAATCGAGACTGCGTTTGTAACGGCCTTCCGTCATGATGGCCAGCAGGTATGCAATGACGTTTTCGTTGAAGAAGTCGTTGTGTCCGCACATGAAGCTGGCGTCGGTCTTGATGATGGCCAACGGCTCGTTCGCGTTGACCGGAATGTGATTAGGAGGTAAGTCCGCACCGTTGGCGTTACCGACATAGGAAGTGTAGTGCCAGTCCTGTGCCGTCTTGTCCCACTGCAATCGGCCGGTGACGAAGGGTTCGTAATGTCCGGCGGTCCAGGTCTTCAGTTCGTCCTCGCTCAACTCGACACGCTTGTCGCGTATCCAGCGTTCCAGCGGCTTGGTGCGTCGCCAGAACACGGATCGGTCGATGCGTTGCGCTAGACGAAATACCCGGCTGGTGGCGGCATCTGCATCTGAAGTCAGTATGTGCACGTAGCGGTCTTGCGAACGGGCAAAATCGCGCGACGCCGACTGCTCCTTGAGCTGAAGCATCTCGTTGGCTTCGATCGCGGTGTTGATCAACACTAACCCGTGGGAAAAGGGTTTGCCTTTGAAGCGCTCCTGATTGGCTTTTCTCGGTGAGATGGTATTCAAGTTGGCAGGAACGTCTGTGGCGGGTTGGTCGTGCAGAATACGCTCCAAGAGCGTTTCGGTGAGGCTCGACAGCAGGATGGCGCCACCCATGCTGTGTCCTACGACGAGGAATTGGTTGTGATTGGGTTCGTCGGGCGCGTTCAGAATGTGCTCGAGTCTGAGCAACATCTCGGTGACTCCGCCCTTGCCGATTTCTTCCGCGACGCGCTTGCGGTCCCAATAACTCAAATTCTTGATCCAAGGCAGGCTCAGCGACTCGCCGCGCCATCCCACGTAGATGCCGATCAAGCGGCGTGCTTTCGCTTGGGGCAGTTGGGTGGCCATGCTCAGCACCCGTTTGAAATCCTTAAGATTGCCGTTGTCCGGCGAAGCGTCGTGTTTCCAGCCGTGTACGAACACCACGACGGTGGCTCCTGCATCGGCGGCGGCGTGGGTTCGAACGTGGGACAACACCGTTTCGAGCTGTTGGCGCTCCCATAAGTTGCCGCTTTCGGTGAACTCGATGAAACCGAGATCGAAATGATCTTCCCGAATCAGAGGCTCGTCGATTTGATAAGGCCCAACGGCGGCACAGGCCGCAAGAGCGAAGGCAGTCAGAAGCAACAGCGTCCCGCGCATCCGAGTGTAAGTTGAACAAACCATCGAGCCTCCCTGCTGCTTTGGAAGTGGTTTAAGTCAGTCCCAAGTAGGCTCCGTACAGGCTGGCGGCCACGATACTGGTAAACGAGCCGATGATACCGGCTTGACGCAACTTCAGGTTGGCGTCAGCACCCATTCCTGGCACGTGTAACAAGCGGGCGACCACAAACAACGCTGCGAGTATGACGAGTGCGGTGGTATTAGCTCCGGAGTACTCCAGAAGCGCGAGGATGATCAGGAAGATCGGAACGTACTCGGTGAAATTACCGTGCGTTCGTACCCGGTACGCCATCTCGGTGTTACCGGCATCGCCGATGCTGATCTCGTGCTTCACGCGTCCGGCAATGACGCGTGCACTCAACCACACGAACATGAGGCCGAGTATAGAAGCCGTAATCAAGGTGATCGGTAGGCTGCTCATAGGGAGCTCTCCTTGTTGTTATCCTTGTTCCGTTGCCGGATTTACGCCGGTGACGTGACTGAGTCCGGTACCCAATTGCCATGGAATCCGTAAGGTACGCGAGCGGGTAGGTGAACCTGTGCCAGAGCGGGTCGGGACAAGTCCTGCGCATCCAGTACGATGAAATCGCTGGTGTTCTTGGTTTCGTCATAGACGTAGGTCATTAAATAACCGTCATCTTCCGCGGTAGCACCTTGCCTGGGTACGAATACCGGTTCTGCACTGTGGCGTCCCGCACCAACGTTGAATTCGGTTGCGGTGCCGGATTTCAAATCGTGTTTGTAGATACTCGGGAAGGTGTACCCGTCGACAGCCACGGTGTAGCCGTATCGGTAGGGCTTGCCGTTGAAATCGGGATGGCAGCGCGGAAACTCCTGCGTGCGCTCGTCGACGATATCTTCGTTGATCTTGCGCGTGTTCGGGTTGACCGTCCACCTGTCCAGACGAGGGAGGCTGTCCCCGAATGGCCCACGTACGTCCTGGTCGAACATCTTCTCGTAGCGTGCGATGTCGATGACCACATTGCCGTCGGCGTCTTCGTAGGCGTTCATCGGATGGTAGGCGTAGTTGGGCTTGATGCCACACCAAACGATGTCTTGTGCCGTGCCGTTGCGTGGCAAGAGCCCTACGCGGGGTTCGTGGTCGTTGTCCCACCGGAACGGAAAACTTGCGCCTGTGCCCAGTGCCACGAAACTCAACGTCACCGGCAGGTCGTAAATGACGACGTAATTCTTCGTCAGACTCATGTCGTGGATCATGGACATCCCCGGCATCGGGATGTCGGTCTCTTCGGCGAGATCGCCGTCCTCATCGACGACCACATACCTGATGTGATCGCGCAGATTAGCCCAGTCGTAGCAGATCGCATGCAATTCGCCGGAGTCGGGATCGAGCTTGGGATGTGCGGTATAACCGGTGCCGATGGACTCATTGTCGCCCAAGGTCTCCAACCCGTAGCCGAGATCTTGCGGCAAGCCGCCGGATTCGACGATCGCCAGCGTGCGGCCGCCGTGGCCGATCACGTTGGTGTTGGCGGAGCTCCCGCCGACAAAGCGGCTGTGGTACCACTCGGCTCTACCGTCGTTGAGGCGTACCCCATGCACCATGCCGCGTCCGGTAAACCAGTGGTGGCCGTCACCTGCGTCCGGACCGGGGTTGGGGCCGTTGCGCAGGAAACGTCCCTGCAGCTCCTTCGGGATGGTGCCTGTCACGGACAATTCGGTGGCGGTCGTCTCGGCGTCCACGGGACCGAAGTTGCCTTGCAGGTAGGGATTGGCGCCCCCGGATCCGGAGCAGCCGTTGAGTCCCAATTGGAGCAGCGGCAGGCTCACGCCGCTGGCGAGAAAGTGACGACGATTCATGACAAGCTGCCTCGCAATGTTAAATCCGCTAGCGGCAAGTATGCGCCCACATTCTGCGAATGACGAGCGGTTGTCTTGAAGGGACTTTGCCGCTACAACGCTCTTGAGGATGGAGTGGGGGCAGGTTCATGAGCGACGACACTTCAGGGGTGAACTATCGGGAACCCGAGTCCGGGTATTTCGCTAATCGCGGCCTCAGGAAGTATGCGGGCGTGTTCTCGTTATGGGCGCTGGGTGTCGGTGCCGTCATCTCCGGCGACTTTTCGGGTTGGAACCTCGGAGTAGGCCAAGCCGGATTCGGCGGGTTTCTCATCGCGGTGGTCATCATCACCGTGATGTACGTGGGACTGTGTTTCTCGATCGCGGAAATGTCACCGGCGTTACCGCACACCGGTGGAGCGTATTCTTTCGCGCGAACCGCACTGGGTCCGTGGGGTGGGTACATCACCGGGCTTGCGGAAAACATGGAGTACGTCATCACCACCGCCGTCGTGTGCTACTTTGCCGCCGCCTACCTGCAGAGTATTTTCGAGACACCGGACGCCGTTCAACCGCTTTGGTGGGCGGCGCTCTATGTAGTATTCGTGGGCATGAACATCTTCGGTGTGGAAGCGTCTTTCCGCTTCGTGGTGGCGATTACATTGATCGCGCTGGCGATCCTGGTGGTGTTTTTCGTGAGTGCCATTCCGCACTTTGCATGGGAGAATTTATGGAACATCCCCCCCGACCCCGGTGCATCCAAGTATCTGCCCAAGGGATGGACCGCCGTCGGAGCAGCGTTGCCCTTCGCCATCTGGCTATATTTGGCGATTGAACAACTACCGCTCGCGGCAGAAGAGTCGGTTGACGTCACGCGGGACATGCCCAAGGGTCTGCTGTGGGGGCTCGCGACACTGGTGCTCACGGGTGTCGCGATCACTTTCTTGAATATGGGTGTCGGTGGCGGCGCGGCTTACTTCGGCTCGCAAACCGAAGAACCCCTGCTGGACGGACTAAAAGTCACACTCGGAGTCACCAGTGGCAAGCTATTGGGTCTGGTGGCGGTCGCGGGGCTCATCGCGAGCTTCCATGCCATTATCTATGCCTACGGGCGCAACATTTTTTCGCTGAGCCGGGCCGGTTACTTCCCGTCCTGGATGTCGGTGACGCACGGCGCTCGCAAAACCCCGTACGTGGCGCTGATTGTCGGTGCGGCGGTCGGCTATGGCGTATTGATGTTGCTTTTTATTCTTGGCGACAGCGGCGCTTTCGGCGGCGTGATATTGAATATGGCGGTATTCGGTGCCGTGATTGCCTATACAATGCAGATGTGGTCGTTTGTCGTGCTGAGGCGCAAGTATCCACATATTGCTCGCCCCTATGTCAGTCCGTTGGGTAACTCGGGTGCTTGCGTCGCGTTGATCATCGCGTTGTTTGCGCTCGTGATGCTGTTTGCTAATCCGGATTTTCGTGCCGGGGTCGTCGGCGTTGCGCTGTGGTTCGTCGCAGGGTTAGCGTACTTTGCGTTCCACGCGCGCAACAACATGATCCGTTCACCCGAAGAGGCGTTTGCGATCGAGCAGACGCGTAGCCGCGGCGCATCGTGACGCTGGGGGTGAATGCGCTCATAATAAGGCGGGTTACCTGTAAGGAACGCTGATGAAACGCCTCGGTATGCATCATCTGGGCCTCGCCACGCACGATATGGAGGCGACGCTCGAGTTTTACGAGAACGTGCTGGGGCTGTCGCTCGAGGTCGCGGACCTGTTGCAACCGCAAGCCGGAGGCACCATCCGGCATGCGTTCATGGACCTGGGACACGGGGAAAGGATCGCTTTTATGGAATGTAACGATGTGCCAGGCATCGCGGCGGATTTTGATGCCGGTATCAATCGGGGTCTCGGAATCCGCGGCGGGGTCATTCACTTCGCGTTCAAAGCGGCGAGCGAAGAGGACCTGATCGAGAGGCAAAGGCACCTGCGTGAGAAGGATGTCGATGTAACCGAGGTGGTTGACCACGGTTGGTGCAAATCCATCTACTTTCGCGATCCCAATCATATTCAACTCGAGTACTGCGTGTTGACCGGTGCACTGGATGAAGGTCTCGTTGCCGATCGCAGCAGCGCCGGCTGGCGGGAACTCGCCCGCAATGAACCTGCGAGTACGAGTTAGGTGGTATTAAAATAGGTAGACAACGGAGGAATAGATGGCCGAAGTGAGCAAGCTCAGACCGGGTGAAGCGCGTGCCCCCGGGCCCACTTACCAGGAGGCGGTGCTGCGCGATGCCTCGCCGCCCCCAGCGCCGTTTCTGGAGAAATCCTACGAGTTCGTCGGCGACGAGGACGTGCCGTACTCCCACTACACCTCTAGGGCGTACGCTCGAGCTGAGTTCGACAAATTGTGGCCCAAGGTGTGGCAGATGGCGTGCCGCGAGGAACACATCCCAGAGACCGGTGACTACCAGGTATACGATATTGGCGATCTTTCCGCGATCGTCACTCGCACCGACAGCGGAGCCATCAAGGCGTTTTACAACGCGTGCATGCATCGTGGTACGGCACTCAGGGAGCCTGAGAGTTCCGGGTTTTGCCTGAGCTTCAAATGCCCGTTCCACGGCTGGGAGTTTTCGTTGGACGGGGAACTGATCGACCTACCCGAAGCATGGGACTTCCCTCACGTGGATAGCGAGAGTCACCGACTACGCGAACTGCGCGTGGGCACTTGGGGCGGCTTCGTCTTCGTCAACTTCGATCCGGACTGCGAACCGTTGGAGGATTTTCTGGGTGTGCTGCCGGAACACTTCAAGGATTTTCATATTGAAAACCGCTACATCGAAACCCACATTTGCAAACGTTTGCCGGTCAACTGGAAGGCCGCGGAAGAGTCGTTCATGGAGGCCTACCACGTCAAGGAAACGCATGCCGGGGGTGTTGACTATTCCGAACCCATCACGACGTACGACGTCTTTCCCGATAACGTCAATCGGTTCATCCATACCATTGGTGCGCCGAATGCACGGCGTCCGCAACCGCTGACGGAGCAGGAACTGCTGCAGCAGTTGTGGGGCCGCCGCGGTCCGAATGACGAGGGTGAGTGCCCGACGCTGCCGGACGGCGTGACGGCGCGGGATTTCTATGCAGATCTCGTGAAGCAGCAGTTGGGCGAAGTTTACGACCAGGATTTCTCGAACTACTCGACGGCGCAAACGCTGGACTCTATAGAGTATTTCCTGTTTCCCAATCTCTTCGTGTTTCCGGGCTTGTCGTTGCCGATGGCTTACCGCTTTCGGCCCGATCCCGAAGATCCCGACTATTCCTTCTTCGATCTGTATATGTTGCGTCCAAAGCACCCGGAGAAAACGCCGCCACCACCACCGGAGACGATTTATCTTAAGATCGAGGACAGTTACACAAAAGCGGAAGGTTTGGGTCGATTGGGTGCGATTTACGACCAAGATACCGACAACATGGCGGCCCAAACACGCGGATTCAAAACCTGTCAGAGAGGCGCACAGACGCTTGGTAATTATCAGGAGATACGTGTGCGACACGTGCACAAGCGTGTCGCGGATTACGTAGGGGATTACTTAGAGAGTTGAGCAGGCCCGACTAATTTGACTTGAATGTCACCGTCGAGGACGCGTGTCTCGAACACTCTGATCGGTACGCGGGTGAGCTGCCCTACGGCTTCGCCGTCCGCCAGCTTGAAACGCATGCCGTGTATGGGGCAGAAGATGTAACCGTTGCGTATGCGGCCTTTCTCTAAAGGTTGATCCTGGTGCGAACAGCGGTTTTCCACGACGACAAATTCGTCGCCGGTGTTGCAGACGAGCAGCGCCGTGCCGTCGAGTTCGATAGCGAGACTTTGATTGACCGCGAGTTGATCCGTGCGTGCAACAGTTTGAAACTCAGACATCGTTTGCCTGTGACATCGACACCGTGATCGAACGAGAACGATCAGCTGCTTGCGGCAGCCTCCGCTGAGATGGCCATGCTGGTAGCTTGGCCGGCTTTGGCCGCATCGCGCATGCGCGTCAGTTCTTCCCAGCCGAGGTAACTGGTGAGGCCATCGTCGTCGTAGAAAATCACCGGCCCTTCGCAAACGAAGAGGTATTCGGTGTCCTCGAGGGCAACCGTTGCACCGTGCAGCACGCCATTCGGCTCGTAATCGTAGTCGCCCGCGTTGAGCACGCCGTCGCGCACCTGAAGTTTACCTTTGAGCACATACGTGTGGGCATCCGATAGATGCTTGTGGGGTGCTGCGGTGTAGCCCTTGCTCCAGCGGAACAGGGCAACCCAGCGCCCCGTCTCCGGACCGGTCCACAGCACCTTCATCCAGGCTTTGCCGGGCTCGGTCTCGATCCACGGTTCGTCGGCACGCACAATGATGTCTGCGAGTTGATCGTTGATTGGCGCCAGTTCCTGCAGTGCCATGTGATTTCCCCCTTCTCCCGTTGTTCGCTCATCTAGGCTACCACACTCGGTGCCTCGCGAAGTTGAATCATTTGGGAGGTTTGCTGTCAAATTTGTATGAAAGCTCGATTGGCGTTTGCCTTGTTCGTACTCAGCACCGTACCGGCCCTCGCCCAAGAGGTTCGGGTTTACGAGGTGACGGATGCACAAGGCGTACCCAGTTTTTCGGATGTTGCCCAGCCCGGCGCCGAAGTGCGTACGCTGGAAATCGAGGACGTACCGGCCGATCGTATTCGAGCGGCGCAAAGCCGGCTTGCCGAAACTCAGGCGATGGCAGACGAGCTGGCGGAGGCACGGTTGGCGAGGGCAGCCAACCGGCGTGATAGGGAGATAGCTGCGTTTTCACCGGCCGAGGCAGATGGCAGTAATGCGGGCGCAAGGCGTTACGACGACGATCGTTACTATTCCCCGTACTTTTGGCTGCCGCCTCCATCCACACCCGTTACCGATACTGTAGAAGAACCGCCCGAGCTGCCTGAGCGCAAGCCCTTTGAACCGGCGTTCCGCCCAACCCGATAACTCGAACAAGCCAACGACAACACTAACAACATTTGCTGAGACGGCATATGATGACGGTGAGCGAGTTAGAGCGCCAAAGCCCATGGATGTCTACGATATACGAACATCGTTGTGTGCGGTCGCATTGAGTTTTGTGGTTGCGTTGGGGACGCCGTTGCAGGGTTCTGCTGCCGCGGCGGACAGTATGGAATTCGAGCCTGAGCAGGTCGGCTTGGTGAGCGCGCTTCCCGACCGGTTTCCCGAGCACTGGATGCTGGTCAGGGACTTCGGGGCGCTTGCGATGAGTCTCGAGGGACGTATTTTACTCATCGACCCATTGGGCGAGACGCTGTCGGAACAATTCAAAGGATTGTTGACGGCGAGCTTTACCGCGGGATTCCAACACGGACATGTGCGCAACGAGTTCTATGTTATCGAGACCTTTTGGTCCCGAGGCGGACGTGGCGGCGAGCGCACGGACTTGGTGAGTATCTGGGATCCACAAGCGCTCACCGTCGTGGCCGAAATACCCATACCTGCCGGACGTTTGACGGGTCTACCTAAGCCGCTCGCCACTGCCTTGCTGGGCAACGATGAGCGCTACCTGGCGATCTACAACTTTTCACCAGCGCAAAGTGTGGCCATCGTCGATCTCGAGCGCCGCGCGTTTGTCGGTGAGGTCGCGATCGGCGGGTGCGGATTGGTGCTGGCGAACGGACACCGCAGCTTCACTTCCTTTTGTGGCAACGGTACGTTGAAAACCACTCATCTAAAAGAGGACGGTACGCTGGATTCCGCAACGAGTACGCCGGAGTTTTTCGATGCGCAAACCAATCCGCTGTTTGACATGGCCAGTGTCTGGGACGGCACTGCCTACCTAGCCACGTTCGGTGGCGACATCATCCCTGTCGATGTCAGCGGCGAACGACTATCGGTCGGTAAACGATGGCGCCTGACCGAGGTATCGGAAGATCCCGAGGACGCCCAATGGCGGCCCGGGGGGATGAGCCTGTTGGTACACGATGCGCAGGGGTTGGCGTATGTTCTGATGCATCCCGAAGGTAAAGAGGGTACCCACGACAATGGCGGCAGTGAAGTGTGGGTGTACGACTTTAAAGAGCGTAAGCGGTTGTCGCGCATCAAGCTCGAAAACTGGGGGATAAGCATCGGTACGTCGGGGACGGGCGAGCAGCGCTATCTGTTTGTCACCAACGCCGATCGAGACATCGATCTGTACCATATTCCGGACGGTCGCTATGTCAAAAAGCTCGATGTCGGTGCGTTCGGTCCTTTTCACTACCACGGTCTACAGCGTTAAGGAGCCTGCATGCCTGACGATTGGAGTTACTTCGACAAGCTCACCGAGCGGTTAGCCCGCGGTGTTGCGCGACGCACGTCCAGGCGCGGGTGGCTCAGCCTGTTCGGTGCCGGATTGGTCGGCAGTGTGTCGCTACCCTTGTTGCCCGTCGCACGCGCTTCGGAGGCGCAACCGCGCAGAGCCGATATACCGGATCAAGGCGACGACGGCACCTGTGAGTATTGGCGCTATTGCGCCATAGATGGCTACCTGTGCACGTGTTGCGGCGGCACGGTGAACAGCTGTCCGCCGGGTACGGAAATGTCGCCCATCACCTGGATCGGCACGTGCACCAATCCGGCAGATGGTAAACAATACGTCATCTCGTACAACGACTGCTGCGGTAAGACCGCTTGCGGTAACTGTTTCTGCAATGTCAACGAAGGCGACCGCCCGGTGTATGCGCCTGCAAAAGCCAACGATATCAACTGGTGTTTGGGAACGTCGAGTGCGGTGTACCATTGTTCTACCGCAATCGTGGTAGGCGTTGCCCTTGAGTGAGATCTAGGGAGTAACTAGTGACAAACAAGGCGAGCATACAAATTAGAGCTGCGCATGCCCCGGACTATCCGGAGTGCGTCGCACTGCTTGAGGCATTGCGCGGCGCTACCGGTGGCGGCGAAACCTTTATCAATGAAGCAACGTTCGCCGAGCTGATTACCAACGAACGCGGCCGCATCGTCGTTGCCGAGGAGGTGACTCCTGAAGGGGAGGCGAGCTCCCTACTGGGTATGGCGAGCGTGAGCTATAACGTGGCGCTGCGTTACGGCGGCGAGTACTGTCAGTTGGAGGAACTCATCGTCAGCTCGGATGCTCGCGGCAAGAATATCGGCGGTCTGCTGATCGCGCGCACCATCGAAGACGCTGAGGAGCGGGGTTGCCGGGAGTATGGGCTCTATCTCGTGGCGACTACGGAACATAACCGCCCGTTCTACGAGAAGTTCGGATTCGAACCCGTAGGCACGGAGATGCGTCGTTCGCTGCAACGCGTCTAAAGGTCGCAGGTGCGCTGAATGTCCCGGCAGACCGCGAGCAGAAGCGCTCGATGGGTGGTGACCAATGCGTCGTAACCCGGGGAATCCTGCATGAGCGTTTGACGAAATCGCTTGTGTGACTCGCCACCCCGGACCTGCCAAGTCCCGGTCATGATGACTTGCCCGCTAGTGGATCCGTGAAAGTGCTCGATGTCGATGTCCACGGTGTTCGCGGCTACGCGTGATTCGTCCGCCAGGCAACTCTCCATCACACGGCGCGCACCATGTGCCAGCGGCTCGCTCCAACGATGCGTCGCGGCAGGTGTGAGGCGGTTGTCTGACGTTTGCACTACGATGTGACTGCGCTTCAGGTAATCAGGTATCGAGAGAATACCTAACTCGATCGGACAACCCGCCTTCGTTGTTTGATCGGGTTGCGACAAAAGATAGTAGTGGGTCGATACCGGAGTACTGCTGCAGCCGCATACGCCAGTGCACAGAGCAAGTAGCGAAGCAAACAGCCTAGCGGGCACGTTGTTCTCCGGGAACTGGGTCTTGAGTTGCTTTCGCGGGGAAAATGATTGCGTTTGGCTTTTGTTCATAAGTTTCGATCAAAGCGTCCGCACCTCTAAGTGTTTGCTGTAATTGCCTCAAAGTGTTTTCCAGTTCGATGCGCGTGGGTGAATCGTTGGCAAAACTGCCAAGCAAACCCCGCATTTCTTCCAGTGTCGCTACGACATGAGCGGGCAGGGCTTGTGTGTCCTCTTTCTTCAGCAAGGCATCCACCGTCTCGAGCGTACTACCGGCATCGGCGAGTGAAGATTGCATGCTGCTGAGTGCGGCTTCTGTTGCCAGCAGCGTATCCTCCAGCGGTAGGTTGCGGAGCTTGTCCAATAGCGCGACTACCTTGTCCTCGATTTGACTAAGCCCGGTGGAGCGAGTGGGTAGGACACGAAGGCCGTTCAATGCCTCAAGCTTCTCCTGTGGTGCGTCTTCGTGAATGTCCAGCGCAACGAACAGATTGCCGGTGAGTAGATTGCTGACGGCAAGGGAGCCACGCAAGCCGCGTTCGACGGCTTGCTCCAAAGCGGTGGCGAAAGCATCGGCACCTGCCTCGGTGTCGTCGCCCAGCCATCCCGGTTCGAGATGAATGTGTACCGGAACCGCTGCGTTCGTTGCGCTTGTCCACAGCGTATCGAGCTGGGTTCGGTCATGACCGACTTGCATGACCGTACCTACTCGCATGCCTCTGTACTCGACGGGTGCCCCTTCGTTCAATCCGCGCACCGAGGTTTCGAACAGCAGCAGGTACTCGCGGGCGAAAAAGTGCGGGTGATCGAGTACCTCTTGTACGTTGTCGAAGAGATAGAAGAACGCACCATCATTCACGCCCTGACCCGGAGCCGCACCTTCCGGCAAGGCAAAGGCGACACCGCCGGTGACGAGGGCTTCTAAACTCTCGGTACGCAAGTTGAAACCGTCGCCACCGACATCGACTGCCAGCCCCGAGGCATTCCAGAATCGCGTTCCGGAAGTGATCAGGTCGTCGTAAGGTGCATCGACGAAGGCGGTAAAGTGACTTTGACCGGTTTCGTCCAAACGCACCTCCTCGATGCGCCCCACACGAAATCCGTTGTACAAGACGGGGCTGCCGACATTCACCGATGCGGTGCCGTCCGATAGCAGTTGGATCTGTAATCCAGGCGCACTGGGTGGCGTGACGGGTACCTCGTCGAGCCCCTGAAAGACGCGTCGTCCGGTAACGCCTTCGCCGGGAGCGATTTCGATGTAGGCACCGGATAACAACGTAGAAAGCCCGCTGATGCCTTCAGTCCCTATGCGTGGGCGCACGACCCAGAACTGGGCATCCTCGGTGAGCAGGTCGCTGGTATTGGCGGCGAGTCTTGCCACTGCGATGATGCCCTCGTAATCCGGAGCCAGGCGCACCTCTTCGACAACGCCAATGTCGACGTCCAGGAGTTTGACTTGAGTTTCACCGGCCTTCAGGCCCGCTGCGCTGGCGAAGGTGATTTCTATCTCCGGTCCTCGCGAGAGGTAGGTTTGGATGAGCGTCCACGCTGCAATGACGAGCGCGATCAGCGGAATGATCCAAACTGCGGACACCCGGCGCAGGGGTTGGATGTCGGCCTCGGTCACTTAAGCGCGGTCCCAGAGCAGGCGTGTATCGAAGTAGTGTGCAGCCAGCAGCGTAAACACGACCAGACCGCAAAATGCCAGGGCTGCTGGTCCAGGGGTAATCGTGAGGATGCCCGTGAACCGCACCAGCGCCACCAGCAAGGCGACGACGAAAACGTCCACCATGGACCAAGTGCCGATGGAGTCGACGATTTTGTACAGAGCGCCGTGCGTCGAAGCTGGCAGGCGTTCGCGAAAGGAGACCGATAACGACAACCATGCCAACACCATCAGCTTGGCGAGAGGGATGAGAACCGACGCGAAGAAGATGACCAGTGCGGTCGGGTAACTACCGTAGTCCCACAGCAGCAACACGCCACCGAGAATGGTGCTTTCGTTCTCGCGCCCGAACTGCAGCGTCGACATGATCGGCAGCGTGTTGGCCGGGAGGTAACATACGAGTGCCGTCATCAGGTAGGCCCATGTCGTCTGCACGTTGTGCTCCGAACGATGGCGCAATGTCTTGTGACAGACCGTGCAGTGCTGCAAGTGTTGTTCGAACGTACGCAGACATCGAGTGCAAGATCTGAGATCGCTGGCTGCAGCTGTACCGGATGGAAAGTTCATCTGAATCGGAGCGCTTCGATGCGCCGCCACATTTGCACCGTGTCGAGAAATTGTGTGCTTGCGAGCGTACATCCCACGAACCCGGCAAACGCGAAAAAGGCTACACCCAACTCCAGCTGCGCCATGGAAGACAGTTTGGCGGCGCTGACAAATACGCTGACGAGAAATACTTCCACCATGTTCCAGGTACGCAGAACGTGCAAGGCACGAGCCAAAGTACCAAGCCAAGGTGACGGTCGTTTCAGCAGCAGCAGGGTGGCAAGTGCACTTTGCACGAGAAGTAACAAAAGAGGTGCTGCGAACACCAACACAAAGACAACGAAGCCAAGAAGACGCTGTTCGTGAAAAAACAGGGCGACCGCGCTGTCGAGCAGTGTCATCGAAACGGTACGACCCGAGACAGCGAAACTCATGAAGGGGAAACTCGCAGCGATGAACAACAACACGAGTGCTGCGATCGAGTTTGCCAGTGAGAGTTCGAAAGCGTGGGCGCGGTGCGTGCTAGCTCGATGATTGCAGCGGGGGCAATGCGCTGCGTGGTTGGCGGCTAGTTCACCGAGATCGAAGAGCGCGTCGCAGTTTGGGCAGGCAGAGTTGTGCGCTGGCGAACTCACAACTACTCGTTCGCGGTGTTGCGTTCGGCCAGAGATTTACGGAAAGCAGCACAGGCGGATCCGGCATTCACGGCGCGTTGGACGAGCCCTTCGGCCAAAAGAGAAGCGCCTCCGGTGGATAGGGCTGCACCGACCGCCAAGCCGGTTTTGAGCGTGCCCGCAGCATCGAGAGCCAGACCCGGATTGCGTATGGTACCGCCAAGGCCCAAGAACTTGACCAAGCTGCCCGCGCTGAGACCGACACCGCTTTTTGGGGTGGGACTGAACGTGATTTTCAAGGCTTCGTCGTTCAGGTTGAGTTTCCCTTGACCTTTGATTTCCATCTTGGTGGTTTCCAGCACGAGCTGATCGTTACTCGACAAGACACCGTCTTCCGCTTCGAACCTGACCAGCGCGCACTCGAGTTCGGTGGTCGGGTCGTCTTTGATGAATGGGTTCAATTTCTCCAGCACTTCGAAGATGAGGTCGGAGCCGACTAACTCGATCAAGTCGTTCTGCAGCGTGGCCTTCTCGACGATGGCGTATAGCTCCCCGTTGGTGTGCGCTCCAAGATCGTGCGCACTGACGCCATGAGTGGTCAGTTGGATGTAGAGGTCCGTGTGACCACCGGTGAGTTCTTCTTGAGGGACGAACCCGAAAGCTTCGAGAGGTACGGCGTTGAGGTCAAACTGAAAGTTGGCGGACACACCTTGCTCGGCGGGGGTGAGCGAGCCGGTGCCGCTGAAGCCGCCTTCGCCCATATTGGCGGCGAGCCGGGACAGTGCAAGGCCCGCGTCCGAACTGGTGATAGAAGTGTCGAAATTCTCGAACTGTGCTTCCTGGATGACCAGCAGATCGGCGGTTAGCTTGAGATCGACATCGGCGGTGTCGAGCCAGCTCCAATCGATGGGTTCCTGACTGAAGAGGGGGTCTTCCTTTTGAGGTGATGGCGCCGCAGTGTCGGCATTTGCTTCTTCGGCTGGTGCGTCCGCTGCTGCCTTTGGGTCCTGTGCCTCTTCCTTCCGTTCGTCTTCGCCGGTTTCCTCTTCTTGAGTGTCCGGTCCCAGCAAGGGCAAGAACAACTGCGTTGCAGCGAGTTCGCCCTTGAGAACCAGTTTATCCCCATAAGCCAACGACAAGGTCGCATCCGCAGAGTTGGTTGGGCTGCGTACGGTCAGCGACTCGAGACGTAGATTTGCAGGCTGCCACTGTCCGGAGGTCTTTAGAGTCAATGGGGTAACGTGCGCAGGCTGGTACATGGGCAGCGGCGCCCATGCTGGCCAGGATTGCGCTTCGAGATCGGATGCGAAGCGCCAGGACTCCAACGAATCGAGTGCTTCCATCGAGCCTTGCAACGAAGTGTCTCCGGTGCGTGTCTCGAACTGCACGGTGGGGGCTGCGCTCAGGTTGGCGACGTTGGCGGTGACGACGAGAGGGATTGTGGCATCGCCGATAGTTATGGACGTTTGCAAGTCGTCGACGTTGGCCTGATTCATGTCGTGCGCCAGCGAGACGGCGCCATTGAGATCTGCCAGGTGAATTGGTGAAGCACCGTCCACGCGCACATCGGCGTGCTCGAGGCGAAGGGTGTAAGCCTGATCTGTTTGGAGTTCACCTTGAACTGTGGCGTGCAACGGTTCGTCCGGAGCCAGCTCCCACATCAAGCTGGCGTCGAGCGAATGGGGGTGGATTGTACCTAAGCCGGTTTGCACATCGAACGCAGATGCATCCATGGTGCCTTTGGCCAGTACGCTCAGCATATTGTCGGCCTGATCGGCTTGCAGGGCCAAACTCAGGGTGTCCACCGTTACTCGTTCGATATCCACGTGCTTGACGATGAACAGCGGATCGAGCGAAAAACTACCGGATTGCCCATCGGCCGTCTCAGGGGTGTCGGGCGTGTCTTGAGTGTCCGAAGCAGAGGTGGCGGTGTTGGTGATCTCGACGGATTCGGCCACGAGTGTGAGAAACGGTTGGTCGTTCCACCATTCGGCAAGGCCGACACCGATCGTCGCGTCTACCACGGCGATGTCGGTTCCGGATGCACGTACCTCCATGGACTCGGCAGTGAGGGATAGCGGACTCAGGCGCGTGTGTAACTCGCTGGCCTGGACGTGTACGCTTGATTGGACCGAATTGACGATGGTCAACACGGCACTGGGTGCAAAGACCACAACGAGCAGTGCGATGACGATCAGCGCGAGTAGGGCGAGCAAGGGGTAGAGGAGCCATTTCATGAGTAGGGATGATAGCCGGGTCAGCTTGAGTGTTGGAGGGGATTCTCTGACAACTTGCCCGAATTTCCCACATGACATGGCGCGACATTGTAAAATGATCGACATGCGATGACTGACGGCCCGCAACTCAAGTGGCGTTACCGGCTGCTCTATGGATTCGGGCAGTTACCGGAAGGCATCAAGACGGCAGCGTTCGGTTTCTTTCTGTTGTTCTATTACAACCAAGTGCTTGGTTTGTCGGGTACTCTGGCAGGCTTGGCGTTGTTTGTCGCGTTGTCCTTTGACGCCGTAACCGATCCGTTGGTGGGATCTTGGTCCGATTTCACAACGACCCGTTGGGGGCGTCGACATCCATTCATGTACGCCTCGGCAGTGCCCTTTGCTGTGTGCTTTTTCTTTTTGTTCGTACCGCCCGACGGTCTCGGAGAGCTCGGGTTGTTTGTCTGGCTCATGTGCTTTGCCGTTTTGACCCGCACGACGATGACGCTGTATTTCGTGCCTTATCTGTCGTTGGGCGCCGAGCTGACTAATCACTACGATGAACGCACATTGCTGGCGGCGTTGCGCAATGTGTTTCAGCTGTTCGGAATGTTCGCAGTTCTGATTGGCGGCAATCTGTTGTTCTTTCAAGCTACCCCTGAACACGCCAACGGCCAACTCAATCCGCAGGCGTACCTGCCATTCGTGGCTGCTTGCATTCCGTTTCTGTTGTTGGGGATTTGGGTGAGTGCTCTCGGTACGCACGCGAAGATTACAGAGCTTGCGAAACCTGCCGCACTGGTGCGGCCGTCGATTCTGAAGGCTGCGCTCCTGGATGTAGTTACAGCGTTTCGCATACGTGCGTTTGTGGCGGTGGTGTGTGCATCGACGTTGTTTGCAGTCAATCAGGGTATGGTGCAGGCGCTCCACCTATACACTGCCACCTACTTCTTCGAATTGAGTAGTAGCCAAATCACGTTTCTGTTTGCGGGCGCCATTGTCGGTATCATCGGCGGCAGTCTGCTCAGTCGGCCGCTCGCGCTTCTCATTCCGGAAAAGCGCACCCTGTTTATCGTCGGCTCGGTATGGTATGCACTTTGGACGAGCAGCATCATCATGCTGCGGTTGTTCGGCTTATTGCCCGGTAACGAAGACCCGCTGATTCCTGTGCTCTACATCTCAACGGGCTGCATTTCTGCGATCGGATTGGGTGTCGCAATTCCGATGATCGGCTCGCTCATTGCCGACGTCACGGATGAGCACGAACGACGCCATGGCAGTCGACAAGAAGGCATTTACTATGCGGCAGCTTCGTTCGTCGGCAAGGCAGTGAGCGGCGTTGGGCCGATTTTTGCCGGATTCGTTGTGGATCTGGCGGGGATCGAACCGGGTAGTGCCGCCGCGGACGTCCCCGCTCAAGTGATTGCACGTTTCGGTTGGAGCACCGGACCGACCGTACTCGTGTTGACCTTTCTATCAGTAGTTGCCGTGCTCTACTACGACATCTCGCGTCGACGGCATCGCGAAATACTGGCGTCGATAGAAGCGTCGCGATCTTTGACCTAGTCGCATGTTTGCGTGCCTGGACACTTCCTGGAGCGCCGGTTAAGTTGATTGGGTGGGTTAAGCGTTAAAAGAAGACATGCGTGGGGAGGAGAGCATGCCGTCGAGCATCGAGGGGAAGACCGTTCTAATCACCGGAGCCAATAGCGGCATCGGTCTGGTGGCTGCCACCGAGCTAGCCGGGATGGGGGCCAAGCTCGTGCTGGCGTGCCGCGATACCGATAAAACCGCGCAAGCCCTTGCCGCGATCAATGACGTCGCTACGGTTACGGCCGTAAATCTGCCGGTCGATCTGGCCAGTCTTGCCAGCGTGCGCGCGCTGGCCGCAACTTTTTTGGAACGCTTTGATCGTTTGGACGTGTTGATTAACAACGCGGGCACGTTCCCCGCCAAACAGCGCTTTACCGAAGACGGTTTCGAGATGCAGATTGGCGTCAATCACTTCGCGCCGTTTCTCTTGACCAACTTGCTTCTGGACAAGCTCAAAGCGAGCGCACCGGCGCGTGTGGTGACGGTCACCTCAAAACTCCACAGTAAAGGCACGATAGATTTCGACTCGTTCAAAGGATTTCCCAAATACAGTGCGCAAACGGCATACAACCAATCGAAACTCGCTAACGTTTTGTTTGGCGTAGAGCTCGCCGAGCGACTGGCGGGTAGCGGTGTCACCTCCAATGTGCTGCATCCGGGGGCAGTCGACACGGACATCGTGCGCGATCTGCCGTGGTTGGTGCGCAAGATGATTGGATTGATCTTCGTCTCACCGGAGCAAGGGGCGAAGACAACGGTGATGTTGGCGAGTGATGCGAGTCTGGATACGGTTTCCGGCGAATATTACGACCAATGTGAGCGCGCGGAGTGTTCGGAGCTTGCCAACGACGAAGAGTTACGCAAGCGGCTCTGGAATGTCAGTGTCGCTGCGGTAGGTTTGTCATGAGTGAAACCACGACGGCGAGTGGTGGCGTCAAGCTAGGATTCGCCACCAAGTTCGCATTCGGCTTCGGTCAATTGGGCGAGGCCTTGTTCCTCGGATTGACTCTGGCCTTTGCCCCGATCTTTTACAACCAGGCGGTGGGTCTGTCTGCGGATTTGGTAGGTGTCGCGCTGTTTGTGGGCATCTTCGCTGATGCCATATCCGATCCGCTGGTGGGGTCCATATCGGATCGCTGGCGCTCCAAACGGTTCGGCAGACGCCATCCGTTCCTGTTCGTCTCGGCACCCCCTTTGGCGCTGTGTTTGTTTATGCTGTTTCAGCCGCCGGAGGCGCTCATTGCGATACCGGCAGGAGCGACGTTGCCGGAGCAAGGACCGTTGTTTGCCTGGATGATGACGTGGTTGCTGTTGGGCAGATTTTTTCTGACGTTGTACGTCGTGCCGCACCTCGCACTGGGTGCTGAGTTGTCCACCGACTACGACGAGCGTGCCTCGGTATACAGCTACAATGCCATGTTCGGATTCTTTTTCGGACCGATGGTCGCCTTCGTCGCCTGGACGTTTTTCTTTGCCGGTGAAGGCGTACGCGCATCGGATGGTGCAATGGTGGCCGGGCAGCTGAATCCTGCGAATTACCGTGATGTTGCCGTTCTGGCTGCTGTCGGCATCGTTCTGGGGATTTGGATCTGTGCCGGGTATACGCTGCGCCACGTCAAACGATTGCCACAGCCACCCGACGATCTGCCACCGTTCCAATTCAAAACCGTGTTCGTCGAAGTTTACGGTGCGTTCCGCAATCCCTCGTATCTGACGCTGATGCTGGGCTACTTCTGCCTTTCCATGACGCTCGGGCATGCAGAGTCAACCAATACCATCATGTTCACGTTTTATTGGGCATTCGAACCTGAACAGATCCGTTGGTTCTCCTTCTATCAAACTACCGGATTCGTGCTCGGTGCGTTCATGGCGCCGTTCCTGATTCGTATCATTCAGAAGCGGCCCTTGCTCGTTATTGGTGCGTTGGGTTACGGCCTCATCCACCCTGCACCGTACATTTTGCGCATGCTTGGGTGGTGGCCGGAGAACGGCGAAGCCGCGCTGCTCCCCATGATGTTGGCGTGGACTGCGCTGGCGACCTGGTGTCTGGGTGCCTTGAACGTGAGTGTCATGTCGATGCTTGCCGACCTGGTCGATGAGCACGAGTTGACCTCGGGCCGGCGTCAGGAAGGAATTTTCTACTCCGCGCGCGTGTTCTTCGCGAAGGCCAGCAACTCGGTTGCTTCGTTCCTGGCCGGGATCACGCTCGCGTATTATGCGGAGCTGCCTGCCAACAGTATTCCGGGGCAGCTCGACGACGACATCCTATTTCGCATGGGATTTCTAACCATTCTGTTCAGCATCGGCGCAGTGATCGCCACGTGGTTCTACTCGCGCTATCGGTTGACTAAAGAGCGAGTAGCCGAGATCCAGAAAGCGCTCGCGGTACCGTCAGGAGACTGACCCCTAAGAAGGAGATCAGCATGAGTAAATTCCCTACCAATCCGGAAGAACTCAGCCTGGTGTGGCTATCGGATACCTTAGGCTACGAAGTGAAAGGCTTTGAGATCAATCGCTTAGGCGAAGGCATCGGCATCATGGGTATGGTCAACCGTATGACGCTCGATGCCGAGAAGGGACCGTCATCGTTGATCGTCAAGTTTGCCTCCGCCGCACAGGAGAACCGGGAGGTAGCAGCCACTTACAGCATGTACGAAAAGGAAGTGAACTTTTACAACGACCTGGCCGGCCGGGTCGGGTTGCGCACGCCGCAGTGTTACTTCGCTGATTTCGATCCCGCCAATCAGGACTGCATCGTCATACTCGAAGATCTCAAAGACTACCGAGTCGGCGATCAAGTCGAGGGATGCACGCTTCAAGAGGCTCACGAAGTTCTCACTGCTATCGCTGGCCTGCATGCCAGTACCTGGGGTACGCCAGGTCTCGAGCACATCATCGTGCAGAACAACCCGGCGCAGCGCGACGGTATGGTCGCCGGCTTCCAGGTCGGTTGGCCGAATTGTCTGGAACGATTTCCGGAAGTGATACCTGCATCCGCCAAGGCGGTAGGCGACCGCTTTGCCGACAACATTCCCCGCCTCTTGGAGGAGATGTGTCATGCACCCTTGTGTTTAATTCACACAGACGTGCGGCTCGACAATATCTTGTTCGGACGCGACGAGGTGGCGCTGGTGGATTGGCAGGCGGTGTGCCGTTCCGCGCCGGAACAGGACGTGGCGTATTTCGTTAGCCAAAGCGTACCCAAAGCGCTGCGCGATCAGGACGAGTTGGTGGTGTTCTATCACGCGGTACTCAGTCGGCAACTGGCCGAGGCGGGTATCGACTACTCGCTGGAAGACTGTCGAGCACGCTATGAGGTCAGCGCACTGTACTTGTTGGCTTACGCAGTCGTCATTGCCGGTACGCTCGACATGGGTAACGAACGCGGCGTGCTGCTGGCCAGGACTCTACTGGACAATTCACTCACTGCGCTGGAAGAACTCGACGCGTTCAGGCTCATTGTCTAACGGCATCAACGTGGCTTTGCTCCACCGCCGACACGTACGATCTCGCCACTCACCCAACTCGCTGCATCGGAAGCCAGATAGACACAAGCAGCACCAATGTCCTTCGGCGTACCCAACCGGCCCAGTGGTATGTTCCACTCGTCCAACAGTTCGTCGAGTTGATCTTCGGTCTTACCGACTGCGGTCAACATGACCTCTGTCGGTATGGCGCCGGGGGCGACGGCATTTACACGAATATCCGGTGCCAGTTCCATGGACAACGTCCATGTGAGCGAGTTGGTGCCGGCTTTAGCGGCACCGTAGTGCGCGCTGCCGGGCACGGGGCCTGTCCCGGCGCCGGAGGTGATGTTGATGATGGAACCGCTCTGCATATACCGCGCAGCAGTCATGCAACCGGTGTAGATCGCGGTGAGATTGAGTGCGATCGTACGGTCCCACTCGTCGCGGGGCAGCTCTTTCAGCGGCATGCGCATAGGGGAGCCGCCGGCGTTGTTTACCCAGACGGTGATTTTGCCGAAATGCTCTACGGCGGCTTTACCGAGTGCATCCAATGCCTCTTCGTCGGTCACGTCCGTGGTCACGGCGAGTGCTTCGCCACCTAGTTCGCGGAGTTGCCTGGCGACATCCTCTATTTCGCCAGTGCGTCGGGCTGCAACGACGACTTTGGCGCCTGACTCGACGAAAGCCTTGGCGATTCCGGCTCCGATGCCGCGCCCGCCGCCGGTAATGACAGCCACGTGATCGTGAAGGTCGAATAACTCCGTAACGGTCTTTTCTGTCACTTGTCACCCCTGCCGTAATGCTCGAACTACCTTATGTGGCGTTACCGACGGGCACAAGCAATAATACCTGCTCACTTTTCTGATTGGGGGGCGAGCCGTGAGGTTGCGACAAGTGGCGTTGGCGGCGCAAACACTGGAACCGGTTCGCTCGCAGCTCATGCGACTTTTCGATGTGCCGGGCGATTTCAGCGATGAAGGTGTAGGAGAATTCGGATTGCACAACTCAGTGATGGCGATGGGTGATACTTTCTTCGAAATCGTCGCGCCGACTCAGGCAGACACGGCGGTCGAGCGATCCCTCGAGAAAGCACGTGCGCCGGTGTGCGGTTACATGGCGCTGTTCCAGGTCGATGACTTTCAAACCTTCGACCGCCACATCGATGAATTGGGTTTGCGCAAGGTATGGTCTGTAGATCGAGAGCGTGTGTCGGCTTGTCACCTTCATCCAAAAGACATTGGTGGCGCCATAGTTTCGTTCGATGAAATGCGGCCACCGGCAGATTGGGTGTGGGCGGGTCCGGACTGGCGCCAACAACGCGCTGAGGCGCAGGTCGTAGGGATCGGTCTCGCAGCTCCGGATCCTGAGGCACTTGCGAAAAACTGGGCAAGTGTGACGCAAACTAGCGCGCGCCTTGCGGGCGACGAGTATCGCATCGACTACGACGACGACACTTACGCAACGTTTGGTGCTGGCGAACGCCCTGGCGTGGTGCGCTTCGATATCGAAGTACCGGATCGTGAAGGAGTGATGGAGCGTGCTCGACAGCTCGAGCTCGACAGTACCGACGGAGTTCGGCTGGGTGCGCTGAGTTTACGAGTGTTGGAGAGCGCCCTCAGCCAGTCTTGAACAGCTGACTGTCAATATCTGCAAATGCCTTGAATTCGAGGGCATTGCCGGACGGGTCCAGGAAGAACATCGTGCACTGTTCGCCAGGCTCGCCCTCGAAACGCACGTACGGCTCAATGACGAATTCATCGACGAATTGTCGTGCTCGTTCCGCGAATTGGTGCCACTGATCGAGCTCCATGACCACACCGCAATGAGGCACGGGTACGTCGTGCTCGTCGACGGGATTGCTGGCCGTGGGTAGTTTTCCTGCTTTGCCGATCGAGGTATCCAAGTGGACGACAAATTGATGGCCGAACAAGTCGAAGTCGATCCAATGAGTGTCGCTGCGACCTTCCCGTAACCCCATCATGTCACCATAGAAACGTCGCGCCTCGTCTATGTCCCGAACTCTGATCGCAACGTGGAATGGTGTGAGAGTGCCCGGCATGTGCTCTTATCTGGGTAGGCGGCCTTCGATGTAGTCGTCGATCAATTCGTGGTAACGACGAATGCGCGTCTCCTGTTTGGAAAGATAGACACCTCGAAAACCTCGGGATCTGAATCCGCGCTGTTGTGTGACAAAGACGCGCACGTCATCTTCGATGGCAGGTCCGATCGAATCCGTTTGCCAGTCGATGAGCCTGCGCTCCGCTTCTTCGATCCCTCCTTGGCGGGCCTGCAGGCCCGCTTCGCTGTCCGCCTTGATGGAAGCGGGACTTGCATACCACCAGTTGTCGAACAGGCACTGCTGCGGATCGTCCGGGTGCGGTCGGGCACGCAGGAAGTGAAAACCGTCCGACCATAGCGAGACCGCGAAATTGGGGAAAAGCGTGTAGTGGAAGGCGTCAGTGAGCTGTTGATCGGGTACGTTGGCGTAATGAGTAAATCCGCGCTGCGGACCCAAACGTCGCTTGGCTTCCTGCAGAGCCGCTCTGGTGTCCTCGGGCCGCCCCTTGAAATCCGTCACGTCCAGGTCCCAGTAGGCAAGCTGACTCGCCAGCGGCTCTACGATGTTGCCTTCTTTGTCGGTAGACCCGACGCCGTAACCTCCCTCCATGATCATCCGGTTGTGACCTTCGTTGGAAAGGTCGAAGCGGGTTTCCTTGAAGTAGGTGTTGATGTTGCCGCGTATTTCTTTGCGATTGGTTTCCGTGGTTGCACCCATATGCACTGTAGGGACGTGATAGGACTCGTTGAAGTTGTCCAGCACGACCTTCCAGTTACACGGCAGCCATGCAGAGTTGGCCATGGTGCGCTGCCACGTATGGATTTCCCGCAGCTCCCACTCGTCCCAGATCGGTCCGAGGAACTGTTTCAGGGGGATGCACTTCGGATCCATGTTGACCCAGATAAATCCGGCGAACGTCTCGCACGCGAGCTCTTCCAAGCGCACCTTGCCGCACGGGTTGCCTTCGGGGAAATCTTCACGGTCGGGGGCGAAGTTGAGTTCACCGTCGGGCATGAAAGCCCAGCTATGATACTTACACACGAATCGTTTGACGCTGCCCTTGTCATCCTCGACGAGTGGATTGCCGCGGTGTTGGCAGATGTTGTAAAACGCCTTAACGGTGCCGTCTTCTTGACGGACCATCAGTATTTCTTCGGGACCGAGCACTTCCATCTGCCAACCGCCGGGGTTGGGCAGCTCGGACTCGCGACCGAGGAGCAGCCACACTTTGGTCCACATGTTCTCCCATTCCTGCTCGAAGAATTCCCGGGAGGTATAGCGGTAACCCTCTAGCAACGACCCGCGTGTCTGTTGCTCAGGGTAGCTCTGGATTTCGTAAACTTTTTGCTCAGCCATACTTTACCTCCTTTGTGACGTGAACGTGGTATACGTAGAAGTGGCAATACCGATTTTGACAAGATCCAGCGCCGGTGGGTAGTCAGACCCGCGAGGCGAATCCGTCGAGACACTCCAGTGTGTCCGGGTCCAACAGAGCGTTACCGGCCAGCACTTCCACGCGGTACGAGGCACCCGGTGTGGCCCCGATGGGGTCCTCGCCGCGAGCGACTCGTTCTGCCTGCAGTCGAAACATGCGCCGCGATAGCGCCGTACCTTTGTCGCCTGCCATCAAATGCTCTTCGCTGTGCAGGCTGATGTCGCCTTGGCCTTTCTGAGCGACGTAGTCGGTCTGCCACTCCTGATGATCTTCCAGCGCCCACTCCTTGAACGGCTTGCCGTGCCCGGGACCCCAATGGTCCTCCAGCATGGGTATGTTGGGTGGCGCGGGGCGTGCGTTCTTGTCGATGCGGCTCAAGCCGAGAATGGAGTAGTTGACGTCGTCGTGGGCGACCGTCCAGCTCAAGCCAGCCTGACCGAGGTCGTCGTCGGACACGCCTGCCGTTGAATTCATGTTGGGCATGATGACCTGACTGATGCGCTGCTGCATGCTGCCGTCAGGAAGCGTGCGTTTCTGGATGGAAATGACCCCGTCGCCCGTTTCTTCGAAGCGCACGTCGGGAATGATGCCGAGGTTGGGTGAAAACTGCGGACCGTTGATAGAGTAGTGGAGCACGCAGACGTGAAACGGATCCATCCAGTTGTCGTACATCTGAAACCAGTTGTAATCGCCATCGGCGGCGAGTTTGGGATGGGGTCCATTGGGTCCGCTGTCCCAACGATACGCCACAATCGTTTCGTTGGGCTTCAAGTCTTCTGCTATGGAGAATGTGGGGAAATCGGGCTGCTTGTCCGGTGGTCCCATGTAGGTGAACAGCATTCCAAACTTCTCGACAATGGGGTACCAGGGCTGACGCACGCGGGTTTTCAGGTTCTCGTTGGTTTCCGTGGGGATTTCCAGACAGTGCCCCTGTGCGTCGAAAAGCCAACCGTGGTAGCAGCAGCGAATCCCTTGTTGCTCTACCTTGCCGTAGATCAAATCCGTACCGCGGTGCATACAGCGCGGGTACAGCAAGCCGGCTTCGCCGTTGCCGTCCCGGTAGAGCACCAGGCACTCGCCCAAAACGTTGATATGTTTGGGCTTGGACGTGGCCTCGTCGGCGAGCGCGAAGGGTTGCCAGTAGCGACGGAGCAGTTCCCCGCCTTTGGTGCCGGGCCCCACACGGACCAGCTCGTCGTCGCTTGTCGCCGGTGGGCGGCCGTAGGCGCGACCGGTCTGGTAGCTTTCAAGGTCGGTGGCTTGGGTGCGTTCTGCCTCGGCCATGGCTCCCTCCTCAATTCAACTCTACGTATCAGGCGGATACTGATCATCGCACTTTTTAGATCTGGGAACTATGCTGTTGGGACAGAAGATGGACATCCGGGAGGGGGTAATGTCACAGTCGAGTAGCGTGCGGCTGGATACCGTACGGTTACAACGGATTAGTAAAGCCTTTTGGGAATCGGCGGCACTGATGAGTGCGGTGGAGTTGGGTGCGTTCACGGCCATCTCCCGTGGGCACAATACCATCGAGCGGGCTGCGCTTGCGCTCGACATCGAACCGCTCAATGTGGAGCGGTTGTTTACGGCGCTGACGGCGATGACGCTACTGGAACGTCGCGGGAATGAGTTCAGTAACGCACCGGATGTGGAACGCTTCCTGGTGGAAGACAGTCCCAGCTTTGCCGGACCTTGGATGCTATTTACCAAACCGCGCTGGTCAGGGTGGGGGGAATTGACGGAACGATTGAAGGCGCGTAGTGAGAATCAGCGGCGTCTCGGCATGTATGACGAGACGTTCACTGTCGAGCGCGCCCGCGATTACCATCGCGCGACTTTCTCGATCGGTATGGGCGCAGCGCGCCGTTTTCATCGGCAAGTCGACATCACGGGACGCCGCAAGTTAATGGACATCGGCGGGGGATCGGGCTGTTATTGCATCGTGGGCGCCAACAAACATCCTGAGTTGCGAGCGCAAGTGTTGGACTTGGCACCCGTCGTTGAAGTCACGCGCGAGTACCTGCGTGAGCACGAAGTCGACGATCGGGTGACCGCGACGGTCTGCGATTTTACGCAAGATCCACTGCCGGAAGATGCCGATGTTGCAGTGATGGCCTCGAACCTGCCACAGTACAACCGCGAGATTATCGCCGGTGTCGTCGCCAAGGTGGGTGAAGCGTTGTTACCGGGCGGTGAATTCCACCTCATCGGCGAGATGATCGATGCCGACGGTAGCGGGCCTCTGGCGCCCGCGCTCTGGGGATTGTCCGAAGCGGTCAACCAATCCACGGGGCTTGCACATAGCACGCGGGATTGTGTCGGATACTTCGAAGCGGCGGGTTTTGTCGAAGTCACTGTGGAAGAATTTGTCCCGGAGACTCTCACTCGCGTTTCTGGACTCAAACCTGCGCGTTAGGATTAGTCGGAGCTTCCTTAAAATTAGGGGTAAACATGGTCAAACTGATTGGCAACATCAAAGCGGAAGACGATTACACTCACGAGCTCGGTCCAGAGCCGAATTTCAACGAGTCCGTCTATTTCAACTTTTTCGATCCCCACCAGCAGCTGGGCGGCTTCGTACGCATAGGCAATCGAGCGAACGAGGGCTATGCCGAAATGACGGTCATCGTGTGGAATCCCGATGGATCGGCGATGTTCTACTACAACAAACCGCAAATCAGTCACAACGACGCGTGGGATGCGGGTGGCCTCAAGATCGAAGTCCTCAAACCCGCGGAGCATGTGCGTACAACGTACTTAGGCAAGGCCTTGTTCTTAGCGGACCCCACCGCAATGCGTGACCCGAGCGCAGCGTTTAAGGACAACCCCCGTCAAGCGCTGCATATCGA
Organism: Candidatus Azotimanducaceae bacterium; assembly: GCA_965216005.1. Lineage (GTDB taxonomy): Bacteria > Pseudomonadota > Gammaproteobacteria > Pseudomonadales > Azotimanducaceae > UBA4421. The sequence continues at coordinate 1,244,249 of OZ244143.1, read as the reverse complement.
CCTCGAGCACTTTGCCGTGGGTCCGATGTACGGCCACGTTGGGGATCCCGATGACAGCAATCAGTTCGCACGCGCGCATACCGAACAACACATGCGTGTGAACGGCTCGATAAAGATAGATGATCGGGATGCGGTCGACTTCTCCGGTTGGGGTTTGCGCGATCACTCTTGGGGGCCACGCTATTGGCAGGCGGCGCAGTCGTACCGGTGGATCACCGGTAACTACGGTGACGACTTGGGCATGGTCGTGACGACCAACGGAGAGGGCATTGGCGGTGGGGTGTTCCATGAAGGCGAAGAACTCGTGCGCATCAGGCATGCGGAACTTGCGACCGAGTTCGATGCGAACGGCTACCACAACTCCCTGGAAGCCGCTCTGGAACTAGAGGACGGGCGCAAGCGAACGTTGCAAGGCCGGGTGGTCGGCTATATTCCGCTGCGCAATCGGCGAGCCGGTGCCAACACGAACATCGGCGAAGGCATGACGCAGTACACACTCACTGGCGACGGGGTAGATGAGCGGCGAGGTTACGGTTTGAGTGAGTATCTGAACAACAACGCAGAATAAGCGCTGCGGGGCGGTTGCGCTCAGTCGGACAGCGGTGCCGTACCGGTCGCGCCGCCGAACTTGGGTAAATCATCGTGAACGCGAGTCCACTCTGCGCGCGAGTCATAGTAGTAGTGCCCCTGGGGCGTTTGGTCGATTGGCCCGTGCAATGATGCGAGCGTCACATCCATGTGTTTGATGGCACCTTCGCTGTCTTCATGCCAACAGAACAGCTGCGAACCGCAACGCTTGCAAAACTGGCGGCGCCCTAACTCTGAGCTCTCGTAGGTCTGCGTCCTATTTTCTGCGGACGTAACGTGAAATTGCTGAATCGGCACACCAACCCAGGTCACGAAGCTCGCGCCGTGCGGTCTGCGGCACATGGAACAGTGGCAGTGGGCGCAGAAGAGTGTGGGCAATTCGATCTCAAACTGAACGTCGCCGCAGAAGCAGCTGCCGGTGATTGTTTTACTCACGTCGTGCACTATCTCACCCGGTCCGAGCTATGCATAGACGTCGAAGCCTCCGGGTACGACATCGAGCAGTCTCCGTGCCGTTTCGGGACAGGCTAGAATGTCCGCGGACTCGTTCGTGATCAGCTGGTTCTCAATCGGTTTCAGCCAACTTGGGATCAAGCCGACGTAGAGCCCTGTTCGTTGCTCTGCCGTGTCGTTTTTTCCACCTGAGTGCAAAACGTTGCCGGAGTAAATCAATGCAGCCCCCTTAGGCATGGTGGCGAGGCAAATCTCTTGTTCCCGCGGCCGCCGGTCACTGTCCCAGCAATGACTGCCGGGTACGACACGGGTTGCACCGTTTTTAGTTGTGAATTCCGTCAGCGCATAGTTGGCGCTCACCAATATTTCCTGCCCGGTGTGCCGCTGTGCGTAAGCCCACGATACCGCGTCGGTGTGAAAATCTTGCACCCCTTGCTTCTGGCCCAGCACCATGAGTTCGGCGTTACTGAGGCGAATATCCTTTGCCAGTTTGGTGGTTACGAACAGGTCTTGGGCAAGTTGGATGAGTAGGGGTTGCAGTAGAACGTCGACCATGTGTGAAGACTTGCTGAACAGTCCATGCAGGCGTTTGGTCCGTGCGCCGTAGAAGTCGTCACGGTAGCCCAGTTCGTCCAATCCCCAATCCATGGCGGCAAGGTGAGGCGCAAAGTCGTCGAGCAGCGCGTCGCACAGAGCAGTCGATAACGCGTTCTCCACCACGCAAGCCCCATCGTCGGCCAATGCGGCTAAGATCGCGTGGGTCTGATGACTCTGAAGGTGTTGGAGTTCAACCATGCTCGATTCCATCCACTTTACGTGCGTTTGGTCTCAATCCACTCGGCCACTTTCGCTTCCAGTATCTGCAGAGGAAGTTGTCCGCTACCGAGTATGGTGTCGTGAAACTCACGAATGTCGAAGCGGGAGCCGAGTTGCGTTTCAGCATTTTTTCGCAGCGATTGAATGTGTAGCATGCCTACCTTGTAAGCCGTCGCTTGGGCCGGATTGTTGAAATAGCGCCTGATCTCGGCGACCACGTTGGTTCTTGGCCGGGGTGAGTGTTGCAATGCATAGTCGACTGCCTCCTGTTCCGTCCATCCTTTTGCGTGTATTCCGGTGTCGACCACCAATCTGATCGCGCGCCAGATTTCTCCCGTTAGCCGTCCGAAGTCAGCATACGGATCCTCGAAGAAGCCCATTTCCTTGCCAAGATGCTCGGCGTACAAACCCCACCCTTCGGAGAATGCGGTGTAGCCGTGATAGGTACGAAAGCGCGGCACTTCGGTCAACTCTTGCTGAATGGAGATCTGCATGTGATGCCCGGGCAAGCCCTCGTGATAAGCCAGCGTTTCCAGCGAGTAGGTGGGGACGGCGCGCATGTCGGCCAGATGCGCGTAAAAGACCCCGGGACGCTTGCCGTCGGGAGTGCCCCTCGCATAGTGCGCGGCGCCACCGGGTTGTTCACGAAATGCTTCGACGCGCCGCACGACGAGTGAGCTCTTGGGTAAGATGCCGAAATATTGAGGCAGTTTGGCGCGCATTCGATCGAGGTAGGCGTTTGCGCGGGTGAGATACGCTGTGCGGCCTTGATCCGTGTTCGACAGATAAAAGTCGTTGCCCGTCCGTAAGTGATCGAAGAATTCCCGTAGCGATCTTTTGAAGCCGGTACGGTTCTTAACAGCATCCATCTCATCGCGCAGCCGTTCGACCTCGACAAGCCCGGTGCGATGAACAGACGCCGCATCGATGGGTAACGTCGTCATGCGTTTGAGCGTGTAGGCGTAGTAAGCGTCACCGTCAGGCAGCGTCGAGGCGCCATGTGCCTCTTCGTAGACCGTATGCCGCTGAGCGCTCAGCCAAGCGGCGATCTCCAGGTACGCGGGTTGCATGACTTCGAGCATCGCCCGCCTGACTTCGATCTTGAGTACCTGGGCTTGCTCGGAACTCACCAGCTGGCGTCGCTGCAACGCAGCCAGTTTAGTCGAGACATCGGTCCACAGCGCCGATTCGCCGTCGGGTGTGAAAGGCGTTCCGGTCAACACACGGTCGATGTGTCGCGAGGCGATGTCGTGATCGAAATAGTTGGCGATGATGCCATTGGCCGCAGAATTCTTGGCGCGTGCCAGGAACTGCCCGAGATAGCGACCCGACTGCTTGAGGCGCGCCACGTATGCCTGCATGTCGGACAGCGAATCGACCTTGTGGTAGTTGATGAGTTGATTGGGTAGCCAGGTGTGGGGTCCTCGGCGGCCGAAGACGTAGCGATGCCCGCGATACTTGGCATCGTCGCGTTCTTGCTGATAGAGATAGACCCACAAGTCGAAGGACCGGCGCCCTTCTGGTGTGAGTCGATCGTAGTCAAACTGTTGGCGCATGCGCTGGACGCTATCGGCTCGCCACTCGACGATTCTGTTAGCTTGTTCGTCGCTCACGTCATCGAGCTGGTCATAGTCCGATTTCAAGCCGAGTCGCGTCTTGGCGAGCGGGAAGAAATCTAGATAGACCTCAAATTCATCATCCAGCCACTCGTTGAAACGCGTAGTGAACGCGTTGGCATCTGCACTCGCATCGACAAATCGATCGGTTTGTGGCGTACCGAACTGCGTCTGACTGCAACCGGTGTGTGCCAGCACGAGGAGTGCTAGGAAGTATCTGTGCATTGTGGTAGCTGACTTAGGGAGTGGCCACCTGGTAGTCTATAGGAAAAGTCGCCGACGGAGCGATGGTATGGCCGAGTCGTATTGCTGGGCACCCCTGAATTATCCAATCTCATTCGAGGTCGTGGAACCCGTCGAGGTAGAGATATTCAACGGACGCACCGCCGAATTCTCCTGGGAAAGACATGGCTTCGAACTGGTGGAGCATGTGTCAAACGTACAAGACTGGAGCCAGGATGCGCAAATCGAGGCCGCCTATTACGCCGAAATGGAAGCGCTCGCCAAGACGCTGAGCGGTTGCGATCACGCGTTGATCGCCGGTCACATCAACCGCAATCCCGAAGCTGCCGAACAGCACGTCGATTACGCTCCTATTCAATACGTGCACTCCGACTTTACCGAGACCTACGGTCGCTTGATTCGCTCGCGATATCGCGAGTCGGAGTCCAACACTAGCCAAGCGTTGGCTCGAGCCGGCATCGATGTCGAGACGGTATTCGACGCGAAGAGAATCCTCATCCTGCAGTTCTGGCGTAACGTGGGTTCGAGCGCAATGGATCTGCCGCTCGCATTGTGTGATGCACGGACTGCCCCGGCGAGCGATCTGACTTCATATCACGTCCCGCAGTACGCCGGTGACGCGGTGCCGTTCGATACATACGCAGTGCATGCCGCGCAACCCCAAGACCGCCACCTTTGGTATACGTTTCCACAAATGGGCAAGGATGAGGTCATTGCGTTTCGAACGTACGACAGCGAATTAGCCGCCAACGGCGGACACTTCTGGACGCCACACACGGCGTTTCAAGACCCTTGCATAATGCGTCCCGATGCTCGCCATAGCATCGAAGTGCGTGCGACCTGCCTATTCGGCTAAGCGGAGTTCACATGGCTTGGTGGAAGATCTTACTCATTGTCCTCGGCGTATTGATATTGGGCGGAGTCGGTGTCGCCTGGTATCTCATCAACTACGCCGAATTGGATGCTTATCCGGGGCTGTTCGCCGAGCACTGCGGTTCGTGTCATGGCGATGAGCTGCAGGGCACTGCCGACGGCAAAGCGCTGATCGACGGGGTACTGGTCAGTGGCGATTCGGTGGATGCGCTGCAGCTTAGCATTCGGCAAGGACATCCGGAGCTCGGCCAACCGGCGTTTGCCGAGGCGCTTACAGACGTCGAGGTTAAGGGGCTCGCCATCTATGTAGGCGAACGTCGCATGGGACAGCGTTTCACCGAATTTCAATTCGACAGAAAAGTCGAGATCCCATCAGAGGTTCAGGTCAGTGAAGAGCACGATTTTCTGATAGAAACGGTCATCGACGGACTCGATCCGTTGATCTTTTCCATTGAGCCGTTGCCGGACGGATCGATGCTGGTGACCGAAAAAGAAAGAGGCATGTCCATCGTCTCAGCCGACGGTGTGCAGTCCGAATTGATTGAGGGCACGCCGGTAACGGGGAGTTCATTCGATATTCGAGGCGTTCAGTATGGGTCGGGCTGGTTATTGGACGTGGCTGTGCACCCTGATTATGCCAGCAACGGTTGGATCTACCTGCACTACACCGATCTTTGCGGCGACCGCTGCGATAGCGGTCTGGTGGATGCCTCGATGAACCGCCTGGACCGTGGACGCATCGTCGACGGCCGTTGGACCGATGTGGAAACGATCTGGCAGGCCCCGCTGGAATACTATGTGCCGACCCCCGACACCGGGGCAGGAGGCCGCATCGCCTTCGATGACACAGGCCATGTCTTCATCGGTGTGGGTATCAAATCGATGGACGGCGATGCCGACACGACGCCCCAAGAACTCGATCTGCCGTATGGCAAGATCCACCGGATCAATGACGACGGATCGATTCCGTTGGACAACCCATTCGCGATTGCGGGTGCCGATGACGGTGCGGTTCGTCAGACGATCTGGACCTACGGTCACCGCAGCCCGCAAGGCCTCGAGTGGAACGCAGAGCGGCGATGCGTCTGGAACTCCGAAATGGGCCCGCGGGGCGGCGACGAGTTGAACGAACTCAAACCTGGACGCAACTACGGGTGGCCGTTCTTTTCTTTGGGGCTCGAATACGCCGGAACTTATGTCGAACGGCACAAGCTGAAGGATATCGAGTTCGATGCCTCCATTATCGAACGGACCCTCGTCGATATCACGCCTTCACCGGCGATATCGAGCTTTGCCTTCTACTCCGGTCCGCGCTTTCCTAAGTGGCAAGGGGATGTGCTGATCGGGTCGTTGAAGGGCAGCTCGCTCTTTCGAATGGTGTTTGACGGTGACCGGCTAGTACACCGTGAAACTCTGATAAAGGATTTGGCGCGCATCCGCGACGTCGAGATCGGCTACGATGGATTGGTGTACTTGTTGCTCGAAGCCAAATCCGGTAGCAAAATTGTTGCCCTCGTGCCTGAGGGCGAGCAACGTGGCGAGCGCTTGGCAGTTCGGTAGAAGTTCGGTAGGAAAGAAAAGGGGGTCGTTGCAACCCCCTTTGTATTCCGGTTCGCGTTTCAGTTAGAAATTCGCTGAAAGTCGCGCGTACCAAAAGCCGCCGTTGAACCCAAAGGGCGAAGTCAGCGAGCGGTCTACGCCGAGAAACCGCGATACCGGTTCTTGTTCAGAGCCGGGTTCCGTATCGAAAACGTTCTCACCGCCTACCGAGACTCGATAGTGATCCGCAAACGTCATGGACAATTCGATGTCGACGAGGATTTCGCCGTCGTAGTCGTATTGATCTGAAGCGTCACCCGGGCTGAACAGACCGCCGGTCGTCGACCAATCGTCGTAACGACGGAGTCGGATCAAACCGTCGAATCCTTCACGGGTGTAGTCGAGGGTGATGACCGTGCTGTTCTCGGGTACCTGGTTTTCCAGATCGAAAACACGCGAAGCGTTGATCGTGCCGGGATTGACGTTGGAAACCTCTTGCTCGTTCCAATTGTGGCGTACGTCCAGGGAGACCACGCCGCCCATGACTTCTTCGAAAGTCGACGTGAGCGAAATGTCGATGCCGGTGATTTCCGAATCGAAATCGTTCACAAAGAAATTCGCCGAGCTTCCCAACAGCAGATTGGCGTTCGGTATCCCAGCCGCTTGTAAGATCGCCACTTCCGCCGCGCTGAGCGTATTGTTTTGCAATGCCAGGCGGTCTTCGATATCGATCTGATAGTAGTCGACGGTGATGTCCGTGTTATCCATCGGGGAAAACACCACGCCGAGCGTGAAGCTCTCGGACTCTTCCGGTTCCAGCTCTTCTGCACCCAGTGCCAACGCAACGGGATGATTCACCGGATAGGTGCCGTTAGGGATCAGCGCGCCGGTTGCATCGGAGGTGGTCGTAATGTTGAGCGTGTTCACCTGACCTGGCGTCGGTGTGCGAAAACCCGTATTGAATGTGCCGCGAATCGCGAAGGTCTCGGTGATGGCGTAGCGGCCCGAGACTTTGAAGTCGGTGGTGGTGTCGAACTCTTCATAGTCTTCGTAGCGGACGGCGACAGCACCCGTGAATTGGTCGGTGAATTCGTGCTCGAGATCGACGTACAAAGCCCAGCTGTCGCTCTCGAATTCCCCGGCGGATTCGACCGGGAAGCCTTGGAATCCGTCAGAACCGACACCAAAGAAGGCCGCGGTGGGGCCCGCCACGATGGAGGCTTGATCGCCGGCACCGATGTCGTAGGTCTCATTGCGCCATTCAAAGCCGAAAGCGAGGTTGAGAGGGGTGTTTTCGAACGTCTTGACGAAGTCCGCGTTGAAACTCGTTTCCTCCTGGGTCAGGGTGCCGGGCCGAAAATTCTGCGGTGACAAGCGACCGAGGCTCGGATTGATCGTTTCCCCGACGGTGTAGTCGACTTCGTTCTCGCCGATGCGGCCGCGTATATCGAACGTGAGCAGCGGGTTGAACTCGCCGCGTACACCGACGACGAAAGCCATGTCCGAAAGATCTGCACCGAAGTCTGGGTTATAGCCCCCGGGAAATTCCGTGAATATCGGATTGCGCAGTACGAAGCCGCTGGCGCTGCCCGCGTCTGCCACCAGATAGTCGGCAGGATTCAGGCCTTGGCCATTGATGCTGTCGATCAGGGTCTGCGGCGCAGGATCAGGGAGGAAGTCACCGTCTCCGTCTACTTGCAGCGTGCCGCGCGCGGCGATCATGGCCGCGGGATCGAGTACCGGGGTGCGATAGAAAAAATCGGATACCGTCTCTTTGTCCTGATAAGTCGCAAAACCGTACAACTCAACGGTTTCCGTGAGATCGATTCCCGCGTTGACGGCGAATTTCAGCTCCTCGACGTCGGGATCACCCCAGCGCTGACCGGTACCGTCCAGCGGCACCAGCGCGGGATTACCCAGAAAAGCACCGACCGCAGCAGCGTCTGGCCTGGCGTTGCCGCGTGTCGTAAGGTCGGATTCGGACACTTCGCCGGTGAGACTGACGAAACCGCGATCGCTCAGCGGTAGGCCGAGATTGGCTGAGAGCGTAAAGCGCTCGCCGTCGCCTTCGTAGTACTCGCCATACTGCCCCGAGATGTCGAAGCCTTCGTCGTTGTCTTTGAGGATGACATTGATGACACCGGCGATGGCGTCAGATCCGTACTGCGCAGACGCGCCATCGCGCAGCACCTCGATGCGTTCGACGGCTGCTGCTGGAAACGCGGACCAGTCCACACCTTGTGAACCCTGATTCACTGTGCCGAGCGGAGCAAGTTGCAGGTTGACCAGCGCCGAACGATGCCTGCGAGTGCCGTTGATCAACACCAACGTGTGATCAGGTGATAAATTACGCAGGGTCACCGGCCGGATAAGTGCGGTGCCGTCGGCGATCGGAAAACGTTGTGTGTTCAGCGAAGGACTGATTGCCGTGAGGGAATCGGTCAGGTCGAATGCGCCCTGCTCGGTGAGCCGTTCGCCGCCGAGCGAGTCGACAGGTGACAGCGTTTCCGTTGGTGCCAGTCCACGCTTGCGCGTACCGGTCACGACGATCTCTTCGATCACTGCCTCGTCTTCGGCGAGCGCGATGCCCGGCGTTGCGCCAACGAGGGTGAGCGCGAACAGCCCCATGGCCGCGATAGGTGTGAAATAGACTAGTTTCATGTCATCCCCAATGTGATGTGGCCGAATTACGGCATTTAGGTACGCCTTCGGCGATACGCGTTTTGCGCGCTAGTGCGTCACTCGGCTCTCCAGGCGAGAAAATGCACACAAAACACCTCTCCTAATCATCCTTAAGACCTCATCAGCGGTCCCTAGGATTTGCGGCGCACGATAGTGGCGACCTGTGGCCATTGCAAGACTTGTCGGACTCTGTTGGACACTTTTTAGTGGGGCGGATAATGGAAATTATATTGACGAACGAGGCGGAGCGGCGGTCATCCCAGAAGTGCGCGTAGCTCGTTCAGTTCCTCTTGTGCGGTCTGCAAGACCTCGACGCTCTTGGCGGCTTTGAGTCCGTGGGCACTCAATTGTGCATATGCCGGCATCTCGGTGAGGCGCGGCAGCGCATCGAAGCGACGGGCCTTCATCAGTGCGTGCAAGTGGGCGACGATCAATAGATCGGCATAGTCCGCATCGCCGTCGTGCTCGTAGAGCCAGTTCTCTTGATGAATGGTCCCGCTTGCAAAGTCGGCAAGCCCCCAGCTTTCAAGAATTTCGGCACTGAATTCCGGTACCACGTTAGCGAGCACCGCATCGAGTACGCCTGGCGTTTGTTCGAGCTGAGGAAACTTCTCCGCCAAACTGAGCACGGATACTGCACCGATCTCGTGCAACAAACCCGCCAACAAACTCTTTGAGGGGTCTAGTTGTGGGACGAGCTTACCGAGAACCGTCATGTATGCACCGATCTCGACAGCGTGTCGCCACATGCGTTGTAGTCGCTGCTTTATCCACGGAGTGCGCACGTTGAACATGGCCTTTGTCGCCAGCGACAGTACGAGCGTTTGGGTTTGAGCCAGGCCCAGCCGTACGATCGCGGCTTGCAAGGTCTCGCAGACATCCACACCGCGGAACAACGCGCTGTTGGCGACTTTGAGCAGTTCGGCGGCAATAACCGGATCGGCGCTGATCAGCCGCGCAAGATCGGACATGGCGAAGTCAGGGTCTTTGAGCGCCTGACCGATGCGGGCGGACACAGCCGGCATGGCGGGAAGTTCGAGGCTGGCAGCCTGACGCTGCCGGGTGACCTCTATGGCAAATGCATGGCTTTGCCAAGATCCACCGCCGATTTCGTCGCCGCCGAGGAAGCGAGGCGCAGATGGTTTGGAGACGCGCTGACGCACGCTGGCGAGCTCCAGGCGGATGAGCTGTGCGCCCGTATCGGGTACGAGCGTGTAGCGGGCAGGGCGCAAGTGAGCTAATGGGTAGCCGGCGGCGGGGTCATCGGAAGTGACATGTAGGGTGTGGCCGGATTCCCGAGATTGGTGAAGCGATGCCGAGCCATCAATCAGAAACCAGGCAAACGGCGCACTCTCACCTTCGTGGAGCAATGGAGCCGTTTTGTGGACGTGGACGAGTTGGGCTTGGCTTTCGACCGTCTTGAAATACTGAGCAGGGGCGTCGTGAAAGAGTGCCGTATTGCCTAACAGGCGTTGCAATGAACCTGCACGACAAGGTTCGTGACGAAAAGCGGCGGATGAATCAGGTACGGAATGCATGTCCTTTGCACTTGCCAGGGTCGTGACGTTCCCGGGGTCTTCTATCAGCTAGGTATCGGCATGTAGCCCTGGACCTTTAGCAATCTACTGTACGGCGCGACACTCAACCCGCTTCTTCGAGAGGTTGCTTGAGAAGCTCGGCGCCCTCACCGCCGAAGCGAGTCGCGAAGAAGCCGATAATCGCGCCTACGATGGCACCTTCGAGTACGAACCAGAACGGGGACCAGGGAGAGCCCATGGCGACTTCGAACATCACAGCCAGTGTGTCGTAGGCGAAGAACACGAGAACGAAGTTCATCCACGCACCGACTAGAGGCGCGCGCACCCACCAAGGCATGGGCATGTGTAAGACCGGGTGATAGTTCATGACGCCAAAGACACCGATAAGAGCCCCCATGGTGGGATACCACAGTAAGATGCCGATACGTGTCATGAGGTCGACGTCCGGGAAGAAAAGAGGAGCAACCAGCATGCCGATGATGCCTACGGCTAACCCAACAGCTTTGCCGATGGCGATGCGTGCGAGTAGTGAGGGTTTTTGTAGGTTACGCAGGATCTGTTCCACGGCGACACTCACGTTGCGGTGTTATACACAACGATACCGCTCTACCTGCCGATTGCACTAAGGGGTAGTGCGTAGTTGTCAACGCAGTGCTAAGCGCATGTAGGTAATCCCTGGACTCAAAGCCCAACCCCAGGCCAGGCGGGTGGTTTCGTCAGCCTCGTCATCCAGCTCCATGACGGTGTCCAGGAGTGCGTCCAGCCATTTATCGTATAGCGTTCCATCGAGGTTCAATACGTCGTGCACTTTGGCGATGCGATCCAATTCGGCCGAGGGCTCGCCAGTGACATAGAAAGCCACTAATTGAAACAAAGAACGCTTCAACATCTGCACTTGCTTGACCATATCCGTATTTGCAAACAGCTTCGCAACTTCGTCATCGGCCAGGAATTTCTCATAGAACCGCTCGAAGAACGGGTCCGCTTCCTCGGAGACGCCGACGTCGGCGCCGAAAAGCCGGCTGTAGCTTTCTTCGAAGGGTTGGTTCTGCAAACTCATCGTGAGCCTACTTCCGGTTGAACCGGTCTCGTGCGCCGCGAGCGTCTTCGGTGGCGGCACTCAGCTGACTCTGATCGGCATCGGCGAAACTTGCGACTCGGTTGAGCGCACCGGCCGTGGCGTTGACTGCTTCTTTGATCATACTCACTGCGACTTGAGGAATCTCTGCTGCAGCACCCGCAAGTTCGGCGGCGACGCTTGCCGCTTCGCCGTCAGGTGCCACTTCTTCGACCAATCCCCACGCGAGGGCCGTTTGTGAGTCCATGCGCTCGCAGAGGATGCAAATTCTCTTGGCCCGCGCCGGACCCACCAGGTTGACTAGTCGCGGTAACGCGCCCCACTGTAAATTGAGACCGATTTTTGCTTCCGGCACGTAGAGGTAGCAATTCTCGCCCATCACACGCCAGTCGCAGGCGAGGGGTAGCGCCACGCCGGCACCGACCGCCAACCGCTCCATGGCGGCGATGGTAATTTGCGGCATCGACTCCCATGCCTCGCACAGCCGGCCGCCGCGATAGAAGCTTTGCCGCCGCTCGACATCGGACAGGTTGGGGTCGTTGCGGGTAGCCATATCCTCGAGATCGGCACCGGCTGAGAAGTAGTCTTTGGATCCGGTCAAGACGACGGCTCGGGTGTCGAAATCCTCGTGAAACGAACGCGCCACGTCCGTGAGTTCGAGAATGAGCTGCCCGTCGAATGCATTCAGGTTCTTATGCCGGTCGAACTGGACCAGCGCAATAGGCCCGTTGCGTTCCACGGTGACGTAGTCGTAAGCCACTATAACTGCCTCCAAGATATCCAGTGGTTGAGTTTGCACAGCGTGCGAATGAATGCCAAGGTGTGCAGTTCGTTAATGGGGGGCAACATCATGAGTGACTTGGCAAGCGAAGCGGCAGGTGCCGTAGATCCGGATGAGCTGAAGCGTTACTCGTTCTCCGTGTGGAGTTACAAGCAGGGGGAGATGGTCTCTCTGATGATCCATATCGGCGACCGTCTGGGGCTCTACCAGGCCTTGCGCGGCCAGGGGCCGATGACGGCGGCAGAGCTCGCTGGCGCAACCGGGCTTCAAGAACGTTGGTTGCTCGAGTGGCTGCGCGGACAAGCAGCGGCGCGGCTATTGAACTACCGCGAGTCCGATCGTTTCGAGTTGACACCGGTAGGTGCCGCGGTGCTTGCCGATGAGGAGACGAGCCTGGCTTTCGCCGGTGGTGCCTTTGCGGGTCAAACCCCGCCTGAAACCGTGGATAAGTTGGTTGAGGCGTTCAAGACCGGCATTGGACTCTCCTATCAAGACCTCGGGCCCAACGCTGCACATCGTACCGAGCGGATGCTGGGACCTTGGACACGTCAGGAACTGGTACCCAAGATTTTACCGCAGCTCGACGGTGTAGTGGCTAAGTTAGAATCCGGCGCAGTTGGTGCGGATGTTGGATGCGGCGGCGGAGTGGCGTTGTTGGCGTTGGCGCAGGCGTTTCCCAATTCCGAGTTCCACGGCTACGATCCCAGTCAACATGCGGTCGACCGTTGCCAAGCCAAGGTGGAAGAACTCGGTGTGCAAAACGTACATCTGCATGTGGCAGGTGGCGAAGCGCTGCCCACTGAGCCAAAGTTCGACTTTCTCATTACCTTCGACTGCATACACGATATGACACGGCCTGCTGACGTGATTGCAAGTATACGCCGGGCCGTGAAAGACGACGGCACATGGCTGATCAAAGACATTCGCAGTGCAGCGGATTTCAAAGAGAACATGCGCAACCCGTTGCTGGCGATGTTCTACGGATTCTCGGTCTCTGCATGCATGTCGTCGGCACTCTCTGAACCCGATGGCGCCGGGCTCGGTACGCTGGGATTCAATCCCGTCGTTGCGGAGCGTATGGTCACCGATGCCGGGTTCACCCGGTTTTTACAGCACGACTTCGACGACCCGAGTAACCTCTATTATGAGGTACGTCCGTAGTCGTTCATCAGTGTAGGCGCGTCAATCTGTCGGCGTATCGTTCCACCTGGCGCCAGTCGGTGTATTCATAGTCCCGCGATAGGTCCGTTCCTTCACCCGCTTTTGCGGCGATGCGTCTCATGAGCCATTTCAGGGGCAGCGGGTACTTTGAATACGCCAGTGCGCCTGCAATCATTTCAGTGTCGTCGAATTCTACAAGTAACTGTTGCTTCATCTTCCGTCGCGCATCGGTCAATGACCGCGCCTTGAGTTCGGGGTCCTTGGTGGCTGCACTAAGCAGTACTAGGAAGAAGCTTCTCGATTGTGTGCCGATTCGACTAACGTGGGAATTGACGAAGTGTACGAGCTCGCGTTCGAGCCCGCCTGCGTGCATAGACGCACCGAAAACAAGCAGGTCATAGGTACCTAAATCGATTTGTTGCATCGCAGTGGAATCGGCTGCGTCGATTAACTGCACAGCAAACCCTTTCATTTTCAGATGAGCGAAGATCCGGGAAGCCACTTTCTGCGTTTGTCCCTCGCGTGAGGCGAAGAGTATGAGGACGCGTCGCATCGACCAACTCTAACCACACTAGAGTACGGTTGCTATGGGACGGATGCCCAAACGAGCGTGATCCGGCAAATCGCCAAAACGGCAGAGACGAAGAACGTCCGCAGAGCTTCAATGCGTGCTTTGACCAGCAGCGGTCGTTTAGATCCAGTTGAGTGCTTTACCGATTATCTCCGTGGCACCGGTCTGTGCGCATTCTCCATGGGCAATGAGCAACCGTTCGGGTTTCCAGCTGAGCAGTTTAGAACGCGCTTCCCTTGCTTTCCCGCGTCGAAGGAAACTCGCTCGCCATTCCCGAGGCGTACTTCCATTCGTGCCAACGAGACTATCGACTCGCATTAGCATACCTTTCCAGCCAGACAGGGTTGTTTCGGGGTGCCGCTGAATAAGGTCGCAGACGATGGCGGTGCGCGATGCTCGATGGAAGAAGACAACTTCTTCCATGGCTAACGAACCGCGGAAAATTACTTGATCGATATCTGCCGCCCATGCTGAGTCGGGAGTATCACCGAGTTCAGCATCGAACGTCAGATCAGACTTTCTCTGTGCAAGCCCCGGTGGCGCATGCATGCGCGCCTCAGGCCATCGATCGTGCCACTGCGCCAAGAATAGGTGATGTATTTTGTTTGGGGAGACGATGTGACCCACGGATTCAAACGTACCCATAAAGCGCACAATGTCGTCCGTTAATGCAACTGGGGACCAAACCCACGCGCTCCCGTCTGCGAGGCGCGCTACGGCCATTCTGGTGGGGTAGGGAAACCCGTAGAACGACACCGTCGGCCCTTCGGCCACATAAAGAGAAGGTCCAAATTCGCTGACCATTCGAGAAGTATGCGGGTGCTTGGTTCGGGTCCGCGATTCGGACAAACGCCTAACCGGCTAGTCAATGATCCTTATTCCGGGACGTTGGGTGAATGCAGAGCAGGCGCTTGAGTCGACCAGGAGTGCCACCGAGATCTGCCATTAGCCGAAGCAAGATGCGATGTCATCGTATATGTCTTGCGGGACACTGTTCTTGCTGAGCCAGGAGTCGTAGCGCTTTGACGCTGCCAATGCCTCACCGGTCTCTACAGCTTTAGGTAGGTAAGCAAACCAATCATTCCGCCACCGGTTGTGGCCGTTTCTTGTTCGATATTCCAACATCATCGTCACGTTCACAAATTCTAGAATCGCGTCAGTCGGATCTACGACCCGACACTCGAAATGCCGCATGAATTTTGTAGCGTTGAGCAATCTTGAGGAACCGGCGGCCGGATCTCGGGCTGCCATTCTTAGGGTCTTTAGCTGCATTACCCTGATCGCGCCAGTACACATGGGGCACGGTTCCATCGATGTGTAAATCGAGGCGTTTTGCCGATTGAGGGTCGACGGAACCGTTCTCAACGACTCCGTCTCCGCGTGTGCAATTCTGTCTTCGGAGAACTTGTTTCGCCCGACACTAACAATCTCACCGCGCTCGTCCACTACAGCAGCCCCAATGGGTATCGAACCCTCTAGATACGCTTCAAGGGCAGCAAGCATGACCGTCTGCCATCGGCTATCTAGTCGGTCCCAACCACTCATTGAACAATATTGGCTAAAAGTATGACCGGCGGCAATGAGTCGGCTTTTGCAACTTTGCTCTCATGGTTGGTTTGATTTTGGTCGGGTTCAGCTCACAACAATGGAATCTCAGCGGTTTTTCAAACGAGCGGTGGTGAGGGCCAGAAGTCCCAGCAGCAGTAATGCGACGCTCGTGGGTTCTGGCGCCGTGACTAGGTTGCCTCGCAGTTCCCCGGGAATAGATCCGAAGCTGTGGATGTTCAGATAGTAGTTTCCGGCAAGGAGGTCGGCTTCCTGTGCGTTCGTAAAGGACACGAGCGCAGACACGGTCGCACCGGTTGCGCCTCCATTAACAAGCGGTGTCAAGTTGGTCACCGATGGCGCTCCGGCGACATTCAATAGGAATTCGACATTCCCGTTCGAATTGAGCGGATCCGTTGGATCGTTCACCAGATGAAGATGCATGCCGCCACCGGCCTGCGCAGCCAGGCCTCCGGTCAGATTCGAAAAGGAGAACTCAATGGCCAGCGTGTTGGTTACATCGTCATACAAGAGACCTGCACCCGTTTCTCCTCCAAATGCCAAGCTGCCGGGTAGGATTGACCCCACCTCGTTGCCAGGCAGAAGGCCCGGTCCGGCGTTGCCGAAGAAATCTAACTCGATAATCGCCGCAGATGCATGTCCGGTTAAACCGAGTGCTAACACTGCGCTCGCAAACGAAAAAACTCTGACTAACTTTCCCATATCGAACCTCCGTCCCGTCCGTTTCCCCAATGTCATGCTAGGCAGTTTATATGCCTATTGCAACAGGTGCGTGAACTCGTCAGTACTCGTTCCCTGGAGAACCGCTCGATCTAGAAATTTCGTTGTGTAATTTCAACCTGGGCTTTCACCCGTGAGGGGACAATCTCTCGACATGCTGACAGAACGGTGTCAGTAGCCTGGGCTTGAGAATTGACCTTCGTACAGATCCCCGGAAAAAATGCCATGGATTCAGAAGCTGTGGAGTCCGACAATGAACAGTCTCTTTTCCGTTTTTCTCAGCGAAGATCCGCAAGCCGCTGCGGACTTTTACGTGAACAATTTCGGTTTTGCAGTCGTTTTCGACGCGGACTGGTATGTGCAGCTTCACTACACACGCCTGAATGGACCTCCTTTGGAACTCGCCTTCATGCGGCCAGGTATGGACGCAATGCCGGAATCGGTGCGGACGTCCTCGCCTACAAGCACGGGGGTTGTCTTGACACTGGATTTCGATGACATCGATCTCGTATACAACCGGCTGGTCGAGAGTAATGCGGTCAAACAGTTTGCTTTGGAACCCACCGATGAAGCTTGGGGACAGAGACACTTCATGTTTCTCGATCCAAGTGGGTTGACCGTAGACGTTGTGCAGGCGATCGCGCCATCTGCTGAATATGAACCCGCATACTCAGGCTATGAGAGCTGAACATGCGCTTAGGGTTTGAAGCCATCGAAACGCTCACGAACATCGGGCCGACCATTGCGAGGAACCTCCGTCGTATTGGCATAAGCACGCGAGCGGATCTTGAACTAGCGACACCTGTCGGGGTTTACCTTCATCTGTCTGCAAGCTTTCCGGATAGAACGTGGTCCGTTTGTTATTACCTTTATTCGTTGGAAGGCGCGCTTCGCGACAAACACTGGGACGATCTGGGCGACGGGGTCAAAGACAAACTCCTGCAGCAAGTCAGAGAGCGCCAAGGCAACTTCCCTGCATCGAGCAAGCGACGGTGAAATGACCGGCAGAAGCGGGCTGTACCTGTATAGCCGGGATTTTTGATTTTTGGGATACGCTCTGCCACGCTTATGCCTGTCGGCCGCATTACCTTGAGGACCTTTCGCACGCGACGCTACGATGGGTACCAACCTTGTTCTCGTTTTGCTCGCCATTGGACTCGTATTGTTGAACGGGTTCTTCGTTGCGGCAGAATTCAGCCTAGTCAAACTTCGTGAAACACGCGCGCAGGCGATCGCCAGGAACTTCGGTTGGCGAGGGCGCATGTTACTTACCGTGCATCAAAATCTCGATGCATACTTGTCGGCGTGTCAACTTGGCATCACGCTAGCTTCGCTGGGTCTCGGTTGGATTGGCGAACCCGCGTTTGCAGAACTTCTCCGCCCCGTGGTCGCCTCGGTGGGTATCACCAGCGAACCGGTGCTGCACGGCATCGCGCTTTCAGTGGCGTTTTTCATCATCTCCTACCTGCACATCGTGGTTGGCGAGCTGGCACCGAAATCGATGGCTATTCGCAGACCGGAAGCGTTGGGCACGTGGACGGCCGCGCCGTTGTATGCGTTTTACTGGATGATGTACCCACTCATCTGGTTGCTCAACAGAAGTTCAAACTGGTTGCTGGCCAAACTCGGTCTGGATGTCAGCGCCGCGCACGACAGCCAGTATTCGACCGAGGAACTGAAGCTGATCCTCCGCAGTTCCCGCGCCGATCAAGATTTCTCGAGTCGTGAGTTAAACGTGCTTGCGAAAGCGATCGACTTTCGCAATCTAACGGTGGCCGATCTCATGCGGCCTTTCAATGAGGCCATTTTCCTTTCGGCTGCTCAAAGTCTCGAGTGGAACTTCGACCGTATCGTCAGTCATCGATTCAGCAGATACCCATACCTCGACAAACAAGGCAAGGTGCTTGGAGTTCTGCACCTCAAAGACGTTTTCTTCGCGATGCAAAGAGAGAGCCTCACGGAAGACCTGAGTCCCTTGTTGAGGTCCGCCCCGTTGGTTTCATCGAACCTATCTGCCACTGAGTTGTTCAGACGGTTTCAACAAGGCAGTTCGCATTTTGCGGTGGTGGTCGGTGCTCACCGCAAGCCTCTCGGATTCATTACCTTGGACAATCTACTCGGTGCCCTTGTTGGCGAGATACGAGATGAATTTCGCGAGGTGGGCAATGATTGGACGAAACTGGACGACGGATCTCTTCTGGGGAAGGGCAGCCTGCCGATCTTCACGCTGGAGCGGGCCTTAGGGGTAGAAATCGATAAAGTCGAGCTCAAGACCGTAGGTGCGCCGGAGGTCGAATCGGTCGGCGGTCTGATCTTCAAGAATCTCGGCGATCTACCTCGTGAAGGTGAGCGCCTAAAATTCGAGCAATTCGATGTCGTGGTAAAGAAAATGAAGGGGCCAAGAATTCTCCTCGTACGCGTGTACCCAAAGTTGGTCAGCAGCTTGCAGACGTAAATGCGCCGTCGAAAAGCGCTCTGAGAAGTGTGCGTTTGCTGCGTCCGTGAACGAGTTTGCCGGCGAAATCGAGTACGACGACACCGTGCAGAGATGCCCAATACAGATGAGCGAGTGAGTCCGGATCGCCTTTCAGCCGGTGGTCATCGACTGACTCCACCACCGCTTGTCGAAGGGTATTGAACGCCCGGTGCTCCGCCTTGGCGAGCTCGGTGCTGGGTTTTTCGGGTTGATCGAATTCGAACATCAATCGAAAAGCATCCGGGTTGTTGACGGCATATGCCGCGTAAGCCTGGCCCAGCGCTTTGATGCGAACTACCGGATCTGAGTGTAATGCGGCGGTGGCCTCTTGCGCTTCGGCGAAACGTTCGAACGCAAGGCAGCGGCAAGCGTTGAATATCGCCGCTTTGTCGTCGAAGTAGCGGTAGGGCGTCATGGCGCTGCAACCTACCGACGCAGCCAATGCTCTCACCGAGACGGCTTCATAGCCCTCGTTAGTGAATAGCTCCAGCGCCGCATCCAGCAGTTCTGTTCTAAAGCTCGCCTTTTCCTCATCAGTGAGTTTTTTTCTTCCCATGTCTTGACTCTAACATATAAAGGTGACATTGTATATTTTACATAGTAAATTAAACGAATTGAGCGAGACTACAATATGGGAAATGTCTTTCAACGGCGCATGACCGCCCAAGTCGACCAAGGGTTTGTCATCTTCCTCATCGGCTTCAGAGTCAACAAGATCTGGAAAGTACATCGGTGGCTCCCGGTCTTTAGATCCATGCAGCCCATGATCGCCGAACTGACCGACGACTCGGAGTCGGGTTTCCTGAATGCGGAGATCGGCTGGGGCAACCCGGTCATCATGGTGCAATACTGGCGCTCTTTGAACGATCTCATTCGCTATGCCAAAGATCGCGATGCAGCGCACCTCCCGGCGTGGGCGAGATTCAACAAAGAGATCGGCAGCAACGGCGATGTCGGTATCTGGCACGAGACCTTTATCGTCGAAGCCGGTGCACATGAATCCGTTTACAACAATATGCCTCGATTCGGCCTTGCCCAAGCCGGGCATCACATCCCGGCGGAAGGGCGTTGGGGCAATGCTGCTTCACGGGTGAAAGCCAATCAGGAGACGGTCTCATGAAATCTAGGCAATGGATTCGCGCGATTCACTTGGTGGGAGCAGCTTGTCTGGGAACACTGGTGTATTCGCCTTGGATAGCGAACGAAACATTCGTTTTGTTCAATCAAGTTGTTGTGGTACCGGCGTTGACCATAACTGGTCTCTGGATGTGGCTGGGACACAGATTGCGATCGGCGGGTAAGAAGCGCTCGAGCCAAGCGCTCGGCTGAGACACCCTTATCGATATGCAAATGCTCCTCCCCGATGTTAGTTTAGTTTGCCTAACCACATAGGGGGTATTGAGATGGCAAAGCTTGTTGAAATCGCCATTTTGCTGATCATGCTGATGGGAGCAGCCTGGGCGGCGCCAACCTCCGAGCCAATTACAATTTACAGCGATGGTGTGCGTCTGGCAGGCAATCTCTGGGTGCCTGCCGATCTCAAAGCCGGTGAACAACGTGCCGCCATTTTGATGGTGCACGGTTGGGGCGGGTTAAAGTCTCATTTGAACCAAGCCTACGCGCCGCAGTTTGCCGAGCAAGGCTATGTGGTATTGACCTTCGACTACACCGGTTGGGGTGAAAGCGAAGGTGTTCTGGTTCGCGCGGGCAAGCGCCCGAAAACCGCTGAAGGTGCGGAGACCGCTCAACAATACCGCACGCAAGTCAGCGAGATTCGTCGCATCGTAAATCCGTTGGAGCAACTGGACGATATCCGTGCGGCATTTGCGTATCTGCAGACTGATGCGCGTGTGGATCCCCAGCGTATCGCGGTGTGGGGATCTAGTTTGGGCGGCGGATTGGCTTTAGCAACGGCCTGCGAGTTTCCTCAGATCAAAGTGCTGATCAGTCAGGTTGGTGCGGTCAATCCGCGCGCTGGAATGACCGACCTGCCTGCGGATAACCCGCTGTCGCGCGCATCGATGACGCACTTGCGCGGTCGGATTGCCAGGGGCGAGGTACCCAGTTTTCCATCGGAGCCGACACCTGGTTTGCAAGGGTATCCGGATTGGCCGGACTACGTACGCTACGATCCATATGCGCAGCTAGAGGCCTTGCAGGCCGCGACGTTGATCATCGATGCGGACAAGGAAGAACTTTTCGACATCAAACAAAACGGCGCCGATCTCTACGCCCGAATCAATGCGCGCATACCTGCCCACTACGAAACCATATCGGGTGCGCACTATGACGTGTATCGGGACGAGGGCTATCGTCAGGCACTCACCTGGCAGATCGCCTGGTTGAGAGAGCATTTACCGATTCGATAGGAACCTGTTCACATAGTTAATCTGTTGCGAGGCGTTTGGACAGTGCTGTTGAGTTTGTCGTTGACTGGCGGATTCCCGAAGTGGCTGCCGTGGGCGGGTTTGATCGCTGGCACCACAGCTATCGTCGCGAGCGTCGAGCAAATCGTTGGACCCTTCTCGCCCTTATTGAAGCGGCCCTCCAAGGTTCAACGAGTCTGTATACGTTCCAAGTAGTCGATCACGGCCTCAATGCGGGCTTGGGCAACTCGCGCAGGGTCGCGATTGTCGGTGCCCGTTTGCGCGAACTGCCAACCCCACACCGGCATGTCACGAGTGCCGTGCGCCATCGGCAGGTTACGTCCGTCGATTTGACCCCTTATCGTCGAACGGGGAAAGACGCGATTGTTGCGCGCACTCAAAGTGCGCAAGTCTGTCGGTGCCGTCGTCAGTTGTGCCGCCATTGGACCGTCACCGGCACCGTTTTGGCCGTGGCAACTGGCGCAATTGCCGCGATAGAGTTTGGCTCCGTCGAAGCTCGGGATCGGAGACCCAGCTTGCGGTGCATGACATCCTGCACTGACGATGGCGGTGGCGGTGAGGAGTGCGATGACGCGAATGTGTTTCGGCATGTGGACTACCCAATGGTTCGAGGAACGAGTGTATTCCGATCACGTGTTCACGCAACTACGCTGTCGCCTCCGTAGAGTTATTCGATTCCTAACCGCGCGCGGCTGCTCAAGACTTGAGCACTCCAAGTGGAAGACGTGGGCTACTTACAGTCTCGCGTGTGCGTGCTCGTAATCGGCCAGCGCGATCTCCGTAATCGGGGTAGCGGTCTCCTGATCACTGTCGCTATTACCTGATCTCGATCTTTCCACCCGAAATCACAATGAGCGATAATCGAAACTGCAACTGGGGATGCTGATGACAGAATTTGAACAGACTGAACGAACTCGCCTCAGGCTCTATCACGATTTAGGCACATTCGACAAAGAGGCTATCTACTCGATCATTGACGGCATACCGATGTGCCACGTCAGCGTGATCATTGATGATCATCCCTATGTTCAGGCGACAGTGCACTGGCGAGATGGCGACAAGTTGTTTGTCCATGGTGCGGTGAAGAACAAGATGGTGAACGCGATCCGCAACGGCTCTAAGTCATGCCTGTCTTTCGCCCATTTCGACGGTTTCGTTCTGCCTCGATCGGGTTTCAATCATGCGGTGATGTATCGGTCAGCAACGTTGTTTGCAGAAGGCAGATTTATCGAGGATACCGACGAAAAAGAACGACGTTTGCGGCAGTTCATAGAACACATACAGCCGGGGCGTTGGGAGACCATTCGGCAGCCCACCGCTAGCGAACTGGCACAGACTGGCATCATCGAGTTCGAGATCAGGGAGATTTCCGGCAAGTCGATCCCATTGGAACTCGTGCCGGCCATCATGCCGGGTGGCGAAATGGAAGACCCGGCGGATAGCGATTATCAACCGTGGACGGGAATCCTCCCCTACGCGCTTGTCGCGGGAAATCCCGAAGAATACCCGGGAAATTGATTCGTTGTAACGAACGACAAGGCAAGTTGGATACTGGAGTTGGAAAAGTGGACAAGATGAAGACGGTACTTGGGTGGTTCTTGTGCTTATTGGCGGGTGTCTCAGTACCAGGTCATGCTGACGAGCGCTACTCGAGACCGGTTGGGCAGGATTATCCGAAAAACGTCTATTGGGGAGACACCCACCTACACTCGCGCAACTCCGCGGACGCGTACTCACTCGGTAACATGAACCTGACGCCGGCTGATGCGTACCGCTTTGCGCGAGGGCAGGCGATGACCGCCCACAACGGTATGCGTGTGCAACTCCGTCGTCCTTTGGATTTCCTGGTCGTTGCAGATCACGCGGAATACTTGGGTGGTTACTATCGATTCGGCGTTGGCGATCCTTTGGTGGTCGACACCGATACCGGCCGCCAGTGGGCGCAGTACCTGGCCGAGGGAGATCCTGCGAAGATGATCGGAGCGTTCACGGCGAGTATGTCGGACCCTGAAAACAACTTGGCTTTTCCGGAGTTCACTCGAAGGAACATCTGGCAGGACGTCGCGCAAACGGCTGATGACTATAATCAGCCCGGTGTCTTCACGGCGCTCACGGGGTACGAGTGGACATCGATGATCAACGGTAACAACCTGCACCGCGTCGTCGTCTACAAGGATAGTGCGGATAAAGTAGCACAACTGCCGCCGTTTTCCGGACAGGACAGCCTCGACCCGCGCGAACTGTGGAAAGCGCTAGCCCGCTACGAGGAAGTAACCGGTGGCGAGGTGCTTGCAATACCGCACAACGGCAACTTGTCGAACGGCATGATGTTTCCGAGTGAGACAGTCGACGGGGAACCGTTGACGAGAGCATACGCCGAGATGCGTGCACGGTGGGAACCGATCTACGAAGTGACACAGGTTAAGGGGGATGGCGAAGCCCATCCGCTGTTGTCTCCCACGGACGAATTTGCCGACTACGAGACGTGGGACGCCGACAACATAGGCCGCACGCAGGCGAAAGAAGAGTGGATGCTGAAACACGAGTACGCACGCAGTGCGCTGCAGCTGGGCCTCGACTATGCGGAAAAGTTGGGTGCAAACCCGTTCGAATTCGGGATGATCGGCAGCACGGATGGCCACAACAGTTTGTCGACGACGCAGGAAGACAATTTTTTCGGCAAGTTTCCCGAGTCGGAACCCGGAGCGGCGCGTACTCAGAACGCCATGGCCAACGATCAGCTCTGGCAGAACTGGCGGATTGTCTCATCGGGCTACGCAGCGGTTTGGGCCCGGGAAAATACGCGGGAGGCGGTCTTTGACGCGATGAAACGACGCGAGGTGTATGCCACCACGGGCTCGCGAATCGTCGTGCGGTTTTTTGGCGGTTGGGAGTACAGCGCCCAGGACATTCATCATCCGAACTACGAAGGTATTGCCTACGCCAAAGGTGTGCCCATGGGGGGTGTATTACCTGAACCTACAACAGGGCAGGTGCCACCGAAATTCGTCATCTCGGCGCTGAAGGATCCGGATGGACCGAACCTAGACCGTATTCAGGTCGTCAAAGGTTGGCTCGACAGAAGAGGGCGTACTCAAGAAAAAATCTATGACGTGGTTTGGGCCGGGGACCGCGAGATTGAAGAGCAGACGGGTCAGTTAGCTGCCGTCGGCTCGACGGTCGACGTTGACAAGGCAAGCTACGCGAACACCATCGGCGCGGCGCAGTTGTCTACTGTATGGACGGACCCCGAATTTGATCCGCGTCAGCGAGCGGTCTATTACGTGCGTGTGTTGGAGATTCCCCGTCCCCGCTGGACGGCATACGATGCCGCCTTTTTCCAATTGGACCTTCCGAGCGAAGTGCCGATGGTCATTCAGGATCGGGCATATACCTCGCCGATCTGGTACTACCCCTAGCCGATGAGTGGGCACCCTTCGCAAGTGCGCAGCGGTGATTCGCTGGTTTAGTCGTTCAACGGCCCCGCAAACTGAACCTTGATGCCGTCGGGGTCAAAGAAGAACACGATGCCGTATTCTGGACCGCCACCGCCAATGGGGCCCAGTTGTTCAAAACCGAGCTCGTTCATCGTCTTTATGACGGCGGTCAGATCTTTTACACGAAACGCAATCCGGTCGATGCCGAGGTGGTTGACGGGAGGTGGGTAGGCGCGCGCGTCGTCGTAGGGACTCTTCCATTGCCGCAATTGCAGCGTCGCCCCGTCGGTGCCGTCGCCGAGGCTGACATCTTCGCCTTCGAACTCGATGTGACCCTCAAACCCATGGGCTGCGGCAAACTCACCCCCGCCAGCTTGGGAGGCGGGTTCGGATTCCGTGAACCCAAGCAAGCGGTAGAACTCTCGTGACCTTTGCAGATCAGCCACGTTGATGTTCGTGTTCACCAGCGCTCTCAAGTTCGGTCCGGACGCCGGCTGCGCATCTCCGGTGGTTTCGATCAACTTCAGGAAAGTACCGTCTTCGTCCTTCAGGAACACGAACCGTTCGCCGTTGGGTGCAGTGGTCGGTGCGGAAACGAATTCCACCCCTTGCGACTCGAGGTAGGCGAAGTCACCGTCGAGGTTCGTCGTCGAGTAGGTGGCGTACGCCATCCCGATGTGGTTCAGGTTCGCGTAGGGTGGCTCTTCGCGAAACGAATCGCCCCTGAATTGCACCGTATCGACGAATGGCGGTACCGGCGGATCTTCCAGGCTGGTGAGCGCTACGTAGATCAGGTAATTGTCGGGAAACCCGAGCGACTGCGCAAAGGTGGTGCTCGTCTCCGGTCCTGCCGGGTAAATCTCGCCCGTAAACCCCAACGTGTCATAAAAGGCGCGCTGGCGTTCGATGTCGCTCGTATTGAGGCCGAAGTAGTTCTGGCCGGTGAGCCCGAGATCGGCCTGTGTGACTTGAGTGACGCGAACGCTCAGAACACCGCTGGGCAGGCCGGGTACCGTCACGTCGATTGAGTTTTCTTGCTCGAGGTCCACCGGTAAGACCATCTCACCGCTGCCACTGAAGTTCAGCGGCTCTCCGACGCTGCGGCCATTGATCTTGATCCACGCTTTGTCGATGTCGTCGTGTTGAAGGACCAGCTTCGCCGGACCGCCCACGGCCTTGAAGTTAGCCGAGTAGGTCGTGGGTTGTCCTTGCACGAGCTCGTAGATCTCCGGCCCGAAGCGCGTCAGGTTAGCCTCGTTCATAAGTGATCTCCTGGCTGGAGTGCGCCAAAGGGCGTCAGTTAGATGTGATCCCAAACCGGCCCATGCCGCCGAGGTAAGTGATGAAAGACTCCGACACCCCTTCTGCCAGAAGGTGTGAGCGCGGTACGGGTAAATCCACGGGTTGAAACTCAGGATCTGCCGCCATCAGATCCGGAAAGTTGTGGTGCAATATCGCTACTCTTCCGAGCATCACGCTGTCCACACCCGCTGCCATCGCTCGTTCGGCATCTTGCGGCGTTCTGATGTTTCCGGCGACCACAAGCCTGACATCATGACGCGGAATATCCGTAAACCATTCGATCAACGGGCGGCTCTTGAAGGCATCCTCTACAGGTTCCTTAAAACAATCCCACAGGGACATATCCAGAAAATCGATCAACCCACCCGCCGTCAGTTCAGTGGCCAGGTCGATCATGTCCCGCATGTACACACCCATGAGTTCGGGCGACAAGCGGACGCCAATTTGAAACTCGTCGCTGCACTGGGACCGGATGCCTGCGATGATCTCGTGTAAAAGTCGCGCCCGGTTCTCTGGTGACCCTCCGTACTGATCTTCTCGTCGGTTGAAATCAGGGCTTAAGAATTGGCAGATTAAATAGCTGTGCGCGCCGTGCAACTCGACGCCTTCGAAACCGGCCTGCTCACACCGCGCTGCAGCGCTGATGAAACTCTCGATAGTCGCCTGAACTTCTGCGGTTGTCATCGCTCGTGAGCCGGATGCGTTGTCGTCGGACGGTCCCATCGGCTGGGTACCGGTGACGTCCTGAGGGCAGCGGTAGCCCCCATGGTATAGCTGGCAGTTGGCAATGCTGCCATGCCTTTTTATCTCATCGGCAAGACGTGCTAACCCTTCGACGTGTTTGTCGTCAAAAGCCGCCAGCTGGCCGGGGAAACCCTGACCTTCCCTTTGAACGTGCGCAGCACAGGTCATGGTCAGCCCAAATCCGCCTCTGGCACGCATCGTGAGCCACGTAAACTCATCATCCGACAGTGTGCCATCTGCGTGGCTTTGCTGGTTGGTCAGTGGAGCCAGCATGAACCGATTTTTCATGGCAGGTCCCCGCTTGAACGTAAGCTCTTCGAAAAGCTGCGACATATATCATCCTCAACAACACATAGAAAAAGGGCAGCTGCTTACCATACGAGCCCGGGTTAGATATTGATAGTGGACGGTTCGGGTGGGTGACCTTCGCGGCCGCGGAGGATCATTCGTATACCGCAAAATCGTATTGCAACGCGAAACCCAAGCGCGCTTCGGCGTCGGCGACCCGAAAGTGCGCTCTTGCGCTGCGCGCCCCGACGATGTTCAAGACTTCGAAGTGATCGCGCGACGGTTCGATGGCAAGTGCCGCGGCGCATGCACCCGCGATGTCTTCCAGTGCCACCCATCCGCCTCGACAATAGGTCTCGTCTTCAAGTGCTTTGGCTCCATCGAGCGTCTTTTCTTGCTCGCCGAGTACGATGTGCCCGAATCGAACGCACAACACCGGCAGACCATGTGCGTGATAATCCCGCCCAATCGTTTCCTGAAGCGCTTTGGAAAGATCGTACGCGTGATCGTCTTCAATTGAGGTGCGCAATAGGCAGCCGCAATCCCGATCACTGGGCTCTAAATGTACTGGCGCGGAACTTGCGATGATGGCATTGCGGAAGTTCGCCTTCTTTGCGGCTGCAAGGAACTGGTAAGCACCGATGACATTGACCGACATGATCTCAGCCGCGCTTGAGTCGTTGGCCCGCGCGGCTAGATGAACACCGGCGTCGCAACCAGTTGAGGCGGCCATGAGTTGAGTGAAGTTGCGTACGTCGCCTTCGACGAATCGCACATCGTGCGGCACCTTTCCGCCGTTGAGATCATACGCAACAATGCTGTGGCCGGATGCCAAGAGACGGTTAGAGACGGCTATCCCAACTTCGCTATTGGCACCTGTGACGAGGACCTTCAAGGCGACTCGTGCGCTTGCAGAAAATCAGGGACTGACACTATCGGTGATCTTACGAACCGTTGGGTGCCGCATCATTTGCTGGATTTTGGGGTGAGCCATGAGCATCTCGAAATCGCCCCTGGCGATCGCCGCTTTGATTTCCGGATCCGAGAGCGCCGCCTGAATCGTTGGATCGTTACCCAGCCCCATAATCAGCGACAGGGTTTCGGGGTTACTGAGAATCTGTTGCTGCACGTTCGCAATGGCGGCGGAGTCCGGGTTTGCGGTGCCCGAGGCAATTGCCGTTGCATCATTCGTCTTGTAGCTTACAAGGGCGATATCCTCTTGTGGAATCTTAAGGACACCGAGACTTTGGGTCTTTATCTCGTAAGCGCCACCCTGCAAAGAAAGTAACTCACCTTTAAGTGTTGAGCCGTCTGCAAGTTCTATCGTAGCTGTCTCTGCGGCGAGCGGCGCGCCGTATAAAAGAGCCAGGCCGAAGAGGGTGGCGGTGCTATTGCGTATAAACTGAATCATCATCCGCTCCACAATTGTTTGTCGAACCGTATCGATTGACACTGCTCGTGGCTTCCAGGTGGCTGGCCAGGAGCCCATGTTAGCGGGTGTCGTCGGTAATCTGAAATGCGTGGTGTGGTCTGCAGACCGTCTGAGATTGGAAACAGACTCCACCCGGTTGCATCGGCGGGCAGGTGCGCCCGCAGGGGTACTAGACAAGGCCGTCTCAGCTTGACCTGAAGCGGGTATTGAGGATTCTGATGCGCTTGATAACTTAGGTGCATGGAATACAGCATTCACGATGACCTAACGAGCGACGAAGCGAACTATGTGCAGAAGAAGCTTGTGGAGTTTGCTGATCAATTTACTTCAACCCGCAACTATCGGGAACTCGGTGTCGCACTGCGCGACGAGGAAGGGAATGTCACGGGCGGCATAACAGCAAACACAGTCTGGGACTGGCTACAAATAGGCGTTCTTTGGCTACCGGAGGAACTGCGTGGTCTCGGTTATGGACATAGTCTATTGGAACGCATTGAGGAATTGGGTCGAAGTTACGGTTGCAAATATTCTAAGCTCGACACGTTTGAATTCGAGGCGCGTGAGTTCTATGAGAACCATGGCTATGCGGTACAATCGCAAACAGACAATTTCCCGGAAGGGCACACACAGTACCACCTCACGAAGGAACTGTGAAACACGCTCAGTAGCCGTTAGACCTCGAGTCGAAAATCATCTCAAGCGATGACTTCGTGTCGAAGGGCGAGCGGTCCCAATCACCGTACACAGCCGACAACGAGAAATCAGCCAGTCCCAACGCGGTTTCGATCGCTTGTTTGGACATGAACCACAGTTCACTCGTCGAACTCAAGGTCTCGGTCTCGAACTCATAGGTGTGCTCAAACGACACAGTATCGACCGTTGAGCCGATAACCCTGGTCGACTGCGTAAACTTGCCGAGTTCGGACGACCAGCTTTCCGACCTACCGTCCCATGCGTTTGCCCAATCGATTGAGGGGTTCCGGGACTCGAAAACGAACCGTCCCCCAGGTCGAAGGTGGGCTTTTATATTCAGGAGTGCGGCGTTTACGTCATCTACGCTCAGCAATGTCTGAAAGGCGTGGCCCGTCATGATCGCGAGATCGAATACCTGATCGCATTCGAAATTCTGTGCGTAACCCTCCACCCATTTCACTCGCGACCCATTCTGCTGGCTACGTGCGACGCCCAGCATCGTTGATGACGGATCGGCGCCGACGACCATGTGGCCCTGTTCGGCATAGGCGTTGCAGAGCAGTCCTGTGCCACAACCGATGTCGAGAATCGTCATTTGGCTGCGATCTGCGAGTGACAGGTAGAAATCTCGATCCGCCGACCAACCGCACGTAACGTCGTAGACCGCTGCGAGAGTTGGGTGAGTGTAGTGGTTGTCAGGAGGACGGTGGGTCATCGACTGATTCTAACATCCGCGCCATCGGCATCCGGTTTTAGCCGGCGCGCTCGCGGGCACGTTCCCTCGCCGGAGCCTCGTTGCATTCGAGCCCTCAGCGGCTCATCATCTCGAAACATAGCGAAACGAGCCGGAGAGTCATTCACGTGAGCGACGAACAACAGCTAAGAGATACGATCCAGACGTACTTCGACTGTATGTACGAATCCAGCGCTGACAAGACACATGCTGCATTTCACCCAAGCGCAAGAATCACCGGATATCTGGACGACGGACTTCATGAGATGAGCGTTGATGACTTTGCGGGTTTTGTTTCGAGCCAGCAACCATCGGCAAAGGAGAAGGGAGAACCTGCGCGGCTGGACATTCTCTCGCTAGACATTGCAGGCAACACAGCGGTTGCGAAGGTCCGGGACGATTATCTTGGCATGACGTTCACGGACACGTTGTCCTTCCTAAAGACCGAAGATGGCTGGAGCATTTACAACAAGCTTTTCCATGTAGAAGGGCCGTCCGGCTGAAGAGACAGGCTAGGGTCTCGAGCTTCCGTCGGTGGTGGCCTTCGCTTCCTACTCTATGAGCGCTTGATAGACGAGCGTCTGCAGTTCCTCGCGTAGCTGCAGTTCTCCTGCGGGATAACGTTGCGTCAGGAGCAGACCAATCAGCGCTTCATGCGGGTCGATGAAGAAATACGTATCAGCCGCTCCGGCCCAGAAGTACTCGCCTACAGTTCCGGGTTTACCCGATGCCGCCAAATCGTCAAGCACTGCGAAGCCTAGCCCGAAACCATAGCCGGGGGCGACAAGTTGTAAAAAGGCGGAGTCCGCACTTGCCACGACGGGCGTTGTCATCAACTCCACCGTCTTCGGCGACAAGAGGCGTTTACCGTCTAACACACCGCCGTTTAACAGCATCTGCGAGAAGCGCATGTAATCAGCCGCGGTGGAGACGAGGCCGCCTCCACCCGAAAGCAGCCGATTACCAGGTCGCCAGCGCATCTCATGATCGTCGCGGGTGACCGGTAACAGGTCTCGGCGGTTCTCGACTTTCTCATACGCGATCGCGAATCGGTTGCGTTTTTTCTCCGGGAGAATGAAGTGCGTGTCGGTCATAGCCAGGGGAGCGAATATGCGCTTCGCGAAAAACTCATCCAAACGCTCACCTGAAACTACCTCGACCAGATGACCCAGCAGAGTGGTCGATGGCCCATAGATGAACTCCTCCCCTGGCTGACGCACGAGCGGCACGTTCGCGAGTTTCGACGCGAACGTTGCCAGTGTCGGATTATCCGCATACGGTGCGACTGTCTCGAAGATCTTGGCCGTCTCGTGCGATTCATAACCCATACCGCCCATGCCAGGTGTGTGACTCAACAGGTGATTTATGGTGATTGGGCGACTGGGTTCTAGCGAAGGCTCATCGGCTGTACCGCCTATGTAAACCTCCATGCCAGCGAACTCTGGCAGGTACTTTGCGATGGGATCGGTAGTTTTGATACGGCCTTCTTCGACGAGCATCATCACCGCTACGGAGGTTATGGGTTTGGTCATGGAGTGAATGCGGAAAATCGTGTTTTTGGACATGCGGACGCGTTGCGCCACGTCTGCCCACCCAATGGCCTGTGAATAGGCGACCTTGCCGCGCCGGGCGACAGCCAGGATAACGCCCGACAGTTCGCCTTTTTCCACATAGGACTGCATATGCCGGGTGAGGATCGACAAACGCGACGCCGACAGCCCAACGACTTCCGGCGACGTTTCCGGCAATCCCAGCTCCTGCGCGGGCGTCCAGACAGGGAAGGCGAATAGAAACGCTACTAGACACTGACGTGTCAACACGAGTCTCTCCACAAGCATTGATGGGCGCCAATGGTACATGAGGTGAGACGGCGATGCGTGTCGTCTCCGATCGTCCGAGTTCATTCGTTTAACCGGAAATCGTTCGCCGAAAGCTGATATCGTTGGTTGCAGGAATGCAACGTGGGCGTACTTGATACGGGTTTCCAATGAAGTTGCTCATCGTCGGCGCCGGTGTGACGGGTTGTTTCACAGCCGCGCGATTGATGCACAAAGGTGCGGATGTCTCGATTCTAGCGCGAGGTGACAAAGCCACTCGACTCGAACGTGACGGTCTTCGTATGCGCGAAGGCATCACCGGCGAGGAGTCGACCGTTCGACTAAACATCGTCCGTGCACCTGTTTCTGGCGAATTCGATGTGGTACTGGTCTGCGTTCAAGCCCAGCATCGACCGGAACTCGTGCCGTTACTGCGCGAATTACGCGGACACCCGACGATCTGGTTTCTCGGGAACACCACCCAGGGTTACGATGTGCCCGTCGAGCAACTGGGACGCGACCGCGTGCTCGGCGGCTTTCCGGGCGTAGGCGGCACATGGGAGGGCGAGACATTAGTTTACGCGGACCGCGAGCAGCCCGATGACGAACACTTCGATCGACTCATCATGGGTGAGGTACATGCCGACGCGTCAACCGCTGCCGATGAGATTCAGCAGGACTTGTTGCGCCTCGGTATGAACATCGAGCGTTATGTGCCCATCATGGCCTGGCACTTGAGCCACATCGCCTTGATTCTCCCGTTAGCCGGGGCGGTCTATCACCACGATCAGGACCTCGATGCGGTTGTTGAGGACCGAGCACTGTTGAAACAAACCATGAGAGCCACAGCGCAAGGTCTCGCCGCGATTAGACAGGCAGGGTATAACATCCTTCCGCGGGGTCTGAATGTCATGCGCTGGATCCCGGCCGCGCTCGGCGCGAAGAGGATTGCGACCTTGCTGCAGAGTGAGTTCGGACGAATTGCCATAGCCGGGCACGCCATGACCGCTCGCACCGAAATGCACGGGTTTGCCCAGGACTTCTTGGCGTTGGCCGGGGCCCACGCGGGGCCCGATCTTCGAGAGGTCCTCGAGGCCATATGAGAGGTTCAGCTCGAGTTTGTTTGAGAGACGCCTACCGTTGTTCCTCATCTACCCTGAAGTACCAGGTGTCCTCCGGCTGAAAATAGGAAGGATCGTATTTCTCCGCGCCCAGTCTGGATAAAGTTTGGTGTAACGGCTGGTCATGCAGCCGATACGCGAATCCCTCGATGACTGTGCCATCGTGCCGCAACCGAACCCTTGGGTTGTTCTCTATAGCCTTCGGCCAGCGTTTTTCTTCCGGCGTTAACGTGGCAGGGATATAAATCTTTTCGTCCAAAACCAGTACCCCGACAGTAACGGAGGGTCGATCCAGATCTTTGACCTCGAGTTCGACGATGCCTGCGTTTTGCAAGGTGTCGGAGTCGAGCGCGTTGAACGGAACGGCAGCTTGCTTGAAGGGACCTCCGGCGATGTGGAGGATGGGGCCGTCCAGCCATGGTGCAATAACCAGCAATGTGCCGATCGTCAGTGCCAGCAACAATACAATCGCCATACTCGCTCTAAGTGTTTTTCTAAGAATCCTGTTCATGCGATTCCCGGTTGTAGATATCGTCGAAGGAGACTTTGAACCCTTTGTACGGCGCGCGTGTCCAGTGTTTTTCGATCGGCGAATATCACTGCCTCGCGCAGCATTGCGGTCATTGCTTCGATCGAGACATTGGCTGCTTCTTCAGGGTTTGGGTGGTCGATTTCATCCTCGTGTTCAAGGAAAAGATTAAGGAGCATTTGTCCGACTTTACTTCTGTATTTGCCGATGGCTTTCGTAAGCGTGGGATCGCTCGCCAGCCGGGTACGCATGAGGATGGCGCGCAGTACGCCGCGATGCGCGAAGTAAATGTCGGCGTTTACCGCGACTACTTCATCGATGAATTCGTCTAAGGGTTTGCGCGCCCAGGCGGTTTCATCCATCTGCTCGAATTCACTCAACGTTCTTCGCATGAATCGGGACACGAGTTCGTTGAAGACACCTTCTTTGTCAGAGAAGCGTCCGTAGATCGCTCCCACGGATACACCCGAGGTTTCAACGATGCGAGCGATGGTGAATTCCTCTGCAGAGCGAGATCGCAGGATCTGTTCTGCCGCTTCAATGACGCGTTCCAGAGACTCGGCGCTGCGCTTTTGTAGTGGCTCTCGCATTCCTACTCCGTAACAGAATAAGAATTCTGATTCTGATTTGTTCAGAAGTCAATGCCCAGCGTTGCCGTCGGTTGAAGGTCAGCCCACAATCGGCAGAATGACAAAACCTGTGGCGACGGAGATGAGGCTCGCCACGACGAGCACCTGTTGGACCCTTTCGTGGCGAAAAGCCAGTCCAATGATGGAAACAACCGAAACCACTGCTGCTTGGCGATGTGCTGGGGCCAAGACCAGCCAGGGAATTGTTCCGGAGATCCAGGGTGCGACAATCAAGTGTGCGCCGCTGGCGAGCCCGAGCGCGAAAAAGGGGATGCGGATTCTAAAAAAGTGCTGACGGAAAGATGTTATGGCGTCCGGGTTCACGCCCACCAGTATGATGCTTCGAATGAGCAGTATTCCCGGCATGAGCAGGAGCCATAGGAACCTCACCGGCGTCCAATCAATACCCCGCATCCGCCAGGCTCCCCACCACTGAAACACGCTGACCAGAAGCATTACGAGTATCCAAACGGCCTGAACCCAGTAGAATCGCTCTTGCTTCATTGCCGCCGGGATGCCGCCCACTAGACGACCGATGACCAGTGCAAAGATCAGGGCGGCAGCAACGGATACATATTCAAAGTGTGACATTGCGTAGTAATTCTACCCGAATGCCAGCGAGCGCTTACGGTGAAAATCGTCGAGGAGTGCGGCGCACTGCACTTGCCGAATCCTCGTCGACTTTGCTCTTACCGCTGCAGGCCGCTGGGTTGAACCAACTTCGCTTGGTCTTTTTTTGCTAGCCTAGCGTTATGAAGTATCTCAATGCCGTGGCCTGTTCTTTCTGCGTTTTCGTCGCGTTTGGTTCGCAAGCACGAACGCTGGAGATATGGTTGGCGAAGACGGAGTCATGCAACTCATGCGACATCTACGAGCAAATCGCGGAACACAATAACTACAACGAAGGCGTTTACCATCCGGATCTAAGCGAACTTGTTCCTGTGTTCTACAAAGACAAGACGCAGCTACCGGTCGCCGTTTTGCAACAACTTGACGGTGAATCGGGGCCGCAGAATCCACATTGGCCGATTCAGTTGACCGTCATAGTAGTAGATCGAGACAAGGTTCTGGCATTCGGCAACATTGCCGAATCGGCGGATGTCAATTCCGCCAGGATTTCACAAGACAGAATGACGCCACCTTCCAATCCGAGAGAAAATCATCCATCCCTGAATAGGCACGGCATTTACCGTGAGTTCTTCGCAAGGCGATGGAACCTGGAATTCTTTGTTGACCGTGCCATCGGCAGACCCGTAAAAGCAACACCCAAACTCATCGACTTGCGTTCAGACACGCCGATCGACCTATCGCATGCCAACATCATTTTTTGGGGTTCGGCCGCCACACCTCTTGCGAACGGTCAGTTTATCAGCACGCGTATCAACCAAATACGCAACTACTTTATCAATGCGATGGAGCAAAAAAACGCTCAAACCGTTGTCCTGTTCGGTCACGGGCCAAACCGTCCATACAATGATACGAGTCGTTCCGTGAACGGTCGGGTCGAATTCACCAGAGCGAAGGTCGATGCCGATCTTAGTGCCGATGAACACGGTCTCAATAGCGTTTTAACAGCCATCGCGAGGCAGAAAAACAGTAAGAACCTTTTAATCCAAATCGGTCACTCGGCGACGTTTGGCTCACCCATCTGGGGCCGGCTGGCCCCGATTACACCGGTGGACATCGGCGCTGCGCATCAACGGAACTCGTCTTCGGTGCTTATGGTTAGCGGGGCATGTTATGGAGGCCTGTTTGCTCAAGCTGTCGATTGCGGATTTTTTGCGGCACACCCCCAAGTTTGGGCGGCGGGGTGTCAGAAATCTTCGGATGCGTTGGATCGATCAGATGATTACTTGCGATATTTCTTTGATACGGAGGGTAGTTCGGCTGATGTTGATAATGACGGGCGCATTACATTGGAGGAGGCCCATTGGTACGCATCCGTTCGGGTTGAGCATCACCAAATAACCTATACCAGTTTCGACGCTCTCGCAGATCAACACTTTGAGGGCGCGCCGGAGCGTCTTCCCGATCACGTATCCGTGGCGACGGTGACAGCATTGAGTGCAGATGCGACCCCGGCGGAAAGAAGAGCCTTGGAGAAAATGCTGAATGGTCTAGATTCGATTGCGCAGATTCCACTGAAAACGCACGTTGCGCTAAACCACGAAGCTCAGGCGAAACTGGATGATGCGACCGAACTGTCTTCATCTGCCCGAAATGCGATAACCCGAATGCCGTTTAGACTTATGTTGCCGGCGCTTGCCAGACGCCTGCTGTACCGCAGCTTCGATGTTGAGGTCAATGAGCGGTCTCGCGTGGCTGCTTGCGAGGCACAATCAATTAATGAGTACTTGGGAACGCCGCCTACGCAGCGATGACCGCCCTGTGACTCAAACTTTGACGGTCGTTCCGTAGTGGGTGACTAGCACGTGGTCCTCCGGTAATTCCTCGTTCCGCCTGCTTCTCACCAACTGCCTGAGGGTAAACCTGGGTAGATCATCTGTCGTTGAATCCCAAGGCGCCGCGAGTTCGACAAAGATGTGTTTGTCAGGGACAACTTCCGGATCGTCATCGAACAAACCCGCGGGGATCTCGAACCATCTTGATGGATTGGGGGGCGGCAACGGACTCCCGCAACGCTTGCAGAAGTAGGCGTGATAGGGCGGTGGTTCTCTCAGAATCGGTGCTGTGTAAATCGACACGGAGTCCAATCCCGCTAATACGCGGTAATCGTCCGCCAGCACACCCACCATAGGCAGCCCGGCGGCGCCGCTCGTTTTCCGGCATCGATTGCAGTGGCAAATCTCGAATGGCCCAACGGCTTTGTCCACTTCAAAACGGAATGCTCCACACAAGCAACTGCCTCTAACTGCCATGGCACTAACTCACTGAGAGTATGAGAGGGTATTGTGCTGGCAAATCACGCGGAGCGAAATGGCTATCACTGAGCCGTTATGGTGCTCATGCCATGTCTGCGCGTACCAGATCTCGACCCGCGACCATATTGGTCAACTTAGTGTAGGCAACGTCGCGTGGCAGGTACTTCATTCCGCAGTCGGGAGCCACGACGATGCGCTCGGGATCGATCACCGCCATGGCTGCTCGAATCCGTGTTGCCACCAGTTCGGGTGATTCGGGTGTGGTGTCCCTTAAGTCGAGTACGCCGACGTGCACGCGTTTGTTCGGCAACAACTTGAGAAGGTCCATCTTCAAACGCGGCTGCGCACATTCGATGGAGACTTCATCGGCGGCGCATTCGTTGAGTTCCTCTAGAAATGCATAACCGTCGGGTTTGTCGGCGACGTGCTTGCCGTAACCAAAGCAAACGTGCAGTGCAGTAGGTCCGGCTGCACCCTGCACGGCGCGATCGATGGCCGGGACGGCATACTCGCGAGCAGCTTCAGGTCGTGCCTGCACGTAGGGCTCATCGAGCTGTACGATATCGACACCCGCAGCAAAAAGTTCCGTGACTTCCTGGTTCACCGCCGCTGCGTAGGCGAGCGCCAGTTCGGCGTCGTCGCGGTAGTAGTCGTTCTGGGCCTGCTGCGCCATCGTAAATGGTCCCGGCAGGGTGATCTTGATCGGCTTGTTCGTGTAGCGTCGCAAAAAGGGTATGAAGGGAGTTTCGACAGGGTGTTTACGCTGAACGGGTCCAACCACACGGGGAACTGGTACGGCTTTGCCGGTACGGTCGATCGCTTCGCCGGGATTGTCGATGTCGACACCGTCCAGGGCGTTGGCAAACCGATTTGAATAGCTCTCGCGACGCATTTCGCCGTCGGTCACGATATCGACACCGGCGTTGTGCTGATCGGTCAGCGCGATCAGCGTTGCATCGTTCTGCGCTTCTTCCAAGGCGACACGGTCCACCTTCCAGAGTTCGTCCAGTAAAACGCGAGGGGGCAGACGTTCGGTGAGTCGCGCACGGTCTATTAACCAACCGGGTTGCGCATAGCTGCCAACCAGGCTCGTTGGGAGCAGAGGATAGTCAATCATTGGTAACAGGCTCGCTGGAACATAGGTTTTGGTAGGTGTGCGCGAGCACACGGCGGGTTGTATCGATGTCCTTGGCGCTCACACCTGCAAGTGCGGACTCGTTGACGGCGACCACCATCGGCATCAACTCCGTGCGCAAGCGCCGCGCCTTAGCCGTGAGCTTCACGTACTGTTTGCGCTTGTCCTGTTTATCGCGCCGGCGCAACACCAAACCGTCGTCGAGCATGCCTCGCAGAGTGTGCGCCGTAGTTGCTTCGGTGGTACCCGCCCGCCAGCTGAGTTCACGCTGTGTGACGTTATCCTTTTCCCATAACACACGCAGCAAGCGCCACTGCCCGGCGCTGACACCTTTGGGTAAAGTCAATCGCTCGAGCGCCCGCGAAAACTCACGGAAATTCACGCGGCACAGATACCCTAGACTGTGCATCGGATCAAGATACGGATCGGCCACCGTGTGAGAACCCGATGCGGGGCGTGCCACTAGTGAGCCCCTTGCCCGGCGAGCCACGCGGCGATCAGATCGGCTACGTCGTCGCGGGCGGTGTCGGGCGTTTCCAGGTAGTGGTCGCCAGGGATCATCTCCAGCTTCTTGTCGTCACTGCCCAACGCATCGTATATGGCGCGTGCGTCGCTGGGAAAGACACCGGTATCGCCGGTACTTTGCACCACAAGCGCAGGTTGTGTGATGCGTGCTAGATGGGGTGCGCCGCTGCAGTGAGAATCTTCGAGGCTCCACATAGACAGCCACGTCCGCAGTGTATTGGTCAGGCCGATGCCCCGCGGCGAAAAATTGGCGGTTTTCGGATCACCGGCATAGCAGCGTCCTACCTCGCGATCCGAGGGATCGATGCTACCGTCCATTAGGCGCAAGTCCGCCCAAGTGCGATACATGTTGAAAGCGCGGTCGAACATGCCCAGAGTTTTGAGGCGCTCGAGTTCGCCGTGACACCATCTGGTGATCCTGTCGTTTCGCGCGCGTTGCGCTGCGCGGTATTGTTTTATGAATTCGTCCGAATAGGGCGGTCCGTTGTCCGGGTTATACATGTTGAGCGACTGCTCGATACTGGTCGGATCGGTTTCGTCCACGATGGATGGATCAAACCAGTCCGTCAGCACTTCCGGTCGGCCGAGGTGTGCACAAAGCGAGACATAGAGGTCTGCAGGAATGAGGTCTTCGAGGGCGTTCGGTAGCTTCAAACCCGGCGTTGGGGTCATGGTCACTCCCAGCGCTTGTGATTGGTAAGCACCCATCAACGAACCGCCACCGGAATTGCCGAGCAGTACGACGGCGTCGATTCCGGCTGTCTCCTTGAGCCAACGCACTCCGGCGCCGATGTCGATCAAGGCGTGTTCGAGCAAGAAAAATCCTTCGTTACCGCGAAAGCGTGTGTTCCAGCCCAGAAAACCGTAGCCACGCGATGCCATGAACTCGCCGAGGTAATGCTCGCTAAAGTCGACGTTGTAGTGTGTGGCGATGAGCGCGGTCTTGGCGCTGCCTGCCGTGGGGCTGAAGTACAAGCCTTGGCAGGGGTTGAAACCCGCCCCGTTGCGGGTGCCGGTGGGGGAGGTTAGAGAGACAAACTGTTTGGTCCAATCACCCATAACGAGCCTAGATAAGATAGATAAAATACTTAGAATTCAAAGTATATTGATCTTCGCGGTTAAGCAAGTAAGAATAACCACAAAGTGGACCGAACGAGGGGCTGTTGGGATGAGCGTACCCACTGAACGGGAACTGATTGACAGCGTTAAGACGCTATCGCCATTGCTACGTGAAAACGCAGCGGAAGCCGAGCGTTTGCGCAAGCCGGTCGACAACGTCATGGCGGCGCTCGAGGAGACGGGCTTGTATCGTTGGTTCGTCCCCAAGCAATACGGCGGTTATGAGTTTTCGTTACCCGGGTTCATCGAGCTCGGATTAACTATGGGCGAGGCATGTGTATCGCATGCCTGGGTCACCACGTTTTGCATGGAACACAACTGGCTGCTGTCGTTGTACGATCGCGAAGCGCAAGAAGATATTTTTAGGCGCCATCCCTACATCATCGCACCGGGCAGTCTGGCACCGAACGGCAAAGCCACCCCCGTAGAAGGGGGTTATCGAATCACCGGGCGTTGGCAGTGGGGGACCGGGGTCATGCACGCCGATCACGTCATGGTGGGTGCACTCACACCGGTGGAAGGACGCGAAGCGCCTATGTTGGGTATGTATGTTTTGCCTGTCGAGCAGGCTGAAATCATAGACACATGGCAGATCGAGGGGATGGTCGGCACCGGCAGCAACGACATAGCGGTCGACGATGTGTTCGTACCCGGACACTTGTTAGTCGATCTGGCGACCGTGCGTGACGGTACCAGTCCGGGATCGCGCTTGCACGACTCACCGTTATACAAGATGCCGATGTTGCCGGTGTTGGGCCTGACGGCCGCAGCACCGATGGTCGGTGCGGCAAAGAACGCGGTGAGTTTGTTCGAAGAACGTATGCTGGGTCGCACGATATACGGTACTACCACCAAGCAAGCCGAACGAGCGCTGGCGCAGTCGCGTCTTGCGCATGCGAAAGTGGAGATCGACTCCATCGTCGACCAGCTTTTCCACGTGACGGACGAAGTTGCCGACTGGGGTATTCGCGGTGAACCGTGCCCCGAACTCGACCGCGCACGCCTGCGGGTCGAGCTGGGTCATATCGTGCGGCGCAGCCGTAACGTGGTGCGGGATGCCGTGGAGGCGTGTGGAGCCAGCGCGCACTTTCTCGATAACCCGCTGCAGCGGGCCCTTAGAGACTTGAACACCGGCTCGTGCCACACAGTGTTCGACTTGGACGTGAGTACCGAAAACTACGGACGGCTGTTGGTGGGATTGCCACCTAACGCACCCGTTTAATGTTTAACGAAAAACTAGTAATTAGCGGGACGTTTGTCTGTCTCATGGCGGTCGGCATCGCGGCCTCGATGGCGTCATTGAATGCGGTCGCCGGGACGTGCAACGAAAGCGATTCGGGTAAGCGCATACTGTGGGGCGATCTGCACGTCCACTCAGGTTATTCGTTGGATGCCTGGGGCTATGGCACGGTGAACTCGCCCGCCGAAGCCTATGCGTTTGCAAGGGGTGCACCTGCGACGTTGGCTGACGGTCAGACAGTACAGTTAGAGCGCCCGTTGGATTTCATGGCGGTCACGGATCACGCCGAGTGGTTCAACCTCATGTATCTGTGTACCGATCCGGAAGCGCTGGATGATGAGTACTGCACGGTGCTCACGGAAAAGAACAATCCCGTGGAAGGCCGTGAAGTTTTCCTCAATTACGTGGTGCCGACGATCACGAAAGCACAACCGCAACAGACAGCCCTTTGCCAGGAAAACCCGCAAGCTTGCCGTCGCGCTCATTTGGCGCAGTGGCACCGTGTGCAACAACAGGCGAATGCGGCCAACGATCCCTGCGAGTTCACCAGCTTTGTCGCGTTCGAATGGTCGGCAACGCCTGACTTTAGCCACAATCATCGCAACGTCGTATTTGCATCGGAGAAGGTCACGGCAGACGCTATCGATTATCTACGCTACCCCACACCTCGGGCATTGTGGCGCGAACTCGATCGACAGTGTCGCGCAGAAGATGATTGTGATGTCATTGCCATTCCGCACAACACCAACATGGGCGACGGTCGTAGTTTCGATGTGGAAACCGAAGGGCCCGATGCGCTGGCGTTGCGCGCACGTTACGAACGCTTGGTGGAGATTCACCAGCAGAAGGGCAACAGTGAATGCCTGTCGCCATTCGGTGCCACCGACGAAGACTGCCGGTTCGAGCGGTACTTGACACACCGTTCCCAACCCAAATCGGCCGATGAGTTTACGCGCGAGGAATGGGACCGGATGCGAGGAGGCTACGTTCGGCAACTGCTGTTACGCGGACTGCGCGCGTATACGCGGTCGGGACAGGAGCGCCTCAATCCGCTGCAACTCGGTATCATCGGCTCGACGGACAATCATACAGCGGCAGGTGGTTTTGTCGACGAGGAATTGTGGCCCGGAACCGTGTTCGGTATCGGCGATCTCGACCGGGCCATGAGCCGTGTCGCCTTCAATCCGGGCGGCTTGGTTGCGGTCTGGGCGCAGGAAAATACGCGGGAGAGTGTTTTTGCGGCACTAAAACGCCGGGAAGTCTACGCCACCAGCGGGCCGCGCATTGGCGTCAAGGTGGAAGCGGCAGACAGTGCATTGAGCTGTGCTGAAAACGGCGAACAGACCCATGCCAGCGCCGTCGGCATGGGCTCGGAGCTCGTCACCGACTCATCGGCTTATTTCAAGATTCACGCACAAGCCGACCGCACGCCGCTGGTGGCAATCGACATCGTGCGCGGTCGGGCTACCCAGGACTCGGTGGAAGAAGAAGTCGTCCGCGTGTGGGATCGTGCCCAGGGGGCGCGGGACGCATGTGTCGTGTGGCAAGACGCCGGCTTCGACAAGGGTGCCCCGGCCTTCTGGTATGCGCGCATACTGCAGGGGGCAACACCGCGTTGGAGTGCTTATCGCTGCCGGCGCGAAGGTCGGTGCGATGAATTTCCCGAGGCCAATACCTGGATTCAGGAGCGTGCCTGGACCTCGCCCATCTGGTATCTGCCTTAACCCTGATGTAACACTAATCTACCCACCCAGACCGCCTTCGGCTCGTCCTATACCAGCACTTCGCGTCCGTGCTCGCATTTCGCTCAGGTCACATACCGTTGGGTATGCTCCCTTCACGAAATGCTGCGCGCGCCCCCGAATTATCTGATCTAAAACGCCTGGGCGCGCAGATTAATGCTACATCAGGGTTAACTCGTACGAAGGACTCGAACGAAATAGGCGTACTTAGCTGCCTTCGACCTGTCCCG
This sequence comes from Candidatus Azotimanducaceae bacterium, assembly GCA_965216005.1. Taxonomy (GTDB): domain Bacteria; phylum Pseudomonadota; class Gammaproteobacteria; order Pseudomonadales; family Azotimanducaceae; genus UBA4421. The sequence continues at coordinate 1,201,563 of OZ244143.1, read as the reverse complement.
TCGCGGATAGGAATCGATTGACGGCATCGGCGCCTAAGGTGCTGCGTTGTTCGGGATCCACGCCCAAGTGCTGATACAGTGCAGCGAAGCGTTTGTCCTCCGCGTCGAACAGCGGGTCGTGGAGTTTCTCGTAAAGGTGGTCGAGCTCCCGCCAGTCATCTGCCGACAAGGTTGCCTCGAGCGCCGGGAACACGCGGCTCTCTTCGAATACCATGTGCCGATTCTGCAATTCTCGATATTCGTGAAGACGCTCGACCAATTCGTCGCAGGCCTCGTCTTCCACCAGCCGCAGCAATTCATGCGTCAGCACTTCCAGGGTTTTGTGTTGCTCCCGCGTCGCCTCGATGGCGCTGCGCGCTTCCGGATCGGAAATCTTCTCGAGCAATTCTTCGAAGGCCAGATCTTCCGTTGGATGGTGAATGTCGTGCGCGTACTCAGCCAGGTAGTCCACCATGCAGAATAGCCGGTCCTGGGCGCTGACTTCGCCGTCTCTGCTCTCTCGCGCAGCCGACTCGAGCGCGTTGAGGACGTTGTACATCCGTTGGTGGTCGGTAATGAGGCGTTCGACTATCTTCGACACGTAAACACTGACTCCAAGTGGCATTGATCCCTTGAGCTCGGACACAGTCCTTCTCCATGAGCTATTAGGTGGTTTGGGGGAGTGCGATGATATACGGAGAATCCCCTAGGTGCACCGGCGCAGCATACTGTCGTTGCGACCGATGTGGTAGGTTGCAGGGCGGGGACGATTAAGATGGGGGCGGACATGAAAAGAGCAGCTGGCAATGGCCTGCTCGATCGGCGCGTATTTCTGCAATCGGGTATTGCCGGTGGCCTCACTCTGTTAGCCGCGCAATCGACCGCTTCACCCCAACGTGAGGCTTGGGCACTTGCACCGGGTGCGCCGATGAGCGAGTCCAGCCAACCATCTCGGTTCGAGGCTCATGTACAACGCACCAACGTGGGCTCGCAACCGGGCACCACCGGCAGCGGTTCGTCGCGTACGCCACTGCAACACCTCGACGGCATCATCACACCCAACCGTCTGCACTTTGAGCGTCACCATAGCGGTATTCCCGACATCGACCCGCGGCAGCATCGGCTGGTGATTCACGGGCTCGTGCGCCAACCGCTCGCCTTTACGGTGGAAGCCCTGGATCGCTACCCGATGCAATCGCACATGCGGTTCCTGGAGTGCTCCGGGAACAGTGCGGCGATGACAGCACCCCAGGCTGTACAGGCCTCGTGTAGTGCGCTACATGGATTGGTGTCCGCGAGCGAGTGGACCGGCGTGCCGCTGGCGACGCTGTTAGACGAAGCGGGTGTACAGCGCGAAGGGAGATGGGTTATCGCAGAGGGTGCCGATGCGGCGTTGATGAGCCGCAGTGTCCCGTTGGACAAGGCGCTAGACGATGCGCTGGTCGCCCTTTATCAGAACGGCGAAAGGTTGATGCCGTCGAATGGATACCCCATGCGGTTATTCTTGCCGGGTTGGGAAGGTAACGCGAGCGTGAAATGGCTGCGCTCGCTCAAGGTCACCGACCGGCCAGCCATGACGAAGGACGAGACTTCCAAGTACTCGGACCTTCGCGACGATGGCAAAGCGGAACTGTTCACCTTTCCGATGGGTGTCAAGTCGGTGATTACCAGTCCGTCGCCTGAGTTGGTTCTCGGACCGCGGGGGATTTACCAGATAACGGGTCTTGCTTGGAGCGGTGCAGGTCGTATCGCCCGTGTGGAAGTGTCTACCGATGGTGGGCGTAGTTGGGCCGATGCCCAACTCGATAGCCATGTTCTGCCCATGTGTCTCACGCGGTTTAGGGCGGCGTGGCATTGGAACGGGGCACCCGCGCGTATTCTCAGCCGCGCTACGGATGAAACCGGGACGGTGCAACCCACACGGGAGGTGGTCATGCAAGGTCGGGGTGTCGGCGCTTTTTATCACTACAACGGCATTCAGGCGTGGCAGGTCAGCGCCCAAGGCGAGGTGCACAATGTCTATGTCTAAAGGGCAACGGACGCGGTGTCAGGGTTTGTGCGTGGTACTCGCGTGCGCTTGCGTGGTGATGAGTGACGGTGTCGCCGGTGAGCGCTTGAATCGCGAAACACCCGGTTTGGGCGTACCGTTGACGGCTGAGGAGGTGTCGAACATGGACTTTACCATCCTGCCGGACGGTACCGGCTTACCGCCGGGTTCGGGTACCGTTGCCGAAGGTCGCGCAGTGTACGAGGAACGGTGTCTTTCTTGCCACGGCGTCGAGGGTGTCGATGGCGCCAATGACGCCTTGGCAGGTGGGCATGGGAGCTTGAACTCCAGTCGACCGGTACGTACGGCGGGCAGTTACTGGCCTTATGCCACCACATTGTTCGACTACATACGCCGGGCCATGCCTTACACGGCACCCGGCACCTTGACCCACGATGATGTGTATGCGTTGACGGCGTATATTCTGCATCTTAACGCCGTGGACGGGTTTGTCAGCGAACAAGCGAGTGTGGATGCAGACACGCTGCGGGAAACGCGAATGCCAAACCGCGACGGCTTCTTTTCTCGGCTAACGGGATTGCAAGGTGGAGAAGCGGATGCTGCTGAGAGATGAAATACCTGAACCTATCGCAACTCACGCCAGCGCGGCGCTCGAGTGGATCAACGAACGCGAGGGCAGACACTTTGAACTGACCGGGTTGGCCGATGTCGATCCTCGAGCCAGCACGGATGACGAATTCGAGCTGGGTTTGATCCTCTGCGAGGGTGACTATTGCGCCCGTGAGCAGGTGCGTCTTCAACGGCGCGATGACGGCTACGAGTTTACGCTGGTCTCAGCCCCGACTGCCGACATTCCACCGCTGCTCGATCCGCCTGTTGGCGTACGCCGCAGTTGGCTGGAGGCGCAGTTGGAGAAGTTCGACTTCGTTCTCTTGCTGTTTTATCGGGGTCTATGGTGACCGCCCTGTCGCTTCGAGTTGCGAAGCTATACGAAGACCGGTGTGGTCGAAGCCATACGTGCGGCAGGCGGTGAGGTATTTGCTGTGACCAGCGAGCCGCAAACGCTGGCCAGCGAGGCGGCGCAAGAGTGGGGTATCGACTTCGATGCGATTGGCGATCCGCACCACGAAGTCCGCGAAATTTGTAAGGAACGCGGTTGGTTGGAGCTCTTCTACAATGAAGATGCCGGGCATCTGACAGACCGTCCATGGCTTGTCACCCCAAGGGCTACTACCAGCCGGGAGTGTTGGCTGTGACCAAAGAGGGGGGCGTGCCTTATCGATGGCGCTGTGTACCCAAGTACAGCAACATGAGCGGCGCTGGTGCACGTCCAGAAGCACGCTATACCTGGGACAAGATCCGTTCAGGCTTGGGTAAGAGCGAACAGGCGGCGCTCGATCAAACTCCGATTTTGGGGGCTGAGGATCTTTCCTGGCCACGCTTTCTGTTGATACTGATTGCACATGGTTGGTTCTTGAAACCCAAAGCGTTTCCGTTGGCGCGTGCAGGCGACGCGGAGCGTGTTAGTCCGGCTGCCATGATGCCGCGTGTTTATGGGTTCCTGTTTTTGTGGATGTTAGCGTTCGTGTTCTTACCGCTGCCATGGGTCGCTGTTGCGGCAGCGTTGTGGCTGCTGGTGCTCACACCGGGGGTCATTGCGATTCATCGACAGTTCCAGAACGAGCCGGACGCCTACTGATTTACCGACGGTCGGGCCTCGATTTCGGCAACAATAGCGTGCTCGAGTGCTTGCGGATCGAATCCCCAAGGTCCTTCGTCACCCTGGAAGGCGATATGCCCACCTTTGCCGACGAGATAGAGACGATCGGGCAGCGCGCCGTACGCTGCGGCAATTCGATCGTCAACGTCGTCGACGACAACCGGCATGCGAATTTTCAGGTTGATGGCGCATGCAGCCGCGACCTCAACACGCTCGGCTTGTGTCGTCGGATCGTTGACGGTAATCCCGGACTCGCGATTCATGGACACCACCCAACCTTCTTCAGGATGCGCCTCGCGAATGTAGACCACGACGAATTCGACTTGGTCGCGCCACTTTTCCCACATCTGGTGCAAAGGTTCCAACTGAACCCTGAAGGGCGGTCACGTGTAAGAGCCGAAAATCAGTGCAACCGGTTTGTCCTGCGCAACCTTCAACAGGTTGAACTCGATCCCCGTGGTCCGCTCGGTCCCATCGGAAAAATCGTAGACGGGACTGGTGAAGTCATAAGCTGCGTCGCCTTCTTTGATATCGGCTGTCGCGAGTTTTTTATGGCGTTCATCCGCAAGCAAGTCCATGGGTGTCAAAGGCGAGTCATCGGGCGTAAATGCTCGCCAATCAAAGCCGTCGGGAAGTTTATTTGCCATCGCTATCTCCTTGAAGTGAAGTTCAGGAATCGCCTACTGAGAAGCCTAACGCTCGATACATCTTGTATCCGATCAAATCGCGCAACGCGGGTGGTAAGTCTCTAGCAGCCTCCGGCGGCACATCCAGATACTGGTTCTCTTCTTGACGCAGCCAACCCAGCGAATAAGTCAGGATGACGCCATAACGCCAGTCGGTGGCTACATTGGCCCCGGCACCATGCAGCGTTCCGCCAAGCCAGAACAGCACGGCACCCGCGGGCATTTCCGCGGCGACGATCTCACGTTCGGTTGCCGTGCGATCGGCTTCCCACTTATGACTGCCTGGGACTATGAGCGTCGCTCCGTTGTCGGCACGAAAGTCGGTCATGGCCCACATGCTGGCGACGATCAGGTTCGGTCGTGGGTGTGGAAAGAACGTGAACGAATCGTGTTCGCGGTGCAAGACCTGGCTGCGTGCGCCGGGTCCAACTTCCAGCGCCGCAGAAACATGCAGTTGGTAGCCGAACTCGCTGTTCGGCGTGAGGAACCGGTCGCACAGTTGCAACGTGCAGTCATTCAGCGCAATCTCTCCGACGGCGGCAGAGCGTGCGATCAAGGCGGTCGTTCGGCGAGTATGTCCCGGATAAAACTGCGTTGGGTCGTCGTCCACGATGACGCGTGCGTCGCGCATGTACGGCGCCAGTTCGTCGACGATCGCGGCGCGCCCGTCTGGGTCGACCAAATCTTCGACGACGACACACCCGGCATCGTCCAGGGCCTCGGCGACGAGCGCAGGCGGTGTATCCGCGGAAAGTTGTGGAATAGACATGCTTTTAAGCCACTCGTGACCTCACTCGGTTATCTTACCCAGTGACGCGAGCGGAATGCTATCGCTACGAGTATGGCGGCATCTTCGTCAATATGCGCGAAACGTGCGAATCGGCGTGGTTAGCCAGTTGCCTTTAATGACGTGCTTCGGTTCGAGCGTGGCAGTGTCGACGACGACGATGGCGCTATCCAGATCCTGCCGGTTCCACACGGTGATCCAGGCTTCGCGGCCGTCTTCGCTGAACTGAGGATGTAATGCGCGTGCATAGCGAACATCATTGAGTTGCGCCCATTCGACGACTGGGAGTACTCGTTCGGTCTGCCACTCGTCCTTGGCGACGACCGTGATGCTTTGACTGCGGACTTTGGTATCCGCTAGAGGATGATCGATCCAGATGTGTCCTGCCGCGGGATGCGTGGCGACATTGAGCGAGCCATCGCCGCCATAGTCCAGACGCTCGATCCGCCAATCGCGAGGCGGGCCGTCGGTTTGCACGCGTACCAGCGGAGCCTGCGGGCTCATGCCACCGGTTACCCAATACGTATTGTCGTTCGAGGTAAACGCGGTTCCTTTTGCCCCACCAGCCAAACCCTCCACGAAAATGATTCGTTGGGTTTCGTGCTCTTCCAGCGAATACACCACCAGCTTAGCATCATCGGTAGGCGCGATAAGATGCGCGCCGGAGTGTGTCGGCGAGCCCGTCCGGAGGTGCTCGCTGCCCGACTCACGCCCTGTAATCCGCCTGCGGTTAAGCACTAAAAGTTCTCCGGCGGTCTTGGCGACGACCAGCGCTTCACGCCGATTCAGCGGAAGAATCTGAGCGACGTCAGCGGTGGTTGCGTTGGTTGCATACGCATCGGGATCGAGTTGGATCAGACGCTTCGGCCTGAGAGTTTGCGCGTTCAGCGAGATGACGTGGGGTGGCCAATTGGACGCGACCAACAATGTGTTGCCGCCGAGACCGAGTGCCATCGTGCGACCTTCGTAACCGGTTTTTACGTGCGCGATGACTTGTGGTGAATCCGCGCATGCATCGACTGTGCTGACTTCTGCAGCCCGATTCAGCACATGAATGAGACATTGGTCGTCGGAGACTCGTATTGCGTGGGGTGCAAGGCCGGTATTCAGCACTTTGACCAGGGTGTAGTTCTGTGCGTCGATCAAAGCGATCTCGCCTGTGTCGTGGAGTAAGCTCACGAACAGCGAACGCTTGGTCGGGGATGATCGTTGCTGTGAGGCCACCGCTTGCCAACTGCGCTTTACCTGTTGCCATTCGAATCGCGGCAGGTTCGCATCATCGGTTTGCACGTAGCGTGCGATCAGTTCCAGGTCTTCTTCGTTCAGACCTTGCTGCAGCCACGAGGGCATTCCCCAACTCGAACCTTGATGCAGCGTACCCATGATCGCCATGGTGCCGTGTTGCTGCATCGACCATGCGTACAAGGCGGATCCGGCGCGACCGCGTCGATCGACACCGTGGCAACCGGCGCAGTGAGTGTGATAGAGGCGGGTTCCACGCGCGTGCTCGCCCTTTGAAAGCGGCTGCACCTCGCGCTCAGCGACCTCGCCTCTAATTGCGGCAACATCCTCTGCCGAGATTTGCTCGGCACTACCCTGCGGGTAGCCTTTGAGATGGTTCACGATGCGTGCGATAGATTCGTTGGCGAGGCGTACATGGGCAGGCATGATCGGGACCGTTTGGCCCTGGCGCTCACCGGCTCGGTCGAATTTACCGTTCAGAATGACAGAGGCGAGTCCCAGTCCCGTGAGCTGACCGGCGGCGTTTTCGAGGGTTGGATAGAACTCGGTATCGCCACTGCCGTGGCACGGCAGGCAATATGTTCGCACCAGATCGCCGGGGTCTGCGTCTGCTGACGCGCCTGTCGCAAGCGGGGCGCAAGACAAAGTCCCCATTGCGAAGCTGATTGAAAACGCGATCGAAAATGCGCTGGAGGAAAAAGGACGAATTGGGCGTCTCCCGGGCCTACCTGCCGCGCAACGTAGACCAAGCCGCCCGTCGCAACGATAAGGAAAAACACCTACAACGGTGCCGTTGCCGGGCTTAGGTATTTCTCCCGATTGAGAGGGGTGGCTCGAGCGGGTCAACTGCCCGGTTATGGAGGAAACCGATCCACCCAATGCCCCGCGATTGCGGCGCAGCCTGTCGCAAACGCAGTTGATTCTGTATGGGGTCGGGACGACGGTGGGCGCCGGCATCTATGCGCTGATTGGTGAGATAGCGAAGGCGGCGGGCTTTCTGGCTGCTGCGTCTTTCATTTTCGCAGCCACACTGGCGCTGTTTTCCGCACTCACCTTTGCCAACCTGTCACGACGCTTTCCGAAAGCGGCAGGTCTGGCGCTGTACATTCAAGAGGGATTGGGATCCGTGCGTCTTGCGCAGCTGGCGGGTATCGGCGTGATTGCCGCCGGTCTCGTATCCAGCGCTACGCTACTCAATGGGTTCGTCGGGTACGCTCAGGAATTTGTGCCGCTCGAAGCGTATCAACTCATCGTCCTTGCCGCGTGTCTTTTGGCGGTGATTGCTTGCTGGGGAATCGGCGAATCCGTGTGGCTGGCAGGGATCATCACGTTGCTCGAGGTTGGCGCGTTGATCTGGGTTACGGTGTTGGCTATGACCTCATTAGGCGCGTCGGAGGTAGCGGTGCAGCGCGATTTCGCAACCTTCGTCCCAGCGCCGGAACTCGGTCAGTTCAGCGTGATCGTCTCTGGTGCCGTACTCGCGTTTTATGCCTACATCGGGTTTGAAGACATGGTCGAAGTCGCGGAAGAGGTGGTCGATGTGCGCCGTACCCTGCCTCGGGCCATCATTCTGACGTTGTGTATCACGACACTTTTGTACTTGAGTCTCGTAGTCGCTGCGATGTTAGCCGTAGGACCGGCGTACCTGGCGGACTCGAGTGCTCCGCTCACGGACCTGACCCGGGCGCTCTCGAGTGTGGACCCGGGTTTCATATCGCTCATTGGGATGTTCGCCATCGTCAACGGCGTCTTGATCCAGATCATCATGGCGTCTCGTGTCATGTACGGTTTGGCTTCGCGGCGCCAGCTTCCCGCGTGGATGGGACGGGTGCACCCCCGCACACAAACACCGGTGCTTGCCACCGGTTTGGCGAGTGCGGTCGCGCTGGGTCTTGCCTTGATCGGGCAACTCGCCGAGCTCGCAAAGTTGACGTCCGTGATCATCCTCGTGTTGTTCGCGGGCGCCAACCTCTCGCTGTTTAAAGTGCTGCGACGGGAATCTTCAAAAGAAGTGTGGTTGATGGTGAGTAGTCTCACCGGCACGTTGGTTTGCCTGGGCCTGGTTGGCCAAACGCTCTACGGTTGGATCGAAGCTTGATTCATCGTCGTCGTCGGTGGCTGCACACTCCACGCATCGCGCCACGCGTTTCCCCTTAGGCAATTCGGTGCCGCAATCGGTGAGAATAATAGTGAATCATCTTACTTGGGGCGCCTGTGCAAAACCTGAAGCGAATTCTAGTCGCCAACGACGAGCATCAAGGCTTGGAGCAAGCTTTGGCAAAGGCAGCTTTGTTGGAGCACTACTCGGGCTGTGAGGTGGAAGTGGCGCAAGTGGTGTGGGATGCCGTCGAGGAGGAAGCGAACCTCAAGGAACTGGACCGCGCCAGTTTGATTGAGGCACTCGTGGCCAAGGAACGGCTTGGACTGCAGCAACTGCTTGTACCTTACAGCGAGAAAATCGCTTGGAGCGAGGCCCGTGTGTTGTGGGACAAACGTCCGGACGATGCCATCGCCAAGGAGGTCGTGGCACAGCGTATCGATCTATTAATCAAACCGGCGACGAAGCACGGTGCGTTGGACTTCGTGCACGCGCCATTGGATTGGCGGTTAATTAGAGACCTGGAGTGCGCGATGTTGTTGTCCAAGAGTTCATCATGGCGCAGCGGCGGTGTGGTACTGGCGGCGGTGGACGTATCCGATGTACATAGGGCGCTCAACCGTGAAATCCTCTCCACCGCATCGACCTTGGCCGGTCTGCTCGATGCAAAAGTGCACGTGCTCAGTGTGGCGCCGGATCCCAAAGGCTCGATGAGCACCTATCTCGTCACACAAATGCGCGATTGGCGCGAGCGTTGGCTGGAGGAAGCCATCAAAGAAAACGATCTCCAAGAGCGCGTCGCGCAAGATGCCAGACACATCGGCTTGGGTGAGACGGCCGCAGTGATTGCCGAGCTGAGTCATGAATTGGAAGCGACGCTGACGGTGATCGGCACGCATTCGCGTCGGGGTATCGGCAGGCTGGTGCTAGGGAACACTGCCGAGCGCGCCATAGCGCGAGTGGATAACGATATCGTTACGGTGCGTGCCCGTTAGTCAGTGTGGATAGAGTCCACGAGATTAATGGTACGGCTTACGGGTGCCTAACCGGCGTGCTGGGCACAGGACACGCAAAGCGTGGTGGTGGGTAACGCCGCCAGTCGTGCTTCCTCGATCTCTTCTCCGCAACCCGTGCATGCGTTGTATTGCCCATCGTCAAGGCGCTTGAGCGCCCGCTCGATGTCGACCAGTTCGCGCTCCAAGCGATCGCTCAACTCGACGATGGTCTCTTCGTTTTCGAGTGCCACGGCTTGCTCGGCAAAGTCCGCTGGTAGCGGTTCGTCGCGACGTTCCACGTGCTTGGCGATGCGGGCACGGCGTTCCAGAAGGTCGTCGCGTAGCTGTTCGAGTTGTTGTTTAACATTGCTTGTATTCACCGGGAAGGACCATATCACTAATAGGTCTAAAGGATTCTCGACTTGGACGATTACGGCGTATATGCGGGAATCTACGGATATGAAGGGGGTGCCGCCCAAGTGCGTTTCGACGGCCCTTAGGTAGATCCCCGCATACCTTTGCCGACCCAACGCGCTAGCTTAAAGTGAAGTGAAACACATGAGAGGCCGGCATGATCAAATCCAAATCGAGTTCGATTATCGCGGTCGCGCTCATGTCTCTGGCGACGCTGATTTTGGGCGGTTGCAACCCTGAAGGGCAGGGCTTTGCGTTGCCGCCAGGGGATGTCGATGCGGGGCGCAACACGTTCGTAGAACTCGGATGTAATCAGTGTCATCGAATCGTCGATGACGTTCAGAAGCTCGAAGCGGGACATCCGGAGATAGATTACACGTTGGGGGGCGGCACAACCCGTGTCAGAACCTACGGGGATCTGGTGACGTCGATTATCAATCCGTCTCACAAGATCGTGTCTTATGCGAACCGTGCGCCCAACGTCACTGAGGAAGGTGAGTCGAAGATGCGCAACTACAATGACGTGATGACCGTACAACAGCTCATTGACCTCACCACGTTTCTCCAAACCACCTACAAAGTAGTCGGACCGCAGTATGCGCCGTACTACTACGGACCGTAATGTCAGTTAGAGGAGGCGAGTAAGATGACTCTCGGAAACGTTGGCGCCAGAAGCGCGCCGGTGAAGTGGCTGAACAAAGGATGGGAATCCATCAAAGAGGTTGCTCACGATGCGATCACCCACTTTGTTGCCGAAGACAGCAATGACGGCGATAAGGATGTCGAAGCGAAAAAACCCGGGAACGGACAATGGGGCATCGTGGCCGTCGATGTCACGGATCATGACAACGTCGTAGAAGCCAGATTTGAAGTGCCGGGTCTGACTAAAGAAGATCTCTCGGTAGCTCTGGAAGCGGGACGGTTGACGGTGACCGGAGAAAAACGCAAGAGCCGCAATCGAGAAGAAGGCGGTTGTTACATTTCAGAACGCGCGTTCGGCCGCTTCCAGCGTACGGTACCCTTGCCCACCGAAGTCGACGCGGATGCTGCCAAGGCACAGTACGTGGACGGGGTATTGATAGTCAGTCTACCTAAGTGCGACACTCAGCCGAATGCGACAATCAAGGTTGCGTAACACATGATGATTGCAACGCGGCCAACGCGCGGTCTGCGTCTGAGTCTAACCAGCGTTGTGGTGAGCGTTGTGGTGCTCGCTATGCTAAGCGTGCAAGCAGCGGCGGACGAAGAACAGATCAAACGGGGTGAGTACCTCACCACCATACTCGGTTGTGCCGGTTGTCATACGGAGGGTGCGTTGCTGGGGGATGCCACAGGACCCTGGCTGGCGGGTTCGAACATCGGCGTCGGTTACGCGGAGGACGAAGAAGGCAACGTATCCTCGGTGGTCTTTCCCGCCAACCTGACTCCAGATACCGAAACCGGCCTGGGCGATTGGTCGATCAACGAGATCGTGCGTGCCATCACGCTGGGGGTCAAACACACGGGAGATATCGTCGTCCCGGTCATGCCTTGGCCGAACTATGCCATGCTCGATAGGAAGGATGCGCTCGACATTGCGCACTATCTCAAGAGTTTGCTGCCGGTCAAACGCGAGATCCCTCAGCGCATTCAACCAGGCGAACCCATCGACAAGGCCTACGTGCGGGTTGGGGTGTACTTGTTTCAACCGGACGATCCTGACGGCGACGTTAATCGTTCTGAGATAGGCGCGAAGATAATAGACGCAGAGCAAGCGGAGGATTAAACAATGCAAAGTTACAAGAAAGTACTGGCAGCGGTGGATTTGACCGATGAAGCTTCCGATGTGCTCACCGCCGCGCAGAATGTCGTGGCGGAGCAGGAGGCTGAGTTACATGTGGTCACCGTGATCCAACCGCTCACGTATGCCTATACCGGCTTCGAAATGCCGAGCATCTCTCAGACCATGGTGAACTTCGAATCCGAGGCCTCGGCGAGCGCGCGCGACGCGCTGGCTCGATTGTGTAAAGGATTGAACGTCGCGAAAGATCACCGGCATATCGTATTCGGCCGGCCTGCAGACGAAGTCAAAGCGCTCGCGCGGGAATTAGACGCCGATCTGGTGGTCATCGGCACGCACGGCCGTCGTGGGCTTGGTCTACTGTTGGGGTCGACGGCCAACGGAGTACTGCACGGTGCGCCGTGCGACGTGTTGACGATTCGCATCAAAGAGTAAGGTCGACCATCCATCGCGGTCGTTGCGTCGTATGAACGCGGACCACAGCGCGAGCGAGTGGGCTTCCCGCTTAATCGTGGCCACTTGCTTCGTTGCCTGGGTGATCACCGCGATTCGACCCCACGACCCGCAAGCATGGCTGCTGGAGCAGATCGCAGCGCTGCTGTGCATCGGCTTGTTGTTGTGGGCGAATCGCCGGGTGCGCTTGTCGCTGAGCGCCAAGGCTTCCCTGGGAGTGTTGTTCGTAGCGCATGTCATTGGCACGCACTACACTTATTCTCTGACACCCTACGACGCCTTCTGCACCGATTGGTTGGGTTTCTCTCCGAACCAGCTATTCGGTTGGGAGCGCAATCACTACGATCGGTTCGTCCACCTCTTATACGGCATTTGTGTCATGGCGCCCTCCGCGGAAGTGTGGCAGGCGGTCCTCAAGTGTTCGCCACGCAGCGCCTGGTTCGTTTCTTGGCATTGGGTGATTTCGACATCGGCGATCTACGAACTCATGGAATGGTCGGCGGCGCTTGTGGTGGCACGTGAGGCCGGTATCAACTATCTGGGCACACAGGGCGATGTGTGGGATGCCCAGGCCGACATTGCGCTCGCAGGGTTAGGTGCTGCCATGGTGTGGATTGTGGCGGAGGGCATTACCCGCGTACGGGTATCTTCAGATACGCAACACCGTTTTCCTCAGGCTCCGGAAGACAACCGGCGCGTATGTTCACCTGAATAGACGGTAGCAGCAGGCGCGGTGCGGCGAGTGTCGCATCTCTGGCTTGACGCTTCTCGACGAATTCAGCTTCCTCGACGCGTTCGTTAATGTGAATGTTTTCGCTTATCTGCGTCGCCAAGGGTGAAGTCCATACATATGTTGTGCGGCCATCGTTCGGCAGGTAATCGTGGCAGAGATACAGCACAGTGTCTGCGGGCAGCGCATAGATCTTGTGCACGGACTCGAAGAGCTGCTTGGCGTCGCCGCCGGGAAAATCGCATCGTGCGGTTCCGTAGTCCGGCATGAACAAGGTGTCCCCGACGAACGCGCAACCTGCCCCCCAAAATGTAATACACGCCGGTGTGTGTCCGGGTGTGTGCAACACGTTGAGCGCTTCGGCGCCTAGCGTGAGCTTATCTCGGTCTGCAAACAGCAGATCGAACTGGCTGCCGTCACGTGGCAAGTCCGGCAGGTTGAAGCGTTGCGCGAAGACCTGCTGAACCTCGGTGATGTGCCGACCGATTCCAATCGGGGCATCGTAGCGCGCCTTGAAGAACTGTGCGGCGCTCAGGTGATCGGCGTGGGCGTGCGTCTCGAGAATGTACTCGACTTTGTATCCTTGTGTGTCGATGTAATCGGCAATGCGTTGTGCAGACTCGGTCGAGGTCTGGCCAGTCGCCGGATCGTAATCCCAGACTGCGTCGATGATGGCGCAATACTGCTGAGACTCGTCGCTGCAGACGTAGCTGATGGTGTTGGTCGTGTTGTCGAAGAACGCCTCAACCTGCACGAAAGTTCGTCTCCAGAGACGCGTTGGGGAAAACGCGAATATTATTCCCTGCACCCGTGTCTGTCATTGCGGGGAACCACGTAAAGAACGCTCGATGAGCTTGGCGTAGGTTTAGTCTTCAGCCGTTGCGAGGCTCGAGCCATGAGTAAATACCGACGCTGCGCAATTGCGCTCGATCTGGTCAACAACGATCCACGCCGTCTTTACGAGCGCGCGGTATGCCTCGTCGAGGAAGCGGGTTTGTACCTCGTCCATATTGTCACCATGGATGCCTGCGAGACATCGGGCGAATTCGATCCTGCGTGCCTGGAACAGGAATACTGGCGCAGTGACGCACAGCTCAAGCGCTGCGGTGAGGATCTGAACGTTCCGCTGCATCGTCAAGCTTTGCTACTGGGTGCCGTCGGTTCGAGGCTCGGTGACTTTGTTAAAGACCAAGACATTTCCCTCCTGGTGTTGGGGACCTCCCATGGGGCAGACTCGGCGAGTTATCCGGTGGACGTGCTCTCTGGTGCACTGTTTGCTGCGGATTGTGATCTCTTGATGGTGAGTTGATCGGTAGAGGGCATCGATCTAGGCTTGCTGTTCAGCTCAAAGTGGGTGGCTATGCCCTTATCGGTCAATCGCGACGTATTCATTACCTGTGCCGTGACCGGCTCGGGTGCCACACAAGACAAGAGTCCGCACGTTCCACGGACGCCAAAGCAAATCGCGGAGGCTGCAATCGGCGCTGCAAAGGCAGGTGCCGCCGTGGTGCATTGCCACGTGCGCGATCCGGACACGGGCGCACCGAGCCGTGCACCGCAATTGTACCGGGAAGTGACCGAACGGGTCAGAGCCTCCGCCACGGACGTCGTGCTCAACTTGACGACGGGTATGGGCGGGGACCTGATACTTGACGACGTGGAAAATCCGTTGCCGCCGGGGCCAGGTACGGACATGGCCGGCGCGAGCGAACGTATGGAACCGATCGAGCTGTGCCGGCCCGAAATTTGCACGCTGGACTGCGGCACGATGAACTTTGCCGAAGCCGACTATGTCATGACCAACACGCCGGGCATGTTGAGGACGATGGCAGGCATGATGACCGGCTTAGGCGTGCAAGTCGAAATCGAAGCCTTCGATACGGGACACTTGTGGTTTGCGCGGCAATTGGTAGAAGAGGGCGCTTTGACGGAACCCGTCCTGGTGCAGCTCTGCATGGGGGTGCCTTGGGGTGCGCCGGATGATCTCAATACGCTGCTTGCCATGGTCAACAATGTGCCGCGCGATTGGACGTGGTCGGCCTTCAGTCTGGGCGCTCACCAGCTACCCTATGTGGCGGCAGCGGTTTTAGCCGGAGGTAACGTCAGAGTGGGTCTGGAAGACAACTTGTATTTGGGCCGCGGGCAGCTCGCGACCAATGCGGAACTGGTCGAAAGTGCCCGTAACATCATTCGAGGCATGGGGTGTCATGTCATGACACCTGCGGAGGTTCGCCGGAAACTGTCATTGGTGAAAAGATCTCCGCAGTGACCCGTACGGCTGCAGTGATCGGCGCTGGGGTCATCGGTAGCGGCTGGGTGGTTCGCTTCGTCGCTAACGGCTGGCACGTCAGAATCTACGATACGGATCCCGGAGCCCAAGCGCGGCTGACACAAACTCTGCGTCGTGCTCGCCCCCATGTGCAGGCATTGCACAAGACCGCCGATTTTTCGGGAACCTTCGAAGTGGTGGACGAACTCACGCACTGCGTTGACGATGCTGACTGGATTCAGGAGTGCCTGCCGGAAGATCTGACATTGAAACGGACCGTATGTGAGCGTCTGCCTGAGACCTCCAAGCTGGTCGCGAGCTCTACTTCCGGCATGAAGCCAAGCGTGCTTGCCGCGGGACACGTGTGGGCCGACCGTTTCATGGTGTGTCACCCTTTCAATCCGGTTTATCTTCTACCGCTAGTCGAAGTCGTGCCGCATGCGTTGTGCACAGAACCCTGCATTGACTATGCGATGAGCACGCTGAACTCACTCGGTATGCGACCGCTCCACGTGCGCCATGAGATCGACGGCCATATTGCAGATCGCTTGTTGGAAGCCGTGTGGAGGGAGGCCCTGTGGCTGGTGCACGATGGCATCGCGACGACTGCTGAGATCGACGATGCCATCAAGTACGGGTTCGGGTTGCGCTGGGCACAGATGGGATTGTTTGAAACTTACCGCCTGGGTGGCGGCGGCGCCGGCATGCGTCAGTTCTTGCAACAGTTTGGCCCCGCCTTGCAGTGGCCGTGGAGCAAGCTCACGGACGTTCCGGAGTTGAGCGAGGATCTGATCGATACGCTCGTTGCGCAATCCGACGCGCAGAGCGGTGGGGAGAGCATCGACGCGATGGCCGCACGACGGGACCGCAATCTCGTGGCGATCATGCAAGCTTTAGCTGCAGCGGAAAAGGACTAAGCGCTCGCCAGCAAGTGGGAGGCGTGCTTCTGTAAAAGCTCAGCAAAGGAGGCGGCTGCCATGGGCATGGCCAGATAATAACCCTGGCCGACGTGGCAACCGGCTTCGCGTAGGAACTCGGCTTGGAACTGAGTTTCGATGCCTTCTGCAACCACCTCCAGATCCAGCGCATGGGTCATGGCGATGATGGCCCGACACATCGCTTGATCGCTCACACCCTGTTCCAGATCTTTAACGAAGGCGCGGTCGATCTTGACCACGTCGAGTGGAAATTGCTTGAGATAGCTGAGCGACGAATATCCCGTACCGAAGTCGTCGATAGCGATGCGCACACCCATCTCTTTGATGCGTTGCAGCGTCTCCTGTGACGCGGCGGTGTCGGATACGAGAACGCCTTCGGTAATCTCTATTTCGAGCAAACGTGGATTGAGTTTGTGGGCCGCCAGTGAATCCGCGAGCAGCGTTACCGGATCGTCGAAACAAAACTCCCGCCCCGACAGGTTGATGGAGATCGGTACGTCCAAAGTGTGCCTGCTCTGCCATTCGGCCATCAACGCGCAACAACGTCGCACGACCCAATTGTCGATGTCGACAATGAGACCCGAGCGCTCGGCCAGCGGAATGAACTCCGCAGGGCTCACGAATCCCCGGGTCGGGTGCTCCCAGCGAATCAATGCCTCCGCACCGTGCAACTGTCCGTCGTTGAGCCGGAACTTGGGTTGGAAAAACAAGGTTAGCGCGTCGTGCTCGATCGCCGTGCGCAGTTCCGACTCCAGAGTCATGAGGTCGGCGGCATCTGCTTGTTCTTCGTTGATATAGAAGAGTTGGGCATTGCCTCCCACCGCCTTTGCGGACATGGCGGCGGATTGAGCATGCTGGTGCAGGTTCTGGACATCTACGCCGTCTTCGGGATAGATCGCCGCACCGATGCTCACCGTCATAGTGATGTGGTGGCGCTCGACCTGGATGGGTGCGATCAGTGCGTGGTTGATTTGAGTCAACACTTCGACGGCGTCGTTTTTATGTGTCAGCTCCAGCATCAACGTGAACTCGTCTCCACCAACGCGTGCCACTTCGGCAATGTTGGTGCGCTGCCTCAGCATCTTCTTGAGCTGCCTCAAGCGCGTACCGAATTGTTGCAGCACCCGGTCACCGGCTTCTGGCCCCAAGCTATCGTTGATACGCTTGAGCCGATCGATATTGATGTGGATCATGGCAAAGAGGTCCTGATCCGGCTGGGCTTTGTCGATGATGTCTTGAGACCACTGGAAGAACCGATGACGGTTCGGCAACTCGGTGAGCGAGTCGTAGTAAGCCAGTTGTTGGATGCGAGCTTCGTCCCGGCGTTTTTCGGTGACGTCGCGAATGATGACGACGCTTTGTTCGGTTGAACGAGGTGCGACACGTAGTTCGAATTCTCTCGCAGTACCTTGTGCTTCGTCGGTGTAGGCGAACGTCTGTTCAAGGCCGTTGGCTGCAACTGAACGCAGCAGTGCGAGCAGCGTTTCGTGGCACTTTTCCGGCAACAAGTCCACCAAACCATTGGTGGGTTGGCTGACGTCACCCTGTGCCATCATTTTGACCGGTGTGCCGTCGTGCATGACGAGCGCGATTCGGTCCGGTAGAGCTTGCAGCAGAATACCGTTCTCCGCTTCTTTTTCTATGAGCGCGTTGTGGGTATTGGTGTTGCGTAATATGTAACGCACGCGATGACAAAGGAGGGCGAAATTCAGCGGTTTGTTGATGAAGTCGGTCGCACCCGCTTGATAGGCGCGCTCGACGCTTTGTGTATCGTCGTTGCCGGTCACCATCACGATGGGCACGTTGGCGCCGGTGGGTGACCGACGTACTTCTGCACAGACGTCAAAGCCACTCAACTCGGGCATGTCGACATCGAGTAATAACAACTGCGGTCGTACTCGCTCGAACTGTGCCAATGCTTCGGTACCGTTGACTGCCTCAACGGTGGTAAAACCCCCATCGATTAGCGCTGAGCTCAGAAGCGTACGCATCAATTCGTCGTCATCGGCAATCAGGATTGTCGGTCGTCCTTCCATGGTTAACCGGCCTCATTTATCTGAGAGAGGGTGTCTCCGCGACCCATCTGTTCAATGAGCCAACGTTCTGCAACAGAATGCTTTTGTGCTAGAAGCGTCAGTTGTTCACGTACCGACTCGAATTCCGTGGACTCACCGCAGTGTTCGATCTCGCGGCAGAGCACAGCCATGCCGCTCAAGCCCAGCAAACCGCAGGCCGACTTGAGTTTGTGGGCAGCCGACTGCAGGCGTCGTGCGTCCTGTGTGTCGACCGCCATGCGCATGTCGCTTAGGCACTCGTCGGCAGTCGTATTGAATAGTGTCGCAGCGTGGGAGAGCATGTTCGAACCGTCCGGGCGTTGCATGGATCTGATTTGCTCCAATGCACCTTCGTCAAACTCATCCGGCTCGAAGGACAGCTCGTACGGCTCGGACTTCGGCAACCATTGCTCCAGTGCCGCAGCCAATACGGCGAGCTCGCACGGTTTGCTTAGAAAGTCGTTCATTCCAGCGGCCAAGCAGCGCTGGCGGTCTTCGGGGCTCGCATTCGCGGTCAGGGCGATAATAGGCAGTTGGGTGAACTCGGCCTGACGAATGCGGCGTGTCGCCTCGACCCCGTCGATGTCAGGCAGGCGATAATCCATCAAGACGACGTCGAAGTGTTCCGATGTTGCCAGTTGCACACCCGTTAGACCGTTCTCGGCACACGCACTCTCGCAACCAATGGTCTCGAGCATGCCGACGAATACGTCTCGATTGACGGGGTTGTCTTCCACCAAGAGCACTCTGCCGCTCAGTTGCTCGGCTTGCCCCGATGAGCGCCGTGAGCCGAGATAGGCGACCTTACTTGCCGCTAAAGAGGTAGCGAGTTCCTGTAGCTCCGATCGGCGCGGCGGAATGGTCAGCGTGTTCCTGCGGTGATCGTTGGATTGATCCAAGGCATTGAGGTGGATGACAGCAGCACTCTCGGGTGCATCGATTTCGGTGCGACTGTCGATAAACAGCAAGGCCGCCTCGCCGTGCTCGTTGAGTGCGGCTTCGGTTTCGTGTTGAGTGTGCGTGAACGTAACGGTCATACCCCACGCCGCCACGTAGCGTTCGATCATGCGTGCGAGTTCGCGATGGTTGACCGCGATGATTGCGGGCTTGTCGGTCAACTCCGGCAATGGTTCACGGGAATCCGAGGGGCCCTCATGGCTCGTCAGCGGCAGCGAGAATTCGAACGTCGTACCGCGGCCGACCTGAGACGATAGTTGCAGGTCGCCCCCCATCAGTTCGACCAACTCCTTGCTGATGGACAATCCCAGACCGGTACCGCCGAATTTGCGTGCGGTTGCGCGGGTCTCCTGAGTAAACGAGTCGAAGATCATGCTTCGACTTTCCTCCGCGATGCCGATACCGGTGTCCGCGACGGCAAAGGTAAACGTGCCCTCGGCAGTTTGCTCGACGGTGACAGCCACGTGCCCTTGTGGCGTAAACTTGATCGCATTGCCGATGAGATTGACCAGCACCTGGCGAATTCTGAGTGGGTCGATGACCACGGTGGGTAACCCGAATGGCGGTATGCGTGCAGTCAGCTCGATGCCTTTGTCGTGTGCCTGCAAGGCAAACATTTCGACCACCTCGTCGATGATCTCCTCGAGATTCGTCGGCACCAAATCCAACGACATTTTTTCCGACTCTAGTTTAGAGAAGTCCAATATGTCGTTGATGATCGACAGTAACGAGCGTGCCGACTGTGCAATGGTCTCGGTGAATTTGCCTTGCTTGTCGCTCAGCTGCGTCTGTTGCAACAGATCCGCCATCCCGATGACGCCATTGATGGGTGACCTGAGTTCGTGGCTCATGCGGGCTAGAAACTCACCTTTGGCTTGCGAGACTCGTTGCAGTGCCGTGTTGGTTTCTTCCAGCGCTTCGGTTCTGTTCGCGACTTCTCGTTCCAATCTTTTGCGGTAGGCGGCTTCCTGGGCAAGTTTTTCGTTCTGTCGAGCGAGAATGCGCCAGAAGACGAACATGGCGGCGATGACGTAACTGAAGTACGCCAAGGGTGTCTGCCACGGCGGGCTACCCACCTTGAGAGCGATATCGACGCCTTGCTCGTTCCACGCACCCTGGCTGTTGGATGCTGCGACGCGAAGATGGTACGAGCCGCCGTCCAAGTTGGTGTAGGTGGCGCTTCGGCTGGTGCCGGCGTCGATCCAATCCGTGTCGAACCCTTCCAGCTTATAGCGGTATCGATTGTTTTTTGGGTCGGTAAAGTCGAGTGCCGCAAACTCGAAGCTCACGGCGTTGCGGTCGTACGGAAGCTCCAAAGTATGGAGTTCCGCTAGGGGTGTCGCAGGTACGTGCGGTTGGTTGGCTTTGAGCACCTTGGTGACGACAACGGGTGGCGGGTGGCTCGACTGATTGAGCCGGTCGGGGAAAAAGTGATTGAACCCCCCCGATCCGCCGAAGAATAGTTCCCCGTCGGCACTCTTGTGAGCGGCGCCGAAGTGGAACTCGTCACTTTGCAAGCCATGTGTGCGCCTGTAGATCTTGACCTCCAATGTCTGCGGATTGAACCGCGTGAGCCCGTTGTTGCCGCTCAACCAGAGCTGACCGCGTTCGTCGCTCAGGAGACCGTAGACCATGTTGCTCGACAAACCGTGTTTACGTGAAAAGGTGGCGAAGGTCGTGTGCTGGATGCTATCGGAGTCGACGTCGATACGTGCCAATCCGGCGCCTCCCGTGCCCGCCCAAAGTACGCCGTTTGTGTCGCGATGCAGGGCATATACAGAGTTTTCCGGCAGGCTATGCGCGTCGTTTGGGGCATGGGTAAAACCGGTCATGGCGTTGGTCTTGGGGTCGATCACGCACAGCCCCTGTTCCGTGGCCACCCAGAAATTCCGCAAACGATCCTCGGCGAATGCACGGCCTTGTGCGCCGCATCCCGCAGGCGCTTCATCCATGCCATAGCGCTTGAATTGCTGGGTGCGAGGATCGAATCTACTGAAACCCTTGCCGAACGTACCGACCCAGATGTGCCCCCGGCGGTCTTCGTAGATGCTCATCACTCCGTTGCCGCTGAGGCTTTTGGGGTCGTCGGCCCGGTGCCGGAAGTTGACGAACGTCTCCCGCCCGTTCGGTCGCCAATAGAGACCGCTCGACATGGTACCTACCCAGAGTCCGCTGGCACTGTCTTTAGCCAAGGCCATGACTTTGTTGTCGCCTCGAGAGAGCGGGAGCTCCAGGGTTGTAAATTTTCCGGAGCGACGATCGATTTTGGCCAGGCCTCCGCCGAACATGCCGACCCACACGTCCTTTTGATCCGTGGTGAAGGAAGTCACGCTGCTCCGACTGAGCGCCTTGTGCTGGTAATGTCCGAATAGCCAGCTGTCCGAGTGCCACGCGCTCACCCCTGCTGTGCGCGTGCCGATCCAGAGGAGCCCGCTGCGGTCTTGTGCGAGCGACATGATGTAGTCGTCAGGAAGATCGTACTTTCCGTCGCCTGATCCATAGCGGTGGAACTTCGCAGACCCCGGTGCCATGACGTCCAAACCATGCGCGGTGCCGATCCACATCCGACCCACGTTGTCTTCCAAGATACCGCGTACGTGATCGTGAGATAGTGATGCCGGATCGTTCGCATCGTGCCGGTAACGAGTGACCGTGAAATCGTCGGTGTGCAGTACGTTCAGACCCCCGCCGAACGTGCCTACCCAGAGCGCGCCGTATTGGTCCAAGTTCAATGCGCGGATCTTGTCGTTGGACAGCGATTGATCGTCATCGGCGTTGTGTCGAAAAGTGGTAAATGCGCGTTGCTGGATATCGAGCAGCGCCAGCCCGCGATCCGTGCCGACCCATAAGCCGTTGCGATCATCGAGCAGCAACGCAAAAACGCCGTCGCTTGGGAGCGATTTTGCATCGTTGGGGTTGTGTCGAAAGCGGGTGATGATGCCGGTGGTGTGGTCGATGAAGTTCAGTCCATGCTCGTAAGTGCCGACCCATACACCAGCGTGTGTGACCAACAGCGTTCGGGTGCGATCGCTGGACAGACTGGCTGTGTCTTTGGGGTCATGACGATAGTGCTCGAAGCGATCGGTGGACCGAATCCACTTCGCCACGCCGCCACCGTCGGTGGCCAGCCAGAGATTGCCGTCATGATCCTCGCCAATGGTCCAGATGTAGTCGTTGACGAGTTGGCCGTTGTCGGCAAGTCCGCGTTGATAGCTGGTGACCGTGTAGCCGTCGTAGCGGTCTAGTCCATTTTCGGTCGCCAGCCAGATGTAGCCCACGCTGTCCTGGTGGATGTCCATGATGGTGTGCTGACTCAGACCGTCGGCGACGGTCAAGTGTCGAAAGGACATCGGGCGCGTGAGGTCGTTGCCGAAGCCGACGGCAACTTGGCTTAGCAGGCACACAATGAGCGTGCCAAATACATTGCGCCACGTCCTTATGGCTAATGACAAAGTTCTACTCCTGGTCGACCCAGCTGTTAACGGCTACCTCTACCGTAGATTCTTGAGCCACACTCTCGAGCGAGTAGCTGTTACTCCACAAGAAGGCGTTGCTCCACAAGAAGCCGTTACTCCAAAGAAACGCATTGCTCCACAGGAAGCCATTGCTCCAAAGAAAGGCATTGCTCCACAAGAAGCCGTTGCTCCAAAGGAAAGCCTCATTGCCGAGCGGCGTACCGAACTCGGCTTCACCATCCATGATGTAGAAGTGACCGTTTTCATCCATGTTCGCCGGACCGCCGAAGTGCTGCCTACCGGCCAGATCAGCCTTGATGTTCAGGCCTGCATTGGCACAGCCGGAGGCGGAGCCGTATACCGCGTCGTAGGCCGACACGAGCCCTGCGCCTTGCTGAAAAACGCTGTACGCCGGTACGCCTGAGTCATCCATGGCCAGTTTTCCAGAGGCCATAATGCGACACTTCACCTCGTCAGGACTGAGACCTGGGTCAACTTGCAGCATAAGCGCTGCGACACCGCTGATCACCGCGGCGGCCTGCGACGTGCCCGACATGGCGTAGTGGGAATAGCTGCCGTCGCGGAATTCCGGGTAGGTCATGCCGATTGTGGTCATGGAGGGCATAAAACCGCGCAGATGCCCGCCCGGCGCGGTGATTTCGGGCTTTACGAACCCCTCGGCCGTGGGACCCACGGAGGAAAATGAAGCTAAGACGTCATCGGATGGATCGGCGGGGGTGTAGTTGTCCGTCATTGCACCCACGGTGAGGACGTAGGGGTTGTTGCCGGGCACGCCTACCGTCATGGGATCCGGACCCTTGTTACCAGAGGAGACGATCACGACGATGCCCCTCTGCCAGGCGCGAGAGACGGCTTGATTGAGCGGATCGTCCCAATAGTGAGATTGGACAGGCGCGCTGATCGACAGGTTCAGGACTCTGATGTCGAACGCGCGCTGGTTGTCGACGATCCATTGGATCGCCGCGATGACATCCGCGTAGGTACCTTGACCTTCTCTATTGAAAGCACGGACGGCGACCAAATTGGCATTTGGCGCAACCCCCATGAAGCGACCGTCTTCTATCTGCTCGCTGCTGGCAGCAATGGACGTGACATGAGTCCCGTGGCCGTGCTCATCGATGATGACCTCTGCACCGTATTCGCTGAGCATGCTTTCGAATTCCGTTTGCGGCAGCACCGTGTGTTCGGCAAGGATGCGATATTCGCCCTCGGGGGTCCGATTCATACCGGGGACGTCCCAGTACCCACTGTCGATGAATGCGATCGTGATTCCACGACCGTCGACACCGGAACGATGTAGGTCGTTGGCGCCGATCAGTGAGGGTGCGTGAGCGAAGTCGAGGTCCAAGCTTGGTGTAGACTCACCGCCGGATGTGTCGGCAGCCGATGCCTCGGCGAGCAGCGCGTCCGCGTCGCCTTGTTCGACTTCTGCCTCCAACGTGTCGGTGGACGAGCTTTCCCGGAAGCTACTGTCAGCGGACTGGCTGGTGTCCGATGCCAAAGTAGTTTCTTTCTTTGACCTGCGTTTTGCTAGCGAGACCACCGGATGGTTGCTCGTGAGTCTGATATCGGCGTCTTGTTCAAGCAATGCGGCAGCTTGCGTATCGAGACTGGCTTCCACGCCATTGATGATGGCAAGGGTGCGAAGCACCTTGCCGCCGACGCGCTCGACTGAGGTTTGTGCCTCCTCGACGGACATGGCCTGTACGATGTAAGAGGGCCCGATCGACAAAGCACGTGGGTTGGCTTGAGACGTTGTGTTTGACGGCTTGCCCGCAAGGCTTGCGATGACCGCCGCGCTTGATAAAGCGATGACAATGTATCGAACGTATGTATTCATTTGTAAGTTCGCATACTGCGTTGATGTTGCCGAAAGAAGTGCAACGCGCATGCCAATCTTGTGACCTGATGTAAGACAAATGTATTTTCCTTTTGAATCAGGGGGTTAGAGAAAGTGTGACGGAGTAGTGCTTTTCACTATGACGAGGGTCCGCAAAAAACGGCGGCACGATGAAAAAAAACCTGTGCATCACCGCCGAATTTTTCACTAAACCTCCATTTTTTTGGTAAACAGGGTACGATCGGCGTGGTTAGTGGTCGTCAGAAAGGGGGTGCTAGTGGACGTCGGTTTAGCCTTTGCGAGCAGTGTGGGCGTTGAGGGAGATGCGGCATTGGACATCTGCCGCCGCGCTGAACAACTTGGTTTCGAATCCGTGTGGGGTGGCGAGCACGTGGTGCTGCCGGACACCATCGCGTCGCGTTATCCCTACACGGAAGACGGCAAAATCCCTGCCGAGCCCGATACACCGATTCCGGATCCGCTGATCTGGCTCGCCTTCGTCGCCGCAGCAGCGCCTACGCTGCGTTTGGGCACCTGCATCCTCATCGTGCCGCAGCGCAATCCGTTGGTGTTGGCCAAGGAGTTGGCCACGCTCGATCAATTGACCAACGGGCGCGTGGAGCTCGGTTTGGGGGTCGGCTGGTTAAAGGAAGAATTCGAGGCCCTGGATGTGCCGTGGGCCCGGCGCGGTGCGCGAAATGACGAGTACGTCGCTGCGATGCGCGCCCTTTGGGCGGGACCGCACGCTGAATATCACGGCGAATTCGTCGATTTCGATCCGGCGACGTGTAGTCCCCGTCCTGTCAACGGAGACATCCCGGTCGTTGTCGGTGGCGACACCGATGCTGCCGTGCAGCGCGCCGTGCGCATTGCAAATGGCTACTTCCCCGGTGAAGGCGATTTCGAAAGACTGAGTGCTTTGCTTGCCAGGGTGCGTAAAGCGTGTGAAGAGCGAGATCGCGATCCTGACAGTTTGGCCGTGAATGCCATGTTCGGTCTGCAGATGGCGGACCCGGTTGCCGGTGTAGAGCAGATGGCGGCGCTCGGCGTCGACCGCATTATGGTGCCGGCGTTCTTTTTTGCGGGACCGGGCGGATTGGATCGGCTGGCAGAGTTCGGCGAGAAGGTAGTGCCGTTGGCGAACTCAGCGTGACGGGTGCGTCAATCTTAAGTTGCGACTACTCCTGCGCGAGTGCATAAGCGATGATGCGTCCGCCTGGCGTATTGGTAACGACGGTACGGTCGAAGACTGCGTCGGCTTCTGCCGGTGAGGCCGTCTCGCTGGGTACCGTTACCAATACGTATTGACGGCCCGTTTTCGGGCTGACGTAGGTCATAGGTGTGGCATCGGATCCGCTGCGCAACTGATCTTGCCAGACGACTTCGCCGGTGAGGACATCGAAGGCGCGCAGTTGGCCGTCCATCACGCCGGCATTGAAGATCAGCCCGCCACCCGTCACGAACGAGCCGGCGGAATATGGGAAACCCATCTCCCACAGTCCCATACCGCGGCGCCACACGATTTGTTGTGTCGTCAGATCCACAACGGCAATTTCGCCATAGGGGGGTTCGAGGCACGGCAACGATAGCGGTGAGGCAAACATCTGTACTCGGGCGGCAAAAGGGGTGCCGCGCTGCGGTCCGCCGATACCGTAGCCTCGCGAGAAACCGTCTTCGCTGCTGGGCTTGTCGTCCTCTCGCGGGATCATGTGGATGACAAACGGCAGGTGCATGTTGTTGACCACCATCAGTTGACGCTCCTCATCGACGGCCACGCTGCCCCAGTTCATGCCGCCGGCCGGACCGGGATATAAAATCGTGCCCTCGACAGAGGGTGGCGTCATGGGACCTTCGTAACGCAACTGCAAAAACTCCTTGCGGCAGGCCATTTGATCGAACGGACTGATGCCGAACATATCGCGCTCACGCAAGCGGGGGTGCGCGAAGGACGGCATACCGGTGGAAAAGGGTTGCGTGGCGCTGGTGCGTTCCGCAGGCAGATCGGTTTGAGGTACTGCCCGTTCGGTCACCTCGGCGATGGGCTCACCGGTCGCGCGATCCAAAAGGAACAACTCGCCGCGCTTGGTGGGTGCGATGACAGCCTTGTGTTCGACGTTGTCGATGGTCAAATCGATCAATGTCGGTTGCGAGGGTACATCGTAGTCCCAGATGTCGTGGTGCGCCGTTTGAAAATGCCAACGAGTCAAACCGGTTTGAGCGTCGATGGCTACAACCGAGCTTGCATACTTGTCCATGACCGGCGTGCGGTGACCGCCGAAGTAATCGGGTGTGGCGTTGCCCGTAGGCACATAAACCAGTCCCAGTTCGTCGTCCGCCGACATCAAGCTCCACACGTTCGGAGTGCCGCGGGTATACAGACCGCCGCCTTTGGACGCAGTGTTCGTTGGCGGATCGGACGCTTCCCGGCCGATGTCCCAAGCCCACTTGAGGCTGCCGTCAGCAGGATCATAGGCTCTTACCACACCCGACGGTTCGTCGGTCTCCTGATTGTCCATCACCCATCCGCCTACGGCGAGTGTATTGCTGGCGAGGGTAGGGGGAGAGGTCACGAAGTAGTACAGAGGCTTCACTTCACCCATGCCGATGAGCAGTGAAATCTGACCGCCTGGTCCGAATTCCTCACAGGGCTGGCCCGAAATCGCATCGAGCGCGATCATGCGGGCGTCGGTGGTCGCCGTGTAGATACGTTCGGCGCAATGTTCGCCCTTGGTACGACCCGGAAGGTGGTAATACGTGACGCCCCGGCAATTACCCAGGATGCCATAGGGCGGCGTTTCGTTTTCGGGGTCGTAACGCCAGCGCTCCGCGCCGGTGTCGGCATCCAAGGCAATGACGACGTTCTGTGAGGTGCACAGATAAAGGCCATCTTCGATTTGAATCGGCGTTGCGCTGAACCTCCCAACCCGTCCTGTGTCCGCTTCCCAGGCTCGCTCGAGCTGGTCGACGTTGTCTGCATTGATCTGCATGTGTGGTGAATAACGTGTGCCTGCGTTGCTCGCACCGTAGGCGGTCCAATCCGGAGAGTTTTGCGCGGGGCCATACTTCTTGTCGGCGATGGGCAGTACATCGTCGGTGGTGACTTCGTAGGTCATTGCAGCCAACACTGCCACGCTGGCCAAGGCACCCATCTGGAAAGTGCGCAGCTTCATGAGAGGCGGAGGATCGCCTTCCCACAGCCCGCGCCGGACAAAGGGCAGGCACAGCCAAATGGCGAGCAGACCTACGATCCAGATGCGCGATCCGACCAGCCAGAAATCGATGCCTTTTTCATAGACCGCCCAAGCCAAGGTCGTTAAAAGGACCACTGCAAAGAGGTAAAACCCCCGACGGTGTCCACGCCACAGCTCGATGGCGCTGGCGACCATCAGCAGTCCAGCGACGACGTAGTAGGGCGATCCTCCGAGCAGGGCGAGCTGGCCCCCTTGCCAAACCATGGGTAGACCGATGAGGGCGATGAGCAGGGCTGTAAACTTGAGGACCAAGGCTAAACCTCGTGTTTGAAGGCAGTGTGAATGGCTAGTGGCGGGCGAGCGTGTTGGTGTCCGTGTGTTCCATGCGACGACCGTAGATGCTGATGACCGCACACTGCTCGTAACTCAGCGTATCGCCGTTGAGCTCTAGTGTGCGCACAAACGACTCGGTGGCCGCGTTGTCCCGCAAAAAAGGCGCCTGTGCGATGGGCCAATCGCCGCTGCCTGCTGCCAGCTCGAAGCGCAAGCCGTTGGCGGAGCTGACCACTTTGCCGCCTGCAACCAACGAGAGCCCTCTGGGGATGGCGAAAGACTGCATCAACAGTTGCTGCTCTGCATCCCAGATAATGAAACCCGTTTCGTTGTGGAACACTTCGTCGTTACGCTGACGGGAGACAATCTGGTGATAGTGGAGCATCACCAGATCCTGGCTGTCTGCGTTGTCAACGTCCCCGGCAGCGGTAAAGGTCAGCGTCTCGTAGTACGGGCTGGTGACGTCGCCATCGGGTTCCGGCGCCAGGTCCGAGCCTTTACTGCCTTGCCAGCGTCCGATGAGTCCTGTCAGGGGTCCGTAGTCAACCTGGTCCGTCATTTACGTGCGCTCACTCTATTCCGTGCCGCGCTCGTTCACGCTGCAAGCGTTCGGCATCGGCACTCTGCAATGGCGACATTTCCTCTTCTTTCAGTGTGCCTTCGCGGTGCCGGGCAGACTTGTCGGCGTCGAACGAGATCCACTTTTCGGGCGTGATGACCAACACGAGCCTGAGCGGTGAATCCAGCAAGCTGTAGAATGCGTCCTCTCCGGCCTTGTCGTCGGGTGAGACTTTCTTCGACAACGCTCGATAAAACCACTCCCTTTGCTGTGTGTCGTCGACGAACACACCCCGGCCCTTCACGGTCACGGCACCCAATGGGCAGTCAGGATCGTCGCTGGTCCGCCCGCTGACGGTAACGGACACTCGTGGATCGCGTCTGATGGCGGAGGCGCGGTGGCGGTGCGCGGCAAAGGTCACCCAGATCTTGCCGTCGTGCCAGACAAAGGAGTGCACTACGCCGACCGGCCAGCCATCCTTTGTGCCCCACATGAGGACACATTCAGGGGCCTTGGTCATGAGCAAATCGATTTGCTCGTCGCTGTGTCGGTAAATCGACACCACTTCGTGATCGGTGGCTTTGCTCATTCCCGCATACTCCCTTTTAAATAGCCGCGTTATCGTTGTGTTGAGCCAGCATGAAATTAGCATGTGTGGTTACGGATTGTCACACACGGTAAGTTTTTGCCGAATTCGTCCGGTCTTTGCTACCTTTAGCGTGAGAAATGTGAACTCGTCGCACCCGCCGTGGTGGGTGTGGGGGAGAATTTTGCTATGGCACTGTCCAATTTACTCAAACTGGTGACCGGCACTGCGCTCAAGCGGCGTACTTGGCAGGAAATCTGCCACGATTTGTTGCGTCTCAAAGACGAAGCCACGGTATTGCGCCTGGCTTCCGAGTTGTTGAGTCGTTATGAGGAGTTCGACGCTGACGAGCGATTGGTCTTTTTCCGCTATCTCTTGACCGAATTCCGCGTCGATCAGGATCGCCTGCGCAAAGCTATCGATGCGTATCAGAAAGACTCGGGTCCGCTCAATGTACAAAAACTCAATCGCGCCAGCCTGCCGGCGCGCCGCGGTCTGTTTGAAATTCTCAATATTTGCCCCAACGGCACGCACGCGCTGTTGCGTATGCGTGTCGATTTGCAAGCCTGCTACCCACAGGATCAAGAGCTGCGCGCGGTGGATGCCGACTTGGAGAGTCTGTTTCGCAACTGGTTCAACCGCGGTTTTCTGACCTTGGAGCGTGTTGACTGGTCGACGCCCGCCTACGTGCTGGAACAGCTGATCGAGTACGAAGCCGTGCACGAGATAACGGGTTGGGACGACCTACGCCGCCGTTTGTCGACGGGACGACGCTGTTATGCGTTTTTTCATCCCACCCTGCCGGGTGAGCCGATCATTTTTGTACAAGTCGCACTCGTCCAGGGGCTGGTCGATTCGGTGAAGGATGTGATCGGTGAGGACAACGTGACATGCGATGAAGAACTGGCGGACACGGCGATTTTTTACTCGATCAGTAACTGCCAGAGAGGCTTGGTGGGTATCGCCTTCGGTGATTTCCTGATCAAGCAGGTGGCGGAGCGGATTCGAACCAATCTGCCGCAGATCAAACAGTTCGCGACGTTGTCTCCTGTGCCGGGGTTATGCAAGTGGTTGAAAGATCAGGCGGGCAGAGAGGCGAATGAGGTCCTGGAAGCGGCCGAATTGGATCTGGCTCAGCAGGTGACACAAGGAGCATGGCACTCCGAAGACGACGATGAAGACACGCGCAACACGTTGCTCAAACTCTGTGCCCACTACCTGGTGAATGAGAAACGTGGCGAAGACCCGTTGGATGCCGTGGCGAGGTTCCATCTGCGCAATGGTGCGCGACTGGAACGCATCAATTGGATGGGCGATCCCTCACCGAAAGGTCTCGGGGAGTCCTGTGGCATCCTGGTGAACTACGCCTACGACTTGGACTCGGTCACCGAGAATCACGAAGCCTATGTGTATGAGCACGGGGTCGTGTGCAGCAACGCGGTGCGGGCGCTCGCGAAGCGGTGATTGGGGTCGGAGACAAAAGTGCGATCCCGGCTCAGGCGATCGGCGCTACTGATCGGCGAATCGATAGGTAAACGTGACCCCGCTCCAACGCGGACGGCCGTAGTACTGTTCGGTCATGCCAAAGACATCGGGACCGGAAAGGTCGAAGGTTTGCACGAGGTACTCCTCGTCCGTCAAGTTGTGTACGAAACCCATGACACTCCAACGACCGTTGCCGCTCGTATACATGATCGATGCATTGGACAGCGTGTAACCGTTTTCGCGCACGGTTTCGGCGCCGGTGAGACTGAAGAAGTGCTCGGATCGATAGACAGCATCGTATTGCAGGGCGAGCCTACCCTCCCCAAGGGCGAACTCGTAGCGTAAAAGGGCGTTCAAATTCCATTCGGGGGATTGAACGGACGTTGTCTCAGGCGTACCGGAACCGAGATCCACATCGATGTCGTTGTAGGCTGCGCCAAGCATGATGTCGAGGCCATCGATTGGGCTTGCCAACAATTCCAACTCGCCGCCGGTGGACTCGGCGTCGGCGTTGGTGGTGATGGTATCTATAGCGACGATTTGGAAAGCTTGGTAGTCGCTGTAGTCGTAGTAGTAGAAAGAGCCGTTCAGTTGCACAAGCCCGCCGCTGAGGCTCGACTTGAAACCGATTTCGTATGCGTCGAGTTGTTCCGGATCGAAACTCATCACCTCGTCCGTGTAGTCCAACGGTGGGCTCAAGGGGAATACGGGCGCGTTGAATCCTCCGCTTTTAACCCCACGGTTGTAGCTGAAGTAGAGCATCGTTGTATCGCTGACGTCCCAGTTGAGGCCGAGACGGCCCGCGACCTCGTCGTCTTCCCGATCGCCGCTATAACTGGCGAGCGCCGCCAGAATGTTCGGATTGCCGTTCCGCAACGTCGTTCCTGGTATGAAATCGACAGCATTGACGAAGTATTCGTGGTCTTTCTCGTCGCGAATCCAGCGCAGCCCACCGATCAACGTCCAGCGCTCCGTCAGATCGATCTCGACTTGCCCGAACAGTGAGTAGGATTCGGTATTCATTTCATATGGGTTGTCCAGGCCAGACACGGCGGGTGTGTCGCTCAAGGGATCGATGAAGGGTTCCGTTTCCGCGCCGTTGCTGTCGTCGATGGCCAGGTCCAAGTAGTAAAAACCGGCTACCCAATGCATGTTGTCGGTGTCCCCTGTCAGACGAAACTCCTGAGAGAACTGCTCGGCATCGGTCGTTAAGAAGAAATTGAAAAGGGGAACGGGAGATGCGTCGGAATCTTCGATGTAATCTCGCTCCACGGTCGAAAAATCCGTGATGGAGGTGAACGTGAAGCTGTCGAAGTCCCAGTTGAGCGTCGCTGAATAGCCGCGAGTCTCCAGGTCGTTGAAGCCCGGTGCATCCCAGGCACCCGCGTACGGATCGCCGTCGTTGTCGATGTATCCGAGGACGGGATTGACGAGCGACGGCGTCAGCTGACCCGGTACGGCGGAAGTGACGTGCTCGAAAAATCCGGTGTCGATGTCTTGGTCCATGCCGCGGACGTTCAGTAGGAGGTCGATATTGTCGCGCGGTGCGAACAGTAGCTGTGCGCGAAAAGCCTGTTCGTTACCGTCGTTCAGATCCTTGCCGATACGGTTTTTTACGTACGGGTCGTGATCGTTCGTGGCTATCGCAATCCTCCCCGAGATCGTTTCGCTCAAGGGTCCTCCCAGCGCGCCTTCGAGCTTGATCTGGTTTTCGCTCCCGGCGGTTACCCGCGCGTAGCCATCCAGCGTATCCGTGGGTCTCTTGGTGACGAAGTGCGCAAGCCCGCCTGTTGCGTTGCGTCCGTAAAGTGTGCCCTGAGGTCCCTTGAGGATCTCTACCCGATCCATATCGAAGAGCATGAAGCCGGTGCCCGACATTTGACTGATATAGACATCGTCGACGTACACGGCGATGGGGCTTTCGACGTTCGTTGTGAAGTCAGAATTCGCAACGCCGCGAATGCCGATGGCATAGTTGGCTTCACCGTTCGGCTGCACGGTATGCACACCCGGTGCCATGGCTGTCACTTGTTGCGCATTCGAATAGCCGAGCTGTTCCATTTGTTCGCCGTTTAAAGCACTGATGGCAATACCGACATCTTGCGCATTCTGTTCGCGCTTTTGGGCGGTAACGACAACCTCTTCGATGACCGAACCCCATAGAGGTGTTGTTAGGGAAAAGCAACAGACGATACAAAGAGTCCGAAGTGACAGGTAATACGTTCTCATGGTGATCCCCTCCATTTAAGTAGCGTTGCGCAGGTGCCGTGAATCTGAACCCTGCGGTGCCGTGCGAACCATGGTGATGAGTTGCTCGAGAATGAGCGTCTTGACGTTGGACGCGCGCGCCTTATGTGGTCGTTCGTGCCCAATGAAAACGGTATGTCCCTCGATGGTGGCGGCAATCGTCAGCGCCAGATCTTTGACTACTGTCGGCCCGAGATCCGGTCGCATCTCCTTAATGATCTCTCTCAAGACAGAGCGATACGTCTCGTACATGCGTTCCATCTGCCGGTTGGCGTCCTCGTCGCGCAACGCCATGGCCCAAAGCTCCGGAAAGAAATGAGTGGTGTCTTTCTCAGCGAGATCGTCGTAAACGAATTCGAGAACGGCGCGCAATTGAGCTTCGGGTGAGTCTGCTTCGAGTTGGCGCAACCGCTCGAATTCGGATAGATAGGGTTCGAGCACACTCGCCAGCAGGTCGGCCAGCAGATCGGCTTTGGTGGCGTAGTAGTAGCTCAGATTACCCGGCGACATCCCCATAGCTCGTGCGACGCCGCGCATCGTCAGTTTCGCCATACCTTCTTCTATGACGATGTCCTTGGCGACGGTCAGCACGTTTGCCGCAGTTTCCTGACCCTTTGCGTAGGCCGCCGTGCCTGGCCGGTGTCGCGGTCCGTGTTTGGTGCTCATCCAACCTATTGTCGTTTTAGTACGAGTGTACTATATTCGTGTGTACTCGGAGAAGCCACATTTTCTTTCGAGTGGCGTTAGAATCGGCTGAGATTGGGGGATGACGACGATGGCTCGAAAAAGCTGCGCAACAACACTGGTGGTGTGGTGTGTGTGCCTCGCCCTGTGGACGCAGCGAGATGCGATAGCGGCTGAGCCGCTTCCAGCCGAGCCGATCCCCAACGTCCTAAAACTGGCCACGCCGTATCCTGCCACCTATGCAATGGTCCATGACTTTGCTTTCGGGAGCCTGATCGATTCGAGCTTCGGCCTGGTCGATGTCACGACACGACGCTTCAAGGGGATGTTGAGCGCGGGACAATTTGCGACGCTCGACTACTCGGTGAAACGCCGGAAGTTTTACGTGGGCGAAACCGTGCACTCACGAGGGACGCGTGGCGCCCGACAGGATGTCGTGGCGATCTACGACTTCGAAAATCTTGCGCTCGTCGGCGAGATCGACCTGCCGCCGCGACGCATGAACGTGGTGGTCAATCACGCCTCGACGGGTCTTACGACAAACGACGAGTTCTTGCTGGTGTTCAACATGAATCCATCGACGTCGGTCACCGTCATCGACCTGGACACCGAAGCGCTCGTCGCTGAAATCCCGCTGCCGGGTTGTTCGCTGGTATACCCCGATGCGGGCCGAGGTTTCCTGTCGCTCTGCGGTAACGGCGCGCTGACCCACGTTGTACTCAATGACGCGGGGCAGGAAAAAAGCCGTTCGAGCAGCGCTGTCTTTAATGACATCGATGCCGATCCCCTTTCCGAAAAAGCGGTGTGGATTGGCGATACCTGGTACTTCGTGACCTACCAAGGGGAAGTGCAACCCGTCCGCGCGAGTGGTGCGGCACCGGAAATCGGCGAGCGTTGGTGGTTAACCAGTGCGACGGAACGCGAACAAAACTGGCGACCCGCTGGTTGGCATGGCAAGGCAGCACACCCCGACGGCTTGATGTGGGTGGCCATGACGCCCAACGGGTACGACGGCAGTCACAAGGACCCGGCTCAACAAGTGTGGCTATTCGACATCGAGCAGCGTAAACCCCTACAACGCATTGATCTCGAGACGGATGCACTCAGCATCGGCGTCACCCATGAGGAGCAGCCACGGCTCTTGGTCGTCAACGTCGCAGGTAGCCTGGACGTTTACGACGGTCGATCCGGTGATTACGTACACAGCATCCATGAATTGGGGGACACCCCCTACATGGTTCACTCTATCGACTAAGGCCGGAATTCCATGACCCTGTTGGACAAGCTCAATCGCGTTTCGGAACATGCTGCCCGCGGACTCGCACGGCGCAGCTCGCGACGTAGCGTCCTGGGTGTGCTGGGCGGATTGCTCGCGGGTACCGCGGGATTGCCGCTGCTGCCGGTCGCGCGCGCGAGCAGTACGGGAGAGTCGCTGGTACCGGCGCAGTCGACGGGTAATCCCAACGATCCCGGGGATCCGACCTCCTGTGACTATTGGCGCTATTGCGGCATCGACGGCTTTTTGTGTAGCTGCTGCGGCGGATCGCAGAACGCCTGCCCGCCGGGGACGGAAATGTCACCGTTGACGTGGGTGGGGACCTGTCGTAATCCTGCCGACGGAGTCAACTACGTGATTTCGTATAACGACTGCTGTGGCAAGAGCAGCTGCGGTCGTTGTATCTGCAACCGCAACGAGGACGACAAACCGGTCTACCGGCCATCCGCGAACAATGATATCGATTGGTGCATGGGTACTACCAACAATGTTTACAATTGTTCGACTGCAGTGATTTTGGGGGTCGCTGGCGAATGAAACTATTTAAGAAATCCAGGTTAGTCCTGCCGCATGGCATCCTGTTGCTCATGTCGCTCGGCGTACAAGCCCAATTCCAACCCGAAACCATCGGCGAGGTCGCAACGCTTCCGGAGGCTTATCCCGATCGTTGGATCATGGTGCACGATGCCTCGTTTTTCCACATGTTCGAAGGTGAAGTGCTGGTTATCGATCCGTTGGGCACGACCATTGGCGATCAGTACAAAGGCATGATGACCGCCAGCTTTATCGCTTCCTACCGGTACGGCGCCAAGCGCAACGAGCACTACGTCGTCGAGACGTTTTACACGCGAGGTGCACGCGGCGGCGAACGTACGGATTTGGTTGCGGTTTATGACCCGACAACGCTGACGGTGTCCGCAGAAATCGAGATACCCGCCAAGCGCTTGTCGGGTATGCCAAAGGACCTTGCCACGGGGTTCATCGGCGATGAGCGCTTCTTAGGCATATACAACTTCACCCCGGGGCAATCGGTATCCATCATCGATCTCGAATCGCGTGCGTTCGTAACAGAAGTGCCAACGCCTGGCTGCGCCTTCGTCGTACCTAACGGCAAGCACAGCTTTACGTCGATTTGCTCGAACGGAACGCTGCTCACCAGGCACTTGCGCCCCAACGGTGAGTTACGGGATACGTCCAAGAGCGAGGTACTGTTCGATCCGGAGAACGACCCGATCTTCGAGGCTGCCGCCATGGCCAATGGAGAGGCGCACTTCCCCACGTTTTCGGGCCGTGTGTTGCCGCTCGACGTCAGCAAAGACGACGTCACCATGGGCGCGGCATGGTGGCTGACGGGTGCGAACGAGCGCGCTTGGCGACCAGGCGGACTGCGGCCGGTGATCGCGGATTCTGCCGGATCCGGCTACTTTCTAATGAACCCGGAAGGCGGCGAGGGGACTCATAAAGATGGTGGCAGCGAAGTGTGGATCTACGATCTCCAGGCCAGGTCCAGGGTCCAACGCGTGGTTCTGAAGAATTGGGGCGTTGCGGTTGGCGTCGGCGGGAGTGGCGATGAACGGCTGCTGTTCGTGACCAATGCCGAGATGGGCATCGACGTATACAACGCCATCGAAGGCAGCTACGTCAAAACGCTGAACACCGGCGCCCAAACGCCGTTCTTCGTTCACGGCAGGTAGCCGTATATGCCAGCGGTACTCGAAGTGACGGTGAGTTGGTGGTTGGCTGGAGTGCTGGCCATTGCGCTGCATCACAAGTTGACCGCCTGGCAGCGCTTCAGGGCCGCCTTCATTGCGTACCGGTTGTGGCCCGAAAGGTGGGCCAGTGTGGGTGCCGCAACGCTCGCGGTGGTGGAAGGCGCCTGCGTGCTCGGACTCCTTCTGTTACAACGGTGGGCGTTGGCGCTAGCCGGGCTTTTGTTAGCAGTCTACGGCATGGCGATGTTCGTCAACATGTTGCGGGGTAGAGCGTTTATCGATTGCGGATGCGGTGACGAGCCGATGCGCCTTTCAGGCGGATTATTACTCCGCAACACACTGCTCGCAGCGTCCGCTCTGTCTGCATATCTATTCGGCAACGTAATTGGCGTGAGAGGTGTCGATCTTGTTGTGGGAGCGGGTTTGTCGCTGGCGGCGCTCTTGGTCTACGCAATCGTTGAACAACTCTTCGCCAACCGCAGCATACATGCTCGATTGTGGCTGGGGTCGTCGTGATGGACGTGTTGGCTATTACGGTCATCGTGTTGTGGGTCGTGGTCATCGCGCTGGCGGTGGTCGTGTTCGCGTTAGCGCGCCAAGTCGGCGTGCTTTACGAACGAGTCGCGCCGGCGGGTGCGCTGATGATCAATCGGCAGCTCAAAGTCGGCGATGCGGCGCCGCAAATTACCGTCGAGACATTGACGGGTAAGCGCATGGAGACGGGCGGTGTCGGCGACAAACAGACAGCTCAGTTGCTGTTTTTCCTTGCGCCGGACTGTCCCATCTGCAAGAGCTTGTTACCCGTACTGAAATCGTTGCATCGGGCCGAACCCCAGGTCGGCATCTTGCTCGTCAGCGACGGTGACGATCTCGAGGAGCATCATCGCTTTGTGCGGCATGAGAAGCTCGATGCGTTCGACTATACGTTATCCGAGGTTGCAGGCCGTTCCTTCGGTGTGGGTAAACTTCCGTATGGGATTCTGATCGATGAGCGTGGCGTGGTGGCATCGCTGGGCATCGTCAATTCAAGGGAACATCTGGAGAGCTTGTTCGAGTCGCAGCGTCTCGGCGTGGCTTCGATTCAAGAGTATCTGAATCCGCAGTCAGATAGTGGTGTGCATCACTACGAGCCATCCGTGATCAAAGAGAATTAGTGGAACAGGACTTAAGCCTATGTCTGAACGAACGACGTTGGATCGTCTCGCAGAGACGCTGAGCCGAAAAGTGGCCAGGCGCACCTCTCGACGCGGTTGGTTGGGGTTCATGGGCGCTAGCCTGGTAGGCGCGTCGTCGTTACCTTTGTTACCCGTCGCGCGGGCGAGCGAAGCACGAGAACAATCATCTGTTCCGGAGGCGGGTGACGACCAGACCTGTGAGTATTGGCGTTATTGTGCCATCGACGGTTTTCTGTGCACTTGTTGCGGTGGATCGATCAATACTTGCCCGCCGGGCACTGAGATGTCGCCGATTACCTGGATCGGAACCTGTACCAATCCGGTGGACGGTAAGAACTACGTTATTTCCTACAACGACTGCTGCGGTAAATCAGGTTGTGGGAATTGTTTGTGCAATCGCAACGAGGGGGATCGGCCGATGTACAATCCGCCGCGCAGCAACGACATAAATTGGTGTCTGGGTACATCGAATTCGGTGTACAACTGCTCAACTGCGATAGTCGTTGGCATTGCCGTCGAGTAACGCGCTTGATTGGGTCTTCATCTATGTGGCGTATGTGGTATGTGGCGTATGTGGCGCATCTTAGCGTTTAGCTCATTCTTTGCAGCAATGAGCGCGACTGCAAGCGATAAGCCGAGCGGTGTCGAGAACATTGGCCGTGCGCACGTAAACTACATGCTGCACTGTCAAGGTTGTCATGGACCCGATGGAGCTGGGACAGCGGACGGGGTGGTGCCGACCATGAAGAACTTCGTTGGCAACTTCCTGAGGGTACCCGGTGGGCGAGAGTTCCTGGTACGGGTGCCCGGATCCGCGAATGCCGCGCTAACGGATGCCGCGCTCGCTGAGGTGCTGAATTGGATGCTTTGGCGCATTTCTCCGGATGCGTTGCCTGATGATTTCAAACCTTACACCGAAGCCGAGGTCGCTCCGTTACGGCGCAATCCTTTGGAGAACGTGATCGAAACTCGCAAGGTACTCATCGCGAAACTGCAAGAGTGAACTTGCGTCTCGATGCCTTCCATTTAGCTGCCTTTGTCCTGGCGCTGGCCGCCTGTACACCGGACGCGGGGTCGAGCGCGGCACCAACAAGCGCGACGTTCGAAAACACCGCTGAGTTGATCGTGACGAACGCGACCATCTACACTCAAGACCCGAAGCAAGGCGAAGTTGACGCCATGGCCATTGCTGCGGGTCGGATCGTGGCGCTGGGGGATGCGGAAAAGGTCATGCAGTTTGCGGGCCCGGCGACGAATGTCGTCGACCTGCACGGACAGTTTGTCATGCCCGGGCTCATCGATGCGCATGCCCACCCGGCCTGGGGTGGATTGATGGTGCGTTTCCAGTGCCTTTTTCCCGCTACGGCATTGCCTAATGAGGTGCGCGAGACCATTGCTGGCTGCGTGGCGAATGCACCCGATAACGATGTGTGGATTCAAGGCGGGACCTGGGCGGCCGAGTTTTTTAGCCGGTTTCAAATCGATTCACCGCGTGCCTGGCTGGATGCGATCTCCGGCAACAAAGCCATTGCGCTGCGCGACGACTCCGGTCACAACTACTGGGTCAACTCCAAGGCCTTCGAGATCATGGGTATCGACGAGGATACGCCGCCCCCCAAAGGCGGCAGCTATCCGAAAGACAGCGACGGTCGGTTAAATGGCGTGATGCTCGAGGCCTTCGCGGTCGTTGGCGAAGCCTTACCCGCGTGGACTGCGGCGCACTACAAAGAAGGCATCGCCTACGCGATGAACAATGCACACCAATACGGAATTACCGGATGGAAAGATGCCAGCGCGTCGGAAGCGGAAGCGCGTGCGTACAACGAACTGGACCAAGCGGGAGCGCTCAAGGTTAACGTCGCTACGAGTCTCGTGCAAATGAACGAAGATCCATCCACGGTGGATGTCGATCGCTATACGGTAATGCGCGAAACCTACGCCTCGGAACATGTGCACACGGACTTCGTCAAAATCTTTCTCGATGGCATTCCAACGACTGCACGGACCGCTGCCATGGTCAATCCATATGTGAAAGTCGAGGAGGGTGCACAGGACGAATTCGGTCCACTGCACGTTCCGGTACCGGCGTTGATAAAGGCCGTGACCGAGCTGGATGCCAAGGGCTTCACGGTGAAGATACACGCGGCCGGTGATCGCTCGGTGAACGAAGCGCTCAATGCGATCGAACACGCTCGCAAGACCAACGGTATGAGCGATCGCCGCCACGAGCTCGCACACGCCGGATTCATTCTCGATGCGGATATCCCGCGATTCGCCGAGCTCAATGTGGTGGCAGATCTATCGCCGCATTTGTGGTTTCCGTCCCCGATCGTCGAGTCGGTACGTACGGCGCTGGGTCCGCGGGGCCTTCGTTACTGGCCCAATCGCGACTTACTCGATGCGGGTGCACCTCTGCTCATGGGATCGGATTGGCCTTCCGTCGCGCCCGACTTGAATCCGTGGATTGGCCTCGAAGCATTGGTGACCCGCGCCGATCCAACCGGGAGCCACCCGGGGTCTGGTTGGCGCAGTCAAGCGCTCACTCTGGACGAAGGCATTGAAGTAATGACCATGGGCGGTGCGCGGGCGTTGAGGTTGGATAGGCACGTCGGTTCTCTGGAGATAGGTAAATCGGCAGATTTTGCCGTGCTGAGCGCCAATCCGTTTGCGATTCCGATAGAGGAGGTGAGCGAGATACGGGCGTTGGCCACCTACTTCGAGGGGCAACAGGTGTACGCGGTAAGCGAATGACGGTATCACTGCCACGCCGCCGGTTCATACAAATGGCTGTTGCGGGATTGGGTTGCCAGGTACTGTCCGCGAGCGGCGCACCCACCGAAAGCTACGAATTCACCGCACTTGAATTGAGCGACGCGATCAGGAAGCGGACACTATCCTGCGTCGAGGTCATGCAGGATCACCTCACACGGATAGCTCGTTTGAACGATGTCTTCAACGCCATCGTATCTCTTGCCGATGCGGAGCATGTATTGGCGCAAGCCCGGCGCGCGGACGATGAACTGGCTAAGGGTATCTATAGAGGCTGGTTACATGGGATGCCGTTCGCGGTCAAAGACCTGGCGAATGCTGCCGGATTTGTGACGAGTGCAGGTTCGCCAATTTTCGCTGACAACGTAGCGCAGCAAGATTCATTGCACGTCGCGCGGATTAAGCGCGGCGGCGCCATCATCATCGGTAAAACAAACGTACCTGAGTTCGGCTTGGGATCGCAATCGTACAATACGGTATTCGGTGCTACGGGGTGTGCCTATGACGCCAGCCGTACGGCGGGCGGCAGTAGCGGCGGCGCGGCCGCTGCGTTGGCGTTGCGGATGGTGCCTGTTGCCGACGGTAGCGATTTCATGGGATCGTTGCGCAATCCTGCTGCCTTCAACAATGTGATCGGATTTCGCCCGACCCCCGGCGTGGTACCGATTGGCTCCGACATGAGAGAAGCGTTGGCGGTCAACGGACCTATGGGACGGACCGTGCGCGACACAGCTCAATTGTTGGCGACCATGGCCGGTCAGCATGGCGATGCACCTGCGTCTGTGCCGGGTGATCCCCGTCGCTTCAGCGCCGATCTGGCCAGAGATTGGCGCGGGACCCGCATTGGCTGGCTGGGCGATTTCGAGCGTTACCTGCCGATGGAGGATGGTGTGCTCGAAGTGTGCGAGAAGGCGCTTGGAGGTTTTCGCAGCATTGGTTGTGAGGTCGATGCGGTGCGTATCGACTATTCGATGAGCGAGCTATGGCAGACCTGGCTGATTTATCGGCACTGGATGACACGGGCCCGGGGTCTGGCGCTCTACGAAAATCCTAAGACGGCCCCGCTGCTCAAACCCGAATACGTGTGGGAGATCGAGGGCGGCGCCGGCATCGATGGCGATCAGGTGAACCGCGCGATCGAGTCGCGAGCCGCCTGGTACGCGGCCGTGCAGGCGGTGTTTGGGCAGGTCGATTTCTTGGTGTGGCCCTCGGCCCAGGTCTTTCCGTTCCCGAAGGATGAGCATTGGCCGCGGTCGATCGCGGGGCGCAAGATGGATACCTATCACCGGTGGATGGAGACGGTGGTTCCAGGCACGCTTGCGGGCTGCCCGGTGATCAACGTACCGGCGGGGTTTTCGACAAACGGCTTGCCTATGGGGCTACAGATCATGGCGCCGCGTTACGCCGACTTCCACGTTCTGCAAATCGGCCATGCCTACGAACTCGCTACACGCTGGACCAGAGATTTTCCTCCCCCGGCATTGTCGGGTGTCTGAATTGTTTACCCAATCTTTACCGAATTGTGTCTCCGACCCCGGGCTTGTCTGGTACGGTGTCGGCGGCTGTTTTGCAATTGTTCGTCGAAGAGGTGATTGATGTGTGCTGTAGGGATTCGCAAGTACGCCGTTTTCGGGATGCTGGCTGGTGCTTTGTTGACCGGAGGGGCGTGCGCTGTGGCTGAGGATGCCGATTCGGTGGCGCAGCAGACGATCACCGTACAAGGCGAAGGGTCAGTCAAATTCGCCCCTGATCGCGCGAACGTCGCCTTTGCCATCGAAGCGCGAGAAGCGACGGTGGCGCAGGCGCAGAGCAAGGCCGCCGCAGTCAGCGAAAAAGTTCTCGCACTCGTCGAGCGATTGAAGATTCCCGGCAACCGTGTGGACACGGCCGGAGCCGCCATACGACCTAACTACCAGTGGAATCGACAGCGGGAAGAGAATGAACTGCGCGGTTACATTGCAACCCGGCAGATGACGGTGACGGTGCACGATCTCGAACGATTGGGTGAACTGATCGAGGGCGGCGTGGAAGCGGGAGTCAATCACGTCTCCCCACCCGAGACCTTCAGCAGTAAGGCTCGCGATCATTACCGCGATGCCTTGGCAGCGGCGGCAGAGGACGCACGAGCCAACGCGCAACGTTTGGCCAAGGCCCTGGGCGTCGAGTTGGGCGCTGCAATCGCCGTCAACGCGGCACCGTTTACCCCACAACCGATGCCGCGTCCCCTGATGCGCACGGCGCGGGCAGAGCTGTCGGCAGACGCCGCCGAAACCTACAACGTGGGAGACGATGAGCTAGCCGCCACCGTCCACGTGGTGTTCGAAATCGATTAGTCGTATCTGACGACGGGACGTCTTTGACGACAAGACGTCTTTGACGACCAGACGTCTTTGACGACAAGGCGTCTTTGACGACTAGTCGTCTTTGACGACTAATCGTCTTGCACCAGCTGCTTCCAGTACGTGTCTTTACGCAGGATCAAGCCCTTCTGCACCGGATATAGGTCGACGGCTTTTGCATGAAAGGGTCGATCGTCCTGTAGCCCCTGGATGACGAAAGTCTGCACGAGAAGATCTGCCGTCGCTCGTTCCTCTAAGTTGGTGTACCGCACATCGCGCCAGTGTTCACGGCGCCAGGCGATTTCCTCCAGTAGTGCATCGACGCCGATGAGCAGCCGTCCGTTGGGCAGATCGTCGGTATTGCTTGCGTAATGTTGATGCCATTCGAAATCCGGACTCGTGACTGCTTGTAAGCCGGAGCGGTCCGCTTTTGCGTAGGCGATACGAAACTCAGCCATCAACGCCAACAATTCATCCGTCTGCAAGACATGCTCTCCTGGGTTCCCGGTTCGCTATGTTAGCAGGGGTCCTGTTTGCGTTATTCGAGAAATCAGTCAAACAGAATTGTGGACGGTGTGCACATTTTTCGTCCCGCGCCGCCACTATTTCGACCAACCCGCAAAATTTTGGCGAATGTAACGTGATGTAAGTACCGGAATTCCCGTGCATTTGTACATCTCCCTGATTTTATTGACTTTTATGTTGATTACATTTGTCGGACCGAGTTGGCACCCGCGTTGCAAGTTCTAGGTTGAGTTAAAACCGTGGGCGGATGAAAAAACACCCCGCCATTTTGGAAATCAATCTGGAAATGACAATGAACGTGCGAATTGGAGTAGGAATCATCACCGGTATGGGTTTGATCGCAGCCGGTTACCTGTGGCAGGAAGGACAACGGTCCAGCCACGCGCCGTCTGTCTCATTGCAATCGCCCTTCGTGGCCAGTGCCCCGCACACCACGGAGATCGTGCAAGATTCGAGGTTGAGCTTTGCCGACGTCGGCGAGGATTCAGGCGAACTGATTGCCGACGCGTTGGTGCACGAGTTTTCGTCCACAAGCGCGTCGCCCCTTTCACCCAATGCGAAAGATACAGATGCCGGACAAAAGCAGTTGAGTCCGGCCGTTCGACAGCGCATGAGCCGTGCCGCTTTACGCGTCGCCATGGCTGGCGGCACTGAGCCGGTAGATCTGGTGGTCGCCTACGACCCAGCCCACGCTCCCGACCTCGACAGTGTCAAACGCTTAGGTGGTGAGTTACTCAACGAGTACGAAGTACTGCCGATGTTGGCTTTGCGTTTACCGGCTGATGCGTTGATCGAATTTGCCGAGCAGCAAGGTGTGCAAGTGATGGACGTCGA
The DNA here is from genome assembly GCA_965216005.1 of Candidatus Azotimanducaceae bacterium. GTDB lineage: Bacteria > Pseudomonadota > Gammaproteobacteria > Pseudomonadales > Azotimanducaceae > UBA4421. Next base: position 1,157,422 of record OZ244143.1, on the reverse strand, counting down.
TGCACCGGTACGAGCAACCTCTCTGTCAGCGATGCAGACGGCTAACGTGCCGCGCTCTGCTTACACCGGCGGTAACGGTTGGGTCGAAGTCACCCCGTCCACAGACATCAGTGTGGCCGTAGTAGACTCTGGTGTTGCCGCACATACGGACCTCAACATTACCGCCGCCTATGACTGCAATGTGGCTGAGTCGTACCTGATCCTCCGCGATTCCAATCAAGCCTGTGAGGCAGAATCTCCCAACGATTCGTACGGACACGGTACACACATTGCCGGCACTGTCGGGGGTATGGGTTCGAACTCCGGCGGCCAGTATGTCGGTGTCAGTGCCGGCACACCGATCGTCGCGTTGCGAGTACTCGATCATCAAGGCAAGGGATTCTCACGCAATGTGATTGCTGCACTCGACTGGATTGCCGCCAATCACGCCGTACACAACATCCGGGTCGTGAACTTGTCGCTCGGCAAGGTCATCGAGGACCACGCCAGCATGGATCCGCTTACACTGGCTGCCGAAGCAGTTTGGGATGCCGGCGTTGTGGTGGTTGCAAGCGCAGGTAACTACGGCGACTACGGCGAGTTTACGGTCGTCAGCCCCGGTAACTCACCGAAGATCATTACTGTGGGTTCCATTACCGACGCGGGTACGGGCGCTAACTTCGATGACGACTACGTGTCCACATATTCATCCGTCGGACCGGCATCGTTCGACCTCACGCTCAAGCCTGACCTGTTGGCGCCGGGTAACCGCGTCATCGGGTCCAGCACGCCGACGACGCACCTGAAAACGCTCGTTGGCAACCAGGGTGTCAATTGTCATGATGTGTGCCAGGCTCGATATGCCGAGCTGGCGGGCACCAGCATGGCTGCAGGTGTGGTGTCCGGTTCCGCCGCATTGATGATTGCGGCTGATCCCAGTCTTACCCCGGCAACCGTGAAAGCACGCCTGATGCGTACGGCGCGCAAGATCGGCGGAGATGCCGTACAAACCGGTGCTGGCGTATTGGACGTGCGCGCGGCGTTGGCGGATGGCAGCGTCGTGCAAGGCCAAGCGCTGTCGCCCACGCTCGTCCCGAACGGTGATGGTTCAACGGTACTGGTCGACGATATCGCCCACACCTGGGGTGCCGGGTGGAGCGCGAGTGATGTGTGGCACGGCGCGAGTGCGTGGCAGACCGCGGCTGGAACCGATGTGCCGACTGGCTACCTCAACACGGCTGGGACTGTGTGGTCCGGTGCTGAAGCCAAGCTCGCTGAAGACTCCGACAACACGATCGGCGCGAACAGCTATCTGTGGGCCAATAGTTACCTGTGGGCAAACAGCTTTCTGTGGGCAAACAGCTACTTGTGGGCCAATAGCTTCCTTTGGGCAAACTCATCCGCTACCGCAGACTAACGTCGGCAACGTCCAGTTAGCTAGTATCATACGGGAGAAAGGCCATGTTACGTTCGATTGACGACAGCTCCACCAATGGACTCGATGAGGCTCTACTCAACGTAGTTGCCTTCGGCCGGGAGCGCAAACGCGCAACCACACCCTCCGCCCGTCTGCGTGGATTGTTGCGGGGTGGTGAGGTCAACCTGGCTTACCAACCGCAGTTCGACCTGGCAAGTGGAGAGGTACGCGGTGTAGAAGCCTTGCTGCGCGTCAGGGCGCTTAACGGCGACGGCCTCAATCCTGCAGAACTCATCACTGCGGCGGAACACGACGGCTTGATATCCATCTTGGGTCAGGCGATCTCAGTACGCGCACTCAGCGATTTTGCCGCCATGCGCTCAGTAGGCTGCGCGCTTGGTCGCGTAGCGATAAACGTCTCGCCGCTGGAGCTGCGCGATGCCCAGTTCTGTGAACGATTCTTGCAGTTCGTTCAAGCGGCCAATCTGACGACGGCGGATGTGGAGCTCGAGATCACCGAAAGCTGGTCGCTGCGCGACCCGTCGCTCGATCTCAAGCAACTCAACGCGCTCGCCGACATGGGCGTGTCCATCGCGTTGGATGATTTCGGTGCCGGCCATGCTAACTGGGTCAACGCCGTCAACTTGCCGATCACGACGCTGAAAATAGACCGTGCGTTGGTCGCGGAAATTGCCACCGATGATTTAGCCTCTGCCGCCGTGCGCTCTATATGCAGAGCCTGCAACGATATGGACATCGATGTTCTAGCCGAAGGTGTGGGCAACCGCGATCAGCGCGCAATGCTCCTCGACATGGGCTGCAAATCGGGTCAAGGATTCGCGCTGGCGATGCCGCTGCCGCCGGAAGAGGTGATGGACGTCGAGCGTCTACCGGCTACGTAGTTGTAAAAGGGTAGGGTACTAGGCCGCAGATTGCTTGGCATCGAGCTCGATGGGCTCTTCTATGGATGTCACCCATTTGATTTCACCCGCCTCGTGCAGTTCAACGAGCGCCTCCGGCAAACGGGCTGCATGCGGCTCGATCAGCGACTCCTGACCGGACAACACCAACCAGCCATTGCGTCCATTGGTTTTAACCAGATAGGTACACGTGTCCGCCACGTTCAACGATTGTTGCCAGGTCAGCAGGTCCGGTTTGAGCGGGGCAAAGGGATAGGGGACTGCACCGACCGAGCAGGACAGGTAACCCGTATGTCCGTTACCGAGGTCGTACACTTGTTCCTGTACGGCGAGACAGATCCGTTCGGCGAGGTTGGCGATCCCCGCAATACCCTTGGTGTGTCCGACCACAAAAAACTCATCGCCACCCCAGCGCACGATTGTGTCGGAGGCACGCATGCAACCCAGTAAGGCATCGCGAACTTGAAGTAAGGCATGGTCACCTGCAGTGTGGCCGTGGCGGTCGTTGATGGCTTTGAAACCGTCCAAATCGATCATCATGAAAAACAACAATTCCTGCTGGTAACGTGAAAAATCGGCATCGCTTCGCTCCCGCTTGGTGAAGCACTCGCGCTTGACCGCGTCGATTTCACGTTCGATGAACTGGTCCATGTAGCGCCGGTTGTAGAGGCCGGTCAGTGAATCGGTGACGCTGGTTTCGAGGAGTTTTTTGTTTAGCGATTCGAGTTCGCGATTGCGCTCGCCGAGTTCTGACGTGCGTTCGGCCACCTGCGTTTCGAGCTCGTGCCGTAAGATCTCTTCGCGGCGTCGCCGAGCTCGGTAGATTCGATAGGCGATGCTCAATATTGCGATGGCACCCAGAGCGTAGGCGGCGAAGGCCCACGGACTGACCCAGGGTGCGGGAGCAACCTGTAGGGCAATAGACCCCGCATCTTCGTTCCACACACCATCGCTGTTGGCGACTTTGACTCGAAAAAGATATCTTCCGGCATCGAGGTTGGCGTACTTGATGCTGCGGGTGGTGCCTGGATCCTGCCATTCATCGTCGAAGCCTTCGAGTTTGAAGCGAAACTCGTTTTTGTCGGGAGACGTGTAGTCGAGTGCTGAAAACTCGAACTCCACGTAGTTGTCCGAATACAACAGCTCGGCCGGTTCCGCGGGTGGCAATCCGGTATAGGCGCGTGCCAGCTGTTCGAACGGCGATGACGCCGTAACGACGGCAGTGGGCACGCGGGTATTATGACGCACCTGTCCCGGCGCGAACGCCACTGCTCCAGCGTTGCCGCCGAATATGATCTGACCCATGCGGCTGCGCCAACGCGCCCCCCAATTGAACTCATCGCTCACCAGACCATTGCGCCGATCGTAGTGCCGCATTTCGTAGGTGGCGAGATTCATACGCGTGATACCGCGATTGCTGGACAACCAGAGTTGACCGATGTTGTCCTCCAGCAACCCGTAGACCGTATTGGAAATCAAGCCGTCGGCTTTGGTCCATCTGTGGAACTTCACGCGGTTGGCCAATCGGTCTTCGGCACGCCACTGATTCAAGCCGTCATCTTTGGTGGCTACCCAAAGTGAACCGTCGCTGGTCTCGGTGATCTCCCACGCAGTGTTCGATCCCAGCGAAGCAGGGTCGTTGGGGTCGTGTTCGAAACGTTGAAACGTATTACTGGTTTCGATGTAGCGATTGAGCCCGCCGTCTTCCGTGCCAATCCACAGCGTGCCGCTGCGGTCGCGGGTGATGGCGAGGACACGATTGCCCCCGAGGGTGTCAGGATTGTCGGTATCGTGCTTGAAGTGCGTGATGGAGCCGTTGGCTTCTATGCGATCCAATCCGCCACCGAACGTCCCGACCCAAATGGCGCCATTGGGATCACTGTAGATGGCTGAGACAAGATCGCTCGACAGTTCCGGAGCGCGATAGTGCTTGAATTCGCCGGTGTCGGGGTCGTAGCGGTTCAAGCCCTTACCTCTTGTGCCGGCCCAAACCTGGTCGTGGTGATCGACGTACAGTGCCATCACCCGGTTGCTTGAGAGCGTATTGTCCTTGGTGCGATCGCGTGCCAGGTGCGCGACCTTGCCTGTGGCCCGGTCGATGCGGGTGATGCCGCCACCGTACGTTGCAATCCATAAGGCGCCGTCGCTCGACTCACCGATCGAAGTGACGGTGTCTTCGGGGAGCATGTGGTTGCTTCTACGATAGTGCGTGAATGCGTCGGACAAGTAGTTCCAGGCGTTGATACCGCGGTATGAAGATATCCACAGCACGCCGTCAGCGGATTGGAAGAGATCGGTCAGCCGATTGTCGCTGAGGCTCGAGGCGTCGGCATCGGCGGCCAGGTAGTGGATGAAACCTTGCTGGCTGCGCCATTCGTTCAAACCGGTGTCTGTCGCGATCCACAAGGTTCCGTCCGTGTCTTGGAGAATGTCGCGCACCCAATTGCTGCTCAAGGAATTGGGTGTCGCGGCGTCGTGTTCGAAGTGCTCGAGTTGTGCGGTTTCCAGGTTGAGGCGATACAGACCTCGCTCACGTGTGCCTACCCAGAGCTGTCCGTCGCGATCTTCGTACAGGGCGGAAACATCAGCTTCCTCCAAACTGCTGGCACCGTTGGTGGGAGCGTAGCGCGTAAAACTGTCGGTAGCCGGTTCGAATCGTGCCAGACCGCCGCCGAGGGTGCCGATCCACAAACCGCTGCGGCGTGTTTCGACAATTTTCACCACTTCGTCGCTCGGCAGGCTGGTCGCATCTTGAGGGTCGTGGCGGTAACGACTCACGCGTCCCGTGGCAGGATCGATCCGGTTCAATCCAGCATCCACGGTACCCACCCAGTACGCCCCGAGTGAGTCTTGATGCAAAACCCGGACTCGGTCGCTGCTGATCGAGTTAGCGTCGTTGGCTGAGTGGCGGATAGCGGTGAATAGCTCCGTGCGCGGATTGAATACGTTGATGCCGCCCCCGTCGGTTCCGATCCACAGCGAATCGTCCTTGGTTGCCAATAAGCTCCAGATCCAATTGTGTGTGAGCGAGTTGTTGTTCTGCGGGTCGCGCTCGAACTGCACGACTGTCTGGCCGTCGTAGCGATTCAAACCTTCCTCTGTAGCGATCCAGATGAACCCGTAGCGGTCTTGCGTGACGTCCATCACGGTGTCCTGGGATAAGCCGGTAAACGTGTCGAGATGAGTGAAGCGCATATTGCGCTCTGTCAACGGGCTGGCGGGCGCTGCCTGTGCGTCCAAGGCGAGTAGCGAGAGAACTAACAAGGCACTGAAAGTGGCACGGATGAGGATATGTCGTAGTAATTGCGTCATGGTGCTGTTACCCGAGTCCCGTGTGTGCGGAAGCTGCCTGTTCAGGCGCAGCAGTTGCGGCTTGGTGCTTTTTCAGCCGCCGCCGGTAAGTCGGCGGCGAAACCCCCAGCATCGCGGCTCCTGTCTTGGTGTCGTCGCCCGCGAACTCGATGACGATTGCCACGAGTTCCGCTTCTATGGCGTCAACGAATGGAGTGTTCTCGATATGACTCTTCAACAGCGATGTGATGATATCGGTGAGCGCTTGTTGACTGAGCTGCCACTGTTCTGTGGTCACGTTCAACGGATTGGCTTGATTGTCTTGTGCTTGTTTGATTTGACGGCGCAGGGTAGTTTCCGCCACTCCCAGCAGTTTTGCTGCATTGCGTACGACTTGTCCGCTGAAGTCGTAAGCGGTCAAGATCACGGCGTCGTGCAGCCAACGGCCAATTGGCGCGTGTTTGAGTTGATCGCGTGGTAGCGCTCTGAACTGACCGGTAAGTAGCGCACGCAAAACCTCCCATTGCTCTTCGGCCGATCCAGCCGGCAGCGCAGGGTTTTGCGCGATCGGTGAGGTATCGATCGCGTCGGCAAACACGTCCTTTTGCGGCGAGATGGCAGCGAGTTCTTGAGTAAGCTCGATGTCATCGACCGTAATGACACCGCCTTCGGCCGTTAAATAGGCTCGCAGTAGCGTATTGTGCAGCTCGCGAACGTTACCCGGCCAGGAATAGCTCATGAGTTTTTGCAATGCCCCGACATCCAGGTCGGTAATGTCGCGCGGATGATCGGATTTGAATTTCGCGAGCAAATTCTGGGCGATGAACGGTAGATCGGCTTGTCGTTCGCGCAACGGCGGCACGGCAATTTGAATGACCTGCAAGCGATAGTACAGATCTGTACGGAAGCGACCTGCCGACACCTCGGCGGTGAGGTTGCGGTTCGTCGCGCAGATGATTCTCGTATCCACGTAACGAGACTCTGTGCCGCCGACGGGAATGACCTGTTTTTCTTGCACAAAGCGCAACAGCTTTGCCTGTACATGAAGAGGCAGTTCACCAATCTCATCGAGAAACAAGGTCCCGCCATGGGCTTGCGCGATCCGTCCGGGTGAGGCCTCGTCCGCTCCTGTATAGGCGCCTTTGACACGACCGAACAGTTCCGCTTCGATGAGCGACGAGGTCAGCGTGGTGACATCCACGATGACGAATGGCCCGTCACGGCGGGGGCTGTCCTGGTGAATGGTGTGTGCCATGACTTCCTTACCGACACCGCTCTCGCCGAGAATGAGCACCGATACATCATCCTTCGCCACCTTGTTAACGGTAGCCAAAACCTCGCGCATCACCTGCGATTCCGCCACTTGCTGGGGTGGGGGTGCGATCTGCGCGCGCAGCGTATCCAGCTCCGTACGTAGGGCGCGGTTCTCTGACTTCGAAGCGGCGATTTGCGCTTCGGCCAGCGCCAGGCGGTCGAGTGCCCCGGCGAGTTGATCGGCTAGCGCTTTGAAGAAGACGGTATCGGAGGTATCGAATGCGTGCGAGGCTTGCAGGAATAGGATGCCGTAGAGACGGGTGTGGGCCACCATCGGGACCGCGACATAGCCAATTCCGTTAGTGAATTCCGTTTCTGTGTTCGCGCTTGTCAGGGCTCGTTGGATGGATGTTTCGCCGGTAGCATCGATACCGGTGGGATGCTCGGTCCTCAGGGTCTTGGTAGTCACGTCGACGTCGAGGATTCGAGCAACCGTGAGACTGCAGGCGGTGGCTACGGTATCGATGAAAGCTTCACACAGTTGGTCGCGGTCCGTAAGCGCCGCGATCGTACTGACGGTGCGCCACAGAATATCGCTGTTACGCTGGTTGCGAGCCGTTTCGTTGAGAGGCGAACCCAACGGATGTGCCGTGGGGTACGCTTCCGGAGCGAAAAACGGTAAGGCTTGCTGCGGAATGCCGCTGCCGTCGTCCCGCGCGACGCGTAGGGCCGCGTGCGCCGCGAGGCTCAATGCGTGCAGGTCGATATCGGCGGCCTCACCGGGTGCCACGTAGACGTAGCTGACGGGTAACGACAAGCCGGGTTCGCCTGGAGCGGGACTGAGTGTTGCCAGCTTTGCGATGACTTGGTCAGCGGCTTCTTCACCCCGGATCCGGCCGGCAAACGCGACAGTATCGGGGCGAAGGCTGAAGAGGCCATCGTTCTTACGTACGGCTGCGCCGAGCGCTCGCGCATATCGTTCGATACTATCCGGCAACAAGCCGCTCAAATCGAAGAGCATGTACAAGAGCCCGGCATCCTCACGCTGCATTTTCTCCAGGCGTTGGCGCAACTCTTGAGTGCCGGGGAAACCCGTGACGGGGTCGCGAAGAGCGTGAGGCAGGACATGCAGTGACCAGCAGAGCTGCACAATGACTCCGATCGCGTGTGCGTCGAGACGTTGACTCGCGTCTTGATAAGCCGCGCCCACCCACAGTGTACCGTGCACTAGGGGAGCTTCGTCGCGTTGGTCTACAAATAGGAACTGATCGTGCACAGCGTGTAGCAACGCATCCAACACAGCAACCCGCCACAGATCTTCGGTGGGGGTTTGCGTGCGGGCAGCGCAACGGATTCCAAACAAGTCCGTATCGATCGCCTCGTTGGGTTCGCTCGGAGCGTCGTCGTCACGCCACTCGATACGGTCGAGTTGTGCCAGATCGCCGACACCGATATCCAGTGCTGGCCAGTCGTGGTTACTCGAAGTGAACTTGATAGCGAGGGCAGTGGCGCCAATCTGGTTTTTCAGAAGTGCGAGGGCGTTGTGTAGGGGAATGTGGCTCATACGGAATGCAAGTCGGTGTGCCGGTTGGAGCAGCGTCAAAAATATACGCTCGGGCACTCAAAAAAATGGCGACAGATCGCAGTTGTAGGAAAAAAGTGGCGCGCGAGTCGGAATTTGTGTGCGTTGCCTCACAAGAGGGCTGGGAACCTGCGCGCTTGACTTGCTTGGTTTGTCGGACAAGTACCGCTAGCGGCAGCCGACGATGACGCGGAAGTATTTTTCGGCGAGGGCTTGCAGCGCCTCTATTTGTTCCTTCAATTCTTTTCGTTCGCCTTGAGCTGCCTGGTCGAGTTGACTGCGCAGCTCTTCGATGCGAGCGATCGTTGCGTCGTAGAGCCGTACTTCTTTGTCTGCCGGACAGGCGTGAGCGGTGGGTAGGGCAATGACGCAGGAGAGCGTGACGCCGACGAGGACGCGCACACATGTCGCCGCGATGGGCGTTGTTCCATCACCTTCAGGCATACAAACAAGCTACGCCAGTGCCTTTGAGGTGCCCATACGGCATATGTACTAGCTGGCGGATTTGACGAGGCTACTGAGCAATGCGGACTTGAGTTGCGCGGGTCTTACGGGCTTGTGCAGCAGGGGAATGCGCGCATCTGCTGCTTGCGTTTTGAGTGTGGGTGTAGAGTTACCTGAGATGATGACGGCCGGGATTGGATGATCAAAGTGCGTGCGCAATGCGGTGATGACATCGAATCCGGTGGCAGTGTCCGCGGACTCTGGCGGTCTGCTTTGCGGAGGTATCAATTCGTAGTCCGTGATAATGGCATCGGGTCGTTTACGACAATCGGAGACGTCCGGTGCTCGCTCGAATAGTTGCACGTTGCATGCCCAAGTGGTTAGCAGTGCACCCGTGGCTTGCAGCGTTTGCTCGTCGTCGTCGATCACGAACACCAGCGCATCGGTGAAAAGATCGATAGTGGGCGTAGTGTAAGTAGACTGTGCTTCTGCTTGAGCCGCTGAGCGCTTGAGACCTGTGACTTTGAAACAACTGCCTGTGCCGAGTTCGGAGCTTATGCCGATGTCCAGGTCAAGGAGCAGCGCCAGGCGTTGGACGATGGCGAGGCCCAAACCGAGCCCTGGCGTGTTTTCGGCGCCGAGCGCTGTCGCCCGTTCGGTTTCCACCCTGACGAACTCTTGAAAAATACGAGCTTGGTCCGAAGTCGATATACCCGGACCATCGTCCGCAATCCAAATTGCAACGTGTTCGCTGTTAGTGCGACGCACTCCGATCAACACTCGAGTGTTGGCGTATCGGATCGCGTTCGAGACCAGGTTCTGCACCATGCGACGCAGGAGGACAGGATCGGTTCGAACCCAAAGGCGAGTGTCGACGCAACGCAGATCGACACCCGCGGATCGAGCGAGCGGCGACATGTCGGTATCGAGTTGCCCGAACAAGTCTGCAATCGGGAACACCGTCGGCCTCGCTTCGACATGGCCTGCATCGAGCAACGACGTATCCAGGAGCGAGTCGAAGAGCTTGGACAGCATGGCAATGGATTGCCTGACCCGTTCGATGACTTTGCCTACCTTCGTATCTCGCGGATAGTCGGAAATCGTTTCCATAAAAAGACCCACGGCGTGCAACGGCTGACGCAGATCGTGACTTGCCTGTGCGAGAAATTTCGACTTGGCATTGTTAGCTTCCTCTAAAGCTCGCGCTGTCGCGGTGAGCTCGTTCAGCAACAGTCCGCGTTCATAGGCGAGTTGTAGAGTATGTTTGTAGGTGTTGTTCAAGATGTAGGTCAGGCGGGCCACCACAACCAGGAAGATACCCAGAACGAGCGCTTGCAGATGTTCCTCATGGATGAGACTCAGGGCGACGAAGGGCAGCACCGTCAGCACGAGGTGCCAGGCCGACGAAGCGATGTGTACGTATTGGCTGCCGATCATCGCCAGAGCGACGCCGCCGGTCATGAACAGCACGTATAGGCGCTCGTCTGTAGTGACCAGAAAGAAGTAGACCGTACCCAGCGTCCACCAGATGGCGATTGCGATCGTCCACAACGTCGCTCGGTGCAGATCGCGTTCGACTGTCGTGGTGGGCGCCGCCAGCGTACGTTTACTCCAATGTGACTGGCCGGCCAACAGTAGCGTCAGTACCACCAGCCAGCCGGCTGATGTGAGCAGAGGCAGCGTGTCCACGAGCAGCAGCACCAGCACGGACGCACCGGCAAAATGACCGAGCACGCCCACGCCGAAACGGCCACTCTCGAGTACGGCATCCCGTGTGCGACGTTCTATGTACGATTGGGTGGTCGGAAGATCCTGCATGCCTGCTGAGCGACTACCAGCGCCAGCCTTTTTCCCGAGCCTCTTGCAACGTGGCCGTAGCCGGATGAGGCCTTGTGGGTGAATTGGATTGACTATACAGCGCCTCAATGGCGCGCGCCGCATCGAGCCTGGCTTCGAGCAGTCCGTTGCGGCTTGCAGTCTTCAGCACGTCTTCGAGTTCGGCCAACCGCGCATCGTTATCCTGCCGGGATTCCCCGAGCATTTCATCGCAGGTCAGCGCGCGCACGCGCGCTCTAAGCGCCACGCTCAGATATTCCGTTGTTTGTCCCCTCAACGCCGCACAGCTTTGCGTCAGTTCACGGCGCGCACGCTCATCCAACGGTTGCTTGGCAAAGCGTGTGCGGGTGTAGTCCAGACGCTCTATGTGTGCGAGCAGTTGGTACTGTTCCGCGCCAAGTTGCCTCAAACCGTTCATTGCGGACTCAAGCAACTGCGGAATGGACCGGAAGTGTTGCCTGCGGCGCTGCAACCCTGCGAGGAGGATTTGTGTTGCCGCTAAATCTACTTCCAAATGGGCGTCAGAGTAGTAGTCGAGAAGGACATTGATGTTAGTGTGCGCTTCGTCAAATTGCCCTCGATGAATCTGTATCTGTGCCAGTACGTACTTCGAGTGCGCCTCTAGTGAACCTTCGGGCCGTTCCTCGGCGTTTTCCAGCGCCCAGACGATGGCTTCTTCGGCTTCGCGGAGTTCTCCGAAACCCAATAGAATTCGGGCTTGATGGTACGGGCGCCAAGCCAGGCCGATCTCGTCGCCAACGCGTACGAACGCTTCGCCTGCAGCGCGAAACTCCTCCTGTGCATCCGCGAGGCGTCCTAGCTTGTAGTATGAGTGACCGATGTTCTCGCGGGTGACGGCTGCGCCCGCTTTGATCGAGCGTCTTTCGTAACTGTCGAAAATCGACTGCTTGAGGGCCAGGCCTTCACCAAGGCGACCGTAGAGGTCCATGACGATGGCGAGACCGGACATCGCCCGGGTTGCGTTCGCTTCGAGGGACAACGACTCGGCGATGGTTCGGGCATCGGTGAAGTATCTCTCGGCTGCTTGCAGATCGCCGCGACCGCGGGCGTTCACACCGCGGGAGTGTAGGACGTCGGTTGTCCCGCGCAGGTTACCTGTCGACGCGAACAAGTCTTCGGCTTCATCGAGCAGTTTTTCGTCCTTTCCGGTATCGCTCAGATCGAACTCCCAGCGCAGAGCGGTGGCCAGAAGGTCTTTGTTATCCGTTGCGCGTGCCTTGTCGACCACGCCGCGAATGATAGGTAGACCGCTTTGCCAATCGCCTAACTGCCAGTGAATGATGGCCTGCGTCAGCTCAATGCGGGGATCGTCACTGAATGGCACCGGCAGTGCATTCAGCTGATCCAATGTCTGCAGCGCTTCCACTCGGGCGTCGGACTGCGCGAGCGCGTTGGCGAGCGCCAGGCCGTAGTTGATGTCCGTTGGGTAGAACTCCCACAACGCGCGATAGACATCCTGCGCCCGGTGCCATTCCTCGTGACTTTCGCGATAGCGGCCTTCGATCACCAGTTGCTTTTCTCTCGATAGCCGGGTGCGCAGCTCGAAAGCGCGTTTTGCGTATTCTCTGACCTTAAATTGGTAACCCATCAGCGACCAAGCATCCGCCAGCGCGATGTGAATGAGAGGGTGGTCGGGATTGAGTGTGTCGGCCCTTTCAAGCAATGGAATGGCATCGCTGGCGTTGCTGCGATCAATTGCAGCAAGTGCCTGTGCATACAGCTTACGGCTGGTGGCGTCTGTGGGTAACTCGGCTTCGGCGGCTGCCAGAGCCTGTGAATCGAGAAGCCCCAGATTCAACCACAACTGCACCTGTTGTACGAAGCGCAGCGTGAGGTCGGACAAACCCATCGCGGTGCCGGTGAGCGTGGCATTGCGGGTTTGCCCGTTATTCAAATCCGTCAGCGCCACATCGAGCGTGAGTAGATTTTCCCGTGTATTGGTTTGTGACAAGCGGCCGCTCAGCACCCAGCGTGCACCGGATTCTTGTGTGGTCGCACCTGGAATTCGTGTACGGCCTATGGTGACGCCTTCGCTGGGATCGATGACGCGTACACGGTTACCGGCGAGTAGATATGCTCGAGTGGCTTGCTCCGCCGCTGTCGCTACCCACGCCCACTCTTGTTGCAAAGCCGAAGCATCCAGCTTCTCCAGAACGATGACATGCGGGTTGTTCTTCTCTTGCAGAAACACTGCCCAGATGAGGACTGCGACAAATCCCGCACCCAGTCCGAGCAGACCGATCTCGCGGCCGGGTGTGGTGCTGACTTCCTCATCCAGGGAATCTCTCAGCGCTTCGACGGTCGTCGCCAGCTCCGGGTTGGTGTGCGCTGTTAGACCGGTCGATTTGTCAGTCACACTAAGTACTGTATTGGTTTGGACATAGGTTAGTACGCCTGTACTAGTGACCTAGCGTTGCATGGGGCGGACGATGTTGCTGTGACCTCGAGGACCGTCGTAGCACTGCAAAGGAAACCGATTCATGACTCAAAACCAGATGATCATTCTAAGCTTAGCCGTCTCGCTGTCGCTTAGCGGTTGTAGCGGCGGGGGCAGTAGTAACGATTTTGCCGCCGCTCTGAAAGAAAATACTAACATGCCAGACGATGTGGCTAACTGTTTTGCAGAACTGGCCGAAGAGGAACTATCCGACGATGCGCGAGCGTTCTTGATTGCCGGCATGAGCCAGGACGAAACGGCGACCACTGCCTTGCGGGAGAAGCTGAGTTTCGTCGAGTTGACCCAAGCAGGTCTGTTCATGGCGAGTGCGGGCGGTCGCTGTGGCATACCCGAACTAGAGGACGAGTAGCGCCCGCTCAACCCGGGCGCACACCCGATGCGCACGCTGCGCTGACCGCATGCCACATGGCCATAGCAGCGTGAGCTCTGAGGTAGCGCTCAAAGCTCGACCTCATCCCGGTGGCCGAGGCCGGACAGTCGTCACGAGGCGCGGTGGGTTCGGTAGTAAGTAGAGAGTCCGCTAGCGCCAGTTCCTTACGCATTTCCCGATCTATGGATGTACGCAATGCGTAATCGAGTCCCAAGTTCAAGTCGTAGCAGGACTGCGGTTGGCGTTGGTTCCGTAAAACACCGGATGCAAAATCCCGGAAGCGCTTGATACCGAACCTGCCGACTCCTACGACATATCGTGGCATCGCGGCTTCGAGGATAGCCGACTGATTTCTTGCGTTGTGCAGGACAGCGTTGGAGCAGGGTTGGTTCTGGTGGACATACTTTTCGAAGTGCCTGCTCGCCGTGTCCAGACCGGCATTCGTCGGCAAGACCGTTGCGGCGTGAATCCACGGCAAGCCGAATGCCGCAATAGCGAGAGTGCAAAGGTATCTTAGAGCGGAGCTGAACACGTCTATTCGATTCCTGCCTTGGCCGCGATGGCGGCGGCTGCGGAGCGTGAGGGTACGCCCAGAATGCTCAGCAACGCACTGACATGGACTCGAACGGTAAAGGGTGACAGTGACAGTTCCTTGGCGATTTCTTTGTTGGAAAGGCCGCGACTGACGTACGCCAACACTTCTTTTTGCCGGGGTGAGAGATTGTCCAGATCATGGTCCTGTACGAGGCTATTGATGACATCGGGCCGATACACCACCGAATCGCCCTCAAGCGCGCGTTTGATCCCTTTTAACATCGCTTCGGGAGATACCGATTTAGCGATGAACGCGTTGATCCCTTCACTCAGCAAACGATCGATCAGGGCGTTGTTTTCGATCATCGAGATCACGACGATAACGGTCGTCGTCAGACGTCTGCGCAGTTCACCCAGATCCCGTTCAGGGTCGAATCCCGGAAACATGACATCGAGAATCAAAAGGTCGGGTGGCGAGTGTTGTTGCAACAGGCGTTGTAAACCTTGCATATCACCCGCCTCGTGAACGCACGTGGTGTCGGGAAGCCGCGCCACCAATCCACAAACGCCTTCGCGGAACATCGGATGATCATCAATGACGAACACGGACAGTTGACTCATGTACTTACAAGACGGTGATTGGTCAAAGTAGCTAGTCTGGACCAAGCATGGCACAGCCTCGTTAGCGCCGACATAGTACAAACGTCATAGTCCGTCGATTGGTTAGTACATGTGTCATATTGGAGGAGGGTCGTTGATGCACCACACTCGTCACAACCGGAGGTAATACGTGGATTGTAGATACGCACTTATCGTCATCGTACTCACAGCCGCAGTAGAGGTGCATGCTCAAGAAGAGGTTCACTGCGAATCCAGTACAGGTCACTGTATCGTTACCGGCTACTACGACTACGATCCCAAGAAGATCGAAGTCAACTTGTTGGTGGAAAATCGAACGGTAGACAAGTTCACCACGACACTGCGTTTGCCGAACGGTCGCACGCGCCGCCAAACCTGGTCGGTGGGCTCAACGACGAATGCGTGTCGAACGACGAAACAATGTGAGAACGGAGCGACGCTGGAGTGCTACGCTTCCGCCCCCTGTGGGGGTGGTGAGACGGGCGATACGCTGTGGTGCGGTCAGTACATAGCGGATAGTGAAAATGCAACACACAGTCTCGCCGGTGCGGTTCATTTGTGCCATCCACTGACCGACGACGATCCTCCTCCGGGAGACCCGGGGGATCCGGACCAAGCTGATCCGACTCCGCCGGAGGGAGCAGGCGGTCAGGGCGATCCCAAGCAGCCACCACCGGTGCCGAAGGGTGCACCACCCCAAGGCAATCCACCGGGCGGCGGGGCTTCGTCGTCGTGTTCAGGGACGCGGTTTCGAACGTTGAACCTGGCGGAGGATCGACCTTACATCCTGCAGATCGAAGAACGCACGCCGAAGCGCAACAAGACCTTCACCGTGCTGGGTCCGGGTGGCTATCGAAGTCTGATGACGATTACCCACGACGGCTCGGTGGTGGACGTGGTGAACACAGTAGAAGCACCGAAAAAAACGGAGCTGCGTCACTTTCGTATTCAGGACCGTCAAAGCCTGATGCAGTTGGCGGACGTGGGTTGGGTGCAGCTGCCCGCCACCTACTCCCGGTCGATGATGGGGCCGATGGCACAGGCCAACCCGGGTATGTACGCCAGGCGTGTTGATTGGGACGACTACATTGGTCGAACCCGGTGCCCGCGTAACCGTGTAGACAATGAAGCTAACGAGTGTCTGGTGTTTCGTAACGCCACGCAAGACCTATTCTATGTACACAAGCAAAGCTGCATGCTCGAACACGTTGACATGACCAACGACAACGGACCGGTTGCCGTCGAGGTGTTCTGGCTACGCGACAACTTTCAATTCGATCATGTCGAACCGATACGCTCGATGTCCGCCAGTCCATTCGAGGACGCCGACCTCTACGAAAAGATGAACGAGGGCGACGGGGCCGTCGATCACGACTTTCACCAAACACGCGACTTCAAATCGCGCGGGATGTCGATCCGTTAACCGCCTCCGGCGCCGGTAGCAGCGTCCTGTTCGAGTAGACGCGCGCCGCGCATGATGTTGCCTAGCGCGTAGTTGCCTTCGTGGCATGCGTACTCGTAGACCCTGTCGTCACTTTGTCGCCAAACGTATTCACCTGTCCAGGGCGCCTTCCACTGACTCGGATCGTTGATGGTGAACCGGTAGAGGATGTTGCCATCGGCTTGCTTGGTAAAGCGCTCGACCAGATGCATCTCACCGCCACCGGTAAAGAACCCGGCAGCTTTCTCCGAGAAGTTTGTCGTGTCGACGACCAGCGTATCGCCATCCCAGCGACCTACCGAGTCGCCCAACCAATTAGTCACGCCGGCATCGGCGTGAGTGCCGTCGATGCGAATGATACGGGCGTCGTGAATCATCTCAATCAGAATCATCACGTGATCGTCGGTTTGCACGATGCGCTTGAAGTTGTTGTAGAGGCTCGGAATGGATGGCGCTGCTCCGCTGAAGCCCATCAGGCAACGTTCAGCGGAGTTGCGTTGCTCCATGTTGTCGTACGGTCCGGGTCCCGACTCCTCGAGCCACCAGGCCACACCTTCGTTCTTGCGGTTCACGCCACCGAACAATTTCGCCATCCGCAATTGTCCCTTTGGTGTCAGCGGCGGAAATTGTCCGTTTTGCGGATCCACGATGATTGAAGTTCTGAATTTACCGTCGACCAGTAGCGCGTCGGTGCCGCGATCGATCCAAAAAGCGTTGTAGCCACCTACGTTACCGGCGGCGCCCGGCGAGCCATCGCCGCCGGAGGGTGGCGCGGTTCTGTTCGGGTCGCTGGTCGCGTTGGCCGTAGCCAGGCGTTCGGCTTCTTCCTTGGACAGGCGTTCGGCCTCTTCCGGAGTCAGGTACAGGTTGTCTCCATACTCTTCGGGTCGTACCAACGGGGTTAGCGTGGCTCCGTCGTAGGTTCCGGAAAGGTCGGGTAGGCCGCTTGCGGTACGGGCAATCTCGTCGGCTGACACCAAACTCGCGTGAGCGAAGCCGGCGAGCGCGAGCAATGTCGCTATTCGAGCCTTCATCGTGCGGACCCTCCAGAGTGGTTTCGATGCAGCGATTCTACTGCGACCGCGGTTGACGCATCCAGTCCGGGGTTACTCTCCGCTGCTGGCCGTTTGTGCCTCACTCTCCAGCAGGCGGGCGCCACGCAGAATCCCGGGCATGGAATAGTTGCCCTCGTGACAAGCGTACTCATAGACTTTTTCCTGACTCTCGCGCCACGTATATTCGCCGCTCCAAGACGCCGTCCACACCGTG
Source organism: Candidatus Azotimanducaceae bacterium (assembly GCA_965216005.1). Lineage (GTDB taxonomy): Bacteria > Pseudomonadota > Gammaproteobacteria > Pseudomonadales > Azotimanducaceae > UBA4421. The sequence goes on along the minus strand of OZ244143.1, from coordinate 1,139,967 downwards.
GGGTCTTCCACGGTGAAGGCATAGAGCAAATCGCCATTGGCCTGCGGCGTGAATCGCTCTACGACATGCAGGTGTTCACTGCCACCGCGCGCTTGCCCGCTTTCCGCGATGAAGTTGGTGGTGTCGACCACCAAAGTATCGCCTTCCCACCAGCCGATGGAATCGCCCAGATGAGAACGCAGGTTCTGAGGCTTGTGCTCGGCATTGAGCCGCACGATGCGTGCATCGTGGACCATTTCGATCAGGATCATGACGTGATCCTCACTCTGCACGATGCGTTTGTAGTTGTTGTACAAGCTTGGAAAAGTCGGCGTCGCACCGGTGAAGCCGACGATGCAGCGCTCGGAAATGCCGAGGCTCTCCGGACCGTCGTAAGGACCTGGACCTTCGACGCTCAACCACCACGCAGTGCCGTCGTTAGGACGGAACAATTTACGACGCTCGGCGAAGCGTTGCGTGGCAGCCGGTGTGGGTGCGGGCATGCGTCCGTTCGCAGGGTCGACCAATATCGAGGTGCGGAACTTGCCGTCGATCAAGGCGACCTCGGAGCCGCGATCAATCCAGAAAAAATTGTACCCCCCGACGTTCCCGGCACCGAGTTGTTCGCGTTGCGAATCGTCTGTACCGATCGGGGCAGCGCCGCCCTCTGGAGGGGCTTCGGTAGTCGGGCCACGGTTGCGGTTCGCTTCCGCCATGGCGGCTTTTTCGGCCTCCATGATTTTTTCGGCTTCTTCCGGGGTCAATTCGAGATTGTCTCCGAATTGCTCCGGGCGCTGTAACGGCGTGAGCGTGGAGACGTCGTAGGTCCCTGAGAGGTTGGGTTGCCCATTGGGCATGCGGACGATTTCAGCCGCGGCCTGTCCGTACCATAACGTCAGGGCAATGACTGTGAGTCCGAGGCGGTAGTCGTTCAGGCGCATGGTGCTCCTCCCGTAGCTTTCTCGGCGTTCATGAGCTTATGCAGCCTACAAGCTTAGGCTTTTTTAGAACGGGTGTAAAAACGCCCTAAACGGTACGCGTGGCGACTGCCGGTGATACACGACAGGCCCGCCGGGCGGGGCCCAGTACCGCGATCTGGCCGACCGCTAACAGAGCCAACATGCCGACAGGAACGGCGATCCAGTGAATCTTCGGGAAGCCCATGCTGCCCACCAGCCAGACGTTCAGGGCAACGGTCAACACCGCACCGAGCGCCACGCCCATACCCGTGATGCAAGCGTTTTCCACGAGAAAGTAGCGCAGGATGTCGCGTTGCGAAGCGCCCAGCGCGCGTCGTGTGCCAATTTGTTTGGTGCGCCTGCGTACACTGAAACTCGCGAGTCCAAGCACCCCCACGGCCGTAATGGCAACGAGCACGCACATGACCGCAACGAGCAGCTTGGCCAATCCCCCGTCGAGTGCGTAGCTGCGCTCGCGGGTCTCTGTCATGGAGCGCATGTTGCGTAGCAAACGCCCGTCATTGGTCGTCGCCAGGAGCTCTTCGATTTGCGGCATTAATTGATCGCGCCGATTCGGTGCGGATCTTATCAAGTAGATCACGGTGGAGAACGCAGTTTTCTGCGGAACATACATGCTTTGCTCGATGGTATTCCAACCGCTCCAGGGGGCTTGAAGCTGCGCCACGATCCCGGTGATGGTGACGGGCTCTTCGTTGGCGATGTAAACGGTCCGCCCAATGACTTGAGCCGGTGTGTCTTCGGGGAACATCGCTTCCGCCAAAGCTTGGGTGATGATGACCTTGTCCGGCCAGGTGGTTTGTGATGGTTCGCGCCACTCGACGTCCGTCGGTGCGAAGTTCTCACCGGCGATGAGTTCAGTGCCCATCGTGTTACGACCGTGCTCGTCCACCATGTACACGGCCACACTCCAGCTTTGCGTGTCGTCGCCGGGTTCCAGGCGCAGCCCCATGGACCACCCGCTGCCGCTCAAAGGGATGGCGTTGACAACGGTAGCGTCGACCACACCGGGAGTTTGACGAATACGGCGCAGGTCCTCGTCGATGCTGACTTTGACGTTGAAATCGTCCGCGAATCCCGTACTAGTGAGGTAGAAGAGATCGTCTTCGAGAATGCCGCTGGGCCGATCGATCAAGGCCAGACGTTCGCCGATCATGAACCACGCATTGACGACGACGGTCATCGTGAAGGCAATCTGCAACGCAATGAGTATGGCGCCGATTTTGTTGCGCGAGAGTGCTCTCAATATGGGTCCAAATTCCATTACGCGCTCCTACTGAGATTTGAGTTGTCCGGCGGGTTCGATCTGGCAGGCTCTCCATGTGGGGTAGAGGCCGGCGAGTACCGCTGCGACGATGGCCAGAGCGACCGCGGCGGCGACCATGACCCAATCCATGCGTACGAGGTTTTCAACAAGGGGGCCGAACAGGGCGAGGATGCCGCGGAGCCCGAACCATGTGAGAAGGACACCGAGCATGCCGCCAAACGTTCCGATGATGACCGATTCGACCAGATACTGCAGAAACAACGTGCCGCGACTTGCGCCCAAAGCGCGACGCAGGCCGATCTCCGGAGCTTTGCCGACAAATTTGGACAACAGCAATCCTATGGTGTTGAGCAAACAGACGGCCAGGAACAACGCGCCGACCACCAGCATGATGCGTGCCTCACGTTGGACGACTTGTTGCTTGTCCATCCACTCGGTGACGGTGCTGAGCTGATTGTTTGAAGGTCTTTGAAATCTACCCAACTGCTTCTGTTCGCTCACGTAATTGTCGAGGAGCGCTTGGTATTCACGCTTTTCCTCGGCGTTGCGCAGTTCAGCCCAAAACTGAATCCACACGCACTCTGAGTTGAGGAACGCCTCATAGCCGTCACCACTGGGTTTCCAGCAGTTGGTATTACCGCGCCTCGGGAGTTTGTGTTCCGCAATGAGGTTGAATGGTATGAAGACGTCTTCGACATCGTCGAATGGGCCGGTGGTGATGTCGTAGAACCGAGGAATGGGCGCCCACTCGTCCAATACACCGACAACCCGAAAAGTGCCGTTGTCGGTGCGCACGTTCTTGCCTACCGAATCGCCACCGCCGAACAAACGTTCATTGGCGCTTTTTGACAACACCATGACGGGCGCACGGTGGTCGTCGTCTTCCGCGGTCCAGCCCGTGCCGTAAAGAAAGGGTGTGTCGAACATGGGGAAGAAGTCGGCAAATCCCGTGCGAACACTAGCGATAAACGGTTTGGCGTCATCGTTGTCCGGGTGCAACACCAGTGCGGCACCCGCCGTGGCGGTTTGTCTGTACGCGGCATTTGTCTGCGTCCTTTGCGCCTGCATTAGCGCCATGGCATCCAAGTACGTCACCTGATCGGGCGGTGCGCTCGGATCGTCGTTATCCGCAGGGTTGTTAGGATCCCAACTATCGAGCTGGACGTAGAATAACTGTGCGCTCTTCGCCGGTATCGGGTCGCTGCCCATGACGTAGTTGACCGTCACCATCGTCATACACACGCCGATGCCGACGGCGATGGCGAGAATCATCAGCGTCGAAAGTACCCAATGGCGGGTGATGCTGACCAGGCTCAAGCGCAAGTAGTAGGTAAGCATCGCCGTTCTACGCTGCGAGAGAGCTGTTAGCGACCTGTCCGTCGCGTACGCTGACCGAGCGCTGCGTGCGAGCGGCGAGATCCGTGTCGTGTGTGACCATGATGATAGTCGTACCGGACGCGTTCAGCGATTCCAACAGTTCTATTACGCCGCCGGCAGTGGCGCTGTCCAAATTACCGGTGGGTTCGTCGGCCAGCAGAAAGCGGGGTTCGCCGGCCAGGGCTCTGGCAATGGCTACCCTCTGTTGTTGACCGCCCGACAATTGCGAGGGAAGGTGTTTTATGCGTCCGGACAGACCCACGGTTTCGAGCTGTTGTTCGATGCGCTGTTTGCGTTCCTGTGCAGACAGTCCGCGATAGCGCAGGGGCACGTCGACGTTGTCGAACACATTCAGGTCGGGAATCAAGTTGAAGCTCTGGAAGATGAAACCGATTTTCTCGTTACGCAAACGCGAACGAGCGCGATCCTTTAACTGCGTGACATCCTGCCCATCGAGTTCATAACACCCGTTGTCGAACGTCTCCAAAAGACCGGCGATGTTCAGAAAAGTGGTTTTACCCGAGCCGGAAGGTCCGACGACGGCGACGAAATCCCCTTCGTCGACGGTCAGGGAGAAATCCTTCAGAGCGTGCGTTTCAACGAGCTCCGTCCGGTAGACTTTCGATACGTGTTCCATTTTCAGCACGGCTTATCCCCTAGATCATTCGGTCAGTAAAATCGTGTTGGCGTCGTTCAACGTCTCGGTGCTCGAAACGATGATGCGGTCGCCGTCTCTCAGTCCATCGGTGATCTCGACGACGTTGAGGCTGCGCGCACCGACCACGATGTTCACACGCGTAGCGACATCGCCGTCCAGGCGGTAAGCGATGCGTCCGCCGCCGGATTCCAGGAATTGACCTCGATCGACGATGAGGACGTCGGACTTTTCTTCGAGCAGCACACGAGTGGTCAGTCGTTGGTTTTGCCGCAATCCATCCGGGACGGCTTCTGCAAATCGCAGGCGCGCGGTGACCTGGTTGTCGATGATTTCCGGTGACACCGACACGAGTTGGGCGGGGAACTGCCGCTGATTCACGAGAATCTCGGCTCGCATGCCGATGGCCAGATCGTCCGCGTAGCTCTCGGGAATCTGAGCTTCCACTTCGAACTGCCCGAGGTCGACGACGCTCATCACCGGCTGATTGCGCGTGACGTTGGTTTTTTGTTCTACCAACAAGTTACCGACCACCCCTGTCACCGGTGAGCGGAGCGTCAGTGCTGCCACTTGGCGACTCAAATCCTGTACCAGTAGTGCCTGTTGATCAACCTCCAATTGCTTGGTGCGTTGTTCGAAAGCCAGGCGTTCGTTGTCGAGATCCGCATCGGCGACGGCGTGACGGTGGGCGTATTCAGCCGATTCGAGGTCGTCCAAGGCCTTTTCGTAGTCGTGTTTGGAGATGGCTTCCTTCTCGTAGGCATCTGTCGCACGGCGCGATTCGCGCTGTGCCGCGGTGAGGGCCAGCTGTGCCAGGTCTGCAGTCTTTTGGTTGGTGAGGCGTTGTTGCTTCGATTGAATCGCCTGGCGGTCGAGCTCGACCTGCTTGCGCGACAGCAGCGCCTGTTCTTGTTGCAGGCGGTTGGCCAGTTCGGGGCTCTCGACCTTGGCGAGTATCGTCCCGTCGGCAACGCGATCGCCGGCATTGACGCTGAAAGTGATGGTGCCCTCGTCGGCAGCGTAGAGGGTAGGACTGACCGCCGCGACCACGCGCCCTTGCACCGCAACGTCGCGGGTGAAATCGCCGCGTTGAACCGTTGCGACTCTCACGCGATCGTGCGGAATACTGTGCTCGGCGTTCCACCACCGGGTTAGCGCCGGCCCGGCCAGCAGAGCCAAAAGCACCGCAAGCGCGAACACCGCAGCCGCGATGCTGAGCGTGCGGGAGCGGGACGAAGCGGATTCGACCTTCACGTCCTGGGCGGTCGTATCGGCTATACGAATTTGCGCCATGCGCTGGCTTCGCTCAGGTGCGGTAGACACGGGTTGGGTTCGATCGCCTTGGTTTTGCTCTTGTTCCTCTTTGTATGTAGGTATAAGTCATGAAAAGGTTTGAAAAAAAAACCAAATTTTCGACCCCGAAGGGGCATGGTAACGTAAGGTGTGGAATAAATGGCTCGCGGAGGAGGCGTATGGCGGGACTAGAGCGTTGGGCGAGGCGGGCGTTTGCGGCCGGTCTGGCAGCGTTCGTGGCCGGTTGTGCCGACGAACCGCAGGTGCCGGACAGCGCGGCATCGACTCGGGACAGTGCAACGTTGTCGCCACGTACGTCCCAGATGTGGGCCGATAGCTGTGCGCTGTGTCACGTCGACGGCAACGCCGGTGCCCCGAGAGTCGGCCGGGCAGACGAATGGGCATCGCGATTGGAACAAGGTGAAGCGGCACTTCTCTCACACACGGTTGAAGGGCTCAACGATATGCCGCCGCTCGGCTACTGCATGGCCTGTGAGCGCGATGATTTCCTGGCCATGATTCGTTTCATGGCCGATGGTGCAAGGCAAACGGAGGGGCGGTGACCATGACAATTTCGCGCAGACGGATCCTTGCCAGCAGTGTAGTCACTGCGCTCTACGGCTTGAGCGGTGGTGCGCAAGGTGCTGCCGCAGCGGCATCGTTGCCGTGGCGCAATTGGTCGGGCGGGCAGACCTGCCTGCCGGCTGGGCGATTCTCGCCTGCGGGAGAAGCCGAGTTGAGCGAGTACCTGCGATCCAGCTCGGGTGCGATCCGTCCCGTGGGCTCGGGACACTCGTTTTCGCCGCTGGTACCGACGGAGGGGCACCTCATCGTCCTCGATCAGCTTCAAGGGTTGGTGGATCACGACCCCGAGCGTCTGCAGGCGACGTTCCGAGCCGGCACACGCCTCGGCAGCATGGGCGCCAGCCTGCAGGGGATTGGGCAGCACCTGCTGAATCTGCCCGACATCGACCGACAGACGCTAGCGGGCGCTACGGCGACAGCGACTCATGGCACTGGAATCGACTTCACTTGTTTGTCCGGTTTCGTGACACATCTGCGGCTTACGTTACCGGACGGCGAAGTGCTGGATGTTGACGCCGAGTCCAACGCCGATCTATTCGATGCGGCGCGCGTCAGTCTGGGTGCGCTGGGGTTGGTGACTCGCATGACCTTGCAGAACCGAACGCCCTACCGTTTAAAGGCCAAGAACTGGGTGCAGCCGATTGAGGAGGTCCTCGAGTCTTTCGATGAGTCTGCGGCACGTCATCGCCACTTTGAGATGTTTCCTCTGACGCATTCCGACTATGCCTTGACACTATCGATCGACGAGACCGACGAACCGGTCAATAACCCTCCCCCGTCTGCCGAAGAAGCTGCCGCATTCGGACAAGCCATGGCGGGCTGGGCGAGTCTACCGCCGGGGGAGCGTCAACCGCACATCGATGGCCTTGCGCAAGCGATTGAACCCACCGAGGCGGTCGATGAGTCATACAAGATTTTGAGCAATATCCGCAACAATCGGTTCAACGAGATGGAGTATTCGGTGCCGCTGGAAAGCGGGGCAGCTTGCTTGCGGGAAGTATTGCGTACTATTAAGGAGCAAGAAATAGACGTGGTATTCCCACTCGAATACCGCTACGTACGCCGGGACGATACGTGGCTGAGCATGAGCTCCGGAGATGAGGACCATGCTGCCATTTCGATACACCGTACCGCGAGCGAGGACTATCGGCCTTACTTCGATGCGATCGAACCGATCTTCTGGAAGTATGGCGGGCGGCCGCACTGGGGCAAACTGCATTCGTTGGGCGCCGAAGAGCTGAGCCGGCTGTACCCGAGATTTGGTGACTTTCAGGCGTTGAGAGCGGAATTGGATCCCCAGGGCCGGATGTTGAACGCACACTTACGTAAATTGTTGGTGGGGTAAGGAATAATGTGGAGCAGGCGAGCTTTCTTGAAACACTCGGCGTCGACCACCGCGGTGCTCGGTGCCACCGTTCTGTGGGCACCCGGGACCGGAGCCGGTGCGTCGGGCAAAGGTCACAATGCCTACTTCGCCCGACTCAATGAGCTGCTCAAGAAGCAGGGCAACGGACGGCCCACCATGCTGTTGGACCTGCAGCGTATCAACCACAACATCGATCGAATTACCCAGTCCGTAGGAAAAGCCAAACAGTACCGTGCAGTCGTCAAATCGCTGCCGTCGGTGCCTTTGTTACAGCACGTCACGGCGCGAGCGAGAACCGATGCGCTGATGGTATTCCACCAGCCCTTCCTCAACACGATTGCCGAAACGTTTCCGAGTGGCGATGTGTTGATGGGAAAGCCCATGCCGGTACAAGCGGTGCGCACGTTCTACGCCAAACTCAAGTCGCGAAGGTTCGATGCGGCCTCGCAGGTGCAGTGGTTGATCGATTCACAGGACAGGCTCTTGCAATACCAGTCGCTCGCTCGCGAGCTGGGAATCACAATGCGCGTCAATTTCGAGATCGACGTCGGTCTTCATCGCGGTGGGTTCGCGGCACCGGCTGCATTGGATGTCGCCTTGAAGACCGTTCAAGCCGATGACGAACGCCTGTCGTTGAGCGGCCTAATGGGTTACGAACCGCAACTCACCGGGCTCAGCGCGGAGCTAGATCACCCTGCGGTGCGCGAAGTGTTGGCGACCTACAATGGTTTTATCGACTCGCTCAAGAAGTTTGATCACGATCCGGCTAAACTGACTTTGAACGGCGCCGGCAGCCATACGCTCAAGATCTACGAGCGCGACAATACGATGAACGATCTCGCAGCGGGTTCCGGCGTGGTCATGCCGACGGACTTCGACACCCATCATTTGCAGAATCATCGACCGGCACTGTTCATCGCGACGCCGATTCTGAAGCGCTACTCCGACAATCCGATCATGGAGAATCCACCGACGTTGATGGAGCGCGTGTACTACATCTACGGTGGGTACTGGAAGGCCAAAATGGTCTCTCCTGCGGAGATCGGTGAGCCGCTCTATGAAAGTACCAACCAAAGCCCGATAACGACATCTCGTGAAGTCGATCTCGAAGTCGACGACTACATGTTTCTCAGACCGACTCAAAGTGAATTTGTCATGTTGCAGTTTGGCGACTTGTGGGCGGTAGACGACGGCGAACTCAAGGACCGCTGGCCGGTGTTTCATCAAACGGGCTAGCACCGTTTCAACTACCTGGTTGGTAATTGCGCCGCCACGCCGATTCACCATGATTCGGTTGGAAGACCCCTAATCCTAGAGGAGTTCAGCGGTGAAAAACGTGTATTTGGTGTTGGCCATTGTCGGCGCTATCGTGCCCTACGCATTCTTCGTTTCCCACTTCAACGAGGTAGGTATGAGCCTGGACAGCTTTGTCGCGGGCTTATTCGCCAATGGGGCTGCCGGTGGGTTCAGTGCGGACGTGCTGATCAGTTCTTTGGTGTTCTGGGCTTACTTGTGGAGTAAGCGTGCAGCGAAGATGTGGGTGTACGTATTGGTCAACCTGACGATTGGATTGTCTTGCGCGCTGCCTGCCTATCTCTACTTCAAGGCGCGCGCTGCGGAATAGGCGGCCGGCATGGGCATGTCGGTGTGCCCTGCGTTGCTTCGCCGCCAAGGATGAATGCGTTGATCTCGTGCTGCGTGGCGGAGTAATGTTCCACTCGGACATTCGCCATGAGTTGAAGATGCTTAACTACCCGGTCGCGCAGATCGCCTACTTCGTCAACGACGCTTGCCGCGCCGCAGAACGCATGGCCGCCCAATTCGGTGCGGGTCCTTTTATTCTGGTCAGAGAGATAGAGCTCGAGTGGGGTGAGTGTCGTGGGCGTGCGAACAAGTTTCTGCACTCATCTGCCTACGGTCAATGGGGAGACGTGATGATGGAGCTCGTGCAGCAAGACCGGGAAGGGCCGTCGCCTTTCCGCGACATGTATGCACCCGGCGAGGAGGGCATCCATCACACGGCAATGATCGTCGACTCGTTGCCTGAGACGTATCGGTATTGCGAATCTGCGGGTTTGGCCATTGCCGCCAAAGCGCAGACGTTGACCGGGACGGAATTTGCGTTTGTGGATACCGTGGACACGCTGGGGCACATGATTGAGGTCTATGAAAGGTCGGAATCGCTCGTAGGATTCTACGATTACGTCAGATCCGTATCGGTGGACTGGGATGGTTCGAGTCCGGTGCGCACGCTGTAGCACGCCAAGGTGGCTAGGCGCCACCTGACCGTGTGTATTGTTCGCGATACAATTCGCGACAAACCCCACGAACCGTAGCCCATGCAAAATTCACGACGTAGTTTCCTCCATCGCTCGGGTCTGGTGGTGGTAGGCGCCTCGATGATCGGAGGGCGGACGGCTTCAGGCGACCCGCTGGTGGACAAACCCGGCCTGCGGTTGCTAAACGACCGTCCTCTGAACGCGGAGACACCGGCACATCTACTGGATGATGTTACGACCCCGACCCAGCGGCTGTTTGTCCGCAACAACGGTCGCCCTCCGTTGGATATCGACGTCGAATCTTGGCGGCTGGCGGTGGCTGGAGAAAGCTGTGTGCAACCGGCACAGTTTTCGATCGCGGATCTAAAAGCGCGTTTCGAAGAAGTGTCACTCGACTTGCAACTCGAGTGCGGCGGTAACGGACGTTCCGAGTTTCGTCCCAGAGCTTCGGGCAATCAGTGGACTACGGGAGCTATCGGCTGCCCGCGTTGGACGGGTGTGCGGTTACGCGATGTGCTGGACCAATGCGGAATTCGCGACGATGCTGTCTATGTCGCCTACGAAGGTGCTGATACGCACCTGTCCGGAGATCCCTCCAAACATGTCATCTCACGCGGTGTGCCAATAGGTAAAGCGATGGAGAATGAGAGCTTGATTGCGTATGAGCTCAATGGCGAGCCGATACCGATATTGCATGGCGCGCCGTTACGACTTGTCATTGGCGGTTGGCCAGGGTCGGTGAGCGGTAAATGGCTGCGCCGCATCCTCGTGCGTGACCGCGTTCATGACGGGGCGAAGATGGGTGGCAAGTCGTATCGTGTGCCTTGCGAATCCGTGGCACCTGGGGCAGACGTTGCGGATGAAGAGATGTGTATCATCGAGTCGATGCCGGTTAAGTCGCTCGTCACCTATCCCGCATCGGGTATCACGGTCGGCGCGACGGCAGCGCTGGAGCTGCGGGGACACGCGTGGGCGGGTGATTTGGCGGTCAAAGAAGTCGCAGTGAGCACGAATTTTGGACAGACCTGGATGCCTGCCAGGGTGGATCCGCCGCGCAATCGTCTAGCTTGGCAGCGTTGGCGGGCCACGGTGTCATTGGAGCGTACCGGCTACTATGAGATCTTCGTCAGGGCAACCGACCAACTTGGTCGGAGTCAACCGATGCTGGTGCCGGGGTGGAACCCGAAAGGTTATTTGAACAACGCCTGTCACCGAATTGCGGTGCAGGTAAGCTAGTGCTCCTTCGATCTCATAGTTACGGACCAGTTCGCGGGAGCGTGCACTTGGTGCGTGCCTTTGTTGCGCTCGTGGTGACTTTGTGCGCCGGTGCCTGCATAGCGGAAGAGTTGGTCGATGCAGAAGGCAAAATTATGGTGCAGGCGCATTGTCAGGCGTGTCACTCACTGCAATTGGTGACGGCTCAGCGCGGTGACCGCGAGTTCTGGCTCGACACCATTCGCTGGATGCAAGCGACACAGAAATTGTGGCCGATCCCACCGGCGCAAGAGGCGCAGATTCTGGATTACCTGGCCGAGCACTACAACGAATCGGAGTGGGGTCGACGGCCGCACCTTTCGCCTGCACTGATGCCGGCGTATGCAACACTGAGGACCACAGGGAGAAAGATACGTGAAGAAAGTTTTAATTAGCCTAGCGGTCATACTCGGATTGGTGATCGCCGGTGGGTACTTGTTTCGCCAACAGATCTTTTTTGCGTTGATGAGTTCACAGATTGCGCCGGATCATGCTTTCAGCGCCGAGTCAGCGCCCGTACCGCCGGACTATGCCGACGACGCCTGGTGGGCGGCGTTGCCGACCACTGAAGACCCCTCCGACCAGCGCCCGGCAGGCGTCGAGAGGGCCTCCATGGATGTCGCGGTATTTTTTGTTCACCCGACGTCTTACTTCGGTAAGGACAACTGGAATCAGCCACTTTCGGACGACGACGCCAATTGGATTGTCGATCATCGTGTATTACGTCACCAAGCATCGGTGTTTAATAGTTGTTGTGACATATTCGCTCCACGTTATCGCCAGGCGACGTTCTTTTCCTTCATGGACCAGAACGGCGATGGTGAAAAAGCGCTGGCGCTAGCCTATGGAGATGTTGTGGCCGCTTTTAGACGCTTTGTGGAAGTCATCGGTTCAGATCAGCCTTTTGTCGTGGCGGGTCACTCGCAGGGTTCGCGCCATGCGGCTAAGCTCGTCGCGGAACATATCGCTCATAGCAATTTGCGAGCCCGCATGGTCGCGGCGTATCTCGTGGGATTCAGTGTCAGCGACAGTCAACTGGGTGGGGTACCGGTGTGTACTAGTGCAGAGCAGACCGGCTGTGCTCTGGGGTGGAATGTGATGGACGGTGCCGGAGAAGGTGCGTTCGGCGGTGTGGATGGCCTGATTTGTACGAATCCGCTCAACTGGCGCGCCGATACCAGCTATGCCGCGCACGAGCTCAACCGCGGTGCCATCGGTTTTGCGAATTACGGTCCCGCCGAACCCGACGAAGATTATCGAGCGATGAGCGTCGAAGTGGGTGTGGCGGATGCGCAGTGTCAGGAAGACGGGCAGCTGGCGGTGATGGATCTGAGATCCGCATCGTTCCCGGCACGAATGTTCGGCAATAGCATGCACGTGTACGATTACAGTCTCTTTCACGCGAGTATTCGCGACAACGTACGTGCGCGTATTGAGGCTTTTCTACGTCAGACGTTGTGACAAAGCGCGCCACATGCAAATCCCTGGCTGCGTGCCTGGTATGTGTAGTCTTCGTTGGGGGTGCGCCGAGTCATGCCATCGATCATGCGTCTCTCAACGCTTTACTGGAGCACACTCGCGGGCAGCAGGACATGCCCGGATTACGGGCAGCGGTGCGGCTGGCGGATGGCAGGACGTTGGCGAGTGCCGTCGGATTGGCCGATGTGGAGGCAAACGTACCCTTGGATACGACCGTCGGCATGCCCGGCGGCAGCACAGGTAAGACCTTTGTGGCGGCGTTGACGCTGTTGCTTGCCGAAGAAAACGTGTTGCATCTCGATGACAAGGCGTCGCGGTTCCTCGGCGAGGAGGATTGGTTCCAGCGCTTGCCCAACGCCTCTGCGCTGCGCGTCGAACATCTACTGTCGCACACGGCTGGGCTTGGCGATTATCCGGGCTCCATCCGTTTCAATGCCACGATGGTGTGGCGTGTTTTGCGGCACGGCACGGCGACGTTCACGCCGGAGGAACTGATCGGGTACGCGCGTACGCGTCAACCGCTCTATCCGCTGGGTGATGGTTTCGCCTATTCAGATGCAGGCTATCTGGTACTGGGTCGGGTCATCGAAGCAGCCACCGGACGCGAGTACTATGACCTTTTGGAGGAACGTGTTCTCTCTCCGCTCCACCTCGACCAGGTGTGGCCCCAGAACCAAACGGTGTTGCCCAACATCACACCGAGCTATACGGGGGGTGCGCGCAACCTCAAAAAAGACGGCAGGATGAAGCTCGATCCCAGTTCCGAATGGACAGGCGGAGGGCTGGTGACCAATCCCGCGATGTTGGTGAGTTTTTTTGCCGCACTCGGCGAAGGGCGGGTCGTCAGCAAGCAGAGCTTCGCAACCATGTTGGATTCGGGGTGGCGCAACCCCCGCACACCAGGCGTGCACTACGGACTGGGCGTATTCGTCTACGATGAGGGTGCGTCATTCGGGCACAGTGGGCGATGGGCGGGTTATCGAACGCGTGTGGTTCATCAATTCGATAAGGGTCTAACGATCGCCGTGCAGACCAATCGCGATGGGCGCGTTGATTTGTCCGGACTGGAAAAACAAATCGCGGCCCTGGCAGCTGCCGGCCACTAAAGCAGGTGACCTCACTCGGTAAGATCCCACGGTGCGGTGTGGAGGGTGATGGATGACGGACTGGTCGGTCCGTGGTACAGCGTCCACTGCGGCGGCGGATCGTCTTCGGGTAAGCGTGCGAACGAGGCGCCATCGGCACCCGTTAGGCTCAACCGCACGCGATGCCCGGGCTGGATGAGCGCCGAGGTCGCGAACAGAGTTGTGGAAAAGCTGAACATTTGTCCGATTGGAACCGGTGAAGCATCTTCTTCAAGGAATGAATGTGTGGGGCCGAACATGGGATAGGCTGGGGCATCGGACGTGGCACGGTGAAGTAGATTGAGTACCCCCTCGGTCAGGTAGCGGACCTCGCCGTCCGGGGCCACATCTTCCAAGTACGCGTGAATGACGCCGGCATCGCGGTTACTGGTCATCCAGAGGTCCAACACAATACTTCCTGTGAGCTCGGTCGCGACCTCGAACGGCGGCGATGTGTACGTTAGAGACCGTTCCGCCATTTCCGCGCGGCGGTTGTATACCACATCACTGCCGCCTAGTTGAGTTTGCCAACGAGATGTTTTAGCTGTGGCGGTGCCGGGGTCGACCCGGTAGCGCTCGAATCCCCGCTCTGCCGGCTGAGTCAGTTCGAGCGCACCGCCGGACGTGAAGTAGTACGTCATCGGGCGAAGGTGCGCGGGTGGCCATCTGTCTGTTTGTCGAAACGCCTCGGTGCCGTTGACATAGTAGTGCAGGCGGCTGGCGTCGATCGGTTGAGCGGGTTTGTCCGTGCGGTGACGTTCGAAAAAGCCGAGCACGCGTTGCATCTGTTCTTGTTGGGTCCAGCGTGACGGCGCGTCGGGAGCGCGGTATGGATCGGTATCGTATTCTCCCCCGTGACTGAAGGCACCAATCCACACTTCCTGCGGGTGGCGAAATGTGGCGAAGCGGGCTAAGGCGCCATTGGTAGTTGCCGCGTCGAACCAGCCTGTGACGACGAACATCGGCACATTCGCCGTCTCGATTCGTGACTTGAGACCGAACGGTAGATTTTCACTGGGGCGCGTTTCAGTCGTACCCCAAGGGCTGTCGCGAAACCGTAGCGACCGGACCATGGCCGCGACGTTGGGACTGGCGTGTTCGGCAACCGCATCCACGAGAGAAGACTCGGCGCCTTCTACCGGCTTCACGCCGCTGATCAAGAATTCCGGACCGGAGCAGCCCTGCTCCTCCTCGACAGTCGCGTTGATGACGCCGCAGAGATCGTTGCGGTCCATCGCTTCTACGAGCTTGCTCCACGCTTCGATGAACGCCGGTTGGTAAACGCCTCCCGGTGTTGCGAGCTGCATTTGTGCGTCGAAGTCCGAGTAAAGCGGCGCTACGGCCCTTAGTGAGGAGTGCCGACTCGTGGTCATGAGTTCGGCTGAGGTGCCTGAGTAGGAGACACCGATTGCAAAAGTGTCACCCGATGACCAAGGCTGTTCGGTGATCCACTGCAGGATGTGCCGATAGTCGGCGGTTTCCTCCAACGAATACTCGGTGGTGTGTACGCCACTGGAGGCGCCGGTGCCGCGTACGTCGATAGTCAGCATGGCGTACCCATGTGCAGGAAAGAACGCGTTGTAACCATCGGGTTCGACGCCGGGAAGCTCGACTCCGAACATGGCGGCGACGCGGCCCGGAAAAGTCAAACCCATGTTGCGCCAGTAGCGCGTGCCTTCGACGACTGCAGGGATACGTTGGTCGATTTCGAGATTCGCAGGCAACCAGAGATCGGCCGCGATGCGCGCACCGTCCGGCATGTCGATGTAGTAGGACGAATTGCGTTGGATACCCGCAGGTGTGGATTCCTCTCCGGGAGCCTGCCACAGTACCGCTGCAACAAGCACTCCAACGCATGTAAGCACAAGCACTAAGCCTGTGCCGAGCAAGATTTTCTTAACCAAAACCTTCAGCGGTTGAGCCGATATACCGCAATCAGTTCCTCGGCTTCTTCCATGGAAGGAAAACCATCGACAATGTCCGGATAGTCCGGTCGGTACTTGTCGATGTAGGCTGCAAGTACAGGGTGCCAGTTCTCGCTCATCAGGCTGGCCGTTAGCGGATGGGTGCTGTCATTCAGGCGCAGCTCGACAGGCCCCCCGTTACCGAGCTTGGTGACCCACCCGCTGTCTTTAGCGCCAACTACATGCAGTTCTTCGTCGTGTTGAATGACCCACAAAATCACCACCCTGGGCGGTGTGCCGGGTACCTTCAGCTTGATTTCGTGGGTGGATGAAGTGTCGGCCCAAGACGCGGGAGCGGGTGTGTCGGTGCCGCCAATGAAAAATCCCGGTAGCGGGCCGAGGGGTGCGGCGATTGCCGCGATTACGGCAAGAACGAGGACGACGATAAGAATGTATTTCACTATCTTCATGGTTCTACCTTAAGCGTAATGAGTGTAAGTTGCGGAGTTTGTCATGAGTTGATCGAACAAGCTCGATTCGCGCAGAAAAAATCCTTCCGTGTGCAACGAGTCGTCGAGGTCCAGTAGTTCGTAATCCAGATGATGGCACATCTCGTGCAGCAGCGTGCGCAAGAAGGTTTTCAATGCCACCACCTGTCCGCGTTTGGCGGAGCGCATCCACACGGTAATCAGAGGCTCGGACAGTCCTTCTGGATCGTAGAGGCCATACAGGTCGCCCGTGTGGTCGGAGGGTCGGCGATCTGCCACCGTGACGTTAGGGGCATGCACGTTCAGGTCATCGCACATACTGTGGGCAAGCTCGTTGCAAACGGTCTGCACACGAGCGCGCGATTCGCTACGCAGCGCTTCGGCAAGTCTCGGCACGAACGGTTGCAAAGCCGTAGGTTCTGTGAGTTCAATGGCGCCGTATTCGTCGCTCAAACGATAGATGTGCTTTGCCGCTGGCGAGAGTTGGTAGTAGTAATCGAAGGGCACGAACCGAACTTAAGCGAGTGAACGAGGGTGACTATACGTGATTTTCAGCCATACCACGCCTGTGACGTTCCAGGACCCGCTCCCGGATGCGGTCGATGTGGTGGTGATTGGCGGGGGTGTCATCGGTATCTCGACAGCCTACTTTCTCGTGCGCAGCGGCGTCAGCGTCATGGTCTGCGAAAAAGGCCGCGTGGCGGGCGAACAATCCAGCCGGAACTGGGGGTGGATTCGCCAGCAGGCACGCGATGCCGCAGAACTGCCCATAGCGATCGACAGTGTCAACAGTTGGGAGAACCTGGCCTCGGAGATCGCCCGGACAACCGGGGAAGATATCGGTTTCACCCGTCGGGGGGTGTTGTATGCCGCCGAATCCGATGCGGAACTTGCCGATTACGAGCGGTGGCTTGACATAGCAGCGCAACACCAACTCGACACCAAGATGTTATCTCCGGGCGAGGTGGATGCGCTTGTCGAAGGCAAGCCAGGTCAATGGCGCGGAGGGATGTTCACACCCAGCGATGGTCGTGCTGAGCCGTTCAAAGCGGTCCCGGCGCTCGCTAAAACGGTGCAGAAACACGGTGGGCTCATTCGTGAGGACTGCGCAGTGCGCGGCATCGAAACTGCGGGAGGACGCATCTGCGGCGTCAATACCGAACTCGGTCCAGTACGTGCACAATCCGTGGTCTGTGCGGGCGGTGCCTGGTCCACGTTGTTCATGGCCAATCTCGGCGTCAATCTACCGCAGCTCACGGTGCGCGCGACCGTCGCGCGTACTGCACCGGGTCCGGAGATCTACGCCGGTAACGGCGCGTTCAAGGAAGTGGCGATCCGCCGCCGTCAGGACGGAGGCTATACCGTGGCTGCGAGCAGCACCAATGAGCATTTCATCGGCGCCGACAGTTTCCGCTACTTCTTCAAGTATCTACCGGCCCTGCGAGCCAGTGTGCGTTATCTGACGCTGCGCTTTGACGAAGGCATCATCGACAGAATGCTGCCGACACGCCGCTGGCATGCGGACGAAGTCACACCCTTCGAGCGCGATCGCGTACTCAACCCCGCACCTTCCGCTAAGGCGCTGCGACAGATGCGGGAGGGCCTGGCAAAAAGATTGCCGAGCCTCGCGGAGCTGCCCTTCGAAGAATCATGGGCGGGTATGATTGACGTGACACCCGACGTCGTCCCGATCATGGACGAAGTGAACCACTATCCCGGTTTATACCTCGCCACGGGCTTCAGTGGGCACGGGTTTGGAATAGGGCCCGGCGCGGGACGGGTCATGGCGGACATGGTGATGGGCCGCGCTGCGGTGCACGATTTATCGCGCTTTCGGTTTACGCGCTTTTTCGACGGTAGCGCTATGCGTCCGGGCCCCGGCCTTTAGCTTGGATTACTCCAGGGGATTGTCCGGATAGGCCTCTGCTTTCGAGAAATAGTTGGCGACGTTCCGCACGCGCGGCACGAATAGGAACATCGGTAAAAAGAAGCAGCATAGTAGTGTGATTTGTAATGGCCAGCCCAGAGCGGGCAGCATAATCAAGATAGGGGGGGCCAGAAGGGGTAGCTGGTGCTGATAGATCGCACGCAGCCGATTAGGTTGATTGGTCTTCAACACTTGATACAGCAACCAAGCGCCGCAGACGTTTACCAGCAGCCAACTGGACATTGTCAGGATCAGTACGGCGCCTTCATACGGGAGAGCGTTCACGTACCAGAGTACCAAGGTGGGGGCCAGTAGCAATGCAAAGGCAAACACTGCAAAGGTACGCAGACGCGTAGTCACGTGTACTGCACCGTCATCGAGCGGTCGTGCACCGAGATAAATAGATGTCGTTAGGCGACCGCGGGCGAGGTCGTTGCCTAGATCGCGCAACCCTCCGTGAACGCCGTTGATCAGAAAGATGTAAGCGAACCCGAAGGCGACGGGTATCCACGACAACGTCGTCGGTTGCCCGACGAGCAGCACGCCGAACAACGCGAGACTACCCCAGGCAACGCCTTGCACACCGTCGGTCACCATCGGTACGGGGCAGCGCTTTCCGTAAACGTTGTAGGCGACTGTCGCTGCGTAACCGACGGACAATACGAGCAAGGCGCCCACACCGGCGCCGGCGGCGTAGGCGGTCGCGTAACTGATGGGGATCTGGATCAAGGCGAAGATCCAGGCTTGCCGCTCGCTGATGCGACCGGCCACAAGCGGATCGTTGGCACGCAATGGCTGAGTCCGATCCACGGGGAGGTCGATCAAGTCGTTGTGGACGTAGCCGAAGAAATGGTAGTTGAGCCCGATGAGCACGAGAGCGGCGATCTCTATGCCGGTGGGGTCGGGGTTCGCGCTACCGGCGCCGAGTAGGACGAGTAGCCAGGTGTGGCCGAAAAACGAACCGCGGAAGAAGCGTTCGGCTTCATCGAGTTTTTCACCCATCCATGTCATGAGGGGATGCCTGCAACAGAGGACTGCAGCCGCGCTGCCGGAGGGCTGGAAGGCCCGAGCTTTTCCTGATAGATCGCCAGCGCTTGTTTACGGTAAGCCGCCGCCTCGTCGGGTGCGTCCTGGATCGTCGCGATTGTGGCTAAACCTTCAAAGTGCCGGGCGCAGTGAAGATGTTCCTGGAGGTTGTTCTCTACAGCGATCTTGAGTGCAAGGCGGTGCGCATCACCGGCGCTGGCGTACCGCTCGGCGAGCATCGAGGCATTAGCGGCGATTGCCAGAGGGACCAGTCGAAAAAGGCTGTGTTCACCGTAGGTATCGGCCACGATCTGGTCGCCGTTCTCACACATCGTAACGGCTTGTTCGCTATGGCTCGTCTGGCAGGCAAGATGGCCTCGGGCTAACTCCGCGTAGGCTCGCGTCAAGCCGGACTCACCGGCAATTTGACGCTCGATGCGGCTGAGCCGTGAGTCGACGATCTTCTCCGCAGCGTCCAGCTCGCCGAGTTCCGTCAATGTGAGCGCAAGAAAACACTCGCTGATGATCACGTGCTGGTTGATGGGGAAACGATGGCGGTCGACACATTCAATCGCCGCTTCGAACTCACGCCGCGCGTCCTCGAAGCGTTCCAGGTCGAGCATGGCTTGCCCATACACGCAGTGCGTTGCCCCGAGTAGAGAGTGATGCTCACTATATACGTTACGACCTAGACGCAGCGATTCCTGAGCCCAAGATTGCGCGCGCATGGGCGCTCCTAGGTAGCGCAGAACCTGAGCAAGTTGCAGATACACAGCGCAAAGCAGCGGCTCGCGTTCAGCATCGAGCTGTCCAATCTGCGACAACGCGGGTGCCACGCGCTCTGCTAGTTCGAGAGCGCGTGGCGTGTTGCCGAGCTCCAACTCCAAACGGCAGATCATCGAGCAACTGATCGCCGTGTGCGGGTCTTCTGCGCCAAGCACACTCGCCATAAGATCGAAGGACTGAGTCGCGCTCGTGTGTGCAGCTGCAAAATCACCTTTGGTCCATAGCACCCAGGACAAATCGAGATTGATTTGCATGAGGTGCAACAAACCCTGGGGCCCTTCCGCTTCGAAGATGGGTAGCGCTTCGCCGAAAACCTGGCGGGCGTGATCGAGAGAGCCGTTGTTGAACAGCACACGGCCATAGAGTTCGCAGGTTCGGGCGTACTTGCGTTTTTCGTCCGGCAGGTCGCGCAGCAGTTGATACGCCTCGGCCATCAGCTCGCTAGCGTCACTGGAGAGGTTGCGGGCGCTCATGTATGTGCCCACGCGACCAAGCAGAGTCGCGCGTTGCACGGCTGCGCGGGAGAGGTTTTGGTTGTGTGTGAGGATGGTGAGCGCGTGGGGCAACAGCATTCTACACACGTCCGCGGTTTCGCCCATGCTGGTGACGCGAGGGAACAACTTCGCGATGAAATCCAGAGTTTCCACTGCGTTGCGCTCGAATTCGGCTTCGGACAAGCTGTCGCGAATCACCAGCTGAGTCAGTCGGTGCGTCGTCACCGCATCGTGGTGAACGTTGATCAACGAGAATCGCCGCAGGGCGCTGATACACCGGTCGACCATCAGCTCTTTGGGGAAGTCTTCGTTATCCTGCCACACACCGAGATTGGACAGCATCGACAAATCGACTTCGTCCGGCGCCAGGAAGGCCAGGGTCTGGAGCAGTCGCGCGGCATCGCCTTCCTCTTCCTGAACTTTTTGCAGCGATACGGATAAGGTCGTACGTAGAGTCTGGTTGTAGTCGTCCGGAGGCCGGCTACTCGCCATCAGCGCGTCATGGTGAGACTCGAAAAGGCGCAGGTAGCTATTGAGCGTACGTCCCGTGGTTTCGATATAAGCAGCGGCTTCTTCGAGAGCGAGCGGCAGGTTACCCAGCGCACGCGCAAGTGCCGTGGCGCTCTCGCGATCCTGTTCTTCCGAGCGGTTGAGCAGGAAGCTCACGGCCTCGCGTTCCTGAAAGGCATCGACAGCCAGTGTGGCGGCCAGTCTGCCCCAGGACTGACGACGCGTGGTGACCAAGACGCTACCGGTGGGATGTTCGGGAAGATACCGGCGCATCAATTCGGGACTCTCGACATTGTCCAGGACGAGTAGCCAGTTGTCGTGGTCGGCCAGCCAGTGTTTGACTTCGTCTAAGACCAGCGGAGTATCGATCTCGTTGGTCTTGGCGAGCCCCAGCGATTTCGCTAACTCCACTAAATCGGCCACAAGCGTTGCGTTGTCTTCGGCGCGGACCCACGCAACGACGTCTCTGCCGCGCCCATAGCGGTACGCAAACTCCAAAGCCGTCTGTGTTTTGCCGACGCCTGCTGGTCCGGTCAACGCCAGTGTGGTCGCTCTATCGACGTGTTCGAAGTGAGCGTTTAGCGCCTCCAATAGTGATTCTCTGCCGGTGAAGCCCTTGTTTCTGGTGAGCGGTACTTGCCAGACTCCAGTGGTCGTGTGAGAGACCGGCATGCTCTGTGCAGAATTGACGCTGTCGATGGCGTAGCTGAGTTGCGCTTTGTACTCGCGTTCGGGCAGATGCCAGCGCATGATGGCTTGCGAGCGCGCTGTCGTCAGCTTCAAACCGCCATGTAACTCCAACGGTTCGCAGAAGACGGTAAGAATAGGTTTGTCTACATCGACCGCGTAGGCGATCTCGTTCCGACAGTGCGGTGAATCCACGGACTTCTGCGAAGCGAAGAAGAGAAGGAAGGCACATCCTTCGATGGCCTCGGCTAGCTCATCCGCCCATTCGGAACCAGGGTGAATGCGGTCGTCCCGGAACGTGCCATAACCCTGGCTCTCCAGCCACTCAACGTCCCCGATCACCAGCTCGAGTTCGGCGTGTGCGTAGCAGATGAATATGTGTGACCGCGTGGAAGACATGGCAGGGCATGGTCAAGTGAAGTAGGGGCGGGTGATAAACCAGATGCCCAACAGCGTCAGAAAAAGTGCGACGATGATCAAGACAATAGCCGTTGTCAGTGCGAAGGCGCTGGAAAAGAATAGGGCCAGCACCGGATACAAAAGATAGAACAGCAACGGCAGTACGAACTCCCAACGAAACGGATTGTTGCGCTTGTAAGTCGACCAGTCTCGGTAGATGAAACCGAGGCTGAAGGCAATGACGGCAAGGATGAAGTAAAACTGCTGAATGGGCGGTTCGGCGTCAGGCGCGGTGATCGTAATCAGCCCGAAAGCAATGACGAGGATGAGATAGAGGAAGCCTTCTACGATCGTCGGATTTGAGGTGACGATGGCATTCCGTGCCCATCCCAGCAGTACCACGATCGCTGCCATAGTCGCTGGAAACGCATACCAGTTCGCGTAGTTGAAGAGCGGAATGCTGAACCAGTAGTCGGCAAACGAGGCGCGCGTATACCACACCCAGTAACCCAAGCCCGGGTGGATCGTCTCGGATGGCGCGCCATTCGGGCAGCTGTTGGAGACAGACAGAGTCGGATCGAGAAACAGGTCCAACCCCAGCGCACACAGGGCGGCAATGAGGGGCACGATTGCCGGCCGGTACGGTTGCTTGAACAAGGCGGTCGACAACAGGAGACGCGCGGTCCACATGAAACAAAACGTGATCACGGCACCGGAGATGGGAATGGTGGCGGACACTTTTGGGCTCTGCATTCGGGCGCACGGATCGTCCGGCATCGAGGCGCCGAACTGAAAATGATGAACCATGTCGGGAAAAATCGTCTGCGGGTACTCGTAAAACGGAGCGACGACGTTGGCCCATGATTCCAACAGCCAGTGGCACACAGCGAAGAGCACCAGCATCACAAAGTTGAAAAAGCCGTGCAGCCACCCGATGGAGTAGCCGATGCGAACGCAGGCAAAAATGCACACGAGCAGCGCCACATAGACGCCCACAAACCAAGCGAGCTCCCAAACCCCCATGGGACAAGCTACCTGTTCTTCCTCTCCTACTGCATACCTACCATCGCTGGGCGCAAAGGTCCAGCCGGTGGCGTCAGGCCGACCTCACGGGATAGGCCTCGCCGAGGCGAGACGAGTCTACGCGGGTGGATTTTTGCGGTATTCTTAGCCCATGACAGTGCTCGCCATCTCACTGGTTGTCCTGTCGGCCATCGCGTTGGTCGGCTATTTCCTGTATGCCCGCAACCGCGAAAAAGCGCTGTGGAACGACGGTGTATCGCCCAATAGCGGTTTGCAGTGGCAACTCATCGACCGCGAGTCCGTATCAGGTGCTCGACGTTACAAAGCGGGTAGCGAAGAGATCGTCATTGCGTACGGCGTTGACAAATTCGTCGACGACAACGACCGTTATCCGCTCTAGCTTAACGATTGTCCTAAGCCGGATTGCGGGGTGGCCTGATGCACAATCCCTATGAACCCATAGACCAGGACGGTGTCGTCATCGATGGCGTCGACATCGGTGCTGCCGTCGCCAGTATTCGTGATCGAGGTTATGTCGTGATAAACGACTTTCTTGCACAAAGCGCCGTTACCAAGCTAAGAACGGCATTCAATAACGAGGTGCCGATTACCCAGATGCGAGCAATTGGCACATCCACGGGACAAACTTGGCGTGCGCACAATCTGTTGGCTAAAACCCGGGTGGCTGATGACGTGTTTCTCGATGCTCGACTGCGTGCCATCGTCGAAGGAGTGATTGGTCCGTACACTCAAATCAACGTAACCACACTGTTCAACACCTTACCCGGCGAGACCAGGCAGTTGTTGCACCAAGACGATGGGTTGTGGCCGATCCCGCGCCCGCATCCGCCATTGCTTTGCAACGCGCTCATCGCGTTTGACGATTTCACCAAAGCCAACGGTGCGACGCATCTCGTTCCGTACAGTCACAAATGGACCAGGGCGGTCGAACAGGATGTGGAATCGATTCAAATAGAAATGCCTTCCGGGAGTGTGGTGTTTTGGGAAGGTGGGATGTGGCACGCAGGCGGTGCCAACACGACCCAAGACCAAGAGCGTATGGGCTTCTTCATCAGCCATCAGGTGAGTTACTTAAGGCCACAGGAGATACAACTGCTGGCCATTCCACCCGATGTCGTTAAAACTATGCCGAAAAAGCTGCAGCGTTTGGTCGGCTATCACCCGTTCGGGTTGGGTGTCGACGGGCGCGATCCGATCGATGTGCTGAGGGACGGTGTGGTGGTCAACCCGGAGGCACGTTCAGCCGAATACTGGCGCACTAACTAGTCGAGCTTATCGAGACCGAACTCTGCAAGTATTTCGTCGGTATGTTCGCCGAGTAGCGGAGGGCGTTGATACAAACTCGAAACCGACCCTTTGAACTTGATCGGGGCAGCCGCGAGCACAGCCTCCGGATTGCCGGTTCCGGGGATCTGATATTGCTCGAGCATCGCTCGCGCCGCCACGTGAGGATCGTCGAAGACCTCTGCCATCGAGTTTGCAGGCCCCACAGGGACATCGCCGCCGATGCACTCGACGATGGCTTGCTTGGTCAAAGTCAGTGTCCATTTCGCGACTTCGCCTTCAGTGAATTCCTGGTTGGCGGCGCGCCGCGCGTTCGTGCTCGTGCGTTCATCGGTCAGTAGATCGGTACGTTCCATAGCCCGGCACAGTAACTCCCAATGCCTTTCCACTGGAGCTGCGATTGCGACACGACCGTCCTTGCATGGAAACAGAGAGAACGGCACGAGTGCCCGACGACCCGGTTTCGGTTCTTGTCCGGTGAGGCTGTACGCTGCGATGTTTGAACGTAGTAACGTCATCACGGCGTCGTACATGGCGACATCGAAAAACTCGCCATGTCCAGTGCGGTGCGCCTTATGCACGGCTGCTGCGAGGCCCAGCGCCATGAGCGTTCCGGGATAGATGTCCGAGAGCGCGATAGGCACTAAGTCCCCGGTGGCTTCGACAAGACCGCCAACGCTCTGCCCGGCAACATCCAGGCACGGCCACTGCGCGTAGGGACTTGCGCCGGTGCGCGGATCGCCATACCCACGAATCGCTCCATAGACAATGCGTGGATTACGAGCCCGAATAGTCTCATAGCTGAGATCCAACTCATCCATGACCCCTGTGCGCATGTTCTCGACGATCGCATCGGCCCGTTCGCAGAGTTTTAACAACTTCTCCCGATCGTCGGGGTCTTTCAGGTCTAGGCATATGCTGCGTTTGTTGCGGTTGACGCCGGCGAACGCCATGCCGTAGTCGGCGCCGTCTTCCGCCGGTTTGAAGGCGTGGTGATAGTTGGGCGGAAACGGCGGAACGGGTCGAAAACCGTCCCCGCCCGGTGGTTCGACCTTGATCACGTTAGCGCCGAGATCGGCAAGCAGAGCAGTGCCGAACGGCCCTGCGAAAGCCATAGTGCAGTCGATGATGGTGAGGTCTTCGAGGGGCCCGTGCCGTTCCGTTTGACTCATGCTTGACTCCCTTATCCGGTCTTCATGACGCAGCTGCTCGCAGGCGCTCGCGAATCATGTACGGGCGCTCGAGAAGGCATCTGGACCCGAATCCTAGCTGGAATATGGACACATAATAAAGCGATCGAGCGCTCAGTTCGGATCGCCTGCTTATCTTTCAAGCGCTGTGGTGAACTAACGGTTAGCGAGCCACCAGAAGTAGGAGCAGCGTCGGGGCTCGCCTCCTGCTTTCGCGGTTTCTGGCGCGGCTTCTAGAATGGACTGCCGTCGGCACCAAGGTGACGCTATGTGTGCGCGCGAAGGTATTTACGGCGAGCAAACACTATCCCTAACATTCCCAAGCCCAATAAGGTGATCGTGCTTGGCTCGGGAACTTCTCGAATCCTAAACAGCAAGTCTTCATCGTCATCACCCCCATCGGTGGCCTGATTGGGCGTGCCGGTTTCGAATCCGAAGTTGTCGAAAAAAGCAAAGTTGATCCCGTCTGGGGTTGCGCTTAAACCTCTTGGGATTGGGGACATTATTGGTGCCGAGCCGCAACCGTCGACAACGTCGGCAATCGGTATCCCTGGAATCGTCCAATCTCCCCAACAAAGCGTGCCGTTTGTCTCGTCGACGAGAACGCTAAGCTGGGTGACATCTGCTTCGTCGAAGCTGACACCATGAAATGCCTGGGTGTATTCGAAGTCCAACACATCACCGGGATTCATCAAACTACCGGTGCCCGAGAATTCTATGTGCCCCAGCACATCTCCGTTCGATTTTCTTAATATGTCGAAGATCGGTCCACCCAGCGCATGGGTCGTGGAAAGTGAAACAATGAAAAAAAGTAGAGCACGGATGCCTAATCGCATTGTTCTTACCCCTTCGGTTGATGGTCTACGAAATACGACGCTCAACCTCGCTCCGTTCACGGTTGAGTAACGAAAAAGAAGCAAGATCCATGCCTTTCAACTAATGCCTGCCAATTCAACGGGTTAGGCGACAACCGTCTGAGAGTGTTGCTGTTTTTTACAATTTCAGCGAAACACTAAGAAAAGACGTAAGTAAATCCGACAGGTGACGATCAAGGAGCCCGAGATCGCATCCTATGGATGCGGCGATGGTGATGGCCGCCTGTAGTGCGGTCGTTAGGGTGCGGCAGTTCGTAGTCGCTCGTGAATCAAGTGTAAGCGCTCGAGAAGCGCGTCGCTGGATCTGAATCCTAATTGGAATATGGGCACACAATCGAGGGATATGTGATCGAAGCCGAGATGCTGGAGTTCGCTGACACGGTCGGCCAGAAGATCCGGGTCTGCGTAGAACTTCTTGCGGAGTGACTTATCCAGGGGTCCCGGCGACAGTGACATCTGCATGCCGATGGTGCCGGGATCGCGGCCAATGGTATCCGCGTGGTGTTTGAGACGCGCAACGCGCTGATCGAGTGGCGCATCGCCGGGTGCGTTCATCGCCATCCAACCGTCGCCCAGCCTGGCAACGCGCTCGAGGGCTTTGTCCTTTGTGCCCCCGACCCAAATGGGGATGGAACGCCCTTGAGGCGGTTTGGGTTCCATGGCCATGGCCTTGGCTTGGTAGTGAGTGCCTTCGAAGTCGACTTGCCGATCGCCCCAGTAATGTCGTAGAAGACGTATGGCTTCATCCATTCGCGCACCGCGATTGTCGAAAGGTTCATTCAGCGCCTCATACTCCGAACGTTGCCACCCCACGCCCACGCCCAGACGGATTCTTCCGCCGGAAAGGGTATCGAGTGTGCTCACTTGTTTTGCCACTAGCGCAGGTTGGCGTTGCGGCAGTACCAGTACGCCTGTGCCCAGGCGGATGCGCTCGGTCACGCCGGCGGCAAAAGCGAGCAGGGAGAAGGCTTCGACTATGGGCATTTGCGGAGAGTAAAAAGGTTTGCGGCGTGTTTCGGTGGGATAACCCATGACCACGTGATCGAACATATCCAGTTCGTCAAAGCCGATGGATTCAATCCCGCGGATGAGTTTGGTGACTCCGACGGGTCCTTCCCGGTACATGACGTTCGGAAAGACGACGGCGATCTGCATGGCCCGCACTCCGCTTGTTGATGGCGACTGGCCGTTCAGTAGAGCGTATGGGCTTTGCCGGTGTCAAACGAGGGTCATGCTTCAGGCAGCTCTTCGTTCAACACGAATACTTTGAGTTCCTTGTCAGAACGCCGCTCGAGGTTGATTAGCGTGCCGATGGTGTTTTCGGTCAGCACGTTGCCTTTGGCGAGAAGGAAGGCGCCTTCTTGCGTCGTCAAGTCGCGCGCCAACCTCATACCGGGAAGTAAGGACAGCGTGCGCACGCTGAGTTCGTCGAGCGTGGTATCCAATTCGTCGATGGACTTGACGACCTTGAGGAAAGTCGCCACAACCTCCGGGTCGTAGGTAGTGTCCGTACCCGCTTTGATGTGTTCGATGGCTTTTGCGGGGGAGAGCTGTTCATCGAAGAGGCGGCCCGACAAACCGTCATAATAGTCTCTTGCGACGGCCAGCACGCGGGCACTTTGTGGAATGCCTTCACCCACACTTTTGCGCGGAAACCCGTTGCCGTTGAACGCCTCGTACTGTGCGCCGACGATTTCACTTGCAATCTTCAACCGGGCAACGCTCAGCAGTACCGCTTCGGCATAAGAAGGGTGCTTCTCGAACTCTTTGAGCTGTTTATCCGTGAGCGATTGGACCGGCGTATCGGCGATGCTCTTTTCAATGCCCACCCATCCCAAGCGATGCAAGCGCACTGCGTACTTGAGGTTTTGCTGCTCTACCTCGTCGAAACCGAGTTCTTCCCCGATTGCCAGCGCTAAGCGCAGTTTGCGTTGCGTGTTTTCGCTTTCCGGATGCGGCATAGCGGCGATGTTAGCCACCAGATCCACCATGTGCTCGTAGGCGTCTTCCAGTTCCTCGAGCGTATTCTTCAAAATGCCGTTCGTGTGTTCGAGCTGTTCGGTTCTTTCGGCCACTCGTTGTTCGAGATCCTCGTTCAACTCGGTCAGCTCGGTGTTCTGCTGCTGGGTCAAGACCGTGAGTTGGGCGTTTTCGCGTTCGAGTCTGGCCACGTGCATGGCTTCTTCGACAACGGCGCGTAACTCCTTGTCTTTCCAGGGTTTGCTGAGGTAGTGGCTGACGCTGGCGTCGTTGATGGCAGCTTGGGTGGCTTCGGCGTCCACGTGCTCACTCAAGACGATCCGCTGTGCGTAGGGTTGTTTCTCGGCCGCCGCTTGGAGAAATTCCGGTCCCGACATTTCGGGCATGTCCATGTCGGACAATACGACGTCGACTTCCTGCGAATCCAAAATCGCAAGGCCTTCGCGACCGGAAGCCGTGCTGATGATCTCGGCGTCGAATTTGCTCAGGATCTTTTGCAGCGCATCTAAGGCTGCCGCGTCGTCGTCAACGCTGAGTATCACCGGCTTGCGATCCTGCACCTTGTTCTCCGTCATTGAGGGCGCGGTTGCACGAGAGCGTCGCTCTCCTGATTGGGCGTCTCTCTAAGTTAAGTATAGAAAGAGCGGGCGTGCACAATCCGGCCCATTGGTAAATCGTTGAAAGAGAAAGGGACAAAAATTTGACATCGATCACACCGACATTTGCCGACGTGCATAAAGGGCTGGTGCGCCGTGGTCGCGCCAAGAAATTGACGCCCAACGCCGAATTCAGCCGACGAGGTGCTGCTGTCGGGACCGACTGAGTGCGTTGGACCGTTACCTCGCGCTCAAGGCTGTTACCTTGCGCTCAAGGCCGCGAGCTGCTGTGCTTCTTTCTCCGGTTCGTACGTCGGGTCGAGGCAGATGATTTCCAGCACCCCACCTTCCAGAGCCGGAGGTGGAATCGGGTTGTTCGATAGGCACACCTGCCCGTCAGCCATGAACGTCATGTCGCGGGTGTAAGTACCTGACAGCGGCACGGGATAAACCACCCAGCGCTCTTCTTTCGGAATGAAACGATAGATCCGATCGGTCATGTTCTCATTCAACCAGATGTCCTGCGTCTGTGGATGTACACCCAGCGCATAGGGGGCTGGTCGGAAACCGGGCGCGTACTCCGGCATGTCGTACACGGTGGACTCGAAGCCTTCCGAGACATCGACCTTCGCCAAGTTACCCTCTGAAAATCCGGACACCCACAACACACCTTCTTTATCGAACCGCATGCGCCGTGGGCCACGGATGGGAGAGTCGTACTCCGTGACTTTGAGGGTCTCGGAGTCCACCGTCCCGATCTTGTCCGCGAACAAACGCCCGTACCACATCGCATCGTCGGTGGGATTGATGTCGATGCCGTAGGGCTGGGTGCCACCGGAGACGCCGCCCGATTTTGCTTCTGGGAGGTCAACGATGTCGAACGTACCGTTGTCGGGGCTCAAACGGCCGACTTTCTCCGAGCCCGCCAACGTGAACCAGGCATAACCTTTGGCATCGACCCGGATCGTATGCGGGTAATACGCCTTGTGCTCGCGCGGAATCATGTGCGACGCTTCCCACTCGTTGTTCTCGGGATCGAAGACACCGATACTATGGGTGCCCGTATTCGTTACGTAATATTTACCGTCCTTACCGAGATCTAGCGAGTGGGGTCCGTGGCGCGAACCGGGTTCGAATTCTCCGTACACTTGATTCTTGGGCACGTCTTTGTGGTATTTCTTGGCGTCGCCACCGGACTGTACGACGTACTTGGATTCTCCGGATATCGGGTCGGTTACGACCATGTGGTCGAGGGCCTGGTCGACCGTGTAGATCAACCCGTTAGTCGGGTGCACGATGGAGTCATGGGGTACGAAGGCGCGTTCCAGCATGTACTCGTAAACCTTGGCGGTTTTGAGTTCCTGATCGATTGGAAACTCAGGTCGCACGCTCACGGGTTTGCCGTTGAAGCCTTTGGACAAGATGACGGACCGCCGGTCGCGTAGCTCCTCGTCGAAGTTGCCCACCATTCTATGCATGCGTTGAATGGTGACCGCCCAGGATTCAGGGGTACGGGGCAGACGCGTAAAAGGATTTCCCATCTGGTGGCATGACAGGCAGTCGCGTTGGAACTGATAGGCATTGAAGTCCTTGTCGTCACCGGCTTCGAACGGCAGGCTGTAAAAGTGATAGGCCGCCGGCAGACTATCGGAGATTTCCTGCTCGCCCGTCATGATTTCCATGACCACGTGCTCCTGCGAGGTGGCATTGCCGGCAACTTCCACCGTCGCGTGCGCGTCGCGGTAATAGGGCAGGCGCGCGCGCAGTTTCAGCGTGCCTTGTAGCCGGGTCGCCAGCGTGTAGACGCCCTTCTCATCGGTGTACACAGATTCCGAAACGCCGTTGGCTTCGTCCGTCACACGAACCATGACACCGTGCAGTGCCTCGCCTTCTTTCGATTTGACGGTGCCGGTCAGTACGGCCGCCGTCGCCGAGGTGCAGGCGGTCACTGTGGCCAGCAGAACGGCCAACAGGCGCAATGCGCTTTTCGATCTGTACTCTGCTCTGCTCATTGACTTGTACTTTGATCCGTACCTGTACTGTGATCCGTATATGGATGTGTGCATTGCGGTCCCCCCAGCGAATGGATGTCCTTATCCTACCTGATGCCTACCTCGGTTACCTCAACTGCCTTCTTCGAGCCGGACGATCTTGCGGACCCATCCGTCACTTTTGGTCAGTAAGTAGAGTTCGCCGAGCGCGTCGATGCCGATGCGCAAGTCCACGCGCTCGCCGGGACCATAGGAGTCGTCGTAGCTGGCGATGTCGGCCAAACTGGTTTCTTTGCCGTCGATGAACAAACGCAATTCGCTGATTGGGTTGGTGCCTTCGGTATCGAGCGCGTCGCCATCGAGGTAGAACACACGGCCCCGAACCAGATCGGTGAACACGAACTTACCCCTGAGTTCGGGAATGGCGTTGCCTTCGTAGACGTAGCCACCGCTGATCGCGTTGCCTTCGTCGTGATCGTACTGGGCGATGGGATAGACGAAACCGGGGTCCGACTGCGGCAATGGATAGACTCTTCCGGGTTCGCCGTTCGCCACGCCGAAAGCGGTTGCAAAGCGACCTTCGCGCAACCGCCAACCGTAGTTGGCACCGGCTTGTGCAAGGTTGACTTCTTCGATCATGTTTTGGCCGATGTCACTCAGGAACATCCGGCCTCGACTGTCCCAGGAGAAGTGCTGGGCGTGGCGCAAGCCGTACACCCAGATCTCCGGGGCAGCCGAAGGATGGTTGAGAAATGGATTATCGCCGGGGATCCCGTACTTGCGTGAGCCGGTGTCGCTGGATTCCGACGAGGGTGCGGGTTCCGCGAGCGGTTTGATACGGATGATGGTGCTGAGCGGGGACTTAAGGGATTGTCCATACTCGCGCGGGTCATTGGCAGCACCGCCGTCTCCGAGACTGGCGTACAGCACACCGTAGTCTGCACTACCGATTTCAGCGAGCGGGTTGAAGGCGATGGTGCCTATATTATGATTCGGGGCGAACTGTCCGATTCTGAAGACTTCGCGGCTGGTACCGTTGAACGTAGCTGCGCGTGGATTGAACGTTGTCCATTCGCGGATGACGCTTTCGTGGCTACCTGAATCGTCCTCAAGGTAGTCCGCCACTCCGCTTGCGGACGTCGCACTGTACGCTGTGTAGAACTTACCGAAGCCTGGCTTGCCGATGCTGGTGAATTCCGGATGGAACGCAACGCCCGACAGACCCATCTCGTTAGGGAACATCGAGTCGTCGAATCCGACCGCCTGCTCGCGCAGATCCAGATAGACACTGGGTGTACTGCCGCCGTGATCCGTACGATAGAGTATGCCCCGTGTATCGTTGATCACGAGCGGTCCGATGGTAAAACCAAACGGGATCATGTACTGAATACGCGCGTGTGCATCGTTGGTGTAGTTGTCGCTGGAATCCTCGGTTTTTGGCAACCGCACGAACTCATGCAAGGCGACCGCGATATCGCCTTTGCCAATCTTGGCGGGAATCGGATCGTCGAGGGGGGTGACGATCTGCGAATCGCCGTGTGCGAGCATGGTGGTCGTGATGCACACCATGAAAGTGGACCAACGGACGCGCCGCGGAGACTTTTTAACGACCAACGCTTGTCTGTAAATCACCGGTTTGAAGCACCTTAACTTGAGAGCCGGTTAATTGTTATTCTCATCCGAGCAATGTGCAATGTCAGAATGGGACTCGCGATCATCGGTTGGCTGCTCGGTCCGGCGGCGATGGCCGCCACGCCCGGTGCGATGCTGATGCTCGAGCGGTATTCCGCTGAGGCGGAACTACCTCTCAACCCGGCGCGAGGCCGCGAACTTTGGCATCGGGATATGAACGGCCGTAGTTGCCTCAGCTGCCATACCGACTCCGTCTACAGTAAAGGACGGCATGAGCGCACGGGAAAGGTGATCGAGCCGATGGCGCCGTCGGTAAATCCGAACCGTTACAAGAAGCCGAAGAAAATCGAGAAGTGGTTTCTGCGTAACTGTAAGTGGACGTATGGGCGGCCGTGTACGGCACAAGAGAAAGGAGATATGTTGTTATGGCTGAGCGAGCAATGAGCGCCACCGCCGCAATCGTGTTCGCATCCTCCGTCTTGATCGTCTGTGCGGGCGTGGCCGACGCTGAAGAATTTCGCTATGTGCGCAACGCCACCTATATCGAAGAGTGCGGTGGATGTCATTTAGCTTTTCCGCCGCAACTCTTACCCAAGGCGGGGTGGAAAGTGGTGATGCAGGACTTGTCGGATCACTTTGACGAAGATGCGACACTCGATGAGGTCACCAGCGAGGAAATCCGGCAATATCTCGACAGCAATGCCCTCGGCGTCGCACCCCGGTCGCGCATGAGTGAGATGATGAGTAGTGTGCCAACGGCGTTACCGAAACGAATCACAGAATATCCTGCATTCATCGAGGCACATGCCGTGATCAAGGAACAGTTGGGAGTCGAGCGTTTCGATGAGGGATTTTTGAGTCCCTGCGCGGATTGTCATCGTCAGGCCGCTTCCGCGTTGTTCGATAAGGAACTGCTCCACCCGGGCTACGGACCGTCGGCGTGGGGGCAAAACTAGTGCTCCGCTCGGCCCAAAGACCGCTCCGACGCGCTGAATCGCAGTTATTAGGTTGAGGGAACACAAGCCACGTTTGCTCAAGTTTGGCGAAACAGGATAAACGCTAGGTCATCCGGTTTCGAGGGTACGTTTTGACTGTCGGAACGCATGCGTCTGCCGACCCGTCCCAATAAACGCACTGCCGCGTCCGACAACTTGCCTGTGCGAACCGCATCGGAGATCTCCGCAACGGTCAGGTTATCGAACAAGCCATCGCTGCCGAGCACCAGCGTATCGAACTTCGCCATCGGATAGGGCGTGGTGAATTCAACGGACATGTGCTCCGAGCCGACCAGATTCGACACGTAATGCCGTTCCTCGTGCATGAGTGCCTGGTTCTCGGTAAGTAAGCCGGATTCTTCCGCATAGCCACTGGGTGAATGGAAGATCGTTTTGAGTTTCAGCTTGCCACCGCGCCCGGTCAGTAGCGCGCCCGAATCCCCGGCATGGTAGGTACGTACCAGACCCGCACTGATTTCGCTGACGACCAACGTCGTTGCGGCCCCCGGAGCGTTGTCGGTGATGGCCCTCTGTGCGCTCTCGAAAGCGTCCAATATCTGCTGTCGCAAGCCATCGCTGGGATCGGCGTTCTCGAGTTGATCGGCGATGGCGTTGATCGCGATTCGCGACGCGTCCTGGCCGCGGGGCCCTCCGCCCATTCCATCAGCCACAGCCAGCACCCAAGTGCTATCGGACACTTCGAACACAGCGGCACTGTCTTCGTTGACGGGATTGTCATCGGCCGGTCGTGTGAATATGACCGCCTCGCCGCTATTGCCACTGAATGCTTGCGGGGTTGTCATGTGTTGGTTGAGGTAAAGCACGGCGTCAATCCCACTGCATGGTTTCGAGGTAGCGCCGCAGTTGTCCTGCATTGCGGAAGCGTTCCGTGATCAAGGACCGCTTCAAGCCGCGACAGATGTTTTTGACGATGCGCGGCTGCTTCGAGTAGTACTTGGCGCCGCCGACTGCGTCATAGAGCAGCCGCACCGCATCGCAAACGTCGTCATGACGGTTCCAGCTCTTGCGCTGCTGCAGATGGAACAGATCGATGAGCTTCACGTCGAACTCGATTCCGGATCTGCGGATGATGACGTTACCGGCGTGGAGATCGCCATGATACTCGTTGTGTTCGTGGATGGGCTCCAGCGCTACGGCAAGTGCGTATAGAAGGTGCAGCGCTTCGAACGTCTGGAAACGTTTACCGGGTTGTCTGGCTATGAAATGCTCCAGCAAATCTCCTTCGACGTATTCGGAGATCATGACTGTCACAGGATGTCTGCGGACGGTAATGATTTCTTGCGTGACGTATTGAATCATTGCAGGGCAGTTACGCAGCTTATGCAGCTTCGCCGCGGTGCGTCGCGCAACCTGATTGCCGGGGTTGCGATGCGGGAAGAACAGCTTGGCCGCCCGTTCTATGCCGGTGGCCACTTCTCGAATCAGATAGACCTCACTCTCCCAACCTGCGCCGAGTAAACTCACGATCTCGTAACGTGCCGTTAGTCTGCGTCCGGGTCGAAAATCGAAAGTGTCTATTCGAGTGGGCCGAGTGGCTTTGGGTCGGGGCTTGGGCACTATGCAGGCGTTGGGATTGTCAGGCTAAGGGTCGTGCCATCATAACAGACCGCAACTCAGCCGTGACTGCGAACGTGTTAACCGAATGCCTGTGATAGCATGCGATTTTTCTCAAGTTAAGAAGGATTCCAGTGACCGCACACACCGTCAAACCATTGGCTGCTCTTCTTTGCGTGATCGTCACGACGCACACGCTGGTGGCTTACGGTGAAGTAGGGCCCAAGGGAACGTTCAATATCTTGTTGGAAAACGACATATTTGCCGGTACTGACCGTCACTACACCAATGGCTTGAAGATGAGCTACCTGTCGGCACCGTTCCGTGAGGGGCACCAGGAGGACGGCCGGGAAACCGCAGATTGGCGGGTAGGGTTTCACGTGGGTCAGAGCATCTTTACTCCCAACGACAAAGATGCGGCACAGCCATTACCGAACCAACGCCCGTACGCCGGTTGGCTTTATGGCGGATTCTCACTATTGCGGGCCAAAAGCAACGTACTGGACACCATCAGTGCCAGCTACGGCACGATCGGTCCCGATGCAAAAGGCGAAGAGGTGCAAAACAAAGTCCATGATTTCTTCGATAACGATCGAGTCAGGGGTTGGGATAACCAGTTGGACAACGAAACCGGGGGCATCGTCGTATTCGAGCGTAAGTGGCGCAATCTCTATCGAGGCAGGATGACGGGTCTCGAATTGGACGTGATGCCGCATGTTGGCATGGCGCTGGGTAACATCGAGGCTTACGCCAATGCCGGTATCACATTGCGCATCGGCAACGATCTTGCCAACGATTTTGGTCCGCCGCGTATCCGCCCCAGCCTTCCGGGTTCGGGTTTTTTCGAGCCCCAAGATCGTTGGGGATGGTATTTATTTCTGGGTGTGGACGGTCGTTATGTGGAAGAAAACATCTTTCTGGAAGGCGACGGTCCCGTTCTGTCCAACATCGAGAAAGAAGACTGGGTGGCGGATGCACAAGCCGGTTTGGTGCTGACCCGCCGCAACTTCCGTTTTTCCTACACCCTGGTCCAGCGCAGCAAGGAATTCGATCGGCAGGATGAGGCTGACCGTTTCGGGTCACTCGCTTTGACGTGGCGGTTCTAGCGCTACCGTCGACACCCCGTCCACATAGTTCTTGCCTTGTGCGATGACCATGGCGATCACGAAACGGGGTTTCAAATTGAATTCGGCGCCGAGCCCAAGGCATTCCTTGAAGGTCCATTCGGGTTTGGCGTTGATTCTGTCGATGAGGTCCTGGTTCACGGCGTTGAGTTTAACGCCATCGTCGTCTCAGGTCTCAATCTTCATCCGCACGCCCGATCTAACCGGTAGCACGCGACCGTCTATTTCGTAAGGCTCGAACCGCCAGCGGCTCAGTGCGTCGACCGCGGCGATGTCGAGCGCCTCGTTGTCGCTTTGCACCACTTCGATGTCAGCCACTTGACCTGTCTCGTCGACGGTGAAGTTGAGCTCGACCGAGCCGGTTTCAGCACCGTCGCGAAGGAAAGGTTGTACTTGTCGGCGTATGGTCAGCGTGCTGATGGCGACGAAGTCGCGCGGATCGAATTCACCTCTGCGGTTCCCGGCGCGGCGCACCAGGAAGGCGAGTTCAGCGCGGGCGTCGGCTAACCCATCGGAGGCGGCTCCAGCGTCCTCGGCATGCAGCAGGGATTGCTCAGCGGCAGCGAACGCTTCTGTGGTCATCTCGAGCCATGCGCGCTCGACGAGGCTTTGCGCGACGAACTCGATGCCCGCTGTGGCCGCTCCGGAGGTCGGGTCTTTTTCGAGAGCTGAACGATAGAGATCCAGGGCGCCGAGTTGACCCGGATCGTCGGACGTCACGAGACGTCCTGCCTGGCTCGCTTCCGCTGCAGCCATCAAGTCCTGCTTCACCGCTTGATCATTGCTGAGCGTATTCCATTCTTTGGTGAGTTTCTCCGCCGCTTGGATGCCAGCCGCCTCCGGTGCAATTTCCTTGGCCTTGGCGATGAGCGCTTCGGCCTTCTCCGGATTTTCGGAGAACGCTTCGGATTGAGCTAACCCCGCGAGGCGTTGGGCGATGAGGTCCACACCTTGCTTGGCGGCGGTGTTCGACGGATCGATGTTCAGAATCGCTTGATAGGCGCTCAAGGCGCTGCGGTTTTCGGGCTCGACCAGTTGACCGGCTTCAATGCGTTCCAAAGCGAGCGCGGTCAGTCGCGTAACGCGATTGTGTTCTTTGACGCGACCCAGGACGGATCTGGCGGCGCGATCGTGTGAATCGATGGTGAGCGTCTCGTTTGCCAGCTGCGTTGCGGTGTTCCAGTCTTCGCGGCGTAATGCCGCTTCGGCTTCATTGACTAAATAGCGCGTGACTCGATCGATGCCTTCCATGGCCTCGGGATGATCGGGAAACTGTTCGAGGTGCTCGCGATAGAAATCCAGCGCGCTGTCCCCTTCAGGTCGAGTAATCCTTCCGGCTGCGAAAGCGACTTCGGCTTGCTTGAGCAACGACGATTCGGCATCCGTGTTTTGAGTGAGTAGGGTCGCGTTGGGAATCGCCGGTAGGTCAACACTCGACGTTTCAGCGTCTTGTTTGAGTACCAACCAGGTGGCGATGACGCCAACGATTACGATCCATGCCGCAATGCCGTAGGTGATGGCAACGTTTTGTTTATCCATTTCGCTTTTGATCTCAAGAGTTCGTTACTTACTCACTTCGTCCCAATAGCCAGTTTACGAATCGCGTCCAGCGGCTCGGCCGAGTGTCGAGACTGAGCGAAACCGCAGGCAACGGTGCAGTAGCGCGTGCCAACGCTGAGTTCATGGTGATACTCAGTCGTCCGGGCTGCACCGGCTTGACCAGGAACCTGAATACCAACCCGGAGTTGATGAGTTTGATCAACACCGCACCGTCCGACCGGTCGGAAGCGACCAGAGTGACGAGATGGGGCAGGCGGGTACGTATTTCTTTCATTACCTCATCGACGCGATCAAGTGCGATATCCGCGACGAGAATGCCGACGGGGTACTGTGCACATACGGCAATCGCCTCGGTCAGACTGAAAGAGCAGTGGACGTTGCTGTTGGGTGCGGCGTTTTGCAGCGCTTCAGTCAATTCGACGTTGCCGAGCAGGACGATGTCGCATTCATCGGCGGAGACAGCCGGGATGGCAGGCATCATTGCCTCGCTGTCTTCGACGGCAGCCGCTACGTCGGCATCCAGCATGTCTTTTTCGAGCGTGGGCTCGAGTTCAGCCTCAAGATCCTTAAGGGCTTCCGCAGCTATATCCGGCTCTGCTTCCGGTTCGGGTAGGTCCGCCTCGATGACCTCGACGATCTCGTCCTCATCGAACAGTGCGCTGCTGGCTTCTTCCTGAGTTAGTTCAGACTGAGAGGGTTCAGTTTCGTCCGTGACGCTTAGCTCGACATCGATGTCTTCCGCGTCATCGCTTGTGGCGGGCTGGGGCACGGTTAGCGTGATGACTTCCGCAATGTGCGGTTCCGGTTCTCGTTCGCGCTCTTGCAGATCCAAGCCGGCTTTCACGGCACCGCGGACGTCGTCGGCCGCACAAGGTTTCATGAGGTACCTGAATACTTCGGCTTCGTTGAGGGCGGCTTCGATGGCATCGAGGTCGGCATAACCCGTCAAAAGGATGCGCACAGTCGTTGGTGACAAGTCCTTGATGGTGGTCAGCACTTCCACCCCGGTCATATTGGGCATGCGTTGATCTGAAACGACGACCTGAATGGATTTCGCGTGGATGATGTCCAGTGCTTCCTGACCCGAGTTGGCGAGATTGACGTCGTAGTCCTTACGGAACAGCGCGCGCATGGACTTGAGCACCTTCGGCTCGTCGTCGACGAAGAGGATGGACGGTTTCGATTGAACGTGTTCTTGAGGTACTGCACCCATCTAAGCGGCCTCCTCGGCGTTGTCTTTGGTATCGAGGTAGCTCGGTCGGACAGGAAAGCTCAAGGCGATGCGAGTTCCCTGACCTTCCTTCGAGTCGATGAGTATTTGTCCCTCGTGCTGATCGACGATCTGGCGCACGATCGACAAACCCAGTCCTGTACCTTTGCCGACGGGTTTTGTGGTAAAGAAAGGATCCATGACTTTTTCCAGGTGGTCCTCCGGAATTCCGCAGCCCGTATCTTCGAAGACGATTTCGACGCTATCTCCCTCGGTCTCATTCTTGATCCAGCGGGTGGAAATGTGCAGTTCCCCCTTGCCGTCCATAGCTTGTGCTGCGTTTGTGACCAGGTTGATGAAGACCTGGTTAAGGCGTGAAGGGGAGCAATAGATTTCCGGTACTTCTTGGAAGTCCTGCTTCACTTCGATGCCGCCTTTCAACAGATTGCGTGTGATGACCAGGGTTTTCTCGATGCCGCTGCGCACGTCGAATTTGTCATCGGAGGCGCGATCCAGACGCGAGAAGTCTTTCAGACTCTGCACCAGCTCGCTGATCTGATTCAGGCCTTCGAGACTGTCTTTCGCCAGGGAACGGAACTCACTGATGGACTCCGACAACTCGTCGGGATCCACCTCGCCGCGTAGTGTGGTCATCTCGTCCAGCGCGCGTTTCACTTCTACGTCGCCGTTGGCTGACAGCAGCGGCAAGGCGATCCGTGCAAATTGAGCGAAGTCGTCCATCCACTCAGCGGTCATGCTGGTATTGTTCTGAACATATAAAAGAGGCGTGTTGATTTCGTGCATGACACCGGCGACCAGTTGTCCCAGCGAGGACATCTTTTCGGCTTGAACCAACTGCACTTGTGATTCCTTTAGATCGTCGTTGGCCTGTGCGAGGTCCTTGGTTCGCTCTTCGACACGCTGCTCGAGATCGTCGTGAGAGGCGTTCAGTGCTTTGTAGCTCGCCTGCAAACGGCGGCCGGCGACGATCAATAAACCGACGAGTAACAGCGTGCAGACATTCAGTAAGATGCGCGCATCCTTGACTGCGCTGGCGGCGTAGGTTCGATCGTTAGCCACGAGTCCAGCCATGGTGTCCAACTGCACGTTGAGGTCGCTCAAGTTCATCTGCAGAGCCAACTCGCTCATGCTGCCTTGCAGACCGTTCAAGGTGTACGCATGTTTGATGAGTAGATCGAGTTGTTCGCGCGATCCCCTGGGGATGTCTTTGACCTTTTCTTCCAGATTGCCGATGAGCTCATGGGTCAGGTCTGCCGCAGAGCCTGCACGGGCAAACGAAGCCTCGAGTTTGCCACCCGTGACATAGATGGCATCGGCATCGGTACCATTACCCGATTGGCGTAACCGCGCGAGCAGTTGGTTCAAACTCTTTGAAAAGTCCGCTTTCAGCGCAGCAAACTGAGCCGCGTCGCTGCGATGCGCAGTCAGGGTATCGGTGACGTGTTCGACGTTCGTGGCGATATTGGTGCCTAGTGTGGTAGCGGCATAGCGTTCGCTGGGTGAGTGGGGTTCTGCGTCCTGCCAATTGAGCAAGTGAATGCCAGCCCAACGAATCGGGGTGAAAACATCACCGGATTCGTAGGCGAGATTCAACTCGCGCAGTGCGGCTTCCGTGCCGTTCAGTAGGGCGCCGTCGATCTCCGTAAGATAGGCGTCCAACTCTGCATGTCGATTCGCGCTGACACGGGCGTCGATGCCCGTACCCACTGCTGCGACGGCCGTCTTAAGGTAGTCGACCTGACCCTCGATCTGCCGCAAGCGTTCCGGAATCGGTGCGGTTGCGACCAGAAGGAGTAGCCCGAGCATGCCAACGGCAACTGTAACGCTGATAATGAGAAATACAGTCGGCCGTAAGTGCATGGGTAATATTGCTCCATTTCCTTTGGCTCGACTGAGCATAGCTGGATGTAATGGGCTGCTCTGTGTGGTGCGTCACACTGGATTCGCGACAGGATCCACGACTTGAATCCCTGCGTGGGGGCCGTACCGGTCCCAGGCCATGGTCTGAGGGCGCGGGTAGTGGTGTAGACTAGGAATTCGGGCCAGAGGGGAGAACCACCATCGAAGCGCAAAACCTGAAATATGTCGGTACACGGCCAGTCCGACCGGATGGAGTCGAAAAGGTCACCGGCAAGGCGCCTTACGGTGCCGACGAGAACCGTCCGGGGTTGATCTACGGTGCAGTGGTACGCAGCCCGCACGCCCATGCGTTCATTCAGCGCATCGATACCGCGGCGGCTCTGGCGCTGCCGGGGGTGCACGCCGTGATAACGGCCGCCGACCTACCGTCGCGTGAGGGGATCTCAGTCGGCCGCAAACGCTTGTTCGACAACCTGTTGGCGGGTGACAAGGTGCTGTACCACGGCCATCCCGTAGCCGCGGTGGCGGCCGAGACTCTGGAGCTTGCGGAAGCCGCCGCAGCTTTGGTCGATGTGGCGTATACGCCGTTGCGGCCGGTGCTCGATATGCGCGAGGCGCTGCAGCCGGACGCGCCTCTCTTGCATGACGATCTCTTCACGCAGGGTGGGGCGCAAACCCCCACGGCTCCGTCGAATGTTGCGTCAGTAACGTCCATCACCAAGGGCGATGTCGAGGCCGGCTTCGCGGCAGCGGATCTCGTGATAGAACGCGAGTTCGTCACCCCAATGGTGCATCAGGGCTACATCGAACCCCATGCATGTACAGCGGAGTTCACCCCCGACGGCAGAGTCACGCTTTGGGGATCGTCACAAGGCCACTTCGGTATTCGCGATATGAGTGCGTTGTGC
This sequence comes from Candidatus Azotimanducaceae bacterium, assembly GCA_965216005.1. GTDB lineage: Bacteria > Pseudomonadota > Gammaproteobacteria > Pseudomonadales > Azotimanducaceae > UBA4421. Next base: position 1,098,266 of record OZ244143.1, on the reverse strand, counting down.
CTGGGTATGGATACGGGCGACATTCGTGCGGTACCGCAAGAGATCGGCGGTGGATTCGGCGGCAAAACCGTCGTATATCTCGAGCCCCTCGCCATCAAGCTGTCGCAGAAGTCGGGTCGGCCCGTGAAGATGGTCATGCGGCGCGAGGAAGTCTTCCGAGCCACGGGACCAGCCTCGGGTACGATCAACAGGGTCAAAATTGGGGCTAAAAACGATGGCACCATCACTGCCATGTATGCCGACTTGTTATACGAGGCAGGTGCTTTTCCGGGCAGTCCCCTTGGCGCTGGTGCAATGTGTATCTTTGCGCCCTACGATGTCGCCAACATAAAAATCGAGGGGAAAGAGGTGGTGGTCAACAAACCCAGGGTGGGTGCATACAGAGCGCCGGGTGCACCGCAGTCGATGTTCGCCGGTGAGTCCGTGCTGGACGAATTAGCCCTCGAACTGGGTATGGACCCTATCGATCTGCGTCTCAAGAACGCGGCTCGTGCCGGTACGCAAGCGGCTTACGGTCCAAAATTCAAGGACATCGGTTTAGTCGAGTGTCTCGAGGCCGCGAAGGCACACCCCAACTACCAGCGTAAGCTTGGGGAAAACCAGGGACGTGGTGTGGCTGTGGGGTTCTGGTTCAATGCGGGTAACAACTCGAGCGCGGAAGTTCACGTGGCCGAATCGGGCATGATCCAGATTGTTGAGGGCAGCCCTGACATCGGCGGCAGTCGGGCGTCGATGGCGATCATGGCTGCGGAAACCATGCAGGTGCCCTATGAGCGAATTCGCGTGCGTGTCGGCGATACGGACAGCACCGGCTTTTGCAATACGACCGGCGGCAGTCGCACGACCTTTGCAACCGGTATGGCAGTCATTAACGCGTGCGAAGACGTAGTGCTGCAATTACGACAACGCGCGGCGATGACCTGGGGTGTCGATGTCGAGCAAGTGGAGTGGAAAGACGGACATGCCCACCCGATGCCCGGTTTAAACGCCGATATTCAGCCTCTGCCGTTGGCCAAGATTGCGCGTGGTTTTCCTAAGACGGGCGGACCGATATCCGCGCGGGCGTCGCTCAATGCTCAGAGTCCCGGTCCATCGTTTGCGGTGAACCTATGCGATGTCGAAGTGGACACGGACACCGGCAGCACCACGGTGCTCAGTTTTACGGCGATCCAGGATGCGGGGCGGGCAATTCATCCTGACTACGTGGAAGGTCAAATGCAAGGCGGTGCGGCACAAGGTATCGGTTGGGCATTGAACGAAGAGTACGTATACGATGCGGATGGTGTGATGGAGAACGCGGGGTTCCTGGACTATCGCATTCCGGTCGCGTCAGATCTACCCATGATCGATACGCATATCGTTGAAGTACCCAACGACACCCACCCGTACGGAGTGCGGGGTGTGGGAGAAACGCCCATCGTGGCGCCGTTAGCGGCGGTCGGCAATGCCGTCAGTAGGGCTATCGATCAGCGGGTGACGGATCTACCGCTGGCACCGCATCGTTTGCTGGCCGTTATCGAAAGCGCCTAGACGTTCTTAGGGAACCAATAAGTCAGATATTCGGCGTACAACGCATAATCGTCGATGCCTTCGACTTCGACTTCGTGCTTGGTTTTCACGAGATACTCGCCGTTGCCCTTTTCGGTGACGTCCAACAGTGAAATGTGCGAACGCAAACGGACGCCATCGCCGATCACGACCGGTTGCAGCACTCTGACTTTGTCGAGGCCGTAGTTGAGCGGCGTTTGACCGTCCCGCGGCCAGAGCCTGGCGTCGCGGTAAAAGTGCGACAGCAGCGCCACCATGTGGAAACCATGGATGAGCGTACCGCCGTAGCGGGTCGTCTTGGCATATTCAGGGTCGCAGTGACCCGGAACACGCCATCTCGTCACTTCGCCGAACACGTTGACCTGCACTTGATCGATGAACACCCAATCGCTGACACCGAGTTTTTCGCCGATCCGCTCGTGTGCCGTCTTCAAGTCGAAAACCGGACGCTCTACCGCTGTGGTCATGGTTGTTCAGCCAATTGAACGATGGTTGCATGCTAACAAATCAGTCGTCCTTGGTGCCCGTCAGCGGAACGAATATGACGGGTAAAACGTTCTCCTGTTGGATGTCGCCTTGTGTGTCTGTTGTCACCAGAGTGAGCATTTGACCCTGATGCGGCTCACCGAGCGGCAGCACCATGCGCCCCCCGGGTTGCAGTTGCTCGACGAGTTTGGGAGGCACGTCAGGACCCGCAGCAGTGACGATGATGGCATCGAACGGAGCCGCCTCGGGCCATCCATGCCAACCGTTGCCTGCGCGAACTTCGACGTTGTCGTACCCAAGCCTGGACAGTTTCCGTGCCGCGGATTTTGCCAATTCAGGCACGATTTCGATGGTGTAGACGCGTTCGACGAGCGTTGCGAGTACAGCCGCCTGATAGCCTGACCCAGTACCGATTTCAAGGACTCGATCTTGCGGGGTGACATTGAGCACCTGTGTCATCAAGGCAACGATGAAAGGCTGTGAGATGGTTTGTCCGTGACCGATGCTCATCGCCCGATTGAAATAGGCTTGGTGCTGGCTCTCACGGGGTACGAATTCGTGGCGCGGAACGCTGGCCATGGCTTGCATGACGGTGCTGCTCGCCTTCTTGATACCCGTGTACGAAGCGGTGTCTGCAAAATCCGCTTCGATGGCGTCGAGCATGTGTCGCAATTCGCTGGCCCTATCGGCGATTGCCGTAACCGGTAGCGTCAAGGTAAGCCCAAACAGAAGATAAGGGAAGAATCTCATGGGGTCGAAGCCTGGCCCGATTGTGTTGATACGTCAAACACCGCCTTGTCGGTGGTTGCCTTGTCGAGATCGACGCCGCGCTTTCTCAAGTATCTCTTGCGTAATGGATAGTACGCGAGCGCCGCCGCGGTCCAGGTCGATAACGTGGCGATGACTCCGAACGAAAGATCGCTCGCAAGGAAATAGATGCCGGCTAGGGTTGCACCTTCCGAGACAAAAAACAGGATCCATAGAGCGCAAGCGGGTAGCTTGAGAAAGGACCGCGCGTAACGTTCGGGATAGTAGTGCGGGATGCGTAACACGGCCCAGTAGACGAACAGCGCGGGCAAGCTGGCCGCAATCGATGCCGCTCTCGCCAGCTCACCGATCTCAATCCCCACGATCAGCGGTACGAGGCCGACGCCCAACATGATCGTGAGGATATGGTGGGGTGCGCCGTGCCTGTTCAAGCGGCCGACGAATCCGGGGATCAGGCGGTCCCAGCTTGCAACCAGGAAGGTTCTGGGCAGCTGAATGAATTGAGAATTCAGCGTCGTGCAGATCGCCAGACCCGCACCCGCCACCAGAAAGTAGGTTAACGCCCAACCGGGCAGAAAGGTTGCACCTGCGACGGTCAGCGGTTGGTTGATCATGTCCCGCCAGGGGATGACCGCGACACTCGCATAGGCAACGAAAGTGTACAACACTGCGACGACCACGGTGGCAGTCGTCATGACCAACGGAATGATGCGCTGTGGACGCTGCATCTCGCCGCTGAGTCCTACGATCATGTACGCGCCGCTGGTGGCGAATTTTAGAAGGAAGACGGCTGTGATGAATCCAACGATCCCTTCCGGAAACCAGGGCGTCAGCAACTGGTGATCGGCCTGAGGAATTGCAAATCCAGCGTACAAGGCAAGCGCTGAAACAAGGGCGAGGACGAGCAAAATCTGGACGCGTGCGGCCATGCGTAAACCGAATAGGTTCGCCAGATATAACGCGGTAATGATCGCGATCCCCCATTGCTCGGCTGACAGTTGCGGGAACAACGGATTCAGGTATAGACCGAATGAACTCCCGTACAGGCTGAGAGACACGCTGGCCAGCAAGGTCAGAAACAACACTAGAGAACCTATCCAACCTCCGGCAAGGCGGGAGGTCCACGCGTAATAGGCGCCGACGACCGGCAGTACGCTGCCGGCCATCATGATGAGAAGTGTCACGACAATCACGAGCACAGCAGAGCCGATATACGCAAATATCACGGCGGGGCCTGTCATGCCGATCGCGATACCCGTCAACGCGACGACACCAGCGCCGATGATTTGACCGATGGCAATGAAGAAGACGTCCCAGCCTGACAGGACTCGCTTGAGTGTGGGGGTATCCAAGGTGTGCTGCTTACTCTTTGTTAGGCGTTGGTGTAGGCACTAGCGGTGTGGTCCATTTGACTTTTCTCACCCTACACACTTTGATCGCTGCAGTCTTTGCGGGGAGAGCGCCACCATGTCTCGTCGATGGAAAATCAGTTTACTGTTATGCGCGGGGATAACGACGCCTGTTCAAGCGGTTAAGGCGGATTCGATACAAGGTCGAACCGCGATAGCGGTACACGGTGGGGCCGGTACCTTGACCCGGGACACATTGACCCGCGAGCTCGGAGCGGCCTATCGGGCCAAGATGCAGGAAGCACTGGAAACGGGGCATCGGCTGCTCGCTTCGGGTGGCTCTAGTCTCGACGCCGTCGAAGCCGCGATTGTCGTTATGGAAAACTCCCCGCTGTTCAACGCAGGCGTCGGTGCGGTAATGACATGTGCGCGAACGCACGAGTTGGATGCCAGCATCATGTCCGGGCAAGACTTGCGCGCCGGGGCGGTTGCCGGTGTCAAGACCGTCGCCAATCCCATTCGCCTGGCCCGTGCGGTGATGGAGCGATCGGCTCATGTCATGTTGGGCGGTACCGGAGCGGAGTCGTTTGCACGGGCGTTGGGAATCCCGAGCGTGTCGAACGATCGCTTCACGACAGAGCGGCGTACTCGCGCTCTCGACAACGCCGGTTGCGATCAGCCCGGTCTCACGACGACCGACACTTCGCCTGTTTACAAGTGGGGGACGGTAGGTGCGGTGGCGCTGGATAGACACGGCAATCTGGCGGCCGGTACGTCTACAGGCGGTATGACGGCGAAGCGTTGGGGGCGCATCGGTGATTCGCCAATCATCGGTGCGGGAACGTACGCTGACAATCGTGCGTGCGCCGTGTCGGCCACCGGTCATGGAGAGTACTTCATCCGACTCAACGTGGCTGCAGACATCTGTGCCCGCGTGCGTTATCTGGATCTGGATATCGAGGCTGCCGGGAAACAGGTGGTAGTAGATGAATTGACAGCCGCAGGTGGCACGGGCGGCGTGATCATCATGAGTCCGAATGGGCAGATTGCCATGCCCTTCAATACCAACGGCATGTATCGCGGCTCGATCGACGTTGCGGGTAAAACGCGCTTGGCGATCTTTAAAGATTGACTGGATCACATTGAGCGCCTGCTTCACGGTCCTTCGCGTGATGACCCACTGCGGAGGAATTGGGCATCGGTATGGCCAAGGCGTTATAGTGTGCGGCTCATTTAGTTCAGGCCGGCTGAGCCGGACGGGGGAGCACGCATGATCGATTTCACCATTCCAGAAGAAACCAAAGCCATTCGTAACAAGGTCAGGGAGTTCGTGCGGACGGAGTGTCATCCGGCCGAGGAAGTATGTACGGCGGATAACTTCGAGGAGGTGCTTGCGGGCTTACGCGAGACGGCCCGCAGCCAGGGGTTGTGGTGCCCATTCGTACCGAAAGAGCACGGTGGCATGGGACTAAAGCCGCTCGCAAACGCGTTGGTTCAAATGGAGTTGGGTGAGAGCATTCTCGGTGCCTTGTCGATGAACACCCAGGGACCGGATGATGCGACCATGCTGACGCTCATCGAGCACGGGACTGAACATCAGCACGAGAAGTTCCTCAAGCCACTGTTGAATGGCGAGAAACGTATTTGTTACTCCATGACGGAGAAAGCCGCGGGTGCCGATGCCACCGGAATGCAAACCACCGCGGAACTCGATGGTGACGAGTGGGTATTGAACGGAGAGAAGTGGTTCAGCTCCTCCGCCAGCGTGGCGGACATCGCGGTGGTGATGGCCAAAACCGACCCGGATGCACCACGCCACGAGCAATACAGTACCTTTATCGTAGAGCTGCCCAACCCGGGCTATCAGATTTTACGCAATATCGAAACGATGCAGCCGCACACGGAGCTGGGCCTGAAGCTTGGCGGATCGCATTCGGAAATCAAGATCGACAACCTGCGCGTGCCACGCGACAACATTCTGGGTGGCCGAGGCCAAGGCTTCAATATGGGCCAGCACCGGTTGGCATACGGTCGCTTGCGACACGGCATGCACAATGTCGCCATGGCGCAGCGTGCATTGGACTTAGCCGCCGAACAGGTCACCAGTCGTACTACGTTCGGTAAACGCCTGGCGGATCGTCAAGGTGTGCGCTGGATGCTGGCCGATTGTGCAGCCGAGATCTATAAGGCGCGACTGATGCTCCTGCACATCGCCTATAAAGCTGAGCAAGGCATGGATCTTCGGCAAGAAAACGGGATCGCCAAAGTGTTCCTGGCCAATATGGTGCACCAGGTGGTGGATACCGCGCTGCAGTTGCACGGTGCGCTGGGGTACAGTCACGATACCCCGTTGGCTCGGTGGTATACCGGTATTCGCTCGCAGCGTCTGGTCGACGGGCCGGACGAGGTGCATCGTTGGCGAACGGGTGCCAACGTCATCAGGGCTTTCGAAAAGGACGGCACCACCGCTGGTGCCTGTGGCGGAGAGCTGTTCGAGTAGTCGGTCAGCTCGCCAGGCGAGGTGGCTTGACGCCCAGACGAGCGGCGGCTTCGTCAATCAGGCTTTGCAGCAGAGAGTGGAGTTGTGCCGGTAGGTGCAGGTCATCGCGATTGGCGAGCACCTCGTACTCCCCAACGAAACGCATCAGCTGTTCCTGATTGACGCTAGCCAGCAGCTTAGCAAGGAGGTCCAGAATGCCGGGCGCCAGGCGATAAATCGGCGCGTCGGTGGGTTCTGTACCCACGCTGTCCAGGAGTGCTAGCGCCACGTAGATGTCGTGGTCGATCGCCAGCGAATGCCACGGATCTTGTTCGAGGAAGCGTTCGAGTACGGCGCGCGACTCTTCCGGCAGGGGTTCGACGCCTTCGATACTGACCGGCTCGGCGAGGTCCACCATGATGCTGAAGTCCGTCATGTCCTGCTCAGCGACCGTCGTGAGTACGGTCTCGATGCCTTCGTTGAAACCCTGATGCAACATGGGTTCGAGTTGGTCGCGCAGACTCCTGGCGCGATCGGCGAACTCCTCAGCCACCGCATGGTCTTCTTCGTGTTGGAGTCGTTCGAATGCGCGCCGCTGATTGGTGTGCCGCCACCGCCAGTAGCGCGCGGATCGAGTTCGGTGCGGTTTATGCGTAAACGTGACTTTAGGCATGATGCGGTCTCGCAACGTCAGTCAATTTGGATTCTAGCGGATGCTTGCTCGGCCAGGTAGCACGGCATTGGCTTTCAAAATCAGCAAGTATAAGCTCGTGCCGTGTCCTGTCTTGAGCTTGGGGAGTTGCATGCAAAACGAATGGCCGAAACCGTTGCAGATTGCAAGTGGGCCGATGCGCAGGGACAAGCTCGAAGGGGCCGCTCAGGGTATGGGACGGTGGGGAGCCGAGACGGGTGCGTTGCTCGATGAAGGGATCGTGACACCGGATCTGATGACGGGATTGACGTTGTACCTGTTGTCGAGCCAGCCACGCGAAGGTCAAAAGTCGGGGCAGAAAGAAAAGATCCCGGGCGGTGGCGGGGGCGTTGCCGGTGGGGTGTGGGTACGCGAACGATTCACCATCCATCAGCCATTGTCGAAGAGCGAGGTGTTTCGGGTGGAGGGCGCTTCGGTCGGTCGACATGTCCACAAGGGCCGCCGCTACGGCACGACGGAAAGTGCGACATACGATGCCGACGGCGCGCTTGTGGCCAGCAATCTCACGACGGGTTTGTTGCAGTACAAAGTGCAAGAGGGTTTGCAAGACACATTGGAGGGTGCCGATCCGGAGACGATGCCCGCACCCCAGCCGAGTTGGGAGCATGCAGCGGACAATCCCTGTACGGAGCAACTCACCCAGTTGCGCAGCGGAGATGTTTTCGAACCGATCCCTGTAAAAGTCGGTATCGAGATGATGGAAGCGCGTGACACGAAAAATCCCGACAACCCGATCCATTCCGACCCGGAGCAGGCTCGCAAAGCAGGATTGTCCAAGCCGATCGCCGGAGGTTCGCACGTTTTGGCGTTCCCGCTGGAGTTGATCATGCATCACTGCGGTCGCCGGTGTCTTTTATACGGTGCGAATTTTGACGTCAGGTGGAAGGCGCCGGTCTACGCGGACGAGACCATTGTGCCGCACGCGAGTGTGGGGGGTGTATCGAAAGATCGAGTCGAGTTTGACATCGATGCCATACTCGAATCCGGCGCAACCGCGATGATCGGACGCGTCATCGTGCCGTTGGGTTGACGCAGGCGTAACCCCGCAGTGAGTGCAGCGTTAAACGGCGTACGTGTAGTGGAATTGGCCGGCCGGCCGACGGCATTGGCCGGTAGAGTGCTCGCGGATCTGGGTGCGGAGGTCCTTCTCGTCGAGCCGCCTGGTGGTAGCTCGATACGTCACGAAGCCCCCTTTCTGGACGACACAGCCGATCTGGATCGCAGCTTTGCGCACCTTTATTTCAACGCCAACAAACATGCCGTTGTCGTCGATATTGAGACTCCGGAAGGTCAAACACAGTTCCTGGATCTCGTCGCTACGGCGGACGTGCTGATCGAGTCGCAGACGCCCGGCAGCTTGGATGCGCGCGGTCTTGGTCACGACCGATTGCGTGCTCGTCACGCGGGTCTGATTCAGTGTTCGATTTCCCCCTTTGGATTGCACACACCTTGGCATGATCGGCGCGCCAACGACTTGGTGGCAGGTGCGGCTGGCGGACTAATCTATGTATCCGGCTCGCCGCGCGGTGTGCCGGTGCAAGGCGGTGCCAATCCTTCGTACACCATGGCCGGCTTGGCAGCGGTCTCCTCAATCACCATGGCCCTGTATCAGCGCGATCTGGGTTTGGAAGCGAACCGCGATTCCGGAATCCACATCGATCTGTCAATGCAGGAAGCCACCGCGTTGGCGGTAATGCAAACCGCGTGCCCAAGCCTATGGCAGTGGCACAAACGTATTCCGCGGCGTCCGGGGCTGTCGGCAGCGATGGCGTGCAAAGACGGCAAGTATGTCGGCTTGTTGGTGCGTCCCGATCGTTTCGATGGATTTCTGGCCTGGGCGGACCGTGAGGGAATCGATCATGGGATGAGCCGTGACGATTGGCGTTGGGCCCGGCTGGATTCGCCGAGGGAAGGCAACCCTGTCTCGGAGACGACCTTAAAGCTCGCCGCTCGTTTGACACGGGATGAATTCGTTGCCGGAGCCCTGGAGGCTGACATCATTTGTCTGCCGGTGCTCGACTTTCCCGATCTGGAAAAGGAAGAACAATACAAGGTCAATGAGCAGTTTCTGACAGTACCCCACGACGTGCTGGGCAAGTCACTCGGCTTCGTTCGTTCGCCGGTAGATGGGATGGCGGATGGCGTGCGTATCGAGCGGGCACCAACGCTTGGTGAGCATCAGGATTTGCTTAAGCGGCTACCCAAGCGAACGTCGGGTCCGGTGGTGCGTGCGCCAACGCCACCGCCGGAAAAAGCCCTGGTGGGTTTACGCGTGGTCGATTTCGGCTGGGTGCTCGCTGCGCCAATCGGCACCCGGCTTTTAGCCAGTTTCGGTGCAGAGGTCATCCGCGTGGAGTCCAGCACTAAACCCGATTCCATGCGCAGCCAGGCGGGCCCCGATGGCAAACCTCACGCGGATCTGGGCGGTTTATACAACTCCGTTAACGCCGGGAAAAAATCTTTGTCCATCGATATCGGCAAACCTGCGGGTTTGCGTGTGGTCAAGGAACTGATTGCAACTGCGGACATCGTGGTCAACAACTTCAGACCCGGGGCCATGGCGCGCATGGGGTTGGGCTACGAGGTCTTGCGCGACCTCAAAGCCGACATCATCCTGTTGAACCTGCCGGGTGCACACCGCAAAGGCCCGTGGGCGCAGCGGCCGAGTATGGGTAACATCCTGATGGCGGCGTCCGGTTTCAATATGTTGACTGGATTTCCCGGTGAGAGACCGCGAGGCATCGGGATTGCCTACCCTGACTTCACTTCACCGCACCTTCTGGTGACGAGTCTAATGGCAGCGCTTCGGCACCGGGCAAGCACGGGCGAGGGCCAGGAAATCCACTTAACACAGTTGTCGGCAGTATTGGCGCTGTTGGGCGCTGAGTGGATGCAGTACAAAGCGACTGGCCAACAACCGCAACGCGTTGCCAATCGCAATCCCAATTATTGTCCGCACGGCGTGTATCCGGCCTTATCCGGCGAGGACGGAGGTTCCGATCTTGACGAGTGGGTGGCCATAGCGGTGGACGATGACATGCAGTGGCGCGCGTTGTGTCAAGCCATGGCGATGCCGGAACTCGAGCGAGATCCGCGCTTTACCACGTTTGATTTGCGTAAGCAGCACGAAGACGAATTGGATGAGATCCTCGGGCGATGGACCGCGTCACACAACAAGTGGCGGGTAGCGGACATTTTGCAAGATCTTGGTATTGCCGCTGCACCGGTCGAGCACTTACGCGATATGTTGGAGAACGATCCACAGCTCCCCAATCACTACCACCAGGTACAGCAACCTGCGGATCCCTCCGTAGACATTCCGGTAGACAGGGAAGCGGCACGATGGGTGGGCCACGAATTGACGCTCAGACGCGCGCCTATGCTGGGAGAACACAATCTAAACGTCGTGCAGGAGATTTTGGGATACGGCGACGAAGCTTTTGCGCAGCTTGTAATTGACGACGTGCTGATTTAGTAAGCGATCTACCAGTCGAGGTCGTCGCTCGTATCTCCGCGCACCGCGTCGTCGTCGATCAGGTACTGATCGTAATATGGATCTACCGCATCATCGCTCGTCGCACTGACGACGAACGCCGTAATACCGAAGACGATGGTCATGGCGACGAAGGCGTACAAAGCGAGTCGGAACTTACGTGAAGCCAGGTAGAGTTCCTTGTAGTGGATGTGCGCGCGCTTGTGGTGCCGATACCGTAGATGAAGTTCTTCGTAGTCGGCGCGGGCGACGACGTCGGGATCGGTCTCGCTTTGAGATTCGGAAATCGAATGGGCACTCACTTCAGACCACTCGCGTAGGTGATTAAATCAAGAAGAGAGCAAGTTACCAGGTAGTCGGATGTGGCATGTAATAGATTGTAATGAGAAAGTAGCGATCAGGTTAAGACCATACCCTTCAGTTCGCCTTGCTGACGCCAGTCCGCCAGGAGCTGATTGAACGCGTTGATACCGGGGGCGTAAGGCGAGTTTTGCATACTCGCACCGGTTCCCACCTGACCTTCTCGGTTGTAATAGCCGGGTGTGCATTCCTGCAGGAAGGCCGTTGCGCCGGTACCTGCCAACGCGATGATTTGCGCGACCCAAGCCTCTTCCGCGGCAGCATCCACCTCAACCGTGGTTTTGTTGCTTTTCTTGACTTCGTCGATGATGTAACTCACGTGCACGGCTTGATCGTCGAACATAGCAGTCATGTTGGGAGACAGGCCGTTCTGATTGATCCCGATGGTGAACCAGTTGGGAAACCCGTGACTGGCGAGGCCGTGCAGCGTCCTGAACCCATCTTTCCAATGTGTGTACAGTGACTGACCGTCGCGGCCGATGGTGTCGAAATCCACGCGTCTGTGTGCATCTGTCGTGATTTCGAAGCCGGTAGCGAAGATGATGCAATCCACGGGATACTCCGTCCCGCCTGCAACCACACCTTTGGCCGTAATACGTTCAACGCCCTTGGTCTCTGACACATCCACAAGGTGTACGTTCTCTCGGTTGAACGTATCTAGATACTCGTCATTGAACGTCGGTCGCTTGCAGAACTGTCGATACCAGGGCTTGAGGTGATCTGCGGTAGCCGTTTGCGACACCGTCGCATCCACCCGGCCGCGAATCTCGTTCATTTTCTGAAAGTCGGCGATTTCCGCACGCAGCATCACTTCTTCCATGTCGAGGTTGGTGTCGTTCTTGCGGTTCATTAAAGAAATACCGATACGCCGTGCGATATCGGTCCAGCCGTCGGCAACGAGGTCTTCCGTGAAGTTTTGTCCGAGCAGTACGGCGGCGAAATTCTCGCGCCGGGCGCGTTGCCAGCCGGGCTCTAGGGCCTTGTACCAATCCTCGTCGGTGGGTTTGTTACCCCTCAGGTCGACTGACGAAGGCGTGCGCTGGAATACGAACAATTGTTGCGCGTGCTCGCCGAGAAAGGGTACACACTGTATGGCGGTCGCTCCGGTACCGATTATGGCAATGGGTTTGTCCGCGAGCTTTGTTAGGCCGCCGTTGTGATCGCCGCCTGTGTAGTCATAGTCCCAGCGCGACGTATGGAACGTGTGCCCTTTGAAATCACGAATGCCGGGAATACCCGGCAGTTTCGGTCGGTTAGCGGGACCGGTGGCCTGTATGACGAAACGCGCGCGTATGGCGTCGCCGCGGTGCGTCGCGACTTGCCAGAAGTTGCCTGATTCGTCCCAGCGCACTTCGGTGACGCGCGTTTGAAACAGTGCGCTGTCGTACAGATCGAAATACTCACCGATACGTTGGGTGTGTTCGAAGATTTCCGGCGCGTAGGAATACTTTTCTTTTGGCATGAAACCGGTTTCTTCGAGCAAGGGTAAGTAGCAATACGACTCGATGTCGCATTGTGCGCCTGGGTAACGGTTCCAATACCAAGTGCCGCCGAAGTCTCCGCCTGACTCGATGATGCGAAAGTTGGTGACGCCGCGCTCCTTCAACCGGGCCGCTGCCATCAGGCCGCTGAATCCGGCACCGATCACAGCGACATCGATATCGATGTCCAGTGGGTCGCGAACCAATTCCTCCGCGTAGGGGTCCTCGTCCGCGTAACTGGCGAACTCACTGGCAGCTTCTATGTACTGAGATTCACCGTCGTCACGAATACGGCGATTGCGCTCGTACTGGTATTTTTGCCGGAGTTCATAGGGGTCGAATTCGAGATCGGGAAACATGTTGTGCAACAAATTTCGCTCGGTCGCCTGTTGGTCCGTGGTCACAAGTGGCCTCCTAAGTCGCCCATGCGCTATACGTCGGTTGAATCCGTGAGCTTTATACTAATGAGGTTAGGCTGAAGGTAAAGTAGAAGCCCCATACAGGAGCCATAAATGAAATTATACAGCTATCCGGCCGCGCCGAATCCGCGGCGCGTGTTGATTTTCGCCGCCGAAAAAGGCATCGATCTCGAGATCGTGAACGTCGATCTACCCGGTGGAGAAATCAAGAAGGCGGCATTTCTCGAGAAGAATCCGAGCGGTAAGATCCCAGTGTTGGAGTTGGACGACGGTCGGTGTATTGCCGAATCGATCGCGATCAGCCGGTACTTGGAAGCACTCGAGGAGGCACCCAACCTGTTTGGCACGGATGCGTTCGAGACGGCCATCATCGAGATGCACCATCGTCATATTGAATTCGAACTCTCCACTCAGATCGGTTTTGCCTGGGTGCACGGTCCTATTGTGGCCAAGATGGGCATTGTCGAGCCAATAGAAGAAATGCGTGTCCGGGGTGAGCGGGGTGCACGCGCGTATTATCGGCGCATGGATGGGTATCTCGGTGAGCGCGACTATGTCGCTGGGAATCGTTTCACGGTCGCGGATATCTCGGCGTTGTGCATGATTGACTTCGCGACCGCGTTGGTCGACCTGAAACCGGACGAGGAGCTTGCGAACTTGTGGCAATGGCACGCGCGAGTCAGCGCGAGGCCCAGCATCGGTCAGATTAAGAACTAGGTGCGGGCCTGACTAACGAGCCTTTTCGGTGCGCTTGCCCACCAGTTGTCGAAACGGACGAGGAGCGGCGGTAAGAACAAAAGATCCAGCAGTAATGCCACAACGATGATCGGCGTGAGCAGCAGTGCTACATTCTGGAAGTAGAACGTGTTGGAGAAGACCAGGATGAACGTGCCGACCGCGAGGGCAAGCGTCGTGATGGTGATCGCCGAGCCTGCTTTGTCGAGTGAGTGCTGTACGGCTTCGTCGGGCGAATGACCAGCGCGTTTCGCGCTGATGTATTTACTCAATATGTGCACGGAATCGTCGACGACGAGACCAATGCTGATGGAGAAGAGCATCAGTATGTAAGGACTCAGCTCGCCCATGAACAACCCCCAAAAACCAAACACGATCGTTGCGGGGAACAAGTTCGGAGCGATGCTCAGCAGGCCATAGCGCACGCTGCGCAGGCCAACGAGCATGGTCAGCGTGATCAAAATGAAACTCAACGTAAAGCCTTGCATGAGTTCGACAGTGATCGAACGGTCTAGGCGAGCAAAGAGGATGCTGTTGTCGCCGTGCAGGACCCGATATTTGGCATCGATGTTGTCGGCGATCCAAGCGTCAATACGATCGTTGAAGGTGAGCAGTTCGAGATTGGAAAGATTCGAGGTGCCGATCACCAAACGAATTGCTGAGTAGTCAGAGTTGAAAATAGGTTCGAGGTTCGGCTCGATTTCCTGGATGAGTTGGTAACCGACCAGATAATCGATGATCTGCAGTTTGTCCTCCGGTAACACCTCCCAAGCCTCATCGTCATCGTGATCAGCCTTGTTCAACGACTTTAAAAGGTCGGTGTAGCTCGTGACGAAGCTCGCCTCTGGTTGTGCTTCCACCCACCGGGAGAACTTGTCAACTTCGGCTAGGAACTCGAGCTCGGTAATGCCGTAGTAGTCGCCGCTGTCGATGCTGTAGACCAGGCTTTGGTCGTTGCCGATTTTTTCAGCGAGTGCATCCATCACGTGATGAAAGTCCGAGTCCTTGTCGATGAAGCTGTACCGGTTGAAGTCGAGGCGGTTGAGCGGCAGCAAGGCCAAAGTCACGAGGATCAATAAGCTACTGCCCCAGAACAGTTGATGACCATGGCTGCGTACGAGTTTCGCAACGCGATCGATGAAAGCCCCGACTCCGAGGGGCCGAGGCGCGCGACTGACCGGCAGCAACAGCACCAGTGTCGGCAGCAACGTCAATGTGAGTACGTAAGCCCAGACCACGCCCAGTGCGACGATGTTGCCGAAGCCATAGATCCCGGGAGACGAACAGTAGTTGAGGCTTAGAAAGCCCATGGCCGTAGTGATTGTGGCCAGCGTAATGGGTTGGAGGTTGACTCGCAGACTCTCGCTCATCGCCGCGATCTTGCCAAGACCGCGGTTCAAGCCCTGTGCGTAGATCGACACCACATGAATCGAATCGGCGATCGCAATCACCAACACCACCAGCGGAGCGAGACTCGATATCTGATTGAATGGAACGTCGAACCAACCCACGGTACCCACAGTCAGTGCGATCGTCGCGAAAGCAATGACGAATATACACAGGGAAAACGTGAGTGAACGTAAGCAGAACCAGAGCAGGAGAATCGCGATAGTCACCACGATAGGCTGAAGAACCTGGTTGTCCTTGATCTGTGCTTCGTAGCCTTCGAGCTCAAACAAAACGCCGCCCAGTACGTAGATCTTCACGTTGGGATATTCGTCGCGCAATGCATCGCGCAATTTGAGCGCTGAGCGGGCAATGTCGAGGCGAACCGCTTGCTCGTCTCTGGGCGCTTTGTACTTCACGCTGGCCAACGCCATGTCACCAACCGGCGACAGCAGGCTCTTCACAAGATCTTCATCGTCCAGTGCGAGGCGTTTGACTTCTGCAATGGCGTCGTCGTCAAGCTGACTGAGATCGGGCACTAGATAATCGCGATCGTAGCGCTCGGCAAGCACTTCGTTGAGACGCCGGTTCATCAAAGAGCCCACGGCGATGGCAGACTCTATTTCGGTGTAGCGTTGGGTCAGCGCTTCCATTGCGCCGAGTGCCTCGAGATTGAATATGTCGGTGTGCGCTTCGAACGCAAACAAGATGCTTGTAGAAGGCGGAAAATCGCGCCGGGCTTCGTCCACCTCGTCCTTGTAGGGATCGTCTTCGGCGAGGATAGCCGCCGGTGTCGCGTCGATGCTGGTCGAGCCGACACCCCAGCACACGGCCGCACCGACGATGAGGGTGAGTAAGCTGAGTAAGTGACGCCGGGTGACCAGGAAGCGGATCGGCGTTGGTAGCGGTTGCATCGCGTTAGGCCACTATAAGAAATGTGGTACAGTTTATGGGTTGTACGGTCACGGTGGTGCTATGAGGGTTCTAACTGTCTTGTTCAGTGCTGTGTTGTGCGCTGGAACGCTGTTCGGTGCGGCGTTTTCCACCTATGCGAGTGCGGGAAGTGATGATGCGCCAGTACGCGTCGGTGATTTTGCGCTGCTCGATCATACGGGTAAATTCCATCAACTCAGCTACTACGGTGACCAACAAGCCGTCGCCTTACTTGTTTATGGCAACGATAGCGAACTTGCCCGTTCGAGTGTAGCGGAGTTTGTTGAACTCGCGCAGCGTCACACTGATGCGGCGGTCACATTCTTGTTGCTGAACTCCGATTCGAACATCACTCGACAAGCATTGTCCGACACCGCGCAGAAGGCCGGGATTACGCTGCCGATTCTCCACGATGAAAGCCAGTTGGTCGCGGAAACGCTCAAGGCCCGGGCTGCGGGCGAAACGTTCGTCATCGATCCGCACACGATGAACCTCGCTTATCGCGGCCCGCTGTCGTCACCGGAACTGGAGGATACCTTGACGGCTTTGATCGGTGACGCCGAGTATACGGCCCAGCAGCTTGACGTGCAGGGCCAGCCACTCGCCTTCGAGGCTCGAAAGCCGGTGTCTTATATTCAAGACGTGGTGCCCATCCTCAAAGATAACTGTGTGCAGTGCCACCATGAGGGCGGGATTGCGCCTTGGGCGATGTCTAGCCACGCGATGGTGCGAGGCTGGGCCGCGATGATGCGCGAAGTCATCCTGACCCGACGCATGCCCCCAGGGCAGATCGACACACATGTGGGTAAACCGATCGCCAACGCAGCGAAACTCACAAGTCAGCACAAACGCGTATTGATTGACTGGATCGACGCAGGTGCGCCGCACGACGGTGACACCGATCCTTTGACCAATCTCGAGTATGAAAATCCCAAATTCACCTACGGCACGCCGGATCTCGTTTTCAAGATACCGCCGCAGGAAATTCCGGCAACGGGTGTCATCGATTATCGCTATGTGCCGGTACAACTCAATCTGGACCGTGACGTTTGGGTCAAGGCGATGGAGTTCGTTCCCGGCGATCGGCAGGTGTTACATCATGTCATAGCCTATGTTTCCAGCCCGGCGGACAAGAGCGTACGCGGTCGCCAGACTGGTGCGGCCAACGGTGAGAGTGTCGGTGGCTTTGCCCCGGGACGTGGAGTAGACGTGTTTCCCGACAATAGCGGGCGTTTGATTCGCAAAGGTTCCAACTTGCTGCTGCAAATGCACTACACCACGTCAGGCAAAGCTACGGTGGATGAAACCGAGATCGGTCTATTCATCTACGAGCAACCGCCAAAGTATGTGATGGGCGGGGGTGTGGCCGGCCAAAGACGGTTCCTCGTGCCGCCGCATGTCAAGGAACACAAACTGCAAGGCGAGCAGCTGATCGAGCGTGATGCATACCTGTACGCGATGATGCCGCACATGCATTACCGCGGGAAATACATGAGCTATGCAGCCGTGTACCCGGATGGCACCCGGGAGACGCTCTTGTCGGTGCCGAAGTACGACTTCAATTGGCAGTTCAACTACTTCCTGGAAGAACCGCTGTTCTTACCAGCCGGTTCGAAATTAGTCGCCATGGGTGCGATGGACAACTCCGCACGCAATCCGGCCAACCCGGATCCGACCAAACCGGTGCACTTCGGCTTGCAGACGAAACACGAGATGTTCTTTGGTTTCACTACGCTTCGTTATGTCGGTGAAACGCCGGAGAAGCTGATGGCCGGCAAGTCCGATTCAGTAGAAGGTCCGGCGGGACGCTAGGGTAGAAGCAACCGTTGGCGTCACCAGCGAGGTGACGGTGCGCATGACATTCTATCAGTTGACATGGCTGCGCGTTGATCAGATCACAAGCAGCGCATAGGCAATAAGTGAACTTCGAGGGAGGGAGCATGAGCTTGGCAGACCACGCGGTGTATCCGGACGCGGATTCCGTCATGCGAGAGATTCGCAAGTACGACCTCTTCGAACATGTGGTGGAGCTCGAAGCCTATGGATTGACCATCGTACCGCCCGAGAAGATGCATGCAGGGGATGGCTTCATTCAGCGTTTGCGCGACGCCATTGTGCGGGTGTGTGAGCAGCGCAATGGTATGGAGATCGGGGACTATCGGACATCCTCGATTTCTATCGTAGACGTGCAGCAAAACAGCTGGGATCTACTGGAGGAGGATGAAGTTTTTGTGGAGGCTGCCATCAATCCGGTTAACCTCGCCTTAGTGAGATGGTTGCTGGGCAACAGTGCCGTGTTTTCCGGTCAAACCTGGATCATCAAGGGGCAGGGCGACGGCGCTCTCGGGCTGCACAGCGATTCTCATGGCATTCCGCCCGGCGCGGGATCGATCGCGCACATGTGTAATGCATCTTGGATCTGTACGGATTACACCGGGCCCGAGGACGGGCCCACCGTGTTTGTCCCCGGCAGTCATCGGCAGGGACGAGCCACGTTGCCGCATGAAGCCAACTTGGAGAACACACCATTTGAATTCGTGCCGTTGACCGCCAGAGCTGGATCGTTGGCGATCTGGAACGGCGCCACCTGGCACGCTTCACAGGCGCGCACGAATCCTGGTTTGCGCATCACGCTGGTACAAAACTACATGCGCAGCTATATGCGACCGCAACACAACTACGAACACACTTCGGAGCAGCTGCTCGAGAAGTATCCCGAACTTGCGCGCGTGATCGGTAAGTCGCTGTATCCTTATGCGGACAGTCAAAATCCCGATCGCCATCGAATCCAGAGCTTCATGCGCACCGGTACCGATCCTTTCGCCTAGATTTTGCGACAGCGTGCTCAAAGTGTGATCGAGTGAATTATGTGACGCGGTCCGGAATGCTAGTGTGCTGCAATGGTCAAGCTGCGTGGCGCATTGCAGATCGGCGGGGAATCGTATCCGGCGGGGGCACAAGTCTCCTGGGGGAAAATCTATCCGTTTTTCTTCGTGCACATGCTGATGTTCGGCGCGTCCGGTTTTTTGATCGCTTATGCCGACAAACCTCCGGAAGTGTTCTTTTTATACATGCACGGTGGATTTGCCATTTTTGTGTATCTCATCTTCTACCTCGTGATCTTCGGGCTGGATGAGATCAAGTGGATGTTCATCAACGCAGCACTGGGTCTATTTGGAATCGTCGCGCAGATCGATTGGATTCTGGGTTGGTTCGACAAGACCGTGGATGACTTCGCGTGGTACGTTCATGTCATACCGTTTCTCTACTACATCATGTATACGTTCTTGTTACGACAGGCGCTCATTGACGGCTTAGGCGTGCGCGAGCAGGAACGGGAAAGTCAAGTCAACGGTATGTATGTGGTCGTATCCGTGGTGGCTTACTCGGCCTTCTATTTACTCTAACGTCCCGAAGTCGCTAGCTGCCTGGCGCCGCAGCATCGAGTGGCAGCAGGAAACGCCATAGGGCGTCTTTTTCGCCTTGTTCGCGCATGGTGGCTTGTGCCTGGCGGATGATCGCACCGGTTTGCGTGTTGTCCCGGAACCACCGGTAGGGTGCCCATGCCGCCGGAGTATGTTCGGCGATGGCGAGTGCAGCCATCTCGTAGTAGCCGCGGATGTCCTGTGCCACGCGGGCCGGGATTCCGGGTATGCCGGCCTCCTTCCAGGGAACGCCTTCGGCGACTTTGACGAATGCGGCAATAGCCTTAGGAATGTCATCGGCATCGACGACGCGGCCCGCGCCTGTGCGATTGCCGAGGTTTGCGAGCGTGCGGTCGTAAGCAGGCCGCAGTGCCTGGGCTTCGTCGATTGCCGGATGTAACGACTCATCGAATCGTGGCGGCAGCGCGCACACCAGTTGTTCCGACGGATCGTCGGTTATGTTGACAGGGTAGTCGGTGACGATCGCGTGCTCAGAGGTCAACAGGCCAAAAGCATGTTTGAGGACATCCGTTTGAAACTGCGAATCGTTGGGTATTCCCAACGGCCTGCCTAAGGGGAAATCGCAAAAAAGTCCGCGAGGTGGATTCATGCCGTAGATTTGTTCGCGGATAGAGCCGATCGTGACTGTCGCGATACCCGCGGCTTCGAAAACATGAGCGAGCGTACTGACAGTACGCGTGCAGATGGGTCAGACCGGAGTGAGCAGGACGACGTCGACTTCATGCTCCAGCAGCAGCTTGGCACCGGCGGGGCCGCTGTCCAGTTGTATGCCGGTGAGGTCGAATTGGTTACCGGCGTAGGAAAGGTGTATTTCGGAGACTCGGCCTAGTTCACCGGCTTGCGCAAGTTCCTGTAGCCGGTCGATGGGAAATACCACGTTCAAATCGGCGGTGACGCCAGAGGTATCGAAATTCGGACTCCAGTGGCCGACGACGATGTCGCGTCGATCTCGGTGTAGTATGCGAAAACCCTTGTCCTGAGGTGCAAAGTCGTCATCGTCTTCGTGATGCAGTGAGGCGGATGAGACGATGGCCACAGTCGCCTCGCTCAAGGGTTTGGGTTGCACGAAGGCCGGTGTATCAACGGGTGGGCAGTCGATGGACGCTGCGCCGGATTTGATCATTTGGTCAGTCACGTGGGCACTCCCGAAGACGAAGAGGTCATGCTACATGAACCAGCGGGAACAGGACAATTCAACGGTTGGCGGTTCGTTTCGCTACATGGATGCAGGTGCAGAAGCTTGTCTTTACACCAATGGGCAGGTCTACATCGAGCGCGACAGCAGAGGCAATACTGCCGCGGCGCAGGGTATTGCATTGAGTGAGCATGTCGTTGACGTGCGCGATGCTCGCAACCTGCCCGATGCCGCGCGCATGACGTGTCATGCCCACGGCTTCGAGCTGGTGGAAGCACCAGTAGGTGTGGGTTTCGACTTCTACGATCATCGAGCCGTCATCAATGGGTACTATCCGGCATGTGAGCGTCTCGTTGCAGAGCACACGGGAGCACAGGTATTTGCGTTTGATCACAACGTGCGTTCGAGCTCAGGCAAAGCTCGGGGTGAGACACTGCGTGGAGGACAAGACGTGCAGGAACCGGCGCATGTCGTTCACGGGGATTACACACTCCGCGGCGCGCCGGATAGATTACGCCAACTGGGTGCACCGCCGAGCGGTAACGATACGTTGCAGGGCGCCATTCCCGCAGGTCGTGGTTTGATACCGCCTGAACTCGTCAAAGCCGGGCTGGCCGAGGGAGGGCGTTACGCGATCATCAACGTCTGGCGCAATATCGACACCCACCCGGTAGCGACCCATCCATTGGCTTTGTGCGACGCGCGCACTGTCTCATCCGGTGATTTGGTCGTCTTCGAAATCCGTTACCCGGATCGGGTCGGTGAAAACTACTTCGCCAAATACTCCCCCGCTCACGAGATGTATTACTTCCCGGACATGACCGGCGAGGAAGCGTTGTTGATCAAGCAGTGGGATTCGGCCGGACACCTTGCCCGCACGGATGGCCGCGAGAGTGACGCGGACGGCGCGGATGGACCGTGCACGTTCAGCTTTCACAGTGCTTTCGCAATACCGAACGCGCCAGCCGATGCCCCGGACCGGCGTAGCATCGAAGTGCGCTGCATGGTGATCTACGACTGACATTGGGGTCGGAGACATGTTGCATTGCAACATGTCTCCGACCCCAATGCGTTGAACGTCGTGCTTCGACGGATTGTGATGGGGCGGAGCTATGGGGCAAAATAACGTCATTCGAGTCATCAAGTTAGGGAAGGTCGGAAGTATGCCAACACTCAAACCCGGACTGCGGCTGAAGAGCGCTGTCTGCAACGGCGAAGCGATGATCGTCAAAGCCATCGATGTGACATTGACTTGCGGCGGCGTGCCAATGTTGGAAGTCAACGAGGAGACGCCGGGGGACGTCCAGGCCGATGCTGAGCACATGTACGAATGTCTCATCGGCAAACGTTACGTCAATGCGGAAGAAACGCTGGAAGTGCTTTGTGTGAAGGGTGGGGAAGGCTCTTTCGGGTACGACGGTCAAATGCTCATGGGCAAGGAGACCAAGAAGCTGCCTTCCTCTGATTGAATGGGCCTCACTCGAGCGCGCCGGATACGAGCAGGTGACCGATCTTGTCGTCGTCGTAGCCGAGCACATCGTCGAGCACAAACATCATGTCCCGGGAAAACGTCGGTGTGCTTGTTTCAACCACCGGTTTTGAGCGGGACATTGCGATTCGCGATCCCTCTATGACCGTATGACCCCCTTCGTGGTGCGGTACGGTAACGAAGTGGCCTTGGTGCGCGAGCTGCGGATCGCGGAATAGCTCGGGACTGTTCTGTACCATGGCCGCGGGAACGCCGGCCGCCTGCAGTCTTTCCTCCAGTTTGTGCCCATCGATCTTTGAGGTGTGCGCAGCGATGATTTCGTCCAACCGATCCTGATCTGCCATCCTCTGCGCATGCGTCAGGGTGCCGTCCAGACCGGTAATCACATCGCAAAGACACTCATACTGCGCGTCCGTCTCACAGGCGAGCGCGATGTAAGCATCAACACCTTCAACCGGATAGGCACCGTGTGGCACAAAGTTCAGATCCCGGTTGCCGATACGGGATTGCACGCTGCCATTGGCGGTGTAGTCGAGGATGGCAGGACTCAAGAAGTGCATGGCGGCTTCAGCTTGTGCAAGGTCGATATGTTGCCCCTTACCGTGGCGCCGCCGATAGTCCAACGCAGCCAACACCGCCATCGCGTTGTAGCGCGGCGCAATGTAGTCGGTGTACGCCCCGAACGGCCCGGCGGGTTCGCGATCGGACCAGCCCGTAATGGCGTAGAACCCCGCGATAGCCGCCGCCAGATTCCCGTAACCGGCAAACATCGAGAGAGGACCGGTCTGGCCCATCAGACACGTACTCAGCATGATCAGCTCTGGATTAACAGCCTTTAACGAAGCGTAGTCGAGACCAAACGCTTTCATGGCTCGTGGTGAGTACGACTCGGTCACCACATCGGCCCAACGCGCGAGATCCAGCGCGACTGCTTTGCCGTCGGGATTGTTCAGATTCAAGGTGATCAAACGCTTACCCGCATTTGTCGAGTGAAAGACAGCGGATTTCTCCGGCGATTCGTCACCGTCGATGAACGGGCGGATGGTACGGCAGACGTCGAGCTTGCTGGAAGACTCGATACGGATCACTGTGGCGCCGTAGTCCGCCAGAATGCGGGTCGCACCCGGCCCGGCCAACGCCCACATAAAGTCGAGAATTTTCACACCGGCCAACGGTGGCTCGTTGGCACCACTGCCGGATACGGAAGAGACCTTCGTCTCGGTTCGTTCGAGTGTTGCGAGTATCTCCGCGGTGTGCTCACCGATTCGAGGCGGTCGACGGCGTGGTCGCAGTGGCGTTTCACTGAACCTCGCGAACGCGCCCGGATATTCGACGGACGCGGAATGCCCATCTCCCGTCGGGCAAGCAAAGTACCCACGTTCGGCGAACTGTTCGCTCAACACAACGTCTTCGATCGTGGTCATGGGTGCGAGCAATAGCCGGCGTGCCATGGCCGCCTCCAACAATTCTGCCTTCGTTTTTGCGGCAGTGCAGGCCGCAACGCAGCGCTTGACCCGTTCGAACTCCTCGATCGGTTCCTCGCCCGTAGCAAGCAGCAACCCGTACGCGAGCCAGTCCTTGTCGCGGGTAGCCGCATCGCAAAACCCTTCATCGAAGACGTACTCCATCAGACGCCGAGTGGCCGGTCCGACAGTTGCGCCGAAAAAAAACGTGATCGATACGTGACCGTCCTTGGCCGGATAGGTGAGCTGGATGCGCAGGTCGCCCACCTTGATGCCGCCCGCTATGCGTTCGGCAGTGGTTTCGTTAACAGCCGCCGACAGGATGTAACCTTGCGTCGCCAGTGTGAGGGCTTGTTGCACGCTGACGCTGACATGTTGACCGCGTCCAGAGCGGTGTCGTTCCTGCAATGCGATCAGCGCGCCGGTAGCGGCTTCCGCTGAGCCGTGCAGCCAAGCCTGGGGCACGCTCACTCTGACCGGGGCTCGGTCTTCGTCACCGGTAATCGCCATGGGACCCGAGCTGGCGACCAGCGTGATGTCTGATGCTGCCCAATTGCACTTGGGGCCGGTAATTCCATACGGGGTGACCGAAACCTGAATCAATCCGGGATTGCGGGCTGCCAAATCTTCATAACGCAATCCGCGTGCAGCCAAGCTCCCGGTTGGGAACGCTTCGATGAGAAAGTCTGCGGAATCGACGAGCTTTAGAAACGTGTCGCGATCTTGATCGATATCGAGTTCCATGCTGCGTTTGCCGCGCGCGTACGCCCACCAGTAAAGTGAATGCTCGAGATCGTCCAGGTCTTTGTAGAACGGCGCTAACCTGCGCCCGGGTGCGCCCCCGGGCGGTTCCACCTGGATGACGTCGGCGCCTAAGTCGCCAAGGATCTGTGCGCACAAAGGCGCGTGATATTGAGTCAGGTCGATGACCTGATACGGTTCAAGGAGCATCGGGTCCTCGCTTGTGCGACAACGTCATACGCTAGTATGGTTTCGTCTCGGCAATGATGGAAGGACCGCCACCCCTTGCGTGATCTTGTGATGCAAAGAGTAGAACAGGTACTGTGGACAGACGTCGCTTTCTGGCTCTGACCGGGCGCTCGAGCCAAGTGCTCGTCAGCAGCAGTATTCTGGGTTTGGCGGCTTGCGGCGATACCAACCCGCCACGCGACGTGCGGGAACAGCCGTTGCGCGGTTACCAGCCGAACACGTCAGCAGCAAGTCAGGCCAATCTACGTTCCAACCTGGATAACGTCGGACCGCTAGTCGATTTGGATGACAACGGTCTGTGGTTGCCGCGTGGCTTCAGGTCACGAGTCGTTGCGCGAACCGGTCTACCACCCGTTCCCAGTGCCGCGTTCAAATGGCATGCCGCCCCGGACGGCGGTGCGGTGTTTGCCGCGGGTACCGACGATGATGACGGGTGGATCTACGTCAGTAACTGCGAAATGGATCGACCTGGGGGTGGTGTCGGCGCCCTGCGGTTCGACGGGTCGGGAAACTTGGTCCGCGCGTATCCCATTCTCGAGAAGACCGATCGCAACTGCGCCGGAGGAGCCACCCCTTGGGATACCTGGTTATCTTGTGAGGAAGTGGATCGCGGCGTGGTGTGGGAGTGCGATCCGTTCGGGCAGCGATTACCGGTGGCGCGGCCCGCGTTGGGACTGTTTCGGCACGAAGCGGTTGCGGTGGATCCGGCTTCCTATCAGTTGTATCTAACCGAAGATCAGCGGGACGGGCGTTTCTATCGCTTTACCCCGGAGCGCAAATTGGTCGGGCACCACGCCGACCTGTCGTCGGGCGTGCTCGAGGCGGCAGTGTACCGCGAAGGTAAGCTCAGTTGGTTACCCGTACCGGATCCATCGGGACTGCGCAAACCGGTACGTCACCAGGTGCCGGAGAGCAGCTCGTTCAATGGCGGCGAAGGCATCGCCTACGACGACGGACAGATGTATTTCGCCACGAAGGGTGACGACCGAGTCTGGGCTTATGACATCGAATCGTCTCGCTTGTCCGTGATCTACAATGTCAAAACCAGTGTGGCGAAAACACTGACCGGGGTCGACAACGTAACGGTGAACGGTCTCGGCGATGTCCTTGTGGCGGAAGACGAGGGCAATATGGAAATTGTCGCCATCACCCCGTCGGGGAACGTGCGACCGCTTGTTCGCGTCGAAGGCCACGAAGATTCCGAGGTCACGGGTCCGGCTTTCAGTCCGGACTTGTCGCGCCTGTACTTCAGCTCCCAAAGGGGAGCCAAAGGGAGTGCGTGGGATGGTGTCACTTATGAAGTGACAGGGCCGTTCGTCGTGTCCTAGGGAGGTGAGTACGACAAATCAACCTGCGCTCGACGTCGCGTGTTCTTGTCGCAGTAATTCCAGTTCGCGCGCGAGCACCTCACGCCCCACGGCGGCCTCGGGATCTTCGGGGTAGTAGGCTAACTCGCTGTCTGGATCTCCTGCGATTCTCGTTCCGGTGAGCACTCGCGGCTGTGTATAGTCATAAGGTCGAGCGCGATGCAGCAGTGCGCGATTGTCCCACAACAACACATCGCCGACCTCCCACTTGTGGATGTACACGCGCGCCGGATCCGCCACCACGAAATCGACCAGTGATTTCAGCAAGGCCCTGCTCTCGGTACGGGCCAACCCCGGAATGCCGAACGCGTGGCGCCCAATGAATAGATTTTTAACGCCGGTTTCGGGATGCGTCTTCACCAGCGGGCGAAGGTAAGCCTCGCCGTGATAGATCGTGTTCGCAACGGAGGGAGGGAAGTCGCCGATGTCGTTGGCTTGCGAGTACTGAGTCGAATGATACGCCGCCAGGTTTTCTATCTCGGCTTTCGTGGCAGCGTCCAACGCTGCGTAACCTGCGCGGGCATCCGCCAGCTCGGTCTCGCCGCCTACATCCGGAACCGTCACGGCTGACAACATCGCGCACTTACTGCTTATCGGCCAGTACGTCGAATCCGTATGCCAGGCTTCGTTGCCGATGTTGGTACGCATGCGCTGTTTGTCCAAGCCGATGACCGCGCCGTAAGTACCGTCTTCGTGCTTTTCTTGGTTCGCCATTGGCAGTGCCCCGAATTCCAATTCCCCAAAACGCAAGGCGAAATCGATATTCTCCTGGTCGGTCAGGTGTTGTTGCGGAAACACCAAAAAGCCGTAGGTCAGAAACGCGGCCTCGATAGAGGCAAACGCCGCATCGTCGAGATCGCGTAGTGTAACGTCCGTGACGACAGCACCGAACGTCTTGTTTGGTATGGGTTCGACGTTCATCGTTCGACGCTTGTGCAATCGCGGGCAAAGCCATAGATCGAACGAATCGTTTCGTCGTAGACCTCGGGTACGATGTCCGGAAAGGCCTGATCACCGGCGTGAGGCGTACCGTGAACAGTACGTGCTACTGCGGGCACATTGGCGGCGAGGAGTTTTCTATAGTAGGCGAGACCCTCATCGCGGAGCGGATCCAGTTCGTTGACGGAAATGATGTGGCGCGGCAAACCCTTAAGATCGTCTAGAGTGGCTGCCAGGGGCCACGCCAGTGGGTTTTCAGCGTGGTCGTGCGTCGGATCGTACACGGTCACCAGCGTTGCCATCTGCTCGCAGCTCAGCATGTACCCATCGTTTTCGTACAACGACAGCAAATCCGGTGGGGGGTTTGCATACGCACCGGAAATATACGGACACATGGCGTACACGCCGTCGATCTGGTCCACCCAGCCTTCCC
The DNA here is from genome assembly GCA_965216005.1 of Candidatus Azotimanducaceae bacterium. Taxonomy (GTDB): domain Bacteria; phylum Pseudomonadota; class Gammaproteobacteria; order Pseudomonadales; family Azotimanducaceae; genus UBA4421. Next base: position 1,070,855 of record OZ244143.1, on the reverse strand, counting down.
GATTCGCTTTCAGGGTAGTTGCCAGCGAGAAGTTGCCTCCGCCCGACTCCCCGGTAATGACGATGGATGCGATGCCCAGTGCGGTGCGATTCGCATGCACCCAATTTACTGCACTGGCGCAGTCGTTGAGACCCGCGGGGAATGGATGATTGCCGAGCTTGCCGCCCCCGTTGCGAAACTCAACACCGACCACCAGTGCGCCTTGCTCCGCCAGCCGCTGTCGCAGCAGCACAAATCCCGGGTCTGCTGCGCTCATCATCACCATGCCGCCACCGTGTGTGTGGATGAGACATGGGATCGGTCCGGTCTTGTCTTTGGGGCGATGCAGATACAACAGCACGTCGTTGCCGTCGACACCGGTTATGGTCTGCGTGCTGGTCTCGACAGACTCGAATGGCGGCAGCGCTGCCAGGAGCTCCGGATTGGCGATTGCGGAAGCCTCCTCGAATTGTCTGCAGTATTCCAGACAATCTTCGTACGCCGCGTCCTGGGCGATCGGCTCCACACCTGGTGCCAGGCCGCCCATCGCGGTCAACGCCGCGACCAGTCTCGGATCGGCACGGCGATCCATCTCCAGAGTCATCGTTGCATCGCCCAGCCGGCCCGGCAGGTAGGGTGTGAAATCAGCCATAGTCAGCCCCAGTTCGTCTGTTTCACCCAACGCTAAATCGCCTGGTCGGTATATACAAGCGCGTCGTGTAGGATAGTCGGTTTGGTAAAACGGGGCAGAACCCACAATGGAAGCGATTCGGATTGACCCTGAGACCGGGCTCAAGTCATTCAGTACCAAAGCGGCCAAGGCCAACGACAAGATCCGGGGTAAGGGTTACTCGGTCATAGACGACGACACGTTGAAAGCCCTGCCCGAACCGCCTGCGGGAGCTGTGTTCAACGCCGAGGAGCAAGCCAAGTACCGTGAATTCAAAGAATCGCGCCGGGGTGCTGCCGATTACATGGCGATGGAGGGCGAGTTCAGCAAGTACTTGGAGGATGTGTACTCAGCGCCGCCCATCGAGCGAGACCGGCTCGATGACGAATGCGACGTCGTGGTCATCGGCGCAGGGTTTGCGGGTTTGTTGTTGTGGCACAAATTGCGGGACAAAGGCTTTCGGGATGTCCGTTTTTGTGAGAAAGGCGGAGACGTCGGCGGCACGTGGTATTGGAATCGTTATCCGGGGATTGCCTGCGACGTTGAATCGTACAGCTATCTGCCGTTGCTCGAGGAAATGGAATACATCCCCACCATGAAGTTCGCCTCCGGCTTCGAGATACTCGAGTATTGTCAGTCCATGGCTGAGAAGTTCGGTTTCTACGACCGTTGTTTGTTTCACACCACAGTCGAAAAAACGGTGTGGGACGAAACGACGGGACGGTGGACTGTGTATACCGATCGCGGCGACGCAATGCGCGCCAGATTCGTGGTGTTGGCCAACGGTATCCTGACCAGTCCCAAGCTCGCTCGAATCGACGGTATGGAAACCTACCAGGGCAACGCGTTTCATACATCGCGCTGGGATTACAACGTCGATCTCAAAGACAAGACCGTTGGCATCATTGGTACCGGTGCAACTGCGGTGCAAGTCATTCCGGAAATCGCCAAAGTCGTCAAAGAACTGTTCGTGTTTCAGCGTACACCGTCGTCTATCGACGTCCGTGACCAACGGGAGACACAGCTCGAGGAAATCGCCGAATGGGCCAAAGAGCCGGGTTGGGCACGAGCACGAAGAGCACGGTTTGCGAAGATCTCAGCGGGGCGCACGGCCATCAAAGCCAACGACGATTACCTCGCCGGAAGGATTCCGGATTTCAAGGAACGCAAAGCGCACGAACGCGAGCTGACACCGGAGGAAATGACCGACAAACAGCTCGAATCGAACTTCCGCATCATGGAACAGATTCGCGCGCGCGTCGATGCCATCGTAGAGGATCCACAAACAGCGGCCGCGTTGAAACCGTACTATCCTTATGGTTGCAAGCGCCCAACCTTTCATGACGAGTACCTGCCAACCTTCAATTTACCGCACGTCACTTTAGTGGACACCGCACCGCAAGGGGTCGGCAAGATCAATGAGCGCGGTGTGGTTCACGACGGTGTCGAGTATCCGCTGGATGTGTTGATTTATGCGACTGGCTTTCAGTGGATGGCGACTTCGACGTTCAACATGATCGAAGGTCGAGAAGGACGTTCGTTGAGTGAAAAGTGGCAGTCGGAAGGCACCAAGACTTTCCTCGGTATTCACAGTCACGGCTTTCCGAACCTGTTCATCGTCTCGGGGCCGCAGGGTGGCGGCGGTAGCTTCAATTTCACGGACGCGATCGATCAACATGGGGACTACATCGTGTGGATGATGGACACCATGCGCGTTCAGGGTGTGGATGTCGTGGACATCAAGCAAGCACCTGAGGAGCGTTACGCGGAACACTGCAAGCACGCAGATATTGCTACCGCGCCACTGCGGGATTGTCTGTCTTACTACAACGGCCACGGCGATGCCGACCCCGGCAGCCTTGCCTATTATGGCGGCGGTCAGTGGCACAAGTACCGACTGCGGGCGCAGGAGTCGCTGGAACCGTACGACTTTCGTAAATTGACCGGCTAAGGGCCTTACCTGCCCTCAGCGGCCTACAACCAGCGGCGCACGCGCTGCTGGTACTCGCGGTAAGCGTCACCGAACGTCTCGAGCATGAGCACTTCCTCGTTGAGGACGAAACGTTGGCGGATGAGAATGGCGAAGGCGAGCACCACCAGCCACCCCGGAAGATTGTCCACGAGCCATGCGAGTCCGGCGAGAAAACAGATCATTGCCATGTACATGGGATTGCGCGACCACTGAAACATACCGTCTGTCACCAATGTCGTCGATTTGGCGAACGGTATGATGTCGGTGTCGGCCTTTGCGAACTGGCGTGACGCGTGAAGACCGATCGGTAGTGCGATCAACATTGCGGCGATACCCAGGTAAGGCAGCCAACCGCCGAAGAGATCACCGACGCCCGTAAATTTCGTCAAAACTATGAGGATCAGGCTCAAGGCGAAATAGTGGGGCGGCAACAACTTCGGCGGTGTCATCGTTTTAGTGTCCCCAACGATGATGGCCACGCCGACCCTTGCTTCCGTGTCTTCCATGTTCCCTATGGTTGTGCAAATGGGCCTCCAGTTTTTGGCGCTGCTCGTCGTCTAGAGTAGCCAGAAAGTCCACCAGCAGCGGTTTCAGCTCGCCGAATGCGGCATTACTTTGCGCAAGAATGACTTCGGCGGTATCGAGGCTTGCTTCCAGGGAAGCAAAGTCGGCCGTTTGGCAAATGTCGCGCGCGACGTTGTGCCATCGAGTGGCGGTGTCTGCGACCGCTTGCAGGGCAGTCTCCTGAGTGTCGTTCAAATCGAGCACGGCAGCGGCTACTGCCTGTCCGATCTCTATGTGGGAGTCGTCCATGCGGTCGCAGTGGCGCTCCGAGGGCGAGGATGCAAAACCGTGCGAGGCTACCGGCGTGGCTTCGGCGGCGTACGGCAACAACGACCATACCCCGATACCCCCGAGGATCAGCACGGACAGCGTCGTCAACACGGCGGTGACGACGATTTGCAGTAGATTCATAGTTCACTCCTTTTACTTTGAGGCGTGTGGGAACTGTGACAGGTCACCGCTGCATGTAGGTCTCTGAGGGATATCGCTATGTAACAGTGTGTTGCATACAGCGTGATTCGCAATGTGCCGTTACTCACGGACCGCATTGCGTTGCTATGATGCGGTTGTGAACAGTGCCGTCACCAATGACAACCAGACCGTGACGGTGGCGCTGTTGGACGACGACCCGGAGATACGCACCCTGGTCTGCGATCATCTCGAACGTTACGGGTTGAAGTGCATTGCCGCCGCCACGGCTGAGCATCTGCAACGGATACTGCGCGACGAGGCGGTCGACTTGCTGCTGCTGGATATCATGTTGCCGAATGCCAACGGGCTCGATCTGTGCAAAACGATCAGGGCCACGTCGCGGCTGCCCATCATCCTGTTGACCGCACTGGCCGATGAGTCCGATCGCGTATTGGGTTTGGAACTCGGTGCCGATGATTACTTAACCAAGCCGTTCGGTCCGAGGGAACTGCTCGCCCGGATTCGAGCGGTGCTCAGGCGCGTCGACGACAAATTGTGGGTGCATCAGCAGCGCGCGGACGAGCAGATGCACTTCAAGGGATGGCGGCTTTCGGTCCCCCATCGCACGCTGACCGATCCGAGTGGTGTGGTCATCACACTGACAGGCGGTGAGTTCGACTTGTTGCTGGCCTTTGTTGCCAATCCCGGGGTGGTGTTGAGTCGCGACGAACTGTTGGAGATGACCAAGGGCCGTCTTGCGCAACCCTTCGACCGCAGCGTCGATGTGCAACTCAGTCGCCTGCGCAAGAAACTCGGTGACGGTGAGATGATCAAGACCGTGCGGGGCGGCGGCTACCTGTTTGCCGAAGAGGTCACGCGCCTTGCGTAGTGGCACCATGTTTTCGCGCATCGCCTGGATCGTAGTCATCGGCTTCATCGTCATTCACGTTCTCAGTTACTACTTCTACGGTCACGATCGCATGGTCGAGAACGCGCGCACGTTTGCGGTTGGTGTGGCGGAACGTACTTATGCCATTGACGGACTGATCGGTCGCTACCCGGAACTGGCGTCCGTCGTCGACTCGGACGTCTACAGTGTGCATCAAGCACCGCTCAAGCCGAAGATTGCGGACAACCGCTGGCCGCATTCGCAGGAAGTCGAGCAGGCCGTCGGCACGAAGCTGAGTGAGCTCGGCCTTGCCTCGCTGGACGCGGTGCAGATGGCCTATGTAGGCGGACGTCATCCGCGCTTCGAAATCGTCATGCCGTCACGTCAGGGCGGCTTCATCAAAGCGGTGGCGGACAGTTCGATTGCGATGCGCGGGTATGGATCTCCAGCCAGTTTTTCCATGTCAGTGCTGTTGTTGGTCGTACTGGCCGCGGTGTTGTACGTCACACGGCGTATGACGCGTCGTTTGGATCAGTTCGCCCAGGCAGCCACGGCGCTGGGCGACGGTCGTAGCGTTGACGATCTGCCTGAGAATGTCGGACCTCGCGAATTGCGCCGCGCAAGCCGAGCGTTCAACGGTATGCGTGCCAAAGTGGCCTCACTCCTGAGTGAGAGATCGGAGATGCTCGGCGGTGTATCGCATGACTTGCGCACCTTGTGCACACGCTTGGGTTTGCGCGTGGCGGCCATCGACGACGAAGCTCAAAGGATTAAGGCGGAAGAGGACATTCGCTTGATGACCACGATTCTCGATCAGGCGCTGACGTTCGCAAAGGACGAACGTTCCGATGAATCACTGCAGGATGTCGACGTGGGTTCGTTGCTGGAGAAACTGGTGGAGGAGCGTGTCGAGATGGGTGACCGGGTGACGCTCCGGCAGCTTGATGCCGTCGTCGAGCGCGTGCAATACGTCGCGGTCACCCGGCTATTCACCAACCTAATCGATAACGCAGTCAAGTATGGCGGCAGTGCCGTTGTCGTCTTGGACAAAGCGGGTGTCACCGTCGAAGATCCGGGTCAGGGTTTCGCGATCGACCTCGAGGATCAGGCCTTGCGACCGTATGCTCGCCTTGAAGCCTCGCGCTCGCAGTCGATCCCGGGGTCCGGACTCGGCTTGAGCATCGCCGCCAACGTGTGTCGCCGACACGGTTGGCGGCTGAACTTCGAAAGACACCCGGATAAGTTTGTGGTGTCCGTTGCGTTCGCTTGATCTTTGATGGTCTCTGGGTTCCCATGGATCGCAGCGTGAATGGGTTGGATCAACGGTGTGAAGAATTGGAAGCTACGCTTGCTTATAGCGGTACCGCTCAGTACTGCGGTGTACGGCGAGTATCCCTCAACAGAGCTAGGCGAATGGCCGGTGTACGGTGCAGACAATGCAGGCACCAAATACTCGCCGCTCGACCAGATCGATGCGGGCAATTTCAACAATCTCAAGGTGGCTTGGCGCTGGCGTTCGGTCGACGGCTTTCTAAGTAAATCCACCGCTGCGGGCGGCGAATGGTGGGCCTCTCGCGACGCGGTCGTGGAAGCGCTTGTCAGCGAACGGCGCCAACTGTACCGCGAACAGAATTCGCCCAACTTCAGTCAGCTGCAAGCGACACCGTTGATGATCGGTGGAACTTTGTACTTCAACACACCACTTTCTCAGGGCGTTGCGGTCGATGCGCGCAGCGGTGAGACACGCTGGGTCTATAACCCCAAGAGTTACGAGGAAGGCACCACGGCGATGACCGTCACGTGGCGCCAGCGCGGTGTGGCCTACTGGACCGACGGGCCGGAGCGGGAGGACGAGCGTATTCTGTGGGGGACGGGCAGCGGGGATCTGATTTGCGTCGACGCCAAGACCGGAATTCCTTGTGCAGATTTCGGCCGCGCGGGACACGTCGACCTCACACAAGGGCTGCCGCGCGCTTCGCGCCGTGAGCGCGATTATTTGAATGCCATGCTGTACTCCGTGCAATCCCCGCCCATCGTGGTGGGCGACGTCATCGTGCATGGCTCGTCGATTGCCGACAGACGCATTAATAAGGAAGCGGTGCCCGGTTGGGTGAGGGCGTGGGACGTACGTAGCGGCAAACACCGCTGGGATTTTCATACCGTTCCGGCGAGTGCGGACGACGAGGGTGCGGACACGTGGGGCGGTGGGTCTTGGCGGTATTCCGGCAACGCCAATGTCTGGACCTACATGAGCGCCGATGAGGAACTCGGTCTCGTCTATCTCCCGACCGGAACGGCGACCAATGATTACTACGGCGGGCATCGACCGGGCGACAATCTGTTTTCCGAGTCTATCGTCGCGGTCGACGCCGAGACCGGCGCTAAAGCTTGGCACTTTCAAGCGGTCCACCATGGTCTGTGGGATTACGATTTCCCGACGGCTGCGAATCTGCTGGATGTGGTCGTGAACGGCAAACCCGTCAAAGCACTGGCCCAAGTGAGCAAGCAGGGGTTCCTGTACGCCTTCGATCGGACTAATGGCAAACCCATCTGGCCCATTGAAGAGCGGCCCGTGCCCACCGATACCGATTTACCCGGAGAAACGCCGGCGCCTACCCAGCCGTTCCCCACGAAACCCGCACCCTTCGAATACCAAGGGTTGACGGAAGACGACCTGGTGGACTTCACGCCGGAAATTCGTGCAATGGCGGTAGCTGCTGTGGAGGGTTATCGGCTCGGTCCGCTTTACACACCGCAGATGCTGAACGGCGGCACGACCAAGGGACTGCTGTTTCGGCCCACGGGAAGCGGTGCGGCAAATTGGTCCGGTGCCGCGGTGGATCCTGAAACGGGTGTGCTGTATGTGCCGTCGAAGAACACAGCGGGCGTCATTACGTTCTATCAACCCGATAGTGGAACGCTGGATTATACGCACGGTGCACCTGAGGCCTTGCGGCTGTCGGGCCGTGCGGGTAACAGCATGCCGCGCATGCCGAGGGGGCTGCCGTTGCTCAAACCGCCTTATTCGCGCATGACAGCGATAGACATGAACACCGGCGATCACGTGTGGATGACGCCGTTGGGTGACGGCGATCGAATTCGGCGGCATCGCGCGCTGCGTCATCTGAACCTTCCGCCGCTGGGCGGGGACGGCAGGAGCGGGCCGCTGCTGACGAAGACCTTACTCATCACGGCGCTATCGGCCGGAGGATCCGACGGAGGCGCGCGACTGGTGGCCTATGACAAGGCAACAGGGGCGCTGGTCGGTTCGGTCGACCTGCCGCGCGGTGCGATCGGCACGCCTATGACGTATGCCTTGGACGGTCGTCAGTACATCGCTTTGACGATAGGAGGTACGCCCCCCGAACTGATAGCGTTCACGTTGGACGAACCGGCCGAGGACCCCTCATGAAAGTAGGTCTGGCGTTCGTGTGCGGGTTTGTGACACAACTAATTTGCGCTCAGGAGTCTGAAACTTCGGTGTGGGAGGGCGCGTACACCTTGCCGCAAGCGCAGCGCGGTGCGGACGTGTACGCGCGTTCGTGCGTTTCGTGTCACGCGACGGAAGCAGGCGTCGTGGCGGGACACGGACCGGCACCTTCCGTGGTGGGCGAGGACTTCATGTTTCGTTGGACGGATGCATCGATCGCCGATCTCTTCGACACCGTTCGCCAGACAATGCCGGAGGCGGCGCCCAACAGCTTGAGCGCTCAGGAATATGCCGACGTGGTCGCCTACTTGTTGAACCTCAATGGTTTCCCGTCCTCGAACGACCGGTCGCTCGACCCAAAAGCGCGCGGCGCGATGCTGAATACGTACATCGAGCCACGCGCGGAAGGCGGCTAGTTGCGCATGATGGCTTGCCGCGTTTTAATCGATCAAAGAACGCATCGATGAGAGGGAGGGTCTATTGAGCGTTATCGGTCTGTTACAGACACTACGAGTACTGCTATTCACCTTGCCGGTACTGCTTCTTATCGGTGCGACGGGCTGTACCACTTCTCAGAATTCGTCTTCGGGTTCGAGCGCGCCCGGTACGACGCCCGGATTCCCGCGCGCTTATGACGGCAAGCCCGATCTGAGCGGTATATGGCAAAGTATCGGTACCGCGAATTGGAACCTGGAAGACCACCAGGCCAGTGCGGGGTTGCCGGAGCTCGGTGCCATTGGCGCCGTGCCGCCCGGGCAGGGCGTGGTCGTCGGCGGTGAGATTCCGTATCAAGCATGGGCGCTCGATCAACGCCGCGCGAACTTCACGAATCGTCATTCGCAAGACCCGGAAGCGAAGTGCTACTTACCGGGTGTACCCCGAGCGACGTATATGCCGTACCCATTTCAGATTTTACAGGGTACGGGCAAAATCATGATCGTCTATGGTGTGGCTGAAGCCAATCGCACGATACACATGGACAAGGACAATCCCGTGCCGGCGCCCATCGATAGTTGGATGGGCCGCTCTCACGGTTACTGGGAGGGCGACACCCTGGTCGTGGAGGTCGGCGGATTCAATGGTCAGGCATGGTTGGACCGCGCGGGTAACTTCGCCAGCAATGCGCTGAAGGTCGAAGAGCGCTACACACCTATGGGTCCCAACGCTCTGTTGTACGAAGCCACGCTTGCGGACGACACGGTGTTTACCCAACCGTGGCGCATTTCGATGCCGCTGTATCGTCGGCTAGAGCCCGACGCCCGGGTGCTCGAATTCAAGTGTGTCGAGTTCTCCGAAGAGTTGTTGTATGGCCACCTCAGACGCGAGGAGGAATGAACGAATGAGTAGAAAGCTCAAATCCGTAGCAGGTGTGCTGGCGTGCACCACGTGGCTGATGCTGTTCGGCGCTGCAACCGCCGCGGCAGAAGGGCTGCATCACATCCACTTGGCGGCAGGTAGCCCTACCGAGGCCGTTAAGTGGTATGGGGAGCATCTAGGGTGCGTGGCGATCGAACGACAACCGCACGCAACCCTATGTCACGGCATGGCGGTGCACTTTGTCGGGCGCCCGTCTATCGGGAGCAGTCAAGGCACCGGAGTCAATCACATCAGTTTCGCTTACGCCGATGTCGAAGCCAAGATGCACGCGTTGGAAAATGTCGGTGTGCGGGGTTCGGGTGTCCGGCTGCAACGCTTCGCCGACGGTGCCACGGTGCAAGAGCTCCCTGGTGTGTTCAAGCACGGTTTCATTTTTGATCCATGGGGTACACGCATCGAGTTGGTGGAAGATGCGCAACGGCAGGGATTTCATCACGTGCACTTGGCGTCGGTCGATCCCGATAAGGCTCTGGACTGGTATGCCGAACACATCGGCGGAGAACGCGTGCGTTTTCGTGACATCGTCCCTGGGCTCGAAATTGACGGTGTGCTGGTATTGGCCGATGCGTACACGGATGGCAGGCCGGCGCGCACCGATGAGCGTGCCATCGATCACATCGCGTTTAGCTTTGCCGCGCTCGGCGATTTCGTGAGCGTCTTGCGAGAACGTGGCGTCAACGCGCAGGAGCCCGGTGTACCTGAAGGTGCGCGAACTGCTGCGCAGCGTGCTTACGTATCCGGGCCCGACGGGGTGTTGATCGCTTTGGTTGAGCCGCACTGGCAGGGTGTGGAAATGGCTAAGACAGCCAGCGAAGTACCTCAACCGATGGCTTCTTATGAAGTACCGGTCACGCCTTGGGGCGAGCCCGACCTGCAGGGAATGTGGACCGGCAACGCTGCGCACGGCATTCCGCTGGAGCGTCCGGAAGATGTCGAGACGGATGAAGCGCTGACACCGGAACAAGCTGCCGCACGACGTGAGCGTGGCACGTTAGGGAGTATCTGGGGTTATGAGCGAGAATGGCGCGATACGACGCTCGGGTACGTCAAGTCGGCACCTTCGACGCAAGTGGCGATGATCATAGATCCGCCAGACGGCCGCATGCCGCCGATGACCGCAAAGGGTCAGGACATAGCGGCACAGACGCTCGCAGCACGCGAAAACCCGCAATTGCCCGCAGGACCGGAGGACCTAACGAATTACGTCCGTTGTATCACGCGAGGCCTGCCGGCGTTGATGATGCCGAGTATTTACAACAACGGCCTGCAGATCTTACAAAGCCCAGGGTACGTCGCCATTCAGAAGGAAATGATTCATGAGACGCGTGTCATACCCACTAGTGCTCAGCCGCAAGCGGGAACGAAGCTAAAACAGTGGCTCGGACACTCGAGCGGACGCTGGGAGGGTGACACCCTGATCGTTGAAGTCCGGGGTTTCAACGGTCGCGCGCCGTACATGGGTGCAGGTGAAGATCTCAAGGTGACCGAACGCTATCGTCGGGTAAGCCCCACCAAGCTTGAGTACAAGTTCACGGTGGACGATTCGAGTATCTGGACGCGTCCGTGGACTGGCATGTTTCATTTCGACCTCGATAACGAACAGTACGAGCTCGTGGAGTACGCCTGCCATGAAGGCAACTACGGTATGACCAACATTCTCAGCGCGGCTCGGGCTCGCGAACAAAGGGCCAGCGAATCTGCGGGCGGACAGGAGTAACTCAACTATGCGAAAAGCACTCGTTTCGATCACGGCAGGCGCGGTACTCATCTTCACCGTCACACACACCTCGCTCGCGCACCATGCGTTTTCTTCGGAGTTCGACGCGACCAAACCGGTTAAGTTGCGCGGGAAGATCACCAAAATGGAGTGGGTCAATCCACACGCGTGGATGCACTTGAGGGTTACGGATGCGGAAGGTAACGCCCAAGACTGGATGATCGAAGCGGGTCCTCCGGGTGCGTTGGTGCGCAGAGGATGGACCAGGGACTCGGTTCGCCCGGGCACCGAGGTGCTGGTAGAAGGCTATCAGGCGACGGATGGAGCGTTGCGCGCCAATGGTCGCGATGTGACGTTTCCCGACGGTCGACGCCTGTTTGCGGGTTCTTCGGGTACCGGTGCACCGTTGGATGGCGCAGACCCTACGGAGGGTAGTGAGCGCCCCGAAGACTAGGTTGATTGTTGCTCAACCGGACTGGTTGAACACGGGTTTACGTTTCTCGAGAAATGCCCGCATCCCCTCCTGGGCGTCCGCAGTGCCGCGATTGGCGCGCACGGTATCGCGCTCGTCCTGGAGCGACTCGGCAAGCGTTTTCGTTTCGAAACCAACGATGGTGTTCAGCATGCCTCGGACGGCCTGCGCGGGTTGTGAAGCGAGTTCTTCCCCGAGTTGCTGAGCGCGTGCTTTGAGATCCTCCAGCGGCCAGACTTCGTTGACCAGGCCGATGCGCAGCGCTTCGGCACCATCGATCTTCTTGCCACGTAGAATCATGTCCAGCGCGTGATTGCGACCCACACACCGTGGCAGGCGCGCGGAACCGCCCCACGCAGGCACGGCCCCTAGGTCCATTTCTGGCAATCCGATTTGCGCGCCGGTATCTGCAGCAAGGCGAAAGTGACAGGCTAACGGTAGCTCTAACCCGCCGCCGAGACAGAAGCCAAAGAGGGTTGCAATGCAGGGCTTTCCGGCGTTTTCGATTTGATTGAGTAGATTGATACGCTGATCGAAAAAGGCATCCGGGCTACCCGCGCGTTCTATGCCGGTAGGGATTTGCTTCAAGTCCATGCCGGCCGAGAAATGCTCGAGCCCTTCGGCCGTGAACACGATGGCACGGATCTTTGCATCTTCCAACAGTTCCGGAAAGGCGGTCTCCAGTTCGTCGATGTAGGCGAGGCTCATCAAATTGTACGGCGCGCCGTCGATGCTGATGGTAGCCACCGCGTTACGGACGGAGAGGATGAACGAATCAGGCACTTTCAGGCCAGGCTCGCGCCGTCGTATTGGTTGACCTCAACGGCACTCGCGTCGAATCCTTCGAGGCAGCGGGTGTTCACAGCGTACATGGTGGAGCCGTCCTCGCTGGGTCCCCAACTGTACGCGCGCACGCCGCACACGTTGCAGAAGGGATGGTGAAGGTGTTTTTTAGCGAACTGGTAGTCGGTGACCCGGTCTTCGCCGCTCAACAGCTCGAATTGATCGGCGTTGACGAAGGTCAGCCGCCACCCGGCGCGGTTGCAGATTGAGCAATTACATTCGAGGACGTTGTCGATGTCGGCTGTGACCTTGTAAGTCACGGCACCACAGTGGCAGCTGCCGTTGTAAGTGGCCATGCTGATCTCCTTCATTCCCATGTGGCGATTGAGTATCGGCGGTGTACTTGTGTAACGCAACCGATTGAGCGTGAGGTTAGAAACCGGCGGCTTGACCTTCCTTGCGGTGATCGGATCCGGCGACGTAACCGGCAGCGGTACTCAGAATCAGTTGGGCACCGCCAAAAAGCCAGGGGTTGGGTACGACAGAGACATCGTGGCCGCGGCGTTGCAAGTCATTAACGATGGCTTCGGGCGTTGCTGCCTCGACGCTGACCGAGAAGTCAGGGTTGACCATCCACCTTGGGGCGTCACTCGCGGCTTGCGGGTTCTGGCCATGATCGAAGATGCGTTCGACCATCTGCACATGCCCTTGGTGTTGCATGTGACCGCCCATTACGCCATAGGCGAGAAGGGGATGCCCATTGTCGGTGACGAACCCAGGGATAATCGTATGGTAAGGACGCTTGCCGGGGCCGACCTGATTGGGGTGACCCGGTTGCAGAGTGAACCCATGACCGCGGTTCTGCATTGAGATTCCGGTGCCGGGAACCACGACTCCGGAACCGAACCCCATGTAATTGGATTGGATGAAGGACACCATGTTGCCGCTGTCGTCTGCGGTACACAGATACACCGTGTCGTGACTGGCCGGTAAGGCCGCCGGTGGCAGGGCAGACGCGGTGTCGCCGATTTCGCTCGCGACCTTGGTCAGCGATCGCTTGTCCAGCAACTCATCGACACTGCGGGTCATCGATTGCGGATCGCCAATGTGATCAAAGGCGGCCCGTACTGCGATCTTCATTGCCTCGATTTGAATGTGGTAACCCGCGGCGCTATCCAACTGGAGGTCGAAATTCTCGAGAATACCGAGTGCGATCAGCGTCGCCAAACCCTGGCCGTTGGGAGGGATCTCGTGAACGGTGCGGCCTCGATAGTCGATCTGAATCGGCGCTACCCAATCGGCGGCATGCTCGGCGAGATCGGCCAGCGTCATGGTGCCGTCTGCAGCGTCGGAGCAGGCGATGATGTGTTCCGCCAGACGGCCGCGGTAAAAGCTCTCGCCTTGGGTGGTTGCTATTTCTGTCAGGGTCTTGGCCATGTCTTTGCTGGCGAACTGCTGACCAGGCTGCGGAGGCGGGCAAAAATGTGCCACAAAATCGGCACAATTCGTGAAACGAGACTCACTCGCCTGCCACACCATGGCTGTGACAGGACCCACTGCGTATCCATCGTGTGCATATCGAATGGCATCTTCGAACAAGGCATCGAACGCGAGTCGTCCGAAACGTTGCGAGATTTCAACCCACGCGGCGACGGCACCCGGAACAGTGATGGCGTCCCAGCCTGTCGTCGGCATGTGCTCGAGGCCGGCAAAACGTTGAGGTGTCCAGCCTTGCGGGGAGCGCCCCGACGAATTGAGTCCGTAAAGGGTGCCGTCGATGTGGAGCAGGCTGAAAGCGTCGCTGCCGATACCGTTGCTCGTCGGTTCGACAACCGTAAGTGCGATCGCAGCAGCGAGTGCAGCGTCGACCGCGTTGCCGCCGCGGCGCATGGCATTGATGCCGGCGGCCGTCGCCAGCGGTTGTGACGTCGCCACCATGTTATTCGCGCAAACCGGCCAACGCACACTCTGGTAGGGCGTCGTGTAGTCAACTTCCAAATCTGCGATTCCTGATGAAGGATTTGAATCGTGACCAATGATCGACGATGCCGGGGTATGGGTCAAAGAACTGGAAAACGTCGTTGTGAACGGACGGCCTGAAGGTACCGAGGTAGCTGCCGATGGCTCGATAAACGCTGGGTCGTTCGTCGGTCACGGGCGACGGACCGCCGCGCAAATAAGCGATCAACGTTTCCAGGTCGGCCGCGCGATAACAGGTCAACGAACCCACTTGCAAGCGTGGCGGTGTGGGCGAGCTTGCGTCCAGTGCATACTCGACAGCCCACTTTGGAAAATCCCACCCGGCGTTGATCGAACCTTGAATCGACGCCCAGAAGCGCCCATTCGTTTCCAGATAGCGCACGTCGTCGGTCTCGTCGTCTACGATGAATTGCACGTTGGCGACCCCGTCCCACTCCAGTGCGCCCAGGATCTTCTTCGTGTACGCCAGGCATCGCTCATCGGGCGCGATGATTCTGCGGAGTATGGCGGAACCGCGACTGCGCCGGACGGAAACGTATTGGTGAGCGGCCCGCACGGAGCCGTGCTCTGCGAAGACGCATAGATTGTGAATCTTGCCCCGGTAGTGGCGTTGCACGATGTAGCGGCCGTTTGTCAACGACTCGATGTGTCGGTGTGCTGTTGCAACGGTGTCGATCTCGAGCAGCGGTGGTTGTTCTCGAACCTCCTCGCACGGGCTCTTACCCGCGAGTTTGGCGATCCACGGCAGCGGCTGGTGTTGCGCGATCATCGCGATATCGGCCGAGGTTGTCAGCTGCACGTGTTCCGGACAGGGAATGCCGAGGCCCCGTGCGAGTGCGAGGTGGTCGCGCTTGTCCAGCACGTTCAATAAGCTACTGCGCTTCGCCGTGACCAACGTCATGTCATGCGGCAGGGAATGCACCGAGTGAGCGAAGATACTAATCGCGCGATCGGTGATGGGTAGAATGGCTGAGCAGTTTCGTGAGCGAGCGAGATCGATCAAGTGTTCCGCTTGCTGATCGAGTGTGCCTGTCTGCCGCATGGGCACGACATCGGCAGTTTTTAGCGCACTACTCGCACACGTAAAGTGATCGGTTGACTCGACGGCAACGATGGGCTTGAAACCGACCCTCGCCAACGACCGTACGGCGGCAAGTCCAGCGCGTGTGTCGGCATTGACGAGTAGAATGTGCCTGCTACTGGCCATGGCTAGACCGTGTCGTGGCTTACCAAGTGTCGAAGTGTGTGACTGTCTCGACGGGAGGACGATAGGCGCGCTTGAATTCCGTGCCTTGCGTGTAAGCGACGGGAATGAGCGCCACCTGCGTGTACTCTTCGTAAGGAATGTTCAGTAGTTCTGCGATCTCGGCTTCATACATCACGTGCAAAGTTGTCCATGCGGTACCCAGACCTCGCGCACGAGCGGCTAACATAAAGCTCCACGCCGCAGGGATGATGGAACCGAACATGGCGGACTGTACTAGGAGATTGTTGGCTTCGCCCGAGTCGAGTCGGCCTGCTACACAAGGAATGAAGAGTACAGGCGCCTTCCCCATATTTTCCGCCAAGTAGTCAGCGGACGATGCCGAGCGTGTTTGGCTTTCGACGAGTGTGGAATCTGAGCTGTCCATGTGTAGTTTGTGAATGGCGACGGGCATTTGGCGATAGAACGCATACGCCTGTCGGTAGAGATCGCCGATTTTTTCGCGTTTCGCCTGATCGGTGACAAAGAAAAACTGCCAACCCTGCGCGTTCGAACCGCTGGGCGCTTGTGTAGCGATCTCCACGCACTCGCGCAGCGTGGCGGGATCGACCGGTCGGGAAAAGTCCAAACGCTTGCGGACGGCACGGGTAGTGGTGAGCAGTTCATCGTTACTGAGATCGAGTTGTGGGTGACTCATGGTTGTCAGGTCTTCCTTATGGGATTGAACGCATTGGCAAATACTCTACAAGAGGGCATGGGTGGATGCATCGAAGTGGGGAAGTGTTCGAGCAAATTGAGACATCGGTGCACCTTAAGTAGGTAAGTTGCGAGTTCAGTCACCCTCGCCGGGTTGGGTTTTCGGCACTATTGCGGCTTTACGACAGCTGTGAGGAGCGTCATGGGACGTTTACTTGTCATCGTAGTGAGTCTCATCACCATGGGATGTGCTTCGAACCCGAGTGTCTCGGAGCACCAATGCCGTGCCGGTGATTGGCAGACGATAGGCTACAGAGACGGTACCGCGGGGCTTGCCAAGACTCGCATCCTGGTGCACCAGGAAGCATGCGGAGAGTTCGGCATTGTCCCGGACCGTTCTGCCTACATGGCGGGGTGGAACGAAGGCATCCCGCTGTATTGCACCCATGAAAACGGCTTCCGTGCCGGAGAACGAGGTGCCCGCCGTAATCTGGTGTGTGAGCAAGAAGTCGATGACATATTCCGACGCGGTTACGATCAGGGTCGCGAGATTTACATCGCCCTGTCGGAAGTGAACGCGATTCAAAACCGCATTGCAGCCAGCGAGGCGCGCTTGTTGGTCATCGATGACGAAATGCTCGATGTCACCGCTGCGCAGCTTGATGCAGCCCTGACGCCCCAGGAACGGATCGATCTCGTGGCGGACCTGAAGCGCCTTGCAGACGAAAAAGCCCGCCTGCAGTCCGAACTGCCCGTGCTCATTTCGGAATTGTCGATCGCGCAGGAAAACCTTCAGCGGATCCGCGACGCTCAGGCGCTGGCCTACAACATCTAATTCTGCAACGAGCGTCCTAAATCTGCAGTGACGATTCGTTGCTGCTGGAGGGATTGAACGCGGTTGCACGTTCATCGCGATACGTCGGCGCCAGCTCGCTCGCTGCATCTCCCGCGATACGTGTACCACGCAGCGCGCGTTTATGCGTTGGGTCGTAGGGGCACGCGCGATGCATCATGCAGCGATTGTCCCAAACGACGGTGTCGCCGACCTGCCACGAGTGGGTGTACACCCGCGGTGGCTGACAAGCATTTTCCAGTAAATCGCGGAGCAGTTGCGCCGATTCGTCGGGGTCGAGACCGGGGATGCCGTACGCGTGACGGCCGGTATAGATCGATTTACGTCCGGTTTCCGGATGCACCTTGATGATGGGCCGTAACGGGGCGCCTTTGTCGTGTAAGCCGTAGAGATTGTCGGTTTCGTGAACGAAACCGGCTTGGGCTTGCGAGTAGTAGAGAGAGTGGTAGGCCGACAAGCCTTCCAAACGCTGCTGCGTGTCCTCATCGAGCGCATCGTAGGCCGCTCGCATGTCGGCAAATTCCGTTTCGCCGCCTGTCGGCGGAATGACCAGGGCGCTCAGCATGGCCACCTTCGAGGCGAGGGGCATGTAGGTACTATCGGTATGCCAACCCTCGTTGCCCTTGAGGATCTGGTATTGGTAGTCCTCTCGTTTGGCGAGCGTGCCGTCCTGCTTGGCGTTGGAGATCGCGACATGCGCGCCTTTCTGATACGGTGATAGCTTCTCTGCCTCACCGAAACGGCGCGCGAACCGAGCCTGCGCGCCGTCATCCAGATGCTGCCCTGGAAACGCCAGCACGCCGCGATCCAAAAATGCGGAATAGATGGCAGCCCAGGTGTCGCTGTCGAGATCGTCGAGATTGACCCCGGTCACAGTTGCGCCAAATGTGCGGTTGAGGGGAGTGATGGTGAGTGGCATGGTGGTGTCCTCCCGACGTCAACGCTTCTTGTTGGCGCCTGTAGTGATCATTAAGAATCCGGTGAAGGCCGCGTTGTTGGGTGACAGAGACGGATGCACCTTCGACTTCATGGCGGTGATCTCGTCCCTGTAGGCCGCATAAAACTCCCAACTCGGTCGCGGCTTGTACACTAGGTCATCCAATTCGAATTGCTCGATAACTGCCTTCGTCGTCGTCGGTTTGACGAACACGTCTTTCTGCGGACGATAGTACAAAGAACAGATTGTCATCAGGCTCCACTTGGCGAGTTTACCTTCGGTGAGCACATCGAGTACCGCATTGAAGCCCTTTTTCTGGCTACCATGAAACATGCTCTTGAAACCGCCGGCGAGGTAAGCGCGGTCGTCGCGATTCAGGCCGTTGACGAAATCGCGAAACTTCGGCTTTTCGAACATCGATACCATCGACGACCGCGTAACGATTTTGACAATGCCGTCGAGCACTTCGCCTTGATGCGCAAAGTTCTTTTTGGCGAGCGTGGCTCGTGCCAACTCGGACACTTGGTCGACTTTGTGCTTCTTGCCGACCTCCTGCATCTCCTCGTTCTGAAACCCGCCCGGATAGCGACTCATGAATACGCGTTCGGCTTCGCGCAGCTTCTTGATGTTCATCGCAGTTTCACCCGTTCGCTATTGGATGCCGGCATTGGCTTTTTCATGAGCGTCCCACTCCTCGACGTTCGAGCCGTATTCCAGCATGACGTGTTTTTGGTAGGCAGGCCGATCGGTCAATCGAGCATACCAAGCCTCCAGTGCCGGCAGCTCGGGACGCTCGACTGGCAGTGTCATGTAGCGGTACATCATGGCCCCGATGACAATGTCGGCCATGGTCAGCTCGGCGCCGCACACGTAGTCGCGTGAGGCCAGCTGTGCGTCTAATTGTCGAAAACACCTTGCACAGTTCTCTATGTTGCGTTGCAAACGCTCCGGAGTTGAAGCCATGCCGCGAACCATCATCTGAAACAAGGGGAAGAACGCATTGGAAATGTCACTGCGCTGCCACTCCATCCACATGTCCGCTAGTACGAGTTGCGCTGGATCTTCGGGCCACAGAGATCCAAGTCCGTACGTACGGGCAAGATAGCGCACACAGGCATTCGACTCCCAGACGACGAGATCGCCGTCGCGTAAGGTGGGTACGACCGAATTGGGATTGGGATAGTCGTCCGGGTAGCCAAAGGAGCCGCCGACGTCTCGGCGTATATAGGCAAAATCGAGCTCGCCGAGCGTCCACATCACTTTCTGGACGTTGGCAGAATTGCGCCGGCCAAGGACGGTGATCATAAGTAACTCCTCAAGTCGTCAAGGTCAGAGGATTCCAAGTGCGCTGCGAACTGTTCGACGGTTGGCCAACACTCCTGCGTCTCGCAATAGTCGGCCACGCAGCTTGCATGGATGAAGCCGGAGCCGTTGTAAGAACCTTCTTCGAAAAAGATCAGTGGCAACCGCCAGGCGTCTTTCTCGATGAGTTCGCGGCAATGACGGCACCTGGCGCGGCCGCTGGAGGCTTTTTGTGCCGCACCGATGCGTTGCAGGCGGCGATGGGTGCTCGCGTGTTCGGCCGCGGTCTTGAGTGTAACTGCATCCTCGCCGGGGTAGATGCCAGCGTTGAGTGCTTCCAGCAGGGGATCGGGGCGACGGTGCGCAGCGCAGTCGGGGTGGTGCCACTGCGTCATATCGCCGTCGCTGAATGGATTAGGCATGCGCTCTCCGAACCGCAAGGCTTCCTTGTCGATTTTTGCGCCGCAACTGCGACACTTCGAGCGTGCGCTCGGCGCGGTCTCGAAAACATGCTCGGAAGTAGGGTTGGTCATGGTCGACGTCTGCAGCCGGTCCCGAAGCACAAACTCTATACACAAACTGTCGAATTGGCCAAGATGTAGGCACAAGACCAACAATCAAAACGTTCTTAAGTACCGATAATGATGCGCAGATGGTCACCATAGCCGACATCCAAGGCAAGGGACTCTATTCGCCGATGAGCGGCGAACGGGTGACAACGGAAGGGATCGTGAGTGGCCACAGCCGCCGTGGTTTTTTCATCCAGGCGCCGGCGCGCCAACGGCGCAATGCATCTTCGGGGTTGTTCGTATTCAGTCCGGACAAAAAACTCGCCATCGGCTACCGGGTTCGTGTGACGGGCACAGTGGTCGACTACATGGCCCGCGAAGGCGATAAACCCAACACGCAGTTGAAATTGAAGCACGGCCATGTGCTGGGTAAAGCCGAGCCGTTGAAGCCGGTACGCTTGAATCCGCAGAAGCTGTGGGGCGACCCGGCCGTAGCGGCGCACTATCTGAATAATCTCGAAGGCATGTTGGTGTCATTCAGCAGGGGGGCTACTTTCACTGCACCCAGTAATCTCTTCGGCGACTATACGATCGTTCCTGCAAACTGGCCCGGGTTACGCTCGGCACAAGGCGGTTTGTTCGTGGATGCCGACCAACCCGGACGTTGGTTGCCGAGTTTTAGAATTCTGGACTACGCGGAGGCTCCGGTCGTGGATGTGGGTGCGGGCTTGTTGAGCCCTGTCGTGGGACCGCTGAACTATCGATCGGGAGCCTACCAGATCGTCGCAACGAAGCCGGTCAGGGTGAGCCCCGCTCGCGCATTCGACGAATCACCGACACATCTCGTGCCCGACGATCTATCCATGACCGTCATGACGCTCAATAGCTTCAACCTGGATCCACACATTGAGCGGGCTCAATTCGTAGCGGATCCCGACCTCGATATCGACGACGACCTCGGCGATGGACGTTTCGATGCGTTGGCGCTCAGCGTTGTGACGCTTGCAGCCTGTCCGGACATAGTGGCACTGCAGGAGATACAGGACGAGGACGGTGCGGAGCAAACGGTTGTAACCAGCGCGCGCAGGACCTTCGAATGTTTGGTGGAAGCCATTCATGAGCTCGGTGGTCCTCGATACGGGTGGATCGACTACCCGCCGCAATCGAATGAAGACGGCGGACAGCCGGGCGGCAATATCCGCAATGGTTTCCTCTATCGCCGTGATCGCATCGAGTGGCAGGAACAGCACCTCGTCCGTCTCTTTGTGGACGAACCCGCATTCGAGGACTCACGTAAGCCGGTGCTGGCTACGTTTCGTCACAAGGCAACGGACGCTTTGTTGACGGTCATTAACGTACACCTCGCCTCCAAGCGCCATCAGCACAGCATCTTCGCAGACGACCGTCCCGGATTCGATCCGCGTGAAGATCAACGGATTGCTCAGTGCCGGCTAATCCGACGAGAGCTAGAAACCCTCCAAGCAGCAGGTCGCGATTACTACGTGACAGGTGATTTCAACGATTTCGAGTTTAGCGCGTCGCTAAAGGCGCTCGTTGGTCCTAACAATGTCAACCTGGTGCAGACTCTCCCGGCTCAGGAACGCTATGACTACAATCATCGCGGTCAGTTACAGGTGCTCATGCACGGCATCGTCGGTAAGAACCAATACGACGAGCATCGGTGCAGGTATGAGATTTTGCATGGGAACGAGCTGGCCGGGGCGCGGCCAGGTTCCTACGGCGGGAAGGCTTCGGACCACGCCTACGTCTTGTTCAAGTATCGCGCTGAGCCTTAGCGGTTTATACTTACAAGTTTGACATAGAGCAGCCTGGGGAGGGCGACAACATGGACCATGATCTCGTCATCAAGGGGGGTACCGTGGTTGACGGCAGCGGCGGTGAGCCAATGCAGGCAGATATTGCCGTCGATGCTGGGCGCATCTCGCGCATAGGTCGGTTAGGTGACGTGCAAGCCGGCGAGACCATCGATGCAACTAACAAAATCGTTACGCCGGGATTCGTTGATTTGCATACTCATCTGGATGCCCAGGTGGGGTGGGATCCGGAAATGCGGTCGAGCTCCTATCATGGGGTGACGACGGCGCTCATCGGCAACTGCGGCGTGACCTTTGCTCCTGTGGGCAAGAAAAATCAGCGCTACTTAGCGGAGCTGATGGAGGCCGTGGAAGACATAGCCGCGGACGCGATCATGGACGGCTTGCCCTGGGACTGGACGGACTACGGGGGTTATCTGGATTCTGTTCAGGCACTCAAACCCGCGCTCAACGTGGTTGGATTGGCAGGTCATTCCGCGATCCGATTCGAGGCCATGGGCGACAAGAGCATGGACGAAGGTGTGCAAGCGGACGATGCCGAACTCAAAGACATCGTTCGCCTGGTGCGGGAATCCGTCGAACAAGGGGCTGTGGGTTTTTCTACTTCGCGTTTCCTCGGGCACAAAGTACCGGATGGACGTCTAACCCCGGGAACGTGGGCGGACGCGCGTGAGACAGAGGCCATTCAACATGCGGTCATCGAGGGCGGCGGTGCAGGCGGCTTGTTTCAGGTGGCACCTGACTTCGGGACCCGCTTCGATACCGAGTTGGCCATGTTCGAACGCGGCGCTGAACTCGGTTGTCACGTCATGTTCTCCGGCGGTGCCGGGGCGAAGGGCGACGGTGGGGTGAGCCGGTTCGCCGAATTCTTGGCCCGCAACAACGAAGGCGGCAGGCGCATGACCGGTATTTGCCACACGCGGCCGAGCGGCGCGATGTTTGGGCTCGCTCAAGCCATCCCCTTTCGGAATTCCCCGTGGAAAGAGCTGATGGCGCTGCCTTCGATCCAGGATCGCGTCCAGGCACTCAAAGATCCGGCGACGCGTGAACGGTTGGTGAAACGGTCGAAAGAGACCGGTTTCACAGCGGATCCCGCGTTGTTGCACCCGATGGGGACCGGACCGCTGCCCGACTTCGATCTCGACGGTAAGAGCAGCCTGGCTCAGCTCGCGGCTGCGCAAGGGGTCGATCCGGTGGACTACTACGTAGACCGCTTGATCGCGAGCGAAGGCAGGGAGCTCTGGAACTTCTGGGCGTTTGGCGGTCATCTCGAAAACCAGTGGGCCTATATGCGCATGCCCCATTGCGTGCCGATGCTGGGCGACGCTGGCGCGCACGTTGGGATCTTCACGGACACGGACTCGCCGACCTTCTTGCTGAGTGAACTCACTCGCGACCGCGGCGTGTATACGTTGCAGGAAGCCGTACATCGCATTTCAGGGTTGTCTGCTAAAGTGCTGGGATTGAAGCAGCGCGGCGAACTGCGTGAAGGTTGGCACGCGGACATCAATGTCATCGATTACGAGAACCTCAGCACCAAACATCCATACTACGTCAACGACTTCCCGCACAATGGCGGCCGATTCATCGTGGAAAGCCAAGGTTACGTGGCCACACTTGTCGGGGGTCAGTCAATAATTACCGACGGGACCTACACCGGCGCGCGTCCGGGACAAGTCATTCGGGACTTTATCCGCGGCTAGCCGACTGGGTCAAACACATATCAAACAAGGGAACAGGACATGTTGAAACTGCACTTTGCGCCTAACTCGCGAGCTGGGCGAATCGTCTGGCTACTTGAAGAGCTGGGTTTGCCGTATGACATCAATAAGATGGCGTTTCACCCGAAAGATCTCAAGTCGGATCAGCACCGCGCGCGGCATCCGTTGGGACGTGTACCGGTGCTGGAGGACGGTGACGTCAGCATTTATGAATCGGGAGCCATTGTCGAGTACGTGCTAGAGCGGCACAAGAACGGCGGCCTCAAGCCGGCGGTGGACTCTCCCTTGTATCCTGAGTATTTACAGTGGTTTCATTATTGCGAAGGCATGGTCATGCCGCCGGTCAACACCATCGTGGTGCAAACGGTTTTGTTGCCGCCTGAGCGGCGCGACGAAACCGCGCTCGGCCAGGCTCAACGCCTGCTGATCAAAGCGCTCGCACCGGTGGACGAAGCCTTGGCGGGAAGAGAGTATCTAATTGGCGACTTCTCAGCTGCCGACATCATGTTGGGGCATGCATGCTTCATGAGCAACCGGCTCGGTTGCGTGTCTGACGAAATGACCAATTTGAAAGCCTATGTCGCAAGAGTGGAAGCCCGACCCGCCTTTCAAACTGCAATAACCATGCAGTAATCGTGACTGACTCCGCCGACGGCGCCGTAACGGCGCCTTATTTTCGTGGCTGGAACATAGTCGGGTTCACCTTCGTGATGCAGTTCATCACGATGGGTTTGAGTTACTACGCGTTCAGTGTCTATCTAAAACCCTTAACAGAGGCGTTGGGGGAGGATCGTTTCTGGATTTCGCTGACGATGTCGATTCAGTCCGTCGTGGTCGCGCTGCTCAGCCCTTTGGCCGCACGCCTCATCGCGGACTATTCACTGCGCTTGGTGCTGTTCGTCGGCACGGTTTGCTTAGCCGGTGGATTTGTCGCGCTGTCGCAGGTTACGTCCTTGTGGCAGCTGTACGTTCTGTTCGGCGGTGTCGTTCCAGTGGGGCTGGTATTGCTGGGGATGATACCCAGCAACCTACTGTTGGCCAACTGGTTCGATCGCAAGCGCGGTACTGCGATGGGCATTTCGCAGTTCGGCATTACGATCAGCGCGACTGTGCTCGTACCACTCGTGACCTGGTTGATCATCACCTACGACTGGCAAACTTCCTTTGTCATCTGCGGCGTAGGCGCGCTTGTCTTATTGGCCCCGTTGATCTGGTTGTTCGCGATCAAGACGCCCGAGGAGGTGGGATTGCATCCGGATGGTGCGCCGGTTGCTACGCAAGTCTCACAGACAGCGGACCCGCGCACAGGCAGCGAGTGGACTTTTTTCGACGCGATCAAGCAATTGGATATCTGGTTGCTCACGTTGGTCGCCGGGCCTTGTTACATGGGCATTGCATCCGTTGTTCTATCGCTGCCGGCGCACGCCACCGACCTGGGTTTAAGTGCGCTGGAAGCCTCATCCATCGTTGCTGTGACTACCTTCATGGGCGCGTCGGCCAAAATCGTCTTCGGCGTGCTTGCAGACTACATAAACAAGAAAACCGCGGTGGCCATCGCCATCGTCTGTCAAGCCGTTGGCGTCCTCATTTTGATATCCGTGGACACTTATGTCGGGCTCGCGATTGCCGGTTTTTTCTTCGGCCTTGGCTATGGCGGTATCGCGCCGCTATGGGCCATTTTACTGGCGACGCGGTTCGGACGAGCAGCGTTCGCCACTGTGATGGGCGCCAGCATGCCCCTATTGACGCCCTTCAATATCGTTGGCTTACCCGTGACATCGTGGATATTCGAGACATTCGGCAGTTACCTGCCGGCCTTTACGGTGCTGTTGTGCGGGTATGCGATCGCACTGGTGGCGCTGACCTTATTTCGACTGCAACCTCGCGCTCCACAAGGTACTCTGGCAAACCCTTAAACGATCCCTGTAGACTAAGTAGGACACTTGGGAGGGTGCAGATATGGCTGAATACGTTCCAACACCGGTCGATTGGGTGCGCAAACAGGTCGAGCTCTATGAGAGCAGCGGCGGTACCGAAGGCGTAACGCTCCTCGATACCGGCTTACCGTGTATTTTGTTTACGCACATCGGCAACAAGACCGGCGCGATTAGAAAAACTCCGCTCATGCGCGTCAAGGTCGACGAGGGATATGTACTGGTCGGTTCGATGGGCGGTGCGCCGCAAAACCCGGTATGGGTTTACAACCTGCGCGCAAACCCCGACATCGAACTGCGCGACGCCACGGAAGTCTCGAAGATGCGCGCCCGCGAAGTGACCGACGAGGCTGAGCGCGAACGCTTGTGGAAGGCCAGTGTCGAGGCGTTTCCGCCTTACGCGGAGTATCAAGAGAAGACGCAGCGCAAGATCCCGGTGTTTTTTGCCGAGCGTGTCTAACACGCATCGTGCCTGGGCGTTGGGTTCACAATCTTTGCGTTTCACACTTTGCGTCCACATACACTTTGCGTCCATATAAGAGGGGGGCACCATGAGTAACCTCGCAGGTCAGAGTCTAGCGACAGCGGCTGTCGCCCATCCGTTGGACGCATTGACCCCGGCGGAAATCGATGAAGGCGCTGCGTTGGTCCGCGCCCAATTGGGGGAGTCCGCAACTTTTTCTTCCGTGGCGTTGATAGAGCCGCACAAGGACGAGGTCAACGCGTTCAAAGACGGTGACCCAGTGGCACGCCAACTGCGTTTTCTCGGTTATGACTATCCGACCGGTGACGACGTGGACGGTGGCTTCGATGCGGTCGTTTGTTTGCAACGGCGTACCGTGGAGATCAACCGCATTACCTCCGGTCAAGCACCCATCGGATTTGCCGATGCGGTCAATGCAATCCGCATCACCAAAACCGATGCCGGCTGGCAAGCGGCGATGCGTAAACGCGGTGTGAACGATTTCGAATTGGTGCAAGTCGATCCATGGCCATCGGGCGGCTTTGTCCACCCTGATGTGCCTTCGGGTCATCGGATACACCGAGCGATCAGTTTCATTCGGGAAGACAAGACCGACAACGGATATGCACGTCCCATAGAGGGTCTGATCGCACACGTCGACCTGACAGCCGGCAAAGTGGCGTACTTGGAAGACCACGGCGTGGTGGACATCCCTCCAGAGCCCGGCCGATTTGATGCAGCCAGTCAGCCTAAGCTGCGCGAGTCGTTAAAGCCTATCGAAGTGACCCAACCCGAAGGTGCGTCATTTATCGTGTCGGGTAACCACGTGGAGTGGGAAGGCTTCAACTTCCGGGTCTCACTTCATCCGACCAACGGCGTCGTGTTGCACCAAGTAAGCTATCGGGACGGCGATCGTAACCGCCGTATTCTGCACCGCGCGTCGCTTTCGGACATGGTGGTGCCCTATGGCGATCTGAGTCCGATGCACTCATGGAAACACGTCTTCGATGCCGGTGAGACCAGTATCGGTACGTTGGCAAATTCGTTGACCCTAGGCTGCGATTGTCTGGGCGAAATCTACTATTTCGATGCGCATGTGGTGAACTGGAAAGGTAAGTCGCGCACCATCGAAAAAGCCATTTGCCTGCACGAAGAAGATTACGGCATTTTGTGGAAGCACCACGATGCGGAAGCACAGACTACCGAAGTGCGGCGTTCGCGGCGCTTGGTCGTGAGTGCCATTCACACGGTGGGCAACTACGAATACGGCTTCTTCTGGTACCTGTACCTCGATGGCACTATTCAGATGGAGGTGAAACTCACCGGCATCGTCGGGGTGAGTGCCGTGGCGCCGGGCCGGGAGCAACCGGAGTTTGCGCCTCTCATCGCCCCGAATTTGGCCTCGCCGATACATCAGCACCTGTTTTGCTTCAGGCTCGACTTCGATGTGGACGGCGGACCCAACAGCGTTTACGAAGTAGAGACCGAGCCGCTGCCGGTCGATGAGACGAATCCACAGGGCACAGCGTTTCGGGCTAAGAGCACATTGCTCGAGAGCGAAGCGGTGGCTCGGCGTGACACCTACCCGCAACGCTCGCGCTATTGGAAGGTGGTGAATTCCCAGAAGCAAAACCGCTTGGGCGTACCAGTGGCCTGGCGGTTATTGCCTGGAGCAACGCCCACGATGTTCGCTCACGAAACGTCGCCGGTGGCAAAGCGCGCCGGTTTCGCCAAACATAACCTGTGGGTCACCCGATACGAACCCGGTGCCATCAACGCTGCCGGAGATTTTCCGAATTTACACGAAGGCGGGGACGGTTTACCCAAATGGGTGCAACAAGACCGTTCGTTGGTCAATGAGGACGTGGTGCTGTGGCACACAGTGGGGGTCACGCATCTGCCCCGACCAGAGGACTGGCCGGTGATGCCGGTGGAGTACTGCGGCTTCATGTTACAGCCCGTGGGTTTTTTCGAGCGCAACCCGACGCTCGATGTCCCGCCGTCGGGTGAGTGCGGTAGTTAAGGAGGTGAATGGGACTAGTCGGCCGTGACTTGAACGTAAACTGTGGGGGAAGGTAATGGCTACGAAACGTGCGCTACTGATTGGCGTCAATCGCTACATACATCTGGAAGACCGGTATCAACTCAAAGGCTGTGTCAATGACGCGAAGCTCTACAAATCGGTCTTGACCGGACGTTTTGGTTTTGACGAGGCGCACCTCGTTGAGCTTCACGACGCGGAAGCGACCCGTCAAGCCATCCTCAATGCGATGGAGGATCTGCTGGAACGGGTTGAGACGGACGACATTGTCGTCTTTCAATTCGCCGGACACGGCCGACAACGTACGTCTCGCTCCACTTCCGAAGGCACCGGCAAAGACAGCACTATCATGCCAACGGACAGTGGCGGGAAAGATCGACCGAACCTCGACATCGACGACAACGAGATCGAGGCGTGGCTCGAAAAACTCACGAAGAAGACCGAGTACATCACACTCATTTTCGATTGTTGCCATTCCGGCACTATGACACGCGACGTATTCGCGGGCGCCGTTCGAGGTGTCGAGGAAGACGACCGCACGTTGGAAGAGATGCAAGTTGAACCCCTGGCCAGACCCAAGGCGGAAAGGGGCGAAGGCAGCAGCAAGTGGCTGCCGTTGAGCGATCGGTATGTGGTGATTTCCGGTTGTCGCGATAACGAGCGTTCCAAAGAGGAAGACCTGGGACCGGGTCATCAATTCGATCGCAACGGCGTGTTGAGTTTCAATTTTTGTAACGCGCTCGTGAACGCGACTCCGCAAACGACGTATCGCGACGCTTTCGACGAAGCGCGCGTCAAGGTCACGGCGAAATTCAACGACCAGCACCCGCAGATAGAAGGTCGCATCAACCGTGCCGTATTCGGGGTCAAAGATATCGAGCCCATGCGCTTCGTCTTGGTCTCCGGAGTGGACGGTACCAAGGTGACCCTTGCCGGCGGCGCTGCACAAGGTCTTGACGAGGGGTCCAAGTGGTCGATCTATCCCGCAGGAACGAAGTCCACGCAAGGCGTCAGCCCGGTAGCCGTGGTCGAAGTGAACTCGGTAGATGCCGTTTCGGCGGAGGTGACTGCCCCTGAAAACGCGGGTGTCAGCGTCGGTATGCGTGCCGTGTTGGAACGACGCGCGCCAAACATAGAAAGGTACATGGTCGACTTGAGTTTGCTTGACGACAAGCGCCGCGCAGAACTCGAGCCGCGCATTGCCGAGAGCCAGCTGCTGGACGTCAGTCCCTCCAGTGCCATTGCCGATGCGCGGGTGCAAGTGCTCGAGAAGCGCGAATCGGTCACCGAGGACGATTTTCTGGAGAGCTTGGGTCCGCTGAGCGAGGACAGTTGGGCGATCAGCGATCGCGGTGGCGCCCAGCTTGGCTCCGCGCAAGCTATGACTAACGATGATGCCATCAAGACGTTGGTATTCAATCTGGATACCGCCGCGCGTTATAAGAACGCTTTAGCACTCAACAACCCGGTGACGGAATTGGATATCAAGCTGGAAGTGTTCCGCGTTGACGACAGTGGAGAGCGCGAACCGCGCACGGAAGGTGAACTGAAATTCAAGGCTGGGGACAAGATTGGCTTTGAAATCACCAACAACAGCGACCACCAGGTGTTTTTCAGCCTCCTGGACTTCGGTCTGACCAAGGGCATCAAGCTCCTTTACCCACGCAACAAAGCCAGCGAGTTGCTGTTGCCGGGCGTGAGCGTCGCGAAGCAGGGTCTGCGACTCAACATGGGCGACTTCAAGGAAGATGAAGGCTACGAGGTCTACAGAGTGTTCGCCTCGACTGAAGAAACGGATTTTTCCTGGCTTGCCCAGGAGAGTACCCGCTCCGTACAGCGCAGCAAGCTGGTGCGCGAGTTTCAACAGGCCTATGAAGGCTCCGCATCGCGTGATTCGGAATGGGAAGACGAAGAGGATGCGGCCGCAGCACCTGCGGACTGGTGTGCGGTCAGTCGTGCGTTTCGTCTACGTCGCTAATCGGCACGTTTGCTGGGTAAGGTCGTCGTGGCGGTAGGCGAAATCCCGGTCGTTTTTCTGGCGTTCGCCAACGAAAGCGATCGTCACCTTGACAAGTTAAAAGCAGAGAGCAGCGACGTGTTCAGTGCGCTGCTACCGTTGCAACAAGAAGATGCTGTCCGCATTCATCGCGAAGAAAGCGTTGAGCTGCCTGAACTGCTGCGAGGATTGCTCAATGACGATGGGCGAATCGTTGTCTTTCACTATGCCGGCCATGCAGGTGGTAAAGTGTTGCAACTTGAAGACGGCGCAAGTCATTCCGATGGACTCGCCCGACTGCTCGGCCAGCAGCACAATCTGAAACTCGTTTTTCTCAATGGCTGTGCCACGCTCGGCCACGTGAAGTTGCTGCGGGAGGCGGGCGTTCCAGCGGTTATCGCCACGGAAGTACCCATCGGTGACACAAAAGCCCATGAGTTTTCCGTGGCGTTTTACACAGCACTTGCAGAAGGGCGCAGCGTCAGCCAAGCCTTCGACACGGGTAGGGGATATCTCGAAACCAAATACGGTGTCGATAGTGACGGCAGTGTCGAGTTCAAACGTGACACGGCATGGGAAGATGAGGATCAGCTTGATCCCAACGTGGCCATGCCTTGGGGTCTGTACATTCGCGAAGAGTGTCGAGCGGATTTGGAACAATGGCGCTTACCGCAAGCGCGTTCTAACTGGGGCATTCAGCTGCACGATCCGGCTGGTCCGGTTCGGGATCTTACTGACGAGCCGATACTGCTGCGACATCAGGCGCGGTCGAGAACCGTGGATGCGCTGCATTGCTCAGCCTGCGGCACCACAACTGCCCGGGTAGAGGAGTCGGGCACTTTATGTCCGGTGTGTGGAAGTACTGCCGAGGAGTTGTCGGTAAGCACGGAACTACCCGCCCAGGTCATTCCATTCTCAGTTTCTGAAGAGACTGCTCGGAGTAGGATCAGTGAGGCTGTAGGCTCCTCCGGTGAGGGGTTGGAGTTGCGTCGCGTGTATGTGCCTTACTGGTTTTTCAACGTGCACACGCGGACCCATCTGACAGCCGATCGCGGTTGGAATCGGGCGCTCGACCATGTGTTACCGAAGATGGAATGGGAGCCGGTCAGAGAGCAATTCGATCTCGACTATCCGCACCACTTAGCCGCGGCCGGTGCTGTGCCTCAGGGCTACACGGAAGTCAGTGGTGAGTGGCATTGGCCAATCGACCAAGCGCAGGACCTCGAAAAGCTGGATTCTAAGATGGCCAGCGTTGTCGCCAACATGCCGGTGCAAAGTGCGTTCGATAACTTTTACGAGCGAATTGCGGAAGACGTCGAAGACGAAGTCGCTTCGCTCATTGGCGGGCACGAACAACGCAACCCCGAAACACAGGTGCGTTATCGAGCGCTAGGGGTGCGAACGGTGATGTTGCCTGTGTGGTTTGGCTGGGTGACGGACCGCGCGCAAGCCAATCAGCGGATCTATCAGGTGAACGGTACCACGGGTGCTGTGCGTTTCCTAACGTTGGACAACCCGGTACAGTCAGAGGGGGAGCACTCGTCGATGACAGAAAAAATATTTGAACCACGCAAGAAGACACAGGAGTCGACCACCTGGGCGTCTGCGTTTGGTGCGATCGGTATCGGGGTGATGGTGGGAGCGGTGCTCGGCCTATCGCACTCCCCCGTGGTCGCGCAGTTCGTTGGCGCGGTCGGGGCCGCACTGGCAGCTCTGTTGGGGCTCAACGATCGTCACTTCAGTAGAGCGAAGGGGGTGCGCATCGGAACGTTTGGCATCGCCGTTCTACTCACGGCGCCTCTTGGCGTGTACGTGCGGGACCACGGCTTACTGGCACCTGACGTTCCGCGTCGAGAACCGGGTTCGTTAGGTACTTTCGAGACCATGACTCTTGAGGAAAAGAAGGCGCTGTATCAAAACCTGGGATTTGAAAAGGAAGCAATGGGTTTTCTGGAGTCCGAAATCAAAGCACGGATTGCTGCATTGTCGCGCGGTGAGTCCGGTGGCAATGGCGGGAACGGAGGGAAAGGTAACGAAGGGAATGGCAACGGAGGGAAAGGAAGCGGGGGTCTACACAATTCGCTGACGGGAACAAACGTCTGTAAAGAGCTGGCACAGAAGGATCACTCCGATGGGAGCCAGCTCCTAGGTGTACAGTTTGCGGGGGTGATCAAAGAAAACTCGGGAACTGCTGACTACGCTCGCTGGCTCGCGTTGGTGAAGGCGGTGGGAGCGGAACTCAGTGCGGAGCGGATCACGGAAGCAGAGATCAAGCAGGTAGCCATCACCGCCCGAGATGCGACTTGCGGTGCCGGGAAATTCAAAAACCTGGCGCAAGCGCCGACTTTAAAGGCGTGTCAAGCCAGCGATGGACAGGCAAGAACGGTCGAGGAGTTCGCAGAAACCTGGCAGAAGGTGGAGGAACTCACAATCAGCGATACTGCGGCTCACACTGCCATGTTGAATGCGTTGAGTGTCTTTCTTTGTGCGGGCGCAATTGAGGAATCAGAGTAATGGCTCGTGTGACCTACATTTTGTGGATAACACTGCTTACGCCATCAGGCGCAATAGCCGAATCGGCGTGGAATGAGACGATCAGCGCGGAGTGCCAGAAAAACCGCCAAAAGTGGGGTGGTCCGACCAACGCGGGTGCCAATGAACGGGTTGTGCGTGTGCGTACGCGGCCTGAACCTGGCCGGCCGGGTACGACGGCCAGCGGCTTTCTATACCAATCGAACCGACAAGTGGTCACCAATCTCCATGCGATCCGCTGGCCTGAGAACATCTATGTGTCTTGTAACGGCGACGACAACGAAGCGGAGGTGGCGTTGGTGTACGAGGAGGGCGATCTCGTGCTTTTAAACGTTTTGCCCAACGAAAACATCCTGACGGGTGCCACTGACGAAAACGTTTTTCCGAACTGCAGCTACTTCGTGGCTGAGGATTTTCAAAAAAACAATCCTTGCGAACACGAGATGCTGTACACACAAGGGTGGTATGGCGATGCAATCGTCAACATACCCAAAACCATGACGATGAATCTGCGTGACAGCCTGGGTGATGTAATCGGCGAATCTCGCGCAGAGTATCGCGAGCTGGAAGCATACGGCGTACCCAAGCTCAGCCATGAGATCTACAGTGTGTCGGGCGGTTCGCTGCCGGGTTATTCGGGATCGTTCGTGGTCAACAACGATAAGCAGCTCGTTGCGATTATCGACGGCGGCTTGGACGATGGGCAGACGGGCTACAACTGGGTGATACCTGTAGAGTTCATCGACAAACTCATGGCGTCGAACGTCAAGAAAGTACCCCCACGAGTGTTACAGACGCCGGACTATCTCTGGTCTTCTTCGGAGGAGGGACTAGGCGCTGACACGATACTGCGTTACAAGGAACGCGACGAGTGGCGCGAGACCATCGTTTACGACTATGAATGGTTCAAGATCAAAACCCGCACGCTCGAACAGATGGAACGTACGTCGTCTGACCCGGCGAGCATTACGCATCTGCGGGATACTTTTCCGTCACCTTGCAGGGGGTGTGTCGATCAAGACCCGAGCGACGATTACGGGGACCTACTGTTCGACATCTATGAGGATATTGATCAGCGTATCGTCATAGCCACACCGGCAGACCAGGGTTTGAACTACGAGCAAGTGTCTGGTTACCCCGGCTTCTACTGGTTGGAAAGCCGGGATCAGATGAACGACGGTCACACGCAGTACAAGCAAACCCGGTGGCCAGTCAGTTGGTCGGAAGATCCCAGCGTGCAAATTCACCCGGCAGACGAAGGGTTCTTCAATGAGCAGATTGCGGAACTTTTGGCTGACTGCAACAAACCGCGTGAATCGTCGTGCTGGCTGGATCCGGATACGCTGAGAATAGTGACGTTCGATAATGGCAACAAAATTCTCAAAGCCGGATTCGGTATCCAATCGTACGGGGAGGGTGCACTTCCTGCGTACGACTATTACAACTTCGCGGTACGTCCCAGCGGCGACGATTGTTATGGAGAGGAGGCTTGTGAGAGCGTTGTGGAGGGACGCGGTGTCGCATTTCGTACGTATCTGAGGTTTCACGGTATGGGCGAGGTAGGGCCCAAGCTTTGCGGTAGCGGCGAAGATGCGCGGATCTGCGCCAATCCCACGCGTTCGCAACTTGCGCAAATGATTGCGGTGAGCCTCACCACGTACGCGAACATGGGCTTGTCAACGGGTGGCCGAGTCGAACGCGATTGGATGTATGACGCATCGGGTGACGATCCCACTACCATTCGCGCGGGCTATTTCGAGGGCGATGCGCTACGTTTCTACAATTCCCGCGGCAAAATATGGTTGCACTATCCAGCAGACGATCCTGGTAAGAGTGAGGAGTTTCGCGAGATCGGTCGCGAGGGCGATACCGTGACGTTGCGCTACGGTGAGGACACTGCCTT
Source organism: Candidatus Azotimanducaceae bacterium (assembly GCA_965216005.1). Taxonomy (GTDB): domain Bacteria; phylum Pseudomonadota; class Gammaproteobacteria; order Pseudomonadales; family Azotimanducaceae; genus UBA4421. Next base: position 1,036,685 of record OZ244143.1, on the reverse strand, counting down.
AGTCCCTGTTCTCGGAGGGAGTTACTCAGTCACAAGAGGCGGTATGACTCACTCCGGTATTCTCCACCGGGAAGGTTGAGGTTAATTGGATTCGAAGGTTAGCGTTACTGTTGATCGTGCGTTGCTAATGACTTCATCACGGGCGAACCATGACGATTTGTAACGTTTGTTAGCAAACAACGTTGCTTGGTCGAAATAATGCGCTGACGCTTCGTTTGCGCTCGACCCGAATGTCAGAATTGATTTTGCCTGAGGGGACTGTGCGAACTCCACAATACTGACGTAACTGTGCCCTGCGATGCCATACATGCGCTTAGCTCCGGTTGTCGGGCGTGCATAGAGATTGAAGATGACACCAAACGGATTGCCCGGACCCCCAGCCACCGGCAGGCTTCGCGCGGTATCGTCAAAGCCTTGCGTACCGCTCGTGTGTGCGCGTTGCAATCGGTTCACTTCACCCCAGGGCACCCGCCAGGTGCCGTAGGTGTCTAGCATATAGTCGAGCGCCTGCTCAAAGGCGGCGACAGGGTCGTTCTGGCCTAGTTGGCGCATCGTGTATCGCCAATAGAAGTACAGTGTCGTTCCAGACGACTTCACTTCCGCGCGCTTGTTCCATCGTTGCAGGTGGCGTAGCGCGCGTTGAGCTGCCTGGCGCCTGGCGGGTGGAAGATCCCGCGCGGCAAGCTCGGTTGCGAGCATGGGGATCATCGTGTCTGCCTCCAACACGCGTGTATCCCAGGTCATGCGCTCGAATTCCTTAAAGGACAATCGATCGGTTCCGCCCAGTAGTATGCGCGACATTCTCGACCGGTTGTTGTCGTCCTCTGCGACCATGTACGTTGGATAGTCGTCCGGATTCAGATTGTCGGCAGCGGCGGTCGCGAGAAAGGGCGTGGCATTGCAGTTTTGCAGGTAACCGCTTTGCGGATTCGTGAGCGTAGGTAGTTCGTTCAACCCATGGTAACCCTGCCAGTCGGTTGCCGGATCGTTGCCGGAAACAGTCTTCGACCAATCGATCGTTGCATCGCGTACGGGTACCGCACCGTAGTAGGCGTAGTAAATGTCCCCGTGCACGTCCGCGTACATCGTGTTGAACATCGGTGTCGCGGTTTGCGCGAGTGCAGCTTTAAATTCGTTGAGATTGGTCGAACGCCACATTGCCAAACGCTGACTGAGCTGCCCTCCTTCGACGAATTTGGCCATGCGCACGGCAAGTAGTTTGCCTTCGCGAACTGCAACGATGGGCCCGTGGTGGCTACTTTTGAAGTTGAACGTGCGGATGTCGGCGTTCACTTTGATCGTATCGGTCCAGTGTTCGAACAGTCGTTCGTCGTTTCCCCAGCGATACGAGATCGGAGCGTCGATACTGTCGGGTTCGATCGCATAAACGTCGACGATGTCGGGTTCGTTGACCGTATGGCTCCAGCCGAGGTGTTCATTGCGACCGATGGTTGGAATGGGGGACCCGAAAAAGCCTGCGCCGGAAAAGTGCAGTCCCTCCTCGGAGTGCAGGTGGCCTTCATGCCACTGGCCAGGCCCGAAATAGGGCTGGTGGGGATTGATGAAAAGGAGCGCCCTACCGGAACGACTGCGGTGCGGCGCTACCGCCCACGTGTTGGAGCCCGCTTGTGCTTGCGCATCTGCCACTGCGTTTAGCGCAGTTGGCGCGAGGCTGCCCAGCGTAAAGTGAGCAGCTTCCAGATGTTCACCCTCGCTCGTTGTGGCAAACGCCGCGATCTCGTTGTTGCGAATGCGCGCGCGGTTGAACACGAAGAGTTGATATTGAGTGAATCTAGATATGGCCAGGAAGTGCCACGGTTCGAACCTGCTGATTAGGCGAGATTCGGTGTTTGTGTCCTTAACAAACTGATTAAGACCTGCAGCTGCCGCTTTCAGGAGGGCTTGCTCCTCGGGATCGAGGTGCCGGTATTCGTCTTTCGAGATTTTGGTTAGTCGCAGTGCCCGATTCAAGTAGTCCCCTGCGAGTGCAGCCTCACCCATGATTTCGCTGTACCGGCCCAACGCTTGTATGAGGGTGTCCTCGATTTGCCAGAAATTATCTTGTGCCTGTGCATAGACATAGCCGAAAACTACGCTGGCGTCCGTCGGACCTGTGACATGGGGTACACCCCACTGATCGCGGTGGATGCTAACGTCCGCGGCAGACGCGATGCTGCCACTTACAACGAACGTTAGGAGTGCGAGATAGCGTGCGGCCCGCGGCAATTCGTTCAAGGCACCAACCAGATCGGTGACGACCAAGCACGTTCTTGAATCGTCGATTTGAGATCCGAGCGCGGAGCGGTACCGGCCTTGAGGGCATCCCACGTCGACCAGCGGCATGTCGGATTCTCCAACACACGCGCATAGTAAAAGGCACGGTGTTCTGGGCTGAAGTCGGGATCTTGCCAGTTGGCTTTGAGTTCCGCAGCACCCACGTCTGCAGTGATCGAGCAGTCGGACAGGTCCACTCGCGCGCCGTTGTCCGGGCAGCGATGGGTTTGCGCATCGATTTCACCGTCATCGGAGCAGGCGACGTCATAGACTCGTTCGTGGTGTTCGCCGTCCACAGTCCAACCCTTGATGATTTGTAAGCGCTGCAGCGGCGCTGCGTTGGCGTCCTGTGTCGCCCAAACCAGGAAGTTGGGTACTTCACTGCCATTGGCTAGGAGATCGGATCCCATCGCAACGCCGTCGCGATACGCGGCCTCTATCTCTGCGGCGTCGGAAAGATTGTTGTTATCTAGATCGTATCCAGCGAAGAGACGCACTTTCATGCGCGGACCTGACGTGGCGAAAGTTTCCTTGCGTCGAAATGCATCATAGATTGCGCTACGGGTATTGTCCTCAGCCCATACGCCGGTCAAACCGGACGCACCCCAGGTTTCGTACGCGCCCGATGCGTATGGTCGCCCGTCGATCTCTTTGACGTTGACTCTTCCAGCTGCCTTGATGACTTCCGCATCGCCTGCCGATAAGGGGACCGAACCGCGGCGTTGCCCGTCTGCATCCAGGATACCGACTTTGGAAAAATAAGTTTCCTCATCCAGCGATGCCGCCCCGGTGTGAGTATCCGACGCACCGGCAAAACCGAACTTGTACGGGTTGGTCACCCCCGTGTCCTCGAGCGTCAACCCGTTCAGTAGCGCTTCGCGCGCATAAGACCCGGACGGTTCGCTATTGAGGGTCGTGGCGATGCGGTAGGGCATGATCTCGAAATCAGCCCACTCATCCGTATCGGAAAGCACCGGGTGCGTCTCCGACGTACCCTTCACCTGGGTGATCTCCACCAAGGGCTCGTTGCGAATGCGTTGTGCTGCGTAGTCGTCGTCCAGTGGATCGCCGGCCCAGTCGACCATCTTGAACATTTGACCGTTGGAGCCATTGGAGTTGTGTGGGATAGCGAGGGCTTCGATACCCTGGGTACGCAACCCATCCATCCAATCCCAAAGGCCTTCGGGGTTTTGACTGTGGAAGCGCGAGAAAGGCATGGCGGGTAGTTTGTCGACGTCACGAAAGACGACGTTGCGGTGCAAGTTGCCGCGATCGTCGGTGGAGGAGGTGTATTCGTAAGCAACGAAAGTGGTAAAGCGTCCCGGATTGTAGTGTTGTTTTGCCGCGTCGATGATGTCCGACCAGGCATTCTTCGCAATTTGGTTGAGTTGCTCCCCGTCGATAGAGCCATCGGCGACACCGGTCAGCGTGTCCGGCAGGAACGTGCTGAACGCTGTCACTCGCTGCGGCAGACTTTCGATGTTGAGATTGTCGGGCGCATTGAGATTGTGTAAACCTTGCACGTGGTCGAGTCGTGAGAACCACGTGGAGGTATCGGCTGCCGCGCGTACAGCGCCTAAGAACATCGCGTGATCGGTCACCGCGTAAAAATCGAGCGGTCTATCCAGCTGTACGTCGAAACCGGCCGGGTGTTTGATAGCTTCGCCCTGTGCGTATCGATAGGCGTCACCGGGTGAGGCTATCGTACCGAACGCGAATGCATCGAAAGAGTATTCGGTATGCACATGCAGATCGCCGAAGTAAGTGTTGCGCGCTGCGCTGCGTTGTGGGGTTGCGACGATAACGTCCGCGGGCATTTCTAACTGAACACCGCCGAAGCGTCGAGCCGCGGTTTGGGGATCCGCATCGGTGGGTGCGGCGTCAGGTGCAGTCGTGTTTGGTTGGGTGGGGCTATCAGCGGGCTGTCCGCAACCATAGACACCCAGTACGCAAACACCCATGAGGCACATGCGCATGAACGATGAAATTCGCATTGTTGTTTCCCTCCTCTGAGCGAGTCATATTAGCGCAACGTCGTATCACATGACATGGCAGGGGAATTGAACATGCTCAAACTACACGGTCGTCCGAGATCCAACTACTACAATGCGGTGAAGGCGGTACTCCTGGAGAAAGGCGTGCCGTTTCAAGAAGTGCTTGAACCTGTGCCGGTAACACCGGGATTTCTACGCCTGAGCCCGATGGCGAAGATACCGTGCCTGGTGACGCCGCGCGGTCCTATCACGGAAACGACCGTGATTCTCGATTACTTGGAAGAATCGGAAGACATTGTGCCGATGTGCCCAAGCGATCCATTCGCCCGTGCCAAGCAACGTGAGATCTGCAAGTCATTGGAGCTTTATGTCGAGCTCGTTGCACGACGCGGTTACGGATTACTACGTGGCGAAAGCGTGGCGCAACACGACAAGGATGCCGTCGAGCTCGGTCTCAAACGCGCCATTGAAGCGCTCCCACCGCTGTTGCAGTTCGACCCCTGGATCGCTGGTCGTGAAATGACGTACGCCGATTTCTTTGGCTACTTTATGTTTGTGTACGCACGCTTGTCTGCCAAACAGAATGCCGGGATCGACCTGTTGGAAGCCATTCCAGGAGCAATTGAGTGGTATGCGCGAGTTGAGGCACGAGATTCGATGCAAAAGGTGCTGGCAGATGCCACTGAATATGCAAAATCGCTAGCGAACAATGGCTGACCAGGCGCTCGACAGCAGCGCATTGCTGCGGCGTTTGGCCCAGCCGGAACAGATCAAGATCAAGGCGATACCGATGACGAAGGCGCTCAATAGAGGTGGATTGTCGAACGCTGTCGTGACCAGATTCGAGTGAATCCACTCGCCGCCGGGTAGGAGTTTGACGAGGCTCGCGCCCGTGCTTTGTAGCCAGGTCCAGATACCGCTACCGAGATTGGCGAGCCAGGCGGCGGCGGTGCTGGAAAGCAGGTTGAAGATCATGCCAATGGCGCCGAGAATTGCACCGACTGACAGCACGATCGCATGGGTGACCGTTGCAATAAAGTTGCCGAAGTGGACCGCCAAATCGGGAAAATCGACGGTGTTGCCCGGTCTCGCGTCGAGGGTCGTAATGACCCAACTCAACATCATGAGATAGAAGCAGCGCTGGATCACCTTGCGCAGAAAATCGTACCGGCGAGCTGCAAGGAACGCGTTCCTACCCTTGTTCTGCGACTCGGCATTGTCCTCTATGTCGCGCTCTATCACTGAGGCTGGAATGTTCCCCGGTGCGTATTCTTCGCTGCCGTGACGAATGCGTTTGTAAACGCTCGAATGAACTTCCACAGGCACGGCGTTGGTGTGACACAGCCACCTCACGCGACGCGGGCTGAACCGGTAAAAGAGAGCGGCGCCTGAGCGGGAGTCGTACATTTTGTCGTTGACGCTCACCCGTTCGAGCAGATCTTGTCGTTGCACCTTGGCCAACCGCACCGGGTCTATCCCGTCTTTGTCGGCAGATCGGTCCATTTGCTCCAGCATCCACGCTAGTGAGACTAACGACATGCCTTGGCGGCGGTAGCCGCCACCTACATTGCTGTGCATGCCTGCAAACCAGACCTGGGTGATGTTCGACTTACCCTGCGGATTGTTTCTACCGAGCTGTGCAGCGGTCCACGCTTGGACGCGACGAGCGCGGGAATCATGAGGCGGATCTTCCTGCTCGTCTATCGCAAGATCCGTCAACATTAGTACCAAGTGGTAATACCATTTGGAGACATTGTTCTTGATGTCGTGCCACCACGACCAACGGCCGCGCACAACCTCCGTTTCAGTTTCGTCCGATTCGTTCCACAGCAATGGCCAGAACGTCTTGCGTTGATCGTCAAGGGCCAGGGCGTGGGCACCATGCCGTACCGACTTGGAGATCACGTACTCGGTAAACTTGAATCGGTAGACGACTTCGTTCCAGAACGCGCTTAGGCCAGCGAGCGGAAAACCCACCGCGTCCACCGTGTCCCACACGCCTACGAACTGAACCTCCACGCCGGGTTTTTCCGGCCGACTGGAGACATAGTTGGACTTGTCATACGCAGGTCGCCACGGGAAGCGATCGATGACGAGGGCCAGCAGAAACTGAAGCAACGCGCGATGCAGGTGTTCGTTGCGAAACTCCCGTTGCGCGGCGACGGCACGTTTTTTCCACTCGCCTGGCTTGTCGTTCTCGGGAGGTTTGATGGCACCGATGGTATTCACGAGCCCCGAAAGCGCTCGTATGGTAAAAGCCCCTCGGCTGAAACCGAACAGATAAAGACGATCGCCGGGACGATAGACCCGCGAGAGCGCGATGTAGAGCTCGCGTATGTTGCGCTTCAAGCCGAATCCGAAGGCGCCGGACAAAATGCTTAAATACTTGTTGCTCTCGGTGCCGATACCGTCGTCGTAGATCGCTACTTGACGCGTCAAATTGGCGTCCACAGTGTGTCCGCTGACGTCGACCATTTCGTACAATTTGAACACATTGGTGCCGCGGTTCTTGACGTCGACATTGCCTGTGCCGTCCGAGCATACAATGATGTTGATCGGCCGGTCGCCGCCCTCTGGATCGTGGTGAGGGTCGAGATCCTGCGCGTCGAAGGGTGCTGTTCTAACCATCGCCGGTGGGTCCATCGTAACTTTGGGATGAGGACAGTGCGTGCGCCAGCGCACGAATGAAATCCGGTCCGATGCCGCAGCAACCTCCGATAACGGTGGCGCCGAGGGATTGCCACTCTCGCGCGAACGCGACGTAAGTGTCGATGTCGAGATCGTGCCTGTATCCGGTCGGCACTTCATTGTCGAGCGTCCATCCTTGCGGAATGCGCAAGCGGTTTGGATAGGCACCTATGGCCACGTCACGATCGATCAGGGAGACAAGCCGTTGCAGTCCCGCGGTGATGGCTTCGGGTGAAGTGCAGTTGAACAGATATCCGTCGACATCGAAGGGTTCGACTGCACGCACGGCGGCGTCGATCGTCTCTTGGCTGCGTAACCCGTAACCCGGAGTTTCGTTCAACGTCCAAGAGACGAACACGGGCTTACTCGAGTTAACGCGTCGCACGCTGCTCAATGCGTTGACCGTCTCGCTGATGCACGACATGGTTTCGCACACGAAGAGATCAACGAAAGGATCGAGCACGCGAGCCAGCTGCAGATAAATTGGCCGCGCCACTGCTGTATCGGGCGCCAGGTCCGGGCGATAGCTCTCGTCGAGCGGGGGGATAGAGCCGGCCACTTGAATGGGAAGCTGCGCCTCGTCCGCCACCTGCCGCGCGATTTCTCCCGCGAGGGTCGCCAACTCGACAAAACGGTCTGCCAAATCCAGCTTGTCGAGGTAGCTCGGCACAGTGCTATAGGTATTGGTGAGGATCATTTGAGCGCCGGCGTCGATGTAGTCGCGATGCACCTCAGCGACTTTGTCAGGCGCATCGAGCAACGCTTGGGCCGACCAAAGCTCACCGCGAGGGATGACGTCGCGGGTGATGAGTTCTCCGCCCATGCCGCCGTCGAGAATCGTGACCATGCCTCTCCCTGCCGTTCCCACGTGGTCGAATGATGAATGAGCCTACGTTGAATTAGAACACTAAATCACGCAACATCTTGCCGACTATCTTGGATGTTCTCGATTTTTCTCGAACAACGCAAAGGGGAGCCATCATGGCGCATGATCTCGTGATTCGTGGAGGCACCGTCGTCGACGGTACCGGCAGTGCCAGACAAGAGGCGGATGTCGCGGTGCAGGGGGACCGCATCGTGGAGGTGGGTAGGGTCGCTGAGTCCGGTCGGCGCGAAATCGATGGCACCGGAAAGGTGGTCTGCCCGGGATTCGTCGATATTCACACGCATCTCGATGCGCAAGTGGCATGGGACCCGATTGCCTCGTCATCGTGTTATCACGGTATCACTTCTGCCGTCCTCGGCAATTGCGGCGTCACCTTCGCGCCATGCAAACCCGAGGACCGCGATTACCTTGCCAACTTAATGGAGTCGGTGGAGGACATCCCTGCCGAGAGCATTCGTCAAGGCGTGCCTTTCGCGTGGGAAACCTATGGCGAGTACCTGCAAGCGCTGGACGGTATGGACAAGGGGATCAACTTCGGCGGAATGGTAGGGCATTGTGCGGTGCGATATCACGCCATGGGTGAGCGTTCGCTGGATATGGATCCTGCGCAACCGGAGGACATCGAGAAGATGACCGCTTTGGTTGACGAAGCCATGAGTGCAGGTGCTCTTGGATTCTCCACCTCGCGCACGTACATGCACAAAGTACCGGACGGCCGGCATGTGCCGGGGACGTATGCGGACACGGACGAGTTGTTGGCCATCGGAGCCGTTCTAGGGCGTCACGGTAAAGGCGTGTTCGAGGCAGCGGCACGCTTAGGCGAGGGCGACAAGGAAGCACATCTGCCCAAAACTCGAGCGGAAGTTGCGTGGATGGGACAGATTTCCCGTGACAATGGTGTGAACGTTACCTTCGGCTTGACGCAAAGCTACCGGCGTCCCGATTTGTACAGGCGGGTGATCGAGTTTGCTGAAGAAGAAAATGCCCAAGGCGCGCATTTGCGCCCGCAAACTTCCGCGCGTGGCATTGGCGGGTTGTTCGCATTGGATCACCGCACGCCGTTTGGACACGACCCGGCCTGGCAGCAACTGCATCGATTGAATTTCTCTGAGCGTGTCGCCGCGCTGGAAGACGCGGTGACGCGGGAGGCTTTGATGTCGATCGATATTCCAGCCGGTTTCGACTTGGATCTTGCTTATGTGTTGGTGGACGGTGATGTGGACTACAGCCACAACGCAGAGAAGACTCTGGCGGCCATCGCACGGCGGCGCAACCAGACGCCGGTCGAGGCGTTTATAGAGCTCAATCGGGAACACGCCGGGCGTGTGGTGATTTGGTACCCAGGGTTGAATCAGAGCATTGATGCGGTCGGTGAGATGTTGAAAAACCCGACGGTTGCCTTCGGGTTGGCCGACTCGGGTGCGCACGTGGGCCAGATCATGGACGCCAGCTCACCGACTTGGCTCCTCAGCCACTGGGTTCGGGATACCGGCCAAATAAGCCTGGAAGAAGCCATTCGTGGGTGGACGTCGGATACCGCGAAACTGTTTGGCATACGCGACCGCGGTGAACTCCGCCCTGGGGCATTCGCCGATATCAATGTCTTCGACTTGGATGGGCTGGGCATCGACCTGCCCGAGTACAAACATGACTTTCCGGGCGGTGCTGGACGTTACGTTCAAACGGGGCGCGGCTATGAGCACGTGATCGTCAACGGCCAGTGCTTCATGGAACGAGGCGAACACACCGGCGCGTTGGGGGGCGTCACGCTGCGCAGCTGATTGGCTGGTTTGCAGGTCCCCCTAAAGGGGGGGTAGTGTGGGCGCGTTGCGGTAGGTAGTTTGCACGCATGAACGAAATCGTCGATGGCTTGGTCGTTGAGGACCAACCCGCAGCCCTTGATTGGCTGAGTGACGCCATGCGGTTGGCGTTTCCCGGGATCACCGTGAGGCGCGCCAAGACTCGCAAAGAGGGACTGGCCGCAGTAGAAAGCTGCACCCCGCAGGTGGCGGTAGTCGACCTCGGCCTGCCGGACGGCAGCGGTCTGGACGTCATTGCCGAGCTCAACCGCCTGGACGCCGAGGCGACGAGCATCGTCAGTACCGTGTTCGCCGATGAGGCGCATATCTTCGCGGCGCTGCGTGCCGGCGCGACCGGTTACGTATTGAAAGACGAGCCCAAGGACGACCTCGTGCAATTGCTGCACGGTATCGTCGAAGGCAGACCGCCCTTGTCGGCGTCAATCGCACGCCAGCTACTCAAGCACTTCCACGATCCCGTGCCTGAAGACGTCGAGGTGGACATCAAGCTCACAGAGCGCGAACGTGAGGTACTGACGCTACTGGCCAAGGGCTTCACGGTCGGCAAGGTGGCCGAGTTCCTGGACATCAAACCCAACACCGCCGCAGGCTACGTCAAGGTCATCTACAAAAAACTCAACATCTCAAGCCGCGCAGAAGCCACACTGGAAGCCGCACGTCGAGGCCTGGTGAACCACCGCGCCTGATGGGCAGCCAGTGGGGTCGGAGACCATTTCAGTAGATAAATTTGGGGTCGGAGACAAAAATTGAGCGGGAAATTGGGGTCGGAGACCATTTCCGCTCACGCTTTTGGGGTCGGAGACAATGGGCTGCAAGCGGCGTGAACATCGGCGGCGATAAGTCACTATAATTGACGGACCGTGAGGGCTCACTGATTGTGAGCGGTGGAGCGAAGGTGGGGTGAAGTGTATGACCGGGTGCTCGTCCGCACGCGCGCTGAGCTGTGTTGCGATCATCTTCAGTTGGACGTTCAGCGCCGCGGCTGCTGAAGAATTCGGCTACGTGCAAATCAAGGCCACCGAATTCGCTATGGAAGTGGTGGAGGGTCAGCGACCGGCTGCGGGTTGGCGCGTACAGCCGCTGCCCGATCGGTGGGTGACCGACGAGCGCTGGCAACAAGGGCGTATCGGTTGGTATCGCGTGCGATTGGAGCCTGCGCTTAGCGAACTCGACAACTCCGAGTTAGCCGGTAAACCTCTGGCAGCGTATCTGCAACGCCTGTCTACCAACGCCGAGGTTTACGTGAACGATGAGTTCATCGGCTCTGGCGGACGCTTTACCGAGCCGATAGCTCGCAACATGCACCGTCCTCTCATGTTCACAATTCCACGTAGCTCGATCGTTGGAGACAGCAACTATCTCTACGTGCGACTCATTGTCTATCCGAATTTCGGACATTTGACAGGAATTCGCGTGGGCTACGACGTTGCTCTGCGTCCCACCTATGAAAACCAATACTTCCTCCAGGTGACACTCAGTCAGTGGCTGTGGTTGATCGCATTCCTATCGAGCGCGTTTGGTTTCATATTCTGGATCAGCGTGGAGCGCAAACCAGTGAACCTCTACTTCAGCCTCACCGCGCTGTGTTGGTCCCTGTATTGCTTGAACCTGGCCATTCGCGACATACCAGTGCCGGCAGCGGTGTGGTGGTGGATGATTCATACCAATCTGGAGTGGGCAGCGGTGTTCTTGGTTCTTTTCGCTCACCGCTTGTGCGACATCACCAACCCCTGGTTCGAACGTGCGATGATCGTGTTTGCCGTGGCTACGCCCGTAGCGTACGGATTCGCGGTGATAGAGCATATCAATGAAGTATCCCGGCAATTACATACCGTGACACTGGTCGCGATGGTGTACTTGTGGGGATCGCTGATGTGGAAGTTCTACAAGACTCGTTCTCGAGAAGCGCTGTTGCTGGTGGTGTGCTTGATCGCGCTCATTGTTTTAGGGACGAACGACCTGGTCCGCCATACGGTACCGATCGACTCGCCGAACTGGCAAACCAAGTTCTACCTTCTACAGTTCGGTGCGCCATTCATGTTCGTGATCATCGCAGCGTTCATCGGCACGCGTTACTCCAATGCCACCAAGCGCGCCGCGCAGTTAACCGTGGCCGAGCAAACCACGCGGCAACAAGAACGCCAACGCATCTACCAGGATCTTCACGACGATGTGGGTGCCAAGCTACTGGGTCTTGTGTACGCTGCGAAAGATCCGCAGGAAGCCGATCTTGCGCGCAGTGCGTTGTCAGACATTCGCGACATCGTCTCCAAGGAGCCCCACGAACCCAGCAGCGTACAGGAATTGCTGGATTTGCTTGCCGTCGAAGTCAGATCGAGGGCTTCCAGTGCTTCCCTGGATGTGGAACTCGACCTGGATGTCGCCGGGTCTGCGGTCGTCAGCGGAGAATCCAGTTATCATTTGTTGCGTATTGTGCGTGAGCTGTTGACGAATACGATTAAACATGCCGGTGCTCAATCCGTCAGCCTAGCCGCCCGGTTGGACGCGCATCTGTTACAGCTGATGTACGCCGATGACGGCTGCGGCTTGGCGGACACCGTGGAACCGAGCACCGGATTGAACGGAATTCATCGCCGTGCGGATACGCTGGGCGGACAGGTCCGTTTTTTCAGCCCCGATGACAGCGCGGGTATCGTGTGCGAGGTGCAAGTGCCCTTGTCCAGCATGACGGTCCCATGAAGGGCGTTGTTCTGGTTGGCGATTAGTCAAACGCGATTTGATTCGGTAGTTTAGTGGTCACGCACCTGTGTAGGGGATTGCATGCCAGTTGAGATGATCGGGTGGGTAGCGCCGCGCGTCGAATCGGAAATCATCGCAGCATCGGGCCCACCGTTCGATGCCGACGTGGTGGCCGAGACCGCTCGCATCCACGAGCAGGCGGACTTCGACCGCGTTTTGATCGGCTATTTCTCCAATGCTCCGGACGGCTTCATCATCGGGGCGCACGCGGCCGCCGCAACTGAGAAACTGGGTTTCCTGTTGGCCCATCGTCCCGGATTCGTGGCGCCGACACTGGCCGCCCGAAAGCTGGCGACTCTCGATCAGTTGTGCCGTGGGCGTCTCGCGGTACACCTCATTTCGGGCGGCAGCGATGCGGACCAAGCGAAGGATGGCGATCATGTCGACCATGCGGGCCGCTATCGGCGTACCGAGGAATATGCGCAGATCCTCAACGAAACTTGGACGAACCCGCAACCGTTCGACTTCAAAGGGGAGTTTTACGACATCGAGCGCGCGTACGCCGACATACGCTGTGCGCAAGAGCCGCGCATCCCGCTGTATGGCGGAGGAGGCTCCGATGCGGCAATCGCCTGCCTCGCTCCTTACATCGATGTCTTCATGTTATGGGGTGAGCCGTTGGCCGATACTGCAACCTTCATGCAACGCGTGCGTGAGGCCGCTGGCGGCCATCCCATTCAGTTCAGCGTTTCCACACGTCCCATCTTGGGTAGAACCGAGGACGAGGCGTGGGACCGGGCGCGCAGAATACTATCGGAGATCGAAGCTCGGTTTGGCGGCCACCGTCCGCAAAGCCCGCAAAACGTTGGTTCGCAGAGACTGCTCGATGTGGCAGCGGCTCAGGAAGTGTATGACACCTGTTTGTACACAGCGCTGGCTACTGCTTCGGGTGCGCGCGGCAACTCCACGGCTCTGGTCGGCACGGCAGAAACGGTCGCGCAAGCCTTGGTCGCCTACTACGATGTCGGTGCCACGCGGCTGTTGATACGCGGATACGATCCCTTGTCTGACGCTGAGGAGTATGGTCGCGAACTCATCCCGCGTGTGCGTGAACTTGTTGCGGTACGAGACCGTACTCTGGGAATGGAGGCCTAACTGACTTCTCTGGTTTCCCGTATCTGCACGAGCTGCTCGATGCGGTTCCAAAACACGACGTAGAATACGCCACCGATGAGCGTGGCGATTGCGGAGACCGGAAAGAACACGTGGTATCCAAACTGCCCTGCGACAAGTCCTGAAACGGAACCGGCAGCCCACAGTCCCAAGTTCCAGAGGCTGGATTGCAACGAGTAGTCCGTACCGGCTTGCGCTTTCGAGACCCATCTAAAGCGGGAGATGGTGGCGGTGTAAAGAAACAGCGCTGTCGAATATGACAGCAGAGCCACCGTGGGAAGGATGATCGACAAGTCGGGCAGTTGCTGGAGCTGTGTGAAGTAAGTGTAAGCAACGGCTTCGATCGGCAATGCACAAAGGCCGATAGTGGCGCTAACCCGCATGCCGAACCGCTCGACTAACCAAGGCGTTGTGACCGCGGCGAGCATGCCACCGGCGATCGCTCCGACTGCGGCAATCAGACCGAAGTTCGCGATCGACATACCCTGGTCCGCCCAAAAGGGGCCCAACATCGAGAGGAAGAACTGGTGACCGAAGCCGAACAAAAACATGAATGGCAGAATGTAGCGAGAATCTTCGCGTTTCAGCGCCAGTAACAGGTTGGGTCGCTCTCCTCGTGCCTCTCTTCGCGCGCGCGCGAGCGGCGTTGGCGGCTCCGGGCGCAGCAAAGCGGGGAGCGCGGCTAAGAACAACAACAAGGCGGCACACAGCATTGTGGTCGGCCATCCGAAGCGTTCGACCAGGGTGAGGGCGATGATGCCGAGTACTCCGGCAACACCGCCGAGAAAGTTGATGAGCGCGGTACCCAACGGCCGCTCCCGGTCAGTCATGGACTCTGCGGCATAGGCGTCGACCGCAATGTCCTGAGCCGCCATGACGAACGCGGTGAGCACGAGAATGACCACGATCAATATGACGTTTTCGAGTGTCGGCGCAATCAACGCCAGTGAGGCGTAGGTCAGCGTGGCGAAGATCGTACACGGGATGATCCACGAACGGCGGTGACCGATGCGCGCGTTGCCATAGTTGTCCACCAGCAAGGCGATGGCCCACTTCAGCCAACGCGGTACTGTGGGCAGTGCAAGCAACCAGAACATTTCCAGCGGTAAACCTTCTTTGCGGAAGATGAACGGCAAAGCCACGCCCGTGAAAGTGACCGGAAAGAACTGAGCCATGTGCAAGACGCCTATTGAAGCGAGCTTGACAACGTCCCTGTCGGTGTCGCTCGCCATGGCCGACTCTCCCTATTCTCTCTTCGCTCTGTGTGTGCTCATGCTAACAAACCGACGCCAGTTCGACCCGTGGTCTGCGTAGGTGGTAGCATCGACCGCTAGGGGCAGGCGGCGCTCGGGCGCCAGGAAGGCGTGCGGGATGCAAGAAGAAGATCGAAAGAGCGGTCGGACAAGCGGTCGAAAGAGCGGACGGGAGGCCGGGGGTAGCGCGGCCGTAGCGGAACAAGGAACCGCGGGAGAGGAGGCTGCGCTATTCAACAAGCGTGGCTACCAGTGGTATGTGCTTGGCCTACTGACCGTCGTCTACGTCTTCAATTTCATAGACCGCAACATCCTCGGCATCCTCGGACAGTCGATCAAGGATGAGCTGCAGATCAGTGACACGGCGTTCGGCTTTCTGGGCGGTATTGCGTTCGCCATCTTTTACACGTTCATGGGCATTCCCATAGCGCGACTGGCCGATCGCAAGTCGCGCAAAGTGATCCTGAGCGTGTGTCTGGCTCTATGGAGCGGCATGACTGCGCTTTGCGGACTGGCGCAGAATTTCGCGATGCTCGTGCTGGCGCGGATTGGCGTTGCCATCGGGGAGGCGGGCGGCAGCCCGCCGTCACATTCGATGATCTCCGACTTGTTTCCAGCGGAACGTCGCGGCACGGCGCTCGGTATTTATGCACTCGGCATTCCGATCGGTTCCGCGATCGGATTTCTGGCGGGGGGTTGGATCAACGAGTTCTTCGGCTGGCGCATGGCCTTTCTGGTTGTCGGCATACCGGGATTGCTGCTCGCCTTGCTCGTGTATTTGTCCGTGCGGGAACCGCCGCGCGGCTTCTCCGATGGGGGTCAGAAGCCGAACGAAGACGCACCTCCGCTCAAGGAAGTGTTGCCGCTATTGTGGTCCAAACGCAGTTTTCGCTACATGTCCATTGCCGGTGCGTTGCACGCTTTCGTCGGCAACGGTGTCGGTTTGTATATCCCGATGATGTTTGAGCGCTCACACGGACTGGGTACCGGCGAAATCGGCACATGGCTGTTCGGGCTCGGCTTTTTCGGCATGGTCGGTACGTTTGGTGCGGGATGGTTGTGTGACCGCATGGGTACGCATGACCAGCGGTACTATCTGCTCATTCCCGGCATTGCCACGCTCATCCATGTGCCTTTCGCAACGTTCACCTATCTCTACCATGATCCTCAAGTAGCGTTGATGGTGTATGCCGTCGCGTATGTCCTGGGTCATGCCTACTTGGCGCCGACTTTCGCCATGACTCAAGCGCTTGTCAGCGTGCGCATGCGTGCGCTTGCAGCCAGCATCTTACTGTTTGTGCTCAACATTATCGGTCTCGGTCTTGGTCCCCAACTGACGGGTGTGTTGAGTGACGTGTTGTTCTACTACACTGATCTTGAGCAGGATGCGTTGCGGTGGGCGATGGTCGGCATTCTCGTGTTCAACGTCATATCGGCGGTTCTCTATATCGTTTCTGCGAAGTTCCTGCTCACCGACCTCGATGCAAGCAAACGAGAGATGACCACAGCTGACGCGGCAGGTGCACAGTAGGGATGGAGCAACCGTCGTGCACAGCGGTTTATTCGGATGCGGACGGTCGCCCGCTCAAAAAGCATGAGATGGTGCGCTGGTACCAGCCATCGTTGCTGGTCAGCACGGGTCTGCGGGCGATGCTCGCGTCATCGGTGGGGATGATCTCCGACAATCGTGAGCTGCAAGTCACCGGCGGTCGAGGCAGCGCTCAAGTAGGCGATTATTCCAACAGGGATTCGATGTGGCTCGACTACGTCTCCGATCTTGGGGACGGTTGGGATGCAACGTTTGCGGTCGCTGCAGCGGTCGCGGGCGATTCCGTCGAAGTCGAGGACCAACTGCTGGCACGCGGCGGAGTACTATTGTTGGGGGGTGATCAAGTCTATCCGGCGCCGGGAGTTACCGAGTATCTGGAGAGGACGTTTTCGCCATATGCACATGCGTGTGCGGCCGTGTCCGCCTTCGAAGCAGATGTGTACGCTTTGCCCGGCAACCATGACTGGTACGACGGCTTGAAAAGCTTCGAGGACCTGTTCGTTCACGATGGCCCGGATGACACGCAGTGGCCGTTTGGGTGGTGGCGCAAGGTGCAATCGCATAGTTACTTCGCGCTCAAACTACCGCATGACTGGTGGCTGCTTGCGCCCGATGTACAACTGGATGGCTATCTCAATCCCTCGCAGCGAAAGTACTTTAAAACTATCGTTGCAATGATGAATCCGGGCGATCGGGTGATTTTATGCGGCAGCGGTCCCGAGTGGATCTACCACCACCTGCGTCGAGATATAGCCGACGAACAGATCTTCCAGCTCGACCATCTGTCTTCGCTGATGGGCGAATGTCGCGCAGCCGGTGCCGATATCGAGTTGGTATTGGTTGGCGATATTCATCACTTTGCACACTACGCCCCGCACAGTGACGCAGAACCGCACCTGATTACTTCCGGGGGCGGCGGTGCTTTCCGCCACTCCACCCACACTCTACCGGAAAGTGTCGTGGGTCCCGGTGCGCAGGGTACCGACGCTACTCACGGTCTCGTATCGTGTTACCCCACACGTAAACAGAGTTTTGCGTTGTCGCTCAAAAACTTGTTGTTTCCAGTGACCAATTGGGAAGTGTCGTTGTTCATGGGATTCGTATACACCATGCTGGTGTGGCTCATCGAGACCCGGCACTTAGGCTCGGACGTGCAGCTTGCCGATCTGGTGAGACAGGTGTTGACCGCCGATATTTCCATTTTGGACGTTTTCGAACGCCTCCTGTCGTCGATACCGCTCAGTCCCGAGTTTGCCTTCATCATCGTGGTGATTACCGTAGGATTGATTCTGTTCAATGGCGAAGCGACAAGGTGGCTCGCCATCGCGCTCGGATTGATGCATACCGCTTTCCACATGGTCGGTCTGGCAGTGACGTACATCATCGCGTTGGGCGCCACCATCTGGTTGCAGCAAACTTTCGATCTACTAACCTTCACCTTCATAGCGTTCCTGGGAATGATGTTGCTATTCGGGGGCGGAGTGAGCGGTGTCGTGTTCGGTATCTTTCTAATCGTCTCGCACAACGTCTTCAGGGCCAACTTGACCAATGCCTGTTCAGCATTGCGCGTTGCAGACTTTGGTAACTTCACGCGCATGCACATCGATGAAACAGGGTGTTTAACCGTGTATCCAATCGGCATCGCCAACGTCGATGCCGGTGAAGGTCGTGCCTCCGACCCCGCCTTGATCGGTCACCCGATCCGCTGCGGTCGCGAGAAACAGAGAACGTAGGTTGTGTCCAGCGCGTTCCGACGCTTGAGTCGTGACATCGAACAGGCACGCGATCACTACGATGTCGTCGTTGTCGGGTCCGGTTACGGGGGCGGTGTGGCGGCGCTCCGGTTTGCACAAGCGGGTCATAGCGTCGCCGTCCTCGAGCGCGGTGTCGAACGCATCCCCGGTGAGTTTCCGGATTCTCTGCGCGAAGCCATCAACGAAGCGCAGATTGTCGCGCGTGACCAGCGGCTCGGCAATGCGACCGGGTTGTTCGACCTTCGAGTGCAGGAAGATCTTTCGGTCCTTGTCGGTTGCGGGCTGGGCGGTACGTCGCTGATCAACGCGAATGTCATGTTGGAGCCGGAGCCGGCCGTGTTCACCGCGCCGGAGTGGCCGCAAGCCATTCGCTCGGGCACGCCCGCGCTCGATGCCGGGTTTGCTTTAGCAAGAGAGATGTTTGCCGCGACCCCGACGCCAACCGATGTCAGACTGGCGAAAGTAGAAGCGCTCGTTACTCAGGCAGCCAGCGTATCCGGTGCGGTCAGCCGTCCCCCTGTCGCTGTCAATTTTGTCGCGGAATCGCGCAATCCAGCTCAGGTATTGCAGCCGGCATGTACGCTATGTGGCGATTGTTGCTCCGGCTGTAACGTCGGGGCTAAGAACACCGTTGCGATGAATTACCTGCCCGCCGCACGCAGTCACGGGGCTGAGCTTCTAACCAATGCAGAGGTTCGCGCGCTCACGAGCGGCGATGGAGCCTGGACCCTGCAGGGCAGGCACAGTACGACGCACATACCGTTCGAGCTAAAGAGCTCAACGGTCGTGTTGGCTGCCGGCAGTTTAGGATCGACGGAAATCTTGCTGCGCAGTCGTGAACTCGGGTTATCGGTGTCGGACCGCCTGGGTCGGGACCTGTCGGGTAACGGTGACGTGATTGCCTTCGGTTACAACAATGATGTCGTCGTTAATGGAGTGGGCGTGGGGCATCCGGCCCGGGCGTCGCAAGACGTTGTCGGCCCTGTCATCGCGGGACTTGTCGATTTGCGGATCAGCGATCGTTTGACCGACAATATCGTCATCGAAGAAGGAGCGTTACCCAGCTTGTTAGCACCCTTGCTTCCGGCGATGCTCACCGGAGCGGCACCCCTGTTCGGCGAGGATATGGATTCGGGAGACTTTATACGGGAAACGGCGCAATCCCTGCATAGTCTCGTCAAAGGTGCATACACGGGTGCCGTCAATCGTACTCAAACATACTTGGTGATGGGACATGAACAGTCCAGAGGCGAGATATCGTTAAGCGAAGACCGTGTTCGCGTCGATTGGTCGGATGTCGGGCAGGACCCGGTGTTTGCTTACATTCACGATACGCTGGCCAAAGCAACCGCTGCCACGGGTGGCACGCTCGTGCCCAATCCGATCTGGAGCGAGTGGTTGGGGCGCAACCTGATTTCCGTACATCCATTGGGTGGCTGTGGTATGGGTGACGATGCGGCTAACGGCGTTGTGAACCACTACGGTGGCGTCTATGACGGTCGCGAGCAGGGCGATTCGATGCACCCGGGACTCTTTGTACTCGACGGCGCCATCGTGCCGCGCTCGCTCGGTGTCAATCCGGCGTTGACCATCGCAGCATTGGCCGAGCGAGCCGTTGCGTTGATCTGCGACGATCCTAACGAATAGTATCTGACGATTTGATGACAGGCTCACCTCAAATGATAGGGCTCGCATCCGCGTTTTTCCTGCTCTTCGGTTGTGCGGAGCCCGCGCCGGAGACTAACGCCGCAACCCATGGCGATTGGGCGACCTATTTGGGCGACAACGCCAGACGGCACTACAGCGATTTGGACCAAATAACTCGGGACAACGTGCACCGTCTCGAACTCGCCTGGAAATACGACTCCGGACCTTTAAGAGGTGAAGCTTCGACGATGTACACCAGCCCGCTGGTAGTCGACGGCGTACTATACGGGCTGTCGCCCAAACTGGTTGTATTTGCCTTGAATGCAGCAACGGGCGAAGAGTTGTGGCGGACTGACTTGGACCTGGCGGGTGCTGCTCAGCGCGGTCTGATGTGGTGGTCGAAGGCAGGGGACCGCAGGGTGTTGTTCACTCACGGTGCCGACCTCTACGCGCTGAACGCCGACGATGGCGCGCTGATCGGAGCTTTTGGTGACAACGGCAAAGTCGATCTCCAACCCGCCCAACAGCCGGACGGCTACATTGCCGTAACCGTCCCTGGAGTGATCTTTAAGGAGAGCGTCATCGTCGGCTTCTCGACGAGCGAAGGCCGCGATGCCGTACGCGGCTCGATCAGAGCGTTCTCCGTCATTGACGGTGAACTCTTGTGGACATTCAATACAGTACCGGCCCCTGGTGAGCCCGGGTCGGAAACCTGGGCAGAAGGTGCCTACGAGAAAGCCGGTGGCGCCAATGTGTGGACGGGCATGGCGCTGGACGAAGCGCGCGGTATCTTGTTTGCGCCAACCGGCTCGGCCACACCTGACTTCTATGGTGCCGACCGAATCGGCGATAATCTCTACGCCAACGCGCTGCTCGCGCTCAATGCGCAGACTGGCCGATTGTTGTGGCACTATCAGAACGTACGTCACGACCTGTGGGATCGGGACAACCCCTCACCGCCGACACTCGTGCAAATCGAACGCCATGACAAACTGATCGACGCAGTTGCGCTGACGACGAAATCTGGCCATCTGTATCTTTTCGATCGTGACAGTGGTGAGTCCCTGTATCCAATCGAAGAAGTGCCGGTTCCTGCTAGCGTGATGCCGAACGAAGTAGCGGCAAAGTTCCAGCCGGTCTCGACAGTCGCGTTCACACGACAGCAGTTCGAAATCACTCAACGCAGTGACGCAGCCACCCGATTCGTGGCTGAGCAGGTGGAATCCTGGGATCAACGGCCTTGGGCGCCGCCGAGAATCGGCACGGTGCTTCTGTACCCTTGGTATGACGGTGGTGCTGAGTGGGGTGGTTCGGCGTTCGATCCAGCAACACGCCGCTTGATCCTGAATGCCAACGATGCCGCCGGTGTGCTCGAGCTCTCTGAAGTGCCCATTGGATTCAGCAATTATGCGGTCTACGCCAAGCACTGTGGCAGCTGCCATGGATTACAGCGCGAGGGGACGGATGCAGGTCCGCCGCTCACGGATGTCGTCGCTAGACTGGGTGCCGGTAAGGTATTCGAAGTCGTTGCGAACGGTGTGGGTCGCATGCCCGGATTCGCTCACCTGACTGACGCGGAAAGGCGGGGCGTATATCGATATCTGGTGGCCGAGGAGCCCATAGCGGATGAACCGACCAGCGAGGTCGATTACATTCTCGCGGGGTACGTGAATGTCAAAGATCATGAAGGTCTGCCCGGCAATTCGCCGCCTTGGGGAACATTGAACTCCATTGACCTGGCGACGGGCGAACTGGTTTGGCAGATACCGTTCGGCAATTATCTGACTCATCCGGATCTGAACTACGGTGCCATCAACTACGGCGGTCCGGTAGTGACCAAATCCGGACTCGTTTTCATCGCCGCCACTCCGGACAAGCTCTTCAAGGCGTACGATGCAGCTACAGGTGCAGAACTTTGGCGTACGGAGTTGTCGGCTGCCGGGTTTGCCACGCCGGCGGTGTACAGCGTTGACGGTAAGCAGTATGTCGCAATCGCCGCAGGCGGTGGCCGTCTCGGCCCGCCGTCGGGATCGGAGTACTACGCGTATACGCTACCGTAACGACGAGATCGGTTTGCGTCAGCGTGGCGGTGCTGCGTAACATTAGCGGTTGTCGTCCGGCTCTTTTGCATTTGTTCAATCACAGAGGCACCCATGACCAATACCAAACTCACCGAAGACCCACGCATAGATCCCCGCATTAAAGCCGTGTTCGGTGCCCTGGAGTTGTCGCCGTCCACCGATGTCGGCAGTCGCGAAGAACTGCTCGAACGCACGAACAGCGAAGAGTCGGTTGCGCAAAGGGAGGCGTTACGCGCGTTCATGGAGATGTGCGACAACGAGACGGTCGCCCCGTCTACAGGCTTGTCCATCACGGATCATGAATTCACTTCCACACCGGACGGCAACACCGTCAAAGTCCGTTACGTGCGTCCGGACATTGACGAGCCGTTACCCTGCGTGTGCTACTTGCACGGCGGCGGCATGATGAGTATGTCCTGTTACGACGGCAACTACCGTGCTTGGGGCAAGATCATCGCGGCACGAGGAGTTGCCGTGTTGATGATCGACTTTCGTAATTGCTTGACGCCTTCGAGTGCGCCCGAGGTCGCCCCGTTCCCCGCAGGCTTGAACGACTGCGTGGCAGGTGTGCGCTGGGCGCACGAGAACGCCGAGTCGCTCAATATCGATCGCAATCGCCTCATCGTTGCAGGTGAGAGCGGTGGCGGTAACCTGACTCTCGCTACAGGATTAAAGCTCAAACGAGACGGCGACTTGGACTTGATCAAGGGCCTTTATGCGTTGTGTCCCTACATTGCCGGTCAGTGGCCGCGCGATGATTGTCCTTCCTCCGTTGAGAACAACGGCATATTAATCGACCTGCATAGCAATGTCGGCGCGGTCGCGTATGGTCTCGAAGCGTTCGAGTCCGGTAATCCGCTGGCGTGGCCGGGTTTTGCCACCCAGGAAGACGTAGCCGGTTTGGTGCCGACGATGATCAGCGTCAACGAATGCGACCCGTTGCGGGATGAGGGCATCAACTTCTATCGCTTGCTGCTGAGCGCGGGGGTGGCCGCGCGTTGTCGCCAGATGATGGGCACCATTCACGGCACGGAGATCTTCCCACCTGCTGCTCCCGATGTTTCTCGGGATACCGCTGCCAGCATCGCCGACTTTTGCCGCAACGCCGGAGCGTGAGCGAAAGATCATTCGAGCGTAGCTGACATTCTTTCCACCGCTTCGAGATAGTCTTCCATGAACTCACGCACAACCGTGCGTGTACTTTGTACAGTGTCCATCAAACCCACACCTTGCCCGACGAAGAACGTAGCGAGTTGTTTAGCGCCTTCATGACCGCCTTCCGCGAGTTTTGTCACCTTGGCCAGGGGCGCCTCGCTAACGAGCGATTGCAGGGGCATTGGCAACGGCTGTGGCGCGTCCTCGGACTCCCACGCGTCTGTCCAAGCCGAGCGCAGCTGGCGTGAGTATTTGCCTGTACGGGCTTTCGAACGCACGGTTTGTCGAGAACTCGCCTGCACGTACTTTTCCTTGATGACGGGCGAAGTCTCCGCTTCTGACGTGGTCAACCACATAGACCCGGTCCATACACCTGCCGCACCCATGGCCATGGATGCCGCCATCTGACGTCCCTTGACGATACCGCCGGCGGCCAGGACAGGGACTCCCGAGCCTTCGATGTACTGGCACACCTCGGGTACCAACACCATGGTGGATACTTCGCCGCAGTGACCGCCGGCTTCGGTCCCGGCGACCACCAGCACATCGACGCCGGCTTCTACCTGTTTGGCCGCATGTTCTTTCGCTCCCACCAGTGCGGCGACTGCCACACCGCGTTCTTTGCCCATCTCGAGCATGTATTGCGGCGGTACGCCGAGCGCGTTGGCGATGAGCTTGATCGGATGTGAAAACGCTACGTCGATGATATTGGCCGCCTTGTTTTTGGTGAGGAAGCCGCCGGCACCGGAGCGCTGATTGGCATAGACGTCCGCAGTGTCTATGTTGTGCTGGGCCAGGATGTTGGCTGCGAACTGCCGGTGTTCTTGAGGCACCATCGCTTCGATTTCAGCGGGTGAGTTGTTGGCGTCGGTTACCGCCATGCTGGTCGGGGCAATGAGATCGACACCATACGGCATGCCGTTGATGTGCTCGTCGATCCAGTTGAGCTCGATTTCGAGGGCCTCGGCATTGTAGCCCGCGGCACCGAGTACGCCGAACCCGCCGGCCTTGCTGACTTCGACGACAACATCACGGCAATGTGTGAACGCGACAAGCGGAAATTCAATGCCCAGTAAATCGCAGATTGGTGATTTCATAGTGTGTATCTTTCCAACGTTCTCCCGATGTTAGCTTAGCAAATTGGCCCCGGCGAGGTCTCGCGGGTGCGCTCATCTACACCGCGGGTTAAAATGTTGTGCAAGCTTGATCACTCATCGAGACATGACACAGAGGACCATTTGAGCACGAATTTTCTCGGCAAACAGATTTCTGGTCCTTTTACGATTCCCTCCGGCATTGTCGCCACCGCCGTCCCCATCATCGAATATGTGATGCAGCACATCCCGCAAGTCGGGGTGCTGACGACCAAAAGCATCGGTCTAGAACCGAGACTCGGTTATCGCGAGCCGATCTTGCACCAATATGCGCCCGGATGTTTCGTCAACGCGGTGGGTTTGACGAACCCGGGTGCGGTAGCCTCCAGGGAGCGATTCGAAACGTTGCGGGTACCGGACGACAAGTTTCTGTTGACCTCCATTTTTGGCGGCAGTGTCGAGGAATTCGTCGAGGTTGCACGAATTCTGGCGCCAGTCTCGGATGGTCTGGAGCTCAATCTTTCCTGTCCTCACGCAAAGGGTTATGGCATGGCGATGGGGCAGGATCCGGATCTCGTGACTGAAATCACGGCTGCCGTCAAAGCCGCGGTCGACATCCCGGTGGTGCCCAAGCTGACGCCGAATGCGGCGGACTTCGGTGCCATTGCCGAAGCAGCCGTCCGTGGCGGTGCCGATGCCTTGTGTGCCATCAATACCGTGGGTCCCGGACTCACGACGGCTCACGGCGCGCCCGTGTTGAGCAACGGCCTCGGCGGGATGTCGGGCAAGGGCGTGTTGCCCATTGGCTTGAAGTGCGTCAACGAAATCGCCGCGACCGTGGACATACCGATCATCGGCTGTGGCGGCATCAGCAGTGCGGAAGATGTGCGGGCGTTTGCGCATGCGGGTGCGCAGATCTTCGGTGTCGGTTCGGCATTGGTGGGAATGACGTCACTGGATTTGCAACATTACTTCACCACGCTCGCTTCAGACATGGCGGAGGGCACCAACGACTGCGAGTCTTTGGTGCGCTACGACTTCGCAATGGATTACCGACCCGTCACTCTGATCGAGAATCAGCGTGTCGCGGAAGACATCTGCATTCTTCGTTTCGACCGCAAGATTGATATTCGAGCTGGCGAATTCATCCACCTGTGGTTACCGGGTATCGGCGAAAAACCGTTTTCTGCCCTTACCGACGATCCGTTTGCTCTGGTCATCATTCAATTGGGCCAATTTACGGAACACCTCCTGTCGCTCGAACCGGGAACCGTGGCGTACGTGCGCGGACCTCATGGACAGCCGGTGCAACCGCCGGCTGAGTCGAATGTCGTGGCTGTAGCGGGTGGCACCGGATTGGCAGCCGTTTACCAGCTCGCCAGAGACCATACCGCTCGAGGACAAGGCAAAGCGGCGATATTTGTCGGTGCACGATCGCGCGAACGGTTGTACTTTCTCGATCAGTGCCGCGCTTGCGCCGATGTGCACGTCGCAACGGACGACGGTAGCGAGGGTTTTCACGGTTTCGTTACCGAACGCCTGGACCAATACCTTGCCGAACTCGCGGACGATGAGCTCGTAAAGCTCGCTTTCTACAACTGTGGACCGGAACCCATGGTGCATGCCGCCACCGAAGTACAGCGAAAGTACTGCAGCGACGAGCAGATCTTCAACGCCATCGATTATCTCACCAAGTGCGGCGTCGGCATCTGTGGGGCTTGCAATGCCCCGGACGGCCGCCGCTTGTGTGTGGACGGACCGTTCTTGTCGGCGGTCACATAGCGGGAAGGCTCTAGTTGCTGAATCGATAACGCAGCTTGATGATTAACGCGTCGACCACCGGGTCCTCGAAGGAATTGGTAAACAAGTCTTCGAACGGCTCGTGCGCTCGCGAGGACAATGTGTTACCGCGGTTGTACACGACAAAGAGGTCCGTTAGCGGCGCAATCTCCCAGCGGTAACGCAGTTGCGCAGTGAGCAGGCTCACCGTGAAATCGTGACTAGGTAACGTACGCCCAGCGGGGATGAGGTCGCCGTCGCCGATTGGAACGGCGAAAAAGCCTTCCTCGTCGACCCTTACGCCCGCCCATTGCAGCGAGAAGCGAATCTGGTGAGCCGGGGCCAGAAACCAGTTGAATTTCAAGCTGGGCTGCCAATCGGTGCCGCGATAAGCGCCGAAATTGTTGCTGCCTTGATAGACCAGCCAGCCGTCGCGATGTTTGTACTTGACGTCGAACTGGGCGTTGAACGTATCCGTCGGCCTGAAAGTAGCGCCGGCTTGCAGTTGGTAGGTCCAATCGCCCAGGTGCTCCTGCCAGCCCCCGACCCCCAGCGAAAACGACAGTAGTTTACTGGCATTGGTCGTCAACAGCAGGTCCCACCACACTCGCGGGTCGACCCTGTAGGCACCGTTGCCGCGACTGTCGATGTCTTCATAACGCTCCGGAAAGTAGGCGAGTGCGGTGCGTAGCGTATTGCGTCCGGGCAAGGTCGCGGTATTGCGCCAGTAAATCCCGCTGTCGACGATCTGACCCTTTGAAATGTTGTAGCGTTGGTCGAGTGTGATGGCGCCACGGTTGGTTTTGATAAAACCCATCGGTTGCGGTTGTGCGTATGTGTAGATGTACTGCGCTGCGCCATAGTCGCTGCGGCGCAAGAATCCGAGGTCACTGATGTCGACTTCCTCGTCCATGTAGTCGAGGCGCACTGTATGGCGGTTGTTGCTGTCCGGCCGGAACGACAAATCCAGCAATGCGCCGTTACCGCTGATGTCGTCGACATCGCTGCGGATGAGTTGCAAGTCGGCACCCCACCTGCCGTCAGGACTGCTGAAGTGCGCGTCTGCACTGTGCACGGTGGCGTCATAAACGGGCCCAGCGACGTGTGTGCCGAGGTATCCGACGCTGAACCGATTGTCGGTAGTGGTCTCATAGAGTGCCCGGACCACACCGAAGTCACGGCCGTCGTTGTCCAGCGTGAACTCGCGATCCGCCGTGTCGCGCACAATCCATTCCACATCGTCCTCGAAGGCGCTCATGACCCCGTAGCGGAAGTTGCCGACAGCTCCAGTGAATTTGGCCGCTCCGAGGAGATCCGTAGGTCGGTCGGTCTCGCCGCGTGCAGGTGTAACGTTCGGCGGGAGCACGGCTTGTGTTGCGGTGCCGCCGATGCGGCGGGTGTTCAAGATGGAGATCGGCGGTGGCAGGTTGTCTGTCACGAATACGCGGCGCGAGGTCGTCGCGAAATTCTCCGCATTGTAGATGCGCATGTTGTTGCCGGAACTCGAACGGTTGTTGGTTTCGAAGACTTCGTTACCTTCCAGGAAAAACAAACGCTTTTCCGGAAAAAAGGTTTCCAGGGCGGTCAGGTTGACCACCACATCGTCCGCTTCTACGGCGCCGAAATCGGGGTTCAAAGCGGCAGTGACCTCGAACGCCGGTGTGGGCTTCCAGGTGATATCCGCGCCCACGCGAACGTCGTCGTCTTGGCGCGCCTCATCCACTGTGGCGCTTGCGTAGGGAATCACCGAAATCAACTTACGGGGTTTTACACCCTCTATCTGTAGAGTATTCAGCGCGGATACGAATTGAGGAGAGGATTGTGAGTGTCCCGGCCACTGATAACGCTCGTTGTAGTGCGACACCGTGCGGCTGAAAGCGAAACCGATATCGCGTTTTCCGGGTACGTTGGCCAAAGCCATCATTGACCAGGGCATGAACATTTCTACCGACCAGCCTTCGGCAACCTCCTGGGTTTTGCTTATCCATGGGCCGTCCCAGTCGTTGCTATAGCGCCGCTCCGGCAAAACCTTACCGTCCATCAACGAGTCGCCGAGTGCGACGATGAACCAATATGCAAACTTGCCGGTACCGGTGGTGTCGAGTGTCACGCCGAAGTTGTCGCGATCGATGAACTCGTCGCGATTGGTCAAGCGTCGCACCAGCGTATCCCGCGGTTGGTGCATGACCGCGCTGATGTATATGCCTTTCTCGGTACCGAATAGGCGAATGTCCGTGCGCAGGGGCGCAGGCTCGCCGGTTCCGGGTATCGACAGTTTCATGTTGTCGTGCGCCGCCACCTTCGACCAGATGGGTTCATCCACTCTGCCGTCGACGGAGATGTTTGCGCTGCTGTGGTCGAAACGTTGCACGTCGATGTAGTGCATCGGCGTGTTGTCTAACGTGCCCTTGAGGCGCAGAGTACCTGACCCGGTCGAGGCAACCGCCGGGACGTCAGGCAGGGCGGTATCTGCCGCGGCGAAGACCGTAGCGAAAAAAAGAGCTAGATGTAATACAACGACGAGGAAACGAATCTCGCACGACCCCTAGGCGCTCTGCAACCCCTCATTATAAGTCAAGGCGTCTCCGTGCGCATCGCGAGCTTTTCCAGTACCGCTTGGTGACGGTCCCGACTCAAGTTATAGCGGCTGTAGACGGCCAAAGAGATGATGGCTGCGAGCCCCATGATCGGTCCGGCGGTAATGCCGAGACGCGTCAGCACGTCGGCCTCGATTTGGCCGGGTACGGCTTCAAAGGGTAGGCGTACGAACAAATCCAGCATCAAACCCGCGAAGAAGTGGCCGAAAGAATAGGATGCCTTTGCAAAGAACGCGCGGGCGGAATAGAACAACCCCTCTTGGCGCAAGCCCGTGACCAATTCGTTTTCGTCGATGATGTCGCCAATCATCGAGTAAATAGCCACGGTGCCGACACCCAGGCTGAAAGTGAATCCTGCGGCGTTTGCCAAAAGGTAAGGTAAAAGCAGCGGATCGCCGTTTTCCGGCATCCATCCCGCCAGACGCAAGTTGACCACCAGTTGCGCAAACACCATCACGCCGGTGAGCGAGGCCAGCATGACTGGACGTCGGTCGAAACGGCGCATCAAGATCGGCGAGGCCAAGGCCCCGGCCAATGCCGCCGGGGCGCCGATTAAACCCAGCCAACGAATTTTATCCGTGGGTAGTTCCCAGAAGTAAGTATTGATGAACACGTTGAGTGTGTCGTAGATGCCGCTCGCAATCATGAAGAAGAAGTAGCCGATCAAGATGATGACGTAGTTACGATTACGAAACGTAGACAGGATTTGCTTGAAGAAGTGAATCAGTGTGAGGCGTGCTTGTTCTCGTTGCGGTTGCGAGAGAGTGGGTACGTAGCGGTAGGTACCGGCGGCGCTCGACCAGATCGCGATGATGACGATGGCGCACGCTGTGAAGATCAACGGACCGTATGCCGCCGGGTCGAGGTGACTGGGCACGGTCGCGCCGTCTTGTGCTCGAAAACGTTCTCCAGCAAAGAACACTGACCATGCGGTGAAAGCAAACGTAGCGCCGGCGACGTAGCTGAAAGCGGTGTTGAGGCTGAACAACTGCGAGCGTTGGTGTTGATCGCTGGTCATCTCACCGCCCAGCGCCAGGTGCGGCACCGAATACAACGTCAGGAAGGCCCGTGACAGAATGGTCCAAACAGCGAGCCAGATGAACAAGCCCGTTTGCGAGGTCTCCGGCTCCGCGGCGAACAGGTCAGGCGGGTTGAAGATAAAGTAGATTGCAAGCGCGAGCGGTACGGGTGCAACGAACAAGAAAGGATGCCGCCGGCCATGTTTGGATCGCCAGCGGTCCGAGACGATACCGACTAACGGGTCGGTTATGGCATCGCCGATCATTGCCAGCATGATCGCGACGCCGATCAGGGTATTCGACAGCCCGATACCCTGATTGTAGTAGATGGTGATGAACGTGTTGAACAGGCCCGCATAAATCGTTTCTGCGATGGCGCCACAACCGAAGAACAGCTTGCTGCGCCAAGGGAGTACGGTCGTTAAAGGAGTAATGCTCGAGCCTTAAGACTGATTTTGTTTTGTGCCTAGTGTATGTTAATTCCACACCAATTTGGGAGAACGCTCGTGTCGACTCAATCACCGATCAGCGCGTACGCTGGCGGCCGGCGCATCATCGACGCGGACAGCCATGTCATTGAGCTCGATGATTTCTTGAGCCTGGCCGCCACGCCGGAACACCGTGACAAGATACCGGCCATGGACGCGCAATCCAATTTACCGGTGGTGCACGAAGGGCTCGAGCGAGGACGAGAGCTGTTTGCCAAACGGCAGGGCGATCCCTCGGTGATGGCCAAGTTCGAGGCTGCACTGATGGACAATTCCAAGAGCGGGTGGAATCGCCTGGGTGCGTTCGATGCTAAGGAACGGTCCCACACACTCGATCTCCTCGGCTTCGAAATGCAATGGGTATTGCCGACATTCGCGTTCCATCAAATCGGCCATGAGACGGATCACGAAGTCTTGGCAGCCGGTGCGTATACCTTGAATCGGGCCATGGGTGGTTTCTGCAGTCACGATAAGCGCTTGAAGGCTATTGGCTACTTGCCTTTGACACTTGGCCCGGAACGCAACCTGGACATCATGCGGCAAGGCATTGCGGATGGCTGCTACAGCTTCATGGTCGACACCAACCAACCGGATTCCAGTGCTCGCTCCTTTACTCATCCGGATTACGATCCCATCTGGGCGGAGTTTGCGTCGGCTAGCAGACCCTTTGTCGTGCACGTGGCCGTCAACGGCGAGTACCGCGCTGTACCCCCCAGCTTTAAAAACAATGGCTTGACCGAGCTCGAACTGGGTGGCGACGCGCCCGCCGGAGAACTTGGATTGCTGACCATCGGCAATAGCGTGCAGATCTTCCTAGCCGCTATGATTTTCGACGGCGTCTTCGAGCGACATCCGAACCTCAAAGGCATATCCATGGAACATGCTGCGTTCTGGCTACCGGCGTGGTTGCGGGCGATGGATTACACGGCGGCGACATTCAAGCGCAAAAGGCAGTTCAGCGAAAAGCCGTCGCAAACCGCTCATGAGCGTATCAAGGTTTCACCCTTTGCCGGCGAACCGGTGGGTTGGATCATCGATAACGTCGGGGCGGATATGTTGGTGTTTGCCTCCGACTATCCCCACCCGGAAGGTACGGCAGACCCGATCGCTAAGTTCGAAGCGCAGATGTCGAACTGTGATCAATCCGTGCTAGATGCGTTCTATCACGGCAACATGCTTAGTCTGAT
Organism: Candidatus Azotimanducaceae bacterium; assembly: GCA_965216005.1. Lineage (GTDB taxonomy): Bacteria > Pseudomonadota > Gammaproteobacteria > Pseudomonadales > Azotimanducaceae > UBA4421. The sequence goes on along the minus strand of OZ244143.1, from coordinate 1,005,547 downwards.
GGGCGTTTAATCAGGCGGATCAGGCAAATCCGAGCTATGCGGTTCGCAGCGTCGTAGAATTTCGTGCGCAACGCGCCAGATACGGTCTTGACCCCAACTCATGAACTCGGAGTCGGCATCGTCTGAATCACGCGTGCCGCCACTGACCCGAAAACTCGGTGTGCCCCAAAGATTTCTCGTTAGTAGAACGTCCAGATTACCTTCCAGTAGAGATTGCCAATCGTCGTCCTTCGCGTCTCTCGAGACGTCTTCGAACGGCAGGCCGATACGCTCTACCACCTGCTTCAATCCTTTGTGCCTGGTGATGTCGATGCCTTCGGCGAACGCCGCGGAGAGGTAGCTGCCCACATAGGCAAGTCCGCGCGCACGACGCGCGACGGCGGGAAACAATGCATAAGCGCGCTTGACGGGATCACCGAACGGATCGACGATGTGGCCGAAAGCCACTCCGTGCGAACGGGCTTCGCGCGCGGCGTCGCTCAGAATATAACGCCCCTTGTTTGGTGGCGCCGGAACTCCACGCATCATCATCGGCATCACCGGTCGCAACTTCAGCGTCACCCCCGTGCGCTCGATGAGATCGGCCACGCGTGGATGACCGATGGCCGTGTAGGGGCTCCGCAGGGACGGGAAGTACTCTAACGTCACGTCGGATGCGTCCGTGTCGGCAGATATCGTTGGAAGTTCCGGCCGCGGCACGAGCACCGTACCCGATTGCCTATCGAAACCCTCGCTTTGTAGCCTCGATTCCAGATGATGCAGGCGGTCCACACCCCAATACCATTCGCCCTCGAAGTAGAACATGGCGGATTGGTAGTGACCCAGCTTCTCGCGCAACGCGTTACCTTTGCTCATGGCGGAGTCGGCGTCATATCTCTCGAGTCCGGGGTCCAGGGGCGTGCCGCGCCACAGCTTAGTGCCGACCTCGTATGCAGCGGTCGCGAAGTCCGAGGAGTCGACCTGCGGCGCCAAGATTTCGTTCGCGAGCTTCACCTGTTCGCGATGTGGGCGGGGGTCGGGCGAGTCGACGTTGGTCGGCATGTCAGTATCGAAGAATGCCGCGACGTGGTGTGCATCGCGGTAAGCCCAATTCGAAAATCGCTGCGGATCGCCCTTGTAGTCGTTACTCGGACTACCGACGAGGTGGAAGGACCATGTCAGGTCGTAGCGGTTTTGCAGCTCGAGGAGCTTTTGCACCGCAAGGTGGCTGTAAGGGTCGTCCACCTGGTGAAAGTAGTGAACCGTGTGCGGTGCATTGCGGAGCTTGTTTAACAGCCTGGCGCGCCGGTGTCGCCGTTCAAGGTAGCCCGGGGTGGCGACACTTCGCATGAAAGTAGAGCGTAAGCGGGCTTTGAGGTCCATCGGCGGCGTAACTTAGTGTGGTTCTTTTTGCGCACCGCTAATGTACACAGAAATCCATCTCGTGGGTAATGACGGGATTTCGGTTGCCTCTCGAAGTGTCAGGGCTCTTTGGCGTATCGACTGAGGAGACCATGGACGGCAGCGTAGTGATCGACGGCCGCGTGCAGCTCGATGTGGACCAGGTCAAATGGCGTTTCGACAGCGTCGCCCACATCCTGCGCATGGTCTACGGTATCGCTATGTTGCGCGTCTACACCGGCCGCTTTTGAGCGCGCTCGCTCGAAAGGCTCGATGAGTTCGGCGAAGCTGATCTCGGTCAGGGCCGTGGGTACGAATGCCACGAGTTCTGCGGGTGCCGTGCGGATGAATTCCAACAAAGCGTCGTTGAACGTGTGCAAAGTCAGCGTGTTGATCGCATAGAACACTTGCTCGGCGCGTTCGAGATCATCCAGCCCAGACTGCGTAACGCGTTGCTCCAACGCTCGCAGTAGCAGCGTGGGCGGATCGTTGTAGTTGAGGAAGTCCTCGACTTCTTTGATGTGAGCGTTGAAGCTGTTTTGCGCGCGAATGGCTCTGGCGAGAAGATCCGACATGAACGTGACCCCCAATGGGTGACGGAGCAGTGATGAGCAAACTAATGCACACCACCGGCAGGCACCAGAGCCGATGTCTCGATTGGCTGTAAGCGATTAACTCAATTTCGGCGGAGGTACGAATCCACCCATCTCGCGACTGAGTTGATGCGCGACTTCGATTGTGCGGTAGTCTCTGAATTGCGGGCCTACCGCTTGTAAACCGATGGGCAGACCTTCCTTGGATGGACCCGTGGGGAATACTGTACTCGGTAAGTAGGCGTTGACGATCATGCCGGCCCAAAACACCTGTTGGAAGTAAGGTTGCTCGACATTGTCCACGTCGATCACCCGTTCGCTGAAGGGGGTGTGGTCGTGCGGAAAGGCGGGAGTGGCCATTTGCGGACAGATCAAAATGTCCCAATCTTCAAAGAACCCGGCCCACGCGCGGCGAATTTTCTCACGTTTGGTATTCGTGCGGATCCATTCGCGATGGGATAACACTCCCGAGCGCGCCATAACAGCTTCGTTCGACATGTCGTTCTTATCGAAGCTGGCGGCAGCTTCTTGCATGTGGGCGACCTGTTCGTCGTTGTAGGCGGCGGTCATGACAGAATTCAACAAGGTCTGGTAATTCACATGGGCGTGTTGCGTATCGAATTCCGGGCGTGCGGTGTCGGAGACGGTAGCGCCGAGTTTGCTGAGGGTCGTCGCCACCATCTCGACGCGTTCGACGGTCTCACTACTGACCGGTGCCATCTCGTCTGTTGCCCACACTGCTACGCGGAGGTCCTTCAGCGCCGTAAAATCCGCGCCTGGTAATTGCAGCTGCCATCCCAAGGCCTCCCGTTCGGCAGGTCCCGCCATGATGTCCAAACCCAACGCAAGATCTTGCGCGGAGCGGGCCAGGGGGCCGCACACCGCGAGATCGGCTTCCGGAATGCCGGCGACCAGCTCGTGACCCTGCATCGGGACAATGCCGTACGTGGGCTTGTGGCCGAACACGCCGCAAAAGTGTGCGGGGTTGCGGATCGACCCCCCGATGTCGGAGCCCGCTTCCAGGCCGCAGAAACCGGCCGCCAAGGAAGCCGCACTGCCGCCTGAGGAGCCACCGGGTGTGCGCGAGGTATCCCAGGGATTGCCGGTCGTGCCGTAGATGGGGTTATAGCTCTGGAAGTCAGCCAGATCCGTGGGGACGTTGGTTTTCCCCAGAAAATGCGCGCCGGCCGCTTTGAAACGCTTCACTGCCAAGCCGTCTTCGGCTGCGACGTTGTTGCGAAAGTCCTCGATGCCCCAGGTAGACGGCGTGCCTGCGATCACGTACGACTCTTTGATGGTCATCGGCACACCGTGCAGGGGGCCTAAGTCACCGCCACCGGAGATTGCGGCATCCGCCGTGGCCGCGGCGTCCAGAGCCTCATCGAAGAGCCGCACCACCACTGCGTTGATGTCGCCGTCGAACTTTTCGATGCGATCGATGTACAGCTGGGTCAGCTCCTTGGAGCTCACTTCCTTGGCCTTGATTTTGGCGGCGAGTTCGATGGCTGAGAGGTAGGCGAGATCGGTCATGGCGGTGCTCGAATTTGAGTGGCTGGTGGCCTTTCATCATCATTGCGCGGCCGGGGATTTACAATAGTCCAAGAGCTGGCCTATGGTTGGCTTCAACCGACGAGTCGAGCAAGAGAGGAGGGACTAATGTACGAGCACATTGAATACGAGGTGACCGATCCGGTTGCCGTGATCACGTTGAATCGACCCGAAGCGCTGAATGCGATCACGGGTCGGATGCAAGCGGAACTCAAACACGCACTGGCTGCAGCGGAAGCGGATGAGGCCGTCGTTGGCATCGTGCTGACCGGAGCCGGCAAGGGCTTTTGTGCCGGTGCCGACATCGGTGGGCTGCAGGCGACCGCCTCGGGGGAAGCCCGTGCCGCTGAGGATCTGAGTGAGTTCAAAGCCAGTCCCGGCAACCCGGATATGGGCCCGAACTTTCAGGTGACGTTTTCTTACCTGTTGAGTATTCGTAAGCCCTTAATCGCAGCCGTCAACGGCGCGTGCGCGGGGTTGGGTTTTGTATTCGCGAGTTTGTGTGACATGCGCTTTGTCGAGCGTCAGGCGAAATTCACCACGGCGTTTGCCAATCGAGGCTTGATTGCGGAACACGGATCCAGCTGGATTCTGCCGCGTTTGTTGGGATCGTCGCACGCCCTGGATCTACTGTGGAGCGGCCGCAAGTTTCTGGGTGAAGAGGCGGAACGGATTGGGTTTGCCAATCGATTGTGCGAGGAAGGACGGTCTAAACAAGAGGCGATCGATTACATCAAGATGCTGGCCGAAACGGCGGCTCCCGAGTCGATCAAGATCATCAAGGCGCAAGTCTATCGGCATCTGAACATGCAGCTGGAAGACGCGATGAACGAAACCAATGAGTGGATGGCGGCTTCGCTTAAACGCGATGACTTCAAGGAGGGTGTCGATTCTTTCGTCGAGCGGCGTCCGCCGAACTTCAAACGGGTGACGAGCTAGTTTTCAGACCAGATAATACCGTTTTGGTACAGGTTCTCGATCTGCTCGGAGTTCATGCCGAGTTGAGCCAACACCTCGGCGTTGTGCTGACCGGCTAAGGGTGCGGCGTGTGCAGTGCGCGGTTCGGCATCGAAGACCACCATCGGTCCGTGGCGCTGATACGAGCCCCACACGGGATGCTCCGCGCCTTGCAGCCAGCCGTTTGCAGCCACGTGTGGGTCTTTCAACCAGAACTCGTTGGGCGGCGCGCCGTCTGCGCGCACGCAACCGACCCCGTGTTCGACGAAGACGGCCTCCCAGTGATCGGCTGTATGGTGTTTGAAGAGGCTGGTTAACTCAGAAGCGCCGAGCGCTGTCGCATCGACTGTGTACCCCAACTCCGCTACGACTTCGCAAAAACGTTGTCGTTCCTGGGGGGTGAGTAGGGCGAGAAAAACCCACTGGTCTCGATCGCACGGATACAGCCGGTAAGTATCGCTCGGGCCATGTAGTTGCGGGTCCGCGATCGCCCGTGGCGGTTTGCCGGGATAGTCGAGAAAGTCGTCATGATTGGCATATGCATTGGCACCGAACATGTCGACCATGATCCGTTGGCCACTACCGATTCTCTTGCGTGCCGAAAGACCCAGTAACACGGACGTGGCGACGACGAGCGCTGTGTTGGGATCCGGATTCACTTCGTTGGCGCGCATCAGACGGCTCGTCCAGTTACGTAGAGACTCGAAGTCTTGCAACGCATCGGGAAGGCGCTCGCCCATCTGAAACATCACGCCACCCATGGCAGCGCCGGGAATTGGGTGCGTGCTCGGCCGTTGCGCGCCGGGACCGTCGGGTCCGTAGCCATTGGCTTGTAAATAGATGATCTGCGGGTTGCGTTTGCTGACTTGTTCGTATCCGATGCCCAAGCGTTCCGGGACGCCCGGGCGAAAGTTGTGAATGACGACATCAGCCTCGTCGATCAGCCGCAACGCGATATCGAGACCGTCTTTCGATTTGAGATTGAGCGAGATGCTGCGCTTACCGGCGTTCACGCGAGCGGCGCCGACGCCTGCCAGCAATCCGCGATAAGGATCGCCGCCGATCTGTTCGATTTTGATCACTTCCGCGCCGAGATCGGCAAGCAGCGACGCGCCGAAGGGAGCGGCGATGATAGTGGCGATCTCGACTACCTTGATGCCGGTCAACGGCAATTTCGTATCTTGCAGTCGGCTGGGCGCTGCGCGAGGCGATTCGACCCACTGGGTCACCAGGGAGGGATTTTCGCGCGCGAAACCGCCGGGTTCCGCAGGCGTCTTGGTCAGGCGCGCCAGCGGTCCGAGTTCGATGCCGCCGTCCTCACGTTCAATCACGTGACCGTTGGCGACGATATCGGGATCGCGCAAGGCCTCCTGGGTCGTTTGGTAGTTGGCCGCAACGACGCCGCCATTGGCGATGAAGTCCTGCATCCAGGCGTTAGCGGCCCGTGTCTGGATGCGCTCCAGCATGCGCTGGCGAAAACGCTCATGGGCCTCTCCTTCCAGCAGTAACTGTTGCGGATTGAATGCCGGATCCGCGGTGACATCGATGAGATCGGTGACGATGAGAAAGTTGTCGAACAGGTGCGGAAGCAGATTACCGAACTGCATCCAGCGCCCATCTCCCGCTTGTGCCGGATGATAGTAGAGACTGGGCGGAGGTGGGCTATCCGACAAGGGCTGTGTGAACGGTCCGAGGCCGGGATCTGATTCCGCAAATTGGGTGCCGAGCATGGCGCCTTGTTCATAGGGCTGCATGCCTTGCAGCATGCTGGTTTCTACCAGCCGTCCGCCACCGTCTTCACCGCGTGCCAACTCGGCAGCTAAAATACCCACCGTCGCACTCTGTGCGCAGGCATGTACGCCTACCTGCAGGGCTGAGAAGACCGGCCCTCGGCGGTCGGCCGTGCCGCTGAACAAACGCATGCGACCGCAGTAGGCAGCCACGAGGTGTTCGTAGCCCGGCATGTCGGCCAGCGGTCCGTGCGCGCCGAAGCCGGTGATGTGACAGACGATGAGGTGGGGATGTCGCGGGTGTAGGTCATCGAAAGCCAGTCCTCGTTGGGCCAGAACCTTCGGACGCCAATCGACGACAAGCACGTCGGCCGCTGCACACAAGGTCTCCAACGTTCGTGCATCGGCTGTGGTGTTGAGATCCAGAGTCAAGAGGGTTTTGCCTCGACGCCACATCGATGCCGCAGGTTTGGCGTTGAGGTGTGACCGTGGACGTTCGATCGCAATCACCTCGGCACCGAAGTCGGCCAGGATCATGGTGGCGAGCCCACCGGCGGGACCTTGCGTGAGGTCGAGTATGCGAAGAGGGCGCAGTGCGTCGGACATGGTTACTCCGAGGACCTTTCGAGAAATCACTGGCGGTTCATTGTATGGACCTGGGTGTCCGATCTCATCTAAATAAGTATTTGTATCTATCGAAGTACAAACAAGGTGGTCGAAACCAGACCCCCTATTTGGATGATGCATTGAGCTTGATCGACCTGGTAACGTAAGGGTATGAGAGTTCTCCAACCTAAACTGGGGTCGCGAATCTTGGTGCTTGCGCTGGGGGTCGCCTGGCTCCTGCCGACAGTGGGGGTAACTGAAGAACAAAAACCGGCAGCCGTGCTGCTTTACGAGCGATTTGTAGCTTTACGCAAAGAAATCAATGCGTTAGATACGGAGATTGAGTCCCTCGAGCAGGCAATTGATCTTGTCGATGAATTTGCGTGTCCGCCGGGAACACCAAACAAGCTCGAGTACTTCGAGGACCTGGCGAAGGCTGAACAGCGTCAGCGTCTGACTTATCGCGAAATTCGTCTGATCAAGGATCGTCGCACGTACCTGGGTCGGATTGGGGAAGATCAGGTCAGGACCGATCTCTTCGGCGGCGACGTGTTCAACTTGGACGGCTACATAAAGGACGAAGACATCGCCATTGCGGAGCGCAATGTCACGCGATTGCGCTCCGCGTTGTCGGCACTACGCCGCAAGCTGGCGAACAAACCCAAAACCGAGCAGGACTGCAATCCGCAAATAGATCCGATCACCGGCATCAATTTTAACGCCCCGACTCGGCGCCCCGGCGTGTTGGTGAACGCACGCGTCACCGGTACGACACAGTCCGGCCGGGCACTGAACATCACGAACATCAGCGTCAGCGGTCTCGAGGCGATAACCGACGGTAGCAGAGGCGTTACCGGGGTCGGCATTGCGGGTGCGACCGTCGATTTTAGAATCGCCGATGTACGCCGTCACGGGCCGTTCCCGGTGACGATTACCATCACAGGAACGCCACGAGTGGCTGCAGGAGAGCCGGTCCCGCCACCAGCCAGTTTGACGCGCACGTTCAATTACACCGTTGCTAACGCGGAGCCCACAATTGCCGCGGCGCCGGACGATCCGGAAGCGGACCCGGGCAAACAGATCGCTTTATCCGGCCGGATTGTGGTGGTCGATACGAACGCCGACCAATTCAACAGCTCGGAAGTCTCGCCCGGGAACATCTCGATCAAGCACCCGGCGGGTTTGCGCACCACACCGGCGACCGCCTTCGATAGTTTCTCGACGATACGTCTCGTCAAGCACGACGCGAAGACGGGAACGTTTACATTCAACGTTACACGACAGGCTCCGGTTAAACGCCCGCATGAGCACGGTGAGTTCGAGACGGTACTTACCGCACAAGACAGTAAGGGTGCGTCGGTGAGCAAACCTGTGGTGTTTACTGTCAACAACGTGGCACCCACCGCACATCTCGACATTGCACCTAAGCGAAATTTTCATTCTAACGATGGCCTTAAGGTCGTTTTGAGCGGTTGGGTCGAAGACGACAACGGCACCGCGGACATCGAACGCATTGCGATCGATGCTACTGAAGCCGGAGGGGCTAAATATGCATTGACCGATGGCACCGTCGTTACGCGTCGGGCGAGCGATGTGCGCTACGAATTCACGGTTAAACCCTCGGATTTCGCTCACACCAACAACCCTGGAGACAAACCGATCAAGGTAATCGCAGCGGATGGCGGGGCACCCGAGCAGAATCTACCTGATCCGTTGACTGTGGATTTCAGCTCTTCGATCCATGTTGGTAACAAAGCGCCGGAAGTCGGTGGGATCGGTTACATCTACGGTAACGACACCACCATTGTGCAGCAGCGACGCCTGTGTCCCAACGATCCGTACCGTGTCGGCGCGATCGTCGATGATCCTGAGCAGGACAAACTGAACGTGACGGTAACGATCACACCACCTGGTGATGCGCAACCGCTGACCATGAAGAAACCGGAAGGGAGCAACAAGACGTACATCCTCGATCTCAAAGCGCCCTCAACGCCTGGGGAATACACGATTACGTTCGATGCTGTTGAGGTCGAGATCGTTCCGGCACGCAGCTCGTCCCGGTCCATCAAGCTGATCGTGGTCGATTGCGGGTCGGAATCGGATACCGGCGGGGGTGTGCAACCGCCTCCTCCGCCGGCAGGTCCCGGCCCGGGAGCCGCTGCCGGACCGCAAGCTGGTGAGACGGGTGAGGCAGAGGACGATGAAGATCGGGACGGGACAGCCCCGGCAGAAGAAACGGCGAGTACGCACGCGGGTTCACCCTTTGACTTTTATGAGTTTTGCTTTCCTCAATCTCCGCACGACACCGGCGGCACGACGGGGGAACAGTCTGCGGGTACGCCGACACCGGTCACGCCTGGCTCAACCTCCACTGCACCGACGCTGGAAGAACAAGCGCTGGGCTACGCCATTCAAAGTGAGTGGAAGTGGAGTTCCAAGTTCGGCTTCGTATCGAACTTTCTCACTGCAGAGTACAAATACGGGGTTCAAACACAACCGGCTGATCAGACTAACCCGGCTGCTTCTGCCGGGAACGAGGAGGCGAAATCCGAGTGGTTGGGTTCAGTCGGCGCGGGTTACCAGTTCGGTGACGATCGGTTCACGCAGTTTGTCGCCGGCGGCGGCTATCGCTACGCAGTGGATGAGAATCCCAATCAGTGTCTAGAAGCCAAGACCGAAAACCTCCAAGACATCCCAATCAGCGTCACGGCGTTCGACGGCGATGCCATCGAAGGGCTGACGTCCGTGGAAGACCTCGCTAATCTCCTACCGTCGTTCAACCCTGTCGATGCGAACGGGCAGTTCACTTTTCGCGGCGCGGTACTGAGCGAGCGGGGACAGCCGATTCCAGGAGTGAGCGTGTTGACCACATTCGATCTGGACGCCGTCGAAGTGTTGCGCGGTCCTCAGGCGGTAACGTTCGGTCGCACGGATGCGCAAACGCCAAACTTCATCAGGACCGGTCGAGATGGACGGTTCCAGGTGACTGCATCGGACATCTTTTTTCCGGACAACCGTACGAGCGGTGCAACCGAAGCGCCAGCGACCGGTGTACCCGCTTCCCGCGTACAAGTATTGACCGCTTACGGCTGGCAGCAGAATTGGCCGCTTAGGTGGGGCGATTGCTCACCGGCGTGGGGAGGGTTCTAAACGATGCGCGTGCAAGGGGCTACGGCCATCATCCTGACAGCATGCCTCTGGTCAATCCACGCTTGGGCGCAGAACGATCCTCACTTCCAAGATAGCGCCAAGAGTTGGGGCCAAAGCTACCCGGATCAGTGGGCGCTCAAACGCATCAACCTCGACCCGACGTTTCAACCGCAAAACGACGTGGTTGTGGCCATCATCGATACCGGCCTCGACTTCTTGCACCCCGACATCACACGCGATCGCGCATGGGTCAACGTCAACGATCCCCTCAACGGGCGTGACGACGACAACAATGGCTTCGTGGACGACTACTTCGGTTGGGATTTCATCAACGAAGACAACATGCCGTGGGACGATCTAGGTCACGGCACGCATGTCGCCGGCACCATCGCGGCAATCACCGGCAACGAGTTAGGCATTGCTGGCATGAATGCCAGAGCCAAGATCATGGTGTTGAAGGCCATGAACTTCATAGGTCACGGCCGCACGATGCATCTAGTACGGGCGATTCATTACGCGGTGGATCATGGCGCTCAAGTTATCAACATCAGCATGGGCGGGCATCACCGCAACAAGTTGGAAGACGAAGCGATTCGCTATGCGATCGAGCGAGGCGTGGTCGTGGTCATCGCTGCCGGTAACGAGCAGCAAGACGTAGCCGGTCTCTCCATGGCCGGTGTCGAGGGCGCGATCACCGTCGGGGCATCGAACCCGGACGATGAGCATGCGCCTTTCTCCAACTACGGTGAGCGTGTCGATGTCGTCGCACCAGGCATCGACGTGCTCTCGACAAGGGCGCGACAGACCGATTTGTCCTGGCTGACCGGGGTGATCGACTACGAACCCGGAAGCGCCTTTGTCGGCGAGCAGGCGATGTTTTACCGCGCCACAGGCACCTCGTTTTCCGCACCCTTCGTTACCGGTGTGGCGTCGTTGCTGCTTTCGGCAAACCCAAGGCTGACCCCGGCGCAGGTCAAACGCATGATCGTGCAGAATGCCAGGGACATCGAAGCGCCTGGCGTTGACTTGTTAACCGGTTATGGATTGTTGGATGCCGACGCGGCATTGGCTGCTACACCTGACTTCTTTGTGAACGCCGAAATCAATCGTGTGCGCGTAGCCCGCATCAAAGGCCAAGCCAGTCTGGCCGTCATCGGTGTTGCCGACGCCAACCAGTTCAAGTCAGCAACCCTTTCTCTCGGCGAAGGACAGGCGCCACAAGACTGGCAGAGCATGGGTAAAGTGGCCCGCAACCAAGCCGGTGAATTGGTCAAGCTGCCAGCGACGGCGTTCGAGGGATCGCCTGAGTGGACGTTGCGGCTCGTTGTCGAGCACGCCAACGGACGAATCCGCGAACACCGTTATCTAGTTCGTTTGAACTAGCGCAGAATTTCGGCCAAAGCAGCGACTAAGTCTTTTTGTCTTTGGGTAGAGGTTTTCTCGAAGAGACCGCGCAACTGACTCCTCACAGTATTGATGCTCGTACCGTTACGCTGTGCGTGTGAGTCGAGTGTGCCACCGAAGAAGAGATGCAACGCCAAATTGGCTTCAGCGGGTGTTGCTCCGAAACAGTCGGTCACGTCGGTGATGGCATGCTGGTAGTCACGTATCTGCAAGACGGTGTGACTTTCGCGATTTGCATCGCCGGGAGCATTCAGTACTTCTATGGCGAACGGCACCTCGCAGTGGTAGTCCGAGTGACGGAAGGCGGCGTTGGCTCTGCCCGCCTCGAGAGCGCGTGTAATGGCTTGCTGCCAGGCAGGATGCGTACCCCTTAGCATGCCTTGTGCGTCGATTTCGAGGTGTCCTGCCTCGATGAGATCATTCGTAGGCGTGTTGACATGCGACACTCTTGCGCGAGCATCGAGTGCGACGATTGCGAAGCCGAACCGGTTTAGAATGTCAGCGGCAATACGCTCGCTGCGACTTGCCTGCATGGCCAGTTCCAGACTGGCTTTCACGTGCGGGACGAGACCGGCAAACTCAGCTAACAATTCGGGCGTGAAGTGTCCGTCATCGGCGCCTTTGATGAAGGTGCAGGTGTGTTTCGACCCTTGCGTAGTTTTGAAGTACCAGACGATCTGGCGGTCGATGTCGTGCGGGATGAGATAGTCGTTGTGCACGGGACAGTGCTGTGCTTCGTCGACACTCAAAAGATCAGTACCGGTAAGTTGGCGTTCTCCACCGTCCAACAGGCGGAGGATCTGCGTGTCGTAATGCGCGAAATCCGCGAGGTATTCGTTGTGTACCTCGATGGGCAGAGCTGCGTTGACCACCGATGAGAAAGTCCGTTCGCCAGGGTGTGCCGTGAAGAGTGCGATATCGCGCAGTTGCCAGTCTTCGCAATACCTAGAGAGGACGTCGGACCAACGGTCGTCATCGTTCCCGGCGAGGTAGATGTCCTGCACTCCCTGCATGGCCTCTCCCTGAGCAGTTGCTAATACTTTAAGGCAGCCGGGAAAGCGGCTGCACCCCCCTGTTCCGGGGTGTCAGTTGTCGTCCGGTTGGATGGGAAGTGTCGGTGAGCGAGTCAGCACCCCTCAAGCATTTAGTCAAAGGGGCGCCGCTCAGTGGGCCTTGTGCCCAATGTGTGCTGTCTAGTTCGATGCCAGATTCAGCATGAAGGTGACGAAGAAACCGTGCGTGCCGTCGTCGTCTACCTCAGCATCGGCGGTGTCGTTGCGTTCGAAAATGTCGTCGCCGGTGCGCAGGTTCTTGATGCCGACATTGCCGACGCCATATAGATATCGGTATTCGGCGAGAACGCTGGCGGTGCCGAAGTCTTTGCGGACTCCGAGATTGACGTAGCCACCCGCATTGGTGTCATCGGAACTGTCATCGATGACCCGCGTATCCAACGTGCCGAATATGTCGAACACTTCGAGTGATTCGAAATCGATGTCGATCGTTTCCACGACGAGCCCGATACCCACCGTGCCATAAAAACCATCGCCCCAGGGGTGTTGGTATACCCCTCCGAACAAACCGCGGATAGTATCGGCTTCGACGCTTTGGTCGAGTGTGTGGTTGAACCCCGGGAACGCCAACGCGGTCGAACTGGCGGTGAAATCCACTTCCGCTTGCAAGTATTCCAAACCTACTCTGAAATCGAACTGTCCTCCAGCGCCGTTGAGTAACTCAGTCGGCCACTGATACGCGAATGCATAGCGCATTTGCTCGGTTTCCTGATCGTAACGGGTTTCGCCTCCTGCTGGTCCGAGCAGCGCACCTGAAGGTAAGTCCCGCGTTGCCACCACATAGGTGACTTCCGTGTTGGGTTCTACTCGGCCGAAATCGTCGTCGTCACTTTCGGCATGATCGATTTCCACCTCCAGGCGCCCGCGCCCGGGCAAGACGTTGATCACGCCCGATCGGGCCTTTGCGCCGTATTGCGTGCGATTGACGTCGCTGTCCGACAACACTTCGATGCGCTCGACGCCGTCGATGATGCGACCGAAATTGGTACCGGTTTCGGGGAGACTGACGCGCGTCGCTCCGCCGTAGATTCCCAATTGAAACCGGGGTCCGGAATCCGGGACGCCCCGCAATCGCGTGGGCCGGGTCGAGCCCACCAAGCCGGTGAGCGGATCCACCTCTAGTGGCCGGGTCGAATTCGGCAGTTCGAACCGCGTATTGGGCCCGGCGGAGGGCGGCAGCGTGAGCGTACCGTCGTTGCGCCCGTCGCTACTCGAGTAGTTGAGCGTGATGAGCACCCCGCCATCCTTACGTTCGGTTTCAACCTCTTCGGTGGTAATCCCTGTGCCACTGAACGAGATAGACTCTGCGGGATAGTCCTGCACGTTCGCTTTCGAGATGAATACTGTACGGGTGACTGCGTGCGCCCCCGCGGCGACGCACAGACACATCAGCAGGATTAAGATTTGGGACAATCGCATGGTCACTCTCCTTTTTGCGATTTGCGTGTGGTTCGGTCGATGTCGATGGAGTCGACGCCAGCTAGTTTTACGCTCGCCCCGGGGGCTGGCATCATCCGTTTGGATGAGAAGGGGACTACACCCCCCTGAACGGGTGTATTGGAGGGATAAGCCGTGTTGTTGTTGCAAACCACCGCCGGATTGGCTCGTTTGGTGGGTCAGGAGGTCCATCTGCTCGACATCGATGCTCACCTCAGCGATCTCGTTCGCGCCGATGGAATGGCATCGATACGCAACACCGCGACCAAGGCAGTCGTGCCCTTCGACGAGGCGGAGGTGGCCGGGCTGATCCACGACCCCGGTGCGTTCATTATCGTGGGATTGAATTACCGGGCGCACTGTGAAGAAATCGGCCGGCCGGTTCCGGAGAAACTCCTTTTCGGTGTTGCGCCGGGTTCTGCGGTAACGGCGGCGGGGAGCGATGTGCGGCTGCCCCGGGAAGCCCCGTACGAAGTCGACTATGAAGGGGAGGTCGGGGTGTTGATCGGTAAACGCGCCGAAGGGATTCGGGCGGAAGATGCCTGGCAGCACATTGCGGGCATCATGCCCTTGAACGATGTATCTGCGCGTGACGTGCAGGCAGCAGGGACAGCCGATGCCGTGGGTCGTGCGAAAGGCTTCGCTACTTTCAAACCACTGGGTCCGTGGCTTGCCACCCCGGATGAGTTCGGCCTGCCGCTCGACATCGCCATCGAGACCCGGGTCAATGGTGAGCTACGCCAGTCGGGACGCACCGGTGACATGGTGTTTTCGATACCGCAAATCATCGAGCAGGTCAGCCGCAGGCGTCCATTAATTGCTGGTGACGTGATTTGCACCGGCACACCAGGCGGTGTGGCACACGGCGGTGTCTACCCTTACTTGAAGGCAGGCGACACGGTGACTGTTACGTTGGCCGGTTTGCCGCCGCTGGTGAATCGTATGGTCGAGTAATTCGTGCGACGGGCGAACGAGTCCGGATCGGTTGCGTTTACAGGTAATCCGGGTCGCGGCCTTCTCTGAACGGCGCTTCGCGAGCCATGATGGGGCTGTCCCCCGGTTGCCGATTCTCGTGCGCGCGCTTCCACGTCGCAAATGTACCGAGAATATGTACCGGATCGCCGTGGATTTCGGTAAACCCGCCGTTAACGGAGCGGGTATCGAAATAGGCAGCATTGACATCGTCGGCCCATAGCTCGCACGCGTTTTCGAACCCCAAATCCAACATCCTCTGCCGTGCCGCGGCGAAATCGTTGACAAGACAACCTACGTGGTGAAAACCCTCTTGGCCTGCAGCATACATGTCTCGGTAGATCGACGGGGTTTCGTCATGCTGTTGAATGAACTGGATCTGGTTGTTGCCGAGGTAGCCGAAACCATAGGACACGTCTGCCTCCTGATCGGTACCCCGGTACTGGAACTTCTCCGTTTTATGGTGGGGTACGAGGACGAAAGGCCCGGCCCCATACAGTCGGTGCCACTTGTGCGCGGCTTCTTCGACGTCATTGACGAAGTAGGCGTGCTGAAAAATCGGATAGAATTCACTGACCATGATCGGGCCCCTTTGGTAAACGGACTGGCGGATGGAGTGGAAAATGCTCGTAAAACAGTGTCCCCGGTATCTTCGCTTGAAGAAACGTCTTGTGTCAAAATACGGCGCCCGGTAGCGGGCTGCGCGCAATGGGTATTTCCTAGGGGTTGAGCATGAGACTAAGTTCGGGATTATTAAGCATTTTTTCGATCGTACTGATCGCGACGGGGTGTGCTCGCGAGGAGTACGTAAAGCGTGACGAATTCGACCGCACCATCGGTGACCTGCGCGCCACCGATGCGGAGCTTGCCGATGGGCTGGAAGGCATTCGCGGCCAGTTCACGGAGATGACCCAAGATCTGCATGGTAAGTTCAGTAACTACGACGCCACCATCGCGAATCTGCAAGGCCGGCTGCGGGTGGAGATGAGTGCGCATTTCAAGTACGACGATGCAACCTTGCGCGAAGAGGACAAACCGGCGCTCGATGAGTTTGCGGATGTCCTCAAGCAGTACACCCCTCACGTGGTCGTCACGGTAGAAGGTTTTACCGATCCCGCGGGCGATCCCGAGTACAACAAGTGGCTTGGCCAGCAACGCGCCGAATCGGTGCGGCGCTATCTCATCGATGAGGGCAATCTTCCTTCCGACAAAGTCGTCGCGGTCAGCTACGGTGAGGAACAGGAACGTATGCTCAAACCGGGTGCCTGGGGAGCCGAAGGTTCGGCCAACCGTCGAGTCTCCCTGGTGGTTGACTACATAGGCCCTTCACCCCAGTAACGCTCTATCCGTAACATGCGCTTCACCGCATTCTTAACGATATCGCTATGCGGCTTGTTTCTGCCCCATGCCCGGGCTGAAGTCACGGAAGCCACAGATACCGGATTCGTTTCAGAACACCGACTCGTTCTCAAGGCGACGCCGGGTGACGCGTATCGCGCGTTAGTCGAAGACGTGCACCAGTGGTGGGATGCCAGTCACTCCTTTGGCGGTGACCCAGCCGGGTTCAGCATCGACGACGTTGCAGGAGGCTGTTTTTGTGAAACGACGGACACCGTCAGTGTCGCGCACCTGCGCGTGGTTAACGTCGAGCGAGGGCGTTCCATCACGCTGCGCGGGGGACTCGGCCCATTACAAGCGATGGCCGTCACGGGCAGTATGTCGTTCCGGTTCGAACCGCTCGAGAGCGGCAGTGAGCTAGTGTATCGGTATGTGGTAGGGGGCTATACCCCCGGTGGCCTGAAGTCTCTGGCGGAACCCGTCGATCGGGTACAACTCGGTCAACTCAAGCGACTACAACGCTACATCGACAGCGGCAGAGCGCTGAATTAGCCTGTACCAGGCGCTACCTGGAGAAAGTCATGCTGCGTTGCTGGTTGTTTTCGGTCTGCTTGGTTGCGGGTGTCGTTCACGCTGCCGAGCCCTTCGACTTGGTCATTCAGAGCGGGCGGGTCATCGACCCCGAGACCGAATTGGATGCGGTACGCAATGTCGGCGTGCGCGATGACCGCATTGCGGAGATCACGGCGGAACCTATCGAGGGTGTGCGGACTATAGATGCCCGCGGTCTGGTGGTGTCGCCGGGCTTCATAGATTTGCACGTACACGGGCAGACCAACGATGCGCATCGGTTCCAGGCATACGATGGCGTCACCACGGCCTTGGAGTTGGAATCGGGTCGCTATTCGATCCGTGAATTCCTGCGCGACAAGGAAGGCACCACGCTCGTCAACTACGGTGCGTCTGCGAGCCAGGTAGCAGCCCGCATCAACGCGATGGATCAGTATCGTGCCAAGGCTGCGCGGTATCGGGAGTTACTCGACGAACACGGTGCTGAAAGTGCTGTGGCGCGACGCTTTCAGATGCGGGAATTTTCCGGCGCTAATTACGAATCGCTCCAGGTTGAGCAGATCGATGAGATGACGGACCTGATACGGCAAGAGCTTGCGGACGGCGCGCTGGGCATCGGCGTGCCAGTCGGATATGTGCCGG
The DNA here is from genome assembly GCA_965216005.1 of Candidatus Azotimanducaceae bacterium. Lineage (GTDB taxonomy): Bacteria > Pseudomonadota > Gammaproteobacteria > Pseudomonadales > Azotimanducaceae > UBA4421. The sequence goes on along the minus strand of OZ244143.1, from coordinate 988,147 downwards.
GGGCGTCCAGTGAGGAGATGTATCGGTTGTTCGAGTTTGCAGCAGCCCACCAGGCGGTTATTTTCACCCACGTGCGCGATCCCGGTATCGTTGGCGTGCAAGAGATGATCGCAAACGCAGCTGCAACGGGTGCACCGTTGCACGTCGTGCATCTCAATAGTATGGCGCTCGGCGACATCGTCATGGCCCTGGACATGATCGAGGGGGCGAGTTCACGTGGTGTCGACGTGACGACGGAACTCTATCCGTATACCGCAGCGTCGACGAGTTTGGAGTCGGCGTTGTTTGACGCAGGCTGGCAGCAGCGACTGGCGAATATCGATTACGGCGATTTACAATGGGAAGCGACCGGCGAACGACTGACCGCCGCGTCGTTCGAGCGCTATCGGCAGGAAGGCGGCGTGGTGATCATTCACATGATGAAGGAAGCATGGATCGAGGCCGGATTGTCGCGGGCGAACACCATGATCGCATCGGATGGTATGCCTTATGCTCCGGGTGCGCACCCGCGCACGGCGGGTACGTTTGCCCGTGTCCTCGGCCGCTATGTGCGCGAGCAGGGGATACTGTCTCTGAGCGACGCCATACGCAAGATGACACTGATGCCCGCGCAACGCCTACAGACCGTTACTCCCGCCGCCCAGCGCAAAGGCCGGATTCAAGTCGGTGCGGATGCCGATATTACGGTATTCGACCCCGAAACTGTTGCCGACCGAGCTACGTTCGAGGGTGGTTTGAAGACCTCCAGGGGTATTCCGTACGTCATCGTAAACGGTACCGTGTTGATCGACGATGGCGAACTGGTCGAAGGAGTGTACCCAGGTCGGCCTGTGTTGGGGCGTTATCGCCGTTGATGCCGACGCAGTCGGACTACATCCTCACCCCGGCACGAATTCCATAGAAACGCGGCGGGCCGTAGTTGGAGAACGTCCACAATATACCGACCGCCTGAGAAGCGGTTTTATAGCGGTCATCCGTTAGGTTCTTGCCGAAGACTGACACGTAGTATTTGTCATCAAGACTATTCCATGTGGCGCTGGCACCGAGGATGTTGCGTTCTTCCAAGATCGTATCGAAGGCTTCGCCGATGTCATCGTTGTAGTAATACGTATTTTCGTCTTCGTAGAGATAGTTGATGTTGTAGACGATGCGGCCGATATCGAGCGCTTGTTCGTAGGTCAGGTCGATCCCGGCAGTCAATTCGGGTGAGCGAACGACGTCGCGACCCGAAAAGTCCTCCAGGATGCCGTCGAAGTTACGGTCGAGCACGAACTTGTTGTACTCGGTGTCCAGCCAACCGATGTTGGCGCGTAGGGTGAGGTTCTCGGCGAGTAAGGCAGTCAGCTCGAGTTCCAGGCCCTGCGCGTCGACTTCAGCTGCGTTGAACGTGCGTGTTTCCTGGAACGCGGTACCGGGTACGGAGACGACGGTGCTGCGCTGGAAATCTTCGTAGTTCACGTGAAAGTAGGTGGCGTTCAAACGCACACGGTCTTCGGCCAGGCTCGACTTGACGCCGATTTCGTAGTTCGTGGCGAATTCGGGGTCGTAGGCCTGCACGGGAAAGTTGGCAAACCCGCCGGAGCCTGCCTGATCGTTGTAACCCCCGCTTTTGAAGCCGCGCGAAACGGTGAGGTAACCGAACACATCGTTGTTGAACTGGTAAGAACCGGTGATACGCCAGGTGGGTTCGCTCCAGTCTTCATCGTCGCGCTGCACGAACGCGGACGCGAGGGAGAAGTTCTGCCCATCCAGCGGCTCGCCGAAGACTCCGCCGGGGAAAATGAACTGCACGGGTAAGCCTTCGCGTGCGGTGTAGTCTTTTTCCTCGTTGGTAAATCGCACACCCAGACCTAGAGTGAACTTTTCCGTGAGATCCAGGTTGACGTCGGCGAACGCGGCAAACGCCTCGGCGTCTTGTTTGTTGCACAATAGCAACGGATTCTGATTGTCCAGCACGCCCGGAATGGCGGAGCCGAAAAATTCGAGCAAGCCGAGTTGCTGCAACACGCAGAATTCGACGTCGTTGGTCTGATAGAACAGACCCGCGACGTAGTTGAAGTTACCGTCCAGTTCCGACGCTAGCCGCACCTCTGCTTGAAACGTCTCGCGATCGTCATCGCGCGAAGCGGCAAAGAAACTCTCGTAGGGGGTACCGAGGTATTCGTTGGGCAGGCGCGATTCTTGCTCACGATAGCCGAGAGACCCATGCAAAGTATGGTTTTCCAACTGGTACTCGGCGTTGAGATAGGCACCCAAGACATCGACCTCCTGCTCATCGTCCAGGTTTACGATCTGGCTGGAGTGGATACCGGCTTGATCCAACGGATCGCCGCTGCCTACTCCCGGGAAGCCGAATAGAGTCGCCAGTTGACCTGCTGCGGCGGGCGTATCGTTGATGACCGGAACCGGATCGCTGCGGTCCTTGATGACTTCTATCTGACCCAGCAGCGTAAGTTGATCGTTGGGTTCGAATAGTAGTTTGGCGCGACCTGAAAAAACGTCCTTGCCACCGAGATCGCTGCCGTCTCCCCGCACCGGCGATCCGTCGGTTTGACCCGCATCGCCGATGCCTGTCACGAATAGATCGATGGGATTGTCGACCTTGCCGTTTTCGTAGTAGCCGTCACTCTTCTGATAGAGGCCTGCAAAGCGAAACGCGGCGGTATCGCTCAATGGAAGGTTGAACGCGACGTTGGCTTTCACGTCATCGAAGCTCCCGTACTGCAGGTCTGCTTGAAACGAAGTTGCTTCGAGATCCGGACGGCGTGTGCGCACCACAATGGCCCCTGCAGTAGTGTTTTTTCCGAAGAGTGTCCCCTGCGGACCACGCAGCACCTCGACGGATTCTATGTCGTAGGGTTCCAATAACTGAGTTTGCACGTGCGGAATGACAAAGTCGTCCACGATCACGCCGACTTTCGGATCGAAGTAGACGATGATGTCGGTCTCGGCCGCACCCCGCATTGCAAACGATGCGGCGTTGAAGCCGGTGACGGTAGCGGCGGAGAAGTTCGGCACGTACAGCGCAATTTCCCCGATGTCCTGGGCGAACAAGCGGTCGAACTCCTCCTCGTCTACGACCGACACTGCGACCGGTGTGGACTGGATGTCGGTTTCAGCACGCCGGGTCGCGGTGACCACAATCTCTTCCAACACGAGTGAGTCTGATGCGGCCCAAGCCGGGCTCGTTGGTAGTATCGTGAACAAGGCGCTGAACAGCGTAATACGAAGTCGGGACATACCTCTCTCCATGGTAGGTCGAACTGATGGACGGCGGGCATGGTCCGGTATTGTGTGCATCAGGTCAAGGTGGGGGCAGCCTGTCGACGTTGTGTAGTTGAAACGTGTCGAGGCGCATTGAATAATCGGTCGAGACTTTATGAGGAGGTTCGCGTGCCGGCATGGCTGCGGCGGACGTTGCTGCTGTTTGGATGCTTCAGCTCAGTACTGGCGATACCGGGCGTGTTGGCGCAAGCGGAGACGGATATCGTTTACCGTCATGGTTACGCCTTCCTCGATGCACCCAAATACAGTGATGACGCGACACATTTCGACTATGTGAATCCCGATGCGCCCAAAGGCGGCACCTTTCGTTTTCGGGAGATGGGCAATTGGGATACCTTCAACCCCGTTCCGCTACGGGGCAGAGTCGTAGTCGGGACCTACTTCTGGGTGAAGGAGTGGCGCTACCTGTGGGACACCTTGTTGCGCGACGCACTCGATGAGACGGCAGGCTACTACGGGCTCATCGCCGAAGGGGTCGCGGTTGACCCCGATGGGGCTTGGGTGGCCTTCAAGCTACGCGATGCGGCCCGCTGGCATGACGGACAACCGATTACCGTCGAAGATGTCCTGTATACGTTCGAGGTGTCGACGACGGTGGCCAGTCCCGAGATCTCCGTGCAGCTGGTGCCCTTCAGTCACGCAGAAAAAATAGGACCTCGCGAGGTCAAGTTTCATGTCCGCGAGGCGTATCGTGGCAACCCCGTGCTGCCGATCCGCATCGGCAGCATGCCGATTTTCCCAAAACACTATTGGGCCACACGCGACATCACCAAAACCACGGTCGAGCCCCCTCTTGGCTCAGGTCCTTACCGGATAGGTAAGTTCTCCGTCGGCCGCTGGGTGGAGTGGGAGCGGGTCGAAGATTACTGGGCCAAAGATCTGCTCGTGAACAAGGGGCATTGGAACTTCGATACGGTACGGTGGGAGTACTTCCGCGACGATCAAGTACAAACCGAAGCTGTCAAAGCGCACGTTTTGGATGGGCATATCGAGTCGGTACCACGCACCTGGTTCACGTCCTACGATATTCCAGCTGCGCGGGCTGGACTCTTGAAGAAAATCAAGTATCGCCTGAACAAACCCGCGGGATTGTGGTGGCCCATGTTTTTCAACATGGATCAACCGCGGTTTCAGGATATTCGCGTGCGTGAAGCGTTCTGGCTGATGGGTGACTTCAAATGGGGGGCGCGGCGCAGCTACAACTATTTCGGTGCCGCCAACAGTTACTTTGAGGGATCTGAGCTGGCTCAGGTCGGGCTGCCCAGCACGCGAGAACTCAAACTGTTGGAGCCGCTGCGCGATAGGATCCCGCCTCGAGTGTTTACGCAGCCCTTCGGTCCGCGTCCCGGCGAGGGGGGTGGGTACAATCGGGAGAATGCGCTCAAAGCTGCCAAGTTACTGGAGGCAGCTGGCTGGGTGCTCAAGGACGGAGAGTTGCGCCACAGTGTCACGGACGAAGCTTTCGAAGTCCGCTTTCTCGCGGTTTCTGCGGCACTCGGCCGCGGGTTCATCTCATATGCCAAGCGCTTGGAGCGGTTGGGCATCCGCTCGAGCATCAAAGCCCCGGAAATCTCGAACTGGCTGTATCGGATCCGCTCGGGAGATTTCGACATCGGTGCCATCTGGTTCCTGCCGGAGATGCCGCCGACGGAACTGTTAACCCGCCAGTTCTTGTCGACGCTGGCTGATCAGGAGTACAGCTACAACTGGGGCAATGTGCGCGATCCCGCGGTGGATACACTCATCCAGGCAATCCAGGAGGCCCAGAACTGGGACGATTTTATTGCCGCATCCCGTGCGTTGGACCGAGTATTACTGTGGAACTTCTACCAATTGCCAAACAGTTCCAAGACGGAGCAGGCCTACCTTTATTGGGATAAATACGGCATGCCCGAATACGACGAACCCCTGACGCGGCATCATCAAATCATGACCTGGTGGTGGGATGCTGAGAAAGCACAGCGGGTTGCCGAGTTTGTCGGAGACGATTGATGCTGCGGTACTTCGGCAAACGCCTGCTGCTGATTCTGCCGACGCTGTTCGGCATTCTGGTCATCAATTTCGTCATCGTTCAATTCGCACCCGGTGGCCCGGTTGAACAAACTTTGGCGCAACTGTCGGGTTTGAGCGGTTCTACGACGGGATCGATCTCGAGCGGTAGCATGGGGCCGACATCCGGAACGGGCTATACCGCCGCATCCGGTCTCGATCCGGAGCTGATCGAACGACTCGAGGCCCACTTCGGGTTTGACAAACCCGCCCACGAGCGCTTCTTCATCATGGTGACCAACTATGCGAAGTTCGATTTAGGGGACAGCTATTTCCAAGATCGTCCCGTGATTGAGTTGATTGCCGAACGCCTGCCGGTGTCGCTGTCGCTGGGGCTGTGGTCGCTGCTGGCGATTTACAGCATCTCGATCCCGCTGGGCATCGCCAAAGCCGTGCGCGACGGACAACGGTTCGACGTCGTGACGAGCGCCATTGTCTTCACGGCATATGCCATTCCCGGATTTCTATTCGCCATTTTGCTGATCGTGGTGTTCGCGGGGGGTTCGTTTCTGGATTGGTTTCCAATGCGCGGATTGGTATCGGACGATTTCGAGGAGCTGTCTCTTCTCGGTAAAGTGGGTGACTACTTCTGGCATCTGGCCTTGCCCTTGACGGCTCTTACCATCGGCGGCTTTGCCACGTTGACGATGTTGACCAAGAACAGTTTCTTAGAAGAGCTCAACAAGCAGTTCGTGCTGACCGCCCGCGCTAAAGGCCTCACCGAAAAACGCGTGCTTTACGGTCATGTATTCCGCAATGCCATGTTGATCGTCATCGCCGGATTTCCGGCCGCGTTTGTCGGCATTCTCTTTACCGGGGCGTTGTTGATCGAGGTGATCTTCTCGCTCGATGGTATCGGCTTGCTCGGTTACGAGGCGGTCGTCAAACGCGACTACCCGATTCTCTTCGGGACCCTTTTCTGTTTTACGTTGATTGGTTTGGTCATGCAGCTCGTAGGTGATTTGACCTATGCCGTGGTCGACCCGCGTATCGATTTCGAGGCACGCGGTTGAGTCCCCTCAACCAGCGTCGCTGGCAAAATTTTAAAGCAAACCGGCGGGGTTACTACTCTGCGTGGATATTTGGTGTGCTGTTCGCCGTTACCCTTTGTGCGGAGTTCATAGCCAACGACAAACCGATCGTTTTCTCGCTCGATGGCGAACTCCATTTTCCAGTGCTGGTGACCTATACCGAAGCAGAGCTGGGTGGCGTATTCGAAACCGAAGCGGACTACCGCGAAGCATTCATGCGCGACCTGATCGAAGAACGTGGGTGGGCGCTGTGGCCGCCCATCCCGTTTGCGGCCGATACCATCGATTGGGCCCTGGATCCTCCCTATCCGCACCCGCCGTCGGCAGGCCATTTGCTCGGGACCAACGGTTTAGGCAACGATGTGCTGGCTGTGCTCATCTACGGCTTTCGGCTGTCCGTACTGTTCGGTCTCTTTCTGACCTTGATCAGTTCGACCATCGGGATCGCGGTGGGTGCGTTGCAGGGCTATTTTGGTGGGCTGGTCGATCTCATCGGTCAGCGTTTCGTCGAGATATGGGCAGGCTTACCCATACTGCTCATACTCATCATTCTCGCCAGCATGGTCGAACCCAACGTGTTTTGGTTGTTGGCGATTCTTTCGTTGTTCAGTTGGATGGCGCTCGTCGGTGTGGTGCGGGCGGAGTTCCTGCGTGCGCGTAACTTCGAGTTCGTTCGCGCGGCACGTGCATTGGGGGTTGCCGATGTCACCATCATGCGCCGGCACGTGCTGCCCAATGCCATGGTTGCCGCCTTGACCTACCTGCCGTTCATTTTGAATGGTGCCATTACCACTTTGACAGCCCTCGACTTCTTGGGTTTTGGTTTGCCGTTGGAGGATCCATCGCTCGGACGTCTGCTGCAGCAAGCCAAACAGAATCTGCACGCCCCCTGGCTGGGATTGATCGCGTTCCTCTCGCTGGCGGTTATGTTGACGCTGCTCATCTTCATTGGCGAAGCCATCCGGGATGCCCTCGACCCGCGCCGTGCGCTACAGGGAGGAAGTGAGCTCAGTGCCTGATCAGCCATTTCTCGAAGTCGATGATCTCTGGGTACGTTTCGGTGAGAACGACGCGGTGCGGGGTGTGTCTTTCGACATAGCGGAGCGGGAAACGCTGGCACTGGTGGGCGAGTCCGGATCGGGTAAGTCTGCGTGTGCCTTGTCGATTCTACAACTGTTGCCCTATCCCATGGCGAGTCACCCGAAGGGATCCATTCGAATGCAGGGTCAAGAACTGGTGAGCGCCAGCGACTCAAGCTTGCGTACCATCCGCGGCGGCGCTGTAAGTATCATCTTCCAGGAACCGATGACATCGCTCAATCCATTGCACACCGTGGCCAAACAGATCGGCGAAACCCTCAAAGTTCATCGCGGCATGACTTCGAGACAAGCGCGCGAACGCTCGCTCGAGTTACTGCGGTTGGTACGCTTACCCGAGCCCGAAGCCAAGCTGGCGGCCTACCCGCACCAACTATCGGGTGGGCAACGCCAGCGGGTAATGATTGCCATGGCGTTGGCCAACGAGCCGCAGCTACTCATCGCGGACGAACCGACCACAGCGTTGGATGTGACCATCCAGGCCGAAATCCTGAAACTCTTGAAGTCTCTGCAAAACGAACTGGGTATGGGCTTGTTGCTCATCACACATGATCTCGGCATCGTGCGTTCCATTGCGGATCGAGTGTGCGTGATGACACAAGGGCAGATCGTGGAATCGGGAACGGTCGGACAGATCTTTGCAGCCCCACAACATGCTTATACCCAGAAGTTGCTGGCCGCCGAACCAAAAGGTGCGCCAACGCCGGTTCCGAAGGATGCCGGGGAGGTGCTCAGCACTAAGGCGTTTGCCGTCAGTTACGCCCTGGGCAAGGGTTGGCTGGGTCGCTCGCAGTCCTTCCAGGCAGTGCGGCCACTCGACATTCACTTGAGGGAAGGGCAAACCGTAGGGGTCGTGGGCGAGTCAGGTTCGGGCAAGACCTCGTTGGGTCTTGGCCTGCTGCGGTTGATCGACTCGGAAGGCGAAATCTACTTTAAAAGCCAGCAGCTGCATGGTCTGAAGCAAAAGGCCGTCAAACCCTTTCGGCGCGATATGCAGATGGTGTTTCAGGATCCCTACGGCAGCCTGTCGCCACGTATGTCCGTACAACAGATTATCGAGGAAGGCTTGGTCGTGCACACCCCCGGCGATAGTGCGGCACAACGCGTCGAGCGTGTGGACGAAGTGTTGCGCGAGGTCGGCCTGGATCCCGACTTGAAATCCCGTTATCCACACGAATTCTCAGGGGGGCAGCGGCAGCGCATCGCCATAGCGCGCGCGCTGGCGTTGCGTCCGAAGTTCGTCATATTGGACGAACCGACCTCCGCACTGGACATGTCGGTACAGATGCAGATCGTTGAGCTTTTGCGCGACTTACAGCACAGACACAATCTCGCTTACCTCTTCATTAGCCACGACTTGAAAGTCGTCAGGGCGCTCTCTCATTACCTGATCGTCATGAAAGACGGCTCTGTGGTCGAGGAAGGCGTGTCCGCCGAAGTGTTCGAAGCACCCAAGAGTGAGTACACCAAAGAGTTACTTAGCGCTGCCTTTATCCGCTAAGTCGACGTCGATCGGCGTGCCCAACAGCACCTCGATTCTCTCAACCAGCTCATCCACGTTGTGTGAAATCTCTCCCTTACGCAATTTATCGAAAAGGCTGTCGAAATGGTGGCGCTCCTGAGCCGACAGGGACTCGAAGAGATCCTGGCTGCGTTCGACGGATATGGACATCGCTTCGCGTTGCGCGTGATTGCGCTCGCTGATCAGTGCATGGTGCAAGTAGGCGCGACCGAGCAACACCCAGGGAAAGTTCCGTGCCTTGATAGGACCGACACGTAAGATGTCGCCACCCAGCGATTGGCCGAGAACTTTGACTTTGGCCAGCTCGTCGCCCGCCAGCCAAGCACCCAGCGAGCCAATGAGCGCTCCACCGACGGCTCCCGCGAAAAGCGAGGAACCCCCGACCAGCAGATCCAAACCACCGCCGGCCACTGCTCCGGAAACACCGCCTGTCGCAATCAATTGCAAGCGGGAGAGACCGAAGATTTCCCAGGTTTCCTCGGCGAAGAGATCGGCGTCGAGAAGTTTCAACTCGGCTTCCCTGCGTTCGGTGAGCTGATGGCGATAGATGCGTTGAATGGCGTCGCGACACTCACTTTCCAGCTTTCGCACTTTAGCTAAAAGACGGCTGCGCAAACTACGTTCGAGGGCTTGTTTCGCGCTATCTGCCATGTCCTCGGCGAGAGTCTGTTCTTGGTGGTATCTGAGCGCGCTGGCCAGCAGGTCTGCTATTTGGTTTGCGCTGCGTCGCAGCTGGCGGCGCCGTTCTTCCGTAAGAACGCTGACTGCTTCGTGCAACGGCGCACGCCAACGTTCGTCCAGTTCCGCAAAACCGCTGAGCAGGTTGATGCGCGTGTTGAAGTCTGCGTGCATGGCATCGAAGGTCCGCACGATGGAGAAGTACTGATCCAGAGCGTTGCGCCACTGGTCGACGTAATCGCCAGGACCGATCTTGTTGATGAGCGCCATGCGTGGCTGACCGGTCCATTGCAGAATTTGCATTTCCAGTTCGTACTCTGCGCCGTAAGGTTTGGCGCCGTCTACGACGTAGAGGATACCGGCCCCTTCGAGAATCGGCGCAAGCAGTTCGCATTCGTCGTGAAAAAGGTCGTTGCCGGTGTGAGCTGAAACGAAGCTGGCGACAGTGGCGGGGCGTTCGCTGGCGTCGCCTTGATGAGTTTCCAGCCATTCGAGCACGGCAGCCGGTCGTTGAAAGCCGGGGGTATCGACCAGCGTGTACAAGGCTTGTCCATTGACCGTCAGTGTGAATCGATCGGCACGGTACGTGGTACCCGGTACGGGACCAATGGCAATGTGTTGATCTTCGGACAAGGTCGCGACGATGGAGGACTTGCCCTTGTTGGGGTGACCGACGACGGCAAACTCGGGAATCATGCAAGTGTCCGCAACGGCTGCACGTAGACGTTTTGCAAGCCGAGTTTGGCCACACCATTGCGCCAAACGCCAGTGTCACCCTCAGCGACGGCTTCACCGGGAAGGGGAACGGGTGTGACTACGATGGATGTCGAGGCGGAAACGCTTTGCGCGACTAATTCGACAAAGTCGAGCGCATCGAGTGTCGGCGGCTCCCAACTCTTGGTGTATACGATGATCTGATCCACATCTTTGTCGATCTTCTTCAGAGCATCGACGCGTTGCGTGCGTTTCGTATGCGAGCCGACTTCGATGACGTCCGGGACGTCGTTCGGGGCCGCACTGTTCCAGCTCAATCGCGCCAGCCGGGTTGCGTCAGGTGCCGCCCGGACCGTACTGGCGTCGATTTTGGGCACACTCGAATCGGTGGCGGTGGTGCGGTATTGCACGGACGGAGTACTCAGGCGGTCGATCAGCGCGGTGACGTGGGCATTATCGAGGATGAACCGCCTACCGGCGTGATGCAGGCGCCACCGAGCAAACGCCGCCAGCAGCAAACGCGGGAGCAGCCCCCACACAGCGATGCACATCATCACGAAAGGCCACCAATCGCCAAGCCTCGCGACAACGTCCGCATCCTTGGGCGTTTGCATTCGAAAGAACTGCGAGCCTTGCACCAACTCGAAGCTGGGGACGGCGGTCGGTAACCAGGTTTGCCAAGGTGCGGCGAGAGCCGTAAACCACCTATGCACCGACTCAGGATGGATGTTCAGTGTCGAACTCCAACCAAACGCTAAATCGGTGACGGCCACCAAAATCCAAGCGGTGGTCATCGCGGCAGCGAAAAAAGCGACGGCGAAACGCTGGGACAGGACAATCATCAACCAGTACCCAAGGTCGGCATACGTATCTTTAGCACCGACGATTCGGTGAAATTCGGTGCCCGCGGTGCGGTCTATCCAGGTCATCATCCAGCGTTTCCAACTGCCGAACGACGGACCGAACAACGTTCCGAGCCGTGCCAGACCCACGGCTGTCAGCGTACTGCTGATCAGTGTGAGTAATAGAAGCAGAGCGGGCAGTCCGACCATTATTCCCAACAACGTGAGTAAGTTGACCGGCGCGGAACCATCGTAGGCGAGGGCAGCGGCGCTGACACCCGCGCCGCTGAGAAGTCCGAGGGTGACGAGTATCCACGACAATAGTTGCACGGCAGCCACGCACTTCTTACCCACCGTAGTGTCAGCATCGATGTGCGACCACCAGTCGAGCACCGTTTGTACTTTTCTTTCCGGCCGCGTACCCGCGTTGATCAGTCGGGCAATGTCGTGATCGCGCTGGAGGCGGGTGTCGAAGTCCGTATGTTGATCTTCAGCCAACCACTGATGGATATCCAAACCTGTAGCGTAGGTGGCAGGGGTGGTATGGATGCGTTTTCTCACGCAGCCGTGCCTGGTACGCGACCGACAACGAGCCACAGGGGATCCGCATCGGGTGGTGAACGATCGATAAAATGAATGTCGGTGAATCCGGATCTATTCATGTAAGCCGACACCAGCCGCACGCGATCACTGGGGTGTAACCGTTGGAACGCCGCCACGGCTTTGGTGGGAAAGAGCCGGTGCGACATAGCCACGCACAGTTGACCGCCTGTTCGAAGTGTACGGCAGATCTCTTCGAAAACTGCCACCGGTTGGATCAGGTATTGTATCGAGACGACGATGTGCACGAAATCGAAGACGTGAGCATCATACGGCAATACCGGGTCGTCGTTGAGATTGTGCACCACGAAGTCCGTGAGCTGCGGATTGCGCGACAACTCGAGTTCGTTCATGCCCAGCCCCGCGACACGCGCATACTCGATATCGTCGGGCAGGTGCGACACCCAGGAAGACATCAAATCCAGAATGGTGCTGTCTTGCGACAGTGTTTCGCGGTAATAGTCGGTCAACGCCGCGATGGTGGCATCGTCGATGTGGTTGACCAGCCTGGGCTCTCTGTAAAAGAGCTCATCCGGAGATTCATCGGCACGGCTAAAGAAGTGGCGTGGAAACTCGTCTGTCGAATGTGGTGGAGTCACTGAACTGCGCCGCCGTTCTCTGCCGGGTTCGAGAATAGAACCAGCCGCGCGGTCGACCACGCGGCCTGTCGTGTTGCGCCCTACCAGAGATCGTAACGTTGTAACTCGGCACGACCCACAACCATGTGGTGGACCTCATCCGGGCCATCGGCGAAGCGCAAGTGGCGCATGTCGGTGTAGAGGTCCGCGAGCGGTGTCCACTGCGAGACGCCTGTCGCGCCATGCATTTGAATGGCAGCGTCGATGATCTCGCAGACTTTTTCCGGGACCATGGCTTTCACGCCACTGACGTAAACCCGCGCTTCTTTGTTACCGAGTACATCCATGGCTTTAGCGGCTTGCAGTACGGCCAATCGCATCGCATTGATATCCAGACGGGCACGTGAGATGACTTCGACGTTCTTACCTAACTTGGCGATGGGTTTGCCGAAAGCGACACGTGTGCCTGCACGTTTCACCATCAGCTCGAGCGCTTTCTCGGCTTTACCGATCGAGCGCATGCAATGGTGAATACGTCCCGGCCCCAGCCGCACCTGGGAGATCTCGAAGCCGCGTCCCTCACCGAGCAGCATGTTTTCTTTCGGTACGCGAACGTCTCTAAACACCAGATGCATATGACCGCGCGGTGCGTGATCTTTACCGAACACTTCCATCGCGCCGACGATTTCGACACCGGGGGCGTCCGTCGGTACCAATATCTGCGATTGCTGACGGCTCGGTGGCGCATCCGGGTTGGTCTTCACCATCGTGATCATGATCTTGCAGCGCGGGTCACCGGCCCCGCTGATGTAATACTTTTCACCGTTGATCACCCACTCGTCACCGTCGAGCTCTGCATGTGTGGAGATGTTCTTAGCATCGGACGAAGGTAGCGCGGGTTCGGTCATGGCATACGCTGAACGGATCTCTCCGTTCAAGAGCGGCTTCAACCACTTTTCCTTCTGTTCGGGTGTGCCGACGCGTTCAAGAACTTCCATGTTGCCGGTGTCCGGTGCGCTACAGTTGAGGCTCTCGGACGCCAGTGGCGATTTCCCCAGCTCGGCCGCGATGTAGGCGTAGTCGAGATTGGACAACCCCTCGCCGGTCTCCGCGTCTGGGAGAAAGAAATTCCACAAGCCGGATTCCTTCGCTTTGGCTTTGGCGCCGTCGAGTAACTCCAATTGCCGCGGATGCCAGCTCCAGCGGTCCTCTTTCTCCTCGTTCAGCGCATAAAACTCTTCGGTGATCGGGTCGACGTGATCGGCGATGTGCTTCAGTACGGCATCCATCAGCGGCTGAGCCTCTGGAGACATCGCGAGGTTGAATAAATCCGCTTCTAAATCAAGGTGTTGTGCTTCTGCCATCGTCCTTCCTCCAAATTGCCAAATCTTCGACGACTTTCAATTGTGCCGGGCATCGCGGCGGTTTGCCAAGCAGTTATCTGCGAAAAGGGACAACGGCGAATTGGTTATGATGCGGTGAATCCTTGAAGTCACAGCGCGCATGTACAAGATCGCCACCTACAATGTCCAAAATCTGTTCCTGCATGGCGAGGGCGAGCCGAAGCCGGAACAAGCCGTGCGTCCGCTTGTCCGTATGGTCGATCAGGTGCAGGCGGATGTGCTGTTGCTGCAGGAGGTGGGTTCGGCGGCATCGCTGCGTTCGTTGAACGAGCGGCTCCGGCAGCCATACGCCCATATCCGGTTACTTGCGGGTAATAGCGACCGCTCTATCCACTTGGCGCTCTTGAGCCGCTTGCGCTTCACGGCGCACCACCATCGCGAAGTGGTGCTTAGAGATGAGGAGGAGGGAATCTTGACGGACTTCGCGAGCCTTGACGATGCGGAGCAGCAACGTCGCACACCACTGCGAGTTCAGCGTGACATCCCGCTCGTGGAGTTCGACGACTTCGCGCTCTTCGGTGTGCACTTGAAGTCGCGTACCAACAATGCGTGGCGCGCCCTGTCAGCTGAAACGATTCGGCGCGCCGAGTGTCAGCTGCTCGCGCAACTTGCGACCAACTTTCTCGAAACCAATCCCGGCAAGATGGTCCTGGCGGCAGGCGACTTCAACGACAATCCCAGCGCGCGGGCGTTAGGCAGTTTGGCCGATGTGTTTGTCGATCCCATGGCTGCGCGGTTGAAGCGTGCCGGTAAGCAACCGACGACTTATTGGCCGAAGCGGCGGATGCGTATGGATCGCATACTGATCGATCGCCGCCACGCCGAATGTGCCATCGCGGACAGCGCCTCCATTCATGCCAACCGGATGGCTGAAACTGCGTCGGATCACTATCCGGTGTCGTTACAGATCGAGATTCCCTAACGACGTGCCGCGGCGAGTTGTGCGGGTTCTAGTCTCACAATCTGCCCGCCGGAGTCGTGCTCCAGCAGCAGATAGATCAGGCCTTGTTGATCTACCTCGATATCGCGTATGCGAGCCAGGTCTTCGATCAGCCGTTCCTGGTGAACCAGCTGCTTGTCCTCGATACGCAAGCGAAAGACGTCCGAGGCTTTGAGTGAACCGACGATGAAATCGCCGTCCCAGCGCGAAAACGCAGACCCGTCATAGATCACGAAGCTCGATATGGCGGGTGAGGGCGTCATGTCCACAATGGGCTCAACGGTGTCCTTGCGCTCGATTTCGTACTCGTCTCGTCCCCAAGCCACTTCAGTGCCGTTGTAGTTCTGGCCGTTGGAGTAGAGCGGCCAACCGTAGTTTTTGCCGGGAGACAGCAGGTTCACTTCGTCTCCCCCGCGCGGCCCGTGTTCGGTGCCCCAAAGAGTTCTCGTTGGAACATGAAATTCCAAACCTTGGGGGCTGCGATGTCCAACGGTCCATATCAGCTTGTACGCCGTCGGATGGTCTACGTATGGGTTGTCGGTGGGAATCCGCCCGTCTTCATGTAGGCGTAGAATCTTGCCGTGGCTGGAGCTCAGATCTTGAATGCGCTCGCGGGTTTTCATACCTGTCGAGATAAAGACGAACCCATCCGGGTCGAAGGTGATCCGTCCGCCGGCGGCAACGTCTGACGAGATGGTGTAGTCCTCGATCGGCGCCTTCCAGAGTATCTCCTGATCTACCCACCTGCCTTCCCGTATCCGTCCGCGCATCAACGCGTTCATCGACACCGGGCGGTTATGCTCGCGGCTCATCGCGTTGCAATCTTCGCAACGGTCCGTGTAGTGCAGATATATCCAACCGTTGTCGGCATAGTTCGGATGCGCAGCGACCTCCAGCAGCCAGCCCTGCCCATACTTCAATCCGGGTCGTGAATTGCGCACGTCGTCGTAAACGCGCGGTGTACCCGTCACGATGTCGGAAACGGTGCCGTCGGCACTGACGATGCGCAAACCCCGCATCTTCTCAGATACGATGAGGTCGCCGTTGGGCAGCAAGGTCATCGAGTAGGGCAGGGGATCGAGCCCGGTCGCTACGGAAGTCAGCAGAAAACTGTGCTCTTCGCTCGCCACAGCTGCCTTTGGCAATACGATTTCAGTGGCGAAATTGAAATCCGCATACAAAAGACCGTCGCGATGCTCAGTGATCCACAATGCGAGGCTTTTGATCTCATCCTCTGTCAGCACGTCTTCCCAGGACGGCATGCCGGCGTCGGGAAATCCCTTGGCGATACTTCTGGTGATGGCGTGTATGTCGGCCCCGTGTTGTAAATCAGTACCCACCAGCGCGGTACCTTGTGCCGAACCCTGCATGCGCTCGCCGTGGCACACACCACAGTGTTGCTTGAATTGGTCCTCAACGGTATAGAGACCCTCTCGTACCGGGGCCGGTTGTGCGAGTGCGGCAATCAGCGGTGTTAAAACGCCTAAGCAAGTGAGTGCGGCACGCAGCAGCACTAGAACCCGTCCCGTAGCGTACGCCGTGCCAGCTGTGACATGTGCACCTCGTCGGGACCGTCGGCGATCTGGCAATAGCGCGAAGTCATGTAGATTCGATTGATCGGCGTGTCTTGCGTGATGCCCATGCCGCCGTGTGCCTGCAGGGCGCGGTCGGCGACCCGGTGGCACATTTGCGGAGCGACGATCTTGACCATCGAGATGTGGTCGCGGGCTTGTTTCGGTCCGTGCTTGTCCATCTTGTCGGCGGCCGCCATCACCAACAAGCGACACTGTTCGATCTCGCAGCGGGACCTTGCGATGTCGTGCTGAATACTCGTCTTCTCGGCGAGCGTTTCCCCGAATGCCGTACGTTCCTGCACCCGTTCGCACATCAGTTCCAGACATCTGCTCGCCATACCGACGAACATCATGGCGTATTGGAAGCGCCCGGGACCGAGCCGTCCTTGGGCAATCTCGAAACCGCGTCCCTCGCCGAGTACCAGGTTTTCTTTGGGTACGCGCACGTTGTCATATAGCACTTGCGCATGGCCTCCGGGCGAGTGAATGCTGCCGAACGCGCGCACAGGGCGCTCCAAAACGACCCCCGGAGTGTCCTTGGGAACGAGGATGGTTGAAAACTGTTGGTGTCGCGGTGCATCGGGATTGGTCTTACCCATCACTACCAGTAACTTGCATAAGGGGTTGTAGGCGTTGGAGGTAAACCACTTGCGTCCGTTGATGACGTAATCGTCGCCGTCGCGCACTACCGTGGTTTCGAGGTTGGTGGCGTCGGAAGAAGCAACCGCAGGTTCGGTCATAGAAAACGCGGAGCGTATCTCACCGTTCAACAAAGGCATCAGCCACTGTTCCTGCTGCGCGGAGGATCCGAAACGGGCCAACACTTCCATGTTGCCGCGATCGGGTGCGGAACAGTTGAAAACTTCCTGTGCCCAAGGCACACGGCACATCCGCTCCATCACCGGCGCAAATTCCAGATTGGTCAGTCCCGGACTAAACGCTTCGTAGTCTTTGGGTAAGAACCAATTCCAAATGCCGGCGTCTCTGGCGTTTTGTTTCAAATCTTCGAACCAGGGTGGGTACGTCCACGCATGTTCGTGATCATCGGTCCATTCCCAGTATTCGAGCTCGCGCGGCAGGATGTGTTCGGCCATGAATTGATCGACCCGTGCACGTAACTCGAGGACTTTGTCGCTCAGTTCGAAATCCACTGTGTCTCCTCCCCTGAAGACAGTTGATCTCTACTTTAGAATTCTATATAGCATTCGTCTAGCGGGGAGGTCATAGGCGACGAAAGTGATGCAGACACGGCTTAGCGATGCGCAGAAACGGCAGTTCGTGGCGGACGGCTACATCGTCGTAAAAGACGCCATACCGCCAGCCATTCGCGATCGGGCGCGGGAATTGATCAGCGAGGCGTTGCCTGAAGACGAACGGCGTTTGTTAGTGCCGCCCGATTTGGCTACGAATCCTGCCGTGCTCAGTCTTTTCAAAGACACACCCTTAGCGGAGATCTTGCGCCACGAAATGGGACCGTTTCCGGAAGTCATCAGCTGCCAGGTGGCGGTCACGCCGCCGGGCGATACGCTCGGGGGTAGTCCGGGGCCGCATGTGGACGGCAGTTGGAGCGGTGAGATACCCGAGCATGCAGAGGAGATCGATCCCGTCACCACGCGACCCATAGATGCCGCACGGTACTTCGGCGTAAACGACGATGTGCGCGGCACCAATGACGGACAACTGTGGATTGATCCTGACCGGCGCATCTCCATCGGCAGCTACACGGCATTGGTCGGCGTGGCGTTGAACGATCAGACCGTTCCCGGTAACGGGCAGCTGGCCGTGATCAAAGGCATGCATGAGGATGTCGAGGCGGTGTTCCGCAAACAACGCGACGCGGGCAGTGTCATTGGACCGGAAGGTATCGACTGGCCCCGGATCAAAGTCAGTGAGTCGGGACGTCCATACATGAACGGTTTACCGGATTCCATTCGTCGTTTAGCACACGAGCGTGCTCAGGCGAGTTGGCCGGAGGAGCAATGGCCGTGGCCGGAATTGACGCCGGTGTTGTTGCAAGCGGGGGACGCGGTGATCGCGATGCACAGTTGTCCGCATACACCGACACCGAACTTCGGTCCGAATCCACGAATGAACGTCTACTTCCGCATCCGTCGTCTGCGCGAGGGGAATCCACACGAAGGGACACGCAGAGTGGGTCACGGCGTCAGCGATCATCCGGATCGCGGCTACTTCGGACAGTTCCTGGATTACCCTTCCGATTACGATCCGTGGCAGACATCCATCGACAAGCTCTGCGATCATTGGAGCGAGTGGGATGGCTTCAAGGGTTTAACGAACACGAATTAAGGGGACAAAGTCATCGTCATCTACGGAGTGACACTGCTCGCAGTGTGTTACTTGGTTGGTGTGATTGCGGGCGAGTTACTCGGCGCTGCAATCGGCATCGACGCCAACGTCGGCGGCGTGGGGATCGCCATGTTGTTGTTGATCTTCGCCGTCGATTGGTCGAAGAAACGTGAGATCGAAACTCTGCAACTGTCACCCATGACGGCCAGCGGGATCACGTTCTGGAGTGCGATGTACATACCCATCGTCATTGCCATGGCCGCCAAGCAAAACGTGATCGCGGCACTTTCGAGCGGGTGGATGGCCATCGTCGCGGGTGTGGCTGCGGTAGCGATCAGTTTTGCGATGATCCCGGTACTCGCGAAACTGGGTAGGCGCCGCAGCGAATCATCGTGATCGAGACGCTCACAACGGTGCTGGCGCGGAACGGTATTGTGACGGCATTCGTTTTCGTTGGTTTGATCCTTGCAGTGTCCAACTGGATCTCGAAGACGTTCACCAAAGGGCAGTTGCATGGATCGGCAATCGCCATCGTCATCGGCTTGCTCCTCGCTTATGTGGGGGGGCTGATGACCGGCGGCAGTAAGGGTTTGGCGGATGTCGCTATGTTCACGGGAATCGGCGTGCTTGGCGGTGCCATGTTTCGTGATTTCGCCATCGTCGCCACGGCGTTTGGAGCGGAGCTCGACGCACTCAAGCGTGCAGGATGGGTCGGTGCATTGTCCGTCGTTCTCGGCGTGATTCTGTCTTTCATCGTCGGTGCGTTGGTGGCCATCGCGTTCGGCTACAGCGATGCCGTTGCGGTGACAACGATCGGCGCGGGTGCTGCCACCTATATTGTGGGTCCGGTGACCGGCACTGCACTGGGTGCAGATTCGGCAGTGGTGGCGCTCAGCGTTGCGGCAGGGTTGACCAAGGCGATCTTGGTCATGGTCGGCACACCGCTGGTAGCGAAGTCCATCGGACTGGACAACCCGCATTCGGCGCTCATCTATGGGGGCTTGATGGGGACGACGAGCGGTGTTGCCGCGGGATTGGCCGCGACGGACCCCAAGCTCGTACCGTATGGCGCGATGACGGCCACGTTCTATACCGGAGTGGGTTGTCTGTTAGCGCCGTCCGTACTGTATCTACTCATCGAGGCCCTGTTGTAGGGTGTGAGCCGTGTTCGATTTGTTGTTGGCCTACATCGCAGAGTATTTTTTACAACTCGCCGATATTCCATTCAACTACGGTGAGCGCTTCTACTTTATCTATGTGTTTACCTTCGTTGGCTTCGCCTACTTTGCCTATAAACGCTACTACAACACCGACAAGCCGTTTTTCAAATTTCTGTTTCCTGGACGCATATATCTACACAAGTCTGCGATAACCGACTACTGGATCTACCTGCTCAACCTATTCATTGCGCCGGTGACGGCGCTATTTGGTGTAGCGCTCAATACTTACGTAGCCAGCGAGCTCGCCTATGGCTTGGTCCGTCTGAACGGCGGCGAGGCTCTGGTGGTCGGCCCCTGGAACGACTCTATTGGGTTGCTTTTCATTTTAGGTTTCACACTCGCAGCGGATCTCGCCGTATACATTGTGCATCGGGTACACCATCGCTCGGATGTCCTGTGGCCGATACACGCGCTGCACCACTCGGCGGAAGTGCTCACACCGGTTACGTTGTTCCGCAAACATCCAATTTGGAATTTTACCGCCAATCTCGTATCCGCATTGCTGACTGGGTTGTTCCAAGGCGTATTCGCATTCGTATTCTTCGGTCAACCCGACTATTCGGTCTTGTTGGGCATCAACACCGTCTACGTCGTTTTCAACTTCTGTGCTTCCAATCTGCGCCACTCCCACGTGTGGCTGTCATGGGGCAAGCCGTTGAGCTACTTGTTCATCAGTCCAGCGATGCATCAGATACATCACGATCCGACTCGGATGAACAAGAACTACGGAGAAATCTTCGCCATTTGGGATTGGATGTTCGGTTCGTTATACATTCCGGAGCGTCCGGAGAAGTTTGCGATCGGCTTACCGGAAGGTAACAAGCACGACACGGTAGCAAAAGCGTATTACGTGCCCGTAGTGGACAGCGTGAAAGCCGGTTGGGCGAAACTGCCCTGGTCAGTGATCGATCGTAAAGAGTAACGATGAGCGAAGACTCGGCAACGACATCGACGACAGCGGGTGCGGACGCCGATTTCGCCGCCGATGCATTGTCCGACCTCTATCGATATCGGCACAAACACCGCGGCGTAGCCCTAACTCTGGCCGTGTTGCTCGGTGTGCTAGGCGCTCACCGCTTCTACCTGGGTAAAGTGTTTACCGGCGTTGCCCAGCTTTTCTCCGGCGGTGGCGGACTGGTTTGGTGGATTTGGGATTGGTTCCATGTGCGCTCGATGGTCGAGACCTACAATATCGAGCAAGACGAGCGCGAACGACAAGGACTACCCCCGAAGGACTTCGCATTTCTCCCGCCGCTGGACCAGCTGAACCTCGCCGAACGTCCGAGCTGGGTAAAGCGCCGTGAAGGTCGCGGTCAGATCATTGGCGGTGGTGCGTTGCTGACCGCGATAGGCGTGGGTCTAGGGGCGATTTGCGGGTCTCTGGGCTTCCCGGAACCGATCGTCACGGTGTTCGCCTTGATCTTTGTGACTTTGTTCGGCGCGCGGTGGATGATGATGACGCGCATACCGGTGCTGAGCACACTGACTCGCTGGCACCATCGGCTGCGTCTTTACTACTTCGCGATCGATCCGGGTAATGTGGCTGGTCTGGCATTGCGTCCATTTGCCGGTGTTTTTTTCGCACCGTGGCGGCAGCGCGCCAGAGCGGAGGTCCGGCTGTATTTACAACTCGGCGTGTTCTTTGCAGTGGCATTTGCCGCGTTGGATCTGGCGGAAGCTCGCGAACGGGATTCCATGTGGGCAAGCTTCGGTTTGCTGGTGGGTGAGTTTGCTCAAACTTTGGTCTACACCTATGCCTTGGTGGCGCCGGTGGGTGCAATTCTCACAACGCAACTCCTCATTTCACGCAGGGACGGTGTAGTTTGGAGTCTCAGTGCTGTTACCATGGGCGCCATCCTGTTTGGTTTCTGGGCGGTCGGCGTACTGTAGCACCCGTAGCTGCCTGACAATTTAAAGCATGGCCTCTATCAAGGACGGGCCTTCGGACGCGAACGATGCCTTGAGGGCGGCGACGAATTCTTCCACGGTATGCACGCGCCACGCAGGAACCCCCATACCTTCCGCCAAATTCACCCAGCGGATCTCGGGATTGGTCAGATCCAGCATACTCATGGCCTTGGGTCCGGGATTGTGTGCGCCGACGCGACCGAACTCGATTTGCAGGATCGAATACTTCTGGTTGGCGAAAATGATGTTCGTGACGTTCAGGCCTTCCCGGGCTTGTGTCCACAGTGCCTGGTTGGTGTACATGCCACCGCCGTCGGCTTGTAAACAGATCACGCGTCTGTCAGGGCAAGCCACGGCAGCACCTGTAGCGCAGGGCAGGCCGTAGCCGATGGAGCCGCCTGTCAGCATCAGCCAGTCATGCGGCGGCGCGGCGTGGGTGGCCATGGTGCAACCCCCTCCGCACGTACCCCCTTCGTCGACCACGATGGCGTTCTCGGGAAAGTGATGGGCCAGAGCTACGCCTAAGGTGCCGGGGTTCAGCTCGCCTCGCGGCAGGTCGGGTCGCTCCGGACGCACCAGACGCGGCTGTGTCGAACGCGCGCCGACCGCATCGACAAGCGCCTCAAGTGCGCCGTCGATGTCCTCGTCCCGCTCGGCGAGCGTGTAGGTGTCGCAGTCGTCCGGCGTCAGCCAGTTCGGTTTGTCGGGATACGCGAAGAAGGTGACGGGTGCCTGGCTACTGAGCAGGATGAGGTGTCGCGTACCGGTCAGGACCTCGGCCGCCTGTTCGCCGAAGTAAGGCAGGCGCAGGACTTGTGCGCGACCGGCACCACGCTGTGTGCGCGCAACGAATGTGTCCATGATGACGCGCGCACCCGTATGTGCTGCGACCGCATCTGCGAGTGACGCACGCTCGGCACTGATGAAACCGTTCATCAGAATGACGCAAGGTTCGCCGCTCGTTAAAGCTTTGGCGATGGGATCGATATTGTCCGCCGTGTACGGTTTGGGTGGGGGAATCGGTAGCGGCGCTGCGGTTGCAGTGGTGCGGTTCCACGCGGTATCTGCCGGTAGGATCAACGTCGCCACCTGTCCCGGTGGAGTCATCGCGGCTTGCACGGCAGCGGCGCCGTCGGCTGCGACGGTATCGGCAGACTGCGATACCTTGACCCAATCGGATACGGGGCGTGCGATGCCTTCGACGTCGGAAGTCAGAGGCGCATCGAATTTACGGTGAAAAGTAGCGTGGTCACCGACCACGTTGACTACGGGTGTGCGTGCTTTCTTGGCGTTGTGTAAGTTCGCGAGACCGTTGCCGAGCCCGGGACCGAGATGGGTAAGGGTCGCTGCCGGTTTGCGCGCCATGCGACCGTAGCCGTCGGCGGCACCGGTGACGATGCCTTCGAAGAGGCCAAGGACGCAGCGCATTTCGGGGTTGGTGTCGAGGGCGGCGACAAAGTGCATCTCCGAGGTGCCGGGATTGGCGAAACACACATCGACATCTGCTTCGACGAACGTTTTAACCAGCGCTTCCGCACCGCTGCAATCCGCTGCTCCCGCCTCCGTGGCATCGGTCTGAGTTGTCTCGGTCATGGTGGTCTTCCCGAATCCTAAACAAGCCAGTGTACTTTAAATCGTTGGACCAGCGTCGAATGTTCTTGCCGGGCTCGCAGGTCAGGTGGTCGAGTCTTGCACATCGATAATGTGTCGGGGTCCTGCGCCTTGGCGGGCAACGCGATCTTGCGGGTTGTAGAGTGCGCAATTGGACAGCGACAGGCACCCGCAGCCGATACAGCCGTCCAAACGGTCGCGCATCCGAGTCATTAGACCGATGCGTGCGTCGAGCTGTTTTCGAAAATGTTTGCTAATGGAGGCCCAATCCGCCTGTGTGGGTGTGCGCTGATCGGGGAGAGCTTGCAGCTGAGTGCGAATCTCCTCGAGGGTAAATCCCAACTGCTGAGCGATCATGATGAACGACAGACGGCGCAGATCCGAGCGTTTGAAACGCCGTTGTCCACCGGGATTGCGGGTCGTCGAAATCAACCCCTGGGTTTCGTAGAAACGCAAAGCCGAGACGGACAGGCCGGTGCGTTCGGCGACCTGACCGATGGAGAGGATTTGTTGAGCGTCGAGTTCCATGATGCGTCCGGTGACCGCAAAAAGCTTGACCTCAAGTAAGGTTGAGGTATTAAAGTGGTCACGTCAATACGTAAAAGGAACATGACGATGACTCAAGTGACCACCATGGCGGCGCTCGAACACGTGAACGTGACGGTCAAGGACCCCAAAGCCACCGCGGCTTTGCTGTGTGACCTTTTCGGCTGGCATGTGCGGTGGGAAGGACCGTCGAAGCTGGGCGGCGGCACGGTACATGTGGGCACCGACACGGACTATTTAGCGGTTTACAGTAACGAGCGCGTCGGTCAGGGGGGTGATCATCGCGGCCGCACCCTCGGTGGATTGAATCACATCGGGGTGCTGGTCGACGATCTCGATGCTGTCGAGGCCAAGGTCAAAGCCGCGGGACTGGAACCGTTCAATCACGACGACTACGAACCGGGTAAGCGGTTCTACTTCAACGACCCCGATGGGATCGAGTTCGAGGTAGTGTCCTATTCGTGAGCCGCGAGCGCGGCGTAACGGCGTATGAGTTCGTGATTGCTGCTGACCCACCATAGGCGTGCACTCAAGAGGATGGCCGCGCTGCCGACGCCGACTGCGAGACCGATCCAAAAACCGACAACGCCCATCGGTTCGCCGATGAGACCGAAACCGAGAACGCACTCCGTCGTCAGGCCGATGCCCCAGTAGGCGAACATCGCCAGCAGCATGGGTATGCGTGTGTCTTTGTAACCGCGCAGCGCACCTACAACCGTGGCTTGGATGGCATCGAAGATGAGAAAGAACACGACAAACAACAACAAGGAAGCCGACAGGCTGGCGACGTTGGCTTCAGACGTGTACATGTTCGCCATGTCTTCTCGGAAGAGGTAAATCAACACGGAACCGGCGAAGGCAATCGCGATGGTGGTGGCCACGGCGACGAACGCCGTTGTGCGAGCCTGCGCCACCTCCCTGGCACCCACTCGAAAACCGATGCGGATCGTGGCAGCCATGCCCAGAGCCAGTGCCGGCATGAACAGCACGCCGTTGATGTTCATCGCAATGTTATGGGAGGCAACCGTGGTCGAACCCAAGTGACCCAGCAGCATGGTGGTGAGGCTGAAGAGACCCATTTCGGCGAATATCGTCGCTCCGATGGGAATGCCGATTATGAGCAATGGCTTGATTCTCTTCCATTGCGGCCATGAGAATTCAGTTCGCCACCTTGTCACGTCGAAACGGTGCCGCGTAACCACGAGTACGATCATCGTCAACTGGAACCACATGATACAGGCCTGTGCCATACCCGCGCCGACGCCGCCGTACTCCTGGAAACCGAACGCGCCGTAAATCAGCGCGTAGTTCAAGGGTATCTTCAGCGCCAATGCCCCGAGGGAGATGTATAACGCGGGCCGGGTAAAACTCATGCCGTCGGCCAGGAAGCGTAGCGCAAAGAAGCACATGAGGGCCGGAACCCCGAACGAGCACATGTGCAAATACTCGATCGAGATGCTCGAGGCATCCGGGTCCGCGCTGAAGAGCGTGTAAATAACACCGATGTTGTTCAACGCCACCGTTGCCGTCAGTCCGCCGAACAGTGCCAGCCACAGACCCTGCCGAACCACGGCACCGATTTCGCCTTGCCGCCCGGCGCCGTTCAATTGTGAAACGGTGGGCGTGACCGCTTGCACCAACCCCATCATCAGCATCATCACCGGCCAAAACACGCTGCCACCGAGCGCAACGCCTGCAAGATCTCGAGAGCCGTATTGCCCGGCCATGACCGCATCGACCACGCCCATGCTCATCTGTGCAAGCTGGGCACCCATGAGCGGCCAGGCAATGGTCAGCAAACGGCGGGCTTCGGCAAGGACGGAACTACGCTGGGCGTCTAACAACTGCGATACGGCTCAGGTAAATAGGTACTCTATCGTAAGTGTGATCGTAAGTGTGGTAGCTTTTCAGTATCGAGACGGACAGGTGAGGTATTTATGAGTGTAGCGGTCAATGGCATCGCACACATCCAGCTGACGGTGAACGATCCGGAACGCTGCATTCCATTCTGGGAACGCCTCTGCCATTTCTTGGACATGAAAACGTTGATACGTAATGACGAAACGGTCTACTGCATCGGCAGTCGTACGGGTATTCTCGTTCGGGGTGCGCCGCAGGAAAATCGTCATCAGCCGTTCGACCAGGACTCTGCAGGGTTGCATCATTTTTGTTTTCGCGCACGCTCTCAGGACGACGTAGATCGCATCTTCGATTTCGTTGACAAAGAGCTGAACGCACGAATCATTCACGGACCGGAGCTCGGCGAGCATTTTGCACCCGGTTACTACTCCATCTTATTCGAAGATCCGGACGGCATACGGGTAGAGTTCAACTATGTACCAGGCGCCGGCCACTTCGGCGCGAGCGGACGACTGGGACCGGGCGGCCGTGGCCCCGCCGACAGCTACGGGGAAGATGGCCTTACCAATCGTTAAATACACACCGTGGTGGGTTGTGCTGTTGGTGGCGTTGGCGAACGGTTGTGGGACGATTCCCGAACAACAGGCCTACGTGGGCGCAGCGCAAGAGGCATTACCTGCTGTGGCGCTGGCGTTGAAAGACTCATCGGGTTCCATCGACTCGGAACGCTTGCGCGCTGAACTCGCCTCCGGTGCGGCGTTTGCGCAGGTCAGCATACACGACGACAGCATCGAATACCGACTCCAGGTTTTCATTCAGGAAGTGGCGGGCAAACGCGATCGACAGCTGCGACTCGACTACGCGGTGACCTGGAACGATGAGCTGATCAAGCGGTTCCAGGACTCGTTGCGCGTGCGTCAAGACGAGCCGCTCGAACCGGCAATCACGCGAATACTCCTCAGTCGTTTGTTCGCGCTAGGGGAGCGTCATGCCTTTTCGGCGCCGGTATTGCACGAAGCAGTGGGCGCTTCCGACTACGAACGGGAGCTCGTGCTGTCCGCTGGCAGCAGTGGATTCGAATTGCGCAGCCGGCACGATTACCATCACCCGTTGCTGGGCGTCTCGGCCAGGTACGCGCACCCGAGCGAGCACGGTGGACGCATCGACGTATATGTTTACCCGATTCGGGAAGTAGGGTGGCAAGGCGCTCTGGTGGTGCCAACACTCGAACGTGAAGCCGTACGGGTGCGTCGTGACATGCACGTGCTTGAAGAGCGCGATGTATGGGCGCAGTTCAAACTGAATCCCGAGAAGATCGAGCATTGGCCAACCCGCGACGGGCGCAGTGCGCCTGTCCTGTACTTCGAAGGGGAATTCGCCGACAAGGATTATCAACCCTTCGACACCTATTCGTTCCTCTCTCTGCGGGCGGACAAGTACGTCAAGGTGAGGGCGACGATCGCGCGCAACTCCGTACTGACTCCGGACGTTCGCGCCATCGCCCAGGAGTTGCTGGCGCACATCGACGTACCCGGTGAATCGGTGTTCATGCGCCGTGTCCGCAACGGCTGGCGAGACAGTATTGGAACTGGAGTAACGCCTACCGAGTGAACGTCTAGTTGCCCGCGTTGCAATGGGAATTGTGACTCCGATCTCAACCAGGCACACTTGAACGTTCTTTTGGGGAGGAGATTGCCATGGCGCCAATTCCAAAGCGGGGCACCGTCGCGGTGACGGGTGCGGCCGGATTCATCGGCGGCTGGGTCGTCCGCTGCTTGTTGGAGAAAGGTTATCGCGTGCGGGCTTGTGTGCGGGATGCCGGTGATACCGAACGGGTGGGGTTTCTGAGGGCCATGCCGGGCTATGCGTCGGGGCGGCTGACATTGCACTCCGCAAATCTCGACAACGATGGCTGCTTCGACGACATCTTCAAAGGTTGCCATGGCGTTGCACACGTATCGCATGTGTCCGACTACGATGACCACGAATACGTACGGCGTGTCTGCGATCACATCATCGAGAGCGTGAACAATTCAGGTACAGTCACCCGAGTCGTCGTGACCTCCAGCATCGCCGCGGTCATTTCCGAGGCTGACATTCACGAGTTAGTGCGTCGCCCGGTGTGTTACGAGGATCGTTATCCGGACGAACAAAACCCCAAACGCACACCGGAACGAGGGCAAGGCTATTCGATGGGGAAGGTGATTGCGCAACGTGTGTTCTCGGACGCCGCGGAACTGCACGGCGGATGGGATGCCATTACGTGTTGTCCGGCCGACAACGTCGGCCCCATCCAGTCGCCTCACCAAAAAGACATGGGACCCTGGCAGCACAACATAGAAATGATGTTGTTGGGCAAATACTATCAAAACGGGGCTTACCGGCCGTGGATGACGGTGGACGTGCGCGATGATGCGGCTTGTCATGTGGGACTGTTGGAGAGCGTCGAAGTGCAGAACGGCGAGCGCTACATTGCGTGGTCGACGGACATGCGTAACGTCGAGGACATCTGTGCCGATATCGACCGGCTACTGCCGGAGCTCGGGCACGCCACACCTGAGGTGACAGATCCGTTTCCGGAGCGCATTCAAGCCCGGGAAGCGGAATTGCGCGGTGTTTGGGCGCAGGTTGAGCTGCGCAACGATCGTATCAGGGGGGTCGTCCCGATAGTTTTCCGCAGCCTGGATGACTCGATCAGGGATTGTGTGGAATCGCTCATCAGTGTAGCCGGTGTGCAACCCCAGTTGCGCGAAGGCTTCGAGCTCGCCGATTAAGGAGTTGTTATGAAAAGACTGACGTTAAGCGTTGCATCCCTTGTGATAGGAGTTGCCGGGGCAGCAATGGCCGATGTGCCGCGCACGCCGTCCGGTAAGCCCGACCTGTCCGGTTTTTACGATTCCGGCACGCTGACCCCGCTGAATCGACCGAAAGAGTTCGGCAATAAGCAATTCATGTCCGTGGAAGAGGCGCGCACGATCATCGAGCAGTCCAAGGGACAGTTGGAAGCTGCCAATCAGGCCAGCGACCCGGATCGTGGCGCGCCGGTTAAGGGGGGCGATGGCATCCAAACCTCGGGCGCAGGCGGGGTCGGCGGGTACAACGCCTTCTGGGTCGATCCCGGCAGCCACATTTCGGAAATAGACGGCAAGATGCGAACGTCGATCATCTACGATCCGCCGAACGGCCGGCAACCGCAGATGACGCCGAAGGCGATGCAAAAAATGGCGGACAACTTCAGTTCCTTTTCGTATCAGAACGACGGGACGGCATCCTGGTTGGATAAGGATGGTCCGGGGCCTTTCGACGGGCCTGAAGAGTTGGCGCTGGCAGAGCGGTGCTTGCTGGGCTTCAGTGCCGGGCCGCCGAGCCTGCCGGGTTTGTACAATAATTTCAAACGCATCATTCAGACGCAAGACCACGTGATGATTCTGTTGGAGATGGTGCATGATGCAAGAATCATTCGACTCGATTCGGAACATGTGGCCGATGCCAATCGCACCTGGCTTGGAGATTCTATCGGTCACTGGGAAGGCGATACCCTGGTGGTCGATACGACCAATTTCAAGGAAGACACGGGACTTTACGGGGGCGATGAGAACCTGCATCTGATTGAACGCTTCACACGGCTCGACAACGGCGATCTGAAATACAACTTCACGGTCGACGACCCCACCGCTTGGACAGCGCCTTGGAGCGGGGAGTACATCTGGAAAGCAAGCTCCGACAAGGTGTATGAGTACGCTTGTCACGAAGGCAATTACGCGATGGGTAACATACTGCGTGGTGCGCGATTACTGGAGCAGGAAGAACTGGCGCGCCGCTCCCAGGGGCAAAGCGGGGAGTAGGGTCGACCTTGCCTGGTGTTACCGGCAGAGAACGCGCTAAGTTACGTGTCCTCGAAATTGGACAATATGCGGCGGGCTACGCAGGCCGCTTGTTCGTCGCGGCAGACGCTGATGTCGTTCGTTTAGAAACGGGCAAATGCGCACCGGCCTGGGCCAGCCAGGCAGCGATGCGCACTTATCTGCACGGCGGCAAGCGTCGAGTGGCGGTCGATGAAGCACGTTGTGTAGAAATGCTCGAGGAGCTGGCGGCGGCCGCCGATGTCGTGGTATGCGAAGCGCAGAGTGCCGATGAACTCGATGCGTTGGGCTTCGATGCTTGGTCCGCACCCTATAAGGTCGCGATAACACCCTTCGGCCGTACGGGACCGAAGCGCAACTGGCACGCTACACCCAACGTGTTGCAAGCGCTTGGCGGGTACACGAACGTGCTCGGCGATCCGAACCGCCAGCCGCTGTCGCTGCCCGGTCACTATCTTGAGTTTCAATCCGGTACGTTGGCTTTCACCAGTGCCATGGCCTGCCTGCATGCGCAACTTGCGCAGGCAGTAGACATCGGGATGCTTGAAGTACTGATGAGTTTGTCGCAGTTCACGACAGTGCGCTGGCATTGTGCCGGGGAAATCCGTACACGACACGGCAGCGACTTTTACTACGTGGTGCCGAGTGAGTTGTTCCGGTGCTCGGACGGATGGATCTATGTCAACATCGTACCGGCGTTCTGGGATGCATTCACGGTGTTCATCGACCGACCGGAGCTCTTGGTCGACGAACGCTTTGCGGACAACGATCGACGCATGCGCCATCGTGAAGCGCTGCATGCGATCATCGCCGCGGCGGTCGTCGATCGACCGCTTGACGAGCTCGAAGCGGCTGCCGAGGCCTGCCGCGTGCCGGTGGGCATCGTGCTGAGCCTCGATGCGGTGTTGGCGCTGCCGCACCTTGCACAGCGGCAGTTCTGGCAAGAGGTTTGCGACAACGGTGAGTGGCGTGTGCCCGGCCTGCCTTTCCGGTTTGAACACGAGGCGCGTCCGTCCCTGGCCGTCAACGGGGTGGAAAGTGGTTAGCGGGCCGTTGCGGGGTGTGCGCATACTCGACCTGACCCACGTTTGGGCAGGCCCGCTGGCCGTGCGCTTCCTAGCGGATTTAGGCGCGGATGTCATCAAGGTGGAAGCGCCCACCGGTCGAGGTCCGCGTGCGTTTCCGTCGGTGCCGATCGGCGGTTGGCTGGGTGGTGAACCCGGTGACGACCCGTGGAACCGCAACGCCGTGTTCAACAAGCTGGCGCGTAATCGACGCAGCCTGTGCATCGATTTAAAGCAAGCCGACGGACGGGACCTTTTTCTGGAATTGGTGAGCATGGCGGACATCGTCGTCGAGAACTTCAGTGCACAAGCCATGAACTCGCTCGGTCTTGGCTATGATGCGTTACGCGAAGCAAATCCCCGGATCATCTACCTGACCATGCCGGGCTTTGGTTCGACAGGACCCTTGAGCGACCGCGTTGCCTTCGGTCCGACGGTAGAGGCGATGTCCGGATTCACGAGCATGATGGGTTATTCCGCCGAAGAGCCGCGCAACACAGCGATGGCGTTGATGGATCCCGTCAATGCCACGCATGCCACGGCAGCGCTCATGACGGCGTTGCAGCGGCGCACAGCCACGGGGCAGGGGTGCCGCTTGGAAATGTCGTTGCACGAGGGCGGCGTCAATTTGTGCGGACCCTGGTTGGTGGACTTGCAGATGGGGCAGCGAAGCGTGTGTGTCGGAAATCGGCACCCGGAAATGGCGCCGCACGGTGTCTACCCCTGCAAGGATGACGACACGTGGATCGCCATAGCGTGCGCTGACGAAGCACAGTGGCGGGCGTTGTGTACGGTGATCGAGGCGCTCGACGCGCAGCAGAATCTCACTGCGCGAATAGCCGATCACGATGCCATCGACGGTGTGATCAGCACCTGGACGCGGCAGCACTCCAAAACCCTTGCTACAGAGCGTTTGCAGGCAGCGGGGGTTGCCGCCGGTGCCGCAAACACCGTGCCGGACATGGTCGACGATCCGCAAGTGCGCCACCGGGGATTCTTCGTTCCGTATGAGATGTTCGGTACGCCCATGCCGGGCAACCCGATCAAAATGCCTGGGCTGGACCCGAAGGAGTGGACACCTTGCCCGCCATTGGGTGCCGACAACGCGGAAGTGCTGGCGGACTGGCTGGACTACACCGACGCGGAAATAGCCCGCTTCACCAAAAACCGTACCTTAGCCGACGAACCGCCTGCCTGATCTTTTCCGTTGACTCAGCCGTCGCAACACTGTTATGGTGTTATACATACATATAACACCATAACAACCTAACAGAGCGACACAGTGACATGAGGGCATGAGCCAAAACAGCTGGGACGACACGAAACCCATCTATACGCAGCTACGCGAGCGCGTAGTCAGCAATATCGTGTCCGGGGTATTGGCCGAGGGTGGCGCGGTGCCGTCGGTACGCCAGGTTGCAGCCAACGAGAAGATCAATCCCATTACCGTATCTAAGGCTTATCAGATGTTGGTCGATGAAAAACTGCTGGAAAAACGCCGGGGGCTCGGCATGTTCGTTCGTGAGGGGGCGCAGGAACGCGCGTTGATTCAGGAACGTCGCGCCTTTTTGAGCGAGGAGTGGCCGCGCATCCGCTCCAGAATGGAAACGCTGGGCATCAGTCTCGAGGATCTCGGAGCGCAAGGCAACGAGGACTCGCCATGAACGTGATCGAAGCGTCAGGATTGGTCAAGACGTTCGGCAAGACTCGTGCGCTGGATGGTTTCGACATGCAGGTGCCGAAGGGACGCATAGTCGGCCTCATCGGACCTAACGGATCCGGTAAGACGACGGCGTTGAAGTCCGTGCTCGGCTTGATGAACGTCGATGAAGGTACGTTGGCGGTACTGGGACAGGCGCCGCATGCGCACCGAGCCGAATTAATGGGTAACGTAGCCTTCATCGCCGACACGGGTATTTTGCCGAAGTGGATGCGGGTAAGAGATTTACTCGACTACGTTCAAGGCGTACATCCCAATTTCGATCGCGCTGCTGCCCTTGAGCGTTTGAGCCGCACGCAGATCCACCAGGCCAACAAAATCCGCACACTTTCGAAAGGCATGCATGTGCAACTACATCTTGCCGTCATTCTCGCCATCGATGCGGGTTTACTGGTGCTCGACGAGCCTACGCTGGGGCTCGACATTCTATATCGGCAACAGTTCTACGATGCCGTGCTCAATGACTTTTTCACGCACGAGCGCAGCATTGTGGTGACGACGCACGAGGTGCGAGAAATTGAACACATACTGACCGACGTCGTATTCATCCACCGTGGCAGGGCAGTGTTAGCCACTTCGATGGAGGATATCGCCAGTGACTTTGCCAAGTTGATATCGCCTCAAGAGCAGCCTTCGCTGAGTGACGTGCTTGCGCATAAACACACCATCAACGGACATGAGTACTTGTTGCGGCGTGCCGCCGCCGGGAATCTCGAACAGCTCGGGGACGTGCAGGTGCCTAATCTGGCAGAACTGTTCGTGGCCATCGTGGAGGCACATCCATGAGCTTTTATTGGTTGTTGAAACGCGAATGGCTGGAGCACGGTAGCTCCTTCTACTGGGCGGCGGGTATTACGGTCGCACTGTTATTCGCGAGTGCCGTCATCATCTCGATGTTCGATGCTCGCATGGAGGTCTCACCTGCGGAATTTTCCGAACTGTCCGAAAGGTTGGACGACGACCAACGCCATCGGAGCGAACGTGATGCGAACGGTAATATCGCGATACACGGACTCGAAACCTTTGCGGCCATGGCGCTGGACGTAGCGGGGAGCACCGATGAAGAGCTCAAAGAGAAAATGGGCATTCCCTTGGACATCATTGAGCGCATATTTCATTGGATACTGATGGTAGTCACCTTGTTTGCGCTCACAGCGGTGTTATACGATGAACGCAAAGACCAATCGGTATTGTTTTGGAAATCCATGCCGGTCAGCGATACCCGCACAGTGCTCAGCAAGTGGGTCTTCGTCGCCTGGATCGCGCCTGTCGTCACGGTACTTGCGGTGCTTGTCGGCCAACTCATCGTTGTGGTGTTCACGTCCGCAGCTGTCGAGGACGGCATGGGTGGGCGTATTTGGCAGGCCAGTCAGATCTGGTCGAGGCCGTTTGCAAGCTTGTTCGGGTATTTCGTGCACAGCCTTTGGGCCTTACCCGTGTACGCTTGGGTCATGCTGGTCTCGGCATTCGCGGGACGCGCACCGCTACTCTGGGCCATCGGATTGCCGTGGATCTTGATCTGGTGGGAAGGCATCGTATTTGGCAGCAGCAACTTGGCACGCTGGATTTTCGAACGCATTGAGGCACGGGCCCTACCGTATGTGAACAGCGAACATCCCGAAACTACCCTCGACGTGCTGCTCAGTCCCGCGCTTTTAGTCAGCGTGGTTATCGGTGCCGCGATGTTGGCGTTGACGATCTATTGCCGACGCCGGTTTACCGAGATCTAGTGTCCTATCTTGTAAAGACCAAGACAGGTCACTAACTCGATCAGGCTTTGAGGCTCCCTAGGAGTTCGGACAGTTCGTCGGGTGTGAATTCGATACCGCCGAACCCCGTGCGCGAGATCAGTCCGCCGAAGCGCTCGCGCATGCGCGTCACGACCTCACCTGGGGAGCCGACGATGCCGATCGTCTCGAGCATCTCGTCGGTGATCAATCGTGCCATGCCGGCTTTGTCGTGTCGGCGATTGAGCGCGATCAGTTCGTCCTGCACTGCTCCCCAACCGTGGATGTCGAGAACGCCCCGGTAGGCTACCGTGCACCCGTAAAAGGCAATACGCTCCCGTAAGGCATCAGTGCTCATCTCAAGCTCCTCATCGTTGCGACCGATGGCCAGCATCGGTGCGTAGTCCAGCTCGAATTGATCCAAGGTGAGACCGCGTGTCGCCAAACCCTCGGTGATGGACGGTACGGTCACTTCGCGCATGTACTTCTCGGAGGAGAACGGATGCATGATCATGCCGTCCGCAAACTGCGCTGCCACTTTGGTCATCAAGGGACCGGTGGCGGACAACACGATGCGTGGACGACTGTCGCCTTCGGTGTCCGGTGTGAATGTCGCGGGCATCAATGTGTGTTGGTAGTACTCCCCTTGATACTCCAATCGCGTACCGTCATACCAACAGTCGAAAATCGCCTGCATGGCTTCGATGAATTCGCGCATCTGTGCCGCTGCTTTATGCCAAGGCATACTGAAGCGGCGTTCTATGTGAGGTTTCACCTGCGAACCGAGTCCCAGGACGAATCTGCCGCCGGCGAATGCGTTCAAATCGTGGGCGAGGATGGCCATGGACATCGGATTGCGGGCGAAGGCGACGGCGACGGAGGTCACGAGCTCTATGCGCTGGGTGTGCTCGGCAGCGATCGCGAGCGGCATGAAGGGATCGTGGTTGAGCTCAGCCAGACGAATGCCGTCATAGCCCAATGCTTCCAGATGGTGCGCCTGTGCGGCGATGTGTTGCATGCTTGCCGTGACGGGCGCATCGACTTTCATATTGAGTTTCCCATCGGTTGGTCAGGAGAAGTTGATCATAGTGCTTTTCGCGGGTCGATCACTCGAGATGAACGCCGCCGATCGTCACCTGCGCTCCTGCGTTTTCGCCATATCCGTAAACCGCCAGGAGTTCGATGTGCCGTATGTTGCCGTCAGCGTCGACGATGAGGTCATCGAGCGGAATACGCCATCGATGCGGTCCTGGATCGAGCTGATGGGTGACGTGTCTGGACGAACCGCGGTTATCGCCTGCGAAGCGTACTGATGCGCTGATGGGCAACGGCGTGTCTTCTCGATTGCGTAGGTCGATAACAAGTTGGTCGTGTGAATGCCAGTCTGCAACGGGTTCCTTGAGGTACAGACCGGGCCATGCGGTATCGTTCAAGGTGAGTCGCAATCCGAGCTTGCCATTGTGGTTCTCGAATGCATGGGGCGCACGCACCTGTGCATGTAGGAACGAGTGCCAGTGTTGTGCGTCGTACAGGATTGGAAACTCGCGGGCTTTTTGGTGGGCGGCGACAACATGCAATGCAGGCACTGATAAAGTAGCAACTGCGAGCAACATTACCGTGACTGTGTGCCTGTAGGGTATTGGCAGGCGGAGTATCGCAACGACCGTAGCAAAGCCCAAGGCATCGCGTAACAGATCGCTCACCGTTGGCATGCCGCCTGTCACGAACTGCAACCCTTCGCTGGCCAGTGCGATGAGAAAGACGATGGCACTCGTTTTGAGCAAACCCAGCTTCGGGTAGTTGGCGAGCAACAGCCAGGTAATCGCGCCGAAGAGTGCAACGTGGAGCCAATTGGACAGGCTGTCCAGGAACAGCGAGGTCTGCGTGAACTCTGCAAACTGCTGTATGGCGATCAACCCGGCGATGGCGCCGAGCACGACCCAGTTGCGCACCTTTTTATTCCTGCGATTGCCTCAGAGTGGGTTGGAGCAGGCGCTTACTCCTCGGCGGCGAATTGTGCGTACGCGGCGGCGGTGCCGGCGGCCATCTTGTCGCCGTCGAAGGGAATGGACAGCTCGGGGGTAAATTCGAGCACTACACGCTCCGGAGTATCCAGAAATTTGACGAACAAGTCGGGTTTGAGGTCCTTGGTGAAGGCGTTGCCGTCATCCTCAGAGGCGGCCATGCCTTGTGCCAGGAGGTTGTAAAACCACAATTTGGTCTTTTCGTCGTCGTGGATGACCGTATGGCCCTTGTACGTGACGGTTTTGCCGCCACCCATGTGTGTGCCTTTGCTGGTGAAGACACAGGACGAGCGTCCATCGCGGGCGATGGCTTTCACGCGGACACGTTCGCGCGTTGCCGTCATCCAGATTTTACCGTCGACCGGCACGTAGGCGGTGATCACACCGATCGGGTGACCTGCCTTGTTAGCCCAGCAGAAGACGCATTCCCCGGCGGAGTTGACCAATTCCTGCTCGCGCTCGGGTTCGAGGCGGTACTGTGTGACGTCGTCGTAGTTGGTCGATTGTTGGGTCATGTTGTGCCGTCCTTCCTTCGTGTACTAGGGTCGCTCGTTTATGACGTTCGCTAAGGGCGAAATTGTATCGCACGCGGCCCCAGGTGATCGGGTTGCGCTACGAGTTTATAGGCGTTTGCCACCCACTCACACACTAACCGCCGCGTGTGCCTCGGGTCTACCATTTCTTCGATTTGGAATTTATTGAGCGGACCGACGGGCCCGCGTGCGGATTCGATGCGCGCTTCGAGTTCGGCGCGCAGGGCTTTGGGATCGGCGGCTTCGGCGAGTTGGCGCTTGTAGGCAGCTTCGATGCCGCCTTCGGGGGGAATGCCGCCGACGTCCGCCGCCGGCCAGGCGATACGCACCGCAGGGCGATTCAGCGGCGTGGCGTAATTATTCCCTGCCACGCCGAAGCTGCGTCGCATGACGACGGTAAATATAGGTATACGAACTTGCGCGAAAGCGACCATCCATTCACCCCCCTTACGGATGGTGCCGGTCACCTCGTGCTCGACGCCGACGGCAAATCCCGGATTGTCGACTAGATTGAGCACCGGTATGTGGAACGTGTCGCAGAGGTCGAGGTGCCGACGCAACTTATCGCAACCGTCGGCGGTGAGGGCGCCGCCGTTTTCGTGACGCGAGTCCGAAGCGATGACACCGAGTGGGTGGCCGTTGAACCTGACCAGTCCCGTGACCTGGTCGCGCCCCCATAGGGCGCCGATCTCGAAGAAGGAATCCTCGTCCGCCAGTAAGCGAATGACTCGGCGTACGTCGAAGGTCGAAGTGCGCTTGCGCGGAATGATAGTTAGCAATTCCTCCTCGCTGCGCTCGGGTGGATCCGCGCAAACAGCTACAGGGGGTGCTTCGTACACACTGGATGGCAAGTAGGATAGGAAGCGCTTGGTTTGAGCGAACGCGTCCGACTCCGTTTCCGCAAGGTTGTCGACCGCACCATTGGTGCAGTGGATATGCCAGCCGCCGAGTTCTTCCTTGGTGATGTCGTAACCCATCGCGTGGCTGACGACGGGGGGACCGGCGACGAAGAGCTGGGCGATGTCACGCACCATGACCGAAAAATGCCCTAACACCGCTTTCGCCGCGCCGATACCGACGACGCTGCCGAGCAGTAAGTTCACTACCGGTACGCTCGAGAGCTGCTCGGTATATTGGGCGCTGCCGAGATGACCAGGCAGAAAAGAACCGCCAGTGCCGGCGACGCGAGGTCGACCCGCAGTGATGGCACCCGTGCTTTCCTTGGCATCGCTGGCGCTCTTTTGCTGCTGTTGCGGCACCATTGCCGCCACGCTGCCGCCTCCGGAGGAGCCGTCGAGCAGACGTACGGACGGCACGCGCATCTCCACCGACAGTCGATCCAGGTACATGCTCTTGGCCCCGATGGCCCCATCGGCGTGCCCGCCGCGAGAAGTGAAGTCGTCCGCGCACACCACTGTTGTGCGAGTGTCGACGGTTCCCCAGCCGCCGACATGATTGGCGGGAGTGAAAGCGTCGACGTTCCCTTCAAGGTCGTACGATGCAAAACCGGCCAAGCTACCGACCTCGCGAAACGATCCGTCATCGAGCAAGAGATCGATGCGCTCGCGGCATGTCAGCTTGCCCCGATTGCGCTGCCGGACCACACCGGGATCGTTCGAGTCTGCATCGAACCGCGTCAAGGCCAGCGCTTTAAGCTTGTCGACCTCGTCGAGTGTCGGTTGCCAGGAGTGGTCGCGATCGGTGAGGGTATGCGCGCCTGCACCCGCTCGATCCGATGCGTCTGCCTGGATGAGAGCGACGACTTCCCCGGGATCGACGCTGTCGCCGACCGCCTTGTCGGTGATGGTGGTGATCACTCCGTTCACGGGTGCCGTGATGGCTGCCTCCATCTTCATTGCACTGATGACCATCAGGGGTGTGCCCGGACTGACCGTTGCACCGATGGCTGCGCTGATTTCCAGCACCGTCCCCGCCATGGGCGCTTCGACGCCTACCTTGTCGCGCGGCACGGTCAGACCCGAATTGGGCGCTTCTACATCGTGCGAGAGCGCACCGCTCTGCACCATCTGAGCTTGACGATTGAGAAATTCGACGGATTGCGTAGGAGCCACGGTAGCGCCACCGTCCAGAGTCTCGAGCCAGGCGGTGTGGATGGCGCCCTCGAGGAAGTCGGGGTGATCGAGAATGCGCTGCAGCTGAGGTAGATTGTTGGGTACTCCCTCGATCTGAAACTCGGAGATTGCGTGGCGTGTCATGATGGCCGCCCTCTGCAAAGAGGGCTGGTGAGTGTGGCAGATGACCTTCGCCAGCAGCGGATCGAAATCGCGGCCGCAGCTAAAGCCGACATAGCCGTAACCGTCAACGCGTATCCCCGGTCCGCTGGGTTCTTTATATGCGGTGATTGTTCCCGTGCCTTGTGTCGTCACTCGTGCTTGTATGGCGTAACCACGTGGTGCCGGAACGCTCGCGCGTGTGAGGCCGAGTGAAGCCAGGGAAGCACCCAAAGCGATGCCGAATTGGGCCTCCACCAGGTCGACGCCGGTGACCGCTTCAGTCACCGTGTGCTCGACCTGTATGCGGGGATTGCACTCGATGAAAAAGTATTCGCCGCTCGCAGTGTCGATGAGAAACTCAACGGTGCCTGCACCTACGAAGTTCGTGGCGTCAGCCAGTTTGATTGCAGCAGCGGTCAGCGAGTCCCGCAACGTGTCCGTCAGATTGGGTGCCGGTGCGATCTCTACGACCTTCTGATGCCTTTGTTGCACGGAGCAATCGCGTTCGTGCAAATGCACCACATCGCCCTGTTGGTCACCGAGAATCTGCACCTCGATGTGACGAGGATGCATGAGCAGTTTCTCCGCAAAGATGCGCTCATCGTCGAACGCAGCTGATGCCTCGCCACGGCACCGTTCGAACGCTTCCGGAAGCTCTTCCAGGTCATGCACCGCACGCATACCGCGGCCGCCACCGCCGCCCGCGGCTTTGAGCATGATCGGCATCCCGGCGTCGGCCGCAAATTCGGCAGCGTCCGTAGCCGAAGTCAGCGCTTCGGCAGTACCGGGTACGACGGGAATGTCGAGTTCCAAGGCTAACTGCCGTGCAGCCACTTTATCGCCGAAGAGTTTCAGTGTCTTGGTACTGGGTCCGACGAAAGTCATACCGGCTTGCTCACAAGCATCGGCAAAGTCGGCGTTCTCGGAGAGAAAGCCATAGCCGGGGTGAACCAGCGTGCAATCATGCTGCTTGGCGGTCGCGATGATCGATTCGATGTCGAGGTAGGCCTCGAGAGCGGTACCCGGCAGTTCGACGGCAACATCCGCCGCGCGTGTGTGTAGACTCATCGCGTCAGCACGGCTGTATATCGCTACGCTCGGTATGCGCAATGCCCGAGCAGCGCGAGCCAGACGAATGGCGATCTCACCGCGGTTGGCGATGAGCACCTTGTTCGACGGTTCTTTCTGCTTTGCGCTCAAATGACTCCCCCCGAATTTCCCCTTGGTTTAGAGCGATTGCTCGATGGCGGACGTAAGCAGGTTAAGCCCCGCCTCGGTAAACGCCCACATGTTTGCTTCACGGTCCCCATGCCCCGTCTCGACTGTGGTGGTTAGTGTCACGGGACCTGTGACGGCTAATACACTAATTCCCGGTGCGTGCCCGTACCGTGCACCGGTCGGCCCGGCCACACCGAGCTCGCCAATCCCCCAAGTCGTGGCCAATTGCGTCCGGGCTACTTCGGCAAATCGTAACACCATGGGCTCGGTTAGCGGTTGTAAACCCTCGACGTCTTCCCGGGTGATGCCGAGCAGAGCTTTACGCGACTCCAGCGTGTAGACGACCGATCCGCCGCGAAAATATGCAGAGGCACCTGGCACGGCAAGCAATGCTGCGGAAATCAACCCAGCCGTAGACGACTCGGTTACGGCCACCGTGGCTGCCGATTGTTTAAGTAACTCTCCGGCGTTGGCCCCGAGTTCAGTCAGGTTGGGCATGAATGCTCCTAATTGTTAGCATCCCATCTGTCTTTATATCTTAAGTTGAACCTTGATGTCCGAAACGGCTAACAGCTTTAAGCGGGTCGCCGTGGTGGGTGGCTGCGGTGGTTTCGGTGTTGTGTTTACTCGAGCGCTAAGGCGCAGTGGTGCAGATGTGGTCACCGTGGACGTGGACGGCGGGGCGAGTGTGCAATGCGATGTTACGAGCGACGCGACTCCGTTGATTGCATTGTTGCCGGAGTGCGACGTATTGCTGCTCTGCGTGCCGGAACCCGTCGTGCTGGCGGCGCTCGAAAAGCTCGACGGCAATACGCCAAAGGATTTGTTGGTCGTTGACATTTGCTCGGTGAAAACCAATGTGGTTGCGGCTGCTCAGCGATTCTGCCAATCGTCCCAATATCTGAGCGTACACCCAATGTTCGGACCGGAGCGCCGCTTCGAAGGGAATGCCATTGTCGCCATCGACGTACGGGGCGGTGATTTGTCGGAGCGGTTCGTGGACACGCTGTCGGATTGGCGTTTGCGTGTCATTCCGACTGACAGCGCCACCCACGATCAAGTCACGAGTGTCGTGCAGGTGCTCACT
The DNA here is from genome assembly GCA_965216005.1 of Candidatus Azotimanducaceae bacterium. Lineage (GTDB taxonomy): Bacteria > Pseudomonadota > Gammaproteobacteria > Pseudomonadales > Azotimanducaceae > UBA4421. The sequence goes on along the minus strand of OZ244143.1, from coordinate 946,912 downwards.
CATGCAGCGCTACTGACCTTTGCCGAAGCGCGTGGTCGTATCGATGCACCGGCAGAACTGGTGGAAGCCATGGCCACCCCGATTTTTCGCGAGATCGCTCGGGTAACCCAGGGGATGCTCGGGGAAAACCCGGAGCTGTACCACAACATACAAACGGCTAATCCTGGAGGGGCTGTCGCGCGGCAGGCACTGTTGGATGCGGTAGAATCCGTGGTGGCCGAGATAGATGGGCAGCGCCCGGAACGTATGACCGCGTTATTCGAACGCCTGCGAAGACCGGAGTCTTAGAAAGTCGACGGCGTTGCGATTAATCCCCGAGGTGATCTTTTCAGATCCGCGAATTTGGCGATGTCTTGTGCAATGACGGTTTCGCTCGCCGGTTCGGTGTAGAAACGATCGCGCAGATCCTCAACGGTGGCAAACCCGCACAATGCAAAACCGTTCAAAGTGCGACCGCTGATCTTGTGCACCACGCTGAGTTGCAGGTAGTGCGTCATGTGTGCGTGGTGTTGCAAGGCCAGGGGTCCGTGGACGTCACGCCAATGTGCATCGCATACCCGGCGCGATTTTTCCGGATGATGGACGAGCGGAAACAGGCCGAAGACATTGGCAGAACCCGGCTTCACGATGCGTTGTGCAACCAGGTAGATGCCTTCGGCGGCTGCTTCGAGAGGTTGCAAGTCGTCGCTGACGCAGGTGAGCAGGGCGCGGAATGGGAGTTTGTCGTGATCGTCCCGGTCATCGGCGTACACGGTACCGCCAAGCTTTGTAGCGAGTGCCTCGCATCGTGCGATATCGTTAGAGGTCACGGCCAGCAACAGTGATGTTTCCATGTTCGACTCGGTGGGGTAAGAGTCGTGAGTTGTACCGCATTTATGGCCGGAAAACGAGCGTTCACCGAACTACGAACAACCCTCACCTCTGAGCAACCTGCCCAGAGCGCGTTGCTGCTCGGTGTCGACCCTCCGGTTGGGCCAGAAATCGACGTGTTGATCGTGCGCCGCACTTCTATCGATACGAATCCCCCAAAGCGGATTGATACGATTGGGAACGTTGGAATAGCGCACGTCGATGACGTAACGGCGACCCGCCGGGTCACCGAACGGTGCCAAATAGTCGCTGGAGAACCACCGAAAACGTTCGATATCTTGTGCCTGCTGTGAGCGGAGATCGAGATTTGGAAAGTCGCGTGAGACGTCCAGTTTGTCGGCATGTTGCCCTTCGCAGACGGCGACATCGGTCAGCACGCGCACGGCATCGATATAGTACTTACCGTCGTATTCGTAGATCGTCTTCCACAAGATCAGATTGGCGAAGCCGGGTTTGGCCGTAAGCCGCAGCGGCCGGTGGCCGCGTTCGGTGGCGTGAAGTTCGGCGGCATTCATCGCGCGGTGGTATTGGACCACCCCCAACAACAGATAGCTCACTGCCCAGGCGATTCCGATGTAGGTATACAGGACGCGGCGTTTCACTGCCGCGGTGATGACGAGTGCCAGCATCGGAAGCGTAAAGAGTGGATCGATCACCGACACGTTGTTCCAAGCGACCCGGTAGTTCGAGAACGGCCAGAAAAGCTGCGTGCCGTAACTGGTGCACGCGTCGAGCAGGCCATGCGTCGCGTAACCGATCAAGCACGCAATGTAGACTTCCCGCTTGGTCAACGCTTTTGCGAGCCAACCCAAGCTCAGGGCGACGACCAGCGCGCCGATGGGAATAAACGCGAGTGCGTGGGTAAAGTGTCGATGGAATTCCAAGAACAGGATAGGGTCGCTGGCCGATTGGATGAATACATCCAAGTCCGGCGCCATGCCCGCGGCGCAACCGAGCCAACCGTAGGCCACAATTTTTTCCCGCGGCGCCGCCGTGTGCGCGAACGCGGCGCCAACGGTACCTTGGCTTATGGGATCCAATTGAAATCAGGCGACGTGCAAACCGCCGTTGGGGTAGAGCGTGGCTCCGGTCATGTAACTGGACTCATCGCAAGCCAAAAAGAGCGCTGTGTTGGCCATTTCCAATGGTGTGCCCAGGCGACCCATGGGTGTCATATTGATCATCATTTCGCGTCCTTCCGGATCTGCCGACAGTCCTTGTGTCATCGGTGTTTCGATGAAACCGGGACCGATCGCGTTGACGCGTATGTTGTTTTCGACCATCTCCATGGCGAATGCGTGGGTCAGCATGGCGACACCGGCTTTCGAAACGCAGTAGTCCACGGCACCCGGGAGCGCTACGCGCGCTGCGGTCGAGGCGATGTTGATAATGGAGCCGCCATTGCCGGCCGCAACCATGTGGCGTGCCGCGAGCCGATTGGTCAGCATTACGCCGGTCAGGTTGATCTTGAGCACTCTATCCCAATCTTCCAGGGGTTGGTCGATGAGATTGTGATCCAATGACTCGTTGTCCGTCGAACCGCTGACGTAGCTTGCTCCCGACACACCGGCGGCTGCGACCACACAGTCGATGTGACCGAACTCGTCCACCGCGCCCTGCATGAGGCGTGCGATGTTTTCTTCGAAACAAACATCGGCTTCTATCGCAATGACTTTGCCGTTAGTGGTGTTGCGAATTTCTCCTTCCGCATCTGCTAGGCGATCCGCGCCGATGTCACTGATCACGATCTCCGCACCCTCTTCGGCAAAGCGCTTGGCGCACGCAAGGCCGATGCCGCTTGCTCCGCCGGTCACCACTGCTACTTTGCCTTCCAATCGAGCTACCGTCATGCCGTATCCTCAATGCGTGTCTTTGTGCGTTGGTCGCCGTTAGGTCGGTCGTCACAATGTTGTTGATGCATTAGCTTATGCGCTTTAAGTTTGACGGTCTAGCTGAGGACGGGAGCGGGATGCAGTGAAGGATTTTTCAGGTAAGGTCGCAGTGGTGACCGGTGGGGCAAGTGGCATCGGCTTGGGCATGTGTCGAGCGTTTGCCCGACGCGGCATGCACTTGGTGGTCGCAGATCTCGATGAGGCTGCGCTCGCCGCGGTCGCAGATGAACTTTCCGGTGCCGGTACCGAGGTGTTGACGCAAACATGCGATGTGGCGTCGCTCGATGCGGTTCAGCAGCTTGCGGATGTCACGATGGAAAAGTTCGGCGCCGTGCACGTGCTGTGTAACAACGCCGGTGTCGGCATTCCGACCTCAGCGCGCAACATGAAGCTTGCTGATTGGGAGTGGATCATCAACGTCGATCTATGGGGACCGATTTATGGCTGCAAGGTCTTTCTACCGCTGCTCGAAGCGCAAGGCGAGGGGCACGTCAACGCTACCTCATCGATGGCCGGATTGATCTCCAGCCAGATGATGGGTGCCTACAATGTCGCCAAGCACGGTGTCGTCGCCTTGATGGCGGCGCTCGAGCGTGAGCTGCGCGCGAAGGACAGTCCCATTACAGCGTCGGTACTTTGCCCGGGGCCCATCAACACCAATATCAGTCGACACTCCGTCGAATACCGGCCGGGACAAGCCAAACCGAAGTCCGATGGCGAAAAAGCCGGCAAGCTCGCCAGCAACATTCAAGCGACCCTGGAACAAGGCATGGATCCCAACGAGGTGGGGGAACTTGTGGCGAATGCCATCGAGCGCGACAAGTTCTGGATTCTCACCCACCCGCGCTGGGCCAAAGGCGTACAAAAACAACTGGATGCGCTGACGGCGGATCAGACGCTGACCAGGGCTTAGATTCAGGAACGAGACGGAGGTAGGGGTGATGGCGGATCAACCACGGGTCACGGGGATTGGCGGCGTATTCTTCCGGTCGCGCGATCCTGCGGCCACTCGGCAGTGGTACGCGGACCATTTGGGGTTCAAGGTCGATGCCTACGGTACCAATTTCGCATGGCGGCAAGCCAACGCGCCTGAGCAGCCGGGGTACACCCAGTGGACCGCGTTCTCGGAAGACACGACATATTTCGGGGCGCAAGACCAGGCTTTCATGATCAACTACCGCGTTACCGATCTAGAAGCCCTGGTTGCCGAACTCAGGCACGCAGGGGTGCACATCGTGGACGATATCATTACCGAAACCTACGGGAAGTTCGTGCACATCGTCGACGGCGACGGACGCCAAGTGGAGCTTTGGGAACCCGTGGATGCCGAGTACGAGGCGTTGTTGGATGGCGTCACTCGGTAGCGGTTATTGGTAGCGCTGCTCGGCCCAACCGGCGGCGTAGTCGACGCTCATGCCCGGTCCACTGACCTTGAGATGGTGGATCTTCCACTCGCCGTCGACCTTACGGTACTGCTCCTCGTAACGAGCCGCCTGCCACTTGGCTTGGGCGCTCGGCCGCTCTTTGGTAGGACGAAAAGTGAAAGGGCCGAAAAAATACCAGGTGCCGGTCGCGCGGTCGCCATCGACCGCGATGCGGGGATTCATGGTCATGTGCTCTGTGAAAGTCATCATGTCGCGAAATCCCTCGAACAACGCTCGAATCTGCGCGTGACCACGCGCCGTGCCGATGCCCTTACCTTCCCAGGTGCCGTCCTCGGTGAAAATCTGCACGATACGCTCGGGGTTGTGGCTGTCGTCGCAGATCTCGCAATATAGCGCTTTGAGCTGCTTGATGGCTTCGATGTCTTCCATCCGCGTAATTCGGGCTTCGAGGGCTTGAAATTGAGCGAGATCCATAGCTGTACGGCTCCGTAAGCTGATCCGAAGGGCTCAGAGTACAACTAATTCGCCACATCGTGCGACACTTGTACTGTGGATCTCCACGCTAATAAGTACAACAAATTGACCTTGGGGTGAACATGTTATCGATCAAAGACTTGTCGAAGACTTATGCCAATGGCGTCAATGCCATGAAGGGAGTGAGTCTCGACATACCCAAAGGCATGTTCGGCCTTCTGGGGCCGAACGGCGCCGGGAAATCCACTCTGATGCGCACCGTTGCCACCCTGCAGACCGCGGATACGGGGAGCGTCACCCTGGATGGCGTGGACATTCTGGCCAACGTAGATTACCTGCGTGAGCGCCTCGGCTACTTACCCCAGGAGTTCGGCGTATATCCGCGCACCTCACCGCTGCGGTTCTTGGATCACCTGGCGGTCATGAAAGGCATCACCGCGAGAGCGGAGCGCGCGGCGGTGATCGAACATCTTTTAGTGCAAACCAATTTGTGGGACGTGCGCAAAAAGAACATGTCAACCTTCTCCGGCGGCATGAAGCAGCGCATCGGTATTGCGCAAGCGCTGCTGGGTAAGCCCGAATTGATTATCGTGGATGAACCGACGGCAGGCCTCGATCCGGTCGAACGACGGCGTTTTCACAACCTGTTGGCAAGCATCGGCGAAGATGTGGTGGTGATTTTGTCGACCCATATCGTCGAGGATGTTGCGGATTTGTGTCCGCGCATGGCGATCATGGCCGGCGGTGAAATTCTCTCTCAGGGGGAGCCCGCAAAACTGATTGACGAACTTCGCGGACGCTTGTGGCGCAAAGTCGTGGCGTCCGCCGATTTGGATGCGCTGAGAGACGACCACGCCATCTTGTCCACGCGCAGAATTGCCGGACAGATCGAGGTAAAGGTGAGTGCCGCAGCGCCGCCCGCCGGGTTCGAGCCGGCTGAGCCGGATCTCGAAGACGTGTATTTCGCCACGCTGCAGAACGCGGGCGTGAGCGTCGAGGTCGAGTAAGCCTATGTTTGAGATCTTCAAATTCGAATGCCAATACCAGTTGCGCTCGCCCCTGTTTCTAGTCCTGGCTGGCGTGTTCTTCCTGCTCGCGTTTCTCATTATGGGTTCGGAGAGCGTCAGCCTCGGCGGGATCGGCAACAATCTCAACCTCAATGCCAGCTGGGTTATCGTTTTTACGCAGTTCTTCTTCAGCACCATCGGTATGCTGGCGGCGATCTCCATCAGCGCGCAGGCCATCACTCGAGATCTGGAGTTGCGCACGGCCGAGATGATTTATGCGTCCGGTATTGCACCAACACAATTCTTGCTGGGTAGGTTCTTCGCCGGTACGCTTTTCGGGGTGTTGGTGGGTACCGCGGCAATACTGGGGACACTGTTGGCTTCGGTAATGCCTTGGCTCGATCAGGAACGGGTGGGGCCGTTTTCGCTGGCGCCGTTTGTCTACTCGTTTTTCGTCGTGACGCTGCCTAACCTGTTTTTTACCAGTGCGTTGTTTTACAGCGTTGCGGCTTTGACGCGCTCCATGCTCGCGGCGTTCGTTGCCGCAGTGGCTTTCCTGGTGGCTTATATAGTCGTTAGCGCTTTTTCGGATCCGGATCTTATCCAGGTGTACGCCATAGCGGATCCGTTTGGAAGCACCGCTTTTGGTGAAGTCTCCAGATACTGGACGGTGTTCGAACGTAACACCCAGCTCGTGCCCGTGGAGGGTAACCTACTGTGGAACCGGTTGCTGTGGGTCACGGTCGGCGTCCTGGCATTGGCGTTCACCGTTTGGCGGTACCGCTTCAACCTCGACCCGAGTCCGTTTCGCCGCAAGCGTGCAGTTTCAATCACTGAAACAGCCCCCATCACCGCCCGCGTCGAGGTGGAACCGCGCTTCGAATCCGCCACGCGTTGGGCACAACTGCGGTCTCAACTGAGAACGGATATCGGTGGCGTCGTGAAGAGCGTGCCGTTCTATGCGCTCTTGGGCTTTGGGGCCTTGAATGTCTGGGGCGGTTTTCAAGGCGCGACGAGTGCTTTTGGAACGCCTACGTTGCCGACGACTAGCGCGCTGTTACGCGCCATCGGTTCGAATTACTTGTTCTTCATCTTGCTGATCATCATCTACTTTGCCGGTGAGATCGTGCATCGCGAGCGTCAAACCAAAGTGGCGGAAGTGGTCGACAGCATGCCGTTTCCCAATGTCATTATGGTGCTCAGCAAGATCGGTGCGCTGTGGTTCATCGTCACGGCATTGCTGGTGTTCGGCATGCTGGCGGCGATGCTGACTCAAGTCTTCGGTGAGTACTACCACATCGAGCTGGGCTTGTACCTCAAGTCCGTGTTTTTCGTGCAAGGTGGGTTTTTCTACTTGCTTGCCATCCTTGCGGTGTTTGTGCAAGTGATGGCCGGCAACAAGTGGTTGGGTATGGTCGCCTTGTTACTGGTGTTCTTTTTGTTCCAGACCCTGCCGAGTGTGGGTTTTGAACATGGGCTGTACAACTTCGGTACGCCGAACGCGCCGCATTCCGACATGAACGGCTATGGGCACTATTGGGTCCCCGTAGTGGCTTTCACGATCTATTGGGCGTTTTTCTGTGTGCTGTTGATCGTCGCATCTCACCTGTTTCAACAACGCGGGCTCACGCAGGGTTTTACCGATCGCTGGCAGCTAGCGGGAGCCCGGGCTCATCGGGGCATCGCTGCACTGAGTCTGTTGGCGCTCTTTGCCTTTACGGGTACGGGTGCCTGGATCTTCTATAACACCAATGTGCTGAACACTTACCGCATACAGGATGAAGTAGAGTTATTGCAGTCCGATTATGAAAAGGCCTACAAGTCGTTCGAGTTGATGCCGCTGCCGGAAGTGATTGCGGTGGATAGTCGAGTCGACTTGTATCCTGAAAAACGTCACCTGGAAAGCAGCGGCAGAGCCGTGCTTCTCAACACACACGACGAGCCGTTGGACAAGTTTTTGTTGAGTAGCCACCCTTTCGCGCAGGTCGAGGTGCTCGAGGTTCGAGGCGCCCGGGAGATCGAAACCGAAGCGCAATATGGTGCGCACATGGTGCAAATGGCAAAGCCATTGGCGTCAGGGGCAAAGACCGAGCTCACGTGGCAAATTACCTGGCGGCACCTGGGGATGAACAACGGCAACGAAAGCAGTGTCACCAACGGTGCAAGCAATCGCGTCGTTGCCAACGGCACGTTCGTCAACAATACGGAGATCATGCCCATTGTCGGTTACAACACGGGCTTAGAGCTGGGCGATCCCAACAAGCGTCGCGAGTACGACCTGGAGCCGATCGTACGGCTGCCAAAGCTCGGCGATCCGCAGTGGCTGAATCGCTCACAGCTTGGGCTGTCGCGTCGCACTGCTTTTCGAACGGAATTCTCGACTTCGGCAGATCAAATTGCCATAGCGCCCGGCTATCTAGTCGGCGACGTAGTCGAACGTGAAGGTCGTCGCATCTATACCTATGAGATGGACGAGCCTATCTGGCCTTTCTTTTCATTCGTCTCAGCGCGGTACGATGTCGTGCGCGATCGCTGGGAAGGTGGTGAAACGGCTGATACTGCCGATGCCGGTAGTGCCGTCGATATCGAGATCTACTATCATCCGGAGCACGACTATAATATCGAGTCGATGATCAACGGCACTAAGAAGTCGCTCGACTACTTCTCACGCGCTTTCTCGCCTTATCAGTATCGTCAGTTCCGCATTCTTGAATTCCCCCGCTACGCGTCCTTTGCGCAGTCGTTCCCGAATACCATCCCCTACAGCGAAGCCATAGGTTTCGTCGCGGATTTGCGCGAAGAGGATCGAGTCGACCTGGTGTTTTACGTAACGGCGCACGAGATGGCGCACCAATGGTGGGGGCATCAGGTGGCGGGCGCTTACATGCAAGGGATGACCGTAATCGTCGAGACCCTGGCCCAGTATTCAGCATTGATGGTCATGCGCAAGGAATATGGGCCCGATCGCATGCGTCGCTTCTTGAGAGCAGAGCTGGATCGTTACCTGACCTCGCGAGGCGGCGAGCTGATCGAAGAACTGCCGCTGGTAAAGAATGAAAACCAGCAGTACATCCACTATCAAAAAGGGAGCTTGGTGATGTATGCGCTGGCTGATCTGATTGGCGAAGACAACGTCAATTTGGCCCTGCGCAACTTCTTGGCGAAATCTGCCTACGGCAGCGGACCGTTTCCAACCGCTGCAGATCTGGTGGATGAGTTCAGAGCGGTTGCCGACGCATCGCACCAGAGCACTATCGACGATTGGTTTGATCACATCACGCTGTACGACTTTGCTGTCGAGGCAGCGCAAGCCAAGGAAGTGGACGATGGCTGGGAAGTGCAACTGCAGACCCGTGCTGCAAAATACTACGCCGACGGGGAGGGCCGCGAACGCGCTGCACCGGTGGGTGCGTGGGTCGATATAGGCGTGTTTCCGGATACGGAGGAGGAACTCGATGACTACGAACTTCCTCAGCCGTTGCATTTCGAGCGTGTTTACGTGGACGATACACAAGCCCAGTTCGTCATCACAGTGTCGGAAAAGCCGCACCGGGTAGGAATCGATCCCTACAACAAGCTGATAGACCGAAATCCTGAAGACAACTTGCGCCTGGTCGATTAGCCTAACGTGGGAGACGCCCGGCGTCTCGTTTCAGCCAGTGGGGACGGTTGGGGATGCATATATGGGTTGATGCGGATGCCTGTCCGCGGCCAATAAAAGACGTGCTCTTTCGTGCAGCGACCAAGCGCGAAGTTCCGTTGACCCTGATCGCCAACCAATACCTGAAGACGCCGCCGTCCAGATGGATTCAGGCGCTGCAGGTGCCGGCGGGATTCGATGTCGCTGACAACGAAATTCTCAAACGCATGTCGCCGGGGGATCTCGTTATCACCCAGGACATCCCCCTGGCCGACGAGGTCATCGGCGCCGGTGGCATTGCCATCAATCCCCGAGGGACTCAGTACACGGATGCCAACATCAAGGATCATCTACAACGCCGCGATATGATGGACGAGTTACGCGGGATAGGAGAGATCACCGGAGGCCCCAGCGCGCTCTCGGGCAAGCATGTACAAACCTTCGCCAATGCGCTGGATCGCTTGCTCACGAAACACAAAAAATAACAACAAGCCTCACAATTGGGGTCGGAGACAAACTGGTATCGAAGAATCGGGGTCGGAGACAATTTGCGCTAGACAAAATGGGGTCGGAGACAGATTGTGGTCGTGGCATTGGGGTCGGAGACAGATCTGGATTGAGGAATTGGGGTCGGAGACAACATCAACAACAGGGGAAGCACGTGGATAAGCAAATCGAAGTTGCGCAGAACACCTTACGCATTGTCGGACGCGGACTGCTGGGGCTGTATTTTATCGTTCCGGGAATCACCAAAGTGACGGGTTGGTCGGACACGCTGGAGTACATGGGCGCGCATGGCGTACCTATCGCACCGGTGCTTCTGGTCATCACCATCATTTTGCAGATCGGCGGAGGATTGAGCTTGCTCGCGGGCTATCGCACGCAGCTCATGGCGTTTCTGCTGGCTGGGTTAACGCTCGTCATCAGCCTTTTCATGCACGACTTCTGGAACATGGAGGCGGGTATGGAGCGGGCCCACGAAACGCAAAACTTCATAAAGAATCTCGCCATCATGGCAGGATTGATGTACGTCGCGGGGGTTAAACCTTCCGTCCAGCAATGATCCTGACGCGCTCAAGGCTGCGGGTTTGTGAAAACCACTCGAAGCCCGCGGCTGAAGGTTGCGGGTATCACCGATAGGTGGGTTTCTTTTTCGAACTCATAACGCGTCATCGCGAACGACGGGTACTCTCGTGACTCGAGCCGATCTGCGAGGGCGTGCATATTGGTCACCATCTTGAAGGGCGCGGCTCGCTCGCCTTGTTCTTCCAAGCTCCCGATGGAGATGAATAGCCGCGCAGCGAGGTCTTCGTTGTTCTCGGCGTACGCGGCTTCGGTCGTCATCAATACCGCTTTGTCCCACCATATGGATGGACTGCCCGCAATGTAGTTCCGATACTCGCTGGGGCGGGTAAACAATGCGTGCAAAGCAAACAAGCCACCCAACGAGTCACCTGCCAAGGTGTCTGCGTCGGGTTGGACTTTGTATCGCGCCTTTATAAACGGCTTGACCTCATCACGAATGAAGTCGAGAAAAGCATCGGCGCCACCGGTCTTGAAATCTTCCGGTACCTCGGAGAGCCCGCCGCCGTCGAACGTGTCATCGTGAGTTGGCGTTAAATCACGACTGCGCAACAGCATCACGTCGGCTGTATTCTTGTAACCGATTCCAACCAGCAACATCGGTGGCAACTCTTGCCCGAGCTGTAAAAGACGGATGGTCGAGGTCACCATGGGGAACATCATGTTGCCATCGGTCAAATAGACCACCGGTAACGGCTCGTCGCCCGCACCGGGCGGCAGGGCGACGTTGATTGTAAAAGTCTCTCCAATCGCTTTGCTGTGGAGTTCGTAGTAGTGAGTGCCACTTATACTGGTTGGTTGCGGGGATTCGGCCATACTGACTCCGCTATGCACGATGATCAGCGTAATAAACAGGTTCCGTGCGTACATGTTCATACGAACTTCGCCCAGACGTCCAGGGGTTCACGGTCGGACACTAATGTGTTCACAGGCGCCTCCTCGTTGATGTGCCCGATGGCCATGCCGCAAAAGAGCATTAAATCCTCATCGGCTTGCACGAACGCGCTCACGGCTTCACTGCGCATGGCCCATGCTTCCTGCGGACAGGTGTGTAATCCCGCTTCTCTCGCGAGCAGCATGAACGTTTGCAGGAACATGCCGAGATCCGACCATTGCGGCGGGCCCATCTGCTTGTCGACATAACAAAAGAATGCGGCGGGTGCGCCGAAAAACTCGTAATTGCGTGCCAGGTGAGCAAACCGTGCTTGTTTGTCTTCGCGCGGAATACCCAACAGTGCGTACATATCTTCACCGACTTTGAAACGCGAGTCGCGGTAGGGGGACTTCAGCTCGCTGGGATAAATCTGATACTCAGGTGTTTTTTGTGGCGGGGCTTCTTTCAGGTGTGCTTGAAATCGTCCCATGCTTTCACCGTTGACGACAAAGACTCGCCAAGGTTGCAGATTGCCACCGGACGGTGCCCGCGCAGCCTTGGTCAGTAACTCACGTAGCGAGTCGTCCGTAACGGGTGTATCGAGAAAAGCTCTGACCGTCAGCCGCGTTCGTACTGCGTCGCTCACATTCATTCTTTCAAGCGTCCTTATTACTTGACCGGTGAGTCCTGGAGTATACCGTGGCGAAGTCCCGCTTTCTGTAGAAGACCCTCCTCATTTGGTAGTCTTTCTTTCTTTACGCAGTGTGTCTATCCTGCCGGCCTTCCGCTACATGCGAGTGATGTGAATTCCATGAGTGACAAGCACAAGAACGATCAATACGGCGATATCGATGCACGCGCCGAAGACGAGCCAGGTGTGCTGGCACCGATTCCTGCGGCCACGGTCGTACTGTTGCGTGATACTGTCGCGGGTGAAGTCGAAGTCTTGATGCTGCGTAAGAACTCCGAAATCACGTTCGGCGGGATGTGGGTTTTTCCTGGCGGCAAGATCGACGCCGATGACTTCCCGGAAGAGGGCAACATCGATGTGGCAGCACGTATGGCGGCAGCTCGCGAAACCACAGAAGAAGCCGGTTTGAAGCTGGAACCCGATAAGTTTGTGCATTTTGCCCACTGGACGCCGCCGCCTGGACCGAAAAAACGTTTCGCCACATGGTTTTTCGCAGCTTCAGTCGGAGATTCCGACGAAGTTGCGATCGATCAGGGAGAGATCCAAGACCACGCCTGGATCGTTCCGCAACAAGCGCTCGAACGTCATGCAGCGGGCGATATCGACCTGGTGCCGCCTACCTGGGTGACCTTGTACCACCTAGCCCGTTACTCGCCCACCGCAGCTGTGCTGGAGCGGCTGCGGGAAGCACCGGTCAAAACCTACTCCACGCGTGTGGCCAAATCCGCTGCTGGTTTGCGGGTTGCCATGTGGGCCGGGGATGCCGGTTATGCAGATTGGGATGCAGACCTGGCCGGTGAACGCCACCGGCTCATCATGGCGTCGGACGGCTTCGTCTTCGAAAACACCGTCGAGGCTTATTAACCGGATTGAGCTCGCTTGTCAGCCGAAGGTTTTGGCGTAAACCTCTTCGTTGAAACCAATCAACAGTTTCTTGCCGACGACGATAGCCGGTGCACGAAGGTTGCCGGTCGACCCGAGCATCGCATCTACGGCTTCCTTGGATGGCGCTTTGCCGCCCTTGAATTCCTGCACTTTCTTACCCTTGGCAACAATCATGGACGATGCTTTGGTGAGAAGCGCCCGTGCGTCGGTACGCTGTAGCTTGCGGCTGGCCGGTATCTTTTCTTTGATGTCTACTTTGCTGGCTTCCAAAAACTTGGATGCTTTGTTGCAGCTGCTTCAGCCGCCGCGGTAGTAATACCAATCGATTTTTTTAGCCATGAGTCCCCTGCGTGTCTTTGACGTGTTCGATTTGCGTGTTTCGATCAAACGTTTGGGAAGGGTTTTTCCGCCCCGCTCGGTAAGTCTACATCGAAAACGTTCAAAGTCATCGACACCGCGACGTAAAAACCGCTGACACCCACCAGCTCGGCGACGCCGACTTCGTCGAACTGCGTAATGGCGGCGTCGTATGTTGTCTGGCTGACTCGATGGTGATTGAGCGCTTCGTGGATCAAGCGATAGGTTGCGGCATCGCCGGAATCGGACAGTGTGGGTTCGGCGCCGACTTTGATGGCGTCGATCACTGTCTGCGGGACTCCGGCATCGCGTGCCATCGGCTCGTGCGCATACCACTCGAACTGTGCTTGCCAGTGCGCGCCCGTCACCAGAATGGCGAGTTCGATGTAGCGCCGATCGACACTGGTATCGAAGCGAAAAAAACCGCCCAGCCCGACCATGCGGCGAGCGAGCTCCGGACTGCGCAACCAGATGTCGAAAGGGCCGCCGATGTGCCCGTCCTTCGGCTTGACGGGTCGATTTTCGACAATCAAGTTGAAACTCTCTTGCTGTTCCGGGGTAAGCGCGTCAAAGGACTTTGGGGTTAAGCGTGCCATCGGTGTCTATCGCTCCTGTCGAGGTGTTGATTCTCTGGTATGTGTAGATAAGGATACCCTGGAATGATGGCCACGAAAGGGGCGGGGGTGGGACAACTCATCGACGGACAGTGGAGCGAGCGGGACTTGCGGATGACCGGTGCAAACGGGGAATTCGTGCGGGTGCAGTCGTCCTTTCGCGATTGGATCGGCAGTAGCGAATTTCCAGCCTTGCCCGGTCGCTACCACCTTTTCGTCAACGCAGGTTGTCCCTGGGCCTACCGCACGATCCTGTATCGCTCGATCAAGGGGCTCAAAGACGTGATCGGACTGTCGTTTACCCAACCGGCTGCAGGTTCACAAGGGTGGACCTTCGGTACCGAGCCTGAACCGATCTTGGGCGCGCTGCACATTCATGACATCTATACAGCGGCCGATCCGGAATTCACCGGTCGCACGACTGTGCCGGTATTGTGGGACCTCGAGCGGCACACCATCGTTAACAACGAGTCGTCCGAAATCATCCGCATGCTGGATCGGGAATTCGACAACCTGAACGATGCGCGAGCACCGCGGTACTACACCGACGAATACGCGGAGCGGATCGATGCACTCAACGAAGAGATCTACAAAAACGTCAACAATGGCGTATATCGCTGCGGTTTCGCGCAGTCGCAACAAGCGTACGACGCTGCATTCGAGCGCTTGTTTGAAACACTCGACCGATTAGACAGTTTGCTCGGTGGACAACGCTATCTCTGCGGTCACGAAATCACCGAGGCCGACTGGCGGTTGTTTGCAACCTTGGTGCGTTTCGATCTGGCTTACTACAGCCTGTTCCGCTGCAATCGCCAGCGGCTGTGCGACTACGCCAATTTGTGGCCGTACACTAGAGATCTGTATCAACAACCTGGCGTCGCGGAAACCGTCAGTGTGGAGGCCATCAAGGGTATCTACTTTGGTTCCAGACCGCCGCACATCATTCCGCGCGGTCCCGAACTGGATTTCGCGGCTCCGCACCAACGGGCTGCTTTGGGCTGAGGACGGGGTAGTTACAAGCGGTTGACCGCTTCCGCTGACAATTCCAGCGACCGCCCGATGCGTTCACGCATCTCATCTAAATCAATGCCGTCCGTACTCTTCTTACCTTCGCAGTAACGTGCATACACGCCATGCACGATGGCAGCGGTTTTCCAGCGATTGAATCCCACGTAGTAGTCGAGCTTGGACAGATCGCGCCCGGTCGTTTCGCCATACCGCTGCGCCAGTTCGGTGCGCGACGGAAACCCCGGCGGTGCAGTGGCTGCTTCCGGTAGAGGGGGTTCGGCATCGGTCGGATCTGGCCAGGGGTTGAGTGCGTAGGCGAGATCTGCTAACGGATCGCCTAAGGTGGATATTTCCCAGTCGACCACAGCGGCGATGGTGTGATCGGGCCCGATCAAGACGTTGTGACATCCATAGTCTCCGTGCACTACACGAGCCGGGCCTTGGTCGGGCATGTTGTCCAGGAAAAACTGTTGCAGTTCGTGCGCGCGCGGGTCGTCATAGTCGGCGGCGTCAATCGAAGATGTCCAAGACCGGTACCATGTCTTTAGCTGGCGGCCTACGTAGTTGTCCTTCTTGCCTAGGTCGCCGAGTCCCACCGCGTCTGGGTCGACCGCGTGCAGAGCAGCGAGCACATCGATGAAAGAATACGCCATCTTGCGGCGTTCGGATTCCGGTACCCACTGATTGGTGTCGTCAGAATTGTACAGAGGGTGACCGTCCACCAGGCCCATTACGTAGAACCAGGCGCCTGTGATGCCGGGGTCTTCGCAAAACCCATACGCCGCGGGAACGGGCACATCGGTGGGCCCAAGACAGGAGATCAGTGCCCATTCGCGGCTCATATCGTGCGCTTTGGGCAGTAACTCGCCTTGCGGCGGTCGGCGAATCACCGCACTGCGTCCCGCCTGGTCGTCCAATCGGTAGGTCAGATTAGAATGGCCGCCCTCCAGCCGCGTCCACTCGAACGGCGGGGTCAGATCGCCGACGTTGTTTTTGATCCAGGCTTCGACTTCGGCCACTTGGTAGCCTTCGGGTCCCGAACTCTCGTCGTGGTTAGACACAGCGCTTTTCCATGATTTCCTTTCGTAATGTGGCGTTACCGCCGAAAGGTGTCAATCCTTGCTGGTTTCGTCTTACTATGATTGTCCAGTCGGGGAGACGAGGAGGGTGTGTGGCCGCCGCTGTTGAAATCGAAGACCGTGGGCGAGTCAGAGTGATCTGGATGAATCGCCCGGAAACGCTCAATGCCATGAACGAAACGATGTTCGGCGATCTTCGCGAAGCATTGGACGCTGCTTCCGAGGCACCGGAGGTTGCCGTGGCGGTCGTCAGCGGGCGCGGGCGCGCCTATTGCGCGGGCTTGGATCTTGCTGCCGGGCCAGCCAGCAATTTTGCGGACATGCTCAAAGCGCTCGCCTATTTCCGTAAACCGTTGCTTGCAGCCGTCAACGGTTTGGGGGTTGGCATCGGTATGACTATGCTTGCCCATTGCGATCTGGTGTTCATGGCGCGCAGCGCACGTCTGCGCACACCGTTTCCACAGCTTGGGCTCGCGCCTGAAGCGGGTAGCAGCTACGCGTTTGCCGCGCGCATGGGGTGGCCGGATGCGGCTTATGCGTTGTTGTCCGGCCGCTGGTTTACAGCGGAAGAATGCCGGGCGATGGGCATTGCCTGGCGCTTGGCCGATGACGATAGGGTGTTGGATGCGGCGTTGGAGGTGGCCGGCGAATTGGCGGCCAATCCGATTCCTTCCTTGATCGCTACAAAAGAACTGATGTTGCGCGCGGGTCGTGCGGATCGATCTTGGGCGGCGCATGAGCGCGAGCAGGAGGCATATGCCGTGCTCATGGGTGGGCCGGCCAATGTCGAAGCGTTCGAAGCGTTTCGCGAGAAGCGCGAGCCTGACTTTTCCGGTATTCCGGGTTTGTAAGTTGCTCGACTTCATCAATCGCAATCTGCTCATTCTGTTTGGGTGCCAGATGATCTTTACCACAGGCACGGTGCTGCTGGTGACCATCGGTGGGATAGTCGGTTATGAGTTAGCACCCAATCCGAGTATCGCGACCTTGCCAGTGGCGCTCATGGTGGTCGGCACGGCGTTGGCAACGATACCGGCGGCGCTCACGATGCAGCGCATTGGCCGCAGACTCGGGTTCATGCTGGCGGCCTTGATTGCCGGTGGAGGTGCCGGGATAGCCATCGTGTCCCTGGCGCAAGAGAGTTTTCCGCTCTTCTGTATTGCCACGGGATTGGTCGGCTCGAGCCTCGGTTTCAGTCAACAGTTTCGCTTTGCGGGTGCGGAAAGTGTCGCACCCACCAAGGTGAGTAACGCGGTGTCATTCATTCTGCTCGGCTCGATCGCGGGTGCTTTCCTGGGGCCGGAACTGGTCAAGGTGTCCGCCGCGGCGGACGAACAGTCGCCTTACACCCTAGCCTTCACGTTAGTCATTGGACTTTATGCGCTGGCGCTCGTCGTCTTAGCTGGATTCAAGAAGGTCGAAGCCGCGACGACCACAGTTGTTGCCGACCACGCGCGTCCGCTCAAGATCGTGGCGTTGCAGCCTGTCTTCATCGTGGCAGTGATGGCGGGCGTGGTGGGTCAAGGGGTCATGACCTACGTGATGACTGCGACCCCCATCAGCATGAATGTCGATGAAGGTATCTCGATACAGGCCACATCGGAGGTCATCCGCGCACATGTCATTGCCATGTACCTGCCGTCTCTGATTACACCGTTGCTGATTGCGAAGCTCGGGCTGACGCGCCTGATGATTGTCGGGGTGGCGGTAATGTCGGGGACGCTGGCTATCGGCTTAGCGGGTCACCATGTGATGCACTACTGGTTTGCACTGGTGCTTTTGGGTATCGGCTGGAATTTTCTTTTTGTGGGCGGCACGACGATGCTGGTCAGGACCTATCGCGACAGCGAGCGCTTTCGTGCACAAGCCGTCAACGACTTCAGTGTGTTTGGAATGTCGGCGCTGGCCTCGTTACTCGCGGGAACGATGTTGCATAATCTGGGTTGGACACTGTTGTTGCTGAGTACAATTCCCACACTTGTGTTGATGCTGGCAGCGTTGTTGTGGTTACAGCGGTCGAGGGGATTGGAGCAGCTTGCATGAAGTGGATTACCGTTGAAAGGAGGAGGACGATGCATCGAAGGGGTATAGGGTTCGGCAGGCATATAAGTTGGGTGGCCGTGGCGTTGGCGGGTTTGTTGGCTGTTTTCAACACATTCGCTGAGGAACAGTGTGAACCATCGCCATGGGGTGCGGACGATGAAATCGGTAGCGCTAATCTGATTGACGCGGCGTCGGTGCTGGAGGCCGCCCGCCTCATCAAGAAGGGGAACACCTACAGTTTGGGCATCACTATCGATTCAACTACACCGGCGTTCGCGCCTAGGGGTTTGTCGATTCAAGTGGTGCAGCCCGGCCAACAAGAAGCCGCTCGCCCGAATGCCGGAATGACCTACAACGACGACGTCTTTCAAGGCTGGTTCGGTATCGGCTCGCAATTGGACGGCCTCGGTCACTTAGGCTACGAGGGTATGTATTACAACTGCAACGACGCGAAAGACTTTGCGAATATCAGTGGTTTGACCAAGCTTGGTATCGAAAAAGTACCGCCGCTAGTGGCTCGTGGCATCGTGCTCGATATGGCCGGTCATTTCGGCAAGTCGCACCTGGAGGCAGGTTTCCATTTCAGCGTAGACGACGTCAAGGCCGTAGCGAAAAAGCAGAAAACGCCTATTGAAAAAGGCGACGTGGTGCTCTTTCACACCGGGTGGACGGATGCCAAATTGGCCAGCGACCCACAAGCCTGGGTGAGCGGCGAACCGGGTCAGTCGGAAGAAGTCGCACAGTATCTGGCAGACCGGCAAGTGGTGGCCGTGGGTGCCGATACTTGGGGCGTGGATGTCGTACCGGCCCAGCACGCGGACAGACCGTTCCAGGGACACGTGATTTTGCTCAAGGAGAACGGCATTTACATTCTCGAGACCATGAATACAGGTCAGCTCGTGCGCGATGAAGCGTTTGAGTTCTTGTTTGTACTTGGCCAAGCCAAGGTGCGCGGTGCGGTGCAGATGTTCATCAATCCTATTGCAATCAATTGAGAATTCCTCATGCATCTCAAGAGTGAGTATCTGACAAACGAGCAAATCGCGTTCTTCAAAGACAACGGCTATCTTTTGGTGCCGAACGCCATGGATAAGACCTTGTGCGCGAAAGTCAGGGATCTGATGTGGGCGGCGTTGCCCGATTCTGTCGAATTGCAGCGCGACGATGCGGCGACACATGTCGGCCCCTTCAGCGAGACTGAGGAAGATACGAACTCGCTGCACACACGCCAGGGCTATCGCTGGCTGAACCGCAACCTGGGTGTGACCCAGGAAGTCATCGATTTGATCTACAGTCCCGCTATTTGTGCGATGGCCGAGCAGTTACTGGGCGGCGAATTGCGCCAGGCGATTGTCGACGGTTCGCCCATGGGCAGCCAGGGTCCGGCGTGGCCGGGTGGGCCGACGGATCCGGCACTCGCAAACGAAGGCGCGCGCGGCGTGTACTGTACGTTACCGTACGGGGATAAACCCCGTGAGGCGGATACCTGCCATACGGACGGGCATCCGTTTCAGCTCGGGGTTGTCGGCCTGATCGATGACACTCCGGCTGGTGGCGGCGCGTTCAAAGTTTGGCCGAAGAGCCACCGCCGTCTGTATCCGACGTATGCATTACGCTATGACCAGCCTCGCGTTCCGTACTACGAGCATCTGCCCAGCTTCAAGGGCATCGTGCATACGCGGGAGTATGTCGCTGAGATCGACAAGCTCAATGCAGACACCAAGGCTGTGGAGTGTTGGGGGGAGGCCGGGGACATCGTGTTTTGGCATCATCGCTTGGCGCATATGGCCGGTCACAACTACTCGCAGATCATTCGCCAAGCCGTGCTGGCAGACTTCTGGACCGCCGATTTGGATAGATTTCGCGGCGAAGATGCACAGGGCGATATGTGGCGCGATTGGTCGCCAGCGGTGCAAAACGCGGGCGCCGGGTATTCGGACGAACTGGCGCGCGCGCAGCGCCTCCTGGATGTCGCCACTTAGAAAATACGTTGGGAAGCGAGTGCAGCGCCTTCTGCCATCGCTTCCAGCTTTGCCCAACACACGTCTTCTGACACATCTCGAAAACCCGCGGCCGTATCGAATCCGCAATCGGTTCCCACGATGATGCGTGTCGGGTCGCCGATGGCTGTAGCCACAGCCTCGATGCGGTCGGCCACGACCTCCGGGTGTTCGATGTAATTGGAGGTGGTGTCAATCACACCGGCGACGACGAGGAGATCGTCCGGGATGTGGTCTGGCGTCAGTAATTTGTACTCGTGTGCGTGTCGTGGATTTGCCATGCTCAGCATCAACGCGCCAACGTTGGCGCGGATCAGCGAGGGCAGGATTGTGGACAAAGGGACGTCCACGTCATGGGGACCATTGTAGTTACCCCAACACACGTGCATGCGTACGCGATCTTGCGGCACATCGCTCAACGCCACGGCAATGGCGTCAATCACGTTGTCGACAAAGCGCAGGAACGTCGCGTCGTCCCGTGCGGCGAAGTAGGTGTGGCGTTCCATGGCGAGATCTGGACAGTCGAGTTGCAATACGTGTCCGGCCTGAATGATGGCGTCGTACTCCGTTTTGAGCGCTTGGGCGAGGGCCTCTATGTAGTCCTCCATGTTGTGGTAGAAAGCGTCCTGCATGGCAGTGGCGATGATGCCTGGCGAAGGTGCGGTCAAAAAACTTTGCTCGAACGGACGGCCGCAGTCGGACAGGGCCCTGTCGAACTCCGCCAGCTCGTCATCGAGCGGACGGCGGTCCACGTACTCGACCGCACCTTGCGCTTGGGGTGCCCCGGCGAGATTCACGCCCCCCTGATACCCGGGCAGCTTGAGCCGGATCCAGCCGGGATAGCGGACCATGTCCTGCATTGGCGGGCGCTGACTGATCCCTGCAAAACCGCTCATACGGTGCTGCACATAAGTAAAGAAACTCTCGCGCGCCTGCTCGCCGTTGTTGCCGATGTCGATTCCCGCGGCGGCCTGCCTGTGGATCACGTCTCGCGTCGACACGGCTGTAGCGCGCTCTAGATCGTCGAGGTCGACGTCCTCGCCATTGAACCGGGCCACCTGCAGCGCCACCAGTTCTTCACTGCGCGGCAAGCTCCCTGCATGAGTCGTCAAAAAGCGCCTGGTGGAAGTCCTCATGTCACGAACCTACACAAATGGGGTCGGAGACAAGCTTATCGCAAGAGATTGGGGTCGGAGACAAACGCTGCGTAGAGAATTGGGGTCGGAGACAATGCACGCAGTTCGCCCGATAATTCCTACTTAATCTCTACCGGAGTGTGAGGAGTGCCCGCTCGGTTTTTTGTTGCAAAAACAATTGGTTACGAGAGTTGGCGGAGGGGCGAACGCGCCGTCGGCGCAGGCGTTACAGATAACGGTTAAATGGGGTCGGAGACAGATTCTGACGGCAGAATTGGGGTCGGAGACAATTGTTGCGCGACAAGTTTGTCTCCGACCCCAGGGGCGCTAGCGCCCAGCGCGCGTGAGGGCCTCCTGCACCATCCGCTTGGCGTCGGCGGCGTCGCCCCAGCGCTCGACCTTTACCCATTTGTCGGGCTCCAGGTCTTTGTAGTGCAAGAAGAAATGCTCGATCTGCTCTAGCGTGATTTGCGGCAGATCGGTGTAGTTGGCGATGGTCTCGTACCGCCGCGTGAGTTTGGTGGAAGGTACCGCGATGACTTTCTCATCGCCGCCGGCTTCGTCGTTCATGACCAACACGCCGATTGGACGACAGTTGATGACCGCACCCGGCGTCACGGCCCTGGTGCTGGCAACGAGAACGTCGATCGGGTCGCCATCATCGGACAGCGTGTGGGGGACAAATCCATAGTTACCGGGATAGCGCATTGAAGTGTATAGGTAGCGATCGACGAATAGCGCGCCGGACGCTTTGTCCATTTCGTACTTGATAGGTTCACCGCCTACGGACACCTCGACGATGA
This sequence comes from Candidatus Azotimanducaceae bacterium, assembly GCA_965216005.1. Classification (GTDB taxonomy): domain Bacteria; phylum Pseudomonadota; class Gammaproteobacteria; order Pseudomonadales; family Azotimanducaceae; genus UBA4421. The sequence goes on along the minus strand of OZ244143.1, from coordinate 925,071 downwards.
CATTGACGTCTTCTGGCGGGTTGTTGCCAGGGAGTATGGCTTCTAGATTCAACAGGTATCCTTCTTACTTGTGGTTGGATGAATGGCAAGGGAGTGGTTTGTATTCGAGAGCGGATCCACAGAACGGTGCGGGCGGAGAACGCCCTGTAACCAACGAGAGTCATCAGCTGTCGGTCTAGCTCAAGTCGGGAAACGGTCCTTTCGGTTCCATAGGCATGAGCGCTGTCATGAACTCGATGGGTTCACTGATCGAAACGATATAGGTCACTTGATTCGTCACTTCGCCCTCGGCGTGCCACGCCCCCTTGGGAATGTTGAGGCGATCGCCTGCGCATATTTCGATGCGCTCGTTGTTTTCGTCAAGCACGTACGTTTCGCCTTCGATCACGTAGCCGATGATGTCGTAATTGTGATAGTGAAGCGGCAGTTCGGGCGACTTGCCGGACACGTACGTCGTCGGCCAGAATCCTGTACGGGCGATATCCTGTAAGGCTTCAGCGTGGCCGTCGAAACACTGTTTATCGACTTCTAGTCTTGGCTCGCTCATCGACTTGCTCTTAGGTTGCCGGTTCGAAATACGGAACGTGAATTGTCTCCGAACGCTCCTCGAAAATCACGCGCACCGACATATCGAATTCTACGGCTGCGGGTTCGCAGTGGCGGATGACCGACAACATGGTGGGGCCTTCCTCCAGGGCGATGAGGGCGCTAACGAAGGGAATCTCCTCCTCGAATCCGGGCGCACCAGGGGCGACGACGGTACTCCAAGTGCGCACCGTGCCGTTGCCCGAAGCCTTTCGCCATTCGACGTTCTCGCTGAAGCACCCGCTGCAGAGTTTGCGCGGATAAAACTGCACGTGTCCGCAATCGACGCAGTGCTGCAGCCTGAGTTCACCTTCGCGGCAGCCGTCCCAAAACGGCTGGGTTTCCGGAGTGGGTTTGGGGATGGGTTTCATAGCGTCGACGCCGTACCTAAGATCATGGTCGAGTGGCTGGACAACACGCCGCCCTGACCGTGCACGAGACCGATTTCCGCGTCCGTTACCTGGCGAGCACCGCCGGCACCGCGCAGCTGTGTCACGGCTTCGGTGATGGCGAACATGGATCCCGGATGGCCCGTGTGTGAGTGGGACAACAAGCCACCGTGCGTGTTAACCGGGATGGCACTGCCGAGATCCAGGCACCCGTCTTCCACGTAGCGTCCACCTTCGCCTTTCGGGCAAAAACCCAGATCTTCCAGTTCCATGATCACAACCGGAGTGAAGCAATCGTAGATCTGGGCGAAGTCCATCTCTGAGGGCTTCGTCGCGGCCATTGCGAACGCTCGCGGTCCCGACTCCGAGGCAGCTGTTGTAGTCAGTTGCCGCGCCTGAAAAAAGTGTTCGTGCCAATGACCTTCGCCACAGCCGAGGAAGTACACAGGTTTATTGGGAAAGTCCTTGGCGCGCTCGGCGGCTACCACGATGACCGCCGCCCCGCCGTCGGACCACAGCGAACAATCTAGAGCGTGCAAAGGATCGGCGACCAGACGCGAAGTCATTACGTCCTGCACCGTGATGGGTGTGCGTTTTTCGGCGGCTGGGTTGAGACATGCGTGCTTGCGCGCCGAAACCGCCACTTGCGCGAACTGTTCCGACGTCGTGCCGAATTCATGCATATGCGCCCGACCTGCCATCGCATAACCGTTTGTCAGTGGCACACCGTAAGGCAACTCGAATTGAGGATTCATGGTGGTGGTCATTTTGGCGCCGGTCTCAGCACCGCTCATGCCTGTGCGAGGATTGTCGCCGTGTGTAATCAAGACCGTATCGCACACACCTGTCATGATCGCCGAAGCAGCGCGCATCACGGCGGACACCGATGTGGCACCTCCGGCGTTCAAAGTCATGCAGAAACGCGGAAAGATCTGCATATACTCGCTGAACATCTCGGCGTGGTACAAGTGCGGCTCTACCCAGGGATTGCAGGTGATCAAGCCATCGATCTGATCCTTGGTCAGCGCCGCATCCAACAGGGCTAGACGCGCGGCTTCGGCACTGAGCTCCGTAGAGCCGCGATCTGGTAATGCGCCCACGGCGGTTTCGCCCATGCCGACGATCGCCACGCTGCCTCTGAGATTGATCATACGTTACGGGGAGTATGGCGTTTTGGTCATGAATGTGTTCTCGATCTTGGCAACGAGACGTCCATCTGCGATGGAATCAGCGTAGACTTTTTGCCATTCAGGATCGGCAACGAACGCCTTCCAAGAATCCTCGATAGTGGCTTGGCTCTTGTGCTTGATCACGTAGATCAGCTTGTTGGGATCGTCCGCGGGTGTCCAGTAGGCCACGCTCTGCATGCCATGCCGCGCGAAAATATCGATCGTGTGATTGCGGAAACGATCGTGCAAAGCATTGATCTTACCTTCGTTGGCAAAGTACGTACGTAGTTCGTAAACCGGTGCATCGTCGGCGAGACCGACTTGGCCGATGCAGACGAATACGGCGAACGCGGTGACGGCGGTGACTTTCTTGAGCATGCTGCTGATCCTATGGCTAAGAGCGAACCATCATATAAGAGAGTAGAATCCCGCGCTATGAATGCACCTGTCTCGGCTCGCCCGTTGAAGAGCTACAAGAAGTATTGGGCGCATCGCTTCACACCGGCGCCGGTGTTGCCGATGAGTCGTGAGGAAATGCAATCGCTGGGGTGGGATGCTTGTGACGTCATCATTGTCAGCGGCGATGCCTACGTCGATCACCCGAGCTTTGGTATGGCCATCGTTGGACGGTTCTTGGAGTCGTTCGGCTATCGCGTGGGTATCATCGCGCAACCCGACTGGCAAGCGAAGGACGACTTCGAAGTCCTCGGCCGTCCCAACCTCTTTTTCGGGGTGACCGCCGGCAACATGGACTCGATGGTGAACCGCTACACCTCCGATCGTAAGGTTCGTTCGGACGATGCCTACACACCGGGCGGTGAAGGCGGACAACGACCTGACCGCAGCGTTATTGTGTACGCCAACCGCATCCGCGAAGCATACGGGGATGTACCCCTGGTGATCGGTGGCATCGAAGCCAGTCTGCGCAGAACCGCGCACTGGGACTACTGGTCTGAGAAGGTGCGCCGCTCAATCTTGCTCGACGCGAAAGCCGACGTGCTCGTATACGGCAACGGCGAGCGGCAACTGCTTGAACTCGCCGAGCGTTTGGCAAGAGGCGCGAGGATTCGGGACATGGTGGATGTGCGCGGCACAGCGGTGCGGCGCAAACGGCTGCCCGAGGACTGGGTGGAGGTCGACTCGACCCATCTGGACACCCCCGGTCGCGTCGAGCAGGTCCCCGATCCATACCAGATGGAGCCCCGCTCTCCATCAACATACTTTGATGGAAAACAGTCAAGCCTGAAACAAACTGTAGAAAATCAAGAGGATAGCGTGCAAATCGTACGTTTTGTGCGAGATGTTCCCTCCGCGAAGCGTGCCACTTCTGTTATCCGCTTACCCAGTTTCGAGCAAGTCAGAGACGATGCAGTGTTGTATGCCCATGCATCGAGAATCCTGCACACTGAATCGAACCCCTACAATGCACGCGCGTTGATCCAACGCCACCGAGACCAGGTAGTATGGATCAATCCGCCGCCGTTGCCGCTCTCTACCAAGGAGCTGGACGCGGTGTACGAGCTACCCTTTACACGACGACCTCACCCGATCTACGGGACGGAGAAAATACCGGCGTACGAGATGATTCGTTTCTCCGTCGCGATTCAACGCGGCTGTTTCGGCGGGTGCACGTTTTGCTCCATTACGGAACACGAAGGACGCATCATTCAGAGCCGTTCAGAGGCCTCGATACTGCGCGAGATTGAGGAAATACGCGATCGCGTGCCTGGATTCAGCGGCGTGATTTCGGATCTAGGCGGTCCGACGGCGAACATGTATCGGCTCGCCTGTAAGAGTAAAACTGTCGAGGCAGCTTGCCGGCGGCCGTCATGCGTTTACCCCGGAATCTGTCCGAATCTCGACACGAATCACAAGCCCTTGATCGACGTCTATCGCAAGGCGCGCGAGCTGCCGGGGGTGAAAAAAGTGCTGATCGCGTCCGGTGTCCGTTACGACCTTGCCAACGAGTCGCCGGAGTATGTAAAAGAACTGGCTACTCATCACACGGGCGGTTATTTGAAGATCGCACCGGAGGCGCTGTCGGAAGGACCGTTGTCGAAAATGATGAAGCCAGGGATGGATAAGTACTATCGTTTCAAGGAACTCTTTGACAAGTACTCGAACGCAGCGGGTAAAGAGCAGTACCTCATCCCATACTTCATCGCCGCGCATCCGGGTACCACCGACGAAGATATGTTGGAGCTAGCGCTGTGGCTGAAAGCGAACGGGTTTCGCGCCGACCAGGTGCAAGCGTTCCTGCCCGGGCCCATGGCCACCGCCACCGCGATGTACCACAGCGGTATCAATCCGTTAAAGAAAGTCACTCGCTCGAGCGAGTCGGTATATGTTCCGAAAGGCGCCAAACAAAGACGATTACATAAAGCTTTTCTTCGTTACCACGACGCCAACAATTGGCCTCTGCTGCGCGATGCACTGAAACGTATGGGCCGCGATGAGTTGATTGGCAACAGTAAACGTCACCTGATACCCACATATCAGCCTGCCGGAACCAGCGATAGACAAGAGCGTGGGCGTCCGTTTCGCACGCAGCACGTGCGGCGTAAGAAACTAACTCAGCGGTAGACGCCACGGGCGCCGATAATCCGGTGTCAGCAGACTGTTAGCGGTGGCCTGGTTTTTGAATGTCAGGCGCTCGCCGCGCCAGTCGAGCGTGGCGCCGGTGCGCAGCGCGATATTGCCGAGATGAGCGTTGATGGCAGCACCACTGCCTGTTTTCACGTCGCAGTTCAATGGCGTACCGTCGCGAATCGCGGCGATGAAATTCGCCGTATGTTGCAGAAGACCCCGTTCTTCCGGCTGTACGGTGCGGGGTACCGGGGCATCCAGTTTGGGTTGGTCTTCGCCATCGGTATCCCGTTCGGACTCGGCGATCACTTCCCAGCCGTTACGGTCTACCACCAAAGTGCCGTTGTTGCCGACGAAGGCAATCCCGTGGCTGCGTCGATACGGGCCCAGTCCGATACCGACCGCATGTTCCCAGATCATGGTGAAGTCATCGAATTCGTAGATCGCTTGCTGGGTGTCCGGCGTCTGCATGGCACTATCCGGATAGGCAAACGCCCCGCCTGACGACATGACCCGTTGTGGATGCTGCGCCTGCATTCCCCACAACACGATATCGATCAGGTGCACCCCCCAGTCGGTCATCAATCCACCGGCATAATCCCAGAACCACCGGAAGTGGAAGTGGAAACGGTTGGTGTTGAAAGGCCGCTTGGGCGCCGGTCCCAGCCACATGTCGTAGTCGACCCCATCGGGTGCGGCGGTGTTGGGAACGGGCTTGATGAGCTTCAGCCAGTTCATGTACGCCCATGACTTCACGGTGCGAATCTGGCCGAGTTGACCACCGTGCACGTAGTCCATCGCTTCCTGCCAGTGCGGGCCTGAGCGTTGCCACTGTCCCACTTGTACGACGTTACCGTAACGCTCTTGCGCAGCGATCATCGATGTGCATTCGGTCACCGAGTTCGCCAACGGCTTTTCGACGTATACGTGTTTACCCGCTGAACTGGCATCGACCATTTGCAGGCAATGCCAGTGATCTGGGGTGCCGATGATGACTGCGTCCACGTCTTTGTCATCCAGCAGCGTTCGATAGTCGCGATAGAGCGTAGGTGTCGTGCCTGTCATCTCGAAGACGTCTTGACGTCTCTTGGACAACACACTCTGGTCGACATCGCACAATGCCACGCAGCGGGTGCCGGGTACGTTCAGCATCGCCTGGAGGTTGGAAAAGCCCATGCTGCGACAGCCGATCAGGCCGATGTTGACCGTGGCGTTGGCAGCAACCTTAGGTGAAACCCAAGGCAGGACGACACCTGCCACCAAGCCATCCCGCAGTAACCGGCGTCGTGTCCAAGAGCTCATTTCGAATCTTCCAGATAGGGGGTCACTGTCGTCTTACCGGTCAGAGTGGTTGCTGGATTTTACTCATCCGGCTCGCAATTTGTCTCCGACCCCAAACTCCGTTGCAAAATTCGTCTCCGACCCCAATCCAACGCACAAAAACTGTCTCCGACCCCAAGCGCCATGGTGCGAGGATCCGCAGCTTTCATCAAACGTTCGAGCAAGATTGTCTCCGACCCCAAAAACGCGGAACAGATTTGTCTCCGACCCCAAATCTGCTGAACGGAAATGTCTCCGACCCCAACCGGCTGCGGGGTCTGGGTTAGACGGCCTTCACGCCCTTGGGCGGACCCGCGCTGGTGTGGCGGGTGTCTGGCGGGTCGACGGCCCACGCGGGTGGGTGTTCCCACGAGTCGCCGAACACCAGTTCCTCGATGGGTCTGCGCCTGACCGGACCGTGGTTGCCCTGTGGCTTACCGAGCGTGACCGTGCAGGTGATCAAGATCTCGCCGGGGATACCGAGCAAAGCTTTCAGATCGTCTTCGACTGCGCCGTGAAACCCGGTGATGACACCGCCGTAGCCCAACCCGCGTGCCGCTAGCAGGAGATTCTGCACCGCCGGATAAACCGATGCGCCTTCCGTGGGCGTGGGCTCTCGGTAACGCACAAGGCACGGCAAGATGAGACAGGGTACGGTATCGAAATGATCGACGTAGTACTGCATGACGCGAGCCATGCGCGATTTCGGTGAGTTGGGGTCGGCTCCGCTGCCCTGGTCGTAACGATCGTTCGCACGCTTCTTGTCCCAGAAGCGACGCGCGGACTTGGCGATGAGCGCCTTGGCTTGCTGCGCTTTGTCGCTGTCCGTCAAAACGACGAAGCGAAACGGCTGCCTGTTCGAGCCGCTGGGTGCGCGGGTGGCGCTGAACAGAATGTCACGCAACACCGCCTCCGGAATCGGCTCGTCTTTGTAGCGGCGAATGGCGCGGGTGGTAGCGAGTCCCTCGAGTAGACCGACGATGTCTTCGGCTATGGGTTGTTGTGACAAGTCGCTGTCGCGCACGCGGTGTTCCATTGTGTTGCTGATCGAGTGAAAGATGCTACCTTGCGCAGTCACCGCACTACAACATGGGAGGCTGGCGCATCGGCAGCTAAGAGGTCATGGCAGATTCGAACAACCAATGGCTGTTGGCTCGGCGTCCCGCAGGCAGCGTGCCGGTCAAAGAGGACTTTCGTTGGCGGGAGAACCACGCGCCCGAGCCAGCCGCCGGGCAGGTACTGTCGCGCACCGTTTATTTGTCGATGGATCCCTATCAATGGGTGCGTCGGCGCAGCGGTACCGAGAGTCCCGGCGATGTTTGTCACGGTCGTACGGTTGCGCAAGTAGTGGCGTCGCGTGACCCCCACTACACGGAGGGCGACTACCTCTTCAATACCAATGGCTGGCAGCAGTTCGGTCTGTCAGGCACGGGTATCGACTACTTCAACTACATGTTCCCGCGCAAACTGGACCCCCAAGCTGCGCCCATATCCACGGCCATCGGCGTGCTCGGCATGTTGGGGCTCACGGCATATTCAGGATTGATCGTGCAATGCGATCCGCGCCCGGGAGAGACGGTGATTGTGTCCGCGGCATCCGGCGGGGTGGGGCAAGTGGTCGGACAACTGGCGAAGATACGCGGCTGTCGCGTTGTCGGCATAGCCGGTAAGTCAGCCAAGTGCCGCTATGCGGTCGAAGAACTGGGTTTCGATGCGTGCGTGTCTCACTTAGCAGCCGATTTGCCGGAGCAACTCGCCAATGCTTGTCCGGACGGGTGCGACATATACTTCGAAAATGTAGGTGGCGCTGTGTTCGAAGCGGTATTGCCATGCCTCAACAACAACTCACGCATCTCCCTGTGCGGGGTCATCTCGCAGTACGGCAATGTCGGGGGCGGCGATCCGCGAACGCAGTGGCTGGAAACAGGCCGGCGCACGTTCGATGCGCAGAACGTTGCGGTGCACGATCTCTTCGTCGGTAACTTTGTCGCGGACTACCAGGATAAGTTCCTAGCCGAGGCTAGCGAGTATGTCGCCGACGGTCGTTTGAAGTATAGGGAAGATCGTTGGGACGGTTTGGAAAAAGCGCCTGATGCGTTTGCCGCCATGTTGCGCGGAGATAACTTCGGTAAGACCGTCGTGACGGTAAGCGCGGAACAGTAACCGCAGCATAGTAACCCCGGCATTGAAACCGCGGATGCCCGCCATCGCGGATACCCGTCAGTTAGCTGCTGCTCCGGCTCAAGTACGCCTGCGACGCGGTCGATGAGTATGGCGAAAACCGCTAAACTTTAATACTTGGGGAGGCACTATCAAGTACGCTCATCGGTATTGGCGAATAGTCACGATTCTGTTGTTCGTGTGTGTAGCGGCGCCGTCTCGGGCGTCGGTGCAGTATTGGGTCGGGTTCGGCAGTTATCGCGCGGAAACCAACGCGCAAAGCAGATTGTCGGCTCTGCAGGAAACCGCGGCGTTGCGGGACCTCTCGCTGAAAGTCGTTGCGGCTGCAACGCCCCAAGGTGCACGGCTTCGTGTGGTAGGCGGACCCTATGAGAGTGAAGCGCAAGCCCGGCAAGTATTGGCTGCGGTCCGTTCCAATGGGGTGACGGGCACCTGGCTGGTCGTTGACGCGGCTGCGCCAACCACGACCATTACCACGGCCCCTGCATCAGCCACCCCTGCATCAGCCACCCCTGCATCAGCCACCCCTGCATCAGCCACCCCGGCAGTCGACCCGCCTGAGCGACTTGCAGAGCCGATTTCCGCGGCAACGACGTCAACGATTCCCGAGACCGTGGAATCGCCCGCTTCGACAGCGCCGGTCGTGCTGGAAACCGCCTCGGGCACGAGCATCGAGCTGGTTCGCAAAGGCGAGGACCATGACTTGAAGATTGACGGGTTCGTCGACGAGGCGTTTTGGCAGCAAGTACCGGTCATAGACGAGTTCGTCGTTCTCGAGCCCGATACCTTGGCGCCGGGACAGCACCCGACCCGCATGCGTGTCACGTACTCACCCAAAGGCATTTACGTGGCCGCGGAGATGGAGCAGCCTCCGGAAACCCTGGTGCGTCGGTTGTCCGGACGAGACGTGCGTGATAACCGCGACAGCTTTTCGGTCACCATCGATACGTCGGGCGAAGGCCGCTACGGGTTCTGGTTCGGCATCAATCTGGGTGACTCGCTCATGGACGGGACGGTATTGCCGGAGCGTACGTTCTCCAGCGACTGGGACGGGCCTTGGCGTGGCCGCAGCCAACGCACCGACACCGGCTGGTCGATGGAGATGTACATTCCCTGGGGTGTCGTTTCGATGCCGGCGTCAGGGCCCGTGCGCAAGGTAGGCATGTACGTGTCGCGTAAGGTCGCCTATCTTGACGAACGCTGGGGCTGGCCCGCGCTGCCGCCCACGCAGCCCAAGTTCATGTCCGCGTTGCAGTCGCTCGAGATGCGCGGTGTCGAGCCGCGTCAGCAGTACCATATCTATCCCTTTACCGCGGCGGCGTACGACTGGGTGGACGAAGAACCGAGGTATCGCACGGGCGTGGACGTCTTTTGGCGCCCGTCGAGCAACTTTCAACTCAATGCGACGGTGAATCCGGACTTCGGCATCGTCGAATCGGACGACGTCGTCATCAATCTCACTGCCACCGAAACGTTCTTTCCGGAAAAACGCCTGTTCTTTCTCGAAGGCCAGGAAATCTTTGTCGCCTCCCCGCGAGCGGACACGCGTGGCCGGGGTGTGGGCAACCAGGGGTTGCCTTACACGATGGTCAACACACGCCGAATCGGCGGTAAACCGCGTGCACCCGTCGTTGGTGCCAACATCGAAGTACCGCAACGCGAGTTGGTGCAAAGAACGGAACTGACGGGCGCGGTGAAGACCACGGGTCAGTTCAGTAACTTCCGCTACGGGTTCATGGGCGCTTTCGAGGAAGAGGTGAAATTCGACGTATTGAACAACGGCGTACCCAACAATCTACACCAGGACGGCAACGACTACGGCATCGCCAGATTGTTGTACGAGAACACCGAGGGCGGTGGGTACAAAGCGTTGGGCGTTTTGTCCACAGCTGTGCTCAATCCCGACCGTGATGCCATCGCCCATGGCATCGACACTCATTTTCTGTCCGCCAACGGCAAGGTCAAAATCGACGGCCAATTCATGACCTCGGACATTGACGGCGAAGAGACCGGCTATGGCGGCTTTCTCGACTTCGAACTGACCTACCGTCAAGGTCTCCAACATCGCATTGGGCTCGAGTACTTCGATGAGCACATCGACATCAACGACCTCGGCTTTCTTCAGCGCAACGACGAGTACCGTATCCGCAGCGCGCTGCAATGGACGCGTTCCGATCTTTCCTGGGCGCGGGAAAACCAATTCGACATTCGTGGCTTTCTGCAAAAAAACCTCTCGGAATCGTTGTTTACCGGAGGCGGCGTATTCCTTTCGAATCGCGCTAGCTTGAACGATCTGTCGCAGATCACCGCACGCCTGAATTATTTCGCACCCGTATTCGACGATCTCAACAGTTTTGGCAACGGCACGTACAAAATCGAGGAAATGATCGTTGCCGATCTCAAATGGCAGTCCGATACCACCAGGCGTTTCAGCGTCACGGGCGGGCTCACCTATGCCGAAGAGAAACTCGGCGCACCTAGTTACGGTGCCAGTGCCGGGTTCGTCTGGCGACCCATCGATCAGCTCTCACTCGAATTCGATGTGCGCTACACCGACAGCGACGGTTGGCTTCTTCACCAGAACGATGACCTGTTCGCCACGTTCGAAACCGAACAGTGGATGCCGCGCTTTTCACTGGAATACTTCATCAACGCCCGTCAACAGTTTCGCATAGCGTTGCAATGGGTGGGGATTCGGGCACAAGAGGATGAATTCTATCGCGTACCCGCGAGACCAGGGCACCTGGTGCCCACGGTTAAACCCACGGGTCCCGGCTTTCGCGATAGTTACGATTTCTCCGTTTCGCAATACAGTCTGCAGCTGCGTTATCGATGGGAGATAGCACCCTTATCCGATATCTTCCTGGTCTATACACGACAAGCGGATTTGAGTGCAGCCCTGGGTGAAGATGGCTTCAACGACATTTTCGAAACGGCGTGGCGGGATCCCCTGGCGGATGTATTTGTGTTCAAGATTCGTTATCGCTTTGGAAGTTAGGTTCACGACTATTAAGGAGGTCGTCATGCTTCGCAGACTTTTGTGGATTGTTTCGTTGTGGTTGCTGGGATCGTCTGCCTACGCAGAATTGGCGCGCGGCACGGTGTACGAAGATCGCAACGGCAACGGGAAGCGCGATGCCGGTGAACCGGGACTCCCCGATGTGCGTGTGTCGGACGGCGTGGACTTCGCGGTGTCCGACGCGGAGGGTCAATGGCAGCTCGAGATCGCAGATGAGGCTGTCGTCTTCGTCATCAAACCCAGCGGCTACGCAACCCCTGTAACGGACAGTCAGATTCCGCAGTTCTACTATATCCATCAGCCTGATGGCTCGCCTGCGGGCTTACGGTATCTGGGCATAGAACCGACGGGCGACTTGCCCGAGGCCATCGACTTCCCCCTGGTCAGGCAGGCGGAACCACAGATGTTCGAAGCGGTGTTGTTCGCTGACACCCAACCGGAGACCGAGGTCGAGTTGGATTACATCCGCGACCGCGTGGTGACCGAACTGATCGGTACGGAAGCCAAATTCGGCATGACCATGGGCGACATCATGTTCGATGACTTGTCACTGTTCCCGCGCTTGATCGACATCATCGGACAGATCGGCATACCGTGGTACAACGTGCCCGGTAATCACGAACTGAACCTGGATGCCGAGAACGACCGCTATTCGCTCGAAACGTTCAAGCGTTACTTCGGCCCACCGTATTACACGTTCGAATACGGCGGTGCGCACTTCTTTGTGCTGGACAACATCGAGTACAACGGCGGCGGCGAAGCGGATCCGGGGGACATTCGCCAAAGTGGCGGCTACATTGCCAATTTCGGAAGGCAGCAGCTGAAATGGTTCGAGCGCGCGCTCGAATTCGTTCCGCAGGATGCACTGGTGTTTCTCGCCATGCATTCGCCTTTGGAGACTTACATTGCCGATTCTGCGGGGGTCACTACCCAAGATCGCAAGGCGCTCTTTAAGTTATTGTCCGGCAGGGAACATCTGTACGCCGTTGCCGGTCATACCCACACCACCGAACATCTTTACTTCGACGCGGATGACGGCTTCAAAGGCCCCGGCGAGTTCCACCATCATGTGCTCGCCACGGTAAGCGGCTCCTGGTGGAGCGGGCCGTTCGATGAAAACGGTGTGCCAACGACATGGCAGCGCGACGGCACGCCGAATGGCTACCACGTGTTGGAGGTGGACGGCAATCGAGCGAACGTGCGTTTCAAGGGAGCAGGCCGCGACGCCGGCTACCAAATGCGCATCATGTACGATGTGGCGCATCACGGTATACGCAAGGACGGACTGCGAGACTTTCGGCACGGCGAGTTGTTCGACGGCCGTATGTCGGTGACGCAAGTGCCTGCTGCGTCTGTGTTGGTCAACTTGTTTGATGGCGGTCCTAAGTCGCGTGTCTTCTTCACGGTAGGCGGTCGTGCGGAACAAGAGATGACGCTGACGCGCCGCAAGGATCCGCTGATCGAGGAAATGTGGCTGCGCGATCCCGGTGGCAAGAAGTCTTTCGTCAATGCCGCGCCGTCTTCGCACTTGTGGGAAGCGGACTTACCGGACGATTTGCCGGTGGGTGTACACACGCTGTCGGTGCGCGCAGTGGATGAGTTCAATCGCACCCATCATGCGCATTCGGTACTCGAAATACTGGGGCGCTGAGCATGTTTGATGTCGTAGATCCGGGCACGGTGGGCTTCTCTTCCGCGCGGCTCAATCGAGTGTCGCAGTGGCTGGATGAGCAAGTGTCGGGCGGCCGCCTGCCTGGCGCCAGCGTCTTGGTTGCGCGTCATGGCAAGATCGCGCTGCAGGCGGCCACCGGCATGGCGGATATCGATAATCAGCGGCGCTTCGAGCTGGATACCGTCGTGCGCATCTACTCGATGACCAAAGCGATCACTAGCGTCGCGGCCATGATGTTGCACGAGCGCGGTGCATTCCAGCTCGACGATCCCATATACCTGTATCTGCCCGAGTTCAAAGATACTCCGGTGTGGCGAGGGGGTGCGTTGGACGACGTCGATACGCAAGATACGCCCATCACGGTCAAACATCTGTTGACGCATACCTCAGGACTGACGTATGGCTTCATGCAATCCAACCCCGTGGATGCCGCTTATCGGGATGCCGACATCGAATTTCCCGGAACCGCGGGTAGCCTCGAAGAATTGGTCAAGCGTGTGGCGGCGGTGCCGCTGATATGCCAACCAGGATCGCAGTGGAACTACAGTGTGTCCACGGACGTGTTGGGGCGTCTGGTGGAAGTATGGTCGGGCCGGAACTTGGCACAGTTCTTTCACGAAGAGATTCTGTCGCGGCTCGGCATGTCCGAAACTGGATTCCATGTGGACAAAGCCCGTCACGGACGCTTCGCGGCGCTGTACACCCCCAAAACGGGCGGCGACATGAGCAGTGTCGGTAAAGCCGACGTAGACCCGGATGCACGAGACCGCGGCGGCTTGAAATTGTCAGAGTCGTCGACGGCCAGTCGATTCCTCGAACCTACGGCGCTTTATTCGGGTGGCGGCGGTTTGACGTCGACGCTGTTTGATTACGCTAAGTTCTGCCAGATGCTGCAAAACGGCGGCGAGCTGGCCGGCGAGCGTTTGCTCGGGCGCAAGACGGTCGAGTTCATGCGCATGAATCACCTGCCCGACAACAAAGACATGGCAGCGATGGGCCAGCCGGTGTGGAGCGAAACCAGCTACGACGGCATCGGCTTCGGCCTCGGATTTGCCGTTGTCATCGACCCGGTCAAGGCGCACATCGTTACTTCGGTGGGTGAGCACCATTGGGGCGGTGCGGCCAGCACGTTCTTCTGGCTCGACCCCGTAGAGGAGATGTTCGTCGTGTTTCTCACCCAACTGATGCCTTCGTCGACATACCCCATCAGGCGGGAGTTGCGCGCACGTGTCTATCAGGCATTGGTTTGAGCGCGTCGGGACCAGGTGTCCAGGTGTAAAGAAATACGACATTGGAAATCGTTCAGGGTGTAAAGTTAAATATACACTTTCGGATGCGCAACATGTAACCTATTGATTTTTATAGGGTAAAATACTGGCAAAGATATTGCATCCGTTATTCGTGACTGCATTTATCAATTAGCGAGATGTACGATGGACATGGGAAGCCATCGTTTTTTTGAAGGAGATAATGGAATGACAACAAAAAGCATATATCGATTGGTTCTAACCGTGGTGAGCCTACTGGCAGGTAGCGTTGCCTACGCGGGTTTGATTACGGTGGACTACGATGGCAACGATTGTTCGGGTGTTTTTGGGCAAGGATTTGAGAATTGTGAAATCAACGGGTCGCCCATTATCGCCAAGTACGATAACGAAGATGGTAGCGTTGAGATCAATTCCATCTTCCCCAGTGTAGACGGCAGTGAGTTTACCTTCGACGGGACCAGCACCGGGAGTTGGAGTTATACCCAGGGTGCCGATGATCCTGATGTCCGCTATTGGGTTGCTGTGGGGGGGCCGAACTTCAGGCTGCACTACATGGTGGCCGACGCCAACGATGCGATGTGTGCTGGATCGGCGAGTGCAATCTGTCTCGACCTTGCACTGGTCGTGACGGGCGGTGATTATTCCACCCCGATTAATCCCAACAATCAACGACCGTATGGTCTGTCACACCTCAGCTTCTATGACACGATGGGGACCACGGTGCCGGAGCCGAGTTCCATAGCATTGGTGCTCATGGGTCTTGCTGGATTGGGTCTCGCGCGACGCCGATTTCAGTCCTGACGATCAGGCCGATTAGCCAAAAAACCCGCACTAGGTGCGGGTTTTTTTATGTTAGGGATTTTTCAATAGATCGAACAACGCGTTCTGCCGTACCTGCAGCCAGCGTCCAACCGAGCATGCCGTGACCGGTATTGACGAACAGGCCGGGAAGATGCGTGGCGCCGACGACGGGCAGGCAATTCGGTGTGGTGGGGCGTTGGCCGATCCATTTCGACGTGGGTGAGCATAGATTGTCGCTCAGCTCACCGCCGATCTGTAACGCACGTTCCGTTAAGTCGGCTACCCGGCTCTGCTTTGGGGCACCGATATCGGCGAAACCGGCCACCCGCAATTCGTCCCCGATTCTCGAATACACCATACGTTCGTGAGGGATGGTGATGCTCGTCGTCAGTCGGGTACTGCCGAGCGGCGCCGTTACGCTGTAGCCGACAATGGAACGCAGGGGCAGCTTGATGCCCACCGGTCGCAGCAGTGATTTTGCACCCATACCGGCGCATACGACCACGCCATCGCATGGAATTGCCTGGGCTTCGGTGACAACCGCACGTATGCGGCGGTTAGCGATCCGTAAGGATTCTACGCTTTGCGCCAACTCGAACTTGATACCGCGTGTCTCAAGGCAGGATCTCAAGGCCTGACAGAACCTGCGCGCGTCACCGACCTCGTCGTCCGGTGAGTAGATCGCATGGCTCCAGGGCGTGCGCAGACTTGCTATTGCCGGTTCCAGATCGGTGGCTTCTTCTGCGTTCAAGAGGGATTGGCGGCAGCCGGCAGCTGCCTTCGCTTCGATACTGTGCAAGGCAGTGCGACCGGGTTGGTCGAGTAGAACAAGCTTGCCGTTGCTCGCGTGATGATATTGGCCGCCGATGGCATGGTGGAAGCGTTGCATCAGGTGGCGACTGCGCAGTGCCAGCGCTAGCAAGACTGCGCTGTTTCCCGCAAATCGGCGCGGTGTGCAATTACGCAGGAATTGCCAGGACCAAGTCCAATCGTCGACATTCCCTTGCAGCGCAAATTTGATACCGGTTTCCCTGCCCAGCAGTATGGAGGGGAGCTGTTTGATGACGGTTGGCGCGCACAGCGGATCTGCGTAGCCATAAGAAAGTTGGCCGGCGTTGGCATAGCTCGCGCCGGTGGCCACGTCTGGCGCTCGATCCACCACCGTCACGGTGTGCCCGGCTTCGGCAAGAAAACAGGCTGTAGTCATACCCACCACGCCAGCACCGACAACGACAACTTCCATAGCGTAACAAGCCACTCGACAATTCTGAGGCCGTCATCTTAATGAAGCCTGTTTAAATTACTCATGACGATACGGCGAGCGCATATAACTGGACGTTATGTGTGGCCGAGGTGTTCGCTGAAACCCAGGCTGAGCATCTCCAGAAAGCGTTCCGCCAGGCGCGATAGAGGCGACTCTTCCACGTGCAAGGCGCACACATCGAAGTTCAGTTCCGGGTGCATGTTGAGGACCGTGATGTCCGCGTCGGTGTCGCTGCGTGCCGTGATTTCGTCGATGATGGCTATGCCCGCACCTTCGGCGACCAACGCGCGGGCGATCTGATAAGTCTCTGTGACCGCTACGACGTTCGGAGAAGCACCTACATCCGAAAAGTGAGCATCCAAAAGTTGTCCTAGCGGTCCTTTGCTATGCAAACGAATGAATGGTAAGTCGCCGATATCCTCGATCGCTAAATTGTCGCCGAAAAGCTCCGCTAGACCGGGCGGTGCGATGATGACGAACTTACCCGTCCAAACGGAGCGAGTGGTCAGCCCGGCAATATTCTGCGGGTCGAAGGCAAGCGCTACGTCGATCCGTCCCTCGCGCAAAGCCTCGGTCATTTCCGAGAGGTGTAGGGTTTCGATTTCGAAGACCGCGCCGGGTTGCTTGAGAAACTGAGCCAGGACTTTGGGTACGATCGAAACCCCCATCGCAGGTGTACATGCCAGTCGAAGGCTGCCTTCGGAGGCATCGCGGAGGTTTTGTGCAACTCGACGCACGCGCGCGAGCGCGTCGTAAACCTCACGCACATGACTGAACAAACGGGTCGCTTCGGGTGTGGGTGTCAGCTTGCCGCCTTGGCGATCGAACAGCGGGAAACCGATCTGTGTCTCCGCGTGGGCCAGTACTTTGCTGATTGAGGGTTGGGAAACGTTCAAGAGGCTGGCGGCCTTCGTCATCGACCCGCACGTATACACGGCATGGAAAACCTCCACGTGTCGCAAGCGCATTCTAGTCTCCTATCTGTCAGGGATATAACCAGAGGCTATGCAGAACCCGGAGCATATTGGCAGGCAGCTTTGCGTGTGGCAAGCACCAGCCGGTGTGCACGGGTGTCACCATAACTTTGGGTTATATGAGGGCGTATGCTGAGTATTGGTCATTCGAGGTGCGGATTGATAGCCTGCGCGTCTGCCGTGACAGCCTGTGGAATTCGGAGGGGTATAAAGCGGCATCGGGACTTGTGGAGAGTTGGAGAGAGTGGAGAAAACCATGAATCGATTGAGTCGAAGACTGCTCGCGATTTGCCTGTTGCCTGTGTGGGTCTCCACGCAAGCAGAGGCGCAGGAACAGGCGTCTGAAGATCAAGTGATCGAAGAGGTGGTGGTGACCGGTACCCAGATCAAGGGTGCGCAAATCACGGAAGCCCTGCCCGTCACTGTTTTGGATGCGGCCGATCTGGAAGCCATTGGCGTCAATTCCGGTGACGAGTTGCTGGAGTTCTTGCCTGAGCAAGGCAACAATTTCTTCAGTGAAGCGGAGAACATCAGCGGCGGTGTGAACTCCGCACGTGGAGATATCGGCGCCTTCAACCTGCGTAATGTTGGGACGGGCAACACGCTGGTGCTTTTGAACGGCAGGCGGATGGTCAACACCGCCGCTTACCAGACCGAATTCGTGGGCGGCAGCTTCGTGCCGGTCAATACGGTGAATTCGCAAGCGCTGCCGATCACCGGTTTGCGCCGTGTTGAAGTGCTGAAGGACGGCGCATCGGCGATCTACGGCGCGGACGCAGTCGCGGGTGTCGTCAACTATGTGTTAAACGACGACTTTGAGGGGTTCCGCATCCGCGGTCGGTACGATGATTACGAATCCATCCCCCGTAATGACGAGCGCATCACGGTAGAGTGGGGCAGGCATTTCAACGAAGGACGCACCCGCGTTGGCGTCTTTGTCAATCATCTGCAACGCGATCGAGTCAACTCCCAGGACGATCCGCGATGGGCAGATTCCGACTTCCGTCCACGGTTGGGCTTCAATTCACCGTGGGCATCCGTCACTTCGTTCCGCAACAACTCGGTGAATTCGCGTTTTGGCCAGTTCGACATCCTCGGCGGTATCGGCGGATTCAACTTGGACTCCGGGGGCGTTACGGACGGGAGCGGCGAATTCGAAACCTACCCTACGGGCGACTCGCGATGCGCATACCAGATTACGGCAGAGATCTGCGGCGCGCCGGACGGCCAGGGGACCTATCGTTACAATCTCAACGAGGACCGCGACCTCGTCTCCGAACTCGATCGCACCAACGTGTATGCGTACTTCAATCACGACTTTGAGAACGGGTTAGAGAGCTTCACCGAGTTCACTTACTACTATTCGGACACCAACACGCGGCGTCATCCGTCGACGCGTTTGAGTGCGGTGGAAAAGCACACGGTGGCCGCGGACAATTACTACAACCCGTTCGGACCCTGCGGATCGCCCAACCGCTTGCCGGATACATTGATTCCCGACGTGCCGTGCACGGGACTTGCGATGGAACTCGACAACTATCGTTTCTCGCAGGTGCCGCGCATCGTCGATGTGGACGGCGATACATTTCGGCTGGTCACGGGCTTGCGCGGTACCCTGAACGAGTGGGATTGGGAAGCCGGGTTGACCTGGTCGCGCGCTCAGCGTGAAGACGTCACGAGCAATCGTATCTCCAACGAGCTATTGCAGATCGGCTTGAACGATCCGACACCCGCGGCGATCAATCTGTGGGCTGATGGCGCCGCGGCCAATCTCGATCGAGCGTTGATCGACGTTAAGCGCGAGAACGAAACGGAATTGCGCATGCTCGACTTCAAGATCTCACACCCCGCCATCTGGGAGCCGACCACGGGACCGATCGGTTTCCTCTTCGGCGTGGAGTATAGGGAAGAAGAATTCGACGACGATCGCGACCCGCGCCTGGACGGCACTATCAATTTTACGGACCGCGACGGTGTCACTTATCCATTCATCTCCGATGTCATGAACTCGAGCCCCACTGCCGACAGCAGCGGTGAACGCGATGTGACCTCGGCATTCATAGAGTTTCAGGTGCCGCTAGGCGAGAGCATCGATGTGCAACTGGCGATGCGCTACGAAGACTTCTCCGATGTGGGCAGCACCACTGTGGGTAAAGCAGCTTTCGGCTGGCGTCCAACGGATCGGTTTCTCCTGCGCGGATCATGGTCCGAGGCGTTTCGCGCACCCAACCTGGTGACCATCAACGAAAGCCAGGTGGCGCGCAGCAACACCTTGGACGATTTCGTTTGCCTGTTTGCCGATCCCACCGAGACGACGCTGGACTGCAGCTACGGCATCCAAAGAACGGCGCAGGGCAGCCGTATGCTCGAGCCCGAGGAGTCGACCAACACCAATTTCGGCATCGTCGTCGAGCCGATCGACAATCTGATCTTCACCTTGGATTTCTGGGAGATCGAGAAGGACGACACCATCGGACTCTTCGGCGAGGAAAACCACATCGCCTTGGAGTTACTCAATCTCATCACTGCCGGTACCGGTAATTGCGCCGCCACGGTGGGGTCCCCCAACGTGACACGAGACCCCACGGGCGATCCGGCGATCGATGCTTTATATCTGGCGGCCGGCATCTGTCCGCAGGGTGAGGCGTTGCGGGTCGACGACCGGTACGCGAACCTCGATACACGGGTGATCAAGGGCCACGACGTCGGTCTCTACTACAACTTCGATTTACCGCTCGGCAACTTCGATGTGAAACTGGTGGCATCTTATCTAGACGATTACGACCAGGAGCCTTCCGGATTGGCCACGCAGCTGATCGCGGCTCAGCAGTCCGGTGTGTTACCGGCGAGCGTACCCGTCTCAGGATTTGCCGATCTCGTGCGCCAGAACGGCAACATCGAAGAGAAGTGGACGGCGCGCGTGCGCTGGTCGATCGAAAACTGGGGTGCGTCCGTTACCGCACTGCACTACGGTGACTTCATTCAAACGTCATTGACGTTGAACGATGGTACAGAGTACGTCGTCGAAGACATGATGATCATCAATGTCGCATTGGACTATAGCTTCCGCTTGTCCGAAAACATCGGCAGCCGCCTTCGCTTCGGGGTAAACAATTTCGACGATGAACGTGCGCCCTTGGCCGACCGTTTCTTCGGCTATTTCGCCGATCAGCATCGGGACCTTGGACGGTATTACTATCTCGACTGGGAAGTCAGTTTCGACTAGCGGTAAATGAGATAAGTGAAGAGGCGCATGGGTGTCGCGCGGAGGCAGCGATTGGTCCGGCTCCGCGCCAGCTTGGTTGCCCTGGGGCTCACGTGGCTGGCTCTGGACGGCTGCCAGAGCCCGCCGCCGACCAAGGCACAGTGCACGACCGGTCAGTTTAGTCTCACTGCGTCCTTTGACGGCGGTGTGATGGGGGAGTGTACCGTCATCGATACCTCCCACGTCGAGCTTGCGCTTGCCCCGGAAGACGAGCCGATCAACCCCAGCCCGTGGTACAGCTTCCAAGTATCCGGTAACGGCACGCTGACGATCGAGCTCGACTACGGCGCGCACATACACCGCTATCCGCCAAAAATCAGTCGCGACGGCCATGCATGGCGCACGTTGGGACCGATCACGGGGAATCCGGGGCATCGCTATCGTTTCACCGTCGAGGTAGACGGCAGACTGCTGGTGTCCGCGCAGGAGAATCACACTACCCAGTGGTATGACGATTGGGCAGCAGGGCTACTCGAGCGATATCCGGGCATCGAGCGGACTCGAATAGGACACAGCGCCGAAGGTCGACCGTTATGGGCGTTCGCCACCCGACACGGCGCGCCCAACACGGTGTTGCTGGTTGGGCGCCAACATCCGCCGGAGGTGAGCGGGGCGATCGCCATGCGACATTTTGTCGAACGTTTGCTGACGCACCTGCCCACCGACTCCGATGGGTGCCTCGACGCCCCTTGTCGTTTTCACAAAGAAACGAACGTGGTGTTCGTACCGCTCGTGAACCCCGACGGGGTCAATCGCGGTCATTGGCGCCACAATCTGAGGGGTATCGATATCAATCGCGATTGGGGCCCGTTCACCCAACCGGAAACCCGCGCGATTGAGGCGCTGATCGACCGGTTGGCCGAGACGTCGATCGTGCGAGGCTTCCTCGACTTCCATTCGACAAACCGTAACGTGTTCTATATCCAGGCGCCGGGATTTCGCACCAGCCCAGCGGATTTCGGCGACACCTGGCTGGCCCATGCTCGCGAGCGCGGTGTGTATGAGTTCGAGCCAGCGCCTCGTTACACGACGACCTTGGCGACCGCGAAGAACTACATGCACAAACGCTTCGGCGTACCGGCGATTACCTATGAGCTGGGGGACGAAACCAACCGGGCAGCAATACGGCAATCGTCCAACCACTTTGCCGACACCTTCGTTGAAACGCTTTATCCTTATGGACCTTTGTACGACGTCGTCATCAAAGGCGGCCGCATCGTCGATGGCTCCGGTGCGGAACCGTTTACAGGTGATCTGGCGATTCGCGGAGACCGGATCGTCAGAGTAGAACGGTCAGGTGCCGCACAAATGGAGGACGCGGCCGGGGAGGTGATCGATGCGACAGGATTGGTAGTCTCCCCCGGCTTCATCGACCCGCACACCCACACACAAGACGATCTGGCGGATACCGAAAGAGCGCTCAACGAACCTTATTTGCGACAGGGTGTGACGACCGTATTCATTGGCAACGATGGCGGTGGCTTGCCTTATTTGGAGCAGGTCGATGCACTCGACGCGGAGGGGCTCGGTACACACGTGGGGTTGTGGGTCGGGCATGGCCTGCTGCGCGAGCGTGTGGTTGGGACAAAGGATCGGCCAGCCACGACTGGCGAACTCGACACCATGGCGCAGCTCGTCACCGCCAGTGTCGAGGCCGGTGCACTCGGTCTCTCGACCGGTCTCTTCTATGCACCGGGCAGCTATGCGGACACCGAAGAAGTCACGGTACTTGCCCGAGCCGCCGCTGTTGCCGGTGGCAGGTACGATTCACACATACGCGATGAGAGCGACTACACCATGGGCCTGCAGGCAGCCGTGGACGAGGTCATCCGGATCGCAACAGATGCGCAGGTTCCGGCGCACATTGCGCACATCAAGACATTGGGGGCTTCCGTGCATGGTCAAGCTGCGGCGATCATCGAGAAGATCGCTACCGCGCGTAGCAACGGGGCTGCGATCACCGCCGATCAATATCCGTGGCTGGCTTCGGGTACACGGTTGTCCAACGCCTTGTTACCGCGGTGGGTGCAAAGCGGTGGGCGCGAAAGGATGCTGGCTCAACTTACCGGCGTGCGGGAAGGTGACGAGCTTTTCCAGGCCATGGCGGTCAATCTTAAGCGCCGGGGTGGGGCAGCCAAATTGGTCGTCTCTGGCGTTTCTGCGCTGCGGGGCAAAACGCTCGCGGACATCGCGCTAGATGCGGGACAACACCCGCTCTTCGCCGCCATCGACATCATCCGTGAGGGCGATCCGGCCGTGGCTTCTTTCGTCATGATCGAAGCGGACGTGGAGGCGTTCATGCGTCAACCGTGGGTGATGACGGGATCGGACGGGTCTCAGGGTCACCCCCGCAAATACGGGAGCTTTCCCCGTAAATTCCGCAAGTACGTGCGCGACAAAGGCATCCTGACGTTACCCGAGTTCGTCCATCGTAGCACTCAGCTGACCGCTCGGACCTTCGGTTTGTGCGACAGAGGACGGCTTGCGCCGGGGTATGTGGCCGACATTGCGGTGTGGGATCCCGAAACCTACCGATCCCGGGCGACCTACGAGCGGCCCGCCGAGTACGCGGACGGGGTGGTGCACCTTTGGGTCTCTGGCACGCCGACCCTCCGCAACGGCGCTCTGACGGGTGTCAACGGTGGCTATCCTCTGCGCCGCGAGGATTGCGGTTCAGAATAGGCGGCGCTTCGAGTAGGATAGAGAGGTTCGGGCGCCAATTCCTTTACTGTCCCTTTCTCTTGCGCCGCTGACTGCGTTAGCGGCCCGTTCGATCCGAATGCGGCTGATGGCACCAACCCGCGTTTTGCGGGGCCTGTGGCTCGGCACCCGACGCATACCCAGTTGGAAGAGCGTACGCTGGTGGATTTGAATATCACCTATCTGAGCCCGGATCAGCGTTATCACGTCACGGTGTTCGCCAAGAACTTGTTGAACGAGGAATACCGTGTATCCGCCAACTCGGTCGGCGGGTTGTGGAACTTCACCCAATACGGCGCGCCGCGTCAATGGGGCTTGGAGGTCGGCTTCAATTTTCAATAGGTAGCGCGTAGCGACGCTGCGTCGTCGAGCGCATCGAGGGCCCTGTTCAACATGGGCAGCCACAGCCACTTCAACGTGTCGTTGGGGCCCTCGGCGTTGCGCTCAATGGCATCGTAGATGCCCATACCTGCGCACAAGACGTAGTCATTGAGTAATTGTTGCCAGGTATAGTCAGTGACGCCATGTTCGAGTAGACGCTTATGGTAGCGGCGCAGTAGGCTCATTTCCAAGCCACGTCGCGCAGTGCGTTCCCAACGATGCACGATGGCGTGTGTCAGGTCGTACACACCTAGAAACACCGTTAAACTCCAGTCGAAGGGTTGCCGGTCGATGAGGTAGAGCGGCGCTGGGCCTCCCTCGCGCGGCACGAGGATGTTGGTCGGATTGGCGTCGCCGTGAATCAGGCAAAACCCTGCAGGGTTCGCCAACCGCTCGTGAAGACTGCCGGGATGCTCGTCGATATAGCGTTCAACTCGAGCAATCTTTGCGGGCCCGATCTCGTCTCCGTAGTGCAGGGCGGTTGTGTTGAGTCCGGCGTGGGCTGCGGCTACGAAACGGTCGATATCTTCCCGCGTGGGCAGCGTTTCGCCGATATCGTCCAATCGTGCCGCACCCCAGCGGTGTGCGTGCATGGCGGCGAACAAGTCCGTCAACGCGAGCCCGTACGCTTGCGTCGGGGTGCGGTGCATTACGGGCTCGTGAGTCCGGGACAGGTCTTCGAGGAGGAGATGATAACAATCGTCGTGCACATCGAACTCGGCGTCGTAGCAACGCGGCAACCAGTCAGGCTTCATGTCGATATAGTCGCGCGTGTAGTAGTGAACCTCTGATGCACCGAACCCACCCGACGTTTTGATAAACAGCCTTTCGGGCCGGACACCGCGCGCGTCGGATGAGTAGCTGAGCGTCAAGAAGGCGTTGTTCGACCAATTACCCTCCAACGGTTCTTGCTCCACTTTCGTCACGTGACCGCGGCGCAACGCACCGCTACCGGTGAGGATACGGGTCAACCAGGCGGTACTGACCTCACGGGGTTGGCGAATAGTCATACGCCATCGACACGAATAGTAACTGTTAGACGCTTCTTCAGGGTCGGCATGGTGTAACCAATGGTTCTAATGCGCACCAGTTTAAGAGACTAACCGTATAACGCACTCGTAACTACCTGTGCTCGTGCGGGTCTAAAATCCAGAAGTGGACGTTTGAGGAAATGGCGATGCACAGATACTACTATGTGGGCGAGAACTTGGACGATATCGAAGCCGTCGTGAGACGAGTCGGGGAAGCGGGTATCCACCGCACTCAAACGCATGTGCTGAGCGGTGACGATGCGGCCGTGGACCGGCGCCCCGAGTTGCTGGCCGTGAGTTCGTTTCTCAAGCAGGACGTCGTCGGTGCGGGTGTGCGGGGGGCGTTAACGGGCCTTATTGTTGCTGTAATCATCGCAGCCCTGTCGTGGCTGCTGGGCTTTACGGCGTCCACCGTCGGTTTCATCGTGACCCTGTTTGCGGTCGTCGTGGCCTTTGGATTCTGTACCTGGGAAGGCGGCCTTTACGGCATTCAGACTCGCAATCGTAAAGCCGCGCAGTTCGAGGAAAGTCTCGCCGGTGGTAAGCACATCCTCATTGTGGATGCCGATTCCGCACAGGCGGATACACTGGGCGAAATTGTTGCTGCGTATGACTCCCTGGCGTCTGCAGGCAGTGAACGCAGTCAACCGAAATGGATCATGGTCGGGCGTCGAGAGATTCCGAAGTTCCTGACGGAGACGATGCCTTAATGGCCAAGGTTGTCAGATAGGTTGGTGCGTACTGGTTGAGCGCAGGTGCGCGGGGGTCCGTGCGCCGTGACTCCAGCAGGCCCTGCAGACTGAAGCCGGCATCGATCTGCCCCTGCAGCAGATCGTCCAGACTGTGGCTCCACGTGAACGGCATGTCACGCGCAATCGCGGCTTCAAGCTCCTGTGACGTCAGGGTTTCGCTTTCGACATAAGGCAGTGGGAATTTGACGGTGAGCCCGCGCGCGTCGCTGCCGTCGTTCTCTTCGAACATGAAGTTGACGGGATTGATCGAGCCTGCGATGAGGCGCCCTTGCGTATTGATCACTCGAAAACACTCCTTCCACACGCGACGAACATCCGGCACGTAACAGTTAGAGACTGGATTGACGATCAGGTCGAAGCTGTCGGCAGCGAACCTCGAGAGATCGGTCATCGTGCCTTGTTCCAATGTGACAGTCAGCCCGTTTTCGGCGCACACGCGTTCATCCAGTTCGAGTTGCGCCTCTGCGATGTCCATGACGGTGACTTTGCTTCCCGCGGCAGCCAAGAGCGGACCTTGTTGCCCGCCGCCACCGGCAAGACACAAGACACGGTTGTCGGCTAAATCACCCAGCCACGCCTCGGGCACAACGCGACCGGCTACCGTAATGGCGAGGTGGCCTCGTCGGGCTTGGGCAATCTCATCTGCGGTGACCGGTACTGACCAGGGGCAAGACGGACCGCTCAGCTTGTTCCAGGCAGCGCGGTTGTGATCGATACTGGGCATGAAGTGTTTGCGGGATCGTTAATCGAGCTTAGCTTGCAATCTGCGCTTCACGTCCGGCCACTCTTCGCGCGTGACGGAAAAATACACGCTATGTCGGATCCGTCCGTCCGGCATGATCATGTGATTGCGAAAAGTGCCTTCTTGCGTAGCACCGATGCGTAAGAGCGCGGCACGTGAGCGTTCGTTGAGCGAGTCCGTTTTGAACTCCACCCGGTTGCAAGCCAAGCGCTCGAAGGCATCGGTTAACTGCAATAGCTTGGCTTCCGTATTGGTGGCGCTGCGTTGCCTGGCGGGTGTGATCCAGGTCGCCCCGATCTCCAGTCGCTTGTTGTAAGGGTCGATAGCCAGATAGCTCGTGGAACCGACATAGGCGGCGGTATCCTTGTGATAGGTCGCAAAGGGCAGGGCCTCACCGGCAGACTGTTGAGTCAACAGGCGTTGCAGATAGCCGGCGAAAGCCTCGAAGGAATTCGCTTGGAAGGGCATGTAGCGCCATATGGCCGGGTCTTGCGCCACTGTCCATAGCGGTTCCATGTGGTCGCTGGTCAGCGGCTCCAGGCGGACGTGTCGTCCCTCAAGCAGTTGTGATTGCCAGACCAAGCGTCACCTCACAAGCCTTTGAGAAAATCTAACAGCGCAGCGTTGGTCGCTTGAGGCGCTTCCTGCTGAATCCAGTGACCGACGTTCGGAACCAGAATGACGCCACGCAGATCCGGGATGAGAGGATTCATCACGTTCTCGAGATCAGTCTGCCCAGCGCCGCCAATCACCACATCCTGTGCGCCCGCCACGAACAATGTCGGGACCGCGATGGTCTGCGCCCGTCCTTCCATTAATTCCCAGTTACGGCCGAAGTTACGGTAGTAGTTGACACCGCCGCGAAAGCCCGCGTTTTCGAATTGACTGACGACATAGTCGAGGTCTGCTTGAGTGAGCCAGTCCGGCAGTCCCTTGGGCGCACCCAAGCGAGGTATCCAACCCCCGGCTGCACGTTTCGGATTGGTGACGAGCGGAGGGTGGCGCGGTGAGGTCGGGGACAAGTACAAGCGGCTGATCAAGCCGCGCGGGTCTGCATCGTACTCCTGTTCGGCAACACCACCGGCTTCGTTGTGATAAACGATGTAGAAGAAATTATCGCCGGTCTGCGCACGCATCGCCGCCAACGGATTGACCGGCGCACGTTGGCGGTACGGAACGCTCATGAGCACAAGGCTCGTGAACCGTTCGGGGTGCAGCAGCGCGGAATACGCTGCCACGATAGCCCCCCAATCGTGGCCGACGATGGTCGCGGTATCCTCACCCAGTGCATCCAACAGGCCGACCATGTCGCCCGTCGTATCGAGGATGTCGTAATCCTCGACGTTGGGCGGTGCGTCGGTTTCGCCGTATCCACGCATGTCGGGCGCGACCACGCGATAACCGGCTGCCGCCAGTGCAGTGAGTTGATGTCGCCACGAGTACCAGGACTCCGGCCAACCGTGGGCGAGCAGCAGGAGCGGACCGCTGTCGCCGGCTTCGGCAATGCGCATGCGAAGACCGTTGGACTCGACGAACCGCAAAGTCACACCGTCGACCGGGGAAGCGTTTGCTGTAGGCGCCGATGGACGGTCCGTGGTATTGCATCCTGCAATGAGTAGAAGACTGCTTAGGCAGATGAGCGCGAAGTGCTGCGCGTGCATGGCGTGTCCTGGAAATCCGGGGGATTTCAGGTTAGCAAATTAAGCCGCTAACGTCTTAATGGATGCTGCTGAGGAACTGCACGCCTACCAGAAAAGTAAAGTAACCGAGCACGAACAAGACGCCCAACGAGGTGGCGAGGCGACGCGCGAAGGTGCCGGTCCCGTTCGCGTGCCAGACGATGGTCGCGACGATGGCGCACTGTAAGGTGACTGGAACGAACCTTACGATACGGTCTGCTCCGGCTCCAAACTGCATATGCGCTTCTGAAAAGTAGGGCAGGAAGATGAGCTCCGCGGCTTCGATGACATTACCGCCGAGCACGATGACCGCGACCAAGGCGCTGGCGGCGAGGGTCATGAACACCAGCAGTATGGGATTGACGACTAAGTGCCGCACTGACTGCCCATCAGATCTTGGCTTGCGACAGGTTGTCGAGCACCGCTGCAATCGTGTCTTCGACCTTGTGCTCGGAAGAATCGATCCAGTGACCGATACGAGGCGTGTCGGCGAGCGCTTGTTGCAGTTGTTGAATGCTCACCGCTCCATATCCGGTTTTGCCTCTGTCTCGTTCGCGTTGAGCGATAACTTCGGGGTCGGGGCACAATACGAATACGTGCAGAGGATAGTCCTCGTAGAGGGCGACGACCTCGGGAAGTACGTCACCGATAATGACATCTTGATAGACGACGTTGAATCCGGCGGCGCTGTACTGCTTGGCCGTTTGCGCGGCAGCGTGGTAGCGCAGTCGCAGCTGACGCATCGCTTCAGCGCTGGGTTCGGCGCTCATGTCTACACGACCGCGCACGATCATGCGTCGATAGAGATCACCGCGTAAGTGCACACTCGGGTCGAGACGTTGGGCGAGGCGTTGTGCCACGGTGGTCTTACCGGCCGCCATGGCGCCTGTGAGCAAAAAGATTGGCTTGTTGTCTGGAGTTGGCGCGTCTGATGTCAAGGTCATTGTCGCTCGATGGGGCAAAAGTAGACGGGTGTGGCAACATGCCTGCGTACCGATAGCGTATATTGAAAGCCTAAGGAAAGAGAAGCGGGAGAGGTACTGAGTGGCTGAGCTTTCTTTGTTGGGAATCGCCGGCATTGTCCTAATCGTTGCGGCGGTGGCGGTCGTGCTCTACGGGCTGCTCAAGCGGCGTAGATCCCCTCAATACCAGTTCGATCGCTTCGTCCGTGCGCTCGGCGGCGACGCCATCGTCAATCACTTCATTCCAGATGGCGCCGGAGGCGAGATTCACATCGACCGGCTGGTCATGACACCGTTCGGGCTGGTACTGGTCGATACCAAGGACATGCATGGCGCGGTGTTTGCCGGAGATCGCATGAACGAGTGGACGGTGACGTTCGAGGGTCGACGGTTGGTGTTCGAGAATCCGATTCCTCAACTGCAGGAGCGCGCTGCGGCGCTGGCTTTGTTGGCTCGCAACGTACCCATTGAAGCACGTGTGCTTTTCACGGACGGTGCGACCTTCCCAAAAGGCCATCCGGAACAGGTGGCCACCGTTACGGAATTCCTGGCCAGCTATCAACAAGCCACCCAACACATGGGCGCGACCGACTACGCACAACAATGGCAACAGGTAAAAGGGATGGCGAGTCCGGCCTGATGCACCTTGCTATTGATCTTCGAACGGCTTGTTGGGCCGCACCCAGAACCAGCTGACAACGACCGCGGCGCCGAACGCCGTATAGGCCAGCGCGAACACCCATGTGGGTAGGTCGTAGTACAGGAGCCTGGCCATCCAGTGGGCGATAAAGTCGCCGGTGTACACCGCGTCTCCGCCCTTGGCGCGCAGTTCCATCTCGAGAATGGTAAGTGGGCAAGCCTCACCCAGCCAGGTCTGTACCACCACGAAACCGATCGCAAGCAGATGAACGATACGGAAGCGGCGGTTTCTAACCCAGGACCAGCCTCGCCATTTACCGACGATGATGGCCAGCAGGGCGAGCACGACGAACAGCACGAACGAGACGTGCAGAAAGAGAACTCCGTCGGCAGCTAGTAGGTACATTGGCTCACTCACAAAGCATAGGCTAACACTCGGTCGGTGATGGCGTACCGATTGCGTGCTAACCCCAATGTGGTGTCGAATGCCCGGTACTAGTCCGCATGTGCTATTGCGCGGGTTCGGGTTCATGGGGAGACTAGTGGGCGACATCAGGACAAGGGCGCCGTCGATGAGAACAACCGCCATCACGAGCATGCTCGTCGCTTGTTGTGCGTGGGTAGGTGCAGTCGGTGTAGCCACCGCGGCGCAGACGACCGAAGACGGGGCGGGAAGTGATTCCCAACCGCTGTATGTGATCTACGACAGCTCCAATTCCATGTGGGCACCGCTCCCGGACGGGCAGCGCAAATACGAAGCAGCGCGCAGCGCTGTGTCAAAGTTCGTTGCCGGTCAACCAGCCGAGCGCAACATAGCCATGCGCGTTTACGGCGCGCGGTCCAAAGACGACTGTCGCGATTCGCGACTCATGGTGCCGATGGCAGCGGACAACCAACATGCAATCGTGGAGACAGTCAACTCGATTCGACCGACAGGACAGACACCGATGGAGTACAGCCTGCGGGAAACCCTGCGCGACCTCGACGGTGCACCCGCCGACATACTTGTCGTGACCGACGGCATCGAGAGCTGTGATGCCGATCCCTGTGCGTTGCTCAACGAATGGCGCCGGTCCAACGTAAACGTGCGCGTGCACATTGTAGGTCTGGGTTTGAACGAGAAAGACCTCACGGCGATGCAGTGTCTCGTCGAAGCGACAGGCAACGAGATTGTGGATGCGCAATCGGAAGCGGATCTGGAAGCCGGCCTGGCCAACGCGCAAGCGCAGCTCAAGGAGGTGGATTTCGGTTTTGTGCCGAACGACGACGCGGGTGAGCCTGCAGAGAAGCAAATCATCGCCAAGGGACAGTTGTTTCCCGAAGATGAGACAGGAGAGCCCATCGAAGTGGAGTCCCACCATCGCTACACGCCGCCGGCCGGTCAATATGTGCTGAGCGCAGGTGTGGTGACGCTGTCCGGTGCAACATACGACCATGTCGAAGTCCCCGTCGATCTCCGCAGTTCGAAACGCATTGAAATCTCACCGCCGTTACCGCCGTTGGTGCGTGCGGCCCTTCACGATGGCATTGATAAGGTCGACCGGGTGCGTATAGATGTGTATGCAGAGGGCGAGCATGTTGGGGGATTTCACTCTCGCGATGCAGCCTGGCTGTTGCCGGGTGAATACGAATTCCGCGCGGAACCCAATGTGTTCAACAAGTTGTCGAAAACCGCCGTCATCGCACCGGATTCACGGCCCGTCATCGAGTTTGCTGTAGCGCGCACGGCGAAGATTTATGTCGAATTCGTTTCGTCGCAGACGGGCGAGCGAGTGAAAAACAACCCAACGCTTTGGCGGGGCGAAGAGCAGATCAGCAGAGTCCTCGGGGGTAACGGAGGCACAGTGCCACCCGGGACCTACGTTGCGAAGATCAACGATGGGTTCGCGGAGTACGAGGCGCCGATTACCGTCACGGAAGAAGCGCGCCAATCCTTCGAACTGGAAGTTCCCACCGGACAGATCAGAATCACCTACGAGGACGCAGAGAGACAAGTTCAGGATCAGAAACGAGTGTTCGTCTATGGACCGGCCGGAAGCAGAACCCGTTACTCCGACGAATGGCTGACGCTGCTGCCGGGCGCCTACCGGCTGCAGGGGCATCCGCGCGGCAGCTATCCCGACAAGGAAATCGTGGTTGCGGTTGGCGATCGCACCGAATTCACGCTGCGCCAGAATCCTCAGTAGTACATCGGCCCTAGTTGAGATCGGTGCTAAAACTCAACAGACTTAACTGAACGCCTCGGTGTGATCAGGGAGAATAAGATGAGTCCTTACCGGAACGCCCAGTTCATCGTCCTCGCGTTTGGTGTATTAGGCAGCATGAGCGTTGCCGCGCAAAAGATTTTGCATCCGGCCAAGCAGTACTGTGCTGTTTACGAAGTCAGTGGTATGGAGAAAGGCACCTACACGGTCTGTCAGCGCAATCATAGCGATCGGTATGAAAAGTATGCCACTCAGATTGGCTTTGGTCCGTTCAAGCAGTCGAACAACAAGCACAGCATCTTCCTGGACGAGTACATCTTCACCTACGAGGAAGGCAAGGACGCATTCCGCACGAAGAACCCCATCTATCCGCAGTTGGCGGAAGGTATGAAGGACAAAGATCCTGAAGCAAAAGATCCTGAAGCAGTTGGATTCGCGTTCATGAACGCCATGGGCTTTACGTCCACAGGCGAGAACAAGAATGTCAACGGTGTACCCTGTTCGGTATTCAACTCGCCCGGTCTCGGTAAGGTGTGCTACACGGACGACTGGATCATGGCCGAGCAAAGCGTGATGGGACAAACAACCACAATTACCAGTCTAAGCAGGGAAGACCTCGGCGATGAGAGTATGTTCGATCCCGAGGCGTGGGGGGTCGATATCGTCGAAGGTCCCGACTTGAACGCCGTGCTCGAGGGGTTGAATCCTGGCGGGCTTGACGACGGCTAACCATACGCAAGCGCGCGATGACTATTTTCGCCAACGCAGCTTAGCGATACTCCTGGACAGCGCCGACTGGGGTCTAGTGACCTTCGGTCACGTGTTTGTGGCGTTTACGTTGGCCTGGATGCTGACGCCGGACCGCGGTTACCTGGTTGCGTTTACATGGGCGACTGCGCTGGCAGTGGCGGTAGTGGCTCAGGCACTCTATTCCAACCGTTATAAGGATGACTCGGACGAATTCGATAGCGCGACGGTAGACAGGCACCTGCGCTGGTTTACGTTGTCGGCCGTCGCCGTAGGTGTGCTCTGGGCTGCGGCGGGATTGGTGCTGTATCCCGTCCAGGACGAAGAACTGCGACTCTTCCTGGTATTCGTCATGGGCGGCATGTCGCTGGCTGCGGTGGGGACTCAACACGTGTATCTGCCTGTGTGTTTTGCGTCCATGTCCTATGCGATACCCACTCTAGGCTTGCGCTATGTCATCGACGGGCACATCGTCGAGCCCATCTTGTTGATGCTTTACACCGCGGTGTTGATACGTCTGGCACGCATGTTGTCGCAGTTTTCCCGGCGGGCAAACGAGTTGCAGTTCGAACGCGACGTACTGCTCCAACAATTAACGGCCCGCGCCGAAGAACTGGAGGTGGCCAAGGAAGCAGCGGACGAAGCCAATGCCGCCAAGTCGCGTTTTCTCGCGCATGCCAGCCACGATTTGCGCCAACCCTTGCACGCCATTGGTCTGTTCATCGAAACGATCGCTACCGACAATCTGGGCGACCGCGCGGCACGAGTGGTGGACCGAGTGCAACACTCGCTGGGCGCGTTGACGCGGTTGTTCGATAGTTTGCTTGACATCACCAAGCTCGATACCGATCAGACCGACGTCAACATTCAGAGTTTCCATCTGGCAGAGTTGTTCGAGCAGTTGAATCGGGATTTCCAGCCTATTGCCCGGGAAGGCGATGTGTCCTTGAAGTTCTCCAAAACGTCACTTGCCATCGCGACCGATCCGGAGTTCTTTCGACGTTTGCTGCAAAACCTCATCGCCAACGCGATTCGTTATGCACCGGGCGCGCGTGTAGTGGTCGGTGTCAGGCGCCAAGCGGGTGGTGTATGCAAGGTGCAAGTGATCGACACGGGACCCGGGATTGCGCCCGGGGATCAACGACGTGTGTTTGCCGAATTCGTTCGTTTGGATAGCAGCGGCAAGGGCCTGTCGACACCTGGCCTGGGATTGGGGTTGTCCATTGTCAAAAGGGTAGCCGACATGCTCGGGTTGCAAGTACGGATTGAGTCCGTGTTGGGTCAGGGGAGTGTATTCAGCGTTTGTGACGTGCCGCTGGCAACGGGCCCGCCTGTGGCACTGTCCGAGTCGGCACCTGTCAGCGCGCCGAACTTGCTGCACCAGGCCCGCATCCTCGTCATCGATGACGACATCGAGGTATTGGAAGCGACCGGCAATCTTCTCAGCCAGTGGGGTTGTGACGTTCGGGCGGAGGAGTCGATTCCTGCCGATCTCGAATTTGTGGATATTGTCGTGAGCGATGTCGAACTCGCCAACGGTGTGGATGGGCTGAACGAACTTGCCAACCTGCGCCGACGACACGGCACGAGTCTGGTGTTGATCAGTGGCAATACCTCTGAGGAGCTACGGGAAAGAGCGAGTGCGCAATGTGTGACTCTGTTACACAAGCCGGTACGGCCCGTGCAGTTGCGGTCAGCCTTACTCCATGCGCTTACGCAGTCGAAATGACTGCGTGTGGAGATCAGGCCGTTTCAATCCAAGTACTTCGATGCGAGCGCAGCCGCGGCAGTGCGAGTCGGGACGTTGAGCGACTTGAGCAACGCAGAAACATGGATGCGCACGGTAAAAGGCGAAAGCTTCAACGCCTTTGCGATCTCCTTATTCGACTGACCCTTGCAAATCAGCGTGAGGACCTCTGTCTGCCTCGGGGACAAGCTGTGCACCAGCTCCGGTATGGGCTTGTCCGCACTGGACCGGTAGGCGGATACCTCAGGACGAAACTCGACGGTGTTGCCCTCAAGTACCGCGCCGATGGCCGACACCATGCAGTCGGGC
Source organism: Candidatus Azotimanducaceae bacterium (assembly GCA_965216005.1). Classification (GTDB taxonomy): domain Bacteria; phylum Pseudomonadota; class Gammaproteobacteria; order Pseudomonadales; family Azotimanducaceae; genus UBA4421. The sequence continues at coordinate 890,685 of OZ244143.1, read as the reverse complement.
GAGACCGATTTACTGACGAAACCGTTTACGCCATCGGTGAGGATGTTGTCGATGATGGTTTTTTCTTCCACCATCGACACCACCACGATCGCTGTAGTGGCGAGTTCTTCGCGCAGTGCGCGCAGGTCCGTGGTGACATCGAAGCCCGGAAACAACACGTCCAGCACCACGAGATCGGGCGCCGGGTGTTCGACCAACACTTCACGGAACGCTTGCATGTCACCGGCTTCAACGACGGATAGTTCAAGCCGTTCGCTGACCAAGCGCGCCAAACCTTCGCGGAATATCGGGTGGTCATCGACCAGAATCGCCGTTAGCGCCACGGGCTGTTCCGTCCTTAATCCTTTCGATCTGCTCCACGATGCACCGTAGACAACCTGCGGTGCGAGTGCAATTAGCCCCTTTGTACTATAAGCGGCCGGGTGAAGGCGGGTAGTTAAACTGCCCTAGTTGCCTAAATCCAGCCGCCTACCCAGACTACTGCAGGGAACAGGAGGGCGCTGCTGTAGATGCGGCTATTGTTATTCGCACTATTTTTCGTGTCCGGGGCCATCGGTCTGGTCTATGAATCGACCTGGACACAATACCTGAAGCTGCTGCTGGGCCATGCAGCGAACGCACAGTCATTGGTGCTCATGACCTTCATGGGCGGTCTCGCTCTGGGTGCACACCTCTTCGGCAAGTTGCTGGAGCGCAATCGTTCGCCGTTGCGTCTGTACATTCTGGTAGAACTTCTGATAGGCGTCGGCGCGCTGCTTTTCCATTTGCTGTTCCTGACTGCCGAAGCGGTGCTCTTTGACACATTGCTTCCAGCGCTGTCTCACCCTGCAGCGGCTCTGGCGGTGCGCTGGGCGTTTGCGTCGCTGATCATTTTTCCGCAGGCGTTGTTGCTTGGCGGGACGTTCCCGTTAATGGTGGCATCGCTTGCACAAGTCGAACGGCGCCCGGAACCCCGGGGTAGCAGCATTGCGCTGGTGTACTTCGTCAACTCGATGGGTGCCGCGCTCGGTGTGCTGGTGTGCGCGTTCGCTCTCATTCCCGAGCTGGGCTTGCCTGGAACTATGACTGTGGCAGGCGCGGTTAATCTCTCCATTGGCCTGGTGCTCATCGCCTATCTTCGGCGTGCTGAGAGCGATGTGTCTACGCTATCGAACAGTCGTACGGCGGTTGTAGGTCGCAGTGGGGATTCTTCGCTGAGGCGGTTGTTGATGTTGGTGGCCGGTCTGACGGGTCTTGCCTCTTTCATGTATGAGATTGCTTGGATACGCATGTTGAGCCTGGTCTTAGGCAGCTCGTCGCATGCGTTCGAATTGATGTTGAGCGCTTTCATCCTAGGCATTGCCATCGGCGGCTGGGTAATACGCAACAGGATCGAACGCACGCCGAATACTTTGGCGCTACTCGGCAGAGTGCAAATCGCCATGGCGGTCTTCGCAGTTGCAACCCTGGTCGCCTACAACTTCACGTTCGATGCGATGGCGCTGCTGTTGAGCATGCTTACGAAAACTGCTGCTGGTTATGTAGCCTACAATGTCACCAGTCATGCGCTTGTGTTCGTATTCATGTTACCGGCGACGATCTGTGCCGGTATGACACTGCCGCTCATCAGCCAGGCTGTGCTAGCCCGTAAAGGGGGGCGTGGTGCCATCGGTCGTGTGTATGCAGTGAACACAGCTGGCAGCCTGGTCGGTGTGCTGCTTGCCGTTCAACTGGTCATGCCGTGGCTCGGATTGAAGGCTGTTGTCGTGCTCGGCGGACTGGTCGATTTGTGTGCCGGACTGTGGTTGTTAGCCGCAAGCCGGTATGAGCGACGGCCGCTTGGAGCAGGCATTGTGGCGGTGGGTTTCTTAGCGATCGCGGTAGTCGCCGAACTGGATCCAGCGAAAATGGTATCTGGCGTGTTTCTAGAGCGGCGTACATCGCAGCCGCGCCACGTGATCTTCCACGCCGACGGTAAAACCGCTTCCATCGACGTCTTCGAGCAGGGGCTGTATACGTCCATCGCCACAAACGGCAAGGTGGACGCTGCCATATCCCGCGGTGCGCCCAGCAAAGACGAACCCACCATGACGCTGCTTGCCGCACTGCCTTTGGCATTGAAACCCGACACGCAAACGGCGGCGGTCATTGGGTTTGGTTCAGGTCTGACCAGCGCCACGCTGCTGGATTCCGTGCATGTTACCCGAGTGGATACTATCGAGCTCGAGCCGAAGATGATTGAAGGCGCGCGTTTGATGAGCGATTCGGTCACGCTGCTCGAGATCGATGCCCGCAGCCGAATTCACATCGACGATGCAAAGTCGTTCTTCACGGTGCAACCCCCAAACCAACGCTACGACTTGATCATCTCAGAGCCTTCCAATCCCTGGGTCGGCGGCATTGCGGGCTTGTTTTCGAAAGAACACTATCAAGTCCTGGTGCAGCGCATTCATACGGACGGGCTGCTCGCTCAATGGTTGCACATCTACGACCTCAACGTGGAGATTGTAGGATCGGTGGCCAAGGCGATTCATACCGCTTTTCCGTACTACGAGATCTACAGTCTCAACAACACCGATTTGCTGATCGTCGCGGGACTCGAGCCTGTTCCAAGGCTGCATGGCGGGATTTTCGAGAATCCGAACGTGGCCCAACGCTTGGCGCGAATCGGCGTCGAATCTACGGTTGATTTAGAGCACAGGCGGTTGGGCTCGCAGGCGATTCATCCCTATTTCGAGAGCTTGACCGCACCTGCACATTCCGACTTCTATCCACTGATTGGGCAGCGAGCCGTAAGAGCGCGGTTCATGAAAGAAGACGCGCTGGAGCTACAACGGTTCCGCATGTCTCCCGTTGCGGTTGTCGCTGAACTCGAAAATCGCCCCCGTCTGCGGCGACGCTTAACCGGTGACAATGTGCATTTGTTTTCAGCTCGCAGATCCCGGCAAGCCTATGCGTTTCTCGATTGGGTCGACGGCGAGACCACACAGTCGACCGATGACAACGAAGCCATCCACGCTTGGTCGGTCTTGACCTTACCCTGCGGTGACGTAGATGAACTGAAGGCAGGTGAAATACAGACATGGGCCTCGCGCGTCTTTCCCTATCTTGCACTTCATGATCTAGAGCGCTTGTTAGCTCAGCTGGGCGACAAAGCTTGTGCCGATTCCGTGTACGCGATCTGGCTGGAGGTCTTGACGGACCTGGTGCATCGTCGGTACGACGAGGCGCTTGCTCATTTCGATGAACTCTCAGGCAAAGACATCGCAGAATCCTGGCGCGTCCATGCAGAGACCGTGCGCGCTCTGGCCGCGCTGCAGGCAGGGCGTCGTTACGAACCTCGGTGGATGTTCACCGGTGTGCCGGAACTCGAGCTGCTGATAGCGCTGAATTCAAGCGGCGGTCACGTCTCAAAGGCACGCTAGTCGACGCAAAGAGCCAGCCGAACTCCAAAAACAAACGAATTTTTTTCAGATTTCACGGTTTTTTTTCCTGCTATGGTGCCCGCCCGAATGAGGAGGGGTATCTATGGACATTCCGGACGGCATCGAACTAACGGCCTTCGATGAGGGTTTTGCCGCAGATCCGTATGGCGTTTACGAACGCCTGCGCAGACTTGATCCCATCCACAAAGACACGGTGTCTTTCTACGACAATTCGTGGACGATTGCCGATTACGCGACCGTGCGCAGACTGCTGTTGGATGACCGTTTATCGGTGGATCCTCGAACGATTGGCGTGCGTCGCGATCCCCGGGCGGACAATGCCGTCACACTTCGCGATCCGGACATGATGAATCTCGACGGTCCCGATCACCGGCGCTTGAGAGCATTGGTGCAAAGGGGCTTTACACCCAGTTCGGTGGAACGGTTCAAGCCCCGGGTGGAGGCAATTGTGGAAAGCTGCCTGGACGCACTGGAAGGCTCTACGTTCGATGTCGTGGTTAGCGTATCGAAACCGATCCCCACCATTGCGATCGCGGAGTATCTGGGCATCGACAGCAGCCACCATCTGCAATTCAAGCAGTGGACGGATGACTTGTTGCTGCAGGGCTACCCCATGCCTACCCAGGCGCAGTGGGACAAGATCCTTGCGGCAGATCAGGCATTGAGGGGCTTTGTCATTGAGCTCATCGAGGAAAGGCGACGTGCGCCAGCCGACGATCTGGTTTCCAGATTGATTGCGGCGCAAGAGAAGGAAGACCGGCTGAGTGACGCCGAGATCGTCGACATGTGCTACCTGTTGATCGGTGCCGGTAACTTCACGACCACTGACCTGATCAGCAACTGTATTTATGAGCTTGCCTCAGCCGCAGAGCGATCAGACGATGTGGCGCAAGTTGTGGAGGAATGTCTGCGTTTCGACTCGCCTGTATTGGCCGTGCGAAGATTTGTTACGCAAGACATAGAAGTAGAGGGGCATGTCATCCTTAGGGGTAGTGTCGTGAATCTGCTGTTGGGCGCAGCAAACCACGATCCTGCCGTGTTCGACCATGCGGATTCGTTCGTGAGTTCACGTGCCGCCAATCCGCACCTCACATTTGGTCGGGGCGTGCATCACTGTTTGGGTGCGTCGCTGGCCAAGCTGGAAGCGCAAGTCACGATCCACAAGTTTTTCGAGCGTTTCCCTAATCCCGAAATCGTCTCGATGAAGAGAAGTAAGCGGATGGACTTCAGGGGGTTCGATCAATTGGTGGTGAGTTGAAACGCCCGGTCCGTAGGACCGGGCTTGGCGAGAGTGGCCGGTCTAGAGCTTGACGACACCCGACCTCAACAGGTGGGCAAACTCCTCACGCTGCTCGGTATCGAGCACGTTGGCAATCTCGTAGAGCTCCTTGGCCAGCGTTGTCTGCAAAGTCGAGGCCGTTTCCGTCCTCGGCGCCATCGCTTGCCGCAGCTCGTCGACAGAGACCTGATCGCCGCTCAGAAGATCGGCAACAGCGGCGTCCGATTTCTTGCGGTCGAGTTCACCCTGCTCACGCGCCAGCTTAATGCGCTCGACACTTGCCGCTACTTTGCGTCGTTGGCTTTCATCCAGGTCCAGGTGATAGCTCAAGTACCGCAGCGGACGGCGCACACCGAAGCCGCTGTGCCGGGCACGCCGTGACTCGTAGCGAGCGGGTGGATAGGGGTGGTCGTAGCGGCTGGCACACGCATAGGCGTAACGCCGCGTCCAAGGGTTGCAATAGAACATAACGTTCTCCTCCATGCTTTACGTATGGGTGCATACGTAATGGGGATCAATCGTCGGGGCTTGAGCCTCCGACGGGTTTGCGCGCTGGCTTTAAGCCGAGCGCTAAGGCAAGAATCCGCCTTTTTGGCGCGGAAGGCAAGTCGGACGCCATGGCGCTGCAGGGACTTTTTTTCATACACTTCGATGGACATGCAGAAACTACTGATCATTCTAGGTGTATTGCTGCTTGTGGTAGGGCTGGCCTGGCCGTGGTTGAGTTCATTGCCCTTCGGACGTTTGCCTGGAGACATCGTCGTCGAGCGAGAAAACTTCAAGCTTTACTTCCCCATCGTCACGATGCTGTTGATCAGCCTGGTGGTATCGCTGATCGCGTGGTTTTTTCGCCAATGACCGGATTGCCCGGCTCTAGCGAATCACTCGACCTGGCTTCTGTCTCTAACGGTACGTACGAGGTAGGAGGCAGGTTTGTTGGAAACGCAACTCCCCAACAACAGCGTTGTGGTCACCAGGTGCAATAACCGCAGCATCAACGACCGGCGTCTGGGTTTTTCCGGGCCAAGCGGTCCAACACCGCTTGCTTGAAATCCTCCGGCGTCGCCGGAGGTCCGTCCGGTCGGAATGACTCTTCGTCGATATAGACCACATCGATGCTTGTCCCTCTCGAGCGCATGTCGGATTTTTCGTGCGCGTAGACCTCGTGCAGCACTGCTTGGTCCTCGAGTTCGGCAGCCGCGTCTCTGACCATGATGCATTGTTGACATCCACCGCCGCACCATCCATTGGTGATGCTTGTGATCTGCACCTTACCCTCCGTATCGATTGGCGGTGAACGTTCGAGTCTGATGAAACTCGGCGGTTTGGCAAGTTCGTTGAATGGCTTCCAGACCAATACGTCGAGATCTAGCTGATCGACGCGTTGGTAGCCCATGTGCTCGTAAAACGCAACAGGATTCCAGGCGTCGTAATCTTTGGCCCACACGGTGACTCCATTGCAACCCGAGTTCATTGCGTCAGCCTCGATCTCATTGAGCATGAAGCGGCCATAGCCTTTGGATTGCTGGTTGCCGACGAGATGCTCGTAACCGTGTATCCACATGCACAAGATCGCCATGAGGTTTTCGCCCTCGTAAGGAGAGTGTTCGATGGGGATGTAGTTGGTCAGCCCGACCACTTGCCCGAGATCGTCGATCAAGACCTTACCCCGGTGTCCCTTTGGCTGGTACATAGCACGCCATTCCTTGCGCATGGCCATTACTCTCGGATCGGCAGGAATCTCATCATGTAAACAGCGAAAGAAGGTATCTTCCGTCGTTTCATCTATTTCGCTAAGACGCATCGCTTGCCCTCTGCGAATAGGGTGGAGGCATACTAGCACGGGTCTACGGCGGCTGAGATTCGTGCGAAACTTGATACCTTCTGCCTAACCGGACACCTGGATGATGTATCGAACGCTTATTCTCGTTCTCTCGGTCGGCGGCTTCGGTGCGTGTTCTTCAAACGTGGAAGTGGCCCAGACGCCTGAATTGTCCATCGATGAAGCGATGGTCACCATCGTCACCCCGGCGACCAATGCGCTGTGGGGAGTGGGCGATCCTCAATCCGATGCCGAATGGCAGGCGTTGGCGGCAGCGGCTGACGCGACGCGCGAAGTGGCTGAGCAAATGAAGCGAGGAGGATTATTATCCGACGGCAGGCAAGTGGGAGAACAAGAAGACTGGTTGAAGTGGTCCGATGAAATGCTCGAGGCGGCACAGCTCGCCCGGGAAGCCATTGACAAGAGAGATGTGGAAGGGCTGCTGGATGCGGGAAACGTGCTTTACCCACCCTGCGAGGCGTGCCACAGAGCGTATTTGCCCGCCGTGCAACCGCCAACGCAGTAGTTCCTGCCGGTCAAGCTGCTGGCAACTCGCTCAACTGATGATATACCCTTGGCCAACTACAGCTTAAGTCGAACGTAAGAATTGTAAAGGGAGAGGAACTCATGGCTTGGAAAATGACATTCAAATCGCACTCGTTTAGCGCCGGCGCCTGGCTCGCTGCGGCTGTCTTTGCGTTGACGAACAGCGTATGGGCCAACCACCACGAAGATGCAGCGTTCGCCAAGGATGACCGTCCTGAAGCGGATTACGAGCAGCACCAGATCAGAAAAGCACGCGATGTGTTGGCGTTTACCGGCATCGCCAGCGACATGACCGTGATCGATATGGAAGCCGGGGGCGGCGTTTATACCGAGATCTTCTCCAAAACGGTCGGTAGCAGCGGCAACGTATACATGCAGAACCCGCCGCTCTTCGACGGTTTCGCGGGCGACGCCATCAAGGCGCGCGTCGCGAACGACAGATTGCCCAACGTCCAACAGATGCGCACTGCATTCGATACCCTACCTGTGGATGACGGCACCGTAGACGTGGTCACCTGGTTTCTGGGGCCGCACGAGCTGTGGTTTTACCCGGACGGCGTAGAGAAAGGGATCCTCGGCGACCCGGACAAGGCCTTCAAGGAAATCGCCCGGGTCTTGAAGAGTGGCGGACACTTCGTCGCACTCGACCACCAAGCCGCGCCCGGGTCACCGGCTGAAACAGGGGGAACGACGCACCGCATCGACAAAGCGATTGTGATTGAACGAGCGGCCGCTGTTGGCCTGAAGCTGGTTGACGAAAGCGACGTGTTGGCCAATGCCGACGACGACTATGAGAAGAACGTCTTCGATCCAAGCGTGCGACGCAAGACGGACCGATTCCTGCTGAAGTTCGCCAAGCAGTAGTTTTCCTTAAGCTCCCCGGCCCCTAGTATTTGGCGCCTAGCAGTTCAGCCTGTTTTCGCAGCGCTACTGCCAGCTGATACACATGGGAGGGAAGCACCCGGGCAGGGCGGGGATAGTCTGGCGGGTCAACGTCTTCCGCACGCAACCGAAAGGTGATCTCAGCGAAGTCGTGCAGTAGCGTGGTGCTCAAATAAGACACGCCTTCTGCCGATAACCCGCCTTCTTCCGGTTTCACAATGTTTACCTCGATCACCGACACTCCGGCAACTCTCGAAGCCGGAGCGGCAGCGGCGCGCGCGGCAAACAGTTCTACACCGACTTCCTGAGGCATTTTTCCGGATACATGGGGCTCCAACGCCGGATACCGTTCATCCTCCGGCAATGCACCTCCCACGTACGTCATGATTTGGATCACGCGATCATAAACGTCCGACCATTTGGCACGAAACCCGGTCAGGCGGTTCAGCAGGAAGTCCGCCTCTATCACCAGCAGCATCGTGGCGGAAATGTCCGGGTTGCGGAGCCTTCGCGGCTTGGACAACGGTTCCGTGATGTCCAACGTCTGTTCCACGATATCCAGTTGTAGCCGAGTCGCACTGAGGACGCTGATTAGATCACCAACACCAACAACGGTCTCAGGTGCTACGGGGGCGCTGCTACGCGAAACCCCAGTGAGCTGATTAGCGAGTAGATTGGCTTTACGGAAAATACCTTGAGCTTGGTAAAATACTTGACGTGGTTCCGCGCCGGTCATTCTGCTTTCGCTGGATCGCGGCGGACGCACGCCCATGTGTTGGCGGATACGTTCCAGCTCCCGCAACAGCAATTCGGCTTCGGCGAAGACACTTGCTGGCGTCGCAGCATCCTCAGCGTGTACCGCGGGATTCGTCGATGCTACCAGTATAGAAAAGACAACGAGCATTCTTCTCATGCTGCTTCCTCCTAACCAGTCAGGTTCACTACTATAAACGCAATTCAGTGTGCGGCATATCCTCGCAATATCCTTTCTAGACGCCTAACACCGCGTTGCTGCGTGCGTGAAGACCGGCACGAGTTTGCCGCGACCGTAGGGGAGCGAAATGCGAACGGAGTGGTGAATAGGCCGTCAGCTCCAACAACTCGTCAAGCGTCACACTGACTACGTCCCCTTCGCTCTTTCCCCTCAGCTGCGAATTGTTACGGATGATTTGTAGCGGACGAAGAAATGAAGGGCGGCAATACCATAGAGATCGCAATGCAAACCAAGGCATCCAGAATGCCTAAGAGTAGAGATTCCTCGCCCGTTCTCCATTGAGTTGTGAGAAAGACAATAGCGTGACAGCTGTACAACCGCTAATCGATCGCGGCGAGGACGCGGTCGTCCTCGCCACTACCGGATTCTGGTTTTCAACAAGCTGCTAGTTGAAGTTCACACCAATACGAACGCCGTATTCCCTCGGCGGTCCGTAAACGCTGAAGTTCCAAAGAAACGCCACCGAGTTTGCGCCGACGCGCTTGACCTGATCCGTTAGGTTACGGCCGTAGGCGGTGATGTAATAGCGCTCATCCGCATCACGCCACGTCACGCTGGCATTGAGGAGCGTGCGCGACTCAATCTGCGTGTTGGTGGGCTGACGAACAACCACCTGCGGACGTGGCGCGAGGAATGACCCGCCACCGGCAGCGAGCGAGTCGAAGGGACTCGTCTCTGCTTCATCCTGATAGTTTGCGTTGATGTTGTAGGTGATGCTGCCGCCGTCAGGGAGCATCTGATCGTAGCTGATATCGATGTTCGCCTGTACAGGCGATGCAAATGGAATGTCGAGTCCACTGAAATCCACAATGCCCGTTGCCGGATTATTCGGCTGCGGGTCAAACTCGAAGTCCGTGTACTCGGCCTCCAGCACGCCGATGCTGCCCCGAATGGTCAGATTTTCGGTCGCCAGCCACGTGGCTTCCATTTCTATGCCATAAACCTCTGACTTACCGGCATTGACGGTGAGCGTTTCCTGGGCGGGTGTGCCCGCCGAGTTGATGAAGGGTACCACCTGGTTGCGCTGAATATCGTCAAAATCGCTAAAGAACACCGCGGTGTTGAATCGCAGGGTCTTATCGAAGAAGTCAGCTTTATAACCAATCTCGTAGTTGATGTTGGTTTCCGCGTCATAGGGCACGCAGGTCACGATCGTGGAACAGGTTTCCGTGTAACCACCGGAAATGTACCCCGTTGCCACAGATCCGTAGAGCAACTGATCTTCCGCGACCTTGTAGTCCACCACTACGCGCCAGCTGGTCTCGTCCCACTCTTCGCTCAGATCCAGGTTCAGCGCATATTGCTCAGGTGGCAGCGGGCTCCTGCGCGGATTGTATTGATCAAGCGTGATCCCGGCGCGGCTGATTCTGGTCGACTGGATGTCCAGGCAATTGGTCACCGGGTCAAAAGGCAGATTGGGGTCCGCGGCTACCGAGTCGATTGCACGAGTGTACTGGTTACAGGGAGCACCACCGCCAGCAAGCGCGCCGAAGTCTTTTTCGTCATTGGTGTAGCGAACGCCTGCCGAGACACTCAGCCGCTCGGTCGCCTCCCAGGTACCGTCGAGGTAGAACGCGTACGATTCCCGCTCCTGGGAGCGGTTGTTGGTGGCCGGATCGGTTATCCAGTCCGTATCGAAGTTGATAACCCCATCAGGATCCAGCAGCGTGCCGGTAACCGGGTGTGGGCTGAGAAAGAAGGCAGAGAAGCCCTGCGAGGCGATCGAACGGAATTCGACGTCATCGGTAAACCAGGCGGCACCGGCCACGAAGTTCAACGGTCCATCAAAGTCTGAAACCGCACGAAACTCAACCTGGGTTTGTTCGCGCTCCAGATTCCGGGAAGCATCAAACAACGGGAACGCTTCTCCCACGTAGTTGCTGGCGAGGGTCTCGTCCGTCTCCCGGTACCCGGCGATGAGCTTGAGCTCGACGTTGTCCAGGTCCAGCCGCTGGGTCAGATAGAAGCCATCGGAATCCACGGTGTGCTCGTCGCCGAAGGTAGCGGTTGCGCCGGTGTTGTAAGGATCCTGGCCGGGTACATCATCAATGGCAGGAAAGCCGAAAACGGGAACAATGAACCCTTCATTCTGCGGAGATTCATGGACGTTCGGCACCGCGTCAGAGCTGTCGCGGAGATATTCCCAGGTAAAAAACGCCTCGTACCGGTCGGTAGGCTGCCATAGCAGCTTCGCCTTCCACGCCAGAACGTTCTTGCCGTCGACGATATCACCGTTACCCCGTGCCGGGCCTGAGACGATATCCGGCAGAGGGGCACCGGCTACGCCGTTGATGGCAAACCACGGCACCTGGCTGGTGTCCGGAAAAATTGCCGTGTTCTTGCCGTTGCGCATATAACCCTCGTACGAGTCGTACACACCCGCAAACCGGAAACCCAGCGTGCCTTCGATGAGCGGCATGTCCACGGCAGCCGCAATTTTTGTTATGTCGGTGCCGCCGTGCACGTCGAACTGGCCAAACGTTGCCTCGAGCTCGCCGTTGAACGTCTCCAAGTCTGGCTTCTTGCTGGTAATGGAGATCACACCCGCTGTGCTGTTCTTGCCGAACAACGTGCCCTGCGGCCCGCGATAGACTTCCACCTGCTCCACGTCGAACACCTCGACAAACTGCGATTGCACCGAGCTGATGACAAAGTCGTCGATCACGATACCCACGCTGGTATCCTGAAGGACCAGGATGGACGTCGAGCCCGTGCCGCGAATGCCACCGCTCAGAGCATTGAAGCCTGGCTGCTTGGTGAGCAGCACGTTGGGTGCCAGTTCAGCGACTGCCCTTATATCGTTGACGAAGGTTTTCGAGATATCGCTCGACGTCAGCGTCGATACCGTCAGCGGCGTGTCCTGCTGAGAGGTTGCCCGCTTGGTACCGGTTACGATGATTTCCTCGAGGTAAGCCGAGCTAGCCTGTTCTTCGGCGTGGGCAATCGGCAGCAGGCCGAGCGCCGCAAGGGTGCAACACCCCCACAAGAGTTGACGTTTGATCACTGTTTCTCCCCTCTGCTTGTTACGCAGATCCATATGTGTACACAGTAACTTAGCTCCCAAGGAGCGAAGCCTCTCCTGTCCATCATTCTCCTGAAACGGTTGGAATAACGCAACAAAGAGGGTTTTTGCCCCGAGTGGGGGTAATGGCCGTGTTCAAAGGACATCAGGCATATTTACAGGTAATGGCATCGACCGAAGACAAAGAATTCAGGGCGAGCGGCTCGTCATTGCAAAAGCCTATTTCCTCAACAGACCCGAATCAAAACACCAACCGCGCCGCGTAGCGCGGCCCCAGCCTTCTCGTCCTCAAGTTCATGAATGCGGAACAACCGCCCGGCCCTGACCCAGTTCTTCACCATCCAGGGCACAACCCGGTTAGCGAAGGAGAACGGCGTAGCGGATGCACCAAACGAGTGAACGAAAATGGGTCCGCTCCAACTATGGTCGCGTGCATGCACAAACTTATCGGTATCCTCAACACCCTAATCAAAAACGATACGGTATGGGCCGCCTAACAAAGATTTGAACCAGTCGCTGGTTAGGCGCTAAGCTCATGCCCATTTCGTTTATTGATCTGGCAGGCTGTTCATGAAGTTGTTGAATGCATTTTGCACCAAAACCATACGTTCGTTAGTGAGTTGCTTGTATTGCTCAATATCAGTTTCTATACCTAACTCTCTGCGAATACACACGAGCGCGTCTACGCTTGGAGGTATTAGGTTCTCTAGTTCCTTCATTGCCTCCTTTTTGTATTTAAGTGATAGAGCATTAAGCCGGTCCCAAGCGGCGCCTCGTTCTTCGGCTGCTTGTTTTTGAGAGGCTTGAGCGTGCTCAAAACTTTGATTTAGCGTTTTCCAAATTACTTGGTCAGTATTGGCTGATTCATTGAATTGGGTAATTGCCGCCAACAATCGACTTCGCTTGTATAGGATTCATATAAGTCATTCTGAATATCGCGTCCGATGCGCGCATCTTGAATCAGTTGGAGGGATGGAACTACTCGGAAGAACGCTTGACCATATTCGTATTATATAGTTGGTTATTGCGCGCGGTGAGTTTCGTCTGAACCGGCGACAGCCGCTTTCTGCATAGACTAAAAAAAGGAGTCGATACCATCGGCTATGTTGCCTTTTACGGTATGTACTTCACTTAACCCCATGAGGTGAGCCAACCCCAATTGCCGGCTTGGGAGCGCGATAGACATGCTAACCTCAGATTTCGCGAGCACCCGCTGAGGGGAGGGTGGCATGAATGGAAAGTGGACAATCTTCGTATTGTTGGTGTTTGGCATCGGGATCATCTACTGGCACACAAAGGACACTGAAGAACTACGACATAGGCTCACGCAGATTGAAAGTCGCCTGTCGAGTATCGATTCCGCAGTAGCTGATGTAAAGACCGGAAATGAGTTTGGCAGCGTATGTACCACAAGTTTTCCCGGCGGTGTCTATGAGCTGATGACGAATACGGTGTATGGCCCCAGCGACGAACCGAATGACTATGAGATTTCGCATGTCAGCGTGGTCGTAGGAGATTGGAATGTGAATGCGGGAATCCGATGGAACAGCTTTAGCTTGCCTGTTGGGTTGTATTTCGACTACGACGGCGATGGTATGAATGACACCGCGATTGCGGCGCGGTTGGCAAGGGAGATACCGATCGTGGGGAGTTCTCTCGCAGATAAGCTGATCGCGAACGCCGATACTCAACAAAGACTCTATGCGGTGTTTAGCTGTGAATGGGAAAAAGCAGAGTTCACATCCAGTGATGCGATGGCGGCTGGTGCCAGCGATGCATCCGATACTTTGTGGAATCTGATCCACGAGTACGCCAACGAGATATCGACGTGGATTGACAACACCTCCGCAGCGGACAATTCGCTGCTTGAAACCAAGTAGTTAGGCGTCGTTTGCTTCCAGCCGTTTGCTCAAACTGATTCGTTCCTCAGTTTGATAACCGATGTTCGCATAGAAGCGTGCAGCCGGATCGTTGTGAGCGCGGACTTGGAGGTTGAGCTTTACACATCCCAACTTTGAGAGCTCCGATTCGGCTTTCCGCATGAGTAGTCTCGCCACCCCCAGCCCTCGGTATTGCGGGTGAGAAGCAACTTTGTGCACCCAACCCCGCACACCATCGTAACCTGCGATGACGGTGCCAATCAGACGATCGGCATCTAAACAGACGAAGAAGAGTTCTGGTTGAACGGTCAGCTTCTGCTTGATGAGTGATCGTGATTCGTTCCAATTCGGCTCGTTGGGGAAAGCGAGTGCCCATAGCGCCACCACAGCGTCTTCATCCGATACTTTGTATGTCCGAATCTGAAACTCCCTCGTCATGGTTGGTCCCCAACCAACAGTTCGATCATATGTCTTTGTCCTTCAGGAGTGATGGGTTCGAGCGCCTTGTCGACGGCAGCGACGATCTCAGGATCGGTAAACCCGCGGATGGAAGCCCACCACTTGCGTCCGGGTACGGTGTTCAGGAAATAGACTTCAGATACGATGACTTCTTCAAAACTGCGTTCGAAGTAACCCAACCCACGTTCGTCCTTATTGCGAAGCCAACTCACCAGCAGCGCCGTATAAAACTGAGATAATACGACCGCTTCACTCTGGGTGATTTCATTCGGACTGAAGACAGACTTGGCAATAGCTTTCTCCGGGGATTCGCCCAGAACCGCAAGATTTCTCGAGACAGCAGCATTGTAGGCAGCATCTACGACCTGGACACGAGTAAGATCCCGAGACTGGTTGAGCTCATAGATAAGAAGTAGTAAACCAATGACTACCGCAACGTTGGTCGTTAACTGGATCCAATCTCTTTCCCGCTTCAAGACAACCTCCCTTAGACGTCCAACACCGTGATGATCGGCTCATTGTAGCGCATTGCTTTCAAGCCAGATTTGACTGCGTCAATGTGCTAACTGTTTTGGCGACGCGGACTGGGTTCAACTACTCGGTCAGTGGGACACTCGCGCTTTCCTCGACTAGATGCTTCAACCGTCCGAGAAAACGCTGCCACATTGCACGGGTCTGGCGCTGAAACTTCTCGGAAGATCTCCGTGTTTGTAACGGATTCTCACCGTCGCCCTTCCACGTGTATCTGCGAGATGCGGAAAGAGCGACTTCGGTGCCGGTTCCGATTTCATGCAAGGTGAATATGCCGACACCTGTCCCAAACTCACCCTGAAAGTCCATTGGCAAGTTTGCGACCGCGACGAGATTGTTGGGTGCTACTGCGGTAACTTGGAGTTTGAAATCCTGGCCTTCATAGAGGTTCAGTAAATGGCCGGGGACGCCCGGAATTCCAGAAACTGTTGCCAGTTCAAAATCGTACATCCACGCTTTGAAATCAAGGAGGACCGGCCAGACTCGCTCTATGCGGGCGTCGATTTCGACTCGATAGTGCGTAACGAAATTGTACGAGGAAGCATCTGGTTCTGGAGTCAGCGTTTCGGAACTCCAGGCAAATAGCGGGGTTGCTGTTAGCAGGAGTGCGAAACCCTTGAAGGCATCAAGGCACAATCTGATAAAGACTAGCGGCATGTTGAGCGGCAAAGCGAGCGATAGTGGGCTGCGTTAATCGGCTCGCGTATAGCTGGCGCGAGTTTGCCGGGTGCGTAGCAATGCGGACCTGTCTGAATTGGCATCGAGCCGCGGTGCGCGGGCGAGCAGCTCGATGCCTCGTATCTCGCCGCTGCGCGTTATTGCGGTACTTCGATAACCGTACCAAGGCCTGGGATCAATGCGTTCTGCGTAGCCCATAGGCGGGCGTCGTTACCGAAGGTGATGGCGGTGATAATCGGAATGCCGCTGGCAACTTCGTCACACGTCCCTGCGATCACGTCGCAGGCATTAATGGTTCCGCCGAGCTGACTGGGTAACCCGAACTCCACAGCAAACCACGACGCTTCGTCCAACTCGGTCACGTACAGCAGCCCGTCGGGCCCCACCGCTAGATCGATGATCGACGTAAACCCCCCATCAAAAACTATAGTGCAGTCCGGTCCCGGGCAGGCCGAATTGGTGGCACCCGGTGAAACTCTCCAGATACGAGATTCATTGACCGGTGCGGGGAATCCCTTGAGCTCGCCGACGTAGTAACCCCCGTCTGTGCCGATCGCGATACTGGTCGGCACGGCTTGCGCCGGAATTGCGGGAGGCAATCCGCAAAAAGGGTTTGCTTCGTTTTCGGGACAGCCGCCGCCGAACAGAGCTTTAACGTTTGCCGTGGAAACGACTTCTGGCGGGAACACGGCAAGTAGTTCCACGTTGCCTTTGTTGTCGATCCGTAACAGATCGTTGCCGCCTGCATCGGCGACGAGTGCGGCATTGCCGTTGAGGGACTGCACGTCGAATGGGTTGGAATCGGGAACTGCTCCGCCATCCGGGTCGTTCGTGAGTTCATATTGAAAGAGGTTGGCGATGACGCGGGTGGAACCCTTCGACACTCTTAGCAGCGCCTGACCCGTATCTGCTCGAGGGTCTGTGCCTGTGCGGGTCGCCCACATGGACGACCGTCCAATAGTGCTCAGATCGGTGACTAGCGGAAGTGTAATATCCAGGGTGGGCATGCCATCAAATTTGACGACTCCGGCTCCCGAGTCGGCCACCAAGATATCCCCGTTAGGGGCTGTGGTCATGCCAAAGAGTGGCGTGGCGAATTCTTCCGCCCAAGTGTAGGCGGCGAACATTGCGCACCAAGCGAGAATGAGTTTTGAAATTGATTTTCGCAGCATGATTGGTAACTCCAGTGGTTGTCTTCCTTGTAACGTGAAAGTTAGGTTTTCCTATTGCGGTTGCGTTGAAGGCCCACAAGTTGCACATGAGTAGCGACACCGCGGGGCCTTGGTTTGAGGAGAATCTTCGAGTCTTGCGAAGTAATGAGCCCGGCTACATCCTTAACCGAATCCTTAGAAAGAAACTATCATTCAGGGTGTGTGTCTAGCAAATCTGAGTGGGTGGCGTTTTGAGGCCCGCAAACATGAAACCTGGAGCACACTCGCCACAGGACTACCTAAGTCGGTACAAGCGATTTATCTTGTCGGTCGCTTCTTGTTAGGCGTCATTTCCTGATTCCTAGATCCTTCCTTGCCAAGTCAACGAATTTCCGAACTTCCAAATTGAACCCGTCGACTACAGAGTCCTCGGGCATTTGCCCAGATTTTATAGAGGTGACTTTGTTATGCAGTTGATCGATGTGTTCAACAACAGAATCGCTTGTGACAAGTCTGAGGGCCTCGTAAGCGTCGATGAATTCTCTTCGTGCGTCATCATAGGGTTCCTGACCGAGTTTTGCAGCGGCTACTAATCGATTCGAGGAATTGGTGAAGGTCGCATAAAGCTCGAATCTATCTCGGCGAAACTGAAGGTCCCGATCGTGATTCTGAGTTCGTCTCTGTTGTACGAAGCCAAACTGTGCCGCGAGAAGTGCGGCCAAGAAGATTCCCAAGATTTCAAATAGATGTAGCATAAGAACCTATGCCCCCTCTGTTTCGTCTCCGAACAGGATGTTCGTGATGAGCTGCTCGAAGTTTTCAGACTTGCGCCGCCTTTGTTTGTTAAGTACAACCTATGGGGTGTCATCTTCCAGCACAAAGCCGTTAACTGCTTGAATAGTGCCTTCATCGTAGATGTTGACATAAACGATCGTCTTGGTGAGCGTGCCATCGCTGGTCAGTTCGGAGCGTGATCTCCTATCTGCGCGTTAGGTGTTTTGAATCTACAACATGATCCGATACGACGCACTCTAACGGGTTGGCCCTCTGGAGTTCTGAGTTTTGCGAAATACGCGTACGTTCGTTGGGGCCCTTTCTCTATACCGCCGATCATTACAGGCTGTTGCGGACTGAGACCGTAGCCTTTCTTTGAGGGTTGAGACTGGAAGCTGTCGATTAGTGATGTACGCATCAGTTCAAACTTTGCTTGCCACTCTGGGCGCATTTGGGCAGGAAGCGCGTCAAGTAAGGCCTCACGTGATGGTGCACAAGCTTCCCAGGCTGCATTGAAGGCGTCGATACTAAAATCGCCATCGCTTGTATCGTGTTGCGCCGCTTGACACTCAATTATCCCAGTCAAGTACTCGGTAATATCGAGATCCTCCGCTGACACAGAGCATAGGAAAACGCAGATAAGACCTGTCAGATACTTAATCATCGGTCACCGATCCGGGCGGTGTTTGCACCAAACACGGAGCGCTCAACCTGCCTACTGCTCCCAACAATACGTTAGGCGTCTTCATTTCAAGTTCGGGTCCTTCGAATTACGATTCGCCCATATCACGACTAAGAGTAGGCTTACGAAAAGCAGCACTCCGATGCCAAACATCGAAGTCACACCCAGTAGCATTGCGATAGCTGAGGGGAGCAAGAAGGTTGTGAGTGCCAATAAGATTGCGGGTAAGACGCGAGGATTACCGAAATTCCATGCCCAACCAACGAAATGGCGATTGCGAACGACAAGTCTGGGATCTCCGGGGCAATAGTAGGCCACTCCAAGCTTCCAGTTCAGAGGATCTAGGCGCATCTCCTCGAAGCTGGTATTCACGAACCTAGACGCCAACCACTATGTTGAGCTCGTTAGGCGAACTAGAGGCGGAGTGGAAGCGCTGGCTGCCGTGAGCGAGCCGACGGAGTTTGCGGCGAACGGAGTGAACCAATTGTAAACGAAGTGACGAGAAGACAGTCCGTTCCAACTGATTGTTAGGCGTCGTTTGTCTATTCATAAGATTTACAACCGAGTGTTGGAAAAGAAACTTCGGACCCAGAACTTAGTACAACGGAGTCATTTAGCTCTTCAAAGTCTCGAATTCTAATGATGATGGAGTCGTCGGTCGAATGCATGGTCACCCGACTTCTCCATTCAGGGTAGTGTCGAGCCAATGCTCTATCCTCTTCAGGCATGAGATCCGCGATCTCATTGGCAGAGCGAGGGAAGGACGAGTTCTTGCACCAGAATACGTAACTGTAATGCGAGAAGACGAGGTCCGCTTTCTCGTCGATTGGTGAGAATTCTATTGATGTAAGTACTATCAGTAGTGCGGTCACATCAACAACATGTTAGGCGTCGTCATGGTAAGTCCGTTTTGCGAGTCGCCAGTGAAAGAAGAATATGCCAGCACACAAGAATAGGACGATGGATGAGACGATGAGGCTTTGGATGGCCTGGTTTACATGAATATCTGTTCCAAAACTGTCAATCATGGGTGTAGTAATGACAGCAGCCGAGGTGTTGGCCGATGAGGATTCTTCTCCCTGCACCGGATCAGAGGATTGCTGCTTACTCGTAATGATTTGTTGGTTTCGCAGGACCCCCAACTGGGTACGATGGGAAAGACTGGTGAATTCAGGAAAAGTGATTTGAACGATGTCGTAGACCGCGACAGTTAGCGATATCGTGCCTGCGAGTAGCGAGGCGAAGCAGACGGTTAGGGCGTAGGTCTGTATGGGATTGCGTTTCACGAGGGCTCACAAGCAATTTGTGCTAGTAACATTGCGCGCGGCCAATCTGCAAATCCCCACGGCGTTCGAGCAGATGCATGGCACCATGTTGAGGGGCTGCCGTACAATTGGCGCGGGTTTTGCGGTGAGCGAGGCGAAATGCGAAACGCCTGACTACCAGGCAGTCCGCTCCAACTACTTATTAGGCGTTGACTTTTTCCTTCTTTCGTATTCATCAAGCGCTCGTTGCCGCGCAGCCGCTTCCTGCTCTCTGCAAAATGGGCTATCTGGATGATCAATCTCAAGTGCTCTGCGGTAGTAGTCAACGCTGCACGTCCTATTAGGTACGTAGCTTACTCGCGCGGATGCGTTGCATCCATCGATGGGAGCAAAATCACCGTTGGAAAAGACGATAACGTAACTTCCGACCGGGAAGTCTCGAGGTATACCACCAATCGAGTAGCCGCTGCGTCGTGGAGCTGGCTTAGTAATTCCAGGTACCAAGTTGGGATTGCCTTTCAGAGTTTCCGTAGGTTGAAGCAACCCGATGATTAATCCATCAGGATAGGCCGGGTTCTCTTCGTAGTGCGCCGAGATCACAAAGGCTACAAAAATGTGGTCGTACTCTGCGACGCGATCCTTTGGATCGGTCGGCATACACGTAAGAGCGAAACTGTCTAGGCAGACGAGGAGTGCGAGGGCTGTCAGGAAGAATCTGCCCATGAGAGTTTGAAGGGGTAGCATCGAGCGCACTCGTATGGTGAGTCTCCACAACCTCAGTGTGTTGAGGTTACCTGAGAAAATCGATCAGTGCTACTTTTTTAGCACTAAAGAGGCATGCCTAAACTAGACGCCTAACCCCATATTGAGCGGCCCGTGAAGGCGCGGGATTGGAGCGGTAGCGAAAGGGGTGAGCGCTCAAGGGTCCGTTCCAACTGCTGGTTAGGCGTCATACCTACTTTCCTATGTCTCTACTCTGACTAATGATTGAAACCCGCCGTATGCCATCCGTTTAGCGTCAAAACCGGAGTTCGATGAGTCAATCAATGTAGTCATCCTTGGATCAGCCGCAACTTTCTCATTGGCCAAATCACGTGCCTTGCGCGATTCAAATTCGACCCATCCAAATACGGTCACCTCTCCTTCGGCTGCGGCTGCGAAATCAGTGAATGAACTCGTTCCTTCTAGTTCTAAGTCGTCGCTGACATATTCTCGATAGTCGAGTGCGCCATGTTCTTTCCAGATCTCTGCAACCACTTCAACAAGACGCCGATACTCCTCTAGATGATCGCGCAAAACCGGCAAAACGAATCCGTCGATATAGTTAGACATGGTCACTCCGATTCGTGGCACCTAACACCATGTGAGCGGCTGCCGTTGACATGCAAACGAGGTGACTGATAGGCAGTCCGTTCCAACTGCTTGTTAGGCGTCAACTTCAATAACCTTATCTGCCAGTGATTTGAGAGATTGGTTGGAATCTAACTCAAGTACCGGGCAATTTAGTTGCTGCATCCATCTACGATGGAGGGCGAGACTTCGGATGGGAGATGAGGCGGTGTCATAACTTCTCGCCCAATCCATGAATTCTTGATGTTGCTGGAACATGTCGCCGCCGGGAAGTATGCGAGACCCATAACGCTCTGCTTCTCTGTGGTGTAGCCGTTCCATTCGAATATCATGATCGAGCGTTAGAAATACGGCTAACCTAAATTCTTTCAATAACGGATCACCCCAGCTGCAAAGGGACCCGGACAGCACCCAAGATTCGAGTCCAACGGTTTTGGCTCGGATACTTCTCATTCGGCTTTCGGGTAGCTCCTTTTCTTTAAAGGGTGGATCGGTTTGCTTCCAATAGAAGTCGTCAGTATCCAGGTGTTCGAATTGGCGTTGTGAGCTAATCGCTGCTCCTAGCGATGTCGTTCCGGCGCCGGACGCGCCAAAAATGTGAATACCTGGAGATCTAGTTATTGACGCCTAACACCATGTTGAGCGGCTCATTGTAGCGTAGAAGTTTTGTGCGACAATCGGCGAAGCCGATGCACGAAACGAACTAGCGGATATGAGTCCGCTCCAACTGTTGGTTAGGCGTCACTTCTAACTCGCCTTTTTCAGTTCTTCGCGGATAATCTTGCGGAGCTTCTTTTCGAATGCTTTGTCGTCAGCATCGATATGTGACCTCAATGCTTCATTGATAAGGCTCTGATAGTTACCGCCACCAGCGCTTGTTACCTGGTTCTTAAAATGCTCAATTATGTCGGCATCCAACCTGATGGTGATACGTACCTTGTTTGGGTCCGCCTTGATGATTGGTCCGCGTTTCCCTTTTGAAAAATCTTCACTCATGAAAGCCACCTTCGAAGTAAACGCGCGCCTCAGATTTTTCTGCTTTTCTGGCGCTAATAATACGAATTGTTTCCTCATTCTGCTCAGTGTGGACGATGTATAGAACGTCGGCATGGGGACCCATCGCGAGCGTTTTGTAGCGATACTCACCGTGCTCGGTATCAGTGATGGTGAGTGCATTCTCGTCTTCGAGCGCGACGACGGCGTCTGCGAAATCTACCCCATGCTTGGATAGATTGGATCTAGCCTTGTCTGGATCCCATACGACATTCACGGCGCATAGTGTATGCACAAATGGTGCACATGTCTAGATGTCTGAAACGCGCTATGTGACGCCTAACACTATGTTGAGGGGCCCTTGAGGGCGGGCGACTGGAGCGGTAGCGAAAGGAGTGCGCGGTCAAGGATCCGTTCCAACAACTCGTTAGGCGGCATTCTCGACTACCTCGCACTTGTGGATGAAGACGTAGTTTCTTTCTTGCGAGGTGTTTTCAGCGCTAAACTCCATACTCTCGAACGCTTCACGCATCGGGGCGACATCCATTTCTGGGTATTGTTTTGCGAGAGCATCGGCGAAAGCTAAGGCACCTGCTTTGCACATGTCAGGATCGGCTAGACAATCCGCGCTCCTGATTGTAATGCCATCGTCTGTTACCACGATGTTTTGAATCATCTTCGCGTCTTCATTGAGGGTATACTCAAGAATGTATTGTACTGAGTTCCCGCCAACCACTTTGTACGGGAATTCCAATTTCACGGTTTTATCTCGCCCGAATGGGACGTGTGAGATTGCGATACCGTTACAAAAAGATATTTCAGATTCCAGGCTTCGACTTGTTCCTGCTGTCGTGTTTGTGCTTTGACTGTTCTCCATGGATCTCCAGACACCTTCAAGGCTATTTGGATAAGCCGCTGTACATATCACTACCATTGCTAACAGGGGTCCAGAGGTGCGGAGTAACTTCGACATGACGCCTAACACCATGTTGAGCGGCCCTTGAGGGCGGGCGACTGGAGCGGCAGCGAAAAGAGTACGCGGTCAGGGGTCCGCTCCAACAACTTGTTAGGCGGCAGCTGATGTTGTTTCATAGAGGTAGCCCTTGAAGCTGGGGTTGTCTCGGTAGTTTCTGATTGTGCATACCCGCCGGAAGCCAAGCTTTTCGAGCACGTGTATAGATCCGGTGTTCGAGGACAATACATCAGCAGAAATTTTGCTTAGTCCAAGTCCGTTTAAGGCGAAGTTAATCACGAGTCTAGCCGCACGGGTTGCTATCCCGCGATGCCAATAGGATTTTGCGATCGCCGATCCAATCTCCGAAGTTCTAGTTTCCAAATCGATATTCGTCAATCCGATTGATCCTACGCTTTCAGCTACGTCATCGAGTTGAATCGCCCAGCGAATCCCGGTCTGGTTTCTGAAAGCATCGTGATGGTGTTGGAGCCAGTCGTGGACTTGTTCGATCGAATCGGGCTCTGGGTCTCCAGCGAGAGCCCTAGCTTCAGGATCCATTAACCGAGAGTACCAGGATGGGACATCGTCTTGGTTCATTTCGCGTAGCAAGATTCCATCTGTGCTCAATTCTGGGACACGGCTGGGGAATCGGATCGCAGTTTCCATGACGCCTAACACCATGTTGAGCGGCTGCCGTTGGCAGGCACGCCGTTTGCTAGGAGCGGAGCGACCTGCAAACGAAGTGACTGGTAGGCAGTCCGCTCCAACTGCTGGTTAGGCGTCATTGTTTAGTCTTCGACCGAACCAAGCGAGATGTTCGATTTTCGCAGGAAATCTACGGCCGTAGATATCGGTGAAATTCACCTCGACTAATGCGTCTTTGAGGATGCGTCTTACTTCGTCTCTATAGTTTTGAAAATGTGTGTCACTTTCGTCGCCTCGCAGAAGAATGATCTTCTTTGTGTCTGAAGGAGCGAGAGTTCGCCCGCCGAGATCGCCGGTAAAGGTACTCCAACCTATGCCTTCGAGTGCGGGGGTGTGCATATGCTCGACTAGCGACTTTTTCGATTCTCCCAGACGAGTTGCGATGAACCAGCGAATAATTAGAGGCCCAGTGCCGCGATTCGTAAGCGATACCTCTATGTGGTCCTCGTAGTCCCCAACTATGAATTCAGCGATGGGAGTTACGCTGTTGTGATTGTGTCTACGTTGGATGAGTGCGGTGGTGATGGCTGTTACCAATGAAATCGAGGCGACAATCAGGGCGACTATCGCTGTTAGAGCATTTGCAGTCTGGTGATTGTCGGTTAGGTACTGTAGGAGTTCGTTCATGACGCTTAACACCGTGTTGAGCGGCACATAGTAGCGTAGGAGTTTTGCGCGACAATTGGCGAAGCCAATGCGCAAAACGAACTAGCGGAAATGGGTCCCCTCCAACTGCTGGTTAGGCGTCGCTTAAGTCTATTTTTTCGAAATGTGTTGCGCTGCAAGATCAAGATAAGAGTCCGTTAGAAACGCTAGTGTAATGCAGAGCCCTGAAGATAGCGGATAGAAGACGAAATTGCTTGTGCTTGGGACAGCGTGACACACGGAAAAGACGAGTGCTGCTTGTGCAATAAGGATAGTGGGGTATACAAGAAAATACTTGTGCCAAGGGGGTGTATCGTGATGCCAGAACAGTGTGCTCAGTACGAAAAAGCCTACTAGGGAATTGACTAAAGCCCAGGCGATTCTCTCTACATTAAATGAAGCATGCGGTTGTAGATAGAACATATCGCCACCGAACCAACAGATTATGAATGCAGGCACAAATAGATATGGGATTGAAGCTAATACTCTACTCGATTTTATTGATTCCTTGGACACACTCGAACTTCCTATCTAGACGCCTAACACCATGTTGAGCGGCCCACTACAGTGAGCGCCTTTTGCGAGATAATTGGCGAAGCCAATCGCAAAAGAAGCGAGCGATAGTGGGTCCGCTCCAACTAATCGTTAGGCGTCGCTGCGTCTTCGAGTGAACTCCGTATCTCATCGGTTGTGCGGTGGGTTATCGTCTTATCAATGTATAGAATTTCGTTGAGAGCTTCGAGTAGATGAGCGTGGTGATCGCCTGTGGCAGGGACAAGATGATATTCACCATTCTCCACGGAGACCAGACCACGCTTGTTTTGGGTTGTAAATATGGGTTCCAGCGCATTGCCTTTAGAGTCCCAGAAAAGATGAACTGCGGCTTCAACGTCCAGTGCTTCGTGATCGAGAATGGCGTCCTCGATTGTCGCGTACTCAGAGAGCGACTTTTCGTCGGTTGATGCAGCATAGATCACGACGCCTAACACCATGTTGAGCGGCTGCCGTTGGCAGGCACGCCGTTTGCCAGGAGCGAAGCGACGTGCAAACGAAGTGACTGGTAGGCAGTCCGTTCCAACTGATTGTTAGGCGTCGTTTGGTCACTAGCTATCTTGGTCATTCGATGCGCGACTTTCTGTACTTTCAACGATCAGGGGAACAAATCGTTCCGAGTAACCGGCTACGAAGCTCCAGAAAATTAGTCTAGCGGCATCCTGATACGTAACAACTTTGGTATTTATTATGCTCTCGATTCCGGACCCGATTTCCTGCATGGGCTGAGTTGATTCGAACGTTGGGAAGAGAGGCCCGGTTATAATCTCAGATAGGAAAAGTACGTACATCACGATGGCAAGTATCCCGCCGTAAAGTGCTGGTAATGAAGTTGCTAGCCAAGAAACCGTGATGAGTTCTAATTCGTTTAAGTCTAGGGAGCGTATTCGTCTTTGAATTCCAATAAAGCCACCAGTGAGGCCTGAAAGCACGACCAAGGGTAGGAGCGGCAGGAAGGATCTTTCGTAAAAGATCATTCCGAGATATGTGATGAGAAGAACGAAGAGCACCAATAGAAGACAAAAGAGTCGCTTGTTTACGATCTTTATTAGTTCCCAACGATTGTCCGGCTTTTCCATTGGCCTTCCCTAGACGCCTAACACGATGTTGAGCGGCTGCCGTCAGGAGCGACGAAGTTTGCCACGAGCGTAGCGAGTGAGTTGCAAACGCAGTAGCGAGTAGGCAGTCCGCTCCAACTACTTGTTAGGCGTACTTTATTGCTTCTCATCTCTTCCCTCTAAGTAGATCAATCCGCGCCCGGATTCTATGGCTGTGTTAAGACCATCGACAAACCTATCGAGGCTTGCAAGATCGAAGTCGATTGGGATGTGCGCCTCGCTGCGATGACGTGTATAGAAGCCATTTGCTAAGGATACAATTACAAGGCCGTGCCCTAATCGGTCCTGGATAATGAACCTAAAGGAAATGTAGTCTCTTTCGTCGTCGGTAGTTCCGTAACTAATGTCTGTTGAATTATTAGGGAAACTTGCTAGGTCATCATGAAGTTGTTTAAGGCTCGCATGTGAGGTGTATACGGAGGTGTGGCCTGTGTAGATGTTGTTGCTGGCGCTGACTGTGATCTTTGGAGGATCATCGTTTCCATCGTACAAAATCTCAACGCCTGAGTTCACTTTAACTGTACGCCTAACACCAACTGCTGGTTAGGCGTACGCATCAATGCGCCAACGTCTTCGTGATGGCGTAGAATATTTGGATCGCATCTTTGTTGAAAGTGATCACGCCTTCTTGCGACAGGCTCATGTACACCGGATAGGCATTACCTTTATCGTCTTTGATATTGCCTTGTTTGAGTTCGTCTATGAACCCTTCCAAATTCGTCTCCAAGTCTTTGCTATAAGAGCTAAGATCCCGGATGTGGCTATTGGCATGAACAAATGCATTTCGCGCGAACCTGAGACAGAACAATTCTCGGGTTTGTCTTCCTCCGCATCGTGAAATCCAGTTTTTACCTAAAGTGCTCTCCAAGTACGAGAACATAGCAACGAGCATAGTTCCGGCGAAGAGATGTTGGTTTTCTTCAACGAACGATGCGCGTTTTGTTGTGTCGCTGGCGTAACTATCTACGCCTTTTGTGAGCGCATGTTTTAGGCAACTTGCAAAGTGATAGCCTTTTTCGGATAGATCATCCACTCTCGAATCCTGTTGTGACATAAAACCGTACGCCTAACACCGTGTTGAGCGGCCCTTGAGGGCGGGCGACTGGAGCGGTAGCGAAAGGAGTACGCGGTCAAGGGTCCGTTCCAACTGATTGTTAGGCGTCGTGTTTATACACATAGATCTTCTGCATCGTCGGTGTAGTTAATGTCACGATTGTCGCCGACACCACCCATGGTTTCATCCGCACCGTAACTGTAGAGCTTGAACTCTGAGTCTGATACCCGCAAGTAGATGTAGTTGTTACCCCATGGATCCGTTGGTATCTCATCGAGCGTTGGGAAATCTTCCAATTCTAATGTGAGTAGATCGGACAAATGGTTTGGATATGAATGGGTCTGGAGCCTATACATGTCTAAATATGCTCCAATCCCTAAGATGTCGGTTGATGCGGCGTAGATGTTTTTGCAAGGGTGGCATCCAGAGCAAAGACACGATAAGAGCGCGCCGGTGAAGATTGGCCTGGCTAGGACGCCTAACACTTAGTAGACCGAACGAATCCCCGTGGAATTTCTCCGTCTAATCCAGAAAATCGCGGACGCCTTCCAAAAAATCTCGTTAATAGCATCGATAAAGTCCACCTAACTCCAGCAAACGCAGATGCAAACACCAACGCCTTCCATGTAACCCTATCCCCCCAAAGCCTGATCCAAATCCTCCAATATATCGTCGATGTGCTCGATCCCCACAGACAACCGAATCGCCTCCGGCGTCACACCACCTGCCGCCTGTTCCTCCGGGGTCATCTGCCGGTGCGTGGTGGATGCCGGATGACAAGCCAGTGACTTAGCGTCGCCGATATTCACCAGCCTCTTGAAGAGATTCAGCGCATCGTAAAACTTCACCCCGGCTTCGAACCCGCCTTTTACCCCAAACGTGAGAATGCCCGAAGCCGAACCGCCCATGTACTTTTGCGCGAGCGCGTGGTGTTCGTGGTCGGGCAGGCCTGCGTAGCTCACCCATTCCACTTCGCTGTGTTGCTTCAGGTGCTGCGCCACAGCGATGGTGTTGGCGCAGTGGCGTTCCATTCTGAGTGGCAACGTTTCGATGCCCTGCATCAGCAAGAACGCGTTGGTGGGGGAGAGTGCAGAGCCGGTGTTGCGCAAGGGCACGGTTCGCGCGCGGCCGATGTAGGCGGCCGGTCCAAATGCCTCGGTGTACACCACGCCGTGGTAGCTTGGCTCGGGGGTGTTCAGCATGGGGTAGCGGTCTGCGTGTTCTGCCCAGGGGAACTGGCCTGAATCCACGATGATGCCGCCGAGGGTCGTGCCGTGTCCGCCCATGTATTTGGTGAGCGAGTGGACGACAACGTCGATGCCATAGTGGATGGGCTTGAGCAAGCTGGGGGTCGCCACGGTGTTGTCGGCGATGGTGGCGATGCCGTGTTTGCGCGCCATCTGTGCCACGGCTTCCACGTCGATGATGTTGCCGGCGGGGTTGCCGATGGTTTCCACGAAGATCGCCTTGGTGCGATCGTCGATCAACTTTTCTAAGGATTCGACAGAGTCGTTTTCAGCGAAACGGGTTTCGATACCTTGCTTGGGTAACATGTGCGCGAACAGGGTGTAGGTGCCGCCGTAGAGTTGAGGCACTGTAATGATGTTGTCACCGGCTTCAGCGATATTGAGCACCGAGTAGTTGATGGCCGCACTGCCCGCGGATAGTGCCAACGCGGCCACACCGCCTTCCAGCTGTGCCACCCGTTGCTCCAGCACATCGCAGGTCGGGTTCATGATGCGACTGTAGATATTGCCGGGTACGGCCAGGTTGAAAAGATCGGCGCCGTGTTGTGCGTTGTCGAATTCGTATGCGACGGTTTGGTGGATGGGAACGGCGACGGACTTGTGCGTGGGATCGGATTCGTAGCCTGCGTGAATGGCAATGGTTTCGTCTTTCATGATGACGCCTTCTTTTCGTTGGTCTGGTACTGGTGGTGCTTACTCGAATGCAGTTGGTTACCGTAACGCTTGCCGGTATGGGGTCAAGTCCCAATTTGGATAGCGTGCCTGGGCGCGGTTCAACGTGGTTGCGGTCCAGAAAGGATGTCCCGGTGGTTGCACGCCGAAACATGCGAGTTGCTCGGGTGTCGCGTGATCGAACACATTGGCCCATGGCTTCATGTGATGAAACTGCCAGGCGTGGTAGCCGATGGCATCGTCACCGGCGCGCTTGTAACAAGCCATGACCGCGTAGCGCACGCCGCCGGGTGCGGTTAGGTTGGTGCCGCGGTGGTACACATCGATGCTGTATGGGAACACCGTGCCCGCCGGTGCAGCACTCGAGCGTTCGTGTTGGCGCAGTTTGTCTTGCAGACCTTTGAGGCCTACGTGAACTGCCTCGGGGCCGGCGTACCGGGCGCTGTCGGTGCGGGCGACGTAGTGCATGGGGCCCAAGTCTTCGGAGACATCGGTGAAATAGCACAACACGGTGACACAGTTCTTGTGTGCGTCTTCAGCGGGAACCGTGAGGGTGTGATTGGAGAAGTCGCAGTGAAAGGGCTGTTCGTAGTTCGCATCGCCGGTGAACTTGGCCCAGGCTTGGCATTGATACAGGTAAACGTCCTCGGTGCGTAACAGTGTGCGGGCGAGTTGAATGAGTTTGGGGTGCACACCGATCAGGTTGAGGGCCGGCGAGCAGTCGAAAGGAATCGCCTCGAAGGTGCCGAATTGGCGCTCGTCGAAGGCGGGTTTCTCCCCGCTGATCACGGCCTCATGGCCGCCTCGGGTGCGGCCGAATACCGTTTCGAAGTCGCGGCGTACGGCAGCAACTTCTTGTGGGTTGAAGAAATCGGGGATGAGCACACCGCCGTCTGTGTCCCACTGCTGTACTTGGTCGGGTGAAATCATGTCTTATAAATCAATGTGATACGGAGATTTCGGCAGAATCTTCCTCAGTTTTCGGCTGTTAAGTTGATACCGGTGGTTCAATATAGTTAACTAGGGTCCTTCCTTGGGAGGAAGTGGAGAGAGCACCAGGCCCAAGACTACAACGAGACGCGAAGACGGTCACTTTGGGGGAGGGTCGTGTCAAGACCAGCGGGTCTCGACACGAATAGCGTTTTCGCGGATTCGGAGTTTGGGGTTGGAGGGATATCGGCGGCTACTTGGCGCCTTTATCCTGCTCTCCTTTTTCTCAGCCGCGGCCGTTCACCAACGAAGTTAGCGACTCAAGTGCTCGAGTTTCAGCTTGAGCGTACCTTCGTGTTTCACCACCAGGCTCGTACCACGACCGATGACATGGAACGGGCCATCCGCCGATTGACCTTTCCAGTTCCAATTGAAGGTCACCAGAGCGGAGCTGTCATCGGTGTGATTGACGTCGATGTCGGTCAGAAAAAACTCGACCGCCTCCACATCCAGGCCCCAGGTCTTTTCCATCGCGCCTTTAATGTCCGCATGGCCGACGAAGTCGCCTTCGCTGAAGCGGAATACGGCGTCGGGGTGCACGAGTGGTGCGACGTTGTCGAAAGATTCGGTAGAGAGTGCCTGCTCGTAGGCGGTCATGAATTGAAGCACTGTGGCTTCGTGAAGTGACCCTTGAGCCGTGCTAGACATCGTCAACAACAGTCCGGCAGCGGCAGTCGCAAAACGGTTCAAGTTGATCCTCCGGTCGGTGTAGTGGCAGCATGTTCGTGTGGGGAGATCGAGGATAGGAGGGGAAGATGTTACCGAAGATTGTAGCTGAGGACGAATGGCAAGCTGCCATCGATGAATTGCGCGTGACGGAGAAAGAGCTCACGCGTGCGCGCGACGCCTTGAACGCGCAACGACGTCGCCTGCCGATGGTCAGGATAGACAAGCCCTATGAGTTTACCGGTGAGGACGGTACAAAAACGTTGTTGGAGCTGTTCGACGGCCGTCGCCAGCTCATCGTCTATCATTTTATGTTCGCGCCCGATGACGAGGCCGGGTGTCCGGGCTGCTCCTGGGTGACGGATGCAATCTCGCATCCGGCGCACCTACATGCGCGGGATACGTCGCTGGTGCTGATCTCCCGCGCGCCGCTTAATAAGCTGCTCACCTATCGTGAACGGATGGGTTGGTCACTGCCTTGGTACTCGTCGTTCGAGAGCGAGTTCAACTACGACATGGGTGCGACGGTGGAGTCCGGCGAGAACCACATGGCGAGTGTATTCATTCGCGATGATGACGCCGTATACCGCACCTACTACACCGACAGACGCGGCGTGGAACACCTCGGCAGCCACTGGACGTATCTCGACCTAACGCCTTGGGGGCGACAAGAACCTTGGGAAGACACCCCGGAAGGTTGGCCCAAACGTGAGAAATTCTGGATCGCTCGGCACGATCAGTACGAGCATGGGTGAAATACCGGGAGACTTCGTTCCGCTGGACACGGCAAGCCCGTTCAACCGGCATGTAGGCCCCTACCACTGCTGCATGGTCGACAAACGTTTTGTGCTGGGTTTGCTCATCGAAGAAAAACACTGCAATTCTGCAGGACGCTTGCATGGTGGCATGATGAGCGCAATTGCCGACATCGCTATCGGCCACAACGTCGGTCTGACGCTCGCCGCCAATGCAGCGGCTGATCAGGGCGGGGGTGATTTCGAAATATCTGACTTAAGGGGTGCGCCGAAGGCGCCCATTGCGACGGTGAGCATGAGCAGCGATTTCGTCGGCACAGCGGGCATCGGCGATTGGGTGGAAGTGCATGTCGATGTGCAGAAGGCCGGTCAGAGTCTCGCCTTTGCCAATGCTTACATTATCAAAGACACGCAACGCATTGCGCGCATTAGCGCTGTATTCAAGGTGTTCGATACATAGTAGGGTAGAGGTTTTTCGGAAGGGGAACCCGTTATGGCGCAAACACACGATCACGAGATCGTATCGATCTATCCGTTCACGGACGACGAAGTAGACCAGTTGATGAATAACTCGAACGAGTGTGTGTTGATGTGGGCGACGAAGGACGGTTGGCCGGTCGGCGTTACGCATGCGTTTGTGTGGCATGACGGCAAGATCTGGATCACGTTTGCCTCGCACCGCCACCGTACCGTGGCGATCAAGCGCGACAATCGCGTATCGGTCAACGTGAGTTCCGCGGGTTACGCACAGCCGCGTGAAGATCTTCCCGGCGGTGCCATCACGTTCAAAGGGACTGGTGAGTTTTTTGACGACGACGACACCAAGAAGTGGTTTTACACAGCACTGTCGCAAAAACTCAATCCGGGGAATGAGGCAGGCGAGGAGTTCTTTTACAACCTGCTCGACTCGCCGTTGCGCACGATCCTAGCCGTCACGCCCGTCAAAAAGATCATGTACAACGGCAAGACCGCCCAGGGACACATGGCGGGGACCATCACGGAAAACGACCTGGGCGAACGGCTGGAGAGCGACAAGGAGCGTATGAACCGCGAACGCGCGGCTAAGGGCTTAGACCCCCGCTAAGGGCCTAGACCCGCGCTAAGGGCTTCGACCCGCGCTAAGGGCTTCGACCCGCGCTAGAGGTATCGGCGCTCAAGTCTGCCAAACTGAGTTCAATGGCCTTGGTGGCCAGTACTCGGTGGAATTCCAGCGTGGCCCAATCCTGAGCCTGACGTAAGTGTGTAAGCGCGTGCGGTCGACCGAGCAGGCGTAAGCACTCACCGAAGTGAAGGTTGACCTGCGCCGACCAAGGGGCTGTGCGGTAGGCCAGGCGCAGGTACCCCACTGCTTTCTCGGGTTGTCCGCTATAGAGTTCCGTTAGTCCCAGTTGAAATGCAGCTTCAATGTGTTGGGCGTCTTGGTGCAGCGCTTGCCGGATGATACCGGCGGCTGTGCGCCAGTTGGCAAAACAGGCGTCGTTGGCGTTTGGTCTGCATGTGCGTGTGAGTAAGCGGGCGCGCAGCAGCAGGGCTTCGACATGGTCGGCGTCCTCCTCGAGCGCTGTAGCCACCAAATCCCGCGCTCTCTCTTCGTTGTCCTCAACGTAGGTGCGAGCCACACCCACCAACCAATTCAACTCGTGGGGTTCCTGTTTGTAGAGGCGTTTGTACAAACGGCGGGCGTTGCTTGCGTTGACGAACTCGCTGGCGGCGGCAATGGCTGCAGAGCGGTCCCGGTCTGACATGGGTTGCACTTCGATGTCGAGGTCTTCGGCCAGGGGGACAGCCACGCTCGTGGTGTGCGGTTGGGCCTTGGCGTAGCGTCGTAGCGCTTCCCAACGTTCGTCTTCAGACAGGCGGAAGATGTCATGGTCCATCACCCTGGCTGCCTCGGCGGATCCGGCTAGCTGTTGGCCGAACAGCAGGTAATGCGTCAAGTGTGCACTGGCGCGATAGAATCGGCGCAGCTTGCGTGCGGCGGCGATATCGGCTTTGCGCGCGTTCAGCGCATAGTCGTAATCCTCTCGCTTGACGCGTAACCCGCGTGTCAGAGGGAAGCGGCCGAAGGTCACGGTTTTGCTGCGTGTCGTCAGGGCCGTTTGACCGAACAGTGTGGCCAGGCCTTCTTCCAGCCACAGCGGCCACCCGAACGTGCGCGTGCGCAGCAGATAGTGGCTGTATTCATGCAGCAGGTTGTCCTGTAAACCCTCGCCGTTGGCATCCGGACCGATCAGTAACACCACCTGATCGAGACGACTGGTGGCTAGCCCCGCGATATGCGGTTGATCGACAACGCGCTGAAACTCCTTGTACGATTTGAAGACCAGCAGTTTGGGTTTGCGGCTGGTGCCGTGCGCGTTGGCCGGCAAGAGTTGTGCTGCATCCACTGCTGCTTCGAAGCGATGCAGTACCTTTAGGAACCGCTTGGCCGTGGTAGGCGCCACGTTGCTGTCGAGATCGACTTTGTCGGTGCTGTAGCGTTGCCAACGCGAAGGCAGTGTCTCGTTCAATGTGTTCTGTAAGCGCAAATCTGCATGGACGCTGGTCGCAAAGCTCGGCAATATCGAGACGATGAGTAAGCAAGTGACGACGTGAAAACGCCGATGGCCATTGGTTGTCTGCTCGCGACGACAGCCGCGAGTTCGCAGGTGGGATGGTTGGAAGAGTTGCCGGACAAGCTCACGTGCACCGCTGAGCAAACGGCGGGCTTTCACGACTACGCGGCGACCCCGGAAAGTTACGAATCGGTGGTGTTCGTTGCAGGCGGTTTCGAATTGGCGATCAATCACACGCTCACCGAAGGCCTTGCGGCGGCCGATGCGGACACCACCCGTGCGATAGATCACGGCATGGAGCCCGTGGCGGACGTTTTTCTGACGATGACCTCCAGGCGCCAGGACAAACGCGAACAGTTGAGTGAGCAGGGCAGCCACTTGGGTTCCGACATCGTCGAACTCACCTGCACCCGGGTGGCGGGTCCGGACGGTACGTTTGGCCTCAGTTGTCACGACGTGCCACCGGCGCAATTTGTACTGCTCAATTTGCAAACATTGCGTTTCACCCGCTCAGGTATCGGCGGGTGGGTGTTCAGAGGCGCGCGGCGCGGCGAGAGCGGTGAGTCGATCTATGTCGAATTCGGCGCTTGCGCCGCTCGCTGAGGCGCGGTTATTCGGCTTCGCTCTCGGCTCGTTTGGCGTTTTCGTCAACCGCATCGGCTTCTTCGAGCAACGCCTCTACGGACGGTGTGCTCGGTTCCTGCGCTTGCGCGGGTTTGAATGCGGTGACGTTGATTTGTTCCAAAGCACTCAGCCGTTCTTGAACGGTGAGGTTGGGCACCGCTACCGTTGGCTGGGTTGCCGGGGTGTCCGCGTTTGCGGCACTGACGGCGAATACACCGAGGAGCAAACTCAAGGTCAGGCCGGTTGGTGCGCGTCGGATGTGCATGGTTAATCTCCCGTAAGCGTTTCCGGTCTAGGGCGTTTACTTAGCATGATCGCTGTGATCCCACACAGAATGCTCGTTCATTGAGTAAATGTAGCGGAATCCGGAATGGTTGTCGCGGCGGATCCGATAGTCGGAATCCAGCAGCCAGATTTGCCCGTCGTCGCGCCGTACGGCCAAAAGGCCGTGAGTGCCGCGGGCGCGTTTGTCGTAGGCCACCACCACACGCAGATCCTCGGCGGGCACACCGAATTCGCGCAACATGAAGTATTTGGCAGTGGCGTAGTCCTCGCAGTCGCCGCTGTCACGCAGGAACTCATACAAGGTCGCCCAGTGATTGCGGCGCCAGCGTTTCTTGCCGGAAGGGTCGGCAAGGCGTCGGGGACGATCGTCCTCGTAGTCGGACCGGTTGAGGTAGCGCTGGGTCAGTTCGATCTTTTCCTCCATCGACAGCGCTTGGGCACCGGACATGACACGGTGGTACGAGCGCATGCGCCCGCGGCACTTGCGTGTGGCCAGGCAATCGCGCAGCAAAGGCATTTGCTCGCGGTGTCGGTCCAGCGTCTGGGCCCAGGAGGTCAGACCTGCCGCGGGTGCGAGGTAAGCTGAGTGGTCGTTGAAGGGGAACTTGTTGTGCGTTGCGGCGAACGCGATCAGCGTGGTGCCACCCAGCAAGGCGGCTGCGAACGCTGCCGTACGCGGCAGCCGGTTCAGACGAGTGACCGTGGCTCCCATCGTCTAATGGTCACGCGCTTGATGTGGGTTGGCAATCGCTTTTTCGTAGGGATTGTCAGACAACTAGATGCTCCCAGATCCGTTCACGGATGACGGCGGTTGCGCTAAGCTTCTGAACGTCGTGACAGCGAATAGCGCATGATATGAGAGCGCAGACGTCAAGGTGGGGTGCGCACAGCGCATCTGCCAGGGTTGCCTTAGTCACTTTGGTGATGACCGTGCTCGCCGGGTGTGTCGTCACGCCCGAACAGCGTATTTCCAACGTCGACTACGACGCGCGCTTGTTGACGGGTGTATCGATCTTCGGTGAAGCGGTTGCCGTGAACGAAACCGAGGACGTCGACGTGCTGGCCACGACCCCTGAGATGCACGAGTTCGTGGCCGACATCAAAGAGGGGCGCCTGACGGTCATCCGCTATAGGAAACTGTTGGACAAGCTGCGAGCGTCCGGCTTCTTCGACAATGTCTACGACCCCACCGTTACGCGCACTGCGGCGCAGACCTTCGAAGGCAAGGTGGGCAACTGCATTTCGTACACCAGCCTGTTTGTCGCACTTGCTCGTGCCGCCGATTTAGAAGTCAGCTACCAGATCGTCGAAGTACCGTTCCCCAGTTGGGATGTCGATTCCGGGTTGCTGATTCGTAACAATCACATCAACGTGCTGGTATCCGGCGCGCGGTTTTATCGCAATCGCACATCGGGTCACACTATCGATTTCAATCTGGTCGACCCCGAGCCCAATGCGTTGGTGCGTAAGGTGTCGGATGGCTATGCCAAGTCGCTCTTCTATGCGAACTGGTCGGTCGATGCGTTGCTGAGAGGCGAAGAGCGCATCGGGTTTTCCTATCTCAGACGGGCATTGGAGTTGGAGCCGAGCAATGCCGATCTGTGGATCAACCTGGCGGCTTTCTACGGCCGGTATCAACAGTACGAGGATGCGCTGGCGAGCTTCGAGGTGGCGGCGGCGCTCGATCCCAGTGAAAAGCTGACGTTGTCCGGGCTGGAGCGGACGCATAGAGCGCTGGGGAACATTGAACTTGCCGATGAGCTGGCGCGCCAGGTACGGCGGTATCGCATGCAGAACCCTTACTATCATTTTGCCGTGGCACAAACGGCTTATGACGAGGGGGATTTCGATGCGGCCCTGCAGGCGGTCGACCAAGCCTTGCGGATGAAGCGGCGCAATTCGCGTTTTCATTATCTGAAGGGGTTGACCCTAGCCAGATTAGGGGATGCGGACGCGGCAGCCCGAAGCATCAAGCGCGCCAAGCGCTACGGCCGCTATGACGATCTGCGTCGCCGCTATGGCGAGTTGAAAACGGAATTCGCCAGCGGCTAGCTAGTGTCCTGACCCGCCAAGTGAAAGACATTGGCGGGTCAGGACACTAGGTGGCGTGGTCCGCGGGATTGGCGGCGATGATCGAGCCACCCTTGCGATACTGGGCTTTGCGCTCGGCGCTCCATTGGTCGATTTCGTCCTTGGGTACGCCGTAGGCGAGGCCGCGTTCGACCCCGGGTCGTGCGCGTACGCGATCGACCCACGCCACCACGTTCGGTTGGGTGGTGATGTTGACTTTGCTCCACTTCCAGCCGCGCAACCAGGGGTAGAGGGCGATGTCGGCGATGCTGAACTCGCCGCATACGAACTCGCGGCCTTCCAAGCGCTTGCCCAGCACCTCGGTCAAGCGCAACGCCTCCTTGCCGAAACGCTCGAGGGGATGTGATTTGAGCTCGGGATCGATGTCGTCCATGTAGCGTGTGTAGCTCAGCTTGTTACCGAAGACGGGGCCGACATTGGCTGCTTGCCAGTACAGCCACTGCAGCACGTCCCAGCGGCGCTCGTCTTGAGGCAAGAGGTGGGTCGGGTATTTCTCCCCCAGATATTGGAGGATGGCGCAGCTTTCCATGATGCTGCGCTCGCCGTCGATCAGCACCGGGATCTTTTGATTGGGATTGTGGTGGGTGAATTCTTCCGTGAACTGTTCGCCTTTACCGAGATTGATCGTACGCACCTCGATGTCGGGCAGTGCGATGCCGGCTTCGATCAGCTCCTCGATCATGATCGATATTTTCCAGCCGTTCGGCGTAGCGGCGGTCCAAAGCTTCATGAAATCCTCTGTATGAGTGGCTGACGAGGTTATCGTGACACAGGTTCGAAAAAAGGAACACGAAAAAGGCCCACGCGTGGTTGTTTGGGAGGTAAGATATTTGCGAACGGCATTGGGAGCACGGGAGAGGGAGAGGTGAGAGAAAATACGGCATTGAGTGCGTGGCGGCGCAACGAACAAACGGTGGGCTGTTGGCTGTCGCTGGCCAACAGCTATTCGGCTGAAGCCATTGCCAACTTGGGTTTCGACTGGGTGTGCGTAGATTTGCAGCACGGCATGATCGACTACACCGATCTCGCGCAAATGCTGCCCGCTATTTCGACCACGTCGACCATCCCGCTGGTGCGCGTGCCTTGGAACGAACCGTACGAGATCATGAAAGTGCTCGATGCCGGTGCCTATGGCGTGATCGTACCCATGGTCAACAATCGTGAAGAAGCCTTGCGCGCAGTGTCGGCTTGTCGCTACCCGCCTGGCGGTAATCGTTCCTT
This sequence comes from Candidatus Azotimanducaceae bacterium, assembly GCA_965216005.1. GTDB lineage: Bacteria > Pseudomonadota > Gammaproteobacteria > Pseudomonadales > Azotimanducaceae > UBA4421. The sequence goes on along the minus strand of OZ244143.1, from coordinate 852,817 downwards.
CGGTCCGATTCGCGGGGCGATGTACGGGGGTAAGGGTTATGCATTGGAAGCCAACGATCAACTTGCATGCATCGCGATGATCGAAACGCAGGAAGGCATTGAAAACCTAGAAGAGATCGTTAGTACACCGGGGTTGAACGGCATCTACATCGGTCCTGCAGATCTGGCGTTGGCCATGGGCCTACCCGTCTCCGGAGACCAGCCTCAAGAAGAACACCTGGAGATGGTGAAGCGCATTCAAAGTGCGTGTGTGGCGCACAACGTCGCCATCGGTATACACACCTCCAGTCTCAAGTACTGTCAGAAGTATCTGGAGCTCGGATTCAATTTCGTCACTTTGGGCTCGGAGTCGGGGCACATGATGAAAAACGCGGCGCGAGAGCTGGCCGAAGCGCGGGGCACGCAGGAGCAGCAGCGCGAAAGCACCGGGTACTGACACCGTGTCGCGTGGGTTAGCGCTGCTGGGATAACGGAGCATGGGTTGGGCACTGTTGTTGTTGGTGGTGTTCGGCCTGGTCTTCGGTCCAGCGTTGTGGGTGCGCTGGGTGATGAACGCTTACAACACCCCCATTCCCGGCATGCCGGGCACGGGCGGCGAACTGGCCCAACATCTGGTCGAGCGCTTCGAGTTGAAAGACGTGCAGGTCGAGACTACGGAACAGGGCGATCACTACGATCCAACATCGCGCACCGTGCGCTTGGGCACCGACCATTTTGAGCAAAAATCGCTGACGGCCGTGGCCATCGCCGCGCACGAAGTCGGCCACGCCATCCAACATCATCGGCAGGACAAGAGCCTAGCCATGCGCACCAAGCTGGTGCCCCTGGCAGACAAGATCGCTCGAATCGGCGCCGGCGTAATCTGGGCAGCGCCGATTGTAGGGATTCTCACGCGTCACCCCGTTCCGTTCTCCTTTCTAGTCCTAATGGGCATGAGCGGACTGGTCGCCCGCGTGGCGGTGCATGCCGTAACGGTGCCCACCGAATGGGACGCCAGTTTCGGCAAGGCGCTGCCGATACTCACTGAAGGGCAGTACATCGCACCAGGCGAGGAAGCCGCGGTACGCAAAATCCTGCGAGCAGCCGCACTGACCTACGTCGCATCGGCCCTGGCCGATGTGCTCAACCTGGTCCGCTGGGCGTCGCTACTATTACGCCGCTGATTGGGGTCGGAGACAAATGCAGTACTCGGAATTGGGGTCGGAGACATCCGCTCGGTCAAGAAATGGGGTCGGAGACATTGGCTTGGGAAAACTGGGTAAAAATGGGGTCGGAGACATTGGCTTGGGAAAACTGGGTAAAAATGGGGTCGGAGACAAAACCGGTGGCGGGCGGGGTTGTGATCAAAGACGATGGAGGGCGACGCTGTGGCGGAGAGGTCCGCGCTCAAAGCAGCGTTCGAGGTGTCCTGAGCGCATCTCAAGCATGAATGGGATGAATCTGATAACTCAGGCGAGCTGGGGTCGGAGACGAGATTAGGTGGTAGACAAAATTTGGGGTCGGAGACAGTGCAGGTGATGCTGGGTTGGGGTCGGAGACAAATGTTTGCGGGGTCGGAGACAAAATGACATGAGGAGGTTCGCATGCGCATCATAAGTTGGAACGTTAACGGCCTGCGTGCCGCGGCGAAGAAGGGCTTTCTCGACTTTCTCGAGTCCTGTGATGCGGACGTGGTGTGCCTGCAGGAGGTGCGCGCCTTTCCCAAGCAACTGCCGGCAGAGGTACGGCAGCCGGAAGGCTGGCACGTGACGTTGCACCCCGCAGAGCGCCCTGGGTACAGCGGTGTGGCCATCTACTCGCGGCAAGCACCCAGCAAGGTCGAACTCAAGCTTGGGATCGAGGATTACGATATCGAGGGTCGCTATCTCTTGACCAAATTCGGTCGTATGAGCATCGCGAGCGTATACTTCCCGAAGGGCAGCGGCCGTGAGCGTGACAACAGCAGGGTGCCCTACAAGCTCGGTTTCTATGCGGCGGTGTTCGAACGAATCCAGCAGCTGCGCAAGAGCGGTCCGGTGTTCGTCACCGGGGATTACAACACGGCACACGAGGCGATCGATCTTGCACGACCCAAAACCAACACCAAGTCCAGCGGCTTTCTGCCTGAGGAGCGTGAGGTCATCTCCGCTTGGCTGGAAGACGGCTGGGTGGATACGTTTCGCCGCCAGCACCCGGCCGAGGAAGGGCACTACACCTGGTGGCGGCAGTTCGGCGGTGCGCGCGCGAACAACGTTGGGTGGCGCATCGACTACGTGCTGGCGTCACCGTCGGCGGCCAAGCTGGTTGAGGATGCATTCATTTGGCCGGATGTGCTGGGCTCGGATCACTGTCCGGTCGGCGTGGATATACATCAATAAATTTCGATATAGGAAATGCTAGCCGGGTGTGTGGTCGAAGTGTTACTTTTCTACACCAATGTAGATAGAACGTTCCGCAAGCCCACTCACCAGCCCAGGACACTCCCATGGCACAACCTTTTCCAGAACACCCCAATCTAGCCGGCGGTTTCGCCCCCATTCAAATGGAGGGCGACGTGGCCGACGTGATTGTCCAGGGCGAAGTTCCCAAAGCCCTGTCGGGCACCTTCTACCGCAACGGCCCCAACCCGCAGTTCGCGCCGCGGGGGGATTATCATTGGTTTGGCGGCGACGGCATGCTGCACGCGTTCCGCATTCGGGACGGCAAGGTCAGCTACCGCAACCGTTGGGTGCGGACGGTCAAGTGGCAAAAGGAACACGAAGCCGGACGATCGCTGTTCGGGGCGTTCAACCCCATGGACAACGACGAAAGCGTGATGGGGCTGCAAACCGACGGGCTTGCCAACACCAACGTGGTCTGGCACGCGGGTAAGTTGTTGGCGCTGGAGGAAGCGCACGCGCCGTTCGAACTCGATCCGTTCACGCTCGAGTCCGTCGGCCCGCACACTTATGGGGGCAAGCTGCAAGGGCCCATGACAGCCCACCCAAAGATCGACTACGAGACCGGCGAGATGCTGTTCTTCGGCTACAATGCCGCGGGCATGATCTCCGAGGACATGAGTTTTCACATCGTCGACCGCGACGGCAACCTCACCCATTCCGAAACCTTCAAGGTACCTTACGCCTCGATGGTGCACGACTTCATGGTCACTAAAGACCATGTAATTTTTCCCATCATGCCGCTAACGGGATCCATGGAGCGCGCGATGCAAGGTGCGCCCGTGTACGCTTGGGAACCCGAGAAAGGTGTACACATCGGTATCATGCCGCGCAACGGCAGTGTCAAAGACCTACGCTGGTTCCGCGGCGAACCCAGCTTCGTATTTCACCCGATGAACGCGCACTCTAACGGTAACGTTGTGACGTGCGACGTTTGTGAGTTCGAACAAGCACCGTTATTCCCGGCGCCCGATGGCACGCCGGGCGATCCGAGCAAAGCCGTTCCGCGCCTCACCCGGTGGACGTTCGATCTCGGCCAGAACACCGACACCTACAAGTGGGAACGGCTGGACGATCTCCCCTGCGAATTTCCACGGCTGGACGAGCGCCGCACCGGGCTCGACTACAGATATGGCTATTTCGCCTGCGACACCAATCCCGAGTTCAAGGTTGGGGGTTTCAACGGTATTGGCTGTGTCGATCATCAGACCGGCAAGCAGGACATCTACGATGTCGGTTCAGGTAAGGCCACCAACGAACCGATTTTCGTCCCGGCAAGCGAAAGCGCTGCGGAAGGCGAGGGCTTTTTGATGGCCAACGTATACGATGCCAATCGCAAAGCCAGCGAGCTGGTCATTCTCGACGCACAAAACGTCAGCGCGGGCCCGCTGGCAACGGCATACCTCGATCACCGGGTACCCTTCGGCTTCCACGGTAACTGGCGGCAAGACTAGCGGGCTAGGGTATACCCACCATTTCGGTGTGGGCACGCAGAACCAGCGTGCCCTCATCGGCTGCCCAACGCTCCATACCGTCCGGTTTGATCTCGGCTTTGTAGGCTTGCCAGCCGCTCGAGTCCGGGAAATACAGTTCAGCCATACCCGCGAAGTCTTCTTCGTGCGGGTTCAGCGAGTGGCTGACGACATAACGAAAGCCGCCGACTTGCTCCATCACCGATTGCACGTTGGGTACGTGGCGTTCCAACCAATGCGCGAAGAACTCGTCGTAGTCGGTGCCGTCTCGCGCCACCACCAAGAAGCTGACTTTGAAGAATCCGGAGCGGGTCATGGGGTATGGGTCGTTGAGTTGTAGCGGCTCGGTGTCCAGATGTTCGCTGCCATCCATGACTACGTATTCTTGGGTCGCCCACGGCCAGTACGGTTCGGTCTTTTCCTGGAACGTGTCCCGAGGTGGTCTGCCGAACGGCTGCTCGGGCTTGGGCAATGCTCTGGTCCACCACAGTTGAGCGACGCCATCCCAGATGTGTTCGCCATTGCGATCAGCGTCGAAGAGTGTGGCGATGTACTTGGCTGCGTGTAGCTTGCCCGCGTCTTTTGCCGCTGCCTGTCCCGCGATGACATTCGGCATGTGGTTGGCAAACCAGTGCGCCACCAATTCTTCACGAGATGTGGTCGGCAGGCGTTTAATGAGGTACATCGTCTTAGTGGTATCGGCTTTTTTCATTGGGGTCCTCCTGACGTCATTCTCTACCGAAGGTCACCGATTTGACCAGAGCAAAGATGCGGTCGCCAACGACAAGATCCAAATCGTCCAGCGCCGCCCGTGTCACGGAAGCCAACAAACGCTCTGCGCCGAGGTCGATGGTCACCAGCGCGTTGGGTGAATTCTCGTGGCGCTTAATGTCCATCACGGTGCCAGACAGACAATTACGAAAACTCGACCGCTGCGGAAGTTCTTTGGCCAGCGCCACATCGCGTGCGCGAATGAGCACCTTCGTCGCGGCGCCGACCGGGCGCGCTCGCAGTGCCGGAATGGCCAGTTCATGACCTGCGGCATTGATGCGTTGTAATTGATAGTGGCTGTCGTAGCCGCCGACCGTTGCGTGGATGACGGCACCGGTGGGTAGCGCGCTGTCTGCGATTGGGGACAGCTCATCGACAGGGTGAATAGCGCCGTTTTCCAGCAGGAAGGTCTGTGCGCAGAATTCGAAGAGATCGTCCACGTCGTGCGTCACCATCAGTGTGGTGCACTGAGTGTCGTTCGTAAACTGCCTGATGAACGGCAACACCTCGTCCCTAACCGTTTCGTCCACAGCCGACGTGGGTTCGTCCAGCAACAGTAAGCGCGGCTGATTGAACAGCGTGCGTGCGATTGCCACCCGTTGGCGTTCACCGCCGGACAGTTCACCTGCCTTGCGGTGCAATAGATGTTGTACGTGCAGTCCGGCGATAACGGCGGTCTCTCGAGAACGATCGGACGAAGGCGCGCGTTTGGCGGCATAACGCAGGTTGCCTTCGACGGTAAGGTGAGGAAACAGGCGTTGATCTTGGAACGCTACACCCACGGGGCGCTTGTGTGGCGGCACCAAGGTTCCGGTCGCACTGTCCAACCACACATCACCGGCATGCTCGATGCGGCCGCGGCAGGGTAGCAGTCCGGCGAGCGTCATCAAAAACGTGGTCTTGCCGCCGCCGTTGGGGCCGTACAATCCGTAAAGGTTGGGGCTGGGCAAATCGAGTTCCAACGACGCGTCGACCTCGTTGATAGCGATGATGACGGCTGCGTTCAGCATCAGACAATGCGTACCGGGAAGCGTCGGTTGACGGTGTAGACGATACACAGCACCACGAACGAGAACACCAACAAACCGGCTGATAGCACGTGTGCCTGTGCGTACTCGAGCGTTTCGACGTGTTCGTAAATCGCGATGGACACCACGCGCGTCTCGCTAGGAATGTTGCCTCCCACCATCAAAACGACACCGAATTCGCCAAGCGTGTGCGCGAATGTCAACACACCCGCGGTTAGAAAACCGCGGCGGCAAAGCGGTACGATCACCGAGAAGAATGCATCGATCGGCGCGGCACCCAGACTGTACGCTGCGTGCAATGCTTTGTTACCCAGTGCTTCGAAGGCGCTGGTCAGTGGCTGCACCATGAAGGGCAGCGAATAGACGACCGAGGCGATGACCAGGCCGGTGAAACTGAAAGTCAGACCTTGTCCCGTCGTGCTCACCCAGAACTGACCGATGGGCGTACCGGGGCTGAAGAGGATCAAGAGGTAAAAGCCAAGAACCGTTGGGGGCAGAACGAGCGGCAGCGCGATCAGTGCTTCCAGTGCAGATTTACTGCGCTTGGCGCGGTGCGCTAACCACCACGCCAAGGGTGTGCCCAACAGGAACAGCACCACGGTGGTGATGCCGGCGAGTTGTGCAGTTACCCAGACACTGGACCAGTCGACCATGGTCAGTGAGGACCGACGTCGGGCAGTGCATACCCGGCTTGCCGGATCGTGGATTGGGCGGCGGGACTGGTCATGAAGCGGTAGAAACGCAGAGCCGGTTCGCTGCCGGTCCCGTGCTTAGTCACCACCATATCCTGGCGAATGGCTTGGTGCGCATTCTGGGGGACCAACCAATAAGGCACACCCGCGGCGGACGCCAGCGAAAGGGCGACGAGACCGTACGCCGCCGCGCCGCTTCTCACTTGTGCAAAAGCCTGGCCAACGTTGTCGGTGCGCACCAGCTTGGACTCCATGCTACCCAGCAATCCGAAGTGTTCCAGCGCTGCCAGCGCGGCCTCGCCATAGGGGGCAACGCGCGGGTTGGCGATCGCCATGTGGTCGAACGGGGTTTGTCTCAGTCCCGCGATGCCGCTGAGCGCATTGTTGTCGCGCCCCACCAGCACCAAGCGGCCGATCGCGTAGGGGGCAAGTGTGGTGGCATCGGCATGACCCGTGTCGGCAAGTTGCCGGGGTCGGATCGTATCGGCAGCCAGCAGAACGTCGAACGGCGCTCCGTACACGATTTGTGCGTAGAGTTTGCCCGTGGACCCGCTAATCAAAGTGACGTCGAGACCCGTGTCGGCCTTGAAACGCTGGACTAATGACTGTGCTGTTGTTTTGAAATTGGTGGCCACAGCCACACGCACAGCGGCGGTGGCCTGGCTGGTTGCGATCAGAGCAAGCGCGATCGCAAGCGTTTTACACGCTCGGTTTAACAAATTTCAAGGTCATCCGGTTGGATTCGCCGATGGCATCCACAACCGCGCGCTTATCGGCATCGTCACCGGCATCGCGATAGGACGGCGGTAGCCGCCAGACGTATTCCGAAGCGGTCGGCCGATCCTTCGGATTGGCGTTGATGCCGGACTCGCCGACATAGTCAAAGCCGGCTTTTTGCATGCGTTCGATAATGAACGACTTCTTCAAGTAGCCGTTAGAACCGTCGGCCCACGAATCCGGCATGTTTGCGCGGGCTTCGTGTTGCACGATGCCGACAATGCCGCCGGGTTTCAGTACATCGTGGACGTCCTTGAGCGCTTCGCCCAGGAAGTCGCGCTCGGCGCTCGAGCGGGCAATGTTATGCAGCGCGCGCACCAGCAAGACGGCATCCGCGCTGCCCCGTTGCCCTGCATCGAGCTCGCCGAAGACAAAAGCGGACACTTTGCTGGGCGATGACAATTCCCAATCTCGAGCGCCGGCAGGCCAATCGGTGGACCAAGTCTTCATGCGAGCGAGGAAATCTTCGTTGGCGAATGGAAACCCGGACCACATGTCATATGCATAGTTGACGCCGATCAATTCGCCTTGGGGACCGAGGTACGGCATCAGAATCTTGCTGTACCAACCGCCGCCCGGCAGTGCCTCCACCACAGTCATGCCGGGTTCTATCCCGAAAAACTCCAGGGTCTGTTGCGGATGGCGGTGCGTAAAACGCGCTTTGACCGCATCGGGTTGGGCAGCCAGGATGTCGGCCAGAGCGACCGATGTTCCGCCCACCGGCGTTGATGTGGCGACTTCAATTGGCTGCGTGGAGGAATTCGATGATTGATTGCTGCAGGCTACGATGCCGATCGCGGCGAACAATAGAATAGTTAGACGCATGTAAATTCCGTTGACTTTGTGAGTTGTTATCGATTTCAGCGGTGTGGATCTTACCTGCGATGGCCGTGGCAAACCATATTTTGTGACGGAGCGCACAATTCGTACGGCGCGATCCGTGAGTTGCCAAGTGGATTGGGTCGTTTGTGCGTGGGGCTCGTTAGACTCATTGTGGGGGGAAGTGAACTGGCCGACGTTTACCGTGGATTGAATCGGACGCAAGAGGACTCATCTAGTGTGGGGCAAGGACAACTCAGCCCAAACATCCGACAGCGATGCAGCGTTTGTGCTCGATGATCTTACCCGTGACGAGCGGCGTCAGATTGTTCTCAAGGTTCTGCGTCTTACCCTGATCGCGGTGCTGGCGTCAGTGGCCATAACCGTTGTGATCAGTTACTCCATGAGTAGTTCCATGTTGCGCGACGGTGTGGGTTTGCTCATTGCCGTGTTGGCACCGGCCGTGATTGCGCCCACTGCCAGCTATTCGCTGGTCGTGATGTCGCACAAGTTGCGCAAAGCCAACGACAAGCTCAAGTCTCTGAGCGAAACCGATCCTTTGACAGGCACGCTCAATCGCCGCCGTTTTGTCGAAGTGGCAGACAGGGAGCTTGCACTCGCGCAGCGGCACTGCTTCCCTACCAGCGTCGTCATCTTCGATTTCGACAATTTCAAGCGCGTTAACGACCGCTACGGCCACGCGGCAGGTGACCGGGCGCTGGTCCATACCATTAGTGTCATGAGCCGGGTGATTCGCGAATCCGACGTATTGGCGCGGTTTGGCGGAGAGGAGTTCATCATGCTGCTTCCGCACACCGCCAATGAAGGCGCGCTGAGTTTGATCGAGCGTATTTTGTCCGCGGTTCGTGCCAGCCCCATCGAGATCAACGGTGCCTATCTGGAGATCACACTGAGCGCCGGAAGCGTAACTTGCGAAACGAGTGAGACGCCGCTGGACGTGCTCATGAGTCGCGCGGACGAACTGCTTTACGAGAGCAAGCAAAATGGCCGCGACCGCGCCACTGCACTGACCGTCAGTTGTGTCGTCCCGAATCCCCAATCTGCTTCGTCCGGTGACCCAAGCGTAGAGGCGACCGATGCGACATTGGGTGCCAAAAGCGCCCAGTTCGAATCGGTCTAGTTCGAATCGCTCGATAAGTGTGTCTCGCAGGCGATGTCTGACAGTGTTTGCAGATACGGCCGACCCTCTTCGTAGAGTGCTAGACGGCTCCGTTGCTCTACCGATGGCGTTTCAGTACTCGCCAGCACCTGACGTTGACTTTCTACAGCTTGCTCGAAGTGACCTTGACGCGCTAAAGCCGCGGCCAAGGTCTCCAGATGCAGCGGTTGCTGATAAAAACGGACCAGGGGCAGGATCAGGTCGTGCGCTTCTTTGGCTGCTTGTTCGGCGGTCAGTGCAGTCAGACAGGGTTGGGTGGCCAAGAGCCACGCGGCGGTGTTGGTACCCTCGTGACTGCCGAGCTTGCTGGCGGTGCGATAGTAGTCGATGGCCTGGTGCACGTCGGCCTCGACATGATTTCCGTGGTGGTATGCTCGTGCAAGAAACTCCACTGCGTTGATGTCGTCTTGATCTGCCGCGCTTCGTAGCAGCGACAGCGCCGTATGGGAGTCGTTGGGGAGTGTCAATAGTCCGAGGCGATATTGCGCCTCGCGCAAGCCCTGCTCGGCACTGCGTTTCAACCACACCATGGCGACTTGCGGCTGCGGTGCCGGCCGGCGGAAATCGAGGAACGCGGTGGCCAGCAGAAACTGCGCATGAACATCGCCGTCGGTGGCTTGACTGCGTAGCCAGCGCATGAACTGGGGATTGACTTGTGTGCCCTGGGTATCGAACAACCTTCCGCTGTAGTGTTGACCACTGGGCAGTTCGACAGCGCCTGAACTGATCTGGTCGTCTTGCCAGGTACCGGTGATCTCGATGCCCGATGCGGTACCGCGGGTGCCGTGACCCTGGGGTATCCCGGCGCTCCAATCCCCGTGGTGGAAAGCGCCATCTGCTCGTCGTTCCACTCCGCGACCGTGACGTTCGTTGTTTTGCCACTCGCCTACATAGCGGCTTTTGTCCGGGCGTCGCTCTTCGCCGAATCCGGCGCGTTGTCCCGCCTTCCACGTGCCTTCGTAGCCGATCGAGGTCGGGTGCGGTGTGTCGGCGCTATCTGGCAGGCCGGGCTCGGTTGTCTGGCTGGCGGCAGTCAGGGTCAACCGGCCGTAACCGTGGCGCAAACCGTAGCGAAACTCGCCCGAGTACGTGAGCCCGGACCGAGTGACCTGTTGGCCGAAGCCGTGGCGGCGGTCCGACGCCCACTCACCGCTATAGGCAGCTCCGTCGGTACTTCGATGTTCGCCGAACCCGTGGCGCTGACCTTGGCTCCATTGGCCTTGATAAACGCTGCCATCGTTGGCGCTGAAGCGACCTTCACCGTGGCGTTGACTGTGTTGGAAATGTCCGCGATAGACGCCCGCCTGGGTGGTCTGAGTCGCATGGCCGTGGACATGACCGTTCGCGAACTCGCCCACAACCGTCACGCCGTCGCTGCTGGTGAGTTCCCCGTGACCATGGCGCAAGCCCTGGTGCCACTGCCCGGTGTAGGTTTGCGTTTGAGGGCCGCGCTCACCTTGAACGGTGAGCACTTCTTTCCCCAACCCCTCCAACTTGCCGTCCTGCCAGACGCCGGAACGCTCACGTCCGTCAGGATAGGTGTAGGCGCCTTCGCCGCTGAAGTGTAAATCGTCCGGCAGGACGCCTATCACCGCGCCGGAAGGCAAGCGAAGCTGCCCAGCCTGCGGATGCGAGACCGGTACGGTGGCACTGCCGACCCGGTGCTCGAGAGTTGCGCATCCTGCAATCGTAAGGGCGCCGATGGCGATGACGCCGGCTAGCGCGGGTGGGACGTTCAAGGTTTTAGACCACACTCAGTTGACGACATTTTATACGGAGTGCCGCAGTATGCTGTAATAGGCTTTCGTGTAACGGACAGTGATATGAACGAATCGGTACAGGGCATTAACGCCGCCAATGTGACGGCATGGTTCGTGGCACACGTGCCTGAGGTGGTCCCGCCACTGGAGTTTGCGTTGATTGCGGGCGGTCATTCCAATCTCACCTTTTCCGTGCACGATAGCAGTGGCGCCACCTACGTTCTGCGTCGCCCACCCTTGGGCCACGTTCTTGAGAGTGCCCACGATATGGGCCGCGAACACAAGATCATCTCGGCACTGGTCGATTCTGCGGTACCCGTGGCACGCACCGTGGGACTGTGTTCTGACAAGGAAGTCAACGAAGCGCCATTCTACATCATGGACTATGTGGAGGGCCCGGTATTGCACGATGCGGACATTGCTCGAACCCTTACCGAACGAGAGCGGGCCGATCTCAGTCTGCATGTCATCGACGTGTTGGCGGCCCTGCATGCCATTGAACCCGATGACGTGGGGCTCGGCGACCTGGGTCGTAAGGAAGCTTATCTCGCCCGGCAGCTCAAGCGGTGGAACAAGCAGTGGGCGGCTTCGAAGACCCACGAGATTCCCGCCATGGAGGAAACCTCGCGCTTGCTGGAAGAGAGAATGCCTGAGCAGATTGGAGCGACGATCGTGCATGGCGATTACCGACTGGGCAACATGATCGTGGGGAAGGGACAGATCAAGGCGGTGCTGGACTGGGAGCTTTGCACGCTAGGCGACCCGCTGGCGGATGTCGGCTATCTGCTCAATTCCTGGATCCTGCCGGGTGAGGCTGAAGAAGACGTTACCCCCACCGCGGCGGGCGGTTTCGTCGATCGCGAAGTGCTCATTGACCGCTACGTTGCCGCGACCGGCAGAGACCTTTCCGGCGTCAACTACTATCGGGCGTTTTCCCATTGGCGCTTGGCGGCCATTGGCCAAGGCGTGTACAAACGCTATCTGGTCGGAGCCATGGGAGACAACCGCGACATGGATTTGGACGCGTACAAACTCAGCGTGAGCACGCGTGCCGATGCGGCATTGGCGCTGTTGAGTTAGTTCGGTCGGGTTAGTTCGTACCCAGGGCTTTGTCCAGCGTGATGTCGATGCGTCCGAGCATCGCTTCCTCGACCCACACCGACACCCGCATGTCGTTTTGCATGTTGTCGAGTGAGACGACGGAGCAAGGACTGGTGATCATCTGGGGCAGTACGGCCCCGGGTTCGGGTACCTGCCAGCGATAGCGCACCAGGATCTCTTCACCTTGTTGTTCGGCGCCCAGAAGTTCGAAGGCGTAGCCGGGTGTCGGGTGCCTGCCTTTGAATGCGGCGATTAGAACAGATCCTTTTGGCGGCTCGTCAGGGTCACCGGACGCCTCGTTTACAGCTTGTGTCGGCGCATCCGTCAGCATGCGGGCGCCACGAATCTTCAACAAGCGGTCGAACGTCACTTGCTTGATGCCGATGGGTAACGACTGGCACTGTGTGTAGTTCAACACTTCCGACACCACCACTTCGCTGGTTGCGCAGGACGACAGCGACAGACTAACGAACACGGCTATGAAGATTCGTATCATTTCGGTTTCGTCTCGGTGGGCTTGCTGATGTTTATCCCGCCATGATCAGCAGCGCTGTCTGCCTGGCTTGCAGCGCTGATCGACAGGTTCACCCGGAACGAAGATTCGAATTCCAACCCGGGGAGATCGTCGTTCACCGTGATGAAGTCGGGCGAGTCGAGTGTAGTGTAAGCGCCACAGGCTTCGCCTGCATCGCACAATAGCGAATCGTCGTCGGAGTCGGTACCTGCAAACAAACGGTATTGCCCGAAGGGTACGTTGTTGATCGTAAAGGGGTAGGTGCCGTTGGTTGCCGAGACCAGCACGGCAGGCTGTGCAGTGTCGCCGTTCTCATCCACCAAGATGATGTAGTGCAACCCGGCATCGGCGGATTGATTGGTGCTGGACACCTGCATGATGAGATTGACCTCGACGTCATTGGCGTCGCTGGTCACGCTTAGAGTGGCTTGGTAGGCACCGTCTGCCAGTCCGTTGCGATCGACGTTGAGGAGATATTCACCCAATCCGGATGGATCCCCTGGAGCCGTGATGCTCACCCACGGCTGGTTGGCCGAGACGCTTTGCACGGTGACCGTTCCGGTGCCGACGTTTTGTAAGGTCAGCGACAGCTGCGCGCCGAACGCGCCGAAATTCAGAGTGCTGGCGGACGCAGTGAGGATCGGACCTGGATCGGTGCCTTGCCCGTTGGCCATGTTTTGCGCCGCAATCACCGCCTTTTGCGCGTTGATCAACCCATAGCCGAAAATGTCGTCGCGTCCGGGCGCACCCAGATCGTCAGTCAGGTCTCCGGCGACGAGTGCGGCATCGAACTCGGCAGGCACCATGGCAGGGTGCACGGCTTTCATGAGAGCGATCACGCCGGCGACGTGGGGTGCTGCCATCGACGTGCCGCTGAGTGCGGCATAGCCGAACTGCACGGGACCCGAGCCGCTGTCGTCGCCCATGGTCGAGAGCACACCGTCGCCAATGCCGTCGCCATTGAGGTCCGTCAGATTCGACCCGCCCGGAGCGGCAATGTCCACAGTGGGACCCGAGTTCGAGTAACCCGCTTGAGCGTTGGTGATGGTCGTGGCGCTGACGTTGATGACGTTGTCGTAGGACGCAGGATAGGACGGTAGCGTCGATGACTCGTTACCGGCACTGGCCACGACGAGCACTCCGGCTTGACGAACTTCGTTGTAGGTATCCTGCTCGCTTTGCGAAGAGAACGAGCTGCCGAGACTGAGATTGATCACATCGGCGATCTGCGCGGGTACGGTGTTGGAGTTGTTGTTTAACCCGGCCGCGTAGCGCACAGCTTGAATGATGTCGAAGAGCGTGCCACCGTCCTTGCCGACAGCGCGCAGCGGCATGATCTGCGTTTGCCACGAAGCGCCCGCAACGCCTGCAGCGTTGTCGGTCTGTGCGCCTGCAATGCCGGCGACATGCGTGCCGTGAAAACTACTGGACCCACCTAGATCGAGATCGCCATTGTCGTTGGGATTGTCGTCGATGCCGTCGCCGTCCCGAGCCCGGTCAGGGTCGCTGATGAAATCGTAGCCGTTGGTGAGTTTGTTACTCAAGTCGGGATGGTTCAGCAACACACCTGTGTCTACCACCGCGACGATGGTGTTGGTGCTGCCGGTGGTGATATCCCAGGCAAGCGGCAGATTGATGGCAGGGAAGTTCCACTGAGAGCCGACGAAACTGTCGTCGGGTGTGGCGTGTGTGTGAACGAACAGGTTCGGTTCGGCGTAGGCCATGCGGTCGTCGGCGCGCATTGCCTTGATTGCATTCAATGTCGCCATACGTGAGCGCTGCTCGTTGCTGACAACTCCGCCCGCCGGCAGCTGCACCAGAGTGGCAGCGTCAGCGCGCAGCGTAAAACGTTGTGCAGCACTGGTGTCGCGGAACACCGGTTCGTCGTACCAACGCTGCGTGGGCTCACGCACTGGTTCGTTGGGTCCGTCTGTCGTTTGGACAACCGAGTGGTTCACGGCGTAGCGCGCGATGATCTCACCGGTGACGATGGGATCGCTGAGGCGCGTCGGGGCCCTGGTCACGCTGGTGACCGAAGGGTCGGCACCGATGAAGAGTACGTAGTTGCTCGCGCCCGCGACGGGTAGGACTTCGATGAAGTAATTACCGGCCTGTGTGACTTCCAGCGACTCGCTGGGTGTGGTGCCCATCGAGCTGTCTACCAGCACGCGATTGTCGTCCCACAGACGCAAATCCAGATCCGCGTTGCTCTCGGCAATCGATAGACCGATGACCTCGTCGCCATTCAAGGAGACCTGGTAGAAGTCTGCCGGGTCGCCGGATGCGAACAGGTTGCCGGTCGATTCCCCCGTGCCTGGGATGTTGGCATAGCCTCCGACCGTTGCAGGAATGGCCAGTGGCTGTGCCTGGTCGAAGGTATTGTTGGGGGAGGTGGTCGTCAATCGATCGTGCACATCCGCATCGATGGCGCTGGAATTGAGTATCTGCACGGTACCGGTCAGCGTTGCGGAACCGGTGACGCTGTTGACCGTGACGTCCCGCGTCATGCTCGCAGTGGCACCGTCGTCGTCGGTCACCGTAAGCGTGATCGTCTGCGTGCCCGCATTGATGAACACGAACTGCGCCACCACGCCGATCGCACCGTTACCCGCGAAATCCCAGGTGTAGTTTTCAATAGTGCCATCGGCGTCGCTGCTGGCATTAGCATCCACGGTGACCGTCAGTGGTGCGTCACCGGACGTGGCGCTGACCGTGAACGACGCCGTCGGGGCCTGGTTGCTTGGCGGTGGTGGGGGAGGGGGCGCCGAACTGCCGCCGCCGCCACCTCCGCCACCACAGGCGGAGACACCGACAGACAGAGTCAGCAAGAGCGCAGCGCGGGTGACATACAACTTCATTGCCATGATTTCAGCTGGAAGGCCAATGCTGGCCCGTACTCATGAGTAGCCTGAAAGCATACACCAATGCCAAGGCGCCGCCGCGCCGCAATTGTGAGCAGGCAGTAATTGGGGTCGGAGACAAACGTTGGACAAAAAAATGGGATCGGAGACCATTGTCCGGCAAGAAATTGGGGTCGGAGACAGAATTTCAGCGAGAAACTGGGGTCGGAGACGAGTTCAATTGCACCCGGAGGGAGCAGATTGAATATTGTGCAAGTCGGGGAGGGGGGAGTTAAAAAAGGCGTGTCAGTCGGTGGGGACCTTCTGAATGCAACTTCTCTTCTGGGGGAAGGACACTTGAAAGGGAGGACTGCACGAAGTTGCTTGCACGCCTTGTAACTCTCAACGGGGATGCATTGTACTGGACAAAAGATTGGTGTCAACAAAAAAATCAAATTTTGTAGAGTTTTTGTTCACCTTCTTGTTTGCAAACTCATTCACCGGCGGCATCCTCGACCAGAGACTCGAGGGCGAGTTCTAATTGCGCCCGCGCTTGCGTGGCATCGACGGCCACTCGTGCATATAAATGCGCTTGATCCACAGCGTTGGCGCAATCCTCCGCGAACTCGGCAAACGCGTTGAGCTGGTGGATCTGATCCACGAGAAAACCGGGGCAATTGGTCGGATCGGTACTGCTGGCGGCGATGGCGATCAGCTCGTCGTCGCTGAAACGGCGCGGTACGGCCCGCGGCGCGCGTTGCGGTAGGCCGGCCTCGGTGAGCGCAAGGTGCTCGATTTCCGACCAACTGACGGGCCACTTGCTGGTCGGCACACCGCTTTGCTGGACCTTCGAAATGACCGGGGCAGTGGCGAAATTGTAAATCACGACCAGCTTTGCCGTCGGGTGCGCTGCTCGTATCAAATCAATGGGCTGGATGGACAAGACCGGCAGCTGTGCGACGATCACCTCCGGCTGGTCGGCACTGGTCTGCTCATCCGTAAAGGCTTCCATATTGGCCCACCGCGATACGACGGTGATCCGCTGCCGGGCACCGATCTCGGGCAGTTGCTGTTCCAGCCCCACCAGGTTGGGACCGATGAGCCCCACGCGCGGCTGCTGCAGCGTGGCGATAGGCACGACCTTGGCATCGGCCTCCAGGCGCTCGCCGAGCTGTTCCAGCGTCAACCCGGCAAGGCTGGAGATCGGTTGCCCCTGATCGATTAAGTGCTTGATTAACTTGAGCTTTTCCAGCTGTCGCCGGTCGTAGTACCGGGTCTTGCCGGACTTGTGCGCGGGACTCAAATCGTACCGTCGCTCCCACGCCCGCAGGCGTTCGACGGAGATGCCGGTCAGGGACGCCACGGTCCCAATTCTGTAGAGGTCGTCTGAAGGCACAGGCAGGGCGTGTCCAGATACAATACCTATACGATTCTATTGCATTGAATGAGTTTGTCCAGGTCGTCACGTGCGATTCGTGACGAGTTGCCCGAGGCTGAAAAACTTTAGGAAGGGGAAAAATGGCGTGCCACGGATAGGGAGGAAGGGGAGAGAACACCGTAACACGCCACGCTTTCGTGCACCGGTCTAGTGCCGGCCCGTCTTACTTCGACAGTTCTTGACGAAAGACGCGCGCATTCTATTTACACGAGTGTTGATTGCAAGGTGAATAACGTAATAATTTGTTACGACGCCTCTGTGCTCACTCGGAGAAGCGCACGAGCCCCGATTTGAGGTCGTATTCCGCACCGCGGATGGCCAGGGTTCCGGCGTCGAGGCGCTCGCGAAGTAACGTCGACCGCGCCGACAGGCGGTGGACGGTAGCCTCGACATTGGCGGTAACGGCTGAGGCCAGGCGCGCTGCGTCGTCCTCCGCAGCCGCCGAGCCGACATCGACGTGCTTCAAAATTTCCGCGAGGTGATCCGAGCCGGGATCCTCACCCGAGTCCAAATGGTCGAGCGTTGCGCGGACGGCACCGCAATTGGCGTGACCTAAGACCACGACCAACTGTGTGCCGAATTGTGTCACCGCGAACTCGATGCTGCCGATCTGCGTGCCCCCCGCGATGTTGCCCGCGACACGCACCACGAACAGATCGCCCGGGCCCTGATCGAAAACGATCTCGGCGGGAACACGAGAATCCGCGCACCCGAGCACCACCGCCATCGGCTGTTGTTGTTTGGCAAGTCGTTCGAAATCGGTGGCGCGTGGCGCTGGCTTGTTACTCACGAACCGCGCATTGCCTTCTTTGAGTTGGCGCAGCACCTCAGCGGCTGTGGGAGTCGATTGGTCGCTCATACGTCATGGTAAGATACTGCGAGATATCGTTGCAATCAGTGGGGTGGATGTGCAAAACAACCTTGGACTCTTTCTAACCAAGCGGGCCTTCCTTTCTCCGGACATCGAAGGTTATGTAGAAGGTGACGGCACTTTTCGTTTGACCTATCGCGAACTCAACGCGAGCTGCAACCGCTTGTGCAACGCTTTCCTAGAACGCGGGATAGACAAAGGCGAACGTGTCGGCTTGTTGCTCATGAACTCCAGGGAGTTCATGGAAGCCTACTATGCACTGGCGAAGATCGGCGCCGTAGTCGTGCCCTTGAACTGGCGTTTGGTGGCGGATGAGTTGGAGTTCATTCTCAAAGACAGCGGTACCAGCACCCTCATTTTCGGCGAAGAGTTCGTCGACACCGTAGCGGAGCTGCACAGCCGTGGGGATAAGACCGACGTCGAGCACTGGCTGGCCGTTGCGAGCGAAGAGGATGCACCCCACTTCGCACAAAGTTATACAGCGTTTCGCGACGCCGCCGCTGACACCGAACCGACGGTGCGCGGCGAGGGCGATGACATGCTGTATATCATGTATACCTCCGGGACGACCGGACTGCCCAAAGGTGTGGTGCACACGCACGACACTGCCATCTGGGGTCTCGTTACCATCGGTGCGACTGCTGAATATCAGGCGAACGACCGCTACCTGGCTTGCCTGCCGATGTTCCACGTCGGCGCGCTGACACCGCTGGCTGTCAACGTTTGGCGCGGCGTGACCAACGTCGTGATGCGCAGTTTCGATCCGACCAGGGCATGGGAATTGATTCAACAGGAACGTATCACTACAGGGCTGGCAGTGCCGGCCATGCTCAATTTCATGCTGCAGATACCCAAATTCGAAGACTACGACTACAGCTCTCTGCGTTGGATGATGACGGGTGCCGCGCCGGTGCCCGTGGCGCTGACTAAACGCTACCACGAGCTCGGCATCGGCATTCTGCAGGTCTATGGTCTGACCGAGTCGTGTGGGCCGGCTTGTTTGATGGACGCCGAGAACGCATTGCGCAAACCGGAGTCGACGGGTCGCGCGTTCTTCCATACGGAGATACGTATCGTCGGCGAGGACGGCAAGGACTGCGCGCCGGGCGAAGCGGGTGAAGTGTGGGTGAATGGTAAACACATCATGCGCGAATACTGGAACCGGCCCGATGCCACCGCAGAGACCATCGTCGAAGGCGGATGGCTGCGCACCGGTGACGTCGCGACGATGGACGAAGAAGGCTTTGTCGCCATCGCCGACCGCATCAAGGATATGATCATCTCCGGCGGCGAAAACGTCTATCCTGCGGAAATAGAGGGTGTGCTGGCGGCACACCCGGGCATTGCCGAAGCAGCCGTCATCGGGCAACAGAGCGAGAAGTGGGGCGAGTCACCGCTCGCCATCGTCGTCAAGACGGATGACGCGCTCACGGAAGCGGAGGTGCTCAATTATTGCGAAGGCAAGCTGGCTGGATACAAGCGACCGAAAGCGGCCGTCTTCGTCGACGAGATACCGCGTAATCCGAGCGGCAAGATACTGAAGCGCGTACTGCGTGAGCAGTTTCCCAAAGAAGCGCCGATTTAACCTAAGAAGAAGTTCTTAATCACCATCATCGTCCAAACGACGACGACCATAAACAAGCTGACGAATACCGCGGCGGACGCCATGTCTTTGGCGCGTCCGGCCAAGTCGTGATATTCATGCCCCACGCGATCGACCACGGCCTCTACCGCCGAGTTGAGCAATTCGGTGATCAGTACAACGCCAAGCACGGCGATGAGCACTGCCACTTGCAGCATGCTCTGGCCGACGACAAAAGCGAGTGGAAGCAGCAATAGGCCGAGCGTACATTCCTGGCGAAACGCGGATTCATTTGTCCACGCTGCCCGAAATCCTTTCCATGAATAGCCGGTGGCTTTGATAACGCGGGTGAAACCTGTATATCCCGGTTTTGGCATGGGCTCAGTTCCTCTTTCTGGCACTCAGTAGTATAGAAAAATTCCGTCAGGTCGTTGAAGACTCGTGCTGTTCGTGATGGTCCGGGCAAGGGCCCTGTTCAATCTGAATGGTGGAGTGATCGATGCCGAAGTGTTCGTTCAGCACGACCTTGATGTCGGTAATCACGCGTTGTGTCTGGGTTTGCTCGTCGACCAGCGCATGCAGTGTCAACAGGTGCTTCTCGTCGGTCAAAGCCCAAGCGTGCACGTGATGGATCTCGATGATGGTTGGGATCCTGGCACACAGCGTGGATTTGATTTCGGCAAGGTTCACACCCTTGGGTACGCCTTCCAGCAAGATGTGCGCCGAGTCGGTCAACACACGATAGGCCCCCCGCGAAAGGATCACGACGATCAGCAGCGAAAGGATTGGATCGGCGTACATCCATCCGAAGAAGTAAACGGCCAGTGCTGCCGCCATTGCAGCGACTGAGCCCAACAGATCGCCTAAGACGTGTAGTGCCGCGGCACGCACATTGGTGTTCCTGGAAGCGCTGTGCAACCAACGGTATGCGATCACGTTGACGATAAAGCCCACTGCAGCCACGCCGAGCGCCGGTAACGGGATCATGGGTTCCGGCGTCGCTATCCGAGATGCGGCTTCGATGGCGATCCACACCACCAAAGCGGTCAGCGTCAACCCGTTGATAAAAGCGGCCAGTACCTGAAACCGGTGGTACCCATAACTCAACCGGTGATCGGGATCGCGATTGGAAATGCGCACCGACCACCAGGACAAACCGAGCGCGGTCGCATCGAGGAACATGTGCCCGGCGTCGGCAATCAACACCAAGGCGTTGGTGTACAAACCGGCGATGAGCTCGACGAGCATGAACCCGGCGATCAAAAAGAATGCCCGGCCTAGTATGCCCTCGTCCGTGGACCCTGTGGCATGGTCATGAGCGTGGTGAGCGTGACTCAAATGCCGTCTTTAAATGCGAATTTGGACGCTCATTATAGCGGCATCGTATGAGTAGTCGCCCTTGCGGTGTGCCTCATACGAGACACCGATCCCAAAGCTGCTGATATGCAGGACGCTAACCCCGGCATTGAAGCGCCAGCGGTTTTCCTCGATGGCGTAGCCGTTGGTCGTAAACGTGAACGGCGTATCCCGGAATCGCGATAGCGTCTGCGTCGCGTCCGCCTTGAAGTCGTGCTCAAATGCGACCCCGACACTGGGCGCGATCAGCCAGTTCTGGCCGGCGGTGTGACTCCATGACACGGCAAGACCGGCAGTACCCACTACTTGCGTTTCGTCATCCGTTTGCACGGTCAAATTCAGCTCACCGGCGCCGCGTTCGACGTAATCGTCAGTTTCCAGCTGTGCGTAAGTTCCGGCAACGAAGGGACTGAAGCTCAAACCGCTGGCGTGAGTAAAGTACCCCGCATAGCCCAAAGAGATGCCCCGTTGTTCGGTCTCGATGTCGGAGGACAGACCGAAGCGACGGAAGCCCGCATCGGTGTCGACGATGATGAAACGCTGCCGATCGATGTCCACATTGGCTTGGCCGTACGATAGCGACCAACTGTGTGCACCGCGGGTATACGTCATACCGATGGAGAAGTCGTTGCCGTCGGTTTCGTCGTCGCCGAACACGTCTGTTTCGATGTCGGCGCGCAGGGTACCGACACTGAGCTCGAGGGACAGCGCCTCGGTCAGCCCTATGTCCAAGCCGATTGTGAAGCCATCGCTTTGAGCATCGAAACCGCCGAGTCCATCAGCGTCGTCTTGTTCGGCATCGTCTGTATAGGCTTGGAACCAGAGGTCCTGAGTCGACTGATAGGTGCTCGTGCCATCCAGCCACTGGATGCCGGACCAGCTGGAGGCGGGAGCCCGTTGCCTGTTGGTCGTTTGGTGGCGGGATCGGGAAGACCGGGCCGCATTGACACTCTGGCTATGGAAGGCACGACGCTCCCTGATGGCATGGTGCCGCACCACGTCGGGTAGCAATGAGCGCAGAGCTTGGGCAACAGCGGACGTGTTGTTCGCGCTGTCGAGTACGTTGGTGACGTCGGCCAGACTGCCAGCCGCGGTGCCTGATTGTTGCAGTGCCCGCAGTGCGACGATCAAACGGGCCAGATTACGACGCGCTTCGTTATTGCTTTGTAGCGCGTCTTCCAGCGCTGCGTGCGTTGGCATAGCGAAACCAGCAGCGGCAACGGCCAACAGTGTTGCAGCAATTCCGGCGCGTAACCGCATGCACTCCCCTCAACATTTTGACAAGTGCGCTCATAAAGAGCGCCGCGGTGAGCCCGCACCGCGCTATCCTCTAGTCACTAACGGGGGAATGCAAGTTCGGTTGACAGGTAATGACCGGACTGACTAGTTGGCCGCTGTCGTGCCCTCGTCGATGATGACATCACCCGGGCCCTGCACGTCAACGTCGGCGTGATCAACCGACTCCAGACGTGTCTGTTCCGTGACCGTGAGCACTGCCGTGGTGTGGTTGGCGGCGTAGACGTTGGCAACGGCTGTGGAGAGTCCCACCGCGTCCAAGTCGCTGTGATCGCGCAGACTCAGAGTCAGGCTGTCCGTCTTACCGGCGATCCAGATTTGTCCGTGTTCGGTCGTGTCGACATCGGCATCGAGTACGTTCGAGTCGTGAATATAAAGATCGGCGTGATCGCGGCTGGAGAGCAGGACTTCATCGCTATCCAGGGTCTCGACGCGGACGTGGGCATGGTCCTTCGCGTCGATTTTAATGCGACGTGCGTTCAGCGAAGCGATCAGCGTCTTGGCGTGGTCGCCGCTGACGATCGAGAGTTCGGACGTGGTCATAGGACCGACCTTCAAGGTGCCGTTGCCGGTATGGCGGATATGCTTGAGGTCGTTGATTTCGAGAGTATAGACCGGGTCCTTGCCGTTGGTCTTGAATTCGAACCAGCGCATTTCACCACTGCTCTGGCCGATGACCAGGGCGTCGTCACGGTGGAACACCCGTAGATTGTCCAACACGTCCTCGTGCCCCTCCAGTTTGATGGCGTTACGGGGTCCCTGGGTAACATAGAGCGTACCGGGCGCGTTGAATTCGATGCGGTCGACCGCGTGGACCTCTTCCGTACGCTCACGCCAGTCGCCGAACCATTCCCAGTCGGCATCGACGTCCGTGACGATGACACAGCCACTCAGGGCCATCGGTACGAGGGCAAGGACGCCCCAGAGGTGTCGAAGGGGGCGGTTCAGGGGGCTGTTTTCCGGTAGTGGCGGCACATTGACGTTGCAATTCACGATAAAACTCCTGATGGGCAAGGGTGACGACAGTTGTGAGACTGTCGTTGACGGGCTGGAAATAGTTTGAGGCTATCTGCCGGTGTGCCCGGCGTGTTTGCGCGCACGCGCGCATACCGTCGCCAGGTAGGGCGCACAGTGATCCAAATGCACGTAGTGGCCGAGTTCGCCATACATGTACGACGCGTCGTTGTCTTCGAAAAAAATGACAGTCGGTTCAGGATCGTCTACTCGCCGGTATTGCCCTTGCGCGACGTGCTCCAGCCGATGCTGCGTACCCTCGTTGTGTACGACGACCCCGTGGGCCGAGTGAGCGACGTCGACGACGCTTGCCTTGCCGGCCGACCATTGCTCGTGGCCGAAGCGCACCCCCATGGGATAGTACGTGCCGAGAAAACGAGCGCCGATGGGGGTATCGAATCCAGCAGGCGAGTCGGTGCGCGCCTTGGGGGTACGGTCGTCATCTTGGGTCAAGTAGCGTTCGATTCGCGCCTCCAAGCGACGCAGCAGCCTTGGATTGTCCACATTGATGTTGATGATGTAAGCCGCACGGCCGTCTTCGCGTATTGCGAAACGGCTGCGATACCCGTCTGCGTCACCGCCGTGACCGTGCCATACGTGTTGCGCTCTCACGCGGGGATACATGCCGCTTGCGTACGTGAATGCAAAGCCGTGTCGAGCGGCCAGCGCCGACGACGGGGAAAAAAGTCGATGGGCTTGAGGCACCGCGCGATTTTGAATGGCGTCAATCAGAGCCACCATGTCATCGAGCGTGGCATTCATGGCGGCGTAGGCCGGATAGGTCATGTGCCAATACGGAATCGGCGTGACGCCGTCCGCTTTGTAGCCCGGCACGAGCGTTTGGTTCGGCACGCGTGTCGTTGCTTGTTGCATGCCAAGGGGCTCGAACACATATCGTCGCACGGCCGCTTCGTACGATCCTCCTGTGATGGTCTCGATCAGTAGCTGTGTCAGGCCCAAGGTCATGTTGGAATACACATGCGCCGTGCCGGGTGGCCAACGTACGGCGCGGTGGTCGGGATTCAGGTCGAGTGCCGCGCGTAACGTGAGGGGAGTGTTGTGATTGAACTCGATGCCCGACAGATCGGTGAATCCGGCGGTTAGTTCCAAAAGATGTATCACCCGTACCGGATGCGTGGCACGCCACGGATTGGCCCAGGCATCGTTGCCAACGTAGCGTTCGAGGGGCGCGCTCAGCTCGATTTTGTTTTCGGCGACCAGGGCGAGTACGGTCAACGCGGTGACCGTCTTGGTAATCGAACCCCAACGAAAGAGACTGTCGTCGCGCGTGCCGAACACTCTTGGCTCGATCTGCTCGTCTTCGAACAACGCCACTGCCATGGCTGGCACGCTGCCTGCCATCCGCATCGCATCCAATTCTTGGAAGAGTACGTCGCGGGAGACGCCAACAGGCTCTGCCGGCACCAACTGCGCACAGGCCAGCGCAGCAATGCAAGTGACGGATGAGACAACTCGAGAGAAGGCAACGGGCATTTGAGGAGCGTACATCAACCGCGACAAAAAATACGCCGTGCGGTAGTCTGCTGTCGAACAACAGACGAGGAGCGTGTGCATGCCAGCGGACTTGCAGAGAATGTCACTGAATTTCGAAGATCGGATTGCGGTGTTGAAATTCAATCACCCGGAAGTCATGAACGCGGTGGGTTCGCAAATGCTGTTGGACTTCGCCGACGCCATTGCTGAGATCAAAAACTCTGCGAATGGCGCACGTTGCCTGTTGCTTACTGGGGAAGGCCGGGGGTTTTGTGCCGGAGCGAATTTGCAGGACGATCGCGGTGACAACAGGGAACGACCGGCAGGCTCGTCTTTGCGCAACAGCTACCATCCCTTGTTGTTCGAACTGCGCGAACTCGAAATTCCCATCGTCACGGCGGTCAACGGCGCAGCAGCCGGTGTCGGCATGAGCTTTGCGATGATGGGCGACATCGTGTGTGCCTCGAAAGCGGGTTACTTCCTGCAAGCGTTCGCGCGCATTGGCCTGGTGCCTGACGGCGGCTCCACGTTCATGTTGCCGCGATTGGTCGGTTGGGGCCGCGCCGTGGAACTGTCCATGTTGGCCGAACGCCTACCGGCAGAGAAAGCGGCAGAGTGGGGGTTGGTGAACCGCTTGTACGAAGACAATGAGGCGTTGCAGCAAGGCGCCATGCAAGTGGCAAAACAACTCGCCAACGGGCCGCGGTCTCTCGCGCTGATTCGTAAGGCGTACTGGAACACCTGGCAAAACTCGTTCGAACAGCAATTGGAACTCGAAGCACAGCTGCAGAATGAAGCGGGCAGCTCTGCGGATTTCAAAGAAGGGGTGGCTGCGTTTCTCGAAAAGCGGGACGCGCAGTTTCAGGGACAATAGTAAACCCCAGGCAGCATGCTTCGAGGTGTCAGTCTCGCAGGGCTTCAAGGTGGGCTTCGGCGCTGCTCGCCAACGCGGTGAGATCGTAGCCGCCTTCCAGCACTGAGACGACCCGACCCTGCGCCGTCTCCCGCGCCTGGTCGACGGCAAGTTGTGTAACCCAAGCGAAATCGTCCTCAACCAGATTGATGTTGGCCAGAGGATCGAGCCGGTGTGCATCGAAACCAGCGGATAGCAGTATGAGTTGCGGTTGATGCTGTTGCAGAGCCGGCAGCCAGGTCTCCTCCACGGCACGGCGAAACACCTCGCCACCGGTACCGGCTGCCAGAGGTGTATTGACGATGTTAGGGGCGTCGACATCGAACAATCTGTTGGGGTAGTGCGGATGTTGGAAACTGGAACAAACCAGCACACGCGGATCGTCGACGAATGCCGCCACACTGCCATTGCCATGGTGTACGTCGAAATCGAGAATCGCGACACGCTGTAGTGCGAATTGCTCCAACGCCGCCAGCGCGCCGATTGCGATGCTATTCAACAAACAAAAACCCATCGCGGTGGCACGTTCCGCGTGATGACCGGGCGGGCGCACGGCGCAGAATACGCGCGTTTCCTCACCGTTCATGACATCGCGGACTGCGCCGCAAACGCTGCCGGCGGCGTCCAACGCCGCGGTAAGACTGTCCGGCGACATCCACGTATCCGGATCTAGCGCAACGTGACCGGATTCCGGTCGTTGACGCTCGAGCATAGCCAGATAGGCATCGGGATGTACGCGCAGTACTTGTTCGGCGGTGGCGGCGGGCGCAGCGGCCAGTGGTGCATCTTGAGTCAGGCCACAGGCTTTTAGATGCGCCAGCAACGCGTGTAAGCGTTCGGGTCGTTCCGGATGCCCGGGCGGTACTTCGTGTGTCAATGCCGAGGCATGGGTGTAGATACGCATACGTGAAGGCGGTGCCGAACGGATGAACACGATTGTTATCTACGCCATTGAACGCGTCAACGAATTCGTTAGAAGGGCACGAAACTCCTTCAAGGACACAGGCTCCGCGAAGAGAAAACCTTGCGCTTCGCTGCAACCCATGTGCTCGAGCGCACGTCGTTGACGTTCTTGCTCGACTCCCACGGCCACACAGCGGAGTTTGAATTTGGCGGCGAGTTGACAGATCTGTTCGGCGAGCATCGTTGCCGTGAGGTCGTCGTTGGCGAGCTTACCGACCACGCTTCGGTCGATCTTCAAGGTGTCGGCCGGACAGCGCAACAACAGTTCGGCATCCACCAGATCTTGTCCCAAGTTGTCGATGGCAAACCGGACACCTAGATCTTTGAGGGCGAACACGACCTTGCGGTGCTCATCGATCACCTGCAACAGAGCCGTGTGAGAGAGTTCCAGTTCGAGTACGCTGGGATCCAACCAGTTGTTAGCGCTCAAACGCCGAATCTGTTCGAGGATCGCTCCATTGTTGAACTGTTGAACGGATGTGTTGATGCCGACCACGATGGGTGCGATGAATGGTTCGAACCAGGTAGTGGTCTCCATGCCGACTCTCTCCAGCACCCAGTCCCCGACTCTGGCCATTTGTCCGTCGCGCTCAGCGATGGGTATGAAGTGGTCGGGTTCCAGTGTGCCGACGTCGACGCCATGCCAGCGCAGAAGCGTTTCGATACCCGTAATGGCGTCACCGGAAATATGCCACTGCGGTTGCACGACCAGCGAGAATTCCTCCTGTTCCACGGCTTGCGGAATACTCTGGCTGATTCTCTGCGCGCTTTGCGTGCTCTGTGCGGTCGAGCTTTGCACTGAGTCGAGTCGATCACCTCCCGCTGCGACATTGTCGGCGCGAGTCTGCCAGGCACTTTGCCAGAACAGAATTGGGGCTTCGAGCATGGACGTGTGTGCCCACACGGTCGTCGCGGTGATGTGCATCGGGTTGCCATTGAGCGTGACGGTGCGGCTGACCTCGTGTAGCTGCGAGGCCAGGTGCCGAGCCTGCGCCTCGTCTGCCCCCGGCAGCCACGTGCTGAAGCAACCGGCGTCGACCAACCCGAGGTGGGCACCGGCAGGGGTCAGGGCTCGCATACGTTTGGCAAAGGTGGCTAAAAGGTCCGTTCTTGCCACGGTATCGAGATCGGCATACAGATGATCAGCATGGTCAATCTGCACGATGATGAGGGCCATTGCACGTCCACGGTATCGATCGACGAACTGAATCAAGTCCTCGTTGTGGGCACATTTGCTGATGGGCTCGGCTGTGTGGACGCCCCTAAAAGCGCTGTAGAAACGCTCGACGTTCAAGGCGGTAGTGATGGCGTGGACGAGGGTGTCGTCATCCTGGGACGAGGCGAGACACAGCGTGTCGGAAGCTAACGCCTCCGCTTCGCCGTCGAGCAGCACCGCCAGTCCGCCAAAGGGGTTATGGGACGAGGATAAAGCTCGGTTCAGAAACGCCACGGTGTCGCAGATGAGGATATCCATGAGCTCCGGGCATTCCAGGTGAATTCCCTCATCGATCGCATCGTCGCACCACTCGAGCACCTGCCAGCCACGCACGATGCACAGCTGCCGCATACGGCGACTCAACTGACCGGATTGGAAATAGCCGCCGACTTTCAATGCTCTGCGCATGCTGTCCCTGTGCCTGACCCGTGTGCCCAACTGTGACTACTGATCCCTCAATTCAGTCTAGGCGCCCCGCTGGCACCCTGCGTTATGGATATCGGGGTTCTATGATCAGTTGTTTGTGGTCTTGTGACACAGCGAACGAATTTTCCAGTTGGGCCAAATACGGACTACGCCGCGCGTCCGTGTCGTTAATGGTCGCGACGTGCAGGCGTTTGCGGCGGGCTTGAACGAGGTGTTCGATGACGGCGTTGGCGGCGCCGATTGAAGGGTCGTTCCAATCCAACGCATAAGTCAATTCCTTGCCGTAATTGGTAACCACGAGCGCCAATTTCCCGTCGCAGAAACTCAAGTAGTTACCCACACGTCTGGATGGCAGTTCCGGCCACTCCAGGCCGAGTCCGCAGGGGGAGACAGGATCGTTAGCCGTTACCCAGAAGTCCTTCACTCCCGGCGTGTTTTGCGTCAGTTGAGTGACGGTGCGCGGTGACGCGAATTGCGGCGTGGACAATCCTTCGAAGAAATGCCCGATGACAACTTCGCCTGCCAACTCCATGATGCGCAGCGCTCGAAATGCGTCACGCCAGCGCCACTGTGCCAATCCGACCGCTTCCTTGTTGACCACGTCGCGGTTCACGAAGCCGTAGCGGTCGAGCAGCAGGCGTACGCGTTCCTTGTCGTTCTCGAGTTGACTCAACGGGTCTAGATCTGCCCGCTGATCGTTGAGGCCGGTGAGGAACCAGTTGCCCGACCAGCCTCTGCTGGGGCGCGGTGTGCGTCTGCGGCTGGTCATTGCAGGTTCGATGCCTTCCATCGCAAATCGTTGTTGGATGCCCTGTACGAGCGGGCTTGTCTGATCGCTGGTTAATTCACCCTGCCACACGGCTTGCCACCAAGCGTCATTGAATTCGGCACGGGACACTTCGGCATGATCGGCTAGTTGGTTGAAGGTGTAGCGTGCGAGCGGGTCCTTGAATGCCGCGGTGATGGGCGAGTTGCCTGCCGCACTGCCGCTGCCCGTATCCTTCAAGAGCTGCAGGTCTTCAGGGTAGCCGAGCGTGATGTTTTGATTGGCAACGCCCAGCCACCGCAGGCCGTGTTCGATCAGCGCAGTGTCGAGGTCATAGAGTGTGATGCCGCGCAGGCGTGTGGGCAGAAAATCGGTCAACCACGATTCGACATGCGCGGGATAACCGCGCAAACACTCCAACGCGTAAACGGTGTTGGCGCTGTCGCAGAGATTGTTGATCCGATGTAGTCCTGCCCAGAACTCGCATACCTCGTGCATGGTGCGCGGTTGTAAGTGCGAGCGTGCAGCGGCGCGCTGGATGCGTAAAAGAATGTCCAGATTCTCCGCGTTGCACCATTCGAGATCTGCACTTGTGTCACTGTCCTCAAGCAAACGTCCACACACGTATTCGTCGTCTTCCGTGAGAAGGCCGATTGGCATCGATGGCAGGAGAGTAGCGATTTCGGGTTCCGTCAAAGGCCCGTAGAAGGACAACATCTCTCGTGCAAGCTGAGTGGCGGTGCGTGGGTCGTCGACATCGCTAACGGCAACGTTACCAAAGTCAGCGCTTGGCGGTGCGAGGCCGGAATTCGATAAGACGTACAAGTGCTCTTCATGCGTGAGCCACCTTCGCTGATCGAGACTCAGCCAATGTGCGTGTGCAGGTAGCTCGAGATCGCTGGGTAGCTCGGCTTCTGGAATCAGAATGCGCTCCTTTATCCAGGTTTGCCAATCCTCGTCGTCGACGGGCTCATAGCCCGGATAGCGCCGTTGGCGTTTCGCTACGAAAGTCTCGACAACGTCGTGGGCGAGCTTGGGCCGCAGTGCAGCGTTCTGTACAGCGCTTCCGATGAGATCCGTTGACAAGTGACTCAACGCATCGTCGTCAGGACTGTCGTCCGCGTACATGTAACGGTTGACCTGGTTGAAGGTCAGGTGGTGGGAGAAAGGGCAGGGCGTCGTGGACGTCACATATGACCAGGTCAAGCGCCCATCGTTGAGCTCATCCAGCAAGCGGCACAGATTGGGCAGGTCGAATTCGTCGTCAAGACACGTACGCCAGGCTTCCAGCATCACCGGGAAGTCCTCGAACTTCTTCACTTGGGTCATCAACTTCTTCGCCTGCAACCTGCTCATCCACAGAGGCAGACGCTGATTGAAGCGTTGTTTGGTCAGAAGCAAAGAGCGACCCGCGCATTCGCGAAACCGTGCCCCGAAGAAACCCGACTGTTCCAAACTGGCGCGGAGCAGGTCGAGCAGATTCTCGCTGGTGACCAAACCCAGAATACCGTGCACGTCGGGTTCACCACGACACTGCAGCACAACCGCGTTGTTGTCCGCGTGGGTGTCGAGTTTTTCCTCGTACAAACGCGCCCACGCAGCACGAATGGCCAGTGCAAAAGGATGATTGAGCTGACCGCCCCACATCGTATGCAGGACGAGTTGATGGGGATTGTCCGGTCCCCGGTAACCGGCGGGCCCCGTTTTGATGAGTTCGATGAGGATATGGCGGCGGTGGGGGAGCGGTGTGTCGGTGTGCTCCCGCTGGCGTTTCAAGTAGTCGATCAGCTCTTCGCTTGAATTGTCATCGAAGCCTTTTTCTTCCAAGTCCGCCGTGATCGTGTCCTCCTCGCCCTGTGCCAGGCGGTCTTCGGACATCTCGAGAAATTGCGCGATGCGGTTGGAGAAATGATAGGAGCGGTTGAAGAACTCACTGCGCCAAAACGGCGGTGCGGGGGCGCCGGGTTTGGCTTGCCTGACGATGACGTCGTTGTGCGTGATGCGATGCACTTGCCACTGCTGCGTGCCGAACGTGAAGTTGTCGCCTATGGTCGCTTCCCACACGAACTCTTCGTCGAGTTCGCCAAGCACAGCACCGCTATCGACGTGGCGCATCTTGAAATAACCGCGATCCGGTATGGTCCCGCCTGAGCTGTAGAGTGCGAGAAGGGCGCCGCGCGTTGCCTTAATGGTGTGGTGCAAACGGTCGTGATCGATTCGGGGTTTGAGTTCGCGCACCCGCGATCCGGCGTAGCGGCCGGACAACATCTCCACTACGAGATCGAATTGTTCCCGCGCGAGGTCCTGGTAGGGGGTCGCACGGGTGATCAGTTCGTATACTTCGTCTACCGGCTGAGGGTCTGTCGCGCAAATAGAGACGATGATTTGCGCGAGCACATCCAAGGCACCGTACATCAGGCTTTGCGGTTCGATATCCCGGTCGTCCACCGCTTCGGCCAGCACAGCCGCTTCGAGAAAGTCGTTCGCGTGGGTCGGAAACAGCACGCCGCGGGAAGTTTCGCCCACTTGGTGACCGGCCCGACCGATACGTTGCAATGCGGACGCCACGGACGGCGGTGATTGCACCATGACCACCTCGTCGAGGGCCCCGACGTCGATGCCCATTTCCAGGGAGTTAGTCGCGACAATCGCCTTGAGTTCGCCTGCTTTCAATCGCGCTTCGACGACATTACGCACCTCGCGCGCCAAACTGCCGTGGTGAGCGTACGCGAGAGGTTCTGCGTGACCCTCGTTGATCTTGAGTGAAATTTTTTCCGCCAGGCGGCGACTGTTGGTAAAGAACAGCGTTGAACGATTATCGGCGATGACCTCGCGAAACGTATCGCCGAGGGGCTCCCAGATTTTCTGACCGCCCTCTGCGGCGGATCTGGCCGCAGTCGGAAAGCGCACACGCAAATCGACGATCTTCTCGCTCGGCGGATTGACGATATTGAGCGGGCGTACGTGACCCAGTCGGTCCCTGCCAGCGATGTACGCGGCAACTGCATCCAGGGGGGTCACCGTCGCGGAGAGCGCCAAACGCTGAAATTCGCCGCATACGTTAGCCAGCCTTTCGAGGTTGGTCATCAACTGTGCGCCGCGTCGGTTCTCGACGATAGAGTGAATCTCATCCAGAACCACGGTCTCAACGTGGGCGAGCGCCTGTTTGCCTTTTACGGTGGTCAGCATCAATGCCAGACTTTCCGGTGTGGTGATCAAGATGTCCGGCGGTCGCCGCAGCATGCGTTGACGTTCGGAGGGGTCGGTGTCGCCTGAGCGCGTTTTTACAGAGACTTGAGGAAAGCCGTATTCGTTATTCAACGCCGTGAGCGGTGCGATGAGATTGCGCTGAATGTCGTTGTTCAAAGCTTTCAGCGGAGAGATGTAGAGCACGCTGGTTTGGCCCAAGGGCAGGGCTTCGCGTGCAAATTGGCTGAGCGACCATAAAAAAGCGGTCAGCGTTTTGCCGCTGCCGGTGGGTGCGGTGATTAGGGCGTGTCCGCCGGAGGCGATCACCGGCCAGCTTGCCGCCTGCACCGGGGTGGGTGCCGTAAATCGGTCGTTGAACCAGGCCGCGACGCTGGGATGAAACTCGGTATTGGCTAAAGTGGCGTCGGCGGCATGTGAAGACATGTGGGGATTACACCAGATTTGTGTTTATGATGCCGCTTTGTTGCGTACTGGGGATGGGTCGTCGATGTTGGCGGTTTTGCTCACCCTGCGCACCGTCATTGCGATGGGTGTAGGGCTGTTGGTTTGGTATGTGTATGTGCTGTCCTTTGGGGCACCCACTACGTTTGTCGGTGTACTGATTCCGGTGTGGTTGGGAGGTTTGGCCGGTGGCGTGGTCTGCTCGGTGTTTTCATTGTCTCAAGGCGTGTCCATGGCTTTCGTCAGCGGAGTACTGCTGGCATTGGGTTTTCTTTGGGTGCGACACGGGCTGTGGGATCTGAGTCTGGGACCCGACACGATGGTGTCGCTGTGGCCGGTGTGGTTTCCCGCCGCATACTACGTGGGTGCTGTCGTGTACCCGATGGTATTGCGCGCGCTCACCCGTCGGGATGTGCCGTAACTTCAAAACTAGAGAGAGAGTGAGTAGACGTTGACATGAGCGAACCGACGGACTTCTTGCGTGCAGGGCAACGCGTTTTCGTTGCCGGTAGTTCGAACGAACCGACGGCATTACTGACCTATCTGGGTGCACAATCACTGCCGGACGGGCTGGAGTTCATTCAATTCCCGATCGGCGGGTACAACAACTTCGACTTCACGGCGTGGAACGCAACGGCGCAAATGACGACGTTCTTCATGACTGGCCCACTGCGCAAAGCCGATTCCAAGCGATTGAAATTCGTGCCGATGCAAATGCGCGCGGTGTACGACTACCTCAGACACGATGTCGATGTGTGCCTTTTGCAGGTCGCGTACGATCGCGACGGTACGCTACGGTTGGGTCCGAATGTCGATTTTGCGGGTGCAGTATTGAGTTCTGCGGGCACCGTTATCGCTGAATTGAATCGCGGCATTGTCGCGCCCCGAGGGAGTCCCGCAATTGCCGAGGCGCGGATCGATTGCATCTTCGAGAGCGACCGTGAGCTGTATGCAATGCCGTCACCCGAGATCGATGCCGCAGCACAAACCATAGGGCAGCTGGTCGCCGGTCTCATCAGGGACGGCGATTGTATTCAAACCGGCATTGGCGCAATACCTGCGGCGATTCTCAACCATTTGGATGCTAAGCACGATCTTGGATTGCATGGGGGGTTGATCGACGATGGCGGCATGACGTTGATTCAACGGGGTAACGTGACGGGCCAACGCAAACCGCTGGACACCGGCTTGCACGTCACCGGTATGGCATTGGGTTCCAAGGCGCTGATGGAGTGGGTGGCGGACACGCCGAGCGTGGTCTTTAGAGGCGCCAACCACACACACGAAGTGGCGTCCATTCGTCAGCTGCCCGGTTTTGTATCGGTCAATTCCGCGGTGGAAGTCGATCTCTTCGGGCAGGTCAATGCCGAATACGCAGCCGGTCGGCAAATATCGGGTACCGGCGGTTCGGTCGATTTCATGCGGGCAGCCAAAGCCAGCCCCGGCGGCCGCTCCATCGTGGCCCTCAACGCCACCGCACGGGGTGGCTCGGTATCGCGCATCGTTCCCAAAGTGGAACTCGTCACCGCGCTGCGCACCGACGTCGATTACGTGGTCACAGAGTACGGGATCGCCCATCTGCGGGACCTCGACATTGTCGGACGAGCACGGGCCCTAATCGATATCGCGGCTCCTGAGTTCAGGGACTCGCTTGCAGACGCGGGTGTCAGCACGAACTGAGTGTCGACCACTTCACGGTTTAAACAGTCCGTTGGGACGGCTCGAGAGTGCAGCCATTAGAATAAGCGCTCGAGAGAGTTATCGACCAATCCACCGGATTCGAGGGCGACGACTCCACAAGCCATCGCAAGAGCTAGAGAAAGGACACCTCACAACAATGGATTATGTTGGTATCGATCCCGCAGTCGGACTGGAATGTTCTAACTGCAAACACATTTCACGGCTGCCCTATAGCGATCTGCTCGCCCGTGTCATGGAAGAAACCCAGATCGGTTGTGAAGGTTGTGGCCGGATGATGCTGCATGATTGGACGACGGTATCGGTCGTGCAGAGCATCATTAAGAAACGTCTCAAGCAAGCCAACGAAGAAAAAGCAAAACGCTCAGCGACGGCCTAAAAAGTCCTCTAAGCACTTTCCCCGAACACTGGCTCCAGGAACTGTCGTTCGTAGCTAAGAATGCACCGCGTCTTCTCTGAGTAGGCCGACGCCTTTTGGCACTCGGGGTCCTGTCTTGCCAACGTGCGATATTCCTCATAGGCGGCTAGCGAGTCGAACGAAAACATCGCCACGGCAAGATCACCCGCACTTTCCTTCGGCAGAAAATAACCGTGGTGAGTGCCGCCGTACTTCTCGACCAGCGGTATCCACATCTTGGCGTATGCCAAGAATTCCTTTCTCTTGTACATGTCTATTTTGTAGCGCAAGTAACAAGTGATCACTGAATTGACTCCAATGAAGTTGTTCATCGCATTGTGACACAGCCCGGGTCGGAAGCCCGCCGTCCCTGCTAATGAGCCAAACTGGCGGTTCTCGGCCAAAAGCCGTCGGCCAGGCTACATGCCCCCGTCAAGTCCTCCCCACGCCCTAAGTACGGTCCCGGTCATGTCTCCCTCAATCGCATTGACATAAAACTGTGCGCATCGTGCAGCGGTCACAACGCCTTCGCGCTCCTGCCCCGGCTCTATGATCGGGGCTGGACTTACCGCGTTGATTCGTACGTTTCGAGGAAGTAGTGGCGCAGTATTGGCGACAAATGTGTCAACAGCGGCGTTCAATGGACCCGTCGCGATACTGAAACGATTCGGATAATGACTGAGAAAGCCGGTCGAAAACGTGAATGATCCTCCATCGGAAATGTAGCTCATTCCTTGCCGCAGCAATCGCACCTGGCCGAGGAACTTGCGCTCAAAACCGTAACGGTAGTCATCATCCGTTAGTTCGTCGAAGTCAGAAAACGTACTATCCGATCCCGCGACACACACCAGCGCATCGTGTATACCGATTGCGTCGAACGCTTGGTCAATGGAAACAGGGTCAGTGTAGTCGCATTGCAGATCGCCACTCCGTGCTCCGACCTTGATGATCTCGTGGTGCATGCGCAGGGCGCGATCTACCTCGCGCCCAATCTTACCGGAGGCCCCGACAATTACGATCTTCATGTTCTAAATCTCTTCTGTTTTGCAGTCTGGGTTATTCCAAGCCGATCTGGCGATTCCAGTCAGCGTTGTCCCAGAACAAATACTCCTCGGCAATCCGTCCGTTCTCCCAACGCGCTATGGTGGCGATTTTCAGACGCACGGACTTTCCAGTCGGAGCCAACTCGCGCCCGTCTGCCGTTGTGATCGGTTTTACCCACTTACCCTCCGAAATGCTGATTCCGGCGGTCCATTCGCCATAACCAAACCCGACGATGTGATCTACTACGACGAAGTCGAATGTATCGAACAGATACTGGAGTTCTTCTTCATGTGGCGGGAACGGTGATGTCTGGGTGCCATCGGGATTGTGCACAATGACATCGTCAGCGTGGATTTCTCCAATGCGTTTCATGTCGCGGTCATTGAAGGCAACTAGATCGAGCTCATCGAAAGTCCCAAGGTGGTGCGCTGTCTGTGCACGCTCGGCATCATGAAGTGCGACCTGGGTTTCCAACTCTGCAATTCGTGCCTTTAGTACCTGGATGTCATCATCGGCAATGGCACTGTTCAGCGAAAACATACCGATGACGAGTGAGATCAGAAGTATTGATTTGTTCATAGCAAGTTCCTATCGAGGTTCGCGATAGACTTTACGATGAAACGATATAATTGATAATAACGTATATATTGAATATATAATCCCATTAAATGGGATAAATATCGAAGCCTATGGATACAGTGAAAGCCATGCGAGTGTTCGCGGCGGTCGCTGACCTTCAAGGGTTTGCGCCGGCGTCTAGAAGACTTCAAATTTCCACGTCTGCAGTAAGCCGATACGTCATCGAGTTGGAAGCGTGGCTCGGGGTGCAGCTATTACACCGGACGACGCGTCGACTGTCGCTCACGGAGGCAGGCATGCAATATCTTGAACAGTGTAGGCAGATCGTCACCGATGTAGATCAACTGCATCATGACGCCCGCAGTACGACCGCAGAACCAAATGGCACCCTACGCGTAACTGCGCCCGTATCTATTGGTCAACGGTACTTGCAGGTCGTCTTGCCCGAGTACCTGGCAAAATACCCCAATGTGTCCATCCAAATTACAACTACCGATCGTTTCGTGGACCTGGTTGCAGAAGGGTTCGACGTTGCGCTTAGGGCGGGACAAATGTCGGATTCAACGTTGATCGCACGACGCCTGTTCGACATCGATCTTGCCATGGTGGCTAGCCCAGCCTATTTGAACAAGCACGATACACCATCGTCGGCGAGCGATTTGAAACATCATAACTGCTTGATCGATACGGTGACGAGCTATGGTGATCGCTGGCCTGTGGGCGCCAATTCAAAGTCACGAACACGTGTCGCTGGTAATCTCCGCATCAACAGCGGAGAGATCATCCGCTCGCTAGCCGTATCGGGCGTCGGGATTGCACTTCTACCCAGATTCATGGTGTTTCAAGAAATCGCAAGTAAACAACTCCTGCCGATACTCGAGCATGAGACTCACTTCGATGCGGCGTTGTACGCGATCTATCCCAACAGGAAAATTGTGTCGCCTAATATTCGCAGCTTCATCGATCATTTAATCGACCATCCGTACGACGCATCAATCGTACCGGTGTGAAACCCAAAATAAGACCGTAGGGTCGTGAACCGAGGCATAGATTTTCACCCTGAATGGCGGCTTTCTCTATGGCAGACGTTCACTTCACAGACCCGTACAGCCGAGTTCGGCCATAAGCGGTCTGTAGCGCTATCTCTTCACATGCACTCGTCGTGCGTCGATTCGCCACCGGTCGCCCCACGTTGACTCCGCTTTTCGTCTTGCAGCCCACCAAGCGCCACTCCTTCGTAATCAATTTCGCCACATAGTCATTAGATTGACGAATCATACACTTACCGGATTACGTAAGACGTTGTATATAAGGGTAAAAAAGTAAAAACTAATTGGCTTGATGTTTGCAACGTAAGCGTCACTTGGACAAGGGAAACAAATATGCCAGTTGAAAATAGTGATAGACCTATTGATGTGTTACGGGAGGAAGTGATCGATCAGCTGATCTTCAACTACAGTCACGAGGAGCTTTCCCTCGAGGCATTTGAGGGACGCCTAGATCAAGCACTCGCCAGTGATGACGCCAACGAACTCAGCAAACTCATCGGTGATCTCGAGCTCAAGGCAGACAAGAGCTACGCAGATCAGAAGCGTGATGAACTGGGTCTTGATTTAGATTACGACTACGGAGGGACACGCGACGTCGAATACGCCATCAATGTTTTCGGCGGCAGCAATCGCAGTGGTCAATGGAACGTGCCAAAAGAAATAAGAATGTTCAATTTGTTTGGCGGTGGCGAAATCGACTTCACGGAAGCAAAGTTCACTCATCCGTCGGTTCGCATCAAGATGTTGACGCTATTTGGTGGTGCTAGCATCTACGTCAGGGAAGACACCAACACCGTGTCCAAGATCATATCGATATTCGGTGGTACCGATAATAGTGCACCCTCAAATAGGAGTAGTCATGCACCTGCCATTATTGTTGAGGGACTGGTCTTGTTTGGTGGCACCGATATCAAGATCAAACGCACCATCAAGGATGTCTTTGTCGACTTTGCTAATCGCATAAGAAGTATCCGGCAAACGAACTCAAGCAAATCAATCAGACAGGAAACTGTAGCGACACCGCTCTTTAAGCACGACCGGTTATAACTGCAGGTTCCTGGAAGTTCTGAGGTTGTGACTTTCGCCTCACCACCAAAGCGACCTCAGAGCCAATCACAACTACGCTAGTACAGGAGAAATATCGATAAGTAGTGACTGATGCTCCCAGCGACGACAAATAGATGCCAGATCCCGTGAAACCAGGAGTACCGGTGGTCGAGGACGAAGAACACGATACCTAAAGTGTAGAAAACACCACCCGCGAGCAGCCAGCCAAACCCAGCTGGCGGGAGAGCGGCCTTTATTGGATCTAGGGCAACCAAGCACATCCAACCCATAATCAAGTATATGGTCAGCGGCACTATCCTCCGCCCCTGACGTTGTATCGCGTCCAGAATGATCCCAAAAACCGATAGTCCCCAAAGCCCTCCGAACATCCACCAACCAATCGGACCGTTTACGGCAACCAGAATGAACGGAGTGTAGGTCCCTGCGATTAGTAGGTAGATGGCTTGATGATCCAGCACTCGAAAGACCTGTTTCGCCCGACCACGAAGACTGTGATACAGAGTGGAGACGAGATAGAGCAGAACCAGCGTAGTTCCGTACACGCTAACCCCCCAAATCTTGGTGACGTCCCTATCCACGACAGCTGAAGTTACGAGCACGATGGTGCCCGCCAACGCCAGCGATGCCCCAACCAGGTGACTAATGCTGTTGAAGCGCTCGCCCTTATACATACGGTCTCTGATTTTGTGCAAAACTGAAGCGATCATGTCGTCTAGGGACGCGAAGAGGCTTGCGCAGGATCAAGTGTTCGTAGGTTAGTTTGCAGCTTGGAGGTCGGTGGATGGTATGGAGCAGTTTAACGGCCGCAATTCGTCATCGAGGCACTCAACCCACGGACGGTCAGTTAGCGATTAAAACGAACGATAGAAGTACTCGCGATCAAACACGAAGTCTTCGATCTGGGTGGGAAATTCCGCCAGAGGGTTCAGTGCGCCCACAGCGCCTCTTTTATGATAAACAGCAAAGGCGGATCGACGAAGGTCCGCAAAGTTACCTGTTGCAAGGGCAAAGGCGGGTTCGATGGATTCGCCTGGGCTGATTTCGTAATAACGTCGTTGGTATAGCGGCGAAAGCTCTTTCAACGCTTCACGAATCCAAACCGCTACGGTCGATGAAAAGACCGAAATCGTACGACCTTGCGACAAATATCCTTCTGCGACCTCAATAGTCAGCTCAGCCACGCGAACGTGATGCCGATGACCATATAAACCCTTTTCCGTGTCCCAAGTGATGATTGCATCCGGTTGAAACCGATCAATGTGTCTTCTAATGGCCGCTTTGATTGGCTCATCAGCAACGTCCATGAAGCCTAGGTCGGAAAACAATCCCTGACTGACGTCGTCTATGCCAAGCACCGCGCCAACACTCTCTAGTTCGGCTGTCCGCTCTTTAACAAGGTCTTCTATCGACTGCCCGTCGGGTCTACTTTCACCATCTCCATTAGTGAGCGTTAATAGATATGTGTCGACCCCATTTTCATTTAATCCCGCAATGGTACCCGCGACCAACAATTCATCGTCTTGATGGGCAAACACAAGTAACACCTTGGAAAGCTGATGCTCTTCTACCCATTCGTCAATGCCTCGAAGTGGAACATCTCTTTCTAAATACCAAATTCTCAGGCCATAGATAATTGAGAATAAAACCAGCAGAAACCCGATTAGCAACAAAAGCCAGTACTTAAGTGTCGTCACGATCTAGGTTCCGCAACAGTCAAACGACATAGCAGGGTGTTGTCTTGTTCTAGGTCTTCAGTCCAAATGAGGTGCGCTGAATCATCCCATTCAACCGCCTCGTAGCCGTGTTTTGGATCAACTTGATCGGTGGTGTATTCCGTGGCCAACGACCACGACCCGTCATTAAATGCCGTTGTCCGCCAATTTGCTGGAGGATCCCTTCTTTCAAATCCACATGGGCCATCACCAGCAACGGGATTAGTCGAGGATTCACAGGATTTGTCGATAGGTGCTTGGTGTACCACGAGGCACCGCCACGAGTTATTGGTGATCGCAATGATCTGGCCGGTTGTTTCGTCCCGAAACTGGGCGATAAATCCGCCGTCTCCCATCTGCTGGTTGTTTTGGCCGATGTACTCGAGTCCCGTGTCGTTTTCCTTGAAGTCCATGACAATGAAATTGAGTTGCAACGGGTAATTCGCCCTAAATCGAAACGACTCTGCATTAAACGACCGTTCCGTAGTGATCGGGACCGAATCTTCAAGGATCAACGCCTCACCGAGATGAAAACTAAACCAATTGTCTGCCCACACATCAGCTACAAAGGTGTGTTCACCTTGCGACTGGACGTCCGTAAAGGGCATAGACTCACTTGACTCTCGGCAACTTGTCAGTAGCAGAAGCGTCATCCAAAGAGCAATGTTTGAGGTAGGTTTGGTGTTCACATCGAACATTATGAGTGGTTGCACCCTTTATGCCACACTGAGAAATCGCCAGGTGTTTCGACGTTCAGAATTGAAACTAATCCGGCTCAGATCGGCCAATAACCGGCCAGTCGGGGATCGACGGATTCCGTGCTCGGCCAGGCGTCGTGCGGGCGAATCTCGCACGTCCGGTGTGCCCTCACCCGGAACACTTCGCCTGCTTTACGATCGCGCGTGACCACGTCACTCCGGTTTCACGGTGAGCACCGCGGTGCGCAGCACGTGGAGCACCTTCTCGCAGATATTGCCGGGCACGAGCCCCGCCAGACCGCTCCGGTGATGGGTGCCGACCACCACGAGATCCGCCTTGACCCGGTTGGCCACCGATGGAATCAGCTTCGTGGGAGATCCGGCATGCACGTGCACGGTTTCGGGCTCAACCCCGAATTCTGCCACGAAGTCGAGCAACTCGGCTTCGTGCCTGGCCTTGAATCGCGCCAGAAGCTCGTCCGAGTGAACAACGTCAAGGTCCGCCAGCGCCTTCGAATAGGCAACCACGTAGCAGCAGTGCAACCTCGCCCGCGTCAGACCGGCTACTCCGCGAGCCGCGTCCAGAACCTTGCGATTCAACGCCATGTGCTTATTTTTCTTTGGTGCAAAGTCGATTGCCGCGAGAATGACGGGTTTGGCGGACCACGATTGCTTGTTCAATACCATCACCGGAACGCGCGGCACGCGAAGCAGGTGCACGTCGGTAGAAATGTGGGTAAGCGATTCTTCGCGATGCCCGGTCTTCACGATGAGGTCGAAGTTGCGCTGAGCGCACACCGTATCGACAGCGTGTGCCACGCTTTTTTTCCAGACCACCTCGTAGCTGATGCCGGGCGTGTCCGGGCACTCCTGGTGAATTAGATCCTCAACGTGTTGCTCCGTGTCCCTGAGCAGCTTTTCCCTCAGGCCCTGGCGCGTATCTTCCTCCAGCAGGATCCCATGCTCGTCCATCTCGCTGTAGATGACCTGCAGTAGATGCAAGCTGCTGGCCCCGCCCGCAAGGAGCTTCAGGCCCTTGCGCAACGCCAAAGGCTCGTCCTCGCCCATTTCCTCCCCGACAACGAGAATACAAGCGGCCATGACTCCCTCCACGCAGGCGCTCTAATGCGCCTTCGCATGGCCAAGTTTAGCCATTTCGTAACGCAATGGTAGATAGCGCCCGGTCCAGGCCGTGCGGGGTAGGTGAGCACCATAGGCCCCTCGGACGGCTTTTCGAGTCGCCACGACCTAGGTTAGTATCAACCTCGCAGCCCGTGCGACTGAGGGAATAGGTTTCCTGCCGGTCATCGGAGGCTCTGCTCATGCGAGACAGCGCGACCCCCGAGGCTCAGCGCGACGCCACTTGCTGGTACTCGCGCAGCGCGGACCAGGTCTTCGCGGAACTGGGGTCCGTGCGTGAAGGCCTCAGCGATGCCGAAGTGCAGCTTCGGCTGGAGAAGTACGGGCCCAACAAACTGCGCCCGCCGGAGCGATCCGGGCCCCTCGTCAGATTTGCCCAGCAGTTCCACAACGTCCTCATTTACGTGCTGCTTGCTGCGGCGGGCGTAACGGCCCTACTCGGGCACTGGATCGACACGTCCGTCATCCTCGGCGTTGTAATCATCAACGCAGTAATTGGGTTTCTGCAGGAAGGCAAGGCTGAGCGTGCGCTCGACGCGATTCGCAACATGCTGTCGATTCAGGCCAGCGTCATCCGTGACGGCAAACGGCTGCAGACACCCGCGGAGGGGCTGGTGCCCGGCGACGTCGTGCTTCTGCGACCAGGCGATAAGGTGCCGGCCGACATTCGGTTGGACAAGATCAAAACGCTGCAGATAGACGAAGCCCTGTTGACCGGTGAGTCGCTTGCCGTCACCAAGGATGCGCAGTCCGTGCCCGAAACCGCACCGTTGGGGGATCGCCGCTGTATGGCGTACTCGGGAACGCTCGTTACTTACGGTCAGGGCAGCGGGGTGGTCGTCGGCACTGGCGATGCCACGGAAATTGGTCGCATCAGCACGCTGCTCGCCGAGGTGGAGGTGCTTACCACGCCGCTGCTTCGGCAGATGGCCGTCTTCGGCCGCTGGCTCACCTTCGCAATCATCGCGATGGCTACGCTCGCGTTCTTGTTCGGCATCATCGTGCGCGATTTTTCGGCTGACGAGATGTTTCTGGCGGCCGTAGGCCTCGCGGTAGCCGCCATTCCCGAAGGCTTGCCGGCGATAATGACCATCACGCTAGCTATCGGGGTGCAGCAGATGGCGCACCGTCGGGCGATCATCCGACGCCTGCCGGCCGTAGAAACGTTGGGGTCGGTATCCGTGATCTGCTCGGACAAAACCGGCACGCTCACGCGCAACGAAATGACGGTGCAGACCATCGTCGCAGGTGGCAAGGTCTTCGATGTAACCGGCGCCGGGTATGCGCCTGTAGGCTCGCTGTGTCTCGACGGCACTGAAGTGACGACAGCTGAGCATCCGGTGCTCGGCGAGATGATGCTGGCCGCCGTTCTTTGCAACGAAGCGAGCCTCAGGCAGCAGGATGCCGCCTGGGTTGTCGATGGGGACCCTACTGAAGGTGCGTTGCTGACCGTGGGGATGAAAGCCGGTCTCGATCCGATGTTTGAGGGTAGGTCTCTACCGCGCACTGACCTCGTGCCGTTTGAGTCCGAGCACCGCTACATGGCCACCCTGCATCACGACCACCTCGGCAACGGTTACATCTTCGTGAAAGGGGCGCCCGAGCGCATATTCGAGATGTGTGATCGACAACACACGGCAAACACTGGCGAGGATGCGGCGCTATCCGACGACTACTGGCATGGCTACCTGGAGGAAATTGCCGCGCGCGGCCAGCGGGTGCTTGCGGTGGCAACCAAGCACGCAGCCTCAGATCACCACGAACTCACCTTCGGTGACGTCGAGAACGGGCTCAGCCTGGTGGGCTTGTTCGGCCTCGCCGACCCACCTCGCGACGAAGCCATAAAGTCGGTGCAGACCTGTTTGACCGCTGGGATAGCGGTCAAGATGATTACAGGCGACCACGCCGCGACGGCGCGCGCGATCGGCGGGCAGCTTGGCTTGCAGGTCGACGGGGATGTGTTGACGGGCCAGGACATCGATGCGATGAGCGAGACCACGCTGCGGGCTCGGGCTTTGGAGGTGGATATATTCGCCCGGACCAGCCCGGAGCATAAGCTGCATCTCGTATCCGCGCTGCAGGCTTCGGG
The DNA here is from genome assembly GCA_965216005.1 of Candidatus Azotimanducaceae bacterium. GTDB lineage: Bacteria > Pseudomonadota > Gammaproteobacteria > Pseudomonadales > Azotimanducaceae > UBA4421. The sequence continues at coordinate 808,986 of OZ244143.1, read as the reverse complement.
GCATGTCGTCGCGATGACCGGGGATGGGGTCAACGACGCGCCCGCGCTCCGGCGCGCGGATGTTGGCGTCGCCATGGGTCTGAAAGGTACGGAAGCGGCCAAAGAGTCGTCCGAGATGGTGCTTGCCGACGACAACTTCGCCTCGATCGCAGAAGCGGTTGAAGAAGGCCGCACCGTTTACGACAACCTCAAGAAGTCGATCACCTTCATTCTACCCACCAACGGCGGCGAGGCGTTTACGATCATCGCCGCCATCGCGCTGGGGCAGGCACTGCCGATCACGCCGGTACAGATCCTGTGGGTAAACATGATCACAGCTGTGACGCTCGCGCTGGCGCTCGCCTTCGAGCGGGCCCAGCCCGATATCATGGATCGTCCCCCGCGCGACTCCCGCGAGCCCCTGCTCTCTGTTTTTCTCGTGTGGCGAATCGCGTTCGTCTCTACAATTCTCGTGTTCGGGGTGTTTGGGATCTTCCTCTTCGAGCTGGAGTCCGGATACGGGATCGATCGGGCCCGAACCGTAGCGGTGAACACGCTTGTCATCTTCGAGGTGTTCTACCTCTTCAACACGCGCAACCTCTCCGCGTCTGTCCTGAACCTGAACGGCCTGTTCGGCAGCCGCCCGGCTCTTGTTGCCAGCGCAATCGTCATCCTCATGCAGGTGGCCTTTACCTATGCGCCACCCATGCAGGAACTATTCAAGTCGGCGTCGCTCGACCTCGCAACCTGGGGGCGTATCGTGCTCGTGGGGGCCTCGGTTTTTCTGCTGGTCGAGGCCGAGAAGGCGGTGTTGCGATGGTATGGCGATCGTAACCATGCAAGACCCTTAGCAGCCGTCGCCGGCGACGGCCGGGGACCGGATACGAAGTGATAGAACGGGTCGCCGAGCGCTTTAGAGCACGAACCGCCATCCATCACTATTATCGTGGATGCGGCGAACGTCGCGTTTGGGTCCAACTGCTGTCACTCGCGGTGCAGTTTTGCATGGTGATCCATGCCCCAATGGAGTGACCCTCGCCATAAGACGCGTACTCGCCATAAGACGCGTAAATGAATCACTGATGACCTTCCAGGAGATCTACTGATTGCGCGAGACCGCGGCGGTGCACTTCTTGCCGCATACGATCGAGATCCTGTTCGATGTCCTCAACAATGTCGGTATAGTCAATGAGCGGGGCAGCAGCGTTCAACTGCTCAAGAGTCCAGGCGCGCCAGCCTTGTTCCACTGCTTGGCGAAACTTTTGCTCTGCGGCGGCTTCATCACCCCGCAGTGCGTAAGTTGATGCACTCAACAACGAAATCCAGGGTAATTCGTCGACACCCTGCTCTCCGACGGCTTCCAGTAGTCGTTGTAGCTCCACAATCGTGGTCTCGAAGGCGGCCACGTCACCTGCACGATGTTGCTGCAGCGCGACGGTGAATCGAGCGTAGATGGGCATGTGGGGTGACCTGCGTAGTAGTGTTGAACTCGTATCGATCACGAATTGCATCAATGATGCGGCATCCTCATGCCGCCCTAAAAAACTGTGGGAAAGGACATACAAACTCAGTGCCGCAGATTGTGCAGGGCTGATCCACTTGGGTGAAGAGGCGACGGATTGACCGGCGACATTTGCAGCCACCAACTCATCAAACGCTTCGAAGTCCCCTTTGGCCGCATGCCACCGCACACGCGCCTTGAAAGCTTCAAGCTTCGAGTGACGCTCAGCCGCGCCAATCCAGTCATCGGCGAGATCAAGTTCGCCCAGCTCCGTATACGCATCGCCAAGTACTGCCATAGCCCAAGCGCTTTCGGGTGCTGCCAGGACAAGTTGCCTAGCAAATTGAACGCGATCAACGTAGCGTCCGTAATCCGCCGCAAGCTCAGTCAAAGCATCCCAAATGAGCGGCGAGTCGACACCCGCATCGATCAATCGATGCAATCCTGCGACCGCCGCATCGTAGCCTTCGAAAAGCGCCAGCAACGCAGCACGCCTCGTCGCCATCACCGGGTTGACGGGATCGCGGAGTGCAATGGTGTCGAGCTCTTCCAACGCTGCGACGTATTGACCGCGTGCCGTAAGATTGTGGCTAAGGCGAATTCGAGCCTCTACAGAGGGGGGGCTGACTGAGATCGCCTGAGCCAGCGCCGCCGCCTCGGCGCCGTAATCACGCTGTGCAGCGGCCAGGCTCGCCCGGGCGATGTGAGCGTCCACGTGCCATGGATCCAGATTAACTGCCGATCTAACCGCAGCATCGGCTTTTTCCATCCAGGAAACTGAGTCGTCCCCGGGTTGCCGAACTGCGGTCGCGTTCTCGTGAAACTGTGTGAGTGAAATCGCCAGGTTCGCATGCGCCAGACCGAAATCTGGGTCTTCGATGACTGCTTGTTCAAGAAGTTGCCGGGCACGGTCGAATCGTCCGGCTCGAATATGTTGCTTCGCTGCTAGGTACAGGTCGTATGCAATGCCACTGGTCGTCGCCTCGTGCCGACCGACACCGAAATCCAGCGCGAGGGCAGCAGCAATATCGGAAGCAATTGCTTGCTGGATCCGGAACAGGTCGCCCACTTCGTATTCGTAGTTGTGGGACCATCGCCGATAACCGTCGGTCACATCGATTAATTGCGTTGTTATTCGAATCCGGTTGGCGTCGCGACGGACGCTGCTCTCAAGTACATGGGCAACATTCAAACGGCTCCCGATCTCGCGGACGTCCAGATTCGTGTCACGTAGGGCAAATGCGGACGTCCTTGCAACCACGTGCAAACCGTCCACACGCGCCAGTGAGGCTGTGACCTCTTCCGCTAGAGCGTCTCCCAGGTATTGGTTTTCGAGATCGGCCGTCATGTTCGTAAACGGTAGTACGGCTATTGAACGCGCAGCAGGCAATGGCTGGTCTCTGCTCAGCCAAATTACGGCCGATACCGTCATTGCAGCGAACAGTACCAATACCGCCACCACAATAACTCTCGATGGTTCCCGGGTTGTTTTTTTCTGCGCTACGGGGATTACTTGCGGAATGAGTCGAATGCCGACTCGTCTCACAGTTTCAATGTAGCGGGGTGACTGCGCCTCGTCCCCGAAGGCACGTCGCAATTCGACGATGCACTGGGTCAACGCATCATCGCTAACCTCGGCATCACCCCATATTCGATCGATAAGCTCGCCACGCGAAATGACTTCACCACTCGCTCGTGCTAGCTCGACCAGTACAGCCATCGAACGCGGCTTCACCGTTACCGATTTCCGATCGTTCGAGACAACCAGCCTGTTCGGTTCTACGCACCAATCATCGATGAAAAAATCATCTTTCAAATCAATGCCTTCCGCGCCTAGAAGCCAACATTGTATCAGGCTGATACGCGTTCTATCAGCGAGTACTCGTGTTGCGTTCGTGTTGCGATCAGGACATGGCGCCCCTCCGCGTCATACCTTGTCATGGTCACGCAAGAAAGAAGGAGAAGAGATATGAGACTTGATGTTCGAATCGCAGGCCTTACCCTGCTTGCAATCTTAGTGGGCGTTGCGGCGTTCGCTTCCGCAGGCGCTCACGCCTGGCAATACGGTGACAAGGATTTACGCGGCCAATGGGTTTTATCGGGAGACCTGCAATTCGCGGCACCGATTCCCTTCCCTGGCTCAACAATACAAGGAGCGCCGCCGCACGCGTCGTTTGCCCCAGGTGATGTAGTAGGCATACAGGGCTCGGTTCTGGGCACGATGGACTTCGATGGCAAGGGAATAGTCACCGCCATGAAGGAAGTGTTCAAACCGGGTGGTATCGAACCGGCACCGGGATTTCCCTTACGGTTTATACCACCCCTACCCGAAGTCGGTGAAGGGACCTATGCAGTGCAATCGGATGGCACTGTGCAAATCGATATCGACGGGCGGGATCCCAACAATCCTGAAGGGCAAGTGGATTTTGAGTCGGTTTATCATTGCCAACTCAACCGATTTCCATCTGAGATGCAGTGCGTATACGCATCTTTCAAAACTTATTTTGTCGATCCGAATGGATACTACGCACCGATCTCGGGAATCGTCACTTTCCGTAAACGCCACTGAATCAGGTGACATCTACCTCGAACACCGCTGCCAGCGCTTTCGCTGTTTCCAAGCTAGGTTTATGACCGCGTTCGATCCGCTGGATTGTCCGTACGGAGACATCGGTCAACTCGGCTAACTGGTCCTGCGACCAACCATTACGGAGTCGCAGCTTGCGAACAATCATTGCGCTTCCCGTGGCTTCGAGGTAGGGACATCCTCTGACCGAAATCGGCTTTCGAACACGACATTTACCCGAAATCTACATGAAACAGGGGTGACAGTGCAGCGATATGCGGGTTTGAACGGCTGCTCTGGGTCGAGCCGCTAGTCAACTTGAACGCTTGTAACGAGTGCACCTTACCCATTCCCGCCCATTTGACCTGCCACGCCATATTCCCGATATACATGTTATATATAACATGTATAGTATTAGGCATGTCCCTCAAACACGCATTACTGGGATTCTTGGAAATCGAACCCATGACGGGGTACGCGCTATCGAAACGATTTGGGTCGTCTATCGACAGTTTTTGGCATGCATCGTTAAGCCAGATCTATCGAGACCTCCACCAACTTGAGCACAAAGGTTTTCTTCATTCAGAAAAACGAAAACAAGATAGTCGGCCTGATCAACGTGTATTCGTAATCACTGACCAAGGCCGGAAGGAACTGAACGATTGGCTCGTTCAACCGCTCAAGCCGTTGACGGTCAGGGATCCAATGCTTCTGAGATTCTCGTTGATGGCGAGCCAACCACAGGAAGAGATGGATCGCCTGTTGAACGAGTACCAAGGAGTGATTGCCGGTCGTCTCGCAGTCTACAAGAGTCGCCAGGAGTCAGCCGAGCACCTGCATCTGGCAAGAACAAGTCGGGAACAAAAACTCTGGGAATTGACCTTGGACCATGGAATCGCATGGTGCGAGATGCATCTGAATTGGATAGAAAACGCACGAGAAGAACTGCAAAACCTTTCTAGATCCGAGGCCCAACCATGATACGACTCCGATCGACGCTGCTTGCTGGACTAGCCTTCTTCTTGGTCTTCGTTACGTTGTCCTACCTGATCAACGTCGTGTGGTTTGCAGATGCACACGCAAAGATCGAATTCTTTAGAAGTGAAGATGATCCGATTGGTTCTTTTATTGGCTTGGCTATCGTGACAGGGGTTTGGAGTTTGTTGATCGCCTTCTGCTACTTGCTGGTTGAAACCAAACTCCCTGATTGGCCTCCGATTTTAAAGGGCGCTGCATACGGGTGTGTGGTCTTCTTGTTTTTTATTTGGCCCCAAGAAGTCCTGTATTTTCAGTTTGTGGAATTCAACTGGGGGATTATCGCGTCAGCTCTGCTGCATATGGCTTTGTCCTTTGTAGTTGGCGGAGCAGTCATAGGAGTCGTCCAAAGCCTCTGCCGATCATGAAGCTTCCTGCATACTGGTCGGAGAATGCTATAGGTTATTGGCAGACCATCAGGTATCGGCAAGGAGCGGAAGGTCCGTGTCGACTTCGAAGTAAGGAATCACCTCGACGCTAGTTTCAATGTAACATCGCATCGTATTATCGCAATGAGATGCTACTCCAAATCAGCGAAATACAGTTATGCAGATTATTCAAAAGAATTTACCTTTTTACTCAATGCTCGCCGTTTTGCTGGCAGCCCCTAGCGCCGTTTTAGCTGAATGCGCCGAAAATATTGTCGGCAAGTGGCAACAGTCCCACGTGGAATTCGCGGGAAATCGAATTGCGGACAACAGTCAATCCTGGGAGTTCATGGCGAATGGTAAGGTTCGGTTCCAGAAAACAAACCCCGAGATTGATGTATCAGGGGACTACAGCTGCGAAGACACCGTCATATATATGAAAGGAAGTATGCCAGGTCGACTGAAGATCCTGACACACGATGGCGACGAGATGTCATGGGAGTCTCTGGATCATGGAGGCGGTATCACTCATATCGTAAGAGTCAAACAATGAGGACAGAATTCGGACGACCGCATGGTTCGTTTTTTGCTGATCACAGTCCAGTTAGTGGCGGATTCACAGTACGGTCGGATTGCGAGGGTATTGGAGGCATGACAGTCCGCTTCCGGCCAAAAAGACGACATCAAGAGCAACTCTGAGTTGAGTTTCTAATCGCCTTTTACCGCAATGAGTTCGATTGGCGCTATTCGCGCTGCCCTCACGTTCTCCACCATGTTGTTGATTTTTTGCGCAGCGTTGGCGCCCATCACAATGTGTAGTCCTAATGGAGGTGGGCCATCAGCGGAGTTTGTGCTTGCTTGAAGCTTGTCGAAGAACGCTATCGCGAATTGATGACGGCTGCGCTCGGCTGTTATACGGAAGCCTGAAGCTTTCAGCGCTGATTTGTACTCGTCTAGGGTCGCGAGCGCGCTGCCACGCGCTTCACTAGCCCAGGGAACTGGAAATGTGAGTTCATCCTCTGAAGTGCGCATGATGTCGTAGATGCCAAGACACCCACCAGGCTTGAGTACCCTAAATAGTTCTTTCGCGAGCGATGATTTGTCAGCGATGTTCATGCCAACGTGCATCATATAAGCCTTATCGAAGCTCGCGTCTGAGTAGGTCATCGCCGTCGCGCTGCCTTGCTCAAGCGCAACCAAGTTTTGCAGGCCAACCCACTTGGTCATCACTTGGCCCGTCTCCACAAACTCTTGTGTGAGATCCACGCCCGTTATGCGGCTGCCGTATCGTGATGCCGCAAACCGGGCTACACCGCCAAGACCGCAGCCCACGTCCAACACCAAATCTTCAGGCGCCAGACCTAGTTGATCTAGAAAATCTGCTGAGGCTTGGCGCCCACCTATATGGAATTCTTCAACTGGACCGAGGTCTTCAACGGCTACGTTGTTTTCCGTCTTTCCGAGTTTTACGACGCCACTGCGAATCGATTCGAGCAAAGCGCCGTGTGTGTAGTGTTCGGCAACGAGATCATTATCTGGCATGACGATTCCTCGGGTTCGTGGGGGAGGCTGGAATAGATCCAAATACTCATAAGAACTATTTGTTTGAAGACTAACCGATGTGCCAAGCAGCGCCTATGGCCGCAGATGCCGGGGCGTTAGCCACCTGAAGGACCAAGTCTGGCCATTCACCCCATCAATGCGCCATGGCGCCTATCGGCTCCTTGCACCTTTGCAGACCAACGAGAGGCGGTCCAGAATAGTGTCCTTGCAGCTGTTGCAGCCGCGGGTTCGTGGAGCAATGACGAAGGTAGCGAAGGAGGTCCCAGATGCCGCTGAGAGTCACGTTCGAGTTGGAAGACGAGGACCTTGCGTACTTCCAGAGCAACATGCAAAAAGCCCAGACGCGTGCGGTGTCGATGCCGGTCGAAGAAGTGCTACGAACCGCTGACGAACGCATTCTAGAGGCCCACCAGACCAAACTGCCGAAATTCGTTGACGAGCGCGTGCAGAAACTCAGTGCGCTGATCGAGATGTTGCGCGACGAGGAGTGGGATCTGCCCGACGCCGAGCGCAAGAACGTTCTCGCCGCACTCGTGTACTTGAGCGAGCCGGAAGATCTGATCCCTGACGAGGTGCCTGTGCTGGGTTATGTCGACGACGCGATCATGATCGAACTCGTCGTCAAGGAACTGCGGCCGGAGATCGACGCGTTTCTCGACTTCTGCCGCTATCGTGCGGGTGAGCGCACACGCAAACGCAATCCCGATCTATCGCGCGAGGAGTACCTTGCGATCAAACGGCGAGAGCTACACGAGCGCATGAGGCGGCGACGGCAGAAACGGCTCAGCGCGACGCAGTCGACAGGGCGGCCACGTTTTCGGCTGTTCTAGCGATAACGCTCGCTCTGAATTGCCGCGGCTCAACAGATAACGGCCAACGCAGACCGGCTAAGAAGCAACGAGTGCACTAACGACAGCATTCAGTCGTTTTCGAAAGTTAGCTGAGTCCAGTTCATGCCGCGTCAGACGGTCCAGTTCGTAACCTCGCATCAGATTAAGAATGGTCTGCGCCGAGTCTCTTGCGCTTGAGGCGCCCAGGGACTTCAAGGCTTTGGCGATTCCTTTGACTAGCATGTCATCCCATCGATGTAAGGATCCCGCGACATGCGGGTCTCGTGCAGCAAACAGAGTGAGTTCGTATTCGGCAAGAAGTATCGCTTCATCTTCGAACTCTCGACGCGTCAGCTCAACCAAATAGTCCACAAGCGCCGCGACAGAGTTCACCGGTTCGGCTTGGATTGCTGATTGCATGGCGGTCGCCTGTTCCAGATAGTGGTCGAACGCCTCCCTTAAGAGGTGATCTCTAGACTCGAAATAGTAAGTCGTTGAGCCCAATGGGATGCCCGCAGCTTCTGCCACTCGCCTATGCGTCACTGAATCCACGCCGCCGTCTGCGATCAACCGGAGTGTCGTATCGAGAATGAGTCGTCGACGCTGCTCTCCGCGCCCGCTGTTTTTTGTCGATTGCATATTTGTACGATAGTACATATTGAGGTAGCATCAGTCACTTCTTGTACATATGTACACCTTTTTGACTCGCGTAGAGACAGCCAACATGCAGATCATCGAAGCCCAGAAAATCATGAACAGTGATCCAAAACACGCACGTACCCCGCATGCGCCTGAGTACGAAAACGGATCGGCTTATACCCAAGATACCTACCGCCCGATCGAGCAAGGTGTCGTGCCAATCACGGATGCTGGCTTCATTCATGCTGATGCGGCCTACGACGTGGTGAGCGCAAGTGCCGGATACATGTTCCGCATGCAGGATCATGTCCGACGGTTTACTGCGTCCTGCGAGAAATTCGGCTTGGTCAACCCTTACACCGAGGAAGACACTGTCGCGATATTGACCAATTTGGTAAAGCTCGCCGGGCTCAAGGACGCCTACATATGGTGGGCGGTTACTCGTGGAGAGTTGGAAGGCGGAGATCGTGTACGGGCGCAATACCGCAACAAATTTTATGCCTTCGTAACGCCTTACATGTTCATCCACGGAGATGAGATGAGGACTCGAGGCACAAAAGTCAAAATCAGCACGGATTACATCCGCATTCCACCCCAAGCTGTCGATCCAACTGCGAAGAATTTCCATTGGATGGACATGAAGCTGTCCATCTTCGAGGCGATCAACTCCGGTGCTGAATGGTCTGTGCTAACGGACGCGGAAGGCAATCTGACTGAAGCGCCAGGATGTAACGTGTTTCTCATAAAAAATGGGGTGCTCAAAACGCCAGACTCCGGCTGTTTGGAAGGCATCACGAGGCAAACCGTTTTCGATCTTGCCGAAGAACTCAACCTCGGTCTCGAAGTGAAGCAAGTGCCTGCCAAGGAACTTGTTGATGCTGATGAGGCATTCCTGACATCCACAGCAGGCGGAATCATGCCCATCGGTTTTGTCAACGAACGACCACTCGGCGGTCAAAACGGACCTGGTGAGTTAACCACTCAACTGCACAATTTGTACTGGGAAAAACGCTGGCGCGGTTGGCTCGGAGATCCGATCGACTATGACGCGCCCATGGAACTCGTCCACTAGGCGCTATCGGTGCCTCCCTGCGCGAGACTGTCGAGCATCCTCAAGGCGTTGATCGGTATCGGAAAGACGATGGTTGAACTCTTCTCGCCTGCGATCTCGGTCAAAGTCTGCAGGTACCGCAATTGGATGGCCTCGTTCTGCGTGCTCAGCAATGCCGCGGCCTCGACCAACTTGCCCGCTGCCTGCTCCTCCCCGTCGGCATGGATAACCTTGGCGCGTCGTTCACGCTCTGCTTCCGCTTGCTTGGCAATCGCGCGAATCATGCTCTCATCGATGTCGACGTGTTTGATCTCGACGTTCGAGACTTTAATGCCCCATTGGTCGGTCTGCTTATCCAAAATTCCCTGAATGTCCAGATTCAGCCGCTCTCGCTCTGCCAGGAGTTCATCCAGCTCGTGTTGGCCGAGCACCGAGCGCAACGTTGTCTGGGCAAGCTGTCCGGTTGCTTCCATGTAGTTTTCGACGTTGATGATTGCTCGCTGGGGGTCGACTACACGAAAGTACAAGACGGCGTTCACATGAACCGAGACGTTGTCCTTGGTGATCAGGTCTTGAGACGGTATGTCCAGCACGAAGGTCCGCAGATCCACACGCACCATTTGCATCACCACCGGTACGACGATCACCAAACCCGGGCCTTTGACCTTGTAGAAGCGTCCCAGTAAGAAAACCACGCCGCGTTCGTACTCTCTTAGGATTCGAAAAGTGCTGATTAGTAGAGATACGAATACCGCAGCAACTACGGATAGTGCCAATTCGGTTATTGCCATCGTTAACGCTCCTCAATGCTGTGACTTTTGTACAATGAGTTCCAACCCTTCAATCCCTGTAATTGCGACGGTGTCGCCGTCTTTGATCGCTGAGCTCTGTTCGGTGTCTTCTTCGCGCGCTCGCCAAGATTCACCGGATGCCCACACCATGCCATGGGTTCCGTTCTCGTCCGTGACAAAATCGTTCACGGCGTGCGCCGTCGTACCGATCATTGCGTTCACCCCGGAGGCCACGGTCTGCAACCTGGCTTTGACCGCAAACCAGGCCACCAACGCGGTGAGCAGTGCGGCGCTAATGGCGAATCCGGCGATGATCGCAATCGGGATCTGATACTCCACGACATCCGTATCCATCAGCATTATCGAACCGATGAGAAAGGCCACGACCCCGGCCACACCGAGCACGCCGATGGACGGCGTGATGATCTCGGCCGCCATGAATCCGATGCCAAAAACAATCAATGCCAGTCCGGCATAGTTGACTGGCAACATTTGCAGTCCATAAGCGCCGAGTAGGAGACAGATCACGCCGAACACGGACGGCAAAATCATGCCGGGACTATAGAACTCGAGTACGAGACCCCAGATTCCGAAAATCAACAGTCCGTACGCAATAGTTGGATCAGTGATGATCTCCAGCAAGTCGTGTCGCCAATCGGGTTCGAGTTCAACCACGACAGCGTCAGCGGTGTCGAGTTGGACGCTTCCGCTTGGGAGCGACACACTCGTGCCATCCAGTTGCTGTAAAAGCTCCGACAAGTCCTGAGCGATGTAGTCGGCAATACCGAGTTCCACCGCTTTACGCGCGTGGACGTTGACCCCGTAGCGAACCGTTTCCTCCGCCCACGCCAGATTCCGACCACGCAGTTCCGCCAAGCCTTGCAAATAAGCCACCGCATCGTTCACGATTTTGCGTGTCGCCGCATCGCCAACCACTTCGGGAACTTCGTCCTCGGCGTTCTGATCGTCCTCGGATCCCGGTGGGGCATCCGGTTGGCGACCGGGCAGGTCCGGAACGGATGCGGGCGCGCCGATCGTCACCGGCGTAGACGAACCGATATTCGTCGCCGGTGCCATGGCGAGTATGTGACTGGCATAACCGATGTAAGTACCGGCGCTAGCCGCTCTGGAACCACCGGGCGCGACGAACGTAACGATTGGAATATCGGCCGCGAGGATCTGCTTGACCAGCACTCGCATCGACGCATCTAAGCCACCCGGTGTGTCCATGCGAATAACGAGTGCTTCCGCGTCAGCTGCTTGCGCATCTTGGATGCTGCGAACGATGAAGTCCGCCTTCGCTGGCCCCAGCGCGCCGTTCAATTCAACCAGCCAGACTTCGCGAGCCACGCTCGCCAACGATTGTGCCCAGATCAGCAGGATCAGTGCCAAGATCACGCATAGCCATCTTCTGAGCACGCTTGGAATGAGCATGTCTGATAGCCCTATGGGCTTTACTTGTCGTGTCTCGACACCCTAGGCGCTCCCAAGCCCAATCTCACTACGTAATTCCCACTTAACCTAACCGCCAAAATTTTCGTCATGTTTATTTCGCTCGCCACAATTTCGGCGGCCACGTTCGTTTTTTTGGCACTCCACCAATTCGCTTGTGGGGCAGGCGAGAACGGTTTGTCGTTAACTCATTGATCTAATTGAAATTACATTCCGTTTACTTCGAGGCCGCTTTTTGGCACGCGGTCTGCATCACGAGTGTGACAAAACTCACACTAAGTGCGGAACCATGACGACGAAGTTACGTAGCAAGAAGACTGCCGGCATTGCGATCTGTTCGATCGCGCTGATGCTCCATCTTGCCACCGATGAACGCGACGATTCGACGCCAGCGGCAAAGCAAGTGCATACGGCGCAGTCGACGCCGACTGGACCCTCAGCACCTATACGCTCTCACGCTTTGGTTGAATCCGGTAACGCGGTGAGGTTGCCCCGATCCGACGCAGACAATACCGCCGAGGACCGAATGCGTGTCGTTGCCGCGAGCGATTCTGAACCGACTAGCTACATGAGCAACGCGGTGGCGAATCTCGCAAGGCGGGGCGGCACGGACGTTGTCGACGTCATCGTGCAGTACGAGACCCTACCCAATCGGACAGAACTCGATCGCCTTAACGCACTTGGCGTGAACGTGACGCGCAGTTTCCCAAGCGTGAAAATGATGGCAATGACGGTACCCGCTACATTGCTCGATCAGGTAGGGATCGCACAGGAGCCCACCTTGATGGCTCTGGACCAAGTGGTGCATGCAGCATCGACATCGGCCCATGCAACGGCGCGCGTTCCCGGACACTTTGACGCAACAAGCAGCGCGTACGTCGCGCCGGATGTCGGCGTCGCTGTGTTGGACAGCGGTGTCGGCAATCACTACGACCTCAACGTGGTCTCCCGAATGGACTGCAGATCGTCGGTGGGTGATGGAAATTATCGCGACGAGTTTAGCGTTCGGACCTTCGACAACCAGCACGGGTCTTCGAATTGGACCGGCGCTTGGACCGAATATGGCGAGTCTGACGGCACCGGGACCGGCGAACTCGAGGTCGATAACGACGAAGGGTTATGCCTGTCAGGCGATTGCTTGCAGATTGAAACCGCGTATTGGAACCGTTCGATCGAACGCAGTTTCGATCTCTCGGGCACGCAGGAGGCGACCCTCACTTATGTGTATTCGCACAACAACAAAGGCGGCCGTGTCAGTGTTCAGGTATCGGGCAACGGCGGTGCTAGCTGGACCGAATTGCGCACCCACAGTCTGAATAGTTGGCGCTACGACATCGCCGAATCCATCGATGTATCCGCGTACTCAAGTGCCCACACGAAAATCCGCTTCGTCGTGACTGCACTCGGTTACAGCACGGTGGAAGAGGGTAAGATCGGCATCGACAATATCGAGATCGGCTATGCTGCGGCACCCGCTGAGTGCGTGGCCGCAGAAATTCCGGAGACGAATTCACACGCGCTGGATCGGTTCGACTCGAAAGCTTTCTATCACAGCGACGGCAATCACGATTGGCTTTCCAATTGGCAGGAAGTCGGTGAAAGCAATGGGCCGACGACGGGCGATCTCGAAGTGGACGACGACGGTGGTTTGTGCGTGTCCGGCGATTGTCTCCAGATCGAGACCGAGTTGGGCCAGCGATCGGTGGTGCGCGCCCTCGACATGTCGGGCGTCGCCTCCGCCAGTTTGAGTTTCGTGTATTCGCACAACGCTTACGGTGGTGCCGTTGACCTCGAAGTGTCTAGCGATGGCGGAGTCAGTTGGACCACGTTGAGTTCTTACCCCTTAAACGCTTGGGTCAACGACAAGGCAGCCTCATTCGACATCTCTGCTTATGCATCGAGCAGTACACAAATCCGTTTTTCGGTGACCGAGCGCGGGTATGCTTCCTATACGGGTAAGATCGGCATCGACAACGTCAGGGTCGACATGATTGCCGGCGACCTCAACTCCTTCGATCCTTTTGGGCACGGTACACATGTGGCGGGTATCCTCGGAGGCAATGGAACGTTGTCGACCGCGCAGCACGTTGGCGTTGCCGAAGGTGCCAACCTCCATTCGCTTCGGGTTCTCGACGGGCAGGGCCGTGGAACCACTTCCGATGTGATCGCGGCACTAGAGTGGGTGCTGGCTAACGCCGCGAACCACGATATCAAGGTAGTGAATCTATCGCTTGGTAAGTCGGTGGATGACACCGTTGCCAACGATCCACTTGTGCTTGCCGCAGAAGCGGTGTGGGATGCCGGTATCGTCGTGATCGCATCCGCCGGTAATTTCGGCGACGACGGTCACTTCACCATCACAAGCCCCGGCAACTCGCCCAAGATCATCACTGTAGGTTCGCTCACGGATTCAGGAACGTCCGATCCTGCCGACGACTACGTTTCGACGTATTCATCGATGGGCCCGACCTTGCTCGACCATTATCTAAAACCGGACTTGGTCGCGCCCGGTAACCGCATCGTTTCGACGATCCCCGGTCAAGCCAAATTGCGCACCGACCTTCCCCAGCGCATTGTCGATACTGCATATCTCGAGCTTTCAGGCACCAGCATGGCGGCGGCAATGGTATCCGGTACGGCGGTGTTGATGCTCTCCCAAGAGCCCGATCTCAATCCGGCTACCGTGAAAGCGCGTCTCATGCGTTCCGCAGCTAAGGTTGGCATCGATGCGACTGCGGTTGGCGCAGGCGTACTGGATGTTGCCGCCGTGCTCTCAGAAACAGGTGCGGTTGCCGGTCAAGCTTTGTCACCCCGCATGGCGCGCTCGGACGTCGGCGAGGTCATTCTGGTCGAAGACACCGCGCAACTGTGGGGCGATGCGGCGTGGTCTAACAGCTTCTTGTGGGCGAATGGCCATTTGTGGCAAGACGACTACAGCGCTGCCGACGGCTACGTCTGGTCCGATAGTTACCTCTGGGCCAACAGCTTCCTTTGGGCCAACAGCTATCTGTGGGCTAACAGCTACTTGTGGGCCAACAGCTACTTGTGGGCCAACAGCTTTCTGTGGGCAAACTTGGTAGAGGATGTCGAACCCTTGTACGCACCCGGTGCGTTGAACGCAGAGTTGCAGGACGACTAGTTCCTTAACAAGGTACGGCTATCTCGTTGTAAACTCGGATTATTTTGCGTGTTCGTTCACAAAAGGCAAAGGCGATTTCCGAGACACTGATTAGCAAACCGCTTCGCATAAGGGACTGGAGATTTGAAGTGGTGTTTTTGAGGGCGGATAAGAGCGGATGCCACGCTCACTTGGAGAGAGGCTTTGAAAAATAATGGTTGAACATGTGATTACCGCCATACCTGGCGACATCAGGGGGGAACCGTCCCCAAACGATACGCTGGCGCAGGAGGCCGTTACCAGCGCAGATCGGCTGGCCCGGGCGGTTTTCGAGCGAGACCGTTTCGCGCTACTGGCAGCGACGCGTACAGAACGCGAAACTCAGTTCAAGCGCGCATTGAAATCCATCGTCAAAGAACTGTCGGTAGAATCGGCGGAACCGATACCGGACCAGCTTTCGCGCCAAGCCGCTCGCATCAGGTTCTACGCAGGATTATCGCATTTCTGTACGACGATATGTGATCAACAACAAAGGTACGTGCACCGAGCACGCCGGGCCATTCAAATCGCGTTCGCATCTTCTGCCGTCGCTGTGGCCACCGTGGCACTCGTGGTCGCTAACTATTTGAGTTAGCCGTTCACAGGGTGTACTACCGTTCCTTGGTGTTGCACGGTGAACAGAATAAGACATAGCACGTAGTGGCTAAGGGGAAACTCCGCATATTCGTCCCGGCTTGAACCGTGCCTAATGTTTACGTCTCGAAACAATGAGAGGTAAGCATGAGAATTGTCGCTCTACTGCTCTGCGCGTCGCTTACGGCCGGATGTGCGACCAATGCAGGTCCCAACCAAGAGGCGGGTATGGTCATCGGCGGTGTGCTGGGTGGATTACTGGGTGCCCAGGTCAACGATCGAGACCGCGATGTGCGCAATGTGGCGATTATCGCGGGTACTCTGATCGGTTCCGCGATTGGTGGATCTATCGGACGTTCAATGGATGACACGGACCGCATGCGGGTCGGCCAAACATTGGAAAACGTCCGGACGGGGGTGCCCTCTGCGTGGCGTAACCCGGATTCCGGCGTGGAGTATCAAGTCACGCCAACGCGAACCTACACGCAGGCTAGCGGACCGTGTCGAGAGTATTCGGTGACGGCGCTCATCGGCGGCCGCGAAGAAGAAGTTTACGGCACCGCCTGCCGGGAGGCGGACGGTAGCTGGCGAGTGGTGGGCTGACGAGATAGGCCCAACGTCGTCAGGGTGGCGCGCTGGGCTTGATTTGAGTACCGGCCTTGCTGTCGATAGCGGCAAGGAGGTCTTCCACCGAGCAGATACATGCTCGCTTGTTGGTCGCCGCGACGAACTGGTGCGCACTGGCTAACTTTGGATACATGGACCCGGCTGCCAGCGTGCCCGAGTCCAGAAGCGCTCTACAGGCGGTAATGTCAAGGTCATGCAGTGCCCGAGCCTGATTACTACCAAAATCTGCGTAGACGCCGTCGACATCGGTTGCAAACACTAATAGCTCCGCATTCAAGGCCACAGCGAATTGCGCTGCAACCCAGTCTTTGTCGATCACTGCGTTTATGAACTCACCATCTCTGCTTAGCGGCACACCGCCACCACCCGCTGCAACGACGTTATGGGTCTGTAGTAAAAGGCGCACCGCGTCCAGTTCTACCACCGCTTGTGGCATCGGCGATGGCACTAACAAGCGCCAGCCGCCCTCAACCTGCGTACAGTTTAAGTGCGTTGGGCGTGACGGAAGGATGGGACCGATCGGTTTGATGGGTGGCCCTGGATCATCGGTTACCGTCACACGCGTTACGACGGCCACATTGGGTGCAGGCAGGACCTGCGCAAGCAGATAACCCAGCTCGCCCTGGGTCTGGGCAGTGTGAATGTCCAGGTCCGTCACTTCGTCGGTCAAAAGACGACCCACTTGCGGTCCGTTGCCATGCACGACAAGGAGCCGCATGCCTAGTAACTTCGACGAGTGAAGCGTGTGCTTGAGGTTATGGATACGCTCGCGCTCGGCTGCGTAATCGCGATCGCTGGGGTGGCTAATCCCATGTCCGCCGATGGCTAAAACAGCGAGCGGTATATGATCAGAGGCCACTGGCAAGGAAAGTCTCCACAAAGCTCATCAGTTCGGGCTTGCCTGTGTCTTGGTACTCGTAGTGGACGCGTACCACCGGAATTTCCAGATCCAGGGCGCGTGCCAGGTCGATCGGCGAGCCGGATACCACGGCATCCACCCCAGATCGTCGAATAGTCTCCGCCATTGCCTGGCGTTGCGTCGCGCTATAACCCATGGCCGGCAGGACGGGACCGATGTGCGGGAATTGTGCGAACACTTGCGCTATGGCCGTGGTAGCGAAGTCCCGCGGGTCGACGATTTGAGCGACGTCAAGATCACGAACGGCTCGAAATCCTGCGCCGTGCGGCATACCACCATGAGTCATCGTCGGGCCGTCTTCGATAATCATGATGCGCGCACCTATCAAACGCTCCGGTGTATCGATACGTACGGGTGACGCAGCTAGAATTCTGGGTACGTGCGGGACGATGTCATCCAGTTGGCGCTGCAGCGTAGTCAGCTGGTCTTGCGTGGCGGTCTGCGTTTTGTTGACAACGATTAAGTCGGCA
This sequence comes from Candidatus Azotimanducaceae bacterium, assembly GCA_965216005.1. Classification (GTDB taxonomy): domain Bacteria; phylum Pseudomonadota; class Gammaproteobacteria; order Pseudomonadales; family Azotimanducaceae; genus UBA4421. Next base: position 791,444 of record OZ244143.1, on the reverse strand, counting down.
CGCAACAGTACCGAGTCGCCTGGATAGTGCGTCGTGAGATGCGTCGGTCGCAGGGCATCGACAACCACGATGTTGTATCCAGGTTCGATAAAGGGATGGTCGTTGTTGCCGCCGTCCCACAATACGATGTCAGCTTCGGCTTCCGCGGCATGCAATATTTGCTTGTAGTCCACACCCGCGAAGACAACGCCGCCGCTGGCGATGTGCGGCTCGTACTCTTCGCGTTCTTCGAGTGTGCAATCGGCAGCATCGAGGTCTGCGACCGTCTGAAAGCGCTGCACCGCCTGTTGCGCGAGATCGCCGTATGGCATGGGATGGCGCAGCACCGCGACGCGATAACTCGCATCCGTTAGTTGACGTGCGATGTAGCGGGCAATCTGCGATTTACCGCACCCGGTACGCACGGCACAAACCGCAATGGTCGGCCGCTTGGTGTCCAGCATCGTGGCGCTTGGACCGAGCAAGCTGAAACTCGCGCCGCCAGCCAAGGCTTGCGCCGCTATACTCATGACGTGATCGCGGGATACGTCGCTGTAGGCAAACACTACTTCGTTGATCCCGTATTGCTCACACAATCGACGTAGCTCGTGTTCCGGCACTATCGGAATGCCGTCGGGGTAGTGCTCTCCGGCAAGCTTCTGCGGCAATCGACGATCCTCGATCCCTGGGATCTGTGTGGCGGTAAAGGCAACGACTTCAACCGTGGGGTCGTCCCGGTAGGCGACGTTGAAGTTGTGGAAATCCCTGCCGGCCGCACCGCAAATCACTATCTTTCTTCGGCGCGCGCTCACGTCAGTCTAAACCAGGCCTCGTTGTGCCCATCTGCGTGTGATTTGCCCCGTCTCAATCTTCTTCGACATTCAGCTGCTCGAAGAAGAACGCATACTGTTCGGCCAATTCGCGCAGCGCTTCGAAGCGCCCTGATTTGCCGCCGTGTCCTGCCTCCATATTCGTCTTCAACAACAAGACGTTGTCGTCGGTCTTCAGATGGCGCAGCTTGGCCACGTATTTGGCGGGTTCCCAGTACGTCACGCGGGGATCGTTGAGTCCGGCGGTCACCAACATGGGGGGATACTCGCCGGGTTCGAGCTGATCGTAGGGTGAGTAGCTTTTGATGTACTCGAATGCGTCGGCGTCCTCGATTGGATTACCCCACTCGGGCCACTCCATCGGGGTGAGCGGCAGGGTGTCATCGAGCATCGTATTCAACACATCCACAAACGGAACGTGTGCAGCGACAACTCCCCAGAGGTCGGGCGCTTGATTGACGACGGCACCCATCAGCTCACCGCCAGCGCTGCCACCGGCGATGGCGATGCGGCCTTTGTCGGTATATTTACGCGCGATCAAGTGACGGGCGACGTCCACAAAGTCGTTGAACGTGTTCGTGCGGTGGTTCAATTTGCCCTGCGTGTACCAATCGTACCCGAGCTCGTCGCCGCCGCGAATGTGTGCGATGGCGAACACAAATCCGCGGTCGAGCAATGATATGCGGGAGGCAGAGAAACTCGGAGGTGTCCCGTACCCGTAGGCGCCATAAGCGTATAAATACAAAGGTGCGGTGCCGTCAATGAGGGTCGTTGTCGCGCGCACGATGGAGACCGGCACCAGTGTGCCATCTCGTGCGTCGACCAGCAGACGCTCGCTCGTGTAACGGGAAGGGTCGTAGCCGCTTGGGATCACTTGAACTTTGAGCTCGTTCAGCTCGCGACCGGCTAAATCGTAGTCGTAGATGGAGTTCGGTGTGGTCAGAGAGCTGTAATTGAGGCGCAAAGCGGTCGCATGGGCATTGGGGTTTGTGCCGAGGTCGGCGGTGTAAGCGGCTTCTTCGAACTTCACATAGTGATTCTTGCCAGCGGTATCGATGACATTCACCTGATCGAGTCCATCGATGCTTTCGGTTAATACCAAGTGGTCGCGCAGCGGTAAGTGACCGGTGATGTAGCGCTGGGGATTGCCGTCGACGATACGTTGCCATTCGTCGGCGGCGGCCGTTGCGTTCTGCGTAACGTAAATGTCGTAGTTCGATTGACGTTTGTTGCTGCGGATGACGAACTCGTCGCCACCCTCCGTTTGCCGGTGATCGACGAAGTACTCGTGATCGCGTTGGCGCGGGACCATCACCTGAGGTTCCGCCTCGAGATCGTCCAGGGGTAACATCCGAGTTTCGTTAGTCGTGTGATCACCCGTGGTGATGAACGCGTATTGTTCCGATTGACTCTCAGAGACATCGACAAAAAAGCCTGTGTCGTCCTCTTCGTAGACCAACCGGTCTGTCGTATTGGCTTCGGGGGGTGCCAGAATCCGCTGCAGCACGCGGTAAGGACGCCACTCCTCGCTAACGACGGTATAAAGGAAGCTTGCGCTGTCGGCTGCCCATACGGCTTCGTCCAGCGTGTTTTCGATAGGGGCGGTCAGCGCCTCACGAGAGGCGAGGTCTATGACATGCAGAGTGAAGCGCTCACTGCCGTCGTCGTCCATCGAGTACGCGAGCTTGTTGCCATCAGGGCTGACGCTCATGCCACCGAGGCGGAAATAGTCTAGTCCTTCGGCGAGTTGGCGCTCGTCCAGGATGACCGAGAAATCGTCCGGCTGTGCGGTGGAGGCGCGATACCAGGTTCGATACTGGGCCCCGGATTCGAAGCGCCACTGATAACGATGCCCGCGCCACGTATACGGGACACTTTCATCGGCGTCGGGCTGCCGTGCCTTCAACTCTTGATACAGTGACTCGACCGCGTTTTTCAGTGGCTTGAAGTGCCTTTCGAAATAGCCGTTTTCCTGACCCAAGTAGTCAAGCACTGCCTCGTCGTCTACCTTGGGATATTCCGGATCCCGCAACCACGCGTAGTGATCCACGAGTTCGAAGCCGTGCACCGTGCGAGTGTTCTCGATGCGTCGAGCAACGGGCGGCTTGGCACTGGGGTCTGCGGTCTGTCGCGAGGCTTCTCCTGCCTCCGGGCTTACATTTGGCACAGTGACTCCCTGGGTTAGAAACACGTAAAGCACGGCAATGCTGAGTAGCGCAATGCCTGTGAGGACGAGCCAGCGCATGGTATTGGTGAACTCCGAACTGGAATGGTCGTTCTCGAGGATTGCCTAATGAAGGAGAAAACGCAAACGTCTAAACTGACTGAACTGATGACGTAAGTGACGAGTAAAATCTGGGAGAGTGTGATGGCACATGTCGATGCATTGAAACGGGAAGAGCTCGCCGATCTTGAAGGTGTGCTTGCGATGGCCGAGCAGACCATGGGTTTCGTTCCCAACAGCATGCTCACCATGGCGCGTATGCCGCAGCTGACCATGGCGTTTTCGATGTTGGCGGGTGTGGTGTTCGGCGGAGACCTCAAGGCCATCGTCGCCAACTATGCCGATTCGCCAACGGGTATACCGCAAGATCCGCATGCCGCGAGTGCCTTGAGCCCGGATTTGGTCCAGCTCATCGCCTATTGCGTGAGCCTGAGTGCGGGTTGCCGTTATTGTCAGGCCCATACGTCACACAATGCGAGTCGGTTCGGTATCGACTCCGAACGCCTGCGCGATGTATTGAACTACGCGGATTCAGACCGCTTCGATGACCGCGAAAGAGCGCTCATCGCAATGGCATTGGCTGCAGGCCAGGTACCGAACGAAGCCGGTCCGGAGCACTTCTCCGCGCTGCGCCAACATTTCGATGAACGCCAGATCACACAAATCGTCGCAGTGATCGCGCTGTTCGGTTTCCTGAACCGTTGGAATGACACCATGGCCACACAGTTGGAGGAGCAACCCGTGTCCTTCGCGCAAGAGGAACTCGGTGCAGCCGGTTGGCAACTCGGTAAACACGGCTGATGTGCGGACGGTTCAACATCACGGCGGATCCACTCGCACGCCTGATCATGGATTTGGTGGGTCTGGAGTATATAGGTCAAACCAATCTCAACTTAGCCCCGACCGAGACCGTGCACGTGATTCGCATCGATGCCGACGGGCAACCCGAGTTGGTGCCGATGCGGTGGTGGTTGACGCCCTTCTGGGCCAAAGAGCTTTCTGCCAAGTACAGCATGTTCAATGCCAAAGCGGAGACAGCGCACAAGAGTGCCGCTTTCAAAGAACCGTACCAGAAGCGTCGTTGCGTCGTACCGATTTCGGGGTTCTACGAATGGTGCCGGGAAAACAATCAGAAAGTACCGTACTTCATCGTGCCACAGGACCAGGATGGGTTGTTGCTGGCCGGATTATGGGACCGCTGGTATAACAAGGAGGCGGACGAAGAGCTGTTGAGCTTCACGATACTGACGACCGCGGCCAACGACGCATTGAAGTTCGTACATCGCAGGCAGCCGGTCATGTTGTCGATGGAAGAAGCCACGCGTTGGTTGGACGCCTCGCTAAGTACGGGCGAGTTGGAGCACCTCTTCACGTCGCGTTTACCCGTGGGTCTTGAGGCGATCCCGGTGTCAACTCATGTCAACAACGCGCGCAACAAAGACGAGCGGTGCGTTCAACCGATCGGTAATCCCATAGCGGTGGTCGATGAAGCAGCTGAACGGACCAATGTGTGAGACTCCGTTATGATTCTTAGCAAAGGCCAATGGCTCGGTAAAGGCAGTCTGCTGGTGGAAGGTGCGAGCCTGGGTGAAACGGTAGAAGTCGATCTCGACATTACCGAGGACAACGACGGTCTGACGCTGACCGGCCGCCTTGGTGGGGATTTCGAGGGCGACGTGTCCATCCGTGTGGCGCCCGACGAGGTGGGGACGTATATCGTCGATGCGCGTCTGGCAGCACTTGCTTTGGACGGCATCGCGAAATTGGAAAGCGAACCCAATCTCGGGCTGTTGTGGAACGAAGGACACACACAAAGTGTTTCGGTCTCGCTCTTCCAAACGAGCGGCGGCATCGGCTGTCGTGGGTTCTGGCACGAAGCGGGCAAAACGCGCACGTGGGAAGTGCTGTTCAAACTCAAGCAGCACGTCCTCGGGGGTGACAACGTAGTCAGCATCGGACGACGCCGGCGTTGACGTTCAACCGTCGCGCAGATAGGCGATATCGTCCGGTGACAGCGCGACAGTAAGACTACGAATGCAGCTTGCCGTCTCGCTCAATACTCTGGGACCGATCAAAGCAAAAGTCGGAAAGGGCTGATTGAGGACGTATGCCAGTGCGATATTGATCATCTCCACTCCGTGTTCCTTTGCCAATGTGCGTGCGCGTTCTCGTCTGGCGAGATTCTGATCGCAAAACCAGACACGACGCAGTTCCTCCATGGTGGGCTGCATGGTGGTGATTACGGTATTTTCGCGCGCGGTCGCGGCAATGACCTCATCCGCCCAGGCGGTGAAGAACCCTCGAGCTTGTGCAGACCAAGGCATCAGTGCGGTTTGCGTGGCCGTCAGGTAATCGACAAACTCGCCCTGAGTTGCAACCTCGATGCCGGGCCATATCGGTTCCACCATTTGCGCCAGACTGAAATTGTTAGAGATGGCACTGAATCCCTGCAAACCGTTATTGGCAGCGTACTGGTTGAGCGCCGCGACGCGGGGCAGTCCCCAGTTGGAGCCTCCGAATGCCTTGACTCGACCGCGCCCGACTTCGGCATTTAAAGCATCGGCAAATTCGTCCACCGGCACGTCGAGGTTGTCACGATGCAGGAAGTACACATCCACATAATCCGTCTGCAGGCGTTCCAAAGTGACGTCCAGCTGCTTCGAGATGAATTCCGGAAAGTTGTGTGGTGTGTGAGCGCCTTTGCCGACGATGACCATGTCTTCGCGCACGTTGCGTTGGGTGTGCCAATGCCCGAGATACGCCTCCATGGCACCCTGGCCGTAGATAAAAGCGGTATCGAAGCAGTTACCGCCGGCTTCGAAGAAGTCGTCCCACATGATGCTGGCGTGGCTGATGTTCGGTTGATTGTCACAACCCATGACCAGACGCGATACGGGTTTGTCCAGGTATTTAACTGATGCTCCTGGAATCTGCTTGTCGCTCGGTCGCAGGTGTCCGCGTAAGGGTCCGGGATGTGCCTCGGCACGCTCGTGGACAAACTGCAGGCCGATATCGCGGCGCCAGTTGTCGAGCGCTAGGGCGTTGCCGAGGCTGTCCTGCCAGGACATCAGCGGCGATTGCAGCGCACCGTCGGCGATCGTGTCGCACACATGGTCGACCTCGATGGTGTAGAGCGGCGGTGCCTCACCTTCGATCTTTCGAGTCTCGCCACCGCGGATGAGTGCGAATGACCATTCCCCGCCGTCGCGGGATGGCAGCCAGGGGTTGGGTACGTGAAGCCGTCCTTCGGTACCATATAGAGTGGCATCGTTGCGCAAAGGCAATGACACGCTGGTACCGACATTCGCGGTTATGTGCCCGTCGAACTCCAGTAATGCATGAGTGTGTTCATCCACATCGCTCGAGCCGATGGCGCCAAATGCGTTGAGCCGGTTGGGCTCGCCACCTGTCAACAAACGCACGAACGACATCGGATAGCAGCCGACGTCCATAATGCCGCCGCCCGCGAGATCGTTGGCGAACAGTCTCGAATGTGGATCGAATGGCGCGCGGTAGCCAAAGCTCGCTTCGATATGTTTGAGCTTGCCGATTGCACCTTTCTCAACTTGAACCAATATCTCACGGGTCTGCGGATGCAGGCGATACATGAAGGCTTCCATCAAGAAAACGCCGCATCGCTGGGCGGTTTCCACCATGGCCATGGCTTGGGCATGATTCAACCCAAGCGGTTTCTCGCACAGAACGTGGCGGCCTGCCTCCAGGGCGGCAAGTGTCCACTCCGCGTGGCTGCTATGGGGCGTGGCGACGTAAATGATGTCCACCGTCGGGTCGGCGATGAGGCGCTCGTAGTTTGCGTGCGCGTGATCGCGTGGGATGCCGAATTCAGCAGCGAAGGCCGCTGCGGTGTTGCTATTGCGACTGCCGATCGCGGCGAGTTCGGCTTTGTCCGACAGCGTGATCGCGGTCGCCAACGTGCGCGCGATCGTCCCCGTGGAGAGAATACCCCAACGAAGTGCCGTCATAGTGCTGCGGTCAGTCAGCGTTGATGAACTGAGAAAGCGACAGAGGGTTGCCGTTGATCGTTACGGCCCCATTGTCGTACTTAGCGGACACACGATAGTTGTCGCCTTCTTCCTTCAAAAATCCCTGTGCCGTCATGGTAGTGAGCATGAGCGGCGCTTGGGAGGCGGCCATCTTGTGAAGCTCGGCTTCGCTTACTTCCGTGCCTTCGGGGATTCCCGCTGCGAGTTGTTGTTTCAGTTGAGGAATGGCGGCTTGGACCGCTAATTCCCTGTCGACCACGAGATCGAGATCCAGCGCAAATAGATTGATGAAGATCAGTGGGTTGTCGAGCGTGAAAGCCTGACGTTGGGGCAGGTTATCCGCCTTCGTATCGATGGCGATTTTAGCTTCGAACCGTTGGTCATCGAGCGTGAACTTCAACGGTTCGATGCTCAATCCGGCACCGCCTTTGAGCAGGTCGTAGACAGGGTCTTTCAGCGGCGTAAGGTCTGCGTTGGTTGCGGTGGTGTCTGCAGTCGGCAGCGCATTACTCGCTTTTTGCAGCGCGCTGAACGCGGGACCGTCGATATTGCGCATATGCAGCGTCAGTTCGATGTCGTTCAAATTGAAATCGGCGCCGTCCGTCGCGCTTGCCACTTTGTAGGAGACGCGAACGTTGCCCTGTTTGTTGGCGCTCTGCTCCGAGACCATATCCATCGAGAAGTTCTCGATGTCGAACCCGCTCTGGTCCGGCGCTTGCACCGTCACACTGGAGACGGTGACTTCGGCGGTCCCGGTGCCGTACGGCGCATCCTCAGGGGCTGCCATATCGACATCGAAATCGGTCGTTGTCACCACCACACCCATGTTGTCACGTTGAAGCGAAAGCCCGTCGACTTTGCCGATGACGTCGACGTGGGAGGTCGCGTAATCGAAAGTCCCGTTGCCTTGACCGCCACCGAAGATGATGTCGAAGCCTTCATATTGTTTGACGTCGAATGCGGGCGCGTCGAATTGGGTTTGACCAGCGCCGCTGAAACCGACGGTGGTGGCGGACTTGATGAAGTAGTCGTTGCCGGTTTTCGCAAGCAGCTGAGTCAGAAACTCACTCTCACCGCCGGTGAAAACGTTGGTGACCTCACCCAGACCGATACCGGTATTCTCGCCGATGATCACCGGCCCGTGGTTGATCTCGACTGCCTGAGACATGCCGGTTTGCAGCACCTCTCGTAACGCGTTCACGTCACCGTCGTTCACGGCAAGTGCCGGATTGCCATCGAGGAACTCATCGGTGAACGTGATGCGGAATTGTGCCGTACTGGAAAACCATCCGCGGTCGTAGTCCACCAGCTGCATGTCGATTGTGTCGCCAGTCTGAGCCGCTGCACGGTCAAGTGTGGCCTCGAAACGATCCTTGGCCATGCCCCCGAAGACGGGCGGGAGCAGCAGACAGAGGGCGAGAACGAGAAGTAGTCCGACAATTAACTTTCTCAATATGAGCTCCTAGACAGCAAACGTGGGGAAGATGTAATGAACGGTGCGCAGAATAGCGGTGCTGCGGTGAATGGGGAAGGGCTATCGTCTGCCGTTTAAGAATTCTGTAACTAATTGATAAATAAGCTAAAAATTCGTTTACAAACCTCAATTTTCTCTCAATCTTAGTCCACTTTATGCCCAACGAACCTGCAATAGTCGTCCCCATAATGGATGCATGGATAAAACCACGACACTACCGACCCGATGGCGACGCGCGTTATGCGGTGCGTTGGTCGTCGCGGCGCTAACCGTTCAGGGCGTGGCGCAGGCCGATCCGTTGGTGTCTTCGGTGCAAACTCAAGCGCACTTGGAGCAAATGGACATCGGTAAGGGCTATGCCTTGGGTTTGACGCGCTTCGATCTCGATGCTCATACCGAGGTGCTGGGCTGGCAGTTGAGTGATACGTGGTACTTCGGCCGTCAGGACGGGGAAGATTCCGGACTGACGCTGGTATGGCAGCAAAAAGCCAACCAGGTCAGTATTTCAAAAGATGGACTGCGCTTGACCCGACGCTTCTAGCTCTAACGCTTGCAATTCGGGTCCGGGGCCGGGGTAAGAATGACTCTCCACATTCGAGCTCCGGCCCCTCACTTTATGCGCGCTTCAAGCGGACGATCTCAGCAACTCTGCCGTCATCTGCGGATGGCTCAACAAAATGCGCGTGCGCCCATCGTTACAAACGCTGAAAGCCGCTCGGGTACGTTTAGTGTTGATGAGCGCGCAAGCTGACCACATCGTGTTGGAGCCTTGGGCGCCATAGGCGACACCGTCGATTCTACCGCCTGTTTCCGCCCATCCCATAGCCATAGCCGCTCTGGCATCTTTGCGTTTGGCCGTTGGATAGGTGAGGAGGTAGTCGATCGTCTGACGCGACAGGAGCGTTCCATTGTCCCCTAAGAACAGGGACAGGAACTTACTCCAGTCCGCAACGGACATGTGCAAGGTACCGGCGGATGACATGAATCCGGGGTTATCGCTTTTGACGTCGCGCGGATCCATGGGTGGCCCCTTGCCCAGCGCAAAGCTCGCTAACTGCAGTTTGCTGCGATGCCCCCAGATACACGGCGGCGGACCGTAGCCCACGGTATTCATGTCGAGCGGACGTAGCAGCAGTTCGTTGAGCGCCGCCTCGAATGACGTGCCGCTGAGTCTGTCCAAGATGGCGCCGACCACGATGTAACCCAGGTTCGAGTAGACGAACTTACCGGGCTGTCTGGGGGCGTTAGACAATGCCGACAGGGTGATTTGGGTACGCTGTTCCGTAAGTGTGCGCGGATCGCTCCAACCGTGCTGGAGCTCAGCTACCGTAGGATTGGCTTGCATGCCCGAAGTGCATAATAGGAGTTCCTCGAGCGTGCGGGACTGCCAACCCGGATCGATTTGCGGCGTGAGGTCTGGGAGCAAATCGGGGACGCGGCTGTCCCAGGCCAAGTCGCCACGCTCGACGTAACATGCGCAGAGCGTTGCCGTAATGGCTTTTGTGCAAGATCCGATGTGCCACTGATCGCCGATCTCCACGGGAAGGTCGCCGCCGCGTTGCGTAGTGCCGACGACACAACTGCGCACGTTGCCATCGGCGTTGACTACACCGCCAACCGCGGCCGGGATATCGAATTTTTGGGTAAAGGCTTCGAGATGTTGCTGCAAGTCTGTGTCGCTGACGACCGATTCGGGCGAGTGTAGCAGCCTCGAGAGCGGACCGGTTTCAAGATGGTCGGACAAGAGCCAGCGGAATCTGGCGCATGGCCAGACTCCGCTGCTCGACCCCAGTGCGGGTGGTAACGCGTTACTTCTGAGCGATATCGATGGTCACGGAACCGGTGCGGTCGAGCGTGAAGTGACCGGGCGATACGTTGGCGCTGAGCAGACGATGCCCCCGCAGATCCGTTTCACAAGCCACGCGCACCGCCGCGCGTTCGCCTTCCTCCCACCGAGTGGCGTTGACGTAATACAGGCTCGTCTCGCCTTTATCGAGGTAATAGTTGCGTGACGGGACCAGTCCCCGACTTTCGCGGTCAGCGGCGTTGACGCACTGTTGATAACCGCGGAATTCGGCATCCGTACTCGTCCGCGCTTCGGCGAAGGTGGCGGAGAGGCAGAGTGCGAACGCGGATGTGGCTAAAAGGCTCGTTTTCATGGCGGATATTCCTTGCAAGTAAAAAATGGGGTCGGAGACACTGTTCGAGCGATCTCTGGTTGATCTCTTGTTGATAAGAGATGTTACTTAAAGTAACGTTATAAGGCATAGAGGTGAATAAACGTTACCAAAAACCTCAATTACGCAAACTTACAGGGATGTAGGCGCGACAATCATATTAGGCAGTACGACGCGAGACCGGCGATATGACGCATCCTGCATTCGACCTAGATTGGAACCTTGTGCGCACTTTTGTCGCCGTGGCGCAGGAGGGCAGTCTGGCTGCCGGAGCGCGTTACATCGGCATCACTCATCCCACGGCGGCCCGCCACGTGCAGGCGCTGGAGGACGAGTTGGGCGTGGGGCTCTTTTCGCGCACCTCCAAAGGACTCGTTCTCAACGATCTGGGAAAGCGGCTCTTGAAGAGCGCTCGCGCCATGCACGAGAGCGCATTGGCGTTTCGTTCGGCACGCGACCAATTCACCAGTCAACCCGTCACCAAGCTCACGATTTCCGTCGCAGGCGTGTTGGCGGAATTGTTACCTGAGGTGCTTCTCGATCAGCTGATATCCAATCCCAGTTTTAACGTCGACATCGTTGTTACCGACGACATTTTGAATCTGTTGGAGCATGACGCGGACATTGCCATCCGTCATGTGCAACCGACCCAACAAGAGCTTCTGTGTCGCCGCGTGGGTCAGCTGGCCATGTCCACTTACGCAACTCAAGCCTACCTCGACCGGTTCGGACCCCTGGATCTTGAGAACCTGTCGGAACATCGCTTTGTCGATGGGCTCGCCCGGGATCACCTGGTGCGTGCTGCCCACAAGCAGGGGATACAGATCGATGCCGAGCAGGTGGTTTGTCGCAGCGACTCTATCGCCTGTCGTCGTGCGGCCGTTTGCGCTGGATGCGGAATCGGTGCGTTCCCGCAATGGATGGCCAGCCGCCACCCGGAATGGATCGAGGTCGGGGACCGCAGCCGCATTGTCGACATGGAAGTCTGGGTCGCTGCCCGTCCCGGTGTACGCGACAGTGCGCAGCTGCGCTCGATCTTCAGCGAGTTGGGGCAGGCATTGGCCGCGCGGCTCAGTGACTAGGCGGGCTAGATCTCAATGGGCGTTGCCGCAGCGTCTGCGGCCTCGACATTGGCAGCTTTGGCTGCAATGAGTTCCGGCACGACCTGATCGAGTTCACTCAGCGACCATAGACCTTCGCGTTTCCTGAACTGCTTGATCACCCGCGGCTGCTGCATGATGGCCACACCTCCGCGGCCCGTGTGGAATATCTCGGAAGTAATCCCGGCGGACTCTTCGCCTGCCAACCATACGACGATGGGTGCGACATGCTGCGGTCCACCCGCTTCGATGTCCGAATCGTCCACGCTTTCGCCGCGGTTCTCGCGCAAAGGAATGGTCATGCGCGTCAATGCGCCCGGTGAGATCGTGTTCACCGTGCAGGCGTACTTGGCAAGCTCCAGCGACAACACACGCGAGAACCCGGCGATACCTGCTTTGGCCGCCCCGTAGTTTGCCTGTCCGAAGTTACCGTACAAACCCGAGACACTCGAGAAGTTGACGATGCGACAACCGGTGCGGTTGTTTTCGCGAATGTATTGCGCAAACGGCCGCGAACAACAGTAGTGACCTTTCAAGTGTACGGCCAACACCGCGTCCCAATCCGACTCTTCCATCTTGAAAATCGTCCGGTCCCGCAGAATTCCGGCGTTGTTGATCAAGATGTCCATCCCACCGAAGTGATCCAACGCAGTTTTGACGAGCGCTGCACCGCCTGCCACCTCGGCAACGGAATCCGTATTGGCGACTGCTTCACCACCGGCGGTCTTGATTTCCGCGACGACGTCTTCTGCGATCGGTGTCGTACCCGTGCCGTCCGTGTTGCCGCCCAGGTCGTTGACCACCACCTTGGCGCCTTCACTGGCCATCATCAGTGCGATCTCACGGCCGATGCCACGGCCCGCGCCGGTCACCACGGCTACTCTGTCATCTAAACGCCCCATGCGTACTCCCCGAGAAATAGGTTCTTGGATGTTAGGATATTTCATGTAGCGAGCAAATGAGAAGTGGCATGAACGATGCAGACTCAGAGGTAGGTGCAGGGGTAGAGGCAGATGGCGCACGCGAGAATTCGGCAACACCCGAACTCGGCGATCATTACGGTTGCGACACTGCCGATCTGGTAGCGCAGGTGTTCGAAGAAGGTGCCGATCGGGTCGTGGTATTGATGCGTCACTCGGCGAGAACGTTCGACCGTTCCATACACGATTTGCTCAATCCGCTGACGGAACACGGTCGGTCGCTCTGCCGCAACTTCGGAGAACGGTTACCCAAGACGGTCGCCTGTCGCGGTTATGCCAGCCCACCCGAACGTTGCGTCGAGACGAGCGAGATCATCATCGCCACACACCGAGATCACGGCGGTCGTGGGCACCGCACCCGGCCTGTGGAAGCCCTGGGGGTTTTTTACGCGCTCGATCAGCAGAAAATGTGGAAGGGCTTGTCTGCCGCCGACGGTTTGGCCGATTACGTGAATCGGTGGTTCGACGGCCAGGTGCCGGACGATGCCATGATGCCTGCGGAGTTGGCGGTGCGGTTGATTCTCAACGTGCTCAATAGCAGATTGAAGGCTGCGCCCTTGGCGCGCGGCATGCCGCAACTCGATTTGTGTGTGTCGCATGACATGACGGTGTACACCATGCGGCATGGCGTTGGGCTTGAAACCGTGGACGGTCCACGCGTCGAGTTCCTGGACGGCTTGGTGCTCTTTCAGCAAGGAGAGACAACGCTGATGCGCAGCCAGCATGGCGGCGAGGTAGACCTCACCGCCATGCTGGAAGAAGGTGTCTAGCCCGGATTAGTGCCCGCGGTGATGGAACCTTCTGTCGAAGTGTGGGTGAGCGACATAGCGGTAGCGCGGCTCTAAAACCACACGAATGTTGTTGACGCGCGCGTTGTGAAAGTTCAACACCCAGCGGCCTTGATTGGCGGGCGCAAAAATGTGCGTGCGGCCGTGGTTCAAGAACCGTTGCGGCGTGCTCACAGGTCCGGTCCGCAGCGATGCACTGGCATGGCGGCGACCGTGGTGGTTGATGACGACTTTGCGCAGTCGAAAGTCATTGAGATCGATGTCGTAGTAGCGGTTCAGCAACCGGCGCAGCTTCACCCGTTGCGAGCCACGCACGTGCACGGGCACGTCGAGGCGCAGCACACCTTGCTTCTTGAAACGCTTGTTGCGGTAGCGGCGGTCGTCGATGTCGTACATGGGCGCATGACGATCGGTGAACCAGACACCTGAGTGAAAACGATGCGTGTCAGCGCGCCCGGCTTGTGCGGTCTGCATGGTCAATCCCGCAACGAGTGCGAGAACGATTGGTGCTACGGCTTTCATGTTGACCTCCATTGGGTGTTTTGACCGTGGAGGCACTATGCGCCGGTGCCGATGAATCGACGGTGAATTGAAACTAAACCGAAACTGAATTGCCCGGCCTAGGTTGCGAGGGGGTCGTCCTTGACCCGGTGCGCTATTGCGCGATGTCCGTTGTTGTAACCTTAGTTCGGATTAACGACCTGTCCAGTTCATGCGTCGGGTCCGACGGTCAAAGGTCGTGAATCGTCCTGCACCCACTCCGAGAGTGAGCCGTCATACACGCCCACATTGTCTTGACCGAGCAGCTTGCATGCGAAACCGTCCAGCGTGGCGGCTATGCCGCCGCCGCAGTAAGTGATTACGCGTTCGCTGTTCAAAATCCCGAGTTCGTCGAGTTTCTTATGCAGCGCTTCAGCAGGGAGAAAGTGCTCGTTCTCGAGCACGTCATCGAACGGTAGCGATAAGCTCCCTGGAATGTGCCCGGGACGGGTGTAGTAGAAATCCCCGCTACCTTCGTATAGTGGGCGTGTCAAAGCATTGATCGTGCACACTTTGCCGTGCATGCCGTCTTCGACTTGAGTCGTGCCGACAAAGGCATCGTCTCGCGGCGTTGCCGAAAACGTGGTAGGTGCATAAGCGTTGGTTCCCGACTCGGTGGGGAAGTCTCGTGTCTGCCAACCGGTGAAATTGCCGTTCAACACGGATACGCGCTGATGACCTGCGTGGTGCAGCAGCCACCATGCACGCGTCGCCCACATTAGATGGCCGGAGGAATACAACACGACATCGTGCTCTGCGCCGATCCCGGATTGCCCGATGGCACTGGCCAGTGTGTCTGACGGCGGCAGGGTGAAGCGCAGGCGATCGTCAGCCACGGCCCATGCCTCGGCCAGATCGATGAATCCGGCACTGGGAATGTGGCTGGATTCATAATCCGCTCGGCCGCTGAGCATCTGGTAAGTGCCTCCGGGTTGGGGAATGAGCTGCACGGCCGTATCGAAGATGCGTAAGTTGGCGTCGCCGAGTCTCGTGTACAGGGTTTGGACATCGGTCAAGTACTCAGGGTGGGCATATGCGGTCATGTTTGTCCTCTAACTGTGGGTGTTCCGGTCGACGATACGACTGTAGAGCGTCGTCTTGCGGGCGGGGTTAACGCGTTCGAGTTTGACGCTCGTACAATCCTGAAAGGCCATGAAGTCACCGAGCGCGGTGCCGAGTGCCGTGGCAACTGCGTCATCGTCGTGTCCATGCGATTCAATGTGCAGACTCTTTATCGAAAACGTATTGGTGTCGCGATGAGTTTTGCAATCCATCCGGCCGACGAATTCGTCCTTATAAAGCAAGGGTAAACAGAAGTAGCCGAACTTGCGTTTGGCCTGAGGCACGTAGCACTCGATCTGATAGTCGAAACCAAACAACCGGTTGACCCGTTCCCGTTGAATGACACTATTGTCGAACGGGGAGAGGATCTTCACTTGAGCAGGGGTGTTGGGAGCGCGTGCGTCCAACGTCTCAGGCTTGATGTAGTAAGGTGTACTGCCTTGGATGCTGATGGGCAGCAAGACACCGTCCTTGACCGATTCAGTGACCAGTTCTTTGGCTGCGGTACGAACTTGGTTGTCGCGACGTAGATACGCAATACCTTTCAGGCTCGCAAACCCATGACAACGTAAAGCGTCGTCGATAAGGTGTTGAGCATACTCGTGCGGCGTGGGTGTTGACGTATCGACGGAGCTTGGCAACACGTTTTCGGCGAGATCGTAGGTCTTCTGAAAACCGTCACGCGCAGTAATCATCAGATCGCCCTGCATGAACAGTTGTTCCAGGGCTCGCTTGGCGGGCTTCCAATCCCACCATCCTGCTTGGCTGCGCTTCGGTTCTTCGATGTCGCGAGAGCGTAGGGGACCGTCGGTGCGTATCCGCGCCATGAGCTCCCTCATCAGTTTCTCATCGGTGCTGCGTTGGAAGTGGCCTTCGCGAAAGGCATGCTTGAACGGGAGCGAATAGCGAAACGCGTGGATGGGCAGGAACGCGGCGGCGTGCGCCCAATACTCGAACACCTCACGCCGCGCTAGCAGCTGATGAAGCATGGTTGGGGCGTAGTTCGAGACCCGACTGGACAGCACGTGGTGGTGAGCACGCTCGACAACGGAGATAGTGTCTATCTGCACGTAACCAAGGTGCGCGATGGCTTTTAGCGCGGCATTGCGGCCGCGTCCAAACGGATTGGTTTTGGTCAAACCCTGGTGTGCAAGCGAAATGCGCCGCAGCTTTTTGAGATCGGCCTTGGTTTTGAGCGCCAGCGGTTTGGATGTGTTCACGATCGAACCGGTTCGGGCGATTATTGCAGCGAGCGCACGGTACCTTCACGCCGTGAGTCGGCTGCGCCCTCGAGGTGGGTATCGCGCACTACGATGAGATGAATGCCCGAGTTCTCTCCTTCGCGTTCCTGTACGTCGTAGCCCTGATCCTTGAGTCGCCTCGCAATCGCCTCACCGTCCCCAATGCCGGTTTCCACACGCACTCTGGCACCACGGGCAATGATATTGGGGTGATCGGCAGCGGCTTGGGCGTCGAGGTTCCAGTCGAGCACGCCTACGATGGTTTTTGCCACGTACGCTGGGATGGAGTTGCCTCCGGGCGAGCCGGTCACCATGATCAGATTGTCTTGTGAGTCGAATACCATGGTCGGTGACATGGAGGAGCGTGGACGTTTGCCGGGCGCTACCGCGTTGGCGGGCAAGGGTTTATCGGGATCGATGTCCCGGGCGAAATCCGTCAATTCGTTGTTGAGCAGGAAGCCGTGGACCCAGCGGGATGAGCCAAAGGGTGCTTCGACGGTTGCCGTGAACGCCACTGCGTTACCGTCTTTGTCGATGACAGAGAGGTGGGTGGTACCGGCCGCTTCCTCGGTCGTGTCATGGCCGAACACCTGGCTAGTCGGGTGACCGAGCACAATCGCGGGATCGCCGGGTGTTGGCTCTTCGCCGGGGGCGAACGGCCGTTGTGCGCGGTGTTGGAGATAGCGGGGATTCAACAAGTCTTGAAGGGGGATCTGCACCTGGTTGGGATCGCCGAAGTAATGATCGCGATCGGCGTAGGCCAGTCGTTGGGCATCGACGAGCGCCTTGATCTTGTCCTGCGGTTCACGCTGGGCCAGATGGTCGTACATGTTGGCGATCATGATTTGCGCGCCGCCGGACGAGGGTGGGCTGGTAGTACAAATCTTCAAGTCACGAAAGGATCCACACACGACGGGTCGTTCGACGGCTTGGTAGCGGGTGATGTCTTGAGCGGTCAGCGTGCCTGGATTGGGCTCAGCCTGTACAGCGGCGGCGATGGCGTCGGGGATAACGCCGGTGTAGAACGCGCTGATACCCTCATTGGCAATACGTCTCAGTGTAGTGGCGTATTCCGGATTGTCTCGGCGAGTTCCGGCCGAGAGAGGACTGCCCTCAGGATAGAAATAGGCAGCGCTCGCTGCATTGTCGTCAAGGCGCGAAATCTCGCGCAGACGTTGTAACAATGCCGCCAGGCGGGGCGAGACAATGAACCCTTCTTCGGCAAGCTCGATGGCCGGCGCAAACAGATCCGCCCATCGCAGTCTACCGTGCTTGTCGTGAGCGCTCTTATAGAGCGCGACCGCGCCGGGCGCACCGACCGAGAGGCCGCTTTGCCATGCCTCCAGGAAATTCATGACTTCCCCGTCGTGCATGAACATATCGGCTGTCGCACCCATGGGCGCTACTTCGCGTCCGTCGTGAAAGGTCAGGGCATGCGTTGTGCGCTCGTAGGCGAGCAGGAAACCGCCGCCGCCGATGCCGCTGCTTTGCGGTTCGACCAAGCCGAGCACGAGGTGCGCGGCGATAGCGGCGTCGACTGCATGACCGCCGCGTTCCAACACCTCGATGGCGGCATCGGTGGCATACGGATTGGCAGTAGCGACCATCGCGCCTTTGTCCCAACCGTTATCGTCCCAACCCTTATCCCCGGATTGTTTGCCCTCCAACGTCTCCTGCGACAGGGCGCAAGAACCGAGCGCGCATAACGCTAAGCTTAGGAAAACAAATCGTATGGGATTGCCGGTTGCCATGAATCGCTCGCTCACAGGGTTGAAACGTCTTGGGCCAAAAGGTCCGCTCACCTAGCCACTCATCGTTGCTTATGATATACCGTTGCCGCGAGGAGCGGGTGTTCTTGATGAAACCAAGGTTCTGGCTCGAACGATGGGGAAAAAACCAGATCGGCTTTCACCAGGCCGAACACAATAAACTACTCTTAGAATTCTGGCCGTTACTGAATCTGGAACCCGACAGCAAAGTCTTCGTCCCTCTGTGCGGTAAATCCCTAGACATGCGCTGGCTGGAAAATGCCGGGCACCAGGTTGTCGGGGTGGAAATCGCGCAGGTGGCCATCGAAACCTATTTCGCAGAAGGTGCGGAAACGCCGGAGCAAAGCCTCGTTGATCGCTTTGTCAGTCACCAGGGCAGTGCGACCACTATCTTCCAAGGTGACTTCTTCGACCTGACCGCGCCGCTACTGGAAGGGGTCACGGGGCTATTCGATCGTGGCTCCCTGGTCGCTTTGCCTCCGGACATGCGTTTTCGCTATGTCGATCATTTATTGCGCATCATTCCCGATGGCTGTCGGATATTGCTTCTCAGCTTCGAGTACGATCAAAACCTCGTCGCCGGACCCCCGCATGCCGTTTATGCGGAAGAGATCGAATCTCACTACGGCACACGGTGCGACATAGAATTATTAGACGCCATTGTCACGCGCGCACTACCGCCTCACTTCGAAGAGCAAGGTGTGCAGCAAGCGGTGGAAGCCGTTTACCTGATCACGAAAAACGACTAGCAGAACAAAGGTGTGATCAGGACCGGCTGTAGTCGACCGCAAGCCATCGATCACAGTGGATTCGCACAGTGACTTGCCCGCTCAAGTCTGATCCTTCCGCATAGGCTTGACCCTGGACGTCACCCAAATACCGCTTAGCCATGTTGAGCAGTGTGGCGCTGTCAGTGGGCTCGACCGCGGTGACCACACCTTCGATGCTCACGTACTTGTAAGGGGCAGTCTCGGTTTGTGCCGCTAGACTCAATCGTGTGCCTTTTTCCATGAGCTTGCCTTTACGTGAATGGGCACCCGTGATGACCCAGAGATCGCCGCCGGGCGTGTAGTCGTACCAGATGGGCACGGTCAGTGGACCCTTCCCCGGATCGTTCAACGCGATCACACCGACGTGAAGGTCAGCCAGGAAAGCCTGTTTTTCATCCAGGGTCATTTGTGTCATTTGGGTCTCCGGAAGCTGTGAAAAAGGGGGGAATGAGGTTCGCCCGAACGCCCGATGGGGGCAACAATTTTTTTTTCAAGGTCTTTGAGTCGGCGATTTCGCCACTATAAAGGAGGCAACGGTGCGATTAAGCACGGTTGAGAAGAGATAAAGGAGACTGAGTAATGAACGTGGTGAGATGGAGTCCGTTTCGCGAGTTTGACAACCTTTTTCAAGCCCTGGAGCGGCCGAGCGCGCCCGTGCGTCGAGCGGATTGGCTGCCTCTGGTCGACATTCGCGAGAATGAGAACGAGTATCAAATCGACGTGGAGGTGCCGGCAGTCGCTGCCGAGGATCTGTCCGTCACCGTCAATGACGGTGTCTTGACCGTAAGCGGCGAACGCAAGTCTGAAACGCAGGAAGACAGTGACGGTGCCAACAAGGTGCATCGGGTAGAAAGGCGCTTTGGACGCTTCGTGCGTAACTTCCAGTTGCCTGACGACGCGGACGCAGAATCTATCCAGGCGCAGAGCAAGGACGGTGTGCTGTACGTGACTGTGTCTAAGCGCGAACCCGCGCACGGCCGCACGATCGACATCGAAGTGGGTTAGCCGGTACGCACACTCAGCGTTAAAGCTCGAGGCCGAGCATGTCAATGCCGGCCTCGATGTCTTTGGCGAACTTAGTGTCGTCGACGTACAGGTAGGCTGCTCCCCCGGCTTCGACCCACTCGGAGACGTTGGTTTGCTTGTTGTCGAGTAACAGCGCGGACGCCCGGCTGCATTCTAGTCCCATTTTCGCAAGCGCGATGTCGCACAATCGGCGCTTGTTGTCCGTACCTTCCTCCCAGGAAGTCACAATCACCTCGCAGAATGAGGCCAGATCGTACTTGGGTGCGATCGTCGTCGTGAATATATCGGGATTCACAGTGACGATGGCTTGCGGTAGGTGATGGGATTTGAAGAATTCGAATACGTTGCGGTAGAACTGAATCTGCCCGCACCGGGCGATCATGTGGTCGACAATCGATGCCGACGAACGCCCCATGCGCGCTGCCAGATGAGTCGCGAACACTTTCGTGTCGATGGCACCGACATTCCATTGAGCACCCAAGCCGCCGTCATCGAACGAGTGGTACACCTCCATCCACTCCGCACCGCTGCTCCATATGAACCGCTCGTCGCAAAGCGTATCGCCAAAATCCCAGAGCAAACACTCGATGGGCGACATGGGCAAACCGTCCTCAATCGCAAGCGTCTCAGGAGTAAACCCGAAATTGGGGTCGGAGACAAAACAGAAACGTGTATTTGGGGTCGGAGACAAAATAGACGGACGAGATTGGGGTCGGAGACAACTGCAATGCGGGAATTTGGGGTCGGAGACACAGCACGACGCAAATTTGGGGTCGGAGACGAACAGAGGAGCGTGAAAGTGGGGTCGGAGACGAAAAGGGTGCTTTGAAATGGGGTCGGAGACAATAAAGAAGTCACCAATTGGGGTCGGAGACCACTGCGTGCATGCTGCCACCCCGTTGTCAGTAGCGATGGTCTATGCTCGGATTACTTGAAGACTCGAGAAGGCGGTGATCATGAAGCACTACTACAATCCAGCCAGTCGCGCCCTGACGACGGATTGGATGCTGAAGGAACTCGGCGTCGAACACGAACGCGTGACCGTGGATTTTCAGGCAGGCGAAACCGCCACCGACGAATTCCGCGCCATCAACCCCATGGGCAAGATACCCGTGTTGGTGGACGGCGATGTGGTGGTCACCGAGGTCGCGGCGATTTGTGCCTACTTAGCGGACAAGTTCCCGCAGCTGGGGATGGCCCCGCAGATAGATTCGAAGCTGCGCGGGCGCTACTACCGTTACCTGTTCTTCCCGGGAACCACGCTGGAACCGATGTTTACCACGACGATGCTGGGTGTGACGGACTACCCCGCGCAGTCCGCGGGCTGGGGAGACGCCGAGCGCTGCATCGCTACAGTCGAAGAGATGACGCCCAAGGAGGATTGGGTTCTCGGCACACAATTCAGCGCGGCTGATGTGGTGTACGGCGGTACACTCGACTCCGCGGTCCAATTCGGATGGCTGCAGTCACCCTCGGCCAAAGTATCGGCGTACGTCAAGCGCCTCAAGGCACGACCGGCCTACCAACTCAGTCATGACCCGAGCTGGCACTAGTCTTTTTAGCGAGTCATTCCAGCACTGCACGCCGGCACTGATAGAGGGTAAATAAGCTACACTTGCGCGGATGGCGTTCACCAAAGACACCGTTCGCACGATCATTTTCGAAGCCGACACTCCTGCGGGAAAGGCATTCGACGTCGCGCTGATCATCTCCATTCTGCTCAGTGTGGGTGCGGTGATGTTGGACACTATCGACAGCGTGCACGCGCGCTTCGGCCCGTGGCTATATGCCATCGAATGGCTGTTCACGATCGGCTTCACCATCGAATACGCTCTGCGCCTGTGGTGTATCGATAACACGAAAGCCTACGCACGAAGTTTCTACGGCATCATCGATCTTCTGGGGATTATCCCCACGTACCTGAGCTTGTGGTTCACCGGTACGCAGTACCTATTGGTCGTGCGCATCTTGAGAGTGCTGCGCGTGTTTCGCGTATTACGCATGGTGCGCTATGTGGGCGAAGCCGAATTGCTGATTCAGGCCATGAAAGCAAGCCGACGCAAGATCACGGTGTTTGTCTTTACGGTGTTGTCACTGGTGGTGATCTTCGGCTCGCTCATGTACCTGATCGAAGGACCCACCAACCCGAAATTTGCGAGTATTCCCGATTCGATGTACTGGGCGGTGACTACGATGACCACAGTGGGATTCGGGGATATCACACCGGAAACCCCCGCTGGACGTGCCCTCGCCACGCTCATCATGGTGTTGGGGTACGGCATCATTGCGGTGCCGACAGGCATCATGACCTTGGAGATCAACGAAGCCAGTCGGCGTCGCGCCAACACACGCACGTGTCCCGAGTGCTCGTTGGAAGGGCACGCACAAGAGGCGACCTATTGCCGGCGCTGCGGTGCGCATCTGTACCGCTCCACCGCGGATGGCCACGATCCTGTGCAGCGACCCCAGCCACCGCAAGACACATAGAACGGTCGGACGGTGAGACTGGATTTGGGAGACTGCTGAGTTTCAGGCAAAATACGCACCCTTTTTCCAACTAGAAATAAAAATCCATGAGTCTCAACAGCTTCGACGCCAAGAAGACCCTCGTTGTAGGGAATAAGGAATACGACTACTACAGCCTGCCCGAGGCACAGGGCATCGGCGATGTTTCCAGATTGCCGGTCACGCTGAAAATTCTGCTCGAAAACCTGTTGCGGTTCGAAGACGATGTCACGGTCAATGCCAGCGATATCAAGAGCTTAGGCGCATGGGCTGACAGTCCACCTGACGCGGAGGAGATCGCTTATCGACCCGCGCGGGTCCTTATGCAGGACTTTACCGGCGTACCTGGCGTCGCGGACCTCGCCGCCATGCGTTCGGCCGTGGTCGATGCGGGTCACGACCCGAGCATCATCAATCCCCTGTCTCCTGTGGATCTGGTCATCGACCACTCGGTCATGGTCGACAAGTTCGGTAACGATTCCGCGTTCGAGGAAAACGTCGCGATCGAAATGGAGCGCAATACCGAACGCTATCGATTCCTGCGTTGGGGCCAAACTGCCTTCGAAAACTTCCGTGTGGTGCCGCCGGGCACCGGGATCTGCCATCAGGTCAATCTCGAGTATCTCGCGAAGGCGGTCTGGACGAAGGAAGACAACGGCCGCACCGTGGCTTATCCCGACACACTGGTCGGCACGGATTCGCACACGACGATGATCAACGGCCTTGGAGTGCTGGGCTGGGGTGTTGGCGGCATCGAGGCGGAAGCCGCCATGCTTGGACAACCCATTAGCATGCTCATCCCGGATGTCGTCGGCTTCAAACTCACCGGACAAGTGCGTGAAGGCATTACGGCGACGGATGTGGTGCTCGTTGTGGTCGAAATGCTGCGTGCCAAAGGCGTGGTCGGCAAGTTCGTGGAGTTCTACGGCGACGGATTGGATAATTTGTCACTCGCGGATCAAGCGACGATCGCCAACATGGCGCCCGAGTACGGGGCTACCTGTGGCTTCTTCCCCATAGACTCGGAAACCATCAACTATTTGCGTCTCACCAACCGCGACCCGGACACGGTTGCCCTGGTCGAGGCGTACGCCAAGGCGCAAGGTATGTTCCGCGACGCTAATTCGGTGGACCCGGTGTACACCGACACGCTGAGCCTGGATCTTGCCGATGTGGTGCCGAGTTTAGCGGGACCCAAGCGTCCGCAAGATCGTGTTGCCATGAGCGACATGAAGCGTGCGTTCGATGAAGCGTTAGAGTTGCACGGGCGTGCGGAACCCGCGAGTACACCGGTGCCAGGTAAAGATTACGAACTGGACGATGGCGATGTGGTCATCGCAGCCATCACCAGTTGTACCAATACGTCCAACCCTGCGGTGATGTTAGGTGCCGGACTGGTGGCGCAAAAAGCCCTGGCCAAAGGCCTCAACGTGCAGCCCTGGGTGAAAACTTCGCTGGCTCCGGGTTCGAAAGTGGTCACGGAGTACCTGGAGGCGACCGGACTGCAGGGTGCTTTGGACGGCCTCGGCTTCAACTTGGTCGGTTACGGTTGCACCACCTGCATCGGTAACTCGGGACCGCTGCCGGAGCACATCTCTGCAGCGATCAACGCGGGTGACTTGGTGGTGGCATCGGTGTTGTCAGGCAACCGCAACTTCGAGGGTCGTGTGCATCAAGAAGTGCGCACGAATTGGTTGGCTTCACCGCCGCTCGTCGTCGCGTACGCCATCGCGGGTACCACCCGAATCAATCTCGACGTCGAACCCATCGGCACCGATGCTGCGGGCAATCCGGTCATGTTGGCGGACATCTGGCCTTCCAATCAGGAGATCCGCGAGGTGGTCGACCAAGTGTCGGTGGAGATGTTCGACCGTCAATACGCCGACGTCTTTACCGGCCCGGCTGCATGGCAAGCGATCGAGGTGACCAGCGGCGGTACGTACTCCTGGGAAAACTCCACCTACATCAAGCAGCCACCGTTCTTCTCGGTAGGCGGCGATCTAGACCAGAACATCGGCGTTACGGGTGCCCGCGTATTGGCGTTGTTAGGCGATTCGGTCACTACTGACCACATCTCTCCGGCAGGCGCCATTCAGCCGGACAGCCCCGCGGGACATTACCTGCAGCAGCACGGTGTGGACGTCGCCGATTTCAATTCGTACGGCTCACGACGCGGCAATCATGAAGTCATGATGCGCGGTACCTTTGCCAACATTCGTATCCGCAACGAGATGGTGCCGGGTGTCGAGGGCGGCTACACCAAGCACGTGCCTTCGGATGAGCAACTGTCCATCTACGATGCCGCGGTGCGCTACCAAGGTGAAGGTACGCCGCTCGTAGTGATTGCCGGAAAGGAGTACGGCACCGGTTCGAGCCGAGACTGGGCAGCCAAGGGCACGCGCTTGTTGGGTGTCAAAGCGGTCATCGCCGAAAGTTTCGAGCGGATTCACCGTTCCAATCTGATCGGCATGGGTGTGTTGCCTTTGCAATTCAAGGCGGGGGACGGCCGCACCTCTTTGGGACTTACGGGAGATGAAATCGTCGACGTTCAATTGCTCGCCGGAGCCACTGAGACCCCCCGTCAGGAAGTCGAAGTGACCGTCAAGTCGGCAGACGGCACTGAACAAAAGTTGCTGGTCGACAGCCGTCTCGACACCGATAACGAGATCGCCTACTTCAAGAGCGGCGGCATCTTGCAGTACGTGCTCAACAACCTGGTCGCCGCAGCTGGCTGATATCAAAAGCGCCGTCCTCTTCGACATGGACGGCACGTTGCTCGATTCAGAGCGCGTTGCGCGCGCTTGTTTCGAGCACGCCCTCCGGGAGATGGGGTGGCACGTCGATCGCGAGGCGTACGATCGTTGCATCGGCAGCACCGGGGCAGGGACCCGGCGTATCCTCATGGCGGCGTACGGCGACACATTTCCCTTTCGGGAACTGGAGCAGCGCTGGGCGCGCGGTTACCACGCGCGCGTGCTGAACGGTTCTGTGCCCGTCAAGCCGGGAATCGTCGAAGTGCTGGAGTACCTCAGTGCGCTGCGTACGCCAATGGCTGTGGTCACCTCCACAGGCCGTGAAACCTCACAAACCAAACTACGGCTTGCAGGGCTCGATCGGTATTTCGAGTTTCTGGTTTGCGGTGGGGAAGCCGCCCACGGCAAACCGCATCCCGCCCCATACCAACTCGCGCTGGATCGTTTCGGCCTGGAAGCCTCGGTGTGCTCGGCTGTGGAAGACTCGGCCAACGGTGTGCGTGCCGCCTACGCGGCGGGCTGCACGGTCTTTCAAATCCCGGACGAACTAGAGCCCGATGAAGACCTCAAACGGCTCGGACACACGATTCTCGAGCGAGCCGACCAGTTGCTGGAATACTTCTAACTGGGGGTGACGGCGCGCATATGTGACGCAACCTTCAGGTGTCGGACAAACGCACAAAAAAGTGTGAACTGCTTCTGCGGGGTTCGTGGTCTTACCCGTTAAATAGAACGTCACTAAGAAGTAACCCTGCCGAGAGATACATGATCAACCGCAACCAGTCGCGACTCATCGCGCAAGAGCGACGCAATCAAGCCAGTCGCCAGTCGACCAAGCGCAGCGCCTCACGGAAAAACAAGCGCGCTAAAACCGCGCCTTCGAGGTCGAACACCTCTTAACCGGATTTTCGGGTCGCCCGGACCTTAGCTTTCTTTGGTGCTTTCTTAGGCGCCTTTTTGGGTGCTTGCTTCGCCGTTTTTTGTGCCGCGGCACGCGCCGGCGGACGAGCCCGCTTCACCTCGCCGAGATTGAGGAATTGCCGTGCGAGTCTCGGGCCGGCACCAGCATCTTCGTGTTTGAAAAAGACGTAGGCATTCTCCGCTTTGGAACTGCTGACCGCCTTGTGCCACTTCTTGAGTGCCGCCGGGGTGTATTTTTCCGCGCGCAGCCGCAAGTACATCAAGTTGCCGTCGGGCAGTTGGGGCACAGTGTTACCCTCGTCATGTGCCATCACCAACCCGTGACCGCGCTCGTTGAGGACCCCAGCAACCCCGGCGTCTTGCCAAGAGTCGTGGCGAAATTCGAACGCCACGGGCAGATCAGCGGGGAGCAGGTCTTGGAAACGCTGCAGGCGATCCAAGTCCGCACGCATGTTCGGCGGTAGTTGAATCAGTACTGCGCCGAGTTTGGCGTCGAGTACAGCGACGCGCTTGACCAGGTACCCGGTCGCTTCCTCGGCATTCTTCAACCGATGTTGATGACTGATGCGGCGCGAAGCTTTGATGACGAAACGGAACTCATCGGGTACGGCGTCCCGCCACGCAGCGACCACATGATCCTTTGGCATGCGGTAGAACGTATTGTTGATTTCCACACTGGGGAGTTGACTGGCGTAGTAGCTCAGCCAATTGTCCTGAGAGACGTCTTCGGGATAGAAGGTGCCGCGCCATTCCTTGTAGCTATAGCCGCTGGTGCCTGCTCGGATTTTTGTATTCATATCCGAAACATACGCCAACTTGTTAAAATGTCAAAGAAGGGCTAGGGGAGCGCAAACGCAACAACGAAGTCACCGGGTTCATCGGTTAGCTGGCCGTGTCCACCGGCGGCGATCACCACGTATTGACGCCCTCCCAGGGTGTAGGTCATGGGTGAGGCCATGCCGGGGCTGGGCAATGCGCTGTCCCATAACAATTGACCGTTGTCGACGTCGAAGGCCCGGAACCTGGATTCCGCCACCGCGCCGATGAAGACGATGCCGGAAGCCGTCATCAGCGGTCCGCCCAAACCTGGCACCCCCCATTCGAAGTTGGGTACGAATCCCGGTGCCAGATCCGCGATGGTACCGAGCGGCTGTTCCCAGGCGATCTTACGCCCGAGGAGATCTACAGCCACCAACCGGCCCCAGGGGGGTTGCGTGCATGGCAAGCCGATGAAGGACAGAAAGGGATTGCGCTGCATGATGTAGGGTGTGCCGGACATCCGTGACCAGCCCATGTCGGGCTCGACGCGGTTGTTCGGATCGAACTCATCTCTCGGCACCAAGCGCACAACGGTCGGCACTTCGTTGACAAACGCGACAGCGATGCCGCGTTCGGCATCGATCGCCACGCCACCCCAGTTGGCACCACCCGCATAACCGGGTGTCATCAGCGTGCCTTCGAGAGACGGTGGTGTGAAGATGCCGTCGCTGCGGTAGGCGCGGATTTTTTCGCGGCAACCGCGCTTGTCGAAAAACATGACGCCAAACGCATCCTCTTCGGTGAGCGGGGCGTGGTTGATCAATGGCGGCAGCGTCGAGAAAGGTTGGGTGGGTGAGAGCGCTTCACCGGGAACGCCTCCTTGTGGAACGGACCGTTCCTCGATGGCAACCAATGGCTTGCCGTCGCGTCGGTCGAGTACATACAGCATGCCGGTCTTGGTGACCTGGACCACAGCCGGTGTGTCCACACCATCCAGGGACAAATCGACTAAAACCGGTTGTGCCGGGGTGTCGTAGTCCCACACGTCGTGATGCACGAGTTGGTAGTGCCACGCGACTTTGCCGGTCGCCGCATCGAGTGCGACCAGTGAGTTGGTGTAGTGATTGTTACCCGCACGATGACCGCCGTAGAAATCGGGACTCGCTGCGGAAGTGGGGACAAAGACCAGCTTTAATGCCGGGTCCACGGACAAGGGTGCCCACGCATTACCGCCACCGCTGATGTCCGCGCTGTCACCGGACCAGGAAGCACGGGCAGGATCGGCGGGATCTCGCGGTACCGGATCCCAGGTCCAGAGTTGTTCACCGGTGATCGCATCCAACGCCCGCACAATGCCCCGTTCGCTTTCGACTTTACGGTTGTCGCCGATGGCGGAACCGACGAAGAGCGTGTTGCCGATGACCGCGGGGGGAGAGGTGAGCGTGTAGTCGCCCTTCTCGACGTCTCCGACCCCTTGGGTGAGATCGACCCGTCCGCCGCTGCCGAAGCTTGTGCAAGGTTGGCCGGACTCGGCGTCCAATGCCCACAACTCACCGCGCAGGTTACCGGCGAACACGCGATGGCTGCAGGTGTCAGAAGGTGTCTCCGACCCCTCCTGGTGCCAGAGGGTTACGCCGCGTGCCGCAGTTTCGGAAAACCGGGCTTCAAGATCGAATTCGGCGTCGAAGCGCCAACGTTCCTCTCCGGATGCGGCATCGATGGCGTAGACTTTACCCAGGGAAGAATTCAAAAAGAGGGTGTCGTCCCACAGCACCGGAGTCGCTTCGAAGGTCAGGGCGCTGCGGCTGGCAGTGCCGTGGCCAAGTTCGCCGGTGCGGTAGGTCCAGGCCGTTTCGAGCTTTCCGACGTTACTTTTGTCGATTTGTGTGGCTGGACTAAATTTGCTGCCGCCGGCATCGCGTCCGTAGTGAGGCCATGAATCGGCAAGGATGGGGCTCGCCAGACCGAGCGCCAGCACGAGGGCGAGGTGCATCGGTGCACGAAATCGATCGGTGAAGCGGGAGGGAGTTGAGCGCTGCATAGGCGTCGGACCGAGACTTGATGCGATTACGCTAAGCAATCCTGTAACGATTTGCGAGATCTTTGGTTCGGAGGGACTAACCCTGGGATAAAAGCGCGGGTTTCGGGGACGAACGGACCTCGCCTTGCGACCACGCCTCGCGCAGGGATTCACGATGCGGTCGGCTCACGGGCACGGTGATGCCGGTATGCAATTTGATCTGGCACTCTCCCCCGGTCAGCTCCTCGATCGCCGCGATCTTGTTTAAGTTGACGAATGCCGTGCGGTGCACCCGCACGAATTGCGTGGCATCGAGTTGTGCCTGGAGGGCAGCCATGGTTTTGCGCATCGGGTATTCGCGTGCGCCACATTTCAGCAGCACGTAGTTGCGCGCGGATTGGATCCAATCGATATCGTCGACCTTCACAAGGAACTCTCTGTTCAACATCTTCACGAGAAACTGGGATTTGTAGGCGGCCTCGGCCGAATCCGTAACGCCGCTCGGTTCTACGGGGTTGGTGCTGAGAAAGTTAGCCTCCCCACGCAAACGAGAAAGGATGAACTCATAGGCGTAAACCGTTGAAATAATGAGCAAATAGACGAGGAGGTCCTTGCGCCCTTCATAGAGCAGGCTGCGACCAAAGGACCAAACACGATCATAGTCGTAGTCGATCATGGCAAAGCCGATGGAGCGGAACCAACCCATCAGCGCGAGATGCGCAATCACGAACAAAACGAATACCAGCGCATGTCCGAAGAGCGCTGGTGTTGGACGGTCGAGTGCGGGGCGAAGCCGCAAGGCACACCACAGGACGGCGGGGAGCAGACAGAGGACCGCAAAGCCCGAGCTGAATTCCATGATCCAGGGATGCGCGGCAGGCGCGCCAGGTGGACTGCTGCCTTCCAACACGATCGTGGTGGCGTTGATGACGGAGATCAACGTCACCAGAACCAGTCCGAAGGCCGCTTCGAACCAGCGGCGATGCTGCAAATAGGTCTCAAGCTGCACCGTCGAGTTCCTCGACGCGCGAGATTACTCGGGTTCGAGCCCCATCAATTCTGCGGGAGTGAGATTGAGCGATTCGACCACGCTATTGAAAAAAGTGATCTCACGGTCGCTGACCCGTCCGTCGGCGTTGATGACTTCTTCCAGAGCGCGGGCGATGTCCAGGCGGTCGCTGGCCGTCATGTTTTTTGCGGAGCTGGCGATGTATTTGTCGAGGGGCGCTTTTTCGTAGATCCTGGAGTTCGCCGCCACGCGGACCTCGGCTGCAGGAAAGTCATCCCCGGTATGTGCTTTGAGGACGTCGCGTACTTTGTCGACCTCGATGGTCTTGATGTTGGTATCCGCTGCGGTGGCTCGGGCGAGCGTCATCAGCATCACTTCTTTGGCGAGCTGAGCTTGCTCTTCGGGGCTGGGGTCGGACCCGCCAAAGATTTTCAGCACTCCGGCCAAACTTGCAATACTCATATCCACTGCCTCATCCGTCGATAAAGGCCTATTGTTCCGCGATGTTGGCGCAAGAGTCAATCTAGGGTTGGGAGCGTATAATGGCTTCTCGACGCAACGGAACGTCCAGATCTATGTGCTGCCGAGCGATCACATTCGCGAGCCTGATAGCGGTGGGTGTACTCCCCATTGGCACCGCCGTGCTGGCTCAGGCGTATGAAGTGCCGCGCACGTTCTACGGACACCCGGACCTGCAAGGCACGTGGACCAATGCCACCATCACCACATTAGAACGCCCGGACGACTATTCGGCACTCGTCCTGACCCCCGAGGAAGCCGAGGCGCGCGAGGCCGAGCGACGGGCGTTTTACGACGAGTACGACAACCCCGAGAAGGAGGACGGCCAGCTCAAGAAATCGAACGATCCCGGCGGCTATAACACGTTCTGGATGGACGAGGGGACGCAACTGGCCGTCATCGAAGGGCAATACCGGTCATCGATTATCACCCATCCGGCAGATGGCGAAGTGCCCTATAGCTGGCGCGGCCGGTGGAACATGATCAAACACGGCTTACGCTACACCCGCTATGACGGACCCGAACTGCGCCCGTTGGGTGAGCGCTGCGTCGTCGGTTTCGGTTCCACGGGTGGGCCGCCGATGCTGCCGGTGCTGTACAACAACAACTACCAGATCGTGCAAAACGAAGACACGGTGATCATCCTGGTGGAGATGAATCACGACGTGCGTACCGTGCGGTTGAACGGCACCCACGTCGACCCCGGTGTGCGTAACTGGCTCGGCGATTCCATCGGCTGGTGGGAGGGCGATACCCTGGTGGTGGAAACCACCAACTTTCACCCCGATCAGAGCTTTCGTGCTGCGACCAAGCACGTGTTGTACGCCTCACCGAAACTCAAAGTCACCGAGCGGTTTACCCGTGTCGCTGCCGATCGCATCAAGTATGCTTTTACCATGGACGACCCCGACACTTATACCGAAGTGTGGCACGGCGAACTGCCGTTGCGCGCTACCGAAGCGATGATCTTCGAGTATGCGTGCCATGAGGGTAACTATGCGCTGCCGGGCATATTGGCAGGCGCGCGTTTGCAAGAAGAAGAAGGCGAAGGCGGCGGCTTCCTACAGACGGTAGCCGGTTGGTTGGGTGACTGACCAATTCTTGTCTACTAAACCCTAATCGAACAAATCGTCCAGCTTACGCCGGGTCTCACCCACGTCGGACCCGGCGTTATCGTCCGGGTGCGACTGCATGTCTTCATCTGAGTCCGCAGCATCGTCACCGCCGAAGAGTGCGTCCAGTTCCTTGCGCGCGCCTTCGCTTTTCGTTGTCGTGGAACCTTCGTAAGCGCCGAACCTCGGTGAGTAGAAGTCGCAAAAGTTGGCGTTTTCTTTCTGCAAGGGGGGATCGGCGCGGTCTTCGAAACATTGCATCGTGCGCTTGGGGTCGTAGTGTCGACACAAGCGGCAACAGTGCAGTTCGTTGAAACACTCCGGGCAGGTGGCGTGACGACTGATCGGGCGCGGGGTGTCATCCAGATTAGTACCGCAATTCCAGCACAGAAGATGTCTCGTCATAGCGTCACCTCGCCTTCGACCCAACTGCGAATCAGGTGGTGAGCAATGGCCATGGCACCCGGTACGCGCAGCTTTGGGTTTTCCTCAGTCAACGCCGCGGAGACTTCGTTCTTGGTGAACCACTTAACGTCTGCCATCTCCACCGGATCCATATTGATGGTTGTGCTGTCGGCTACGCCATGACAACCGATCATGAGCTGGGAAGGGAAGGGCCACGGTTGCGACGAGTGGTACTGCACGTGACCCACGCGCACCCCGGCCTCTTCCCAGACTTCGCGTCGCACAGCCGCTTCGAGCGACTCGCCCTGGTCGAGAAAGCCCGCCAGTGCCGTATAGAAGGTGGTGTTGGCGATGCGCCCTTGCGGTTGGCCCAACAGGCAGCGATCTCCGCCGCGCGCATCGACGATGAGCATGATGGCCACCGGATCCGTGCGAGGGAAGACGTGACGTTTGCACGAGGTGCAACGGCGGATGTGGCCGCCTCGCTCGGCCACGCTCGGATGGCCGCACCGTGCGCAGAATGGATTGCGGTGGTGCCAGTCGAGCTGGGCTCGGGCTTGGGCGAGGATGCCGGTATCGGCGACCGCGAGCTGAGCGGCAATGAGTCGACAATCCTGAAAGTCACCTCGTGGCGGTGGGCTGTCTTGCGCGAGACTGACAGCAAACAGGGGTGCCTCTTGGTCGTCGACGCCAAGAAAGACCGATTCTTGGACATCGAGCGACTCCACGTCCGCCGCCGTGATCCAGCCCAGTCCGCCCGCAGCGTCGCAACACACTTTGAGATCGACGAACGGCAGGAACTTGGCTTTGGGCTTGGCGGCCAGATCCTCGATGGTGGCTTCGTCGCGACGCAGCGCTTCTCCGCGTTCGAGAGGGTTGCCTGCGAAGGTGTGAACGAATTCTGACACACGCGCTAGTCTAGCAAAGCTGGTTCGCGGTTTGTCGTCTGGCACAGGATGCGTTCTTGTATACTAGCGGAAGATTTCGACCCGGCGCATCAGGAGGCGATCGCGACATGACAGTAACCATCGAACGGATTCCCTTTGGACGCACCGGGCATGTCAGCTCCAGAACCGTGTTCGGCGCGGCGGCGTTGGGTGCGATGCGCCAGGAACGCGCCGATGAGACATTGGCCAAACTCGATCACTACGGCATCAATCACATCGACGTGGCGGCCAGTTACGGCGATGCCGAGTTGCGCCTACAGCCTTTCTTGGCCGAGCGTCGGGATGACTTTTTCCTCGCTACGAAAACCGGATTGAGGACCAAGGACCGTGCCCGCGAACAACTCGAAGCCTCGTTGACACGCTTAGGCGTCGAACAAATCGATCTCATTCAAATGCACAACCTCACCACGGAAGATCAGTGGGCCGTGGCCATGGGCCCCGGCGGCGCGTTGGAAGCCCTCATCGAAGCACGCGACGAAGGGTTGGTGCGTTTCATCGGCGTGACGGGTCACGGGACTTATGCGCCACGCATGCACGTCAAAAGTCTCAATGCCTTCGAGTTCGCCTCCATATTGGTGCCGTACAACTACATCATGATGCAGAATCCGGAATACGCGCACGACTTCGAGGCGTTGTATGCCTTGTGTCAGGAACGCGGTGTGGCCATGCAGACCATCAAGAGCATAGCGCTCAGGCGTTGGCGCGATGACGATCCGGAGAAACATTTCAGTTGGTACAAACCGATCAAACAGCAGGACGCGCTCAAGCGTGCGGTGGACTATGTGTTGGCGCGGGACGGCTTGTTTCTCAACACCAGCAGCGATGCATCACTGTTGGACAGCACACTCAGCGCCGCCGGTCAGCCGGTCAACGAGCCCGACGACGTCGCATTAGCGGCGGATGTCCGTGAACTGGGCGTTGAACCGCTGTTCATACGTGACCAGACTGACGATGTACGCGTGGGTTAGCGCGAGTCGATTAGCAAGTAGCAGCAGCAAGTAGCAAGTAGCAAGTAGCAAGTAGACAGACGGTTGAAGAGAACGAGGTAATCATGGGTTGGACGATCACGAAACTGGCAGGTTCACTGGGAGCGGAGGTCACGGGTGTCGATCTCAACAGCCCGACCGATGCGGACATCGACGAGATCAAAGCGCATTTGACCGAGCACAAGGTCCTGTTCTTTCCAGGTCAGACGCTAAGTGTGGAAAGTCACGTCGCGTTGGGTGAGCGGTTCGGCAAGATCGAATCCCATCCCAACCTCAAAAATCCCTACACCGATTACCCGGGCCTATTCGAGCTGGTGGCGTCGCGCGGTGGGGTCGCCGATGAGTGGCATACGGACATCACTTTCGAAGACGAACCGTCGCTGATGTCTGTGCTGCACATGGTCAAGTGTCCCGAGGTGGGCGGGGACACGATGTGGACCAATCTGGAGCAGGCCTATGCGGAGTTGTCGGCGCCCATGCAATCGCTATGCGATGGGTTAACGGCGTTACACGACGCGCTGCCGCACAATCGGCCGGACAAGATGGCCGTGCATCCCGTGGTACGCGTGCATCCGGTATCGGGGAAGAAAGCACTTTACGTGAATGAGCACTTCACCAGGCGCATCGTGGAGATGAATGCCACCGAGAGCGAAGCTTTGCTGCGTTACCTGACCGACTGGGTCAAGAATCCGCGGTTCACCGTGCGCTATCACTGGACCGAAGGCTGTATCGGGATTTGGGACAATCGCTGCACGCAACATTTCGTGCTGAACGACTTCGAGGGTGAGCGCATCATTCAGAGGGTGACGGTGATGGGCGATGTGGTGGAGGCCGCGAGCGCCCCCCAATGGCCGCCTTACCTGAGACCGGGTCGACTTTCGGCCATGAGCCGTCACGACCGTCAGCTGTACGAGTACCTCAAGGTCAACCGGCCCGATCAGCTCGATGCGCGGCAAGATGCCGTTCAGTCGGGGTCGTGAAGCCGCACGACCTGGATCTGATCGGCGTGTAAGCCCTCGTTCAAAGAGCCTGAGCGGAATCCGGCAAGATCCAACGTGACGTGCCGGTAACCGGCAGCAGCAATGCCGCGTGCGAGTTCGGCCTGCGATTCGACAGCGCGCGGTAATTCCTCGATAGGCACTTCGATGCGGGCAATTTCACCATGATGACGGACGCGTCCTTGGCTGAATCCGCACTGAGCCAGCACTTCTTCCGCAGCTTCCACTTGAGCGAGTAATTCGAGCGTGATGTGGGTGCCGTACGGAAAACGGCTGGACAGGCAGGCCGACTGTGGTTTTTCCGAGTTCTTCAATCCCAACGATCGCGCTAAGTCGCGTATATCCTGTTTGGTGAATCCGACTTCGACAAGCGGTGAGCGGACAGCAAAGTTCTCCGCCGCCACCAAGCCGGGCCGGTGGTCGCCGAGATCGTCGACATTGGTGCCGTTGAGCACCACCTCGATGGCCTCGTTGGCAGCGATCTCGTCGAGATAAGTGTACAAGGACGTTTTGCAGTGGAAGCAGCGGTCCGTGGGGTTGGCGCGGTATGCGGGCTTGGAGAGCTCGTCGGTGACGATGACCTTATGCTCGATACCCCACTGTTGCGCCAGTTCTTCGGCGAGCTTGAGGTCCGCACGCTTGAGGCTGGCCGAGGCGCTCGTAATGGCGGTGGCTTTGCGGCCGAGCACTTCCCCGGCGACGTAGGCGACCAGAGAGCTGTCGATGCCTCCGGAAAACGCCACGATGGCGCTGTCGTACTGGGCCAAGTTGGTCTTCAGTGCGTCGTAGAGTCGGGTCACTTGCGATGCCATGCCGTCATCCTACAAACGATTGATGGTGTTCGCCAGGAATCCTGCCCCAAAGCCATTGTCGATATTGACGACGCTAACCCCGGAAGCGCAGCTGGTCATCATGCCGAGCAACGCGGCAACGCCGTCGAATGCGGCGCCGTATCCCACACTGGTAGGGACAGCGATGACGGGTTTATCGACGAGACCGCCAACGACGCTCGGCAGGGCACCCTCCATACCGGCCACCACTACCAATACGCGTGCTGAGCGCAGCGCATCGATTCGTGATAACAAGCGATGCAATCCGGCGACGCCGACATCGTAGATTCGCTCCACGGGGTTGTCGAAAAACTCTGCTGTCAGTGCGGCTTCTTCCGCTACCGCCATATCGGAAGTGCCGGCGGAAACGACAGCTACCGTCGAATTCAACATAGGCGAACTGTTGGGTTTTATGGTGAGTGTCTTGCTCAACTCGTGGTAACTAGCGGAATCAGGCAGTCCGGTGAGCGCCGCGAATTTTTCTGCATCGAGCCGTGTCACCAACACGTTGGAACCGTTCGCGAGTAGCGCGCCTGCGATATCCGAGACTTGCGCGGCGGTTTTGCCGGAGCCGAATACAACTTCGGCAGCACCCGTTCTAGCTGCCCGATTGTGATCGACTACCGTGTGCCCCAAATCTTCGAGCATGCCGGATTGAATGCGCTCTATCGCTTGGGCTTCCGTCAGTTGTCCGGATTTGAAGGCTTGTAGAACGTCTTCGATGTCACCGCCGCGCTTGCTCAAGCCAACCGCTCTCCATCGGCGCGCAGC
Organism: Candidatus Azotimanducaceae bacterium; assembly: GCA_965216005.1. Lineage (GTDB taxonomy): Bacteria > Pseudomonadota > Gammaproteobacteria > Pseudomonadales > Azotimanducaceae > UBA4421. Next base: position 754,945 of record OZ244143.1, on the reverse strand, counting down.
ATACGATGCGTGGGTGCGCACAATTGATCGATGGCGATGCCGTTGGGACAGGCGTTCCGGCAAGGTGCGCCGGAGCAGCTCACGCAGGCGCTGGCATTCGTTGCCAGTAGCGCATATTCGTCGCGTGCGAACTCGACGTCTTCGTAGTCAGTAGCATACATCCGGGTGCGTAGTACGTCTGCGATCGGTACTCCGTGAGGGCACGAGCCTTCGCAAAGATTGCAGGCGTGTTTGCAGTAGTTCGCGCCGTTCAAGTGGGCGTACGTATCCAGCAGTCTGCGTGCCGAGGAGGTCACGGTGTTGCGCCCGGAGGCGCCCAGGAACTCGTTGATTTTCTTCTTGCTCGTCATGGTGATGATTAACGTGTCCACGTCAGGATTGGACAAGACCCAGCTAAATGCAGCCTGTGCATAGGTGCCTTCCGGCGTCTCGTATGGCCGCATGTCATTCAGGCGCGCACCCATCAGGGTTTTCATCGCCACGACACCGATGTCCTTGGCTTTGGCATCTCGCAGAACGCGAGGTAAGTCCGGCTGTGTGGCAATCCAATCGATGCCGCTGGTAATGCCTTCGTAGAATTTTGGATCCTGACCGAAGTTGTATGCCGCCAGGATCACGTCGATCAGGTCTCTCTTGACGGCGTAGTCCAGGCAGTTGATCAGGTGGCCGGCGTGTCCGGAGATGCCGGTGAAGCGAATCTTGCCTTGTTGCTTGGCCTTCTCGGTGAACACCTGCCATTCGGGATTACCGACGACTGCGCGATCGTTGACTGCGTGATTCATGTAGATGTCGACGTAGTCCGTGCGCATGCGGGTCAGGGATTCCTCGAGGTCCGTCATCATGCGGGTTGCGGGGGTGTTTGCCCGGGTCATGGTCTTTGAAACGATGTAGACCGAATCCCGTTTGCCTTGGAGCGCGTTCCCCAACACCTTTTCCGATTGACCGCGTGTGTAGCTTTCCGCAGTGTCGAAGTAGTTGATGCCGCGGTCGATGGCGTGGTCGATCAGTTTTTCCTGGCCTCGCCGTAGCCGAGCGGTGCCGAAGGAGATGTCGGATACTTCAAGCCCCGTGCGCCCCAGGCGCCGGTAGGATTTCACTTCGCTGGTGGTTTCTGCGTACGATTGTGTGCCCATCATAGATGTGGCGCCTACGACGGCGCCGACGGTGCTGTGTTGGAGCGTTTGTTTCAGAAACTGTCGTCGTGATTTGGACATTGCGTCTCCTTTAAGAGCGTTGTCTTAGATGGCCTCGAACAACCCTGCCGCACCCATACCTTTGCCAATGCACATCGAGACGATGCCGTACTTCTTCTCGCGTCGCTTGAGCTCCCGCAACAAAGAGCCCGTGAGTCGCGCCCCCGTCATCCCGAAGGGGTGGCCGATGGCGATGGAGCCGCCGTTCACGTTGTAGATCTCGTTGTCGATACCCAGCCGGTCGCGACAGTAAAGGCACTGACTGGCGAAGGCCTCATTTAGCTCGACGAGGTCGATGTCCGCAAGCGACAGGCCCGTGTAGTCCAACAATTTGGGAATGGCGAAGACCGGACCGATGCCCATCTCGTCGGGTTCGCAGCCCGCCACGGTAAATCCACGAAAGTAACCCATGGGGGTGAGACCTAACTGTTCGGCCTTGCGTTCGGTCATCAGCAGGGCCATGGCCGCACCGTCCGAGAGTTGCGATGCATTCCCTGCCGTGACTGTGCCGCCGTCCTCGAAAGCGGGGCCTAAGGAGGTAAGACCTTCCAGCGTGGTGTTCGGCCGGTTGCACTCATCGCGATCGACGGTGCCTTCCACGATTTCAGTGGCTTTAGTTTCCTTATTCGTCACTTTTTGCCAGTTCACGGTCATGGGCGCGATTTCGTCGTCGATATAGCCTGCTTGTTGCGCGGCGGCATAGCGCTGCTGACTCTGCAATGCGTACTGGTCCTGGGCGTCTCGGGTGACTTGGTAGCGGCGCGCGACGACTTCGGCAGTGTTGCCCATGGCCATGAACACGTCAGGCTTGGTCTCGAGGAGTGTGGGGTTTTCGTCGAATTCCGCGGGGGTGCCCCGGTTCAGGCCCGTTATGGACTCGACCCCGCCTGCCATGATGACTTCCGCACAGCCGCTGTTGAGTTGCGTCGCCGCGAAGGCGATGGAATTCAAACCCGACGAACACGCGCGGCTGATGGTGGTTGCCGGTACCGTGATGGGCAGGTTGGACAGCACCACGGCATGTCGCGCGACGTTGGCCGATTGCTCACCGACCTGACGCCCGCAGCCGAGGATCACGTCTTCTACGCTGTCGGGTGCGACTTCGGGGTTGCGCTCGAGAAGGGCGTCGATGCAGTGGGCGACCAGGTCGTCGGAACGGGTCAAGTTAAATGTACCCCGGTGGGCTTTGGCGAGGCCGGTGCGAATGCAGTCGACGACAACGATGTTGTTCATATCTTCGATCCTTTCTCGGGTTTTGGTGGCATCCTTAAGTATCTGATTCCTGCTGGGTTGCCGCTGCGACAACCCCTTCGGCTTTGAGTTCGGCGATTCTGGCTGGGTCCACGCCGTGGGCTTGCAGTAGGGCATCGGTGTGTTCGCCCACGCGCGGGGAGGGACCCCGGGGTCCGACCTCAGCGGTAGCAAAGCGCATGGGGATATTGACGGTGGGGTAGGTGCCCATCTCTGGGTGCTCGATCTTGGGGAACATACCCAGTTCCTGCGCGTGTGGGTCTTGCGGTACTTCGTGTAACCCCATAACCGGTCCCCAGATCAGTCCGGCTTTGTCGAAAATCTCCCCCCACTCGTCGCGGCTGCGTTTTGCCAAGGCCGTGTCCATCAAGTCGATCAGCACCGACATGTTGCGGTAACGGGAACTCGAGTCGACAAAGCGCTCGTCGTCGAGGAGTTCCTCGACTTCCAGGGCCTGACACATGCGTGGCCAATAGGCGACATCGGGGAGCATGTTGAACACCACCCACTTACCGTCGCCACAGGGAAACCGGTTAGCCGTAATGGCCAGCATCTCCTTGCGGGCGCGCCGGCGGACCGGTGCATGGTCCACGGCAGTGACCGCGTAGTCCGAGGCTTGTGTCCACACCGCCGTTTCGTACAAAGAGGTTTCGACGATTTGTCCCGTACCCGTGCGCTCGGCGAGACGCAGGGCGGCGAGGATCGCGCCCACCAACGCGAGCCCCGTGGTGTGATCGCCCTGAGCGGGTCGCGCCATCGGCACGACACCGTCATTGCCCTCACGCGAGGCGTCATAGAGGCCGGAACGGCCGAAGAACGCAGTCACGTCGTAACCGGGTCGCCACGCATCGGGCCCCGTCGTGCCATAACCGGTCAGTGTCGCGTGGACCAAGTCGGGCTTAACCGCGAACAGCGACTGCGGATCGAGCCCGAACTTCTCTTGGCGGGCGGTGAGCAGGTTGCACATGAAGACGTTGGCTCGAGCCACCAGCTCCTTCACAATCTGCGCCGATTCGGGTTTGTCGAGCGCGATGGCGATGGATTGCTTACCGCGGTTGTCGACATCGAATTGAAAATCGTATTTGCGTATTGCGTCCTTGAGATCGTCGCGCTTGATCGGGCGCGAGAGACCGCGCATCGGGTCGCCGCTCAGCGGTTCGATCTTGATCACGGTAGCGCCGAGATCGGCGAGGATCGCACCGGCGCTGGGCGCGGCCATCCAATTGTCGATTTCGACGACAACGACATCTTCTAGTGGTGCGGCCACGGATTCTCCTTACTTCCTAATGCTAAAATGGGACGATTACACTTCGCCGTCGAGGGCTTTGAGCATGCGCTTCAAGGCGAAGTGCCGATAGCTTTCGTCGATCAACCCATGCGCTTCCTGTTTCGACAAGCCCGCGTGAATGTCCAGATCCAGCCAGCCGTTGTGACCGGTGTACATGGGAATCGTGTAGCGTTCGTCGAAGGTCAGCGTGGCTTGTCGCTCCTGACCCTGCCATGTAGAGAGTTGCAGGCGCTTGTTGCGAAAATACAACGTGCAAAAGTTCTTCTTGCCCGCTTTGAAACAGGGATTGCCGAACTGGCTCGCCTGACTGGTTTCAGGCAGGGCGAGACAGATCTCCGCGACTTTCTTGAGGCTGGCTTGCGCTGTCTTTGCGTTGAATGGATCGAAGGCGATGGGGTCGATGGTCTTCGTGGGCGGTTCGATTTCGATGGCCGGTCCGAGGTCGCGGGTCAGCCGCTTGGGGGCCACTTCGACATACGCCTCGCGCACGAGATCGGCGACCCGCAGCCAGCTCAGACCCTGGTCGAGGTCCACACCCAACCAACCCTTCGGGCCTACGTACGGCGGTACGTAGAAATATTGGGGCTCAGCGTCAACGTACAGGGACTGTGCGCCGGGGGGCGAGCGTAGCCACAGCGCCAGGTGACCGTCACCGTGATGGTTGATGGCGTAGGTCGCATAGGTTTTGCCGTCGATCACGCGAAAATCAGGTGAACCGTGGCTGACCACCTCTTCGGTTTCGGGCAGCGACAGGCAGATCTCGCGTACCGCGGCAGAAATGTCCTTTGCCTTCTTGCCCATGTCTTGACTTCCCCCAGCACCCCGACAGTAGCGCTCCGCCGGGCTCTCCCGGTCCCGATCACGAAGCGACTAGATAGTGCGTTAGAATAGCGACTTTCCTGCTGTGGTCACAGATGTTGTTGTTTCGGGATCATTTTCTCGGTTGGAGAATGGTCGTGGTGGCTTTTTTTGTCGATTTTGTCGCCGTCGGCTTCTTTTTCTATTCTTATGGGGTGTTTTTCAAGGCGATTGCCGCGGAGTTCGGCGACTCGCGGCTGGGGGTGGCGCTGGGATTGACGATGACCAGCGCCGTCGGGGCGGTGGTCTCGCCATTGGTTGGCCGAGCGCTCGACAAATACCCGCTGCGTCTGGTCATCGGTATCGGTGCGGTGTCCATGGCGATGGGCTTCATGCTGCTCAGTCTCGTGCGCACACCTGTGCAGTTCTACCTGGTGCTGGGGCTCTTCATCGGTTTCGGAGCCATGTCCATGGGCCAGCTGGCGACGAGCAAGCTGGTGACCAACTGGTTCGACCGGCGCCGCAGCACGGCGCTGGGCATCGCCGCGACTGGAGTGTCGATGTCCGGTGTGCTCATGCCGGCGATCAGTGCCGAACTGATCGGCAGCTACGGATGGCGCAACGGCTTTCTGATCTACGGCTTTTTCACATTGTTTGTGGTTGTGCCTCTCGTTTTGAAGTTCGTCGTGACTCGTCCGGAGGAGGTGGGTTTGCAGCCCGACGGCGCGCGCAGTTGGCGTGCCAGCGACACGGCCACTCCGCCGACACCGCCCGAGCCACCGGCGATGAGAGCGGTAGTTCGCGATCGCGATTTCTGGATCATCGCCGTTGGTCTGGCGCTTATTTTTTGTTGCATGAGCGCAACACTGACGCACATGGTGCCTCGAATTACCGACTTAGGACATTCGTTGGGAAGAGCTTCTCTGGTGATGTCTTTGTGCGCGGGCATGGGTGTGTTCGGCAAGCTTACGTTTGGGGCCTTGGGCGACCGGTTGGCCATCCGCACCAATATGATGTTGATTATTCTGGTGCAATTCGTGGGTCAATCCGTCATGTACGGCAACGATGCTTTGTGGGCATTCGCGCTGGGAGCCGCTTGTTTTGGTTACGGTGTTGGAGGCGTGGTACCGATGCAAGCGCTGGCGGTGGGTAAGAGTTTCGGACGCGAGCGTTTCGGGGCTGTGATGGGATTGCTGCGGCCGGCACAGTTTCCGATTCAGATCTTTGGCGTACCGTTTGCGGGTTGGGTATTCGATCGAACCGGTTCTTACGATCTGTCGTTCCAGGTGTTTCTCGGGCTTTATGTCGTGGCCGCCATGGTGTGGATGTTCTATCGACAGACTTCTCTCAACGGAGTCAGTCAAAGCGTGCCTTGATGAGTTGAATGTCGGGGTCGTGCGCAGGCCGGCAGCGGATCTTTACGGCGTCCGGCAGCACGTGTTCGGCGATATAGGGTTCGAAACTCGAGGTGTTGAAGGGCGCTATGTCGGCGACTTCTATCTCAACCGAGAATCCGTCGACGACGGGAAGGGCGATTACCGAGTTTGCGTGCGCCAGGTTGTCGGACAGTTCACGCTGCAGGTCGGCCTGGTGCTCGCGGCTGGGGTTGAGACCTTTCACCAGGTACTTGAGCGTGGCTCTCGTGCCGGACACTTCAATCGGTCTCGAGCGCTAACTTGTACGCCACCAGGTGATCGCCCGCAGGTGCCGGTGACGTGAAATGTCCGCCGGCGGCGATGAGCACGTACTGTTCGCCCTGGTAGACGTAGCTCATTGGTACGGCGTTGCCGGTGGATGGCAATTCGGTGCGCCAGAGTTCAGCGCCGTCGGCGATGTCGAACGCGCGCAGGTAACTGTCGGAAGTCGCTGCGATGAAGATGAGTCCGGAAGCGGTCACCATCGGTCCACCCATTTCGATACCGCCGTCGATGAAGTGATAGAACGGCCAAGGCGCCAGATTCTCGAGCGTGCCCAGCGGTAGCTGCCACAGTATATCGCCCGATTCGAGATCCACTGCGGCTAGCGTCGACCACGGCGGTTTGGTGCAGGGTACGCCCAGCGGGGAAGTCAGGATGCCCATCTGCACGCAATAGGGAGAGCCGTGTTGCGGGAAGGGCAGACCTTCCGGACAGTCTTCCTGCGGAATCAGCTTAACGCTAATCGGCAGGTGCTTGGTATTGGCGACCATGATCTTACGTTGGGGGTCGACCGCAGGAGCACCCCAGTTATTGCCGCCCAGATTCGACGGGTAGAACGCAGTACCTTGTAAGCTGGGTGGCGTGTAGATCGGACCAGTGGTCATTTCGGTCAGCTTGTCGCGGCACTGTCCTTCGTCCCAGAAGGTCAACCCCCAGGCATCGTCCGGTGAGATGCTCAAACGATGCAGCGGCTCCGGTTTGACCGGAAACGGCTGTGTCGGACTCAGATACTCACCGGCCACGGCCCCTGTTTGCGGGACCGGCCGTTCTTCCACCGGATGCAGGGGCTGCCCGGTCTCTAGATCGAGCACGAAGGTCATGCCCATCTTCGTGACCTGCACGACACTGGGCCGGGTCGTCCCGTCGATCGTCAGGTCCACGAGTGTGGGCTGCGCGGGGACGTCGAAGTCCCAGATGTCGTGGTGCACGGTTTGATAGTGCCAGGCAACCGAACCGTCTTCTGCATTCAGGGCAACGACGGAGCTCGAGTAATAGTCTTGATGCCCGCCGCGGTCGCCGCCGTAATAGTCGGGAGAAGAGTTGCCGGTAGGCACGATGATCAAATTGCGTTCGGTATCGACCGAGATCGTCGACCAGACGTTGGTGGAGCCTGGAACGAAATTGCCGTCCTCGTCGCGCTGCGGTCGGTCCGGATGGACCGGGTTCCATCCCCAGGCGAATTCACCGGTGCGCACGTTGTAGGCACGCACGACACCGGAAGGGATGTCCGGCCGTGTGCTGTCCTGCACGAATGCACCCGTCACCACCAAATCGCCGATGATGGCGGGTGCACTGGTGATGCTGTATTCATGCGCTTCGTGCTCCGTCAGCCCCGCGCTCAGCGAGACCTCGCCGTTGTCGCCGAATTCGGCACAACGCTTTCCGGATCGAGCGTCCAATGCAATTAGACGGGCGTCGAGTGTGCCCAGCAGTATGCGATGGCCGCAGAACGCGTCCGGTGCCTCGGCGTCGTACCAGCTGCTGACCGCGCGACAATTGGTAATGCCTTCCTTGGACATGTCTACTTTGGGGTCGAATACCCACTTTTCGGTACCGGTTGCCGGATCCAGGGCGAAGACACGATTAAAGGGCGTGCAGTAGTAAACGGTGTCCTCGAGCATGATCGGGGTGACCATGAAGTTGGTAGGCCGAGTACGCATGGAATCGGCGCTAACATCCTCTGTCAGAGATTGCGACCCGGCCACGAAGTCTCCGGACCGGTGCGTCCAGGCGTGTGTCAGCTTGTCAACATTGGACTTGTCGATGAGGGTTGCGCGTGTGTAGTGGCCGCCACCGGGCGCACCGCCATAGGCAGGCCACTCGACGGGATCTGCGCTAACGGCGACTGCGACGACGCTCGTCGCGGCACATGTGACCAGTTTCATCATGAACACGCTACACACTTGGGACGGCCGCACATTAAAACAGGTAAACTCCGGGCATCGCAATTGCAAGCACCGTGGCATGAGCCGAGGGTGAAGGTAGCAGTAGACCGGCTCGGTGACGGGCCAATCATTTATCCGGAACTCCATCCCAGTATCGGCGTCAACATTCAGGGACCGTCTCTGATCGAGGTGCCGGGCTGGGTGAGCGAACCGTTGGGCCGCTATTACCTGTATTTTGCCGACCATAAGGGCCGTTATATCCGCTTGGCGTACGCCGCAACGCTGACTGGACCCTGGCGAATCCATGTGCCGGGTAGTCTACAGCTCGCCGAGTCGTGTTTCTTGACCCAACCGCCGCGTTTATCCGACGCACAGCAACGTGCCATAGAGGCGCGCTTTGCGGCGTCGGGTGTCAAGATCCCGCACGATATCGTCGCGGAAGTGACAACCCCGCACATTGCCTCACCGGACGTGCACGTAGACCATGCAGGCCGGCGCATCTTGATGTACTACCACGGGCTCGAAGATGTCGGGCATCAAGTGACCCGGGTGGCAACGTCCAGCGACGGTGTTGCCTTTGAAGCGAGGCCGCTCGTGCTCGGTCGCACCTATCTGCGCGTTTTCGAGTGGCAAGGTAAGACCTACGGCTTGGCCATGCCCGGACAGTTTTATCGTGCAGAAGATCCGCTCGGGCCGTTCGAAGAGGGGCCGCTGCTGTTCAACCCCAACATGCGTCACTGTGCAGTCATGGTGCGGGACGCCCAGCTGTACGTGTTCTGGACCGAGGTGGGGGAGATTCCCGAGCGCATCAAGCTCTCTCTCGTAGCGCTGACCCCGGATTGGATGAAGTGGCAGGTGCAAGATGTGGGTGAGGTGCTGCGACCGGAATTGTCCTGGGAGGGTGCAAGTGCACCGCTCGAGGCGTCCGTGCGCAGTACGGCGTACGGCTTGGTCAATCAGCTCAGGGACCCGGCGTTGTTTAACGACCGGGAAGGCACTTATCTGCTGTACGCCTATGGCGGCGAGTCCGGTATCGCCATGGCACGTTTACAGTTCCACTGATTAAAGCCTTAGAGTTTATAGACGAACAGCGGCGGACGTGCGTCGAAGTAGTTGTGATCCACGGTGACGTATGCCTTACCGTCATGGACGTCCAAGTCGGAGGCTTCTCCGGCGTCGATTCCGATCACTTCGATAACGCTTCCGTCGACTGGATTCACGCGGAGTATTTGTGTGTGGTTCTCTGTTAGCACCAGCAATGATCCCTGATGGTGGCTAATGCCTGAGAACAGCAGCTCCTCGGACCGCCTTTCTGGGCGTACATGTTCACCGAAGTCCAGTTCGAGCCTGTGGATATGCGTCAGGTTCCAGATGGCAGTGCTCTCATCTGTGGTGGCATACAACTCCCCGTCCAACGCTGTCAACCCGGTGAACTCCAGAGACTGGAGATTCGGGTCCAATGCCAGCGGCGTTGCCGCGGCATGATCCGAGATTTGCCATCGCCGGATTTCGCCGAACTCGCCGACTCCGACTACGTATTCGCCTTGAAGTTGGATGGCTTCCAGCGACCCCTGCTTGAGGAGCAACGGACCGGCCATGAGCTCCGTGGTTTTGACACCCTGCATCTCGTGAGTCAGTTGAAAGAGTTCGGCTTGGTCGGTGGATATGAAAATACCGGCCGAAGTGACGTCGATCCCCGACGCTTGCTCGATCGCGGCCGGTAACTCGACCTTCTCGGTGTGCGTGAGCTTGCGGGTTAGGGTGAGTGGAGAACGGTCCGGATTGACGTCGAGGTTGTCCGAACCGATGTCACCGAGAATGTCGAAGGTGATGAAAACACCGAAACGCGTGTCGAGTAAGACGTATCCAAGCGTACCGATCAGTACTGCGGTGATTAGCCATTTCATGACGGAATCTTTCTGACGCTCATTTTTCTGTTGCGCTCCCGGTTCTTAAGTCGCAGCGAGCCCGGGTTTGGTTTTGGGTGGGCGTGCAAACCAGAAACACAGACTGCCCATGAAAGACAAGCCGGCAATGATCGTGAAGGCGAGTTCGTAGTTGCCGTAGATGTCGAAGAGCACACCGCAAATGATGGGTCCGCCTGTCATACCGATCATGACGATCAGTGAGGAGATACCCATGATCGTGCCGAACGAATTGGTGCCGAAATAGTCTGCGCGCAGAGCGACCATTTGCGGCCCGCGGATGCCCCACGCCAGCCCGTGAAAGAGCACGAACACGGTGATCCACCTGATATCGGTCGCATAGGTCACGGCCATCAGGCCAATGACGTGCCCGATCATGCAGCCGATACAGAGCAGGCGCTTATCGAAGCGGTCACCGAGGTATCCGCCCAAGAACAAGCCCAGCAGCTGAATGCCCGTGACGAAGCCGAAGACGATGCTGGCAGAGACGGTGGTATAGCCCAAACCGTACGTCAGATGCGGAATGAGGTGCGCCAGCATGGCCGAGACGGTGAATAGCGCCAGGCCGTGACCGGCGGAGATCAGCCAGAACGAAGGTTCGCGCACGGCTTGGCGCCAAGTGAAATTCGGCTTGTGCGGTGCATCTGTCGCCGTTTCGTCTTCGTGGTCTACCGGTAACACGCCGTCGGGATGCTCACCGATTTCTTCGGGCCGGTGCCTGACCAATTGGACCAGCGGACCGGCGATGAAGAGCACCATACAGCCCGATACGATGGCCATGGTGCGCCAGCCGTAATATTCGAGCCCGATCACAACGAGCGGTACGCTCAATCCGCCGAGCGAAAACCCGATTTGCGACCATGCGACGGCCTTGGCGCGATGTTTGTCGAACCAATGCACCAGTGACACCATCAAAGTAGCGAATCCGCCTAACGACGAACCTAAGGCGATCAGGACAAAGGCAACGAAGTAGGTAGTGATGGAGTTGACCTGGCTGAAGACGAAGAATCCCAGCGAGAAGATCACAGTGCCGATGGTCAAGATCAGGCGGGGCCCGTAGCGGTCGACCAGATAGCCTTGTAGAGGACCCAGCAGGCCACTTTCCAGGCGGGTGAGCGCAAATGCCAGGGACAGCACCGACATGCTCCAGCCGAACTCTTCCTTCAGCATGACGGTATAGGCGCCGTAAGAGTGCATCCAGGTCATCGCCGCGAGCCATTGCACCCCTGAGCAGGCCAGGACGATCCACCAGCCGTAAAACAACTTGCCGCGCGGTCTGAAGAGAGCTTGCATCCGTGCGCTGAATGGTTGTGTTTGTGGGTTTGTCCCTGGCGGCATATGACGCATCATACGTTATGTTGGTTCTAAGCTTGCTATATTAGTGCGTTGCGCTTGCGCCAACCCTTTAACGCTGCCGCTCTCCGTAAATACAATGACTCCGTAATTCGATGACAAACGCGCAAAACACGGTCGACAAACACGCCTTGGTGTTGAGCGGTGGCGGTGCGCGTGCTGCCTACCAGGTCGGCGCGCTCCGGTACATCGCCAAGGCGCTGCCGCACTACCGCCCGCAGATTTTGACCGGCGTATCGGCAGGGGCGATCAACGCAGTACATCTCGCCTCATCGCGGGATTCTTGGCCGAATTCCGTTGAAGCGTTGCGCAATCTGTGGTTGGAGCTCGATACCTCCAAGGTCTACAACACACAGCTGCGTAGCTTGCTGAAACGGGTCATGGTGTGGGGTCTGAGGTTGATCAGCGGCGGCCGGCTAGGGCGTGCCGATCTGCGCGGCATGGTGGATAACCAGGCTTTGCGGGAATTTCTCATGCAATCGCTGCCGATGGACGGTGAACGTATCACCGGTATCACCGAAAACCTCGCGGAAGGCTTATTGGAATCGTTGGCGATCGTGACCACGAACTACGGTTCGGGTCGTAGTGTGGCCTGGGTCGACGCGGCCGATGAGCAGCTTTGGATCGGTGGGCAAATGCGTGGTTATTCCACGCACATGACTCTCGACCATGTGATGGCGTCTGCAGCGTTACCTATGTTTTTCCCTGCTGTTAAGCTCGAATCGGTATGGCACGGTGACGGTGGGATTCGATTGACCGCGCCGTTGTCGCCCGCTATGCACCTCGGCGCGACGCGGATCCTGGCGGTGTCGCCCAGGGCCAAACCGACGATGGGCTTACCGCCGGAGCTGCGCGAGCCCTATCCGTCGCCGGCGCAGATTGCCGGGGTCATGCTCAATGCGGTGTTCCTGGATATGCTGGATTACGATGCCTTGCAGATGAATCGAATCAACGACCTGGTCTCCAAGCTCGACGAAGATGAGCGCGGCGATTTTCGTCAGGTCGAGGTCCTTGTGTTGCGGCCGCGCGAAGACTTGGGCGCGCTGGCGCGTGAACACGAGTTGGAACTGCCACCCGCTTTCCGGTTCTTCGAAAGCGGGCTCAACAATCGCAACCCGCGCCACTCCGATGCGCTGAGCATGGTGATCTTCGAGCCCGAGTATCTGTCTTTGTTGATACGCTTGGGTGAAGAAGACGCCGCCGCGCGAGGTGACGAGATCGAGGCGTTCCTACGCGGCGATCCTGATTCTGCGTCGGTGTGGTAGCCAGGAACGCCTAGAGTGCCCCCGGCGGTGCCAAAACAGCACCAAGCCGAGCAACAAGAGTCCCAACGAAGAGGGCTCGGGTACGGTCCACGTAGAGCTGCCGCCGTTGACCAAGGCGTTGCCGAACTGAGGAATAGTGATGTCCCACGATTGACCGTCGTCGTGCAACAGTCCGGTGATGCCGGGACCTGCCAGGTTGGGGAGCACGAGTTCGAACAGGCCGGTCACACCGTCCGCCTGGAGGTTCAACGCAGTGGCCGCGCCGATGCTCTGCCCGTTCGCTGGAGACAACGCGAATATTCCCGCCACGTCGAAAAAGAAGTCGATGACGTCGACTGCCGTGGCGGAACCGCTTGCGGCTGCGCTGTCGCTGAACGTCACGTAACCGTCGATAATCGACCCAACGACGATGGGTCCAGGGGTCGCCGGTGTGCCGCAGGGTCCGTTCGGCGCGCCGAACGGACAAATGTCGACCACACCCCGGTATTCGTACGTCAATGGGCCCGCCCAAAGCGATGCCGTCGAAAACAACAAGGCGGCCGCGCAAGCCGCCCGTGCCAATGCGCTGCTTAGTGTCCCTCTAACGTTCATGCTCATCCCTCGCTTCTACAAGTAGCTGTACTATCGCAAAATGTGGGGGCAGGGCCTGTCACCCGTTCAGGGGACTACGACTGTCCCTCGCACGGGTGACACTTACGCGAGACTAGCGACGTTGAGGAGAGTGTTAGTTTGGCTGCGATCGGCGTACTACTGGTTGAGGATGACGACGCCACGCGACGGCGGCTAGAGCGAGCCATTGTCGCCAGTCCCGCGTGCACCGTCATCGCAGCGGTTGGCGATGTAGCTGGGGCGCGTCGTGCGCTCGGGCAACGGGGTATCGAAGTGCTGGTTGTCGACCTGCGTCTACCGGATGGCGATGGGGTGGAGCTGATCGCGGAAGCCGGTCACATGAGCCCACCCATTCAGAGTCTGGTGATTACCGCCTTAGCAGACCGTGCTACTGTGGTGCAATCTTTGCGCGCAGGTGCGAGCGGTTATCTGCTCAAGGACGCGCATCCACTCGACGTCGAGCAAGCCATCAAGGATGTGCACGCCGGAGGTGCGCCGCTCAGTCCCGACATCGCGCATTACCTACTCGTGGAATTGGGTTACGGTCCCGGCAAGGTGGGCCGTCGCGAGGTGAAGTTGCCGCCGAGGGAGCTCGAAGTCTTGCGTTTGATCAGTCGCGGGTTCTCGTATGACGAAATCGCGGCCCTCTTGTCGATATCCACTCATACCGTCAAAACCTATCTCAAACGCACGTACCGGAAACTGGAAGTCAATTCGCGTACAGCGGCAGTATTCGAGGCGCGTCAGTTGGGTATCTTGAGTCCGCGCGAGTGATCGTGCTGATCAGAACGTGTGGCGTGGCTGCAGTATCGCTGTGGCTGTGCGGTTGCGCGGATATCGCCGACAAGGGGTATTCGGCGGAAGGAACGCGCGTCGAGGTCGTGCAAAAACTGATCAGCGACTCAGCACGCCCACCGCAGCGCGATGCGGCTTGGCAGACGATTGAGCTCTCCGATGCATGGGAGCACGTGGGCGATTCCGTCTGGTATCGATTCGAGGCGCCGGATCTGCCGCGCGATCAAGGTCTTCTCGCCATTCATCTCGGTCGCGTGATCATGAACGCGAGCTTGTGGGTCGACGGCGAAGAAGTCGCCAATGGCGGCTCCATGACGCCGCCTATCGCACAAAACTGGAATCGACCGCTGCTATTCACCTTTCCGCCTCGCTTGTTGCGAGAAACCGCGAGCGTCTACTTAAACGTGCGACGCCCGGAACAGTGTTTCGGTTTCCTGGGCGAAGTGCGCATTGGCACGGCGCGGCAATTGCGGTCTACCCATTCGCTCAGCGAATTGCGCGTAACGGCGGCCCAAGCGAGTACCTACATCGGTATCACTCTGACGGTGCTCTTGATCGCGTTGTTCATCAATGCACCGCAAGCGAAGTATGGTTGGGGTGTGGTGATGTGCGCGCTTTTCGTACTGGCGTCGCTCAATTTCCACGTTCGAGACCTGCCAATGGATTCGCGTTCGTGGGAGACGCTCGCGACCTTGACCACGGTATGGGGTTTGCTCGCAGCCTACCAGTTTGCGCTCAGTTTCATTCGGAAAAATGCGCTCGTCGAAGGCCGGCCCCGCATCGTGTTGGGATACCTGGTGATGGCGACCTTCGCGCTGTCGTTCGGCTTGATAGTCACACCTCACCCGTATTTTCACTGGTTGTACAACCTATTGATCGTCGTGGCGTTAGGCTTGGCGATTTTCGTGTGGACGTTGTTGATCTTGGATCAGGAGAGACACGGGCGGTGGCTGCTGGGAGTTGCTGCGTTCGCTGTTTTGTTGTTGTTCCTTCCCGATGTCGGTCATCAATTGAAGTTACTGAGTCCGCAATTTCCGAGTCTTGCACCGTTGAGTGGACCGCTCATGGCGTTGGCGTTGGTCGCTATCGTTGCGTCTAATCAGCTCGAACAACACAAACTCGAGCTGGAGAGATCCGCGGAACAGCAGCGCCTGACACGAGAATTGCACGATGGTTTGAGCGGGCATCTGGTCAGCACGCTCGCACTGGCGGAGAACCACAGCGACACCGAACGTATTGCTTCTGGGTTGCGCAGCGCTCTGCAGGATCTGCGCCTGGTACTGAGTGCGATCAACCCGGTTGAGGCCTCTCTGGATACTATTCTGGGGCGCTTGCGACAGCAGTTCGAGCGTCCGTTGCAGACGCAGGGGATCGAACTCAAATGGCGTCTCGAAGCGCTGCCGGAACCCACCGATGCGAGCGGTGAGGTGTATCTGAACATCGCAAGGATCGTTCAAGAAGCGCTTACCAATGTGCTGCGCCATTCCCGGGCCAGTTCCGTGGAGGTCATCGGACGGGCAAACGATGGCGGGATCACGTTGGAAATCGTCGATGACGGCGTGGGGTTGACCGGGCATACCAACGGGCTCGGCTTAGCGAACATGGCGCACCGCGCTCGCAACATGAATGCCTCGGTGAGCGTGGACGATATAGGCACGGGCACCCGGGTCAGGTTGACGCTGCGCTAAGCGCAAGTGCAGGCCGGTCAGGGTAGCAGACAGTTGGCGTAGTAGGTGACCGTACCGGGCCAGTCGGTGAAGATGCCCTTGATTTCGGCTTTCGTCGTCAATGCGTGCAGCACGTCCAGCATCTTGTCTTCGCTGGTCACGAAGCCGGGCAGGTTCGCGTACAGCCAGTTCGCTGGATCTGTTGCTTTCCCGGATTCGAAGGTCCAGGTAACGAGGTCCAATCCCGCTTGCCTGGCGAATATTGCGTAGTCGCTGGCCGCAAGCTCGCCGTCTGCGGAGAGCGTGAGTAGCATTGGCATGGGGGGTGCGAGGGTGCGGACGCCTCGGCTGTACAAGGCGCGCATGTCCTCCAGAGAAGCCTCGAAATTCGGATCGCGACCGCGTGGATCCAGGTACACGACATTGGCGGCGAACTCGGGGTGGACTTGCAGCCAATACTCGACATCGCGGATGTCGAAAGACTGTGGATGTACCCGGTCGGGCTCGATACCGGCGCTGCGGTACTCGTTCAGCATCTTGTCAGCGTACAGGGTCTGCGTGAACGTGCCCTGGTACGGCATTGCCACTTCCGGGCGTTTGAGCTCGGGAATGAAGTCGACGCCGAGTTCATCGAAGAGTTCGATGCTTTCCGCCTGAGTGACCAATGTGCCGCACGCAACAGGGGGGGCAGACACTACGGTGGGCGGATCGATCAGGTACTCATCGATGCTACGAGCGTTGCGGTCGACGATGTCACGACGCCCGCACAGACTCTTGAATTCGTTGAGCGTGAGATCGCTGGTGCAGCACCGGGCGGTTGCACCCTGGGTGTGGCTGGCGGGAGTGAACGGTTCGGTGCACCGTGCAGCCAAAGGGGTTTGTAAGATGTTGGTGGTGCTGTGTAAATCGCACTGGGAGTGCCGGCACACCAGCGTTCGGTCTTTGGTGAAGGTGACGTCGCACTCGATCACGCCCGCACCCATTCGCGCCGCCGCTCGATAACCTTCCTCGGTATGCTCCGGATAGCCGAGCGGCGCGCCACGGTGTGCGATCGCAAACCGTGTCGGCTCGATGGGCAGCTCAGCGCATGCCATGAGTTGGTCTTTCAGCGGGCTCGCTGCCATTGCCGCGACGAGATCGAGCGGTCGGGACGAGAAGTCGAACGCCGTCTGGTGGGTGCAACCGCCCAAGACCAGTGCTAATAGTAAAACCCTTCGCTGCATCGACTCATGTTGGTGAATGCCGGGTCTTTGTGCAAGGCTTGGCTATGCTTGACGTGATCGTGTTACAAAGCAGTGGACCCGTGCAGCCGGAATGGCTGCGTGAATGTTTGTTGAGCGTACGTGCATGGGCGGGGGAATGCGGTTACGCGTACGATTTCGTGGGCGATGAGTTGTTCGAACGTGTGCCGAATTGGTATCGCGAGAAAGTGCACCCGGCGACACCGATCATCGCCGATCTCGCGAGGTTGCTCTGGGTTCGGTCCGTGTTGGCGGATACCGGCCACGGCATTGCAGTATGGATCGACGCCGACACATTCGTGATCGAACCGCAAGAACTGCGAGTCGAGTTGCAGGACACCTGCCAGTTCGGTCAGGAGCGCTGGCTGCAATTGGATGCGCAAGGCAAACCTCGAGTGTATCGCAACGTACACAATGCCTGGTGCGCATTTCGGCGCGGTTGTCCGGTGCTGCCTTTTCTGATTCGTACGACGCAGCGCTTGGTTAAGCGCATCGATGCACGCTATATCGCTCCGCAGTTTGTCGGGCCGAAACTGCTGACCGGGTTACACAACATCGTGGACTTCGAGGTCAACCCGGCCTGCGGTGCCATTTCGCCGGCCCACGCCCGCGCTCTACTCGACGATGACCGTGGCTTGCTCGAGTACCTCGAACGTACCGCACCGGGTCCGCTGTATGCGGCGAATCTGTGTGCGAGTCTGAACGCAGAATCGTCGAAGCAAGCATTGGTAGAGCGTTTACGGAAACGAGCGTTCTAGAAGTGGGCTGAGATCGATAAGGCACCGAATGCGTCGCGTTCGGCTTGTTGTACGAACTCACGGCTGCGGATGACGTACGTGTAGGCAACACGGAAACGCTTGTTGTTCCACACGAAACCCGCTTGCACGTCGCCGACGAAGTCTTCGCGGTCGACGGCGTGGGAATCGCGGAAGTTGTTGCCGTCGAGGAATATGTTATGGGCGATCCACCGTGCGTCTACACCCAGATAGAAGTACCAGCTCGATGTCGCATCGCGCTCGTAGTATTGCGACACCGGCAAGCTCGGGCGCACTCGCGGCGGGCCGTAGTCGTTCTCGAGACCATGACCGATACGGACCATGCCGCCGCCCCCGATATGCGTGCCGAGCGTTCCGGTCGAAGCGCTGGCGTGAGGAATGAAGTCGGTTTGCAAGACCTTGGCAAAGGTGCCGCTGCGTGCCGCCTTGAGCCACTTCTTCTCATAGGCAATGGAGACGACAAATTCGCTGTCGAGCTGATTCGGCCACCCCTGCGCTTCGTCGACCTCGATCAGGCGGTGCAACGTGTTTTGAATGCGCTCGCCGCCGGCGCCCGGACCGATCACGCCCAGACTCACGCGCCAGGTTTCGATTTCCGCCGGATTCTCCGTGGTAAACCCGAAGGCTAGGTACGCGTGGGCGGCATAGGGCCGATCCTCGGGCAGCAATTCAGCCGTGTCGATGTCCGTCGGCGTGTAGATCTCGTGGCCGAGCGCCACGGCCACGTGCATCTTGTCGTCAGGTTCGATGCCGGGAAAGCGAATGCCCATGTCGCGCAGCCGTCGTGGGCCCTCATTGATGTCGCTGATGTAGTTCAACATGACGCCGGACGTGTAGTGGCGGTCCGTGCCCGTCCACACATCGTTCTCGACCAGGAGGTTCAACACGTCGGCGCGGATGGGCAAGGGCAGTAACAGGAAGTAGAGGAACAGGCGGGGTCTGATTTGCATCTTGGAAAACGCTGGTACAGCATTGAACGATAACGAGAATTACACCAGTTATAAAGGGGGCTATTTCATGCACACATTTGCCGATCCGCTGGCGCGCGCGGTCCAGACCGCTGCGCACCGCGTGGCGCTCATCGACCGGGATAAGCAGTTTACCTACGGCGAGCTTGCTGAACGCTGTGCACGCCTTGTCGGCGGCCTCAATGGCCTCGGGCTCGAGAAAGGCGACCGCGTCGCCGTCTGGTCGGACAATAACCACCAGTACATCGAAGCCTACGTCGGAGTACCGGCCGGTGGGTTGGTGGTGGTACCGCTCAACACCCGGCATGCAGAACCCGAATTGCGCTACGCACTGGAAGATTCGGGTACCAAAGTGCTCATTACGGACCGAGACGCGGCAGCGCTCAGCGACACGGTGGAGCACATCATCGACGTGGGCGATGCTTACGAAGGATTGTTGGCCGGTGCCGAGCCAGCCAGGCTGGGAGAGGCGATCGTCGAAGACGATCTTGCCGGGCTCTTCTACACAGGAGGCACCACCGGTCAATCCAAAGGCGTGATGCTCAGCCATCGCAATCTGATCGCCAATACCTTCCATTGGTTGACTTCCGTGCCGCAATCGACAAGTGATGTCACGCTGGTCATGGCACCGCTCTTTCACGCCGCAGGCTCCAACGGCGTCTTAGGCGCAATCTGGACGACGGGCACCCAGATCACATTGGGCGCCTTCAATCCGGGCGAGGTGCTTGATCTGATCGAGAAGTACTCGGTGACATTGACACTCGGAGTGCCGACGATGCTTGCGGCAATGGCCGAAGAGCAACATGCGCACCCACGCAACGTCGATACAGTGCGGTCGATAGCGCACGGTGGATCGCCGATCGCCACTGAGGTGGTCAGACGCACGTGGACCGCGTTTCCCAATGCCGAAATGATCGAGGTCTACGGCTGCACGGAACTCTCACCGCTGACCACGGCGCTGCGCAACGAACAGGAGTTATTGGATCACGCTCGAGCGCGCAGTTGCGGGCAGTCCATTCCCGGAACGGACGTGCGGATTTTGGACAGTGAAGGCCGCGAAGTGAACACGGGGGACATCGGCGAGGTGGTCGTGCGCGGGCCGAACGTAATGGTGGGATACTGGAACAAACCCGGGCAAACCGCGGACGTGTTGAAAAACGGGGCTTACTGGACAGGCGATCTGGGTTACATGGATGACGAAGGGTACGTGTTCCTGGTCGACCGCAGCAAAGACATGATCGTGTCGGGCGGCGAGAACGTCTACTGCACCGAGGTCGAAGAAGTTCTATATAAGCATCAAGCCGTGCTCGAGGCGGCCGTGTATGGCATTCCCGACGAGAAGTGGGGTGAGGCGGTCCACGCGACCATCGTACCGCGGCCGGAGCACAGCAACGTCGATCCGGATGAGCTGATTGGATATTGCCGTGAGCATATCGCCGGGTACAAGGTGCCGAAAGGCATTGCCATACAGCAGGAACCGCTGCCGAAGTCGGGCCCCGGCAAAGTGCTCAAGCGCGAGCTCAGAGCGCCTTACTGGGAGGGCGTGGACCGATCTGTTAACTAGGCTGGTTTTAGATATTCGGACCGCGCGGAAAGTCCGGATCGCGTTTCTCCTTGAGCGCGGCGACGCCTTCAGCGACTTCGGGTCCGCCGAAGCCGAGCATCTCCAGTGCAGTCGACGTGTCGTAGATTGGACCCGCCATGCGCAGCCAGTTGTTGAGCGCGTATTTCGTCCAGCGAATGGCCGTCGGTGCGCCGGCTTGCAGTTTGCGTGCGACTTCCATGGCTTTGTCGCTAAGCTCATCGTCTTGTACACACAGCGAGACAAGGCCGATGCGTTCGGCTTCGGCGCCACTCAGGCGGTCGCACGTCAACAGATAGTACTTCGACTTGGCCATACCGCATAAGATCGGCCAGATGATGGCGGCGTGATCTCCGGCAGCGACGCCTAAGCGCGTGTGCCCGTCTGTTATGGACACCGACTCTGCGATGATCGAAATGTCCGCAAGCAGTGCGGCGACCAGTCCGGCGCCAACGGCTGGACCGTTGATGGCGGATATGATCGGCTTGCCGCAATTCGTGATGTTGTACACGAGATCACGCGCTTCTTTCCAGATGTTGGCCCGCATGGTGAAGTCTTTGGTCATTTTCTCGACCATGTCGAAGTCACCCCCGGCGGAGAAGGCTTTCCCGGCGCCCGTAAGAATGACGACATCGATATCCGGATCTTCGTCGACGTCCCGCCACACGTAGGTCAACTCTCGATGCCCCGTTTGGTCGAGCGCGTTGTATTTTTCCGGACGATTGATGGTGATCTTTAGTATGCGCTCCTCGGGATATTCGAATAGTAAATGTGTGTAACCCTCGTATCGCTGTGTCATAGCCAAGCCCTTAGCTCCCGATCATGAAGCGAACCATGATACTCTTTCTGGTCCGTTGAGCGTTCAAAAACAAGAGGGGAGATTCATCATGTCAGCGATCGAAGCTGCATTGGACACCATGACATCACGCATCGACCAGCCGTCGACACCGACCGACTGGTTTGAGATGACCCAGGATCGCATCAATTCGTTCGCCGATGCTACTCTGGACGATCAGTGGATCCACGTCGATCCTGAACGTGCCAAGGCCGGACCCTTTGGCGCGCCCATTGCCCACGGACAATTGACGATGTCCTTGATGAGCTTTCTGCCAGGCGGAGAAGGCGTCGGTATTCCGCAGCTCAAAGGGGTGAAGATGGGGGTCAACTATGGCTGGAATCGCGTGCGTTTCATGTCCCCGGTCCCCGTTGGCGCGCGCATCCGCACGAGCGGTAAAGTCAAAAGCGTGCAGCGCAAGGGTGAGCAACTCGAAGTCGTCAACGAGTTAACGGTGGAAATCGAAGGCCAAAACAAACCCGCCTGCGTTGCCGAAAGCGTGCTGCGCATGGTCTTTTAGGCAGAGCCATGGATCTGGGTATCTGTGTGGCCTCCCACGTCGGCGATGTGGACTACGTGGTGCGTGCCGAAGAACTGGGTTACACCCATGCGTGGCTCGCCGATTCGCAAATGCTGTGGTCGGATTGTTACGCCACTCTCGCCTTGGTCGCGACCCGAACGTCGCGGATCAGGGTGGGCACCGGCGTGGCAGTCAGCGGCACGCGTCCCGCTGCCGTAAATGCAGCAGGCATTGCCACGATTAATGCCATCGCGCCCGGTCGGACGTTTTTCGGCGTAGGTGCGGGAAATACCGCGCGACGCGTCATGGGTCTGCCGCCGCAGCGGTTGAAAGAGTTCGAAGCTTACCTCGAAGAACTGGTGCCGCTACTGCGCGGCGAAGAAGCGGACATGCACGTGGGCGATGGCACGATCCCGATCAGACACATCATGCCGGACAAAGGGTTCGTCAACTTCGAGGATACCATTCCGCTGTATATCTCCGGCTTCGGACCCAAGTCCCTGGCGTTGGCAGGCAAGTACGGCGACGGTGCGGTGTTAGCGCTGGTGGGCGATCCTGGGGCCATGACTAGTGTATGGCACATGATGCAGGAGGGTGCACGGCAGGTGGATAAGTCCGTTGGGCCCGATACCGACTACTACACAACCGCGCTGACGACGATGGTCGTGCTGGATGAGGGTGAGACAGTCGACTCCGATCGAGTGAAAGCCGAATGCGGCGCCATGGCCATGGCCGCGGTGCACTATGCCTACGATCAGTATCGCAATTTCGGTCACCAGCCGCCGAATGCTCTGTCTGGTATTTGGGAAGACTATACGCAATTGCTGGCTTCGTATCCTGAAAGCACTCGTCATCAGCGCATTCACGCGGGTCACAACTGCTGGGTGCTCGACGAGGAAGCACGTTTCCTTACACCGGAAGTGCTCAATGCCTCCTCCATGATCGGCACTCGCGAACAATTGATCGAGCGCCTGCACGGCATGGCGTCAGCGGGTCTCGATCAGGTCATGATCCTCCCCAATTTCGACACGCGATTCGACGTTCTCGAACGCGTTGCCAAGGACGTGATGCCTTACGTATGAGTGTGGGTTTAGCCGTCCAACAGGTTGCCTTCGCTGTCTCTCAGTTCCGGTCCGTGTACCCGGGCCCGGCCATCGCCAAACTTGGCGTCCCTTGCTCTCAGGGTTTCGCGCAAGCCGTTGGTTTTGACTGACTCACGAAATTCCGCCGCTGCGCGGGTGTTGTGACCGCGCACATCGTTTTCCGCGGCCATGCGCTGCAGCGTGCGAGCACCCATCAATTCCAAACCCATATTGATGATGCGCTTGTTCGCACTCAAGAGGTCCGGATCGATGTGCGCCATGCGTCGGGCCAGGGCATCGACCTCCTGTTGTAACAAGTCAGCAGGCACGGCTTTCAAGATCAAGCCGATAGCCTGGGCTTCCGCGCCGGTAACCGTGTCGCCCGTGAGAGTCAATCGCTTCGCCCACTGAGGTCCTACGTTGTAAAGCCACATGTTGTTGGGTAACGCGCCCAGATCTCGCGCCGGTGGAAAGCCGAAGGTCGCGTCTTCTGCGGCGATAATCATGTCGCACAACAACGCCACGTCGGTACCTCCGGCGAGACAGTAACCGTGCACTTGAGCAATCACGGGCTTGTGCATGTCGAATATCGCCATCCGATAGCGCTGCGCGCGTTCCAACTGCCATGCATCGTCGTCGATGCTGCGTCCGCCGCGATAGGCATTGCTCGCATCTTGAACGCGGGATACCGGAACGTGGCCGCCGCTGCCGGTCAGGTCGTAGCCGGCAGAAAAGGCGCGACCCGCACCGTTGATGACAGCGCAGTGCACGCTGCGGTCGTTGTCCGCTTCCCAAAGCGCTTCGGCCAGCTCCGCTTGCAGCTCGAGCGACAGTGCATTGAGTTTGTCGGGTCTGTTCAACGTTATGCGCGCGATACCGTCGCTGACGTCGTAAATGATGTTTTCGAACGCGCTCATCGATGTCTCTCTCTGTAATGACGAATCGCTTTGACTATAGGCTGTGTGGATGAATTAAGGCAAGATAGCGAACCTATGTTTACCTACCTGAATCCGGATATTCGCCGTCGTTTGATCGAGCAAGGGAAGTTGGTGCGCATCGATGAGGAGGGTCAACTCATGGACGTGCGCACGCAGGAAGCGCCGGGTGAGTTGGCGATCAACTTGTTGGGACCCATTCCGCTGCCGGTCTCCCTGCCGTCGATCGACACGACGGTCAGTTGGTATGCGGCCGTGCGCAGCACCGAACTGAGTCAGGTGGAAGCGCTGGCGTCGGACTTAACGGCGCGCGGTGGCCAGCAGTTGTTTTCCCACCTCGTCTCACCGCTTGCCGTCAATAGCGTACTCGTCATCGGTACACCCACCGAGAATCCACTCGTGCGCGTGCACAGCAACTGCTTAACGGGTGACGTATTCGGTTCGCAACGCTGCGATTGCGGACCGCAACTCGATTCCGCCATTGCGCGGATACACGCCGACGCCGCCGGAGGCTATCTGGTCTATATGGCGGGTCATGAGGGCAGGGGTATCGGCTTGTGGGCCAAAGCAGCGACCTATCTGTTGCAAGATGCCGGTGAAGACACTTATCAGGCGAATAGGTCGTTGGGTTTACCCGACGATTCTCGCGACTTTACTGACGCCGCTGTGCTGCTCAAGCACTTCGTTGGCAAGGAGCCGTTTCGGTTGCTCACGAACAATCCCAAAAAGGTCACCGACTTAACGCAATTCGGGCTCGATGCGATTACTCAGGAAAAGCACGTATTCGGTGTCAGTGATTGGAACAAAAACTACCTCAAGGCGAAACAGGGCTGGGGGCACCAGCTCGACGACAACGATATCGGGCCCCCTTAACCCTGATCACGAAATGCAGCGCGCCCCCGAACTACCTGAACTAGAACACCTGGGCGCGCAGATTAATGGTGCATCAGGATTAACTCCGCGAAAGCGCGTTACCAGGCGTGCGGTTCGCCGTTCCACTTCATGAACGATCCGGTGTTTTCGAGGTTGGTGTTGTCGATGACACCGATGATCCCGGCGGCGGATTCTTCCGGCGTAATCTCGGCTTGTTCGCCACCCATGTCGGTTTTGACCCAGCCCGGGTGAATCAAGCCTACCGCGATGTTGTCCTTGGCGAGTTCCAGCGAGATCATCCGCATCACCTTGTTGACGGCCGCTTTGGACGAGCAATAGGCGTACATGGTCGGCCAATTGAGATCCAGCGCGCCCATTTGACTGGTGATGGTGATGGCCTTAGCGTCGCTGCTGTTCTTAAGTAGCGGGTGTAAGCCTTGTAACACTCGCAATGGGGCTAGCGTGTTGACATTGAAGGTCTCGAGCCAACCGTCGAAATCCATGGACAATGCCGCCTGCTGATCTGGTGCCGGCCCCGGCGTACCGGCGTTGTTGATCAAGATGTCCACGCTGTCGATCTGACTGGCCAATGCGGCGATGGATTCGCCGCTAGTGGGCACCAATTCGTGCACCGATAGATGTTCGCCTGCGAGCGCGTTGAGTGCATCGGCTTGCGCTGGGTTGCGGCAGCAGGCGAGAACGTGATCGCCGCGCTCGGCGTATTGCTTCGCCAACTGTAAGCCGATTCCGCGGTTAGCGCCGGTGATGAGAATATTAGCCATAGTGACAGCCTCGTTGGTTGATGATTGCTCGTTGGTTGATGAGTGAGAGAAGGATCATGACGACCCGCTCAGGTGGTCGCGTAAGAGCTGATTGAATACTTCGGGGGTTTCGAAATAGGGAGAGTGCCCTGCGTCCTTCACGATTTCGATACGTGCCGATGGAAAGTGCGGCACCATGGCAGCAAGCTGCTGTGGCGGAAAGAGAGGGTCTTCTTCGCCGCTGATGAATAGCGTTGGGCAATGTATCGCTTTCAACTGCTCGTGTTGCACGACACCGTCTTTGCCGAGCAGATGACGCAACCGCGACCACGAGAATTGTGTGTTGAAATTGTTGATGGATGCATACAGTTGCATCAGTGCCGGGTCGCCTTGTGTTTTTCCGGACATGGTGGCCGCTACACCGCTGGCGTCGTTGTCCGACTCGTTACCGGTGTCGGCGGTGAGGTTTTTCACGGCCTGTGTGGGTGCGGGGTTGTATATGCCGCCCGATGTGCAACTGAAAGTGAGGGATGCGACTCGCTGCGGCGCGTCCAGTGCGGTTCTCAGAATGGTAAAGCCACCCATCGATTGTCCCACGAGATGTGCCTGTTGCACGTCCAGCGTATCCATGATGGCCAGCAGGTCATCGCGAAACTGTTCGACGGAAACAGACTCAGCGTCTGTGGGCGAGCGGGCAAAACCGCGATGGTCGAACACGATGCAGCGAAAATCCGCGGCGAAGTGAGCGATCTGGTTGAACCAGATGGCGGCGTTGCCGCCGGCGCCGTGCGCGAATACGATTGCAGGTCGTTGCGCGCTGCCGTGCGCTTCGTAGTAGATGTTGACGCCGTTGCGTTCGATGAAAGGCAAGTACCGCCCCTTAAGTCTTCCCCGCTGACTACGCTACCAGATGTTAAGCCACGTTTTCCATAAAGTCGGTGATCGCATCGAGGCGGCCTTGGATACCGCCGCGGGCTACAGGGTCGAGCACGACATGCGCAACGCCTGCTTCGGCCAGCTCCCCCACTGTGTCCTGCATCTGCTGTCTTGATCCCGCGATGGACTTTGCCCCTTCCATGGCGGCAGCGGGGTCGAGGAAAATGCGTAGCGACAACGTGAGCTCGCTGGCGTCTCGTCCGCAACGCGATGCCCGGTCCACGACTTGTGCAAACTCGTCGACCACGACGGGCAATGGCTGGAACGCCGCGTGGAACCCCGTACCGTACCGCGCCGCGCGTTCGAAAGCCGCGGGCGAAGAGCCACCTACCCAGATCGGTAGGGGGTCCTGCACCGGTTTCGGTTCGAAGCCGACCTCGGGTATCCGATAATACCTGCCGTCATAGTTGGGCGTGGCCGCACCGAACAGTTGAGAAAAGAGCTGCAATTGCTCGTCCGCCCGAGCGCCGCGTCCGTCCCAAGGCATTCCCAGAACCCGAGCTTCTTCCGCCATCCAACCCACGCCAACGCCCAGGATCAAGCGGCCGTCGGAGAGCACGTCCAGTGTCGCGATCTGCTTGGCGCTCAAGACCGGGGGCCGGTAGGGCAGAATCAGCACGCTGGTGCCGAGACGCAGCTTCGTGGTGACACCGGCGATAAAGGTGAGGGTGCTCAGTGGATCCAGCCAAGGCATTTGGGGGCTCGGTGCGAACGAACCGTCGTCGGTGTACGGGTACTTCGACTCGAGGTCGGCCGGCCAACAGATGTGATCGCTGACCCAACCGGAGGCGCAACCCAGTTTTTCGGCACATTGCGCGAACTCGGTGAGTGCAGCTGCGGAAACGCCACGCCCGAGGTGGGGGAGGTGTACCCCCCATTCGATACCTGTGGAAGTGCCGTTGTTCATGTCGTCTGCTCGGTTCCAGTCACTGAATCTGCCACAATACACGGATATGGTGGTGATGATTAATCCCGTAAACACCGAGTTCTGGCAATCCCCGCCCTGGCTTGGCGGGGGCGCTAAACACCAATTAGGCCTGAGTCCTGTCGATGCGGCACTGACGGTGACCGCCATCGACGAACCCATGCGTGTACACAAAAGTGCTTTACTCGATACGCGCTATGCCGATGTCGTGGTTAACGAGCTCGCCCGGGACGCAACGATAGAAGGATTGGATGCCGTCTGTTGGCCGCCTCAGCAGAGGTTGGATGCTGCTTACCCGGACTTCATCGCCAACTTCGCGATGCGCGTCAAAGAAGATTTATGCCTCATCGACATCGCCAAGGGGCAAAGCCTGGTCGCGGCTTGCGTGTGCGCGCCGAGCTACTGGTCGCTGTTGCGCAAAGCCGGACGGCCGCTCTTTGAAATTCACCAACCCGTACAAGGGCTCAACGCTAAGCTCGGCCGGCGCATTGCACATGTCATGGAATCGCTGCCGGCAGGAAGGGCTTTCCGACGCCGCAACTGGTTCTGTCATGGGGATGCTGAGTGGTTTCATGTCGATGAGGAACGCGAACTCGAGATGCCGGTCGAAGATTGGGTGATGCGTTCGGAGGTTCAGACGTTATATAGGGTAAATCGACGCTTTGTGCTCTTTACCATCGACATCGTTTGCGAACCGCTGGCCCACATCGTTGAGTTTCCGCGTGCAAGGACGGCTCTGGTAAATGCCTTGGGCGCCATGGATGCACAAGAAATAGAACACTTCGGCGGTCAGGCCAAGCACGCTCGCCTGACCGGCTGGCTCGGCCCTGATTCGAAAAGAAGGAGAATCACATCATAGCTTCCATCCCCCCCATGGCAGTGTTCGTGGCTGCCGTACTGTTATTCGGGACGAGTACCCAATCCGTCGCTGCGAAAGGCGACGACAAAGAGGACACGCTGCCGCTGGCCACCAGCGAAACGCTGACGATCGCCACGGATCGAGTAACCTGGATGTCGGTCGACGCGGCTCCCGACGATCAGCGTCTCGTCATCGAAGCGTTGGGTAACCTCTACCTGGTGCCGATGGCAGGGGGTGAGGCTGAACCGCTGTCGGTCAGTAATGCCTTCGACAGCCAACCGCGTTTCTCGCCGGACGGCAACCACGTCGCCTTCATCAGTGATCGGAGCGGCTCGGACGAAGTCTGGCTTGTCGACCTGGCAAGTAGAGAATTCCGTAAGTTGAGCAAAACATCGGACCGCACGGAAATGGCGTCGC
Organism: Candidatus Azotimanducaceae bacterium; assembly: GCA_965216005.1. Taxonomy (GTDB): domain Bacteria; phylum Pseudomonadota; class Gammaproteobacteria; order Pseudomonadales; family Azotimanducaceae; genus UBA4421. The sequence continues at coordinate 726,508 of OZ244143.1, read as the reverse complement.
CGGAGTGGACGCCGGATGGACAGCACGTCGTTGTGTCGCGTTCCACGTTCGAGCTCAGAACCTACGAACTCTGGATGTATCCGCTGGACGGTGGCGACAAAGGCGTACAAATCACCAAGGCAAAGCCTAAGTCGAATACGCCGCCGAACACACGGCACAATGCCATGGGCGCCACCTTCGATCCGACGGGTCGCTATGTCTACTATGCGCGCAAGCGCGGTGGATTTGCCTACGATGTGCGCTTACCGCTGTGGCAGATCGCACGGCGTGACTTACAGCTTGGCCGCGAAGACGTATTGACCAGTGCGCCGGGCAGTGCCTTCAGACCGGCGATATCGCCGAATGGCGAACTGCTGGTCTATGGCACTAGGTACGCGCAAAAAACGGGTCTTCGCGTTCGTAACCTTGTTACCGGCGCCGATGACTGGCTGGCGTATCCCGTCGAGCGCGACGATCAAGAATCGCGGTTCACGCGTGACTTGCTGCCGGGATATGCGTTTACCGGCGACGGCCGCTCGATCGTGACAGCGATAGACGGCCAACTCAGCCGCATCGACTTGGCGTCTCGCGACATATCGGTGGTGCCGGTGGATCTCACCATCGAGCAACCGGTCGCGCGCCGACTCGACTTCAAGCGGCGCATCGGTCGCGGCCCGGTGAAGGGGCGTATCCTGGCGCATCCGCAGCTGTCGCCTGATGGCAGTCGGCTAGCGTTTACCGCCTTTTCGCGCGTTTATGTGTACGACCTCGATCGTGGTAAGGCCGCACCCGTCTCGCCCGAAGATTTACCGGCAGCGTTTCCCGCTTGGTCACCGAACGGTCGCGAACTGGTCTATACGACTTGGGATGGCTCGCAAGGGCATATCTATCGCCAGCGCCCTCGTGCCAATGCGCGTGCACGCGCCGTCACCCGCGCTCCGGGTTACTACATGCACCCACTTTGGTCTCGAGACGGTAAAGAGGTCATCGCCGTGAGAGGGTCGGCTCAGGCTCGTCTGGCGAGACAGAACGGCTTTGGGCCCGTCGTGGGTTCCGATCTCGTCCGCATGACAGTCGGCGATGGCGCGACGACGGTCATCATGTCCTCGCAGGGATTGTCGCGACCGCACTTCGGTCCCGAAGAGGATCGCATCTACTTGCAGGCCAATGGCGGTCCCATACCGGGCAAGGCGCCCCAGGGACTGGTGTCGGTGCGGCTGGACGGAACGGATCGGCGCAATCATGTCACGGTGGCCGGGCCGGGCATCTACAGTCAGTCGGAAGATGCCGGTGCGCAGACGCTCAACATCGCTCCGGACGGCGAACACGTGCTGTTCAAGTTTGCCGAACAGTTGTACGTGACCCGTCCCGTACCGTTTCTGCCGAATCAGAAACTCAAGCTCGGCGCACCGAATCTCCCGCTGGCGCGACTGACGGATGTCGGCGTGGACGCCGCATTCTTCGAATCGGACTCGCGAACCGTGCATTGGATGGTCGGCAATCGCTTCTATTCAAGAGCGCTGGATACGCTCGAATTCGGCGAAGCGGACGAGAAGGAGGAGGAAGAAGAAGAGAAAGAAAGGGAGCACGAGAACGCAAACGAAGAAAAAGCAGCCGCATCCGACGCAGTCGAGAGTGCGGCGCAAGCAGACGACAGTGACGACGATGGAGACGCCGACACGGAAGAGGCAGTCAGCGAACCGCTCAAAGAGGCACATGAAGACGTGCGTTTCGTCGACATCGACGTCTATCTGCCGCGTCACCGCCCGGAAGGAACGTTGGTATTGACCGGCGCCACGGCAATTACCATGGCCGACACTGCGGTCATCGACGACGCAGTGATCGTCATCGAGCAAGACCGCATCGCCGCTATCGGTCCTCGCGGCGATGTCGCCATTCCCGACAGTGCGACGGTCATCGATGTGGCAGGTAAGTTCATTGCGCCTGGCTTCATTGACACCCACGCGCACTTTCGCACCGCTCGGCAAGTCTCGGAGCCGGTGAACTGGTCGTTTCTGGCCAACCTGGCTTACGGCGTCACTACAGGTATGGACGTGCAGCCGACTACGATCGATCTCCTGGATGCAAAAGATCGGGTCGATGCCGGATTGATGTTGGGTCCGCGCGCATTCTCCACGGGTCCCGGTGTGTTCAACAACAACGCATTCAAGTCGAAGGACCAGGCGCTTGCCGTGTTGCGACGCTACAAGGAACACTACCGGGTGCACACGATCAAAGCTTACCTGTCCGGTTCGCGCAAGCAGCGACAGTGGGTGATACAGGCCGCCGACGAGTTGCAACTCATGCCTACCACTGAAGGGGGTCTGGACATGAAGTTGAACCTCACCCACATCATCGACGGCTTCAGCGGATTGGAGCACGCGCTACCGTTGCCGCACATTCAAAGAGACGTGGTCGAGTTCGTTGCGCGCTCGGGGATCGCCTATACCCCAACGCTGCTCGTCACCTACGGGGGACCCAGCGGTGAGAACCATTTCTTCACCACCGAGACGCCGTATGAGGATGAAAAGTTACGACGCTTCATGCCATACCCGTTTCTTGCGGCAAAGACATTAAGGCGCAACTGGTTCCATCCGCTTGAGTACGTGACCGCCGACGTCGCGGCGTCCGCCCGCAAGATCGTGGAACAGGGCGGTCGCGTCGGCGTCGGCGCCCACGGCCAGTTGCAGGGGCTCGGCTATCACTGGGAGCTGTGGGCATTGACCAGTGGCGGTTTCTCTAACGCCACCGCGCTCGAGTTGGCGACGATTACAGGTGCAAAGATGCTGGGACTTGCCGACGACATCGGATCGCTGGCCGAGGGTAAACTGGCGGATCTGGTGGTCCTCAACAGCAATCCGCTCGACGACATCCGTCATACCCAGGACCTGGCCTTTGTGGTGAAAGGCGGTGACATGTACGAAGCCGAGACCTTGAATCAAGTGTGGCCGCAGTCGCGACCGCTTCAAGATATGTGGTGGTGGCGGATTGCGCCTGAAACCACGCTGGCGGCTGAATGACAGCCGTGCGCATCGCCATAGCAGGCATTTCTCACGAGACCAATACGTACTGCAAAGACTTGACGCCCAAGGACGCGTTTTATGTTTACCGCGGCGAGCGCATGTTGCGTACCTCGGGTCAGCAGTCGGACCTTGGCGGTGCGATCGATGCCTGCTTGGAACTCGATGTGGAAGTCGTACCTATTGTATTTGCCGGCGCGCAACCTTCTGGGACCATCGAAAGAGAGGCCTATGATGCCTTCAAGGAAGAGATACTCGCCGGGTTAGCCGCACAAAAGCCGCTAGATGCGTGCGTACTTTTGTTACACGGTGCAGGAGTAGTGGACGGTATCGAAGACCTTGAGGGCGACCTGACCCAAGCGGTGCGCGAGTTACTCGCAGACATTCCGATCACTGCGAGCTTCGACTTGCACGGCAACGTGACACAGCGTATGGCAGACAATCTCAACGGTGTGTTCCCGTGCCGACAATACCCGCACATCGACTTGCATGAGCAAGCTGCCGGCGCGGTTGAACACGCCGTGGAATTAGCCCGCACCGGTCAACGCTCGGTGTGTCTGGTTGAAACTCTGCCGGTGCTGTTGCCGACCACCACCACCTTCGAGGGTGTCGCCCAGGATTTTCTCGAGCAAGTTCGCACGGTAGCGGAAGCGAGCGAATGCGTGGACATCGGTTGGTTCCATGGTTTTCCCTACACGGACGTGGGACATGTCGGCAGTTTTCTAGTGGCGACTTGTGCGCCCGAGGCAGCAGCAGGCGCCAGGGTGTTGCTGGAAGAATTGGGCGGTCGTTTGTGGTCCTTGCGCGAGGATTTTCTACCGCGAAGCTTGAGTGGCGCCGAAGCGGTCGCCGCGGCGGCGGCAAGTCGAGAATACCCTGTGGTGATCAACGAAACCTCCGACAACTGTGGCGGAGGTGCACCGGGTTACGGCACGCACCTCTTACAGGCCATGTTGGATGCCAAGCTCGGCGCCGATGCCTGTTTTGCCTTTATTGTCGATCCGGACACCGTCTCGCGCGCCGAACTGGCGGGCGTGGGTTCCACCGTCGATGTACGACTGGGCGGGGCGGACGATGACGATCTTCACGGCGCACCCATCGAGACAACCGCGCATGTAAAAGCACTGCACGATGGCCGCCTGACCATGCAAGCCATGTTCAAAGGAGCGCCCCTGAATGTCGGGCCGCTCGCACGGCTGGTGATCGATGGCATGGATGTCGTGGTCGGTTCCAGACGCAGTCAGACCTTCGACGAGGAGCCGTTTCGATGTGTCGGTATCAACGTCAGGGATTACAAATACGTCGCCCTCAAGAGCAGCAATCATTTTCGCGCAGGGTTCAAGGACATTGCGGCGAGGATCGTCACGGCTGATACGCCGGGCTTGTCGACGCTGGACGTGACGGTTTTTCCTCGACAGCGCACATCACGCAAACTCTGGCCCATTGACGCCCAAGCAAGCTACCCGTAAAACTCCTCTCTCGAGGAACGGACAGTAAAGAGAGAATCATGACCAAGGTATGTGTGGTGACCGGCGTAGGTCCGGGCACAGGGTCCGCCGTGGTGCGCCGTTTTGCCCAAGACTACTCGGTGGCCATGATCGCGCGGTCGGCAGAGCGGCTGCACGCACTCGCAGACGATGAAACCAACGCCCACGCGTATCCGGTGGATGTGACCGATACACAAGCCCTGCTCGATACGCTCGATAAAATCAGGGTAGATCTGGGCGAACCGAGCGTGGTCGTGCACAACGCGGTGGGCGGGGCGTTCGGCAACTTCATGGAAATCGATCCGCAGGTACTGGAGAAAAATTTCCAAGTCAACACGATGTCGCTCTTGCATTTGGCGCGTGCGACGGCACCGTCAATGATTGAGAACGGTGAGGGCGCGATTATCGTCACCGGCAATACCGCAGCGTTCAGGGGTGTCGCGCACTTCGCTGGATTTGCCCCGTCGAAGGCAGCGCAACGCATTCTTGCGGAGTCGATCGCGCGCGAGCTCGGTCCCAAGGGCGTGCACGTTGCATTTGTGGCGATCGATGCGGTCATCGACCTCGAGTGGACACGTAAACGTTTCGCAGACAAGCCGGATGAGTTCTTCTGCAGGCCCGACGATATTGCGGGCGAGTGTTATCGGCTTGCACATCAGCCGAAGTCGGCATGGTCATTTACTTCCGTGATAAGACCGTTCGGCGAAAACTGGTCGTTGAATAGCTAGTGGTTGAGTAGCTCGTACGGGTAGATGATCGCTTCCTTCCCCTGGTATGACTTACCCAGCGTGCAATGGGCAAATGACGTGTTGTGGCGCGCGACAGGTTATCCAGGTGCACTCGATCGCAGTCGGTCAATCGAGGATCAGTGGCGAGATCCCGATATGTTGGTCACGCAAGCGTGCGGTCTTGACCTGTTCGTGTCGTCCGCACCCATAGAACCGTTGGCCGCACCGGTATTCGATCTCGATTGCGGTGCTGCGAATTACTACAGTTTCATCGTGGGAGACCTCCATGGCAGCGTCGCTGCCGTAAATTCGCTGTCGTCGCGTTCGGGATGGTCTGCACTGCTGACCCGCTGTCGTCCCGAACGTGTCGTCGTCACAGGTTCGCATCAAGGCAGTCTGGCAGCGCTCAGAAGCGGACAAGCAGACGTTGCAGCGATCGATGCCGTCACCTGGAACATCATTGCTCGCGATGCACCTTCGGAGCTCGAAGGCATCGCGATCGTCGAACGTAGCGGTGAAGCTCCGGCACCGCCCTATGTTGTAAGGGAAGGCACCGAATGCGGCGATGTGCTGCGTTCGCTGCAAAGCGCATTGCAAGCCCGTGAAGCGACGTCCGCTAGACGGGCCTTGTTGTTGCGCGAAGTGGTCCCGGTGGCGCGCAAAGACTACCTGCCGGTGCTGAATGAATACCGGAACGTGAGTCTTCGCGCCGTTACCTGTGTTGAGGGAACGAGCCGGCCGGGTGCGTCGTGTTAGACGTCGTGGTCGAGTACCAGCTTATCGTCTAACTCGGTGTAACGCTGACCTTCGTACTTGCGTACCTCAGCACGACCCACCACCATGTGATGTACCTCGTCGGGACCGTCAGCCAGACGCAGGGTGCGTTGTCCAGTGTACATCTTGGCCAACGGTGTCCATTGCGAGACGCCCGTAGCGCCGTGAAGCTGGATCGCTTGATCGATGATACGGCAGATCTTCTCAGGGACCATCGCCTTGATGGCGCTGACGTAGACGCGTGCTTCTTTGTTACCCAACGTGTCCATCGCCTTAGCGGCTTGCAGAACCATCAAACGGCAGGCGTCGATTTCGATGCGAGCCCGAGCCACGACTTCGATATTTTTGCCGAGTTGAATGAGCGGTCTGCCGAATGCCGTTCGTGCGGAACCACGACGGATCATGAGCTCGAGGGCACGTTCGCCGACTCCGATAGAGCGCATGCAGTGATGAATACGTCCAGGGCCGAGGCGGACCTGAGAAATCTCGAAGCCGCGACCTTCGCCGAGCAGCATGTTTTCTTTCGGGACGCGAACGTTGTCGAAAACGATGTGCATGTGGCCGTGCGGTGCATCGTCTTCGCCGAAGACTTCCATGCCCTCGAGGATCTTAACCCCGGGGGCGTCGATCGGCACCAGAATTTGCGATTGTTGCTTGTGCGGCGGGGCGTCGGGGCTGGTTTTGACCATGGTGATCATGATCTTGCAGCGCGGATCGCCAGCGCCTGAAATATAGTATTTCTCACCGTTGATGACCCACTCGTCGCCTTCCAGTACCGCGCTGGTGCTGATGTTCTTGGCATCCGAGGAGGGCAGTGCAGGTTCGGTCATGGCGAACGCTGAACGAATCTCGCCGTTCAATAGCGGTTTCAGCCATTGCTCCTTTTGTTCCGGGGTTCCGACTCGCTCCAGCACTTCCATGTTGCCTGTATCGGGCGCCGAGCAGTTGAGCGTTTCGGAAGACAGCGGGTATTTGCCGAGTTCGTTGGCGATGTAGGCGTAATCGAGGTTACTCAACCCTTCGCCGGTATCCGCATCCGGTAGAAAGAAGTTCCACAAACCGGATTCCTTGGCTTTGGCCTTGGCTCCGTCCAGGAGTTCCAGCTGCCGTGGATGCCAGGACCAGCGGTCCTTTTTCTCTTTTTCCAGTGCGTAGAACTCCTCGGTGATGGGCGCTACGTTTTGTTGAATGTGGTTTTTTACTGCGTCTAAAAGAGGTTGGGCCTCATTCGACATGGTGAGATCGAAAAGATCAGGATTCTCAAGTGCAGCTTCCGCCATTGTCTCCCCCGGTGGTATGAATTGCTAAAACGTTAAAAGGAACGAACCATATTAGAGAAAGTGGTGCGGCGGGTCCAACTTATGCGGGGTTTATGGCCACTTCGGCGCCGTTGGATTCGGCCGACCGATAGAGTGCGTCGAGCATCTCCTGTACCGTCAGGCCGTCGCTGCCGGGGGCGATGGTCGACCTATCGTACAAAACGTGTTCCACGAAGCCGTCGATCTTGCGTCTGAAGACGGCTTCGAAAGACGTATCCGGCAACCAGGCCGGCGACTTATCGATCATGTGGCCGAGTTCGTCGGTATGCACCACTGTGGGTTCCCAGGTGGCGCCGCCGTTGGTACCCATGAGTTCGAAATCGACGAGATTGCGATGGCGGTGGTGTGCCGCGAAGCTCGATTCGATGGTCAGCACTGCGCCGTTATCGAAACGAATCCGGCCGACGGCTAAGTCTTCCACATCGTAAGTCGCATGATCCCAATCCGGCCACATACTCTTTACGTCGCCGGAGGGACGGTTGCCGAGATACGTGAACATGTCTGCGGAAGCCGAGATAGGTGTGGGCGTGCCGATGGCAAAGTGTGCCATCTCGAGAGCGTGCACGCCGATGTCGATCAACGGCCCGCCGCCCTGAGCCGACTTTTGACCGAACACACCCCAGTTGGGGATACCGCGCCGGCGCAGCGCGCGTACTCGTACGTAAAGCACGTCACCGAAGACACCGTCGTCGAATGCGCGGCGTATGAATGCGGACCGTGGGTCGAAGCGATACTGAAAGCCGATCACCAGCTTGCGTTGCGCCTGCCCGGCGGCATCGACCATTGCGCGACCTTCCTGCGCACTCATCGCCAGTGGTTTTTCCACGAGCACGTGACAGCCCGCGTTCAGAGCCGCTACCGTCGGTGCCATATGCCAGCGATTAGGTGTGCACACACTCACTGCATCGAGTGTTTCGCGCGCCAGCATGTCCGGGTAATTGGCGTAGCAGGATGCGTCGGGAAATTCGGCACGGCGGCGTTCGAGCGTGCCGGCATCGATGTCTGCGAAGGCGGCTATGCGCACGTCTTTGCGAGCCTGGAAACAGCGCAACTGTAGATCGGCGATGCCGCCTGCGCCGATGAAGCCAAGTTTCAACACGTCTTCGCTCAAGTCGCCCCCTTGACGATTCTTGGGAAGAGTATCGCGAGCAAGATGCCGCGGATCAACATGAATGCATTCATGGCCAACCAAACGGCGTGGTAAGCGTATTGCTCATAGGTTGCATATAACAATATCGCCCACACAAGCGCGGACAACATCATGGAGTTGCGCATCTCGCGGATGTAGGTGGTGCCGATGAATATGCCGTCAAACAGAAATGCCCAGATACAAAACAGCGGTGCCAGGGCGAGCCAGGGCAGGTACTGGACGGCTTCCTCGATGACGTCGGTGGAGACGGTCAACAATGCGATCAACCAGTGGCCGCCGATGAGATAAACGCAGCCTGTGGCAATTGCGAGACCGAGTGCCCATATCCCGCAATAGTAGGTCGCGCGCTTCAGTTCGTGTGATTTGCGAGCCCCGTAAGCGTAACCGGTCAGCGATTCGGCCGTGTGTGCAAAACCGTCGAGGCTGTAGGTCATGATGAAGAACAATTGCATCAACAAACCGTGGGCTGCGAGTGTCAGGTCACCCATGCCGGTCGCCACCACCGTGCCGACGAAGAAGGGCAGTTGTACAAAGAACGTACGTAGTATCAGATTGCCACCGATGTCGAAAAACCTGAGCAGTGCCGTCCGCTGCCATAGGTTCGGTGGCGTCGCGCCGTTCCAGCCCAATCGTTTGAGGCCGCGCAGCACCAGGGCGAATGCCATTGCTGCCGCGCCCCATTCGCTGACCACCGTGCCGTAGGCGACGCCGTCGACACCGAGGTCGAATGCCAGGACCAGCACCAAGTCGAGAACGAGGTTGGTCAAATTGAATCCCACACTCAGAACCAGCGTGTCGCGCATGCGTTGAAGCCCGAAGAGTGTGCCTAGTAGAGCCAGATAAATGAGCAATCCCGGAGCGCCGTAGACACGGATGTCGTAGTAGCTCCCGGCAAGTGTCTGGACCTCGGCTGAAGCGCTGAATAGACGAAACAATCCCGCTTTGAGCGGCCACTGCACAGCTACGATGATGATCCCCAACACCAATGCCACGCCGACGGCGCGCACCGCGATCGCCGCTGCTTCATCGATGTTGCGGCGCCCAAACGCTTGAGCGGTGAGCCCCGTGGTACCCATGCGCAAAAAACCGAACAGCCAGTAGACGGCGCTGAACATGGCGGCACCCATGGTCACGGCGGCGATGTACGCAGGCTCCGGCAGGCGACCCATGACAGCCACGTCGGCGACCCCGACCAGAGGTATGGTGATGTTGGCGAGAATGACCGGCCACGTCAGTGACAGAATGCGGCGGTGCCAGGCCCGGCCAGAGGAGGGGAGAACGTGCGCCGCGTGAGCGGTATCCGTCACTTGCAACTCGCCTTCAAATGCGGGCTATCGGACTTCTTTATCCACCGGAGTAAGGGGAACTCGACAACGGTTCTTCCCGTTGTGGCGGCGGCTGCCGGTGTAGCCAGGCAGATACACGCGCCATGGTGTGGTTCCAGTCTTCAACCATCAAGTACAGACACGGAACGAGCAACAAGGTGATGAACGTTGCGAACAAGACCCCCCATGCGAGCGAGACGGCCATGGGTAGAAATGGTGCCGTCGTGGGTGTGCTGGTGGTCATCAGAGGGATCAAGCCCACGAAGGTCGTGACTGAAGTCAAGAGAATCGGGCGGAAGCGCACAACGCAGGCGTTCAAAACCGCTTCGGTCATATGTTTACCCTCCCGCCGCTGCCGATTGGCGTAGTCGACGAGCACCAACGAAGCATTCACCACCACACCTGAGAGCGCGACGATGCCCAGTGCGGAGAAAAACATCAACTGCACGTTGAGCGCGAAGTGACCCACGATGGCGCCAACCGCACCGAACGGGATCACACTCATGATGACTAGGGGTTGTAGATAGCTTTTTAGCGGGATGGCTAGCAGACCGTAGATGACGATCAGCGAAAACAGCGCGCCTATAAACAATCCGTTCAGAGATTTGAAGCGTTCCTCCTGCTCCCCGCCTAGATCGAAAGTGATACCCGGGTAACTCGCTTCGAGTTCAGGAATGAGTTCGGTACGAATGCTGGCACTCACCTCCTCCGGCGAGACCTGTCCCCGATCCACATCGGCACTCACGCTAACGATGCGCCGCCCGTTCTTGCGATTGATGCTCGAATAGCCGCGGTTGAGCTCGAACCGGGCGACGCTGTAAAACGGCACCTGATCGCCGGCGGGTGTGCGGATGTACATGTCCTCCAGGTGTCCGATCGATTTACGCTCAGCTTCGGGAAAGCGGACCATAACCCGCACGTCGTCTTGCCCGCGTTGCACGCGTTGCGCCTCAGAGCCGTAAAAAGCGGCACGTACTTGACTGGCGAGATCGGCCAGCGTCAGACCCAGGTTGCGGGCTTCCGGCAACAAGCTCATCTGGATTTCCTGTTTGCCGGAACGGAAGGAGTCGGAGATATCGAACACGCCGTCGTAGCGCGACAACTCCGCTTTCAGTTCCTCGGCAGCTTCGCGCAGGACATCGACATCCTTGCCCGTCAGTTGATACTCGATGGGCGCACCCGCGGAGAACTGTGCCGCGTCGAAGGTGAGCTTGACCGCATCGGGAATTTCGCCGGTCAGCTCACGCCATCGATTGGCGATGATCTTCGAACTCAGCTGTTTGCGGTCCGCAAGGCTGGCCAAGTCGATGACGACTTCGGCGATGTTGCTGCGCCCGGGTCCTTCCGGCCGGCCGGGTCCGTTGCGATCCACGAGTTGCCCGACGCTGGACAATGTGTTTTGCACCAACGGTACGCTCATGCCGAGCGACTCGGTCATTTCTTCGTTCAGCTTGTGCGCGGCTTGTTCGATTCTGCGTGCAGCGCCCAGTGTGGTTTCGGCGTGCACTCCCTCAGGCATTTCGAGGCTTGCGTAGACGCGATCGCCTTCGATGGCCGGAAAGAAGCCAAAGACCACGCGGCCGCTGAAGATGAGCGACAGCGCCAGGATGAGAATGCCGAGACCGATGGCTGCGGTAACGTAGCGCCAGCGAACGACTTTGTGCACGAAGGGCAAGTACACGTGCGTCGCAAAACGTTCCAGGCTCGAGGCGATTGCCCCCTGGAAGCGGTTCCAGCCCCGGGAAGCGCTGGTGGAAGGATCGCCGGTTTTACGGTGGGCCAGGTGGGACGGCAGTATCAGCTGCGATTCGATGATGGAGCAGACCAGTGCGAAGATCACCACCCATCCAATCGGAGAAAAGAATCCCGACATGCGACCTTGCACCATGATGAGCGGCAGAAAAGCGGCAATCGTGGTGAGAACGCCGAAAATGACGGGAACCGAGACCTCCCAGGTGCCGTCAACGGCGGCTTGTAGTCCGGGTTTACCCATCTGCTCGTGCCCGTAGACTCGTTCGCCGACGACGATGGCGTCATCGACCACGATACCGAGAACCAAGATGAAGGCCATGACCGTCATTGTCGAAATCGTGATGTCGGTAAAAGGCAGGGCAGCTAATGTGCCCAGCAAAGCCACCGGAATGCCGATGGCTACCCACATCGCCAGGCGGAACTTCAAGAACAGGGCGAGCACGATGAGAACGAGCATCAAACCGCCACCCGCGTTTTTCATCAACACGGACATGCGTTCTTCGAGCTCCAGCGAAGTATCGATCCAGATGTCTAGACTAATTCCTTCGGGAACGCGTGCCTGGTAGTCCTCGACAAGCTTGTGCACGTCGTCCGCGATCTGAATGAGGTCTTCGTTGCCGACCTGCGATACATTGACGACCACACCGCGATTGCCGTTGAACTCAGCACGCAGGTCGCCTTCCTCGAATGTATCGCGTATCTCGGCGATGTCTGCGAGCGTTACCCGCGTGCCGTCGGTGCGCGTCAGGACCACGACGTTCTCGAACTCCTGGCCCCAGTATGCCTGCCCGGTGGTGCGGATGAGAATTTCACCATCGCGCGTTTTGATCGTACCGCCCGGCATGTCCAGGGAGCTCGACCGAATCGCACGAGCCACGCTGTCCAACGTGATGCCGTAACGGCGCAGTTCCAGCTCCGATACTTCAATGGAGATCTCGTAAGGGCGGATGTAAGACACCGCAACTTGCGAGATGCCCTCGATTGCCGCCGCATCGTCGCGGATCTCCCGCGCGAGCTCCTTGAGGGTGCGCTCGTCCGTGTTGCCGGATACCGCAATCTGCACGACGCGACGCGTGAGGGCGAGCTTGGAGATGATGGGCTTTTCGGTTTCAGCCGGGAAGCTGTTGATGCCGTCGACTCGGCTTTTGATTTCGTTGAGTGCGGTGATGTCGTCGGCGTCGTCGAAGAGTTCGGCGACAACGTTACAGATACCCTCGGTCGCGACGCTGCGTATGTTTTCGATGCCTTCGAGACCTTCGATCGCCTCTTCAACGCGGACGCACACCGCCTTTTCGACTTCTATAGGAGCGGCACCCAGGTAAGGCACGTTGACATTGATGACCTTGACGTCGAAGTTCGGGAATTCTTCCTGATTGGTGGTGTAAGCGCCGAACGCGCCGCCGAGAAGCAGCAACACCATCAACAGATTGGCGGCGACGGGATTGTGTGCAAACCATCGAATTGCTGTGTGCATGACCCAAGCGCTCCTTTGCCGTTCTTACGCGTCGCTGGTTAAGCGCCTTGCTCGGTACCTGCTGTGACGTCGTCTGTCACGGGGTTGACGGTCATGCCATCCACTGCGGTTTGAATCGGTGAAACACACACGCGATCGCCGGCTTCCAGGCCATCCTGCACGAGGACGTTATCCTGATAGAGGCGCAGGGGATCGATGGAGCGAAAACGTATGCGATTTTCCGCGTCGACAATGAGGACCTGATTGTTGTTGCGCAATGCAGATCTCGGCAAAACGACGATGTCTTGTGCGGAGAGCCCTTCGATTTCGGCTTCGACGAACAAACCCACGGACAGTGGCGTCATGTCCGGTGCGTTCGGCACGCGCGCGACCAACTGCACCATGCGGCTCGATACATCGATTTCAGCCTCCGAGCGGACAATCTTGCCCTGCCATTTCAGTTTACGACCGGCATATTCGGTGGACAGCGTAACGCTCGGCTGTAGATCTTGGGGTAGCTCGCCACGCAAGGTCGGAGGCAGGTTGAGAAAAGCCAATTGCCGGTCCGCGATCGGTAAACGCACCTCCACCAAGTCGCTGGCATACAATGTGGCGATGGGGGAGCCGCGGGAAATGAACTGGCCGATGTCGACGTTTTCGGAACGCACCAAGCCGGTGAATGGGGCACGAATCTCGGTGCGGCTCACATTCTGACGGGCCTGGTCGTGATTGACCCGTGCATCTTGCAGGGCGGCTTCGGCGACGCGCAGCGCGCGCAAGCCGTTCTCAAGCTGCGAACGGGACGTCAACTTGCGTTCGGCCAAACTCTTCAGGCGCTGGTATTCGAACCGCGCGTGTTGTTGCTCAGCTTCTGCACGTACCAGCGTGGCTTGAGCGCGGTCCAGAGTGTTCTTGTAGTCTTGCACGTCGACACGGGCGAGCAACTCGCCTTTGTTGAAATAACCGCCGGCCACGAGCTTATTCGACATCCAAGTAACCCTTCCGGACACCTCGGGGATGAGCTGGCTTTCTGTCGAAGGCATGACCGTACCCTGCGAGTGTACTTTCAACTGCACGGCTTCCGGGGCGACTTCTTGGATGCGCACGGTCATGGGCACCGGAGTTTGCGCGGTGGGTTCTAGCACGGGCGCGGTGGCCATCAAAGTAGCAGCGCCGAACGCGAACAGGACGACGATCCCTAACGGAACGATGAAGGTGCGCATCATGAGTTGATCGCCTCCTGAGTGTCTTGGCCGTTTAGCGTCCGCACCGTTTCAATGGCGTGCATGACCGTTTCACGGTTGAGTTTCGAAAACGCGGAAAAGGTGGCGCGCACGGCCGGTAAATCGCGTTCAGCCAGCGCAAGATCCAGTTGGCGCGCGAACGTTCGATAGGCTTCGCGGTTCGGTTCGACGTGATCGTGAATGGACGCGAGGTTCGGAGCGACTTGTTCGAACAACGTGCGTGCGATGAGTTGTAAAGGCAGGTTGCGATTCGTGAGCATGATGCTGCTCATCAGCTCAAATCGTGCCAGTGTGTGGGTTTGCTTGTCGATGTCCGGATCCAACAATGGCCGGGTTAGTTTGCGTATCGCTTCGATTTCGCTGTCCGACGCCAATTCCAATGTCTGCTCCGCGGCCACTGTCATGAGGCTATTGATGACGATCAGAATCTGGTCAATGAGCAGCGGGTCAGGGAGGTCGCCTTCGCTCAACAGATGGCCGATGACTTCCAAACTCGCTTCGCTCTTGTCTCGAACGCGTGCACCGCCGGGTTGAATTTCCACCAAGCCGAGTTGCTCCAGCTTTTTCATGGCCTCGCGCACCGGCCCGCGATTGGCGTCGAAGCGGGCGGCCAGATCGCGCTCTGAAGGCAGCCGGTCCTGGACCAGGTAGCGGCCGCTCAAAATGTCGTGGATCAGGGCACCGGCGATCTGTTCGTGTTTACTGGTGGGTTTCATGGCTCCGTACGTGTTTACCCTGTCACTATTACTTTTACTTCCGCTGTCTACTTCCGCTGTCTACTTTCGCTGTCATTGTCACTATCACACGATCACTGTGCTCATGGTCTGGCCATTTTGGTCAGACCAAATTGGTCGGGGCAATTTAGCGAAATGTGCGCGGAAAGGCAAGGTTTTTGTTACCCACGGTAACGAATTGTGACGCAGGTAACAGTTAGCCCCGAGGCGCTATTTGATGCGGCTTTGGGGGTCGTTTGCTCAGATTAGCGCCGATCCAGCAGGTTGCCAGTGCGGATCAGTGCTTGGACCTGTGTGCGGCGCCCCGGCTTGTGGGCGGCCCAGTAGCCCGCATCGAAGGATTGCTTCGGTACTCTGTAAACCACGCCCATGGCCGCGGGCATCTCGAGACCCACCAGCAACGTCGCGAGGGTTTTATTGGTCTCATCGTGGATTTGGATGTCGTCCACGGTCACGCCATTCTCTCCGATCACCACGGACTCGAGTTCCAGTGTCTCCTGATTCAGCCGCAACCCCTTATCTTGATGCTTACCGTACAGTAGGGGTTGGCCGTGCTGCACGTGCACCTGGGTTTCGGCGGCAGTCTTCTTGGCTGCTACATCGTCGAAGACGTCTTTGTTGTAGACGATGCAGTTCTGCAAGATCTCGACGAAGGAGGTGCCGACGTGTTCCTTGGCCTCTATCAACAATCCCGGCATGGTCTTCTGATCGATGTCGACGCAGCGGGCGAAGAAGGTCACCCCGGCACCGAGCGCGAACTGTCCGGGCGAGATGGGTTGTTCGAAAGAACCATTGGGACTGGACGGGCTCTTGGTACCGGGACGCGAAGTCGGAGAATACTGGCCCTTGGTCAGTCCGTAGATCTCGTTGTTGAACAGCAGGATGTTCAGGTCGACGTTGCGCCGGAGCGCGTGCAGGAGATGATTGCCGCCGATGGACAAACCATCGCCGTCACCGGTCACCATCCAGACTTCCAGTTCGGGATTGGCGAGCTTGACGCCGGTGGCAAACGCAGGGGCGCGGCCGTGAATGGTATGGAAACCGTAGGTCTCGATGTAGTAAGGCAACCGCGACGAACAACCGATGCCTGACACGAAAACGGTGTTCGCGGGGTCCGAACCACCGTCCGCGAGCGCCCGCTGCACACCTTTGAGAATGGAATAGTCGCCACAACCCGGACACCAGCGCACTTCCTGATCGGTGGCGAAGTCCTTGAAACTCAAATCGGTCATTTCGCACCTGCACGTTTGGCGACGGGTTTGGCCAGCTTGGCGATGGCCGTACTCACTTCCGCGACGGTAAACGGCAGGCCGGTGACCTTGTTGAGTTGCTCGACGTGTACGCCGAGCTTGTCGCGTAAAAGTGTGGCCAGTTGCCCGTTGTTGAGTTCGGGCACCAGCAGCCGGTCGAACCGAGCCAGTAACTCGGCGAGATTGCGGGGCAGCGGATTGAGGTGGCGCAGATGGACGTGGCCGACCGCGACACCATTAGCCAGCGATTCTTTGACGGCCTGATATACCGTACCGTAGGTCGATCCCCACGCGATGATGCCTAAACCGTGATCGGTACCTTGGTCGACCGCTTGCGCGGGTATGAAATCGGCAACGCTGGCGACCTTCGCTGCGCGCATGTCGGTCATGGCTTGGTGATTGGCTGCATCGTAGGAGATGTCGCCTGAATCGATGTCGCTCTCTATCCCGCCGATGCGATGGATGAAGCGAGCGTCACCCGGGGTCGCCCACAGGCGCGCGTGTGTGTTCGGATCCCGTGAGAAAACGGCGCCATCGCTGTCTTGCGTGGGTTTGTTTGTTGCGATGGGTTCGTAGTCTTCGAGGTCCGGCAGCGGCCAGAGCTCGGAAGCATTGGCAATGTAGCCGTCCGATAGCAGTATCACCGGGGTCATGTGGCGCAGGGCGATGCGTACGGCCTGGACGGCGGTGTCAAAGCAGTCGGCCGGCGAGCGAGCGGCAATCACGGGTAGCGGCGTGTCCGCGTTCCGGCCGTAAACGGCCTGGTAGAGATCGCTTTGCTCGGTCTTGGTGGGCATCCCTGTCGAAGGACCCGCGCGTTGCACGTTGACGATGACGAGCGGCAACTCGGTGGACACCGCAAGACCGATCGCTTCCGTCTTCAGCGCGACGCCCGGACCGCTTGAAGACGTGACACCCAGTTTGCCGGCAAACGACGCGCCGATCGCAGAGCAGACGGCGGCGATCTCGTCTTCCGCTTGAAAGGTGCTGACGCCGGCTTCTTCCAAACCCGTCAGATTGTGCAGGAGCGATGAAGCGGGCGTAATCGGGTACGAGCAAAACATCAACTCTGTGTCCGCAAGTTCGCCTGCTGCGACCAGTCCCAGCGCGAGGTTTTCGGCGCCGGTGATGGTGCGGTACTCGACCGCATCCAGAGGTGCTTCGGGAATGTGCTCTTGTTGCACTTGTTTGAATTCGACGTTTTCGCCGTACGCGTGGCCAGCGTTCAGTGCCGTGAGGTTGGCGTCGCGAATCTGTTCGTTCGCTTGAAATTTGTTGCGAATCCACGCTTGGGTAGGTTCGCGCGATTGGTCGAACATCCACAGTACCAAGCCGAGCGCCCAGAAATTCTTGCACCGCACCGAATCTTTGTTGCCGAGGCCGTGCGGCTTGACGGCTTCGGTGGTCAAGTGAGTGATATCGATGCGGATGACTTCGTGGTCGGCAAGGGTGCCGTCTTCCAGCGGGTTACTGGCGAGATCGGCCCGCTTGAGACGTTGGTCGGTGAAGGCACTCTCGTCGACCACCACTAGAGAGTGCGGTGCGAGCTGCGGCAAATTAACCACCAGCGCTGCGGGGTTGAAAGCGATGAGGACGTCGGGCGCGTCCCCGGGTGTCGTAATGCGCTCGCCGCCGAATTGGATCTGGAAGGCTGAGACACCGTAGCGCGTACCTGCCGGTGCGCGGATTTCAGCGGGGAAGTCCGGCAGTGTGGCGAGGTCGTGACCGGCCAGAGCCGAGGCGACGGTAAACTGCTGGCCTTGCAGTTGAATGCCGTCACCGGAGTCACCTGCAAAGCGGATGACGTGACTCTTTTTGTGCGCAAGTGATTGTTGCAACTTGAATTTTTGCGGCAAGAAAAATAGGCGCGCATTGTATCGAAATCACCGCTTTTTGCGACATCTCAGATGGACTTTCATCGCATATGGATATGTAAAAGGCGCGACTCATAGGCTAGAGTGCGCGCTTCCCCCGATAAGTGCCGCATTTCGGGGCACATGAGAGAAAGTAATCACTTAAGGAGCCTGTCATGGCCAAGGGACGAAAAGTCGTTGCGAGTACCGACGAATACACGATATTACGGCGCCGGGATGGCCGTTATGCGGTAGAAGGTGCGGACGGCAAACCCATCAATGCAGAGAGCAAGATCGAGATTCTCTTGAAGCACGATTTGATCAAGGCCGTAGTCCCGGCGGCACCGCCGGCCGAGGAAGCAGCCGAGGAAGTAGCCGAGGAAGCAACGGACGAAACTGATGAGGATGAAGCCGCGCCGGAAGCTGAAGCAGAAGCGGCACCGGAAGGGGCCGATGCGCCTGCCGAGGGCGATGCCAAGAGCTAGTGTGATAGAGGACAATTGCGCGAGATGGTGCAGAGTGCCGCAGAATTAAAGGTTGTAGCCGACTACGCCCCCGCCGGAGATCAGCCGAAGGCGATCGAGACGTTGGTGGAG
Organism: Candidatus Azotimanducaceae bacterium; assembly: GCA_965216005.1. Classification (GTDB taxonomy): domain Bacteria; phylum Pseudomonadota; class Gammaproteobacteria; order Pseudomonadales; family Azotimanducaceae; genus UBA4421. Next base: position 707,844 of record OZ244143.1, on the reverse strand, counting down.
GGCATTGAAGACGGCTTGAGCCACCAAACGCTGCTGGGCGTGACCGGCAGCGGCAAGACGTATGCGGTGGCCAAGGTCATCGAGCAGGTACAGCGCCCGGCGATCGTCATGGCGCCCAACAAAACCCTCGCCGCGCAGCTCTATGGAGAGTTTCGCGAGTTCTTCCCGCACAACAGCGTCGAGTACTTTGTTTCGTACTACGACTATTACCAGCCGGAAGCGTACGTCCCGGCGTCGGATACCTATATAGAGAAAGACGCATCGGTCAACGCCCACATCGAACAAATGCGCTTGTCGGCCACCAAGGCACTGCTCGAACGGCGCGATGCCATCATTGTCGCATCGGTGTCGGCCATATACGGTCTCGGCGATCCGCAATCCTACCTGCAGATGGTCTTGCATCTCGACCGGGGCGATCGAGTCGACCAGCGCTACGTACTGATGCGTCTTGCGGAGTTACAGTACACGCGTAACGATCAAGTCTTTCAAAGAGGCACCTACCGGGTGCGCGGCGATGTGATCGACATCTTCCCCGCGGAATCCGAGAAAGAAGCGGTGCGCGTGGGGCTGTTCGACGACGAGATCGAAGACCTGTCCTTGTTCGACCCGCTCACCGGCGAAATCATCAATCGTGTGCCCAGGTATACGGTGTTTCCCAAGACGCACTATGTGACACCCCGTGAGCGAATTCTCAACGTGCTGGACGAGATCAAGGAAGAGCTGCAGGACCGCCTGAACTACCTGACCCAGAATAACAAGCTGGTAGAAGCACAACGGTTGGAACAACGAACGCGATTCGATTTGGAGATGATCCAGGAACTCGGCTACTGCTCCGGCATCGAGAACTACAGCCGCTATCTGTCCGGCCGCCAGCCGGGCGAGCCGCCGCCCACGTTGTTCGACTACTTGCCGAAGGATGCAATGCTGTTCATTGACGAATCGCATGTCACCGTTCCGCAAATTGGCGGCATGTACAAGGGTGACCGTGCCCGGAAGGAAACGCTGGTGGAGTTTGGCTTTCGGTTGCCGTCCGCGCTCGACAACCGGCCATTGCGGTTCGACGAATGGGAGCGATTGGCGCCGCAGATGGTATTTGTCAGCGCTACGCCGGGTCCCTACGAAGCGGATAAGGGCGGACAAGTCGTCGAGCAGGTGGTCAGACCCACCGGGCTTGTGGACCCAGACGTGGTCGTGCGACCGGCCTCGACACAGGTGGACGATCTGCTGGGAGAAATTCGTAATGTCGTTGCCGCTCAACATCGCGTGTTGGTCACCACGTTGACCAAACGCATGGCGGAAGACCTGACGGAGTATCTGGACGAACACGGCGTGCGCGTGCGTTATTTGCACTCCGATATCGACACCGTCGAACGGATGGAGATCATTCGTGACTTACGTTTAGGCGAGTTCGATGTATTGGTGGGCATCAACCTATTGCGCGAAGGCCTGGACATGCCGGAAGTTGCGCTGGTGGCTATTCTGGACGCGGACAAAGAAGGCTTCCTGCGCTCGGAAGGTTCCTTGATTCAGACCATCGGGCGCGCCGCGCGCAATCTGAGTGGGCGTGCCATTTTGTACGCCGATCAGATCACCGGGTCCATGGAACGTGCGCTGGCTGAAACCTCGCGGCGTCGTGACAAGCAGCTGGCGCACAATGAACTGCATGGCATTACGCCCAAGTCGGTCTCCAAACAAGTCGCCGATATCATGGAAGGCGCGCGTACCGCACCCGGTGCGCCGAAGGCTTCTAGAAGCCGGTCGCGTAAGGGAGAGGCGAGCATCGAAATACCAGCCGATCCCAAGGCGCTGGGTAAACTGATGGACAAACTCGAAAAGCAGATGCTCGACCACGCACAGAATCTCGAATTCGAGGAAGCGGCCAAGCTTCGAGATCAGTTGAAGGAAATTCGTGACAGCCGTCTGATGAGTTGAAACGGCCCGCTATCGCGCAACGAACGTAATCGGCATGCGGCTGATGCCGGAAATGAAATTGGACGGCAGCCACTGCGGATCCTCGGCGAGGGCGAAGTTACCCATACGCTCCAGTATTTCATGAAACATGCAATCGATCTCGACACGCGCGATGTGTTGACCCAGGCACACGTGTGAGCCGGTTCCGAACGCGATTTGTTCGTTGGGATGACGGTGGAGATCGATGCGTTGCGGCTCTTCGAAAACGCGTGAGTCGTAGTTGGCCGCACCGAAATACCGGACCACTTTATCTCCGGCTTGCAGCGTTTGCCCGTGCATCTCGATGTCTTGGGTCAGCGTTCTTCTGAAGTAGATGACCGGCGACACCACCCTTAGGAGTTCCTCACGCGCTGTCGAGGAAAAATCGTCCGAATCGTGGTGCTGCCACTCGCGCAGCAGGTCGGGATTTTTTATGAGCTCGTACATACCCCCCGCGACCAGATTGCGAGTGGTGTCGCCGCCCGCGTCGATCAGCAGCATGAAGAACAACTGAAAATCGATTTCGTCCAGCTGGCGGCCGTCGACTTCGGCGTGCACGATCTGACTGGCAAGATCGTCAGTGGCCTTCTCTAGTTTTTGCCGATAGATGGTTTGTGCATAAGCAAACATCTCCGTGATCGCCTCCATCTGCGCACCTTCGGGGAGCGCTTCGGGGGAGGTGTGAATGATCTCGGTGAGTTTGTAGAGTTCGCGCCCGTCGTCGATGGGAATGCCCGTGAGCTCGGCGATGACATACGACGGCAGCTCTCCGGCGATTTGACTGACGAATTCGCACTCACCCTTATCGATCACCTGATCGACGATCAGTGCCGCGAGCTCGGCGATCCGTGGGCGCAGCGCCGCAGCCGGGCCGCGTGTGAACTCCTTGCTGATGATCTTGCGAAATTGTGTGTGCTGCGGTGGGTCCATCATCAGCATCATCTTGTGGTCGTTGCTAACGTCGAAGCCTGCCGTCTGCTCGGGATCGGCAATCATTACCGTCGGTTCGGAGGAGAAGATGTGTGGCTGGCGACCGATTTCGGCCACGTCGTCGTAACGGCTTAGCACCCAGAACCCGGGACCTCCGGGCTCCTCGTGCCAATAGAGAGGGGCATTGTCCTGCAGCCAATGGTAAATCTCCACCGGGTGACCGCGGCTGAAGGTGTTGGGGTTGAGAAGATCGATGTCCACGATACACCCGTCGCCGTATCAATCTTCCCAGTACGGCGCTCGCACGACGCGACGTTGAATTTTACCGGCGGCTGAGCGCGGTAACTCGTCTACGTAGTCGATTGAGCGGGGGCATTTGAAGTTTGCCAAACGCTCTCGAGCCCACTCAATCAATTCGTCAGTAAGCGCCGCCGTGGCTGTCTGTCCGGGTTGTAACTGTACGACCGACTTCACCTCTTCGCCCCATTCGTCGTTGGGTGCACCGATGGTGCAAACATCGAGCACGGCGGGGTGCTTCAGCAGTTCGCTGTCGACTTCCTGCGGGTAAATGTTCACGCCACCGGAAATAATGAGTTCGGCGCTGCGTCCGGTGAGAAACAGATAGCCGTCTTCGTCGAAATAGCCCATATCGCCCAGCGTAAAGTACTCGCCTCGATAACTCTTGCCGGTTTTAGCATCGTCCTTGTAGTACTCGAAACGGCCGAAATCCGGCGCACGCATGTAAATGGTACCGACTTCACCCGTCGCTACGGGATTGCCGTCGTCATCCAGAATTTTGTTGTCGAACTCGGGTCCCGGTTTGCCGACCGTTCCGGGTTTGGTCAGCCATTCTTCGGAACCCACGAGAAATCCGCCGCCGCCCTCGGTGGCTGCGTAGTACTCCCAGATGATCGGTCCGAACCACTCGATCATGGCCTGTTTTACGTGCACGGGGCAGGGTGCTGCGCCGTGAATCAGGAATTTCATGCTGGAAATGTCATATTTGGCTCTCACTGCGTCAGGCAGTTGTAACAAGCGATGGAACATGGTCGCGACCATGTGCGTGTGCGTGATCTTGTGTTCGTCGATCAAGCGCAGGGTTTCTTCCGGGTCCCATCGATCCATCATGATTATGCCTACACCGGACCATAGCGGTTGCACGATGTCGATCAACAGCGGAGCTGCATGATAGGCCGGTCCGGTCAAGAGTTCCCTGCTCACACCCGGTGTATACGCACCCGGGCTGTCGTCCCATACCGGCGGATGCGGCACGCGGTCTTTACGGTGCACCCCCTTGGGCCGTCCGGTTGTGCCCGATGTGTACAGCATGCTGGTACCCAACGTGGGCTCTGCAATGTCGGAGCCGTCGAACGTGGCGATCGACGATGCGTAGTCGATGAACCCATCGATGTCGCCCCCAACGGAGATTTTCAGCCGCGCGTTGGGCGCATGATCCGCCGCTTCAGCCACGGGCTGACCCAGATTGGCGTCTGCAATGAAGGCGGAAGCTTCGCAGTTGTCGACGATATAGCCGATCTCTTCGCCCTTCAGGTGGAAGTTGATGGGCGTGAAGCGAATGCCGCAACGATAAGTGGCTACCAGTGCCTCGATGAATTCCGGGCGGTTTTTCGTCACCACGGCGACCGAGTCACCGGGACCGATATCGCGTTGCTCGAAGAGCCGCACCAGACGGTTGGCGTTGGCGTTCAACTCGGCAAATGTGCGATCGCCGTAGTCGGAAACGATGGCGCTCGCGTCCGGTGTGTGCGCGGCGTGGTAGGCCACGAGCATACCCTGTTGAATGGCTTGTTCGAGCTCGGTCGGTGACATGGTCTTCCCCCCTTAAGAACTACCCAATGTCGTGTAAGCGTTGATATACGCAATGGCGTGGCGAGATGCAACCGTATCGCGCGCGCAAAAAAAAGCCCCATCGTCGATGGGGCCTTCTGAGTGGGTTAGCCTACAAAGCGCCGAAACGGAACGTGACGTCCAGGCCGTAGTAACGCGGATACAAGTTTTCCGCCGACAAACGGTAGTGGCCGGATTCGGTGCCGGTACCGATACCGCGCGAGTAGACCTTATCCAGCACGTTGTCGACGAACGCCCGCACAGTCCACTGGTCGCGGTTGTCGCGCCACGTCACTGACACATCTACACGGTCACGTTCTGGAACTAGATCCAAGTCGCGCTCGATGGCGCTACTCCAGTACTCGCCCGTATAAGCGTACATCGCGCTTGCCGTGAGCGTGCCGGAATCCAACCGCCAATCGTAGTTAGCCCACACCGTCGCTTTCCATTCGGGTATGCGTTTCAGGTCGTTGCCATTGACATTGACCACGCGATTAAACGGTATCGCTGGATTGTCGTCTTCGAGAATGAAGAGGTCATCGGTGTATTCGGTTTGTGTGTAACTCCCATTGCCACCCAAAGTCAGGTTGTCAGTGGCGAGCCAGATGAAATCGAACTCGATCCCCATGTTCTCGGCCGATTCGGCATTTACGACCTGATCGAGTGAGGTCTGGCTTTGCTGTTGAGTGATCTCAATACGATCCTGGTAGTTGTCGTACTCGTACATGTATGCGGAGGCGTTGAATTGCAACTGTCCATCAAGCAACGTGCCTTTGTAACCGATTTCGTAAGCGATCACTTCTTCTTGATCGTACGTTAGAGGAACAGAGCCTCCCATGGTGCCGGCAAGTACACCTCGAGAATCGCCGATACCCAGGGAATAGCCGCCTGACCGATATCCTGTCGTGACCGAGAAATACACGAGGGTATCTTCATTGGGCGTCCAGTCGAGGTTGACTCTGAACGAGGTGTCGCCCCAATCATCGTCGCCGGCCGCACGGTCGGCAAACGAGTGAGGTATACCCACCAGTAACAATCGATTCGCACAATCGGTCGTGCCTAAGGTGCAATTGATGCTGATTGGATCAGCCGGATTGAAAGTCGGAGAAGCAGCGCCGGTTAGAATGTTGGTAAACGCGAGATCTGTGATACCAAGTGCATCGCAGAATCCCGGTCCACCAAATACCGTGTCACAAGTATCACCAATCGGTTGGAACGGAAAGATCGTCTCGAAATGGCCGGTGCGGTCCTCAAACGCTTCTTTTTCATCTTCGGCCCAGCGCACGCCTACGGTCAGAGCGAACTCTTCGTTAAAGGTATAGGTCCCCTGTGTGTAAACCGCCGTTGCGTCGGTGTCGACCTTGTTCCAATACTCATAGAACGCGCCAGTTGGATCACCTTCCCACGGACCGATTGCAGTGAATCCAACGGCGGAATCTCCGCGTCGTTTATGGCTACCGAGGAAGTTCACGAAACCGGCGAGGTTTCCGTAGTTAAAGGGATCGACGAATTTTTCAAAATCGCGAAATGCAAAGTTTTGCAGGCGTTTCGACTCGAACACGTATATGCCTGAGGTCATTTCAAGGTTGTCGCCGATTTGCCACAGTAATTGCAGTTCATGTGACGAGGTTTCGACAGCCTCCAGTACGGTCTGACGAGGTTGTACATAGGTGCCGTGGCTCGCGTCTAAATCAATGTCGAAGGTATAGTCGAAGTCGCTCCACCCTCCTAGGTACTTAATCGCAGTGTTTTCGTTGATGTCCCAGGTGAGTTCGAATTGCACACCGTTTTGTTCGAACACTTCGTCATTGAAATCGTTGGTGGCCACAAACCCTTCCAGGTCTTCGAGGTCGCTGTCCAGGGGTAAACCGGATAAACCGAAAGCTTCGTTGGGTCGGGAACTAGCGGCAGGATCGACGCCGGGCCTTACTGGCGCCAAGTACCCCGTGGTACCCGTAAACGGATTCAAGAAGGGCATCGCACCTGGCGTGGCCGCGGTCACGTTATCGTTGACATCACGACCCCGATAACCAAACGCATAAGTTGTCGTGTCGCGCACACCGCGGTTTCCTGCAATACCCTGATCGACGAGTGAGTTTTGCCCGATGATGCGGCCGGAGGAGCGATCGTTCCAGCGCACGAACGCTTCCCAGTTCTCGGAGATGTTCCACTGCAGCGACATGGAGAAGTTTTCGTCGTTGAACGTGTTGATGTCTTCCGCGCCTCCTAGGCCGTCTTGGCTGCCATCGCGATCAGTCATGATCCCAGTGACCCGCACGGCCAGTTTGTCGGCAATGATTGGGCCGGATAAGAGTCCGTAGTACTCGCGCGTGCTGTGGTTGCCTGCGATTGCCCTGAACTCGCCCTCAAACTCATAGGTTGGGCGGTTGGTGATGTAATTGAGCGCGCCGCCGATGGAGTTGCGACCGTATAGCGTACCCTGGGGGCCGCGGAGTACCTCGATGCGCTCGACATCGTACAGGCCGTTTTCAGTCGCCGCGATGCCAAAGTCTTCCGAGTAAACACCGTTGTAGTAGGTCGCCACGCCGGGGTCGCCACCCAACGCGCGGAAGTTGCGGCCGACGCCGCGAATACGGATATCGTAGGCATCCCGGGTGGTGGCCGGGATAAAGTTGACGAGTTCGTCGGCACCTTGCATGCCGAAGTCTTCGATCATGTCCTCGCCGAAGGCCGTGATCGAGATCGAAGTGTCGGACACAGTCGATTCCCGCTTCTCGGCGGTCACCACCATCTCTTCGATGACGCGACGGTTTTCCTCGGCATAAGTTAGGTGTGCGGCAAGCGCGCACATGAGTACGGCTACGCCTTTGCGCATTGCGGCCATGTTTACCCCTCCAGGTTCGTCATCGCTGACCTGCGATCCCAATCCGATCCCAATTCATCCGATCTCGAATCGGCGCAGAGACTGCGTGACTTCATATAATTTTAATCGCCTGGAGCAACCCCTTGTCTCCAGACCTCTCAAGGATCGATCAATTGGACGGTATATGCAAATCTTGTTTGACACGGGTAACGACCGTAAAAAATGGCAAAAATCGGCTTAAACGCTACTCAGAGGGCGTCTGATTTGCGATAGTGGCGCCTGGATCGAACTGAACTCCAGGGCGCGCTATCCGCACGCGGTTAGGTGCGCAATGATCGCGTAACGACAACAGCAAGAAAGACGCAGAGAGACAGGTCTGTTCGAACCTCGGGACACGACAGAACACCCTAAATCGATACCGGACTGAACGCCAAGACCCCATGGCCCAAGCTCATTCAACGCCACCTTCCTCGAAGTCATTGAGCGCCGATGACTGGTTTCTGGTGGCCAACAAGGACAGCCTGTCCATCAAGATCAAGGGTGCAATTACCATTGGCGAAGACGCGATGGGGTTGCTCATGCTCAATTCTGCTGATACGCAGGAGCATTGGCTGACCTTGAGCGTGGATCCCGCGGGACATCTGGAGGCGGTACAGCTTAAGGCAGGCTTTCGACTCGAAGCACCGGGTCAATGGTCGACTACGACACCGGGGGCCATCCTGCCCCATGGCACGGTCATTGCGCTGCCCAACAATGAACTCTATGTCAGCCACGATCTGCAACGTGGGCGGGCGGTATTGAAGGCGCGCTTGTCGCGTGTCGAAGAGAGCGCTGGTTTCTCGTCATCGTCTCACGAGTTACCCCCACCGGTTCCGCCGGCCACGATCGTCGTGCCGGAGATTCAACTCACAACGCGGTCCGCCGAAGAACCGGCACCTCTAAAGCAAGTCGATCCGCCGCTCTTGGACGTACCGGTGGTCCGCGAACGGGCACCTGACAGCGAACCCGCTCAACCCACATCTGTCCGCGAACCTGCACCTGTGCGCCAACGGCGGCGGCGTTCGGAGCCGGTGCAGCCTAGCGCTCACCGTCCGGTGGATAACGAGATCGTAGGCGGGGTGATTGCGGCACGTCATGGCAGAAACTCCACGAATATCGTCGCCAGTATCGCCGGCATTTTGATTCTGGTGGTGTTGGTCGGTGGCGGGTTTTACGTGACCGAACGTCTGCAGAAAGCGGAAGCCGAACGGGCTGCCGCCGAGTTCGACGAACAACCCATCCTCGAGCGGATCGCTCGCTCACGTAATGACAGCCGCGGAGCGCAAGCGACACCTTTCGACAATCCAGCCGGGACCATCGCGGGTGGTGCGTTGGACAACGATGAGCCCACGAACAACAGCTTGCAGGTGACGCAACACGATGGGGACAGTTCCGCGGCGCTTGCCGAAGTCATGGGTGCACGAACCGCGGACGAACTCACATCGGCGGCAGCATCCGAGGCACAGGGCGATACCGCGGACCCTCCGGTGACAAACGTCGCCTTGACCGACAAAGACAACACGACGATTGACGCGGAACTGGCACGCGCGCGACAGTTGTTGAACAGCGGCTTTATCAATTGGCCGCCGGACCAGAACGCGGCTACTGTGTTAGGTAATTTGTTAGCGCAGTATCCCGACAATCCTGTCGCGTTGCAGTTGTTGGACGATGCAGCAGTACAGATGATGATTCAGGCACAAAGTGCGTACCGCGACGGTTTCGAAGACAGCGCCATTAGAGTGTTGGAAGAAGTGATGGTGTTTCACCCGTCCTTCGAACCTGCAAAGTCACTGCATGCGGAATGGATGATCGGACGGCAAGTGCAGTTTTTGAGCACGCCCGAACAAGCGGACGATCGGCGCCCGTTCGTGCCAGACGCCAGTTTCTAATGCGGGTACACCTTGCTAGAATTCGGCTCCCGTTTAGGCGCGTAGCTCAGTTGGTTAGAGCGCTGTCTTGACATGGCAGAGGTCGGCGGTTCAAATCCGCCCGTGCCTACCAGTTTGCCCACCTGTTTCCGCTGTCAGATCCCGATTAGGCTCCGGTAAGCCCGCGCTTGCGTGATTGATGGACGCTTTGGGGTCGGAGACAGCCGATCCAGTATTAGTTCGTCTCCGACCCCAACCTGAACTAACGACATTGTCTCCGACCCCATTCCAAGCCAACACTGTATGTCTCCGACCCCAGTCTGCGCTCCCTACATTTGTCTCCGACCCCAGTCCGAGCCAACGACGTTGTCTTCGCTCCTACGCCAAACCACTCAGTTTTTTGTCTCCGACCCCAATGTGAGATCGCAATGTTTGTCTCCGACCCCAATCCAAACGAACGACATTTGTCTCCGACCCCAACTCGAACGAGCGATATTGTCTCCGACCCCAATCTGAGGCGGGGGGGCAAAGTGATGTACGCTTACGGTTTTGGCCGACACGATAAAGGTGGGATATGGGTGACCTCTCCGGGAAGATTGCGGTGGTGACGGGCGCGAGCCGCGGGATTGGGAAGGGCGTAGCGCTCGCACTCGGCGAGCAAGGGGCCACGGTCTATGTGACCGGGCGGACGGTCGGCGATGGTGAGCGCACGATCGATACTACCGCGCGGTTGGTGACCGAGGCGGGTGGGGAAGGTCGGGCGATTCAGTGCGATCACGGCAACGACGATGACATTGCCGCGCTGTTCGAGCGCATCGGCAGCGAAGTCGATCACATCGACCTGCTGGTCAACAACGTTTACAAGATTCCCAATCCGCCGGCTTGGGGCGGTGGTTATTGGGACCACCCGATTCAAGTTTGGGACGATCAAGTCGGTATCGGGTTGCGCGCGCATTACGTCGCCAGCTGGCATGCGGCGAAACTCATGTTTGCCTCACCGGCGGCGGTCATGGTCAATGTCTCCTCACCGGGTGGGCAGAGCTATCACTTTTCCTGCTCTTATGGTGCGGGTAAGGCGGGCCTCGATCGTCTGACGGCGGACATGGCGGTGGAACTCGAGCCCAAGGGTATCCCGGCGATCGTGTTGTATCCCGGTTCGGTCTCCACCGAGTTCATCGTCGATGCCTCCAAAGAACGCGAGATGGACCTGTCGCAGTCGCAGACCCCGCTGTTGGTGGGGCGCGCCGTCGCGGCGTTGGTGACCAGCGACAATCTCATGGCCCGCACGGGCACCATCCAGTGGGTGGAAGATCTCGTCGAGGAGTTCGACCTTTACGACGAAAACGGCAAGCGGCCAACCCAAAGATACGCAGCGCGACAGGGTTAACCCATCGATTGCTGCGGGGATTGCTGCGGGCATGAAACTTGCCAATCACCGCAAAATTCCATCCAAATCAGGCGGTTGATTGGATCTTTTCACGGCAGTAGAATCTCCGTTGCAGGCTCGGATCGGGCGTTGCCGGAACCGAAACTGCGCAGAACATACAGGGCTGGATGCGATGAGTGGTAGTAAAGGTCATTCATGGCATCCGGCCGTTTGCTGTGGGTACTAAACAAGACTAGTCATCAAGACTCAGTCATCACGACGAGAAGGAGATTTTCCCAATCTATATGCAGGGAGAAACCTATTAAAAAAGGAACGAAACGCGTCGAGCGGTCGCTCTTGAATGAAGACATTCGAGCAAGCAGCGTACGACTGGTCGGTGCGGATGGCGGTCAACGAGGCATCGTTACACGCGAAGAAGCGTTGGCCGAAGCGCGGGCTTCGGGATTGGATTTGGTGTTAGTCGCACCGGAAGCCGAACCCCCGGTCTGCAAAGTGATGGACTATGGAAAGCATCTGTTCGAGTTGAAAAAGACCCGCGCAGCACAGCGTAAAAAACAGAAGCAAATCCAAGTCAAGGAAATGAAGTTCCGGCCCGGAACCGAGGAAGGCGATTATCAGGTCAAACTACGCAACCTGAAACGCTTTTTAGAAGAAGGTGACAAGGCCAAGGTTTCACTCCGATTCCGCGGACGCGAAGTCGTCCACCCGGAAATCGGTATGGAACTGATGTCACGCATTGCCAGTGACTTAGAAGAGTTGGGAGCCATCGAATCGGAACCCAAGTTCGAAGGTCGGCAAGTGATCATGGTGTTGGCGCCGAAGAAGAAAAAGAAAGGCTAAACGTTCAACCGATTTAGCCACCTCGACTTAAGGTCGCGATAAATACGAGCTGCTTGTTGCAGCCAACAACAATAGCGTGGAGAAAAGGCACATGCCCAAACTCAAAACCAATCGTGGTGCGGCTAAACGATTTCGCAAGACATCGTCGGGCTACAAGCACAAACAGACGAACAAAAACCACATTCTTACGAAGAAGGCGCCTAAGCGTAAGCGTCAGCTACGCGGCATGGAGGGTGTGGCTAAGGCCGACGTGCCTGCGGTACGTCGAATGTTACCTGGCAAGGCCAGATAGGACGCGGAGAAAGAGATGCCTAGAATCAAACGAGGTGTTGCGTCCAGAGCGCGCCGGAAAAAAGTACTCAAACAGGCCAAAGGCTATTACGGTGCCCGCAGCAGAACCTTCAAGGTGGCGAAACAAGCCGTCATTCGCGCGGGACAATACGCGTATCGCGACCGCCGCCAACGCAAGCGTCAATTTCGGCAGTTGTGGATTGTGCGCATCAATGCAGCGGCGCGCGAGCATGGCCTTTCCTATAGTCGCTTTATCGCCGGTCTCAAGGAGGCCGGCATAGAAGTCGATCGTAAGGTGTTGGCAGATATTGCGATGCACGAGCCGGAAGCGTTTGCCGCGCTTGCGGAGCGTTCGAAGGCGGCCCAACCCCAACAAGCGGCGTAAGCCGTACTTCTAACAGTGTCGAGCTTCCTGGGAGACCTTAAGTGGTGTCTTCTGGGAATCTCGTGCGCGCCAAATATGTGAGCGGGAAGAACAAGTCGATGGATACAGATGACATTTTGACAGCCGCGCAAGATGCGGTCGGCGCCGCCACGGACTTGCGTGCGCTCGACGCCGTGCGCGTTGCCTACCTCGGCAAAAAAGGCGAGTTGACCGCGCTTTTGAAGGGGCTGGGGCAGATGGCGGCCGAAGACCGACCGCAAGCGGGTGCGAAAATCAACGAAGCCAAGGTGGCGGTGCAAGAGATGATCGACGCCCGCAAGCTCGCCTTGCAAAACGAGCAACTTGCACAATCGCTGGAAAAAGACAAGATCGACATCACGTTGCCGGGGCGACGCGGGCAGCTGGGCGGCTTGCATCCGGTTACCTCTGCCATGCAGCGCATCGAGGACATCTTCGCTGCTGCAGGCTACGGGGTGGTAGCTGGCCCCGAGGTCGAAAACGACTACTACAATTTCGAAGCGCTCAACATCCCCAAGCACCATCCCGCGCGGGCCATGCACGACACTTTCTACTTCGGTGACGGCATGCTCCTGCGCACACATACATCACCCAGCCAAGTGCATACCATGGAAGCGCAAGATCCTCCGATCCGGGTGATCTGCCCGGGGCGTGTCTATCGTCGCGACTCGGACCTGACGCACAGTCCCATGTTCCATCAAGTGGAAGGGTTGGTGGTGGACCGCGACATCAGCTTTGCGGACCTCAAAGGCACGGTCATCGAGTTTCTGCAGAAGTTTTTCGAAAAAGACTGCGAAGTACGTTTCCGGCCGTCCTACTTCCCCTTCACCGAGCCGTCTGCAGAAGTCGACGTGCAATGCGTGCACTGCGACGGTGCGGGGTGTCGCGTGTGCAGCCAGACGGGTTGGTTGGAAGTCATGGGCTGCGGTTTGGTGCACCCCAACGTGCTGCAAATGTCAGGCATCGATCCGGAAGAATACTCAGGCTTTGCCTTCGGCTTTGGCGGCGATCGATTAGCGATGCTGTTGTACGAAGTCGATGATCTGCGGTTGTTCTTCGAGAACGATGTCCGCTTTCTCCGCCAGTTCAACTAGCGCTAATTTAATAAAGGTCACAGGGTATGAAATTCAGCGAAGCATGGTTGCGTGAGTGGGTGGATCCGGGACTCGAACGGGAAGCGCTTTTTCAGCAACTCACGATGGCGGGCTTGGAGGTGGACAGCACCGAGGCGGTGGCCGGTGCGTTCCAGGGTGTGGTCGTCGCCCGCGTTGAGACCTGCGAGCCGCATCCCAACGCCGACAAGTTGTCGTTGTGTACGGTTGACGACGGCGACGGGCAACACCAGGTGGTGTGCGGTGCACCGAATGTGCGCCCGGGTTTGGTGACGGCGTATGCCCGCGTAGGTGCGGTCCTGCCGGACAATTTCAAGATCAAGAAGGCCAAACTGCGTGGTGTCGAGTCCCACGGCATGCTGTGTAGCGCCGCTGAACTCGGCATGGGCGATGACCACGATGGCATTCTTGAGCTCGATCCGGCGCTCACCATCGGTGCGGACAGTCGCACAGCGCTCGCCTTGGACGATGTCACCGTGGATCTCGATCTGACACCGAATCGCGGCGATTGTCTCAGCGTGAAGGGCATTGCCCGTGAAGTGGGTGTGTTGAACGGAGTTCGCGTGCAGATGCCGCAAATCGCAACCGTTCCTGCGGTCAGCGAGCAGACTTTCCCAGTGGAACTCGCGAATCCCGAGGGTTGTCCGCGGTACCTCGGGCGAGTCATTGAGGGCATCGATTTGAGTGCGAGCACACCCCGGTGGATGGCAGAACGCTTGCGCCGCTGTGGGCTGCGCAGCATCGATCCGGTAGTGGACGTCACCAACTATGTGCTGCTGGAACTGGGACAGCCGATGCACGCCTTCGATCTCAATCAGATCCAGGACAAAATCGTCGTACGCACAGCAAACGACGGCGAAAAGCTGACGCTGTTGGACGGTAGCGAGGTGGAGCTGGATCAGGATACGTTGTTGATCACCGATGCCAGCGGGCCGGTGGCCATAGCCGGGGTGATGGGCGGTATCCGCAGCGGTGTGCAAACCGACACGGCAGACGTGTTCTTGGAATGTGCGTTTTTCGCGCCGCTTGCCGTGGCCGGCACCGCGCGGCGTTACGGCCTACAAACCGATGCTGCACATCGCTACGAACGCGGGGTCGACTTCGAACTGCAGCAGGCAGCGATGGAGCGTGCCACCCAATTGCTGATCGACATCGTTGGCGGCACACCGGGTCCAGTGACCGAAGCGGTCGATTCAGCGCATCTGCCGCGGCGCGCGCATGTGAGTGTGCGGCAGCGGCGTCTACAACAATTGCTGGGTGTGGCCATCGACGCGCAACAGATCGACGACGCATTCGCGCGGTTGGAGTTCGACGTGGTCGATCGGAGCGGAGAAAACGGTTCCGTCACTTGGACCGTGGAAGCACCTAGTCATCGATTCGACATTGCCATCGAGGCCGACTTGATCGAGGAAGTGTGTCGTATCTACGGCTACAACAACATACCCAGCCGCCGGCCGACCACGGATCTCACCTTGGGCGAACCCGAGATCGAACGCCATTCAGAGTCTGCGCTCAAACGCTACCTTGCAGCGCTCGGCATGCAGGAAGTCATTACTTACAGTTTCATCGACCCGCAGTTGCAGGATCTGCTCGATCCCCGCGCAGACCCTCTGACGTTGACCAATCCCATGTCATCGGAACAGTCGGTGATGCGCACGACACTGCTGCCCGGTCTCGTGGATGCGGTTCGTGGTAACGCCGCCCGCCAGCAGCCGCGCGTCGGTTTTTTCGAAGTGGGACTCACTTTCGTGCCCGGCTCGAACGGTCTCGAGCAGACACCGGTGGTAGGTGGTGTGCTGTGGGGCGCCCGCGAGGGGCAATCCTGGCACGCGAGTAAAGCTGCCGTCGACTTCTACGACGTCAAAGGCCTCGTCGATGCCTTGATCGATTGGTCGGGATTACAAATGGTGCGTTTCGAGCCGAATGACGATCCGGTGCTGCATCCGGGTCAATCCGCCCAAATCGTGAGCGGGGAGCGCTCCATCGGACGCGCCGGCCGGCTCCATCCGGAAATAGAGGCGGCGCTGGAGATAGAGGGGATTTACGCCTTCGAGCTGAACCGGGACGCCATCCTCGAGCACCCCAGGCGCGCCCACCGCGCCCAGTCCAAATATCCGCAGGTGCGCAGAGACCTTGCCGTGGTGGTCGAGCGGGCGACCCCCGCGGCCGCCGTAGAAAGGGCGGTTCGTGAGGCGCTGGGGGATATTCTGGTTGAGTTCAGGTTATTTGATGTATATGAAGGCAAAGGTATTGATTCTAATGAAAAAAGTTTGGCTATAGGCTTGACGTTACAAAGCCAAACCGCCACGCTTACCGATGAGGAAATTGGACATTTTGCTGACGTTGCCCTCGAGGCCCTACAATCCGGATTTGGGGCGCGCTTGCGATAGTAGGCGGGCGCGGATGATCGGGACGGCGCGGACTGAAGGCCAGAAGAAAAAAACCAACAATACAAACAGACGACCACAACAAAACACAACACGTGGTCATCAACAGGTGTACGACGCCGAAGGGAGGCCGAATTGGGTGCACTGACAAAGGCCAAGATGGCCGATCAGCTTTTTGAGGAACTGGGCCTCAACAAGCGTGAGGCGAAAGAAATCGTAGAGTTGTTCTTCGATGAAATTCGCGACTCGCTGGAAGACAACGTTCAGGTCAAACTGTCGGGCTTTGGCAATTTCGATTTGCGCGAGAAAGGTGAACGCCCCGGGCGGAACCCGAAAACGGGCGAAGAAATCCCCATCACCGCGCGGCGCGTGGTAACCTTCCGCCCGGGCCAGAAGCTGAAAGCACGCGTGGAAGCGTACGCGGGTGAAGATGCGGACGCAGAACCCACCGATGCAGACTCGCCGCGGTTTTAATCGAGCACTCGTTGCTAGAGTTGCTAGGAAAGAACGTTAGATAAAGACGCTAGAAACGCTGGAATAGAACGCTAGAAAAGAATGCTAGAAGCCAGTAACAACAACGAACTACCGCCGATTCCCGGCAAGCGTTACTTCACGATCGGTGAGGTGAGCAGCTTGTGCGATGTGAAACCGCACGTACTGCGCTACTGGGAGCAGGAGTTCCCGCAACTCAAACCCGTGAAACGACGTGGCAATCGACGTTATTATCAACGTCAAGACGTCATCGTCATTCGGCAAATCCGCGCGCTGCTATACGACCAGGGGTTTACCATCGGTGGCGCACGCCAGCGTTTGACCAGCGAAGATGCGAAGGAAGATCAGACGCAGTTCAAACTTTTGGTCCGACAAATGATCGTAGAGCTCGAGGACGTGCTGCGCGTACTAAAGTCATAGGCTCTAAGCGAGCTACAATTTACCCATGAGAAAGCCCTGCCGAATCCAGCTTTTAATCATTGCGCTTGCCACCCTCGCAACGTCCTTTGCGCATGCCGCCGAGCAGTACGCGTACGACGCCAGCATGTCATTTCTTAAAGCCGGCGAACTCAAGCTCAACATGAATCGTATCGGCGACGACTACGAGGTCGCAGGGCAGTTCGAAACCTCACGGGCCATGAGCCGGTACTATTCATGGAACGGTGTGTTTGCGGCAGTGGGTAAATGGGAAGGCCGGGGTCCGGTCACCACCGCCTACATGTCCCGCACGGTCAGCAAAGACGACGATCTGAAGATCGTCCTCAACTACGAAGACGGTGCACGTGTTCTCGATGGTCCCGAGGGGGAGTTCGAAACCGTGGACAAGCCCGGTGGTGTAGATCTCATCTCGGCATTGTTCTTTTCACCCACCTGTTATCAAGGTGGACAAGTCCACGATGGTGAAGATACCTACCAACTGCGTCTGCGCGCTCAGCGCGAACACGACTACCGGGCGGGCGATGCGTACTACTCGGGTCCTGTACTCAGCTGCGACTACTCGGTAATCGATTACAAGAACCGTAAAAGGCGCGTGATCGTCTCGCTGGCCCAGATTGCCGGCATGACTGTCGCGGTACAGCTGCGGGCGAAGATACCGATTCTTCCGGACGCGCTGTTCAAGCTGCGCAAGCCGCAACCTTCGAACCAACTCGCTGCACTGAAGTAACGACTTCCCACCTTGCCGCATCTGCTGCATCATGCGGTGAACTGGCGGTAAAGCCTATAAGAATCTAGGGGAGGGCAGGCTATGTGCGATGACCACACCGTTCGAGACAATCAAACCTATCTTGCGGGAAAAACCACCCGTCGTCGTTTCAATGCAATAACGGGCACGGTAGCCATCGCCGTCACGCTGCCCCGTGCGGTTTCAGCGTTGAGCGTGACTGAACGGGATGTCATGGTCGCTACACCCGATGGCGAAGCCGATGCTTATTTTGTGCATCCGCAAGGCGGACAACACGCTGCGGTTCTAATTTGGCCGGACATTATGGGGTTGCGACCTGCGTTTCGGGACATGGGTAAGCGCCTGGCGGAAGCAGGATACGCGGTGCTGGTAGTCAACCCTTACTATCGAACTGCCCGTGCGCCGGTGGTCGAACCGGGCGAATCGTTTCAGCACCAGGAGGTGCGCGACAAACTCATTCCGTTGGCGCGCAGCTTGTCGGCGGAAACGAACGTCACAGATGCACGAGCGTTCGTCGATTTTCTGGACCGTCAGAGCGCTGTAGATACCCAGCGCAAAATAGGCACTATGGGTTATTGCATGGGTGGTCCCATTACCATGCGTACTGCCGCTGCCGTCCCCGATCGTATTGGTGCCGGTGCTTCCTTCCACGGTGGGCGCCTAGTGACGGACGCAGCCGACAGCCCTCACCTGTTGGTACCACGAATGCGCGCACGCTTCCTATTCGCCATCGCCGAAAACGACGATGTGCGGCAGCCGGAAGCGAAAACCGTCCTGGGCGAGGTGTTCGCCCAAGCGAATCTACCTGCGGAAATCGAAGTCTACGGCGGTGCATTGCATGGTTGGTGCCCTCCGGATTCACCGGTCTACAACGAAGTCCAAGCCGAGCGGGCGTGGCTGCGCTTGTTGAATCTCTTCGATCAGGCCCTAGGTTGATTTCAGGGAGAGCGATTGACCGGATACGTGATTTTCCCTAGGGACTGAGATCAGCGAACGTTTTTACAATGACTGATCACTTCGATGGATCGGTGAGGGTGACGAATGCGAGTTTCGAACGTACTGACGATATTGGATAAGCCGACGCGTGACCAAAGGGCGCTGATGAGAAGCGTTGAGCTGCAGGCTGCGGCGCCCGATGCGCACCTGGACGTGGTGGCGTTTCGTTGGGACGCATTGCTCGATCACGGTGAAATGTTCGATGCTAAGCAACGGCGCACGCTACGCCACAAGCTGCACACGGAATGTGAAGCTTGGCAGGAGGCATTGATTGCAGAGAGTAAGGCGATACCCTCGAAAACCCGTCACCGCATGGTATGGACCAAGGACATTGCCGGATGGCTGTCCGATGAGTTAACGGACAAGCCACAAGATCTGGTGGTCAAATCCATGGGCAAACAGCGCTCGATGTTCATGACGCCGCTGGATTGGCAGATCGCACGCACCTGCCCGGCGCCGATCTTATTCACAGGGAATGTCAAAAAGAAACGCTCTAAGCGGATTCTGGTGGCGTTGGACTTCAAACAAAGCAGTGCCAAGCATCGACGTCACAATGCCAAGATATTGCAGGCGGCCGACTGCATGGCGGAACTGTACGATGCACAGATCCATTGCATGTTCGTGGTGGAGATTTCACCGGTGCTAAGAGACCTGGATGTGATTGACGCCAAAGTATCGAAAAGGTCGGTGCTGGATCAGGCGATGCCGGACATCGAACGCGCCGTTGCCCCGTATCGCATTCCTAAATCACGCTTGCATTTTCCTGTTGGCAAACCGAGCAAGGTGATTGCAGGACGTGCGCAACAGATGGGTGCCGATCTGCTGGTGGTAGGTACTTGGGCCCACCGCGTCAAGCAGACCATAGGACTGGGTAACACCGCCGAGACGATTCTCAACAAGATCTCCTGCGATGTGTTGACGGTCAGTCCGTAGATCCCCGTACTGCTAACCGTGGTACGCTTATCTACCCTCGCTTTGAGTCGTGACAAGGAATAGTGATTTGGGTCGCAAGGTACTGATAGCCATAGAATTGGATGACGCCTCAGCCAAATTCGTCATCGGCAAGGCGCTATCCATTGCGCGCGATGACGACGAGTTGCATGTGGTCCACGTGATCGAGCCGACGACGATGGCGTACAACGCCGATCCCAGTCTTTTGGGTGTTGCTTACGAAAGTACGTACAAAGACGCGATGGACAAAGCGCATGCGCGTCTGGAAGAACTTTGCGAAGGCGTATCCCGCATCGGTGCCGACCAGTGTCACGTTCGCTACGGACGCATCGCACGTGAGGTCCATCAGTTTGTGACGGACGAAGGGTTCGATGCGTTGATGATCGGTTCCCACGGATATTCGGGGTGGCAGTTACTGCTGGGGTCGAAAGCGTCTAGCATACTGCACGGCGCACCGGTATCGACATGGGTGTTCAAGTTAGAAAAAGACTAACCATTTGCTTAAGGAGTCTTCGGATGAGATACCTCACAACACTCGTTCTGCTATGCGCGCTGGCCGGATGCCAGACGCCCATGCAAACCGGATCGCAATGCGTGGTACCGAGTGGTTATCTTGCCGGAGAGTCCTTGTATTCATGGCGCAACGGTCAGGCCATCGATGTCGTCGATGGGACGGGTTACGTGAGCCCGATCATTGAGAAGTCTTTAGTCGGGTCGGTTGAAAAGGAACTTCAAGGTAAAGGCTTCAGCGCGCAACCCGGCGCGGACCTCGAGTTCGCGTTAACGCTGCGCACGCGTCGCGAATTGGTCAGCTTCGACTCTCAGGATCCTATATGCGGTCCAGAGCACGACTGCTGGGAACGTATCGACATGGGATCGCAGACGCGCATGGATGTACGCACCATCGGTTTCCTAGCGGCGGATGCCTACTTCGAAGGCGAGCCGATTTGGCGGGGTTGGGTGGAAACGACCCTCTATCCGAAGGACCGCGACGGTGCTGCGGAGGTCATCGAGCGTGCGGTCGTCGAGCTCTTCGAGACGTTCCCGCCGTAACTTTACACTCATGCTGACCTAAAAGACGTTCTCGGAGGCAACGTGCACGGCGTACACGTCACAAGGCGCGCCATGTAATACACCCGTTGTCGTCGAGCCCAGTAAGTGGCCCATCCCGTGCTTGTCGTGTGCCCCCATGACGATCAAGTCCGCATCGTTTTCTTCGGCTTCTTCCTTGATCTGGGTTGACGGTTTGCCGATCACGACATTGGAGTAGGCATCCTCGCAACCCGCTGCTTCACAGAGCTCAGCGAGCTGTTCGCGCGCTTGTTTGACCAGCTTGTCTTCCAGCTCTTCCTTTGACTGCGATAACCCGACCGGGTCGAACGCGAAATAGGTGAACGCAGGCGTTGGCACCACGCTGACGACACGCAGGTTCGCATCTTGTTCCAGCGCGACCGACTTGGCAGCCTGCAGCACTTCGATGGCTTCCTCCGTCAAATCGACTGCCACGATGATCTCTCGATACTGAGACATGACACCTGCTCCTCAAGTTGAAAGTTAGCCGGATTCTCGATGCCGCATAGCGAAGAGGGGATAGGTGATTACCACAGTAGCAGTGTCGGTAGGACGTGGCTAGGTACAAGTGCTTATGGGCGCTGAGAAAGTGCTCAGCGATGATTGAGTTATGAATAGGTTCGTATTAACACTCGTCGTAGCATTAGGTGCCGCTTGTTCGCAGGAGAATCGCGAGTTCGCATTGCCTCCAGGCGATACCAGCGCCGGCCAAACGACGTTCGTTGAGCTACATTGCAACGATTGCCACAGCATCAAAGACATCGTTGCACGTTCTGCGAATCCAGATCCCGAGATCTATGTGGAGCTTGGCGGCGAGGTCACCCGAATCAAAACGTATGGTGAGCTTGTAACGTCAATCATCAATCCCACTCATCGGCTGTCGCGTGGTCGCGATCCGAGGACCGTGGACGCAGACGGCGAATCGAAAATGCGTCTGTACAACGACACGATGACGGTGCAACAGCTGGTGGATCTTACGACCTTTTTGTCGGCGCAATATTCGGTATGGAGTCCGCAGTACGTATCGCACCGGTATTTCTAATTTCGAATTCAGATGACTAAAGGAGGCGTCATGACCAATCAGCAAGTGAGCTATCCGGAACGGCTGCAACACCTCAAGTCGGTGTTGGGCGACTTTTCAACGCAAGCGCCACATGTGTCTCGTGCGTTCGGTGAACTCCATAAGTCGGCAGTGCAGCCAGGCGCGCTGGATGAACGAACCAAGGAACTCATCGCGCTATCGATAGCGGTGGCTTCCCGGTGTGACGGATGCGTGGCCTTTCATGCCCACGATGCGTTGCGCGCAGGCGCTACGCCGGCTGAGATTGCCGATGCGTTAGGTGTGGCGGTGCTGATGGGTGGAGGTCCGAGTCTGGTCTATGCCACTCACGCCGTTGAAGCGGTACAGCAGTTTGCAGGCAGAGGTTCAAACGCTGTAGTGGCTGAATCGGTGGACCCAAGCAAAACCGCGAAGAGCGCTTACATCGACAGTTGCCACCACTTCGACTGAGTTACCAGATGCGTCGGCTTGCAATGGTGCTCGCCGATTCGAATACGGTGGTTCTAATCGCAGTCAACTCGGCGTTGAGCTGCGTGAAACGGGCGGGTTCGGAAGCCGCCAGTCCACGCCCGATCATCAGGTCCGAAAGCGTACCTTCTCCACCGTAGCACCCCAATACGAAGGTGGCACCGGCAAGCTGGCGCGCTTGAACGCGAATGAGTCCACGGTTGAGTTGGCTCACCCAATAGCGTTCTTCGGCGGACTCGAGCAGGTCGATAAGCGTTTCGACACTGGTCTCCAGGTGATGAAACTGCTGGCCGAGGCTCATTGGACGTGAGTGCTGATCCATGCCCGGATGTTACTCGAAAACGGGGTAAGTTGGGTTGTCGAACAATCACTAGAGTTCGGACGATTCCGTTCGCCTTCGTCAGAGTCGAGGGCTTCGCGCGCTTGGGACCAACGACTAGATTCTGTGGGTGCGCCGACGCATCCACGCTAAGGCGAGACCCGGCAGCAGCAGCCAAATCGCAGCCGGTTCAGGAACATCGGTCGACGGCGGTGACCCCGGTGTTGTGCCTGTGACGAAGTTATTCGTAATACCCGCACCTATGGAGTCAACGCGACCGCCGCCGCTGGTATTAAAAGCGGCGCGATCGCGCGCAAACCACAGGGTGTTATTGAAATTGCCTATCACACCGCCATGCACAGACGTAAACGGGCTGCGCGTACCTCGCGTCGGCCCCCCAAACACGGTGGCGTTGAGGCGAAAAGTCATCGCAAAAGGTTGCCCGACGATGATTTCGAAGACATCCGTAACAACGATACCCGGTACGGTGCCGTTGTCTGCGGTATTAGCGGCGTTCGCGAGGGCAGAGGTGTTGAAGCGATAGCTGCTGGGGCTCACCGCACCTGCGCCGCCGATTGCCACACGCCCGGTGACATCGCCTCCGGTGAATCCCGCCAGGTTGCCGGCGACGTTAGGGTTCGTCGTCGGCGTAGGATTGATGAACGCAGACAACAGTCCGGTGAACGAAAGATTGGCAGAGATCTGCTGAACGCTGCCGGCCACTCCGCCGGTATAGACGAAGTCGTCAGCAAAGTAGCGTGCAGTGGTGTCGTATCCACCGGCGCCGTTGCCCGTCAACGCGAGATCGAGATTAACGCGAACGCCGGTCATATCTGCAGTCGCTTCAGCGAGGTAGCCACAATCACCCGACAAACTGGCACCAGTGATTCTCGCCCCGGCAGTCTGCGGTCCGTTCCCGGTCACCGTCTCCGTGTCGAAAGAGGGACTGCCGTCGCCACAACCACCACGCGTATTGCTACCCGAAACGGTCGTGGATGCAATAGCGAGAGCGTGGGTCATCGAGCTGGCACAGCAGAGTCCGATGAAAAGACAAACAAGCGAAACCAATTTAGTCATTGCAGTTGCTCCATGCGGCTGATTTCAGCGAGCGGCCCCCAGGGACGCCTGCTCGCAGTCAAGTCGCTGTACTATCTCAAAATGGGGTTGGGGTATCTGTCCCCCATCCGAGGGACTGAATGGGTCGCCCGGAAAGGTGGCATTGGGGGCACGGTTGCTGCACAAAACCGGGTCGCTATAATGCCTGCCTCCTCCCATGGGACGCAGATCCGAAGTGGGTTAACGTGGACATGATGCAGTCGCAACCGATTGTTTTTGAGGAGGTTGCGGAACAAAAGAGGGCGTCGTGGTCAGCAGAATCGGGCGACGAACACTTCAGAGGAGAAGAATTCGGGGCGTAGCGCAGTCTGGTAGCGCACTTGACTGGGGGTCAAGTGGTCGCAGGTTCAAATCCTGCCGTCCCGACCAAAAATCCCTTTTTAAATCAGTCAGTTATAGGCTGTTTCGTTTCTCTGGCTAGCCTATTCCTGGTCGACTGGTAGGACATAGTTAGGGTCTTTTGACCCATGGCCTGTGTCTGCTCGACGAAGGCGTGAATGACGGCACAGTTCCCACTCAGGCATCTCCTGGTGACTGATCCACCTGGTTCCGTTCACTGGTTCCAGGTGTAAGAGAAAAAGGGGTTCAAGTCTCCCCCTAGCTTCCAATCAGATTAGAGTGCTACGGCTCTAGTATCTCTTCGAGCGCGTACAGTGTTTTCTGCGGTATTTGATCGAGCGGATAATATTTGTGCACCACATCAAGTGCTACTTGGTAGCTTGAAATATTGAGATATCTAAGCAGAAATCTGATGTCTTCTTCGTCATGAAATTCTTCCCCTAGTCGCATCGCTAGACACTTCATCGCTAAAAGATATTCGGGCTTTGCCACAAATACTTTCAGGTTGGAATAGTCCAGGTAGGGTTCGTAATCACCATCGGTGCTGAGATAACCTTTAACCGCGTCATTCAGCCAATCGGCGGGGTAGCTCTCACGCTCTGCTACACGCAGGGCGCCATCGCGGATCGCACCCGTTGGTTCAAAGTAGGCATCAAGATCCTTCGTTGATGCGCGAGCATTGTAAGCAAGACACATCACGGCTCCGCCGACCAGGTAAATTTCGCCGGTTATACCCTGCTCCGTCAGCTCGTCATTCAACAGAGCCAACAAACGTTCGATGTCAGTTCGGTCCAGTGCCACTACACCCGCGCGCCTAGCGTGCTGTCGATGAATAGGTTTCTGCGCCGAAATGCTGGCGGTGATGCGGTCAACAGATACACTTTTAAAGACTTGAGGGTTGTCGCAAACCAGGGGTCGGGCAGTGGTGCGATGTTGCTAAGCCATCGAGGTGGTGCAATGTTCCGCTGCGTACATGCGGTTTCAATCATTGCAGCGACGTAATTCGATTCCAATGGCTCTAAAGCGGAACAATCAAGTAAGGCAAACGCCTCGTCAAGCTGATTGGAGCCTTGAGAGAGGCAATAGTCATGCAACTCGGCCAGAATGTACTGGCGTGACTTTGGGTTTCTCGCCAGATTGTCGATCATCGCTTGCAGCTCGTCTGCGCAATCGGGCAGAAGTTTGCAAAGCACCCATTGTGAGACGTCTTCGCCGGCCAAATCGGCTTTTACTCTGATGCGTTGTTTTTGCTCGGGAGTGACGCGAATTTGCAGCTGTGCTGTCTTAACCATGGCAGCAGCTTACCTTTGGCAGCAGCCCATGTCAATACGCTGTATTGACATGGTGGCACGTGAGGGAGAGCATACGGCATTTGCCGAATATCGTGAGGAAATCGAAAGAGGTAATAGAGGCTACTCTAAGCCAGCTGCTGAAAAAGTCAGCGACGACGAATCCCATATAGGAATGCCACAGTCCGCTTAGTGTGTGCTGAGGTCATCGGACTTTCGCGATCCAAATTGGTCGGATATTGGTAGACTTTGATGTTGTAAGGATCCTACTAGTTTGGTCTCCAGAGTAGTGACCACGGTATCTTGTGGGATTGAATTTCGCCACGGTGCTCCGTAATCGGGAGCGAACCCAAATGAAAGCCCAATGCGAAGGGTGCATTCTAGAATCTAACCTTTTGTCACACATGCAAGAAACTACGTTCTTGTAGATGCAGTAAAGAAGCTCCACGATTGCGGCAGGTAGTGGCCATAGTTTTTCGCATTTTGTTTGGAACGGTAGCGTCCGATCCATTGTTACGAAGCGGGCTGGGATCGGCACTAACCTGGTGGTTGCCACCTGACGTCAACCACCGCTGTTGACACGTCGGCTGACTGTCTGGAACATGTCGGTTGACATGTGACTGCGTCTGAAGGTTGGGGGTTGGAACGGTGGTGCCAGACGATTTAGCGGAAAACTTAGAGTTAGTGTTCGTCGACATGAATGGCGTACCCCGCGGCAAGACGATCAAGAGTTCAACGTTGATCGAAGAGAATCTCCCGCAAATTGCAACGGCCGTGCTGTGCCAATGCATTACCGGGGCGTATTCGCATGATGCTATGGACCTGTACGATCCAAAGGACGAGGACATGCTGCTGCGTCCTGAGTGGAGCACTTATCGGCCCGTACCGTGGCATTCCTCAGCAACTTCGCAAGTCATTGTCGAGACGGTCGATAAGTCGGGTGTGTCTGTGGCATACGATCCTCGAAATGTCTTGCGACGAATCCTCGAGCGTTACCAAGCGCTCGGGCTCAAGCCGATCATTGCGCCAGAATTAGAGTTCTATCTGCTAAGTCCGGTGGGCCGAAGTGATCGTGGATTGGTGACGGCTACGGGCATCGACGGTCACGACGAATTCGGTGGCGAGGCTTTCGGTGCGGATACTCTGAATAAGTTCCAGCCCTTTATCGATGATCTGAACGGTTATTGTGAAGTCTGTGACCTGCCGTTGAGTTCATTGCTTCATGAAATGGGTCCCGCACAAGTAGAGCTCAATGTGGGCCACGGAGAAGCGTTAGCGAAAGTCGACGAACTCGTACAGCTCAAGCGGTTAACAAAGGCTGCGGCTATGAAACATGGGCACCATGCCAGCTTTATGGCGAAGCCGATCGCTGATATACCGGGTAGCGGTCTGCATGTTCACGCAAGTTTGGTAGATGAGGCAGGTGAGAATCGGCTGCAGTTAGATAATGGCGCGGCGTCAGATACCTTGCGTTACTTCATCGGCGGGTTACAAACCTATTTGCCGCATGCTTTTGGGCTGATTGCACCAAACGTCAATAGTTATAAGCGATTCCTGCAGGATTCCTCCGCGCCGATTAACTTGGAGTGGGGATACGACAATCGAACGACGGGACTTCGCGTCCCCTATGGCCGAGATAGCGATGGGCGGATAGAGAATCGGGTTGCAGGAGCAGATGCCAACCCCTACCTGGTTGTCGCCGCGACCTTAGCTTGTGGATTGCTTGGTATGGAAGAGACCATTGAGGCGACAAATCCTGTCGAGACGGATGCTTATGACATGCGTCCCAATCTCCCTGAAAACTTAGCTGACGGGCTGCGCGCGTTGGAGGGGAGTAAAAAATTAGTAGAGCTCTTTTCCAAGCCCTTTGTGGATGTGTTTGTTTCTGTTAAGCGCGATGAGCTGGCCGATTTCAGTAAGCGTGTGTCGCCATGGGAAGTGAGGTACCTAGGCAGCAGCTTGTGAGCGTGCGACATAGTGGATTAACCCCATGCTTACGAACTGCCATACCTTTGGTCTACAAAGTCCAGAATCGTCTTTCGTACAGGTTTCGCTTTATTTGCCCAGCGGCGACCTTCACCCAGAAAGATCGTTGTACCCTCGAGTAATGACATCAGTGTAAGCGCCTCTGCTTCGGGTGCGGTATTGCCACTACGCTTCAAGGCTTCTGTAAGGGCCGAGTAGTAGTAGGCATAAAGGTCTTCCAGCAGATCCGAAACCAGCGGTTCGACTTGTTGCATCGCCCACAATTGCGGCCAGAGATGGTCGCCGCTCAAAGCCCCCCCAGCCTCATCGTCGAGAATGAAGATCACAATTTCTCGAACGCTCGGTGGTTCGTCGCGGTCCTGCAGTCTGCGGAACGATTGATTGTAGGCGTCGTCGATGTATCCGACCAGGGCGCGCAACATCTCCTCAGAGGTTCGAAAGTGGTACTGCAACGCACCAAGCTTCATGCCGCTTGCGCGCGCAAGCGCACGCATGGTCAAGCTCGGGTAACCCTGGTCAGCGATCATCTCTACTGCTGCTTTAAGAATCTCTTGTTTGCGTTCAGTCATTGCCTACCTGAAAAAAGACGGTTGACATGTCGGCTGACAGGTTCGAACATGTCAGCCGACATGTGAGTTGAGTATACAAAGTCATGGGGGACGCTAACAACAAGATCACACGACGGGATTTCATGAACGGCGTAGCCATTGGCACAGGTGCCGCGCTGCTGGGGCCGAATTCCATGCTTGTACACGCAGCCGGTGAGCCTCCTGTCTATTACCCGCCTTCTCTGACCGGATTGAGGGGTAACCACCCCGGGTCCTACGAGGTGTCCCACGCGTTTGCCTGGAACGGCGAAAAACCCGCCAATCACCGAAGTGGCGATGAACATTACGATCTGGTGATTGTGGGGGCAGGGATCAGCGGGCTCGCTGCGGCCAGATTTTACCAACAGCAGGCAGGGGATGACGCCAAAGTCCTGATTCTGGATAACCATGACGATTTTGGTGGTCACGCCAAACGCAACGAATTTCATGAGCAGGGCCAGATGCTTCTGGGCGTGGGTGGTTCGGTAAATCTGGAAGAGCCAGACAGCTACAGCGATGTCGCGAAAGGTCTGTTGGATGACCTGGGTGTTGATCTCAGCGCTATGGCCGAGAACATTGGCGAGTATGGGCTGCTGAATTCGAAGGAAGGGGGTCTACTTGCCCTGCCCGCGGGGCAGGAACATGTGGCTGTGCATGGCAAGTGGATGGAATTGATGCTGGGTGTGGGCGACTACAAGACAGCGGTTCGAGCCCTGCCGTTAGCGCAGACTGAACAAGATAAGCTCATCGAGTTCTTTGGTGGTGAAGTCAATTACCTCGAAGCGCTCTCACTCGATGCCCAGCAAGCGTATGTCGAAACCGTGACCTACGCGCAGTTTCTTACTGAGAAGGTTGGGTTGGAGAAGGACACGATTGAATTGTTCTTCCCGATGCCGAGGGTGATTTATGGACCCGCTGGGCTCCGTGTGAGCGTGATGGAAGCGTTTTATCTGGGCTGTCCAGGTGTGCAGAGTCTGCCCTGGCTGAGCGAGCTGGCGAACCAGATTATTGCCGGTGTCTCTTCGGACACTCAATCTACTTTGTATTTTCCGGATGGCAATGCCTCAGTGGCACGCTTGCTGGTCCATAGACTGATACCCGAAGTCGCTTCTCACGCGACAGGGTTTGCTGATATCGCAGCTGCCCGGTTCAACTATGCCGTACTGGATCAGGCGGATCACGCCGTCAGGTTGCGGTTGAATAGCACCGCAGTTAGTGTCAAGGAAAACGCCGACGACCGTGTTGTTGTGGACTATGTCCAGAATGGCAGCCCGCTTCGCGTGACCGCCGATCGCTGTGTACTTGCCTGCTACAACGCAGCCATCCCTTACCTGTGTCCGGAGCTGCCCGAGCCGCAAAAAGAAGCGCTCGGCTACGGGGTGAAAGTGCCGCTGGTTTTATCCAATGTTGTGCTGAAAGACGGACGCGCGTGGCAGAAGCTTGGCGTGGATTCGGTGCTTTGCCCGCAGGATCCTTATGATGTGATGACCACGGCGCCGCCGACGACCACCGGAGGCCACAAACCCCTGCGTAGCGCAGACGACCCCATGGTGGTCTTCCTGATCGGGGTGCCCAAACCGCCGACCACCGGAAAGGAAACCAGTCACGATATTCTCCGGGCGGCGCGCCATCAGGTTTATGCGACAACGTTTGCGACCTACGAGCAGGAAATACGCGATCAACTCCAGGGCGTGCTGGGTCAGCATGGCTTCAATCATGAAACCGACATCAAGGCGATTACCGTCAACCGCTGGCCGCACGGGTACGCGTACGAGTATATGTCGCTGGACGACCCGGACTGGGAGGCTGGCTATGCCCCCCATGAAATCGGGCGGGCTCAGTTCGGTCGGATTTCCATAGCTAATTCAGACTCTGAAGCGTACGCCTACCTCAATGCTGCGATCGATTCAGCGTGGCGGGCGGTTCAGGAACAAACGAGCTAACGCCGGAAAAAAGGGTAAATAGTGAGCCAGAACATATCTCGTCGTGACTTTCTGAATGGTGTGGCACTCGGTACGAGTGTTGGCTTGTTGTCGCCGATTGATCTGTGGGCGATGGAATCCGCCGAACGCGGTATCGCAAACACGAACTATCCGCCAACGCTGACAGGCATGCGGGGCAGCCACGAAGGGTCTTATGAGGTGGCGCACGCATTGGCGTGGGAAGGCAGGAAACCCGCGAACTATGAAGCGTTGAACGAGCACTACGACCTGGTGGTTGTGGGTGCCGGTATGAGCGGTCTGGCTGCCGCCTACTACTTTCGCAAAAAGATGGGCCCCGACGCG
This sequence comes from Candidatus Azotimanducaceae bacterium, assembly GCA_965216005.1. GTDB lineage: Bacteria > Pseudomonadota > Gammaproteobacteria > Pseudomonadales > Azotimanducaceae > UBA4421. The sequence continues at coordinate 677,823 of OZ244143.1, read as the reverse complement.
CGGATTCTGATTCTTGACAATCACGATGATTTTGGTGGTCACGCAAAACGTAACGAGTTTCACCACGAAGGCCGGATGGTATTGAGCCTGGGCGGGGCACAGAATCTCGATCACCCCAGCAACTACAGCGACAACGCCGGGATGCTCATGATTGATCTGGGTATCGACGATGCGGCGATTGCCGCCATGGACGTCAATACGCCGGACAATTTACTGCTTGGCGGAAAGCTGCACGCAAATGTTGGTATGTCGATGCCGGGTGGGGATGGCAGTCATGTCAATGTCGCCGGTCATTGGTACAAATTCATGCACGGTCGCGGCGACTATGAGGCGGCTGTGCGAGCGCTCCCGATACCCGCGGATGAGCAAGAGAGATTAATTGCCTTCTTTGGCGGCGCTCGAGACTTTCTGGATGATTTATCGTGGAGTGAGCAGTACGACTACATCAACACCGTCAGTTACAACCGATTTCTGATCGACAAGGTTGGGTTATCGCAAGAGACCATTGCCATGTTCGATGGACATCTGCTTGTGTTAAACGGCGCATCCGGATGGCAGCACACGGTACTCGAGGCGATGTCGGCGGGTGCCCCTGGATTGAGGTCCATGGGATGGCTCACCAACTTTGTCGACTCGCTTGCGGCGATGATGATTGAAGGCATCGCAGAAATCAGAATGTTTCCGGATGGCAACGCCTCGGTTGCCCGTCTCATCGTTCAGAAACTCATCCCCGATGTTTCCCCAGGCATGCAAGGCGTTGCAGACGTTGCAGTTGCGAAGTTCGACTACAGCCAGCTGGACCGAGAGGCACAGGCCACGAGGCTGCGGCTGAACAGCACCGTGGTTGGCGTCAGGGAAACAGGCGGTGACACAGTGCTCGTGGAGTACGTGCGCGAAGGGATTCCCGTAAGCGTTACTGCCAGTCACTGTGTTTTGGCTTGTTACAACAACCTGATTCCGCTTTTGTGTCCTGAGATGAGCGAGACGCAAAAGGAAGGCTTGAGCTACGGCGCCCGTTCGCCGTTCGTGTATGCCAATGTGTTGCTGAAGAACGGACAAGCCTTCTCCAATCTCGATGTCACGTTCACGCATTGTCCACACGACCCTTTCCAGTGGGTCAGTTGCGCCCCGACTATGACCAATGGCGGTTACGAGCCGCCCCGCGGGCCTTCCGACCCCATGGCGGTGTTTATGATGGGCTCGCCGACACCCGCAGTCGAAGGTAGCTCTGCACGCGATCTGTACCGAGTGGGTCGTCACAAGATTTACGCCACAACGTTTGCGCAGTACGAGGCGCAAATCCGCCAACAACTCCAGAGCCTGCTTGGACAGTACGGTTTCAACCACGAAACGGATATTCAGGCGATCACCGTGAATCGAATACCGCATGGATATGCATACGCCTATCTCGGTTTGGACGATCCCGAGTGGGAGGAAGGGAAAGCCCCGCATGAAATTGGCCGAGCCCGGTTCGGCAGGATATCGATCGCGAACACGGATTCCGAAGCGACGCCACTGATGGATGCAGCGTTTGATGCAGCCTGGCGGGCGGTGGAAGAGCAGACCGAGTAGTTTTAAAAGTAAATGAGAAGGAGAAAAAGGTGTTAAAAACCCAAACCCTATGCGTGTGCATTGTGTTGATGTTGCCGCTGTCGGCTGCCGCGGAGGAATCCCAATGGCTGCCAGTGGTGGTCACCAGGGACCAGATCAGCGGGTCCATGTTTGATGGCGTCAAACCTACCGAGCATGCGGACGGTCACATTACCTATGACGTAACCAGTCTCTTGTCCAGCGACAAAAAGTTCGCGTCAGGCATGTATCGCTCCGGAAAGACGCGCTACGACATAACCGAAGGCTATGGCGTCGATGAGTTTATGTACTTCATCGAAGGGAGTATCACTCTGACCTCAGAGGATGGAACCAAACAGATCGTGCGTGCGGGTGAGGCGGTCACGGTACCGAAAGAATGGAAAGGCGTCTTTGAGACCGACGGCTATACGAAGTTCTGGGTGATTTACTCGGCAGATGGATCGGGGCTCTGACACGTGAGTCTGACTTAGATCGATGAATACCGTGGGAATCTGTTATGGAAACTAAGAACCTGCACGAGTTGGATCAGCGCCACCATCTGCATCCCTTTACTGATTTTGCGGCTTACAGCAAGTCGGGTGGACGCATTTTCGCGCGGGGCGAAGGGGTGTACATCTACGATGACGAGGGGAATCAGATTCTCGACGGCATGTCCGGGTTATGGTGCACTAACCTGGGCTATAGCCAACAGAAGATTGTCGCTGCGATCACTGAGCAGTTGCAGCGCCTGCCTTTCTACAACAGCTTTTTCAACTGTTCGAACGATGTTGCAGCCGAGATGGCTGCCGCGCTGGCAGATTTCATGCCCGACGGATTCGAGCACGTTTTCTTTACCAACTCCGGCTCCGAGGCGAACGATACGGTCATTCGATTGGTGCACCGGTACTTTGATCTGATCGATAAGCCCGACAAAAAGATCATCATCAGTCGCGAAAACGCCTATCACGGCAGCACCATTGCAGCGGCAAGCCTCGGCGGCATGAACGATATGCACAAACAGTTTGAACGGCTGCCGTATATCCACCATGCCATGCAGCCGTACTGGTTCGGGCTTGGCGAGGACGAATCACCCGACGAGTTTGGTCTCCGGGCGGCACTTTCCATTGCCGACAAGATAGATGAACTGGGTGCTGACAATGTTGCTGCCTTTATCGGTGAACCTGTGCAGGGTGCAGGCGGGGTGATCATCCCGCCGGATACTTATTGGCCGGCGGTGCAGAAGGTTCTGGACGAGCGGGATGTGCTTCTCGTCAGTGACGAAGTGATCTGTGGGTTTGGGAGAACAGGTCAGAAATTCGGTTGTGAACACTTTGGCACACGTCCGGATCTGATTTCGTTCGCCAAAGCAGTCACTAACGGCTATCAGCCTCTGGGTGGCGTTGCGGTGGGGTCCAAGCTGGCCGATGTGTTGACAAGCAAAGGCGGGGAATTTGGTCACGGATTTACTTATTCCGGTCATCCAGCTGCGTGTGCTGCCGGCCTGGCAACACTCTCCATCTACAATGACGAGCAAATCACGGACTACGTTGCTTCAGACATAGGGCCTTACTGGGGTCAAAGGTGGGCTGAGCTTCTTGAACACCCCATTGTCGGGGAGGTGCGCACACTCGGCATGTTTGCTGCGGTGGAACTTGTGCGCGACAAAAGTTCGCGGGTGCGCCTGGAAGAGGATGGTAAAGCGGCGCTCGTCTGTCGGGATGCTGCAGTGGATGCCGGCCTCATGGTGCGGGCTGTCCGGGATGCCATGATCAGCGCGGCACCCCTCGTATGCACGCGTGAAGAGGTTGATTTCCTCATCAGTAGAATGACACAGGCACTCGACCACACTGCCAGCCACTACGGGCTCAACACGGTTTGAGCGACGGTCCTACCTGGGTGACATTGCTGCCGGCGCTGGTGGCTGTCGTCACGGCTGTACTCAGTCGCCGCCCGATTGAATCGCTGTTAGCGGGTGTCATCACGGGCCTGCTCCTCCTGGAACCATCGGCTGCCCTGGAGAATTTTTCGTCGATTCTGCTCGCCGTCATGATGGATGAGACCATCGCGTGGGTGATCATTGTCTGCGGGTTGATGGGTAGCTTGATCGCCTTGTTGATGCGGGTGGGGGCGGCCACTGCCTTCAGCCGTGCGCTCGCAGCAAGAGCTTCCAATGCAGGTAGCGCCTTGTTGTATACGTGGTTGTTAGGTTTGGTGGTTTTTATCGACGACTACCTGAACGCGCTGGCGGTCGGCTCATCCATGCGTAAGGTCACCGACAAGTTCAACGTATCGCGCGAGAAGCTCGCCTATGTGGTGGACTCCACGGCGGCACCCATCTGTGTGCTTGTGCCGCTATCCACCTGGGGTGTGTTTTTTGCCGGTGTGCTCGAGACGTCAGAAATCGCGGAACCCGGTCAGGGCATGGCGCTGTATGTCAGCGCGGTCCCTTATATGCTTTATCCATGGCTTGCGGTATTGCTGGTGCCGCTCGTTGCCAGCGGCAGAGTCCCGGCGTTGGGCATGATGAAACATGCGGAGGCTCGTGCCGCGAGGAGTGCTAGCGCTGATGAGTTGGAGCGCGGTGACGCCGAACGCGATGAGTTTTCGGTGGACTCGTCCGAGGAGAATGATCGGGTTAAGACTTACCACTTCCTCTTACCCATCGTCGCGCTGTTGGGGTTCAGTCTTTGGTACGACCTGGATGTTCAGCTGGGTGTCATTGTCGCGGTTGCGGCAACGATACTTTTGTATGGGCTGCAGCGACTTATGGCGTGGGGTGAGATGTTTGATACCGTGATTGAAGGTATCAAGATCATGTTACCGGCGCTCTCGATCGTCGTCATCGCTTTCATGTTCAAGGAGGTCAATGATCGCCTCGGGCTGCCCATGTATGTCATTGAGAGTGTGACGCCGCTGCTGACCCCCACGATGCTCCCTGTGGTGGTGTTTGGCACGATGGCGGCGATCTCCTTTGCCACGGGTTCCAGCTGGGGGGTCTTCGCGATCGCCATTCCAATTGTTCTGCCTCTGGCGGATAGCTTAGGCGTGAGTATGCCGTTGGCCATCGGTGCGCTGATTTCTGCCAGCGCTTTTGGCAGCCATGCGTGCTTCTATTCTGATGCGACCGTGTTAGCCGCCCAGGGCAGTGGCTGTGGGGTAATGGAGCATGCACTGACTCAGATACCTTACGCGTTGATTGCCGCTGTATTAGCGGGTATTGGGTTAACGTTGTTGGCCGCGTTTTAGTCGAGTTGGATTTCGACGAATACGAGTTGCGACGCAGCCTCTGCCAGGCTTTCCTCGACAGGCACCTTGTTTTCATCGAGCTTGATGCCATAGACCGCGGCATCGCGTGGTAGCGCACAGAGATAGCGCTGTACACGATCCCGCAGTTCCTCGGTGTCATTCTCCCAGAGCCGCGCTTTACCAGTGTAGGTCTTTCTTGCGATCTCGAGCGAAACGGGTACGTCGTTCCCGCGCAGGTTCATCCACCAACGAGTGGTGTGTGCCGACAGCAGCCATACGGCGTCCTGATCGCGGACATAGCTGAGGGGGGTGACGAAGGCCCGACCACTCTTGCGACCTTTAAAGTGCAGGAGAGTTAAGTTGCGACTCGCAATTGTGTGCAGCGGCGAACGCAGTAGTGCTTTAACTATCGGGTTGGCGACTCGATAGGCGAGATTCTCGACGCGCTCGATAGTGTCCACTCTTTTGTCCTGGTCCTCTGTATCTATTGCGGTGGGCGCCTATTTTATGCAGAGTAGACTCAAAGTCTAGTATTTGGGTCGCGATGGACGCTTGGGGAGGCTCAAGATGTGCTCGTTTATCAACCAAATTGTGAAGCCGTTTCGCTGCGTCACGGCTCTGGTTCTACTTCTGCTTGCAAGCTCCGTTTCTGCGGATACTTCCGATTATCGGGGGGTGATGGAATTTCAGGAGTATTGCGCCTCGTGTCACGAAACGCCTGAACCGGGTACCCCCACTAAACCTGTCGGATGCCATGTACCGGCATGTCTTCCGACATCCCAAATGGAAAAATCATGAATAAGACCTCGAAGTGGTTCGCAAACTGCACGCTTGCAATGCTTTTCATTGTTCTGGCTGTCGTTGGATTGCAGCCTGGTGCATGGGCGGGGGGCACTGGTGCCGCGTCTGACGCAGGACCTCGTGTCCAGACAAGAGAGGGCGATCTGGAAGGCCTTAGCCTCAACGGCTCGCAGATGTTCATGGGCATTCCCTACGCGACGGCCCCAACCGGTGAGCGTCGCTGGCAGCCGCCCCACGATGTCGAGCCCTGGTCAGGCGTGCGCCAGGCTACGGATTTTGGTCCGGCCTGTCCGCAACCTAAGTTATACGAAGAATTTGATATGATTCCAAAAGGTCGAGCGATGCAGGAGGACTGCCTCAGTCTGAATGTCTCGTCCCCGAGTGGGGCAGTTGATCTGCCGGTTCTGGTGATGATCCACGGCGGTGGTTTCGCCTCGGGTAGTGGCGAGTATATATTTGAACTGGCTCCTCTGATGAACGCGAAAGGCGTCATTCTGGTTACGCTAAATTATCGTCTTGCCGGCCTCGGTTTCTTTGCTCATCCCCAACTCGACGGGGGGCAGGGCGTCAACTTCGGTCTCATGGACCAGACAGCTGCGCTGCGCTGGATAAACCGAAACATTGAAGCCTTCGGTGGTGACCCGGAAAAGGTAACGATTATTGGCGTTTCCGCTGGGGCGATGTCGGTGAACATGTTGATGGCTACGCCCGCCAGCAAGGGCCTTTTTTCCGGCGCCATTGCACAGAGCGGCTATGGCACGTGGGCACGACAGCCGCGCACACGTAACGTAGTTGCGCTCGCGGATGCGCCCAGCGCTGAAGCCATGGGCCTTGAATTAGGCAGCGAGGTGACGGGCAAGCCAGCCGATAAGGTGACGCGCGAGGATCTTTATGCGACGACGAGCAAGCAGTGGACTGATGCGGTCAGAGGTTTCACTATGCCTATCATCGATGGGATCAGTCAGACAGAGGAAGCGGCAGTTATCTTTGCGCAAGGAAAACAGCATCGCGTCCCATTCATGAGCGGTGGAACGAGCTATGACGGTGGCGAGAGCTTCGCCATATCAGGTGTAAGCCGGGAAGATCTTTTGGGCATGACGGACGGCCAGGCCGATCGTATGCGTGAACTCTGGGCTGAGGATTTCTCGGTCAGTGAGGATCAGGGTTTAACCCGTTTCTTTGGTGATATTCGTTATCTTTACTCGGCGCAAAATATGACCCGCAGCATGCAAAATGTGGAGCGTCCCGGCTATCTCTTCATGTTCGGTTACGTTCCTCCCGAACAGCGAGCCAAAGTCCCCGGGGCACCTCATGCTGCGGACCAGGTAACCATGTGGAGCAAATTCGATCTGCCGGTCGCGGCGGCCATGCGCGACTACTGGATCAATTTTGTGAAGACAGGAGATCCGAATGCCAAGGGTCTGGTGCCATGGCCCGCTGCGGCCGGGCCCGAATCCACTCGCTGGATCGTCTTTGAAGATGACGCTGTGCGCAAAGATGGCATTCGCGCGCAGAAGATGACGTTTATCGATGAGCTCTGGAGAGCAAGGGTCGCACCGCTGCTCGCACCGCAATAGAATGGTGATCTACGGTGTTGCATTGCTCGCCTTCAGTATGCTGCTTGGTATCTATCTCTCGGAACAAGGCTTAAGGAGCAGCGAGAGTTTGGATCGCCGCCGTGAAAGAAACGAATTTGCAATCCGCCACGCTACAGCCCTGCGCTTGCCACGGGCGTGGCTGGGTGAGCCCGTGAAAACCGACACCGGGGGAGGCGCGGAGCTGTTGGGGCAGTAACGGGATCCGCGTTGGCGTCGCAGCCGACATTGTCGCGCTTTGAAAATGCGGTGGGTTGTAAGCAACGGCTGCAGATGGCTGAGGCGTTGGCGGATTGTGTGATCGAGCGTCACCACCGTGGCAATAGATCAGTCAAACGCATCACGCTTGATTTTTATCCGAAGGATGACCCACCTGTGGCGCTCAGCAACGCGACATTTTGACGCATGGGATCGACCGGTCGGCCCGTCGGACTGAATAGCCTTGCTCGCTCATTTCTTGCAGAGTAGACTTTCAGTCTAGTATTTGGGTCGCTTGGGGACGCTTAAGATGTGCTCGTTTATCAACCAAATTGTGAAGCCGCTTCGCTGCGTCACGGCTCTGGTTCTACTTCTGCTTGCAAGCTCCGTTTCTGCGGATACTTCCGATTATCGGGGGGTGATGGAATTTCAGGAGTATTGCGCCTCGTGTCACGAAACGCCTGAACCGGGTACGAAGGTGCCTTCGCGCGCGGAGCTGAAGGCCATGCCGCCAACGAAGATTTTCGAGTCGATGACGGTTGGCAAGATGAAACCGCAGGCTCAAGAGCTCAGTGAGGAGCAGATGCGCAGAATCGCTGCGTGGCTGAGCGGGCGCCCCCTTGTCGACATCGATCGCTCAGCATCCGCCATGGCCAACGCATGCCCCGATGACGCGAAACTCAGCAATCCACTGATCGGTGGAAACTGGCTCGGATGGAGCCCTGACTCAACCACGAGTGGTCGCTACCAGTCTGTTGCGGGACTCGATGCAGCCGCAGTGTCGAATCTGAAATTGAAGTGGGCATTTGGTCTGCCAGGTGCTGCGACGCTGCGAAGCCAGCCGGTGGTGGGCGGCGGCTGGCTGTGGGTAGGGAGCGACAACGGTATGGTGTATGCGCTCGATGCGAATACCGGTTGTGTCCATTGGTCGTACGAAGCTGAGCGGCCGGTGATCAGCACAATCAGCATCGGTCCCATACCAGGATCCTCCGGACGGTACGCTGCGTACTTCGGCGATTTCAGCGCCAACGTGTACGCGGTTGATGCCGAGACGGGGAAGCAGCTATGGACGACACAAGTCGGCGAGCATCATGCGGCGGCAGCCAGTGGTTCTGTTGTTCTGGATCCCGCCGGGGAGCGCCTCATTGTCCCGGTTGGTTCATGGGAGGAGCCGATGGCGGTTTCCGCCAACTATGAGTGCTGCACGTCTCGCGGCGCAGTTGTCGTCCTGAGCGCCAGAACCGGCGAAGAGATATGGAAGTCATATACGCTCCGCGAAGCGGCCAAGCCGTTGTGGAAGAACAGCAGCGGTGTCCAGCAATATGGCCCTTCCGGTGCCGCGATCTGGAGCGCACCAACGATCGACACCCGGCGCAACGCCGTTTATGTCGGCACATCAAACAGTTACGTTCCCGTGCCGGATGGCGGCGCCAGTGACGCCATTATCGCTTTCGCTCTGGATACGGGGGAGTTTCTGTGGTCGCAGCAACTGCTTGCGGATGATGCAAACGACTTTGGTTGTGGCGCCACGCCAGAGGAATATCAGAAGAACTGTCCGGGCAAGGAGCCGGGACCTAATGACGACATCGGCGCATCGCCGATTCTTCACACGTTAGAGGATGGACGGCAGATCCTGATCGCGGCACAGGAAAGCCGAACGATTACGATACTCGATCCGGATCGTAAGGGCGCCATCATTCGGCAAGGCATTCCTTCGGACCGAGTCACTTCGACGGGCGGTAATCTTGGCCCGGCGGACGATGGTGAACTGCTTTATGTGCCCCTCGGATTCAAGGCTTACCAGAATTTCGAGAGTGCAGAGGGCCTGGATGCGGAAGGCGGACTGGTGGCACTCGATCCTGCCACCGGGCGCCGTGTCTGGACTGCAGTCGTTCCCAAGCCAGCCGATTGTAAAGACGCGAAGTCGCAATACTGCAGCTCCGCAAATCAGGCTGCTGCCACCGCAATTCCTGGTGTGGTGTTTACGGGTTCGGTAGACGGGACAATGCGAGCGTTCTCGAGCGCCGATGGCAGTCTGCTCTGGTCCTACTCGAGTAACCGCTCCTTCCAGACCATCAACGGTGTCGAGGCCCACGGAGGCTCTCTTGGTGGCCCCGGTCCTACGGTGGTTGACGGAATGGTCTATTGGGGCTCCGGTTATGCCATCCTGGGTACAACGCCAGGAAACGTATTACTTGCCTTCGAGGCAGAGTCAGATCCTGCTGCCAAGAAAAAGAAGCAGGACTAGTGATCATCTCGAATTGTGGACATCTTCCTTTGTTGGCATGAAGCGTCGATGCATTGATACGATGCGCTGCCAGGAAGGAGGGTAAACGATCGAACCACTCAATCTTACGGGCATGAAAAGACAGCCGTCGCAGGCGCGTGGGATTAATCGAGTCAACGACATTCTCGATGCCTGCGAGACGCTCCTGGGTGAGACGCGATACGAGGACATCAGTATCGATGCCATCATTGAAACGGCAGATGTTGCAAGAGGGACGCTGTACCACTTTTTTGACAGCAGACGATCTGTGTTCCTTGCGGTGATGCACCGGGCTCTGCTGGAAATCGACGAACAAACCACTCCCAAGCCTGGTGAAGACGAACTCGAATTTGTCGACTACGTGGCGAGGGTAGAGCGCCGACTTCAACAGGTGTGGAAAAAACACGATCACATCGTGGAGTTCTATGAAGCCAACAAATACAGCCCTGATTTCAATGAGCTGAGGCAAGCGCAGCATTTGCATTCTATTGAGGTCATGGCAAATGAGCTGCGGTCTCGCCATCCGGAGATTGGCTTGAGCAGGGCGCAGGGGATTAGTCGGACCTTGTTGCAGGCGATATACACGGGACTCGACAACGTGAGTTTGTCGCCTTCCAACAAAGCAGCCGCGTTCAAGCGCGAGTGGCAGCAAATGATCATGGCTTACATTGACAGTCTCGAGCTGTCGTCATCGACTGCTGATGACAAATCCTGAATCGCGATGTGTGTAAAAACTGGACCAATAATCTAGTTTGAGATATATATCGGACTGAGGATCCAGGTTTGGAGGATTGGATATGTCGTTCCGTAGCTTGATCTTTGGACCTGGCAGAGGTTCGCGAATCCGATTCTGGGTAGTCTGGATTGCCGCCATGCCGGTCGCCACGCCCTTTTCAGCCCAGGCAGACGGACTAAACCCTGCGGATTATCCGGCACTCTCGACAAAACAGATGGGTCATGTTCGCCACATGATCAATCTGGCGAACCAGCTGGATGGCGATTTTTCGCTGATGGGTCAGATGGATCCCGTTTACCACATGAGCTTCCACGCCTATCAGTTTCAGTTCGCATTTGCGCACTACGCGCTGGCATCTGCTCATTATCACTACACCCCTGCCCATCGCGATCTCTATCAGAAAGCGTCGGCGAGGTTGATCAAGAGAATGATCTATAAGGAAGTGTGGGATTACTGGGCACATGTGAGCAAGTACGACATTACGGGAAGAACCGAGGAGGGTGGTGAAAACGTGATGCGTACCGAGGCAGACTGGTACGGCTGGATTGATCCGAACATCAAGAAGAACATCATGTACAGCGGCCACCTCCTGCAAATGGTGGGTCTGCACGAGACCCTGTTCGATGATCACCGCTACGATGAACCAGGGTCGCTCACATTTCGCTATGCCCCACCGGAGTACGGTCAGAAACCCATTGAGATGAAGTACGATCACAACCGGCTGGCGAAGGTGATCTACGAACAATTTGTGGACGATCATTTCCGCGGCATCGAGTGTGAACGCAATGCCATCTACGCCGAGTGCAATCAGCATCCCATTCTCGGCCTCATGTCGTATGACTTGGACCACGGCACGACGTTCGCGACCGAGGTCAAAAAGGGTTTCAAGAAGGTGATGGTGGAGCGGGACTACATTGATCCCGAAACCAAAACCACGATGTACTTTCTGAAAGTCAGAGAAGATGAGGTCATTCCGGCGACCTTTGCCTGGGCCGATGGCTGGAACGGCCACGCCCAGCACGTGTGGGACAAGGCATTCATCGAGAGCATCTACCCGGCTCAACAGAAGCGTTATATACCGTCGATGTTGCAAGGCGCTCCCGGAGAGGATATGGGATATACCGCATCCTTCGACTTTGGCTGGTTTGCGCTGCTTGCCTCCGAGGTCGGTGATCGTGAGACGGTTCAGACGATGACCGACTATGCGGATGCGCACTTCAATCCAACCTGGCTGGATGGTGGACTGATGTATCCAGCCACCCCGGACTACCTGTACAACTTCATGCGAGACGAAGCAGGGCTCATCCGGAATGTTGGGCCGGTGACGGGGAACGTTCTCGTCGGGTTTGCACGCATCAACCCGGCGGACGGGCTCTGGCAGATCTATAACAGGCCATTCGATAAGTCGCACTTCGCGGATCCGCACATCACCGATGTCGAGTACCTCGAGGCCAATGTCATTCAAGCTGTCTACGATGCTGAGCAGGACGCGCTGATCGTCACCCTGACGCCAGGGCCGGTGGACAGCGAAGCCACGTCTTTTACTGTCCGCCAGCTCGATCCTGACAAAAGCTATACGCTGATCAGAGACGGCCGGTCTCTTGGCGAGATTAGCGGGCGCAAAAGGTCTGCTCCGCCAGGCGGTGAGTGGCAGCCAGATGGCTCGCTTAGAATCACCACTGAATTAGACGCACCGCGCTCATACGTGTTGCAAGCGGCGTCCACCAACCTGGCTGCCCGTTAGCCGGAGGGTCAGGGAAGAAGGAAGGGGAGGCATCGCGGAACGTGCGCAAAGTCCTGCATAGTCTCGTTGCGATTGCGTTCGGGCTGGCTGCAACGGCATGCGGAGATGGTGACAACGGCGCGGCCGCCTCGGAGAACATCACCCACAATCAGGTACGACAATACCTGCTCGAACATCCGGAGCTCGTCCTCGACGACCCCGAAATCGGCAGCGCGATCAGTCGAGCCCGGGTAGAGCGCGAGCTCGAGGCTGCCGCTTCCGGGCGCAGATTGGTTCTCGAAGAACGAGCCGAACTTCTGAGTTCGCCGTTGACACCGTCATCCGGTGATGCGGGCTCGGCGATGACCTTCATCGAGTTCTACGATTATCAGTGCACCCCTTGCAAAGCGAACTACCCAGACCTTGAGCAGGTCAGGACAACCGAGGCGAGCGTGCGCTTCATCTATGCCCAGCTGCCGATCTACGGCAGTCACTCGATCATGGCTGCGCGGGCGGCCATCGCTGCTCACCTTCAAGGGCAATTTGACGCCTATCATGCTGCTTTGATGACGTCGAACACGCGTCTGGAGATGGACTCGATCTACGGGACTGCAGCCGCTGTCGGGCTCGACGTTGAGAAGCTGCGAGCCGACATGCGTGATGTCCGGGTCATTCAGTATCTGGAGGAGATTCGAATCCTCGCAGAGGCGCTTGGCGTGACGGGCACTCCTGCGTTCATTATTGGTGATGCGGTTCGTCGCGGCGGGGCCACAGCGGACGAGCTCAAAGCTGAACTCGACCGTCAGCGCACTCAGCAAGGTATTTAGCGGGTCGATATGTCTGGTTCTAGAGGAAGGATAAACTGGACTAATGATCTAGTTTGGCTTATAAACTAAACTGGTAGTCCAGATTGCTCAGGGGAGAAATCATGTTCAGAAAGTTTTTTGGCGCTCTGATTCATCGGTCTCTTATTCAGAGGTCGGGGGTCATTGGTTCTGTGGTCGTCCTGTCACTGGTCGCTCCGGCAGCGAGCGTGGCCGAGAGCGGCGTCATCGAAGAAATTGTCGTCACCGCCCAGAAACGCGAACAGAGCCTGCAGGACGTGCCCATCGCGGTAACGGCGTTCAGCGGCGATATGGTCGACGATTTCGGTTTCGAAGATACCCGGGATGTCTTCTACCAGACGCCCAATGTCGACGTAAGCCAGTATTCCTATTCTGCAGGCATCACCATTCGCGGCAATCCCACTTTGAACAATGCCCTGGGCGGCGAAGGCAATGTCGCTCTCTATTTCGACGAGGTATATCGTCCTGTTTCCTTTTACGGCGGCAACGAGATACTGGACGTGGAACGCGTGGAAGTGTTGCGCGGGCCGCAGGGTACGTTGTTCGGCCGCAATTCCACGTCGGGGCTGGTGCATTTCATCTCGCGCAAGCCGACCGAGGAATTCGAGGGGTATGCGAACATTGAATTCGGTTCATACGACACGCGAATGTTCGAGGGTGCCCTCAGCGGTCCACTGAGTGATCGAGTACGTGGCCGCCTGGCGGTCAAGTACCATGAAAACGATGGCTTTCAGACCAACCAGGGACCAGCCGGTGGCAAGCTCGCCGTCAAAGACAGGTGGGCTGCGCGGGGTCATCTGGACGTCGATCTGAGTGATGCGGTGAATCTCCTGTTATCTGTCGAAGTCAGTGATCTCGATGACATTGGTCAAGCATTCAACTATTGGGGGCAGCTGGATCCAGTGACATTGACACAATGCGCGCCGAAGAGAATATGGTCTGGTCAATGTGTCGGTGGTGGCGCATATTTTGGTTTGCCCCAGTTTGGGGATCCGGACCCGGATGTTAAGAAACCGTATACAGAGCACGATCCGGACAATGGCGACGGTAAATATACCCTCGAAACACTCGCGGTGACGGCTAAGTTGAGTTGGCAGCTATCAGACTCTATAGAGCTTGTCTCTATCACGGGCTACGACGGTCACGATCGCTTTTTCAACACCGATGAAGACGGCAGTGCAACGGGTGTGTTTGGCGGGTTGTACCAATACAACGACAGCTACACCACGGATGGGGACCAGTATAGCCAGGAGTTTCGTTTGTCCGGTGCTCTTGATGACACAGATTGGATGCTTGGTCTTTTCTACTATGACAACGAACTCCGCTCGACCAGTCACATACAGGCGCTTGAGGGTCTGATTAGTTTTCAGATTCCGGGGACGATTACTGATCTGGAAACGAAGTCGTGGGCGGTGTTCGGGGAATATGGCCGATCGCTCACGGAGGCGGTTCGACTCATAGCTGGTTTTCGCTATACAGATGAGGAAAGAGAAGTAAACGTGCTCACTGAAACCATTCCAGGCTCACAGGATCTGAGCCACGACAACTTTTCGGGTCGGATCGGGCTGGAATGGCGACCGGACGATGACTTGTTGCTCTACGCTAAGGTGTCGAGCGGCTTTCGTTCCGGTAACTTTGCCTCTGACTTGCTATTCGGCGATCTGGCTCAGTTAAGTCCCGTGGACCCTGAGGAAACGATTTCGTATGAGCTGGGTACCAAGTCGACCTTTACGGATGGACGCGTGGTAGTGAACGCGGCGGTATTTTATGAGGACGTCTCAGACAAACAAGGGATCGTCTATGATGGCAACGTTGCGGTACCGTCAACCCTGCTCATCACTGTGGGTGACGCGGACATATATGGCGCGGAACTCGAGTTGTTTTTGCGGCCAATTGACAGCCTGGATTTGAGCCTCGGCTTAGGCTGGCTGGATTCTGAGGTCGATGCTCCCTCCGGATTTGGTTTCAATGCGGGATTTGGTACCGGCGCCAATGCGTTTGCGGGTGATCCGTTCTTCCTGGATGGAAGTGAGCTTGGATCAGGCTGGTCGGTTAACGGGGTCGTGCGCTACCACATATCGCTTGCGAGCGCCGGTAACCTGACGTTGCAGGCGGACTACGACTGGCGGGAGGACAGCGTTGGTGAGGATCGGCTTACCTACACGGAAGATCGCTTCCTGGTCAACCTGCGCGCATTCTGGAGCTCGCCTGACGAGCGCTGGGAGGTTCAAGCCTACGTTGAGAACGCCTTCGGCGAGGAGTACATCGATAACGCAGGCCCGATCGTTGCGGGTGAAGACCATCTGTTGGGCAACATGGGTTACCCACGGTGGTACGGTGTAAAGATCGGCATGAATTTCTAAGCTGAGTTTTTTGATTAATGCTTCAGTCGATCGGACAAATCCCCGTTGAGGCTGCCAGGCAGTATGGCGACAAGATTGCACTGGTACTCGCGGACCGAAGCCTGACGTTCAACGAGTTGGATGCGCTGTCAAACAGGTGTGCCAACGCACTGGTCAAGCTGGGCGTGAGTGCCGGTGATCGCGTCACTCTGTACTCGGGTAACTGTTGGGAGTGGGTTGTCAGCTACTACGGGGCGCTGAAGACCGGTGCCGTCATCAATCCCATCAATGTCATGTTGACAGCGGGTGAGGTTGAATTTGTCGCCAACGATTGTGGCGCCTCTGTCATCATTGCCTCGCACGAAAAGGCGCTATCGCTCCAGGGCGTGAAAGAAAAGTCCAGCGTGCGCGAAGTTATCGCCTTTGGTGATGAGGCATTGCCGGATGGCATGCTGTCGTTTGACGCAATTCTTGATGAGAGCAGCGGCGAATTCGAAGTAGCCCGGATTGACCCGCAGTCGATTTCAACAATCGGCTACACCTCGGGTACAACGGGCCATCCAAAAGGCGCATGCCTGTCTCACCACAGCATATTGTTGAATGTCGCCATGACGGCGCTCATGCATCAGCGCAGCGAGAAGGACACCGTGGTCACGGCACTACCGTGTCCACATGTTTACGGCAACGTCGTCATGAGCGGTGCTTTTCATACCGGGATGACGCTCGTGCTTCATCCGTTGTTTGAAGAAAAAACTATTCTGCAGAGTATTCAGGACAACAAGGCCACCCTGTTCGAAGGCGTGCCGACAATGTACATGTTCCTGCTGAATCACCCGGACCTCGATGCCTACGACCTGTCATCACTTCGCTGCTGCACAGTAGGTGGGCAGACAATGCCCGTGCCGAAGATGGAGGAAGTCGAAGCAAAATTTGGCTGTCCTTTAATAGAGCTTTGGGGCATGACTGAACTCGGCGGATTGGGCACGACGTTCGCATCGAACGGGCCGATCAAACATGGTTCGATCGGTGTGGCGCTGCCCTATGTTGAGGCAAGGATTGCGGACACTGAGGATGCCGGTAAGACGCTGCCCGCCGGAGAAGTTGGCGAGCTCATGATCAAGGGCGGCGTGGTCATGCAAGGGTACTACGGCAACGAGCAGGCGACTCTCGAGACGATCGAGCCGGATGGGTGGCTGCACACCGGGGATGTCGCCTCGATGGATGAGGACGGGTGCATTTTCATTGTCGACCGCAAGAAAGACATGATTCTCACTGCCGGTTTCAACGTTTATCCCGCCGAGCTCGAACGCGTCATAGCCGGGCATCCCGATGTCGCGTTGGTCGCGGTTGGCAGCATTTCGGATGAGGAAAAAGGGGAACTCGCCAAGGCCTATATTGTGCCGAAAACGGGTTCGACGCCTGACGCCGAGGGCGTCATTGCGTTCTGCCGTGAGCACCTTGCGGCCTACAAGGTGCCGCGCGCCGTTCAGTTTGTCGACGACCTGCCTAAAACTAGCACGGGAAAAGTCATGCGGCGAGAACTGCATACTCTCGATGCATGATTTCGTGTTGCACCAACAGTTTAAAACGTTCTTGGGAGAAGCAGATTCATGCCAGAAAACCCGATGCTGAAACTGATACTGGGCGGAGCGCTCGTGGCGCTCGCGTTGTCTTCATCAGGTGGAGATGCTGATCAAATGACCCCGCTGAGGCTGGAGCCGGAAAAAGTCCCTTACTCGGAGATGAATACCGATATGCCTCCCTGGCCAGACGAAGACATTCTCTCCGGGGTATCCGAGCATCGGTATAAGTATCTGTACTCGGGCGATATCAATGTGGCGATCTACGAAGCCAGACCGATGACCTTGCGAATCGAGGACTACGATATCGATGAGTTCGTCACAGTGATAAGTGGAACACTCATCCTTACCGCCGATGGAGGTTCCGCTCAGCGATTTGATGTTGGCGACAGTGTGCTGGTACCAAAAGGGTTTACCGGAACCTGGGAAATGCAGGGAAATTTCCGGGAAATGGTCGTGATCATGAATGAGAAAGGAGGGCGTCAACCATGACCAACATGAACGCGATACTCGTTGAAAAGACTGAGGACAACTTTGCAAGAGAATTTGTCCCGCCAGCCGAACAGGTAGCAGCGGGAGACCCCAGGTCTAAAACATGGGTTGCTGCAAGCTTCAGCGCTGGTGGATCAGTTTCCACAGGTATCTGGAGTGCTGATCCCGGGATACTCAAAGTGAGTAGCTATCCCGTCGACGAAGTGTTCACCGTGATGACAGGCAAGATAGAGGTGACGAACGAGGATGGGAGCGTCATTCATGTCGGTCCGGGACAGAGCTGTCTTCTGCGCAAGGGATGGTCTGGTCTCTTTCACACCGTAGAGCACACAACCAAGTGTTTCGTCACCGCCGGCGATTAGGTAGCGTTTCGATCACGTCTAGACCGAAGACGCAGCGGATACTTGCTGAATTGAAGTAACCAGAGCCTCCAAATTGCAATCTGGCAGGATTGGAGAATTGACGCTCACGCAAGGAATCGAAGTATCCACGCAGAAAACACGGACGTAGGAATCGATAGAGCGGGTCACCATGTTGCATTTCCTGTTGCAATAATCCTCAACAACTCGGCCGCTCGAAAACCGCAATCTTTTGCACCAGATTTCTAAGTCGTTGTTGTTACTTGTTGTGAGGTGTTGGCAGTTGTTGCTTTCTCCGCCCTGGGGGTCAAGTGGTCGCACCAACGCGGTTGCCGGATAAATCCTGCCGTCCCGACCAAATCTCAAAAGGTATATGCGAGCCGTTGAATTTTAGGCTGCGTCAATTCTGACCGTGTGCCCACATTTGACAGCAAAGCCGACTAATGTGTCCAAGCGAAATGACTCAAAGTCGCCTTTCAGTAGAGTGCTCACCCGCGGTTGTGAGACGCCCAGTAAACCGGCAACTTCACGCTGCTTCAGGTTGTTTGTTTTGATGTACTCGATGATCACGTGGATCAATTCGGCTCTCAATTTGTAGATCTCGCGTTTAACCGGATCATCTTCAATCGCGTCCCAGACACTTTCAAACTTTTGCTTACTCACTTCAGCTCCTTTAATGCGGACTTGATCGCGATAATGTCTTGTTTCGCTGTCCTCTGCGTTTTCTTCTGAAAGGCATGGAGAACGTAAACGGCGTCACCTCGATTTGCGAAACGACTCGCCACGCACCCTCAATCCGGATCCGAATTTCTCTAACACCGGGTCCTATGCTCGACATCGCTTTCCAATCTCTTGGGTCGAGACCGCGTTGCACTTTGTCTAGTTCGTATCCTGATGCTCGCTTAGCGGGTGAAGGAAACTCACGCAATGCTTCCAAGGAGCGACCTAAGAATACGATCGACTTCATAAAGTTAAAATATATATGTAGATATATATTTTGGCAATGGTTCGTTGCCGTCCAGAGTTAGAGAGGTTGGCCATGTTGCATTTCCTGTTGCAGCAATTCTCCATAATCGGGCACTCCGAAAGCCGCTGTCTTAAGCCAGAGTTTCGTGAGCCCTTGTTGCTGCCTGTTGTGAGATATTGCCAGTTATTGTCTTCACTGCCCTGGGGGTCAAGTGGTCGCAGCAACGCGGTTGCCGGATAAATCCTGCCGTCCCGACCAAAAATCCTTTTAAATCAATTAGATATCGGGCTTCAATGTCAGCCGGCGGATGCTCGTTGCCAGAATTTCGAATCTGACACCAAACTGGCACCACTGACACCATGCACCTCTCTTTTGTTCGATCAGTTGCGAACCTATCGGAAAGATTGCTCGCAGCCTCGACGTCGAAGATCCTGACGGCGTACCCGTGGAGTTCGTGCAGGCGCCCCCGCGCTGAGGACCATGCGCTCTTGAGAGCAATGGGGATTGTCTCTGCAAGTCGGAGAGGCGTTCTCACCCATTTTTCGAGCGAGAATCTCACAGTCTACTGATGCAATATCTGATGCAATATCTGATGCGATATTGCATCAATATTGAGGTAAACTATCCCTATGCGAACGACTGTGACAATTGACGATGAGCTCTACCAGGAGGCTTTGGAGCTTGCCGATCCGGGGATGAACAAAGCTGATCTGTTTCGGGAAGCCATCCAGACGTTTATCCGGGTCCAGGCCGCCAAGCGTCTGGCTGCGCTGGGCGGCGCTGCGCCTGACATGGAAGACATACCCCGCCGGAGAAGTGACTTCATCGGCCGATGACAGTTCTTGTAGATACGTCCGTCTGGGTAGCTCATTTCAGGCGGCGCAATGAGGTTTTGGTGGATTTAATGCTGCGCGATGGCGTCCTGACTCACCCGATGGTGGTGGGCGAGTTGGCATGCGGAACCCCTCCTGCACCACGCGAACGAACGTTGAGCGATATTCGACGTTTGCGACCTGCAACTGGAGCTACTTTTCATGAAGTGCTTGTCTTCATCGAGCAGGAACGTCTCTACGGTGTTGGCTGTGGGTTGATCGACATCAGCCTGCTCGCCTCTGCTTTAATGACACCGGCTGGCAAGTTATGGACGTTGGATCAGCGATTGGCAGACCTAGCGTCCCGCTTCAATGTCGCCTTTAGCGGCATTATTTGATCATCAAACTGCATACACAACGACGGGTAGCTCGGTGCCGTGTATGAAGTCTGCACACATCGTAATCAAAGCCGCGTCCTGAACGCTGCGGTCCGGTTCATCTAGCGCCGTACCCATTGGTCACGATGCTAGCAGAGGGACTGCTGTTAGGTCGATAATTCTCAACAAGCCGGTCCTCTGAAACCCGCAATCTTCAGCCTCAAGTCCCTAAGTCTTTGTTGTCACTTGTTGTGAGGTATTGCCAGTTATTGTCTTCACTGCCCTGGGGGTCAAGTGGTCGCAGCAACGCGGTTGCTGGATAAATCCTGCCGTCCCGACCAATTTAGTCTAGCTCTCGACCGTGTATTGTCGGAGAAAGACCTCCAGTGACTCTTTCACGCCAGTACCTTGCTCGATGATTTTAATGATTCTTCTGTGCGCGTCGTCTGCCTCTACTACGATATGGAAGCCATTAACTCGCAAGAATACGTCGCCTGCGAAGAACGCGACCCGTTTGTTCCCGTCCACAAAAGGACGGTTCATGAGCAGTGACTCAAAGAGCGCGGCTGCCATTTCGATGAGGTCTGCATAGTATCCGGTTCGGGGTCGAAACAAGGCGCTCTCCAAAAGTCCTAAATCTCGAACACCGGGTGGCCCGCCGAACGTCTGCAGGAGGGTGGTGTGAATCTCTAACACCTCCTCGAGCGTGAGGAATGCGACCGAACCAGGTGGCGGTTGCGGCTCACTTGGCAAGCAGTTCTCCCAACTTTCGATTGGCATCAAGCGACTTTGCCAGGGACGATCTGACCTCGGGGCGAACTCGCCTGCGCTGCACATATTCAGCGATGGCTTCGGTCAAAACACCCGAGATGCTCTGTTGCGATTCGGCAGCCAGCGCTTTGAGGTCCTCCCAGGTGCGCTCCTCGACCTGAGAGCTCACTTTTACGGTAGCCATGGACTTCCTGAATTGTCATGAATTTTCAAGATTCTATCATAATGTTAGCCCCCGGATGGCTGAAATGACTGTGGGATTGTGTTGCGAGTTAGGAAGCTGGATTCTGCTAAGCCACTGAAATAGCTAAAAAAGATGCATTTTGAGCGGGAAACCAGGGTCAATTACTCTCCCTTGGAGAGTGGTCGCAGGCGTTCGACGGTAGAGACAACCGACCATCTACTAGATGGACCTATTGAGTACCTGACAACGCTTCATAAGCCTGCGTGAGTTCTGGTCGAAATCATCGCGCCGATGTAACACACGGCGGTTATCCCAAATGATCACATCGTAGGGTTGCCATTGTTGCCGCCAGACATTTTCTGGCTGAGCGGCGTAGGACCAGATTTCATCCAGCAGCACCTCACTATCGGCCAGTTCAAAGCCCGGAATGAAAGCCCACTCACGACGGCCAAGATATAACGCGTGCTTGCCGGTTTCCGGGTGAGCAATAATGGCGGGGTGTACGGCGCCGGGCGCGTCACGGGGATCGTCAAAGGGTTCAAAACCAGGACGAAGTTTGCCGATGCTCGTGTGTGCGGCGTCATGTTTGATAACAAGGTTTTGCAAACGATCAACCAGTTCTTTCGGCATTAATTTGAGTGCGGCGTTCTGGTCGGCGAAATAAGTATCGCCGCCCTCGTCAGGAACTTCGATGCCGAGCAGGATACTGGCAGGCGGGGGAACTTCGACATAGGTCATGTCTGAATGCCAGTTCGCTTCGGCGTTGCCGAGTCCGCCGATGGGTTTGCCGTCTTCGATGATGTTGGAGAGCTGGGTAACGTAACGGTTCTTAATCTTGGCGCGCTCCGCTTCAGGCATGCGTCCGAATGGGATTTCTTCCAGTGGACCGAATCGAGCGCTGAACGCCTGCAGTTCATCTTCATTGAGCTCTTGTCCGCGAATACGGATGACGCCATAAGTGAGCCAGGCGCTATAGACCGCATCAAATTCGCTCTCTGTCATCGACCTTAACTCGATGTTTGAAATGTCGGCAACAAAACTCTGGGTGATGGGGTCGATGTTCATTGATGGTCTTCGCTTGCTTGCCTAAGTTCGAAACTGCTCTTGTTGCCCTCTTGGCGCGATGATTCTGGCAACGGCAGACAATTTTGGATCTGCCAAAAACATCTCTGAGAATCTGAGTATTGCAGCACCCATCCGGGTTTCGCGCCAGTATATTTGCTCAATCTGAGCGTGATTGTAGTCGCCGGGTTGGGCTGTGAGCGCCTCGATATAGAAGACTCTGGCATCCTCAATCGCCCTTTTGAACCAGTTGAGCTCAGTGGTTGGCAAAACGTCGTCGTCGAGTAATTGACCGAGTTTTTGCAGGTTTTCTGTCATGGAAAAACCGGATACGCCGACCAACGTGCGTCCGGCGCGTCGGCGTCTTCCCAGATCATGCCATGCGGTGAGCATTTGCAACTCGTTCAGTAAGCCTGCTGTCCAGGAATCTGTCTCGTCAACGGGTTTTGCGAAAGACACGGGACAAGCCGGTGCGTCTGCGATCGGAGCTGCTGGTGCGTCTTCCGGGTAGTCGCGCAAAACCGGTCCTCTTTGTTCGCTTAGCAAGTCAAGTGCGGCCTCGATCACGCGATGTTGAAACGCTGCATCATCTGGTTTTCCCAACGGGCGGCCAAGAGGAAAACTCACCCAAAGCGCCCGGGGAGGTTGCATGCTCTCGGTGTTCTCTCGCACTAAAGATATGCCTGTGGTCATGATACCCTCGCGTTCGAGGAAGTAACTCAGCGCACCTACAGCGCGCGTACAATTGGGTCAAACGGGTGTTAGGAATACCGCATCGACGTTGTCTTGCTTGAGAAGTCCTGCAACCTGGGATGCGGTTGCCTCATAGGCGTCGGGATCTAGTCCGGCACCCATAAAACTGTAGTGGACTTGTGCCAGCGACCCGATCTTGCGTCGCGTTTCCAATTCTCGGAATCGATCGATGGGGAAGACCAGATTCACATCCTCGGCAAAACCAGCTTTGTCAAAGTTGACCGAGCTGTGTGACATAACAAGGTCGTTGGCATCTTCACTGCCCGAAATCGGCCTGAATGTCGCGTCGGCAAACTCAAAGGCTGGGTCATCTCTAAAATGTAGGCCGGCGGTGGTAATGAGTGCGATGCGCAGTTCAGCCACTTCCTTATTCAATGGCACCCAGACTGGTGGTCCAAGCGGAGGCAGGTTCTTGGCAAGCAGATGTTCGCGTTCGTAGTCGGGAAGGTCGCTAGTTCTTACCACAACACTTGACGCTCATGGGCTGGCTCTGTCATTCAAGAATGTTGACACAACAGAAATTGTCTGCCCAGCGGGCGGAAGAGGTCATGCTCCGCGCCGTACTCCGCCTGACCGACTTATCTTGGTCGCGCTAACTCCCATCTGAACTGTTATTTTTTCACGAGAGGTTGCGCCATCGCTTCGAGCCAGGTGCGTACAATCTCTGTGATTCTTGTGTCTAAATCGTCCGTGTCGGTATCGATACGTCGGGCGTATTGTTCGTGGAAAATCCTATATCCGCGCACCAGAGCATTGAGAGCCACCTGCAGCGCTTCCAGGTCGTGTGAAGAATCGACGTTGCCGTCGATAACGTCCTGGCGCAGTTCGCTGAGCAAATGCTCGAACCGCGGCATCGGATCTACAACTTCATCACCGTCAGCGATGAGAAGTGCCCGTAGGAGGCTGTCGTCGATGGTTTCTTTCTCTTGGAAAGCTTGCAGCCTTCGTTCCACGAACGGTGCTCGGGTTTTCTTCCTGCCGTCCAGGACTCTTGCCATTGCTTCAAAACGTTGAGAAATTGCAGCCCGCAACAGCTCTCGTCTTGAGCCAAAGTAATGGTAGATGTTGCCGCGATTGACCCCTGCGCCTTCTGCGACTTCACGCAGATTTAAACCCGCCAGCACGCCATTTTGACGGATGAGTTTGATCGCGACGTTGATAAGCCTCTGCTCTGTTTCAGCCCTGTTGCGTGTTGGTGCCTTTTTGCTCATCTGTTTTCCAAGCGCCCATATTTGATTGCTTTGTATCTCACCATGGTGTAAAACGCTAATCATAACTAACATAATGTTAGTTAACATAATATAAAGGATAAAATGAACTCACTAAAATGGGTGGCCGTTGGCAAGTCGAAGCGTTTGTTCAGAACGCAACGGACAAGGTCTATTACAAGGCAATTGCCTTGCAACCCGTTGCTGGCTTGGTGTCTGGTGGCGGATCCGCGGGTTCGCGCGGGTTCGTTGATTGGTATGCGCCACCGCGCGTCTGGGGGGTTGAATTTAGCTGGCGCGGGGAGTGATTGCTGAGGAAGAATCCAAATCACCAGCGTGTGCGAACCGGAGAGAGGGAGAGGAATAGATGAAGTCATTTTTTTGCGGGGCGTTCTTCGCTTTTATGGGTGTTTTGTTTGCGCCCACATCTGCGGTGATTGCACGCAGCGACCAACCTCCGGTATTGCTATCCGCCTTCTTTGGCCTCGATAACGACCTGCCCTTCGGGGCAAATCGTCTCTGTCTGGGCGCATCTGGAGAGGACGGTATGCCGGTTGTGCTGTCTCACACCATTGATCCAGACTCTTTAGATGCTGAAGATTTTTCTGTCGTTCGACGTTCAGGTGAGCGAAGCGCCCCCATGTGCTCGACGCTGCGTCCAGCACAGGATGCGGGAGAGTTACGCACGGTACTGCTGATTGGCGAGTTCGGTAATGCAGACGATCCACCCGTGAAGGTAGTGGTGGTCGGCGACCTTATCTCTGACTTAAATGAGGACGGCATAGATGGCGATCCGGTGAACTTTCGCGGTGCTGAAATCGAAGTGATCCCGCTCGCAGAAGGTCCAACGCTTGTGTGGGCAGGGATTGTGCCTCAAGAGATATGGTCGCAATCAGGCCGAGGGACGGCGTGTCCGGCAGATAGCCAACAAGTGGTCCGAGTCACTTGGGCGGGTGGCGTTAAGCTACCGAATGGCGATGAGCCAGGTGAGATCGAACGCAAACTCTATCGAGTGACGGTAACCCACGCTGACGGAAGTACGGATGTGGTTTCGCCGCTAGCGCTCGCAGACTTGGGAGACAATGATAACAATCATCTGTTGTGCCTGGACACGAAAGCCCAGGTCTCGTCCGTGTCCTTTCCCGGCGGGCATCTGGTTGATCCAAATGGAGATCTGAACCCCGACACGCAGATTGATCTCGTTAGCTCCGTAGAGGCTTTGGAGACCGCTTCAGACGACAGCGCTTCGGGAGTGACGTCAGATGGACGTCTCATGCGTCACTCCCCCGGACAATAATCAACGGCGGGCTGGTCATCACCCATATGGTATGTGCCATCCGATCCGCCAACAGAGGGTTGAAATGAAGAACACGTTCAGGTTGTCGCCGGCTTCAATATTCATTTTCATGCTGATGGCAACGGTTGGCGCCTGTTCTGACAATGAGCGGGCTGCGAACAGCCAGACTGCTCCCGCATCAAGAGAGCAGGCAGAGTCTTTCGCCGAGCCGGTCTCCCGAGTGTCCGCACCGAGCGGCGAACGCTATGCCTACTTTGGCGATCTCCACGTGCACACCACTTATTCGATGGATGCCTTTCAGTTCGGCACGCTGGCAACGCCCGATGACGCTTACCGCTATGCGCAGGGCGCGGCCATCAAGCATCCGGGCGGCTTCGACATGCAGATCGACCGGCCGCTGGATTTCTACGCGGTTACAGACCACGGTTTTTATCTTGGCGTGGTCCGAGCAGGGGCCGACACCTCAACCGAAATCTCCACCTACCCGGCGATGGAATCGATTCACAATCTGAATGCCGCGGAAAACCTTAACCTCGAAAGCATCCCTACGCGAAACTTTCGTGCCTGGATCCGGGGTTTTAGAAATGCAATGGCCAGCTCCGAGCCGTTGAAGGCAGAGGTCGCGAGCATCATGCGCACGGCCTGGGCAGATGAAGTGGCTGCCGCCGACCGACACTACAAGCCTGGCACATTCACCACGTTCGCCGCCTACGAATTCTCAACGACCAGGGAGGATGGTGGCAGCATGCACCGGAACGTGGTCTTCCGCGGCACCGCAAATATGCCGGCGGTGCCGTTCAATCGGGCAATGTCACTGGACCCGGAGGATCTATGGAACTGGATGGACGGTTTGAGAGAAGAGGGCGTTGAGAGTCTGGCGATCCCGCACAATTCCAATAAATCCAATGGTCAGATGTTCGAACTGGCGACCTGGGCGGGTGACCCGATGACGCTGGACCATAACGAAAAGCGGATGCGTAATGAGCCGCTGGTCGAAATCACCCAGGTCAAAGGGACCTCGGAGACACATCCGGCGCTTTCCATGACAGATGAGTGGGCGGGCTTCGAGATCGACCCCTACATAGCCGGCGGTGGACCTTTGCGAATCGCGCAGACTTCAGGCGGCTATGTGCGTGATGCGATGAAAAAGGGACTGTTACTGGAAGCGGAGGGCCTAAGTAATCCGTTCCAGTATGGCTTTATCGGCTCTTCTGACACGCATACGGGCGCGGGTTCTTACGATGAAACGAATTACTTTGCTAAGGTGGGTCTCCTCGACTCAACCGCCGCGCTTCGTGGTTCCGTGCCTATCACCGACGACGACCTCGAGACGCTTGGTTTGAGCGACGCAGACGAGTCGTCGTTCTATGTTGCGTCTGATGACAGACGCTATTTGCACCGCAATTCTTCGGCCTATGGTGCGTCCGGCTTGGCCGCTGTGTGGGCCGAAGAAAATACGCGGGAGTCCATTTATGACGCCTTCCGCCGCAAGGAAACGTTTGCAACCTCTGGACCGCGAATACAAGTACGCTTCTTTGCGGGATATGACCTTGAAAACTCAATGCTGGAATCCGCAGATGGCATGTCTCGCGCTTATGGCAGCGGTGTTTCGATGGGCGGAGATCTCGTCGCGCAGTCCGGGAAAGCACCGGCGTTTATTGTCTGGGCAGCCAGGGACGCTCAATCGGCCCCACTGCAACGTGTGCAGATCATCAAGGGTTGGCTAGAGGACGGTGAAACTCATGAACGAGTATTTGATGTTGCATGCTCGGACGAATTGGCGGTTGACCCGACTACCCATCGCTGTCCTGACAATGGCGCTAAGGTGAACCTATCCGATTGTGCGATTTCGGCCGATCGAGGGGCAGTGGAATTGAAGACGCTCTGGCGGGACCCGGAGTATGACGAACAACAAAAAGCCTTCTATTACGCTCGAGTGCTGGAAAACCCGACCTGTCGCTGGTCCACCTGGGATGCGCTGCGCGCCGGGGTGGCGCCACGCGACAATCTTGATTCCGTTATTCAGGAGCGTGCCTGGTCCTCGCCGATTTGGGTGAATCCTTAGATGGGGCTGAAGGTGGGTCTGATGATGCGTTTGAGTCGGATGAAGAAAAAAGTGGTTGTGGGGATACCGATGTTCCTCATGATGTTGGCGTTGCCCGTTGCCGCCCAGAAGGCTTGGCATTGGGCACATACGTCATAGATAACGAATAGAGAGCCCATAGAGTTAAGTGAGAAAGAATGAGTGAGCCGATGGAAATTGATGTTTTTTGGTCTTTTCGCAGTCCCTGGTCCTATCTTGCGACCCGGCGATTGCGCGACTGGCAGGAACAGTATCAGCTACAGGTGAACTTCCGGGTTGTGTATCCCATTGCGATACGAACACCCGAGTTCTTTCAACAAGTGCAGCCACAATGGTTTTCCTATTTCCAAGCCGATGTTTATCGTGTCGCGGAGTTTTTGGAACTACCCTTCGTTTGGCCAAATCCTGACCCGGTCATACAACTGATCAATGAAGAAGGTGAACGCCAGACCGGGACCGAGCAACCTTACATTTATCGGTTGAGTAGACTTGGCGCTCTGGCTGAAGAAATGGGGCGGGGTATCGAGTTTGCAGATGAAGTGTCGTCGCTTATCTGGGGCGGCACGGAAGGATGGGATCAGGGCGATCATCTGGCAAAGGCGACGCAGAGCGCCGGGCTCGATCTAGCAGAGATGGACCGGCGCGTTGTGGACGATGCTGGCCGCCTGGAATCGGTCATCCAAAAGAATCAGATTGACCATGATCACGCAGGCCATTGGGGTGTACCCACTTGTGTGTTTAAAGACGAGCCGTTTTTCGGCCAGGACAGGCTTGATGTGCTGCTGTGGCGACTTATGAAGGAGGGTCTGCAGACGCGTTAGTCCGGGTAGAATTGATCTTCCTGGAATGTGATCCACGATCTGTTTGACACGGTGACCCGCAGAATGCGTGGTGACGCCATGGTGTTGTGGTATTTAGCGGTACTGAGATTCCCACTAAACAGATTTGTCAGTGCCCCGATGCGGTTGAGGGAGAAAGGCTCTAAGCGTAGTTCTTTCTTTCGAGCAACTGGCGCGTCAGGGGCCTTTCTGCTACTAAAGCTCAACGGTTTGGAAACTCAGATCCAGGGATCGCTACACATTAACATGAAAAGTACAACTTACCGCTTGATTGCCACAGTTCTCGTCACCCTGCCGTTGGCGGTTCCAGCCGAAGGTGACGAAGGTAAAAGTAGCGACTGGCCAAGCTACGCAAGCTCTCCAGCCTCAACCAAATACGCACCGTTTACTCAGATCAACGCTGAAACGATCGGGAAGCTGGGTATCAGCTGGGTCTGGGATTCGGTGGATAACGAAGCGGTGAAAGTCCGGCCGGACTACGTCCCGACAGGGTACAAGTCCACGCCGATCAAAGTCGGGAACGTGTTGTATACCAGCACCTCGCTCGGCAGCGTGGCGGCACTCGATGCGGCTTCGGGGCGACAGCTCTGGACCTTCGACACCAGAACCTGGGCAGATGGACGCCCGGCCAATATGGGTTTTAACCATCGCGGTGTGTCGTATTACGAAGACGGCGACATGCAACGCATTCTGATGGGCACCAACAATGCCTATCTATGGTCTCTGGATGCGAGAACGGGAAAGCCTGACCCGGCATTTGGTGACGGGGGCAGAATCGACCTCACCCTGGGGCTTGGCAGACCGGTGATTCGCGGTCTCTATTCGAACACGGCGGCGCCGATGATTGTCGGTGATGTTGTGGTCATGGGTGCGGTGGTGGGGGATGCGCCGGCTTACGGGTTCCGTCCACCTGAGGGCTACAAGGTGCCACCGGGCCACATTCGCGGATACGACGTCAAAACCGGGGAAATGCGCTGGATCTTCCATTCCGTGCCACGAGCCGGGGAGGTCGGCGCGGATACCTGGAAGGACAAGCACTGGACGGACACGGGTGCGGCCAACGTCTGGACCCTGATGAGCGCGGATCCAGAACTGGGGTATGTTTATCTGCCCTTCGGTACGGCGGAGAACGACTTCTACGGCGGCGAACGCTTAGGCGACAATCTCTTCAGTGAAAGTCTGGTTTGCCTCGATGCGGCAACCGGCAAGCGTGTCTGGCATTTTCAGATGGTGCATCACGGCGTGTGGGACTACGACCTACCGGCGGCGCCGAACCTCGTCGACATTGTGGTGAACGGGAAACCCATAAAAGCAGTGGCGCAGGTGTCCAAGCAGGGATTCATCTATGTCTTCGACCGGGTCACCGGCGAGCCGATTTGGCCGATCGAAGAGCGCCCGGTGCCGCAGTCGACGGTGCCGGGCGAAAAACTGTCTCCTACCCAGCCGTTCCCGACCAAACCGAAACCCTTTGACCGGCAGGGCATCTCCGAAGACCTACTCATCGACTTTACGCCTGAGCTCAGGATGGAAGCGTTAAGAATCATCGCGCCCTACGACGTGGGACCGCTATTCACACCGCCTTCGCTCAAGGGTTCGGCACAACTGCCTTCGGATGGTGGGGCGGCAAACTGGACTGGAGCTGCGGTGGATCCGGAGACCGGTAGCATCTATATCCCCTCGATGACACTCCCGGCGATGTTCAAGCTGGGTGAGTTGGATGCGTCAAAGCCCGAGTACGGATACAAGCGCACGAGCATGACCTTCCTCGGCGGTCCGCAGGGGCTGCCGTTGATCAAGCCGCCGTACGGACGGATTACCGCCATTGACCTCAACACGGGTGAACACCGGTGGATGGTGCCCAACGGCGAAGGGCCACGGAAGAAGCTCATCGCCGCCGGTATTGCCGATCCGGGCCCGGTTGGCAATCAAACGTTCACGAACATTATGGTCACCAAATCGCTGTTGTTCACCGCACTGGTTGATGATGGCAGGCCGGTGCTGCGTGCATTGGATAAGAGGACCGGTGCTCTCGTTCGGGAGATACCTCTACCGGCGTCGCCGGGCGGGGCGCCCATGACTTATCTGGCGAACGGCAAGCAGTACATCAGCATCCCGGTTGGCGGCTCCACCGACGCCAAGCTGATCACGCTGGCGTTGGGCGGCAAGGTGAAGGTCGAAAAGAAAGCCTTGTCCGAAGCAGACCAGCTGCGACGTCCCGACATATTGCGCGTGGCCCAGCTATATGGTCAGGTCTGCGCTTCTTGTCACGAAAATGCGGTGAAAGGGGCGGCGCGAGCGGGTGATATGAGTGCCTGGCAACCGCGTCTCGAGAAGGGGGTACAGGCGCTCTATGAGAACACTATCAATGGCATTGGTGAGATGCCGCCTCGCGGGGGCTGCGGCAACGCGTGCACTGATGGTGACTTGATGTCCCTGGTTGATTTAATGGTCGGGGGGCCTGGTTAAGCGACCTCTCGATCGATCTAGACGGCACGTAGTTCTACGAGTGGGGGCTTTATAGTCCCATCAAATCTTCGAAGTTGTTGGTGTAGAAATTGTCCAGTTCTAATTCTGTTGCATCAACCGCGTTTAGACTTCTCTCAAAGTCGCCGAAAGGATCTATACCGCCTTCCATGTGTGGATAATCCGTGTTGAACATCAGCACTTCATTACCCACGTTGCCGTGACGCAAAATCCAGCCTGTGTCTTCCATGTGGAATGGTGTTGCTCTAACTTGGCGACGGACATAGTCAGATGGTTTCATGGAGAGGTTTTTCAAGTTCTCATCAAACTTACCCAATTCGCTCACACCAATGTCCAAGTTCATCATGCTCATTGGCAACCAATTGGCGCCCAATTCGATCAATCCAATTTTAAGGTTGGCAAAGTGTTCCAAAACACCGTCATAAATCATGCAGCACAACCAACGTTCCGTCGAGTGATGAATCACCGGGAAGTCTTTTGCAGAAGTTGTCTCAGCAGTCACAACACCAGCAGAAGATTTACTTTCAATTCCGGTATTTCTATAGGCAGGGCCCATCAAACGACCACTACCAATATGCAATACAATCGGCACCTTGGCCTCTTCGGCTAAAGCCCACAAAGGATCAAAATCGACGTGGGAAGGTGATCGCCCACCAATGGCGTCAGATGGAATCCACAGAGCTTTGACGCCCAGATCAATCGCCTTTTTCGCAATTTTGTAGGCAAGAGCCGGATCAACCGTGCTGACAAAACCAACCGGCATAAGGCGCGGATCATCGGAACAGAAGTCCACCATGCCAAGGTTCAGTGCCTCGCAACCACCTTCGAGAAGTTTTTCATCCTTAGTGAATGCAAAGCGTGTCATAGCCAGAGGAGAAGAGAACAACAACTGTTGCTTGATGCCAGTGATGTTTAACATCTCGCTGCGTTCTTTTTTGTCAACCGAACCAAAGGAAGACCAAGGGTTAACCTTGCTGTTTTTGGCAAAGACATCTGCTTTGAGTTCCGCCGTTTTTTCTGGGTCGTTCCCCGCAAGACGCTTTTCAGCAGCTTGAATAAGCGGCTGAAGGCCTTCCAAATCAGAAGGGCGCACACCCGGTTGCAAATTTGCCTTTACATATTCAGACGCATAACGGTCCAACCAGCCAATGGGTTCTGCAATGTGGGCGTCTGCGTCGTGAATGATACGACCTTCTCTGTGAGATACTGCAGCTTCAGTCATAGGGGCCTCTCTTTAACTTTAGCGACTCGGGTTAAGTAGACACTATGTCTACTTAGTATTAGCGAAACTGTCAATTCTACTACTGCGAGTACAAGTCGCTAGATGCTTTTAAGATCCGTTGCATCATCCTTAGATTGGCGATTTCCTTCCCGCTTGCGTCGAAGGCCGAAGCATCGTGCCAGACAATTTCGGTTTTTGGGGTTTCACCCAGGGCTACGAGCTCGCTTGTAACGGTGTAGGTGCAATCAAGATACAGCGGTCCATGTACGTTACTGATTTCAATTGCACCAAAGAGACCGACAAAGCCGTCGGGAAGGTGAGGTCCCAGGCCTTCGACGGTTGGAGCGCGCCACAAAAGTTCCAAGAAGGTCGACGGACACGCAATGATGCCGTTGAAATTGTCTGGCTCGCGGTAACTTTTTATAGGGTCGCTGATCAGGCCGCTATCATAGCGCTCAAACTGAAGCGCCGAGGGAAGCTGCACTTCGTAGGTACCAAGATCCATACCCACGCTCAGGTTCTTGCAGATCCTTAAGCTCGAAGGATCGGCCTGGCGTACTTCTTTAACCCGCAGTTCTGTCTGTGACAGGTCGCCAACACCTGCTGTGCCTTTGCAAACGAGTGTTCCATCTTTACCTTCCATCCAGACATTAGTCTGATGTGAATCAGGCTCAGGTTGCTGTGCATGAACCTGCACTTCCTCCAATTCGAGCGTGGCGGATTTAAAGTCTAATGAGAGATGACCCCGTTCAAACCACGCCTGTCCGAAGATCTCAAGAATGACGGGTATGAACTGATTCATGTGATTGTCGGCCCTCACGGGACCGCCTCGAAAACCGAGATCACTCGCTGTTGCATCGTTGTGGACAGAACCGACACCAACATTGTGGGATAGGTTGCGTGCTGCCCATATGGGCCCTTTGATCACATCAGTCATGTTCGTCCTCCGGGGTCATACCAAGATTCGGGAAGTTCTTGATGCCACAATTTGAGCATACAAATGGTTCTAACCGTGGTGTCTCTAGAGTGCGTGACTACGGTCAGGTTGCGTTGCCGCATGTTCCGGTACTTCGCATATGCGCTTCATTTTGATGGTGCCCATGCCCGGGTACTCCCACTTATATATACCGTCTTCAATGTAGCGTTTCACCACGGTCGGACCGCCAAAGAGTTTTTGGTGCAGTTGCTTGTTTTCCCAGACAGCCGTGGCCTGCGACATACGCAAACAGAATAGCCATGGACCAATCTGACGAGGGGAAACGTCGTTTGAAAGCATGTCTGGCGCGTGATCGTGGATCACGCCACGTGCGGTCACCACCACTCGATCACCGCACTGTTCAACGCGCTCTACATGGTCCGGCAGTTTTGGGTCAACGCTCTGCCACAAACCGCGTATGTCCTGGGCGCCTTCCGGCAGCGGTTCGGTGCAACCGCGCAGAATCGGGTTTGGAAAGACTGTGTAACCACAACCCGGCGTGAAGGCTTGCGGGATGTCATCCGCCATCAAACCACTGCCATCCAATTTTGGAAGCTCGCAGTAGTTGATGTTTCTCCCATCTCCGTCGAAAACCCACGCTGGTGTGGTATCGGGTGGGCGGGGATAGAGCCACAATAGAAGGAAAAGGACTATCGGTATTGATAAGAGCGTTGCCGCTGCGATCAGGAGTTTACGCATGCCGTAGCTCTCTCTAATTGTTAGTTCTCATTAGTTCTCGCAGCGTCATCTTCCTTAAGCACTCGCTATTCTGAAAAGAGCGTGACCGGACCCTGAAAACTCGAACCGTTGGCGAAAAACCAAGCTACTGTGGGATTCGGCAGGTCGATCACTGTACGTTTTGTAACCCGCTCCGATCGCAGATACCAATCTGATGGCAACTCGAAGTCGTCTGCCTCGACTGCGTTGTCCTGGAGTATACCGCCGCCTTGCGGCGAGGCGCTGATCACCTGTATGAACTCCGCACCAGTTTCAGTGCGGATGATGGACAGTTCGCTACCTGCTTCGAAGATGATGGTGTGATGTTTGTCGACCATCAGACGAGCGGGCCCGTCGGGTATCGGTCTCTCTGGGCCCGCTGCGGGTGGGTTCGCGCAATGGATAAAGCGGCGGCCATCGATGCGTCTATCCCTCACCGGGCCCGGCGCTTCTGCGCCGGGCGACTGCCGGAAGTAGTGCATGTCCATGACACCGCAGCCGAGCCCGACGGGCACCATACCCTCGGGCAACGCAAGCGCAGCAAACTCCGCGCTCGAGATGGGTTCGACGCTCTGCCAGACCGTGCGCGTCGCCACCTCGAGTACCTCTGCGTGAGGCTGTTGGCAGTCGATCAGGTAGTTGGCCGCGGGTATTTCCGTCATGCGTACACTCTCAATTTGGTAAGGCGGCGAGCAGCTCGCCGAGAAATGCTTCTGTGTCCCATGCCTCGGGGCTGAAGGTTTGCCCCATGCGTACGACCACCAGTTGCCGTGAGGGGATGA
This sequence comes from Candidatus Azotimanducaceae bacterium, assembly GCA_965216005.1. Classification (GTDB taxonomy): domain Bacteria; phylum Pseudomonadota; class Gammaproteobacteria; order Pseudomonadales; family Azotimanducaceae; genus UBA4421. The sequence continues at coordinate 643,537 of OZ244143.1, read as the reverse complement.
TAACCACGGACTGTCCGTAGTGACCGCGTGCTGCATAAGCATCGTCCGGGATCGATGGCATCCACTGATTTGCCCCTTCTGTGTTCAGCCAGAACTGCGCGCCGTATGCGCGAGCTTTCAGGGAAGCCGAGGTAGGGGTGATTGAGTATTTCACCCAGCCTTCGGGCAGAATGCGCTTGCCAGCGAACACGCCATCGTTGAGGTATAACAGACCGAAACGCGCCCAATCTCGTGGGGTTGCATACAGGAACGCACCGCCGACGTAGTTTCCGGCACCATCGGCCTGGTAGTGGCTGTGTCTGGCGCCAAGGCGGTTAAACAGTTCCTGTTGAGCAAAGTGATAATACGTTTCGTCGTCAGTTAGCACCTCACGGATGACCCGACCCAGCAGCACGGAGCTGGCGGTCTGGTATGCCCAGCGCGTGCCCGGCTCTGCGGTCACCGGAAATGAAGCCGCGAAGGAAGATAGATCCCTGCTATTCATCAACATCTTGTTGACGTCGGAAACAGGGTCGTCTTCGTAACCCTCATTGAACTCGAGACCGCTGACCATGAAGAGCAGATCCTTAGTGGTCACGTTGCGGCGTGGATCGTTCGGGTTCTGCCATTCAGTTATGGGCGCAGGATCAGATAAGTTCAGGCGAGCGTCCCTGACCAGAATACCGATCAGCGCGCTGGTCGCGCTTTTGGTCATGGACCAGGAGTTTTGTGGCGTGTCGGCATCGAACCCCTCGGCGTAGCGCTCCGCAATCAGCCGGCCACGATGAAAAATCACCACGGCACGCGTGTTCTTTCGATCCACATAAGCAGGTGCCGTATCGCTGAACGCACGATCCAGTACGTCGTTGAGCCGTTTGGTCTCTACGCCTGTGGTGTTTAACTCGGGCCATGCCAGTGCGTTGGACAGCTGCTCCGGGACCACGCGTTCAATTGATGCCGGTCCTTCGAGATCGGTCATGGCGCCGCCCGCCAGCTGCCCGCAGCCAAGCCCGGGGCGGTACACGGAAACGCTGGTGTAGTTGACGGGCCAGATCCCGAAGTCTGTCGTGACTGTGTTGCCGTCGACGCTCGAGCGGGTCAAAAGTTGCTGCTCGACGGGCAAGTCAGACTGTTCAATGTCTTCGAACTGACGCTTTGCAATAAAGAGATTGCTGCAGAAGGCGTGTGCGGCGAAGCCCGAAGCAAGCGGAGCGACCGCCTTTAGCAAATAGCCGAGGTAACCCGCGCCAACCAGGATGGCCAAACCGGCCACCAGGCCAAAGTATTTAACCGCTTTCATACTGACCTAATAGTACTGGAGTAATGGAAAACATTAAATAAACCAATTATCATCCCCGCTCGCATTCTTTGGAAGAATCATGACTGATCTCGTTATCTACGGTACGCCGGTATCTCCATTCGTCCGCAAGGTCGAAGCTGCGGTGGATCTGCCATGAGTGTCACCATTCACAAGACCGCCGACGGCCGTGAATTCGTCCGTACGCCGGACGAATGTTTTAAAGACTTACCTGACTTTCCGTACGCGCCAAACTACGTGGAGGTGGATGGTCTACGTATGCACTATGTGGATGAAGGCCCGCGAGATGGTCAGGTGGTGCTGCTGCTCCACGGCCAACCGGACTGGTCTTATCTTTATCGCAAGATGATCCCGTTGATCGTTGAGGCAGGGTATCGAGTGATTGTCCCGGACATGATCGGCATGGGTCGATCGGATAAGCCTACGGACATTCATACGCACACCATTTATGCCCACGCCTCGTGGTGGAAGGCGATGATCGATGCCTTGGGACTAAGGGACATAACGCTCTTTGGCCAGGATTGGGGTGGATTCACGAGCCTGATGGTCGTGGCACAGCATCCGGAGTACTTCCGGCGGGTCATGATCTCCAATAGCGGGCTCTGGCTCATGCCGGATCCGATCCTCGACGTGCCGCAAGGCATTAATCGCGAAGATTACCCAGTAGATCCGAATGCGGACGTGAGAACCTTTGACGACTTCATCGCCGACTGCAACGCGAAAGGCTACATCAAAGAAGATATGTCGGAGTTTTTTCACGCCTGGATGCTTTATGCATTAACCGGCCCTGAATTCAAAGCCAGCGGCAACCTTCGCCGTGATTTTGGTGGTATCGAACTTACCGACGATGAGGCGCGCGCCTATGATGCGCCGTTTCCTGACGAGATATTCATGACTGGTATTCGCACGCTACCGAGCATGGGATCGTTGATCGATACGGAGCGGAGCCTTGAGGATTGGGCGGCGCTCAAGCAGTTTGAGAAGCCATTTCTGACCGTGTTCGGCCAGTTCGACATGCTGGTCGGAACGGAAAAAACGCAAAACACACTGATAGAGAACATACGTGGCGCTGAGGGTCTGCCGCACGATCGAATTCCTGCGGGCCACTTCATTCAGGAGAGCCAGGGTCCGGAGATGGCCAAACGCCTGATTGAATTTATGGCGACGCATTGATCGGGCGTTTTGACGATGTTTGTCATGGTTCCTCTGGCCCTACCGTTGGTGTTGAAACGCAAAGTACCTCGAAATTGAGAAGCCAAAAAATTGAAAACCAGCACCCTCTTGGATCAACCCGACGATTCAGAGCGCTTTAAAACCCTTACCCAACAACCGAAAATAGCCTGGCCAACCGTTCTGCTTGTCGTTGCCGTCTTTGTCCTCTTTGGCGCATCTACATTTGCTTATATCAATGGCGAGCTGTCGCTCGGTTGGGCCATTGTGTTGAACACCATTGCGTCTTACGTGTCCTTCACGCCGACTCACGATGCGACCCATCACGCCGTGAGCAGCAAGCGTCAATTGAACGATTGGATCGGTCGAGTTGCCACAGTCCTGCAATCACCAGTGCCGTTCTTCCGCACCTTTCGGTACATACATATGCAACATCATAGATTCACCAACGACCCTACGCATGATCCTGACGCGTATGTAGGCAAAGGACCTCGGTGGCTTCTACCGCTCAAATGGGCGACTTTGGACCTGAACTATCTGTATTACTATTTCAAGCCCGCGGTTTTTCTGAAAAGACCAAAAAATGAACGTAGAGAACTGTATCTGGCGTTTCTGTTTGGTGCAGCCGTATTTGCGGCGGTCTCTCTTGCGGGTTGGTTGAAGTATTACGTCTTGCTGTTTCTCATCCCAACTCGCGTCACGGCGCTATTTCTGGCCATCACGTTTGATTTCTTGCCCCACTATCCGCACCAGGCATGTGGACAAGACCGACCTTTTCAAGCCACGTCGAATCGGGTCGGTATGGAATGGCGGTTAACACCGATACTACTTTTTCAGAACTATCATCTCGTGCATCATCTCTATCCGACCGTTCCGTTTTATCGTTATCTCAAAGTATGGCAAGCGAAGCGGGCGTATCACATGTCGCAAAACCCGGCGACTACCGATACCTTCTCATTCGCTCCGAGAATTGCATTGGACGAAAGATGAATGACATAGCAGGCGAGCGAATCACTGACGTACGAGCATGGCGGGGTGCTGAGCTTGCCCAGACAAACTGGATAACACAGCTTTCTGACGATGAAGTTGATGCGCTGTATGCCACGGCCGAAGCCTTGCCGCCCGACGACGCGGATTGGCTCAATTTCAATCATGGGCAGATCATGGATACATCCGTTGCCGAATTGCTGCGCGCAGCCGGCGATGATTTGGCGACCGGCAAAGGTTTTGTGTTGCTTCGCGGTCTTGATGCGAATGACACAGAGCGACTGCGTCGTGTCTTCTGGATCATCGGCAATGGGTTGGGTGAGCCGGTGATGCAGAATGCCAGGGGTGAGGTCTTAAGTATCGTTGCAGATCGTTTTGCCGGTGCGGAGCGTGGCGTGGATACCCGCGGCTACGAAAGTAATGACGAACTTCGTTTTCACTGCGACGGCGGCGACTGCATTGGCATGAGTTGCGTCCGTCAAGCGCCGGAAGGCGGCACCAATGGTCTGGTGAGCCTCTTTGCCGTGTACAACGAAATCCTGGCCAGTCACCCCAAGCATCTCGATGTCTTGATGCAAGGCTATCCGCTGTATTCGCGAAAGGAAAAGGGCGATGCCGAGTCGACAAAAAGCCTCGGCAAAGTGCAGCAGAGGCGCATACCGGTGTTTGCCTGGCATGCGGGCCGCATGAGCACCTGGCTCAACATTCAACTGGCGGAGCTTGCGGCGGAGGTTTCGGGGCAGGCGTTCAGTGATGCCGAGCGCGATGCGCTGGCCTGCGTTGAGACGCTAGCGAATCGCCCGGATATGCAACTGACCTTCAAGCAGCAGCCGGGTGACGTGCTCTTCATCAACAATCTGGCGGTGATGCATCGACGCGAGAAATACTACGATGCGGAAGATGAAGCGCAGAGGAGAATGCTCTACCGCATGTGGATCAATTTGCACACCTCGCAGCCCGTAGTCGCACAGCATGCGGCGTTGCGCCGCGGTATCCGGGGCCCTAGTCCCATTATTGCGGCGGTCTGATGCGCGTACGAAAGTGAATCGGATCAGGTGAGTAACAAGGCACGCGACAACATCCATCCGGCATACCAGGAGCGCAGTAGAGAAAAGCGCGATCGTTTGATCAGAGCCGGATTGAGTGTGTTTGCCCGGCACGGGTATGCTCAGACGCGCATGGCCGACGTTGCCACGGAAGCTGACGTTTCGGTCGGCGTCCTCTACCAGAGATTCAAGGACAAGGCTGCCTTCTTCGAGGTGATTGTCGATACCCTTGCCGAACGACTCGAACGGGACGTCAACGAGTTTTTCGAAGAAGCGGACAACGCCTGGGATTTGCATGAGCTTATCGAGCGGGTGGTCGCCACACTCGTGGAGATCGTCGAGCGCGACGTCGGCTTCTTTCTCGCACTCATCACGGTCGGTGAGGAAGTCCCTGGCGTAATCGGCAGAATTGCCGCAACGGATCGCCTTCGCGCCCGGAAGTTTCATGCGTTTGCCACCGAGCACAGCTTGATCGATCGGGCAATCGATGAGGAAAAAATTTACTTCGCGCTTGCCACTGCCATTCGGATGTTGCTGGTCACGGCCACGGTAGATCGAGATCCGATTCGACTGCGCGATCCGGCCACTGTGACAGAGCTCGCCGCAATGGTCACCGGGTATCTGCAACCCCGTTAAAATATGAATCCCTATTTACATTAACCCAAAGCTGCCCTATATTCGCGCTGTTAGTAATGTAGAACATTATTAATGTATGTCATTTTAGATGCGTACCACTGATGTCCAGTGGACGGGGATAGGGGGTTCACATGCGAGTTTTCAGAGTATTGCTGGCGCCAATACTGGCGTTGTTCACGGTGTCGAGCTTGGCAGCCATTGAGGAAGTCGTAGTAACGGCTCAAAAACGCACGGAAAGTATCCAGGATGTGCCGATTTCGATCACAGTCTTGAGCGGTGACGACTTGGCTCGGCGGGGCTTGAACGACCTGCAGGAAGTGGCGCGCTATGTGCCGAACTTCGACATGCCGTCCTCCAATAATCTGCGCAATGTGCGGGTCCGCATCAGGGGCATTGGTTCGTCTGGAACCAATCCGGGAATCGAATCTAGTGTCGGTACATTTCTAGACGGGCTGTACATGCCGACCGGCGGGATGAATTTTGGTGAGTTGACCGACATAAATTCTGTTGAAGTGCTGCGCGGTCCCCAAGGTACGCTGTATGGACGCAATACGCCGATTGGCGCACTCAATGTCACCACGCGCAGACCCAGTGACGAATTCGAGAGCCTGGTGAAGCTAGGCTACGGCGAATACGATCAGGCGACGGTCAGTGGCTACGTCGGCGGTGGTCTCTCCGATACCACGGCGGGGCGTCTGTCTTTCTGGTATCGAGACCGGGAGGGCTATGAGAAGAACACCTTCACCGGTGATGACGTCAATGACAATGAGGAATGGGGTGTGCGCGGCAAGCTCTTGTTTGCGCCGACGGACACGGTTGAGATTAATGCCGCCATTTATTACAGCGAGATCGAACGGCGATGCTGTATGGCTGAGCAACTGCGTCCGAACGACCCAACTTGGGGGATCGCGACTCCGGGGTTCCTCGCGACCCAGGCGGCGGCAAGCTATCCGTTCACCAATTTCGATGACGATGATCATCGGGTCGACGGCGATGACGAAGGCGACGATACTTCGGAATCCTTTGGTGCATCTGTCCAGGTCGACTGGGACATCGGGAATGAATTCCTGTTTACCTCGATTACGGGCTACCAGGACTGGGAAAACTCTGTCGTGATTGCCGCGGACTCGCTGAAAAACCCCATGCTCTTTGCGCCGCAAACCCAGAGCAATGAAGTGTTGAGTCAGGAATTTCGCGTGACGTCTCCATCCGACCGTGCCGTGGAGTATCTCGCCGGATTGTATTTCTACAAACAAGACACCCAGTTTGATTCTGACTTGACGGTCGGCGCTGGTGCGAACCGCGTTTTTCCGTTTCCGCCCGCACTGTGTCCTGCACCCTGCACCGCGCAGGAAGGTGACTTCGTGACCTCGGCGTTTGATCAGGAAACCGAGAGTATCGCGGGTTATGGCAACGTCACTTGGCACATCAACGATGTGTGGGACGTCACCGGTGGCTTGCGTTGGAGCCGTGATGAGAAGGACGTCGAAATCGCGCACACCAATTTGCCCACCAATAGCATTCCCATAAACGTGGCCATCTTTCCGCCAAACGTTGTCGGTAGTCGGGACCGTTCGGAAAGCAAAGTGACCTGGTCTTTCAACACGCGTTACAACGTGAGCGACGATGTCATGCTGTTCTTCACCAGTTCCACGGGATTCAAGTCCGGTGGCTTTAACTCCCGCCGTTTACCACCAGGCGCGCAAGTCGAATTTGAGGAAGAAAACTCTCTCACCTACGAGGGGGGTATCAAGTCGTTTTTCTTCGATCGGCAAGTCATGTTGAACCTGACCGTGTTCCATACGACCGTCGAAGACTTCCAGGAGTCGACGCTAGCGCCGACCGGCACCGGCTTCATCGTCGGCAACGCCGGCGAACAGGAAGTGAAGGGCGTAGAGGCCGATTTCACCTGGGCGCCGAATGATAACCTGCTGATCAACGGCTCGTTTGCCTATCTCGACTCGGAATACACCGATTTCGACAACGCCCAGTGTGCGGCTGGCCAGGCCCCGACCAATCCGAACGGTACCTGCGATCGCACGGGTGAGAGACCCAGTTTTGCGCCGGAGTATCAATACACGATTGGTGCGCAGTGGACGCAACCCTTCGGCGATAACCTGGAATGGTATGCACGCGCAGACTACTCTTGGCGGGACGATCAAGTGTTAACCCGTGTATTTGGTTCAGACATTGGTGAGCAAGAGGCCTATGGATTACTCGATTTGCGCATCGGCCTGGGTGCGGCAAATGGGCAGTGGGAAGTCGAAGCATTTGCGCGGAACGTCACGGATGAAGCCTACTACGTCGTGATGGCGACGCAGCCGTTAGCTGGATTGGTTTCCGGGGGAGGCCCGGCTGGGGCGCGTGGATTCGCGGGTTGGTACGGCCCGCCCAGTGTGTGGGGTTTGCAGTTCACCTGGCGCGGTGGTAACTAGACATCCCACCACGCTGAAGCAAACAGGAACATGAGATCAGCCAGCACCGCGCAGCCGGGCTCGCCGGTCAGTTGAACATTGAATGTGTGGACGCCGAGGGATTTTGGTTTGAGAGGGGCCTTGAGTAAGCGCGGTCTGTTGTGGGGTATTCCCAGTCTTGTTTGGCTGACTTTTACTGTCTGGTACACGGACTTTGGCGGCCCGCTCACTGATGCCGAGATCGCGCAGGCACTGATTGCCCTCGAGCGGCGCAGTATGGATGCGGAGCGCTTTGCGCAATTCGAGCGGTTTCTGCGTGAAGATAGCGGCAATCAGTTCCTCATGGTCAATAACATCGACATGAGTGAGAACCCACCACCCATGCCGGGGTTTGGGCCCGGTGCTACTGCTGAGGACTACAACAACCATTATATGGCGCACATGTATCCTCAACTGTTGTCGCGCGCTTGTCACCCAATCTTCTTCGGCAACGGCCTCGGTGTGGGGATTGACATTACAGGTATCGAAGGCGCTCACGGTTGGGACCTGGCGGCACTGTTTCGTTACAAGAGCCGCAGGGCGTTCGTCGAGGTCGTCACGCACCCCGACATGGGTGAGAGACATGCTTACAAGCACGCTGCCATGGACAAAACCATTGCATATCCGGTGGAGCCTGGCCTGTACGTCAGCGACCTGCGGATCATGCTGTTCCTGGTGCTCGGTCTCGTAACTGCCGTGCTCGATGCTTTGATCTTCAGACATCCTCTGCATGGGAAAGGAAGCTAGCGATGTTCGAAGGACGGTATGTGATGTGGGGCGGTGAGCACAGCCTGTTTACGCGAAAGCTGCAGGCGATGCTCAACTATTTGAATCTGGACTACGAGTTCAAACTCAAGACCCAAGATGCAGGCCCGCATATGGAAGCCCGTCTCGGTACCCACTTCATTCCTGGTCTGGAGACCCCAGAGGGATGGTTCATACACGACACCACGCCCATCGGTCTGATGTTGAACGCGAAATATCCCGACCGCCCCATTCTGCCTGCCACCCCGGTCCAGCGAATTGCGGCGCATCTGCTGGAAGATTGGGCGGATGAATGGTTTGGCCGCTACGCCATCAGCAGCCGCTGGTGCTATCCGCACAACGTGGATCATGTCGCCATTGGCTTCTATGCCAATTTCATCGGCAAGTTTATGGATGAGGGACTGACGGAAGCCGAACGGGCCGAAGCCGCGGAGCGGATCAAGCTGGTACGGGATAACTTCGGTCTCAATGCGTGCGCTAACCGCGGCTGTGGCCCCGACCAGGCGGCGCACGTTCGGCGCGACTTCGAACAGCTCATGGTGCACGCGGAGCGACACTATAGTCAGTACCGGTTTCTGTTGGGTGATCGGGCGAGTCTCGGTGATTTCACGTTTGCCGGTCTGTTCAAGGCGCACATCGCGGCAGACCCGGAACCGCGCAGCTGGATCGAGCGGTGCGCGCCTGCCATGCTCGAGTGCATGGATCGGGTGTTTGATGATCGCACAGACGACGGTCAGTATTTAAAGAACGATGCCCTGCCGGTTACGCTTACGCCTTTTTTTGAACACATGCGCGACAACTACCACCGGTTCTTGGTGGTTTCACGAGAGGCTCTGGCCGCTGGTGAGAAATGGTGTGAAGTAGACCTCGGTGAAGGTCCTGTGCGTATGCGCTCGCTGAAGTACAGCGAAGTCAGCCGCTGCCATATCAAGCGCGAGATTGACGCGTTGTCTGCCGAGGATCGCGCTGGTGTTGAGACCGCGCTGGGCCCGTTGGGTGTGCTCGATGCATATCTGCTACCACCTCTCTCGGCGTAAGGGTTGAACATGAAAAAAGCCTTAATGTCACTGTTGATTGTGTTGGCTGCTCTGGGTGTGGTCGCGTATCAATACCGTACCGATCTGTTGTTGTTCTATGTTTCTCAACAGTCGCAACCGGAGATTGGCCCCAACGTTGAGATACAGTGGCAGCAGGGTCCGGCTGAGGCCGATCTGCCGCCCGGCGAGCGGCTACCCAACATTATCTTTGTGCTGGCCGATGATCTCGGTATCAACGACCTCTCGGCGTTCGGTGGCGGTGTCGCAGGTGGGGCAGTGCCAACCCCCAACATCGATGCTATTGCCGACGGGGGCGTGATGTTTACTCAAGCGTACGCTGGACATGGTACGTGCGCCCCGTCCCGGGCCATGCTCATGACCGGGCGCTATCCCACACGCACCGGGTTTGAATTCACGCCGACACCGCCCGGCTTCAGCCGCATGGTCACGATGATGGGCAATGAGATGGACGACGGATTGCCGCCCGGCGATTACCACCGGGAACTCGACGAGAGTCAGCCGGATTATTGGACCAAGGGACTCCCTGCCGAGGAGACGACCATTGCCGAGGTGCTGAAAGACAAGGGGTATCACACGGTGCATATCGGTAAGTGGCACCTCGGTAATCGCAACGGAATGGCGCCGAATGATCAGGGCTTCGATGAAAGTCTGTTGATGGACAGTCAGCTCTTTGCCGAAGAAGACGACCCCAATGTGGTCAATGCAAAACTCGACTTCGATCCCATCGACAAGTTCTTGTGGGCACGCGGGCGTTTTTCCACGCGCTTTAACGGCGGCGATGCCTTTAAGCCCGGCGGTTATCTGACCGATTACTGGACCGATGAGTCCCTGAAAGTGATCGAGGCGAACCGGCATCGACCATTCTTCCTGTATCTCGCACACTGGGGTGTACACACCCCCCTGCAGGCAACAAAAGAGGACTACGAGGCAGTGGGCGATCTCGAGCCGCACCGGCTGCGTGTCTATGCGGCGATGGTCAGGTCCCTTGATCGCAGCGTGCAGCGGATAGAAAAGAAGCTCAAAGCGCTCGGTCTCTCGGACAACACACTGATCATCTTCTCGAGTGACAATGGTGGGGCGGGCTACATTGGTCTGCCGGAAGTCAACGCACCGTACCGGGGTTGGAAGATCACTTTTTTCGAGGGCGGTATTCGCGCGCCCATCTTCATGAAATGGCCGGCAAGAATACCCGCCGGCAAAACGGTGCAGCAACCGGTAGCACATATCGATTTGATGCCGACGATGGCTGCTGCAGCGGGCGCAGGGTTACCGACCCAGGTGGAAATCGACGGTCAGAACCTGCTCCCCGTGGTCCTTGGCACGGGCGAGCTTAAGCGCCCTGACGATGCGCTGTACTGGCAGTCGGGGAGAACCCGCGTAGTGCGAGCGGGTGACTGGAAACTCCAGGTCGAAGGCCGCCGTGATAAAAAGTGGCTCTTTGATTTAGGTAATGATCCGACGGAACAGACAAATCTTGCGACCAGCAGACCCGACAAACTTGCCGAACTTCAAGCATTGCTCGATCGGCATCACTCTGGCGCGCGCGATCTACTATGGCAGCCGACGACGGAACGGCCGATTGCTATAGATAAAACTCGCGCAGAGCGGGTAGAGCCAGGTGATGAGGTCGTCTACTGGCCGAACTGAAGTGAGTCAACGCGCTTATTGGGGGTCACGTTTCCGCAGGTGCAAATCCTGCCGTTCCGACTAAAAATCCCTTGTTGAGTCAATCGGCTATGCGATCTGGTGACGTTTTGATTCCTGTTCTCGATGGCGCGCAGAATCAAATTTCGAGTGCAGGTCAATGTCGGGATGCCAAAGAGCCTTTGACTCGGTGGTCGTCCCTTGGCAAAAATGATCACCTCCGTAATTTGAGGAAAGCAGATGGGTAACGCAGGGTCGAGCACTCCAGAATTTATAACATTGGATGAAGCAGCCGCGATGAATACGGGAACGCGGGTGACATTTATTCCCGGTATTCCTGCTCTGTATGCAGAGGCGTTAAAAAACATCTGCTTCGTGAAAGGCGTGCCGCTCATCCGCGCCTTGCACCCGATGATGGGCGTGGACAAAGAGACCGGAGAAGACCGACAAGCGAAGCTCTACGAGCTTACCAGTCAAACCAGCATTCCCACCATGTTCCACGATGAGGAGCGGCCGCGGAATGTTTGGATTGAGCAGTTGGCGCTAGCCGAGCGTATCGGTGCGCCGGGTGCGCCAAGACTGATACCTGATGATTTCGAACAACGCGCGGAGGTGATGGGGCTGTGTGCAGTTGTGCTTGGCGAGGATGGGTTGGTTTGGAACATGAGAATCCTAAGCGACAGCCCTTTGGCTCGAAAGTATGGCTACAGCGAAGAGGCCAGTGCGGCCGCGCCGGGGAAAGTCGCTGAGGTGCTCAAGCTCATCGATGGCCGTCTTGCAGCTCAGAAACAAAACGGTTCACGTTACCTGGTCGGCGAAGCGGTGACCGCAGCCGATATTTACTGGGCAACGATGAGCATGTGTGTACTAGTGCCACCGCCCGAGATTATGCCGCTCACTCAGCAAAACAAGGGTATGTTGAAATACTTTGCGATGAACGGGCAGATCCCAATCATCGCCGAAGCGCTAACAGAGCGTATCCAGGACCATCAACGCTACATCCTAAGCACCTACTGCGAAACACCGGCTGTATTGGGTGGCGACCCCTTATAGGATTTTGAGCGAGGCCGGCTGCAGATCGCGGTGCTGAACCAATGACTTCTCAACATTCTTGGAAGTAGCTCTGGTTGAACACGCGTGTGTCAATTGGTGGAGTGCTCGTTTGATCTGTTGATCGGGTATGGAAGCTGGGGGTCAAGTACGACCCAACGGGTCGTGGTCGCAGCCGTGTGACGACCGGATATAGCCTGCCGTTGGGTGAACACCCCTGTTAAGATTCCACTCATCAACTGTCTAGCAGGAGTGGGTTATGGACCTGGGTCTACAAGGTGCGAGGGCCGTAGTTTCGGGTGGCAGCCAGGGAATTGGTCTTGCGGTTGCGAAAGCGCTGATCTCGGAAGGTGCGGTGGTACAAATCGCGGCGCGTAGCGAGGATAAGCTCGAGGCTGCGGTGACGGAACTGAGTGCGCTTGGTTCCGCGAGTGGACATGTGTGTGATGTAGGGGACTATGATGCGACCGTGGCGTGGATGAATATCGCAGCCGACAGCATGGGTGGTCTGGATGTTGTCGTACACAATGCCACGGCAAGTGGTCAACCAGATAGTGGGCCGGATTCCTGGCGACGCAATTTTGAAGTCGACGTGCTGGGAATGGTTGGAATGAGTGAAGGGGCACTGCCGTTTCTCGAGCAGTCCGAGCGCGCGGCATTGGTGCAGATAGCATCGATTACCGGTATAGAACATCACGACGTACCCATCAGCCCGAGTTATGGCGCGATGAAGGCAGCCTCAATTAGACACATGGCGCAACGTGCACTGCAGTGGGGTGAGAAGGGGATTCGTGCAAACACGGTGGCACCTGGTCCAATCTATATCGAAGGCGGTGCCTGGAACAATATCAAAGACAACGCCACTGCTTTGTATGAGCGTGACCGTGATTGGCACCCAATGAAACGCATGGGTACTGCTGAGGAAGTGGCGCGCGTGGTCGCGTTCCTCGCGAGCCCGGCGGCCAGCTGGGTTAACGGTACTACGGTTCGTGTCGACGGTGCGTTTTGCCGCGGCGTCGACTTCTGATCAGAATCTCCTTTACAGCCCCTTGAATTCTGCAGGTCGTTTCTCCAGGAACGACTGAATACCTTCTTCTCGATCCTGAGTATTGAATGCGTACTGTTGCCCGAGAAAATCCAAGCGGCTATGCACCTCTAGACTGGTTTCCAGGGCCTGGTAGATCATCATCTTTGAAATGCCATTCGCCACAGGTGCGCCGTTGGTCATCTCGGTGGCAAACGCACGAGTTGCTTGGGGGAAGTCTGCTGCCGGTATGACTTCACTGACCAAGCCGATGTCTTTTGCTTCGTCAGCGCCAATGATCTTGCCGCCAAAGATCAACTCACATGCCTTTGCAGGCCCAACGAGCTGTGTGAGCAGATAAGCGCCAGCAGATTCAGGCGGTATACCCCGCAAAGTCCACACCGCACCAAGTTTAGCGTTGTCGGATGCCAGGCGGATATCGCACGCCAGCGCAAGACTAAGACCCTGGCCCACGGCGGGTCCGTTGACTGCAGCGATGGTTGGTTTTGGCATATTACGAAAAGTAGCGGCAAAATCGATGGGTGCTAACGGTCCACGCACCAGTTTTCCCAATGGCGTACTCTGTTCGCGTATCTCTGCGGAATCCGCCGGTCGCTGTTTCACGTCCTCTCCAGCACAAAATGCGCGTCCGGCTCCGGTGACGACCAGCACACGGGCCTGAGTGTCGTCTCGAACTCGCGCAAAAGCGTCATTCAGTTCCGTGCCCATTTGGCGAGTCATAGCGTTCAGCGACTCAGGTCGGTTGAGCGTTAGAGTAGCAATAGCGCCTTCGCGTTCGAGCATCAAGGTTTCGTAGTTCATTCTCTTAAGCCTGTTCTGTTCCAGGGATTAGAGTGTAGCCTTAACGACAAGGTCCTCTGAAGGACGCAGTTTTGGGCCCAGTTTCCTAAGTCGTTGTCGCTAATTGTTGTAGGTTATTGGCGGCGATTGCGTCGGGATGAGTTGTATCCGTCAGGCGCCGAAGGGTGGTACCAATGGTTTAGTGGCGTCACACAAAGGTCTTCCTGGCCCCTAATCGGTTATTGCTTAGCGATAACGTAAGCTAGAATTTCTACTACCTGATCCGGAGTCTGCGCCCAGGCCATCGCTTGGGCATCAACTTCCTTGAGTGGATGGATCAGCGTCTCATCGTGGAGCGTTATGTAAGGTTTGCCAAGGGCTGCACAGCAGCCTGCATCGAATGCGGCGTTCCATTGTTTGTATTTCTCCCCAAAACGCACCACGGCCGCATCACATTGCTCAATCAGCGTAGTCGTGCGAATCGCGTTAACCTTCGCAGATTTGTGGTCGCGCCAGAAGTTATTGCCTTCTTTGCCTAACAAATCGCCAGCCGCGTCGCTTGCAGTGTGGTCAGTCACTGCGGATGTAAACCGGATTGGTATATCTTTTTCTTCGCAACCCCGTTGTAACTGCTGGCGCCAGTCGGTGTGTATTTCGCCAGAAAGAAATACGGTCCAGTGCATAGACTTGCTCACTACTGTCCACCGCTTTGAGCAAGGCTCTCCGATTCGAGCAAACGAGCCCCGCGCAACATATTACCCACAGCGTAATTCCCCTCATGACAGGCGTATTCGTACACACGCTCCTCGGCTCTCGTGGTGGCGGGCCAGACAAAGTCACCCTTCCACGTACCGGTCCACATGCTAGGGTCATTTACCGTGAACTCATAGTGAAGCGAGTCGGCGTCGATGCGTGTGAAACGTTCGACGACGTGCAGGGTTGGCGTAGTGGAAGTGAAACCCCAGTAGCCTTTGAAGTTGGTTGTATCAACGACCAGGGTATCTCCTTCCCACCAACCGACCGAATCACCCAGCCAGAATCTCATGTCTTGAGGGAGGTGCTCGGCGTTCATGCGAACTACCCGTGCATCATGCACCATCTCGTTGAGGATCATTATCTTATTGTCGGTTTGCACAATCCGGTGCAGGTTGTTGTACACCGAAGGTGTTGCGGGGACAGCGCCACGAAAGCTTGCCACGCAGCGATCAGAGGCGAGTAGACGCTCCGGATCGTCGAATGGCCCCGGGCGGTCCCATTCCAACCAGTAGGCGGTGCCGTCATTAGTTCTCAGCTGATCGGTTACGATTCGTTGTCCCAGTTTGGCCTCGTCCGTCTGCGGTGGATAACGTCCGTTTGGCGGATCGGTAATGATCGAAGTGCGAAACTTGCCGTCGTCCAACGCCACGGAATCACCTGCGTCGATCCAAAAAAAGTTGTAGCCGCCAACGTTGCCACCCGCACCCCCGGTGCCGTCGCCACCAGCAGGCGGTGCGTCGCGATCGGGATCACTCGGAACACCTTCAGCCGCGACCCTCTCGGCCATCATTTGAGTGATGTTCTCTGCCTGCTCGGGTGTCATGTACAAGGTCTCACCGAACTCCTCTGGCCTTTGCATCGGGGTGAGGGTGGCAATGTCGTAGGTACCACTAAGGTCTGGCTTGCCGTTCGCTGTTCGTGGGATGTCGTTCTCGGCTGCCCAAGCCCCTGCACCTGAAAGAGTGCCTAAAACAGCAACTGTGCCCAGCAGGTATGTTGCAAAGCCGATCAGCAAGTGACGAAAAACAGCATTAAGGGGCATCAGACCTTCCTTTGATGAACTTTGTGATTTTCAATCTAGCAAGCCAGGACCGAGAGAGAAAGTCCTTGGAATCTGCCATGCCCGATGGAACTGTACCAGCTTCAGTCAACGCGCCAGTCATCTCTTCCATCTCCAATGTGTCACGCATCTATTGTAGTGTCACAAAGTTCTCATTGAATTAGAATCAGCTCCCAAAGAAGACGAAGTACAGAAATGAAGGTCCTCAAAACTGTTTCCGTTCTTGTTGTCATTACCCTGGTTGCTGTCGCAATAGCTGCTCCGCTCGGTCCCATGCCGGGCCTCTTCATTGGTGGTTCGGCTTCGGCAACTCCAGCGTCATGGGGAGACACTCACTCGGTTCAAGAAATTCACCTGCAGGTCGGCGCCGGTCCGATTGGCCGTACCGTCATCATCTGGGTAGTGCAGGTGGGTGGGGATCTGTACGTCACCGGTCAGAAAGACAGTGGCTGGACCCGCGGCATCGGAGCAGGGGGCCCGGTACGCATGCAGATGGCGGGCAAACTCTATGAACTCAACGCTACACCCGTCACTGACGGTCAGATTGGCCTATTGACCGCGTGGCAGAGAAAGTATTCAGTGCACTACCCTGAAGCGATGGGACAGTTTCCTCCGCCGGAGGAAGCTGTGCGTACGGCTGCCGTTTTCAGGCTGACAGCACGGACCTGATCGCCCGGGCGCTTTGTGGAGCACCCGATTCAGGATGCTCCGTCGAAGACAAGCATGCTATGGTGGATGCACTTGTCGCCGAGGTGGTCCCTGCGCCGTCGCAGTGATATCACTTCAATTAATAGTAAAGCTCGTGGAGTAGTTTGTTGAAGGAAAAAGTTACGCGTCTCAAAAACTCCACGCTCTTCTACTACAGTTTGACCGAGATGCCGGTGATGATGGGTTTCTTTCCGGCGTTGGTCTTTATTCCGCGTTTTTACGCCAGTGATGTGGGTGTGCCCCTCGCGTTGGTAGGCACCTATATCCTGGTAGCGAGAATCGTAGACGTGTTCACTGATCCATTGATGGGATTCATCAGCGATCGCGTGCAAACGCCTTGGGGTAAGCGCAAACCTTGGGTATTTCTATCTGCCCCGGTCATGATGCTCGCCATCTACATGCTCTTTATGCCGCCCGAAGGCGCGGGCGGCGGTCATATGTTGTTTTGGATGTTGGTCTTAGGCGTGGGTCAGACAATGGTGATTATCACTTACTGGTCTTGGGGTGCAGAGTTATCCACCGACTACAACGAACGCTCGAGAGTGACCGGCTGGCGGGCGCAGGCAGGTATCGTCGGTAATTTCGCCACGCAGTTTATCCCGATCGCCGCTGCTGCATTGTTTGCGTATTCCACAGATGCTGAATCCGTTCTCGAGTTGGTTGGCATGACCATCATCATTCTAATGCCCATTTGTATTCTGGCCACAGTGACCAAAGTTCCGGAACCGGTACGGCCGCCTCAGGAGCGCGTACGAGTTCTCGATGGTCTGAAACTCATGTTCACAAACGGGCCATTTCTGCGTTTAGTGATTGCATTCATGATTGGCTACATCGGGTTAAACATTACCACGCCGCTGTATCTATTCTTCGTGGCGGATGTCCTGGGTGCGGAAGACAAAACGCCCTACATCCTGAGCATATACATGGTGACCAGTTTTGCCTCGGTGCCTTTCTGGGTCTGGCTGTCCACCAAAATCTCCAAACACCGTGCGTATGTGGCTGCCTATGCTTTGATTGCCTTTGCTCATCCGTTCTATTTGTTGTTGGGTGAGGGCGATGTCTGGTGGATGATTCCGGTAACGGTGGTGACCGGGTTTGCTTCCGGTGGCTTCAGTCAGATGCTGCCCAACGCAATGAAGGCGGATGTCATTGACTATGACACTTTGCGTACAGGTGAAAATAGAGCTGCGTTGTTTTTCTCGGCTTGGTCCTTCGCGCAGAAGTCCACAGCATCCCTAGGTGCTGCTATCGCTATGTTTGGTCTCGCGTTGCTAGGGTTTAACGCCGAACCGGGTGCTGTGAACAGTGCCGAAGAACTCTTTGGCCTTAGATTTCTGTTTTCTGCCTTCCCGTCTATTTTCTTCTTAGGCGGCGCATTGATCATCTGGAATTTCCCGATCACCCCGGAGCGTCAGAAAGAGATCAGGGCGGAGATAGAAGCCAAAGCGCAAGCCCAACCGTCAGCTCGTTGACTGTGCCACGCCTTCATGGGTTATCCCTGCATCGACAAATGCATCGACCTGCTCATCCGAGAAACCAAGATCTTGAAGCAGCGCGCGGGTCTCTGAACCAAAAGACCGGGTCGGTTGCCCTGGTTTAAACCCTTCGTCGTCTAGGGATAAGGGTGGTGCAACAACGGTCATGTTACCTGCAGTGGGGTGATTGAATCGATACAGAAAGTTGTTGGTGTTTATCTGTTCGTCATCGTAGAGCTCGAGAGGTAGACGAACGGTCGATACGGGAATACCGGCAGCGCGCAAGGCGTTCTCCCAATGTGCACTCGATTTAGCGGAGATGAGTTCTTCTACCTTTTTTGTCAGAGCTTGGTAGTGGACGTTCAAATCGCCATCGAAACCGTCCGCCAATGCCGCATCTTCGATGCCAAGCACCGTGCCAAACTTGACGCGCAACGCCGGACTACCACAGGCTACCGCAATGTGTCCGTCCGAAGTCACAAAAGTGCGGTAATACACCATGAACATGTGCGCGCGTTGTGTCGGCCGGGTTAGCTCGAGCTGTTCCGCATATGAAGCGCGTTGCAGCCGCGCTTGTTTGAGTTTGTCGAGCAGATGTTGGTGCTTGGCCGTGTCACGATCGTCTGAGCGGACCAACTGACTGGCAGTCAGGGCTAAACCCGCTTGCATGAGGCTGGTATCGATAGTGCCACCTTTACCCGTGCGTTGGCGACGTAACAGTGCAGCACTTACCCCGAACGCCAAGGTCATCGCACACATATAATCAGCGCTAACCGGATCCCCGGCTGCGGGACGATCATCAGTAATTCGGCCGTTGGCTGCCATCAGGCCGGTTCGGGCTTGCACCACCAGATCCATGCCCGCGTCGCTGGCTTCGGGTCCACTCAAGCCGAAGCCAGTGACCGAACCGACGATCAGTGTGGGGTGTTTTTCAAGGAGCTGATCCGAATCCAACCCGAGTTTTGCAGCCAGCCCTGGTCGCAGATTCATCAACACCACATCCGCACTCGCCACCAGGGCTTCAACAACGGGTTGTGCTGCGGTGTCACTCAATGCCAGGGGTAACGAGTGTTTGCCGTTGTTACGTGTGATGAAGTAGCGCGACTCTCCCGGCGCCAAAGGCAGAATGCCGCGGATCGGGTCACCGGTGAGCGCTTCCACTTTAATCACCTCAGCGCCACCGTCAGCGAGCAGTTGGGCGGCTACCGGTACGGCGACAAACTGACCGAATTCAATCACCCGAATTCCGGCAAAAGGCTGTTCTGACACGAAAAACTCCTATCTCGACGACACTTATTTACCAGTACAGTAACAAATCCAATACTTAGCTGTTCCGCCTCAAGTGGTGCTAGGGAGCGATCCGCGGGACTTGCGGCGTCGCGTGCGCAGTGCTGCAAAAGGGCAGGGCCGAACACACACGGAAGATCACTTCCGCTATGCCGTCAGTAGCCTTGGCGTTGAGAATCCGGTCGAAGCGCTTCCGTACGGCACTGAGGTGTCGGTGTTACAGCGTGACGAACAAGCCTTCCTGTTTACACGCGAATGCTCATCAGCGAAGCAAAATTCCGATGGTAAAAACAATCCCTTGCACCAGCGGCCGTTGCCGCTGCGTCCAGCGCGCTGTCGAACCGGCCGATCGGATCGCGGCCGCCTTCGGGATGGGGGAAGTCCGACGCAAACATGCAGATGTCCGGTCCCACTTGCTCGATCAACCAGCCCGGGTCTTCGTATGGGAACAAGCTGACGCGCACTTGCCGCTGCATGAATTCCGACGGTGCCAACTCGAGGGATTGCAACAGCGGCTCGGCCTTGCGAAAGGCGCGCTGGCCCTGGTCGAGCGTGCGTAGAAACCCGGGCAGCCATGTCGCGCCGATCTCGATGACTCCGCACATCAGCTTCGGGAAGCGCTGGAATACCTGGTCATAGATCATCGCGGTCAGGAAATCCTGAGGGGAATGTGAGATGGCCGGAAAATCCTTGCCGCGGAGGTTTTCGCCGCCACCGAGCCAGTCCGTCACGCGCGGGTGTCCGGCATTGTGGTAAGCGGGGTCCAATCCCCGACCGCCGCCGATGTGGAGCACCATCGGGACCTTTTCGCGCTGCAGCAGATCCCAGATCGGATCGTGATCGAGGTGCGAGGGTGAGCGACCGTCGATCGGATCGGAACTTACCCAAAAAGCGTCGATGCCGGCTTTGATACCGTCACGCACGGCTGCCAGCGCGAGCCCCGGATCCGTCAATGGCACATAACCGACCGCCAGCAAACGATCGTCCTCCCGGCAAAAATCGGCCATGCGTCGGTTGAGCATGTCGGTACCGCCGTAGAGTTTCTCAAGACGCTTCGACTTCGCGAACTGACCGATGGAGAAGGTCGGGAATACCAACTGCTTTTCAAAGCCCAAAAGATCCAACGCGTGACTGCGCTCTGTCGGGTCGAACGCGCCATAAGCGTGCCAACCCTTCGGACCCGAGATGAGCGGCTGTTCGAGTAGTTCGGCAGTCGCGCCGGCGTCCGCGTGTCGTGCGAGGGCTTGTTCGATGGTGCCGAGGATGTCCGCACCCCCCGACTCAGTCGCCAGCGGTTTGATCAAACCCGCCTGTTCCGGCTTGGCGTAACTACTCAGCCAGTCCACGGTTTCCATGATGTGGCTGTCCGCGTCGAACATACGACGCCCCTTGGCGTAGCTGTTTGACATAGTGCGCTCCTTTGGGTCTGGCTCGGGGAATCGATTTTAGAGGGCTTTGACGATACTCGCACACCCCCGGCGACGCAACGTGCCCACACCGCTCCCCGAGCCCGTCACGAGCGTAGATCGCAAGCACGCAACGTGCTTCAATGTGTTGGGGACGGGATAGCGGGGTAAAGTTGTCCAACCAACCGCGACACACGGAGCGCATTAAAACTTCAACGCTGTTGTATTTCGGTCTTCCCGACTATGCGGTTTACCTTGCCGCCATCCCGGTGTCGTTGTATCTGCCGCTCGTGTATTCGCGCAACCTCGGTCTCGAACTCACCGATATCGGATTGATCCTGATGCTCGCGCGGATCAGCGATGTCGTCACCGACCCGCTCATCGGTTACCTGAGCGACCGTACCCAGACGCGTTTCGGCAAACGCAAACCCTGGCTGGCGGGCGGCAGCTTGGTCATGATGATCGCCGCGTGGCAGTTGTTCGCACCGTCCGGTCCCGTGGACAATTGGCATCTTCTGATTTGGTCGATGTTGCTGTGGCTGGGATGGACCATGATCAACATACCCTACTTCGCATGGGGCGCGGAGCTTTCCGACGACTACAACGAGCGCACCCGCATCACCGGTTGGCGCCAATTCTTCGGCTATCTCGGTAACGTCAGCGTGTTGGGTATTCCGACGGTGTCCGGCGAACTCGTCGGTTATGGTTCGCTGCCGAGCGAGGGGCTGACCATCGTCGGTTTCATGGCTCTAGTCCTGTTGCCCGTGCTCATGCTCATCGCATTGTGGAAAGTGCCGGAAGCCACCAAACACCGCGCCGTCCAAACCAACGTGCTCATCAGCAGCAAGCAGATGTTCACCAACGGTTCTTTCATGGTGCTGTTCATCGGCTTCTTGATGCTGTCCATGGGCACCACCTGGGCCGGTTCCATGTTCATGCTGCTCGCCGTGTATGTCGTGGAAATCGAGGAGAACATTCAAGCCATTCTGTTGGGCCACTATGTGACCCAGCTGATCTCGCTGGGGCTTTGGATGAAGATCTCTTATCGTATCGGTAAAAAGAATACTTGGGTCATCGGCGCGATCATCTATACGCTGGCGAGCCCGTGTTACCTGCTGCTCGGCCCCGGCGATGTCTGGGGCATGCTGGCGGTGCTCGCGATTTACGGCATCGCAGGGGGCAACTTCATGGCCATTTCCCTTTCGATGAAGGCCGACGTCATCGACATCGCGTCTTTGCGCACCGGTAATCACGTGGCGGGCTCGTATATGGCCACCTGGTCGCTGGGACAAAAGTTTTTTCAAGCGGTGGCCGTCGGGCTCGCGTTGCCGACAGTGGCGCTCTTCGGGTTCGACCCGAACGGCACCAACGGGCCGGATCAGCTGCTGGCGTTGCGCCTGAATACCGTCGTGATTCCCACGATTCTTTATGGGACGGCGGTGTTGGTCATTTGGCGCTACCCCCTGTCTGCAACGCGGCTCGACCGATTGAGGGATGCGCTCGAGCGGCGCAACCAACGCCGTCAAACGGGGTCCCTACGTACACGGGCATAACATCTATTCGGCCAGCTGTAGGGGCTTGAGCCAGCGAGTCATGGAGAATTCACCCAGATCGGCGACGACCAGGCGCGGTGTTGGACCGTTGCAGAAACATCTGTCGGTCGATCCACATCGGCTTCGTTGGCGAGTGCGGTGGTCCAACGACAGCTGGGGTTTTCAAACACCCTGATGTAGTAAAACGCAATTTGTTCCGGGGAAAAGTCCGGATCGGTGAAGGTGGTCTGCAACTGGGAAGCACCGCTACCACTCGATGCACAGGTATTTATGTCAACGGACGCGGGGGTCGCCGGACACTTACCATCCTCACCGGCGGTGCGATCCCCCGAACACGCGACATCCCATAGCTTCTGCTTCATTTCGCCGTCTTCCAACCAACCTTTGATGACCTGGATGCGATCGAGCGCCGGTGCGCTCGGATCCTGGCTCGCCCACACCCAAAAAGTGGGGTCTTCCAAGTTGGTCAAATCGGAACCCATTGGCACGCCATTAGCGTAGGCGGTGGCGACGGCGTTCTCGCCGTCACCCAGATTCTCGGCGTAGCTCCCCGCAAAAAAACGTAGCTTTATCCGTGATCCGCTCGTACCAAACGCTTCGCGACGCCTCAGCGCGTCGAAGATGTCCGCGCGTGTATTGGCCTCGGCCCACACCCCGGCAAGCCCGCCGGCTGATATCTTGCGAATCGGGCCGATGACGACATGGTCCAGCTCGAAGGCTCTTTTGACGGCAAATGAAAAATCGATGCCACTAAACTGAGCGGGAACGTCGCGCGCCGTGTTACCGGGATCGGACAGGTGGGTATCCGTCGATCCAATCACACCCAGTTTGTAAGGGTTCTGACCGCCGTCGCTACCCATGGCCAGACCGGTGAGGAGCGCGTTACGCAGGAATGAGGGTTCTGATGCACACTGGGTGCCTTGGCCGTCATCACAAACAGGCCAGGAGTTCTCGAAGTTGCAATCCTCATCGGCCATCCCCACACCGATCTGGCATTCCGAATTGCCTTTCTGCTGAGTGATTTCGAATACCCGGTCGATTCGCGCGCGGCGCTCGATATCCGCTGCCGTGTAGGTAGAACCGTCTTCGTCGGTGCGTGCAAACGCCTTGCCCCAGGAAAAATTGGTGTTGTGTGGGATGGTCAATACTTCGCAGGGGGCCTGGCAGGCTTCATCTAACTGGGCGAAGAAATCGGCTTGGTTCACGACATCATTCGAAGAGATGGCATGAGGCGTCACATCGGTACCCCGAAATATGACGTTGCGATGCAGCATGCCGAAGTTCTCTAACAAGGAAGAAAACTCGTAACCGATCAAGGTGCTGAAAGTGCCCGGATCATCAAACGCGTTGGCAGCTTCCTGCACACGCAGCCAGGTGGCTTTTTCGGTGGCCAAGCACCGCTCCAGATTGTCGTCACACAGCGCGCTGCGTGGACGGGGCCTGTCACCAGCGGTGGCGAATGCTTGCTCTAGCATGGCTTGTTGATCTAGATCACCAGAGCGCATGGCTCGACATAGTTCTGTATCAAACTCGGGACCGCCGCCAATAGTGCAGGGCAGGTGGGTACCGAAACCCTCGGCATGATCGGTCAGGGCAACAAAATCCAGCGGTACGTCTAACTTAGCGAGCAGGCCGTTCTGAAGCTCAACTTCCTCCCCGCGCGCGAATTGATAGGCGGTATTGGGTCCCAATCGATTGCCACCGGCATACGCATCGGTAGACCAGCTGGTGTGCACGTGTAAATCACCGTACAACGCCGTTTTCAACGGGTAGCGCTCTACGTTGCCTCCGGATGCTCGCGGCGGTGGCGGTGTGGAGATGTGGGTTTCCGGCACCACGTCTGGATCAGTGCAGCCGAATATCGCTGTTGTGGTCACAACGACAATCGCGGTGAGTCGTTTCATGTGATGATCTACCTCGCTTGGATTTGTAATAATCACTTGGATCCGGAGGGGAATAAAGACGAAAACGAACGCTCATCGCAACATAGATCTCCGTACGCTCGTTGCGTACGGCAGTCTTGGCTTTCCGATTGCCATTCTCGGCTATCCGATGACCTTGTTTCTGCACCCATACTACGCAGGTGAACTGGGTCTGGGCCTTGCCGCGATCAGCACGGTTCTGCTGGTTTCGCGCCTGACGGACTTCGTGACGGATCCGCTCATGGGTTGGTTGTCGGATCGCACGCGCAGTCGATTCGGACGCAGGCGTCCATACGTGGTTCTGGGACTACCCGTCATGATGTTCGGCATCTACAAACTCTTCATGCCTGAGCCCCCCGTCGACATCTGGTATATGTTGATCTGGAACATGGTGGTCTACCTCGGCTGGACCATCATGGTTCTGCCTTACGGCGCTTGGGGTGCGGAGCTGACGGATAACTACATGGACCGGGCCCGGATCACTGCCGTTCGTCAGGTCTGGACCATTGCCGGTTTGCTTGGCGCCTCAATAGTGATCTGGTTTTTTCAGGAAGTGCTGGATTCGCCGGGGTCCGGGGATGTTCTGAGTGGCATTGGCATGACGCTCCTGGTCGTGTTCCCAGTGGTTGTTGCCGTGCTCCTGCTCCTGGTTCCAGAACGGGAAGTCAAAGTTGTCCGTAAAAGGCAGAAGTGGTGGAAAGATCTGACCAGCATGCTCAAGATCGGACCGTTTCGACGCATGGTCTACGTGGCGCTGGCCATTGTCATTGGTGAAGCGTCACGGCACGCGGTCGTCGTCTTCTTCATGGACGACGTATTGCAGGCCGGGGACCGCATTGGGCGTACGTTCATTTTTTACTATCTCATGGGTGTTGCCGCGATCCCGCTCTGGCAGGTACTTGCGAAGAAGTACGGCAAACACCGATCCTTGGCGATTGCGATGACCTGGTCCGGACTCATGGTACTGGCGACCGCTTTCTTAGGCGCCGGTGATTACAACACCTTTCTTGTTTTCTTCGTTTTGAAGGGCGCCAGTTTCGGGGCGTTCGCTTACCTGCCTCTAGCCATCGTTGCTGACGTCGTGGATGTGGATACTGCAGTGACGCGTCAGAAGCGTGCGGGCATCTTTTTTGCGGTGTTCGGGGCTGTCGACAAAATTGGCATAGCGATCGGCATGTTCATCGCCTTGCAAGTCTTGAACTTGACGGGTTATGACCCGAGTCAACCGATCAACGAGGCGGGACTCTGGATGATTCGCCTGGAATACGCGGTGATTCCGACGTTCTTCTTTTTGTTGGCCTCGTATCTGGTGTGGAATTACCCGGTGACCAACGAACGGCATGCGAATCTCATTGCGGCGTTGAAACGTCGAGAGTTGAGGGAAGCGATATAGTGACGGAACGATACCGGCTCTACGGCGGTGGCGGCTCGCCGTATTCGATGAAGATGCGCGCGATCCTGCGCTACCGACGTTTACCCTTTAATTGGTATCAGATCACGCCATCGATGCGCCAATCGCTCAAGCATGACGGTCCACCGGTCATTCCCATACTCCAATTGCCGGAGGATGACACTCTGCATGTCGATTCAACGCCCTTAGCGTATATGTTGGAAGAGCGGCACGTGGAACGCTCGATTGTTCCTGAGGATCCCCAACTAGCGTTCATTTCTGATTTGATCGAGGACATGGGTGACGAGTGGTGCACAAAGATGATGTTTCACTACCGCTGGTTTCGAGAGGTCGATCAAGCGTACAGCAGCCGTCAGATCATCTCGGACAACACACCCGGTGTTCGCGGTGAAAAGCTGAACGAACTGGCATCGACCATTCGCGATCGTCAGGTATCTCGAATGCCGCTTGTCGGTTGCACGGAACAGAATGCGCCGATGATAGAGCAGTCCTATCTCGAGCTGCTCGACATTCTCGATAGCTTCGTCACAAGGGATGAATTCCTCCTGGGTACACGGCCCGCGCTGGGAGACTTTGGGCTGTTCGGTCAGCTTAAAGTGCTCGCGAGCGATCACACACCCATGTTGATCATGCGCGAGCGGACCCCAAGTGTGTATGACTGGGTGAGGCGGTTGGATGACGCGAGTGGGATCGAAGGAGATTGGCATCGTTTCGCTGAGCTTCGACCGGCCGCGGTAGAACTGCTGCGCTTCGCGGGGCGGTGGTACCTACCGTTTCTGTCCGCCAACGCAGAGGCGATCGCTGCGGGTGATAGCGAGGTGCAGGTCAGCCTCGATGGGCAGTTGTGGACCCAGGCGCCGTTCAAGTACCAAGCCAAATGTTATGACCGGCTACGTAAGCGATTGGGTGCAGTCGAGTCCGTAGCGCTTCGTGGACTGCTGGCAGAGGTTGGTTGCCTCGCTTACCTCGAGTAGGCGCATCACACGGGTTGTGTTAATCAGGCAGCCGCGTGTTGTTGATTTCCGACGAAGCGGGCAAGCAGCCAATACAACACGCACCACAGTGCGATCCACAACAAGTAAATCAATATGTCCTCAATCGGGTTATAGACTGCGGACAAAAATGCGGTGCGCGCGACACTCCAGCATGCCCAGAAGGTTATCAGACGCGGTGTGTGGCGCAGATCCAGTAGAAACCAGCCAATTGTCCCCGTGATGCCAAACGCCATCAGCTGTGCCAGCGGTACAGTGAAGGTGAAGAAGAGATCACCGGTCAGATCCCAGCTGGGTGGCATGTAAGGGACCAGAATCGATATGAACAGCAGATCTTCCAGTAAGCCATGGGCAAGACCGAGAATGACGGTGCCCACCCAGCAGATGATGTTCCGAGTTTTGCTCATAGATCGCCTCGCTGATTGAGGGCGGCTATTCGCCGCCCACTACACTGCGGACTTCGTCCAGTACTGTCGACCAATCCGCGCGCGACCGATAGCCTCGTTCCGCCCATTTGGCTAGGATTGTGCCTTCTGGTGAAAGCAGCACGACGCCGGGGAGCGGAACGCCGTAAGCGAAAGTGCCTGGGCCGTATTCCTGGTTGCGGATGCCCCAGGCTTCAACGTGTTGACGATCCACGTCGCGCAACACGGGATACGCTATGTTCCATTTCTCATGGAAGGCCTGGATGATCTCCGGCTTGTCGTAGGTCATGCCAACGACACCGACGCCGATGGCTTCGAACTGTTCTTTGATGTCATTCAGTTTCACGAACTGACGTATGCAGAAGGGTCACCAATCGACGGACCGATTGAAGACGAATAACAAACCGTTGGACCCTTTCAACGTGTCCAGGGTCTGCTGTTGGCCGTTCTGATCGGTGGCGGTCAATAACGGTGCTGGAGTGCCAATGCTCGGGCCCCATGCGGCCGCGTACTCCGAATCGGCATACACAAACTGTGCCATTGCGGCCAAAGCAATGGCGATCAACGAGCGTCCAAGTTTCATGATGTTCTCCCGGAACTGAGCTTAGATTCAGGCCGCTGCTGGCGGAACGAGACGGTTGTAAACGTCTTTTTCCGCAATGCACCACCTTCCACAGTGAAGGTAAAAAGTATACCGTTCCACACCGATGCGCTCAAAGGGTTCACTATTGTCCAAGCTGGGTGGATTTTGGTAGGCAGAGGATGCTTGCCAACCGTGATTTTTCTGTGGGATTGGAATCCAACCCTAAATGGAAGCGTTGGGCTTCCGGGTGTAGCCCGTTCCAAGAATCGAGATAACGATGCGCATATTGTTGGCTGCGGCTGCGATACTTTTATCCATACCGATCACATTGTTTCTCGTTGCCTGGCTTTATCCGCGGCCGGTGGACACGACGCCGTCCTGGGTATTTGAGGGCGACGGGACTGAAATCGATTACTGTGACCTGCCCGTACTAGATGGCTCGGGACTGATGGCAAACGACATACCACAGGCGTTTACGCCTGGGTGCGGCTATACTGTATTTCCGCAGCCCATCCTGAAAGGCTGCACCGAACCGCTGCCGGATGGCGCGCAGGACATCCGCGGCTTGTGGCAAAGTATAGAACCTCGATTACCTGATCATGTGGAGCGCGTCGAGCAGTGTGGTGATCGCGTTGTCGTGACCGCATTTGGGTTGATACACGATCACGCACCGGACATGCTCTCGAACGATGTTTCCCCGAGACAGATTGGTCCGTTCCTTTTTTGTTTACGGACATCTCAGGCAACCGCGGTCTGGGAAGGTAATCAACTGCACCAGAAGCTCTTTGGTGGTCCCACTGTGGTCAAGCGCTACATTGAAGACGGTGTCTATAAGTGGGAGTACCCTGGTAACGGCACCGTCAGGATGAAGCGCATTTGCAAGTTGCCGGAGCACGCTAAAACCTCGCCGGATCGTAGTCATGCTCTCTGATTTGGGTAACGTCGGCCCGACGACGCTAAGCTATTGCGCAATGTCTATTTCCGGTCCCAATGATGCCCGATAAGAACGTTCCCAGACCCGAGTACCCGCGACCCATCCTAGTTCGAGATCAATGGTTGAACCTGAACGGTTCGTGGTTGTTTAGGATGGATGCGGATAACGAAGGCATGAATGTCGGCTGGTACGCTTCGGGCTTACCGGCTCCATCGGTAATCATGGTGCCGTTCCCGATTGAATCAGAGGCAAGCGGGATTCATGAGATCGAACCGGCAGCGGTGGTTTGGTATCAGCGTGACGTAGAGGTGCCCGGCGAATGGCAGGGCAGAGTGGTGTTGCGCGTCGGTGCTTGCGACCACTGGGCACGGGTGTTCGTCAACGGTCAGGAGGTCGGTCAACATCGCGGCGGCTACGCGCCGTTTGCTTTCGACATCCGACACGCCCTGACACCGGGGAAGAACCGTATCACCGTCCGCGTCGAGGATTCTTTGTCCTGGACTCAGCCACGTGGCAAACAGGCTGGCACAACGCGCTGGCCGATCGACTACGACAGCGTCACGGGTATCTGGCAGACCGTGTGGCTTGAACCGCTGCCAGCCGTGTCGATTGAATCTACCGCGTTTCAGTTCTCACATTCGTCGGGAGAGTTGATATACACCGTCGGTTTTTCGGCTCAGGTAGAAGGTGAGGTGACTGTTGAAATAAGCCGGCTAGGAGAGCGTGTTGCGAGCGGCACCGCGGCGACCGGTTTACGCAGTGAAGTGCGGTTGAGATTCCAGATTGAGCACGGTGATCTCTGGTCGCCGGATGCGCCCGACCTGTATGACGTTAAAATAACGCTAACGAACAATGACGCCGGTGACTCCGATCAAGTCACCAGTTATCTGGCGCTACGGGACATCCATGTTGAGGAGGGGGAGTTACGGCTCAATGGACGCAAGCTCTACCTCCGCGGTGTTTTGGATCAAGGTTACTTCCCTGGTGGTTGGTACACAGCACTCAGTGATGACGACATTCGATCAGACGTAGAATTGACGCGAGCGATGGGCTTGAACTGCGCTCGTAAACACCAGAAATCAGAGGATCCCCGCTACCTCTACTGGGCAGACAAGCTCGGTTTGTTGGTGTGGGCGGAAATGCCCTCCGGAAAGATCTTCTCGACGGAGCTCATCGAAACATTAACCAGCGAGTGGATCGATCTGGTCAAGCGCGATCGCGCGCATCCAAGTGTCATCGCCTGGGTCCCGTTCAATGAATCATGGGGGATTTGGCATCAGTCAGAACGGCCTGAACAGCGTGCCTTTGTCGATGGCATCGTAGCGTTGACCCATTCTCTAGACCAAAGTCGACTGGTTGTCGGTAACGATGGTTGGGAGTTCTCCACCGGAGATGTGTGGACCCTTCATTTGTACCATGCAGAGCGGGACATTGCGTCGCGCTTGGCCGAACTGATTGAAGCGCCTGGCGCCGCAGTCACCGGAGGGGATGGCGTGCGGGCACGCATGGGCGCCCTGCCGGGTGCAGAGGTCGCAGGATTGCCCATCCTGCTCACAGAATGTGGCGGGGTGGGATACGGTCATTACAACGACAGCGATTTTTCCTACGGAGAGCTGCCTCAAACAGAGCAAGCGCTTAAAAACAGTATCTGCGCCATCGCCGATATGATCGACGCGGCAGATTCTTTGCAGGGTTTCGTCTGGACACAGTTGACCGACATTCAGCAGGAGATCAACGGTCTGTTGTATTTTGACCGACGACCAAAACTACCGCTGTCGACACTCAAGGAGATTTTCCTGAATATTGGCGAGAATACGTGACGTGACCCGCCAGTTGCCCGGACATCCGGCAAACTCGATGTGTCCGTTTTGAACGGAGGGTTTTCAGATATCGGCACTGTAGACTGTAGGAAGACGCATGGCCAAACGTTGGTTCATGCTCGATCCGCAGGTGCGAGATTCGCCCCAGCGGAAACATGCGAACGGCAGCTAGAAACAACCTCATTGAACTACGGCAATTTGAATGTCAAACTGATTTACAATATTAAGATCGACAAATTCAAGGGGAGAGTGAAGGTCCGATGTGCTCGGGTTTCCCCCAACGCTCACCCTACTACTTGCGCAAGGTGTACCGGCGCCGCCAGTTCTGGCCTTGCTGGTGGGAAGCATGTTGATGTTGGGGCTGTCGCGCCGTTCCACGCGTCGCAAGCACGCAGCGAGCGCTTAACCCGAACGCGAACGGCTCAGGTAGGCGGGCTAGGCGTCGTAGCCCTTGGCGTGTTACCGGTTGGCGTCTTGCAAAGCGATCATGCGCGCGGCGATGTCTGCGATGTAACACGAAGGCATTTCGTGCCCGGCACCTTCAAGCGTGAGCAGTTCCGCCCCGGGTATGGTTTCCGCCAGGGCGACGCCGTGAGGATACGGTAGAATCGGATCTTCCGTGCCGTGGATGACCAGCGTGGGGACGCTCACCTGCCGGAGTTGCGGCCTGCGATCCACAGGGCTCGACATTGCGATAGCGATGCCGTGGTTGTTCATGGCATCCAGGTTGATGGCTCTATCTACTTCTGGTTCCGCAATCAATCGCTGTTTGGCCGTGTCGAACGGTTCAACGGACCCCGCCAGCTTCTGAAATATCTCAATCCGTTTCTGTATTTGCTCCTCCCGGCTTTCAGCCGGGCGAAGATTGAGCGCCATAACCTCGACCATCCATTCCTCGGACGGCCCTGCCAAATCCTCCGTACCGAGTTCGGGAGCATCGCCGCCACCTCCCGAAAGGGGTGAGGACATGATGAGCGTTGTCGATTTCAACCGATCGGCATGATGGATACAGAGTCCCTGGCAGATCATGCCGCCCATGGAGGCACCGGCGACATGGGCTTTGTCCAGATCGTAGGCATCCAAAACACCAACGGCATCTGCCACCAGATCATCCAGTGTGTATGGATCGGCGGCGATGTCGAAACACGTCGACCGCCCCGTATCCCGATTGTCGTAGCGAATGACGTAACGCCCCTGATCGATAAAGGGCTTCATGAATTCGTCGGTCCAATAGAGCATTTGTGCAGAGGCACCCATCACCAGAAGGAGCGGTACGCCTTCGGGATCCCCAAATGCTTCAGCGCAGATGTCGATGCCATTCGCTTTGATCATTCGTTCAGTCATGGTCAGAAACTCCTTCAGCGGCGCTCCGCCGCATACCTTAACCGAAAGATACCAGGTAGCATCTGCGGGGTCTCTCCTGGCGCCGGCGCTCACATCGGTGACCACCCAAATCCCGAACTCAAGCCACAAGGGCGGTGTTAACTCCGCCCAACGGCTACTGCACCAGCTGATGAAGACGCCAACTCTGGTAGGATCTGCCGTTACTTGGAGGGGAATTGCATGAGTGCACCGTTGGCAGGAATCAAAGTTTTGGAAGTCGCAAGTTGGTTGGCTGCGCCGAGCTGTGCGGCACTCATGGCCGATATGGGTGCCGACGTAATAAAGGTAGAGCCACCGGCGGGTGATACGTACCGCAAGATGTACGATGCGCTGCTAGGCGACGGCTCGGTGCACCCGTGCTACCAGTTCGATAATCGCGGCAAACGTGGTATCAAAGTGAATCTGGAAGATCCCAGGGGCGCCGACCTCGTATGTCAGCTCGCTACCGATGCGGATGTCTTCATCACAAATCTAACCGTGGAACGCATTCAGCGTTATGGTCTGACCGACACGGACATCCATGCCATCAATCCCAAAGCCGTCTACGCGGTGCTTTCCGGCTACGGTACCGAGGGGCCGGACAGTGACCGGCAGGCGTTTGACCAAACGGCCTTTTGGGCGCGTTCCGGCGCCATGTCTATTTTTGGCGACCGTGACGACGGGCCGTTGATCTCTCGCGGCGGGTATGGCGATCGAACCACGGCGCTGAACCTACTTGCATCCATTCTCGCAGCCTTACGTTTGGTCGAGCAATCGGGCAAGGGGCAGTATGTCGAGGTTACTCTACAACGCACGGGTATCTGGTCCCTCGCCAGCGATGTGAACACCGCATTGTTCGATCGTGTTCAGCCTGACAAGACCAGTCGGTGCCTACCGCCCAACCCGATATGGAACTGCTACAAAACTTCGGACGATCAGTGGTTGCTGTTGGTGATGCCAATGGCGCTGCCCTATTGGCCTGCTTTCTGCACGATGGTGGATCGGCCGGATTGGGCAGCCGATGAACGGCTGCAGACGCTGACCGGGTTGATGGAACATACACCGGAGTTAATGGTCGAGGTACAAGCGATGTTCAACGCGCACCCGCTCGCCACGTGGCGCGCAAAGCTCGATGCAGCGGGTCTGATCTGGGAACCGGTTGCCGACCTTCCCGCGGTGATTGAAGATCCTGCGCTACGCGAACGAGGCGCGTTCTCGGTATTGGTCCACGACGAGGCAGGTGCAATGGAAGTTGTTTCTGCGCCATTCCACATCAGAGATGCCGACATCGCGGTCCGCGGACCGGCACCTGACGCGGGTCAACATACTCAACAGGTCCTGAGCGAAGCGGGGATGTCGGATGCAGCTATCGATGAAATGCTGCGTGCCGGCGTTGTCGTTCAGGGCTAGTTTCCACGAGGGACTGGGACCATGGTGAGGTGGGTAACACGACGGGACTTCATGAACGGTGTGGCGATCGGGGCCGGCGTTGGCGTATTCGCGCCGGGTAGCCTGTGGGCACTCGGTACCCGTCAGTCCCTACAGAGTGCTACAGATACTGCTCTAGTGCACTATCCGCCCACACTCACTGGCCTTCGCGGTAGCCATGCAGGGTCTTTCGAAGTGGCGCATGCATTGGCGTGGAGAGGTGAAAAACCCTCGGACTACCAACCAGTTGATGGCCACTATGACCAGATCGTGGTTGGTGCGGGTATGAGTGGTCTGGCGGCGGCTTGGTATTACCGCAAGAAGATGGGTCCGGACGCGCGGATTTTGATTCTAGATAATCATGATGACTTCGGTGGAGTACGCCGCCGCAGTTCGTGCGCTGCCGATACCCAGGGACGAACAAGACAAACTCATCGTCTTCTTCGGCGGTGAACGCGACTTTCTGGACGACCTGTCTTGGAGTGAACAGTACGAGTATGTCAAGACGGTCAGCTACAACCGATTCTTAGTGGACCGGGTGGGTCTTTCAAAAGAGACCATCGCGATGTTTGATGCGCACCTCCTGATCCTGAATGGACCATCTGGATGGCAGCACACAGTGTTTGAAGCGATCTCGGCAGGCGCGCCCGGACTGAGAGCCATGGGCTGGGTGACAAATTTTGTCGACTCACTAGCGGCAATGATGATCGAAGATATGGCGGAAATTCGCATGTTTCCGGATGGTAACGCCTCAGTCGCGCGCCTCCTGGTGCAGAAGCTCATTCCAAATGTCTCACCTGGCATGAAGGGATTTGAGGATGTGGCGGTAGCGCGTTTCAACTACAGCGAACTGGATCGAGACGACCAGACTACGCGGATGAGGTTGAATAGCACGGTAGTCGGCGTTAGAGAAATAGACGATGGGGTGCTTGTGGAGTACGTTCGAAAAGGTATGCCGCAGAGCATTACCGCCAGTCATTGTGTGCTAGCTTGTAACAACGATCTGATACCTCACCTGTGTCCGGAAATGAGCGATCGCCAAAAGGAAGCCCTAGATTATGGCGTCCGAGTGCCTTTCGTGTATGCGAACGTGTTGCTAGACAACGGACGAGCTTTTTCACAGCTAGGTGTCCAGTTCACCCAATGTCCTTACGACTCTTTTCAATGGGTCAGTGCCGCCCCCACGACGACCAGTGGCGGATACAGCCCGCCGCGGAGTCCCGAGGACCCCATGGCTGTCTTCATGATGGGCTCCCCGACCCCGGAGATAGAGGATGGCACCGGCCGAGACCTCTATCGAATCGGCAGACACAAAATCTACGCGACGACGTTCGAGCAATACGAAGTTGAAATCCGTCGGCAGCTTCAAAGTTTGCTTGGTGGATATGGTTTTGACCACGAGACCGATATCTTGGCCATTACGGTGAATCGGATTCCCCATGGCTACGCCTATTTCTATCTTGGCTTGGATGATCCCGAATGGGGGGAAGGCCAAGCGCCGCACGAGATAGGGCGTGCACAGTTTGGCAGAATTTCCATCGCCAACACGGACTCTGAAGCCACCCCACTAATGGACGCGGCCTTCGATGCGGCATGGCGGGCGGTGGAAGAGCAAACAATTTAAATCAAAGGAGTGATTATGAACGCGACGTTGATGGAAGAAACCGAAGACAATTGCTTGCATGAATCTGTCCCACCGTGAGTAACTCATCTACGAGAGTGTGGTACAAAGCTGGTGAGCCCGTATCCCATCCAGGCGTTAAACGAAGCTTGAAGAAGGACTGCCTTCAACTCACGGTCGGGTCGTAAAAACCGAGCGCACCCCACATATCGAACCCGACCAAACGCTTTACCTCTGGCGACAGCTCCGCGAGTCGTTCTCTTGGTACGTCCATATACTGGTTTTCTTCCTGTCTGACCCAGCCGAGGGAATAGGTGAGGATCACGCCATAGCGCCAGTCCTCTGACGAGTTTTCACCAGCGCCGTGTAAGAGCCCACCCATCCAGAATAAGACCGACCCTGCAGGCATCTCAGCACTGACAATCTCATGCCGCTCGGGTTTTCTGTCAGCGGGCCATGTGTGACTGCCCGGCACCAGCAAGGTCGCACCGTTATCGGCGCGGAAATCCGAGATAGCCCACATGCTGGCCACAATAATGTTTGGCCGGGGCAGGGGGAAGAAGGTGAAAGGGTCCTCCTCCCGATGGAGAATCTGTTCACGCGCCCCAGGGCCCACTTCAAGTGCTGCGGTCACATGCAATTGGCACCCGTGTTCGCTGTTTGACGACAAGTGGGTTTTGCACGCTAGCTGGCTCAGGGGGTGCGCAACCAGGTTGTCCGTAACACTGGGGGAGCGTGTAACAAGAGCGGACACGCGTCGCGTGTGACCGGGGTAGAACTCCTTGGGATCGTCCTCCAGGACGATTTGTGCCTCTGCCATGTGTGGCGCCAGATCGTGCTTGATGGATTGGCGTATGTGGTCGTGCATTGCTCCAGCTACAACGACGCACCCGACATCGCCTAATGCCGCAATGATTTCGGTAGATGGTGTATCGGCCGAATACCGGGGAATATGCATATTGTTCCTCTGACTTCGCGGCGAGTTCGAGACCACGGACCTCACGGTTTAGAATTTTGATCACGCGGGTGCAGGCTGCGCCTGCGTTGCCCACGTTATCCTATATTACGTAGGTTTGGTGTCGCCTATGTAGTTTTTCGTTAATGCGCGGAAGTTCGCAGCCGCACAGCGGCTCAATCCACACCGCCTATACACGTGCCTCGAGCGGATGGTTGGCGCGAAATTCCGTTGCCACGCTTTCAAGTGTGGTGAATTCGATGTTGTCGTGGGATTTGATGTGCGCAATTAAACGTTCCAGCATCAGCATACGACTGCCTTTTCCGGTGGTTTGGGGGTGCATTGTCAGTACGTAAACACCCTCGCCAACGCGGTGATAAAGGTAGTCGAATTCGTCTTGCCAGATCTGACGCACTTCTTCCGGAGAGCGCAAACCGGGTCGGCCGGAGCCAGGTTCGTAGCTGAAGTAGGGCGCATCGTCCATGTTCCAATCAAAAGGCAGAATGACCAGATCGACGTCAGGTCCGAATTCGTACGCGGCATCTGTGCGCGGTACATCGCCCAACCGGTGATAGGTCGGTGCGAAGTCATGGGGCGCCATGGAGCTGTCGTAGCTGAATCCTCTTTCCAGCAGAAGTTTTGCCCAGCGCTCACCCAGATTGCCGCCGGGCAGGCGATGACCTACCGGGGCTTTTCCGGTGACACGTTCAATACACTCGATGGAACGCAGCAAGATGTTCTGTTCCTCTGCGAGCGGTCGTTTTGATGTAGGCCCTTCGTGACAGTAGCCGTGGTAGCCGATCTCGTGTCCGGAGCTGGCGACATCGCGGCAAATCTCGGGGAACGTATCGATCGTGTGTCCAGGGATGAACCAAGTGCTGGGGATACCCTCGTCAGAGAGCAACCTGAGTATCCGCTCGGCCCCGACACGCGCGCCGAACTCACCGCGGGAAATCAGGTTTGGAGAACGGGTCTTTCTGGGGCCTACCCAAATCGATATCGCGTCGAAGTCAAAAGACAAGCAGACTTTGATGGTTGCCATTTACTTTCCGGGTTTCGTTTGACACTAGCGTACCTACCCCGTTCGCAGAACTAAATCTGGGCAAGCGTCAACCGCGAAACGTAATCCTGAGCATCGTTCTCACCGGCACTATGCGGCCATCGATTGAGACGGCCTCGAAACGCCATGCTGGTAATGCGTCGCGTACCGAACGCTCGAAGTATCGGGCGGGGGTGCCCAGTACCTCGATGTCGGTCACTCTGCCGGATTCGTCGACTGTAAACTCCACGTCCACAAACCCGCTCGCGTCCCTTGGCGCAATGCGCGGATATTTAGGCGGTGTTTGACTGATTACCTGCAAATCGGAAAAGGGGAAAAGCTCCGATTCAACCTTAGCGTTCGCTTCGGGTAATAGAGCACCTAGCGGGGCTGGAGCTAACTCTAGATTGCTCTCAGCTTCGTTCGTTAGCGGCTCTTGCACATCGAATTCCTCCAGGGGACCCACAAGCGAAGTCGGTTCGGGGTCTGGCGAATTCCCCTGAGCCGCTAAATCCGTTTCCACAGCCTCTGTAGCGAGCAGGCTCGTGTTTGCAAGTTCCTGAGAATCTTCTGTGGTAAAAGTGTTGGAGGTGATGGCGGGTACGTTGGTGGATGCCGAGTCGGTAGAGGTATCTACGTGTGTGGACGTCGTCTCAACTAGCGGTTGAAAAGTATCTTCGCGATCGAGCGATGCAGCGTTGGCCGATGACCCTTCTGAGGGTATTTGGGCGATATTGCTGTTCTGGTCGTTTATCGATTCGTCCGTCTCGGCGACCTCAGCGGGGCCTGTAATAACCGGCGGTATGGCGTCCTCGTTAGCTTCCGCGAGTTCCTGAGAAACTTCTACGTCAGAAGTACCGGAGGTGATGGCGGGTACGTTGGTGGATGCCGAGTCGGTAGAGGTATCTACGTGTGTGGACGTCGTCTCAACTAGCGGTTGAAAAGTATCTTCGCGAGCTAGCGACGCAGCGTTGGCCAATGATTCTTCTGAGGGTATTTGCTCGTTATCGTTGTTCTGTTCATGGATCGATTCGTCCGTCTCGGCGGTCTCGGCGGCATTAGCGGTGCTGGATATCACCGGCGGTAAGGTGTTCTCGATAGGCGCAGTGGAACGGTGCCGTTGGACAGAGCCCTGCTCATCTACAGGTCTTTCTTCTCGGTACTCGACTGGATTGGCACTATTTGACCGTTGAGCCGTCCCTTGAGTGACTGGTTTACCTTGCCGGACCGATGTTGGTTCTTTCGTTACGAACATCACTGCGCCGAGGATAAGTGCTATTGCGCCGATCGCGACAAGGCCTAACGCGGCAAACTGTCTACCGGCACTACCAAGCCCAAGTGTTGGCTCTGCGTTAGCCTGTGCGCGCTTCGGCCGCACTTGAATATCGATGGGCTCGGCATTCAAATTCCCGCTGACCCACTCTGGATCGATCAAGAAGCTATTGTTGGGAAGGTTGATTCGGACTCGGTTCCGCGGGTTCACCAGAAGTGGAGGGCTTTCTTTTTCGCCGGGTTTAGGTAATACGTGAACGGCGAGCAGATCATGCTCGATGGTCAGTTCGACCAAGGCTCCGTCGGGATCGAGGGAGAACCCCCCGGCTGAATCTTCACCCAGCCGCATCCCCGGATAGACGAGCGCGATCAAATCGCCATCTAGCGCGACGACGTACCAGCGCCCATTTCTTGCTCGACCTTCCTGTTGTTGACCTTGGTGTGCCACTCCACCATCCTTCCTCGGTCGGTTTACGATCCCTATAACAAGGTAAGTTTCGCCTCTTCGCCCACTGGTTAGTGCTCTCTATTCAGTGCCCTCTATTTAGTGCCCTCTAATTGGTGCCCCTTTGTTCTAGCATTCTAGCGCCCTCTATGACGACCAGTGGGTCGTTCGTCCCAACGCCAATCATGCCCGTTGCGACGCCCCTCTTATACTGCTACTTTTTACAATCTTTGTCTGCCCTTTGTACAGACTTACACTTAACCGACAAATCCGGTCCGCTAAGAGGCCATTATGGGAGGTATGGCCGACCGTACGCTCATGGAGAACGATCACAGAGAACGCTAATAAGCCCGCCAGGGTGTGATCCAAGGCAAGTCGGTGCCAAACCGTGCACCCCTATTTAGGAGGACTAAGTGCTCAAGTCGACCCGCCATCCGCTCTCGCGCGAACAGTTCACAAAACTTCGCGACGCGCGGCGGTTGATCAAACAGCAGTTTGGTGCAAACTTTTCGTTGCAATCGGATGACGTTACCCGTGAAGTCTATAAGTTTGCCCTGCAGTCCGATTCTAACGAACTCTTCTGGCTTTTCAGCGAACTCAACCAGCTTGCAAGCAATCCTCTTTCGCGGCCCCTGAACGAAGAAGAGTTTGTCTTGTTGCGTCAAGCCAAACACTTGATCAACGACGAATTCGCCGAGGAGCTAACACTGATCGATGGCGACGTGATGGACAAACTCTATGGTTTCGCCCTGGACTCAACGTCAGAAGAACTATTTGATGTTTACTCGTACCTAGGTTCTCGGCCTAGTCACCCCAGCCTTGGCGCTAATGATTCCTCGAGTCGTTACTTTCGACATGTGCGTGAAGCTAAGCGAATGGTCACATCGGAATTCGACGAAGATGTAAAATTGCGGGATGGGGATGCATTAAATACGTTGGTTGCGTTCTCAGAGCGGTCGGGCAACACCATTTTGGTCGAAATGGTCGAGGGGTTGAGCCAACCTTCGCAAGCTGCTGACGGGGAGTCGCGTCTCCTGTTTGCCGAGCTGTCCGCGCCCGACTTTGAGCGGCTTCGGGAGGCGAAGCTCGAAATTCAGAACGAGTTTGATGAGCACTTCTCGATGCATACCGAAAACGCGCTCGA
Organism: Candidatus Azotimanducaceae bacterium; assembly: GCA_965216005.1. Taxonomy (GTDB): domain Bacteria; phylum Pseudomonadota; class Gammaproteobacteria; order Pseudomonadales; family Azotimanducaceae; genus UBA4421. Next base: position 604,008 of record OZ244143.1, on the reverse strand, counting down.
TGATCTATACGGCTTCGCACTTCGTTCGGAAAGCGATACGCTTTTCGACCTTTTTTGCGACCTGGCGGGGCCGCAGATGGCCGATCGCAAAGCCATCGAACGGGACCGTGATTGGTTTTCCAAAGAACAGTTTATTTTGCTCAGAAACGCAAGAAATGTGATCCGTGCCGAGTTCGGTACGACGCTGGATTTACGATCGGGAACTCTGCAAGACGACCTCTACCAATGTTCACTCCGAGCGACGGAGGAGCATCTGTTCGACCTTTGTTGGGAATTCCAGCAACTTCGTCCGCCAAGAGGTCACGAACCGACACTGCCGTCCAAAGACGAATTTCGCATGCTGCGCCGAGCGGTAAGGTTGGTGGACGAAGAATTCTCAGAGGTACTGAATTTGCATGCGGATCGCGTCGAATACGACCTGTACAAATACGCGGTCAACTCAGAGAGTGACGAGCTGTTCGACCTATTCACCGGTTTGATGGGATTGCCGCCCAATTCGAAAACGTCACCGCCTGAGACTATGCCGGCTTTGCTTTCCAAGAATGAATTTATTGCGCTGCGAGTTGCAAGACAACTCATTCAATCGGAGTTCGGCGAACGCTTACCGTTAGAAGCCACTGACGTGCTCGATCGCCTGTACAGCTACGCGCTCGATTCGGCAGACGAAGAGCTGTTCGATCTACATGCTGACTTGAACGAGAAAGCGATAAAGGTGGGAACGGTCGAAGAACCGCAGGCAGTAAGAACGGCAGAGAGGGAATTACCTGACACTGTTTCAACCGAGGTGACGATCGCGGAAGCCCGATCACAAACCCCGAAGATCGTGTCCGTAGAGGCGCAACAGGACAGCTACGGCGACGAAACCGGGCTCAAGCGGATCTTCAACTTTTGGGGTGGTAGTTCCGCGAGCGAAATTCCGCAACAAACGACTCACGCTACAGCAGCAAACGACGAGAGTGTACACGGAGATAACGCAAGCGTAGAGGCACAGTCCCGGAACGAGAGTTTTCCGGACATGGTCGTTCGAGCGGTTGAGCAAGCAGCACCTGAAACGCTAGGACAGCACGCAAATGCAGCAGCAGAGAATCCCAAACAGAAATCGCGAGCAAAGCGGATAGGTGTACGCAAGATTCGAGGTAACAAAGCACATGTGAGCACAACGAAACATGGCGAACCTCCCGTCGCTGACCGCGCGGTTGCGCAGCAAGTCCGGTCAGTGGAGCTATCGAGTCATGACGCTGAGAAAGGCTGGTTCATCAGGACGCTCGACAATCGAATGCGCATTCGGCTGTCCAACCGCCTCAGTGTGGGTACCGGTGGCGAGTTGCTCTTGGCGGCACCTCTCGGCACAGCGTCCAGTGCGACGATAGAGCTTTTCGGAAATACGCCGATGATCTTGGTCCAGGAAGATTGGTTGCGGGTCAACGGTGTCATCGTAGAGGATAAGTGCGAACTCTCATCGGGTGACGAGATCGGGGTGGCTGATACCACTCTGAAAGTGGAGTATTCCGACGTGGAGCCGCAGTCGAGTCCCAATACGGGATAGGCCGACGGCTTGGATCGTGGTAGCGCCCACTAAGACGCTGCCTTCATCCATCAGGCTCAGGCAGCGGCGGTCGGATTCAGCATGTCTGCTACGGAACGTTATTTACGCGCATTCGACAAAGCGACAGGTGATGTTGTATGGGAGCGTCGCATGAAATCCGCACCCATGGGCACATCCATGACCTACGTACACGACAGTCGCCAATATCTCGTTCTAGCCGTTGGCGGTGCTGGCGAACCTGCCGAGCTGGTGGCTTCCGCATTGCCGCAGTGAGCGATATTCCGACAACGAGTTGTCTATGTGATTGATAGCAGGTTTGACTGCTGGTGCTTTGCGGCGCAACGCCGCTAATTGAACTCACATGGGCCGAAGAGTAGATTTGTTACATCTAACGTCCGGAGAGCGGGTGCATGCAGAGATTGAACACTGTCGGCACAACGGTGGCGCTTGCGCTGTTGTGGATAGGTCATGTTCAGGCGGCGGGTTTCGTGGGGACCGTTGTCGATGAGGCTGGCGTACCGGTCGTGGGTGCGATGGTCACAGCCCGTTTCAACTTGCCGTTCCAGGAACGCACGGTATTCAGTGATGAAGCGGGGCGCTATCGCCTCGTTGGCTTACCGGCGGATACCGACTATCTACTGCGCGTGCGGCGCATCGGTTGGCGCGATATTCGCTCGGCGGGCCACAAAACCAGTGGGGAAGGGCTCGAACCGTTGGATTTCGCCATGGTTCGACACACCGATCCGGCGGAGGTTGCGGCGCAACTGCCCGCCAATCATTGGTACGAGCTGGTTCTGAACGAACTCGAATCTGAGCATGATAGAGAACAGTTCGTGCGCCAGTGTACGTTTTGTCACCAGCAAGGTAATGCCGCCACGAGACTCTTGCGCGACGAGGCGGAGTGGGAAAAAGTGCTGGCATTGATGGCGCGCATGGGCGCGGGCTTGGACGAGGACCTCGCCGAGCGCATCCCGGCCATCCTCAATCGGGCTTACGATCCGAAGACGGCCGTTCCGGCATTGACCAAAGGCTGGGAGGAGCCCGACTTTATGCCACCGCCCAATCGAGTCGTTCGTCAGGCGGTAGTCGATGAATATCAACTTGGCGGACGTTCTTCGATGCAGCACGACATGATCGTGCACCCGAGCGGCGACATCTACTCGGTCGACATGACCACCGACACGTTGTTTCGCATGGATCCAAGCGTGCCGGGTGGGCAACGCGAATGGTTCAGCATACCCCGCGAAGACGTGCCACTCGGCGGTATCATGGGTTCGGGAGCGCTGCCGGCTAACTCGGAAATGCATGTCGGCCCGCATTCATTGCAAGTGGATCACGACGGTGCCATCTGGATCACCCTTGCGGTAGGTAATCGTTTGGCCAAGTTTGACCCAGCCGATAGCTCGTTCACGATCGAGCCGCTACCCGGCGGTATCTACCCGCATACGCTGCGCGTTGATGCCAAAAATCGAATTTGGTATACGGTCGCCGGATCAAACCACGTTGGGATGTACGATCCGCAAACGGGTCAACATGAAAATATCCGAGTACCGGCGCGCAGCTTCGGTGAAGCGATCATGCTGCGCATGCTGCCGGCTTTCATCTGGCTGAGTCAGTATGTCGATCTGGGTGGCGGGGGCGGTGGCGGCGAAGGTGGGGGACCGGTGCCCTACGGTATCGACATCGCGCCCAATGGGGACGTGTGGTTCAGTCAGTTGAACGCACACCGCATCGGCCGCATCGATCCGGAGTCATTCGAACTTACGATGATTGACACGCCGTTCGCAGCACCCCGGCGCATGCGCTTCGACTCGAAGGGTAACCTGTGGATTCCGGGTTTTTCCTCCAACGTGCTGGCGCGCTTCGATATAGAAACTCACGAGTTCGAGACTTTCGAAATCCCTATCGAACCATTGGGCACGGAGACGCCTTATGCGCTCAACGTCGATCGCAAGACCGATACCGTGTGGATTTGCGGCACCAACAGCGACACGCTGCTGAGCTTCGATACCCAAACATCGGAGTTCACCGTATACCCGCTTCCGACCCAGACAACGTACACGCGGGAGATCGACTTCGACGAGACAGGTGGGATCTGGACCAGTAACTCCAACGTGCCGGCATGGCAGATAGAGACCGGTGTACCGCGTGTATTGCGGTTGCTACCAGTAGCAGCGCCGGCGGAAGTTTCGGGTGGTCGATGAGAGAGGTTGCGCTGCTCGTGACGACGCTTGCACTGCTGGCGTGTGGCAAGTCTGCGCCGAGTGATGCAGAGCTTGCCGCAATCGACGAGCAGGCCGCGATGCTTGCGCAAGATCTCGCGGCGGCGCTTGTGCCTGCCGATGGAGGCGTGGTCGTACGGCTGGCATTCGACCCGGCAGTGGATCTCGATCTATACGTCACGGACCCATTGCAGGATACGGTTTATTTTGCTCGGCATGAGTCGCGCATCGGTGGTGTCATCAGCGCAGACGTGCGGTGTGATACCCAAGGGCCGCGAGTAGAAGAGGTGCGCTTCGCCAAATTGTGGCCCGGACGCTATCGTGTCGGTGTCGATTTTCCACGCCGCTGTGATGGTGCGCGCTATGCGCATCCCGCCGCGTTCGCAGTGGAAGTCAACGTAAACGGTAAGACTCACCGCACCCACGGCTTGGTGAATCTCGAATACTTCGAGGTAGAGGTGCTGTCCTTCGTGGTAGAGGAAGGAGAATCTTAGTGCGTGTGCTCGTGCTGCTGTGGTTGCTGGTGTTGCCGGGTTTGATCTGGTCGGACGGTAAGGCTGTGTACGAATCACTTTGTCAAACCTGTCATGGCGCGCAGGGGAGAGGCGATGGACCCGGCGTGCCGGAGGAAGTGATTCGGCCGCGGCCCTTCAGTGCGAACGCCTTCAAATTCGATACGGACGCAGATTGGCAGAAAGGCACGGATGCGGACCTGATCAATGTGATTCGTGACGGCACGAGTGCCTATGGAGGGTCTTCCTTGATGCCACCCTGGCCCTCGCTGAGCGATGAGCAGCTGGCGGAACTGGTTGCCTACATTCGGGTTTTGCAACGTCAACCCAGCCCGCCAGACTAGGTGAGATATCCTACTGCGACGGTGCTCTGTTCAACATGGTCGAAACACACTGACATTCCGCCAGTTGGGCAGCACTGTCCAGTACGGTCTGTTGGGGTGTTTTGGTCGAGTCCACGACCAGTATTGTCTGACCCATCGAGCGCGCAAGGACGACAGATTCCGTAGACGTTGTAAGGGATGGACCATCAAACACAACTATTCTGTTGGCATCTTGCTTCGCCAAATCAGATAGTATTTGGCGCATGAGGTCGCTCGCGAAAAGTTCGTCCAGATTTTTTACGGGTGCGCCGCTAGGCATCACGCACAGACCATCCACGTTGGTCTGCACAATACAATCGTTAACATTGCGATCACCCGCGGCCAGCTTGTCTACTAAGCCGACCCTGTCCTGGATTCCCAAGAGGCGAGACAATCCGCCGTGCTGCGGATCTGCTTCGACTAATAGGACATGATAATCTCGCTCGGTAGAGAGGCTTAAAGCAAGATTTGTCGCCACATACGTTTTGCCTTCTCCATCCAGCGAGCTCGTTACCAACACGAGAGATCTAGGAATCTTGTCGTCCTGTGCGTGCTCGGATCGAACGTTGGAGAGTAGCTGCCGCTTAATCCTGCGAAATTCCTGCTCCTTAACGTCGTTGTTGTGCCCAGGTACGATAAAACCATTCAGAGCCAATTCTTCCAGGTCAAGCGTGCACTTTGGATAGTTGGCTATCACTCGTTCCACCGACCCGGTGAGAAGCGAAGCGCCTTGTGACCCTGTACTTGGGTGCGCAATGACGGTGCGATCATCATCGTTTATTCGAACGTGAGCCCGGTAGGTGAAGTACCCGACACCGATGCGGAGTTCGTCCCCGTCCTTGATGGGGTGAGGCTGCCCACCGTCAATACGCATATTGCCTACGAACGTGCCATTGGAGCTTTCAAGGTCTTCAATGAACACTTGATCGCCATGCAAAGTCACCAGTGCGTGTTTTCTAGACAGTTTCTCGATTGCTTCAGGACTGTGCTTCTTCACGGGCTCGAATACCTGGCTATCGCGACTGATCAAAAACGGGAACCGCGTTATGACCAGGTCGTCGAGGTCAGATGAGTCTTGTGGGGTGAGGCATAGTTCGACAGCGGATGGTAATTCAAAAACGGTTCGGTCATCAGTGGGCTGCCGCTCGACGCTGATCGCGAATTGAAACTCTCCACCAAAGTCGATTTCGTCACCTGATGTAAGGTCCACCGGGTCTGAGCCGATTTTATTATGGTTGAGATAGGTGCCGTTCAAACTGCCTAGATCGACTACATAACCTCGATCGCCTTCTACATATAGTCGTGCGTGTTCGCGCGAGAGCCGCGAGGCATTGGGACCGGCGTTGAACGGCTCCACGGAGCGCCCCACCGTCAACTCACCGTCCGTGATCGTGATGGGATCAATTCCATTTTCACCAATCGGTTGTAATACGATTTGCACCATAAACTCGTCCGATGACTCGAGAATATTATGATACTGTGTTGTATCTTTAGTGGCTTGCATGTTTTGTTACCTTATTGTCGCCTCGACTCTTACTCACGACTCAAGATTGTCGAGCTCGCCGATGAGAGTGTCGGCGGCGCTGGTACCTGGCCAACAAAAGCCCTACAACGCCGATCGAAATAAGCACGTGATAGGCAGCGTAGGCCATAGTCTCCGTGCGTTCTACGTTTAAGTTTGCTTGTGCGTCAAGCGGCATGAACATAAAAAGACAACCACCAAGTACCACCAGACCAAATGCTACCGCTCTACTGACAGCGCGCCGGGATTGGTCTGCGGGTGCTGGTCTTGCCCGTTCGAGTGTCACCAATCCCATCACCGGCAACCCAACTTCTGAGCGCAGCTCTGTAACTGACTGAAACGAAGGCTTGAGTTGATACAGAAACAAGGCGATGCCAACGCCGCATCCAACAGCGCCCATCAGAACCGCCAGAGCTAGAAGCAGGCGATTTGGAGCAACGGGTTCAAGGCTTGCCGCCGGTGGATTGATGATGTTGAACGAGATGACGTCTTTTTCTTCGCCTACTCGACCGATACGTTCACGTTCAGCCTGCTCTGATACCTCATTGTATAAACGTTGATAGTTCTGGTAATCCCGGTTCAGGCGCACAAACTCATTTTCCAGCTGAGGTGCGGAGTTAACTTCTGTCTGCACTTGGGTATAGTTTTTTCTTGTTTGTGCAATCTCTCTATCTAGCGCGGCGATCGCGAGATTGGAATTGCTGAGGGCAATCTGCATCTCTATGTACACTGGATTAGTTGCGGTGCGCGCACCATCGTTTCCGGTGTTCTGTGCCATCCGTGCAAGCTCTTCCTTTAGCTCTTGTCGCAACGCATCGATTCGCACGTTCATACTGATGACGTCTGGATGCCGATCCGTATAGCGCACCAACAACTCCTGGCGCGCGGTCTCTAGTTGAGCGATTGCGCTAGAAGTAGCGTTGCCAGGTATGATCGCACCCCCACTCGTAGCGTCGGATGGTGTGTTTGGATTGACGCTCGCGAGCTGGCGTCGTAGTTCAGAACGCCTGCTCTCCTCGACCCCACGCTCTGCCAGCAGGGTATCCAGTGACGCCTGCAGTGCTTGCATGCGCGCGAAATAATCGCCTCGATCACCGACGACGAATGCAGGATGATCGCGCCTAAAACGCTGCAGATTGGTTTCCGTGTCTTCCAGTAACTGTCGATAGTGGGCCATTTGTTCGGACAGAAACTCTTTCGTTCGCTCCGTGTCGGCATTCTTCTGATCGAGCACGTCTTCGACAAACGTGGTTAGAAGCGAATCGACTACCGCGACTGCTGTGTCGCGGTCTTTGTTGCGATATTCAATGGCAAAGAGATTTTGTGCTTCACGATGTCGTCCAGTAGAAATGCGAATGTTACGGTGCAAATCCGCAAGCAACGATTCTTGCTCGCTCGATGACTCGGCAAAGCGATCCAGGCCATTCTCGCGAACGACCTCTTCTAGTTGTGGTCGCCCCATCATGGCTTGGCGAACGAGGTATATTCGACTATCGACGTTGGGTTCCATCCCAAGCTCGCTGACGACTGTGCGCAGCCTGGAATTTGCATCGACGTAAAAAGTGGCTTTGGCTTCGTATATGTCGGGTAGCATGAACACGATCGTCCCGCCTAGTGCGCCGACCACGATGCTGACAAAAAGCGCCCAGCGACGATGGCGCCAAGCGCCACGCGCATAGCGGAGCACCCCGGCAATAAGCTCATTGATCCCGGATACACCGCCCGAAGCAGATGTTGTGGACGAGTGCTGATCAGACATAAATATCCCCGAATTCCGCCCTAAATCGCTCGTCATATTGTTCCCCCAGCGAATGGCTACGTCACCTATCTCTCCATAGTGACCAGCAAGAAATATGCCATGCTGGTTTTGTCCCGTATTTCAGTGGGTTAGCGTAGTGGATCTGAGAAGTTGGAGAAAATGTTGGCGGGATGCTAACGCCTTAGAGGGAACAGTTGGGCTGTGGCCAACAAAAAGACCACTGCAATGATTCAAGCCGTGATTGTTCGACTACGCTGCAGTGAGGTTAGTGTCGCGCTCCTGCTCGGCGATGAAGGCGTGGTTTTCCCCTGAACGGGCTTTCCGCAGCAGCCTCAGCCCCCAGGCAAGCACGACAAATCCGATGAAGAACAGGTCCGTCGGGGCCTGCGACTCATTAAATCCAAGGTCTGGCTGATGCTGCCCTGGGCTGAAACGACCAGGACGTCGAACAGTGCATGGATCAGGATCGGAATCACTATTGAGACGTCACGGGCCCGGGCAGCAGCAAATATCAGACCGAGGGCGAGCGCCAGAATCGCTTGCCCCAGGATGACCTGCGGATGGATCTCGGAACTCAGGCCAACGGCGAGATGGATCAAGGCAAACGATGTGTCTGATATGACGATGATGGTGCGTACTGGCCGTGCCCGGAACCAGTGAAAAACGAGCCCCCGGAACATCACTTCCTCTGTGATGCCCACCGCAACACAGAAGACCTATCTGTGTTCAGGAGACCGCGCGTGATCACGGGCCCTCAACGGAGTGTTAGAACAATTGCAGCGCGTTACCTAGTCCGGAACTGCCACCGCGTTTGACGCAACCGAGTTTCTTTGCGGCAAGCATCTGGGCTTCGAGTTTTTGTTCGGTCTTCACTCGCCGATCTTCGTCTGCTTGCGTGTAGTTCCCAGTGGTGAAGGGGTAGAGAATCGTCGTGACGAGCGCACCTTTTAATCCACCTGCCTTTGCGCCCTCTAGCGGTGCGCCGAGGTAGCCGAATAGGCTGAAATCGTTCGATTTTTTAGCTTCGAGCACACGTAACTCCGACTTCGTATCGGCGATGCCTTCGAGTCGCGAAGGACAACTTGGGTCGGGAGGTTGCGAACGGCAGCCGGTAATGGCGACGGCGCCGATGAACAGCATGAGGCTGGTCCGTTTCATGGGCTCACTGTAGTGCAAATTCACACGCGCTCGTGTGACTCGATTCCCAAGTGTTGGGGTTAGTTCCAGGACCCCTCGTCGTCTGCCGTTCCGCTTGAAATACTGATGAATATATCGCATAAGGCAAGAGCAGTAATTGACCCGCAATTTTTCGACAAGGAACGCAAATGAATAGAATCAGTAAATGTTTCATAGGCTTTATGTTGACGTTATGGGCTGGGATTGGGCTCGCCAATGGCGGTAACCCGTGTGCGCAATTACCAGGGCATGGACAGCTAGAGGCGGCATTGTCTGCGGTGGTAAATGCGGGAGGCAATGGAGGTTTTGGGAATCACATGTGGGCGACCGTGGTCAACAATGACGGGATCGTCTGTGCGGTAACGTTCTCAGGCGACGTTCGTGGCGATCAGTGGTTGGGCAGTCGGGTTATCTCGGCTCAAAAGGCCAACACGGGAAACGCGTTCAGCCTCAACGGTACGTACCCGAACGTCGCCGTTGGTCGTGCGCTGTCGAGCGGCAATCTTTATGGTCTTGTGCTGGAAGGAGGGAGCCTCTTCGGATTACAGGCGAGTAATCCAGTGAATCCGAATGTAGCCTATCATGGCAATTCGAAAAAGTTTGGACAGCCGAACGATCCGATGGTGGGATTCAAGGTCGGGGGTATCAACGTCTTCGGCGGCGGCTTGTCCATCTACGATGACGATGGCAACAAGATTGGTGGGTTGGGAGTGAGTGGTGATACTGCGTGCACGGATCACATCATCGCTTGGCGGATTCGTGACTCGCTTGGCATCGACAATATTCCCGGAGGCGTTGGAGATGGCGGCACCAACGACAATTTGATCCTAAACAACCCTCCAACGCCAAACTCGTTTGACCATCCTTCATGTGGCTTTGGGGAAGATCCGATTATCGCCAATCTGGGTACGAATTTCCCAGTTGGACCTTAGGGCGATCATCAGATGTGCCGCTAGACCCGATGGTTAGTTCGGGTCGAGCGACACGCCTGCTTCAGCGGGAGCGCTGCTGCACACGACGTGAATCTTCGCACCTACACAGGCGATCGCCGTAGTAATCGTTGTGATAGTTACAGTCGCTTACCCGTAACACTTTGCGAAGGGTGCCGAGCCACCAATGTTTGATGGTGTGGATGGTTTTCATGGTTCGTCTCCTTGAGTGGTGTTTGGGGTTACCGTGTTTGCGTGCACCCACGTACCTGTTTGGGCGTTTCTGGGTGAGTAGTCCACTTTTCCAAATCGAAAGGGCAGGGCGCGCCGTAGCCATTGGCCACGGGCAACGTCAACCTGCCACGCGCGTTCCGCAGCAGTAAACGACGTCACGTCTGCGTGCTGGGCATCCATCAGGGTGACGTCTCCCGTGAGTTGCAACAGATCGCCGTTGGTAAAATCGGCAAACACCAAACCTGCTTTGGGATTCAGTACAAAGTTGCCCAAGGTGTTGAAATGATGGTTACCGCGAAAGTCGGGGATGGTCAGAGTGTTACCGGTTACTCGCACAAATCCCGGTCGACCACCTCGGTGAGAAACGTCCACCCCCTCAATAATGGGGTTGTTTTCAGCCGGCACGAAGCTCGACACAAAGAACGTGTCGGCCTGTGCTACCAGAGAGGCAGCGTCTTGAGGCAAGTGAGTGAACCGTTCGACCGCCGGGTTGCTGAAATTGCCCGCTACCCAATCGATGCTGCGGCTCTGAATGTATTGAGGACAGTTGCCGAACGCTTGATCTACCTGGAGTGTGATACCGTTTGACCCTAATGCCTGTATACGGCCATTCAGCCGATTGCGACGACGTGTGGACAGTTCGATGCCGAGTAGTCCCAAGGCTGCGTCGCGGATCATTGCGTTCACCGCGGGATCGCCGCTTCGCGGGTCAGCCGTGATTTGCAGCGTGCGGTCATCGGGCGAGCGCACGAAGCCGGGCCTGCCTGTTAACAAAGTGGCCCAAGGATTACCTTCGGGGTCCACACTGCCTGCCACTAGAAATGGCAGCTGTGCGTAGAACTCGCGATGCTGGTCTGGCATGTGGTCGCGAATGACTTTACGGCCAAATACCTCCATGCGCTCACGTTTGCCTGTTTGGATCTGCAATGCCTTTTCACCCGCATGAAAGGGAGAGGCATTCAATGCGCGCGTGTTCATATCAGAGAGCTCCTTATCTGCGAGGGTATGTCGCTGAGTCCATAACGTGCGGTGTGATGGAGACGATATATTGCGCCCCAAAAAGAAACAATTACCCAAATATTGGAATGTATATGTCCTGATAGTACATAATAAGTCGATGGATACCCTCGCCACCATGCGTGCCTTTGCGGCTGTCGCCCGCCAGCAATCCTTCACTGCCGGTGCCAAAGAACTGGGTCTGACTACCAAAGTGGTCAGCAATCAAGTGCGCGCGCTCGAGGAGCGACTGGGTGTGCAACTGCTCTTTCGCACCACCCGCCGCGTTTCCTTAACCGATACCGGGGCTGCTTATTTCAAACGTTGCCTGTCCTTGTTAGATCAATTCGATGAGGTCGAAAGCTTGGTCCAAGCGCGGCAATCGGAACTCGCCGGCTTGATTCGCATGACGGCACCCACCGCATTCGGTAGCGCAGAGTTGGCGAGAGCCATAGCTCCCTTTCAAGCACAACATCCCCAGGTAGAAATCGATCTGCAACTGGCCGACCACCGCGTCAATATCGTGGAAGATGGCTTCGATCTTGCCCTGCGTTTTGGTCAGTTGGACGATTCCACGTTGATTGCCCGCAAGCTGTTGGACATGAGGGTCGTGGTATATGCGTCACCAGATTACCTGGCGAAATACGGTGAACCGGATCATCCCAGGGCGTTGGTTACCCACAACTGCTTGCGTCTGCAAACCAGTAGCGATGCAGCTAGTTGGCCATTTCGAGATGCGTCCGGCGAGTTTAATGTGCGGGTCAAAGGATCCGTTAGAGCGAATTCACCGCGCGCCGTGGCTCACCTTGCTGCAGCGGGGTGTGGCATCGGGATGACCCCCTTGTACGTTGCAGAACCGTTATTGCAGCGCGGCGAGTTAAAGCTCCTATTCGAGATATACGAGGCCAGAGTGTTTCCCTTGCATGCCGTATACCCCGGAACACGCCACCTGGTTGCGCGAGTGCGCGCACTGATTGATCACCTGGTTCAGGCATTATCCGGATAAGGGAAAAACAATTCGTTAACAACACTCACAATCACCAAGGCAGTAAGGTCCCATCCTGATGGCGAAACTCCGGTGGTGTGTCGGGTCCAAGCGCATCCAATTGTCGTGCGAGTCCCTCTGCCGATTTCTCCGGGCGGGTATACGAGTCCCAGCCTTTGCCGCCTCGGGTCATTTCGGTGGCTACAGTTCCGGGATGCAGCAACATGACATAGATGCCGCGAGATCGAAATTCGTGAAAGAGATTGACGCCCAGCATGTTGGCGGCTGCTTTTGACATACGGTAGCTGTACATTCGGCCCGATTGATTGTCTCCGATCGATCCCATGCGACTGGTGACGATGCCAATCCTGCTTCCGTTGGAGAAATTTTCCGAGAGGGCATTTACGACGCGTAGTGGACCGAGTGCGTTGAGATTGTAGTGGGACAACATGGCGTTGAAATCAAACTGGCCCCATCTGTCGAGTGATCCGATACCGGCGACATGGACCAGAATGTCGATCTGAACGCCGTCCAACTGTTCGGCCATTCGCTGTACTGAGTCATCGTTCGTGACATCGGTGTTTGCGACGACCTCAATGCCTTCCTTCGCCCAGTGCGCGCCGTCGTGTTGGCAAACTGCCGTGACTTTATCGCCACGGGATGCATATTCTCCGACCAGCCCAGCGGCGATGCCGCGGTCGGCTCCCACTATTAGAACGTGACCCATACTTGCCTATCTCTGGACGTTGCCATCTCTGGCATGAACTCCCCTCACCAGGCACAACGTAACATAGTAGGGCTTGTGTGCGCCTGTCAGGTATCGAGGTCCTCGTAGTAAGGCATTGCGATCTTATCTTCAGACTCGGTTTTCTTGATTGCCTTGCCTTCGGTGTCGCCCGGGACGGCTGCCAGATCTACGATGACGTTGAGGCAGGTGGGCTTGGCTGAAGCCAGCGCACGCTCCACCGCGGGACCGATTTCCGCCAGGTCCTGAATCATTTGCCCGTCACAACCGAATCCCTGAGCAACGGCTTCGTATCGTGCTTCTGCCAACTGGGTGACGACCAGTCGATTGTCGCCGAACATGGCTTGTTGACCGTGTACGCACATCCCCCATGCTTTGTTGTTCAGCACAATGGTGATCACCGGCAGCTGGTGTCGAACCATGCTGTCGAACTCCTGCACGTGAAAACCGGCGGAGCCGTCGCCGACGATAACCACCACCGGTTTATCGGGGTGGGCCAGCTTCGCGCCGACAGCGAATGGCATGCCAATCCCCAGGCAACCCAGGTAACCATGACTCATCAATCCGCCAGGAGCTTCGGGCCGTGCCACCATTTCCGCCCAGCCGGAGGTTTCGCCGCCGTCGGCGCAGATGATGGCATCCGTTGGCAGCGTATTGACGATCTCGCGTACCGCCGCGTAAGGGTGGATCGCCTGGGTGCGTTCGCTGACCGACGCGTAGGCTTCGCCATGCCATTCAACGAGATCTCTCAACGGCGTCGACCAGGATGTCCAGTCCGGCCATTGCACATCGTCCACCTGAGCGAGCATGGCCTCGAGCGTTGCGCCGCAATCGGCAACAATGCCGAGTTCTATCGGACGAATTCTGCCGATTTCGGCGCGCGCGATATCCACCTGGATGATGCGACAACCGTCCGGCGGCAGTCGACCGGGACCCAGCATGCCTGGCTCAGTGAACATGCCGAACCGGCATCCCAATGTGATGACCGCGTCCGGCATGCCCACGCCGGTGGCTTCGGCAACTTTCATGTTGGTCAGCGCCTGAGCGGATAGTGCATGGGAAGAGGGCAGTACCCCTCTGGCCTTGTTGTTGGAGAAGACGGGAATGCCGGTTTTCTCGGCGAACACTCGTAGTCCGGAAGCTGCGTCGGAGAACAGCATGCCGCCGCCGCAAACGATAGCCGGGCGCTGGGCAGAGGCTAGAATGGTGAGCGCCGCTTGAACGTCTGACTGGCTCGGCGCCGGTGGTGCGGCGGGAGACGTCCGCTGTTCAATGCGCCCGACCTCCACCCTTCGGAACAACACGTCGATCGGAATTTCGAGCACAACCGGTCCGGGCGCGCCCTCCATGGTCATGCGCAAACCATGATTGACCATGTGAGGAATGGTATCTGTCTGAGTTACCTGCGCGGCGAATTTGGTGACGGGTTGGACCATGGCGATTTGATCGATGCCGCCCTGTAGTGGCCAACGTTCTGCGTCCCGCAGGGGGGCGGCACCAATGATGAACAGCACCGGGACGCGATCCAACCAGGCCTGGGTGACCGCGGTGATGACATTGGTAAATCCGGGCCCGGCAGTGACCAGCGCTACCGCGGGTTGACCGGTCTGCCGGGCGTAGGCGTCAGCAGCATGACCTACGGCGGCCTCGTGTCGCATATCGATCAGCCGGACATCGTGATCGATGCACGCCTGGAAAATAGCATCGAGGTGTCCGCCGTGCAGACAGAAAATGAGCTCGCAACCCGCATTCTTGAGCGTCTTGACGCAGAGTTCGCCGCCGTCGACCACTTTGCTTTGATCATCTGACATGGTGTTTTCCGGCTACTAATCTCTCCGGAGTATCCATCGCCGCTGATCGTGGTGGTATGATCTGGATCAAATAGGCTCTGAAATGAGATAAATCGGATCACACGAGGTTCACTCGTGTGATCCTGACAACGGCTTCAGTCGATCTTCACCTGCCGGCGCTTGGACTTCGCCACCTTCGGCACGGTGACTTCGAGAATCCCGTTTTCGAGACGGGCTTTCGCTTTGTCTCCGTCGACTTCCGCTGGCAGCCCAACGGTCCGGGCCAGGTACCCGCTCGAAATCTCACGCCGATAGTAATCGCCTTCTTCTTCTTTCGTCTCCGACTTGGACTCGGCTTTGATCGACAGCGTGCTGTCGTTGACGCTGATCTGAACATCCTTCTTCTTGAATCCCGGTAGTTCAGCGCGCACACAGACGTCTTCTTCGCGATCCAGCACGTCGACACTGGGTAGAGAACTGTCGAACATGGATTCCCGGGATGGCCAATCGAAAAGTCGCGGCCAGCGATGACTGAAGAATCGCTCGATATCTTGCTCTAACTTGGGTACCGCACTCAATGGACCACGTCTTGTGGGTTCTAGATCTTTCTTTACGGCATCTGCCATGATTTACTCCATTCGTGTTGGGGACGGGAGGCTAGTGTCACGCGTTCGATGGACGATTCTAATGAGGGGTTTCCGTGGCAGGGCTAAGTACTGACGGGACTGGGCCTTAGCCGATGCCGGTGCGAAGGTCGTCGTAAACGCACGTCGGCGCGCAACATTCGAGTCCATCGGGACGCAACGGAACCCCGCATGACATCGGTGCGATGGTGCGGTTGCTCTGCTTCTATGCAGGTGCACGGACCACTGGCAAAACATCTCAACTTATTGATTTTATGGAAAAAACTAAGAAGAAGACAGATGAGGGCGGTGGGCACGACATACCATTTTTTGTTGACTTAATTGTCAAATGTGTCAGATTCGGTACCCGTGGCATTTGAATAAACACCATTGGTCGCGGAGCTGACCCAGCCGCCTCTTCTGACTTAAGCTGTGGGGACTGCGAATGCTTTACTCTAAGCAATACATCGGTAACTACGCCAAGTTTCTGATCATTCTCGCGTGGACTGTGGAAATCATCGCAGTCATCATTGGGTTGACGATTTCAATTGTTGTCGCGGTCTCTGCTTACAACAGTTTTGGATCGGACAGCGAGGTTGGCCTTCTAGACAGTTCGTCAGCGATTCTGGTGGCTGCGCTTCCATTCGTTCTGATCGCTGTCGTGGAGATCTGCAAAATTCCACTGACTTTTGCGTTCATGGCGGTAAGACACGTGCTGTGGCGCAGTCTCTTTTTGGTCTTTGTACTCTTTTTGTGTCTCATCACTTTCGAAACCATGCTGAACGGTTTCGAGCGCAACTTCTCCAACCTAAACCGGGCCATCGATGTTCGTAAGAACGACATTGAATCGGCGGATTCTGAAGTTGCACTGCTCGAGAATCGACGCGATCACATCATCAAATTCACGGAAGAAGATCTGGCGAGTGAGGTGGCTGCGTCACAGGCGGTCATCGATGAGGATTTTCAGCAACGCGTCCAACGCGTTGACCAAAATACGAGCGAGGTTCTCGCGGGTATAAACAACGGTTTCAAGCCGGAGTTGGAAGCAGAGATCGTGCGACTGGAGAGCGTGCGCGACGAATACTACCGTGACTGGCGTTCCGAAACCGCGGCGATCGAAGATCGATTCTCAACGCTGCTTCTCGGTAACATCAGCGGCAGCTCGGATGAGCGTGAACGACTCTTGGGTGAACTCGAAGTGTTAAAAACAGAGTTTGCCGAAGCGATGGCGACGGCAAACGTGTTCACTCGCGGAGCGCGAGAGCGAAAGTACCGAGAACTCATTCGCGTTAAAGAAGATCAATTGGGTGCTATCACTACAGGGTACCTGGGTGGAGATGCCATTCAAAAGCAATCGAGCATGGAGTCGGAGCTCAAGCAGCAGCTAAACTTTGTCAACACGAAGTACGAAGGACGAATCGCCGACGTAAACGGACGTATTGAGACCTTAAAAGGCGAGATCGAAAGTCGCCTGGCTGCGAACGCCAACTTGAGAAGCAGCGTCGTATCCAAATCCGCATCCGACAAAGCGCGCTTTGCTCGAATTCGGGGTGATCAGACCGAAGATTTAGCCGTCTACGAAAACCGCAAACTCGATGAGTTGGAAGAAATTGCCGATCGAAGCTTCGGCGTCGATGAGCAAATCTTTGCATTGAGAAATGAGCAACGCGGTTCGCAAAGCGAGATCAACCATCTGATCAACCAAAACCAGATCTACCGGCTTGCGATGTACGCGTTCGGCGAGGAATCCGCGACGGACGTTGACCGTAGCGAAGTGGGTATCGTTGCGCTGATCTGGTTTGGTTCGTTGTCTCTGATTGCATCCATATGCGGTGTCATGCTGGCGCTAGCGGGCTTTTACTTACGTCGGTTTTCTGATCCGTTGGAAGCAACGGGCGATGATCACCCGGGTCACGAAGCACCGGTAGACGTGTTTATCGACAGCAAACCGCCGCTTGCCGCACCGCCGAAAGTCGCGGAAGACGAGCAGAAACAGGCGACCGGATAGGCCGGCTGGTCAAGATCGCCGATATGCCGCCTTCACTTGTATTTTGACTTGATCGCTCTTTCAAGCGCATCGACCTGTGCGGGGGTGACGGCCTGAAAGTCCCCCAGCGAGCAGCTTACGCCGCTGTGCCAGGGTGAGGTCCAACGCCAAGGGTAACGTCGATACCATGGCCAATTGAACCAGTCACCTGCCTGAAATGAATCGTGACGGCACATCCGGCCGAGACTAAGGGTGGAGCGGACGGTAATGATCGTCGCGTGGCGTAGGTCCGGGCAGCGTATGGGCAGCCTGTTGATCCACATCCGGCCACGCCTGCCTTCGAAAAGAATGTGTCGATCGTCGAGCGCGCGGAAGTCGCGATATTCCGTCTCACGCAGGCAGCGCTTAGTTTCCACATATTCGCCCGCATCGCTTGGCTGGGAGAGGATCACTTCGATCTCTCGTTCGGCCTGTTCCCGGCGCTGAACTTCTGCCGGTGTGCTGGCACACCCGATGAGGAACAAACTCAGGCAAATCGTGACTACCCGCATGGCCCCTCCTAACTACTGACTTAAGCGCACGCTATCAGGTGGATGAGAACGGGCGTATAGCGGATTCCGCCTAGCAAGCAGTTTAACTGAAGGGGCGCCGGTTCTTTGCCGAGGGGTATGGTCGGGCGTTCAAAAACGTCTTTGCACAATCACGCGCCCATCATCACTTCCAGATTGGGTCCGCGTCGCAAGTGGTGGCCGCCGTCAACCGGTAAGGTTACGCCGGTGATCCAACTTGCCTCGGGTCCGCACAAAAAACGCACTGCTTGACCGATGTCAGCGGCTTGCCCGGTTCGAGCAACGGGCATGCAGCTTAAATAATCCTCCCGCATCGCCGGAGTTTCGTGCAGACCTTGCGATAACTCGGTTTCCACCAGGCCCGGACACACGCTATTAACGCGGATGTTCGCCGCGCCCAGCTCATCTGCGACGTTGCGCACCAGCATGTCAATGGCGGCCTTGCTAGTGCAATACGCCGACATGAGTTTATGCGTACGCAAACCGGCAATCGACGAAATCGCGCACATGGCGCCGCCGCCTGCCGCGGCAATAGCGCGACCCGCATGCTTTAGGGTGAAGAACGTGCCGTTGAGATTGGTGTCCAACACACGCTGCCATTCCGCGCTATCTGTCTCGAGGAAGGGTCCGGCGGATCCTGTACCCGCGTTGGCCACCGCGATGGTAATGGGTGTGTCCCCATTGGCGGCATCCACGGCGCCTGCCAACGCAGTTTCGTCGGCAATATCCGCCACTCGATAGTGAGCGCCTGCGCCTAAACGCTCAACCGCGGCCTGCAAGCGGCTTTCCGTCCGCCCGACCAAGGTCACTCGAGCGCCATCGTCCCTGAAAGCCTGCGCGCAAGCGAGCCCGATGCCGCTGCCGCCGCCGGTGATGAAAGCATGTTGATTCGACAGTGCCGCCATGGTCGTTACTCCTTAAGTGACTAAAATCAATGTTTGCAGCGGGTGTGTTCTATTCTCTGTGCTCCGCCGACGGGTGTGTAGATTGTCCTGCCGAGCTTTTCACACGTTGCCCCAACCAACCCATCGACAGCAGCAAGACGACAAACAGACTCGCCGCGAAAGAGTAAGGCAGCGTCGGCGCAAAGTGATACATCACCCCGCCGAGCAGCGGCCCGAGGGTGAATCCCAATGGACCGCAAGATCCCGCGACCCCGGCTACCGCACCCTGTTCTTCCGGTGTCACCGCCAGCGAAGCACCCGCGGTGAACCCGGGTCCGGCGAGACCCATCCCGAGACCCTGGATCATCATGGCGAGGGTCAGCCACAACTGCGACTCCAGCAACGCCAACATCGTAAATGCAACCACCAGCAACGGCATCGCCCAACGCAATAGCGTAAAGGGTGCGACACTCAAGTGCTGCACGATAACTGCTTGAGCAAACAGCGAGCATGCCCCCGACAACATCATCGCGAACCCAAACTGAGCGGCCGTTTCCTCTGCGCTGAGTCCGAGTGCGTCTTGAAAACGAAATCCCATCGTTTGTTGCACGATACCCATGCCGGTAAACATGGCGATGCCGACGACGATGAACGGTAAAATGCGCGGATCGCTGTACTTCATGCGTTTGGGTATGTCCCGCAGCGGGTGGCGCGGCGGTTCCTGGAGAAATCGCCAGGCGAACAGTCCGTTCAGGAAGGCCAGTGCCGCCATGACCCACAGTGGTGTTAAAAGAGACACGACAGCCAACGCGGCAACGGCGGGGCCGAGAATCGCGCCGAGGTTGTTCGCGGCACCCGCCGCCCCCATGCCGCGAGTGCGTTGTGCTGCGGTGGTGATGTCAGCCATGTAAGCGTTTGCAGCAGGCATCGACGCGGACATCATCACCGCATGGGTCATTCGCGCCAGAATGAGCGCCACAAACAACACGGTGCCGGTCAGCACACCGGACAGGCCGGCATAAAGTACGGTGTTGAACAGCGCCGTACCGGCAGAGAAACCGAACAAGCCAACCAACAGGACACGCTTGCGCCCCCACTGATCGCTGCGCCGGCCCCAGACGGGGCTCGAAAGGAACACGACGAGCCCCGACATCCCGATGATGAAGGTGATTTGGATTTCGTTGAGGCCAATTTCACGACCGAGCGGGGCAAGCACTGGAAAAAGCACGGTAAACCCCATGCCCACGCACACCAGGGACACCAGCAGCGTGCGCTGCGCGCGGGCACGGTCGAAGGATTCGGTAGCTGTCGGTGCGTTCAAATGGCGTCCAGCGTTCGGTCGATACTGCCCCGGCGACTGGATACGCAGGTGATCGGGGAGCGTGGGGTTATTGTAAGTGGCTGAGGTAGATCCGCAATGTTGATAGAGAGGCGAACAGGGATCCAACCGGTAGTAACACAAAACCGCTCCACGGTTTGAATGCACTTCGAAGGTTCGAACCCGTGTTGGAGTTCGCCGATGGAAGTGGAAGTCTGGCTCGGCCGTGGTAGCGGCTTCATACGGTTAGGCGTATAACGTAGAGACGGTCTAACGGGAGGGAGACGGAACATGGGGAGTTGCTTTTGCTTCGTTTGGCGTAGCTTAGCGTTCGCGTTGGGGAGCGTGGTCTTTATATCGGTTCAGGCGGCCACTATTGAAGAGATCGTGGTCACCGCAAGGGCCGAGGAGGAGTCGGTAAGAGACATCCCGGTCGCGTTGACCGCGGTGGGCGAAGAGCGCATGGAACAATTCGGTCTCGAGAGCATGATGGACTTGGAAGCCATTACGCCGCAGCTGAGCATCGGGCGCGCCACCAGCGGCAGCGGTACGTCGATCTCCATTCGCGGTATCGCGTCCACACCGACGAGCATCGGTATCGAACAGTCGGTTGCCGTGATCATCGACGGGGTCTACTACCCACAGGGACGCACGATCAACGAAGGTCTGTTCGACACCAGCACCGTATCGATTATGAAAGGACCCCAGGCGCTCTATTTCGGTAAGAACGCCACTGCTGGCGTAATCTCGGTGGTAACTAACAACCCGGGGGACGAATTCGAAGTTGATTTAAGGGTGAACAACGAATTCGAAACGGATGATCTTACAGTGGAAGGCATCGTTTCCTGGCCTGTCAACGAAAAATTGGGCTTGCGTTTAGCCGTGCAGGCGTCGGAAATGGACGAAGGTTGGATCGACAATAACGCCTCACCGGGTGGTGACCTCTACACCACGTTCGACGTGGCGACGGGCAACCTCAACTCGTTTCCGAACCCGAAAGCGGTTGAGTATTTCCCTCGGGAAGAAACGCTGTACGTGAGGTTGACCGCGGCGGGAGATCTGACGGAGCAGTTCAGCTACAACGTAAAGTATTCGCGCAGCGAGTTCGAGCAAGCTTATACGGGAGGTGGCGAGCTCTTCGACTGCCCGACACTGAATGGCGTGGCGCACGCGAGCACGTTGGTCAACCCTCAACCGCCGGGACGGCAAACGCCGCTGTTCGAGCCCGTGCCTCTACCGTCTGTTGATTGCAACTTCGATGGGTCGCTGGGTTGGAACGATGTTCCGCCAGGCGTGGCAGCCGTGAACCCGCTTCTCAATCAGTTCGGTGGCGGCAATTCGGGCGAAGAATACGAATCCGACATACTCACCGCCAAGCTCGACTGGGAGTCAGAGCGTCTCGATGTCAGCACGATATTTAACTGGCATGAACAGAACACCAAATGGGTCGGCGACCAGGATGGCGGTGAGATTACTTCTATCTTTGCGGCCGAAGAGAACAACTTCGAGAATCTGTCTCTCGAAGTCCGCGCAGTCACACACTTTGATCAACCCGTCAATTTCGTATTCGGCGCTTATTATCAGGATACGAATCTCGAGTTCGATCAAGATGTCATTTTTGCAAACCTGCAGAACAGCGCGGCACCTAATCCTCATGACGAGTTTACCGCGTACAACAAGCTATCGGAGACGGACGGTACGACGCTTTCGTTCTATGGCGAGTTAGTCTGGGCGATTACAGAACATTGGGAACTGACCACAGGCGTTCGCTACCACGATGAAGAGAAAGACTCCTGGTTCATACAGCCATACGTGAACCCCGCCGTTCAAGGGCTTTTCACGCAGTTCATACCGGGCGACCCCAGTACGCGTCCGGATTTCAGCCAACAGTGGGATGAGTGGATTCCGGAAGTGACGCTGAGCTGGGAAGCGACGGACAGTGTGATGTTTTACGCAGCGTACAAGGAAGGCTTTAAGTCCGGCGGTTTTTCCAACAGCGCTATTCTGTCCAATCTGTCACCGCCGGGCTTCTTCGATTTCGTGTTTGAGCCGGAGTCTGTCGAAGGCGGTGAGATTGGCATGAAGGGTAGTTTCTTCGACGGTTCCATGCTGGCGACCTTCGAGGTTTTCTTTTACGACTTCGAAGACCTGCAGGTCGACTTCTTCAACTCCCAACAGTTTGCTTTCGTTACTGAAAACGCCGGTGGCTCTGAAACCTACGGTGCGGAATTCCAGGCCGATTGGGCTACTCCGGTGGAGGGTCTGATTTTGTCCGGCTCCATCGGGTATCTGAAATCGGAATTCACAGAGTTCGAAAACTTCTGCTACACCGGTCAAACCCCGGCGCAGGGTTGCGGTCCGCTGCAGCCCGGTCAGGTTGAGACGGACCTGCGTCAGGACCTCAAAGGCAACACGCGGCCCGGTGCGCCCGAGTGGAGCGGGTTTGTCGCTGCAAATTACGAGCGCGAGTTGGGTGCCGGACTGATGTTCGGCATTACGGCAAATCTGCAGTACAAGGACGAGACCGTATTGTCCTCTTCGGATCCGAATGCCGTCTATGAGTCCTACACCACCTGGGATGCCAACGTTCGCATCGGGGGCGTGGATGGTAAATGGCAGCTTGCCCTGATCGGCAAAAACCTGTCCGACGAGCTCGCTATTCGGGGTGCAGGTCTAACGCCGGGGACCGGCGGCAACACCGGTACGACAGAGGGATTTCGATCGGATTTCCGCGGCGGTGCTATTCGCGGCCGTCAAGTGGAGCTGGAGTTCAGATACAAACTGTACTAGGCCAACTGGCTGAAGCCGCTAAACCAGATCGTAATCGTCCGCTGATGGCGCGCGGGTCTGGCGCCAGAACTCCAGCAGCGAAAACGGCCAGTTTTGCGTGATACGCCCGCTGGCGTTTTTGTACCACGTATTTACGCTTGATTGACCCCAAGCCATGCCTAGATTACCCGCGTCTACCCATTCGTTGTAGGCATCGTGTACTTTCTGTCGCACGTTCAATGCCTTGTTGTCATGGGACATGCACAAGGCAAGGCAGCCGAGAATGTAGCGTACTTCACACTCGGAGAAAAATATGATGCTGCCGTTCACCACGATATTGGTGTTGGGCCCGTAGCAGAGGAAGAGATTCGGAAACCCGGGAATAGAGATGCCCTTGTAAGCTCTCGGCTCATCGCCCCATTCGTTGTGAAGCTCTTTGCCGTCGATGCCGTTGATCTGTATGGGGAAGAGAAAGCTCGAAGCCTTGAAACCAGTCGCGTAGACGATGACATCGAACGCGTGCTCTTCTCCGGATTCGGTCCGGATACCGCGTTCGGTGATCCGCTCAATCGGATCGGTCAGCAGCGATACGTTGTCGCGTTTCAGGGATTGCAAATAACGGCCGTCGTCTATCAGCGCACGCTTGGCGCCCGGCGGGTAGGCCGGTGTGCACTTTTCGAGTAGGTCGGGCCGATCGCCCAGGTGAGCGCGTAGGTTATCCACCAGCGCCTCCCTGAATTCCTGATTGGCCGGGCTGACGGATTCCTCGGGACGATTCCAGCCTTCCTGTCCGGTGACTGCGTTCAAGAGCCCTTCGGCCGAACGCCAAAACATGTTGAAACGGAACCAGCGGGCGTAGAAGGGTACGTGGTTGAGAAGCCAGTGTTTGCCTTGCGGAACTTTCTGAAAATACTCCTCATTCGGTACGATCCAGGGCGGTGTCCGTTGAAACAGTGTCACAGCGGCCGCAGCTTCCGCGATGATGGGGGTGAACTGAAAAGCGCTGGCGCCTGTACCGATGACGCCAACCCGTTTACCTTGGAGATCGATGTCGTGCCGCCAGCGTGCCGAGTGGAACGTTTCGCCTTGAAAGTCATTATGACCTTCTATAGTCGGCATGTTCGGCCGGTTTAACTGGCCGACGGCGCAGATGATGGCATTTGCCGTGAGCGTCTCTTCACCGCCTGAACCGGTGATCACGTCGAGGTGCCACAGGTGAGTGTTTTCATCGTACCGTGCACTCACCACCTCGCTGTTGAAGCGGATGTGCGAGCGCAAATCGTATTCATCGGCTGTATCTGCGAAATACTGTCGCAGTACTTCCTGGTCGGAAAAGTGCTGGGGCCAATCCTGCGGTCGGAAAGAGTAGGAGTACGTGTGGTTGGCACTGTCCACACGGCATCCCGGATATGTGTTTTCGTACCACGTGCCGCCGACATCGGCGTTTTTTTCCACGATTTCGAAAGTAACGCCGGCTTCTTTGAGGCGTATGCCGGATAGAATGCCCGACATACCTGCGCCGATGACGAGCACTTTGAAGCCTGCGCGATCTGCCTGTGGTATGGCGTCGATGCTGGGTTGAGCGTAAGGGTCTTCACCGTGCATGGACAGTTCTGCGGTGAGAAACTCGACGTATTCGTCAGCCACGGGCTCGCCCACTAAGAAGTCGAGCATTTCGCGCAGTTCGCTGTCGCTCGGGTCGTAGAGCGCATCAGGTTGATCGCGGTAGCGGGCAATGGCAGCGAACGCCCGGTCCCGCACCCACTGGCGTTGCGTTTCCGTCAATCCGTCGTCTGGGTTGAGGAACGCCATCTGCGGTTTGACATCGCCGCGGATGATGCTCATATCTCCTGTCATATGGCACAACGCCAGCATCAGTGACGGGATGTGCGCGGTAGCCAAGTGCGTGCGGATTGCCTCATCCGTGGCGGTGATGGTTTTTAAGTTCTCGATCGCTGACATGGTCCATCTCCCTTACAAACGAATCGCACAAATGCTCGGTTAATCGTGATTCTAGGCAGATGTCGTTGCAAATACGATATGTGCCACAATACACGATCGAGTTTGTGCGGCTCCTTTTCCACACCCATTCGCGCTACGATAAGTAGGAAGGCGATTGACGGAGGTCTGACATGTTGAGCCCGCACCCGTTGACCCAGATTCTGTGCTTCTCGCTGCTGCTCACCTGTTGGGGCAATGGCGCACTAGCCGATGTAGACACTTTCAATCCGCCGCGCACTTCGTGGGGCGACCCCGATATGCAGGGGGTGTGGGATTTCCGCACGCTAACGCCCATGGAGCGTCCGCTCGAGTTCGGCGAGAAGGCCGTCCTCTCGCGGGAAGAAGCGCAGGCGTTGCTGGCGAAGATCCTGCCACCCGATCGCAAAGACGAACCCACGGGAATCGCGACACAGGATGTCGAAGGCTACAACTCATTTTGGCTCGACGCCGGTGAGACGTTGGACCGCGAAATGCGCACGTCACTTATCGTCGACCCACCTGACGGCCGTCTTCCGGAACGGGTTGCCGCTGCGGAAGCACGTCGGGTTGCGCAAAACAAGCGCCGCACGCCGCCCGTCCGCGACGTGCTCTCTTACAGTGTCGGCCCTAACTACGTGCACGGCCACCCGGAGTCGCTGGGTTTGTCCGAGCGCTGCCTGATAGGATTCAATGCAGGTCCCCCGATCATTCCCAGTGCGTACAACAACAACCTTCGTATCGTGCAGACGCCGGGTAATGTGCTGCTGGTGACCGAGATGGTGCACGATGCCCGCGTTATCCCCACGGATGGGCGCCCGCACCTGCCGAGCGACATACGCCAGTGGCTCGGCAGTTCCAGAGGGTATTGGGAGGGTCAGTCGTTCGTCATTGAATCGTCCAACTTTACGGATAAGACACCGGCGTTCCATCTTCCCATCGTTGACATCAATGCTGCGGAAGGCGTTCTAGGCTCGGGATTGAACCTGCGGCTCGTCGAGCGCTTCACTCGCGTGGGTGAAGATCAGCTCAGCTACGAGGCTACGGTGATCGCGCCTGATAGTTTCAAGCAACCGTTCACCTACCGCGTGTTGATGCGTCGCTCCGAGGAAAAGATGTTCGAGTACGCCTGCCACGAAGGGAACTATGCAATGGGCGGTATATTGCGTGGTGCGCGTCTGCGCGAGCGCGAGATGAGTGCAGGGTTGGAATAGTCTTACGGTCTAATCAATCCTGAGATCGACCCGCTTGATGGCCGCTCGCTCAATCTGTGTGAGCTAACACGAACCCACTCCATTTCGTCGCGTAGTGCGTGGTGCCCTGCGGCAGTCTTGCCTGTCTGTGTGACTCCGTCCGCGAACGCCCGCGGCGACCTCAAATTCCGTCATGACCCCGATGGAAGGGCGTTGTTTGTCCGACAATCACTAAATCTCGCGACCTTTACGCGTTGTCGAGCATCTATAAATCAATAGCTTACGGGAGGGCCACACTAGACAACGTATGAAACCGTAAACCCCTCAGTCCAAATACTGGAAATATACTGGAAATATAATGGAGCCCACACTAAAGTGGCGCCCCAGCACACGGCCGTGGAGAAAATTCCTCAGCGAATTCGGCCGTTGATCAAATAAACGCAGGTATATGGGGATATATATGTTGCCTTTCACTAATGACCGCTGGCGTTCCAAGCCAGCGGTGTTTCTCGTGGTATGCGCCTTCTTGGCCAACCCGGTCTACGCGGAAGAGGTCATCGAAGAGGTCGTGGTCACGGGATCGCGGATTGCCCGCGACGCGGGGTCATACGTTGGCCCGATGACGACCCTTCAAGGTGACACGATCACCGCACACAGCACTTACAGCCTGAATGACGCGCTGCTGGAACTTCCCGCGATTGGTGCCCAGGGCACGCAACGCAACAACGCGAATGGCGGTCGTGGAGCGAACTTTTCGGGTATTCACCAACTCGAACCCGAACGCACTCTGACGCTCTTCAACGGACGACGGGCGGTGTCGACCATTCGCGATCCGCTGGGGTTGGGCGTCGATCTACAGTCGTTCCCCGTGATCATGATCGATCGGGTCGAGGTGCTTGCGGACGGTGCCTCATCGGTCTATGGCTCGGACGCGGTGGCTGGGGTGATTAACCTCGTGCCGAAGACCAACTTTGACGGCTTCGAAATCAGCGTCGGTACCGGCCGGCCTTCTGAGGACGGCGGCGATCACTTCGATCTCGGCATGCTTTTTGGCATTTCCGGTGATCGGGGATTCTTCACGGGTGGCATCACGTTCGTACGAGACGACGACGTCGATGACCAGGATCGTTCCTGGTCGCAGATTCCACTACTCGGGCAGCTCAACACCGGCGCCGGTGTGCTGAACTTAGTGGGATCCGGTATTCCTCCGGAGGGCCGGGCATTGCAAGCGGGCATCATTTTTAAACCCAATCCGGTCACCGGCGAAAGCTTCCAGACCTACGATACGTTCTGTCTGAGCGGCGGACCCGGTAGTGATGGCAGCGGCAGCATTCCGTGCATCTTGAATCAAGGTCATCGCTTCAACTACAACGACATTCCAACAGGTGTGTCGCTGATCAACGCAAACGATGCCGTGAATTTCACCGGCATTGGTGAGTACGAGTTCGACGGAGGCGTCACCGGATACGTCAGTGTCAATCTCGCCCACCGCGAAGGTACGTTGAATTTCACGCCGCTGCCCGTGCAGGGTGCAGCCGGTCGGTTTACGGACCTCATTCAGGTACCGTTTACCAACCCGAATATTCCTGCGGATGCCCTGGCTGTGATTCAACAGGCGCGTACGACGGTGTGTAACGATCCGACGCAGACGGCGGATCCCGTGGCGTGTTTAGCGAACCCCAATTTTCAGATGAACTGGCGAGGTCTCGATCTGGGACCGCGAACGTTCGACTACGACAGCGACACGTTGTCAGCCACGGTAGGACTCCGCGGCGAGATGGCATTGTTCGATACCACATGGGACTGGGATGTGTGGGTCACCTCGGGCCGTTCGGAATTGTACGAAGTCACCCGCGGGCAGTTGAACGTGGCTAAGCTGCAAACTGCGGTAGACCCGGTGGCGTGCGGGTTGGACGCTTCTTGTCCAAAAGATGCATTGGGCAACCCGACATTGAACATTTTCGGTCGCAGTCCCAAGAGCCGCGAGGAAATCCGTTACACGACGTTCGATGACCAGGTACGCACGGACTACGACATGTTCCACTTCGGTGCGACCGTTGCCGGTGACCTGGCAGAACTGCCTGCCGGAACGCTCGGGTTCGCCGGTGGCTTCGAATACCGCGAAGAAGAGGGCGCGGTGGATAACTCCGGTGTTGTGCAAGCGGGGGATAGCGGCGGTAACTTCTCCGAGAACACGAGCGGTGGCTATGACGTTACCGAGGTGTTTGCCGAGTTGAACATACCGATCATCTCAGGCGATCCGGGTGCGGAGGAGCTTAGTCTCGACATCGCCGGCCGCTTTTCCGACTACGATACGTTCGGAGAGGAGTTCACGTACAAAGCGGCTCTTGCGTGGGCACCAATGGCCTCACTGAGATTTCGCGGAACCTATGCTACCGGCTACCGTGCGCCTAACGTGTTAGAGCTATTTGGCGGTGTATCGGACACCTTCCAATCGGTCACCGACCCCTGTACCGCACCGATTGCCGATCCCAACGTGCAAGCGAACTGCACGGCATCGGGTACACCGCCGGGATTCGTGCAACCCGCTGCGCAGTTGAAGATTTCTGCAGGCGGTAACGAAAACTTGGACGCAGAAACATCGGACAGCTTCACGTTCGGATTTGTCTGGCAGCCTGAGTTTGCGCCGCTGCGTGTGGCCATTGACTGGTACGACGTCGAAATCGAAGATGCCATCGGTACACCCGATCCGGTCAATGTCATCACAACGTGTTTCAACTCGCCCAATGGCTCGTTGTCCGCGCCTGAATGCAGTCGTATCGGCCGCGGACCTGCAGGGGATGTCGTTCGTTTCGACTTACTCAACGAGAATCTAGCGACGATCGAAACGTCCGGGATCGATATGGACGTGACGTATACGTTCGACACCGATGTTGGTCTCTTCAGCGTTGACTGGCTTGTGAACTATCTCGATGAGTACGT
The DNA here is from genome assembly GCA_965216005.1 of Candidatus Azotimanducaceae bacterium. GTDB lineage: Bacteria > Pseudomonadota > Gammaproteobacteria > Pseudomonadales > Azotimanducaceae > UBA4421. The sequence continues at coordinate 574,967 of OZ244143.1, read as the reverse complement.
AGAAACCACTGAGAGCGGTGTCGAGAGCGACAGAACCGGCATGGTGGCGGGATTGGTGTCGTCCTGGGCAGCCTATCCTGAGTTCCGTTCGAACGTGAACTTCGGCTGGAGTAGGGATGACCTGTCCGTGACGCTCGGATGGCGATACTTGGACGAGATGGAAGTGTTCGACGTCATCGGCTTCGACAACGTCAATACCGAAGCCGATGCGCAGCACTACTTCGATTTGAGTGCAACCTACAACTACAAGAACTGGCGCTTCCTGGCAGGAATTCAGAACCTCACTGACGAAGAGCCGCCTTACGTACCCGATGTGTCGGTGAATACGTCAGGCATCTACGACTTCCTGGGGAGGACGTACTTTGCGAGGGTGAGCTATAGTCTCGAGCAATAGCCTGACGCTTGAGCCGGTGAGGCGGTTGCCACCGCGCTCGTGATGCCTGCAGTAAATGCTGACGCAGCGTTTCTGCAGGTGTCATCGGGTTTGAGCAAGCGGTGTCTTCAAGTTCCCTGTCAGATTGACAGATCCTTTAAGTTGTAATCCCTCACGATCGTTTCCCAGTTTTCAGGCGTAAAGCGCAGCTCGCTCTCGCGGCCGTTCATCGGTTGATAACCGAATCTCTGTTCTTCGGGATAAAACTGTGCTCGCGCATCAATAGCGACACCGATGACCTGCGATCTCTCGTCGATACGCTGCGCGTCGTATTGCACATCTGCAGATTCACTGAGCGCGCCGTGCGCCCCGAGTACGGACCGTCTTCGATGGAAACCGAAAGTTAAGGAAATGCGCTGATCGGGCGAAGCGTTGGCAAAGGAACAATGCAGCGCTTGCCGGTTGACGATGGTGACATCGCCGGCTCTGGCGTGGAGAGGTACCGCCTGCGGCAATCGTTCAGATCCGTTTTCCTCGACCAGTTGTTTTATATCCAGTTTGCCCAGCTTGTGAGTTTCGGGCACGACCCAGAGGCAGCTATAGGCGGAAGTGTCATAAAGCTGGACCTGGAAATTGAAGCCATGGATGCCTTCATCCCAGTCGGGGGAGTCCCAGTGGGTAACGCCGTCCTGATGCCAGGATACCGACCCGCCGATGCCCGGTTGTTTGACGAAGATCGCGTCGTTGTACGGGACGAAATCATCGCCGTTGATCGAGGCGGCAATCGACAGCAACTTTGGGTGGCCGTACAGACGCAGACCCGAATCCATGATTTGGCACATACCGCTCATCAGGAAGACAATCTTGTCGGGAACGGCGTGTTCCGGGGTGGGCTGCGTCATCTTTGTGGGATGGCGGCCGTTCAGCAGATCGGTACCTCCCCAGGGGTCGGTCAAAGGTCGAATCAGGGAATAGACGGGTCTGGCAAACTCCTGTCCGAACGCCTTTCTGCCAAGTTTGTCGGTCGTCGCACCATTGTCAGTAGGTGCGCGATCCAACAGTGACTGCATATCTGCCTGAAGAAGTTCGATTTCGTCTCGATCGACCAGACCTTCAAACACGTAAAATCCAGTGCGCCAATACGCGTCCAGTATGTCCTGGGTCAGTCTGCCGTCCTTCCCGAATTCAGCGGGGCCACGGTTACCCAGCGATGCCGCGCGATCGATACCGGCCTCAACATAAGGCTCGAGGGACTTGCGATATTCTGTCGCCGACAGGGCGTTCATAGTGCTGTTCATGACTCGAGAAGTATCGAAACGAAAGCCATGACTGTCAATTGGCAGATTGTGCCTAGTGCGCTGTATGCTGCAGCCGTACTGTTGGGGAAATGCTCATGGACACACCGACATCATCGCCAGTGACCGCGCTGGTTGAATTCGAGATCCGGGCCCAGACCACGACCATGAGCGAATGGCTTCAGGTCTGGTCCCATCGGGGAGAAGATGCACTGCATGGCGAACCCGATACCAGTGCATACGAGGCCTTAACCTCGTTGACGGAAGAGCGTCAGGTGTTGATCTTCGAGCGGTACTTGAAGGGGGATGCGAGTTTGCAGGCGCATATGGATCGTCCAGCTCACGCGATATTGGTGGAAACCATGGGCGCAAGAAGAATGACCCGTCGGCGTGTGATGAGCGGTCTTTTTGCAGATGTTGATGGTTATGGTTGGTGGGGTCGGCCTGAACAAGTCGAGGCGATGCGCGAGCCGGGCATACGGGCCACGATCATCGTCACACGGTTTGCGGACGAAGAGTCACGCCGGAAGTATATTGAGCTTACCGGTGCACATGCCGAATACTGCCACACGACGGAGCCCGGAACGCTCGTGTACGGCGGCGGTGTCGCGTTGCGTGATAGCGACAGGGGACCAGGATTCAAAGCGGGCGATCTGTTGTTCGTAGCGGCCTTTGCCGATGAGGCTTCCGCCGAAAAACACCGGGTGGATATCGAGCACGCAAAGATGCAGGAGAAGCTCGATATGATTGAGCGAGAGCGCGTGTTGGTACAATCATACGAAACCACGGGTTGTGGATTTCTCTGGGCGCACAGGTAACCCACGCGATCGATTTTTTTCAGATTTAACGGGCGTTAGATGTGGTTTAGGACGTTGCTATTTACGGGTTTTATAGTTCAGTCGCTGTTTACCCAGGTCGCGGTGGCATCCACGTTTATGGTTGCCGCCGGTGCCGTGGACGTCACCCCTCCGGTGGGTACGTTTCTGGCCGGTTATGGCCTCGACCGTCAAGCGACGGGGAGTTACGACAAAATCTGGATTAAGGCGGTGATCATTGCGGATCAGAAAGAGCAGCTGGCCATCGTGACGATTGATTGTATCGGCCTGACACGCCCTGACATATTGAGTATCGCGGCGCGAATCAAAGATAGACTGCCCGGCATTCGCCTGATCGTGTCGTCGACTCACACACACGCTGGGCCCGATGTGGTGGGCATATGGGGTTCTGCTCGGTGGCTCAGTGGACGCGACGATGGGTATATGGAAACGCTTGTGTCACAAACCGCATCACTGGTGATCCGGACTGCGCACCGCGTGCAACCGGCGAAAAGTCGCGTGGCCAGCGTCGATGCGGCACTGGCGTGGGTGGAAAACCGTAGTGAGCCGAATCTCCTGGATTCTCGCCTGTCGGTGCTGCAGTTTGTCGACGCAACGGGGGATAACATTGCCACGTTGACCAATTTCGCCTGCCATCCGACCGTGCTCGGGCCGGAGAACACCTTGGTGTCATCCGATTACGTGACGGGGTTCTACCGAAACATGGCTGCTAACGTGCCCGGAGAACACCTGTTTCTTCAGGGTGCTATTGGCGGATGGGTTCAACCCTTGCAAGGGGATCGTTCGCACGAGCTGGCGCTGGAACATGGTCGCAGTTTATCGATCGTCGCTTTGGATGCGTTGCGTATGTCTGACGACAATGCTTATGCACCGCTTGAATTCGTTGAACGTGAGCTGGATGTGCCACTCGAAAACTGGGGCTTCAGACTGATGATGTGGCTAGGTGTGCTCGATAGAGAGAGCTACGACGGTGCCATGCGCACGAGTGTGGCGTGGTTTCGGATAGGGAGCGCAGAGTTTGTGACACATCCAGGTGAAACCTCTCCCGCCTATTCGATTGCGTCGCGAGATCTGATGGATTCTCCACATACATTCGTGATGGGTCTCACGCAAGATGCAATGGGCTACATCTTGAAGCCAGGTTATTTCGCTGATGATGCGGCTTATCCCCACGCCTCGTATCTCACCAGCGTATCAGTGGGTGAGCAAGCCGGGCCGCGAGTGATGTCGGCACTCGAGACCATCGTGCCTTAAACGGAACCCACCGCGCGGAATGCACCCAGGATGAACTTTACGGTGTTATCGATGGCTTGTTCGCGGTTTCTGCCCGACCGACTGAACCGTTCGGCGGCCGTCCTGGAGGCTGCCGAACCCATAGGCACAATCTGCTTCGCTTGTGATTGGGTCAGACCAAACTCTTGTGCCGTTTTCTCCACTAACATCCGGCTGACCCAGTCGAACTCAGCGGGATCTAAACCACGCCTAACATCCGGCTGGCTGTAAAGAACGCTGAGCAGGCTGCTGGTTCTAGCACCTTCAAAATTCAGCGTGACGAACATCCGGACGATCTCTTCATAGTCCGTTGCCCGCTCCAAGCGTTCCCTCAACATGGTGGTGAATCGATCGCTCTCGCGGATGAGTAACGCTCGAAGAATCTCTATTCGAGTATCAAAGTACTTATAGACCAAGGGAACGCTGACTTGCGCCTCAGTCGCGAGTGCATCGATCGTGAACTTCGACAATCCGCGATCCAACACGACTCGTCCCGCGCAGTCGAGTAGTTGCATTCTTCGATCATGCGGAGATAGGCGAACTCGCTTGGTCATAAGCGTTCATCGTTAGTGAACGTAGCCGCTCACAATCCCAGATAATCTTCATAGTTCTTGCTGTAGAAACGGTCGAGTTCTTCCGAAGAGGCATTAACGGCATCCAGGCTGCGCTCGAAGTCACCGTATGGGTCGCTACCACCTTCGGGGTGGGGATAGTCAGTGTTGAACATCAGGATGTCCTTGCCGACGTTTTGCAATATCCATCCCGTGTTTTCGGTGTGAAGCGGTGCTACGCGTACTTGTCGCTGAAAGTACTCTGAAGGTTTGAGTGTCAGGCTCTTCAGATTCTGATCGAATTTGCCGAGCAAAGAGACGCCCATATCCAGATTCATCAGAGAGGCTGGCACCCAGTTGGCACCAAGCTCGATGATGCCGACTTTGAGCTTTGGAAAACGTTCGAGCACGCCATCGTAGATCATGCACGTCAGCCAGCGTTCGATGGTGTGGTGGACGACTGGCAGATCTTTCGGCTTGGTGGTTTCAATGTTGCCGATGTTACCTTTAAGAACTCGTTCGACCCCGGTGTTCATGTAAACCGAAGGCATGTTTTTACCGCTGCCGATATGCAGTGTCACGGGCACGCCCGCTTCTTCCATCATGGCCCATAACGGATCGTAAGCGATGTGGGAGGGCGCGCGCCCCTCGACGGCATCGGATCCAATCCAAACTGCATTGATGCCCAGGTCGAGCGCCAACTGTAAGGACTGTTTAGCGCGGTCTGGGTCTCTCAGTGGCAGGTATCCAACCGAGAGTAGTCGTGCGTCGTCGTTACAGAAGTCCGCCATACCCCGGTTGAGGGCGTCGCAGCCTCCGTAGACGACTTCGATGTCGCTCGAGCGCGCGAATCGTCCCGCACCCACGGAAGGAAAGACCAATTGCGAACTCACGCCCATCAGGTCAAGCGCGTCACTGCGTTCTCGCTTCTCGATGGCTCCGTATGCACTCCACATATTGCGTTTGCCGGGATGCGCAAAAAGATCTGCCTTTAGCGCTGCGGTCAGTTCAGGATCTTCACCCGCCAGTCGCTTATCGGCGGCATCGATAAAGGGGTCAAGCGCCGGCATGTAAAGATCAAATACGCCCTTTTCCAAATGTGTCTTGACGTACTCCGAGGCGTAGCTTTCCAGCCAGCCGCGACCTTCGATGATGTGACTGTCGGCATCATGAACTGTGCGTCCTTCGCGGTGTGACATCGGGAACTCCTATGTTCGTGCGTGGTTTATGGGGGAAAAATTATTATATAACTCATATAATAGCTAACTGTCAATTTTCCACCATTAACCGGTTCACTTGCCACCCTCGCGGTCGCTGGCCAAGCGTCCAGACTGCCGGCTCCACCGATTCCCGGTACAATCGGCGCCTCAAGTGTCTAGGTCGGAATGGATCGAAGAAGCTTATCCTCAAGCGCGCGAGGCGGTAGGAGGCGGTTTGTACGATGACGGCGCAACGATTCCTTGCAGAAGTAGAGAGTCTTGTCGTAACAATTGATGATCTTCTGCGCGCGCAGCGGCGTCATCTGGTGTTTGCCGAAAGTTGTACGGGGGGTCTGTTAGCCGCGCAGGTAACGAACCATCCAGGGTGTTCTGCCTGGTTCAGGGGTAGCTTCGTGACCTACCAGGTGCGAGCGAAACAAGCCATGTTGGGGATTCCGGCGCGCCTACTTGAAGAGCATGCACCTGTGAGCGAAGTCATCGCGGTGGAAATGGCAAAGCGAAGCCTTGCACTGACGGCGGCTGACTACGGCATCGCAGTGACGGGCCTCGCTGGGCCTGAAGGAGACCACACCGGCGTAGCCGTAGGTACGCTTTGGGTAGCTTGGGCAAGTGCGCACAAAGAGGCTTGCCGCACTGCCAACTACCACATAGATGCGCAAAGAGACACGTTTCGCGCGCAAACGTGTGCGCACGCGCTTTCCGGGCTAGTGTCGGTCTTGACGGAGGAGCCGGACGCGCTCACCGGCGTTGTGGAGTAAGCGGCGTCACATCGTGCCTTCCGATAGCGCAAGCGTCGCTTCGTCAGGCTGCCTGTGACGAGTGTTCGGGTTCAAATGCCGCAGCGAGTGCATCTTCAACCGTCTCGAGCCACACGAAGTTGAGCTGTTCGCGCGCCGATTCGGGGATGTCTTCCAGATCTTTCTTGTTGCGTGAAGGTAGCAGAACGGTATTGATGCCCGCACGCAATGCGGCCAGGGATTTCTCTTTGATCCCACCGACCGGTAACACCAGCCCGCGCAGACTAATCTCACCGGTCATCGCAACATCGCTCCGAACTTTGCGGCCGGATATCAACGACACCAGCGCCACGAACATGGCCACACCGGCACTCGGTCCGTCTTTTGGAATGGCGCCTGCCGGTACATGTACGTGGAAGTCATTCTCGAACAACCACGTCCTGTCGAGGTTGTAGTTTTCCAGCCGGAGTTTGGCCAGGCTGATAGCGGCTTGTGCGCTTTCTTTCATTACCTCGCCGAGTTGGCCTGTGAGCGTCAGCTGTCCGGTACCCGGGATGGCGGTGGATTCCACGAAGAGGATGTCCCCACCCACCGGGGTCCAGGCAAGACCCGTGGCAACACCCGTTCTGCTCGTGCGTGCCTGTACTTCGCGTTCAAACTTGCGTGCGCCGAGCGTGGCATGAACGTCCTCGGCGCCAATGTCTATGTGGACGCCGTCCTCTTCTGCGATCCTCACGGCGGCGTTTCTCAAAAGAGAAGAGATCTCCCGTTCGAGCTGGCGCACACCCGCTTCCCGGGTATAGCCGTCGACGACTTCCGCCAGCGCGGTCCGGCTCACCGTGACCTGCTCCTTTGTCAGTCCATTCGCGACTAACTGCCGCTGAACCAGGTACCGCTCGGCGATTTCCAGTTTCTCGTCCAGTGTATATCCCGGCAGTTCGATAACCTCCATCCGGTCACGAAGCGGTCCGGGGATGTCGTCCAGAACGTTGGCCGTGCCGATGAAAAACACCTTCGATAGATCGAAAGGCACACCGAGATAGTTGTCCTGAAACGTATCGTTCTGCGCCGGATCGAGCACTTCAAGCAGCGCCGAAGCGGGGTCGCCGTGCAAGCCGCTGCCGAGCTTGTCCATTTCATCCAGCATGAAAACAGGATTACGAGCGCCGGCCTTTTTGAGATTTTGCACGATCGTGCCAGGCAAAGCGCCGACATAGGTGCGGCGGTGGCCGCGAATTTCAGCTTCGTCGTGTACACCACCCAAACTTGCCCGGACGAACTCGAGCCCAAGGGCCTTGGCGATACTCTGTCCCAAGCTCGTTTTTCCCACCCCCGGAGGACCGACGAAACAGAGGATCGGGGTGTGTCCTTCCTTGTTAAGCTTGCGCACGGCGATGTACTCGAGAATCCGACGCTTCACTTTGGCCAATCCGTAATGGTCCTCGTCGAGACTCTGCCGCGCTTTGGCGATGTCGACCTCGGGGACTTCTTCCACCTGCCAGGGCAGGCTGATCAACCAATCGAGATAGGTGTGTACCATGGAGTATTCCGTGGAGGCTTCCGGCATTGCGGACAAGCGTTTGAGTTCTTTGCGCGCTTCCTCTTCGACTTCCTCGGGCATTCCGGCTTTCGTGATGGCGGCTTCGAGCGAGTCGACTTCGGAGTCTCCCTCAAGGTGGCCGAGTTCTTCCTGAATGGTCTTGAGCTGCTCACGTAACAGCACCTCGCGTTGCCGCTCCTCCAGACGGGATTTGCTTTTGGCCCCTAGCTCGTGAGACAGCTCGAGCACTTTCAATTCGCGGTCGAGCGCGGCCAACACCTCGTCCAGGCGCGCTTCAAGGTCGATGACTTCGAGCAGCGCTTGCTTCTCCTCGGGCTTCATGTCGAGAAAACTAGCTGCCAGATCCGCTGCTGCCCCTGGATCTTCGATCGCTGCTAGTGTCACGGCTAATTCCGGGGGGGCTTCCGGAACGAGTTTGAGAAACTGAAGGGTACGTTCCTTCAATACTTTCATGCGCGCCAATATTTCAGGTGCGCGGCTCGAGTCATCGTCGATCACCTGGACACGGGCGGCAAGGTACGGATGTTCCACGGCGAGGTTTTCGATCTTGAACCGTTCTTCGCCTTGGCAGATCAGATGATGGGTACCGTTTGGGGCGGTAACCAGCCGCACGACAGTGACGGTGGTGCCAATGTCATATAAATCGTCCTGTCCCGGCGTATCCGCGTTGGGGTCTCGCTGTAGAACGATGCCAATCCGTCGACCTTGGTTGGCGCCGATTTCCGCAGCAGCGACGGATAACGGCCGCCCCACGGAGACATGGGTCACGGACCCCGGAAATACCACCAGATTGCGTACCGGCAGAATCGGGAGCAGATCCTCGGCAATCCGCTCACTGCGTGTTTCGGTTTCGCTCATCACGTTACCCTCGAATTGGCCTTCTACAATCATGTGGGCACTTGCGGAAAAATAAAGTCCGGAGTTTCCGTGATAGTGAAACTACGGATCAGTCGGGTGGCAAGCCGCGAGTAGAGGGAGGTTAGTGCGGGTTTGCAGGAGCTGCGCGTTATACTGATCCGGCGAGCTGTGTAGGGAGTGAGAGGAACGATGCAAGATCAGGGTGATGTCGTCGATGTGCTGATCGTCGGCGCCGGGGCTTCGGGCGCGGCGGTTGCCTGGAGCCTTGCGGATACGCGTATGCGTATCGTTTGTCTCGAGCAGGGCGACTGGACGAATCCGACGGAGTATCCGAGCAACGCGGCTAACTGGGAAAGCCAAGCCTTCGGACCGTACAACATTGATCCCAACGTGCGTGCACGCGACACGGACTATCCGGTGAACAATTCCGGTTCGCCGATCTCTGTCGTCAACTTCAATGGGGTGGGCGGCGGTACCATTCTGTACGCTGCACACTTTCCGCGCCTGCACCCATCCGATTTCAAAGTGAACACGCTGGACGGCGTTGCCGACGATTGGCCCGTAGACTACGAGATGTTGGAGCCTTACTTCGCGCAGAACGATCGCATGATGGGCGTTTCGGGGTTGGCCGGCGATCCGATGTATCCGCCTAAGCAACCGCCGTTGCCGCCATTACCGATTGGATTAGTAGGGGAAACCGTGGCCCGGGGCTACAACAAACTTGGTTGGCATTGGTGGCCTTCGGACAGCGCCATCATCTCGCAAGCGTACGAAGGTAGGGATAAGTGCCTGAACCTGGGACCGTGTACGTCGGGATGTGCACAAGGCGGTAAATCGAGTACGGATATCACCTATTGGCCGGAGGCGATCCGACGCGGCGTGGAGCTGCGCACCCGCAGTCGCGTGCGTGAAATTACACTGGATGACAATGGCATGGCCAACGGCGTGATCTATTTCGACGCCGAAGGGCAGGAGTGCATGCAAAGGGCTGAGGTGATCGTGATGGCCTGCAATGGCGTGGGTACACCGAGAATCCTCTTAAACTCAACGTCTGCAAAGTTCCCGGATGGGCTCGCCAACAGCAGTGGCATGGTCGGCAAGAACCTCATGTTTCACCCGATTGGATTTGTCCAAGGCGTTTTTGAAGAACGCCTGGACAGCCACAAGGGTCCGCAGGGATGCTGCATCCTGAGTAAAGAGTTTTACGAAACCGACGAGTCTCGCGGATTCGTGCGCGGCTACAACATGCAAATCGTCCGCGGAGCCGGTCCATTGACCACGGCAATGACTGGGTTCACTAACGGCAGTATTCCGTGGGGGCCGGGACATCATGAAGCGTTTCGCAAGCGCTTCGATCATGTGGCGAATATCGGTGTGCTCTGCGAAGACTTACCGGAGGAACACAATACGGTCACGCTCGATCCCGAGTTGGTCGACTCCGATGGCATTCCGGCGCCAAAAATCACATACAAGCTCAGTGAGAACAGTGCGAACATGATGGCGCACGGGCTGGCACGGGGCGAAGAGGTCATGCGCGCGGCCGGTGCGATCGAGATAACGAGCGCGGGACCGGTGCAGATGTCCGGTTGGCATCTACTAGGCACGGCGCGCATGGGGGACGATCCGGCAACGTCGGTCGTCAATTCTTGGGGACGCAGTCACGATGTGAAAAACCTGTTCATCGTCGACGGCAGTATCTTTGTCACGAGCGGCGGCGTGAACCCCACCAGCACGATTCAGGCGCTGGCGCTCTATATCGCCGACACAATGAAGAAAAATCTCGCCAACCTGTTTGATTGACTCGCTTGCCACACCGGGAGACTAAAGTGCCAGACATCATATCCTCCAATCGTCCTTTTGCCGCGGAACAACAAGCGCTGCTGACTGCATTGTTGGATACGCTCGTACCGGCAAGCGATGACGGTGAGATGCCGAGTGCAGCAGATATTGACTTTGTTCAGCATCTGCAGACCCGTGCGGATGCGTTCATACCGGAGCTTGAAACCATGTTGCAGGACCTGCGGGCGCGCGACGCACTGTTCGCGGAACTTACCCTTGCCGAACGATGCGAATCCGTTGCAGCCTTCAGCGAGGCTCATCCGCACAGATTCAGTCAGCTCCTGGCGTGCGTGTATGACTGCTATTACCAAGACGATCGGGTGCGTGCCAAAATCGGCGTCAATCAAGGCGCACCTTTTCCGCAAGGCAATCCGCTAACCCAGGGGGATTTATCGTTGCTTGATCCCGTGATCGAAAACAATACCGGGCGCCGGTACCGGCGCTAGGACAGGCAATATGGCGTCCACCGAACGAAGTCTGCGTAAGCGCGAGGTGGCGCTCGGCTATCGCCTGCTTGCAGCTCTGGGCTGGGGCGATACGGGAGATGGCCACATCAGTGCGCGCGATCCCGAACAGCCGGATCACTTCTGGCTGTTGCGGATGGGCGTGCCGTTCGGTACAGCGACGGTGTTCGATCTCGTGCTTGTGGCCCCTGACGGCTCACTTGCCGACGGGGTAGGACATGTCAATAAAGCGGGATACCACATACACCAACCGCTTCTCGCCGCGCGGCCGGATGTGGTCAGTGCCTGCCACACTCACACTGAGTGGGGTACACCGTTCTCCGCAGAGGCGCGGACTTTTGAGCCGATCACGCAGGAAGCCTGCATCTTCTTCGAGGACCACGCGATGTTCGATGACGATGAAGTCCAGGTCCAAAGTACGGCGGCGGGAGCGCGTATCGCCGAGGCTCTCGGGCAGCACGGCGCCGTCATCCTGCGCAATCACGGGTTGCTGACGGTCGGCGCAAGCGTGGCCGGGGCCGTCGCCAAATTCATCATCATGGAGCGGGTGGCGGAAGCACACATGAAAGCACTGCGTGCAAAGCCGATTCCACCTGACGCGGCACGTTTTGCGCAAGCGGATCTGACCAGGGACGGCGCGGCAGAGTCGAGCTTCCAATTTCTGGTTGCTCATCATGTCGGCGACCCATCTGTGGCCGAATAATCACCGTTCCGGATGATAGGTACGGCTGTGACTGCTATCCTCGTTGTGTTGGAACTCGAAGGCCAAGCTGATGCGAATTGAGCCCGTAATCACTGCTGCCATTCTTGCGTTCGTCTGTGTCCCGGCGTTCCCGGTGCAGGAGGATTCCATCCCGCGCACGGCAAGTGGGCGACCCGATCTGACCGGTAACTACGATGCGGCGACACTCACACCGCTGGAGAGACCAGAACATTTCGGCGACAAAGCTTTCCTTACGCCTGCAGAAGCCAAGGCATTGGCCGAGCGTGAGCGCAGCCTTCAGGAAAAAGGTGCGGCGCGTTCTGCTGCCGACCGTCTAGCGCCGCCGGAAGGCGGTTCCAAAGTGGTGGGCCTCGAGGAAACACAAGGTGGGGGTAACGAGTTCGGTGCAGGTAACGTGGGTGCCTACAACCTTTTCTGGATGGATCGTGGGAGCGACGTCAACGTCATCGACGGCAAGATTCCCACGTCGATTCTGATTGAGCCCAAGAACGGCCGAATGCCGGCGATGACACCTCAGGCGCAGCAGGCGTTCATGACGAGTGTGGCGAGCTTGTCGCGTCCGAACGATGGCACGGCTTGGTGGGTTGAGGTCGACGGTGCAGGTCCTTACGACGGACCGGAGTCAATGCCGCTGCGTGAGCGTTGTCTGCTCGGCTTTACCGGTGTCGCGCCGACGTTGCCGGCGCTATACAACAATTTCAAGAAAATAGTGCAGACGGATGATCACGTGGTCATTTTGCTCGAGATGGTTCACGACGCACGCATCGTACGTATGAAGAAAGAGGGTCGCACCGTCGAGCACCCGGAAGGCGAGTTCAAACATTGGCTGGGAGACTCGATTGGCTGGTGGGAGGGTGACACGCTGGTCGTCGACACTACTAACTTCCTGCCGCACGAAGGACGGGGAGGAGGCTCGGTGGACAAACATGTCGTCGAACGATTCACCAAGCTCGTGAGCGGCGATGTGCTCTATCGATTTACGGTCGAAGACGAGTCGACATGGACTGAGCCGTGGACTGGTCAATACCTCTGGCGTGCCAGCGACGAATCGGTATTCGAGTACGCGTGCCACGAAGGCAACTATGCCATGGAGAACGTACTGCGGGGTGCGCGGCTTCTCGAGGCAGAGGCGTTGGGTCTGCCGCTCCCAGCCACCCGCTGATGGCAACTGATGACTGTCGTTGCTTCGCCTGCTGAGGCCGTAGACGACACCCATCTCTCGCTCCAGGGTATGAAGAGAAACACAATTCGGACCTACTTGTTGGCCGTGAGTCTGGTGATCGTATCGACTGCAGCTCAGGGCGATCCGTCTTTGCATGAGTCTATTGGCCTTGCGCTACACAACGTCAAAGGAGACTTCAGCACCGAGCTCGATGGTCCTTTCAACGCGGCGAGTCACGCTTGCATCGGCGCGCATACGGTCGAGGTTCTAGGCGAGGTGCGAATCCGCGAACTCGGTGTTACACCCGACACGGCGATGCAGATTTTCGGCAACGCTCCTCTCACCCCTCTGGGTTTGACCAACGCGGAGGTTAACGGTCTACTCGATGCCATCGATGGCTGTATTCCTTTCGGGGAGATCTGGGCGTTTCTCGCATTGAGTGCCCAGAATACCGACAACCTCATTGAGACCGATGAACAGCGTACAAAGCTCGCCGCATGTGTGGCTGCCACGCCGGGTAGGGAGGCCGTACGCGACGCATGGAAAACACTGTTCACGCGGTCGACCGAGGCCTTTCAAACCCAATTCGATGAGATGTACCAATCGTCGATGAGCTGCTTCGCCGAGGTGTTTTGTGGGTCCGCCTATGTCGGGGCAGCTATCACACCTGGCATGTTTCAGGCGCTAGTCACAAAAGGTGCGTGTCCGTTCGAGTAAGCCTCACAAGCGCAAGGTTAAGGTCAGCATGCCGAACCCATGGCCCGTCGTCGCAAAAAGATGAATCTCGTTAGCGATCAGCCCGATCGTCGACTATGTCGATAGCAAGTCTGCGATTTCAGCTTCCGTGTAGCCGACCATCTTTAACTGATTGGCGTTGAGGCGTGGTGCAGGCGGCCAAACGTATTTATGGCGATCGACCACTTCGAGAATTTGTGGAAATTGGTCCGCATCCACAAAACAATCGCTCCAATTCGTAGTCGATGTTCGCTTGGCTACGGCTACCTTACGTTGCGTGATCACGGATTCGTTCGATTTTTCACGAGGCATCATGCAGACCAGACTAGCGGCCCTCAATAAGCGGTCAGCGTAATCAGGGGTGGCCAATCCGGGCGCGCTGCAGTGGATGGTTCGGGAATCCCACAACAACAGATCGCCGGGATAAAGGTGTGCCATGATTGGATGATATCCCCGCAATCCAGCGTCGTCGTTCGGAAAGCGAAAGTGGTCGATGCTGGGATGGATGCGCGCCAGACGTTCTTTGTAAAGATGCGGAATTTGTTCGAACAACCGATGACTGCCGGGGACGACGACGTTGCCTCCGGTCATTGGCGAGCTTTCCAGTAAATTGACCAGGCCTTGCACGCAGTGTTTGCCGGGCCTCCCGATGGGATGCTGGTCAATGTGGAGCCAGCTATTGCCTTCGTTGGTTCGCCAGTGGTCTTTGTAGGTCCAAGGGCGCCAAATGCTGACACCGTCGAAGCTGACTAACAAATCGTCGTTGTCCCATACTTGGGCGAAGCAGTCGTGAACCCTACCGGCGTCGCGAATGTACCATTGCGCTGCACAATGTCCGATCCCATAGCTGGGTAGAATCGCGCCGTGCACGGCCGTTGGCCACCGATCGTCGTCCCAGGTGTCAATGTCATTGCGATCCACACCCGTGCCTAGACCCTCCAGATAATCCCAAAGTTTGTCCATCGCTACACCCGCTTGCTGCGGATTCAGGGCTTCAGCAAAAACCACGTAGCCTTCTTGTTCGAGAAACGACATCGCTGCAGGGTCACCGGGTTCGAACCGCTCAATCTCGGTGAATTCGATTTCTATGTTGGCTCCCATAGCTCCTTTCTTTTACCCGTAGTTACGCCCGTAGCATACAACGGTGCAGCATGCCCAACACCATTTAACGCCCCCAACGCGGTAGATTGCGCCAAGCATCGTCCGTCCCGAGAGCCGCCTTTTCTGCGTCGTAACTGTACAGCCAGTGTTGTTGAGCCGAGAAACCGCCGTCTAATTGCGAATTGGTGCGTCGAAATCGCTCGTTGCGTTCTGCAATCAGGTCGGGATCCGCGACGTGGTACCAACGTTCCGCGTTGCGAGATTGCTGCACCAACGTATTGGCGCGTTCCAGTCGTAAAGTTTGATAGCGTTGCAGGGCAGTCGTCGGGTCTTCCGGAAACTGATCGAGGACTCTAGCCAACACCCAGGCATCTTCCAATGATTGCACCGCACCTTGCGCGTGGTACGGCAGCATCGCATGAGCGGCATCACCCATGAGGCCGATGCGCCCAATCACCCACGTATCTAGCGGGTCACGGTCGTACAGTGCAGTGACGAACGTCTCGGGGGTGGCTTGAATGACTTCGCGCGGGCGGTCGTACCAACCCTTGAAGGCAGCGATGATGTCGTCCTTGGTCGAGGTTTGCGACCAAGATTCAAGCCGCTGGCCTTTGGCTTCACCTAAGGCGAGCCAGTTGAATTGCTGCCCCGCTGAAACATAGTAGTAGACGAAAGAAAGCTTAGGCCCCATGTCGACGTGTGCGCAGACGGGAATGTTCAAATGCGCGATGTCTTGCGAATTCACGACGCCGCGCCATGTGACGTACCCCGACGGCCTCGGTGGGTCCGGCTTGAAGATTTGTTCACGCACGACGGAATGCACACCATCCGCACCCACCAATACATCCCCGTTCAGACAAGTACCGTCGTTTAACTCGACCCACACACCCTCTGAATCCTGGCCAACGGAACGGACCTGAGATGCCAGATGAAGGCGCGTGGGATTTAGAGACGCAGTGAGCGCCTCGATCAGATCTGCGCGGTGTGCGTGATAGTAGGCATAGCCATATGCGTTCAACACTTTAGGCATGAGGGGCGTGGTGAGGATCGTTTCACCGGTGTTCCACACGCTGTAGCGGTGTTCCTCGGGTGCGGTGCAGAATGCGGCAAGCTGGGATTTAAGGCCTAACTTTTCCAGTACGAATACGCCGTTGGGGCTGAGTTGGATCCCGGCGCCAACTTCCTCGAAAGCCGAAGCCTGTTCCAATAGCTCATAGTCTAAACCCAGTTGTTCCAGCGCTAACGCCAATGCGGATCCGGCGATACCGGCGCCAACGATGACAATCTTCATGCCGCTGATGTCCGCGTGAGTAGGGCTTTGCCTGCCGGGCGTAGGTCTCTGTTTCGGTCGTGATACACAGTGCAGTGCTCCCAGGCGTTGTTGGAGATTATGGCTGTCTTAATTACCCCTTGCGATAACCTTTTTCCAGGTACGATGGACGAGATAACGGAGGAGTAAGCTATGGACTTGGGTCTGAAAGCGAAACGCGCGCTCGTGCTGGGTGGCAGTCGCGGCATTGGCTGGTACACCGCTGCGCTTCTGAATGCCGAAGGCTGTCGCGTCGCTTTGTGTGCGCGCGATAGCGAAGGCGTGAACCGTGCTGTGACAGAGCTGAATAAGTCGGGTGCCGGGAACAGTTATGGCTGTAGTGTCGATCTCACCGATGCCGAAGCCGCACGCAGTTTTGTCCGCGATGCCATCGGAGAACTTGGGGGGTTGGACATCCTCATCCACAACGCCAGCGGCTTCGGCGTCACGAACGACGAGGAGAGTTGGCGGCGCAGCTTCGAAGTCGACATCATGGCGGGTGTGCGGGCGGTAGAAACGGCATTGCCTGCACTAAAGGCAAGTGATTCAGGCAGTATCGTGTTTGTCGGCTCTATGGCAAGCAAGTACCACTTCGGCCGTCCCCCCTCGGCATACGGTGCCGTGAAAGCGGCCATGCGCACCTACGCTAACGAGCTTGCGCAAACCTACGGCAAAGATGGCATCCGCGCCAACGTCGTATCGCCCGGCGCGGTTTGGTTTCCCGGTGGGACGTGGGATCAACGCAGACGAGAGAACTCGAAGTTCTACGCTGCGGTGGAGAAAGGCATCCCACTTGGCAGACTAGGAACGGGCGAGGAGCTGGCAAGAATCATCGTGTTCACCGCATCTCCCGCGGGATTGTGGTTGAATGCCACGCACCTGGTCGCCGATGGCGGGCAGGTAGCTGCGGTCGACTAGCGAGACGGGTAAGTGGTCGGCACCGTGTAAACTCGGCGAGGGGTCTGCTAGAGTATTAGGTGGCAGCCCGCGATGGTCAATCAGGTGGCTTTCCACACGGGATATTCGGATATTCGTTAGACAGACTAGGGGGGAGTTATGTCTTATACGGACCGTGTGGTTTTTCGAGCCGGACGTGCGCTCAGTCTAGCGCCGCTCATTCTCAGCAGCTTCATTTTTTCGTGTGCAGTTCCACTGGTGCATGGCGCAACCGGTGAGATCGAGGAAGTCGTCGTCACCGCCCGCAAAAGGGAGGAGCGTTTAATCGATGTTCCCGTTTCGGCAGCAGTGATGACGGCCGAGGACATCGAGCGGTATCGTACTCGCGATCTCGCGGAAATCACGGAACGCATACCCGGCGTATCCATTCAACACGCGGGCGGAGGGGGTCAGGGCGGCAATATCTCGATTCGCGGCGTGGGTAACATTGCAGTCGATTACGGCACTGACCAACCGGTGTCACTAGTGATGGACGGCATGTCTTTTCAGCGCAGTCACATATTGGACACGGGCTTTTTCGACTTGCAAACCATCGAAGTGCTCAAAGGGCCACAGTCACTCTATTTCGGAAAGAACAGTCCCGCAGGCGTGATTGGTGTGACCAGTGTGTCTCCGGTCATCGGAGAAGAGGTATCTGGATTTCTCAGGGCAAGCTACGAGTTCGTTACCGAAGATCCGGTATTTGAAGCCGGCGTTTCGTTTACGTTGAGCGAGACGCTGGCAATGCGTATCGCAGGACGACGGCAGGATATGAGTGGCGGATGGCTCGACAACTCAGCGCGCCCAATCGACAACACGGTCGGCGACGCAACGTTGGGTTTGCCCATGTACACAGACCCCACCTTACAGCCACGTGGCGCGTCTTTCGATGAGTACCCGGCGCAGGAGCAAACTGTGGTGCGTTGGACGACCGTTTGGCAGCCCACCGAAAACTTCGAAGCGACCTTGAAACTCTTCTACTCCGAGTCCGAACAAAATGATACGGCGGTGACGGTATTGTACGCATGCGCAGACGGCGTTGGGGGTCACCCGCATTTTGGGGTGTTGAGTTTTCTCTGGGAGGACACAACCCAAACCTGCACCGATTCACCTCGACTGCGCCGCAATAGTGCGCTGCCACCCGCCGGGGTTGCCGATGCGGCCTTCGGTATCGACGCTGGCGATCGGTTTTTCAATCGGTTGGAGAACGAGATATATACGTTGGAGCTGAATTGGGACCTAGGCGATTTCACGCTGACGTCGCTGACCGGATACTGGGATTACAAACATCGCGAATACACAAATTACGACTACACCAGCTTTGCCGTGGTTGTCTCCGAACAAGGCGAATTAGGCGACTCCACCACCCAGGAGTTTCGCCTTCAGTCAAACTTCACGGGTGATTTCAATTTTATGGTCGGAGTCTTCTACGAAGACCTGTTCCGCAACCTCGAAGCGCCGGTGCAAATTCTCCCTGAAACGCTGGCCAACGTGTTTGGCGCCATGTCTCCCTGGCCTCAGCCCGATGCCTATCAAGGCACTTACATGATGTACCACCAGATTTGGGACAACGACGTCGAGGCGTTTTCCGTATTCGGCAGCTTCGACTACCAGATCAACGAGCAATGGATACTGTCCGGTGGTGTACGTTATACGGCGGAAGATCGTGAAGCGGTGGGTGGGAATATTTTCGAAAACAGCGGCGGTTTCGGTTTCGGACCCACTTCGATTACCTACACGCCATCGGACGACTCCACCAACGTCTCGCCCGAACTCACGCTGAGTTACCATCCGCGTGAAAACTTGATGTTTTACGGCGCATTCAAAACGGGTTTTCAATCGGCCGGCATATCGAATCCCGGTACTGTGCCTAATTTGACGAGCCTGCCGATAGAGGTGGCCAACGACACGCTTGTGTTCGATGAGACGGTGGTCGAGGGTTTTGAATTCGGCATGAAGGGCCGATTCCTGGACAACCGGCTGAGCGCAGAAGTCATTGGCTTCTACTTCGAGTCCGAAGACCTTCAAGTGGGTATCTTCAACTCCAACACCACCACCTTCACTCTGCAAAACGCTGCTGTAGCGCTCAACTATGGCGCTGAAATCAACACGATCTTCCAACTCAACGATGCCTGGCAGCTGAGAGGCGCATTGTCTTACACCCATCTGGAATTCGACGAGTGGGAAGATGCGGGGTGCAACTCCGTGGACGTGCCCACAGGTACGACGGGCCCCGGTTGTCACATAGGTCCAAACGGCGCCGCAATTCAGGATGTGTCCGGCGAGAAGTACGGTGGTCCGCCGTTGTCGATCAATATCGGTGCGACTTTTCATGCGCCGCTGTTCGAAGGATGGGCGCTGGAAGCCAGCATAGATACGATTTACCACTCAGAAGGTGAGTTGAATCCGGGGGTAGGGATGTTGCCGGGGACGGAGATTCCCGATCGTACGGTGACGAATATCGCCGCAACGTTGTATCAGCAGGACGGCCCATGGTCCGTCGGGCTCACGTGCACGAATTGCGCGAACGAGATCTACGTAACTTCGATCGGCACCAAACCCTTGCAGAAAATCATTCCAGGCGTGGCCAGTGACATGACGGCGTCGATCAGACCGCCGCGCTTGGTGACGCTGGGCGTCACTTATTCCTTCGACTAGAGGAAACCGAACAAAACCGGACGCCGACAGGGGACAAACGTGGATCCGCAACTTCAAAAGCTACTCGACATCAAAGCGTGCGAAGACCTAGTGGTGCGCTACAGCCGAACTCAGGATTGGCTGGATACGCCCGGGCAATCGAGCTGCTTCTGGCCGGACGCCGATGTGGATTTCGGCTTTTTCAAGGGTAATGGTACCGACTGGGTGGCGACGGTGATGCCGCACGAACAGGAAGCGATTCGTCGTTGGCACATGTGCACCTCAGTGATCGTCGAGGTCGATGGCGACCACGCCACGGGAGAGTGCTACGGCATTGCGGTGGGTACGCAAAAGGGCGAGGCAGGGGCACTCGTCGATAACATGTACGGCGGACGCTACCTGGATGAATTCGAGAAACGCAATGGCGAGTGGCGAATCAGCAAACGATCGTACGTACTGGACTGGAGCACGCAGTTTCCAAATGCCATCGAAGCGATGACCCCGGAAGAGTTTGCACTGAACATCTTACAAATACGCGAACCGAATCACCCCGAGTATCGTCCGCTATGAGGGGTACTTGGTTTTAGAAGCCGACTTAGAAACCTTGATCGAAATCTTTGATGTCTTCCGGATCGGGTAGTTTGATTTCGAGCGGGCCGCAATGTTCCGGCTGTGGTTCCGCCGGACGTGGCTCGATCGCCCCGACGAGTTCTACGAAAACCCCATCGGGGTCGATCGCATGGACGATAGCCATGGTGTCCTCGCCCGTTCCGGAGCAACAGGGTGCAATCTCGGACAGGAACTCAACACCCTGACGTTTCAGGATCGAAACCGCTCGATCCATATCCGCCACGGCGACGGCAATTCGATGAATACCGATGTGATTGATGGGCGCGGGATAGGGCGGTTCCGGGTTAAACGGCGTAAGCCACTGTAACAAGCGCAGCTGATGTTGATCTCCGCGTGTAATCGCGATATCGGCGCCTTTGTATTCGAACGGTGCATCCAGTCCGTAAGCTTGCGCTTCTTCCAAAGAGCTCTGTCGTTGCGGTATCGGGGTGACGTTGGTGTAGCCAAGGCGCCGGTAGAATGCGAGGGACTCATCCAGGTCGCTGACGTTGATGCCTATATAGGGCATGGCAACGATGTGTGCGGTGGTCGCATCCGGAGCAGCGGGTACGGCATGCGCCGGGTCCTCCATCAATTTGTAGAGGACACCGTCGATATCGCGGAAGAAGGCGAACCGCTCTCCGGGATCTCCATAGGGTGCGGACAGGAATTCGACTCCCTTATTTTTCAAGAAGTTATAGTCCCTATCGAGATCGGTCGTCAGCATTCCAGCGTAGGCCATGCCAAGATGGTTCGGCAGTTCGTAGGGCGGGTCATCGTTGAACGGCGTCTTGAATTGAAGGAGATCGACATTCACGGTGTTCAGGCTGCCTGGAATATCGATGACGGCACCTTTGACCATCTCATATTGGCAGAGATCGAACATCCCTAAGGCGCGCGCCATGGCGTGTGTGTTGGTCAGCGGGAATCCGCTGCGTCCCGTGGAATAGCCGAGCATCTGGTAGAACGCCCAAGCGCGATCGAAGTCTGGCGTTTGAGTGGCGAAGTGCACGCGTGCAACGAGTCCGATGTCGTCGTCTGACTGATACTCAATCTGAGCGCCCAAGCCGATCTCGGGCGGTGGCTGGTAGTTGGCCTCCACCGGGGTGTTTGGGGTGTCGGTGGTCGCTGTCTGCGCCGCGCTTGGATCCGCAGAATCCTCAACGGTCCCTTCAGGGGCGCAGGCGAAGCAGAACAAGAAGCATGATATTAATAGGGTGGTTCGCATAACGTCCTTTGAAAGCGCCTAGTGTGGTCGCACTCATAGTAAAGAAACCCGCGAGACGAGGCCACGTTGGACGTTGCCGTACCCTATTCTCTACGTCGATTGTCGCGTGCCCATCGTGGCTCACAGAAGCGCCATATTTGGATACCTCGAAGTGGGCGGGGATTCGAGGTCCGTGACTCGAGAGCGCGGGAAATGTGAGACCATGGAACCTCGGTGGCGACCTTTGTAAGGGCGTACGCATGTCTAGTTCAGTGACCCGTCAGAATCTAAACCATCTCGAAGCAGCACTGCGCGACGATGTGCGTCGTCTGGGAGAAATCCTCGGTAATGCCATCGCCGAGGACCGCGGTGAGGCGTTTCTCCAAACCATCGAGGAGATTCGTGCGCTGGCGAAGGCCGCGCGGAATGGAGGGGAATCCGATTGGCAGCGGTTGAGCGGCTATTTAGCCGACATTCCAACCGACGATATGGTAGACGTTGCCAGAGCGTTCAATCAGTTTCTCAATCTTGCGAATATCGCAGAGCAACACCACTTGACTCGGCCGGAGCGGGACGCAGCGGTGGCGCTGACGCTGCCCAATCACCCCCAGCTTGAAGAAGCCATCGCCGATCTCGACATCGAGCTCGTCCTGACGGCACACCCCACCGAGGTGCTACGCCGCACGATGATTCAGAAGTACGATGCGATTGCCGATCTACTGGCTTCCCGCGATGTGGAAGGTCCAAGCCGCGCAAACGAAGAGGCGCTGCTGCGGCTGATTGCCGAATCATGGCACACAGATGAGATCCGTCAGATGCGTCCCAGTCCTCAGGATGAGGCGCGGTGGGGATTTGCAGTGGTGGAGAGTTCTCTGTGGCGAGCGTTGCCGGACTTTCTGCGCGAGATGGACAACGCGCTCGCTGACCGCGGTTTGGATCCGCTGGCCATCGAGGCAGCACCCCTGCGATTCGCGACATGGATGGGCGGGGATCGAGACGGCAATCCCAATGTGACGGCGCAAGTCACGAGTGAGGTACTCATGCTTGCGAGGTGGATGGCCGCCGATCTCTTCTTGCGTGACGTGGAAGCCTTGCAGGCTTCGCTGTCCATGCGTCGTTGCACTGCGGAACTGGCCGAGACAGTGGGTCAAGCCGAAGAGCCCTACCGGGAGCTGCTCAAACAAGTTCGCGAACGATTGCTGCGTACTAGAGAGTGGGCTGCAGATCGATCCCAGGCGATGTCCGATTCGCTGTACCTCGACAGCGAGGAATTGTTCGCTCCCCTGGCCTTGTGTTATCGCTCCCTGGTGTCCTGCGGTATGCAGACGATTGCCAACGGTCCGTTGCTCGATACGCTACGACGGGTACGCACGTTTGGCGTTCATCTCATACGCCTTGACGTACGTCAGGACTCTGACCGACACACCCACGTGTTGGATGAACTGACGCGATACCTCAACATCTATCGGGACGGTGCAAGCTACGGCGATTGGCAGGAGCCGGAACGCCAGCGTTTCCTGCTGTCCGAGCTCGAGAATCGACGACCGTTGTTTCCGACTCAGTGGCCTGTCAGTGCCGAGGGTGCCGAAGTACTGGACACTTGCCGAGCGATTGCCAGCGGCAACGGTGCCGGTATTGCTCAGTACGTCATTTCTATGGCTACGTCTCCCAGTGACGTGTTGGCCGTGATTCTGCTGCTGCGCGAATGTGGTTTGGAGCGTAATCTGCCCGTGGTGCCGCTGTTCGAGACGCTTGCAGATCTTGAAGGAGCAGCGGCAAGCATAGACGCCTTGTTATCTATCCCCTGGTACCGCGAGTATGTCGACGATTATCAGCAGGTGATGATTGGCTATTCGGACTCGGCAAAGGATGCGGGACAGTTTGCTGCGGCGTGGGCGCAGTACCAGGCGCAAGAACGCTTGGTGGCTGTGGCTGCAAAGCACCGCGTACGCTTGGTGTTATTCCACGGTCGCGGGGGCGCTGTGGGCCGTGGCGGTGGCCCGGCCCAGGAAGCCATTCTCTCGCAGCCGCCCGGGTCGGTTGCTGGTGCGCTACGCGTGACGGAGCAGGGTGAAATGATCCGGTGGAAACTAGGCATTCCCAAGCTCGCACGGCAACACTTTCGCCGCTATGTGAGCGCAACTTTGACCGCCACCCTGGAACCGCCGCCGTCACCTTCCCAAGAATGGCGCGATCGCATTGCAACCATGTCCAAGACGGCCGTCGCTTCTTATCGTGCTGTGGTGCGTGACGACGAGCGGTTCGTGGCGTTACTACGCAGCCTTACCCCCGAACAGGAGTTAGGCATCCTTTCGTTGGGTAGCCGCCCAGCGCGACGCAAGCCAACGGCGGGGATCGAGAGCTTGCGGGCAATTCCGTGGGTGTTCGCTTGGACGCAAGTGCGTCTCATGCTGCCCGCGTGGCTCGGTACCCACACGGCCATGCGCGAGGCGCTCTCCACACAACCCGAACAACTCAAAGCAATGCTGAGCTGGCCGTTCTACCGCATGCAGACCGAGATGCTGGAGATGGTGCTAGCGAAGGCCGACGTACAGTTGGTCCGTTACTACGCTCAGCGGCTGACGAATGAAGCACAGCAGCACACCGTCGATGAGTTATGTGAGGAGCTTCGCGGCCTTGCGAGCGACATCCTGAGTTTGACCGGGCAACCGCGGCTTTTGGCCGGCGATCCGGAACTCGCTGAGTCCTTGCACGTGCGCAATACGTACCTGGACCCGCTGCACCTTTTACAAGCGGAACTGCTCGCGCGTTGGCGTGACAAGAGTATGCATCTCGAAGCTGTCGAGCGAGCGCTCAAAGTCACAATGGCAGGCATTGCGAGCGGTTTGCGTAATACTGGGTAGTGGGTTACGTGGACCGCTAGTCGATATATTCATCCATGTGAGCCGACTCCAGCGCCACGCGTTTGGCGTGGTCGACGTCGTAGTGCATGCGTGAAACGATGCGCTGTGCATACAAACCGCCACCGGCCTGGATGTTCGTCACCGCATGCCAGCCGCCCAGTGCGTCGGCGGTGTAGTCCCGAATAGCGTGAAACAACCGCGTGCGGTAGGTTCCGTCGACTTCCTGTTTGGTGCCCATGTATTTGCGTACGAGGTGGCCTACGCTTTCGTTTTCCAGATCTGCCATGCCCGGCGCGGTAAGGATACTGCCTCCGGCGATATCGTGTAGGTGACGCACCATGAGCGAGTAGTTGGCCGCACCGTGGTACTTGCCTACATTGATATACAGTTCCTGTGGGAACGCCGCACCGTCAGAGGTGACACTGCAGTTTTCGATGGCTGCTTCGAGGCTGGCTCGGATCAGCGTGGCATTGATCATCATCTCCGAGATCTTCTCCTTGATGTGACCGACTTTCTCGAGACCGTTGGCCTCCGCGATGAGTTGCGCAAAGCCAACCAAACGATCGTAACTGGTGACCATAGCGGCCAAGCCACCCAGGCGCTCCCAGAGACCGAGCGAATGCGCGAAGATGCCGGCGAGTTCCGGATGTTCGCCGCCGAGAAAGATGCGCTCGTTGGGTACGAACACATCGTCGAAAATCACGAACCCTTCGGGTGTGTGGTGAGCACCGGACATGGGAAAGTCGCGCATGTCCTCATGGCGCGGCGCGTAGGTCGTGTTGACGATCTTCACCCCTGGCGCATTGACTGGGACCATGCAAGCAACGGAGTATTCCTCCTCGCCCGATTTCATGGATTTGGTGGGAATGGTCATGAGTTCGTGGCCCATGGACGCTGCCGAGATGTGCAGTTTGGCGCCGCGTATCACAATACCGTCGTCGCGGTGCTCCACGACGCGAACGTACGCGTCCGGATCTTCCTGCTGACCGGGTCGGCGGCTACGATCGCCTTTGGCGTCGGTGATGCACTGCGTGATGCGTACGTCGCGCTGTTGCGCTTCGCCAACCCAGTTGCGAATACGTCGGGCGTTCTCCGGCAGCGTACTCTCGATGCGATCGGCCGCGGTCAGCAGGGTCATGATGGATGCGTAGGTAACGTGCGTGAGCAGATCCACTGACTCGTGCAGGTCTACCTGGTCTCGCAACTCCGCGGCTGACGAGGGCACCGCCATGAAGGCGCCTATCGCACCGGGTTCGGGGTCGTAAAAGCGATCGTAACCCGCAGCGGCCGAATCCACCGTGATCCCTAGAATTTTGTGTCCCGACAGGTCGGCGACCTGATCGCCTTCGAAAAACGTTTCGCGGCCGTCGTTCAGCGAAGCGCGATACTCATCACCCGTCATCATGGTGGTCTTTCCCCTGTGTTTTTTCCGGTGACTACCCTAACGTTGCACGGGTGGGTAGGTAAAGAGTGGGGTAGCGTAGCACTCCAGAGTTACATCGATTTCCATGGAAGGCCGTTGGAGTGGTGTCTAAGCCCTCCCGATTTGAGCTACTGCGTTGCCAAAAGCGCGAACCGCGGGCGTTGGTGCGTTTTTAGCAACGGTGACCAAGACCATAGACACGTCGATGCCGGTGTCAAAATCGGCGATTGAAATCGCCGGTTTGCGACCGGAGGAAGTGGGCTGCGAGGTTAAGCTCAACGGTGCCAAGGCAATGGCATCGCTGGAAGCGGCGAGGGTGACGCAAGCGGAAAGGCTGTTCAGTTTGTACCGAGGAAAAGCGGGCGGGTTGGTTTGCGCGGCCAATGTTTCAAACAGTTTATTCTCGTTGAAATAGCGACTGGGTATGGCCAGTGGATATGTGAGAAGTTCGGCTAGCTTAGTGGTACCCGCAACCGGGTGACCTGGTCGGTGAACATACACGAGCTTTTCTTTGTGTATGCGCTCCATACGTAAGGAGGGTGCATGGGGTGAGGCTTCGAAGTTCGCTTCGTCGCCCACGGCCACGTCGCACACGCCCGTGGCTAGATCCCTGTAAATGTCCGAACTCCCCACCACCACTTCGACTTCCAGGTTCGGGTGCGCATCGGCGAGGCGGGCGAGACCGTCGACGACCAGCGTCTCGGCAGCAAGCGCCATGGCCCCCACCCGAATTGCACCCAGTTCGCCTTCCGCTAACAAGCGGGCTTCTTCATGAAACGCCGTATTGGTTTGAAGCGTGTTCTCCGCCGACGCGATCAACTGACGAGCGCTGTCCGTGGGTTCCACCGCGCGCGTGGTGCGGTTGAATAGACGCAGATCCAATTCAGCTTCCAACACCTGAATGCGCTTAGTGACCGAGCTTTGGCTGACCCCCAGCTCCTCGGCTGCGGCGCGAAAGCTGCGGTTGCGAAACACCGCCAAAAAGTTCTGGAGAAGGCGCAAATCACTCATCGGTATTCGACCGTAATTAATTACTAACTAGAAATAATAGGGTAAAACTGATTCAGTATGATATAGAAATGATGAGGGAGCCCAGGGTGCGTGCGTGAACAAGCAGGTCGGGGACAGCCGCCTCTTCAAGCGTGGGCGGGCGTTGGCTTACCTGGAAGAGCAGGATCGTTATCTGACGGCGAGTGCAGCGCCTGACTTCGCCTTTGGGTTCATTGGCTGCGGCATGATGGGCCAGGAGCACATTCGCAATGCGCTCCTGGTTGGACGGGCAACGGTCGGCGGCCTTTTCGACCCGTCTGCTAAGAGTATCCATCACGCGTCCGAGTGGCTCGAAAAGACCCAGAATCAGCCTAAACCCAGAATCTACGCCACGCTGCATGAAGCGTGTGCAGACCCGGACACAGATGCGCTGATTATCGCGACACCCAATTTCACCCACCTGGATGTGATGCGCATTGCAGCGGGCTGTGACAAGGCGATTTTCCTCGAGAAGCCGATTGCGACAACCGTGGCTGATGCCTATGAAGTTTGCAGGCTGGCAATGGCGCATAACCGCACGGTTCGCTTCGGTCTGCAATATCGCTACAAGGCGATTTATGCGGAGGCGATCAGTGAAGTATTCGAACGCAACAATGTAGGGCGCGTTCACAGCGTGAACATGCTGGAACATCGCTTTCCGTTCCTGGATAAAGTGGGTCAGTGGAATAAATTCAGCGACTACACAGGCGGCACGTTGATCGAAAAGTGTTGCCACTACTTCGATCTGATGAATCTCTTTGCCGGGAGCACCCCACGGCAGGTGTTTGCTGTTGGCCATCAGGCAGTCAACTTTCGAGATTTCACGTACGACAACAAGAAGGCCGACGGCCTTGACCAAGCGCAGGTCACCATTCGCTACGAAAACGATGTAGTGGGTGGTTTCTCTCTCTGTATGTTTGCGCCGGGAAGCCGAGAGGAATTGATCGTTTGCGGTGACACCGGTCGACTGCAAGCTTCGGAACACGCTTTGCTGGGGGCTGTCAATGAGAATCGCGTCGAGGTGTGGAGAGGAGAAAACGGGGCTTCGAGAACGAACTCGCCTTCCTATCCGGACTACATTGCCCAGGCCGGTCATCATGGATCGACTTTTTTTGAACATGTGAGTTTCGCGGAAGAATTGTCGAATCGCGAGTTCTCGGGTCCGAGTTTCGCTGATGGCTTCTGGTCGGTGGTCGTTGGTGCCGCGGCGCAGATTTCGATCGAACGCGGAGATGCGGTAGATGTGGCTGAGGTGTTGCCAGAACACTTCGATTCAGGAATGTTGGGATCGCCGGGTCTCACTCGGAACTAACGGTTAAGGAGGCAACGCCATGACAGTCGAAGTCAGTTGGTTCTCTGCGCTATGCGACGATGACTACCGTTATCTTGGAGTACACGATCCCGCTCTCAAATCGTCGTGGGCGCATTGCAGTTCTATCACCCGTGCCGCAGACCGTCTCGGTTATGACGGCATCTTGTTGCCGTCCGGATACCAGTTGGGTATTGACTCTGTTGCCTTTGCCGGGGGCATCGCGCCCCTGACAGACAGGATCCGTTTACTCGTCGCCGTACGCTGTGGGGAGCTTTGGGTCCCTCAACTCGCAAGGCAACTCGCCACCTTGGATCAAATGCTCGCAGGGCGGCTGTCTATCAACATCATTTCATCGGACATTCCAGGGGAGGCGATGGCGTCCGGTCCTCGATATCAACGCACACGTGAGACGATGATCGCATTACGTGGCTTACTCAACGGAGAGTCGATCAGCGTGCAGGGCGACTTTCTGAACCTGGAAGTCGATCCGCCCAATGCGCGCACGGTGAGCGGAACGAGTCCGCTGTTCTATTTCGGTGGATTGTCCGAACCCGCGCGCGATGTGGCCGCAGAATGTGCCGACGTGTTTCTAATGTGGCCCGCCACCTTGCCGGAAGTTGAAAGGACGCTCAATGACATGCGTGCCCGCGCTCACGACTACGGCCGGGCACTACGATTCGGCTACCGCGTACACGTGATTGTGCGGGAAACAGAAAGTGAGGCGATGGATGCGTCGCGGCGCTTGTTGTCGAAATTGGATGAACGCGAAGGTGCACGCATTCGGGCACAATCGCTAGATAGTAGTTCCGTGGGTGTGCGCGCACAGGGTGCGCTGCGTGAGGAGGCGGATGCGGACGGCTTTGCCGAAGCGAACCTTTGGACGGGGATTGGCCGAGCTCGCAGTGGCTGTGGAGCAGCCATAGTTGGGGATCCCGATCAGGTGGTAACCAAGCTTCGGCAATACATGGCGCTCGGGATTGAGTCCTTCATACTGTCCGGGTATCCACACGAGGAAGAGTGCGAACTGTTTGCGCGTTACGTTCTGCCGGAAATCGATCACGGTGCTTTGGGTTGAGAACATTGCAAGATGCTAGATTCAAAGCTGCGGCGCTAGAGACGGGCTGAGTAGCGGTTATCGAGCGTCTAGTGTTTCCTTTGAGATTGAGTGGTGAGTAGCTCAACACCGTTAGCTTTTCGCGTGAAGCTTGCGTTCGGCATCGGTGCGGTGGGGGAAGCGGCCTACATGGGCATGTTCAACACCTTCATCACCATCTACTACAACCAGGCCATTGGACTGTCCAATACGTTGATCGGGCTCGCCGTCATGCTGGCCTTGATTGCGGATGCCGTGACGGATCCGGTAGTTGGATTGATGTCGGACCGCCATCGATCCGCATTGGGGCGCCGGCACCCGTTCCTGTGGGCAGCGCCCGTACCGCTCGTGATCTCGCTGTTCGCGATATTCAATCCGCCACAATCGCTCATCGGCCAGTCTTATGCGTTATTTGGCTGGCTGGCGGTCTGGACGATTCTGTCGAGGGCGTTCGTGACCCTGTTCAACGTGCCCCATCTTGCTTTAGGTGGAGAACTGTCCAAAGAACAGCACGAACGCTCCCAGCTTTTCAGCGCGAATACCATTTTCACGTACATCGCGGGTTCCGGCTTTGCTTTCTTCGCATGGTCGTATTTTCAGGGGGATCGCCAACGTGCGAGCGACGGAGCGATGGTGCCAGGACAATTGGACCCGGCCGCGTATCTGCCGTTGATCATCGCTGTCTGCGCGGCCATTCTGATCACCATCTGGGTATGCGCGGCGGGCACGGCCAAGGTGGCCAAGGGGCTATCGCAACGCGATGAAAATCAGCCTGATTTTACGCTGATCTATTTCCTGCAAACGCTCCTGCGGACGCTGAAGAATCGCAATTATCTCATTCTGCTTTGCGGCTACTTTTTCTTCATGATCACCAGTGGGATTTACGACACGTTGAACGTGTTCATCAACACCTACTTTTGGGAACTCGAGCCCAATCAAATCCGTTACTTTGGTTTGTTTGCGGCACCGGCCGGTATATTAGGTGCACTACTGTCGCCGGTGTTGATGAAGAAATTCGATCGCAAGCCGGTGCTGCTCAGCGCTTTGCTGGGCACTGTGACCTTTGCTCAACTGGTGGTGAACCTGCGCCTTTTCGGCGTCATGCCCGAGAATGGTGATCCATTGTTGTTGCCTTGTCTCCTGGCCAATGCGGTAGGTTTTTTCTTCAGTATCGGTGTGGGCGGCGTTGCCATCATGTCGATGATCGGCGACATCATCGACGAAAACGAATTAGCGACAGGTCTGCGAGAAGAGGGCCTCTTCTACTCGGCGCGAGCGTTTTTCGCGAAGGCATCCTACTCGGTCGGCCACTTCGTAGCGGGTGTAATGCTGGATCAGTTTGTGCGCCTCCCCTTTGAAGCGGTACCGGGAGAACTCAGCCAGGGTGTGCTCACGCGTTTAGGGGTAACCGCTGGACCAATCATGGGAGGAGCGGCGCTCTTAGCCATGTTCATCTACGCCCGCTATCGACTTGATCGTAAGCGTCACGCTGAGATTCGTGCCGCGATCGATGTGCGGATGGCAGGAGATTCGGTGGGCTCGTAACCGGCTCCAATAGCGTGCGCTCAGCGGGTCACCCCATGGGTGATGTTCTGAAACCGGTGTGGCATCTCAGATCGGAAGTTGATCGCGTCAATAGCACGCCGCCGAATCACTGTATTCGCGATATCTGAAAGTCGCTGAAGCTTGATACGACGCTCAGTTCCAGCGTGAGCCAGTTCTGATTTATGCGATCTGTGATGTCCGACAAGGATAATTTGCAGGAGTCATCGAATATAGATCGACTAGCAAAGGATTGTTTAGCGACATTCGGGTGTCCAGGACAAACACTGATCTCAGTCGGGGCCAGCCGCTCCCAGAAAAACCCAGTCGCATACAAACTTGGGTTGCGGAATCTGCTGCGCGCGCGCAGGCGGTGCGCGCGGTACTGCTTTTACGTCAAGGCGACAAAGTACACGTTGCTGCCACCTTTCCTTATGATGTTCCTGTCGATCAAGCGCTGCAGCAATGTGCTCGGCACGCTCTACGCACCCCTCGTTGGGTGGAACGTAATATCGCCGCGGCCCGGGACGGCTCGGGATACTACGATGCACATGTCGCTTTCAGCCTGCGTATCTCAGGACGACCCGCGGTGCTCGCCTTTCAAGTCCGTACACACGACGAAGAAGATGACGATGCACTGTCCGGACGGATTGCCGAAGCGGCCTTGCGACGAGCAGACGACCCGGCGCCATCGGAGGATCCGAAAGGCCAATCGCCGGAATCCAACCCGAATGAAGTAAAGACGCCGGACGATGCGTTCGAGCCCGTCTCGCGCGTCAACGATGCCGAGTCTGCGGAAGCACGGTTGCTGAAGGAACAAAGCGCGGCGATCGACATGCTCGCGCAGATTATGGATCAGTCGCGGTTTGAGGAAGCCCTGCACGCCTTTGCCAATTCGTTGGCACAGGCTTGGTCCTGTCAGCGCGTTACGATTGGGTTTACACAGTCTAACCGAGTCCGGATCGAAGCAGTATCCGGGCAGGTGGACTTCGACCGCCGTTCGGCGTTGATGGTGGATATTGCCGAGGCGCTACAGGAAACGGTGACAGTGTGTGCGAGTATCGGCGTACCTGCTGATGACTCAGATGAGGTGCTGCCGCAGGCTCATTTATCGTTAGCGTCGCAACTCAAGAGACCTGCACTACTTAGTTTGCCGCTTGTGCGCGGCGAGTCGGTCAATGGCGCCATGCTACTCGAGCGCGACCGCCCGTTCGATTCTCATGAACGACAGCAGCTGGAGAGTATGGTGCTGCTATTTGCACCGGTGTTGTCACTCAAAAGAATCGAATCGCTCACGACGCTGGGCTGGTTGCGCGTTACAAGTAAAAGGCGTCTCGGCGCAATCTTTGGCCGTACCAAGCTCGGATTCAAACTGCTGATACTGGCTTGTTGCGCACTCGTCGTGTGGGCAGCCCTGCATGTCGAAACGTTCCGAGTCGATGCTGACGCGTCAATAGAGGCGCACGTGGAACGTGCCGTAGTGGCAAACTACCCGAGCTTTATCGCGCAGGTCGAAAAGCGCAATGGAGACGTTGTGCAACGCGGCGACGTGCTGGCGCGGCTCGATGTCGAAGAGCTCGAGTTGTCTAGAATCAAATGGTTGGGTGAACGCGACAAACTGGCGAAAGAATATCGGGCAACACTTGCACAACGCGATCGATCGCAAGTGCGAATTCTCGAAGCGCGACGCGCACAGGCGCAGTCGCAGATCGATTTGATCGATGCTCAGATGAAACGCGCCGTCTTGCGGGCTCCGATCGACGGCGTGGTGATCTCCGGCGACTTGTCGCAAGCATTAGGTAGCCCTGTGGATCGCGGTGAACTCTTGTTCGAGGTGGCTTCGCTCGAGGACTACCGTTTGATCATTATGGTTGACGAGCGCGACATTGGTTGGATCAAAACCGGTGAAATCGGCGCGCTCAAGCTGCGCAGCTTGCCGGAGCAGACGTTCGAGTTCACGGTGCAACACATAACGCCGGTGTCGGAAGCGAGCGAACGCAAAAACCGCTTTCGCGTCGAAGGCACATTTATTCTTCCTCCATCTCATCTACGACCCGGCATGCGGGGCGTGGCTAAGATCGAAATCGGTGAACGCTCGATTGGCTGGATATGGACCCGCAAATTCGTGGACTGGCTCAAGGTCCAGCGTTGGAGATTCGGCTTGTGAGCGAACAGGGCTCGCTATTCAGCAGTCAGTGGTATCGTGTTGCTGATCTGCGCCCACAGATACGCAGTAACGTGGAGACCCACCGACACTATTATCGGGGTAAGTCCTGGTTTGTCATTAGCGCTCGTTCGAGCAAAACGAGTTTGCGAGTCAACGCCGCAGCTTTCTACGTCATTTCTCGATTCGACGGCGATCGATCTATCGAAAAGATTTGGCGCGATAGTCTAAACGTACTTAACGACGATGCGCCCAGCCAAGGCGAGGTCCTTCAGCTGTTAAGCACGCTGTTCGATGCTTCGCTCGTCGATTTTCAGAAGCAAAGTGACATCGATCAGATCTTTGACAATCATCGGCGCAAACAGACCCAAGAACACAAAGCGCGGTACTGGAATCCGTTGTTTCTGCGATTCAGGATATTCGACCCGGATGTGCTCGCGCAGAGGTTATTACCGTTCTGTAAATCGTTGTATACACGGGTGGCTTTCAACGCGTGGCTGATGCTCGTTCTTACCAGCATTGTACTGGCAGTCTACGTGTGGACGGACATCGCTGCGGCGTTCGATGCTAACCTCGTAGCGCCACAGAACCTGATTATTCTGTGGTTGGTTTATCCCCTCATGAAGCTGCTGCACGAGCTAGCGCATGCGATTGCGGTTAAACGGTGGGGTGGGGAAGTGCACGAGTTTGGTTTCGCGCTCCTCGTACTCCTCCCGGTGCCCTATGTCGATGCATCTGATTCAACCCGTTTTGGCAGTAAGTCGAGACGCATGAGCGTAGCGGCCGCGGGTATTGTCGTGGAAGTTACGCTGGCGTGTGCGGCATTGTTTGTTTGGGTCCTAGTAGAGCCCGGCATCGTGCAGGACGTGGCTTTCAGCGTCATGCTCACGGGGGCTTTCTCCAGTTTGCTGTTTAATGGCAATCCGCTTTTGAAGTTTGACGCCTACTACGTATTGAGTGATGCCATCGAGATTCCGAACCTAGCGACACGTAGCAGCGGTTATCTGATTTACTTGCTGAAACGCTACATGTTGGGCCTCGAAGTGCGGTCTCCAGTCACGGCTGACGGAGAGCGTGGGTGGTTCGTTGGATACGGAATCGCCGCATTCATTTACCGACTGACCCTGACCTTCGGGATTTGCTTGTTCGTGGCAAGTCAGTATTTCTTTATTGGCGTTGCACTGGCCGTATGGGCGGTCCTCATGCAACTCGTACTGCCGATTGTCAAAGCGGCGAAATTCTTACTCACGGATGCACAGATTGCACAAAGGCGATTTCGCGCCAATCTGACAACGCTCGGCGCCGTTTCCACGCTGGCGCTCGTGACCTTTGCCGTACCGTTTCCCCATAGCACTACAGTACGAGGTGTTGTGTGGCCTGTCGAAGAAGCCATCATTCGCAGTGATGCGGATTGTATTGTCGAGACGGTCATCAGTAGTAATGCCCAAAAGGTGGAGGCGAACACCGAATTGTTGCGTTGCGATAGAACCGTACTGGCTGCGGAAGTCGCGAATTTGAAAGCTGAGCAACTGGCAGCGCGTGCGGGTGTGTATGCAACCAAGGACCGGGTGGAGCGCGGTTTAAAGCAAAGTGAGCTCGACACTGCAACTCGGACCCTGGAAAAGGCCGAAGCAAAGCTTGCAGGTACCGTGTTGCGCAGTATGTCACGGGGCGAGCTGTACATTCCGAATCTTGAAAACCTCTCTGGGTCCTACTTCAAGCAGGGCGATCTGGTCGGATATCTGCTGGACCCGGACAACCTGTCGATACGCGTCATGCTGTCGCAGGAACGGGTGGCATTGTTGGGCGATCGCCTCAATGAAGTCTATCTACTGCTTGAGCACAGTCCCGACGTGCGGTCTATCAGTCAAGTAAAACGGCGCATGCCCGCTGCAACCCGTCGATTGGTGTCGCCTGCGTTGAGCATGGAAGGAGGCGGGGAACTCGCTTTAGACGTGTCGGAGGGTAATACCACCAGACTTGCGCAACCTGCGTTTGAAGTGGAAGTCGCACTGCCGATGGAGTTAAGGAACAGTCGCGTAGGCGATGCGGTTCGCGTTCGATTCGATCATGGTGCAGCCTCGCTTGCAGAATTGATCGCGCGCGAAGTGCAGTTGCTGTTGTTGAGCCAGTTCAATGTTTAATGCGGTGTTCGGTCGTCGGCCTGTTTGGATCAGGCCGGGTCGATGGCTCAATCGGTATCCTGAGAAGAAGGTCGAGGAAGCTGACGTCTACGCCTTGATCGGCCGGGAACTGCGCAGTCGGGTCAGTCGCGGTAAGCCGTATCGACGCTTCGCCGGTCAGTGTCAACGAATACGAGCGGCGACGGATGATGCAAAGCAGCTGGCACCCGGGCAGTTTGCGGGACGCGTGAAGGCTTTGCGACAGCGATTACGTAGCGATGGGTTTGCAGCGGATGCGGCGCTCGAAGGACTCGCGTTGGTTAATGTCGAAGTGGAGCGATGTTTCGGGTATCGACTACATGATGAACAGATCTATGCGGCATGGTCGTTGCTGCACGGGCTGTTGCCGGAAATGGCCACGGGAGAAGGCAAATCGATTACTGCCGCTGTGGCTGCGGTGATTGCTGGTTTGTCTGGGATACCGGTACATGTCGTCACCACTAACGACTATTTGGTAGAGCGGGATGCTCGCGGCATGCAGCTACTGTACGCGAGATTTTCGCTGACCTGCGGCTTCGCTAACGCAAGTAAAAGCGACGTTGAACGCACCAAGGCGTACGGTGCCGATATTTGTTACGTATCCAACAAGCAGTTGGTGTTCGACTATCTTAGAGATCGTCAGACGCTGGGCCCCAGACCTGAATCGATCAGGGCGCGGACACAAAGCTTGTGTCTTACGAGCCCGCCAAGAACGATGTTACGCGGGCTTTGTTTCGCCATTGTCGACGAAGCGGATAGCGTGCTGATCGATGACGCGATCACGCCGCTGATACTCTCTCAACAAATCGAAGGGCACGACGACTTCGCCCAGGCGTTGACAGCCATCAGCTTGGCGCGCCGGCTTGTGCTCGTCGACGACTTCATCCTCGATGGCCAATTGCGTCGCGTGGCGCTTACGGCCCGAGGCGAAGCGCAGCTGGCGGAACTTGCGGCAGGGCTGGAGGGAACCTGGAAGAATCGGCGATTTCGCCATGAACTGGTCCGTCAGGCGCTGTCTGCCATACATTTGTTTGAGTGCGACAAAGACTATCTCGTACGCGACGGAGAGGTCGTGCTTGTCGATCAGTCTACCGGCAGGGTCATGCCCGATCGCAAGCTCCAACACGGGCTGCATCAGATGGTGGAAACGAAGGAGAAGTGTGATCTCAGCGGACGAGCGGAAACGATTGCCAGTTTGAGTTTCCAGACTTTCTTTCAGCGTTATCGCCACGTTTGCGGAATGACCGGAACCGCGCGCGAAGCGCGGAACGAACTGCGGCGTGTTTACGGTTTGAATGTGACTGCAGTGCCGACACACACACCGAGTAAGCGGGTTGCCCGCTTACCTTTGTTTGCCAAAGATCCCGAAACTCATGACCGACTGCTGATTGACGAAGTGAGACGTTGTCAGGCTCGGGGTCAGCCGATGTTGATCGGCACCAGAACACTCGCGCAATCGGAACATATTGCAGATTTGTTGCGTGAAGAAAAATTGGCGCACACCGTGTTGAATGCTCGCCAGGATGAGCACGAATCCGAAGTAGTCGCGCGTGCTGGAGAGCGCGGATCGATCACCGTGGCGACGAACATGGCCGGTCGCGGCACGGACATACCTCTTGGCAAAGGCGTCGCTGAAATAGGCGGCCTACATGTCATCGTCGCGGAATTGAACGACAACCAACGCATAGACCGTCAGCTTATTGGTCGATCTGCGCGCCAAGGAGACCCCGGCAGCTATCGCTATATCCTGCATCTCGAGGACGAGATGCTGCAGAGGTTCGTTCCAGCCTGGATGCGCTCACTGGTGAGTGCCGGATTTTTGTCACGCGTCACATTTTGGCATCGTTTATGCATGCTTCTTTGCGGAAGGGCGCAAAAAAATAACGAACGCGGCCAGTACCGTACACGCAAACAAATTGCCAAACACGATTTGGCGCTACAGAAAAGGTTGTCGTTCAGTGGTTACAGTGAATAGTCCGCAAAAGACCAACGAAAGGTGTCCGCGGTCCAGAGTTTTCGCAACGCTTGTGTGTGCGTCCGTGTGTTTGTTCTCCATTCAAGGCCAAGCTCAATCGTTTGGTGACGAACGTTTCGATTGTCTGATTGAACCAAAAATGACCGTCATGGTCGGTGCGCCCACTCAGGGTGTGATCGACACGGTTGAGGTCGAGCGCAGTGATCTCGTTAGCGCAGGTCAGGTCTTAGCGAGGCTGCATTCCGAAGTGGAAAGTGCAGCACTTGAACATGCGCGGGTGCGGGCGACCATGAAGAGCGAAATTCAAGCACGTCAAGCTGATCTGGAACTGGCGCAATTGAACATGCGGCGCATCGAAGAGTTATTCGGAAAACAGATGGTACCGCAACAGAAACGGGACGAAGCGAACGCCCAACTGCGGGTTGCGGAGATGGCACTGAAACAGGCGCGAGACAATAAAACACTGTATGAACACGAATTTGCCCGTGCTAGGCGCGTCGTTGAACAACGGATCATACGCAGCCCCATTTCGGGGGTTGTGGTAGAACAGCGGGCGTACCCGGGCGAATTCGTCTACGAAAACCCAGTGGTGACGATTGCCCAGCTGGATCCGCTGCGCATCGAGGCGATTCTGCCGGCGCGCTACTTTGGGAAAGTTAAGCCGGGGCTCAGCGCTATCATCGACCCTGAAGTAGCGGCAGGCGGAGCCGCGTTGAGCGGCGTCATTCACTCGGTCGATCGTTTGATTGACGCAGCCAGCGGTACCTTTTCGGTGCACCTAGAACTAGACAATCCAAACAATCAGATTCCGGGTGGACAGCGGTGTACGGTGTCGTTCCTGCCGGTCACGGCAGACGAGCAACTCGCCGCTCGAGAGTAAGGTAACCACAAGATGTTTTCGCAGTTTAGAAAACTCTTCAGCAAAATCGCCAGAGCAACACCGTCCGATGCCACCCCGAATAGCCCCCAGGTTGAGAACATGGAAGCGCGGGTTCTGTTCTCCGCGGACCTGCCCTGGATTGCGCACGATACGTCACAGATTGACGCATTTTCACAGAATTCTGAACAGACGGAGCAACGAACCGTACCTCTGGCGGCGGCGCAGGGGGATGAATACCGTCAATCTTTTGTCGTATTTGACGCCAGCATCCTTAACTCGGTTGGCACTGATGCGGACGATTTGTCCTTCAGTCTGAAGGAGGCCGGATACGCTTTTACATTCCTAGACAGCAACGAGGACGGGCTGCATCAACTTGTTGAATTAGCAGCCCAGTCGGAGCCGCAGAACGAAGTGGTCAACGACATGCGCTTTTACACTGCAGCGAACGACGATGGACTGATCGTAGGGAATTCGGTCGTGACCGTTAACGATCTGCTCAACCAGGCAGACGCGCTCAGCGCCTGGCGAGATTGGACCGATACCGACGCATCGATCTCGTTCAACGTTGCCAATATCGACTTGCTGCCCGATTTGGAAGCCTACGTCGACGTATTCGAAGCCGTCAGTGGGGGTGTGGTCTCTTTTACTGAGTTTTCTGGCATAGACGGTCTCGATCGATTCGCTGAACAACGCACGTCCGAGATCGTTTTCATCGACGAGGGAGTAGAGGATTACCAGACGTTGCTGGATGGAATTGTCAATGGCGCGGCGGAGGGGGGAGTCGACGCGCGAGACTTTGAGATCGTCATTTTGGCAAGTGACAGTGACGGTATCCACCAGATCTCTGCAGCGTTGGCAGGCCGGGAAGACATCGACGCTGTGCACATCATTGCCCACGGGGATGATGGCCGCGTCACCCTTGGAACTGCGGAGCTCAACGCGCGGACGTTCCTGCAACGCGAAGGCGAGATTGCAGCTTGGGCAAGTGCATTCGATGTCGACGGCGACCTACTCATTTACGGATGCAACTTGGCGGCGTCGGAAGACGGCCAGCGCTTGATCAATCAACTCGCGGGTGCCGCAGGCGTGGATGTGGCTGCGTCGGCAGACCTCACCGGTCATGCAAGCCTGGGAGGCGACTGGGATCTGGAGTACGAGAGCGGTGAGATCGAGACGGCCGGTGCCTTGAGTCTGGTCACACAACAGCGCTACGAACATACACTCGACATAGCAACCGGTTTGGTCGCTCACTACGAGTTCGAAGAA
Source organism: Candidatus Azotimanducaceae bacterium (assembly GCA_965216005.1). Lineage (GTDB taxonomy): Bacteria > Pseudomonadota > Gammaproteobacteria > Pseudomonadales > Azotimanducaceae > UBA4421. Next base: position 535,831 of record OZ244143.1, on the reverse strand, counting down.
GGTAGTGGTACGACTGCAACGGATTCAGCGGGCGGTGACAACACGGGTACGCATGCAGGCTCACCCACACCCATTTACTCGAGCGGCATCAAAGGCAGCGCACTGGATTTCGGTGGTGGAGACGATGACTCGGTTAATGTTGCCGATGCCGCAAATCTAGACTTCGGCACGGGCGATTTCTCGGTAAGTTTCTGGTTCAAGTCTGATTCAGCGGGTGGAGACGAAAGACTCGTTGGAAAAGGAGAAGGCGGGGGCTTACCGGGGTTTGCGCTCTATAACGATAGTTTCGGAGACACGAACTTTCTGGTTAGCGATGGGACCAGCTCTATAACACTCTCGGGCAGCGGCTATCAAGATAACAACTGGCACCATGTCACAGCCGTGCGTTCGGGTAATTCGTTTGAGCTCTATATCGACGATGTGATGGTGGACAGTGGGTCTGCGAGCATTGGCAGCGTGGACAACGATCAAGATTTAATCATGGGGGCGAGCTCGGGCGGCGCAACCGAGTATGACGGCTTACTCGATGAAGTTCGCATATTCGATCGTGCGTTGAGCACCGCAGACATCGGCGAGTTGTACATCGACGTCAACAACAAAGCCCCGATCGCAACTAACGACGTGTATGCAACGCAGCAGGACACACCGATCACGTTCAACCCGCTGCGGAACGATACAGATCCGGAAGGCGACGCAATAACGATCGTAGAGGTCGGTCAGCCCGCCAATGGCGTAGTTGTCGACAACGGCGATGGCACGTTTACCTATACGCCCAACCCAGGCTATAGCGGCGCCGACAGCCTTAGCTATGTGCTCACCGACACTAACATGGGTTTGCAGAATTATTGGGGATTCGATGCGGACGCCAGTGATTCGATGGGCGGATTGGACGGGACCATTTCCGGGGCTACCGCGGTTGCAGGTGACACCGGTCAAGCATTGTCATTCGACGAGGTGGATGACTACGCACTGATGCCGGACGTAAGCTACGGAAACGAGTTTACGATTTCGTTTGACTTCAAACTGGATGATAACTCGGGTGCGTTGTTTCAGTACCTCTACAGTCACGGTGACATTAACTCGACCAATAGCATCAACGTCTTCGTTACCGAAGATGCGCACGGCACTGATCCGAATATGTTGCGCACGGTTATTCGTGACGCGAATGACACGTTGGACAACGCAGCCTTACAGTTCGATATATCATCGATCGTCGGAGACGGGGAGTGGCATACGTACACGGTCACTGCAGGTCCCGACGGCATTACTGTGTTTTTGGACGGTGTCGAGCAAGCCGCAGACGCATCTCGCGCGACCGAGGGTGTGAACCCAACGGGCGGACTATTTGTGGGCGCACGTCAAGATCTCGATCCTGATCGAAGGTACGGTGGGGAACTCGACACGCTGGCGATTTACGATACGGCCCTGGACAGTAATCAAGTTGCCACGGTTGCGGGTCATCAAAATGTGGGGACCGTGGAGATTAGCGTTGGCAATGCCTCCACGGGCACGGCCATTTGGCGTGCCAGTAGCGACACTACGCCCAACGTCAGTGACTGGAACGGATCAGCGTTTACCGGAACGACCGATGCCAACGACATGGGTCAATGGCGCATCGTCGAAGCCGCAGGGTCAACCACCCGTGATGAAATCATCGCGGTCGGCGTCGACAATGTCATTGGTCAAATCAAGGGTCAGCTCTGGGACGGCACGAATTGGACCGACTTGCCCTTTAACACCTTGGCCTTCAGCAGCGACTCGTTCAAACAAAACTTCGACGTAGCGTACGAAAGTCAGAGCGGCGATGCCATCGTGATCTGGGCTAACGGCAGTTCCGGCACAAACATTTCCTATCGGGTATGGGACGGTTCCAACTGGTCGAATGAGGCCACCATTGCCGGGCCGAACCTGAGCTGGGCGGTGGAAACGCGCTTGGAAGCGAGCCCAACCAGCGACGAGATGGTGCTTATTGTCAGCGACAGCAGCAACACGGAATGGGCTGTGGTCTGGGATGGTGACAGCTGGGGTAATGCCACAGTGCTCGACAATTCCTCAGCGAGTGGCGACCACACTGAGATTGCGGTGGCTTTCGAGAGCCAGAGCGGTCACGCGATGGTGATATATGATGGCGTCGACAACTACAACGACTTGGCCTATCAGACCTGGAACGGTTCGAGTTGGAGTGGCCAACAAACGTTAGCGCTACCCTTCAACGGCTTAGCGGAAACGGATGTCGAATTCACTGCGATTGCAGCGGATCCCAACAGCGATCGTCTTGCCATCGGTGTAGTCACCGCCGGAACCGAAAATCAGGTGGTGTTTGCGGTGTGGGATGGCAGCAATTGGGGCGATCAGCTGATGGCGACGAATGCCTCCTCAGCCAGTAACTCCATGTCGGCTGCTGTGGGTTTCGAAGGACAATCCGGTCAACTGTTGGTGACGTATTCCGAGGTGTCGACGACGCCTCGTTATCAGACCTGGTCTGAAAGCGGCGGCTGGTCGGGCGAAATGAGCCTGCCCGATATCGGCGGTTACGCCACAGTCATGACGCTCTCGAGCGATCCGGCCACCGATGCAATGATGTTGGGCATCCAGGACGATCAGAATGATCTCAATTACGTTTTCTGGAACGGGACCTCCTGGGAAACGCCCAATGAACTGACGACCGATACCGGAGAAAGCGTTACGCGACCATTTGCGTTCGTTTTCGATCAAGCCGGCAGTTGGGCGCCGAACGATTTGGAGGTTGTTGCAACCGACAGCGGCGGCTTGGAGCTGAACACAGACGGCGGCAACGACGCCTACCTACTCGCCGACAACGGCGGCGCCATTCTGGGTGGTCTGACGGCGTTAACGGCAGAAGTTCGATTCTCGATGGAATCGTTCCCGAACAGTACGAATTTCTTTTCGTACGCGACTGGTGCCGACGACAACGTATTCAAATTCAACATCAGAGACGACGGCGATCTCAGCGTCAGCATCAATAGTGTCAAAATTAACTCGTCGGCGATGGACTACCGTACGTTGGCCGATGGGCAACCCCATACTCTATCGGTCACCTGGAACAGCGCTGGTGGTCTGTGGGAGATGTTTGTCGACGGCGTCTCAGTCGATAGCGGTAGCGGCCTCGAATCAGGAGTCACTCTAGCGGGGGGTGGCGCATTGGTGATAGGCAATGATCAAGATACCGTCGACGGCGGCTACGATCCGGCGGCCGAGGTCGCGGCAACGTTGTACGACGCCCGCATATTCAGCGACGTGCGCTCAGCCGGTGAGATCTCGACGAACTATGACCAAACACTGGCGAGCACCGAAACCGGCATGTTGGCTAACTGGACGTTCAACGAGCTGACGACCGGCGGTGTGGTGGTCGATGCGGTGAGCGGAAACAACCTGACGGTCAAGCACGCGTCAGGCGCAGGGTTCAACCCAAGTGTCCCGGTGTTGTCGTTGGTGGTCAGCGAAAACGATCCCAATGGTACGGTGGTCGGTACTGTCGGGGCGCTCGATCCCGACGGCGAAGATTCCTTTGCGTATGCGCTGACTGATGATGCAGGTGGGCGCTTCGCTATCAACGGCACCAGCGGTCAAATCACGTTGGCTGACACGAACCTGGTCGACTATGAGACAGCTACGACGCATGACGTGACTGTGCGGGTAACGGATGGGGCCGGCTTGACGTACGACGAGGTCTTCACGATCGCGGTGGTGGATACGAACGATGACCCCGTCATCGTCACTGACGGCGGCGGCGATGCGGCGAACGTGAACGTCGTTGAAAATACGACTGCGGTAACGACAGTGACGGCAAGCGATGCTGATCTCGACACGCCAACGTATACTATCAGTGGCGGAGAAGACAGCGCCCTATTTGGCATCGACAGCGTGAGCGGTGCGTTGACGTTTCTATCTGCGCCAGACTACGAAACCCCACTTGATGCCAACGGTGACAACGTCTACGAGGTGGTCGTGCAAGCCGCTGACGGCAACGGCGGCGTGGATACCCAGACGATTAACGTTACGGTCACCAATGCAGCGCCTACGTTAGTGAGCGCAACGGGGGCTGGCACGGTGATTGCCGGCTCCAGCTATACACTAAACCTCAGCGCAGACGAAACCGTCACGAGTTGGACGATTAACTGGGGGGACGGGTCCATCGAGACCATTGCAGGCAATCCCTCGAGTGTCACACACACCTATGATGCCAACTACACGGGGTTCACGGTAAACATTCTTGCGAGCGCCAGCGATGGAACGGGTGACTACTTTTCGAATGAGCTAGTGGCGCCAACGGCGTTTGCAACCGGTGAAGGTCTCTATCGCTACACCGGCTCAACGGGTGCCTTTTCGCAGTACTTCGGTGGGGCGGAAATTACCAATCCGTATGCGGTCGCAGTCGGGCCCGATGGCTTGCTGTATGTTGCCGGGCATACCTCCGACAACGTGGTTCGTTACGATGCCACAACGGGTGCGTACATCGACGAATTCGTTGCCGTTGGGAGCGGAGGGCTGAATGCGGCTGCTGGACTGGCGTTCGGCGCAGACGGCCATCTGTACGTCAGTAATCAGATTGGGGACTCTATTCTCAAGTACGACGGCTCGACGGGTGCTTATCTCGGGACGTTTGTCACCTCTGGAAGCGGCGGATTGGATGGACCGGCGGCACTTTCGTTCGGTGCGGACGGTTATCTATACGTCGGTAGCTATAACTCGGACAGCGTCCTGCGGTATGACGCCACGACGGGTGCCTTTGTAGATACGTTTGTCACCACGGGTAGTGGCGGGCTGAACGGTCCCGGCGCGATGACGTGGGGATCTGACGGTCATCTCTACGTTGGCGGCACGAACAGCGTCATCAAGCGCTTTGACGGTACGACTGGCGCGTTTATCGATGATTTCGTAACGGCTGGCAGCGGTGGTCTAGGTGAGTCAATCGGGCTAACTTTCGGACCGGACGGGCACCTGTACGTCTCCAGCTTCACGACCGACAAGATCATCAAGTATGACGGTGCGACCGGGGCTTTACTCGGCGATTTCGTCACCGTCGGCAGCGGTGGTCTCGATGGCCCCACCTCGTTTACTTTCCTGCCAAATCAACAGGTCACCGTATTGGCGGGCAATAGCACGCCTGTGATTGCATCGGATGGCGGGGGCGACACCGCGAACGTGAACGTAGTTGAAAACACAATTGCGGTTACAACCGTTGCAGCTTCTGATTCTGACCTCGACGCCCTTACCTACACAATCAGCGGAGGCGCGGATAACGCCTTGTTTGGTATCGACAGCGTGAGCGGTGCGTTGACCTTTCTATCCGCACCAGACTACGAAACCCCGCTTGATGCCAACGGTGACAACATCTACGAGGTGGTCGTGCAGGTCGCTGACGGTAACGGCGGCGTGGATACACAAACGATTAACGTTACGGTCGTCGACGTATCACATAATCTTGTCGTGACGACGACGGCCAACACGAATGACGGTGATACGTCTTCAGCCGAGGCGCTGAACGCGAGCAAAGGGGTCGACAACGCCGTCTCGCTATACGAGGCGATTACCGCCGCAAACAACTCCTCCGAGACGGTGACGATCAGTTTTAACATCACCGACGCTCTGGTGGGCGGCGCGCATACGTTCGCGATTGGTCCAGGTGGGCTGCCGGCTATCACCGATACGGTAATCATCGACGGTACGACGGATCCGGATTATGCGGGTACGCCGATCATCGTGCTGGACGGTTCCGGCGCAGGCGCTGTCGACGGATTGAGGTTGGCAGCCGGTAGCGATGGCAGTACGGTTCGCGGATTGGTGATCAATCAGTTCGGTGATACGGGTATTACGCTGATCGATTCGGACAATCACACCATCGCCGGTAACTATATCGGTACGGACGCTAGTGGAACGGTTGATCTAGGTAATGCCTCAAAAGGCATTCAGATAGAAAATTCGTCGGGTAATCAGATCGGTGGTGCCAGCGCGATGGATCGCAACGTCATTTCAGGTAATGACGATGATGGCATCATTGTTTGGGGCTCGGGCTCCACGCTCAACGTGATCCAGGGTAACTACGTCGGTATCGATGCAAGCGGCGATGCAGCCCTTGGCAACACTGGTGACGGTATCGTCGTCTCCGGCGGCGCCGGCAACAACACGATCGGCGGTGACCGAACGGCCGGAGAGGGCAACGTGCTGTCGGGCAACAGCGGTGCCAACAGCGACGGTATCGAGATCGACAATACCGGTGCGGATAACAACAAGATCTACGGCAACTATATCGGTACCAACCATGACGGCACTACAGCGATTGCTAACGCGCGCCATGGGGTTGTCATTTACGATGGTGTGCAGGGTACGGAGATCGGTGGTACAGGGGCTGGTGAAGGCAACATCATTTCAGGTAACACGCAGCACGGCGTAGTTATTGACGGCAACGGCGTTGCAAGCACGTCCGGCAACCTCATCCAGGGCAACTATATCGGTTTGAGTGCGGACGGAGCTTCGAGCATTTTCAATGGCGTCGATGGCGTGCACGTCTTTGGCGGTGCGCAGAGCAACACGATCGGTGGCACGACGCCCTCGGCAGGCAACGTGATTTCGGGTAATCACGGCGCAGGTGTTTACATCACCGGTGTTGGCACCGATTCGAACGTTGTTCAGGGTAATTACTTCGGCACCGATGCCACCGGCACGGCGTCGATTCACAATTGGAGTAACAACGTAAACATCAATCAGGGCGCCAGCCATACCCTCATTGGGGGATCGGCAGCTGGCGCCGGAAACGTCATCGCGTTCAGCGGCAACGACGGTATTACGATTTGGAGTGCTTCGACGACCGGTACAATCGTACAAGGTAATTACATCGGAACGGACGTCACTGGAACGCTAGACCTTGGCAATAGCAACAATGGTGTCGTGGTCAGCGGGAACTCGAGCAATAATCTGATCGGAGGAATTGCGGCCGGTGAAGCCAACGTCGTTGCAAACAACGGCGGCGATGGCGTACGAATTACCGACAGCGCGACCGATGGCAACTCGATTCTGGGTAACGTCATTCATAGCAATGACCAGGAAGGTATCGATCTCGCGAATGACGGTGTGACGTCGAACGACCCGAACGATGCCGATAGTGGCGCGAACAGCCTGCAGAATTTCCCGGTCATCACGCTGGCTGAACTCAACAGTACTGACTTGACACTCAGTGGATCGTTGGATACTGACAACGCCGGTACACAATATCGTATCGAGTTCTTCGGCAACGCCGACGGTAGTCAGGATGCGACGAATGGTGAAGCGCGCGTTTATCTGGGAGCCGTTACCGTGACGACTGACGGCAGTGGAGATGCAACGTTTTCCAATGTCACGCTGTCCGGTGTTACGTTGAGCGTGGGTGACTATGTCACCGCGACTGCAACCAAGGTCGAAGATGCCGCACAGATCGGTATCGATAACGTGCTTGCGTTCGGCTCCACGTCTGAATTCGGCACAAACTTCGTTGTCGCGGCCTTCAATGCGCCACCCGTTCTGAGCCTCCCAGCCGGAACGACAAACTATTCAGAGGGCGCGACGGTATTTGTGACACCGTCGGCGACAGTGACAGACATCGACAGTGCGGATTTTGACGGCGGTCAGCTAACTGTCACGATTTCGGCTGGCGGAGAAGCGCTCGATCGCCTCTACATCAACAGTAACGGTACAGATCCCGGACAGGTCTTGGCGTCCGGTTCCAATCTGTTTTACAACGATGGGGGGGGTTCGATTCAGATCGGTACGATCAGCGGCGGCTACGGCGTCGGTGATCCGCTTGTTGTGACATTTAATTCCAGCGCCACCGCTGACGGCATCGCAGCAGTTGCCGAACAAGTGTTGTTTTGGAATACATCCGAGGCACCGTCAACTACGTCACGCACGGTGACAATGCAGGTCACGGACGGGGATGGTGGGACGAGTGCCGTTCAGACGAGGACAATCGACGTCACACCGGTCAATGATGCACCAGTGCTCGCAAGTTCAGGCGGCATGTTTTTGACGAGCATTACCGAGGATGACCTGAGCAACTCAGGCAATCTCATCTCGGAAATCATTGCCAGTGCGGGTGGTGACGCAATCACGGATGTCGACGCCGGTGCCTTGGAAGGCATCGCCATTACGTCCGTGGATAACAGCAACGGCACTTGGCAATACAACACGGGCGCTGGATGGACCGATGTCGGTAGCGTCTCCTTCGCAGAATCGCTGCTACTGCGTGATACGGACAGGTTGCGGTTCGTCCCCGATGGAGAAAATGCGGATACCGCCTTTGTGACGTTCTCAGCCTGGGATCAGACAGCGGGTACCGAAGGGACTAAGGTGGATACTTCGGTGTACACGTCGACCGGAGCGTTTAGTTTCTCACTTGAAACTGCATCGATCATCGTCACTGCGGTAAACGATGCACCGTCCGGCAGTGTGACCATCGACAACATGTCGCCTGCTGAGGGCGACCTGCTCACTGTCAGCGATACGTTGGTTGACGTTGATGGGCTAGGTACGATCACGTACACCTGGAAAGCGGATGGCGCTGTGGTGGGTACCGGCAGTACGTACACCACCGGTCAAAGTGACGTCGGCAGGGTCATTACCGTAGAAGCAGCTTATACCGATGACGGCGGCACCAATGAGATTGTCGCCAGTGTTCCGACCGCTGCGGTGACCAATGTCGATCAATCGGCGGTGATTACGGGAGACGTCAGTTACGTTGGGAACGAAGGCGATATTGCCAGCGGTGATTTGAACGCGACGGATGCGGATGGACTGAGCGACACGGCGTACTTCAGTATCAGCAGCCAAGGTCTTAACGGTACGGCGGTTATTGATGTAGAGACGGGTGCGTGGTCGTTCACGCCGGATGACCCGAACTGGGTTGGCAGCGACAGCTTTGAAGTCACCGTTACGGATGACTTGGGGGGAACTACAACACAAGTGGTTACCGTTGACTTGAGCAACGTCAACGATGCGCCGGCAGGTTCGGTGACGATCGACAATGCCGCTCCTGCGCAGGGTGACACGCTCACGGCGTCCAATACGTTAACGGATGCTGACGGGCTTTCAGGGCCTATCACCTACCAGTGGTTCAGGGATGGGGTTGCCATAGCGGGGGCGACAGCGAACAGTTATGTGACGACTCAGACCGATGTCGGGACGGTGATTACCGTTACGGCCACCTATACGGACGATCAGGGTACGGCGGAATCCGTCACGAGCGCGGGGACCGCGCCAGTGACCAATGTCAACGATCCCGTCAGCGGCCAGCCGGTCATCACGGGTACGCCCGAAGAAGATCAGACGTTGACGGCGGATACGTCGGGCATCAGTGATACGGACGGACTGGGTGCTTTTTCGTATCAATGGTATCGAGACGGTGTTGCGATCGGGGGCGCCACCGCATCAACTTACCTCCTGGGCGATGCCGACGTCGATACGAGTATCACGGTTGAGGTGTCTTACGCAGACGGCTATGGAACCGGGGAGACGACGACCAGTGCTGCCGTTGGACCAGTCACGAATGTGAACGATTCCCCAATGGGTTCAGTCACCATCGATAATACGACCCCGGCACAGGGAGAGACGCTTTCTGCATCGAATACGCTCACCGATGCCGACGGATTGTCCGGCCCGATCAGTTATCAGTGGTATCGGGATGGGGTAGCCATTGGTGGCGGTGTTTCAAACACCTATACCGCAATTCAGGCCGACGTTGGCGCGATCATCACGGTGGAAGCGAGCTATACCGATGACCAGGGTACCGCTGAAACGGTGACGAGTGCCGGGACGGCCCCAGTCACCAACGTCAACGACCCGGTGAGTGGTCAACCGGTCGTTACCGGTACGCCGGAAGAAGACCAAACACTGACGGCGGATACGTCGGGCATCAGCGACGTGGATGGTCTCGGTACATTCTCTTATCAATGGTATCGAGACGGTGTTGCGGTCGGGGGTGCAACTTCAACGACCTACTTGCTGGGCGATGCGGACGTTGGTTCTAACGTAACCGTAGAGGTGTCTTACACCGATGGACAAGGTAGTGCCGAATCGACAATGAGCGCGGCAGTGGGTCCGGTTACGAACGTGAACGATGCACCCGCCGGTTCGGTCTTAATCGACAACACGACACCGGCGCAGGGTGACTTGTTGACGGCGACTAACACACTGACAGATGCCGATGGATTTCCAGGCACCATCGACTACCAATGGTTCCGAGACGGGGTTGCGATCGGTGGCGCGAATTCGAACACGTACACAACCGTGCAATTGGACGTCGGCGCAGTTCTGACGGTCGTAGCGAGCTATACCGATGATCAGGGTACCGCTGAAGCGGTGACGAGTGCTGGTACGGCCCCAGTCACCAACGTCAACGACCCGGTGAGTGGCCAACCGGTCATCGTTGGCACACCCGAAGAAGATCAGACATTGTCAGCCGATACCTCCGGTATCAGCGATGCGGATGGGCTCGGTGTTTTCAGCCATCAGTGGTACCGCGACGGCGTCGCCATTGGAGGCGCTACGGCGTCGACATACTTGTTGGGCGATGCCGATGTCGATGCCAACATTACGGTACAAGTGTCTTACACGGATGGACTAGGGTCTGCGGAATCGACGACCAGTACGGCCGTGGGTCCGGTGACCAATGTCAATGACGCTCCCGTGGGTTCAGTCACGATCGACAATATGACTCCGGCGCAGGGCGATACGCTCACCGTCTCTAACACGTTAGCGGATGCTGACGGGCTTTCGGGTCCGATCACCTACCAGTGGTTCAGGGACGGGGTCGCCATCGCCGGGGCAACTGTGAACAGTTACGTGGCGACTCAGACCGATGTCGATACGGTGATCACCGTTACGGCCACCTATACGGACGATCAGGGTACGGCGGAATCCGTCACGAGTGCGGGGACCGCGCCAGTGACCAATGTCAACGATCCCGTCAGCGGCCAGCCGGTCATCACCGGGACGCCGGAAGAGGATCAGACGCTGACAGCCGATATCTCGGGCATTAGTGATGCCGACGGACTCGGCGCATTCTCATTTCAGTGGTATCGGGATGGTGTTGCCGTCGGCGGTGCGACCGGGTCGACGTATGTGCTAGGAGATGGCGATGTAGATGCAAGTATCACCGTCGAGGTGTCCTTTACGGACAGCTATGGAACCGCGGAAACGACGACCAGTGCCGCTGTTGGCCCAGTGACGAACGTGAACGATTCGCCTCTGGGTTCAGTCACCATCGATAATACGACTCCGGCGCAGGGCGACACGCTTACGGCATCGAATACATTGTCGGACGCAGACGGGTTGTCGGGCTCAATTAGTTACCAGTGGTACCGCGATGGAGTCATCATCGCTGGGGCGACCGCAAATACATACGTGACAACCCAGTTAGATGTCGGGACCGTGATCACGGTTGAAGCCAGCTATACGGACGACCAAGGAACGGCGGAATCCGTCACGAGTGCCGCGACCACACCCATCACTAACGTTAATGACCCTGTCAGCGGTCAGCCGGTCATTGCCGGTATTGCGGAAGAAGACCAGATACTGACGGCGGATACCTCCGGTATCAACGACGTAGACGGTCTTGGAACGTTCAACTATCAGTGGTACCGCGACGGTGTAGCGATTAGCGGTGCAACTGCATCGACGTACCTGTTGGGCGATGCCGATGTCGATGCCAACATCACTGTGCAAGTGTACTACACGGACGGACAGGGATCGGCGGAGTCGACCGTCAGCGCAGCCGTGGGTCCGGTTGTGAACGTTAATGACTTGCCTATGGGTTCGGTCACGATAGACAACACAACCCCGGCGCAAGGCGATACGCTCACCGTCTCTAACACGCTAACGGATGCTGACGGGCTTTCGGGTCCGATCACCTACCAGTGGTTCAGGGACGGGATCGCCATCGCGGGGGCAACTGCGAACAGTTACGTGGCGACTCAGACCGATGTCGGTACGGTAATCACCGTTACGGCCACCTATACGGACGATCAGGGTACGGCGGAATCCGTCACGAGCGCGGGGACCGCGCCAGTGACCAATGTCAACGATCCCGTGAGCGGCCAGCCGGTCATCACCGGGACGCCGGAAGAGGATCAGACGCTGACAGCCGATATCTCGGGCATTAGTGATGCCGACGGACTCGGCGCATTCTCATTTCAGTGGTATCGGGATGGTGTTGCGATTACCGGCGCAACCGCGTCGACACACCTGTTAGGCGATGCCGATGTCGATACCAACATCACGGTACAAGTGTCTTACACGGATGGACAAGGGTCTCCTGAATCGACGACCAGTACAGCCGTGGGTCCGGTGACGAATGTCAATGACGCACCCGGGGGTTCAGTCACGATCGACAATATGACTCCGGCGCAGGGCGACACGCTTACGGCATCGAATACGTTGTCGGATGCAGACGGGTTGTCGGGGCCGATCACCTATCAATGGTATCGCGACGGTGTTGCGATCGGGGGGGCGACCTCAAGCTCGTATGTAACGACTCAGGCGGACGTTGGCGCGATAATCACGGTCCACGCCAGCTACACCGATGATCAAGGTACCGCCGAATCAGTCGCGAGCATGGCAACGGCAGCGGTTACCAACATCAATGATCCTGTTGTGGGCCAACCTATCATCACCGGCACACTACAAGAAGATCAGACGTTGGCAGCTGACGTTTCGGGCATTAGCGACACGGACGGTCTCGGTGCGTTTTCTTATCAGTGGTATCGAGATGGAATAGCAGTTGGAGGTGCCACAGCTTCAACGTATCTGCTGGACGATGCGGATGTTGGTGCCAGCATCACTGTGGTGGTGTCTTATACCGATGGGCAAGGGAGTGCGGAATCTACGACGAGCGCAGCGGTGGGCCCGATAACAAATATCAACGATGTGCCCGTTGGTTCGGTGACGATCGACAATACGATCCCTGCACAGGGCGCTACGCTCACCGTGTCGAATACCCTGACAGACGCCGATGGCTTGGGCCCCATCAGTTATCAATGGTACCGGGACGGTGCCCTCATCGCTGGGGCGACTGCGAACACTTATACAACCACCCAGACGGACGTCGGGGCAGTTATTTCGGTCGAAGCCAGCTATACGGACGACCAAGGAACAGCGGAATCCGTCACGAGTGCAGGGACTGCGCCAGTCACCAATGTCAACGATCCTGTGAGCGGTCAACCGGTCATCATCGGTACACCGGAAGAGGATCAAACGCTGATGGCGGAGACTTCCGGTATTAGTGATGTAGACGGTCTCGGCACGTTCAACTATCAATGGTACCGCGACGGCGTCGCCATTGGAGGCGCTACGGCGTCGACATACCTGTTGGGGGACGCTGATGTCGATGCCGACATTACGGTGCAAGTTTTCTATACGGACGGGCAAGGAACTGCCGAATCGGTTGTTAGTGTGGCAGTGGGACCGGTGACGAATGTCAATGACGTGCCTGCAGGTACTGTCGCGATAGATAATACGACCCCGGCGCAAGGCGACACACTCACGGCCTCGAATACTTTAACCGATGCAGATGGTTTGTCCGGATCGATCGCGTACCAGTGGTATCGCGACGGTGTTGCGATTGGAGGCGCTGGTTCAAACGTTTACACGACCACACAGTTGGATGTCGGCGCTGTCCTGACGGTAACGGCCAGCTACACGGATGATCAAGGTACCGCTGAATCCGTTACAAGTGTAGGGACGTCACCTGTCACCAACGTCAACGATCCCGTCAGCGGCCAGCCGGTCATCAGCGGCACACCGGTAGAAGACCAGACGTTGACGGCGGATATCTCGGGAATCAGTGATGCAGACGGGCTAGGTACGTTCAACTATCAATGGTACCGCGACGGTGTCGCTGTTTCCGGGGCGAACGGGTCGACGTATGTGCTGGGCGATGCCGATGTCGATGCCAATATCACCGTAGAGGTGTCTTACACCGATGGACAAGGAACTGCCGAATCGACGGTCAGCGCAGCGGTGGGTCCGGTGACGAACGTCAATGATGCGCCGGCAGGTTCGGTGACGATCGACAATGCCGCTCCTGCGCAGGGTGACACGCTCACGGCGTCCAATACGTTAACGGATGCTGACGGGCTTTCAGGGCCTATCACCTACCAGTGGTTCAGGGATGGGGTTGCCATAGCGGGGGCGACAGCGAACAGTTATGTGACGACTCAGACCGATGTCGGGACGGTGATTACCGTTACAGCCACCTATACGGACGATCAGGGTACGGCGGAATCCGTCACGAGCGCGGGGACCGCGCCAGTGACCAATGTCAACGATCCCGTCAGCGGCCAGCCGGTCATCACGGGTACGCCCGAAGAAGATCAGACGTTGACGGCGGATACGTCGGGCATCAGTGATACGGACGGACTGGGTGCTTTTTCGTATCAATGGTATCGAGACGGTGTTGCGATCGGGGGCGCCACCGCATCAACTTACCTCCTGGGCGATGCCGACGTCGATACGAGTATCACGGTTGAGGTGTCTTACGCAGACGGCTATGGAACCGGGGAGACGACGACCAGTGCTGCCGTTGGACCAGTCACGAATGTGAACGATTCCCCAATGGGTTCAGTCACCATCGATAATACGACCCCGGCACAGGGAGAGACGCTTTCTGCATCGAATACGCTCACCGATGCCGACGGATTGTCCGGCCCGATCGGCTATCAATGGTATCGAGACGGTGTTGCAATCAGCGGCGCTACTTCGAACACGTTCGTCACGACTCAGAGCGATGTCGGCGCGACCCTTACAGTTGTTGCGACCTACGTAGACGATCGAGGGACTACCGAATCCGTCGCTAGCGCACCCACGACGGCCGTCGCGAACGTCAACGACAGCCCGGTTGCCGTCGACGATGTACTGACGACCAACGAAGATACGAACCTGATTATCGATGTATCGAGCACATTGTTGGCGAACGACACCGATCCGGATAGCGACGTTCTGACGATGGTGGGGTTCACACAGCCCGCGCAGGGGATATTGATGGACAACATGGACGGCACGTTGACCTACGTGCCGGACGCCGACTTCAATGGTACCGACCAGTTTACTTATACGATTACAGATGCCGGTGGAATCTCAAGTACCGCTATTGCATCGATTACGGTGAACGCCGTTAACGACGCACCCCTCGTTTCCACACCTACGCTGCAGTCGATTCGGGAGGATTTGACCAGTGTCGTACAAATTCAGGCATTGGATGCAGAAGGTGATGCGCTCTCCTATCGGATCGCTGGGGGTGAAGACGCCCAGCATTTCGGTGTAGATCCTCAGACTGGGCTACTCCAAATGGCCAATCCTGCGGATTTCGAACATCCACGCGATGCCGATGCCGACAACGTATACCGGGTCGTCGTTGAAGTATCCGACACTCAGGGAGGCCGCACGCTGGTTCCCATCGACGTTCAGGTAGCGGATGTCAATGAAGCGCCGCAGTTGGCGGACGCAGACTTCTCTGCCTTGGCGAGTAATCTTCCAATGCGCTTGGGAACCTTGACTGCCGACGATCCGGACAGTGGCGAAACGTTGACTTACAGTATCACTGGTGGAAACCAGAACGATTGGTTTGCCATCGATGCGACGTCGGGTGACGTCATGTCGGACTTTGCGGCAGAGGTGGGAATTCACACACTCCAAATAACCGTCACCGATTCTGCAGGGAACAGCACACAGGCGACGCTCTCCATCGAGATCGTTGCGTCTCCGGATACCTCGCCACCGGTAGTTGCCGATACATCGGGGACGGAAGCCGAAGAGACGACTACAGATGAGAGCACTCAAAGTAACGATGACGTGGTGGCGGGTGTCAATGACCAAAATGACCCCAACGACCGGGATGAACCGTCTGAAGACGGAGATCGTGATGCACAGCAGGAGTCTCCTCCCGCCGTGGACGAGACGGTATTCAGCGAAGATTCACCCGTGCTCCAGGCGACGGGCGCAGACTCTAGATTCGTTGCGGTCGAATCATCGACCCATATCGATCATGTGCAAGATCGAAGTCTGCCGCAAGCCACAGCGGCACGAGGGGATAGTCTTTCCATGCTGTTGAAGCTGGTATTCAACGAAGGGGACAACCGGTTCGTTTTTGCCGATCAGACCAGCGATTCTGAATTGAACGTGCAACGATTGAGGATACCCGTATCACCGGAGCTCGCGGTGGCTCTAAATGAACTGAACCATCAAATGATGTCAGACGGTGCTGTCGATTTGCGAGTTACGGGCGCAGTAGTCGGATCTGTTTCCCTATCTGCGGGATTTGTCGTTTGGATGTTGCGAGCCGGATCCCTGGTCGCCAGTCTTATTAGTACACGCCCGGCATGGAGCGATTTCGATCCTCTGCCCATATTCGAGCAGGATGCGCCGGAATGGGACTTGGATCACAATCTTTAACCGACATGCGTATCGGTATATCCAACCGGCACTGCTAGTCTAAATGTGTTAATCCGGCTGATTAGCCTTTCATATAGGAAGAGTGGAACACGGACGTGACTATCTCGCCTCAATTACGGTTGTCTTTTGGACTCGTTGCGTTGCTTGTCAGCACCGTCTTTGTCGCCGACTTCATCGGCTTGTTGCCACGACCAGAGGATCAGATCCGCGAGACTCGCAAGCTTCTCGGCGAGTCCCTGGCAGTGCAGTTGTCGAGTGCCGCCGCCAATCGCCAAGACGAGCTCATCGTCGATACCATTAGCGAGATCGTAAAACGCAACAGCGATGTCGTGCACGCGGGTCTATGGCGTGACGATGGGCTGCAACTGGCGGCGTTCGGTGAAGCAGTCACTGCAGAGGGATTTTTCGATTTTTCCTCGTTCGAGAATCTGGTCATACCCATCTATCAAGGTAGTCAGCGCTGGGGAGAAGTTCGCTTACAGTATGCTGATTCCGATGACTGGGGGCTGCGTTATCTCGGTTTTCCTGAGGCCACGCTACAGTACATCCTGTTCTTGGGCGGTGCCTGTCTGCTCACGTTCTTCTTGTTTATGCGTCGGGCGTTGACGGAACTCAATCCTACCAAGGTAGTTCCAGAAAGGGTCAATGCGGCGTTTGACGTTCTGGCTGAAGGTGTGTTGATCGTTGACGAGCAGGAACGCATCGTACTTGCAAATAGGTCCTTTGCTGAACGTGTTGACGACGATCCTGCGATGTTGGTCGGCACGAACCCCAATCAGTTCGACTGGGACTTGAACGGCAGCGAGATGGAGGAGCTGCCTTGGCGAACGTCGTTGAAGTACGGTGAACACATCACCGGCATGCCACTCAAGCTCAGTCGCGACGACGTTAGCATCACGTTTACCGTCAATGCCGCGCCCATCGAGGACGGACGCGGCGCTCATAAAGGCGTTCTGATCACATTTGATGATGTAACGCCACTCGAAGCGAAGAATGCTGAACTTGCAACGATGCTTGCCGAACTCAGCGTCACGCAACGCGTTATCGAAGAAAAAAACCGGGAGCTCGAAGAGCTTGCTATTGCGGACCCCCTGACGGGTTGCCTCAATCGCCGGGCGTTCCTGCAGCAGTATGAGCAAAGCTTCGAACGAGCTGTGCGTGACAACACGCCAATCACCGTAATGATGATTGACATCGACCACTTCAAACAGGTCAACGACACTCACGGTCACGCTGTTGGGGATGTTGCGATACGCAGAGTTGCGGAAGTTCTGCAGCGCAAAACCCGTGAACTTGATCTGGTCGGTCGATACGGAGGCGAGGAATTTGTTGTAGCGCTACCTGGTGCCACGCTTGGACGTGCGTCCGCTACGGCGCAACGATATCGAGAGGGAATTGCGTGCTTGACTGAACTGGACGATGTGCCGTTAGAGCAGATTTCGGTGAGCATAGGGCTCGCGGACACCAGTAAGGCTGAGGGCGATCCTATGCTGATGATGGACCAGGCGGATCGGGCGCTGTACCAGGCGAAGCAAACGGGGCGTGATCGTGTCTGCGTCTATGACGAAAGTTATCAAATGCGGCCAGCAGAGTCCGGCGACGGGTCGGACCCGCAGGAACGGATAAAGATAGGCGCACTTCGAGATCAACTCAAGGAGATGCATCAGGTGGTGCGCACGCAAGCCGAAGAACTGACCTACAAGTCGATGCACGATGAGTTGACCGGTCTGCCCAATCGATTCTTGTTGGTGGATCGATTGACTCAAGCTATCAAGCTTAGTGCGCGAAACGGTAATCAGGCGGCGATCATATCCATCGGCTTGTCTGAGTACCAGCACATCAACGAAGTGAAGGGGCACGAGCAGGCTGAAGGCATTTTGAAAAGAGCGGCCGCGCGCATCGAACAGGTTGTGCGCGCGGCTGACACGATCGGGGTAACTTTGAATGAGCAAGCGCTGACATTTTCGCGCATCGCACACAACGAGCTTGCGATGCTGTTGGTTGATGTCGATCACGTCGAATCGGTCGCTAAGATAATCGAACGAGTCACCGCGGCCTTGGAGCTTCCGTTCAGACTGGACGATCGAGAGATATTCAACGCGATCTACTGCGGGATTGCGCTGTTCCCCAACGATGGCGACGATCCGGACGCGCTGATCCGCAACGCAAGCCTTGCGCGTGCCTATGCGGAGCGCAGCAGCGAAAACGCCTCGAAAAACGCTTACTTTTCACGTGAGTTGGATGATCAGGCCACGAAGAACGCGCACATTGCGGCCGAGTTGCGCAAAGCGATCAATGAAGATGGTCTGGAAGTGTTTTATCAACCGAAGATAGATTCCAGAACCAACACATTGACAGGTCTCGAAGCATTGGCGCGCTGGGATCATCCAGAGCTTGGCAGGATCGGACCGCTAGAGTTCATTACGGTGGCCGAGAATATTGGGGTCATCGATCGCGTCACCGACTGGGTCTTGACTCGTGCGTGTCGTGACATCCAAAGATTAGGGTTCAAGAACCTGCGGGTATCGATAAACGTTTCCCCGATTGAGTTACATCATCCTAAAACCGCGGAGCGCATTTTGCAGAACATCCGTTCCTCTGGCGTGGATCCCGGTCAGATCGAAGTTGAAATCGTTGAGTCGTCCGTATTAAACAACTTTGATATGGCGCGGCAGATATTGGGAGAGTTGCAACAGGCAAACGTACAAGTTGCCTTGGATGATTTTGGTACTGCTTACTCATCGTTGAATCTGCTTCTGGAAATACCGGTTGATGTAATCAAGATCGATCGAAGTTTCATAACGGACATTCAAGATGCCCCGAACAACAGGGCGGTAGTTCGTGCGATTATTCAAATGTGTGATTCAATGGGCAAACGCGTTCTGGCAGAGGGTGTGGAACATACACGCGAACGCGATTGTCTGTCCGATCTCGGTTGTTACGAAATCCAAGGCTATCTGTACGCGAAACCGATGCCGATGGACGAGCTCGTCGAGTTCCTGAAAAGCCATCCACCCGCCGATCTGTCGATGTTGGCCGGCCGCTTGGTGAAGACTGCTTAACCTAAGCAAATTATCGAGGCTTGAAAACGGGTAGGACGACATCGCTCTCATCGATGGCCTCATAAGCCACTTTTAAAGGCATCCCGATTTCAACTGCACCCGGATCGCAGTCGATGACGTTGTTCATCATGCGTGGGCCTTCGTCTAGTTGAACGACCGCAATGACAAGAGGACACAGGTCAGCCAGGACGGGGTGGGGTGGTCTGTATGCGACGGTGTACGTATACAC
Source organism: Candidatus Azotimanducaceae bacterium (assembly GCA_965216005.1). Classification (GTDB taxonomy): domain Bacteria; phylum Pseudomonadota; class Gammaproteobacteria; order Pseudomonadales; family Azotimanducaceae; genus UBA4421. The sequence continues at coordinate 516,103 of OZ244143.1, read as the reverse complement.
CACGCCGTTTCCTGAAAGTTCCGTCCAACTAAGTGATGTAGAACCACAATTGGGACAATTGGCGCCAGGCGGAAACAACAGGTGGGCGCAGTCATCACATTGCTGTAAGCAGAGCTTCTCCTGGCGCACAGCATCCCAATAAGGTTGCGTCAGCTCAGAGCTCGGTGGAATGAGGCGCGCACTCATCGATCGACCCCGAATACGAGCCCCGCTTGCTCGGCGATGATGCCACCGTTGCCGTGCGCGTAAGCCAATTCGAGACCCGCGATCTGACGGGTACCGCCCCGCCCCTGAATCTGACGAACTGCCTCTGTGACATGACTCATACCACCCGCTATACCTGCCTGTCCAAATGACAGTTGTCCGCCGTGGCTGTTGAGTGGGAAATCGCCGGAAAAGGTCAGATCGTGGGCTGCAACGAAAGCACCGGCTTCGCCCCGTGGACAGAAACCAGCTTCTTCCAACGTCAAAAGCACCATGATGGTGTAACAATCGTAGAGGGATGCCAAGCCGATGTCGGAAGGGGTAACACCGGCTTGTTTCATGGCCGCCCGCGCAGCGATACCGATCCCTGTCGCATCGAGCGCCGGGGCTTGAGCGAATGACGAGTGGGTAACGGATTCTCCCGCACCCAGAATCCAAGCAGGGCGTTGGGCCGCATCCGGCGTTCGGTCCGCCGATGTCACGAGCAGAGCCGCAGCACCTGCAGCAGGCATGACAATCTCCAGCATATGTAATGGTTCGCAGATAACCTCTGACGCCAGCACTTCTTCGACGGTCAGCGGGTGATCGTGGAAAATCGCGTCTGGATTGGCATTGGCGTTGGTGCGTTGATCGACAGCCACCTTTGCGCGCTGTTCAGCGGTTAGTCCGTATTCGTATGTGTAACGCTGCGCAAGCATGGCGTAGCCGACGTTTGCACCAATCATACCGTAGGGGTAGTCGAACTCGGCTTGAGGCGAACGGTCGTGAGACGGACGAATCGAGCGCAGTTTGCTCGGTACGTCTGCGTTCGTGGGTTTGTCAGTCTTTTTCGTAGTCCTTCTTCTGCGCCGAGTTCCCGTAAGACAAAGGCAAGTCGTGCATAGACCTGCTTGTATCGCCGCTGCCGCGCGCCAGACCATTCCCGCACCGGTGGCGCCTCCCAGGTCGACGATTTCGGCAAAATTGGGTTCAAGCCCCAAAAACTCCGCAACGGTGGCTGGAACAAACCCAGGCAAGCCACCGATGGGGTGTACGATCAGACCGTCGACTTGCGACAATGAGAACCCCGCGTCTTCAACGGCGCCCACTGCAACGCCGCTCAAAAGTTCCAGGATGGTTTCGTTTTCCGTAAAGCGAGTCGGCGCGCGTTCAGCGACACCCACGACCGCGGCGACGCCTTTTAGAGACATCAGTGAGCCCGAGCCTGCTCTCGGTATTGGGCAGGGACTTCGATATTCCAGAAGCGTGCAGCATTCAGCCCGAGGACTTTAGCTCTACTGTCTTCGCTCAAGTTCCCCATCGTTCTTTCGATCGCTGCGGCCGAGTGCGGCCACGTGCCTTCATGATGCGGATAGTCGTTAGCCCACAAGAAGTTGTCGATCAGATTGTGGGCGACGCCTAAGTCGAGGCCCGATCGGTCTTCACCGAAGCTCGCAAATGCCTGGCGCCGATAATAGTAGCTGGGCGGTTCTTTGAGGTCGGGAGAGACCCACATACGATGTTTGTAATAGGCTTCGTCCATCGCTTCGAGTAGCCATGACACCCAGCCGATACCGGCCTCGATCGTTGCGAAGCGGAGCTTGGGATGCCGTTCCAAAACACCGGAAGCGCATAAATTTGCGACGGGTTCCTGACTGGCTGCGCAGCAATGTACGGCGTAATTCACGATCGCACCACCCGGTCCTGACGATGCTCTGGGATCGCGGCCGGTCGAGACATGAATAGTGAGCGGTAAATCGACGTCTTCGATGACAGACCACAAGGGCTCGAACTCCGCCTGGTTGTAGTTGCGTTGATCCATGCCCGTAGGGCCGTACTCGGGTTTCACCGGGACGGTAATGCCTCTGAAACCCAACTTAGCGACGCGTTCGATTTCGGCGACGGCGGCCTCAACGTCCAGTGTTGGAACCTGGGCCATGGGTAGGATGCGATCTTGGTGTGCGCCAAACTCCTCATGCGCCCAATCGTTCCAGGCTTGGCACATCGCCATGGAAAATTCCGGATCGTTCGTGCCAAACGCGTGGATGCCTTTGTTACCGAATACGATCTCGACATCGATGCCGTCGCGGTCCTGGTCAGCTAATCGTTCAGCGACGTTGCGCCCGGTTTTGTTGCGCTCGATGTCTTCCGGACCCCAATCTGTAGTATCCGTCTTGATCTTCCAGGGGCGGTTGCCTTCAGTGATGATGAAAGCCTGACCGTCCCTCATTTCCAGGCGCGGCAAACGTTGCAAGTACTCCGGCGCGATACGCGACTTCACCCAGTCCTTTGGCTCGTTGGCGTGGCAGTCGGCTGAGACGATGAAGTATTTGTTAGGGTCGCCCGGCTGCGCCGAGCGCGTCCATCCATGCGCTCCGGGTGTCTCCAACCGCTTGGACATGGTCGTTTCGACTGATGGCATGTACTACTCCCGTTACAACTCGCTTGTTTCTGGTCAGGCAGATTTGCGATTCCGCCCAGTAAAATAGACCACTGGTTCGTGCCACTGTTCGGGCCAATCGACCAGCGCACCACCATCGTTCACTTCTTCGAGCAACGCTAGACCGCGTCTGAGGATTCGCGCTTGCATGTTCGCGTCCCCAGGTGCGCCGAAGTTGTTTCCCATCGGATAGTTCACGAACAGGCTGCGTGGCGGCTTAACTTGAGCCGTTAGATCCCGTCCGGTCGAATAACAAACAGTGGCGATCCCTGCTTCTTCGACAACTCTGCAAACCAAACCCACGGTTTGGTGATCGAGGGGTCACGCAGGCGCGGCGAGTAAAACATCGACACCGTCTTCGTTGAGTTTCTCAACGAACGCGGGTGCCGACTCCTGGATGACTTTGGTGCGGTTGTAAATGCGGCCCATAAAACCGCTCCAGAATCGTGACGCCACGTCGCCGATTTCGCCGGCGTTGGCCATTTCCCGCAATCGATCGATAGGGAATACACAGTTCAAGTCAGCGCCAGCATCGGTGTGATCGTAGTAGCTGTCATTGATTTGGAAGTCCGCCGTATCGGTATCGCCGCCGACTGCATCCAGGCGATGGTCGTTGCGTGCGTCTGGATCGAAACCGGGCATGGAACAGTGGGACACCCCCCCGGAAGTGAGCAGAGTGACTCGACAGTCGGTCAGCGGTTTGGCTAAGCGCGTTAGCGGCGCTGTATCATTGACGGTCCATTCATAGGGCGGAAAACCCATCGAACCGTAGTGATTGTTGAGTGCCTCTACATAACTGATCGGTTCCATCAGACTCTCCTTCCCAAAGGCTCCAATTTAGCACCTTTTTGACATCTGCGAGAGTAGCCGGGAAGGGCGGTCGGTGGCGCTGGCCAAATCGGCCAATCGGCCTTCAGGCAGTGAGTCGTCCCGCCAGAGCGTCGTCAATGGCTTTTTGACCGAGCTGGACGCTGGTCTCGAAGGTGCCGATAACGAAAGTATCGTTCGCCCCGGCTGCAAAACCGCGTTGAATGCCTTCACCGATCGCGAAGTCTTCGTCGAACACCGAGCGAACCACGTTGTAGTTTGCTTCCCAATACCGTTCGGCCTTCGCCGACGCAGGCGGTTCGGGTATGAGCATGATGCATTTGAATACGCACCGGCCGGGCTCAGTGGGGATGATCGTGTGAATGTAGACGTGATCCGTCATGACCTGCACGAAATTACAAGGGAACAAGTAGTTTTGCGTCATGAAGAACCGTCGATAATCCCACACCTCCTCGGGCTGGTCTTTGAGCTCCGTTATTTTGGTGAGCGGCACGGCATGTCGTACGTGGGGGTATTGGTTAATGAACACGGATTGGTTATCCAAGTAGGACGAGCACGCAGTCGTCCTGTGTGCTGAACAGAAGTGGTAGCACTCCTGAAATCCCTCCAGCGCGATCCGCCATCCCATCTCACGATGCAGTGTCCACTCACGAAAAATCGTATGGCTTTCGAGATCGAGTGACTCAAGCTGCTCGGTCATCGGCGCCAACCAGGCGTCGATGTCCACAGCTTTTTCTCCAGCGCTCGGGCGTACCCAGATCAAGCCGAAGCGTTCGAACGCGGGCAGTTCCACTAATCCGAGCGAGTCTCTACTCAAGCCCTCGAATCCGGCGGGTTGGCGAATGCCCCTGAGATGTCCGTCGAGATCGTAGGTCCAGCCATGGTAAGGGCAGGAGAACGTGTTGGTCTTACCGCACGACTCGTCGACCACCCGGGCGCCCCGGTGTCGGCAGACATTGACGAACGCTTTGACATCGCCCGCGCGATTGCGGGTTACGAGAATTGGAATGCCGGTGTCGTCATGCGTGAAATACCGACCTGGTTCTCTGAGTTGGTCGGTATGGCCTACGATGATGGGAAAGGTGCGGAAGAGGGTGTGGACCTCCCGCTCCAGTAACTCGGGATCGGTGTAGTTAGAGACGGGATTCAACATGACTTCCGGCTCCATGTGCGTCGTTCCGTCGTCGCAATAACCGAGCACAGTTTTAATGATGCCGATCTCTTCGTTGCTGTTTGTCATGGTGAGCACGTCCCGGCCTCGTCAACCGGAGTGTAATACATTTATCTCAAGTACTACCTGCGACAGCTTACGCCTGGGCTGGAAACTATCAACCGGTGTTTTGGCAACGATTGCGGAAATGGCTTGGGTGTCGCCGAAGTGGATCAATGTCAAGATCGATCAGAACTCTGGTAAGCTATCCACGAAGTACCCACTCCTTATGCGACATCCACTTTGCCTCGACAAGCCGTACTGTTCGTTTTATTGGCAGTAACCAGTACCCTAACGTCAAACACGTTCGCGTGTGAATCGTCTTCAGCAACTGCGTCTCTGGAAAAGATGTATTCGCAAGGCTGGGGCGTCGACGTACGCAATACGCGTTATCAACCCCAATCTCGATTGAACGCCGACAATGCGCGTCATTTGAAGCTGAAGTGGGTTTATGGCCTGAGTGGGGACACCCCCAGGAGCCTGCCGTTGGTCTCGGACGATACTCTGTTCATGGGTGACGATGGTCGGGGCTTGGTTGCGTTAGATCGTGAGACCGGATGCGAGCGATGGCGCTTTGCACACGAGGGTGCAATCGGTAGCGCTATCGTGGCAGGGCGTGTCGATGGCGAGCCCGTGCTGGTTTTCAATGATCGAACCGCGGGTACTTATGCGGTCGACGCCACCGGAAAGTTCTTGTGGCACGCCGCGGTCGTTGACGAGCCGGTCCCTTGGTATTCAGGAACGCCGCTGGTCATCGAGAAGACGGTATACGTTCCCGTCTCATCCCTGGAAGTCGGCCTGGCGGTAAACCCTCTCTATGGTTGCTGCACGACCAGCGGAGGTATGGCGGCCTTCGAATTGAGCACCGGTAACAAGCGCTGGTATACGCCTACAATCGAAGAGCCCGCGCAACCGACCGAAACCCACCTCGGATTCGTACAGAGACATGGACCGAGCGGTGCCGCAGTTTGGGGGGCGCCCGCATACGATGCGAAGCGGAACAGGCTGTATTTCGGTACGGGGCAAAACTACAGCCATCCCACCACGGACACGAGCGATGCGATCTTCAGCCTGGATGCAACGACGGGGGAAGTCGATTGGGTCCGTCAATTCACCGCGAACGATGCGTATACCGCGGCTTGTAATCTGATGGCGCTCAACCATCCCAATTGCCCGAAACCCACTGGGCCGGATGTCGACTTCGGTGCCCCGGTCATGTTGCTCGAAGCGGGGACGCAGCAGTGGCTGATTGCAGGGCAGAAATCGGCCGAAGTACACGCGATGGATCCAAGCACCGGGGAGGTGCGCTGGAGCAGGCGCTTGGGGCGTGGCGGCATTATCGGCGGGGTGCACTGGGGTATGGCGGCAAATGAAGCATTGGGGATGGTGTTTGTGCCGATCAGCGACAAGGCGATTCTGGACTTTCCGGCGCCCGGTACGCCACAGCCCGGGTTGTATGCTCTTGACATAGAGACGGGTGCGCAACGTTGGCATCGAGCGCGCCAATCGCGCTGCGAAGAAGAAGCGTGCATATACGGATTGTCGGCAGCGGCGACCGCTGCGAACGACGTGGTCGTAATCGGTACGATGGACGGCTTTCTAGAAGTCATACACGCGACAACCGGCGAACTACTCTGGTCGCACGATGCTTGGCGCGGCTACGATGCTGTGAACGGGGTCAAGACCCTGGGTGGCGCGTTTGATGCGCACGGGGCGATGTTGGCTGACGACCTGCTCATCGTGGTTGCCGGATATGGTTACGTTGGACAACAACGAGCCGGCAATGCGCTGCTCGTATTCGCAATCGATGATGACTGAAGTTACCCAACCCGTACTAGCCGGCCGCGTACGCCGGGCCACGGCCACGCTCATCGATGCGATTCTCGTTCCCGCGCTCACCATTTTTCTCGTGATGATCACGGATGTCGCCGAAGATGCAGAGGACTACATCGACAACACATGGGTGTTGTGGGTGTTGGTGCTCGCGATTGTCAGCTATTTGCTTCTGAATGGCGTGAGCCTTTATCGAAACGGTCAGACATTGGGTAAAAAGGCAGTCGGTATCCAGATAGCGATGTCCGGTGACTTCGACGGAGGGCAGACACGTCTGGCGCCTTTATGGAGGCTCGTCTGCGTACGTGCGGTGTTTTTTCCGCTGATGTACCTGATCGTCGTGCCGTGGCTGTTGTTATTGCCGCTACTCGACCACTTGATGATCTTCGGTAAATCGAGGCGATGTTTGCACGATTGGGCAGCAGGTACGGTGGTGGTTCTTAAAAACCGTTAATCGAGTAACCCACCCAGATCCTGCATTAGCGCAACGATGTGTCCCATTACGGGTTGTTCGACCAGTTCCAGGATGACCCCGTCTGGATCGTAGAAAGCGACGATATCGCCCCATGAGTCAGGGCCGGAACAACAAGGCGTGACAGGCGAAACGAACTCAACGCCGCGAGCTTTCAGTTTGACAACGTCGCCTTCCATGTCTGTCGTTAAATAAGCCATCCGATGTATGCCGATGTGATTGATCGGAATCGGGTATGGAGGGGTTGGGTCGAACGGTTTGAGCCACTGGACCAGTTCCAGCGACGAGCCGTCACTGGCGTGAGTGATCAATACATACGCTCTTTCGAGGGGCTCATCGAACCCGAACGCCGTGGCTTCTTGCTTTGATGACGAGATCGTCCTTCGCTCCGTCACCTCGTAGCCCAGCAATCCGTACCACGCAAGCGAGCGATCGAGGTCGCTGACGTTGATTGTCACTGGTCCCAGACCGACGATGTATGTCCCTGCCTCATTGGGCTCAGCACCCTCCGTCACTTCCTGCAACTTATAGAAGGTACCATCAGGATCCCGGAAATAGGCAAAGCGAGCGGTGCTCGTGGGCGGTCGCAGGAATTCAACGCCGCGTTCGACGAGCAATGGGTAGTCGGCGTCTATGTTCGTGGTGTACATCGTCGCACTGACCATGCCCAGATGGTTCAGTTTAGCGTAAGGCGGCGCTTCGTCCCGTGGGATCGTAAACTCGATGAGGTCTATGACGCCGCCGCCGTACCCACCCACGCTGATCAGCTCGCCGTGCAGCAAATAACCACCTGCTTCGCCGCCTTGCGTGCCGTCGTAGGTGGTGGGCGTTTCAATGCCTATCGCTTGTGCCATTGCTAACGTGTTGGTATCGGGAAAGCCCGACATCGTCTCGAATCCCAGCAGACCGTAAAACTTGCGAGCTTCCTCGAAGTCGCTCACGTTCGTATTGAAATGCACTCTCGAGACAACGCCGAGCAGTTCGCTATCGGACGGTTGACCGCATCCCGAGATGGCCCAGCAGCCGAGTACAATTAACCAGCCACTAGAGCGCACCGATCCCCCAGAGAATTCCGCGCCGCAGCAATTCATAGTAAACCGGTGAGTCCCACGAACCCCGGACCACGGGAACGATGTTCACTAGCGGTTTCATATCGTGTTTGCCTGCGCAATGACCGAGCGACAAATACAGCACCTCGCCTCGCCCGCATTCGTGAAGGTACATTTGCGGATGTGCCTCTCGGTCCGTTCCATAGTCGGAGCGCACGTAACCCGTGGATGGATCGTTGTAAGATGCCTCCAGCAAAACGCGCTGGTCACCGAGCGCTTCGCAGTAATAAGGTTCCTCGTCGTCTACTTCGAAATCGCTGATACCTCGCGTCAATGCATGGGCATAGTCCGTGACTCGCACTGCGATTCGAGTATTTGCGGGGTGCGCGATGAAGCGGCTACCGAGTAGCTGCATGAACTTTGGCGCGACATCAGGGGTGTCGACTTTGCCACCCTCTACGAACTCCAGCAGCGCATTGGTTGCGTGCAATGCGAACCAACGGCCTCCGTTCTCCAGAAATTCACGCAGAGCTTCTTGTTCTTCCACCGTAGGCCGTAGATCACACGTGTAGGTGACGAGGAGTCGCGATGCTTTGATCGTCTCGACATCACTAAACGTGGCAGCTACATGCGTGTTGATGTCTTCGTGTTCGGCCAGGAGTTTCAACAACTCAAGTCGCGCGAAATTGGTGTCGTGGTATTTCGCGTTACAGACCAAGCTCACATCGATTCTTTCGCTGGATTGATCGTTCATGGTAGAGGCGCCCAAGCGGTGGGGAACACGTCGGGGAAGTCGCTCAACGGCTGGCCGTCCACGGGTTCGTACTCATAGAGTTCGATCGGATCGGGAATCGATTGACTGCGCCGATGCAAGTATCGGACATCGGGACCGGCCCAAAGTGAGGCATGGCTGCGTCGTGGGTGCGTTAGCGTCACTCCGCCTCGCGCAGAATGGAGGATATGCCCGTGAAACAGAATGATATCCCCGGGCGCATAGTCCCAACCCATGATATCGAACGACCCGCGTTGCGACTCGATGTCCGGTAACGGAGGCAGGGCGGGGTCAAAAAACGAATCGAAGTACGTCCACTTATCGAACGATTCACGGCCGATCAAACGCTCACCCCGGGCATGACGCGCATCGGTCAATGCGGCTTCTTCCGGATGACGGGCGGGGTCTCGTCCAACGGGCGGCCGATAGGTCACGTTCCACAAGTGTGACCCGCGCACCACTTCCAGGCTTACTTCGCGAGGCACCGGATCTACGCAAACCCAGGCCCGCACGAGTTGATGACCGTCGATGTTGTAGTAGCACGTGTCCTGGTGCCAGGCGCTGGGCGCGATAGGACCTGCCGGTTTGTAGAACATCTGGTCCATGTAAAAACGCACGGGGGCTTGAAGCATCGATCCGACGATCTCGGCAATCGGCGAGTCGCGCATTACTTCGGCAATCGTTGTGCTATGGCTGGCGGGGAATTGATCGATCCGCAACGGCATATCGACCCCTGCGGACATTCCATCCGGGTGTGACTCGATGTATTCCAGACCCTCTTCGATCCGGTCCAACCACTGCTTGGCCAATACGCCTTTGAGCAATACCGCCCCATCGCGTTGAAAGTCTTCCCGCTGGGTAGCGTCAATCTCGATCGTCACCGTCGTATCTCCCGAGGCTAGGACTGCGATCTTAGCAGTTTCCGGGGCTGGACATGCCTGCGAGATGGGCAGAAAAAATACGGGTGGTAACATGTGGCGGCGGAGCGCTTGCGCCTAGCGCTGAACCCGACGGGGGACGAGAAGGAGGGGGTGAAGAGAAGGACGAGGTGAAGAGAAGGACGGAGGAGGAGAAGATAGATGAATACTCATGATGTATCGAAGTCAGACGAACTGTTTACGCGTGCACAAGCGGTGATACCCGGGGGTATATTCGGACACTATGGTTACTCGGTACGCAAATCCGGACCGAAGTTTTTCTCGCGTAGCGAGGGCTCACACTTTTGGGACGTCGATGACAACGAATACATCGATTATATGTGCGCCTATGGTCCAATGATTCTGGGGTACAATCATCCAGCGGTGGAAGCAGCTGTACGCAGCCAGTTAACAAAAGGCAACACGGTCAGTTTGGCAGCCCCGGTTATGGTGGATTTGGCGGATACTTTGGTCGATCTCGTGGCCGCCGTCGATTGGGCGCTCTTTGGCAAGAACGGTGGCGATGCCACCGCGCTTGCGGTCATGGTTGCACGGGCGGCGACAGGTCGTAAGAAAATCGTCAAGGTGGCTGAAGGTTACCATGGTGTCGCACCCTGGATGCAGAGCGGGCGGCCTGGGACCATAGACACAGATAGCGAGCATGTACTAGAGGTCGAGTGGAACGACGCGGCGGCTTTGCAGAATCTGATCGACCAGCACCCCAACGATATCGCTGGTTTCATTTCTTCACCGTACGACCATCCGGTGTTTCGAGACAATACCTTACCTGCCGAAGGGTATTGGCAACGGATTGAAGGTATGTGTCGTCAGCATGGTATCGTGCTGATTGTCGATGATGTGCGCGCTGGCTTTCGAATCAACTTGGCAGGTTCGAACGTTGAATATGGATTTACGCCGGATCTGATCTGTTTCGGAAAGGCCATCGCCAACGGTTATCCGCTGGCCGCTTTGACTGGCTCGGACGCCTTGAAGCAAGCTGCGCAAGAAGTTTATTTCACCGGGACCCAGTTCTTCAACGCCGCGCCCATGGCTGCGGCGCAAGCAACCTTGCAAGAGCTTAAGAAAATGGATGCGGCGCTATTGATGACGAGCATTGGTAACAAGCTGAACGACGGACTGCGGAAAGTCGCTGCCTCCCACGGTTTCGAATTGGTCGCTTCTGGTATTCCTGCTATGCCGTACTACCGACTGGCAAACGTGAGTGGCAAAGTCCATGCTGCTTGGATTGATGAGTGCGTCAGACGTGGCGTATATCTTTTGAGCTACCACAACCATTTCGTTTCTGCTGCACACACGGAAGCTGACCTTGAGCGTACATTCGAAATCGTCGATGATGCTTTCAAATCGCTTAGCCAGGCGCACGCACCAACTTCTGCCAACGCATGATTGCAGCTTACTGTTGGCCGCAAAGTGCGAAACCCGCCGAATCCATCGATCTTTTCTGCCATACCAGTGCGGAACGATTTCGGATCGAAATCGCACGGCAGGGCGGCGATGAGATCGTTGTCTATGAGCGAGACAACATCAAGGGCCGAGAGCAGCCGATGGCCGATGACCTCGCCGCAGCGGGTTGTCTATGGCAGCCCAGCCTCGAGCTGACCGTTGATTCCAGCTGGCGGTCCGGTTTCTACCTCGTTCGCCTGACAGACAGCGCCGGGAACCGGGCAGAGACGTTCTTTGTCGTCCGCGCTGTCCAACCTGCGGACGCCTTATTGGTGCTGTCGACATCCACGTGGAATGCCTACAACACTTGGGGAGGTAAGAGCTTGTACACCGGCGGACATGTCGTGTCGCCGAAGCGTCCGCTGCAGCCGGGTTTTTTGTCCAAGGCCGATCCGCAGAGACATCGAATAGCACGCTTTATGAATTGGCGCAAAGAAGATGCTCGGGCATTTGTCGCGCAAGGCTATGACGACTGGAGCATGGCGGCGGGCTGGGCGAACTGGGAAGTGTTGTTCGTGCGCTGGGCAGAAAAGCGAGGATATGACCTCGGCTATGCCGTGAGTCAGGACCTCGACCGGCATTCGGACTTGTTGGACGGGTATTGCGCCTATCTGTCCGTGGGACACGACGAATACTGGTCGCAGGGAATGCGCAACACCGTGGAGGGTTTCGTCGATGCGGGGGGGCGGGCGGCTTTCTTCTCAGGCAATACGGCATTCTGGCAGGTGCGGTTCAATGATGGTTATCGTCAGATGATTGGATACAAATGCGATTTTGAGCAAGATCCCTTGTACGACCCATTCCATCAAGCAGGCTGTATTCCGGCGTTGTCTACCATGTGGTCCGATCCATTGGTGGGACGGCCCGAAAACCACATGACCGGGGTTTCTTTCACACGCGGGGGTTACGCGCACATGCCCAACAGTCCGGCTGGTTCCGGCGGATATACTGTGCGACAACCCGATCATTGGGCTTTCGACTCAACCTCCCTGGCGGTAGGCGATACGCTCGGTGCGGAGAGTATCGTCGTCGGTTATGAATGCGATGGGTGCGAGCTTGGCGAGCTGAATGGGTGTCCGGTACCTACGGGTGTAGACGGCACGCCTGCGAACTTCGAAGTGCTCGCCACCGCACCTGCACGCCTGTGGGAAACCAAGGATGCGCCGGATGTGTTGGCCGACAATTACGTCGGTGAGCTGAACTGGGTGGCCGAGCGAATCGGCGGTAACGACACACCTGAAAACAGAGCCAAGTTCGCCAATGGTCACGCGGTGCTCGGGACGTTCGAGCGCGGGCGTGGCGAAGTATTTACCACGGGGTGCACCGATTGGGCTTATGGACTGGAGAATCCCGACGTCGGCAGGGTCACGGCGAATGTACTCGACCGCTTTACCCGTCAACGCCGAAGTGTCTGAAACGACGGCACTCAAACACTGAAAAGAGATCCTATGGACAAACTACTCCATTGAGCGGAACGAAGGTGGGGTGCTAGCTTACTGCAACACCCTAGCATGGATGCACAGATATGAAGTGGTTGCTCATTGGTACCTTACTGTTGCTCTCGTTTGGCACCTTCCAGGTGAATGCCAACCAGCCCAGACTGGATCACATACGCCATTTGGATCGCCACAATGTTGCGGGTACGTCGTTTGCCGTGATGCCACCCCATCGTAATCACTTTTGTTACCTCAGTCGCGTTGGTGTGCGCGAGACCGATACCGGCACCGAATTGTCGATGTGTCGCGTTAGACGAACCGGTACGGTGTGGTTGCTCGAAGCGATTCTGGGTAGAAATAGCGATCAGGATGTGTTTTGTAGCGCGCACTGCTACCGGACCGATTTACCTTAAAGTCCGCTAAAGCAAACCGATGCGGACGAACGGATACTTGGGATTTCTGAGCGGTGTGCTGGCAGCGTCACTGGCCATGGTCGCATTTATATTGTTTAGCGGTGCTACGCCAGATAGCGCGATCGACAAAAGGATGGATACCCCCAGTGGTTGGTCGGTCAAAGATGACAGACACCTGGGGTTGATGGCTGATCAGCTCAGATCCATCGAAGATCAGCTGAGTGAAGCGCGGGATGAACGAAGAGCGTTGCAGCGACTCGCTGCTTCTCTTCAAGCGCAAATGGACGAGGAAAGTATTGTGGTTCAGCAGCCACAGGGTGCCGATAACAGGCGTCAAGCAGAACCTGCCGTATCGCGTCCCTTGCCTGCGGGTTCTGATGCCGAAGTGGGCGATGCAGAACTGGGGGAGTGGATGTCGCAAGCACTGAATACGGATCACTGGGACGCGGATCTCACTTCAGCTGCGCTACATCAGGCGGAATCGACTGTTGCTCAGATGGTTGGTTTACAACTGGACGGCATTCAATGTGGCGAGCGATTCTGTCTGGCTCTGTTGTCGTCCTCTGACGGAGGAACGCCCGATGTCGGTAGGCTTTTTGGATACCCTCCGTTCTTGAACGAAGGATTCACTATTGAACGACCCGATGACAGCGTTGAGCTCTATTTCATGCAACCGGGTCAGAGTCTGGCAGCACTTCGGGACGCTGCCGGACGCTGATGCTTGCGATGATTTAAATGAGCTCGATACCCCGTTGAGCGAGCTCGTTGTCGAGCAGGGAGATACTCTTGTGTAATGAGTCAATCGCTTCCAAGGTTTCGTGTCTGGCGCGAAGCAGCGCATGATCGGAATCGTCGGCGAGCCCGTTTGGTGAAATGCCGACGAGATGAGATATCGCTTCAGAGGTCTCTTTCACGGAATCTTGAATACTCGAGAGCAAGTTCCCGCCTGCTGGTGTCGTCGTCTTGACGATGGCTTTACGTTTGCGTTCGAGTTCGGCTAAACACGCCTTTCTGTAGACGTCGTCCAATGCCATCACTAAATGGTCACCGAAACTGTAAGGAAGTTTCACCGTCTCCGCTGGACTGAAAAACTTGTCGATTTGACGTGCCCAGGTCTTTGCGAGGTCGCCGGTGTCGGCAGTATCGTTGGGTTTGAACGTCGGATCTATGTTGTGCTGTACGTCGGTATCTTCGATGTAGGAGGTGACTGCACGCCGAGCAATAGCAGTTTTTGAGCTGGCGTTCTCGTCCTTCCAGTTTTTAACGTAGTAATCGTGAACGATTCTCGTGTAAGAGTACCTGTTTTCCACGAGGTCCATAGAAAACCCCTGCTTAGGATCGTTTGAGCTTACTTTAGTCATTCGCTAATTGACATCTTTCGAGGTCCGCACGGTAAGTCCGATTGATTTATGATGCGGGAGTTAACATCAGAGTGGATCACTAGATGGCGAGTGCGGAAGTCACCATCGCGCGTGAATTGCGCGGCGAAATAGAAACTGCAGGTGCACAGGCAGAAATCGACTGCCGGGTGCCGGGTGAGCTCATACGGAATCTCAGTGCACGCGGTCTCTTTGCGACCATGATTGCCGAACAATATGGCGGCTCTCAGCGCCCGCCGCTGGAGAGCTTGCAGATGATCGAAGAGCTCTCGTATGCCGACAGCGCAACGGGGTGGTCAGCGATGATCTACACGACAACGGCATTACTTGGTTCCTTTTTACCCGAACGGTGGGCGCGGCAAGTCTACGGAATCACCAAAGAAGGCGAGCGTTACGTCTGTCCCATCGCCGCCGGTGCTGCAGCACCCAGCGGCAAGGGTGAAGTGGTGGAAGGTGGTGTCGTGGTGTCCGGGCGATGGGCATGGGGTTCGGGCACCCACAATTGTGACTGGATAGCCGGCGGCACGTTGGTGTTCGAAAACGGTGAAATGCGAAAAAATGCGGCGGGTCTGCCTGCTGTGCACGTGATGTTCTTCGAGAAAGACGACGTGCATCTACACGACAACTGGAATCCGTCCGGTTTGCGCGGCACTGGGAGTGGCGACTTCGAGGTCAAGGACTGTTTCGTTCCCGAAGGCAGGTGGACTATTCTCGGAGAGTCTCGCCGGCAAATCGACGCGCCGCTCTACAGGTTTCCTTTTTTCGGCTTTTTTGCGACCGCAGTGGCCAGTGTTCCGCTTGGGATTGCTAGAAGGGCGGTAGATGACTTTGAGCAACTTTCCAAAGCGAAGGTGCCGCTCGGAAAAGCGTCGACCATCAATACCTCGTCCATAACACAGCTGGAATTCGGCAAGGCGGAAGCCTTGGTGGACGGCGCGCGTCGTTATGTCAAAGACGTGGTCAGTGACGTGTGGGCGCACATACTGGCCGGCGACGGGGTGTCTACGGAGGACAAGCGTCATCTGCGTTTGGCGGCCTCCCAGGCGACGATGATGTGCACCGAAGCAGTAGACACCTTGTACGATGCCGCCGGCGGCACGGCACTTCAGGGTCACTGTTCGTTGCAGAAGCATTTTCGCGACATACACGCTGCTACCCAGCATCGGATGGTCAGCCGGGAGATCTTGCGAATGGCGGCAGGCGTTAAGCTGGATGACGAACCTGCAGCGCAGCTGTAGCACGGCTGGACCATGACTGAAGTCGTCGTTTTTGGCGCCACAGGGCAGGTCGGCAGACAAGTCGTCCGGGAATTGCTGTTGTTGGGCGTTCGACCGCGTATCTACACCCGCAATCCCGCACAAGCCGAGGCTCTCTTCGATCGTACTGTGACCGTCGTGAGTGGAGATTTCGAGAACGCCGCGGCACTCAAGCGTGCGACACGTAATGTCGACAGTGTCTTTTTAGCCTCACCCTTGGAGCCGCGCCAGGTCACCTGGCAAGCGAACATGGTGGAAGCCGCGAAAGAAACTGCACCGTTGGTGGTCAAGCTATCGGGGCTTGCGACCTTCCCCGGATCGTATGTGGACAGCGGTCGATGGCACGCGGAGACGGAGGCCGCAATCCGTGCGGCTGAGTTACCGCATGTGTTCTTGCACCCATACTTCTTTTTGCAAAATCTGGCAAAGGCTGTGCCGCCGGCGCTGCGATCCGGCGTGTTGGGGACGAACATGGCGGAGGCTCGGATAGCCCCAATCGATGTGCGCGACATTGGGGCGGTGGCCGCCCGCCTGCTGACGGGGCAGGTCAATCGGACCGGCACCACGCTGCGTTTGACGACCGCCGAGACGTTCACCTATGCATCGTTGGCCGCGCGTTTGAGTGAACTCAGTGGGCACGCGATAGCGATCGAAGAACGCAGCGATGGCCAGTTTCGGCGCGGGCTTGCCGATGTGGGATTGCCTGACTGGCACATTGAGATTCTGTTGCAATTCAGTCGTGCGTTCAGGGAAGGTCTGGGTGCGCAGTTGAGTCACGATGTGGAGGACGTGCTCGAGCGGTCCCCGCGACTCGTCGGCGACTATCTCCAGGAGCTAGTATGTTAGAATCTTGTCACAAGGAGACAAGGCATGACACAAGCTCAGACATCGACTAACAACACCACTCACGTAGACGTCCTGATCGTAGGCGCAGGAATCTCGGGCGTCGGCTCCGCTTACCACCTGCAGCAGCAGTGCCCGGACAAGAGCTACGCCATATTGGAGATGAAGGATACTTTCGGCGGTACGTGGGACACTCACAAATACCCGGGCATCCGCTCGGATTCGGATTTGTATACATTTGGTTACCGATTCAAACCGTGGGTGGGGGCACCCATTGCGAGTGCGGAAGAAATTCTCAAATACATGGGCGAGGTCATCGACGAAAACGGCATTGACGAGCACATCCGCTACGGGCATCGAATTACGGGGTGCAGCTGGTCGAGCGAAGACGATCTCTGGACTGTGCAGGCGACACGTTTGAAGGACGCTGCCAACCTGCAGTTCACGTGCAATTTCCTATGGATGTGCCAGGGTTACTACGATCACGAGAACCCTTACCTGCCGGATTGGCAAGGTGTCGACCAGTACAAAGGTCTTTTCGTGCACGCCCAGTTGTGGGATCCGGATATCGATTATTCCGGTAAACGCGTTCTGGTGATCGGCTCGGGCGCCACTGCTGCAACCGTGGTGCCGGAGTTTGCGCAGACCGCTCAGCATGTCACGATGCTGCAACGCTCACCCACGTACTTTTTCTGTAGCGAAAATCGAAACGAATTGGCCGACCGGCTGCGTGAGATCGGCATAGACGAGCCGACGATCCATCGGGTGGTCAGGGCGCAAATATTGTACGACCAGGATGTGTTGACCAAACGCTGCCAGAGTGAGCCGGATGCGGTGTTCGAAGAGCTCAAGGCGTTGATTCGCGAATATGCCGGCGAGGACTTTGAATTCGAACCGCACTTCACGCCCAAGTATCGTCCTTGGCAGCAACGCTTGGCATTTTGTCCCGATGGCGATGTGTTTCAAGCCGCTGCAGCCGGTAAATTGTCGGTGGTGACCGATACCATCGACACCTTCACTGAGCGAGGTGTGCGCACCGGGTCCGGCGAAGAAATAGAAGCCGACATCATCGTGGCCTGCACCGGTTTCAATCTATCGGTCATGGGTGAGATCCCTTTCGAGGTGGATGGCGCGGCGGTCGACTGGCACCAAACGGTCAACTATCGCGGCATGATGTTCACCGGCGTACCGAATCTGGTGTGGGTGTTCGGTTACTTCCGGGCAAGCTGGACCCTACGAGTCGACATGTTGGGTGACTTTGTCTGTCACCTGCTGAACCACATGGACGAGATGGGTGTACGGCGTGTCGAAGTTGCGTTGCGCGAAGAAGACCAGGGCATGGACATTTTGCCTTGGATCGAAGAAGACAATTTCAATCCGAATTATCTGATGCGAGATATCGATCGGCTACCTCAGCGAGGGGCCAAACCGGAGTGGCGGCACAACCAGGACTACTGGATTGAAAAGGATGACATTCCGGCCACCGACCTGGACGGAGCGGAGTTCCTGTACGACGGCGAGCGACGAGGTGGGGGCGTTTCACCGGTGAAGGCGACTGCGTAAAGGCGTAGTCGTTCGCAACGTTGATCGGATTCGACCGTTCGCAGATGAAGGGGGAATCATGACAGACGAAGCAAGCGAGCTTCCACAGGGCCATATGCTCACGGCTATCGACGAGACCTTCAGGGACAACCCCTATCGAGTTCTCGAGCAAGTGCAGGCGCAAACTGCCGTGCTGCACGACGAAGTGCTAAAACGGTACGTCTACACGCGGCATGATGACGTCAAGACGATTCTGCGGGACAAAGATCTGTGGAGCGATCCGCGTAAGGCCAATCCGGGCACCTTCTCCGCACAGTTTCTGGGTGGCGGGGAACCGGATCAAGAACCGTCGATGTTGTTGATGGACGAACCCGGTCACAGGCGACTGCGCGGGTTGGTGAGCAGTTCGTTCACACCCGCTGCGGTCGAGCGGTGGAGGCCTAGGGTCCGGGCGACTGTCACCAAAGTGCTCGACGCCATCAACGACGATGAGTTCGATCTCATTGAAAGATTTGCGGGGCCCATACCGACCGTTGTCATCGCCGACATGTTGGGGATCGATCCCGGTATGCACGGTTCGTTTAAGGCGTGGTCGGATGCGTCAGTGAAAATCGCATTCAACCCGTTCTGTACCCAGGAAGAACTGACCGCAGGGCACGCCGCGCAAACCGCGCTCAATGGTTTTTTCGCTAGCGAGATTGCAACTCGACGCGAGACGCTGGGCGACGATCTGATCTCAGACATGATCAACGCCGAGGGCGAAGCAGCAGGAGAGAGACTCACCGAAGCCGAAATGATGGCTCAATGCAATTTACTTTTGGTGGCGGGAAATGTCACCACTACGGATTTGATCGGAAACGGGATCAAGGCATTGCTGGATTTTCCCGAGCAGCTCGAGAAGTTACGCGACGATCCAGGCTTGATAGAGAACGCAGTGGAAGAGATGCTTCGGTACGACTCGCCTGTGATCAATTCAGGGCGCATTGCGAATCGTGACGTAAATTTCGGTCATTGTCCGGTACATAAGGGTGAGAGCCTGTCTACATCTCTGGCAGCGGCAAATCACGATCCTGCAATTTACCCGCAACCCCACACCTTCGATATCGAACGTGAAGATACGCATCATCAATCGTTCGGCGGCGGGCGCCATTTGTGTCTCGGCGCGCACCTTGCACGGCTCGAGGCTCAGGAAGCGATACTCGGTCTCATCGGCCGCTATCCACACCTGCGCGCCAGCGACAGAGGTTATCGCTATGCTGCAGTGCCGAGTTTTCGCGGCATGGCTGAGTTTTGGATATCTACAGCGGAGCGATGAGATCCGGGCCAGGGATCCGCACCGGTTAACGGGCTACTGAGCGCCTGACATTGCTTCCAGTTGCGCCTTCATTTGAGCGTGCATCAGGTTCACAGCCTGCAGTGGCCGAATCATCACTTTAAACTCGGTGATCTGACCCTCATCGTTCCAGGTCATGATGTCGACACCGTTGACGTACTTTCCTGCGACGGTGGTTTCGAACTCGAGAACGGTGTGATGGCCACTTGCCACTTCCTTACTATAACGAAAATCCGAGTTTTGCTGACCTGGTGCTTTGCCGGTATCTCCCTCGCTGAAAGTGCTACCCGCCGCGGCCAGATACAATTTTGCCGTCTCTCTGCCTTCCAGTGCGGTAAACACGATCGGTGAGTAAAACACCACATCCTCGGCTAACAGCGCATCCAGTCCACCCTCCAGTTCGCCGCGCAGGTGGGCATGCCACTTGTCCAAACACTCGTCGATCAGCATCTATGTCTCCGGTTCGGTATTTACTGTTTTATTGCTCGAGCAGTCGTCGCAACTGCTCTATCGAGCCGTCCATGCCTGCTTCGATGAAGCGCTCCACTGCGCTGGGTGTGACCTGCGTGGTCCAGACCATGTGCGTGCCACCGCCTCGCGGTGCGAGCTGGATGGTGGCGAGGTGCTCTTCAAGCGGAGGGGTGGACTCGACGACGGCGTATTCGATGCGCATGGCATCGTGATCGAGGAGCAGAATGCGTTCCGCCAGCTGACCCGCGCCTCGCATGAGGAAACGGCGAATCTCGCCGTCGAACTCACAGCTGTCCACGCCCGGGACCCAATCCGTACGTCCCGGATCGCCAAGGATGGCCCAGACCTCCTGCGGTGCCGCATCGAATTGAATCTCTTTCTCGATCATTGCAATCTCTTGATTTAGAACAGCGAGTTTACCAGCGAGCCCTCTGGGTGTGTATTTCTCGGGTGAGTAAGGAGAGCATATGGGCATACAGCGCAAACCAGCCACGACACCGGTAGAGGAATTGGCTGCAGCCGTCGAGTCCGACGGTGCTGTCATCGTGGAGAACCTGGTGACCGGGAATACGATCGAGCGGCTGCGAGACGATGTGGTGCGCCACGCAGAAAATGTCGAAGCGGGTACCGGAACCCAGGGTATGGAGAACGGCGAAGAATTCGCAGGCAGAAAGACCAAACGGTTCAGTTCGTTGGGACACGTATCACCTGCCTATTTCGATCTACTCGACAATGAGCTGTACGCCCGGCTGGCAGATCGAATCCTGCTGCCGAATTGCGGGTCGTATTGGGTGAACACCGGGATGACGATGCTGATCGGACCCGGCAATCCCGCACAAGTACTGCACAGGGATAGCGGTAATTGGGCTCAGTACTGCGAGGCGTTATGGCCGGAATGTCCGGAGGTCACGCTGAGCGCCATCATCGGCCTGGATTCCGTGACAGAAACATTGGGCGCTACGCGAGTGATTCCAGGCAGTCACCGTGGAGGTTCATATCGCGATCGTGGCCGGCAAGAAGACGCCGTTCCTGCTGAGCTCGAGGCGGGAGACGCACTCGTATACAGCGGTCACGTATTGCATGGCGGGGGTGAAAACAAGACTCCCGACACATGGCGCCTCGCTGTGCACTTGAGTTTCGTCGCGGGATGGCTCACACCGGAAGAGTCGAGTCCTTTGGATTATGACGACGAACTGCTACGCGATAAATCCAAACGGGTACAGCGTGTGCTTGGGCATCGTTCCTATGATCCCACGCCGCACTATGGCGGGGGGTTGTGGCTGCGACAAGTTCAGAAAATGGAATCCATTAACGGATACGAGCGTTAATCGGCGGCCCGCACGGATTTGGCGTCATTCGGACGATGCTGCGATAGTCAAGCGTGCATGAAGGCTGACTCTTACGCATACTCGAGTCGAAAACAGTCGAGGACCTTAAAATGAAACCAGTATGTCTCGTCATCGGTGCGGGTGCCGGTATTGGCGGCACCGTTGGAAAAAAGTTCGCGAGGGAAGGTTATCATGTGGTGTTGTGCAGACGCAGCGATGCAGCCGGCTTGCAGACACTCGTTTCTGACATCGAGTCCGAAGGCGGTGAAGCCACCGGTTATCTTTTGAATGCGGTCGATGAGGGCGCTTTGGAGGACCGTATCGCGCAAGTCGAAGAAAGTATTGGCCCCATCGAAGTGTTGCTCTTCAATTTAGGTGCGCAGATTGGCAATCGAGCGTTGGCAAATACGAGCTATAAAGCCTTCGAGCTGGGGTGGCGGATGGCGACGTTCGCGCTATTTCGAATCGCGAAAGAGTTGTTTCCGCGTATGGAGGAGCGCGGTGGCGGTACGGTGCTGGTGACGTCGGCAACGGCGGCCATGCGCGGTAATGCAGGCCAACATTCGCATGCGGCAGCGATGGGCGGTCGGCGGATGCTTTGTCAAACGCTAAACGCCGAGTATGCACAGAAGGGGATTCATGTTGCTCACGTGCTGATCGACGGTGCGGTTGACGCACCGGACACCATTGGCAAGATGTTGGGGGAAGAGGCGTTTCGGAAGTTGCGCGAATCGCGCGGTGGCGAGCATGACGGGCTTTTGCTGCCGGAGAAGATGGCAGAAACTTATTACCATCTTGCCCAACAACACCGTTCCGCGTGGACGCATGAACTGGACCTGCGTGCGTTTTCCGATCTCGCTTGGTGGAATCACCGGTAGCGGAAACGCGTGGTTCGTAGCATGCATGTACTCGCAACCCGCGATCTCCGGAGCGACCGTTAGGTGTCCCGAACGCAGGACGAACCACCACTCTCGCTTTGGCACAAGACGGCCTATGGCATAGGACAGGGGGCTGAAGGCATAAAGAACGCTGCCTTTAGCGTCTTTTTGTTCTTCTACTATAACCAGGTTCTCGGTTTATCGGGTACCTATACCGGGTTGGCGGTGGGTATCGCCCTGGTCTTCGATGCCATCACCGATCCGCTAGCGGGATCTATCTCGGACAATTGGCGCTCGCCGAGAGGGCGTCGTCATCCTTTTCTATATGCTTCGATGTTGCCGATGGGTGCGTGTTTCTACCTATTGCTCAATCCGCCGGAGTTGCCTGAATTCGGCCTGTTCTTGTGGCTGACTGCGTTCACGACGCTGACGAGAACAGCGATGACGTTTTATCACGTACCGCATGTTGCCTTGGGCGCTGAATTGTCCAACGACTTCCACGAGCGAACCACGGTCGTGTCTTTTCGGTACTTCTTCAGTTTCACGAGCGTGTTCCTAACCTATGCCATTGCCTTTTTTGTGTTTCTCAGGGACACGCCAGAGTTCCCGCAGGGACAGTTCAACGTCGAGGCCTATGGCCCTTTGGCGCTAACGCTGGCGACACTGATGATCGTGAGTATCTGGGTTGCGGCGTGGGGGACAAGGTCGAGAATTCCGTTTCTCGCTCAGCCGCCGGAACGAGCAGAGACAGCGGGGGCATGGCACGTGCTCTTGCGGATGTTTGCCGAAGTGCGCGTCGCGTTGCGCAATCAGTCGTTCCGTTGGATGTTCATAGGCATCCTCGTCATGTTCATGATGGTCGGCGTCGATGCTGCGCTCAATCTCTACATGAATACCTTCTTTTGGGAGCTCGAGAGTCAGCAGAACTTCTTCTTCTTTGCAGCGAGCCCGATTGGCGCATTGATCGGCGCGGCTTTCACTCGAAAGCTCAATGAACGTTTCGACAAGCGCCCGTGTGTCGTACTAGGGGCGGTCTGCTGGGCATTGTGTCAGATCGTGCCGGTAGTGCTGCGTCTGTTGGACATGTTCCCCGAGAACCATACGCAAACTCTTCTTTTTACGCTAATTGCGGTTAAGTTCGTTCAGGGATTGGGTATGGTGCAGGCGCTTGTCACATGGAATTCAATGATTCCGGACATCGTGGACGAGCATGAGCTGACGACGGGTCGCCGCCAGGAGGGTATCTTTTTTGCCGCCTCTTCCTTCTCGAACAAATTCACCACGGGTATCGGTTCGGTTATCGGTGGGGCTGCGTTGGATCTCATCAACTGGCCCCGCGGCGAACTGATTCGAACTGCACAAGATGTCGATCCTGGAACGATTACGTGGCTGGGTTTGTTGTACGGACCGATCGTAGCCGGTTTTGTGGTGGTAGCGGTCTGGTGTTTTTCGAAATACCAGCTCGACAGCAGACGGCACAAGGAAGTCAAGCGCGAGCTGGACGTGGCGAGGGCCGGGCGCATGTAGGTGACTATCGCATCAATTCCGCACCGGCTTCCCGAATGCTGGCTAGGCAAACATTGCGCATGTGTGCTTCCCGCTTGGCCGGGAGGCCCCACGCACTCATGAATTTCTGCGCAGCGGCAGCGACGTACACCCGCCATACCGCCAGCCGCTTTGGATCGATTGGATTGTGCCTGGCGTAAGCCTCAGTGAAACGCTGCATGCCTTCGTTACCAAACTTATAACGCAGTTCTACACCGCAAGCGGCGACATCCGACAGTGGGTCACCGAGGGCTGCGTCTTCCCAGTCGAGAATGGCCGCGACAGCGTCGTTGCGCCAAAGCAAATTTTCCGGCCAAAAGTCGCCATGCAAAAGCCTGGGTAAGTCCGCGTATGCCGTGTTGGTCAACGAACGCAGATGTTCACGAAGACTTGACCATTCGCGATCCTCGGGCAGGAAGTCGAAGACTTCCGGCAGTGGGTCGCAGCGCGCAGGTAGGGTGGGCAGGTCGGGGGTTGGCGTTTCGTGAATCTTCGCGAGCACACTCGCCATGGTGTCTATGTATCGGTCTGCGTGGTTTGCAGGAATCGTCGTGGTGCCTTCGACGAATGTCATGATTAGGAAGGGGTCGGGTAAACACTCGCCGCTCACATCGACTGTCAGCGGCTCCGGAACAGGTACGCCCGCACGGTGCAACGCTTTGAGAAGTTGATATTCGAACTCGGCGGAATGTCCTGAGTGGGACGCACCGTGAGCACGCAGGACCACGCTCTTGGTGGCGCCGTTGGCAAGTTGCACATCGAGGCGATGGACATCAGCGGATACGCCGCCGGTCAGGCGCTCTGCGGAGTCGAGAGTCGCGCCGGGGTACAAGCGGGTGACGATGTCGGCGTAGTGCGTGGTCAAGATGCGAACGAACCTAAGTTACTCTCATGGTCTCACAAACGGGTGCACAACCAAAACGACATCGAGATGCGGTACAATCAGTGTATGAAGCACAAGTCGTTTGCAGACATGAACTGTTCAGTCGCCCAGGCATTGGAGATTCTGGGTGAGCGCTGGACGCTACTGATCTTACGCGATGCGTTTCGTGGCAAACGCCGCTTCGATGACTTTCTCGAGATGGGCATATCGAGAAACATCCTCACTACTCGCCTCAATCATCTGGTTGCAAACGGCATCCTCGAGCGGCGCCCTCCTGTCGGTAAGGTGGCCGAGTATGTACTCACAAAAAAGGGGAAAGATATTCAGCCCGTGCTTTTGTCGTTGACGCATTGGGGTGACAAGTACGCACCGGATTCGAAAGGTAGGCGGCTGACGTTCGTCGTGAAGGAAACAGGTGAACCCATAGCACGCATGTCGGCATACAGCAAAGATGGCCGGCCGCTCGCGCCACGAGACTTATCGGTGAGAATAGGACCCGCCTATCGCGACGCTTGAGCTAGGGAGGACCGGCGGCTACCAGTTCTCCACCCAAGGACGCAACACGACCTCATGGGTCCAGGTCGATCTGTGCTGTCGGTGAATCTGCAGGTACGTCTCTGCAATGAAATCCGGATCTGCCATGTTGTCGTCGGTACTGGTACCGGCTAGGCGATGTTGACGGGTGCCATCCTCTTGCCGCCACCCGATCGCTGCATCGATGGGCACGTTGGCAACGTGTATGCCTTCAGGCATCAGCTCGCGTGCCATGCTCTGAGCTAAACCGGCCTTGCCATGGCAGGCTGCTGCGAATGCACCGCTCCTTGGATAGCCTTTGAGTGCAGCGCTGGCATTGGTAAAGATAACGGTACCGCGACCGCGCTCACCCATTTCATTGTGCACTAGATAACGAGCAGCTTGTTGCGCGACGAGGAACGCGCTGAAAGTCGAGTTCTTTAACGTGCTGAGCACGAGTTCCGGTTCTACTTCTGCGATGCCTTTGCGAAACACGCCCTGCGAACGACCATCGATGTTGTGAATCACTAAGTTTGGATTGCCGATGTCTTGGCTGACGGACTCGAACAAGTCTGCGACAGACGCCGGGTCGACTGCGTCGCAGGCGCATAGGGTGACATCGTGATTGGCCGCCAGCGCCTTGAGCACGGGTTTGTCGATGTTTCGAGCTGCAATGGCCACGCGCATCCCTTCGGCAGCAAACAACCGTGTACAACTGGCACTGATGCCGGGACCCCCTCCGACAATGATTGCGACTTCAGCCATCCGTATCTTCCTCACGCAAATCGTCGTGCGAATATACGAAAAGTTGCGTCATAAAACCATTCTTTCTATGCTGAGCCGATTAGATTCCAGGAGCACCGAGCGATGAGTTATCAAACGGGAACCGACCACCTGCTTTGCCATATCGACGATGGCGTGGCTACCTTCACGTTCAATAGGCCGGAGAAGAAGAATGCGCTCGGTAACGAACTCACGCCTGCGCTACGTCAAGGTCTGCTCGATCTTGAGCTGATGCCGGAAGTACGCTGCATCATGCTGACCGGCGCGGGAGATGCCTTTTGCAGCGGCGGGGACGTGAGCGGCATGGGCAGGGCGTCGAGCGGCGGGACTTCGCCACAACCGACGACGCTGGCTGACAGGGTTCGTGGGCTGCAGCATGGGCAGAACACGCTGACGTTACGCCTGCAACAACTTGAAAAACCCGTCGTTGCGGCGCTCCCAGGCGCCGCGGCGGGTGCGGGTTTCTCGATTGCGATGGCCTGTGATTTACGAGTCGCTAGCGAGAGCGCTTTTGTCGTGACTGCATTTCGAAACATTGGTGTCAGCGGCGACTATGGCGGAAGTTGGAACTTAACGCAGCTTGTAGGGGTCGCCAAAGCCAAGGAACTCTACTTCTTATCGGAAAGAGTGACCGCTGCCGAAGCGCAAGCACTGGGTATCATCAATCGAGTATTTCCCGACGAGACTTTTCGCGAGGATGCGCTCACATTCGCCAAGCGAATTGCACATGGCCCCACGACGGCCATTCGCTTCATGAAGAAAAACATCAATCGCGCGGCGAGCAGCGACTTGGCGGCTGCGCTGGATCTCGAGGCCGAACACATGGTACGTGCGTTTCAGACTGACGATGCGCGGGAAGCGATCAGCGCTTTTCAGGAGAAGCGAAACCCCTCGTTCAGAGGTTACTGACTCACATCCATTTATTTTCCCGTGAAGTTTGCTTGGCGCCTCTCGACAAAGGACTGGATGCCTTCGGCCGCATCCTTGCTGGTCATGACTTGGTCACGAATGTCGGCGATTGCAGCAATGGCTGCTCGTTCTCCGGCTTCGATGAATCTCCGTCCCGCGGCCTTGGTCGCTTGTATACCTAACGGGGCGTTACTATTGATTATGCGGGCAATCTCCATGGCGCGCTCGAGTTGAGTGCCGACGGGAACGACTTCTTGAACCATACCCACTCGATACGCCTCTTCGGCACCGAATTCGTCGCATAACAGGAGGTGATACATCGCGTTGCCCCATCCGGCGCGCGTGACGTAACGAAAGTGTGCACCCCCGAGCGGCGCGATTCCGCGTTTCGCTTCCATCTGACAAAACCGGCAATCTTCTGCTGCGATGACGATATCTCCGGCAAGCGCCATCTCGATGCCGATGGTAAAACAAATTCCTTGTACTGCAGTCACAATGGGTTTGCTGCACATGCTGCGCAAACCGAACGGGTCGATGTTCGATTCGGGAATCGGAGTCGGCCTGGCGCCCGGGCCGAAAAACTTCGGCATGTCCAAACCTGCGGTAAAGTTTTCCCCTTCCGCAGAGAGGACGCCGACCCAAAGGTCCGGGTTTTGGTGAAGTTCCGTTAAGGCATTGGACAACTGCAACATCATGTCCGGGTGGAATGAATTCTTCTTTGTGGGATTATCGATGGTGATTTTGAGGATGTGATCAAAGACGTCGGCTGTGACGACTCCGGGTGCGTTGTCGGTCATGTGGACCTCGCTTAAGGAAGTGTGCGGGTGATGATAGGAGAATTAAGTCCTATGATGCAACTTTATCGGATGAGAAAGCTTACAGGAGTCTGCGCGCGGATCTAGTCGTGCGAATCTAGAAAGGGCGATCGCCGACGATCGTGACCCGTTCCATTGCCCGGCGTTGCGGCCAATAGTCTGCGGCGGCGTAGTGTTGTGCCGCTCTGTTGTCCCAGAACGCGAAGCTGTCTTTTTGCCAGCGGAAGCGGCATTGGTAGTCGGGAATCCAGGCTTGAAGGTACAACTTTGTCAGCAGCGCGTCGGACTCATTCGCATCGATGTCCACGATGCGGCGCGTAAAGGTGCGATTGACATACAACGATTTGCGTCCGCTGACGGGATGCGTGCGTACAACGGGATGGGTCGTGGGTGGGAACTCGGCACGTTTGGCTTCGACTTGCTCGGCAGACGCTCCACGCGTTTGCATGGCGCGCAAAAACACTTCGTTGTCGTGCACGGCGTGAAGGTCGTCGATAGCCGCCTTAGTTGCGTCGTCTAGCCCGTCGTAAGCGGCCTCCATGTTCGCAAACAAAGTGTCGCCGCCGACTTCGGGGACTTCACGGGCGCGCAGAACCGAGCCGAGGGAAGGCTCGATCCGCCAGGTGACGTCGGAGTGCCAGACGTTGATGGCGGGTGGATGGTCCCTGTCGTTGATCAGGTGAATGACCTCGGGGTGCTCATTGTCATTGCTGGTGAAGGGGTGTACTTCAAGGTCTCCGAACCGCGCCGCAAAGGCGATGTGCGATTCCATGGAGATCGCTTGGTCGCGAAAGAACAGGACCTTGCGCTCGATCAGAAGGTTGTGAAGTTCGTCGATCACGCTCTGGTCGAGATCTCCGGACATGTCGATGCCGGATACTTCGGTACCGATCGACGGCGTGAGGTGCGACAATCGGAACGACGACTCGTCGCGGGAAGCGGGTTCAGCCATTGAAATCCCCATGATCGTCTGCAGAGTCTGCCGATCTTAACATTAGCGGTCGGTCTCCAGCAGAGGCTGACAGCGGCCTGCACGTTGTTTGATGGAGGACGATGCAATAGCATCGAAATCTACGGTTGCGGGATACTGACGATGAACGATCTATTGCCTGTGCGCGGCGCTCCCGGCTCGCCATATACGCGTAAGATGCTTGCGGTACTGCGTTACCGCCGAATTCCATACCGGTTTCTGCAGAGTGCCGAGGATGCCGAGGATTTGCCTGAACCCAAAGTCGGCTTGATTCCCATATTCTATTTCCGCAACGAGACCGATGGATTCGATGCCGAGGTCGACAGCACACCGATCATCCGGCGTTTGGAAGATGAGTATCCGGGACGATCCGTTATCCCCGAAGATCCTGCCGCCGCATTCTTGAACTATCTGCTGGAAGACTACGGCGATGAGTGGCTGACCAAGGCGATGTTCCACTACCGCTGGTATTACGATGCCGATATCGACATGGCCGGGTCGATTCTGCCTTACTATCAAGGTGTGTCGCGGCCCGACGAACAGATTGCACAAATGAAGGCGGCTTTCTCGGAACGGCAAATCTCTCGGTTGTACGTGGTGGGTTCCAACGACACTACCGCTCCGGTCATCGAGGGTAGTTATCGTCGTTTCCTTACTTGTTTGAACGATCACTTGCGCACGCTACCTTTCATTCTTGGGAATCGTCCGGGATCGGCGGATTTCGCTTGTTTCGGACAACTGACCCAGCTTGCGCAGTTCGATCCGACACCTTCGGCCCTGGCGATCAGGGAGTTTCCCAGAATTCATGCGTGGGTGAGCAAAATGGAGGATCTGAGCGGCTTGGAGGTCGTTGACGATGGCTTTGTAGAAATCGACGAGTTGCCGGCAAGTCTCAAGACATTGCTTGCTGAGGTAGGCCGGACTTACGTCCCGGTCATGCTGGCCAATACACAAGCGCTGGATCGAGGCGACGACGAAGTCAAAGCAGTGGTTGAAGGTTTGCCTTGGGTGCAAGAACCGTTTCCTTATCAGGGAAAATGTCTGCAATGGTTGCGTGTCGAATATGCGCGGTTACCGGAAGAAGACCGGCAGCGGGTCGATAAGATGTTGGATGGTACGGGTTGCGAGGCATTAGTCGCTCCACCGGAGCGTTAAAAGAAGAGTGATTCGGAGTTGGAGAAACGATGACACGAACGACTTGGGTGTGGCTGGTACTCGGTGTGATCTATATCGCATTCTTCAGTTGGTATACATCGTTCGGCGGACCATTGACGGACGACGAGATCGAGTACTACCTCGCACGGATTGTCGAAGCTAATCCGTCCGCTCCGCCTGAACGTCTGGCTTCCCTGCGCCGTTTCATGGAGGAAGATACCGGCGACGATTTCGTCATGTTGAACGTGATCGATATGTACGACGTGCCGCAACAAATCGACGGCGTGGCACCCGGGGAGAGCAGTGACGACGTTCTGGACAAGTACATGGCGTATATGTATCCGGCACTTTTCTCTCGCGCCTGTCACCCGGTCATGGTGGGCAGTGCCGCACACACGGCGATGGACCTGATGAACGCACCTGGCATGGAGAGTTGGACTCGCGGTGCGCTGATGCGTTACCGAAGCCGGCGCGACCTCTTCGACATTTCGACCAACGCCGCTTTTCAGGGGTCGCACGACTTCAAGGTGGCCGCCATGCAGAAGACCATCGCGTTTCCGTTGGACCCCTGGTTCCAGCTGGGCGATCCACGCCTCGTTCTAGCGCTCCTCTTGGTGATCGCGGGTTTATTGTTCAGTCGTCGTGGATGAGGTATCGATCTCGTTGCGCAGATATTCGGGGTAGTGTCCGCCGCTCGTTTTTCCATTCCGGCTTTGTTACTTTGACGCACTCTTAGCACGCCACCAAGGCACAACTCTCGGAGGACGTCACCATGAACAAAGTGGAAGGGTTGCATCACTTAGCGATATGTACCGCGAACATGAAAGCGCAGATCGAGTTTTTCACCGACAAGCTCGGGATGGAACTGCAAGCGTTGTATTGGATGCACGGTGTGGAAAACACATGGCATGGTTTTTTACGCCTAAACGACGAAAGTTCCATCGCCTTTGTTTGCAATCCCGATATTGAGAAGATCGCTACCCAACTCGGTCAGACGCACGCCGGTAACGCCGGTGCGAATTGCGCGGCGGGTGTCATGCAACATCTGGCGCTGAAGGTGAAAAACCACGAAGAACTGCTGTCTATGCGGGACCGGCTGCGATCCAAAGGCGTGCCGGTATTGGGACCAGTCGAGCATGGGTTGTGCTGCTCGATCTACTTTGCCGGTCCGGAAAACATGACGCTGGAACTGAGCTATTCAGTTGAGCCGATCAACGCGGACGCATGGATCGATCCGGAGGTTGTCGATCTTGCAGGTATCACGCCTGAAGAGCTGGCGCGGTACAAGAAGCCTGAGTCTTTTGAAGGTGAAGCCGGCGTAGTGCCTCAGCCGGGCGTCGATGCGCCGGGACCCCACATGTCCAACTATCCGGAGGGCGCGTATGAGACGATTTTGTCGATGCCCGATGAAGCCGTGCTCAATTCCGTAGAGAGCGAACCTCCCGTCAATGTGAGTGCGTAGAATGCCGGTCAAATGCAACTCGATGAAGCGGATTTGCTATTGGAAACCGGCTATTCGGGCTGCAACGAGGAGATGGGTTACTTCGCACAGTTCCTCTCCGATCTGTACCGGAGTGAAGCATGACTGTCATATGGAACGGAAAAACGCGTTTGCTGAATATTAGAAGCGATTCCACGTCACAAATTCATCGACGGGTTTGCGTTTGACAGGCATGAAGGCGCGCTCCGGATAGCCGACAGCGACGTAGACGAACAGGTGCAGGTCGTCCGGCACGTTGCACAATTCACGGATTTCCGACTCGGCTGCGCCGGGGAAAGTGGTGAAACAGGTGCCGATTCCCAATGCCCTCGCGGCGACGATCATGTTTTGTGCCGCTGGGTAGATCGTCGAGTACATGAAACTGTCTTGGGGATCGTGCGGTGGGTAAATCTTGCGTGCCATGCCGACGATCCAGGCCGGAACTTTAGCGAAGTTACTAGCTAGGTGTTGGGCGCCGATCATCATGCGCTCCTCGACTGCGTCGCGGCTGTCTGGACGATTCTCGAAGAACGGCGTCATCGCAGCTAACACTTTGTCTCCGACGGGGGCTTTGATGGCCGGGTCGTCGATGACGAGAAACTCCCAGCCCTGGCTGTTGCCGGGGTTAGAAGCCCGGGTGGCGGCATAGATCAGCTTTTCCAGATCTTCCTTGGGTACGGCGGCCTCCTTGAAGTACCGCATAGCGGTACAAGTGTCCATTGCTTCGAAAACGTCCATGATCCTCCCCTCTAATTACGTATAAGCGAGCTTGGCGTTCAATTCTCGTGGTCATCCACCAGACTGATGGCCTGTGCGGGACACATTGCAATGGCATCGTTAGCCTTGGCGATGAGATCGCCGCTTGGCTGCTGCTCGAGAACATGCGGTTCGCCGTTGTCGTTGAGTTCGAACAATTCCGGTTGGAGGTACGCACACTGGCCGGAGTTCAAGCACTTGTCCAAGTCGACGAAGAGTTTTGCCATGAGGTTTCCCTGCTCTATGCGGGTCTAGTGTCCCAGGCCATGGGCAGCGAATCCACGCCGTGCATGACATGTGCGGCAATTTCCTTGGGGGTGCCGGTCAGGCGCAGGTTGGGTAGACGCTCGAGTATCGCGCGTACCGCCACTTTGGCTTCCAAGCGCGCGAGTGGCGCGCCCATGCAGTAATGGATGCCCTTGCCGAAAGCGTAATGACGCTTGGTGAGTTGCGCCGGGCGCGTGATGTCGAACTGCCCGGCGTCTTCCCCCCAAAACTCCGGGTCGACGTTGGCGGCGCCGAACATGCAAATAACCTTGGTGTCTCGGGGAAGCTTCACACCCATAAACTGCGTATCGCGCGTGTTGGTACGGAACAAGCCGTTCACCGGCGCGTCGAAGCGCAGAGACTCTTCCACGGCGTTCGGCAACAGCGCCCAGTCGTTCTTCAACATGTCGAGCTGGTCCGGGTGTTGGAGTAAACGATAGAGCAAATTACCGATCAGTTGGGTGGTGGTTTGGCTGCCAGCGATAAAAAGGAAGAACATGAAGCCCATCACTTCTTCATCGGTCAGTGTGCGACCGTCCAAGTTCGCCGTGATCAAAGTGGTGGTGACGTCGTCCGGCAACTCTTCACCAGCGTTTAACTTGGCGCGGCGCTCGTCAAGCACGCTACGTAGATAATGATGCGCCGCAGTTTCGGGTGGTGGGCGATCGATCTTACCAGGTGGGGTCATCGGATGAATGACTCCGTCCGCGAGTGGCCGCATCTGCGTGCACCTTGCTTCGTCCAGACCCAATAAGCGTGCGATGACGATCAGTGGGACCGGTACGGTAAAGAGCGGTACCAAATCGCCTTCGCCTTTATCGACGATGCGGTCGATCAGTGAGTGAACGAGTACCGTGATCTCGTCTTCCATGGCTAATAGTTGCGCGGGAGAAAACGCCGTGTTGATCAAGCGCCGATCAGCCAGGTGTTTGGGGGGATCGACGGACACCAGTACTCCCCCTTCAGTGTGTGCAAGCCCGGGTCCCGAATTGCTCGTCCACAGGTCCCAATCCTTGAGGATGGCGGCGACATCGGCTTCCCGTGTCACCGCGTACCAGTCGAACGGCGTGTCCGTATGCGCGAAAGGGCACGCTTGCTGCATCTTCTGAAAATGCGCCTGGGTGTTTTCCTGGAATTCCGGGTCGAAAAAATCGAAATCAGCCATGGCAATTAGATCGCAATCGATGAATAATTAGAACGTGTTCCAAATATTGCCATGCGGGCGGGAAAACGCAACCGTTTTCGCTGGAAAATGAGCTATGTGATGATGCATCGATGAACGAAGCGAAAGCCCTCACGCCGCGCCAACTCGACCAGCAGCGTCGAGTGCTGGAAAGCACGCGGCAAATGCTCGCTGAGCGTGGTTACGATGGTGTCCAAATGCGTACGCTGGCGGAACGTGCTGGGGTTTCGTTGATGACGCTGTACAACCGGTTTGGCAACAAAGACGACCTTATTCAGATGGCATTGCGCGAGGTGCTCCAGGAATTAGCCGAACGTGCCAGGGTGTCAGGTAAGCGGGGCATAGAACTTGTAGCTTACAACGCTCAGGTCACTGGGGAGCAGATCGTCGCCACGCCCGAGTACGCGAAGGCCATGGCATTGATGCTCTTCAATGGCGGAGCGGAGACGCCTATCGTCGACGCACTGCTGGCCAATTCACTGGATCAAGCAGTAGAGCAAATCGAGGACATGCGTGTCTTGGGTGAGATCACCGATGAGGTGGATGCGGCACTGTTGGCTCGAGGCCTGAGCGTGGCGGGTTGGTCGTCAATCCTCTTATGGATGAAGGGCTTGATTCCGGATGAGGAATTCTTGGACCACTATCGACGCGCACCCATTCTGGTGCTGGCGTCCGCCATGACAGCTAAAACTAAGCGACGTTATTCGCTGCGAAGAGCTCGCTAATCCGTTGCCTGGGAGCGATCTGAGCGCTCCACGCAAACGATCCTTCGTTGAGCATCATTTCCCCGAATTCGATGATGGGTTTGGCGGCGGCGTAGGTGAGTGCGCCCCCGATACTCACTCGTTGGGCACCCGCTGCCTGAAACTCTTTCAGGGTGGCGTTCGGCATAGCCGCGCCCAGGACATTGAAAGGCTTGTTCAACTCATGGGTGACGGTTTGAAGGTCTTCCAAAGACGTAATGCCGGGTGCGAAGAGGACATCGGCGCCTGCGGCTTCATAACTCTTGAGTCGTTTGATGACTTCGTCCAGATCCCGGTCCGCTCGCAAAAGATGCTCGGCGCGTGCGGTCACCGTAAACGGGAAGTCCAAATTGCTGGCGACCTCCAGCGCGGCGTGCAAGCGTTCGACGGCCAGCGGTAAGTCATAAAGCGACTTGCTTTCGCGATCGAAATCTTCAAGGGAACAACCGGCAGCGCCGGTAGCGATGAGCGCTCCAACGTTCTGCGCAACGCGGTCAGGAGCGGCGGCGTAGCCATCCTCGAAGTCGACGCTTAACGGGATGTCCGTAGAGGCAGCGATGATTCGACAGTGCTCGAGTTTCTCATCGAGCGTCGGCTGTCCGTCGGCTTTGCCGAGCGTGTATGCAAAACCGCTGCTGGTGGTAGCCAGCGCCTTGAAACCTAAGCCTTGCAGGATGCGGGCGGAACCGACATCCCAGGGGTTGGGCATGACGAATGCGGCAGATTGTGTGTGCAGATCCGCGAACTGCCGACATTTTTCCGCTTGTGTGGGCATGATGAGTCCTCAAGGCATATACGGTGTTGATGTAGGCCCCAGCTGTGTCTCGATGACCGGCTGTGCCATTTCAATGAACTCGCTCAACCTACAACATCGGTCGGGTGTCGCGCGGATCCATGATGTCTTCGATGTTGAATGTCTCTGCCGTTCTGAAAGGCGAAGCGAGCGCTTCGAGCTGGGCTTCGATTTCCGCCCGCTTGGCATCCGGATCATCTGAGGCTTCGATGACGCGTTTGTAAGCCGCGGCGACGCCACCGGATATGTGCATGGACCCCCAGTGACCGGAAGGCCACGCCACGCGTTTGAACATTCCGCTCGGTCGGTCGTGGCACTGGCCCGCAACACCGTAGAGCTGGCGAATAATGACAGAGCACCACGGCATCTGCGTGCGTAAGGTGGCACACAGCATTTTAGCACCGGCGCGCACGATACCCTGCGCCTGGGTTTCCGGGCTCACGAAGAATCCAGGCTCGTCGGCAAAATAGATCATGGGCAAATGAAAGGTATCGCAGAGTGAAAGGAAGCGAATGACCTTGGTGCCAGCGGCGACATCCATGGCGCCACCGAGCCGTTTGGGGTTGTTGATCATGACACCCGTCGGATAACCGTTGATACGTGCGAGCCCGACGATGCGGGAACGGCCGTAGTGAGGGGTGATCTCGAAAAACGAATCCGTGTCCAGCACGGCGTTGAGGATTTTATGAGGATCGTAGATCTGCCGCTTATTGCGGGGTATTGCCGACAGGAGGTTTGCTTCCCTTCGTTGTGGATCGTCGCCTGTCTCGTGGCGCGGCGGCATCTGCCACACGTTCGACGGTAAATAGCTCAAGAACTGACGGATCATCTCGAACGCCTCGTCCTCGGTATCCGCGAGATTGTCGATCACTCCCGATTGGAAGACTTGCGAGCGTTCATCGCCGAGATCCTCTTTGGTGATGTCGATTCCGAGCGCCGCTTTCACCACGGGTGGGCCACCGGGGAAGACCTGGCTGATGCCTTTGACCATGACGTTGAAGTGCGCAAGGCAGGCGTCAACCGCGGGTAGTCCTGCGACCGATCCCAGAGCGGCGCTGACCACGGGTACCTGGCATAGCAGGTTCTCGATACCTGGAGTCACGGGATTGGTCGGTATGTAGGTTCTACCGATCTGTTCGAATGACTTGACACTACCGCCCGTGGCGTCCAGCAGGCGGATATAGGGGAGCCGCCAGTCTTTGGCCATATTCTGTGCGTGCCCGCCCTTGTTGCCGATCGTCGCGTCTGCCGCACCGCCGCGCACGGTGAAGTCTCCTCCGTTCAAAACCACTTTACGGCCGTTCAATGTACACGTGCCTATAATGGTGTTGGATGGACGAACGTCGACGAGCTTGTCATCTTCGTAGGTGGCTGCTCCGGCCAAGCGGCCGATTTCCTGAAACGAGTCGGGATCGCAAAAACGGTCCAATCGTTCCCTGATCGTGAGCTTGCCCCGGCTATGCTGCACTTCGATGCCGGTTTCGCCGCCCATCCTGCGGGCAAGTTCCACCCGCCGATTGATTTCGTCGATTTCAGGTTGCCAGACCATATGTACCTCCGCTTGCTGCCGTCAGCCTAACAATGGAATGGGCATCCTTGAAGTGGGTCAGCAGCGTCGTATCCATTTTAATGATGGACTAACGTCCCTATGATGCTTAAGGGGCAGTGTTGAGGAGGTCAGCGAGTGTCAGGTGGTGAATTGCATCCGGAGTTTTTCGAATGGGTCAGTACGGTACGAGCTATGCGTCGGCTGAAGCCGGATCCCGTGCCGGAGGCACTGATTTTCAAGGTACTGAATGCCGGAGTGATGGCCGCATCGGGACAGAATCTGCAGCCGTGGGAGTTCGTGCTGGTCGACGATCCGGACAAAAAGCGGTGGTTTGCCGAGCGTTACCGTGAGGCGATGTACAGTCGGTTCCAAATTGCGCCGGACGACATCGTCCAGCGAGAAGATAAACTGGCCAGGCAGTTGAAGGCGGTGCTCTATCAGATTGAGCACATGCACGAGACACCCTATCTTCTGTTTGTTTGCGGCATGCGCGATTGGCCGTTCAAAGTACCGCAGGAAGAACGAGTGGGGTTAGCGCCACCAAACTACGGCGCTGTGTACCCCTGTGTACAGAATATCTTGCTGGCGTGCCGCGCCGTCGGCCTCGGCGCCGCGTTGACGACCATGCACCAGGTGTTCGAAGAAGAATTGCACCAGCAGCTCAGCATACCCGATGAGTACGGGGTCGTGGTGACAATGCCCATAGGTTGGCCGATGGGTAACTTTGGACCCGTTAAGCGCATACCGGCGGAAGACAAAACCCACCGCAACGGCTGGTAAGAGTCGCTTACGGTCGCCGACGTCCCTGGATCGGTTATCATGGTCAGCCTTGAAGAGGAGATGATATGAAGTTTGGATTGATACCCATCAATATTGGTGTCGAGTCGGTAGACCAGATGGTCGGGCTCGCCCAGCTCGCGGAAAAGTCGGGTTACGAATCGGTGTGGACGTTCGAGCACGTCATCGTGCCGCTCGATTACCAATCGAAGTACCCATACGACGCCAGCGGCAAAATGGGTGCTGCGCCTGAGTCACCGTTCGTCGATCCGTTGCTCGCCTTGACGGCGGTAGCTGCTTCCACGAAGACACTGCGTCTGGGTACGGGTGTGAACATCTTGTCCCAGGTCAATCCGTTGTACATGGCCAAGCAGGCGGCAAGCCTCGACTTCATTTCGAACGGGCGGTTCATGCTGGGCGTCGGCATCGGCTGGCTGCGCGAGGAGTTCGAAGCTCTAGGTGTGCCATTCGAACGTCGCGGAGCCCGCTTTGACGATTACGTGGTGGCGATGAAGAAGGTCTGGAGCGGTGAGGTCGTCGAGCACCAGAGTGACTTCATCAATTGGAGCGGCTTCAAGAGCTTCCCGCTGCCGGTACAGAAACCCCACCTGCCTGTAGTTATGGGCGGTGCGGCCGGTAAGATCTACGAGCGTATCGCCAAACACGGTAACGGTTGGTTTGCACCGATCGGTGACCCGGAGGAACTCAAAGCGGCTTTGGCGCAACTGCGTGCCGTCTGTGACGAGCATGACCGAGACTTCGCTGAGATCGAAATCACAACGATGTGGCCCGGACGCGGTGGCAAAGAGGCCGTGGCGATCATGGCCGATGCAGGTGCGCACCGGTTGGTGGTACCCACGTTTGCCCTGGGAGCGAATCCGGTGGAAGGTATTCAGAAGCTCGCGGAAGAGGTCATCGGTTAGCCGTAGCGTGCGTCACCTTGCTGCGTTGGGTCATGGTTGTTCGACAAGCGCAGGCGGCGCAGTAGTTTTCTCGATACGTGCGGCGAAGCCCTTGAAGTGGGGCACCCCTTGTTCGCGGTCCAGGTACTCGTTTTCGTCGGAGCACATCATTGCGTCACTGGAGATGAACGCACCCGATAGTTTCTCGCCGCCGCGAAGTTCGGGGTACCACCAACCATGGGGCACCCTGATGTGGCCTTCCTTCATGGATTCCTGCACGGAGACTTGTGCGGTCACGCTGCCGGTCGCAGTTTCGAGCTTCGCCCAATCGCCGTCATCGATACCCTCTTTCTTCGCGTCTTGCGGATGCAAAAACAACTCAGGTAACGGGCAACGATCGCGAAGTACTTTGATGTTGCGCTGTCCGGTTTGAAAAAATGGATCTTCGCGCACACCGGTGAATACTTGATACGGATACTCATCGGTCACGCCGGGTGCTTCGCGATAATAGGGGAGGGGGTCGAAGCCGAGATCTTCCAGCACGCTGGAATGGAGCTCTACCTTGCCTGACGGAGTTGCGAAACCGGTGGTTCGGTATTTACGAAACCGGGGTGCGGGTACTTCCATAAACGTGCTGGATTCGAAATCGGCAAACGTGCGGTTTGATCTGGATAGGCGGTAATCGAGCATTTCCTCAAGCGTTTGCCAGGGAAACTCGTTGCCGAATCCGAAGCGATGCGCCAAGTCTCGCCAGAACGTGAAAGTGCTGGTTGCTTGTTCGGGCGCTTCCACGACTTTCTGCGAAAGCGAAAGGCGGTTCGACCAACTCCAACTGTCTGCTACGTGGTTCCGTTCGCTGAATACGTCCCCAGGAAGCACGTAGTCAGCCAGCATCGCCGTCGGGGTCATGAAAATTTCGTGCGCGACGATGAGATCCTGGTTCATGAGACCTTTATGGATCTGATGTTGATTGGCGTAGCTCAATAGCGCGTTGTTACCCAGTGCGAAGAATGCTTTTACAGGGTAGGGATCGGCGTTGGCCATAGCCCGAAACACGCTGGTTGGATTGGCCATATGGCATCCCATGACCTGATCTGCATAGGGAAAGCCCCAGACTTTTTGTGTTGGCTCTTTGAGCATTTCCGCTACCCGGTAGGTAAACACCGGAAACTCGTCGAAGCCGAGTTGCTTCTCTTTCTGCGCCATGGGCAGCGCCTCATGTAGTGCGATCTCCGACTCGGGAATATAGCTTGCGTTAAAGCCTCCAAGTGTTTCACCGCCCGCCACATCGATGTTCCCGGTGACTGCACGCAATATCGAATGCAGCCGAATTGCAGACGTGGAGGAAACCTGCTGATCGGTGATAGGCGTCCAAGGTATGACGGCACCATCGGCGTTTGCGTACATTCGAGCGGCTTCGGCGATTTGGTGCTCAGGCACGCCGGTAATGCGAGCAACGCGCTCTAGAGGATATTCGTCCACGCGCTTTCTGAGCTCGTCGAAGCCGATACACCATTCCTCGACGAACCGCTCGTCATACAAGTCCTCGTCGAATATCACTTTCAACCAACCCAGACACATGGCTGCATCGGTCCCTGCGCGCAATCGCAGGTGGAGGTCTGCGGTTTCCGCCTGATCTGAGATGCGGGGATCCAACACGATGACTTTGGCGCCCCGGTCCCGGGCGGCATTGATGGCATTGAAGATCGGAGTCCAGGAGTGTTTGCGCGGGTTGTGTCCGAACAGCACGATACAATTGGTGGTGCCAAAATCGGCCATCGGAAACCAGCCGTAGGTGAGTTTGTTGACGGCTGCGGTATTGCCGGCGCAGAGTGCAACACCGCTGATCCAATTGGGCGACCCCAGCAAATTCATGAAGCGGCGGTCGAGAGCGTGTGTGGACTGAGTGTTCCAGCCCGAGGTCGAGACAGCAAACGCTTCCGGACCGTGCTCGTCCACTACGGCTTGAAGACGTTCGCTGATTTCGTCCATGGCCTGCCCGTAGCTGATCTCCTGCCACTTGTCTTCGCCGCGTGCCCCGATGCGTTTCAGTGGCGTGCGCAAGCGATCTCGATGGTTGTGAATGTGCGGAGCGGCAGTACCTTTGTAGCAGATGTTGCGCGCAAGCATGGCATTGTCGTGTGCGATCACGCTGTCGAGCTTGCCGTTTTTAGCCACGGATCGGAATTGGCAGCCGATATCGCAGATGGTGCAAATGGAGTATTTCGTTGTGGTCGTAGACTCAGTCGCTGCTTCAGCCATCGTTGTCGTCCCCCGTCGTGAGTTCGTTTAACAGTTCGGCGAGCTGCGCTCGCTTGCGTGCTCCCAGTTTGGTCGTCAGCGTATTTTGGAGGCCGAACCAGAGCGATCCTCCTTTGTCCAGCGCACGCTGACCCTTACGCGTCAACTTGACGACGCGAGTACGTGCGTCCCGACCCGTGGCCACCGCCACTAGTCCCTGGGATTCCATCAAACGCAGATTGCGTCCGAGCGTACTGCGGTCGAGCTTAGTGGCTCGCGCGAGTTCGCTGAGTGTTGGGTTACCGAGACGCCGGACCTGGTTGAGTTGCGAAAGTTGCGTGACTGAAATGCCGGCCGGAGCCAACTGCTCGTCGTAACGCTGCGTCAATATTTGGGCGGCATTGCGTAGTTCGATACAGAGGCACTTTAGGTCGAGATCGGTTTGATTCATAGCGATCAATTTGCGGGTATATACGCGTATTATTACGGGTAGATACCCTGAAAATCAACGTTATCTACTGAACGTTATTCGCCGCTAGGGGCTGACGGGGGCAACGGTTATCGCCTCTGTGGCCGAACGTCCTGCTTCCAGTAACAAGGCGACGCCGCCGCAATACAATGCACTATCTTCGGTGCTGAGCAGGGACTCCCCGTCGATTGCGGCGACAATGTTGCTTCGCTCGAATGTCAGTGCGAGTTCGCGGGTTTCGCCAAATGACCATTCATAGGCGCAGCTAGCCAGTATTTCGACCTCGTTGAGCATCCTGACCAGTTGCAACTCACCGCTGCGTTGCCACTGTAGTGCGTAGTAACGCCGCATGCCCTGCACTCGACCTGCAAGACCGACGCACTCCGCCAGGTGCGGGGTGATGTCGGCGGTCACTCGGTAATCCTGCCAATCGCGGGTGCCTTGGATCAGTAAACCTCGACCTGCGTTGTGAACGACCCGGATGGGTTCGACTCTGGAATCGAACGTGTCCATGCCGTTGACGAAAGCTCGTCGCCACATAGTGCCGCGGTGATCGGGCCGGGTGAGGGTCACAGTCGGCACGCCGTCCCAAGTCAACGAATCGACATCGACTGCGCCACCATCGGGCAGTACCAGTCCGACTTCGAACACAGGATGCGCTTCACTCGGCACTGCAAGGGTTAGGGTTGACCGCCCCGAGATGCGCCGCGCCGCGCTGACGACCCGTTGAGGTGAATCGTTCTCTCCATAGAATGAAAGATACAAAGCAACGCTCGTGTTAGCAGTGCTGTCCACTTGCGCGGTAATGATTTGACCCGGGTAGACCAGCGGCGAAGCGAGTAAAGCGTAACCGGCGTTTTCGAATCTTTTGGCAATCGCCTTGGTGGGCGCAAAGACCGGCGAGCCGAAGTGCGCCGTGGCGTTAGTGGTGAGGCGCAGGTGGCGACGGCCGGCTGCGGACTCATTGCTCACTTGCCCATTGCCCTCTGTCACCGTGAATCCCTGCACCGCACCCGGATAAGCGAAGTGAAAACGAGCACCCTGCTTAGGTGGGCGGTAGGGCGCCTCGGCCAATCGATGACCTGCCGCGACGATGGCGTCCGTCTCTCGCACACAGTCCGAGATGCCCCAGGTGGGATCCGCTGTGGGTACATAAATGCGATCGGCCACCGGACCCCGCCAGTCCATCGGCCCCGCGTCTATCCCTTTAAGGCCGTTCTTGATGCCCAGCAAACACCCCAAGTTGCCCGAGTTACAGTCCGTATCCCACCCGCTGGTATTGACGATTTCCATACCCAGCGCAAAGTCGTCTTTGCTGTGCAGGAGTGCGTGAACAATCAGACCGTGATTAGGCACCATGTGACAGTTGCCGCCCTAGCGATCGTAGCCATAGCGCTCGGCAATGCGTGCGCGAGTGTCGCGCCAATCGTTGCTGCCTGCATGCCACTCGCGAATGTCCTCGATCAGCCAGCGGATGATCGAAGCTTCGGGGATAAAATGCAGGGCTGTGTCCAGCAACCTGTTTGTGTCCTGCTCGACGAAAGCCATCGCTTCCATCACTGCAAGCACCACAGCACCGTCCACGGCCGCACCGTCATGACTGACCTTGGCCGCTTCGGTGGCGAAATGGGCAGCACGCTCAGCATCTCCGGGCGAGACCATGGCCCAGGCATCGATGAAGATCTGTGCCCCAATTTGCTCTGCCACTACGCGACCGTTCAATTCCGCGGAGCCGCTGGTCGGCGCGTTGATCCCGTTTTTCAGACGCAAGTAAGCCGTGTGTTCCGTCGAGTTGCCAAGCCCACCCCACCACAGGATCGTGCGCTCCTCAATGAGATAGTTCAGCCATGTGCGGCCGATATCGGAGCTGTCGATATCGGTACGGTAGTCATTGTCGGCGAGCGCCCGCGCGAATGTGAACGTTCCTGAAATGTCGTCGTCTGTAACGAGTAGAGGCATGTCCAAGCGGTCGTTGACGTAGTATTTGATGTCACCGAGTTCTGCCTGGATGCGTTCGTAGGTCCAGCCTTCGAAGGGGCGGCCAAGATAAACGCCTATGACCTTGCCGAGGACGCCGGCATAGACGCGTTCCGCATAGTCCGCGGGAAGGCTGCTCACGATTGTCTCACTGTTGTCGTCCACGAGTAGGCGAAGCGCTCAGTTTACCTTAACCCTGCAAGGACCCCGAGCGCACGGCAGTTGTCACGGGGTGCCTCGTCGGCTAGCTGGTGTAATATCTTGCGGTAAGAAAAGTGAGTGAAGGGAGGTTCGGCGCGATGCGCGAATTCCAACTAGACAACGAAAGCGGCCCTCTACTTGGACGCTATGCGCCGAACTTCGAGCCCGTGGTGGAAGCTTTCGTTGCTAATTTCCAGACTCGCGGCGAAATCGGTGCGTCACTGTGCATCACCATTGATGGTCAGGCAGTGGTGGATTTGTGGGGTGGGGCCCGAGACGCCGAACAGCACGCTCCCTGGCAGGAAGACACCCTGTGCGTGGTGTTTTCGAGCACCAAGGGTGCTGTGGCGCTGGCGGCACACACTTTGGTGGCCAGTGGCGAGCTCGAAGTGGACGCGCCGGTTAAACGCTACTGGCCCGAGTTTGCGAGCCACGGTAAAGAAAGCGCCACGGTACGTATGATGCTCGATCACTCCGTGGGGGTACCTGCCATACGGGAGAAGCTGAAGGACAAAGGCTGTTGCGATTGGGCATACATGGTGGAACGCTTGGAACGAGAGGAGCCGTTCTGGAAGCCGGGCACCCGTCATGGCTACCACATGGCCAACTTCGGCTGGACGGTTGGGGAACTCGTGCGTCGCACGGCGGAACAGTCCCTTGGTGCGTATTTCCGCGAAGCGATTGCCGAACCCACTCAAGCAGAATGTTGGATCGGCTTGCCGGAAAGTGAGGAACCCAAGGTGGCAACGATGGTACCGTTCAAGCCGGTACGGGGTGCTGAACTCAGCGCTTTTACCAAAAGCTTGATTGGCGACGCAGGGTCCATTTCATCTCTCGCGTTTTACAATCAGGGCGGATTCAGTCCCAACAGCCGTGCCTGCCGTGCGGCCGAGATCGGTGGCGCCGGGGCCGTAGCGAACGGCCGGGGTTTGGCGCGGATCTATGCACCGTTTGCGTGCGGTGGCGAGTTCAACGGTCGGCGTTTTGTCGATAGAGATACGCTCGCGAGCATGGGTGAAGTGGCCGTTGCCACGCACCAGGATGCGACGTTGTTGATCCCGACTCGATTTGCGCTTGGCTTCATGAAGTCCATCGACAACCGTCGCGAGCAGGCGGTGGACAAAAGTAGCGCCATATTCAGTAGCGCAGCTTTCGGACATGTCGGTGCGGGGGGCAGTGTCGGATTCGCCGATCCCGTTGCGCGAATGAGCTTTGG
Source organism: Candidatus Azotimanducaceae bacterium (assembly GCA_965216005.1). Classification (GTDB taxonomy): domain Bacteria; phylum Pseudomonadota; class Gammaproteobacteria; order Pseudomonadales; family Azotimanducaceae; genus UBA4421. The sequence continues at coordinate 471,929 of OZ244143.1, read as the reverse complement.
CTATGCAATGAACAAAATGGGTCCCGGTATTCTGATGAACGAGCGTGGGCAAGCGTTGGTCGACGCCGCGTACCAGTGTCTCGGTTATGCGAGCAATGTGTCCGGCGTTTGGCGCCAATAGAATTACGAGGTTTGAACGAAAGGAGTCCGTGTTATGCAATTCGGTGCACAGGTGGGAGTCTACCGCACGACTTGGGACAAGATTCGCAGTGTGGTGGAGCGGTGCGATCAGGGCCGCTGGAACAGCGTTTGGTTTGCCGATCACTATTTGCCGCCGGGGCGGGGTCAGGACGAACATCTCACCGCTTATGAGGGGTTCAGCGTCGCTGCCGCCGCGGCAGGATTCACCCAGCGGGTCGGCATCGGTCACTTGGTGCTCGGCAATACCTATCGGAATCCAGCCCATGCCGCGAAAATGGCCGCCACGATCGACCACATCAGCCAAGGGCGATTCACGTTCTCCATCGGCGCTGCCTGGTTTGAAAGGGAACATGCAGCGTACGGCTGGGACTTTCCTTCGATGCGCGAGCGCCAGGATAGGTTGCAGGAAGCGTGCGAACTCGTGCGGTTGTTGTTCCACGCCAGCGCACCGGTCACGTACCGGGGCCGCTATTACCGGCTCGACGAGGCACCGCTGTCACCGGGGTCGTTCGCCAATCCGATTCCTATTATGGTCGGCGGGACAGGACCGCAGCGCACGCTCAAAACACTCGCGATGTACGGCGACGTATTCAATCTGGACGGCTGGGCGGGTGGACCGATGACCAAGGCGTACCTCGATGAGAAGTGGGGGATACTCCTACGGCATTGTGAAACGGTAAATCGCGATCCAGCCGAGATTCGGAAAACCGTGCTTGTTCCGACCCTGGTCTCCGAAGACAAAACGAAGTGTGACGCGATGCTGAAGGCGCGGCGGCTGGGAGAAGGTTCTGCCGTCGGTACTAGGAATTATGTGATTGATCGTCTCGGTGAAATCATTGACGGTGGGGTCGATGAAATCATGATTGGCGGTTTGAACACAGCAACTCCCGACGTTTATCAGATGTACGAGGAAGACATCCTGAGTGCTTTCCCGAATGACTGATGAACGCGCTTGGTGAGTTGAGGTTAACCGACACCTTCCAGTGGCGGCTGTCCTAACGCTTCGCGGAAATTACGGTGAAAGTGATGCAGCGCGGGTTCGTTGCGACCAAAGATGATCTCCTTCAGCATGCCGGTTTCGGCGGCACGTTGCTGCATTTCTCCCATCACGTAGTCTTCTTGCTCGACAGTGCTCGAGAATACTTCCAATGAAGCTTCCACGCCCCCGATGAGACCTTGGCGCCCATCGAAATCGTACACATCGCCGATTGCCGTACCTGCGGCTTGCTCGGATTCCACTGCTGCGATGACTTCGGGCGTGTAGTAGAAACTGATGCGGGTAATGGAGCGGCCCGGCTTGGAGTGATGGGGATAGATGCGAATGAGTGTCGCGGTCTGTTTGTCGACCAAGAACTGGATGTTGGGGAACAGATGGTACAGTACGAACGTTCCCTGAGCGATGTTCCACTCCGCTTCGGGTTGGTTGCGCAAGGCATCGATACCGCGATTGGCTGTGACGAATCTGTGGTGGCGGCCAAATTCTTGCAGATGCAGATTGTTGCCGTAGTACAGTCGGCCCAACGTGTCTTTGTGCAGCTTGCCGAAGTGATAAGTCTCACCGAAAGTGTCGTTGGCAAATTTCCAATTGAGATTCATCTCGATGGTTTTTTCACCGACGAAGGCATGGTTGGTAATGCCATACGAAGCGAATTCACGGGTGAGTTCCTCACCTAGAAGCGCATCGATGTCCAACAGGCCATCGACATTGGGGTGCACCCAGAGGAGGCCATCGCGCTCCACCGCGGGTAACTCGATCAAACCGTGGCAAGATTTGTCGATCGCGCCGAAGTGGTCCTCGTCCGGAATGCTGAGAAGCGCGCCGGTGTTGGCGTAGCTCCAGGCGTGAAACGGACACATGAAGACCGACTTGGTGCCGCGACCGTCAGCGGCCACCTTGACGGATCTGTGTCGGCAAGCATTGAGAAACGCGTGGAAAACACCCGCCTTGTCTCGCGTGGCCAGAATGGGAATGCCGAAGTCGTCGAGTGTCAAGTAGCTGCCGGGTTTCGGTAAATCGCCCGACAAGCCGATCAACTGGGGGTGTTTTTTGAAAAAGACTTCCCGTTCTTGGGCGGCGATCTCCGGGCAGACGTAAGCGGTGGTGGGCATGCGATACTGAACCCCGGCATCTATGTTTCTGCCTTCGTCCAGCTGCTGCATGAGTTCCTTCAGGATCTCTACTTGTAACGTCTGTTCCATTAGCCGATCTCCCATGAAGTAAGTCCTATCATACAACGAAGTCGATAGAATCGTCTCGTCGGCAAATCGAGCAAAATGGTTAGATGTTGGCGTTGCGAGCGGGTACATTGGCGCGGTGTAACAGGACTCTACGCACAGGTGACTTCATTCGATGATCGGTAGAACTGGTGTATTTGTGGGCATAGTCACGCTACTCGGGTGCTCCGATACGACCGAGGTGCGAACAGAGCCCGTACGCGGTCTGCGCACTTTCGAGGTCAGCGAGACGGGCCATTCGGTCGAGCGCAGGTACCCGAGTGTCATACAACCGCACGACGAAACGCAGTTGGCTTTCGAAGTCGGCGGGCAGATGTTGGAGGTCGAACTCAAGGAAGGGGAGCCCGTCAAGAAAGGTCAGTTACTGCTGCGGTTGGATCCGAGCAGCTTCGAGCTCAGGGTGCAGGAGGCGAACGCGAGCGTCGCGCAGAGCCAAGCAGCTCTGGACAACGCCGTTGCAGATTATGAGCGTCAGGAGGAACTGTGGGAGAAGCGGGTGATACCGCGCTCGCACTACGACGACGCTGAAGCAGCGCTAAACACCACCACTGCTCAACACGAACAAGCGGCGAAGCGGCTCGATATCGTTCGCGACGACCTGGCGAAGACCCGCCTGGAAGCGCCGTTCGATGGGTTCATCGCCAGCGTCTCGGTCGATGCGTTCGCCACCGTCGGGGCCGGTGAACCGGTGCTGACACTGTACGCAGACAATGCGTTCGAGACTGCTTTCAGCGTGCCTTCCACCGTCATCAACGCGATATCCGTGGGTGATGCCGTCAGCATTGTCGTGCCGGAGTTACCCGGAGTCAGTGGCTCGGGCACCATAACCGAAGTAGGCTCCAGGGCTCGGCAGGTCGCTGCGTTCCCCGTAGTCGCTGTGCTCGATCGTGCGCAACCGATGATTAAAGCCGGGATGTCGGCAGAGGTGGTCATGATGATCCAGCTGCCAGGCACTGACGAAGGCTTCCTCGTGCCGATCAACTGTTTTGAGTTAGACGCTACGAGCGAGTTGGCGCGCGGTGCGCTCGATGCATCCGTCTTTGTGTTCGAACCTGCGAGCTCCACAGTGCGCAGGCGCGCCGTGACGGTTAGCGACGTGAGGGAAAATGCAGTCATCGTGACCTCGGGTTTGTCTGCGGGCGAGCGTATCGCATCTGCTGGCGTGTCTTATCTTCGTGACGGACAAGAGGTGCGCTTGCTGGACGAAGCGCGCTGATGACCAGCCTCACGCAGTTGGGCTTGGCAAAGTCCCGACTCACCGTATTTGTCATGATCGGGCTGATCATGATGGGCTCGATACTGTATCTCGACTTTGCGAAGCGGGAACAACCGGAGATCACCATCAGAACCGCGGTAGTCACGGCGACTTATCCGGGTATGCCACCGCTGCGGTTGGAGAAGCTCATCGCCGAACCGATCGAACGCAAGATTCGTGAGATTGCAGAAGTCGAAGACATCGACACGCTCCTCGTTTCCGGTCGTGTCACCATTCATGTCACCTTGTTCGATCGCTATACCGAGTTGGATGAGATCTGGCAGGAACTGCGCGACAAGATGGAGGAGGTCGCGCTCACACTGCCCTCGGAAAGTAACGGCCCTTATGTCAACACGGATTACGGGGACGTCACCATCGCCTCTATCGCGATGACGGCCGAAGGATTTACTCATGCGGAAATGACTGAAACGGCGAAGACGCTTCAACGCGAACTCTACACCTTGGACGGCGTTGCCAAAGTCGACTTCTACGGCAAACAGGAGGAGCGCATTTGGCTGGAATTCGATGCCAAGCGGCTTGCGGCTGTCGGCATCCAGTTGCCGGTGTTGATCGACGACCTGCGGCAGCAGAATGTCATTCTTCCGGCTGGTGAACTGAACGCAGCAGGAACGAGTTTCCTGCTGGAGGCTTCGGGTGACTTCGCCACTGTCGAACAGATCGCCAACCTGCTGTCCAGGATCCCCGACAGCGACAATTTCGTGCGCTTGGGAGACATCGTCAACATCCGCAAGAGCTATGTCGACCCGCCCAGGGATCGCGTGTTTGTGAACGGCAGGGCGGCGTTGGTGATCGGCGTCCAGATGCAATCCGGCTACGACATTCTCGCCGTGGGGGATAGAATCAGTGCACACGTTGCGGATTTTGAATCGCGCCTGCCGATCGGCTACGTACTCGATCTCATCACCTTTCAAGCCATGGAGGTCGATCGTGCGGTGAAGTCCGCCATCAACAATGTCGCGCAGACATTCATCGTCGTTCTGCTCGTCGTCATGGGCTTTCTCGGGATTCGCACGGGTATTGTGATCGCCTCGATCGTGCCTTTTGCCGTGCTATTCGCATTGATTGGCATGCGTGTGTTAGGAATCTCCCTGGAGCAGGTCTCCATCGCTGCGGTCATCATCTCGCTGGGCCTGCTCGTGGACAACGGTGTCGTGATCGTCGAAGACGTCCTCCGCAGAATTCAGAATGGCGACGTCGGCTCTGCCGCGGCATTGGCGGCCGGTAAACAATTTGCCGTGCCTCTGGGCGTGTCATCCGCAACGACGATATTCGCGTTTTTACCGTTTTTCATGTTGGAGGGCGGTGAAGGTGAATACGCGTACTCGCTGGGTGCGGTGGTCACACTGACGCTCGTCGGTTCCTGGTTGAGTTCGATGTACCTGTTGCCGTTGATTGCATCGCGATTCGTCAGGACGAAGACACAAGCTGTTGGAGATTCGGCATGGACCGCTAAGTACAAGAGCCTCTTGGAGAAGGTGCTCGGCCACTCGATGTGGATCATCGCGGCTGGCTTGCTACTGGTGGTGGGTGGCGTATTTCTTTTCAAGTACGTTCCTGCACAGATGTTTCCTGCCTCCGATCGCGGCGAGGTGCTCATCTACATGGACATGCCCAAGAACACCCACATCAGTGAAACGGAGCGCGTGGCGCAAGCAGTCGGCCGTTGGCTCGTCGACAAAACGCAGAATCCTGAAGCGATCAACCACGTCGCTTATGTAGGCGACGGCGGCCCTCGCTTTTACCTGGCGCTCAACCCTGCCGAGGTATCACCCAGCAGTGCGTTTTTGTTAGTCAACACAACCGATGCCGACGCCGCAGAAACCTTGTTGAGTCGCGCTCGCACGTATCTTTATACCCACTTTCCCGAAGCACGATTCCGTGTGAAACGCCTGGTGATGGGGGCAAGCGAATCGGGCACGGTGGAGATCAAGTTGAAGGGCGACGATCCCAACGCGCTGCTTACACTGGCTCGCGAGGTCGAAGATGTTTTTCACGGCACGCGTCAACTCGTAGAAAATCAGCACGATTGGGGGGAGAAGGTGCTGAAGATCGTCATCGATGTCGACCAGAACAAAGCACGCCGGCTGGGGATTACGTCCGAATCCCTGTCCCGTATTTTGGGAGCATACTTTGACGGGTACAACGTGTCTTCGTTCCGGGGCGGCGATGAAACCGTACCCATAGTGCTGCGTGCCTCAGCGGATGGCAGGGATGCGGTTGAAGACCTAGCCAGCATCACGGTAATGAACGAGCAGGGCGATGTCATTCCGCTGGATCAGGTCGCGATGCCGCAACCGCAACTTGCGTTCTCGCAGATTCGACGGACCAACCAGCGGCTGGTCGTCACGGTGACCGCGAAGAGCGATGCTATGGCGGCGGCTGAACTGCTGGCTAGCGTTCAAGGAAAACTTGATGCATTGGCGTTGCCTCAAGGGGTCACACTGGAGGTGGGAGGCGAACTCGCCGATAGCGGTGAAATCTATTCGAAACTCGCTGCCGGTCTTCCGGCTGCATTCACCCTGATGTTACTGGTCATCATTTTTCAGTTCGACTCGTTTCGCAAAACGTTCATCGTGTTTCTAACGGTACCGTTGGTGCTTGTCGGTACCCCGGTGGGATTACTGCTCACCGGCCAGCCGCTATCGTTCATGAGTATATTGGGGTTGATCAGCCTGGCAGGCATCGTCATCAACAATGGTATTGTGTTGATCGACCAGATCGATATCGAGAGACGGGAGGCTAACTTGGACGCAGCGATTGCAACTGCCGGACAAAAACGCATCAGACCCATCTTGCTCACCTCAGTGACCACGGTGTTGGGCCTGGTTCCGCTGTATCTATTTGGCGGACCGCTATGGCAGCCGCTGGCGGCTGTCATCATTGGAGGTTTGAGCATCGCGTCTGTATTGACCGTCTTTTTTGTCCCCGCCGCTTACCGGGTTGCGCATAAGTGAGAAATTCAAGTCGATGAAAGATGGAGACGACCGTGAAGATACTGGCGTTGGTTATCTTGTTAGCAGGCACCTCAGTTATTGCAGAAGAGATCAAACCGGGTATTCTGCGAACGCCCGATGCCCGGTTCGCGGCTCTACAGGACTTTCCTTACGCGCCCCAATACATGCAAATTGACGAAATGCGGCTGCACTACGTGGATGTAGGTCCGCGCGATGGCGAAACGCTTCTGCTGCTGCATGGAGAGCCGACGTGGGCTTATCTGTTTCGCAAGATGATTCCCGTGTTTGTCGATGCGGGATTCAGGGTAGTGGTGCCGGATCTCGTCGGCTTCGGGCGATCCGACAAGTATGCCGACGAGGGTGCGTACAGCTATCCAATGCAGGTGGAGTTCATGCAACGGCTCGTCGTCAATCTCGAGCTCGACGACGTAACGTTTTTTGGCCAGGACTGGGGCGGGCTGGTTGGATTGCGCGTTGTTGCTGCCGAACCCGAGCGTTTCTCGCGAGTCGTCGTGTCCAATACGGGACTGCCGGCCGCGAGTGGGATACAAGGCTGGATCGGGTATCCGTTGTTTAAACTCGCGGTGTGGTGGGAGGGGGCCATGACTTTAGACGAACTGCGTCGAGAGATCACTTTCCCGCGTTGGGTGGCGTACAACTACCACGTAGAAGATCTACCGATCGGCGACATCATGGCCATTATGGGCGGTGATCCCGGGATTCGGGCGGCTTACGAGGCGCCATTTCCGGAACAGCGCTATAAAGCCGCGACACAGATCATGCCGTATCTGGTGCCGTCGCAACTACGCGAGAACGAACGAGTCTGGCGGGACGTGTTCGAGAAATGGGACAAACCGTTTCTGGTGGCATTTACCGACTCCGATCCGGTCACCGCTGGCGGCGAACGCACCTTTCTCGAGCGCGTGCCAACGGCTCAAAACGTGACCATCCGCGGGGCGGGACACTTCGTGCAGGAAGACGCCGGTCCTGAGCTTGCACGACTGATCGTGGACTTCATGCAGGAGCGCGAGCTGCCGGACGAGATCGACGTGCCGGTTAACGGCGCCCGGCAGTGACGGAGCGCAGAGGCCCGTCGCCTTAAGCCTCCAATCGAAATGGCAAAGAGCGCAGGCGTTTGCCGGTCGCGCGGTAGACTGCGTTGGCGACGGCAGGTGCCACGGGCGGTAAGCCGGGTTCACCCACGCCCGTGGGTTGGGTGCCGCTGTCGACGATCACCACGTCCACTTCGGGCGCTTCGTTCATGCGGAGGATGGGGTAGTCGTGGAAGTTGCTTTCCTTCACGGCACCTCCATCGAGCTCGATCTTGCCGTGAAGCGCTGCAGTGAGGCCGAACATAACAGCGCTCTCCATTTGTGCTCGTACCACATCGGGTGTCACTGCAATGCCGCAATCGACGACGCAGGTCACCTTGTGTACGCGTATAGCACCATTTTCGATCGAAACTTCTGCGATCTCGGCAACGTCCGTCGAAAACGAATTGTGCGCAGCAAAACCCAGATGGCGGCCTTTGGCGGGTTGCATCTTGCGCATGTGTTCGCCCGCTATCTGGATCACATTGTGTAAACGTGGGTTGCTGGCGGTGTTGCGCAAACGGAATGCCACGGGATCCATGCCGGACTGTTCAGCCAGTTCGTCGACCATACACTCGGTGGCAAACGCTGTATACGAGTGTCCTACGGATCGCCAGAACGTGAGGGGAAAACCGTGATCGACGGTGTAGTGCGTCACGGCACGATTGGGTAGGTCGTAGTCTTCATACAACCCCTCGATGCTCGAGTGATCGACCATCCAGCTACCGAAGATGCTGTCGCTCATACCGGTTGCCCAATTCAACATACCGGCAGGCATGTTGGGCAGTAACGCAGGCACCATGTTCTTCAATGTGGTCGGCGTGATGTTGCCGCCAGCCCGTTGTGCGTGCCAGGCAGTGATGTCGCCGTCCTCATTAACGCCCGCCTTGATCCGCATCAGGGAAGCGGGCCTGTAGACACCGTGTTTCATGTCGTCTTCGCGCGACCACAATAGGTGAACTGGCTTGTTGACGACTTGTGCGATCTCCGCGATTTCTATGATGTGGGTCAAAGTGCCCCGGCGGCCAAAGCCACCGCCTAGATAGGTCGAATGCACGCGGATCTTCTCAGCGGGGATACCCGTAACGCGCTCGATCAATCCCTGCGCACCGATTGGGCCTTGCGTACCGGACCATAGATCTGCTTCGCCGTCTTCAAGCTTTAGCACGGCATTCATGGGCTCGAGCGGCGCGTGCGCGAGATACGGAGCCCAAAACTCTTGTTCTATGACGTTGTTCGCTTGTTCGAAACCGGCGTTCAAATCGCCTTGCTCGGCCTCCACGAGGCCGTCGTCGCCGTCGAGTGCGGAAGTCAGATCGGCGCGCACCTGGGCCGTGTCGACGCCGGCGAGCGGCACGTTGCTCCATTGCGGGTTGAGCTTGCTAGCAGCACGCTTGGCACGCCAGTAAGTGTCTGCCACCACTGCGAGCCCCGAAGAGATTTCGATCACATGGCTAACGCCCGGCATGCTCGTCGCCGGACTTTTATCCACGGACGCAAGCTTTGCTCCAGCCACGGGAGAACGCACGACAACGGCGTGCGCCATATCGGGAAGATCGATATCGATGCCGAATTCTGCGGTGCCTGTAGCCTTGGCGATGGCGTCCAAGCGCGGCATGGTTTTGCCGATGTATTTGAAGTCGGCATTAGCTTTGAGGGGAGTGGATTCGGGCATCGCCAAAGTGGTTGCGGTCGCCACAAATTGGCCGTACGGGTAGCGCTCGCCGTTGACCAGCACGTGACCTTCGTGTGTCGAAATGCCGTTCACATTCACACTGAGGTCCTGGGCTGCCGCATGTGTGATTACGCCCTTCGTGTTAGCGGCGGCTTGGCGCAGCGGTAGGTAGTGTGCTTTCAATGAATTACTGCCGCCGGTGCCTTGCACGCCCATGTCCGGATTGGCGTAGTCGGAATGTACCCCGGCAAAGACGATGTCGAGCGCGTACGGGTCGACATCGAGCTCTTCGGCAACCAACGTGCCGAGACCGGTCGTCACACCCTGGCCCATCTCGTCGCGCGGACAGTAAAAGCGTACCGTGTTTTCCGGCGTGATCTGCAAAAACGCGTTCGCGACGAATCCGCCCGGTACGCCCTCGATAGGCAGGACCGCACTAGAGCACCCCGTTAGAGAGAAACCGACGACAAGACCACCGCCGGTGATCGCGGTATTGCGCAAAAAGTGGCGCCGGGAAAGGTTCATGGTGTCGTTGGTACTCATGCGCTCACCTCCTTGTCGGCTTTGACCTCGTAAGCGAGATCTTCTCCCACACTCAGTATTGCTTTTTTAATGCGAGGGTAGCAGCCGCAACGACAGATATTACCTGCCATGGCCGCATCGACTTGTTCCGCAGTGGGGTGCGGCGTGCTGTCGAGTAGAGCGGCAGCCGACATAATTTGACCTGATTGGCAGTATCCGCACTGAGGTACGCTGTGGTCGTGCCAGGCAGCCTGCAAAGGATGTAGATCGTCGGGTGTGCCGAGCCCCTCGATGGTCGTTACGGACTGGCCGCTGACTGCGCTGACCGGCATGGTGCAGGTTCGAACCGCCCGTCCGTCAACATGCATTGTGCAGGCGCCACACAAACCGGCACCGCAGCCGAACTTGGATCCTTTCAATTTAAACGTATCGCGTACGACCCAGAGCAAGGGTGTGTCGGGATCGTCGGCGGTGGTCACTGCCTGACCATTGAGGCTGAATTCGATCATATTGTTCTCTAATGGTATTGGTGGATGCTTTTGAGGTTAAGGGGTTTACTCACCTGCACGAATGGCTCTGATGATTCGGCAAGCGTTGGGAATGAATACCTGCCGCGCATCGAATGAATCGATGAACTCACGCACATCGGCTGGTAGTTGTTCTGCCTCCAGCGAAGGACCCTGATCGGTCTGGGCCGCGCCAATCAGTAGGGGCGCTAAAGCATTGAGGACTTCCAGGCCTTGTTCGGTTGAAAGATTCAGCGCACGTGCGACGTCTGCGGCGAGTTGTCGAAGGCGATTTCTCAATCCACGTTTGGAGGCGATCAAAGCGTCGATGGAGACATTGTGTTCGATCACGGTGTTGAGCCGTAGCAGCATGGGCAGCAGCATTGTGTCGGCGTAGGCCGTGGTCATCAGAGTCTCGCTGAACTCGATATCGGTGATGTCCGGGTGCACGGCGTTTGCAAAGATATCCGCCCAGGTATTCATCTTGATTTCGGTGAGAGAAAGAAACACTTCTTCGCGGGTTTGAAAATAGAGATACAGGGTGCCCTTGGCGAGCCCCAGCCGCTTGGCCAGTTTGGCCATGGAAAACGCTTCGAATCCGACCTCGAGCAAGTGCCGGTCGGCAGCCTCCAAAATTTCTCGACGGCGCTCGAGCTTCTGATCGGCAGAACGTGCGCGTTTGGCGATGACGGATGCAGACAATAAACCAGCCGGTAAATGACGACCGGTCAGCAATATAAATGACCGCCGGTCAGATGGCAAGCGGAAGGCGCACACCGGGAATCTACGTACTGCGGACGCTTGGTCAATGGCGCTAATCTTCGTTAACCTACGAGCGATGTAACAAGGAGAACGAATAATGGCTTCACCCACTCAAGCGGACTACGACGTCATAGCCATCGGGGCGGGATTTGCCGGATTGGGTCTGATTCATTATATGCGTGAAGCCGGCTTGTCGATTCGGGTGTTCGACAAGGCCTCCGATATCGGCGGCACTTGGACTTGGAATCGCTACCCGGGTGCCGCCTCGGACAGCGAGTGTTACTACTACTGCCTGACGTTTTCCAAGGAACTGTTGCAGGAGTGGAAATGGTCGGTACGTTACCCGAGTTGGGACGAAAACCTGCGATACATGCACTTCGTTGCTGACAAATGCGATATGTGGCCCCACATTCAACTGAATACCGAAATTGTCAGTGCCGAGTTTCAAGAAGATAGCGGGCTTTGGTCGATCAAAACGGCCAGCGGCGAGAACTACACCTGCAAGTACTTCGTCAGCGCGATGGGCATGATATCCGAGCCCGTGATTCCGAACATCAAGGGTATGGATAAGTTCAAAGGACCTTGTTTTCATTCCGCACGGTGGCCAGAGGAGGGCTTGGACTATGCCGGAAAACGGGTCGGGATAATTGGGTCCGGAGCCACGACCGTTCAGATGTTACCAGTCATGGCTGAGACCGCGGCCAACGTGACCGTGTTTCAGCGTACGGCCAATTTTGTCATGCCGGCAGTGCAACAGACCATGACGCCGGAATGGGAAAAGGAAATCAAAGAAAACTACGACGAGATCATCGCCAAGTGCCGTAATCACGTGTTCGGAATGGCTTTCGACAGTCCCGTCGGTCGCACCATCGCGGACACGCCGCCGGACGAAGTGCAGGCCATTCTGGAGGAACATTGGCCTCGTGGAAGTTTTCGTTTCGTATTCGAAACGTTCGACGATTTGTTGAGCAACCCCGAATCGAACAAGGTGGCGGGGGACTTCGTTGTCGGCAAGATGAAGGAGAAGGTCAAGGACCCTGAACTGCAAGAAATGTTGACGCCCAAAGGCTATCCGTTCTTTGCTAAACGCCCTCCCCTCGATCACGGCTACTTCGAGGCGTTCAACCGCGACAATGTCAAACTGGTGGATATCAACGAACACGAGCCTCTGGTCGAGATCACCGAAACCGGTATTCGCACGACCGAGAATCACTACGAGTTCGACATCATCGTGCTGGCGACCGGCTTTCAAGCCTACACCGGCGCTCAGGAGGCCTTGGCCATTCGCGGCCGCAACGGTGTTTTACTTAGAGACAAGTGGGATACGGTCTCATCCTCCATTATGGGCGTGTTCGTCGCCGAGTTTCCGAACATGTTCATGATTACGGGTCCGCAAGCGCCGTTCGCCAACCTGCCGACGTCCATTGAACAAAACATCATCTACATAGTCGACTGCATCAAGAAGATGGAAGGCGAGGGGTACGATCTGTGCGAACCCTCTGAAGAAGCGGAAAAGGCGTGGGTTGAGCACACCGCGGAGATTCACGAACAAACGCTGATGGCGCAAGGCGACAAGGTGTATTCGTGGATGATGGGCGCCAATCTGGAAAACCGTAACCCGCGTGTATTGATTTACTACGGCGGCGCCAATGTCTACTACGATAAGTTGCGCGAGTCGGTGGATGGCGGTTTCCCGGAAGTAGAATTCGCCACGCGCTGAAACGGTCTACAACGGCACGACTAATTCGATGACCGCTTCGATGAGTTGTTCCTGATCGTAGTGGTCGAGTTCAGGATGATCCGAGCTGAGCAACGGATTGATGAGCAACATCGCCGCACCCATCGGTACCGCGTTGGTGTAAAGAGACAACAAGGGTAACGGGACGTCCTGATGTCGTCCCGCAGCTTGAGCCGCTTCGACTTCGACACGCACACTGTCCGTAAACTCTCGCATTGCCTCGTTCAGCTTCGCATCGGCAAAGCGGGTGACATCGGGGTGCAAGATGGTGCGAAACAACGCGCGATTTGACAGCGCCCAGCGTAGAAAGCCGCGGCCCATGGCGTTGAGGCGTACTCGCGGATCGTCATTGTCGACTGCTTCTGCCGCATCCAGCGTCGCGGCGCGCACCTTCAGCCAACCGTCCGTAGCGAGCGCTGCCAGCAGCGCTGCCTTGTTCTTGAAGTGGCGGTTGGGCGCACCGTGTGAGACGCCGAGATCCCTGGCGATACCCCGTAGGGTCAACGCATCGAGGCCCTGCGTATCGACGATATCAGCGGCACGACTCAGGATTTGTGCAGGTAGATTGCCATGGTGGTAGGGGCTAGCCATTGTTTGCACCTGGGATGACTTGAGGAGCAGGGCTTGACCGCATCTATATATAAGGATAGATTCGTAAAGTAGACGATGTCTACATTAGCGAGGAAGAGTCTCTGATGCAATACCTGCTCCAATGGTTGTTTTCGCCGCTAGCCTTTGCGTTGGGCTTTTTGTGGCCGGTGCTTACCCAAACGTTGATCGCATTGAACCTCATGGCGCCCGGATTGAGTGCCGTCGCCGTAGGCGCGGCCCTTGCTATCCCCTGGGGTGTCATGGCGCAACTCAGGGGGAGTTGGATATGGATCAAGTAGCCGGCGCGCAAGATGTAGACGCGCTGACCGTGGACCAGCTCGATGTGCTGGAGCGGCAAATCGCCAATAAGTACATGCGCAAGGTGCCTTGGGGTGCTGTGGTGTGGGGAATAGGGAATTGCTTAGCGTTCTTCACGCTCATCCTCTTGGTCATGACAAACGTGCTGCCGCTATGGCTTGGCTTCATTTTGGCGACAGTCAGTATTGCGGCATCGTATCTACCCTCTCACGAAGCGCAGCACAACATCATCGCTGGCAAGGGTAAGCCGTTGCGATGGCTCAACGAGTTGGTGGGGCATGTATCCACTTTACCGCTGACGTTCCCCTACAGGGTTCTCCGCGCGACGCATATGGAACACCACGCGCACACCAACGACCCGAGGCTCGACCCGGACTACGGCGTTCATGCGGACTCGGATTGGCAGTACCTAAAAAAACAGATTCACGCTCGCCTGACGGGTTCGACCAACGATGATAGTTACGGCGCAACGCTTCAGCGCCTCGGACAGGATCACCTTTTTGTCGATGCGATCGTTTACAACGCCGTCTATTTAGTGGTGCTGTTTACCTTGTGTTGGACGGGCTACGCGCTGGAAGCCGCATTGTTGTGGTGGCTGCCCAGACACATCGCGCTCATTTACATCAGTTACTACCTATCCTGGGCGCCTCATCGTCCCGGTCAGGAGACCAGCCGTTATCGAGATACACGTGCTTTCAAGAGTCGCCTCGGCAACGCGGTATCGATGGGTATGCAATACCACATCATCCACCATCTCTATCCACGCATTCCCTTAGCGCTGACACCAGCGGCATACCGTGAGTTGAAACCCATTCTCGCCAGGCGAGGTTGTGACCTGGGTGGACTCTAGGAAACTCGATCCAAACTAGCGGAATACGAAGCCGGTGTAGCCTTCTTTAGCTACATCGGCCAGGCGCTGACGATAGGCGGGCGCGCCACCGAGATAGATGACGTGGCGCAACTTGTCATGCCCCTCGACATTGGAGTTGTAACCGGTAAACCACGATTTGGTTTGGGTGAGCAATGACATGTCGTATACGCTTTTCACTTCCTCATACCATTCCCGTTCGGCCTCCGGGGTCGTCTCGATACGTCGGTAGCCGTGTGCTTTTGCAAAGGCCACCAGGTCGCTGGCCCACTCGACGGCGGTTTCGATCGCCGGTGGGAAATTGGTGGCCACGGATGCGGCTTGCGGTCCGGCTAAGGTAAAAAGGTTGGGAAATCCAGCCACCTGCACACCTAGATAGGTAATGGGATCGTCTTTCCAACGCTCGCGCAGTGTCGTGCCGTCCAAGCCCTCGAAGATGATACGGTCGAACGCACCGGTGATGGCGTCAAACCCCGTGGCATAGATGATGAGATCGAATTCCCGCACGCCGTCACTGGTTTCGATGCCGTTGGCAACGACGCGTTGAATCGGTGATGCGTTGATGTCCACCAATTCGACGTGCGGATAGTTATAGGCTTCGTAGTAGTTGGTTTCCAACGGTACACGACGGGTGCCGAATCCATGATCTTTCGGAATGAGCTTTTCGGCAACGTCAGGATCGTCGACACGACCGCGAATCTTCTCGGCGATGAAGTCGGAGAATTCCGCGTTGGCGTCTGGATTAATGAGGACGTCCCGATAGTTGCCAAGCCAAACACCGAATCCCGGTGAATCATAAAGGGCGTTCCAGAAAGCAAGACGTTCCTCTTGCGGCACTTCCGCGAGGTCGCGCCGCTCGGGCCCATGGAGAAAACCGTTGGGCGTGGCATTACATTGCGCGAAAATCCGATCGTAGGAGGCCTTGATCTCCTGCATCTCGCTGGCCGAGATCGGCGCGTTCTTGAGCGGTGCGCACCAGTTGGGACGCCGCTGGTACACGGTTAGGGCCGCAACCTTTGGCGCGATGTCGCCAATCACTTGCACACCGGTCGCACCCGTCCCCACGACAGCTACGCGCTTTCCTTCGATGTCTACGGGGTCTTTCGGCCAGAAATAAGTGTGGAACGAGGGGCCTTCGAAATCATCTATCCCCTCGATAAGCGGCAGGGTGGGAGCGCTAAGCATGCCAATCGCGGTAAACAGAAAGGTGCATGTCAAACTACGTCCGTCGGTCAACGTGACGTTCCAGTGGTTGGCGGCTTCGTCAAACTGTGTCGATACGACTTTGCAATTGAACTGCATGTGGTCACGCAGGTCGAGTTTGTCGACCACGTAATTGACGTAACGCAGGGTTTCGGGTTGCGCGGCAAAGTGCTCGGACCAATCCCACTCAGCCAGGATGTCCTTGTTGAAGGAGTAGCCGTACGTATAGCTTTCCGAGTCGAAGCGAGCGCCCGGATATCGATTCCAGTACCAGGTGCCTCCCGGCCCGTCGCCCGCTTCGAGCACAGTGGCATCCACGCCGAGTTGCAACAGACGATGCAGCATATAGGTGCCGCACATACCGGCGCCTATGACAATGGCTTCGTGGTGGGTGGCATGGTTCGATGGACTGGACATGTTGTGTTCCGTGGCGGGTTGCTGGGTCTGTCGATTGCGACTTATGCTTGGAGGAATTCATTGTAACGGCTATACGATGAATGTTCAGGAGGCAGCAATAATGCGGTATGGAATCGTGGTTCCGAACAACCTCGGCGTAGAGGACCCCAACGATGTCGTTCGACTCGGCGTATTGGCGGAAGAGTTGGGCTTCGATTCCGTTTGGGTCAATCACCACATCCTCCATGTGGGATACGTGAAGAAGAGACTTGGGACCCAACCCTACCAAGATGCGTTGGTGACGCTGACATGGCTTGCCTCCAAGACCGCGCGAATTGGGCTCGGCACCAGTGTACTCGTCATGCCGTACTTGCATCCCATGGCATTGGCCAAACAGTTGGCGACCCTCGACCAACTGAGCGGTGGGCGACTGACCGTAGGACTGGGGGCGGGCAGTCTGCCGGAAGAAAATGCCGCGCTTGGCGTGCCGTATGAGACGCGTGGTCGTTTCTGTAACGAGTTTGTCCAGGTGCTGCGTAAACTCTGGACGGAAGACGACGCCAGCTTCGAGGGTGAGTTTTTCTCATTCGCCAACATGTGCTCGTCGCCCAAGCCTCTACAAGACCCGCATCCTTTGATTGTCATAGGAGGAAATCGCCCAGCGGCTTTGCAAAGAGTTGCACGTTTCGGCGACGGCTGGCACCCAATGAACGTTGCACCGGAAGGTGTGCAACGTCGCATGGCGGTGATTCGTGCGGAAGCGGAAGCTCGCGGTCGCAGCGGTGTGCCGCTGGCGGTGCAAGTGCGGTTGGACATAGACAGGGTAGATCCGCAAAGCGCTGCAGCTTACGCAGCGGAGGGGGTGACGGAGCTCGTCATGCACGTGGCTACCGCCGACGTGACGCAACAGGCTAAGGCAATGGAGAAGTTTGCTGCCGTTATGTTGAGCTAGGGTCCGTATACACTTCCGGACCTTACTGCTCCGCGAGAAACTCCAATACAGCGGTGTTAAAGCCCTCCGCCGCTTCGATGTTCACTGAATGGCCACCGTTCAAATCGATGACCTTGAGTCCTGGCGCGGATTCTCTAAGCGATTGAAGGTCGGCTTGAAAGTGTTTTTCGAATCTGCCGTTGGTGATCAGCAATGGCACGGGAAGGTCTTCGACCAGCTTGCGACTGTTCAACGATGTCCCCAGCAGGCCGCCTAGACGCACGGCTTCTCGGTCCATTGCGTCGGCTTTCGCGACGAGAGTGTCTTTCACGTGCTGCGGGAAACGGCGGGCATGAATCGGATGGTAGGGCAGTTTTCGCAGGTCTTTTGCCGATGTCGGTATACCCCGACGGCGTGCGGGTCTGTCTTCGGGGATTTGTCCGAATGCGGACCTGGAATTGGTCGCAACGACGGCGATGCACACGTTTGGATGAGCCTTAGCATAGTGCAGCATGATACCGGCCCCGTACGACTGACCTATTAGGGCCCATCTCTCGATCTGCAGATCGGCGCGTATAGTCTCAAACTGGTGAAAGTACGCATCGAGCGAATAGAAATGTGGTTCGCTCGGCAGCGGCGAGTCGCCGTGCCCCCAGAGTTCGACCGTGATCAGAAAGTAGTGCTCGCGGAGCGCGTGCAAGTTGGTCAGCCACTGCCCGTTGCAAGACATGAAACCGTGCAGCATGAGTATTGCCGGGGTGCTCGGATCTCCGTGCGTTTGGTAGTTCAGTCGAGACATGTATAAACCGGCGTTAGTCGGTGATGCTGGCGAAGACATCGATCGGTTCCCGGTCCATTTTCGCCGCATCTGAATTGATTTGTGCGTCCATGTCGGGATAGCCGAACGACAGCCCGCACAAAATCGCATTACCCTCGGGAATGGGTAACATGGCTTTGACGGGCTCGGGATAAGTGGCCAACGCACCTTGTGGGCACGAAGCGATGCCTCTCTCAATGAACAGTAACATCACCGTTTGCAGAAAAATGCCCATGTCGATGGCATTCGCGCGATGCATGGTTTGCGGATATGAGAGGAAGGCAGCGTGGGGTGCGCCGAAGAATTCATAATTCTTCAAGCTTAGGCGCATACGCGCCGCCTTGTCGTCTTTGTCGATGCCGACGGCGTCGAAGTATCGATAGGCGCATTCACGCTGGCGTTCTTTGTAGCGGCCTTTAAGTCCGGAACCACCCGGTGGGAAGGCAGGGTTGGGTTTGATGCCGGCTTCGATTTGCTCGAAGATCGCCGCTTGCAGACGCCGGCGGGCATCTCCCGAGACAATGTCGATGCGCCACGGTTGTGTGTTGCTGTTCGAAGGGGCGTGGCAAGCGAGGTCGAGGACTTCGCGGATGATGTCCTCGGGCACCGACTCCGGTTTGAAGGCGCGGATGGTGCGCCGGGCTTTGACCGCATCGCAGACGTTCATGGCGCGAGCTGCAAGGGATCGGCTTCTGCGAGGTTCGAGATCCGACCGAGTTCGCGAGCACCGTCGAGACCGGCGAAGCCGCAGAGGCTGGTGAACTTGGTCTCGAGCTTGCGACCTTGCGCGTCGTAGTCCGTCACCGGTAACGACAAGTCGTTGAATGCCTCGTGTGCGTTTTGTGCGGTGTCCACCCACACAACTTTGGATTGAAAGGAGGTCAGGGAGTCATCGGTCTCCACGGTGACTTTGGGAATGAGTGCTTGTACGGCAGCGTCGCTAATGACGTCGTCAACGAACGTTGCGGGATTGGCCGTATCGATTCCGTTGAGGGCGAGGGATGCCGTGCCTCGCAAGCTGAACTTGCCCTCCAGACCGGTTTTTGGATTTGGTATGCCGCAAACATCCAACAACCCAGGGTGGACGGTGATGGTCAACGAGGAGAGATCGTCGACCTGCAGATTCGTACGCAATTTGAGCACACTCTCGATGGCGGAATGCGTCAGGTGGCATGCTGCGTGGTATTTGAACAGCGTGCCTAGGATGAGCCAATCGCCGGCGATTGCGGCCAGCCGTTCGCTCGCGTCACCGGCGTTGGATGCAGCCTGCACGAAACCTTGATTGCCGAGTACGGCATCGGGATTGGCGGTAAATCCCGCCGCTGCGAGGCGGGCGCTATTGATGCCGCTTTCCGCGGAGTGACCTGGATGATATGGCTTGGTCATCGTACCGAAGTTGGCTTTCACACCGCTGGCGTGGGATGCCGCCAGTCCCATCGCGATGGCGTATTGCTCTTTCGGTAGTTTGAGCAGGTGCGCAACACCCGCGGTGGCGCCGAACGTGCCGTAAGTTGCGGTAGTGTGCCAGCCGCGTGGGTAGTGATCTCGTCCCATGGCGTGATTGATACGGCCTTCGATCTCCACACCCACGACGAACGCGGTGATCAGCTCCTTTCCCGTGGCGTCGACTTCCTCGGCGACAGCAAGTACCGCGGGAAGGACGGGTGCAGTCGAGTGACAGCCTATGCTCGAGCCCGTATCGTCGTAGTCCAGTGCGTGACCGCTGGCGCCGTTCAGGAGTGCGGCTGTAGGCGCTTCGAGTTGCAAGTCGCTGCCGATGACCGTGCAAGTGCCGCGGCGATGGCCGAAGTGGCCGCGCAAGATCTCGGCCAGGGGTTCAGTGGCACCTGCAACGGCGCAACCAAACCAATCCAAGATACATTGATTGGCGACCTGGATCACGTGATCGGGGAGATCGCGGTAGGTCATGGTGCCGAACTTATCCCAGGCGGCTAGATGATCCATGCTTGTCTCCTGTCTGAATGCAACTTGGATTGTGCAGCGATCGAGAGCTGTTGAATAGTCCGACCTTGTTGCCTGATTGCCGGACTATTTACCCATCAGGCGGTCGGAAATGATGCGCTGCATGATCTCTGAAGTGCCTTCGAAGATTTTGGTGAGTCGCGCGTCGCGCCAATAACGTTCCACGGGGTAGTGTGTTGTATATCCGGCTCCGCCCATGACCTGCAGACATTCGGAAGTCACGCGTTCCGACATTTCCGCAGCGAAGTATTTGACCATTGCCGCTTCTTTATCGCAGCGGCGCCCGTTGTCGATCTCACTGCAGACGTAGTACATCAACTGACGCGCTGCTTCAATCTCTGTGGCGGCCGTCGCGATCTTGAAGCGAATGGCTTGGAACTTGCCGATGGGACGTCCGAACTGTTCGCGCTCGTTGGCGTAGTCCATGGCGACTTCCAACGCGCCTTGCGCCGCACCGATGGAGCGTGCCGCGGTATGCGCACGGGCGACTTCGAGACCGCGTTGAATACCGATGAACCCACCTGCCATGGAAGCTGCACCTCCCTCGTCTTCTTGGGGGCGCTCAATGACAGGGACGCGCACGTTGTCGAAATGTAGTTCCCATGTCTTCCACCCGTGGTAGCCGATCTTCGGTATCGGACTGCCTTGCACGCCTTCCGGAAGCTCGCCGCGAGGTTTTTCGATGGCGATGCTGGTCATACCTGCCTGGCGTTCTTCGCGATCGGTATCGACACGGCACACCACGCTGATGAAATCGGCACCGTCGGCGAAAGTGCACCAGTATTTGTTGCCGTTGATCACCCAATGGTCACCGTCGCGGCGCGCGCGACAATTCACTGCAGCCATATCCGAGCCCGCGTTGGGTTCGGACATGGCAAAGGCGCCCAGGTATTGACCCATGGCCATCCGGGCGATCTTCTCGTCACGCTCGGCGCCGTAACCGGGCACAGAACGATAGAAGCTGTTGCCGCGCGCAATCATGCTGGCCACGCTCATCCATCCGCGGGCCAGTTCCTCGGCGATGAGGCAATACTCGAACGTACCGAGACCCAGCCCGCCTTTGGCTTCTGGAATGGTGATGCCGAAATAACCCATCTCCCCCATTTTGCCGATCAGCTCGCGGGGAATCTGGCCCTTTTCGGGATCCAACTCATTAGCGACGGGAAGCACTTCGTTGGTGGTGAATTCGCGCGCCGCACTTTGCATCATGCGGCGCTCTTCGGTCCAATAACCGTCGCTCATTGGATGTTCCTGCCTTTCGCTACAGGCCGTAGAGGTCGGCCAGGTCCAGAGTGTTTGCATACAGGCGCACGGTAGCTGCGTCCGCAAATTCCCCGTCTATCATCACCGCACCTTCACCTCGCGCCTCCGATTCGCGGTAGGCATCCGTCATCTTCCGCGCTTTGGCGACTTTCTCCGGCTCGGGTGTGAATATCTCTTGCGCGTGCGGGATCTGTGCGGGGTGCAGTGCCCACTTGCCTACCATCCCCAAGGCTCTTGCTTGCAGACAGGACACCCTATATGCGTCCGTGTTGCGGATATTGGCGAAAGGACCGTCGATGGCATCGATGCCACGAGCACGAGCCGCCATGGCCACGCGGAACTTGGCGTAATGAAACACATCGCCTGGATAGGTGTAGTCCGGTCCGTAGATCGCAGTGAAATCCAGCCCCTGGCTGGCCGAGTAATCGCCCATACCGAAGATCATGGCTTCGAGCCTTGGTGTGCTGGAGGCGATCGACTCAACGTTCTGCAATCCGAGCGTCTCCTCGATCAACAGTTCGAGGCCGATCTTGTGCTTGAAGCCCAGCTTCAATTCGAGCTGGGTCAAAAGCTTGTCGACGAATTGCACGTCCGAGGCATCGTATGGTTTGGTGAGCATGATGCAGTCAAGCTGCTCACCGGCTTTCTCGACCACGTGGATGACATCGTCATGACACCACTGAGTGCCGGTATCGTTGATGCGCACGCAGCGTACGGTAGCGCCCCAATCGAGATCGTTGAGGGCGTCAACGATGTTGTCTCTCGCACCGACCTTCTGATTAGGCGCGCAAGCGTCCTCCAGGTCGAGAAAGACATGATCGACCCCGCTCTGTGCTGCCTTTTGAATCATCTTGGGGTTGCTGGCGGGTACGGACAGTTGGCAGCGACGGGTGCGCCTCGGTTGGCCGTGTGCGTTGAGTTTGGTCACGTTGGTCTCCTAGAGCCAGTGGCTCTTTTTCTTGATCAGGGCAGTGCGCTCAACCTCAGCGACCAGTTCCCGGTTTTGATTCACACCCCAGTGTTTGAACACGACGATACCGGCGTCTTCGCGATCGCTTTCGCGCTTCTCCAGTACGCGCGAGTACGCATAGAGGGTGTCGCCATGAAACACCATGGTCTTGAGCTGGATGTTGTTGAGGCCGAGTTCGGCCAGCGCATTCTCGACGGTGTCCTGTGACGCGAGCCCCAACACCAGAGAGAAGTTCACGCCGCCGTAACACAGAATCTTGCCGACTGGAGTCTTGGACATCTGGTCGACATTGAAGTGACCTTGCGCTGTGTTCATGACCATATTGGTGATGTTGACGTTTTCGAGTTCCGTCATGGTCTTACCGCGCGCGTGACGGATGGTTTGACCGACTTCGAAATCCTCGAAGTAGTTGTCGGTGCTGGTCAACCTTGCGAGGCTTGCTTTGTCCATTATTCGGCTTCCTTTTTGATCTTCTTGCCGCCCATTTGTCCTTTCCAGATGGCGAGGTTGGCGCGGCGGAATTCGATGACCTTGTTGCCGTGCTGGTTGAAGCCTTCGTTGAACCAGGTCACCACACCGCGTCCTTCGCTCGACTCCGATTCGCGCTTGGCTTCCGTCACCGACACTGCGGTGAGCGTATCGCCGGGGGTACACGGGCTCGAGGTATTTGAGGTCGTAAACGCCGAGAAACGGACCGCCAAGGCTTTCCGAGCACACTTCCACGCTCAGCCCCAAAACTACGTTGAACACCAGCTGCGGGTTCACCACGATATCGGGATGGCCCAAGGATTGCGCATACTCGCGATTGAAATAGAGCGGGTTGAAGGCCAGGGTGAGGTGAGAAAACTGGATCGTGTCGGCTTCCGTGATCGTACGTCCCCAGTGATGGTGGATGGTTTCGCCGACCTCGAAATCGTGAAATCCTCGCCCGCGTTTCTTGAGTTCGGCGGATTCCAACATTTCCTCAAACTCGCTCATCGACCTACTCCTCGGTCAGACCAAACTCT
The DNA here is from genome assembly GCA_965216005.1 of Candidatus Azotimanducaceae bacterium. Classification (GTDB taxonomy): domain Bacteria; phylum Pseudomonadota; class Gammaproteobacteria; order Pseudomonadales; family Azotimanducaceae; genus UBA4421. Next base: position 448,682 of record OZ244143.1, on the reverse strand, counting down.
TGCAAGACTTCGTCGTTGTGCTCACCGAGTCGCGGCGGCCGACGGTAAAAGCCCGCAGGTGTTTGCGTGTACTTGAATGGCGTACCCACGATCGACACTTGTGGATTGTCGCCCGGCAGGTCGAACGTGGTGATCATGTTGCGTGCTGCGACATGTGGGTCGTTGAAAATGTCGGCTGCCGTGTTGACCGGACCCAGCGGCACTTCTCCTCCCAACTTTTCCATGATCTCCTGGCGGGTGAGAGAAGAGGTCCACTCCGCAATGCGACTGTCGATGACCGCTTGATTGTCCATGCGTTTGAATGTGTTGGCCGCTCGCGGGTCTTCGAGCAGGTCTTGTGCGCCCATGGCTTCGCACAACAGTTTCCAGTGTTTGGGTCCCGGGGCGGCGATTGCAATGCCGCCATCTTTCGCGGGATAGATGCCAAAGGGCTTGAGGTAGGGGTGGTGTTGGCCGCGTGGACCGAGTTGTTTCTGCTCGTAACCGTAGTTCACGACCACGGTCTCAGCGAACTGCAACATGGCGTCGTACATGGCAATGTCGAGAAACTGACCTGCGCCGGTTTGTTTGGCGTTCAGCACAGCGGACACCACGCCCAACGCCAAGAGCGTACCCGGATAAATGTCGCCGACGCTGACACCGCAGGGAAAACCGCCGCCGCCCGCGGGCCCGGTGATGTGGGCTAGACCGCCCATGGACTGAGCGACAATGTCATAAGCAGGCCATTCGGCATACGGGCTCTTGCCCGTGCGGGGGTCGCCGAAGCCGCGGATGCAACCATAGACGATGGCGGGGTTGCGCGACTTGATGTCGTCGTAACCCACACCTAGCTTGTCCATGACGCCTGCGCGCATATTCTCGACGATGGCATCCGCGTTGGTACATAGTTCCAAAAGAATCTCTTTGTCGCGCGGTGCTTTTAGATCCAGCACGACACTGCGTTTATTGCGGTTGATCGATGCGTAATAGCCGCCGTAGTCGACGCCCGCCGGTTGTTCGGCACCCACGTTGGCATAGTCTGTGGGCAGGGGCGGGCCACTGCGGGTGGGGTCGCCCGTCGGGGGCTCGATCTTTATGACGTCGGCGCCGAGATCGGCCAGCAACGCCGTGCCGAACGGTCCGGCGAGATTCATCGTGCAGTCGATGATCGTCACGCCTTTGAGTGGCCCTGTCGCTTCGCTCATAGATGTCCCCCAGAATTATTGAGTATCAAACCAATATATTATTTGTTTGTCAACTAATAATTATGATAGACTGCTTGCTACATTAAGCTTCGGCCGGTTTTTCTCAGGGCATCTTAAGTGGCCATCAACGCCAATTCGATCATCGCCAAACGACGCACTCAGGAACAACGCAAGGCGGAGTCCGAACGCCGGATTATTCGTGCAGCCGTGGAGTTGATTGCCAAGCAGGGGTATCTCAAGACCACGCTGATCGAGGTAGGCAGGGCGGCCGGTTACACGGGCGGGCTCGTCAGCCACCGCTTCGGTTCCAAGGAGGGTTTGTTGAACGCCGTGATCGACAATGCGTCGAGGCGCTTCTTCGAAGACCAACTACTGCCGGTCATCGAGCATGAATCGGCCGAACAGGCGCTGCGCAACTACATCTCGACGTACTACGAAGAAGTGTTCGTACGCGAGAGCCACATTCGAGCGCTCTACGTCATCATGGGTGAGAGTCTCGGTGCAGTCAAAGAAGTCCAGCCCAAAATCGCTCGCCTCAATCGCGGTATGCGCAGCCGTATCAAGGAGATCGTCGAGCGGGGTATCGCCAACGGCGAGTTCAGCGCAAATGTCGACCCGGACGCATCGGCCGTATTGATCGTAGGATTACTGCGAGGCGTGGTGATGCAGTACTTGGCCGATGCCCGGGCCTTCAAGAAAAACGCTGTTTTACCGATTCTTCAGAACAGCGCGATAGCCGGTCTGAAGTGAAAAGCGCCTAGTTGCCCAACGAAAACCTTATGCCGGCAAAAACGCTACGGCCGGGTGTCGCGTAACTCAGAACTTCTTCATAGTCTTCGTCAAATACATTCTCGAGGCGGAAATAAACCTCGAGGTTTTCGCGAATACGGTAGGCGGCACTAAGGTGGACCAGGGTGTAGGCGTCCAGTTCGGTGCGCTCGGTCATGAAGCCGTTCGTGAAGAAATTGCGGAAATCACTGTCGAGTTGTTCGCCGTTATAAACGACACTGCCTGAAAGCGTCAATCGGGCGTTGAGGAGTCGGTGGGAAGCGGTCAAGCTGGCGGTGTGCTCGGGGCGCCGGATTTCTTCGCCGCCAGGCTCGCTCGCATCCGTGTAGGCGTAATGCGCTGTCAGCAAGGTGGCGGGAGCTGCCCGATAACTCAAGCCGAGTTCCACGCCCTTGCGTTCGCTGTCACCGGCAAGATTGAGCACGGACGGAAACACGCTTTGAATCTCGTCCTGCAAATCGGCATCGAAGTAAGTCAAATCCACGACGGTGCGCCCGTCGCCGAAGGCTTGCTCTATGCCGACGTCCCAGCCGGTTGAGCGTTCCGGTTTGAGGTCGGGATTGCCGGTGAATATCCCGGGTACGAAGCCGAATTGTTCGAAGAACGTCGGATTGACGATCCCGCTGCCGTAGCTGGCGTGCAGCCGGGTGTTTCCGCCGTTGATGAGGTAAGCGAGATCCACCGAGAACGTCGTCGCATCGTCAAAGCCGTCGTTGTCGTCGTGGCGTACTGCACCGTTGACAAAAAGCGTTTCATCGACGGCGATACGATGTTCGATGCCATAGCCCAATATTTGACGATCTTGTGTGGGTCGCTGGCTCGGGTCGAGCGGATATCGATTGCGGAATGACTCATCTTCCGCTTGCGCAAATACCGTCGTGCGGTGTTGGGTGCGGTCTGTATGCGGCCAGTGCCAGGTAGTATCGAACCTTACGTTGTCACGGTTCGACTCACTGCCGAAAACGCCGCCGTCGATTTCTGAATCGGTCGTCTCAATGGCCAGACGAGTGATCGAACGGTCTTCGGCTAGGGACAACGTGCCGACCACGGCGAGCGTCGTGTCCTCGGTGTCGGTAAAACTCGAATCATCGATGGCCAATCCTTGTAGGGGTCCCCCTGAAAAATCGAAACCGTCGGTTTCAGTGTCCTTCGTGTTGTGCCGGCCAAAAACGTCGATCGTCAATGTGTCACTGAAACGGGCACGCAATTGACCACTCAAGGTTTGGTTGTCGTCCTGATCCGCTTCGGAACCGATGAGCGCGTCGTTGGACGATAGATCGAAGTCGGAGTGCCGTTGGCTCCACGTCAATCGCCCCTGAAAGTAATCGTTTCCGCCAGCCATCGATACCGCTCCATGTCTGGTAGAGTCGCCACCTGTTTCGAGATCGACATCGAGTGCAATTGCGCTGTCGGCACGGCGTGTGTGTATACTGATGACACCGGCCATTGCGTTGGAACCGTAGAGGCCACTCTGCGGCCCCCTTAGCACTTCAATGCGCTCGATGTCTGCTGCTAACAGTGCGGAAAAATCGAACTCACCCGTACCCGCTGCCGTCGCGTCGACACCGTCGATGAGCACGAGCACGTGATTGCCTTCGGCGCCGCGCAGACGCAGCTGAGTGACACCGCTGTAACCGCCGACTCGATTGACGGCAACGCCTGGGATAAAACGGAACAGGTCGGCAACGTACTTGTGGCCCAAATTACGAATCTGCTCCTGATCCATGACAGTTAAGGCCCGACCGACCTTGTGTTCTTCCGTCGGCAATCTCGATCCCACCACGAGTAATTCCACGACATCCTCAGGTTCGCTTGGGGGGAGACTTTCTCCGGATGCAGGGGTGCCTAAAACGCTCGCCAGGAGCGCCGCCAAAAATGCAGCTTTCATTTTTCAGTGATCCTCACATGCTCAGCGTTGATCCCCGAACGCTGTTGGTTAGATGGACAGTGGGATCGGTCTTCGGACTCCTTGAGCAATACGTCTGCTTCCACACCGCCGCCTTCCCATGCTTGATGCGCACAGTGGCGAGTATGCGAGTGCGGTCCCATGTCGGTGCAAGCACCTTCACGGGCAACTCAAGTTACCGATGCGAGGCCAGTACCAGCGTTTCACTGGTTTCCCGGACATCCGACTGCCGGGAGCGCACATGTCGCTCCTGGGTGCCATCATATCATCTTCGCCTGGGTGGGCCCGGGTTGCACGGGACTGACAAGATTCAGACCTAAAAAACAGTTTGGGATTGCCCGTTGAAGTGGTTCAATACGCGCAACGGTGCGACGTGTGCGCATCCACAAAAAAGAGAAAAATTGGGGAGAAAGCTAATGTCTCAAGCTAAGAGCCCGGCGGTTCGCACCCTATCGTTGAATCCGATCGCCAAGGCTGTATCTCTGGCGACCACTCCGATCATTGTATTTCCCGCTGCGCAGACGTTTGCCGAGGAAGGGGACGCGGTCATCGAAGAGGTGATCGTTACGGCGTCCCGGCGCGAAGAGAGCGTGCAGGACATTCCGATAAACATAACCGCGGTCAGCGATACGATGATCGAGGACTTGCGCCTCGATGGGATCGCCGAGATCGCGAGATATGTACCCGGCTTGACGGTCGTCGATCGAGGGCCGCGAGACGAAGTGCCCGATATCCTCGTTCGCGGTTTGAACACCACCGGTCTCGGACCGGGTTTCGTGAGCGATACGGTGGCGACCTACCTGGGTGAGGTGCCGTTGTCTGTCGACTTGAAGCCGGTTGATTTGGAACGCGTCGAAGTATTGATTGGCCCTCAGGGAACGCTCTACGGCAAAGGCACGATGGGCGGCGCGATCCGCTACATCCCCAAGCGCGCCCAGGCCGACGAGTTCGGCATGGACTTGCGCGCAGACGTATACAGTAACTCGGAAAGCGAAGGCTTGAGTCGTTCGTATGGTGCAACGATCAACGTTCCGCTGATCGAAGATGTGCTTGCGATTCGCGCGAACTACGACGATCTCATGGACGAGGGTTTTATCGACTACGACTACGTGGTACGTCAGTCTGGTGTATCGAACCCGGAACCCGATTTGACGAACCCCGCTGCCGTGCTTGCCAACTTGCGCCGCGCCGAGGATCGTAACGGCGAAGATGCACGTTCATCCCGCGTCAATCTACGCTTGACGCCCAACGAGCGCTTTGAGGCAAATCTTTGGTGGTACTACCAGAAGAACGAAACCGAGGGGCGCCAGCTGGTTCACCGGGATGCCTTTGGCACGTCTGATTATCAAAGCGGGTTGCGCTACGAAGAACCGAACGACTACCGCAACGAGATGATCAGTCTGGAAGTGAAGGCAGACCTTGACTTTGCCGAAGCGACATTCGTATGGGGCGACTCCGAGTATGAAGAGCTAGGACAGCGCGATCAGACCGATTTGTTGTTGGACTTCGAGTACGGCTACGAGTTTTTCCCGAGTTTTTCCTCATTCACGCGCGAGATCGTGGACGAGGACACTGAGACGCTAGAAATCCGCCTGACTTCACAGCATGGCGGACCCTTGCAATGGGTAGTGGGATGGTTCCGTAACGAGGTCGAGTCCTACGCCACGTCGGAGGAATTCACTCCGGGTTTCGATCAGTTTGCGGTCGACAACTTCGGTGGCGTGCAACTGCGTCCCGATTCGTTGGAGTACTTCTCCATCGATGACCAATATGAAGAGGAAACAGCGTTTTACGGTGAGCTCTCGTGGCAGATATCCGAGGCTCTGGAGGCTACGCTCGGCTATAGAGACTACGAATTTAAGGTCAACAGCGTATCCGGATTCGGTTTGCCGTTGTTCGAAACCGTGTTTCTCGGTGAGTCGCAAGATGCGATCAACGTGGATTTGGGCGACCCCAATCGCGGGGAGGACGAAGGCGATTTGTTTAAATTCAACCTGGCCTACGATGTCAGCGAAGATCTCATGATCTACGCTACCTACTCGGAGGGGTATCGCAACGGTGGCGTCAATTCCGTGCCGGAGTGTACGCCCCAGCAGATCAGTTCCGGCACCCAGCAGCTTTGCGCGTTACCCGATGAAGTGCTCATCGCCCCGGATACCATCGACAATCACGAACTGGGGATGAAAGGTTCCTTCCTCGACAACCGTTTGTCGCTCAACTTGGCCGTGTTCCAGATCGATTGGGAAGACATACAAGTCGCTGGCACCACAGAGTTCGGTAGCCTACCGATCATCATCAATGGCGGAGCGGCGGAGAGCGAGGGTGTCGAGATGTTCGGACGCTTCGTGATTAACGATAACTGGGACATTTCCTGGACGTATGCGTATACCAAAGCGGAACTCACTGAAGACGCTGCAGGCATCGTCGGACCGTTTACGGCGCTGGACGGCGCGCGTCTGCCGGGTCACGCTGAACATCAGGGTACGTTCAATGTCACCTACAACACGGTGATCTGGGACGACGTGCAGTTGGACATCAACTATGGCCTCTTCGCACAGAGCGATGTGTACAACATTCCAGGTGGCGACGAAGATCCGCTAGCGGATGACTTGGGTGTTCCGGGCGACCGTGGCGGCGAAGCGATCGACGGTTACGATGTGCACCACCTCTCGGCTACCATTCGTCGTGACAAATGGACCGTGCAAGCGTACGTCGACAATCTGTTCGATGAGTTCTATGTCCTAGGCACCCGCACCACACGACGCTTTTTGCAGAACGAAATGGGACCGGGTAATCTCATAAACAACTTCACGCTGCGTAGCTATGGTGAATATGTTGGTTTGCCGCGAAACTTCGGCGTTAGCGTCAGCTACAGTTTCAACTAGTCCGCATCGTGGGAATGTGGAAGGCACCCTCGGGTGCCTTTTTTGTGGGGTTTAGGTGACGGACCGGGAACAGCACAGGAAGGCGATTCGCGCGCTCAACGCTGGTCGCTACGAAACTGCCGCTCGACTCGCTCGTGAATTGTTACTGAAGGACGATCAATTTGCGGACGGTTGGTTCGTCATGGCGATGGTCGCTGCCGCAAACTTCAAAGTAGATAAAGCGCTCGAGCTATTGAATCAAGCTGTGCTGCTCGCGCCTAACAAAGCGGAGTATCTGGCACAACAGGCCAAGCTTTACACAATGACCCATCAACATGCGGCCGCAAAACGGACGGCCGATGCGGCGGCGGAAGCGGGTGAGTTCGATCCGCTCACTGCAGATACGCTCGGTGTGACTTACGCGAAACTGGGTGAGTTCGACCGGTCCAGAATTTTTCTTACTCAAGCGGTCGAGAGGGCGAGCGAGAATCCTCAGTTTCATTTCAACTTGGCATCCACGTGCCAGTTCCTGGGCGACATGGCGCGAGCGGGAGAGCACTACCAACGAGCAATAGATCTCGCACCCACATTTTATCGCGCGCGTTGGGCGCTGGCAGAACTCAACAAGAACGATCCCGATCTGGACAGTGTGGACGAGATCGCCATGCATTTCGCGAAGGACGATCTGAAGGCGGATGAGCGGCTCTATTTGGGCCATGCCCTGTACTACGCGTACGAAAAAGCGGGTGAGTACGCTCGAGCGTTCCAGGTCTTGCAGGAAGCAAAGCGGATGCGCATTGCGCAGATCACTTATTCCGTAAAGCGCGATGAGCGATTGTTCGAGACCTTGCAAACGGCTCTACCGGCGGGTAACAGCGAGAATAGCGGCAGCGAGTGCATATTCGTCGTCGGCATGCCTAGAACCGGGACGACCCTCGTCGAACAGATTCTGGACAGCCATCGTGATGTCACCTCATTGGGGGAGCGCCAGGATTTCGCGCTGAGCATCAAGCGGGCCTCGGAAGACCGTAGCCGGGAACTCCTGAATGACGTGATTGCCGGAGCTGCGAGCAAACAGGCGCCGCATAACATGGCCGAGTACTACCTAGATCGCATTCGACAAGCTGCAAGCCAGACTGGTGTGGGCAGTGGGCAACGCCTGGTAGACAAGATGCCGCTGAATTTTCTGCTCCTCGGTTTCGTTTTTCGGGTCCTACCCGGGGCACGTGTGGTGGTTGTACGGCGTAATCCGATGGACACGGTGTTCAGCAACTTTCGGCAGTTGTTTGCGATCAACTATTCGTACTACAACTATGCATACGATCTGGGAGATGCCGCCGCATATTACGTGTTGTTCGACAGGCTGATGGCGCATTGGCAGTCTCTGTTCCCCGAACGCTACTATGAAGTTCAATACGAAGGACTGCTCGAAGATCCCCACAAGAGTGTGCGCGAAGTGCTCGAGCATCTCGAGCTACCGTGGGACGAGGAATGTCTCAAGTTCTACAAGAATCGCAGAGCAGTGTCCACAGCCAGTACGGCGCAAGTGCGCCGTCCTTTGTATCGTGATGCAGTGGCGAGATGGCGCCGGTACGAAGAGTTTTTGCAGCCGGTGCAAACGATTTTCGCGCGCCACGGGCTTGACTATGGAGAGAGCGCAGGAGGTATTCGATGAGCGATACACAAGGCGATGCTTACCACAAAATCAGCGTACCGCCAGCGACGGAACCGAGCGGCTGTCCAATCGACACCGACTTTACACCGTTCGACAGCGACTACCTGTTGGATCCATATCCGCAACTCGAACAGCTGAATGCGAATACGCCAATTTTCTACTCCGAACGGCTCGGTTACCTGGTGGTGACCGGGATGGAGAACGTGGTCGAGGTGCTTAAGAACCACGAGGTCTTTTCGTCGGCCAACGTGCAGGATCCGGTGTTTCCCGTGTGCGAAGCAGCGCGGGATGTCATGTCCGCACCTGACTATAACCCTCAGGCGGTGATGTCCAACTGTCAGCAGCCGGATCACACGCGAATTCGCAAGTTCACGCGCGATGGCTTCAACGCGCGGCGCATGAAAATCCTCGAGCCGTATATCAGAGCAACGACGGAGCGTTTGATTGACGACATGTTGTCTGACGGCAGCCCGGCAGAATTCGTGTCATCGCTGGCACATCCTCTGCCGGGGCAGGTGATTTTTCGTTTCATCGGCTTTCCCGAGTCGGACGATGAGCAACTGATATTTTGGACGTCGAACCGCCTCGTGTTCACCTGGGGCCATCCCACCGACTCAGAACAGGTCGATATCGCGCAAAACATGTTGAAGTATTGGCGTTACTGTCGCGAATTCGTCGCGCTGCGCAATGCACAACCGGCTGACGATTTGACTTCAGAGTTGCTGGCCGCTCATAAGCAAGATCCGGATGGGCTCACTTATCGGGAAGTCGAGTCGATCATCTACGGCCTTTCGTTTGCCGGACACGAAATCGTCAGCAACTTCATTTCGCTGGCATTGCTGAACATACTTCCCGACCGTGACTGTTGGCGGCGGCTTTGTAGCGATACTACTTTAATATCCAATGCCATGGAGGAGGTGTTGCGCTTCGATTCCCCGCAAACCAGTTGGCGTCGTGTTGCGACGCAGGACACGACTTTCAAAGGCGTTGATATTCCCAAGGGCACCCGTGTTTTCATAAGTCTCGGCTCCGCCAACCATGATGCCGGGACGTTCGATAACCCGACCTCGTTCGACATCGATAGAGGCAATGCCAACCGACACGTGGCATTCGGGCACGGCATTCACTTCTGTTTGGGGGCGAGGCTTGCCAGATTGGAAGGGGAAATCGCCATCGAGGCGCTGACCCGGCGCTTGCCGGGGATTCGTTTGGTCGACGATCAGCAGTTGCAATACTCGCCCAACATGACGTTCCGTGGACCTGCACAACTGTTCGTTGAATGGGACGATTAACCACGTATGTATCTGTGGCTAGGAACCGATCGATGAAATTGCGTGCGTAAACTTTCGATTCCTACGATGTTCGCCTTCGGGTTCGGCCAAGTCGCCGAAGGCGTAAAAAACCAAGCTTTCAATGTGTTCCTGCTATTTTACTACCAGCAGGTCATCGGCATACCTGGCACGCTCGCCGGTCTGGCGTTAGCCATTGCCATGGGCTTCGACGCGATCACCGATCCGCTGGCCGGTGTCGTCAGCGATAGATTGCGTTCACGCTGGGGCCGGCGTCATCCGTTCATGTTCATCTCAGCGTTCCCATTGATGTTGTGTTTCATCGCATTGTTCGCACCGCCCGAGGGGCTCGGTGAATTCGGTAGCTTTCTGTGGTTGACGTTTTTCGCGGTACTCGTACGAGCCTCTCTCACTTTTTATTATGTGCCTCACCTCGCGCTGGGCGCTGAGATTGCGCAGGATTACACGCAACGTTCGACGTTGTTCGCGTTCAGCACCGTCTTCTCGATCACCGCAATGGCTTTGGTTTCGATCGTCGGCTACCGCTATTTCTTTCCCACCACCGAGCTCTACAGCCCTGGTACTTTGAATCCTGACGGCTACCTGCCGTTTGCGGAGTTTTTTGCTGCGATCATGTTCATTGCCATCATGGTGTGTTGTTTCGGCACGCGCAAAGAAATACCTCATATGCAGATAGATCGGGTAACCACACCGTTGTCGCTGAGGAACAGCCTCGAGGATTTCAAATCTGTCTTTCGCAATCGATCGTATCGACTGATTCTGATGGGTATGTTGCTGATGATTTTCGCGACGTCCGTGGAAGCCGTCATGAGTCCGTTCATGGGCGTGCACTTTTGGGGTCTGCCTACTGAACGGCTGGGTCTGATTTCCGTGGGTACGCTGGTGGGTTTGTGGATTGGCCTACCGCTTGCGTCGAAGATAACAACCCGCCTCGACAAGCGCCTGGCGTTGGTCTTCCCGGCTGTGTTCGTCGTCGTTAATGCCAATGCTGCTTTGTGCTTGCGCCTGCTCGACGTTTCGTGGTTCCCGGACAACGACTCTCCATGGATCTTTTGGATCTACTTTGCACGCTATTTACTGCAAGGCATTTGCTTGCCTGTCATTCTCGCGAGCTTCAATTCCATGTTTGCGGACATTTCCGACGAGGTGGAACTGGAATCGGGGATTCGCCGCGAAGGCGTGATCTATGCGTCGCGTTCGTTCGTCAACAAAGTCACCGGGGCGATGGGCTCGCTGTTGGGTGGAATCGTCTTGGATGTCATTACATTTCCGCGCGGCGCCAGTGTGGGATCGGTGCCTGCAGATACGGTTTGGTGGTTGGGTTTCATGGAAGGACCGGCGACCAGTATGTTCTCTCTGCTCGGAGTGCTTCTTTTTCTCCGTTACCGGATCGACCGCAAGCGCCATGCGGAGATCGTCGCTAGGATTGCGGAACGTCGTGCTTTGCATCCAGAACCTCGTGAAATCTAGCGGTGATATAGAATTCTAGGCAGGTCGAGCGGTGTCTGAATGCCACGGGGCGCATCCACTACGTAGGGAATGGCATTGACCATCTGCATGGCTGTGGCGATGCCGCCATGGTCCATGAAACCGAAGTCGCGCTCAATTTCGAAATCGATGTTGGGCGATCCGCGGAAGCGCAGCCAATTGTTGCCGTCCGCCCATTGCGGCGCGACGTCCGGGTGAATTCGCCAAACGGTTTCGTGGGCGATGACCTCTCGATCGTCGGCCATACCCGACCAACGCCAGTGCTGGCCGGCCACGGTACCCTGGCGGACTGTGCCCGCCGCAACTTCCAGATCTTGCGCAGCAAGCTCGGTGGCCAGGGTGCTCACTACTTCCGTGACACCGAGCCCCAGCCCGTCCGCTACCATCTGCACGCTTTCGGTGAAGAGTGCATCGAGCCAGCGTTTTTGTTTGGTGACGCGCGACTCGTACTCCTCGGGGAAAGCGTTGAAACCCATTGAATCGAACATGATTTCCGGTGAGGCATAACCATCGAAGCGCGAGATCTCGAGGACATGGACATGGTCGATGCGTGCGCAGAGTGGGCTGATGGTGAGTGGCAAAACGTCGCCCATCCAGCCTGGGTTCAAGCCCGTCGAATGGAAAGAGCTGTTGCCCGCCTGGCAGGCTGCCTGCAATCGATCGACGACAGCCGGGCCATGTACCTTGGGGTACAGATAGCCCACCACGGTGATGACGTTCTTGCCGGCGCTGAGCAGTTCGCAAAAATCGTCCAAATCTTGATCGTACTTGTCGCCTGCAATCAAAGACGGCAATGGGCTATGCAGCACGACGTCGGCATCGGACGCTTTGACCGCTTCGATGTCGTTCGTCGCAGCGATGCCAAGTGTGTCGACCCCGATAAGCTCGCCGATGTCTTTGCCGGCCTTATCGGGCGAAGCAACGTATAGGCCGATGAGTTGTAGTGAGTCCCGCTCACATGCCGCGCGAGCGGTTTGTTTACCGACAGCACCGCTGGCCCACTGAAATACTTTGAGTGCTGGACGGTCGGGCATTACTCGACTGTGCCTGACACCGGGTGCAGGCGTACGGGCAGGTCCTTGATGCCGCGTATGAAGTTGTTGGGGAGGCGTTCGACTTCGCCGACCACTTCAACGGTGTGGAAGCGTTTCATGATCTCTTCCCAGAGTATTCTCAGTTGCAGTTCTGCAAGGCGATTACCCATGCACCGATGCACGCCAAAGCCGAAGGCAACGTGCGCGCGTGCGTTGGGGCGGTCGACGATGAGCTTGTCAGGGTTTTCGAACACGGTTTCGTCACGGTTCCCGGAGAGGTACCACATGATGACTTTATCGCCTTCCTTGATTTGCTGGCCTCCGAGTTCGTAGTCCTGCAAGGCTGTGCGGCGCATGTGAATGACCGGAGATTGCCAGCGTATGATCTCAGCTACCATGTTCGGGATCAGTTGCGGATTCTCGCGGAGTTTTTGGTACTGGTCCGGAAATTGGTTGAGCCCGATGACACCGCCGCTGATGCTGTTTCTGGTCGTGTCGTTGCCGCCCACGATCAACAGAAGGATTGTGCCTAAGAACAAGGCCGGATCTTCGTTCATGTGCGCAGTGGCCTCGTTGTGAATGAGCATGGAGATGAGATCGAATTTAGGCGGTTGTTGGGCACGCTCGTCCCAAAGCTGATAAAACGCCGCAGCGGCACCCATGAGTTCCTGGTACCGTGCATCCATATCGATGCTGTCATCCCCGGTGACCTCCGGAACCGCGGTTGTCAGATCCGACCAATAAACGAGTTTGCGCCGTTCTTCGTAAGGAAAATCGAAGAGTGTGGCCAGCATTCTGGCGGTGAGTTCGACGGACACTTCCTGCACCCAATTGAACGTTTCGCCTACAGGCAGGTTTTCGAGGATATCGATGGCCCGTTCGCGTATGAGGGGCTCGAATTCGGTGAGATTCTTGGGCGCCACAGACGGAGCGACGGCGCGTCTCTGCGGCATGTGCTTAGGCTCATCCAGCGTGATGAAACTCTGCTGCTGCAACTGGTCTGCGCTGCTCACATACGGATCGACGATGGCGATGCCGCCTTTCTCCGATGAGAACACCTCGTTGGTGCTGTCTACCTCTTTGATCAATCCATGCGATGTCACCGACCAGAACGGTCCATTGAGGCTGTCTTGGAGATAGTGCACAGGGGCTTCTTTGCGCAGCCTTGCAAACCAGGGATGCCACGTATCTTTCTCGAAAAGTTCGGGCTGACTGACATCGATCTGTTCCAGCGGGATGCTGCCGATATCGCCGGGGTGGACTGCACTCATTTGTTTCTCCTTGGATTTTAGAACTCGAGCTTACGAACTCAGGCGCTTCACAAGATCGAACAAAAACGCATAGCCTTCGTAGAAAGAAGTCACGAGCAGGCGTTCATCGCGCCCGTGAATACGGATGTCATTGCGATCGACGAACAAACCTGTGACGCCATAAGTTGGCACCCCCGCGTTGCGCATCTTGGCGCCATCGGTCGCGCCGGTCGTCATGGTAGGCATTACCAGCACGCCGGGCCACATCGCTTCCGTGGCGGCTTCGACTGCGCCTAGAATCTCATCGGTGAGGGGCGAAGGATCGGATGGTCGTCCGCCGCCTTGGTGCACCACTCGAACATCCGGGTTGTCGACGGCTTCGGTCAATGCGGCAAGGACCAGTTCCGGATCGGTACCGGGCATCATACGTACGTTGACGACCGCTGAAGCCGAATTAGGTAAAGCGTTGGGTGCATGGCCGCCTTCCAGCATGGTCGCTACCGCAGTAGTGCGCAACAACGCGTTGATCCACGGAATTTTGCCCAATCGGGCGAGCGCATCGGGGTCGGGCTTGGGTTTTAGTATCGCTTTTAAGTCTTCGCCTAGTTGACCGGGGCTGATTTCAGCCAGTCTGGCAAAGCCCAGACGCATTTCGGGATTGATGACGAGCGGGAACGTGTAGTTGCGGATATTGAGCAGTGCTTGAGCCAGGTCATAGATGGCATTGTCTTCGCGAGGGATGCTTGAGTGACCACCCGGATTGGTGGCTGTGACTTGATAACTTTGATAGATCTTTTCCGCGGTCTGAATGCTGTTGGCAATGCGTTGGCCGTTCTGCAACAACCCATAACCGCCTTCGTTCAACGCGAACACACCATCGATCAACGTTGGGTGGTTTTCCAGCAACCAGTAAACCCCGTTGCTACCGCCACCTTCTTCATCGGCTGTCAGGGCGACGATGAGATCGCGATTGGGCTCATAACCCTCTTGTTTCATGCGAATGAGGGTAGCAGCCCAGATCGCAGCCTGTGCCTTGTCGTCCAACGTGCCGCGGCCATAGAAGTAGCCGTCTTTTTCATGCAGCTTGAATGGGTCCATCGACCAGTCGCTGCGCTTGGCTTCGACGACGTCGATGTGAGCGAGGAGCACGATCGGCTCCTTCGTGCCGCGCCCGCGCAATCGAGCGACGAAATTGCCTTTGCGTTCTTTGGGACCGCCGACGAACAGATCCCGCTCATCGAAACCTGCTGCAACGAATCTCGCCCGGACCCGCCCAGCGGCGAGCGTGTTGTCACCTACCGAATGGGTGGTGTTGGTTTCCACGAGTTCTCTGTAGATGTCGTAGACCAGTTGTTTGTCACCGGCCGTCAACTTGGCGGCGAACGTCGTAGGTATCCAGAGGGCGGTGAGAACACCGAGCAGGAAGGCTGGGAAACGGGTATGGATCATGGTCGGTCAGTGTCGGTTCGAGGACACAGTATCTCTAATTCTCGCCTCCCGCGCATGGATATCGGCGCTTGCGAACCGGGGAAGTCCATGCGGATCCGGCGCGAGACCGGGAAGGGTCGGTCGCGCGCAATTTGTCGGCGCGTGGCGACCACGGGACTCCGAGTCGTTGTGTCTCGGAGTCCGTCTGCCTAGACGTTGACGATCTTCGCTTTCGGTGCGTTGCTGCGAACCGACTTGACCCCGTTGGCACACGCGGCTTCGGTTTTGTAGGTTTCGCTGCTGCCGACGACTCGGCCGTTGCTCGCTACGAGGTTGAAGCGGTGGCCGGACTTAGTTTGCTTGACGTCGAAACAGGACGCGTCCTTGCAATGCTTCTGAACGGAGGCGATGCCGTTCATGCAGCCGCCCCTGGAAGCGTAGCCTTGGCTCGCGAGAATGATTTCGCCGTTGCCTGCCTTAAGTCGGAAGCGGTGCTTGCCTGCTTTGTCTTTATACACTTCGAATTTACCGGCCATACTGATGTCCATTCGGTGGGTTGGGAGTGTGTAAGTTTAGCCGGACCGCGATGCGCATTCCAACATTTCGATAGACACAATGCCCTACCGGAGTCGTAACGAACTGAGCGCAGGAGACTCGCTCCTGCGCTCTTAACCGCTCTACTGCGTGCGAAAACTAGTCAGAGTTTACCGAGGATCTTCTTGCCGAGTGCTCTCTTGACGTCCCGCTTCGTGATCTTGCGTTCTTCCACTGCACGAATCACGTCGCTGTCAGCCGTGGCGGCGCTTTGCACGTTCGCGTGGGGGAAGGTAATCGAGCGAGGCGACTTCGGCCCGTTCTTCGATTCTATGCCGTGACGGATCGAACCGACGAACTTGCCTTCCAGCGCTGGATCCATCTGCACAAGCACCGGACCACCGGCTTTGGTGATTTGTCCGGCATGCACCGCGGCCATGCAAACGTAACTGTGCAGCGGATAACTGTCCGTGCCGTACACACGACGTCCCGCAAGGCTAGCCGGCGCGGAAGGGCAGTCGAATGCGAAGCGTTGGCCGGTGAGGCGAATGTTGGCGAGTCCTGTCTGCGAGAACTTGTCGTCCCATTGCAGCCGGGGAGCCCACTCACGCTGCAGCCGATCTAACTTCGCGCGGGTTGCGTCGGATAGAAACATGATGCTGAGTTGCGTGCCAGGGAGATCCTGGGATTCGATGTCGTGACGCTTGCTGCCTTCGTAGCGTCCCATCCCTCGATTGAGCTGCAAAGTGATCGGACCGCCATCCACGCCGACCACACCAGCATGCAACGCCGCCTCGCAGATGGGCGAATTGGCTGGGTAGACATCGGTCCCGAAGATCGTGACCTCTTTGTCGCGTACGGTCGTCGCCGGACAATTGAACTCGAAGCGTTGGCCGACGTACTTGTCTTTGTCCACTTGAAAGTGGTGCAGAGTGGTCGTGCGGCCGAGGGCTTTGCCGAAATCACCGGTCGTACCCGCGGCGTGGGCAACGGGTGCCAGTGCGTCCGCGACGATGAAACTCAGCCCGAGCATGACGCAGCCTATGGTTCGTAAAGTGCCGGATGCGGGGGTGTTAGTCATGTTGAAATCTCCTTTGATGTGGGTTCGAGTCAGGCGTACTTGCCCGACCGGTGGCGTAGTGGCTACCTTCGCCATGTGTTGATAAGCGAGAAGCACTCCCGGAAACGACACGACGGCGTAAATCTTTTCGGGAATATGCGGTGACTAGAGAGTGGGGGGAGACGGGTGCAGTGGGTGATCAACCCATGCACAATAGCTTAGGGAGGCGCTTGGGTTCTCCTGCGGAGGTGGCGATGACCGATGCGCAAAGTGAGGGTGCCGGCGATGTGACCCGGTTGCTACAGGCCTATGCGGGTGGCAGTACTCATTCATTCAACGAACTCATCCCGATCGTGTATCAGGAATTGAAACGCATCGCGAGTGCGCAATTGCGCCGCAGCGGGGTCGATCGCCTGGAAACAACCACGCTCGTTCACGAAGCCTACGAAAAGCTCATTAGGGGACAAACTCAACATCCTAACGACCGGCGCCATTTCTTTGCCATTGCGTCCCGCGCGATGCGCCAGATCGTGGTGGATACTTTTCGCTCCGAAGGGACCGCGAAACGAGGCGGCGGTCTGGTGCCGGAAGCGTTGACGACCAGTGTCATGGTCGACCTCAATGCGCCCGACAGCATAGTGAACTTCGATCAGGCGCTGACGCGCCTGGCCACCCAGAACGCTGAGCTGGCGGAGGTAGTGGACCTGTCTTGTTTCGGTGGTCTGTCCAATCAGGAGATTGCCGAGCTGACGTCGACCAACGTGCGGACTGTGCAACGCCGTCTAGCCCGAGCCCAAGCTTGGGTAAATACGTTCATCGACGACGCCCAGACGTAGCCGTACGCGTGGCTGACGAACCCGACAGCACTCTTGGTTTCGCCGCGCTGGATGCATTGCTCGACCAAGCGCTGGATCTAGACGGCGCGGCGCGTACCGCGTTTCTCGAAGATCTGGATCCGCCTCAGCGTGACGCAGTCGCGGCATTGTTGCGCAATGTCGGGTTCGAGGAGTTGACGCGCATCAGCACGGCGGCCCGCAACGTTCTGGAACGCGATGTGGAAGATCGCAGTGTGTCCGATCTGCAGGCCGGCGATTGGCAAATCGTACGCGAACTCGGTTCCGGAGGTACCGGGCAAGTGTTCTATGCGGAACGCCGGGAGCGCTCGGCGACGTCCGACGAAGACGGCGATAGCGGATTCGTCCAATGTGCCGCCATCAAGATACTGTGGGCACACCGAGTCGGTTCGCAGTTTCGCGAGCGCTTTTTAAGGGAGCGGCGCATTCTTGCCTCGATAGATCATCCCGGACTGGCGCGTTTTCTCGATGGTGGTTGGCTGGATGATGGGCGTCCGTGGTTTGCGATGGAATACGTGGACGGCGTCGATATCGTCGAATTCTCCTCATCGATGTCCATTGACGACAAACTGGCGCTGTTCGTGGCGGTCGCCGATACCATCGACTATGCCCACCGACGCCTCATCGTTCATCGCGACATCAAACCGCAGAACATTCTCGTCGATCCTCTTGGCCGACCCCGCGTGCTGGATTTCGGCATCGCTCGGATTTTGGGTGAGTTCGATGAAAAGGAGCTCACGCGGATGCAGGGCACGCCGGTCACTCTTAAGTACGCGAGTCCAGAGCAGGTGACGGGTGGGTCGATAGACGTCGCCAGCGATGTGTATCAACTCGGCTTGCTGTTGTACGGGGTGCTGGCCGGGAAACAACCCTACGAGATCGATGAGACATCGCTGCAAAATGCGATCGACACGATTTGCCGGGAGATACCGGCAGCTCCGAGCACCTTCGACCGCACCATCGACTCTGACGTTGACGCCATCGTCGACAAAGCGCTGCGCAAGAATCCAGCGGACCGGTACCCCTCCGTGGCGTCGATGGCGGACGATATACGGCGCTTCAGAGAGGGACGCCCCATTACGGCGCGGCCGCCATCGAATTGGTACGTGTTGACGCGATTCGTTCGGCGCAACGCAATACCGGTCAGTGTCCTAACCGGTTCGGTTTTCGCACTGTCGCTTGCGACGCTGTTCTCCATCGACCGCGCGAACAAAGCCCGTGCAGAGGCGCAACGCAGCTTAGCGACCCAACAGATCCTCGCCAGTGTGTTCGAACAAGCGGATCCCTTTGGTGAGGGCGGTGCGGAAATCACGCTTGCGGATGCGCTGGTGCGTGCCAAACCTTTCATCTCGGAACGGGTCGCTGGCGATCCGAGATTGGCGTGGGAAGTCAACAAGACATTGGCGGGCATATTCACCAATCTCGATCTTCTGGATATGGAACGAGAGGCGTTGGAGGCCGCGTGGGACGCAGCGCTCAGTTTGCCGGGTAGCAACGAAGGTGAGGTGCTCTTTGCAGTTTCCGGTATCGGCAACACGCTGGTCAGGACGGACCCGGCTGCGGGTGTCGAGTTTCTCGCCGAGCACCTGCCGGCGTCCCCGCAAACCGCAGAGGGTGCGGTTGAATGGTTGTCGGGCAAGTACGCCGAGGTCAGTGCGCTGCTGCGGCTGCGAGACGACGAGCGTGCGGATACCGGCGCCCGTCAGATGGCGCAAGTCGCCCAAGCCTTTGAGATCGACGCCCCACGCACATTGGGTAGGATCGATCAGTTATTGGCCGGTGCGGCTCGACGCGCCGGTGATATGGACGTCGCCGATGAGTATTGGGTCAGCGCGGTGGCGAACATGCGGCGGGCCGAAACACCCCTTGGATTGGCCGTGACCCTCAGCAACCAAGCGTTGCATTGGGGCATGACGGAACGCTATGCGAAGGCGGAGGCCGCGTTTCAAGAGTCTGTATCCATTTTCCAGACGCATGCGCCTGACAACACCTCCTACGCAAACGTTCTGCGCTTGTATGCCGGTCTGCAGTTTCGCACCCACCGTGCCGATGAAGCGCTCGAGACGCTGCAACAGTCGCTGTCGATACTCGATCCCAATCGGCAAGGTTATGCTTATTTCGTGGCGCAGCTGGCAAGAGCGAACTTCGCTTTCGCCGCGCATGAATTAGACACTGCCTATGCAGCGATCGAGCAGGGCATCAGCGTCGCTTTAGTGGCATTCGGTGCCGGCTCCGACATCACCCAGAGGATGTTTCCCGTGCTCCTCAAGCTGTTGGTGTTCGCAGACAAGACCCACGAAGCGGCGTGGCTTGCGGGCACCAGCGACGGTTTATTGTGTACCGACGATGGACGCAGGTTAGCGGCGATCGATCAAACGGTACGTAGGCTGGCCCGAGAGCCGGATACACAGGCCGCGCGTGAAACCGTTTGGGAAGCCATCGATCGAGCTACCCAGCTGGCGGGGGAAGGGATGCTGGACCGTGCCTCGTACGTGCAAGCCTACGAAGCCTTTCAAGGTGGCCAGGATGTTTTCTTCGATGCCCTCGATCGATACCAGATGCTTCTCGCATTGGAGGGTATTGAGCCTCCGGCGGATTTCGAGAAGCCCAGGGCGCTTAATGAGGATTTGTTGCGCCTGCGTCGGTTGAAGGAACACGCACGCCGCCTGTTGGACGGGAGATCGAGCGGACTATTGACGGCAATACGACCCGGTATGGCGCAGGCCTGCGGCGGTTGGGCGCAAACAGCGGGCGAACCTGATCCTGGCCGGAAATGAGGTTTGGTGAGACGTTGGAACTCCTGTACGCTTTGTGTCATACAAGGAGGATGGGCTCACAACCTCAAGGGAGACACCACATGCGCCTCAGCCAACAGGACGCGTCGTTCATCTATCAGGAAACTGCCAGCGGTCCCATGCAGACGGCGGGCATTCTGGTTGTCGAGGGTGAAGTGGGGTTCGATGCCATCTACAAGCACTATGCCGCGCGCGTTCACTTAGTGCCGAGATTGCGGCAACGTATGGTCTTCGTGCCTTTTAATCTCGCCCATCCCAAGTGGGTGGACGATCCGGATTTCGATCTGACCAATCACATTGTGCACCACGAAATCGAACCGGGTGCGTCGATTCAGGCTGGGTTGGATCGTCTGTGCGAGGTCAACGAAGCATTGATGGACCGTTCCATTCCATTGTGGAAATTTCACGTGTTGACCGGCGTAAAGGGACACACCCTGATTCTGCAGCAGGCTCATCATGCGATGATCGATGGCGCCTCCGCGATCCAGATGTCTACCGTATTGCTGGATTTCGAGCAGGATGCCGAGACGCCGGCTCCGCCCGAGGCAGATTGGAACCCTCCACCCATTCCCTCGCCCGCTCAATTGATGAACGAAGCGGTGCAAGACAACGTACGCGGATTCAATCCAGCGGGATTCGGCGTGTTTGCCAACGCCGAAAGCCGGTCAATCATGCAGAAGGGCGTGGAAGCATTGACGAAGTTCTTCACACAGCCAGTGATCACCGCACCCTGGAACGCTTCCGCCATTGGACCCAAACGCAAACTTGCATACTCGGTGCACACGCTGGCGGAGTTTCGTGAGGTACGCCGCGCTTTCGGTGGGACCATCAATGATGTGGCCCTGGCGATAGTGACCGAAGGCGTGGCGCGCTACTTAGAGAAGCACAACGAAGCCACTACCAATCAAAATCTGCGCGTTATGTGTCCGGTAAACGTACGTACGGAGGACGAGAAGGGTGCTTTGGGTAATCGTGTGTCGGCCATCTTCCCAACGTTACCGGCCTACTCTTTGCCGATCGAAGAGCGTTACCAGGCCGTCTGTAACGAAACCGGACGCATCAAGGGCGGGGGTGAAGCGCAGGCGATGACACTCATGATGGAGTCGATGCCGGAAATGCCGCCGCTTGCTATGGTGGCGTCGCAACTGGTAAGCACGCCGCTCGATCCCACGCGTCTCGCTGCGGCCTTCCCGCCGGCGCTGCTCCCGAACGTATTTGGCCGGGGTCCCAACTACGGCGTCAACTTTGTGCTCACCAACGTACCGGGTGTGCAAGTGGCCCAATACATTGCGGGACACGAGGTGGTGGAAATGACGGCCATCATGATGATGGGCGGCAATATGGGGTTGGGTATTGCCGTGAGCAGCTATAACCAGAAGATGATTTTCAACTACACGGCTGATCCGAGGATGTTGCCGGATTTAGCGGTGCTGGACGAATTGTGTCGTGAGGCTTATGCCGAGCTGCTCTCCGCAGCGCGAGCCAAGGCACAGTCGGATGCGGCATAACAAGAAACGAGACGCCACAGTATCTGTGCCGGAGAGGATTGATGAGTAAAGACAATTTTCCAAGAGAAGTCACACTGGCAGATGGGGCGACTGTCGAGCTGCGTTTGATGTCGAAGGCCGATCGCGATGCGGTATTGGAGTTCGCGCGTGGGTTACCGAGCGAAGATCTGTTATTCCTGCGTGTAGATCTGACACAAGAGTCGGTCATCGACGACTGGGTGGGTAATCTCGAAAGCGGGCATTCGACTTCTCTGGTTGCATACGACAGCACCGGATTAGTCGGATATGCCACTGTGCACAAGAATAAAGCGCGATGGACACGGCGTGTCGGTGAAATTCGCGTCAACATCAGCCCGAGCTATCGTGGGCGCGGCCTCGGTAAAGTGCTCACCAGTAATATATTCGACGTCGCGCGTCATGAAGGCCTGAAAAAGTTGATGGCGAACATGACGACAGATCAACAGGGGGCTCAGGCGGCATTTAGACATCTTGGCTTTGTGCCGGAAGCGTTGCTTGCGGACTATGTGGAAGACGCCAAGGGCACTTCGAGAGATCTGGTCATCATGTCATACGATGTCGAAGGGCACAGCGAACACATGGATGAACCCGTGCGCATTTAGCGCAATGCGTCCGACTTGAGTATGTCGAGCAGAGGACTTAGGGGTGAGGCGGCGATCGTCGGTGTCGCGGATTACAAGAACGAGCGCAAATACGTCGGTCAGCGTGCCTTTTTTCTGGAGCAGTTCGCCGATCTGACACGTCGTGCGCTGGACGATGCGGGACTTAAAAAAAGCGACATCGACGGTTTGTGCTGTACGTCGATCCGCGAAACGAATATGTTTGCGCCTGCAACGTTAGCCGAATACCTGGGCCTACACGTTAATTTCGCCGAGTGTGTAGACCTCGGTGGGGCGTCGCCCGTGGGGATGGTCTGGCGTGCTGCGGCCGCCATCGAGCTTGGCATTTGTCAGGCGGTGGTTTGCGGGGCCCCGGCGTTGCCGATGCCCTCGAATCCGCATCCGCTGCCCAAAGACGACAGTCGTTTCTATGGCTCCACCAGTGCCAATTGGGGTTCGCCGCAGGCAGAGTTCGATGTTCCCTATGGCAACGTGGCACAGAATGCAGGTTACGCCATGATCGCCCAGCGTTATGCGGCGTTGTACGGCTATGACGAACGAGCCCTTGCGAAGATAGCAGCCGATCAGCGGACTAACGCCCAAGCCAATCCCAATGCAGCGTTTTTCGGACAACCCATCACCATAGAAGATGTGTTGGCGAGCCCGATCATTGCCGATCCGTTGCATCTGCTGGAGATCGTGATGCCTTGCGCTGGCGGTTCTGCCGTGATTGTCGCCAACAAGGAAGTGATAGCACGGGCAAGAAATCGTCCGGTCTATATCACCGGATTCGGCGAACGCTTGACGACGAAGTCTACGACCTACCAGGAGGACATGACGCAGACGCCAGTAGGGCCCGCTTCGCGCTCGGCCTTCGCCATGGCCGGCAAGTCGCCGGCGGATGTGGACGTCGTACAGCCCTATGACTGTTACACGATCACGGTGTTGTTGACACTGGAAGATTCCGGGTTCTGCGGCAAAGGTGAGGGGACAAAGTTCGTCAATGCACACGACCTGACCTATCAGGGCGACTTTCCGGTGAACACTCACGGTGGGCAGCTGGGTGCCGGTCAGGCAGGGCTCGCGGGGGGTATGTCTCAAGTGATCGAGGGTGCGCGTCAGATCATGGGTAAGGCGGAGGCGCGGCAGATCGACTCGTGCGACACCGCGCTCGTCACAGGTACCGGCGGCATCATGAGCGAGCAGTCGGCCATTGTGATGGAGGGCGGTTAGTGGACGAACGCATTGCGCCGCCCATGCCGAGTCCAACCCCCACCAGCCTGCCGTTTTGGCAGGGTCTGGCGGATGGCAAGGTGTTGTTGCAGCGGTGCTCGCAATGCCGCTCATGGATCTTCTATCCGCGCAGCCACTGTTCGCAGTGTTTGAGCGCCGATCTCGAATGGCAGGAAGTGAGTGGTCGAGCCGAGATTTACAGCTATACCGTCGCGCGCCGACCCACCGCCCCGCAATTTAATGGCCTGGAGCCGCAACTGCTCGCGGTGGTGGAACTCGAGGAAGGGGTGCGCATGAATTCCGTCATCGTCAATGCTAACGAGGACGAATTGCGCGTGGGACTCAAGCTGACACCGGTGTTCGAATCCGGCCTCGGCGAACACACACTATTGTACTTCGAACCGGCAAGTTGACCCCCGGCATTGGGGTCGGAGACAATTTTTCGCAGCAATTTGGGGTCGGAGACAGTTGTGCGTCAGCAGATTGGGGTCGGAGACAGTTTTCTATCGCAAAAAAATGTAAGGGAGTCATTAAGAAAATGAGTGAAGGTACTGAAGAACAAGCGGTTTTAGTTGAGCGACGTGACCGAGTCATGGTGATTACGCTCAACCGACCCGAAGCGATGAACGCCATCAATGGGGCCTTGTCCCATGGCCTGCTCGCGGCTGTGCGGGAGCTCGATGCCGATGACTCGCTCACGGCAGGAGTGATCACGGGCAACGGACGGGGTTTTTGTTCCGGCATGGACCTCAAAGCTTTCGCCCGCGGCGAAGACATCGGCCCCCTGACTACCTTCATTCGCGAGGGTTGCTCCAAACCGTTGATCGCGGCAATCGAAGGATTCGCTCTTGCTGGTGGATGTGAGATCGCACTGACCTGTGACCTACTGGTCGCGGCCAAGGGCGCGAAAATCGGCATCCGCGAAGTCAAGGTAGGACTCTTCGCTGCTGCCGGTGGCGTGTTCAGGCTGCCTGCACGGGTCGGTTACACCCGCGCGATGGAGATGGCGATCACCGGTGAACCGATCACCGCAGAAGTGGCGATGGCCTCCGGGATGCTGAGCGAACTGACCGAGTCGGGTGGCGCACTCGAGGCGGCCATCGGCTGGGCCGAGCGCATCGCCGAGAACGCTCCGTTGGCGGTGGCGGCATCCAAGTCACTCGTGCGAGCGGCCGCTCAAGGTCACGACGAAGATACACTCTGGAAGATGCAGGAGCCTCTATCCAAGACTGTGTTCTCTTCGAATGACGCCAAAGAAGGCCCTATAGCGTTTGCCGAAAAACGTGCGCCGAATTGGACCGGCACATAGCGAGCCAAATGATGCCCGCACACACCGTGGATTAGGGACAGACCGTGCGAGCTGCAGTCGTGAGGGCGCATGGGGATGTCGGCAACATCCTCATCGAAGACGACTTTCCGGACCCGGTCCTGGAACCCGGATGGGTAAGAATTGCCATCAAGGCAACGTCGCTCAATTACCACGACATCTTCAGCCGTCGCGGCATGCCCGGTATCAAGCTGCCGCTACCGCTCGTCATCGGCTCGGATATCGCCGGAGAAGTAGCGGAAACCGCGTCTGACGTCGACGACGTTGCGGTCGGCGACCGGGTGCTGATCGATCCGATACATTACGAGCGGGGTATGATCGGGGAACGCTGGAACGGTGGACGTGCAGAGTACTGTGTCGCGGACGCCAAGCAGCTAGTACCCATTCCGGACACAGTGGATTTCGACGTGGCAGCGTGCATTCCGCTTGCGTACGCCACCGCGCATCGCATGATGGTCACACGGGGCGCGTTGACCGGCGACGATACAGTGCTGGTGATGGGCGCTAGTGGCGGTGTCGGCACAGCTTGTGTGCTGCTTGCCAAGCGGGCAGGCGCTACGGTCATCAGTTGCGCATCCAGTCAAGACAAGCTGGACAGGCTTGCGCAGCTGGGGTCCGACCACGGTATCAATTATGTGACCACCCAGATGCGCAAGGCCGCCTGGGATATCGTGGGCAAACCTCGTATCACCGGCGAGGGTGGCGTTGACCTGCTTGTCAATTGCACAGGTGGGGGTACATGGATCGACTCGATAAGGTGTCTGCGTAGCGGTGGCCGTCTGGTGACCTGCGGCGCCACTGCCGGTTTCGAAGATCAGATCGACATTCGCTACGTGTGGACATTCGAGCATTCGCTACTCGGGTCCAACGGTTGGCGGCGCTCCGACATCGTTGCCATGTTGAACTACGCAGCAGACGGCTCACTCACGCCGGTGATAGACAAGGTGTTGCCGTTGACGGAAGTTCACGCCGCTGAGCGGGCCATGGAGCAGCGCGAAGTCTTCGGCAAAATTGTGTTGCACCCTTAGAACAGCGGTTAGCCGCCTTGGCTTCCAAACGTACCTCGTCCTACAGCCACTAGTTTCGCTGCATCGTCGAAAACGTCGACGTCCACTACACCCACTGTGCGGCCGACACGGCGCACTAGAGCCTTGGCGCGAAGATCCGTGTTGACGGCGGGACGCAGATAGTCGGTGCGAAAATTAACCGTGGGAATGCCATGGCCCTGCACCATGATCAGCGCAAAACAGCCAGCGGTGTCAATGAGGGCAGCGATGGGTCCGCCGTGAAATTGCCCGGTACCGGGTTGGCGTTCGAACTCGGGTTTGAGCGGCATGGTCACCGTCAGGGTTTGCGCTGCTATGTCGAATTCGAGGATGCGCATACCCGTGCTACGGATATACGGCGATGCGTCCATGTACTGTTGTAGTTGGTTGAGGTCGAGTTGTGCCAACTGTTTCCCGACCTTAGCGTAGCGTGAGGCGGCTTGTTTCTTCCGTGCTCTTGAGGATCACGTCTGAGTTCCTCGCAGCTATGGTAACGGAGAGTTCTGCCGCGCCTTCGCGAACGTCGATGTCTAGCCCAAGTGCCGTGAGCAATTGCCTCAAGCCGTCAGCCTCGGCTGTGCTGATGGACAACGCCTGAAACTCACCGCCTCCCGGATTGGTGTCTTTGGGGTTGGGGCAATCGAGCCAGTCGATGAAGAATGGCATGCGCCCGCCATGCGGCGAACCGACAGGGAACAGCAGTTCCCAGACCAGCAGATCGCCGTCCGCAGTCTTTCTCTCAGTGCGGTTGGGGCCTGCGCTGGACACCCCGCGTTCGTCTAACGACCCAGCGATGGCAGCGAGGTCCCCTTCGGCCGCCCACGTCACGAGTCCGCCTTCGCGAAGCGCGGCAAACCGTTCCGCCAGCGTGCCTTCGATGGACTGGGCGGGATCGGGTGCGATGATCTCGAGGTACGCACTCCCCAACGACAACAGCGCGTTGCGAGTACCCAAGCCGATGTGCTCGCCGCCGTATGCCGGGGCAACGCCGAACGTGTCCCCTGCCCATGCGATGCCATCATCCAGTGATGCGACCGCGTACATGAAGTGGTCGATTCGAGCCGTCATGGTGTGCCTTCCAGTGGGTGCGCTGATGAGAGTCTGAACGCAGGGGCCGTACTGTCAAGCCGGTATGCGGCTTGTGGCTGCTCGGATAGATTCACTACACTGCGTCGATTGTCGATGGAGGGGAGTGGATCGATGAGAGGCCAGTATTGGCGAACTGTCTACGTGGGTGTTTGTGCCGCGATGCTGCTGTGTACCGGCGCGAGGGCGGCGTCAGCTCGGCCAGAGCCCGGCGAGGAGCGACGCATGCAGATACTCGCCGCGGGTTTCACACTGCCGGATCCGGCGCCGGACCGGACGGAGCATGAGGGGCGCGGACCGTTCGCAGAACTCATCGTTGAAAACGTGATGCTTGTGGATGGTCTCGGGTCGCCACCCCGCGGTCCCGTGCACATTGTGATCCGCAACGACCGCATTGACCGCATTGCGTCGCGGCCGGTCGAGCCGACATCTGAACAACAACGCATCGATGGCACCGGTATGACCGCTTTACCCGGATTCATCGATGCGCATGCGCACAGCGTTGCGAATCCCTACACACCGCCGGGTTACGTTTTCAAGCTGTGGCTGGCCCACGGTATCACCACGGTCCGTGACGTCGGTTCGATTCGGGGTCTCAAGTTCACGGTCGAGCACAAGAACCGCAGTGACGCAGGCACGTTGACCGCACCTCGAATCATCCCGTATGCCATGTTCCCTGGTGGAGACATTGTCGACGCAGAAGGGGCGCGCGACTGGGTTAGGGCAGTGGCTAAACGCGGCGCAGAGGGCGTCAAATTGCGCGGCGGCACTCGCGAGGCGCTGACCGCCGTGCTGGCTGCAACCTCCGAATTGGACCTCGGCAGTGCCAATCATCACGACCAAAACGGTGTGTACCATATGAATGCGCTGGACAGCGCCAGAGCAGGTCTTGATAGCCTGGAACACTGGTACGGATTGCCCGAAGCGTTGTTCGTCGACCGCACGATTCAAAACTACCCCCCCGCCTACAATTATACGGACGAGCAATGGCGGTTCGGGCAAGCCGGGCGCCTGTGGCAACAAGCAGCCCCGCCCGGAAGCGCAAAATGGCAGGCCGTGATCGAGGAGTTAGTGCAGCTCAATTTTACGATGGTGCCGACATTTACCATTTATGAAGCCAACCGCGATGTGGCGCGGGCGCGGGATGCGGAGTGGCATGCCGATTACACACTGCCGGATCTGGCACGGTTCTTCATGCCGGACCCCGAGCTGCACGGGTCCTATCACTTCGATTGGACCACGGCGGACGAGGTGGCCTGGCGCAGCAACTTTGCCCGATGGATGCGCTTCATCAACGATTTCAAGAATGCAGGCGGTCGCGTGGCGGCCGGATCCGATGCGGGTTTCATTTTCAAGTTGTTTGGCTTTGCCTACATCCGTGAGCTTGAGCTCCTGCAGGAGGCCGGGTTTCACCCGTTGGAAGTCATACAAGCAGCCACCTTGAACGGCGCCGAACTACTTGGCATGGCCGATGCGATCGGTTCGATCACACCGGGCAAGAAAGCAGACGTTGTGTTGGTCGACGGCAATCCAGTGGCGAACTTCAAGCGGCTGTACGGCACGGGGCATATGCGCTTGAATCGCCAATCAGGCCGGGTCGAGCGAGTCGGTGGGGTTCGACTAACCATCAAAGACGGCATCGTCTTCGACGCCAAGGCGCTGCTCGAAGATGTGAAAGCGCTTGTTACGGCCGCTAGAGCGAACGTGACGGAGCCCGGCCACCCCAACTGAGTTGGCTTGTGGCATAGTACATCGAGTAATCATTTCTCCACCGTCATGGAAATCACTAATGGCTAAATACAAGCTCACGGTCAACGAGGAGCAACGCGATGTGGATGTCAGCCCAGACATGCCATTGCTGTGGGTGTTGCGCGACAAGTTGAAATTGACGGGCACCAAATACGGCTGCGGTATATCGCAGTGCGGCGCTTGCACGGTCCACGTCAACGGTGTCGCAACGCGCTCGTGTACGCTTCCGGTGTCAGCCGTTACGGGTCCGGTGACGACGGTCGAAGGTCTCGCGGACGGTGGCAACTTGCATCCGTTGCAATCGGCATGGATCGAGCATGACGTTCCTCAGTGCGGTTACTGTCAGTCGGGTCAGCTCATGAGTGCGGCGGCGTTGCTGTCGTCTAACCGCCGACCGACGGACGCAGACATCGATACAGCACTCGCCGGTAACTATTGCCGGTGCGGGACGTATACCAGAATCAGACGAGCTGTACACACGGCAGCGTCTTTCTACAGCGCGGACGGTTCGAAGCAAGGTGGAGGCGCGTAGCATGAGTGATTTGAATCTGAGTCGCCGTCATCTTCTGCGCGTATCGGCGCTGGCCGGTGGTGGATTGATGTTGCAATTGACGCTACCCGCTGCCGCAGCGAAGCCTCGGGACGCACTGGTGCGGGACAAAGAGCTGAACGTGTACGTGCAGATCGCACCAGACGGCCAGATCACCATCTATTCCAGCAATCCCGAGATGGGTCAGGGCATCAAGACGTCGCTGCCGATGATCATCGCGGAGGAGATGGGTGCGCGGTGGGAAGATGTGCAGGTGATCGATGCACCCATCGACAGCGATAAGTACGGCTTGCAAGGCGCCGGAGGTTCAACCTCCATCCCGCGCAATTTCGACGCTATGCGCCGCATGGGCGCTTCTGCTCGTGAGATGCTGATCGGTGCCGCTGCGTTACTGATGGAAGTGGAGCGGGAAGACCTGCAAGCCAAAGACAGTCAGGTGGTCCATGCATCCGGGCAAAGCCGCACCTTTGGCCAGCTCGCCTCCCTTGCGGCGGAACAACCCGTACCCGATCCGGAGATGTTGTCGTTCAAAGATCCGCGCGCCTACACCATCATCGGCACCTCCGTGAGCGGCGTCGACAACTTGGTCATCTCCACCGGACAATCGCAATTCGGCATTGACGTCAATCTCCCCGGCATGCAATACGCCACTTATACGCGCTGCCCCCGTGTTGGGGGCAGCGCGGTCAGTTTCAACGAGACCGAGATCAAAAACCTGCCGGGCATCACGGATGCCTTTATTCTCGAACCCGACGATCGCGCCGGTGAAGCCTCCATGGCTTTTCTAGAGGGCATGGCGTCGTTGCGAGGCGGTGTAGCCATTGTCGGCGACGACACCTGGTCCGTGTTCGACGCAAAAACCAAACTCAAAGTGAAGTGGGATGAGCGTAGCGCGTCCAGCGACAGCTGGTCGCAGATGGTAGAAGCCGCCAAGCGCATCGCGCGCGAAGATGGCGGCGAGGTTCGCGTTGACAGCGAAGCGGTCGATGCGGCGTTCACGAACCGTGAGCATCGTGTGCTTGAATCGTTCTACCAGTTTCCCTATGTGGCGCACATCTGCATGGAACCCATGAATTGCACCGTGCACTATAAGAAAGGGGCTGATAAGGGAAGCGACGGTGGGGCCGATGCGCTGGAAATCTGGCTGGGCAGTCAGTTCCCGGCGCAAGTCAAGGAAATCGCCAAGAACATGCTCGGCATCGAGCCCGACAATGTGAAGGTCCACGCGCTGCGGTTAGGCGGTGGCTTCGGGCGTCGTGCCGTCCACGATTTCGCCACCGAAGTGATGGCCATAGCGCATCGCGTCGGTGTACCGGTGAAACTGACATGGACGCGCACCGACGACATCCACAACGATTTCTTCAGAGTGGGTGGTTTCGAGAACATGAAAGCGGCCATCGACACCAAGGGTAAGCTGGCGGGATGGGAGCAGCACTACATCGGCTTCAAGTATCCTGATCGCAGAGTCATTGGCTCGGGTCTGTCTGGTAACGAGTTTTCCATGTCGGCGTTGGAAAATGCCCGCGTGAAACAAACGCTCGTCGAAATTGCCACACCCTGCGGTGCTTGGCGTGCGCCTGGCTCCAACACCAACGCTTTCGTAGAGCAAAGCTTCATACACGAGCTGGCGGTGCTTGCCGGGCGCGATCATCTGGAGTTTTTACTGGAATTGATGGGCGAACCCCGCTGGTTGGATGAAGGTAACGTCAATGCGCTGAATACCGGTCGCGCGATCGATGTCATTAAACTCGCCGCTGAGCGAGCTGGGTGGGGAAAACCGATGCTCCCCGGACGCGGTCAAGGCTTGGCGTTCTACTTCTGCCATGCCGCCCATATAGCGGAAGTGGCGGAAGTCACGGTCGATGAGGCGCGTAGTTTCAGTGTCGATAAAGTCACCGTTGCGGTGGACGTCGGGCCGATCATCAACATGAGCGGTGCGCTTAGTCAGGTTGAAGGTTCTGTAGTGGACGGTCTCAGCACCATGGCCATGCAACAGATCACGATGGAAGGCGGTGTCATACAACAGGACAATTTCCATGAGTATCCGGTCATGCGCATCGCTGCCACACCCGAGATCGATGTGCACTTCCTGCAAAGCGACAACGCGTCCACCGGACTGGGCGAACCCGCGTTACCGCCGTTGGCGCCCGCGGTGACCAACGCCATCTTCGCAGCAACCGGGGTGCGGATTCGCTCCATGCCGCTCAGCCGGGAAGGATTTAAGCTGGTATAAGACGAGACCATGAGCGCGGAACATGTCGATGTCGTCGTCGTCGGGGGCGGTATAGCGGGCGGGGCCATGAGTGTCGTGCTCGCTCGGGCTGGGCTGTCCGTCGTAATGTTGGAGAAAACCCACGTGCACAAGGATGTCGTGCGCGGTGAATGGATGGCGCCGTGGGGTGTGGTGGAAGCCGTCCGGCTCGAACTGCTGCCTCTGTATCTACGCGGAGGAGGTCATCGCATTAGTCGGCATGTGACTTACTCCCCGTACCAATCCGCTGCAGAGGCGGAAGCTGCGTCTGTGTCGCTGATGCAGCGTGTTCCGGAAGCACCGCTGTCTCTCGGTCATCCAACGGCGTGTAACTTGCTCAACGACGCAGCAGTTGCGTTGGGCGTACAGTATCTAAGAGGCATTCAGAAGCTTGAGGTAACGCCTGGAACACCGCCCACGGTGCAGTTTGCAGTCGATGGCACTAACAGGACCGTCAGGCCGCGCTGGGTAGTTGGCGCCGATGGTCGCAACGGGATAGTGGCGAAGCAAATCGGTTGTACGGTGAGCCAAGATCCTGAGCATCACCTGTTTTCCGGTATGCTCGTGGCGAAGGCCGACGGTTGGCCCGAGGAGCTTCAGGTGATCGCCTCTGAAGGTGATGCACATGTCCTGGCGTTTCCCCAAGGCAACGGCCGCGTGCGTATTTATCTGGGCTGGCCACGGCACGATCGGGGTCGACTGGTAGGTCCCGAAGGTCCGCAACGCTTTCTCGACAGTTGGGATATCCCTTGCGTTCCGCAGGCACGGGTCATTTGCGAGGCCGAACCGGCAAGTCCCTGTATCGCCTACCGCAATTCGGATGCGTGGCTGGACTCGATTGTCAAAGAAGGTGTGGTGTTAATCGGTGATGCAGCCGGACGTAACGATCCCATTACAGGTCAAGGTCTGTCGATCACCCATCGCGACGTACGCTTGGTCAGTGAGGCGTTGATAGGGGAGCGCACCTGGCACGCAGGCATGTTCGACACCTACGTGGCCGAGCGCTCGGAGCGCATGTCCAGATTGCGAACGGCGGCACGCGTGGTCAGTCTCAAAGATGCGGCCTTCGGGAAAGCGGGGCAGGCCTTGCGTCACGCCATTCACGAGCGGCTGGCTGTCAACTCCGATTTAGCCGCACCCACCTTGGCACCGTTCGTCGGTCCCGATGCCCTTCCTGCGGAAGTCTTTGCGCCTGAGTTTACACAAGCCATTGTCGGTGATTCGATCTGGAATTGGGATTTGCCTTGAATTCCGTAAGCTAAGTCATTCTCTCTATAAGGCTTGCCCCAGCCAGGCGCCGAGGATTCCCGTAAACAGAAACGCAAAGGATCCCCAGAACGTAATTCTGAGGATGGAACGAAGCGCAGAAGTGCCGCCTAATCGCGCGGACAAGGCGCCCAACAGACAGAGCGTCACCAAGGAGGCGATCGCGAGCGCTGAGAGCGTCGCCGACATTGGGCTGAACAGGATCGTAAAAAGTGGGACTGCTGCACCCAGGACGAAGCTCGCTGCGGAAACGACCGCGGCCAATATGGGCTGAGCGCGCTGATCGTCGTGAATGCCGATCTCGTCGCGGGCATGAGCGCCCAGCGCATCGTGCTGCGTCAATTGTACGGCCACTTGTTGAGCCAGCCCCGCATCCAGTCCTCGAGATCGATAAATCGCTGCCAGCTCGGAAAGCTCTTCTTCCGGGTGAGACTCGAGGGCTTTGCGTTCTAGCTCGAGGTCCGCCGTCTGCACATCCTCCTGCGCTTTGACGGAGACGTATTCCCCCGCGGCCATCGAGAACGCACCCGCTAGCGTGCCGGATACCCCGGCGATGAGCATTGACGAGAACTCCGTGGAGGCAGCGGCCATGCCGAACAACAAGCTCGCGATGGAGATAATGCCGTCGTTCGCGCCCATGACGAGCGCGCGAAGCCACCCGATTCGGTGATGGAAGTGGTTTTCATCGTGGCCACCGCCACCGATGTTCGATGCCGTCAATGCACGTTTGGACAGTGGCGAGTCGGAAGTCACCGGTCAGAAATCCCGCAAATCAGCAGACTGTACACGAACATCGTCGGCGCGGTGTCGATTGTTAAAGGTGGACTGTTTAAACCAGCGTCCGGTGAGAAGACGATCCGACTTCGCCGATTTTCTTGTAAAATATTACACTTGGGTGTAATTTTGGGTCTGCATCCATATACGGGTCGATACGTGTCTAGCGCGACACCCACAACCAGTGTCTACGGCTCGCAGCGCCTGCAAGCCCGCCAACAGCGGATTCTCGAAGTCGTTCGCCAGGAGATTGCGGCGCGGGGCTTTGATGGCGTCACCATGAATGACCTCGCGGCCAAAGCGGGTGTGGTCAAGAAAACGCTCTATAACCTATATGGCGGGAAGGACGAGCTGTTACTGGCGGCGGTCGGGGAAGTCATCGGCGCCTATCGGCGCCTGCCTGACGATGTCGAGCCCGGCATCGCGGCCATAATCGAAAGCAGACGCATTGCGGTCGCCACTGTGGCCGCACACCCAGCCTATGCGGTAGCCATGTTGCAGTCCCTTCTGCGTGTCTCCCCGCAACACGAGTTGGTGGACGTCCTACTGCGAGGCGCCGTAGCCTTCACCGAAGAGCATTTGCGCCACGAGGTGGCACGCGGTCGTGTGTCTGCGGCTCTCGACTGCAACGATTTCGCGCACAACATCGTGGCGCAGGGCTTCGGCGTTATCGTGTTGTTGGCGCAAGGTCTGGTGGATGCCGAGGACGTACCCCGTACCTCTATGCGCGGCTTAGTGTCTTTGGTTACGGGAGAGGCGTCGGACCCATTAGCTAAATGGTTAGCTGACAAGGCTTGTGAAACAAACGATAGGGCCGGCGCATGGCCAGCGACTAGCGAGGATTGATCAAATGAACAACGAACAGATTGCGCAGTTACGAGAACTGATGGAGTACGAAGCCGCCCGCACTGCACCCCCGGCAAACTTTCCCATATTGCCGGACATTCCTGCCGGCCGCTACATCGACCCGCGATTTTATGAGCTCGAGAAGCATCATATCTGGAAGAAGTCGTGGCTCTTTGCCGCACACATCGACGAGATCCCGGAACCCGGTTGTTTCGTCTCCTGGGAAAACACGGGTGAACCCGTCGTCATCGTGCACGCCGAAAACGGTGACATCAACGCCTTCTACAATACTTGTCGTCATCGCGGCGCGCCCGTGATTACAGATCAACGAGGTCGTCGTCCGCGCCTCACGTGTAAATACCATGGCTGGAGCTATGGCCTTAACGGGGATTTGTTATCGGTACGCGACAAAGAGGATTTTGCGGACCTGGATTTATCTTGCCGCGGTCTCATCTCAGTGCGTTGCGAGCGCTTCGGCAATTTGATTTTCCTCAATTTCGATCCTGAGGCTCCGACACTTCTGGAGTGGTTGGGTGCAGTCGCGGACGAGTGGCGCGAGTTTCAATTCGAGAATTGCCGCCTTGTCAGCAAACATTCCTTCGATTTGCAGTGCAATTGGAAAATCGCGATGGAGGCCAACACCGAGGTGTACCACGTGCCGAACATCCACCCCAATACGGTGGCGCCGATCCTGGACGACCGGCGCAACGTCAACACGTTTTATCCCAACGGTCACGGGCGGATGATCGCGCCAACCAAGATCAAGCAGAGTAGCGGGCGCGCGAGCGCCATCGATCGCAGTGCATTTCCTATGATCGATACCGTGAGTGAAATCGGCCGCACGTGTACGCAGTCCTACGGGGTCTTTCCCAATTGGGTGTCGCCATTGAACGACCGGACCATTCCGCCTCTGCTGTTTTGGCCCACGTCGATCCGCACTTGCCGTTTCGAGGTGTGGACCATGTACCACGGCAAAGGAAGCAGTGCCGGCGATGGCGCCAACGAGTATCACAATATCTGGACGACGCCCGACGGTTCCGAGCTGGGTCAGGTCCTTCAGGAGGACACGCAATTCGGCGAAGCGATCCAGAAGTCGATGGAGTCGAGTGGTTTCGAAGGTGTGCCCTTGAGTTACCAGGAGGCAAGGATCTACCACTGGAATCAGTGGGCGGATCGCCTGATCGGTATCGAGAACATTCCCGAGGAATTGCGCGTCGCCCAGGTGATGGGCGATGAATGGTTGATGCCCAACGAACCGCGCCTCGAAGAGATGCGCGCGATGTCTGCGGGGTAACCCCTAGCCCCGCTAACCGCGTGCGATCAGTTGCGCTTCTCGGCCCGAGTCGGTGTGCTGATTTTGCACGGCATCGGCGATGCGTTGAAACGGCACTTCCAGCATGGTCTTGAGCTCGTCCGTTGCATCGATCTCATCCAACGCTTGGCGCATGCACAACAGCCACTGATCGCGTGCGCGGGGTCCGATCGCAAATCCGGCGTGGGCATCCGTTAAGCACATACCGCCCTTCAACGCGATGTACACGGGTGGACCGCCCATCCAGGTCGTAAGATAGGCGGTCAGCATGCGTCGCATCGGCATGAGATCGTCCGCGTGCATGGCGCGAATGTTAGCCGCCTCCGGCAGCCGGTCCATCGCATCGTAGAACGCGTCGACAAGTTGGCGAATGCCTTGTTCGCCGAGAATGTCGTAGGGAGACTGTTGCATCTGGCCTATCTTACGGCCGTGCGATCCACTCGTCTAATAACATATGAAAGTGCCGCGGCTTGGTTTCGCCATAATTGGCGAAGATCACCTCGGGAGTGTGCATCGCCTTCAGGCCCCGTTGCACCTCCGGCATGTTGACGACGTCCTGGTTGAACACCTTAGCCAGCATGCCCAGCTCGTCGGCTTCCACCCAATCGTCGTCTGGGCCTAGATAGTGAATTGGCGGCGCGGACGGTCTCGGCTCGCCGGGTGGCGTCGGCGCGAGGTACATACACTCCATAAGGCACTCGTCGGGGTTGTCCCCGTTGGGGCGAAAGCGGTAAACGATCTGGTTGAACGATCCCCAGGGGTGGAAGTTCGGGAAGACGGTCAGGTAGATCGAATCCAGCAGTTCTGCGTCGCTGACTTGATCCATTACGTCGCCGAGTACTCCCCGGTACGACTCGCGTACCGGAGCTGCCATCACTTGCCGCAGGTTTTGCCCGGCTGGAATCTCCGGATTCGGGCGCAGTGGCACGACGTTGGCATTGGGCAGATGTTTGCCGCCAATCCAGTTGATCATGTTGGGGTCCGCGTGGGTCATTGGGCCTTCGACCCATGTCGCGTCTGCTGTGAACTTGCTGACTTCCCCGCGTGCATTGGTGACATGCACCAACCCATCGTCGAAGCGTTCGTAGACGTGTCCGGTCAAGGCGTGGCGTAGTCTTGTGAACAACCGCGCGTCGGGAAGATGGTCCCACTCCTTCTCGACGTGTGGACTAGGCGTGAAGTTGGGTGACATCGCACGGCAATAGTTGCCGAATACGTCGTATTGCGTGTTGGCGTCGCCGATCGTCTCGAGAATGGTGGGGTGTGTCGCGATGACGTGGTACGCCTCGCTGAAGGCTTCTTGCGCCACTTTCCAGTTACAGCGCAGGAGTTTTTGTACGTGCGCGATCTTGTGACGTCGTTCGTATGGCAAATTGGGAAACTGTTCGGACAAATCGCCGAGGTAATCTTCGAGTGGTTCGGCGTTGTCGTCCGGATTGATGAAGACAAATCCGCCCCAGCGACCGGTCTTGACCTCAGGCAGACTGTATTCGGCTTCAGTGACGGTGGGGAAGTCCCACTGGCAGGGCACTTCCTTGAGCTTGCCGTCGGTTTGCCATGCCCAACCGTGAAAGGCGCAACGAAACTCGCGGGCGCGCTTGCCGCGGTGCTGTTTCAACTGGCGTCCCCGATGCAGGCAGACGTTGTAGAACGCTTTGTATTCATTCTCAGCCGAGTGCACGATCAGAAACGATAGATGAGCGATGTCGTATACCAGATAGTCGCCGATTTCCGGGATGTCGTCTTCGTGGCAAGCCATCTGCCACACTCGTTTCCACACTTTCTCAACTTCCAAGTCGTGGAATTCCCGGCTGGTGTACTGCATCGCCGGAACCTTCGTCGGCCCGGGTGGGAGCGGGCTTTCCCGGCGCATGACTTCCGGGACGGGATGGCTGTCCTCATCCAGTAGTGTCTGATAGGTGATCCCAGCGGAACGGTCGGTGCCTGTGAGTATTTCAGTCATGTTGCTCCCCAAGAATTTTCCACGAACCAAGGTGAGCCTGACGCTACGAAAAAGGCGCTGAATTCGATATCAGGGAAAGTACGGATATGGAGATTGCGACGCTTGCTGAGTGGAGTGTGCGATGGTCGGTGGGTGTCGTTCGTGTTACAAATAGTCGGTGGGCGGACTAGGCACTAGCGAGGCACCCGGTAAATGAGGCAAACAGCCCCCCTAGAGATCGGCCTG
The DNA here is from genome assembly GCA_965216005.1 of Candidatus Azotimanducaceae bacterium. GTDB lineage: Bacteria > Pseudomonadota > Gammaproteobacteria > Pseudomonadales > Azotimanducaceae > UBA4421. The sequence continues at coordinate 410,758 of OZ244143.1, read as the reverse complement.
CCGGTCATCGATCTAGATCGCATGGTCGATTTTTACGTCTCGGTGTTCGGGTGCGAAGAGGTGCGACGTGCCGATATACCGGCCGATCTGAGTCGGCGGATCAGGGTCGCGGACGAGGGCTACGTCAACGTGTGGCTGCAGCTGCCTGGCGGCGAGGTCATCAAACTCGTGCGGCCGCCGTCTCCGCCTCAGTCGAAGGCTCAGCTCGAGTTCTCCGCGACTTCCACTGGTGTCGCTTATTTCACGCTGTTTTGCGACGACATTGCCACTGCCATCGACAAGGCTCTGGCGCAGGGTGCCGAGTTGCGATCCGATCCAGCACTTGCCGAGTCGGGGGTCGGGGTGAAACTCGCATTTCTCGCCGATCCCGAGGGCAATGTCTTTGAATTCGTGGAGTCATAGTGGAGCTATAGCATGCAGCGACGCCAGTTCATGGAGACCGTCATTGGCAGTGCCTCACTGGGTGTCACCGCTTCCGCGCTTTCATTAACCGAACCGGTGCCCGTTGTTCCGAGCGGTGCTGGTCGTGATCCCACCGACGAAGCCTACTGGCGGTGGATTGCAGCACAGTTTCTGACTCACCCGCAGTTTGCGTATATGAATTGCGGGACGCGAGGCCCGTCGCCGCGTCAGGTCATTCAAGCTCAAGTGGAGGCGATCCGCGCTTACGACACCGATCGCCTGAGCTATGCGACGTACGTCGATTCGACGGAAACTCGAGCGGCGCTGAGGGCCAGGATGGCGAGCTTCTTCGGCTGCGATGCCGACGAAATCGCGCTCACCAACAACACCACTGAAGGTATGGCGTTCGGCACACTCGGGCTCGATCTGCGTCCCGGTGACGAGATCGTCTACACCAATCACGATCACTCCGGCGGCGCTCAGCCTGTGAATCTGGCGTGCGCGCGATTCGGTGCGAAAGCGGTTGTTGTCGACCTGTCCGCCGAGAAATATCACCCGCCGGCGAACGAGGCGGTGGTTCTGGAAGCCTTCGAGCGTGCGATAACACCACGCACCAAGTTGATCAGTTTTTGTCATGTGAACTACACGGATGGGTGTTGTTTACCGGTCAAGCAGATTTGCGCGTTGGCTCGTGACAAAGGCGTGTTGACGCTGGTCGACGGTGCGCACCCGCCCGGCATGATGAAGCTGGATCTGCATGACATCGGTTGCGACATGTATGCCGGAGCGGGGCACAAATGGCTTTTAGCCGGCATGCTCACTGGCTTTTTTTATGTGCGGCGCGAGCTACTGGACCGGGTTTGGCCGTTGGTCTATTCAGGGCCTGTCGGAGGTCTGAATATGTATGGGGGTAAGGCAGAAGATACGGCTTTCAACCGACAAGCCGTATCCGCGGCGCGATACGAAATGCGCGGGTCCAAGAACTTTGCGGGTGCGGCTTCTCTGCGGGCTGCTCTCGACTTTCACGAAGCCATCACCCCCGAAGCCATTGAGAGGCGCGTGCGGCACTTGGCAAAAATTGCACGTGAGGGATTGCGCACGATTCCCGGTGTACAGGTCTTTGTCAGTGACGATCCCGCCTTGGGTGTAGGAATGGTGTCGTTTAGAGTTCACGGTGTCGAGCCTAAGTCGCTGAACGAGCTATTGTGGGAACGGCAGGGCATCTACATCAGAGACGTAACCCACACTGAGATTGAGTGGGCGGTGAACCGAGCGTCACTCCACATCATGGTGGATGCGAGTCAGGTGCAGACGTTTGTCGAAGCGGTCGCTGAGATTGCCGGGGAGGCTCAAACCTAGTCTTGCAGACGCTGTCGCTAAGACCCGTCGAAATCGAGACGCTTGAGCGTGGACGGTGTTGCGAGCATTCGTTTGAAGCGTCTCTCAGTCGAACTCGGCGGCAAGTTCGGCTAGTGCCTGCGCGCCACCGCCGAACACCGGCCACCCGTCGCCTGTCAGTACGGTGCGGATCAGTGGTAACTTTGCTAAACGCCTGAGAGAAGCTACAGCCTTTTGCTTGTCCGAAAGCTTTTGGTCGGGCAGCAAAGAGAGTTTGCCCGCTTGATGGGATCGTATCAGGTCACCTGTGATAAGCGTGGTCTCGTCGAGCAGGAGCGCGATCTCTCCAGGCGTTTTGGACCCTTCAAGCGTTATAACCTTCAGTCCTGGAACCACCTCGTCTTCATCTTCAAGCCAGGCGTCGCAAACAAGTTGCTCGCGCTCGCCTGCTGGACCGAAGACGCGAGCGCCGGTGGCTTCGGCGATGGGCTTCGACGCGCGTTCGTGATCGGAGTTGGTGATAACAATCTTGCTCACCGACCCAAGGCTCTCAAGGTGCGCCTGATCGTGCTGACTTAACGGCAGTGGATCAACGATCACGTTGCCTTCGGGACGTACCCACAACACGCTGTGAAAGTCTATGTTGCGTTCCTCATCAAACACGGACCAGCCGTAGAGATCCGGTCTGTGCAGACGCTTCATGGCACTACTCCGGTCGACCGGCAACGGACGTGCAAGTCGACTGGCAGTGTCTGCCCGATTGGCGACCGGCTAACACACATCGTGCTTACTCCTCCTCCAACTCTGCCCAGCACTCGACTTCCACACGTCCGTTGAACGCCAATCCATTCGCGCCAAATGCACTCCGCGCGGGCTTGGGTCCAGGAAAGTAGGTGACGTACACCTCGTTGAAATCGGGCCATTCTTTGATGTCCGCAATCATCACGGTGCACTTCACTACGTCCTCCATGGTGGCGCCGTAACGTTCCAAGCTGGCCTCGATGTTCTCCAAAGCCTGACGCGCCTCACCTTTGATACCGCCCGGTGCGAGTTCCGTGGTGCCGGGTAGTGTCCCCAGCTTACCGGACAGGATGAGCATGTTGCCCACGCGCACGGCATCCGAGAACGGCAAGTTCAAGCTGGCATCGCCGGGAGGATTCAGGAATTCGGCAGCGAACGCCGATGATGTCAGTAACAGGAGTATCACTCCGAGAATTCCCTTGTAGTTCATCAACGCTCTCCCGGTAAAAAGCGAAGCATAGCAAGCACGGGGTCGACACGCTGCTTAAGATGTTGCTTATCCACGCCTAGAGCGGTACGTGAATATGCGCATTAATGTACGCTAGCTCCTATGAGTAATGACCGCATAGCAGAAAAGCTGGGCGCATATTGGCGCGGGCGCTCTCCCAAGGAAATGGCCAACAGCCTGTCCGAGCCGTTGTTCGGTACGCCGGGTGAGTGGGACCTGCCTCGGGACGTGGTGCCGCAAAGAGATCTTCTGTACCTGGCAGTCGGCATTCCGGATACCGATTCGCTGCCAAAGCAAGCGTTGGCCGAAGCTGCGGCTCGAATTCTATCTAAGCCGGGAGATTTAGCGCTTCGCTACGGATTCGGCATGGGCCCCGAGGGGATGAGAACCTGGCTTGCTGAGCGCCGCAGTCGCCTCGAGGGATTCGACGTAGGCCCTGACTGGTTTCAAATGACCAATGGCTCTTCCGGTGCGATCGACCTGGTCGTGCGCTCCTTGATCAACCCCGGCGACGTCATCATCGCGGAAACGCCCACTTATATGGGGACCTTGCACAATTTTCGCGGCGTCGGTGCGGAGATCCGCTGTGTCCCGGTCGACGAGCACGGACTCGATGTCGACGCGCTGGATGCGACTTTGCGGACCATTCGGCGCGAGGGTCGTCGAGTCAAGCTGATCTATACGATCTCCGCCTTCCAGAACCCCTCCGGTGCGACACTCTCAGCGCAAAGGCGAACCCGCTTGCTCGAACTCGCCTGTTCTGCGGGTGCGCTCGTACTCGATGACGAGGCGTATCGGGAACTGTGGTTCGAATCCCGGGCACCACAAGCGCTTTCCGCAATCGCCGAGGGTTGGGGCGTCATCACGGTGGGTTCGTTTTCCAAAACCGTTGCAACCGGCCTCCGTGTCGGCTTCATTCACGCTCGACCGGAGTTGTTGGCGTTGTTCGGCCGAATGCGCTTTGCGATGGGACAGAACCAGTTCGGCCTGCGTACCTTTGGAGAGTTTCTGAATGCCGGACACTACGATCCGCATCTGGACACGATCCGTGGTGTTTACCGGCGCAAACGCGATCTGTTGCACGAAGCCATGCTGCAAGCGGGACTGGCGCAGCACCTCGACTGGCGCTTGCCTCAAGGCGGTTTCTACATATGGGCGCGGTTGCGAGGCGACCTCGATCGTGAAGCGCTGTGGCGTACGGCCATCCACGAAGGCATTGCCGTAAACAACGGCAGGGGATTCACACCCGCAGGCGAATCAGATCACGTGCGTATCGCCTACCCGTGGACGCCGACGGGCGAGTTCGCTGAAGCCGCCCGCCGCTTGCGCCTGGCTTGTGACCGTGTGGTAAATGGAGACTCGGCCTAGGTAGTGTGCGGTGACTTCGCCCGTTGCGCATTGACTTGAATCGCATCGGCAATCTGCGTCACCGCACCGTCGGGTACGTCGTGCGCCATGCCTTCAATGACTAACATTTCTGCTCCGGGGATCGAGCGAAAAACGTCCTCGCCTTGTGCGACGGGTACCAGTGGATCTGCTGCGCCGTGAATAACGAGCGTAGGGCACTTGATAGTGTCGAGATTTGCCACTCGTGAATCGCCTGAGGCGATGCTCGCGATGAGGTGTCGGCCGTTGCCTTCCGGGTAGTAGCAACGGTCGTAGTCACGACCTGCGGCTTGTTTGATCGCGTCTTCGTCGCGAGGGAAGCCGGGACTGCCCAGCAGTACCGAGCTTTCCAGAGCGTCTTGAATCACGCTATCGCGAGTACCTGTGGTGTTGGGCGGACGATTGAGCCACGCTTGCGCGGCTTCGGTGGGGCGCGGCAGTCCGCGGCGTCCGGAAGTCGCCATCATCGAGACCAGACTGCTGACGCGGTGCGGATGGCGTATCGCCATGATCTGCGCGATGGCACCGCCATTGGAGAGACCGAGCACGTGGGCTCTGTCGATGTCGAGCGTATCCAGCAAGCCGATACCGTCGTCGGCCATGTCCTCCAAGGTGTAGGGTGCATTGACGGGCTCCTTGGCACGCGCTTGTTGAAATGCGGCTGGAACATCTGCCGGTCCCCAACTATCGAATTTCGTCGACAAGCCGACATCGCGATTGTCATAAGCGATGACGAAGAAATCCCGCTGCACTAACGCGTCTACGAACGCATCGGACCACCTCGTGAGTTGTACACCGAGTCCGTGCACGAGCAATAGCGGCAGAGCACCCGCGTTTCCGTATGTGGCATATTCAATCTGGATATCGTTAACAGAAGCTTTAGGCATCTTCTTTCTTTCTATTCCGTATGAGTTGCGACGTCCGTCGCGCTAAGAAGCCTCGTCTACGATTTCCACTTGGCCAGGATGTCCTGAATGGCTTTCTGGCCTTGGGGGTCGACCGGAATGCCGTCGTGTACCGCTCTTGCATGGGCATGGCCGAGTTGCTGCAGCGACATTGCAGATTGGATCGCAGTCCAGAAGCCTTGTGCATCCTGTGCCTGATTGACCGACTGCTTGGCGAGCTTCAAACCCATACTCGGTCGCGTCGCGATACGTTCCGCCATTTCCATCGTGAAAGGCGTGAGTTCATCCAATGGAACGACGTGATTGACCATGCCGATGGACTTAGCCTCCTCGGCGGTCATGACGTCGCCAGTGAACAGCATCTCTTTGGCTTTGCGAATCCCCATTTCCCACGGATGCGCACAATATTCGACCGCGTTGACGCCGAACGCAACCACCGGGTCGGTAAACTTGGCGTTTTCGGCCGCGATGATGATGTCACAGGGCCACATCAACATGAGTCCGCCGGCGATGACCCAGCCCTGAACCTCGGCGATGGTGGGTTTGGGAATGTTGCGCCACCGCCAGCAAAAACCGAGGAAGAACTCCTCTTCGACGCTCCAGTGGCCTTCCTGGCCTTTATCCTTGAAACCGGTGACAGGCCAAGTGGTGGCGGGCTTGTAGGTGTCCAGATCGAGCTTGCCGATACCTGCGTGGCCGCTCGAGAAGTCAGGGCCTTCCCCTGCGAGGACAATGACCTTGGCGTCGTTGTCGTGGGCGGCCAGATCGAACGCTGTGTTGAGTTCCGCGAGGAGTTCCATCGTTTGCGCGTTACGCTTCTCGGGCCGAGCGAGCACGATGCGTGCCACACCGTTCTCGGGTGCTTGGTACTTGATGGTGTTGAAATCGGGCATCGAGGCAAGTCCTGCTGTTTTCTTGGGATTGTACGCTAGATTTGGCCTTATATAAGACCCGGATAGGGTGGTCGGTGGGAGAAGATTTTGCGTTTCAGCCCGAATTGTCACATTGTTATGATGGTGTGCTCGGAAACCTAGGCTATTAGGAGGCAATATGGCGGAAGCGGTGAGAGAAGCAGTCAGGACAATGGATGATGCGTTTGCGCGTATGTTAGAAGCCGATACGAATCCGCAAAACATCAGCGCCGCACTACGCAGAAACTCCCCATTGCCTCCGGGTCCTTCACTGGTTCCCGTACGGCGATACATCAGTCGCGAGTACCACGAGCTGGAAAAAGCGCATTTGTGGAACCGCGTCTGGCAAGTCGCGGCCCACGAAGACGATTTTCGCGAAGTCGGCGATGTTGTGCCTTACGACATCGCGGACAAGTCCTACTTGGTCGTGCGTACGGGAGAAGACGAGTTCAAAGCCTACTACAATGCGTGTCTGCACCGCGGTCGTAAGCTGCGTGAAACACGCGCTCGGGGTTTGAACGAGCTGCGCTGCCCCTTTCACGGCTGGGCGTGGAACCTGGACGGATCTTTGAAACAAGTTCCATGTGCATACGACTACGCCGGCCTCGAGCGCGAGGAAGAATCGTTGCCGGAGGTGAGGGTTGGCCGTTGGGGCCGCTTTATCTTCATCAATCCCGATCCCGGTTGTGCATCGTTGGAAGACCACCTAGGCGATCTAGACAGTCAGTTCGAGTTGCTGTCCTATGACAAGCGCTACAAGATGGCGCATGTGGCTAAAGTCGTGAAGGCGAATTGGAAAGTGGTGCAGGAAGCGTTCATGGAGTCATACCACGTGTTGATGACACACCCGCAAATTCTGACGGGCGGCGCCGACGATCTTTGCACCAAGTACGACGCGTTTGGCAACTACTCGCGGGCCATACGTTGCGGCGCGCTCGAGACGGAAGGACTGCCTAGTTGGGAGCCGGTGGAATCCGAGAACGGTGTGACCAGTCTGCGCAACCCGCTGAATGGCTGGCTCTATGAATGTGTGAGCGAAAACGTGGTGCAAGTCACGACGCCGAAGGGCAAGACGGGGAGATTCACCACGCACGCCGAATGGATCGAAGGTGAGCTGCGCGATGCCAATCCGCACTTGTGTTTGTGGGTGGGTGGCGCTCAACTGCCCTCGGGAGGGCCGACGCCACGGGCGCGCGACGTGCAGATTCCAAAAGAGATTCTCGAGGCAGTCGGCGCGGATGCGCATCCGCGACTGCTTCAGGCTGCCATGCAAAGACACATGTTGAAGGAAGTAGTCCCGTCCATTGCCGCTGGAATTCCGGACGTGGAGCTACACTCTTCCATCTTCCTGACGGTGTTTCCCAACTGGCACCCTTGGGGATCGTTCAATCAGATTAATTACCGTTTTCGTCCGAACGGCGATAATCATGAAGAGGCCATCATGGAGTGCATGTTCCTCGCCCCCATCCCGGAAGATGGTGACTACGAGCCTGTTCGCGAGATCCACTGGTTAGAGCCCGACGAGGATTGGACCAATGCGCCAGAGCTCGGCATGCTGGCCAAGATCTTCAACCAGGACCTACGAAACTTGCCGTTTGTATACGAAGGCATGAAGGCAACGGCACGCGAGCACTTGCGGCTAGGTGACTACAACGAATTGAAACTGCGTCATTTCCACCAGCTCTACGATCAGTGGGTGGACAATGGCTAGGTGTGAAAACGCTGAAGCGAGATAGGCATGAGCGAAGTCAATCGCGATCTTGAAGCGGAATTCGAAGACAAGATCGCTGCGGAAGAAAAGATCGAGCCGAAAGATTGGATGCCTGACGGGTATCGCAAGAATCTCATTCGCCAGATGTCCCAGCATGCGCATTCCGAAGTCATCGGCATGCAGCCGGAAGGTAACTGGCTGACACGGGCACCGACTTTGCGACGCAAAGCCGTGCTGTACGCCAAGATCCAGGACGAAGCCGGGCATGGGCTCTATTTGTACAGTGCGACTGAAACGCTTGGCGTCACCCGTGAGGAGCTGATCGGTGCCTTGCACCAAGGACACGCCAAATATGCCTCGATCTTTAATTATCCGTCATTAACCTGGGCCGATATCGGTGCGATCGGTTGGCTGGTCGACGGTGCCGCAATCGTCAACCAAATCGCGCTACAACGCACGTCCTACGGGCCTTATGCGCGATCCATGGTACGCATCTGCAAGGAAGAGAGTTTTCATCAGCGGCAAGGTTACGAAATCATGGTGACGCTGAGTCGCGGCAGCGCTCAGCAAAAAGCCATGGCGCAGGACGCGTTGAACCGGTGGTGGTGGCCTTCGTTGATGATGTTCGGTCCCCACGATGCGGATTCGGCACATTCCGGGCAATCGATGTTGTGGAAGATCAAGCGTCAGAGCAACGACGACCTGAGGCAGAAGTTCGTCGATCAAACCGTGCCTCAAGCCGAGCTGTTGAACCTACGGATTCCCGACGACGACCTTGTGTGGAACGAGGAGCGTGGGTACTACGACTTCGGGGAAATCGACTGGGACGAATTCAAGCGTGTGATTCAAGGCGACGGCATCTGCAATCGTGAGCGTTTGCGCCGTCATCAGTCTGCGCACGACGATGGCGCGTGGGTTCGAGAGGCGATGCAAGCCTATGCGTTGCGAGCATCCCATGGCTTGAACGATGAGTAGCCGTAACGAGATGCCGCTATTTGAAGTATTCGTCCGGGGCAAGCGCGGCTTGGATCACATTCACGTGGGAAGTCTACATGCCTACGACCCCGAGCAAGCGCTGGAGTACGCCCGTGAGACCTACATTCGTCGGGGCGAGGGATCGAGCATCTGGGTTGTGGAGTCGAAGCACATTCATGCCTCTCAAGAGTCGGATGTGGCGACGTTTTACGACCCCATGGATGACAAACCCTATCGCCACGCTACGTTCTACACCGTGCCTGACGGCGTGGACAACATGTAGGGGTTCGGGTGAACGACTCGGCTAGAGCCACTTACGCACTGCGCATGGCGGACGATGCATTGATTACCGCGCAGAGATTGTGCGAGTGGAGTTCGCGCGCCCCGACTTTGGAGGAGGACCTCGCGCTGGCCAACGTGGGGCTCGACTATCTGGGACGAGCACGCATGTGTTACGACTATGCTGGGCGCATGCTCGACAAAACCGAAGACCAACTCGCATACTTACGAGATGCTCGCGAATTCTCAAATGCATTGCTATTCGAACTCCCGCGTGGGGATTTCGCCTTCACGATGGTGCGCCAGTACCTCGCCGATGAGTTCGAATTGCTGTTTTTTGCAGCGTTGCGCGAATCTGTAGAGAGCGAGTTCGCTGCAATAGCGGAGAAAACGCTCAAGGAAGTCGCCTATCACCAGCGGCGCAGTTATCAGTGGATGCTGCGCCTCGGGCTCGGCACGGTGGACAGTCGACGGCGGACGCAGACCGCGTTGGATGAATTGTGGGGTTATGTCGGTGAGTTGTTCGAGATGGACAGCATGGAGGCAGACCTAGTCGGAAATAGCGTTGCCGTAGACAAAGCGGCATTGCGTGCAAAGTGGGACCAGGCGGTCTCAAGCACGCTCGAAGAGTCCAGCCTCAACACGCCTGATCACGGCTGGCAAGTCACTGGCGGGCGCGAAGGATTGCATACCGAACACCTGGGGCATCTGCTCGGTGAGATGCAATTCCTGCAACGGGCCTATCCGGGACTGGCGTGGTAATCGACCTGGTCGATGAGACACGCGCTGAGCTGGTGCGTCGTCGCCGCGAATCCACTGCCGGATTCTGGTTCGATGCGTTGGATGCCGTGAAAGATCCGGAGATCCCGGTGCTGTCCATCTGGGATCTTGGTGTTCTGCAGAACGTAGAGGCGCTAAGACCAGGCGAACTCGAAGTCACGATCACACCCACGTACTCCGGCTGCCCTGCGATGGACGCGATCAAGGCAGACATCGAGGAGGTGCTGCTGAATGCCGGGGCCGTGACGGTGCGCATAACAACGCAGCTCATACCGGCGTGGTCGACGGATTGGATGGATGCCAAAGCCCGCGAGAAGCTGCGCCAGTACGGCATTGCCTCACCTGACTCGGTTGGCTGCCCGCGTTGCGGCAGCGCGCGTACTCAGCTTGTCAGCGAGTTCGGTTCGACGTCTTGCAAAGCCTTGTATCGCTGCAATGACTGCGCCGAACCCTTCGAATACTTCAAACCCCTTTAGAGTCGGTGAGCGACGCCATGTTGATGCATGAGTTGGAAATTGCCAGAACCAACGTCGAAGCCAACGACACTCTGTATGTCGAACTCGCTGTACCGCCGGATCTTGTGGACGCCTTCAGCTTCAAGCAAGGGCAATACCTGACATTTGCGGCATTCATCGATGACGAAGAGGTCAGGCGCAGCTACTCTATCTGCAGTGCGGTGGGTGGACCGCTCGCTGTCGCCATCAAGCGCATCGAAGAAGGTGCGTTTTCTTGTCACGCACACCAACACTTTGTCGAAGGGGCGACGGTGCGCGTGGCGCCTCCGGAAGGTGAGTTTACTTCCCGGTTGGATGCGGGACAGGCAAGGGACTATCTCTGTATCGCCGCCGGCAGCGGCATTACGCCGGTCATTTCCATCGTACAAACCGTTCTCGAAACCGAACCTTTGAGCCGTGTCACCCTGTTGTACGGCAACCGCCGTTCCCAGGACATTATCTTCCGAGACAGACTGCTGTGGTTGAAGAACGCGTTTATGGAGCGTTTGCAGTGGATCAATATATTCAGTCAGGAAGAACAAGCAGCACCCATCCTCAACGGCCGCATCAATAACCGTAAAGGCGGTGAGTTGAATCGCTGTTTGATCGACATAGCCGGCTACGATGAGTTTTTTCTGTGCGGGCCCGAGGCGATGATCTCCGAGGTCGCTCGCGGTCTGCGAGGAGAGGGTATCGACGAGTCTCATATTCACTATGAGCTCTTTTTCGCATCGCCCGAGGATGCCCAACAAGCCATTGCCAAGCATCAAGCGCGCGCGCGTGACTATGCCGGTTTGACCACCGAAGTGAAGGTTCGGTTCAGCGGGCGGGAGGTGGGTTTCGAACTGACGGCCGATGGTGAGAACATCCTGGACGGCGCCATCGGCAACGGCTTGGATCTGCCGTTCTCCTGCAAAGGGGGGGTATGCGCCACCTGCAAGGCTCGGTTAGTGGAGGGAGAAGTCGATATGGATCTAAATCATGCATTGTCCCGGGAAGAAGTCGAGCAAGGCTACGTGTTGACATGCCAAGCGCATCCAATATCGAACAAAGTCCTCGTGGATTTCGATGTGAGTTGACCATGCAGCTTTTGGATCAAGCGAATACACCGCTAGGTACGAGCAACCCCAGGGGGGGTGTCGACGTGCAGTTCGATCTATCGAGCAATGAGCCTTTACAGCAGTCGCCGACATGGAGAGCGGCCCAGCGCGAGCTGAGATTTATTCGTCTAGCACCGCATCGGTCATTAGCGCTGCCATCGGGGCGTCACTTCGTTAAGGTCATCGCAGGCCGGCTGGACAACATACAGCGCACCTGTCTTGCCGCCCCCTACGAGGTACGCTCTACACGGATCGACGTCTCGAAGCTGAACGCGGGTGACGATGGCGTACTGTTCGCCCTCGCAACGATGGACGATGACGCACCGGTTGTCGTCGACGATATCGCCCTGCTGCATTTCGAAGGGGTGCACGGCGACCGCTTGGGCTGGCGGCGATTCGATGAGAAGTTCGCGGGTATGATCGACTTCTTCGACGGTAAGGATTGTCATATGGCTAACGGTCTGCACCTTTTAGATGAGGTCGGTCGGGAAGTGGTTTACGTGAATCCCTGGGCGTGCGGTAAAGGGGTGGACCTGTCGACTCACGATCACGGGCATCCGCCCTCCCCATTGGCCCCGGCGTTTGCCGAGGTGCACTGGGTGTTGAGTGTGGCCACACCGGAGAGCGGGATGTATCGCGCGTCAGCGCCTGATGGTGTTGAACGGACCCGCTACCCCATGCAGTTGGGTGACGAACACGGTCCGTTTTACGACCGGGATCGGGACGGTCGTCCGTTAATGAAGAGTAACGGAGCCGTTCAATATCCCTGGCACGGATGGCAAAGCGGCGACGACGATCGCCCGGAGAGGGCGTACGATTTCGTGTTGGCTTTCGAGGTCAATCCGCAAATGATCGAGGCACGACGGTAACGTCACATTGAGCGGGTTTGTTGGGGATGCAGGTTGATATACCGCAAGGAACGTAAGTCCGCCGCACTGCTGAGTGCGCTCATGGCTCACACTCGAGATACGATGGTGTGTTTCACTTTTCGCGAACCCATCGATCCCACCGAGCCCCAGGAGATCATCGACGCCAAACTGCGCGATGCGACGGTGGTCGAGGCCAGCCGCTCGTTCGCCCGCTATTTTGGTTTCGAAAACCGCGAGGAGGTACTCGGTCAGCATCTTCTAAAACTGTACGGCGGTCGCATACCGGATTGGTTCATCCACTATGGTCAGGAGGTGGAAGAGCGTCATTTCGAAGACATCGAGCGTGTCGTCAAGGTGCCTGTGGGCGACAACGAAGTGCGGCCCATGCGTATCTTGATGCAGAACATATTCGAAGACGACAAACTCGTCAGCCAATGGATCACGCTTCGCGATGTGTCGAGGGAAGAAGAACGCAAGCGCGTCATTGCGGAAAACGAGCGCCTCAAGACACTGGCGTTGGAAGCGGTGGGGCTGCGCACGTTTTCGCTGCGACTGGACCTTGCCGACCAGTCCCATCCCCGCGGCCAGCTCGCGGTGGGCAATGGCTTCGTCAAGGATTGGTGGAGGCGCATCTACGCGGAAGATCGCCCGGAGCTGGAGAGTGCCTTTTTAGCCTTTTACAACGGCGAATCGGAACTCATGCACACGCTGTGCCGGGTGGACGGCAACAGTGAAACCGAGCGGTGGATGGAAAGTTGGGCCATTGCCACACAGCGCAACGAAGCCGGTCACCCGGAGGGAGTCGTGGGCGTAATCATGGATCGCACTCAAAGCAAAGCGCTCGAGGCGCAAATGATGACGAGGCACAGGCTCGAAAGCCTGGGCGTCATGGCCGGAGGTGTGGCGCACGACTTCAACAACCTCCTCTTGTCGATCACAGGCAGTGTCGATCTGTTGCTGGATCGGTATCCGAGTCTTGCCGACGATCTGCATGTCATCGACGGCGCATCGCAGCAGGCTGCTCAACTGTGCGAGCAGTTGTTGACGTATGCGGGCCGGGGTGCGGTTGAACTCAAGCCGGTCGATGTTGCGCAAGTCATCGATGGGAGTAAGGAGCTGTTGGCGGTGAGCGTGCATCCGAACGCGCGCCTGAGTTTCGACATCGCCGATAGTTGCTGGGTGCTCGGGGATACCGGTCAACTGACGCAGGCGCTGATGAATCTGGTGAGGAACGCGTCCGACAGTCTCGAGGGCGAAGCTGGCAGTATTCGGATCTCCGCGACGCTCGAGGCTTTCGATCCGAATTGGCGGACGGAGTTTCACTTGGGCTCGACCTTACAGCAGCAGCGGTATGCGCTGTTGAAAGTGACGGATACCGGCACCGGTATGTCTGCGGAGGAGCGTGAGCGGTTGTTCGATCCTTTCTTTACAACCAAGTTCACGGGACGCGGCTTGGGTCTTGCAGTAGCGATGGGGGTCGTTCGGGGTCACCACGGCGCTATTCGTGTGGAGTCCGAGATCGGTTCTGGCACGGCGATGAGTATCCTGTTGCCGATAACGGCGAAAGCGGACGCTGAAGCGGTTCGCCAAGCGACGGATGCGCCCGTAGACCTGTCGGGATGTGTCATGGTGGTGGACGATGAAGAGTCCGTGCGCCGAATTGTCACGAAATTGCTCTCAACGCTCAGTATCGAAGCGGTGGTGACCGATTCCGGCGAACGTGCTATCGAACTCTTCCGCCAAGAGCCTGAGCGATATCGCGCCATTCTCCTGGACGTATCCATGCCGGGTATGGACGGCGTCGCGGCAGCAAGTGCATTGCTTGAGGAGTTTCCCGATACCAATATCGTACTCTGCAGCGGTTATTCCAATGTGGCTGTGCCGGAGGACCTCGCTAACAAAGTGACTTTCATGCAAAAACCTTATCGCCTGTGGCAGCTGCGGGACAGGCTGGGACCGCTAAGCAACTAGCAGCCACAGCTAGTCCGGTTGCACGCTGCGAAGGAGCGTAAAACAGTACTGGACCAGCATGCCGAGCCCGAGCAGCGTCATCGCAATGCTGATGATGCCGCCGATGAAGGGTAGGTTGACCGCTACGCTCACAATCACCAATCCGAGCAGCAAGGTCAGGGCGAGTTTGCCGTCGCTCATCAACATGCGTCCGATACTCATCCCCACGACGATCTTGGCAAGGTATACCGCCAGCAGCCAACAGCCGAAGGCGATGGCGGCGAGCGGGAAGCCCACTAGCGTAATTGCGACGATCAGCACAATAGCCGGTACGCTGACCATTGCGATCAAGCCGATGCCGATGGATTTCAGCGCATCGATACCGGAACCGAAAGACATTGTTTGTAGTCCGCGGAAGAACCAGAAAAATATCAGGCCGACGAGGAATGCCGCAATCAAGCTTGCCAGCTGCCACAGATAGTACTCCAGCGTGGCGTAGCGACTTTTCGGTTGCAGTTCCTCAGGCATGTCCAGAAATTCCAATTCACCGTCGATCTTTGCCTCGTCAGCGCGGTGCAGTTGGTCCTCGCTCGACGTGCGAATACGTGCATCGCCTTTGACGTGTGCGCCGTTGAGGAGACGAATCCGGTTGGCAAAAGCTTCCAGGTCCTCACCCAGGGTGCCGCTGACTTCTACCGTTTCGGCGAACGCAAACAGATCTTTGCCGACATCGCCTTCGAGCGTGACACCGCGGGAGGCAATGACTGCGTTGCTGCCTACGTTTGATTCGTCGTCCACCATCACGGTTTCGCCGCCTACCCACAGGTTGCCGTCAACCGTTGCGCTGCGCAGGTCGATCCTTGAAGCGCCGCTGAGCGTGAAGCCCCCCACGCTGCCACGTACGTTGACTGTTTCGGCAAAGCTGATGAGATTGCCTTCAACCGTGCCGGTGACATCTATGGTCCGCCCGAGGGCAATAAGATCGCCGGTCACCACGCCTTCGACCACTACTGTTTCAGCGGCGGCGATCAGCGTGTCATCGATGGTGTCTGTCGCGGCTACGGTAATGATGTCTTCGTCGCGCTGAACCTCTAATGCGCTCACCGGCAGGGGCATTGAGATCGTGACTGCGACCAACGTCATTAAACTGACGCTCATGACCGCTCGAGACTTTCGATAAGCAAAC
Organism: Candidatus Azotimanducaceae bacterium; assembly: GCA_965216005.1. GTDB lineage: Bacteria > Pseudomonadota > Gammaproteobacteria > Pseudomonadales > Azotimanducaceae > UBA4421. Next base: position 395,223 of record OZ244143.1, on the reverse strand, counting down.
ACGACCCAGAGTGCGGCGACGGTCAAGAGGGAGAGAACGATAAGCCCGAGGTATGCATTCATCACAGCGGTTCCTTCTTCTAAGAGATACAAAGCGGTAGCACTGGTCACCGCGTAAATGTCTGGGAGGTAGACGGACGTTGCCCAAGTGGTCGCGTTCATGATCAATTCTCCGAAGATCGTCTTCCACAAAAACTGCGCCAGCCAGATCACGAGCCCCGTGCCTAGGTTGGCGAGGGCAAAGCCACGCAAACTGAGCGGGCGTTTGAATGGCGGGACGGTCACATCGTGTGATTGGACAACGGGTTCGATCTGCAAGGCTGAGGTGATGAACCGTGAATCGCTTTTCAGCTCGTTAGCGCGCGCGCGACAGCTTGCGCAGTTTTCGATGTGCGTGGTCACGGGGACAACTGCACCGTCCGGGAGTGCATCGTCCGCCCACATGGACAGTTCCAATTCGGTCGGATGGGTCATGCGCTCGCCTCCATGCCGGTGGCTGCAAGCTCGGTCTTTAGGTGTTGCTTGGCCCGCAAAAGCAACACGCCGACATGATTGCGGCTGATATCGAGTTGTTCGGCGATCTCGTCGTAGGTGTTCTGATTGAAGTAGGCCAGCACCAGGGGTATGCGGTATTTGTCTGCAAGCCTGGCGACGGCTTGGTTGAGATGGGCGGCTTCCTCGAGCGAGATCAGGTCGCGCAGCACGGGTGTTTGGAGCGCTGCGACGTTGTCCAGTTCTTCCTGTTCATCGCCGAAAATCTGTTCGCCGCGCTTGCGTTGGCGCAATAAATCCACGCAGTGATTACTGGCGATAGCGGCGATCCACTGCCAAAACGGCTGATCCGATTTGTATTTGCGAAAGTTTCTGTACGCTCGCATAAAGGCTTCCTGTGTCGCATCCTCGGCCAGCTCATTGGCGTTCAACAGACGCCGGCAGAGGCCCAGCACGCGGACGTAGTACTCTCGATAGAGAATGTCGAAGGCCGTGTTTTTCGCCATGACTTACCCGTGTGCTTATGGTGTATTACGCGTGGGGGGATAAGTTATTACACAAGATTCCGGGTTTTTTCGCTCTCTGATGAGGGATTGTATAAATATCAATGAGTTAGATAGTATTTTTGAGGTAAAAAATGGCACTCGATCCGGTTCAACTGAAGCATGACGCGCAAGCCTTTTACGATCTCATGTTCAACCAATGTAAGCCCCGAGAAGCGGTCGAAACCTACGTGGGAGATGAGTACATTCAGCACAATCCGGAGGTAGCCGACGGCAAAGCGGCGTTCATCGAGTATTTCGAGCGGATGGCTGCGGAGTTTCCGGGCAAGCGCGTGCACTTCAAGCGAGCCTTGGTCGACGGTGATCATGTCGTGCTTCACTGCCACCAACAGTGGCCCGGGGACCAGGACTATGCGGGTATCGACATCTTTCGCTTCGATGCGCATGGCAAGATTGTGGAACATTGGGATGTGCTACAAGTTGTGCCAGGTGCCGCAAATAACGACAACACGATGTTTTAATGTTTGATTGGGCGTGGTTTTGCGAGAGTGTCATTCCCAATGACAGTCAAACGAAGTCGGAGCTACCGCTCGATTCAGGTGGCCACTCACCGCGCCCTATTGAGTGTGCTTTTTACCGAGTTCTTCAAACACCCAAATACGGCCTGTGCGGCGGTTGAGGGTATCGCTCTGTTGTCGTTCGTGACGCGACGCATTCAGATCTTCGATGACATCCTCGGCGGACTCGGCTTCGGTCTCATATAGAGCAAGGTAGGGCAGCGGGCAGCTTTCGCCCGCCTCGGCGGCGAGCTTGAAGCGTTGCGCCGTTTGCAATTGGGTGGTGTCGAGCACCTCTTTGAGATGGAGATTTTCGTAGTAGTCGTTGTAAGCGTCCTCGTTGCCTTCGGTCGGTTCGGTAAGTATCAGGACCAAGTGTCTCTTCGCCATGTTCAACTCCCCTGGAAGTTGCCGACTCTGCGTTCCGCCACGGCTTTGACACCTTCCTTGTGATCGTCGGTGCGCTGCAGGTGGAACTGCTCGAAGCCTTCGCGATCGGTGGCTTTCTTGACCGCGTCGGCGAGATCCCCGCGCATCTGCTCGCGCAGCGAGATCAGAGCCAACGGCGCGTTCTCCGCAATCTCCCGCGCGTAAGCGATCGCGGCGTCCCGAACTTCCGCCTGCGGGACGAGCCGATCGACTATGCCGAGCGCATGAGCCTCTTCACCGCCTATACGCCGGCCGGTGTAGAACATGTCGGTGGCCGCTTGCTCGCCGATGATGCGAGGCAGCGTGTGCGTGAGTCCGAAACCCGGGGTAAAACCGAGTTTGACGAAATTCGCAGTAAAACGCGCTTCGGGACAGGCCACACGAAAGTCCGGCATCATCGCGAGACCGAAACCGCCACCGACCGCCGCGCCCTGAACGGCGGCTATGACCTGTTTCTTGTTGCGAAACAGGCGCACGGCTTCACGATACAAGGGATTGCCGTCCTCGGCAGTCCGTTGGGCGCGTTCTTCCCGACCCTCGCGTGACCCAAAATTAGCGCCGGCGCAAAAGTGCTTGCCCTGCGAGGCTAACACGATGACGCGACAGGACGGGTCTTGATCCAGCTCCTCGAACGCGTCGGCCAAAGCGGCGATCAGATCCTGATCGAAGAAGTTATTGGGCCCGCGTTGAATTTCCGCCAGTGCCACGAAGTCACCCGCGTCGCTGACATGCACATCACCAAACTGTTTGTCCACTCGTCCCCTCCCATCGCGTGAAGCGGAAACTGTACCACGATTCCCGCTTCGTAGAGTCGAGGCTCCGGACTAGTGACTCATCGAGGGTTGCTGGCCTTAGGCGGTGTCTTCACCGCGTCATTAGTGTCTCACGGATGCCGAGTTTGTAGATCTTGCCGGATGCCGTACGCGGCAGCTGCTCGTGAAGAATCTCGACGACCTCGGGTACTTTGAAGCGCGCTAGGTGTTCGGAAACATGCGAGCGCACGTCGCCTGCTGTGAGAATATCGTCTTGTTTAATACTCACGGCAGCCGCGACGATTTCGCCGAGCCGCTCGTCCGGCAAACCGAAAACGGCGCACTCTCTGATCTTCGGATGCTCATACAGTACCGACTCGACTTCCTGGCAGCCGATGTTTTCGCCGCCGCGAATGATCATTTCCTTGGCTCGACCGGTAATGTAGATGAAGTCGTCGTCGTCCATGTGGCCAAGGTCGCCAGTGTGTACCCACCCGTTGCGTAAGGTCGCCGCCGTGTCTTCAGGGCGATTCCAGTAAAAGGAGAAGTTCATCGGCCCCTTGATGCAGATCTCGCCTTTTTGCCCGCGGGGCACTTCGTTGCCGGCTTGGTCGACAATGCGTATGTCTACCAGCGGCCGCAAAGCGCGCCCGCAGCTTTCGGGGCGACTTTGCAAGTCGGCACCGGCATTGGAGGCGGCGAGGCCGTTCGTTTCCGTCATTGCATAGGCTGCACTCGCCCGGGTGCGGTCGTTACTGCGCTCTTTGATGCGGCGCGAATGCTTCGCAGTCATCGCCGCGCCGCCACCCCCGATACTGCGTAGCGTGCTGAGATCGAATTTATCGTAATTCGGCGAGTTGACCAGTTCGAAGGCCATGGTAGGTACACCGCTGAAGTGGGTCACACCTTCGCGTTCGATGATCGCCAATGCTTTTTCCGCATCCCACTTGTACATAGCCACGACCTTGCGGCCATTGCGCAGAGACGGCAGCAGTTGACCGTTCAAGCCTGTAACGTGAAACAAAGGCACCGTGATGATCATGCAGGGCTGGCGCTCTGGCGGCCGCTGACGCCGGCCGGCATCGGCCCGTGCCAACGCGGCAGAGGCTTCCCAGCCGAGTAAAGAATGAATGATGGCTCGATGAGACGACACCACACCCTTAGGGTGCGATGTCGAGCCGGAGGTATATAGAATTGTCGCGGGAGCGTCTGCCGCGATGGTCGGTGCATGCATCACACCTTGACCGGAGGCCAGGAACTCGTCCCAACCGACTACACCCTGTCCCGCGATGTGCTCGCTGCGCACCACGACCACGTTGAGCGAGGCACGGTCCAAATACGGCGACAGAGGTTCCAGCCGTTCGCGGTCGACGAACAGCGTGTTGAGACCGCTGTCTTCGATGCCGTACATCATTTCTTCGCCGGTCCACCAGGCGTTCATGGCCACAGCGATGCCGCCCATCGAGGTGATGCCCATGAAGGCGAACACCCACTCCGGGTAGTTGCGCATGCAGATGCCCACGCGATCTCCGGGCCTCACGCCTAGAACGTGAAGGGCTGACATCACCTGTTCGACGCGACGCCAGGCATCGGCAAACGTGTAGCGCTCGTCTTCGTATACGTAGAATGTGTCGTAGGAGTGCTCCAACGCCCCTTGATAGAGCTCGCGTAAGTGCAGCGGAGCATTCTTAAAAACGCGTACGCGCACGTCGTCGATGTCGGCTTCGGTTAGATGGTATTTCCCGGAAGGCGAGAGCAGAGCCTGTGCTGCCGGTGAATAGGCGGATAAGTCGATCTCGCTCACAGATGCCCCTCCCTCGATTCAGGCGTGTCGTTGCGCGACCTTTCGATCATGCGCATAGGTGCACGAAAGGTCGAATATTGTATCAATGGATGAGATCGATGGAGCGGGTCTTTAGGGATCGAGTTCTGCGACCGCGCGATGGGCTTGATCGATGGCCTCATCCAGGTAAGCGCGTGCTCCGGCGTCGGAATTGGCGATGGCAATGCGCTGCCACGTGCGGCGGCCTATCTCGTGCGGTGCCTGTCCGGGCTCGTATTCGGGGTCGAACAATGTGTACTTTCCGTAGGCATAGCCGTGGGGCCAGCGGTTCACGGTGACTGCGGCGACATCCCGCTGCGACTTGAAGCCAGCGGGTTCGAGCAATTGATCGAGGAAATTGAACGTATCGTCCTCGATCTGTTGGTAGGTCGTGCCCAGCAATCGAGCTCGACCGATCTTGAATTGCTCCTTCGGATGCAAACCGTTGGCGCCGAAGGCGCTCGACAGATGGAGCACAACCGGATCGTCAGGCGTTCGGGAGAAGCGGTACCTCCCCATTGTCACCGGAAAGTCGACCATCATCATCTTGTGAAACATGTTGGGCGCAAAACACTGCCCAATGCCCAGTTCCTTCAACGCCCGCCAGTTGTTGAGTGCCACGTTGGTATATACCAGTGGAACCTTCACTTGCTCCGCCAGTGCAACCTTCTGGTCCGCAGGCAGTCCTGGACAGAGGTATGGGATGATCGAGTTGTAACAAGCGAGTACACAGTGTTTGGCGGTGGCTCTGCGTAATCCTTGATTGACGTAGTCGATGTGAACCTGGCCTTGGTTTTGATCGACGCTGACCGCTGTGCTGGAAAGACGGACGCGCACCCTGTGCTCGGCACGATCGAGCTGGTTGTAGTCGAATACTGCTGAAACGAGCGCTTCGGGGTTCGCTGCGCTCGTCGTTTCGGGAATCAGGGAGCGCACCAGGAGCCGTGCGATGGAGGCGTTGCCGTCGGGGAAGTGGTGGATGTAGGGATCGCTTATGCCAACGATTAGGTCTCGCAGCCAGTTCCAACCGGGTAGACCGAGACGCTGGCCTCCCGGCATGCCCATGGTCAGCGCGTCAAGCGCGGTGATGCCGTCGATACCGATACCGAAGTATCCCGAAGGTAAGTGCTGTAGCAGGTTGAGGAGTGTGCTCGAAGTGATCCCCAGCTTGTTCTTGAGAAAATCGAGATAGCTTACGCTCGAAAGGTAGTCGGGTAACTCGAAGAGGTTGAGTTCGTCGAGTGCGTCTCTAGAGCTAGTGACGAGTTCGATCAATGCGTCTCGATCCTGCTGGCTGAGCGGCATGCGGTTAATCGCCTTAGGGGTGTCTTCGGAACCCGGATCCATGTCCAGAAAACTCGACGTGCCGAACAAATTGGCAGCTACGAACGCGTTGCGGCCGTAGGTTTCGCGGTCGAAGAACAGGCCGCCCCTCAATCCGTTGCGCTTATAAAAATCCCGGTCGTAAGCCGTTTCGAAGGCCTCCATATCGACAGCAAGTTCGCGCAACAGACCCATCGACACAGCGCTGTAGGCCGACGGGCTTTCCATGGTCTGGCTGCCCCCATATCCGATGAGGGTGTGGTCGCCAATCGTGAATTCGTTGCGTTTTGCGTGCCCGCCGAAGTCGTCGTGATTGTCGAGTACGAGAATTCTGGCGTCGGGAGATCGCTGACGGTAGAAATACGCGGCGGCGAGACCGCTGACACCGCCCCCGACAACGACCAGGTCGTAATCTTCGCTCGTCGCAACGAGTTCCCCGAATTCGCGGCGACCCTCCCGAGCCAGCGCATGGGCGGTTTCATATGAGCCTTCGTGGCTGCCGCGAAGCCCGGTCAACGCCGGCGGGTAGTAGGGTCGGCCGGTCGTCTGTGCTCGCGCTCCGAGTAGCGGGGCTGCGGCAAACACACCCGCGCCATGCAAGATATCGCGGCGGGTGATCTTGCCTGGCGAGCTCACGACTAGGGCAAGCCGGACCAGTAGGAGTGGGTGCCTACGCAAATCCTCTGTGGAAGCTTGACCCGCGCAATAGGACCGGTAGCGATATCGGAAGCTGCAAAAATGTCGCAAGTCGACGTGTCGTTGTGCATGTTTGTCGTGAATGTGACAACGTAACCGTCGCTCTCGCTTTGACTCGACGTGCGCGGCGCCATTGGACTTTCACTGGCATATATACCGTCGGGATACTGATAACGTTGCGTCTGGCCGGTATCGACGTCCATCCTGACGATACCGTCGAATAAAAACCATCCTGGCTTTGCGGTCATTGCCCAAGTGTATCGATAAGGCTTGCCGGCGTAGGCGGGATTGATCATGCCGAATTCGGAGATGCCGTCTTCGAGCGGTCCTTCCTTGACGGCTCCGGTGCGCATGTTGAAGCGCCAGCGATATGCGTGTGCCCCTATAGCGTTGATGTCCAGTATCTGGAACGGCGCTAACGAGTCCGGTAAGCCGTGCGTCGCCACGCCTCTTTTGGGATTCTGCGAGTATCCGTCGAGCACCACTTCGTCGCCGTCCTCATAGGCATTGATCCAATGCAGTACGTAAGTCGGTTCCGCTTCGAACCAGCGAATGTCTTCGGGCCGTCCGCGACGGGGTAGGATCGCGAAGCGGCTGGGCAGATGAGGGCGGTACTTAACCGCGTAGGCGCCTGCTTTGACGGCTTCTTCGTCCCAGAAGAGCGGCAGGTCGTTCAGTATCGCGTAACGGTCGGTGAAGGCCATGTCGTGCGGCAGTCTGGGGCCCGGCAGTTCGACGGGCACATAATGCTCGAGGTGCCTTTGGGCGTTGACCACACCATAGTGCATGTAGGGAGCTTCTTGACTGTAGTTGAAGAACAACAATTCACCGGTCGCCTCGTCGACTTTGGTGTGTGCTGAAACACCCCAGCCGGGTGTAATGTCGCGCAACCAAGGCGCCTTGCCCAACGGTTGAAGCGTGCGCGGATCGTGTTCGTAGATATCGCCGCATTGATAGAAGCTGGTCGCAGCAACGCCGCCGTGCACCACGACATCGGTACTAGAGCTGTCCTTAAGGCGGGTCCGTGCGCCCCAACCCTCACGCTCGGACAATGCCGGGCGCTCACGCAGACCGGCCCAGAGAGGTCGACCGGCTGCCAATTCGGCCTCGACGCCCTCGGTGCGGATCAGGCGATTACGATACTCACAGCGGCCGTGCTCGAAGACGATGGTGTGCAACATGCCGTCTCCGTCGAACGGATGGTAACGGCCGAGCGCAGGGAGCACCGGATTCTCCGTATTGCGGATGTAGATACCGTGCAGATCGGGCGGTATTTCGCCTTCTATTTCCGGCTCGAGACTGTCGTATTCTTTGAGGTTAGGGGTCCAGGGACCGGTTCGGTAAGGGTGCTCATCATCGAGCGGTAGCTGCCCTGGGATCTCGTTGACGAGTTGGTCGCTCATAGGTTCGATCTGCAGTCGTGTCGTTGAGCATCATAGCCGAGGCGGTCGCCGATTGCAGAAGCGGTCGGACTTATCCGGTGTGGTTACAACGCTAGGATCGGCGGAGATTGATTCAGCGAATCCCGATCGAATCCGGCCGCAACTTTGTACCCTGCCATGAACTGAGCGACTTCTTCCGGAGAGAGCGCGTCGCCCGGGGCGGTGCCTGAGCTGACTTTACGTTCGATGTCGCCCAGGATGCCGATAGGACCGTCGCCGCGATTGCGTAACACCAGCTCGTTGATGGGCTTGAGCAACTGTTGTTCATAGTCAGACAATGCCGCTCGATTTGTCCCGTGCCGATGAATCGCCGCACCCAGTACGCGGCCGTCGACGACGGCTTGGCTGGCACCGTTGGAGCCGACCGGGTACATGGCGTGAGCCGCATCGCCGATGAGCACTGCATGGCCATCGACCCAGCTTTCGACGGGATCACGATCGACCATCGGGTATTCCCAGATACCGTCTGCACGGTTGACGATGTCGGGGACGTCCAACCAATCGAAACGCCAGTCGCTGAAGGCAGGCATAAACGCCTCGGGGTCCGCTCTGCGGTTCCAGTCGCTGCGGTCGACCATGGCCCTGTCACGCGGCCGGAGTTCAGCGATCCAATTGAGCTGCGTAACACCGTCGCGATCGAGGGGTGCTATGGGATAACACACAAAGCGTTGCGCGATGGAACCGACCAGGATGAATGAGTTATTGGTTCTTGGCGGGCGCACAAGTGACACGCCTCGCCACATGACGGCGCCACCCCAATGTGCGTCGCCCTGGTCGGGGTGCATCTGTCGGCGTACTTGTGAGTGAATGCCGTCGGCACCGACGAGAATGCTGCCTTTGCGAGAAAACGTTTGCCCGCGGCTCGTCTTGAAGTGCGCTGTTACGCCGTTGTCGTTAGATTCGTAGTGAGTGAGCTGGGCGTCGGTCGTCACGCTTTGCTCGCCCATCCGCTGGGTGACAGCCGCCATCAAGCGCATCTGCAGCCGACCGCGGTGTACGGAAAATTGTGGCCACCGATAACCGGCCTTGGTGCCGCGCGGTTCCGACCAGACTTCGTGATAGCCGTTGAAGTTGAGTACCCACTCCTCGGCCTCGATGCCGATTTCGCGAAGATCCGCTTCCAAACCCAGCTGAAAGAGTTCACGGACCGCATTGGGTTGCAGGTTGATGCCTACGCCTAGCGGTTTGATTTCAGGTGCTGCCTCGAATACGTGCACGGCTTCGCCGATTTGCTGGCAGGTCAGCGCGAAAGACAGTCCGGCGATACCGCCTCCTGCAATGAGAATGGTCATATGTAATAGAGAATTGGTTGTGTAATAGAGGCTCAGAAAAAGACGAACGATCGCACGACCACGTTCTTGCGGCACGGCGCATCGTCCGGCGCCGTATGGTCGATGCACGCAGAGTGAAACGACCAGCGCGACACCGAGCCGTCCGTGACCGAGTCGTAGCACTTCAACATCGATACCTCGGTCGAGGTCTGTTGCGGAAACCAATACCATTCATGCTCGGGTCGGTACGTGAATCGCGTCGTCTCGCCGACACGATCGTCGTAAATGCGATAGTTAGTGATGTAGGGTTGATCGGCAAATGAAGGCCACGCGCACAACACGAATGGATTTTGTTGGACCGTCTCCATTGGCTTGGCGAGATTGATGGACATGAAGCGTCGTGCCATCTTGGCATCCGCTTCGGCTTCTGTGTAATGCACTTCTCGACCGAAGTTTCTCAAATTCTTGGTGAGTAGTTCGCGGCAGCGCACGCGGCCGCTGTTGTCGTTCAAATCGTTGTGTACGAGATTCGCATAAGCCGCATTCACCCCTGGATTTTTGTTGGCTTGATCTTCGGTGCGGTCACCGCTGTACTCTTTGTCGAAGACATCGTGGTTGTACACCAACGCATCCGTGGCGTTCGGGAAGAAGTCGAGCAATAGCTTTTCCATCTCCGGGTAGAATACGCGCTCGACTTCGGCGGCATCGTAGAAGTTGTTGCATTGCGATTCGCAGTGCGCGAGAGCCACGCCGAGTTTGTCCATGCACTCTGGGTTAGCCGGATCCAACCCCGGATAATATTCACCGATCCGCCGCGCATCGCGCAAGACTTGCGGAAAGTACAGGCAACGGCGAGCGTTCTCGTTTTCATCCCGGCGCAACGCTTCGGCGTCCGCGGCTCGCGTTGGATCTTTCCAGAGTGCATTGGAAGAAACGACAGAGTAAGACGGCTGCTCGAACACCGTGTAGCGCAGAGGGAGAACGATACCGCCGGCCGGCGCTTGGATGTTGTTTTCGCGTATGTACCCTACGCATTCGGCATAGCGACGAAAGCCGATACCCCACTTGGTATCGATAGGTCCCGGCGGTGAGTTCTCAAGCTCGTGCGTCAATTGACGGCCTTCGCCGCGGGCGATCTGGTCGAGGGCGTCTCGCGTTGCGACTGTAGTGCCAGCATCGCCATTGTCGTCAAACGACATATAGGAAAGACCGCCATGGGCGGCGATGGGGGCGCTCTGTCCTTGTGTAAGCTGCAGAGGGGGTACGTAGGCTGTTCCGCGTTGCATGGTGGACTCCGCCAGGCGATGAACTCAAGCGGGAGATAATCGCACACAGCGCGATAACTGCCTAGTGAGGCGTGCGACTTCGTCTTGATCGTTCATTGGCACGCAACCTCTCTGATGCCACGAGAGGAACTGTGGCGTATGCTTTGCTGCGCGACACGCAACGATGCACAGGTACCTGGGGTGAAGCCGTAGTGGGGGAATCCGGTGAGCTAGCCATTCGGTTGAGCGTCTTCCTTGGCGTGTTCGGAGTGCTGGCGATGCTGGAAGCGCTGTTGCCGAGGCGCGCACGGATGCTCAGCCGTTGGACGCGGTGGCTGAGCAACGTCGGGATTTCTCTCTTGAATCAGGTGGTCGTGCGCACGATTGTCCCTGCTTCCGCCGTCGCGGTAGCTTTGATGGCGCAAGACCGCGAATGGGGTTTGTTGGCGTTGTTCGATCTCGCCGATTGGGTAGAGATCGTCGTTGCGATTATCGTGCTGGATCTTGCTGTCTACCTGCAACATCGGATCTATCACCTGGTGCCGATATTGTGGCGTTTCCATCGCATGCACCACGCTGATACGGAATTCGATGTCACAACCGGCATTCGCTTCCATCCAGTCTCGGTGTTGCTTTCGGCACTGATCAAGATCGGAGTGGCGACCGCCATAGGAGCCTCGCCGTCGGCTGTGCTCATTTTCGAAGTGTTGTTGAATGCGACGTCGCTGTTCAATCACAGCAACTTGGCAATCCCACCCCGAGTCGACCGCCTGTTACGCTTGGTCGTCGTCACACCGGACATGCATCGTGTGCACCACTCCCGCAATGGCGAGGAGCTCAACCACAACTTCGGCTTCAACTTTCCCTGGTGGGACCGTTTATTCCGTAGCTACGCCGAGCAACCCGTGCTGGGTCACGAGGCGATGGAAATCGGACTCGATCAGTTCCGCGACGTGGGCGAACAGCGCTTGGATCGCTTGTTGCTCCAGCCTTTTCGTCACTAGCTCAACTAGCCGATCGGCAATACGACACCCACTTTGACCTTGGCTTTACCGTGGTTGTGGTGATGGCCGTGGTGATGATTGTGGTGGTGCCCATGGCTGTGGTGGTGGCGGTAAGTGTGTTCGTCTTTCCAGCGGTTGATACACTTGCGCGGGTAGTCGGCATGCACTGCGCAGTCTGCTTTTACCGCGGCGGGGACGGTTGGTGTATGGGCATGGGTGCCTTTGTGGGCGTGTGCGCAGCCCACGCTGAAAACCGTCAAGATGAGGGCGAGTACTAGCTTTTTCATGTCACTTCCTACTACTGTGCGCTTTATACTTTCAACGGCCGGGCGCGCCGTTGGTTGACACGAATCGCACACAAATCGCAATAGCATTCGCTGTAGAGGGGAGGCATTTGGACAACGTACTGACACCGGAGCTGGAGACGGCGCTGTCGGGTCTGGCGACAGCCACACTCACGTTTCAATTACAAAAGCGCGGTGTTCGCACCACTTTTCTTGCCGGATTGAAACCGCTGCACGCCGATCAGCGTATGGTCGGCCGGGCACGCACTTTGCGTTACGTGGCGCTTCGTGAAGATGTGCAGCCGCAGTATCAAGGCGGCGTCAACGCACAAAAGCGGATTGTGGAGGCCGTAGAACCCGGGGATGTTCTGGTCATGGAGGCGCGGGGTGTGCCGGATGCCGCTACCATCGGGGACATTTTCGCCACGCGCCTGTTCGCGCTCGGTGGGCGGGGGATTGTCACTGACGGTGCGCTGCGCGACACGCCGGCGATCGCCGCCATCGGCCAACCGGTCTACCATCTTGCGTCTCACGGTGCGACTTTGGGGCGCATGCACATGCCGTTTTCCACGGATGAACCGATCACCTGCGCAGGCGTGTTTGTGGTGCCTGGCGACGTGGTGGTCGGCGATGGCGAAGGGGTTGTGATCATTCCTGCGGCCCTGGTGACGGAAGTGGTCCAGGACGCGCTCGAGCAGGAGGAGCGGGAAGACTTCGCCTTGGAGCGGGTGGCGGCCGGTGAGTCGACGCTCGGTCTTTTTCCCTTGGCAGAGGAACGTATGGCTGAATTCGAGGCGTGGCGGAAGGCAAAACGCGATGGCTGAACGCAAGAGCATCGAAATCGACGGGTTGTCGCATCGCACTGCGATTCCAGTAGCGTCGCGTATCGGCCCGCTGTTGGTGTCGAGCGTCATTGCGCCATTCGATCCGGGTACGCGGGACGTACCTGATACGTTAGAGGCGCAGTACGCCAACCTGTTTCGTCACGTGGGTTTGATGTTGGAAGCAGCCGGTGGTGAATGGTCGCATGTCGCGAAGATGGAGTTTTGGACACCGAGCGCGGATCGCGGAGCTCTGGACCCGTTTTGGCTTGACAAGTTTCCGGACTCGGCTTCGAGGCCCGCGCGGCACACCCATGTTGGACAAGGCGATTTCGCCCGCGCGTCGTTCATTGCCTACATCGACGACTAGCTCGCTCGAGCACTCAGTCGATCAGTTCGAAAAGGTCGAGCTCGAGGGTGGCGGCGCATTGCCGTTCAACCATTTGTGACATCCACTGAAACGCCCGCTCGTTACTGGAATCCAGGGTGCCTGCAACCACGCCGACATAGACCCAGTTGTAGAGCAGCGCCAGTTTGTAATCCGCCCAGGCTCGTTTGTGATCGTAGTCTTGAACACCTTCTGACGCCAACGCATCGACATAACGTGCCACCAGTGTTCGTTCGTGTTCGCGTCTCACATCGGCTTGCGTGCTCTGGCCGAGGAACAAAGCCACATCCACCATGCCCATACCGATGAGTGGGCCCTGCCAATCTATGATCGCTATGGGTTGGTGGCTCGGCTCTGTGGCGAAGAAGAGATTTTCCATGCGAAAGTCGCCATGCAACAGTGTCATGGGAGGGCGATTCACCAGGTTTTGCAGCTGGCGGATTTCAGCGATGAACTGTTTACCGCGTCCAGCGATACCGGCGTCGAGATGTTGGTGGAATGCGTCACACATGTTGGGCCAGCCGACTTCGACGAGTGTCGCCATATTATCCGCGTGGTAGCTATTGGCGATGTGAGGGACCCAATCCAAGTGCTCGACGTCGTTCCAGAACGCGGCGTGTAGTTGGGCCAACGCGCCAATGGCGTGTTCCGTGTCGTCGAGGTCTGCGCCCTGGGTTTGGTCACCGACCCGATACTCGGACATATCCTCCATGAGGATAATGAAGTTGTCGCCGTGCAGTTGTAGGTAGTAGGTGGCCGGTGAGTAGGCGCTCGTTAATGGGTCGAGCTCATCGAAGTAACGCACTTCGCGCTCGTACAAGTTGTAGGACATCGCGATCTCGCGATTGGTGGGATTCTGTGACGGATACTTCGCCACCAGGGACCGCGGGCCTTGTGCGTCCTCCCGATCGTACGCAAGCTTGAGACGCATGAGTTCCGACATCATGCCTGTCCCGTCGCCGACTTGGACTTGAGTGACCTGAGTCACGTTGGTGTCGTCATCGATGAGACCCTCGCGGTGCAGTACGTCGTTCAGCCAAGCTGGGGTCAGTCCTTCTGGGAACCTAGGTAGATTCATGTCGCGCACCGATTCATAGTGGACAGTGTATTTTGTCATGCCAACATGCGCCATGCAGTTCAAGAAGGCCTTCAAAGCAGGCATCGCTCAAGGCGAGATCACGCAATCGTATCGCGTGTGGCGGCAGGCGCGCGTCAAAAAAGGCGGTACGTACAACATACCGCCATTCGGGGCGATCGAAGTCGAAGACGTATGCAGGGTACGCTTGAGCAGCGTGCGTCGCCCAGATGCGTTGGCCGCCGGTTTCGCCGATGTGGCCGCGTTACGCGATTACCTCGACGTCCCGCCGTCCGCCACGGTCTGGCGCGTGAGGTTCAGATATTTAGGCAAAGCGCCGGTAAGACAGCCTGCGGTGGGCAAACTCGATTCCGCTGGCATCAAAGATCTGTTGCGCCGTCTCGAGAAGATGGACGGCACCGAACCGTGGACCGGAGAGGTTTTAGCCCTCATCGAACGTTATCCCGGCCGGCGAGCAGGGGACTTGGCAGCGCGCGTCGGGCTCGAAACGCCGGTCTTCAAACATCAAGTCCGCAAACTCAAAGCCTTAGGCTTGACCGAGAGTCTCGAAGTCGGCTACCGCCTGTCACCCCGCGGCCGGCAGCTGCTCAAACTGCCATGAATTGGGGTCGGAGACAAACTCGTTGCGGAAAAAATGTCTCCGACCCCAAGAATTGCGCGCAAGTTTGTCTCCGACCCCAAATTCTCCAACTTTCTACGAATCAGCTAGTGAATCTCGCGCTTAGATTGGTTAGCGTTTACGTTTGAGGGGGACACGCCTGCGCACCAGGCGGCCTGACACTTTATCTTCTACGTTAGTCCTACACCGGGATTTGGGGAGCACCATGAGATACGAAGCGCCAACCAGCACCAAGGAGGCGGTCAATTTAATGGCCAAAGCCAAGGGCAAGGCTTATTGGCTCGCTGGCGGTACCGATCTACTCGTACAAATGAAGAGCGGGCTGGTTGAGCCGGATGTCATCATCGACATCAAGCGGATCAAAGCCACACAAGAGATCAGCAAAACGGCCAAGGGATTCAAAATCGGGGCCGCAGTGTCGGGGGCGCGCCTGCGGGATCACAAGGCGCTCAACAAAGCTTGGCCCGGTGTGGTCGAGGCGACCAATCTGATCGGTTCGGATCAGGTGCAGGGGCGTTGCACCATGGCCGGCAACCTGTGTAATGCCTCACCGGCGGCGGATAGCGTCCCAGCCCTCGTGGCGGCCAAAGCCAAGGTGACGGTCGTGGGGCCGAAAGGTCGGCGCACCGTTGCGGTCGAGAAGATTCCTACCGGCCCGGGCAAAACTTCGTTAAAGAAGGGTGAGGTGATCGAATCCATCTCACTGCCACGGGGAGGGGCAAAGACAGGCGATGCTTATCTGCGCTTCATACCCAGAACCGAAATGGATATCGCCGTCTGTAGCGCGGGGGTGTGTTTGACGCTCGGTCGCACCGGCGTGATCAAGGAAGCGCGCGTTGCGTTGGGTGCCGTGGGTCCCACAGTGGTACTGGCGACAGAAGCTGCTGCTGCCATCGAAGGCACGACCCTTGACGATGAAGCCCTCGCCGCTTTGGCCGATGCGGTCGAAGCAGCTTGCTCACCGATTGACGACAAACGCGGCACGGTGGAGTTCAGAACGGAGGTGACCGGCGTCCTCGCACGCCGGGCGGCGAAAATTGCATACCAGCGGGCGGGAGGTTAGTCATGGCGGGTGTACATGTAACGACGACGGTCAACGGCGATGCGGTGGAGTTTGTGTGTTCGGCGGGTGAAACCCTGCTCGATGCCCTGAGAGACAGAGTCGGTCTGACGGGCGCGAAAGAGGGTTGCGGTACCGGCGACTGCGGTGCTTGTAGCGTCACGGTGGACGACCAACTGGTCTGTTCCTGCTTGGTATTGGGTGCAGAAGCCGAAGGTCGCAAGATCAACACCGTAGAAGGATTGGCGCAAGACGGTGATTTGCACGTGCTACAACGTAAGTTCATCGAACATGCCGCCTTGCAATGCGGCGTTTGCACCCCCGGCTTCCTGATCGCGGCGAAGGCGCTGCTCGATCGAGTGCCTGATCCCAGCGAGACCGAGGTGCGCTACGCGTTGGCGGGTAATCTCTGCCGATGCACGGGTTACGACAAGATCGTTCGCGCAGTGTTGGATTCAGCCAAAGAGCTGCGTAAGCAGAACAAGAAGGCAAGTGCCAAAGCCAAAAGGAAGAGCGGCGGTAAAACGGGTAAAAAACGCTAGCGCGGATCGACAGCGAAGGAGACGACGAAGTGAAACATGACAACAGCTACACAGACCAGGACTTCAAAATCGTCGGCACGAGACCGTTGCGGCCCGATGGTGTCGACAAGGTCACGGGCAGGGCGAAATACGGAGCCGACGCTTATGCGCCCGGACAACTGGTCGGCTTGATTCTGCGCTCGCCGCATGCTCATGCGAAGATACAGAATATCGATACGGCCAAAGCCGAAGCGCTGAAGGGCGTCAAAGCGGTACTGACAAGCAAGGACCTACCCGACCTCACCAACGGCGATGCAGGGATGCACGACATTCTGGAAAACTGCATGGCGCGCGGACGTGCGCTCTATGACGGTCACGCGGTTGCCGCAGTCGCGGCAGTGGACGCCGAGACTGCAAAAAAGGCACTCAAACTCATCAAAGTCACCTACAAGCAACTCCCCCATGTCACAGACGTGGATGAGGCTATGCAGCCGGGTGCGCCTATCGTGCAACCGCGCATTAAGGATAGAGAATCCGGTAAGCCTACCAATGTTTGTCAAGTGGTCCCCATCGGTCACGGCGATGTCGACGCGGGCTTTGCGGAAGCGGACCTCATCATCGAACGAAGTTACAAGACCGAACAAACGCACCAGGGTTACATCGAACCGCATGCCTGCTTGGCGTCGGTTGGGCCGGACGGTCAGGGCGAGTTGTGGGTGACCACGCAGGGGCACTTCACGTTTCGCAATGTGTGTGCTGGCTTGTTGGGTATGGACATCGCCAAGCTGAAAGTGACTTCGTCGGAGATCGGCGGCGGATTTGGCGGCAAAACCCATGTGTGGATGGAGCCCGTGGCCCTCGCGCTGTCCCGCAAAGCCAATCGTCCGGTGAAGCTCGTTATGACCCGCGAAGAAGTCTTTCGTGCCTCGGGCCCGACCTGTTCTACGTCCAGCGATGTGAAAATCGGTGTGACCAAAGACGGCCGCATCACCGCCGCGGAGGCGCATATTCGTTATCAGGACGGTGCGTTTCCCGGCATCTGGGGCATGCTGGGTGCGTGGACCGCTTTCGCGTGTTATGACCTCGAGCACGTGAAGACCGTAGGCTACGATGTATTGGTCAACCGCCCCAAGGTGGCCGCTTATCGTGCACCCTCGGCACCGATGGCGGCGTTTGCGGTCGAGAGTACACTCGATATCGTCGCAGCCGAGCTCGACATGGACCCGGTAGCTTTCAGGCTGATGAACGCCGCGGATGAAGGCACTTTGTCGTCCTACGGACCCACGTATGGGCCGATCGGGATCAAAGCGACACTCGAAGCCGTAGCGAGGCATCCGCACATGAAGGCCAAGCTCGGCAAGAACCAGGGGCGCGGCATGGCTTGCGGATTCTGGTTCAATATCGGCGGACAGACCAGTACCGATCTCAACATCGGTGTCGACGGTACGGTAAACCTGACTGTAGGTACGGTCGATGTCGGTGGCGCGCGGGCATCGCTCTCGCTCATCGCCGCCGAGGAACTCGGCATTCCCTATGACAAGGTCAAATGTAACGTAGGGGACACCGCATCGCTCGGACACAACGACACGACTGAAGGCAGCCGCGGTACGTTCTCGTCGGGTATGGCCACCATCTTTGCTGCGCGCAACGCTATCGAAGAACTCAAAGCGCGAGCCGCGGCGACCTGGGAAATCCCGGTCGAGAGCGTCGAGTGGGCCAATGGTAAAGCCACGGCAATGGGCGTCGAAAACAGCAATCTCGGTTCGCTGACCCTGGAGGAACTGGCCAAAGCTTCGCCCACCACCGGCGGGCCGATCGCCGGTCACAACGAGGTCACCGCCGACGGTGCCGGTGTGTCGTTTGCCAGTCACATATGCGATGTCGAGGTCGATCCGGAGACAGGTGCCACCAAGGTGCTGCGATACACAGTCGTTCAAGATGCCGGTAAAGCCATTCATCCTGACTATGTAGAAGGTCAGTTCCAAGGAGCCGCGGCACAAGGCATCGGTTGGGCGCTCAACGAAGAATACATCTATGGTGAGGACGGCTGTTTGCAGAACCCCGGCTTCCTGGATTACCGCGTGCCGGTGTGCTCCGATCTACCCTACATCGACACTGAGATCATGGAGATCCCCAATCCAACGCACCCTTACGGTGTCCGCGGCGTAGGGGAGACCTCCATCGTTCCGCCGCTGGCGGCGATCGGCAATGCCGTCTCCAACGCGGTGGGCGTGCGCATGAACCACGTGCCTATGTCGCCGCCACGGATCTTGAAAGCCATCAAAGCCGCACGCGCCGACGACAAGCGGGTGTCGGCGGGTTAGACCGAGTTGGCATAGTGGAAGTATTACTGTCCGGGGCGCTGCGTGACGCCGCCGACGGTCAGGCCTCGATTGAGCTCGAGGCTAAGACCATCCGCGAGTTGTTGCGCAAGATCGAAGAGCGCTTTCCCAAGATGGCCTCGGTGATCAGTGACGGAGTTGCTGTGTCGATCAACGGACAGATCTATCGCGACAGTTGGGGTCAACCCATCCCGGAAGGTGCGGAAGTGTTTGTGCTACCGCGCATCCCCGGAGGTTGAATCTCCAGCCAATTCGCCTAGCGGGGGCAGCATCGGCCTGAGTTGCGCTGCGGTAATCCAGGCATCTGCGACGCCGTGTTCGGTCCATTTCGAGTGCGCCGCACTTGCGCCGCGGTAAGTGGCAAAGGGCCCGGCCACCACGCGGAAGATGTCCTGGCGTTGAGCATTCTGATCCACCCACACCGCCAGACCGTCTCGTGATTCCAGTTCGCGCAGTTCCCTGACCGCGATCTGCTTCGAGGAATAGCTGCCCAGCACTACCAGATAGTCCCCGTGTACCGTGCTCGAGAGTAACGCCAATACGGTAGCGAGCGTCAATGCGGTGATCAGAGCGCGCATGTTCATGGTGCGGTAGCGTACCGTTTCGGCAGGGGTCATATGAGCGTAGCGCATATTTCTAGGAACGGACGGTTGTCGTCTCCAGCGCGATCCGGTGACGGATATTTGGCGCGCAAAGTTTCGGTGAAACTCATCACACTGCATGCGGTTCGTCGTGTCTAGTCTTACGACATAAGGGAATTCCCCGGCGCCCTCGCAATGCCGCGAGCGCGAAGGATCGTTAGCGCTAGGTCATACATGCTCGCCACCGCGAAAAACAACAAGGTCACGCTTGCGGCCGTACTCATCGTCATATCGGTAGTTTCGGCGACGTATCTGTACTTCCTAAAAGAAGAACGCGCGCGCCAGATCCAGGCCGACGGTGTGTCCCTGGCACGACTACTGAACACCTTCAGCGAAGCGGAGGATCTCAACAGCATTCAGCGTGTGTTCGAACACCAGCTCAACTTCGAACACTTCGCATACGGGGTTGTAGTGGACGGTGCGGGCCAAGCGATGTTTACGCCTGTCAGCCGTGAAATCGGCGTACCGCTGCCGGTGCTCGAGATAGACTTTTCCGCCAAAGGTTGGATGGCGCAGCGGCCCGTGGCGGTTGGAGATCTCGAGATCGTGGAGTTTTACGGGCCCGTTCGTACGCACTCGTCGAATCCGACGTTTTTCAGGATCGGTTTCCACAAAGCGGTCATCGACCTCGGCAGCGGGGCCGTGTCCACACTGGCGACGCTCATCTTACCGGTGTTTCTGCTGGCACCTTTTCTCGTGTTCTTGCAACGTCGAGCCGTTCGTCCTTTAAGCGAGATCAACGCGAAGCTCGCCGATATGAGTGCCGACCAGGATTTACGCGAGGTACAGATCAGCGCCGATAGCGAGTTGAAGCAGTTGTTGGGTGGGTTCAACCAATTTGTCGCTCAGGCGCAAGAGCGCATAGAGGCTGCGGAAACGCAAAGCGAAAAACTCGTTACCGAAGAACGGTTCTTGACTTATCGCGCCGAACGCTACGAATCGATTTTGCAGACCGTGCCCGACGGCATCATGATTCTCGATGAAGACTTCAAAGTCGCGTTCGTCAATCAGCATATCGAAGCGATGTTCGATGTGGATCGTAACGAAGTGATGTCGAGAGCGGTCGGGTCGTGGTGCCAATACCAACCGATGGTCGAATACGTGACGAATTGTCAGCGCGATGGACAGCGTCTGACGGGTAAAGTTGTACACATGCCGGATCCGCGGGCCAGCCGGCGGACGTTGGGTCTCAGCAACCATCCGCTCTACTTTTCCCGTTCGCCGACCAGTAACAGCGGTACCTTGATTTTACTCCGCGACGTCAGTCAGGAGGTGGCTGCCAAGCAGAGTCGTGCTGAATTCGTCGGAAGCGTATCACACGAGATCAAAGCACCTTTGAACACCATAGGCCTCTACGCGCAGATGCTCGAATCAAACGGCGATGATTCGGACTTCGTCATCGATGCCTACAACACCATCACGCAAGAAGTGGAGCGCCTGACGCGGCTGATCAATAGCCTTTTGAGTATGACGCAAATCGAAATGGGCACGTTCGAAATGGACATGCAACGCACCTATCTACCCGATGTGGTACGTGACTGTATCGATATGCTGGCTCACGGCGAAGATGCGTCGCGCATCAAGGTGAATTGCGATCAAGACATTTCACCGGTTCTCGTTGACAAGGAACTCATGCGCATTGCCATTTCCAATCTCCTCACCAATGCGCTCAAGTACAGCGATACGGCATGTGAGGTGACTGTTGATGTGGTTGAGACCCCTGATTCGATCACCCTCAGCGTCACCGACAAGGGCCACGGCATCGGCGAAGAGGACGTCGAGCGGATCTTCGACAAGTTCTATCGCAGCGAGTCGGAAGCCGCTCAGGTTGTGCGAGGCCACGGTTTGGGTCTGTCGATCGCTAAGGAGATCCTCAACCTCCATCATGGATCCATCACGGTCGAATCCGAGCTGGGCAAAGGTTCCACCTTTTCCCTGGAACTTTGGAAACGCTCCGGCGTCGCCCGCCAGGCGATTTGAGGGGTATCGATATGCGCATCATTCTCGCGGAAGACGAAGCACCTACGGCTCGCATTATGCGCCTGGCGCTGGAGAAGAACGGCTTCGAGGTCGATGTAGTCGGTAACGGGCGCGACGCCCTGGACGCCATCTACGCGAACCCGCCCACAGTGCTGGTTACGGACATAGAAATGCCGGTCATGGATGGGCAGGAACTGTGCGAGGCAATCCAGAACGGCCTACCCGAAAGAACCTTTCCGATCTACGTAGTCACCTCGGTCACGGACCTCGTGCACCGTAAGTGGACCAGCGACATCGAGGACCTCTATTTCATCGAGAAGCCCGTGAGCATTCGTCGTCTCACGCAGGAAATCAACAAGAGGTTCGCATAGTGCAATCCCAGATTGGCAGCTTGGAACTCGATGTGCATCTGAGAAGTCTCGCGTTGCAATGCCCAACGGGATGGGAGGTGGCGCTTGTCGATGATCGTGGCGTGTGTCTAAGCGGCTCGCATGCCGGAACGCCAAGCGACAGCGGTGAAAGCTTGTTAGACCGCATCGTAAGCAGCGGCCTGGAAGCAAGGGAGGTCGGTCATCGTGAAATGACTCATGACGCCAAGCGGTATGCATATTACGTTTTACCCATCGTCAATGCGGATGAGTATTACGGCGCCATCGTTCTGACGGCGCAAGCCGGGGGGCCGACACTGCCGAACTTGGCTGCGTTGCACCTGGTCGTGCAGATGCTGGCCACCGAATGCGCGCTATCCAGTGAACTCGATACGATGGCGACGGAGCTTGCGGATCGCTACGAAGAATTGAACCTGGTGTACAGCACCAGCGACAAGATCGAAGCCCGTTACGACGATGAGCAAGTCCTCAGCGAAGTGGTTCAGAACGTCGTCGACTATCTGCAATCGAAATTCGCCATTCTCTCGATCCCCGACAAGAAGATCTGGATCAGCGCCGCGACAACTAGTGTTGACATGGCCGTCATCGAACCCTTGTTGAAGGTCGTTCAGCCTAAAATCATGGATTGGTTCCTGGAACACCAACAGCCCTTGGTGGTTAACAACCTGGATGAAGTGGTGGGGTATCGGCCTCCGGAAGCGTTGGCTTTTAGGCTCCTCGCCACGCCGGTTCGCGATGCCGACAATCGCATCATCGGCGGGTTTGCTATGTGTAAAAGCCTGGAGGACCCGCGCATCTCCAATTCCGACAAAAACCTGGTGGGCGCCATGGCTCACCGGGTCTCGAAGGTCATTCAATACGCGTACGACAACGTTACGGGATTGCCAACGCAGAACAAGTTCATGAGCCAGTTCGAACGAAGCGTCGACTCTTCCGAACCAGGTACAACCCACAGTGTGTTGTATGTCTCCAATGACGAAGCTCAATTCATTCTTGATCAGTACGGCGCCAAGATAGCGACGAAAGTCGCCACCATCATCGCCTCCAAACTACGCGCGTTGGGCCGGGATTCGGACCTTTGCGGTCGACTCGATGAAGGGGACCTCGTGCTGGCACTCATCGGTTGTGCGCCGGATGTCGCTGAGCGGAAGGCCAACGAGTTTGCGGCGCAGCTGTTCGAGAATCCACTGGTGTTCGGTATCAATCGTGTGCGGATGAGTGTTTCTGTTGGTGTGGCAACGGCGCGACTGCGCGAGGGTGTGACTGCTTCTCAGGCGATTACTCATGCACGGCTGGCCAATCATGTCGCTCGCGAGGATATCGAACGCGGTGTGGCGCAGTTTTCATCGGATAGCGATCTTGTGGCACGGCAACAAGCTTCAGCAGCTACGCTTGCCTGTATTCATACTGCGTTAGTGGATGGAGGATTCGAGCTGTACGCGCAGGCGATCGCGCCGTTGAGTTCAAAGAAGACCGATCCGCACTTCGAGTTCCTGTTACGGCTATTCGACAACGATGGAAAGATGATCTCGCCGGCCGATTTCATTCCCATCGCCGAAAACCACAACCTCATGACACAGATCGACTTGTGGGTGATCACCAATGCGCTGCGGGTAATGCGCGAGTCGGGTTTGTGCACCTGCTATCCGGACGCTATTGGGTCGATCAACTTGTCGGGCCAGAGCTTGTCGGGGGACCGCTTCCTGTCGCAGGTATTCGAACTCGTCGAGACCAGTGCCGTCGATCCCCATAACATCTGTTTCGAGGTGACCGAGACCGCTGCTATCCACGATTTGAGCCGTGCACAAGCGTTTATCGCGAAGATGCGCAAGCTCGGGTGCCGCTTCGCGCTGGACGATTTCGGTGCGGGCTTGAGCTCGTTCACGTACCTTCGCAGTCTCGATCTCGACTACGTGAAGATAGACGGGTCGTTCGTGAAGGACATCATGTGCGACGCGGTAGCGGAAAAGATGGTCCAGTCCATTCACGAAGTGGGTACGGCCATGGGTTTGGAGACTGTGGCGGAGTATGTCGAAGACGGTACGATCGCTGCGCGGTTGAAGTCGCTAGGCATACATTTCGGGCAGGGTTTCGGCATTGGCAAGCCGATCCCTATCGACACGTTCCTCGCTCAGCATCTCGATAAAGACCACCAAGCCCATGGCTGAAACGTCGCTCGAATTCGAGCACATGGTCTTTGAAACGACTGTCGGCAGCGCTGTCGTAATGCGCCCCAACTTTCCCCTCCTGGATGACGGAGACATCGCCGAAATTGCGGAACGCATCGAGGCCACCGTAGGGCTTGGCCAGAGCCAGATCATTCTGGAACTGACGGCGACACGCGCGATGAATTCCGGACTGTTGGAGTTCTTACTCGACACGGGGTCGATGTTGCGTCCCAAAGGCGGATGGCTGCAGCTGGCCAAATTGAATGCCGTATGCGTCGATGCCTTGCGCATCACGGGCGTAGCGGAGCAAATCCCCGTACTCGACTCGGATCAAGCGAGTACCGCGTCGCTGCCGACCAAGCGCCAGCGCCTGGGAGACATTCTGCTGTCGCAAGGCCGTGTCTCGCAGGAGCAAATCGATGAGGCGCTCGAATTGCAAAAGACATCCGGTTGCAAACTCGGTGAAATCTTCATTGAAAAGAAATGGGTAAGCGATCAAGACGTGCTGAAAGCACTGTCGGGGCAGTTGTCGATACCCCATGTCAATTTGCGCCCGGGATTGTTCGATCCTCTCGTCTCCCCGCTCCTGCCAAAGAAGGCAGCATTGCGCTTGTTGGCGTTCCCTCTGTTCAAAGTCGGCGATGCACTGACCGTCGCGACGCAAAATGCGCAGAACGTACCGATCATCAAAGAGATAGAAGAGCTGACCCAATTGCGGGTGCGCCCCGTTTTTGCGCCTCGCGAAGCTGTGCTCGAATTCATCAATCAGTCCTCGCAAACTACAGAGTTGGGGATGGAACTCCTCGGCGCTGAAGGCGACGATTTGGAGTTGGTCGAATTGCCGAGCGAGGAGAGTTTTGCCTCTATCGACGAGATGTCTTCGACCTCTCCAGTCGTCAATCTGACCAACTCGCTCATTCAACGCGCCATTCATGAGGGAGCGAGCGACGTCCATGTGGAGTCTTTCCGCGACAAAGGCCGTGTGCGGTTTCGGATCGACGGTGTGATGTACGAGGTGATGACACTGCGCGCGGAGCTCATGCCGTCCGTCATCTCGAGGCTCAAGGTGATGGCTAACCTCGATATCGCGGAACGACGGTTGCCGCAGGACGGGCGTATGCAAGTCCTGACTCAAGGACGTTCGGTCGATCTGCGATTCAGCTCCTTACCGGGCTTATTCGGCGAGAAAGTGGTCTTGCGGATTCTCGATAAGAACCAAGCCTTGTTGGATATCAACAAGCTCGGGATGGACGACGTCAACCGAGACGCTTATTTGAAGCTGCTGGAGTCCGGGTATGGGCTTATTCTGGTCACGGGGCCGACCGGTAGCGGTAAAACAACGAGTTTGTATGCCGCGCTGAACAAACTCAATTCTCTCGAACGCAACATCATCACGATCGAAGATCCCGTTGAGTATCAAATGGAGATCGTCAACCAAAACGAAGTTCGCAACGCCGTGGGCCTCTCGTTCGCCTCGATACTCAAACATGCACTGCGCCAGGATCCCGACATTATCATGGTCGGAGAAATCCGTGAAAGCGAGACGGCATCGATAGCGGTTCAGGCCGCTCTTACCGGTCACCTCGTGTTGTCGACGCTGCATACCAACGACAGCGTCGGTGCGATTACGCGGTTGCTGGATATGGGTATCGAGCCGTACCTTCTGTCGTCTTCCTTGATCGGAGTGGTCGCGCAGCGCCTTGTGCGCACCATCTGCGATTCGTGCCGGACCGGCTACGTTGCAGGAAGCGAGCTGCTGCAACGGTACGACTTCAGCGACTTCGCGGACGTCTCCCAAAACGTCAAGCTGTCAAAAGGACGAGGTTGTAAGGAGTGCTATGACTCGGGGTACCGGGGACGTGCGGCGATACATGAGGTCATTTGCATGACGGATGATCTGCAACAGTTGATTGTAGGTAAGCCTAACCGGGACGAGTTGACAGAGTATCTCGCGCGAACGGGAACGCGAACCCTGTTTCAGGACGGTTTGCGGCGTGTCGCCGCCGGTCAGACGACCATCGAGGAAATCACGCGCGTGGTGAACCAATAATGGCCCTGGAGCTCCAAGCGCTCAATGACTCCGCCACTGACGACGCATCCGCGTCCGGCAGCAACGGGTTCTCCGGATTCGCCGGTCGATTCAACGGTGTTACCGGCAAAGACCGAATGTTCTTCACGGAACAACTGGCATTGATGCTCAGCACGGGAACCGCGTTGCATCCCGCACTCTTGTCCATTGCGAATCAGGTCGATGGTCGCATGCAGACCGTCGTCGAAGAGATGGCGGACGGGGTGATGAACGGTCGCTCTTTGTCCGAAGAGCTCGGACGTCACGACGAAGTGTTTTCACCGATGTACGTCAACTTGGTCGCGGCGAGCGAACATGGAGGCTTCCTTTCCGACGTGCTCGAACAGCTCAGGGCGATTGAGGAGAAAAACGACCAGTTGCGTGCAACGCTCATTTCGGCGTTCAGCTATCCTGCATTTCTCGTGGTCTTCTCGATGTTTACCCTGGCGTTCGTTCTGCTGGTGGTGTTCCCCAAGTTTGCGGACTTGTTTGTCGCCATCGGCGATCAACTCCCGGGCACGACCAAGTTTCTGATGGGTTTGAGTAATTTCCTGGTCACGTACTGGATCGAGACTGCTATAGCAACGGTGGCGGGCACCCTGGCAGCTGTGGGTTGGTTGAAATCGCCGCCGGGACGGCGTCTGACAGACCGTTTGAAACTGACGGCACCTCTGGTCAATCGCGTCTGGCAACGGGTCTACGTGGTGCTGTTGCTGAGAGTGCTGGGTCTGTCCCTTCAACACGGTGTCTCGCTGGTCGAAGCTGTGAAAACGAGTCAAGGGGCCGTCAACAATGGGATCGTGCGGGATTTTTTAGCCGATCTATCTCATGTGCTGGAGCAAGGCGGTCGTCTGGCAGCCGGGCTCGCCGGACCGGACTGGTTGCCGGATCTTGTCAAACAGATGCTGACCACCGCAGAGGATAGCGGGTCCCTTGCCCCCGTTATGTTGCGGCTGAGCGAACACTACAACAAGGAACTGGAGCGGCTGCTCGATCGGTTCTCGAAAATGGTGGAACCGATCATGCTGGTCTTCATGGGCGCCATGGTCGGGCTGCTGGTCAGCTCCATGATCCTGCCTATTTTCAAACTCTCTCACGCTGTGACGTAGCTAACACTTCCCCTCGAATTCGCGGTGTGTCCACAAGCTTCAACTACTATTAAGTCAGGACTTGTCTAGACGTAGTCACGGAGTACCGATGAACAAGAACATTTCGGGGTTTACACTGGTCGAACTGCTGATCGTTGCCGTCGTTTTGGCTATTTTTGCAGCGATCGTCATCCCGCAGTTCTCCAGTACCACCGACGAAGCCAGGGAGTCTGCGTTGAAGAGCGATTTAGCCGCTCTGCGTGCGGCGATCGATCTCTACCGCCAACATCATGGCGAATACCCCGGCGCGGTAGCGTCTACCGGCGGAACGTGCACGGGTGGGGTGGCCGGTTCCGGGGCGCTCGAGACTGAAGAAGCCGTTTTCGAACAGCTTGCGCACTACACGGACAGTCAAGGTCGCAGCTGCACACGGCCGGTGGGCGGTGCGTTTCCGTACGGACCCTATATTCGTGAAACGACCATGCCGGAGAATACGGTGACAGGCGTCAATACCATTGTCGTGGTTGGCGCGGCCGATGCGGCCGCCGGTGATCTGGCCATGGGCGGCGATGCCGCCGATCAAGGTTGGAAGTACGATGTCACCTCCGGAAAGTTGATCATCAACGACACGAGCAATGACTCGACGGGCGTGCCGTTCGATTCGTATTAGCGAATTGCGATGCACCGTTGCACTACCTATGCACTGCCAATGCATCTGCGCAACGTTCTCGCCATGATCGAAGGATTGATCCATGCCTGTATCGTTACCGGCGATCGTCATCGCGATTGCCTTACTCGGACTAGTCGCGACATCGGTTCAACCGAGCGTTAGGGCATCTGATAAAAGCCGCTTAGATTCATCGGCTCAACAACTGGCCGCGCTCTTTCGGCTTGCGCAAGCGGAAACGCTCCGCACTAATCAAGAACACGGCATCGTCTTCGATGCAACTCAGCGTTCTTTTTCCATGGTGCAGGCAGATACCGCGGTCGAACCGTTCGGCACGCTTGCCGTAGCTTACCATCCTGTGCGCAAACAACCGGCGGTGTGGCAAGCCGATGAGTGGTTGACGTTGACGCCGTCGAGTGACGTCTTCGACTACAGTGCCGCAGGTATGTCTAATCAGCTGCTCTTCGATGCCTGGGGTACACCCTTGCTGCCGATCGGCGGCGTGCGCCGGCAGTTGGCTGCTTCGACCATCGTGCTCGAAACGGCGAGTCACACGCTGTCGGTCACGCTCAGTCCCATGAACGGACGGGTCACAGTGCAATGAGGATGTTCGGTTACAGCTACGTTGAAGTGCTTGTCGCTGCCGTCATTCTGAGCACTGCGATCGTACCGTCATTGGACGCATTGCGAGAAGTATCGATGCACGCCGTAATGCAACGCACCCTGGTGGAGCAGCGTTTCGAATCGCTCGCCCTTTTTGAAACCGTACTCGCCGAGCCTTTCGGCGCGCTGGAGGCAGAAGCTGCAGCGACCGGTGGGCTAACGCCGGCCAGTTATTCAGATCCAAGCGGTACGCAGTACCGGCGGGTGGTGACGATCGCGCCTTATGACGTCGATGATGCCGATGGGGACGGCGACCCGTCAACGGGAACGGATGCTGGAATCGTATTTGTGTCGTTGGAGATCGCGGAGTTGGGAATACTCTTCAACACACTGCGCGGAGAGTCATCGTGAACGCACGGGGATTCTCGCTTGTGGAGTTGATGGCTTCGATTGCCATCGCCGGAGTCCTGATGGCCGCGCTCTATGGGATCGTCGAAAGCGCAGCAGAGCTCAAAACCACCTCAGCGCAAGAATATAGAACGCTCGAGGACCTTCAGTTTGCGATGGAGCGCATCATGCGACATGCGCGCTACAGCGAGCGTCTGCTTCTTCCCAGTGTGGATCGGACGGAGAGTGGGCAGATCGAAAATCTGAGAGACGAAATCGTCGGCGCCGGCGGTGTCACTGCGGTGCTTGCATTGACCTTGCCTACCAGTGTCGATCGTGACGGCAACGGTTTTGCCGACGCCGACAACGATCGCGATGGGCGAATAGATGAGGACACCCCGGGTGACATGACGAACGATTCCGAACCGGGGATTGTCGGCATCGACGATGATGCCGATCAGCAAATCGATGAAGGTTTCTTCGCCGACAACAACGATGACGAATATTCGCTGTTCAGCGACGAGGATCCGGCAGACGGCGTCGACTCCGACGGTGACGGCACGACCGACGAAGACTGGGGGGCGGACAACAATGCCGACGGTGCACCGGGTGTCGCAGGCATGGATGACGATGGGGACGGACAAACGGACGAGGGGTCCAATGCCGACAATGACGAGGATGGTCAGACCGGCGAAGACTGGCTGGATCCGGTTGTGTATTTCCTCTCCGGCGGTGATCTCATTGAACGTTTACCGGTGCCGTGGGATGCCGACGGCGATACCGATGTCGATGGTCGCGATTTCATCGAGACGCCGGTGCTTACCGGTGTTACCCGGTTTCGCGTCGAGCGCGTCGCCATGGTCGAGGTGGCGTATCCGCTCGTCGATGTGACGTTGTGGGTCGATAAAGGCAATGGCGAAGTCCGGTCGCTACACACTCGGATGCGTGTTGGAGGGGGCTTATGAACCGGCCGGTCGGATTTGCTCTCGTGACCGTCGTGGTGTTTCTGGCACTGATCGGGTTTGGGTTGCTCCTCGTCGGCGAGCAGAACGCCGAACTGAGCGGGCGTGCGTCCGCCGGAGAGCAGGAAGCAGAGCTTGTCTATGCCATGGAAGCGGCGGTTGTGCACACGAACTGGGAGTTGGAGCAAAAGGGTTGTAGCAGTTACGAGAACATCAGCGAGCGCTTCGGCAAGTTCGACTACCAGGTGGACTTTTCTGCGCCAAGCGGTTCGCTGCTTGACGTCAGTGTGTCGGGAACGACGGATCATGGGCGTCAGGAAACGCGATGGCTTTATGCCCATCGTTCCTATGCGTCCAGCGTGATGACGGAGATCGTCGTCGATACAGCGACTTACATCGACGAGGCCAAGACGACGCAGACGAAAGGCGACGACGTCAAAATCCAAGTGACGGGAAATCCGGGGCACGATCACCGTGCTTTAATCAAAGCGGATCTGACAGCCATTCCGGCAAGTGCGCGCATCGACAAGGCTGAGCTGGAACTCACGGTGACAAAGGCAGCCACAACTGCGGACGAAATCTCGGTACATCGCATCACGGAAGACTGGGATGAGGATCTTGCCAGTTGGTCGAAGCGCACGGAATCGAACTGGAGTACTGCAGGCGGTAAGACGAGTGGCGCCGTGTTCGCGACATTCGTGCCTACGGGTCCGGCAGGGACCAAAGTGCAGGTGGATATCACGAGCCTCGCGCGCGAATGGCATGCTGGCGCCTCAAACCGAGGCTTGATGTTGAGCTATCCGCTCGATAACGGTGCGGATATTCACTTCGAATCGGACGACGGCGTGGGCATTCGATTGCGCGTGCATCACAGCTGTGAGTGTGGACAGTCGTGCGCTGTCGACAATCAAATCACCTGCGATGCTAATTTCAGGCCCAACAGCTTGCGGTTGGAGGCGACCACCAACGCTTCGGGACACACGGGTATTGCCAGCGTCTCGGCCAATGCGCAAGTCATGGGTGTAACGTTCCCCGATGGGGGTGGTTTTGTCGCCAGTGCGGGTGCTAGCCTCGCTGCGTACGACAAACAGAACAATCCACTCGGCACGTGCTCGCCTGCTTTTGACGATGAGGTCTCCGGACTGAGCTACGTGACCGGGGGCGAATACGCTGGACATCTGGCTGTCCTGCTCAAGAACAGACAGGTGAATTTCATTGGATCGTCCTGCGCATTGTCGGCTTCATTGAACATCACGGACAGCGGTCTCGATGGACCGACTGCGCTGACTTACCTCATTCTGCCGCAAGGTGCTGAACGCCGGAATCATTTCCTGATCGCCGACGAGCACGGAAACGTGGAAGTGCTTTCACCGCAGTTGGCGGCCATCGAGAGCGTAACGTTGGACTTACCGATTAACTGGGCGTATGGACTCGTCCACGTGCCCAATCAAGAGCGCTTTCTCATTACCAGCGGACAGACCGACGAAGTGTACATGGTGGCATTGGATGGCACGGTCGAGCAACGCTACGACGTCACCCGGTTTGGTCGCGAAAAACTCGGTGGCTTGACGGTCGATCTCGAAACCTGCGATCACGTCTTGGGAGCAATGGAGGCGGGGATAGGTTCGCTGGTCTTCCGGCAGCCCTTGTCGATGCAGCCGCTGGCACATTGGCGAATGGATGAAACCAGCGGCACCGTTGCGGCCGATCACATCGGCGGACATGACGGCGCCTGGCAAGGCACCCTTGAATGGCGACCGGTCGGTGGCGCGGTACAAGGCGCGATCGACGTCGATGCAGCGGAGCACCTGCTCGTTGCAGACGATCCGGCGTTGAGGATTAGCGAAGCGGTAAGCATCTCAACGTGGATACGGCCTCGCAGAGTGGACGACTACCACGTCATCTTGAGTAAGGGCACCGGTACTCAGCAAAACTACTGGTTCGGGGTCGTCTTCGGCACACCGCAGTTCCTGTTCGATGACGGGACTTACAAATACGAGTACGCACCGGTGTTCTTGAATCCGGGCGATTGGCATCACCTCGCAGTCAGCTATAGCACGGTGAGCGAGTCGATCAGGTTCTATCACAACGGTACGTTGGTTTACACAGCAGCTGCCGGCGGGTCACTGACGACCGGTACGGATCCTGTACGCATCGGACGTAGCGAGTTGGGTGGATTTTATGAGGGCCTCATAGATGACTTGAGGCTCTTCGCGGGTGAGTTGGACGAGAATGACGTGGCGCTGTTGTATGCGGAAGGTCTGCCCGCCGCGGGCGCGTTCATTCCGCCGGCGGACGCTCTGCCGCCGAGCGTTTGCGCCATTCAAACGTATGCGGACGATTTCGAAAGCGATTCGTTCTCCGGCGACACCGGGACGTTGCCGTGGTCTTCCGATTGGCGAGAAGTCGGTGAGTCGGATGGTCCCTATAGCGGCGATGTACGTCTACGTTCGTCGAATGGCAATCGCTATGTGCGCTTGCGGGACAATAACAACGGCGGCGAAGGGGTGATTCGAAAATTCGACATGTCTGTGTTCACGACTGCGACACTGTCGTTCGACTATGCACGCGAAGCCCTCGGTGATGGCCACTATGTCAGTGTCGTCGTGGTGACCTCGAGCGGCGAGGTCGAACTGGGGCGCATCGAACGCGTCGATGGCCAGGGTACGGACGCGATCGACAGCTTTCTCACGTCGAGCTACAGCCTCGATGCCTTTGTAGATAACGACGAGCTGGAAATCAAGTTCGTGACCAGCGCCAACATGCCGAATACCAGCGGTATGTATTTGGATAACGTCACCGTAGCAGGGTGTCCTTGAATGCTGGGTCTGCCCTCGATACTCAAACCAGCCGGTGCTTTCGGTCCTATCGGTCTCGAGGTTGCGCTCGAATACGTGCATCTCATTCAGCTGACGTTAAAGGACGGTCAACTTCGACTCAACGCCATGGCTTCAGAGCCGCTGGGTAATTCGTTCGATGCGATGCTCGACGATCCTCCAGCGTTGCGTGCCGTGATCAAGCGTGCGTTGAAGCAAGCGCCCTTTCGAGGCCGTCATGTCGTGACGGCAATGCCATCCACGATGACGCAGGTGCTCTCGGTGAACTACGAAGTTAATAACGGACAGAGCGACAGCGATGCAATTCGGCGCTTGCTAGTCGATCGTATCGGTGACGATTTGGGTGATTTTGTGGTCGACTACATGCCCATACGCCGGGATCAGCGAGTCAGCGAACGTGCTGCGTTGATTGCGATGTGCCGTAAGGATACGGTCAACGGCTATCTCAACGTCCTCAGTAAAAGCGGACTGGTACCGCAAGCGCTCGAAATCGGGCCTGTGGCGATCAAGCGTCTCGTCGATGTGCTCCAACAGCAACAAGCGACCGCGTCATCGCTGGTCGTCAACTGCGGTCGCCAGAGATCTTATCTTACGCTCATCTCCAATCGACAGTTGCTCAGCGACGACGAAATCGAGTTCGGCGAACAGACGGTGCTTTCACGCATCTGCCAGGCGTTGGATCTCGAAG
Source organism: Candidatus Azotimanducaceae bacterium (assembly GCA_965216005.1). Classification (GTDB taxonomy): domain Bacteria; phylum Pseudomonadota; class Gammaproteobacteria; order Pseudomonadales; family Azotimanducaceae; genus UBA4421. The sequence goes on along the minus strand of OZ244143.1, from coordinate 362,059 downwards.
AAGATCACGCCCTCAAACTGCTTAAAGCGGCGGACATCGGTGCGCAAGATACCGACGACAATACCCGCACCTTGGTCGAAATCATTCGTCCGGAGCTCAATGAGCTCGTTAGTGAGATCCATCGCGGTCTGGTGTATGCAACGAGCGAGACACGGGGTCAGGACGATACTGCGATCTACTTGATCGGCAGCATCGCGCGATGGCGCGGTGCCGACAAACTGCTTGGACGACTTATCAACCATCGCGTGAAAACCGTGCCGAATCCGCTTCGGCCCTTTCTGAGCGTCAAGCAGCGTGAAGACGAAAGCGAAGAAGAGGGCCGACCCGAGTTCGCCGTTGCTGCAGGACTCGCTCTTCGAGATTTCCAAAATGGCTGAATTCAATCTGATCCCCCTGGATTTCGTCGAAGCGCAGAGGAAGCGGCACACCGCGGTGGTTCTCGCGTGCGCCTTAGCGCTTAGTGCGCTCCTCTGCGGTGGCGGGTGGTGGTTCTGGCAGAGGTTGCTGGAGCAGGCCGAGGCGGAAGTTGTGCGGTTGAGTGAGCAACGTGAACTTTCCCTGCAACAACAGCAACGCCTCGGACAGCTGACGCAAAAGAAGAACGACTTGGAGCAACAAATCCTGTTGCTCAACAGCCTACGCGCCGGTGCACCGCTGGGGGAGTTGACCCAAACGATCGAAAGCGCGGTCAACGATACCGATGTCTGGTTCGTCAGTTGGGATTTCCGGCGTCAGGGTATCGTGGTCGAAGACGATCCCATCCCTCGGTCACCCAGCTACTTCATTATGGCTGACAACGCTAAGGCGTTTCCTAAACGATGGGAACACATGACACATATGAACGTGCGGGGCGAAGCTCGAGATCACGCGGCACTGTCGACGTTTGTGCAGCGTTTGTTTGCACACCCCACCGTGGATGACGTGCGAGTGCAGCGATCGGAGCGCGATGACGTGGGCGTGCGGTTTCATCTGGCTGTTGTCGTCAGAACGCGAGGGGTATCTTAATGGAGCACCTGCTGAACAAGCTCGACCTACGTCAACTCTACATGCTGGGCGGGGCCGCGATATTTCTCATGCTCACCGCGTTTGCCGTCTTCGTCATTCAACCGATGTACGAGCGCCACGAAAGCGTGCATCTGGAACTGGGGTCGTTACGAGAGCTGGACGACAGCGGCCCACCGGCATCGCTAAAACCTCTTGAAGCCGCCGTCACCGACTACGAAAGAACGCTGCTGGGTGAACTGCAGAACGTCCCGACCCGTCAGCTCGAATCTCATATCATCGCCGCGTTGCAGAGCAGTGCCTGGCAGTCGCAAATCAACCTGGTCACCGTCGAACCTTTGGAAACGCCGGAAGGCCTGCCTTATCAGGAGATTGCGTTTCGCCTGGAAGTGGAGGGGAGATACTTCAATTTGAGTGACTGGGTGCGCCAGGTGACGACCAGCCTCGGTTATGTAGTGTTTAAAGAATATGCGCTCAAGGTCGATAAAGAAGGACAAGATCCTTTATTGAGCGGTCGCGTGTTGCTAGCGGCATATCGAGTCAGTGAGGTGCCGTGAGGATGAGACCGGAATCAGGGACAGGGCTCGCTATTCTGCTGTTGGTCGGCACCTGCCTGGGAGGTCCGTTTATTCCCGCCGCTGCGGAGGAACGCGTTAATCCTTTTGCCACGCCGATGGATATGGACGCCGATCACGGTGGGCGTCACGGAACCCAGGCGCCGGTCGAACTGCAACTCAGAGCCACCATGCCGTCAGCAGACCGACCGCTGGCCAACATCGGCGGTGAGATTCTGGAAATCGGCGAGACGTTTGCCGGATACGAACTCATCCAGGTGTCGGTGAGCGGCGTAGTTTTGGCCCGAGGCGAGGATACGATCGAGCTGCTGCTCCGGCCGGATCCGAACACTGAAGACCACACTCGATGAACGCTCGACGCTGGATCGTACACACTATTGTTACGCTCGTCGGGGCGCTGCTCTTGCCCGCCGAGGCGGCGAGCGAAACCGTCACCTTGCAAGTGCGGGACACAGAACTCTCGGAAGTCGTCGAGATGATTGCGCGCCAACAAAGAGTCAACGTGCTCATGTCTGGCGAGGTGTCGGGTACCGTTTCGATCAGTCTCTACGAAGCCCCTCTGCACAAGGCTCTGAAGGCGGTGGCTAACGCCGCCGGATACGCATTGGAGAAGAACGGATCTAACTATTTCATCGTCCCGCACGAGCAAGTCGGGAATTACCAGCACGGCAATGTCACGGCAGTGCGTGTTTACGAAGTCGACTATGTAGACGGCCAGACCCTGCAGCAATCCGTTGAGGACCAGCTGTCAGTATATGGCAGTGCCAGTTTTATCCCCGAAAGGAACGTGTTGGTGGTGAGGGACAAACATGAATTTCTCTACGGCATCGATCGTCTCATGAAGAAGATCGATCGCCAACCCCGGCAAGTCATGATCGAGGCGAAAATACTCGAAGTCACGTTGAACGAGGACGAAAAACTCGGCATCGACTGGACCAACTTGTTCAATAGCAACGGTGGTTCGGGTAGCTTCGGTGTCCGCGGGAATACCGATGCGGGGCAAGGTTTCTTCTTCGATCTGGTCACGCCGGATGTCGAGGTCGCGTTGAGTGCGATGCAGGATGAAGGCCGCCTGCATACGCTGTCCACGCCGAAGCTTGTGGCGCTGGAAGACAAGGAAGCCTCGGTGGTCATTGGCGATCGGCGGGGTTATCAAGTGACGACGACGATCAATCAGGTCACGACCGAGAGTATCGAATTCCTGGAATCCGGCGTGATCTTGCGCGTGGTGGTGTCCATCGACGAGAGTGGCAAAGTCATGATGCAAATCCACCCGGAAGTCAGTACAGGGAACGTCGATGCAAACGGCATTCCGTCACAAACGACGACAGAGGTCACCACCAATGTCATCGTACCTTCCGGAGAGACTGTGTTCATTGGCGGGCTCATTAAGGCCACGGAGAGCCGCCGCCGAACCAGTGTCCCGGGTGTCAACCGTGTCCCCCTGGTCAGAAGACTATTTGCAGGGCGCGAAACAAGTCAGCTCACGACGGAAACCATCGTGCTGATTCGTCCGGTGTTAGCTGACGATCTGCAGGGTAAGTGGAATACGCAACCCATCGAAGATGCGGGCGCAGTCGATATCAGTGAACCTGTGCTTGAACCGTGGGTCTGGCCCGGGACGGGTGGGTTGGCGCGTGAAGCGCGCCCGGATGTCGAACCCGGCGAGCTTGAGGAAGACGTACCTACTGCAGCTGTAGCGGAGTCTGCTGTGGCCTTACGCTCGCCAGTGAGCGACACGTCATGTCGGGATGAGCTCGTGAAAGTCTGCTACCCATCCGGGTGTCGTTGCGAAGCGTTGTGAGCGTCGCTGTAGGCGGCGGCTTCTTCGCGTGTGAAAAATTTCGAGCCGAGGCAAAAACCCGCCACGATGCCGTCGCGTAATTCGACGATTTTACCTTTTTGATCGCAACGAGCCGCCCATTGCCGGGGCAGATAGGCGATGAGATGCATGCAGGCGGGCGAACCGTCGGCATGTCTGGCCAGCTCCACGGCGCCGTTCGCATCGTTGCGGAAGGCGGGAACGAAGTTGTGCGCGACCGCCGTTGCGCTGTCGCCGCAAGTCCCTTTGAAGGGTGCGCTTGCGTGCTGCAGTGCGCGCTGGGTGAGGCCTGTCCCAGCGGTGCGCTGATTGTGCTGATTGTTGTACGTATTCATGTCGGCATCCTTGGCCACTATATAAACGCTTTCGTACTGAACCTTGCCTGAACGGCGCAACTCGCGAATTGGCGACGTGGCTGGTCAGCAATAGGCGACGTGCTAGTATGCTTGTTTGACGTAAACGGAAGGGGGCTGTCGATGAAACCGCTAGAAGGTATCAAAGTCATGGAGTTTTCCACCATGATCACGGCTTCCTTTGCGGCCATGATGATGGCTGAGCAAGGTGCAGAGGTCGTGAAGGTCGAACCGCTGGAGCTCGGCGATCCAATGCGTTTTCTCGGCAGCATCAAGGGCGGTATATCGGCGCTGTTTGCCAATTGTAATCGAGGCAAACAGTCACTGAGGTTGGATATCAAAAGCGTCGAAGGCCGGGAAGTCGTCGAGGCGTTGGCTAGGGACTGCGATGTCCTGTTATGCAATTATCGGCCTGGGGTGATGGACGGTCTCGGGCTAAGCAGCGCGCACCTGCGTGCGATCAATCCCAGGTTGATCTATACGGCGATCACCGGATTCGGCACTGAAGGGCCGATGCGGGACACGCCGGCATACGATCCGGTCATTCAGGCCCAAGCCGGATTTGCCGCGGTGCAGGGTCAGGGTAAGGAGGGACCAGAGTTCGTTCGTAACCTGACCTGTGACAAAGTCACCGCCTATACGGCGTGTCAAGCTGTAACAGCTGCCCTCTATGTGCGAGAAAGGACCGGTGAAGGGCAGCATATCGATCTGTCGATGATGGATGCCGGATTGTACTTCCTCTTTCCCGACGGATTTATGCATCACACGCTCCTCGATGACGATGCCGAACACAATGCACCGTTGAGTGAGTTGTTATACGACCTTACGGTCACCAAGGACGGCGGCATCACTTTGTCTGCAGCCACGCAAGCCCAGCAAGTCGGCGTGCTCAAGGCGGTCGATCAGCTTCACTTGTTCGCGGACGAACGGTTCAATAGTCAAGAAAAACTCATTGCCAACATCGAGCAGTTCCGTGACGAGCTGAAAAAAGAGTTTCTAAAGTACAGCACGGACGAGATACTGGAGAAGCTGCACGAGAACGACGTACCTGCGGCCAAGTGCCTAGACTACGAAGAGGTGTTACAACACCCACAGTACGCAGCCAATGCCAGCATCGATCAATTCGCGCACCCATTGATGGGCAACATGCGTCGCGTCAAACCGCCCGCTCAATTCACGGGGAGCAGGCTCGAACCGGCATCGGCTAGTCCGGCGCATGGGGAGCACACTAAAGAAGTGTTACGCCGCCTCGGCAAATCGGAAGGGGAGATCGCAGAACTCATCTCGCAGGACGTGGCGCGCGAGACTGGTTAGTGCTATGCGCGTTCAGGCTGTGTGGTGCCGAGTTCGAGCGGCGCTTTGGATGTCATGAGGTAAAGCAGGGGACCGATCACTCCCAGCGCCAGCGTGGCCGCCACCCATGGCCATGCCATACGGCCCGTACGTTTCGCATGGGGCACCAACCAGGTCAAAATCAAGATCAGCGAGATCACTAAGTCGGCGAATACCTGCCAGCCTGCCGGACTATGGCGGTGGTAGTCGAAAATGCCCAAATACCCGACTTCGCTCACCGCGTAGAGCGTAAGCGCGATAAAAGGCATGAACAGAACGATGGCGAGGGTGCGAGTATTCATGGCGATGGCTCCAAACGGTGTGCCGCCATCTTAGCCTCGCAGGGAAGTGTCGCAATTACCTCGAAGGTTATCGCCGAGGTAACGCAGCTTGTCGATGAATCACACGGTGAACTCACCGGCGAGCTGCTCGACGTATTCGAGTCGCTCGTGCATGCCCTCGTCGATACCGATCATCGGCGTGAGGCGATCGACGCCGATGTCGGCGAACTCGCGAGCCGCTTCGACGGAATCGACGCCCGGCATCATGATGATTTCAAGATCGTCGCGGCTGCGCCCTTCCTCCGCCAACGCCGCGTCGATCTGGCCGAGCATGCCTGCCGTCATCTCAGGCGTCAGACCGAAGCCCAGCCAACCCTGACCGAATTTCGCCGTACGCTTCAGGGCGGCGGGACTGAAGCCGCCGATGATGAGCGGTATGTGCGGTCGCTGCACGGGTTTTGGATCCATGCGAGCGTTGGTGACGGAGAAGTGTGTCCCCCTGTGGTTTGTAGTGGGCTGCGTCCACAGATCGATCATGAGCGCTAGGGCTTCGTCGCAGCGAGCGCCGCGATCATGCCAGGTGTAGCCGCACGATTCGACTTCCTCTTTGCACCAGCCGACACCCACGCCAAGATCGATGCGGCCTTGGGAAAGCCAATCGAGTGTTGCGAAGGCCTTGGCCGTGTAGACGGGATTTCGCTGCGGAATCAGAGAGATACCGGTGCCGAACCGCAGCTTTTGCGTCTGACTGGCAAGGTAGCCAATGATCGGAGTCTGGTCTGGTGCACCCTGGCCGTGAGGGATCGGTAGTTTTCCGTCGGCAGCACCTGGATAACCGTGTTCCATCTCGTCGAACAGCATGACGTGTTCGCCGAACCAGAGTGAGTCCAGACCGGCGGTATCCATATCCCGGGCCAATTGGCCTAAAGCTATGGGATCAGCGGCCGGTGCAAACAAGGAGGCAAAAGCGCCGATCTTCATCCTGGATTCTCCAAACGGTGGTACATGGCGACCATCTGCGCCCACACGGATTCAGCCGGCGCTTCGCGGTACTGTGGCCGCTCGGCGAAGCAAAATCCGTGTTCGGTCCCGGGGTGAACCTCGCAGACCGTCGTCAACTGCGAATTCTCATCGGTTGCGCGTTTCATGGTGTCGATAACAAAGTCTTCAACGTATGGGTCGTGTTCTGCGAAGCCGAGATACAATTCACCACGCATGTCGGGGATGAGACGGTGCGGTGAATCGTCCGCGTCCGTCACCATGCGTGTGCCGTAAAGTGCGGCCGTGGCGCGAATGCGATCAGCAAACGAGCCTGCTATCGAGATGACGAATTGACCGCTCATGCAGTATCCGACCACACCCGTGGTGGCGTAAGCGGTGTCGAGCGTGTCGAGGTAATCGAGAATACTTGCCGTGTCGCTGACCACCATTGCGTTCGACAGAGAACTACCCATGGCGAACATGCGTTTGAGCTCGCTCTCACCCTTGCTCAAGTCGAACCTGACCTTGCCGGCGCGATAGTACAGATCCGGCAATACGGCCAGGAAGCCGTCTGCTGCCAGGCGGCGAGTCATGTCACGCAGTTCTTCACGAATGCCAGGGACATCCATGTAAAGGATGATCGGGTGCCAGGGGCCGCTGCCATCCGGATGGGCGATGAAGCAATCCATCGTCCCATCCGCTGTGGGGATATCCACTTGGAAAGAGTGCATCGGCGTGCTCCTGGTCCTGTCGTTCTGCTTTATTCGAAGTCGGCCGCGGAGTGGCGTTCGATGACACGGGTCTCTTCGGGTCCCCAGGGTCGGTTGACACGGCGTCCGCGCTGCACGGCCGGCCGCGTTTCGATGAGTTCCGCCCAACGCACCACGTTGCTGTAAGACTTGACGTCGAGAAATTCTTCGGCGTCGTAAATGTTGTGCAGTACCAGTGCGCCCCACCAGGCGTAGTTGGCCATGTCGGCAATCGTGTACTCATCGCCGCACAGGAAGGTGTTGTTTGCCAAGTGCTGGTCGAGAACGTCCAGCAGCCGTTTGACTTCCATCGCGTAACGGTCGATGCAGTACTCGATCTTCATGGGAGCGTAGGCGTAGAAGTGTCCAAAGCCGCCACCCAGGTAGGGAGCGCTGCCCATCTGCCAGAACAACCAAGACATGCACTCGGCGCGCACGGCGGCGTCCGTGGGCAGAAAGGCGCCGTACTTTTCGGCGAGATAAACGAGGATGGCGCCGGATTCGAAGACGCGGGTAGGGGGTGTGGTACCGCGATCGAGCAGGGCTGGAATCTTCGAATTCGGGTTGATTGCCACGAAGCCGCTACCGAACTGATCGCCTTCGCCGATATTGATCGGGTAGGCATCGTACTCGGCTTCGGTGATGCCGAGCTCCAGTAGTTCTTCGAGCATGATCGTGACTTTGACGCCGTTGGGGGTCGCCAGGGAGTGCAGCTGCAAGGCGTGCTCGCCGACGGGCAGTTCCTTGTCGTGAGTGGCACCCGCGACGGGGCGGTTGATGTTGGCAAAGCGTCCGCCACTTTCCTTGTCCCACTGCCAGACCTTGGGTGGCGTGTACTCGGTCGTATTTTCGCTCACGTCGTTTCCTTAAATTTGCTAAGCCCGGAAGTGTACCCAAACTGGGGGGGTACATCCCGATTGATTTACGACAGCGTACGTCGTGTGAGTATCAGACCGGCTTTAGCGCATCGGCGAGTTTTTCCGCACGGAACGGTTTGCTCAGGAAACGCAGATTGGGGTCCTCTCGGGCGATGGGCGGTAGGTGATCTTGTGAGTTGTAGCCGGTGCATATGACCACCAACGTCTTGGGAGAGATCCTGCGCAAGTCATGCAGGCACGCCCAACCGTCTTTGCCGGGCATTTTCAAGTCCAGCAACACCGCCGCGATGCGTTGATGATCGCGCTCGAATACGGCGGTTGCTTGATCGGCGTTGGTCGCGGTCACGACGCCGAAGCCGAGTGATTCGAGCAGTGCTTGCGCCGCTTTGCGTATATTTGACTCGTCGTCGACTACCATGACGGTGTCACCGGGGGTAGCCGCCACTGTCCCGTCGGAACGTTGTGATTGCGGTGCCCTGCGGGCACCTAGTTGTTCGACGGATTTCGACTCGGGCCACCGCAAGCGTACTTCAGTACCGCCGCTCGTGCGTTCGCGGATGGCAATGGTGCCGTCGTGTTCCTCCATGATCCGTTTGACGCTGGCGAGACCCAGTCCGTGGCCGTGTTCCTTCGTGGTGTACAGCGGATCGAAAACGCGAGTCTGATCGGTTTTGGGAATACCATGGCCGCGATCGGCGATGATCATCTGTACTTGGCGATCCTCGGTTCCGTCTCCTCCATCTCCGGGCACGCTGGTGAGGTGTATCTCAATGACGGGGTCGTGTTCCGTCATCGCTTCGCCCGCGTTCATGAGTATGTTCATCAGCACTTGATGCAGCTTGGATGCACTCGAATCGATATAGAGGGGCCAGGGCGGCGCCTCGATGTCGAAGGCCACACCGGTGGGTAACAGCGAACGCAGCAGTCCCGTCATGAGCTGTAACTCATCGAGGAGGTTCAGGCGTTCCTGTTGATCGATGTTTCTACCGGCGAAACTCAGAAGTTGCCCGCAAAGCAGACTCGCCCGCTCCGCTCCGGTCAGGACTTCTTCCAAATGTTCACGAGCAGGGTGCTCCTCCGGCAGTTCCATCAGAGCCAACTCGGTGTGGGCGCTGACGCTCATCAGCATATTGTTGAAATCGTGGGCAACGCTGCCGGCTAGCTCCGCCATGCCGCGCATTTGTTGGGCACGCTGACGTAAATCTTCGGCGCGCCGCATTTGTGTGTACGTGTAGTACAACATCGCCGGATACGTCAGCACGACAGCCGCGATCGCGAGTTCCCACCCAACGATGTCGTGTACGACAGCCGCAAAGGTCATACCCGTGATCAGAATCGCGCCGAAGCCCATGTAAACCCAGTGACTTGCGGGATGCAGGCTAACGCTTGGTGCCAAGGCCACCATCAAGCCGAGACACATCGCCGCTACCCACAGGTGCGGTACCAAGTGTACGAAAGTGACGACGAGCAATAGATCGAAAAACGCTTCGGCCCAGTTGCGCGATACATCGTCCACATATTGATTCAGTAGAATTGCTACGGGTGGCGAAAAGCCGATGAGTACCGCTGCCAACCAGAATCGGTTGGGGCCGACTTCGGGTACGGTGAGCGCAACAACTGCCAGTCCCAGATGTGCCAGCACCCGAAACCCGAGTGCCGTGATCCGCGGCGAGCGTATGAGCTGACTTTGTCGGATCCCCATATCCTCCCCGCAGTCCGGAGCGCGATCGCGATAGGTGCGCGATAGGTGACAGTAGCCGTCAGTCAGTCTACCACTTCGGCGTCGAGTTGAAGGCGGGGCCACCCGGCCACGACCCTGAATGAAGCGCGGGTGTCGGCTTGGGCCCGGCACCCCTTGGGATCAAGCCAAGGTGCGTTTTCGTACCAGCTGCTGGTGGCGCCGCCGCGCAAACAACAGACCGGCAATGCCCATGCCCATCAAAGCCAGGGTGCCCGGCTCCGGTACCGGGACGCCGTGCAAGCGGAAGGCCTGATCGCGATAACGCGAGTAGCAGCGGTGGTTGAGCTGATTTGGGTAAAGGCACTGAACCATGGACGCATCGTTGGTATCTCTCGCGCTGTGCCAAGCCAATGTGCTGTTCCGTACACCCTTGTCCCAAATACTGAGCGCATAGGTACCCGCCGCTAGCGTGATGTCCAGAATGTCGGCCACAACCAGACGGTTGGAGACGCCGGTGCCCATGTTAACCGCGAGATCGCCGACGGCAATGTCGAAGCTGTAAAGCTGGTTTGAGCGATCGGCGCTGAATATGCCGTAGTTGATGCTGCTTACGCTGTGCATATACAGTTCCGCCTCGATGGCATCGATGGTGGACGCTTCACTGAGCGTGAACGTGTCGAAAACGCGCCAGTAAGTGCCGCAGCTACTGCAGTACGCGGGCCCCTGGCTGGCGTTGGTGTTCCAATCGTTGGCGAAGATGATGCCGGCCGACGCGGACAGTGACCCACCGGCCAACAGCAACGCCAAGCTCAACTTCTTCAACAAGTTTGACATTATGGACTCCATATTTGGTGTTAAGAACGTACCCGCAAGATATCAAGCAAGCGCTGTGCCAGTGTTTTATTTGGTCACAAATTCAATAAGTTACGGGATATTTCGCTGAAGGTACTGGAGCCCGTGAGGTGGTTGGGCGCGCGCGGGTGACAAGGCGCGGCCAAATGTTCCGATTTGCATGTAAGTGGCCTATGTGGGATGTGACGCTGCTGTAGTCGTCGAGGCTCTACGCTACAGAATAAGGCTCAAGCAAACCGTTAGTGTGGTAGTTTATAGACTCGCAGGAGCCGGTTGACCTCACCCATGTCGCCACCATCCGCTACCGCCATCAACCAACAACTCGAACGCATTCTGAGTTCGCCGAGGTTTTCGCGTTCCAAACGGATGTCGGCGTTGTTGCGTTACCTGGTGACTGAGGAATTGTCCGGTAATGGCGAGCGGCTGAAAGGTTACACCGTCGGTGTCGAAGCGTTGGGCAAACCCGTGGATTTCGACCCCGGCACCGATGCCGCCGTACGGGTAGAAACGGGACGATTGCGCCGTATGTTGGCGGAATACTACGAGTCCTTTCCAGTGGAGACGGACCCGGTTGCGTTCAGTGTCCCCAAAGGCAACTATCGTCCGCAGTTTTCGAATCGCCGTATCGATGAATCCGCGCGTGACTTTGTCGCGCCCAAAGCGGGACCCTGCATTGCGCTCGTCGAGTTCGAATCGGTAGGTCAGCAGGATAGCGAGAGCGCGCGGTACTTGTTCGACGAAGTATCTCAGGAGCTCTTCCGTTATCGAGAATTCGAGGTCGTCGACGTGAAGCGTAACAATCCGCACGTGACGACGACGCTGGAAGCATACTGCAAGGACGATCTAGATTGTGAATTCATGGTTAGTGCGCGGTTGCAGCACGATGAGGGTCTTGCATTACATGTGGCCGTAAGCGATCTGGATCTGGGTCGACTGATTTGGGTGCGCAGGCTGACGGCTGCATCCAAAGCGCTTGCGGATCTGCGCGCCTTGGCCATCGAGCTGGTCGTGTATCTCGCCAAACCCGCGGGGGTACTGCCGTTGGCTGCGATTCACAAGCGCTACGGCGCGTCTCCCGAGCGTTGGTCGCCCGCGGACTGCGTGTTGCGATGGCATTACTACCGGCTGCGCGACCGTTCGCCACAGAGTCATGCGATCTTACTAGCCCAGGTGCGGCGGGTCGTGGAGGAGGATCCCCTGTTCAGTTGGGGTTATCTCATAGAAGCGATGCTGACGCTAGATGAGGTGATATACCGTCTCAATTCCAGTCGCGCGGACGCTGACGCGCTCAAGCGGGCGAGTTACTTGATCGAACAAATCGTCGCGGGCGAGGGCGAGAGCAACGCCCTCGTACATTACGTCAAGGCTCAGACGCACTACTTTCTCCGTGAGATGGACGACTTCGAGCGCTCACTCGAGCAAGCCGTATCGATGCACCCTAACAATCCTGATCTGCTGCACCACAGCGGCGCTTTCTCGTGTTTTGCAGGACACACGCAGCGGGGACTCGAGTGGATCGAGCGCGCCAACATGCGCAGTCATGCCGGCATCGGCTATCGTCTGGCGTATCTCGTTCTCGATTTTTTGGATGTCGCAGACTACGGTAACGTACGGCTTTTCGAGTCGACCTACCTGCCGCCGAATTTCTCCGTAGGACACGTGGTCGGAGCGCTGTTATATGCTAAGCACGGCCAACTCGATCAGGCGGTCTATCACCTCAACTGCGCCGGAGAGCTGGAAGCCAGAATCGACAGAAATCTGCGCGAGCTCGTGTTGTTGTGGTTCGCGGATACGGGCATGGCCCAGGTCATCATCGATCAAATCAGTCTCATTGAGCGCCATCGCGGACGGATCGTCGCACTGCAACGCACCTTGTAACGGTTAGATGCGGCGTATAACTGGCATCGTACGCCACCTGCCGCTAGGGTACGCGCCTCATTTGTCTCACACCGTAGGTGCAAAATGGAACGCTTGCGTTTAACGGGTGAAGTCAACCTGAAGACGCTGGTTCAGAATCTCGGCATAGATCATCCCCGACAATGCCGGTGTTGCCTACAATGGCTGATCGATCTCACCGAGGCGAAGCTCAAAGTGACCAACAACGAAGCGGTACGCTTTTCGATGGACATGGCGAACTATCGCGAACAGACGGAATGCGCGCAGGAGGACTGTAAAGCTGCACTCGTCGTCGCCGACGATTTCAATTTCGGGGTGGCACGGGTCTTGAGCGGTTACGCGAAAATTGCGCGCATCGACGTGCTGGTCACCCGTGAAATGGAGGCCGCGCTGGAATTTCTCCAGGCTGCGTAAACGCGGTCACGGGTTCGCGTACTCGGGCGATGATGCCTTCATCGAGCGCGACTGCATGAAGAGCGTAACGATGAGTTCGTTCTGCTCATCGTAGGCTTTGGTTTCGTACCACACGTACTCGGTTTGAGGGCTTTGTCCAACGGCCACCACGTGGCTCTCCAACCGGTAACTGCGATTCATCAATAGTGGCCCTTTGCTGAAGGCGATCTCGATAGCTCCGAACAACCCCACGGATTCGCCAACCAGCGGCATTAATCCTTGCATCGGGTACGCCCACAGGTATTCGAGGACGGTGCAAGGGGCGGCAACGAGTTCACCCCAGGGAGACGATTCGCGATACCACGAAAGCGGATCGCTGATGACGCCGGCATCGTAACGGGAGAACTGTTTGTCAGGGGTAGTGACGACCTCGTAGGTGCCTAATGACATGCCGGCTTCGAGCCGATGCAGAATCTTCAATTCCAGGGGATCGCAGGGACGTAGGTTTTTTTGCCGCAACTCGGATGTCGAGAAATCACCGGTGCCTGCCGTGCCTGTGCAGACCAGTAGGCCGTCTTCGCGTTCCATCCACACGCGGGTATGGCGAGCACCGGCGGGTACGGGCTCGGCGAACACCTGCACACGCTCTTTGTCCACGGTCGCGTTCTTGAAACTCAAAGAGAGATGCCCGCGTTCGAACCACTCGTTGCCGAACAGCTCGAGTAACACGGGTGGAAACTGATTCATGTGAACGTCACCTGCCACGGTTCCGCCGCGAAAACCGAGATCCGTGGCTGTGGCTTCGTCGTGAATCGATCCGGCACCGGCGTCTATGGACCAGTTGCGGGCTGCCCAAAGCGGGCCGGTGATCGTTTTGCTCATTGCAGGCGTCTTGATTGGTTCTTGTGTCCTGGCATCTTAAGCCTTCAGTCAGGCAGGTCCAATACGCGCTTGGCGATGATATTGAGCTGAATCTCGTTCGAACCACCGGCGATCGAAATGGATTTGGCTTCTAACCACAAGCGACACATGCGCAGCTCTTCCTCTTCAAAGTCGTCGCCCTCCCAACCGACTCCTTGAGAGCCTCGTATCCGCAGTTGCAATTCGAGTTGCGCTTTGACGTAGTTGGCTTCGACGTATTTGAAAATCGAGGTGGCTGCACCCGGTGTGTTAGCTTCGGATTCCTCCACTGCGCGTCGCTGCGTCAGCGTGAATGCCGACTTGAGCATTTCGTTGTCGATGATGTCGCTACGCAGTGCCTCGTCTTCGGGTTGATCGCGACCGTAGTGTCGTGCGAGTTGTGCGAGCGGAAGGTGCGGTTTGATGCGGTCCAGCGGCCCCGTCCGGTCGGTACTGGCCAAGGCGGCCAGGCTGGACCGCTCATGTTGGAGCAAGCGTTTGCCGACCGTCCATCCCGCCCCAGGACGGTGGACGAGATTGGCTTTGGGGACGCGTACGTCGTCCAGGAACGTCTGACAGAAAGGCGAAGCGCCGTTGAGCATTTCGATGGGTTTGACAGCAACGCCGGGTGCATCCATCGGGATGAGCAGGAAACTGATGCCGTCGTGTTTCGATGCATCCGGGTCAGTACGTACCAGTGCGAACATCCAGTCGGCGTGGATGGCCCCGGAAGTCCATATCTTGCTGCCGTTGACGATAAAGTCGTCGCCGTCCGCTACAGCGCGCGTCTGCAAGCTCGCAAGATCCGATCCCGCGCCGGGCTCGCTATAGCCTTGGCACCATGCCACGGCTCCGTTGGCGATTCGCGGTAAGTGTTCTGCTTTTTGCGCTTCCGTACCGTATTCCAGCAGGGTGGGACCGAGCATGGATACCCCCATGCCGCCCAACGGTGGTCTTGCATCGATTGCTTGCAGTTCTTCCAACAGGATCAGGAATTCGTTTTTGTCCAGACCGCCGCCTCCGTACTCCTTGGGCCAGGTCGGCACCGTCCAACCCTTGGCGGCCATGCGATCTAACCAGACATAGGCTTGCGGATTGCTGCTCTTGCGTTTGCTACCGCCGTTGACTTCTTCGCCGGGCACCATGCGTGTGCGCATGGAAGGCGGACAGTTGTCGCGGAGCCAAGCGCGCGTCTCGCCGCGAAACCGAGTTAGGTTCGTCACGAACCGGACCGTTGCGAGCGATCTATTTGCGCGCTAAACAAAAACCAACCACGCAAGCGCTCCGGCGATGTAACCCGGAATTCGATTGAATCCGCCGGCCAGCTGAGCGTCGAGCTCCGCTTGAGGGTCTTCCGACTCACGCGTGCGCATAACGACGGGAAACTCGAAGACCCACACGTTGACGGCCTTGGCGATGAGTACCGCAACGAAGAGTGCACCCGCGAAGGTAGATATCGGCACCAGCATCAGTGCGGCGATGACCAGGACGACGTTGGCGAGCATGCCGCCGAAACTCATCCACACGAACTGCTCGACGGAGTTGTTCTGCATGTCGAAATTGAACATGAAATAGAAGCGCGCGGGTTTCGACAATACGGGCGAACTCGCTCCGCTCGCACGTGCACCCGCAAAGTGACCCCATTCATGGAATATCGAAGCGAGGACGGTTGCGGCGACCAGCGCGTTGCCGAGCGCGACGATGTGCGCCAATACCAATGCCGATTGCTGCGCCCAGTAATCGCCGACACCGAACAGCGTCAATGCGGCCAACACGGCCGTACCGTGCCAGCCGGCGATACGTAGCATGCGGTCGCGATCTTGCTGGGTGGCAACGCCCGGTTCGCGTGATTGTCCGGCGTCGTCGCTATCGTTGCGGTCTGCGGTTGCTTCTGCCATATCCTTCCCCCGATTGATGCCCTGTCAGGCGCGTAACGTTACCGGTAACTCACGGATGCCGTGAATGAAACTGGAAGCGAGACCGACCGGTTCACCCGTCACTTCCACCTTGGAGAAGCGCTTCATGATTTCTTCCCACATCACACGCAGTTGCATCTCTGCCAGTCGGTTGCCGACACACCGATGGATGCCGTAGCCGAAGGCTGTATGTTGCCGCGGATTGTCGCGGTCGATGATGAATTCGTCGGCGCGCACGATGGCGTCTTCGTCACGGTTGCCCGAGATGTACCACATGCAGACACGATCGTTTTTTCGAATGGTCTTGCCACCGAGTTCACAGTCTTCATTCGCCGTGCGCGCCATGTGCGCTACCGGTGACTGCCAGCGAATGATCTCCGGCACCATTTTGGGAATGAGACCGGGGTTTTGCAGCAGCTTTTCGTATTGATCGGGGTTCTGATTCAACGCCAGCACGCCGCCTGAGATCGAGTTACGGGTTGTATCGTTGCCGCCGACGATCAAGAGCATCACGTTGCCGAGCAACTCCTGCGGCGACATGGCATTGGTCGATTCGTCGTGGGCAAGCATGGAAATCAAGTCGAATTTGGGCGGTTCCTTCTTGCGGGCCTCGTAGTACGTCTGGAAGTAAGCCAGGCATTCGAACAGGATTTGAAAACCTTCATCGGGTGTCTCAAAAACGTCGGGATCACCCAGGTTCTGAATAGTATCCGACCAATCGATGAGCTTCAGGCGGTCTTCTTGAGGAACGTCGAACAAGGTCGCCAACATTTGCGCAGTGAGCTCGACGGAAACGTGCCGTACCCAGTTGAATTCTTCGTTGCGTGGTAGCTCATCGAGAATCGTACCGATACGCTGTCTGATCAACGGTTCTAAGTCCTGCAGGTTTTTGGGTGTGAACATCGGTGTCACGACCTGACGTTGCTGATCGTGTTTCGGCGGATCTTCTTGGATGAACATAGGCAACGAGTACTCGTCTTCGCGATCGGGCACGCCGCCTAATGCAATGCCGCCCTTGGTCTGTAACGATGAGAAGAGATCATGATGGGAATCGACGTACTGAATGTCTTTGTACTTGGTGACGGACCAGTACGGTCCGAACATGCTTTCCTCGTGATAGTGCACGGGATCCTCGTTGCGCAAACGCTCGAGGTGCGACCAATGTGTGCCGTGTAAGAACAGCGTGGGGTGCGAAGGATCGACTTTGTCGAGCGGGATGGAGTAAGGATCGTAGTCGGGGTCAATGGCGAAAGCCTTCATCATCTCCTTGTTGGAGACCATCATGTCCCCGGAACGAGCGCGTTGGACGAGGGATTGGCGCTCTGCGTCGGTGCCGCTAAGGTATGGGTGGCTCACGGAGGATGTTCCTCAAGCTGCTGGTGGTGATAACCATTGATGTTACTTCGACATGAATGTTAATAGTAGTCTTCGATCGGTTGCCTGACGCAATTGGTAAAGTCGAATCGATCGATGAGTTGGCTGTAACTGACTGAAAATTATAAACCTAAAGCCAAAGTATTGGGGAGATGGTGAGTCGATGACGAGAATCAGGATGGGCATGGTCGGTGGCGGCGAAGGGGCTTTCATCGGTGCGGTGCATCGTCTGGCTGCAGCGCTCGATCAGCACATCGATCTCGTCTGCGGCGCGTTGAGCGCCACACCGGACAAGTCGGTGCGCTCCGGCATGGCGATCGGCTTACCCCGGGATCGGTGTTACCCGGACTATCGAACCCTGTGTCGGCAAGAGTTGAACCTTCCCGAGCACGAGCGCATGCAGTTCGTCGCCATCGTGACCCCGAACAACACCCACTTCGACATCGCCTCGACGGCTTTGACTCATGGGTTTCACGTGTTATCGGACAAACCCGCTACGTTTGACCTGGCGGAAGCACAAGCGTTGCAAGGACTCTTGCAGGCGCGGCGCCAGGAAGGGTCGGTCCTCGAATATGGACTAACGCACACTTACACGGGTTATCCGCTCGTCAAGGAAGCCCGTCAGCGCATAGCGGAGGGGCACTTGGGTGACGTTCGCAAAGTCCTGGTCGAGTATTGCCAAGGCTGGCTCGCCACCGAGACGGATAACAAGCAAGCGGCGTGGCGATTGGATCCCCAACAAGCCGGTGCCAGCAGCAGCATCGGTGACATCGGCGTGCACGCCGCCCACTTGGCGGAGTATGTTGCGGGCCAGCACATCACACATTTATGCGCGGATTTGACCGCGTTTGTACCGGGTAGAGTGCTCGACGACGACGGCTCGATGTTACTGAGATTTGCCAACGGTGCGCGTGGCGTACTCACTGCCAGCCAGGTGTGCGTGGGTGAAGAGAACCGGTTGATTCTCCGCGTCTACGGCGAGCGTGGGGGACTCGAGTGGCACCAGCAGGATCCCAACACACTGTTGCTGAAGTGGCTGGATCGGCCTAGCGAGGTATTGCGTACCGGGGGCGCTTATCTGGGTGTGGCCGCGGCCGAACACACGCGCACGCCAATGGGGCATCCCGAGGGCTACATTGAAGCGTTTGCCAACATCTACAAGGATTTCGCTGCACAACTTAACGACGGCGTTCAGCGCGTTCCGGGAATCCAGGCTGCACTCCGGGGCATGGCCTTCATCGAAGTTGCGGTGGCAGCCGGAGCGTCAGAGCAGAAGTGGCACGAACTCCCTGCCACGGTGGGTGAGTGAAACCAGGAGAGCATCAATGTCGAAGATGAAAGGTCCAGCCGTTTTTTTGGCGCAATTCGTTGGTGACGAAGCACCTTTTGACAATCTCGCAAACATGGCCAGGTGGGCAGGTGAGCTTGGCTACGTGGGTGTACAAGTGCCTACGTGGGAGGCGGGTTTGATCGATCTTGCCAAAGCGGCCGAGAGTAAAACCTATTGTGAGGAACTCGCCGGGGTGTGCGCGGAAGCCGGTGTGGTGATCACCGAACTGTCGACACACCTTCAAGGTCAGTTGGTCGCGGTGCACCCAGCGTATGACGAGCAATTCGACGCTTTTGCACCCGATGCGGTGAAAGGCAAGCCGGATGCGCGGCAACGCTGGGCGGTAGAGCAACTCGAACTCGCTGCCAAAGCCAGCGAGAACCTGGGTTTGACCAATCACGCAACGTTTTCCGGCGCTCTATTGTGGCACACCATGTATCCCTGGCCGCAGCGACCGGAGGGTCTGGTGGACACCGGATTCGCCGAACTCGGTAAGCGCTGGCGGCCGATCCTCGATGCATTCGATGCGGTGGGCGTGAACGTCTGTTATGAAATTCATCCGGGCGAAGACTTGCACGACGGCGTGACCTTCGAACGATTTCTGACAGCCGTCGAAGATCACCCGCGCTGCCACATTCTCTACGATCCCAGCCACTTTATGTTGCAGCAACTCGACTACGTGGGATTCATTTCGATATACCATGAACGTATCAAGATGTTTCATGTCAAGGATGCTGAATTCAATCCCACGGCGCGTAGCGGAGTTTACGGAGGCTACCAAAGCTGGGTGGACCGCCCGGGCCGGTTCCGTTCATTGGGCGACGGCCAAGTGGACTTCAGCGCGATCTTCAGTCAGTTTGCCAAGCACGGCTTCGATGGCTGGGCGGTCCTGGAGTGGGAGTGCTGTTTGAAGCATCCGGAAGACGGGGCGCGCGAAGGGGTTGAATTCATCCGCCGTCACCTGATTCGAACGACCGACAAAGCTTTCGACGATTTTGCCGGCGGTGGCGCGGATGAGACGGCGAATCGTCGTATCCTGGGCTTGAACTGAGATACCAATTGCGGGAGTAACCATGACCGAAGTCGCGGACCGAAGGCGTCTGTACTATGTCGGCAATCTTTCGATCTTCATGATCGGCCTCGGCTTTGCGGTTAGGGCCAACATCGCACCCGATCTGCAACGCGAGTTTTACGACAAGATCGATCTCGCCAACTCTGCTGCCATGGTGGGAGAGGCGTTGGCGGCGACGTTCATCGGTTTTGCGTTGACCCTTCTGTTTGGCAGCGCCCTGGTCGATCTCGTGGGGATGAAGCGCATGCTGTTGTTCGCGGCGCTGGGTTTCCTTCTGGGTGCGGTCGGCTTGTTGATGGCGGCGGTCGCTGACGTCGGAGCCAGTGTCGAGGCTGTGATCTTCGTCAGCCTGCTGCTCACCGGCCTGGGATGGGGGGCTGTGGAAGCGGCGTCCAATCCTCTGATCGCTTCGATCTATCCCGAAGAAAAGACCCATCGCCTCAATATTCTGCACGCTTGGTGGCCGGCAGGTATTGTCGTGGGTGGATTGCTGGGTGTGGCGCTCAGCAGTGCAGGTTTGCCGTGGGAGCTGAACTTGTTTGTGCTCATCCTACCGGCGCTCGTGTTGGCGTGGTTGGTGGTGACGGCGCGCTTCCCTGTCACTGAACGCGTTGCGGCGGGTGTGAGTTATGCAGATATGTTGCGGGAATTGATCAAGCGACCGCTGTTCTGGGTATTTTGGTTTTGCATGTTTCTGACTGCGGCTGCAGAGCTTGCGCCCGGTCAGTGGGTCAACATATCCCTTAGCAACGTCGTTGGCATGCAGGGCATTCTGCTCTTGGTCTATGTCAGTGCGTTGATGTTTGTCATGCGGCACTTTGCCGGTCCGATTGTGGAGCGCATTTCGTCTGTGGGATTGATGTTCGTCAGCTGTCTTGCGGCAGGGATCGGACTGTATCTTTTAAGCCTTGCTGATTCACCGGCCTTGGCATTCGCCGCCGCTACCATTTGGGGGATCGGCGTGTGTTATCTGTGGCCGACCATGCTCGGCATTGTCGCCGACCGCTTTGCGAACGGCGGTGCCGTGGCGCTCGGTTTGATGGGTTTTGCCGGAGGGTTGTCCATGCAATTCGTATTGCCGCGCATGGGAGCGATTTTCGATCAGGCCAAGGTTGACGCTGCAGGCGGCGTTGAGCGCCTCGCCACGCTTACGGGCGCTGAGCTCGATGCGGTAGTGCGCTATGCCTCGGTGGAATCTTTCCAGTCGGTGGCCATCGTGCCGCTGCTGCTGTTGCCGATTTTTGGGATAATCTGGATATTCGACCGCAGGGCGCGCACCCGCGTGGCAGCGGTGCAAGACTGATAAAAGGGAGACACGCATGAGCGTAGACGGAAAAGTAGCAATCATCACAGGTGCCGGTGGCGGCTTGGGGCGTGAGCATGCGCTGCTCCTGGCCAGACACGGCGCGAAGATCGTCGTCAACGACCTCGGCGGCAACGTCGATGGCACGGGGCAAGGCGACGCAGCGGACATCGTTGTCCAAGAAGTTCGCGATGCCGGCGGCGAGGCTGTTGCGAACAAAGATTCGGTCGCGGATCGGGCCGGGGCGAAGCGCATCGTCGCTGCGGCGATCGACGAGTTCGGTACCGTCGACATCGTCATCAACAACGCAGGCATTCTGCGCGATAAATCGTTCAAGAACATGACGCTGGATGAGTGGGACATGGTCATCAACGTGCACTTGAACGGCTCGGCTTACGTGACCTGGCACGCGTGGCCGATCATGTACGAGAAGAACTACGGGAGAGTGATCTTTACTTCGTCCGTGTCGGGCATATTGGGTTCGTTCGGCCAAGCCAACTACGGTGCTGCAAAGATGGGCATGGTTGGCTTGATGAACAATTTGTCGCGCGAAGGTGCGTCTCACAATGTGCACACCAACTGTCTATCTCCGGGAGCGGCGACGCGCATGACGGCGAGCGTGCCCGGCAGCGACATCGATCTCGACAACCCCGACCAAGGCAACCTGCCGGGACTCGTCAGCCCGGCGGTACTCTACCTTGCGGGGGAGGAGGCACCGAATGGTCGCATCATCCAGGCTGCGAATGGACGGTTCGCCAGCGATATGATGTTTGCCAACACCGGCATCGACCTGGGCACGGATTTGGACGCAGAGGACTTTCTCGATGCCGCAGAGCAGGCTTTGGACATGACGGACGCAGCACCCAAAACGACTTTTTGGCGATAGCGACGTAGCGAGTCACCAGCCGATCGTCTTTGCGGCGTGCTCGCGCGCGGCGGTGCAAAGCGCTTCGCCGAGCACCTTATCGTCCAGTGTTCTCGCCAGCACCGAAGCGCCGACACAGGTCGCTGCCAGTACGAGCGCTTGTTGTCGCGCCGATAGCGCCTGATTCGCCTGATTGCCCTGATTGGAAGGGCGCGCGCGTTCGAACACGGCTACCAACGCCATGAGTATGCGTTTGTACGCAGTTTTGACGTCAGGGTCTGATCTGGCCACGTCAGACGGAACCGCCATCAGTGGGCATTGCGTGTCTGGATCTTGCACGTGCGTCATCGAAGCGTAGTGGTCGAAGATGTGTCGGGCGAGCATAGGATCCTTATCGAGCGCTGCATAAACCTCTCGTTGGGACGCATAGTCTTCAAGAGCTGCAGCGTACAGTTCGCCCTTCGTTTTGAAGTGATTGTAGAAACCGCCTCGAGTCAATCCGGCTGCGGACATGATGTCATCGATGGACACTTGATCGAAGCCGTGACGATTGAACAGCCCGCGAGCGCACGCCACG
This sequence comes from Candidatus Azotimanducaceae bacterium, assembly GCA_965216005.1. Taxonomy (GTDB): domain Bacteria; phylum Pseudomonadota; class Gammaproteobacteria; order Pseudomonadales; family Azotimanducaceae; genus UBA4421. The sequence continues at coordinate 339,927 of OZ244143.1, read as the reverse complement.
ATGCGTTGGCGGGTGTTGGCTTTGTGGGTTCGAGAGAGTGGCACGATGAAGCTCCTAAACAGTTCAGATGGAGAAAATACGCCCATTTTTTAATATGTTCTTGAACATATTAATTCCCCGTTTAACGTGTCGGTACCGTGAGCAGACAATTGGAGGAAGTCGTGATGATTGAATTGTTCGAGTACGAACCGACTCGATCGCAGAAGTGCCGGTGGGCGCTTCGCGAGGCGGACCTGGAATACGAATCGATCGGCAACGAGCCGGGGATATTCGGCACGCACACCTTGGCCGAGATCCATCCTCTCAACAAGTTGCCGGCGGTGCGTATCGACGGACAAGGGCTCTTCGAATCCTCTGCGATCGTCGCGGCTATCGGTGAGCGAGCACGGGACAAACAACTGATCGGCCTCGCCGGTTCTTGGGCGCGTTCGCTCTACGATCAATGGACCGCATATGCGCTCACGGAACTCGAACCGTGGGCATGGAGCAGCATGCTGCACACGTGGGATATCTTTCTGCCGGAAGAGGAGCGCATCCCCTCGATAGTGGAGCCGAACCGCAGGCAGTTTCTACGCGGCGTCGGCGGGCTCGAATCTCACTTGCGTGACAGCGAGTATCTCATCGAAGGGCGCTTCTCGATGGCCGACATCAACGTGGGTTATGCCCTAAATCTCGGTCGCGGGTTGGGTTTTCTCGGCGAGGGCTGCGAGGTCTCGAATGCATACCTCGACCGGCTGCATGCGCGTCCGCATTGTGCGCTGACCAAACCCTGACGCGCGCCAGAAGCATTGGGGTCGGAGACACTTTGCCCGTCATCGAACGCATTGTGAGCCACGACGAACGCGCTATCATGGCGGGTACTAAGAAAGTGGAGACTGCGATGTCGAGTGAAGACCATGAACAGGTGTCTATCTACCCGTTTTCGGATGACGCCCGCGAAGAACTCTTGAGTAAGGCGACTGAGTGCGTGTTCAACTGGACGACCAAGGACGGTTGGGCAGTCGGCGTCGTGCATGCCTTCGTGTGGCATGAGGGGCGGGCCTGGATTACCTGTGGGGCGCATCGGCACCGAGTATCGGCCATCCGTCGCGACCCCCGATGCTCGGTGGTCGTCAGCGGCATCGCCGCGCCGGATGGGCCAAACGGTGCCATAACGATCAAGGGACGGGCGATCATTCACGACGACGAAGACACCAAGCGTTGGTTCTATCCGGCGCTGGCACGCGGACCGTACGGGCGCGCAGGGGGTGAACTCACGCCGGACGCTGAACAAGCCGCAGTCGACTTCGAGCGACGTCTCGACTCGCCATTGCGCATCATCATCGAAATCGTGCCGGAGAAGTGGATCATGCTCGATAGCGACAAGATGGCCAAAGATACCGCTGGAGAGCTCACCGAAGAGGAGCGTGGCAAGCCCTTGGAAGCGGATGCCAAGCGCATGCCCGAAGAACTCAAACGACGAGGCATCGACTAACGCGGTCAGCCCACTTCACAACACCAATACATACTCTATACAGCAATAGGCGCGTGAAGGAACTAGGCTGCGTGCTCTGATTTAGGGCATACGGACTATTTTGTGAAGCATTTGTTACAGGCGGCAGCGGTCGCCTGCGCACTCGTCGTAGCGGGTACCGCGCAGGCCGCACTCATCCAATACAGCGTGTCGGACGCGCGCAACAACAACGGTGATCCCATCGGCCACGGGCTGTATACGTTCGGGAAGAACGGTACGGGTAACGCCAGGTACAGCATCGTCGAAGGGCTTTTTGTCATAGACGACAAGGACACTGCCGATACCTCGGACGATACCGCGACGCTTACGGGTTCCGCATTCAACGGCACTTACACAGCGGATTTTCGGGTAAACCTGTCGGATTTTCGTGAAACCAACAGCTACAAGCGCGAAGGCGGTAAAGACTACATTCCCGGTGTGCACGATCTGCCTGGCGTGTTGGCGGCGCCGGGTAATGGCGATGTCGATTTCTTCGCCAGCATCATGGGTGTTGTCACCATCAATGCCGTGGACCACATGATCGGGACGTGCGTGAACTGCGGAAATCCCATCTACGCTTTTCAGTTCGGGGACGGTGCGAATGCGAAAAATCGCAATGACTTCGGCGGTTCGGCCTGGGTAGGTGTTGCACCTAACTACGACCGACTCAGCCATTGGGACTTCAACCTGTCGTTTACGCCCGTACCGGAACCTTCTTCGCTCGCCCTGCTAGGTTTAGGTCTGCTGGGTCTGAGTGCCGCAAGACGACGAAAGACATCTATCGGATCATGATGTCCTAGTGTGCGTGAACCTTCACGGGTAGGTGCACATAGCCTTTGATGAAGTTCGACAGTGAGCGTTCCGGTTCGCCGACGACTTCGATCCACCGGAAACGCTTGCTGATCTCTTCCCAGAGCACACGTAATTGCATCTCCGCGAGACGGTTACCCATGCAGCGATGCAATCCGAACCCGAAGGAGACATGGGCGCGTGCGTTGGGACGGTCGATGATGAGCGCATTCGGGTTCTCGAAGACATTGGCGTCGCGATTGCCGGAGACGTACCACATCACCACTTTGTCGCCTTTGCGAATAGTCTTGCCGTGAAATTCCACGTCTTCCAGCGCGGTTCTGCGCATATGGGTCAGGGGCGTTTGCCATCGGATGATCTCGGCTACCATGTTGGGAATCAAGCTGAGGTCACCACGCAGCTTTTCGTATTCGTTGGGAAACTGATTGAGGGCCCAGACACCGCCTGAAATGGAGTTGCGCGTCGTATCGTTGCCGCCGACGATCAGCAGCATGACATTACCGATCAGTTCTCCAGGCGGCATGTTCCGTGTCGTTGGATTCTGTGCGAGCATGGTTAGGAGGTCGAAACCCTCGTGGTTGGGATCCGCGCGCTCTGCAAAGAGCTCCGAAAAGACCGCGAGACAATCTTCCAACGCTTCTCTAGCTTCGTTCCAGGAATCGACCAGGCCGGATTTCGGCCCCAACGTTCCCACATCCGACCAAAACGTCAGCTTGCGACGCTCTTCGAAAGGAAAGTCGAAGAGTGTTGCGAGCATCTGCGTAGTCAGTTCAATGGATACGCGTTGCACCCAGTTGAATTCTTCTTCCAGCGGTAGATTGTCGAGGATGTGCTGGACCCGCGAGCGAATCAGGGTTTCCATTTCAGCCAGGTTGCGTGGTCCGACGACGGGTGAGACGACTTTACGCTGTTCGTCGTGCTTTGGGGGATCCATTGCGATGAAGCTCGACGAATTGGCATCGTTGGCGGTGTCGACGATGGTGATGTTCTTTGCCGAGGAGAAGCGTTTGTGATCGGTGTCGATTTCTTTGATGTGATCGTGACGCGTTATCGACCAATAGGGACCGTAGCGGCTGTCCGGGTGATAGTGGACCGGGTCTTCCTTGCGCAGCCGCTCGAAGAACGGCCAGTGAGCGTCTGCTTTGAACAGGTGCCAGTTGGACACGTCGAGATCGTCTAAGTCCGCTGTTTCCGCATACTTCCGAGCGATTTCGGGATCGACAGACAGATAATCGAGCACTTATGCGTCCTTGAGTGAAAAAAACCTGGGCGTCATTCTACAGATGTCATCGAGACGCAGCAAAGTTGCGCGCGGCCTGAGCGACTGCCCGTGCGCAAGCAGCAGGCGTTGTGCCGCCGGCAAACATGTCCTTGCACGGTCCGGTGAGCACCTCGCTGCGGTGGATGCCGATCCACTCGAACAACTCTGCGAAAACGGGGGGATCGTCTCCGGCGAAGACCACAGAACTGAGTCGTTCACCGTCCGCGGTGAAGGTAAATGTGTCCGTTGCTCGATAGCCGAGCGCGCCGCCGAAATCATCGTATACCGTCACTCGACAGATCACTTGTGAGCCATCAGCAACGCACGGTTTGCGAGTGTCCACTGTGTAGTGTGCCGCTTCCGCCCAAGCTTGGTAGTACAGCAGCGCGGCCTGACCCTCGATTCCGGCAGTGGCTTGTCGAAGGCGATCGGCATCCCAAACATAGAAGGCATCGAGCACAGCTTCGGCGCGAGAGACGGGGTCGGAGACACCGGCGCTCTGATCAGTGCATGCTGTTGTGCACAAACAAGCCAGCAGCAGGAATAGGGTGGAGGTTCGCATTGAGTCTGTCATCATAGGGCTCATGATCAAAACAGTCCTCAAATATACACTGCAGCCACTGCTGGTGATCGGTGTACTGTGGTACTGGGCTGCACACATCGACGATCCGACCGTTTACCCGCTCCTCCTCGTAGCCGTGCACTTGGTGTTGGGTTCGCTCGAGCATCTCTATCCTGCTCGAACCCATTGGATACAACGATGGCGAGAAAAACTGCTGTTAATCACACTCGTCTTGGTGCTAACCACCGGGACCGTGCTGGTAGCCAGTGTCTACGATGCCGTACTGCGTCAGCCGCTCGCAGATTTACGTACGGCACTTGGTGCTGACATTTGGCCGCACCAATGGCCGCTCATGGTGCAGCTGTTCATGGTGTTCTTCGCGAGTGAGTTCATCTGGTATTGGGTACACCGCGCCGAACACCGATGGCATGGATTTTGGCGCTTGTCGGGGCATGGCGCCCACCATTCGTTCAAGCACTTGGGTGCCATCAATTTCGGAGCTAACCATCCGTTCGAGTTGATGTGGATCGTTTTACCCTCTGCCCTGGTCGAGCTGTTCTTCGGCGTCGGCATGGCGGCGGCGGGTGCATCCTTATTGGGTGCGACGCAAGCATCCATCGCTCACGCCAACCTCGATCTGAATACGCGGGTGGTTGGCTGGTTGTTTACGACCAACCGCTACCATATCCGGCACCATTCCGCGGTGCTCGAGGAGAGCAATACGAACTATGGGTGCGCGGCAATCGTCTGGGACCGTGTGTTCGGAACGTTCGCAGACAGCACGGTCCAGGAAGCCGGCATCGGCCCGACCGAGCCGAATCTGTGGGCGAAGTGGATGATGCCGTTCAGAGAACCGCAAGACAGTCAGGTGGCGCCGAACTAGCAGCGCAACGTTAGTTTAGTTCACGGACCCTTGCTGCGAGTGACTGCGCAGCTGTTGGGTGTACATGCGGCTCAACGAATCGCGCATATCCTGTGGGTGCTCACTTCGCGAGAAGTCAGTCAGTCGCTCCCAACCGTCGGCAATTGCCGAGAGGGTAAGGGGTTGAGCGACGTCGAGGGTCAATCCCTCGCTGCGCTCCCACCGCACTTTCTTGAAGACACCGGCCGAGGCTTCGAAGAGGCTGCCTGTTTCCAAGCACTGCGGATGGGCGAGATAGGCGATGAGCGGGGCGATGAACTCCGCTTTGACCGTGTTCTTCATCGCATCGTCCATATTGGCATTGTTCATGGTCGTCGCGCCGAAGGGCGCCACACAATTACACCGAATGTCAGCCTTGGCCCCTTCGATGGCAATAGTTCGACAGAGCCCGTACATACCGGCCTTGGCTGCCGCGTAGTTGGCTTGACCGAAGTTGCCGTAAAGGCCGGATGCTGACGATACGAATACCAAACGTCCCGAGCCGACAGCTTCGAAGTGCGCCCATGCCGCCTGGGTGAGGGTAAAGGCAGTGGTCAAATGCACGTTCATCACTTCGTGCCATTGCTCGAGCGTCATTTTGCGAAGGGTCTTGTCACGCACAAATCCTGCGTTGTGCACCACTGCATCCAGACGTCCGCAGGTGCCGATGACCTGCTCGACGAGCGTTGAGGCATCTTCGACCTGACCGCCCACATAGGTGGCCCGCTGACCCGCACTTTGCAGTTGGGCCGCGAGATCGGCACCGACGGTGTTTCGCCCGGTATCGTTGATAACGACGTGAGCGCCTTCATTCGCCAGGCACTCGGCGAAGGCCTTACCGAGCCCTCTGCTGGAACCGGTAATCAGAACGACCTCGTTGTTGAACTGCATGGCGTTTTGCCTTCAATGAGCGATGAGGTGAGGATAGTGATCTTCGATGAGTGGGCGCAACTCCGCGATGGTATCGTTGAGCGCGGTCGTGGCCGTATCGAGGTCGGGCTTCGTCATACCGGTGCTGGTGCAATACATGAGTCGACTAGCGGACATGACACCGCGGCGCAGCATGCCTAGGTGCAACAATTGTGGCACGACGCCGGCGGCGATGACGGTATCGAGATTGTCGCGGGCGTTGGTGATCGCCCCCGTAGAGAAATGCAGATTGGAAAGCGAGCCTTGACCGACGGCTTGCGCGTTCAGCCCGGCTTGCGTCAGTGTGTTGTTGAAGTTGTCGCGCAAGCGTTGTCCCAAGCGGTTGACGTGCGCCACTTCTTCGGTTGTGTAGTTTTGCATGGCGGCGAGCCCTGCGGCCATGGAAAGCGCGTTGCCGCTGAAGGTGCTGGCGTGCATGACGGGCACTTTCCGCTCCGGGGAAAACAATTGCATCAGCGCCCGCCGCCCCCCGATTGCGCCGATGGGTAACCCGCCGCCGATGATCTTGCCCATTGACGTGAGATCCGGCTCGATGCCGTGGATGGCTTGCGCACCGCCCGTGTCCAGGCGCAAGGTGATGACCTCGTCAAAAATCAGGACGATGTCCTTCGCTTGCGTCAGCTCGCGCAGAACGGCCAAGAAATCCGGGTTTGCGGGTAACATACCCATCGAACCGAGCACGGGTTCTACGATGACGGCAGCGAGCTCATCGCCGTGTGCTTCGATCAAGGTACGTGCGACATCGACGTCGTTGAACGGGCAAATCACCGTGTCGCTCAACACGCTCGTTGGGAAACTAGCGTCAACGGGTGTCGACGCGGGCTGCTCGCTGGGTCCCCGTGATTTGGCCAAAGGCACTAAGCTCACTTCTGCCAGCTCGTAGCTGCCGTGGTAGCCCCCTTCGATTTTCATGATTTTTTCGCGACCGGTCGCAGCTCTTGCGCAGCGAATGGCCATCAGGGTCGCTTCGGTTCCCGAGCTGGTAAAACGCAGCTGCTCGACGCTCTTCACGCGCTCGACGATCAGTTCAGCCAATCCAACCTGGGCATCGTTCGGTGCCGCGTAGGCAGTGCCGAGGGCAGCTTGTTCTTGTATGGCGCGCACCACCGATGGCTCGGCGTGTCCATGGATGAGTGACGTGAAGTTGTTCATGAAGTCGAGGATCTCATGACCATCCACAGTATAGATGCGCGCACCTTCACCTCGGGCGATAGCCAGCGGATAAGGTGCGTAGTGGGCGCTCGAGCGCGTGTCGCCACCGGGAAAGACAGTTTGTGTGCGCTCGGCCAACCGCGCCGACGTCGGGCTGAACGCTCGATAGAGATCGATCAGTCGTTCAGTGGCTTGGGCAAGGTCAGACATGTCGGTGAGTCTCTGTCATGCGCGGCCGTAGACACCCACACGCTGTTGTACGCGCTCCGCGTAATCCTTCAGCCGTGGAAACTCTTCGGCAATCGGATTGAGCCATGTGGGAGGTTGTTGGTCATAGATACCGGCGAGTATACCGGTTACCGTAAAGTCGAACACACAAGGGGCGTCGCCAAAAAGAAACCCGGCATCGTCGATGGCGTTCTGCAGTGCTTCCAGATCCCGCCTCGCGAACGACGCTTGTTCTTCACGCGTGTGCAACCCCAGCCCCTGCAGCTCGTAAGTCTTGCGCACTTGCTTGCGCGCTGCGTTGGCGACAAGTGGGCGAACGATGGCCGGTGCGATGTGGAAGAAACCGTCCACAACGTTGGGCCACCAGGCATCATCGAGCCAACGGCTGGCCACGATGGTCCAATACAAATGCTCTTCGGCAAGGCGCGACAGCGCCACACCGTAAGCCCGTTCACGGTCTGATAGTCCGGTGTAAACGCGGCCTTGAGTCAACTCATCGAGGTGCACCAAGATCAGTTCGGAATCCGCGATGAGCTGGTTGCCGCTCTTAAGGAAGGGCAATTTACCTTTCGGTGCCTTGCGTGGATCGCTTTGTTCTTCGAGTTTGAAATCGAGTTCGAGCGCGGTCATCAATAGCTCTATTTTCAGGCAGAACGGGCTGACATTACGCATCCCGAAGGCGCCGCCCAGCGTTACGAGCGTGAGATCAGGGGTGGTCATGACGGTTGCTTTCCTGTGATGGTTGGAGAGCCGAGCATAGCGACACCCTACTGACACCGGTTTGTCAGTAGGGTGTCACGTGACCGTTACGTGGGCTTGTACCAAATAGGCGAGCTCCATGCCATCTCCCGCACTGTTTCGGGGTACCGGCCATCGCTGCAGACTTCCGGTCGGGCTGCCTCCTCGATGCGTTCGCAATCAAACGTGTGCCAGCGGGGCGATTCGGGTTCGAGTGCGCGCAGGTAATAGTAGGTCGGAAAATCTGCATCGAACGTATCGTCGGTGAATACAGTGCATAGCGAACCGGCTGGCGTTGCGCTTTGCGTCATCGGTATGACGGCGTTGTGCAAGCGACCCTCACTGTCGACCCAGCCCTTGATGAGCTGGAGTTCCGTCAAGCCGAGGCTGTGAGGGTCCTTGTTTGCCACTGCCAGGAATGAAGGCTTTCTGGACTGAGCTTGCGATAGATCGCCACCCATCGGTACGCCGCCTGCATAGGCCGCCGCTAGCATGTCTGTTGCGTCACAGAGCTCGGCGTCGTAGTTCCACCCGGCGAAGAGACGCACAGTGATGCGCGGCCCGGAGGTGCCGAACACCTCTCGGCGCAGCATGGCATCGAAGATGGCGTCACGGGTGTTCTCCGTCGCCCAGACGCCGGCGAGGCCGCCCGGGTTGCCGTCGATACCGCTCGTTAGAAGGCCGGGTTGCAGGCGCTCTGCGGGTGTCGATTCTCCGGTGACGGCCCCTGTCCACGCGTTCTCCAAAACTGCCCCGGGTGTTGCGGAGTGCGTATCTGTGGCGGCAATGATACCGAGCTTGATGGGATTCAAGCCGATCGCCTGTTCCTCGGCCAGGCCTACGGCGAGGGCGGAGCGCTGGAAGTCCGTCGGGTCGACGCAACCGGCGCCGAGCATGCCGTTCGAACCTTCTTCTCCCGGTTCACAAGCGCCGGTGATTTCGCTCGCTTGGTTGGTGGACAGTGAGCCGCCGCTGAGATCGCGAGTGACGTAGGTTTTGTTCTCGCCCATGCGGCGCACGGATTCGATATCGCAAAGCTCGTCAGGTGCGCCCAATATCGTGGTGAGGCCATTGATGCATTCCGAACTGCCTTTGTGCTGAAAGATTTCCATGATGGGTTCGCGCTTAAGGCGTGTCTCCGCGTAGGCGCGTTTGTTAGCCAAAGTGGGTTTGAGTTTTCGGTAGGGTGTCATGCGGCCGTTAGCGAGGTTGGAGTTATGCGGGATGGTCAAGTAATCGCAATCTTCGGTGCAGGCTTCATCCAGTCCGGCCCACAGCTTGCTGTCGATGGGTGCGTCGATGTAGCTGACTGGAAGGTCTGGTACGGCATCGTTGCGGAAGATGACGTTACGATGGTAATTCGATGTGCCGGGTGTGCCTGTGTACTCGTAAGCGATGAAGCTCGTGAAGTGACACGGATCGTTGGCTGCATTGGCCGCTTCTTGGATACTCTGCCAGGGTGCCCTCGCATATTCGGCACACAATCCGCCGTCTTCATCGCACACTGCCGCGATGCGGTTCGGTGTCTCGGTCGTAATGCTGGTTCCCAGCATCATCATTCCTTGGCGTTCGTCAGCGCGATAGTTGACACAAAATTCCGTGTCGTATTTCGGTGAGCCGGGTGTGCGGCAGACAGCCCGTTCACCGAGGAATTCACCGTGATCGGTGACCGCAAGGAAATCCAGAGGCCGGTCGATTTGCGCAGTCCCGGCCGGATCGCCGGATTCGTCGATCGGAAAAAAAGGAATGGCTGCCCCTCGTGCATAACGATGCGCATCCTCGGGTGTCGCCCCGGTTGAATTGGCGGCGGCGTCGAACGAGTAGCTCGTATGTACGTGTGTATCGCCGAATAGTGCCATGCGGTGCTCGCTGGCGTTCTCGCACGTCTCGGTCGAGATCTCCGCCTGTACCTCGGTCTGGGCCGGTGCCGCGGGCGTGGATTGCTCTGGCGGACTGTCTTGGCTGCAAGCCGACACCGACAACAATGCGACGATGCCGACGAATGTGAGATTTGGTATCCGCTTCATAGGGTGCTCTCTTTGAGTGTCGGTTGTCGTTATTGCGTGGCTTGACAGAAACAGCGGCAAATGCACGCTTACGCTAGGGTCTGCATACACCAAGCCCGCGGTACGCAGTTTGATACTCCGAATGGTTTGGCACAAGATGGATCTGGAATAAACACGCTCGGCAGATCATTGGGGGAGTTACCGTGGCGATCGAGATTCGGCCTGCGCGACAGGATGAGATACCGCAACTCGGTGCAATGGGCGCGTACGTGTACGGCGGTGCTTTCGGGGACGGAGAAGACAATGTCGTTAGCCGCAGCCAGAGACCCGAATGGACGTTGTGCGCATTCGACGGCGATACGATGGCCACTTCTTTTGCCGCTTTTCCTTTCACCATACGCGCCAACGGTAACGCGATGGCCATGGCCGGCATTACCGCAGTCGGTACCCGTCCCGAATACCGGCGCCGCGGTTTGTTGCGCCAAATCATGACCCAAGCCTTCGTACAACAACGGGAACGCGGGCAGTCGCTTGCCGGGTTGTGGGCGTCTCAAGCGGCGATCTATCAACGCTATGGGTTTGCCACCTTGGGCGCCATGCGGACCTACCAGATCGATACGGTCGACATCACGTTCAACGCCTTCGAGACCGGAGAGACGGCGGTTAAGCGTTTTGCCGGAAGCGATGCTCTGCAGGATGTGAAGTCGGTTTATCGGCAGTTTGCCGAGCAGCGGTTCGGTTATCTGCATCGCGCGCAACCCATGTGGATGGACACGATTTATGGATACGATGCAACTCAAGGCCCGTTGTGGACTGCTGTCGCTTATGAAGGTGGGCAGGCTGTTGGCTATGTTATCTATACGTTGCGTGCTGACAAGGTAGCGCACGCAGCGCGTGGCCAGGAGATCGTGATTCGCGACCTTGCGTGGCTCAATTTGCCGGCGTATCACTCACTGTGGCAATACGTCGCCGCTCATGATCTGGTTGGTCGAGTGTCATGGAAGAATGCTCCGGTAGACGATCCTCTCACCGAGTTGCTTGCAGAACCGCGCATGTGCCATTGCCGGGACGAAGAGCCCTCTTGGCTGAGAATCGTCGATGTGGAGGCCGCACTTGCGCAGCGGGGTTACAGTGCCGATGGCGACATCGTTCTGGGCGTTGCCGACGATCGCCTTGCGCCGTGGAATTCCGGCACCTGGCACTTGCGTGTAACAGGCGGCGTCGCAGAAGTTGCAGCCACTTCGCGACCTGCAGAGGTAACGTTGTCGGTGAAAGCGTTGACGTCGGCATACAGCGGCACCCGGCGACTTTCCGATCTGCAAAGGTGGGGTATGGTCGACGCCGCCGAAGATTTAAGCAGGCACGATATGTTGTTTAGCACGCACGGCGCACCGCACTGTCCGGATCACTATTAGGAGGCGAAAGAGTCTCGGAAGCGGTGGATCGTTAGTGGACGATGGTTCCGGCGGTCTGGCGCTTGGCAATGCGAGCTTCCACTAATGCCGCACGCTTGGACTTGGCGATGTGCGCTTCGTTGATCACATGCGCGCGAATGGCTTGCGCTTGTGCCTGGTCGAGCAGGTGCGCAAAGCTGACCATGCCTTTGTCGCGACGAGCGCCGCCGAGCACGATGGCATCCCAAGCGTCGTGAGACGCCTGCGGGATCGTCGCTAAGTTCGGGATGACACCGGCGTCGTCAGCGCCTAACGAATGACAAAACCCGCAATGGCGCCGATACAGCTTGCCGCCGAGTGCAAGCGTGGCGGAATCTACGTCCAGCGTGGCCGGTGGGTCGATGCGCCGAGGTGTGGGCTGACCGTCGGGAAGTTTGGCCGTGCCGCCGAGCTTATAGGCGAGGATGCGCCCGGTAGCAGCGCGGCGTTCATCCGCACACGGCACACTGCCGTACAAACCCGTTGCGCCACCCCATCCGGCAACGAAGGCAATGTACTGCTCGCCGTCTACGGCATAGCTGATGGGTGCGGCTATGGAACCCATATGGGTCTCGCTCGTCCATAACCGCTCCCCGTTGACGGCGTCGAACGCGGCGAAAGTGCAATCGGCGCCGCTTTGGAAAACAAGGTCTGCCGCAGTGGCCAACACGCCGGAAGCCGCACCGTGACCGTGTACGTAAGTCCAAGCGGGAGATTGCGTTCTAGGGTTCCATGCGACGAGTTTCGTCGTCGTCGCAAAACCATCGTCCAACTTCGAGTTGAATTCGAAATCGATGCCGGTGTTCCAGGTTTCTTTGTCGTAGGCGTAGTCGCGTTCCTGAGCGTAGCCCAATCGATTCTCGACGATGGGGATGTACACCAGACCGGTTCGCGGACTAAATGACATCGGATGCCAGTTGTGACCACCGGCAGGACCGGGATGCACGATTTTCGGCTGATCGAGATATTGCCCTTCTGGAACTTCTACGGGACGCCCGGTCTCCGCATCGACGTGGCTTGCCCACGTGACCGGAACGTAGTTTTCGGCAGAGATGAACTGTCCGGTCGCGCGGTCCAGAACGTAGAAGAAGCCGTTCTTCGGTGCTTGCATGATCACCTGCCGCACCTCACCCGCGATTTCCAAGTCCGCTAATACCATTTGTTGGACCGCCGTATAGTCCCAGTTGTCGCCGGGCGTGGTTTGATAATGCCATACATACTCACCACTTTCGGCGTTCAGCGCGACGATGGAGGCGAGGTAAAGGTTGTCGCCCCCGCCTGGACTGCGTGAGTAGCGGCTCCAAGGCGAGCCGTTGCCGACACCTAGGTAGACGAGATTGAGGTCCGGGTCGAACGCGATGGCATCCCAGACCGTGCCGCCGCCACCGATCTCCCACCAGGCGCCGCCGCGCCAGGTCTTGGCAGCCTCCGCCAGGTCGGCATGCTCGAAGGGTTGATCCGGATTACCCGGCACCGTATAGAAACGCCACACCTGGTCCCCCGATTTTGCGTCGTAGGCAGTGACGTAACCGCGCACTCCCAATTCTGCACCGCCGTTGCCGATGAGGACCATGCCGTTGACGATGCGGGGTGCACCCGTGATTGTGTAGGGTTTATCGCGGTCCGTCGTTCGCCGTTCCCACATCAGTTCCCCGGTCGCGGCGTTCAGCGCCTGCAGTCTGCCGTCGAGCGTGCCGACGAAGACGGCATCCTGCCAGACGGCGACACCGCGATTGACGACGTCGCAGCACGCGTTGTAGCCATACTTACGATCGATCGCTGGATCGTGCTTCCATAACAGCGTGCCGGTCGCCGCGTTGTGAGCATAGACGACACTCCAGGTACCGGTGCTGTACATGACGCCGTCAACGACGAGCGGTGTTGCTTCTAAGCCGCGGGTGGTGCCCGTGTCCCAGAACCAGGCGAGCTGCAAATCGGCGAGGCTGTCCTTGTTGATTTGTGCCAGTGGACTGAACCGCTGCTCGTTGTAAGTGCGTCCGTGGGTCAACCAGTTGTCCTGTTCCGCATCGGCATTGACGAGTCTTGCATCGGTCGGACCCAGTCCCTCGTATCCCGTGCGTGCCCCCTCATGAGTAGTTGGGGTTGCGCCGGGTTGAGTCGGTAGCTGGGATGGGTCGCTTTCCGAGCAGGCGCTGACCCAGAGCGCGACAAGCACGCAAGTGAACGTTGATTTTCGCATGGGTTGCACTCTACTCAGAGTGATCGAGAAAATCCAAGTTCATCCCATCGGCGTGAATGGCCCGGCTTCCCGGACCGGACTGGCTCAAGTCGTTGGCCCGCACGATAGTATCTTTACCGAAGCGTTCGGCTAATTTGTCGATCACCACTTCGAGCTCACGATTACCGTAATCCTCGAAGAGATCGAGTTGGCGTCGGACGTTGGCGTGCAAATCGAATACGGCCATACCCACCAAGCGAAACGGACCGGGGTGCTCAAAGGCATCCAGCAATTGTCGCGCGTTGGTATAAAGCGTAGCGGCGACGTCTGTCGGTTTGGGCAGCTGCGCCTGGCGAGTGAGCATTTCGTGGTGTGAGGTTTTCAAGCGCACGCGAATGCCGTTGGCGACGTAGTTTTTCGCACGCAAGCGTCGCGCGATCCGATGTGCGGAACGTCGCAAATGCGGTTCGATTTCCGCTGGTGTCGAAACGTTCTGGCTCAAGGTGCGGTCGGAGCCGATACTCCGGGCACGATCGCGATGGACAGTGCGGGGATCGATGGCGTTGGCAAGCTTGTGAAAGTGACGCGCGGCCGCACCTAAGTCGCCTTTGAGCGCCTGCTCATCCAGAGCGGCGATAGCGCCGATCGTGTGTAGTCCGAGCCCGTGTAACTTCTTCGCAGTGACAGGACCGACCCCCCAAAGGCGTTCGATGGGAAGGGGTGCCAACCACTGTACGGCTTCTTCCTGCGGCACCACGGTGAGTCCGTTGGGTTTATCGTGCGCGCTGGCTACTTTGGCGACGTACTTCGTGCCGGAAACACCAACGGATATATTGAGTTGGGTTTTCTCGAATACCGCAGCTTTAAGCTGTCTGCCCATCTCCACGGGGGGTCCGAATATGTGTTCCGCACCGGACATATCCAGGAATGCTTCGTCCAGTGAGATCGCTTCGACTTTCGGCGAGAAGTTCGCGAATACCTCCATGACCGCAGCCGAGACTTCCTGATAGCGCTCGAACCGCGGAGGTACCATGACCGCGTCGGGACACAGCTTGCGGGCGCGGGCGACAGGCATCGCGCTGCCCACGCCGTAGGGTCTCGCCTCGTAACTGGCGGTCAGCACGACACCGCGGTAGCTTCGCGGACCGACCAGGACGGGCTTGCCACGCAGCTGTGGATTGTCGAGCTGTTCCACGGCGGCATAGAATGCATCCATATCGGCGTGAATGATGATGCGAGACCGCATACCGCATACGGTACCTGGATATATGACCAGTATTCAATCTGTTTTGGTCGCTGTCTGGCTCGTTGGGGCAGCTTCGGTGAGTCTTCTCGGGTGTGCCGCGACGGGTACGGTGGAAGGGCCGTTGGAAGGGCCGGTGGAACGGCAGGTAGAAGCGGGTCTGAGCGCGCAACCGCCCAACATCGTCCTGATCATCGCCGACGACCTCGGCATGGGCGATCTTCCCGTGTATGGGGGACGAGGGATTCGCACGCCGCACATCGACGCTCTGGCGAAGTCCGGTGTGCGGATGACGAATGGTTACGTCAGCCACCCGGTCTGTAGCCCTTCGCGGGCGGGTCTTTTCACCGGTCGTTACCAGCAGCGCCACGGTTGGGAGTTCAACCCGGCAGGTCGCGACGTCAACAGCGGGGTCAGTTTGACGGAGCGCACTTTCGCCGACGCGCTGAGCGACGCAGGCTACCGTACCGGTCTGATCGGTAAGTGGCACCTCGGCTATCGAGGCGGATACCATCCGTTGGCGCGCGGTTTCGATGAATTCTTCGGCGTGCTGGCCGGTGGCAGTCTCTACATCGATCGCGAGGCCGATGGCGTTGAGTCGTTAGGTAACGTTCCCAGGGTGCGGGATCCTCGAATGTCGGTGTTCCGGGGTCGTGAGATCGTGGAGGTCAGCGACTATCTAACGGATGCTTTCACCCGCGAAGCCGTTGCCTTCATACAGCGAAATGCCCAACGACCTTTTCACCTAACGGTTAGCCACACAACGCCGCACACCCCATTGCAAGCCACAGCCGAGTACCTGGCACTCTATAGCCACGTAGAAGATGCGCGCACCCGGGTGTACAGCGCCATGGTGGCATCGCTCGATGCGAGCGTTGGAGCCATCGTGGCAGCCCTTAAAGCTGCCGACGTTTATGAGAACACGCTCATCGTTTTTTTGAGCGACAACGGCTGCGCCGGGTATATCGGGCCGGCGTGCAGCAATGCACCATTCGACGGGTACAAACGCTACTTCCAGGAAGGCGGGGTGCGTGTGCCGTGGTTGATGAGTTGGCCGCGCGCGTTGCCGCGAGGCGTGTCTTATGAGGGGGCGGTCAGCGCGCTCGACCTCTTCGCCACATTTACGGCAGCCGCCGGTACTCAGGTGAACATGCAGGACAGCGTCGATTTGCTGCCGTACGTGACAGGTAAAAGGCGCGATTCGCCGCATGCCTTCCTGTTCTGGCGCGCGGCACCCAACTATGCCGTCAGGGCTGGTCACTGGAAACTCATACGCTACAACCGAACGGACCTCGAACGTGCCGATTTGGGCCCGGATGGGCGCCTGCCGCCCCCTGCGGGCGGCTGGTCTAGAGAGTCTCCGCTCGGTCAGGTCACTTTGCTTTATAACTTGGCGCGCGACCCTGAGGAACGTAACAATGTTGCGCACCGACATGCGGATGTTGTGTCGCGTTTATCGCGGGCCTTCGAGCGCTGGCAACGCGACCTGCCGCCGCAGTCCATCCTGCCGGCCATGCGTTCTACTCTGGTGGACGTAGACGGCGAAACCGTGCAGTTGTTTTTCTAGCGGTTGCTCAGGACGTAGGCTGCGAAGCGATGTCGGCACGGCCGCGCCGTTCGATAGCATCGCGGATTCGTGTCTGGCGTGCCTCGGTCAGCGGGTAGCGCCACATGAAAGGGAATGCGATGAATTTGATCGAGGCTGGAATGATCGAATAAAGCAGTGTGAGCCACAGCAGCGCGCTTTGCGAATTGCCCGCCTCAGTGCCGCCGAGTGCGGGGTCCATCGTCGGGTTGAAACCGAACCAGGCGGCCGCCGCGATGCCAATTGCAGTACCTGCCGCAAGCGAGCCCTTCTTCAGCAGTCCCCATATCGAAAAATAGAGACCGGCGCGGTTCTCACCTGTCCGTGCGGAATCTATGTCGACGGCGTCTGCAGCCATCGCAGCCGGCAGGGCCAGCAGCGCACCGACGGCCGAACCCTTCAGACACATAATGATCAGAAACAGACCGAATTCGCCTGCCGGTATGAACGGAATGCAGCACGCCCAGATCGCGAACCAGATCAACGCGCAGATGTAAGCACGGTGTTTGCTGATGCGATTGGACAGCCACGTCCATATCGGTAATCCAACCACGGAGCTCAAGTAGTATACGAGCAGATAAATGGGGTAAAGCTCACCGACCTGTATCACGTGCTTTACGAAAAAATAGGACAACGCGCCTGTGACGGCGGCGCCTAAGCTGCTGACTGTGTAGCAGATGATCAGACGCATGAAGGGACCATTGCGGCGAACGACGCGCAAGCTCTTCACGAAAGTAGGGCGCTTGCGCGGAATGGCCACCTGCTCAGGTTCCGGAACCAGAATCAGCGCGGTAGCGACCGTGACCGGAATCGCGATGAGTACGAAGATGGCCAACCATTCGAGAATCACGTCGATGTGACCGGCTCGCGTCTGCATGATGGCTTGAAACTTGTCCCCGAAGTCCGCAAAAAGTGTGCTGAGTCCGTCGCTGTTGCTTGCAGCGAAGAAAATCAGCAGCGCCGCGATGAGTGGCAGCAGGTTGAACGTGACATTGCCGATGAAGTGGAACTGCTCGCGGGTGGAGGTGATCCGGGTGCGTTCATCGTAATCCGTGGTCAGTTCGGCACCCCAGGCGAAATAGGGTAGATCGATGATCGTGAACGCCAGAAACAATAGGATGATCCAGAATCCGAAATACCAGGCGGAAGGCGCATCGCCGGGTACGAAGAGCATGTAAAGGGACAACATCAAGAGCGGCGCGCCGAGCAACACCCAGGGCTTGCGCCTCCCATAAGGACCTTTGGTTCTGTCCGAAAGGATACCGACCAGCGGATCGGTGAACGCGTCCGAAAGGCGAGCGGCGAAAATGATGGCGGACATCAGGTACATACTGATACCGAGTTCTGCATAAAACGGCAGTACGTAAACCGTGACGGGTAACAGGACCATGGACACCGGCATGTAGATAGCGGAGTAGGAGAGGACCTGAGTCCTGCTCAACCGTTGCGAATGAACGGAATGTTCCGGGCGGTCGGCTGACATGCGGCGGCCTTCCCTCGATCAATGAGGAACACAAGTAACGCATAATGACGCGAAAGGTCTACGGGTGCCACAAAAACTCATCGATCTGTGGAGCGCATCTGCTAGAATCCGCCGCCTTTTAGTCGGTGAGTACGCACTAGTTTATGAATGACTTTGTCCTTGGCCAACGGTGGGTGAGCCAGACCGAGCCAGAACTCGGATTGGGTGTGATCGTCGGCTTGGAGGGGCGTAACGTTACGGTGCGTTTTCCAGCAGCCGAAGAAGATCGCGTATATGCACGGGCTTCTTCCCCTCTGGCCAGAGTCATCTACCAGGTCGGCGACCAGGTCGTCGATAGTAATGCCGAGCGCAGTGACGTGAAGGCCGTAGACGACGTCGATGGTCTGAAAATCTACCTGGTCGCGGACGCCACCGGTGGGCAACGGTTGTTGCCGGAAACTCAAGTCTCCGGCTACGTCAAGCTGAGTACGCCGAGTCAGCGCCTGCTCAGCGGTCAGTTCGACAAAGACCATGCCTATGAACTGCGCGTCGCGAGTCTCATGCACAGTGCGCGCCTGCAGCAGCAGTCGGTGCGCGGCTTGTTGGGCGCGCGAACCAGTCTGCTCGAACATCAGGTTTACATTGCGGCCGAAGTGGCGCATCGCTATGCCCCGAGGGTGTTGTTGGCTGATGAGGTGGGTTTGGGTAAGACCGTCGAGGCCGGGTTGATCCTGCATCATCAGTTGCAAACCGGGATGGCGAGCCGTGCGCTGATCGTCGTTCCCGACGCCCTGTTGCACCAGTGGTTGGTGGAGATGTTGCGCAAATTCAACCTGCGTTTTGCGCTGTTCGATCGGGAACGGGTGGCGGCGTTTTTCGAGGACGACTCGGCCGATGAATTGGACAACGGCGAGGTGACGGTCGCTCCCGACGAGGTTGCAACAAAAGGAGCCACGGAAAATCCCTTCGAGAGCGAGCAACTCATTCTGTGCGGGCTGAGTTTGGTTACCGAAGATCAGCGGGCGTTGGAATGGGCGTGCTCGGCGCAGTGGGATCTTCTTGTCGTGGACGAAGCTCATCATCTGAGCTGGCATAGCGAGTGGGCGTCGCCCGAGTACAAAGCCATAGAAGCCTTGAGCAGGCATTGCGCGGGGTTGCTGCTGCTGACGGCAACGCCCGAGCAATTGGGTCGGGACAGCCACTTTGCCCGCCTACGCTTACTGGATCCCGACAGGTTTGCCGACTTAGACGCATTCAAGCAGGAGCAGTCCCAGTACATTGCCTTAAATAACATCTTCTCGACGTTGACGGCCGGACAGGCGCTGCAACCGAATCATTTATCGCTGCTTAAGACACTGGGTGAAACGCCACCGGCAGCCGGGGAAGATTCGGCGGCTTTCGTCGCACGCTTACTCGACCGTCACGGCACGGGACGGGTGCTGTTTCGCAATACACGACAAGCGGTGACGGGATTTCCGAGCAGGGTGTATTGTCCGCACCGGTTGGAATGCGACCCGCAGCGTGTGGCCAATGCCTTTGCAGTTGGCGCGTTCCCGGAGCGCTATTACCGGGAACAGCAACAGAGATGGGTGCGATTCGACCCCCGTGTGGAATGGCTGGAGATGTTTCTGAAGGACCGCGCCAACACCAAAGTGTTGGTCATTTGTGCCGATGCGGGCACAGCCCTCGATCTCGAACAGCATCTGCACCTCAATGTGGGGATTCGAGTGGCTGCCTTCCATGAGGACTTGACCATCATCGAACGCGATCGTGCGGCAGCCTATTTCGCAGAGACTGAGGCCGGTGCGCAGGCGTTGATTTGCTCGGAAATCGGCAGCGAAGGACGCAACTTCCAATTCGCCCACCACTTGGTGATGTTCGATTTGCCAGACAATCCCGACCTTCTCGAACAACGCATCGGTCGCCTCGATCGCATAGGGCAAACTCGAGACGTCAACATTCATGTGCCCTACATCGCCGGATCCCCAGGCGAAGTGATGGCGTGCTGGTATCACGAAGGCATCAACGCCTTCGAATCGAGCTATTCCGCCGGTGCGCTAACGCGCGAGGCCGTGGCGGAGGCCTTCGAGGCAACGTTGTCAGCGGAGGTGTTCGAGGCCGAGTTGGTCGATGCGCTCATCGAGCGCACTCAACGGCATGTGGCGCAGGTTCGCGATGAGCTGATGCGTGGACGCGATCGCTTGTTGGAACTCAATTCGTGTAACGCGGAAATCGCCTCGCAATTAATCGAATCCATCGTCGGCATCGAAGCCACATCGGAACTGAGCGATTACTTGTTGCAGGTGTTCGACGTATTCGGCATCGAATACGAACCGCAGTCGGATGCCACGGTCATCATCCGTCCGTCTACGGAAATGCTGATCGAATCGTTTCCAGGTTTGGGAGACAGCGATCTCACCATCACGTTCAGCCGCGAGAAGGCGCTGGTTCGCGAGGACATCGAGTTCATCTCCTGGGAAGCACCGATGTTAAGCGGTGTGTTGGAGTTCCTGTTAGGCAGCGAACTAGGCAACACGACCATCAGCACCATTGCACTCAAGGGCGTACCGGCCGGTACGTTGTTGTTAGAGTGCTTTTTCGGGATAAACGTGAACGCTCCGAAGACATTACAGTTGTGGCGTTTCCTGCCCAGCACGCCTGTGAGAGTCCTGCTGGATGTGCAAGAACGTGAGCTCACCAAGGTCATTACCCATGAGCAATTGAACGGCTTGTGTCAGCCGGTGCGCAAGGCGGCGCGCCCAGCCATCATCAAAGAAGTGCGCAGCGAGTTCGAACACATGTTGCAAGCAGCCGAACGCATCGCGCAGCCGGAGCTTGCCCCGCTCAAAAATACCGCCCGTCAGCGTGTGGAGGCGGTGCTCGGCAACGAAGTGACCCGACTGGTGGCGCTAAAAGCGCTCAACCCTTCGGTTCGCGATGAAGAAATCGAGTTCTTTCGCACACAAGTGCGCGACGTGTCCGGTCATATCGACCGGGCTGAAATGACGCTGGAAGCGGTGAGGGCCATCATTACCGTCTAAGGCGGGATGCCCCTCCTGCAACCGTTTGAGCCGGTGCGTTAGTCCAGATCCGGGATACGGATCTTTTGACCCGGATAGATCTTATCCGGGTCTTCGATCACTTCGCGGTTGGCCTCGAAAATCTCCGGGTACTTCATGCCGTTGCCGTAAAATTCCTTGGCGATACCGTAGAGCGTGTCGCCACTCTCTATCACATAGTATTTTACCGGGGGCGGCGGCGGCTCTGCCGGTGGGGGCGGCGGGACGGTGATACCGTCGGCGTTGACCTTCTCCACGCCTTCGACGTTGCCGGCCATCAGCACAGCCTTTTCTTTTGCGGTCTGGTCGGACGCCGCGCCATTCAATGTCACCACGCCGTCGTCGTACGTGACCGCCAACGGGTCGACACCGGGATTGTTGGCGTTGATGTGCGCGAGAATACTCTCGGCTGCGTCGGCATCGCTCCGGAAGAGCTTCTTGCCCATGTCTTTTGCAAAATCGAACAGTGAGTCGAGCATGTCCTTCTCCTATACCTTATCTTTATTGTTGGTTTAGTCGCTATCCGCGCCTACCGGCCCAGTAGCTTCCCTGCCATGCCGATCAGATCATCGACCATGGAGTTATTGTCGCCGCCACCCAAGAAAGCACCCAGCACGCCACCCAGTGCGCTACCGGACTCCGGGCTGTCGGTGCTCTTTTTACTGAGCGCGCCCATGGCGAGCGTTGCCAGAATGGGGAGGACTTTCTTGATCAAACCGTCGCTGACTCCGGTTTGCTCCGACGCGCGGCTGGCGAGTTGTCGGCTGACGTCCTTGCTGCCCAGTATATGGCCGAGAATCTTGTTGCCTTCATCAACCCCGGATTGCTGTACCGACAAACCCGGGTCGTCGAGGTAGCGCTGATGGTTGCCGGACTCGAGCGCCTTGAGCAGCGCATCCAGTCCGCCGCTGGATTCTGCGTTTTTTGCCAGCCCTTTACCAAGTGCAGGTGCCAGCGCGCCGATGACGCTGGTGGCGTCGTTTTTATCCAACCCCAAGGCACCGGCGATCTGATCGACAGCGCCGCCGTTCTGTGCACCGAGGATTGCATTGAGTAAGTCCATCGTTGTGTCCCCAAGTTCGAAGGACCGACAACGCTGCGCCTATTACCCCCATAAAGCAAGTCGGGCGCTGGGTCGATGTCTATATTTTACAACTCTCTGAGGTTGTGACCGCGTGGACCGGTAACACCTCGGTGCGCACCTACTTGTCGAGGATGAAGGTCACCTTCATCGTGACGCGATATTCTTCGATCTGGCCGTCATTGACGATGACTTGCTGATCCTTTATCCACGCCGAGGTGACGTTGTCGAGGGTTTTGGCAGCGCGCTTCACGCCTTTTGCTACAGCATGATCGAAGCCCTGTTTCGAACCGGAGATGATTTCAGTCACTCTTGCAACAGCCATGGGTGTTCCTTC
The DNA here is from genome assembly GCA_965216005.1 of Candidatus Azotimanducaceae bacterium. Taxonomy (GTDB): domain Bacteria; phylum Pseudomonadota; class Gammaproteobacteria; order Pseudomonadales; family Azotimanducaceae; genus UBA4421. Next base: position 317,468 of record OZ244143.1, on the reverse strand, counting down.
GGTTGGTGTTTCGGAACATCGAATCTTAGCGTAAAGCACGTTGTCAAACACCACCAAGCGCGGTGTGAATTGCAAAATCATGCGTGGACGTGGCAGTCTCAAGAACTGTTGAGGGCGTCGATCGTGGGAGGGTATAGCCGTGCAGCCAGTGAGCGGTCCGGACATTACGCAGGTGCTCGCAAAGCGTCCGGAACTGGCGAGCGGGTTTCAAGTTTTCTATCGCACGTTATGGACAAGCGAGGTACCTTCAAGGGTGCTCGAGTTGTGTCGCGCTCAGGTTGCGTGCATCCACGATCGCGGTGCGTCGTTCGACCCGGGTGATTACCCGCATCTGGAACCGGAAGATTTTGAGATGCTGCACCATCAGGGGAACATCGGCTTCGACGTCGCTGAGTGTGCTGCGCTGGAGGTCGCAAGTGCCATGCCTTTTGCGCACCACGACGTCACGGATGAGCAAGTGCAGGAACTCGCCCGGCACTTCGGACATCGTGGATGCGTCACGTTGTTGACCGCGATTGCATTCTTCGACGCGCTCAGTCGAATGGAACTGGTATTGGACGTTCCGCACGCCATCCACGAGCGAAAATTGTCACAAACGAATAGCTGAGGAGCCATTATGTCGACGCATCCAAGATTACCCTCGGCAGTCGCGGGGCAGCCGGAGAGCTTTGCTACGGTCACCGCCCACGCCGGTGAGGTCATGGCGCGTTTCTTCGAGCTGTACGGCACTTTTTGGCAATCGGACGTGGTCGATGCTCGCCTGAAGGAATTGACGCGAGTGCGCAACGCCAGGGTGACCGACTGCGGTTACTGAAAGAACGTTCGATTCGATTCTGCCCGTGCGGCAGGACTAGAAGAAGCGACCGTAGCGCTCGTGGAGGACGGGTACAGCGCTCACTTCGATGGGCGCGAAACAGCAGCGCTGGCACTAACGGATTTGCTTGTTGGTGTATCAGGAGCACCGACGCCTGCTTTGTGCGAGGCGCTTAAAGAGCATTTCACGGAGGCTCAGATAGTAGAGATGGTTTTGGGCGTCGGACTCTTCATGGGCATGTCCAAGGTATTGATTACTCTCGGTCTTGAGCCCGAGTCGATGCCTGTCACGGTGATGCCGACACCCGCTTTACAAGCGGGTACAGAAACAGAAACAAACTAGGGAGCAACCTTTGGCGATCAAGAACGTCTTTGCAGAGACCACTGCTTTGAAAAAACAGATAGAGAACGTATCGGTCGAGGCGCTGGCGCAAGAACTGGAGACAGATCAGATACTGCTCATCGACCTGCGTGAGATCCAAGAGGTGGTCGATCTTGGGACCATTCCGGGTGCAAAACACGTGGCAAGAGGTATGTTGGAATTCTGGGCCGATCCGGCCAGCCCTTACTTCCGCGATTATTTCGAGGAGGAGAAGCGCACCGTAGTGTTTTGTGCCGGTGGTGGGCGCTCGGTGTATGCCACATTGGCACTCAAGGAGATGGGGTATAAAGATGTCGCGCATCTCGAGGTTGGCTTCAACGGCTGGAAAGAGGCTGGGGGTGCGGTAGAGGACGTGTCGGCCACCAGCAAGTGGGTGCGACGCAAGTAACTGACGTGGACTGCATGGGGGGAATATGCAATTCGATCTGATGGTAGGTGGTATGTCCTGGCAGGCGAGTGCGGATCTTGCGCGCGAGCTCGAACAGGTGGGGTTCGCTGGCATGCTCTTTACGGAAACCCATTCGGTGCCCTGGATGCAGATCGCGCATGCGGCGATGGCCGCGCCGCGTTTGGAATTTTCCACGGGCATCGCTGTGGCGTTTCCCCGCAGTCCGATGATTTCCGCGCAAATCGCCTGGGAGCTTGCGCACAACACCCAAGGTCGTTTTCGTCTGGGACTCGGCAGTCAGGTGAAAGGGCATGTCGTGTGCCGCTACAGCTCGACGTTCGACAAACCGGCGCCGCAAATGCGTGATTACGTCGGCGCACTGCGTGCTTGTCTGGCCGCGTTCCGCCGTGAAGAAAAACTGCAATATGACGGCTCGTACTATCAATTGAGCTATCTGCCCGCGCAGTGGGCACCGCCTCGACACGATTACGAGGACATCAAGGTCGACATCTCAGCGGTGGGGCCCTACATGCTGAGCGTGGCGGGAGAGCTCTGCGACGGCGTGCACGTGCACCCCATGCATTCCTTGACCTACATTCGCAACCGCCTGCTACCCGGCGTTGCGAAGGGTGCAGCCAAAGCCGGCCGGCGTCCCGAAGACGTCGATCTCATCGTGCCTGTGTTTGCGATCGCGGGGGATTCGCCAGAGGAGCGGGCGGCCATGCTCAAACGCGCGAAAACCCAGATCGCTTTCTATGGATCGACACCGAACTATGCCTTTCAATTCGACGATCTTGGCTTCGAGGGGACCACGGCCAAACTCGGAGCTCTGATGAAGGCGGGAGACGTGCAGGGCATGGCCGAGACCATCACCGATGAGATGCTGGACCACTTCGCCGTGGTAGCCCGCTGGGACGACATGGCGGACGTGCTGACGGAACGTTACGCCAATGTGGCGGCGCGGTTGGTCACCTATCTGACCGCGGAAGACGTCCTCCGCCACCCCGAGCATCTGCCACGCTGGGGGTCGATCGCCGCCGCGCTGACAGGCTAGGGGTCGGAGACAGTTTTTGAGCCTTTTTCGTGACGTAATTCTCCATATTTTCCAGAAAAACGAGTAAATCTACAATTTTCTTCTATCTAAAGCCGACTTTGTCTGTACAATCCGTAAATAACGACATGCAATAGACGGAAGGGTAGAGTGAGCACAAACCTCGAGAGCGTCTCCACGCAGGGAGAATCGCTACTGGCGGCGTTGTTGTCCGACACGAGCCGGGTTTGGGATACCCAGGCGGTACATGTACGGATGGCGGAGACCGGCGCGGAGCAGACGGTGCGCTCCACCGAGCGCTTGCTGGAAAAAGCAGACTGGCTCCCCGCTGCGTTGAAGCTGGACGATCTTCGCGACGAGTCGGACCGGCCCCTCGTGCAGCTCGTCGCGAGTGAACTCGGACGCTTAAGCAAGAAACGCCGCATCCATTCGCTCGTCGTGCAGTGCGCGCCCATTGGCGGTCGATGGGTTTTGGTGGTCAACGACGGACGTGGGGCACGCCGCTGGGTGTTCATCGACACCCTGGATGTCGCCACGCTCACACATGCCATGGATCAGCTTTGCAACGGTAAACCCGCCTACCTGTGGCCGCACGGTCAGATCACGGGACTCTTTCGCGAGTGGGTCAGTGGCGAAGACACGCATCAAATCGCCCTGGCTTCGGGCACCAAAGTCACCGTCGCGTTGACCGCCTACCGCTCGACTTTGGCGTTGGCGGCGTATCCCGAGAGTCCACCACGCACCGAAGAGGCAATGACTCATCTCGACCGGTTGGAGGCGGAGGCCATTCACATCATGCGCGAGGTGATCGCACAGGCGGAAAATCCGGTGATGTTGTACAGCGTCGGCAAAGACAGTTCGGTCATGTTGCATTTGGCCCGCAAGGCCTTTTACCCGAGCCCACCGCCCTTTCCGCTCATGCATGTCGACACCCGGTGGAAATTTCAAGCGATGTACGACTTTCGCGACAAGATGGCTGAAGAGGTGGGCATGGACCTCATCACGCACATCAATCCGGATGGGATCGCCAAGGACATCAACCCCTTCGATCACGGCAGTGCCTTGCACACTGACGTCATGAAAACCCAAGGCTTGAAGCAGGCGTTGGATGAGCATGGGTTCGATGTGGCTTTTGGCGGTGCGCGCCGCGATGAGGAAAAAAGCCGGGCCAAGGAGCGGGTGTTTTCGTTTCGCACCGAGACTCACCGATGGGACCCCAAGAGCCAACGCCCTGAGCTTTGGAACTTGTACAACGGTTACAAAAATCCGGGCGAGAGTATACGCGTGTTTCCTCTGTCCAATTGGACGGAACTCGACATCTGGCAGTACATCTATCGCGAACACATTCCGATCGTGCCGCTGTATTTTGCCGCCGAACGGCCGGTGGTGGACCGCGACGGCATGTTGATCATGGTGGACGACGATCGTATGCGTATGCTCCCAGGCGAACGGATTGAGACACGTCGCATCCGTTTTCGCACGCTTGGCTGCTATCCGCTGACGGGTGCGATCGAGTCGGATGCCGATTCGTTGTCGTCGATCGTCCTGGAATTGCTGCAGAGTCGCACGAGCGAGCGGCAGGGACGCGCTATCGATGCGGACAGTTCCGGGTCGATGGAGAAAAAGAAACAGGAGGGGTACTTCTAATGCCGACGCCAAATCCATCACCAGCACTGAACGTTCAATCACCGGACGATGAGCTGCTGAGCATTGAGCAACGCGTGCAGGAGTACATCGATACGCAGGCGAACCTGGACCTATTGCGCTTCATTACCTGCGGTAGTGTGGACGACGGGAAGAGTACGCTAATCGGGCGAATGCTGTACGAGGCCCAGCTCGTTTTCGAAGATCAGATTACTACTCTGCAACAAGACTCCAAACGTGTTGGTACTCAAGGTGGCGACATCGACTTCGCCCTGCTCGTAGACGGGTTGGCTGCTGAGCGTGAACAGGGGATCACGATCGACGTGGCGTACCGGTTTTTCAGCACCGATCATCGCAAGTTCATCGTTGCTGACACGCCGGGACACGAGCAATACACCCGCAACATGGTGACCGGTGCGTCTACTGCGGATGTGGCGGTCATCCTCGTGGACGCTGTCAACGGTCTTCTGACACAGACCCGACGCCACTCGTTCATTACGTCGTTGCTGGGTATCAAGCACGTGGTGCTGGCGGTCAACAAAATGGACTTGGTGGGATACGACTCACAAGTCTTCGAGCGTATTGTCGATGACTATCAACGCTTTGCCGAGCAGCTGGAGTTCAGTGAGATCACCGCGATCCCGCTTTCCGCGCTGAAAGGCGACAACGTGATCGAGCGTTCCGCGCACACCCACTGGTACAGCGGACCGACCTTGTTGGGATTCCTCGAATCCGTGGACGTACGCGACGACGAGATCGAGACCGGTCTGCGTCTACCCGTGCAATGGGTCAATCGGCCGAACCGAGAATTCCGGGGCTTTTCCGGCACCATCGTTGCCGGCTCGGTCGCACCGGGCGATGAAGTCAAGGTGCTGCCGTCGGCGGAGACAGCGCATGTGAAAGACATCGTGCTGTACAAGGACAAGCTGGCGCGTGCCCAAGTCGACCAGGCCGTAACGATTACGTTGGATCGTGAAGTCGATATTTCGCGGGGCGATGTGATCGTCGCAGCGGAATCGCCCTGTGAAGTGTCCGATCAGTTCGACACTTCGCTAGTGTGGATGGATCAGGAAGAAGGGTATGTCGGTCGTAGCTATTGGCTGATGATGGGCTCGGCACGCGTCAACGCCACGCTGACCGACATCAAATTCAAGTACAACATCAACACGCTCGACGAATTGCCGTCCCGCTCGTTGGGTCTCAATGATATCGGGCGTGTCATTTTGAGTTTCGACAAAGCCATCCCATTCGAAGCCTACGAAGACTGTCGAGGCTTGGGTTCTTTTGTGCTGATCGATCGCTACACGCACGCGACCGTCGGTGCCGGCATGATCAATTTTGCGTTGCGCCGCGCGAAGAACATTCACCGCCACGTACACATCGTCAACAAGGACGCGCGTGCTGCGTTAAACGGGCATCCCGGCAAAGTGTTGTGGTTCACCGGCTTGTCCGGTTCCGGCAAATCCACAGTAGCCAACGGTGTGGAAAAAGCGCTGCATGCGCAGGGGAAACACACGTACATTCTCGACGGCGACAACGTCCGTCACGGTTTGAACAACGACTTGGGTTTCACCGACGCGGATCGTGTGGAGAACATTCGGCGTATTGCCGAGGTAGCCAAGTTGATGGTGGATGCCGGTTTGATCGTGATTACCGCGTTCATCTCACCGTTTCGCTCGGAGCGGGACATGGCGCGCGCGTTATTCGAGCCGGAGGAGTTCATCGAGATCTTCCTGGACGTGCCGTTGGAAGTCGCGGAGTCGCGCGACCCGAAAGGTTTGTATAAAAAAGCCAGACGAGGAGAACTGCCGCATTTCACCGGCATCGACTCGCCGTACGAAGTACCGGAAACCGCCGAACTGCAATTGGCGACCTCGCAAATGTCCCTGGACGACTGCGTCGCAGAGGTTCTGAAGCATGTCTGACAGTCGTGCGCGCAGTCTGGCCAAGGCATTTTCGTGGCGTATCGTGGCGACCCTCACCACTGCCGCCATCGCCTTTGCCGTTACCGGACGGCTCGATACCGCCGCCGCCATCGGCAGCATCGAATTTGTGCTCAAGTTTTTCATCTACTATGCACATGAGCGCGCATGGCAGTGGATCCCATCTTCCGATCTAGATAAACGCGTTGTATAACAACAAGTTAGAGTAGATTTCTGGGATATGTACCACAGGTGCATAGAGTGTCCTGTTTAACAAATTGGCCGCTTCAAGCTTGCTAGACTTACGCGCATCAATGCAGCGACGCTCGCAAAGGCAATGGCGATAAAACGTGCCCTGGTAGTCGACGACTCACGCTCTGCCCGGGTGGCCCTGAAGCAACTTCTCGAAGCCAACGATCTGGATGTGGCCCTGGCCGAGTCCGGCGAAGCAGCGCTGGATTTTCTCAAGCGCGAGATGGTCGACGTCATCTTCATGGACCACACCATGCCTGGCATGGATGGTCTCGAGGCGGTCTCCTCGATCAAGGCCAACCCCAAAACCGCGACGATCCCGGTCATGATGTACACCACCAAAGAGGGTGAGGTGTACGTCGGTCAGGCGCGCGCGTTGGGTGCGATGGGCGTGTTACCAAAGAATGTGCAGCCTCATCAGCTGTTCGAGATGCTTTTGAAGCTGGGCTTGGTCAAAGACCGTCGGGCCGAACAACAACAGGAAGAAGTCGTTCACGCTTACGAAGTGGATGAAGCACTGGATGCAGTCGATCACGAGCTAGACAGCCAGGTCGTGGGAATGTCCGTTCAGGCTCTTGTCACGAGAATTCTGGAAGACCAACACATGACGTTGCGTTCGGACATTCTGAGGAGCCAGAAGGAATTCGCACGCGATGTCGCCCGCGAAGTATTGGTCGAGCAATCGCGAATTCAGGTTTCCGAAGACGAGAGCAACGGCACCGATGCGGAATCTATTGGCGCAGCCGGTGACACATCTACGGGCGGTAGCTGGATCCTGCGCGCAGCAGGATTTGCCGTGTTGGCGGTCTGCGCCTTTCTCACGTGGCAGTTCAAAGATCAACGTGATGCAGCACTCGATCGGGTAGGAGTATACGAAGAACAGATCAGTGCACACAGACAGCGTGCTGATGAGCGTCTGCGCGCAACGCTGCACTCCGCGTCAGGCGAGGTGGCCGGAATACAAGACAACGCCATTCAAGCGCTAAAGTGGGCGGTCAATCTGGAAACCGAAGCCTCGCTCAATACCGATGCGTTCGATGACATACTCGCGGAAAAGATCCAGAGCTTGGTGGCGCACCTGCAGGGTATGGACTTCACCGGCGAAGTACGCCTGATCAGTCACTTGGGACGCTTTTGCTTGATGACGGATGCGGCGGGCACCTATCGGCTGGCACCCCCCGACACACCGGTACTCGACTGCGATCACACGGGCCATCGCCTCGAAGCCTCCAGTTATGTCAGCGATCGGTTGTCTGTGGAGTTTTCGCAGCTGATGCGTGGTCCCATAGACGATGCGATAGAGCTCAACCTGATCGCTTTGGATGGTGCCGCCTCGCAGGATGTCGTTGCGTATCCGTCCACGTCAGCGACGGCCGGGGAGTGGAATGCCGCTGCCCGGCGCAACAACCGCGTGCAGATCGACATCATACCCACCTCCTAGTCACCCGATAGGGCAGGTCGGCGAAGCCCCATGCCTATGCCACAAGATAGTCTGAGTCGGCTAGATGAGCTATCGTGCGCCGGACAAGCGGACACTCGAACAAGGTAACAAGTATGGGGTTTAGTGGATTCGATCTATCCGGGCGGGTAGCGGTCATCACCGGCGGTAACGGTGGCATTGGTCTCGGTATGGCGCACGGTTTAGCCCAGTGCGGTGCAGAAGTATCGATCTGGGGTACGAATCCCGACAAGAATGCGCGCGCACATGAACAACTGGCGGGTATCGGACCGCGGATTTCCTCGCATGTCTGCGACGTCGCCGACGAACAAGCGGTCGATGAGACGTTTGCCAAGGTGCTCGCTGAGCACGGTCGGGTGGACGGTTGCTTTGCCAACGCCGGTATTGGTGGGCGGGGCACTGCATTCGACGACATGACCCGCGAAGAATGGGATCGCATCATTGCCGTCAACCAGTCCGGAGTGTTCTATACGTTTCGTGCGGCGGCCCGGCACATGCGCGAACGCGCGCGAGCGGGCGATGCGTTCGGTCGGTTAGTCGGCACCGCAAGTCTCGCTGCGATATCCGGGCAAGCACGGGGAGAACATTACGCGGCGACCAAGGGTGGGTTGGTATCCATGATCAAAGCGCTTGCGGTCGAATATGCGCGCTACAACGTGACAGCACACACGCTGCTGCCCGGCTGGATCGAAACGGAGATGACCGAAGGTACTTTCGCGAATCCGAAGTTCGTTGAGAACGTGTCCAAGCGCATCCCTGTGCGCCGATGGGGACAGCCCGATGACTTCAGCGGCATAGCCGTTTACATCATGAGTGAACTCAGCAGCTACCACACGGCCGAGACCTTTCTGATCGACGGTGGATATTATGCGTTTTAATGCTCGCGGCATGATGATGGCCTCGGCTGTCGCCGCGTGCCTGGCCGTTTCGAGCTACGCCGAGCCACCGGACGGTTATGTGGCACCTCGCGGTCCTGGAGGCAAGCCGGATTTGAACGGCGTGTGGCAAGCGTTGAATACCGCGCACTACGACATCGAACCGCATGCGGCACGCGCGTCGATGGCACTGATCGAAGGTCCGCTGGGGCCGATTCCGGCACCGGAAACGGTGAAATTCGGCGCGGTGGGTGCGGTTCCTGCCGGGCTCGGTGTGGTAGTTGGCGGCGTCATTCCTTACACGGGCGAAGCGCTGGAGATCCGTAACGCCAATCGGCTGGATTGGCTCAATCGCGACCCGGAGATCAAGTGCTACCTTCCCGGGATTCCCCGCGCGTCCTATATGCCGTATCCGTTCCAAATCTTGCACAGCGAGTCGGCGATTTTCTTCTCGTACGAGTATGCGGGTGCGGCACGTAACATCTATCTGGAGGATCCGGGCGAAGCCCCGGTCGACTCGTGGATGGGTCAGTCTTACGGCTATTGGGAAGACGACACGCTGGTGATCGAAGTCACGGGACAGAACGACAGAACGTGGTTCGATAGATCAGGTAATCACCACAGTGCGAACATGAAAGTCACCGAACGCTACACACCGACCAGCACCCACACGCTACGCTACGACGTGCTCATTGAAGACGCAGAGACGTTTACGCAACCGTGGCAGATGAGTATGAATCTCTATCGGCGGGTCGGAGCGGATGCGCGCGTGCAGCAGTTCAAGTGTGTAGAGTTCGTCGAGGAACTCATGTACGGACACCTGCGTAAACCCGAGTAGTCTTCGGTCAGAACACCGCCAATGGATTCAGCGGTGAGCCGGTACCGCCAGGGACTCTCAGGGGTGCTGCCACGAACAGAAATGTCGGGCGTTGGCGTGCTGCCGCGGCGGTGGCGACTGCTTCCAGATCGAGATTGTCCAGAATCGGCATGCCCAAGCCGACGAGCACCAGTTCGTGCAGAGGGTTCGCCAGTCCCTCGACTCCGGAAGGCATGACGTCCGAGACCCCGTCGCAGCCGATGACGGCAACGTCGCGTGCTTTTAACCAAGCGGCCAAAGAGGCGTGCGCACCGGCGGCCTTCTCGAGGAAGTTCCACTGACCGTCTTGCGCCACTTTCGCCCACCGACCGGTGCGTATGAGAAGGACATCGCCGCTGCCGATCTCGACACCGTTCTTCTTCTCCCAGGCCTCCAGATCGCTGGCCGTGATGGCTGTACCGGGCTCCAGGAAGTCGATGCCGAGGTGGCGCGGAAGATCGACCAGCACACCGCGTGTGAACACCCCGTTGATGCCCGCATTGTGGATGCCCAACTTTTCAGTGCCGGTGGCCTTTGCCGCCGAGTAGGGTACACCGTTATAGAAGAAACCCTTGTGCGCAAAATGCGGTAGACCGTCCATGTGGGAGTGGGCGAAGCCGTGGTATTCGACACTATACTTGTCACCGGCGACGGCGTGACCGCCGAATTCACCGAGTGTGACGGTGTGTTCGAAAGGGTTTGCGTTCAATGCGTCCTTGACCTTGTTAAGGTCGAAGGCCATGGACACCGTGACGCCTTCTTCCACTAACGCTGCGGCGTCACGGCGTTTAGCTGCGGTAATGAGGTTGAGCGTGCCTAGTTCGTCATCCTCGCCCCAACGGCCCCAGTTGCTGATGTCCTGCATCAGTGTGTCGAACTCCGCCCGTGTCATCGGCGCGGGCTCGCCGACGGCGAATGCGGGTTGACCGATGGTGAGTAGGACAAATCCGCACGTGGCAAGCGCACAGTTCGACATCTTGTCTTCCTTCTCTTCTATTTGCTTTAACATACGACGTTTTCCAAACAAGGTACACCGTGGCGGGAACGGGGGCGGGAAGGTTTAAGTCGCTTGGTCCGTGGCTGATGCTCGGCTTGTTGATGATGGCCTCGATCGTGAGCTTCGTCGATCGGCAGGTTGTCGCCATTGTGGTAGAGCCGATGAAGGCTGACCTGGCCATCAGCGATACCCAGATCGGTTGGCTGTATGGGGTGTTCGCGATTTTCTACGCGTTTGCGGCGCTGCCGATCGCGATGCTCGCGGACCGCGCGGTGCGCAAGCGAATCATCGCGCTGGGGATTTTCTTTTGGTCGCTCATGACGATCGCGTGTGGTCTGTCGCGACACTTCTGGCACGTGTTGCTCGCACGCATCGGGGTCGGTGTGGGTGAGGCCTCGCTGGGTCCTGCAACGGTGTCTATGGTAGGCGATCTGTTTCCTCGCGAGCAGATCCCGATGGCGTTATCGGTCTTTCAAACGGCAGCGGTCATGGGTTCCGGGATTGCGTTCATCATCGGCGGCTTCGTGCTGGAGGTGGTCGAGAACGCAGAGCCCTTGGTGTTACCGGTCTTCGGCGCTCTGCAACCCTGGCAACAGACTTTCGTTTACGTTGGGCTACCTGGAATACTCCTGGCGCTGGTTTTTCTCATGGTTCGGGAACCGCAACGCAAGTTTTCCGTTGCGACTGAGTTTTCGGTAAATGAGGTGTCACGGTTCTACCGGACGAACTTGCGGTTGCTCGCCTTGCACCACAGCGGGTTCTTGGCGTTTGCCCTGGCAGGGTACGCATTTGTGTTCTGGAGCGTGTCCTATTTCGTGCGCGTCCACGGTATTGAGGCGGCGGAGGCTGCGCAGCGTTTCGGTCTAATCTTTCTCATCAGTGGACCCATTGGACCGATTCTTGCCGCATGGCTGGCGCGGCGCCTCAACGAACGCGGGTATCGCGACGGTAACATCACGGCGGGCATGGTTTGCGGGCTGATCGCTGTACCCTTGGTGGTAGCGATCGCTCTAGCGCCGAGTGCGACAATAGCCTACATGCTCTATGTGCCGGCGATGCTCTTCGTGAATGCCCCTTACGGCCTGGCCAATGGCTCATTGCCTGTGATCGCACCGGCGCGCATTCATGCTCAGGTTGCCGCCGTCTATCTCTTTGTCGTATCCATGGGGAATCTATTGGGTCCGCCGATCGCTGGATTCTTCAACGAGTCGGTGTTTCCTGAGCCGGATGGGGTCAGGTACTCGCTGATAAGCGTCGCCGTTGCCTTCGGTGTGCTGGGCGGCGTGTTGTTGATGTTGGCGCGCCGACCTTACGCCAGCGCGGTTGAGTATGCGGAGACGCAATGAGACGTCTTAGGTTAGTGTTTGTGAGCAGTCATCTGTGTTGGCTGGTTGGCATAGCCGCTTGTAGCGAAACACCCGGCAGTACGTCGCCGCGTGGCGACTATGCCAGCACGTTTGCAATCGCCACCGGCGGACCCGCGGGCCTCTACTATCCTTACGGGGGCGGTATGGCCTCCGTTTGGTCCAAGACGCTTCCGCACGTCAACGCCAAAGCGGAAGTCACCGGTGGATCGGTCACCAACGTCATTCAAGTCGCGCGCAAGGAGAGTGAACTCGGCATTGCCATGGCGGATGTCGTGACCGACGCCTTCCTTGGCGAAGGCAAGTTCCCCGAGGCGTTACCCATTCGCGTGCTGTTCACCGCCTATCCAAACATCGTGCATATCCTGACGCTCGAGGAAAACGGTGTCGAGGTCATGCAGGATGTGCGCGGCAAACGGGTATCGTTGGGAGCCGCCGGTTCGGGCACCGCGGTGGCGGCACAGAATGTGTTGAAGGGTCTGGGCATTGCGCTTGATGACATCGCGCCCACGTATCTCAGTTTCGGGGAGACGACCTCGGCACTCAAAGACGGCACTATCGATGCCGGATTTGTCGTCGGCGGCTTGGGCCTGGCGGCCGTGACTGAGCTTGCCGTCACCCGCAACCTGCAACTCGTCCCATTGAGTGCGACAGAGATCGATACCTTACACCGCAGGTTCCCGGCCTACAGCGCGTACACGATCCCGGCGTATACCTATGACAAGGTTAACGAAGACGTGTCGGCACTAGGCATATGGAGTGCCGTCGTCGTGCACGCGGACATGCCTGATCAGCTTGCGTTCGAGCTGACCTGCACCATCTACCAGCATGCGGAGTCGCTGCTGAAGATTTCTCCGGTCGCCAAAGACATGACCGTCGCGAACATCCGCCAACTGACATCGGTGCCTTTGCACCAGGGCACCGAACGCTGGCTGAAAGATACGGCTCAAGAATGCGGGACGGTATTGAAGTGAACCATCCGTCCAACCGGTTTGCCGATCCCACGCTGTTCGTCGCCATCGGTGTGGGGTTGTCTCTATTTCAGCTCTGGCAACCCATCGTCGGATTTTTCCCGCCTGGTAGCATCCCGTTTGAGACCGTCCTGGGTTTACAACCGGCGACGTACTTTCGGCCTACCCACCTGGGTTGGATTTTGTGCCTGGGATTTCTCGTTTATCCGCTGCGCGATGGAAAGCCGTGGAAATTGTTCGACTGGGCTGTCATTGCGTTGGTGGCATGGGCGACTTATCGCGTGCTCATTTTCGACTATCGCAGTCTCGATCATTTGTTGGAAGGCCTCCGTCCATCCGATTTTACCGCGGGCTGCATCTTGGTCATTGCCACGCTGGAGTTGGCCCGGCGTTCCGTCGGGTGGGTGATGATGGCCGTGGGATTGGTGTTTTTAACGTATGGTGCCTTCGGTAATGTCCTGCCCGACGTACTCGCTACGCGCGGATTTTCCTTTGAACGCATCGTGCGTTTCCAGGTATTTACGCAAGCAGGTTTGTTCGGTACACCCATCGGTATTGCTGCCGGGGCCGTGTTCAGTTTTGTTCTGTTCGGAGCGTTCCTGCAGACGACAGGTGCAGGAAAGTTTTTGATCGACTTGTCCTTCGCTGCCGCGGGACGTTTTCGCGGGGGACCGGCCAAGGCCAGTGTGCTGGCTTCCGCCGCGATGGGCTCTATCTCGGGCAGTGCCATCGCCAATACGGTAACGACGGGATCCATGACCATCCCCATGATGAAGCAGTTAGGGTACCGCCCAGCGCAAGCAGCCGGTATCGAAGCAGCTGCATCGACGGGTGGGCAGATCATGCCGCCCATCATGGGGGCGGGGGCGTTCGTCATGGCTGAATTTACCAAAACGCCTTACGGCGACATTGTGTGGATGTCGCTCGTCCCGGCCATCCTCTATTTTTTGTCGGTGCTCTTGTACGTGCACTTGCTTGCCGCCAAAGCGGGCTTTAAGGGCATGGTCGATACGACGCCCGTACGCACGGTTCTTGCCGAGGGCATGCACTTTTTGCTGCCCCTCATATTGATCACCGTAATGCTGCTGAACAATTATTCGCCTGTGCTCGTGGGTGTCGCGGGTTGCGCCGCTGTGGTGGTGGCCAGTTTGCTGAGGGCACACACTAGAGTGGGTTTCGGTGAGCTTGCAGAGGCACTTTACGCGGGTGCGAAGCTTGCGATTCCCATATCGGTGGCGTGCGCCGTTGCGGGCATCGTCGTCGGTACCATCGGTCAAACCGGTGTCGGCTTACAATTCACCGAGTCGGTGGTGGGTTTGAGTTCCGGACAACTGTGGCTTGCGCTGATCTTGGTCGCCATCGCGGCACTGGTCCTCGGCATGGGCTTACCCGCAACCGCTGCCTATATCGTGCTCGCGGTGATGACCGGGCCTGCGTTGCAGGAGCTCGGCCTCGCGCTGATCACGGCACACATGTTGATCTTTTGGCTGGCGCAAACCTCCAATGTGACTCCGCCGATTGCGTTGGCGGCGTTCGCGGGAGCGGGTATTGCCGGTGCTTCTCCAATGGCTTCGGCCCTGGCCGCATTCAAGCTCGCGAGCGGCCTGTTCATCGTGCCGTTGATGATGGCTTATGCTCCGTTGCTGTTACACGGGGACAATAGCTGGGCCGACGTGCTCTACGCGGGAGTCGTGACGTTGGCGCTCATCCTGGCGCTGGCTGTGGCACTAGAGCGCTACCTCGTTCGCGAGGTGGGGACGCCCAGCGCTATTCTGTTCATGGCGTGTGCGCTCTTGTTGTTACTGCCTTGGGTTTACACTCGAGCAGTCGGGTTGCTTGGCGTTGGTGTGCTTGTCGGCCTGCACGTCATCCAAGCTCGTAGTAGTCGGGCAACTGACTACTAGCAATGGGAGTGAGCGTGTCCATCGGATCTTCACCGAAGTATATGTCTTCACCGATCAGTTTGGCTTCCGGATCTGCTGGCCACACCGTAATGAGTTGCGTGTTGCTGATCCATAGCTTGCTGTCACCCAGCGGGCGGGCACCTGCGTGGGTGAGGCCTAACTCGGCAAGGGCCGAGGCTTTGTAGACCTGGCGCACCTTACCCTCGGTAATGACGCCGCCATCGTCGACGATGATTCGCGAAGTCACGACTTGGAATTGATGGCCGAGCGTTGCGAACATATTTCGGTAAAAATCCGCCACCGCGTCGTAGCCGTCCAGCACCATGTTGGCAGGCCCGACTCGCCAGAAGTGATACACCGGATGAGCGGTGAGCGTGGCCATCAGGGGTTCCAGCCTGGCGTTGATTTCAGCCTCCATGTGATCGGCCACCTCGGTAAGGAGGGTCTTGTGACGTGGGTTGGCGGTGGCCTCTGCACGTTCGCGTAACGCAAGCCAGCTTGCGTGTGGGTCGAAAGGGTCGGGCATGATGTGTCGTTTGCAATCGTTTCGTGGACCTTCGAGCATCTCATAAACGCCGCTTAAGCGGTACAATCCAAGTTTGCACATTGTTGGAAGCGAACCTTGGACGTACTGACGACTTCACCCCAACTCGATGATGCCCTGGTCAATCCGGCGAACTGGGCGAGCGAGCAGTGGATGCACGACCAGTTCGCATGGCTGCGTCGGCACGATCCTGTACGACGTCTAAGCCCGAATGGCTATGAACCTTTCTGGAACATCACCAAGTACGCGCACATCAAAGAGATCGAGCAAAACAAGCGCTTCTTCATCAACGATCCGCGTCCCACGCTGGGTCCGGAAATGGCACGGGCAATGGTGGAACAGTTGTCCGGGCGCAAGCACCTGGTGCGTTCGCTGGTGCAAATGGACGATCCGGATCACATGAAATATCGCATGCTTACCCAAGGCTGGTTCATGGGGGCCAATCTGCGCAAGCTGCAGGCACGCGTGGAGGAACTGGCCCGGATCTACGTCGACCGACTCGCCGAATTGGGCGGTGAATGCGACTTCGTCAAAGACGTCGCCATCTGGTATCCGCTGCGCGTCATCATGTCGCTTCTGGGGGTCCCCGAAGAAGACGAGCCTGTCATGCTCAAACTGACGCAGGAGCTGTTCGGCAGCACCGACCCGGATACCACACGATCCTTCGAGATGACCGAGTTCATGAATGTGGTGCTCGACTTCGAGCGGTACTTCCAAGAGCTGACGCTCGAACGGCGACGCCATCCCACCGACGACGTTGCTTCGGTAATCGCCAACGCCCGCATAGAGGGCGAGCCATTGCCCGAGCATGAGACGAACGGTTATTACATCATTGTCGCCACTGCGGGACATGACACCACCAGTTCGTCCACCGCGGGAGGTATGTTGGCGCTCCTCGACAATCCCGATGAGTTCAACAAACTCAAGGCCGACCCCGACCGGTTCATGGCGACGGCGGTCGATGAAATGATCCGTTGGGTGAGTCCGGTGCGTCACTTCATGCGTACGGCTACCGCAGCTTGCAGTATTGGCGACACCCCGATTGCGAAGGGCGAGTCCGTCATTTTGTGGTATCCGTCCGCCAATCGAGACGAAGAAGTTTTCCAGGAGCCTCAGAAATTCAAGATAGATCGCAGCGGCGCCAAACAACTCGCCTTTGGCTTCGGCGCGCACGTTTGTCTGGGCCAGCACTTGGCGCGCATGGAAATCGCGGCGTTATTTCGCGAGTTGCTGAACCGCGTTGCGACCATTGAACTGGCGGGTGAACCCAAATACATGCAGTCGACTTTCGTTGGCGGGCTGAAGAGCCTGCCCGTGCGCTACAAGATGAAATGAATGACTACCGCCCCGAAACGAACGCGGGCGGCAGTCTTGTTAGTGCTTGTCCAGAATGCCATGACGGCAATTTCCGGACCTCAACTTGTCGGGCATTGCGGACTTAGAACTGCAGTCGTGCGCCCAGATGCCAGCTCGTGACGTCGTCGCCGAATTCTACACCGGCGCCGACAGCGAACTGTTCGGTCAGGTAATACCGGCCGCCTAGCGCCAGCGACGTATCGTCTCCGGCATCGTCCAGATCGACGTAGTTAATCCCGCCTTCCAGCTCGAATTGCTCCGCGACGCGGCCGCGCAAGCCGACGCCGAGACCGAAGCCGTCGTCATCCGCACTGCCGAAGTTCGTATCGATCTCCGCGTCGACGTAGCTGACTCGGCCGATGAGGTCGACTTGCTCGGTCAGGGGAGTGTGGGCGCCAAGGCCGACGGTCCAGCGATCGAGATCGATGCCGAAATCGAAATCCTGGGTGGCGTAGCCCGCCTCCACGAAGAACGTTTCGTTGAGCGCAAACGAACCCCTCAAGGCCGGTCCGTCTCCGTCGACGTCCAAGCCGTCGTCAATTTCCGTGTCGAGATAGGCAGCTTCGATGTAGTTATAGTTCAGCCCGTTGTCGGCATAAGCATGGCTCATTGAGAGCGCCAGCAATGCTGCTCCTGTAATTATCGATTTTGAATTAATTGTCATTCAACTCTCCAAGTTTGTGGCTAATACGTGCTGCCTCCGCTTTTTTGCGAGGTCGGCACGGTGCGTATTAAACAGGACGAACGTGAACGCATCCTTAACGCAGGAAGCAAGAGAGACGCTGCCACGGCTATTTTGTTGCAGTGTTGTGGACCGTGTCACATCTGTCCGACAACAGACGTCGGGTCGGACAGATGTTCGGATGCTCTGGCTAAGGTCGGTAAGTTACTTCCAATCCATAGAAACGCGGTGTGCCGAGCATCTCTTCGTTGAAGCCGAAAAAGGACAGGTCGAACGCGTACACCATGTATTCCTCGTCGCCGAGATTCCTACCGTAGGCTGCCACTTCCCAGGTCTCATCGGCCGATGTCCAGCTCACTCTAGCGTTCCACAGCCAGTAGTCGCCTTCGCTCAACAGAGGATTGTTCAGGGCGTCGAAATGAACTTCGTCTTGGTAGTTGAAATCCGTCTGCAGAGTAATGCGTCCGCCTTCGCTGAGTGGAATATCGTACTGAATCAGGCCGTTGTAGGTGGTTTCAGGCGACATGGTGATGTTGTTGCCCGAAAAGTCCCCGGAGGGAATGACGAAGTCCTCGTACTCGGTATCGAGCAACCCCATCCCTAAGTTGATGAACAAATTGTCGATGGGCAGCCATTGGAATTCCACCTCCGCACCGTAGATGGAGGCATCAGCAGCATTGGAGATCGTGGAGAAACCGATGCCGTTGACAATCACGAAGGCAAAGACCTGTAAATCTTCGTAGTCGTAGTTGAATAAAGTCGTGTTGAAACGCAGGCGTCCGTCGGCCCAGGTGGACTTCAAACCGAGCTCGTAGCTGATCAATTCTTCTTCGTCGTAGGGCGCGATGCCGTCGCTGGTGGACTGAATGCCGCCTGCTTTGAAACCGCTGGTGACACCGCCGTAGAGTAAGATGTCGTCGGTGAGTTGTGCGTCTAAGACCACCCGAGCGGTGACATTGCTGAAGTCGTTCTTAGCCTGGTCCGGAAATCCTGGTTGCGCAGGGAAGCCCGCCTCGGGTTCGTCGAAGAAAAAGAAGCTGTCGTGTTCTATCTCTTCATCCGTGTAGCGGATGCCGGCGGACAACTTGAACATTTCCGATAGTTGCATCGAAGCATCGAAAAACAGCGCGAAACTGGTAATTTCCTGATCGGTACCCGACTTCGTTTTGAAGACGAATTGCTCAGGACAGAACCCCCCTGGATTGCCTGGCGGTGCGGAACAGTTCACGTCGTCGCCGACCAGCAAAGGACGGAAGTCGCGCAAGATATCGAATGCCGTATTGTCTGTGGCTTCGTCCCGAAGGTAGTAGGCACCTGCGATCCAGTCGTAGCCGTCGCCTTCGAAGCTGACGCGCAGCTCCTGCGAAAACGATTCCTGGTCGACTGCGAGTTCGCCAGTCAAGATGTCGTTGGGTCCATCGTCTGTTTCTTCCGGCCTGAAGTCGTCCATCTCGTCATAAGACGTGATGGAGGTGAGTGTGTAGCTGCCGATGATCCAATCGGCGGTCAAGGACAACCCCCAGAATTCCGTGTCGTTTTGCGCTTCGAAGTCGTAGTTGCCTTCGTCGTAGTCAGGCACGGCGGGTACATCGACACCATTGAGCGTGGTGTAAGGTGCTTCCTCCGAATAACCGAAGATGTCGACGCAGCGACCGGCAAGAATGTCTGCGTTGGCACACATGTTGCCCGACGTGTCCCAGACACCCAGATGTCGGTATTGAACGGCATCAGATTCTGTCTTACCGCCTCGCACATTGAACAACAGATTGAGTCCGTCAATGGGTTGAGTCTCGAGCAGTACGCGCCAGGCAAGCTCGTCGATGCCTTGCTGGTCATTGCCCGTGAACCGATTCTTCATCCATCCGTCGGAATCAGTCTTCAACACTGCAGCACGAAAGGCGGTACGCTCGCCCAGAGGACCGCCGAAGGCGCCCTCGAACTTACGGTGGTCCCAACTGCCGACGCCTGCACGTGCCCAACCGTTCCATTCAGTGGTCGGTTTGCGGGAGACGAAGTTGACTGCCCCGCCGGTGGCATTGCGCCCGTAGAGCGTGCCTTGCGGACCGCGCAGCACTTCGATTCGCTCGACGTCCAAGAGCTGGAAGATTTGTGCAGCATTGGAAGAGATGTAAGTCTCATCCATATAGGCAGCGATGGGTCCCTGGTTCAAGACTCCGAAGTCGTTCAATCCCACGCCTCGGATGAAGGGTGCCGGGACGCCGGTGTCGCCGTTGGGATAGCCAACGCTGAAGTTGGGGGTCTGTGCGGTGATGTCGACAGACTGTCGGAAACCGAGTGCTTCGATCGCCTCACTGGTGAAGGCTGTTACCGACACCGGTGTTTCCTGTAGATTTTCCTCACGTTTTTGTGCGGTAACGACGACCTCTTCGATGAGCCCGGCGGTAGCATCTGCGGCGAGGACGTTCGGTGTGAAACACAGTGTTGCAGCTGAGGCGAATAGAATTGGCCACGCTGCAGGGCGCTGGTGGGGGTAGGACATGACTCTCTCCATAGGTTGCCCATTCATTGTATGCTTTGGCCGTCCGGTTGGGGAGGCAAAGTACGACCCACAAAAGCCAACAAATTGCCTAAGTGTAGCCCGCACGTGTTTCGCGCACTCAGAAAGAGCATGCGAGCCCCTTCAAGTTAGGTGCGGATCCTCAGGTTAGGTACGGATCGATGAGCAGCGCTATCAGCTCACGTTGGTTGGCCAGGAATAGATCGTCGTCCACGGGCTCGATGAAGTAGCGCAACATCGCGTAGTCGATCAGGTTGAACAGTGCGTGTGCCATCAAATGCAGATCCAGATCGCTTCGCAAGTAACCCATACCTTGTGCCAACTTCAGCAGAGCATGTAACTGTTCATGAGCGATATTGATCGCAGCTCCCACGTCCTCGGGGCTGAATTCCTTGTTCATGGCGGACAACGCGATGTAGGCCCAGAGGTCTTTGTGGGGGCCGTTGATTTCATCGACGCACATCTTGATCAGCTCGCCCAGCGAACCGAGCAGGTCGCCGTCGAAGCGTTTAATGATGGTGTCGGCGGACTGGCGCCAGAGACTGACTTCGGTCTCCAGGATCGCCACGGCAATGTCGGCCTTGGTGGGGAAGTAGTTGTACAGGGTTTGGTAGCTCACCCCGGCGAGTTTGGCAATTTCGCGCGTGGTTGCAGCTTCCACCCCGTCCTCCGCGATGAGGGCTTGTGCCGCTTGGAGGATCAGCGTGCGGGTGCGCGCCTTGTTCTGTTGCCGCAACGACATCGAAAAATTGACATGACCTAAAAATTGAGCGAGTATAAGTTTTGCGAAAACAAACGCCAACGTCAAGATGAAGTACCGGTTTATCTCCTGCTTTTTAACGCTGTTCCTGCTACCGCTGTGTAGCGGCCCCCTGCGGGCCGAGGTCGATGTGGTGGACCTGGTGACCCGCGCGATCGACCAGACCCGCGGCCTGTCCTCCTACGCGGAGATGACCATGATCGTCAAACGACCCGCCTGGCAGCGCACATCGAGTTTGATCGGCTGGACGCGGGGTAGGGAAGAAGCACTCATCCGCTTCACGGCCCCCGCCCGGGATGCCGGTAATGCGTTACTGAAGGCCGGTGAAAGGATGTGGACGTTCAACCCGAAGCTCAACCGCAATATCCGGCTGCCGAATTCCATGATGAGTCAGAGTTGGGCAGGGTCCGACTTTTCTTACAACGATCTCTCACGCAGCGACAAGTGGTTGCGTCACTACGAACTCGTCTTGGCCGACACCACCAGCATGGACGGGCACGAAGTGTACACCGTGGACGCTATTCCCTTCGAGGACGCACCTGTGGTGTGGGGTAAAGAGCGAATGGTGATTCGCGACGACTTCGTCCTCATCGAGCTGACCTATTTCGATCAGGAACTGATCCCGGTGAAACAGATGAAGAGTCTCGAGATCGGTGAACTGGGTGGTCGGGTCATGGCGACGCGCATGCGCATGCGGGAGTTGGAAAGTCCGGATCAGTTTACCGAGCTCAAATACGAAGCGATGGACTTCGATGTCGAGCTGGAAGATCGCATGTTCACGGTGTTTGCGTTGAAGTCGGCTCGATAGTATGGGTGAAGTCGCGCTGACGCCGCCAACCGCATATGCCGGTGGCGCGCAGACTGTCGGAATCACCCTGAGAATTGCGTGGCGCAATCTGTGGCGCAACAAGCGACGCACGTGGCTGACCTCCGGTGGGATCGCGTTCGCCACTTTGATTGTCGCGTTCGCCATGTGCACCCAGTATGGTGCGTATCAGGCGATGATTGCCAGCGCGACAGGATTGTTGGAGGGGCACATCCAGGTGAGCCACCCCGATTACCCTGAAGACGGCAAACTCGACCAGACCCTCGCGCAGGGGACTGAACTCATCCGTCAGTTGGATGCCATACCCGGGTTCGAAGTGGCGCCACGCGCAGCGACCTTCGCTCTGATCAGTGCCGACGAACGTTCGTTTGGCGGGCTGATCGTCGGTGTCGATTTTGAACGCGAAGTTCGCGCGTTCAACTTTTTCAAGAGCATTCAGGAAGGCCGCTTACCGGAAAACGAGGAAGAGATCGTCGTCGGCCGAATCATGGCTCGTAATCTCGGAGTGATCTTGGGTGACGAACTCGTTGCGCTCGGCAGCGCCAAGGAGGGTGGGGTTGCGGCGATGGCTCAGACGGTCGTTGGCATATTCGAGTCCGGGCAAGCTGAACTCGACCGCACGATGTTGTTCGCGCGCTTGCCCGCCGTGCAAAGTGCGTTCGAGCTCGGCGATGAGATTCATACCGCGGTCGTCCTCATCGACAGGCAAGATCAGTTGGAGCGGCAGCGGGCGCGTATCCAGGAAGCACTGGGCAGTTCCCATGCGGTACGCACCTGGCGCGAATATCTACCCGACCTGGTGCAAGCGATCGAAATCGATCGCATAGGCGGTCAACTGATGTACGGCGCCATACTGATCCTCGTCAGTTTCAGTGTCATCAATACGTTTCTCATGATCGTGTTCGAACGCACCCGAGAGTTCGGCATGTTGCTGGCTATTGGGATGCGCTCATCCTTGATCGTGCGGCAGGTGCTCGCGGAGGCATTCTTCATGTGGGTCGTGGGGGTGGCGCTGGGTCTTGCCTTGGCGATTGCACTGGTCGGTTGGCTGGCGATCGACGGTATACCGCTTACCGGTATGGAAGACGTCGCTGGCGCTTTCTACATATCCGACAGGATCTACCCGGCGTTCGAGTTCTGGAGTTTAATGAGTGCACCTTTCATATTACTCGTTGGCACGCAAATCGCGGGTTTGATTGCTACCTTCAAAATCCGGCGCATTGCACCTGTTGAGGCCCTACGTGGAGAGTGATGGGAGACAGACCGGAGTGAACTGTGATGAATAGTGCGGACAACAGCGTGCTCGCGGACGACAAGGACACACCGCGCGCAGCGCTTGGATTCGATAGCCTCGGATTGACTATCATCGCCTTGGCGTGGCGCAATCTCTGGCGCAACAGGCGCCGCACCTGGCTGACCGTGGCCGGCATTGCATTCGCAGTGTGGTTCTTGATTTTCGCCCGAGCCATGCAGGAAGGCTCGTTCGACGTCATGATCGACAACGGGGCGAAGCTGTTGCCGGGACACTTACAGGTGCAACACCCGGCGTACCAAGACGACCCGCGTGTCGAAAACGTTTTCGACGCGGCACGGGATTTACAAGCGTTGCAAGCCAGGTCAGAGGTCCAATTCGTGAGCCCTCGTGGTCAAGGCTTTGCGTTGGTATCGGCGGGCGATCGAAGTTTCGGCGCGCAGATCGTCGGCGTGGATTTCGCCACTGAACGGCGGTGGTCCGGCTTGTTGCCGATGATTGTGAAGGGCACTTATCCGGATGCTCCGGGTCAGGCCTTGATCGGCGCGACGCTCGCGCGCAACCTCGGCCTGGATGTCGGTGACGAGTTGGTCGTTCTAGGGACGGCCAAGCACGGCGGCATTGCTGCGTTGGCGACGATCGTGACAGGCATATACGACGCCAGCCAACCGGAACTCAATCGTGGTCTGGTGAAAGTGCACATCGACGACTTCCGCGATGCGTGGAATCTGGCCCCCGATGAAGCTCACGCCGTGGTGGCCATACTCGACAGCGCTGCCTCCGGCACGCAGTTGGCGCGAGAATTGGATACCGCATCTGCGGTGTTGCCGTGGCAGGAACTGATGCCGGAAACCCAGCAGATGAAAGACATGAAAGCCGTGAGCACGGAAGTCATGTTCATCGTGATGACGATCATCATCGGCTTTTCGGTGATCAATACCTTCATGATGGTGGTGTTCGAGCGCACTGCGGAATTCGGTGTGCTGACGGCCATCGGCATGCGTGCCGGCTTGATTCGCGCGCAGTTGCAGATAGAGGGGCTGTTTCTCGCAGCACTGGGTGCCGCGATTGGATTCGCGCTCGCCGGCCTCCTGGTCACCGTCATCGGAGATCGCGGCCTGCCGATACCCGTACCGGCAGATATGCAGGATTACTACGCACGTTTCAACATGGGTACGCGCATCTATCCGGCGTTTCAATGGCCGGCGCTGTACACCGCATCGGCGGTGATGGTGATTGGCCTTCAGCTCGCAGCGTTCATCCCGGGGCTGCGCTTGCGCAACATGCAACCGGTAGAAGCGTTGCGGCAGGAGACTTGAGTGAATCTGCGACTTGTCTGGCAACTGAGTATTCGCAACATCCTGCGCCACAAGCGGCGCAACTTCATGCTGTTTGCGGCGATTGCCGTCGCCGTAGCGGGTGTTTCGAGTATGAATACGCTCATTCGCGGTATGCAGTACGGCATGATGGACTCCGCCGTCGAAAACATGACGGGGCATCTCAAGATGCATGCCGAGGGGTATCGCGATGACCCCAATATTCAAAAGAGCTTCACCCTAGACAACGATTTTGCGCCACCCGTACCGGCGGAAGACATGATGGGCTGGGCGGCGCGCATCCGCATTCCAGCCGTCATCATGAGCGAGCGCGAAACACGCGGTGTCCAAATCGTCGGCGTCGACCCGTCCCATGAGACGATTTCCTTTCTCGGCGATGTGCCCATCGATGGCGAAGGCTTGAGCGGATCGGACGACAGTCGCATTCTCATCGGCCGCGAATTGGCCATACAACTGGAAACCGAGATCGGTAGGCGCATCGTGCTCATCACGCAGGGCATGGATGGGCGGAACCGCGAGAAGGGCTATCGGATCGTCGGCACGTACGATGCCGAGGGTACCGGACTCGAAAAGATGTATGTGTTCACCGGCTTGTCGAGCTTGCAAGAACTGCTGGACAGCGAAGCCGTTACGGAAGTCTCCATCCGCCTGCGCGAGGAACCCAAACGACTCACGCTCAAACAACTGCTGATTGGCGTGTTCTCGGACCTTGCGGTACTCGATTGGATGGAACTCGAGCCGATGGCTGCTGCGATGTTCGTATTCGCGGATAGTGTCATCTACATTTGGTTTGCGCTGATGATGAGCGCGCTGACGTTCGGGCTCATCAACACCTTGATCACCAGTGTCATGGAGCGCGTTCGCGAGCTAGGCATGGTGCGTGCGCTGGGCATGCCCAAGAGTACGGTGCTCACACAGGTGGTCGTAGAGTCTACGGTCATCATGGCCATTGGTGTGGTGTTCGGTTTGGTCGGTGGGTATCTCATCTACCTTTCGATCGCCGACGGCATCGACCTCGGGGCTTTTGCCGAAGGCATGGAAATGGCGGGCATGTCGACCTATCTGATACCCGTGTTGGAATGGGCCGATTTTATGCTGGTGGCGTATCTGAGTTTGATTTTGGGTGTCGTCGCGAGCCTCTATCCCGCCTGGCGCGCGGTACGCGTTAAGCCGCTGGAAGCGATGCGACGTTGAGTTTTGGAAATGAGCTGGAGAAAGCATGAGTAGTCCTGTCGTCACGTGTGAGTCCGTGAGTAAAACCTACCAGCAAGAATCGGTCCCGGTGTACGCATTACGCGGCGTGGACTTCGAGGTGTCTACGGGCGATTTTGTCAGCTTGTCAGGCCCGTCGGGTTCCGGAAAGTCCACCCTGCTCAACGTCATCGGCGGACTCGATCGGCCGGACACGGGTGAGGTTACGGTTGACGGGGTCGTACTGTCGGGGCTGAGCGAGAGTCAACTCACTGAGCTGAGATTGATGAAGATCGGCTTCGTTTTTCAAGCCTACAATTTGATCCCGGTCCTTTCCGCTCAGGAAAACGTCGAGTTCATTTTGCAGTTGCAAGGTGTAGCTCACGGTGAGCGCCGCGAACGTGCGGAAGCCGTGCTCGAATCCCTGGGGCTTGCCGACATGCGGCATCGCCAACCCGGTGAACTGTCCGGCGGACAGCAACAGCGTGTGGCCATCGCACGCTCCATTGTGACCAATCCAGTGTTGCTGCTCGCGGATGAGCCCACCGCAAATCTCGATTCGAGGACGACGGAAGAGCTGCTGGGTTTGCTGAGACGCTTGAACGAGACCGAAAACATGACCATCGTCACGGCCACTCACGACCCCATCGTCATGAGTTACACCAAGCGCCAGGTGCATCTGAAAGACGGAGAGATCGTGCAGGACGCGCTTGCTGCATAGCCTCATTAACATGCGCTGGCTAGGTTTGTGTGGTTTGTTCTTTGTCAGCCATGCGGTTGGAGAAGCGCGCTACTGGGTAGCCGTGGGCAGTGTGGTCGAGGACCGGCATGCGGTTGCCATACAGGCGCGCGCCGAATCGGTGACGGGTCAACGCTTCGAGCTGCGCCGCGTCGAAACCACGGCTGGGCAATACGTGCGGATTGTTGCAGGGCCCTTCATTTCCAGCGCGGCGGCGGAAGCACTGCGTGACAGCTTTCGAACTCAAGGCTTTACCGACAGTTGGGTGTGGTTGGAGACGGTCGAAAGCGATTCGCCGATCGTCGATGACCTCGGTCCGACGTTACCGGCAATCGTTGCCGGTGACGAGCCACGCGCATTGCCCAAACTCGTTACCGAAGTACCTGACGGCTATCGGCTCAACCGTCTACGCATCGGTAACCGTACGCCCACGAAGGAAACGCCGGGTGGGATCGACTGGTTCGCCGGGACCGAGTTTGACGTGCGGGTCAAAGCCTTTACCAGTGCAAGCATACTTGCGGAGCACGACATTCAACGGCAGCTACAGGGCACCCCTGCGAACGATCATTCCGTAGACGTTCGCATGATGTTGTCGCAGGCGCTGGGCCCCGTGCAGCTGACTGCGCACCATTCTACCGTCTGGGTCAATGGCGATCGCCTGGCACTGAATTTGGGTGCTGACAGCACGCTCGATCAGACGGTGACCAACGACCGCTTGCGCCGGTGGCGGTGGACCTGGGAGATTGACGACGGGGAACGTTACCGGAGTTTTCACCGTTTGGACCGGCTGGCATTGGAATGGCATGCAGGTAATTGGGGGGTCACGGTAGGGCGTCAAGCGGTCAGCTGGGGTGGGGGTATCGTCTTCCAACCGATGGACTTGTTCAGTCCGTTTTCGCCAACGGTCGTCGATCGTGACTACAAGGCCGGTGACGATCTCGTACTGATCGACCGGTTGTTCGGCAACGGTCACGATCTGCAATTGCTGCACGTCGCGCGCCGTGATGAATTCTCCAAGGTGACTCAGGATGCGGCTTCCAGTGCCCTGAAGTGGCATGGTTATCTCGGTGAAGTGGAGTTCGAGCTGGTGGCCGCGGAACATTATGGTCAACGTGTCTATGCCGGCGCGGTGCGGATTCCAGTCGGGCAAGCGCTCGTACGCGCCGATGTCGTGGCCAGCGAGACAGCGGCCGGTGAATATGTCTATTCCGGCATGCTCAACGCCGACGTTTCGTTCTTGTTGTGGAATCGCAATGCGTACACCTTTGTCGAGTATTTCCACAACGGCTGGGGTGTGACGGAAATGCCGGACACCCCTGCGTTGCTGCCGGAAGATCTAACGGCAAGGCTCGCGCGCGGGGAGTTGTTCAACCTGATGAAAAACTACATTGCCGCGGGGTTCACTTACGAATGGCACCCCTTGATAAACCAGAGCACGACGCTGATTACGAATCTGCATGACACCAGCAGTCTTGTGCAGGTCGCGCTCACGTACACACCCGGCGACAATCAGAGCGTGCAGCTGGGTTGGCTGGAACCGTTCGGCGATGCCGGAGACGAGTTCGGTGGCATTCCGCTGAACGGCCCCGCAGTGACGTCGGGAAGTGCAAGTCGCGCTTATCTGAGGTGGGTCTATTACTTTTAGGTGAACACCTCGGGTGTGAAGAAGCCATGGAACTGGTGGGGCACGTGGTGGTTCAGCGGCAAGCGGCAGACCTGGTCATCGATGTTGTCGGCCCGGTAGATCTGCAGTTCGCTTTTGTGCTGGAACCCGTCGTAGACCACCTCCAGCAGGTAGCCGTCGTCCTCGCGCGTAGCGTTGGTCGCCGGGGCGAACATGGGTTCGGATCCATACAACCCCGGCGGGAGTGTAATCAGATTGCACTCGCCATCGTAGCTCACCCTTTGAATACCGTTGAAGAAACCGTTGTAGCCGTTGTCTACCGAACAGGCGGTGTAGGTGACGGAGTGTTGCGAGCCGGAATATTTGGTGTTGTAGGTCGGAAACTCGCATTCGGTATCGAAGAGCTGCTGCTCGCTCATCTGTCCCGTTGCCATGTTCAACACATAGCGTTTGAAATAACCGCCGTTGAAGCGGCTGTCGGGATTGAAGATATCCGTTAGCGTGGCATTGGCTTCGAAACTGTTTTGGAAGCACCCCTCCACGACAATTTCGTCACCCCGCTCGAAGGCGTTGCCAAAGTGCACGATCGCACCATGTTCCGTTTCGAACGTTCGAATTCGTTCCAAGGTGTTGAGATCGACGACATGCACCGTCATGGGGATGGACGGATCGTACTTCACGACATCGGATATGGTCTTGCGGCCCAACATTACACCCCCCATGCCGTCGAAAACGATCGAGCCGATGAAGAACATCGCGTAGTTTTCGGTAATCGCGAAATCATGACAGAAAGGGAAGGTGTCGATGGCGACTTGGCCCTTCTTGAAAAGCTTGCCTTGCGGATTGATGCGGTACACGTTGATGCAAGGCTGCGGGCCTTTGAACGTTATTTTGGAGACTCCGGCACCGAAATTGATGTAGTCACCGCTCGATTGGTGCACTCTCCCGTGTGCGCTGAAGACCTGACGGCGTTCGAGTGCCCCGTCGTAGTCGTATTCTCCAACTGTGCTCAAATCGCTGGGGTCTAACTGCCAGGGGTGCCCGCCTTCATTGAGCGCCAGCAGTTTCCCGCCGTGATAGACCGAGTTGGTATTGGCTGGATTCGCCGGCATCTTACCGAGGTTGGCAAAGAAGCCGCCGGGGACCTGTGTGCCAAAGCCGCGATACACGATGTTTTGCGCCTGGGTTTCCTCCACGTATTTGGGTGTGCGCACATAGGCGTTTTTGAAGTGCACGCGGCCTTCGTTGAAGGTGAACGCGCACAACATGCCGTCGCCGTCGAACCAATGTCCATATTTCGTATCGCCAATACGCTGTCGTCCCGGTCCATTGCGAAAGAACGTTCCCGTAAGATCGTCCGGTAGCGTACCTTCGTAGTGATCGATGAAGTAGCTGTATTCTTCGTCGAGGTTTTCGAGTCCGCCATGGTGACTGGGCGGTTCATTTTGTCCTGCGCTTTGTGGGATAGACTGTTCAGCCATGACCGATGTTCTAACCTCCTGTCGTTGAAAATGCTTCGTTCGGATCGAGCAGATACGGTGCCGCTTCTTCGACCTCGCAGTAAAGATGTTTGATCCGCCAAGTACCATCGCTGCGGGTGTAGCGTTCCTTGTACCAACCGATGATGCGGCTGAAATGATGCTCGCCGTTGGGGTAGATGCCGGTGTAGAGCATGATCAGACGCCACTCCCCCCGAGCGTCGTCGCCGTCGACGGTGATGACCGGGTTCATGACGTTGTGGGCCGAGTTGCGGATCGTCCCGCTGCGGCCGATGTCTCCCAGGAGTTTTTGAATGGCGGCTCGACCTTCGGCACGACCTACCGTATTGGCCTCCCACACAGCGTCTTGAGTAAACAGCGGTCCCAGCCGGTCCGGATTGTGGTCGTCGTCACACGCTTGGCAGTATCGCGCCTTCAGCTGCTTGATGGCTTCGATGTCTTCGAGTCTGGTCAGGCGCGTGCTGAAGTTCATGCGGGGTATTTTAGTCGATGTCGGCATTGATTGCGCCTGGCTGAAGGTGCATCTTGGGTTCGATGTTCGACCTACGCCAGTTACCCGAGACGTTTTACGACGACCCATTCCCGACGTACGCGGCTCTGCGTCGCTCCACACCTGTTTTGGAATTGCCCGATGGCGGGTTCTTCTTGACGCGACATGCCGATCTCAATGCCGTTTACCGCGACGCCCGCCGCTTCAGCTCCGACAAGAAGCTACAGTTTGGCCCGGTGTTCGGTACCGATTCCGCGCTGTTCGAGCACCACACCACGAGCTTGGTGTTCAACGACCCGCCGCTGCACACTCGTGTGCGCAAGGCGATTGGCAACGTCTTGTCGGCCGGTTATCTGCGGCAAGCGCAATTCGAGGCATCCGTGACCCGGCTTGTCGCAGGATTGCTCGACCATATCGCTGACGCTGACGAGATAGACATCGTACGAGACTTCGCGAGTCGGATACCCGTTGAGATCATCGGCAATCTCATGGGCATACCTGCTGACGAACGGGCACCCTTGCGTGATTGGTCGCTCAACATATTGGGCAGTCTGGAAGTGGATTTGGATGAGGCGGCGCTCGAAGCCGGTGAAACCAGCGTCAGGGAGTTCTGTACCTACTTGGAGGAGTTGCTCGAACGCCGCCGCAGACTGCCGGCAACCGATGACTTGCTGAGTCGCTTGGCGAATTGGGAGAACGACGGTTACCGGCTGTCTGGTCCGGAACTTCTGCATCAATGCGTGTTCCTGCTCAATGCCGGGCACGAGACGACGACGAACTTGATTGCCAACG
The DNA here is from genome assembly GCA_965216005.1 of Candidatus Azotimanducaceae bacterium. Taxonomy (GTDB): domain Bacteria; phylum Pseudomonadota; class Gammaproteobacteria; order Pseudomonadales; family Azotimanducaceae; genus UBA4421. The sequence continues at coordinate 286,980 of OZ244143.1, read as the reverse complement.
GTATCGAGCTGCTCATACGCTACCCGGATGCGCGAAGATCCGTGTTGGCAAATCCAGAGTTGATCGACGGCCTAGTCGAAGAAGCGCTGCGCTTCGAAGCGCCGAATCAGCTGGGTAACCGCACGACTACCGAACGCGTTGAAATCGGCGGCTTGACGATTCCACGCGACTGCGTGCTTACATTGTGTATCGGCGCCGCCAACAGAGATCCGGCTGTTTTCGAATCGCCCGAGCAATTCCTAATCGCGCGAAGTCCCAATCCGCATTTAGCCTTTGGCGCGGGTGTCCATACCTGTGCCGGTCTGAACGTGGCCAGGTTGGAAGCACGTGTCGCCTTACTGGAGTTCTGCCGTCGAATACCCGATCCGCAGTTGATCGGACCCGCGGTGCGCGCTCGCCGCGCGCGCTTTAGAGGATTCGACACATTGATCGTTACCGCCAATCAAGGTGCTGCGTCCGGCGTGTGACAGGCGCGGCATTCCCGGGTTGGCCCGTGATCGCCGGTTAGCGTGGACGAATCACCGACCGCTAAGCGTTGCTCTTTTTCATGACACCCACGGCAAAGGTCGTGAAATTGCTCTTCGATCAGATGCGCAACGTCCTCGTGGGTTTTGTGACAATCGATGCACAACCCCTGACCCGTGTCATCGACGAAATTGTGGTGGCATTCGATGCACGCCTGTTCGGTATGGTCGGCATGTGCAAACGTCATGGCTAATAACCCACCCGCCTGGTGGGCGGCGTGATGGTCGGCTGCGGTGTTCTGTTCGAGTGTCCCAAGCCCAACGATAGCGCCGACGGCCAATGCAGCCATGCCGAGCGCCAGCAGCGGTTTCAGCTGAACCACCCACGCACACCGATAAACAAAGTCAGGGAAATCAAGGCACTAACGCTCCAAGCTGGAAAGCTAGCGAACTTACGCTGGGCGGTCTCTGCGCTCAGGAGATAGGGTGCGAGCACTGCTGCTGCGGCCAATGTCACCAGCAGCCACTTCTCAACATCCGCAAGGTAGAAAGCGCTGCCCAGGATGTGCGCGGCCGTAAGGATCAATATCAGCATTGCCAGCCAGTAGTGCCAGCGTCTGAATGCGCGATGGCTGGCATGCCAATAACGTCTGGTCGCGGGTAGGGCCACTGTCAGCCCTGCGATCAGTACACCCGCGGCGACCAGGCCGACGAGCATGTACCAGGGGGCATCTATGGATGTGTAGTGCCATAGCGTGGCGTCGGGAAGCCACAGCACCAAAACGTGACCGAATACGGCGCCCAGAACCACATAACCGACCCACTGATGATGTCGATGGCGCGAACCGAAGCCGACATCCACGAAAAGGTACAACAAGCCGGCGAACGCCAGGTAGCCCAACCCGTTACCTACGTCCCAGAGCCAGCCGCCGGACTGGTCGGGATGAACGAGCAGCGTGGCGACCAGCGCTGCCGGTACGAGCAACAGGGGATAGTACAAGACTAGTCCGGTAAGCCGAGTACGCGTTTGGCAATGATGTTCATTTGTACTTCCTTGGTACCACCTGCGATCGTGAGCGACTTCTGATAGAGCCACTTTTTCAATAATGCCAATTGCTCCTTGTCTGCCGTCGAATCGTCCCATTGTAATCCGGCTGTACCCATGGCTGCGACGACGAGCTCGTCACCGTCTTGGATGTTCAACGCATTGCTCAGCTTGACGGCGGACGAAGTGAAGCCGGGTGCTCGCGAGTTCAATTCTTCAACCGCTCGACGCTGTGTGATGCGCTGCGCGTTGGTATTCATCTCATACTGCGTTAGCCACTCACGCAGCGCGTCATCTGTGACTTTACCCTGCACGTTACCGCAGTAACGCTGCACGAGTTCCTTAATGTTGGTCTCGACGGTGCGACCGCCTTGCGATCCCGAGATGTTTATCCCCGCATGAGTGGACCGCTCGAACTGCAATAAGCGTTTGCCGACTGTCCAACCGTTGTCCACGCCGCCAATCAAATCCTCAGCAGGTACGATGGCGTCGTCGAAATGGGTTTCGCAAAACGGCGACGCACCGGAAATCAAACGAATGGGCGACACCTTCACGCCGGGTTGCGACATGTCGATCAACACCAGACTGATACCTTCGTGTTTGGGTTTGTCGGGCGACGTGCGCACGAGTGCAAAAATGTAGTCGCAATAAGTCGCGTCGCTGGTCCAGATCTTGGCACCGTTGATGATCCAGTGATCGCCCTGCCGCTCGGCCTTGGTGCTCAAACTGGCGAGGTCCGAACCTGCGCCGGGTTCGGAGTACCCCATAGCCCACGCACCATCGCCGCGTGCGCACAATGGAAGCCATTTGGCCTTTTGGGCGTCCGTGCCGAACTCCAGGATGGTGGGTCCGATGTAGTTGACACCGCGTCCGGTCAGTGGGGTGCGCGCCCCGATGCGTTCCAACTCTTGGACCAGAATTCGGTACTGATCTCGGTCGAGTTCCGCGCCCCCATAGGCCTTTGGCCATGTCGGCACGGTCCAACCTTGTTCCGCCATACGCTCCAACCACACCCGCGTATCGACCTCCAATTCGATCTGGCGGCTGCCGATGGGCACGTAGCCGGGGCCACGCGCGCCGTTGGGGCAATGTTCCTCGAGCCAGGTTCGGGTCTCTTCGCGGAAGGCGGTCAGATCGTTCATGGGGTGTCCCGTTTGATGGTAGACATATGGTGATAAAGGTGTGCCGTGAGCGCTTGGCGTGACGCGAAGTCTCGCAACGCCCATGGTGCGAGCGGGTGGCCGATGTCGCAGCGAATCGTCGAGCCGAATTTGTTCAGAGCCTCGTGAACGAGCAAGGCCATCCGAAAGGGTTCGGCGATGTGACTGGCGACGTGAAACTTACGACTGTTCTCACCATAAAATCGCACGGGTACCACTGTGGCTTGAGTTTGCTGGATCACTTTTGCGGCGAAAGTCGTCCAAGGCGCTTCGTTGACAGTGCCGAATCCCATGCGGTCGGCGGTGGCCACCATTCCGGAGGGAAAGATCAATACGGGAATGTCCTCCAGAACGGCTTCGGCAGCGATTTTTTTGGAGCGGATGTTGTTGCGTTGCGCTGCTTTGGTCGGTTGAAAATCGATGGGCAAGAAGTACGTCGCCAGGTCGCGGTCCTGGCAGAGAAGTGAGTGCAGCAGAATGCGGAAGTTACCGCGAGTCTTGAGCGCGAGGTGGCAAAGGATCAATCCGTCGACGACGCCGAACGGGTGATTGGCCACGAACACCACTGGACCGTGACGAGGGATGCGCTCCAGCGTGTGGTCCGGACAGTCTACAGTGATTCGGGATTCGGCGAGCGCGGCGTCGAAGAAAGCATTGACTTCAAACGGCGGTTCCTTCAAGCGATGGTAGATCGCTTCGACCTTGCTGCGTCCAAACAGCACTTCGAATCCCGAAACGAATTGGCGGGTCAGCCAAGGGTCTTCCGGCTGCACGTAAGATATCCGAGGATTTTCCGTGACATACGGATTGAATGCGAGATGGGCGTCGGTGCTCACGTCCCACAGCTCTCGATGCGCGCGATCACGGTTTCGAGCGAGGCTTCGAGCGCCCGGGAGGCATCGTCAGTTGCAACGTGTCGGCCCACGTGGATGTGTCCGGCCATCTGGTTGTAAGCGCTCGTTGAGTTGAAGAAGAGCCCGTGTAGTCCGAGAAATCCAGATAGGTAATCACCGCTGGTGCCGGTAGTGTCGATGGCGGCCTGTAGAACGCCTTGCGCATTAACGGCGGCTTCGATGGCTTCGAGGGGTAGCGTACTGTTCAATGTGTGGCCGTTGCGCCAGTTCGCCATGGCCTGCCACGAGCGGACGTCCACTGAATCCCGGGTGGGTAGCTCGATACCGTTGGCATCGGATCGCCAATCCCGCGATGGATCGCCGGTACCCGTGCCGTGTCCTCCCTCGATGGCTTCCAGCTCCCATTCGATAGCTCCGCCGCGGCTGGTGGTGATGAGCGCTATGGGTTTGTAAGTGGTCACGATGCGCCAAAAATCGGCCGAAGTGTCCTGGTAATCGACGCGTAGATCCGCATCTTGCGCGCCTACTGAACCGGGATCACCGATTTGATCGTTGCTCGGATCGCCGTCCGGTGGAAATTCCGGGAAGAAAGCGTAAACGTCGAATCCAGAATTGTGCCAGTTACGCCCGCGCCAACCTTCTAGATTGCGCTCGGGATGTGTACTGAAGGGTCGCAACATTTCGTTGGTCGGTGGCCAATAGCCCATGAGTACGATATTTTTGCTGCAAACAGTGCTATTCGCATCTGTGGCCGCATGGCTGCACGCGCCCACAACGAAGCAGGTTAACAAGAGAACGAGCGGGTGTGCGAAGGCAGCCACTGTTGGTACTGTTAGTACTGTTGGTAATGGGGGGACGTGCATCGCTATGCGATTGATCCTGAAGATGGCGTTATTGACCTTGAGTGTAACCGCAACGGATATACGCGCGCATCATTCGCGGACCAATTTCACTTTGGACCAAACGGTCCGCATCAGCGGCACGGTGACCGAGTTTCGCTGGGGAAACCCACACCTTTACATAAAGATGACGGATGACGAGGGCAACGCCTGGTTGTTGGAGGGCCATTCGATTCCCGGCGTGATGCGTCTCGGTTGGACCCGCAAATCGATCGTGCCCGGTAAGCGCATTGCTGCTGGAGTTTTTCTCGACCGTGAACGCCCCGAGAGCTTCGCGTTACTCGATTGGGTGGTGACGCACGATGGGCAAGCTTTGAAAGCCTTTGCCGCCAGCACGATTCCGGAGGACGTGTTGACGGCGCAAACCTCGCAGGGTGAACGCCGCGGTCCGCGTACAACTACCGTCATTGTACCGTCCACGGACTTTTCGGGTAACTGGCGCGTGGACTTTACCGGAGTGGATCTGCGGGTTGCGGGTTTTACACCAGCCGACGGCTGGCCGTTGACGGAGCGAGGTCGGCGGCAGGTGGAGCAGTTCGATCTACGCAACGACCCGGTATTGCGCTGCGTGCCTCGTTCATTGCCCGGTGTGCTGAAATCGGCCTACGGTTACCGTTTCGATCGCCATGCCGATCGTCTGGTCATGCGTAAGGAGCACGATGATACCCAATGGACGATCTGGTTGGACGCATACCAAGCGGCGGTGCATTCGAAACCCGGCCGTTTTGGACATTCTGTCGGAGCCATTGCAGAAGGCACACTGACCTTTACAACGACGCAATTCGTGGCCGACGAGTGGGGACTTACGAGAGGTGTCGATTCCAGCGCGCAAAAACAGGTAAGCGCACGCTATACGCTGCTCGAAGACGGCACGACCATCGAATTCGAATATACCGTGACCGATCCCGTTTATTTGACTGCGCCGAAAACTGTCACCGGCGTGTTGCTCAAGGAACCCGACCGGCCATTCATCGACGAACCTTGCGACGTTGAGAACGCCACTCTGCATTTAACGCCCGAATACACAACCACGCAGTAATTCCAAGGAACCTTTATGTCACCGCCATCGCGACCGCTACCCAAACCAACACCCGAGACCGAGCATTTTTGGGAGGGGTGTAAGCAAGGCGAGTTACGGCTGCAAAAGTGTAATGACTGCGGTCATGTTTACTTCCCGCCACGGCCTTTTTGCGCAGCGTGCTCCAGTCGCTCCGTGAGTGTTTTTGTTGCGTCGGGACGGGCGACGCTGGCCAGCTACATCATCAACGAGCGGCACCACCCTGCGTGGGAGGCACCGCACTCGATTGCCATCGTCGAATTGGAGGAGGGACCGCGTATGGCGTCCAACGTGGTAGGTTGCCCGCAAACTCCCGAAGCACTACAAGTCGACATGCCATTGTTGGTGCACTTCGAACCGGTCAGCGATGAGATCACTCTGCCGTTGTTTGCACCGGCCGAACCGGCGGTGCGCACATGACCGGTGTAGCCGTCGTCGGTGCGGCGGAAACCACCGAACTCGGACGCATACCGAACATGAGCCAGTTGATGCTGCACGCCGACGCCGCGTTGAACGCGCTCGACGATGCCGGATTGAAAGTTGCCGATATCGACGGCATCGCCACTGCAGGTGAGCGGCCCACTGAACTTGCCTACTATCTCGGTATCACGCCACAGTGGGTCGACGGCACTTCCGTTGGGGGTTGCTCCTTCATGCTGCACGTAGCGCATGCCATCGCCGCGCTTCAGTCGGGCCTCTGTAAAACGGTGTTGATCACCCATGGAGAGAGTGGTCGCTCGCGTGTGGGCTCGGGTGGTTTCAGCCAGGCCCCCGCTTCGCTGGCCGGACAGTTCGAAGCCCCGTTCGGCACTTTTGGTGCACCTTCCACGTTCACGCTGCCCTTCATGCGCTACATGAAGGACTACGGCATGACCGAGGCACAGTTGGCGATGGTGGCTGTCGTGCAAAGAGAGTGGGCAGGACGCAATCCCCGGGCGAGTTTCCGCGATCCGATCACGGTGGACGATGTGCTGAACTCGCGCATGATCGCCTATCCGTTCCATCTGCTGGAATGCTGTCTGGTCACCGATGGTGGGGGTGCGTTGATTCTGACCCGCGAGGAACGCGCGAGGGATTTCCCGCAGCCGCCGGTGTATATCTGGGGCACGGGAGAGAGTGTCGAAACGCCGTTGGTCAGCCAGATGCAAGACTTGACCAGCAGTCGGGCGTTTTCCGTCGCCGGACCGATCGCGATGGGGCGAGCCGGGATCGTACATCGTGATGTCGATCACCTGATGATTTATGACGCTTTTGCGCACTTGCCCATCTACGGCTTGGAAGATTTGGGTTTCTGCGGTCGCGGTGAAGCACCGGATTTCATCTGGGAACGCCACACGGCGCCGGGTGGCTCGTTGCCGACCAATACCAATGGCGGGGGATTGTCGTATATGCACTCCGGTATGTATGGCATGTACGCTATGCAAGAAAGCGTGCGGCAAATGCGCGGTACCGCTCCGGCACAAATCGACGACGCGAGAATTTCGGTGTGCCTCGGGGTCGGCGGTATGTTCGGTGCCAGCGGCTGTGTTGTCTTCGCCAACGAACCCAACTAACGAACAATCACTAAGAGAGCGCGAGGTTGAGTCATGCCGATTCCCGTTGAATTCGCCCACGACTACATTGCAGCGCACTCGTCAACCGAGCAACACAGCCTGAGATCGTTTCTGCGCAGCGGCGAACCGTTTCGATCGATGCTTCAAAACAATCCATGGCTGGAACCGCCCGATATCAAACGCCCCTTGGATTGGGGCACCGGTCGTTATTGGGACACTACGGTCGCGCGCAAACACCCGTATTGGCAGGAGGTTGACTTACCCGCTCCAACGAAACGAGTTGAACAGCTACGCCAGGACCTAGACGAGTGGGGTTATTGCCTGATCGAGGAGGCACTCTCGAGGCAACAGTGCGCGGCTTTTTTACGGCGACTGCTCGATCAAGCGGCCGGTGAACGCGAAGCAGGCGTCGAGCAACTCACACCGTCGGGCCAGTACGTCAATACTCTGATCAACAAAGGTGAGTGTTTCGTCAAATGCATCGAACAGGATCCGAGCGCTGTGCAAGCGGGTCCGGTGATCGAACAACTCATGAACGAGCGTTTGGGAAAGGGATGGATCTGTCACAGCTTTCTCGCTAACGGTGCCGATCCGGGGGGTTATCCGCAGGGGTTGCACATCGACCAGGGCCCGCTACTCCCCTGGGTCACCGAAGAAGCACCGGTTCTGGTCAACACGATGTTCATCCCCCAAGACGTGAATGAACAAAACGGGGGTACGTTGTTCATTCCCGGGAGCCATCGCATTCTGTGTGCGGCCGGGCCCGGCGGAACTGTGGGGCAACTGCCACCTGCAATAAACCTGGAGGCCACTGCCGGTACAGTAATGGTGTTCGATGGCCGTCTCGTGCACGGCACCGGCGCCAACCGTTCGGATGAACGCCGGTTCGTGGCAACCATGAGTAATGTCAAACCCTGGATGCGGCAACAAGAAAACTGGATTGTGTCAACGCTGCCGGAGGTCATTGACGCTGCTAGTGACAAGTTACTCCACAGAATGGGTATGCAGGCGCTGACCTACGGAGCCACGATCGAAGGCTTTGGGCTCGGTGCCAATGGACGCTCCGGCGACCCGTGGGGTAACACGCGTCCTTTTCGTCGAGCCATCGATCGAGGCGATTATGTGCGAGTTGGTGAGTTGTCTCCCGACTCGACGCCCGAAGAACTGCAAGCTCCGTATACCGTGAAAATTGCGCGAGAAGCCGCTCGCCGACGTTAGTCGCGTCTCATCACAACGTGCGCTGGTTCACTTTTCTGTGTGCGTTTCTTTGTCTAGACTTCGACATGTGACTTGTCTTGTCATTTTCGGGGCAACGCCTCGACGAGCAGCGGATGGAGACCTCTCGTTAACAAGTTGAGCTTTCAGGAACTAGTGACCGCGGTGCTGACTTTCGGTTTGGTCGTGTGGGTGAGCTACGAGGCCAATCGGGCACCGTATATCGATGCGGGTTCCTTTCAACCGGTCGTGGAAGTACGTTCCATTCCTGAACCGGACTTTACGAACTATGCAGCAGTTGACCGCAAGAAAGATGCGTTCTTCAAGTTTTTCACACCGCTCGTGCAGACCTCCAACCGCAATACTTTGAGAGATCGCGATAAACTCATCGCGCTCATGGACGGCGTGCGAGCCGACACCATTGCCTTGGCTGATCGCGATTGGCTCATCCGTTTGGGAGAACAGTACGGGGTCCCGGTGGACGGCGTACCGTTGGTGGAGATTGCCGAGAAATTGCTCACCCGGCTGCACGAAGTCCCGCTCTCGCTCGCGTTAGCGCAAGCCGCCAAGGAATCGGGGTGGGGTACTTCGCGATTTGCCGTCGAAGCCAACAACTATTTCGGGCAACAATGCTTCATCGAGGGTTGCGGCATGGTCCCGGCCCACCGAAGGCGTGGGTCCAGCCATGAGATAGCGGTTTTCAGCTCTGCGCAACAGTCTGTCGACGCTTACGTCCTCAACCTCAACCGGCACCGTCGCTATGCCAGATTTCGCGCCCTGCGGGCGGCTGCCGTGGCAGCGGGTGAACGTCTCAAGGGCACGCAACTATCCGCCGGTCTATTGGGTTACTCGGTACGGGGTGACGCTTACGTGCGCGAACTGAATGCGCTGATCAAATACAACGGTTTGGAGTAGTTTGAGGCGCTCGATATCAGGCGCCAATTTGTGAACTGGTCGAGGTTGCCGCTGTGCAGTAGCCTTACAATGTGTCTTGCAAGAAGGAAAAAATTCCTTATCCATCAAGCACTTGTCAAGGAATACGGTGTCAATGAACAGCACTTCGTCGAGCGTTCGCTCGAGTGGGCTTGTCAAACTCATGACGGCCCTGGGTATTTGTCTCGTCAATTTACCGCTCAGCGCGGCGATGCAGTTGAGCAACGTGATTATCCACTTCGAGCCCGGAGAACCGGCACGACAGGATGTCGAAATCACCAACACCGGCGCTGATCCGCTTTATGTCGACATTCAACCGAGTTTGGTGTTGTCGCCGGGAACTGCGCAGGAGGACCGCAGCGTGATCAAGGATCCTCGTCGGGCGGGTCTGCTGGTGACGCCCAACAAACTCATTGTGCCGCCTAACGCGACCAAAGCCGTACGCTTGGTGAAACTGAGCGGTGGCGCGCAGGAGAAAGTCTATCGTATTGTTGCCAAGCCGGTCGCCAGCGGCGTTGAAGCCGAACAGAGCGGGCTGAAAGTCATGATCGGCTACGAGATTCTCGCCATCGTTTATCCGAACGACATGACGCCCAAAGTGGAAGTTCGCCGCGATGGAAAGCAGCTGCATGTGCGCAACATGGGTAACGCCAACGTGTTGTTCCGCGAGGGATTCCAATGCGCCGCGGAGAATATGCCTCTGGAAGAATGCGAGCCCCTGCCTGGCAAACGCGTCTACCCCGGCAACGAGTGGACGCTCGACTTACCGGCTGACCTGCCCGTGACCTACTACCAGAGTATCGGCACGCACAACTTTGTCGAAGAGTACCCGTAAAGGCGTCGTCAGCGTCGACTTGCGCGAGACAAAGACGGACTGTCACGAATGTCGCGAAGCAAGACCCTGCTCCTGCGTGCAATGCTCGGCGCGATCACTGGCCTGGCCGCTGTCGGAGTAGTAGCTGATTCAGGAATCCGTTTAAAAAAGGAGCCGCCGCCGGGATTCGAAAACCTGAGTGCACCGCAGTCTACACAAGCGGATATCTACTTCGGTGGACAGTTTCTTACCAGCACGTTCATCGTGTTCGATCTAGAGTCGGTCGAGTTTGCAGATCCATTGAGCGTGGTCGAGAACATTCCCAATCTGCGCGATCCGCAAAGCATCGCTGACGAGCTTAAGGGACGAGTCCCCAACAACGCGCAAGCGCTGTGCACGATCGCCAAGCGCGAGGCGTGCGGACGACTGGAGCCCCCAACGGTCGCCGTGATTTTCGATGAGAGTCGTTTCCGCATCGATCTGTTCGTCAATCCTAGCCAGTTATTGGTGCACGAAATCCAACGTGATCGGTATTTACCGTTGCCGACCGCGCGTAGCTCGTTGCTTCACAATGTCCGTACCCACGCCGCGGGCAGCGGGAGCGATCGTCGTTTTTCCATCGGTACGGAGAGTTTCTTCGCCTACGAGCAGTCTCGTATCCGGGCGAGACATACATTCTCTAACAGCGGTTTCGAACTGAACGAATTCTCCTGGCAGCGCGACGGTCGCGATGTCGAGTATGAGTTCGGTAGCTTCCGCGCTTCCGGCAGCCGTTTGTCATTCGCCTCGGACGTCGATGTCGCGGGATTTCGAGTGTCAACTTCGACTAAGAGTCGCATGGATCTAGCGGATGCACTCGCCACACCGGTAATGCTGTTTCTGGCGGAGCGTAGCCGGGTGGACGTATTGCGTGGCAATGAACTCTTGGACACGCGCTATTACGACGCTGGCAACCAGGAGATCGACACGGCGAGTTTCCCGGATGGCGCATACCAACTCACGCTGCGGGTCATCTCCCCTGATGGTAGTGAGAGAACACATGAACAGTTTTTCGTGCGCAGCCGCATGATGGCGCCGATCGGCGAACCGCAGTACTACTTCGAGTCCGGTGTGGTGGCCAATCCCGAGGGCCGTCTGGGACCCCGGTTGAGCTCGCACAAGTGGGTGCGTTCGGGTGGCCGTTACCGGATGGCCGAGAATTTCGCCGTCGATCACGAATTCGTTCACGTAGCAGGCGAGAACATGCTGCAGCTCGGTGCGTTGTACATGCGCCCGACTTGGCATGTGCAAGCGAGCGTTCTCGAAAGCAACAAGGGCACGTCCGCGTTCGGTCTGACAGGCGGTTACCGTCATGGGGACATCGGTCTGTTTGTAGACTATCGACAAGTCGATTTGCAAGGCGGCGAAGTGTCCATCGATCAGTTTGCGCTGTACCGGTCGGACTATCGGCTGGGTACGTTGACAGTTTCATTGCCAACTCTGAAAGGGCAGTTGTTCCTGCGTGCTCGCGTGTCTGAGCGCGACAATGGCGGCGATCACGTTAACGACAGTGGTATTGGCGTCTCTTATTGGGGTCGCGTGTTCGAACGTGATGGCATTGCCGTCAACCTGACACTCGACACGCACTACAGCAGCGAGCAGCGATGGATCCGCGCAGGCGTCAACGTACGGTGGCGCAACGGTCGTGAGTATGCGTCGGTACGCCCACAGTTGGAGTATTCGCGCGGGCGTATCGATGACTTTAACGCCTCGCTGGAAGCAAGGTGGAACCGCCGGGGTGTTTTGCCTCGCTTGGGTGAGTTCGATGAGGCGTTTTACCTTACTCACGATGCCCACCGCCAGGCGATCGGCGCACGCTTCGTGCCGACGTCGAATACTTACTCCGACTACGAGTTACGCTACCAGCGGGATGACTTCGGTGCGGACTTCTACTACTCGGCAAACAACAGCTTCAGTGTCGTTACCACCAACGGACATACGACGTTCGGCGATGGCGGGCACAGTGTCGGCGCTGTAGTGATCGACATCCAAGGCCAGCCTGTCGGGCGTTTCGATGTGCTGGTGGACAATCGAGTGGTCGGTTCCGCCTGGGCGGGTCGGCGCAATGTGGTCTCGTTGCGTCCTTACGCCAACTACGACGTGCGCATTCGTCCCGTGGGGAACCGCATTGTCGGGTACGATCAACAATCGCAACGCGTCACACTCTACCCAGGCAATGTGGAAACGCTGACCTTCAACGTCCGCGAACTTGTGGTCATCATCTCGCAGGCAGTCTTCCCCGATGGGTCACCCGTGAGTCGCGGTCGTTTCGTCAATGTCGAAGGTTATGGTGCGACCGACGAGCAAGGTTGGTTCCAAGTGGAGGTCGGGCATGGCGATGCGTTGAGGGTCGAAACGGCGTCTGGTCCGTGTGAAATCACGTTGCCTCAGGTACTGCCGGATCGTCACTCCGAACAGGGTCTAACGGTCATCGATACGGTCGAATGCCTACCGGTGGTTACAGATACCTGATCTCATTCCGGTGCAACGGTGATCGCTAAGGTGCCCTGGTAGTTTCCACCGGCTGCGCGTTGCAGTTCGCCACGAGGAATGATCACCGTCAGGCGTTGTCGTATACAGCCACCCCCACCGTTCGAAGAAGGATTTGGCGGACGTGCGCGAAAGCCGCTGACAATCACGCCCGGTCGCAGGCGCTGGTTACGTACTCGCACGCGATAGCGGATTTCATTGAGCTCCCCGTCTCCGGCGCTGAGGGTGAAGGCGCCCCCTGTACCGCTACCGATGGCACGAATCTGATAAAAACCACCGGGTTCCATACTCACACAAAATCGTGCCTGTTGGCGCAGACGCGATCCCGTCGGCACGGTAGTGCCGAAATCCAGGTCTTCGAGTTCGCTAATCGTCAGCGTCGCGGCTGTAACGTTCTGCGCGAACAATGACAGGTAGATGCAACTCGCCACTCTTACCATTACGTTCAGCGGCCGCGACACGCGTTACTCCGGGATCAACAATAACGTAAGAGTACCCGTATAATTCCCTGCGCCCTTGGCAAGCTCACCGGGTGGAACTTCGATCGCGATGTTGGCATTCGGAAAGGGGCAGAATGCAAATATGTAGTTGAACACGAAACTGAAGCCACTGCCCGATTGATTGGTCAACTGTACGCCCGCCGTCAGTTGTTGCTGTCCGGTGGTGCCGGTTTGGTCGTTGAAAAAGGCATTGTAGTAGATGCGGTTGAATCCGTTAGTGAGGGTAAACGCGGCCGGATCGCCGGGTTCGCCGTCACCGCTGGCGGTCATTCGATAGATGCCCGAGCCGAATAGCCCCACGCCGGTACGGCCAATACAGATGTCGTCGTCGGCAGTCAAAGATCCGCTCCCGCCCCAGGTGCCCAGCGGCATGTCGGCGAGTCCTGAAATGCGTACGTTCAAACCGCTCACGAGGGTAACATCCACGCTACCGAGTGATGTTGTGCCTGAACTCCCTTGTTGGGCGGCATTGGCATTGATTGCACAAATTGCTGCGATGACGCCGGTAATGAGCGTTTTGGAAAAAAAAGTCCGGAAACGCGAAAGCCATGTTTTGAATTTAAATTGTGAGTCCTTCACAGGCATTCAAAGACATGGCTTTCGATAGCCATCCTCCGTCCCTACCGTCTTGGCGGGGTGGGGTGGTTTAGATGGGTGCAACAACCAGAGTTAACGTACCAGAGTAGGTTGATGCAGGCAGTACCGCCGCGTTGGCGGCCGTTACGGTGACGCGGACGGAGCCGTTGTCGGCACCTGCCGTCGCACAATCGTCATTGGCCGCTTCTGCGTTGGCCGCTGCGAGTACCACACCGGTCGCCATGCCGGTGAAGCCACTGCCGTCATCGTATTCGACGCCGTAGGCAACACTGTTGACCGTATCCGTGAGTTCGAACGCGTTGGCGGGTCCGCTGCCGGTAGCAGTAATGTTGTAAGCGCCGCCACCGTTGCGGTAGACGCAAGCAGCCGACGTGCCGGATACGTCTGTGCCCGTGAATGCGGGCAGTGTGATGTCAGCGAGGTTCGAGATTTTCACTTCGTTGTTGACCGTGAGGCTGATGAGCAAATCACCAGTCGAAGTGAAGCCAGTGGATCCTTGGGTCGCAGCCAGTGCCGTACCGGCCGTCACGGCCAGCAGTCCACCAGCGGCAACGGCGGCGATCGCCTTACCGAGTTTCGTTCTCATCTACGGGTACTCCTTAATCCTTTGAGAATTGACACGTTGATGTCGGCCGACTGAAATTTGACGATCCTCCACCAATTGGGTGGCGATTTTACGTGTGTGGCTCGCAAGGCGTTGCGACCTGAGTCACGAACGTCGCAGAATTGACACACTAATGCGATGTAAGTGACTGAAATCCGATGAGAATTATCTTTGCTCCGCGACGGAGCGTGGATCGACCGACGCCTCGGCACCGATGAATCGCGCAAGCACGTAGTTGGCCAACTTGGCAATTTCGTTGTCATCTAGTGCCGCTCGCCAGGGCGGCATCGAACCGCTGTAGGCGATGCCGTCGACTTCGAGCGGTCCACTGATGCCGTCCAATACGACCTTCGTGAGATAAACACCGTCGTCGGAGGCAATTCTCGGGTTGTTCGTGAGCGGAGGAAACACACCGGCGACACCGGCACCGTCTGCTTGATGACACGATGCGCACCGGGTGTTGTACAAATACTCGCCGGTAGCGGCGGCGGACCGGTCGTGTGCCCCGGGATCGGAGGCATCCGTGGTCCAGCGATAGCGTGTGACCTTGGCGTTGGGCCCGGCGTCCCAGAAGCCGTCGAACTCTGCAACGTACACCGCGCCATCGGGTCCGAGCGCCATCGAAATCGGTGCGGTTACGGTCAACTGATCGAAATCTCTGATATCGGTCAGGCGCTGGGTTGGGAGGTTGACCTCTAAGGGCGTGCGGCGAACGTCTGCCTCTTTGTCGCTGGTAAACGTACCGGCGCTCAAGCGTGCGGTTTTGATCCAGCGTCTGGCCCAGTCGTAAACGAACACTCGGTCGGAGAAAAATGCCGGGAACCCATTAGCCGCTCGTGTCGAGTACACCGGGCCTACGGTGGCGGATCGACCCCCGCCTGCGTATGTGTATTCCCATAGGGGCGGCGTGAAGCCGTCGATGTCTTGCGGTGTCCAGTTGTTGTAGAACAGGCGACCGATGCTGCGCGGCCACCCGAAATTTTCGCCGCCTCGAGTGGCCAGGTTGTATTCGTCGTAGTCGAAGCGCGCGTCCGGTCCGACAACGCCGATGATGAGGTCACCGGTCGCGGGGTGCACTTTGAAGCGATAAGGGTTGCGCAGCCCGTAGGCGTAGATTTCCCATCGCACCCCAGGGCGACCGAAGAATGGATTGTCGTGGGGGATAGTGCCGTCCTTGTTGATTCGCAGAACCTTACCGCGCAAGTCTTGAAGGTTTTGCGCCGATCGCTCCGAGTCGACCAAACGCGACCAGTGATGCGATTTAAGGTCGTTGCGCTGTTCGAAGTTTTTGATCGCACGGTCCGTCAACTCCCATTCCGGGCGAGTTTCCGACATGCCGGTATCGCCGGTGGACAAATACAGAGTTCCGTCCAGAGCCCACTCCAGGTCGCCGGCCTGATGGCAGCACATTGGATCTGTTGGAACGCGCAACAAAGTTTGTGCGTTGTCTAGCTGGAGGTGTGCATCGACGACAGGGACCTTGATCAATGTGTTGATGAACGTTTCCGGTTCGGTGTAGTACAGATAGATGTAGTTTTCGCCGCTGTGAAAAGCCGGGTCGACTTCGATGCCCAGTAAACCGTGCTCGATCTTGGTGGGGTCCGTAGTGGGCAGCGTTGTGACGAACTGCGTGGTGCCGGTAACGGCATCGTAGCGGTGAATCTTGCCGCGGAGTTCCGCAATCCACACGTTACCCTCGGTATCGATGGCGATGTCGTCGGGCCAGACATCGTCTGCGATGACGTCCTTGATACGCCGACCGCCAAAGTTCGCCTCGATGCGTCCAGCGGCAACGCGCATGCCTTGCAGCAGATGCCGAAGGAAACTCGCGTTGGTCCACACGTCGGGAAAGTGGCCCAGCTTTGTTGCGAACACCCGGCCTGCACCGTGGCGCCGCACCCAGGAAATCGGGAAATCGCTGCGGGTGGCGTCGGCCGGACCCTGTGCAATACCGACACTGGCCAGATCGAGCGAGGCGAGCACGTGACTCTGCCACCGCGGGTTACGGTCCAATACGTAGATTTCGTCGCGCAGTTCGAGGGCGTCGCCTAGATGCAGGGTTGCCGCGTGATGAGGATCTTCAACGTTGACGGTGACGATTTGAGTCCACGGGTGGGACTCGAACAAGCCGCCACCCACCATGCGGCGGTACTCACCCCAGCCGTACAAGGCGTCCAATCCGGCGTGTGCGACAGCCAGTCCGCCGCCATTGTTGACGAATTCGCTGATCGCCGCACGGTGATCGGCGGTGACGGGATTGGCGACCTCCCATTCTTGTTGGGCAGCGATGTCGGCGACGGTACCGGACACCTGTATGGACTGGTCGGCGATGTGCAATAACCCCTCGAAGCCTTCGTCGGATAGATTGAGCTCCGTGCGCACAGCGCCGATGTCGGCACGGGCATACCACTGCATCGTCAAGCGTTTACCGGTCAGCGTGACGTCTTCAATGCGGCTGATGCCGGTTCCGAAATCCACCAGGCCGCTCAAGTTGTCCGGAGTGCCCGACAGCGCGATACGGCCTGGAATGTCGCGTTCGGGTGTGTGGATCTTGGCGCTGAAGTTACGCCAATTGCCGGGTTCGAATACCAACTCGTTCGGATCGGTGACGGCGTCTTCCGTCGGTTCGTCGACGCGTAAGGTGGCATTGGCGAGAAACAGTACATCGTACTCGGCAAGATTGGCCGTGTTTAAATCCGCCACGTTTTCAGTGACGTCGAACTCGAACTCAGTGGCGCGATTCAACTCGGGAATGAGCGCCTTGAGTTTGTCGATGGCGGCCTGGTGGCGGAAGCCGTGCGTAGCCGTCACCGTGAGCACGCGAATGGTTTCTGCATCGTCAGTACGCATCGCGTTGGCCAATTGCGTTAATGTCGGACCCTCAACCGCTAGCGGCCGTATGCGCACTTGACGAATCCACACCACCGAGTTGTCGTCGTGGTTTTGCAGTCCGATGTGGCCGCGCGTCGCCCTGGATCCCACAAACTCCGTGACGAGCTGTCCGTTCAGGCGCACCTGATACAACTGCCCGTGCGCGCGGATGTTGAAGCGATTCCATTCTCCGACCGCGTTGGATGCACGCGCGGACGGTGCGGCAAAGCTGTACACAGCGCCGGTATGGCGGTTGCCGTCGCTGGTCTCGTCGATCTGTATCTCATAGCCGCCTTCGACGGCGGCCCATGGATCCGTGCCGTCCGGAAAGCGCACGAACACTCCGGAGTTGGCCGAGCGTTGCTCTACCCGCCACTCGACCTCGAGTTCGAAGTCTTCGAATTGCGCTTCCGCGTAGTAGAAGAGGCCCATACCGCCGGTGCTCTTGATCGTGCCGTCCGACGCCATCACGAAGGCGCCGGGTCCGGACATCTTCCAGCCGTCCAGGGAGGGCGAGGTCTGATCGAACAGCATCTGCCAGTCATGTTGCCGGGCAAAACCGTTCGCGGCGAGCAAACATAGAGCCACGAGTACGCTCTGTCTTTTCACGGCAACAGTGCCTCGGCGTGTTCGATTGCTCTGCGTAGTCCAGGTGCACCGCCTTCGCCGTCGAGGCACCGCTCGATCAGTGATTGTAGTGCGGCCGCATGAGCGCGAGCGGTCTGCAGATCACCGGCGTAGTTGGTTTTGAGAATGTTCACGGCCTGTGAATGGACAGCGAAAACCCATCCCGTGTCTGCTTCACTCTGCCAGAACGACTTGGGTGCATCCCAGCGGTAGGTCAGATCGATACGGGGTTGCCGCTCACCTTTGGTGACACCGTCATCCACCCTCATCCAGCCAATCACGTTGTTCAATGCCTCCAGCAGCGGTTGGGTCTCTGAGCCGGGCTGTGCCGCGCTCGTCAGCAAGCGCCGAACGTGACGTCCGCGTCCGACGATGCCGAGTGCGGTAGGATCGGTTATCGCCGGTGGTTTGGTACCGTAGCGTGCCGCGAAATCCGGATCGAAGTCCGTAAACGACTTCTGCCACCTCGACTTCCACGCTGGATAGTTCGCCGCCGGCGTGGTTTTGGTGATTCCGATCGGCATCCCCCACGTCACTGAAGCGACATCGGCGACATGGGCTTTTAGTTCATCGATGCGGGTTGACGCAGTCGCCTGCGCAACTCGTTCTTGGGCGGTTCGCAGCGACGCTTCCATGTATCGAAGATCCGCATGAATCTCCGCGGCCTTCTCGGGAGCCACTTCCGGAGCCAGGGCATAGCCCGCACAACCGGTCGCAAGGAGCGCGAAGCAGGCCGAGACGACGAGACGATGGACGGCGGTGTCAGCTGCCACCCGCAGCGTCGCCCCTCGTGTACTCACTTTCCAGGAGACGCGCCCCCCGCAGTATGCCGCCCATCGAGTAGTTGCCCTCGTGACAAGCGTACTCATACACTTTTGCGGGGCTCGCACGCCATATGTACTCACCTGTCCAGGGCGCAGTCCACGTGCTGGGATCCTCTACGGTAAACTGGTACAGCAAATCGCCGTTCGCCTGCTTGGTGAAGCGCTCCACCACATGAGTGTCCTCAGAGCCACCGTAACCCGGCCGGGATTGCGGATGGAAATTAGTCGTGTCGACGACGAGTGTATCGCCGTCCCAGTAGCCGATCGAATCGCCCAACCACTTGCGCACGTTGGCCGGTGGATGTTCCGCATTCATGCGCACCACACGCGCATCGTGCACCATCTCAATGAAGATCATGACGTGGTCCCGGGTTTGGACGATACGTTTGTAATTGTTGTAGAGGCTGGGGAAGGTCGGAGCGAATCCGGTAAAACCGAGGATGCAGCGTTCCGAAATGCCGAGCATTTCAGGACCGTCGTAAGGGCCGGGACCTTCGACGTCGAGCCACCATGCGGTACCGTCGTTGGGTCGACGCAGTTGGCGCCGCGCCATCACGCTTTCCAGCGCCGCGGGTGTCAACTCGGGTATACGCCCGTTGGCGGGATCCACAATGATCGAAGTGCGGAATTTACCGTCGACCGTGAAGACATCCGAACCCGGATCCACCCAAAAATTGTTGTACCCGCCGACGTTACCCGCGCCGCGTGTTTCCCTGAATTCGTCTCCGACCCCAATCGGCGGGGCGCCGCCTTCAGGCGGTGCCGCGGTCACGGGACCTCGATTGCGCGATCGTTCGGCGACGCGTGCCTCGTTGGCTTCGATGATGGCGTTCGCTTGTTCGGGTGTCAGTTCCTTGTTAGCGCCGAATTCCTCAGGGCGCTGCAACGGGGTAAGCGTGGAAACGTCGTAGGTGCCGGAAAGGTTGGGCGGGGCGGCATGCGCGCCGGCAAGGCAGGTGGCCATACCCATGATGGTGGTCAGTAGCCGGATGCGGTTCACGATGGTCTCCCTGAATTGTCCGCGTCATCGCAATTTAGCACATTGCGGGGTCGCGTCGCGCTCACGGTCGGCAGGGATCCTCAGCGCGCGCGCTAATTAATCAGAGCTTCTCTAGACATTTGCGGACACGTGGGCGAATCTCACGCGCTGAAGAGTAATGCCTAAGAACCATGAGTCGACCCAAGCGTGCTTACTGGATGCCGTTTACCGCGCAGAATGGCTTCGAACGAGACCCACGAGTTATCGTGGCTGCCGCAGGGTGCCACTTCACCAGCAAAGATGGACGCCAGGTATTCGACGGGTTGTCCGGCTTGTGGTGTTCAGGCTTTGGGCATGGCCGTGAAGAAATCGCCGCCGCCGTAGAGGCACAACTCAAAACGCTGGACTACAGCCCGTCGTTCCAGTTCAGTCACCCAGGTGCACAAGCGCTCGCCGAACGCCTGGTGGACATGACGCCACAGGGCCTCGACCACGTCTTCTTCACGAACTCGGGGTCGGAAGCGGCGGACACCTCGCTGAAGATAGCGCGCGCGTACTGGCGCATGTGCGGACAACCGAGCAAAACGCGCTTCATCGGTCGGATCAAAGGCTACCACGGGGTCAATTTTGCGGGCACCAGCCTCGGCGGTATCGGGGCCAACCGCAAGTTGTTCGGTCAACTGGCGGAGGCGGATCACCTGCCGTCGACCTTGCGCAAAGAGGATGCCTTTACCCGCGGTCAGCCACAAGGGGGCGAGGAACTGGCGGACTATCTGGAGGAGTTGGTCGCGCTACACGACGCTTCCAATATCGCTGCGGTGATCGTCGAGCCCATGTCGGGTTCCGCGGGGGTCATCGTGCCGCCGTCTGCCTACCTTCGGCGCCTGAGGTCGATTTGCGATAAACACGATATTCTGTTGATTTTCGACGAAGTGATTACGGGGTTTGCTAGAACGGGAGAGGCGTTCGGTGCAGATACGTTTGGCGTAGTGCCGGACATCATGAACCTGGCCAAGGCCATTACCAACGGCACGGTGCCGCTGGGCGCCGTGTTGGCGTCATCCGAGGTGTACGATGCGTTTGTCGACGATGCGGCCCAGCCGCATCAAATTGCCTTCCCGCACGGCTACACCTATTCCGGGCATCCAGTCGCCTGTGCGGCAGGTCTCGCGGCCATGGACATTTTCGAACGAGACGGACTGGTGCAGCGCTCGCTGGCCCTGGCCCCGGTGTTGGAAAACGCGCTGCATGCGTTGCGCGGCGATGACAAGATCCTCGACATCCGCAACATCGGCTTGGCCGGGGCGGTGCAGCTGGCGCCGCGCGATGGCGATGCCGTGGCGCGTCCTTATGAGGTCGGGGTCAAATGTTGGGAAAAGGGGTTATATGTCCGGTGGGGTGGCGACACTTTACAATTTGCGCCGCCCTTCATCAGCGAATCCGCAGACATCCGCAAGATGGGCGAAATCGTCGCCACGAGTCTTCGAGAGGTCGACTGATGAGCAGGTGTACTCCGCAATTGCTCAGGCGTTCGGCAAGCGAATGAGCGACACTTACTGCTATCAGTTGCTGCGCGCAAATGACAATCACAACTTGGGGTTGTTGGCGTTGATCGGGGAGGGCGATGGTTATCCGGGTCAACTGTGGGGTGCTTTCACAGGGTTGTTCGGCATCGCTTCGAACGAGATCGTCACCGTATCCAGAATTGCCGAACGCGATGATGGCGAGCAACCATCTGCCGCGGTCAAAGAGTATTGGCGCGCTACCGCGCGTCCGACGGATTTCAAGCCGCTGCGACGCGAAGGCTTGTACGTGTTCAGGCGCTTCATCGTTCGCTTTGCAGACATTGAGGAAGTGGTGGCGCTGTCGAGCGCGGCCTGGCGCACGTTCGAGGCAAGCGATACCTACGATACGGAGCCGCTTGGGCTGTTTCGACCCGAGCTGCCGGAGAATGCCGCGGCGGATTCTCTGGTGTCCATGACACTTTTGACCTGGTACGACAGCTTCGTTTCCTGGGAAAAATCGCGACGGCCGCATGCCGATGCCGCCGCGGGTTTCAAGCGCCGCCATGCTTTGACACGCTCGACCAATGCCGTGGCGACCCGTTTGGTGCGTAACTAGTGCAGGTCCCAAATACGCAGTATTTGGAGACCGCTCAAGTCGAGGACTAACTAGTGCGTTCCTTCGTCGTTGGCTTGCTTGTCAGTGGATTGCTGGGCTGCGGTTCCGGGCCGTCGAGCACAGGCCTCGAGTTCGACGATGCCCGTATGCGCGATCTCATTCCAGGATCCGATAAGACCGTCGGCTACTTTGTGGTGCACAATCGCACTGGTCAACGTGTCACGATCGTTGGGGCGCGTTCCGCTCAGGCGCGTACGATCGAGCTTCATCAGACCAGTACTGTCGATGGCGTATCGCGCATGCGGCGTTTGTCGGAGGTGGACATCGAGCCGAGCGCGTCGGTGACGTTCGAGCCCGGCGGACGCCACTTGATGGTGTTCGGAGTAACGGAGCTCACGGCCCCGGTCAATGTCGTATTCGAACTGGCTTCGGGCGATCAGCGCGAGGTCGAGTTTGCCGTGTTTGACTTTACGTCGATTTGAAAGTGCGTATGCTTGTCCGGGAACGTAGGGAGGTACCGACATGTCAGAACACCGCACCATTAACTTCTATATGGTCGCCGCGGGTCAATACCACGATATCGATTTCGCCCGCTTGGAACTCTTGAAGCTGTTGGCGGAAGACGAGCGCATACGCGTAAAGGTTGCCACCGACTATCACGACATCGACGCCATCAACGCGGCGGACGTGCTGATTACTTACACCTGTAATCTGGTGCCGCCGGAAGACGAGCAGCGCGCGTTGCGCGAGTTCATCGCCAGCGGCAAGCGTTGGTTCGCCTTGCACGGTACCAACGCCATTCTCGAATTCACGGACCAGGGCGTGGCCTGTCCGGAGAATGCACCCGTGTTGATGGAGACGCTCGGCACGCAGTTTCTCGCCCACCCGCCGATACAGCCCTTCCAAGTGCACATCTCGGATCCTGAGCATGAGTTGGTCAAGGGTGTGAATTCGTTCGAAACCGATGACGAGTTGTACCTATGCCGGGTACACGGCAATCCGCATTACCTCATGCACTCACGGTTCACGGGCAAGGCGACCGGTTTCGTGCTCGAGGACTGGGACGACGATGTCGATCATCCGGTGTACTACATCAATTCGGTCGGTGACGGCGAAGTGTTGTATTTGAATCTCGGCCATTGTCGAAGTCACTACGACATGCAACCGATGGTGGATTATTATCCCGATATCGAACGCTGTGCGTGGGAAAAACCCGAGTTCTACGAATTGTTGCGTCGGGGCATCAAGTACTGTGCGGATCGGGTCGTTTAGGCGAAGGTAAGCAGTAGTCGTGCGCGCCGGTGTTATTCGCAGCTTGGGTGTGCCCTGGGAGACCCTGAAGTTAGAGGAACTCGACGATCTCCAGGCGAGACCGGGCGAAGTGGTCGTCGATGTCGCGGCAACCGACTTGAACTTTGCCGATATTCTTCAGTGCGAAGGCAAATACCAAGTCAAACTCGATCCTCCCTTCACGCCCGGCTTGAATACTGCCGGAACGATCCGCGCCGTCGGAGAGGGTGTCGATTATTCGGTGGGTCAGCGGGTGATCGGCCCCACTGCACGCGGGTCGGGAGGGTATGCCGAACAGGCCCGTATCTTAGCGGAACAAATCACGGTGATTCCGCAGGGCGTCGACTTGACCCTGGCCGCGGCGATTCACGTGACATACGGTACTTCCTGGTTTGCCTTGCACCGACGCGGGCAGCTACAGGGCGGGGAGACCGTTTTGGTACTGGCTGCGGCAGGCGGCGTCGGCTCTTCCGCGGTGGATCTTGCCCGGGCACACGGTTGCTGGGTCATCGCCGCGGCCGGAGGTGCCGACAAAGTGCAGGCATGCCGCGAGCTGGGCGCGGATGCCGTTGTCGACTACATTGAGGAAGATCTCTACGAGCGCGTCATGACTCTGACCCAGGGGCGCGGTGTCGATGTCGTCTACGATCCGGTAGGTGGTGAATACTTCGATATCGCGCGCCGTTTGGTGGCCTGGGAGGGGCGCCTGCTGGTGATCGGCTTTGCCAGCGGTACCATCCCGAGTGCTCCGGCGAATCATGCGCTCGTGAAAAACTACTCAATCGTCGGCGTCCACATGGGCGGCTATCGGCAAAAAGATCCGCAACCGTTCGCGCAGTGCTATGAAGAGCTTCACGCGCTGCTTGCAGCCGGCAAACTCAACCCATTGATCGACGGCGTCGTTGGCTTCGACGATCTACCCGCTGCACTCGAGGATCTGGCAAACCGCAAAACCAAGGGACGCGTGATCTTCGAGCCGCGTTAACGCAGACGCCTGACTACTTCGCTGGCCATAAGCGCTTCGTTGTCCGGCGTATAAGCCGTGTTACACGCGGAGTTTAGAATGATGGTTCGTGCACCGGCCTCGACGTACTCACCGATGCGTTGCACGCAATCATCGGGATTCCCTGCGATGGCGTACTTGTGCACTAACTTGGAAAAGTCCTGGTTGTACTGTTTGGATAAGCGCTTGGTGGCCATATCTATGGCGATATCACGATCTTCATGAACAGCGAAAAAGATGAACAACCCGGGGTCGACTGCGTCTCTATCGTATTCGTCCCGCGCTAAAGCGTTTATACGCGTGAGGCTTTTATCCAGCTGCTCGGGTGTGTACATATAAGGTAGCCACCCAGTGCCGTAGCGGGCACAGCGCCGCATGGCGGCATCGCTTCTGCCGGAGATCCAGATGGGCAGTGCCCTCTGTACCGGCTTCGGCGCCAGGGTCACGCCCAAGGTGTGGGTAAAACGACCGTCGAATGTCACGTCGTCCTCAGTCCACAGACGGGTCATTAACGCCAATGCCTCGTTGGTGCGAGCCCCACGCTCCCGCACAGGGATGCCGCAAGCTTCGAATTCTTTTGCGTATTCGCCGCCGACACCGACACCCAGATGAAATCGGCCTCCCGAAACGACGTCGAGACTCGCTACTTGCTTGGCTAACAAAGCGGGTGGATAGAGCGGCACCAGCGTGATCGTGCTCATGAGCTTGATGGAGTCGGTGGCGCCCGCAGCTGCGGCCAGTGAGATTAAGCCGTTGCTGATGGGACCGTAGAAAAAAACGTGTTCACCGGTCGAGATGAAGTCGTATCCCAACGCTTCGGCACGCCGGGCATTTTCGGCAACGGCGTCGATACGTGACAGACCGATCCCCAGGGCAATTGACATGGGTCGTCCTCGGTTTAAATAGTGACGGCGTTTGGTAGTGTTATGTTTTGCGTAGGGGAGTTCAAGGTGACTGCGACACGAATGCTTTGGCTACTCATCGTTGTTGCCCTCAGCGGTTGTACGGTCAACGGGTCCGTGGATAAGGACGCAGATGTCGATGCCCGAGAGGCTGCCGAGCAGTCGATTTCCCGTGTGCTGGACGCGTTGCACTTGAACGCAGCAGAAGCCGACTTCGACGGTTACTTCGCCCTGTTTCACGACGATGCCATCTTCCTGGGCACCGACCGCACCGAACATTGGTTGTTGGCGGAGTTCAAGCGTTATGCGCGACCGCGGTTCGAATCGGGTGGCGGTTGGGCTTACACGCCGGGTGAGCGAAGAATCCATGTGCTTAAGCATACGGCCTGGTTCGAGGAACGGGTGCACCATGCCCGTTATGGTGAGTTCCGCGGGACCGGCGTGTTGGTGCGCAGCGGATCGAAATGGCTGATCATGCAATACAATTTATCCTTACCGATTCCCAACGAGATGTTTGACGAGATTGGCTCAGCGGTTGTGCAGCACCATAAAGATCGGCGAAATAGTGGATAAATTGTCAGAGCAGGCGTCTGCCGTCGATATTGCGCGCACGAATCGTGACGAACTCATGACTATCGTCAATCAGGAAATGCCGTTTGGCCGCTTCAAGGGTCGCAAACTGATCGATCTGCCGGAACCCTACGTCGTGTGGTTCAAACAACAAGGCTTCCCACACGGAAAGCTTGGCGAACGTCTGGCAGTGATGTACGAAATCAAACTCAACGGGCTGGAGCGTTTGCTACGACCACTGGTAGAGGATGTTCCCCCAGAGTAAGCGCCGATGCATTAGCCGCGTGGTTCTACGTTCTCCATCATCCAGTTCTTCCCGATGGCTTTGGCCGGTAGACGAAGCTCGAGTTCCGGGACGCGTTCCGCCACCCACTGCGTAAACGAATTGCTGTTGGGTCCGGGCCACATGGTGTATGCGTTACCGTACGGATAGTCGAGGACGGCTTGATGAACTTGTGGAATCAGTCTTTCTGCCTCGGCACCGGTCAGCTCATAAAGCAGCATAGGCGGCGAGCGAAACCATGGACGATCCGGCATGCCCTGTTCGATACTGACAACGGTACGTCCGCTGCGTAGACGCCAACCGATGACCTGGTAGATTTGATAATACGATGCACCTTCCGTCTTCGTTGCAATCCAGGTATGAATGGCAAACTTACCGCGCAGACCCCACACGTCCGCGCCGTAGACCTGGATGACCGCATTTGGATGCTCGCCCGGTCTGGGCGCATGGGCTGGACCGACAGTTATTGGCGTCAGTGCCTGCGCGGTCAACCACAGACTGACCGTGCCGACAAGGATGACGCTGAGCGTGACGATGGCGAGCTTTCTCAATGGACTTTAGTTGACGTTAATCGCTGCCGACCACGCCGCTCGAGACGAGTTGTTCGACGTCTGCTGCGCTCACACCGAATTCTCTCAGCACTTCGCGGCTGTGTTCGCCAATGGTGGGGCCGCGTTGTGGGCGCAGTTGCGCTTCGTCGCTCATGTTGATCGGCGTGGCAAAGGTGCGCTCGTTCCCGGGCAGGCCCGAGTCTGATTCGACGATGACGCCATTGGCGATCAACTGCTCGTCTTCGACGACTTCCGTGGTGTGCGCAACCCTTCCGTGAACGATGCCGGCCGCTTGCAAGCGCCGGCAAGCCTCCTCACTCGACAACGCCCTGAATGCGGCATCAATGGCCTCGCGGGCTTCGAAGCGATGTTTCATCACCCCCTTGACCGTTGCAAAGCGCTCGTCGGCTAACCACTCTTCGTGATCGAGCAGCTTGGCGAGCACGGGCCAGTCGCGTTTCATGTTCTGCACGCCCAGCATGATGTAGCGATCGTCAGCGCACGTGTATACGTTGGAGAATGGGTTCGACCAACCTTCCCGGTTACGGCGGGTG
The DNA here is from genome assembly GCA_965216005.1 of Candidatus Azotimanducaceae bacterium. Lineage (GTDB taxonomy): Bacteria > Pseudomonadota > Gammaproteobacteria > Pseudomonadales > Azotimanducaceae > UBA4421. Next base: position 260,181 of record OZ244143.1, on the reverse strand, counting down.
GCTGCGTCCAGGCCGGAGAGAGTGGCCTGCAGGTTGAGTCCGTTCGCCCACGTCCCGGTGGCCGCGAGCGAGGTCGACACCATGCTGCCCATGCCCGTTTGTTCGCGTTTGTAGAGCGCCATCATGATCCCCGCAAAGAGCGTCATGGCAGTGGCGTGATCGCCGACACCGCCAGCGGGCGGCGAGGGTGCAACGTCTTTTGAATGCATCATGTCCATGATGCCTGAGCGGGCAAACCAACCCGTGAGATCGAAAGCGCGTTTTTCCGCATCCGGACCCTTCAGGCCATATGCCGAGATCTGAGCGAACACCAGACGCGGGTTGATGGATTTGAGCACGTCCCACGTCAAATTGTATTTCACCAGATTGGCGGCACTGAAGTTCACCAGAAACACATCTGCTTGGGCCAACATCTTCGATAAGGTGTCGTACCCGCTGGGGTGCGTGATGTCCATCGCCAGACTGCGCTTGTTACGACCGGTCAATTGCCATGCAAAATCGCTGGGATGGGCACCGGCAATGGTGCGGTGCCGATCGCCTGTCAATGGCTCGATCTTAATCACGTTAGCGCCGTAGTCCGACATGATGGTGGCGGCACAGGGACCGGCTAGAAACGAACCGGCGTCGATGACGGTCACATCCTTGAAGAGCGTGGACATTATCCGAATAACTCCTTTTGTGCGCGGCGCATGAAGACAAGGCCGATCACCGCGTTGAAGAGTATGAAAAAGTTGTGTTGTACCAGACCGAACGCCGACATCTGTGCGGAGTTTTCTGGGGACGACAAGAGCACCCACATGGTGACCGCTACCGCGCGGAAAGGTCCCGGGACCGAAGCCCCGAAGAAAATGACGGGCAGCAGCCCGAGCATCTGAAGATAGCTCATTTCCACGCCGAAGAGAGATAACGCTTCGCTGTACACGACGACCGCTGCAAGTAACGCCGGGGATCGCAGCAGTAGAATCAAAAGGTACTGGGGGATGTCTGCCTCGCGAAAGGCGTGCAGCAACTCGCGATCGCGCAATTTGGAGTTCGGAAAGATCTTACCCTTAAAGTAGAGATAGGCGATGACGAAGATCACGACGATAACGATGCCCACCCAGGGCAGTGCGCGAAACACTTCCGGCAGCGTATCCCACTGCAGGAACAAGCCGATGTTAGCCCAAGCGCAGAGGTATAGAAGTTCGCAGACCATGATGAAGAGCATGCTGGAGCCGAGCTTCCAGCCCGGTACCCCTTCGCGGCGGTTGAGATAAATAGCCATAGCGCCCTTGCCGACCTGTTCATTCAATATGGAGAGCACGTAGGTGCTGGCTCGCACCGGCAGGATGTCGGCGTAAGCCACTTTGGCATTGAACCAATTGATGACGCGCCAGACGATCAGCGAGTCGATGAGAAAAAACAGCAACGAGTAAGGGATCATCCAGCCGAGCCAGGCGAGCCAGTTGACGCTGGCAAAAACTTTGCCCAGATAGCCCAGCACAGTCATGCCTTCTGCCGCGGCCGGCCCCGCAATGCGGGTATAGAGAAAAGCGAAGCAGGCAATGGTGATGAGCCACGGGATGGCTTTTTTCAAGAATCCGGACTTCGCCGGTGCGCCTGGCGTGGCTTGAGGTTCGGCTTCAGACACCTTGCTTCTTCTTAGATTGCGAATTCCCGCATGTTAACGTTTGACAGCCGCCAGCGCGATCATAGTTGTGGAGCCGCCCGCACCCACTGCAGTCGTCCTTTGTCCACACCGCAGACCCGGCACCTCACGCGTTCGAGATCGAGGCTGCGTCGGTGACGCAATGCGACCGTCTGCTGGCACGCCCGGCACCGGAGTGCCCAGGGTGGCGGCGGCATCTTTGCAGAGCTGTTGGTGGTCGTGGGGTCGATACCCAGTTGCATCGCTTGCGTCTGCCAGATTCCATCGTGCCCGTGCCCAGGACCCACTAAGGCATGGGCAATCTCATGTAGCAACGTTTGACGAACCTCGGCTGCGTGGTTCATGCGCACGAGGTGCTTGGACAGAGTGATCTCGTGGGTTTGATAGTGACAGCAGCCCAGGCGCTGTCGGGAATGATCGAAGCGGAAGCTCCAGTCCTTCAAGCCATGTTCGGTCAATAGCGTCTCGGCGAGATGCTGCGCTTCGGCTGGTTCCATTTGGCGCGGTGTCCGGTAAAATTCGCAAGTTTGGATCGTATAGACTCGATTTACAGAATTTAAGGAGATTCGACATGGCCGAACAGGTAGCGAGCCCGGAACCGACGGCGGAAGCCGAAATTCGAGGCCTCATCGAACGTTCGCGCGTCGCTCAAGCGCAGATCGAGCATTATTCCCAGACGCAGGTCGACGAACTCATCCGCGCTATGGTGTGGTCAGTCGCGCGGCCGGGCGTAGCGGAAGAGATCGCACAATTTACCGTCGATGAGACTCAACTCGGCAACTACGATGGCAAGTTCCTTAAAATTCAGCGCAAGACGCGGGCCACATTGATGGACATCATCGACGATAAATCGGTGGGTATCCTGGAGGAAGACAAGGAACGCGCCCTGATCAAGATCGCCAAGCCGATGGGCGTCATTGGCGCGCTGGCACCGTCTACCAATCCGGAAGCAACCCCGGTCATCAAAGCCATTCACGCGGTCAAGGGCCGCAATTCCATCATTATCGCGCCGCATCCCCGCGCCAAGCTGACCAACAAAAAGATTTGCGACCTCATGCGCGCGGCCCTCGCGAAGTGCGGCGCGCCGGAGGATCTGGTCATCGGCATCGAGTCACCGACGCTCGAAACCACGAATGAACTCATGCGCCAGTGCGACCGTGTACTGGCCACGGGCGGCGGGGCCATGGTGACAGCGGCCTATTCGAGCGGCACACCGGCGCTCGGTGTCGGCGTCGGGAATGCCGTCGTTACAGTGGATGAAACTGCGGACCTAGACGATGCCGCCGAGAAGATCCATCTTTCCAAAACACTGGATCTGGCTGCATCCTGCTCGTCTGACAACTCGGTTGTGCTGGTCGATGCCATCTACGACGACATGCTCGGTAAGTTGCAAGGCAAAGGGGGTTACGTCGTCAACGCCGAGGAGAAAGCCAAGCTTCAACGCACGTTATGGGACGACGAAGGGCACCTCAACACCGCCATTGTCGCGCAGCCGGCCGAGAAGATAGCCTCAATGGCGGGTATCAGCATTCCCGAAGGCACCGAATTCTATATCGTCCCGGAAGACGGCTACGGGCCTGAGCACCCGTTCTCTGGCGAGAAACTCTCGGTCATCATGGCCTTGTACAAGGCGCGTGACATCGACCACGCCATCGAGCTGACCAACAGCATTCAGTCCTACCAGGGTGAAGGCCACTCCTGTGGAATTTATTCCAACAGTGACGACAACATTATGAAGCTCGCCAACGCCACGCGCACATCGCGAGTCATGGTCAATCAACCGCAGGCCGCTTCTAACAGCGGTAACCTGTGGAATGGCATGCGCCAGACCTTTTCGCTGGGCTGCGGCTCGTGGGGTGGGAACGGTACCAACAACAACATTAGCTGGCGTGACTTGATCAACGAAACCTGGGTGTCCAAGCCGCTGGCTCAGACCAAGGAACTGCCCTCCGACGAGGAACTGTTCGGCGACGTGATCGACAAGTTGGGTTAAAGCCCATCGGCTACAGTAACGTCACTGCGGTGATCATAACGAGCAGTACCGAAGGTACGATCAACACGGTGTACATTGTGAGCAGAAAGCCAAATTTGATCGCGGTTTTGAAAAGACCTTGCTGATAGTAGGTCTTGAGCGATAGAAAGTAGTAAACGAAAAAGGCCGAGTAGAGCCCGGTTTCGATAGTGTCGAATGGACTGCTGTCGGGCAGCGCGGCGATCACCGAGAATAGAATGAACGCCAGCGAGTGCAGGTGAAGCGCGTAGACCAGGTGTTCAACGTAGTATTTGCGCGAACGCAGGTGCACGAGCTTCAAAAGCAACGCATACGCAGGTAGCAGAAAGAACAGTGCCACGGGTGCCTTGTCGGCAAATTCCCTGAGGGTGTCCCCCGGTGAATCCAATGCTTTGACCGCTTGTGTGTAAAGGAACGCCTCGGCCCAACCCACGGCCTCTCCATTGCGGCGATCTACCGCAAAATCGGTGATGAGGGTCGTCAGTACCTCTCTCGCGATACTGTCTTGTCGAGCCAGAATAGCGTCGACGGCTTGGTGCTGGGCCTCATCGATGTGTCGTTTGAATAGGCTGAGATCGTCCTGTGCGACGACGGCGGGCTGATCGTCATTGCCCATGTCCAGGGTGCCTTCAACAGGAGCGCTGATGGAAGTGAACGAGAAAGCGAAAAAGAACAACAAGCTGGTAAACAGGTACAACCTGATCGGTGAGATGTAGGCCGCGCGTCGGTTGCGTGAGAATTCGACGGAAAGGGCGCCTGGTTTGAAAAACAGAAGTTTGAGACTACGAATCAGTCGCCCGTCGAAGTCGAAGGCTTCCTGAATGAGCTGCCACAGCATCGGGGGCAGGGATCTACGATAGTCCCGATTGTTCTGTCCACAGTTCGAGCAGAAGATGCCATTGCGTTCGGTTGCACAGTTCGCGCATAAAGTGTCCATGGATTGCCTTGCACCGGATTTCGAACGTATCCAGAATGGTATACAGCGTCGGGATAAACGAGGCAATGTTGAAACCTAACGCTCCGTTGGCGTTTGCAAAGTTTTTAGACCATGGAGGATGGGTACCTCCGCTAACCATCGCATTTCTCGGTGTAGTATTTGTGTGCACCTATTTGTTGTCCGCAGATGGGTTGATCGTACGGGACTTTTCGACTCGACAGATCTTCGGTGCGACCGCCATGTTTACGCTTTTCCCGGGCTATCTGCTGGCAGCGATGCGTGCCATTACGAAGCGCACCAACGCAATCTTGGAAGACGTGGCGCCGTGGGTAGATGCATCCGGTTTGTCGCTGGTGCGCGACAAGCTTTATCACGTGCCTAAGTGGATTGTCTTACTCATTATCGCCGGTGCCGCGTATGGCGCTCAGCAGAATGGTTTCTGGTTCTCGCAGTTGGAGGAGGGCACGGGCTTCGACTTTGCGTTCCTGGCGATCAATTGTATTGTTTGGATGGTCGTGGCCTTACTCATTGGGTGGCGGGTGCCGTGTAGTTTGGCACTGCGGGAACTCGGGCGCAGTGCGAAGGTCGACCTCTATCACCTCGAACGGCTGAAACCGATCGCGCGCATTGCCACGTTCGATGTCTTGTCTGTGATGGGCGCGCTCTGTCTGGTGCCACTGCAGTCGTTGGATGCAAACTTCAGGTGGGCGAACTATGGTCCGGCGTTGTACGTCGGGGTTACCACGGCCACGGTGTTTTTCATACTGCCCGTCGTGGGCTTGCGAGCCTCGATACGCCGCGCGAAAGGGGAACGGTTAGCGGATCTGGAGGCCGAGTTAGCCACAGTCCCCCGCAGTCGAACGACGGAACTCGAATTGACGCTCGCGCATATCGAACGGGTGCGTTCGATCTCGGACTGGCCGGTGGATCTCAAAGTCCTCTCCCGGGTCTTCGTGTACGTCGTCATCCCGCCCATCGCCTGGGTTGCAGCGGCGCTCGTCGAAAACTATATCGATCGGCTTTAGGCGCATTCTCTGGCTGAGATCTTCCGCAGACGACTGCCCTTGCATTGATACTATGTGTTACATAGTATGTATTGCATAGGCTGTGTAATACACAGGGTGTGACGCACAGTGCCGTGCGAAAAAGGCAAGAATTTGGACAAATCTCGTGAATGAAGACGAACAGCTCGAAAAACTGACTTCGGAGATCAGGCGCGGGGCCCTCGTGCTCGGGGTCTTGGGTGAATTGCGCCACGAACACTATGGCTATTCGCTGCGCAAAGCATTGGCCGCAAAGGGCTTGATGGTCGAAGAGGGCACGCTTTATCCGCTCGTCCGACGGCTGGAAAAGCAGGGTCTTTTGGAGAGCGATTGGCGTGAGGAAGACAAACGCAGAAAGCGCTTTTACCGCTTGTCCGACCGGGGTGCCGACGTATTCGAACGCTTGCTGAGCAACTGGCACGAACTGTCCCGCAGCCTTAGCCAACTCACTGACGGAGGCAGCTGATGGAACTCATCGATAGCTACTTACACGAAGTGTCCCGACACCTTCCGGTCGACCAACGACAGGATGTGACCGAGGATTTACGTGCGGTGATCGAAGAAGAAGTGTACGGAAGTGCTGGAGACAATCCGATCACGGATGAACACCAGGCGGAAGTGCTCGCTCGATTTGGCCATCCCTTGAAAGTTGCAGGTCAGTACGCTCCCCGTAGGGCACTCATAGGTCCCGAGCTGTTCCCAGCCTTTGTCCAAACGCTGAAAGTCATTCTCACCATTGCCCTGGTGGCGCAATTTGTCGTCGCCTTGGGCGTCGCGCTCGCAAACGACTGGCAGGTAGGTCCCTTTGAGTTTGTGTTCATGACGTTGGAAACGCTCCTATGGGTAGCGGCCGTTGTAGTGGGGGTGTTTATCGCCATCGAATACTCCGGTGAGAAATTGGGGTGGTACGAACGTTGGCAACCGCAGACATTGGCCAAAGGCAATCTCGGCGTCGCGGACCGCGGCGATGTCATCACCAATTTGATTACCGAGGGCTTCTTTCTGTTGTGGTGGAACGACGTCATCGTGCTGGATCGCTGGTTCCCGGCGCTCCAGGATACTGTCAGCCTCGGTGCGAGTTGGGGGCCGTATTTTTGGTGTTTCAACGTCGTTTTCGGTTTGTGTTTCGTTCTGCATGCCTATGTCCTCGTCATTGGACTGTGGCGTTTTCGCGCGCTCGTTGCCGAAATCGTGCTGAACGCTGCTGTGGCCGCACTCGGGGTGACGCTTGCGTTCGAATCGGACTTGATACAGCTCGGCGATGCCGTGACCGAAGTTGTGTCAGGACACATCGACAACGTCGTGCGCATGGTGATTCTCGTGATCGTCGGCTTCACACTTTGGGATGTGTGGTTGGCATTCAAAACGCTGCGGGGTGAAGTGCGTTGACGGCGATTGGCCACAGGAAGTGCGATTGGTAGTATCGATCGTGAATTCTTCGGGTCCCATAGGTTCGTTTAGGTGAGCAGTATCGTTCCGGATCAATTGCGCGATCCGCGCATCCGCACTGAATACGTGAATGCCAATTCATTGCGTTTCGAAATCGACATGTGTGGCGAGGGAGATCGCTTGGCGCTGTGTTTGCATGGTTTTCCGGAACACAGCTTCTCTTGGCGGTTTCAATTGCCGATGCTGGCGGACATGGGCTATCGGGCCTGGGCGCCGAATTTGCGGGGTTACGGCGACAGCAGCAAACCCGAGGGTGTTGCGGCATATGCCATCGAATATCTAATGGAAGATGTCGCGCAACTCATCGATGTGAGTGGCGCCAAGGAAACGGTAGTCATCGGGCACGATTGGGGTGCCGTAATCGCTTGGTTTTTCGCCATCAGAAAAGTGCGTCCGCTCGAGCGATTGATCATATGCAACGTGCCGCATCCAGCGGTGATGAGCGAGCTGTCCGACATTGGGAATCTTTGGGCACAACTGAAGAAGTCCTGGTACATCTTCTTTTTTCAGATTCCCGAGTTGCCCGAGGCGCTCCTGAGTCGTGATGAGGGTAAGGCGTTCGCTACGATGATGGCTCAATCGGCCGTCGACAAAGCGAAATTCCCACCTGAGGTGGGTGACGTGTATCGCATGAACGCCGTGCAACCGGGCGCTTTGACCGCGATGCTCAATTATTACCGCGCATTGCTCCGCGGAGGCGGTGCTCGGCGGCAGGCGCAACTCGGTATGCCGGTAATCGAGGTACCGACTTTGATGGTTTGGGGAGAGGACGACGTCGCGCTGACCAAGGAAACGACCTATGGTACGGATAAATACGTGAACGAATTGACCGTTCGTTATCTGCCGCGGGTATCGCACTGGGTACAGCAAGAACAACCGGAAGCCGTCAACGCCATGATCGCCGCGTTCTTACGTGACGAAATAGTGCCGGAATTCGAATGGCAACCGGCGCTCGTTTGAAGGGATGAGGAGGTTAGACGGTGATAGGAGACAATGCAGCTTGGGACGAATTTGTCACGGAACACCGTTGGGCAGTGCTGACGGTGCTTCGCGCCGACGGTGGTCCCAACAGCTCGGTGGTCGCGTACGCCCGGGACGGTGACGAATTGGTCGTCAGCACACCGGGCAGCACGTTCAAGAGCGCAGCGATAAGCCGTGATCCCAAAGTCAATCTTTGTGTCATCAGCAACTCCGAGCCGTTCAATTTCGTCGCCGTGGAAGGCCATGCAGAGGTCACCCGGGACCGATTGGTCGCCGCAACTGAGATGGTGTTCGCCAATATCGAAGGTACTGGCTATTCACAACCGGAAGACTTGGAAGGGTGGCTCGAGAGTCAGGCGCGGGTAATCATCAGAATCCGCCCGTCGCGAGTGTACGGAGTCATCCGCTGAGTCGGTTATACTCGCCCGTTTTGTTCAGGTGAAGTAAGGATGCAGGATCAACGGGATATCGACGCAGTGGATGCCATCGTGGTTGGCGCCGGATTCGGCGGTCTCTACATGGTGCACCGCTTACGCCAGCTAGGGCTAACAGTCCAAGGCTTCGAGCGCGGTGCTGACGTCGGTGGTACCTGGTTCTGGAATCGCTACCCGGGTTGTCGTTGCGATGTCGAGAGCATGGAGTATTCCTACCAGTTTTCCGACGAGTTGCAACAAGAGTGGGAATGGAGCGAGCGCTACTCGCCACAGAGTGAGATACTCGATTACGCCAATCACGTTGCCGATCGATTCGACCTTCGGTCGAGTTACAGGTTTTCTACCGAAGTCTCGGCCGCTCGCTTCGATGATGAACTCAAACAATGGCAAGTACACACCAGTGACGGGCAGGTCACCGTCACTCGCTACCTGGTCATGGCGACGGGTTGTTTGTCGAGCGCCAATATTCCCGATTTCGACGGTCTGTCTGCCTTCACCGGTGAGACCTACCACACCGGACATTGGCCGCATGACGGGGTCGCGTTTGCCGGTAAACGTGTCGCGGTGATCGGTACCGGTTCGTCGGCGATTCAATCGATACCCCTCATCGCCCGGGAAGCCGAACATCTCACTGTCTTCCAACGCACGCCCAACTACAGCATACCAGCCCAGAACGGGCCCATCGATCAAGACAAAGTCAGGGACATCAAAACGAACTACGGTGACTTTCGAGCCCGCAATTGGGCACAGCAGGCGGCGTTCGGTGCGGATTATCCTCGACACATGGACTCGGCGTTGGAAGCCACGCCGGAAGAACGCGAGAGACGTTTCGAAGAACACTGGAATTACGGCGGTTTCATGTTTCTCGCGGCATTCGGCGATATCGGGCTGGACATGCGGGCTAACGAGTTGGCTGCGGAGTTCGTGCGCAACAAAATCCGCGGCATCGTCGAGAATCCGCAAACGGCCGAACTGCTGTGTCCCGATACGGTGATCGGCTGCAAACGGTTGTGTGCCGACACGAACTACTTTGCCACGTACAACCGCGAAAACGTGGACCTGGTCGACGTCAGTCAGCTTCCCATCGAGCGCTTGACGCCGCGCGGTCTCGTCACCGGTGGACGCGAATACGAATTCGACGCCATCGTGTTTGCGACCGGTTTCGATGCGATGACGGGTGCGTTGCTGGGTATCGACATTCGCGGCAAGGCAGGTTTGCCTCTGCGGGAAAAATGGTCGGCCGGGCCGCGTACCTACTTAGGTTTGATGACCGCTGGTTTTCCGAACCTCTTCACCATCACCGGTCCGGGCAGCCCATCGGTGCTCGCCAACATGATCACGGGTGTGGAGCAACACGCTGACTACATCGCCAACATGATCGAACGAGCCGATGAGAAAGGCCTGCAGTGTATCGACGCACAGCTAGAAGCCGAGGATCAGTGGGTGGAGTCCGTTAATCTTCGCGCCGAGGAAACGCTGTTTCCCCGTTGCAATTCCTGGTACTTGGGTGCCAACGTGCCGGGCAAGCCGCGGGTGTTCATGCCTTACGTCGGCTTTCCGGCTTACGTCGAGAAGCTCGAGCAGATCCGAGCCTCGGGGTACGAAGGGTTCGAGTTTCGCTAACGTTAGAGTCAACCCACTCGATTTGTGGGCACGTCATGTGCTGCAACGCTTCGGTTAGGTCTCGACGACGATGACGTCGGCGATGAAACATTCGCCGTCCTGTATGCCAAACACCTCGACGCCGACCTCATCGTCTATCATCGCCGCTAGCTCAGCGAGCGTCAGTAATTCCGATTCGGATCCGTCCGGATTATCGAGGATGTGCTGAATGGTAGTCTCCGGGACGTTTAACACGCACACTTCACCCGATTCGGTCATCAAGGTGATTTGATCTCCGTCCACTGCAACCAGCGTACCCTCGATAGATTCTTCTGTATCAGCGGGGGTCACCTGCACGAGGAAAGCCGGGAAAGTAGCATCGGCCGCAAGTTCGATCGTGGATGTCTGTCCCCAGGCTTCCGCCTCGTCGCCGATGGCGAAGTCCTCCGTTAGCGGTGCACCGTTGCCGTCTAACAACTTTGCTCCGGCGACCAGGTTGATCGTCGTGTTCTCAGGTTCTTCTGACACTTCAAGCTCGAATGCACCATCCATAAGAAGGCTTGCCGTCGTACCATCGATCCGCTGGACGCTGTCCTCGCCGCCTTCAACAAGCGCGGTAACACGGAACGACTCACCGCCTTCCACACCGATGACGAAGTGACCGAACACGCACACTATAGTGCCATCCGCGAGGTCTTCCACTGCAACGAGAGTACCGTCTTCGGCAAGCACAAGTGCATCTTCGAGGAAATCCAACACCAAACATTCGCTGTCATCGTCGTCAATGCACAATGTTCTAGTGTCGTCACCCGATGCCAATTGACCGCTCAGTTTAGTCAAGCGTGCCGAGTCGGATTGATCGATGACGTCGATGAACACGACCGGGCGGAAACGATATTGGCTGTTGCCGGTGCTCACAACATGTACCGACCGATCGAGATCGATATCGATTTCCACGACTAGATCTTCTCCCGGACTAATCTCGAAAGGACCCTGGGGGTTCAGGTCGATCTTTCCGTTGGCAGGGAGTTGCGCGAATTCACTTAGACCGTTGTGCTCGACGATTTCCAGAGCGCTGACGGTCAGGCGTATTTTGTTGTAGGTTCCCGCGGGAACGTCCTCGCTGAGTATCAACTCCGTCACATTGCGCAACGCCAGCAAATTTATGGTGCGCATGTCCGAGGTATCGAACGATTGTTGACCGCCTGCGCCGATCAGCACGACTTCCTCTATGTCGATGTTGACTTCCGCCACATCCAGGGGTCCGTCACCGACCACGAGCGTAAACCCGCCGACGGACACGGGCGCACTGTTGCTACCGCCGCCTCCGCCGCATGCCCCGATTATGAGGGTCAGGATTGTGATCAAGAACACGGTTGGGACGCGTAGGCGATTTGGAAAACACTGATTCATAGTACTTTTGCTACAGGCGTGAAGCCTCGAGACTAGGCTATGTGTCGGTGCATATCAGCGAACGAGTTGGCAAAAGCGTTGCGTACTGGATAACTTTGAGGGTTGCGGATGCAAAGAAAGCTATGGCGACTGACGGTGATAGACGCCCGTAAACCAGTTTTTCCACGTATTCGTGGCGTCATCCCATTGCTTGAATTCCTGTAACACCGTGCCGTCTTCGTTGGGTGTCCAGGAGCCGGTGAACTGGGCTTGAACGCCGTTGGTCTGATATGTGATGGTGCCATCGAGTTTCATGGCACCGTCATCCGTCAGACCACCGCTGTATTCTATGATGGCCCCTGGACTGATCCACAGCTGGTGCCACTGCTCATCGCCAAGATGGTAAAAGTTGTAGCTCTGGCCCGTACCGCCCGCCGCGCTAGTCCAGCGTTCGACGATCAGGCAGCCATTTTCCTCTTGCGTAATGCTATTGGTCCCTTGAGGTTGCCCGTCCACGGACCGCACGTCCCACTCGCCGACCCAGAAATCCCACTGACGGTAGGCAGGATCGGAACAAGGGCCCTCAGCCGCCGCGATGGGTGCGAATGTCGTGATGAAAAACGCCAGCGTCCAACGCATAGGTGTTTCGTTGCAGCCATTAGTTGTGTGAAGATAGCCGACTTGCAGAAAGATGGGTAGCCGTCGATGAGCAACTCGCAGATCGTCTTGGCGTTCATAGACGCGTGGAACCGCATGGACTGGGATGCCATCGAAGACGCGTTTCATGATGATGTGGTTTATCACAACATTCCGATGGAGCCGATGATCGGTAAAGCCGCGGCGTCTGCGGGTATAAGACAGATGCAGCCCGAAAGCGTGGATTGGCAGACACTGGCCATTGCTGAAAACGGTGACAAAGTGCTCACCGAACGTATAGACAATTTCGTCATGCCGGGTGACAAGATGCTCTCAGTTCCGGTCATGGGAACGTTCGAGATCGTAGACGGTAAAATCAAAGCCTGGCGTGACTATTTTGATTTAGCGACATTTACCAATCAGATGACGTAACCCGCCCACACACACAAGTAAAATCTAACCAACTCGAACCTAACCAACGCTAAACAGGGGGAAATCGTGGAAATTGCAGGCAGCAAAGGGCTCTTCGTGGGCGGTGCATCGGGCATGTGTCGAGCGACCGCGACTCAATTCAAGGATAAAGGTGGCCAGGTGGCGATTCTCGATCTGGAAAAGTCCGAGGGTGCCGCCGTCGCGGAAGAACTCGGAGGCAAGTTTTATCCATGTAACGTCATGGATTACGACGGTATGGCTGACGTCATCGGCGCTGCCGTTGCGGATCTGGGTAGCGTGCAATTTATGGTCAATACGGCCGGGGGCGCGGTCGCCCAACGCACGATTAAACGTGACGGCACACGACACTCTCTGGACGACTTTCGTCGTATCGTCGATCTCAACCTGATCGGATCGTTCAACATCAACAGCATCGTGGCCGAGCACATGGCTAAAAACGAGCCGAACGAGACCGGTGAGCGTGGCGTGATGATCAATACCGCATCGATCGCGGCGTTCGAAGGTCAGATCGGACAGGTGGCGTACACGGCCGCCAAAGGTGGGATCGCTGCGATGACCCTCACCATCGCCCGCGACCTGGGTACTCTGGGCATTCGCTGCATGACCATAGCGCCGAGCCTCTTCGATACGGGTCTGACTGCGGGTATCCCCGATGAAGGCGCGCTGCAGTTGACCAAAGATGCGGCGTTTCCGCGTCGCATGGGGCAACCGCATGAGTATGCAACGATGGCCATCGCGATCTTCGAATGCGCCATGATGAACGGTTCCACCATGCGCGTGGACGGGGGACAACGATTCGCGCCGCGTTAAGCCGCGCTCAAGAAACTAGGTATCTACTTCGCGCAAGAAGTTCACCATGTGCTCGTTGACGGCATGTGGCGCTTCTTGCTGTGTCCAGTGACCCACGTCGGGAATGAGGGTATTGATTCTGAGATCACCCACGTGCTTGGGCATATCCTTCAGCGCTTGGGCGGCCATGACGATGACCCCGTCCTTGTCGCCGGCAACGAACATGGCGGGTTGCTTGATCCGGGTGGGCGCGCCCTCGGTGAGTTGCCAGGTCAGGTTGTGATTGCGGTAGTAGTTCAGCGGACCGCGGAAACCGCTTTGGGTGAATTCGTTGACGTAGAAGTCGAGGTCCCTAGCGGACAGCCACGGGCCCATCTCTTGTGGATCGGGCAGATCGGACAGCATGTCGGCATCCGCGGGTTTGGGCTCTAACAAACCCACTTCCATCTGCGCGCTGGCCATGTGGTAGAACTTTCGCAGTGCCACGCGCACGTCGGCTTCGAATTCGGCTTCCGCCACACCCGGCTCTTGAAAGTAGAGTTGATAAAAGAACTGATCTTTGAAGATCGACTTTAAAGTATCCAGCGGCGGTGCCGCACTGCGAGGACTGAACGGGACGGACAGTGCACCCACCGCGGTGACCCGGTCAGGATGGTGCAGGGCGCAACCCCAGGCGGTAGGCGCACCCCAGTCATGGCCGAAGACCACTGCCGTGTCGTAGCCGAGCGCCGGAATCAGGCCGATGATGTCGTTGATGACTTCGACCTGATTATAAGCGCTGATGTCCTCCGGCTTGTCCGAATCTCCGTACCCGCGCATGTCCGGAGCGACGGCGTGAAACCCTGCATTCGCCAACGCTTGAAATTGGTGGCGCCAAGAGTACCAGGACTCGGGAAAGCCATGACACATCAAGACGAGCGGCCCCTCGCCTTGCTCGGCGATGTTGAGTGTGATGCCGTTGGTTGCGACACGGCGTTGCTCGATATGCGGGAATTCGGCAGAGGTGGTCATCTTTGTGGCCCCGGGATAGCTCATTCAACGGAGTCTTCAAGCCTATCAGATGCACCGGTGTTTAGATGAGCCAATTCGTCGGTAAGGTTTCGTGTGTGGAAGGTGGTGGCGCTGCAGTACGACATCACCCGGAAGCAACATGCTGCAATACGCGCTAGACTCGATGCGGGTGAGATAAACGTACGGCGGTGTCCGTGACAGCGGATCGGGGAGGGAACATATGTGGTTGAAACTCAGGCAGATTGCCTTGGTCGCGGAGCAACTTGCACCCGTCGAGCGCGAGTTGACGGATGTGCTTGGCTTGCAAGTCTGTTACAGGGATCCGGGCGTAGGACGCTTCGGTCTGGAAAACGCATTGCTGCCCATCGGCAATCAGCTGCTCGAAGTAGTTGCACCCGTCAAAGAAAATACGGCAGGAGGGCGTTATCTGGAGCGCCGTGGCGGCGACGGCGGTTACATGGTGATTACCCAATGCGACGATCACGCGCCGCGCCGTCGGCATGTGGAAGAGTTGGGCATTCGGCTGGTGAGTGATTTCACGACAGACGAGTTTCGTAACATGCAGTTGCATCCGAAAGATACCGGCGGCAGTTTTTTCGAAATCGACGAGCAAATGGGTGAAGGCGCGCACGATGATGACGGACCTTGGGAGCCAGCAGGACCGAACTGGCAAAGGGCGCGGCGCACGGAGCGGGTGAACGCCATACTTGCGGCTGAAGTGCAGTGCGACGATCCGGGGCAGACTGCGGCACGTTGGAGTGAAATCGCGGAAATTCCTCTGAACGACAACGTTCTCGAGCTCGCTAACGCGGCCGTGCGTTTTGTGCCGTGCGCTGACGGACGGCCCGAAGGGCTGGGGGGCATCGATCTAGCTGCAGTTGAATGCGATGCGATCTTGGAGACTGCGGAACGCCTGGGTGCCGTTCGGGGAGATCGGCAGATCTATCTGTGCGGGATGCGGATGAACCTCATTAAAGCTGACTAGAAAGGTAATTAATACAATGACATACGAGACTATTTTAGAGGAAACAAAAGGCTCTGTACGCGTGTTGACGATGAATCGTCCTGAGCGCTTGAACGCCTGGACGCACCAGATGGGCGGGGAGCTGCGCCAAGCCATCACTGCAGCGAATGCCAACGACGCCATCGATGCCATCGTAGTGACCGGTGCCGGGCGCGGCTTCTGCGCCGGTGCGGATATCGAAGCGGTCTTCAAGGCGCAGGCCGACGGCGAAGAGGTGGGAGATCGTGAAGGCGGTGGGGTCGGAGACTGGGTTGGGCTCATTCGGGATTCGAAACCCATCGTTGCCGCCATCAACGGCCCCGCGATCGGTGTAGGCCTGACCCAGGTGCTGCCGATGGACTACCTGGTGGCCGCGCGCAACGCCAAGCTGTCGGTACGGTTCGTGAAAATGGGTTTGGTACCGGAACTGGCGAGTTCGCATTTTCTCAATCAGCGCTTGAGTTTTGGCGCTGCGAGCGAGTTGATGTTGACCGGGAAGACCGTCACCGGGGAAGAGGCCTTGGCGATTGGTCTGGTGGACAAAGTGACCGAGCCGGAAAACCTGGTAACGGAGGCTTGCTCGATCGCCGCGTCCATGGGTGAGAATCCGCAGAGCGCCATTCGCCATATCAAACACCTCATCAGTGCCAATGCCAGTGAAACCAATATCAATCTCGTCCAAAAGCGTGAGCTCGAAGCACTGAATGAGTGTTACGCGTCCGAAGAGCACAAAGAAGCCATAGCCGCGTTTCTGGAGAAGCGCGAACCCGATTTCAAAGCGGCTCGCGCCAAAGGTTGATGTTGGGAGATAATGCGCGGCGCGACGTTGAGCGCTTTACTTAGAATCCGGAGGTCTGCATGTCTTACGTAGAGAAACGCACCATTCACGACGCCGATTCGCACGTGATGGAACTTCCCACCACAATCCTTGAGTATATGGATACGGCCCATCACGCGGCTTTCAAGGAGTTTGCCGCACCTCGACTGCGTTTGAGCGAGGAGCAAAAGAAAGCGATTGCCCTGCACGACGATGACGAATTCCGCGCGGGCATGGAGGACAATCTGATGCTGCGCAAAGGTCCTCTGGCCCACGGTGCCTTCAACAACGCGGATCGACCCAAAACGCTGGACATGCTCGGCTTCACCAGCCAACTCGTGTTCACCAGTGTTGCGTTAGGCAATTACGGACTCGATGAGGCTAACGAAGTCGATCTGGCGCTGGCCACGGCGCGTGCCCACAATCGCATGAATGCAGACTTCTGCTCGGTGGATAAGCGTTTGCTGGCTACGGCGTACGTACCGCTGTTGAACATCGAGGAGGCCGTCAAGATCGCCGGGGAGGCGTTGGAACTCGGGTGCAAAGGGCTGATGATACCGTCGCAGTGTCCGCCCGAGCACAGTCCGAGTCACATCGGTTTCGAACCGTTGTGGGCGCTGGCTCAAGAAGCCGGGGTGCCGATGATCTTCCACGTTGGCGGCGAGCGGAAAATGTCCGCCGCTTATGCCAACAACGGTCTACCGAAGATCAAGGACTTCCACGGCGGTGACGAGAACTTTACCGGCTTGAGCTACATGACCATTCCGCTGTCTTTGTGGCAGAGCATGGCGGCATTGATCTTCGACGGGGTACTCGACCGTTTTCCGCGCCTCAAGTTCGGTGCCATAGAACTCGGTGCGTCGTGGCTGCCGAGCTGGCTTAAGTATATGGATTCCGGGTGGGGTGCTTTCCGCAAAGGCGAAGAGCGCCTGCAAAAACTCTCCGGCAAACCCAGCGAAATCGCGGCACGGCAGTTTCGGGTCACGCCGTATTGTCATGAAGAAACGGGTTGGATCATCGAAAACTCCCACGAGGACATGTTGCTGTTCTCCTCCGACTTTCCGCATGTGGAAGGTGGGCGCAATCCGCTCAAGCGTTTTAACGAAAACATGCAGAGCGTCAACGAGGTCGCCAAGACGAAGTTCTATCGTGACAACTTCATCGATCTGATGGGGAATGGTTTGGATCCTGAACTCCACGATCATCCGTCCGTCCTCTCGTGAGCAAACGCGCCGCACAGCAGCTGACGCAGCTTGCCGGTATCGTCAAACGTGTGGGCGCGCGTCTCGCCAAAAACGGTGTGATGGATGAGCTGGTGGAAACCACCAAGTGGGGTCAGCGTGCGTTTCTGCCGAACAAGCCCCGGATCGGTACCACCGTGCGTATCGATATTGCCGATGAGGCACACGTAGCCATGTACGTGCACTGTCAAACCAATCTGGTGGACACGTTTCGCACGCTCTATCCTGAACTGAAGTACGAGAAGAACCGCGCAATCTGGTTCCCGATCGATGCGCCGTTGCCAAAGGACGCCATCGCCTTTTGTGCGGAAGCAGCGCTAACTTATCACGTGACCAAACGCTTATCGGCTTGAGACTCTTTTTCGATCTGGACGGTACTTTGACCGATCCGCGACTCGGCATAACCACCTGCTTGCAATATGCGTTAGCAGGTTTGGACGAACCCGTGCCTGCCCCGGATGCGCTGCTGTGGTGCATCGGCCCTCCGCTGCGGGAGAGTTTCGTGAGGCTTGTGGGCGAAAAGAGAGCCGATGCGGGCGTGGGTCTGTATCGAGAGCGCTTCGGGGAGATCGGTCTCTTCGAGAACGAAGTTTACATCGGCGTTCCTCAGGCTCTCGAGGCGTTGAAGGAGCAGGGGATAGTCATGTACGTGGCGTCGAGCAAAGCGTTGGTGTTCGTGGAGCGCATTCTCACGAAATTCGAGCTCGCCCGGTACTTTGATCAGGCGTTCGGAGCGGAACTCGATGGCACACGCGCCGACAAAACAGCGCTTTTGGACCATGCGTTGCGTGTGACCCAAGCCAATCCAAGCGAGTCGGTGATGATCGGCGATCGCGAACACGATGCCATCGGTGCTCTGAACAACGGCATGCGCTTCGTCGGCGCGTCGTACGGCTACGGATCACGCGAGGAGCTAGAGCGCGCCGGTAGCGAACACTTCGTCGATCATCCGTCTGAATTGCCCGATGTCCTCCGGGATCCCGAACTGATACTCACGCGTTGAAACGGTGTCACGCCGGGCGGTTGGTGCGGCCCTCGAAGCGAGCGGTGGGACGGATTTGGTCGTACTCGGCCAATACCGGGGCGAATTCCTCCGGTGTGCTGGCATGGATGATCAAACCGTCCGCTCCGGAATTGAACTGATCCACCCACCGTTGCGCGCAAGTGCGCGCATCGCCGATAGCAGCGGGACGCCAATCATCGGGGAGGATCTTGTCGACAGCCGCGATCTGATCGAGGCTGGCAATGCTATCGATCATCCCGCCGACTGAGGTTACCGCAGGGTGCCGGCGAAATCGCTCCAACTCTTGTCTGTCCCATCCGTTGATCTGCACCAACATTTCGCCGTAACCGGGAATCTGCAGGTAGGTGGCCAAGCGTGCCACGATGTATTTGAGGTAGGTCGCTTCATCGACATCGCACGCAGTGGCGAACACCGACCACACCTTGCCGTTTCCGACCGGCTTACCCGCAGCAGCTTCGCCCTCGCGAAACTGTTCGACGGCACGGCTGAGTGCGGTGTCGGACATGAAGGTGTGCAGATGAGCCCCGTCATAGACCCGCCCCGCGTTGACCAGGCTTTTGGGACCGAAGCCCACGTAGAGGATCGGGATGTCTTCGTCAACATAAGCGGCGAGGTTCAAAGCGCGATAGTCACCAAGGGTGCCCGTGTGATTGACGATGCTCTCGCCGCGCCACAAACGCCGGAGGAGGTCGATGAATTCCGCTTCACGTGCGTACGTCGGATAGGCCGCGCCCATTGCCTGCCAGCGCAAGTTCACTCCCTTGGCCAGTCCCAGCGCGAATCGACCGTTTGACAAGCCGTTCAACGTCGATCCCATAGAGGCGGTAATGACGGGGTGGCGCGTATTGAGGTTAGTGCCGGACGTGCCGATGTAGATGTTCTCGGTGACCGCAGCGCAAGCACCGCAGATTGCAGCGATTTCCTTGTAATCAGCGCGTTCGGAAATCATGACGTTGCCGATACCGAGGGCTTCGGCATCCTGTACCTGTTTCAGGATGTCGCGCGGTGTGCGGGTATGACCGGGCAACCCGTAGAATCCGAGCTCCGGGTACTTGGAGGTGTATTGCGGCCGGGTCATCTAAGTTCCTTCAGGTAGGCGTTGAGGAATAGTCCGCCTGGGTCGAGCGAATCGCGAACGCGCCACCAGTCGTCCCATGCCGGATGTCGTTCTGCCAGTGTCTGGCCGGACAGATAATGTACCTTGCCCCAGTGCGGTCGCCCGTCATAGTGCAAGAATATCTCTTCGCACGCCTGGTAATACTCGCGTTCGTCTTCCCTGACATCCTCGTGTACGGATATTGTCACAGTGTCGCGTTCGTACGCGGTCGACAGCCAAACGTCGTCGCGGGCTAACGTGCGATACTCCACCGGCCAGCGTACGTCCGTGAAGCGTTTGCGCAGTTGTTCGGCGATGTCTCTCATACAGGCCGTGCCGTGCTCGGCGGGGACCGAGTATTCCATTTCAGTGTGTTTGTGTGGGCGGTGATTGGGTAAAACCTCGTAGCTCCATGCGGTGCGTTGCCCCTCGGGGCGGAGCGGATACTCCGCAACAGCGTTGGTGACGTCGATCGTTTTGAGATTGGCTTCGTCCGTTGTGGGCTGCCAGAAGTACTCGGCGTGGCGGTGATTCGCCGCGGCATCCGGGAACCGGTTGAGCGTCTCGTCGAGGTTCAGCGTGGTACTGGACTCTGACAAGCGATAGGCTTCCCGGAGTTGGAGTTTGAGCTGTGTGACCACACCGAATGCGCCGAGGTGTAAACGGCTGGCGCGCCACAGAGCTGCGTCGTTGAATTCGTCCCACACCTGCACGCTGCCGTCCGCAAGGACGATGCGCGCGCCGACCACGGCTGCAGTCAAGTTCTTAAGATAAATTCCGGTGCCGTGAGTGCCGGTGGCGGTCGCTCCCGCGATGGTCTGTTGATCTATATCGCCCTGGTTGGTCAACGCCAAGTGGTGGGTGTGCAGCGCGGGTCCCAGCGCGAAGATGCGCGTACCCGCCCCAACCCACGCGGTCTGTTCGCTGCGGTCCACGGACACCAAGCCGGACAATGCCTGCAAGTCGAGGATGACATCGTCGTTGGCCACTAACGGCGCGTGACTGTGTGCCGCACCGACCGCGCGCAGGGAGCGATTCGGTCCAAGACCGGTGACCAGTGCCTGAATGTCTGCTTCGCTTCTGGCGAAGTGCAGGGTCTGGGGGCGAGACGTCAGGCGTCCCGACCAATTGGCCCATCGGCTCATGTTGCGTGTCCTATAACCCGGTCCCGATGCGAAGATTGCGGTAGTCGGAGTAGAATCGATTTGTGATCTTACTATGACGCAGAATCAGGAGACATGTATGCCGCGACTAAAGCAAGTACCAAGGGCAGAAGCCGACACTTCGGTGTTGCCGTTATACGATGCGCTATTCGGCAAGGACCGCGACCCGGTGGCCGAACCCGGCACGGCAACCGGTACGCCGGGGGACTGGTGGACGGTGTTTGCCCAGGTGCCGGATGCGTTGCACCACATGGTGGCGGGTTTTCAGTTTTACCGTGGCGATAATCGACAGTTATCACCGCGCTTGCGGGAGCTGGGTCAAGCACGGGCTGGATTCGCACGCGGCAGCCAGTTCGTGTTCTCGCAACACTGCAAAGCGCTGCGTGCTGCAGGATTCAGTGAAGCGCAGATTGAGGCGATTCCTCACTGGGCATCGACGGATCTCTTCACACCGGCCGAGCGCGCAGTGCTCGCGTACACGGACGACTTGGTGCTGCAAGGCGGGCGGGTTGCCGATGGCACGTTCGAGGCGCTAACGCAGCACCTCAACGAAGTCGAGATCATTGAGCTGACTTACATCACTTGCACTTACGAAATGCATGCGACCATGACGCGCGCGCTTAAACTCGAATTCGACGACGTCGGCGAGCGGGTGGTCGAGGTGCCGGTTCCGGAAGGCGAGAAGCGGGACATCGATTTCTTTCGCAACATCGATGATTAATCCTGGTTAGATATCGCCTTCCTGTCTCAACGCATCCAGTTGCGCTTGCGAATACCCCAATTGCGCCAGCAGCTCGTCGGTATGCGTGCCGACTTCACCACCGGGCCAGTCGGTACGCCCAGGGGTCGCGGATAGTTTTGGGGTAATCGCGGGAATGGTGAGCGATCCTTGGGGCGTGTCGACCTCTTCAAACAATCCGCGTGCGATGTAGTGTGGGTCGTTGACCATATCCGCCACACTATAGATCGGACCCACCGGAACGTCGGCGGCTTCGAGTTGGTCGATGACGCTCTGGCTCGTCAACCCCTTGCACCAAACGGCGATCGTGCCGTCGATGAACTCCTGATGTTCGACGCGACCCGGATTGGTCGCATAACGTTCGTCTTCAGCAAGGTCTCGACGATTCATGGCGTGCATGAGTCGCATGAAAATCGAATCGCCATTGGCTCCGATGACGACGTGTTTGCCGTCGCCGCACAAGTAAGTGTTGGTCGGTACGATGCCGGTGATGGTGGAACCCGAAGGTTCACGAATGACGCTGGCGCCCGAGTATTCCGGTACGACACCTTCCATTAGGTTGAACATTGCCTCGTAGAGAGCAACGTCGACCACTTGACCGCCGGTGTCCCGGTTCTGTTGGCGTTCGAGGAGCGCCAACAAGACACCTAACACCGCATGAATTCCGGAAATCGTGTCGCCTATGCTCAAATTCGGCCGCACCGGAACACTCCCCGGAAACCCGTTGATGAAGCGGAAACCACTATAAGCCTCAGTCACCGACGCGTAGCCAGGTTTCTTGCTGTTGGGTCCCGTCTGACCATAACCGGAAATACGCGCAAAGATGAGATCGGGGTTGCTTGCCTTTAAGTCTTCCGGGCCCAGTCCCCATTTTTCCATCGTGCCGGGCTTGAAATTCTCGATGGCCACATCCGCGCTTTGCATCAAGCGTTTTACGACAGCGCGTCCTGCCTCGGTGCGCAAGTTGGCCGTGACGGACTTCTTGTTCCGTGCCAGCGAGCGCCACCAGTAAGCAGTGCCGGATTCATCCAACAGGCGCCAGCCGCGAATCGGATCTCCGCTCCCGGGCGGTTCGACCTTGATCACTTCGGCACCGAAGTAGCCGAGCATCGTCCCGGCGAAAGGACCGGCGAGCAGCTGGCCCACTTCGATCACGCGAATGCCGTCCAGGGGTCGTGGAGCGTCCAAATCCATTCCTTACTTCTCATCTCTTCTCATGTTGAAACGCTAATGTAACATGGCGGTTTTAAGGTCAGAAAAGCCTTGGCGACGATCACCTCCATTGCCGATTTGCAACTGCTGCATCGTCAACGTGTGCCACGCATGTTTTACGACTATGCCGAATCGGGATCGTGGACCGAAAGTACGTTTCGCCGTAATGCCGAGGCGTTCGACGCCATTCAGCTCCGCCAGCGTGTGGCTCGTGACATCAGTCGTCGCGATGTGCGTGGAACCATGCTGGGACAACGTTGGTCCTTACCCGTAGCCATTGCGCCAACCGGTCTGGCGGGGTTGCAACACGCGAACGGTGAAATCGTCGCAGCACAAGCCGCGGAACAGTTCGGTGTGCCTTTCACGCTGTCGACCATGAGTATTTGTTCCATCGAAGACGTGGCTGCGCACACCGGAGCACCCTTTTGGTTTCAATTGTATGTCATGCGCGACCGAGCCTTCGTCGCTTCCCTCATTCAGCGGGCGAAGGAAGCGCGTTGTTCGGCGCTCGTGCTCACGCTCGACTTGCAGATCATCGGCCAAAGGCACAAAGACATTAAGAATCGCATGACGGCGCCCCCGCGACTCACGCTGCCCAATCTGGTCAATATGTCGACCAAGCCGCGTTGGTGCTTGGGCATGTTACGCACCCATCGGCGCACGTTCGGCAACATCGTGGGCCATGCCAAAGGTGTAGATAACCTCAGCTCGCTGTCCGCTTGGTCTGCAGAACAGTTGGACCCGAGTTTGTCCTGGGACGATGTCGAATGGGTGAAGTCGCAGTGGGGTGGGCCGTTGGTGCTCAAAGGCATCATGGATGTGGAGGATGCCCGGCAGGCGGTGACGGTAGGTGCCGATGCAATTGTGGTCTCCAATCATGGCGGGCGACAGCTGGATGGGGCGCCCGCCAGTATTGAGGTGCTGCCCGCCATTGCCGCTGAGATAGGCGATCGCCTGGAAGTGTGGATGGATGGGGGAGTGCGATCGGGTCAGGACGTACTCAAGGCGTGCGCGTTGGGAGCGCGATCGGTCATGATTGGCAAAGCCTTTCTCAACGGTCTTGGCGCGCTGGGTGGTGCAGGCGTTACTCAGTGTCTCGACATCATTGCCAACGAGCTCGATCTGACCATGGCTTTTTGTGGGCATACCGACATCAATACGGTAGATTCATCGATCATTTATAGGGGGAGCCTATGACCACTCTTAAAGAAATCGCGCCGGACTTCGTGGAGATGGCGCACAAGATCGTCTGGTGTGCGGTGGCGACCGTCGATGAACAGAGCCGTCCCCGCACGCGGATTCTGCACCCGATCTGGGAGTTCGACGGGGTGGCGCTGGTAGGCTGGGTCATGACCGGTCAGACACCCATCAAGGTGGCTCATCTGAACAATAGTCCTTACGTGTCCTGTAATTACTGGACGCCTGAGCACGACACGTGCCTGGCCGAGTGTAAAGCAGCCTGGGTGGAGGACGCTGCAGGTAAGGCCGCTGTATGGGACAAGTTTGCCAACGGACCCGAGCCGGTCGGCTACGATCCCACCATGATCCCGGGCTGGGACAGTCCCGCCTCGCCGAGTTTTGCGGCACTCAGGCTCGATCCGTGGCGGTTACGCGTCATGCCCGCGGCGGCTATGCTGACTGGCGAAGGCACGCGTGTCTGGAATCAGTAAGTTCAATCACAAAGGACCGACTAGGAGAGGGTGTAAATGGCAGTATCGACGGAATTATTCGACTTAACCGGACAAGTCGCGCTCCTGACCGGTGCGTCGAAGGGCATGGGACGCTGTATGGCCATGGCGCTTGCACAGCATGGCAGCAAGGTGGTCGTGTCCAGCCGCAAGTTGGATCAGTGCGAGGCCGCCGTTGCGGAAATCAACGAGGCGTGCGGAGCAGAGATGGCCACGGCCATCGCCTGCAACATCGGCTACAAGGACCAGTTGCGTGCACTCGTGGACGAAACCCATGAACGCTTAGGGCCGATCGATACCCTCGTCGCCAATGCCGGGGTCAATCCATTTTACGGCTCGATGACCGACATACCGGACGAGGCGTTCGACAAGATTTTGGCCAGCAACGTACGTTCTCAACACTGGCTGTGTCAGATGGTGTTGCCGGATATGATCGAAAAAGGCCGGGGTTCGATCATGATCACTTCCAGTACCGGAGCGTTCGCAGGATCCGAAGTGCTGGGGACCTACAACATCTCCAAGCTGGCCGACATCGCGCTGGTACGCAACCTGGCACTGGAGTGGGGGCCGAAGGGCATACGTGTCAATGCGATCTGTCCGGGACTTATCCGCACCGACTTTGCCAAAGCCCTGTGGGACAACCCGGAAGCTGCAGCACGAGTCAACGAACAAACGCCGCTGCGCCGCTTTGGCGAGTCGGAAGATTTCATGGGCGTGGTCGTCTACCTCGCCTCTGATGCGAGTGCGTTCATGACCGGGCAAGCGGTGACGTTGTGCGGTGGCACGAATATGTATCGTTAGGAACTATTCGACGCGAACTCAGACGTTCCCTAGGTCGGTAAGCGTACTTTCGCGGTTCCGAATACCCGTGTTTCGTCCGCCGCATTCTTGATGGTCATATCGAGTTCGACGAGTCCTTCGTCCTCGTCGATATCGGTCACGACGGCATGAATGAACAACGGCTGCTCTGCCATCATGGGGGCGCGAAAGACCGTGTCGATGTGCTCGATCTTGGCCTGCGGTGACCAGTTGTGAATGGTCGTCGTCAGGAATCCCATGCCCATGATGCCGGGCACGAGCGCCCCGGGTAGACCCTGCTTGCGAGCCGCTTCGTGGTCGTCGAATCGCCCTTTCGGCCAGCCCACCGCGTTGGCGAAGGCCCCGCAAAGTTCCAGACTGGTATCGGGTCGATAGGGTTCGAGTTCCGCGCCGAATTCCACATCCGCGATCGAATGGATGCTCATTTTTGTGGTTTCTCCCGCACGACCATGGTCGAATCCGCTGTGGCCAGATGTCGCTCGTCGCCATCATAAAGTTCGAGGCGCGCAACGATCAGAATCATGCGCCCGGAGCGGCCCTTCTTGTCGTAGATGTCGTGCAAATGCGTACGGCCGGTGAGCGGGACGCCAATTGGCACCGGCGCGTGACATGCGACCGCTTTGCCGCCGTCCATCGGGATGCCGCCGAGTTTGGGAAAGTCGATAGGCAGATGGCGGCCGGAGGCTAAACTGCACAAGAAAGCGGGCGGCGCTTGGAATTCGGGATGATCCGGATCCGTATACTCCGGCCGGGTTTCGCCGGTGGTGCGCGCCACGGTCAGCACCTTGTCTCGATCGAGTACGAAAGCCTTTCTGTCGAATTCCAGGTTCAAAAACTTGTTTTTCAGTTCGTCGATGTCGACCACGTTCCCCCCAAGAACAGACAAACAGGCAAACAGGTAAACAGGCATTATACTAGGCTCTACACACATAGGAGGGGGAATTATGGGGCCATTGGAAGGTGTACGAGTCGTTGAACTACAAGGGATAGGACCCGGTCCGTTCTGCGGCATGATGTTGGCGGACATGGGCGCGGAAATCATTCGTATCGATCGGGCGGGCTCCGTGGGACAGGCTGCCAATCAAACCGACATCCTTGCGCGTGGACGCAAGAGCATCGGCGTGGATCTCAAGCACAGCGACGGTGTGGAAACCGTGCTCAAACTGATCGAAACGGCGGATATCCTGATCGAAGGCTTCCGACCTGGCGTGACCGAGCGCTTGGGACTGGGACCGACAGTTTGTTTTGCGCGCAACCCCAGACTTGTTTACGGGCGCATGACGGGATGGGGCCAGACCGGGTCGATGGCGCCCGTTGCCGGTCATGACATCAATTACATTTCTCTGTCCGGCGCGCTGCACGCGATCGGGGAGAAGGACCGCAATCCGGTACCACCGCTCAACCTGGTCGGTGATTTCGGAGGTGGCGGTATGCTGCTCGCTTTTGGTATCGCCGCTGCGCTCTTCGAAACTCAGAAGTCAGGCAAGGGACAGGTGATCGATGCAGCGATGACCGATGGCTCTGCGTTATTGATGAACGCCGTGTTCGGCATCATGAACACGGGACATTGGCATCATGAGCGTGGCACTAATCTCCTGGACGGGGGCGCGCATTTCTACGGCACCTATGCCACCCAGGACGCCAAATATGTGTCCATCGGGTCCATCGAGCCACAGTTTTACGCCTTGTTGCTGGAGAAAACCGGCCTGGACAAAGATGAAAGTCTACCGCGACAGATGAGCCGCGAAGATTGGCCGCAGTTACGCGACAAACTCGAGGCGATCTTTTTGACCAAAACCCGCGATGAGTGGGACGCGATCATGCTCGGCACGGACATTTGTTATGCCCCGGTGCTGAACTTCGATGAGGCCTATCACCATCCGCACAATGTCGAACGCGCGACCTTTGTGGAGTCGGTGGGCATCAAGCAAGCCGCACCGGCACCGCGGTTCTCCCGTACGGCGGTGGAACTGCCGACACCGTCGGTCGCGCCGGGCGCTCAGACGCAAGAGATTCTCGAGAATCTCGGGATGTCCGCGAGTGAGATCGACGCACTGCGTGAGCAAGGGGCAGTGGCGTAGTGGTCGAAGGGGTGTTTGAAATAGCGTGGTGACCTTCACGATCCGGATGTAAGAGCGCTCTGGGCAAACCACTTACAATCCCCAAAATTATTGTCAGTTAGCCTTGCTAAAGTCTTCGCAGCTGTCATTCGTTGGGGAACGAAGTATGCGCCATAAGCTGCTGATACTTATCAGTATTGCCACTTCCGGAATGTGCCTTGCCGGATCGAGCATGGCATCGACCGAGGTCTACACCTGGACCGATAGCGATGGCATACGGCATTTTGGTAACAAGCAGTTCGCGCCTCTGGACGGCGGCGAGATCGTGGCATTGCAACGCGCCAACGGTATGGACGTACCCGCCGGTGTCACCTACACGGCCCGCAACGATGGGCGGACGTCATTCCGCAAGATCGGTCGCGGTGAAAAGAAAAACCCTCGCGGATGGCGCGGCTATCACGGGCGCGTGAAACGCAACATTAATCGGCGTCGCTAACCGCCGGACAGTGCCGTGTGCACCTGATGCTCGATCCGGTGTTTCACCTCTGCGTAAGACAACCCGTGTTGTTGCGCCAACGCCTGTAGGTCGTTGTGTTCGACCTTCCATCGCCTGGCACCATTGGGTTGAGTGACGACCTTGACTCGGACCTCGCCGAGATCCGTACTCACGGATTGTATTTGACGCGACAACACGCGCTTCTCAAACGGCAGTATACGTAAACCGATGGTGCTCGATTGATTGAGCAGGCAATCACTGACGGCGTCCGCGGAGATCGCGGTGCACAGAGCAGTGAGTGTGTGCGCGGGCCGGGATTTCTTCATGATGATCGGGGTGAGGTACACATCGACTGCGCCTGCCTCAAATAGCGCCTGCATCAGAGGTTCGTAACCTTCCGGGGACATGTCGTCGATGTTCGCTTCGATTTTGCAATGTTGCGCATCCGCCCCGGATGCAACGTAGCGCCCCAAAGCCACGCGAAGGACGTTGGGTCGTTCGAAATCTTTCTGGCCGACGCCATAGCCGATGCGCTCGGGGGTGAAGATTCCTTTGGGTTCGAATTCACCGACCATTGCCGCCAGGATCGCCGCGCCAGTGGGTGTGGTCGATTCGCCACGCACACCTCCGTAGGTCAACGGTGCACCCTTGAGCAGCTCCTGTGTGGCAGGGGCGGGCACCGGAAACCGCCCGTGCGCGCAGTCCACGTAGCCGCTACCGACTTCGACGGGGTTAGATAAAACAACGTCCGGCTTGAAGTGGTCTATGCAGAGGGCTGCCGCCACGATATCGACAATGGAGTCGACAGCGCCGACTTCGTGAAAGTGCACTTTCTCGGGCGGAATGTCGTGAATCTTGCCTTCAGCCGCCGCGATGGCGGCGAAAATCTGCAGTGCTCGGGCCGTAACGTTCGGGTCGAGTCGTGCTGCCTCGATCAGCTTGACGATCGTGGCATGGTGACGGTGATCATGGGTATCCGTCGTCGTGACGGTCGCACAGGTCCCGCTGATGCCCATCTTATTACCGGGCGCCAATGTCAGCGTAAACTCATCCGCCACCGGTAGTTTCGCGAGTTCACGGCGTAGCCACTCCGCAGGCACGCCGAGATCGACCAGCGCTCCGATGTGCATGTCGCCGGAGATGCCGCAGCTGGGTTGATAGAAGAGTGCGCGCAGTCCCGGTGTCAGCGTGGCGGCGTGTTGCCCCTGAAAATGCTCAGGCAATATTGAAATATTCCGCCGATGTCGCTGCGGCTGTGAAGTTCTCCTTCAGGTGCAACATCGATTGCATGTCCGCGTTGACCACGTCCAATCCGTGTTCCAAAACGAACGCATAGCTGCGTTGAAACTCGGTGAGCTTCGCCTTTAACAAGTGCTCGTCATAATACTGATCGAACGCTTCGGGATTGCCCCAGCCCAGCCACCGACGCCCGGCCAGGAAGCGTCCGGCCTTCATGCCGACGAGGCCAATGCCTGCTTCGCGCGCATCGGTGAGGATGCCCTGCAGGTCCTTCATGGGCGGCGTGCCTTCCAGTATCGATTTGTCTTCCCAGTCGTACCAGCCGCCCGGGGTGATCGCGATCATGGCGAGATCGAACCAACCGGTATCGATGGCGGTCTGCAGCACGTTTTGTGCGTTTTGATGGGTGCTCAAACCCAAGTAGCTCACTTTCCCGGCCGCTTTGGCATTCTCAAAAGCGCGATAAATCTCTTCGTTGCCGACGACGGACACGTTGTTCGAGGCCATGTAGTAGTAAGCATCGACGTGCTCGATGCCCATCTCATTCAGACTTTCGTCGAGAAAGCCGCTCCAACCTTGTGCCGCTTGTTTGGCTTGTTGTACGGAAATGGTTTCATCCCAATCGATCTCGACGGGGACGTAGGCTTTCGAGATCAAAAAGATGTCGTCACGACGCTTCTTCAAGAAGGGTGCCAGATTGCGTTCGGCGTCGGAGTAATAATGCTTGAAGCCGACATCGAACGTGTTGACGCCAGCGTCGAAGGCCGCATCCAAGAGATCGTCGTGGCGCTCTCCTGAGAGTGTCGCGCCGCAGCCGAACACCAAACGCGACGAGTTGTGTCCCGTGCGACCAAGTGGGCGGTAGGCCATTTCGGGCCACGGTTCGTTCAGTCCCGCGGCTTCTTTGCCTTCGAAAATCGAAGCGCGTACGTCGCGTGATTTCAGCAGCGCTTGAGTGCTGACGCCGAGCATGGTGCCGTATTGGATAAATCGACGCCGTGTGCCTGATAGATCGACCGCCATGGGAAAGCTCCGGATGGACTCTTTAAGTTGCAGCCATTCTACGCTCGCTAAACCTGACTCGGCAATAATGGTACTGTGGGGCTTTGAGGGTGATGGGGATGCTCATTGAGCTTGATGGGTCCGGCCGCTAGCGGCGTCATCGGGGCGGTCATGGTTCTGCTACCCGCGTTGAGCATGGCGCAGATCGATTTGACGCCCGTGGCACGGGATCAATGGAGCGCACGCCACGCGGCACATCTGGCCTCACGTGCTGGATTCGGCGCCACCCCGCAGGAAATTGAGCAGCTGGCGCGAATGACTCCACGCGCGGCCGTGCGTCGCTTTGTTCGGGCCAGACCTGATCGCAGCTTGCCCGCGTTCGATCACTCCGGCGTCTTCGATGAGGGTTTGGATCCATTCCCACCCAGTCGCCCGGCGACCACCGAGCTCGCTAGAGCTCAGGGCCACGCGCTCGGTGTGGCGGTCAAACCGGCTGGGAATCGTCCCTTGCAACCGGTCGTGAATCGCTTTTTCTACTGGCTGCGGGCCAGCCGGTTGGAAACGGATCGTGTCGCCTATTGGTGGGCCCAGCGCATGCTGAAATCGTCCGACCCCCTGCGGGAAAAGCTCGCGTTGTTCTGGCATGGCCATTTCGCGACCAACGAAGACAAGGTGCGCGATTATCGCAAGATGCTCAAGCAGCTCGCGTTGTTGCAAGAACTTGGACGGGGTTCGTTCAGAGAGCTCCTCGTGGGTGTGGCTAAAGATCCTGCCATGCTCACTTTCCTGGATGCGGGAGTGAACACCAAAGATTCCCCTAACGAGAACTTCGCTCGGGAAATCATGGAGCTGTTCACCATGGGTGTGGGCAACTACAGCGAAAGCGACGTCCAGGAAGCGGCGCGCGCATTCACAGGGTGGAACGTTCGAGGACTCGAGTTCCACATCGACGACCAACACCGGGATTTGGGCGAGAAAACTTTTCTGGGTCACCGTGGACCGTTCGATGGCGTCGAAGTCATTGACTTGATTCTCGCCCAGCCGGTGGCGGCGGAATTCATCGCGACAAAAATTTATGCCTATTTCGTCAACAGCGAGGTGCCTGACGCCGACCGCGCGGCGCTTGGGCTTGCACTTCGCGATGCCGAATTCGACGTCGCCGTATACCTGGAACGTCTCTTTCTATCCAACGACTTCTACACCCCACGCAATGTCGGCAGCCGGATTAAAAGTCCGGTTGAGCTGTTGATCGGGACCTACAGACTCTTGGATCTTGAGCGAGTGCCGGGTGTGCCGGATTTCAACACCGTGAGCGGGGCGCTCGGCCAACGGTTGATGCACCCGCCGACCGTCGCCGGTTGGTCTCACGGACGTAGTTGGATTACTCCGAGCCTGCTTTTCGAACGCAGCAACTTTGCGTTGGACGTCTTGTTTCCAGACATTGGATTCGTGCCGCCGGACCGCTATCCCGGTCTCACTGCGGAAATCGTCCACGTTCAGGATCGACTGCGGCAGGGTATGAGCATTGCCGAAGCCACGAAGCCCACAGGTGTAGCCGGCGGCGAAGACATGATGGCGGCATCCAACCTGCTTGCCGATCGCGAAGAAGCTTTCAACACGCGTTTGGGCAGCATGCGTGGCTGGCAGATGGCGTTGGAACGGGTGAAGCCCTTGTCCAGGACGACCGCTTCGGTCGATCTGACGAAAATGATTACGGCTGCTGAGCTCGAGACACCGCTGGAGGTCGTCGAGTATTTCGCAAGACGCTTC
The DNA here is from genome assembly GCA_965216005.1 of Candidatus Azotimanducaceae bacterium. GTDB lineage: Bacteria > Pseudomonadota > Gammaproteobacteria > Pseudomonadales > Azotimanducaceae > UBA4421. The sequence goes on along the minus strand of OZ244143.1, from coordinate 228,426 downwards.
ATGTCGGTGACGTTGTCGGCTGCGACGCTGCATGAGCTGGCTGCCGGTTTCGAGACCGAACTCGGCACGTCCTCCCTCACCGAAGCGGCTACCTATATGGAAGAACCCTTGCGTATGCTGCTACACCGTATGTTGAGCTTGCCGGAATACCAGCTAGGGTAGTGTGCCGGAGGAGGGGTGGCGGATGATTAGGGACAGTAGGGTAGTGCGATCGTGAGAAGACGCGACATCATCAAAACGGGCGCGGTGGGCGGACTCGCCGCCATGGCCCCGAGCGGTATCGCTCTGGCGGCTTCGCAGCTCGGCGCCGAGACCCCCATCCTCGTCGCTGTGGAACTGTCGGGTGGCAACGATGGCCTCAATACGGTCATCCCATATGCGGACGATGCTTACTATCGGCAACGGCCGCGTATCGGTATTCCAGCTTCCGAGACGCTCCCCATCGACGACCACTTCGGCTTCAACCCCGGCATGTTGGGATTCAAACGCTTATGGGACGAAGGTAAGCTGGCCATTGTCCACGGCTGTGGCTACGAGCGGCCTTCATACTCGCATTTCACCGCGATGGCATATTGGCACACCGGTGTGCCGCACGGCGGTGACCGCTACGGTTGGATGGGCCGCGTGGCCGATGCATTGGCGCCGCATTACCGCGAAGACATGTTGATCAATATCGCCTCGTCACAATCGCTCGCGGTGAAGAGCGCCGTGCATACACCCGTGGTGTTCGACGATCCCGAGCGATTTCAACGGCATCGGTGGCTGGCATCGGCTGCCGAACGCAAAGCTGCGGACAATAATCCACCTACTGCGCCGACCGCGCCCTCAGGAAACGCCAATCGCGATTTCCTTAACGCTGTGAATGTGAGTGCGCAAACGTCTTCCGCACGCATTCGCACGGCGTGGCAGCGCTATCGCACACCGGTGGACTATGGTATCGCACCCGTCGACCTACCCAAGGTCGCTGCGTGTATCGGCGCAGGTTTACCGACACAACTCTACTACGTGACGTTTCGCAACAATGCTTTCGACACCCACGTGCAGCAACCGGCTTTGCACAGACGCTTGTTGAGCTACGCCTGCGACGGCATTCATGGCTTCGTCAAGGATCTCGAACGTCTGGGGCAGAGTCAGCGCGTCGTGGTGATGGTATTTTCGGAATTCGGCAGACGGGTACCGGAAAATGCCAACCTGGGGACTGACCACGGCAGCGCCAACGTGATGTTCCTGATCGGGGACGCGATTAACGGTGGACACTATGGCGACCCGCCGTCACTGACGAATCTAGTGGATGGAGACAATCTCCAACATACGATCGATTTCCGTCAAGTGTATGCCACGGCGATCGAGCGTTGGTTGAAGGTGCCCTCCGCACAAGTGCTGCATGAGTCGTTCGAACCGTTACCCGTGTTCGTGTGACAGCGTGAGTATAAATAAACAATAAATCCTAAGGGGAAGCAGTGGAGCGAGTGGATCAAGCGGATTCCATGGCGAACGTCGAAGACGTCAGCGTATTTAGTGCCAATGCACGGCACTACGCGCTGAGTGTGTTGGTCGTCGTCTATACCTTCAACTTTATCGACCGGCAGATTCTCTCGATTTTGCTCGAACCGATCAAAGCAGATCTCGGTTTATCCGATACCATGCTGGGGATGTTGTCCGGGTTCGCTTTCGCGGCGTTTTATGCGACGTTAGGCATTCCCATAGCGCGCTATGCCGACAAAGGCAATCGAAGGAATCTGATTGCTCTGGCTTTAGCCATCTGGAGCGCCATGACGGCGCTGTCCGGTCTTGCGCAGAATTTCTGGCAGCTGTTGCTGGCGCGCATTGGCGTCGGGGTCGGTGAGGCAGGTTGCAGCCCGCCGGCACACTCGATGATCTCGGATTATTTCCCTGCGGAGAAACGCGCGACCGCGCTCGGCATTTACTCGTTGGGTATACCGGTCGGGATACTTTTCGGTTTCGTCGCCGGGGGGTGGTTGAACGAGTTCTTCGGATGGCGCATGGCGTTTTTCGTCGTGGGCGTACCGGGTCTGGTGCTCGCATTGATCGTACGCTTTAGCATGCGCGAACCACCGCGCGGCATGGCCGAGGGTCGGGTGGCCACCGCCGACCAGCCGGGTATTGCCGAGACCTTCAAATACCTGTGGGCGAAGCGGTCCTTCAGGCATCTTGCCTTTGGCGGTGCGCTGACTGCGTTCGTGGGTTACGGCGTCGTGACCTGGGTGCCTTCATACCTGATTCGCTCGCACGGCCTGACAACAGGAGATGCGGGCACGTACCTCGGTCTCATTCTGGGTATTCCCGGTGGCATCGGTATTGCGCTCGGTGGTTGGATGGCGGATCGGTATGGCGCGCGCGATACGCGATGGTACCTGTGGGTGGTCACAGTGGCGCTACTTGCTGGAGCGCCCTTTGCGTTCGGCGTCTACCTTGCCGACACCGCGTACGTTGCCTTGTTGTGCCTGATTCTGCCGGTGCTACTCGGCAACTTTTACCAGGCCACGACGTTCTCACAAACCCAGGGCTTGGTCGGACTGCGCATGCGCAGTGTCGCAGCCGCAGTGCTGCTGTTTATACTGAACATCATTGGCCTGGGAGCGGGCCCGCAAGCCGTTGGGATACTGAGCGACGTGCTAGAGCCGAGCTATGGGCAGGAGTCCTTGCGTTACAGTCTGTTGATCTTTTCCTTTGTCAACGTGTGGGCGGCCTACCACTTCTACGTGGCCGGCAAATACCTGGGCGGCGACCTCGAGAAGGAATGAGTCTGAGGAACGCATCATGAATCGAACCATTCGTCGGCCTGCTGTGTTTGTGTTGACTGCGCTGATGCTGGCAACGGCACCCGTAATGGCTGCAACACAACCCAACGTGGTGATCCTTTTTGCCGACGATCTCGGCTATGGCGATCTGGGTAGTTTCGGACACCCTTACATCCGCACACCGCACCTCGATCAAATGGCGCTTGAGGGACAGCGCTGGACCGACTTTTACGTCGCCGCACCCGTGTGTTCGCCCAGTCGAGGTGCGCTGCTGACCGGGCGGCTGCCGGTCAGAACCGGCTTGTATGGCAACCTGATCGGCGTCTACTTCCCGAACGATCCGGGCGGGTTCCCAGACGCTGAAGTGACGCTCGCGGAGGCGCTCAAGGACGTAGGCTACCGGACGGGGATCTTCGGCAAGTGGCACTTGGGAGACGCCAAAGCAGCCTGGCCGACACGACACGGTTTCGATGAGTGGCTGGGCTTGCCGTACTCGAACGATATGGACTGGGTGGGTGAAGCCGGCATCGACGAGATCATTGCCTTGAGCAATGCCGGACAGCAAGCCGAAGTGGCCCAGGCACTGAGCGGTCGGGCGGCGAAATATGCCGCACCGAAACTCGACTACTGGAACGTACCGTTGTACTCGAGCCGCAAGCTGCCCGATGGCACATTTGAGGATCGTACGGTCGAAAGACCGGCGCAGCAGACGACGCTGACAAGACGCTACACGCAGGCCGCCATCGACTTCATCGAAGCCGACGCTGCACCATTTTTCCTGTATCTACCTTATACGATGCCACACACACCGTTGTTTCGTAGTGAAGTCTTTGAAGGGCGGAGCCGTGGCGGTCGCTACGGAGATGTCGTCGAAGAGATTGACGCGAGCGTGGGAAAGATTGTCGAGACGCTCAAGCGCACCGGTAAGTCGTCCAACACATTGGTCGTTTTTACGAGCGACAACGGACCCTGGTTGACGATGAACACCGAAGGTGGGTTGGCAGGCTTGTTGCGTCACGGCAAAGGCACAACGTTCGAAGGCGGGATGCGAGTGCCCACGGTGATGTGGTGGCCGAATCGGCTGCGTACAGGGACCGTGAGCGAAATTGGCGCAACGCTCGATCTATTCAAGACAATTGCCAGGCTTGCGGGCGCATCCGGTGCAACGGGTGTCGACGGAGTCGACTTGTCGCCCCTTTTGTTCGGCGAATCCGATGGTCAAGAACAAATGGGTCCGCGCGAAGAGATGCCGTTCTACCGTGGGGATCAGTTGTATGCCTACCGCATGGGACGTTGGAAGTTACACTTTGTCACCGAAGGCGCCTACCGACAGCCGCCAGAGCGAACGGTGCACAAATCCCCGTTGTTGTACGATTTGCATGCGGATCCCGCGGAACGCTTCGACGTTGCCGCGCGGCATCCGCTAGTGGTCGAGCGCATCCTGGCTGCGGTGAAGCGCCATCGTGAGCGAGTGACGATCGCGCCACCGGAGATGGATAAGCGCGCTCAGGCGGCCGCTTCCTAGTGTGATAATATCGAGACGATTGTTTATTGGTGAAGAGAGGGAGATATGAGTAGCGTAGTGCAGACGGACGGGAACAGAGCAGAGCGGATCGACAACGCCATTGCGCTCAAGACTGAACACGCGTATGCCCTCAACAACGTAGAAGTCCCGGACCCTTACAGCATCCCGATCGACGAATTGGATCCGGCCCAGGTGCCGATCTTCCAGCAGGACAAGCTGTGGGGCTATTTCGAACGGCTACGTGCCGAGGACCCCGTACATTTCTTGCCGGATAGTGCCTATGGACCGTATTGGTCGGTTACCAAATTCGACGACATCATGTTCGTCGATTCCAACCACGAATTGTTCTCGTCAGCGGACGGTATTACCGTCGGGCCGCTCAAAGCGGAGGCCGAGCGCGCCAAAGAATTCAAAACAGAGATGTTCATCGCCATGGATCCGCCCAAGCACGATGTGCAACGCGCCACGGTCACCGGTGTCGTCGCACCCCGCAACTTGGCGGCGCTGGAAAGCGTCATTCGAGAACGCGCCGGCAAAATCCTTGATTCGCTGCCGGTAGACGAGACCTTCGATTGGGTGGATACGGTGTCGATAGAGCTGACCACGCAAATGCTGGCCACGCTATTTGATTTTCCTTTCGATGAACGTCGTAAGTTGACGCATTGGTCGGATGTGGCTACGGCGGGCACGGACATCATCAGTATCGAGGATCGACGCACCGAACTGCTGGAGTGTCTCGAATACTTCAGCCGACTGTGGCATGAACGCAAGGACAACCCCGAGCCGGGGTTCGATCTCGTGTCCATGCTCGCCCACGGTGAAGACACCAAGAACATGCAGCCCATGGAGTTCCTGGGCAATCTGATCCTTCTCATCGTCGGCGGCAACGACACGACGCGCAACTCCATAAGCGGTGGCGTGCTCGCGTTGAATCAAAACCCGGAACAGTATGCGAAGCTGCGCGCGGACTATGGTCTGATCAACAGCATGGTGCCCGAGATCATCCGGTGGCAAACACCGTTGTCGCACATGCGGCGAGTTGCGACACAGGACGTCGAGCTGGGCGGCAAGACCATCAAGAAGGGCGACCGTGTGGTGATGTGGTATGTATCGGGCAATCGCGACGAAACTGCGATCGAACGGCCCAACGAATTCATCATTGACCGCAAGCGGCCGCGCCACCATCTGTCATTCGGCTTCGGCATCCACCGCTGCATGGGTAATCGGCTTGCCGAGATGCAGTTGCGCGTGTTGTGGGAAGAAATCATGCAACGCTTCGACTTTGTCGAGGTCGTTGGGGAGCCCGTACGCACACCTTCTGTGTTCGTCAAAGGCTATACCCATTTACCGGTGAGGCTGCACCCCGCTTGAGCGTTTTACGCATCGAAGGCGCCTCTCCTTGAGTGTCGTTGCGGCAAGTGAAGTCAATGCCGACTGGCTGACAGAACGCTTGCGTGAGGATGATCTGGACGTTGTCGTCGAGGAGTTCACGGCAACGCAGATCGGCACTGGCCAAATCGGTAAATGCGTGCGCTATGAGTTGACCTATGCGAAGGATGCGGACAACGCACCGCGAAGCGTCGTAGCCAAGTTTCCTTCGGACGATCCCGTCAGCCGTGCGACGGGTGTGGCGCTACGCAATTTCCTGCGAGAAGTTCGCTTTTACCAGGAACTCCAGTCGCGCGTACGCATTCGCACACCGCATTGCTACTTTGCCGACATCGTCGACGAGAATGGTCCGGAGTTTGTCGTGCTGATGAACGACCTGCGTCCCGCCGAACAGGGCGATCAACTGCAGGGGTGTTCTCCTGAAGTGGCGCAAGCCGCCATAACCGAGCTTGCCGGACTGCATGGTCCGACGTGGTGCGACGACAGTCTGCACCAGCTCGAATGGTTGCGCGATGCCGATCAGGCCACACCGGGGGTGAGCGATCTATACAAACAACAGCTGCCTGCTTTCATGGACCGCTTTGCGGCGGATCTCGCCGACGACGAAAGAGCCATAATCGAAGCTGTCGGCGTTGCCGACCACAGTCCGTTGTCCGCAGAATTTCCCGAGGTCTTCAGTCTGATTCATATCGATTACCGGCTCGACAATTTGATGATCCGCGACACCGGTGACGGCTATGAGGTCACTGCGGTCGATTGGCAGAGCGTCAATCTCGGTGCACCGCTCAATGATGTGGCCTATTTCATGGGCGCGGGTTTGTTGCCTGAAGTGCGTAGCGAGGTGGAAGGTCAAATCGTGCGCGGTTACCACGAAGCGCTGCTTGGGATGGATGTACATCTCGAGTGGGAAGATTGCTGGCAGGCCTACCGGCGTGGCGTGTTTGCCGGTTTTGGAGTCACGGTCATAGCTGCACCCTTAGTGCAACAGACGGAGCGTGGCGACAAGATGTTTCTGACTATGGCGCGCCGCCATTCCCGTCATGCGCTCGACTTAGGCGCAGAAGAGTTCTTGCGTTAGTCGCTATGCGTCGTTAGGTGTTTACCGTTTGCGTATCTGCCCGTTACGGCATCGGCATCGGTGCTCGGATATCGATCGAGAATCAATAGATTAGCCGGTGTATCGGCTTGCCAGGTCTCGAGGTTGGGTAGACTGCCAGCATGTAAGTCTTCCATTGTGCCGGGCACGATCCACTGCCCACTGGTGTTGAGGCCCACGGAATCGTTGGGTACGTTTACAGAACCGCGCTGACCCCAATCGCGCAGTACACCGTTCCGAATGACCACGACGCTGTCGGGAACCGTTGCATCGGTGATGAGCGTACCGCCTGAAAGGATGACCGTATCGGAGGTGGGGGGTGGCGGAGCATCGTCCAGGAAACCCGGCGGTATGCTCAGCGTTTCGGCTGTACGTGTTTGATCCGGGCCTTGCGGTCCCGGGCCGGATTCTGGCGCGCAAGCGGTCAACGCAACGATACAGGCGAGTAAATGATTGTGGTTCATTCTGTCAGCGTAATGAGCTTGCTTTCGACCTGCCACAGTTTGCTGGTAAGGCCGACGTAAAGCAAAATTGCGAGCATGCCGACCACGGGAAACAGTACCGCGTTGCGCACACCGACTTCGTCAACGATCAATCCCAGCGTGAAGCTGCCGATGGGCATGCCGCCCATCAAGCCGAGCGAATACACCGACATCATGCGCGCTCGATGCGTCGCCAGCGCTGCTTCCTGCACGATGGTGCGTGACATGGTCATGCCGATGCCGCCGCATGCACCCCACAGAAACACCACGACATAAAACAGCCACTGCGGCAATTCGAAGTGTAATAGAGCGAGCACGGTGGAACTGACCGTAGCGCCGATGAGCAGCGTGCGCCCCGGGCGCGATACCCGCCCGATCCGGGTCAGAATCAATGTCACGCAAACGGTTCCGATCATGTTGGCGGCAAACACCAGGGCAATTTCTTGCGAACTGCCGGCGTAGATGTCTCGTACCATCAGCGGGAGTAACACCATGTATGCACCCGCGAAGAAGATACCTACAGAAAATGTCTGCAGAATCGCGGGCCTGATGGCGTCGTCCCGCCACGCCAGACGAATACCTTCCGCGATGGATTGCAAGGGGTGTTGGCGGGTTTGTGAAACGGCGGGTGCCAACCTTGGAATCCGCCAGGTGGCGAGCGCAGCAAGTACCATGAACAACGACATCGTGACGAGCAGTACCGGTGGTCCGACGCGATCGGCAGCGGAGCCGATGAAAAAGCCGATGGTCTGTACCCCGAACTGCACACCGATGGTAATGGTGACCACGCGTTGTACGTCCACGCCGGCTACCCGATTCAGCAAGGCGTCACGCGCCGGTTGCACGAAGGCCGCGAACGTGCCGCCGACCAGCGCCCAGCAAAACAACAGTGTGTAGTTAAAGTGCCCCTGTATGAAGAGGTAAGCCACGATCAATGGGGGGAGAGCCATGGCGCTGTTCAGGCCGATCAACAGGCGGCGCTGATCCACGCGATCGCCGAGCCAACCGCCCCACAAAATGAGGAGCAACATGGGCAGCTGAGACGCCATCTGCGCCAAACCGACACGCGTGGGCGATTCGTGGAGATAGACGGCAACCAACCAGGGGTACAGCACCATCTGGATGCCGCCGGGAATGAGGAAGAGGGCGGTACTGGTGAGGTACCACCCGAGACGCGCGGTCATGGAAAGGTGCTTATGCGGTTTGACGAGTTAACGCAGACCTTCCCAGGCCCGGCGTTCTTCTGCGCCGGGGTCGTGCACCACTCCGCTGTCGTCGGCGAAGATCATCGTTGCGCGGGTTTCTGCATCGTATGCATCCCACGCCATCGAGCGCCCTGCGATGAAATCAATCCATATGTTATGCATGATGTCGGCGACGTGCTGCGGACGTGGTCCCGGTCCGAGAAATGCATCTACACCGGCTTGGTCCAGATTGTCGAAGGCGAATGGAATTTCCAAGGCGTGTGTGGCTTTCAGTCGGCCCTCGAACGCACGTGACTGCCAGTCAAACAAATACATCCACGTATCATTGGTGTGCGAGAGGCGCGCTTCGGCCAGGCGAATGGCAGGAATGCGGAACATGTGGTCCGTGGTCAACGCATACAGCAGCTCCGCCGGATCTCGAGTATCGCGGTTGTCGCGATACGCATCGAGCACGGCACTAGCGCCGAGGGCGGCGGCAATGCGATCGAGCTTGTTCTCATCCACGCGACCGTAGCCCCAAAGTGTCGTTTCGTCCTTGTTGGTGCCGGTCAGGACGGCTACCTCTTTGCCTACGCCGGAGCGAATGGCATCAATCGGTGCCTCGGGCAGCAACTCGGTGTCGTGTGCAGGATAAAAAGGTCCTACAGCAACGCCTAGCTCATTGGTGACACCGGCACCTGTTTCAAAATGATTGAGGGTGGCCATTTGTGCCTTGAGAATGTCATCGACCGAACTGCCGAGCAATGTCGCCGCATCTTCCGCGCCGAGTACTTCGACGAACTTCGCCGTGACTTTCTCTGCCGCCGTTTTCGGCAGCGTGTGTTGCGCAGCGCCACTTTGAGGAATGGCGCGGACGAAAAGTCCTTGTGCCGCCTTGCAACCGAGCAAGGTAGCCACGCTGAATCCTCCCGCGGACTCGCCCGCGATGGTCACCTGGTCGGGATCACCGCCGAAAAAACGGATGTTGTCCCGCACCCAACGTAAGGCGGCAATCTGGTCGAGAGTGCCGTTAACCGGCGACGTGCCATACTCTTCGCCCAGTTGACTGACGTCGGCGAAACCGAGCGCTCCCAAACGGTAGTTGATGGACACCACGACGATGTTGCCGTTCTTGTTGAATTTGGCGCCGTTATACCAAGGGATGCTGCTTTGACCCGTGCGGTACCCGCCGCCGTGAATCCACACCAGCACCGGACGCCCATCGCTGTCGCAGTCAGGTGTGGCGACATTGAGGGTCAAGCAATCTTCGTCCCAGCGCACCGGCGCGCTGTCTGTCATGCCTCCGGTGGGCACTTGGGGGGCTGCGGGTCCAAACTTGAATGCCTCCAGTGGATTGATCCAAGGCTCATGCGGTATGGGGGCTTTGAACCTGAGTGCTCCCACGGGCGGGGCCGCATAAGGAATACCGGCAAACAATAAGGTGCCGTTTTTTTCCCGGCCGACAAGCGGGCCGCTGTTCGTCTCTACGGTTACCGTTTCCATGTAGGTCTCCACTGCGCATCGGGCAATTCCGGCATTATGACGTTTTGCGCCCCGGTTTGGGTAGAGTAGGGCGGTTTGCCAGCAAATCATTGCGTTGCGGGCAAGTTTGAAATTGCCCAATCGAACCCCTACATTGCATCGCGGGAAGATCAAAGCACCAACGCAACCGGGTAAATAAGTAGCATGCAGGCATTCGCGCGTTCGATTCTCTCGACATCCATGATCGTGGTGCTCGCATCGAGCGCGGCCGGAGCCGTTGCAGGTGCCCCGCAACTTCCACGTACGATGTCCTGGAGTGCCTACAACCTCGGTACCACGGGGTACAACCAGGCTGTCGCTATCGGTAAGGTGCTGAAAGACCGCTATGGGGTGAACCTACGTGTCGTGCCCGGTAAAAACGACGTATCGCGCCTCATGCCGCTCATCAAGAAACGCGTGCAGTTTTCTGCCAATGGCGTAGCGACTTACTTCGCCCAAGAAGGGGTCTTTCAGTTCGCGGCGGGACGCTGGGGACCGTTGCCGTTGCGGCTGGTGATGATGAGTTACGGAGACAGCAACCAGGCGCTGGGTGTTGCCGCCGATCAAGGCATCGAGTCTTATGCGGACCTCAAGGGCAAACGGGTGCCTTACGTGCGCGGCGCACCGGCGATCAACGTGCCCACTGAGGCGTTCTTGGCCTGTGGTGGATTGACTTGGTCGGACGTCAAGCGGGTGGATTTTCCGGGCTACAATGCGATGTGGACCGGTGTGGTCAATGGACAAGTCGACGCCGCCTATGCCACCACGGTGAGCGGGCCTACCCGTAAGCTGGAGGCATCGCCCCGCGGCATCTACTGGCCGCCTGCGCCGCACGAAGACACCGGCTGTTGGCAGCGCATGCGTGAGGTCGTGCCTTTTTTCATTCCGCACGTCGCTACACGCGGTGCGAGCATCAGTGAAGCACAGCCGCACGAAGGTGCCACCTATCCCTACCCCTTATTGATCACGTTGGCAGACTACGACGCTGCAGTCGTTCACGATCTGGCCATGGTCATTCACAAACACTACGATGAATTCAAGGATGCCGACCCCGGGGCCGTGGGCTGGGCGATTGATCGGCAGATATTCGACTGGTCGGTACCGTTTCATGAGGGTGCCGTACGATATTTCAAGAGTGTGGGCGTGTGGGACGAACAGGCCAACGCTCACAACGATGAGCTGCTTCGCAGGCAGGCCGTACTGGCGGACGCATGGCGCGAACACAAAGTGAGCGCTGGCGACATCAAGGCATGGTACAAACGACGCACCGCTGCGTTGCTCGCGGCGGGATTTGATCCGATCTGGACCGAGCCGGGTTCCGGGTAGTGAGTCAACTATCGACTGCGCCGTCCGACCCAGGTACTGAGAACACACCGCTCATCGATTACATTGTTGCCGCGGCTGCGGTGGTCGCGCTCATCCTCGCCATGGACACCCTGCGCCTGTTCGGCTCGGATCAATGGCTGGGTGAGTGGGTCAGGATAGAGTCGCAATACTTCTATGCGCTGTTTGCTTTGTTGTTTCCGCCTGCGCTGCTGCTGTATCCGACGAGGAAGTGGATAGATTGGTCGTTAGCGGTCATCAGCTTGGGGTTGCTCGCGGCGTTGTTCGTTACGGCAGAGGTAGCGTTGGATGAGGCCTGGGAATTCGGTGCACCGGATTGGGCAGTGTATGCCTCGCTCTTCTTGTGGATCGTGCTGCTCGAGGCACTACGGCGCGCGGGTGGCACCGCACTGTGTCTCATCGCCGCGACGTTTTCGGTGCTGCCGCTTGTTACGGAATCGTTGCCGGGACCGTTGAACGGACTCGGCGCAACCTGGCAGGAAACAGCCGCGTATCACGCACTCTCCATCGAGAGCATGTTCGGTTTGCCTTTTCGAGCTTTTGCCAATCTTGTCATCGGTTTCGTGGTCTTCGGTGTGGTGTTGCAGCATACGGGCGGCGGTCAGTTTTTCTTGAACATCGCCTTCGCGCTGCTTGGCCGTCAGCGCGGCGGGCCGGCAAAAGTTGCCATTGTGTCCAGCGGCTTGATGGGGTCCATGTCGGGCAGCGTGGTCACCAACGTGCTCACGACGGGGCAGTTGACGATTCCCGCCATGAAAAAGGCCGGGATGGAGCGGCACGTCGCGGGCGGCGTCGAAGCGTGCGCATCGACAGGCGGCGTGCTGCTGCCGCCGATTATGGGCTCGACAGCCTTTGTCATGGCCACGCTGCTCGAAGTGCCTTACGTAGAGGTTGCGGTGGCGGCTGCGTTACCTGCGTTGTTGTACTTCTTCAGTCTCTATTTGCAGATCGACGCCTATGCGGGGCAGGCTGGTCTTTCCGGGCTCGAAGCCGAAGAAATTCCAAGTATGTGGGCGACGCTGAAGGATGGCTGGTTCTATTTAGGTGCGTTCGCACTGCTGATTTTCCTGCTCCTTTTTCTGCAGCGCGAAGCCCTCGCGCCGTATTACGCGACGGGCGCGCTGCTGTTGCTCAATCAGCTGTCGAGTCAGCATAGATTGAGCTGGCGTGGATTCATCGAGCTGGCTGCTGCCACCGGTAAGTTGTTGGTGGAACTCATCGTGATATTAGCCGGTGTCGGATTGATCGTGGGTGCGCTGTCATTGACCGGCTTGAGCGGCACGTTGGTGAACGACCTTCTCAACCTTGCGGGAGACGATCTCGGTTTGTTGTTGCTGATGGGGGCTGTCACCAGCTTCGTGCTGGGCATTGGCATGACGGTGACCGCAGCCTACATCTTTCTTGCAATCGTCTTAGCGCCGGCGTTGGTCGGTCAAGCGTTGCCGCCGTTGAGCGCGCATCTGTTCATACTGTACTGGGCCATGTTGTCGTACATCACACCCCCCGTGGCGTTGGGTGCATTCGCAGCCTCCTCTATCGCCGGTGCGAAACCGTTGCAAACCGGTTTGTCCGCCATGCGGCTCGGCAGCGTGATCTACTTCATTCCGTTCATTTTTGTGTTGGACCCCAGCTTTGTACTGCAAGGCTCACCCTGGCTGTCGCTGCGAGCGGTAGCCGAAGCGCTGGTGGGGGTGTGGCTCATTGCTGGAGCGATTCAGGGTTATCTGCCTGCGTTCGGTCATTTACCGAGTCGTGCAGTCCGATCGCTGCTGGGCCTCTGTGGTTTGTTGATCGCGCTTCCGGATCTCGCCCTGATCGCTGCGGCACCGTCGAACAACACGACATTGATTGCGGGTGTGTTGGTTGCTGCGGGACTCCTGATATTCAATCGGGGGCCGCGTCTCTCTTCGTCACGATCGGAAAGCGGCGATTGAATTCGTCGAACATGCCCTTCAACGTGTCGACAGCCTCCTGTTGACCGTCTAGTATCAACGACCCTTCGTCGCGTTGCGTTGCCGTATCGGTAAGGTCGAGCATGAGACGCTTGAAGGCAAGTGTTTGTGTGCGAACCGTAGCGGCAGCGCGTTCGTCACTGCGGTTTTTAAAGACGTTCAGCACTGCGTGCTTAATCGACAGGAGCCAAGTGCTGTCCGGATGCGTCAGCTGGAGGTTGATGCTCAGGTCTACGGCTTTCGCTGGATTTAACCGCGCGGCCAGTAACTGAAACATTTGCTCCAGCGGCATGCCTTGAGCCATGCCTTCGCTGGCGCGGTAGTTCGATCCCTTCGGCAGGCCATGGCGTAACTCCAACGCGCCGCACAAAAAGAAGTTGCGCCACGGAGCCGACTCCGACTGATAGCCCAGTTGTTCCAGAGTATCTGCAAGTAGTGCGCGTCCGCGTGTGTGTTCGGGGTCGACCATCATCAGGTGATTCAGCACTTCGGCAACCCAGCGGTAATCGCCTTCGTCGAAACTCCGTTGGGCTTTTTCTACGACGGCGTCGGCGCCGCCCATGTAGTCGAGGTAACGTTCACCTGCCTGGGTTGGCGGCAAGGGGTAGAGCGTTGCGGGATTGCCGTCGAAAAATCCGAGATACTTAACGTATACGGCACGCGCATTGTGATGCACGCTGCCGTAGTAACCTCGATTGGAAAACTCGTGACCAAGAGCGTCGGGTAAAGCGATCTGATCGGCGATTTCTTCCTTGGTGTAACCCTGATTGGCCAGACGCAGTGTTTGGTCGTGAATGAATTTGTACAAATCACGTTGTTTCTCGAGGTAGGCGATGGCTTCTTCCCGCCCCCAGATAGGCCAATGGTGCGAAGCGAAATGAATGTCGAGACGAGCCCCAAAAAGATCGATGCTCTCGTTGATTTGCTGCGACCACGCCAATGCGTCGCGCACTTGAGCGCCGCGGGGCGTATACACATTGTGTAGTTGGTGTGAGGTGATTTCCGCCATGCACAGCGCCCTGAAGGCGGGTAGATAGAACACAAACTCCGCAGGTGCTTCGGTGCCTGGTGTCATTTGAAATTCGAACTCGATCCCATCGATGGTACGTGTTTCTCCCGTTGCCTTAACGAGGTCGTTGGGGACGATGAAACCTGTGGATCCGAGCGACAGCGCAGCCCCGAGACCCGTGCTGACAAAACCGGATGTGCCAGGAGACAACAGGTTGCCGTACATATAGGTTGCCCTGCGTCCCATCACATTACCGGCGAGCACATTCTCGCTCAGCGCTTCCTCGACGAATTCGTCTGGAGCGACGACGGCCACCTCACCGCTATCCACGGCATCCTGTGTCGTCACCCCGAGTACGCCCGCGAAGTGATCAACGTGACTATGTGTGAAAATCACTCCGGTGACGGGCCGCGCGCCGAGGTGTTCGTTGGCCAGTGCGAGCGCCGCTGCTGCGGATTCGCTACTGGTCAACGGATCGACTACGATCCAGCCGCGTTCGCCGGCTATGAGGGTCATATTGGCAATGTCGAACGAGCGCACCTGGTAGAGACCTTCGGTAACCTCGAACAGGCCATGGTGAAAAGCGTTGAGCTGTGCCTGGCGCCACAGGCTCGGATTAACGGTGTCTGGCGCGTCGGCATCGAGGAAGTCGAACTGCGATAGATCGAAGGCTATCCGGCCTGATTCGCGTGTAATGACTAGCGGATCCAGCGACGCGATGAACCCCCGCTCGGCGTTCGCAAAGCTGCGCCGATCGTCGAAGGGCAACTCGTCGAGCAACGCTCGATTCGCGGCGATGGTGTGTCGGGAAGCGGGCTTGGCTACGCCGGTGTCCTCGTCAAGCGGTTTGTATCGGTTCATTGGCTTCTTCGAGTTTCTTAAAGTACTTGCGTGCGGCCTGCATCACTTGCGGTGCCAGCCAGAGTGCACTGACCATGGTCGGAATCGCCATGAGTGCGAAGCACCCGTCTATCAAGCTGATCGCCGTATCTACGGAGACCACCGCCGCAATGAGGATGAATGCAACGTAGACCAACTGATATCGTCGGATTGAATTCGCGCCAAACGTGAAGCTTGCGCATTGTGAGCCGTAAAAGGCGTAGGTGAAAATCGTCGTAGTGGCAAAGCAGAGCACGCTTGCAAAAACAATCAACAAACCAAAGGGGCCGAGCAGCGAAGCGAAAGCGTTGGCAGTCAGTGTGACGCCTTCGGCGCCGTCCGTCTGCCACACGCCCGAGAGAATGATCATCAACGCAGTGGCGGTACAGATGAACAACGTATCGATGACGGGTCCGAGCATGGCCACTAGTCCCTCGCGAACGGGTTCTCGAGTGCGAGCTGCGCCATGAGCCATGGATTCGGTACCCATGCCGGCCTCGTTACTGAAGGCGCCGCGTCTTACCCCGTACAGTATGACGAAGAGCAGCGATCCACCCGCAGCGGCCTCGCCGGTAAAGGCATCCTGAAAGATCAGCGCGAAAGCGCCGGGCACCAACTCCAGGTTCAATACGATCGCCAGCAATGCGCCGCCAATGTAAATCACACTCATTGTCGGAACGAGGGCACCGGCGACCCTGGCGATGCGGGTGATGCCGCCGACGACCACCGCAGCGGTCAACGCAGCGAGGGCAATCCCGGTCACAAGGTTGTAGACAAACGGTTCGGTGGTTGGCGCGAGCACACCGTATTCGACAAGCACCAAATCGCGCACGATTTGTACGAGTTGGTTACTCTGCAGCGCCGGTAGCGAGCCGATCATGCCCACACCGGCGAAGAGATAGGCGAGAAAGTGCACGCGCTTCGGCAAAGCTTCGCGAATGACGTACATCGGACCACCCTGAATCACACCGTTGCTATCCTTGCCGCGGTACATCACGGCAAGGGAGCAGGTGAAGAACTTGATGCCCATGCCGACCAGTGCGGTGATCCACATCCAGAAGATAGCGCCGGGCCCGCCGATTTTTATGGCGAGGGCCACACCGGCAATGTTGCCCATACCGATGGTTCCGGCGAGGGCCGCTGACAAGGCGCGGCGGTGATTGACATGCCCGGGGTCGTTCGGATCGTCGTACTTCCCGCGTAGAAGTGCTACGGCATGGCCGAGATACCGAAACGGCAAAAGCCGCGAATAGAGCAGGAAAAACACGCCACCGCCCAACAGCAAGACCAGCAACCAGGGGCCCCAAGCCCAATCGGCAAATGTGGTGGTGACGGTTTGCAGGAACTCCAGCATGCGATGTAAGCGCGATGTAATGGCCCGGCTGAGGGTAAACGTTTCTGGCCACTACCGCACTAATGAACATACAGTTGTGGTATTCATGGATCAGATCAGTGACACAGAGCTGGTTAAGTTGTTTCAGCGCGGCGATGTCCAGGCGTTTGAGGTCTTTGTCATGCGTCATCGCGATAGACTGTATCGTATGTCCTGGGCGTGGCTCGGCGAGCCGAATCTGGCGGAAGATGCCGTGCAGGAGACATTTGCGCGCAGCTACACGGGTCTTGCGAAGTTTGGATTCCGCGCAGCACCCACCACGTGGTTGGTGCGCGTGTGCCGCAACGTGTGTATGGAAATGGCCCGAACGCAAAGTCGCACCGAACTGTTGGGCGAGGTTCCGGACATGCCCTCAGACGATGTGTCCATTGCGGTAGATCAAGATATGCCACAGTACCTTCGAACGTTGCTGACAGCGCTGCCGCAAAGACAGCGAGAAGTGGTGGTGCTGCGCCTGCTGGAGGAGTATTCGGTGCGCGAGACTGCGGTGATTTTACGCTGTCGCGAGGGCACGGTGAAAGCTCACCTTGCCAAGGCGATGGCAAACCTTCGACGTCACTTGGATCGCGATGCCATCGACTGGTCAGCACTGGGTTTTGCCGATGAGTAACGACCAAAGACAACAGTACATGGACTTAAGACCGTCAGCCGACGTCACTGACCGTGTAGTGGACGCCTACAGAGATCGACACAGCCGCTCGGTGATGAGCAATTGGCAGTTGGCTGCACCGGCGTTGGGTTTCTTGTTGGCCACGGCCATTGTCGTGGGACTGCAAGGCGAACGTGTGTCCAATGAATTGCAACGATCATTCGACGAGAGCGGAGGCGGCGTAGTGAATCTGGACCCATCGTTCTCCAGCTTGTCGGCTGTATCACGCGTGATGAATCAGGCGCCAGTGGGTGGTATTCAGCGCCCCCAATGGCCGGGTCGGATCGCGATGACTAGCTTACCTTTGGTGCCGAGTATGCCTCGTGCACCGCAACCTGATCACCCCATGCAAACAGGAGTAGATGATGAAGAGTCTTAAGTGTTTAGTCGGTGGCTTGCTGTTGCTCAGCTGCACGAGTCTCATGGCGCAAGATCGAGCCAGTCCGGAGATGGCCCAGCTCGCACAGATGCAGCAGTTTCTCTCGCTGATGGAAGGCTACTACGGCATCGTGGAGGACGTACACCGCATCGCGAGCGATCCGGACATGAGCGCTATTCTGCAGTTGCAAAAAATCGAGGAGATCTACAAGGAGCGAGGCGATCGGGCCGATGCCATCAAAGTCCTGCGAGATGTGATCGAGCAGACGGACAGTCCGGTAGTCAAGAACGCTGCCAGTATGATGCTGGCCGAGTCGCTCAAGGAAACCGGCCGTGCGAGTGAGGCAGTGAAGGTGCTGCGCGCCGCATTGGACGCCAATATGTAAGCTGACACCAGCCGACCTCCGGGGGTGTCAATAGAGTGACGCTGGGGCGGTAATCGCTACCGCTCATCGGAAATCGGTAGTAGTTGACCTTGGTTTTGATACGGTACTAATTGCCCAAATTTCAAGCGGTTACAGCGATGACCCAAATAAGTGTAGACATGCCTGGTGGGCCTCTCGGCGAATCTAGCACGTATCCGTCCACCTATACGCCATCGCTGTTGCACTCCATCGATCGCAGCGAAGGCCGTGAACACCTCAATGTGGACCTGGCCGCCTTACAAGGCGAGGATCTTTGGACCGGCTACGAGTTCTCCTGGCTCGACCTGCAGGGGAAGCCGCAGGTGACGGGGTTGCGCTTGCGCGTCGCCTGTCATTCGAAAGCCATCGTCGAGAGCAAGTCCATGAAGCTTTATCTCAATAGCTTCGCGTTGACCAAGTTCGAGACGCAAGCCGAAGTGCTCAAGACCCTCGATCAAGATCTGGGACTGGCCTTTCGCGCACCGGTGCTCGTGGAGTTGTTGGATTTGCCGTTGCTCAACATGCCCGTGACCGAGATATCCGGCACGTGTCTCGATCATCTCGATATCAGCGTCACGCACTACGAGCGCAACGCCGAGTTGTTGCGTCACGAGTATACGGACTCTGATCGGGTGATCAGCGAAACTCTGTACACGCATCTCTTTCGCAGTCTATGCCCGGTGACCGGACAGCCGGACTGGGCCACAGTCTCCGTCGAATACAGCGGCCCGCCCATCGAGCGTGAGAGCTTGTTGAAATACCTGATTTCCTATCGCAACCACCCGGCATTTCACGAGGCGACCATCGAGCAGATCTATGCCGATATCTGGAATCGGTGCGCGCCGAATCAACTATCGGTGTACGGGCGCTTTCAGCGACGGGGCGGACTGGACATCAATCCGTTCCGGTCCAGCCACGACACCATGGCACCTGCGTGCCGACTCCCTCGCCAATAGCCTAAAACTCAGGCTGCGGATTCTACGTCCTCTGCGGCGATGCCAAGCTGCCCGCGCAGATCGGCGTTCTCTTCCTCGAGTGTCTGAATACACGCCATCATTTCGCGGCTGTCTTGCGTGAATTGCAGAATGATCTTCTTCAGATCGCCATGCTCGGCTCCACTCAGGTCGGGGTGCCCGGCACTTTGTGCTTCGACGAGGGCCTGCTCGAGTTCTTCGATTCGGGAGGTCAGCGCTGCGTCTGGATCACCGGACAACACGGATTGCTCAATGAGCCCGCTGCCCGCGACGACTTGACTGAGCTTGTCCGCGTCAGCGTCGCTGGGATCGAGTTGGTGTTCCAGCACCGTCCTTACAATCGCACTGGTGGGATCGTCATCGGACAGCTGCTCGATGCGTGCGGCGATCCACGCGTGGGGTTCGTGTGCATCGTTGTGGGATTCTAATTGTGCTGCCTGAGTGTCATGGAGTTTGGCGAGCGCATCGCAGTGCGCGCGTAAAGCCTGGTTCTGTTGCGCCGCGCCGCGATAGCGCATCCAGCAGGCGACACTCACCCCGGCAGCGATGACACCCATCTGCAACATGGCAAAAATAGACCAGTCCATTGACAGTCTCTGTCTCCACGACACGTTTATCCTTTAAGTGTAGGACATGGCGACGATATTGCCGCCAACAGTGGTGGCGCTATTGCAGTCTCAGGGGTTTCCGGAAGGCGCGTACGGTGCCGTTGGCGTGCTCCACATGTAGCACCACCTGCCACAAACCGGTCTCCGGGAATTCGGTGGAAGAGAGCGTCATCAGCGAGGCGTTGACGACGGGTTTCTTCAGTTTGGTACCGACCCGTTTCCAAGTGCGCGGGGTTTCGCCCTGTCCGATGGTGACCCAGGCGCGTTTGAAGCGATCGGTGCTGGCGGTACCGATCAGCTCGAACTGGTCGACGGTTTCGCTGGAGATGACGTTCAGCTTGTCGATGCTGACGTCGATTTTGAAATCGGGCTCCATAGTCAGAGCCCGTTGGGCATTGACAAGGCCATGTCCCGTTTTGGGGTCTTTGCCGGGTACGTGAAGGTCGTCGGCGGACTTCTCCAACACCGCTTGCACCTGCTCGGCGGTCAGGTTGGGGCGCAGAGACCACACCACTGAGGCAACGCCTGTGACGATGGGCGCAGCGAAACTCGTACCCGAGGCTTTGATGTAGCGGCCATCGCCGACGATATAGTCGCCCATGGTGTATTCGTCGGTAGCGTCCGGGACGAAGTTGGTATCCGTCAGTCGCGCGCGCAGGCTCAGAATTTCCACGCCTGGCGCTGCAATATCGACTTGGGGACCGAAATTGGAAAACTCGGCGGGGTAGTCGTCGATGTACGTCGCACCCACCGTGAACACGCCTTCGTTGTCTGCCAGTGCATAACCTTCCAACGACTTACCTTCGTTACCAGAGGCGGCGACGATGAGCACACCGGCTTCGTTCGCGTAGTCGATCGCGGCCTGCACCATTACTGAAATCGAGTCGCCGCCGACACTGACGTTGACGATCTTGGCGCCGTTGTCGACGGCGTACGCGATACCCTGGGCAACCAGCGACGCGCGCGAACGGCCTTCGTTGTCGAGCGCTTTTATGATCATCAGCTTCGCCTGGGGATTGATACCGGCGATGCCGATGTCATTGTGCGCCGCAGCGATGATACCCGCCACGATGGTACCGTGACCGTCGTGGTCCCACGGACGGTTGGACTTGTTGATGAAGTCCCAACCGATGATGTCGTCGATGTATCCGTTACGGTCGTCATCGATACCGTTGCCCGGAATCTCGTCGGCGTTTTGCCAGATGTTGCCGTGATCGAGGTCCGCATGATCCCAATCGAGACCGCTGTCCACGATCGCGACGACGATCTCTCCGGGAGTGCGCTCCAGATCACTCCATGGCGAATTTTCTCCCGAAAAGCCGACGCGCTTGATCGCCCACTGGTCGTCGAACCGTTCCCCCCAGGAATTACCGTCGTGGATGCCGCGCTGGCGAAAGTGCGGATCGACTGGCGTGAGTTTCACATAACAGCCGTCGATTTGAATCTTCGACTCCAACACCGTGATGTCCGGGTTGTTCGGATCGACATAGGTGGTCACGAAGAGATCCGGCCCAATCAGGGTCTCATTGGTGACTTTCATGTCGAGCGGATTGCCGTCACGCAGCAGCCGGCGAGGTCCGAACGGATCGAACCTCGTGTCGTTGCCGCCGATGTTGTAGCTCAAGGCATTGCCTGCCCAGTCGTCGGTACCGGCTTCGGTGCCGAAATTCATGTATCGGAAATTCTCCACCCAACCGGTACTGAATGCATCCGTGATGGTAGACGACCCGCTGAGGTTATAACTCAGGCGCCCCTGTAACTGACCGTTGGCACCTGTGGCGTAGGCGTCGGATAGCAGTCCTGCAGATAAGTTCAGGTCGACGAGCGGAAGGGTCAGCGGCGCATCGCCGTTGAAATGCCAGGGACCGTCGTTGGCGTAGTCGGAGAACTTCGACCCGCTGCCTGAGTGGGGAAGATTGATTCGTTGAGAATTGAGGAGTAACTCGATCCCGCTGCCGAAATTCAAATTGGGTCGGAAGAGGTCGATCGTTGCACTGCTCGTGCCGAAATCTTCGGCCGGTGGTTCGCACTTGTCGGCCAGCCGTTGCCAATCCTCGGGGCTGCCGAATGGGGCGAGTGCGCTATCTGAGCTGCTGTCGGTTTGATAGCGGGCGCCCAGTCTCAGGTTGAGCCGATCGTAGCCCAACTGTAAACGCCAGTGCTCTTCGTTCATCTCCTTGCGTTCGAAATAGTTCTGACATTCCACGATGTCCTGTAACGAATCCGGGAGTGCTTGATTGCCTTCGAGAGATTGGTCGAGCTCGTTGGGCTGAAACATCGGACCTACCGGCAACAGGAACAGTGCGAACTCATCGGTGATTTGGCACGAATCGCTGCCCTGGCGACCGACCCCAACCGTCGGGGTCGAAGGAGTGAAATCGACAAAGCCGCCCGACGTGACGGGAGGAGTACCGGTCAGATTGGGATCTTTGGCCACGGCGAACGCGTTTGGCGACACCCACAGGCTGACCAACAGTAGGGCACGCAGCATTGTTGTCTTCTTCATCTCAATCATCGACCGGCGTGAACGATCCGAGCGGTGCGGGTACCGTTCTATTCTGCCGTGGCCAAGCCGGTGAAAGAAGCCCTGAATAGGGGGTCACAGATTGGGGTCGGAGACAAAAATCTCACTGCATTTTTGTCTCCGACCCCAATGTCGTCGCAAAAAAATGTCTCCGACCCCATCTTGCTTCAAGCGTGGTGCCCGCGGTGTCATTCGCACACCGTTTCCGCTAGCATACGCGGCCCTATGGTGACCCATCTCGGTCCCTTTGCGGCGATATGTTGTGAACTCCGCCAGGCCCGGAAGGGAGCAACGGTAACAGCGGTTTCGGGCGCGAAGTGTGGCTGGATGGGTTGCCTCCCTTCGCGTCACGCAAGCAGTTCAGGTAAAGCAGTAGGAGAGGTGTCCGAGCGGTCGAAGGAGCACGCCTGGAAAGTGTGTATAGGTAACCCCTATCGAGGGTTCGAATCCCTCCCTCTCCGCCATATTGAAACGGGTCCGAATGGACCCGTTTCAATATGGCGGCATGGGCGGACTTGGTTCGGTTCGTCGGTTCGACTCGCAGCGAACGGATGTGAGCGGAGAGCACGAGCACGCCTGCGAAGCAGACGGCGCAGCCCGCAGGGTGAGAACCGCGCGAATAGCGCGGGTCGAGTAATCCCTCCCTCTCCGCCATATTGAAACCGGTCCCTCGGGCAGAAATTGCGCTAAATACGCCCTTCGAGTGGTCCTATGACGACCCAGTCCACCACCGCCGAGACACCGGCGAGCAAGACGACGACCAATAGAATAACGCCCAGCAAACGCCAGCCGTGGAACTTGCGATCCTCGTCGTGCGCGGGATTGTCGGGTTCGTCGGGATGCATGGCGGGCATTGTGGGAGCAAACCTAAATCGTCACAAGGGCATTGGGTTTTTATCGCGTTTCTTTAGAATGATCGTCATTGAGGTTGATTGAGAGGGAAAGATTATGACTGGGATCGTCAGAAGATTGATCGCGGGGGGTGTTGGCTTTGCGGCACTGTGTTTAGCCAACGTCGTATGGGGCGACTATCTGGCGTATGCAGTTGGCGAAAAGGCCAGACTGCCATTACCCGAACGCATCGACAGCATCGAGGCAAAGTATCTTCTCAACTTACAATGGGGCGACTACGACGGCTCGCGTTCCCGTGTCGCCGTGCTCGAAGTGGACAACAACAGCTCTTCTTCGAGTTACTCGATGACCGGGCCGGGCGGACAAACGGTGGCGTGGAGTTACGACAACGCAAACCAGGTACCGGTCAACGGCATTGAAGCGATCGTGACCGATGTGATGAACAACACCGGGCGGTTCCGTTTGGTCGAGCGCCAGGCGCTCAATTCGATCATGCAGGAGCAAGACCTGGCGACCTCAGGACGCATCGCCAAACCGTCGGGTGCAAAAACCGGCAACATTCTCGGCGCACAATTCCTGGTGCAGGTCGTGGTTACCGACTACGAAGCCAAAGTATCGGGCTCGCAGGGAGGTGTCGGCGGTTTGCTCACCAGTCGCGTTCCGGTGCTTGGCGGCTTGGGAGTGAAGAGCGGTCGCGGTCGCGTGGGGATGAACTTCCGTCTCATCGACGCTGAAACCAGCGAGGTGTTGTATACCAAACAGGTCGAATCGGTCATCAAAGAATCCGGCCTCACATTTGGGGGCGTGGGCTTCTCGGGTGCCGGGGCGTTAGGCGGATTTTTCTCCAATTTCTCCAAGACCCCGATCGGCCAAGCGGTCATTGCCGGCATCAACAAGGGTGTCTACGAACTCATCAAGGAAATCGGCGCGGCTCCGGCGACCGGCAGCGTGATCAAATCCGAAGGCGCCAAGATCTGGATCAACATCGGCAAAGAAGCAATCGCGGTCGGCGATACCTTGCGCGTGATGCAAAAGGGCGAAGAACTCATCGACCCGGATACCGGTATCAGTCTCGGCAGCCAAGATACCGAGATCGGTACGGTGCGGGTGGATCAGACTCAGGACAAGTTCAGCATTGCCTCGACAGTCGCCATCAACGGGCGGGTGTCCCGCGGCGATCAGGTCATTTCCAACGCCACGCCGCCTTCGATCGAGTACGCGAGCAACTGGAGAAAGCCGAAGCGCGGACAGTTCTAGCGGCGAAGATCCTGCTTGTGGTGGCGCGTATTCTTCCAGATAATACCGCGCCCTCACAAAGCACCTGTGGCCAAACTGGATAAGGCACCGGTCTACGAAACCGGGGATTACAGGTTCGAATCCTGTCAGGTGCGCCATAACTAAAGACCCCGCCTCCAGGCGGGGTCTTCGGTTAAGGCTCATCTGCTGGACTTGGTTCGGAGCTGCGGTTCGACCAATTCGCGGAAGAGCGCGGGCAGCACGCTAGGACATTGGGGTCGGAGACAAACTGTCTCCGACCCCAATTTTCTTGTTAACGGCACAATTGATGGGCTTGGTTCGAACGCATGTCTAATCCACCGTCGACACTCGCACCTACCTACCAAAACAGAGTCCTAGCCGGTGCTCTGTGCATGTGCATCGCCATGTTCGGCGGCGCGTCCATCGATATCGCCGTCAAAGCGCTGACTTCAGACTACAGCACGGCACAAATCGTCCTGCTGCGCAGCGCGTTCGCTTTGCCAATCGTACTGGCCGTGGTCTGGCACCAAGTCGGTTTCAGCGAGCTCGGCCATGCAGGGTGGGGCTGGCAATTGTGGCGCGGCTTGCTGACGGCCGGTGCTAACTTCGGCTTCTTCTACGGACTCGGGTACGTCCCTTTGGTGACGGCCTTGATGCTTGCATACATCTCGCCGGTACTCATCGTGCTCCTCGCCAAGCCGATGCTCGGTGAGGAAGTCAGCCTGAGACGCCTGGGTGGTGTATTGATTGGCTTCGCCGGTGTTGCCGTGGTCGTTAATCCCTTTAGCGGCACAGACGGATTGTCGGCAGCACTACACCCCGGCGTGCTCGCCATCCTTGGCAGTGCTGTGTGCTGGGCGTTGTTGTCCATCAGCAACCGGCAACTCTCGACTCGTGTATCGGCACCCGTACTCACCTTCTATACCTACCCCGTGGCGCTGATACTCGCTGCGCTACTAACACTGGGCCGCTGGGTGCAACCTGAGGGCTGGGACTGGGCACTGTTTGCTGTCGCAGGGATTGGCAGCGTATTCGCTCACGGCTTCGCCGCGCTGGCTTATCGGTTTGCGGCGGCTGGTGTAGTTGCACCGTTCGAATACACCGCGCTGATATGGATCAGCTTAGCCGGGTATCTCTTTTTCGACGAGATACCCGACGTCGCAGTTTGGATCGGTGGTTTTGCGGTCATCGTGGGCGGTTACATCGCGCTTAGAGGTCGCGACTAGTGTGGCAAATCCGCCTCGAAATCCTCCTGGCGTTGCTTGATAATGCCGTGCCGCAAAGTAGGCCCAAGGTAGGCGGTTGAACGAATTACTCGTACAAGGCGTCGAACTCATGCTTGTCGGCATGGGTACGGTGTTCTTTTTTCTCACGCTATTGGTTTTCGCCACGGCGTTGATGTCGACCCTTGTCCAGCGCTTCGTGCCTGCAGAGGAGATGGAGTCGGTGGACCAGGATCATATTGCCGCCATTGCAGCGGCCATCACCCAGCACCGACGCGCGCAGGGGCGGCAGGAGACAGATCACAAATGACGAGTGCGAAGCTCGGAATCACCGAGCTGGTGCTGCGCGATGCGCATCAGAGTTTGTTGGCAACGCGCATGCGCATCGACGACATGCTGCCGATTGCGGAGGCCTTGGACCAGGTTGGGTTTTGGTCGATGGAATCTTGGGGCGGGGCGACATTCGACGCCTGTATCCGCTACCTGGGCGAAGACCCTTGGGACCGCATCCGGCAGATCAAACAAGCCATGCCCAACACACCGCAACAGATGTTGTTTCGCGGTCAGAACATCCTTGGGTACCGGCATTATGCGGACGACGTAGTCGAGAAGTTTGTCGAGCGGGCCGCGGTAAACGGTGTGGATGTATTCCGCATCTTCGACGCCATGAACGACATGCGCAATTTGGAGACGGCGATCAAGGCCACGCTCGCAGTCGACAAACATGCACAAGGCACGATTTCTTACACGGTCAGTCCCGTCCACACAGTGGATCTTTGGGTAGATCTAGCCAAGCAAGTAGAGGACATGGGCGCACACAGTTTGTGCATCAAAGACATGGCCGGACTGTTGAAGCCTTACGTCGCCTACGAGCTGGTGTCGCGCCTGAAGGCTTCGCTCGACATCCCGATACACATGCAATGTCATGCCACGACCGGGCTGTCGACCGCGACTTACATCAAAGCCATCGAAGCAGGCATCGATAACGTCGACACCGCGATCTCGTCTATGAGCATGACATATGGACACTCCGCGACCGAGACGGTGACCGCCATCCTCGAAGGGAGTGAACGGGATACCGGTCTCGATCTCATTCAGCTGGAAGCCATCGCCGCTTACTTTCGCGAAGTTCGCAAAAAGTACGCGCAATTCGAGGGCTCTCTGCGCGGAGTCGACTCACGCATCCTGGTTGCGCAAGTCCCGGGCGGCATGCTGACCAACCTGGAAAACCAGCTGCGCGAACAGAATGCATCCGACAAGTTAAACGAAGTGCTCGAAGAGATTCCGCGGGTGCGTGAGGAATTGGGCTACATACCACTGGTGACGCCCACCTCGCAGATCGTCGGCACACAGGCGGTCATCAATGTCCTGTCTGGAGAGCGTTACAAGAACATCACCAAGGAAACTCAAGGGGTGCTCAAAGGGGAGTATGGAGTCACACCGGCACCGCTCGATAAGGATCTGCAAGCACGTGTGCTCGATGGTGCCGAACCCATCACCTGTCGTCCTGCGGATCTGTTGGCCCCGGAGGTAAACGAGTTGACCGGTGAACTGGACAAGCTGGCTCAGGAGAAGGGGATTCGTCTAGCCGCCGACAAGATCGACGACGTGCTGACCTATGCCTTGTTTCCGCAGGTGGGCCTCAAGTTTCTGCAGAATCGTGGCGACGCGTCGGCCTTCGAACCTGCACCGACCGGCGAAGAGCAAACACTCGCCCCTGCAGCAAATGCAGGACCCGGGTCAGGGGTAGCGACCGGACCGGTGGTGTACGACGTTAAGGTCAACGGTAAGTCTTATTCCGTGGAGGTCAACGAGGCGGGCGCCATCACGCAGGCCGCGCCTGCGCTCCACAGTGCCGGTACTTCGTCTGCTCCAGTGGGTGAGATCCTTCCTGCGAGCCTCGCTGGGAACATCTTCAAGGTGCTGGTCGCACCAGGGCAACAAGTCGCAACCGGGGACGTGGTGTTGGTGCTCGAAGCCATGAAGATGGAGACTGAAGTGAGTGCCCCCAGAGATGGCACAGTGGGTGAAGTCATGGTCACGGAAGGTGATGTCGTGGCCGTGGGCGATGCCTTGATCACTATTCAATAGTCCTGAAGCGACCAATCGCGTGGAATTAATCACACAGCTGTGGCAGGCATCGGGGCTCTATCAGCTTAGCGTCGGTCAGTTTGTCATGATTGGCGTGGGTTTGCTGCTTCTCTATCTGGCGATCGCCAAGAAGTTCGAACCGCTACTGCTGGTCACCATCGGCTTTGGCGGCATCTTGAGTAACATTCCGGGTGTGGACATCGCCACGGGTGACGGCTTGTTACATCTGGTGTACATGGTTGGCATCGAAACGGGCGCGTTTCCGCTGATCATCTTCATGGGTGTCGGAGCGATGACCGATTTCGGACCGCTGCTCGCTAATCCGAAGACGCTTTTTCTAGGTGCTGCAGCACAGTTCGGTATCTTCGCCACTTTGCTTGGCGCATTGGGGCTAACCTCCATCGGCTGGATGGATTTCTCGCTACGCGAAGCCGCAGCAATCGGCATCATCGGTGGTGCAGATGGTCCCACGGCGATATATGTCGCGGGACAGCTAGCCCCCAACTTGCTTGGGGCTATTGCCGTGGCGGCGTACTCCTATATGGCGTTGGTACCGTTGATACAGCCGCCCATCATGCGTTTGCTGACGTCTGAATCCGAGCGGGCCATTCAGATGGTGCAGCTGCGCGAAGTCTCCAAGCTCGAGAAAATCCTGTTTCCGCTGTTGCTGCTGTTGTTGATTGCTTTGCTGCTGCCCACGGCAGCGCCCTTACTCGGTATGTTTTGTTTCGGCAATTTGATGCGTGAGTGCGGTGTGGTGGATCGTCTTTCCGATACGACCCAAAACGCGTTGATCAACATCGTCACGATTTTTCTGGGTTTGGCGGTGGGTTCGAAGCTGCAAGCGGAGGTATTTCTCTCCGCCAGCACTTTGGGCATCTTGCTGCTCGGCGTCGTTGCATTTGGCATAGGCACCGCGAGTGGGGTGCTGATGGCAAAATTGATGAACGCGCTCAGTCGTTCGCCGATCAATCCCCTCATTGGCGCGGCGGGTGTATCGGCCGTACCGATGGCGGCACGCGTCGCCAACAAGGTCGGTTTGGAGGCCAACCCGCAGAATTTCCTGCTCATGCATGCGATGGGTCCGAACGTGGCCGGCGTCATCGGCTCTGCGGTCGCTGCGGGGATCATGATCCTGTTCGCCTCTGGTTAAAAAGATACGAAAAACCAATGAGTTAGGCCATATTCTTGATGGAACCATGGTGTTTTTTCGAGGGCGCTGCTAACATCGACCGATGACCAACGTCGTGCGCAAGATACAGGTTCTGCTGTTGCCCGTACTTTTCATGGCCGCATCGCCCGTTTGGGGTGAAACGCAGTTCTGGGTTTCTGTGGGCAGCTACATGGAGCAGGGTAATGCATTGACCGAACGCGACCGCGCGGTGGGCCTCCTGAGCGAGTCGTTCTCTGTCGTGGGCACGTCGACCGATCGCGGTTATTTCTATCGCGTGGCTGCAGGTCCGTTTCTGACCCGAGAACTGGCTGAGGACCGAGTGCGGGCTGCCCGTGACGCCGGATTCCCTGGTGCCTGGCTATGGGTGGACGAGAGTGAAGCGTTCAGCACGCAGATCGATCCCGCATCCTCCGAGGCGCTGAGAAGCGGTGATGTGTTACCGGGCATCTTGCCCGACGAGGAGTATCCCGCAGACCCGTCCGAAACCTATTCGTCCGGTGACGCGCTGAACGACGAAGGCATCATGACGCGCGAGAAGATCCCGGACCTGGTAGAAGAACCGCCGCCTGGATTCCAACTGAATAAGCTCAGACGCGATACCTAGAATTGGGGTCGGAGACAAACGACGCCGCCGAAAATTGTCTCCGACCCCAATCGAATTCCCTGCTTTTGTCTCCGACCCCACTTCAGTGGCTTTTTTTACGCGCTCGCAGTAGCCTCTAACACGAATTGCGCGTGAGAGATTGGCCATGAGTGAGAGCGTACCTGCACCCGATGAAAACAACGCCTGGCGCCTGGAGACCGACAACGTCAGCGATACGTGGCCCCGTAGTCCCTATCCCGAAGCGCCGAACAAATACTTCATGGTTTCGGCGGATGGGCACGTGCAGGAACCCAAGGAGGTCTTCAAGAACCGTATCGACGAGGCCTATTGGCATCGCCTGCCGGGGGTCAAGGTCGACAAGAAAGGGGATCAGTTCCAGAAGACCGAGGGTTTTCGACCGAGCAAAATCAACCTCACCCAGCTCGAGGGGGAAGATGCCTTCCGCCAGGCGTCGGGTCGTTCGCCTCAGGCACGGATCGATGACTTGGCCCTCGATGGCGTTGACGCCGAGATCTTGTTTCCGAATCTCGGCCTAACGGTTTGGGCGACACCGGATGCCGAGTTTTCGCAGATGATGTGCCGAGCCTGGAACGAATGGGCGTGGGAGGAGTACGGTCCTTACAACGATCGCCTGGCACCTATGGCGTGTATCGCTTCAGCGGACATCGATGGTGCCATCGCGGAGATCGAGCGATGCGCCAAACTCGGCTTTCGTGGCTTGGCATTGCCTTGCAAACCGGTGTGGGGAGCCCCCAATCACGAGGACCTCAACTACAACCTCCCCGAATTCGAACCGTTGTGGGCGTGCATTTCAGACGTGGACTTGCCCATGACGTTCCATGTATCCACGGGCCGCGATCCGCGCACGTCGCGGGGCAACGGCGGGGCGGTTATCAATTATGCGGTGCATTCGCTCGCCCCGACCATGGAACCCATCGCCAACTTTTGCGGATCGGGTGTGCTCGATCAGTTTCCAAAACTGCGCTTCGGCTCGATCGAGGCGGGAATCGGGTGGGTCGCATGGGCTTTGCAGGCGTTGGATGAGGCTTACAAGAAACATCACATGTGGGTGCGGCCGAAACTCAAAATGTTGCCCAGCGAATACTTCAAGCAGCACGGTTTTGCCAGCTTTCAGGAAGACAAGGCGGGTCTGGACCTGGCTCGCGAACACGGCCTGGTGGACAATTTTCTATGGGCCAACGATTTCCCACACCACGAGGGCACGTGGCCGCACTCCGCGCAAGCCATCGAACGCACGATGGCAGGATTGAGCGACGACGAACGCGCCAAGATCCTGGGACTGAACAGTGCCCGAATATTCGGCTTCGACGTCCCCGAGAAATACCAGGCCTAGTCCACCGGCGGCCACTTACATTCTCCCAACAAGACGCCACATCGGTACTCAGCCCGAGCGATACAATCGAGCATCGGTTTAACGCAGAGTCTAGGCAGGGTGGGAGACATGACCGCGCACAAGTGTCCTTTTCACGGAGATAGTGACGCCGTAGAAGTCGACGGCGATATTCATAACGTTCACTGCATTGTTTGCGGCGACTACCGCATCAGCCACATTGCCATGACGCAAATAGCAAAGTTGCCGGGTGCGCCTCGGGGTTGGCGCAGGTTGCTGGCCAGACACACGATCATTTCGAGCCGGGATACCCGGGCGCTTACCGCGAACGCTTAGTCGTCAAAGACGTACCGCGGCTTACCTGTGGCGTTGGAAGTTTCGTCGCACGCAACAATGCTGCTGCCGCATCGATCGTGAGTGCTCTGCCACATGAATCCGTTGCGATATCCGAAGATCGGTTTTACAAATCGCATAGCGCGAGGCTCACCGTCCGCAAATCCAGGTATGAACGAATTCTGGGTGATGTAGTGCTTGGCAAAGCGCTGCGTTTCTTTGTTGCTGAATTTGGTTTTTAAATACTGAGGTTTTTGCGCGACCCCGTCCTCGGACATCAACGTGTCCACCCACAAAAGTCCGAGCTCTCCACGGGGTATGTAGCCGTAGTTGCGGCCATAGCGCTGCGGTGCGATGTACGACATGCCGAGCTCTTGGGCGTTGGTGCCGTGATTGGGAACGACCGCTGTTACCCTCGACTCGCCCTGTTGGCGAAACACGATGGACAACAGCATCAACACGGCAACGTTCTCGCCGTCGACTTGCGCCGGTGTCACAGTGGCGCCGTTGGCACCGAGCATGACCGCGTGGAAGAAAGCGTCATCTACCTTCTCATCGTCGTAACAACCGAGTTCTTCGATAGCGCCGGCCGGCAACACCTTTGCTTCGCAGCGCATGAACAGGGTAAAGTCGCCCTCCACTTCGGGAAAGCGAATGCGCTTTGCCAGTGACGTGTCGTGCTCTCCGATGCGAGCTGGTTGGTAGTCCGCGGCGTAGCCCAGCGCAGGACTAAGAAATGCGCCGACGATAAGCGCCAGCCAACGACGGGTCATATTTAAAACTAGTATTCTTCACAACACGGAAAACACTCTGCCTAAAGTCACCCAAGAGCACAAGCGCAGCCGCACCTACCGAACGGCGACGCAATGGGGCGTGTACGACGTCTCGGTTGTGGATGGTCGCGTGCAAGCGGTCGCGGGTATCGATGCAGATCCGAACCCCTCCGGCATCGGCGCTGCTTTGCGCGAGGCGGCACATCACGCCACGCGCATCAAACGTCCTGCCATTCGCCGGGGCTGGCTGAACGACCCAGACCGGGGGCGCGAGCAGCGCGGCGCTGACGAATTCGTCGATGTCCCGTGGGACGAAGCGCTCGAACTGGCGGCAGGTGAGTTGAGCCGGGTGATCGAGGATCACGGTAACAAGGCGATCTTCGCCGGGTCCTATGGATGGGCCAGTGCCGGACGATTTCATCACGCCCAGTCTCAACTGCATCGCTTCATCAACTTACTCGGCGGCAGCACGCGCGCAGCGGGAACCTACAGCACGGGTGCCGCCCAGGCCATTCTTCCTTATGTCGTGTGTCCCTGGCACCAGATGGAACTGACACAGACGCCATGGCCGGAAATCGTTGAACACGCAGAGTTGGTCGTTGCCTTCGGTGGCATGCCTCTGCGCAACACGCAGGTGGCCTACGGCGGTATAACAGAGCACCACACGCAGGGAGAAGTGCGGGCTGCCGTAAACCGCGGTGTGCAATTCGTCAATGTATCGCCGGTTGAGACGGACTCGCCGGACTGGCTCAACTGCGAATGGTTGGCTCCTAGACCCGGCACGGACGTCGCGTTGATGTTGGGTATCGCGTACGTTCTGGAGAACGAGGCTTTAGTCGATCGCAAGTTTCTGGCATCGCATTGTGTCGGATATCCACGGTTTCGGGCCTACCTTTTAGGGGAGTCCGATGGCGTTGCGAAAAGCCCGGAATGGGCTTCGAGGATCTGTGACGTTCACGCTGCCGAGATTCATGAGCTTGCCCGCTTAATGGCGGTCAAGCGCACGTTCTTGACGGCAGCGTGGTCGCTGCAGCGTGCGCAGCACGGCGAGCAGCCGTATTGGATGCTCATTACGTTGGCCGCCATGTTGGGTCAGATCGGATTGCCGGGTCGAGGCTTCGGGTTCGGTTACGCGGCAGAAGGCTTCATCGGCAGTGCCTGGCGACGTTTTCATTGGGCGACGCTCAGCAAGGGCCGCAATCCCACGGGATTCGCCATCCCGGTCGCGCGACTCACCGACATGCTCGAAAATCCGCACGAGCCATTCAGCTTCAACGGTGCTGACGATATCTATCCGGAGATCCGTCTCATCTACTGGGCTGGCGGAAATCCGTTTCATCATCATCAAGATCTCAATCGGTTGGTGGAAGCTTGGCGCAAACCCGACACGGTCATCGTCAACGAGCCCTGGTGGACGCCGACAGCACAGTGGGCGGACATCGTGTTTCCCGCGACCACCACCCTCGAACGATCGGACTTGTGTGCTTCGAGCCACGATCCGTACGCGCACGTGATGGAGCAGGCATTACCGGTCCAGTTCGACGCGCGTTCGGATCACGCCATATTCAAGGGCTTGGCAGACAGACTCGGCGTACTTGAAGCGTTTACCGACGGGCGTGATGAGCGGGAATGGTTGGAGCACATGTGGACACGATCCAACGAAACCGCTCAGCGGCAGGGGTTTCGTCTTCCCGCTTTCGATGACTTCTGGCAAGCTCGGTCGTTCCGCATCCCCGAAGACCAACCGCGTGAAGGTTGGCTGTCGGCGTTTCGAAACAACCCGCAAGCCCATTCGCTGGCGACCGAATCGGGCATGATCGAGCTCTTCAGCGACAGGATAGCGGGCTTCGGCTACGACGATTGTCCGGGGCACCCCGCATGGCTTGAACCTGCCGAACGGCTGGGCGGGGCAGGCAGCGACCGGTTTCCGCTGCACCTCTTATCGCCTCAACCTGAGCGGCGCCTGCACAGCCAACTCGATCGGACGGCCTACAGTCAGGACGGTAAGATCCGCGGCAAGGAAGTGCTCACGATGCATCCGGATACCGCCAAAATACGTGGCATCGGGGCGGGCACCATTGTTCGGGTGTTCAACGATCGAGGGGCGTGCTTGGCCGGTGTTAAACTGGATGCAGGACGCAGGCCGGACGTGGTGACGTTACCCACCGGCGCGTGGTTCGCGCTCGATGAATCCGGCCTGGAAGTGAACGGTAATCCCAACGTGCTGACGCTCGATCGAGGGACGTCCAAGCTGGGGCAGGGGTGTAGCGCCAACACGTGTTTGGTTGAGGTCGAGCCTTACATGGCCGGCTAGCCGTGGATTGTTGACACGTCTTTTTCGATGGCTCCGTAGTTCAACGGATAGAACGACCGCCTCCTAAGCGGTAGATGCAGGTTCGATTCCTGCCGGGGCTACCAGTCTTCTTTGTATCACCAGTATCAATTTCATTCAGTACGCCTGAGCATCACTGTCTATTTGATGTTGAACGCACCACTTAACTAGGGAGCTTCCCAAACAAGGCTCGGCTATTTTTACAAACTGAAACGAAATCGAATCGTATGATTTGGCCAGGGAATTTCTGAATCAGATCGCATACCTTCGTTGTGAATCACGCCGGGTTTTCCGGAGGCTCCAAAACTTGAGAGGATTGGAGCATGAACAAACAAAAACGATATTCACCGGAGGTGAGGGAACGAGCGGTTCGTATGCTGCTCGAACATGAACAGGAGTATTCATCGCGATGGGCAGCCCTGGAGTCGATAGCGGAGAAGATCGGTTGCACACCCGAGACGCTGCGCAGCTGGGTCAAACAGGAGGAGATCGATACGGGCCGTCGTGATGGTTTGACATCGGATGATCGTGATCGGATCAAATCTCTGGAAAAAGAAGTCCGAGAACTGCGTCGCGCCAACGAGATTCTGAAAACGGCTTCCGCTTTTTTCGCCCAGGCGGAGCTCGACCGCAAACTGAAGAAATGATCACCTATATTGATGATTATCGAGATCGATTTGGGGTCGAGCCAATCTGCGACGTGTTGCCGATTGCCCCAGCGACGTACTACGAGCATAAAGCCCAACAACGAGATCCGGATCGACGTTCGGATCGTGCGAAGCGAGACGAGCAGTTGAAGCCTCAGATCCAGCGAGTGTGGGACGAGAACTTCAAAGTGTACGGTGCACGAAAAGTATGGCTTCAGTTGAACCGAGAAGAGATCGAAATGGCACGCTGTACTGTGGCTCGTCTGATGAAAGATCTTGGTTTACAAGGGGTTAGGCGCGGCAAGAAGGTCATCACCACGATCCCAGGACTCATCGAGGATCGGCCCCGGGACGCAGTGAATCGAGATTTTTCTGTGGACCGGCCGAATGCGCTGTGGGTGGCCGATCTGACGTACGTGGCGACCTGGCGTGGCTTCGTCTACGTGGCATTCGTCATTGACGCGTTTGCACGTCGCATTGTCGGCTGGCGTGTCTCCACGTCGCTTCGAACCGATATTGCCCTGGATGCGCTGGAACAAGCCCTGTCCGACCGCCAGGTTGAGCAGGAGGAGTTGATCCATCATAGCGACCGCGGTGTTCAGTATGTCTCGATCAAATACACCGAGCGACTTGGCGAAGTGGGCATCACGCCATCGGTCGGAAGTGTTGGTGACTCGTACGACAACGCTCTGGCCGAGACCATCATTGGATTATACAAGACGGAGCTGATCCGTCAGCAAGGCCCTTGGAAAAACATCGAAGACGTCGAGTTTGCGACACTCAAGTGGGTGGATTGGTTCAACAATAAACGGCTTTTTGAAACCATTGGTGACATCCCACCAGCGGAGAAAGAACAGGCATACTATGAACAACTAACCGAGTCGGCCATGGCGGCATGACTCAAACGAAAGAGCCTCCGGTGAACCCGGCGTGATTCAGTTGAGGAGATTGAGAATGCCGCTACATGTCATAGGAGCAGGATTTCCACGTACTGGGACACACTCGCTGAAGACCGCACTGAACCAGCTTGGCCTAGGTCCGACGTATCACTTCGAGGAGGTGTTGTTTGAGCGACCGGAACACATTGAGTTTTGGCGACGCGTGCAGAAACGCAAAACATACAGATGGTGCGAAGTGCTGCATGAATATGGGTCTGCCGTCGATGCACCGACGTGTATTTACTATCGTGAGTTAATGTCAAAGTATCCTGAAGCGAAAATCGTGTTAACCATCCGCGACGGTTCGGCTTGGTACAAGAGCTATTCGGACACCATCTTGGCCAGTGCCTACGAACCACTTCCCTCGCGTTTGAAAACACTCGCGACGGCAATCGTTAATTCCAAGTTACGCCGTCGTTTGCCTCTCTTGGTGTCCGCACAGAAAGACATTAAAACCGTGTTCCTCCCGCACGGACAAAACAATACGCAAGCAGCGATTGAGCGTTTCGAGTCCTGGAACCAAGAGGTGATCGATACGGTACCCAAGAATCGATTGTTGGTGTTCCGAGTAGCGGATGGTTGGGAACCACTATGCAATTTTCTTGGGATGGATGTGCCAGATACGCCCTTTCCTCACACGAATGCGACAGCAGATTTCATCGGTCGCGATGTGGTTGGAAAGTTAGAAGAGTATTCCAGATGACCTGAAGCCCTGCGCAGGATCTCCTATGCCATGTGATGAATAGTTTGTTAGGGAGCAAGCGAACGTGATTGAATCAGTTCTTTCCGAGCACTTTCCTTGTTGCAAATACACTCTGAGGTGGCAATGGCATTCGGAGGCTTTGCAAGCGTCGCTGCGGTTTTGGATCGGCCGCTCACGGATGTCAAGCGACAGCGATTCCTTGCCATACTGTTCTTGGCCTTAACTCAAGTGGTGTCGAGTCTAGCGCCCGCTGGTTTTGCACGCGTTCTTGAGGACACAGCAACGCTGTGGGTAGCATCCAGTGCATTGTATTTGTTCATGGCGGTTGTCGTGATTGCCACTACGGTAATTCGGCCAATCGTTGAGATGGGTCGGCTCGTACACGTGATTTCGCCAATGATCACGGTCCTGCTGAACGCAATGGCTATCATAAGTGTCGTTTTGCTTCCAATAAACATGTTCAACAGTGCAATTGGACCGAGCTTTGAAGTCTACTACCTGAGTCTGCTCCTAGCGTTTATTCCTGGTTTCCTGTTGTTTGCCGATGTCGTGCTGAATCGAGATTCGATCTGAGGTCAGATTAAGAACATTGGTCTGTCACAGCGCTCCATCGAGAATCGACGCCCACCGCGTGGCCCAATCGTCTAGCAGCGTGTCACGCAGCTCGTCTACAGCGGTGCCCTGTCGTACCAAGGACAAGTAAAAAAGCCAGCCGCCGAGCACATTGATGATAAGGGCCAACTTCTGTTTTCGTGACAGCCCCTTCGCTGCCGGTTTCCCTTTTATCCATTTCTCCAATCCAACCATCATTTGTGTATTCAATTCGTCCTGGAAGTCGGCGCCGAAGTCGAGCACGCGTACTTCTTCGATGAGTCGCGCATAGGGTTTCTGTCGAATCATCGCTTCCTCGTACTTCAATGCGATAGTCACTAATTCGGCCTTGGTGTCGCCGTAAGCGCTCAATTTGTCCAGACCGAACCCCTCGGGGGTCTCTGATACATAGGTCTTGGCAATTTCCAGCAAGAGTGCCTGTTTGCTCTCGAAGTGCCGGTAAAAAGCGCCGGCCCGTGGGACCAATCCTGCAGCGGTTTCGATACGCGCAATAGACGTTTTCTGATACCCGCGTTCCATGAACAGCTGAAGGGCGGCTTCCATGATCCGGTCTTTTGTGTTGATTTTTGACATATAACAACGTTATACTTTAACAATACCGACGTTTCTAAATATTAGAGCGAACGTAGAGTAGGTTCAACATGACTGATGCCATCTTCCCTGCAGGGCCTCAAGTCTCTGAGGCCAAACCGCCACAATACCTTTTCGACATCTTGATCGTGGTAGCGGTATCCGCGATCGCTTTCTTTCTCGAAGGTCTCGCCGACGATAGTGGGTGGATATCCGTCGGTACCGAGGTACGTGGCGTTACTCCGGTCCTTGCCGCCGCAATCGCTGCAGTGGCTATCGTGCTGGTCCGCGGTGGAACCTTGGCGGATCTCGGCTTCAAACGCCCTAAGCGCTGGGCACTGGTGCCCGTCCAGGTGGTCGCAATTCTCATCGCCTTTCTTGCCATACAATTTCTCGCACCGCTGGCGGTTGGGTCATTTGTCACCATCCCGGAACCGGACCTGTCTCGATACGATTCGATTGCCGGTAATCCAAGCGCGGCTATTGCCATGGCTTTGATCCTGCCGCTGACGGCATCCATTCCCGAAGAAGTCATTTACAGGGGATTTCTCATCGGTCGACTCTCGGGCGTATTCGGGCACACTCGCGGCAGTGCAATTCTCGCCGTGGGGATACAAGCGCTCGTCTTTGGTTCCATTCACTTCATGTGGGGTGTCGGTGGGATGATCGTAACGGGAATCATGGGTGTTGTCTGGGGAACCGCCTATGTGTTGTGCGACCGGAATTTATGGGTTGTTATCCTTGCTCATTCGGCAGGTCACGTTTTGCTCGCTACTCAGCTCTATTTAGGTGCGTCGATTATTATTTAGCACTTGCGGTTCTGGCAGTTATCGCGACACTTGAGCATCAGCTAAATACGGATTGGATCGATGTACAAGCTACGATGCTTTCTACTGGCGGCCTCGGTGCTCGTCTTGTCTGCATGCGGCAGCGGTGACGCGCAAAACGGTGATCTCGAGGTCGACTCGAGTGAGGGGTCTGCCGCATTCGATGTGGAATTCGACGAGTCCCAGTTGCCAGGAGACTTTCCCAAGGAACTGATACCGCAGGAATACTCATCAGCCGCCTACACTCAGCTTGGCGGAATCGAGGGCGCAACTTTCGAGAACGCCGATCCGGTGACTGTGTCCATACAGTCGTACACGGAACGTCTCGGTGAGCCGACGATCAGCACAGATGCAGGGGACGGCGATCGTCTTGCCCAGTGGCATACCGCGCCCTGGATGGTTGGGGTCATGGGGAACGAGAGCGAGACGATCGTATCGGTGACGAGAGCGCCGGAAACAGATTAACGAGGAGGTAATCAATTGATACAACTTCCTCGCCGCATGGATTCAGTGCCGCTCAGTCTACGGTCGTGACCGCCAACGCCAGTGCCGTCGATACGCTTCAGTGCCCTCGCCGTTCACGAATGTTGAGGTGAGAATAGCCCAATCCGCGGAGACTTCTGGCGATCTATGGTGATACCGGAAGGTTAGCGAGAAGCGCTCCGGTATCTGATTAACGAAGGATTTCGACGTAAATGTCTCACTTTGAATACCTAACGATTGCTAACTCAATGATCGTGGCCTTGTCGATCACGCGATTGTTGGAAGGCTTTTTTTACTCCATGCGTGCCTCTAATCGATCCTGGATTCATCTATTCTGGATTTCCCATACGCTGTTTGCGGGGTTCAGCATGTGGTGGTCTGCTTGGACGACCGTTGTGGTGTCTTGGTCATTCCCGCTTTTTCTAGCCGGGCTCGCGCAGCCGATAGTGCTTTTTGCCCAATCGGTCGCTCTCGTCCCTCGCAACCCTGATTCGGTGACATCGTGGAACGACTACTTCTACGAAAACGTACGCTTCTACTTTTTGGCGAAAGCCTGTTGGGCATTCAATACGATCGTAGTCACAACGCTAATCATAGAAAGTGGATCATGGCCACTGTGGATCGGTCTTGGTGTCGCAGGCACCGTGTATACGGCTGTTGCTTTTACGCAATCACGGCGGGCACATGTCGCGACCATAATCTTCGCGTTATCTCTTGCAGCTATCGTGGTGGTGCCGGATGTGCTTTCCATTGAATAGCCGCTTGAGCATGCGTGTGAGGAAAGGGTTCGCTCAGAATCGATACGTCAAGAGAGTCACGCAGTGGCCTCCGCGTGCGGCTAGAACCACTCTTGCTTCGGGATACGCGGCCATGAGTTCGCGATTGTAAACACGCGCAGATGCATCGGCTGCGCAGCCGTAATTTTGGAAATCTTCAGACCATTTGTAGGCTTTCGTTGACGCACACGGTCCTAGAAGTGTTGTGTACTCTGGGTGATTGAAAAAAAGTCCTTCGAAGTGTTAAGTGGATTGGGAACCCAATTTACTGAGCGCGGTGCTAAGCAAGTGTGGTACCTGTGCGCGGGAATCCTGTATCAACAACGTTTAACGCGATATCCCCTTCATCTGCGTCACCAGAGGATTGCCTCTGGTAAATAGACAGCGCGGGCGTTGTGTTAGATCGGTACGGTCTTAGTCATCCTCACCAATTGTAAAAAATGGTCAACCGAGTCTGCAGTGGCAGGTGTACTGTTTATGATGTGACGGAACGAGGACGGAGAGGTCTGATGAACAGAGATACCGTGGCTTTTTGGACACAGACGATTGGTAACCTTGGACTGCTCCTTGGTTTGTTAATGGTCGGTTTACAAATTCAGCAAAACAACCTGATCGCCCGCGCTACCCTTGTCGCTGCTGGACACCACAAGGCTGCGGACTTTTACAGTGCATTGCTGGGCGAGAATCCAGCCGCAATCGTTGCGAAGGCCGCCACATCACCCGAAACCCTGACCTCCGAAGAAATAGCCATCGTTCTGTCATATGCCGAATGGCGCTATGGTCATCTTCGACATTACGCCATATTACAAGATCTAGGGGTTGTGGGTGGAGGCTGGCGCGTGCAGATCCCTGTGCATGGAGAAATGCTGGGGCTGCTACTTGTGGCAAGGGAGTATATCTTGTCGATGAACACCGATGCAGATTGGGCCCTCGAGTTACGGGATGTCATTCGCGACCAACCTAAACACGGCGGAAAAGCTTGGTTAGAGAACTACAGAAAGATTGCGCGATCGTACGCTTCACAATAGCGCTCGAAGATAGGCCAGGTCTTGAATCGCGATGTTCATTAGAGTCTCCTTCCATTTGCGATGCCAGGAAACTTCAGACCCAGTTCCCGCATGAGTAAGGTGCTTCTGCGTTGACCAGTGTGAAAGGTTGAGGCGCCTTAGGCGCCCGGGTCGACTCTGATCACTGCACCGGGATTACTGTCGGTGAGAATGTAGATCTTGCCTTGTGGGCCTTCCCTGACATCGCGTATGCGCACATCCAGTTGGCTGAACAGAGGTTCCTCAGCGGTCACTTCAGTACCATCGCCTCCACCCAGTGACAACCGGCGCACTTCGTTGTCGTTCAGTGCGCCCACGAAAAGACTATTCTGCCACTCTGGGAACAGACCGCCTTCGTAGATCATCAACCCCGAAGGCGCGATGGAAGGTGTCCAGTAGTGTTTGGGTTGCTCCATACCCTCGTGCTCGGTAAACGGGCTGACGTAAGCGCCGTTATAGTCGAGACCGTAAGTAATCGCGGGCCAACCGTAGTTATTGCCGGGCTCTAACAGGTTGACTTCGTCGCCACCGCGCGGACCATGTTCGTGAAGAAACACACGTCCGTCACGCGCAACGGTCAACCCTTGCGAATTGCGATGGCCGTAGGTCCACACATAGGGCGCGTCACTGAACGGATTACCTGCTGCGGGAGAACCGTCGGCGTTCATGCGCAGAGTTTTGCCAAAGTGGGTGGACAGGTCTTGAGCCTTTTCGCGCAGATCGAAGCCGTCTCCAGTGGTGAGCAGTAACGTGCCGTCGCCAAGCCATGCCATGCGTCCGCCATAGTGCACGGCAGCTGCCTTACTGGGACTGGCTGCGAAGATGACTTCGACATCGGCGAGACCGCCGCCGATCAGTCTGGCGCGGGCAACGGTGGTGGCGTTGCTTTGCTTGTTGCCGGCTGCGTAGGACAGATAGAGCAAGCCGTTGTTGACGTAGTCTGGATGTAACAACACGTCGAACAAACCGCCTTGACCGGCTCGGTAAACACTAGGAACGCCGGCCAACGGCGTACTCACCGTTCCATCGGTTTCTATAATGCGCAGTTGTCCACCGAGCTCCGTCACAATCAGTTGACCTGAAGGTAAGAAATCGATCCCCCAGGGAAAATCGAGGTCCGAGGCAATCGTCGTGAGCTTGTACGCTTGCGCCGAGGCCGTTGCACAAAAACCGGCGAGCAAGAGGAACAGCCACCCGTGCTTGAGAGGCGTAGGCATGATGGGGTGATTCCTTACAACATTCGCGAGGGTCATGTATTGTAGCAACATTCTCGAAAGCGAAGGGGGCTGTGTGCGGATTGTTGTTGCGTTTCTGGTCGCGTTGGTGGTGGCTTATGCAGTCGGCGCTTTGACGTATTCGCAAATCAACCTCGCTGCACTCGTGGAGATGGGCATGCCCGTGACTGCGAGTGTACGCATCGAAACGGCTTTGCATGACTTGGTCAGCATGGGGTCGATGTATCTACCGATCGTCGCGGTGGCGTTGTTGGTCGGCTTTGGACTGGCCGCCATCGCATTGCGGTGGTTGCCGCAGGTGCACACGCTGGGCTACATAGTTGCAGGATTTTTGGCGATGTATGGCGTAGATGCTGCATTGCAGGCCCCGTTCGGTACGCACCTGCTTGCAGTGACCCGAAGCAGTGTAGGACTGCTATCCCAGTGCATTGCCGGCGCGGTCGGGGGTTATGTGTTCTCACTGATGCTCGGTAAGTACTACACAAGCACCTCCTAGCACGGAAACCACAAAGCATGCGTTGGCTCGTCGTCGGTCTGTTCCTGGTCGCCTTCTTGGGCCTGGTGGTTGGCGTGGGTGTCGCCCCCGATTGGCTGGCGACGGCCGTCGCGCCGAATTTCACCATCGGTCATCTCATGACGCTGCTGATCCACGTCCTCGCGGTGGTCGTTGCTTGGCTTTACATCTATCTTGCGGATGGTAAACGCTAGATGAGCTGGGTGGCGATCGCGTGTTTCGTCCTGGTCATCGCCATCACCCTGGTCATTACCTACCTCGCTGCTCGACGCACACAGTCCGCCGCGGATTTTTACGTTGCGGGTGGCAAAATTACCGGAGTACAGAACGGATTTGCCATCGCCGGAGACTTCATGAGCGCGGCGACGCTGCTCGGCACCACGGCCATGATTTACACCTCCGGTTTCGATGCCGCCATTTACCTGGTGTCATCGCCCTTGGCTTTCGTCATCTTCCTGTTCCTGATGACGGACAAGCTACGTGAACTGGGGCGGTTCACGTTCGTTGACATTCTCGCTACGCGTCTCAAGGAACGACCGATTCGTATGTTCGCGGCTTTTACTGCACTCGTTTCGGCGCTGATGTACTTGATGGTACAGGTTGTGGGTGCAGGGGCGCTGATTCAAATTCTCTTCGGCATCGATTACAGCGTGGCCGTCGTCATCGTCAGTGTGCTGATGGTGACCTATGTGACGGTTGGAGGCATGCTCGCCACCACCTGGGTGCAGATCACGAAGGCGATCCTGTTGCTGGGCGGCATATCGATGCTTGCCGTGCTGACGATGGCGCAGTTCGGTTTCGACTTCGGCCGGATGTACGACATAGCAGCCGTAAAGAACGGTGTTAAGGACGGCAGCGGCGCGATCAACTGGTTACTGACACCTGGCGGCCTCAATCTCGACACTCTGGCCAGCTTGTCGCTGGGTTTGGGCCTGGTGTTCGGCTTAGTGGGCTCCCCGCATTTGCTCATGCGTTTTTTTACCGTGCCGGATGCGCGGGCAGCGCGGACCTCTGCTGCTGTAGCGATGACGTGCGTCGTGTTCGTCAATTTGATCATCTTCTTCGTTGTCGGCGTGGCGACAGTGGCCTTGCTCAAAGGGGATCCGGCATTTGTCGACGCGCACGGTGTAGTGGCCGGCGGGGCCAATATGGTCGCTGTGCACCTGGCCCGTGTCGTTGGGGGCGAGGCTTTTTATGGTGTCATGGCAGCGATCGCCTTCGCGACCATTCTAGCCGTGGTTGCGGGACTGACCCTTGCGTCTGCATCTGCCGTGTCCCACGATCTTTACGCGGGTGCATTGCGCAAGGGACGCACGACTGAGGCGCAGGAATTGCGGGTGTCGAGACTGACGACAGTGGTGATCGGCATCGTCGTGATCGGTCTCGGTCTCGCCTTCGAAGGGCAGAACGTCGCTTATCTGGTGTCGTTGGCGCTGGCGGTGGCGGCAAGCACCAACTTTCCGATGCTGATTCTCACGATGTATTGGCCGCGCCTGACCACTGCCGGTGCCATTGCGGGTGGCTCGGTGGGTCTGGTGACCACAATCGTACTGATGATCCTCGGCCCGGCCGTCTGGGTGACCGTGCTCGGCAACGAGTCGCCCGTGTTCGACTCTCCTTACCCTGCGCTCTATGCGATGGTCGCGGCGTTTACGGTAATGGTCGGAGTGTCACTCTCCGGTTCCGATTACGCGGAAGAAGTGAGCAGGCCTTCGTAATCGGACCAATAGGATGGGTATGTCTTGTTGACGACCGCGGCATCATCGACGGTCAACGTGCCGGTAACGCTGCCTAACACCGAAAAGGCCATGGCCATGCGGTGATCGTGGTAGGTGCTCAACGTATGCGCGCGAATGTCCGAAGGGTCGATGGGTTCGATGGTGATAGAGCCTTCGTCGGCAGTTGCCGAGATACCCATCTTGGCAAACTCGGCCACCGGGCAGGCCAGGCGGTCGCATTCCTTGTGATGCAGCGTACTCAAGCCGGAAAGACGCACCGGTGTACCTAGCAACGGCGCCATTGCGATGAGCGTCAGGGCAGCATCGGGTAGCGACTGCATATCGGTTGGCGCGCCATGCGCTGAGACGCATTCGAGCTCGGGCGGTCCCTGGATTGTGGTGGAAGAAGGGGTGGACTCGACCGTTGCGCCCAATTGCGCCATGACGTCGCAGAAAGCGTAATCGCCTTGTTGTGTGTCGGCACCGAGATTCTCTAGCGTCACGCGACTGCCGTGTACCGTGGCCAGAGCGGAAAAATAGGTGGCAGCGGTCGCATCGCCCTCGATAGTGACTGCTCCGGATGTGTAACGCCCGCCCGTCACATGGAGAGCATCGGCGCCTTGCCATTGAGCCAAGATGCCGCGCTTAGCCATCTCGGCGATGGTGATGTCGATGTATGGACGTGAAACGAGCTCGCCGCTGATCTCGAGCGAGGTTGCGCCATGGAGATACGGTGCAA
This sequence comes from Candidatus Azotimanducaceae bacterium, assembly GCA_965216005.1. Classification (GTDB taxonomy): domain Bacteria; phylum Pseudomonadota; class Gammaproteobacteria; order Pseudomonadales; family Azotimanducaceae; genus UBA4421. Next base: position 183,555 of record OZ244143.1, on the reverse strand, counting down.
TGAGTAGCAGTGCAGTGATGTACTGGCTGGAAATCGATCCGTCTACGGTCAGCGTGCCGTTCGTTTGCAGAGGTCCCCGGATGCGTGTCGGCAGCCCACCGCTGGGGCTGTCGACCTGGCAGCCGTAGTACTGCAATGTGTCGAGCAGCGGTGCATTGGTGCGGGCCTGCAATGAAGCGTGCCCGTCGATGAGTGTGCTGCCGGTCCGCAACGCCGCCAGGCCCAATAACAAGCGGGTCGAAGCACCGCTCATGCGGGCATCGAGCACGACATCGTCGGTCAGATTCATGTTACCGCCGACGGTTACCGTGCTGTCTTGCGCCGCCACCTCGAGGCCAAGGCGGGTCAGGCATTCGAGCATGGCCGCCGTGTCGTCGCAGACGGGAACGCCCTCGAGCGTCGAAGTTCCCGAGGCTAAAGCAGAGATGACGAGCTGTCGCAGTGCGATGGACTTACTGCCAGGTAACTTTACGGAGGCCTGGAACGGTCGATTGATGCGCGGTATGCGGTAGGGGTCTGCCATGGTCGGGGGTCGTTCGAGTAAGTGGACTTAAGTCGCTGAGATTTAAATGATAACAAACAAAAAGCCGCCATAAGGCGGCTTAAAACTTCCCATTCGTTGTTGTTGTTATGGGAATTGCTAAAAGGTCAAAAAGGTCCCAGAACTAGTGATTTGCGATCGATCCCCATCCCGGCAGGGCAGAAGTTGCGGGCAAAATAACAGAAGGGTTTCGGGGAATCAACGTTTAACAGTTAAAAAATCAACTAGTTAATGCGTATTTTTAAAGTCTGGATCAGACCCGCATAATGTCGCAAGTCAGCAGATAGGGGAACGAGCTTGGCCAACTTTTATGCGGAACTCGCGCAACAGTTTCAGCGTCATGCCGCTCGGGACTGTATGCGAGTCGAAGACGGCACCGTGTGGCGTTATGCCGATCTCGAAGCATGGACCAGCGCGCTTGCGATGCGCCTGAGTGATGCGGGTGTCACCACGGGCGATCGGGTGGTGGTGCAGGTCGATAAGTCGCCGCAGAATCTAGCTTTATATTTGGCCACGTTAGGACTTGGCGCGGTGTACGTACCGCTCAACACAGCCTACACGCCGGCGGAACTCGACTACTTCGTCCAGGACGCGGAACCGGCGGTATTCGTGGGCAGCAGCGGGCGCGACGATGTTGCCAGTTTGACGTTACTTGCAGACGGCACTGGCTCACTGACTGCCGGTGTAGAGATCGATGCGGTCACCGCAACTGCCGCGACGATCGCGGAGCGCGATGACGACGATCTCGCCGCGATTCTGTATACGTCGGGCACCACCGGCCGCTCGAAGGGTGCGATGTTGTCGCATCGGAATCTGGCGTCCAATGCCCACGATCTCAGCGACGCGTGGGGTTGGCGACAGGACGACGTGCTACTGCACGCGTTGCCGATTTTTCACGTACACGGGCTCTTCATCGCCAGCCACTGCGCGCTTCTGAACGGAACGCCGATGGTGTTTTTGCCGAAATTCGACGCAGCTACCGTTGCCGAACGGTTGCACGAGTGCACGGTGATGATGGGGGTGCCGACCTTTTATACGCGTTTGCTGGGAGATGCTGCATTCCCGCGGCGCCCGTTGGATCACGTGCGCGTCTTCATCTGTGGTTCTGCGCCGCTGACCGAACAAGTCTTCGCAGAGTGGGAGGAACGTACGGGCCACCGCATACTCGAACGCTACGGGATGAGTGAGACGATCATCAATACGTCCAATCCGCTGGACGGTGAGCGCGTACCCGGGACCGTGGGCTTCCCATTGCCGGAACTCGAGTTGCGCATTGCGGACGAGGCGGGCCACGAGGTACCGCGCGGTACGGTGGGGACCATCGAGGTCCGCGGCCCCAACGTATTTGGCGGCTATTGGCGCATGCCCGAAAAGACTGCCGAAGAGGTGCGTCAGAGTGGATTTTTCGTCACCGGAGACCTCGGTACCCAAGATGAAACGGGGCGGGTATCGATCGTAGGGAGGGCAAAAGATTTAGTAATTTCAGGTGGTTACAACGTATATCCAAAAGAAGTCGAGCGTATCTTGGACGCACTGCCCAGCATCGCAGAGAGTGCGGTCATCGGCGTCCCCCATGCCGACTTCGGCGAGGCGGTGGTCGCCGTGGTGGTACCGGCCGGGCCGGAGGTCGAACTGACCGAAGTCGAAAATGCGCTGGCCGAAAAATTAGCGCGATTCAAGCAACCCAAGCGAATCATCAACCTCCCGGAGCTACCCCGCAATACGATGGGCAAGGTGCAGAAGAATCTCCTGCGCGAAGAGTACTCGACGCTGTTCACCTAGGCTCAGTGCCGATGGCTCCACGTCGATATAAAATGCATCCGAGAACGCTCGCGCTTGGGTTGATTTGCCTCTGCGCGTTCTCGCATGCGGAGCGGCAGCACCATTACCGCCTCGATTTCACCGGTGACCTCGACTCGGTAGCAGTCACCGCGCAGCTGGCGAACCCCGGGGTGGCGCTTGTCGCGAGCGGTCTGGAGCGCCGCCATGTCACGGACCTCGCCACGTGTGGGGGTACCAGCATTGCACCGCCCCGACGGGGGCGCGTCCAATTGCCCGCAGGTGTGGAGTGCATTAGCTACACGGCTCGCTTGCTCCCGGTGCGAGGCAGAGGCCGGTGGACGGTAGAGCAAGAAGGTGTGCGTGTGACTTCGTCGCGATCGTGGTTATTGCTGCCGCGATTACATACCGGCGATCGCGTGCAATTGCGGGTCACCAAACCGGATCACGTTGATCTGTCGGTGCCGTGGGTGCGATCTCCTGGTGAGACGAACGCCGCACATTCTATCTACGAGCTGCGAGCCTCGCCCCGAAGCGACGAAAATTTAGTGGTCATCGGCCAGTTCGTGAGCCTGGATCTATCCTCGGTAGGCTTGCGCAAACCCGCCGCCTTGACCTTTGCCCGTTCGGCTCGCGGCACACCTGGCTCCGGGGAAATCGACGTGGTCGAGGCTTGGTTGCTGCACAATTTCTCCGGCATCCGCCGCGCCTTCGGAAGGATTCCCAATCCTCAAGCGCAAATCGTCGTGATGGGGGCGCGCAGCGAGGGGAGTTCCCCGGTGCCGTTCGGCCACGTCATTCGCGATCAGGGCGAGACCATTCGGTTTTTCGTCGATCCGCAGAGATCGCTGGCGGCGTTCAAGAAAGATTGGACCGCCGTTCACGAAATATCCCATCTACTGCTGCCGTACGTTGAGGAGAAGTGGATTGCGGAAGGTTTCGCCAGCTACTACCAAAACGTCTTGCAGGCGCGCTTGGGTGAATATTCGCAAACAGAAGCCTGGGGCAGGCTCGCCCGCTCGTTTGCGCGCGGTAGAGATGCCGGGCGTAACGTGTCGCCCAACGGCACGCGCGACGCCCCGTTCTGGGAGGTGCGCATGATGGTGTACTGGAGCGGTGCGGCGCTGGCTTTGATGGCGGACGTTGAGCTGCGGGAACAATCCGGCGGCGCGCAGTCGCTGGATACGGTGCTGGCTCGTCTGGGAGAGTGCTGTTTACCGGGCGAGACCAGTACCAGCGGCAGGGTGCTGTTCGAACAGTTGGATCGCCTGGCGGGACGGTCGGTGTTCGTCGCGCTTTACGATCAATACGCGGACCAGCGCGGAATGCCCGACACCGGACCGCTCATGCAGCGTTTAGGTGTGTCGGGTGCCGGTGTACGCGCACAGCTCTCGGACACGGCGGATCTCAGTCACATCCGTCGCGCGATCACCCAATCCCTCGCACGTTAACGGTCATCCAGCAGATTGCCCTTGTCTGTCAGGCCACTGCTTGTGCCGGGTCCAAGGTATCGCGCAGTTCTCTCTTCAAGAACTTACCTGAAGCGTTGCGCGGCAGAGGTTCGTCCATGAACCATACGTAGCGGGGTACTTTGTGTTTGGCGATCAGTTTGCCGACATGGGTACGTAGCGCCTGCGCATCTGCTTCGGTACCGGGTGTCAGGAAGACGGCAACGCCGACTTCTTCGCCCAGCCGATCGTCCTCGACGCCAAACACCGAGCACTCCGCGACGGCGGGATGTTCGTAGAGGGCGCTTTCGACTTCGGCGCAGTAGATGTTCTCACCGCCGCGCAGCACCATGTCTTTTTTCCGGTCGACGATATATAGGAAACCGTCGTCGTCGATGCGGGCGACGTCACCCGTACGTAACCATCCGTCTTGGATGGTCTCGGCAGTGGCATCTGCGCGGTTCAGGTACCCTCGGATGACATGCGCTCCGCGGACCAACAGTTCGCCAGCTTCTCCGGCCGCAACCTCCCGCTCGTCGTCACCGACCAGCCTGGTTTCGAAGCACGGCATGGCGGGACCGCAACTGTCGGGTTTGTCGACGAAGACATCGGCGCCGATGGAGGTGATGATGCCGCAGGTTTCGGTCATGCCGTAACCTGTATTGGGCCTTGCGGTGGCCACGGTTTCGTCGATTTTGCCGACCAGGTCGGGTTGTAACTGCGCGCCGCCGCCACCGAGACTGGTCAGACTCGACGTGTCGGTGTTGGCGAACTCGGGATGGTTGATAATTTCCCGGGCCATGACCGGCACACCGGTCATGGCGGTGATGCGTTCGGTTTCGATCAAGCGCAAGGCTTCTTGTGGGTCCCACTTATACATGTGTACCAGCTTGCCCCCGCCAAGTGTGGTGCCGTGGGCGACGCAGTTATTGGCGGTGACGTGAAAAAGCGGTGTGGTAATCAACGCTGCCGGGATGGGCAACTCTGCTCCGGGTTCAATCAAACCCTGTTGCTCTGCGAGGGTGCGTTGCAGAGTGCCGGCGAACATCATCGAAAAGATGTTGCTCACACAACCTCGGTGCGTAAGTTGTGCGCCTTTCGGTCGACCTGTGGTGCCGGACGTATAAAAAATACAGGCGTCGTCGTCGGTATCGATGGCGATGTCGGCCAGTGGCCGGGGGTCTGCAACCGCCTCGGCCCACGCCGTGGTCGGCAGGCCATTGGGTGCCGCACCCGTGCAACGCACGGCCACGACTGCGATGTGCTGTACATCCTCGCGTTCCAGACGTCCTAAGCGCTCGGCGTCGGCGACAAGGACTTTGGGGGTGGCGTCGCCCAGGGCGTACTGCATTTCCTGCCGCGTCCACCAGGCGTTCATCCCGACCACAACCGCGCCCATGGCAGTGATCGCCCAATAAGCGAGCAGCCATTCGGGGTAGTTGCGCATGGCGATGGCTACCCGATCTCCCGGCATCACAGCGTTGAGTGTCAACCAATTGACGAGGGCAAGGACGTCGTCGTGGGCTTGTCCATAGGTCCATCGTTCGTCGTTGTAGACCAAATAGTCGCGGTCGGCGAATTGGGCCGAACTCAACCAGACGTCTCGCAAGCTGTTCGGTGCATTGGCATACACTCGCGTCGGATTACCGCGAATGTTCGCCGTGGTGATCTCAAAATCGGCGCCGGGTGCGGTGAGCGCCTGCCACGTGGCATGGTAGTCGTCGTACAACGGTCCCTTCCCTCAACAAATTTCGAACGCTGCACTTTACACGCAAAGCGCCCACCCACGCCATGTGTGGTCAGTGGCGTACCGGGCTCAGGGTTCGTAGCTGCTTAGGTCCGTCGACGGCAATGCGTACGCTGACGGTATTTGCTGGAGAAAAGTCATGTGGTTGATCGCGTTGCTGCTGGTACATCCGCAATTCGTCGATTGTGGGTGTTTCTGTGTTGAAGGGGTGCCGAAGACGTTGTGCCAAAGCATCGAGGAAGCCCAAGCCGGGCCGGCGTTTTGTCGACCGGAACGGCGTTGTCCGGTGCCGCAGAGCGACGGGGCGGCGGCGCCTGACCAGCCACGCTACCTGGATGCACCGAGCGAGCAGGCGCGCAACTGTCGGGAAGTGCGCGTGTGGCATTCTGAACGCGCTCAGTTCACCGGCGTGTACATATGCGACGTGCTGCCGGTTTGACCGCGTGCACTTGCCGCCCTGGCTGAGCGCGGTGTAAGTTGAGCGGATTGTCACTTGCCACACAGGTGGTCGATGGTCCAATGCGGGTTGTCCGGCGCAGAGAGTAGCAACTTGGATCTCGCCATCGTCACGCCGGTCCACATGGATCCCGAAAGTCTGCTTGCATTCGGTGCGGGTCACGCCGGGATGTTGGCATCCGCGCGGGAGTGGATCGTAGTCGACAGCCGCTGCGACGCTGAGAGTCAGCGCTTCGTTACCGCCCATGGCGGTCGGTATCTATACACGTCGCCCTCGCGAGGCGGTCAAATCGCCAAAGGTATCGAAGCGAGTAGCAGTTCATGGTTATGGGTCGTCCACGTCGACAGTCGGATCGAGCGGTCTGCCTTCGACTGTTTGTCCCGCCTCATCGATGGGTTCGATGCCGACTGCGTTCCCGGTTGGGGCCGGTTCGATATCGAACTGCCGGGATTGCCGGTGGTGAGTGCCTTCATGAACTGGAGATCGCGATTCACAAAAATTTGCACGGGTGATCAAAGCATGTTTTTCGCGCGCTCCTTACTGGAAGATGCCGGCGGCTTTCCCAACCAGCCGCTGATGGAAGACATCGAGGTCAGCAAGCGGCTGAAAAATACTCGGGGTCGGTTTTGCGCGCCCAAGGTCAAGGTGCGTAGTTCGGCGAGGCGCTGGCAGCGGTATGGCCGACTACGCACCGTGCTGTCCATGTGGCGGTTTCGCTGGGCGTATTTTCGTGGTGTGTCCGCGCAGCAACTTTACGATCGGTATTATTCGCGGGCGGTCGCCGATGAGTGCGAATAAGCTCGCTATCTTTGCGAAAGCCCCGCGTGTGGGTGCAGTCAAAACTCGACTGGAAGCACACCTGGGCGCAGCAGGTGCATACGCGGCGCACGGACGACTCGTCGATCACGCACTCAAGCACATGCTGCAAGACGAATACGGAGAACCCGCAAATTTCACGGCGGAATTGTGGGCGAATGCGCCGACGTTGCAGATGCGAGGGTGGGCGCGTGCTCACGAGCTCGAGTTGTTCACTCAGTGTGCTGGCGGCCTGGGTGCAAAAATGCACCATGCGTTGGCTTCCATGTTAAACCGTGGTGCATCACGGGTAATCGTTGCCGGCACTGACTGTCCGAATCTGGGGTTGTCCTACATCAACCAGGCATTTGTTTCATTGGGTGCTCACGATGTCGTGATCGCCCCTGCTGAAGACGGCGGCTATGGCTTGATCGGCTGCAAGGCACCGTGTTGGGCAATTTTCGAGGGCATCGCCTGGGGCGGTACGTCGGTCTATGCACAGACACACAAGTTGTGCCGGCAACAACAGCTCAGTGTGGTGACTCTCGAACGGATTTGGGACGTTGACGAACCCGCTGAGTGGCGGCGGTTTCGCGAGCGGTTCGACTAAGCGCTATCTTGCTCAGGTCCGGGAGAGTGACTGAACAAACTGCTCCAAGCGGCGGCGGTCTGTCACGTGCATCTCAGTGAATTCGATCCCGCAGACCCAGCGGTTGGATTGCTTGTTCAAAGTGAGGTGTCGGATCACACCTTTACTGTGAATTTCCAGCAGGCGCGGAATGGCGATCGCGCAATTCTCGATGGTTTCGTCGGGCGCAAGCGCGGGTTGCACGTCTGCTTCGAATTCGGCACGACACCCCCCCACCGAGATGTCGATGATTTGCCCTATGTCGCTGCCTTGGCGGAACAGGGTGATGCTTGCGCCGGCTGCGCGCACGGTCAGTGGAATACGAAATCGTGCGGCGCGCCGGCGACGTTGCACCAGCAGCCGGTCCGGCAGTGGCACGTGGAAGTAAGGGACGCCACGTTCCGCGTCCGCCTTGGTCGCATGGGTACGGTCGATGAACGCGAATAAACCAGTGGTACGCGCTGAGATCGAGAACGGAATCTGTTTGCGTAGGAAAGCAGCGCCATCTCGCGGGGCGATGTCTTCGAGCAAGAGGCGATCGTCGAGCACGTCCAGGATCTTGCATCGGTAGGGCGCGGCGTTGCCATCGAAGCGAATGGTCAATTCGGAACGCTGATTACGGAAAATCTTCAACTGGTCGCGAATCTTGTGTACATCGGTCAGCACGCCGCTGTCGGAGCGCTCAACGGGTGCATCCGGACTGGAGCCTTTGGCAAGCGGTTGGGCCATCAGCCGCTAACGCCCATTGCGGGTGGCGTGACGGGAGTCGTTGTCGTGTGGGTCAATGGCCTGGGAATGCGCTCAGGCGCGAGCGATCGCCGGGCCGGAGTCCTTATCCGTCGTGGGTTGACCTGAATGTCCATATAATCCGTCAAGTGTTTTGCCGCTCAGCACGGTGATTGCCTCTCTGACGAATTGTTGAGATTTGGCCAGGATCTTTCCGTTAACCAAGTTGAAATCTCGAACCTCCGTGAGGAGTGCGCAAAACTTTTTGTGATCTGCGTCACTCGCGACCCCCGCTTCCATCCCGGTCTGGGGGAAGGCGGCAATCTGCTCGCACAACTGGCGCTTGGCTTCGGCCAATTCGGCCAGCTGCTCGACATCCCGTCGCCGCAATGCTTCACGTTCTAACTGCAATAGATAGCGCAGGTCTTCGACGTGCTGGGACAGATGCGTTAACGCGTTGGACATAGAGGCCGTCCTCGTCGGTTACTGATCCAGTAAGCCTTCCAGCTCCAGGAAACGCTCGGCAAGGCGGCGTGAATCCACCGGATATTGACCGTTCTCGATGGCGGTCTTGATGGCCTGCACCCGGACCTCGTTGAAGCTTGGCTCCCGGTCGACGCGTTCCTGAAATCGTTGCAGATCTTGCGCATCGCGACTGATCTGCACGGAATCCGCTTCACCCTGGTGCTGGCTCGGTCGCGGCTCGCGGGTGTCGGTGCCGCGTGCGGCGTCCTGCGCCTGGCGTTGCACGCGAGACCGTGAATCGGCGGCATCGTTGAGTACCTGCGTATTGGGATCTATGGGCTTGACGTCGGTCATAAGCTGAGCCTGGTTATCTATAGTCGTTATCGACCCGTTCTCCTCTCACTTTAGTCAAAATGCGCAAAAAGTGTGTTACGGCTCACGAATTCGCCGCGTGCCTACCACGCCCGGGCCCCAGACCCAACCTTGTACGATACGTTTCGACTGCTGATTGCGTACCCGTATCGATTGTCCTACTGCTGCATCCTTGAGTGCGATGCCGACCGAGTTGATGGCAACGGCACCACGTTCGGCGCGCAGGGTCACCCGTTCTCCGCGTTTCACTGCGAGCGGCGCCTGCAGCAGATGAGTCTGTAAGGGCCGGTCCGACGCAATCGCACGGCGTGCGGTGAAGCCGATGACGGATTGGGCATCAGTCAGGTGGTGTTGGCGGAGTTGGTGGCGGGAGGTCTTACGCAACACCACATCTTTCGGTCCAATTGCCTGGCCACGTGCGATGTTCGTTCTTGTCGTGACGATATTAGTGCGGGCATCGACATGCACCCTTACGAAGAAGGACCAGGGGGCCTGCCCGCCGCAACGGAGTTTGATCGCCAGGTCGCCGAAGAGGTGCTGCCCTTGCAGTTGCAGCGCAGGTTGGAGGCACGGCTTGCCGAGGACTGCCTGAGACACGTCGCGTACGGTCAACGTCACGTCGTCATCTGGGTAACGTTCGTGAACGAGGGGGAGCAGCTCGTGGCGGATGTACTCTTCCACAAACCCATCGGTCACTTCGACCGGGTCGGGTGCAAGCGCCGGCGCCGATGTGGGTAAGAGCCACGCGAGTGTCGCCAATCCTACGAATAAGTGGGTGCGTAAAATATTGCACGGTTGCTTGATGGTCATGTCGTAAGCCTAGCAAACGTTTGGAGCCAGCCATCGAGCGGCAATCTTTGGCCGCTGCCTCGGCAGAATCACGGCCAGATCGTCGGTTCATGCCCCGACGAAGCGTCTCACAGATATAGGACGACCGCGGGTTCGAGCCAGGGAGTATGGGACCGTCAGCAGCATTCAGTCGGATTCATCGATTTTGGCATTGAATTTGCACCGGTCTGTCGGCGGTCCCCGATGGGAAGGAAAGACGGGAAGGAAGTCAGGCAGTTTTTACTATGAAGATCGGTATAGACAATGCCCTTGGGATTCACCCTCAGGCTTTGGCACTACGCGCGGCGCGCACACAAGTGTTGGCGCGGAACATCGCCAACGCCGATACGCCTGAATTCAAGGCGCGCGATGTCGACTTCCACCAAGTGTTGACCACTCTGACGAAGGCAGATAGCGGCAAGTCGATGGGGTGGGTTCCGGCCAACGCCTTACGCACGACACACCATCAACACCTGACACACAACCATGGCAATGCAACGCACGCGCTGATCGAGAACGATGAGTTGCAGTATCGCGTGCCGCTGATGCCGAGCCTGGACGGCAACACCGTGGACGTGCAACTCGAACAAACGACGTTTGCGGAAAATAGCGTTCAATTTTTAACGAGTCTACGGATTCTAAACGGTCGTTTTAAGGGGATGCTCACCGCCATCAAGGGCGAGTGAGCGGTGGCGGACTAACTGTGGACACTAGGAGTTAATCAGCATGTCGATTCTCAATGTATTCGACGTCTCGGGCAGCGGTATGGCGGCACAAAGCGTGCGCCTCAACAGCACTGCCAGCAATATCGCCAACGCTTCGAGTGTTGCGGCCGATCCGGCGGACACTTACCGGGCGCGTTACCCCGTTTTCGAAGCCCAAGTCGCGAACGATAACGACGCGCGACTGTCGCCTGCGGCTGCAGGCGTGCAGGTCCCTCGCATTGTCGAGAGCGATCGGCCTCTGGTAGTTCGCTACGAGCCGGACCACCCCTACGCTGACGAGGGCGGTTACGTCACCTATCCGAATGTCAGCGTCGTTGAAGAGATGGCCAATATGATTTCGGCGAGCCGCTCGTTTCAAATCAACGTAGAAGTCATGAACACGGCGAAGTCGATGGCTGAACGCGTGCTGACACTGGGTCAGTAGCCCCTAATCAGGCAAAAGGAGGAATCATGCAGATCGACGCAACGGGTATTCGCCAATTGAACGAGTTAGCGCCTGCGCAAAGCGGCCAGGTCGGTGCAGTGAGCCCAGAAGAGGAGCTCGGCAAAACTGCGTTTCTCGAGTTGATGATTGCGCAGATTTCCAACCAGGATCCACTGGAGCCGGCGAAGAACGAGGCGTTCATCGCGCAACTCGCGCAGTTTTCCAGCGTTGAGGGCATACAGAATCTCAATGAATCCATGGACGCGTTGGTGAGCTCGTTGCAATCCGGTGTGGCCGTTGATGCCGCCGGGTTGGTCGGGCGCAACGTGTTGATTCAAACCAATCAGACGGCACTCAACACACGCGGTGGGATTTCCGGGACCGTGGAGCTGGGCGAGCCCGTGGCTGATCTGGCGGTCGAAATACGCACGCTCGGTGGCGATCTCGTCCACCGCCACGAACTCGGCGCGAAGCCCAGCGGCTCGACACGCTTCGATTGGGATGGCAGAAATGGTGATGGTAACCCGGTTGAGCAGAACTTTTATCGGGTTGAGGCGATTGCTGAGATCGACGGGTTGCGTCAGAGCTTCCCGCTGAACTTGCCGGATCAGGTAGTGAGCGTATCGATCGAGCAGGGCGGTTTGATGGCGAACTTGGCCGGTGGTGGCTCTGTAGCGGCCGCTCAGATTAAGGAAATTCAGTAGTTTGGTATCGGTGAACGGCAAGGGCTAGCGCCTTGCATCGAGACAAGACCTTCTTTGGGTCATGGATAAAGACGAAGTGTTAAGGAGAACCTCGTATGTCTTTTAATACAGCGCTGAGCGGATTGAGCGCAGCTTCCAGCGATCTACGCATCACGGGTAACAACATTGCCAACGCAAGCACGATCGGATTCAAATCGAGTCGTGCCGAGTTCGCCGATGTGTACGCTTCGAGTCTGTTGGGCACAGGGTCCAATCAGATCGGTGCGGGGGTGAAGTTGGCTCGGGTGGCGCAGCAATTCGATCAGGGTACGATTTCTTTCACCAACAATAGCCTCGATCTGGCTATAGATGGCAACGGGTTCTTCGTGCTCAGCGACGGCGGTTCGAGCACCTACACCAGAGCCGGTGCGTTTGCCGTCGACAACGAGGGGTTCATCACCTCCAGTACCGGTGCGCGCGTGCAGGGATTCACGGCCAACGAGTCGGGCACGCTGAGCGGTATTTTGGGGGATCTGCAAATCAACACGACCAACCTGCCGCCACTGCAGACATCGTTGGTTGAGGCGAACGTCAACCTCGATGCGCGTGCGCCGGTGTTGTCCGAACTCGGTAATTCCTTAGTCACTACAGGTTCTGCAACGGGAGTAGCACAACTCGGACTGCCGACGTCTACGGCAACTCGCCTGGACACCAATGGCGCTCCCACACCCTTCGACTTCAGTATCAACTCAGTGTCCAGCGTGAGCGCCGCCCAAGTGCTGACGCCGTTCGACTTTTCCGGTGCGGCTGCTTCCAGTTTCGAGGTACAACTGACCGGCTCGTCGATTCCGAGTGAAAACGTCACCGTCACGATCAACCTCGATTCGAACATCACTACGTTGCAGGATCTAATCAACGACATTCAGGACGATCTTGCGGGCTCGGGCATTGGTATCGATGTACGGGAAGATCCCGCCAACCTCGGTCGCTTGCAGTTTTTCGCCATCAATGCGGGAGAAGACAGCGTCATTACGATCGATCCGAGCGACAACGCGACGTTTGGAACGGGCGTCACTCAAGCCGATATAGAGGCTGTGCTGGGTGACGTTGCGCTCGGTCAGGGTGGCAGCGCCGGCGCCAGCAACACGAACCCCGATCCATATGGCGGCACCGCCACCGCAGGGGTTCTCGGAACGAATTCTTCAGCGAGCTTCGATATCACGCTGGCGGATTCTTCCGGTAACAACGGTACCGTGACCATAGTGCTGGACTCGAACATCTCCAACGCCGCAGAGCTCATCAGCGATATCGAGAGTGAGCTGCTGTCGTCCGGCATCAGCGTAGCGGTGCAACCCGACCCAACCGATCCTAATCGGATTCAATTCGTGAGCAACGTATCCGGCGAAGCGTCGACGATTTCAATTGGTAACCTCGACGCGTCCAATAACGGCGTTACACAAGCTGACCTGGCCAACGTGTTGAATCTTGCGACAGGACTTTCGATTCCAGGCATCGCAGCGGCAAGTAACGGTTATGCCGCACAGTCAGTGGATGTTGTGTACCCCGACGGCTCGACGATCACCGTATCTTTGGATGAAGGGTCTACGGCTGCGGAGATCGCCTCGCAGTTCGCCAGCGCTACCGTTCCGGAGGTGAACGCAACCGCGACGACGACGGCTACCATCGAAGCCGCGGGATACAACAATGCGAGCGGCACCCTGGGTATCACCATCAACGGTGTGGCGGTCCCTGGATTCAGCCTTCAGGAACTGGCGGACTCGATCAATCAAGGAATCCCGGGTCTGGCCACACTCGACGCGGTGCTGGATAGCGACGGTAACCTCGTCGTCACCGATCAGGTGGGTAACGACCTGGTGTTCGGCGCAAGCGGAGGCCCTTCCGATTCCATCGATGTGCTCGGTCCGCAAAGCCTGGCGGTGACGCTGGATACCAGCGGCACGTCGGTCGCGGCGGTGGGGGGTACGGTTAACATCACCCTCAACGAAGGATTGACGATGACCAATGCACAACCGGCCGTGACCAACGTGTTCGGTGTGCTGGATGAAAACGCCTTCACGCAGTTCGCGCTCAATACGTTCGATCCGACGAACCAAGACACCTACAACGCCGCCACGTCACTCACGATTTTCGACAGTCTGGGCAATCCACACGCGTTGGCCCTGTACTTCGTGAAGGAACGCTTCACGCCCGGTGTGTTGGGGGAAGAAGAAAACCGCTGGACGGTTTATGCGCTCATCGACGGTGCTGATGTCGGCGATCCCGACCCCAACCTGGCACCGCCTTTGAACCAAGAGCCGACACGCGCCAGCTACGGCATACAATTCAACCCGGACGGTTCGATCAATCCCGCCGGAACCGATCCGATTCTGATATCAAATTGGGTGCCGCTCGATGAAAACGGCAACCCCAACGGCGCGGTCGGTCCTCAGAACATCCTGTCGGGTGGCGGGTTGCCGATTCCACAACCGCTAACAAGCTCCAACTTCGAGCTGCGTCTAGCGGAGTCGACGCAGTACGGACGAGATTTTTCCCTGGGCTCCATTGAACAGAACGGCTACACCACAGGACGGTTGTCCGGATTGGACATTGACGGCGAGGGCGTGGTGCTGGCCCGATTCACCAACGGGCAAAACGCCACGCTGGGGCAGATCGCGGTAGCCGACTTCACCAACACGCAAGGTTTGAGTGCCGTGGGAGATACCTCATGGGTGGAAACCAGCCGTTCGGGTGTGCCGGTGGTGTCGGCCCCCGGTTCGGGATCGTTAGGTTCGATTACCTCCGGCGCGCTGGAGGATTCGAATGTCGAATTGTCGGAACAGCTGGTGCAGCTCATCGTGGCGCAGCGTAACTTCCAGGCCAACTCGCGAACGATCTCAACGGCCGATGAGATCACGCAGACGATCATCAATATCTAACCATGGATCGTATGATCTACATTAACGCGGTGGGCTTGCGCAATATCGAGCAGGCCCAGACTGCGCATGCCAACAACCTGGCCAACGTGAACACGCACGGATTTCGCCGTGATTTTGCGTCGGCCCTTGCCACGGAAGTGCAGGGGGATGGTTATCGCAATCGCGTTTATGGCGTCACCGCCATGCCGGGTGTCGACATGAGTCAAGGGACGCATGTCGATACGGGTAGGTCTCTGGACGTGGCCATCAACGGCGCCGGTTTGTTCGCTTTGCAATTGCCCGATGGCGGCGAAGTGTATTCGCGTCACGGTGGTTTCGTCATAGATGACGCCGGCAGGCTGCTGAACGAACAGGGTTTGGCGGTGATGGGGCGCGGTGGTCCCATTGCCATTCCGCCTTATGAATCGCTGACGTTCGGTGCTGACGGCACCATCACGATCCGCCCACAAGGTCAGGGCGCCGAGGCGCTGGTGCAGATTGATCGGTTAAAGCTGGTCGATATTCCTGGTGGTGAAGCTCAGAAGAATGTGTCTGGATTCATCGTGGCCAAAGTGCCGGAAAACGTCGCGCTCAAGGACGATGCCGTCGTAAAAAGCGGATTTTTGGAGACCAGCAACGTCAACCCGGTGCATGAAATGACGGAAATTCTCGCGCTGGCGCGTCAGTTCGAGTTGGAGGTGAAGATGTTGCAAACCGCACAGAGCAACGACGAGGCGGCGGCACAGCTGCTGCGGATCGGATAGCGCAAGAGCAAGTCGAGGACACGAGGAGACATTATGAATTCAGCACTGTGGGTCAGTAAGACCGGCTTGAGTGCGCAGGACACGGCGTTACGCGCTATTTCCAACAATCTGGCCAACGTCGGCACCGTCGGTTTCAAGAAAGACCGGGCAATGTTCGAAGATCTGGTCTATCAGATCAATCAGCAACCCGGCGCGCAATCGTCACAGGATTCTACGCTGCCGTCGGGTGTGCAACTCGGTACAGGGGTGCGTGTTTCCAGCACGCAGAAACAGTTCGGCATCGGTTCGCTGCAAACGACCGAACGTGCGTTGGACATCGCTATCGAGGGTAGAGGTTTCTTCCAGATAACTCTGCCCGACGGCTCCGTGGGGTATACCCGTGCCGGGTCTTTCGCGCTCAACCAGGATGGGCAGATGGTGACTTCCCAGGGTTACTCCGTGGAACCCGCGATCAATATTCCCCAGGGCAGCACCGGTTTGACCGTCGGTCGCGACGGGACGATCAGTGTGACGTTGCCGGGAGGGAGCAATACTCAGGTAGGCAATTTGCAACTCGTCGACTTCATTAATCCTGCCGGCTTGGAAGCCGCCGGTGGCAACCTGTTTACGGAGACTGTGGCCAGCGGCGCACCGTTGCAATCCAGTCCGGGACAAAACGGTGTCGGTGAAGTGGTCCAGGGTGTGCTCGAAGCTTCCAACGTTTCGGTCGTCGAAGAAATGGTCAATATGGTGGCGACTCAACGCGCCTATGAAATGAACGCAAGAGTCGTCTCTACCGCAGATCAAATGCTGCAGTACCTGGCGCAGAACGTGTAGGGCCTAGGAGATTCGCTAATGAGTATTAACCCGACATGGTGTCGTTTCCTGCCGGTGGTCGTTGCGCTCGGCGGATTGACTGCCTGCATCGCCGCGCCGCCACACCGCCAGGCGCCGCTCTACAAACCGGTCTGGCCGCAAGTGCAGCCACAACAAGCAGCTAACCCCGGATCGCTGTTCAAGGTTTCGCACAATCTGGCGTTGTTCAGCGATCGTCGGGCGACTGAGATTGGCGATGTCATCACCATTATCCTCGACGAGCGCACCCGTTCCAGCAAGAGTGCGGAAACCAGCTTTTCGAAAGAAACCAGCAACGAAATACTCAACCCGAAGGTGTTCGGCAGCCTGGTGCGGGGCACGGGTAGCGACATATTCAACTCGATCGAAAGCGACAACGAGTTCACAGGCTCCGGCGACAGCGACCAAAGCAACAGTCTGACAGGCACGATAACCGCGGTGGTCGCCCAGGTGCTTCCCAATGGCTTGTTGTTGGTACAGGGCGAAAAATGGTTTCAGTTGAATCGGGGCGAGGAGTACGTGCGGGTGAGCGGGCTCATACGCGCCGAGGACATCAGTGCCGATAACTCCATTTCTTCGCAGCGCTTGGCCGATGCGCGGATTGCATACAGCGGCACGGGCGCCATCGCCGAATCCAATCGTGCGGGCTGGTTGACGCGGTTCTTCAACGGCAGCGTGAGTCCTTTCTAGGAGTAATAGATGATCGTAAGACTCTCGGCGTTTGTGCTGGTACTCATCACCGTTCTTGGGCTCCCAGACAGTGTCCATGCTCAGCGATTGAAAGATCTCGCCGATGTTGCGGGTGTCCGTGCTAATCAACTGGTGGGGTACGGCCTGGTCGTTGGGCTGGACGGTACGGGTGATCAAACCAGTCAGACCCCGTTCACGGTTCAAACGTTCAGAAACATGTTGCAGCAGCTCGGTATTCAGATGCCGCTGGATGCGACGTTTCAGTTGAAGAACGTCGCGGCAGTATCGGTACACGCGGAGCTGCCTGCGTTTGCCAAGCCGGGTCAGAAGCTGGATGTCACCGTTTCATCCGTCGGTAATGCCAAAAGTCTGCGAGGCGGCACGCTACTCGTGACACCGTTGCGTGCGCTGGATGGTCAGGTGTACGCCGTGGCGCAAGGGAGTTTGGTGGTCGGTGGATTCGGAGTCCAAGGCATCGACGGCTCATCCGTTACCGTGAATGTGCCTAGTGTGGGTCGTATTCCGACGGGTGCGTTGGTCGAGCGCTCGGCCCCGGATGGCTTCAGCACCGCGGACGAGATCGTCTTTAACCTGCATCGTGCGGACTTCACCACAGCCCGGCGCGTGGCTGAGAAGATCAATTCGACGTTCGGGCCACAAGTCGCGACCACGATCGATGCTGCCTCGATTTCGATTCGTTCCCCGCGCGAACCTTCTCAGCGAGTGGCATTCTTGTCCGTTGTCGAGAACTTGGAAGTCGAACCGGACGCTAATGCCGCGCGCGTAGTGATCAATTCACGTACGGGTACGATCGTGATCGGCGAACGCGTGGAAGTTTCACCCGCGGCCGTCACCCACGGCAGCCTGAGCGTTACCATCTCGGAAGAGGCCGATGTGAGCCAACCCAATGCACTCGGCGATGGCGAAACCGTCGTGATAGGCGACAGCGAAATCGATGTCATCGAGGAAAACAACCGGATGTTCTATTTCGCCCCGGGTGTGGCTCTGCAGGACATCGTGACGTCCGTCAACGAAGTAGGCGCAGCGCCCGGAGACTTGATGGCGATTCTTGAAGCGCTGCGCGAAGCAGGTGCGCTGAGAGCCGAACTCGTGGTGATTTGACGTGCACGGCGTGGATATGTCGAGTCACGGCTTGGCGCTGGTCGGTCTTGGAGACTCCAATGGCTTCGCAGCCGCCGGTCGCGAGCCAGCGGACGGCGAACTAAGGCAGGCGGCGCGGCAGTTCGAAGGCATGTTTATCAGTCTGTGGCTCGACAGTGCCCGTAAAGCGAACCAAGTATTTGCCGAAAACAACTTTATGAACTCTTCGCAGTTGAGTACGCAACAAGCGCTGTTGGATCGCGAAATGGCGACTGCCATGGCTGAAGGCGGCGGTATCGGTTTGGCGGATGTGATCGTCGCCCAACTCAAGCGCGCGCAACCCACAGCGAACGGCGCAGATCACCTCACCGCTCCACGCGTGGTTGACACGGGTGCGTCCAGTGCCGGGCCGCGTGACAAACCTGGATCACGGTCGCAGGCAACGTCGTTCGGTAACCGTACGCGAGCGTTTGACAGTGCCCGCGAATTCATCGACCGCTTGCAACCGATCGTCGAGCGAGCCGTACAGCCACTGGGTATCTCACCTCTGGCACTGCTTGCCCAGGCGGC
Organism: Candidatus Azotimanducaceae bacterium; assembly: GCA_965216005.1. GTDB lineage: Bacteria > Pseudomonadota > Gammaproteobacteria > Pseudomonadales > Azotimanducaceae > UBA4421. Next base: position 165,063 of record OZ244143.1, on the reverse strand, counting down.
GCTGGAGACGGGTTGGGGTAGCGAGGTCATTACCGATCGTTTCGGTCAGCTTTCCCACAACTTGTTCGGCATCAAGGCAGAAGAAGACGAACCGGACAGCGTGTCGATCGTGAGCCGCGAGCATGTGCTGGGTCAATGGCTCGACAAGGCAGACCGTTTTCGCGCTTATCCCGATTGGCAAGCCGCTGTCGCCGACTATTTAGAGTTGGTGACGGGCTCACAGCGGTATCGAGATGCAGCACTGCGGGGCGCGGACGAGAGCGCCTACTTTGCCGCGTTACAGGAAGCCGGTTACGCCACGGATCCGCAATACGCAGACAAGCTCGAACGCGTGCTGGACTCGATTCAAAGACTCGGTCAACCGTTGGCAAGGTAACGTGGCTGAGCTTTTCAACATCGGGGTGAGCGGTTTGCGGGCGCAGCAGAGTGCGCTCAATGTCGTCGGTCAAAACATCACCAACGCCAGCACGCCGGGATACACGCGGCAGAGGGCGGATATCGCTGCGCAACCCGGCGCCAGCAGTCTGCTCAGTGCGGGTGCCGGTGCGCGGTTGGAACGCATCGAGCGCATTACGGATGAATTCGTCAATCGCCAGATTCTCAATGACACCGCGCTGCACGCCGAACTCGAATCGTTCAGCGCACAAATCAGAGGACTGGAAGGTGCCTTGTTCGACTCCGACTACGGTATCGATGCCGGTATCCGCGACTTTTTCGCGGCCTTGCAGAATGCTTCAAACGAGCCCTCCGACGTGGCGTTGCGAGAGTTTGCTTTGGCTAGCGCGCGTTCTCTCGTGGGTCGTTTCCACGGTGTGGCCGATCGCGTTCGCGCACAAACACAGGACGTCACCGGACGACTCGCATCCGCCGCGGGAAGAGTCAACGAACTCGCCGGGACCTTGGTCAACCTCAATCAGCGGATAGCCGAATTGCACGGGGAACGGGACAATGGACCGCTGAACCTGCTGCTGGATCGACGTGAAACGGTGCTCAAAGAGCTCGCCACGTTTGTCAGTGTCACCACCAGCGAACAAGCCGATGGCCAACTCAACGTCTTCATCGGTAAAGGTCAGCCGTTAGTGTTGGGCGCCACCGCGTCCACGTTGAGCGTCGATGGCAATGCAGATGTGCTGTTACAGACAGGATCGAACCAACAACAGCAAGTAATAACGGAAGCATTGGCGGGTGGTGATTTGGGCGGGCTGCTGGCTTATAAACAGGAGGTGTTGGTACCCACACTGAACCAACTCGGTCACCTGGCAACGGTGCTGGCTGTGAGCTTCAACGATCAACACAAACTGGGGATCGACCTGAACGGCGCCTTTGGCAAAGATTTCTTCCGCGATCTCAACGATCCGAATCTGGTGACGCAAAGAGTTGCGCAATTGGCAGGGCAGGAAGCGAGTTCGAGCGGGCGTATCGAGGTGCACATCGATGATCCTCGGCTGGGTACGCCAACGAACTATGAGCTGCGGTTTTCGGCGTCAAACCCCGGCGCATTTACCGTCACAAGAGTGAGCGATGGGGAAGTGGTCTACAGCGGCAGTTCCGTTACGCCGCCGGTGAGCTTTACCTTCGACGGTTTGCGGATTGAGTTGACGGACGGCACATTTACCCCGGGTTCGGGTTATTTACTCACGCCGTATGCCGATTACGGGAGCGCCATAGACGTGGCGGTCGACAGCCCGACCGAGTTGGCTCTCGCTGCACCCGTGCGGTTGTCAGGCAACCCCAACAACCAGGGTGCAGCGCAAATTGAGCTTGGCGGTGTCATTGACGACGAACATCCCCTGTTTGCACAGGCTCAAGATGCGGAGAGTCTGGCGGAGTTGGTGCCGCCGCTTCTCGTGCGTTTCGTGACGGGGGAGCAGTATCGGATACTGGACAATTCGAATCCCAACGATCCACAACCGCTCGATCCCGATCCGGGCTTGCTGACCTATGCCGCAGGGGTCAAAAATCACGTTCTGCCATTTGCGCCGGGCAGCGCCATCGTTTCGAGTTCGGGTCCGAATGTAGCCAAGTTGCCGGCTGCGGCCACGGTCACCACATCGCTCGTGTCAGGTACCAATGGCTATCCCCCGGGTCAGGTGTCCCTCACGACGACGCACCAGGATGGCAGTCAGAGTACGGCATTATTGCCGTTCGCAGCGAATAGCAGTGCGCGCGACATTGCCGAGCAGTTAAACATGTCGGCTGGCGTCGTGGCTTCGGCGCGTACTGAGCTCGAAATCACGGAGTTCAGCTTTCAAGGAGGCGGCACACCCGTCGAACTCGCGGTCAACGGCGTGACTTTGACGGGCTTCACCACGTTGAATGAGCTGGCGGATCAGATTAACGACAATGTCGAACTACAGGCACTAGGCGTGGTAGGACGTTCCGACGGTGCCACACTAGCGATCGAAAGTCAGTTTGGCGATGACTTGACGTTGCATTTTCAAGGTGACCCCAACGAAAATGTTACGGTGAGTGACGGTACTACTCAAACGACGCTGAACGGCAGTGTTGCGGGAACGTTCGACAGCATCACCATAGGGGGGCACATTTCTTCGGTGCTGGGTCCGGGAGTAGAACTCGCGGCTGATTTCGAGGGGGTCTTTGCGAGTCAACCGGTCCATCTCCGCGCCGATTTTGGTCTGGATCTGGTGATGAGCGGCAGGGCGGCAGCCGGTGACGAATTTGCCATCGCGTTCAACGTCGACGGCACGGCTGATAACCGCAATGCGTTAGCGCTCGGTGATCTGGTCGATGCCCGATTAGCTGGAGATCCACCACAATCCTATACTGAACAATATGCATCTCTTGTGCAGGCGGTTGGCGTGCATGCCTCAGAGGCCAGTGCCAACGCCGAGGCAGCGCATATTTTGTTGTCACAAGCCGAGGACTTTCGTGAGTCGATTTCCGGTGTGAACTTGGATGAAGAGGCTGCCAATCTGATTCGCTTCGAGCAGGCGTACAACGCATCGGCTCAAGTCATTTCAGTTGCGCGCGATATCTTTAATGTATTGCTCAATTCCGTGTCGTAGCGAACCATAGAGTTAGTCATTCATGCGAGTGTCAACGTTTCAGATTCATACACAAGCGGCGCAGCAGCTCCAAGCCTTGGGTGCGCAAACGGCAAAAACCCAGCAACAAATCGGTTTGGGCAAGAAGCTCATCACCCCGGGAGACGATCCTGTGGGCGCGGCGCGGGTTGTCGACATCAACCGAGAGCTGGCCGCACGAACGCAATACACGGAAAACATTCATTCGGCTGAGGCACAGCTCGCGCTCGAAGATGCGGTGCTCGACCAAGTCATCGAAGTCATTCAGCGCGTCTCCGAACTGACACTACAAGCTGGATCGGGCGTGCAGACGGCACAGGATCGGGAATTCATTGCCGCGGAAATTGAGCGGCGGTTCGAAGAGCTGATTGCCTTAGGTAACACCAAGAATGCCAACGGACAATTTTTGTTCAGCGGCTATACGGGTGAGGTAGAACCTTTTGTCGTCAGTGGCGATACCGTGGTCTATCGTGGCGATGCTGGCCAGCGCACCACCGCGATTGACCGCGGTCAGTTGATCGACATCAGCGATAGCGGGCGGGCGGTGTTTATCGATGTGCCGGCTGAGCAAGTGCAAGCCGAGGTATGGCACAGCTCCAGCGCCGATGCCAACGTCAGTCAGGTACGTGTGGATGACCCGGAACTGGCAACGGCCTTCTATCCGGATCGCCTCATCGTCGAGTTTAGGCCCTTGTCTGAAGCGGGCGGCGTTACCAACTACACAGTGCGCCGACAATCGGACCAACGGCCGGTGGACGGGCTGGTCAATGTCCCGTACAGCCCCGGAGAGGATATCGTCGCCGCGGGGATACGCTTCAAGGTCCAGGGCTCGCCGCTTCCCGGCGAAACGGTGACTCTGGCGACGACTCTCCGCAAGAGTCTGTTCAATACCGTGCGCGATGTCGCGAACGGGCTGGTCAACACCGACGCTGTCGCGGAACCCGATGCTTTCCGTCAATTAATTGACTCGACGATCGCCGGCTTGAACAACGCAACGGACGTGGTGCTGCAAACTCGAGCCGATATCGGCGCGCGTTTCAACACGATGGCGGCCACCAAGGACCTGCACGAGGAACTCGCGGTCCAACTCCAAGCCACCCGTAGCGATCTGGAAGACCTCGACTTTACCGAAGCCATAAGCGACCTTGCCTACCAGTCTTTCGTCCTGGAAGCCGCCCAACAGAGCTTTGTGCGCATCAACGCACTGTCCTTGTTCAATAGACTGTAAAGTCTTCTCCCCGGCCGGCCTCGAGTTGGCAATTTGTGAAGTTTGTCACTAAAGCTCGGCAAAAACGTGCCGCTATGTAAGTTTGAGAACCCCGCTTCGTACGCCACGCTGTAAGCAGGCTGGGATAAGAGCGGGATGTCTACAAACGTAAACGGAGTAGCATCAAATGCCTCAGGTAATTAACACCAACCTCAGCTCTCTTACAGCGCAGCGTAACCTGGATCGTAGCCAAGCAGCGGGATTGACCGCCTTGAATAGATTGTCATCGGGTCTGCGCATCAACAGCGCCCGCGATGACGCAGCCGGTCTTGCCATCAGTACTCGTTTCACCGCCCAGGTCCGTGGACTCGGTGTGGCGATTCGAAACGCCAACGACGGTATTTCGCTGGCCCAGACAGCGGAAGGAGCGCTCGGCGCAATGACCGAAAGTCTGCAACGGCTAAGAGAATTGGCCCTGCAATCCGCAAACGCGACCAACAGCGACTCGGATCGCCAAGCGTTGAACGCGGAAGCCAAGCAGCTGATCAGCGAACTGGCTCGCGTTGCCGAGCAAACCAACTTCAATGGCCGCAAACTGCTTGACGGCAGCTTTGCATCGAGCGTGCAGATCGGCACGAACGTCGGGGAAGTCGTGGAATTTTCCATTGCCGAAGTCAGCACATCGACCCTCGGTGGCGGCATCGGCTCAGGGATCAGTGCAGTGGGCAGCGACAACGCGATTGCCAACGGCGATCTGTCCATTAACGGTGTAGCGATTTCACCGTCTTCAGCCTCCGACGATACCGCTTCTACGGACAATGCGGATGCATCGGCCATTTCCAAAGTTGCGGCCATTAACCGCTTTACAAGCGAAACCGGAGTCCGCGCCGAAGTCAACTCAAACGTAGTCGCCGGTACAGCCCTTGCGGGTCTTGCTGCTACGTCCGGGACGATAACCATTAACGATGTAGCCATCACGGTGGATACCACCGCGGACGGTGCAACGACGCGCTCTGCAGTGGCGACTGCGATCAACGCCGTAAGCGATCGCACAGGTGTCGTGGCCACCGACACGGGTTCTGATGCGACGGGTGTCACCCTGAGCGCTGCGGACGGCCGTAACGTCGAGGTGCTTCTGGCCGGTGGTTTGACCGGCGCACTGACCGGTATTGCTGCTGCCGATACCTACGAAGGCGGATATACGCTGATTTCCGAGACGGGCGACGACATCGTCATCAGTGGCGGCGACGGCTCCGGAAACGGTGACATTGCCAACAGTGGTTTGTCGGCCGGTACCTACGGCGGCACGACATCTGCCGTCACTAGCACCGCTCAAGCGGGTGCAACGCTCAACGCTTTGACTGCCGGTGATTTGATCATCAACGGTGTCTCCATCGGTGCCTCTCAAGCCACTGACGACACGGCTTCCAGCGTGAGCAACAGCGCGAGTGGTATCGCCATCGCAGCAGCCATCAACAAGGCGTCCGATCAAACCGGCGTGAGCGCTGTTGTGAATGCGACGTCTCTCGTCGGCGGCTCATCGCAAACGAGCGTGGGCAGTGTTTCCGGAGTCATCACAGTCAACGGTGTCGCGACAGCGTCGGTGACCACCACGACCGACGCCGAGACCAACCGTACACTCGCCATCGACGCCATCAATGCCATTTCGGGTCAAACGGGAGTTGTCGCCAGCGACAACGGTACGACGTTGACGCTGACCGCGGCGGATGGGCGCAACATCAGCGTGCAAGTGGCTTCAGCAGGTCTCGGGACCGATGTTGGCCTGGACGAAGCGGTTGACGGTATCGGTGCCGGTGAAGGTGTCAGTTCTACGATCACTCTGCAATCCGCCAGCTCTTTCGAAGTATCTGCGGGTACCACGAATGGCGATACCGGTGTCACCAACGTCGGTTTGGAACAGGGTAACTTCGGCGGCGCCAGCGACGGTCAGTTTCTGACGGAAGTCGACATCTCGACCTTGGCAGGCGCAGAAGATGCGTTGTCGGCGATCGACAATTCACTCGACGAGGTGAATCGCGAGCGAGCCAATCTGGGTGCGATCCAGAATCGCTTGGACTCGACGATCTCGAGCCTGGCGATCAACGTTGAGAACCTGACCGCTGCCCGATCGCGAATCCTCGATGCCGACTTTGCTAAGGAAACCGCTGAGTTGTCGAGAACCCAGGTGCTGCAGCAGGCCGGTGTATCGATCTTGGCGCAAGCCAATGCTCAGCCGCAGTTGGTTCTCTCGCTCCTTCAGTAAGGGACGTTCAGTGAGACCACTCAGGTTAGAACGAAGATGGGTGCTTAGCACCCATCGTCGCTTCGAACCTCAAAGCATAAGTGAGGTCCGTTATGAACAACATTAATCCCGTCGAGAACGCTCGGGCCGTTGTTGCGGATACAAACAAGACCAGATCTAGCCAAGTCAACGACGCGGCAAAGACCGGTAACAGCAGCGGCAAGACTTTACCGGCTGGGCAAGCGCCCGAAAGCGCTCACCATGGCCGTAAGGTCGCTCGCCAGCAGCATGCGGAACAGAGCGTGGAAAAGGCGGTCGAGCAGTTGAACGACTACGTACAGTCGTTACAGCGCGATTTGCGGTTTTCAATCGACAAAGATCTCGGACGGGCCATCGTCCACGTGGTGGACCGGCACACCGATGAGGTCATTCGACAGATTCCCAACGAAACGGCTCTGAGGCTGGCACGAAACTTGAAAGAGCGAACCGTACAAGCTTCGGATCTTCAAGGTGCGTCGGTGCAAAGTCTGGAAAGCAGTCTGGGTTTGATCAACTTAAGGATATAAGCGGCGGCTGGAACACGAGCTCGCGAAAGCTCTTCTCTTTCGCGTTTTCGAGGTCCGGCGTTCTCTGACAATGGCTTCAATTCAATCATTGGGCGTGGGCTCCGGTTTGCTCACGTCCGAACTCGTGGAAGACATCATCGCCGCCGAGCGCGAAGCGACCGACTTGCGTCTGGATGCCAAGCGCGCGGAGGTCGACGCCAAGATCTCGGCATTCGGCGCAATCAGGAGCGCAATGGAGTCGCTGCGCGCAAGCAGTGCCGCACTCGGAGATTCCAAAACTCTGCTCAGTCAAACCGTCGCTTCGTCCAATGAGGGAGTGGTGACCGCAACCGCCGGTGCGAGTGCCGTCACTGGCACCCACACTGTCGAAGTCCTCGCGACCGCGAGAGCGCATACATTAACCAGCGTGCGTTTCGATTCCATCGAAGATGTGGTGGGCGAGGGTACGATCGACTTCAGATTCGGAACCACGACCTTCAGCGGCGGCAACTACGATACGTTCGAGGAAAATCCGGAGCGTGCTTCAGCTCAGGTGATCATAGATTCGTCCAACAACACGCTGGGCGGCATTCGCGATGCGATCAACACGGCTGATATCGGTGTGGTCGCAAGCATCGTAAATGACGGCGAAGGTTTTGTACTTGTGTTGAAGAGCGCGTCGACGGGTGAAGATCATTCGATGGAGCTCACCGTAACCGAGAGCGGAGCAGCGGGTCTAGCGGCTTTCTCGTTCAACGCCAGTGCGAGTTCGCCGGGTACCCACTTTACCCAAACGGTAGACGCCGATGACGCAACAGTGACCATAGACGGTATTACCGTTTCGCGCGAAACCAATACCATCGATGAAGTGATTCCGGGTGTCACGTTCGAGGTGACCAACAACAACGCCGGTTTTCCGGCAACTGTGACCATCAGTCAGGACACGGCGGCGATCACCGAGAAGATGCAGGCCTTCATCGACAACTACAACAGCCTCAAAACCCTCGTTGACGACCTGACGGATTTCGATGAAGAAGAAGGTGTTGGCGCTCTGTTGACGGGAGACGCTACCGTGCGCGCGCTGATGTCACAAGTCGACCGTTTGCTCGTCCGGGGCGTGAGCGATCTCGAGTCGAACGCTCTGCGCGCGCTGGTCGACTTAGGTGTGGCGCGCGATCAGAACAACGATTATCAGCTCAACTTGAATTCGTCGGTGTTTACACAGTCGCTGGCTTCATCGTCGGACGATGTGTTGGCGATGCTCGCCGACGAAAGGCGTGCATCCGACAGTCAGATCAGTTTTGTCGGTTTTACCAGCGAAACACAGGCGGGATCGTACGAAATCGACATCGAGCAAGCCGCCGCGCGTGCGCAGTTGAACGGTGCGACGACCAGCGGTCTCTCAGGTGCGATCAACGTCGATGCAGACAACGATACGTTGGCCGTGACGGTGGATGGTGTGGCGAGCGGTACTGTGCAGCTTGCCCAGGGTAGCTATGCCGACGGTGCGGAACTTGCCGCCGAGATACAGTCGCAAATCAATCTGGATGCAAACCTGCGTGCGGCGAGCAAGAGTGTAGAGGTCAGTTACGACAGCGATCTGGAACAGCTCGTTCTAAGTTCGACGAGCTACGGGTCCAAATCGAGCATCGGCATCGACAGCGTCGATACCGATACGACAGTAGATTTCGGATTGGCCGTGGACCCCGCGATCGACAACGTGGGTCAGGACGTAGCTGGAACGGTAAACGGGATCGCGGGTGTGGGGACAGGACAGTTTCTGACGATTCCGAGTGGTCCGGTGGCGGCAACGTCGGGCACCTATGAAGGACAAGTCGCCACGATTCCCGCAACCATCACCACGGACAACGACACATTTCGTGTCAGCGTCGACGGCATTCTGTCTAACGATGTGGTGCTGACCGCGGGAACGTACAACGACGGTGCGTCGCTTGCGCAGGAGATCCAGGACCAAATCAACGCTGACGCCACGCTGGCAGCCTCCGGTCTTTCTGTCGCCGTCACGTACGATGCGGCCAACCAGCGTTTTGAGATGAGTTCCGCCTCCAGCGGTTTGGGTTCGAGCGTCAATTTGACGTTTGCCGAAGCTGGGGTAGTCGCGGACCTCGGTCTCAACGTTGCCACGGGCATAGCGGGTAAACCGGCTTCGAAGGTAGCCGATGCGGCTTCAGGCATCCAGATCAGGGTTCAGGGCGAAAGCGTCGGTGAACGCGGCACGGTAACGCTCGTGCGCGGCGTGATGAATCGGATTGACAGTTTGCTCGCGGGGTTTGGGAGTGCCGGCGGCAGCCTCTCGAATCGATTGGACGGTTTGGACGAACGTCTGGACGAAATCGAGGAGGAGGCGTTGGCATTCGACGAGCGCATGGATTTGCTCGAAGAACGTCTCCGCATTCAATTTGCCGCGGCAGATGCGCTGATCTCTACGTTGAACAACACCTCCAGTTTTTTAGATCAACAGCTCAGTGCCTTACCGGGCTTTACGCGCGAGTCAAATTAACGCTAGCACGCAGCGTTAAAGAAATCCGGCCTGGGACCGCTAACCCTAACAGTACCCCACTAACAGCTAAGTTGGACTTACCGTGAACAATCCCGTAAAGCAGTATCGTCAATTGGATGTGGAAACCGCTGTGGATCATGCTAGCCCGCACCAGTTGATCGAGATGCTCTTCGCTGGTGCGCGCGATCGAATCAACCAGGCACAAGGTCACATTGAACGGGGCGACCAGGAAGGTAAGACCATAGCGATCAATGCTTGTATCGACATCATCGACGGCTTACAAGCTTCGCTGGATCACGAACGCGGCGGTGAAATCGCCAGCAATCTGGATAGTCTCTACGAGTACATGCAGCGACGTTTGTTCCGCGCCAACGTGGACAACGATGCGGCGGCGTTAACGGAGGTCGCGGATTTGGTCGGCACGATCAGTTCTGCGTGGGGTACCATCGCGGAGGTGGTTGAGTAGCCCGCCTGCCGGTTGTCATTCTGCAAAACACCGCTATGAACGAGGCTAACCACCTACTTGCCTTGCTAGCCGAAGTGGAGCAAGCGATCGCCAGACAAGATTTCGACACAGCGAACGATGCCGTTCGATTGCTGCGCGCTAAGCTGAGTCCGGTATTGATCAAGCGTAATGTCGACGAACTGCACCGCGTCCGCCATCAGCTCAATGAATTCGCCTCTTCGGTACGCGAGTTTAAGCGCGAGGCCTCCCAGGAAGCGGCCAGTTTGCGACGCGGCCATGAGCGCGCGGGCCTGTACCGGCATTTCCAAGAGCAACCCCAGCGCTGAATCACGGCTTTGACGGCAGCCTAACACCGTCGCGCCAGATATTTGACCAACTCCGATTCCTTAACTTTACTTCAGTGAAGCACAGCGCTCTTACGCTGGTTGGCATGAGACGGTGTGCTTTTCACAGCGGCGATTCCGCACGGTAAGAGGGACACGGAGATAATTGGTTATGGATGACTCAGCGCAAATCCACAAAGTGCCGGTCGCTATGCGGGTCATGCTCGACTTCAGCGATGCCGAACTCGCCAAGGACGTGGCACGCTGCCTCGAGTTTGCGCACGTGGACACGTCGACGCTCGGTGACGATGCCACCGTGGTGTTGGGCGATGGACGCAAGCCGGTGCAGCATGTGGGCTACGTTCGTCTAGTGGATCGGTACGGTACGGACACTGAGCAGGCGGTAGGCGCTGGTGTTGCTGAAGTGGATCTTTGCGCGCCCCTGTCGCTGACACCGCTGCTCTGCGCGCTTGGCCGAGGTCATTCGTATACGGTACAGCGACGGGTAGATCCCGACGCGCATCCCGTCTTTGCTCAATATGTCGGGGTTAGCGATGCGGCAATCAGTACCCGTCGGGCGCTGGCTACGGCGGCTGCCCGGGACGTGACGGTGCTCATTCTGGGCGAATCGGGTACCGGCAAGGATGTGGTCGCTCGAGCTCTGCATGCGGGTTCGGATCGAGCCCAGGGCCCGTTCGTACCTATCAACTGTGGAGCGATTCCGGCGGAACTCCTGGAAAGCGAGCTGTTCGGGCACGAGAAAGGTGCCTTCACAGGCGCGATCACGCAGAAAATAGGCCGGTTCGAGCTGGCGCATGGAGGCACGCTGTTCCTCGACGAAATCGGCGACTTGCCCTACGCGATGCAGGTCAAGCTGCTGCGTGCGATCGAGCAAAAGAGCTTTGAACGTGTCGGTGGTACACAAACGAAGGTCAGTGACGTGCGCATTGTCGCGGCGACCAACAAAAATCTCGAAGCCAAGATTGCCGAAGGTGAGTTTCGGGAGGATTTGTTCTATCGATTGAACGTTTTTCCGATTGAACTCAAACCGCTTCGCGAGCGTACGGACGATCTGGCCCTGCTGATCAACGTCGTCGCGGAACAGGTTCGGCGAGAGCAGGGTCTGCACATTCGTTTCTCGATCGACGCGATTAACGTGCTAGCGGGATACGCGTGGCCGGGCAACGTCAGAGAATTGAAGAACCTCATACAACGCCTCTCGATACAGTTTCCCAACGGTTTGATCCGCTGCGAAGATTTACCGGAGCGCTACTCCGGCGGCACGACTCCGAGAGCAGTAGACGCCCGCAGTGTTGGCGATGCGCGCTCTCAGAGCAATGGTGTGCCGGAGCAGATCATGCTCCCCGTTAACGGCATCGACATGAAGCAATACTTGACGCGATTGGAGAAGAGTCTGATCGAGCAGGCGCTCGAAGACACCGATTCTGTCGTCGCGCGAGCGGCCGACCGCCTCCACATTCGCCGAACGACGCTCGTTGAAAAAATGCGTAAGCACGGTTTAAACCGCACGGTAGGCTCCATCGCGTGATCACGATTATCACGGGTAACGATTCACATGAAGCCAAACGGGTCCGCGACTGCATCGTCGCCGCTGGCTGGCGGGCTGAGGAGGCTGCGGACATCCGTCACACGGGAACCGCCGCGAAAATGGTATTGGCGCATGTCTCGACCATCGATCGGGGGTCGCGTAGCGGCCGGCTTAAGTGCCCGGTAGTGGCGTTTGGCGGTCCCGATGACGCCCGTCATGCCGTCAACGTGATGCGAGACGGTGCTGTCGATTATCTACCGCAAGGCGTTGATGAGCGTGTTATAAAACGTTGCCTGCAGGAGCACCTGGAGGTGGCCGACAATCCGGGCTGCATTGCGCGGTCGCGCGATCGCGGCGCTGAGACGGCGGACGCAAGGGATACTGACGGATTGGGGATTGTCGAAGGCGCGCAGAGTGCGCCAATGCGTAAGATCCTGGACGTTGCCTCACGTGTTGCCAAGTCAGATGTGTCCGTACTGATTTCCGGGGAGAGCGGCACCGGCAAGGAAGTGATCGCGCGGTTCATTCACGCTCATTCAGCACGCTGCAACGGGCCGTTTATTGCCGTGAACTGTGCCGCGGTACCCGAAGCCATGCTGGAAGCGACACTGTTCGGGCACGAGAAGGGCGCTTTCACGGGCGCCTCGGATCGGCGCCGCGGTAAATTCGAAATCGCGGACGGCGGCACGCTGCTGCTGGACGAGATCACAGAGATGCCGATTGATCTACAGGCGAAACTGCTGCGTGCGCTTCAAGAACGCGAAGTGGAGCGGATCGGCAGTCACAAACCCATTCCCATCGACATTCGGGTGTTGGCAACCACCAATCGTGACGTCGCTACGCTTGTCAGCGAAGGTGTGATGCGCGAAGACCTCTATTATCGCCTTAGCGTATTTCCATTGCACTTACCGCCTTTGCGGGAACGTGGGCAAGACGTGCTTCGACTGGCCGAAGTATTCATCCGGCGTCACGGCAACGATGCACATATTGAACTGCTGGAGTCAGCGCGGCGTTTGCTGTTGGAGTATCAATGGCCGGGCAATGTACGGGAGTTGGAAAATTGCATTCAGCGGGCTCTGGTGTTGTCGGAGACAGGCGAGATTCATCCGGCCGATCTCGGGCTCAGTCCCGGTGAGCATGCGCTCGCTGCGGCTTTTTCAGGGAACGATGCGAATGGTCTACACGGACGTCTGAAAGCGACGGAAGCCCAAGTGCTGCTCAGCACATTGGCCAACAATAACGGGGCACGTAAGGCAACCGCGCTCGAGTTGGGTATTTCGGAACGCACCTTGCGTTACAAGCTCAAAGAACTCAGAGACCGAGGCGTGTTGTAGAGGTTTCGCTTGCAGCTACGCGCAGCTAAAGGAAGGTCGTAATGGAAATACAAGCTAGCCAACAATCCAGTATGCAGAGCGTGCTGGCGCAAATGCGCAGCCTGCGCGATCAGGTACCGCAAGAGTACAAACACGTCACACATGCGACGACCCAAGCCAAGATCGCAGCGGACACCATAGTGGGCGAAGCTGTGCAAACACACAACCTCCCACCGAACAACGGTTTTCGAGACTTGTTGGCTGACGCACTGCAATCGGTCAATAGCCTCCAAAAAGCCGCAGGAGCGAGCGCGAACGATTTCGTGAACGGTAAGGAAACCGATCTGGTCAAAGTCATGATCGACAGTCAGAAGGCGAGCGTCGGTTTCCAGGCACTGGTGCAAGTTCGCAACAGGGCGGTGACCGCTTACCAAGACATCATGAACATGCCGATCTAGGCGGTGAACGCTCAAGGAATGAATCAGGGATTACTCGAGAGGGCAACGACAGATGGCTGAAGTTCCTGCAGAAGTACCCGCTCCGGGTACACCGGTATTGGCGGAGTCGCCCGCTCTGCCCGGAAGCGATTTCCTGAAAGGCGTGCTGGGTATGCCAGCCGTTCGGCAAATGACCCTGCTGGTCGCTCTCGCCGGTAGCGTGGCGTTGGCCATATTCGCTACTTTGTGGATGCAAGCGCCCGACTATCGTCCGGTCAGTACAACGCTATCGCCTCAGACAACGAACGATGTCGTCACGGCATTGGACACGCATCAAATCGATTACAAACTCGATCAGCGCAACGGTATGGTGCTCGTGCCGGACGATCAGTACTACACCGCCAAAATGGCATTGGCGGGCGAAGAGGTCCTGAGTGGTCAGCAGCTGGGGTATGAGTTGTTGGACGAAGATCAGGGTTTCGGAGTCAGCCAGTTCATGGAATCGGCGCGGCACCGGCGGTCCGTCGAAGGCGAATTGGCGCGTAGTATTGCGACGATCACCGCTGTATCTAGTGCCCGAGTTCTGTTGGCGACACCCAAGACCTCGACGTTCTTGCGTGACCGGCGCAAACCCACTGCCTCTGTGACCGTAAGTTTGAAATCGGGGCGGCAACTCAACGCCGATCAGGTGCGCGGTATCACTAATCTCGTGGCAGGAGCGGTGCCTGAGTTAAAAGCTCAGGACGTCGTGGTGATCGATCAGTTGGGTAACTTCCTGTCCGACGGCATACTCGACGCCGTCTCCCTGCGCGGCGAACGTAACTTACAGCTCGAGCGCAGCATCGAGGCAGACCTTCATCAAAAAGTCGCCAACATTTTAACTCCGTGGATTGGCAGTGGCCGGTTTACCGCCGAGGTGAATGCCACGCTCGATTTCACACGTTCCGAACAGACCGAAGAGAGCTTCGATCCTGAATTGTCCGCCATACGGAGCGAGCAACTGTACGAGGCCCAGAATGTCGACGCGGAGGAAACCGTGGGTGGAGTGCCAGGCACGCTGTCCAATCAGCCGCCGGAATTCGGCGAGGGGACGGAAATCGACACCGACTCGCCCAATCGCGAGAAGAGCTCGTCGACCGTGCGCGCCACAAAGAACTACGAGGTCGACCGAACGATTACGCACACTCAACACCAAAGCAGCACTTTGACGCGATTGTCCGTGACAGTCGTCGTCGATGACCATGAGTCCGTCGACGGCGAAAGCGGAGAGGTTACCCACACGCCTTGGACCGAGGATGAGTTGGATAAGCTCAATCAAGCGGTGCGAACCGCAATTGGCTTCGACGAGGAACGCGGCGACAGTGTGAGCATTGTCAATAGAGCTTTCTACCGCGCACCGCAAATCGAAGCGGAACCGACACCGTTCTGGGCGCAGGGTTGGTTCGCCGATGTCATCAAGCAGGTGCTGGGTGGGATCGCGATTCTCGTCGTCGTTCTCGGCCTGCTGCGTCCTATGTACAAGAACCTGAGTCAGGCGGGTGAGTTGGTGCGGGAGCACCAAAGCCTGGCAATCGCCGATATGACACAGATTCGTGAGGCTGCACTGCAGGAAGCGGTTCCCGGCCTGCCGATGCCGATACAAACGGACACGCAGGAAAGCGGTGCGACGAAGATGGAGACGGTGCGTAACCTCATCGCCGAAGATCCGGATCGTGTCGCTCAGGTAGTCAAGCACTGGGTAAACGAAGATGAATGAGACAGCGTTGAGTCTTGGCAAAACCGAGCAGGCCGCCGTGCTGCTCTTGACGATCGGTGAAGCCGAGGCGGGTCATGTTCTGAAACACCTCGATCAACGTGAGATTCAAAAAATCAGTGAGGCAATGTCGAGTCTGGGCCGCGTCAGCACCGATCAGATCAGCGTCGTGGTTGATGAGTTTCTGGAGACCGTTTCTGACGAAACCGGCTTGACCATGGGTGCGACACGTTACCTCAAGAGTACACTGACTCACGCCTTGGGTGAGACGAAGGCCAACTCGGTGATCGAGAAGATCAACGGCGGTAGTACCGCAGCATTGGCCCGATTACGCTGGATGGATCCGCGAGCGATTGCCGATTTTCTGATCAGCGAACACCCCCAGATTCAAGCCATAGTGTTGTCATACCTGGAGCCGGATCAGGCAGCGGCGGTCATCGCACACATTCCCGATGTGGAGATGCGCAAGGACATCGTCGTGCGCGTGGCCAATCTCGAATCCATTCCACCGGCTGCGATTGCAGAGCTCGCTGAAGTGCTCGATGAGAAAACCAGGCAAGCCGGACCCACGCGCTTCGCAGCACTGGGCGGTAAACGTACCGCTGCGGAAATCCTCAACAATATGGAGAAGGGCACCAACGAACCCGTGATGGAAGCCATCAGCGCGGAAGACAGCGAGTTGGGCGAGGCGATCAACGAGTTGATGTTCGTCTTCGACAATCTTGCGCTCGTCGACGACCGCGGCTTGCAAACCTTGCTGAAGGAAATCTCCACCGATGCATTGACACTCGCGCTGAAGGGGGCTGACGAAAGCCTGCAGGACAAAATCTTTGGCAACATGTCCAAGCGCGCCGCAGAGTTGTTGCGTGACGATATGGAAGCCAAGGGCCCTGTGCGGCTCGCCGACGTGGAAGCAGCCCAAAAAGAAATCCTCACGGTCGCGCGCAAGCTGGCCGACGACGGCGAGATTATGCTGGGCGGTGCCAGTGGCGACGAGATGGTTTGAGACCGTTGACTGCTACACACGACCCATCTTCTGAGCAGGGTTATCGCTGGAAGAAACTCAATACGGCGTGGCCCGCGGCGTCGACTCTGACTGCGAGCGAGGCTGCGAAAGATGCCGATAGTCGGGCTGCCACGCTGCAAACGCAATATGAACTGGGTTTCCGCGAAGGCGTCGCTAGTGAGCGTGCTGAGGTTGGCGACAAGACAGGACGCACGTTGACCCTGCTCGATCACCTTGTCGAAGAGCTGCAGGACACACGCCGGAATGTGTATGCAGGATTTACGGCCGACATCCTGGCCGTGGTCGACACTCTGTTTAAGACGCTGTTCGATTACGAGTTACGGCACTCTGCGGCGTTCATTGCAGCAATAGAGAGTGAAATCGAGCGCCAGATAGCAACCGAGGAATTCGTCATCGGCGTTCATCCGCAAGATTACGCTGCACTGCAGGAGTTGGGTGCCGCGGGCGACGATAGCAGCGAGCGTGGAGTAAACCTGCGCCGGTTCGTTGTCGATGAGGAAGTTGGACGTCACCAATTTCTCGTGTCCAACGCAACGACCCGAATACAACTCGATCCGCTCAGCGCCACATGCCACACGCTGGCCGGTATGGCGGATCTCATCGATCCTGCAGCAGCACGTACCGGCCAAGCAAGCACCGACCGCGATGAGTAGCGTGGACAGCCTTGTCGATGCGCTGGTCCGGCACAAGCAGGATTGTTTGGGTATTGAGCAGTGGGCCGACGTCACGCGTTGTGTGGGTTTGCTGGTAGAAGCCAGAGGACTGAGCGCACCTATCGGCGCCATCTGCTGGATTGCCACACACCGCGACGCCCTTCGCATCGCGAGCGGTTCCCATGATGCAGCCGAAGTGGCGTGTGAAGTCGTAGGTTTCGATGGTGATCGCAGCTTTTTGATGCCTCTGAGCCCGACCGGTGGCATTCAGGTGGGTGCCCGGATTCGCTATAGCGGCGACGAGAGCGCAATCAACGCCATACCGGAGCCGGATCAACTGATTGGTCGGGTCGTCGATGGTTTGTGTCGACCTCTGGACGACGGAGCAGCCATGGGTAAGGCAGTCGCCGGGAATCGAGTAGACACCATCAATCCGCTGGCACGGCATCCCATAACCACGCGCTTGGATGTGGGCATCGGCTCACTGAACGGGCTGTTGACCATTGGGCTGGGTCAGCGCATGGGCCTCTTTGCGGGTAGCGGAGTGGGGAAGAGCGTGCTGTTAGGCATGCTCGCACGTTTCGTCGACGTGGACGTGGTCGTGGTGGGTCTCATCGGTGAACGCGGGCGCGAAGTACGCGAATTTATCAGCGACAATCTCGGTAGCGGGTTGAGTCGCTCTGTCGTTGTCGCGTGTCCGGCTGACGACTCGCCAGCCTTGCGCATTCGCGGTGCGAGATTGGCGACACACATTGCCGAACAATTCCGTGCACAAGGTAAACAGGTCCTGCTACTGATGGACAGCCTGACACGAGTCGCCCAAGCACAGCGCGAGATCGGCCTGGCCATGGGGGAACCGCCGACGAGCAAGGGGTATACACCGTCTGCGTTTGCATGCCTACCCGGCCTAGTCGAACGTTCTGGGTGCTTGGATGGTGGGGGTTCCATCACCGCGTTCTATACGGTGTTGATGGAAGAGGACGATCTACAGGATCCGGTGGTCGATGCGAGCCGTGCGATTCTCGATGGACATGTGGTGCTGAGCCGGCAACTGGCTGATCAGGGTCTTTATCCGGCGGTCGATGTGGGCAGTTCAGTAAGTCGCGTCATGCACAGAGTCGTGAGTGACGACGCAAGCGAACTCGCTCGGCGCTTTCGCGCGCTCTGGCAATGTTACAAAGAACAATTCGATCTGATTAGCGTGGGTGCCTACCAACACGGGAGCCATGCACTCACCGACGAAGCGATAGCACGCTACGACGCGATGTGCAGCTATCTACAGCAGACCATGGACGAGTGCGTGGATTATGACCATGCACTCAAGAGTCTGCAGGCACTCTTCGCTACGCCCATCGAGAGAACACCTGCCGCTACCTTGGACATGACGAATCTGAATACGGTGCAGATCAGCAACGCAAGCTAGCCCTTTCATATCCAGATACGCTCTATTCTTGTGGCCGAAACAGGGAAGGCAGGAAGATCGAGGCAGTTTCCGAACCAGCACCAGCTAGAGGTTGAAGTAACATGAAGCGTGCTCGAATGACAACGTTGCTCAAGTTGAGAGAGCAGCGTCTAAGTAAAGCCCGTCAGGCTGTGAGTGGCGTACAGGAAGAACTGGCGCGCGCTCGAGAAGCACAACGTTCGCTGGATGAGCTGCATGAAGATTACCGCACAGAACCCAACGGCCCGGTGCATCGAGATCAGCTGCGCGCACGGCGTCGGTTCTTGGCCTCGTTCAGTACCGTAAGGGATATGCAGCGACAGCAGGTGGATGAGCTGCTTAGGAAGCTTGACCAGCATAAGGGCGTCTTGCACACGCGTGTGAAGGATAAGCTGAGCCTCGAGCGCTTACTCGAAAAACGCGAACAAGCGCACAAAATGGACGTTGCCCGTAAGGCGCGCAAAGGCGAACGGACACGCCCCACCGCCAACTGGTCTAGGCTTGATGAAGCGTAGTGCACATGAGGTAGGCGATGACCATAACTTCCACGATGGACGAGCAATCGAGTACGTTGACGATCACCGTGCGAGGTCGTTTTGATTTCAGTGCCCACAAGGAATTTCGAGACGCCTATATGGCCGACGAGGCCGCTCCGGGTGAATACGTGATCGACATGCAGGAAGCCGAGTACATCGACAGCTCGGCACTGGGCATGTTGCTGTTGCTGCGCGACCATGCTGGCGGGGACAAAGCCGAAGTGACCATCGCGCATTGTAATGCGGATGTTAAGAAGATCCTCACCATATCGAACTTTCACCAGCTGTTTACCATTCATTAGTCACACGCGACCGGTTTGGGGCGAAGGTAGGGAAGGGCAGATGGGAATCCAAACGGCCCGTGTGCTCGTTGCCGATGACGACCCTGCGGATCGCCAGTTACTCTCCCGAATCGTTCGAAAAGTCGGCTACGAGGTCTGTATAGCGGTCGACGGCGACGACGCGCTGGCAAAGTTCCGCGAACTAGATCCTGATGTGGTGTTGTTGGATACATTGATGCCGGGCTTGGACGGCTTGTCAGTTGCCAAAGAGATCAAAGCATCGACACCCGATCGATTCGTACCCATCATGTTCCTGACAGGTGTGACCGAGGCGAGCGAGCTGGCGCGCTGTGTTGACGCAGGAGGGGACGATTTTCTCACCAAGCCGTACAACGCTGCGATCTTACAGGCGAAGTTAAACGCGCTTGAGCGCATGCGCGAGATTCAACACACGGTCCAACAACAGCGGGACGAAATATCTCGCCATCATCTGCAATTGATTGCGGACCAAGAAGCGGCAAAAGCGGTCTTTGACAACATAGCGCATGCACGACAGCTGCATGCTGATTTCATTCGTCAGGTGATCTCGCCATTGTCGCTGTTCAATGGCGATGTGGTGCTGACAGCACAAGGTCCTTCGGACAACGTGTATGTGATGCTAGGTGACTTTACGGGTCACGGCTTGGCCGCTGCGATTGGCGCACTTCCTCTAGCGGATGTGTTCTACGGCATGACCGCAAAAGGTTTTTTACTCAAAGATATCGCCCGCGAGTGCAATCGCAAACTCGGTGCTGTATTACCCACGGGCTATTTCTGTTGCGCGACGTTGATTGCCGTAGACTGCGTACGCGGCTCGGTGGAATTCTGGAACGGCGGACTGCCATCCGTGTACCTGCGTCGTGTCGGCGACGATCAAGGCGAAACCTTGGCCCGTCTGGAGTCGTCGCATCTACCGCTGGGCATACTGAAAGGGGACGACTTCTCCGACGCCACGCAAGTCATCGAAGTGCAAACCGGCGATAAGGTGTTTCTCGCGACTGACGGTGTTGTTGAATCTAGAGATGATGCCGGTGAGTACTTTTCCGACATCCGGCTCGAACAGGTGCTCGCCTACTCCGATCCTGGGAATCTGTTGCACGCCGTACAAGAGGCGGTCAAGCTGTTCGTCGGCTCCCGGGACCGGGACGATGACGTCACCATAGTGGAAATCGAAATTGTCCCGTCTGCAAAGCTGCGGGCTAATCCCGAGCGAAAAAGTGTGGCGCATCCCAGCGCGGGACCGCGTGATTGGAAGCTCACGTACGAACTGGGCCCTGAGTCGCTTCGCGACTTCAATCCACTGCCTATTCTACAGCACGTGATGATGGAAGCGCCGTACCTGCACGCACGTACGAGCGAGATATACACGGTGCTGGCGGAGCTCTACTCGAACGCATTGGAACACGGCGTTTTGGGATTGGATTCGACGATTAAGAATTCGGCAACGGGATTCGCGCGATACTACGATTTACGCGCCGCGGCACTGAATGCGATCAGCGGTTTCGTGCGTTTCGAGATCGCAGGACGATGCCAGGACCGGCTCGTGCGTCTTAGCATCGGTGTCTGCGACAGCGGCCGGGGGTTCGATTATGAGAAAATGCTGGGCAGCCAAGGCGGTAGCGCCGGTGCGAACAGTTACCACGGTCGTGGGTTGACACTACTCAGTCGACTTTGCGACACGATCGAGTTCACGGCTCCCGGTAATCGGGTGGATGTAGTGATGAGCTGGGACCCTGAATCCACTGGTAACGGTTATTGAGCGAACTGCTATTGGCCTGATAGTTGCACTGCTTTACGCATCACTTGAAGGACAAAGCTCTGACTAACGGTCTGCATTCGCTATTGCATTTGTCGGCAACCGCGCTCGCGGTTGAGGCACCCGCCGCCGGTCCAGCAGCCGCCAACAAATCGGCGCAGGGTAGCAGTTTCGCCGACCTACACCAGGCACTTCGCTCATCTTCCGCCATCAGCGCACATGAGGCTGCGCCGTCGCCTGTTATGGGTCCGCAAATCCAGCCCGCCGGGACGCTAATCGAGATGACGACAGCGGGTGGAAGCGAGGAGGCTGCCTCAGCGTCGACCGGCATTGGATTGCCGTTCCTCGACCTGGATTTGCCGCAGCAGGGGCAAAAGGAACAGATCGACGCCGAAGCCTTCAACGCATCGATAGAGGTGCGTACCTCGGGTTGGCCCTCGATGGATGTTGTCGACCACGAACGGAAGCCTATCCCTGACGATGGTGGCTTGGCGCTTCCGGACTTAGACCTCACCGGGACGAGTGAGGACGGCGACAACACCAAGATTGCGGTGCCTCCCGTATCCCCTTCAGGCGTACAGACGAGCGAGGAGCGACTTACCCCGACAGCTGCAGACAGAGTGGAACGGCTCGTTTCTCGGACGCTGACCGAGGACACTGCACCGTTGCGGGTCGGGCCACGGGTGACGCATGAGTCCGACCGCATTCAGAGTCCCAATCTGCGACCTAACCCGCTCGTATCCGCAACGATCAACACGGGAGAGCCGCAATCGCCGATGCTGGGAGCGATCCTAGCTGAGCCCAGGACGATGCCGACGTACCAGGTGCCTGCGGTGACTCCAGCTACCGGCATGCCTGGGGTTGGCAAGCAAATCGTCACCGAAGCGGACGAGAACGGCTTACCCAATCCACAGACAGCCCAAAGCAGCGAGAAGAAGCGCAGTGCCACATCGTTTGCGCGAACTGTTCATACCCCACGGGGCGATGTGCAACCAACGAATCCGCTTAGCGACGCGCTAAAGGCCGTGACAAAGCGAACAACTCACGATGGTTCCGCAAGCGGTGTTGCACCTGTCGGCATTCCCGGCGGACAAGAGTCCAGCACAGTTCGTTCATTGATGTCGCTCGCTGTTCGGGAAGGTTTCGCTGGAAACAATGTTGAGCGAGACGGAGGGCAGATCCGGGAGCGACCGGTCATGCGGGAGGGTGCGCGCGCAGCGTACTCCGCAACGGCCACAGCGGAGCCCAACGCGACAAAAAGCTTGGACGCGGTGCTCGCCGGATCCAGCATAACCCGGAATGTAGTGGATACGTTTGCACGCACCGCACGGCCGGAAGTAGCGACTGCAGCGGACAGCGCCCAAAGCAGCAGCCCGGCGGCCACTCCCGTGCGGATTAGTATCGAACAGCTCCCGGAGGCACTGAGCGCTCTGCTGAGCTCACGTCTGTCCGGCGTCGTCGCATCGACGACGGCGGCATCGACTGGGGTGTTGGCAGGTTTGTTGTCATCTGCGCCGAATGGCCACTCAGAGGCCGTGACCGGGGCGCTGGCGGACACTGGGGGCGATCCTCGCGGCTTTGTACGGCAGCTGCCCCGGACGCTCACCGTCGCGTTGAGTCCCGCTCATCTCGGTGTCATCGACGTGGAAGTGCAAGAGACCCGCAGTGGTGAGCTCAACGTCGCCATCGTCACCCGTGAAGGCGTTGCAAGGGAGCTCTTAGAACAGAATCTGGCGCGCTTAAGGAGTGCGCTTGAAGAGTCTGGAGTGGCCTTGGGCGACTTGGAGGTCCAACAAGACCAGCGTCATCGCGATGATACGGCCGAACGAAGCGATGAGTGGTTGTCAGCATCCAACACCGATAGGCAACGTACTACTGATTCAGTGCGCGATGCCCACGCAAGAAATCTCGGCAACGGCGGCGCAGGCCTTCACATCCTCGTATGACACGAACTCGGCGTTGCGCAGGCGTTCGATAACGGTTCGTTGACGCCAAACGCCTGCACGTTCGTCAATCCTTACTACACTTGTGAATAACCACCGAACATTGACGCTGTTTTCGGTGGTTGTTGTGCAATGTGACGGATTATTGACATGGCTGAAAACGAGACCGAGGAAGCGGCGCCGGCGAGCGGTGGCAAGAAAAACCTGATTATCTTCGCTGGCGTACTGGTAGTCGCCATCGGTGCAAGCGTGGGCGGCACGCTCTTTTTCCTGGGCGGGGAGTCGCCCAGCGAAGTGACGGATCCGGAACCGGTGGTGACCAGGCAGGAAGCGATCTATCACAACATGCGTCCGCCTTACATCATCAACTACGTCACGGGTGCCAAGCCACGATATCTACAAGCGGAATTCACCATCATGTCGCGGAACGAAGCCTCGATTGAAGCCGTGGTGCTGCACATGCCACTGATCCGTAGCGAGATCGTGAGTTACCTGTCCCGACAGAGCTTTCTGGAACTGCAGACTCAGGAAGGCAAGGAAGCCATCCGGCGAGGCATTGTCGATGTCATCAATAACATCTTGACTTCCTACAACGTGACTCCCGGCGTTGAGTCAGCCTTCATCACAGCATTTGTCCTGCAGTAATCCGATGGCAAAGGATGACGTACTCACCCAGGATGAAATCGATGCGCTGCTCGCAGGCGTGGGCGAGGGCGATGTCGACGTGGACGAAGAACTGGCCGGCCAGGGCATCACCGAATACGACCTGACCAACCAGGACCGGGTGGTGCGCGGGCGGCTGCCCACACTAGAGCTCATCGCCGAGCGGTTCGCACGCATGTTGCGCCACGATTTGCCGGGCAACGTGAAATTTCCCATCGAAGTCGGACCGGGTGGCGTAGAAATCATCAAATACGCCGAGTACGTCGAGCGACTCTACGTACCGGCTTGTATCAAGTTGGTCAAGATCCACCCGTTTGCCGGTACCTGTCTTGTGACCCTCGACGCCAAGATCATTCACCGCATCGTCGACCGTTTCTTCGGCGGCGACGGTTCGATCATTAGTTTGGACGGCAAGGAATTTACGCCGACCGAGCTCAAGGTGGTCGATCGGATTCTGAAGTTGGCCTTCGAGAATTTCGAAGCGGCGTGGAAAGATGTACTGCCGATCGAGATCGAGGTCGTCGGTGCCGAGGTCAATCCGGGTCTGGTTAACGTCATGTCGCAGAACGAGACACTCATGATCTGTAGCTTTCGCTTGGAAATGGACGAAAGTGCCAGCGGCGAGCTTCACGTGGCGTTTCCCTATGCCGCTCTGGAACCGTACAAACGCATACTCGATACGACGAAGCGCGATCAGGAGGAAGACTCCACGCAATGGCGCAGTCTCCTCGAACGATCCTTGATGGATGCCGAAGTGCCGCTGAGTTGTGTGATCGGCGATACCGAACTGCGTTTGAGAGATCTCCTTCAGCTGAAGGTCGGGGACGTCCTGGATATCAATATGCAACCCTGCCACGAAGTTCTCGTCGGCGGTGTGCCGAAATTCACGGCGACACTGGGAGATTCACGAGGACGCTTCGCGTTGGAATTCGATGCTTTCAACAGCAGCGCGGATGGATATCCAGTAGCGCAAGCATCTGCCACACACTGAGATAACTTTGGACAAAAAGGACTGTTGAATGACGGACACAACGAGCGAAGTTGCCAGTGACGAAGCGCCCGCGACGGAAGCAGGCGCAGAGTCACCTGCGGCAAAAAAACTGGAAATCGTTTTAGACATCCCAGTGCGCCTCTCGATGGAGGTGGGTAACACCAATATCAGTATTCGTAAGCTGCTGCAGCTCAACAAGGGCTCTGTCGTGGAGTTGTCGCGCTCGGCGGGTGAGCCGCTCGATGTGCTCGTGAACGGTACGCTGGTTGCGCACGGCGAAGTCGTGGTGGTCAACGAGAAATTTGGCGTGCGGCTGTTGGATGTCATCAGCCCAGAGCAACGTATTCAAAGCATCAACTAAGTTATCGGTATTGCACGTGGAACCGTTGTCACACATCTGGCAGATCGCTTGGGTTTTACTCCTGATCGTGGGTCTTGTCGTTGCGCTGGGTATGTTGGCACGCAGGATCAAGGGCGGTATCGGCAGTCGCAACACGAGCACGATTAAGATCATCGACAATGTCTATCTGGGTCCGAAAGAACGTCTCGTTCTGGTGCGGCTGAAACACACCGAAGTACTGATCGGTATTGCGGGTCAAGGCATGACACCGTTGATCTCCCGCGACGCGCAATCGTTCGATGAACTGTTGGTCAGCAACGAAGCAGCTCCTAGCAGTGGCGCGGCGAAGGACGAGCGTTGTGCTTAAGTCATTACTAAACCGCATCGGCGCCATGCGCGGGCAAACGACGCTCAAGTTCGCGCTTGGTATAGCGGTGTTGGGTTTTACTTCCGACCTGGCCGCGCTGCCCGATTTACCGGCTGTGACCGTCACTGCAGAGGAGGACGGGACTCAGAGCTACAGCGTGAGTATTCAGATTTTGGCGGTGATGACGCTGCTTACGCTATTGCCTTCGCTCGTCATCATGATGACGGCCTTTACGCGGATCGTCATCGTGTTTGCGATTCTCCGCCAAGCCATCGGCATGCAGCAAACACCCTCGAACCAGATTCTTGTGGGCATCGCTCTATTTCTCACGATATTCGTGATGGCGCCCGTGTTCGAAGATGTCAACGACGTCGCCCTCCAGCCTTACTTAGCGGAGAGCATGGATGCGCAATCCGCCTTGCAGCAGGCTTCACAGCCATTTAAGTCGTTCATGTTGGAGCAAACCCGGGAAACGGATCTGGATCTCTTTATGCGCATGGCGGAACACGAACAGGTCTCGGCCCCGGAAGATGTGGATTTTTTTGTGCTCGTGCCCGCCTTCATGACCAGTGAGCTCAAGACGGCGTTCCAAATTGGGTTCATGCTGTTTATTCCGTTCCTCATCATCGACATGGTGGTGGCGAGCGTCTTGATGTCCATGGGCATGATGATGCTATCGCCGCTCATCATCTCGCTGCCGTTCAAGATCATGTTATTCGTGCTGGTGGACGGCTGGGTGATGATCATGGGTACGCTTGCTAGCAGCTTCGGGTTATAGCCGTGAGCTTGAGTGAAGTGTTGTCCCTGTTCGGCGAGGCCCTGGGTTTGGTCGTGATCGTCGTTGCTTTGCTGGTGCTGCCGAGCCTTGTCATCGGATTGATCGTGTCCGTGTTTCAGGCTGCTACGCAGATCAACGAACAAACGCTGAGCTTTCTGCCTCGTCTGTTGACTACGCTGGTAACGATCATGGTCGCAGGACCGTGGATCCTCGCGGAGTTCATCGATCACTTCATGCGCATTTTCGAATCCATTCTGTTGCTGTTGTGACCGATGAATATCGCGCTCGACACGCTTTTAACGATGTGGGCAGACCTGATATGGAATCTGATCAGGCTGGGCGGTTTCTTCATGGTCGTGCCGATTTTCGGCAATCAGCTGGTGCCGGCCCGAGTGCGCCTGTCCTTGGCTTTAGTGACGGCCTTAGCGCTGACTTCCGTCATTGGCGGCGCACCGCCGCTCAACGAATTCGATGGCGGGTACGTCGTGGAAGTGTTCGTGCAGTTGTTGTACGGCTTGGGACTTGGTTTTGCAACGATCGTGTTCTTCCAGTTGTTCGTCGTCGCAGGTCAGTTCATCGGTATGCAGATGGGCTTGGGTTTCGCAGCGATGGTCGATCCCGGCAACGGCGTGCAAGTAACAGTGTGGAGTCAGTTCTTTCTAATGTTGGTTACTCTGTCGTTTCTAGCGCTCAACGGGCACCTTGTGCTGCTCGAACTCCTCGTGAACGGGTTTCGTCTCGGCTACGGCATGCACGAACTAGGTGTCGCCGACTTCAGTTATCGAATTGCACTCATGGGGGGTTGGATGTTCGTCGGTGGGGTGTTATTGGCCATCCCGGCAGTGATATCGTTGTTGATCGTCAATATCGCTTTCGGTGTGATGAATCGTAGTGCGCCTCAGCTCAACGTATTCTCTCTCGGTTTCCCCTTCAGCTTGTTATTCGGCCTGGTCATCATCTGGTTCCTGTTACACGGATGGACCGATCAGTTTCATCGCTTTATCGAAGAATTCTTTGAGCTCACGGTGTCGTTGTTGCCGGTGTCAGAGCTAACTGCGAAATAGTCAGGCGAACGATTAGATGGCGGAAGAGCAACAAGGGCAGGAAAAGACCGAAGAGCCGACTCAGCGCAAGCTTAAGAAGGCGCAAGAAGAAGGGCAGATCGCTCGATCGCGGGAACTCAACAGTGTTGCGATCGTGACATTCGGCTCGCTGGCGGCTTTGGTGTTTGTGCCCTCTATCAGCGAGCGTATTTTGCAGATCACGGCGAAGACGTTCACGCAGGCGGGCAAGTTTCACCTCGATCTACCTCAGTACTTGTCCGACGTGGCGGTATCGGCATTAACTGCGGTGTTGCCGCTGAGCCTTGTGTTGTTCTTCGCCGGTATCTTCTCCAGCGTCGGTGTCGGCGGATTCGTATTTGCACCCAAGGCGCTTCAACCCAAAGCCAGCCGAATGAGTCTGAGTAAGGGATTTGGCCGGATGTTTTCCGTCAAGGCGTTAGTCGAGCTCGCAAAATCGATCGCGAAGTTCGGTCTGATCGCCGGCGTCGCGGTCGGCGCGCTCAGTGTGTTGTTGAGTGAACTCCTGGGGCTCGGAGCGCTCCCTATCGAGACGGCCGTTTATCAAGGATTGAACTACGCCGGTTGGGCTGTCCTCCTCATCGGCAGCTCGCTGGTGATCGTTGCCATGATCGACGTGCCTTTCCAGATGGCGCAGCATAAGAAACAACTGAAGATGACCAAACAGGAGGTGAAGGACGAACTGAAGGACTCTGACGGTAGACCCGAGGTAAAGGCCAAGGTGCGTGCTTTGCAACAACAAGTCGCGAATCGACGCATGTTGGACGATGTGCCAGAAGCGGACGTGGTGATTACCAACCCGGAACACTTTTCCGTCGCGATTCAGTACACGGCACACGCGATGGGTGCGCCGGTCATACTGGCCATGGGCGTCGACTCCATGGCTTTCCGCATACGCGAAGTCGCTCGTGAGCACACTGTCACCGTGGTACCGGCGCCGCAATTGGCACGAGCGTTGTATTTTCATGGTCGTGTGGGTGAGGAAATACCCGAAGGTCTCTACCTGGCAGTGGCCCAAGTGCTGGCCTACGTCTACCAGTTGCAACAGTTCGCCCGCGGCGAAGCCGAACGGCCGGAGCTCGGTAGAGTAAACGTACCCGATGACTTCGAGACAGGTGTAGAATCATGAAGGGGTTCACTCGAGTGGGGAACTTCGCCATCCCTCTACTCGTGCTCTTGTTGTTGGCGTTGATGACGGTGCGAATCCCCCCGTTGTTGCTGGACGTATCGTTCACGTTCAACATCACTCTGGCGTTGGTTGTGTTGTTAGTAAGCGTCTATGTACGACGCCCTCTCGACTTCGCCGCATTCCCGACGATTCTACTCGTGGCTACGCTGTTGCGCCTTGCCCTCAATGTCGCATCTACACGGGTAGTGTTGCTGGACGGCCACGCTGGTGGAGCGGCTGCCGGGCGCGTGATCGAGTCCTTTGGCGAAGTGCTGGTCGGCGGGAACTACGTCGTTGGACTGGTCGTGTTCGTCATTCTTGTCATCATCAACTTTGTGGTCGTCACCAAAGGTGCCGGTCGTATATCCGAAGTATCCGCTCGATTTACGTTGGACGCGATGCCCGGCAAACAGATGGCCATCGATGCTGACCTGAATTCCGGGATCATCGACCAGGATGCGGCGAAGGCACGCAGAACGGAAATTGCCCATGAGGCCGACTTTTACGGCGCTATGGATGGCGCGAGTAAATTCGTTCGCGGTGACGCTGTAGCAGGCATATTGATCATGGTGATCAATATCGTCGGCGGACTCGGTATCGGCATCGGCCAGCACGATCTCAACTTCGAAGAGGCGTTGCGCAACTACACGCTCCTTACCATCGGCGACGGCTTAGTGGCGCAAATCCCTTCACTGCTTCTTTCTACTGCCGCCGCGATCATTGTGACCCGAGTCAACTCGGAACAGGATATGGGTCAGGAAGTGGTGCAGCAGATGTTCGCAGATCCGAAGGTGCTCACCATCGCTGCGGGGATTTTGCTCACGTTGGGTCTGATACCTGGCATGCCGCACGCGGTGTTTCTGTTCCTGGCCACGGTGTCGGGTGTGGGCGCGTGGTGGATATACCGCCGATCGCTGCAAGCTCAGGAGGATGTGAGCGATGAACCAGAGCAGGTCAGCGACGAGGAAATGCCAACGGATGTCAGTTGGGACGACGTACAGCCCGTAGATACCCTGGGCCTGGAGGTCGGCTACAAACTCATACCGCTGGTGGACAAAGCTCAGGGCGGCGAGCTGCTCAATCGTATTCGCGGTGTCCGAAAGAAGGTGTCGCAGGAACTGGGTTTCCTGGTGCCCTCGATACACATCAGGGACAACCTGGACTTGCTGCCTAACCGCTATCGATTCTCATTGATGGGCGTTGCGATCGGTGAAGCGGAAATCTACCCGGGTAAGTGGCTGGCGATTGATCCCGGTGAGGTGTTTGGTCGACTGGAGGGCATTCAAACCGAAGACCCTGCATTCGCTTTACCCGCAGTGTGGATCGACGAGCGCGATAAGGACAATGCTCAAACGCTCGGCTACACAGTAGTCGATGCCAGTACCGTCGTGGCCACCCACGTCAACCAACTGATGCTGGAACATGCGGCTGACCTGCTCGGCCACGACGAGGTCCAGCACTTGGTCGACATGTTGTCGGAGGCATCGCCCAAGCTCGCGGAACAACTCGTGCCGGGCGCCATATCGTTGTCGGGGCTCGTTCGCATTCTTCAGGAGCTGTTGAGGGAGAAGATCCCGATCAAAGATATCCGCACCATCGCGGAGTGTCTGTCCGACGGTACGGCCGCAAACTTGACTGTGGAGGATCAAACCAACCTCGTACGCGCACGTTTGTCGCGAATGATCGTGCAAAACATCTACGGTAATGAGCACGCCCTGGAAGTCATTACGCTGGATCCCGAACTCGAGCAGTTGCTGCTCCAGACCAAGCAACAATCGGCAGCGGGCGGCGCGGCGGCTGGCGGTGATGATATCCCCATACTCGAACCCGGAATGGCCGAACGGTTGCAACAGTCGGTTTTGGAAGCCGCTCAAGCGCGGGAAGCGATCGGTAAGCCGGCGGTGTTGTTGGTCAATGCCGGCGTTCGAGGTTTGCTCGCGCGTTTCGTAAAGATCTCCAAAGCGGTCATCCATGTGCTGGCTTACGAAGAAATCCCAGACAACAAACAGATTACGGTGATCTCGACCATCGGCCGGGCACCGAGCGCAGCGTGAAATCAATCTTCAACCCGGTAGAGAGGCAGTCATGCAAGCAAGTCAGTTAACAAAAAATCAAACGGATTCCAAATCGACGGCTGCCGGGATCTCGAGCGGTGTGCACACGTTTGTCGCACAAGACCTACGCGCAGCCATGAACGATGCACGACGCAGCCTGGGAAACGATGCATTGATCATCGATCACGAGCGTATCGGCGATCGCACCGTGCTTCGCGCATGTCTCGAGCAGGACTTTACGTCACCGCCTCCGGCGCCCAGTCCAGCCGAAAAGTCTCCACCGCAGCAGGCATTGCCATTGAAGTATGCACTCGGCGCTACCGAGGATTTGTGTGGCGCGTACCGATTCGTGGGGTATTCGGGTGTGGGTAAGACCTCGTTGTTGATCAAGGTGCTGGTCGATTGGGTAATGCATCATGGCCCAACCAACGCGCACGTTCTCAGTGAAGACGACAGCAAGCTGGCTGGGCGCGAGCCCCTCAAACTCGCGTGCCAGTTGTTGGACTTGGAGTTGATCGACGTAAGTGAGAAAGGTGCGGCTGCGCAGTTCGTCGAGGGCTGTGCACCGCGCTCCCTGGTGTTGATCGACAGCGCAGCGATCGATCATCGACCGACTGCAGCCAGCAGTAGGGGCATCAACAACATCTACGTAGCGTCAGCGCAGCATCACCCGGCATCGATCGACGCCGGCATGCAGGCTGTATTGGCTCACTATCATATCGTGGGTATGGCTTTGACGCATGTCGATCAAGTGTTTCCTGCAGAGGAGGTCATGAGCTGTATCGCCAACCACCAACAGCCTCTTTACTGGGTCGGCACAGGAGCAGACCTACCCGGCGGCTATGCGTGTGCCAGTGATGAGGTACTGAAGGCCTATGTTCAGCGATCTGGGGGCGAGGTAACTGTCAAGAATTTGACGTCCGTCAGCGCGACGACCTCATCCGGTCGGGTTACGACCACCGTGTAGATTAGCGCCTGGAAGCATTGCCCGGGCTGTTGCGAGGTTCAGTAGAAGAACTATCGTTCATAGAGGGAAGTAGAAGGAGAAGACATGGATCAAGTCTCGACCAAACCCATCCAAGTCATCGCTGTCACCGGCGGCAAGGGGGGCGTGGGCAAAACCAATGTATGCGTCAACCTCGGCATCGCACTGACTCAGATGCAGCGAAGAGTGACGCTTCTGGATGCGGATTTGGGACTTGCCAACGTCGACGTGCTGCTTGGCTTGAAACCGCAATACACGTTGAAAGACGTGTTGGAGGCGAATTGCTCGATGCGCGATGTCGTCATCACGGGGCCGCAGAACTTGAAAGTTGTCCCCGCTGCATCCGGACTTCAGGAGATGGTGCAGCTGGGCCCTCAGGAGCATGCAGGTCTAATTGGTGCTTTCAGCGAGATTGCCCACAACATGGATGTGTTGCTCATCGATACTGCCGCCGGTATTTCCGATGAAGTGGTCAGTTTTCTTTGTGCAGCACAAGAGGTGCTGCTGGTCGTATGCAACGAACCGACGTCGATTACCGACGCTTACGCATTGACCAAGATACTCAATCAGCAATATGGCCTGGATCGTGTACGTGTGCTCGTCAACATGGTGCGTAACGACGAAGACGGCGAGTCTGTCTTTGCCAAATTACAAAACGTCACGGATCGGTTCCTGGACGTGAGTTTGTCGTATGCGGGGGCAATTCCGTACGACGATCACTTGCGCAGAGCCATTCAGAAACAACGCGCTGTGATGGATTTGTATCCTACCAGTCGCGCATCGCAAGCGTTTCGAGCGCTGGCCCAGCAAGTCGACAGCTGGCCTATACCCACCATTGCGACGGGACACCTGGAGTTTTTCGTCGAGCGTTTGGTCGTCGACCACCAGGTGCACTGATAACGCCATGACAACAGCCGGAGTCGCAGCCTACATCAAAGGCGATAACCGCGAACAAACCATCGAAAAGTACGCGTATCTCGTCAAACGTATCGCGCATCACCTGATGGCGCGGCTACCCGACAGTGTGCAGTTCGACGACCTCGTCCAAGCCGGCATGCTGGGTTTGTTAGAAGCGGTCGGTAAGTACGACGCCAGTAAAGGGGCGAGTTTTGAGACGTATGCGGGTATTCGTATTCGCGGTGCCATGTTGGATGAGATGCGCCGGGGCGACTGGGCACCGCGCTCCGTTCACCGTAATTCGCGCCGCGTGACCGATGCCATTCGCGCGCTCGAAACGCGCGTGGGTAGGGCGCCTACCGACAAGGAAATCGCTGCCGAGATGGGTGTGACGTCGAGCGAGTACTACGAAATCCTGCACGACGCGACGCGCTGCCGATTAGTGAGTTACGAAGAAGTCAACGACTCCGATGATCCGTCGAGCCTGCCGTTCTTTTTCAGCGGCGATCACGGAGTAGAACGCGGTGCGCTACTCGAGTATGTCGCGAAGGTCATTGCCGAGCTCCCTGAGCGTGAGCGTCTGGTCATGGCGCTGTATTACGATGAAGAACTGAACCTCAAGGAAATCGGCGCGATCATCGGCGTCAGCGAATCGCGGATCAGTCAAATTCTGAGTCAGGCCACGTTGCGCGTACGCAGCCGTGTCGATGCATGGATGGATGAGTGATGGACTTTTATGCGGTCCTCGGTATTGCAGTGGCGTTCGGGGCGATCGTGTCAGGCAACTCTCTCGAAGGCGGTGAACTCAGCGCGCTCATCGATGGACCGGCATTCATCATCGTGGTGGGCGGCACTATGGGTGCTGTGACTTTACAAACACCGTTTACTGCACTCAGTCGTGCACTGAAGTTAACTCCATGGATCCTCTTGCCGCCGAAATTCGAGAGCGACGCCGAGATTGCCGTACTGCAACAGTGGAGCAGAACCGCTCGTCGCGACGGTTTATTGGGACTGGAAAACATCGCCGACCGGGCGCAAGACGGCTTTAAGAAGAAGGGCTTGGAGCTCTTAGTGGACGGCCTCGATCCGCCGAACATTCGCCGTCTACTCGAGATCGAATCGGACGCGCGCACGAACAGTGATCTCACGGGTGCGCAGGTGTTTCGCAGCATGGGTGGGTATGCGCCGACGATTGGCATACTGGGTGCAGTCATCGGACTGATTCAAGTCATGGGCAACCTCGCCGATCCCGATGAGCTAGGGCAGGGGATTGCTACCGCTTTCGTGGCCACCATCTACGGTGTCGGGTTCGCGAACTTGTTGTTCTTACCCATCGCAGATCGTCTCAAGAGCCTCATTCGAACGCGCGCGCAAGCCGATGAGCTCGTCATTGAAGGTCTGGTCGCCATCGCCGAGGGCGAACACCCTCGCAATATCGAAATCCGGATGCGCGGCTATCTGGCCGTCACCTGAGGACATAGAGTATGCGACGCGATTGGCTGGACAGTGAAGCGAACGAAGACCGTTGGATGGTATCGTACGCAGACTTCATCACGTTGCTGTTCGCTTTTTTTGTCGTGATGTATGCGATCTCTTCGGTCAATGACGAGAAGTACCGAGTGCTCAGCGCGACCTTGGCAGAAACCTTCAGTACCGATGTGGCCAGCCCGGATCCGATTCAAATCGGTGAGCCGACACTGACCGCCTCTCCGCACGTCATAGACGTTCCCGACACGCAAGGTTTTGCGGATCAGGACCCGGGTAACACCTCGCTAAGAACACGGATCAACGAGATGGAAACAGCTTTGGGCGGCTTTGCGGCGCAAGAGGGTGTCAGCCTGCAGTCCGACAACGAATGGATCGAAATGCATCTCGATGCAGATCTCTTTTTCGACCCGGGCCGCGCACAACTCACGCCACAGGCGAGGCAGTTGCTTGAACAAACCGTCCAGGCCCTTGTGACCAACCCTAACCCGATCACGATCGAAGGCTACACCGACAACGTACCGACGAATGGCGGTCGGTTCCCATCCAACTGGGAGCTGTCCGCGGCCCGTGCGTCGTCCGTGGCGCGTTACTTCGTCGAGCGCGGTATTCGTGCCATACGCTTATCGGCGGTTGGATATGGAGAGAATCACCCATTGGCCACCAATGCAACACCCGAAGGTCGGGCCAGCAATCGGCGTGTCGTCGTGGTAGTCGCTAGAGACGCACAGAGTGCGCGTAATAGGAACGCAGGTCTCGGAATCGCCTTGATCAAGGGGCGTGAAGCACAAGAGATGGACCCCAACGTCGTGCAGCAACGCACTACGGACGGCGGTTTGCTATTCACCGTGGAGCCTGGGCGCTGAGCTTGCTGCCGGCTGGCGAAGTCGGCCGTTTGCGCTATGGTTGTAAGAGGGTAAAGGCAGGCGGACACCCATCCTATGAGTTGGCCGGTAAATTTGACATTCGTTTTGGCAGTTATCGCACTCGCAGCCGCGGTTGGCTGCGTGGCTTTGTATGCTCAAATCCTGCTGCACCGCGCTCAGTTGCGGGACCTGACTGAAAGGCTGAACGTCTTCATCGACTGTTCCATCCAGGTCGCGAATACGCTCGAGCGATCGTCGTTGCATGGATCTGGGCAGGAGTCGGTATCACGCGACGTCAGTTCGCGACGTTGGTTGTTGAACGAGGCGAGGTCGCGCCGCTCGCAAGGGCAGTCCGCAAGAGATCTCCGTCGGCAGCTCCGCTTGAGTCGCGACGAGGCTGCATTGCTCGATGCCCCGTTAATCAATCATCGTGCTTAGCGAGTCGATCGGCTGCTTCCGAGCGGATCCGTTCTACCATCGAACGTAAGCCGTTACCGCGGGTCATCGAGAGATGACTCAACAAATCCAATTCATCGAACAACGCTTCGACGTCGGTATCCAGCACTTCCTTGGGGCTCAAGCCCGCGTATAAGGCTTGCACGATTGTGATCAGGCCACGCACGATATGGGCATCGCTGTCCATGGCGAGATGCATGATGCCGTGTTCGTCCAAAGTGACGTACAACCAAACCTGACTTTGACACCCGTGAATACGATGTTCCTCGATCTTGAAATCATCCGATAGATCGGGGAGGGATTTGCCCAGGTCGATGATGAAGCGGTACTTATCTTCCCAATCGTCGAAAAATTCGAAAGACAACTTGATGGTGTCTATATCCACCTGACGGGTCTCGTTGGAACGCGTGTCAGAACCGTTCATTAGAAGAGCCCGAGCTGCAGTTGGGCTTCTTCGCTCATCATGTCACGGGACCAGGGCGGATCGAACACCAACTCGACGGCGACTGTGTCGACGTTAGGGGCGCAGCGCACGCGATCTTTGATTTCTTCCACCAGTACCGGTCCCATCCCGCAACCCGGCGCGGTCAGTGTCATTTGAATCGCAACGTGACCCCCATCGATGGACACGTCGTAAACCAATCCGAGGTCCGCGATGTTCACCGGGATTTCGGGATCGTAGACTGACTGGAGCGCCTGCCAAACGTGCTCGCATTCGATTTCATTTGAAGTGGGCTCGGAAAACTCCAGGACCTCGGGCTGCAGTCCCAAGGCATCGGCATCCGCGCCGGCTATGCGGGCCATATTGCCGTTGAGCACAATGGTAAAGGTCCCGCCGAGAGACTGTGTCAGCGTTACGAATGACCCGGCCGGAACGGTAATGGGATCCCCCGTCGGCACGAGGCGGGCATCGCAATCCCGGGTGGTGGTCACAATTCTGCGCTCCACCGCTAGCGGCCTTGAAAGAAAGTGGGCAATCCGGTCATCGGCTAGCGGTTACCGACGTCGATGGCCAAATCCGTGTTCACACCGCCGGCTGCTTCACCGGCACCGACCGCGAAACTTTCCCCACACCCGCAGTAGCTCGTTGCCTGCGGATTCTTGAAGACCAGGGCCGAGTTGAGCCCTTCGGTGATGAGGTCGATCTCAGTGCCGAGCACCATCGCTTTGTCGTCGCTCGCGACGCACACTCTGACCTCGCCTTCGAACTCGAAGCAGACATCGTTACTGCCGGGTTGGTCGAGAAAATCCAGCATGTACATGTAGCCGTTGCAACCGCTCTCCTTTACGCCCAGGCGCAGATAAGCCGATTCGGTCTGCTGCAACTGGCGCTGTATATGTCGGCGTGCTGCGTCGGTGACGTTGATGTCTTGTTGATTTGACGGTTGATTGCTCATGGGTGCTCACCCTTTAACGTGGGTTACAGAAAGGTCGTCGCTTTTTCGACGCCGCCCACCAGGCGTTCTACGTCGCTTTCGTCATTGTAGAGGCTGAAAGAAGCGCGAATCGTGCCGGGAATACTCAAACGCTCCATCAACGGCATCGCGCAGTGGTGCCCCGTCCGTACCGCGACGCCCTGCTGATTCAATAGAGTACCGATGTCGTGCGGATGGCTGCCGTCCAGTAAAAACGAGACTACGGCGGAACGCTGAGCGGGCTCGCCGACTAAGGTCAGTCCGGGGATCTGTTTGAGTCTGCTGATCGCGAGATCGATCAGGCGACACTCTTCTGTCACCAATGCGGAACGCGGAAGCGCCTGTAGGTACTCGATGGCCGCCCCGAGTCCGACGATACCGGCAATGTTGGGTGTGCCGGCTTCGAACCGGTAGGGAGGTTTCTGAAATGTGCTTCGTTCGATGCGCACGGTTTCTATCATCTCACCGCCGCCTTGCCACGGCGGCAGACGTTCGAGCAATTCGTGACGTCCGTACAATACGCCGACCCCGGTTGGGCCAAACATCTTGTGTCCTGAGAAAGCGTAGAAATCACAGCCCAAAGCCGTGACGTCGACGTCCAGGTGGAGGGCTGCCTGTGCGCCATCGATTACCGTGAACGCACCGGCGTCGCGTGCCGCACCGATGAGATCCGCCAGTGAATTAACCGTACCCAGCGCATTCGAGACGTGACTGATCGCCAATATCTTGGGTTGCTTTTCGAGTTTGCGATAAAAATCGTCGAGATCGAGGTCCCCGCTTTCCGTCACTGCGACAGCATCGATGCAAGCGCCGGTGTGCTCGGCGAGTATCTGCCATGGCACGATGTTGGAGTGATGCTCGAGCTCGGTCAGCAGGATCCCGTCGCCTTGCCCGATTTCGCCTTGAAGAACGGTAGCTACGAGATTGATACCTGCAGTAGTACCGCTTGTGAAAACGATTTCTTCGCGACGCTCGGCGTTGATGAAAGCGCGACACGCATCCCGTGCGTTTTCCATCATCTGTGTGGCTTCCTCGGCCAGTACATGAGCAGCTCGATGCACGTTGGCATTGTGCTGTCGGTAGTACCGGGCGATGGCGTCGATCACAGCCTGTGGTTTTTGCGTGGTGGCGGC
Source organism: Candidatus Azotimanducaceae bacterium (assembly GCA_965216005.1). Taxonomy (GTDB): domain Bacteria; phylum Pseudomonadota; class Gammaproteobacteria; order Pseudomonadales; family Azotimanducaceae; genus UBA4421. Next base: position 127,307 of record OZ244143.1, on the reverse strand, counting down.
ATTATCCAGGTAGACGAGCGTACGGTCCTGATGCTGTCTGCTCAGGATTGGGAAATCGGCTCTGATGGAAGCGGCAGGCATGCTAGATGAGCGCCTCGAACTGAGCCCGCGTCTCTTCGGCCAGCGGGCCATAGTTGCATTCATTGAGAAAGGCCTTGGCGAGCGCCCTGCGGGCTTCATCCGGTGCGATGCCACGACTGAAGAAGTAGAACAACTGATCTTCACTCAGCTGTCCGATCGTCGCGCCGTGTGCGCACTTCACCTCGTCCGTATAGATCTCGAGTTCAGGCTTCGTGTTGATCGTCGCAGTGGTGCCGAGTGCCAGATTGCGATTGTTGAGAGACGCGTCGACGCGCGGGCAGTTCTTAAGAATGTGGATGCGGCCATTGAAGCTGGCTTTACCGCCGTCCATGACTATGTTGTGGACGCGTTGGCGGGAGCGGCAATCGGGCGCTGCGTGAGTGAGCGTCGTGTGCTGGTCCAACTCATTACCGCTGCGACATACGCTCGCAAACTCGAGATCGACGTTGGCCCCGGGGGCAGCACACTCAATGAAGTGGTCGTGGCGCTGCAACGCGCTGCCGCTGGTGTGATTGAACAGTGTGTATTCGGCGTCGCCTTCAACAACGACGTGCACGAAACGCCATTGCCGTTGCCCTGCGAAGTTCCCGACCGTGTGCACCAGGCGACTGCCGGGTTGCAAGTGCAGCCACAAACACTGATATGCCGACTCGCGCTGGCCCGTTTGCTCGATGAGGCGTACGCGTGCCTGCGGTGCAATTTCGAGAAAAAGTGGTGTGCTGGCCGCGTCGTGCGTGAGTGTATAGGTTGCATCTGTGCCGGAAAGCTGTGCATACAACGCGTCACCGCTCAGAACCAGCGCCTCGCAGGCTTCCGGGTGGACTTCCGGTGTTGGCTGTCTGAAACGTGCCCGCTCTGAGCGGGACATTTCTACCAGATCGATCGATGTTCCGTCGGATTCGAGCTTTGCCGGCTGAGTTTGATGGTGCAAAAGCTCGGCAACTTTAGCCGGTTTGGTGTACTTCCAACGCTCGCGGTAGGCCTGCGCATTGCGCCCTTCCTCCAAGCGGGCAGAGAACGCGGTCGCATCCGTACCGAACCAGTCGCGCCAACGCACCACACTTGAATAGTCTGTATTGGTGCTCAGGTCAGCCACGCGTAACCTTTCTTCTCCAGCTCCAACGCTAGAGTTTTGTCACCCGATTGTACGATCCGGCCCTCGGATAGCACGTGCACGAAATCGGGCACGATGTAATCCAATAAGCGTTGGTAGTGCGTGATGAGAATGACGGCGCGGTCACTGTCCTTGAAACGGTTGACGCCGTTAGCGACGACCTGCAGCGCGTCGATATCCAGACCGGAGTCGGTTTCGTCCAGAACGGCGAGCGTTGGATTCAACAACAGAAGTTGCAGAACTTCGTTGCGTTTTTTTTCACCGCCACTGAAGCCCTCGTTAACGCCCCGCTTCAAGAACTTGGGGTTCAGATCCAAGCTCTCGGCGAGGGTGCGTACATTGCGCATGAATTCGGCGGCATTAGGCTGTTCCTCGCCGCGCGCAAAAGCGATGGAATCCACTGCCGACTTCAGGAATTCCATATTGCTTACGCCCGGTACTTCGACCGGATACTGGAAGGCAAGAAACACCCCGGCATGCGCCCGCTCATGAGGTTCGAGTGCCGTAAGGTCTTGTCCTTGGTATTGAATGCTGCCACCGGTCACGGTGTAGCCCGGTCGTCCGGTTAACACGTTGGCCAGCGTCGACTTACCGGAGCCGTTCGGGCCCATGATGGCATGTACCTCACCGGCGTTAACCTGCATGTCCAGACCGCGCAGGATCGGCTGGCCTGCAACTTCCGCATGAAGCGCCTGGATATCGAGTAACGTCATCCAACCGCGCCTTCGAGACTTACTTCCAGCAGTTTGCCGGCTTCGACGGCAAACTCCATGGGTAGCTCGCGGAACACTTCCTTGCAGAAGCCGTTGACGATCATGCTGACGGCTTTCTCGGGGTCGATGCCGCGCTGTTGGCAGGCAAAGAGTTGGTCTTCGCTCACCTTCGATGTGCTTGCCTCGTGTTCCACTACACCTGTCGCATTCATGTTTTCAATGTAAGGGAAGGTGTGGGCGCCACATCGACCGCCTATCAACAAGCTGTCGCACTGTGTAAAATTGCGTGCGCTATGTGCAGTAGGTGTCATTCGTACCAGGCCCCGGTAAGCGTTTTGACTGCGACCGGTACTGATGCCCTTGGATATGATGGTGCTGCGCGTATCGCGGCCCAAGTGGATCATCTTGGTGCCGGTGTCGGCTTGCTGTACGTTGTTGGTCAAGGCGACGGAGTAAAACTCACCGACACTGTGGTCGCCGCGCAGAATGACGCTGGGGTATTTCCACGTAATCGCGCTGCCGGTCTCAACTTGGGTCCATGAAATCTTGGCGTTGGCACCCGCACACAATCCGCGCTTGGTGACGAAGTTGTATATACCGCCGCGTCCTTCGGCGTCGCCGGGGTACCAGTTCTGAACGGTGGAATACTTGATCTCAGCGTCCTCGAGTGCGACCAGCTCGACCACGGCGGCATGCAACTGATTTTCGTCACGCATCGGTGCTGTGCACCCTTCGAGATAGCTGACATGGGAACCCTCATCAGCAATGATTAACGTGCGTTCGAATTGACCGGTATTGCGTTCGTTGATACGAAAGTAGGTGGACAGCTCCATCGGGCAACGCACACCCTTGGGGATGTAAACGAATGATCCATCGCTGAAGACCGCCGAATTGAGCGCGGCATAAAAGTTGTCCCGCTGCGGCACGACGCTGCCTAGGTACTTTTGCACGAGCTCTGGGTGGCTCTGCACAGCCTCGGAGATCGGACAAAACACAACGCCGGCCTCGGCGAGTTTCGCCTTGAAAGTGGTGGCGATAGAGACAGAATCGAACACCGCATCCACCGCAACGTTCGCGCTCTCGCTGAACGGTGTCGTGTTACCGTCTTGCACTTCGCGTACCACGCCGGCCAACGCTTCTTGTTCGTGCAACGGAATGCCGAGTTTCTCGTAAGTCCGCAGCAGCTCGGGATCGACTTCGTCCAGGGAACGGGGACCATCGGTCTGACTTTTGGGTGCCGAGTAATAGGAAATCGCTTCGAAGTCGATCGGCGGAAACTCAACGTGTGCCCATGCAGGCGCTTTCATGCCACGAAACTGTCGGTAGGCGTCGAGCCGCCAAGCGGTCAACCACTCAGGTTCGTTTTTTTTGGCGGAAATGTACCGTACTACCTCCTCATCCAGACCGGGTGGTAGCGTTTCCGATTCGATATCGGTAACGAATCCTGCGCGGTAGTCGGAGGATAGGTCTACGATGTCATCGACAGAGCGGGTCACGGGACTCCTCAGGTTACGGTTATCCGGGCTCGGCATGGGCGCTCTCGAGGGCCGTCGTGGGCTTCGTGCGAGCACAAACTTAGGGGCCGAGCCGCGCTTTTTGCTTGGTTCGAAACGCAAAGCCCGTTAACCTACCGCGCTGGTTCAACTAGACAACTAAGTTACCCCTTCAGCGTCGGCAAACGGCGGGCTGCGGGGCAATTTTACTCTCAAGCAAATACCCAAGTAAAACAGTCGGGTATTCGCCGCGAGCAACCGACTATATTTCAGTAGGAAGAGGAAACAGAACGGAATGCCGAAGCTAGAAAGGGTGCCTGAAGCCCACGTCGAGTACATATACGGGATTTACATGTTGACGTCGAAGCATCGTCTCATCCGCGCTTTGCGCAAGCGTTATCAGCCTTCGATTCATGGACACAAGACGTGGGGCGCCGGTTACCTCTTGATGGACTATCTCACTCATCATCCGGTCAAGCGGGGCGCGAGGATCATGGAGATCGGCTGCGGTTGGGGCCAAGTGTCGGTGTTCTGCGCCCACCAATTCCGTGCCAAGGTCACCGGTGTGGATCTGGATCCGGTGGTCTTTCCTTACGTCGATGTCTTGGCGGAGCTCAATGAGGTCAAGATTGCCCACAAAAAGGCCGATTTCACCAAAATGAAAGGGAGGGTGCTCGGCAAGCAAAAAGTCATCGTTGGCAGCGATGTGTGTTTCTGGGACAGCCTGGTCAAACCACTGGCCAGGATGGTGAACCGTGCCATCAACAACGGCACCGAGCGCATCATCATCACCGATCCCGGACGACCGACGTTCTATGAGTTCTGCGATCTCGTCGCTAAAAAAAACGACACCAACCTGCAGGAATGGTATTCGATCGAACCGAACCGTTTCGAAGGCGAGGTGGTAGAGATTCGACCTCGCTAACGGTCCGTCCTGTAACGGTCGGACGCTTGCACAGGTAACATCTTACTAATCAGGTAGTTAAGACTCTTCTTGTACGAATTGCTTTAACTGGCTGGCGAGGCTGGTACACGCCGAGTTTTGCACCCGTGCGATGATCGGAATCGGCACTACGAGCGCCGGCATGTAGCTGGTACCGGCGGCATCGGAACTCACCCTGCCAGCGGTTTTGCCCGTGTGGGTATTCCACACCGATGCTTCGTATGAGGAGTCTTTTTCCCAAGTCAGGAAGCCGAAGCACCCACCGCCGCCCGGGGCCACACTGCACGTGAACGAGCCGGATTGTGCAGTTTGCCGCGTCGAGCCTTCCACCCATACCAGGTACTTCAAGCCGATTTCACGAATGCGTTCCGCCAGCAGGGGCTGCCCCAGAAGATCCGGAAGATCCGTAGTGCTCATCGGTGCCGTGCGGGGTTCGAACCAGGGGAACAATGCGTCCATGAATTCCTGCTCGGGAATGACCCTGACGGAGTTGCTGCCTTGAGTCATGTTGTTGGACACGCACTCGACGAATTCCAGTTCCGACTCGCTCTGGCTGGGCCGATTGCGTCGTCCAATCACGACCACCGCGTCTTCGTCGGTCATGCCGGTACTTGCTTCGCGGATTTGCTGAACCGTATTGGTGACACAACCTGAAAGGCCGAGGAGCGCGATCAAGCCTGCCAGTAGGATAGACATGCGGCGTGCATCATTCATGAGGCGTCCTGCTGAGTCGAGGCGGTCAACTGACTGGTGCCTGTGGGTGTGCTTTGCACCGGTGGTGGCGAATTCACAGGCGTTGTTTGTGTTGGCGTTGCCTGTGGAAGTGGCTGTAAGGGCTTACCTGCCTGGATCCAGTCGTACACCACTTTTTCCCGGCCGAAATTGATACTGAAAAAGGCCATGGCGTCGCGACATGCGGCGATAGCAGCGGCTTGCATGCCGGCCAGCTTCGAGCCGAAGTCCTTGTCTTTAGCCTTGCCGTAAGCGGGTAGATTCCACTCTCCGATCTTCGTGCCGTCGCGGTCGAAAAGGTGAAACTGATAGCGGATCCATACCTCGTAGTAATCGGACCGGGTCTGTTGAGGCAACGAAAACTGCACCTCGGAGATACTCGGCTTAAGCACGCCGTCGAGGTGCTCGGCGCTCGGCGAATCGACGAACTCGTACTCTTCGAATACGCCAAGGGCTAAGTTATGGAAAAGATCCTCCTGTGCGGTACCAATGGAGACCTCCCAGGATCGTTTGGTGCCTTTGTTTTCGATGGTTTCTTCGTGAACGTAGGTGAGCAAATCGTCGTCTAACAAAACGCCTAAGCGGACCGGCGTTTTTTCCATGATCGGCACGGGAAACTGCTCGTCCACCACAAGGCGGCTGTGGCTGCTGCAACCCGCTGCGGCGATCAGACTCGTGGCAAACGTCAGGGAGGCTATGTGCTTAGCTGTCATTGGTAGTTCGCCAAGCCTACGAATGTGCCATCGTTGCGGTAGGCCAACTCGCGCATCAGAGCCGCGAACCGGTAGACCTTGCTGTTAGGGCGATCCAGATACACCGGAAAACCCACGGCATGAATGCGCACCCTGCGCCGACCGCTGTCGTCGCGCAAGTTAACCCGGTCTACTGCTTCCACTACGTCCTCGATCGAATTGCCGGTAAAGTCATCCCCGAATACATAGATGCTAATACGTTTATCCGGATCGTAGTAGGTGTTAATTGCAGCCGTAATGCCCTCTACAGGGCTCGAATTACTGAACGGACTCCAGGTTTGCAGCGTCTGCACGATGGAGTTGCGCAGTGCCGGTGTATCGTCGATCCAAGCTCCGGCGTAGCGAGAGAACATGTAATCACCCATGTCGTTCATCACTTGGATGCCCTTCACACGGGGATAGATGGCCAGCGTTTCGCTGACCTTTCGCACGACCTGAGGCCAAGCGACGCTGTGCATGCTGCCTGAGGTGTCGATGACGAAGATGATGTACTCGCTGTCGACCGTGATCCCGCCGACCAGGCCCGAGCTGCGCTTGAAATCCAATCCGAGGAGATTTTGCATCTCATCCGTGAGGGTTTGTTTGGCGGCGGCGAGCTTCAGATTCTGAGTCGAGACCTCTTCCTGTTCCTGTGAAAGATTGTCGAACTCACCGAGGATTTGACTGAGTTGTCCTTCAAGTTCGGCGAGTTGCTGGAGCTTGAAAGACAGGTCCGCTTCGGAGTCGTTGATCTGTTTGCGCACTTGCGTGATTTGACCGCGAATCTCAAACAACGCCTGTTCGCGAGCGGCGATCTGACCTTCGAGATTGACGTTGCTTTTCTCCAACAAAATCGGTTCGACGGTTTTGGTGATCATCAGCAGCAGGATAATCGCCCCGAAGCCACAACAGATGACATCGAGAAACGACACGCTGAACTCCTCGATTTGCCGCCGGTTACGCATGGTGTCTAGTGCTCCGACCGCTGAGCCATTGCGAAGCTGGCGAGCTCCCGACGGGGATTTTGAGCGTTGTTGGCGCACCTTGATGGGGCTCAACCCCACCAGCGGTACGCCGTCGGGCCCAAACACCCCACCAGCGCGGTGGTCCGTGATCATTAAGGGGAAGGAGCACTAGGGCCAGTCCCATGAAGGGGAGATGAAGGCGCCACCCGTCACCCGCGCCACGCGCCAGAACGAAGCCGATGCCATGTAGTCGCCTTCCATGGGAAACAGCACCACGTTGACCGGAATCTGTCGAGGCAGTCGGTCGATGGCATCGGCGAAGAGCTCCAGCCGCCGGTTGTTGGTTATGGTCGCAGAGCGGGGGGCCCGCTCGCCCTGCGTGGGTAGCCCGTCGGTGATGAGATACACGTTGTCGGGGATGGGTGAGAGCTTGCGAATTTCCAAGACCAATTTCACCAGACTCGAACCGCCATTGGGAATTTCGTCGCGTAACACCTCGATGGCTTCGTTGAGCGCGGCGCCATCGTGCATCGGCACCCAATCCATCGTATCGCCCGGCACTAAGCTCGTGGTGTTTTCCGCAAATCGGTAAACCTGAAACTCGGCATCCAGCGGCAGCTGCGCGGCTAGCCACTCGACCGTTCTGATGGCGCGCTGCCATTTCGGTGCGTTGCGCTTGGCTTGGTCTTCCATATTGCGGCGCCTGAGTACGTTGACGATCGTATCGTCCAACATGCTGGCGGAGGTATCGATCGCGATGACGATGTTGCGGCCTCCCACTTTCATACCCGTCAGGTACTGCCGATCACCGTCCCCTTCGAATGCACGAACCTGTTGACCGTCATAGGCTGCTTTTTGCGCTTTCAAGCGCTGCACCTCCTCTTCACGGGTTTCGATGTCCGAGGATAAGCGCTTCAAGCTCTCTATTTCGGCAAGAGAAATGGTTTTTAGTTCATCGAGACTCGAAACCTCGGTAGCGAGTGTCTCGATCGTGGCCGACAGATTTTCATCCGAATCCTCAATGCGTTTGTCGATCTGAGTCAGGGCTTCGATCATCTCGAACAGGTTTTTCTCACCCTGTTGCACCTGATAATCGAGCATGCGGATTTCAGCGAGCAGATCGTCGTTCTTGATCTCGTGATCCCTCGCCGTGCCGTGATTGATGATGAGAAAAATGAGCACGACGGCGCCGAAGCCGCAGGACATGACATCGAGGAAGGATAGGGAAAAAACACTCAAGCGACGTCGTGCGGTAGCCATGACGTTACTCGAGTTGGCCGAGTTTGATGGCGATATAGCGGCGGTCGCCGATTCTCAGTTCATCGCCCGGTGCAGGAATGCTGCCTACCGAGCGCACGCCGTTTATCACCACACTTGGATCGATGACCGCACCCGTTTTTGGATCCAGGTAGCCGTCGAACCGAGACGCCGAGAAGGCATAGGCGTGATATTGGCTCAGCAGATGCGTGGCACTGGTCGCTTGTGTCGTCCGACCGGCGAAAGGCGCGACGGTACCCGGGGCGTCGTCGTCTTGGTCAGGTGGGGTGGCCGCTTGCGCGCCGGCAGTATGGTTGGGCCGCTCGCGGGCGGGTTCGCCATTGGGCAGACCATCGTGTGGAGCATCGCTCGTGGCGTGGCCGATTTGATCGGTGTGTTCGGCTTTTGCCGAGCGGGACTGCCCGTGCGTACGGCGCACCGTACTTTCACCCGTGTTGACCCGCGTGACCTCGCCTGAGCGCAGGTGGTTGGACAGTTGTGCGACATTGGTCGCCAAACCGCGAGTATCGTCATCGGTGTGTGCCTCGAGCAGGGTGATACCGCACCCGCTGCAATACTCACGAAGGCCTGGAATGCTCAGCACCCGTGCTGTGGCGACGATGGGTAGATGCGAAGGCATATCCAACATGTCGAGTTGCGTGACCAAACGCTCGTTTAATGCGCCTGCCGTAACGGTTTGCTCGCGTACGCTACCGCCTTGATCGACGACGATGGTGCGATCGGTGAGGGTCGTACTGCCCAACCAGCCGCGCACTTGATCGTATACGGCTTGCTCGGTCTTTCCCGTATGTAGCGGGTCGAAGCGAGTGGTGCGTACCATTTCGTCGGCGACGACCGTCATCCAGCGTTCGAGCACACCGCTGATGCCGTTGACCGTGTCCAGCGAGGCCGAGTTGGCGCAGCTGCGCACACTGCCGTCCACGTTGATTTGCGTGAGCGCGAAGCGATGGGTTTCCACGTCGATGACAAGATAGTCACGGGAGACGGGTGTATTGAGCGAATGCGCGAGCGGGATCTCCACAAAACCACGCAGCTTGATGCCGACTTCAGTGCAGATGCCCAGCAATAGCCCCAGTTGCTCGTTGCTGAAATGCCCCGGAATGCCGAGGACTACTTCCGCATCCGCGAGCTCGAGTGACTTGAGGTGGTGATAGATGAGGTCGGCCTGGTTTTTCGCCGGACCCATGTCGATCGCCAGCGGATCTGCGCTGACCCCGTACAGGTACTTGTTATTGAAGCGTTGCGGCTCACTGCGGCCACGTCGCAGCGCTTCTTCTCCGAAGATGAGTTGTCTACCGTCATAGAGTGCTGCGGCGCAGGACGATTGCATCAGTTCACCGCTCAGTTTGATCGCGCGGATCTGCCAGTCGTTAAGCTCGAGATAGGTGAGAGTCTGGCTCGTCATCGTTAACGCACCTGCAAATGGCGAAGGAGACGTTGATCGCAATAGGTATGGGTATCGAGCACTAGGCGTTCCTGCAAGAGCTGTAGCTGGTGCATGAGGAACATCAAGACGATACTGATCACAAGCGCAATGAACGTCGAGTTGAATGCCACGCCCAGACTCGTCGTCACACCGGCGATGTCGCCCTCGACCGCGCGATAGGCTTGGCCCAGTGCCTCGCCTATACCGCGCACTGTGCCGATGAAGCCGATTGACGGTATCGCCCAGGCGATATAGCGCACCATGGACAGCTCGCTGTCCAAGCGGTCGGATTCTGCGTCGCACACGGACTTCACTGCCTCGGAGACGTCTTGAACGTTGCGTGTCGATGAGAAGCGATGTAATGCCGCCAGGAGTGTGCGAGGCAAAAGGTGCTCGCGTTTGGTATCCGGCAGGCTCTGCAAGGGCCGCGTATACTCACGGGTATCTTCGGGCAGGATGCTGATGCCTTCGCCGATCTGCACGAAATCCTCGCCGAGCAAGCTGCGTTCAGCCAACGCGGCGCGACCTTTGTAGCCCATGATGGCGATTGCCCAGAACATCAGGATGAAGCAGGACTCTTGCTCGTAGTCCCGTAGCACCACGAACAAAGAACGATCTTGTACGAATGGCTCGCCTTTGGCTGCAAGTTCGGCTTGAGTCTGCAAAATCGCATCCGCATTGGGACGAATCAAGGTCACGTAGACGAGGTGCACCAAGATGATACTGATAATCAGTGCACCGATTTGATAGACCATTTCGAAAGGGATTTGTTTTTTCATCGACTTCTTATATATCCACCGGAAACGGCACCGCATAGTCCTCGGAAATTTCTTCGCTGGGTCGAAAGATGTCGCCCGGCTTCTTTTTCTGCGGCTTGCGGGTTTGTGAATTTTGGGCTGTTTTTTGAGGTGTTGTGGCCGACTTGTCCTCGACCGGCGGCTTACCGGTGTTTTCGCGCGTCGTCTGCTCCGACGGATCTTCCTCAGCCGGCTGCCCGAGGCCAGGCGTCGTGGTCAGGAGCGCAGCCCCTAAACAAATCGACGCACACGCTTTCAGTACGTTACTTCTCATACCTCGCTGCCGCTAATCTTGTGCTTCATACCACTCCATTCTACACCGCGCCGGACGGGAACTACTCGGCATAGCGGGCGATTCTGAAGCCCACGTCCGGTCGCGCGTCTATACCATAGTCCCTAAAGGAGTAACGAAGTTCCGTGATGGTACCGTGCATCCAGCTCGATCCTTTGATGACCCGATATTCCCCATTACGCGGGCCGGTAGGATTGGTGACCGCATCGGCGCTTGGGATCTCATAGTAGTCGTTGATCCACTCGGAGACGTTGCCGCCCATATCGTACAAGCCACGGTGATTGGCTTTGTAGGTGCCGACTGGGGCTGCGCTGGCATAGTTGTCGTTGTAGCCGAAGATGATGCGCCCGACCAGATGATTGGCCGATCTGTCTGCATAGTTACCGTGCCGATCCGGTGGGGGTAGGGCAGGACCCCAAGGAAATCGCAGTTGCTCGGCGCCGGCTTGCGCACCGGTGCGCGCTGCCCATTCCCATTCTGCTTCCGTCGGTAGGCGGTATCCGGTCGCGTTGGCATTGGTACCGACCACCTTGGCGAATTCCATGACATAGTAGAGTGGCAGCTCGTCCCGTTCGGACAACCAATTGCAATAAGCGGCGGCATCATGCCAGCTCAAGTTGACGACGGGTTGGTCGTCGTCGTTGAGCGTGGCCTCGACGTATGCGGATGAATCGTGACCGGTGGCGAACTCCCTGAATTGGGCGTTCGTGACTTCGTGTGTCGCGAGGTAGAACAACCGGTTCATGTCTGCTTGGCGCAGGGTTTCGTTAGCCCGTCTACCGGGTTCGCGCCGTGATGCGCCCATGTTGAACGCAAATGGCTCGAACAGGCGCAAATTCTGTCCCGCCGCGGTGGTGACCGTCGGCGTCAGGGCCAGTAACCGTGCTTCTTCCAGGGTGAGTAGTTTGACCTTGATCTCTTGCGTAAGCCCGACGCGGGGCGTAATTGACTGGCTGAATCCTGCGTAGCCCGGCAAAGTGATACTGATGTCGTGGGGTGAGATGGGCAAAGATAGAGTTCGGTTGCCTGTGCCGATGCTCTTGCCGTTTACACGCAGTTGAGCGGTTTGCGGGACCATCGTGATGTTGATCTTGCCGAGTTGCTGCGTGAGTTTTGCGTGAAGTTGGCGACTGTCGCCGCGTGACAACCTCAAATCGCGCTGGAAAGTGGCATAACCGCTCTTGATGACTTGCAGGCGTTGGTTGGATCCTGAACGCAGATCCAATGTGAGAGGTGTCTGGCCGACGAAGCGACCGTTGATAGTGATGCCGGCACCCGTGGGCTGACTTGTGACTTTCAGCGTCGCATCGGCTTGTATGAGCTTGACGGGATCCAGCGTCATGCTGTCGCCAGCCTGGGCGAAGATTCTCTCCCGGTGCGATTTGTAGCCGTCCAACGACACTCGAATCTCGCGCTCACCCGCCAGCGCCTCGATGGTCGCAGGTGTGCGAAGGGTGGTGTCTTCTTCGTCGATAAAAATGGTCGCGCCGGGCGGATCGCTGACCAGGTCCACCTCGGCCCAGTTGGGCGCCAGCTCGAAGTGCGCCTCTTGTTGAATCTGCTTACCTTCCACGTGGACTGCTTCGCTCGTGGGCAGGTATCGCGGGTGATTGACACTGACCTGGTGAGTTCCAGCGGCGAGCTCCACCGGATTGTCTTCCACGACCTGTCCATCGACCATGATTTGCGCATCGTGGGGTTCAGTCTCGATGGCTAGGAAGCCCGGCAACGGGGTGAAATCGAGTTCTACGTACTGGTTGCGCTCTTGACCGACTTGGACGGTAGTGGACAACGGTTCGTGTAGCGGTGCGTCCGCTTCGATGACGTATTCCCCTTCACGCAACAAAAACACGCCGCCGAGTTCAAAACTGATACCGCCTGAGACTGACACTCGATCGGCGTTGGGATTGAAGTTGACCTGCACACTCTTGGACGTGAAAAGAAACCAGAACACCGCTGCCACCGCGGCGAGGACGATGCCCAGCAAAATCTGCCACACCGAGAAGCGAGACTTGACGGTTTCGCTACTGGGATCGAAATCGACAGGGACGATGGTGGGATTGGCATCGGCAGGGCGGTGAGCCGGTGTTACGTCAGCTGTGTCCTGAGTGTACCGCTGGCCCTCGCCGTTGGGCTCGATTGTCGGGTTGCGAGTATCCATCTAACGACCGAGCTTTTCGGCGCAACTCAAATTCAAGGGTTCGATGCCCGGCAAAATTTCGACGGTTAGATACAAGTCCTTACAGCCGTTCTGACTGCCGCGAATGGTGTATTCACCCGGGCGAAGGCTGAGGATCTTTTCTTCGAATCTCCCTAGGCGACCGACATTGGAGACGATGATTTCAGTAGCGTTATCCGACAACAACACCACGTCCACCGGATCGCGGTAGGTGACCAGGAGGTCGGCGACGGTGCCGATCAGATCTTCCATGTTCGGCCCTGCGTGATCCAGCTGACGCGCTCGGGAAAGGATGTCCTGAGCTTCCAGATACAGACGCTCGGAAGCGAGTTTCTGTGGTTCACTGCTGATTTTCGTCAGCAGGTCTTGTGTCTTCAGGTGTCGGGTCGCGCTCGCCTTACCATCCACCGCGAAACGCAAGTTCGAATCAATGTCGAGTACGGCCTGATAGGCATCGATCGCGTCCTGCCATGCTTCCCTCGTGAGTGCTGCATCAGCCGTTCGCCGCTGTCTGGCGATGACGGCCAGGTCATTGCGTTCATCGACTTGTTGGAGTCCACCCTTGGCGATGGCATTTTGCGGGTCGATCTTGAGGGCTGATCTGAAGGCGCGGCGGGCTCGATCGAAGCGCCCTTCTTCGAGCGCTGCAAATCCGTTGCTGATGTGGCTGTTGGTGGTATTCCCTGCGACGGCCGCCCGCACGTCAGCTTTCATTTCGGCGATGCCATCCGTCTCCGGATCGAGTTTTTCCACCTGCTCATAGATGGCCAGCGCTTCGCCGTAGCGGCCGCCAAGCTCGTGATTCTTGGCAGTACGCAGGAGGCGCACGAGATCGGGTAGGTCGTTGACCCGTTGACGCAGGGCAAGCGCTTGTGCGTCTTGCGGTTTGATGACCAACGCAGCTGCAACGGCCTGGCTTGCCGCTTCGACTTTGCGCGCTCTAACGTCGGTTAGGGCGCTATCAAGGTGCTGTGCGAACTTTTGGTTGCCTAGCTCAATTAAATCCTCGAGGGCGTTGGCAGCCTTGTCGTAGTTGTCCAGAGCCGTTTCGAACTCTTCGGCTAGGAAATCCGCATCACCCTGTTTAGCCAGTGCCATGGCGTCAGCGAACTGTGCCTCACCCCACGTGGCCACCTGCATTTCGTCTTCTAGCGCAATCTGGCGTTCTACGAACGCTGCAAGTGCATCTTGAGCTTTCTCCCGGGCCCTTTCGTGCTGCGTTTGGGCAAACGGCGCACGTCGTTGTTTCTCGGATGAGGCGGGCGTGCGTGGCTCTATGGCGGCACCCTGGGTTGGCGCTGCCGGTGAATTGGCTGCTGGCGAGACTGCATCCGGGCGCCACGACCATGCAAAGGCAATGACAGCGACGACCACGACACCCACGGCGATAAAACGCCAATCCAGGCGGTCCTTGAACCGTTGTCCGGCGCTCTCGGATTGAAGGTGTGACAGAGGCGCCGAGCGGGGTGCTATGACTTGATCGTTAGCTTCCTGCATGGTGATGTGACCCGCGTCCTTGGGTTGTCCTCGTACGCGCCGTTTGGCTTGGGTTGTCACGAAGCACTGGGTAACTCCTCCAGTGGCTCGCCCACGTCACTTGCGTCCGGTGGCTCCAGCCCCAGGTCTTCGAAGTACACCCGCCGCAATATGCGTCGCAGCTCCGAGTATTGCTCGTCTACCGTGCCTTGCAGCCGCAGTGTTTGATTTTCTAACTCGATGGTCGTCGGAACCAGTTCCGCTTCCGCGGCCGAACCGACTTCCCGCAGCCGCTCGGCTTGCTGCACGGCTTCGTGCCGTTTCTGGATGGCGCTGGTGACGAGCGTGACACCACCGATGACGGAGACGATGCCGCTCGCATCCACGTAGGCGTTGTTGCTCTCGTAGATGCCCGCGACTCCACCGACGATCGCTAGCGTGCCGCCGATCATCCTGGCGCGCGATTGGTCCTTCAGCGCTTTGATGGAAATCGCTTCCGTATAACTGGCGCGACGCCAATCTTGATAGGCGGGGTACATCTGGCGGTGAAAATTGGCGTAGTAGTCGTCCAGCGTGTCGATGAACAGGTATTCGCGTTCGCGAATCTTGCGTACACGCTCGAGCATGGGGTCGTCGTCCGCCGGTAGGCGGGCGATTTGATACTCACCGTCTTCGTCGCGGATCACGTGTTCGGCAAAAGCCTCGCTGGAGAACTCGCGGGCGAATTTGAGTTCGGCGGTACGCCTGATCCGAGTGACATCTGCGGGTGTCAGGGTTTCTCGGTGGGCCAGCATGTCGTCTGCGAGTTGCTTGTAGATGGCTTGAAAAGCATCCACGTCGGGTGGGATGGTGGCCTCGTAAGCGTACTTACTGGCCAGTGCCGTGTAGCTGCGCTCGAACCATTCAACGCCTGTCGCATCGCTGACGCGCGCATTGATGCTGAGACTTTCGCCGTCCGAGTGCTGGATCTGACCTTCGACGATGACATCCACCGCGTGAGTCGGACGCGGAATGACACGCACGGCTCCCCAGTTCCCGGTCGATTGCATGAGGTTCTTGGCAAAGTAGGGGATGTACTGGGCTTCTGCGCGGCGAATCTCGCTCAAAATGACTTTGTTGATGCGCTCGTCATAGTCCTCCGGCACGTTGGGATCGAAGATGGCGATGCCGACGTCGAGGAGTTGATCCTCCTGTAGGGGGACGGCGGATTGTTTGGGGGGTGTCATATCCACCACCCGTACCGTTTGCGATACGCAGCCGCCGAGCGCCAGGAGGGTCATGGCGATCAGCACTGTCACATGGCGATGGGAGGTTGGCGTGGGCATAGCTTACTTATTTTCTGACTATTCGTGGGCCACTGCTAGCATCAAGTCAAATTACTTACCTATTATTTACAATCCTGGCGCTTGTCGTTCCGGGCACTGTCAGCCACGTTTGTATTTTCGGTATTCCTCCCAGAGTTTCTCCTTGAGCACCGGATCTTCTTCCTCCATGGCGGCTTCGCGCAATTGACGGGCGATGATGTCATCGTCTTTCGCGTCGGGGATATCCTCCGGCAAGGATTCCGCCCCGCGGCGGGGCGGAGGTGGCGCGGGCGGAATCGCGCGGCGCGGTGGGGGTCCACCGACTTGAGTATCGCCACCGCCGCCATCGTCGCCATCCGTTAAAATCTCATCCTCGGTGGGCAAGGCGATACCACCGCCCGCAGCCGGTGCGGATTTGATGATTTCTCGCTCCGCGAGAATCTCGCCATCAAAATCCTTGAGTGCGCCTTCCAATTCATCGTCTGCGCTATTGCCGCCGCCTCCGGATCCGCCTTCGACGCCGCCGTCGCCGTCTTCCCCTGCTTCGGCACCGGGCACTTCGTTGCTGGTTTGCCAGCCGGGTTCGTCGCTATTGCCGTTGGGGTCGTCATCCCAGCCACCGCCTGTGCCGTCCCCGCCCGGGCCATCGGCATCGCCGTCCGCGCCATCGTCGGAGCCGCCGGCACCGCCGCCTCCCGGCACGCCACCGCTGGCACCACCGCCGCCCGGAACGCCGCCGGCGCTTCCGCCACCACCGCCGGATTGACCGCCTTCGGATCCATCACCGTCGCTGCCGCCATCGCTACCACCATCGGTGCCGCCGCCGGAATCGCCACCCGGCAGTCCGCCTCCGGGTAACCCGCCTCCCGGCAAGCCACCACCCGGCAAACCACCCCCGGGAAGGCCGCCACCGCCACCTGGACTACCGCCGCCGCCGGGCGAACCCCCTCCGCCGGGCGAACCCCCGCTCGGACTGCCGCCGCTGGGCGGCATACCCGAAGGTAACGGAATGCTGGTGCCTCCCGGCAAGGGGGTAATCGGAGCGCACCCCCAATGGAACACGAGGCTGGTCAGTAACAGCAGCAAACCCTTTTGCATAGGATGCATAGCCTTGGGATGGATGGAATCGAGTTGCGGCATGACAGTCACCCTCCGGAAAAAGTTGGGGTATGCGCACCTGGAGAGAGTCTAGCGCGTGCTGGCTGAATGGCGCCTGTCTGCGCGGTGATCATGTGGCACCCGCCATCGGGTTACTTGTAAGCACGGCTGGCCTGCTCGGTCTCGGTTGGATCGGGCAGCCGTGGAAAGTAGTTGAAACGGTGGGTAAAGCTCTGGTCATCGGCCGTGACCGGCGCACCTTCCTGCAATCGCGGCCGAAACACCGCCAGGCGCATGCTGCGTCGCACCCGAAAATCCATGAGCTTGTCCGGTTCGGATTCGAGGGTTTTCATTTTACGCACCCGTCCTGTCGCTGAGACGCTGAAGCCGAGCTTAACGTGTCCTTTCGATTGGGTGTCACGCTGTCGCACGGGCGGCGGCTTGGGGTCATAGGGCAACGGCCAGTAGATCAATTTAGGATGTGCGAAGTACGCGGTGGCGTCGTGACCGTTTTCGGCCATATTCCGGTAGACGTGTGTATAGAGGGCGTTGGCATCGTTGGTACGCCCAAACATCATATGCCAATCGGCAAGTTCCAGGATCGCGTCGAATGTATGGGTTGGAGGACCGTTTTGCCGCTGACGGATCTCGACCACCCGCTGCAAGGCCCGCTCACCGGCGGGAAAGTTGTTGAAAGCGATGTGTTGATCACGCAGTTCGCTGGTCGTGAGTCCGGGTAACGGACCTTCGTTGCGATTGTCGTTTTCGTGGGCTACGTAAAAAGGTGGGAATCGCTCCAGTCGATGGGAGCGGGCAACGCCGCGATAGGCAAGCACGGCTTCGTCCGAGCCGGTGCTGCCCGCAGCTTCGTGAATAGCCACTGCGCGGGTGAACAAACTGCGGGCAGCTAAGTAGTTGTAAGTTTGAACGTAGAATTCGGCCAATCGGTGAATTGCGGGAAGGAGCGATGGGCTGTACTCGTCATGGTCCTTACGCATCACTTCGTAGGCGTACTCTTCACGTTTACCCGCGGTTTTGAGGTCGCCCATTTGACGCAGGACGTCAGCTTCCCGGTACACGGGCACAACTTGACGCGAATCGAACAATCCATGGCTCACACGTGCGATGTGTCTAGCGCGCCCGTATTGATCAAGCGCTTCTGGCAGTTCGCCCTTCTTGACGTGAGCATCGCCCAGCAGTGTCAAAGGTTCCACCAAGTCGGGGTGGTACCGATGATGCTCGGACTCGATGGCGGCGATGATCGATTTGAGATCCACTTCCGCACGGGCGGCTTCGCCTGCGTCGATCTGCTGAGCCAGATAGCCGAAGTCCGCCGTATCGTCGGTGGCCTCGAGCGTTGCCAGCGGTGGCGTCGGCACATCGGCCTGCACGTCCGTCTGTACATCTGTCACTGCATCTGTCACCGCATCGGAGTCCGGCTCGTCTGTCCAGGCCGGGGGTGGAGAGATGAACAGCGCCCCAGCGAGGCAGACCGAGGCAAGCTGCGCGAAAACGGGCACCGGTGCGGCCGTGCTGCCTTCGCGATGCTCTCTATTCTGTTCGGCGCGGCTTACATGCATTGTGTTGATACTTCGACCGGGTCTCGCTCCGGGGGGGTGCGTTCATTGGGCTATTCGACCGCCGAAATCACGCTTAGTTCGAGTGTGGTGAGGCGCTCTGGGCGTGTCAAGTCAAGGCATGTTGCTAGTCCGGGCGGGTTTGGGCTTGGGCCGAAAACCCCTTAGTATGCGCGCGTGGAATCGATGATATCTGCGATGATTTCTCAAGCGAACGACCCGAAGTGCCTCAAGCTGACGTGACTCTCGATGCGCGGGGTTTATTGTGTCCGGAGCCCTTGATGCTCGTGCGCAATCGAGTCCGGGAAATGGCGGTTGGGGAGGTCATACACATCAGCGCCACCGATCCGTCGACGCATCGCGATTTTGTCAACTTCTGTCGCTTCATGGGGCACGAACTCGTTGACGCGAAAACGGATACGAATCCGCTCGAGTTCTGGATTCGCAAGGGCTGATCATCCGATGGAAGTCCTACGCTACTTTGCCTATGGATCCAACATGAACCCGGTCCGCGTCGCCGACCGTGGTTTGGTGATCGTCGAAGCGACGGGGGGATCGCTGTCCGGATACCGCCTTAAGTTCAACAAGCAATCGCGCGATCACGAGGGCATCGGACATGCCAACGTCGTCTACGCGCCCGGAACCGTTGTGGAAGGTGTCGTATACGAACTCGCAGACGTACACGAAATCCACAAGATGGATCCTTACGAGTCAGCACCCGTCAACTATGGACGCGACGTGGTACCCATCGAAACTGCGCAGGGACAGGTCTGGTGTTGGACCTATTTTGCCAATAAGGCCGTGGTGCGGGAGGGTCTCCGACCGAGTCAGGCTTATCTCGAACACCTGCTCGCCGGTCGCGATCATCTCTCCAGCGATTACGTCGATGGACTCGCGCGTACAGTGACGGTATGACCCACTCATGCACCCGGCGTTGAATCACCATCAGATCGCGCGGTGTTTCAATCAATGCTTCGCGATAACGATGCGCACGGTGTGCAAGGGCGGGGCACTGGAACCGCTGTATCGCCCGAGCGCAGACGGCGGTGGGCTGCATGTGCTGCACTATCGTGCCGACTACGCGGCAAGCGCGTTACACGAGATCGCCCATTGGTGTATCGCGGGCGCACAGCGGCGCACTTTGACCGACTTTGGCTATCAATACGTTCCTCCACCGCGATCACCTGCTGCCCAGCAGCGCTTTCTCGATGCCGAGTGCCGCACTCAAGCCCTCGAAGCTGTCTTTGCTGAACGCGCGGGTGTGTCTTTTCAGGTGAGTATCGATAATTTTCCGGTACCTGATATGGCGGCGGAGTTCGATCGTCAGCGGGATGTATTCGAGGCGCGGGTGAGGCAGTCGACTGTCTCAACGCAAACATGGCTGAGAACAATAGCTGGCAATCGTGCCCTTCGGTTCATAACCGCGCTCGAACGCGCAGGCGAAAGATAGTGGATAACGTTGATTGCCTTGTGATCGGCGCCGGAGTCGTGGGCTTGGCCGTTGCTGCGAAGCTTGCCGAGGCGGGGCTGGAGGTGCTCGTTCTGGAGCAGCACGATTCAATCGGTACCGAGACGAGTTCACGCAACTCCGAAGTGATCCATGCTGGGATCTACTACCCCAAGGACAGCCTGAAAGCACGGCTGTGTGTGGAGGGTAAGGCCATGCTCTATGAACACTGCACGGCCTTCGGGGTTCCTCATCGGCGCTGCGGCAAACTCATCGCCGCCGCCCATCCCGGGCAGGTCGAGGCAGTACAAGCATTTATCGACAAAGCGGCCGCTAACGGCGTGAACGACTTACGCTGGCTGAGTGCTCGTGCGGTAGCCGAACTCGAGCCCGAGGTGGCGTGTGTGGGCGCTGTTTTGTCGCCATCTACCGGCATCGTCGACTCCCACACCTTTATGCTGAGTCTGCAGGGGCGCGTAGAACGTTGCGGCGGTGTCGTTGCTTTGAATAGCCGTGTAGATGCCATGCAATTGGCAGAGGGTGAGTGGCGTGTCAGTGTCGCCGGTTTCAGCCTCAACGCGCGGTGGGTCATCAACTGTGCTGGGCTCGCCGCACCCGATCTCGCTCGAGACCGCGCAAATGCACCGCAGGCTTACTATGCGAAGGGCCACTATTATGCTTATTCCGGTCGCCAGCCTTTTACACATCTGGTCTATCCGGTCCCGGAACCCGGCGGTTTAGGCGTGCACGTGACGCTCGATCTCGCGGGACAGGTCAAGTTCGGTCCGGATGTGCATTGGACCGACTGTGTGGACTACAGCTTCGACGAATCGGTATTCCCCGCGTTCGTTGAGTCGATTAGAACCTACTATCCAGCATTGGATGCTGAGCGACTCCATCCGAGCTACACCGGCATTCGACCCAAACTCGCGCCAGCCTCGGAGGGATTTCAGGACTTTCGCATCGACGGTCCGAGTGTGCATGGTCTGCCTGGGCGCGTGGACTTGCTGGGTATCGAGTCACCGGGCCTGACCGCATCTCTGGCAATCGCTCGAGAGGTTGCGGACACCGTCGGTGTCGGAGCGAGGAAGCCGCGGTGAAGCTCAAGGTGGGTGTACTGGTCAATCCGATTGCCGGCATGGGTGGTCGAGTCGGCTTGAAAGGTACCGACGGTAGAGACCGACTGAGGCAGGCGATCGCCTTGGGGGCGGAGCCGCAAGCACCGGCTCGCGCGCAACACTTCTTTCGTGAACTGTTACCGCTGACCGACCGGATTCACTGGCACAGTTCCTGGACGCTGGGCGGTCGCTGGTTGCATGAAGCAGGATTTGAGTGGACCGATGTGAGACCCGGTGTGTCTCGGCGAATATCGCTTGAAAACACGACGGAGCGCAAAGATTCCCTGGAACTTCTCCGCGCCTTGCAGGTGGCCGAAGTCGATCTTTTGGTCTTCGTCGGCGGCGATGGTACGGCACGCGACGTGTTGAGCGTCGTTGGTAATAATCTGCCGGTGCTGGGCGTTCCGGCGGGCGTAAAGATGCACAGCGGCGTATTCGCCATCAATCCTCAGGGTGCGGCGAGAATCGTCGAGGATTTGGTAGAGGGCAGGATCGTCACGAGCGCCACTCGAACCGTTCGTGATTTCGATGATGCAGCGGCGAGCACCGATGCGATTAAGCTCAAGAGCTTTGGTGAGTTGAGCGTCCCCGAGTCGCATGTGTATTTGCAGCAGACCAAGGTGGGCGGCAGAGAAAGTGAGCCGCTCGCCATCGAAGAGATTTGTGCCGAAATCCTCAACTTGCAATTGCGTTCGCGGCCTATCGTCATCGGTCCAGGCGGCACCTGCTTGGCGATCAAAACCGCTCTCGGTTTTGAAGGGACCCTGCGTGGCGTCGACATCCTGTTTCCGGACGGGCGCACGCAGCTTGATGTCGGTGAGGCTGCGCTGCTCGCATTGGTAGATGCAAGCGAGATCTTTCTCATCATGAGCTTTACGAGACGCCAGGGCTTCTTGTTGGGGCGCGGAAACCAGATGTTGAGCGCGGCTGTTTTGAACCGCATCCAATGGCCGGCGGACGTGTTGATTGTCGGCACACGGACCAAGCTTGCGAGCTTGGCGGGCCGACCGCTGTTGGTCGACTCCGCAGATCCTGAGTTCGATCGGAAGGTGAGCGGATTGATAGAAATCGTCAGTGGCTTCGAAGACCGCTTGATCTATCGCGTTGCCACCGATGCGGCCTTGAATCCGGCCACCTGACGACTATGCGCAGCGCCTATTCCTTGCACGAAATCGTCGACGTTTGCGCGGCGAAATTCGATGAAACCGCGTTTCGAGAAAGCGATTGGGATGAGGCACGGCGTCTGTTTCACGGTCGTGGTCATTGCTATCCCGGTCTGGAACACATCGTTGTCACCTGGTTTGCGCCATACCTTCTAGTGGGCGTGTACGCAGATGCGCAAGAAAGGCCCCTGCAGACAATGATCGATGAGTTGTTGGCGCTCAATGCGCGCAGCATTGGTCCTCACATAGCCGGTGTCGGCGTACAAATTCGACAAGGGCGTAAAACCCGCACCGAAGAATGGCGCGGCAACCTACCGGATACACATCTGGTGCGCGAACATGGATTGTCCTATTGGGTGGAATTGAAGAGGAATCAAAACGTCGGCTTGTTCTTGGACGCAGGGCACATGCGGCGACACATGCGCCCGCACATGCAAGATGCCAACGTATTGAATCTGTTTGCCTATACTTGCGCTTTCTCGGTGTCGGCGATCAGCCAAGGCGCCTCGCAGGTTGTGAACAACGACATGAGTAAGAATGCCTTGTCATGGGGTAGGAAGAACCATGTTGCCAACGAACAAGACCTGAGGCGGGTGCGGATGTTGCCGCACAATCTCTTCAAGTCGTGGTGGAAAATTCGTCAATTCGCACCTTACGACGTCGTCATCATCGACCCACCCACCAATCAAAAAGGCAGCTTCGTGGCCGAAAAGAACTACGGCCAGGTTCTCAAACGTCTACCTGATCTGACGAGGGCCGGTGGACGCGTGTTTGCCTGTCTCAACTCGCCGTTTCTGGGTGCTGAATTCCTCACTAACCAGATGGCGCGCTGGGCGCCCCAATGCCGCCTGGTGCGGCAATTACCCCAACACCCGGACTTCCCGGACCGCTTTGCGGAGCGGGCTCTGAAAATCCTCGAGTTTGAATGCTTATAAAGGAAGGAGGGAACAGGAAAGGAGGAGTTAAGAAAGGCGAAGGAAAGTCGTGCGAGTTAGTTCGGTCCCGACATCAGCTCAAGCAGCCTTTCGAACACCGTGCGGGTGGCTTCGGAAGACCTCGAGCTCAAGGCTTGTTGCAGTTGGTAAATGAGTGTTTTTTGATGTCTTGCGACACTCTCAGGTAACGCTGCATCTGCCTGGGTGATCGACTCAGTCATCGTGAGCAGCGACGCGAAGCAGCTGCCGGTGAGCACCGCTTGATCCACGGCTTCGTGCCCGATGGTGTCTGCATACTCGATGTAACCTTCGTTACCGAGCCAAACCAACGTCGCGAAACAAGCCTGGAAACGCGCGCCGTGGACACCGTACTCGTCCGGTTCATCGGGACCGCAGATGTCTTCGGCGTACAGGGTCACCGGTCGTGGAAACATGCTGTACAGGCTGACGAGCACCTTCGTTGCGTCGTGAAAAAACTCATCGATGTGGATTTCGGACATTGGCGATGGCGTTACTGCCGATAGTGGGCAAGAAATCCTTCGAGTCGCGTGAGCGCTTCCTGCAGTTCCTCTTCATGCGGAAGGAACACCAGGCGGAAGTGGTCCGGGTGCGGCCAATTGAAGCCGGTGCCCTGTACCACGAGCACTTTCTGATCGATCAATAGGTCGAGAGCGAATTGCTCGTCGTTGCGAATGTTGAATTTCTTACAATCGATGCGTGGGAATAGGTATAGCGCACCTTTCGGCTTCACACAGGTAATACCGTCGATGTCGTTGAGCATTTGCCACGCTAGATTGCGCTGTTCGTATAGACGGCCGCCGGGTTTCGTGAGGTCATAGATGCTTTGGAACCCACCTAACGCGGTCTGCACCGCGTGTTGGGTCGGTACGTTAGAACACAGGCGCATGGACGCGAGGATATCGAGCCCCTCGATGTAGTCGGCGGCACGGTGCTTGGCTCCGCTGACGATCAGCCAACCCGTGCGAAAACCGGCGACGCGGTAAGCCTTGGACAAACCGCTCAAAGTCAGGATGAGGAGATCGTCGGCAAGCGATGCAACGGGTGTATAGGTCGCATCGTCGTAGAGAATCTTGTCGTAGATTTCATCCGCCAGGACAACCAGATCGTGTTCTCTTGCGATCTGCAAGAGCGCTTCGAGCATGGCGTCTTCATAAACCGCCCCGGTCGGGTTGTTAGGGTTGATGATCACCAGGGCGCGGGTTTGCGGGGTGATCTTCGAGCGAAGATCCGCGAGGTCCGGTTGCCAATCCGCGCCTTCGTCGCAAAGGTAGTGCACAGGCTTGCCGCCGCAGAGGTTGGTAGCCGCGGTCCACAGCGGGAAGTCTGGCGCCGGAATCAACACCTCGTCACCGTCGTTGATCAAGCCCTGAAGACTCATGACCACGAGTTCGGAAACGCCGTTGCCGATATAAATATCGTCGATGTCGACGTCCGGTATGTCGATTTGTTGACAGTATTGCATGACCGCTTTGCGAGCGGAGTAGATGCCTTTGGAATCGCTGTAACCTTGTGACGCCGGTATGTTGTGGATCACATCGCGCAGGATTTCTTCAGGCGCTTCGAAGCCCCAGGGCGCCGGATTGCCGATATTGAGCTTGATGACCTTGTGACCTTCCTCTTCCAACCGGTGCGCTTCGCGCAATACCGGCCCACGGATGTCGTAGCATACCTCGTCGAGCTTGGTGGATTTCTTGATCGGCCGGTGCGAGCCGATGCGGCTCACCGGGGTCGGGAGAGGGTCACGGGAAGTGGGCATGGCAGGGCCTTTGAGTCGATCGTCCTAATTACAGGTGGCGGCTGTGGCTTTATGGGTCGGCGGTGTCCTGTCAGTACACGCCGAATCGGCTATGCTATTCGTCCAGCGAACAACGAACGACCCATGAGTGCATTATGGCAGAAAATAAGCCCGATCAATCGATAAATAGAGCGCGGGTAGAGAAGTCGGATGAGGAATGGCGTTCTCAGCTGTCCGAAAACGAGTACTACATCACTCGCCAGGCCGGTACCGAACCGGCCTTCAGCGGGATCTACAACGACACCAAGACCCCGGGTGTGTATCGCTGTAAGTGCTGCGACACGCCGCTTTTCGATTCTACAACAAAATACGACTCCGGCAGTGGCTGGCCCAGCTTCTTTGCCCCAATAGACGAAGGCGCGGTGGCGACGCACGAGGACCTGAGCCTGGGCATGCGGCGGCTCGAAGTGCTCTGCGCCACCTGCGATGCCCACCTCGGGCATGTTTTCCCCGACGGACCGAACCCGACGGGCTTAAGATTCTGCATGAACTCAGCGTCGCTCTCACTCGACCCCGCGGGCGAAGACGCCACGGACAGGCAGACAGACTCACCGTAATTCAAGTAGGTAGGATCCCACGATGCATCCTGGAGTGACCGCTGCGCAGGCCCCCGATAAACCCGCTTACATCATGGCGGAGACGGGACAGACCGTCACCTTTGCGGAACTCGAGGCCGCCGCCAATCGAGGCGCGCACTTGTTTCGCTCGATCGGGCTCAAGCGCGGAGATCACATCGCGATATTGCTTGAGAACCATCCTCGTTTCCTGCAGGTATGCTGGGCGGCGCAAAGGGCAGGGTTGTACTACACAACCATAAGCTGGCGGCTTCAGCAAGCCGAGGTGGCGTACATCATAGAGAACTGCGGTGCACGGGTTTTTATTTCCTCGATTGCGCGAGAGCCGGTCATCGCGCCGCTTTTCGCAGAAACGCGGTTTCCCAAGGTCACCGCCCGTTACGTCATGGATGGTGAGCTGGCTGGGTTCGAAAACTGGGAAACTGCTTTGGCGGGACAGCCTGCGGATCCGATCGCCGATCAGGCAGAGGGTGTGGCTATGCTGTACTCATCGGGGACGACGGGATACCCCAAGGGCGTAAAGAAACCGTTGCCCGAGGAAGAGTACGGTAGCGCGGATGCTCTCCCGGTTCTCAGCATGCTTTACGGCATCACCGGCGAATCCACTTACCTTTCTCCTGCGCCTTTGTATCATGCGGCTCCCCTGGGGTTCACCATGTCGAGTTTGCGCAATGGCATCACCGTGGTCGTGATGGATCATTTCGATGCGGAAGCTGCACTCGAATACATCGAACGTTACCGCATCACGCACAGTCAATGGGTGCCCACCATGTTCGTGCGGATGCTGAAACTGCCTGAAGCCACACGTGCAAAGTACGATGTCTCGAGTCTCCAGTGCGCCATACACGCGGCCGCACCCTGTCCCATACCGGTGAAGGAGCAAATGATCGAGTGGTGGGGACCAGTATTGTTCGAGTATTACGCCGGTACCGAAGGCAACGGCTTCGTGCAGCTGAACTCCGCCGAATGGTTGGAACACAAGGGGTCCGTCGGGCGGCCGCTCAACTGCGAGTTACACATCTGTGACGATGACGGAGCAGAAGTACCATTGGGCGAGTCCGGTACCATCTATTTTGGCGGGGGCGGTGAGTTCGAATACCACGACGACCCCGAGAAGACGCAAGGATCCCGCCATCCCAAGGGTTGGACGACACTGGGAGACGTCGGCTACTTGGACGAAGAGGGCTACCTCTACCTTACGGACCGCAAGCATTTCATGATCATTTCGGGTGGAGTGAACATCTATCCGCAAGAGGCGGAAAACGTGTTGATCATGCATGACAAGGTCATGGACGTTGCAGTGTTCGGAATTCCCCATGAGGAGTTCGGAGAGGAAGTCAAAGCCGTTGTGCAGCTGCGCGAACCGGAGTCTGCATCTGCGATGCTTGAAGTGGAGCTGCTCGATTTCTGCCGTGAGCATCTATCCCACGTGAAATGTCCCCGAAGTATCGATTTTCGCCCGGAACTACCGCGTCACCCTACGGGTAAGCTCTACAAGCGCCTGCTCAAAGACGAGTACTGGGCCAAGCACCAGGCTTAGTCCTTGGGTTACCGGCCCTGTAGTAAGTTCGCCGGATTGTATTGATCGGTCAGGATCCGCGCGGTCACATCCCAGTCCGGCTTCGCGCGGCGTTGTTTGGCGAACTGCCGGGCATAACGTTTGATCGGGACATCATACGGTTTAAGTGCTGCGCGCAGGGCTTCCGCGCGAACCATCAGCTCATCGTCATCGACCTTGTTGCGTGAATAAACGATCACGCGATTAGCGCTTTCGGGCACCTGAAAGCTCGCGATATCGCCGAACACGTCAGCATAGGTGGCGGATTCGTGATCGTACAAGTCGCTGATAGCGAAGGTATTAGCGACAAGTGTGCCGCGCTCGCTCAGGATGCCTTTCGTCTCGGCGAGATACTCGCGTGTCATCAAATGCTCTGGAATGTATTCGCCATTGAACGCGTCGAGTATGACGAGATCGTACCGCTCGCCTCGGCGTTGAGCGCGTTTCGTCCATACCCGCGCATCCTGGGTGAACACCCGGATGCGATCGCTTGCCGAGAAGCCGAAGTAAACGCCCGCGAGTTCGACGACCGCCGGATCGATCTCCACGGTGTCGATCGCTGCGTTTGGCAAGAGGTCGGCAAATGCCATAGGCAGTGTGCCGCCGCCGAGGCCGATGATGGCTATGCGCTGTGGTTCGGGGGTTAGCAGCAAGCTGGTCATGGACATTTTGGTATAAGCGAACACCATCTGTTTAGGCCGCTTGTTGTGAATACACGACTGGTTGCGCAGATCCCGTTTGATACTGAACTGCATGCAGGTCAAGCTGCCGACGCGTTTAACGACGATATTGCTGTATAGCGACTGCTCGCGGTGCACGATCGTGCTGGCATAGCCCGATCCGGAGGGTGCGCAAATCCCCATGAAGAGTAGGGCCGCTGTAATGCGATTGAACAGTTTCACGTGTTTGACGAAGCGAGTTGGTGCGTAAACCAGGCGATGGCAAACATCGCCAACAAGGCCAGAGTCATAGCCGTTAAAATTGTGTTGATCTCGAATTTCAAGACGAAATAGAACGACGTCAACAAGGTACCCAAGGCACTGCCGAGTGTTGAGACAAAGTACAACCGTCCGGCAACTTCGCCGGATCGTGATACCTCTTTAACAAGTAGGCGCACGGAATAGGGAGAAATCATACCCAGAATGACTGTCGGCACTGCAAACAGCGCCAGTGCCGCTGCTAATGAGCCATAGCGCGGATCTTCGATGCGATCGAATATATACAGCATCGTGGGTTCGGCATAGGTCACCAGCGGGTAGAGCAGCACAGCACCTAATGCAAAGATGAATCCGAACTTGCGCAGCGAAGGTTGCGTAACCGACCAGCGCCCCCCGATCAGATAGCCCAATGCCAGCGACAGCATGAACACACTGATAATGCTGCCCCAAACGTAGATGCCGCTGCCGAAATAGGGCGCAAGCACTCTCCCGCCGAGCAGTTCCAGTGACATGATTACGAAGCCGCCGGTAAACGCTAAGATATAGATAACAAAAATCACAGGCCGGGTAGTCTACAGACAAATGCAGTTTGGGACGACGATTCGTAATATGGGCGTGCAGTCGAGCGCCGGGATGGTAGCTCAGTGCGTTGAGGTGTGCGAGAAGATGGCCTTGCAGGGAGCTCTTGAGTCAGTGTGGATTACGGATCATATTGCCATCCCCCCTGACGACGCCGAAGGCAGCGGCGGCCGGTATCTTGATCCGCTAACGACTCTGGCGTGGCTAGCCGGACAAACACGCGCTTTGCAACTCGGTACGAGTGTCCTGATTTTACCCTATCGGGCGAAGCTACCGGTGGCGAAACAGATCGCGACGCTGCAGGAAGTGTCCGGTGAGCGCTTGATTCTGGGCGTAGGTATCGGCTGGATGGACGCGGAATTTGCTGCGTTGGGTGTCGACCGACACAAGCGTGGCGCCATCTCCGACGATACATTGGCGTTTCTGAATGAGTGTTTCGCAAAGGATGTCGTAGAACTGAATGGTCAGGCATTCCTGTTCAAGCCTCGACCGAAGAAACCACCGATACTCGTAGGCGGGCGCGCACCGCACGCTTTGCAGCGAGCAGTGAGCTATGGCGACGGGTGGATGCCCATGGTGGGGTCACCCGATAAGTTGCGCGACGACATCGTTCGGTATCGCGAGCTGACGGCGGCTCGGGGTAGAAGACCCGGTTCGGTGACGGCCATGACCGGCTTACCGTTGAGCCCGTCGGAACCCGGCTACGAAATCAACCAGGTACGAGACTTGCTCAGCGCCTATCGGGAAGTTGGCGTTGACCGGCTGGTTTGCTCGATTCGCTATGAATCGATCCGGGAGTTTACGGCGGGCATCGAGCGATTGAGCGAACGAGCGGGTGAGTTCGCTGACTGAACTGCCGACTTATGCGCCGATTGCGATCTGAGTAGTCGGTTTGGGATGTCTCCTCTTAACCTAGCTGCAGCCTTGTTGACCAATTTGATAATTCGTATTATTACGTATCGAATATATCCGTATCGATATATCATGATACGTAAAAGAACGTTTCGCATATATGCAGCCTAGCCACACTAAAGAACTGTTCCCTCTGGGCATCGCAACGGGCGCCGCTTTCTGTAACCGGGAAACCGAACGGGCTGCACTGAAAAGCGCTGCCGGGAAAGGTGCCCATACCTGGATCTGGGCCAGACGCCGACTGGGTAAAACCAGCCTCGTTCAACAAACGTTGTTGGATCTCGCGCGGGCCCGCCCTGTGGTGCACGCTATCAATCTCGACTGTAATCTGGTGCACGATGCCGACTCTCTCGAGCACATGGTGCGCCGCGCTGCAGCGGAACTCAGCCTGAAGCTCATGCCTCGAGGACGAAAGCAAGCTCAAAACAGACTCTCGCGGGCTTTTAAGGGTTTTGAACCCTCTTTCTCTTTAGGCGTGGGCGGGTTTGCGATGACGTTGAAACCGGCGGACGCACCGGCACCCGGGATAGCCGACGTTTTGCTGGCGTTGGATCGGGCTGCCGGTAGTGTCAAACGGCGTGCTGTGGTCGTGTTCGACGAATTTCAACAAGTCAGCCGGCTAACCCACGGACGTGCCGATATCAGCCTAGAGGGCGGAATTCGTCACGCTGTGGAGCGTGCCAAACACGTGACCTACATCTTCACCGGCAGCGAGCGACGTCTGTTGGAAGACATGTTCGAGAACCCCGACCGCCCGCTCTATCACCACTGTCAGAAGCTCACACTCGAGCGAATCGATGCGCAGGACTACGAAAGATTTCTCAATAGAGCGTGCCAGGCGCGATGGCGCAGAGCATTGCCGCAAAACACCGTCGCCCTGATTCTCAAGCTGAGCGATCGTCTACCCCACTACGTGAACCAGTTGTGTCGACGTCTCTGGCAGGAGCGTAAAGCGCCCACTCCAGAGGCGGTCGAGTTGGCGTGGCGGGGGGTAGTCGAGGATGCCACGCCAACGGTCGCTCAGCGGGTCAGCAGCCTGAGTGCCACGCAGCGTGCTTTGTTGCTCGGTATCGCGCGGGAGGGTGTAGTGGCGCAACCGACGTCACGTCAGTTTCTCAATGCAGTGCGACTATCGGCCTCGACCGGCAGTGACGCGAAACAGGTCCTTGAAGGAGAGGATCTGATTCGACAAGACCGCGATGGCTGGCGGGTGATCGATCCTGTAATGCGATCGTACCTGTCGGTTTCGTAACAGCCGACCCTTCACGCCTGGACCCTGCCGTGCGCGCCTACTTCTTCGCGACGGTCTCAGTGGGTGAACCGGCATCCTTCCAGCCGCGGAAACCGTCTCCGATGTGACTGACGTTGTCGAGTCCCATGTCCTGGACGGTCTTGGTCGTGAGCGCTGAGCGCCAACCGCTCTGACAGTAGAATACGAAATGCTTGCCGGAACCAAATACGTCTTTGTAGTAGGGGGAGGTCGGGTCGATCCAGAACTCGATCATGCCGCGCGGAGCATGGAATGCATCTGGAATCTTGCCTTCCCTTTCCAGTTCGCGAGGGTCGCGAAGATCGACGAAAACGGTACCGTCGTCGCCGAGTTTGGCAGTGGCTTCCTCGACGCTCAGCGTACGAATATCAGCCATCGCTGCATTGATGAGGTCCTGGTGGGTAGTCTTCAGCACGTAGCCGTCTCCTCTGGTTTTCTCGCTAGGCACCGCAAGGTGGGCGCATTAGGGTACTACGTGACGCTCGAGGCCCATGACGCTCTGCCGGTATCGCGTAATCGAACATCTGTAGTTCCTTTTAAATTCAAATAGTTACGTATCTTTTCGCATATTGGCACTAAATTTGTATCTTGATTGGAAAGATGCAGGCAGTCAGATAAGTCGCAGCTATGTCCGTACCCCATTACTATCCAGGCCAATTTGCGGTGACCCCGGATTTACTCCACGTCACGATCCCACAGGGTGAGATCATCGACGCAATGAGCAAATGCGGAGAGCACATCACGCTGAACAACGTCTGTCTGGCCGTTGCGGTCGTGGCCGACGCGATCGGTGCCGCGCAGGCCGAAGCCCTCGACTAGCCTCACGATCCGGGCTTAGGTTCCCGCTTACTTGCCCTGCCAGTTGGGTTTACGCTTTTCTGCGAATGCCTTGGGGCCTTCGACAAAGTCGGCGCTCTTCACCATCTGCTGAACGGAATCGTATTTCGCAGTCATCGACGCCTGTAGAGATTCCGCGTCGAGACTTCGATACACCACGTCCTTACTCGCTCGAATCGACAGGGGTGCGCATTCGGCGATTTGCTGTGCCCATCTATTGGCCTCATTCATGAGTTCGTCGTGCGGCACAACGGCATTCACGAAGCCGAGTTGCATTCCTTCCTCTGCGGCCACATGTCGCCCGGTCAATATCATACCGAGGGCGCGTTTGGCGCCGATCTGGCGGGGCAACCGGTTGAGGCCACCGGCAAGCGCTGCAAGCCCTACCTTGGGTTCCGGCAGCGCAAAGACGGCCTTGTCCGACGCGATGATCAAGTCACAGGCCAGGGCGATTTCGAACCCGCCGCCCATGGAGACGCCGTTGACCGCAGCGATCACGGGTTTTGTGAGGTCGAATCGAGAGGTCAGACCTGCAAAACCCTTGGGCGTAGGCACGCGTTCGCCGCCCTCGGCTTGGTAACGCAGATCGTTTCCGGCACTAAAGCCGCGACCTTCGCCGGTGATGATCGCCACCCACATGTCGTCATCGGCAGCGAAATCGTCGAAGACTTCGCCCAACTCCGCATTCGCGGGCGGGTGTAGCGCGTTGAGTCGATCCGGTCGGTTCAGGCGAACCGTCATGATGTGATTGTCTTTTTCGACTAGGCAGTATTCGGTCATCGTGTCGCGTTCCTATGGTTTGTGGTCAGAATCAATTTAAAGGTGGGCATGTTGGTTGAAACTCAGCACCATCGGCGCGGGGTTCAATTCGAATTGAGTCACACCGCAATTGTTGAAATGGTAGTTGACCCATTTTCCCGGCTGATCGTCAAGCAGCGTCGCCAAAGCAACCCCCATGGTGACGCCGTGGCTGATGACGAGCACATGCTGATGGGCTTGGTGTTCGGCGTCGATGTACTCGAACGCCTGGCACACGCGTTCGGCGACGCGGTCTAGTGATTCCCCGCCCGGGGGCGCAAACGAAGGATCTCGAGTCATGCGATTGATGAAGTCGTGCTCTTCTTTGAGCCAACGGAACGAGCGGTCTTCCCATTCGCCGATGTCCATCTCCGCCAATCCCGGCAAAGTGACGATGTCGACGGGTTGGTGCGCCGTGACCAACTGCGCCGTGGTGACACAGCGCTGCAAAGGGCTTGAATACACCGCCGCGAACCTGAGGCCCCGCTGATCGGCGAGCTTGGCAAGATACGCACCGGTGCGCTTTGCTTGCCGGCGGCCGCGCCAGATCAGGGGACTGTCGGTGGAACCGTGCCACAAGCCTTTGACGTTGGCCCGGATCAAACCGTGCCTCATGAGATGAAGCCGAACGCCCAACCGCCGCTGCTCCCTTACTTATCCATCTTCTGAATTCTGCTTTCTGCTAGCTGATGCGCCTTCCCTGCAGCCAGATCCATCGCTGCGCAGCAGGCTAGCTTACTCGACATTTCCGCGGATTACTGCACACAGCTCAGACGGTCAGCCATCAGCGGTCGTCATGCCCAGCGTTGGGCGACCAGTGAGCCGACGAGATCGCCTTCGACATTGACCGCGGTACGAAACGTGTCCAACGGTCGTTCAATGAGCAACAGCAGCGCGATACCTTCCAGCGGAATGCCGACGGCGAGCATCACCACCTGTAGACCGGCCATAGATCCCGAGGGGATGCCGGGAGCCCCGGCCGAGGCCAACATAGTCACGAAGAAGATGACCACGATACTGCCTGGGTCCAGTGAAATTCCGAACATGTAGGCGAGGTAGACGATGGCGATACCTTCGAAGAGCGCTGTGCCATCCATGTTCACCGTCGCGCCTAAGGGCAGAACGAATGCCGCCTTGGCGGGATCGACTCCGAGTTTGTCCTTCGCCGCAGCCAGAGAGAGAGGCAACGTCGCTGCGCTCGATGAAGTGAACAATGCCGTCAACAAAGGCTGCGTGACCGCCCGCAACAGTGCCAAGGGCGTCGTGCCGGTTGCCAGCCAAGCGATGACGGGCAGCACGATGACCCCGTGAAACGCGGTGGCGCCAAACACCACCGCGGCAAACTGCGCAAGGGAGGCAAGTGTCGACAAATCGACTCGTTCGCTCATTTGGTAAGCGATGGCGAAGAGCCCTATCGGCAGCAGGAAGATGATCCAGCTCGCGACGCGATACATGATGGCGGTGATGTCATCCAGTATCCGTGGCAGGGGAGAATCCTTGGGCAAGGCTAGGGCTGCAGCGAGGCCGATCAGTAGTGCGTTGGTCAGAATGCCCAGGATGTTCAGATCCGCGAGTGCGGTAAACGGATTGACGAACATCGCGCGCAAGAGATTGCCGAGCACCTCCGTCACGCTGGAATCGGTTGCCGTGAGCAGCTTCGGTGCGGACGCCGTTTGCTCGTTAGCTGGTGAACTTGTGGGAAGCTCCAGAGTTTCGAACGTCGGACCTTGAGTCCACGGGTGGACGAAAAAGACGACGATGAGACCGATCGCGATGGCGATCGCCGACGTGGTCAAGTAGTAGCCGACGGTGACTGCTCCTAAACGGCCCATAGCACCGCTGCTGCGAAGCTTCATCGTGCCGCTCAAGAGCGAGAAGAAGATGAGGGGTGCGATGACCATCTTCAAAGCGGCAAGAAAAGTCGTTTGTAGAACCGCAGTCAGCTCTGTCAGGAAGGGCGAGGGAAAGTATGCGGCGCAAATCCAGCCGAGCAGGGCGGCTGTAACGATGGCCGGCGCGAACCAGCGAGCGTTCATGTGCGAGACACTAAATCGACAGGTCGATGAACAGACCCGCGCTCAGCGTGCTGGAGCGCCCGGTGTGCTCTCGCGTGTGTGCGTGATAGCCTTGGTCGATGCGCTGACGGTGAGGGACTAAGCGGCCGGGCCATCTTGACGCCGCCATGGGTCGTCCCCCCAGCGGTGGAACTACCTCGAGTCCGGCGCGCATGTTGCGCGAGTTGCGATTTGTCGTCTGCTTGGTGCCCACGGCTCTAGATATGACCCCTCTCGACCTGTCTAGTTGGCATCGGTTCGAGTATTGTGCCCAATTCTGCATGCAATGCTACTGTCGCCTTGTTAAGAGAGTTTCGTCGATTGTGTGGGTTCCCGCACCAGAAACCGGTGCCCGACGCTGGCGTCAGGCGTCATTTTTTTGGCGCCCACTTTACGAGCGCCGGTGCGATGGTCTGCACGGTGATCGGTCTGCTTGTATGGGTAAGTGGGTGCGGCCAGGGGCGTCGAGCAGACGACTACCTGACGGTCGAAGGCCCGACCATGGGTACTTACTACCTGGTGCGGTATCGGGGTTCTGCAGACTGCCTGGTCGGCGTTGATGAAATCGAGGCACGCCTAGCCGAGATCAATCGTGCGATGTCCACATACGATCCGGAGTCGGAAATCTCATTGATCAACAATGCGGCAGAACCGGTGCGGGTATCCCGCGACCTCCAGATTGTGATGCAGGCGGCGCGACAAGTCTGGCGCGAAACCGACGGAGCGTTCGATATCACCGTGGGACCGCTCATCGACCTATGGGGTTTCGGACCGAAAACCGTCTCTGAACCCCCCTCGATCGACGCACAGCAAGCCGCCGGTAGTCGTGTCGGCATGGAGAAGGTGCGCCTCGAAGACGGGCGCATTCACAAATCCCATGCAGCGGTGGCAATGGACCTCAGTGCCATTGCCAAGGGGTATGCCGTCGATGAACTGTATGCGTTGCTCAGCGCCAAAGGGTGCCGGCACTTCATGATCGATATCGGTGGGGAGATGCGCCTCGTCGGCAACAATCCGCAAGAGGCGGCGTGGCGAGTCGGTATCGAAGCGCCGGATTCGAACCGGCTCGGCGGTGTTCATCGGGTATTGCACCTGTCGGGGGTTGGTGTGGCGACCTCCGGGGACTATCGCAACTATATCGAGTCCGAAAGCGGACGCGTCGACCATGTTTTCGATCCGCGCTCGCGACGTCCGTCGGCCTCTGCCGTCGTTTCTGCAACCGTCGTACACGATACGGCTATGCACGCCGATGCTTACGCCACCGCCATGATGGTGCTGGGCGCAGATGTCGGGCTGGCCCTCGCCGACCGGCTCGGTTTTGCCGTGTATCTTCTGGTCGCCGCCGACGTGGGCGCGGCTCCTGATGTGCGAGAAGTCGAGCCGCGCTATAATACGGCTATGCAAACGTATCTGAATCCACCGACGTCCAAACCTCCATCGTCATGACGACCCTCATACTGGCATTTCTGTTCATGGTGACGATTGTGGGTGCGATGGCCATCGGGCTGTATTTCGGTCGCTCACCGATCACGGGCAGTTGCGGCGGCATGAAAGCACTGGGGATGGACGTCGAGTGCGAGATTTGCGGCGGCGATCCCGCCCGATGCGAAGAATCACGTAGCAGCGGCCTGGATTCGCCGCAGACCCCGCTCGGTAAGCGAATCGGACGCTGACCCAGTCCGGCACAAACGCCATCCTTGACTATGCTTAACGGGAGTTAGTCAACAAAGCGATTGCGCGATGCCGCATTCCACTGCCGATGTCGACGCAACCCGGCAATTCTCGGGCTCATCGGGTCCAATCGCGGAACAGCTGTCAGCCGATCTGAGCAATCGCGCGCTGGAAGTTCCGCTCCTGCCGAGTATCGTCACCCAAGTGTTGTCCTTCAGTTTGGACGACGCCGCTAACGCCGCTCGGTTGGCAGATCTTATTCAACAAGATCAAGGGCTTGCGAGCCATATGTTACGGGTAGTTAACTCTGCTGCGTTCCGTGGCAGTACCGAGATCGTGGCCTTGCAACAAGCCATCGCGAGGCTGGGCATGGAGCGTATTCGCGAAATTGCCCTGACGGTCTCGCTGAAAGGGACGCTGTTCAACAGCGAGGCCTACGCTTGCGAATTGGACGCGACGTGGAAGCACGCGCTGCGCACCGGATTGTGGGCCAAGGAAATCTCCCGCGCCGTAAGAAAAAACGTTGAGGTCGCTTACTTGTGTGGATTGTTGCACAACGTGGGGGAACCGCTGCTCATCAATCGTATCGCCGCGTTGGACACCAGCCTGGAAGGCGCGCAGGTACAGGCCCTGCTCGATGCGTTCGGGCGGGACGCCGGTGTGATTCTGGCAGACGAGTGGGCGCTGCCGGCTGCCGTTACCCTGGCCATTACCTTTCAAGATCGCCTGAGCGAGGCCAAGAATGCGCAGGATTTAGTCGCTACGGTCGACGCCGCCAAGTATCTCGCGCGCTTACTGGAAGAAATTGAAGACGCGGAACGTGCCGCCGAGACCATCAGCGTCGAGAGCGTGCTCGAACGAGCGGAACTGCAACATCTGAATTTCTATCCGGACGACGTCGAGGCGTTGTTCGGGCACATATCGCGAGTGAACGAAGTCGTGGCAGGGATGGCTGCTTAACCGTTCGCACGTGAGTTAGCAGATAGAAGGACATTACCGTGGTAGATCAAACCAGCCCCGAACAGTTCGACGCTGTCATCATCGGCTCCGGCCCGAGCGGTCAAAAAGCGGCGATCCACCTGGCCAAGGCGGGTATGTCCGTAGCCGTGTGCGAACAGCTGCGCCAGATCGGTGGCGCATGCGTTCATCAAGGCACGATTCCCAGCAAAGCCTTACGTGAAAGAGCGGTGGAGCGCAGCAAGGTCAGTGCCAGATTGCGCGAAATCTCGCACGGCCAGCAAAAGCAACTGGACATGGATGTCAGCGTCGCTGAGTTGATTGGAGAGATGACGGACATCATTCAGAGCCACCACGAGTACATGACTCATCAGCTGGAGCGCAACGGGGTGACGATCGTGCACGGGCGTGCGAGTTTTGTTGACCCCCACCGGCTCGAAGTACTGACGACAACTGGCGGTAAACGCCACTTGCAAACCGACTACGTGGTGATTGCGGCGGGTTCCAAACCCCGCAAGCCCGACAACATCGCAGTGGACCACGAACACATCTACGACAGCGATTCCATTCTCACACTGGCATACTTACCGCAAAGCATGGTGGTGCTCGGCGGCGGTGTTATCGCTTGCGAATACGCGTCGATCTTCGCCATGCTCGGTGTACGGGTCACGTTGGTGGACCGCTATCCCCAACCGTTGGGATTTCTCGATAAGGACCTGACGAGCAGCTTCGTCGAGGCATTTACCCTTCGCGGAGGACAATTCATCGGCAACGCCGATGTGACCACGGTGGCTTTTGACGGGATCAGCCAGGTAGTTACGGAGTTCGCGGACGGGCAAACGTTGAAGAGCGACAAGGTGCTGTGTGCACAAGGGCGAGTGGCGGACTTGCACAATCTCAAGATCGCTAACGCGGGACTGGCACTGAACGAGCGGCAACTCATCGACGTCGATGTCAATGGTCGCACGTCCGTAGACAACGTCTATGCTGCCGGTGATGTCGTCGGTCCGCCATCTTTGGCCTCTGCATCCATGGAGCAAGGTCGCCGCGCGGCATGTCACATTCTCGGTGAAGATCTCGGTGAGTTTGCCAATGTGATTCCGTCCGGGATTTATTCCATACCGGAGCTGGCCAGCGTGGGGATGACCGAAGCTCAGGCGCATACCGAGTATGGAGACGTGGCTGTTGGCATGGCGCAGTTCAAGGAGATCGCGCGCGGACATATTGCCGGTGCGAAAGACGGTATGCTCAAACTGGTCGCGTCCACCGATGGCGTGATTCGCGGCGTGCATATCGTCGGTGTCAACGCGACCGATCTGGTCCACATCGGGCAAATGGCGCTGTTGCACGGCGCGACCGTGCAAACGTTTATCGATAACATCTTCAATTTTCCGACGTACGCCGAGAGCTATCGGGTCGCGGCCATACAAGCTGCCGGTGCGATACCAACGGCGTCGACGGCGTCGGCGAGGCAATCAGCGTAGTCTTCAGCAGGACTGCTCAGGGCGGCTTGAGGTTGCCAAACTGGGTTCAGGCTGGTAGACAGCCGCATGGCATGCAAACTTACTCCTGACCGAATCGCGTTCATTCACGGTGATCGCCGATTTGATTGACACCCCGCCCAACCGATGACCCTCGTCTTGAGCATTGCGCGCCGCTACCTGTTCGTGCGCGGTTCGGCGCTGTCCTATGTCGGTCGTCTCGCTTTTGCCGGCCTAGTGCTCAGTGTGGCCGTGCTTGTCATTGTGTTGTCGGTCGTCAATGGCTTTGAGCGTGAGCTACGAGAGCGCTTGCTGGCGGTATTGCCTCAGGTCGTTCTGTCGGACCCCGAGGGCATTGAATTGAGTGAAGCGGCTCGACTGCGCGAACCCCCTGCCATCAGCGGCTTGCTTGGCTTGGCGCCATTCGTGGAAGGGACGGTGTTGTTGAGCGCTAACGGCGAAGTCCGCGCGGCACAACTGACCGGCATCGATGTCGATTCCTACGGTGCGGTGTCCGACCTGGCACGCTTTGTGCGTGGGATCGAAGGCGAGGCGGGCGCCGGTTTGGGTGTGCTCGAGCAGGACCGTTTTACCCTCATTCTGGGGGCGACGCTCGCCGCTGATCTGGGCTTGGCGATTGGAGACAGCGTGGTCGCCGTGCAACCGGCCGGACGCATGACGCCCGTCGGTCTCGTGCCGCGGCAAAAGCGCTTCAAGGTGGCGGCGACTTTTGCCACAGAGTCGCAGTTGGATCGCAACACGGCTTATATGCGTTTGGTGGATGCACAAGTGTTCTTCCGCACGGGCTCGCGCGTCCACGGCATGCAGGGTCGACTTGTGGAACTCTTCGAATTCAGCAATGCGGCCAAATACCTACGTAGCCAAGTGCGGTCCGACTCGATACGCATTCGGAGTTGGATGAGCACCTACGGTAGTTTCTATCAGGCCATTGCCGTGCAGAAAGTGACGATGTTCGTGCTCTTGTCTTTTTTGGTTGGCGTAGCGGCCTTCAATTTGGTATCGGGTCTGGTGATGATCGTCGAGCAGCGCAAAAACGATATTGCTGTCCTACGCACGCTCGGAGCGCAGTCGTCGACCTTGATTGCGGTATTCATCGTGCTGGGGGTGGTAGTAGCCACTTTCGGCATTCTCGTGGGGCTCCTGGTCGGTAGCGCGATTGCGAATGCGTTGCCTGAGCTCTTTGCGTGGATCAATACGCGCTTCGATCTAGGTCTGATGACGCAATACTTTATCTCCTACCTGCCGGTGGACGTACGCATCATGGACTTAGTGCAGGTCGGTGGCGCATCGCTGTTGCTCGCGGTGCTAGCGACTTTGTACCCGGCGTGGCGTGCTTCACGCTTACTCCCCAGTCGCGTGTTGGCACAGGAGTGAGTGAATTGACCGAGCCGACAGTCCCCGTCTTGCAATGTACCGGCTTGACCAAAAGTTACCTGGAAGGGGAGCGACGGCTGGTCGTTCTGGACGGTATCGATTTACGGGTTGACGCCGGGGAGAGCGTTGCCATCGTAGGACCGTCCGGTTCGGGTAAGAGCACTTTGCTGCACATCCTGGCCGGGTTGGATTCCGCCGACTCGGGTCAAGTGAGTGTTGCAGGTCACGACATGGTTGCCGCCGACGGTAATGAGCGCGCACATTTGCGCGGCCAATATATGGGCTTCGTCTATCAAAACCACCATTTGTTGCCGGAGTTCACGGCACTGGAAAATGTCGCCATGCCGCTGCGCATCGGCGGCATGAAGGCGAGCGATGCACAACGACAAGCTCGACAATGGTTGGACGCCGTTGGTCTGGCGCCGCGATTGGAACACCGACCGCATGCATTGTCGGGTGGCGAGCGCCAGCGCGTTGCCGTCGCGCGCTCGCTTGCAGCCAATCCACAAGTGATTCTGGCCGATGAACCCACGGGCAACCTGGACACCGACAATGCAGCCCAAGTGATCGAGTTGATGATGGACCTCACGCGAACCCACGGCACCGCGCTGGTCGTCGTCACGCACGACACCGCCATGCTGGAACGGTTTTCGAGAGTCCTTAATCTGACACGCGGCGGTCTCTCTGCCTGGCGGCGCGACACATGACGCGTCTGCCGTTCGTTTTGGGTTTGAGCCTGCGCATGCTCGGCATGACCGGCACGAGCCGCAACGGTTTTGCCAAATTGGTGACTTGGGTGTCGTTCGTCGGTCTTAGCCTTGGGGTCATGGTCTTGACCGTCGTCGTCACGGTCATGAACGGGTTCGATGCGGAACTCAAGAGCCGTTTGTTACAGAGCATTCCCCACATTACCGTCGACGATCCCCGGGCGACGAACGCTCTGCGCGCGCGCATGTTCGACTCTGCCGCGCTGCACGGGGGTCGAACGTTGGCCGTGAATGAGTATTTTCAAGGGTTAGGCGCGGTCTCTACCCAAGGGCAGGTGTATCCGATATCGCTCTACGGCGTGAACGAAAATGCGCTGCCGGGACTGGGTTATCTGGACGCAGCCATGCAAACCGGGGTGCTCACGGACCTTTTCGCGCATGCCGACGCCATCGTCATGGGCGCGCCGCTCGCCAGGCACTTAAACCTCAGTTTGGGCGACCAGGTGTTACTGGTGGCGATCGAGTCGAGCGGCGAGAGCGTCTCGCCGAAAACGTATGCGGCCCGTTTGAGCGGGACGTTCGAACTGGGCGCGGAGCCTGACTACAGTCTGGTGTTCGCCAACTTGGCGAGATTCTCTCACGAACAGTGGTCGCGCTACGGCACTGTCGGTACGCAAATCCAGCTGACCGATCCGCTCCAAGCGGAACGTGTTGCGCGCAATGTTCAGGCACAGTTGCCAGACCGAGTGGTTGAATCTTGGCACCACGCCTATGGCGAACTGTTCGATGCCGTTGCGCTCGAAAAATCGATGATGTTCGTGCTGCTTTTGCTGGTGGTGGCCATCGCTGCCTTCAATATCATCGCAGGTCAAACCATGATGGTGAACGACAAGCGCAGTAACATTGCAATTCTCCGCACAATGGGCATGCGCGAGGGCACCATGGCGAGAGTATTTTTGCTTCAAGGCTTCTTCATCAGTGCGGTGGGTACCACGCTAGGTCTAGTTCTGGGCGTGCTGTGCTCGCTCAACATCAATGCCATACTCGACGCCTTGGCGGCGGTGACCGGCTTACATCTGTTGGATGGATCTTTCTTCGTTACCGTACCGGTACGCATTTTGTTGGCGGATCTGGTCGTCATCGCGTTGA
Organism: Candidatus Azotimanducaceae bacterium; assembly: GCA_965216005.1. Taxonomy (GTDB): domain Bacteria; phylum Pseudomonadota; class Gammaproteobacteria; order Pseudomonadales; family Azotimanducaceae; genus UBA4421. The sequence goes on along the minus strand of OZ244143.1, from coordinate 85,748 downwards.
TCGCCGGTGGCTTGAGTCTTCTATCCTCATGGCTTCCGGCGCAACGTGCGGGAGCTCTGGATCCGGTGACCAACCTGCACCAGTGATGGCAGACTCAGGTATTGAGATGGCTGCGATGATCGCCTTCGCGCTTGCGTAAGCGCCTGCGCAGGCGCCGCTCTCGCAGACGCGCAATAACGTGGAAGCGCCAAGTCACTCTTGCGATGATATATCCCGTTAATCCGGCCACCCACCCGCACACGATCGAACCGACCAGCAGCGGGTAACCAATGTTGCCGAGGTTGTCCCAGAGCCACCTTAGGTCCAATTCCACGGCGTCTACAGTGATCTGCGTGCCGAGGAGCCATGCCCCGAGGCGATAGGCGAAGTAGAACATCGGCGGGATAGTGAGCGGGTTGGTGATCCACACCAAAGCCACCGCGATTGGCAGGTTGCATTGGGCTGCGATTGCAAACCCGGCCGCAACGACCATTTGCATCGGAATTGGCAAGAAAGCGCAAAACAAGCCGATGAACACAGCACCGGATACCGATCGGCGATTGATGTGCCAGATCTCGTTGCTGTGTAGGAGATGGGCCACGGGTTTCAAGGCCGGGTTCTCACGGATTTCAGAGGGCGTTGGCAGGTAACGTGAGAGGCGGCTCTTTGGCATAACCAACAGTTTACCCAGGCTTTGTGGATACATCATGGCACGGCGCACTTTTTCGGCGATATTTCGGCAGCCGGCGGCGGCAGGCACCTGATCATCGCTACGCTGCGCGCTGCGGTGTTTATTCTGATGTTGGCGGCGGCGCTATTTCGCATCGGTGGTGTGTACCGGGAGAGTCTGGAAGCGTTGCCGCAGTGCGCAAGTTCTGCGCAGCCTTTTGAGATCTTTGTCGTAGATTGGACCGCGCCTCGCGCGCAGACCGCCGTCGTTAGCGCTCGCATTACGATGCATGCGCAGTGTCCCGAGCTCGAAGGCGCTCTCGTCAGATTGTCCTGGTACGGCGCGCCTGACGGCGCGATGCTGCATGACGCGCACCTGCTGATCTCGGCCAAACTCAGACTGCCCTGGGGCAACGCCAACCCGGGCACATTCGATTATCAACGTTGGTTGCGCAGCAAGCGCTTTCGAGCGATTGGCTACATAAGGGACGCCGAATTCCTCGAGATTAGCTCGAATCAGCATCCTGCGCCGCTACAGAAGCGTCTGACTCCCCGGGGACTGGTGCACGGTGAGTTGTTGGAAGCGGCAGTGCTCGGCTATCGCCGGGGGGTGTCGCCAGCGCAATGGGCGCTCTTTAGGCGCACGGGCACGATTCACCTGATGGTGGTGTCCGGGTTGCACGTGGCGACACTGGCTTCCTTCGCTTATCTGCTTGTCGGTGGCGTATTGCGCGTGATGCCGGTCGTCGCTTACCGGCCACAGCTGTCGGTTCACGCCCTCAGTGGTATGTGCACAGTAGGCTTGGCAGCAGGCTACGCGTGGTTTACAGGCGCGGATCCCCCTGTCGTGCGCGCTGCGTTGATGGTGGCAGCGGCCATGCCAGTCGTGGTGTTTGGCAGAAATCTGCCCTGGTGGCGAACATGGCTGCTAACGCTGTGCCTGACGCTGATCGCACAACCCCAGAGCGCCTTTAGTGACGGGTTGTATCTCTCTTTCGGAGCGGTCGCGTGTCTGCTCGGCTACTTCGCCACCCGTTCCCGCCGACCCAACTTCGTGGCTGGCCTGGTCCTTTGCCAAGGGGTGCTCTTCGTCGGTTTGGCCCCGGCTTTAGCGTTCTTGACCCACGCTGTTCCACTCACGAGCACGTTAGCTAACGTGGTGGCTGTTCCACTCATGACGATCACGATCATACCGCTGGCAATGTTCGGTTACGCGATTGCTGCCGGAGGGTGGACAGCCATGGGTTCCACCGTACTGCAGGGCGCGGACGTGGGACTTGCCGTGCTGATCGAATTCCTGCGGCTCATCGATACGTTTGTGCACGTCAAGGAAGGGTTCACCCCGGTCCCGATTGCGATCGCGGCGTGCGGTGTGTTGTGTCTTTTGTTACCCGGCACACGAGTTCGCGCGCTGGGTCTATGTGCGTGGGTGCCGTTGTTGAACCCCGTACCGCTGGATGTACCGATGGGCGAGTTCCGGGTGCAAACACTGGACGTGGGTCAGGGTAGTGCGGTGGTAGTCGATACTCACTCGAAGCGCCTCGTGATGGACGCCGGTGCACGCTTTCCAAGCGGGTTCGATCTGGGCGATGCTGTGGTACTGCCGGTGCTTGCCACGTCTGGCCCTTTGGGCCTCGATGCGCTGCTGATCAGTCACTTCGACAACGATCATGCCGGCGGCGTGCAGCGTGTGTTGGATCGCCTCGGCGCAGTGCACCTCATCGCCCCCGGCCGGGGCTGCCGTCACGGGCGTAGCTGGGTGTGGGATGGCGTGACGTTTCGCCTTCTGAGCCGCCAGGGGGCGTTCACGGAAAACGACCGTTCATGCACGTTGCTGGTGCACAATGGCTCTGCCGGCGCTTACTTGAGCGGTGACATCGGCACTGATGTGGAAATTACGCTGCTCGATGAACTGCCGAGCCACGTAGACTTTCTGTTAGCACCGCATCACGGCAGCCTGTCGTCATCGAGCATCGAGTTCGTCAATCATCTACAGCCGCAACATGTCGTGGTGAGCGCCGGACGCGATAATCGTTATGGGCACCCCCATGACCGCATCGTTAGGCGCTATCGAAAGTACGGCTCTGCGCTTCACGTGACCGGCTATGTCGGCATGGTGACGTGGTACTCGCACCGTCCGGATTGTGTGGAGACGCATCGCAGCGGTGTCAGGTGTCGCCGATCGAGGCGATGACGGGTTGTGTCACACGCCGGCGTAAGTCGGCCGATTGGCTGTATCGACGAGCTGTCTCAGAGCACGGGCCAGCTCGAGCTTGTCCTGTGTCGACAAAAACCCACCGATTTCCTGCTCATCGCCGCGATGGTTGAGGAGAATTCTCATGGGCTGCCAAGGGTGACTCGGGGTGTGGATGAGTATCTTGGTGAAGAAACGTTGCCAGTGGAGCCGGGTCTGCGGCCGCTCGTAACCTGCTTCGTACGTGATGTGTTCCCTACTCAGTGTGACCACTTCCTGGCGTTGACCTTGACGGGCGCAGTAGTAGAAACACGCACTGAGCACGCCCATCTCCAGTGTGGTGAACAGTAGAATCATCCACATGCCGTAAAGCAAAAAACCGGTCGCGATGGTAAAGGACACCGTCATCAGGGTAGCGATGAAGTATTTGGCAGCCTTCCAGCTGAGCGAATTGTTGGGTCTAAGGGTGATGCGACCGACAGGCTCGCCGGTGGAATCGGTGGGTAATGGGGACTCAGTCAGGATCACTTTGCACGGCCGGGGGTGTCGTCGTCATCTTGGCCACCGACTTTGTTGAGGGTCGACTGCAAAGCGCCCGTCATACACAGCCTGTGCGCCTCGGTAGCGAAGGTGATTTCGTCGAGATCGCGCAGCTTGTCGATCCAGCGGTGATGCTTGAAATCATCGCTGAGTCGCACATGATCGACGGTCACGTCAACGTTCGCGCTGTACACGACGCTGAAGGTGGCAGCTTCCGCAACCAGTGGATTCTGCGGCGCCTCCGTCGCCACGGGTAGTGGGATACCCGCAGTGGTCATGCCGATCTGTGTCTTCGTAATGTCGGCCACCGTATTCTCGATGCCTTCACCAACGATCAAATAGCGGCCGGGAAACAACCACTTGCCATGTTGCTGAACGAGCAATATGCCCCGTGCTCGATCGGTGGCCATCACACTGACGTAGATTTGGAAGTAATCGCGTCCGACGTGTAATACGTCGCGTAAGCGCTGTACGCTCTGCCAGAGGTGGCGGGCCGTGTTATTGACGAACATCACACCGATACCGTCCTCCGTCACGCGTGTGACTTCGACGTCCACTGTGGGTATGGGTTGCGTGTCGACAGCGGTGATGGGTTCGATTTTAACCTTCAATTTGGCACCGACTGAGAGGGTCGGCTGGTCGAGGCGAATAAACAGCCCGCTTTCTGAGATGTCGCGAGTGGCGGTAGCGACGTCCCCGAGCGTGGGATGGGTCACTGTGACAATCAGCGGGATCTGCACGCGGGGATGGTCGCGTTGCTCGATCGCGACACCGACGTTTTTCACCAGCTCTGTTCCTGCCTCATTCGAGGTGCTCGAGGCTTCTTTTTTGTCGTCAGCTGTTTGCGCAGGTGTGTGCGCGTCGCGAGCCTGGCGACGATTTTTCTCGTCGAGACGATGCTGGATCTCGCGTTGTGCCGACTGCTTTCTGGCTTTTTTGCGTGCGATGAGCAGATATCCTCGTCAGGGCGTTGAAATTCTCCTATTTGACCGCATTGTAGCAGCACTGAAAACCCGATGAGTTGCTCATGCGCTTAGAAAAATTCACCCACCGAATGCAGGCTGCTTTGGCGGACGCGCAGTCGTTGGCCTTGGGGTCCAACCACACGCAAGTCGAGGCGGAACACTTGATGGCCGTTCTGCTGGATGCCGATGACCGGATGGCCGGCACCATCGTGCAACGGGCAGGCGGCGATACGGCCAAGCTACGTTCGTCGATCCAGGAGCGGCTCGGCGCGTTGCCTACCTTGCAGGGTGGCGGCGATGCCGGTTTGGGGACATCTCCGGAGCTGGCTCGGGCGCTCGGCAGGGCGGATGTCATCGCCAAAGACCGGGGGGACAAATTCATATCCGTGGATATCGTGCTGTTGGCGCTGGCTAGCGGCGGACAAATCGAGCAACTCGTCGCCCAGGCGGGTTTGTCCAAGGCAGCCCTGGAGGCTGCGATAGAAGCACAGCGCGATGGGGATACCGTCGACGAGGCGAACGCCGAGGAAACTGCCGAGGCGCTCAGCAAGTACACGATCGACCTCACCGAACGCGCTGCCGAAGGCAAGTTGGATCCGGTAATCGGGCGTGACGAAGAGATCCGCCGCACAGTTCAAGTACTGCAACGGCGCACGAAGAACAATCCGGTGTTGATCGGCGAACCCGGCGTGGGTAAGACCGCCATCGTCGAAGGATTGGCGCAACGCATAGTAAACGGTGAAGTTGCCGACAGCCTGAAGAACAAAAAAGTCTTGTCACTCGACATGGGAGCGCTCATCGCAGGAGCAAAGTTCCGCGGGGAGTTCGAGGAGCGCCTGAAAGCTGTCCTCAACGACCTTGCTAAACAGGAAGGCAACGTCATTCTCTTTATCGATGAGTTGCACACAATGGTGGGTGCGGGTAAAGCGGAAGGCGCAATGGATGCCGGGAATATGCTTAAACCGGCGCTTGCGCGGGGTGAGCTGCATTGTGTGGGAGCGACGACCCTGGATGAGTATCGCAGCTATATCGAGAAAGACGCTGCACTCGAGAGACGTTTTCAAAAAGTGCTGGTCGACGAGCCTAGCCTGGAAGATACCATCGCCATCTTGCGTGGCCTCAAGGAGCGCTACGAAGTACACCATGGCGTAGACATTACCGATCCGGCGATTGTCGCCGCAGCCAGGCTTTCGCATCGCTATATCAGCGATCGGCAACTCCCGGACAAAGCCATCGATCTGATCGACGAAGCTGCCAGTCGCATACGCATGGAGATGGATTCGAAACCCGAAAGCATGGACCGTCTGGAACGGCGCTTGATCCAGCAGCAAATGGAAGTGGAAGCCCTGAAGAAAGAGCAGGACGATGCCAGTCGGGCGCGCCTGGCCAACTTAGAAGCGTCCGTTGCGCAGTTGGAAGCCGAATACTCGGAACTCGACGAAGTCTGGAAAGCGGAAAAGGCTGCATTGAAAGGATCCCAGGGCGTCAAAGAGGAACTCGAAAACGCCCGCATCGCGTTTGATGCCGCTCGTCGCGACGGCGATCTAGCGCGTATGTCGGAGTTGCAGTACGGCGTGATTCCGGAATTGGAAGCAAAACTTTCGAGCAGTGATCAACCCGACGCACCCACGTTGCTGCGCAACAACGTCACCGAAAGCGAGGTTGCTGAGGTAGTGGCCAAGTGGACGGGTATTCCAGTGGCGAAGCTGGTGGAAGGTGAGAAAGACAAACTGCTCGCGCTCGAGTCAGTATTGCACGAACGCGTAGTAGGGCAAGACAAAGCGGTGGCGAGTGTCAGCCAAGCGGTACGGCGATCGCGGGCGGGACTCGCCGATCCGAATCGCCCCAACGGTTCGTTCATGTTTCTGGGCCCGACGGGTGTGGGCAAGACGGAACTGTGCAAGGCTTTGGCTCACGCGCTATTCGACAGCGAAGACGCCATGGTCAGAATTGACATGTCAGAGTTCATGGAGAAGCACTCTGTCGCGCGTCTGATCGGTGCGCCCCCGGGATACGTGGGCTACGAAGAGGGCGGCTATCTCACAGAAGCCGTGCGGCGCAGGCCTTACTCGTTGATCTTGTTGGATGAGATCGAAAAGGCGCATGCGGATGTGTTCAATATCTTGTTGCAAGTGTTGGATGACGGGCGTTTGACGGACGGTCACGGTAGAACTGTGGACTTTCGCAACACCGTATTGGTGATGACCTCCAATTTAGGGTCGGAGGCGATTCAGAGTCTGACGGAACAGGGTCGCACCGACCAGATCGAGACAGCCGTGATGGGTACCGTGTCGCAGCACTTCCGGCCTGAGTTCATCAATCGCATCGACGACCTCGTCGTGTTCGAGCCGCTGTCACGGGCACAGATCGCGGAGATCGCGGTAATGCAACTCGCTGAATTGAATCGCCGCCTGGCTGAATTCGAGCTGAGCCTGGAACTTTCGGCAGAGATCGAGCAGCGTGTGGTCGAGGAGGGTTATGACCCCGTTTATGGCGCACGACCGCTCAAGCGTGCATTCCAACGCTTGATCGAAGATCCGCTGGCCAATCGTCTGCTTGCCGAGGCGTACGAACGAGGCACGGTGCTGCGCGCCGAAACCTCCGGCGACGGCATCGAATTCGCTGTCGTGGCCGGTGAGGAGCGTCCTGACAGTGCCCGGGCGGCCTCATAAAAGGCAAGTGTCTTGATTGCAGGGGTATTGTATGTTTGTACAGTAGTTGGTACAGTATGAGTATGGTCAAGGGCTACTCAAAGAGTCACGCAGATTCTTCAAGAGCACCGTTTGGCGCACTGCAAGCGGAGCAAGGTGTGTTATTCGCGGACCTCGAACCCCCAGCCCAACGACCCCTCACCCCGTCCGCGGACAATCAACCCCGGCGTGTTCCGGAAACGAAAGAAGCACGGGAAGCGCAAGAAGCACGGGAAGCGCATACCGACCGCGACCAGCATGAGCTCCACATGCAAAAGGCTTTACAATTGGCGCGGGTTATTAAGACCCGGGTACGTGATCCCAAATCGAAGCGCGGTGCCCGCCTGGGGGATGCCGTGTGCGAACACCTGATCGAGTCTCTGCGCCAACAGACAGACCACGAGATGGCTCGAGAAGCGGGCCACCCGGCAGCTCAATGAACAGCTCAATGAACAGCTCATAAACGGGTTAATAAACCAGCCAAGAAACACAGCCTCAAAGGCTCATCGAATTTCACGAGCAGACTCAACACAACGACATCCGGGCAGCGCAGTTAGGTCGCGAAACCTGTCACACGGCTTGGGGCTGTATACGGTAGAATCGTCGACCTAGAAACCTGCGCGGAGCGCAGGGGACGCACTTGTCACACCAGCCAAGTTAAGGACGAATGGCCCGATGATTTCCAAATGTTTATTGCCTGTTGCGGGATACGGTACACGGTTCCTGCCAGCGACCAAGGCAATGCCCAAAGAGATGTTGCCAATTTTGGACAAGCCGTTGGTTCAGTACGGCGTCGAAGAAGCTTATGAGGCGGGTCTCACCGACATCGCCTTCGTCACCGGGCGCGGTAAGCGCGCGATAGAAGATCACTTCGATGTTAGTTACGAACTCGAGCATCAGATTGCCGGCACCGGCAAGGAGCGTCACCTTTCGGGCATTCGCTCGCTGATCGAGTCTTGCACGTTCTCGTATACCCGCCAGATAGAAATGAAAGGGTTGGGAGATGCCATTCTGAGTGGCGAGACCATCATCGGCGACGCACCGTTTGGCGTCTTGTTGGCAGACGATCTTTGCGTGGGTTCGGACGGCAGTGTGCTGGCGCAGATGACGAAACTCTTCAGACAATATAGATGCAGCATCGTGGCCATCGAAGAAGTACCCACGGAGCAAACCGGCAGCTACGGTATCGTGGCGGGTGAGGCGATCAGCGACAACCTCGTGCGCGTGACCAATATGGTGGAGAAGCCTGCGCCGGAGGAAGCCCCCAGCAATTTGGCCATCATCGGGCGCTACATTCTCACTCCGGATATATTCGACATCATTCGCCAAACACCGCCGGGCAAGAACGGTGAGGTACAGATTACCGATGCACTGCTGCAGCAAGCCAAAGACGGTTGTGTCATGGCCTTCAAGTTTTCCGGGCGCCGTTTCGATTGCGGTTCGGTGGCGGGGTACGTCGAAGCCACGAACTATGCATTCGAGCATCTTTATCAGGAACACTAGCTCCCTTACAGCCCGGGACCTATCCGCTACACTTCGCAGTGTGGTAGATGGATGAGGATCTGAATCGTTGCAGCCGCTGGATCTGCTTGTTGAACAGACGCGCGCACGCGCGCATGCACCCGTTGAATTTGATTCGCCGGTGGAAGTCGCGGCGCTGCCCACACCTGCGCTCGTGCTCAATCGTGCGGCAATGCGCCGGAATATCGAGCGCATGTCCGCACACGTTGCGGAGCACGGAAAGGGGTTTCGGCCCCATGCCAAGACCCACAAATGCCCGCTCATCTGTAAAGCGCAACTCGAGCATGGCGCCGTCGGGGTCTGTGTCGCCAAGCTGGGAGAAGCTCTGGCGCTGGCCAGCGCAGGTATCGATGAGATCCTCGTCACCTCGCCGATCACGACGGACACAAAAGCGGCAGTGTTGCCGAAGATATTGGCCTGCGACGTTCACTTGCAACTAGTCGTCGACAGCGACACAGGTCTTGAGGTACTGGACAGCGGATTGCCCGGTGAGTCGAGTGTCGGTGTTTTGATCGACGTAGACGTGGCCATGGGCCGCACGGGGACTCGTGACGTCCAGCGAATGCTCAGACTCATCGAGCGTATCGATGCGGACCCGCGCATGCAATTTGGTGGCATTCAACACTATGCGGGACATGTGATGCACATCGCGGGTCATGCAGAGCGCCGTAGCGCCTCTCTCGAGTTGTGGGAGTCCGTCGAGAACACGGTCCAGAAGCTGGCTCAAGAAGGTGCAGTCGCACAGGTCGTCACGGGCGGTGGCACCGGAACCTATGACATCGATATCGAAGTAGCGTCGTTGACCGATCTGCAGGTCGGAAGCTTCGTGGTCATGGATGAGGAGTACCGACTGATCGGCTCACGCACGCAGGACCGGTTTGAGGACTTCGATGTGTCCCTGACATTGGCCTGCACCACTATCAGCCAACCGACGGAACGGGCGATGACCGTCGATGCCGGGTACAAAGCGCTCGCCTCGGATACGGTAGCGCCAGTGACGGACGAACTTGCGGACACTAAATTCCGCTTTGCGGGCGACGAGCACGGCGTGCTGATCTTCAAAGCGGGACAGCAGGCCGTGCAGTTAGGGCAGGTATTGCAGCTCGTCACTCCGCACTGCGATCCAACCGTCAACTTACATGATTATTATTATGTACAAGATGACGATGGTCTCATTCGTGAAGCGTGGCCTATTACCGCTCGCGGGTGTACGTGGTAACGTTGCGCCGCGATGAGCAGCGACGCGGAGGAGCGATCGAGTGTTAGAGTTTTTACAGGCAGGGGGTTGGCTGATGGTGCCGATCCTCTTGTGCAGCATTATCGCTGCAGCCATCAGCGTGGAACGCCTGTGGTCCCTTCAGCGTAACCGGATATTACCCAAAAACCTGCTCGCACAAACTTGGAATGGCCTGAAGCAGGAAGAATTCGATCAGCAAAAAACCCGTGAACTGCGCATGGCCAGCCCGCTGGGTCAGGTGTTCGCGGCTGGCATCAGTAATGCAAGGCGCGGTCGCGAGATCATGAAAGAGGCCATGGAAGAAGCCACGGTACAGATCAACCACGATCTGGAACGCTACCTGACCGCGCTTGGCATCATTGCCTCTATCGCGCCGCTCCTGGGTCTGCTGGGTACGGTGGTCGGTATGATCGATGTATTCCAATCGCTGATGGTGGAGGGCGCGGGCAACGCCAATGTGCTCGCCGGTGGCATTTCCACAGCGCTCATCACGACAGCTGCTGGTTTGTCGGTGGCTATCCCCGCACTCATGTTCCACCGCTTTTTTCTACGCCGGGTGGATGAGCTCATCGTGGATGTCGAACAGGAGAGTCACAAGCTCGTCGACATGGTGCATGGTCATGAGCATGTGCACGATCATGTCGGCGAACATGAATTGCTCGAGAACTAGCGGGGCACCCGATGCCTAAACGCAGACGCGGCCGGCACGAGGCCACCGTGGAGTTAACGCCACTAATCGATGTGGTGTTTCTGCTGTTGATCTTCTTCATGGTCTCGACGACGTTCATTCGCGAGACTCAGTTGAAGATCAACCTTCCCGAAGCAAGCGGTGAGCTTCAGGAAGTCGAGAGTGGCATGATCGAAATCACCGTCGATCGTCGCGGCGAATACGCTGTCAACGATCGCTTACTAGTGAATTCCGACAAGAAGACCCTGATTCGCGCGCTCAACGAGCTGCTCGAAGCCGGGAAGATGAATGATCGCGTGATCATCACCGCTGATGCCAACACCCCGCACCAGGCGGTAGTACGTGCGATGGATGCGGCGGGCAATGTAGGCCTGACCCGTATCAGCATTACCACGCAACAGCCAGATGAAGAAAGTTAAGGAACCGTCAAGCGCTGACGCCTTGATCGAAAAGCCGCCCAGAAACAAGGGCGACTGGCAAAACTACAAACGCCTCCTAGGCTACGTCGCGCCATATTGGTACTTACTGGTGGGTTCCATCGTCGGCTTCCTGGCCGCGGCTGCCGCAGAAGCGTACTTCGTAGAACTGTTCGGCGAACTGATCGATCGATGGGATGCCGCCGTCGTCGTTGCGGCAATGAGCATTCCCATGCTGATGTTCGGTGCGGCGTTAGTACGCGCACTCGGCACGATCGTTGGGGAGACTTTAATTTCCCGCGTCTCTTTCAACGTCGTTTTCAACTTGCGCCAAGATCTCTTCGCGCAGCTCCTTAAGTTGCCCAGCTACTTCTACGATAAAAGCACTCAAGGGCATATCGTTTCGCGTCTGACGTTCACGGTTGCACAACTTCGTGACACGGGCACGGATGCCATACGTGCCATCATCCAGGACGGACTCAAGGTGCTGGTCTACATGGGGTTCATGTTGTGGTTGAACTGGCAACTGACGTTACTGTTCATCGCCACCGCACCCATATTGGCTTTGGTCGTGATTTACGCCAGTAATCGCTTTCGACGCATCAGCCGCCGGATTCAGAACTCGATGGGTGATGTGACCCATGTTGTCTCCGAGACCGTCTCGGGTTATCGCGTGGTGCGCACATTTGGCGGGGAGGAGTATGAGCAGAAGCGCTTCGACCGCTTCAGCCGGATCAATCGTCAGCAAAGCCTGAAGATGGCCGTCACCAAGGTGTCCAGTGCGCAGTTAAACGAAACGCTGGTGTCACTTGCGATCTGCGTGGTCATTCTGTTGTTGTACGGAATCGAGGGTATGAGTGCCGGGGAGGCCGTCAAGTTCCTCGGCCTCGCCGGTTTGCTGGGACGGCCGATCCGGAAACTGTCGGAGGTCAATGCGAAGTTGCAACGCGGCTTGGCGGCGGCGGAAGACGTGTTCGCGCAACTTGATCAGTCCACCGAAATCGACAGCGGGGACCAGGTGGTCGAGCGAGTGCGTGGTGAACTCTCCTTCGAAAACGTGAGTTTCGGCTACGGGGAAGGCATACCCGTGTTGCGCAATGTCGATCTCAAGGTTAAACCCGGGCAAACAGTGGCTATCGTTGGACGCTCGGGCAGTGGTAAATCGACGTTGGCGAGTTTGTTACCCCGGTTTTACGAAGTTTCGAGCGGACGCATCTTGCTGGACGATGTAGATGTGCGTGATTATCAACTCGAATCGTTGCGTGAGCAGATTGCCTTGGTATCGCAGCAGGTGACGCTCTTCAACGATTCTCTGCGCAACAACGTAGCCTACGGCAATCTCTCCGGTAAGCCGGACGATGCCATACAGATGGCCTTGACCCAGGCGCATGCCACCGAGTTTGTCGACGCACTGGCGGAGGGCATCGACACCGTCGTGGGCGACGACGGCGTGATGCTTTCGGGAGGGCAACGTCAACGCATCGCCATAGCGCGCGCGTTCTTGAAGGATGCCCCGGTATTGGTGCTGGACGAAGCGACTTCAGCGCTCGACAACGAATCCGAGCGGCATATCCAGGAAGCCCTCGAAGCCGTCATGAAAGGCCGCACGACTCTGGTGATTGCTCACCGTCTCAGCACGGTCGAGGCCGCCGACCTGATCATCGTTTTGGACGACGGTCGCATTGTTGAACGCGGCACGCATCAGGAACTCATTAGCGCACAGGGCCCGTATGCAGAATTGTACAGCTCTCAGTTCAACGACGAACCGACGTCGCGACCTAAGCCGAGCAGGCGCTCTAAATCCCAAGCTGCGAAGCTCACAAACACCGATACGGTCGACAAGACATCGGTCAGCTTGAGCCAGGCCTGGTATGACGACAGTTGGTGGCTCGTGTTCTTGCGTCCGCTATCGTGGCTCTACGGCTTCGTGGCCAAGCGCAGACACCGGCGAGTCAAATCAGGCAAACGGGTGGCCCAACGGACCAGCCTGCCGGTTGTAGTCGTCGGCAATATCACTGTCGGCGGGACCGGTAAAACGCCCCTCGTGGGATGGCTTGTCGACGTTCTAATGCAACGCGGCTTCACGCCTGGCGTCGTGCTGCGCGGTTACAAAGGCAAATTGAGCAAGACCGGCACGTTGGTACCTAGCGGGGCGGATCCTGAGCGTTATTCCGACGAGGCGGTGCAACTGCGTGATCGTCTGGGATGTGCGGTAGCGATTGCCGCCGATCGGATTAAGGGCTTGCGTTTGTTGGAAACTCAGGGTTGCGACATCGCAATCTCGGACGATGGTTTGCAGCACTACAACATGGCGCGCGATATCGAGATTGCGGTTGTCGATGGTAATCGGGGCGTGGGTAACGGCAGACTGATTCCTGCCGGTCCGCTGCGCGAACCAACCGCCCGGCTGAATGATGTGGATTGGGTCGTGGCCAACGGCGAACCCAGCGGACTGGTAGAAGACGAAACCATCATGCGCGTGCAAGTCGATTCGGTACACAACGTCGTGACCGGTGAGGTGTTGCCCCCCGATCAGTTCGTACAGAACTTTCCAACGGTTCATGCAGTTTGCGGCATCGGCAATCCGAGCCGCTTTTTCCGAACCGTGGCTGACTTAGGTCTGATCTCGATAAATCATGCCTATCCCGATCACTTCGATTACGGCGGAACCGAGTTTGGATTCGACGATGCGCTTCCCGTCGTCTGTACGGAGAAGGACGCGGCGAAGCTGAAACACCTTGAGCTGGAGCTGCATCACGTATGGTATTTACGCATCAGTGTTTGCATACCTGATGATGCGCAAGAACGCTTTTTGATGTTGCTGGACGAGCGGGCCATCGTGCCGCGCTCAACCGAGGGAGGGGGAGAAGGCGAGGATCTGAGTTTTCCGGATGAGCTGTCGCGGGCGCCATTGCGTAGCGACGCGAAGGTTGAAAAAGTAAGTGACAGGAACAGCGATGTGAACGAGGCGGTACGTTGAAACGCGTAGTCGTCATTCCGGCGCGTCTGGCTTCGACACGTTTGCCGGAGAAGCCGCTCAGGAAGATCGCCGGCGTTCCGATGGTCGTAAGAGTCGCCCAGCAGGCTGCGGCGGCCGATGTCGATGACGTTGTGGTTGCCGTCGACGATCAGCGCGTTCTCGATTGTGTCCGGCAAGCGGGTTTCCGCGCGGTCATGACTGCATTGGATCATGCCTCAGGCTCGGATCGAGTGGCCGAAGTGGCAATGCAGCTCGAATTAGCGCCGGATGATGTGCTGATCAACGTACAAGGCGACGAGCCGCTGATTCCGCCCTCAGTGATCAGCGGCCTGGCGCACGCCTTCGCCACGGTCGTGACGTCGTCGAACTCATCGTCTTCGACGATGGCAACCTTGAGTGAGCCGCTGACGACGGTACGAGATTTCATGGACCAGAATGTCGTCAAAGTCGTCGTGGATCGAGAGCAGCGGGCGCTGTACTTTTCCCGCGCCTCGATTCCGCTGCCGCGAGACGTTTGGGGCACCGATCAGCTCACGGACGCAACCGTTACATCGCTGGGCATGTGTCGCCATGTAGGTGTTTATGCGTTTACCGCCGCGAGCATCCAAGCCTTCGTGGACTTGCCGGTATCGAGCCTCGAACAGGTCGAGCGCCTCGAACAGCTGCGATGGCTCGAAGCAGGTCGCGCACTCTGGGTGTTTCCCTCCGCGGAACCGATTCCAGGGGGGGTCGATACCCCGGCAGATCTGCAGCGGGTCGAGCAACACCTGCTTCAGCAATAGCGAGCATGTCTCAATTTCAGCACTACCCGCGTTTCTTGAGCGGAACCGCCGACAGGGTGTTTAAACAACTCCGAGATGCCAGCGTCCAGCCCTGGTATTCGGAGACCGTTACTTTGTTTGGAAAAACTCACGTGGTGCCGCGATCCGTTGCCTGGTGTGGTGACCCCGGTACCTGTTATACCTACAGCGGGCATGACCATCGCTGCGACGGGTGGCCCCAACATCTGTGCGAGGTTCGTTCCAACGTGGAGCGATTTGTCGGCTGCACGTTCAACTTCCTGTTGATGAATCGCTACGATGACGGCAATGAATACATGGGGTGGCACAGAGACGATGAACTCGCCTCGCGGCCACTCATTGCCTCGCTGAGCTTAGGCGCACACCGGCGCTTTCGCCTCGAGTGCGATTCTGCTTTCTCTGCGGAACCCGTAGTAAATATCGAGCTCAATCACGGAGATTTGTTGGTGTTCGACGGCAGCTGCCGTCATACCTTACCTAAGACCGTAAAGCCGGTGGGGTGCCGCATCAACCTCACGTTTAGACAGATTGAGAGGCATCGTTGAACGCCTTCGAGATGCAGGACAATTTTCGGGTCGCCAATACACTCAATGTCGAAGCGTATGCAGCGATGGGGGGCGTAGCTCGCACGCTCGATGCATTACGTCGTAGTCGCGAAGTTGCGCGAAGCAACGATTTAGGTTGGACGGTCGTCGGCCAATGTTCCAACGTATTGCTCTCACCCTACATCGATCGATGTGTGGCAGTCATGGCGATCAAGGGCATGGAATGTCTCGAGCAGAATCAGGGTCACGTTCGTGTACGGGTCGCGGCGGGTGAGGACTGGCACGAGTTTGTCCAAGCCTGCATGACACGCGGCTGGTTCGGTTTGGAGAACTTAGCGCTCATACCCGGCACCGTGGGTGCGGCACCCGTGCAGAACATCGGTGCTTATGGTGTCGAGTTAGCAGAGCGGCTCGAGTGCGTGGAAGCGATGGGGCAGTCGGGCGAAGTGTTTGAGCTCAGCATGAGGGAGTGTCGGTTCGGCTATCGTAGTAGCCGTTTTCAAGGCGACTCGGAACTAGCCATTACGGCGGTCGTTTTGAACCTGCACACGACAGATGTCATTAACACATCCTACACCGACGTTGCCGACGAGCTGGCTCGGCGCGGTCATGACAATCCACGGCCACGGGATGTCTTTGAGGCAGTGATCGATATCCGTAAACGTAAGCTACCCGATCCTAAACGAGTGCCGAACGTGGGTAGTTTTTTCAAGAACCCGACCGTCGATGCCACGACTTATCGGCGGCTGATGGCAGAGGGGATTGCACTCGGTGGTTATCCGTCGGCAGCTGGGGTCAAGCTCAGCGCAGCGCAACTCATCGACCTGGCCGGTTGGAAAGCTGAACAATCAGGCCCGGTGCGGTGCTGGGAAAAGCAACCGTTGGTGCTTGTCAATGCCGGTGCTTCCCAACACAGCGCCTTCCTCGACTTCGCTGAACGCATCCGCGAGGATGTGCGGAGCAAATTCGGCGTTTACTTGGAACTCGAACCGTCCGTCATATCCTGATTGTCGCCTGCCGGTGTCTTGCTCATTACCCCTTGGGCTTTCAGTTCCTGCTCTCGCTGACGCCGCCTGACTTCGCGTGGATCGTTGCTCGCGCGCGAGGGCGTGCGGGGCGCACTCGGCGCCGGTGCAGTCTCCGCTGACGGAGGTTCCGGAGTGCGCGGGGTCTCGGTCCTCTTAGCGCTGGATTCGCGAGTGGCTTCAGACCCCGTGGCGGGGTTGGAAGGTGTACGCTCAGCGGGGGCTTCCTTCACAGGTTCAGGTGCGGGTTTGGCCGGTTGAGGCGCGCCTGGACTAGCACCGCGATTACGCGGGTCGTTAGCTGCCCGGGCGGGCTCGGGGGACGCCGGGGTGTCCTCAGAACGTGCCGTGCCTTCCGGAATTGAAGACGCTGTAGGGCGTTGCGCTGAGGGCTCTTTACCTTGTTGCGTTGAAGGCTCTTTACCTCGTTGCGCTGAGGGCTCTTTACCTTGTTGCGCTGAAGGCTCTCTACCTCGTTGCGCTGAAGGCTCTCTACCTCGTTGCGCTGAAGGCTCTCTACTTTGTTGCGCTGAAGGCTCTCCCCGATTGCGGCGAGGCGCGCGTTTGCTTTCGGCGAGCGCCGTTGCATCCGGTTGGCGCTCCTCTGCCGATACTCTTGACCGTTCTTCCCGGTTTTGCCTGTTGTCAGAGTCCTTGGACCCTCTGCGCTCACGGCCCTCGCGAGCGTCGTCTTTCTTGCTTTGCGTCTTGTCTTTGCTCTGCGGCCGCTCTCTGCGTTGCGGTTTGCCGTTACTTTTGTTGCGCGGCTTATCGTCGGTGCGCGACTTTTGCTTATCGCTGCGCTTATCCCCATCCTTATCGTTCTTCCGGTGTCGAGCGCGGTTGTCCCTCTGTCCCTGCCGGTTCGGTTTGGAACGCCGTCGCTCGGCGTCCGGATCGGACTTGCCGCCACCGCCTTTCGCGCGACTAGGACGCCTTGCCTGTTCGGGGTCCTTCGTCCCACCCGTGGCGGCTGCGGGAGCCGGTGCGGCGAACAGCTTATTCTTCATCTTTTCCCAAATACCCGGCTCGGTCGGGGTTGTCGCCTTGGCTTCCACACGCGGCGGCGGCGGTGGTTGTGTGGGTTGTTGAGTTTGCACAGCAGCTTGCTGCGGCTTCGGCAGCGGCTCGTCTTGGGGCAATTCCTGGGCGGTGGCTTGATTGGCGAGATCCGACAGCTTGTGGCTGGGTATCGCGCCTTCTTCTTGCACGTGGTCGTCACGCAGGCGCTCAACGACGTAGTGTGGCGTCTCGAGATTGACGTTCGGGATGATCACGATGTGAGTGCCGGTGCGTTGCTCGATGACGGCGACGTCCTGGCGTTTCTCGTTCAATAGATATGCGCCGATGGCAAGCGGTACTTGCGCGCGCACGACCGCACTGCGCTCCTTGAGCGATTCTTCTTCCATGACTCGCAGGATGGCTAGTGCGAGCGATTTGGTATCGCGAATGCGTCCTTGACCGTTGCAACGCGGGCACAACTCCGTGCTGATTTCCTCCAGCGACGGGCGTAACCGTTGGCGACTCATCTCCATCAAACCGAAACGGGAAATGCGGCTCGTCTGAATACGCGCGCGGTCGGCATCCAACGCGTCGCGCATTCGATTTTCCACCGCCCGCTGGTTTTTCTGGTTCACCATGTCGATGAAGTCGATGACGATCAAGCCGCCGATGTCGCGAATACGCAGTTGGCGGGCAATCTCATCAGCCGCTTCGAGGTTGGTGGATAAGGCCGTTTCTTCGATATCCGCACCTTTCGTCGCTCGTGCGGAGTTGATATCGATGGACACGAGTGCCTCGGTGGGATCGATCACGATGCTACCGCCAGATGGCAACTTGACCGAGTGCTGGAACGCACTCTCAATCTGGCTCTCGATCTGGTAACGGCTGAACAGCGGAATCCCATCGCTGTAGCTTTTAACCTTTTCGGCATAGTGCGGCATCACCTGGGCGATGAACGTGGAAGCCTCTGCAAAGGCATCGTCGCCCTCGATCAAGACCTCGCCGACATCCCGCCGCAGGTTGTCCCTGATTGCACGCAGAACGGCACTATTCTCTTGATAGATCAAAGACGGTGTAGGTTCGTTCTCGTTGGCTGTTTGAATGGCTTGCCACAATTGCAGCAAGTAGGCGAGATCCCAATTCAACTCCTCACCGCTGCGGCCCACACCCGCCGTACGCACGATCACGCCCATGCCGTCGGGTAACTCGAGCTGTGACAGGGCTTCGCGCAATTCGTCACGGTCGTCGCCTTCAATACGGCGCGAGATACCTCCTGCACGCGGATTGTTCGGCATGAGGACGATGTATCGCCCGGCCAGGCTGATGAACGTGGTCAGCGCCGCACCCTTGTTGCCTCTCTCTTCTTTGTCCACCTGCACCAGTACCTGCTGACCTTCCTGCACCAGTTCCTGGATCGGTGTGCGTTGTCCGCCATCGTGGCTGCGCTTTTTGAAGTAACTTCGCGAAATTTCCTTGAGTGGCAAGAAGCCGTGACGTTCTGCACCGTAGTCGACGAAGGCGGCTTCCAAGCTCGGCTCGACGCGGGTAATTTTGGCTTTGTAGATGCTCGATTTCTTTTGTTCTCGAGCGCGGTTTTCGATGTCCAGATCGTAGAGCTTCTGACCGTCGACCAGAGCGATGCGCACCTCTTCCGGTTGCGTCGCGTTGATGAGCATACGTTTCATGTTCGTTCCATTAGTCCTTTAACTCATGCGGACAAGAACAAGCACACAACCATGCATTCGACGCTTACATTGGCTCAAGAGGTGTTCAAAACCCAGCGGCTCGAACGGTAGAGGACTTGGGGCCGGTACTTGCGATGCGCTTACGATCAGCGCGGATACTCAAGGCCTTAGTGTCCGAATCCTTCTTGTGTCATCTTCAAGACACCCGCTGTGGCGAATGTCCAATGGACCAGACGCGACACTAGGTGCGTCTGGTCGGTAATCATGTCTAATGTCGAAAGGGCGTTCGCTCACCTGTGTGATGGAACACCGAAGCTGTCGAATGCTGCGCGCGCGAACTTGTCAGGCACATTTGCAATTTACAGTGAGGGCTGGCTGGCATACTGACGACTTCATCTCTAGGGCTTCTCGAGGGCTGTCGCCCTTAAATACTCATGAAATCACGTGTAGTCACAAAGCTTGTATGCTGGCTCTTATGCCCGCTACCTTTCCACACATACGGAAAAGCGACGTCATGTTAACAGTGATTTGTAAACCCTTCAAACCTCAGTCTTTTCTGGAACTTGGACGACGGTCTACGTCATGACCCGCGAGGACGCGAACCCGGAGAATGCCGGCCCTTCTGTCACTTACGTTGACATAGAGGACCGCAATGACGTCGGTCAGCGCATCGACAACTTCTTACTCAGGCATCTCAAGGGCGTCCCCAGGCCGCTGATCTATCGAATTCTGCGCTCCGGGGAAGTCCGGGTAAACGGGGGTAGGGTGAAGGCTGCGTACCGCCTGAAAGCGCAAGATCGCCTCCGGCTACCCCCCATTCGGCGACCAGACCAGGTGCAACCGCGGTTGGCCACGGGCTTGGCCCAGCGCCTGGAAGCAGCAGTGTTGTTCGAGGACGAGCATTTCGTGGCGCTCGACAAGCCCACCGGTGTGGCGGTGCACGGGGGTTCCAACGTCGCCGCAGGCGTTGTCGAAACGATGCGGCTGGCGCGCAGGATCCCGCGTTTGGAGCTCGTGCATCGACTCGACCGGAATACATCAGGCTGTTTGTTGTTGGCCAAAAACCGCCGTGCTCTAGCAGAGGCCCAAGAACAATTTCGCCGGCGTCGGGTACGCAAATTGTATGACGCTTACGTCTGGGGCCCCTGGCCAGCGCGGTTGCGCGTCGTGCAGAAAAAGCTCAAACGCTACACCACCTCCTGGGGTGAGCGGCGGGTCCGGGTCGACGCCACCGGGCAGGCAGCGCGTACGGATTTCGAGATTGTGGCGACTGCCCCCACGGCGACTCACCTGCGCGTGCGACTGCACACAGGCAGAACCCATCAGATCCGGGTGCATTGTCAGACTTCAGGTCATCCAGTAGTCGGCGACGACAAGTACCTCGCACCGGGCACAGAGGCGAGCCAGAACATCGGTCGGTTGTGCTTGCATGCCAGCAAGCTCGAGTTGCCCCTGGCCCAGGGCTCCATCAAGGTTGTCGCGCCGTGCCCGCAAGAGATGATCGACATCTGGCATCGCCTGGGCGGCAGGGCGTCAAATGAGGGCGCTGTCAGGCGAGAGGATTGAGGCCCAGCCGCTTGAGATGAGTGGTCAGAGCGATGAGCGGCAAGCCAACAAGGGCGGAGGGGTCAGAGGATCGAATGGATTCGAACAACGCGATGCCCAGCTGTTCGACCTTGAACGCCCCGGCACAGTCGAGCGGTTGCTCCTGGCCTACATAGTTCTCGATCTCGGCTCGGTCGAGACACCGCATGGTTAACTCGGTCGGAACCACGACGCTCACGACACTCGAGCGGGTCAAAACCGCCAGCGAAGAATAGAACGTAATCCTGCGCCCGCTCATGTGCGCTAGCTGGGCGACCGCACGCTCGCGGGTGCCAGGTTTCGTCAATCGCGTGTCAGCGCAGTGACCGATCTGGTCCGAGCCGATGACCACGATCCGGGAGCGATTTAATGCGCTACGCGCCGTCTGCACCGCACGCGCCTTGGCGATGGCCAACCGCGCCGTCTGTTGTGCAATCGACTCGTTCTCGCGGGGGGATTCGTCGATGTCCGGATTCTCACAGACGAAGCTCACACCCAATGTCTCGAGGGCCGCTCGACGGTACGGTGAGCTGGATGCGAGGACGAGCGTCGGAGCCTGCTTCATGGCCATGTGAGTAACGGGTTCACGAGAACACTAATCCCTTATATTTCCTCAGCTTGCGGGCACTCGCGGGCGAGGGGACCGAGACCTGCGATGGCTTTACACCGCCCCGTGACATACCTATGATGGCGCCGCTCGAGAGCAACGGCTAGCCCAACTAATGAGCAGACCCGACAGCGCTCACTCGACCTATAGTGATCTCGCTCGGTCGGGGGCGCAAATTGAACGCGACGTTCCGCTCGAGCATTGTACGAGGCTCGAAGACAGCGTCGAACAAGTCATGGGCGCGTCCGGCCGATTGGGATTTTCGCTCGACCGGCTGGCCGGTGCAGCGTTCGTTAGAGTGCAAGGGGACCTACAGCTGTCGGTCGCGTTGCCTTGTCAACGCTGCTTGAACTCGGTGCACAGGGAACTGACGCATGGATTGGATCTTGTGTTGGCACACACCGAGGCCGAAGCGCAAGCGTTGCAAGGGGTCCTGCAGGGAGAGCAGGACGATGCCACCGTCGTCGTGGTCGCGGAGCAGCTCGATCTCGTAGAGTTGCTCGAGGATGAGCTGTTGCTCATGTTGCCGGTGCGCGTATGTGAGGACACCGATTGCGGGCAGCTGCCGGCGATGTCGTACAGTGCAGATGAAGAAGGTGGTAAAACCGCAGTAGATGACAATCCGTTCGCACCGCTCAAGCACTTGCTGCGGCAGGAGTAAGGATGTGACAAGCGCATGGCAGATAAGGGTGGAAAGCGGAACAAGTAATAAGTAGTACGTTGCTCGGGTAGCGGCGTACGACACACGACGTATACAGATTGGAGATAAAGAAATGGCAGTCCAACAAAACAAAGTGACTCGATCACGCCGCGGTCAACGCCGCTCCCACGATGCGCTGAAGTCCACCAAGCTATCGGTCGATCAAACCACAGGTGAAACCCATCGGCGGCATCACATTACTGCTGACGGTTATTACCGGGGCAAGCACGTCATCGCCGATAAGTCTTAGTGTTTGCCGCCGTCTTTCCCGGGCAGGGGGCGCAAAGCGTCGGCATGCTCGGTGAGCTTGCTGCCGCTTATCCGGTCGTCGAAGACACGTTTACACAAGCCTCGAAAGTCCTGACGATCGATTTATGGGCGATGACTTGCGACGGTCCATCGGAAGTGCTCGCACGCACCCAGAATACTCAGCCGCTGTTGCTGACAGCGAGTGTGGCGGCCTGGCGGGTGTGGCGGGAACGAGGCGGTCAACTCCCGGACTTCGTGGCGGGGCACAGCCTGGGTGAATACTCAGCGATCGTATGTGCGCAAGCGATGAGTTTCGAAGATGCGGTGCGCCTGGTCAGACTGCGCGGTGAACTCATGGAAGCGGCAGTCCCGGCCGGCATCGGTGCGATGGCTGCGATTATGGGGCTGACTGACGATCAAGTTGAGGCGTGCTGCGAACAGGTTGACGGGGTCGTGGTAGCAGCCAACTACAATGCGCCGGGCCAGGTCGTGATCGCGGGGGAAGCGCAAGCGGTGGAGGCGGGCACCGTCACCTGCAAGGACGCCGGCGCCAAACGGGCGGTGATGTTGGACGTCAGCGGGCCGTTCCACTCTCCGCTCATGGAAGCCGCCAAAGACGAATTCGGTCGGGCGCTGGCCGACGTGACTTTGAGTGAGCCGGTGGTCCCCGTCGTGCAGAACGTCGCCGCGTCCGTCCCGCACGATGTCGACGAGTTGCGCCGCAACCTGCTCGAGCAAATCGCTGCACCCGTGCGTTGGAGCGACAGTGTCAGCTACATGACCTCGCAAGGTGTATCACGATTTATCGAATGCGGACCGGGAAGCGTACTCGCCGGTTTGATCAAACGCACATCGCGAGCAACGCCGACGGCGGGCCTCGGTACGCCCGATGGCGTTGAACAAGCCCTGGCCGCACAAGTGGACGCATCGTGAGTGAGCAACGCACAGCGTTGGTGACCGGTGCATCGCGGGGAATTGGCGCAGGTATTGCGTCACGTCTCAAGGAAGACGGTGACTACGTGATCGGCACCGCGACTAGTGACGACGGTGCTGCCAGAATTGCCGAAATTCTCGGTTCGCAGGGCATCGGCATCGAACTCAACGTTGCAGATCCCGATTCGGTGACGCGTGCGGTGGAAGAGATCGCCTCGATGGGTCGCGTACCGCAAATACTGGTGAACAACGCCGGTATCACCCGCGACAATTTGATGTTGCGTATGTCCGATAGCGAATGGCACGACGTCGTCGATACCAATCTCAATGGGGTGTTCAGAATCACCAAAGCGTTGCTGCGCGGTATGGTGAAAGGCCGTTGGGGAAGGATCATCAACGTGGGGTCGGTAGTCGCAAGAATGGGCAATCCGGGGCAGGGCAACTATGTTGCCACAAAGGCAGCTCTGGAGGGTTTCTCGCGGGCACTCGCCATTGAAGTCGCGTCGCGCCAGATTACCGTCAACACGGTCGCTCCAGGGTTCATCGACACCGACATGACGCAGGCGCTCACCGAGGCGCAAACCGCTGAAATGCTCTCCCGCATCCCGGTAGGACGTACCGGCACGGTCGCAGAAGTCGCGGCTGCGGTCGCATTTCTCGCGAGTGACGAAGCGAGTTACATCACAGGACAGACGCTGCAGGTCAACGGCGGTCTGTACGCCGCGTAGGCGGCGATGTCAATGATTTAGCTGAAAAATTAGTTGCTTGCGTTGCCGAAATCGCCTCGTATAGAATGCGCTCGCCCTGCACCCCAGGAACCAGATTGGGAGATCTCTTTAGCATGAGCAGTGTTGAAGAAAGAGTAAAAAAACTGATTTGCGAACAACTCGGCGTGAAAGAAGACGAAGTCAACAGTGACGCGTCTTTCGTCGAGGACCTCGGCGCAGATTCGCTCGACACGGTCGAGCTGGTGATGGCTTTGGAGGAGGAATTCGAAACCGAAATCCCCGATGAAGAAGCCGAGAAAATCACGACCGTCAAAGAAGCCATCGACTACATACTGGCTCACCAGTAGCACAATTTCCGCAAAACCAGATTCGCCCATCCCGCTGCGTAACGCACACACGGCGGGCCGTGGCTGATGATGATGTTTGTGCGCTGTTTGCATAGACTACGCTGACTTGTTTCCAAGAGTGCTCGATGACTAAACGACGAGTGGTAGTAACAGGGCTGGGCATGGTGTCGCCGCTAGGCAGCACCGTGGAGAGTTCCTGGCAGGCAGCGCTTGCCGGGCAAAGCGGTATCGGCCTCAACAACTACTTCGACACGAGCGACTTCGGGGTCAAGATCTGCGGCGCGGTAAAAGACTTCGACGTCACCGAGTACATGTCGGCAAAAGAGGCACGGCGCATCGACCCGTTTATTCAGTTGGGTATGGCGGCCGGTGCGCAGGCGATCGCCGATGCCGGTATCGAAGAACATCCTGACGATGCGCATCGTATTGGCGTAGCCATCGGTTCGGGAATCGGCGGCATTAATCTCATCGAAGACACTCACTCCGTTCTGGTGAACAGCGGACCGCGGCGGGTATCGCCGTTTTTCGTGCCGGGTTCGGTGATCAACATGATCTCGGGTAACTTGTCGATTCGCTACGGGTTTACGGGTCCGAACATCGCCGTCGTCACGGCTTGCACCACGGGCACGCACAACATCGGCTTCGGTGCTCGCATGATTCAGTATGGCGAAGCCGACGTCATGGTCGTCGGCGGATCGGAATACGCCACTTCACCCATAACGGTGGCTGCATTTCATTCGATGAAAGCGTTGTCGACGCGCAATGATGAACCCGAACTCGCCAGCCGACCGTGGGACGAAGGGCGCGACGGGTTCGTTCTCGGTGACGGCGCGGGTGTGCTGGTGCTGGAAGACTATGAGCGTGCTCGTGCCCGCGATGCCAACATCTACGCTGAGGTGGTCGGCTTCGGCATGAGTGCGGATGCTTTCCATATCACAGGTCCTGCCGAGCAGGGTGAGGGTGGTGCAGCCTCCATGCGCAATGCACTGAGCGACGCCCAACTCAATCCGGAGGATGTCGGCTATCTCAACGCCCACGGTACCTCGACTCCGTTAGGTGACGTTGCCGAGACGCGTGGCGTCAAGAGTGTGTTCGGCAACGACACGAATATCGCCATCAGTTCGACGAAGTCTATGATCGGACATTTGCTGGGGGCAGCGGGATCGGTGGAGGCGATCTTCACGATCAAATCTCTGGCCGAACAAGTGCTTGCCCCCACCATCAATCTCGACAACCCAAGTCCGGATTGCGATCTCGACTATGTGCCCAATACCGCGCGGGAAGTGAGTATCAGTGCGGCAGCGAGTAATTCGTTCGGATTCGGCGGTACCAACGGAACACTGATCTTCGCGACGGTGTAGCGTTCGGCCGGGCGTATCACTTGCGCTTTCTTCTAGGTATCGCCGTCTTCTTGCTGGTCGTGGCTCTCACGCTCGGTGCGCTCGTACTCTGGCAAACTCACCGCTGGGCTCAGGCGCCGTTGGTGGCGCCCGAACAAACCGCTGGTGAACAAGCGGGTGAACACGGTGAGCAATCGGTGGGGGCGGACGATCGGACGATGGAGGGGGCGGGAAGGCGGACGTTTACGATTGTGCTGGAACCAGGGGATACGTTCGGGGCACTGACGCGCGCGCTCGTGGCGGCCGAGGTCCTGGACTCGCCCAGGACGTTTGCTTTGTACGGCAAGCTCGAGGGCTTCGACACTCGCCTCAAATCCGGCGAGTATCACTTTGACGTCAGCGTCTCACCTCTCGAACTGCTGCAAAGGATCAGTGACGGTGACGTCGTCCACCACAGTTTCAGGGTTGCGGAAGGCAGTACATTACGTACGTTACGCGATGCACTTGCGGCGGAGACACGCCTGGTGCAAGAAACCGCGGGCTTAAGCGAACTGGAACTGGCCAAGCTGTTGCCGTTCGAAGTCGCGGGTGCGCCGGCCACTCGGTTAGAGGGCTTGTTTTTTCCGGATACCTATTCGTTTACCAAAGGCGACAGCGATCTAGATCTCTTACAGCGTGCGGCCACGCGGATGATCGAGCGGGTCGAGTACCACTGGGAAGATCGCGAGACGATGCCGCAGGTCGGCACCCCGTATGAACTCCTCATCCTCGCTTCCATCATCGAAAAAGAATCCGGTTTGGATGCCGATCGTGTCCTCATCAGCCAGGTATTCCACAATCGCCTGACACGTAATATGTTGCTGCAAACGGATCCTACGGTGATT
Organism: Candidatus Azotimanducaceae bacterium; assembly: GCA_965216005.1. Lineage (GTDB taxonomy): Bacteria > Pseudomonadota > Gammaproteobacteria > Pseudomonadales > Azotimanducaceae > UBA4421. The sequence goes on along the minus strand of OZ244143.1, from coordinate 59,440 downwards.
TACGGCTTGGGTGAGTCATTCGATGGCAATCTGACGCGCGCTCACCTACAGATGGATTCACCCTACAACACCTACAAGATCAGGGGCTTGCCGCCGACTCCGATCGCACTGGCATCGGATGCGTCATTACAAGCGGCGGCGCACCCCAGCCCGGGAGAGTATCTATATTTCGTGGCGCGCGGCGACGGCAGTAGTCAATTCTCGGAGAGTCTCGAAGAACACAACGCCGCCGTCGTGCAGTACCAGCTGCGCCGCGCTCGGGAGTAGTCGGTGGGTTTCGACAAGACAGGGCATTTCATTACTCTCGAGGGGTCCGAGGGCGTCGGTAAGTCGTCCAACATGGCGGCGGTCTGCGACGTGTTAGCGGGCCAGGGCATCGACTACTACCAGACACGCGAGCCTGGCGGAACGCAGCTCGCGGAAGCGCTTCGGCAAGTGTTGCTGGCGGATTGGGACGAAGCAGTCGATCCGCTGACGGAACTGCTCATCGTGTTTGCCGCGCGCAATCAGCACATCAAGATGGAGATATTGCCGCGCTTGCGCGTAGGTCAATGGGTGGTTTGCGATCGCTTTACGGATGCCACCTATGCCTATCAAGGTGCGGCGCGCGGAGTTGCCGGGCAACGCATCGCGACCCTGGAGCAGTGGGTGCAAGCCGAATTGCAACCGGACCTGACCTTGTACCTGGACCTCGATCCCGAAGTCGGGCGGGCGCGCATAGCAGATCGCGAGAAAGACCGGTTGGAAAGTGAAAACGCCGAATTCTTTGCGGCAGTCAGGCGTGGCTACTTGGACCGCGCAGGCGGCGATGCACGGTTTCGGATTGTGGATGCCAGTCGCGATCTGGCATTGGTGCAGCGAGATGTCGCCGATCACGTGCGTGAGTTTGTCAAGGAGGCGGGTCATGGCGATTGAGTTGCCGTGGCATAGCGAGGTACTTGACCGTATCGATGCATTGGTCGGTAGTGAACGTCTACCGCATGCGTTGGCGCTGACGAGTCAACCTGGATGGGGCTGTGCAGAGTTGGCGGCGGCAGCTGCGGCGCGTTTACTCGCCATCGAGCCCGGATCTGCACAGGCCACGGCCGCGGCCATGCAGGCGCTTGCGCACCCGGACTTTAGATGGATCGAACCCGACGGCGCTGAAATCAAGGTCGATCAAGTCCGGGCCATCGTCGAGTTTGCCATACGCACCATGCACATTGGCCCACGCAAAGTGGTGGTCATTGCAGCGGCCCACCGCATGAACCGGCAGGCTGCCAACGCGCTGCTGAAAATTCTGGAGGAGCCGCCGGCACACACTCATCTGATCCTCTCGACTGATGCCTGGAGTCGATTGCTCCCGACGGTACGCAGTCGCTGTCATCGCTTCGACGTGGCGAATGATCACGTCAAGGCCCGGCGATGGCTGGTCGAACAGAATGTCGAGCCCTCCGATGTGGAGTATGCGGAGCTCGGCTTTGCACCGCTGTTGGCGTTGGAGGTCGCCACGCAACCCAATCTGCAAAGCTGGCTGGATTCGATCGATGCGGATACCTGTGCCCATCGGGTGCAGGAAGTGGTGGACACGGATCTTGTCGTGTGGCTGGCGCGTTGGTATCGACGCCTGTCGCTGCACCTGCAGGGCCAGGCGCTGAGCGCTTTGCAGGCCGAGGACAGAGCCGTGCTGGATTTTGCCGACCTGATCTTATCGGCCAGGCGCCAGCTTGTGGTGTCGAACGCTGCCAATGGCAGAGTGTTGCTGGAACAGCTGGTGTCGGGTTGGTGCCGCCTGCGGCAGGCCTCGTAACGACGCCGGCCGTGACGGTGCGAGTTGTCACGAGCGGTGTGCGCAATGTCATGTTTCCGGCAATTTCTCGAGGGAAGTTGCGATTGAAGCGTGGTAACGCAGCGGTAGGGTTTGTCACGCGAGAGGCGAACGGGCATCATAAGCGTGCACTGGGTGCGTGCACCGGTGTCGGTGGTTAAAAAGATTATGTTTTTCAATAAGTTAGCCCCGACACAAGATGCGGTTTCTAAGGTGTTTTAGAAGGACGAAAACAGCATGTCTGCAAACAAGCGCGGTGTGCGCAACGGCATACTCTCATTGGCGATCAAGGATAAAGCCGTTCTTTATGCGGCGTACATGCCCTTCGTGCGTAACGGCGGCCTGTTCATCCCGACGAAAAAAGAGTACGAACTGGGCGACGAGGTGTTCATGCTCCTCAACCTGATGGACGAAGCCGAAAAAATTCCCGTCGCCGGTAAGGTGGTCTGGATCACGCCCAAGGGGGCCCAAGGCAACCGCGCCGCCGGTGTCGGCGTGCAGTTTAACGACCAGGACGACGTGGCGCGGAGCAAAATCGAGACGTATCTTGCAGGTGCCCTGCAATCGGATCGCCACACGCACACCATGTAACGCTTTTAAGCACGAACCCATTCGTGTTTGTCGATTCCCACTGTCACCTGAACTACCTTGCCGATCCCCTTCCGGCGTTGGACCGTGCGCGTGAAGCAGGTGTCGAGCGCATGCTTTGCATTGGCGTCGATCAAACGCACATAGAAGAAGTATTGAGCTACACCTCGCATGAGGGCGTGTGGGCGACGGTCGGAGAACATCCCGGGAGTGTCAGCGGCGACATAGAATGGATCGCGCCGCTGTTGAGCCGCGACAAAGTGGTCGCAGTCGGTGAAACCGGTTTGGACTATCACTACGAGGAGCGTGAGGAGGAACGGGTGCGCCAGCGTGCATCGTTCGAGGCGCAAATGGACGTCGCCGGCCGAGCGTCGCTACCCGTGGTCATCCATTCCCGAGGGGCGGAAGCGGATACGCTCGCGGTCATCGACAACCACCCTCGAGTTCGTGGCGTGTTGCACTGCTTCACGGAAAGTTGGGCGCTCGCTGAACGGGCATTACAGGCAGGATACTACGTGTCGATATCCGGCATCGTGACCTTTAAGAACGCTGCTAACGTCCGCCAGGTGGCGGCGCGGATACCGGACGAGCGCCTGTTGATAGAAACGGATGCCCCTTGGCTGGCGCCGGTGCCGCACCGCGGCCGCAAGAACGAACCGGCTTACGTAACCGAGACCGCGCGTTCGCTGGCGCACCTGCGTGGTGTCGACGTCGGCGAGTTGGCGGCTTTGACCACTGCTAACTTCTTCTCTTTATTCGAAAGGGCTGCAGAACCCCAACCACCGTCGTGAATTCACGCGTCACAGGGTGCGTTTGAAGAAATCCAGGATGCAATTGAATCGATGTATGGAGACGTGCCGCTCCTGCATCGAATGTTTGGCACCGGGATAGGTCATCAATTCGAAAGATTTGCCGAGCTCCTGCAGGCGCCCCATGATCATCGTGGAATGTGTGAATAGCACGTTGTCGTCGGCCATACCGTGCATCAAGAGCAGGGGGGCTGTGAGTTCAGGCAGGTGCGTCAGCACGTTGCTGTTTGCATAACTGTTCGCGTTCGAGTCGGGTAGGCCCATGTAGCGCTCGGTGTAATGTGTGTCGTAAAGTTGCCAGTCGCACACCGGCGCGACGGCCACACCGGATTTGAATCGTGCGCTTTGACTCAAGCACATCAAGGTCATGTAACCACCGTAGCTGTGGCCGAATACACCCACACGTTCGGTATTTGCCCAACTCAACTCCCGCAGAATGTCGAATGCGATCAGTTGATCTTCGACTTCCGGGTGACCCATGCGGGTATAGATCGGCGCTTCGAACGTTCGCCCGCGATTGGCCGAGCCGCGATTGTCGATCTCGATGACACCAAAGCCCTGTTGGGCAAACAGCTGCAGGAGCAGAGGCGACCACTCCTGCCGGACCTTTTGTGCGCCTGGACCGCCGTAGACGTAAAGGACGGTGGGATAGTCCGTATCTGCTGCTGCCATGCGCAGCGGTGGCGTGATCCGGTAGTGCAAGCGTTGTCCATCGGCTGCTGAGACGGTCCCGAACGTAGCGGTCTGGTGCTGGGCGAGATAAGGACGATAAGCATGTGCGTTATCGATCGTTTCCGTATACAGCGTTTGTTGGAGAGAGGCTTCTTCCACTCGATCGTCCGAGGGATAACCGAGACGGCAAAGGTCGACCTGTCTGGGAGAGGCAGTGCTGGTAAAGCTGTCGATGTAACGCTGCGTGGGCATATCCATCACAACCGTGTGCCATCCAGGGCTGGCGGTGATGCGGCGGCACCCTTCGCCGTGCAAATCGACCGCAAAGAGGTGGTTTTCCGTCGGTTGATGGTCCCATCCCATGACGTATGCGTTCGATTCGTCGGCGGCGAGGACCTGGTTGATGTGTGTGGGTCCGATCAGCTCTTCTTCGAGAAAAGCATCGCGATATAGACTCAGCTTCGCAAGGCCGCGGGTGCCGGCGTTTTCGTGCGTCGTCAGGAATGTGGGATTGGGACCTGCGGCGTTGGCGGCATCTGGTATTTCCAGCAGGTCGTCGTGCAAGTTGACCCACGTGTTCGAGGATTCGGTATGGACGTGCAGGCCCTGCTCGAAAGGCGGCGTAAACAACCGGGTCTCCAATACCTGTTGCAGACGATTCTGGGTCTGAATGACGAATCCTCCCGTCACCGGGATGACTCGAGCGAGATAGACTTGTGCGTCAGCGTCATCCGACCAAATGAGCGTGCGCTCGCTTGTCTCAATATCGTACGCATGCAGAGAAACCTGGGGATTAGCGCCGCCTGCGTATGGATAACGTTGTGCGACGGTCGACGTGCCGTTCGCTTGCATCTCCAAACGATGGCTAACGGGAACACTGGACTCATCGACGCGTGTATACAGCAACGTTCGATTGTCGGATAACCACCAGTGACCTTCGAAACGGTGCATCTCTTCGGCCGCCAGGAAATCCGGCAGGCCATTGCTCACCACGTCGCTGGCATCTTCCGTGATGGTGCGCTCTTCACCGGTAACGATCGTGTTCACGTAGAGGTTGCCTTCGCGCACGTAGCTCAAAAAGGCATCGTCCGGCGACAGACGAAAACCGCTCTGTCGCGTGTCCGGGAACGATAGGCAGCGTGAACGAGCCGTGGCGAAATTGACGAGGTAAGCTTGACCGTTCATCGGCAGCAAAACATGGCTGCCGTCGCTGAACCAGGTGTGCGAGGTGACGCCGAAAGTGAACTGGCGACGGCGCTCACGTTCAGCACGTTCTGCGGCGGTTAACCGTGTGGCATCCGTATGGTCGCCCGCGATGTCATCAGCGCTCAGCCAACGGCGCTGCTCGAGTGTGTCGAGATCCATCAGCCACAGATCCATGTGCTCACGATTGTCCGTTGCGACCGCACGGTAGGCGATGTGGTTTTGCTTGGGTACGAACTTAAGGTCGACAGGCGCTGCCGCCGTGAGCGGCGGGTCGCTGAAGAGACGCATGGGATCCAGACGCTTCCCGCTGCTCGACGTCATGGCAGCTCAAGACCCCGCCATGTGTTGGAAGGCTTCTCGCGTGAAGTTTTCCACGCCGTCCTTCGTCACACGGACGTTGTCTTCTATACGAATGCCGCCATACGGAGCGAGCGTGTCAATCAGTGCCCAATCCAGTTGGGTTGCATTGCCCGCGCGACGTAATTTCTTCAGCAACGAGGGTATGAAATACAGTCCCGGCTCCACGGTAAAGACGTAATCTTCTTCGACGGCGCGCGTGAACCGCAACGTTGGGTAGTTAGCGGCAGGCGGTGCGGGCGTCCCGCGGGCATCGCCCAAGTGGCCGCCGACATCATGTACTTGTAGACCGAGCAGGTGTCCCAAGCCGTGTGGACAAAAGGTCTCGCTGATTCGCTCCGTCATGGCGAGTTCAGTGGCAGCTCGTCCGCCGCGAACGATGCCGCAGTCGACGAGTAACGCGGTCAGCTGCTCGTGCATGCGTGTGTGCAAGTCAGCGAATCGGTATCCCGGGCGGATGACCTCGACCAACGCCTGCTGGTGGGTGTCCATAGCGGATATCAAACCCGCAAACGTAGCGTGCTGCGTACCCTCTTGAACGTGCGTTCGCGTAATGTCGCTGGCGTAGCCGCGAAATTGACCCCCGGCATCGATGAGCAGGCTCAAGGGCGCCCGCGGGTGTTCCCTGTCCTGGAATTGGTAGTGCAGCACACCTGCGTGCTCGTTGAGCGCGACGATGTTGGCATAGGGTAACTCGATCTCTGCTTGTCGAGACGCACTGAGATACGCCATGTGGATCTCGAACTCCGTGGCCTGCGCATGAAACGCTGCAGCTGCCGCCAGATGTCCTCTGACGCCGACTTCCGTTGCGCGCCGCATGGTATCGAGTTCGAACGGCGACTTTTTCGCGCGGTGGAAGTGCAGGTAGTTGACCAGCGATGCGGGATTGAGGTCGCCCAGCTGCTCGTTCGCACCCGCAAATTCGGCGTTCTCGCCGATCACGGCGATATTTTCGTGTCCTTGCTGTTCAGCCTGGCAGGCCGCCGCGAGCTGCGCAGGGTTCTCGAAGGCGTTGACTTCGACATGGGACGCCGCCTCATCGGGCAATTCGGGTACAGCATGCCAATAGTCCTCGGTCCGCACGGTGAACAACTTGGCTCCGCTGTGCGGGCTGATCCAGAGTGCCGATCCTGGCGTGATGTACTTTGGATCGATCCATTGACTGAGGTAGGGATTGGCTTTGAACGGCGGGCCGTGATCGTCTTGAAAGTACGACAACGCTTCCCCGGCCGTTATCCAGGCGCCATCGTAGCGATGCGCGGAGAGTGCCGCCTGCCAATGTTGCGTGAGCGCATCCAAGTGAGATGTGTACGAGTGGCTCTCTTTAGAAGAATTGTCTGCAGGAATGCTGTGTACCTCTTCGTGGATTTAATGCCGGCCGCTGCGGCGCATCTTTCCGTGGCATCTTAAGGAACCTCCGCTGAATAATCGAATACCCGAGCGTCGTGAGACACCTGCAGCACTCTTTCGGCATTGGGCAGGATCGTGTTAGATTCGCGGGTCACTCGAATCTGGGGATGGGGACTTCAACCATGGGAGCATTTGCCTACGTCGCGCCGCAAAGCGTCGCGGACACTCTCGACGTGCTCTTGGAGCATGCGCGCGATAATCGCCGCGCGCAGATCCTGGCAGGCGGTACAGATTTGCTGGTGCAGCTGCGCTCTGTTGACAACAGCCCTCGTACCATTGTCGACATCAAGAAGCTCGCAGAAACCAACCGGCTCGACATCGGTAGCGAGCAGATCTACATCGGCGCCGCAATACCCAGTGCTGAGTTGTTCGAGAACACCGATCTCAAAGCCTTGTTGCCGGGATTGCTCGAAGCCGCGGATCTGATCGGATCCACCCAGATTCAAGGCCGCGCGACGATGGGTGGCAATCTCTGCAACGCCTCTCCGGCGGGCGACAGTATTCCGGCGATGATCGCAGTGAACGCGGTGTGCGATATCGCCAATGACTCGGGCGGACGACAGCTTCCGGTCGAAGACTTTGTCACGGGAGTAGGCACCAACGCTCTGGAACCGGGAGAATTCCTGCTCGGCTTGCAAATACCGACACCCGGCGCGAATTCCCGCGATGCCTATCTGCGCTTCATTCCGCGTACGGAGATGGACATTGCAGTAGCGGGTTGTGGCGTTAGTGTGACCGTGGAGAGCGACGGCAGTTGCAGCGCCGCACGGGTAGGCATCGGCGCGGTGGCTCCGACAGCGCTACTCGTACCGGCTGCGGCGGAGGCGCTGGTTGGAACTCAACTCGATGACGCAGCTCTGCAAGCCGCGGGGGAAGCCTGTACTGCTGCGGCTTCACCCATTACCGATAAGCGGGGTACCGCTGAATATAGACGCAAGGTGGTAGCGGTCCTGTGTCGCCGCGCTACTTCCATTGCTAGAGACAGAGCGGGCTAACCAAGTGCCGGCCAAGCTTAAAAGGGAGTCATAGAATGGCAAGGGTCCATGTTTCCACGACCATCAACGGTCAGCATCAAGAGTTTCTCTGTGACGCGAATCAGTCCATGTTGGATGTATTGCGCGACGAACTCGGTCTCACCGGAACGAAGGAGGGTTGCGGCACCGGAGACTGCGGTGCGTGCTCGGTGCTGCTGGACGGTCGCTTGATCTGTGCCTGCCTGATGCTGGGCGCCGAAGCGGAAGGTAAGTCCATTACAACCATCGAGGGCATTGCGGGCGACGAACTGCATCCCTTGCAGCAGAAATTTCTCGAGCATGCAGCTCTGCAGTGCGGTATTTGTACGCCGGGCTTCATTATCGCCGCTAAGGCGTTGCTCGATAAGAACCCCGATCCGGATGAAACCACTATTCGTTATTGGCTCGCCGGTAACTTGTGTCGATGCACCGGGTACGACAAGATCATTAGAGCCGTCCAAGACGCTGCCAAGGAGCTCGCTCATCCGGCGTAAATCCGGGAACCAAGACAAGTTCCGTGGCCAAACTTGTTAATCTCGGTTCGCTGTGCATCGACTACGTATATCGGGTTCCCGGCATTGCCAACGCAGGCCAAACGGTCGCGTCCACTGGACGCTACGTATTCCCCGGCGGTAAGGGATTGAATCAATCGGTAGCCGCCGCTCGAGCCGGTTGCGCAGTAAAACATATCGGCGCGGTCGGCGGAGACGGCAACATGCTGATCGAGACCTTGGCCGGTGAGGGCGTTGACGTAAACCGCGTCGAGACGATCGATGCGCCTTCCGGTCATGCTGTCATTCAAGTGGACACTGCGGGTCAGAACGCTATCGTCATCCACGGTGGCAGCAATCTTCTTCTAGAGCGTGCGCAATTCGATCAGGCACTGGCCGATACGCGCCCGGGCGACTGGTTGCTTCTCCAAAACGAAATCAACGATGTCGACCTCGCCATCAATGCAGCTGGGGAGCGTGACGTGCCCGTCGCGTTGAACCTGGCGCCGTACGATCAACGCGCGCAACATTATCCGTTGGAAAAACTTCAATTACTGATCGTCAACGAAGACGAGGCTGCGAGCTTGGCGGAGGCGTCCGATCCGTTCGAAGCCTTCGGGATCCTAGCCAGGCGCTACCCGAGGACCGCCATTGTGCTGACGCTTGGCTCACAGGGACTGATGTGCCGGGAGCCCGACACGATGCAGACACTCAAAATGGGCGCGTTTTCGGTAGAACCCGTCGACGAAACTGCGGCGGGCGATGCGTTTGTAGGTTATCTGATGGCCGGACTGGTGACGGGCGAGCCACTGCAGGACGTGCTCAGAGAAGCGAGTGCCGCCGGTGCCTTGGCCACAACGGCCGTGGGCGCTGCACCCTCTATTCCGGAACGCCGCCGAGTGATGGCGTTGATTAGGCAGCAGCCGCTCGAGGTCGCTCGACTGGAGTAGCGTTTGACGAATTCAGCTGAACGCCAAGCCCGTGGCGTCTGCGAGTGCCGCGATCGCCTGGTCCGTGCTCAACACTTTGATGGTCTGCATTCCCATCGCCTTGGCGGGTTTCAAGTTAATGCCGAGGTCGTCGAGGAATACGGCGCGACTGCTATCGATCCCCAGACGTTCGCAGGTTAACGCGTAGATGGCCGGATCCGGCTTGCGTACACCTTCGACGCTCGATTCGACGACCAGATCGAACAGTGCCATGACCTCTGCCACGGCTTGTGCCTTGACTGCATCGCGACTCATGCCCGGTCCTTCGCCCGCTTTGACGTTGTTGGTGATGCACGCAATTTTGAAATGTGCTTTGCAGAGTTTTAGCGCATCCACCATGCGGGGTCTCACATCACCGCTCAATAACGCGATGACTTCCTTGCCGCGTATAGAATGACCGGCTGCCGCGGACTCTCGCGCGAACAGCTCGTCGAATTCATCCAAGCTTACGGTGTTCGACTCGAACTGCGCCCAGGCGTTCGACTTCGGGTTGGTGGCATTGATACCGCGGATGAAGTCTTTCGGTATACCGCGTTCGGCTTCCAGACGATTGAACGCTTCGAATGGGCTGGTGGTAATCACCCCGCCGAAGTCCCAGAGAACGGCATCGATGTTCCGGGAAATTGCGGTCTTTTCGGTCATGGCTGTATCCAATTACACTCGGCGTTGCAAACCTGACATTATAACAGGCAAGCTGCACGTCACGTGGTGAAATCAGCGCTGGTTTACATTGCGCACCGCATACCGAGGCGATTTATCCGCAACCGAAACGGTACAAACGAGATTGCCCCCGCTACTGAGAAGATCTGGCGGTTCAACGTCTGTCTGTGGTCGGTGACCGCGCTCATCGCCTTTCTCACACCCTGGGCGTATGGCCTGGCGGCTGCGCTGTTTGCGAGTTGCTTGAGCTTTGCGGCCGCAGATGGGCCCACTCATCTACGCGGTCTTCGCGAACGCTCCTCGGAAACTTCCGACTAAGCGCCGAACCGGTATCCAACACCGCGGACGGTCTGGATCAAGTGCTGTTTATCGAAGGGTTGCAACAACTTGCGCAGCCTCAGCACGAGCACGTCGACGCTGCGCTCTTCCACATCGAGACTACGGCCCCAAACACGGTCTAGAAGTTGAGCGCGGTCGAAGACGCGATCCGGATTTTGCATGAACAATTCCAGCAAACGGTATTCGTTCGGGCCGAGGTGAACGGGTTGCTCCTCGATCGTAAAACGCCGACTGCTGCGCTTCAGGGAGAGTCCGTCGTATTCCAAGAGTTCAGAAGGGTCTGCCCCGGCGCGACGCAGCAGCGCTTTGATTCGTGCCACGAGTTCGCGGGGTGAGAAGGGTTTGGTGACGTGGTCGTCCACGCCGGACTCGAAGCTCTTGAGTTTGTCGGCTTCCTCCCCGCGGGCTGTGAGCATGATGATGGGTATGCTTTCCGTCAGCGGGTCACGGCGCAATTGGCGGGCGAAATCGACGCCGTTCACCCCGGGCAACATCCAATCGATGATGGCGAGGTCCGGTAGTGTAGTGCCGAGCAGTTGCTGCGCTTGTTCGACGGACGCGACCGGTTGCGGCGTGAAACCGGCGCGGGTCAGCGTAAAACACAACAACTCGCGGATATCGTCTTCGTCTTCGACGACCAGAATGGAGGCGGCCATGGCGCTCTGGGGCATTCGGTTACACGCATTGTAACGCTAGCCGGTGATGGGCGTTGGGCGGCGCGCCCAACTAGTGTTTAATGACTCGAGTCGTACATGCCACATTTCTATAGGGAGAAGACACCATGGGTGAGCACACTACCATTGCCTCTAACGACGGCTTCGAACTCGGTGCATATGTCGCACAGCCTGCCGGACGCGCCAAGGGCGCAGTCGTCGTTATCCAGGAAATCTTCGGCGTCAACACGCATATTCAAGAGGTCACCGATGGTTATGCCGCTGAAGGTTATTACGCCATAGCGCCGAAGATTTTCGATCGCATCGAGCGCGACATCGAGCTGGGTTACGAAGAGGACGATATGGGTCGGGGCATCGATCTCGCCTTTCAGAAGTTGGATCACGCGCAAGCGCTAGCCGATGTGCAGGCCGCGATCCAGGTGGCGGGTGAGCAAGGCAAAGTCGGTGTCGTCGGTTATTGCTTCGGAGGCCTGCTGACGTGGCTGGCGGCGTGTCAGCTCGATGGCGTAGCCGCAGCCAGCTCATACTACGGAGGGGGGGTCGCAGGACAAACCCAGCTCGATCCAAAGTGCCCCATTATCATGCATTTCGGCGAATTGGATGCGCACATCCCGATGGCCGACGTCGAAAAAGTCAAATCCGCGCACCCGGATGTTCCGGTTTACGTTTACGACGCCGATCACGGCTTCAACTGCGACCATCGCGGCAGTTACGATGCCGACTCGGCAAAAGTGGCCTTGGGACGCACCCTCGAACATTTCGAAGCCAATCTAACCTGATCGGGCACGAAGCGGGTGCGTGCTCCTCAGGGACGCGACGACCGTAATCCTCGACAACGGGAGTCAAGCGAGCAATGCTCACATGTGGGGGCGTGCGGCGCTTGACATCCTGGGGGTGTTTGTTGATCCTTCGCGGACGGAATGGGGCGGGCGAATCTATCATTTCCCCGTTGTGATCCGCGGGACTATGCAACTTTTCTTCGAGCGTTTCGATGTTCGTATCGAATATGTTCCTGTCGAGTCCTTTCGATGAAGTCCTTTCGATGAGAGGAATCGACGAAACGATGGAACACGACGAATCGAACGACGAAACGAACGACGAAACGAAGAGAAGAAAAGAGGCATAGATCTGTAAGGATCGACAATAAGACACAAGCCGCACGCACAACGAGGTCATAGGCCACGTCGTTTGTTCATGTAGTGGAATCCCTAGTTTGCGTTCGGGATACTGCTGGATTGTGAGGGATCAGGCGCTTGAAGGGATCAACAGCATCGAATGCAGACTGCGGCCGAAGTCACCGTTTTGCTGCCGGTACTTGTGCACCGGATCGTTCTCGCGATCGAGTCAATACGATCGAATCAATAAAGAGTCCACAATCGAGTCGTTAATTCACAGACCATCATTAAAAGAGTCTTGCCAGTAGGAAGTTGTATGAAAAAGCAAATGCATAGGGGTACAACCGTCAGAGGCATTGCGGCGGCAGTTGGGTGCTGTTTCGCGATGCTCGTCGCCTCACCGTTGTCTGCAGCAACGTTGAACGACATATACGGCGTTGCCAATCAAATGAACCGGGCCGCGACTCGATCTCAAGCAAAGATCGATGCGTTGACCGAGGAAACCCGCCAACTCCTCAACGAGTACAAAACGGTACTCAAGGAGATCGAAGGCTTGAAGGTCTACAACCGACAGCTTGAGAAGCAGATCTCCAATCAAGAAGTGGAAATGACGGAGCTGTCCACGTCCATCGACAAGGTCACCGTCATCGAGCGCCAAATCACCCCCCTCATGCTGCGCATGATCGACGGCTTGGAACAATTCGTCGATCTCGATATACCTATCTTTATGAAAGAGCGCCGCGATCGTATTGCACGTCTGCGGGAGATGATGGATCGCGCGGATGTCGCGGTATCGGAGAAGTTTTCCCAGGTACTGCGCGCCTATCAGATCGAAAACGAATACGGACGCACGGTGAACACATACGGTGACACCATCGTCATCGACGGCGTCGAACGTAAGGTCGACATCCTGCATGTGGGGCGCGTCGCTCTGGTTTACCAGACGCCGGACGGCGAAGAAACCGGAATGTTCAATCAGACCACCCGCAATTTCGAAGCGGTGGGCGATGAGTATCAGTCCTCTGTGCGTCAAGGTATTCGCATGGCGCGACAACAAGCGACACAAGACATGTTCAGCATCCCGGTTCACGGGCCGGAGGTGGCACAATGAGATCACGAGTACTAATAATGAAGCACAACAAACTCGGTCTGATTCTGCTCGCGGGTCTGCTTAGCCTGGCTCCATTCCAAATTGCCATCGCGCAAGAAGCGGAAGCCCCCGCGAGCAGTGAGTCGGATCTCGTCGTCAACGAGGCCAACTCGCTGGATGAACTGCTGCAGAACGTGCAACAGCGCCGCGTCGTCGAGTCCCGTGAGCACACCCAGCGCGAACAACGCTTTGCGCGCGACAAGGCCAATCAAGCGCAACTGCTGCGTAACGCCGAGGCCGAGCGCACCCGGGAGGAACAACGCTCGGATCGCCTGGAGACCCAGTTCGAGGAGAACGAAATTCGCATCGGCGACTTAACGGAAGCGTTGGACAAGCGCTTGGGCAGCCTGCGTGAGCTGTTCGGCGTACTCCAGCAAGTGGCCGGCGACACCCGCGGATTGTTTGAAGCTTCGTTGATATCCGCTCAGTATGCCGACCGTGGCGATTGGCTAGGTGAGCTGGCGAAGAAGATGGGCACATCGAGCCAGCTGGCAACCATCGAAGAGATGGAAGAGCTGTGGTTCGAGCTACAGCGTGAAATGACGGAATCAGGCCGGGTCTCGAAGTTCCCGGGTACCATCACCAAACTTTCGGGTGACAAGGTCAACACCGAGATCGTGCGTCTCGGGGCGTTCGCTTTGATTGGCGAAGGGGAGTACTTGCAGTGGGATCCCGACACCCAGGCGATCATCGAGCTGGCCCGCCAGCCCACGGGTCGTCATGTCGACACGGCCGAAGCGGTGCAGGAAGCGGCACCCGGCGAGGTCGTGGAGTTTTCGGTGGATCCGCTACGTGGCTCGCTGCTCGCCCTGCTGATCCAGGCCGCCACCCTCGGAGAACAGGTGGGTTCGGTCGGCGCGGTGGCCGATTGCTGGTTGCCGTTCTGTGACGGTCAGGGTGGCATGGTCGGAGCCATCATCATCCTCGGCGGTGTCATCGGCGTTCTACTGGCGCTTGAGCGGCTGATCACCCTGTCCATGGTCGGTGCGAAAGTGAATGCACAACGCAAGAATCCGACACCCAGCGACGACAATCCGCTGGGACGCGTCCTCAAAGTCTACGACGAAAACAGAGATGTCGACGTGGAGACCCTCGAATTGAAGTTGGGCGAGGCGATTCTCGGGGAGACCCCGCGGCTGACACGCAACATCACCCTGATCCAAGTGATCTCTGTGGTAGCGCCGTTGACCGGCCTGTTGGGCACGGTCATCGGGATGATCGAGACATTCCAGGCCATTACCCTGTTCGGCGCCGGCGATCCGAAAACGATGGCCAGCGGTATTTCGAAAGCGTTGATGACCACGGTACTCGGTTTGTGTGTGGCGATTCCTACCACGCTGTTGCACGCGTTGGTCAACGCGCGGTCCAAATCGGTCATCCACGTCATCGAAGAACAAAGCGCCGGTATCATTGCAGAGCATGCAGAGAAATCGGGTCAGCCCTTGGGTTAATCGAATAGGTAGATACAGATGTTCAGCGATGCCTATTTAGCAATTATCCGCTTCATGGAAATGGGGGGCGATGTCCTGTGGCTCATCGCGCTCATCACCTTCTTGATGTGGACGCTCATCTTCGAACGCTTCTGGTTCTTCCAGACAGAGCACAAATCCATGGTGCGGGCAGCAACGGAACGTTGGGAGGGCCGTGACGAACGCACTTCCTGGAGCGCGCATCAGGTGCGCGAAGCCATCATATCGGATGCATCGGATCGCATCACCGGATCCTTGCCCATCATCCAGACGTGCGTTGCCTTGTGCCCGTTGTTTGGCTTGCTGGGAACGGTCACCGGAATGATCGCCGTGTTCGATGCCATGGCCACGCAAGGGGGTAATGCACGCTCAATGGCTGCCGGTGTGTCGATGGCCACCATCCCCACCATGTCCGGGATGATCGCCTCCCTGTCGGGACTGGTAGGCAGCACCTGGCTCCGCCGCAAGGTGGACTACGAGATCGAGCTGTTCGAAGATCACTTAACGTTGGATCACTAGAGGTAGCGGCTTATGCGACAGTTCAAGCGTAGAGGATCGAACGACGACGATGCCGACATCAACTTGACGCCAATGCTGGACGTGGTGTTCATCATGTTGATCTTCTTCATCGTGACGGCAACTTTCATCAAACAACCCGGTCAAAATGTATTGAAGCCGGCGGCGGAAACGGGCGAGAAGAAGCCCACGGTCGCCATGCTGGTGGCCATTACACCGAATGGTGAGATCTGGATTGACAAAAAACGTGTCGAGGCGGCCGCTGTCCGAGCGCATCTCGAGCGTTTGCATTCAGAGAATCCCAAGGGCGGGCTGGTGATCCAAGCGGACCGCGAGTCCACGAACGAGAAGCTGATGGCGGTACTCAACGCCGCCAGGGCGGCGGGATTGCGCGAAGTCGCAATTTCCACCGACGATACGTAGACTGGCTTATAGGAGTCACTGAGGAGCCCACATGGCTATACGGTACGCATTCGGGGTAGCGCTTGGCGCCATCGTGACCTTTGTCCTCTTCATGATCATGCAGGCCGTGATCGCCAACGACGAGGCAAAGCTGGACGAAGGGGTGCAGGGCAAACTCCTTGACATGGTTCGTCTACAGGACGATGAAGAGATTCAGACCAAACAACGCAAGCCCAAGCCACCACCGCCACCGGATGAGCCACCGCCGGATATGCCTAAACCGACCTTCGAGTCGTCTGACGTTTCTACCGGCGTGGATATCGGTGCCGTCGATGTCAATGTCGACCTGAACGTCGGCGGTGGCGGATTCAGTTCGGATGGCGAGTACTTACCGATCGTAAAAGTTGCCCCGGTGTATCCGCGCCGCGCGCAGACACGAGGCATCGAAGGCTATGTACTATTGGAGTTCATAGTCACCAAGACTGGTGCCGTGAGCAATCCAGTCGTCGTAGAAGCAAAACCGCCCGGCATTTTCGACCGGGCTGCCATTAATGCCGCACTCAAGTTCAAATATAAGCCGAAAGTAGTGAACGGCACGCCGATCGATGTAGCCGGCGTGCGCAACCGCATTACCTTCGAGCTTGCCGATTGATGAGGAGTTCGTCATGAGATCCAAGACTTTGTTCGCGCGTTGGTTCACGCCATTGGTGCTGGCTTGTCTACTGGGCGGCAGCTTCGCAGTCGCTACCACCGCTCAAGCAGCGGAGGAGACCAAGAAACCCCAGAAGACGCGCCGTGTACCGTCTATGAGTGAAGCGGTGTTCAAGAAGCTGGCGGAGGCGCAAGAAGGCATCGATGCAAAGGATTATCCCACCGCATTGAAAGTACTCCAGGGGATGTTGGACCGCTCGCGCAAGTACAACGGTAATGAGATCGGACAAGTGCACAGCATGCTGGGATATGTGTACTTCCTGCAGGAAAACTACAAAAAGGCCATCGACCATTACAAGACGGTCGTCGCTCAGGGCGAGGACATTCCAGAAGGACTGGAAACCACGACGCTCTATACGCTGGCACAACTGAGTTTCGTGGAAGGCCGCTATCAGGATGCGCTGGACTACATGGAGACCTGGTTGAGCAAAGCAGACAACCCAGGTCCGGAACCGCGCATTTTCATGGGCCAAGTGTACTACCAGATGAAGAAGTACCCTCGCGCGATTCAGATGCTCGAGCAAGGCATCAGCATCGCCAGGGAGCGGGGCATGAAGCTCAAGGAAAACTGGTGGCAATTGCTGAACTTCTTGTATTACGAAGAAGAGAACATGCCCAAAGTCATCGAGATTCTGGAGATCCTGGTGCGGGACTTTCCCAAACGTGACTACTGGGTCAGGCTCGCGGGCATGTACGGTCAGGAAGGCAATGAGACAAAGCAACTTCATACGCTTCAGGCCGCCTACGTAGGGGGTTATCTCGACAAGCAAACGGATCTGACCAACCTCGCCGGCTTACTGATGCAGGAAGAGGTGCCGTTCTCCGCGGCGAAGGTACTCGAGAAAGGACTAAAAGACGAGATCATCGAACGCGACGCGAAAAACCTGCGTTCGCTCGGTCAGGCTTGGCAACTTGCGCAGGAAGTGGACAAAGCCATCCCCGTCTTCGAAGACGCTGCCAAACTCGCTGACGACGGTAAGATCTGGGAACGTCTGTCCTATCTCTTTCTCGAGTCGGACCAATATAATCGCTGCGTCAGCGCGGCCAATAGTGCACTCAACAAAGGCGGTTTGCGCAAGAAGCAGAATGTCTACGTGGTACGCGGCATGTGCCTATACAATCAAGACAAGCTGACGGACGCACGCGGGTCATTCGTCTCCTGCCGCAACGAGTCGCGGGTGGATGACGACCAGGTCAACACTCGCATCTGCAGTCAGTGGATCACCTTCATCGACCGCGAGCGGGACCGCCTCGCCAAGCTGGCTGCCGCCGGCTAACGCTTCGCGTGCGCCAACTCAATGTTCGGGCTGGGGGATCAACCCCAGCCCGTTTCTAGTGTCCAACTAGCGAACTGGTGTAGGCTATTACGGCCAGGTGAGTTGGATCTTTATGTTTACGGGTATCGTCCAAAAACTCGTCGAAGTCAGCGCTGCCGACCACGGTGCTGATCTAACGCGCCTGACGCTCAATTTAGATGACTTGGCCACGGGTCTGGAACTCGGGGCATCGGTGGCGGTCAACGGCGCGTGTTTGACTGTCACCAGCCTTCAGGGCGACATCGCTACCTTCGATGTCATTGCCGAGACGGTACGCACGACGACGCTAGGCGGGCTCAAGCGTGGCGACCGGGTCAATGTGGAACGCTCCTTCAAGGTCGGCGATGAGATTGGCGGACACCTCGTGTCGGGACATGTCACCGGCGTTGCGCGCGTCAGCGACATTGCCAGGGAAGGGGCGGCGCAACAGGATGTGGTCATGACCTTCGTTGTCGATCCCTGCTGGATGAAGTACGTGTTTCACAAGGGCTTTATCGCCATTGATGGCGCTAGTCTCACCATCTCGTCGGTGGACAAATCCGAGCATTCGTTTCAGATCAGTCTGATCCCCGAAACGCTCGCGCGCACGACTTTGGGCCGTTTGACGGCAGGTGCCTGCGTCAACTTCGAGATCGAAGCCCAGACACTGACGACGGTGGAGACGGTGGAACGTGTGATGGCGGAACAGCGCGCGGGTTGAACCGCTTTAGCCCAAGTTCCACTATTGACTAAGGTCGACAAAGGTCGTCTAAGTCTCCGGACGTCCCTGCTGCATTTTGCGCAGATTGCCGATGACGGATTGCAACGCTCGATCGAAAACTTGCGATTCGTCGATGACATTCAGCCGTTCCTGCTCAACGAGCGTGGCGAGTTCGACTCGCGTCTGCTCGAGGACTTTCATGCCCCGTCGATTGACGAAGATGTAGTTGTCACCGGGTTGCGTGACAGTGGCGAGTTTGCAACGCAATGGCACGTCGTCTTTGCGAGTAATCTCAACCCATGTTCCTTCGGTAATCGCTTTGATTCGATCGCTGAGCTCGGGCTCTATCGGCTTGGGTTCTTCCACCGGTGTGGCCAGGATGATCTCTTCAACGGTGGTGACCGGTACCGTTAGATGCGCCTCGGCGTCTTCTTCGAGGAACCCTCGATCGTTATTGGAGAGTTGGTGAACGTGCGCGATCAGCCAATCAGTGAGTTGGGCGATCTCGTCTTCCGAGCAGCCGATAGCGTCCATGCCGCGGGTGATGTTGTCCACTAACTCGTTGACCAGTTCGTCCCGTCGGGTCACATCTTCCAGGTCGGATAGCGGTTGTAGTGACCACAAAAAGTTGTCCAGAGTGGACACGGCGTTGGTCCACTCCTGTGAAGTTTCGCCGAACCGTACGCAAAAGAGTGTCAGGACGCGGCTCCAATCCTCACTGATGAAGCGGCCTGCTTCGCTCGGTAGGCGTAAGCCGACTGCCTTGGAGTTGATCAAGGTTTGTACTTTGAGTTTTGCGGCGTGAGTTTTAGCCTTACCGGTTTCAGCTTCCTTGACGCGTTGCTCTACAAGAACGCTACGCCGTGCGTCCTTGCTGACGAATTCCCTAAGCTCGTGCAATAACTCATTGAACAAGGCGGGATTGTCCGCGAATTCGTTGAGCACACGCAGAACTATGGATTCGATCTTGTCGTATAGCGCGTCTCGTTTCAGCTCCTGCGCGCTCGACCAGCCGATACCGGCACTCGAGAGCTCATTGAGCAGCGCGCGAGCCGGGTGCGACGTCATTTCGAAAAACGATTTATCCAGAATCGCCAGCTTGACGATCGGAATCTGCAAGCGGCCGATCAGCGCTTTCATGGGAATCGCCAGATTGCGGTCGTTCAGAATGTAGTCGAACAACATGCCGACGAAATTTACGGTGTCATCATCGTTTTGTCCCAGCGATTTCTTACCGTCGGCCTGTTTGAGCACGAGGGTACGCAAATCCGCGAGCTGCGGGATTTGTTCGATGTCGATTTCAGTGAACTGTTTATCGGCCTGCAGTACCGACAACGCACTGACGAGTTCGGTTGCAGCAAAGGTCGGCAGCTGGATGTTGAGCCGTCCATCGTTGGACTGCGGGGCACCACCTCCACCTGCAACGCCAGCACCCATTCCGCCGGAACCGCCCCCGTGGCCTAGGCCACCGGCACCAGTAGCTCCGCCTATGCCACCTGATCCGCTGACGCCGCCTTGGCCACCTTCGATCCCACCCAGCGGGCCGCCCAAGCCCATGCCCACGCCACCCCCTTGTGGGCCGGCCACTGAGGCGAAGCCGCCCGATTGACGGGCACCTTGTAGAAGAGACTGCACGGTCGCGAAACCAAATGGTCCGCCGCTACCGGTAGATGGGCCACTGTCACCGACGTTGGGCAGACTGTCGACAGGCAACGCGTTGCTCGGTCCGGAAGTCGGTTTACGCGAGACGCCACTCGGCACGCTGTGACGTAGCTTGAGGTCCGGCAATACGCCTGCTTCGATCAGCGCGCGATTGGCGGTTTCGAACATCGGTCCGAGGCGCTCCATGACGAAACGCTCGAATAGCTTCATCAGAATGATGCGGATTTTGATCGGTATGTCGATCACGCCCAACGCATCGGCAAAACCCTGGCTGAGTGCGTGCGGCCCAAGCGGGTTGGTTTTTTCAGTGATGGAGGCGGTCTTGGCGAGACTGTCGAGGCGTTTGGTCAACTGCATGATCGGCAGGCTGTACTGGCTCGTCACTTTTGAGACGATGCCTGAGATGGCGACCGTCATCTCGAGTTCTTCTTGATCGACCAACGAAAACTCTTCGCCGTCAGCCAATTCAGCACCGACCAATCCACGCTGTTCTTCTGAGTCTGTGCCGGTGGCGGCGAAAGTTTCGGAAAAGTTGTCGACGAATGTCTTAATGAAATTGGATGCGATCGTCTGTCGGTGTAAGCGAATAAGCCGCATCGAGTCGAAGTACATCTCTTGATGCTGATCCGATTGCGACCGGTCCGCGAGTTCGAACAGCGCATCGTCGGTATTGTTGAAAAGATTTTGCAGAAGTTGCGCGAGCTGTTTCTTAGTCAACTGCCGCACTGTGTGGACAATGGGCGGAAGATTGGATTTGCGACCCGACGCGTTTAGTTCTACGACTTTTACTGAACTCATAGAGGTAAATTGCTCCTAGTACCTCTTTATTACAGCAGTTCGTAGACGATTCTACTGCGCGTGAGTGCACGCTAGGGGTGTGCTCGGTGTCACAGCCCTACGTGTTGTTGGTTCACAGGGTGGGGTTGAGGAAAGCGCCGTTCGAGCAGTGGTTCAAATACGTGAGCGATCCGCTAGCGCGCGTAGGCGGTCGTATGGAAGTCGCGCCAGTCGAGAATGTCCGTGGCGGCACCGGCTTTGAGCTGAACGCCAACAAAGTGCAATTCGGTGCCGTTCTCGTCGACTTCCGCAGTCGGGCGGCTCCAGCGGACTTCACCGGCGAGGAAGAATTTGCCCGGCCGTGAGGCGACGTCGACCCAGAGATCGAGGAGTGTACCGACAGGGACAGCTTGTGTGGTCTTGAACTGAATACCGCCCACGGACATGTTCACAGCCGTGCAGGAGAGGGTGGTACCGACGAGGTCGGGCTCGTCAGCGGCCAGCACCACTTGCGTAAACAAGCGATCGTCGCTGTCCAATCGCGGGTGCATGCGCTTGTCGTTGTTGGACATGCGACGGACCTTGGCGCTGTTGAATTGAATAATGTTGTCTGCCATGACGGCCTCCCTTTTTGTCGCCCAATCCCTGTCTTGAGTCCGGCCCTCGGCCGTCACGCGCTCCCTTGCATGTTGATGGGTGTTATGACAAAAGCTCCTGTAACACCTCTAACTTCCAGAGGTCATGCCAGAACCATGCCATCCTTAAGAGGATATTTATCCTCTTACAAATCAGATGGTTACGGTCACCGCGGTCGGTGTATCGATCCACATTGATGCGTCCCCGGTCCCGTTGAGTGACAGTTTGTGTCGTTCCGTGGCACCTTAGTGTGATCTAGGTCTCGCTTTACATTACAATCGCAAAATCGCGGGAGCACTCACACTGCAAGCTGGGTGACGGGGGTACGCGGGCTCGGGAATCTGGATCGGGAATCTGGAAAAGGATCGAATTGACGGGATCGGGACTAGGGTTTAGAGAGAAGCTGGAGCGAGCCTGGAAGCAATCCAACTCGCTGCTGTGCGTCGGTCTCGACCCTGAATGGGCGCGCTTGCCATTCAGTGTGCGAGAGACAGATTCGCCCTATTTCGAGTTTTGCCGCCGTATCGTCGATGCCACCGCCGCGCATGTGTGCGCCTTCAAACCGCAGTTTGCACACTTCGCGGCCTTGGGCAAAGAGGACGAACTCGCCCGTCTGTGTGCGTATGTTAAAGTGCATCATCCGGATGTTGTGCTGATCCTTGACGCGAAACGCGGCGATGTCGGGAGTACCGCCAAGTTCTACGCCCAGGAAGCCTATTGCCGCTACGAAGCGGACGCAGTGACCGTCAGCCCCTACCTCGGCAAGGACAGTGTCAGCCCGTATCTCGAGTATCAGGGCCGCGGAGTGGTTGTCCTGTGCCGGACCTCAAATCCGGCCAGTGATTGGCTGCAAGCTAACGCCGAAGACTCCGAACCCATCTATCACCGAGTGGCCAGGACGGTGGCGGAATGGAACGCTGCCGGTCAGTTCATGCTCGTTGCGGGTGCGACTTACCCGGAGGAACTGGGCGAAATCCGGGCGCTCGTCGGCTCGATGCCATTGCTCGTTCCGGGCGTCGGGGCGCAGGGGGGCGACCTCGAGGCCGTGCTCGCACATGGCTTGTCGGACGGCGTGGGCTTGGTCATTTCCAGCTCCCGGGGGGTGATTTATGCCGGGGAGCAAGCTGAGCACGCGGAACAAACTGCAGTCGCTCCGGAGCCTGAGGCATTCTTCGCCGCTGCCGGACGAGCTGCCGCAGATCTTCAAGACGCCATCAACAGCATTCGAGACAGACTTACAAAATCTAAATAACTTATTGAAAACTCGATAATTTTACGATTGATTCAGTGTTCTGCTCGAACCGTAAAATCGAATGACTTCTCCCGTACTTTGGGTAAAATACTTGTCATTACTCAAATCAACAGACGACGGCTGAAAACGCCGGATACACCTACCGGGAGTACCTCAAGTGACCCCAGAAGCGGTCATTTATCGATACCTACAACTTGCCGCGGACAAGACCGCAGAGGACGACGCACTGCACCAGTTGATCTGCGCCGACGCAGACTTATTGAACAATTGGTTGCGTCTGTTCGATCTTCCGGCCGATTTGGCGGCGCTGACAACCGCCTTCGCTGAGCTTTCCCCGACGGAATTCGCAAGCCTCGCGCCCGCGCAGGTGTCCACGGCCTCACCATTGGGTGCAACCGCCCGTCTCGGCATCGAACAGTGGTTGTCGGTCGCGCGCGCCGCTTTTCTAGCGCAAATGTTGGCCGAACACCTGCAGGAGATCGGCGCTCGAGACATCGATACCCCGCAGGATGTAAGGCTTCGTGCCTTACTGGCCTTGTCCGGTGTCAATCTCGATAACGACGAGGCGCTCGGTGAACTCATCGAATATCGGGGTACGCCGCCGCACTTACTGGAAGATGCGGGGACTGAACTAAAAATCTTTGCGGTGGTGGATGCGGTGGAGTTGGAACGGGACAGCCAGCTAGCCGGAGAGTTGCTGGGTATCGATGCCGACCGTTACGCCGGGCTCAAGGAGTTTGCCGCACAAGCAGTGGATCGACTCATCATCGATACCGCGCTGGAAACGAGTAGCGACGTCGACTGGTCGCGGCGTGTCTGGCTGCGTCAGCAGATAGCGGTGGTCGGGCGCGCATTTGCCAATTGCACGACCGAAGCCGAGTTCCTGGCTGCGCACGAGTTGGTCAGTCGAGGGCTGTTCACCCAAGCGCCGCTGCTTTTACTCTACGATGCGGTCTCCGACACGTTTGCCTTACAAGGCAATGAAAAGATCGGGATCAGTGGTCAGAGCCGCACCAGCGGCATTGCACTAGCGCATCGCGACGCAGAGATACGCACCTTGGCCGATAACTCGGAGCACGCGGTCGTCGACCGGCAGCTGCTGAAGCTCCTCGGCGTTGACGATGCGCTTGCGGTACCGGTCGGCCAGGGTAGGGATTCTGCGTCTAAGCAACACCTGCGCGGCGTACTGGTCGTGGCCAAGGATGACGATGTCGATATCGATGTCGTCGCGGAAATCTACGCGGAAGAATTCAACAAGTACCTCAACGAGGTACCGGATCCGGAAATGCCTGCCGAGATTCTATCGCTCGCGACCGAGTTGGAAGCCATACCCAGCGAAGCGCTGGTGGACTTTCGCACACAAGAGATTCAGCGGCTGCGCGAGTTGGTGCACGAAGCCAATAACCCATTGAGCATCGTGAGCAACTACCTGCACATTCTCGGCATGCAGTTGCAGCATGAACCGGAAGCCGTTGAGAAACTCAACATGATCTCAGCGGAACTCAGACGTGCGGAAGAAGTCTTTGCGCGTGCGCGGGAAGTGCCGGACATCGACGAAACGGTCGATACGGACGGCGAACCCGCGGATCCGATTGCCCAGACAGACGGACGTCTTGCGCTGAATCCCTGGATTTACCAGGTGGCCGAACTACATCGTGGCCTTGCCAACGAGCGCGGCGTGAACATTGAGGCCAGCGGAGCCGACGGGGAAATTACCGTGCGCTGCGACAGCAATCGCCTTGCCCAGATCGTCACCAACCTGCTGAAAAATGCGGTGGAAGCCTGCTCGACCGGTGACCGGGTCGTGCTGGGCCTCGAAGCCAACGTCTATCGCAACGGCGTACGCGGCGTAAACGTCGTGGTGCAAGATAACGGACCGGGATTGCCTGAAAGCGTCTTGCGACAACTACGCGAAGACAAAGAGTCCACCAAGGGCGGAGAGGGCGTGGGTTTGAAGCTTGCCTACCAGCTGACGGAAGAAATCGGCGGTGCATTGGACGTGAGTGCCTCTGCCAAGGGGACCGAATTCACGCTGTTCCTGCCGCTCGAATCGCACTGATGTTGCACACCACGCGGTAGTCGATTAGCCTGCCGCGTCTTTCACAAGGAGCCACCGATGAGCGACCGAGCCCCGTTTGCGTGGGATGACGCCCTCTTTCTAGATGCCCAACTCACAGAAGAAGAGCGGATGGTGCAGACGAGTGCGCGTGACTACGCGCAAGACAAGCTCATGCCGCGAGTGCTGCTAGCCAACCGCCACGAAACCTTCGATCGCGAGATCATGAACGAATTCGGGGCGCTGGGCATGCTGGGGGCTACATTGCCGGAGAAGTATGGCTGCTCTAACGTCAGCTACACCTGCTACGGTCTGATGGCCCGCGAGGTGGAACGCGTGGACTCCGGCTATCGCTCGGCGATGAGCGTGCAATCTTCATTGGTGATGCACCCGATCTATGCCTATGGCACCGAAGCCCAAAGAGAGAAGTATCTGCCTAAGCTTGCGACGGGCGAATGGGTAGGGTGTTTCGGCTTGACGGAGCCCGATCACGGCTCCGACCCGGGTAGCATGGTGACTCAGGCAGTCCCCGTCGATGGGGGATTTCGTCTGAACGGCGCGAAGATGTGGATTACCAACTCACCGATTGCAGACCTCGCTGTGGTATGGGCGAAACTCGACGGCGAGATTCGGGGTTTCATCGTCGAGCGGGCGTTCGACGGTTTCAGCACGCCGAAGATCGAAGGCAAGATGAGTTTGCGCGCGTCAGTCACGGGTGAGATCGTACTACAAGACGTTTTCGTGCCCGAAGAAAACCTGTTGCCCGAAGGACGGGGGCTGGGCGGACCCTTCGGGTGTTTGAATAGGGCTCGCTATGGCATCGCCTGGGGCGCCATGGGTGCTGCGGAGTTTTGTTGGCATGCCGCACGCACCTATACGCTTGATCGCAAGCAGTTCGGCCGGCCGCTCGCCGCAACTCAGTTGGTTCAACGCAAACTGGCCGACATGCAGACCGAAATAACGCTCGGTTTGCAGGGCTGTCTCAGAATGGGACGCCTCTTCGACGCAGGCAACCTTCCCATCGAAGTCATCTCGCTGATGAAGCGCAACAATTGCGGCAAAGCCTTGGACATCGCTCGCGTTGCCCGGGACATGCACGGCGGTAACGGCATTTCGGACGAATTTCACGTCATTCGCCACGTCATGAACCTGGAAACGGTCAACACGTACGAAGGCACCCACGACATCCACGCGCTCATCCTGGGCCGCGCACAAACCGGAATCCAGGCCTTTTCATAAGGCGGCGTCCTCTGGAGAGGGCGTCATTCCGATTAGCGCTGAAACGAAGTGGGTGCCGCCGCTCGATTGTCGGGATGCTAAGAACACCGCATTTGCGTCGCCAAGGACAGATGGAATTCTAGATTTTCGTTCCCGACGTCTTCTGAAAACTCGAAAAATGTCTAACCAATGTCTCCCACAGCTCTAGGACTCATCTTCCTTTGGTACCCAATTACTCGAACCTGTCATCCGCCAGCAGCTCAAAAGCGGTGTCCGTGACGAACCTGTTTCGAGCGTTGGCACCAACTTCGTTTCACCGCTGATCGGTATGACAACCTCCCCAAGGGACACCGCATTACGAAAGTGATATCAACGCGCCATCGCATTATGGAGATATCCTGAAAGTTACCGCGATTTTCGCTCGCCACGATTGTCTCTGTTCGTGACTGTGCCTACCTTAGCCTCACGTTGAGTGGCGATGAGTGAGGGGGGTGAAATGATTCGAACAGTGATTGCCGACAGCCAGAGACTGGTGCGCGGTTGTCTTCGAGATCTGTTGCAGTCTATGCACAATGTGCAGGTCATCGGCGAAGCCGAAGACGGAGAGCAAGCAGTGCAAGTCGCGCGTTCGCTTTCGCCCGACATCGTGCTGTTGGATGTCATCATGCCGGGCATGGGCGGACTGGAGGCTACGCAGAGAATCACGCGGCTGGACAATGCCGCGCGGGTGATCGCGTTGACGTCGTGTGTCGATGCCCCGGTACCGGCGCAAATGATGAAAGCAGGTGCTTTGGGATATCTGACGCGCAACATCGATGCGGCTGAATTGGAGTCCGCCTTGCGACGGGTATATCTCGGTAAGCGCTACGTATGCAACGAAGTCGCGCAGGAACTGGCCAACTATGCGTTCGATGAGCATGTGGAAAGTCCGTTCAGCATTCTATCCAACCGCGAAATGCAGATCATGATGATGGTGGTCAACTGCCAGAAGGTGGGGGAGATCTCCAAGAATCTGCACCTGTCGCCGAAAACCGTGAACAGCTATCGCTACCGCATCTTCGATAAGCTGCGCATCTCCAGCGATGTAGAGCTGGTACTGCTGGCGGTAAAATACGGCATGGCGCCGACCACTCCAGTAACCGATGCAAAGCTCACGCCGCCACCAAGGCGAGCTGATACCCACACTACATCTGCAACCCCGGTGGTGGCCGGGACGTGACCCTCACCGATTGCCAGCGTTGCCCACGCCTTGCCCGGCACCTATGTGAGATTCGCGAGGCGTTTCCTGACTACCATGCTCGACCGGTGGGTTCATGGGGCGCGGCCCGGCCACGCATTCTCATCGTGGGGTTAGCGCCGGGACTTCACGGCGCTGCTAAAACCGGCAAAGCTTTTGTCGGAGACGCCAGTGGCAGTTTTCTTTTTCAAGCGCTGCACCGGGCCGAGTTAGCGACCTCTGCACAGCCTGATTGTGCGCGCTTGAACTTCGTGCGTATTACTAACGCCGTCAAATGCCTGCCGCCCGGAAACTTACCCTCGTCTGGAGAGCTAAGCCGGTGCCGCAGCTACTTGGTAGACGAATTCGAACAATACTTGCCGGAACCCGGGCGGCGACCGCGGGTCGTGTTGGCTCTGGGCACGGTCGCTTACGCGGCTTGCTGCGCTGCCGCGGGCAACAAGGTCGGGTCCTTTGCGCACGGCGCTGTGACGCACCTCAGCGGGCGCCGCGCTCTCGTGACGAGTTACCACCCCAGCCGACTGAACGTCAACACGAAACGCCTGACCGAGGCGATG
This sequence comes from Candidatus Azotimanducaceae bacterium, assembly GCA_965216005.1. GTDB lineage: Bacteria > Pseudomonadota > Gammaproteobacteria > Pseudomonadales > Azotimanducaceae > UBA4421. Next base: position 31,651 of record OZ244143.1, on the reverse strand, counting down.
ATGGATGAAGTGCTGCAAACTGCCAAATCGCTGGCCGCCATGCCTGTTTGAAATCACAGAGCCGGTCCGCACCGGACGTCCATTCCGCACAGAAACGAGTACGAGTATAGTGCGGGCCTTATGAATCGAGAGACCGATCGACCGACCCCCGTGCCATCTCAAGCGTTCGATGCCGAGGGCTTTCTCAAGACCTTGAGTAAGAAACCCGGGGTGTATCGGATGATCGATGACACCGGCGACATCCTGTACGTCGGCAAGGCGAGAAATCTCAAGAGCCGGGTGACCAGCTACTTTCGCGCTGCCGGGCTGCAAGCGAAAACCATGGCGATGGTGGCTAAAATCGCCGACATCCAAGTCACGGTCACTCAGAGTGAGACGGAAGCGTTGCTGCTCGAACAGAGCCTCATCAAAGAAGAGCGGCCACCCTACAACGTCGTATTGAGGGACGATAAATCTTATCCTTTCATATATCTTACCGATCACACTGACTTTCCGCGGCTGACGTTTCATCGCGGCGCAAAAAAGAAAACCGGACGTTATTTCGGACCGTTCCCTTCTGCGTATGCTGTGCGCGACAGCTTGAACATCTTGCAGAAGCTCTTCCAGCTCCGCCACTGTGACGACAGCTATTTCAAGAACCGTTCACGTCCTTGTTTGCAATATCAGATTCAGCGTTGTACTGCGCCCTGCGTGGGCCTGATCGACGCAGCGGACTATCGCGAGGATGTCGAATTGGCTGTCATGTTCCTGGAGGGTAAGAGTCAGGATGTGCTCGATGTGTTCAAACACAAAATGCAGAATGCTGCCGAGGATCTTGCTTACGAGAAAGCCGCTCGTATCCGGGATCAAATCTCGCACCTGCGTAAAGTTCAGGAAAACCAGTACGTACATGGCGAGGCTGGCGATGTCGATGTATTCGGTCTGGTCACGAAAAGCGGCACGCATTGCATTCAGGCTTTGTTCGTACGCAAAGGCCGCATGTTGGGTCAGCGGACCTATTTCCCAAAGAACGGCCTTGAACTCGATGAAAGCGAGCTACTCGAGGCGTTCTTGTCGCAGTATTACCTGGCCGCGAAAAATCGCGACGTACCTCAGGCCGTCGTGGTATCCCACATAGGCACGGAATCCGATCTGTTGGCCTCGACGCTCACCGAACTCGCGGGGCGGCGGGTGCAGATTATTCGGCAGGTACGGGGCCAGCGCGCCCGTTGGCGGAAGCTCGCTATCGAGAACGCGGATCAGAGTGTGACCAGTTATCTCGCCAATCGTCGCAACATGTTCGCGCGCTTCGTCGATTTGCAGGATAGCCTGGAGATCGAAACGATGCCGGAACGACTGGAGTGTTTCGACATCAGCCACACGATGGGCGAGGCCACCGTAGCGTCGTGTGTCGTCTTCGATACGGACGGACCGCTCAAGTCGGACTACCGGCGTTTCAACATCGAAGGTATCGAGCCGGGCGACGATTACGGCGCTATGGAGCAAGCGCTAAGGCGTCGCTACACCCGGTTGCAGCAGGGGGAGGGGAGCTTGCCGGATTTGTTGATCATCGACGGCGGCGCCGGACAGATCGGCCGAGCCGCACAGGTGTTGGATGAGTTGCAGGTGGAAGGCGTGCAGATCGTAGGCATCGCAAAGGGCCCCGGCCGCAAGGCGGGACTCGAACGGATTTTCCTGGATGGACAGGACATGGGCGTCGACGGCCACTCTGCTGCGGCGTTGTTATTGCAGCACATTCGTGACGAGGCGCATCGATTCGCCATTACCGGTCACCGTGCCAGGCGGCAGAAGAAGCGGAATCAATCGGAACTCGAAGCCATTCCCGGCGTGGGTCCAAAGCGTCGCCGCGATCTGCTGACGCATTTCGGCGGTCTCCCGGGCATCAAGGGCGCAAGCCGTGAAGAACTCGCCAAGGTCCCGGGCATCAACACGGCTCTCGCTGAACAGATTTACGACAGTCTGCATCAATAGGGCGTAATTGCTGGTAACCTTCGCGCGCCATGAATCTGCCTAATTTCATTACGCTATTGCGCATACTGTTAGTGCCCGTATTCGTGGTGATCTATTGGTTACACGATGGCTGGTCGTACGTTGCGGCTGCGTTGCTGTTTGGACTCGCTGCGTTCACCGATTGGTTAGACGGTTATCTCGCGCGGCGCCTCAATCAGACAACACCGTTTGGAGCGTTCCTGGACCCTGTGGCCGACAAACTCATCGTCGTGTCCGCGCTGGTGATCTTGATGGCGCATCACGGATCCGTTTGGTTGACACTGCCGGGCTTGATCATCGTCGGACGCGAAATCGTCATCAGCGCGCTACGCGAATGGATGGCGGAAATGCGTAGCTCAGGTGCCGTCGCGGTGAGCATGCTCGGCAAGGTGAAGACCACCTTGCAAATGATCGCAATTGTACTGCTCTTGGCGCTGGAGCCCGACCTCGAGTCGAACTGGGTCTTGATCGGCTACGTATTGGTCTACGTGGCGGCCTTCATGACGCTATGGTCGATGTTCGTCTACCTACGTGCTGCCTGGCCCGCGCTGCGGCAGGGATTGAAAAACAAACCACACCGCTCATAGACGGTATCCCAATCTCTATTGAATCCGGCTAGAATGCGCGTCCTTTGCATTGACTGGATGCAATCCCGGCTGGGTGGCAGAGTGGTTATGCAGCGGACTGCAACTCCGTGTACGCCGGTTCGATTCCGACCCCAGCCTCCAATAAATTCTTGGCGAATAGAGACCTCGGAATCGAACTCTGCTCGCTTATCCGAAATCGCGATACACGCGATTTCGCGCTCACACCACCGAGCCGGTGGCTCGGCGTGATTCCGACCCCAGCCTCCAATAAATTCTTGGCGAATAGAGACCTCGGAATCGAACTCTGCTCGCTTATCCGAAATCGCGATACACGCGATTTCGCGCTCACACCACCGAGCCGGTGGCTCGGCGTGATTCCGACCCCAGCCTCCAATAAATTCTTGGCGAATAGAGACCTCGGAATCGAACTCTGCTCGCTTATCCGAAATCGCGATACACGCGATTTCGCGCTCACACCACCGAGCCGGTGGCTCGGCGTGATTCCGACCCCAGCCTCCAATAAATTCTTGGCGAATAGAGACCTCGGAATCGAACTCTGCTCGCTTATCCGAAATCGCGATACACGCGATTTCGCGCTCACACCACCGAGCCGGTGGCTCGGCGTGATTCCGACCCCAGCCTCCAATAAATTCTTGGCGAATAGAGACCTCGGAATCGAACTCTGCTCGCTTATCCGAAATCGCGATACACGCGATTTCGCGCTCACACCACCGAGCCGGTGGCTCGGCGTGATTCCGACCCCAGCCTCCAATAAATTTTTGGCGAATAGAGAATTCGGAATCGAACTCTGCTCGCTCGATATCACTATCAGTTCAGGGCGACTTGATCGTCTAGCGCTTTGCTCGCCGCGCACACTGCGCGTTGCATGTCTTTTTGCGGCTTAGTGAGTCGCCGTTTGTCGTCGTAGTAGTTGCACTCGGCGACCAGCCAACGCCGGGCTGCGCTGATGCACGCGGTTTTTTGCGCAGAGGACGCCTTGCGGCAGACGCGGGAAGTGACGATCGCGCGGTTTTTCCAATCCAGACCCACCTTCACGCCTTCATAGCGGAAGCCAACGGTGTAGATCATCCCCGGATCTTCCGGGAGGCGCGTTTCGATGCTTTCGCTCAAACCCAGCGAGAGCGTGGCGAGTATCAAGAAGGTATTCATCGGTGCAGCGTAGCCGGACCTGGAAAAACGCGCCGTGATGAGGTTGGCAGGCTTGTACGTGGAAATGAAAGCGAATTGTATTCGAGAACATATACATAACCTGTTGTTATTAATGAAGTTTAACCTCGACAATACGGGTCACCGCAAATACCGAAGATCAGTAAAGGTGATGTCTGGTGGGCGCGCGATATGGCGTGCACCGCAATGTCGATCAAGCGAGCAGGTTCGAGGCCGGGCTTGCAGAAAAACAGGCACAGAGCCGTCGGTGCAGAAGCCAGCCTGGATTCAAAGTGGTGCCCGGGGCCGGACTCACGCCGAGCCATCGGCTCGGTGGTGTGAGCGCGACATTGCGTGCACCGCAATGTCGATCAAGCGAGCAGGTTCGAGGCCGGGCTTGCAGAAAAACAGGCACAGAGCCGTCGGTGCAGAAGCCAACCTGGATTCAAAGTGGTGCCCGGGGCCGGACTCGAACCGGCACGGAGTTACCCCCGAGGGATTTTAAGTCCCTTGTGTCTACCAATTTCACCACCCGGGCCTGACGGTCGGCTGCCGCGAAGCGGGAGCGTGGTGCCCAGGGAGGGAGTCGAACCCTCACGCCACGAGGACACTGGAACCTAAATCCAGCTTGTCTACCAGTTCCAACACCTGGGCAAGTGAGCGGCGCATAGTAAGTTCCGATGCCTGGCTCTGCAAGCAATGCGCCGGCGTTACTCTTCTCGGTCGACGTCACCACCGTGACGGACATCTTGTCCTTTGACCTGATAAATCACGTACTCGCTGATGTTCTTGGCGTGATCACCGATACGTTCCAAGGCCCGGGCTACCCAGATGATGCCCATGTAGTGGTCGATTTCGTTCGGCTTATCCTGCAGCGCCTGGGTACAGCGGCGAACGATCGAGTTGTAGGTGAGATCGACGTCGGTGTCTTCCTCGATGACGCGTAGAGCGTTTTCCACATCCAGGCGTGCGAATGCGTCCAGCGTTTTGTGCAGCATGCTCACCACCATCGTGTGCATGCCGCGCAGCTCCGCATACTGATCCGCAGGGATCTCCACGCCACGCAAGCCTTGCGCCATCTTGGCGATGCGGTCGGCTTCATCGCCGATGCGCTCCAAGTCCGTTATCGCCTTCATGACGCTGACGATTGCACGCAGGTCACCTGCAGTCGGTTGTCGTTTGGCGATGATCGACACGCATTGATCGTCTAATTCGACTTCGAATTGATTCAGACGGCTTTCGGTTTCTCTCACCTCTTCAGCGAGCGCTAAATCGTGTTGCGTGAAAGCTGTGCAGGCCTGGTTAACCTGTTTTTCTACCAGGCCCCCCATTTCCATCAGGTTGTCGCGGATAAGACTCAGCTCTAGGTCGTACTGTTCGGAGATGTGCCGGTTCATAGCGTCACCCTAGTGTCCTGTTAGCCGTAGCGGCCCGTTATGTAATCTTCCGTCTGCTTTTCCTTTGGATTGCGGAAAATCGTGTCGGTTTCATCGAACTCTACCATTTCGCCCAAGTAGAGAAATGCCGTGTAGTCGGAGACTCTAGCGGCCTGTTGCATGTTGTGCGTCACAATTGCGATGGTGTAATCACTTTTCAGCTGCGCGATCAGCTCTTCGATTTTCAGCGTCGATATTGGATCCAATGCCGAGGCCGGTTCGTCCAACAGCAATACGGAGGGTTTGATCGCGATGGCGCGTGCAATCACCAAGCGCTGTTGTTGTCCGCCGGAGAGGCCTAGTGCCGTGTCCTTGAGTCTGTCCTTGACCTCGTCCCAGAGTGCCGCGCTTTTTAGTGCCCATTCCACGCGTTCGTCCAGCACGGCTTTGCTGTCCTCGCCTTGAATACGCAGACCGTAGGCAACGTTTTCGTAAATGCTCTTGGGAAAAGGATTGGGGCGTTGAAACACCATGCCGATCTTGCGGCGTAGCTCGGGCACATCCACGCGTTGGTCGTGAATGTCCATACCCTCGAATTCGATTCGACCTGTGATGGTGACCCCGTCGATCAGATCGTTCATGCGATTGAAGCAGCGCAGTAGGGTGGACTTGCCGCAACCGGACGGCCCGATGAAGGCCGTGACCTGTTTCTTGGCGATCTCGAGATTGATGTCAGCGAGCGCCTGTTGATCGCCGTAGTAGAGGCATAAGTCTTTGACTTTGATGCTGGCCTCGAACGGCACGGTTTCTGCGTCTATTACTTCTTGTTCCATATTAACTCTCTACACCACGGTAACGTCGTTCCAAGCGATTGCGCAACGTGATTGCGGTCAAATTCAACACGACAACGATCGTCACCAGTAGTAACGCCGTGGCATATACCAGAGGCCTGGCGGCCTCGACGTTAGGGCTTTGGAAACCCACGTCGTAGATGTGAAAACCGAGATGCATGAACTTTCGGTCCAAATGCAGGAAGGGAAAGTTGCCGTCCAGAGGCAAGGTGGGGGCAAGCTTGACCACGCCCACCAGCATCAGCGGCGCCACTTCGCCTGCGGCGCGCGCGACGGCCAGAATGACGCCCGTGAGTATCGCGGGGCTCGCCATGGGCAGGACGACTTTGAAGAGGGTTTCGGATTGGGTTGCACCCAACGCTAGGCTGCCTTCGCGAAGCGATCGCGGAATTCGGGTCAGGCCTTCTTCGGTGGAGACGATGACCACGGGGACAGTCAGCAGCGCCAGGGTCAGCGATGCCCAAACGAGTCCCGGTGTACCGAAGGTGGGTGCCGGCAACGCCTCGGGATAAAACAGCCGATCGATATTGCCGCCCAGAAAGTAGACGAAAAAGCCCAAGCCGAATACGCCGTACACAATCGAAGGCACGCCGGCCAAGTTGTTGACCGCAATGCGAATCATGCGTACGAAAAATCCCTGCTTGGCGTACTCGCGCAAATACACCGCTGCGATAACACCGAAAGGCGTGACGATCAGCGACATCAACAACACCATCAGGACGGTGCCGAAAATCGCCGGGAAGATACCGCCTTCGGTATTGGCCTCGCGCGGATCCTCCGAGAGAAAACGCCACAATGCACCACCGTAGTGACCGAGCTTGTCCCAACCGTTCATGTCGTTCGGCATCCACAGATGCAGAATTTCGGCGACGTCGATCTTTATGGCATGCCCATCGGCATTGGCGATGGTCAATACGTCCTGGTCGAGATCGTCGTACAGCTGACGCAGCGCAGCCTCTTCGCGGGTGTAGTCCGTACGTAGTTGGGCCACTTCTGTCTCAATGTCTGCCAAGCGCTGTGCGTCGGGCTTGGGTTGCAGATCGAGGGCACGGCGTTCCAAGCGCAGGCGTTCCAGACGGTAGTTGATATGATCCAGAGGGCCGCCTTCGATGGTGTCGATTTGCCGACGAATCTCACGCGCGCGAGCCACGCGTTCGTCCAAAATCGTCAGCAGCGCCGCACCTCGATAGATATCCGGCGGCTCGCGGCCGACGGACAGTTCAATGGCCGTACCGTAGGCATTACCCCATTCCACACGCTCGATGACGAACAGACCCGATGGCACGGTGATGTCGTGTATTTGATTGACGAACAGCCAGCGAAAATCCGGTGGGTTGTGGCGGCGGTTGCCGGTTTTCACCAACCACCGCGACATCGTGTCTTGTTCCGCACGTACCCAGGCTGCGTTGCCGCCGGATTCGATGAACTGTTCCGACGGAATCGTGTCGAGTTCGACGAGTTGGCCGTACGTCTTCTGTGCCACGCCAGCGGCATCTTCGTAGTGAATGAGCGCGACGTCGGACGGCCAGAAGTGAGCAAAGCCTTTGAAGGCGATCAACGCTAACACGCCAAGGACAGCCGTTATGCTCAATCCGACTGCCGCCGCATTCATCCAGATCCAGGGTTCGCCCGAAGCAAACCAGGTTTTCACGAAGCGTTTCATACTCTATAAACTGCCATAGCGCACGCGCAGGCGCTGACGAACAACTTCTGCGGCGGTATTAAAAAAGAAGGTCAGCACAAACAGCACCAGCGCGGCCAGGAATAGAATGCGGTAGTGGCTGCTATCCACTTCCGATTCCGGCAGTTCTACCGCGATATTGGCGGCGAAGGTACGCATGCCTTCGAATATGTTGAAATCCATGAGCGGTGTGTTGCCGGTTGCCATCAGCACGATCATGGTCTCGCCGACGGCGCGACCCATGCCGATCATGACACCGGAGAAGATGCCGGGACTCGCCGTGAGCAGCACCACACCGGTCAGCGTTTGCCAGGGTGTAGCGCCCAATGCGAGAGATCCGTTGATAAGGTGCGTGGGTACGCCGTAGATTGCATCTTCCGCGATGGAAAATATGTTCGGAGTAACGGCCAAGCCCATGATGATGCCGACGACCAAGGCGTTGCGTTGGTCGTACGATAATCCCAGAACTTCACGGAACCAGGTCTTGCTGTCGCCACCGAACATGTGCTCCTCAAGGAACGGACCGACGTCGAAAGCGAGGTAAACCGTGATGACGATCAGTGGTGCGACCAGCAGTCCGTACCAACCCGCGAAGGGTTTGGACAAGCGCTCGGGAATCTGTGACCACAGCAATGCAAACAGAAAGAGCCCGATGGGTAAGACCACCAAGATACCCAGCACGCTCGACAGATTGGATTCTATGATGGGCGCAAGCCACAGGCCGCCGATGAACCCCAGGATGACCGTGGGCAGCGCGGCCATAATTTCTATGCCGGGTTTCACCCAAGCGCGCATCGCCGGCGCCATGAAGTAGGCGGTGTATATGGCGCCCATGATGGCGATCGGTACCGCGAACAACAAAGCATAGAACGCCGCCTTCAGCGTGCCGAAGGCTAGGGGCATGAGCGAAAACTTGGGCTCGAAGTCATTGTCTGCTGAGGACGACTGCCAGCTGTAGATCGGTTCCTCGTACCCCTCGTACCAGACTTTGCCCCACAGGGTCTTGAACGAGATCTCCGGATGTTTGTTGTCCAGCTCGAAGGCGGCCAGGCGATCGGCTGCCGGTGCCGTCAGCAGGATGTTGGAGCGGGGCGATATCGCCATGGGACTTACAGGTTCGATGCCGGTGTCGAAACTGGCGATATCGCGCTCCGACGTCGGGTAGAGCAGGGTGGCGAGACCGGACTGTTCGAGGGCGAGAAATCCCTTACGCCGAGGCTCTGACACCAGTCTCACTGCGGGCGATTCCAGCGTCAGCTCGCGCAAATTCTCCAGTCGGGTACCTGACTGGCGTCGCAGCAGCGACCACTGGGTCAGGCGGCGCTTGTCGTCGGCGGCGATTAGGGAATAGCGTCCGAGCACGCCCATGACCGCGGTGAGTTGAGTGTCTTCTTCGGTGATACGGCCCTGGAATATGCGCGAGAGGGCATTGAGCGGTTTGATGTCGAGCACCTCGATCTGACCGCTGTCCGCAACCACCGTCAACCATTCGTTGCGTGGCCCCAGAACTAGATGTTTGCCCGGCACCGCAGTTTTCAGTTCCACACGACTGCTGGTACCTAGATTGAGCCCGGGTTCGACGCCCCTGAAAAAGTAGATCTCCAGCGCGGTTTCGACGGCACCGACAATGACCAACTCTGTGTCGTGAAGGTGAGCGTCGATGGCTCGCGTGTACTGCATGGCCAACGGATTGCGGCCAAACGGGAAGTCGAGGCGTGGTGTCAATACTCTTATATCGTCTTGGAAACTTACGATGTACTGAGAGCGAATGAAGTGCACCTGATCGAGAGTGTCGATCAGAAGATACGTGTCCACGGTTGGGTAAAGCCGTTCTGCGTGCTTGATCTGGGTATCCAGGTCGTAGGCTGCCACCGGCGCACCGGTAGCGCTGTCGAAATACTCGACGATGCCGTCCGCCGAGATGCGCAAGTAGACCTCGCCGTTTTCGCTGACGTCGACGAGCTTGGTGTAGCGCTCAGCAGTCGCAAACTCGAGTTCCGGGGATATGCTGCCGGGCACGAAGATCGGCGCGACCACCCATAACAGGTAGGCGAATATGAGTGCAATGGCGCCAATGACAGCCGCCCCGCCCAGGGACACGATCCACTGCGTGGTACGGTCTGACCAACGACGCCGCCGGGACAGCCCGCCAACGTCAATGGAGTCCCCCATGTGCTGATTCCGGTGTAGTTGTCTTGCTTGTTAGACGTCGAGAGCCGCTGGATCCACCGGTTCTCGACAGCTATTGGTTATTGTAACTTTGCCAACTCGACTGCTGCGATGTCAGCCGAGACGGGAATATACCCGTCCTTCCCGACAATTTCTTGCCCTTCCTTCGACAGCACCAACTTGATGAACTCCCCCTCGATTGGACTCAAGGGGCGGTCGGGTCGCTTGTTAACATAAAGATACAGATAGCGAGATAGCGGGTAGCTGCCATCGGCTGCGTTAGCCGGAGAAGCGGCGACGGCTGCGCCTCCGTCCTGCGACAGCGCCAGGGCTTTGACGCCGGAGGTGACATAGCCGATGCCCGAGTAGCCAATCCCATTCAGCGATGATGCGACCGCCTGGACCACTGAAGCCGAGCCTGGTTGCTCGTTGACGGAGTTTTTGAAGTCGCCGGAGCACAAGGCGACTTTCTTGAAGTAACCATAGGTGCCCGAGACCGAGTTGCGCCCGTAGAGTTGGATAGGACGCTCCGCCCAGCTACCCGTCAGCGCGAGGCTGCCCCAGGTGTCCAGACTTTGCTGCCCGCCGCAGCGACGGGTAACGGAAAATACGGAATCGACTTCGGCGATACTCATGGTCTGGAGCGGATTGTCTTTGTGTACATACACGGCGAGCGCATCGATGGCGACTCGCACCGCTGTAGGTTTGTAGCCGTGGCGCGCTTCGAAAGCCTCGATTTCTTTGTCCTTCATCGCCCGACTCATCGGGCCGAAGTTGGCCGTCCCCTCTGTCAGAGCGGGAGGAGCAGTCGATGAACCTGCGGCTTGTACTTGAATATTGACGCTCGGATGAGCGCGCTTGAACGCTTCGGTCCACAGCGTCATGAGATTGGCCAAGGTGTCCGAACCGATGCTGCTCAAGTTACCGGAGACCGCCGCCCCGGCTTCATACTCGGCCAATTCGCCCCCTGACGACGACTTGACCGACTGAGACGGCGCATCGACCTTCTGCGGCGTGATCGCCACCGGGTCCAATTGAGTGGGTTGCTGCTCGGTCGCTGCGCGTTTGGGCGTCTCGTTACCGCCACATCCGCCAGCGAGCGCTAATACGATGATAGCAACCAGTGCGTAACCTGTTTTCATGGAGTTCCTCGTTAATGAGTGTTGTGAGTGTCTGCTGCCGGTGCAAATTCGCAGTAGAAGCGACTGCCCTTGCCGAGTTCGCTTTCGATCATGAGTATCGAATTGTGCCGACGTAGTACGTGTTTAACGATGGCGAGGCCCAAGCCGGTGCCTCCGCGCATGCGGGCGCCGGCCATGTCGACCCGATAGAAGCGCTCGGTGAGCCGGCTCAAGTGTTCCGGTGCAATGCCTGTGCCGTGGTCGGTCACGGACAACATGACTGTTTCGCCACCATTCCCACCACTAGGAGAAATGTCCACTTCGATCGATTCACCTTCGGGGCTATAGCGAATCGCATTGGCCAACAAGTTGATCAACACGGAATGCAGTTCTTTTTCGGAGCCGTTGATCAGCAGATCCGTGTCGCCGGACACGACGATCTGGTCGTCGCGTACGCAGCTTGATTGCAACTCGAGTGCAGCAGCTTCCGCGATACGCTTCAGACTGAGTCGGTCCAGCTGTGGCGCGACGGGAGTCGATTCCAGTGTCGTCAGTAACAACAGATCGTCGACCAGCGACTGCATCCGTTTCAAGGGTTTGGGTAAGCGTTCCGCCAACGACAGCCGCAGATCTTCAGGTTGATCGTCGTCGACCATGGTTTCCACGTACCCAGACACCACCGTGAGCGGCGTACGGAGCTCATGGGACACATTGGCGACGAAGTTCTGTCGCATCGTCAACAGGCGATTGAGTGTCGTGACGTCTCGGATCAACACCACGCTGCCTCCCGTATCGATGGCGAACCGGCGGGCTTCGAAGGTGCGCTCCGCATCGAAGGGTGACGTAAATTCCAGGGGTTCTTCGTTGTCATCGTCCCGTATGAAATTGACGAACTCCGGGCTGCGCACCACTGTGGCGAGTCCCAAGCCGATGTCGTCGTCGCTGAGGTTGAGTTGTTCCTTGGCCGCCTTGTTCAGGTTTTCGATGTCTCCCATTGCGTCCAGTACAATCACGCCGTCCGGAATCATCTCGATCAGCACCAACAGCTCGCGCAGGCGAGCCGCCATCGCGCGCGTGCGATTGCGCTGGCGGGTCAACGATCGAAACGGTCTGTAAGCCAGAGCGAACCAACTGTCCAAGCCATTGCGGGGCGGCCGCAACGGTCGCTGCGTCCACGACGCTACTTTGCGGTACTCCTTGATGTGGATGACGATCCAGATCAACGTCGCCACCAACAGGCACCAAGCCAATTGATTCAGCAACAGGCCAAAGGCAAAGCCGCCGACCAGCAAACCTGCAGTTATCGTGAACTCTCTGTTCGAATCCATGCCGCTCGACGTCTTGCGCGAATGAAAATGTAAAGTCGGATTGTGACAGTAGTGTGACCAGGGGCATTTTACTCGCTCATTGCTCGATGGATAGCGCTAGTCGCCTGTCATGGGACTCAATATTTGAAGCTGATGTCTAGCATGAGGCGTTTGAATGACTCCTCGGTGCCGAAATCCACATTCCGATCGTTCAAAAAAAGCGTTCCTTTGAGACCGATCCGATCGGTCAGCGGATATCCGACTTGCAGAATGTGACCTTCGCCATCGGTCCCGCCGCCGATAAAATCCGAATCGGTGAACGTACCCAGCACCGCATCGGCTTCGAGTTCTTGATAGGTCCAGCCGAGTTGCAGCCCGCTCGGCTGCTTGACCTTGGCACCGATCGCCCAGCCCGTGTCGAAGTCGTCTGCGTCCAGGTTATTTACATAGTCGCCGAACACGGTGAGCTTGCTGTCATTCACGGTCGTGCTGTACTCGACGAACGCTTCGACCAGCTCAAAGCCACTGGCGTAGGTGCCGTCGGGCAGGACCCGGTTGCCCTGAGGGTCGCCGTCGAAGAACACCGGCTCGCCTCGAGTGTCCAGGAAGTTGTAATAACCGACGCCCGCTTTGATATTGGCCGCGTCGGAAATGGCTTGATCGACGCCGAATTGCCCGCCGAGCAGGATAGAGTCGTCATCGCTCGACGACTCATCCAGCCAACTGCCCAGGAGATTGGCAAACAGGTTGCCCCGTGCATATCGGACGCCGACACCCTCAGGATTGAGGTCGCCGTCCCACAGTAGGCTGTTGCCGCCCGCTCTGTGCAACGGGTTTTTGAACTTACCGCCCACGACGTTCAAGCCCTCGATCGGGCTTTGCCACTGGGCATACGCCAAATCGATCACGACACTCTTCGACGAGGCTCCGTCCCCCAGCGTTTGGTTCGTCGAAATCGGATCGCTGCCACCACTGGCCAATCCAAAGCCCACCTCGATGGTATCGCTGACTTGGCCGATGACCGCTGCGCGAGCGCGGAAGCGCTGCCGGTGCCGATCACGCCGGTCCTCGACATCGAAGCCTTCGTGTCGATAGCGGAAATCGCCTTTCAGCTGGGTGTTTTCGACCCAACTCGGCTTGGCAGTCCCCGGTACGGATGGCGTGGACGGTGGTGCAGGTGTCGAGGCGCTTGTCGAAGCCACCATGGTGGCGCGCGGTTCCGTCAGCGCCCGGCTTGCCACCTGACGCTCGCTCTCCAGGCGTGTAACGCGCTCGCGGAGCGCCCGGATTTCCTCCAGCAGGGCGCTGACGACCGCGTCGCTGGCTGCGTTGGTACTGATAGGCGTCGCGAGGACTGCGATCGCGAGAAGTAACCGTCGTGCGTTCGGGCGTGGGTTGTGCATCCAATTCTTGCCGTGTTGGGGAATTGGATGCACATCGTGCGGGTCGAATGTTACAGAATTATGACACTATGTGATTATGATGAAATCGTCACACTTCCATGGGTTTCAAGAGCTTGGGCCAGGAATCCATCGAGGCGGAAAGCTGCTCGCCGATGTCATCGACTGACCAAGGCTCGTCCAGATTGTCCTTCTCGGCGAGCACGTCCACCTGCCAGGACAACAAGGAAGTGCGATTACCGGTGACGCAGAACTGTCGACCGGTCACTTTAGCTGCCTCCTCCGTACACAGCCACACCACGGTAGGGGACACCTTTTCGGGGGCCATGCGCTTATCCAGATCCGGTATGTCCGGCATGATGTCCTCGGTCATACGCGAGAGTGCGCCAGGGGCGAGCACGTTGACCGTGATGCCGTACTTGATCCCCTCCAGTGCCAGCACCCGCATGAATCCGGCGATGCCTGCCTTTGCGGCACCGTAGTTCGTCTGGCCGAAGTTACCGATCAAGCCCGAAGTCGAACTGGTCATGACGATGCGTCCGCCTTCGCCTTGTTCCAGCATGTGTTGCCAAGCGTGTTTGGTGCAAAGGTAGGTACCTCGCAAGTGCACGTCGATGACAATGTCCCATTCGTCGTCGGATATGTTCTTGAAGGATTTATCACGCAGAATTCCAGCATTGTTGATGAGGATGTCCAACCTGCCGAAGGTCTCTACTGCGGTCGTCACCATGCCTTTAGCGTCGTCGTCGTTCGTCACTGAGCCGTAATGTGGAGCTGCCTGGCCTCCGGCAGCTTTGATTTCGTCGACCACGCCGTCGGCCATACTGGTGCCGGATCCTTGACCGTGACGATCGCCGCCGAGGTCGTTGACGACCACTGCAGCGCCTTCTTTTGCCAGCAGCAGTGCATGCGCACGGCCGAGGCCGCCGCCTGCGCCGGTCACGAGTGCAACTTTACCGTCTAGTTTACCCATCGCTATCACTCCTTAGTGTGGTTGTTGGTATCGATATAGTAATTTTGTTTCCCATCAATAGGACCGGGGCAACCCCAGCACGCGCTCGGCAACAAAGCTCAGAATCAAGTTGGTCGAGATCGGTGCAATTTGATACAGGCGCGTTTCCCGAAACTTGCGCTCCACGTGGTATTCCTTGGCAAATGCGAAACCGCCGTGTGTCTGCATGCAAACGTCCCCGGCTTGCCACGAGGCTTCGGAAGCAAGGAGCTTCGCCATGTTTGCTTCGGCACCGCAAGGCAAGCCCGCATCGAACATTTTCGCGGCCTTGTCGACCATGAGGCTCGCCGCCTCAACCTGCGTGTAGGCGCGGGCGATCGGAAATTGCACGCCCTGATTTTGTCCGATAGGGCGGTCGAAAACGTTGCGCTCGCTGGCGTAGGCAGAAGCCTTCTCGATGAAGTAGCGTCCGTCGCCTACGCACTCGGCAGCGATGAGAATGCGTTCCGCATTCATACCGTCCAACACCACCTTGAACCCTTTACCTTCCTGACCAAGAAGCGCGTCGCCGGGCAACGCCAGGTCGTCGAAAAACAGCTCGCACGAATGATGATTGATCATGGATTCGATGGGGCGGATTTCCAAGCCGTTCCCTTCAGCCGCCTTCACGTCGACGATGAAAGCGGAGAGACCATCGGTCTTTTTCGCGACCTGATCCTTATCGGTCGTGCGGGCTAAGAGCACCATCAAGTCAGAGTGCTGGATGCGGCTGATCCAGACCTTCTGGCCGTTAACGATGTATTTGTCGCCTTGTTTTTTAGCTGTGGTTTTAAGACTGGTTGTGTTGGTCCCTGTGGTCGGTTCCGTAATGCCAAAACTCTGCAGGCGCAGCTCACCGCTCGCAATCTTGGGCAGATACTGCCGCTTTTGTGCGTCGCTACCGTGACGCAAGACCGAACCCATGACGTACATCTGCGCATGACACACGCCGGCATGCGCACCAGAGCGGCAGACTTCTTCCATGACCGCTGCAGCCTCGAGGACGCCGAGACCGGAACCACCGTACTCTTCCGGGATGAGCACGCCCAAGAAACCGGCGCGCGTCAGTTCGGCGACGAATTCGGTGGGATAGCCCAGCGTGCGATCCATCTCCAGCCAATAGTCCTCGCCGTATTGTGCGCACAACTGCCGTACCGCTAAACGTATGTGTTCGATTTGCTCGCTGCGCTCGTCGGCGCTCTGACCAAGGCGCGTGGCGTCAGGGCTGTCCTCAATTGTCGCGGACATGGCGATCACTCCCTTTGACTTCTTTTGAGCAGTGTAACGGAACTCGGCGCTGGCATTAATCGGGTCAATTGGGCACCTTTCCCGACAGCACGAGACTTGACCGCTCCGCACTCGAAGTGGGACGATCCATCGTTTACTACAAAGAAAACAATGGAGAGAGGGATGCGTCTGCTCAAAACTGTGCTCGTACTGTGCCTAATGGGATCCGTAGGGATCGCCGCTGACACCTACAAAGCACCTCGCGGACCGAACGGCGAGCACCCAGATCTAAACGGCATCTGGCAAGCGCTGAATTCGGCGAACTACAACATCGAAATGCACACAGCCAGCCACTCTATGCAGTTGCGCGAGGGTCCGATGGGACCGTTACCCGCGGTCAAGACGCTGTATCTCGGTGCGGTCGGTGCGGTACCCCCCGGACTCGGTGTCGTCGTCGGAGGCAAGATTCCGTACAAGCCGGAGGCCCTCGCGAAGCGCGATGAAAACAAAGCCAACTGGATCGACCGCGATCCGGAGGTTAAATGCTACCTACCCGGCGTGCCGCGCGCGACTTACATGCCCCAGCCCTTTCAGATATTCCAGAATGCAGACGCCATTTTCATTGCCTACCAGTACGCTGGCGCGACTCGTGAGATCTACATGGAAGATCCCGGCGAAGCGCCTGTCGATAGCTGGATGGGGTGGTCGCACGGCCGTTGGGAAGGCGACACGCTCGTGGTGGACGTCACGGGGCAGTTGGATTCAACCTGGTTCGACCGGGCAGGTAATCATCACAGTGCTCTGATGAAAGTCACCGAGCGGTATACGCCGATCGGCCCTAATCATCTCGAGTACGAGGCCACCATCGTCGATGAGGAAACCTTCACGGAACCCTGGACCATTCGCATGCCGCTATATCGGCGCATGGAACCGAATGCACAACTGATGGAATTTCGCTGCGTGGAATTCGTCGAAGAGATGATGTACGGCGAGTGGCGCAGAGAACCGCTCCCGCGCTAGTCCGCATCGCGGCTTTTACAAACGTTTTGCGGTGACCGTGGAGCTTTCGCGGTCACAGCGTGCGGGGTGGGGGAATTGGCCCCGTAAATCCTGTATCATCAGGTATTGGTTGACCGGTTTTGAGAGGAATATCGATGTTGAAGAGAGTACTTGCCGTCGTGGGCGTCGCCGGATGTCTGGTCACCTCGACGCAGTCCTGGTCGCATCATGCGTTTGGTGCTGAATTCGATCCCAACCGCCCGCTGATTCTGCGTGGCCCGGTGGTCAAGGTCGAGTGGGTGAACCCCCACGCCTGGATTCATATGGAACACACCACGGAAGCGGGCGAAAAGCAGGTGTGGATGGTAGAGGGCGGTACCCCCAACACGCTGTTGAGAAGGGGCTTGAGCCGCAAATCGCTGCTGCCTGGAACGGTCATCGTCGTCGATGGCTACCAGTCGAAAGACCGCTCGCAACGAGCCAACGGCCGCGACGTCACCTTTGAAGACGGCAGTAAAATCTTCATGGGTTCATCCGGTACCGGTGCTCCGCAAGACGGGCGCGATCCGACGGAACAGTAAACCAAGGATCGATTCAGTATAGACACACGCGTCAGCGCCGCATGAAGCCGGGTACTGCCCGGCTTTTTCATGCGTTCGTTCAGGATTCCGTATCGACGGAGGTCGTGGCTTCAACAAGACTGCCCACGGCCGCCAACATTTCATCGATGCTGAACGGCTTCTTTAGAAAAGTGTTCACGTTGAGGTTTTCGATGGCCTGCATATCGAGGTTTTGTGCGTAAGCCGTAATGAAGATAACTGGCAGATCCGCGCGCATCGCTCGGCACCGCTCAACGAGTTCAATACCTGAGATGAGCGGCATGCGTCCGTCAGTGAGCAATAGCGCAGTCTTGTCCATGTTGTTGGTCAAATATTCGAGGGCTTGAGGGCTTTCGCTGAACACAACCGTTGGGTAGCCTTTGTCGCGTAGGACCTCGCCGACGAAGTTGGCGACGGATACTTCATCGTCGACAACGACGATGCGACCTCTGATGCGCGGCGTCGGCACAGTACTCGGTGCGGCGAGTTGATCGACTACAGACACTTCCGGGAGGTGAATGCGAAATGTCGTGCCCGCACCCACTGCAGTCGTCAACGACAAGTGTCCGTCGTGTTGGTGCACGAGGGAATTGATCATCCACAAGCCGAACCCCGTGCCCTGATCCGGCGCCCGGGTCGTAAAGTACATTTCGAAGACGCTATCCAGTAATTCCGACGGGATGCCGTGGCCCGTATCCGCCACCTCGATGACGACGTGGGGCTCGTCATACACGGCGCCACAGGTCTGGCACGTCACGGCGGCCTTGGATCTCGCGACGTTGACACTGATGGTGCCCGTGCCCTCGATCGCATCGCGCGCATTGATCAGCAGATTGATGATGATCTGTTGAATCTGTATGGGGTCGATCCACACCTTCGGTAGTGCTTCTTCGAACCGGGTGCGTACTTCGATCATGCTGGGTATGGCGGCATCCAACATGCGCGAAACATCGGCGATCGTCGTTTCGATGTCGACTGCACTGGCATCGCCTTTCTGGGCCCGCGTAAACGTCAACATTTGTGAGATCAAGTCTCGTGCGCGGTGACCGGCGGTGACCACCTCGTTCAGGTACTCGTTGATCTGCGTCTGATCCAACCGCGCATGAGCGGTCATGATGAGTTCCGCATAGCCGATGATGCTGGCTAAAATATTGTTGAAGTCATGGGCGATGCCGCCCGCCACCTGGCCGATGGCTTCCATGCGTCCCGCCTGTTGCAGCTGTTGCTCCAGGGCGAGCCGGTCCATTTCCGCCCGGCGCTCGGCAGTGCGGTCGCGCACAGTCGCCACCAAACAGTGCTCACCCTCGAGTTCGAGCGCCCGAGCACGCAATTCGAAGAAACGCTCGACGCCATCGACGGTTTTACTGAACGTCGAATCGAAGAATTGCGGGTTGTGCGTCAATCCTTCCAGAAAGTGCTCGCGTGTGTGTTCAGCGGTCCACAGAAAGGCGTCGGTTCCGTCGTCCTGCGCGCCCATGGCCGCGCAGATCTCGATGAAGTGGGAATTGCGCTCGAGAATCTCACCCGTATCCAAGCGGGCGATGAACACCGCGTCCGGGCTGTTGGCGAACAGCGTCTGAAATTTCCTTTGATTTTGGATCAGCTGGCGACGCGTTCGCCGAGACTCGGTGACATCGCGCACCACCCCGTACGTGCCGATGAATTGAGGGTTGTCGTCGGCGTCCGGTTCGTACAAACCGATCGATGACAGCTCCAGGGAGTGGCGTGTTCCCACCGCGCTGCGGTAGTCGAATTCGTGCCCGAGAGTGGCGCGGATACCGGTGCGGCGTTCGTTGAACTGACGCTCCAGTGCGTCGACGAGTTCCGAGTGGCCTCTGAAAAGTTCTGTCCACGGCTGTTGGCGAAGCGCTTGCGGGTCCGTGTCGAACACGCCGTCCAGCTGGTGATTCACGAACTTGAACGTACCGTCGGCATCGAGCAGATAGACCATGTCAGGGGACGCATTCAGGAGAAACTCGTAGAGCTCGGCGTTCTCCTGCACCGTCTTCTGCATCCGCTCGACTTCCTGTTCCAGCTGGTGCTTGGCGATGGCGTTGGCCACGGAGGTGACGAGTTCGGGTGGATCGTAGGGTTTACGGATGTAGTCGAATGCGCCCAGCTTTAAAATCGGGGTGACGCTGTCGAGCTCGCGCTCACCGCTCAATACAATTGTTTTTACGGCAATCCCTTCCGCGCGGATGGTCCTGAGAATCTCGATACCGGACAAATCGGGAATGTGCAGGTCGAGTATGAGCACCTGGTAGCGTTGCGCTGGATTGCGCAGCATGGCCAGTCCCTGTGTGCCTGTCTCGGCGATGTCCGCGTTGGGGTATTGGTGCGCACCGAGCACGTCCCTGACGCTTGCGCTGTGCGAGGTATCGTCGTCGACGATCAAAATATCCACTGCGATGTTTCCTTTCTTCGAACGTACGACGCTCGAGCGCTTGATCTGTGAGGGTCAGGACACTGACGCGCAGCAGAAGAATACTCCAATTGTGCGGTCATCGCAGGCCCATCGCTTTAAGCCGGTAGGTACGGATTGCCGCGCGATGCAAGCAGCACGACCGGCACCCCGGTCGCGCCGTCATAATGCGCGCGCGGAGAGATAGGAAAAGGTAAGCTATGCCTCCAACATGACCCCCAATATTAATAGCGCTTTAGAACAGTCCGCCGCACACCTGCAGCAGGCGCTTGTCGACGTCAATGTATGGCTGAATGCTCTGAACGTATGGATTGTCTTGGGCATCGTGGCGGGTGCGGTGGTCTTGCTCACGCTTTTCCTCATGCATCGGCGCACGCGCCGCCTGGTTTCCGAAGCGTTCGAAGCAGGGCTGCAGCAGGATGCAGCGTCGCAGGCCGTCGAGCGTGAAAAGATCGCCGAAGACATCGCCAGGTCGCAGCAGCGCGAGGCCGCCGATCGCGCGCGTCTGCAGGGACTCGAGCAACAGCTGGGTGCCCTGCGTGACGAGTTGTCACAAAAACGTGATGCCCTGACGGCATCCCTTGCCGACGTAGCTGCAACGACCGCCCGCCTCGATGAGGCGCAGCGCGGTTATGCGGAGAAAGAAAAGTTGTTTCGTGAGAACAGCGAGCAGCTCAAGAAAGAGTTCGAGCACTTGGCCAACAAAGTCTTCGACCAGCAAGGCGAACGCCAGCGCACCAACCTACAGAGTGTACTGACGCCTTTCAAAGACCAGATTGTCGACTTCAAGAAGCGTGTGGAGGAGGTTTATCACACCGACACCAAGGAGCGCGCTTCGCTGCTGACGGAAATCAAGAACCTGCAGTCGGCCAGCGAACGCATCAACGAGGAAGCCGAAAACCTGACGAAGGCGCTCAAGGGCGATAAAAAGCTGCAGGGCAACTGGGGTGAGTTGGTATTGGAACGAGTGCTAGAGGAGTCCGGCCTGCGCAAGGACCACGAGTACTTCCTGCAAGTCAGTCGGCGCTCGAGCCAGGGTGACCTCAAGCGCCCGGACGTGCTGATCCGCCTCCCGGACAACAAGGACGTGATCATCGATTCCAAGGTCTCGCTGAACGCCTACGAGGAAGCACTGGCCAGCGAGGACGAAGAAACGCGCGGTCAGCTCTTGAAGCAGCACATGCTCAACATGCGCGGTCACGTCAAACGCCTATCCGAACAGGACTACGACAAACTCAACGACGTCCGTTCGCTCGACTTCGTGTTGATGTTCGTGCCCATCGAGTCGGCCTTCACACTGGCGATGGAGGTGGACCAGCGTTTGTTCACGGATGCGTTTACGCAGCGAATCGTGATCGTTTCGCCGACCACCCTGATGATGACATTACGCATCATCAACAATGTCTGGCGCTACGAGAAACAGAACCGCAACGCGCAGGAAATTGCTAAGCGTGCTGGAGCGTTATACGACAAACTTCATGTACTAGTCGAACAAATGGACAAGCTCGGGAAGCAGATGGCCTCGGCAGAAAAGACCTACTCGACCATCTATGCAGGGCTCGCTACGGGGAAAGCCAACCTCGTCCGTCAGGTGGAGAAGTTCCGCGAGCTGGGTGCGGTGGTCAAAAAGCCCATGCCACCCGCCTTGATCGACAAGGCAGCTGACGAAGACTGAGATCGGCGTCGCGAAATAAGTCGCGAGCAACCTTACGAACTGCCTCAAGGGTCACAGAACACGGTGAGCTAACCTTGTAGATTGTCTGCTGCAAACGGATTGCGAGAGGAAATCGTATGCTGGTGTTAACCCGGCGGGCTGGCGAATCGATCATGATCGATAACGAAGTCGAACTGAAAGTGTTGAAGATTCGCGGCAGCCAAGTGCATCTGGGGATAGATGCGCCGAAGCGAGCCACTGTGCATCGCAAAGAGGTCTGGTTGCGTATTCATGGTGAGCCTCAGTCTGCCCCCGGTAAAGCATCCGAGGCTGCGGATTCCGGCAAGTCTTCTGCGCAAGAAGCCGAAGGTTGAATGTTTCCTCCGATACTCTCTTGATCCCTTAACATCTTTTTCCCTTGATTCTCTCCCCGATGACCTTCCACGGTGTCACGACCAGCGTCAATTGACACTGTCCATCCACCTTCGCGATGGCTACAAAATCTCCAGGATAAACGCCGGCGTTTCGCAAATCGCATACGGGTGAATGTGGTACTCGTCCAGCGCGGTGCGGAATACGCGAATGCCTTCGCGTGCTTCCCGCTGCATTTGTTCCTCGCTCGCTTTGACGAAGACGCTATCGATCGCTTCCCAAATTGGATTCATGGGCTGTAGCGCCCCGAACGTCGCACGACTGTCCCATTCTCCGCGGTGCAGCTCCACGACTTCGATGTCGCGAATGACGCTCCAATGACTGAAGTGCGCCTCGCCCTGGCTGCTTTGACTGGCGAAGAGAATAGGCAGCTGGCGATCGTCCTCTCGTGCATCGGCAAGAAGTTCGCGAGCGATCAACCAGGGATGGCTGTCGCGGTAGTGACCCTGAGTACTGCCCTCACGCTCCGCTTCCAGCATCCCAGCGATCGCCTTGTCCGTCACGATGGTGGCAAGGCAAAACGGATAGCTTGCAGATGCGGTCAAGGAATGCTCTCCTAGTGTTTTGGTGTTGAACGAGTACGCCCCGAGCTTGGTACTCGAGGCAGTCAAGCGATCGAGAACAGCAACCCTAACGCGCGCACATCTGCAATGCCAGACACCCCGGTCGACAGCGCAACGCTCCTCAAACCGCAGCAACCCGCGCCTGAAGACTACTATCAAAACAATTGCGTCACGTTGCTCGAGTTCGTGCAGCAGCGGTATCTAGATCTCTTGGATCGCTCGGTGCTGGGCACGGTCGAGGCTTATCTTGGCGCGGGTGACGATGCACAACGACTCTTCGTGCGCCTGTTGACCCGCAAGGGCCCTTTGTTCCGCATCGACAGCTTGAATTATCGAGAGGTGCGCAGCACCCACGCTGCCATTGAAGAATTGGTCGATGCCGGGTTGGTCGCGGTATCGCCCGATGCCCCCGGGGATCGCGTCTTGGCGCTCTTACGCAAGACCGAGCTGTGTGAAACCTTTGCACCGGCACTGCACGGTCGCCGCAATGAGACCAAACCCAGTTTAGTCGCCCGTGTGCTCGGTACCCAATCCGACCGGCGGATCAATCAGATCGTCAAGATGCGCGTTCCCTGGCTGACCATCGCACGGTCGACGGACTGGCAAGTCTTGCAGCTGTTGTATTTCGGCGATGGCTCGAGCGATCTGTCTCAATTCGTGATGCGCGATCTCGGCATGGTCGCCTACGAGTCCGTAGCGTTGAGCGAAAGGCGCTTTGTGAGCCGTACAGATCTAGCGAGCGAACTCACCCTCAGGCACCTTGCCCAGTTGAGCCATCGGCTCGATGAGCGCGCCGGACTGGGTGTCGAACTTCGCGAAGCGCTGACCAGGGAACTGACGGAGGACGCGCCACGCTTGCTGCGACGGCGGCGTGACAAAGCGCTGCTACGGACTGCTCAGTGGTTCGAATCCGCGCACCAGTTCGAGCACGCGCTGACCACCTATGATGCCGTGTCGATGCACCCGGCGCGTGAGCGCAAGGTGCGTACACTGAAGAAACTCGGGCGTGCGGACGCCGCCCAAGCCGTGCTCGAGCAAATCAGACTAGCGCCGTGGTGCGAAGAAGAGACTCAGTTTGCTCAACGGTTCGGCCAACGTAACGGGGGATTCACGCCCAAGACCGATACCTTGGAGATCGCCGCAGTGCAGGCGTCTGTGGAAGGCCAGGCGCTGGATTTGCTGCTGGAGCAGGGCGCACGCTGGGGTGCGCATGTCGAAAATGGATTGATTCTGTCGCTGACCGGATTGGCGTATTGGGACGCCGTGTTCGCACCTCTCCCGGGCGCGTTCACCAATCCGTTCCAAAGCGGTCCGCTGGACCTCTATGAAGCCGATTTCTGCACAGTGCGTGGGCGTTACCTAGCTGCCGTCGAAAGCCTCACCGACCGAGATTTCGGCGGGCACTTAGTTGAGAACTTTCAGGCCAAGACTGGCATCAGCAATGCGCTCGTCAACTGGCCGCTGCTGCATGAACTCGGTATGACGGAGATTCTCGAGGCGATGCCTATCGGCGATATTCGCAAAATTTGCGCGTTTCTGATTCGCCACCTTGCCTCCAGGCGCCGGGGACTTCCGGATCTATTTGTCGCGTATGGGCCGGGCTGTTATGAACTGGTGGAAGTCAAGGGGCCTAACGATCAACTTCAGCCAGGTCAACGCGCATGGTTCGTGCAGTTAGACAAGCTGTCCATACCCGCCCGCGTTTTGAAACTGAAACTCGGCCAGGCGCCACCTGGCCGATGAGCGATACGCACGCTTGAAAGCAGATAAACACATCGGCGTGCGGCAGCTCGCCGAAAGGCTGTGCCGTACCGGCGATCTATACACGCGCAACGAAGCCAAACCCGTGGATGCAGAGCTGGGCATCGAAACCCAGCGCGCGGTGCAGCGTATGCGTGCCCGCGACATTGAGGACTATCAGCGCGAGCTGAGTCTCGCCGCCACACTGATCATCGACGGCGTGGACACTACACTGAGCGGACGCGTCGACGGCAGCTACACGACGGCGACCGACGTTTGCCTTGAAGAATTCAAAGCGTGCCGCACGCTGCCTGACACTGCCGGTGCAATCGATTTGGGCCAACTCAGAATTTACGCAGGGCTCTATGCGCATAGTGAGGATCGTACCGATACCGACCTGATCCTCAGACTCGTTTACGTTCGTGTGGAAACGCTGGAGGAGCGTGTATTCGAGCATCGTATCAATCAGAGTCTCGCCCGCTTGTGGCTGCAATTCATGTCCGCGTGTTTCGATGCACGCATCAAGCGCCACCACGCTCGTCTCGAACCGCGCCGGGACTGGGCGCAAGACAAGGCGTTTCCGTTTGCCGCGTTTCGAAAATCGCAGCAGGCCATGGCACGCAGGGTTTACGTCGCTTTGGACAACGCCGAGAATCTCCTACTCGAAGCACCGACAGGCAGCGGAAAATCCATGGGGGTGCTGTTCCCCACGGTAAAGTACATCGCTCGCGAACAGGTGTTCTTCCTAACTAGTCGTAGCCTGGGTGCCCGCGCTGCTTTGGCAGCGTGTCGCCAGCTCGACCGAGACAGCGCTCACCTCAGCACAGTGCAGATTACGGCGAAGGAAAAGACCTGTTTCGTCGAAGGCATGCCGTGCGATCCAGATCGGTGTGAGTATGCGCGCGGTTATTTCGATCGTGTGCCGTTGGCGGTCGATGCGGTGCTCGATGCCAAGCTCGCCGAGCGGGATACCATCGAAGCGATAGCTCGTGAGTATACCGTATGCCCCTTCGAGCTGTCGTTAGACGCTGCCTGGTGGGCGGACATCATTGTCTGCGACTACAACTACGTGTTCGATCCCGTTGTGCGCTTACGCCGCTTTGAGGGCAATCCCGATCTAATCCTTTTGGTCGACGAAGCGCATCAGTTGGCACCGCGCGTGGCAAGCATGTTGAGCGTGAGCATCGATCGCGATGAAGTGGCCTTGGCGAGAAAAGTCGCGCACACAGCCATTAGTAAACGCGCGGCTTCCATCGATCGAGCATTACTGAAATTGCGGCGTGAACACGGCGATGGCGAGCGTCTGGTGCACGAGGTTGGCGCTGTGGAGCGAGCCTTGGCGAGGTTTGTCGACACGGTCGGGGCACTCGACGTCGATGTCCAAGGTTTTCCGGAAATCGTGCCGTTGTTTTTCGCCTGCACCGCCTGGCAAAAGTCGCTGCGCTGGACCAAAGCCGAGTGTTATGTGTGCATCGTTCACGTGCAAGGTCGTGAGGTCAAAGTGTCGCGCCAATGCGTCGATCCGAGCGCCTATACCGGCGAACGCTTGGCGGAATTCAAAGCTGCAGTACGTTTTTCAGGGACGTTGTCGCCGTTGCCGCTCTACCAGATGTTACACGGCGCCGATGGGCGGGAAGGCGGTTCGATTGCGCGCGTCGGCAGTCCCTTCTCAGCGGAGCAATTAGCAGTCCTCATCGTGCGTGACATCCCCACTTATTATCGACAACGCGAGCGCAGTTTGCGACCGCTGTCCCATCTCATCGAGGGGGTATTACAGGTAAAGGCCGGCCGCTATATCGTTGCATTGCCTTCGTATGAATACCTGCACGCACTGGTAAAGGAACTGGAGACGGGGCGTGCCGCTACCCAGGGGGAGGGTGGGGACTGCCTGTCCATTCTGCGCCAGGTGCCGGGTCAATCCGAACCGGATGCGCAGGCGCTACTTGCCGAGTTCCAAGCGCTCGAACACGGCGTGTTGTTTATGGTCATGGGAGGCATATTCGGCGAATCTGTCGATTTCTCGACCCTGGCGCTGTCAGGTGTCATCTTGATCGGGCTGGGGCTGCCGCCGCCGAGCGCTTACCGTGACGCTCAAGCGGCACGCTATGACGCAGCAGCAGGCGCCGGGGTCGGCGAACTGGTGGCCTATACCCAACCGGCGCTGGTGAAAGTCGTGCAAGCTGCAGGACGCCTGCTACGTAGTCCCCAAGACCGCGGTGTGGTCTGCTTGGTCGATCCTCGGTTCACTGATTCGCGTTTTGTAGATTTCTTCCCCGACATTTGGCGGCCGGAAGTGGTATCAGCCAAACAAGTCGTGCCACGTGTCGAGCAATTCTGGACATCCGCCGGCCGAACTCCCAGACTCCCACCGCAAAACGATCACGCGTGAAAATGACCACCCCGATTCGACGCACCAAAATTGTCTGCACGATAGGCCCTGCGACCACCAGCTTTCCGATGCTCAAGCGCCTCTATGAAGCCGGGATGGATGTCGTACGCCTGAACATGTCGCATTCAGACCATGCGAGTGCGCGTAAGATCATCAATTGGATCAAGACGCTGAACCGGCAAGCGCCCCGGCCCATCCCGTTGCTTCTCGACACACAAGGTCCCGAGATTCGCACTGGGGAATTGGATCAGCCGATGGAGCTCGAGGCGGGTGAGGTCGTCACCTTGACCGTCAGGGATCCGCGTCTGGTAGAAACCAAATCGATCCACGTCAACTACGATGAGATCGTCGATATCGTGGACGTCGGCAAAATCGTTACGCTCGACAACGGTTTGCTCAACTTCGAAGTATTGGAAAAACACGCTCAGCAGTTGAAGTGTCGCGTTGTCGACGGTGGGACGTTGGGTAGTCGCAAGCATGTCAACCTGCCCGGTGTTCGAGTCAACTTGCCGGCGATTACCCAAAAGGATCGCGAGGACATCAAGTTCGGTATCGAACACGACGTTGACTTCATCGCACTCTCATTCGTGCGTAGCGCGGACGACGTGAGGGAGCTGCGTGAAATCCTCGGCAAGAAACAGAATACCATCAAGATTATTGCGAAGATCGAAGATCAGGAGGGTGTCACCAATGTCCACGACATCGTCAGGCTGGCCGATGGTGTGATGGTGGCGAGAGGTGATCTCGGTATTGAAACGGACATCGCGGACCTCCCAAACGTGCAGCGTCGCATCGTGCACGCGTCCGCCCAATGGGGTCGGCGCTGCATCGTCGCTACCCACCTGTTGGAATCGATGATCGACAATCCCATACCCACGCGCGCGGAAGTCACCGATGTCGCCAACGCCATCTACGAGGGCGTGGACGCTGTGATGCTCTCCGGTGAAACCAGTATCGGCCAATACCCCGTGCGTTGTGTGGAACAGTTGAGTGCCATTGCCACTAAGACGGAACGCTATCCCGGTCTCGGCTACGAACAGGACCTGGTCATCAGCGACGATAAGCAACACGTCGCCGTTCACGCGGTCGCACTAGCGGAGTCGTTGGGCGCCGAGGGTATCGTGGTCGTTACGCGCCGTGGCTTGACCGCTGATTACGTGACCAACGCACGGCCGGCGAACGTGCCGATATATGCCTTTACCAATCACAGTCAGACGCGACGGCGCCTGGCACTGAACAGAGCTGTGCTGGCCCATCGCACTGCGTTCAGCTCCGATCCCGAGAAGACGTTGCAACGTGCCTTTGATGTGTTGCGGAAAAGGGAAGGATTGGACGACGATGCCAAGCTCGTGGTCATTTCTGACGTCCTCGCCGATCTAAAGAGTGATGCGATTCAAATTCGTCGTTTGGGTGGCTAGTCGAGCACTCCGTATAGAATTCTCATACTGACTACCGCCAACAAAACAGCGAACGCACGCTTCAAAACCAACGGTTGCAAGCGATGGGCAACCTTGACACCCAAGGGTGCCATGACGACCGCACCCAATACGATCGGGACAATGGCCAACCAATCGATATAAGCCGGGTGCGCGGGTGGCCGCAGCAGAGACGAGATCGCGTAGCCACTGGCACCGACGATGGCGATAGGGACCCCTAGCGCGCTGGCCGTAGCAGTAGCGCGATGGACCGGCACGTTCAGGAAAACGAGGGAGGGTACGATCACGTTACCACCGGCAATACCGACCAATCCTGCCGTCGTGCCTCCGCCAAGTCCCAACCCGGCGGTGCCTAACAAGCCCGGAAACTGCCTTCCCGGTGCAGGCTGCCACTTGGACAACATGATGGTTGCCACAGCAAATAAAAAGAGTCCGATGAAAGTCCTGAACACCACCTCCGGAAGTAAAGGCGCAATGAAGCCAGCTGCGAAGCTACCCAGTAACAAGAATCCGACCAGGCGTTTGAAAATGTGCCAGTTGACGAATCCGGCGCGGTGCTGGGTCCATGCGGCGGACGCTGAGGTAAAGCCGATACATGCCAGCGAAGTCCCTACGCTCACCAAAAGTTGAAACTCTGCCGGAATTCGGTCGTAGATCTCATAGAACAAGGCCAATGCCGGTACAATGACGATACCGCCGCCGATGCCGAAAAGACCGCCCAGGAACCCACTGACGACGCCAATGGTCAAACAGACAGCAGTGAAGAAAATATCCATTAAATCCGCTAGTGTGGTGATGTTCGCGACGGCAACCTGGCAGTGTATAGGTGCCAATGGGAAAGGTGTAGGCATGGATAAAGCACAGATAGGCATGGATGGGCATGGGTAGGCACGGACAGGCATGGACAGGAATGGACAGTGCGATCTAGGTGATCGAAGCAGTGTGGAAAAAGTCAGGCAGAGTTAAGCCAGTGCAGCATCGTACAAAACACGAGGTGCAACGCAGGCCTTCCCGCGTTTTGTCACGCCCACATCTGGGATGGTGGACATTGTGTTTCGTTCTCAACTGGCTCCTTGTGCCACCGGTTTCCGCGGCCAAGTACGAGCTTGCGAACGGCGATGTGTACGAAGGTGAACTCGTCGATGGAATGCGCAATGGCGAAGGCATCTACACCTGGGCCGACGGTAATCGTTACGAAGGACAGTTCGACGCCAACCGCTTTCACGGTCAAGGCACCTACTACTGGACGGACGGCCGCAAATACACCGGCGGGTTTGTCGACAATCGACGCGAGGGAACAGGTGTTCTGGAATTGCCTAACGGTGACAAACTGGACCGTTATCAGGGTGAGTTCAAAAACAACCAGATGCACGGTAGTGGACGTTTCACTTGGGCGAACAACGACGTATATGTCGGTGAGTTTCGTGTAGGTAAGCTAACGGGTCGAGGGACGATGACCAGGGCTACCGGCGAAGAGTTTTCCGGAGATTTCGTCGATGGCGTTCTGCACGGTCGGGGTAGTTATCGATTCCTCGATGGACGTCAATACATCGGTGAGTTCGAAGAAGGCAAGAAAGTCGGCAAAGGCTTACTGCTGTTACCCAATGGCAATCGTTATGTGGGCGAATTCGCCAACGACCTACGTTCGGGAGAAGGCGTGTTCTACTGGCGAGACGACACCATCTACCGGGGACAGTTCAGTAACAACAAGATGCACGGCTGGGGTGTCAAGCATCAACCCGACGGTCCGGCGGAAGTGCAGAACTGGAACAACGGTGACTTGCGGGTGAGCGAGACCATTCGCGTCATCGAGCATTGTCAGTTCAATCATCTCGAACGTAGCTGGATGTTCGAGAGCGAAACGTGCATTAACGGACTCGCCCATGGCACCGGCATGGCCGTCAGTGTTGACGGTAATCTTATTATTCCTTCGGGTCGGTTCGTCCTCGGACAACTCGTCGAGGGCAGCATGCTGATCGTTCCGGTAGAGGAAGACAATCTCCAGAATAGCCTGCTGAACCAGCCCGGCAGCTAGTGCTCCTTTGACTAGTTATCGCATGTTCAGAGGATCCCCGGTCGTCTATAGGTCATAAAGGGTCGACGTTGGTAACGCCTGTCATCTCCAATCACGCGCAGATCACGATCGAAGGTGTCGACGATCTCGAGTTGCTCAGCCAAAGCGAAATGTCGAGTGTTTATGCAGCACGGCGCACAAGTGACAATCGCTTGGTGGCCATCAAGATTCTGCGTCCGCCGTACGCCACCGATGCCACGTTTCGATCACGGTTTAGCCGTGTCTGTGCGATGCACCAGCAGATGGTGCACCGTAATGTCGTGCGCGCGCTGGGTTATAGCGCAGATGCGTCCGTTTGCTACCAGGTGATGGAATTTTTACCGGCCGGCACGCTCAACGATCGCCTGCAGTCGGGGATGAGCACTCAGGCGATCATCAAGACCGTCAAAGACATCGCAAGAAGCCTCGATCACATTCATGAATTCGGGCTTGGTGCACAAGGATGTGAAACCCGAGAACGTGATGTTCAGGGATGACGGTATCGCCGTTCTCATCGATTTCGGTATCGCGGAACTCATGGAGGACATGGGTGAACACAGTCTCACACCCAAGGGGACTGTGCTTGGTACATACGAATACATGAGCCCCGAGCAAGCCTCAGGGCGGGCCATCGATGGACGTTCCGATCTATTCAGCCTGGGGGTCTTGTTTTTTCAGGTGCTGACGGGGCGTGTGCCTTACGTTGGGGCAGTATCTGGCGAGCCCGATTCGACTGCAGCAGATGCCGCCACCGTGGAGTCCAGTCCGACACGTCGCAAGGCGGACGAGCTGGCACTCGCCCGCCATTTGAAGTTGTTACAGGAGCCCACGCCGCGCCTGCCGAACCATCTTTTGAAGTTTCAAGACGTCATCGACCGCTGTCTGGCTAAACGACCCACCGAGCGCTATCAGACCGGTGCAGAACTCGTCGAAGCGCTGGACGAAGTGCGCATGGACGACACTTTGCCGGAGGTCACGTTCAAAACCCAGCCCGTCGATACTCAGGAGATACGTGCGCTGGCGGGAGAGATTCTGGCCACACCTCGCGACCCGATCCGCGCCGAGCGGCAAAATCGCCGCCGCCGCCGCACACGACGTCTCAGGGTGAGTGCATTGCTGTTGGTGTTGGCCGCGGTCGCCGGCGCGGGCGGGTACTACGCATGGGATCGCGATTTACTGCCTCTCGAGCGCATCCTCGCGCAAATCGGTATCGGCGAGGATCCCCAACTCATCGCAGCGTGGAGCGAAGCGCAGTCGATCCGCCAAGATCCCAATCAAGGTCTGGCAGCGATCGTCGCGGCATACCGGCGCGTTCTGGCCATCGATCCAGCCCACTCTCAAGCCCAGGCCGAAGTCGCGGGACTTGCCAACGAGTGGAAATCCAGCATCGATGAGGCCCTCGTCGAAAACAACCTAGAACAAGCGGAAACCCGGTTGAACGAAGCCCGCACGGTATTCCCCGATGATGCCGAATGGCTGCGGTTGGACATTGCCTTGC